>NZ_CM142677.1:3695000-5720023 GCF_054889225.1 Pseudomonas sp. X10 | reverse complement strand
GTGAGGCAAAAACAAGCCGCCATTGTACCGAGCAGGCGCTCAGTTATCCACATGCGGGTGTGACATGAACAATGTCAAATCAGCAAATTAGCGTCCGAAAAGCCATGGCTGGCATGTGAATAAGCTCTGTGGATAACCACCCCTGAGGTCTTTGCACAACCCGCCCTCGAAATCGGTGGATAACCTGCCTGTGGATAACGTGGCTTTTGCTCCACAGCTTTTCCGACGGTCCAGCACAGGTGGAGCACGCGTTACCGACAGAGTTATGATTCTCTGTACATGGCATACTTAAAGGCCTAAAGGCACTTATCCACAGAAAGTTATCCACTTAAGATCTATAGGTTCTTCAAAAAAGCTTTATATAACCTCTCTCTCTTTTTTTATGTTGAAGTACTGCGTGCCGCCTGGACAACCCGTTCCCCTCTGGTCCGATCCCGATGCCCTTCTATAAGGAAACGCTGGTTGGAAATTGACCTATGGGCTTGCTTTCTCTAGAATCGCCGATCTCTTAAAACGGGGGCCATTCCGGCCCGTTGTCGACGAACCCAGGTAACACGCCATGAAACGTACTTTCCAACCAAGCACCATCAAGCGCGCGCGCACTCACGGTTTCCGTGCCCGCATGGCCACCAAGAACGGCCGTGCTGTTCTGTCGCGTCGCCGTGCCAAAGGCCGTAAGCGTCTGGCCATTTGATTTTTCGGTATAGGTGGTGAGTCAGGACTTCAGTCGGGACAAGCGTCTGCTTACACCCCGGCACTTCAAAGCGGTCTTCGACTCCCCAACCGGCAAGGTTCCAGGGAAATGCCTGCTTATCCTTGCCCGCGAGAACGGTCTCGATCACCCACGCCTTGGGCTGGTGATCGGCAAGAAGAGCGTCAAGCTCGCCGTTCAACGCAATCGCCTGAAACGCCTGATGCGCGATTCCTTTCGCCTTAACCAGCAAATGCTTGTTGGCTGGGATATCGTGATCGTCGCGCGCAAGGGGTTGGGCGAGATAGAAAACCCAGAATTGCACCAACACTTTGGCAAGCTCTGGAAGCGCCTTGCACGCAGCCGGCCCTCTCCAGCGGTTAACGCCGATTCCGTAGGGGTAGACAGTCACGATGCGTAAACTGGCCCTCGTTCCGATCCAGTTTTACCGTTACGCCATTAGTCCACTGATGGCTAGTCACTGTCGTTTCTACCCCAGTTGCTCCTGTTACGCTTATGAAGCCATCGAAACGCATGGCCTTCTGCGTGGCGGGTGGCTAACCGTTCGTCGCCTGGGACGTTGTCATCCGTGGAACGACGGCGGTTTCGATCCGGTTCCGCCAGCTCCTTCCTCCCGAACTTCTTCGATAGCCGAGTAATCATGGATATTAAACGCACGATCCTGATCGTCGCCCTGGCAATCGTGTCCTACGTCATGGTCCTCAAGTGGAACCAGGACTATGGCCAGGCTGCCCTGCCGACTCAGAATACTGCTGCCAGCAATGTTGCCCCGGCACTGCCGGATACCCCGCAGGCCGGCAATACCGGTGCAAGTGCCGATGTGCCGAGCGCCAATGCTGAATCCAGCCCAGCCGAACTGGCCCCGGTTGTGGTCAGCAAGGACCTGATCCGGATCAAGACCGACGTCCTGGACCTGGCTATCGACCCTGTGGGCGGTGACATCGTCCAACTGAACCTGCCCCTGTACCCACGGCGCCAGGATCATCCGGATATTCCGTTCCAGCTGTTCGACAACGGTAACGAGCGTGTCTACCTGGCCCAGAGCGGTCTGACCGGCGTCAATGGCCCGGATGCCCGCTCCACCGGCCGCCCGCTGTACGCTGCAGAGCAGAAAAGTTATCAACTGGCTGATGGCCAGGAGCAGTTGGTCGTCGACCTGAAGTTCAGCGAGAACGGCGTCAACTACATCAAGCGCTTCAGTTTCAAGCGCGGTGAGTACGACCTGACTGTCAGCTACTTGATCGACAACCAGAGCGGTCAAGCTTGGACCGGCAACCTGTTTGCCCAGCTCAAGCGTGACGCTAGCTCCGATCCGTCTTCGAGCACTGCGACCGGCACTGCCACCTACCTGGGCGCCGCCCTGTGGACAAGTGCCGAGCCGTACAAGAAAGTGTCGATGAAGGACATCGACAAAGGCAGTCTGAAAGAAAATGTTTCCGGCGGCTGGGTAGCCTGGCTGCAGCACTACTTCGTGACCGCCTGGATCCCGAATAAGTCGGACAACAATCTCGTCCAGACCCGCAAGGACAGCCAGGGCAACTACATCATCGGCTACACCGGCCCGGCACTGAACGTCCCGGCTGGCGGCCAGGCCGAAACCAGCGCCATGCTGTATGCCGGCCCGAAGATCCAAGCCAAGCTCAAAGAGTTGTCCCCAGGCCTGGAGCTGACCGTCGACTACGGCATCCTCTGGTTCATTGCCCAGCCGATCTTCTGGCTGCTGCAACATATCCACAACCTGCTGGGTAACTGGGGCTGGTCGATCATTGTCCTGACCATGTTGATCAAGGGCCTGTTCTTCCCGCTCTCGGCCGCCAGCTACCGTTCGATGGCGCGCATGCGTGCAGTGGCTCCGAAACTGGCTTCGTTGAAAGAACAGTTCGGTGATGATCGCCAGAAGATGTCCCAGGCGATGATGGAGCTGTACAAGAAAGAGAAGATCAATCCGCTGGGCGGCTGCCTGCCGATCCTGGTGCAGATGCCGGTGTTCCTGGCCCTGTACTGGGTATTGCTGGAAAGCGTCGAGATGCGCCAGGCTCCGTGGATGTTCTGGATTACCGACCTGTCGATCAAGGATCCGTTCTTCATCCTTCCGATCATCATGGGCGCGACCATGTTCATCCAGCAGAGGCTGAACCCGACGCCACCGGATCCGATGCAGGCCAAGGTGATGAAAATGATGCCGATCATCTTCACCTTCTTCTTCCTGTGGTTCCCGGCGGGTCTCGTACTGTACTGGGTTGTGAACAACTGCTTGTCCATCGCTCAGCAGTGGTACATCACCCGCGGTATCGAAGCAGCTACCAAAAAAGCTGCCGCTTGATAGGCTGATCCTAGCCGGTGAATAAAAACGCCCCTCAGTGGGGCGTTTTTGCTATCTGTCGTTTTTGTCGTAGAGGCTTCCCAGCATGAATACTGTGCGTGAAACCATAGCCGCCATTGCCACCGCCCAGGGACGAGGAGGCGTCGGTATCGTGCGCTTGTCTGGCCCGCTGGCCAGCCAGGCCGGGCTGGCTATCACTGGGCGCGCGCTTACGCCCAGGCATGCCCATTACGGCCCTTTCAAGGCCGAGGACGGCCTGGTGCTGGATGAAGGCATCGCCTTGTTCTTCCCGGGCCCTAACTCGTTCACCGGTGAAGATGTGCTCGAACTGCAGGGCCACGGTGGTCCGGTGGTCATGGATATGCTCCTGCAGCGCTGCCTGCAACTGGGCTGCCGGCTGGCGCGTCCAGGTGAGTTCAGTGAACGTGCCTTCCTCAACGATAAGCTCGACCTGACGCAAGCCGAGGCGATTGCAGACCTGATCGAGGCCAGCTCGGCCCAGGCGGCGCGCAATGCATTGCGCTCGCTGCAGGGGGCGTTTTCCCGCCGTGTGGATAACCTCACCGAGGCGCTGATCGCTCTGCGGATCTACGTCGAGGCGGCCATCGACTTCCCTGAAGAAGAGATCGACTTCCTGGCGGACGGGCATGTTCTCAACATGCTAGATGCCGTGCGCAGCGGCTTGTCCACAGTACAACGCGAAGCCGGGCAGGGTGCTTTGCTGCGCGATGGCATGACCGTGGTGATCGCGGGCCGCCCGAATGCTGGCAAGTCCAGCCTGCTCAATGTACTTGCCGGCCGGGAAGCGGCCATTGTCACCGATATCGCCGGCACGACCCGGGATATCCTGCGCGAACATATCCACATCGATGGCATGCCCCTGCACGTAGTGGACACTGCAGGACTGCGTGACACCGACGACCATGTGGAAAAGATCGGCGTGGAGAGGGCACTCAAGGCCATTGGCGAAGCGGACCGCGTATTGCTGGTGGTCGACTCGACTGCTCCTGAAGCCAGCGATCCTTTTGCCTTGTGGCCAGAGTTCCTGGACCTGCGACCTGACCCGGCCAAGGTTACGCTGATTCGCAACAAGGCTGACCTCAGTGGTGAGACCGTTGCTCTGGAGCAGAGCGATGATGGCCATGTCACCATCACGTTGAGTGCAAAAGACGCTGACACGGGACTGGAGCTCCTTCGTGAGCACCTCAAGGCCTGTATGGGCTACGAGCAAACTGCTGAGAGCAGCTTCAGTGCGCGCCGGCGCCACCTAGAGGCCTTACGTCAGGCCAGTGCCCATCTGGAGCACGGACGCGCTCAGTTGACCTTGGCAGGGGCCGGCGAGCTGCTGGCCGAGGATCTGCGCCAGGCACAACAGGCGTTGGGGGAAATCACAGGGGCCTTCAGCTCTGACGACCTTCTCGGGCGGATCTTCTCCAGCTTCTGCATCGGTAAATAGCCCCTCCAGTCCGTTGGCGCTTGCTGAAGCGTCAGCGGCACGTCCTTCCCTGGCCGCGTCCGATCGGCCTTTGCCACATCCATCCACAGGCACACCTGCGGCCTGAATTCTTGGCGCGGCTCTAGCGCGAACGAAAATTCTCCACCTATCTCATTGGCTATCAGTGGGCTTTCGACTGGCTATTCACCGGCTAAGCCCTGTGGAAAAGTCGCCTTCAGCTCAGTTGATAACAGGGCCTCAAGGTTGGAGATAAAATCGCCTGTGGGTAACATGGCATTTAATCCACAGGTTTAAAGGCGTTATCCAGAACCCACAAGGGCAGTAGAACACAGGGTTTTGAATCTCTGTACATAGCGCAGTCAAAGGGCTGTGTGATGTTATCCACAGAATAGTGGGTGCATAAGAATAAACATAAAAATAAAGCTTTTATAAGATTTCTCTCTCTTGATTTCTATTACGGCCATTCATCCACAGCCTGGTCAAATTTTGCGCAAAAGGTTCCTTTAGGGGGGAGGAAGTCCCTATACTTGTCTGCTTACCTTTCTCTAATTCGCAAAACAGGCACGAGGTGCGTGGTGGATTTCCCTTCCCGTTTTGAAGTGATCGTCATCGGCGGCGGCCATGCCGGTACCGAGGCTGCGCTTGCGTCTGCACGCATGGGTGTGAAAACCCTGTTGCTGACCCATAACGTGGAAACCCTCGGTCACATGAGTTGCAACCCGGCCATTGGTGGTATCGGCAAGAGCCACTTGGTCAAGGAAATTGATGCGCTCGGCGGCGCGATGGCGCTGGCCACTGACAAGAGCGGCATCCAGTTCCGGGTTTTGAACAACCGCAAGGGCCCAGCCGTACGGGCTACCCGTGCCCAGGCGGACCGCGCCATCTACAAGGCAGTGGTACGAGAGATCCTGGAAAACCAGCCGAACCTGTGGATATTCCAGCAGTCCTGTGATGACCTGATTGTCGAGCAGGACCAGGTGCGCGGTGTGGTGACCCAGATGGGGCTGCGTTTCTTTGCCGACTCCGTGGTGTTGACCACCGGCACCTTCCTTGGCGGACTTATCCACATCGGTCTGCAGAATTACTCTGGCGGTCGCGCCGGTGATCCGCCCGCGATCGCCCTGGCGCACCGCCTTCGCGAATTGCCTCTGCGCGTCGGCCGACTGAAAACCGGTACCCCACCACGTATCGACGGCCGCTCTGTGGATTTCTCGGTCATGACCGAACAACCAGGCGATACGCCGATCCCGGTGATGTCGTTCATGGGCTCCGTCGAGATGCATCCGCGCCAAGTCAGTTGCTGGATTACCCACACCAATGCGCGCACTCACGAGATCATCGCCTCGAACCTCGACCGTTCGCCGATGTACTCCGGTGTGATCGAAGGCATCGGCCCGCGTTACTGCCCGTCGATCGAAGACAAGATCCATCGCTTTGCCGACAAGCAGAGCCACCAGGTGTTCATCGAACCGGAAGGCTTGAACACCCACGAGCTGTACCCCAACGGTATCTCCACCTCGCTGCCGTTCGACGTGCAATTGGAGATCGTCCGTTCGATCAGCGGTATGGAGAACGCCCATATCGTGCGTCCAGGCTATGCCATCGAATATGACTACTTCGATCCGCGTGACCTGAAGTACAGCCTGGAGACCAAGGTCATTGGCGGCTTGTTCTTCGCCGGCCAGATCAACGGCACCACCGGTTACGAGGAAGCCGGTGCCCAGGGGCTACTCGCCGGGACCAACGCGGCACTGCGTGCGCAAGGTCGTGATAGCTGGTGCCCGCGCCGTGACGAGGCCTATATCGGTGTTCTGGTCGACGACCTGATTACCTTGGGTACCCAAGAGCCGTACCGCATGTTCACATCGCGCGCCGAGTACCGGCTGATTCTGCGTGAAGACAATGCGGACCTGCGCCTGACCGAGAAAGGCCGCGAGCTTGGTTTGATCGATGACCAGCGTTGGGAAGCCTTCTGCGCCAAGCGCGAAGGCATCGAACGTGAAGAACAGCGGTTGAAATCCACCTGGGTCCGTCCAGATACCCCGCAAGGCCAGGCCATCAGCGAAAAATTCGGTACCCCGCTGAGCCATGAATACAACCTTCTCAGCCTGTTGACCCGCCCGGAAGTCGACTACGCCGGCTTGGTTGAGGTGACCGGTGGCGAAGTCGCGGACCCGCAAGTGGCTGAGCAGGTCGAGATCAAGACCAAATACGCCGGTTACATCGACCGGCAGCAGGAAGAAATCGCCCGGCTGCGCGCCAGTGAAGACACCCGCCTGCCCGCTGATATCGACTACAGCGTGATCGCTGGCCTGTCCAAGGAAATCCAGAGCAAGCTTGGCCAGACCCGTCCGGAAACCCTGGGTCAGGCTTCGCGTATCCCCGGCGTGACCCCGGCGGCGATTTCCCTGTTGTTGATTCACCTGAAAAAACGCGGCGCAGGCCGCGAGTTGGAGCAAAGCGCTTGAGTTCCTTGGTCACCCCGCAACATGCCGAAGAGTTGTCCACAGGCGCGCGCCAGCTCGGTGTCGAGCTGAGCGAGCGGCAACATGAACAACTGCTGGCCTACCTGGCCCTGTTGATCAAATGGAACAAGGCATACAACCTCACTGCTGTGCGCGATCCGGACGAGATGGTGTCGCGGCACCTGCTCGACAGCCTCAGCATCATGCCGTTTATCCACAGCGAGAGCCCGCGCTGGCTGGATGTCGGCAGCGGCGGTGGTATGCCCGGCATTCCATTGGCTATCCTGCATCCGAACAAGCAGGTCACGGTGCTGGACAGCAACGGCAAGAAAACTCGCTTCCTGACCCAGGTGAAACTGGAGCTCAAGCTGGACAACCTTGAGGTTATCCACAAGCGGGTCGAAGAGTTTCAGCCGGCCCAACCGTTCACCGGAATCATTTCCCGTGCCTTCAGCAGCATGGAGAACTTCACCAACTGGACGCGGCATCTGGGAGACACCCAGACGGAGTGGCTGGCAATGAAAGGTCTGCATCCAGCTGACGAACTGGTAGCATTGCCGCAAGACTTCACAGTGGAGAGCGAGCAGGCCTTGACCGTTCCGGGTTGCCAAGGCCAGCGCCATCTGCTGATACTGCGCCGCACGGCATGACTGGGAACACACGCAACAATGGCTAAGGTATTCGCAATCGCGAACCAGAAAGGTGGTGTGGGCAAGACCACCACCTGTATCAATCTCGCCGCATCGCTGGTTGCGACCAAGCGACGCGTGCTGCTGATCGATCTCGATCCACAGGGCAACGCCACTATGGGCAGTGGTGTGGATAAACACGTCCTGGAACATTCGGTCTATGACCTGTTGATCGGTGAATGCGACCTGACCCAGGCCATGCACTTCTCCGAGCACGGCGGCTACCAACTGCTGCCGGCCAACCGCGACCTGACTGCCGCGGAAGTGGTGCTGCTGGAAATGCAGATGAAAGAGAGCCGCCTACGCACCGCGCTGGCGCCGATCCGCGACAACTACGACTACATCCTTATCGATTGCCCACCTTCGCTGTCGATGCTGACCCTCAATGCCCTGGTCGCTGCCGATGGCGTAATTATCCCCATGCAGTGCGAGTACTACGCACTGGAAGGTTTGAGCGACCTTGTGGATAACATCAAGCGCATCGCTGCGCGGCTCAATCCGGAGCTGAAGATCGAAGGTCTGCTGCGGACCATGTACGACCCTCGCCTGAGCCTGAACAACGATGTATCCGCACAGCTCAAGGAACATTTCGGCAACCAGCTGTACGACACGGTGATTCCGCGCAATATCCGTCTGGCTGAGGCGCCAAGCTTCGGTATGCCTGCCTTGGCCTACGACAAGCAATCGCGTGGCGCATTGGCCTATCTTGCCCTGGCCGGGGAACTGGTGCGCCGTCAACGCCGTCAATCACGCACTGCACAAACAACTTAAGGAATCCGCATGGCCGTTAAGAAACGGGGTCTCGGACGTGGGTTGGATGCACTGCTCAGTGGTCCTACCGTCAGCACGCTCCAAGAGCAGGCTGTCAGGGCCGACCAGAAGGAACTGCAACACCTGCCGGTCGAGCTCATCGAGCGCGGCAAGTACCAGCCGCGCCGCGACATGGACCCGCAAGCCCTGGAAGAACTCGCCCACTCGATCCGCAGCCAGGGTGTGATGCAACCGATCGTGGTTCGTCCGATCGGCGAAAACCGCTACGAGATCATCGCTGGCGAGCGGCGCTGGCGCGCGACCCAGCAGGCCGGCCTGGACACCATCCCGGCAATGGTCCGTGAAGTGCCGGACGAGGCCGCCATCGCCATGGCGCTGATCGAAAACATCCAGCGCGAGGATCTCAATCCCCTGGAGGAGGCCCTGGCGCTTCAGCGCCTGCAGCAGGAGTTCGAATTGACCCAGCAGCAGGTGGCCGATGCCGTCGGCAAGTCGCGGGTTACCGTGGCCAACCTGCTGCGCCTGATCTCGCTGCCGGAGGAGATCAAGACCATGCTTGCCCATGGCGACCTGGAGATGGGCCACGCCCGCGCCTTGCTCGGGCTGGCGGAAGAACAGCAGGTCGAGGGGGCGCGTCATGTTGTCGCACGTGGTCTGACCGTGCGCCAGACTGAGGCATTGGTGCGCCAATGGCTCAATGGCAAACCTGATCCGGTCGAACCAGCCAAACCTGATCCGGATATCACCCGCCTTGAACAGCGTCTCGCAGAGCGCCTGGGCTCGTCGGTACAGATACGTCATGGCAACAAAGGCAAAGGACAATTGGTTATTCGCTACAACTCGCTCGATGAGTTGCAAGGCGTCCTTGCTCACATTCGCTGAAACAATTCCCGTTGTAGCGCGCAGTCGGAAATCACTACCCAATAGTTGAATAGGGGTTAAAGCACCCCTATACTCTGCGCGCATTTTGTCGGCACAAATTATGCCAAGTCGTTGCTGACTTGAGGGTCGACTTTCGAGGAGCAGTTGTGATGGAAACCCGCACGCCAAACCGCTTGCCTTTCCATCGCTGGGCGGTTTTTCCGGTACTGCTGGCTCAATGTATCGTGTTTCTGCTGGCAACTTTGGTGTTGTGGCAGTGGCAAGGCGCGGTCAGCGGATATTCAGGCCTCTGTGGAGGGTTGATTGCCTGGCTGCCCAATGTGTATTTCGCCTGGAAGGCTTTTCGCTATAGCGGGGCCAGGGCAGCGCAGGCCATCGTCAAGTCGTTTTACGCAGGCGAGGCAGGCAAATTGATTTTGACGGCAGTGCTGTTCGCACTGACCTTCGCAGGAGTGAAGCCACTGGCGCCGTTAGCAGTCTTCGGCGTCTTCCTGCTGACCCTACTGGTCAGCTGGTTCGCGCCCCTGCTGATGAATACAAGACTTTCGAGACCTTAGGGCGTTTGAGGCAACCATGGCAGCAGAAACCGCTTCGGGCTATATCCAGCACCACTTGCAGAACCTGACCTACGGTCAACTACCAGACGGCACATGGGGCTTTGCCCACTCTGCCGCAGAAGCCAAAGAAATGGGCTTCTGGGCGTTCCACGTGGACACCCTGGGTTGGTCCTTCGCATTGGGTCTGATCTTCATCTTCCTGTTCCGCATGGCGGCGAAGAAGGCGACCTCCGGTCAGCCTGGCGGCCTGCAGAACTTCGTAGAGGTGCTGGTCGAGTTCGTCAACGGTAGCGTCAAGGACTCCTTCCACGGCCGCAGCGCGGTCATTGCCCCGTTGGCCCTGACCATCTTCGTCTGGGTGTTCCTGATGAACGCCGTCGACCTGGTTCCGGTCGACTGGATTCCTCAGCTGGCCATCCTGATCTCTGGCGATCCGCACATTCCGTTCCGTGCCGTATCGACCACCGACCCGAACGCGACCCTGGCCATGGCCTTCTGCGTGTTCGCGTTGATCATCTTCTACAGCATCAAGGTCAAGGGGCTGGGCGGCTTCCTCGGTGAACTGACCCTGCACCCGTTCGGCAGCAAGAACATCTTCGTTCAGATCCTGCTGATCCCGGTGAACTTCCTGCTCGAATTCGTCACCCTGATCGCCAAACCGATCTCGTTGGCCCTGCGTCTGTTCGGCAACATGTACGCCGGCGAACTGGTGTTCATCCTGATCGCGGTGATGTTCGGTGCCGGCCTGCTCTGGCTCAGCGGCCTGGGCGTGGTGCTGCAGTGGGCGTGGGCTGTGTTCCACATCCTGATCATCACCCTGCAAGCATTCATCTTCATGATGCTCACCATCGTCTACCTGTCGATGGCTCACGAAGATAACCATTAAGACCGCCTGGCGTGTCTGATAGCCTTCCCGCCGGTCTTGGGGGAGGGCTGAAAAAGTCCGCAAGGGCAGTTGTACAAAACGATTTGTTTTACCGCTTCAAACTAAAAACCTAACCAATACGACGTAAAAGTCGGGAGGAAAGATGGAAACTGTAGTTGGTCTTACCGCTATCGCTGTTGCTCTGCTGATCGGTCTGGGTGCTCTGGGCACCGCCATTGGTTTCGGCCTGCTGGGCGGCAAGTTCCTGGAAGGTGCTGCTCGCCAGCCAGAAATGGTTCCAATGCTGCAAGTGAAGATGTTCATCGTTGCCGGTCTGCTCGACGCCGTAACCATGATCGGTGTTGGTATCGCTCTGTTCTTCACCTTCGCGAACCCCTTCGTTGGTCAGATCGCTGGCTAATCACTCGATCATTCGAGTTGATTGGTGTGATGGACAAAGAACGAGCGAGGTGTTGGCGTGAATATTAATGCAACCCTGATTGGCCAGTCCGTTGCGTTCTTAATCTTTGTGCTGTTCTGCATGAAGTTCGTGTGGCCTCCGGTCATCACGGCTTTGCAAGAACGCCAGAAAAAGATCGCGGATGGACTGGACGCTGCCAACCGAGCAGCTCGCGACCTGGAGCTGGCCCAAGATAAAGCGGGTCAGCAACTGCGTGAAGCGAAGGCCCAGGCAGCCGAAATCATTGAGCAAGCAAAGAAACGCGGTGCTCAGATCGTCGAGGAAGCCCGTGACCAGGCCCGCGTCGAAGCTGACCGTGTGAAGGCTCAGGCTCAGGCCGAGATCGAACAGGAACTGAACGGCGTCAAAGACGCGCTGCGCGCCCAAGTGGGTAGCCTGGCCGTCAACGGTGCTGAAAAGATCCTTGGCGCCACAATCGATCAAAACGCGCATGCGGAGCTGGTTAACAAACTGGCCGCTGAAATTTAAGCGAGGGCGATCATGGCAGAACTGACCACGTTGGCCCGACCTTACGCTAAGGCTGCCTTTGAGCATGCCCAGGCCCATCAGCAGCTGGCCAATTGGTCAGCCATGCTCGGCCTGGCTGCTGCGGTGTCGAAAGACGACACCATGCAGCGCCTGCTCAAGGCCCCGCGACTGACGAGCGCAGAAAAGGCCGCCGCTTTCATTGAAGTGTGCGGTGACAAGTTCGATGCACAGGCACAGAATTTCATTCATGTTGCCGCGGAAAATGGCCGTCTCCTGCTGTTGCCGGAGATTTCGGCTTTGTTCGACCTGTACAAGGCCGAGCAGGAAAAGTCCGTGGACGTGGAAGTCACCAGTGCTTTTGCGTTGAACCAAGAACAGCAAGACAAACTCGCCAAGGTTCTCAGTGCACGGCTCAGCCGGGAAGTGCGCCTGCATGCGTCGGAGGATGCCAGCCTGATCGGCGGCGTCGTGATCCGCGCCGGCGACCTGGTAATCGATGGCTCCGTTCGCGGCAAGATCGCGAAACTGGCCGAAGCATTGAAATCTTGAGTTTGAAGGGGCAGCAGAGCAATGCAGCAACTCAATCCTTCCGAAATTAGTGAAATCATCAAGGGCCGCATCGACAATCTCGATGTCGCCTCTCAAGCCCGCAACGAAGGTACCGTCGTCAGCGTTTCTGACGGTATCGTGCGGATCCACGGTCTGGCCGACGTCATGTACGGCGAAATGATCGAGTTTCCGGGTGGCGTGTACGGTATGGCCCTCAACCTGGAGCAAGACTCCGTTGGTGCGGTAGTACTGGGCGCATACGACACCCTCGCCGAAGGCATGAGCGCCAAGTGCACTGGCCGCATCCTCGAAGTTCCGGTTGGTAAGGAACTGCTGGGTCGCGTTGTCGACGCACTGGGTAACCCAATCGACGGCAAAGGCCCACTGGGCAACACCGAGACCGACGCGGTCGAGAAAGTTGCTCCGGGAGTGATCTGGCGTAAGTCGGTAGACCAGCCTGTACAGACTGGCTACAAGTCCGTCGACGCCATGATCCCGGTCGGCCGTGGCCAGCGTGAGCTGATCATTGGTGACCGTCAGATCGGTAAGACCGCCATGGCGGTTGACGCCATCATCAACCAGAAAGACAGCGGTATTTTCTGTGTTTATGTAGCCGTCGGCCAAAAGCGTTCCACCGTTGCCAACATCGTTCGCAAGCTGGAAGAAAACGGCGCCCTGGCCAACACCATCGTGGTGGTTGCCAGTGCTTCGGAATCCGCCGCTCTGCAATTCCTGGCGCCATACGCCGGTTGCACCATGGGCGAGTTCTTCCGTGACCGCGGTGAAGACGCGCTGATCGTATACGATGACCTGTCCAAGCAGGCCGTTGCTTATCGTCAGATCTCCCTGCTGCTGCGCCGTCCACCAGGACGTGAAGCGTACCCAGGCGACGTGTTCTATCTCCACTCCCGTCTGCTGGAGCGTGCATCGCGCGTTTCCGAAGAGTACGTCGAGAAGTTCACCAACGGCGCTGTAACTGGCAAAACCGGTTCCCTGACCGCGCTGCCGATCATCGAAACCCAGGCTGGCGACGTTTCCGCGTTCGTTCCGACCAACGTGATTTCCATCACCGACGGTCAGATCTTCCTGGAATCGGCCATGTTCAACTCGGGCATCCGCCCAGCAGTGAACGCCGGTGTTTCGGTATCCCGCGTAGGTGGTGCCGCTCAGACCAAGATCATCAAGAAGCTCTCTGGTGGTATCCGTACCGCCCTGGCTCAGTACCGTGAACTGGCTGCATTCGCCCAGTTCGCTTCTGACCTGGACGAAGCCACCCGCAAGCAGCTCGAGCACGGTCAACGTGTTACCGAGCTGATGAAGCAGAAGCAATACGCTCCAATGTCCATCGCGGACATGGCGCTGTCGCTGTATGCCGCTGAGCGTGGGTTCCTGACCGACGTTGAAATCGCCAAGGTCGGTAGCTTCGAACAAGCGCTGATCGCCTACTTCAATCGTGATCACGCCGAACTGATGGCCAAGATCAACGTGAAGGGTGACTTCAACGACGAAATCGACGCTGGCATCAAAGCCGGTATCGAGAAGTTCAAGGCCACCCAAACCTGGTAAGCCGCGGTGGGGGTTTCTGGCCCCCGCTTGCTAACCTGATAGGTGATACATGGCAGGCGCAAAAGAGATTCGCAGTAAGATTGCGAGCATCAAAAGCACGCAAAAAATTACCAGCGCCATGGAAAAAGTGGCGGTCAGCAAGATGCGCAAGGCTCAAATGCGCATGGCTGCTAGCCGTCCTTATGCGGAGCGTATCCGCCAGGTGATCGGTCATCTGGCCAACGCCAACCCGGAATACCGCCACCCGTTCATGATCGAGCGTGATGTAAAGCGCGTCGGTTATGTCGTAGTGAGCAGTGACCGTGGTCTGTGCGGTGGCTTGAACACCAACCTGTTCAAGGCCCTGGTCAAGGACATGAATGCCAACCGCGAGCAGGGTATCGAAATCGACCTGTGCGTAGTCGGCAGCAAGGGTGCGGCGTTTTTCCGCAGCTTCGGCGGTAACGTCGTTGCAGCGATCAGCCACCTGGGCGAAGAGCCGTCGATCAATGATCTGATCGGCAGCGTCAAGGTCATGCTGGACGCTTACCTGGACGGTCGTATCGACCGCCTGTCCGTGGTGTCGAACAAGTTCATCAATACCATGACGCAACAACCGACGGTCGAGCAGTTGGTACCGTTGGTGGCAACCCCGGATCAAGAACTCAAGCACCACTGGGACTACCTCTACGAACCTGACGCCAAGGAGCTGCTGGACGGCTTGATGGTGCGTTACGTGGAGTCGCAGGTCTACCAGGCGGTGGTCGAGAACAACGCGGCCGAACAGGCTGCCCGGATGATCGCCATGAAGAATGCCACAGACAACGCCGGTGACCTGATCAGCGACCTCCAGCTGATCTACAACAAGGCGCGTCAGGCTGCGATCACCCAGGAGATCTCGGAAATCGTCGGCGGCGCTGCCGCGGTTTAACGGTTCAAATATTCAGAGGATCCAGCTATGAGTAGCGGACGTATCGTTCAGATCATCGGCGCCGTCATCGACGTGGAATTCCCACGCGACGCCGTGCCGAGTGTTTATAACGCGCTGAAAGTTCAAGGCGCGGAAACCACCCTGGAAGTTCAGCAGCAGCTGGGCGACGGCGTGGTTCGTACTATTGCGATGGGCTCGACCGAAGGCTTGAAGCGCGGTCTGGACGTTTCCGACACGGGCGCAGCCATTTCCGTACCAGTCGGTAAAGCGACCCTGGGCCGTATCATGGACGTCCTCGGTAACCCGATCGACGAAGCCGGCCCAATCGGTGAAGAAGAGCGCTGGGGTATCCACCGCGACGCTCCTTCCTTCGCTGACCAGGCAGGCGGCAACGACCTGCTGGAAACCGGCATCAAGGTTATCGACCTGGTTTGCCCGTTCGCCAAGGGTGGTAAGGTTGGTCTGTTCGGTGGTGCCGGTGTCGGTAAGACCGTAAACATGATGGAACTGATCCGTAACATCGCCATCGAGCACAGCGGTTATTCCGTGTTCGCCGGTGTGGGTGAGCGTACTCGTGAGGGTAACGACTTCTACCACGAGATGAAGGATTCCAACGTTCTGGACAAGGTTGCCCTGGTCTACGGTCAGATGAACGAGCCACCAGGAAACCGTCTGCGCGTAGCGCTGACCGGTCTGACCATGGCTGAGAAGTTCCGTGACGAAGGTAACGACGTTCTGCTGTTCGTCGACAACATCTACCGTTACACCCTGGCCGGTACCGAAGTATCCGCACTGCTGGGCCGTATGCCTTCGGCAGTAGGTTACCAGCCGACCCTGGCTGAAGAGATGGGCGTTCTGCAAGAGCGCATCACCTCCACCAAGGAAGGTTCGATCACCTCGATCCAGGCCGTATACGTACCTGCGGACGACTTGACCGACCCGTCGCCAGCGACCACCTTCGCCCACTTGGACGCCACTGTCGTACTGTCCCGTGACATCGCCTCCCTGGGTATCTACCCAGCGGTCGACCCACTGGACTCGACTTCCCGTCAGCTGGACCCGAACGTGATCGGCGTCGAGCACTACGAGACCGCTCGTGGCGTTCAGTACGTGCTGCAGCGTTACAAAGAGCTGAAGGACATCATTGCGATCCTCGGTATGGACGAACTGTCCGAAACCGACAAGCAACTGGTTGCCCGTGCTCGTAAGATCCAGCGCTTCCTGTCCCAGCCGTTCTTCGTGGCCGAAGTCTTCACTGGCTCGCCAGGCAAGTACGTTTCGCTGAAAGACACTATCGCTGGCTTCAGCGGCATCCTCAAGGGTGATTACGACCACCTGCCAGAGCAGGCGTTCTACATGGTCGGCAGCATCGACGAAGCGATCGAGAAAGCCAAGAAACTGTAATCCAGGCGCCCCGCAAGGGGCGCTAACCAGGTTGAGGCAAGCAGATGGCTATGACAGTCCATTGCGATATCGTCAGTGCGGAAGGGGAAATTTTCTCCGGTCTGGTCGAGATGGTAGTTGCGCACGGTAACCTGGGTGATCTTGGCATCGCCCCAGGCCACGCGCCGCTGATCACCAATCTCAAGCCGGGTCCGATCACGCTGACCAAGCAGGGTGGCGACCGTGAGGTGTTCTACATCTCCGGTGGTTTCCTCGAAGTGCAGCCGAACATGGTCAAGGTGCTTGCCGATACCGTGCAACGTGCTGCAGACCTGGACGAGGCTTCCGCTCAGGATGCCGTCAAGGCCGCCGAGAAGGCCCTGCATGAAAAAGGCGCGGATTTCGACTACAGTGCCGCGTCCGCACGCCTGGCCGAGGCCGCAGCCCAGCTGCGCACCGTCCAGCAGATCCGCAAGAAGTACGGCGGCTGATACCGTTCGCTTCAGGCAGATTGAGAAAAGGGGTAGCCATCGGCTACCCTTTTTCTTTTTTCGTCATTCATCTTCCGGTCATTTTCGCTGACCGCCCAGGATTGGTAGCCAGTCAATGTCACTCGATATCGTTATTCTCGCCGCAGGCCAAGGGACTCGCATGCGTTCCGCGCTGCCCAAGGTCCTGCACCCCGTTGCTGGCAACTCCATGCTTGGCCACGTTATTCATACTGCGCGTCAGTTGCAGCCCCAGGGTATCCACGTGGTCATAGGCCACGGCGCTGAGCTGGTGCGCGAGCGTCTGGCCGCTGATGATCTGAATTTCGTGCTCCAGGATAAACAACTCGGCACCGGCCATGCCGTAGCCCAGGCGCTGCCAGCCTTGAGTGCCGATACCGTACTGATCCTCTACGGTGATGTGCCACTGATCGAAGTAGAGACCTTGCAACGGTTGCTGGCCAAGGTCAGCGCCGAGCAACTGGGGCTGCTCACCGTCAACCTTGATGATCCAACCGGCTACGGACGCATAGTTCGCGATGAAAAGGGCCAGGTGGCGGCGATCGTCGAGCACAAAGACGCTAGCGAAGCACAGAAAGCCATCAAGGAAGGCAATACCGGTATTCTCGCGGTGCCAGCAGCGCGTCTTGCCGACTGGCTTGGCCGCCTGTCCAACGACAATGCGCAGGGCGAGTACTACCTGACCGACGTGATTGCGATGGCGGTGGGCGACGGTCTGGTGGTTGCCACCGAACAGCCGCAGGACCCGATGGAAGTGCAGGGTGCCAACGACCGTCGCCAACTGGCTGAGCTCGAGCGCCACTACCAGCTGCGTGAGGGGCGTCGCTTGATGGCCCAAGGCGTGACCCTGCGAGATCCGGCGCGTTTCGATGTGCGTGGCGAGGTGAGGGTTGGTCGCGATGTACTGATCGATATCAACGTCATTCTCGAGGGCACGGTGATCATCGAGGACGATGTACAGATTGGACCGAATTGCGTCATCAAGAACAGCACCTTGCGCAAGGGGGTGGTGGTCAAGGCCAATAGCCACCTGGAAGGCGCGGTGCTGGGTGAAGGCAGCGATGCGGGCCCATTCGCCCGCCTGCGTCCTGGCAGCGTACTGGAAGCCCGCGCCCATGTGGGTAACTTTGTCGAACTGAAGAACGCCCACCTCGGCGAGGGTGCCAAGGCCGGACATCTGACATACCTGGGCGATGCTGAAGTCGGTGCCCGCACCAATATTGGCGCTGGCACCATTACCTGCAACTATGACGGTGCCAACAAGTTCAAGACCGTACTGGGCGAGGATGTCTTCATCGGCTCCAACAACTCGTTGGTCGCGCCTGTGGAAATCCAGGCGGGCGCGACCACTGCGGCGGGTTCGACCATTACCCAGGCTGTCGAGGTCAAGCAGCTGGCTGTTGCGCGTGCCCGCCAACGCAACATCGACGGTTGGAAGCGGCCAGAGAAGCTGAAGAAGCAATAAGCTATCCACAGCCGAACCTAAAAAGCCGACTTATGTGAATAAGTCGGCTTTTTCTTTGCGCCGCTGCCAAGCCCTGTGGATCAAGTTATCCACATTCGAGATTTGTCTGTTCAGCTTGACGAGATGCGTACTTTAGGTTTTGATTGCAATCATTATCTTTCGAATCGAAACTTAAAGCGCCATGTCGAAACGTAACACTCCACAACGCCGCCATAACATCCTGGCTCTGCTCAATGAACAGGGCGAGGTGAGTGTCGACGCATTGGCCAAGCGTTTCGAAACCTCGGAAGTGACCATCCGCAAGGATCTCGCTGCGCTGGAAGCCAATGGCTTGTTGCTGCGCCGCTATGGTGGGGCGGTGACCATGCCGCAGGAGCTGATCAGCGACCCGGCTCAACCAGTGTCCCTCTACAAACAGGCGATCGCGCGGGCGGCGGTAGGCCGCATCCGCGAGCATGCCCGGATTATCATCGACAGTGGCAGCACCACTGCGGCAATGATTCCCGAGCTGGGGCATCAGCCAGGCCTGGTGGTCATGACCAATTCGCTGAATGTCGCCCGCGCCCTGAGCGAACTGGAGCACGAACCGGTGCTGCTGATGACGGGAGGCACCTGGGACCCGCATTCGGAGTCGTTCCAGGGTCAGGTCGCCGAGCAGGTACTACGCTCTTACGATTTCGACCAACTCTTCATCGGTGCCGACGGCATCGACCTGGAGCGCGGTACGACGACCTTCAACGAACTGCTCGGCCTGAGCCGGGTCATGGCGGAAGCGGCCCGTGAGGTGATCGTGATGGTCGAGTC
This sequence comes from Pseudomonas sp. X10, assembly GCF_054889225.1. Taxonomy (NCBI): domain Bacteria; kingdom Pseudomonadati; phylum Pseudomonadota; class Gammaproteobacteria; order Pseudomonadales; family Pseudomonadaceae; genus Pseudomonas; species Pseudomonas sp. X10. The sequence goes on along the minus strand of NZ_CM142677.1, from coordinate 5,701,168 downwards.
CGACAAGGTCGGGCGAAAGATCCCGAACGTCGAGCTGCCTTGGAGCAGCGTGAACACCCTGATTACAGATGAACGCTTGCCTGCCGAGGTACGCGAACACATTCAAGCCCGCGGCATCAACTTGATCTGCGCCGCTATCAGCTAGGAGCAACTCTCTATGTGTGGAATCGTCGGTGCCGTTGCTGAGCGCAATATCACAACTATCCTCATCGAAGGCCTCAAGCGCCTGGAATACCGCGGTTACGACAGCGCCGGCCTGGCGGTCTATACCCAGCAGGGCCAATTGGAACGCCGCCGCCGCATTGGCAAAGTCAGCGAGCTGGAAGCAGCGGTCGCGGCCGAACCCCTCGCTGGCCAGCTGGGCATCGCTCACACCCGTTGGGCAACCCATGGCGCGCCGACTGAGGGCAATGCCCACCCGCACTTCTCGGGCCACGACGTCGCGGTGGTGCACAACGGCATCATCGAGAACCACGAAGCCCTGCGTGAAGAGCTCAAGGACCTGGGTTACGTGTTCGAGTCGGAGACCGACACCGAGGTCATCGTCCACCTGATCCACCATACCCTGAAAACCGTGCCGAACCTGGCCGATGCCCTGAAGGCGACGGTCAAGCAACTGCATGGCGCCTACGGCCTAGCGGTGATCAGCGCGAAACAACCGGACCGCCTGGTGGCGGCGCGCAGCGGCAGCCCATTGGTGATCGGTCTTGGCCATGGCGAGAATTTCCTGGCCTCCGACCAACTGGCGCTGCGCCAGGTCACCGACCGCTTCATGTACCTGGAAGAGGGCGATATCGCTGAGATCCGCCGTGACCAAGTGACCATCTGGGACCAGGCTGGCCAGCAGGTACAGCGTGAGGCGGTGCAGTACCACGAAGGCGCAGAAGCTGCCGACAAGGGCACTTACCGCCACTTCATGCTCAAGGAAATCCACGAGCAGCCCACCGTGGTGCAGCGCACTCTGGAAGGCCGCCTGGGCAAGGATCATGTCATGGTTCAGGCCTTCGGCCCGCAGGCTGCCGAGCTGTTCGCCAAGGTCCGTAATGTGCAGATTGTTGCCTGTGGTACCAGCTACCATGCAGGCATGGTAGCCCGGTACTGGCTGGAAGGCTTGGCAGGCATCCCTTGCCAGGTGGAAGTGGCCAGCGAATTCCGTTACCGCAAAGTGGTGGTGCAACCCGATACCCTGTTCGTCTCTATCTCCCAGTCCGGCGAGACCGCCGATACCCTGGCCGCCTTGCGCAATGCCAAGGAGCTGGGCTTCCTGGGCAGCCTGGCGATCTGCAACGTGGGCATCAGCTCGCTGGTACGCGAATCCGACCTGACCTTGCTGACCTTGGCCGGCCCGGAAATCGGTGTAGCCTCGACCAAGGCCTTCACCACCCAGCTGGTTTCGTTGATGCTGCTGACCCTGGCCTTGGGCCAAGTACGTGGCACCCTCGAGGCCGGTGTCGAAGCCGAGTTGGTCGAGGAACTGCGCCGCTTGCCGGCTCGTTTGGGCGAGGCGTTGGCGATGGACTCGATTGTCGAGAAGACGGCCGAGCTGTTCGCCGACAAGCACCACACCTTGTTCCTGGGCCGTGGGGCACAGTTCCCGGTGGCCATGGAGGGGGCGCTCAAGCTCAAGGAAATATCCTACATCCACGCCGAAGCCTACCCGGCGGGCGAGCTCAAGCATGGCCCGCTGGCGCTGGTCGACAGCGACATGCCGGTGGTCACCGTGGCGCCGAACAATGAACTGTTGGAGAAGCTCAAGTCCAACCTACAGGAAGTCCGCGCCCGCGGCGGTGAGCTGGTGGTGTTCGCTGACAAGCAAGCGGGCATGAGCAACGGTGAAGGCACCCATGTGATCAATATGCCGCACATTGTCGATGCCCTGGCGCCGATCCTCTACACCATCCCGCTGCAACTGCTGTCGTACTACGTGGCCGTACTCAAGGGCACCGACGTCGACCAGCCGCGTAACCTGGCGAAATCGGTGACTGTGGAATAAGTCGTAGATTTTGGGAATTAAACTGGTTTCTGAGAATTAAAACTGTCGCACCGCAATAAAAACTGTCGCTGACGGAGGGAGCCTTAACCGGCTCCCTTCTTCGTTGCGCACCTCCTTTCAGCTGTTGCGCTCACCGCAACCCTGTGTCGACGCTCATCCATGCCTCTCCAAATCCAACCCGATGAATCGCTCGCCTCGTACGTCAGACGTAACCTGCACCTCAACTGGCGTGCGGGCAACATGGGGATCTTCGACAAGCTCGCGACGCGACATGTGCTCAAAACGATTGAGGTAAAGGGCCTTGCAGAGGCACTTGGATGGCCTGGATGCTACGGCTTCAACCGGCTGCTTCAAGGCCATACGATGATGGCTGCGACGCATGTCTTCAAAGGTCACTGGGACCACTCGTACTCAGGCCAGCAGTATGTCTCCGAGGGCGAGCGGTTCAGCGAGTGGGAAGCGGCATTCTGTCCAGAGTGCGTCCGGGAAGATCTTGAGTCACTGGGTTTTTCCTACTGGCGCCGCTACGGTGCTCCATACGTAAACGTCTGCCACAAGCACAATGTGGTCTTGCAAAGTCGTTGTCCGTATTGCACCCGGCCATTCACGCGCATGGGACATGACCTGGATGTAATGTGGAAGAAATGCGGTGACCGGCATCTAGCATCAGCGTCTTCAGAGGTGAATGAAGATCCAGCAGCATTGCGCCGTGCCGTGCTCTATCACCACCTCTGCACCTCGCCTCAACACATTCCAGATGACGGTGCAGTTCGCATAGCTCTCAGGAGAGCCGGTGCTCTTCTTGAGGACCTGCAGGGAGAGTCAGCAGTTCAAGTGCAGTCAGCCTATGAGGAACTGACTGCACTGACGCACGTTCTCGAGTCGGCACGGTTGAAAACTAGTGCCCCCGTTGTTGCCGGCATCAATGCTCAGATAAGTGCCGCGCTCGTGAGGGTTTATGAACGCTGTGATGGATTTGCCCACGACATGAGTTCGATCATAGGCGCTGCACGACCAATTGAGTCGCTGTGGAGCAGCTACCGCGCGGGAGGCGTTGAGTCGGCGAACTTCGTCGAGGAGAGGTATGAACACGGGGTGGGCATCTGGTCTTGCCCACAGTCCAGCCCACTATCCGCAGAAGACCAGAGCCATGACGGCATCTACAGGCGCCGGCAGAAGATCTACCCGTGCTGCAACCTCGAGCATACCAAGAGCAAGGGCTACCAGTTGAACCCTGTAACGGTAATGGCTCTTCCTGGAGTTCCCCTGGTGAGGACTCGTAGGCTGTAGCGTGTGCCCCATCGCTTACACGCCGAGTGCGGCAGATGTAGACTGAGCTGAGTAGGGTATCGGAGAGAACGATGAGCGACCAGCTACTTACTCAAGAGCAAGCGTCGGTGGGCCTGAAGGCTGCGCTCCGAATCATCAGCGCCTGGCAGGCCTCGCCTGATCAGGCCTGCAAAATACTTCGGATTTCTCCGTCGACGTTGCGCAGGGCTGCAGCTGATCCAGGTGCAGTGCGGAGGCTAGACCAAGACCAGCAGCAACGAATTGGGCTAGTGCTTGGCATGCACGCGTCACTTCGCGAGGTGTTCACCAACCAGGCGAATGTCACAAGCTTCCCCCGTTTGCAGAACGGCAATGCCTTTTTTGAAGGGCGTTCGCCGCTAGAAGTCATGGCCCAAGGCGACATGATTTCTCTGTACGAGACGTTCAAGCGGATCGATCAGCTCAAGTATCATGCTCACGGGTAAGCGGTGCCTCAGCAGTGACGCCTGAGGATGGAGAACCAGAGAATCTCTGCTCTGGCAGCTCTTCACATACATCACCGACCTTTTTACATTGCTTGCCGGTGAGTTGGCGCACAAGAAGTTTAGTGAGTGGGTAATGTTTGTCATGTTGTAAGGCCTGCGCTAAGCCAGGAAACCGTAGGTTCAAATCTACCTTGCTGATCCAAACCTCAGTGCCGGTATTGAATGAAGCCTTGATAGCTTCGGACATTTGACGGTCACGCTCTAACCAATCCACCTTAGAGTTATTCCCATACCGCTCTTTTGGAATCGTATCAATCAGACCCTGAAGCCACTGAAGGTCATTACGATATAGCCAGGCATAAATATGAGGGATCTTTGAGCGAATTCGTTTTACCCCCGCGTCGGGTAAGCGCTCTGTTGTAGAAAGCCAAGTCATTCTATATTTAATGAGCAAAGAGAGTTTCCTTTGGTTTTCCCAACTCTCACGAATAGCAGGTTCGCTGCTAATTAACTTATTGACTGTAGAAATGCTGATGTTGAAGTCAGAGCAAATCGATTTTTTGTCCGCGCCATCCGCGAGTCTTTCTAGTATCGATAACCGGATGGGGTCTTTCAGAATTTTCGGTCTGCGGAATTTTAGAGTGCCTCGAGTAGGTGGCTTTTTTTGAAGGACGCCGTTTTTTATTCTGGACTCAATCGGTAGCGAGGGGACTGAGTCTGAGCACTCCGCTTTCGCTTGCTGATCATACATAGAGACGAACAGGTCCAATGACCCGAAGAGCCATGAAATCAGGATCAAGTGCTTGAGGGGATGGCAGTAGCCTCGTGGTGAACGGGTAAGCTGTCCAAGCAGAGCCGCTGCACCGGCGCCTGTCGTCGGCAGCGATGTCAGAGGAGGATGACGCTGTAGGAGTGTCGTGTAGCGTGCGAATGACTCGCCACAGCCTGCTTGGTCCTGCTCGTGATCTGCTCGCCGGGATAGGGCATACCGATAAGTCCGGCTGACAGTATCGGGATTGAAACTCTTTCCAAATCCGTAATTTGCAAGCTGCAATATCCCTTGTCCCAAGCCTTCGAGGGATTGTATTTCATGGTCTGTAAGCTCGAGGCTACTCTCGGGAGCCAAGACGTCTTCATCCGGCAGTAACCACTGAAATCGGCCGGACCACTGACGGTTTTTAGTGCTTTCTCGGAGAGGTAAATGATGTATAGGGCAAAGTACAATTCCAGGATACTGATGAGTCAGATGCCAGTAGGCAACTCCGCAAGCCGAGCGATCTGAAATCATGCAGGCACTGCAGGCCTTAAGTGGATGCTCAGCACCGAAGCGGCCAGTGAGTAGCCCCAATCGGTATTTCAGCGATCCTAATCTTGGGCTTCTGAGAGCCTCGATTACCTCTTCCACGTGCGCTCGGGACTGGAAGGGAAAGAAGAGCGGCAAGATTGTGTGATCAAGAATGATTGAAGTTGCATCCCCCCATGTTGCCTTGATCTCCCCTTGTAATGCATCAAGATTGAATGGGAAATCATGAGCAACGCCAGCCTTATCACCATCGAACAACCACGCTGTTGTAGAAGCTGATTTGATATTTCCTTGAAAGATATGCTGGCGGCTGCAGATACTAAAAAACGTCTCATCTGAAAGCCAACGCAGTACACAGCCGTATTCATTAAGCATGACTTCAACTCGGAAGCTAGATAGAAATCATACTAGATGAGTGCTTTGCGTTAGAAGGCAAATAAGTGAATAGAAAGTATGTTTTAAATTCTTAAATGTAATTAGCACCACTCATGTGGCGCGAATCGCTATTAGTCGAGAGGAAGGAGCGAAATTTTTCTATTGTCATCAGACAATTAGAAGCAGTAGCATAGGAAGGTTAATCGAGTCGGAATCAGAAGTCCGGCCGGAATATCCTAGAGAAAGTTCTATTAAACAGAACTTAGAGAGGTTGGTCTATGAGATCTGACTAGTTGTAGCTCTGTAGTGCGAGCTATTGAAGCCAGATGGACAAAAGCCCAAGTGCGACCTTGGGCCCCTGTGGATAAAGCAAATTTCACCGTTTGCCAGCCCATTGTCCATCCCTTGCATGCGGGACGTCAAGTCCTGCAGGGCTTCGTTCATCCACAAGATGCTGAGCTTTATCCACAGCTCGAATCTTGTCGCCTGCCCGCTAGGCAAGGGCTTGCCGTACAGCTGAGTACTTATCCCCAGCTGCAAGACGGCAGTTTTAGCCGAGACGAATGGAATGCTTAAATGAACATGCAGCAAAAATACGAGCTCATCATGTATCGGCAAGGACGATTTCACTGGGGGGGCCCCTACACCCCGTCCACGCTGGCGGTCCCCAGGGAAGCGCCGAAGAACTCTCGTATTACTCAACTCAACAGCCGGAAGCTCGGCCGAGCTGTTCACGCGCTCTCGAGCCCCGAACGAGTCTTCACCCAACTCGCTCTGTACCACCCCGGCTTGATCGATATCCACGAGCAGAAAATGCTATGGCCGTATGATTTCGCTCATCCGCTCAAGGGACACCCACTAGCCAAAGGCACCTTTCCCCCACCCCTCCGCGGAACCACGACGATCGCAAAAGAGATGGGCTTCAAGCATGCTGAGGTGACGGTACACATGCATGACGGCGTTTCGCGCAGGATGCCATTTCCCTACCAAGGTGATTTGCTGCTCTACCTGCTCCGAGCGGATGGAACGCCTTATGCGGTGAACTGGAGCATCAAAGACCGCGATGCCGCCTTTGCAGAGCGTCGCTTGTCTGAAGCTAAAACACCTGTCCAGCAGAGGCTCGATCAGGAATACGCTCTTCAGCGTGCTGAGCTCGAGAGCACCTACTATTCCAGTGCCGGTATCAGAACGCTGCAGCTCTCGCTGGACACCATCACCAAGGTCGTGCAGGCAAACCTGGATCTGATCTTCCCTATGCACGGCTTGCTGCTAAAACATCCGCCGGCCTTGCTTGGGGATTTCAGCGCAGATGTGGCGGAAACTGTGCGGCTCGGCAATCCCGTTGCATACGTAGCCTTGGAGTACGGCGCCCGCTGGGGAGCTCCTGACCAATTTATCGCGCGTATTTATCAGGACATCTGGGAGCGGCGCCTGATCGTCAATTTCCTCAAGCCCTTCCTCATCGATCATCCCCTCGACACGGATGGCGGCGACCTGCTGGACGTATATAGCTCACTCTTTCAGGAGCATGCCTCGTGATCACTGGAGCACGACTGATCGCACCTGGTGGATACCTCAGTCTTTCGAAGGGAGTCACCTATTACCTTCTGAAAAATGATGCTGACAATAATCGAGCAAGGATGATCCACTTTTTTGATAACGGGAAAGAACTCTCAGCCTCCCTGATCACGCTTACCAGTATCGATTTTGAAGAGGGCCTCGAGGCAGGGCTGATTGAAGAATTGGGAGAGGTAGAGATGTACCCTCCTTGGCTAGGCCCCATTGAGGGTTTGGCCATATATGATCTCGAACGTCGACGTTCTTCTATCAAAGAGTCCTATGAGGTAAAGGTGAACCGGCGGTTTTTTGCGATTGCCGAGTTAGTGCAACGTCATCATGAAATTTTGGCCAGCGAAAACCCCGATGCCATTATCAATGCGCACGCCAAGCAAAAAAAGCCTCAACAAAATGCATCACGGCTACGCCTCTGGTTTTATACGTACATCATTTTTGGCAGAAACAAGTGGGCATTGATGCCTCCACTTCACAGAATTGGTACTTGGGATAGGCTTGCTCAAAATCGAAAGCGTAAAGTTGGCCGAGCCGGTAAGCACCAGGGCTACGCATCCAATGCGGATATGGTGAAAAAAATTATTGCTGGGTATATAGCCTATAGATCGCCTTACAAAACCAAGGCGAGAATATATAGTGAAATTCTTACAAAGGACTTCGGTTGCGTTGCGGTTAAGAGTGGTGATACTAAGAAGTTTATTCACCCCAAGGGACTTCCATTTCCATCCGAGTCTCAGATTCGATACCGTATTGAAAAGCACTTTACTGAGAATTCTAGGTCAGTTGGGGTGCGTGGGAAACACTCTACACGGGCAAAGTCGGGCGATATCGGAAGTTTTTCTGAGCGTGTACAGAACGTCAATCAGGTTGTTGAGTTCGACGGTTACTATGTTTCTGAGAAATTAACCGGCGTTACAGAAGGTAGTGCTGTGGACGGATTTTGTGTCGTTCGAGCTGTTTGTGTTTTATCCGGTGCAATTGTCGGCATCGGGTTTGCTGAAGGTAAGGAAACCTTGGCCGCTTACCGCATGTGCCTGTTCTCGATGGCCTTGAGGAAGGATAAATTTTGCGAGTTGTTCGGTTGCCCAATTACTAAAGATGAGTGGCCCTGTGAGGGTGTCACAGGTAGTATTATTTTTGATCGAGGTCCTGGCTCGACATTCGATGTTGAAGCGGGAATTAATTGGTTGGGAACCTTTGAGACAACTCCAGTCTTTTCGGGCCAATCGAAGGCCTCAATTGAGTCTTCTCACCCCCGTGATAAGCAGATTTTGGCACAGCCGGGCTATTTTCAAAGTGCGTTGAATTTCGTTCAGATGTCTAAGAGAGAAATCATCCAGGTCTTGAAAGATAACAGCACATCTAACGCGAGTGGGCGCATGGACGAAAGGATGTACGTTGCGGGCGTGACGCCATCGCCGCTGGGGATCTGGAATTATTGGAGCCGTCGAGGACGTGACTCGTCGGTTGGAATGCAATTTGATACTGCGGTCAGAACCTTTTTGGATAAACATCCGGCCTCCATTCGTCAAGACGCCGTCTATTTTTACGGGCGCAAATATAAATCGCCAGAGCTAGTCGCCACCGGTGTTTTCGACAGAGTGGCTAAAACCAGTGTGATACCTGCCCAGGTATATGTTCTTACCATGTGCGTACGGCACATCTGGATTGAGGTTGATGGTCGCTTGTATGAACTTGACATGGTCAAGTCTATCCGCACTCTAGAGGGTGACTCCGACATCTCTCTATGGGAATTACAAGCTGTTAATAAACTACAGCGTGATAGTGTAAATGCATTTTTAGCGCAGGGTGTAGCTGCACAGTCGTACTATAACGATAGGGTTTGGGAAGTAACCGGTGAGGACGGGGGAGCAGGAGTACGCAGAACCGGGCGGGCTCCAAAAAATGCTGCAGTCAAGCGTGATACTGCTGACTACAAAAAATTTATGGGTAAATCGAAATGAACGGGCTACTTCACGAGCGCTTCAGTTCTTCATTGGACCCCATTGCTATCCGGGACAGGATAACCGTGAGGCCGGCACCGGTCTTGTCATTGACTGAGTATCAACCTCAAATAGGTGCCACGATTCTGGAAAAGGCGCTCATGGAAATTTTCCTACCTAACCAATTTTCAATCCAGTTCATCCAAGAGATGGTCGGTAGAGCAAAGTTGCACTTTGATGAAATATTTGCTAGCGAGGTTGAGTATGTGTCTAGAATTTACACTCCGCCTGAAGCTGATGTTTATCCTATATGCCTAACTGGACTAGCAGGAGTTGGAAAAAGTCGCACGATTGCTGCGCTTCGAAAAGTAATGCCTGAACCTATGGAGTTTTATTCGTCCCATTTCGATGGGTATATAAAATTGGCGTCTCACTGGTATGCCAGCGCGAAAGAAAAAGTCAGTGGAAAAAGCCTGCTGATGGACTATCTATTTGGTAAATCCGAACCTCCGAGCGGAAGTCGACAAAAGTTCCTAACAGAGGCTAGAAGGCGAGCCGCCAGAGATGGTGTCGCACTCGCAATTCTCGACGAAACTCAGTTTTTTAATACGGGCGTAGGTACTGCGAAAATTACAGAAATTCTTGTAACGATGGCTTCGATTGGGCCGCCGTCGTTATATGCAGGTAATTACAGTTTAGTGCATAAATTACTGGGGCGTAATAGTGAAGACAAACAGCGATTGCTCTCTCAACCTCGCATCATGTTGCCAGATCCGCCTGGTAGTGAGCAATGGGCTGACTATGTTCAAGAGTGCGTAAGGGTTAGCAATGGCTGTATCCGGCCGGGGGCTGGTGACTTTGCAGGGGATCTGTATCGCTACACCTTCGGAATTAAAAGACTTGCAGTACAGTTATTGTGCCTGGCATATATAGAGTGCCGTAACGATGGTCGAAACTGGATTGAACAGCCGGATCTCGCGCACGCTTATCGTTCGGCCGCATATACAAGCAATGCTAAAGATGTGGAAGATTTGCACACCGATTCATTGGGAAGCGGACAGTCTTCTATTCGACTTGACCTGAAATGCCCATTTGACCTGCCAGCTGCATATAAGAGCAACGTGGTAAAATTCACCAAAGATGAGCGACACCAGCGCATGGTCGCGAGGGTTTTCGACTCGGCGTTGACCAAGGCCGAACGGTTAGCGCAGCAGCAAATTGAAGTGCCGGCCGCTCGCACTCCAAGAAAGTCTACCCGAAAACCGGTGGTTGAAAAACTTAGTGAGCAAGAAACGAGTAAGGCATTTTTTGAGTACATCGATTTCACAGGTAGGCCTAAGAAGCCGGGTTGATAGGGCCGGATCCTCCTTGGGATTGCAATAGATGCAACACCAGAGCTGCTTCAGCTGCGGCTGTCGAGCCTTTGTTTTTGAGGTTTTTTGCTAGTTAGGTATGCCCGATCACCTCGACCTACAGTTGCATCGTCCCTGCTGTGCTGCGGCCGGCAGGGCCCATCCAAGGATCATGAAGCGCCGCGTTTACTGATCAATCAGTACACCTTGAGAACCTGAAAGCTGTCTGGTGGCTACTCAGTCAAAAGGTGGGCCGTTATTAATCATATCTCCCAGCAATTTGCGAATGTGCCCGACATATGAATTCAGTCCTGCCTGCACGGTTTCCTCGGTTGCAGCGGTCGATACGCCAAAGACCATTGATAGGGCCTTATCAACAGCAGGATTGGAGCGGATCGCGTGTTGTGTGCCTGAGTGGTCAAGCTCAACGAAACCCTGGATCAGCCCTTCAAGCGTAATGATCTTGCACCTCAAACTTGGCGCTATCGCTTCGAGATGGTGCTCGCTTAGTCCAATTAGCGCGCGCTTGTCGCCAGTCAACACGACGCACTCAGCATCCGCAGCGGCGGCGGCAAAGAGCAGTGCTTCGCCGGCATCGATCCCAGGCACGGCGTTCAGTTGTTCCAAGACACCCAGATCAACCTCAGAAGCTGAAATCTTATGCGCCAAGCCCAGCAGCGTTGAGATCTGGGCGGCAGCTTCCTCGCTTTTACACAGCTTGAGCGGGTTCTGCTTAGGCAGCAGCTTGTAACGAGCGGAGTCCAGAACCAACACCTGGATCGTCTCACTTCGAGTAAAAAGCTTTGGAAGATGCTCCAGCATTCCATACTGGGCCAGCTTCAGGATCACGTCGTTATCGATGAACAATTTCAGCGCCATGCGAAATCCTATTCGGCTGGAGCCACACGGTAGAGGAGATCGATGGTGTCGTCAGGGAGAACATCCGGCCTAATACAACGCCAGAGCAGATCGTTGACGACGATGCCGGCTGGTTTTTCACCCGCCTGTAGAAGTTTGATTGCCGCCATTCCTAGCGCCCAGGCATCATTGTGCTTGGCAAAATTCAGTACCACATGACCGGGATCCACACGGTTTGCCTTGCCATATTGCATGGCCGCATCTGCAAGCCCCAATGCGGACATGTTGCCTGTGCCATTGCCGTAGGTTGCATTTGCTCGACCGTTTAGCAGGGCGATCGCATACTGATCTGCCGCTTGTTCATCTACATCGGGATCGTCCAGTGCATACGACTGCTCCCCCAAAGTCTCGTCGATTAAAATCTCATCTGGGTCGATATGGCCTAAAGCGCAGTGCCCGATCTCATGAGCGATGATGAAGGATTGCCAGGCCCACGACTTGCTTTTTTTGGACAAGATAATGACAGGTCGCCCTTCGAACATGGTGACCATGCCATCCATCTTGGGTAGCCCTTCGCACACCTCGTCCAGATAGATAACAGGTACGCCATGACGCCAACATGCTTGCAGCAGGTTCCGCAGGCCTAACCAATTCCCACCTTCTGTTCCAAGAATCTCATTCCGGAATTGCAACGGGTCTTGTGGAAAGGGGATGTATTCGTAGGGGGTTGCGTAGGCAATGGACTCCGCAGCAAACATCGCCAGGGAGGTCGCCGCGCTAAGGTTCTTCGATTTGTTGGGAATTGAGCGTTTGTACTTGGTATCACGGCGCCGCAGTTCTTCCAGCCCAGGACTGTCGGAGAACAAGGGAGCGACGCGTAGCCCCAGTCGCTTGGCCAGGATTGATGCGACTTCAAGAGTCGCTCCCTCATCCTGCAGCATCTCGCTGGTCACCCAGTCGGGTAGCAGAGAACTCTGGAATTCACGGGGATAGCCGGCTGACTCCAGCGCCCCGAAGATTCGATCAATTTGAGTGGCCGGCATTGCGACCTCCTTGAGCAGAAAGCGGGACGGATTGACCGACAGAGTTCGCTGCAAGCCCCTTCAGGCTCCGGACCACCTTAATCAACGCCCGGGCATGAGCATCCGAGCCATCCCATACGGATATTATTGCATCCTTCAGTTCAGTCTCCAATGAACCATGCCCTAAGGGTGCGGCCAATTCATTAACCCCGTAGAAGGTGCACAGCTTATTGAATTGCTCGCTGTACCTTAGCCTGGGTTTGTGGCCACTGCGGAGCCTCCATACAGTTGGCTGAGAAACCCCGCTCTGCCTCGATATTTCAGCATCGCTACGGGAATCCGCCTTGATGGATTCTATGATTTGGTTATAGGCGTGCTGGATTTTGGTGCTATTCATGATATTCACTATAGGCTATTCACCTACACAAATGAATAGATTTCTGGTACGCTTATCCTTGTTATGTGACCCTTGGACCCATACCTCATGATCCCTTCCACTTTCTGCTGGACCAAAATGGGCGTCGAATCAGGCGAAGGCCTGGACCTTATCGTGCGTCGCAAGGAGTGGGAGCGTCAGCTCGGGGACGGCCTTTTCTTCTGGGGCATTGGCCAGTCGCTTGGCGACAATGCTCGTGATGCTGCGGCATCCATTGATGGTGAAATGCAGGTTCTGTTCTCGCCGATGTTTAGCAAGCCGAAGGACATTGACGTTCGCCCTGAAGACATCTTTGTCTGGAACAGTTGGGTCGATGGGCGAGGTAACGTCGTGCCTCTCCCTAAACACGTCTTGATCACCAGCCGAGCAGATCTTCCCTCAGGACGGCGGAAATCGAGCCACTACGCCCTGGTTTGCAGGTCGGAGCAGCGGCTGGGCGGTGGAACAGAGATAGAGGTGACTGCAGCCCACCTTCGGAATTTCTCCAGTGATAAGCCGCTAGGTGCTTCGCAGGTGACTGCTGTCGTAAAAAATGCGAACTTCGCGCTCAGCGGAAATGCTGCCAGAAAATATGCAGTGAGCTTCACCGCCACCATGGAGGCCCCATATGCTGTACAGCTCAGTGACCCCTCGCTTTTAACCCCTAAGGATTTGGAGCGTATCAGCGACGTCTCGGCCCGCGGTGATTTGAAGGAGTGGAGTTCCCTCGTGTCGCGCCTTCGCGGCCAGTCCCAGCCCGCCCTTACTGTGCCAGTCACCCTCGATCTGTTCGGCTTTGAGTCTGACTTGTCAGTGGCCGTCTGAATGCAGCAGCTTGGAAACCATGAGGAAATTCTGCAGTACCTCCGCACCTGATTTCCCTGCGTCCAGAAAGTACAGCTCTGCTCCCGTCTCGAACGCATACAGCGAGGCAATTTCGCATTGAAGGGTGACATGCCGGTCCAGCTCACTTGCCTTCGGCAACGGTCGACCCGCAGGATTTGCCTTGATTCGGTCGGAAAGTGCCTGCCCATCCGCATAGAGGCACACAATTACGTCTGGCGCGAGGTCATGCAACTGCGCTTTTGCAAATGGAGTCACCCTGAAACCGAATGTTTCGATCGTAACCGGGTGAGAGTCGACGACGAGATTGCCGCCTTCTTTTTTGAGCGCTGCCGCAACCGCAATCAACTCCCTGTCGACTCGGTCGACATCTTGGCGCGTTATCAGGGCTGCCGACTTCTCTCGCATATCGTCTTGTGTGACTTGGCCTACACGCTCGGAGACGACGCGAGTCAGCTCTCTGCTGTAGGTAAATACGCGGACTTGGCTGGGCAAGCTGGCCAACCCCTCCGTGAGCGTCGATTTTCCGGTAGCTGGTGCTCCGGTCAAATAGATAAGCCGTCCCATCCCTGGGTCTCCTCAATCAGTCCCTGAGGAACACCGCATAAGGGGGTTTGACGCGGGCAACCAAACCAATCTGCTTAATGATCTGCTGCTCAGGAGGTGGTGGAATGTGGGGCTCGTTATAGATCAGGCAGCCTTTATCGTTCTGCCCTTTCAAATAATCGCCTGCAATTCGCCCACGCGATTGGCCTACACCGACATGGAAGTCGTTCAGGTTGACCTCAAACTCCTCCGTTTTCAGTTCATCCAGAACAAGCGCGAATCGTGAGCCACGTACCTCGATACCTCTTGGAACCGCCTGCCAGTCGACGCCGTCTTCAGAGTATTGGGACGCAGCTACTGGAGGGGCTGAGTGCTTGGAGTTCATCTCGTTCATGATGATCAGGAGGTGTTTTCCTTCTTCCTGCATAGCCCTGCCGAAGGGCTGGACCATCGTGCGAGGATGGCAGGAGCTTCCTCCGTACCCCCAGAAAATTGAGCCGGCTTCTTCAAACTCTCGACGCTTCCTTTCCACGATATCTTCGAGGGTTTCGGAAGCGTGAAGCCCTACCTTCATGAAGATCACGCCTTGGCCATTCGCAAGCGGGTTAGGCATCCGGAACCTCCTGATAATGTTCGAGAGAATAGCGCTGCTCTGCCTCACGATTCACATTGAGGCTGGGGGTTTCCCGCACGTGCTTGTATATCAGCGGATTGTCCTTTCCGTAGAAGTTTCGGAGGCGTTCGGCTGACAGCTCCTCCGAGGTCTTTTCCATCAGACCTGGGACTACCCTACGGAACAAGCATGAGCAGGAGCGAAGGTCCGGTGCATCATCGAGGTGGTAGAGATGAAGCTGTGGAAGCATTTCGGCTACGACGTAACCCAGCTCAATGGCCCTGAGTTGAGTATCTCTGAGCACCTCTTGTGTCCAGGGAAGATCCGGGTCATCGGCAATGACAACGATGCCAAGACCTCGCTCGTTGGTCGCCTGGCTGCCTCGTTCCAGAAATGCAGTCACGCTTTGGCCACCGTTGCTCGCTCCCCAGGGCGGGTTGATATGGAAGCCGTCGTACGCTCCAAAATGCTCCGCAGGTAAGGGGTCAGCCACGTTGTAAAGATGGGCAGTGATTTCGATCTTGGGCGCTAGCTTTTCACCGAATCGCCGTACCGAGTTGACGATGCGCTCATCGAAATCCAGGAGCGTGATTGATGTTGGCCCATAACTGATCACCTCCTGGGCTTTGAGATGAGCAGCCGAAAGGGCTATCCCATCGCCGTCACCAACGAAGACCACCTTTTTCCCGTCGAAGACCCTTGCGACGTACTCGGCCTGGATGACCATGTCCGCGACCTTCATGTAGATCTGGTCGAATTCGCGCAATGGGGCGGGTCGATTCATCACCACGTCAGATATGCTGTTGATCGCATTTCTTAGATCGAACTTCACTACCAACCTCCATGTTAGCGGGCTGATCCTTAGCGGTAAGGGATTGCTTAATGGCTAAGGGCTATCCCCAAGCATAGTCCGAGTAGTCAGGCGAGTGGAAGATGTCAGTGGCATACCTGCTGGTCGTGGGTTTTTGGGTGGACCGCACCAGGCGGTTTGCCCGTCATGTCCCCAAAAACGAGTTTGGTATGATCCGTCGTCATACTCGCCGTTTACCCACCTGCAAAGGTAGGCCGCCGATCTGTTTTGTTGTGTGGTCCATCTATACCTAGTCTTAGATCATCCAAAAACGGTTGAACGCTCATGATTGACGATGAATACAGCTTTGAGCACGACTATCGCCCTACCTACCTTGCCCCGGATCTCATCCCCCAGCATGCCTTGAGTGGGGCATTGAGATCATTGACACTGTTCGACACTGACAGAAACCTTGTCAGTCAGGCTTTGAACCTGACTATCGTTGACGAATTTATAATGGGCTTGGAGTACGAGTACCTTCGTGCCAAATTTAATGAAACGTCGACACCCTATGACTCGGTCTTCCTCGCCGCACAGTCGCAAATGTGGATCTTCAGTGCGTACGAAGTCATGCGGACGTGGATTCAGAAGGCGAAGGGCTATGTCAAAACCGCCAAAAATTCCGGGCTTCAGCTCAAGCTCACTGACCTGAAACGTGACCGTGGGTACACGAACTTCACGGCGTTGCAGAAAGCCAATGAGATTCAGGCCCTGTTAGACGATCCGTTGATGCTGGAGAAGCTCCAGGATGACTTGGCCCGTACTCATTTCCTGTTCATCCAGGTCGAGACCATTCGGGTTGCTCTTGCTAAACATGAGGTCAGAAAGCGGGAAGGAGCAATGATGGCTGGAGGATTGGTCGGGTACATGAATCAGGAATGCGGTTCACTTTCCTACGATATGAACGCCGGAATGGTCAGTACCGTGGAGATCAGTCGAAGAGATATTGCTGATGGAATTCGATCGATCCCTGACCTCACTGTCCCGACAGCAGACGAGGTGAAAAGCTACGAACTGTTAATGCGAGGAATTTCGGATGAAGAGGCGTTGGAGCTTTTCAAAGATATCGAAGAGCATCCTTCAAGTGACTGAGCGGGCCGGGAGGCCCGCTACGAATGAAACCAGGCGCGGTTCACCCGCGTCGATTAAAGGGAAGTACGACTGCCTCACCAGCTTTGATCGAAGGATCACCTGAAACCATGCTTTTCAGCTTCGCCAGATGGAACACTGACGCTTTGCCAGAAAGGTAGTGCTCGGGTAATCCTGCTAGCTTTTCAACATCGTTTGCGGCTAAACCGATGTACCCGCTGACGGATTCGAGTGGCATCACGCCAGAGGATGAAAGGAGCTCAACTGTGCGTTTGAGCAAACGAGGTTGCTCAGGCACACGGGCGTCGTCACCTGGTTCCGACTTGGCTCCCCACCTGGCAGAGCGCCGTTTGAACAGTAAGAGCTTTTCGTCGGCGTCGATGATCTTGAGCGCTTCAAGACGCATGATCATGGCCGCGACCGAAACGCCCCAGCGTTGCTTAAGCAGCAGTAAGCTATCGAGCGTGACCGGTGTTTTCACGTCGGCCGCAAAAGTTTCTGCCGGCAGTAGGAACGCGCCAGCAAACCGGTGAGCTTGTGATTCCATCAGCTTATAGCGCTCAGGGTCAGTCGAACGATCAATGCCTTTATGAAGAATCAGATGACCAAGCTCATGCGCGAGGTCGAAACGGCTTCGAAAGCCGTTCGCCTTATCGGCTGAAAGCAGGATCAGTGGGCGCTGAAGTGCGTGACTCCATGCCGATAGCCCTTCAATCGGCGCAATTCCCGTTTCTTCCCGAACCAGGATGACGCCGGCGCCTTCAACTGCAAGTGCAAGGTCTGGAATTGCCCGGCGACCTAGGCCCCAGAGCTCCCGACATTCATCGGCTGCTTCCTCGATATCGGCACTGGCGATTTGTTGTGGATCAGTGTACGACCTTACCGGCAGGTTGATGTCCGGGAAGTCTACGAACTCATTCATCGCCAAGACGATATCCTGTGTCCATTCAAGACGAGCTTCAAGCATCGCTCGTGCAGCTACGTGCGCCGAGGCATTGCTTCGAAATAAAGGAAGCGACCCTTTCTGGGGAAGGGGCCGGGTAAACCATTCAGGACTTACATTGATTACTTTCGAAAGGCTAGCGAGAGCCTCAGCTTCGGGAGCTTGCTGTCCTGACTTCCATTTACTGATCGTGGCCGGCGATACGCCGACCATGGCAGCGAGTTGTACCTGCGAAAGGGCGCGGGCAGCCAACGCCTGGATCAGACGCCCTGGCTGAAAATCTGTGATGCCCCGGCTCATGTTTCTTCCTGCTCTCCGCGCTCGATGAGGATTGTTTTGAGTTTCACAGTCGCATTGTCGACCTGTTTCTGAGCCGTGTCATACCTTTCGAGAAACTGTGCCAATGGTTCACGGAAAATCCAGCCGTCCATTTTGGGTGTAGGCACCGCAATGTAGATCTGCAATGGTTTCTCCGGCTGGTGGCTCAGCGAGCCACTGAACCTTGCGACGAAGAAGAAGGTGCCGCGCTCGATTTTTTGTGTGCCAAAAAGAGAGAGTTGAGCCAGCTCGCTCATCGCTTGGTTGGCCTCGGCAAGCTCCCGTCGAATGGTGCTACGGCTGGCATGATTCCAGTTGGTGGTGTTCATATTCAGGCGTGTGAACTTGAACATGCCAGCCTTGCCTACGATCACGCCGTTGCCTTGCGCAGGCAGGAACTCAGCACCTGCCGCTTCCAACAGGTCACTGAATCGCTCGTTCATCTCGATATGCCGCATGTACCCCAACGCTACCTTGCGTTGCTTCCTGACGTTCTTCGTCATCGTGTGTGCTTGCAATGCACCTGCAGCAAAGGCGTCTTCCACGCCCATCACAAGGTCACGGGGGACTTCAGCAATCAACAAAGCAGCAATAGCATCTGGGTTCAGGGTCATTTCATTGCGCTCGGGTTTCGATAGGCGAGATTATATGCTCGAAAAATTTCGTGTGGAAAGCCTATTGGCCGATTTTGATGTGTAAAACCTGAAGAATTACGTTTCCGAGAAATCGGTCGCGGGCGGAGGTTCTCCGGATCTCAGCTGCCATCCACTGCGTCCTGCAGGAGATCAAGCAGCGGACTATCCGCGCCAACCTGCAGAACTAGCGTTCGAATCTTCCTCGACCTGAACGACGAGGGCGGGCGCTGGCCTTCACCCAGCTCTAGCCCTCCTCTGCTTCCTGGCCATGAAGCGCTTCAACTGGCTCTACGATCTCTTCGTCACCTCGGAGGCAAGGAAATAGGATATGCCCTCCAACTGAGGAAGCAGCTTGGCGCCCTGCTGGCCGCCGAAGGTGCCGACCGCATCTGCCTGCACACCGCCAAGCATTGGCGGTCACTCCTCATACATGACTTTGGGATCAGAACAGGGGCAGCGTGTCGCTGATGATCAGCTTGTTGCGGGTATTTTCTGATGGTCGGCGGTAAGAATCGCCAGACACAGGCACTGCCCGGCCGATGTCATTCTTCAGCCGTACTGCAAACAAGCCCTTGTAGATCGCACTCAACGATACATATGGAAAACAGGTTGCACAGCGCGGGGCCTTCTCGAATAGCGCCCCATGCAACCTGCTAACACCACCAAAAAAGAAAAAGCGGATTCGTGTGTTAAGCCTTCCGGGCTAATGGCCCTTTGCCTTATATTCCGTCTCGGCCCACTTGGGCTAAACACGTCTCGCGCAGGTATTCCAGCGCGGGCAAACCCAATCAGCAAGGGAAGTAACCCATGCGTACTCACATCCCCCGACTCATTTTCTATTTGGAGAAACTCAACGGTGATCAACGATGTTAACGAAAAAGATGTAGAACTGGCCCTGGAGCGCGCCCCGCGCACGCGCCTGAGCTTCGCTGTAAACACAGCACTTTACCGGGTCCAATCGTCGCGGTATGACGATAACCCCATCAACTATCGGCCTGACTCGGACGGGCGCTTTCAGCATCCGGAGCAGCTGGTCGACGTCGCCTATTTTGGACTCAGTCCGGAGGCAGCGATCGCCGAATCGTTCCAGCCCTACTATGAAGCGCCAGAGCGGAAGGTGGTGAAATTCTCGAAGCTGAGCAAAACGTCCTTGCATACCTTGCGGACGGATCGGGTACTTCATCTGGTGGATGCGGCGGAACTGGTGACATTGCTGGGGATCATGCCTTACGAGCTTATGCTGCCGAGAGGCGATAAGTTGCAGGGTTACCAGCTCCCACGGTGGCTGACGAAGGTAGTCTCGGCATTGGGGTACGATGGCATCATGTACAACTCTGCCATGTATTGCCCAGCTGGCAACTCCAACGGTCGAAACGTAGTCCTCTTCGGGGGACGTGACAAGCAACTCTCCCCAGCCAGCTATAACACGCTGCTGGACTATGAGCTGCAGACTGGGGAAACCGTTCTCGAATTCCTCGAAAGCCGGGGCGTTATTGTAGAGGCGGGGTAAGCCTTAGGGAAACTCCGAACAAGTTACTCAGCGACCAGCACTGAACGGCATCTTGACCCAGGCCGACTCGATTTCGGCCGCCGATCATTGCGATAGCCAGGGCTCAGCCCTGGTTATCGCACCTTACAGGCGCACCTCTCCCGCAGGGCTCAATAACTGCCGGCGCGCCATCCACAGATTCGACAGCGCAAACAACGTGGTCAATTGCGCCGTGTTCTTGGCCAACCCACGGAAGCGGGTCTTCACATAGCCGAATTGGCGCTTGATCACCCGAAATGGGTGTTCGACCTTGGCACGTACCTGGGCTTTGGCCTTTTCGATCTTGCGTCTGGCCTTGTACAGCGCGCTGCGTTTGCTCAAGCGTTTGTAGGTGCTGCGTCGGGCTGCGATCTGCCAGATCACCTGCCGCCCTTCATGCTCTGGTCGTTTCTCGACACCTGTATAACCCGCATCCGCACAGACGACATTCTCCTCACCATGCAGCAGTTGCGCGACTTCCGTCACGTCTGCGACGTTCGCGGCAGTGCCGTGAACGTGATGCACCAGCCCCGACTCAACATCGGCGCCGATATGCGCCTTCATGCCGAAGAAGTACTGGTTGCCTTTCTTGGTTTGATGCATCTCTGGATCGCGCTTGCCTTCCTTGTTCTTGGTCGAACTGGGCGCATGGATGATCGTGGCATCGACAATCGTGCCCTGGCGCAGTGACAGGCCTTTGTCTTGCAGATAGTTGTTGA
This sequence comes from Pseudomonas sp. X10, assembly GCF_054889225.1. Lineage (NCBI taxonomy): Bacteria > Pseudomonadati > Pseudomonadota > Gammaproteobacteria > Pseudomonadales > Pseudomonadaceae > Pseudomonas > Pseudomonas sp. X10. Next base: position 5,680,497 of record NZ_CM142677.1, on the reverse strand, counting down.
TGGTTTCCAGAATCCCTGCTGCGAGCTGATGCTTCTCCAGGAGGTGTCGGAAATTCATGATCGTCGTGTCTTCGGGAATCGGCGCGCTTAGCGTCAGCCGAGCAAACTGGCGCATAGAGGTGATCTCGTACAACGCTTCTTCCATCGCCGGATCGCTCAGCGAAAACCAGTTCTGCAACAAGTGAATGCGCAGCATCGTTTCCAATGCATAAGGCTTACGACCGCCACCGGCCTTTGGATAGTGCGGCTCGATCAACGCGACCAACCCGCTCCACGGCACGACCTGCTCCATTTCGGCCAGGAAACGCTCTCGGCGGGTCTGCTTGCGCTTACCGGCGTACTCGAAATCGGAGAAGCTCATCTGACTCATGGGCAAGGCTTGCTTGGGGTGGCTAAACGAAGGGCCATTTCAGCACAGGTCGTGCAGCCTGTGCTGACTTGATCGGAGAATCCTTAGCCGGACCTCTCGCAAGAGGGGTCCAGTTTTACAGGCCCGTTTCGATATCGGCATCCCAATCACGCTTGAGGATCGTATCTGCCGCAGGGTCATCAAGCAGGGTGAAGCGTTTGACGACGTTGCTCGGCTCGCCAGCGCTTGAGCAATCCACATCGTCGACCAAGTGCTGAACCAGCATGTTCATGGCCTCCACCTCTAGCGGATCAACTTCCAGCTCTGAAATCAAGCGCGGTACCGCAGGTAGCACCCTATTATTTCTAAACTGGAACGCTGGGTAATGCTTTCGCCCATTGTTGGTGTAGACAACGATTCGTCCAGCCTTCGCCCACTGACTTAGTGTTTCCCGGCTGATACCCAGCAGTTCGGTGGCCTGGCCGCTTTTGAGCAGGTCACACCTACTTTGGACTCGTTCAAACGCATTGACTCTCATCCGAGCCATAACCAGCTGATTTCGAGTTTCGACGTTTAAAGGTTCTTCCCTGCCCGCTCTGGCCAGCTCGATAAGCCCATCCGGATGAGCAAGATCAAGGGCCTTTTCCAACGCTGGGGCTGGGATTCTATTCAGGAACACCCGGTAGCGACGGACAAGCTCCTCCACAAGAGTCTCTCGGGAGTTTTCGGTGGTGATAGGGGACATGGAACCTCCTTACGGGTTCAGACGACGAGCTGCCTTCGGGTATCAATATGCACCCAGCTTAAAAAAACGTCAAGTCGTCAGGATGTCAGTTCGTCAGATTTCTCATCATCAGAATTGCTTTGAAAAGTCAGCGCAAGGCGGAGCGCATAGGTGAAAATTTTGTGATGACAGGCCACTATCCGTTCAAATCTGCTCTCGTCTCCAGCCCTAGGAACGTTATGACCAACCCGACCAATCTACCGATAGAGAAACGACCATCTAAGCGCAGAGGGGTGCGCAAGGGCCGAAAGATCGACTTGCCATTCATCAGGGAATGGCTTGCTCTCGAAGTGCGAGGGGACCAGGGATTTATCCATAATTGGCGCATGATTGAGGAAGCCTGCTCCGAAGGGCAGATGTTGGTCTGGGTTGATCAAGAAGGTCCGGTCGGCTTCCTTATCCGTGGCATATCGCCTAGCTCCATTCTGCAGGTCAAGTCAGATCGGAAGCGGCATGGGATAGGTCGCGCATTAGTCGAGCGGGCGATCACGGAGGAAGAGGCCCATGATAATGCCGTCCTGGTTGTCCAATGCGAACCTACTACCTCGATTGAATTCTGGAAAAGCATGGGCTTTGAAACACAGCGGAATAGCCCGCATGACCGTATTGTGTACATGCAACGGCTCTCGACCAAGCGGCTTTCTCACGTCACTGGGGATGAGATGGTCCTGATCACCATCCGGGTATTCGCTGAGTGCGTCCTCTACTCCGAGAGCGCATCACAGGTAGCCATCCCAGACCGCGTCTATCATGTACATGGCCGATATGATGAGAAAACGCACGACATAGCCTTGGTCCACCGCGTCTCCATCAGCTATGAGTCAGCTCTAAGAGATCCGGTCGTCGAAGTTAAGATGGGCGGTTTTGAGATCCTACCCAGGATGAAGGCCAAGCGAGAAGCGGCCAGAGCGGTGGGGTTCGTCGAGACTGATTATGGCTGGTACATCGACGTGATCAAAAGAAGCGCAGAGTTAGAGGCTTAGAACACCCATCGGGGGGAGACTCCCAAAAGGGGCGATTTTATAAGCTGCACAGCGCTCAACGCCGCGTCGTTGCTGGCTGCGACAGTTTTAATTCTCTAGAATCAGGTGTGATTTTAGAGAATTAAAGCTGTCGCAGGAGTCGAGGAGGCCTATCCTCCCGGCTCCTGCGGGGCGTCCGGCCCTTCGCCTGGTACCGACCAATCCTCACTTCAATGAGCCGTCTATTGCTGTTGCGAATCCAACCCGACGAGTCGCACCGGTCATTTGTGGAGCGGAATCTGTTTATTCAACGGCACACCCGGTCGACAGAAATCTTTGGTGCACCGGAATTCCGATCCCGTCGCTGGCGTAACCGACAAGTAATTTCGATAGCTAATTTTCTTGGCTGGGATGGTTGTTACGGATTCAACAAATTATTGCACTTCCATACTGATTACTCTGTTCATGGTGTATTAAGAAATAAAGACAGCGCTTCGTATTCGGCAAATGAGTTTGAGTTCGGTTCCTACAGCTTTGATGACTTTTCGAGAACGCGATTATATTGCCCGACGTGTGTGAAAGAAGACCAATTTAAGCGAGGGTTCTCATATTGGAGACGCTACCATCCTCTAGTAGATGTATGCGCTAAGCATAACGTCAAGCTGCTTTCGAATTGCCAAATCTGCGAAAAATCTTTCTCAGCTTGTGGGCACTCTTTAGACGTGATTTGGGGCAGGTGCGCGGGCCGTAGCCTAGGCGACGCGGAGCCCACGGCGAACCATCACCCTGAAGCCTTACACTTCGCTCAGTTTTTTGAAAGCCTCAACGCACTCCCACATCATCTGTCGGCCGAAACGGCTTTTCATGCTTTGAAAGATAAACTCGCAGAGCTAGTCGAAGGTGATAGTGTGGAAGTAATGTCTAAGGAGAGACGCGCAACATTGAGATTACACCGTGATGACTTGCGCGAACCTCGCGCATTCAGGTATTTAACCGATCAATACCAAGCACACCACCTGTTGTATCTGATAGCATCAGCATTTGAAAGTTTGTTATCAGGGATACCCGAGATGTCACCTATTCTCGAACGGCGTATCTCAAACCCCGAATGGCGATTACTAAAACTGTTTCGGAAATGCGCGAGAGTGTAGCGCATAACCCAAATATCGTTACGCTTTTGTGCGTTAGTGATTCACCACCATCGGTGCCTGAATAACTGTCATGTCGCCTACACCCATATGCTGGCTGTATGGCATCATCGGCGCGCTGAATGAACCGGTGCAGCTCCTGGACCTAGCACCGCCAGTGGCTGCGATGCTCGGAGCTGCTGCCCCCACCTTGATTGCCAGTGAGAAGTATGAATGAACGATATCCGATGGTTCGCAGCATCCAACCCTGACGGCAAGCGCTTCCCTGAGTGGCGCCGTTCATTCGGCATCGACGAGGCGGGAATCGTTTTCGTCCCTGCCGCAATGGCCGGTAATGAGACAGAGATGAACGTGATGCTGTGCGCGAGTAGCGATGGCCAGGTCACCGCAGTTCACCTGGACCATCACTACATACCCAGCAGTTGGCTGAAACGAGAGTTCCCGAAACATGCCGAGCTGATTGAGATGATCGAAGTGTTTGCACGGGATACGATCGAGGAGACCTTCCAATCGGGTATGCGAAAGGACTAGAGCTTGCATCGAAGGTATTTGGCTCTCAGATGCTCGCGGAGCAGTGGCTTTGTCGGCCGTGCGGCCATTTGATGGGATTTGTACCCATCGAGTTGCTCGACACGTCGCTCGGGTTCAGCGTGGTAGCGGACTATCTTGAGCGTCTACGCTTCGGTGTCTACCAGTAGTTTGCCTGGGGGGAATTGGTATGCGGTGAAGACGCAACGCTACCTCCCTCTGCAAGCCGGACTTACAACTTTGTAATCCCCGTATCACTCAATTGACAGCGACAAAACCCTAATCTTCAGTCACGTCTAGTGGAGTGATTGAAATGAAAGTCATCAAAAGTATCACGGCCATCCTGGCCATAGTGGCCTCCTCAGCCGCGCTCGCCGAAGGAGGATCCGACCGGGTACACGGGAAGATGATTCAGGCCAATGAGCAAGCTATGCGAGCTTATGCAGCCGCCAATGGTAAGAAGCCACCGGAGGTGATCCATTATCGCTACGGGATGCGGCTCGACGTGGCGAGGGTAATCAGCATGACTTCGACCAAGGCGAGCTGTGACGTGATGCCGGCACAGATGAACTACGAGGATTCCAACGGAGACGTGAAAATCCTTGAATACCGGACCGCTGGAATCGGTTGCCGGGGCCAGAACTGAGCACGGATCGAGCGGGCAGGACTCACGCTGATAAAGCCGGGTTGAAGCGTCAATTCCGACGATTGATCGCCTGGTTACCGACTTTCATGACTGGTGGAGTACGATGAGGATTGGTAGCTCAGGCAGGACAGCCTAATGACTCAATCAGCGCGCACCACGGTTAAGTGCCTTGATCCCGGCGACGGCTCCGGCGATGTGATTGTGGAATTACCCGACGACATTCTGCGCGAGCTCGGGGTCACGACGGGCGACAGACTCTCCATCGAGCTCATCAACGGCGATATCGTACTCAAGCCAGCCCGCGAGCGCCGTGAATCTGATTAGCTGCCCTTTGCAAGCGCTCTGTCTCGTCATGTTGAGCTGATGAAGCCTTTCCAGCGGGGGTACAAAGGACGGCGTCAGCCTACCGCCGTCCTCATGGTCGGTGCGTTATTTGGCCGGATAGTTGGCTACTACTTGGTCCTCGCCGCTTTTGGTTAAACCAATGACCTGGTAGGCATGGCTTACGCCATCAACCTCCATGCCTGGGGATCCAGCTGGCATTCCTGGTACGGCGATCCCGACCAGATCGTTCCGCCCCTTGAGGTCTCGAATCTGCTCAGCTGGCACGTGACCTTCAACAAACTTTCCGTCAATCAAGGCTGTGTGGCAGGACGCTAACCGTGGCGCTACGCCCAGCTTCTGTTTCACTGCGCTCATGTCCGTCTCAACATGGTCGGTCACCTTGAAACCATTGGCTTCCAGGTGCGCGATCCACTTCTGGCAGCAACCGCAGTGCGCGTCTCGGTGAACGTCGATGGACAATGGCTCGGCAGCGTAGGCCGCCGAGGTCACCAGAAGCCCAGCGATAGCGGCTAGCCGAACGAATATCCGGTTAGTTGGCATGAGTGTGCTCCTTACCATCTTTGTGAACATGCGTCTTTGGCGACGATTTCGGGTGGGCATCCGAATGGGCCTCGGCCGCATTGTGGTCACCGTGATGATCTGCCGCTTGAGTGGAGCCTGCGGGTGCAGCTCCATGGTCGTGAGCTGCCTGGGCATGATCGTCGTCTGCCGCTTCGTCGTGATCACCATGCTCGGCATGACCGCTCCCGCCGTGCTGGCCCTCATGGTTGTGCATATCGCTTTCACCGCCGCCGTGCTGATGGCCGCCGCTCGTGGCCACCAAGGCCTTGTACTGCTCGGCATTCATCTGGGGCAGTTGATTCAGGAACGCGACGATACCCCAGATGTACTCATCGCCCATGCTCTTGCCCCAGGCGGGCATGCCCGTGGCTTTGATACCGTGCTTGATTGTCCAGAATGCGGCGGCCGGATCGCCTCCGATACCCACCTTGGTGAGGTCAGGTGGCGACGGGTATAGCGCTTGGCTTAGCTCAGTCTTTCCAACGCCGGGGGCGAGGTGACACCCAATGCACATGGCGTTGTAGTTACCTGCTCCTGCCTTGATCAGCGCGGCGTCCTTTAGGTCAGGCACTTCAATGTCTCGTGCTCGAACCTCAATCGACCGATCGCGAGCCATGGCGAGAAAGGAATGGACTGCCGGGAAGTGAGGATCATCGGCGCCGACATTCACCAAGCCGAAATAGGCCGTGCCCAATACCGCCGCACTTCCGACCGCACCGGCCACAAGCAGCGTTGTAATTGTTCTTTTCATGTTGGAATTCTCAGAACCACATCCTGATACCGGCAACGAAGCGTGCCTCATTAACATCTCCACCCTCGTCTCGGATGAAGTCAGCGGTTTTGCCGTAGGAGCGGCTCCAGGTAACGCCTATGTATGGAGCAAACTGGCGGACAATTTCATACCGTAGACGCAGCCCGACTTCGGTATTGGCCAGACCCGAGCCAACGCCGCGCTCAGGATCATTCTTGCCATAGAAATTCGCCTCGGCCGTTGGCTGCAAAATCAAGCGATTGGTCAGCAGGATGTCGTATTCGCCCTCAAGACGCACAGCAGTCTGGCCGTTCTCGCCAATGAACGCCGTGGCTTCTGCCTCGAAGTCGTACAAGGCCAAGCCCTGAATTCCAAAGGCTGCCCAGGTCTGAGGGGATTCCGGTTTGAAGTCCTGGCGGACCCCGGCGACCACGTCCCACCACGGACTGACGGAGCGCCCATAGAGCAGTTGCAGCTCCGCGTCTTCGGTTACCCCATTGGTGCGCTCGCCCTCGGAACGAACCCAGAGTCGATTCACATCGCCGCCGACCCAGCCTGATGCGTCCCAGGCTAGCGTGCTGCCCTCGTCTGCGTCCTGGTATTCGAGCTGGTCCAACAGGAAGAAACTGTTGTTACCGCTGTCGTGGACCTGGTGGCCACCCAGGGGCGGAAAAGCTGCCTCGCGGTCGGCATCAGTGAGCACCGGAATCGGCGTGCGGCTCGTTGTGGTCGGAGAAGTCGCTGAACCATGGTTCATCTGGGAATGGTCCATGCCCTTCATCGCACCGTGATCCATGCCCTGCATGTTTCCATGGCCCATTTTGCTGTGGTCTATCTTGCTATGGTCCACCGAGCTGGATTTGTTCTGGCTTTGAGCATGCCCCATCTGGTTGTGATCAACAGAGGCAGACTTTTTATGCTGTTTGCTCACCCCCATCTTGCTGTGATCCATCGCCGGCATCGATTCGGACGGAGCAGCATCCATTTGCATGGAACCGTGTCCCATCTTGGAATGATCCATGCTCGTGTGATCCATTTCCTCAGCGGCGAAGCTGGGCGTTACGCCCAGCATGCCGATTGAAACGGTCAGGGCCAGCAGCGAAGGCCGCCCAAGGCTATTGGCCATCTTTCCCTGCCTTAGCTTTGTCGCTGCCATGCGATTCCATCATTTTGTCGTGGTCCATGCCTTCCATCGAGCCATGGTCCATCCCCTTCATCGAGCCGTGGTCCATACCTTCCATGGAGCCATGGTCCATGCCTTCATGGTTCATCTGGCCCTGCTTGTCCTGCGAACCTTTGGCTTTGTCGGCCTCGGTGGTTTTCTGGGAATGCTGATCATGGTTGTCGCTGGACCACGACGACGGGGCATAAACAGCCAGCATGCCTACCATCGCAGCAGAAAGGAAAAAGGCGCTTCGTTTCATTGGTTTGCTCATCTCAAATCTCCAGTTCATTCGTCCACACGGACTTCTCGGAACATGCCCATTTCCATGTGGAACAGTAGGTGACAGTGATAGGCCCAACGTCCCAAGGCATCTGCGGTGACGCGATAGCTTCGTTTTGAGCCAGGTGGCATGTCGATGGTGTGCTTGCGAACCATGAAGTTGCCGTTCTCGTCCTCCAGATCACTCCACATACCGTGGAGATGGATGGGGTGAGTCATCATGGTGTCGTTGACCAAGGTGATGCGAAGACGCTCGCCATATTTCAACCGCAGCGGTTCAGCGTCGGAGAATTTGATACCGTCGAACGACCACGCGAATTTCTCCATGTGGCCGGTAAGGTGCAGTTCGATTGTGCGTCCAGGCTCTCGACCATCGGGATCGATGAAGGTGCTCCGCAAATCGGCGTAGGTCAGCACTCGGCGCCCGTTGTTGCGCAGGCCAATTCCCGGATCGTTCAACTTCGGGGTCGGCGACATGGTCTGCATATCGACCAACGGGTTATTGGTCTCGGAAGCCGGATGGCTCTGCATTGCACCGCTCATGCCGGCCATGCCCTCATGACCCATCCCAGCCATCTTGCTGTGATCCATGCCGGCCATGCTGCCATGGTCCATCCCAGTCATCTTGCTGTGATCCATGCCGGCCATGTTGCCCTGGTCCATGCCAGCCATGCCGCCGTGATCCATTCCGCCCATGCTGCCGTGGTCCATGCCCATATCGCTCATGGCGATGATCGGGCGTGGATCAACCTCCGGCACGGGTGATTGCAAGCCTTCACGAACTGCCAGGGTGCCTCGGGAGTACCCGGTACGGTCCATGGACTGCGCGAAGATCGTATAGGCCTGCTCGTTTTCAGGTTCGACGATGACATCGTAGGTTTCCGCAACGGCGATCCGGAACTCATCGACCGATACGGGTTTGACGTACTGGCCGTCAGCAGCCACAACCGTCATCTTGAGCCCAGGAATCCGGACATCGAAATAGGTCATGGCCGAGCCGTTGATAAAGCGCAGGCGGATCTTCTCGCCGGGCTTGAAGATACCCGTCCAGTTGCCGTTCGGAGCTTGGCCGTTCATGAGGTAGGTGTAGGTATACCCGCTCACATCAGCGAGGTCGGTGGGGCTCATCTTCATTTCAGCCCACATCTTCCGATCCGCTACAGCTGCCGACCAGCCTTTCTCGCTCACGTCGTCAACGAAGTCGCTGACTGTGCGCTTGTGGAAGTTGTAGTAGTCGGATTGCTTCTTGAGTTTGGAGAGCACCCGCGCGGGGTCCTCATCCGTCCAATCGCTGAGCATGACGACGTAATCACGGTCATACACAAACGGCTCCGGATCCTTGGCATCGATCACCAATGCGCCATAGACCCCGGACTGCTCCTGGAAGCCCGAGTGGCTGTGATACCAGTAAGTGCCGTTCTGGTGGACCTTGAACTTGTATTCGTACATACCATCGGGAGCGATGCCGTGGAAGCTCAAGCCCGGCACACCGTCCATGTTGGCGGGCAGGATGATGCCGTGCCAGTGAATGGAGGTGTCCTGTTTCAACCGGTTGCGTACGCGCAGCGTCACGGTATCGCCTTCGCGCCATCGCAGGATCGGCCCTGGCACGGAGCCGTTGATGGCCATGGCCGTACGAGCTGCACCAGTGATGTTGACGGGCAGTTCACCGATATACAGATCGAAGTCCGTGCCGCTGAGCACGTTCGGTTGGCCAGGGCTGGTCACGGCCCAGACCGGCGCGCGCCACATGCCGAGCCCACCCAGAAGTCCGGTAGCGGCCAGGCCTTTGACGAAAGATCGTCTCGTGGTTTTGCTTTGCATGCCGTTGCGTCCAGTCAGGTAGATTGCTGATATCCAGGCTGCTCGATGGCGCAGCCCTTGGGTTCATTGGAGCTCTCACCAGTCTCGTAGACTTTCGCCACTGCGCGAGGCTGATGAGAGGCCGCAGTCTGAAACTGCCATAGTTCAGATTCCGGGGTGATTACATTTCTGTAAGCTCGGATCAGCAGCTTTCGTGGCCCGCGTGCTTGCTGGACTGGGCGGCGACTGGCGCCTGCTCTTTCTTCTCCTGAGCAACTTGGTAGGCCTGCATGGAGCTTTGGCGAGCCGCTTCCATCCGCGCAAAGGTCCGGTCCGCGCCGCCCTCTGCCAGGGCGATGCCTGCCATGCCGAAGGTAACGACCGCCACAATTGCTTTGACCATGTTCATCTGGAGATCCTCCGTGGGTTCTGCGCCTCATGGCGTCAGGTACAGGGTCAAGTTAGCCTCGCGGTGCTGTCAGAAAACTGATCTCGACATTACTTTTCCGTCAGCTTCTGGTTGGGCGTCTTTTTTCCTGCAAACTGGAGATGCACCCCGCGTGGATGAGAGCAGATGAAATTACTCGTAGCCGAAGATGAGCCGAAAACCGGTGTCTACCTCCAGCAAGGCCTGGCAGAAGCTGGCTTCACCGTTGACAGGGTGATGACAGGCACTGACGCCCTGCAACAGGCGCAGAGCGAAGCGTATGACTTGCTGATTCTCGACGTGATGATGCCGGGGCTCGATGGATGGGAGGTCCTGCGCAAGATCCGTGCAGCGGGTAAGGATGTGCCGGTCCTTTTCTTGACGGCCCGTGATGGCGTAGACGATCGCGTGAAAGGTTTGGAGCTGGGCGCTGATGATTACCTGGTGAAGCCCTTTGCATTCTCGGAGTTGCTGGCTCGGGTCCGCACGTTGCTGCGCAGAGGCAACGGTGGATCTGTTCAAACCACCATGAAAATGGCGGACCTTGAGGTTGACCTGCTCAAGCGCCGGGCTACGAGAAATGGCAAGCGGATCGACCTTACTGCCAAAGAGTTTTCTCTGCTGGAGCTGCTCATGCGCCGACGCGGCGAGGTGCTCCCCAAGTCGCTGATCGCTTCTCAGGTCTGGGACATGAACTTCGACAGTGACACCAACGTGATCGAGGTCGCGATTCGCCGGCTGCGGGCCAAGATCGATGATGACTTCGCGCCAAAACTCATTCATACGGCCCGTGGCATGGGTTACATGATGGATGTGCCCGAGTGATGCGCCCGCAATCATCGCTCGTCAAGCGACTGACCCTGATGTTCATGTTCGCGGTGACAGCTGTCTTGGTCGTTGCCGGCGTGGCTTTCTACGGGCTCAGCCAGCACCATTTCCGGATGCTGGATGAGCAGGCGCTTTCCGAAAAGCTGGAGTCAACGCGTCATATCCTGTCCATCTCAGCAGCGCGAGGCGGGCTCGACGATCAGGAGCAGCAGCTGCGGGCATTGCTCGGCGCACATCAGGATCTTTCGGCGAAAATCACCAAGGCTGACGGAACGGTCCTTTTTTCAGACTCCAAAGCCTCCCAAATTCCTCAGCGCTTCGAGCAGGCGCGCCAGGGTGCGGTCTGGGAATGGCAGGATGAATCGCAGAACTTCCGCGGCATTACCGCCCAGCTGACCCTAGCAGGCGAGCCAGAACCGGTGACTGCCGTGCTGATGCTCGATGTCACCACTCACGCCCATTTCTTTGTCACCCTGCAATGGTGGTTCGGCATCGGCTTGGTGATCAGCGCGATTGTGAGCGCAGGCTTGGGTTGGGTTGTGGCCAAGCGTGGGCTTCGGCCTGTTGGGCAAATCACCAAAGTGGCCACCGGGATGTCGGCAAGATCGCTCCGCGAGCGCATTCCCCTGGAGCCCGTACCGCTTGAACTTCAGGAGCTCATCCTGTCTTTCAACGGGATGCTGGGACGATTGGAGGATGCATTCGTTCGGTTGTCCAACTTTTCTGCCGATATCGCTCACGAGTTGAGAACGCCGGTCAGCAACCTACTGACCCATACCGAAGTGGTGCTCACCAAGAAGCGTGACCTGGATGCATATGAGGAAAACCTCTATTCGAATCTGGAAGACCTCAAGCGCATGTCGCGGATGATCGACGACATGCTGTTCCTCGCCAAGGCGGATAACGGTCTGATCGTGCCCGAGCAGATCGATGTGGACCTCTCCGAGCTTGTATGCAAGCTGTTCGAGTACTATCAGTTCCTGGCTGAGGACCGGAGCATTCAGCTGACCCTCCATGGTCGTGGTAAGGTTCGTGGCGATCGCCTGATGATTGATCGAGCGCTTTCCAACCTTTTATCGAACGCGTTGCGCTACACCCCGGAAGGCAACGAGATATCAGTGCAGATCGAGCAAACACCTGAAAGCGTGACGCTATCCGTACGTAACAGCGGAGTAACCATCGATCCTCAGCACATTGGCAAGATCTTCGACCGGTTCTATCGGGCCGATCCAGCCAGACGCGAAGGCGGGCCAAGCAATGCAGGCCTGGGTCTGTCGATAACACGCTCTATCATTGAGGCTCACAGCGGACGAATTTGGTGTACTTCAGCGGAGGGTGTCACAACTTTCTTCATCAGCCTCCAAGCGCTTGGTTTGTGCAGCCCCAACCCCTTAATGCTGAATTCATCCCGATAGCAGAGTTCAAATGGCCGGCGATGACCATGGGCTTCCAAGCTGAGCCTGCACAGCTGAAGGGCTTGAACGTAGGAGACAAGGTGAAATTTGGGTTCCGTATGGAGGGAAGCGTCGCGAAAATCGTGAGCATTCAGAAGCAGTGATTTTCCAGCCTTAAATGATCGGGCAGGCCTTCTCACCGAGATGATTCGGACAAGCTTACAGAAATGTAATCAATCTTCAGGACCCCGTCAGGTCGAACGCTACATACCGTCATGAGACGGTGCACTGGCATCACATCGACCCGATACCGGAGATATGACCATGAACAGTCGCTTTGAAGAATGCATCTCGGAATGCCTGCGCTGCGCGCTGGCCTGTGAAGGAGTCTTCGATTAACGCTCTGCTCCTTTTGCGATCCTTTAGAAGTCGACCCAATGGAGCCATTTACAGATGCCTGCTATCGGCCAGAAGCGGTCGCTCGATTACTTTCTATCAAACGCGAACGTTAGGCCTGTTTCTGAGCACTTGCTGCGGGCGTCTAGGCGTCCATGAGGATAAAGTCGCCACTTCCCGTTTTCTGGGACTGATGAGCAAACCTCATGAACCCTTGCCGATTTAACCGTCTAGTCCCCACTCGTTAGCTCGCTTACTGTTCTCCCAACGCCAAATGTCGGGAGATCCAAATGCACAAGCGCACACTCGGGAACAGTTCACTCGAAGTGTCAGCCCTGGGCTTCGGTTGCATGGGCTTGAGCCATGGCTACGGCCCGGCGACTGACACACAACAAGCCATTGCGCTGATCCGATCGGCGGTTGACCGAGGCGTCACTTTCTTCGATACCGCCGAGGTTTACGGCCCTTACCTGAACGAACAAGTGGTGGGCGAAGCCCTGGCACCGGTGCGCGATCAAGTGGTCATCGCCACCAAGTTCGGCTTCACCTTCGGCGACGACAATAAACAGCAAATTCTCAACAGCCGCCCAGAGCACATCCGGGTCGCCGTCGAGGGTTCGTTACGTCGGCTGAAGACCGATTACATCGATCTGCTTTACCAGCACCGCGTCGATCCGGACGTGCCGATCGAGGACGTCGCCGGGGTGGTGAAGGACTTGATTGGCGAAGGCAAGGTCAAGCACTTCGGCCTGTCAGAGGCCGGTGCTCAGACCATTCGCCGTGCACACGCGGTACAGCCGGTCACAGCACTGCAAAGTGAATATTCGCTGTGGTGGCGCGAGCCTGAGCAGGAAATCCTGCCGGTGCTGTGGGAGTTAGGCATCGGCCTCGTACCGTTCAGCCCATTGGGCAAAGGTTTCCTCACCGGCACGGTGTCGGCGCAGGCAACTTACGGTAGCGACGACTTCCGCAGCATCGTCCCGCGTTTCAGTCAGCCGGCGCTGCAAGCCAATCAGGGACTGGTGGTGTTGATCCGTCAGATCGCCGCGCAGAAACAAGCGACACCCGCACAGATCGCGCTGGCGTGGCTGCTCGCGCAGGCGCCGTGGATTGTGCCGATTCCGGGGACGACCAAACTGCCTCGCCTGGAAGAAAACCTCGGCGGCGCGGACATCGCGCTCGACGCCTTCGAACTGAAGGCAATTGATACAGCGTTGACGCAGATCCGCATCGAAGGCGAGCGTTATCCCGAGGCCCTTAAGGCGCGTGTCGGTCGATGAGCGACGATCACGATCCGCTGCGGTGCACGGTGATCGCCGCACTGGCCAGCGCTCCGCTGCTGTCGCTCGCCGACACGCAAGGCGCCAGTGAAACACCGCGCTCAGGGTCGCGGATTCTGGTCGCCTACTTCTCGCGTTCGGGCAATACCCGCGTGGTCGCCGGGCTGATCCAGCGTGGACTGGGTGCCGATCTCTTCGAGATTCGCCCGGCCAACGCCTACCCCGAGGACTATCTGCAAACCGTCGAGCAGGCGCGTCAGGAGCGTGACAGCGGCTTCGTGCCCGAGCTGCAAAACAAGGTTCACGCCCTCAGCGACTACGACACGATCTATCTCGGTTTTCCGATCTGGGGTGAAACCGCCCCGTCGATCGTGCGCGCCTTTCTCAGCGCCCACGACCTGGCCGGCAAGACCCTAATTCCCTTCAACACCCACGGTGGTTATGGCTTGGGCAACAGCCGCAGCGTGCTGGTCAAGCACGCGCCGAAGGCAAAGGTTCTGGAGGGTTTTGTGATGGAGAGTGAGCAAGAGCGCAAGACCATGGAACGCGTGAACGGCTGGCTGAGCGCTCACCCACTCACGCGCTAATCGAATTCTGTACGGAGTGACATTATGAAAACCCGCACGTTGGGCAATGGCCTGGAAGTGTCCGCACTGGGCCTTGGCTGCATGAGCATGACCTCGGCCTATGGGCCGGCTGCCGACAAGGCCAGCATGATCAAGCTGATTCGTTCGGCCCATGAGCAAGGCATCACCTTGTTCGACACCGCTGAAGCGTACGGCCCGTTCGCCAATGAAGAACTGCTGGGCGAGGCCTTGCAGCCGATCCGCGAGCAGGTCGTCATCGCCACCAAGTTCGGCTTCGATATCGACCTGATTACCGGCGCACGCGGCGGCGGAACCAACAGCCGTCCCGAGCATATCCGCGCCGTGGCCGAGGCGTCGTTGAAGCGTCTGCGCACCGATTGCATCGACCTGTTTTATCAGCACCGCGTTGATTCGCAGGTGCCCATCGAAGACGTCGCCGGCACGGTCAAGGGGCTGATCGCCGAGGGCAAGATCAAGCATTTCGGCCTGTCCGAAGCAGGTGTGGAAACCATTCGCCGGGCGCACGCGGTGCAAGCGGTCACGGCGGTGCAGAGCGAATATTCGCTGTTCTGGCGAGGCCCAGAGCTGGAACTGCTGGCAGTGCTGGAAGAACTGCGGATTGGTTTTGTACCGTTCAGCCCCCTCGGAGCCGGTTTCCTCACCGGTCAGATCGATGAGCACACGCAGTTTGACGCCAGCGATTTCCGCAACTTCGTCCCGCGTTTTTCCCCTGAAGCGCGCAAGGCCAATCTGGCTTTGGTCGATGTGGTGAAAGCCGTCGCGCAACGCAAACACGCCACGCCAGCGCAAGTGGCGCTGGCTTGGTTGCTCGCACAGAAACCGTGGATTGTGCCGATCCCGGGCACCACCAAACCCCATCGACTGGAAGAGAACCTGGGCGCAGTCGAACTGCAATTGACCGGTGACGATCTGCGCGAGATCAACGAACAGATGGCGCAGATTGAAGTGCACGGTGAACGCCTGCCGGAATCGGCACTGAAGATGACCGGACTCTGAATCTGCCCAACGCGGCGCCACGTGCGGCGCCACTTTCACGTCTGACCGGAGTTGACACGATGAACCGATTGATCGCACCACTCGTTGCTTTGTCATTCATGGCAGCAGAATCCCAGGCCGCCAGCGAAATCCGCGTTACACCGAACGGCTCGCAGCCCTCGATCAAGGGCGCGGCGGAAAACTTTACCGGCACGGTGCGCGTTGATGGCCTGTTCAAGGGCGAGCCGCCGGCGCGTGTCGGCGGCGGCACGGTAACCTTCGAACCTGGTGCACGCACGGCGTGGCACACCCATCCGCTGGGGCAAACGCTGATCGTCACCGCAGGCGTCGGATACGTGCAGCAAGAAGGCGGCCCGCGACTGGAAATCCGACCGGGCGACACTGTCTGGATTCCTCCGCACACCCGTCACTGGCATGGCGCCACGGCCAGCAACGGCATGACCCACATCGCCATCGCTGAAGCCGAAGACGGCAAGACCGTCACCTGGGCGGAACAGGTCTCGGAGGCGCAATACGCCGGACAATGAAGTTACGGAATGTGTCGAAGCTGCTCACCCGGCACCTCTGTCGCAAACCGTCATCCTACCTCCATGCCCCGCACCAGCGCAGTCGCGCCGCAATTGCAGCGATTATGGCGATGGCGACTCATGAATTCTGCTCAGAAGTCCATGCGCAATTTCGGGGTTAATCGACACAACCATCCTCCGTACGATCCAGCGACACCGCAGTGACCCGCAATGGATGGAGCCTTTCACGATGACCATTGACGCACGCAACAACACTGCCCTCCCCACACTCATGGCGCTTTGTCTAGGCATCGGGGCGATGTTCAGCGTTACCACTCAAGCAGCCGAGGCGTCGCAGACCATGGCTAGCACGCGCGCCAGCGCAACTACCTTGTCGCGCCAGCAACAAACGATTCCCCTGATCGCCGCGTTCATGGCGACCAGCGACATCCCCAACCTCAACACCGCGCTCAATCAAGGGCTCGATGCCGGCTTGACCATCAGCGAAACCCGGGAAATTTTGGTGCAGCTGTACGCCTATGTGGGCTTTCCGCGCAGCCTCAACGCCTTGAACGAGCTGATGACGGTGGTGCAGACACGCAAACAGCGCGGTATCGAAGACGCGCTGGGGCGTGAGCCGAGCCGGGCGATTCCGATCGGGGATGAGCTGCTGGCCGCCGGCACCGCGAATCAAACCAGGATCTCCGGCGCCCCGGTCAAAGGCCCGGTGTTCGAGTTCGCTCCGGTGATCAACCGGTTCCTGCAAACCCACCTGTTCGGCGATATCTTCGAGCGCGACAACCTCGACTGGCAAAGCCGCGAACTGGCGACCGTCGGGGCGCTGGCGGCAACGCCAGGTGTCGAGCCGCAATTGCGCTCGCACATGGCGGCGAGCCTGCGCGTCGGTCTGAGCACGGCACAGTTGCTCGAGGTCACGGAACTGCTGAAAAAACACGGCGATGCGCATACGGCTGAACGTGCCAATACCGCGTTGACCCAGGCCCTCGCGGCTTCGGGGAAATGACATGAAATCTGCAAAGTACCTGCTGAGCATCACGCTGTTGAGCCTGTTGGCGGCCTGCGCGAACCACCCCGATGGCTCGTTGCTGATTAAACAACAAGGCAGCTTCGCCGCCGGCGGAACGGTGACCACTGCACCGGGCACCTTCAACCCGCACCAACCGATGACGCCCAACGGCCAGACCTACCACGGTGACCACGTTTACGCCTTCTATCAAATTCCGGTGGATGCGCGAAAACTGCCCATCGTCATGTGGCATGGTGCGGGTCAGTTTTCCAAGACCTGGGAAACCACCGCCGATGGTCGCGAAGGCTTTCAGAACATCTTTCTGCGCCGCCATTACGGCGTCTATCTGATCGATCAGCCACGGCGTGGCGATGCCGGGCGCAGCATGGTCGAAACCACAATCAAGCCTGTGCCTGACGAACAACTGTGGTTCAACCAGTTCCGCATCGGCCTGTGGCCCAACTACTTCAACGGCGTGCAAGTGGCACAGGATGCACAGACCCGCGAGCAATTTTTCCGGGCGATGACGCCGAACACCGGGCCGTTCGACATGGACGTGGTCTCTGATGGCGTGTCAGCACTGTTCGAAAAAATCGGCCCGGGGATTTTATTCACCCATTCGCAAGGTGGCGGGCCGGGCTGGTTGACGGCGATCAAGAACGACAAGGTCAAAGCCATCGTGGCGTTCGAACCGGGCAGCAGCTTCGTGTTTGCTGATGGTGAAGTGCCTGCGCCGATTCCCAGCGCGTTCGACACAGTGCAAGGCGCGGCGGTGCCGATGGAGCAATTCATGGCCCTCACGCGCATTCCGATTCTGATCCTTTACGGCGACAACATCCCGGAGCAGGCGGTCGACCTGCCCGCTCAGGACAGTTGGCGCGCACGCCTGAAAATGGCCCGGCTCTGGCGTGACGCGGTCAATCGCCACGGCGGTGATGTGCGACTGATCCACCTGCCGGAGATCGGCATTCACGGCAATACCCACTTCCCCATGTCGGATCTGAACAACGTGCAGATCGCTGACCTGGTCGCGCAATTCCTCAAAGAAAACCAGCTGGACTGACCCAAACACTTTTGCAACTGCCGCCCTTTTGATTGCTGAGGAGCTTCACGTGAAAAACACACTCAAAGCCACGTTCATGTCGGCATTGGTCGGCCTTTCGGCGGGCGAAGCCTTGGCCGCCGATTACAAAAAGAACCCGTTCACCCTCGCCTACGACGGCGCGATCAGCAAGAACGAACCGGGCAAGGTCAACATCCACCCGGTCAGCTACAAGCTCAACGGGCTGGATATCGCCGCCAACGTATACACCCCGGCTAACTATGATGCGAAGAAGACCTATTCGACCGTGGTCGTTGCACACCCCAATGGCGGCGTGAAAGAACAAGTCGCCGGTCTGTATGCCCAACGCCTGGCCGAACAGGGCTACATCACTATCACTGCCGATGCGGCGTATCAGGGTGCCAGCGGTGGTCAGCCGCGCAGCATCGATAAACCGGCGTATCGCATCGAAGACATTCACGGCATGGCCGACTTCATCAGCCAGTTTGCCGGCGTCGATGACAAGCGTCTGGGCCTGCTCGGTATCTGTGGTGGCGGTGGTTATTCGCTGGCGGCAGCGCAAACCGACAAACGCTTCAAATCGCTGGCAACGGTGAGCATGTTCAACTCGGGCCGGGTACGTCGCAACGGCTACAACGACTCGCAAATGGACAGCATTCAGCAACGCCTGCAACAGGCGTCAGCAGCCCGCGCGCAAGAGGCGGCCGGCGGCGCGGTGCTGTATTCAGGCGATGCCAACCTTACCGACGAGCAGATTGCCAAACTGCCCTTCGAGCTGTATCGCCAAGGTTATGACTACTACTGGAAGACCCACGCGCACCCGAACTCGACCTTCAAATACACCACCAGCAGCCTGATCGACTTGATGCGTTTCGATGCCACTGACCATATCGAGCTGATCAACCAACCGTTGCTGATGATCGCTGGCAGCAAAGCCGACAGCCTGTACATGACGCAGGACGCCTTTCCCAAAGCCACCGGCACCACCGACAAGGAAGTGTTTATCCTCGACGGCGCGACGCACATCGAAACCTATTGGGTGCCGCGTCATGTCGATGCCGCAATTGGCAAACTGACCGCGTTTTACGCCCGCACCTTGTAATTAGCTCTCTTGGGGTCGCGCATCCGTGTGCAACCTGCTTTCATGGATTAATCCAGCGCCCCTCATGAGAGGTTCTCATCAATGTCCCGCGCCAATCTAAACGACCTGCAAGCCTTCGTGGTCATCACCCGCGAAGGCAGTTTCACCCGCGCGGCCGCCCAGCTTGGCGTCTCGCAGTCGGCGCTGAGCCACACCATGCGCGCGCTGGAAAGCCGATTGGGCGTGCGCCTGCTGACGCGTACCACCCGCAGCGTTTCGCCGACCGAGGCGGGTCAGCGGCTGTATCAATCGATGGCGCCGAGGTTCGATGAGATTGAACTCGAACTGGCTGCCGTCAGCGAGTTTCGTGACACCCCGGCAGGCAATGTGCGGATTCAAGCATCCGAACATGCCGCCAACAATATTCTGTGGCCCAAGCTTTTAAAGGTGCTCCCCGACTATCCGGACATCAAAGTCGAAATCACTGTCGACTACGCGCTCTCCGACATCGTCGCGCAACGCTATGACGCCGGTGTACGCCTGGGAGATCAGGTGGCTAAGGACATGATCGCCGTTCCTATCGGGCCACCTTTGCGAATCGCGGTCGTGGGCTCACCCGAGTATTTCAAACAGCGGCCGGTGCCGAAGGAGCCCGGTGATCTGGCCGCGCAAGACTGCATCAATCTACGCCTACCCACCCATGGCAGTCTGATGCAATGGGATTTTGAGAAGGATGGTCACGAACTGAAGGCCCGTGTCGAAGGACAATGGACGTTCAACAGCAGCCTGCCGATCCTGCGTGCGGCCGTGGCGGGATGTGGCTTGGGTTTCCTGCCGGAGGACATGGTGGCGAAGGAGCTAGCTGACGGTAGCCTTGTGCGGGTGTTGGAAGATTGGTGCCAACCCTTTGCCGGTTACCATCTCTACTACCCCAATCGCCGTGAACACTCATCAGCATTTGGCGTTGTAGTTGAAGCGTTACTCTACAAGCGCTGAGTCATGGACCTTCAAGGCGTCTGAGTTTTTACCCGCCCCACAAGCCCGCGAATAAGCAGATGCTTTGATTGATTGCAGGCGTACGCGACCGGCTGCAATGGGTCGATTACTGCTGATCATGAATGGCAGCTTTTGGCCGAGAGCTGCCGGCCCCAATTGACCACCTGTTTGCATTCGACCCTAAGAGCAGGGCTAGCCGTTATCTTGAACTGGACTACCCCGTGCTTGGCCCTCTCCCAGAACAGCGGTACAGCTACCCACACCTAGAGGTTTGGATGAGTAGCACTGATTATATTCACGCGTCGGCCCATCTGAACACCATGGTCTTCCAGCATCCGGAACGACGCGGAAAGAGCCTTCCTTGGAAGCTGCGCACCAGACTGATGTGCAAGCTTCTGGCCGGCGATATGGGGGTAGACGTTATGCACGCAATGCGGCCGCAGTTCGCACTGCGGATCGACGTAGGGGAGATCGCCACCGATTTGGTGAAAGAGTTCAACAAGACGTCAGCACTCAGAACCTGGGGCTGGGATGTGCATCATTTATGGCACGCCTCAGGTGGTGCCGCCCACATCGCTTTTATAGCTCTCCATTAGTGCGTGCCTTGAGTGGTCATATCCGATGCAAATGGCTGGTCAAGTCGAATGCAAACAGGTGGTCAAGTGCCATGCAAACGCTTGGTCAAGTCAGGTGCAATTTCCCAGCATACCGGGAGGTACTTGCCTCGCCGTGGCAGACACTGACACTGTTCGGGTGGGGCTAGGGGAGCATGACAGGCACTTGCTTAAGCGTATGCGTGGAACTGGCATTCAGCGCGTAGCCGTCTCGGTTTTCCGAGGGGCCAGCCATACTGCAATATGACTTACCAGGTTATCCAGGATGACCTTGGTCCTGTAGAGGTCGAATTCTTTGACAGTGAAAGTCCGGGATGCTGGATTCATCCAGCGGAATGGGACTGATCGACCAAGGCGGGAGCGCGCTGCGTCGAGAGGCCTCCAGGCCGCGTCGATGCTGGCGGCGACAGTTTTAATTCTCTGGCGCAATCGTCTGGACTGTCATTTCGGATGGTTGCGACAGTTTTGCGTTTCCTCAAGCCGAGGCTGCAGACCGCGGATTTTGTGCCCCCGCTGCGACAGCTTTAATTCTCAAAAACCAAAACTGGATTCTGAGAATTAAAACTGTCGCAGGAGCTCTGGGAGGTGTGCGTCAGAAGACGACATCCAACGGTACATCACGAACAGTCGTGGTATCCCAGGACGTCTTGGGGGCATCCCGCAGAGCGGTGTAAGTCAGCCTTAGCGCCGTATTGTTGAGAGCTGAGCTGCCATAGCACAGCCCGACTCTGCGGCTGGGCAGCGGGGACTTGATGGGCTGGGTAATCACGTCTTGTCTATTGCTCACCAGCGACGAAGGCACTATCGCCACCCCGGCGCCGGCGGCCACAAGCGACACTGACTGGTTAAGAGAGCCGCTGCTAGCTACTGCTGTAGCGCTGGAGTTGCCGTAGAGCGGCGCCAAGCGTTGGTGAGTGGGGTGGTCAGGACAGATGACCCAGGGATAGACACTGGGTGTGGACCCTAACTCAGTACCCCGCCTACTGATCAAAACGAAAGGGTCGTCCCAAATGGGGAGGAATAGTTCGTCCTCGCAACGCTCATCCTCAACGCCCAATCGAGCATCACCAGCACAACCTTCGAAGAGGGTCAGATAAAGTTGCGGCACAGCCTGGCGGACAAACGATAAAAAAGTACGAACGTGGTCAGGGGCGAGGTCATTTTCAATACCTAAGCTCAACGGAAGTCGCGCTTGGCTTGTGCGAAACCTTAGCCGCAAGGCCTCCGACTCACTCACCAACGAACAGGCTTGAGGGTAGAGAGAACGTGCCTCTTCACTCACCTCGACACCCCGAGATTGTCGGTTGAAAAGAGTGGTACCCAGCGCTTCTTCCAGTTGCTTGATAGTCACCGAGAGCGTCGGTTGGCTAATGCACAAGCGCTGTGCGGCTGAAGTGATATTGCGTTCTTCGAATACGGCAATAAACGCTTTCAGATGGCGTATATCCATAGGATATTCCGATACCTGTTAAAGGAATTAAGCATTTTATCAAACCTGACGGCTTGCCTACACTACTTGCCATACGTTTTCCATATGTCAGGAGATTTATCATGCAGAAGCCCCTAGTCATCGTGACCGGCGCCAGCTCTGGGATTGGGGAAGCCATTGCTCGCCTTTTTTCCGCGCAGGGTCACCCATTGTTGCTATTGGCCCGTCGCGTGGAGCGTCTTGAAAAACTCAACCTGCCTAACGCTCTGTGCCGAGGTGTGGATGTGACAGATCGGAGCGCCCTATTGGCTGCTGTGCAGGAAGCCGAGGTGAAATTCGGTCCAGCTGATGTGGTTGTCAACAATGCCGGCGTCATGCTGCTAGGGGACATGGATACCCAATCGCCAGATGAGTGGGAACGCATGCTCGATGTCAACGTGAAGGGGCTGCTGAACGGCATTCATTCAGTCTTGGCCGGTATGATTGAGCGCAACCGCGGGACTATCATCAATATCGGCTCCGTCGCCGGTCGAAAGACCTTCCCTAACCATGTTGCCTATGTCGGTACCAAGTTCGCAGTGCATGCGATTTCGGAAAACCTGCGCGAAGAAGTTGCGGCTCACAACGTCAGGGTTATCACCATTGCGCCAGGTGCGGTGGAGACCGAACTGCTCAGCCACACAACCAACGATGCGATCAAAGCCGGGTATCAAGACTGGAAAGCTGGAATGGGAGGGGTGGTACTCTCAGCCGACGATGTAGCGAATGCCGTTCGATACGCTTATGAACAACCCCAGGGTGTATGCATCCGTGAAATTGTCTTGGCGGCTACGCGTCAGCAGGCGTGATTGAGTCAGGATGTCACAAGTATCCGGTTTGCCGAAACAAAACCCCCTCCTGGGGGTTTTGTCTTTCATGCATCCGCTCCTGGACCCCAGGACTGTATGCAGCCGGGATCAGGTTCAGATCTGCATGGCCATGCCGTCGACGTTCATCGCGGCCTGGCGCAGGGCTTCGGAGCGAGTCGGGTGGGGATGGCAGGTGAGGGCGATGTCTTCGGCCGACGCGGAAAACTCCATGGCTACGCAGAACTCGCCGATCATCTCGCTGACGCTCGGACCCACCAAGTGAACGCCTAGCACCTCATCGGTGTTGGCATCGGCCAGGACCTTGGCGAAGCCTTCGGTCTCATGGTTGATCTTGGCGCGGCTGTTGGCGGTGAAGGGGAACTTGCCGACCTTGTAGGCACGGCCCTCGGCCTTGAGCTGTTCTTCGGTCTTGCCGACGCTGGCCAATTCCGGACGGGTATAGATGACGCCAGGGATCAGGTTGTAGTTGACCTCATGGAGCTTGCCAGCGATGCGTTCGATACACGATACCGCCTCATCCTCTGCCTTGTGCGCAAGCATTGGGCCGGAGGTGACATCGCCGATTACCCAGATGCCCGGCACCGAGGTGCGGTGGTGCTCATTGTTGAGCATGCCGCGCTTGTCGGCTTCCAGGCCGACGCTTTCCAGGCCAAGGCCCTGGGTGTAGGGGCGACGGCCAATAGCGACCAGCACGTAGTCGGCTTCCAGTGTTTCCGGGGCGCCGCCGGCGGCAGGCTCCAGGATCAGGCTCACCGAGTCGGCGGAGGCGCTGGCCTGGGTGACTTTGCTGCTGAGCTTAAAGCTCATGCCTTGCTTGGCCAAGGCTTTTTGCAGGGTCTTGGCGGTTTCTTCGTCAGTGCCCGGGCAGATGCGGTCCAGGTATTCGATCACCGTGACCTGGCTCCCCAGGCGGCGCCAGACCGATCCCAGTTCCAGGCCGATCACTCCAGCGCCGATGACAATCAGATGCTTGGGCACCTGTGGCAACGAGAGTGCCCCGGTAGAATCGATGATGCGCTGGTTGTCGATGGTCACGCCCGGTAGCGGCGTCGGTTCGGAGCCGGTGGCGATCACGATGTCCTTGGCCTGCAGTGCGGTCTCGCTGCCGTCCTCGGCCTTGACGATGACCTTACCGACGCCATCCAGCCGACCCCAACCCTTGATCCAGTCGACCTTGTTCTTGCGGAAAAGGAATTCGATGCCCTTGGTCAAGCCGGTAACGCTCTCGTCCTTCTGCTTCATCATCTGGGCCAGGTTCAGGGTCGGCTTGACCTCGATGCCCAGCTGGGCGAACTCCGTGCCACTGGCGGCTTCATAGAGCTCTGAGGCGTGCAACAGGGCCTTGGAAGGCATGCAACCGACGTTCAGGCAGGTACCGCCGAGCGTCGAGCGGCCTTCCACGCAGGCTACGCTCAGGCCCAATTGGCCAGCACGGATAGCGGCGTTGTAGCCGCCGGGCCCGCCACCGATGATCACCACATCGTAGGATTTCATGGTCGTACTCCAGGATGAAGAAGTGGATTTGGGGCACAAGATTAGTCGGCGCACAGAGGATTGTATACAATTCTGGCGCCTGACCTGGATTGATAGCTCTAGACTATGGTCTTGATTAACGGAAACTTCGCACGGATGAACTACCCTGTTTCGGTGACGTCCGAAGATGAAAGGGAGGGTCATTCATGCTTGCGCAACTTCCACCCGCATTGCAGAGCCTGCACTTACCACTGCGCTTGAAGCTGTGGGACGGTAACCAGTTCGATCTGGGGCCGAGCCCTCAAGTCACCATCCTGGTCAAGGAGCCCCAACTGATCAGTCAGTTGACGCACCCCAGCCTGGATGAACTGGGCGCCGCCTTCGTCGAAGGCAAGCTTGAGCTTGAAGGGAAAATTGGTGAAGTCATCCGGGTCTGTGATGAGCTCAGTGAAGCGTTGCTCAAGGATGAAACCGAGGTCCCGCCGGTGCGCACTGCCCATGACAAGGCCACCGATGCCGAGGCCATTTCCTATCACTACGATTTATCCAACGACTTCTACCAGCTTTGGCTGGATCAGGACATGGCGTATTCCTGCGGCTATTTCAAGGAAGCCGACAACACTCTGGATGAGGCCCAGCAGAACAAGTTCGAGCATCTGTGCCGCAAGCTGCGTCTGCAAGCCGGTGACTATCTGCTGGATGTGGGGTGTGGCTGGGGTGGGTTGGCCAGGTTTGCCGCGCGGGAGTATGGCGCCAAGGTCTTCGGCATTACCCTGAGCAAGGAGCAACTCAAGCTTGGGCGCCAGCGGGTCAAGGACGAGGGGCTGTCCGACAAGGTCGACCTGCAGATTCTCGACTATCGCGATTTACCCCAGGATGGCCGCTTCGACAAGGTGGTTAGTGTCGGCATGTTCGAACATGTCGGCCATGCCAACCTGGCCCTCTATTGTCAGCGCCTGTTCGGCGCAGTGCGGGAAGGTGGCTTGGTCATGAACCATGGCATCACGGCCAAGCATGTGGATGGCCGTCCGGTCGGGCGGGGAGCAGGCGATTTCATCGACCGCTACGTCTTCCCCCATGGCGAGTTGCCACACCTGTCGATGATCAGCGCGCGGATCTGCGAGGCCGGTCTTGAGGTGGTCGACGTCGAAAGCCTTCGCTTGCACTATGCGCGCACCCTGGAACACTGGAGCGAGCGCCTGGAGAACCAGTTGCACAAGGCTGCGGCCATGGTCCCGGAAAAGACCTTGCGGATATGGCGTCTTTACCTGGCCGGCTGTGCCTATGCCTTCAGCAAAGGCTGGATCAACCTCCACCAGATTCTGGCGGTGAAACCATACGCCAATGGTCACCATGATCTGCCGTGGACCCGCGAAGACCTTTATCGCTGAGCGAGCTCAGAGAATCGGTGAAATGAGCCGGGCGATACGCATCCCTAGCTGTTGCAGGCGATGCGTATCGTTGGTGTCTTTTGCAGTGATTTCCCTGGACTGCTCGAAGTCATTGAGCAACATGGCTTCGACTTGGTCGGCGAAAGTCCGGTCTACCGTCAGCAGCATGATCTCGAAGTTCAGGCGGAAGGAGCGGTTGTCCAGGTTGGCACTACCGATCGCACTGACTTCGTCATCGACCAGCACCACCTTCTGGTGCAGAAACCCCGGTTCATAGCGGAACATACGCACGCCGGCACGTACCGCCTCGAAGGCGAACAGGCTGGAGGCGGCAAAGACGATACGGTGATCGGGCCGAGAAGGGATCAGGATGCGCACATCCACGCCTCGTAGTACGGCTAGGCGCAATGCGGCGAATACGGCTTCATCGGGAATGAAATAGGGACTGGTGATCCATATGCGCTGGGTGGCCGAATGCAGGGCCTCGAGAAAAAACAGCGCGCAGGTTTCCTGGGAGTCGGCTGGGCCGCTGGCCAGTACTTGGCACAACACGCCATCTTCGGGGTAGGTATCCGGCAGTATCAATGGCGGCAACTCCCTCGCTGCCCAGTACCAGTCTTCGGCAAACGACTCTTGCAGGCAGGCGAGCACGGGACCGCTGACTTGCACATGGGTATCGCGCCAGGGCGACAGGCGGGGATGGCCACCCAGGTACTCATCACCGACATTGAGCCCGCCAAGGAAGCCAAGCAGTCCATCGACCACCACTATCTTGCGGTGGTTGCGGAAGTTCACCTGGAAGCGATTGAACCAGCCGCGACGGGTGGCGAAGGCCCTTATATCCACTCCGCCATCACGTAGGACCTGGCAGTAACGGTTAGGCAGGGCATGGCTGCCGACGCTGTCATAAAGGACAAAGATGCGTACGCCTTCGGCCGCCTTACGCAATAGCAGCTGCTGGAGCTCGCGGCCAATGGCGTCGTCGTGGATGATGAAAAACTGTACCAGCACCGTATCTCGCGCTTCGGCAATGGCAGCGAATATGGCCTCGAATGTGGCCTCGCCATCGATCAGCAGCTGCACCTGATTATTCGCCAGGCAGGGCATGCGTCCCAGCTTCGGCAGGGCTCGTAGGGCAGCATAGGAGCTGGACTCCCGGGCAGCCATTGCCTCTTCGACCCAGGGGCGCCAGTTCAGGTTGGCCATCGCCACATGCATTTCCTGGTTGGCCTGGCGCCTGGCCTGGATGTACGCGTTGAAGGAGCGGGCGCCGAATACCAGGTAAGGAATCAGCGTCAGGTAGGGGATGAACAGCAGGGGCATGGCCCAGGCGATCGCTCCTTGCGCCGTACGGACAGTGAACACTGCATGCAGCGCGGCGATGAGGCCGAGCAGGTGAGTAAGGCCGATCAGGTAACCGAAGAAGTAAGGGCTGTGGTAATCCATATGCATCCTGCTGACGGAGGGCACTGGTCACTAACAGACCATGTTCCTGTGCCTGGGTGCAACCGAAAGCGGAAAATCGCGTCTAAGTCGTTGTCCGGCTTGGGGCCGGGGTATCGAGGAGTTTTGACATGAAGATTCGTCTGCCACTGTTCGCTCTGGTGCTTGGCCTTTCCAGCCCACTGGTGCATGCGCAGATGCTACAACCCGGTTTGTGGGAGTTGACCACCAGCAACATGCAGGTCGATGGAAAGCCCTTGCCGGACATGGAGTTCATGCTCGGCCAATTGAAGAACCTGCCACCTGAGCAACGGGAGATGATGGAAGGCGCCCTGGCCAAGCAGGGCATTACGGTGGCGGGTAAAGGCGTGCGTTCTTGCCTGACGCCGGAGCAGGTCAAGACCGACGATATCCCACTGCAGGATCCTCAGTCTGGCTGTACCCAGAAGATCACCGAGCGCAGCGGCAATGTATGGAAGTTCGAGTTCAGTTGTCCGCGGGCGCAAGGTAACGGTCAGGCTACCTTCCTCAGTGACCGTGAGTTCCTCTCCCAGGTTAATGGCACCTTCAACGCTTCCGGTGTTCAGCAGCAGGGGAGCATGAACACCCGGGCGGTTTGGCTGGGTAGTGATTGCGGTTCGGTACAGCCGCGCAGTTGATCATTCTGAGGGGGCGATGGATTGCCAGTTCCACAGACTACTGGCCACGGCATCATGGGCATGCAGGCTCTCGGCATGTTCCACACGCAGATGAAACCCGGTGAGCCAGGGCTGATCGCGCAACGCGCGGTGTAGACGTCGCGCTGCATCCTCGCAGAACATCAGATTCTGGCCATTGACCAAGGCGAAAGCCTGCTCATCCGCCCGTTTCACGGCTGTCTGGACTGCCGTACCCAGCGCCGCCTCCGTCTGATCTATCAGTACCTTGATGGGGAGAACCTTCATGTCGTGCTGCAACCTCACCTGCAGGCGAGCCAGGCTCCGCTGGCTGTGAGGTGTGGCAACTATCCCTTCGCTTGTACCCAACCACCTGAGTACGGACTCATGATCGAGCTTTCGATTGGCGAAGTCTTCGAGAAATTGCTGTTGAATCAGCTGTCTGGCAAGGGCAGCCGAGCACGGGCACGTGGATGAATAGGGGACATCCGCTTTTAGTTCCACGTGGAACATTTCATTTTCCAGCCGAGCGCACAGTTCGACCGGGTAGGTTTTCCAGCCACTCAGAGGACTGACTAGGGCTGGACGTTTTAGCAGGTAGTCGAAGCGTAATGTCAGGTAGGCACTGGAGGAAAGACCCACGTGGCTTTCGAGAAAGGTCTTGAGTAGCCGGGAGATGGAGGCGGGATTCAATTCCACGGTTTCCAGCTGTTCTAAGGCCAGGTACAGCCGCGACATATGGATGCCCCGAGAACCGTCGTCATCCAGGTTGACGCCAGCATCGGCAGTGGCGGTAAGGGTTTGCTCCTCGAACCTGATGGGGAGGGCGATACCGCGCATACCGACCCATTCCAAGGGCTGCGCCCGTTGATTCATTTGAGCTGCGATGTCGGGAAGAGTCAGGGTCGTCATGGTGTGGATTTCGCCAAGGCAGAGTAAGAGAGAAGGGCTAGCGGCAACCGCCAACAAGGCTGCAATGCAGGTTGAAGCGCTGACCGTTGGAGCTGGAAACCCGGTTGATGGTGGTCCAGCCGATCCGACGACTGTATCCAACCCAGGCTTCGCCATCACTGGCCAGGCCCGTGAAGAAAGTCAGTGAGCCATAGCGACTGTTGGTTTGCGCCCACAGGCGACGGCCTTCAACTTCATAGCCGCGCAGATAGAACGTATTGCCCTGGGTACGCACGCTGTAATAGTTGCCCTTGCCATCCTGGCACGCCAACAGCGTAGCGCTGCGTGTGCACAGGGTCAGGTCGCTGCGAGGCATGGCATGCGCTGCCAAAGGCTGGATAACGAGTAGGACTGCGAGGACGCAGGGGCTGGTACATAACAAAGTCATCGTCTGTTCTCGGGCGTACCTTCGGTCGCGTTCAAAGGATAAGCGGCTTGGCGAAATTGTATTGTTATAATATAACATCATGCAATGCATCGTTCGAATGCGCTCGCCAGATGAGGATCCGCCATGCCAGACCGTCTTCCCGTTACCGTGCTTTCCGGCTTTCTCGGCGCTGGTAAAAGCACCCTGCTTAATCATGTGCTGCGTAACCGTGAAAACCTGCGGGTGGCGGTAATCGTCAACGACATGAGTGAAATCAATATCGACGCCAGTGAGGTCCAGCGCAACGTTAGCCTCAACCGTGCCGAAGAGAAGTTGGTGGAAATGAGCAATGGCTGCATTTGCTGCACCTTGCGTGAAGACCTGCTTGAGGAAGTTGGCCGCTTGGCGCGGGAAGGCCGTTTCGATTACTTGCTGATCGAGTCCACTGGCATTTCCGAGCCCCTGCCGGTCGCCGAGACGTTCACGTTCCGTGACGAGCAGGGCCGCAGCTTGTCCGACATGGCACGGTTGGACACCATGGTCACCGTGGTCGATGGTCTGAACTTCCTTCGCGATTACCAAGCTGCCGAAAGCCTGGCCAGTCATGGTGAAACCCTTGGCGAGGGTGATGAGCGTTCGATCAGTGACCTGCTGATCGAGCAGGTAGAATTCGCCGATGTGATCTTGCTGAGCAAGATCGACCTGATCAGCCAGCATGAACGTGAAGAACTCGCCGCCATCCTGCGCGGGCTCAATGCTCGTGCGCAGATCATCCCCATGTTGATGGGCCAGGTGCCGCTGGAGCGAATTCTCAATACCGGCTTGTTTGACTTCGACCAGGCCGCCCAAGCGCCTGGGTGGCTGCAGGAGCTGCGGGGCGAGCATGTACCGGAGACTGAAGAGTACGGAATCGCTGCCAGTACCTGGCAAGCCCGGCGGCCTCTTCATCCCCAGCGCTTCTTCGACTTTATCCACAGGCCATGGGGCAATGGCCGTTTGCTGCGTTCCAAAGGGTTCTTCTGGCTGGCCAGTAAATATCAGGAGGCCGGCAGTTGGTCTCAGGCCGGTGGCATGATGCGCCATGGCTTCGCTGGCCGTTGGTGGCGCTTCGTACCACGTGAGCACTGGCCTCAGGATGAGCAGAGTACAGCGGCTATCCTCAAGCTCTGGACAGCCGAATGCGGTGACTGCCGACAAGAGCTGGTGTTCATCGGCCAGAACATCGACTTTGCCCGTCTGACAGCCGAACTCGATGCCTGCTTGCTGAGTGATGCGGAAATGACCGAGGGGGCGCAGGCCTGGTTGCGCTTGCCGGACCCGTTCGGTCCCTGGCATGACGAGGAGGCCGCCTGATGCTGGCGCGGGCGTTGATGCCGGCGCCTCGTCAGGTTACGGGGGAGTCGCCGCCGGTACTTGCCGAGATTCTTCAGGACGGCACCAATCTGGCGGTCTGGCAACGGCGTTTGCCTGCGCAGATCGAAGACTTCGCCGCGCTGTTGCTCAGCCTGGGCCAGCCGCTGGCTGAGGAGCGGGTGATCGAGGTGGACGAACGGCAATCGCCAGCGCTGGACGGTCTGCTTGCCAGCGCTGCCGACCTGCACGGCTATGAGAGCTTTGTCGCTGATGTCTCCTGGTTGGTCTCAGCCTATACCTGCTTACTTGGTGCGCAGCGTATAGGGCTGCGCTTGCGTGTGCTGGAGGGGGCGATGTGCCCACGTTTTCACGTTGATCATGTGCCTGTGCGCTTGCTCACGACTTACATAGGGTGCGGCAGTGAGTGGCTGGAAGAAGACGGTATTGATCGGGCACGATTATCCACAGATACGCCGTCTGTGGATAAGATCAGGCGCCTGCAGGTTGGTGAGGTGGCGGTGCTGAAGGGCGAGAAGTGGCTGGGCAATGAGGGGGCGGGGTTGATCCATCGCTCTCCTTCACCACAGGCGGGGGAGCGCCGCTTATTGCTGAGCCTTGACTGGTTGGCTTGACCCGGCATAGTGGGGCAAATGCCAGACAGTGCGGACAAATGCTGCAGAATATTCCTACCTATGTCATTGCCGGACCGCTGGGTGCCGGCAAGACTAGCCTGATCCGCCAATTGTTGGCCCAACGCCCTGCCGGTGAGCGCTGGGCAGTGTTGGTCAATGAGTTTGGCCAGATCGGCCTGGATGCAGCCTTGCTCAGCTGTGGCGACGATGGCATTGCCATCGGTGAGGTTGCTGGTGGCTGCCTGTGCTGCGTCAACGGCATGCCTTTCCAAGTCGGTCTAGGTCGCCTATTGCGCAAGGCGCGTCCTGACCGTCTTCTGATCGAGCCTTCCGGGTTGGGTCATCCGCTGCAGTTGCTGATGCAGTTGCGTCAACCACCGTGGATTGGCGTTCTGGCGGTACAACCGCTGCTGCTGGTGCTGGATGCCGAAAGGCTTGCTGAAGGGCAGGCGTTGCCCGATGCGCAGCAGCAAGCATTATTGGCTGCTGGGCTCTTGGTCATGAACAAGTCGGCCGCTGTGGATAAAGAAAAGCGGCTGTTGATAACCTCCCGTTTGCCCGCTCTGCCCTGTTTTTGGACCGAACAGGGATTTCTTCCGCTAGCGCGCTTGCCTGTGGATGGTGCTGTCGTTGAGGTGCCCCAAGCTGTGGATAATTTGCCTGGGGAGCTGTTCAAGGCCCCGCTTCCTACCCTGTGGAAAACCCCGCAGACCCCTATCTGTCTGGCGCAGCAAGGCGAAGGGGGCTGGAGTATCGGCTGGCGCTGGCACCCCCAGCAGTGTTTTGACCTGGTGCGTTTGCAGGACTTCCTCCGGCAGTGGCCATGGCGCCGCGCCAAATTGGTTATCCACTGCCCACAGGGTTGGCAATCCTTCAATGGGTTGGAATGCCAGGCAGCTACCTGGCAACTAAGCGAATGGCGTAAAGACTCAAGGATCGAATTGATCTTCGACCGGGCTCAGCCGGTGGATGCGCTGCAACAGGCGCTGGCAGCCTGCTGCGTGCAGGCCTGATCACTGACGCCAGCGGTTGTGTTCCTGGCGCCACTGCTTCATTTCGATGACGTTGTCTTCCCGTGGCGGGGTCTTGATCTCGAAGGGGTAGGGGGCGAGTTCGATCTGCATGGTGTGGGGGCCGAATTGAGTCACGGTACCTGGGTGTCTCTGCTCCCCGGTCACGGTGAATTCGAACCCGTACACCCGAGCCAAGCGCTTCCTGCCATTTGCATCGCGGCTGAAACCGATGCGCTTGAGGGCGACGGCGCCGTCGAGCAACTCGAGGTCGAGCTTGGCGCAATGCTGCTTGACCCGCTCCAGGGCCTTCTCGCGTAGCCCATGGCTGTGCCATAACCAGGCACCTGCCGTCGCCAGCACCATCAGCACGAAGAGGTTTTCCAGGGTCAACATTTGCGTATGCTCCAACCAAGTTGGTTCAGCTTAACTGCCTTGCTGGCCTGTCGTACAGGTGGCATTTGGCGCCATACTGCACGCCGCACATTCTTTGACCCGCTTTGGAAACCTTGCATGAAACGTACACCGCACCTGCTCGCTATCCAGTCCCATGTGGTTTTCGGCCACGCCGGAAACAGCGCCGCGGTGTTTCCCATGCAGAGGATCGGCGTGAATGTCTGGCCGCTCAATACCGTGCAGTTTTCCAATCATACCCAGTATGGCCAGTGGGCAGGAGAGGTGCTCGCACCAGAGCAGATTCCGGCGCTGGTCGAAGGGATCGCAGCGATCGGTGAGCTGGGCCATTGTGACGCCGCGCTGTCCGGCTATCTGGGCAGCGCCGAGCAAGGGCGGGAGATCTTGGCAGGGGTAGAGCGGATCAAGGCGGTCAACCCCCGCGCCCTGTACCTGTGCGATCCGGTCATGGGGCATGTGGAGAAAGGCTGTATCGTACCGTTGGAGGTCAGCGAGTTCTTGTTGGAGCAAGCGGCGGCCGTTGCCGACATCCTCTGCCCCAATCAGCTGGAGCTGGACAGTTTCTGCGGACGCCGTGCCGAGTCCCTGGAGGACTGCGTCGTCATGGCGCGGAGCCTGCTCGAGCGGGGGCCGAAAGCGGTATTGGTCAAGCACCTGGCCTATCCGGGCCGCCCTGGCGACGCCTTCGAAATGCTGCTGGTTACCCAGGAAGGGAGCTGGCACCTGCGCCGCCCGCTGCTGGCTTTCCCGCGTCAGCCGGTAGGCGTGGGTGACCTGACTTCCGGGCTGTTCCTGGCTCGGGTCCTGCTCGGTGACTCTTGGCTGCAGGCGTTCGAATTCACCGCGGCGGCGGTTCATGAAGTGCTGCTGGAAACCCAGGCCTGCGCCAGCTACGAATTGCAGTTGGTACGGGCCCAGGATCGTATCGCACACCCACGTGTACGCTTCGAGGCACAGCGCCTCTAGATGGCGTCGGTCTTCAGGTCCTGGTAGCGCTTTTCCAGTTCCTGGCGGATCAGACGGCGCTGCTTGCCTTGCAGGAAGCGTCGCTTCTCTTCACTGGTTTCTGGCTGGCGCGGTGGCACTGCGACGGGTTTGCGGTTGTCGTCGACGGCGACCATGGTGAAAAAACAGCTGTTGGAGTGGCGCACGGAGCGTTCGCGTATATTTTCGGTGACCACCTTGATGCCGACCTCCATGGAGGTCGTGCCGGTGTAGTTGACCGAAGCCAGGAAAGTCACCAGCTCACCAACGTGCACCGGCTCGCGAAAGATCACCTGGTCCACCGACAGGGTTACCACATAGGATCCGGCGTAGCGGCTGGCGCAGGCATAGGCGACTTCGTCGAGGTACTTGAGCAGAGTGCCGCCGTGTACGTTGCCAGAGAAGTTGGCCATGTCCGGGGTCATCAGGACAGTCATCGACAGCTGGGCGTTTCCAGGTTCCATAGTGTGCTCACGGTAAGGTTGCGCTGAATCGGGGTGGGTATCTGCGGACACTTCTGTTTCCCCTTTAGAGTTTTCCCATCCTGAAACGGGACGCCGTCCGGCGCCTTTCCGTCACGTGAATCGCGCCAAAGCCTGCGGCGAACTGGCCGATCTGTTTCTACATATTGCACCAGCTTTTTGCAGTAGGGCGCGATGTTAACCTGAGCGCGCCCACGCATCGTGGGTTTTCCTACATCTAGAACAGTATGTACTCTCTGCTTGTTCAGACCTCGTCTGATAGAGGAGCGGTCTGTCCCGTGCATTTGAAACAAGGAGCATCACGCCATGCATGCCATAAGCTTCATCCAGGATCTGGCAGTGATCATGCTGGTCGCCGGGGTGGTCACCATTCTCTTCCACCGCTTCAAACAGCCGGTGGTGCTTGGCTACATCGTCGCAGGCTTTATCATCGGGCCGCACACCCCTCCGTTTGGCCTGATCCACGATGAAGAGACGATCAAGACGCTGGCCGAGCTCGGGGTGATCTTCCTGATGTTCTGCCTGGGCCTGGAGTTCAGCCTACGCAAGCTGTTCAAGGTGGGCGCCACGGCGTTCATCGCAGCCTTCCTGGAAATCGTCCTGATGATCTGGATCGGTTTCGAGATCGGTCGCTGGTTCGGCTGGAACACCATGGATTCGTTGTTCCTCGGCGCGATTCTGGCGATTTCCTCGACCACCATCATCGTCAAGGCGCTCAATGACCTGAAGATGAAGAACGAGCGGTTCGCCCAACTGATCTTCGGCGTGCTGATCGTCGAGGACATTCTTGGTATCGGTATCATCGCCCTGTTGTCCGGTATCGCTGTCAGTGGCACGGTCAGCTCTGGCGAAGTGTTTTCCACGGTCGGCAAGCTGTCGTTGTTCATGATCGTTGCGCTGGTGATCGGCATCTTGCTGGTGCCGCGGCTGTTGTCCTACGTGGCAAAGTTCGAGAGCAACGAGATGTTGCTGATCACTGTGCTTGGGCTGTGCTTCGGCTTCTGCCTGCTGGTGGTCAAACTGGAGTACAGCATGGTCCTGGGCGCGTTCCTGATCGGCGCGATCATGGCCGAGTCCCGCCAGCTGTTGAAGATCGAACGCTTGATCGAGCCTGTGCGTGACTTGTTCAGCGCCATATTCTTCGTTGCCATTGGTCTGCTGATCGATCCCCAGGTACTGATCGACTATGCCTGGCCGATCATGGTGATCACCCTGGCGGTGGTGCTGGGCAAGATGCTGTCCTGTGGTATGGGCGCGTTCATCGCGGGTAATGATGGCCGTACCTCGCTGCGGGTGGGCATGGGGCTTTCGCAGATTGGCGAGTTTTCCTTCATCATCGCCGCCCTGGGCATGACCTTGCAGGTCACCAGCGACTTCCTCTATCCGGTGGCCGTAGCCGTGTCGGCTATCACCACTTTGCTGACGCCTTACCTGATTCGCGCTGCGGACCCTTTGTCGATCAAGCTCGCCAAGGTCGTGCCGCAACGTCTGGCGCGCGTCCTGTCGTTGTATGGCGAGTGGTTGCGCAGCATCCAGCCCCAAGGGGAGGGCGCGATGCTGGCCTCGATGATCCGGCGCATCCTGTTGCAGGTCGGCGTCAACCTCGCCCTGGTCGTGGCGATCTTCTTCAGCGGCGGTTATTTCGCCGTACGCATCGGCAACTACTTGCAGGAGTGGATCGGTGACATCAGCCAGCAGAAGGCGCTGATCTGGGGAGCGGCGTTGCTGCTGTCGCTGCCGTTCCTGATTGCGGCCTACCGCAAGCTCAAGGCGCTATCGATGTTGTTGGCGGAGATGGGCGTGAAGCCGGAAAT
Source organism: Pseudomonas sp. X10 (assembly GCF_054889225.1). Lineage (NCBI taxonomy): Bacteria > Pseudomonadati > Pseudomonadota > Gammaproteobacteria > Pseudomonadales > Pseudomonadaceae > Pseudomonas > Pseudomonas sp. X10. The sequence continues at coordinate 5,644,692 of NZ_CM142677.1, read as the reverse complement.
GGCGGGGCGCCATACCCAGCGTGTGCGGCGGGTGATTGCCGAAGTGATCCCGCTGCTCTCGCTGCTGGTGATCTTCCTGCTACTGTCGGCATTGTCGGCGAGCATACTGCCAACCACCGAACTACTGCTGTTGATCGTGGTGGTGGCGGCAGTGGTAGTGGCGGTGCTGTGGCGCTGGTTCATCCGGGTGCATACCCGCATGCAGATCGCTTTGCTGGAGACCCTGGAGAACCACCGCGATCATACGCACTGATGGGTAGATGACGCGTTGGCGGGATCGCCAGGCCGCAAGCCTGGCGATTTCATGAACAGGAGCCATTGCTCCGTGAGGCTATGACTCGCTCAGCTTTCCAGCCAGACGTCCCGGGCCCAGTGCCAGACCGACTCCCAGCTTTCCTCGGTCACGATCTCTTCCTCGCCGGACCACAAGACCACGGTGCCGTCTTCCTCGACACAGTAGTAGTCATCGCCATCCTGACATATCGGGATGAGGTCGCGGGGGACGCCGGAGTCCCAGGCATTGGCTGCTACCTCGGGCAGGTAGGTATGGGATTGCGGATCGGTGACGGTCACCGGCTCCAGGCTGCCATACACCACGTCGCTGACAGTCAGTAGGAACTCCTTGAACACGAAGGGGATGTTGATGAACAGTTGCTCCTCGATTTCGACCAGCAAGTCTTCATCGGGAAGCTCCAGGGGCACCGGTACCGGTTCGTTGGCTTCACGGAGTTGTTCGATCACTTCTTCCACGGTTCACATCCTCTGACCTTGATGACACGCTGCGCGTTATACCCTAGTAGCCCGCTGTGTTAAAAGCAAAAACCCCAGGCAGGGCTGGGGTTTTTTGTGCAATGCGGTGGAGCCTGTTGCCGTTTATGGAACGGCAACAGGGCCTGGGATCAGCCGTTCTGGCGGATACCAGCGAGCAGCCATGGCTGGTTTTCGCCCTGGGCGCGCTCCATGTTCCAGCTTTCGCTGAAAGGCTCGCCCTGGTCGAAACGCGAGGTCTTCGACACGCCGTGGAAGGTCAGGGTGGCAATGGTCTTATCGGCGCGGTCGTCGACACCTTCCAGCTGCACTTCGAGGTTGTCGATGTAGGTGGACTGGAAGCCATCACCCAGGTCGGCACGTTCGCGCTTGAGGAACTCGAGCATCTGCGGGGTGACGAACTCGGAGATCTTGTCCATCTCGTTGGCGTCCCAGTGCTGTTGCAGCGACTGGAAGTGATTGCGCGCGGCAGCCAGGAAGCTCTGCTCGTTGAACCAGGCCGGAGCGTTGATCACTGGGGCAGGAGCAGCGGAACCACCGAAGATCGACGGCTGGGCTGGCTGGGCATGGACTTCACGCTGGAACGGCGCGTGGCCGGCAGCGGCGACCTGAGGCTGTTGCTGGCGGCGGCGGGCAGCAATGAAACGGAATACCAGGAAGGCGATCAGACCCATGATCAGGATGTCGAAGATCTGCATGCCTTCGAAGCCATCACCCATGAACATCGAGGCCAGCAAGCCACCGGCGGCGATGCCGGCCAGTGGGCCCAGCCAGCGCGAAGCACCGCTGGCAGCGGCTGGTGCGCGGCCAGGAGCGGTCGGTGTGGCAGCTGGAGTGGTTGGCGCGGCCTGGCGAGTCTGGTGGGTAGGCGCGGCGCCCGAGCTCTTGCCGCCGCCGAAGCGCTTGGCATTGGCGTCCAGGCTCAGCGTCAGGCCGATGCACAGCGCCAAGGCGATGCTAAGAAAACGTTGCATAGATGGGTATTCCCGTGTGGTTGATTGCACGCGCGTCATGGTGCACAGGTTGTAGGACACATGACCAGCGCCATAATGTTTCCAGCTTTTGCCTGATTGGCTTACAGGCTTATCTGGCAGATCTGTGGGCCTTTCGTCTAACCGCTGTACGAAAGGCCCATAGGAGGAGCGTCCGGAAAGGAAGGTCAGATAGCTTCCAGTTTGGCGTAACTGAGCATCAGCCACTTGCTGCCTTCGGCAAAGTTGACCTGCACACGGGCCTGGGCCCCGGAGCCTTCGAAGTTGAGGATCACGCCCTCGCCGAATACTGAGTGCTGCACGCGCTGGCCGAGGCTGAAGGCCGTCTGCGGAATGCTCGCGTTGGCGAACAAGCTGCTGTTCTGGCTTTGCGTATTACCGAACGGGCGGCTGACGCTGTTCGACAGGCGCACTTCCTGGATCAGCCCGGCGGGGATCTCTCGGACGAAGCGCGACACCTTGTTGTAGGTTTCGCTGCCGTACAGGCGACGGGTTTCAGCGTAGGTCATGACCAACTGGCGCATGGCTCGGGTGATACCGACGTAGGCCAGGCGGCGTTCCTCTTCCAAGCGCCCAGGCTCTTCCAGGCTCATCTTGTGAGGGAACAGGCCTTCTTCCATGCCAACCAGGAACACATAGGGGAATTCGAGGCCCTTGGCGCTGTGCAGGGTCATCAGCTGGATGCTGTCTTCGTGCTCGTCGGCCTGGGCATCGCCGGCTTCCAGCGAGGCATGACCGAGGAAGGCCGACAGCGGAGAGAGGTCGGCGTCATCTTCGCTGGTTTCGAAGTTGCGCGCGGCGCTGACCAGTTCTTCAAGGTTCTCCACCCGGGCCTGACCCTTTTCGCCTTTCTCTTCCTGGTGGTAGATGATCAGGCCGGACTGCTCGATGACCGTCTGAGTCATCAAGTGCAGGGGCATGTCCAGAACCTTGGCGGCCAGGTTCTCCATCAGCTCGATGAAAGCGCCCAGGGCACTGGCGGCACGGCCCTTGAGGGCTTTGTTGGCCAACAGTTGGCACATGGCTTCCCACATCGACAGGCGGCTGTGGCGAGCGTGCTCGCGGATGGCCTCGACGGTCTTTTCACCGATACCGCGTGGCGGCACGTTGATCACCCGCTCCAGGGCGGCGTCGTTGCCGCGGCCTTCGAGCAGGCGCAGGTAGGCCATGGCGTTCTTGATCTCGGCGCGCTCGAAGAAGCGTTGGCCCCCGTAGATGCGGTAGGGGATGCGTTCGCGCAGCAGGGCCTCTTCGAGTACCCGCGACTGGGCGTTGGAACGATAGAGGATGGCGATCTCGTTGCGCGCGGCGCCCTGCTTGAGCACGCTTTCGATGGTTTCCACCACGTAGCGGGCTTCGTCGTGCTCGTTGTAGGCGGCGTACAGGCTCAGGGGCTCGCCCTCACCGACATCGGTCCACAGCTCCTTGCCCAGGCGCCCGCTGTTGTTGGCGATCAGGGCGTTGGCGGCCTTGAGGATGCCGGCGGTGGAGCGGTAGTTCTGTTCCAGGCGGATCAGCTCGGCGTCGGGGAAGTCGGCCGTGTACTGGTGGATGTTCTCGATCTTGGCACCACGCCAGCCGTAGATGGACTGGTCGTCGTCGCCCACCGCCATCAGGCTGTCGCCGCCGGCCGCCAAGAGGCGCAGCCAGGCGTACTGAACGGCGTTGGTGTCCTGGAATTCGTCGACCAACAGGTGCCGGAAGCGCCGCTGGTAGTGCTCGAGCAGGCCCGGATGGTCGCGCCACAGGTCGAGGGCACGTAACAGCAGCTCGGAGAAGTCGATGACCCCGGCGCGCTGGCAGGCATCCTCGTAGGCCTCGTAGATACTGCGCATGGTGCCGAGGAACAGGTCACCACTGGCCTGGATGTGTTTCGGGCGCAGGCCCTCGTCCTTCTGGCCATTGATGAACCACTGGGCCTGGCGGGCCGGCCAGCGTTGCTCGTCCAGGCCGAGCTCGCGAATGACCCGTTTGATCAGGCGCTGCTGGTCGTCGCTGTCGAGGATCTGGAAGTTCTGGTTCAGCCCCGCCTCCTGCCAGTGCGCACGCAACAGGCGGTGTGCCAGGCCGTGGAAGGTGCCGACCCACATGCCCGCCGGGTTGATGCCCAGCAGTTGTTCGATCCGCTGGCGCATTTCCGCCGCGGCCTTGTTGGTGAAGGTCACCGACAGGATCGAATGCGGCGAGGCCTGCTCGACCTGGATCAACCAGGCGATGCGGTGCACCAGCACACGGGTTTTGCCGGAGCCGGCACCGGCCAGGACCAACTGACGCCCCACCGAGGCTGCTACGGCCTGGCGTTGGGCATCGTTGAGGGAGTTCAACAGGAGGGAGAGGTCATCGTTGCGCATCCGGCCATTCTATGGCCGCAGACGGGGCAGGGGCAAACGCCCCCTGGGAAAATCTTGCCGCTGCTGGCCTGCCGCTCAGCGGGCTGGCTGGCCGAGCCGCGTTCTTGAGCGGCCCACCTTGCTATGGCTGCCGCCAGCGCTAGAAATGCCAGCGGCGCCCCTGGTGGGCCAACAGGCTATGCGCTTGCTCCGGCCCGTTGGAGCCGGCCGGGTAGGGGCGTGGAGCCTGGAAGTGCTCCTGCCATCCGGTGAGGATAGGATCGATCCAGGTCCAGGCGGCCTCCACTTCGTCGCGGCGCATGAAAAGGGTCGAGTCGCCGGCCAGCACGTCCAGCAACAGGCGTTCGTAGGCATCCCAGCGTCGGGTTTGGCCGAACACCTGGGCCAGGTTCAGGTCCAGCTCGACCGGCTCCAGGCGCATGCCTTTGCCTGGGCTCTTGGTCATCATGCGCAGGCTGATGCGCTCATCGGGCTGCAGTTGGATCAGCAATTGGTTGACCTGGCCGCCGCTGAACAGCTCGTGGGGCACCGGCTTGAACTGGATGACGATCTGCGATGAGCGGCGTGCCAGGCGCTTGCCGGTGCGCAGGTAGAAGGGCACACCGGCCCAGCGCCAGTTGTCGATATGCGCCTGTACGGCGACGAACGTCTCGGTATCGCTGTCGTTGTCGACATCTTTCTCGAAGTAGTAGGCTGGAACTTCCTGGCCGCCGATCTTGCCGGCGCTGTACTGGCCGCGCACGGTCTTGTCCTGCACGTCCTGACCAGTGATGGGCTTGAGTGCACGGAGGATCTTCACCTTTTCGTCGCGCACCGCTTCTGCTTCGAACTGCGCTGGCGGCTCCATGGCTACCAGGCACAGCAGCTGCAGCAGGTGGTTCTGCAGCATGTCGCGGGTGGCCCCGGCACCGTCATAGTAGGCACCGCGGTTTTCCACACCCAGGGTTTCGCAGACGCTGATCTGCACATGATCGATCTGGCTGTTGCGCCACACCGGTTCCAGCAGGGCATTGGCGAAGCGCAGGGCCATGAGGTTCTGCACGGTTTCCTTTCCCAGGTAGTGGTCGATACGAAATACCTGGGGTTCCTCGAAGACCGCGCCGATAGCCTCGTTGATCGCGGTGGCGGACTCGAGCGAGTGGCCGATGGGTTTCTCCAGCACGATGCGTGCTTCGTTGTCGGCCAGGCCGGCCACCTTCAGGTGGTTGGCGATCGGAACGAACAGGTTGGGCGCGGTGGCCAGATAGTAGATCCGCGTCAGCCCGCCTGGCTCACCGAGAAAGCGCGCCAGGCGACCGAAATCGGCACTCTGCGAGGCGTCCATGGAGAAGTAGTCCAGGCGTGCCGAAAACCGGTTCCAGACGTCTTCCTCGAAGTCGTTGCGGGCAATCTGCGCCCTGCAGCGCCGCTCGGCGAGTTTCAGGTAGTCGTTGCGTGGCAGATTGCGCCGGGCCAGGGCGATGATCCGCACGGCAGGGTGCAGGCGGCCCTCGCGATACAGGTGATAGAGCGCCGGCAGCAATTTATGCAGGGCCAGGTCGCCCGTGCCGCCGAATACCAGAATGTCGCAAGGAATAGTCAATACCACTACGCTCCTAGATCGTTTAGCTGGGCGGGTCGTCGGTCATGTAGTATAACTACAAGAAAGCTACAACCCGGCCTGTCGATCATAACCGAGTCCAGCCTGTGAATCTGTTGCAACATATCGCCCAATCGCGCCACCTGCTGCGCAAATCGGAACTGAAAGTAGCTGACCACGTGCTGCTCGATCCGGCCGCTGTCATGCACAGTTCCATGGCCGATCTTGCCCACAGCGTTGGTATCAGCGAGCCGACCATCGTGCGCTTTTGCCGAGCCATTGGTTGCTCCGGGTTTCAGGACCTCAAGCTCAAGCTGGCCCAGAGCCTGGCTGCCGGTGCCAGCTTTGGCCAGTTCGCGATCCACGAAGACGACTCGGTCGCCGACTACAGCCTGAAGATCTTCGACACCACCCTGCACACCCTGATGGAGGTGCGTGAGCACCTTGATGCCCAGGCGTTGCAAAAGGCAGTGACGGCCATGGCCCAGGCGCAGCGCGTGGAGTTCTACGGCTTTGGCGCTTCCGGCGCGGTGGCTGCCGATGCCCAGCACAAGTTCTTCCGGCTCCTGCTCAGCGCCGCAGCCTATTCCGACCCGCACATGCAGGCGATGTCGGCGGTGACCTTGAAGCCAGGCGATGTGGCCGTGTGCATCTCCCAGTCGGGGCGCTCCAAGGATTTGCTGATCACCGCCAATCTGGTGCGGGAAAGCGGTGCGGCACTGATCACCCTGTGCCCGAGCCAGACGCCGCTGGCCGAGCTGTCGACCGTCAACCTGGCCATCGATGTCCATGAAGACACCGAGATCTACACCCCGTTGACCTCGCGTATCGCTCACCTGGTGGTGATCGACGTGCTGGCCATGGGCGTGGCCATGGCGCGCGGCCCGAGCCTGGTCAACCACCTCAAGAGCGTCAAGCGCAGCTTGCGCAGCCTGCGGCTGTCACCTAAGTCGGTCAAGGCCACGGACGACTAAATCGTCGATTTGGCGGCAGATTTCACGGATTTGTAACCATTTTTCCGCCAAATCGTAAAGCACTGAGGTCAGGCTGAAGCTCCCGCACTCGACAAGGGAGACAGGCAATGGCTCGTGAACTCGATGGCTCGTACCAACCTACCGCCAAGACACGCAAGCAGCAGGAAAAGGATCAGCGCCGCATGGAATTCCGCCGCGCGATCGAAAGCTACTGCGAGCAACGTCAATTGCTTCGCGACATAGCCGATTATCCGGAGTTGCGGGATATCACTGTGTGGCAGGTATCGGCGGCAAGCGCCCCGAAAACCGCTCCACAAGCTCGCTGATCTTCGCTCGCTCGTTGCGAATGAACGCCAGGAACGCCAGGGCCACCGGTGACTGCCGCTTGGCCTTGGACTGGACCACGCACCAGCTGCGGTACAGTGGTAGCTCCTCTACCGGCAACTCACGCAGGATACCGGTGGCCAGTTCCAGGTTGAGCGCGTGGCGGGTCAACAGAGCGATGCCCAGTCCGGCGATCACGCACTCACGCTGCGCATCGGCGGAGGCCACTTCCAGCGTCTGGGTGAAATGCACGCGCTTGTCCTTGAAGTACTCCTCGCAAGCTTTGCGCGTGCCTGAACCTTGCTCGCGGATCAGCAGCGTATGAGGCTCAAGATCCTGCAGACGCAGGCGTTCCAGCTTGCACAGCGGATGGTCCGGTGGCGCCACGGCGACGATCGGGTTGTTCAGGAACGGCATGAATTCCAGCCCCATGTCCTGAGGCACCATGGACATGATGATCAGGTCGTCACGGTTGTCCGAAAGGCGCCGGATGGCTTGGGCGCGGTTGACGACCGTGAGGGTCAGGTTGACCTCCGGGTGACGCTGCTTGAAGGCGGCGAACAGGTGTGGCACGAAGTACTTGGCGCTGGACTCGATCGCCAGTTTCAACTGACCCTGCAGTGACCCCTGCATGTCTGACAGTTGCATGTCGAGGCTTTCCAGGCGCCCGAAGATATCCCGGCTGGCCCGCTGCAGGGCTTCGGCCGCTTCGGTGAGGTACAGCTTCTTGCCGACGTACTCGAACAGGGGTTGGCCGACCAGCTCTTCCAGTTGACGGATCTGTAGACTAACGGCGGGTTGCGTCAGGGCCATTTCTTCCGCGGCCCGACTGTAGGAGCGCAAATCACACACCTCATTGAAGATCTGCAATTGACGCAATGTCATACGCATCAATGACTTACGCATTTTTTCCCGAGCTCCGGCAAAACCTTGTAACAGCACTATAAGCTTTTGCTAATACTGTCTCTAATAAATATTGATTTTTGTTTATCGACCTACAGCGCTAGGGTGAATATGCGACTGGCCAGCAGTATCTGGTCACGCGCCGACCGGTGTTGCCGGCTCGTGTGTTCCATCGGCTTTGGGAAGACTCCAGTGATAAAAAAAATCCTGATCGCCAACCGGGGTGAAATTGCAGTTCGGATCGTGCGTGCTTGCGCCGAGATGGGCATTCGCTCGGTCGCGATCTTTTCCGACGCCGACCGTCATGCCTTGCACGTCAAGCGTGCCGATGAGGCGTACAGTATCGGTGCCGAGCCTTTGGCCGGTTACCTGAACCCGCGCAAGCTGGTGAACCTAGCGGTCGAAACCGGTTGCGATGCCTTGCACCCAGGTTACGGTTTCCTGTCGGAAAACGCCGAGTTGGCGGACATCTGCGCCGAGCGCGGGATCAAGTTCATTGGCCCGGCTGCCGAAGTCATTCGCCGCATGGGCGACAAGACCGAAGCGCGCCGCAGCATGATCAAGGCCGGTGTACCGGTAACGCCCGGTACCGAAGGCAATGTCGCCGACATCCACGAAGCCCTGCGCGAAGGTGACCGGATCGGTTACCCAGTGATGCTCAAGGCCACCTCCGGTGGTGGCGGCCGTGGTATCCGCCGCTGCAACAGCCGTGAAGAACTGGAACAGGCGTTCCCGCGGGTCATTTCCGAGGCCACCAAGGCGTTCGGCTCGGCGGAGGTCTTCCTGGAAAAATGCATCGTCGATCCCAAGCATATCGAGGCGCAGATCCTTGGTGACAGCTTTGGCAACGTGGTGCACCTGTTCGAGCGCGACTGCTCTATCCAGCGCCGCAACCAGAAGCTCATCGAGATCGCGCCCAGCCCGCAACTGACCCCCGAGCAGCGCGCCTATATCGGCGACCTGTCGGTGCGCGCGGCCAAGGCGGTCGGCTACGAGAACGCCGGCACCGTGGAGTTCCTACTCGCTGATGGCGAAGTGTACTTCATGGAAATGAACACTCGGGTGCAGGTCGAGCACACCATCACTGAGGAAATCACCGGCATCGATATTGTCCGCGAGCAGATCCGCATTGCTTCGGGCCTGCCATTGTCGGTCAAGCAGGAAGACATCCAGCACCGCGGCTATGCCCTGCAGTTCCGCATCAATGCCGAGGACCCGAAGAACAACTTCCTGCCCAGCTTCGGCAAGATCACCCGCTACTACGCGCCCGGCGGCCCCGGCGTGCGTACCGATACGGCGATCTACACCGGCTACACCATTCCGCCGTTCTACGACTCCATGTGCCTGAAACTGGTGGTCTGGGCGTTGACCTGGGAAGAAGCCATGGATCGCGGCTTGCGGGCCCTGGACGACATGCGTGTGCAAGGCGTGAAGACTACCGCCGCGTACTACCAGGAAATCCTCCGCAATCCGGAATTCCGCAGTGGGCATTTCAACACCAGTTTCGTTGAAAGCCATCCGGAGCTGACCAACTACTCGATCAAGCGCAAACCCGAAGAGCTGGCCCTGGCCATCGCCGCCGCCATCGCCGCCCACGCAGGCCTATGAATGCAGCTGCAAGCTGTCAGCTACAAGCTGCAAGTAGAAGCAAATCGGCTTTTTCTTGCGGCTCGTAGCCTGAAGCTTGCCGCTATGAGGAGATAAGAATGTCCAAGAAGATCTTTGTTACCGATACGATCCTGCGTGACGCCCACCAGTCCCTGCTGGCCACGCGCATGCGCACCGAAGACATGCTGCCGATCTGCGACAAGCTCGACAAGGTCGGCTACTGGTCGCTGGAAGTCTGGGGCGGCGCCACCTTCGACGCCTGCGTGCGCTTCCTCAAGGAAGATCCATGGGAGCGCCTGCGCAAGCTGCGCGCGGCCCTGCCCAACACCCGCCTGCAGATGCTCCTGCGTGGGCAGAACCTGCTTGGCTACCGCCATTACAGCGATGACGTGGTCAAGGCCTTCGTCGCCAAGGCAGCGGTCAATGGCATCGACGTGTTCCGCATCTTCGACGCCATGAACGACGTGCGTAACCTGCGTGTAGCCATCGAGGCCGTGAAAGCCGCCGGCAAGCACGCTCAGGGCACCATCGCCTACACCACCAGCCCAGTGCACACCATCGAGGCTTTCGTGGCCCAGGCCAAGCAGATGGAAGCCATGGGTTGCGACTCGGTGGCGATCAAGGACATGGCCGGCCTGCTGACGCCGTATGCCACCGGCGAGCTGGTCAAGGCGCTGAAGGCTGAGCAGGGGCTGCCGGTGTTCGTCCACTCCCATGACACCGCCGGTCTGGCCGCCATGTGCCAGCTCAAGGCGATCGAGAACGGCGCGGACCACATCGACACTGCCATTTCCAGCTTTGCCTGGGGCACCAGCCACCCGGGTACCGAATCGATGGTCGCCGCCCTGAAAGGCAGTGAATTCGATACCGGCCTGGACTTGGAGCTGCTTCAGGAGATCGGCCTTTACTTCTATGCCGTGCGCAAGAAATACCACCAGTTCGAAAGCGAATTCACTGCCGTAGACACCCGTGTTCAGGTCAACCAGGTTCCAGGCGGGATGATTTCCAACCTGGCTAACCAGCTCAAGGAACAGGGCGCGCTGAACCGCATGAGCGAAGTGCTGGCAGAGATCCCGCGGGTACGTGAAGACCTCGGCTACCCGCCGCTGGTCACCCCGACCTCGCAGATTGTCGGTACCCAGGCGTTCTTCAACGTGTTGGCTGGCGAGCGCTACAAGACCATCACCAATGAAGTGAAGCTGTACCTGCAAGGCGGCTACGGCAAGGCCCCGGGCGTGGTCAACGAGAAGCTGCGGCGTCAGGCGATCGGCAGCGAAGATGTGATCGATGTGCGTCCGGCCGACCTGCTCAAGCCGGAAATGACCAAACTGCGTGCCGAGATCGGCAGCCTGGCCCATTCCGAAGAAGACGTGCTGACCTTCGCCATGTTCCCGGACATTGGCCGCAAGTTCCTCGAAGAACGTGAAGCCGGGACTCTGACCCCTGAAGTCCTGCTGCCGATTCCGGAAGCTGGCGCGGTGGCCTCGGCCGGTGGTGAAGGCGTGCCGACCGAGTTCGTCATCGACGTGCATGGCGAGACCTACCGCGTCGACATCACCGGTGTGGGCGTCAAGTCCGAAGGCAAGCGGCACTTCTACCTGTCCATCGACGGCATGCCGGAAGAGGTGGTTTTCGAGCCACTCAACGAATTCGTCAGCGGCGGCGGCAGCAAGCGCAAGCAAGCCAGCGCGCCAGGCCATGTCAGCACCACCATGCCGGGCAACATCGTCGATGTGCTGGTCAAGGAAGGCGACACCGTCAAGGCGGGGCAGGCCGTGCTGATCACCGAGGCGATGAAGATGGAGACTGAAGTCCAGGCCGCCATCGCCGGCAAGGTCACCGCCATCCATGTTGCCAAAGGCGACCGGGTCAACCCGGGTGAGATCCTGATCGAGATCGAGGGCTGAGCAAAGCTCTCATCTGTAAGCGGTTAACCTCTGGGGAGCGGATGCTCCCCTTTTTTTCGTCTATTGGTCTGCATTAAAACGCACATGATGCTCCATTTGGGGCAGCGAAATATGCATTAAAATGCAGAAATCTATTTTCTTCGCCATTGAAAACGCACTATATTGCAGATTATTCGCACTATACTCGTGTGGAAGTGCATTAAAATGCAGGTAGCTTATGTACCTACTCACGCTTCAGCTCTACGCGCAAGGTCGATGGCAGGACGTCATGTCCATGGGCTTTTCCCAACCGGAAAACGGTTTTCGGAGCCCTTGCGAAATAGCCTACAAATCCACCTACATCAGGGACAACCTCGATGCCTACCAGAGTGCGTTCGCCATGGCAGTCAGCGTAAGGCTGCCCGTGGATTTCGATATCGTCTTGCTGAAGCAGGCGCCTGCCTTTCTCCATGACATCGCGCCTTCAGGCGCCGCCAAGCGCTTCTTGCTCAGGCATATCGGTCGCGAAAAGCCAGAGGGTCTTAGTGATGACATGTTCCTGTTGCAACGCTGCACCCCTGCACCCATTGGCAACCTGCGCATCAAGGAGTCGGTTGAGGTGCTGGCTACAGGGGAGCCGATGGGCTTCACCCGCCAGGATGTAGTCATCCGTGATCAGCGTTTCCTCGAATACGCTTACGAGCAAGGTGCTGCAATCGGTGGGGCAACCGGGGCGGGCGGAGAAGCACCCAAGCTGTTGCTGACGCAAGGGCGCGACGGGCTGCTCTATCCAGACGCGGTTCTGGAGGATACCCAGGCAACCTGCCATTGGTTTGTGAAGTTTGCCCGCAACCAGGCGCTGAGCAATGACCAGGACATTCTGCGGGCGGAATTCCTTTACTACAAAGCGCTACAGCATTTGGGTATCGACACCGTAGCCACTGCAGAGATGGCTTTGGAAGAGGCGAGCAAGCCAAGCCTGTGGATGAAACGCTTTGACCGCCGGGTGAGTGAGCGCGGGGTGGAGCGTCTGGCGGTAGAGTCGGTCTACTCGTTGGCAGGCGTGACAGAACCGGGTAGCAGGCTGGACCACCTTGAAGTCATCCGCTTGCTGGCGCAATTGTGGACGGATGCTGGGCAGGCAGCCCAAGTGCCCGGGCTGGTGGCGGAATACTTGCGTCGTGACCTGATCAACAAGATTTTGGGGAATTCCGACAACCACGGGCGCAATACCGCCATCATTCGCAGCCAGGATGCATTGCGCCTGGCCCCGATCTATGACCTTGCGCCGATGGTGCTGGATGCCGAGGGCATCACCCGAACCAGCAAATGGCCGTCGGCCATCGAGCGTGCTGGCGAGGTGGACTGGCGCGCCGCCTGCAACAGCCTGGAAGGTTTGGTGGAGCCGCAGCAGGCTTTTGACCGGCTTCGACAGGACGCCCGATTGTTCCTGGCGTTGCCAGACCTCCTGGTTGACAGTGGCTTGCCGACCGCAGTGATGAACCACCCGGCCATTGCCTTGAAGAACCTGGATCAGCGCATGAAAGAGTGGGGGTTGGTATGACGGTTTCGATCGATGTTCGCGGTCTGTTGATCGAGGGTGTCCGTGAGGGTATTGCCGACGGTTCTCTTGAGTTGGGGGCGGGGGTGCGGCGTTTGCGCGTCGAGGTTGCGAAGTTGCAGCAAAGCCAGTTTGCCCGCATGTGCAAGATATCAGTCCGTACGCTCATCCAGATCGAGCAGGGCGAAGGAAACCCGACGCTCAAGTCGCTGAACGCCGTGTTCCGCCCGTTCGGTTTGCAGATGGGCGTGGTCAGGCGCCAGCGGCAAGTCAGTTGATCTGCAGCGTCGGGCGCACGAACCGCGTTACGCAAGTATCTGCCCTGACGTATCAGGTTGCTCCGCGACAGGCTTCCAGCGTCCTGACCTGCCCCTCCGGCCTCTGGTTATCCTCACTCAACCAGCGCTCGACCCCTGTTGCAATCGCTGGCCACTCATCATCGGTGATGGAGAACCAGGCAGTGTCGCGGTTCTGGTCCTTGATCACCATGTGTTTGCGGAACACGCCTTCGAAGGTGAAGCCGAAGCGCTCGGCCGCGCGTTTGGAACGGGCGTTGGCGTTGTTGCACTTCCACTCCAGGCGGCGATTGCCCAGTTCGAAAGCCAGCTTGCCCAGCAGGTAGATCGCTTCGGTACCCTTGGGCGTGCGTTGCATGGCGGCGCCGAAGGTGACATGGCCGATCTCGATGCGGCCCTGGTCCGGCACGATCGACATCAGGCTGAGGATGCCTTGGGCCTGCCCATTGGCCTGGTCGATGACACTGAAGAACAGTGGGTCGCGGCTGGCTGCATTGCTGTCGAGCCAGTGGTCGAAGCTTTCACGGTCGGTGAACGGACCATAGGCCAGGTAAGCCCAGAGGGACGGGTCCGAATCCGGCCCTTGGAACACGTCCCAAAGGTCGTTCCGGTCGCGGTGTGGGTCGAGTTTTTCCAGCCGGATGAAGCGACCGGTGAGGGGCGCGGCTTGTGGTGCCCGGGCGGGCTGCCAGTGTAAACGACGACTCATGATGGACTCCTGGCGTTACAGCGCTTTGCGGAACTGAATGAAGCCCGGCCGTTCGGCGACCTGCTCATACAGGCTGATCGCGGTGGCGTTGGTTTCGTGGGTCAGCCAATGGACCTTGACGCAGCCAGCTGCCTTGGCTGCCGCGTAGACGTGTTCGATCAGTTGGCGACCGATGCCCAGGCCGCGTTGTTCACTGGCGACATACAGGTCCTGCAGGTAGCAGGAGTTTTCGATGCTCCAGTTGGAACGATGATAGATCCAGTTGACCATGCCCACCGCTTTACCATCCACCCAGGCCAGGGCCGAGTGGGTCGGTTCGGTGGGGTCGAGCAGGCGTTGCCAGGTGCTCGCGCTGACTTCTTCAGCCAAGTGGGTCTCGTAGAAACGTAGGTAGGCCTGCCACAGGGGCAGCCAGGCGGCATGGTCATTGATGCTGACTGGGCGGAGGGTGACGCTTGGCATGGTGCTTGTCCTCAAGATTGGCGCATCTGCGCGGCGAGATGGTTGTCCAGTGGGTCGGCACTATTCGCCAGGCTTGTACGCACACCTTCCATATCCACAGGGGAACGGTTCTGGCTGAGTTTGCGGGTGCCCTGCAGGCGAGCGATGGGCAGGCGGAACCCGACGATGGCGCGGAGCATCCCGTCAATGTAGTCGGCGGGCGCATCGGCGACCTTCCAGGGCGCTGGGCGGCCTTGCTCGTGGCGATCGCTCAGGCGGCTGACGATGTCCAGCAGGCGCGTGGCATCGTGGATGACTTCGGCCTGACCATAAGCATGGACCGCCAGATAGTTCCAGGTCGGAACGGTGCGCGGGTTTTCTGCCTTGCTCGGGTAGTAGCCGGGGCTTACATAGGCATCCGGGCCGGGAAACACGAGCAGGCTCTCGCTGCCGTTGCCCAGGTCTTGCCATTGCCGGTTGACTCGTGCCAGGTGCCCATAGAGGGTGCCTTGGGCGCCTTCGCCGGGATCGAGCAGAATTGGCAGATGGGTGGCCAGCAAACCTTGCTTGCCCTGGCTGACCAGCACAGCGAGGCGGGTATGCAATATCTGCTGGTGCAGATGTCCGAGATCGTGTTCCTGATGAGCTCTGGCACTGTACATGGCGTGTTCCTTGTGGATTGGCTTCATCCTAGGCAGGCTATTGGCTCAATGTAAGAGCCATTCAAGGCTGTTTTCATAGGTCCAATTTCATGAGCCAGCGTCCTGTTGTCCTGCCTTTCGATCCTGCCGGCATCGTTCTTGATCGCCGCCGTGGCCTCAGTCAGCAGCTGTACCAGGCATTGCGCGCGCGAGTCCTGGATGGTCGCCTGAGCAGCGGTACACGCCTGCCCGCCAGCCGTGACCTGGCCGCGATGTTGGCGCTGTCCCGCAACAGCGTGGTGCGCGCCTATGACCAGCTGTATGCCGAAGGCTACATTGAGAGTCGGGTGGGCGATGGCACCTATGTGAGTCGGCTGCCTAAACTATCCACACAATTGTCCACAGGGTTATCCCTGGGTTTATCAACAGCTTTATCCACAATTTCGCCAGAAAATACTGAGGATTTATCCAGCAAGTCCCGCTCCAGCGGTCCTCTTGAGCGTCTGAAAAAGCACCATCTGCCAGCGCCGAGAAGTGGGGCGCCGCAAGCTTTTCGCGTGGGGGTGCCGGCCTTCGATCTGTTTCCATTTCAGGTCTGGGCCAAGCTACAAGCGGGTTTCTGGCGTGATCCGGATCTTGCGCAGCTCGGTTATGGCGATCCGGCCGGCGAGCCGCTGCTGCGTGAACTGATCGCCACCTATCTGCGCCGTTCTAGAGGACTGTCCTGTACCGCTGAACAAATTGTGATCACCAGTGGTGCGCAGCAGGCCATTAGCCTTTGTGCACAGTTGCTGTTGGAGCCAGGTGACCGGGTCGTTGTGGAAAACCCAGGTTATCGCGCTGCCGGGCATGCCTTCGGTCTCGCTGGGGCACGGGTGATTGGAGTGCCTGTGGATAACGAAGGCCTCGACTGCGGGAGGCTGGAAACCCTGGAGGACTGCCGGCTGGCCTACGTCACCCCGGCTCACCAGTACCCGACGGGCGTCACCATGAGCCTTGCGCGGCGCCTGTCATTGCTGGCCTGGGCCGAGCGCAACGATGGATGGATCATCGAGGACGACTACGATGGCGAGTACCGCTATAGCGGTGCCCCGTTGGCGCCCCTGGCAGCATTGGACCGGCAGGGTCGGGTGCTGTACGTGGGGACTTTCGGCAAGATCGCCTTTCCTGCCCTGCGCCTGGGCTACCTGGTCCTGCCAGCGCAACTGGTGCAGGCCTTCTCCCAGGGGCGGGCGCTGGCGGTCAGGCATTCCGAGGTGGGCACCCAGAGCGTCATGGCGCAGTTCATGGCCCAGGGGCACTTCCAGCGCCATATTCGGCGGATGCGCCGCGCTGCATTGAGCCGGCGCAACGTGCTCAAGGCCGGCTGGCCTGTGGATATTCCCGGATTGGGGCCGATGCCGGAAGTGGCGGCGGGTCTGCACGTCAAGGTCGATGTGGATAACTACGCGCGTGAACAGGCGCTTGTGGCGCAGGCCGAAGCGGTGGGGGTGGAAGTCAATCCGCTCAGCAGCTACTGGCTCGAGGACAGTGAGACGCCTGTGGATAACCGTGCCGGGCTGGTACTGGGCTTCGCCGCTGTGGGCGAAGCCGAGATTGCCGATGCGTTACTGCGGCTGCGCAAGGCCTGGCGCCGGAGTTGAGCAAACGAACCGGCCACACAGGTCGCTAGGTGCCGGACTTGATCTTGGTCCAGGCCCGGGTCCGCGCCCGTTCCGCCGCGCGTGTCAGCGGCTTGAGGGTATAGAGCTTGGCCATGGCCTCGGTAGTGGGGTAGAGGTTGGGGTTGTTGCGGATTTCCGGGGCCACTTTGTCCGTGGCGTCCTTGTTCGGATTGGGGTAGCCGACGAAGTCGCTGATTGGCGCAATCACTTCCGGCCGTAACAGGTAGTTGATGAAGGCATGGGCATCCTCGGGGTTGGCCGCGCCCTTGGGGATAGCCAGCATATCGAACCAGATGGGCGCGCCTTCTTTGGGCAGGCGCATGTCTACCACGACGCCGTTCTTTGCATCCCGGGCGCGGTTGGCGGCCTGGGAGAAGCTGCCCGAATAGCCTACCGCCACGCAGATGTCGCCGTTGGCGATATCGGCCATGTACTTGGAAGAGTGGAAGTAGGTGATGTGCGGACGGATCTTCAACAGCAGCGCCTCGGCCTTCTTGTAGTCGGCCGGGTCGTCACTGTTCGGCGACAAGCCCAGGTACTGCAAGGCCAGTGGCAGGATCTCCGACGGCGAGTCGAGCAGGGCGACGCCGCACCGCTTGAGCTTGGCGATGTTCTCTTCCTTGAAGATCAGGTCCCAGCTGTCTACCGGCGCATTGTCGCCAAGGGCGGCTTTGACCTTGTCCGGGTTGAAGCCGATCAGCACGGTGCCGTACATGTAGGGTACGGCAAAGCGATTGCCCGGGTCGTTGGCCTCGATCAGCTTCATCAAGGCCGGGTCCAGGTGCTGCCAGTTGGGCAGCTTTTCGCGGTCCAGGGGCTGGAACACACCGGCCTCGATCTGCTTGGCGAGGAACACATTGGATGGCACCACCACGTCATAGCCGGAGTTGCCGGTGAGCAGCTTGGCTTCCAGCGCCTCGTTGGTATCGAAGATGTCATAGACCAACTTGACCTGGCTGTCCTTCTGGAAGTCCGTCAGGGTTTGCGGCGTGATGTAGTCGAACCAGTTGTAGACCCGCAAGGTGCGCTGTTCGGCGACAGCCTGGAGGCTGCTGGCGGCAAGGCCGGCGCAGAGCAGTGGGGCGAGCAGTTGCTTGAGTCGTGTCATGCCTGGGCTCCAGGTTGGGCGCGCTGGAAACCTTCCAGCACATTGACGGCATTGATGCCGATTTCCTCAACTGCATAGCCGCCTTCCATGACGAACAAGGTCGGTTTGCCGAGGCGGGCGATGCGTTCGCCCATTTTCAAGTAGTCCGGGCTGTCGAGGCGGAACTGTGAAATCGGATCGTCCTTGAAGGTATCCACACCCAGGGAGATCACCAACACATCCGGCGCGTAGGCATCGATGCGCTGGCAGGCGTCATCCAGGGCCTGGCTCCATACTGCCCAGTCGCTGCCAGCCGGCAGGGGATAGTTGAGGTTGCAGCCTTGCCCGTCGCCTTCCCCTTCTTCGTCGGCATAACCGAGGAAGAACGGGAATTCCGCCTGGGGGTCGCCGTGGATAGAGGCGAAGAACACGTCGTTGCGCGTGTAGAAGATGTCTTGGGTGCCATTGCCGTGGTGGTAGTCGACGTCGAGGATCGCCACTTTCTTCCGGCCTTGATCGAGAAAGGCCTGGGCCGCGATGGCAGCATTGTTCAGGTAGCAATACCCGCCCATGACTTCGGCTGCGGCATGGTGCCCTGGTGGGCGGCACAGGGCGAAGGCGGTGTGCGCGCCCTGTTGGATCGCCGCTTGTGCAGTCAGTGCCACCTGCGCGGCGCTGTAGGCCGCTTGCCAGGTGCCCGCCGTGATCGGCGCACCGGCATCGAAGCTGTAGTAGCCCAGCTCGCCATGCAGGCCGCTCGGCTTGACCCGGCGCAGGGTACGCGCTGGCCAGGTGAAGGGCAGCAAGTCACCTTCGTGGCCCTGTTGCTCCCAGCGTGCCCAGGCACCCTCGAAGAAATCCAGGTAGCCAGCGCTGTGTACCCGAAGCAGCGGCGCGCGGCCAAAATCGGTCGGGCCTTGCACTGGGCCCAGGGCGCGCGCCTTGACCTGTTCGAGGACATGGTCGGCACGCGAGGGCATCTCGAAGCAGGGCATCAGTTGACCGTCGATCAGCTCGCAGCGGCCGTGGTGTAGGCGGTGGTCATCGGAATAGATCGTCAGCATTTCTTGTTCTCCGCTAATGACTGGCGTGCCCCATTGTCAGCCGCTGGGTAATGACTGGAGAACGACGCAAACGGCCAAAAGGGGATAGATCTGGCCAACTGCTGTGTCCCTTTGCGTCCCCGGCATCAGCTGCGGAAGTGGCTGGGGGCGACACCGCTCCAGCGCTGGAAGGCATGGCGAAAGCTGGCGGTCTCGCTGAAGCCCAAGGTCTCGGCGATACGGTAGATGGGCATCTGGTCTTCGGCGAGCAACTGCTTGGCGCGCTCGAAGCGTAGTTCATCCAGCAATTGCTGGTAGCTGCTGCCCAGCGCTTGCAAATGACGCCGCAGAGTGCGCGATGAACAGTTCATCTGCCGCGCCAGGCCCTCCAGGCCAGGTGCGGCATCCAGTTGCTGGAGCAGCAACTGGCGAATCCGTCCCAGCCAGGCCTGGCGCCCGGTGAACTCAAGGTTAAGGCGCCGGCAACGTTCGTTCATGGCCTTGTGGGTGATCGGGTCGGCCAAGGGCAAGGGCATGTCCAGCCAACGGCGTTCGAAAGCGAAGGCATTGTCGTTGGCGTCGAACCCCACGGGGCACTGGAATGCACCGTCGTAGAGCGGATGATAGCCTGGGCGAGCGTATTCGAAGCGTGCTGCCAGCAATGGCAGCGGCTGGCCCAGCAGGTCATCACAGATGACTTTCAGTGAAAGCAGGCAGAATTCGGCATTGAATGCAGCCAGACGAGGGGTCTCCCGGTAATCGCTGGCGCTGAGCCAGACACGTGGCCCGTCCTCGACCAGGCGCAATTGGAAAAGTGTTCCCAACAGCGCCGGATAGCGCAGCGCCAGGCGCAAGGCGTCACCTAAGGTGGCACTGGAGAGCAGGGCGTAACCGAGCATGCCGTAGCACGACACGTGCATGCGCTGACCCAGCTCCAGGCCGATTTCCTCACGTCGGGCCACGGCGTTCGCGCACACCTGCAGTTCCTGCTGGGTGGTGATGCGGGCATCGGCGTGGCCCAGGTCGGCCGGGCCGATGCCGCTGCCGGCGAGCAGTTCCTCGGCGCTTCGGCCTTCTGCTTGGAAGACCTGCAGGATCAGCGAGACGGCATTGAGGGTGGTGAGGTGGCTGTGCAGCATGCTCGGTTTCCGGCGGAGAGGCTGGAAGCATTGTGGAGCAATTTGTGTGCCTTGCTCAGCCTTCATCGGCGCCATCAGGGCCGCTACGCGGCCCATCGCCAGACGATGCTGGTCATTGCAGCGATTCTGCGCGCCTTAGCGCTTGTCCCGCTCCGGCCATGCCTGCTTGTCCAGATCCAGATCCTGGAACTTGCCAGCATCGAATACCGGCACCTTGACCCCGGCAGCCCGCTGCTCGTCATAGTCGCGCAGCACGCGCATGGCGATCTTGAACAGTAGGGCCAAGGCGATCAGGTTGACGAAGGCCAGGCAGGTCATGGTGATATCGGCGAAGGCGAACACCGTGCTCAGGTTTTCCACTGCACCCCAGAGGATCAGCGCCAATACCAGTGCACGGTAGCCGATCAGTGCCTTGCGATTGTCGCCGAGGAGGAAGCGCAGGTTGCTCTCGCCCAGGTAGTAGTTATAGAGGATCGAGGTGAACACGAACAATGCCAGGGCCACGCTGATAAAGATGCGCCCCCAGTCACCGACTACTGCGGCCAGGGAGTTCTGGGTCAAGGCAATACCATCACCCTCGAAGCCGGGGGTATAGAAGCCCGATAGCAGGATCAGCAGGGCGGTGCAGGTACAAATGATGAAGGTATCGAGGAACACGCTGAACGCCTGGACCACACCCTGGGCCACCGGATGATCGACCTGCGCCACCGCTGCTACGTTGGGCGCGCTGCCCAGGCCGGCCTCGTTGGCGAACACACCGCGTTTCACACCCATGACGATGGCGCTGCCGATAAGGCCGCCGAAGGCTTGGTCGAGGCCGAAGGCGCTCTTGACGATGGTCAGCAGCATGCCTGGCACCTGGTCGAACTGCAGCACGATCACATACAAGGTGACTGCGATGTAGGCCAGAGTCTTGACGGGTACCAGCAGGTCGGCAACGGCGGCGATGCGTTTGATGCCGCCGATGAACACCAGGCCCAGCAAGACGGCCAGGGCGATGCCGGTGTGGGTGGTGGACAGGCCGAAGGCATTGTTCAGCGAGTGGGTCACCGCATGGGCCTGGAGGCCGTTGAAGGCAAAGCCGAAGGTCACCAGAAGCAGGAAGGCCATGATCATGCCCAGCCAGCGTTTGCCCAAGCCATGCTCGATGTAGAACGAAGGGCCGCCACGGTACTGGCCTTCGCTGTCGCAGCGCTTGTAAAGCTGGCCCAGGGTGCACTCGAAGAAGCTGCTGGACATGCCGACCAGAGCAGTGACCCACATCCAGAACACGGCCCCGGGCCCGCCCAGGGTCACGGCAATGCCGACCCCGGCGATGTTGCCCGCGCCAACCCGGCCGGCCAGGCTGAGCATCAGCGCCTGGAACGAGCTGAGCTGGTCGCTGCTGTTGCGCAGGCTTTGGCGGAATACCGAGAACATGTGGGTAAAGTGACGCAATTGAACGAAACGCGAGCGGATCGTGAAGTAGCTGCCCAGACCGACAATCAGCACGATCAGTACCTTGCCCGAAAGGAAGTCGTTGATGACTTCAAGCATGGATTTTTCCTCGCTTTAACCGATGGCGAAATGACTGGGGCGCTCCTGTTATCCAGGAGGTTCCGTGTAATGGAGCAACAGGGAGCGCCGCGGCGGTTCGCCGATTGAATGCTTGTATACGTGCGTCTTGCCTGGCCATTGGCATGCCGCGTTGGCAGCGCCGCCAGGGCAAGAGGGCCGGCACTATACCGGGACAATGGCCATGCGTCTGCACAAGGATGGCCGAAATGCCATGCTGCGATGCAGAGTAGCCACTGTCTTGGTGGCAGGGGCTGGTACCTGCCCTCCTCTGCAACAGGGCGGCGCTGAATAAAAAAAGGGCCCGGAGCATAGGCTCGGGCCCTTAAAGGTTGAGAGGTGTCTAGTCCCTCGACCTGGTGAGCTGTTTCAGTTCGCCGGTTACGCCTTCAGCGGAACCAGACGTGGGGCAATCATGTTTTCCGGACGCAGGATGTCGTTGAGCATCGCTTCATCCAGCAGGCCTTCCTCGCGTACCAGTTCCAGCACGCCGCGGCCGCTTTCCAGGGCTACGCGGGCGATACGGGTAGCGTTCTCGTAGCCGATGTACGGGTTCAGGGCTGTGACCAGGCCGATGGAGTGCTCGACCAGTTCACGGCAGCGCTGTTCGTTGGCGGTGATGCCGACGATGCAGTGCTCGCGGAGCATGTCCATGGCGCGTTGCAGCAGGCGGATCGAGTCGAAGATCTTGTAGGCGATCAGGGGCTCCATGACGTTCAGCTGCAGTTGGCCACCTTCGGCGGCGACGGTCAGGGCCAGGTCGTTGCCCATGATGGCGAAGGCCACTTGGTTGACCGCTTCCGGAATTACCGGATTGACCTTGCCTGGCATGATCGAGCTGCCTGGCTGGCGTGCTGGCAGGTTGATTTCATTGATGCCGGTGCGTGGGCCGCTGGACAGCAGGCGCAGGTCGTTGCAGATCTTCGACAGCTTGACCGCCGTGCGCTTGAGCATGCCGGAGAACAGGACGAAGGCACCCATGTCGGAGGTGGCTTCGATCAGGTCGGCAGCCGGTACCAGCGGTTGGTTGCTGATAGTCGCCAGGCGCTGGACGGCAAGGGTCTGATAGCCAGGGTCGGCGTTGATGCCGGTACCGATCGCGGTGCCGCCCAGGTTGACTTCGGTCAGCAACTCCGGCGCCAGGCTGCGCAGGCGGTTGAGGTCTTCGGTCAAGGTGGTGGCGAAGGCGCGGAACTCCTGGCCCAAGGTCATCGGCACGGCGTCCTGCAGCTGGGTGCGGCCCATCTTCAGTACATGGTCGAATTCCTGACCCTTGGCGGAAAAGGCCTGGATCAGGCTGTCGAGGCTGGCCAGCAGCGCGTCGTGACCGAGCAGCAGACCCAGGCGGATCGCGGTCGGGTAGGCGTCGTTGGTCGACTGCGCCATGTTCACGTCGTTGTTCGGGTGCAGGTACTGGTACTCGCCCTTCTGGTGGCCCATGGCTTCCAGCGCGATGTTGGCGATGACTTCGTTGGCGTTCATGTTGGTGGAAGTACCAGCACCGCCTTGAATCATGTCGACCACGAACTGCTCGTGGTAGTCACCGCGGATCAGGCGAGCGCAGGCCTCGCTGATGGCGGCGTGCTTGGCATCGCTCAGGTGACCCAGCTCACGGTTAGCGTCGGCAGCGGCCTGCTTGACCATGGCAAGGGCCACGACCAGCTTCGGATAGTGCGACAGTGGAACACCGGACAGGTGGAAGTTGTTGGCAGCGCGCAGGGTCTGGATGCCGTAGTAGGCATCAGCAGGGACTTCAAGGGTACCAAGCAGGTCTTTTTCGACGCGGAACGATGCAGCGGAGGACATGACGGATATCATCTCGATTTTGACCCGGCACATGCCGGAATGGCGCCAATGCTAGGCCTGCGCCGATTTTGCGGCCAATGCTGTTGCACGCTAACCTATGCACAAACGGCATAGTGATTGATGTGACGCCAAACGACATTCGAGCGTGTTCCATTTTGGTGCACGCCGGGAGACAGCAATGAACCTCGAAAGCAAATGGCTGGAAGATTTCAGCGCCCTGGCCGCCACCCGCAGCTTCTCCCAGGCCGCCGAGCGCCGCTTCGTGACCCAGCCAGCGTTCAGTCGGCGTATACGTAGCCTGGAGGCGGCGCTGGGACTGACCTTGGTGAACCGTTCCCGCACGCCCATCGAGCTGACGGAGGCCGGGCAGCTGTTTCTTGTCACAGCTCGTACCGTTGTCGACCAGTTGGGCGAAGTTCTCCGCCATCTTCATCACCTCGAGGGTGGGCAGGGCGAGGTGATCCAAGTGGCGGCCGCGCACTCCCTGGCCCTTGGGTTTTTCCCGCGTTGGGTAGCACAACTGCGCAATGACGGCCTGAACATCGCCACGCGCCTGGTGGCAACCAACGTCGGCGATGCGGTGCATGCCCTGCGCGAAGGGGGCTGCGACCTGATGCTGGCGTTCTACGACCCGGATGCTGCTTTGCAGATGGACTCGGAGATTTTCCCTTCGCTGCACATGGGCCACACCGAAATGCTGCCGGTATGTGCCGCCGATGCGGAAGGCAAGCCGATGTTCGATCTGGAAGGCGAGAGCAGTGTGCCGTTGTTGGCGTACAGCGCTGGCGCCTTCCTGGGACGCTCGGTCAACCTCCTGCTGCGTCAACGCAACCTGCGCTATACCACGGTCTACGAGACTGCCATGGCCGACAGTCTCAAGAGCATGGCCCTGGAAGGCCTGGGCATTGCCTGGGTGCCACGTCTTTCGGTGCGCGCCGAACTGGAGCGTGGCGAGCTGGTGATCTGCGGGGGCAGCCAATGGCATGTGCCGCTGGAAATCCGCCTGTATCGCTGTGCCCTGGTGCGCAAGGCGAACGTGCGATTGCTCTGGCGCAAGCTCGAGGGTAGTTCTGCGGGAACGCTTGACTCGAAAGTCAGCCAAGGCCCCGAAAAATAAGGCCAGGCAGTTTGTCGCCGGGGTGCCTTAAACGTACCTCGTTACGTTATACTGCGCGGCCCTCGGCCGGCATGACTGGCCCCCGATTAGCATTAACAAGCCACGCCGGTCGTCCCGCGTGGCTTGTTGTTTTTTGACGCGCCCCCGGGCGCACAAGCGAAGAGGCTCGACGATGAGTGCACTGGTTGGCGTGATCATGGGCTCCAAGTCCGATTGGTCCACCCTTAGCCACACCGCCGATATGCTGGAAAAACTCGGCATTCCCTACGAGGTGAAGGTGGTTTCCGCCCACCGTACCCCGGACCTGCTGTTCCAGTACGCCGAAGAGGCCGAGGGCCGTGGCATCGAGGTGATCATCGCCGGTGCCGGTGGTGCTGCCCACCTGCCCGGTATGTGCGCCGCCAAGACCCACCTGCCGGTGCTGGGCGTGCCGGTACAGTCGTCGATGCTCTCCGGCGTCGATTCACTGCTGTCGATCGTGCAGATGCCCGCGGGCGTGCCGGTAGCCACCCTGGCCATCGGCAAGGCCGGCGCGATCAATGCCGCGCTGCTGTCGGCGAGCATCCTGGGTGCCAAGTACCCGCAGTATCACGCAGCACTCAAGCAGTTCCGCATGGAACAGACCGAAACCGTCCTGGACAATCCGGACCCGCGTCAGGCCTGAGGTTACGAGCATGAAAATCGGTGTAATCGGTGGCGGCCAACTGGGCCGCATGTTGGCCCTGGCGGGCACTCCGCTGGGCATGAACTTCGCCTTTCTCGACCCGGCCCCGGACGCTTGTGCTGCGCCCCTGGGCGAGCACCTGCGCGCCGATTACGGTGACCAGGACCATCTGCGCCAGCTGGCCGACGAAGTCGACCTGGTGACGTTCGAGTTCGAAAGCGTTCCGGCCGAGACCGTGGCTTTCCTCTCCCAGTTCGTTCCGGTCTATCCGAGCGCCGAAGCCCTGCGTATCGCCCGCGACCGCTGGTTCGAGAAGAGCATGTTCAAGGACTTGGGCATTCCTACCCCGGCCTTCGCCGACATTCAGTCCCAAGCCGACCTGGACGCCGCCGTGGCCAGCATCGGCCTGCCGGCCGTGCTCAAGACCCGTACCCTGGGCTACGACGGCAAAGGTCAGAAAGTCCTGCGTACCGCCGAGGACGTAGTCGGCACTTTCGCCGAACTGGGCAGCGTTCCCTGCCTGCTGGAAGGCTTCGTTCCTTTCACGGGCGAGGTCTCGCTGATCGCCGTGCGTGCCCGCGATGGTGAAACCCGCTTCTATCCGCTGGTGCACAACACCCATGAGAGCGGCATCCTGCGCCTGTCGGTGGCTAGCCAAGCGCATCCATTGCAGGCCCAGGCCGAAGACTATGCCGGGCGCGTGCTCAAGCAGCTCGATTATGTCGGCGTGCTGGCGTTCGAGTTCTTCGAGGTCGACGGTGGCCTGAAAGCCAACGAGATCGCCCCGCGCGTGCACAACTCCGGGCACTGGACCATCGAAGGCGCCGAGTGCAGCCAGTTCGAGAACCATCTGCGTGCAGTGGCAGGCCTGCCGCTGGGTTCGACGGCGAAGGTCGGCGAAAGCGCCATGCTCAACTTCATCGGCGAAGTACCGGCGGTGGACAAGGTCGTGGCCGTCGACGAATGCCACCTGCATCACTATGGCAAGGCCTTCAAGGCCGGGCGCAAGGTTGGCCACGCCACCCTGCGTTGCGCCGATATGGCCAGCCTGAAGAAAAAGATCGCTGAGGTCGAAGGTCTGATCGCAAGCTGATTGAACCTCTGCGGGCTTCAAGCCCTCTGAATGGCGGTATGCCGAAGCGCTGACTAGGCTTGGGCATGTTCCATTTCCATTCAGAGGGATTTTCATGGGTATCATCGGAACCATTTTCATCGGCCTTATCGTCGGCCTGCTGGCGCGCTTCCTCAAACCCGGCGACGACAGCATGGGCTGGATCATGACCATCCTCCTTGGCATTGCCGGCTCCCTGGCGGCCACCTATGGCGGGCAGGCGCTGGGTATCTACCAGGCAGGCGAAGGTGCCGGTTTCCTGGGCGCGCTGATTGGCGCCATCATCCTTCTGGTGATCTACGGGTTCATCAAAAAACGTTGATTGCAGGCTAGAATGCCCGGCAACCCATCTGTGTTGCCGAGCATTTTCCATGCGTGCGTTTTTCCTGATTCCCCTGCTACTGGCCAGCAGCCTGGCCCGCGCCGAGTTGCCTGAGACCGACTGGCTGGAACTGATGCCCAAGTCGGATCAGAAAGCCCTGGAGCAGATGCCCGAAATCGATCACGACTCCCCGGAAGCCATGGGGACCTTCACCGAAAAGGGCGGCCTGAAGCAGAGCAAGGGCTTGCCAGCGGTGATGTATTCGACCAAGACCGTGCCGGCCATGAACGGCAAGCAGATCCGTCTGGGTGGCTATCCGGTGCCGTTGGAAAGCGATGCCAAGGGCAACAGCACATTGTTCTTCCTGGTGCCTTACCCGGGCGCGTGCATCCATGTGCCGCCGCCGCCACCCAACCAGTTGGTGCTGGTGCGTTATCCCAAGGGGCTGAAGATCGACGATATTTACACGCCGTTGTGGGTCAGTGGCACGTTGAAGGTCGAGCAGGTCAGCAACGACCTGGCCGATGCCGCTTATGCCATGGATGCGGGGGCGGTGAGGGTGGTGGAAGAGGCGGACTTGTAGGCGCAGGGGCGGGGCCGCTATGCGCCCCGTCAGTTGTTGCAGTGCCGGCTTAGAGTGCTTCGTTGCCGATACTGACGCTTAACGAATGGCTGGCGCCAGGCGCCAGAGTCACCACATCGTCCCAGGCATTCGCCGTTTCGATGCACAGCATGCGCTGCCAGCCATCATCGGCCATGTCCGGCAAGTCCCGGGCACGGTCCGTCCACGGATTCCAGATCACCGTCGAGCGCGAGCCGCGGCTGAGCAGCGTGGTGCGCCGGTTCCAGTGGGGGTCGAGGATGCTCAGCCGTGCGGGCGTCTGCAGGTAGATGCGGTCGGTTTCGCCGGCAAAGCCCAACTGCCCCTGTTGCTTGCGCTGTTGCCAGTTGGCGAGGGTCTCGATGTAGTCCAGGCCTTCGACACCTTCGACTTGTACCTGGCGCGCGTCGCTGACAGCAAAGTAGCTGTGCAGCGCCTGGCTGATGGTCACGTTGTCGTTGCCGAGGTTGTAGCTGGTCAAGGTCAGGTTCAGCTGTTCACCCAGCTCGATCAGCAGCTTCAACTCGACGTTGTGCGGCCAGCCCGGTAGGTCGCCCTGGGCCTCGGGCAGACTGAACTCGATGCGAAGATCGTCGCCATCGCCGTCCATACCCAGCAATTGCCAGTCGCGGTCGCGTGCCAGCCCATGGGCTGGCGCCTGTTCGCCGTGGAACATGGCTTGCACACTCTGCGGATTACGCTGGAGGTTACCGAACCAGGGCCAGCACACCGGCACTCCGGCGCGCACGGACTTGCCGTGCTTGAACAGGGCCTGGTCGCTCAACCACAACAAAGGCGGTTCGCCCAGCCGCTGATAGCTCAGGACCTGGGCGCCCTGCTGGGCGATCAGTAGTTCGGCGTGGTCACTGGTGATACGCCAGCAATTGAGTTCGCCGTGTTGTTCTGCTTCGACCTTGGGAGTAGCCATGAGCTTGTCTCGTTGGTTTGCCGTAGGGCCTTTGGGCCTTGTGCCTTGCCACGAGTTTACCGCGCCCGAGGCTCAGCGACGAGGAACAGAGCGGGTACGGCCACTGCCATCGATGGCGACGAAGACGAACACCGCTTCGGTCACCTTGCGCCATTCACTGGACAGAGGATCGTCGCTCCACACCTCGACCATCATCTGGATCGAGCTGCGGCCGATTTCCAGGGTCTGGGTATAGAAGGACAACTGCGCGCCCACGGCTACGGGGACCAGGAAGGCCATGCGATCGATCGCCACCGTGGCTACCCGACCGCCAGCGACGCGGCTGGCCATAGCGGTGCCGGCCAGGTCCATCTGAGCGACCAGCCAGCCGCCGAAGATATCGCCAAAACCGTTGGTTTCGCGGGGCAATGCGGTGATCTGCAAGGCCAGGTCGCCTTGCGGAATAGGATCTTCTTGTTCGAGTTCAATCATGCCGTGGGGCCTCTGACCCGTGACGCTTCGTTGGTTGGCGCAATGACGGACGCCGTGAAAAACGATTCAGCACGAAACATACTACGCTGTTTTCGCTTTGCCTGGCGGCCAAGGGAAACTCTGCGAAACCGCCTGAGCATACAGACCGGCGTTTTCGCACAACATCCCACCTGGGGCGCAACCTTTTCCTACGAGAGGCCCAGTATATAGAGCCGCACATCCAGCGACGACCATGCATTCATGAATATCTGTATGGATTTTGTACCGCTATGTGCGCCCTGGAGCAATTTGTTATCTTCGCTGCTTCCCGAGCCAGGCGCCGCGTCACCAGCGGCTTGCACTACCTAATAAGAGAATGTCGATGACCTCCGTGCCCAGCAGTATCGAGCAGCCCTCACGGCCGCTGACCCACAGTGACTACAAGACCTTGTCGTTGTCCGCCCTTGGCGGCGCGCTGGAGTTCTACGACTTCATCATTTTCGTTTTCTTCGCCACCGTGGTCGGCAAGTTGTTCTTCCCTGCCGACATGCCGGAGTGGCTGCGCCTGATGCAGACTTTCGGCATCTTCGCTGCCGGCTACCTGGCGCGACCGCTGGGCGGCATCATCATGGCCCACTTCGGCGACCTGCTCGGGCGCAAGAAGATGTTCACCCTGAGCATCTTCATGATGGCTGTGCCGACCTTGATCATGGGCCTGTTGCCGACCTACGCGCAGATTGGCCTGTGGGCGCCGGTCCTGTTGTTGCTGATGCGGGTGATCCAGGGCGCGGCGATCGGGGGTGAAGTGCCCGGGGCCTGGGTGTTCGTCTCCGAGCATGTGCCGGAGCGCAATACTGGCTATGCCTGCGGCACCCTAACTGCTGGCCTTACGTCGGGGATCCTGCTCGGGTCCGTGGTAGCAACCCTGATCAACGGTATCTACAGCCCAGAGGAAGTGGCGGATTTCGCCTGGCGTATTCCGTTCCTGCTCGGTGGTGTCTTTGGCCTGTTCGCGGTCTACCTACGCCGTTGGCTGCATGAGACTCCGGTGTTCGCCGAGATGCAGGCGCGCAAGGCGCTGGCCGAGGAAGTTCCGCTGCGCGCAGTGCTGCGGGACCACCGTGGCGCCATCGTGCTCTCCATGTTGCTGACCTGGCTGTTGTCGGCAGGCATCGTGGTCGTGATCCTGATGACCCCGGCGCTGCTGCAGAGCCTCTACCACGTCAGCCCGACCGATTCGTTGCAGGCCAACAGCTTGGCCATCGTGCTGCTCAGCTTTGGCTGCATCGCCGCCGGCCTGCTCGCTGACCGCTTTGGCGCCGGCCGAGTGTTCGTGATCGGCAGCCTGTTGCTTCTGGTTTCGTCCTGGACCTTCTTCCACACGTTGCCGACCCATCCGGAGTGGTTGTTCCCCCTGTACGCGCTGACCGGCCTGTGTGTAGGTGTCGTTGGCGCCGTTCCTTATGTGATGGTCAAGGCCTTCCCACCCATAGTGCGTTTCAGCGGCCTGTCGTTTTCCTACAACCTGGCCTATGCCATCTTCGGTGGCCTGACACCGATGGTGGTCACTGCCTTGCTCAAGTTCAGCCCCATGGCGCCGGCCTACTATGTGGCGGGTATCTGCACCGTTGGTCTGTTGGTGGGATGCTTCCTGCTGGCGAAGAACCGCTGAAATCCCTCTAGCATCCTCCTAGCAACATTTTGCAAAGGCCATCCCGCAGTCGCGGTGATGGCCTTTCATCCAATTGTCACATTCGGGTCATAGAGTGTTCATGCGGCCTGCAGATACTTGGGCCAGATCCATCTCACTCCCCGAATATTGTGCTAGGAGCAAGGCATGAAACTGAAGCGTTTGATGGCGGCCCTGACTTTCGCCGCTGCTGGCGTTGCCACCGCCAATGCGGTAGCCGCTGTCGACCCTGCGATCCCGACTTATACCAAGACCACTGGCGTGTCGGGCAATCTCTCCAGCGTCGGTTCCGATACCCTGGCCAACCTGATGACCCTGTGGGCCGAGGCCTACAAGAAGGAATATCCGAACGTAAACATCCAGATCCAGGCTGCCGGTTCCTCCACCGCGCCACCCGCGCTGACCGAAGGTACCGCCAACCTCGGCCCGATGAGCCGCAAGATGAAGGACGTCGAACTGCAGGCCTTCGAACAGAAGTACGGCTACAAGCCAACCGCCATCCCGGTTGCCGTCGACGCCCTGGCCGTGTTCGTGCACAAGGACAACCCGATCAAAGGCCTGACCATGGCCCAGGTCGATGCAATCTTCTCTTCGACCCGCCTGTGTGGTGCCAAGACCGACGTGAAAACCTGGGGTGACCTGGGCGTGACCGGCGACCTGGCCAACAAGCCAGTTCAACTGTTCGGCCGTAACTCGGTATCTGGCACCTACGGTTACTTCAAGGAAGAAGCCCTGTGCAAAGGCGACTTCAAGCCTAACGTCAACGAACAGCCTGGTTCGGCTTCGGTTGTGCAATCGATCAGCAGTTCGCTGAACAGCATCGGCTACTCGGGCATCGGCTACAAGACCGCCAGCGTCAAGACCGTGGCCCTGGCCAAGAAAGAAGGCGGTGACTTCGTGGAAGACAACGAAGCCAACGCCCTGAACGGCACCTACCCGCTGTCGCGCTTCCTGTACGTCTACGTCAACAAGGCGCCGAACAAGCCTCTGGCTCCGCTGGAAGCCGAGTTCGTGAAGCTGGTGCTGTCGAAAGTGGGCCAGGAAGTCGTGGTCAAGGACGGCTACATCCCGCTGCCGGCCAAAGTCGCCGCCAAGGCGCTGGCTGACCTGGGGCTGGAAAACGCCGCAGGCGTCGCCAAGAACTAAGCGTGAGACCGGTGGGGGTTGGCAAATGTCCGCTCCCACCAACAATTCTCAGTCCGCAGCCAGGGAAACCTGAGAGGCGGACTTTTTTGCGTCACTGCACTGTCATGTTTTTGTCATACGGGACCGCTAGGGTGTGCGCATGAATGATCTGGCCAACTCCACAATGACCCAAAATCCTCCTCCCGTGCGAATTGACTTCAATACGCCCGAACTGCAACGCAAGCGCCGTCTGCGCGCCCTCAAGGACCGCCTGACCCGCTGGTACGTACTGGTGGGCGGGCTTGCCGTGCTCGCGGCTATCACGCTGATCTTCTTCTACCTGGCCTATGTGGTGCTGCCGTTGTTCCAGGGCGCCGAACTGACCAGCAGGAAGGCCATGGAGCCGGCCTGGCTGCAGCAGGATGCCGGCAAGCCGCTGATGATCGCCCTCGAAGAGCAGAACCTGTTGGGGATGCGTGTTTCCGACAAGGGCCAGGCCTTGTTCTTCGACACCAAGAACGGTGATGAGGTCAAGCGCCTGGACCTGCCGCTGCCGGCGGGCACCCAGGTGACCTCCATCGGCGGTGACCAACCAGGCAGCCCCTTGGTGGTGCTGGGCCTGTCCAACGGCCAGGCGCTGGTGTTCAGCCACAGCTACAAGATCACCTACCCAGACAACAACAAGACCATCACCCCCGCTATCGACTTCCCCTATGGCCAGGAGCCGTTCGTCCTGGATGAACAGGGCCGGGCGCTGGAGCATGTCAGCCTCAACTCCAATGGCGATACGCTGGTCGTTGCCGCTTCGATCGGTTCCGATCTGCAGGTGGTGTCGCTGACCCGCGAAGAGAACATGATGACGGGTGAGGTCACCAGCGACCAGGATCGTATCGACCTGCCGCAGATGAACGAGCCGGTGAAAGCGATCTTCATCGACCCACGCCAGCAGTGGCTCTATGTGATCAATGGTCGTGCTCAGGCGGATGTCTTCAGCCTGCGCGACAAGAGCCTTAATGGCCGCTACAAGCTGCTTGCGGACGGCAATGCGCAGATCACCGCCAGCACCCAGTTGGTGGGTGGCATCTCGCTGATCTTCGGCGACTCCAAGGGTGGCCTGAGCCAGTGGTTCATGGCCCGTGACCCGGACGGGGAGCAGCGTTTCAAGCAGGTCCGCTCCTTCCAGATGGGTAAGGCCGCGATTGCCCAGATCGATGCCGAGGAACGTCGCAAGGGCTTCATTGCGCTGGACGACGACGGCAAGCTTGGCGTGTTCCACAGCACCGCGCACCGTACCCTGCTGGTAGAGCCTGCGGCCGAAGGCGCGGGTGTGTTGGCTCTGTCGCCACGCGCCAACCGCATCATCATCGAAGAAGGTGGCAAGCTGCTGCCACTGAGCCTGAGCAATCCGCACCCGGAAGTCTCCTGGAGCGCGCTGTGGGGCAAGGTCTGGTATGAAAACTACGATGAGCCGCAGTACGTCTGGCAGTCCACCGCTTCCAACAGTGACTTCGAGCCCAAGCTGAGCCTGTCGCCGCTGACCTTCGGTACCCTGAAGGCCGCGTTCTACGCGATGATCCTCGCTGCACCGCTGGCCATCGCCGCCGCCATCTACACCGCCTACTTCATGGCGCCGGGCATGCGCCGCAAGGTCAAGCCGGTGATCGAGTTGATGGAGGCGATGCCGACGGTGATCCTCGGTTTCTTCGCCGGTCTGTTCCTGGCGCCGTACTTGGAAGGCCACCTGCCCGGCGTGTTCAGCCTGTTCCTGTTGACGCCTATCGGCATCCTGCTCGCAGGTTTCATCTGGAGCCGGCTGCCCGAGTCTATCCGCCTGCGCATCCCGGATGGTTGGGAGGCAGCGATCCTGATCCCGGTGATCCTGCTCACTGGCGGGTTCGCGCTGTACATGAGCCCGTTCATAGAGACGTGGTTCTTCGGCGGCGACATGCGCCTGTGGATCACCAACGACCTGGGCATCACCTACGACCAGCGCAACGCCCTGGTGGTCGGTATCGCCATGGGCTTCGCGGTCATCCCGAACATCTACTCGATCGCCGAAGACGCCGTGTTCAGCGTGCCGCGCAGCCTGACCCTGGGCTCCCTGGCCCTGGGTGCCACGCCTTGGCAGACCCTGACTCGCGTGGTCATCCTGACCGCCAGCCCGGGGATCTTCTCGGCGCTGATGATCGGCATGGGGCGCGCGGTGGGTGAAACCATGATCGTGCTCATGGCCACCGGCAACACCCCGGTCATGGAACTGAACCTGTTCGAAGGCATGCGCACCCTGGCTGCCAACGTAGCGGTGGAGATGCCTGAGTCGGAAGTCGGCGGCAGCCACTACCGCGTACTGTTCCTCGCTGCACTGGTGTTGTTGATGTTCACCTTCGTGATGAACACCTTGGCTGAGCTGATTCGCCAGCGCCTGCGCAAGAAATACTCGTCGCTTTGATAGAAAGGTAGAGATCCGTGAAACAGGATTCCCTCAAAGGCTGGTTCAAGAGCGGCGCCCCCGGCGTCTGGATCAGTGGTGGCGCGGTCGCCATCGCAGTGATCATGACCGTGGGTCTGCTTACAGTGATCGCCGTCCGCGGCCTGGGCCACTTCTGGCCGGCTGACCTGATCCAGGCCAATTACAATGTGCCCGGACAGCCCGATCACGTGGTGATCGGCGAAGTGGTGCAGATGGAAGAAGTACCGCGCGCCCGTCTCAAGGGCGCTGGCTTGCCGGTGCCGGACGATGGTCCGGAGTTCATGACCCGTGAGTTGGTCAAGGTCGGCAACCGTGATCTCAACGGCAGCGACTTCAGTTGGGTGGTCGGCGAATGGCTGACCGACCTGCAGAAGCCGGTGGACCTGATCGCCCTGGAACGCCGCGAGTGGGGTAACTTCTATGGCTACCTGGTCAGTGTGAAGGAAGAGGGGCGGGTGGTCGCCGAAGGCCAGGCAGCCTGGGCCGAGCTGCAGGCGCGCCTCAAGCGTGCGAACAAGCTGGCCAGTGAACTGCAGACCCTCGAGAAAAAGGATATCGGTGCCATTAACCATGGCCTCGAACGCCTTCGCTTGCAGGGGCGCAAGCTGGAGCTGCGCGGTAAGCTCGACGCCGCCGCCCAGGCCGACATCGAAGCCGGCCGGGCTGAGCTGAATAACCGCTACAAGGCCATCGAGGAACGTCTCGGCGACCTGCACCAGGCCTTCGCCCGCGATAGCCTGGTGGCTCGTGACGGCAATGGCCGTGAGGTGGAGATCAACCTGAGCAAGGTGGTCCACGCCTACCAGCCGAACGCCATGGGCAATTTCACCAAGATGGGTGTGTATTTCGGCAAGGTCTGGGAGTTCCTCAGCGATGACCCGCGTGAGGCCAACACCGAGGGCGGTATCTTCCCGGCCATCTTCGGTACGGTGATGATGACCCTGATCATGGCCGTGATCGTCACCCCGTTCGGTGTGCTGGCCGCTGTCTACCTGCGTGAGTATGCGCGCCAGGGGCCGGTGACCCGTCTGATCCGTATCGCCGTGAACAACCTGGCTGGCGTACCGGCGATCGTCTACGGCGTGTTCGGCCTGGGCTTCTTCGTCTATGTGCTGGGTGGCTCGCTGGACCACCTGTTCTTCCCAGAGGCCTTGCCGGCGCCGACCTTTGGCACACCGGGCCTGCTCTGGGCTTCGCTGACCCTGGCGTTGCTGGCCGTGCCGGTGGTGATCGTCGCCACCGAAGAAGGTTTGGCACGGATTCCGCGTACCGTTCGCGAAGGCTCTCTGGCCCTTGGTGCGACCAAGGCCGAGACTCTGTGGAAGATCGTCCTGCCGATGGCCAGCCCGGCGATGATGACCGGGATGATCCTCGCCGTGGCCCGTGCCGCCGGCGAAGTGGCGCCGCTGATGCTGGTAGGTGTGGTGAAACTGGCGCCTTCGCTGCCGCTGGATGGCAACTACCCATATCTGCACCTGGACCAGAAGATCATGCACCTGGGCTTCCATATCTACGATGTCGGCTTCCAGAGCCCGAACGTCGAGGCCGCGCGGCCGCTGGTGTACGCCACGGCGTTGCTGCTGGTGCTGGTGATCGCCACCCTGAACCTCTCGGCGGTGTGGATTCGTAACCACCTGCGCGAGAAGTACAAGGCGCTGGACAGCTGACTTTAGCTTTAAGCCACAAGCGGCAAGCCCCAAGCAGATTGCCGCTTTGCCCTAACTTGCAGCTTGCAGCCTGAGCTTGCAGCTACAAATGGAGTGAGACCATGCAACACGAAACTCATGCTCATGGCATCGACATGTCGGCCTTGGGCCGCGACAAGCAGAGCCTGCGCCTGGCTGATGAAACCGTAGCCATCGAGGTGCCTGGCCTGAGCCTGTACTACGGCGATAAGCAAGCGCTGTTCGACGTCAGCATGAATATCCCCAAGCAGCGTGTGACCGCCTTCATCGGCCCGTCCGGCTGTGGCAAGTCGACCCTGCTGCGCACCTTCAACCGCATGAACGACCTGGTCGATGGCTGCCGTGTCGACGGCGCGATCAACCTGTACGGCAACAACATCTACCGCAAGGGTGAAGACGTGGCCGAGCTGCGTCGCCGCGTCGGCATGGTGTTCCAGAAGCCCAACCCGTTCCCCAAGACCATCTACGAGAATGTCGTCTACGGCCTGCGTATCCAGGGGATCAACAAAAAGCGCGTACTCGATGAAGCCGTGGAGTGGGCGCTCAAGGGCGCGGCCCTGTGGGAAGAGGTCAAGGACCGGCTGCATGACTCGGCACTCGGCTTGTCCGGTGGCCAGCAGCAGCGTCTGGTGATCGCCCGTACCATCGCCGTGGAGCCGGAAGTGCTGTTGCTCGACGAACCCTGCTCGGCACTGGACCCGATCTCGACCCTGAAGGTCGAAGAGCTGATCTACGAGCTCAAGTCCAAGTACACCATTGTCATCGTGACCCACAACATGCAGCAGGCGGCGCGGGTTTCCGACTACACCGCGTTCATGTATATGGGCAAGCTGGTCGAGTTCGGCGATACCGACACCCTGTTCACCAACCCGGCGAAGAAGCAGACCGAAGACTACATTACCGGCCGCTACGGCTAACGGCAGCTGCGAGCTTCAAGCGGCAAGCTGCAGAAAGCAGCTCGCACGCGGCCAAGGACTGACACGAACCACTTAAAGCTTGCAGCTTGACGCTTGCAGCTTCTTCGCGGAGCGATAGCATGATTAACAAAGATAGCCTTACGCATCACATCTCCCAGCAGTTCAACTCCGAACTCGAAGAGGTGCGCAGCCACCTCTTGGCGATGGGCGGCCTGGTCGAGAAACAGGTCAACGACGCGGTTACTGCACTGATCGAGGCCGACTCGGGCCTGGCCCAGCAAGTGCGTGAGGTCGACGACCAGATCAACCAGATGGAGCGCAACATCGACGAGGAATGCGTGCGCATTCTCGCCCGCCGCCAGCCGGCGGCCTCTGACCTGCGTCTGATCATCAGTATTTCCAAGTCGGTGATCGACCTTGAGCGCATTGGCGACGAGTCGACCAAGATTGCCCGCCGCGCCATCCAGCTGTGCGAGGAGGGTGAGTCGCCACGTGGCTATGTCGAGGTCCGGCATATCGGTGACCAGGTGCGCAACATGGTCCGTGACGCCCTGGACGCCTTTGCCCGCTTCGATGCCGACCTGGCCCTGTCGGTGGCCCAGTACGACAAGACCATCGACCGCGAGTACAAGACGGCCCTGCGCGAGCTGGTGACCTACATGATGGAAGATCCGCGGTCGATCTCGCGGGTCCTCAGCGTTATCTGGGCCCTGCGTTCGCTGGAGCGTATCGGCGACCACGCGCGCAATATCTCGGAGCTCGTGATCTACCTGGTGCGCGGTACCGACGTGCGCCACCTGGGCCTGAAGCGAATGAAGGCCGAGGTCGAAGGTAGCGGTGCAAGTGAAGTCGAAACCGCTAATGTTCCGGCTGAATCTGACGATAAATAAAGCTGCCTCGAGAATGAACGCCCGGCTCTGGCCGGGCGTTTTCGTTTGCGCTCGGGCAAAACAGCAGGCACCCGCGAACGATGGACGAGTCCCGGCGTGACCAGTTTTGGCAAATGGCCATCAGTCGGCGGTATGCTAGTCGGGAGTCAAGAGGAGTGGCGATGAGTAAAGTCAGTGTACTGGTTGTGGATGATGCGCCGTTCATTCGTGACCTGGTGAAGAAGTGCCTGCGCAACGCCTTTCCGGGCATGCTGATCGAAGACGCGGTCAACGGCCGTAAGGCCCAGACTCTGTTGAGCCGTGAGCGTTTTGACTTGGTGTTGTGCGACTGGGAAATGCCGGAAATGTCAGGTCTGGAATTGCTGACCTGGTGCCGTCAGCATCCGCAGATGAAAACGCTGCAGTTCATCATGGTGACCAGCCGTGGCGACAAGGAAAACGTGGTCCAGGCCATCCAGGCCGGGGTATCGGACTTCGTCGGCAAGCCTTTCACCAACGAGCAGTTGTTGACCAAGGTGAAGAAGGCGCTGACCAAGCTCGGCAAGCTGGAGAGTCTGGTTGCCAGTGCCCCGGCGCGGTTCAACTCGGCCTTTGCCACCGATTCGCTCAAATCCCTGACTGGGGGCCGTGCGCAAAGCGTCCAGGCTACGCCTGCGGCAGCACCGGGCAAGCCACTGATCGAGCCTTCCACCGCCAAACTGGCTGTCGCTGCGGCGCCAGTGGGACGAGGCCAGGGACAACTGCGTCTGGCCAGCGGCAGCCTGCCTTGCGTGATCAAGGCCCTGAGCCTTAAGGAAGCGCTGCTGGTGATCCGTCGTACCGATGCTTTGCCGCATGTCCTGGAAGGTGCGGTACTGGACCTGGAGCAGGGCGAGAATGCCGAAGTGGCCCGTCTCAATGGCTACCTGCATGCGATCGCGGCACTGGAGCCCAAGGCTGACAGTGACTGGCTGCAGCTGACCTTCAAGTTCGTCGACCAGGACGCCCAGAAGCTCGACTACCTATCGAGGTTGATCGCCCGGGGCACCGCGCAGAAGCATTTCATTCCCGGCGCCTGAGAGGCGGTCTCGATAATGTCGGTACCAGTTGATGATGCCAAGGCACAGCTTCGCCATGAACAGGAGCACTATGCGGGCTGCCGGACTTCACCGTCGGCAACCCGTGACCTGGCTCAGTCGAGCTTGAGGACCTTGGTCAGGACGATCTTCGGGCCTTTCATCTTCTTGATGATGATGCGCAGGCCTTCGACCTCCAGGACCTCCTCTTCCTCGGGCACGCGCTTGAGGGTCTCGTAGACCAGGCCCGCAAGGGTTTCCGCCTCGATATGGTCCAGGTCCACGCCGAGCAGGCGCTCGACCTTGAACAGTGGCGTGTCGCCACGCACCAGCAGCTTGCCCGGCTGGTAGGCGAGGATGCCGCGTTCGGTCTTGCGATGTTCGTCCTGGATGTCGCCGACCAGCACTTCCAGCACGTCTTCCATGGTCAGGTAGCCGATGACCTTGCCGTCGGCCTCCTCGACCAGCACGAAGTGCGCACCGCCTTTGCGGAACTGTTCGAGCAGTTGCGACAGCGGCATGTGCCGGGACACGCGCTCGAGCGGCCGGGTCAGCTCGCTGAGGTCCAGGGTCTCGGGGATGTGGTCCAGCTCGGCCAGTTCCAGCAGCAAGTCCTTGATGTGGAGAAGCCCGATGAACTCAGCGCGTTCGGCGTCGTAAACCGGATAACGGCTGAATTTATGCCGGCGGAACATCGCCAGGATCTCCTTCAGCGGCGCATGGGCGTCGAGGCTGACCATGTCTTCTCGGGAGTTGGCCCAGTCGACCACCTCCAGCTCACCCATTTCCACGGCCGAGGCCAGCACGCGCATGCCCTGGTCGCTCGGGTCCTGGCCACGGCTGGAGTGGAGGATCAGCTTGAGTTCCTCGCGGCTGTAGTGGTGCTCATGGTGCGGGCCGGGCTCACCTTGGCCGGCGATGCGCAGGATGGCGTTGGCGCTGGCGTTGAGCAGGTAGATGGCCGGGTACATCATCCAGTAGAACAGGTACAGCGGCACGGCGGTCCACAGTGACAGCAGCTCGGGCTTGCGGATCGCCCAGGACTTGGGCGCGAGCTCGCCGACCACGATGTGCAGGTAGGAGATCACGAAGAAGGCGATGAAGAAGGAGATCCCTTTGATCAGTTCTGGTGTGTCGACGCCTATGGCCGCTAGTAGTGGTTCGAGCAAGTGGGCGAAGGCTGGCTCACCGACCCAGCCCAGGCCCAGGGAGGCGAGGGTGATACCCAGCTGGCAAGCCGACAGGTAGGCGTCCAACTGGTTGTGGACCTTGCGCAGGATGGAGCCGCGCCAGCCGTGCAGCTCGGCAATGGACTCGACCCGGGTCGAGCGTAGCTTGACCATGGCGAACTCGGCGGCAACGAAGAAACCGTTGAGCAGCACCAGGAACAGGGCAAAGAGAATCATGCCGAAATCGGCAAAAAGTGAAATGAAACTGATACCAGCGGAAGGGTCCATGATGGGGTTTTACGGGGTCCGTCTTCAGGAAAAGGGAGAAAGCGGTGCCAGCATGGGCTGGCACAGGAGAGCCAATGTAGCGGCTGAAGCCGCAAATGCAAAGGGTCGCGCCTCAGGAGGGCTTGCTGGTGGCGATCTGTACAGGGGCGAAATGGCAGGTGAAAGTGCTGCCGTGCCCCGGCACGCTGCTGATTTCCAGGGTGCCCCGGTGTCGTAGCAGCACATGCTTGACGATGGCCAGGCCTAGGCCGGTGCCCCCGGTGTTGGAGGCACGGCTCGAATCGACCCGGTAGAAGCGTTCGGTCAGGCGGGGCAGGTGCTTGGCGTCGATGCCGATTCCCGAGTCCTGCACGCTCAAGTGCGCGCCCTTGCCATCGGTCCACCAGCGGATGCGGATCTGGCCTTCGTCCGGGGTGTACTTGACCGCATTGAAGATCAGGTTGGAAAACGCGCTGCGCAGTTCCGCCTCGCTGCCTTTGAGGCGTACGCCCGGGGTGGCTTCCAGGGTGATGCGCTGGTTGCGTTGGCCGGAGAGGGCCTGGGCGTCGGCTTTCACCGACTGCAGCAAGGCGTCGACGGTCACCGGTTGATTGTCCGAGGGGTAGTCAGTGGCTTCCAGTTTGGCCAACAGCAATAGGTCGTTGAGCAGCGTTTGCATCCGTCCACTTTGCTGGTGCATCTGCTGCAGGGCGCGGGTCCAGCGCGGGTTGACCTCCTCCACGTTGTCCAGCAGGGTTTCCAGATAGCCGGTGATCACAGTCAGTGGTGTGCGCAGCTCGTGTGAGACGTTGGCGACGAAGTCCTTGCGCATCTGCTCGAGCTGGTGGATGCGGGTGACATCACGCACCAGCATCAGGTGCTCGTTGTTGCCATAACGGGTGATGTTCAACTGCACCCGCAGGCGGTCGTTGATCGGTGAAGGGATTTCCAGGGGTTCGAGGTAGTTTTCCTGCTCGAAATATTCCTTGAAGCGCGGATGGCGGACCAGGTTGGTCACTGGCTGGCCACCATCCTGAGGGGTCTTGAGGCCCAGGAGGGTCTCCGCTGCGCGGTTCCACCATTCCAGGTTGCCTTCGCTGTCGAGCATGATCACCGCATCACGCAGGGCCGCAGTGGACTCCTGGACCCGGTCGATCACCGCTTGCAGGCGCCCCCGCACGCGCTGATCGCGACGTTGCAGGTGATAGATGCTGTCGAACACTTCACCCCACAGGCCATAGCCATCGGGCGGGGCTTCATCGGGTTGGTGATTGCTTAGCCAGTGATGCAGGCGCAGCAGTTGCTTGAGTGTCCAGCCCAGGTAGAGCGCCAGGCCCAGGGCCAGGCTCCAGCCGTAATAGCCACTGATCAGGCCGCCCAGCAGGCAGGCAGTGATCAGCAGGAGCATGTGACGAATCAGGGTTGAATGCCAGTTCTGGTTCAATTGACAGATCCTTCGGATCAGCTGCGACATGCAAGCTACACGCTGCAAGAAGAAGCGGATCGGTGGTGCTGTTAGTCCTTTCTATCAAGCCTGGAACTGTGAGCCTGGTAAACGCAGCCTGCTCGTTCAGCTTGAGGCCTGGAGCTTGCAGCTAGCTTTTCGTAGAAAAGCGGTAGCCGGTGCCGCGGACGGTTTGTACCAGATTTTCATAGGCTTCACCCAGCGCTTTGCGCAGGCGACGGATGTGTACGTCGACGGTGCGCTCCTCGACATAGACGTTGCCGCCCCAGACTTGGTCGAGCAACTGGCCGCGGGTGTAGGCGCGTTCCTGGTGGGTCATGAAGAATTGCAGCAGGCGGTATTCGGTCGGGCCCATCTCGGCCGGCTTGCCGTCGATGGTCACGCGGTGGCTGATCGGGTCGAGCAGCAGGCCACCGACTTCGATGGGGGCTTCGCTGTCGCTGGGGCCAGCGCGGCGCAGCACAGCCTTGAGGCGGGCCACCAGTTCGCGGGGCGAGAAAGGCTTGGTGATGTAGTCGTCGGCGCCGACTTCCAGGCCCTGGATCTTGTTGTCTTCCTCACCCTTGGCGGTGAGCATGATGATCGGGATGTCGCCGGTCAGCTCGTCACGCTTCAGACGGCGGGCCAGTTCGATGCCCGACGTGCCCGGCAGCATCCAGTCGAGCAGGATCAGGTCTGGCTTGCGGTCCACGATGATGGCGTGGGCCTGCTGCGAGTTTTCCGCTTCCAGGCAGTCATAGCCGGCCATCTCCAACGCAACGGCGATCATCTCGCGAATGGGCGCTTCGTCGTCAACGATCAGAATGTTTCTGCCAACCATGCTCAATACCTCTCCCAGGAACGGTGTCTTGGCCCGCATTAGATAACGGAATTATTGCAGTCGTGTGACAGGTCGTGGGGCGTTCTAGCGACATCCCATGACTGAGCTAGGCTTTTAATCCCCAACCCCCGAGAAAAACGGTGAATCCAATGACACGATCAACGCTGAACTGGATGGCTCTTTTCGCTGTGCTGGCGCTGCCGGGGGTGGCGTCTGCCCACCATGCCGAGGAGAGGGACGGCGTATGGGTCGATAACGACGGCATGACCCTCTACACCTTTGACAAGGACACCGATAACAAGTCCGTGTGCAACGACGGGTGCGCGAAGAACTGGCCGCCACTGCTGGTCAAGCCCGGCGATGAGGCGGCCGAGGACAAGTGGACGCAGGTCAGGCGGGATGATGGTTCCATGCAATGGGCCTACGGCGGCAAGCCGCTGTATACCTTCGTCAAGGACAAGAAGGCCGGGGATACCACCGGCGATGGTATCAACGATGTCTGGCACGTTGCCAAGCCATGAGTCGATCTTGCATTTGCAGGAGCCAGTGTTAGCTGGCTCCTGTCCCGGCCCTGCAAAGCAAAGGATCTTTCAGCGCAGGGCGTACTCCAGCACGATGCTGATGAAGATCAGCATCCCCGCCCAATGGTTGTGCAGGAAGGCCTTGAA
Source organism: Pseudomonas sp. X10 (assembly GCF_054889225.1). NCBI lineage: Bacteria > Pseudomonadati > Pseudomonadota > Gammaproteobacteria > Pseudomonadales > Pseudomonadaceae > Pseudomonas > Pseudomonas sp. X10. The sequence goes on along the minus strand of NZ_CM142677.1, from coordinate 5,601,952 downwards.
GCAGGAGTCGCGGTCCAGCTTGCGTGTCGACCAGTATTCCCAGGCGAAACACAGCGCCGCGCCGAACAGGCCGAGGTGGAACCAGCCACCCAGCTCGAACTGGTTGCCGGCCAGCAGCAGGCAGCCCAGCGACAGCATCTGCAGGGTCAGGATGATGGTGCGGTCTGCCTCGCCGAAGAGAATGGCCGTGGATTTCACGCCGATCTTCAGGTCATCGTCGCGGTCGACCATCGCGTAATAGGTGTCGTAGCCCACGGTCCACAGCACGTTGGCGATGTACAGCAGCCAGGCGCTTGCCGGCAGTTCGCCGCCGGCGGCGGTAAAGGCCATGGGGATGCCCCAAGAGTACGCTGCGCCCAGCACCACCTGCGGGTAGTAGGTGTAGCGCTTCATGAAGGGGTAGCAGGCGGCCAGTGCCAGGGCGCCGAATGACAGCCACACGGTCCTGGCGTTGGTGCACAGCACCAGCAGGAAGCTCAACCCGACCAGAATGGCGAACAATACCAGGGCTTCGCGTGATTTCACCCGGCCGCTGGCCAGAGGACGGTCGGCGGTGCGTTTGACGTGGCCATCCACCTTGCGGTCGGCAAAGTCGTTGATGGCGCAGCCGGCGGCGCGCATCAGCACGACACCGAGGCCGAAGATCAGCACATTGGCCAGGGTTGGCGAGCCCTCGCCGGCGATCCACACCGCCGACAGGGTCGGCCACAGCAACAGGTAGATGCCGATCGGGCGGTCCATGCGGCTCAGCTGGATGAAGTCCCAGGCCCGTGGGTGCAGGCGGTTGAGCGATTTGAGCATCTGCAGGTACATCAGCGAGTCTCCTCGACGGCCGCGGCTTGCCACAGGGCTGGCAGGAACACCTCGGCCACCAGCACGTTAAGACCTTCGCGTTCGAACCGCGAGCGTCGGCCCCAGAGCCCGTCGTGTGGCGCATCGGCTGGCAGCCATGCCTGTGGGTAGCGGCACACCTCGATCGGGTGGCGGGTGAAGGCCTGGTCGCAGAACAGCAGCTCGCCCAGCGAGCGGCTCCCCAGGGTTTCGAGGTCCAGGCCGCCGCGCAACAGGGCGCTGCGTGCCGCCACGCTGCGCGCGAACACCCAGGCCTGGCCGTGGCCACGCAGGTACACCTCGCGCACCCAGCCTTCTGCGCCGGGCGGCAGGTCGAGCGCCAGGCACTCGTCGTCACGCAAGCGTTGCCAGCCTTCGTAGAGTGGCGTGACGGCGAAATGATCGTCGGACAGGCGGGTCAGGCGGCGGGTCAGGGACCCCTGGTCGAACAGCCAGTCGAGGGTCGGCTGGGTGATGTCACAAGCCAGCTGTGAATACGGCAGCCACGCTACAGCGGCTGCTTGCGGGGTTTCGTACGGCACGTTAGGTATGCTGATACAGGCCAGAGAGGTGGCGAGCTTAGCATGTTTGGCCAGGCTGCTTGCATACTGCTGGCAGGGCCAGTACAAAGCCCCTGGCTGATGGCCGCCCCGAAGTGGCCACGCCAAAGCCTGAGTCTGTTCGAGGAACCCGTGATGAAGAAGTGGCAGTGTATTGTCTGTGGCCTGATCTATGACGAGGCCGAAGGCTGGCCGGACGATGGCATCGCCCCCGGTACCCGCTGGGAAGATGTGCCCGAAGACTGGCTGTGCCCCGATTGTGGCGTCGGCAAGAGCGATTTCGAAATGATCTCCATCGGCTGATCCACCCCCATTCTGACGAGAGGAAGCAAGACATGACGTCCCCTGTGGTGATCATCGGTACTGGCCTGGCGGGCTACAACCTGGCCCGTGAATTTCGCAAGCTCGATGGCGAAACGCCTTTGCTGCTGATTACCGCTGATGATGGTCGTTCTTACTCCAAACCCATGCTGTCGACCGGTTTCGCCAAGCAGAAGGACGCCGATGGCTTGTGCATGGCGGAGGCGGGCGCCATGGCCGCCCAGCTCAAGGCCGAAATCCGCACCCATACCCGCATCAGCGGTATCGACCCTGGCCACAAGCGCCTGTGGATCGGCGAAGAAGAGGTGCCTTATCGTGACTTGATCCTGGCCTGGGGCGCGCAGACCGTACAGGTGCCGATAGAAGGGGACGCGAGCGATGCGGTCTTCCCGATCAACGACCTCGAGGATTACGCGCGCTTTCGCGTTGCAGCAGCAGGCAAGCAGCGCGTGCTGATTCTCGGGGCTGGCCTGATCGGTTGCGAGTTCGCCAACGATATGAGCCTGGGTGGTTACCAGGTCGAGGTGGTGGCGCCGTGCGAGCAGGTCATGCCAACCCTGCTGCACCCGGCAGCCGCTGCCGCCGTACAGGCCGGCCTGGAAAGCCTGGGTGTGGTTTTTCACCTGGGCCCAGTGCTGACACGCTTGCAGCGCACGGGGGAAGGGCTGGAGGCACACCTCTCGGATGGCAGCGTGATTGCCTGCGATTTGGTAGTGTCGGCCATCGGCCTGCGCCCACGCACCGACCTAGCGGCGGCGGCGGGCCTGCAGGTCAATCGTGGCGTGGTGGTCGATCGGCAGTTGCGCACGTCCCACGCCAATATCTTCGCCTTGGGCGACTGCGCGGAAGTCGATGGCCTCAACCTACTGTATGTCATGCCTCTGATGAGCTGTGCCCGGGCCCTGGCGCAGACCCTCAATGGCAATCCCACCGCTGTGGCCTACGGGCCCATGCCAATCACGGTGAAGACACCGGTTTGCCCACTGGTGGTCTCGCCGCCACCGCCTGGGCGCGAGGGTACCTGGCAGGTCGAAGGCCAGAATGCGGACCTCAAGGTGCTCTGCCATGACGCCAATGGCGAGCTGCTGGGCTATGTCCTGACAGGCGCGGCGGTCATGGAGAAGCTGGCGCTGAACCGGCAGCTTCCGCCGCTGATGGCGTAAATAGCAGGCGTTATGTCTGGTTTGCCCTGTCCTGGCTGCGACAAAGGCCGCCTAGAGACTGGCGCGACCCCTGTCAGCATGCCATCCTCACTCCCGTCTGCCGCAGATTAGAGCCTGCGGTGCCTTGAGCGCTGCTCTCGGGAGCAGCACGGCATAACAACAAAAAACCCGTCAAAGAGGCTTCACTATGCGTAAACCAGAACTCGCCGCTGCAATCGCCGAAAAGGCTGATCTGACCAAGGAAAAGGCCAACCAGGTCCTCAATGCCGTGCTGGATGTCATTACCGCCGCGCTGGATAAAGACACGGTGACCTTGGTCGGCTTCGGTACATTCGAGAAACGTCACCGCGGTGCTCGCACTGGCAAGAACCCGCAGACCGGCGCACCGGTCAAGATCAAGGCTAGCAACACCGTTGCCTTCAAACCCGGCAAATTCCTCAAGGACAGCGTCAATTCGGCTCCGGCACCCAAGAAAAGCAAAAAGTGATGTCTCGAACCCACTGCATGCGCTAACAAACGGGCACCTTATGGTGCCCGTTGTTTTATGCCGTCGGGATGCCTACCTCATGCTTGCTGACGGAATGGACCTGGATGAACGGTTAGCAATCGTTCATTAAAAGGCTAAGATGCGCGACTCAGTCATTTTGTTGCCGAGGCGCATACATGAAGTTTCGCTTTCTTCTCTGGGCCATGGGCCTGCTGATGGCCAAGGCCAGCCGGAAGAACCCGGCATTCCAGCAGCAATTGCAAGGTAAGGACCTGGTCTTCCAGATGCAGACCCTCGACGGCAGGGTCGCACGGCACTTCATCGTCAAGGACCTGCGTATCACCAGCAAGGGCGGCGTGCATCCGCAACCGGCTTTTGCCATTGCCTTCAAGGACGCCGCGTTCGGCTTTGCCACCCTGCAGGCCAGCAACAAGCAACTGGCGTTCATGCAGGGGATTCAGGACAAGAATATCCAGATCAAGGGCAACCCAGCCCTGGTGATCTGGTTCCAGGGCCTGATGAAGTACCTCAAGCCTAAAAAGAAAGCCTGAGTAAGGGGCGGATCAGTGGTTCGTGTGGAACTGGGAAGCCAGTTCGCGCAACAAGACCTCGGCTTCCAGCACCTTGCTGACCACATCTTCGGCTTTCTCCCGGGTCAGGCTGAGACGCTCGAACAGGGCTTCGGGAATGGGGGCCTCGGGCCCCGAGCCGATGCCACGCGAGCGCAGCAGGCGTGTGGCCAGGCATACCAGGTTGGGGAAGGCCGCGTATTCACCGTCATAAGACGGATCGTGCTGGAAGCGCAGCGCGGTGGACAGCTCTTGTGGCATGTCCCAGAGCCCCATCAACCAGGCGCCGATCTGTTCCCGGCTGATGCCCAGCAGGTGTTGTTCGACGTAGGTGTGGCACAGGTGCGGGTTGACCTCCAGGTGGCGGCAGATCAGCGAGAAGTGCGGTGGAAACACGTGCGCCAGGAGCAGGTAGCCGAAATTGTGCAGCAGTCCGGCCAGGTAGGTGAGCCCGGCTTCCGGGCGTTCGGCGCGCGGCATTGCGCGGGTCAGGCCTTCGATGACTGCGGCAGTGTAGATCGATTGCTGCCAGTACGGCGTGGCCTGTTGCGGGTGGTCCTTGGGCAGGTTCATGGTCTTGCCCAGCGCCAGACCCAACGCCAGGTTGATCACCAGGTCGAAGCCCAGCACCCGTACGATGGCATCTTCGACCGAGCGGATCTTGCCGGGCGAGGCATAGTAAGGCGAGGCCGCCCAACTGACCACCTGGGCGGCCAGGGCCGGGTCGGTCTCGACCACGCCGGTAATGTCGTCGATGCTGGCGTTGGGGTCGACGCGAAGCTTGATGATCTTGTGCGCGGTATCCGCCAGGGGCGGGATTTCGATGGTCTGCTCCAGGCGTTGCTGAATGCGCCGCGCGGTGAAGGCTTGGACGGCCTGGGTGATTTCCTCACGGTCATCGCCTGGGCGGTCGAGGTTGGGGCGGATGTCCCTGACGGGTTCGCCGAAGTTGCCGGCACTGGCTTTGCTCAGCATCTTCTTGAAGTCGTCGCGGGCGATTTCAAGCAGCAGGCCTGATTCGCCAGACTGGACCAGCAGAGCGTCCGGCACCAGCAGGCTCTCTTCGTAGAGGCATGGCGAGCTGGTCAGCGCCGGAATGGCGGGCAGGGCCTTCAGGCCGTGCTTGTCGAGCATCTGTTTCAGGCGCGCCAGGGGAACGGCAACGAGCTTGCGGCCGGTGAGTTCGGTCAGGCGCTTGAGGTCCAGCAGTTGGCTCTGGGGGAAGAGCACCATCAGGGCCCCGATCTCGTCGTCGAGCAGAATTGCCTGGACCTTGGCGGCAGGTGGCAGTTGCGGCTGCTCAGATACTTCGCGATAGGCGATGCCAAGCTTGTCGAGCAACAGCCGGATGACAGACGGAGCGTGGGGGGTTGCGGTGTCCAGAGCAACTTCAGTCATGGTCTGTATCCAAATTCTTCTACGATCGCAAAGTATAACCAGCTTCGATCATGAGCTGGATTCATTCTGGGACGGGTATTACACCTGTCCATATTGCTGGCCATGGCGCAGCCAGCGGTCGAGCAACGGGCTCACATGGCCGGGCCAGCGTGCCAGCAGGGCCTGGGCTGCGTCACGCACCGCCGGCAGCAGGTCGGCATCGCGCATCAGGTCTGCGACCTTGAACTGCAACAGGCCGGTTTGCCGGGTCCCGAGCATTTCACCTGGGCCGCGCAGCTCCAGGTCCTTTTCGGCGATGACGAAACCGTCGTTGGTTTCCCGCATGATCCCCAATCGCTCGCGACCAATCTGTGACAACGGTGGGTGGTAGAGCAGTACGCAGTGGCTGACCGCGCTGCCTCGGCCCACCCGGCCACGCAACTGGTGGAGCTGGGCCAGGCCGAGCCGTTCGGGGTTTTCGATGATCATCAGGCTGGCGTTGGGCACGTCCACGCCGACCTCGATCACGGTAGTGGCCACCAGCAGTTGCAGGTTGCCTTCCTTGAACTCGGCCATGACAGCGGCCTTCTCCGCGGGCTTCATGCGCCCATGGATCAGGCCGACACGCAGTTCGCCAAGGGCGCTGCCGAGCTCCTCGAAAGTGCTTTCGGCGGCCTGGCAGGTCAGCTCTTCGGATTCCTCGATCAAGGTGCAGACCCAGTAAGCCTGGCGCCCTTCGGCGCAGGCGGCGCGAACCCGCTCGACCACTTCGAAGCGGCGGCTGTCGGCGACCAGCACGGTATTGACCGGGGTGCGGCCAGGCGGCAACTCGTCAAGGACCGAGGTGTCGAGGTCGGCATAGGCACTCATGGCCAAGGTGCGCGGAATGGGTGTTGCGGTCATGATCAACTGGTGCGGGCACAGTTGGCCGTCGACGCCCTTCTGGCGCAATGCCAAGCGCTGCTGGACGCCGAAGCGGTGCTGTTCATCGATGATCGCCAGGGCCAGGCGCTTGAACTTCACCTCTTCCTGGAACAACGCATGGGTGCCGACCACCATGGGCGCGCCGTTGGCGATCTGCTCCAGGGCACTGATGCGGGCCTTGCCCTTGAGCTTTCCGGCCAGCCAGGCGACTTCTATCCCAAGCGGCTCCAGCCAGCGTTTGAAGGTGATGAAGTGCTGCTCGGCGAGGATCTCCGTAGGGGCCATCAGCGCCACTTGGTAACCCGCCTCGAGCGCCTGCAGCGCAGCCAGGGCGGCAACTACTGTCTTGCCGGCACCGACATCGCCCTGGACCAGGCGCAGCATGGGCTCTGGTTGGCTCAGGTCGTAGGCGATCTCATTGCCGACACGCTGTTGGGCGCCGGTGGGTGTGAAACCGAGGTTGGCCAGGTATTGCGCTGGCAGACGGGAGGCCTTCGGCAGTGCCGGGGCGCGCAGGGAGCGCAGGCTTTCGCGCAGGCGTTGTTGCGACAGCTGGTGGGTCAGCAGTTCTTCGAAGGCAAGGCGGTACTGTGCCCAGTGCTGGCCCTCGGCGAGCTCGTCGAGGTCGGCATCGGCCGGCGGGTTGTGCAGGTAGCGAATGGCGTCGTCCAACGGCGCCAAGTGGTAATCCCGGGCCATTTCCTCCGGTAGCCAGTCCGGCAGGCTGCGCGGGCCGAGCATGGCCAGGCTCTGTTGGCACAGCAGGCGTAGGCGTTGCTGGGTCAGGCCTTCAGTCGTCGGGTAGATCGGCGTAAGGGTCTGCTCGACAGGGGGCGGGGGCTCGTCGCCATTGAGCGCGCGATACTCCGGGTGGTAGATCTCCAGGCCGGAGGCCCCGGGGCGGGCTTCGCCATAGCAGCGCAGATGGGTCCCGCGCTTGAGGCCGTTCTTCTGCGCATTGCTGAAATGATAGAAGCGCAGGCTGAGCACGCCAGTGCCGTCACCTAGGCGCACCACCAGGCTGCGGCGTTTGCCCATGGTGACATCGGCGCCGCTCACCACGCCTTCGATGACCGCGTCTTGACCGGGACGCAGGGCCCCGATGGGCACCACACGGGTGCGGTCCTGATAGCGCAGGGGCAGGTGGAACAGCAGATCCTGGAGGTTTTCCAGGCCGACCTTGGCGAGCTTCTCCATCATGGCGTCGCCAACACCCTTCAGCTCCGTGACCGGGACCCTCGACAACTCGGTCATGGGACTGTCCTACTGATCCACAGGTGGCTTGGCCACCGAGCACAGTCGGATCGAATCGGCGAGGATCTCGATGGCCTTGGGCCGTGGGAAGCTAGCGCGCCAGGCAATGGCTACGGTACGGAACGGTGCTGGCGGAGTCAGCGGACGTACTTCGATGACGCCTGGTGCGTAATGGTGGCTGTGCACGGCCGACAGCGGCAGGATCGACACACCGAGGCCGGAAGCGACCATGTGGCGGATGGTCTCCAGGGAGCTGGACTCCACCGTGGTGTGCTTGGAGCCGTCGCTGCCCTTGCTCAGGGTCGGGCAGGCCTCCAGGACCTGGTCGCGGAAACAGTGGCCCTCACCGAGCAGCAGCAGGCTCTTGTCGTTGAGCATGGCGGTGTCGATGGTTTGCTTCTGTGTCCAGGGGTGCTCGCTGGGCATCAGCACGTAGAACGGCTCGTCGTAGAGCGGCAGGGTCAGCACGTCGGCCTCGTTGAAAGGCAGTGCGATGATGACAGCGTCCAGCTCGCCGTTGCGCAACTTTTCGCGCAGCACGTGGGTGAAGTTCTCTTCGATGTACAGCGGCATCTGCGGGGCAACCCGGTGCAATTGCGGTATCAGATGCGGAAAGAGGTAGGGGCCGACAGTATAGATGGCACCGACCTTCAGCGGAGCGGTCAGCTGGTTCTTGCCGGCTTGGGCCAGCTCGCGGATGCCTTGGGCCTGTTCCAGGACCTTTTGTGCCTGGGCGACGATGCCTTCGCCGACCGGGGTCAGGCGCACCGCGCTCTTGCTGCGCTCGAAGATCAGTACGCCAAGCTCGTCCTCAAGCTTTTTCACGCCGACCGACAGGGTCGGCTGGCTGACATGGCAACGTTCGGCGGCATGACCGAAGTGCTGCTCTTGGGCGAGGGTGACGATGTAGCGTAGTTCTGTGAGGGTCATAACGTGCGTCCATGAAGTTGCGGCCCCAGCATAGCGGGTGCAATCGATAGACGCACGTTATCAGACTTGCCTTTGTATGACAGAAACAAACTGTCAGCGTCTGTCCAGCGAGTAGACGAAAGGTGCTACGACTTCAATGCTGCCGTTGTTCAGCAGTTCCTTCGGTGGTTTCGGCACCGGCTGAGCCTTGCGGATCATCTCCAGCGTAGCCCGGTCCAGGGCTGCGCTACCCGAGCCACCGGCCAGGGAGTAGGACAAGATCCGGCCTTCGGCGTCCACTACGAAACGCAGGCGGTTGATGCCTTGCAGGCCACGGCGTCGAGCGTCTTCCGGGTAGCGTTTGTACTTGCCCAGGTGGCGCAGCAGGTCACTCTGCCAAGTTGGCAGGGCATTGCTGTTGGCCGCGATGCTCGGTGCCGGTGCCGCCGACTTCTGCGGTGGCGCGGTGCTGGGTGGCGAGTCGACCACTTCCTCGGCCGGTGGCTTATCCTGCGGCGGCTCAGGCTTCTTCTCAGGCTTGGGCGGCTGCGGTTTGGCCTTTGGCTTGGGTGGCTTGGGAATGGCGATCTTCGGTTTCGGGGCCTCGACCAGCTTCGGCAGCTCCGGTTCTTCGACCGGCGCTGGCGGCTGGGGCGTGACCACCTTGGGTGGTGGTGGCGGCGCAGGCTCAGGCAGCGGTGCCAACTCGACCATCATGGCTGCCGGAGGCAGCTCCACGGCCTGAGGCACCGACCAGTTGAGCGTGAGCAGCACAGCGACGGCATGGATTCCCAGCACGATCGCCAGGCTGCCGCTGTAACGCGCCAGGTTATGCCGCGTCTTCGTCATTTCTTGGCTGCCGTCTCGAGCCCGACCAGACCGACCTTGAGGTAGCCGGCCGCGCGCATGTTGTTCATCACTTCCATCAGGTCACCGTAATCCACGCCCTTGTCGGCCTGGAAGAAAATGGTGGTTTCCTTGTCGCCCTTGGTCTTGGCGTCGAGCATTGGGCCAAGCTGGTCGGGCTGTGCTACCTGATCGTCGCCGACGTACAGCTTCTGGTCGGCCTTGACGCTGACGAACACCGGCTTCTCCGGCCTGGGCGCCGGTTTGGCGGTCGAGGCCGGCAGGTCGACCTTGATATCGACCGTGGCCAGGGGGGCTGCGACCATGAAGATGATCAGCAGCACCAACATCACGTCGATGAAGGGCGTGACGTTGATTTCGTGGTTTTCGGCGAGGTCGTCGCCACCTTCGTTAAGATGCAGGCCCATGGCTTACCCCACTTTCACCATGTGGGGGGCGGTGCGCTCGCCGGACTGATGGTCCAGGTCGCGGCTGACCAGCAGCAGGACCTGGGCCGAAGCGTCTGAGACCTGAGCCTTGTAGCCGGCGATGGAGCGGGCGAAGACGTTGTAGATGACCACGGCAGGGATCGCGGCGACCAGGCCCAGGGCAGTGGCCAGCAGGGCTTCGGCGATACCCGGTGCGACCACGGCCAGGTTGGTGGTTTGGGTCTTGGCGATGCCGATGAAGCTGTTCATGATTCCCCACACGGTACCGAACAGGCCGACGAACGGTGCTGTGGAACCGATAGTGGCGAGGACGCCGGTGCCGCTGCTCATGTTGCGGCCACTGGCGGCAACCAGGCGTTCGAGACGGAAGGCGACGCGCTCCTTGATACCTTCCTTCTCACGGGTGTTGGCCGAGAGGCGCATCTCTTCCAGGGCGTCATGGACCAGCAAGTGGGCCAAGGTACCTTCCTTGTTCGAGGCTTCGCTGGCTTCCTTGAGGCTGGCGGACTGCTTCAGCCCGGCGATTTCGCCGCGCAGGCGGCGCTTGGCGCCCAGCAGCTCGAAGCCCTTGGCGATCCAGATGGTCCAGGTGATGATCGAAGCGATGACCAGGCCGATCATGACGATCTTGACCACGATGTCGGCGTTCTTGTACATGCCCCATGGGGACAGGTCGTGGGCCATGCCCAAGGTGGTGTCTTCGACCAGCGCTTCAACGTTCTCGTCCGCCGCTGCCTGGGCATCGGCAGGTGCTTGCGCCGGGTCGGCGGCATCGGTGGCTGCCTCGGGAGCGGCAACTGCTGGATCGCTACCAGGTGCTGCTGGCGTTGCAGGGGCAGCTTCGACCGCAGGAGTGTTGGTTGCTGGTGCGACTGGCTCATCGGCCATGGCGGCCGGCGCCAGTACCAGGCTGAACATCAGCGCGGCAATGGCGCGCCATGCGCGCGACGTGGTTGGCGAAGCGGAAGGTTGAGTACGTGTCATGCTGGCCGGACCTGATGAAGAAGAAAATGGTGAGTGTCCTTCAAGGCCTCGAGGCGGGCCGAGAACAAATGAGGGCGCCATTATTGCAAGTAATTCTTGTTAGCAGAAGTAATAAAGTTACTTTTTTTCACCTTCGCCTAGCCGCTTATCGGCTAATCCGGCTAGGCTGAATCTTTGGTCTATGGAGTTTAGTGATGTCTGCGCGTTCTGCATTGATCGTCGGCTGTGGTGATGTCGGCGGCCGTTTGGCCAGGCAATTGCTGGCCTGCAATTGGCAAGTCAGTGGGTTGAGGCGTTCGGTCGATCAGTTGCCGGCGGGGGTGCAGCCGGTCGCAGCTGATTTGTCCGACAGGCGTTGTCCTGCCGCCTGGCCGGAGCGTGCGCCTGACTACTTGGTGTACTGCGTGGCAGCCAGCCAGCATGACGAATCCGGTTATCAGGCGGCTTATGTCGAAGGCTTGCGCAATGTCCTGAAATGGCTGGAGGCGAAGGAGCAGCGTCCGCGTCGCTTGCTGTTCGTTTCCAGCAGCAGTGTCTATGCCCAGCAGGAAGGGGAGTGGATCGACGAAACCGCCGCCACCACGCCGGAAGGCTACTCGGGGCGGGTCATGCTCGAGGCCGAGCGCCTGGCGCTCGATAGCGGGATTCCCAGCACTCTGGTGCGCTTGACCGGGATCTACGGCCCGGGGCGGGAGTGGTTGCTCAGTCAGGTGCGCCAAGGTTATCGCGTAGCCGAGGAGCCTCCTTTGTATGGCAACCGCATCCATGCCGAGGATGCCGCCGGCCTGCTCGCCTTCTTGTTGCAGGCTGATGCCCGGGGCGTGACGCTCGATGAGTGCTATATCGGCGTTGACGATGACCCGGCGCCACTGGCTGAGGTCGTGGCCTGGCTAAGAGCACGCATGGGTGTCACCGAATGGTCCGAGCAGCAGCGGGTGCGCCGTACCGGCAGCAAGCGTTGCAGCAATGCACGAGCCCGTGCATTGGGCTGGTCACCGCAGTACCCGAGCTATAGGGAAGGTTATGCCGCGATACTCGAAGGGCGTAGCTGAGGGGCAAGATCTTTTCGCTGAGGGTCGGCGAGGACCTTGTCCTCAATCGCGACACAAGGTCACTCTCATGGATGCAGCGCCTGAGGGTGTGTTAAATGGCCTTGTGCGCGATGGGCCGTTACTCGGGAGACGCAGAATCAATCGCGCTCGAGCAGCCATTGGCGAGGGCCAGGCGCCAGTTGTGGCATTTCATCCGGCTGGGCGCTGTTGCGTGCCCGCAGGATTTCGAGGCTGTCACCGTCGCGCTTGAAGATCCATGGGTTACCCCGTTGGTTACGCTCCAGCCAAAGGCTGTCGTACTCGCCGCTGATGGTGGCGCAGTCGCCGGCCAGGCACAGTGCATAGCGATCCAGTTCCGGCAGGCCATCGACACTGCCGTTGTCATGGAAGTGGACAATGCCGCCTTTGCCCGGCCCTTCGATGATCTTCCAATTGCCGCCCAGGTAGGCGCCGTAGAGCGCTTTCTCGAAACTGCTGCCGGTAGGAGCGGTGCTGGACGCAGGGGATAGGGCCTTCTTGAAACTCTGCTGCGGCGCGCCCTGGTTGCCGGCCTGGATCAGTTGATTGCCATCCAGCGCCAGATGCTCGCTCTGATCGCTGAAGAATGTCACCCGCCATTGCTTTTCGTCAGCGTCCAGTTGCCCTTCGGCAACTTCGAAGCCATTGGCGTAGCTGGCTTGTTGGCGGGCCACATCGACCTTCCATTCGAAGTTCGGGCCATTGCTGGCCAGGGCCTGGCGCAGGCTGGTGCCTTTGGTGGCGGCGTCGATGGCGTTCTGGTTGATCCAGATGCCGTTGTAATCTTCGGGCTTGTGGCTGGCGCAGCCGGCCAGCAGCAGGGCTACCAGCGAGAGGGTCAATGCATGGCGCATGGAGATGCCTTCAGGAGGGAGGTGGCGGGCGTGGTACCCGCCACCGAGGGTATTACTCGAGGACCAGAATGGCGTCCATCTCGACTTGCGAACCGCGTGGCAGGGCAGCAACGCCGATGGCTGCTCGGGCTGGATAGGGCTGCTCGAAGTAGCGGCCCATGATCTCGTTGACCTTGGCGAAGTGGCTTAGGTCGGTCAGGAAGATGTTCAGCTTGACGATGTCCTTGAACGAACCGCCAGCGGCTTCGGCAACGGCCTTGAGGTTCTCGAAGACCTGGACGGTCTGGGCTTCGAAGCCTTCGACCAGCTCCATGGTTTTCGGGTCCAGCGGGATCTGCCCGGACATGTATACGGTATTGCCGGCCTTGATCGCCTGGGAGTAGGTGCCGATGGCGGCAGGGGCCTTGTCGCTGTTGATGACGGTCTTGGTCATGATGACTCCTTGCTGTTGTCGGACTACGTACGCATGCGGGTGATGCGGATCACGCCGGTCAGGGTACGCAGCTTCTTGATCACGCGGGCCAGGTGCACGCGATCGCGCACGCTGACCACCAACTGGACCACGCTTATACGGCCGTCGCGTTCGTCCATGCTGATTTTCTCGATGTTGCCGTCGGCGGCATTAACACTGCTGGCCAGTAAGGCGATCAGGCCGCGCTGGTGTTCGAGCTCGACGCGCAGCTCGACATTGAATTCGCCAGTGACGTCTTTGGCCCAGGAGAGCTGCAGGCACTTCTCGGGATTGTGGCGGATTTCACTGATGTTGCGGCAGTTTTCCAGGTGCACGACCATGCCTTTGCCGGCGGACAGGTGGCCGACGATCGGGTCCCCCGGAATCGGCGTGCAGCACTTGGCATAGCTGAGGACCAGGCCTTCGGTGCCGCGGATGGCCAGCGGGCCTTCGGGGCTTGGCAGTTGCTCGCCTTCGGCGGACAGCAGACGGCGGGCGACCACGTAGGCCATGCGGTTGCCGAGGCCGATGTCTTCCAGCAGGTCTTCGACCAGCTCCAGGCGGTACTCGGAAAGGATGGCCTTGATGCGCTCCTGGGGGATTTTGTCCAGACTGCTGTCGAAACCGGTAAGCACCTTGTTCAGCAGGCGTTCGCCGAGGCTGATCGACTCGGAGCGGCGTTGCTGCTTGAGGGCGTGGCGGATGTGGGTGCGCGCCTTGCCGGTGACCACGAAGTTGAGCCAGGCCGGGTTTGGGCGCGCGCCGGGGGCGCTGACGATTTCCACCGTCGAGCCGCTCTGCAGGGGCTCGGACAGCGGTGCCAGGCGTCGGTTGATGCGGCAGGCGATGCAGCTGTTGCCGACATCGGTATGCACCGCGTAGGCGAAGTCGACAGCGGTGGAGCCTTTGGGCAGCTCCATGATCCGCCCCTTGGGCGTGAAGACGTAGACCTCGTCCGGGAACAGGTCGATCTTCACGCTTTCGATGAACTCCAGGGAGTTGCCTGCGCGCTGCTGCATTTCCAGCACGCCCTTGACCCATTGGCGGGCACGGGCATGGCTGCCCTTGGGTTGTTCGTCGTCGCTGGACTTGTACAGCCAATGGGCGGCGATGCCGTTGTTGGCCATCTCTTCCATTTCGCGGGTGCGGATCTGGATCTCGATGGGCACCCCGTGCATGCCGAACAAGGTGGTGTGCAGCGACTGGTAGCCGTTGGCCTTGGGGATCGCGATGTAGTCCTTGAAGCGGCCAGGCAGCGGCTTGTACAGGTTGTGTACGGCACCAAGCACGCGGTAGCAGGTGTCAACCTTATCGACGATGATGCGGAAGGCGTAGACGTCCATGATCTCGTTGAAGGCGCGGCGTTTGCCGCGCATCTTCTTGTAGATGCCATAGAGGTGTTTCTGCCGGCCGCTGACTTCGCCTTCGATGCCGTCCACGGCCAGGCAGTGGGACAGGGACTGCTCGATCTTGTTGACGATTTCCTTGCGGTTGCCGCGTGCGCGCTTGACGGCCTGGTAGATGCGCGCAGAGCGCATCGGGTGCATGGCCTTGAAGCCCAGGTCCTCGAATTCGACGCGCACGCTGTGCATCCCCAGGCGGTTGGCGATGGGGGCATAGATCTCGAGGGTTTCCTTGGCTATGCGGCGGCGTTTCTCGCCTGACAGCACTTCCAGGGTACGCATGTTGTGCAGGCGGTCGGCCAGCTTGACCAGGATCACGCGGATGTCGCGGGCCATGGCCATGGCCATCTTCTGGAAGTTCTCGGCCTGGGCCTCGGCTTTGGTCTCGAAGTTCATCTGGGTCAGCTTGCTGACCCCATCGACCAGTTCGGCGACGGTCTCGCCGAATTGCGCGCTGAGGGCTTCCTTGGCGATGCCGGTGTCTTCGATCACATCGTGCAACATGGCGGCCATCAGGCTCTGGTGGTCCATGTGCATGTCGGCCAGGATGCTCGCCACCGCCAGTGGGTGGGTCACATAAGCTTCGCCACTGCGGCGGCGTTGGCCGTCGTGGGCTTGTTCGGCATAGAAATAGGCTCGGCGCACCAGGTTGACCTGGTCGGGGCCGAGGTAGGTCGACAGACGATCGGCGAGGGCGTCTATGCTCGGCACAGGATTACCTCCTGCCGAGGAGCGGGGACCTGCGCCGTACGACGTCGACCAGGCATGGCTTAGACCGCCTCGTTGGCCTCGTCCTCGAACGCGGCGAAGACCGGATCCTCGGTGACGATCTCTTCGGCGGCGATGAACTCGGGGGTGACGATGCCTTCAGCGATTTCACGCAGGGCAACGACGGTTGGCTTGTCGTTTTCCCATGCCACTTTCGGCTCTTTGCCGCCGGTGGCCAGCTGACGGGCACGCTTGGTAGAGAGCATGACCAGCTCAAAACGGTTATCCACGTGTTCTAGGCAATCTTCAACGGTTACGCGGGCCATGGTCTTCCTCGTAGCAAATGCGGTATGCGCGGTGCCCAGAATGGGCGGGCGGACTCGATAGTTTAAAAAATCACCAGCCATTAGGGAAGGGCTGATTTCAGTTCCACCGTCGCCTGGAGCCGACAATAGCGGCTCAGAGGGCCGCTGCACAACAGCGGATGAGGTGTTAGCGCAGCATGGCGTCGCGCAAGCGCGGGGTCAGTTCCTCGAACAGAGCCTGCACCGACCGCAGGGCACGGCAGTCCGGACGGGTCAGCAGCCAGAGCTGGGTGTCGCAGCCGGGCAGGGCGTCGCTCAGGGCTTCGACGCCCGGCAGGCCATGCACCATGTAGTCGGCCAGGGCCGCCACGCCCATGCCACTGCTGACCAGTTGGGCGATGGTCGACATACCGCTGCAGTGGTAGCGCGGCATCAGGCCGGGGAATTGTTGGTTGCGCCAGACCACTGTGGGGTGGTCCTGCATGGCGTCGTCCGGGGCGATCCAGGGCACGTTGGCCGGCGACTCGGCAAGACGCTCGCGGAACTCTGGGCGCCCGCAGACGACATAGGACGTCGAGCCGAGGCAGCGGCCCACCAGGTGTTCCGGTGGCGTATTGGTCAGGCGCAAGGCGATGTCGGCATCGCGCCGGTTGAGGTTGGCGAACGTATTGGAAGTGCCGAGCTCCAGCGACAGTGCCGGGTAGTTGGGCATGAAGGTCGACAGTGCGGGCAGCAGCAGACTGTGCAATACCGCCTCGGTGCAGGTCAGGCGCACCGTGCCGCTGACGACCTGTTCGCCGCTTGTCAGGGCGATCCTTGCGGCATCCAGCGCTTGCTCGGCGCGTTCGGCCTGCTCAGCCAGGGCCTGGGCGGTGTCGGTCGGCAAGTAGCCCTTGCGGCTCTTGACGAACAGCGCGGTGCCCAATGCCGACTCCAGGCGGCGGATCGAACGGAATACCGTGGAGACATCGACCTTGAGCAGCTCGGCGGCCTTGGCCAGGGATCGACCGCGTTCAAGAGCCAGGACCAGGGAGAGGTCGGCATGGGTGATCTGATATTGCATGGACGCACGCTCTGCTTGCCGAAATGCCAATGTCTGTTGCGTGGGAGCCATTTTATAGTGAAACGGCACCCGGGAATCAATTCATCGGGTTGTCACAGGTTTGTGCAGGTGCCTTGAGCGCCGTGCAGGCCCTTCCCCACGATGGGAAAGCAAGAACAACAACAGAATCAGCCATCGCCGCCTGAGAGGCGCACGCCGTATCCCCTCACATCGCCGCACCATTGAAATCAAAGGATGTACAGCCATGACGTCGGTAACCCCGTGCGCCAGCCCTTCCAGCGAGATGAATGACTTCCTCCAGGCCCATCCGGATACGCAGTTCGTCGACCTGCTGATCTCCGACATGAACGGCGTGGTGCGTGGCAAGCGGATCGAGCGCGCTAGCCTGCACAAGGTCTACGAGAAGGGCATCAACCTGCCGGCCTCGCTGTTTGCCTTGGACATCAATGGCTCGACCGTCGAAAGTACGGGCCTGGGCCTGGATATCGGCGATGCCGACCGTATCTGCTATCCGATTCCCGATACCCTCTCCTACGAGCCCTGGCAAAAGCGCCCGACCGCGCAACTGCTGATGACCATGCATGAGCTCGACGGCACGCCGTTCTTCGCTGACCCGCGTGAAGTGCTGCGCCAGGTGGTGAGCAAGTTCGATGAATTGGGCTTGCAGATTTGCGCCGCTTTCGAGCTGGAGTTCTACCTGATCGACCAGGACAACCTCAACGGCCGTCCGCAGCCACCGCGTTCGCCCATTTCCGGTAAGCGCCCGCAGTCGACCCAGGTCTACCTGATCGACGACCTGGACGAGTACGCCGACTGCCTGCAAGACATGCTCGAGGCGGCCAAGGAGCAGGGCTTGCCTGCCGATGCCATTGTCAAGGAAAGCGCCCCGGCGCAGTTCGAGGTCAACTTGCATCATGTCGCCGACCCCTTCAAGGCTTGCGACTACGCGATCCTGCTCAAGCGCCTGATCAAGAACATCGCCTATGACCATGAGATGGATTCCACCTTCATGGCCAAGCCCTATCCGGGCCAGGCGGGCAACGGCTTGCACGTGCACATCTCACTGCTGGACAAGAAGACTGGCAAGAACATCTTCAGCAGTGACGACCCGTTGCAGAGTGACGCCCTGCGCCATGCCGTAGGTGGTGTGCTGGAGACCTTGCCAGCGTCGATGGCCTTCCTTTGCCCGAACGTCAACTCCTACCGTCGCTTTGGCGCGCAGTTCTACGTGCCCAATGCGCCGAGCTGGGGCCTGGACAACCGTACCGTGGCCGTCCGCGTGCCCACCGGCAGCAGCGATGCGGTGCGTATCGAGCACCGGGTGGCTGGCGCCGATGCCAACCCCTACCTGATGCTGTCGGCCATTCTGTCCGGCATCCACCATGGGCTGACCAACCAGGTCGAGCCGGGTGCGCCGATTGAAGGCAACGCCTACGAACAGTTGGAGCAGAGCCTGCCGAACAACCTGCGCGATGCCCTGCGCGAGCTGGACGACAGCGAGATCCTGAACAAGTACATCAGCCCGGACTACATCGACATCTTCGTCGCCTGCAAGGAAAGCGAGCTGGCCGAGTTCGAAGTTTCGATCTCCGACCTGGAATACAACTGGTACCTGCACACGGTGTAAGCCCATGAACAAGATCGCAAGCCGGATGTCTGGCCCCCTGATCGGTGTCAGCGCCTGTCGTCAACAGGTTGGCAAAAACTCGTCGCACACCGTGGGCGACAAGTACGTCGAGGCCGCGGGCTTCGCCGGCATCCCGCTGATCCTCCCAGCGCGTGACGAGCCGAGCGATCCGCAAGCCCTGCTGGCCCACCTGGACGGCATTCTTTTTACCGGTTCGCCTTCAAATGTCGAGCCGCATCATTACAATGGCGCCCCCAGTGCGCAGGGGACGCATCACGACGTTGCGCGCGACCGCCTTACCCTGCCGTTGCTGCAGGCGGCCATTGCCGCAGGCGTGCCGGTGTTCTGTATCTGCCGCGGGTTTCAGGAATTGAACGTGGCGTTGGGTGGTTCGCTGCATCAACGGGTCCATGAGTTGCCTGGCTACCTGGACCATCGCGAGCCGTACGATGCGCCTCTGGATGTGCAATACGGCCTTCGACATCCAGTCAGCATCGAGCCTGGCGGGGTGTTCGAGCGCCTGGGACTGGCGGCGCAGTTCGAGGTCAACTCGCTGCACAGTCAGGGCATCGACCGCCTGGCTGCTGGCCTGCGTGTCGAGGCACGGGCCCCGGATGGCCTGATCGAAGCGGTGTCCATGGAAGATGCGCCGGGCTTCGTGCTCGGCGTGCAATGGCATCCGGAATGGCGTTTCGCCGAAAACCCGGTCTCGCTGCGCCTGTTCCAGGCGTTCCGTGAGGCCTGCAGTGCCTACGCGGCGGGGAGGGCTATCGGCAGAAAACATTCTGACGTCGCCTGAAAGTCTCGGAAGACTCGACCCTCGCAGCGAGCTTTCAATGAGTGAAAGCGGGCCTTCTACGGGAGGCCCTGAAAAACAATACCAATATCGACGGCAAATACTCATGAGCGAATACACTGAAGCCGGCCGCCCCCCCGATGTGGCGGGGCAGGCGGGCAGTTCTGCCAAAGCGCCTGGTAAAGGCCTCGCCAAGGGGCGTTTGGGCCTGCTGGCCACCGTGGTGCTGGGCATCTCCACCATCGCCCCGGTCTATACCCTGACCGGAGCCCTTGGCCCGACCGTGCGGGAGGTCGGCGCTCATTTGCCGGCAGTGTTCATTGTCGGCTTTCTGCCGATGCTGCTGGTTGCCCTGGGTTACCGCGAACTCAATGCGGCCGAGCCGGACAGCGGCACCTCCTTCACCTGGTCGGCACGCGCCTTCGGGCCAATGATCGGCTGGATCGGTGGCTGGGGCCTGGTCACCGCCACGACCATCGTTCTATCCAACTTGGCCGGCGTTGCGGTCGACTTCTTCTATCTCTTCCTGGGGCAGATCACGGGCAAGCACGAGGTGGCGGCGCTGGCTGACAATCTGTTGGTCAACATATCCACCTGTTGTGTGTTCATCGCCCTGGCTGTGTGGATCTGTTGCCGGGGCATGGGCACGACCATGACCGTGCAATATGGCCTGGTGGCCCTGCAACTGGTGGTGTTGATCGGCTTTGCCTTCGCCGCCTTCGGTGAGACGACGGCACCACCGCCGCTGCAGTTCGACTTCGACTGGTTCAACCCTTTTGGTGTCGACTCCTTCTCCGCCTTTGCCGCCGGTCTTTCCCTGTCGATCTTCATCTTCTGGGGTTGGGACGTGTGCCTGACCGTCAGTGAGGAGTCCGTGGGCAGCGAAGAGGTGCCTGGCCGGGCCGCTACCGTGACCGTACTGCTGATCCTCGGCTTGTACCTGCTCACCGCGATCGCCACCCTGCAGTTCGCCGGGATCAGCGATGTTGGCCTTGGCTTGGGTAACCCGCGCATCCAGGAAAACGTCTTCGCTCACCTGGCCGGTCCGGTCATGGGACCACTGGCGATCTTGATGTCGATCGCGGTGCTGGCCAGCACCGCGGCGTCGTTGCAGTCGACTTTCATGTCGCCAGCCCGCACCCTGCTCGCCATGGGCTACTACGGGGCGGTGCCGCAGCGCTTTGCCAGCGTTTGCCCGCGCTCGCAGACTCCACGCTACGCCACCATCTGCGCAGGCGTCGCTGCCGGCATCTTCTACGTGACCATGCGCACCCTGAGCGAGAACGTACTGGCCGACACCATTACTGCGCTGGGTATGATGATCTGCTTCTACTACTCGCTGACAGCCTTCGCCTGTGTCTGGTACTTCCGCCACAGCCTGTTCGGCAGCGTGCGCCACTTCTTGATGCGTGGCGTGTGTCCTTTGCTGGGCGGGGTGATCCTGTCGGTGATCTTCGTGCGTACCGCAATCGACAGCGCCTCGCCGGAGTTCGGCAGCGGCTCGCATGTCGGCGGCTTGGGGCTGGTGTTCGTGATCGCGATGATCATCTCGATACTGGGTATCGTGCTGATGGTGCTCTCGCGCTGGCGTGCGCCGGCTTACTTCCTCGGCGCGACCCTGCGCCAGCAGGCGATGCTGCCTGTGCAGTCGTAAGCCATGGCAAGGCTGGCGCCTTGCATCGCTATCCTCAGAAGGCGATGCAAGGCACAGCGGCCCTGTCCCATGCTAAGGCTGGCGCTGTTCAGGCGAGCAATTGCTTGAGCAGCGCGCCATGACGCTGTTGCTGGTTCTTCTGCTCCAGGCGATTGGCACGGAAGACTGCCTTGAGGTCTTCGAGGGCAGTGGCGAACTCGTCATTGATGATGACGTAGTCGTACTCGTTGTAGTGCACCATCTCGCTGACCGCTTCGCGCATCCGACCTTCGATGATTTCGTCGCTGTCCTGACCCCGGTTGTTCAGGCGCTGGCGTAGGGCCTGCTGGCTGGGCGGCAGAATGAAAATCGAGCGGGCCTCGGGCATCAGTGCGCGAACCTGCTGGGCCCCTTGCCAGTCGATCTCAAGGATCAGGTCGAAACCCTGGTCGAGGGTCTGCTGCAGGGCGCTGCGGGAGGTGCCGTAGAAATTGCCGAACACTTCAGCATGCTCGAGGAAGTCGCCCTGATCGATCAGGGCTTTGAACTCGACGTGCTCGACGAAGTGGTAGTTCACCCCGTGCTGCTCACCCGGGCGCATGGCGCGGGTGGTATGCGAGACCGAGACGCGAATGCCCGAGTCGGCGTCGGTCAGGGCCTTGACCAGGCTGGTCTTGCCGGCGCCGGAGGGCGCCGAGACGATGTAGAGGGTACCGCTGCTGTGGTTCATGGTAGGGGGTTACTCGATATTCTGTACTTGTTCACGCATCTGTTCGATCAGCACCTTGAGGTTGACTGCCGCCTGAGTGCTGCGTGGGTCGAAGGCCTTGGAGCCGAGGGTGTTGGCTTCGCGGTTGAGCTCCTGCATCAGGAAGTCCAGGCGCCTCCCGGCGGCGCCACCGGACTTGAGCACCCGGCGTACTTCGGTGATGTGGGTGCTGAGGCGGTCGAGTTCCTCGGCGACGTCACTTTTCTGCGCCAGCAGGACCATTTCCTGTTCCAGGCGCTGCGGGTCGAGCTCGGCCTGCAGGTCACCAAAGCGGTCGAGGATCTTCTGCCGCTGCGCGGCCAGCATCTGCGGCACCAGGGCGCGCAGGGTGGTGACCTCGGCAGTCATGCCGTCCAGGCGCTCATTGATCAGGCGGGCCAGCTCAGCGCCTTCTCGGTTGCGCCCGGCCTTCAGTTCCTTCAAGGCTTCTTCGAACAGAGCCATCGCCTCGGCATTCAATGCCTGCGGATCGCTGGCATCGGCCACCAGCACGCCCGGCCAGGCCAGGACCTCAAGAGGGTTGAGCGGGGCCGGCTGCTTGATCAGGCTGGCCACGGTCTCGGCGGCCGCGACCAACTGCGCGGCACGCTCGCGGTCG
Organism: Pseudomonas sp. X10; assembly: GCF_054889225.1. NCBI lineage: Bacteria > Pseudomonadati > Pseudomonadota > Gammaproteobacteria > Pseudomonadales > Pseudomonadaceae > Pseudomonas > Pseudomonas sp. X10. Next base: position 5,580,001 of record NZ_CM142677.1, on the reverse strand, counting down.
ACTTGCAGCGGTTTGCCGGTGCTGTCTTCGTTCAGGCGCAGGGTGCATTCCACTTTGCCACGCGACAGGCCCTGGCGCAGGCTTTCGCGCACGGCGCCTTCGAGGTCGCGCAGGGCCTCTGGCAGGCGCAGGTGGGGTTCAAGGTAGCGGTGATTGACCGAGCGTAGCTCCCAGACCAGGGTGCCTTGGCTGCCGGCGCGCTCGACTCGAGCAAAAGCGGTCATGCTATGCACCATCGGGAGTACCTCGCGGAGTCGTGTGAAAGGGAAGCCTTTCGGCTGCAAGGCGCAGGATTGTAGCGCAGTGCGGCGCCTGCGCCCAATCCAGCCACGGTACAAAGCTGCCAAAAGGCTGCGGAAAAAGCCGACAGGGAGCAGCCCTGCGACAATAGGCATGTCTTCACGGCACACGGGGCCTTATAATGCTCGGCAGATTCAAGTCCCAGTACAGGTATCCCAGATGAAACGTCCAAGTGGTCGCGCCGCCGATCAGCTTCGCTCGATCCGCATCACCCGCAACTACACCAAGCACGCCGAGGGATCGGTACTGGTCGAGTTCGGCGACACCAAGGTCGTCTGCACGGTCAGCGTCGAGAATGGTGTCCCCCGCTTCCTCAAAGGCCAGGGCCAGGGCTGGCTGACCGCCGAGTACGGTATGCTGCCGCGCTCCACCGGCGAGCGTAACCAGCGTGAAGCCAGCCGTGGCAAGCAGGGTGGCCGCACCCTGGAGATCCAGCGTCTGATCGGCCGTTCTCTGCGTGCTGCGCTAGACATGAGCAAGCTGGGAGACATCACTCTGTACGTCGATTGCGACGTGATCCAGGCCGATGGCGGTACCCGTACCGCTTCGATCACTGGCGCCATGGTCGCGTTGGTCGATGCCCTGCGTGTGGTCAAGAAGCGTGGCGGCCTCAAGGGCGGGGATCCGCTCAAGCACATGATCGCCGCCGTCTCGGTGGGCATGTACCAAGGCGAGGCGGTGCTCGACCTCGACTACCTGGAAGACTCGGCTGCCGAGACCGACCTGAACGTGGTCATGACCAGCGCGGGTGGCTTCATCGAAGTCCAGGGTACCGCCGAAGGCGCACCGTTCCAGCCTGAAGAGCTGAACGCCATGCTGGCGCTGGCGCAGAAAGGCATGGGCGACCTGTTCGAACTGCAAAAAGCTTCGCTGGCTGACTGACAAGGAGGTGCAGGGCATGAGCGATCCGACCTTGCCGGTGCCGCCACCCAACGCCGAGATCCGGCAGTGGGCGATGTTCTGCCACCTGTCTGCCCTGCTTGGGCTGGTCGTTCCCCTGGGCAGCCTGCTGGGCCCATTGGTGATGTGGATCTGGAAGCGTGAGCTGGACCCTTTCATTGATGCCCAGGGCAAGGAAGCGCTGAACTTCCAGATCAGCGTGACCATCGCCGCCTTCATCTGCTTCCTGCTGATGTTCGTGCTGGTGGGCGTGGTGCTGTTCGCCATCCTGGTGATCGCGGTGCTGATCCTGATCATCCTGGCCGGTGTCAGGGCCAACGAAGGGCAGCCCTACCGCTACCCGTTGATCTGGCGTCCGATCAAGTAACCGACATGACAGGCACAAAGAAGCCGACTCGAAGTCGGCTTTTTTGTGCCTGTCATCCTTAGATGGTCAGCGTCCAGTCGTAGTCCACGATCAATGGCGCGTGCTGGGAGAAGCGTGGCTGGCGCGGCAGGCGTGCGCTGCGCACGAAGCGACGCAAGCCTGGCGTGAGCACTTGGTAGTCGAAGCGATAGCCCAGGTTGAGCATCTCGGCCTGCTCGTTGTCCGGCCACCAGCTGTACTGGTCGCCTTCACGGCTGACTTCACGCAGCGCGTCGACATAGCCCATGTCCCCGATGATCGTATCCATCCAAGCCCGCTCCGGAGGCAGGAAGCCCGGCGACTGCTGGCTGTCACGCCAGTTCTTGATGTCGAGCTTCTGCTGCGCCACATAGAGCGAGCCGCAATAGATGTATTCGCGACGCTTGCGACGTTGCTTGTCCAGGTACTTGGCGAAGTCGTCCATCAACTTGAACTTCTGGTTCAAGTCTTCGTCGCCGTTCATACCGGAAGGCAGCAACAAGCTGGCGATGCTTACCTTGTCGAAATCGGCCTGCAGGTAACGCCCGTAGCGGTCGGCTGTCTCGAAGCCCAGGCCGCTGATGACTGCCTTGGGCTGCAACCGCGAGTACAGTGCCACGCCACCTTGGGCAGGCACTTCCGCGTCGCAGGCATAAAGGAAGTAGCCATCGAGCTGAAAAGCCGGGTCGTCGAGTTCAAAGGCCGAGGCGCGGGTATCCTGAAGGCAGATGACGTCGGCATTCTGGGCTTGCAGCCAGCTGAGCAATCCACGCTCGGCCGCAGCCTGAATGCCATTCACGTTCACACTGATGATCCGCATAAATGGCCCCAAAAATCTCGTGCGTGTATGATACCCGAGCTCAACTCATTTAGCTAAATCCGTGGTGTCCGGGACTCTTCATGCAGCCGTATCAACGCGACTTTATTCGTTTTGCCATCGATCGCGGGGTTCTGCGCTTCGGTGAGTTCACCCTGAAATCGGGGCGTACCAGCCCGTATTTCTTCAATGCAGGCCTGTTCAACAGCGGTTCGGCCCTGGCTCAGTTGGGGCGTTGCTACGCGGCGGCCATCGTCGACAGCAAGATCCCTTTCGACGTGCTTTTTGGCCCGGCCTACAAAGGTATTCCCCTGGCATCCGCTACCGCGGTAGCCCTGGCCGAGCAACACCAGCTCGACGTGCCATGGTGCTTCAACCGCAAGGAAGCCAAGGACCATGGCGAAGGCGGCAGCCTGGTCGGCGCGCCGCTGGCCGGTGATGTACTGATCATCGACGACGTGATCACCGCCGGCACCGCCATCCGCGAAGTCATGCAAATCATCAGCGCGCAGCAGGCCAAGGCCGCTGGCGTTCTGATCGCCCTGAACCGCGAAGAGCGTGGCAATGGCGAGCTGTCGGCGATCCAGGAAGTGGAGCGCGACTTCGGTATCCCGGTGGTCAGCATCGTGTCGCTGACCCAGGTGCTGGAGTTCCTGGCCGATGACCCGCAGCTCAAGCAGCACCTGCCGGCTGTGGAGGCGTATCGGGCTCAGTACGGGATCTGATCCATCCCCACGAACAAGGCGAGCCCTGAGTATGGTTTGGGGCCGCTGCGCGTCCCATCGCGACACAAGCCCTCTGTGGGAGCGGCCTTGTGTCGCGATGGGCTGCGTAGCAGCCCCACCTGAAGGCACCCCAGCTTAAGTGAACAGCATTGCCCTCAGGGGTCGCCTTTTTCGTCTTCCGGGACTGCCTGAGAACCTCAGCGTGGCTTGCGGTTGGTGATCAGGGTACCCACGCCGCTGTCGGTGAAGATCTCCAGCAGTACGGCATTGGGTACGCGGCCATCGATGATGTGCGAGCTGTTCACGCCACCTTGCACCGCTTCCAGGGCGCACTTGATCTTCGGTAGCATGCCGCCGTAGATGGTGCCGTCGGCGATCAGTTCGTTGACTTGCTCGGTGGTCAGGCCGGTCAGCACTTGGCCCTGCTTGTCCATCAGGCCCGCGATGTTGGTCAACAACATCAGCTTCTCGGCCTTCAGCGCCTCGGCCACCTTGCCAGCCACCAGGTCGGCGTTGATGTTGTACGACTCACCGTTGGCTCCCACGCCGATCGGTGCGATCACCGGGATGAAGTCGCCCTTGACCAGCATGTTCAGCAGCTCGGTGTTGACCCCGACGACTTCGCCGACATGGCCGATATCGATGATTTCCGGAGTGGTCATCTCCGGGGTCTGACGGCTGACGGTGAGCTTCTTGGCGCGGATCAACTCCGCGTCCTTGCCGGTCAAGCCGATGGCGCTGCCGCCATGGCGGTTGATCAGGTTGACGATGTCCTTGTTCACCTGGCCGCCGAGGACCATCTCCACCACGTCCATGGTCTGCGAGTCGGTGACGCGCATGCCATCGATGAAGTGGCTTTCGATCGACAGGCGCTTGAGCAGGTCGCCGATCTGCGGGCCGCCGCCGTGCACCACTACAGGGTTGATGCCCACGGCCTTCATCAGCACGATGTCACGGGCGAAGCCGGTCTTGAGCTCTTCGCTCTCCATCGCGTTGCCGCCGTACTTGATCACCAGGGTCTTGCCGACAAAGCGGCGAATGTAAGGCAGCGCTTCGGACAGTACCTGGGCGACATGGGAAGCGGCATCGCGGTCGAGGGTCATGCAGGGCTCCAGTAAGGAACAGATAGTCGGTCAGAACGGCAGTTGCAGCTCAGGGGCAACCCGCAGCAACTGGGCGCGGAAAACATCCTTGATACGTTGCAACTCGGCGTCATTGTCGGCCTCGAAGCGCAGGACCAGCACCGGTGTGGTGTTGGAGGCGCGGACCAGGCCCCAGCCCTGGGTGTAGTCGACCCGCACACCGTCGATGGTGGTCAGGCTGGCGTCACCCCAGTCGGCGTCGCGTTGCAGTGCATCAATGATGCTGAATTTACCCTCGTCGGTCACATCAATATTGAGTTCCGGCGTGGAAATGTCGTTCGGGAACGCGGCAAACAGGGTTTCGGCATCCTGTTCTGCCTTGCTGAGGATCTCCAGCAGGCGCACGGCACTGTAGATACCGTCGTCGAAACCGTACCAGCGTTCCTTGATGAAGATATGCCCGCTCATTTCGCCTGCCAGCAGCGAACCGGTTTCCTTCATCTTCTTCTTGATCAACGAGTGACCGGTTTTCCACATTAGTGCGCGGCCGCCGTGTTGCTCGATCAGTGGGGTCAGGCGTCGGGTGCATTTGACGTCGAAGATGATCTCGGCGCCCGGATTGCGCTCCAGTACATCCAGGGCGAACAGCATCAGCAAGCGGTCGGGGTAGACGATGGTGCCGGTGTTGGTCACCACGCCGACGCGGTCGCCGTCACCGTCGAAGGCCAGGCCGAGGTCCGCGCCGGTCTCCTTGACCTTGGCGATCAGGTCTTCGAGGTTTTCAGGCTTGCCCGGGTCCGGGTGATGGTTGGGGAAGTTGCCGTCGACATCGCAGAACAGCGGGATGACCTCGCAGCCCAAGGCTTCGATCAACTGAGGCGCGATAACCCCGGCGGCGCCGTTGCCGCAATCCACCACGACCTTGAGCGGCTTCGCCAGTTTGATGTCGGCGATGATCTTCTGGGAGTAGCGATCGAGGATCTTGACCTTTTCCACGCGACCTTCGCCACGGCTCAGGTCGTTGGTCTTGAGGCGGGTCAGCAGGGCCTGGATCTGCTCATTGGCCAGGGTATCGCCGGCGATGACGATCTTGAAGCCGTTGTAGTCCGGTGGATTGTGGCTGCCAGTGAGCATCACCCCCGACTTGCCGGCCAGGACGTTGGCGGCGAAGTACAGGGCTGGAGTCGGCACCAGGCCGACATCGCTGACCTGGCAACCTGCGTCAGCCAGGCCCTTGATCAATTGCTCCACCAGCATCGGCCCGGACAAACGGCCATCGCGGCCGACCGAGACCTGGGGTTCGCCCTGGGCCAGGCTCTGGGCGCCGATGGCGCGGCCGATCCAGTAGGCGGTTTCACCGGTCAGGGTCTTGCCGACCACGCCACGGATGTCATAGGCGCGGAAGATGCTGTCGGGCAGTGCGGGTGCCAGGTTGGCCATGTCATTCATCTCTGGAGCTTCAATTGTCAAAGGCCTCTGGGATGACGCAAATAGAACGCTTGGATGATGGTTGCGCCGGAGAGTTCGCCATCCATGGCCTCGAGGGTTGTTTATCGACTCAGTGGCTGCCGGAGTGGCCGAAGCCGCCCGCGCCGCGCTGGCTTTCGTCGAACGACTCGACGATGTCGAAGTGTGCCTGCACCACTGGGACCAACACCAATTGCGCGATGCGCTCGCCGATGGCAATGGTGAAAGGGGTCTGGCCACGGTTCCAGCAGGACACCATCAGTTCGCCCTGGTAGTCGGAATCGATCAGGCCGACCAGGTTGCCCAGCACGATGCCGTGCTTATGGCCCAGGCCCGAACGCGGCAGGATCAACGCGGCCAGGCCGGGATCACCGATGTAGACCGACAGGCCGGTGGGGATGAGCAGGGTCTGGCCCGGCTCCAGGACAGTGTCTTCCTTGAGCATGGCGCGCAGGTCCAGGCCGGCGGAGCCAGGCGTGGCGTACTGTGGCAGGGGGAATTCGCTGCCAATGCGGGGGTCGAGGATCTTGGCTTGGAGAGCGTGCATGTAAACGTATCAGACCTGGTTGAGCCGTTCGGCGATGAAGGCGACCAGCTGGCGGGCGATCTTGCCCTTGCTGGTCTGCGCGAAAAGGGTTTGGTGTTGCTGGCGATCGATCACGGTGAGGGCGTTTTCCTCACTGTTGAAGCCGATGCTGGGGTTGGCCACATCATTGGCGACGATCAGGTCGAGGTTCTTGTCCTTGAGCTTGCGCGTGGCGTAATCGAGCAGGTGCTCGGTCTCGGCGGCGAAGCCGACGCTGAATGGGCGGTCAGGACGTCCGGCGATGGTGGCGAGGATATCTGGATTGCGCACCATCTGCAGCAGCAGGCCGTCGCCAGTCGTAGGGTCTTTCTTGAGTTTTTGCGGGGCAACCACTTCCGGGCGGTAGTCCGCGACCGCCGCTGAAGCGATGAACAGGTCGCAGGGCATGGCCGCCTCGCAGGCCGCGAGCATGTCGCGCGCGCTCACCACGTCGATCCGCGTGACCCGGTCCGGGGTCGGCAGGTGCACGGGGCCGGTGACGAGGGTCACCCGAGCACCGGCTTCCGCCGCTGCCTCGGCCAGGGCGAAGCCCATCTTCCCGGAGCTATGATTAGTGATGTAGCGCACCGGATCGATGTTTTCCTGGGTCGGACCAGCGGTGATCAACACGTGTTTGCCGGTCAGCGACTGGCGCTTGAAGCTTTCTGCTGCGAACCATGCCAGGTCGTTGGCTTCGAGCATACGGCCCAGGCCGACGTCGCCACAGGCCTGGCTGCCGGAGGCCGGGCCGTACACCTGGATGCCACGGCTTTGCAGCAGGTCGAGGTTGGCCTGGGTGGCCGGATCGCGCCACATGGCCTGATTCATCGCCGGGGCAACGGCCACGGTGGCGTCGGTGGCCAGCACCAGCGTGGTCAGCAGGTCGTTGGCCATGCCCTGGGCCAGGCGGGCCATGAGGTCGGCGGTGGCTGGGGCGATCAGCACCAAGTCGGCCCACTTGGCCAGCTCGATATGCCCCATGGCTGCCTCGGCGGCAGGGTCGAGCAGGTCCATGTGTACCGGGTGACCCGAGAGCGCTTGCAGGGTCAGCGGCGTGATGAACTCGGCACCGCCACGGGTCATGACGACGCGCACCTGCGCACCGTGTTCCAGGAGTCGACGAATCAGCTCGGCGCTCTTGTAGGCGGCAATGCCGCCACCCACGCCGAGAACGATGCGCTTGCGATACAGCCGCTGCATAGGCTTGCCTTTTGTTCAGTGAAAGCACGCGGCGACGATGGCTGCCTGCGGCAGATCGTCGCTGTAAACGGGACGAAATAGATTAACACAGCGTTTGCGGCCTACGCGCGACGCCACAGCATAGGGAGATGGGATGAGTATTCGAGATTGGCCGCTAATGGAACGTCCGAGGGAGAAGCTGTTGGAACAGGGAGCGGCGAGCCTGTCGGATGCCGAGCTGCTGGCAATCTTTCTACGAACCGGGGTCAGTGGGCTCAGCGCTGTGGACCTTGCCCGCAATCTGCTCGGACGGTTCGGAGGGTTTCGCGGCCTGCTGGAGGCTGACCGCAAGGACTTCAATCGCGGACTGGGGTTGGGAACGGCAAAGTACGCGCAGTTGCAGGCCATCATGGAGTTGGCCCGGCGCCATTTGGCAGAAGGGCTGCAACGCGATTCCGCGCTGGAAAGCCCCGAGGCGGTGCGCCAGTACCTCAAGGCTCAACTGCGCCATGAGCCGCATGAAGTCTTCGGGTGTCTTTTTCTTGATGCCAAGCATCGCTCATTGGGCTTCGAGGCGTTGTTCCACGGGACCATCAACCAGGCCAGCGTACACCCGCGGCAAGTCGTGAGGCGGGCGCTCGCCAAGAACGCCGCAGCGTTGATCCTGTGTCACAACCACCCCTCCGGCGTGCCCGATCCTAGCCCGGATGACCTTCATGTGACTCTGGTGCTGAAGCAAGCACTGGGGCTTATCGACGTGCGCGTGCTCGATCACATCATCATCGGCGACGGCGAGCCGCTGTCGATGGTCGAGCACGGCTGGTTCAGCGCGACACCTTGACCGTGGCGAAGTCCTGACGGCCAAAGGGGCTCACCTGGTAGTCCTCGACCCCCTGGCGTATCAGAGCTGCCGCCGTCGGGTGCGCCAGCGGCAGCCACAGTGCCTGCTGCTGGATCAGCGCCTGGGCCTGCTGGTACAGGCGGCTGCGCACGCTCTGGTCACTGGTGGTGCGTCCGGCGTTGATCAACTGGTCAAGGCGGTTGTCGCAGTAGCGGGCGAAGTTGGTCCCGGACTTCACTGCCGAGCAGGCGAACTGCGGGGTCAGGAAGTTATCCGGGTCACCATTGTCACCGGCCCAGCCCATGAACAGCAGGTCGTGCTCGCCGGCCTTGGCCCGGCGGATCAACTCGCCCCATTCGATCACGCGGATCTCGGCCTTGATGCCGATTTTGGCCAGGTCGGCTTGCAGCATCTGTGCGCCGAGGCTGGGATTGGGGTTGAGTAGGCTGCCCGAGGGGCGGGTCCAGATCGTGGTGCTGAAGCCCTCGGGGAGGCCGGCCTTGGCCAGCAGCGCCTGGGCTTTTTTCAGGTCGGTGGGATAGCCGGGCAGGTCCTTGGCATAGCTCCAGGTATTGGGCGGGTAGGGGCCGTTGGCGGCAGTGGCGGTGTCTTCGAACACGGCCTTGAGGTAGTTCGGCTTGTCGAAGGCCAGGTTGATGGCCTGGCGTACTTCCGACTTGTCCAGTGGCGGGTGCTGGCTGTTGATGGCGACGAAGGCAGTCATGAAGGCGGGGGTACTTCCCACCTTCAGGTTGCTGTCCTTGGCAGCCTCGGCAATATCCAGCGGCTTGGGTGACAGGGCGATCTGGCACTCGTTGCGCTTGAGCTTCTGCAGGCGCACGTTGGCATCCGGAGTGATGGCATAGATCAGCGGGTCGACTGCAGGTTTGCCAGCGAAATAGTCAGGGTTGGCGCGGTAGCGGATCACCGCGTCCTTCTGGAAGCGGTTGAACACGAAGGGGCCGGTGCCGATGGGCTGGCTGTTGAGCTTCTCCGGGGTGCCGGCCTTGAGCAGCTTGTCGGCGTACTCGGCGGAGTAGATCGAAGCGAAGCCCATGCTCAGGGTGGCCAGGAACGTGGCGTCCGCATGGGTGAGGGTGAAGCGTACGCTCTGTGGGTCGGGGGCTTCGATCAGCTTGATCAGGCTCGGCAACTGCAGGGACTGGGCGTGTGGGTAGCCGCTCTGGGCGATCTTGTGCCAAGCGTGGGCGGGGTAGAGCATGCGTTGGAAACTGAACAGCACGTCATCGGCATCCAGCTCGCGGCTCGGCTTGAAATACGGCGTGCTGTGGAACTTCACTCCGGAGCGCAGCTTGAAGTCATAGACCAGGCCGTCCTCCGACACCGTCCAGCTTTCCGCCAGGCTGGGCACTACCTTGCCTTCCTGGGCATCGAACTCGACCAGGCGGTTCATCAGCACGTCGGCCGAGGCGTTGGTGGTGGTCAGTGAGTTGTATTGGACCACGTCGAAGCCTTCTGGGCTCGCTTCGGTGCAGACACTCAGGGCCGCGGCCTGGGTCATGGCCGAAGCGAACAGGGTGGTGAACAACAGGGGAAGGACAGCGGCACGCATGGTGACTCCTTGGCTGATCAATGGCCCATCTGCCAGTGCAGTCTGGAAACGTCCTACCCTAGTTCGCCGGCTAGCAAATGACCACACCCTTTTTTACAAATCCGGCGACGAGCGGTCGACAGTCCGTTGGCCTTGTCGCTATGCTGGCCGCGCGCACTCAGCCTCAGGGCAATGCACATCTTCTGTTGTTGTGGCGCAGTCTTTCTGGTATAAAGCAGCGCTCTTTTCTAGGGGCTCGACCTGTCGCTTTGATGGGCCTGGTCGATAAGACCCCCGGAAACACGGCGCCTGGCGCCAAAGACTGAGAGATTAAGCGGCCAACCCATGCCGGGTTGGGCATGTGGTTTTAGAGGGCTGAGGCATGTCGAGAGTCTGTCAAGTTACCGGTAAGGGTCCGGTAACCGGGAACAACATTTCCCACGCAAACAACAAAACCCGTCGTCGTTTCCTGCCGAACCTGCAGCACCATCGCTTCTGGGTCGAGTCCGAGAAGCGTTTCGTGCGTCTGCGCGTTTCCGCCAAGGGCATGCGTATCATCGACAAGCGCGGCATCGATGCCGTTCTGGTCGACATTCGCCGTAGCGGCGCCAAGGTCTAAGGGAGACAATCATGCGTGAATTGATCCGTCTGGTTTCGAGTGCTGGCACTGGCCACTTCTACACCACTGACAAGAACAAGCGCACTACTCCGGACAAGATCGAGATCAAGAAGTACGATCCGGTCGTCCGTAAGCACGTGATCTACAAGGAAGCCAAGATCAAGTAATTGATCGGCAACCAAAAAAACCCGCATCTTTGGATGCGGGTTTTTTTATGGGCACAAGAATCGCGGGATCAACCGAAGCGGAAGCCCTGGATGGCATCGTCCTCGTCCACGACGATCGTGATGCGCTGCAGGTCGTACTCACGGGTGGTGAATTCGCTGGGGCCTACTACACGCAGGCGGCCGGTCAGTTCGCTGATCGTGGCCTTGACGCTCGGTTCGTAAGGGGTGCCGATCAACGTTTCCAAGGCTTGCAGGGCTTCTTCATTGGTCATGGTCTGACTCCTTTCATGAGTGATTACCCGTATGGGCCAGGCCATGTTCGCGAGGGCCGCTCCTGCGCCTGCGGTATCTATTACTTCTGCTCGAACATCACGTAGATCTTGCGGCAAGGCTCCAGCACTTCCCAGGTGCCCTTGAAGCCTGCCGGAATGACGAAGCGATCCCCAGTGCGCAGGGTCTTGGCGCTGCCGGCCTCATCGCGCAGCACCGATACCCCCTGGACGATCTCGCAATACTCGTGCTCGGTGTAGTTCACCGTCCATTGACCGACGGCCCCTTCCCAGACACCGGCGGCAAATTGGCCGCAAGGGCTCGAATAGTGGTTGTAGACTGCTTGGTCCGGGTCGCCCTTGAGGATCTTCTCCGCTGCCGGACGGTAGCGTTCGGCTTCGGTGATGGCCTGGGCAAAGTCTATGATCTGGTCGATGCTCATGGTGTGTCCCTTTTATTGTTTAATAAAATGCACATCAGTAGGCTTTTGGGCCGCTCGTGTCAAATATATTGATAGTTGGCATTGGGTGGTTTAGGGTGGCGGTTGCCTGTGCGTCTTCGTCGCCCGGCCAGAATTTTTGACAGCGCCCGTGAGTCCTCAGTGCGGCGTTGCACTTTTACAAGAGAGGAGTTTCGTATGACCACCCTGACTCGTGCGGACTGGGAACAGCGTGCCCAACAATTGAAGATCGAAGGCCGTGCCTTCATCAATGGCGAATACACCGATGCTGCCTCCGGCGAAACCTTCGAGTGCCTGAGCCCGGTCGATGGGCGTTTCCTGGCCAAGGTCGCCAGCTGTGACGCCGCCGATGCCCAGCGCGCGGTGGAAAACGCCCGCGCCACCTTCGACTCGGGCGTCTGGTCGCGTCAGGCCCCGGCCAAGCGCAAGGCGACGCTGATCCGCTTTGCCAACCTGCTGCGTCAGAACGTCGAGGAGCTGGCCCTGCTGGAAACCCTGGACATGGGCAAGCCGATCAGCGACTCCTCCAGCATTGACGTTCCGGGTGCCGCCCAGGCGCTGCATTGGACTGCTGAAGCCATCGACAAGGTTTACGACGAGGTCGCTCCGACCCCGCACGACCAGCTTGGCCTGGTGACCCGCGAGCCAGTGGGTGTGGTCGCGGCTATCGTACCGTGGAACTTCCCACTGCTGATGGCCAGCTGGAAGCTGGGCCCGGCCCTGGCAACTGGCAACTCGGTGGTGCTAAAGCCGTCCGAGAAATCTCCGCTGACCGCCATCCGTATCGCTCAGTTGGCGATTGAGGCAGGTATCCCGGCGGGCGTGCTCAACGTACTGCCAGGTTATGGCCACACCGTCGGCAAGGCCCTGGCCCTGCACATGGACGTCGATACCCTGGTGTTCACCGGCTCGACCAAGATCGCCAAGCAACTGATGATCTACGCGGGCGAGTCGAACATGAAGCGCGTCTGGCTGGAAGCAGGCGGCAAGAGCCCGAACATCGTCTTTGCCGACGCCCCTGACCTGAAGGCCGCCGCCGAAGCCGCCGCCAGTGCCATCGCCTTCAACCAGGGCGAAGTCTGCACCGCCGGTTCGCGCTTGCTGGTCGAGCGCTCGATCAAGGACCAGTTCCTGCCGCTGGTGCTGGAAGCCCTGAAAGGCTGGAAGCCGGGCAATCCGCTGGACCCGGAGACCACCGTCGGCGCGCTGGTCGATACCCAGCAGATGAACACCGTGCTGTCCTACATCGAAGCGGGCCACACTGATGGCGCCAAGCTGTTGGTCGGTGGCAAGCGCACCTTGGAAGAAACCGGCGGCACCTACGTCGAACCGACTATCTTCGACGGCGTGAACAACGCCATGCGCATCGCCAAGGAAGAGATTTTCGGCCCGGTACTGTCGGTGCTGACCTTCGACACGGCCGAAGAAGCCATCGCCATCGCCAACGACACCCCGTACGGCTTGGCCGCTGGTGTCTGGACCGCCGATATCTCCAAGGCGCACCTGACCGCCCGCGCCCTGCGTGCTGGCAGCGTGTGGGTCAACCAGTACGACGGCGGTGACATGACTGCGCCGTTCGGCGGCTTCAAGCAGTCGGGCAACGGCCGCGACAAATCGCTGCATGCGCTGGAGAAGTACACCGAGCTGAAAGCCACCTGGATCAAGCTGTAAGCCTGATCGCTGTTGGCTGACACAGCCGGGCCGGCGCATGCCGTCCCGGCTGTGTCGTTTCTGCTGTATGAGGTCTGGGAGGCCGAGATGCGTTGGGGAACCTATTTCGCTGTGCTGGCATCGGTGCTCAGTGTCGGGTTGGCGCTGGGCGTGAGCATGCCGCTGGTGTCCTTGCGCCTGGAGGCGTGGGGTTACGGCGGGTTCGCGATTGGGGTGATGGCGGCCATGCCGGCCATTGGTGTCTTGCTGGGTGCCAGCCTGTCCAGCCGACTGGCCGGTTGGGTTGGCGTGCCGGCTGCCATGCGTCTGTGCCTGTGGGGTGGAGCGCTGTCCATCGGCCTGTTGGCGCTGTTGCCCAGCTATCCGCTGTGGTTGGTGCTGCGCCTGCTGATCGGCATGGCCCTGACGGTGGTCTTCATCCTCGGCGAAAGCTGGATCAACCAATTAGTGGTGGAGCACTGGCGCGGCCGGTTGGTGGCGTTGTATGGCAGCAGTTATGCCCTGAGCCAGTTGGCCGGCCCGCTGGTACTTGGTTTTCTGGGTTCGGAGGACGACTTCGGTTTCTGGGCAGCGACTGGCTTGCTGATCTGCGCGCCTCTGTTGCTTCTGGGGCGCGGCGGCGCGCCGAGTACCGAAGCCTACAGCGTCACGCTTGGCGATCTGGTCGGTTTCTGCCGGCGCCTGCCGGTGATCGCTTGGGCGATCGCCCTGTTCGCCGCCTTCGAGGCGATGATCCTCACCCTTTTGCCGGTGTACTGCCTGCAACAGGGCTTCACTACGGAAGTGGCCTTGTTCATGGTCAGTACCGTGGTGGTCGGTGATGCCGTGCTGCAGTTGCCGATCGGTGCGCTGGCTGACCGCATGTCGCGGCGCACGCTGTTCAGCGGTTGTGCGTTGACCTTGCTGTTCTCCAGCCTGGCGATCCCCGTGCTCTTGCATACCCCGGCGATCTGGCCGTTGTGGGTGCTGTTCGGTGCCAGTGCCGGCGGTTTGTTCACCTTGTCGTTGGTACTGATCGGTGAGCGCTACCGGGATGATGCGCTGGTGCGCGCCAACGCCCATGTGGCGCAGCTCTGGGGTATCGGTTGCCTGCTTGGCCCTCTGCTGGCAGGCGCAGGCAGCCAGTGGGTCAGCGGGCATGCGTTGCCGTTGCTGATGGCGGCGGGTGCGTTCGGCCTGGTGCTGCTGACCCGGCGCCGGGATGCTTTCGAGCCTGCTGCGACATGATTCTGGAGCGGGGCTTTCGCCGCATGGTGGTGCTTAGCCGTTCCTCTACAGCATCTTCTCCAGCCCGACCGCCTTGCTGATCCAGGCATTGAAGCGGCGCCAGAAACCTCCAGGCTCGGTAGTCAGGGTGTGGAGCCGCTCGTTGTCCTCGGTGACCCACACCAGTTTGCCGTCGACCAGCCGCGGCTGGTAACTCAGGGACGGCGCCATGCCCTGGACCGCAAGGTCGCGGGTGTATTCGGCCAGTTCCGGGCTGTCCACCATCACGCCGACCTCGGTGTTCCACAGCACCGAGCGCGGGTCGAAGTTGAACGAGCCAATGAAGGTCTTGCGCCGGTCGAAGACGATGGCCTTGCTGTGCAGGCTGGAGTCGGAACTGCCGTGAAACCTCAAGCCACGGCTTGCGCTGGGGTCGCCGGGCTGGCGGCGCAGTTCGTAGAGCTGCACCCCATGCTCCAGCAGGGCCCGCCGGTATGGGGCATAGCCACCGTGCACTGCCGGTACGTCGGTGGCTTCCAGGGAGTTGGTCAGCAGCTTGACCGAGATGCCAGCGTCGGCGTGGCTGGTCAGGTAGAGCAACCCGGACTCGCCGGGCACGAAGTAGGCCGACACCAGGATTAGTTCGTGACGGACATTTTTCAGGTCCGGGGCCAACTGCTGGGTCATCAGCAGATTCGGGTCCGGTTCATCGAGGGCCAGGACTTTGCTTGGCGCATCCCATAGCGCTTGGCCGTGGGCCCAGATCAGTTCATTGCGCCAGACATCCAGGCGTGGCCGTGATTGGTAGGCCATCAAGCGGTCATACAGCCTCTTGCGCTTGATTCGCGCCTCGGCCAGGGACACTTCCAGACGGCGGCGGCTTTCGCGCAGGTCGCGGGCGTCCGGCTGGCGCCAGAGGAAGTCGCCGATGGGACGGCTCAGGGCGCTGTTCCAGTATTGGTCGAAACTGTGCCCCAGTTGTTCGGCCACAGGTCCTACCCCGAGCAGGTCGATATCGGTGAAGTTCAGGTTGGGTTCGGCGTCGAAATATTCATCACCCAGATTGCGCCCGCCGACGATGGCCATGCTGTTGTCCACCAGGAACAGCTTGTTGTGCATGCGCCGGTGTTGTCGCGACAGGTTGAACAACCGGCCCATGGTGCGGGTGACGCCGGTACTGCGGCCCAGATGCAGCGGGTTGAATACGCGGATGTGGATATTCGGGTGGGCGGCCAGTGTGCCCATCAAGGTGTCCAGGCCGTCGCTGGTGGTGTCATCGAGCAGGATACGCACGCGCACGCCGCGGTCGGCCGCACGCAGCAGCTCGTGGACCAGCGCGCGGGTGCTCAGCCCGTCGTGGACGATGTAGTACTGCAGGTCGATGCTTCCTTGAGCGTTGCGGATCAGCTCGGCCCGGGCGCGGAAGGCCTCGGTGCTATGGGACAGCAGACGAAATCCGGAACGTCCTTCATAAGGCGCCGCCTGGCGCTGTACGGAACGACCGAAGGCCGAATCGTTGGCCGACAGGGCCTGGCTGACTTCACGGGGTGTGTCGATGCTGGCGCAGCCGGTGAGGCCGAGCAGAAGCGCCAGCAGCAGAGGCAGAGCTCGCTGGAGTCTCAAGGGCGGATCGTCCTGTACAGCAAAAGCCTATGGATATGGACCGCGTAGGGCGGCGCAAAGTTACCTGCCGTTTTCGTCCTCGGCCAGTAGACGAACGGCGGTTTCACCAACCTTACGCACGGCCGCTTCGATTTCAGGGGTGGGACGTGAGGCGAAGTTCATACGCAGGCAGTTACGGTACTTGCCCGACGCCGAGAAGATACTGCCCACAGCGATCTGTACCCCTTGCTCCAGTAAAGCCCGGTTCAGGCGCAGGGTGTCGAAACTTTCCGGCAGTTCGACCCAGAGCATGAAGCCGCCCTGGGGGCGGCTGGCGCGGGTGCCCGGTGGGAAGTAACGGGTCACCCAGTCGCTCATCTGGTCGCGGCTGCGCTGGTACTGACTGCGCATGCGCCGCAGGTGCGGCTGGTAGTGGCCGCCCTCGATGAAGTCAGCGATAGCTAGCTGTGGCTGGGTGGCTGTGCTGCCGGTGCTGATGTACTTCATGTGCAGTACCCGTTCCAGGTAGCGCCCTGGCGCTACCCAGCCGATGCGCAAGCCGGGGGCGAGCGTCTTGGAAAAAGAGCTGCACAGCAGTACGCGGCCATCGTCGTCGAACGACTTGATGGTTCGCGGGCGCGGGTAGGTGTAGGCCAGGTCGCCGTAGACATCATCCTCGAGGATCGCCACGTCGAAGCGCTGCGCCAGGGTCAGCAGGGCCTTTTTGCGCGCCTCGGGCATGATGTAGCCGAGAGGGTTGTTGCAGCTGGGCGTGATCTGGATCAGCTTGATTGGCCACTGCTCCAAGGCCAGTTCCAGTGCTTCCAGGCTGATGCCGGTCAGCGGATCGGTGGGGATCTCCAACGCCTTCATGCCCAGGCCCTTGAGGGTCTGCATGGCGCCGTGGAAGCTGGGCGAGTCGACCGCGACGATATCGCCAGGTTGGCAGGTGGCGCGGATGCTGGTGGACAGGGCCTCGTGGCAACCGGTGGTCACGACCAGGTCATTGGGCCCCAGGTGGCAGCCGGAATCGAGCATCAGCCGGGCAATCTGCGCGCGTAGGGCCAGGGTGCCGTGGATGTTGTCGTAGTACAGGCCAGGCATGTCCTGGCGCCGGCTGAGCTGGGCCAGGCTGCGCAACAGGGGTTTGAGGGTCGGGCTGTCGATGTCGGGCATGCCGCGCCCGAGTTGGATCACGTCCTGGTGAGGCGTGCTGCGCACCAGTTCCAGCACTTGTTCCCATTGCGAGATATCCACAGGCCGTTGGGCGGGACGGCTGATGGCGGGCAGGGCCGGCAGGTGGCGGGTTTCCGGGACGAAGTAGCCGGATTTAGGTCGTGGGGCGACCAGGCCGTTGTCCTCCAGCAGGCGGTAGGCCTGCTGGACGGTGCTCAGGCTGACACCGTGTTCAACACTCAGGGCGCGCACCGAGGGCAGGCGCTCACCAGGGCGGTACAGGCCCTGTTCGATGCGTGCGCCGAGCAGTTCGGCGAGGTTGATATAGAGCGTCACAGGTATACTCCTGTGCTGTCGACGACAGCGACCAGTACAGATGAAGCCAAAATACAGCATTCAGTGGTGTAATCACCAATTCTGTATGGAAATAATAAAGCTGTATTGGATCTGTATTGTTCGGGTGCCGGGCGCGCATGCTTTCCCCAGAGTCAACTTGCCTGGAGAACACTGCGATGAACGGCTTGAGCGATGTGCGCTTGCAACTGCAAGGTGAAGAACAATCACAGCTCTACAGCGCCCCTGTGGGGTTGGGGCTCTGGGGCCTGATGCTGCACCGCTGGCGCACTCGTCGGGCGCTGTTGCAGCTGAGTGACGCGCAGTTGCGAGATGTTGGCCTGACCTGGGAGCAGGCGCGTGGGGAAGGGCGTAAGCCCTTCTGGCGAGCCTAGAGCAGCTCCTTGAGCCGGTGCCAGAGCATCCCCAGGGCCAGCAGCGGCGAGCGTAGGTGCTGACCGCCGGGGAAGGTCACGTGGGGTACCCGGGCAAACAGGTCGAAGCGGCCGCTTTCCTGGCCACTGATGGCTTCACCGAGCAGGCGTGCGGCCAAGTGCGTGGCATTCACGCCGTGACCCGAGTAGGCCTGGGCGAAGTAGACGTTCGGTTGGCTGGCGAGTCGGCCGATCTGCGGCAGGCGGTTGGCACCGATGCCGATCATGCCGCCCCACTGGTAGTCGAGGCGCACATTGGCCAGCTGTGGGAACACCTTGAGCATCTTGGGCCGCATGTAGGCGGCGATGTCCCGTGGATCGCGGCCCGAGTAATGGCAGGCGCCACCGAACAGCAGGCGGCGGTCGGCCGACAGGCGATAGTAGTCCAGGGCCACGCGCTGGTCGCATACCGCCATGTTCTGTGGTAGCAACTGCCTGGCGAGCGTTTCATCCAGGGGCTCGGTGGCGATGATGTAGCTGCCTGCCGGCAGGACCTTGCCGCCAAGTTCAGGGTTCAGGTCGTTGAGGTAGGCGTTGCAGCACAGGACTAGGGTCTTGGCGCGGACCCGGCCGTGGGCGGTATGCACCTGCACCTGTGGGCCGTAGTCGATTCGGGTGACCGCCGATCCCTCGAACAGTTGCGCGCCCAGGCGGCTAGCCACGGCCGCTTCGCCGAGGGCCAGGTTGAGTGGATGCAGGTGGCCCGAGCCCATGTCGACCAGGCCGCCGACGTAGCGGTCGGAGCCGACCACGCTGTGGATCTGTTCAGCCGGTACCAGGCGCAGTTCATGGCGGTAGCCCAGGCTGCGCAATTCCTCGGCGTCCTCCTTGAAACCCTCCAGGTCACGCGGCTTGTTGGCCAGGTCACAGTAGCCCCAGGTCAGGTCGCACTCGATGGCGTGGCGTTCGATGCGTGCGCGGACGATGTCCACTGCTTCCAGGCCCATCAGCTTGAGGCTGCGCACCCCGTCTTCACCGAGCAACGGCAGGAACTGCTCCAGCCCATGGCCGACCCCGCGGATCAATTGACCACCGTTGCGTCCACTGGCGCCCCAGCCGATCTTGTGTGCTTCCAGCAGGGTGACCGTGAAACCACGTTCGGTGAGCTCGATGGCCGTGTTGAGCCCTGAGTAGCCACCGCCGACGATGCACACATCGCAACTATGCTCGCCCTCGAGCTGCGGATAATCCGGCTGGGGCGCACTGCTGGCGGCATAGTAGGAAGCGGCGTGGGGCGCGCTGGGTTTCATCGGGGCGTCCTGATCAGGGTGTTCGGAAAATTCGACGCAGGATAAGCCGTGCTTCCAAGGCCCGGCAACCGATCCTCGCTCGGGGGGCAACCGGGCTGCCCCCCCCAATTGGCCTCGATGGCCAGCGCTGGGGCACAATGGGCGCCTGTCCTTTGCCTGTGTCCACTGTCATGAGCTGTAACCGCCACAAGATCCTCTTCCTGCGCGAGCTGATTCCCTCGTTCGAATGCGAGCCGGGCTGTCATGACTGCTGCGGGCCGGTCACCACCTCGACAGAGGAAATGGCCCGTTTGCCGCGCAAGAGCCAGGCCGAGCAGGAGGCCGCTCTGGAGCGGCTGGATTGCGTGCACCTTGGCCCGCAAGGTTGCACCGTGTATGAGGACAGGCCGCTGATCTGCCGCCTGTTCGGTACCACGCCCCGGTTGGCGTGCCCGCGTGGCCGCGGGCCGGAGACGATGATCGAGCCCGAGGCCGAGCAACTGGTGCACCAGTACATCGCCAGCACTCGGCAAGTGCTGGTCTGAGCCTCAGTCCGGGACCGGCAGGTTGAGGCTTTCCTTCACCTCTTCCATGACGATGTAGCTCTTCGACTCACGCACATGCGGCAGCTTGAGCAGGATGTCACCCAGTAGCTTGCGGTAGGAGGCCATCTCCGAGATCCGCGCTTTCACCAGGTAGTCGAAATCACCAGACACCAAGTGGCATTCCAGCACGTGGGGCAGCTTGAGCACTGCGCGGCGGAACTCTTCGAAAGTGTCGCCTGACTTGTAGTCCAGGCTGATCTCGACGAAGACCAGCAAGCTGCCCTTGAGGTGCTGCGGATTGAGTCGGGCGTTGTAGCCCATGATGATCCCTTCGCGCTCCAGACGCCGGACCCGCTCGGTGCAGGGGGTGGTCGAGAGGCCGACCTTTTCGCCCAGTTCGGTGAACGAGATACGTCCGTCAGCCTGCAGGATGCGCAGGATATTGCGGTCGATCTTGTCCAGTTCACGTTTACTTTGATGCTGGGTTCTCATAGTGGATGCCCCTCCATAAAAGGCAACTTTGCCGAGAATTCTCGCCAAATATAGGCCTTTATATAGTGAAAAGCACTGGCCTGTCGTCCCTATACTGCGCCCATCCATGCCATTTCAACAAAAGTCTGCGGTACGCCGCGTGCGAGGGATAACAACATGCGAGTTCTGGTGCTTGGTAGCGGTGTGATCGGAACCGCCAGTGCCTATTATCTGGCCCGGCAAGGTTTCGAAGTCGTGGTGGTCGACCGTCAGCCAGCGGTGGCGATGGAAACCAGTTTTGCCAACGCCGGCCAGATCTCGCCGGGTTATGCCTCGCCCTGGGCCGCGCCGGGCGTGCCGCTCAAGGCCATCAAGTGGCTGCTCGAGCGCCATGCGCCGCTGGCCATCAAGGCTACCGCCGACGTCGACCAGTACCTGTGGATGGCGCAGATGCTGCGCAACTGCACGGCCAACCGTTATGCGGTGAACAAGGAGCGCATGGTTCGCCTGTCCGAGTACAGCCGTGACTGCCTCGACGAACTGCGCGCTGAAACCGGCATCGCCTACGAAAGCCGTACTCTTGGCACCACCCAGCTGTTCCGGACCCAGGCGCAACTGGATGCCGCGGCCAAGGACATCGCCGTACTGGAGCAGTCCGGTGTGCCTTACGAAGTGCTGGACCGCGATGGCATCGCCCGCGTTGAGCCAGCCTTGGCTAACGTCAAGGACATCCTTGCCGGTGCCTTGCGCCTGCCCAATGACCAGACCGGCGACTGCCAGCTGTTCACCACCCGCTTGGCGGAGATGGCGGTCAAGCTGGGCGTCGAGTTCCGCTTCGGCCAAAACATCCAGCGCCTGGATTTCGCCGGCGACCGCATCAACGGTGTGTGGGTCGACGGCAAGCTGGAAACCGCCGACCGCTACGTGCTGGCCCTGGGCAGTTACTCGCCGCAAATGCTCAAGCCGCTGGGCATCAAGGCCCCGGTCTATCCGCTCAAAGGCTATTCGCTGACCGTGCCGATCACCGACGCGGCAATGGCGCCAAGCTCGACCATCCTCGATGAAACCTACAAGGTCGCCATCACCCGTTTCGACAACCGCATCCGTGTCGGTGGCATGGCCGAGATCGCCGGTTTTGACCTGTCGCTGAATCCGCGTCGACGTGAAACGCTGGAGATGATCGTCAACGATCTTTATCCTCGCGGTGGCGACCTGAGCCAGGCCAGTTTCTGGACCGGTCTGCGCCCGGCCACTCCCGATGGCACGCCGATCGTTGGGGCCACGTCGTTCCGTAACCTGTTCCTCAATACCGGTCACGGTACCTTGGGCTGGACCATGGCCTGTGGCTCTGGCCGCCTGCTGGCCGACCTGATCGCGCGCAAGAAGCCGCAGATCAGCGCCGAAGGCCTCGATATTTCTCGCTACGGAAACAACCAGGAGATTGCAACGCATGCCAATCCAGCGCCAGCTCACCAATGAGCGCATGAGCCAGATCGTCATCCACAACGGCACCGTCTACCTGGCGGGCCAGGTCGGTGACGACATGAACGCCGGGATCGAGCAGCAGACCCGCGAGACCCTGGCCAACATCGAGCGCCTGCTGGACCAGGCGGGTACCGACAAGACCCGTATCCTCTCGGTGACCATCTACCTGAAGGACATCGATGCGCACTTCCAGGGCATGAACGCCGTCTGGGACCAGTGGCTGCCCCAGGGCGTCGCGCCAGCCCGCGCCACGGTCGAGGCCAAGCTGTGCGAACCGGAAATCCTCGTTGAATTGTCGGTGGTCGCCGCACTGCCGTAAACCGCTCCCTCACCCCGGTACGGCGGGCACCACCCCCGTCCGTGCGTACCGGGTCTTTATAACCAGACTGCCAGAAGGCTGCCGCCATGCGTCCCGCCCGCGCCCTGATCGATCTCCAAGCCCTCCGCCATAACTACCGTCTGGCCCGTGAACTGACTGGGGCCAAGGCTCTGGCCGTGATCAAGGCGGATGCCTATGGGCATGGCGCGGTACGGTGTGCCCTGGCCTTGGAGGCCGAGGCCGACGGTTTCGCCGTGGCCTGCATCGAAGAGGCGCTGGAGCTGCGCGCTGCCGGGATCAAGGCACCGGTGCTGTTGCTCGAAGGTTTCTTCGAAGCCAGCGAGCTGGCGCTGATCGCCCAGCATGACCTGTGGTGCGTGGTGCATTCGCTGGGGCAGTTGGAGGCGATCGAGCAAGCCCAACTGCACAAGCCTCTGACCATTTGGCTCAAGCTCGACACTGGCATGCACCGGGTCGGCCTGCACCCGAAGGACTATCCGGGCGCCTATCAGCGACTGCTGGCGACCGGTAAGGTGGCGCGCATCGTCTTGATGAGCCACTTCGCCCGGGCCGATGAGCTCGACAGCCCTGCCAGCGAGGAGCAGGTGGCGGTGTTCGAGGCGGCGCGCCAGGGGTTGGCGGCCGAATGCAGCCTGCGCAACTCACCGGCGGTGCTGGGTTGGCCGCAGGTTCCCAGCGATTGGGTGCGCCCCGGCATCATGCTGTACGGCGCCACGCCGTTCGAGGTACCCCAGGCCCAGGCCGAGCGCTTGCAACCGGTCATGACGCTGCAATCGCGGGTAATCAGCGTTCGCGAATTGCCTGCTGGTGAACCGGTCGGCTACGGTGCCAAGTTCATCAGCCCGCGACCGACCCGGGTCGGCGTGGTCGCCATGGGCTATGCCGATGGTTACCCGCGCCAGGCGCCTACCGGCACGCCAGTGGTGGTTGCCGGCAAGCGCACCCAACTGATCGGTCGGGTGTCGATGGACATGCTCTGCATCGACCTGACCGATGTGCCGGAGGCCGGCGTCGGCAGCCCGGTGGAGCTCTGGGGCAAACAGGTGCTGGCCAGCGATGTGGCTATCCAGGCCGGCATGATTCCTTACCAGATGTTCTGCAACCTTAAGCGAGTACCCCTGGACTATTGCGGCGATTGAAGCGGCAAAGCGGACAGGCTGGGAGTCGAAGTGTTGTAAATACTGAACGCTGTTGCCATGATATCGTTCACTTTCGACCCCACCCGTTCGTTTCAGGAGGCTCCAGCTTTGGACGTCGGTGAACGACTACAAGCCATCCGCAAGCTCAAGGGCCTGTCCCAGCGTGAACTCGCCAAGCGCGCGGGTGTGACCAACAGCACCATCTCGATGATCGAGAAGAACAGCGTGAGCCCATCGATCAGCTCGCTGCGCAAGGTGCTGAGCGGTATCCCGATGTCCATGGTCGAGTTCTTCTCTGCCGAGCTCGAGGCCGAGAGTTCAACCCAGGTCGTCTACAAGGCCCACGAACTGATCGACATTTCAGACGGCGCCGTGACCATGAAGCTGGTCGGCAAGGCCCATCCGAGCCGTGCCATAGCCTTCCTCAACGAGATCTACCCGCCCGGTGCCGACACCGGTGAAGAGATGCTCACCCACGATGGCGAAGAGACCGGCATCCTCCTCGAGGGTCGCCTGGAATTGGTGGTCGGGCTGGAGACATTCATCCTCGAGGCAGGCGACAGCTATTATTTCGAAAGCACCAGGCCTCATCGCTTCCGCAACCCCTTCGATGAGCCGGCCCGGCTGATCAGCGCCGCCACCCCGGCCAACTTCTAAATCCTTGCGCGGCGGATTGTCGCGTCTATACCCCTTTGCTCTATAGGGTTGTTTCACGGGGTCTGGGATCTCGCTATACTTCTCAACGCCTGCGAACCGTGGCCGTGGGCGTGATTAGCCACCATGAGGGTGTACGCGTGAATCCAATCAAGAAAATGCTGGCCGTACCAGCAGCCGTATTAGCCCTTTGGGCAATCAATGCACACGCAGCGACCAACGACGATATCGCCAAGCGCCTGGAACCAGTCGGCCAGGTATGCGTTCAGGGGCAGGAATGCAAAGGCATGGAAGTGGTCGCTTCGGCGGGTGGCGGCGGCGCCAAGACTCCTGATGAAGTCATCGCCAAGCACTGTAACGCATGCCATGGCAGCGGCCTGCTCGGCGCGCCGAAGATCGGCGACACTGCCGCCTGGAAAGAACGCGCCGACGAACAGGGTGGTCTCGACGGCATCCTGGCCAAGGCCATCACCGGCATCAACGCCATGCCACCGAAAGGCACCTGCGCCGACTGCTCGGACGAAGACCTCAAGGCCGCTATCGAGAAGATGTCTGGCCTCTGAACCATACGTCCTCTGACAAAACCCGTCGCTTGGCGTAATGCTGTTCACTTAAGCAGAGCAGCCTTATGCCCCATCAGAAACCGGATCCTTGAGATCTTCACCGCCCTCGGTCTCGAAAGCTTGGGGCGGTGATCTTGCAATAGTCAGCTGTTCATATTGGCATCCGCCCGGTCTTCGGCTTGTTAGTCGCCGCCTGTAGTCGGGAAGAAAGGGATACCCAAGTCAACACCCATCGCAGTCGCGGCGGGGTAGTGCGGCTTGAATCGAGACCCTTCCATCGCGCACTGGGTGAAAGATCTAATGCTTTACTGGTGTGATTCTGCGTGGTGCTCTGTCCTTTCTAGATATTCGAGATATCTTTCGTAGTCCTTGGGGCGGGCGCACCTTTGTATGTTGGGGTCCATATCCCATGCGAAACGACGGTCTTGGGGGGACTCTTGAAGGATGGATCTTCCATTACTGCAAGCTGTGGTTAGTGATGCTGTAAGTATAATGAGTACGTACAGCTCTCCTGCTCATTGAGTCACTCCCCTGAACTGACTATTCCATGAAATAAGGAGTAGCTATGGTTTTTCGATATGGTGTTTTCAGTCAGGTAGGCTCAGCTGTGCTGCCAGCAAGTCAGGCCATGGTTGGAGGTCAGTATCTGCCCTCTCAAAATGGTCGCTACCATCTTCGCTTGCAAGGTGATGGGCAACTGGTTCTTGAGGACAGGCAGCGTATCATCTGGAGGGCAGACGGCACTTATAGTTCAGCCATACACAGAAAACGGTTGCGCGAGCCACTTCAGTTTGTTGTCAGTAACTCTGGTTTTCTCTACGACCCTATGCGAAGCAGGATCTGGATAGACGAAGGCACGCAAACGCTGGATAAATCACATTGGTACAATAATTCCCTAAAGTTAACGGATGATGGAGATGTTGTCATATATGACCGGCGGAATGGGTAGGTCCGCTGGGCTCGCCTTGGATTTGCACCTAAAAGGCTTCCTCGCCCCAAGCTGATTGGTCATAAGTATGAGGAAAATTGGTAGTGGTATGACTGGAAGATTGAACTTCGAACGACTCGACAAAAGTGTGTAATGCTGCCCGCTTAAGTACTTGAGCCCAAGTGCTAGTTCTAGAAATTCTGATGCCAGACCCTTGGCGTCAGACTTCTTATATCCATTCACCAGCAGTTGCTCGACCTCGCGACCTTTTCAACAAGGGGTTCTGGATCACCGTCCAAGGTCGATGAGGATTGCCAAAATCCGGTAGCCGGTGGTCCGTAAAGCTGCTCCGCTTAAGTGAATAGCACTACGCCGCTTGGCGGGCTTTGTCGTGTTTGCCGCTGGCCTGTGCAGCAAAGGCCGGGCATGCTCGGTCCAAACCTGAATGCACGGATGTCACAGGAGGCCGAGATGGCGTACAGCTGTTCGATAGAACAGGCGGTAGAACAGGTGTTGGCACGCTTGCCAGCGCATATTCACATGGGGCTGCCATTGGGTCTGGGCAAGCCCAATGCCTTCGTCAATGCGCTGTATGCCCGGGTGCGTGAGCTGCCTGACCGGCGCCTGACCCTTTACACCGCATTGAGTCTGGGCCGCCCGGCGCTGGGCGATGGTTTGCAACGGCGCTTTCTCGAGCCTTTTGTCGAGCGGGTCTTCGGGGACTATGAAGAACTCGATTACTTGGCAGACCTGCGCCGCGACAGCCTGCCAGCCAACATCCGCGTCGAACAGTTCTTCATGCAGCCGGGCAGCCTGCTGCATAGCGAGACGGCGCAGCAGGACTACGTCAGCAGCAACTACAGCCATGCGGCGCGCGACATCAATGCCAAGGGCTTGAACCTGGTTGCGCAACTGGTGGCCGATACGCCTGAACGTCCTGACCACCTGAGCCTGAGCTGCAACCCGGACATCACCCTCGACCTGCTGCCGATGATCGCTCGCCGCCGCGCGGCCGGCGAAACTATCCTCCTGCTTGGCCAGGTGCATGCCGAGCTGCCCTACATGCCGGGTGACGCGGAACTCGAGCGGGCCGACTTCGACCTGTTGATCAACGCGCCGGAAAGACGCCGGCTGTTCTCGACACCGAACATGCCAGTCACGTCCCAGGATCATTTCATCGGCCTGCACGCCAGCGCGTTGGTGCGTGACGGCGGCACTCTGCAGATCGGCATCGGTGCCATAGGCGATGCCGTGACCGCTGCCTTGCTGGCGCGGCAGGCCGATAACCCGGCGTATCAGGCGCTGCTCGACGACATTGACCTGCGGCCCTGGCAGGCCCTGGTCGAGCGGGAAGGGGGCGTCAGTCCGTTTGCCCAGGGCCTGTACGGTTGCAGCGAGATGTTCGTCAATGGCCTGCTGGCGTTGGCCGAGGCCGATGTGGTGCGCCGGCCCGCGGATGAGCACGGCGTGCTGGTGCATGGCGGCTTCTTCCTCGGCCCGCAGGCCTTCTACCAGCGCTTGCGCGAGATGCCGCTTGCGCGGCGCAACGTGTTTGCCATGAGCGCCATCAGCTTCATCAACGAGCTCTACGGGCAGGAGGCACTCAAGCGCCGGCAACGCCGCGATGCCCGCTTCATCAACACGGTGTTCAGCATGACGCTGATGGGCGCCGGAGTGGCCGACCAGTTGGAAGACGGGCGAGTCCTCAGCGGCGTGGGCGGACAATACAACTTCGTTGCCCAGGGCCACGCCCTGGAGGGCGCTCGTTCGATCCTGCTGTTGCGCAGCTGGCGCGAGGCAGGGGGCGAGGTGAGTTCGAACCTGCTCTGGCAGTACGGCCACTGCACTATTCCCCGACACCTGCGCGACATCGTGGTCACCGAGTACGGCATCGCCGACCTGCGCGGGCAGACCGACAGAGAAGTGATTGCGCGGTTGCTGGCTATCAGTGATTCACGGTTTCAGAAGACGTTGATGGAGCAAGCCAAGGACGCGGGGAAGTTGCCACAGGATTTCCAGCTCGACGCGCGTTTTACCGACAACTCGCCACAGCGCCTGGAAGCGATACGGCAGCGCCACGCGCAGCTGTTTCCCGAATATCCCCTGGGCAGTGACTTCACCCCTGAAGAGCGCGACCTACTGAGGGCGCTGAACTGGCTCAAGAGCAAGTTCAAGCTCAGCGAGGTGCTGGAACTGGGCAAGGCGGCGCTGGACGCGCCTGAGCCCGAAGCGTATCCGGCACAACTGGAGCGCATGGGCTTGGAGAAACCGCAGGGGTTGAAGGAGGAGCTCTACCAGCGTTTGCTGCTGGCAGGTCTGCAGGCAACCCGTTGAGATGTGTTGTCAGGGCTGGCCCTTAGCGCGTGAGTCGGGGCGCCGAACCGCCGCTCCTATAGGTACGGTATACACCGCTAAAACCAATAGGAGCGGGCGGGGCGTCGCGATCACTCGACGAACGTCACCACACCACCGGCCAGCGATTTCACGCGTGCCAGCGATTCGACGCGGTAGCCCTGGCTGTCCAGCTCGGCACGGCCGCCCTGGAACGATTTCTCGATGACGATGCCCAGGCCCGCCACGGTGGCGCCAGCCTGCTTGATGATCGAGATCAGCGCCTGGGACGCCTTGCCGTTGGCCAGGAAGTCGTCGATCACCAGCACGCGGTCGCTGCTGTTGAGGTGACGCGGCGAGATGGCCACGGTGTTCTCGGTCTGCTTGGTGAAGGAGTACACCGAGGCGGTCAGCAGGTTTTCCGTCAGGGTCAGCGATTGGTGTTTGCGGGCGAAGATCACCGGCACACCGAGCTTCAGGCCGGTCATCACCGCCGGGGCGATGCCCGACGCTTCGATGGTGACGATCTTGGTCACGCCGGAGTCGGCGAACAGACGGGCGAACTCGTCGCCGATCAGTTGCATCAGCGCCGGATCGATCTGGTGGTTGAGAAACGCATCGACTTTTAGAACCTGATCGGAAAGCACGATGCCTTCTTCGCGAATCTTCTGGTGCAGTGCTTCCACTGTGGTATTTCCTCGATGTAGCAAGAATGGCCACGGCGCAAGGCCGCGACAAAGGTTGATGTTCTAGCGTTTGAGCATGGCGCGGATATCGGCCAGTGCGTTGTTGCCGCGCGCGGCTTTCACTTCTGTCGGCGCATCATCCAGGCCTTCCCAGGCCAGGTCGTCTGCCGGCAGCTCGTCGAGAAAACGGCTGGGGGAGCAGTCGATGATCTCGCCGTACTGCTTGCGCTTGGCGGCGAAGGTAAAGGCCAGGGTCTGGCGTGCGCGGGTGATGCCCACGTAGGCCAGGCGGCGTTCTTCCTCGATGGTATCGGCCTCGATGCTGGAGCGGTGAGGAAGGATTTCTTCTTCCATGCCCATGATGAACACGTAGGGAAACTCCAGGCCCTTGGAGGCGTGCAGGGTCATCATCTGCACGCCCTCGGCGTTCTCTTCCTCTTCCTGCTGGCGCTCGAGCATGTCGCGCAGCACCAGCTTGCCGATGGCGTCCTCGATGGTCATGTCACCCTCTTCGTCCTTCTCGAGGGTGTTCTTCAGTGCATCGATGAGGAACCAGACGTTGCTGATGCGGAACTCCGCCGCCTTGTCGCTGGCGGTATTGGTGCGGATCCAGTTCTCGTAGTCGATGTCGCGGACCATCTCGTGCAGCGCGGCGATCGGGTCTTCCAGGGCGACCTTGTGGCGGACCCCGTCGAGCCAGTGCTTGAAGCGCTGTAGGCGCTCGGTGTAACGGGCGTCGAGGTGCTCGCCAAGGCCCAGCTCCTCGCTGGCCGCGTACATCGATACGCCACGCTCGGTGGCGTAGTTGCCGAGCTTCTCCAGGGTGGTCGAACCGATCTCCCGGCGCGGCACGTTGATCACTCGCAGGTAGGCGTTGTCGTCGTCCGGGTTCACCAGCAGGCGCAGGTAGGCCATCAAGTCCTTGACCTCCTGGCGGCCGAAAAAG
Organism: Pseudomonas sp. X10; assembly: GCF_054889225.1. Lineage (NCBI taxonomy): Bacteria > Pseudomonadati > Pseudomonadota > Gammaproteobacteria > Pseudomonadales > Pseudomonadaceae > Pseudomonas > Pseudomonas sp. X10. Next base: position 5,550,933 of record NZ_CM142677.1, on the reverse strand, counting down.
CTGTTGCCGCCAGAGAGGCGGTACGGCACCTGATGGTGCTGCAGCTTGAGCTCAATCAGCTTGGCCTGGTAGTTGCCGCGGTAGAGGATGGCGAAATCGCTGTAGGGGCGGTTGGTCCGCAGGTGCAGGGTGAGGATCTCCATGGCCACCCGCTCGGCCTCGGCTTCCTCGTTCTTGCAACGGATCACGCGGATCTCATCGCCGTGGCCCATCTCACTCCACAACTGCTTCTCGAAAGCGTGCGGGTTGTTGGCGATCAGCACGTTGGCGCAACGCAGGATGCGGCTGGTAGAGCGGTAGTTTTGCTCCAGCATCACCACCTTCAGGGAGGGATAGTCCTCCTTGAGCAGCATTAGGTTTTCCGGGCGGGCGCCGCGCCAGGCATAGATCGACTGGTCATCGTCGCCCACCACGGTGAACTGGTTGCGCATGCCGATCAGCATCTTCACCAGCAGGTACTGGCTGGCGTTGGTGTCTTGATATTCGTCCACCAGCAAGTAGCGCACGCGGTTCTGCCACTTTGCGAGGATATCGGCATGTTCCTCGAACAGCTTCACCGGCAGCAGGATCAGGTCGTCGAAGTCCACCGCGTTGAACGCCTTGAGCGTGCGCTGGTAGTGGGTGTAGACGATGGCCGCAGTCTGCTCGCGCGGGTTGCGGGCCTTTTCCAGGGCTTCGGCCGGCAGGATCAGGTCGTTCTTCCAGGCGCCGATCATGTTCTTGATCTCGTCGACGCCGTCGTCACCCGAGTATTCCTTTTGCATGATGTCGGACAGCAAGGATTTGATATCGGTCTCGTCGAAGATCGAGAAGCCCGGTTTGTAACCCAGCCGCTCGTGCTCCTTGCGGATGATGTTCAGGCCCAGGTTGTGGAAGGTGCACACCGTCAGGCCCCGCCCTTCGCCTGGACGCAGCAGGGTGCCGACACGTTCCTTCATCTCCCGCGCGGCCTTGTTGGTGAAGGTCATGGCCACGATGTACTGGGCGCGGATACCACAGTTCTGGATCAAGTGGGCGATCTTGCGGGTGATGACGCTGGTCTTGCCGGAACCTGCACCGGCGAGCACCAAAAGAGGGCCGCCGACATAGTTCACGGCTTCTTGTTGCCGGGGATTGAGTCGGGACATGCTAGAAACCGGGGGTCGCCAGAAAATAGCCGCGCATTTTAGCAGGCATGTGGCCTTTGTGGCGCGACCGTCTGACAGTGAACTGCCAGTGATCCGGATTTGCCGGTTCCATTACTTTCGCGCAGGATGCACGGCGCAAACCGACGTGATGCGGGCAATGGAATGGCATGGGTTCAAGTGAAAATCATTTTCAGTCATGGGTTAGGATACCCCGCGATCGTTGAGTAACCTCATCTTGACTGTCTTCACGTCCTAAGGAGCCTGCTTGTCCACGCCCGTCGAACCTCTGCGTTTGCTCTTGCTGGCCGATGAGCCGGAGTGGGCCTCAGTGCTGCGTAAGTGCCTGCAACCACTGGTTGGCAATACGGTGTTGCTGACCGCTCCCAATTGGGAGGCGGTCGACAGTTTGTTCTGCGCTGATCGCCAGGCTGTAGTGCTGGCCACGCCTGCGTTGCAGCCAGCACTGGGGCGCTGTGACCTGCCGATGGTGCTGTTGCTGGAGCAGGAGCCGGAATTGCCGCCGCCTGGCGTCAGCGACTGGCTGGTCCTTGCGCAGCTTACTCCCGACATCCTGCGCCGCTGTCTGCGCCATGTGCGTGAGCGCGGCGTGCTGGAGGCCACATTGCAGCGCTTGGCCGAGCAGGACCCGCTGACTGGCATCGCCAACCGCCAGGGCTTCCAGACCCTGCTGGCTGCGCGCCTGGCCGAGCACGACGGGCGAGGGGTAGCTCTTGGTCATCTGGACCTGGACAACTTCCGTCATGCCAACGACGCTCTGGGGCACCAGGCTGGCGACCGCCTGATCCTGCAGGTGGTCGGACGCCTGAAGGGCCAACTGGAGGCAGGCGACCAGATCGCCCGCTTGGGCAGCGACGAGTTCGCCTTGCTGATCGACACTCGCCGCGACGCACAGCGCGCCGAGTGGATGGCTGAACGCATCGTCGAGGCGATGGCCGAACCTTACTGGGTCGAAGGCGAAAGCCTGTTGCTCGGCTGCAGCCTCGGCGTGGCCCACGCCCGTGCCGAGGGCGGCGCCGACCCTTTGATGTGGCATGCGCACATCGCCATGCAGCAGGCCAAGGGGACCCAGGGATGCACCTTTCATGTCTTCAACGAGCGGATCAACCACAATGCCCGCAGCCTTGCAGACTTGGAAAGCGAACTGCGCCGGGCATTGCGCCGCGATGAGCTGGAGCTGCATTACCAGCCCCGCTTGAGCCTGGCTGATGGCCGTATCGTTGGTCTTGAGGCCCTGGTGCGTTGGCGCCATGCCGAGCGCGGCTTGCTGCCTCCGAGCGAATTCGTGCCCTTGGCCGAGCAGAGTGGCCTGATCGTGCCCTTGGGCTACTGGGTCATCTCGCGTGCCCTGCGTGATATGCAGGCCCTGCGCGAGCGCGGCCTGATGCCGCTGCACATGGCGGTGAACCTCAGCTTCCGCCAGTTCCAGGACAGCCAACTGCTGGCGACCTTGAGCCGGTTGATCATCGAGCATGGCGTCGATGCATGCTGGCTGGAATTCGAATTGACCGAAACCGCCGTCATGCGCCGCAACGACCTGGTCCAGCAAACCATGGAGGCCTTGGGCCGGTTGGGTGTGCGCTTCTCGCTGGACGACTTCGGGACCGGATTTTCCTCTTTCGTCCACCTCAACAGCCTGCCGATCACCTTGCTCAAGGTTGACCGCAGCTTCGTCGGTGGTATGGAGCTGCGTGAGGAAAATCGCAAGCTGGTGCACGCGATGATCAACCTGGCGCATAACCTCAACCTTGAAGTCGTTGCCGAGGGCGTGGAGACGCCAGAGCAGATGGCGTTGCTCAGGGATTTTGGTTGCGACCAGGTGCAGGGTTACCTGATCAGCCAGCCGTTGCCGATCGATGAGTTGATGGACTATCTGCTGGCGGAGCCAGGACAGCGAGTGGTCGGGTAGGAGCCCGCGTCAGCTGGCGATGGGCCGCGTAGCGGCCCTTCAGGCCGAAACCGCGGCCTTGCCCACGACGCCAGCCCGCCCCAGCATCCGACGCATCCGCCATTCGAACGCCAGGGTCAGGCTGACCGCCGCACAGGCCAGGCCCAGCGCCAGTCCCCACCAGACGCCCACCGCGCCGCCACCCAAGGTGAAGGCGAACACCCATGCGCAGGGCGCGCCGATCAGCCAGTAGCAGCCCAGGCCGACCAGGAAGGTCGTCTTGGCGTCCTTAAGGCCGCGGATCGAGCCCATGGCGATGGTTTGCATACCGTCGAACAGTTCGAACCAAGCCGCGACCATCAACAGGTTCACCGCCAGTTGGATGATGTTGGCGAATGCCGGGTCGTCATGGTCGAGGAACAGGCCCACCAGGGCCTCCGGATACAGCCAGAACAGCGCCGCGAAGGCAAACATCACCAAGGCGCCGAAGCCGATCCCGACCCGTCCGGCGCTGCGGGCTGCCAGCAGCTTGCCTGCGCCGTAGTACAGGCCTACGCGCATGGTTACCGCATAGGACAGGCCGGTCGGCACCATGAACGCGGTAGAGACGATCTGCAGGGCGATTTGGTGCGCCGCGAGTTCCGTGCTGCCGAGCACGCCCATCAGCAGGGCGGCGAAGGCGAACAGGCCGACTTCCACCATGTAGGTGCCGCCGATCGGCAGGCCGAGCCGCCACAGCTCGCGCAGGGCCGCCCAGGATGGCCGCGCCAGGCCCCGGCGGATCGGATAGGCCGCGTAGGCTGGGTGCCAGCGGATGTACAGCGCCAGGGCGATGGCCATGGCGGTCGAGACCAGGGCAGTCACCAGGCCGATACCCATCAGGCCCAGCTTGGGCAGGCCGAACATACCTTCGATCAAGGCATGGTTGAACAAATAGTTGAATACCGTGCCGACCAGGCTGATGACCATCACCGGTGTCGAGCGCCCCAGGGCGCTGGTGAAGCCACGCATGGCCATGAAGCTCAGGTAGCCGGGCAGGGCGAAGGGCAGCAGCGACAGGAACTGACCGGCAGACTCGACGTTTTCCGGGCTTTGCCCAAACAGCAGCAGGACGGGCTGGATGTTCCACAAGACCAGGCCGGCAGCCAGCGCCAGACCCCAGGCCAGCCACAGCCCGGCCTGGGTCAGGCGGGTGGCTCCCGCTGTGTCGCCGGCGCCTTGGCGGATGGCGACCAAGGTGCCTACCGCTGCGATCACGCCCAGGCAGAAGATCGATACGAAGGAATAGCTGGCCGCGCCCAGGCCGCCCCCGGCCAAGGCTTGCGGGCTGATGCGGGCCATCATCAGGGTGTCGGTCAGCAGCATCAGCATGTGCGCCAACTGCGAGGCGATCAGCGGCCCTGCCAGGCGCAGCAAAGCCTTGAGTTCGGTGGTGGGCGCAACGTGCATGGGGCAATCCTTCTGCCTGAGTCTGAATGAGCCGAGGATTCTGAGGCTTTGCTCAGCTATACACAAAAGGATAAAAGCGATCATTGCCATGACTTAAACTCATGTAGGTATGATTCTGCCCACCTCCTTCAAACCCCCGTCTGGAAGGTTCGAGATGTCCCGTCAACTTCCTCCTCTTTATGCCTTGCGCGCATTCGAAGCGGCTGCCAGGCACAGCTCCTTCACCCGCGCCGGGGATGAGTTGTCGATTACCCAGAGCGCGGTCAGCCGGCATATCCGCACCCTTGAAGAGCATTTCGCCTGCCGTCTTTTCGTGCGCAGCGGCCGCAACCTGCAGATGACCGAAGCGGCGCGTCTGCTGTTGCCGGGTGTGCGCGATGGTTTCGCAGCGCTGGAGCGGGCCTGCAATACCCTGCGTGGCGAAGATGACATCCTGCGCATGAAGGCCCCTTCGACCCTGACCATGCGCTGGCTGTTGGCGCGCCTGAGTCGTTTCCGCCATTTGCAGCCAGGCAACGAGGTGCAACTGACCAGCGCCTGGATGGATGTCGACCATGTGGATTTCAACCAGGAGCCTTTCGATTGCGCGGTGTTGTTGAGCGACGGCGTGTTCCCCGCCGACTGGGAGGTACGCCGGCTGTTTTCCGAATTATTGATTCCGGTCGGGGCGCCGGAGTTGCTCGATGATGGCCCTTGGGACGCACGTCGCCTGGCTGGCGTCGAGTTGCTGCACCCGACACCGGACAAGCGCGACTGGCGCAGCTGGTTGGCGCGCATGGGGCTGGCTGACAAGGTTTCGCTCAAGGGCGGCCAGGTCTTCGATACCTTGGAGCTGGGCATGATCGCTGCTGCGCGGGGCTATGGCGTGTCCATGGGCGACTTGCTGATGGTTGCCGAGGATGTCGCCCAGGGCCGCCTCAGTCTGCCCTGGCCGACAGCCGTAGCCAGCGGGTTGGATTATTACCTGGTATGGCCCCGCACCCGGCCCGGCGGCGAGCGCCTGCGTCGGTTGAGCGAGTTCCTGCAAGAGGAGGCTGGCGCCATGGACCTGCCAAAGGTCGAGATATTGCCTGCCAATGCCTGAAACATGTGGCCTAGGCCCATGGCTTACAGCGACGCCAAGTCCAATGCCTGGGCACAGCCCTGCAACGAACGCTGCTCACTCTGCGCATACAGCGCCAGCTCATCCTGCACCCTCAGCCCCAACGCCTCTTCGAAGGCATCCCGGTTGGCGTTGGCGCCGTATTCGCTATGCGCGTCATCGCCCAGGTTGGACTGGAAGATCCCGGCGGCGCTGACCGGCAGGAAGTCTTCATAGACCAGGGCCTCGTAATGCACATGACCCGCCTCGATCAGACCTTGCAGGCTGGTGGGGCGGTCAGCTTGCCCACGGGCGGCAAGGCCTTTGTCGGTGGCGAAATAGCGAAAGTAAGCCAGGCCTTGTTCGCGCATCTGCGCCAGGTCATCCGGGAAGGCCTCGAAGTGCTCCTTGAGCAGCGTCATGTAGCGCTCGGCATTGGCCTCCGCCGGCACACCGCCTAGCGCGTTACGGGTAGCATCGAGCAACTGGTCATAGAGCTGGCGGCCCTTGGGTGTCAGGGCCGCGCCACGTTGCTCGATCTCGCCGAAGCGGGCGGTATGGCTGCCGACGGCGCCTTGCTGGTCGCTGAAGGCGACCTTTTCCTGCAGGGCCTTGAAGCTGGTCTGGCGCAGCAGGATCGGGTGGCGGCGGGTGGGCGGACCTTCGACCACAGCCTTGGGCGGGATGCCTTTGGCCGGCATGCCGACCTGAATCGCATCGATGTCCAGGGTGCGTGGGGTCAGGTGGTTGATGTGCGGGCCCTTGAAGGCCACCACATCGGCGATCAGGCGGTGCTGGTCGTGCAATTGCTGGTACTGCTCGGCGGTCACCGTGGCGTCCTGGTGCCAGCGGAAGGTGTGCAGGGCTTCGTTGACGAAGGTTTCGGCATCGGCAGCGTTCAGGCCACCGTCACGCTCGCACTGGGCAATCAGCTCCAAGGCGCGTGGGGTGAAGATCTGCCGTTTGGCCAGGATGCTGCGGGCCAGTTCACGCAGTTGCGGGTTGTCGATCAGCTCCAGGCGCAGCAGTGAGGTGAAGACACGGAAGGGGCTGATGTGCAGCGACTGCTCGTGCACGGCGCGGAACGCGGTGGAGTGCACCGGCACCCCGGCCGAGCTCAAGTCGTAATAGCCCACCGGCTGCATGCCCATGACCGCGAATAGGCGGGCGATGGTCGCTAGCTCCTCTGCCGTGCCGACACGGATGGCGCCGTGGCGCTCCTGGTCGAGGCGCTCGATCTCGCCGGTCCAGCGCAGGGCCTGGGCGGTCTCGGGCTGCTGGGTCAGGACCTGCTGGTTGATTTCACTCACCAGCTCCAGCAGCGTGCCGTACAACGGCACTTCCTGTTTGTACATGAGCGACATGGCGGCAGAGAACTGCGCGCGGATGCTGTCCGGGCTGACGAAATCTTGAGCGGGCATCGCTAGCTTCCTGGGTGAATGGGACCTTTACATGAAAGCGAGGAATGCACTTGCTGCACAAGCGAAAAAAAGTGAATGTATCATTCCTTTTTCGATCGACCCTGACGCTCAATTGCGGACAAGCCTACGCCTACGGGGCCGCCATTGGCTGCAACGCGGTCCTGGGATAATCAGCTGTCCAACTGTTCCTTTGTCCATTCCACCAGGGCCCGCACTTTCGGCACTTCAGCCGCATGTTCGGCAAACGCCAGGTAATACGCGCCATTGCTGCGCATTGCATGATTCCAGGGCGTGACCAGGCTGCCCTCGGCTAGTTCCTTGGCCACCAGATAGCGCGGTACCAGGGCCACGCCACAGCCGGCCTGGGCGGCGCTGAGCGACATATAGAAGGTGTCGAAGCGCGGGCCATGGTAACTGTTGGCCGAGTGCAGGCCCTGTTCGAGGAACCATTCATGCCAAGCCTCGGGGCGCGAAGTGCTTTGTAGCAGCACCATTTCGGCCACTTCGCCGGCGTCTGCCAGCGGGCGGCCTTGTAGCAGGTCCGGCGAGCACACCGGCACCACCTCTTCGCGGAACAGCTCGATGCAAGTTGCGCCGGGCCAGGTGCCCTGGCCGAAGAAGAACACCACATCGGCTGTCGCCTGGAGCAGGGCGAAGGGCTCCATTTCGTTGCGGATGTCCAGATGGATGTTCGGGTGGCGCTTGCCGAAACCCTTGAGGTTGGGAATCAACCAGCGCACGCCAAAACTCGGTTGAGTGGCTACCTTCAATACTTCGGTCTGCTCGCCGTAGGAGAGGATGTAGCGGCTGGACATGTCGACCTGGGTGAGGATCTTGTTGACTTCGGCCAGGTACAGGGCGCCGGCCGGGGTCAACTGCAGGCGGCGGCGGATACGCAGGAACAGGTGGTGGCGAAGCATTTCTTCGAGCTGCGCCACTTGCTTGCTCACGGCGCTCTGCGTCAGGTGCAGCTCTTCGGCGGCGCGGGTGAAGCTCAGGTGGCGGGCGGCCGCCTCGAAGCACTGTAGGGCGGCCATCGAAGGCACCAGGCGTTTGGACATAGCGGTCTCTAGGGCAAAAGGGTCATTACCTGACGGAATGATATGCGGAATAAAGGTCGTTTGTTGCGCCAGTGTGATCGGATTAATACTGATCCACATCACGATTTCAACCATTCACCAAGCAGGAGAAGAACATGGTTGCGGGATTGCTCGAGCGCCTCGGTGTACCGGCTGCGGTCTATACCCAGGGTGACTACCCTGTACACACCCCGATCGATGGCAGCCAGATTGCCTCGGTGAAACTGGAAGACAAGGCACAAGTCACCACCCGCATCGACCAGGCCCAGCAAGCCTTCGAAGCCTGGCGCAGCGTTCCTGCGCCACGCCGTGGCGAGTTGGTGCGCCTGTTCGGCGAAGTGCTGCGTGCACACAAGGCCGACCTGGGTGAACTGGTGTCCATCGAGGCCGGCAAGATCACCCAGGAAGGTCTGGGCGAAGTGCAGGAAATGATCGATATTTGCGACTTCGCCGTCGGCCTGTCGCGTCAGTTGTACGGCCTGACCATCGCCTCCGAGCGCCCGGGTCACCATATGCGTGAGACCTGGCACCCGCTGGGTGTGGTCGGTGTGATCAGCGCCTTCAACTTCCCGGTCGCGGTGTGGGCGTGGAACACTGCTTTGGCGCTGGTTTGCGGCAACGCCGTGGTGTGGAAACCGTCGGAGAAGACCCCGCTGACCGCGCTGGCCTGCCAGGCCCTGTTCGAGAAAGCCCTGAAGGCCTTCGGTGATGCGCCAGAAGGGCTGAGCCAGCTGGTCATCGGTGGCCGCGAAGCTGGCGAAGCCTTGGTCGACGATCCACGCGTCCCCCTGGTCAGCGCCACTGGCAGCACCCGCATGGGCCGTGAAGTCGGCCCGCGCGTTGCCGCCCGCTTTGGCCGCAGCATCCTCGAACTGGGCGGTAACAACGCCATGATCCTGGCCCCAAGCGCGGACCTCGACCTGGCCGTGCGCGGCATTTTGTTCTCCGCGGTCGGCACTGCAGGCCAGCGCTGCACCACCCTGCGCCGTCTGATCGTCCACCGTTCGGTCAAGAACGAAGTGGTCGCCCGGGTCAAGGCTGCCTACGGCAAGGTACGCATCGGTGACCCGCGCAAGGACAACCTGGTCGGCCCGCTGATCGACAAACTGTCGTTCGACGCCATGCAAGGCGCGCTGGCCAAGGCACGTGACGAAGGTGGCCAAGTGTTCGGTGGCGAGCGCCAGTTGCAGGCTGAGTACCCGAACGCCTACTACGTGTCGCCGGCTATCGTCGAGATGCCAGCCCAGAGCGAAGTGGTGCGCCACGAGACCTTCGCACCGATCCTCTATGTGTTGGCCTACGACGACTTCGACGAGGCTCTGCGCCTGAACAACGAAGTGCCGCAGGGCCTGTCCTCGTGCATCTTCACCACCGACCTGCGTGAGGCAGAGCGCTTCCAGAGCGCTTCGGGTAGCGACTGTGGCATCGCCAACGTCAACATCGGTACCAGCGGTGCGGAAATCGGCGGTGCCTTCGGTGGCGAGAAGGAAACTGGCGGTGGCCGCGAGTCTGGCTCCGATGCCTGGAAAGGCTACATGCGCCGCCAGACCAACACCGTCAACTACTCGCGCGAGCTGCCGCTGGCGCAGGGGATCGTGTTCGACTGATCGAGGCCACCTTGCCGAGTGTCTGCTGTTGGGGCCGCTTTGCGACCCCTCGCGACACCAGGCCGCTTCCACAGGTTCTGCAACGCTTCTCAGATGAGCGCATGTCCTGTGGGGCGGCCTTATGCTGCGTTCGAGGGCAAAGCCCCCGTAATCACCAGACGCTGCACACCCTTGATGTACCGCAAAGAAGAACAACAGCTGGAGCCGGCCATGCCCGAGTTGCGTCAAGAATGTCTGTGGGAATTCGTCACCAAACCGACCTTCGCTACCCAGGCGCTGGCCGGTGAGCACAAGGCTGATGTCTGTGTCATCGGCGCTGGCATCACCGGCCTGTCGGCGGCGATCCACCTGCTGGAGCAGGGCAGGTCAGTGATCTTGCTGGAGGCCTGGAAGGTCGGCCATGGCGGTTCGGGACGCAACGTCGGCTTGGTCAACGCAGGCACTTGGATTCGTCCCGACGATGTCGAGAGCACCCTTGGCCAGCAGCAGGGCAGCCGCCTGAACAAGGTGCTTGGCGAGGCGCCGGGCGAAGTGTTCGCCATGATCGAGCGCTTGGGCATCGACTGTCAGGCCCAGCACAAGGGCACGCTGCATATGGCACACAACGCCACTGGCGTCGCTGACCTGGAGGCTCGCCACGAACAATGGCGCCGGCGTGGTGCCGACGTCGAGCTGCTGACCGGTGCGAAGTGCCAGGAATACTGCGGCACCGACAAGATTTCCGCCGCGTTGCTCGACCGCCGCGCCGGCACCATCAACCCCATGGGCTACACCCAGGGCCTGGCTGCTGCCGTGGTGCGCCTGGGTGGCAAGCTGTTCCAGCAATCGTCCGTCGAAGGCCTGGAGCGCGAAGGCGACGCTTGGCGAGTGAGGACCGCACAGGGTTCGGTCAAGGCCGACAAGGTGGTGATCTCCACCGGCGCCTACACCGAAGGCGACTGGAGCAACCTGCAGAAGCAGTTCTTCCGCGGCTACTACTACCAGGTGGCCTCCGTGCCATTGCAGGGTAACGCCGCTGACAAGGTGCTGCCGCATGGCCAGGGCTCCTGGGACACCCGCACGGTGCTTAGCAGCATTCGCCGTGACGATCAGGGGCGTCTGTTGCTCGGCAGTCTAGGCCGAGTAGATAACAAGCCGGCCTGGTTCGTGCGCAGTTGGGCCGACCGTATCCAGAGCCATTACTTTCCGGAGTTGGGCAAGGTCGAATGGGAAATGCACTGGACCGGTTGCATCGATTTCACCCCTGATCACCTGATGCGCCTGTTCGAGCCGGCCCCAGGCCTGGTCGCGGTAACCGGCTACAACGGTCGAGGCAACACCACTGGTACGGTTATCGGCAAGGCGTTCGCTCAATTCCTGCTGCAGGACGACCCGGGCAGTCTGCCTATTCCGTTCTCGCCAATGAAGCCCGTGTCGGCGTCTGCGCTGCGCACCACGTTCTACGAGACCGGCTTCTCCCTGTACCATGCAGGCCAGTGCCTGCGTGTGGTGCTCTGAGTTATTTGTGCAGCCAACTGAGGAAGCCGCCTTTCTTGATCTGGGGTGGCTTTTGCAGCAGCAGTGACTGGCTGGCTTGGCGGCGGAAGTGCTGGAGCTTACTCAGCGCGGACTCTACCTCGGTGCGCTGGGCCAGACAGCTGCGCACCTGTTCCTTGTCGATACGGTAGAGCAGGCAACTGGTCAGGGTGCGGAACTCGGCATTGGAGCCCTCGCTATCGACGATGCCTTCTATGCCCAATACCTCGCCGGGGCCCATGCGCCCGGCTTCGATAAGCTTGTCGCCATCACGTATCGACGCCGAGACCACTCCGCTGCCGATCACCAACAGGTAACCGGAGTTGTCCCCGACACCCAGGATGATCTGGTTCGCCAGGTACTCGACCGCCGTCATGCGCTGGCTGAGCGCATCGCGTTCTTCTTCGTTCAGCGAACGGAAAATCCGTACCTCTTCCAGCAGCTCGCGCGGGCGGCTGCGCGGGTGTGTCGCGCTGCTGCTGTTCCATATCACCCCGGTGGCCTCGAGGTGGCGGTGGGCCAGATCGAATAGCTGGTTGCGCACCTCGGTCTTCCTGTCCATGGCCGCGACGAAGCCGCTGGCCTCATATTCCACCGACTCCAGGGTCGAGCTCTTCACGGTTGCTTTTGGGCGCGGTTTGTCGAGCAGCGCGCTGGTGCCTTGCAAGGCTTTGTCCAGGGCGTCGAGCACCCGCTTCGGGCGTACCCGCGCAGGCACCACTACAGTGATGGAAACCCCATGCATATCACTGGGCCGACTGAAGTTGAGCAACTTGGCCTTGGCCGTCACCGAGTTGGGAATCACCGCCATGCTGCCTGTGCCGGTGAGCAGGCGAGTGGTGCGCCAATCGATATCGATCACCTTGCCTTCGGTGCCGTCGATGGAAACCGAATCACCCACCTGGTACGGCCGCGTGGTATTGAGCACGATGCCTGAAAATACGTCGCTCAAGGTGCTCTGCAGCGCCAGGCCGATCACGATAGCCATCACCCCGGAAGTGGCCAGCAAGCCCTTGACTGGCAACTGCATCACATAGGCTGCGGCAGCGACCACCGCAGCCAGGAAGATCACTGCCCCGATCACGTCCTGTAGCAGCCGCCCGGTATGGCCGCTGCGGGCGATCAACAGCAGGCCGAAGACCACTGTCACCGTGCGTGCGCCGAACAGCCACCAGGCGATCGCGAGCACCGTTGCCATGAGGTTGCGCGGTACGTCATCGGCCCAGGGGGGCGGTTGCAGCGGAGTCATTCCGGCCGTCAGCAGCACCCAACTGAACAGCAGGAAGATCAGCAGGCGCGAAGCGATGCGCCAAGGCCGTCGCTCGATAGGAATCAACTGCCAGAGCGCCAGGTCGAGCAGTAGCAGGAAGCTACCCAGCAGCAAGGGTGACGCCTGGATGAAGGCCAGCATGATGGTCTCGACGCGGGGGAGGGCTGAGAGCTAGTAAAGAGCAGCCTCGGTGGACAATCAACTGATCGCGGGACAGCTCCGCTCTTGCGCCGATCGACCCAATAGACAAAGGCCGCGTGAGCGGCCTTGTCGGTGGTGCGTTGTGACGTTTACTTGAGGTGTTGCTTCAGCGCCTGTGCGGCCTGGTCCATGGCACTGCGGGTGCCTGGCACCTGGCTCAGCACGTTGAGCAGACCGAAGTCATGGATCATACCGTTGTAGCGCACGGCGGTCACCGGCACGCCTGCGGCGTCCAACTTGCGGGCGTAGGCTTCACCTTCGTCGCGCAGCACATCCATCTCGGCTGTTTGCACCAACGCCGGCGGCAGTCCCTTGAGCTGGTCCAGGCTGGCGCGCAGAGGAGAGGCATGGATCTCATTGCGCTGTTTCGGGTCGGTGGTGTAGCTGTCCCAGAACCACTGCATCATGTTGCGGGTGAGGAAGTGACCCTCGGCGAACTGGTTGTACGAGCCGTTGTTGAAGTTGGCATCGGTCACCGGCCACAGCAGGGCCTGGAAGCGCAGTTTCGGCGTACCGGCCTCCTTGGCCTTGAGGGCGACCACCGCCGCCATGTTGCCTCCTACGCTGTTGCCGGCCACCGCCAGGCGGCTGCCATCCACGCCGATCTCCTTGCCGTGCTCGGCCACCCAGCGGGTCGCGGCGTAGGCTTGGTTGATAGCAGTGGGGTACTTGGCCTCCGGCGACGGTGTGTAGTCGACATAGACTGCTGCGGCCCCGGAGCCGACCACCAGGTCATGGATCAGGCGTTCGTGGGTAGGATAATCCCCCAGTACCCAGCCACCGCCGTGGAAGAACATGAACACCGGCAGCTCACCACGCGCGCCCTGGGGACGCACCACCCGGATCTCCAGGGCCTGGCCATCAGCCTGGATGGTCTTGCGCTCGACCTGGATGCCGGACAGATCCACCTTGACTCCCGCCTGGGCATCCACCAGTACGGCGCGTGCAGCTTTGGGGGCGAGCGTTTCCAGCGGCTGGCCACCACCGGCGGCCAGCGCGTCGAGGAAACCCTGGGTGGTGTGTTCCACGCCGGGGCTGCCGGCGGCGAAGCTGCTGTTGACGGCGAGAGTGAGCAGGCCGGCGGTCAGGGTGCGGGAAAGGTTCATGTTCTAACTCCTCTGTGGATGGGCCGGCGGTTTCAGTTCTGGTTGGCGCGGTTGGTGTTCAGTTGGTCGTAGCTCACGGCCTGGACCCGGCCGCTGCTGTCGCGGTAGGTCATGGTCGTGGTGACCACCTGATCTTGGGCGTTGGTTGGTGCGTCGATAGCGATCACTTGGGCGATATCCAGGTTCATGCCGTAGCGATAAGGAGTGGCTTCGGTGGCCTGGGCGAAGGCGCCTGCACTGGTGCCCAGCGTCAGGGTGGCGAGGGTGATGGCGAACAGTTTGCGAATGGTCATGATGGTTCTCCGATAGCTGGGTCTGGGATCTGGAAGGTGCTGCTTGTTTCTGTGAATTAATCTTGCGCGAAAATATTTAGCGCGCAAAATAAATGCTCGCTATGAGCGCGATACAGGCTGTGCATGAGCCGCTGCCAAGCGGTTTTTCAGGGCAGGATCGAGTAAAACGGCGACACGGATTCTCTGGGAGGTCAGGCGCCCGGGCGATATTGTAGGGCCTCGGCCAGATGTGGCCGGGTGATGGTCTCGACCTGTTCGAGATCGGCAAGGGTTCGCGCCACCTTGAGCAGGCGGTGTGCGGCGCGCAGTGACAAGGTCAGGCGCTCGCAGGCGTTTTCCAGCCAGGCCTGGTCCGCTTTCGTGAGCGTGCAATAGCGGCGGAGACCGTTGAGATCGAGGAATGCGTTGGCGCAGCCTTGGCGTTGCTGCTGCAGCTCTCTTGCGGCTGCGACAACACTGGCGACGCTGGCACTGGACTCGCCGCTGGGATTGCCCGACAGGACGGTGGTTTCCCTGGCCACGGTCAGGTGCAGGTCGATACGGTCGAGCAAGGGGCCGGACAGCTTGTTGCGGTAACGCTGGACCTGTTCGCTGCTGCAGCGGCAGCGTCCCGTAGGGTCGCCGAGATAACCGCAAGGGCAGGGGTTCATGGCCGCGACCAACTGGAAGCGTGCCGGGAAGCGGACCTTGTCCTTGGCCCTGGCCACGACGATTTCACCCGATTCCAGGGGCTCGCGCAGCACTTCCAGTACACGGCGTTCGAACTCCGGCAGCTCATCGAGAAAGAGCACGCCATGATGTGCCAAGGTGATTTCGCCGGGTTGTGGACGGCTGCCTCCGCCCACCAGGGCCGGGCCTGAAGCGGAGTGATGCGGATGGCGGAAGGGGCGTTGTGGCCAGCTGTTCAGGGGGGTATGCCCGCTGACCGACTGGATGGCGGCCACCTCCAGCGCCTCGCGCTCGTTCAAGGGTGGTAGTAACCCGGGCAGGCGGCTGGCAAGCAAGGTCTTGCCGGTGCCGGGAGGTCCTGTGAAAAGCAGGTTATGAGCCCCGGCCGCTGCAAGCAGCAATGCCCGCTTGGCGGCCAACTGGCCTTGTACTTCACTGAGGTCGGGGTAGGGGCGGCTGTGCAGCAACAAGCCGTTGGCCGCATACGGCGGTAGCGGCGACTGCCCGTTGAGGTGCGCCACCAGCTCCAGCAGATGCCCGACCGCATACACCACCAGCCCGGACGCCAGGCAGGCTTCTTCGGCGTTTTCCCTTGGCACCACCAGCGCCCGCCCGGCATCCCGAGCCGCCAATGCTGCGGGCAGTACCCCTTGCACCGGGCGCAAGGCACCGGAGAGCGCCAGCTCGCCCAGGCATTCGATCTCGCTCAAGGTGTTGACTGGCACCTGGCCGTTGGCGGCGAGGATGCCCAGGGCAATGGCCAGGTCATAGCGGCCACCATCCTTGGGTAAGTCGGCAGGCGCGAGATTCTGCGTGATGCGACGCGCCGGATACTCCAGGCCCGAGTTGAGAATCGCGCTGCGTACTCGGTCTTTGCTCTCCTTGACTGTCGTTTCGGGCAAGCCGACCAGGGTCAGCGTGGGCAGGCCGTTGGCCAGATGGGTTTCGACGCTGACAGCCGGGGCCAATACGCCAACCTGGGCGCGGCTGTGGACAAGGGCGAGGGACATGAACACTCCATGATCGAGGCAAAGGCCGCGTCCTGCGGCTTTGGAAGGATAGTGGGGTGGCGCAGGCCAGGAGGGTAAAGACTGCTTCCGGGTTTTACGAAGGCGTTGAACCTTGGCCTGACTCTTGGCCAAAAGTCAGGTCGTCTACGACTTCTTTGGCGAGGTCACTCAGGACATTCGCGGCATAGGCAGCGTTGTAATCGTTATCCAATGCCGCTTGCTGTGTCAGCTTTTTCACGCAGCCCATGATCAGGGATGCCTTTTCCAGGGTGTAGGGACTGAATACAACAGCGCAAAGGTGGGAAAAGTATGTTTGGGAAATTGACTGCAAGGAATAGGGAGTATCTGAAGTAACTAACCGATTGGCCGAATGAGAGACTCTCATGAACCATGGAGTCTCCCTCCGGACTGTTGCATGCCTTCGTTCCTGCGATCAGCTACTGTGCTCGCGGAAAAGGGCTTAAGGCGCCACACCCAGAATGATGTGCGACGCCTTGATCAGCGCGGTGGCTGTCACGCCTGGTGCGAGGCCGAGCTCCTGGACGGCCTCGCGTGTGACGATGGCGAAGACTTCGGTGCCGCCCGCCAACTGCAGCACGACCTCGGCATTGACCGCGCCGTCGCCGACGCGCACCACCTTGCCTTCCAGGCTGTTGCGGGCCGACAGCTTGTAGCCGGCGGCATCGGTCATCAGTACCACCCAGGGCGCCTTGACCAGAGCCACGGCGGACTTGCCGACGTTGATGCCCAGGTTGTGCAGGCTGGCCATGGTGACCACGGCCACCAGTTTCTCACCGCCGGCCAGGGTCAGTTCCACTTCGGCATTGACTGCACCGGGTTGGACGCTGCTGACGGTACCTTTGAAAACATTGCGTGCACTGACTTTCATGGTTTGACGCTCCGTGTGATCAACCATCGCACCTGAGGGATCAGGCGCGGACATAAACCCAGGCGGTCAGCCCCGAGGCCAGGGTCACGGCCACGCGCTTGTAGTCCGCTACTTCATAACGGTCGGCAGCTGCCAGTTCCGTCTCGCTGATCTGGAAGACCATGCCGGCGACGCTGTCGTCGGGGTTGGTACTGGGCGAGACGATGGGGTGATGGGTCTTGCCGCTAGTGGCCAGGACATCTGGATCGGTGATCTCGACCCAGTCCTGGCGATAGCCGGGCATGTGGTCGGCCTGGCCAGTCAGCTCGCGGCCGAAGTTGGCCAGTTGCACGGCCTTGTCCTGCAGGGTGCCGTAGGAGAACAGCAATACCGGATAGTCGCGGGATGGCTGCATGGTGGTTACTGCTCGCCCGGCGGGGTCATCCGCGCTTCCAGTTCGGCGACCTGGGCCTCCAGGGCTTCGAGGCGGGCGCGGGTGCGTGCCAGGACCACCATCTGGCTGTCGAATTCTTCACGGCTGACCAGTTCCAGCTTGCTGAAAGCACCTTGCAGCAGGGCTTTGAACTGGCCTTCGAGTTCGGCGCGCGGTTGTGCGGTGTCGCCACTGAACAGGCGCGAGGCCTGGTCGCTCAGGGCATCGAGAAAGGCTTTGGGCGCGAGCATGTTGGGCTGTCCGCTGGTCGTTGAAAGGGCGTCAGTGTAGCACGGGGCAAAAGTGTGCTCGTGTTGCACACTTTTTGCGCATCGCGATGCCGGGGTGCGCACCGAAACTGTGCGTCACAGCCATGCTGGCGACTGGCCAAACCCGAGTATTTGGCGCAACTAGCTGTTTTTTGGCGGATTGTCGGACCTGGCAAGGTTTCTGCAATGTCCTGAGCGAGCCATGCACTGATGCAGTCCCTTGTGACCAGGCAGTGCGCAGGTGAAACCGGAAGTTCGTTTGCCATAGCCGGATTGCATTGTCGGTCAGGGATTGAGGCCGACGATGCGTTACAAAGCCAGGCGCTGCGCTTAGACTTGAGACGGGTTTGTTTTCCTGGGGCAAGTCCACTAATTCGGGAGAAAGTTTCATGAAGCTAGTCACTGCCATCATCAAGCCGTTCAAGTTGGACGACGTGCGCGAGTCGCTGTCGGAAATCGGCGTGCAGGGCATCACCGTCACCGAGGTCAAGGGCTTCGGTCGGCAGAAGGGCCACACCGAGCTGTATCGCGGCGCCGAGTACGTGGTCGACTTCCTGCCCAAGGTGAAGATCGATGTCGCTATCGACGACAAGGATCTGGACCGGGTGATCGAGGCCATCACCAAGGCGGCCAATACCGGCAAGATTGGTGACGGCAAGATCTTCGTGGTCAATCTGGAGCAGGCGATCCGCATCCGTACCGGCGAAACCGATACCGACGCGATCTGACAAAAAAGCCTCACAAACCCCAACGCCCCAGGAGAAAACAACATGACTCTGCGTAAGATCGCAGGGCTAGGAGCCCTATTGTCCCTCACAATGCCCGGCTTGGCCTTGGCAGAGGAGGCGACTCCCGCGCTCAACTCCGGCGATACCGCCTGGATGCTGACCGCCACAGCCTTGGTGCTGTTCATGACCATTCCGGGCCTGGCCCTGTTCTACGGCGGTATGGTGCGTTCGAAGAACGTGCTATCGGTCATGATGCAGTGCTTTGCCATCACCGGCCTGATGAGCATCCTCTGGGTGGTCTACGGCTACAGCCTGGCGTTCGATACCACCGGTATGGAACAGGGCGTAGTTAACTTCAACTCCTTCGTAGGTGGATTCTCCAAGGCCTTCCTCAGTGGCGTCACGCCTGACAGTCTGACCGAGGCCTTCCCTGAAGCCGTCTTCATCACCTTCCAGATGACCTTCGCCATCATCACGCCGGCGCTGATCGTCGGTGCCTTCGCCGAGCGCATGAAGTTCTCCGCCATGCTGATCTTCATGGGCGTATGGTTCACCTTGGTCTACGCGCCGATCGCGCACATGGTCTGGGGCGGCGATGGCGCGCTGATGGGCGATTGGGGTGTGCTGGACTTCGCCGGCGGCACCGTGGTGCACATCAATGCCGGTGTCGCTGGCTTGGTGGCCTGTGTGGTGCTGGGCAAGCGTAAAGGCTACCCGACCACGCCGATGGCGCCGCACAACCTGGGCTACACCCTGGTGGGCGCGGCCATGCTGTGGATCGGCTGGTTCGGCTTCAACGCAGGCTCCGCCGCCGCGGCCAACGGTAATGCTGGCATGGCCATGCTGGTAACCCAGATCGCCACCGCTGCCGCTGCCCTTAGCTGGATGTTCGCCGAGTGGATCGGCCACGGCAAACCGAGCGCCCTGGGTATCGCTTCGGGTGTGGTCGCAGGCCTGGTGGCTATCACCCCGGCCGCCGGCACCGTTGGCCCGATGGGGGCCCTGGTGATCGGCCTGTCTTCTGGCGTGATCTGCTATTTCTGCGCCACCAGCCTCAAGCGTAAGCTTGGCTATGACGACTCCCTGGACGCCTTCGGCGTACACGGTATCGGCGGTATCGTCGGCGCGCTCCTCACAGGTGTGTTCGCCGCGCCTGCCTTGGGTGGTTTCGGTGAGGTCGACGACATTGCTGCCCAGGTCTGGATTCAGGCCAAGGGCGTGATCTTCACCGTGGTCTACACCGCTATTGTGACCTTCGTGATCCTCAAGGTACTGGATGTGGTGATGGGCCTGCGGGTCAACGAAGAAGAAGAGTCGGTCGGCCTCGACCTGGCTCAGCACAACGAGCGTGGTTACAACCTGTAACTACCGCTGAAAAAAACTTGCCCGGCTTGCCGGGCATTTTTTTGTCCGAATTTTGCTTGGATTGGTAGGTGCAAACGGTTTCCTACCGCAGTTTTACAGGCGCTCGAAACGCTTGCCAGCTGTAGCCCGAAAACTTACAGACTCGAGTGCGTTTTAGGTGCTTTGCTTTTTCTCCGGGCGCGCTAGAATGCGCGCCGAAGGGTGCTGACGACCTGTCCGCGCACTTCGCCACCCTTTGCTAGGCTTGCCAATGAGTGCGCTGCCCTCTTGGGCGAAGCCGATGAACTCCGGTTGGTGGCTCTGATTTTTCGTCAGGTCCTGCCAGGAGCAGAACTTGCACGGTACCCCTCGGTATTCGAGGGAGATGCCCGGGCGGTGGCCACCCCACGGCCCTGAATTTTCACTGGTGGCTGTCGGTCTACGGCAACACTGGTCTATAACTAATCTGCTTTTCGAAAGTCATGAGGTAGAACATGAGCGACGACGATCTGGAAAATGATGACCTCGAAGTAGGCGACGAAGACGAAGGTGATGAAGGCCTCGAAGCAGCGGCGGACGATGTAGCGGAAGACGCTGGCGACGACGACAGCCCTGCACCGGCTGTCAAGGGCAAGGCCAAGACTGCGGTCTCGGTAGACGAGATGCCCAGCATGGAAGCCAAGCAGAAGGAGCGCGATGCGCTGGCCAAGGCCATGGAAGAGTTCCTGGCCCGTGGCGGCAAGGTCCAGGAGGTCGAGGCCAACGTGGTCGCAGATCCACCCAAGAAGCCGGACAACAAGTACGGTAGCCGCCCTATCTGAGTGGTTTCGTCAGCAAGAAAGCCCGCCGTCGCTGCGGGCTTTTTTGTGCGTCTCTTCAGGGGAGAGGAACCAGCGTCAGCTGGCGATACAAGGCGAAGCCTTGCCAGCTGACGCGGGGTGCTGCAGGGATCTGGGTCGGCTCAGCGCCAGCGAGCCAAGACGTCAGGCAACTGTGACAGGCGCTGGATTTCCGCGTCAGGTGGCGTCTCGGCGTCCCAGGCCTTGCCCCGGGGGTTGAACCAGACCGCCCGCAGGCCGGCACGCTGGGCGCCGGCAATGTCGTCACCGGGGTGGTCGCCGATGTGGACGGCCGCCCGAGCATCCACTTCACCCCGACGCAGGGCCTCGAGAAAGGGCTCGGGGTCGGGCTTGCCGATGCCGATATCCTCGGCGCATAGGGCGAACTTGAAGTAGTCGGCCAGGCCCAGGCGGCGCACATCGGCATTGCCATTGGTGACCACCCCGAGCGTGTAGTGGTGGCGCAGGATTTCCAGCACCGGCTGGACCTCGGGGAAGACCTCGACCTGGTGCCGCGCATGGAGGAACACTTCGAAGCCTTCGTTGGCCAGGTCCTGGGCATGCTTCTCGCTGTAGCCGACTTCCTCGAGGGCATGGAACAGCACACGCCGGCGCAGGGCGCTTATGCGGTGTTTCAGGCCGGGCTCAGCCTGGACCAGACGCTCGCGAATGGCGTACAGGTGCTCGACCGGCACGCCGCCCAGTGTCGGTGCATTGGCTTGCAGCCAGTCGCGCAGGACGACCTCGGCGCTGGCTATCACTGGCGCGGTGTCCCACAGGGTATCGTCCAGGTCGAAGGTGATCAGCTTGATGCTCATGAGTCACTGCCTTTGCTGCGTTTGGCCCTGGGATGGGCGCTGTCGTACACCGCGGCCAAATGCTGGAAGTCCAGATGAGTGTAGATCTGCGTGGTTGCGATGTCGGCATGGCCGAGCATCTCTTGCACCGCACGCAGGTCCTGGGACGATTCGAGCAGATGGCTGGCGAAGGAATGGCGAAGCATGTGAGGGTGCAGGTGCTGGCCCAGCTCGCGTTCACCGGCGGCCTTGACCCTTAGCTGGATGGCCCGCGCGCCAAGGCGCCGGCCTTGGCGGCTGAGGAACACGGCATTGTCTTGGGGCGCGCTGATGCCGCGCAGTTTCAGCCATTGTTCCAGGGCTTCACGGGCTTTGCGGCCCACCGGCAGGACACGGGTTTTGCTGCCCTTGCCGCGCACCTGGACCAGCCCGGCAGCGAGGTCGAGCTGATCCAGGTCCAGGCCGGTCAGCTCCGAAAGGCGCAGGCCGGAAGAATAGAACAGTTCGAGGATCGCCTGGTCGCGACGGGCGATGAAGTCGTCATCCACGGCGCCGTCGAGCAACTGCAGGGCGCGGTCGGTATCCAGGGTCTTGGGCAGGCGTCGCTCACCCTTGGGCGGCGACAGGCCGTTGGCCGGATCGTGCTGGCACAGGCCTTCACGGTTGAGGTAGCGGTAGAAACCACGCACCGCTGAAAGCAGCCGTGCCAGGCTGCGCGAGGACTGGCCGTGATGGTGCTGGCGCGCCACCAGCTGGCGCAAGTGTTGGATCTGCAGGGCATTCCAGCTGGCGATGCCTTGGCTGTCGCAGTATTCGAGGACCTTGTCGAGATCGCCGCGGTAGGCCAGCAGGGTGTGTTCGGACACCTGGCGCTCGTTGCGCAGGTGTGCGCAATAAGCTTCCAGCTGGTGCTTCATCAGCGCACCTGACGCAAGGTCTGGGTAAAGCGCGGTACGACGCGGCCGAGGACTTCGGCGATGTAGCTGAGGAACAAGGTGCCGACGGTGCTCCTGTAGTGCTGCGGATCGCGGCTGCCGATCGCGAGCACGCCGTGCAGGCCTTGGTATTCGAGCGTGGCCACCGCGCTGGAGCCGACCTCCTTGCGTTGCTCCTCGCCGAACAGGAAGTCCAGCTCATGGTCGCGCAGGCTGCCGCTCACCGTTTTGCCACTGCCCAGCAACCCGCCGATGGCCTGCTGAGCCTCGCTGCTGTTGACCCACCGGCCCACCGGCGTGGCGCTTTCGCTGAACAGGATCAGGCTGACGAAGGGCACCTGGAACTCCTGGCGCAGGCTGTCTTCGACGGCCATCACCACTTCCTCCAGGCTGTTGGCGTCAAGCAGGTCGAGGATCAGCCGACGGGTCTTGTCGAACAGACGGTCGTTGTCGCGGGCCACGTCCATCAACTGCGAGAGTCGGTGGCGCATCTCGATGTTGCGGTCACGCAGCAGCTTGAGCTGACGTTCCACCAGCGACACGCTGTCGCCACGCTGGTGGGGAATGTGCAGCTCGCCGAGCAGTTCGTCGTGCTCGGCGAAGAAGGTCGGGTTGGCGCGCAGGTAAGTCGCCACCGCCTCGGCATCGAGGTTGCTGGCCTGCTCGGTTGAAGCCTGGTGCTGATCGGTCATGGCGGATACTCGTTTAGAGACGAACCTGTCCTTCGAACACGCGCACGGCTGGGCCGGTCATCAATACCGGCTTGCCGGGGCCTGCCCACTCGATGGTGAGGCGTCCGCCGGGCAAGTCAAGGGAGACCGGCGATTCCATCCAACCTTGGCTGATGGCGGCTACCGCAGCGGCACAGGCGCCGGTGCCGCAGGCCTGGGTTTCCCCGGCGCCGCGCTCCCAGACGCGCAGATTGGCGCGGTGACGGTCGATGACCTGGAGGAAGCCGACGTTGACCCGTTGCGGGAAGCGCGGGTGGTGTTCGATCTGGGGGCCGAGCTCGTGCACCGGCGCGGTCTTGATGTCATCGACCCGCAGCACGGCATGGGGGTTACCCATGGAAATGGCCGCCAGCTCGACCCTGCGACCGGCAACGTCCAGAGGATAACTCAAGGCCTGGGTCGGGGCGTCGAAGGGGATTTCTGCCGGAGCCAGCCGTGGCGGGCCCATGTCTACGCAGACCTGGCCATCGTTGCGCACGTCCAGCTCGATGATGCCGCCCTTGGTTTCGACGCGGATGCGCTTTTTCGCGGTCAGGCGCTTGTCTTGCACGAAGCGGGCGAAGCAGCGCGCTCCGTTGCCGCACTGTTCGACCTCGGAACCATCGGAGTTGAAGATCCGGTAGCGGAAATCTACGTCCGGGTTGCTCGGCGCTTCGACGATCAGCAGTTGGTCGAAGCCGATGCCGGTGTGCCGGTCACCCCATTGCTTGGCGTGTTTGGGCTGGATGTGCGCGTGCTGGCTGACCAGGTCGAGGACCATGAAGTCGTTGCCCAGCCCGTGCATCTTGGTAAAACGCAGCAGCATGGGCTCACTCCGGCAGCAGGCTTTCGCCGGCAAACAGCTCGGCCACGGTTTCGCGACGACGCACTTCGAAGGCCTGGTCGCCATCGACCAGTACTTCGGCGCAGCGGCCACGGGTGTTGTAGTTTGAGCTCATGACGAAACCATAGGCGCCAGCCGAGTGAACGGCCAGCAAATCACCTTCGGCCAGGTTCAGTACGCGCTCCTTGGCCAGGAAATCGCCGGTCTCGCAGATCGGCCCGACCAGGTCATAGGCGCGGCCTTCGCCCTCGCGCGGCTGCACGGCGCTGACCCCCATCCAGGCCTGGTACAGGGCCGGGCGGATCAGGTCGTTCATCGCCGCGTCGATGATGGCGAAGTCTTTGTGTTCGGTGTGTTTGAGGTACTCCACGCGGGTCAGCAGGACGCCAGCGTTGGCCACGATATAGCGGCCTGGCTCGAACACCAGGGCCAGGTCGCGTTCGCCGATACGCTCGCGGATAGCCTTGATGTAGTCGGCCACCAGTGGCGGCTCTTCGTCGCGGTAGCGCACACCGACACCGCCACCCAAGTCCAGGTGACGCAGGTGGATGCCGCACTCGGCCAGGCGGTCGACCAGCACCAGCAGGCGGTCCAGGGCATCAAGGAAGGGGGCCAGGGTAGTCAGTTGCGAGCCGATGTGGCAGTCGACGCCGACCACTTCCAGGTTCGGCAACTGTGCGGCGCGCACATACAGGGCCTCGGCTTCGGTGATGGCGATGCCGAACTTGTTTTCTTTGAGGCCGGTGGAGATGTACGGGTGGGTACCGGCGTCGACATCCGGGTTGACCCGCAGCGAGACCGGAGCTTGCACGCCCAGCTCGGCAGCGACTTGCTGAAGGCGTTCGAGCTCGTCGGCGGACTCGACGTTGAAGCAGTGGACACCCACCTCCAGGGCGCGGCGCATGTCTTCGCGGGTCTTGCCGACTCCGGAGAAGACCACGCGGTCGGCGCGCCCACCGGCGGCCAGCACACGCTCCAGCTCACCGCCGGAGACGATGTCGAAACCGGCGCCCAGGCGCGCCAACAGATTCAGCACACCCAGGTTGGAGTTGGCCTTGACGGCGAAGCAAACCAGGTGGGAGGTGCCTTGCAGGGCGTCGGCATAGCTACGGTACTGGGCTTCGATGTGCGCCCGCGAATAAACGTAGGTGGGGGTGCCAAAACGTTCGGCGATGGCCGACAGGGCCACGCCTTCCGCGAACAGTTCACCGTCGCGGTAGTTGAAAGCGTCCATGGGGTTCCCTTACTGGTGCTGGTGCTGGTGCTGATGCGACGTGTTGCCGTCCTTGCCGTCATCAGGCAGGTACAGTGGGCCCTTCTGGCCGCAGGCCGAAACCAGGCAAGCAACCGCGACCAGCGCCGCGAGGGAGGAAATCAGGCGCTTCATGGCGAAATCCTTTGAAATAAGCAGTATTGCGCCCGAGTATACCGAGCGACCGCCTGCTTGCCTATGCAGCTACCGGCCCGCCCGGCGGGGCGTGGCCGGGAATGAAACAAGGAGCGGGGCTCGGCGGTGTTATCCTTTGCATTCGCCACGCCGCGCTCGTATCGTGCCCGGCTTGCATGTGTGCAGCCATATTCGAGGTTCTTGCAATGAGTTTGACCGAAGCGCGTTTTCACGACCTGGTCGACGCGACCCAACAGGCCCTGGAAGACTTGTTCGATGAGAGTGACCTGGACCTGGACATGGAAAATTCGGCCGGAGTGCTGACCATCAAGTTCGACAACGGCAGCCAACTGATCTTCAGTCGCCAGGAGCCCTTGCGCCAGCTGTGGCTGGCTGACCGTTCGGGTGGTTTCCACTTCGACTACGACGAAGACAGCGGCAAGTGGGTCTGCGAGAAGAGCGAAGAGCTGCTGGGCGAGATGCTCGAACGTATCGTCTGGGAACGTGCTGGCGTCAAGCTGGACTTCGAAGAGATCTGAGATGAGCACTCCGGCACGGCCGCCAAAGCCGCTCTATAGCAACGTCAGCCCGGCGGTGCCTTCGCCCTGCATCAGTGTCTGCCGGCTGGACGAATACAAGGTCTGCACCGGTTGCTTTCGCCATGTGGAGGATATCCGCCAGTGGCGTTCGGCCGATGACGAGCGGCGCCGGCAGATCTGCCGTGAGGCCCTGGCACGGCGCCAGGAGGCCGCGACGCACTGACGCCGGGCACTTGTGTATTTGCCCGGCTGTGGTAGTGTCGATAGTGCATCGGCCTTGCCGAGCACCCCACAAACCCCGCCCTTGGGCGGGGTTTTGCTTTATTTGCCCGGTAAAAAAGGAGTCTGACTGGATCATGAGCACCAAGCCTTCCCTTATCCTCACCCGATTGGACGTACAGCGTCTCGAGCGTCTGATCGACAGCCTCGATGAAAGTACGCCGGGTGTGCTCGCCCTTCAGGACGAGCTG
This sequence comes from Pseudomonas sp. X10, assembly GCF_054889225.1. Taxonomy (NCBI): domain Bacteria; kingdom Pseudomonadati; phylum Pseudomonadota; class Gammaproteobacteria; order Pseudomonadales; family Pseudomonadaceae; genus Pseudomonas; species Pseudomonas sp. X10. The sequence goes on along the minus strand of NZ_CM142677.1, from coordinate 5,525,036 downwards.
GACCGCGCCGAGCAGGTAGTCGGTCACGAGGAGGTCCCGGCCGGCGTGGTGACCATGAACTCGCGGGTTCATTGCCGTGAAGAGGCCAGCGGCAAGGATTACCACCTGACCCTGGTCTACCCGAAGGACGCCGGTCCCGAAGGCAAGGTCTCGGTGTTGGCGCCAATCGGTTGCGCGCTGTTGGGCCTGTCGGTGGGCGAGCAGATCGACTGGCCGGCGCCAGGCGGCAAGACCCTCAAGCTCAAGCTGCTGGAGGTCGAATACCAGCCTGAAGCGGCCGGCGATTTCGACCTCTGATCCCTGCGGGGGCTTGGCCCTCGATCATCAAGTCATCTCCTCCAGCGCCTGCGCCAGGCTGTCGTTGAGCGCCTGTTCCAGCTCGCGCTTGTAGCGCAGGTAGAGGATGGTCGAACCCTGGTCATTGGCCAGTAGCCCGGACAAGTCCAGATCGGTGATGTAGCAGTGCCCGGCGCCTTGGCGCTGCTGGATGATCTGGCGGGCGACCACGGCGTACAGCTGGTCCCCATGTTCGAGCAGGGAGAACGCCTGCTGGTTGTAATACAGGGTGACATCTACCTCGTCGCCGACGCCGGTCTGGAGAATCGCCTGTACCTCGTAGAATGACTGGCCGATGCTGTCAGTCGGTGCCGGGCGCGACTCCAGGCTGCGGACCTTGCCGCCTCCCGAGGGCAGTAACTGGTAGTAGAGGATGCCTATCGAGGCCTGTCGCAGGCTGTCGAGAGGCAACTGGGCCTCGCGCCGGGCCATGATCGACTGGAAGAAGCGCTGCAACGGCAACAGTAGGTTGTACTCGTCATGCAGCGGTAGGCGTTGTTGCCAGAGGGCGTTGTGTTCATCCAGCACATGGATATCGGCCCAGCCGTCCAGCAGCCGGTAGAACACCTGGATGCACTGGGGCTGGCCCTGTTCCAGCAGCAGGGGCAGGTCATGGTCCTGCAAGGCGTTGGGGTCCAGGTACAAGGGGCTGTATTCGCTGCGTTCCTCGCCCAGGTAGCGCAAAACGGCATCATGACCCTCCAGGGTGACCAAGATGACTTGACCGGCCTGGAGTTCAAGGACGTGGGTATGCTGCTGCACCTGCAGCAGGTAGCGGTGGCTCAGGCCCTGATCGAGCAGCCGTTGCGCCGTTTCGAACACCTCTTCCACGCGCTGGCTGATGGCGTGGGCGCGGTTGTGACAGAAGCAGTGCACCCGCAGGCGTGGCCGATGAGGGTGTTGCCCCAAGCCATTCAGGTAGTCACGCAGGCACCGCACCAGTGCATGTTCGCCGTCATAGCGCTGTACCAGCACTTCGTTCCAACTGTTGAGGGTGACCTGGTCCAGGGTTAGCACCAAGTTCTCGCGCACACCGGCATAGCTCAATGAGTCGGTGCGCTCGGTGGTCATCAGAATGTTCAGGTCGCGATGTTGGCGCAGCGGGTCGATGCCGACGTTGACCAGCAGCAGAATCTCGTCGGCCACACTCGGTTGCAGCAGGCGGACCTCGCTGACGGTCGTCAGCGGCAGAGGTACGCTCTGCTGCAGGCTGCCCAGCAGGTTGAACAGCTCGAACTCGCTCAAGTCGCTGACACCCGGGTGCAGGGCCAGGCGGGTGCTATTGTCGATCACGCCGTTGCGGTGCGCCCAGGTGAGCAACTCGAGCAGTGCGCGGCAGCGCTTGATCGGGCTGAAGTGCTCCCATTCGTGCACGCCCAGGTTGCCGCTGTACAGGCCCCACTGGTGCGTCCCAGGTTCCTTGCGGTTAGGGGATTGGACCAACGTCAGGGTGCCTTCGGCCAGGTCCGGGGCGATGCCCGGGTTGATCACCTCGACTTTCCCCGCGCGGCGTTCGAAAGCTGCGTACAGACGACGGCCAAGCACGTTGAGGTCGCGCTGGTCGAGGCGGCTGCTGGCGTTCTGGTCGCGGGCGAACTGGCTGAGAAAACGGTAGCTATGGTTCAGCTCGGCCACTAACTCCCGACGTTCGTTGGCCACCTCGCGTACCTTCCACTGGCCGCGGCTGTCGAGCAGAGCCAACTGGCGTTCATCCCACCCCCACTCGGCGACCAACCGCTCCAGCAGCTGGCGCTGCCAGCCTCCGTTGCGTTGCCTGGCCAACCCGCTGAGTTTCTTGTTCACCTTCAGGTACAGGCTGCGCCGTACCAGCTCCAGGCGCTGGTTCTCACCCCGGCGCTGCAGGTACTGCTCGATGCGTCGGTAGACCATCATGTAAGGATCGAGCTCGTCCAGGTCGAGGCGGTTGGCGAACACCGCCTGCTTGAAGTCCAGGCTCAGGCAGCGCCCGCCAGGGTGTTCGCTGGCGTAGACCTCGGTCAGCAAGAGCTTGAGCACAGACTTGTAAGGTGAGTCGATGCCTTTGAACAGTTGCCAGAGCCCTGCGCCGACGAATTCGCCCGGCGGAATGTGCGCCAAGTGTCCGAGGTCGAGGCTGTCCTCGGCGCGGACGAAGCGCTTGGACAGCAGCGTCTGGGTGTATTCCCGGTAGTTCGCTTCCTCGTACACCGGCACCAGCCACCATAAGGGAGTGCGCCCGGCTAGCCAGATCGCTGTGCGGTAGAACTCGTCGAGCAGCAGGTAATGCTGGGTTGTGCCGCAATCATCTGAGCTGAGCTGGCCATCGCGCTCGCCCTGGACGAAGCCTTGCGGCTCGATCAGAAACAGATGGGCTTCGGCCCCCTGGCTCGCGGCCCAGGTCTCCAGCAATCGGCATTTCCTGCGAAGCTCTGCCAGTTCGCTCTCGTTCAGGTCCGCGGCATGGCAGATCCATAAGTCCATGTCGCTTTGCTCGGCCTGGGCGAGGGTGCCTAGGCTGCCCATCAGGAACACGCCATGGATCGGTCGCGGCGGATTGCCGTGGCGGGCTTTATAGGAGAACGAGCGGGTCAGGCGCTGGGCTTCGGCCAACAGGTTGGCATCGGGTTCGAAGGTCGAGATGCCGGCCGGCGTGTTGCCGGACACATAGCCTGGCAAGAGCGGGTGGTTGACGTGAAAGAACAACGGCAACAGGGTCAACACCTGTTGCTGGCGGCTGGACAAGCCTTCCATTGCACGGTCCAGGCGGCCCTGGTTGAGTTGCAGGAAACGCGCTCGCAGCTTGGTCAGCACCTTGCGGTCGATGCCTTCATCCAGGTCGGGGCGAATTTCGTGCGGGCGGTTCATTGCATACTCAGGCCATCCGTGGAGCACGGGTGGAGTTTAGCCTGAGTGTGGGAGTCGGATTAAGCGCTATTTGATTTATTGGCGCCATTTCCTCCGCAGGGCTATTGGCGCACTACGGCAGGAGCCATCGCCAGCTGACGCTGGCTCCTGCACAGGTATTCGGATTCAGGCCGGCTCGGTCACCTTGAGAATGGTCAGCAGTTGCTGGGCATGTTCGGCGGCATCCAGCCCCAGGCTGGTCAGGTAGCCGCCGTCGGGCAGAGAGGTCAATTGCTTGTCGTGCAGGCGCCGTGCGGCGGCGATCAGCGCAGGAGAGGCATTGGTGTGAACCTTGATGCCTTCCTGGTGGCTGTCGAGGTTGAACAGGGCGAGTACTTCCAGTTCGGCGATCAGTTCGGGGGTGAAGGACATGATGACTCCTGACTTCCAGACAAGGACGGCGGCACCGACGCCGGTGCCTGGTCTTGCAGTGTAGTCAGTATTTCACTCGTCGCCTTGATCTGACTCAGGCGGCAGCTCCGGCAAGGCGCGCAGGGCGCTTTCGTACCATTCACCGTTGAACGGGCGGTCTTGTTCGAGCATTGCGTCGATCTCAATGGCCAGCACGTGGGCCATGAGGTTCAGGATGTCCTCGCGCTCGTAGCCGACCAGGGTGAGCTTGTTGAAGGTGGCCTTGGCGGCAGGTGGTTCGCCACTGTCGATCTGGTTTTCGATGGCCTGGGTCAGGGTCGCCTCGGCGAAGGCTTCTTCATCGTTGTTGTCGATATCGGTGGGCTCGCTCATGGCGCTACTCCTGTGGTGGGAAGCACAGTTTGCCATGCCCGCGCTGGCAATGCCCGGTCATCGACGGCGCGTATGAAGCTGGCCAGAAGGGGGCCTGGGGTCTATAACAGCCCAGCCAACCCCTCACGGCCTGGAGGCTGTTTTTCATGCTCAAGCTTCACGGATTTGCGGTCAGCAATTACTACAACATGGTAAAGCTGGCGCTGCTGGAAAAAGGCCTGCCTTTCGAAGAGGTGCTGTTCTTCGCTGGGCAGAGCCCGCAAGCATTGGCCATCAGCCCGCGCGGCAAGGTACCGGTGCTGGAGACCGAACACGGCTTTGTCAGCGAGACCAGCGTGATTCTCGAATATATCGAGCAGACCCAGGCGGGTACGCCCTTGTTGCCTGTCGATGCCTTCGCCCAGGCCAAGGTGCGCGAGCTGACCAAGGAAATCGAGCTGTACATCGAGCTGCCGGCACGTACCTGTTACGCGCAGGCGTTCTTCGGCATGCAGGTCGAGTCATCGATCAAGGAAAAGGCCCGCAGCGAACTGCTGGCGGGCATCGCCACGCTCAAGCGCAACGGTCGCTTCGCGCCTTATGTGGCCGGTGAGCAGTTGACTCTGGCCGACCTGATGTTCTGCTTCTCGGTCGATCTGGCCTGGGTTGTGGGCAAGAAGGTGCTGGATATCGACTTGCTGGAGGACTTCCCGCAGGCCAAGGCGTTGCTCGAGCTACTGGCGCAGAACCCGCATATTCAGAAGATTGAGGCCGACAAGGACGCGCAGATGCCGGCGTTCCTGGAGATGATGCGCAGCGGCAAGCGTTGATCCCAGGGCAAGGCTAATTGGTAGGAGCCAGCGTCAGTTGGCGATGGCTCCTACCTGTATGGAGTGCGCAGCAGTTGCGCTTTAACGCGAAGCTAGCAGCGCCTTGCCACGCGCCACGGCAGCGCGGACCTGTGCCGGCGCGGTGCCGCCGATGTGGTTGCGGGCGTTCACCGAGCCTTCCAGGGTCAACACGGCGAATACGTCCTGCTCGATCTGGTCGCTGAACTGGCGCAGTTCGTCCAGGCTCATCTCGGCCAGGTCCTTGCCAGTGTCGACACCGTACTTCACCGCGTGGCCGACGATCTCGTGGCAGTCGCGGAACGGCAGGCCACGGCGGACCAGGTAGTCGGCCAGGTCGGTGGCGGTGGAGAAGCCGCGCAGGGCCGCTTCACGCATGACGGCGTGCTTGGGCTTGATCGCCGGAATCATGTCGGCGAAGGCACGCAGCGAATCGCGCAGGGTATCGGCGGCGTCGAACAGCGGCTCCTTGTCTTCCTGGTTGTCCTTGTTGTAGGCCAGCGGCTGGCCTTTCATCAGGGTCAGCAGGCCAGTCAGGGCGCCGAACACGCGGCCGCTCTTGCCACGTACCAGTTCCGGAACGTCTGGGTTCTTCTTCTGCGGCATGATCGAGCTGCCGGTGCAGAAACGGTCAGGTAGGTCGACGAACTGGAATTGCGCGCTGGTCCACAGCACCAGTTCTTCGGAGAAGCGCGACAGGTGCATCATCGCTACGCTGGCAGCTGCGCAGAATTCGATGGCGAAGTCGCGGTCGGACACACCGTCCAGCGAGTTGCCGGCAACCGCCTCGAACCCCAACAGCTGGCAAGTGAGTTCGCGGTCGATCGGGTAGGTGGTGCCGGCCAGCGCAGCGCTGCCAAGGGGCATGCGGTTGGTGCGCTTGCGGCAATCCACCAGGCGCTCGTAATCGCGGCTGAGCATCTCGAACCAGGCCAGCAGATGGTGGCCGAAGGTCACAGGCTGGGCAGTCTGCAGGTGGGTGAAGCCGGGCATGATGGTCTCGGCTTCGCGCTCTGCCTGCTCCAGCAGGCCCTGCTGCAGGCGGGTGATTTCGGCCAGGATCAGGTCGATCTCGTCGCGCAGCCACAGGCGGATGTCGGTGGCCACCTGGTCGTTGCGGCTGCGGCCGGTGTGCAGTTTTTTGCCGGTGATGCCGATGCGGTCGGTCAGGCGCGCCTCGATGTTCATGTGCACGTCTTCCAGGTCGACGCGCCAGTCGAAAGTCCCGGCCTCGATCTCACCTTGGATGGTCTTCAGGCCGTCGATGATGGTGTCGCGCTCGGCATCGGTAAGGACGCCGACCTTCGCCAGCATGGTGGCGTGGGCGATCGAACCCATGATGTCGTGGCGGTACAGGCGCTGGTCGAAATTGACCGAAGCGGTGAAACGGGCGACGAAGGCGTCGACGGGCTCACTGAAGCGGCCGCCCCAGGACTGATTGGTCTTGTCGGTGCTCATGGATTCACTCATTGAAGGCGTGAACGAAAAAAGTGGCGCCGATAATAGCAGGGTTGGCGCGGCTGCCGCAGGACGCCGGTCGAGAGAAATACGAGCAGTTGCCATGGGCACGGCGCTGCCTGGGCCCTGCAAAGGATATTTAGCGATTGAACGGCAGCGTTCCGGCAACCGTCTACAGTTGGACAGAGGCTCGGTAGCATTTCATGCGGAGCCAGTGAATCTTTAGCCATCGTGCGAGTCTGAGCGTGGATCGCCGTGACGGTCGAAACCTCACCTGTCTACGCTATCCTTGTGCGAGACTCACTCAGGAATCCAGCGCAATATGAATGTCCTGATCGTTGATGACGAACCCCAAGCCCGTGAGCGCCTGAGCCGCTTGCTCGGCGAACTCGAGGGCTACACCGTGCTGGAGCCCAGCGCCACCAACGGCGAGGAGGCCTTGGCCCTGATCGATAGCCTCAAGCCCGACGTGGTCCTGTTGGACATCGGCATGCCAGGGCTGGACGGGCTTCAGGTCGCCGCCAAACTGTGCGAGCGTGAAGCGCCGCCAGCCGTGGTGTTCTGTGCCAGTGACGACGAATTCACCATCCAGTCCTTCAAAGACAGCACCCTCAGCCATGTCACCAAACCGGTGCAGCCGCAGGGGCTGCGCGAAGCCCTGCGCAAGGCCGAGCGCCCGAACCGTACGCAACTGGCCGCCTTGACCCGCCCAGCGCAGGAAAGCGGCACTGGGCCTCGCAGTCATATCAGTGCCCGAACGCGAAAGGGCATCGAGTTGATTCCCTTGGCCCAGGTCATCTATTTCATCGCCGACCACAAGTACGTGACCCTGCGCCATGAGGCCGGCGAGGTCCTGCTCGATGAGCCGCTCAAGGCTCTGGAAGACGAGTTCGGCGACCGTTTCGTGCGCATCCACCGCAATGCCCTGGTTGCCCGGGAGCGCATAGAGAGGCTGCAACGTACGCCGTTGGGGCACTTCCAGCTGTTCCTCAAGGGCCTGGACGGCGATGCCCTGACCGTTAGCCGGCGACATGTGGCCGGTGTGCGCAAGATGATGCAAACGCTCTGACACAGCACATCCGCGGCCAGGGATGGCCGGGACATGACCTGGATCTGCCGAGGAATCCGACGGAGCTGTTATCATCGGTGGCATTTCTCTCGTTCGGGGCGCTCCATGTCCACTCGCGAAATCCGCATCGCCACCCGCAAAAGTGCTCTTGCCCTGTGGCAGGCCGAATATGTCAAAGCCCGCTTGGAACAGGCCCATCCCGGCCTGACTGTCACGCTGGTACCCATGGTCAGCCGCGGCGACAAACTGCTCGACTCCCCGCTGTCGAAGATCGGCGGCAAGGGATTGTTCGTCAAGGAGCTGGAAACCGCCTTGCTCGAGCAACAGGCCGATATCGCCGTACACTCGATGAAGGACGTGCCGATGGACTTCCCCGAAGGCCTGGGGCTGTTCTGTATCTGCGAGCGCGAAGACCCGCGTGATGCCTTTGTCTCCAACCGCTTCTCCAGCCTTGACGTCTTGCCTGCCGGCAGCATCGTCGGCACCTCCAGCCTGCGCCGCCAGGCCCAGTTGCTGGCCCGTCGGCCGGACCTGGAAATCCGCTTCCTACGTGGCAACGTCAACACTCGTTTGGCCAAGCTCGATGCCGGTGAGTACGACGCGATCATCCTGGCGGCCGCGGGCCTGATCCGCCTCGGCTTCGAAGACCGCATCACCGGCTTCATCAGTGTCGATGACAGCCTGCCGGCCGGAGGCCAGGGCGCTGTTGGCATCGAATGCCGTACAGCCGACACGCAGATCCACGCGTTGCTGGCGCCTTTGCACCATGCCGACACCGCAGACCGGGTGGTGGCTGAGCGGGCGATGAACAAGCGTCTGAACGGCGGCTGCCAGGTGCCGATCGCCTGCTATGCAGTGCTCGAAGGCGAGCAGCTCTGGTTACGTGGCCTGGTCGGTCAGCCCAGTGGCGGCACCTTACTGGTGGCGCAGGCGCGTGCGCCACGCAGCACTGCTGAAGCGTTGGGCGTACAGGTCGCCGAGGATCTCCTGGGTCAGGGTGCCGAGGCGATTCTCAAGGAAGTCTATGGCGAGGCCGGCCACTCGTGAGCGGGTGGCGCCTGTTGCTGACCCGTCCTGCTGAGGACTGTGCGGCGCTGGCGCAGACGCTTGCCGCTGCCGGCATCCAGAGCAGCAGCCTGCCGCTGCTGGAGATCGAGCCTTTGGCGTTGGAGGCTGGGCAGCTCGACAAGGTGCGTCAACTGGCCCTCTACCAGGCCGTCATCGTGGTCAGCAAACCCGCGGCGCGATTGCTGCTCGGGCTACTTGCCCGATGCCCAGCACCCACCGCGCAGCCTGCCTGGTTCACGGTGGGCGCGGCTACTGCCCAGGTCCTCGAGCGTGAGGGGCTGCAGGTCGCGTTCCCTTCCCGGGGCGATGACAGCGAGGCCTTGCTGGGCCTGCCTGCCTTGCGCCAGGCTGTCGCCGCTACGGCGCCACGCGTGCTCATCGTGCGTGGCGAGGGAGGGCGCGAACTGCTGGCCGAGCGTCTTGGGGAGCAAGGTGCTAGTGTCGATTATCTGGAACTGTATCGCCGTCGGTTGCCGAGCTACCCGGCCGGCACCCTGGCGCGCAGGGTCGATGGGGAACGCCTGAACGGCCTGGTGGTCAGCAGTGGGCAAGGGCTTGAACACTTGCAACAATTGGCTGGCGCCGATTGGCCACGGTTGGCGCAGTTGCCGCTGTTCGTGCCCAGCCCGCGGGTCGCCGACCAGGCCCGGGCCTGGGGCGCGCAACAGGTAGTGGATTGCCGCGGTGCCAGTGCCGCGGCCTTGCTGGCAGCCGTGCAGCGAATCGCTGCACCTGCCCTCTAAGGCGCTAAGCTGTTTGGCGAGCGCCCCAATGCAAAGGATGGATACGTGAGCGAAACTGTCTTGCCCAACAATGAACAGCAATCGGCGCCCGAGGTGCCTGAACCTACCGCTGCCACGCCGGCCAAGCGTTCCGGCAACGGCTTGGCGATCCTGGCCCTGCTGCTGGGCGCGGCAGGTGTCGCAGTCGGGGGATGGGGTGTCTGGCAGGTACGCCAGTTGCAGGGTAGCGAGCAAGGGCAGGGTCAGCACCTGCAGGTGCTGAACGAGCGTACCGAGGCCTTGCAGCAGCGTGAACAGCAGATTACTACGCAGTTGGCGGCCTTGCCGCCGGCCAGCGAGCTGGAAGACCGCCGTCGGCTGGTCGCGCAATTGCAAGGCGACCAGCAACGCCTGAGCCAGCGCCTGGAGACCGTTCTCGGTGCCAGCCGCAAGGATTGGCGCCTGGCCGAAGCCGAGCACTTGCTCCGCCTAGCCACCCTGCGCCTGTCGGCGCTCCAGGACATTGCCAGCGCCAGAGCCCTGGTCGAAGGTGCCGACGAGATTCTGCGCGAGCAGAGCGACCCCGCCGCTTTCGCCGCGCGCGAGCAGTTGGCGCGCAGCCTGGCGACGCTGCAGAGTGTCCAGCAGCCCGACCGTACCGGTCTGTTCCTGAAACTTGCCGCGCAGCGCGAGCAGGTGCAGCAGTTGAACGCCGTGGCCCCCGAGTTCGACAGCAATGCCGATGCCCTGGGCGCCCTCACCGCCGATGGCGATGGCGCCAGCCGCTGGTCCCAGTGGTGGGCGGAGATCTCCAAGTACTTCCAGATCGATTTCAATGCGGACGAAAATGTCCGTCCGTTGCTGGCCGGGCAATCGTTGAACCAGTTGCGCCTGGCCCTGAGCCTGACCATCGAGCAGGCCCAGTGGGCAGCTCTCAACGGTGAGGCGAAGGTCTATACCCAGGCCCTGGATGACGCGCGCAGCGTCCTGCTGGCCAACTTCAATCCGGACAACCCGCAAAGCAAGGCCATGCTGGACAGCCTCAACGAACTGGCCGAGCAGCCTGTCTCTGTGGTGGTGCCTGACCTGAGCGAAAGCCTGACGGCGGTGCAAGCCTACATCGAGCGCCGGCACCTGCCGGCCGAAGCCGAGGGGGCCAAGCCATGAAGCGCGTCTACCTGCTGGCGGTCCTGGCGATCGCCGTGGCCGCCGCGCTGGGTATCGCCATCGCCAAGCACAGCGGCTATGTGTTGATCGCCTACGGTGGTTTCAGGTACCAGTCGGGGCTGTGGGCGGCGCTGGGCGCACTGGTGGGCGTCATCCTGGCACTGTGGCTGTTGCGTTACCTGGTCGGCCTGGTATTGACCTCCTCGGGTGTGGTCAACCCATGGTCCCGGCGCAACCGCAGCCGGCGCACCCGCCTGGCCATCGAACAGGGTCAGCTTGACCTGGCCGAGGGCCGCTGGGCCAGTGCTCAGCGTCACCTGCATCGTGCAGCGGAGCACGAGCGCCAACCCCTGCTGTACTACCTCGGTGCCGCGCGTGCAGCCAACGAGCTGGGCCGTACAGAAGACCGCGACCAACTGCTCGAGCGAGCCCTGGAGCGTCAACCCCAGGCAGAGCTGGCTGTTGCCTTGACCCATGCCCAACTGCAGATGGACAGTGGGGACAGGGATGCGGCGCTGGACACTCTGCACGCCATGCAGGAGCGCCATCCACATAACGCCCAGGTATTGCGGCTCCTGCAGCGCCTGCATCGTGAGCGTGGCGAATGGTCCGAAGTGATCCGCCTGATGCCCGAGCTGCGCAAGGGCAAGGTACTTCCGGCGCAGGAGTTGGCCGAACTGGAACAGCGTGCCTGGGGCCAGAACCTGTGCCTGGCGGCAACCCGTGGCGAGGACTCGCAAAGCGCCCGTCAGGCGTTGGAGCGGGCCTGGCAGCAACTGACCGCTGCCCAGCGCCAGGAGCCGCAGCTGGTGCTGGCCTATGCCGAGCAACTGCGCCAGGTCGGCGCGCAAGGTGAGGCCGAGCAGGCCCTGCGCGCGGCGCTCAAGCGTCAATACGAAAGCCACTTGGCTCGCCTGTATGGGCTGGTCTGTGGTGACGACCCGGCGCGTCAGTTGCAAACGGCTGAAGGCTGGCTCAAGGACCACCCGGAGGACCCCAGCCTGCTGTTGACGCTGGGTCGTCTGAGCTTGCAGAACCGCCTGTGGGGCAAGGCGCGGGATTACTTGGAGAGCAGCCTGCGGCTGCAGCGCAATCCGGAAACCTGTGCGGAACTGGCCCGGCTGCTGGCCGGCCTGGGCGATACTGAGCGCAGCAACCAGCTGTTCCAGGAGGGATTGGGGCTGCTGGACGAACGTTTGCTTGCCCTGCCTTTGCCCGAGGGCGTCAAAGCCTGAAGCGGCCTGGAGCCCGCGTCTAGACGGGGCTCCAGCTTTCGGCCACAGCCTTCCCAGGCCTCTGGGGGATTTTTCGTCTATTTGGACGGAGATTTCCTACAAATTTCCCCGTCATTTGCCTTGTTTAACAGGGACATATCCTGGTTGTAGCGCCTTGAAACAAAGCGCGCCTTTCCTCTACCGTTCGCAGCCATGTCACGCTTTTCAGGACTTGTCATGCCTGTGGCCCGTTTGCGTTCCCCGTTCTTCCCGGCCTTCATGGCCGCGGTACTGATCATGGCTGTCACGGTCTGCCTGGAATACAGCCAAGGCCTGACGCCGTGCCCCCTGTGCTACAGCCAGCGGCTGTTCCTGGCGGCCTTCGGCCTTGTCTGCCTCTGCGCCGTGATCCACTCACCCGCACGGCGCGGCGCCTGCATCTATGGAGTGCTCGCCTTGATCTGTGCGGGAAGTGGCGCGATGCTCGCGGCGCGGCAGGTATGGTTGCAGAGCTCGCCGATGGCGCTCATGGAGTGCCGAGCCCCACTCGGGCAGATTATCGAAAACATACCCTGGAGCCAGGTGCTGAAAATGATGGTGCTCGGGAGCAAGGAGTGCACCGCGATACATTGGAGCTTTCTGGACCTGACTTTGCCGGAGTGGAGCCTACTGGCTTTTCTGCTTTTGGCTCTGCCGATCCTGTCGAGTTTGCTGGCGTATCGCTTCAGCAGGCTGTTGCGCATGAGCGAAACCTGACCCAGCTCAATTTCCGGTGAATTGACGATCAGTGGTCGTGTGTAACGGGATTAAACACTTGTATGAACTTTATCCACTGCGTACCTTGAAGGCCAAGGCGTGCGGGAATACTCTCCCAGCACGCATACCGAAAATACAACTGCTCGATGCCGTCTTGCGGACGTTACTTTTGTTCCGCAGTGTTGTGGAACGAGGTGCAGCGGCATTACCCAGAAGGGAAGAAATCGCCATGCTCGATAGTTGTCAGAATGCTCAGGAACGCTGGGGTGGGGTTCATCAGCTGATTGATCGATGGCTCAAGGAGCGGGAAGAGTTGGTGCAGGCTTTTCGAAGCTTGCGCGATGCCCGTCCGGCCTTCGCCGACAAGGACAAGAACCGCGATTTCTGCGCAGTCCTGGTCGACTATGTCTCGGCTTGGCATTTCGAGATCAGTGAGCAGTTGGTCAGCGAGGCGAAGGCTTTCGGCGACACGCGTAGCCTGGAACTGGCCACGCAGATCAGCCCGCGTATCGACGACATCACTCAGATCGCGCTGGCTTTCAATGACCATTGCGACAAGGGGCAGTGCAGCGACCCTGAACGCTTCGCCAAGAAGCTCACCGAGCTGGGCAGCCTGCTGCACGAACGCTTCGAGCTCGAAGACTGCCTCATCGAAGTGCTGCACAACGCGCACAAGGAAGAAGGCGCAGTAGAGGCCTGACAGCCGGCCTCAGTCGGTTGCGGCAAGCAGTTCTATCTCGAACACCAGCGGGGTATAGGGCGCGATCAGGTCACCTGCGCCCTCGGCACCATAGGCTTGCGCCGACGGTATCACCAGCCGCCATTTTGCTCCTGCCTTCATCCGCGGCAATGCCACCTGCCATCCTTCGATCACGGAATCCAGGTTGAACCATTGCGGTTGCTGGCTCTGATCGAACACCGAGCCGTCCGGCAACTTGCCTACATAGCGAACCTGTACCTTGCCGCCTGTCTTGGGTGGTGCGCCGGTCCCACCTGCCAGTTCGCTGTAGAGGATGCCACCCGCCAACTCATGCACCCCGGCACGGGCCCGTTCGTTGGCCATGAAGCGCTTTTCCGCTGTCAGCATTTTCTCGACTTGGGCCTGTTCGGCATCCGCGCTCGCCTGCTCGTCATGCGTCTGGAGAATGGCTTGCATCCGCGCCTTGTCGAGCTTCAGCGGTTCGTTCCGGTAGGCCTGGCGCAGGCCTTCCAGCAGCACCTCAAGCTGAAGGCCAGGCACTTCATCACGCAGGCGCTCGCCCAGGCTGGCACCCAGGCTGTAGGCCAGGTCATGGTCGCTGGTGGGCGTAGGCTCGGGGCTGGCGAGGCCAAGAGGAGCAAACAGGCACAGGCCGAAAAGCAGATAACGAGGCATGGACAACTCCTGCTACGACAAGGGCGAAGTATGCCAGCCTTGTTGGCGGGAGATGTGCAAATATCAGCAATACTTTGTCGAGCAACTACACTTGCATCCAGCTGCAAGATAACAACTTTGCCCAGGCATGCAACGCGGCGCGTTTGATACTGTCAACATCCAGGGTCTGTTGCTGTTTCATTCTCGACCGCCTTGCCGCGAGAAATGCCCCGATTAGGCATCGCTCGGTCGGGAATGAAACATCATAGACCCTAGCGGCGGTAGCAGCAGAAGCATAGTATGAGCCGCATTCTCGTCAGCCAGGAGGTAAACCATGTCGGCTAAAAAGAAGCCAGTAAGTACGCCGTTACACCTGCTCCAGCAACTTTCGGGCAGCCTGCTCGAACACTTGGAAGATGCCTGCTCGCAAGCGCTGGCTGATGCTGAAAAACTGCTGGCCAAGTTGGAAAAGCAACGTGGCAAGGCGCAGGAAAAACTGCACAACTCCCGTCTCAAGTTGCAGGACGCTGCCAAGGCCGGTAAAGCCAAGGCGCAGAACAAGGCCAAGGCGGCAGTAGGGGAACTTGAAGACCTGCTCGACTCGCTCAAGGATCGGCAATCGCAAACCCGCACTTATATCTTGCAACTCAAGCGTGACGCCCAGGAAAGCCTGAAGTTGGCCCAGGGCGTGGGCAAGGTTCGCGAGGCGGCTGCCAAGGCGCTGGATCAGCGCGCTGCCAAAGCAACCGTCAAGCCTGTTGCGGCGAAACCGTCTGCCAAGGCCTCGGCCAAAGCAGCGGCTAAACCAGCCGCCAAGCCAGCTACCACCAAGGCCGCTGCGAAACCGGCAACCAGGTCGGCCGCAGCTAAGGCGCCAGCCCGGGCCGCCGCTGCGAAGCCTGCAGCCAAGCCAGCGGCGGCCAAGGCACCTGCTCGGGCTGCCGCTGCGAAGCCTGCAGCCAAGGCAGCGGCGGCCAAGGCACCTGCTCGGACTGCCGCTGCGAAGCCTGCAGCCAAGTCAGCGGCTGCCAAGGCGCCAGCCCGGGCTGCTGCTGCGAAAACTGCAGCCAAGCCAGCGGCCACCAAGGCACCCGCCAAGCCAGCCGCCGCGAAGCCTGCAGCCAAGCCAGTTGCCACCAAGGCACCCGCCAGGGCCACCGCTGCGAAACCGGCGGCCAAGCCCGCCGCTACCAAGGCCCCGGCCAAAGCTGCTGCCGCGAAGCCAACTGCCAAGCCAGCCGCTGCGAAACCCGCAGCCAAGCCCGCAGCTGCAAAAGCGCCCGCCAAACCAGTGGCCGCCAAGCCTGCCGAAACCAAACCTGCTGCTGCTCCGGCGTCCGGCGCCAGCACGCCAGCGCCAGTAAGCAATTCGGCAGCATCAACGGCTTCGACACCGGCAGCCAGCCCGGTTCAGTCGCCGTCCTCGGCCTCCTGAAGCCCTTGGGCGGCGATGCGCAGCTGTTGCAGCGCGTCGCCGGCCAGGGCTTTGCCTGGCATCAGCCGGGCCAGCCAATCGTTCGTGGGCTCGGTCGAGCCCACGGGCCACTCGCCGGCCAGCGCCCCCAGACGCTCCAGCAGGCGACGTTCAGCCTCCAGTTCCAGACCTTTCACTTGCTCGCGCAGGGCTGCCAACTGCGGGTCTTCTGCTGCCTGATCGCGCCATTGCTGGCGCAGGCAACGTAGCGGTCCGACAACCTCCCGCTGCCAAGGCCCGGCCACCTCGCGCAGTGCCTGCACCCGCGCCTCGCTGGCTGGTACACCCCGTGCCTGCAGCCAAGCCCCACAGAGCAGCAGGCAGACATCGCCACCCTGGTCCTGCAGGCCCAGGCAGGCAGCTTCCACGCCGGGACGGGCATACAGGGCCAGGGCGTAATTCCACAGGTCGGTGTGCATGGTTCAACTCGCGCCAGTGACCGAGGAAGCTGGTAGACTCCGCGGCCATTATGATCAGACTATCGAACCTCACTTTACAGCGTGGTCCGCAGCGCTTGCTAGAAGGCGCCGAGATGACCCTGCACACCGGTCACAAGGCCGGCCTGATTGGCGCCAACGGTGCCGGTAAATCCAGCCTGTTCGCCTTGCTGCGCGGTGAACTCACGCCTGATGCCGGCGACTGCCAGGTGCCCGGTGACTGGCGCATCGCCCACATGCGCCAGGAGGTCGATACCCTGGACCGCCTGGCCGTGGACTATGTACTCGACGGCGATGTCCGCCTGCGCAAGGTCCAGGCCGAATTGGCCGCTGCCGAAGCCGCGCACGATGGCACCGCCCTGGCCAGGCTGCACAGCGAACTGGACAGCGCCGACGGCTACACCGCTGACGCCCGGGCGCGCAAGTTGCTGGCCGGTCTCGGTTTCACCAACGAGCAGATGGACCGCCGCGTCGGCGACTTCTCCGGTGGCTGGCGGATGCGCCTGAACCTGGCGCAGGCGCTGATGTGCCCATCGGACCTGCTGCTGCTCGACGAGCCGACCAACCACCTCGACCTGGATGCCATCCTCTGGCTGGAAGAGTGGCTCAAGGGCTACCCCGGCACGCTGCTGCTGATTTCCCATGACCGCGATTTCCTCGATGCGGTGGTCGACCATGTGCTACATGTCGAGCAATGCAAGCTGAACCTCTACCGTGGCGGCTACACGGCCTTCGAGCGCACCCGTGCCGAACGCCTGGCGCAGCAGCAGCAGGCCTACGAGAAGCAGCAGGCGCAGCGCGCGCACATGGAAAAGTACATCGCCCGCTTCAAGGCCCAGGCCACCAAGGCCCGTCAGGCCCAGAGCCGGATCAAGGCCCTTGAGCGCATGGAGGAGCTGTCGGCTGCCCATGTGGATTCGCCTTTCGACTTCAGTTTCCGCGAGTCGGAAAAGATCTCCAGCCCACTGCTCGACCTCTCCGAAGGTCGCCTGGGCTATGGCGACAAGGTGATTCTGGAGAAGGTCAAGCTGCAACTGACTCCGGGGGCGCGGATCGGCCTGTTGGGCCCCAACGGCGCGGGCAAGTCGACCCTGATCAAGAACCTTGCTGGCGAGCTGGAGCCGCTGTCCGGGCGCCTGGTTCGAGGCGAAAACCTCGCCGTCGGCTACTTCGCCCAGCACCAGCTCGATTCGCTGGACGACAAAGCCAGCCCGCTGTTGCACCTGCAACGCCTGGCGCCGACCGAACGTGAGCAGACCTTGCGTGACTTCCTCGGTGGTTTCGACTTCCGTGGCGGGCGCATCGACGAGCCGGTGGTGAACTTCTCCGGTGGCGAGAAGGCGCGCCTGGCCCTGGCCCTGATTGCCTGGGAGCGGCCGAACCTACTGTTGCTCGACGAACCGACCAACCATCTGGACCTGGAGATGCGCCTGGCCCTGACCATGGCCCTGCAGGAATTCAGTGGCGCGGTAGTGGTTGTCTCCCACGACCGGCATCTGCTCAAGAGCACCACCGATGACTTCCTGCTGGTGGCCGACGGCAAGGTCGATACCTTCGACGGTGACTTGGACGACTACAGCCGTTGGCTGGTCGAGTACCGCCAGCGCAATGCGCCGGTGAGCAATACCCCGGTCAACCCGGACAAGACCGACAAGAAAGCCCAGCGTCAGGCTGCTGCTGCGCTGCGTCAGCAACTGGCGCCGCACAAGCGCGAAGCTGACAAGCTCGAGCGTGAGCTGGGCGAGGTTCACACCCAGCTGGCCGAGATCGAAACCGCCCTGGGTGATAGCAGCCTCTACGAGGCCGCGCGCAAGGACGAACTGCGGGATCTGCTGGCCCGTCAGAGCAAACTCAAGGTGCGTGAAGGCGAATTGGAAGAAGCCTGGATGGAAGCCCTGGAGCGTTTGGAAGGCATGCAGGCCGAGCTGGAGGCGCTGTCCTGATAGAGGCTGCCTGCGGTGGCCTCCCAAAAAAGCCGTGGTGATTTTTTCGACAACGCATTAGCTTAGTGTTTTGCAAGATGTAAGAGCGAGGTGTGCGATGTCGATGGAAACCTGGTTGGCCTTCTTTGCTGCGTGCTGGGTGATCAGCCTGTCGCCGGGCGCCGGTGCCATTGCATCGATGTCCAGCGGCTTGCAATACGGCTTCTGGCGTGGGTACTGGAACGCCCTGGGCCTGCAACTGGGGCTGATCCTGCAGATCGCCATCATCGCTGCCGGGGTCGGTGCGATCCTTGCGACCTCCGCCACCGCGTTCCAGGTTATCAAGTGGTTCGGCGTGATCTATCTGGTCTACCTGGCGGTCAAGCAATGGCGCGCCTTGCCTGCCGATCTCAGTGACAATGCGGCCGTGCGCCCGCTCGGCAAGCCGTTGACCCTGGTGTTCCGCGGCTTCCTGGTCAACGTCAGCAACCCCAAGGCCCTGGTCTTCATGCTCGCGGTATTGCCACAGTTCATCAACCCACATGCCGCGCTGCTGCCGCAGTACATGACCATCACTGCCACCATGATCACCGTCGATCTGCTGGTGATGGCCGGCTACACCGGTCTGGCAGCCCGTGTGCTGCGCCTGCTGCGTACGCCCAAGCAGCAGCGCCGCATGAACCGCACATTCGCTGGCCTGTTCATCGGTGCCGCGACCTTGCTGGCAACCATCCGCCGCACCCCGGTCTGACCTGGGCCGCCTGGCGGCATCCTACTGCAGGAGCCAGCGCAAGCTACTTGTCGAACATCCCCTTGAGCAGGTCGATAGGCAGCGGGAAGATGATGGTCGAGTTCTTGTCGCCAGCGATGCTGCCCAGGGTCTGCATGTAGCGCAGCTGCATCGCCCCGGGCTCCTTGCCGAGCATCTGCGCGGCTTGCATCAGCTTCTCCGAGGCCTGCAATTCACCTTCGGCATGGATCACCTTGGCCCGCCGCTCCCGCTCGGCCTCGGCCTGGCGGGCAATGGCACGGACCATCGACTCGTTGAGGTCGACATGCTTGATCTCGACGTTGGCCACCTTGATGCCCCAGGCGTCGGTCTGGGCGTCGAGCACCTCGCGGATGTCCAGGTTCAGGCGCTCGCGTTCGGCCAACAGTTCGTCCAGTTCATGTTTGCCGAGCACCGCGCGTAAGGTGGTCTGGGCCAGTTGGCTTGTGGCGTTGAGAAAGTCCTCGACCTGGATGATCGCCTTTTGCGGATCCAGCACCCGGAAGTACACCACGGCATTGACCTTGACCGAGACGTTATCGCGGGTGATCACATCCTGTGGCGGCACGTCCAGCACCACCGTGCGCAGGTCGACCCGGACCATCTGCTGGATGCCCGGGATCAACAGGATCAGCCCCGGCCCTTTGACCTGCCAGAAGCGCCCCAGTTGGAACACCACGCCACGCTCATATTCGCGCAAGATACGTAATGCCGACATCAAGAGCACGGCGATGAGCATCACCAGTGCGCCATAACCCAGTTGCATGAACATCTTCACTCTCCTTGCGACGCTGCTGGCGCGGTGGCGCTGACCTCCAGCACGACGCCACGACGGGCGACCACGCGCACGCGCTGACCAGCTTGCAGCGGTGTCGCGCATTGGACTTGCCATTGTTCGCCCTGGGCCTGCACCGAGCCGCAGAACGGGTTGTCCGGCGTTACCCTGATCACCGTGACCAGGCTGCCGACCAAGCCGGCATCACCGCTGACCACGGCCCGCTGGCGCGCTTTCAGCGCCATACCGAGCACGCCGCCGAGCAGCAGCGCCGACAGCACGGCCAGGCCGACGATCAACGGCAGGGGGATGCCATAGCCGGGGACGTCGGTGTCCATCAGGATCACCGCTCCGACCACGAAGGCGACTATGCCGCCGAAACCGACTATGCCAAAGCTGGGTAAAAACGCCTCGGCGATCATGAACGCAAGGCCCAGCAGGATCAGCGCGACGCCGGCATAGCTCACCGGCAACAGCTGCAGGGCATAGAGCGCCAGCAGCAGGCAGATGCCGCCGACTACTCCGCCGACCCCCGAGCCGGGGTTCATGAACTCGAACAGTAGGCCGTAGACACCGACCATGATCAGGATCAGGGCCACGCTCGGATTGGTGATCACTGCCAGCAGGCGAGTGCGCCAGTCCGGCAAGTGCTCGACCAGTACCGCGCCATTGGTCTGCAACTGACGGGATTGGCCGGCGGCCTCCAGGGTCTTGCCGTCGAGTTGGCGTAGCAGGTCTGGCAGGTCGTTGGCCAGATTGTCGACCACCTTCAGGCGCAAGGCTTCGCTGGCCGACAGGCTGACCGACTCACGCACCGCCTGCTCGGCCCACTCGGCATTGCGTCCGCGCAACTGCGCCAGACCACGGATATAAGCGGCGGCATCATTGACCTGTTTGCGTGCAAGGGTGTCCTGATCGCTGGGCGGCGCGGGCTTGTCACCATTGGGCGCCTTAGGGGGAGTGGGGTCCTTGGGCGGACCGCCGATCTGCACCGGGGTGGCGGCGCCGAGGTTGGTCCCCGGCGCCATGGCCGCGACGTGGCTGGCATAGAGGATATAGGTGCCGGCGCTGGCGGCGCGGGCGCCACTGGGGGCTACGTAGCTGGCCACTGGCACCGGGCTTGCGAGGATGGCTTTGATGATCTGGCGCATGGCGCTGTCCAGGCCGCCAGGGGTGTCCAAGCGTATCACCACCAGTTGCGCATCCTCGGCCTGGGCCTGCTCCAGGCCGCGCAGCAGATAGTCGGCGCTGGCCGGGCCAATGGCATCGTCGATGCTCAGCACCCAGATGCTGCCACCAGACGCTGCCTGACCGCCCGGCAGAGTGCCGAGCATCAGTATCAACAGCAGCCAACGACAGTATTGAGCGATCACATGGTGGCACCCGATAAGGAACTGTTCTTGAAGTTTAGCCGTACCTGCTCTGGAGACCGCCTAAACTTCAGGATGGGGGTAAACCCGGAGGTGCATCATGCGTATGGCCAAGACCCTTCAGCAGAGCCTGGACAAGGCCAACTGCGACTACGACATCGTTTCACATCCACACTCGGCCACCAGCCTGGAGTCGGCCCGTACGGCCGGCGTACCCGCCGAGCGGGTCGCCAAGTCAGTGATGCTGGACGACCGTCATGGCAACTACCTGATGGCCGTGCTGCCGGCCAACCGCCACCTGGACATGAGCAAGGTGCGCATGACCGGCGCTTGGCAACTGACCCGTGAAAGCGGCTTGCCGCAGCTGTTTGGCGACTGCGAGCGCGGCGCTATCCCGGCGCTTGGCGATGCCTATGAGATAAAAATGCTCCTTGACCCGACCTTGACCCGTCAAGGCGATGTCTACCTTGAGGCGGGTGATCACGATCACCTGATCCACATGAGCATGGAGCAATACCTGAAGCTGGTGCCTCACGCCGAAGTGCGCGAGCTCTGCTGATGACCGTCAACCCAATGCCGGGCTGGCCTCGTGGACGGCTGGCCTGGCCCGAGGAGTGAACCATGGAAGCACCGAGCCATCTCTTTTCCGAGCTGTTCAAACAACTGGGCCTGCGTGATGACGCGGAGGGTATCGACCAGTTCATCACGACCCACTCGCCGCTCAAGAACGACATCAAGCTGGTCGATGCGCCCTTCTGGTCGGAGTCCCAGCGTGCGTTTCTCAAGGAAAGCATCACTGACGATTCGGATTGGGCAGTCCCTTTCGATCAACTCAACGAGGCGTTGCGCCGTCCGAGAAAATAAACGCCGAGTGGCACCTGATGGATGATCCGGCGTTGCTATGCTCAGGAGAAAACAATAAGGGGATAGCGCAATGAAAGATCCCTACGCACCGGGCTTCTGGTGCGCCGTGACCATCCTGGGCACCCTGACAGCCGGCTATTTCTACGGTATCCGGCACACCCATCAGATGGGCCAGGCCCTGCAGTTTCTCTATGCTGCCGCCGCGGTCACCGCGGCCGTGGCGTTGGTTGCCTTGGCCTGGATCGCCTGGCAGCAGTTGCACCTGAACAAGCGCGAAGTGGTGCAAGGCCGAACGCTGGTGGCGATCTGGAACACCAAGGTCGCTCTACGCCGGGTCGAAACCGTGTTCGACCGCTATTTTTGGGGGAGCTACTGGCAGCCCGGGCGGACCTTCCAGGAAGTCATGGGTGAGCTCGAAGGCACGCCGTTGGAACAAAGCCTGGAAGCGCTCAAGCGCCAATGCCGCGAACTTGACCGGGAAACTCACGATCGCCGCTGGCTGGGCAACGCTCGCGAGCTCTCCAGCGTGGCCACGGCCATGGCCCGCGAACGCTATCAGCTGGATCTGTGCGATTCACAGCAGAGCAGCGGCCATGGCACGGCCGTGCTCAACCGTGATCTTGAAGTGCTGGTGTACACCTGGTCGGCGCGCCTGCGCAGCTTCGACCACCAGCTCGACGAGCTGGAGCGCGAGTACCACTGATCATTCGCCGCGGATGTACTTCTCCAGCTCCAGGATCAGGCTGGCCTGGTGGGCGATGGTTTCCTTGACCAGATCCCCGATCGACAACAGGCCGATCAGTTGGCCGTTCTCGACCACAGGCAAATGGCGCAGGTGGCGGTTGGTCATCAGGTTCATGCAGAACTCGGTGTTCTGGTGCGAATCGACGGTGACCACTGGCGAACTCATGATCTCGCGCACGGGCGTCGCCGCGGATGAGCGGCCCTTGAGCACCAGCTTGCGCGCATAGTCGCGTTCACTGACGATCCCCACCACGCTGCCGTCCTCGATCACCGGCAGGGCGCCGATGTTTTTTTCCGCCAACAGTTTGAGCGCATCGAGCACCGTGTCCTCGGGGCTTATGGTGTAGACCTCATGATGCTGGGTTTTTGTTTTCAGGAGCTGTGCCACGTTTTTCATATAGGCCTCTGCGAGGATAGGGCGCGTTGTAACGGCAGATATCTACAGAATCGTGCACGAATGGCGACACGGCAAGAAAGAAAGCGGCATCGACCTCATTGAAAAACGTCATTGGGCCCGGCTGCCACCAAACGGCCGGGCGCATCGTCTATGTCTTGACCTGTTCCTGGGTTTCGGCCGCCAGGCCATCCAGCAGCGCTTCGACCAGGCCTTGCGCCATCTCGATCGAGTGCATGGTCGACCACAGCAGCCCGCGTGGGCCCGACGGGTCGGTTTCCACGGCCTTGGTGCCGGTTTCGTAGGCGCAACTCAGGTAGACCGAGGCATACATCAGGGCCTCTTGGGCCGTGATGCCCGGACGGATGGAGTACACGGGGGAAGGAATGGTTCCACCGCCGCAGGTCTTGGATACCGTGGCCCATTGGGAGGGGAGAGGGGGATCGGGTGTCACTTTTTTCATGGCAAGTACTCAGCTTGAGCTGACACTTATCCGTTACCACACGAATAGGTGGCAGCTGTACGCGGGGTGGTAAACCGGACGAGTACCTGAGTCCGGCAGGCTCGAAAGCCTCCCGCGCACAGCCACCATAGACTGTTCAGGTACTCGCAGAACTTCGGGTTACCACACCCGATCACCGAGATATTCGGCGACGAAAATGAGCCTAGAGGTACGAGTTCCTGGGGACAAGGTCATGGCTGTCGACAGAATGCGTAGGGTATTTCCTAGGACCTGTAAACGACCAGTGATTTTGCGAGACCGAGGACAAAATCAGATATTTCCTATCCCTCTGTTGCATGGGCAATTAACGGGTGCGAAGAATCAGAAAGCGTTCGGGCTTTCGTGTTTTTCCAGCCAGGGTTTGGCGAGCGAACAGAACGCTACATAGAACTGGATGACAAGAAACAGCAGTGGGTCGTAGCCAATCAGCGGGGGATCCTAATTGACCTCGAGGCGGTCGCTCATCCCTTGGATGCTAGGAGGTCCAAGATATGCATTGACGGTCACAGGAAGTACTTGGCCCCGGTCACTGCGTATCACGCAACCGAGGCCAAGATTCGAAGTATCAGTTGACTACGCGGAAGGACGACCTTGAAGGCAGGTTTACCACACTAAAGTGGAACAACCCATCTTGCCTGCAATTTCCCTTCATATGACCTTGGCTTGCCAAAGCCTACGCAGCTCCGCCGACAAATTTTCTGCTGTCACCGTAGTCATGACCCATGGTTGAGGCCTCAAGGCGAGTGCCTATCAGGCATCGCTCCATCAGAAGGGCGAGCCCTCAAACCTCACAGCTTCGGCATCTGCCCGATCCGCCCCATCATCTCGGTCACGATCTGCAGGTCCAGCATGAACTGTTCCACGGTCTTGAACTCGTTGTCGTTGTGCCCGGTGTACTTCACATCCGGCATGGCCAGGCCGAATTGAACGCCGTTGGGCAGGTCGTGAACCGAGGTGGCGCCGGCGGAGGTGCCGAACTGGTGTTCCATGCCGAGGTTCTCGCTGGCCACGGCCAGCAGCGCCTTGACCCACTCACCTTCTGGGTTGCGGTACATCGGCTCGTCGATGGTGTAGTCGAAAGCCACGGCAACTTGAGACTGCTTGCTCCAGGCATCCAGCTTGCCGGCGATTTCGCTCTTGAGGGTCTCAGTGGGCTTGCCGACCGGCACGCGCAGGTTGACGGCGAGCTTGAAGGCCTTGTCGTCCTGGCCGACATAAGTCAGGGAGGCGGTCAGCGGCCCCATGAACTTGTCCTCGAAGCCGATGCCCAGCTTCTTGCCCAGGTAGTCCAGCCCCCAGTTGTCGGCGGCATAGCGCGCGGCATCGGTGATCTGGTTGTGCTTGAGCGCGACCTGCCCATCGAGGCTGTTGATGAAGTCCAGCATCCTCGCCACCGGGTTGACGCCCGATTCGGGCTCGGAGGAGTGGGCGGAGACGCCGCTGACCGTGAGCTGGACGTCCTTGCCGACGGCCTTGGCGGTCACGCCGAAGTTGCCGCCGTTGCGCTTTGCATAGTCCGCGCCGGCCTTTTGCAGGCTGGTGGCAAGTTCGGCGGGCTGGTCGGTGACGAACGTGGCGACCGAGGCCGACGGGATCTGGTTGGTGGCCAGGCCACCGGTCATCGAGGTGATCTCGGCGCCTTTGCCCACTGCGGCACGCCGGGCAAAACTGGCCATGACGGTGCCGTAGCCCTTCTCGGCGATCACCACTGGGTAGCCGCCATCGAGCGCCAGGTTGTAGTTGGGCGTCGGGTTGCGTTCGAAGTAGTAGGGGATGGCGTCGCCGCTGGTTTCTTCGGTGGTGTCGATCAGCAGCTTGAAGTTACGCGCCAGAGGCAGCTTCTCTTCCTTGATGATTTTCATGGCGTAGAGCGCTACCACGATGCCGTTCTTGTCGTCCTCGGTGCCACGACCGTACATGCGGTCGCCGATCAGGGTGACCTTGAACGGGTCGATGCGGGTGCCGTCTTCCAGCACCCAGTTTTCCGGGGTTACCGGCACCACGTCGGCATGGGCGTGGATGCCCACGACTTCGTCGCCGCTGCCTTCGAGGGTGACCTCGTAGACGCGGTTGTCGATGTTGCGGAAGTTCAGGTTGAACGCCTGGGCAAGGCCCTTGAGCTTGTCGGCGATCTTGAGGAACTCGGGGTTCTCATGTTGCGCGACGCCTTCGACCTGGAAGGTCGGGATCGCCACCAACTCACGCAAGGTTTCGGTGGCGGCCGTGCCGTACTTCACCCGTGCATAGAGGCCCAGCAGGCGGTGGATCTCATTCTGCTGTTCGGCGGAAAGCGCCTTGTTGTCGAGGAAGGCGTTGATGGTCGGGCCGAGGTCGTCGGTCTTTGCCAGCTCGCTCTTGGCCAGGCGACCGAGGAATTGCCTGAAATCCGTGACCGATGTGTCAGAGAAGTTCTTGAGGATGGCTGCGCTCTGTTGCGGGGTGATGTTGGCGTGCGCTGGCGTGGTGAGCGACGCGAGGCTGGCCAGCATCAGGGTGGTCGCGGCCAGGTGCTTTAGTGAGAAATCCATTGCGGTGGGCATTCCTTTGCAGGCAGTTGGAGAGAAGTGTCTGATTGACCAGACGAAACCTGTCCACGCTAACACCACGAGGGAGGGGGACGGGAGCCCCTGAACGGCACCTGTCGCACAGAATGGCAAAAGCGGCGCAGAAACGAAAAAGCCCCGGGAAATGTCCCAGGGCTTTTCAGGTATGGCGCACTCGGCGGGATTCGAACCCACGACCCCTGCCTTCGGAGGGCAGTACTCTATCCAGCTGAGCTACGAGTGCAACGGGTCGCAATGATACCCATCTCGGTTGGCGGCGTCCATCGTCTTGATCTGTCGCTGTTTTTACCTAGGAAGCGGCCCTGGCCCTGTAGGAGCGGGCTTGCCCGCGATAGCGTCAGTGCAGCCTACCTTGCGACAGAGAGAGGGTTACGCGTCTGATCGCGGGCAAGCCCTCTCCTACAGGAGGCCGGGCGGGCTGCCATGCTGTAGCCATATCCTTATTCAATAAAAGTATTTCCTGAGTCGTTCTTATGTTCGCTAATCTCTCGTCACAACTTGTTATAACAAGTCAGGATCATAAGCGAAGACGACCATGGCCGAACTGCTCCCCCTTTCCCCTGTACCCCTCTACAGCCAGCTCAAGGAGTTGCTGCGCGGGCGTATCCTCGACGGGACCTACCCACCCCACAGCCGCATGCCTTCGGAGAACGAGCTGGGCAAGGCTTTCAGCGTCAGCCGCATCACCGTGCGCCAGGCGTTGGGCGACCTGCAGAAGGAGGGGCTGATCTTCAAGATCCACGGCAAGGGCACTTTCGTGGCCAAGCCCAAGGCCTTTCAGAACGTCAGCACCCTACAGGGTTTGGCGGAGTCCATGACCCAGATGGGCTACGAGGTGATCAACCGCCTGCGCAGCTTGCGCCATGTACCGGCAACCCCGCTGGTGGCGGCGCGCCTGCAAGTGGAAGAGGGCAGTTTGGTCACCGAGATCCGCCGGGTGCGCCTGATCAACCGCGAGCCGGTATCGCTTGAGCTGACCTGGTTGCCGAAGGCTGTGGGCGAGAAGCTGGAGAAGGCGGACCTCGCCACCCGCGACATCTTCTTGGTCCTGGAGAACGACTGCGGCATTGCGCTGGGCCACGCCGACCTGGCCATAGATGCCGTGCTGGCCGACAGCGACCTGACCCAGGCGCTGGAGGTGGAGGAGGGGTCGCCGATCATGCGTATCGAGCGCCTGACTCATACCGCCGACGGCACGCCACTGGACTTCGAACACCTCTATTACCGCGGCGATGCCTTCCAGTACCGCCTGCGCATCGACCGTCAGAAGGGGCCCAAGGCATGAGCATCGAACACCAGGATTACGACATCGTCGTCATTGGCGGCGGCACGGCTGGCCCCATGGCCGCGATCAAGGCCAAGGAGCAGGACCGCAACCTGCGTGTTCTGCTGTTGGACAAAGCCAACGTCAAGCGCAGCGGCGCGATCAGCATGGGCATGGATGGCTTGAACAACGCGATCATCCCCGGTCACGCCACGCCTGAGCAGTACACGAAGGAAATCACCATCGCCAACGACGGTATCGTCAACCAAGCCGCCGTGCATGCCTATGCCACCCACAGCTTCGAAACCATCGAGCAACTGGACCGCTGGGGCGTGAAGTTCGAGAAGGACGAGACCGGCGACTACGCGGTGAAGAAGGTCCACCACATGGGTGCCTACGTATTGCCCATGCCTGAAGGCCACGACATCAAGAAAGTGCTCTACCGCCAGCTCAAGCGCGCTCGGGTGGAGATCAGCAACCGTATGGTCTGCACCCGTCTGCTGCTGGACGCTGAAGGTGCCGCCGCCGGGGTGATGGGCTTCGATTGTCGCAGTGGCGAGTTCCGGGTGATCCGCGCCAAGGCGGTGATTCTCGCCTGCGGTGCCGCCGGGCGCCTGGGCTTGCCGTCCTCGGGCTACTTGATGGGCACTTACGAAAATCCGACCAACGCTGGCGACGGCTACGCCATGGCCTATCACGCGGGTGCTGAGCTGGCGAACCTGGAGTGCTTCCAGATCAACCCGCTGATCAAGGACTACAACGGCCCGGCCTGTGCCTACGTCACCGGTCCCTTGGGTGGCTATACCGCCAACGCGAAGGGCGAGCGCTTCATCGAGTGCGACTACTGGAGCGGGCAGATGATGTGGGAGTTCCACCAGGAGCTCGAAGGTGGCAACGGCCCGGTGTTCCTCAAGTTGGACCACTTGGCCGAGGAAACCATCCAGACCATCGAAGAGATCCTGCACAGCAACGAGCGCCCCAGCCGTGGCCAGTTCCACAACAACCGGGGCACCGACTACCGCCAGCATATGGTCGAGATGCACATCTCCGAGATCGGCTTCTGTTCAGGCCATTCGGCGTCGGGTGTATGGGTCAACGAGAAGGCCGAAACCAGCGTCAAGGGGCTCTATGCTGCCGGCGACATGGCTGCCGTGCCGCACAACTACATGCTCGGCGCCTTCACCTACGGCTGGTTCGCCGGCCGCAACGCGGCGCACTACGTGGCCGACCGTGCGTTCGCCGAGGTCGATGCCGAACAAGTGGCGCGCGAGCGAGCGCGGGTGTTCGCACCGCTCAACCGTGAGCATGGCCTGCCGCCAGCCCAGGTGGAGTACAAGCTGCGGCGCATGGTCAACGACTACCTGCAGCCACCCAAAGTGACCAAGAAGATGGAGATCGGCCTGGCGCGTTTCGCCGAGATCGAGCAAGACCTGGCGCAGATGAAGGCCAGCAATCCCCATGAGCTGATGCGGGCGATGGAGGTCTCGGTCATCCGCGACTGTGCCGAGATGGCTGCGCGGGCTTCGCTGTTCCGTGAGGAGAGCCGTTGGGGCCTGTATCACCACCGGGTGGACTTCCCCGAGCGCAACGACGCTGAGTGGTTCTGCCATTGCCATCTGAAGAAGGGCGAGGACGGGCGCATGACCAGTTTCAAGACGCCGGTGGAGCCCTACCTGATCCCGCTGGATGCACAGGAGCAGCAGGCATATGACCGGCTGCGGGTAAAGGCTGATGCGGCTGCCTGATCCGTGCATGCCCCTGTAGGAGCTGGCTTGCCCGCGATGAGGCCAGACCAGGCACCCGGGATATATGGCGCCAGCCCCTACGAATGTTGTGCAGACCCTGAATAGAACGAGAGCCACAGGCTCCAAGGACACCGTGAAATGGCCCATCAACCCCAGGAAATCTTCTTCCGTAGCAGCGCGCCGGTCACCATCGACGAAGACAAGTGCATCGCCGAAAAAGGCTGCACCGTCTGCGTCGAGGTCTGCCCCATGGACCTGCTGGCAATCAACCCGGCCACCCAGAAGGCCTATATGGCCTTCGACGAATGCTGGTACTGCATGCCGTGCGAGAAGGATTGCCCGACCGGTGCGGTGAAGGTGGAGATCCCCTACCTGCTGCGCTGACCGGCTCCATAAGCGACACGCCATCCGGCCAACCACCGGACGCCCCAACCGCAAGCCCCCTCGTTTCCCACCACCCAGCCGTGTGGCGGAGACGATTCCAATACCTATAGATTCGAGGGGAAACACCCATGCGCCTTACTGCAACCGTGGCCGGCCTCGCGCTGGCGATCTTCAGCCTGAGCGCCAGCGCGCAGACCATTCGCGTCGCCATCGGCACCCAGGACACCACCATCAACTGCGCCACCGGTGGCCTGCTCATCCGCGAGCTGGGCTTGCTCGACAAATACCTGCCCCGCGACGGCAAGTACAAGGATGCCGAGTACAAGGTGGAGTGGAAGAACTTCACCAGCGGCGCGCCGCTGACCAACGAGATGGTCGCCGGCAAGCTGGATTTCGGCGCCATGGCTGACTTCCCTGGCTCCTTCAACGGCGTGGCGCACTTGGATGCGGGCAAGCAGAGCCTGTTCATCACTGTGCTGTCGGGCAGTATCCGTGGCAGCGGCAACGGCATCGTGGTGCCGGCGACTTCCAGTGTGCAGTCGCTGGCCGAGCTCAAGGGCAAGACCATCTCCGTTCCCTTCGCCTCCACCGCCCACGGCATGTTGTTGCGTGCCGTCGCCGCCCAGGGCTGGGACCCGCAGAAGGACGTGCGCATCATCGCCCAGGCCCCGGAGATTGCGGGCTCCGCCCTGCGCAGCAACCGTATCGAGGCCCATGCCGACTTCGTGCCGTTCGCCGAGCTGTTCCCCAACCGTGGCTTCGCCCGCAAGATCTATGACGGCTCCCAGGCCGATGCCCCGACGATGCATGGCGCTCTGGTGGATGCGGACTATGCGAAGCAGTACCCGGAAGTGGTCACTGCCTACTTGCGCGCCAGCCTTGAGGCTGACCGGCTGTTCGCTGCCGAACCGGAGAAGTACAGCGAGCTGATCGAGAAGGTCACCGGCATCGAAGCGGAGGTGAACTACCTGTTCCATGGCCCGCTCGGCCTGCAGACTCGCGACCTGACCTGGAAGCCCGAATATCGCCAGGCGGTGGCCACTTCTATCGACACCCTCAAGTTGCTGAAGAAGACCGACCGTGGCCTGGACACCGCGAAGTTCATCGACGACCAGTACATCCGCGCGGCCTTCAAACAGGCCGGTTTGGACTACGACAAGGCCCTGAAGAACTACGACCCGCTGCCGCTGAAGGCTAACGACGCACTGACTGGCAAACCGATCACGGACTTCAGCCGCCTGGCGCAAATCTGGGTGCGCGGTGAGGACAAGGTCCGCCACTACGCTTCGCCGCAGGCCGCGCTGAGCGCTTTGGCGCAGTTGGAGGAGGAAGGCAAGGACATCCGCGCCATCTATGCCCAGGCGGCCGACAGCGGCATCAAGCTGCTGGCCAACCAGGCCTGGTTCGTGCGCAACGACAAGGGTGAACTGTCGGCCTTCCTGCTCAAGGACCAAGCCGAACAATACGCCAGGCAGCATGGCGGCACTGCGCTGGACTTCGTCAGCCCTAACCAGAAGCTGGTGGCCCGGCACTGATTAAGGCAGCCCTTCCTTCTTGGGAGAGAAGGGCACCTTCGGGAGACGTTCGATGAGTGCAACCCTCTACCGTTGGCCCCTGCGCTTGGCTTCGCTGGGTGCTTGCCTGCTGTTCTGGCAACTGGCGGCCAACGCGCGCCTGGACCTGGGGCTGTTCACCTTCACCTATGTGCCCACGCCTGCCGCTGTGTTGGACGCTGCCTGGCGGTTGTTGCACTCCAGCGAGCTGTTGTCGCACCTGTCTAGCAGCCTGTCACGGGTGTTCGCCGGTTACCTCACTGCTGCGCTGCTGGGCGTGCTGTTGGGGCTGGTGATCGGTCGTTCGCAATGGGCCGAAGACAGCCTGCTGCCGCCGTTGGAGGTACTGCGGCCGATTCCGGCGGTGGCCTGGATTCCGCTGGCGATCCTGATGTTCCCGTCGTCAGAGGCGTCCATGGTGTTCATCACCTTTACCGGCGCGCTGTTCCCGATCCTGCTCAATACCATTCATGGGGTCGAGGCGGTGGACCCGCGCCTGGTCGCTTCGGCACGCAGCCTGGGCGCCGGCCGGCTGGCCATCCTGCGCGAAGTGATCTTGCCGGGTGCGGCGCCGAGCATTGTCACGGGGCTGGCCATCGGCATGGGCACCTCCTGGTTCTGCCTGGTCACCGCCGAGATGATTTCGGGTCAGTTCGGCATTGGCTACTACACCTGGGAGTCCTACACCTTGCAGAACTATCCAGACATCGTGGTCGGCATGCTGCTGATAGGCGTGCTCGGCATGGGCAGCAGCGCATTGGTCAAACGCCTGGGCGCGTTGGCGACTCCTTGGTACCACGTTCGGAGGAACGCCTGATGAGCAGTTATCAACAGGTTGCCGAGCCGGGGCGGATCGATGCCCGTGGGCTGTCCATCCGCCTGGGCCAGGGGCGTGAGGCTTTCGAAGCCGTGCAGGCACTGGACTTCTCTATTGCGTCGGGCGAGTTCGTCTGCATCCTTGGGCCGTCTGGCTGTGGCAAGTCGACCCTGCTGGGCGCCCTGGCCGGGCACCTGACGCCCAGTGCCGGGCGGCTCGAAGTGGATGGCCATGCCATCGACGGGCCTTCGCCGCAGCGCGGTATGGTGTTCCAGCACCATACCCTGCTGCCTTGGCGCAGTGTGCTCGACAATGTCGCCTTCGGCCTGAAGATGCAGGGCGAGGGCAAGGTGGAACGGCGCCGTCGTGCTGCCGAGTTTCTTCAGTTGGTCGGCCTGGGCGATTTCGCCAATCGTTGGCCCAGCCAGCTTTCTGGGGGCATGCAGCAGCGCGCCGAGATCGCCCGTGTGCTGATCAATCGCCCGCGCCTGCTGTTGATGGACGAGCCTTTCGGCGCTCTCGACGCCCAGACCCGCTCGCGGATGCAGGAGCTGTTGCTGGACATCTGGACGCGCATCCGCACCACCGTGGTGTTCGTCACCCATGACATCGACGAAGCGTTGTTCCTGGCCGACCGCATCCTGGTGATGAGCCCGCGTCCCGGGCGCTTCATCGAAGACCTACGCCTGGACTTTCCCCGGCCACGCCGCACCAGCTTGCTCACCAGCCCCGGCTTCACCCACCTCAAGCGTCATTGCCTGGAACTGCTTCGCCATGAAGAAGGCCGCGAACTGCCACGCCTGACGCCATTGGGGCTGCCCAACGACCATCCGCCATTGCGAATTGCCCTATGACCGACCGTACGACTGACAACCCCGACATCCTTGAACTGCTGCCACGTCTGACCGCTACCGACGAGGGCGTGCGACGCATTGCCCTGATCGAGCTGGCTGACCTGGAAGACCCCGATGGCCTGCCGTGGCTGACCGATGCCCTGTTGGTCGACAACGCCGCCGAGGTGCGCGCCGAGGCGGCGCGGCTGCTCGAAGCCTGGGAAGAGCCCGAGGTGGTGCAGGCACTCTGCGCAGCGTTGGCTGATGCCGCCGAGCCGGTGCGTCTGGCGGCGGCCCAGAGCCTCAGCGAATTGAAGAGCCTGGATGCCGGTCAACTGATCCTGCCATGGGCGGCCCACGCTGATGCCTTCGTGCGTGCCAGTGCCTTGCGGGCCCTGCGAGAGTTGCGCTTGGAAGAGGCCGCCGGTCCGGCGCTGAGGGCGCTGCACGACCCTGACGCTGCGGTGCGCCGGGAGGCGGTGGGCATCCTCGGCTGGCTCAAGCACCAGCCGGCCTTGCCGGCCCTGGCGCAGCTCGCCGCGCAGGAGGCGGATACTGAGGTGCGGCGTGCCGTCATCGGCGCCCTGGGCCTTGCCCGCGATGCCAGCGTGTTGCCGGCCCTGACCGCCGCCTTGGGCGACCAGGCCTGGCAGGTGCGCGAGGAAGCCGCCACCACCCTGGGCAAGGTTGGCCATGACCAGGCTGGTCCGGCGCTGGTGGCAGCCCTGGACGATGCCTATTGGCAGGTACGCCTGCGCGCCGCGCGCTCGCTTGGGCGGCTGCGTTATCGCCAGGCGCTGGCCGGCTTGGCCGAGTTGCTCGGCCATGGTATCGCCAACCTGCGCAAGGAGGCCGCATTGGCGCTGGGTGAGCTGGGTGACGGCGACGCTTTGCCGGCGCTGCGCAACGCCGAGGCCGATAGTGATCCGGAGGTGCGCAAGGCGGTGCGGATCGCCCTGGCGCAGTTGCAGGGAGCCGTTTGATGAATGCTCCCAGCGCGCTGCAAAACCTGCGCGGGCAAGGCGATCTGGCGCTGCAGTGGGCGGACACCCTGCAGGTGATCAGCCATGCCCGACTGCGCGCTGCCTGCCCCTGTTCGCAATGCCGGGCGGCAAGGTTGCGTGGGGGCATCTCTACGGTTCAGGCGGGGGTTCGCCTGGAGCGTCTTGAGCTGCAAGGCTATGGCGTGCAACTGATATTCAGCGATGGGCATGATCGCGGTATCTATCCCTGGGAGTACCTGAGCACGCTCTAGCGGGCCACCCAGCGTTACTGCGTTCGAGCCCAGCGCAGGTGTCATCTCGCTACCGCCAAGGCCTGCGTCGTTGACTGTCAAATCCTTGCTCCCCCAAGCCGGAGCAAGGAGCTTCAAAATGGCAATCGACCTCGAACACTACGCCCTCAGCCTGATGTCATTGAAGGACGGACATGCGCTGATGGACAAGGCTCGCCGCTACCTGGACGCCTGGCCTGATCTCTACGGCCTGGCGCACAAGGTGGCCGGCGAGTACCTGCACCAGCACACCGGCAAGACGCTCGACCCCGACAAGATATGGTGGCACGTGTTCGACAGCGCGGTCAGTGCGCCGACCTTCACCGGTTGGAGCCATAGTGGCAAGCCGCGCGAATCAATACGCTTCACCGAGTTGCTGATTCGGCGTTTCGACGGCGGTTTCCAGGCCGCGCCGGATACCCTGCCGCTGTATGGCGGGTTCTATACGCAGGATGGCAATGCCGGGCTATATGACGCCACCAACCAACTTGCGCTGGACCCGCAGAAGGTGATGGATGACCTCTGGGCCTTGGACTTCGCGTCTGAGGTCCGCCAGCGCAGCGAACGTTTCTGGAGCCAGGAAGGCCAGGACTTTGCGCTGCTGGCCAAGGCGCGCTTGCTTGCTTCGATCGACATGGCAGTGCGCGAGGGGTTGCTGGAAGACATCGATCGCCAGCGTCTGTTCGCCTGGCTTGGGCTCGAGCAGGGCCAGCCGGTCACGCTGGCAATCCTGGGCACTCTGCACGGTGTCGACAACAGCGCTGGCCTGCACCTGCAACACTACTTGGTCGGAGGTGCAGGGCACCTGGTCACCTTCCAGCATGCCGACGGTCGTGTGGTGCTGTATACGCCCACTACGTCTACCCCTTTGCAAGCCTTCGCCGATCGTGCGGTGCTGACAGCCTGGGTCGCCGCCCGTTTGGCGGCGGACGATGCGCTGGTCTGGTTCAATGCCGTGCACCGCAGCGACCATCGATCGACCCAGGCCGAGCGTGAGGCCCATCTGCAACTGCTGCGTAGCCGTAGCGGCACATCCTCTGACCCGCAATGGCCGTTCGGCGAAGGGCGTGCGCTGGAGCAGGATCTGTTCGTCGAGCTGCAGGCCTGGGCCAAGGCCGATCTGCACGTCAGCCAGGACGAAATGATCAGCAACAGTGACCTGCGCAAGCAGCTCTGGCGTGGCTACCTGGGTGCCTTCATCCACGTGTTCGGCGGCTTTGCGCCGGTCGCCTGGCCGATTGGCCTGGCGATGCTCGGTGCGGGTACCGCGCGCCTGACGCTGGACATCGACGCGGCGGTGCGCGCCCATTCGGCCGGTGAGCGAAAGAGCGCGATCCTTTCGGCCGTCGGCGATGCCCTGGTGGTGGCGTTCTCCATCATCGACGTGGGGCTGGGCGTCAAGGCCATGACCTATCGCGCACCACCCCATGAGCGTTTGGCCAAGCCAGATACCTGGCTGGCGGTGGAGGGGGTGGGCGAGGACGTGGCAGACCTCGATGCCAACCGCATCCTCTTCGAGCCTGCGCAAACCCAAGGGGTGCTCAGGGGTGTCAGCGTGACCGACGATGGCGCCACCTGGATCGAGATGCAGGACATGTCGCTGCGGGTGCGCTACAACCCGACGCTGCCCAGCTGGTTGGTGGTGCGCGATGAAGACCCCTATGGACTGCTACCCAATCTGCCGGTGCGTCCTGATAACGAGGGGCGGTGGCAACTGCTCGCCCCGGGCGAAGAGCTGGGGACATTGCAGTCGGACTTCTGGGACGTCTATATGCAGCCCAATGACGAGTTCTGTTGGCAGATGTCCAATGATATCGAGGCACGGCAGCGGGCCTTGCTCGAACAGGCGAACTTCCCGGAACTTGGTGTCGATCAAGCGCCTCAAGTGGATGAGCACGGATACCGTTATGTCGAGCACGACGGCAAGCGTCACTACACCTTTCGCCAGCAGGACGAGTTGCACAACATGTTGCTGATGACCTACAGCAGCGAGATGTCCCAGGTGAACAACCTGTTCCGCTACGGCAAGTCGATTGCCGAGGGGTTGCCCGACGAAGACCTGCCTGCGTACCTGACGCTGCTGTTCGACTCGCTGGAGCCGCTGCCCAGGAGCAACGCCTCGCGCCTGTGGCGTGGTGGCAATAACCATCGCGCAACGGGTGGGGCGCATTACCGTACCGGTGATTTGCATGCAGGCGATGTGTTGGTCAGTACCGACATCACCTCGTTCACCGAGAATCCCTATGTGCTCCAGTCCTTTGTTTCGCCGCGGGTCATGGCCGGCTCATCCCTGGAACACACCAATGTGTTCGATGACACTTCGGTGGTCTACGAGCTGGTGGGCGGTGGGCACCACAGCGGCGTGCCGATCGCGCCGATGTCCATGCACCCTATCGAGGCGGAGGTCATTTTCACCCCGGGCAAGTATTTTCGCGTCGAGTCGGTGCGTGAGGTGCGGGGTGAACGCTATCAGTTCATCAAAGTGAGGCTGCGCGAGGTGCAGAAGCCCGCTGACGAACCCATCTATGACTTGCGCACTGGACAGCTTTTCGACCGTCAGGCCTATGCCGAGCGGGTTCAGCATGAAAGCCTGGTCGAGCGCTTTTTCCCGGCAGCTGACTGGAGCTGATTTGACGCCTACAGGGCGATGAACTCCGGTCGCAGCCCTTCGACGCGCAGCGCTGGCGCCCGACGGTAGCCGTCGGCGCCGGTGATCTGGTGCAGGACTTTTTCGCGCAGCTCGTGCAAGGCCACACCGGTGCGCTGGCGCGGGTGGGGCAGGTCGATATCCACCACCGCCTTGATGCGCCCCGGGCGCGGCTCCAGCACTATGACCCGGTCAGCCAGGTAGGTGGCCTCCTCGGCATCATGGGTCACCAGCAAGGTGGTGACCCCGGAGCGCTCGCGAATAGCCAGCAACTCATCCTGCAGTTGTTGGCGGGTCAGGGCGTCGAGGGCGCCGAAGGGTTCGTCCAGCAGCAGGATACGCGGGCTCGCCACCAGCCCTCTGGCGATGGCCACGCGTTGGGCCATGCCGCCGGAAAGCTGATGTGGGTACGCCGACTCGAAGCCGGTAAGGCCGACCAGATGTATGAATTCACGGACCTTGCGGGCACGCTCACCCTGGTTGAGCTTTTCGTTGACCAGCCCCAGCTCGATGTTTTGCGCTACGGTCAGCCAGGGGAATAGCCGGTGTTCCTGGAAGACGATGCCGCGCTCTGCGCCGATGCCGCTGACCGGCTTGCCGTCGACGTGGATGGTGCCGCTGAAGTCGGTGTCCAGGCCCACCAGCAGGCGCAGCAGGGTGGACTTGCCGCAGCCGCTGGAGCCGACGATGGCGATGAACTCGCCTTCGTTGATCGCCAGGTTGAAGTCATGGATGGCCTCGAACGCCTGGCCATCCACCGAGAAGACCTTGCCGACCCGTTCGAAACTGACCAGAGGTGGGATAGCGTGTGGCTGGTTGGCCGCTTCCAGGGCCGAGGTGTTGAAGGCGTTCATGCGTTTCTCCAGCGCGTGGCGCGCGATTCAAGGCGTTGTCCGAGGTTGCCCAGCAGGGCGCCGATCAGGCCGATCAGGACCATGGCCGCCATGACCTGGTCCATGCGGAACAGTTGTTGAGCACCGATCATCAGGCTGGCGATGCCACCGTCCGAGGGCATGAAGTATTCCGCGCCGATGGTACCCAGCCAGGCGTAAATCAATGACAGGCGCAGGCCGGCGAAGATCGCCGGGGCGGCACCCGGCAGGACCAGCAGGCGCAGGCGGTGTGGCAGGTCCAGGCGTAGGGTGCGGGCTGCTTCGCCCAATTGTGGCGACAGGCTGGCGATGCCACGCTGGGTGGCGATGAACAGCGGGAAGAAGGCCGCCAGGCTGACGAACACCACCTTGGCGCCTTCGCCCAGGCCGAACCAGGCCGTGAGCAGTGGCACCCAGGCGAAGATCGCGACCTGGCGCAGGGCTGACAGGCTAGGACCGAACAGGCGCTCGGCGGTGCCCGACAACCCCAGCAGCAGGCCCAGCAGGAAACCGGTACCGCCACCCAGCAGCAAGCCCGCCAGCGTGCGTTGCAGGCTCAGGCGCAGGGCCTCGGGCAGCGATCCGTCGACCAGGCCGCTGGCCAGGCTGCGCAGGACTTCCAGTGGCGAGGTGAGGATATTGGCGTCGACCCAGCCGAAGCTGTTGCAGGCTTGCCAGAGGAACAGCAGTGCCAACGGCAGCAGCGCACCTTGTAGGCGTTGCCAGCCCCGCGCCTGGTATTGCTGGCGCTGTTCACCGGTGGCGGCTTGCGGCCAATGCAACAGGTATCGCTCGACCAGGCTGAAACTACGGTCCATCACCGCCCCGATCAGGCCGATCAACAAGATGCACAGAAACACCAGGTCGAGCATGAACAACTGCCGGCCCCAGACCATCAGGTAGCCAATGCCTTCGCTCGACGCCAGCAGCTCCACGGCCAGCAAGGAGGTCCAGCCGGTGGCCAGGGCCAGGCGCACCCCGGCCAGAAAGGCGGGCAGGGCGGCCGGCAGCAGCAACCGCAGGAACAGCAGGTGAGGGGGAAGGCGCAGGGCGGCGGCGGCTTCACGCAGCTTTGGCTGGGCATCGCGTACGCCGACTAGGGTATGCAGCGTCACAGGCACCACCACGGCCTTGACCAGCACCACCAGCTTGAGCAACTCGCCGATCCCGAAGAACAGCATGAACAGGGGGATCCAGGCCAGCGTGGGAATCTGCGCCAGGGCCACGAAGCTTGGGTACACAAGGGTTTCGGCGCGTCTCGAGGCACCCAGCCAGGTGCCCAGCAGCAGGCCGCCGGTGATCCCCGCAAGCAGGCCCCAGACCAGACGCTGCAGACTTATCCACAGGTGCTCCCAGAGTTCGCCCGAACCGAACTCCAGCGCGCTCTGCCAGACCAGTGAGGGGGCGGGGAGGATCTGTTCGCTCATCCAGTGCAAGCGACTGGCAACGACCCAGAGCAGAGCCAGGGCCAGCGGCAACAGCCAGGGCAGCAGACGATCCATGTTCACCCGCAGCCGGGGCAGAGCGGGAATGGCGGGCCCTGAAGTCAGGATACGGCTCATCGGGCATCTCTCGCGTTGTGGTTGTTAGGTTATGCATTTATGGAATTAAAAATATCCACTAATGACTTCAAGAGATAAGAGCACGCAGCAGTGCTGTCCGGAAGGCTTTGCCGTTGCGTTTCCCTCATATTTTTTATGCGCTTTCTGCAAGCTTCGCTGAGAGCCGCGTGCTGCCTGATTCATTGCTAATAGTTATTAAAAAATGAATTTTTAATCTTTGTTGACTCCAAGCAGAGGCGCCTAGGTTTCAGGCCATAGCGCCGGTAGTCGCCGGTGGCAGCCTGCCAAGGAGCCTCCCTATGAAAACCCTGTTCAACCAAGTGCTCAGTGCCTTTGCTTCTCCCGTGTTGATCGGGCTGCTGGGAGCGTTCCCGTTGGTGGCCCAGTCCAGCCAGACGGCCCAACCGCAAGCCATCCGCATCGCCGTGCCTGACCTGAGTGCTGGCAGCCAGCACAGTGGTGGTGGTGTGGTGGATGTACTGCGCAGCCAGCAGTTGCTGGAGAAAGAGTTTGCCAAGGACGGCATCCACATCGACTGGCGCTTCTTCAAGGGCGCCGGTCCCGTGATCAATGAAGCCCTGGCCAACGGTCAGGTGGACTTCGCCTACTTGGGCGACTTGGCCGCGATCATCGGCAAGGCGAATGGGCTGGATACCCGCGTGCTTTCCGCTGGTGTACGGGGCGTGAAAAGCTACCTCGGCGTGGTGCCGGGCTCGGGCATCAAGACCTTGCAGGACCTCAAGGGCAAACGCGTGGCGGTGTTCCGTGGCACCGCCAACCAACTGTCGTTCGCCAGCGCCCTGGCTAGCCAGGGCCTGAGCGAGCGCGACCTGAAGGTCATCAACCTGGATTTCAACGCCGCCAACGCCGCGCTTGCGGCCAAGCAGATCGACGCCACCTGGGGGCTTTCCAGCCTGCTGGCCCTGCGTGACCGTGGTTTGGTCGAGTTGCCGGTGAACTCGCGGGACCTGGAAGGCGCGGGCAGCACTCAGTCGGTCCTGATCGGCACGGGCGACTTCATCCGCCAGCACCCTGACCTGGTCGCACGACTGGTCAAGGCGCAGCAGCAGGGCGTGACCTGGCTGCGTGACGAGAACAACCGGGATGCCTATGTGGACCTGGTGTCGAACCTGGCCAATTACCCGAAGGTGATCCTCAAGGATGACCTGGCCACCGAAGACCTGGCCCGCTACTTCGATCCGCACCTGGATGCCGAATTCGTCGCCCTGCTGCAGCAAGGCGTGGACCTGGCGGCCAAGGAGCGCCTGATCCGGCGCGGCTTCCAGGTTTCCGAGTGGATCGAACCACGCTTTCTCGATGCCGCCCTGCAGACCGAGCAGGCCGTGCAAGCTTCACGCTGAACCCAGACCGATTCCGACCCCCACCCCCTGACTGTGAGGACCACAGTATGAGCACTGCCGCACTGGCTACACAGCCGCAAACCGTCGAGCTCGACATCCAGCCAATTGCCGGACGCATTGGCGCCGAGATCCGAGGCGTGAGGTTGGCCGCCGACCTGGATCCCGCCACTGTCGAAGCGATCCAGGCCGCGCTTGTCGAGCACAAGGTGATCTTCTTCCGTGGTCAGACCCACCTGGATGACCAGGAGCAGGAGGCCTTCGCCAAGCTGCTGGGCGACCCCGTCGCCCACCCGACAGTGCCGGTGCATGAAGGCAGTAGTTTCCTTCTGCAGCTTGATGGCGCCGACGGCCAGCGAGCCAATTCCTGGCATACGGATGTCACCTTTGTCGACGCCTATCCTAAAGCATCGGTGCTGCGCAGCGTGGTCGCGCCGGCTTCCGGTGGCGACACGGTCTGGGCCAATACCGCTGCGGCCTACCAGGAGTTGCCCGAGCCATTGCGTGAGCTGGCCGACAAGCTCTGGGCCGTACACAGCAACGAATACGACTATGCTGGCGTTCGTCCGAACGTCAGCGCCGAAAAGTTGGAGCGCTACCGCAAGGTCTTCACCTCCACCGTGTACGAGACCGAGCATCCGGTGGTGCGCGTGCACCCGATCAGCGGTGAGCGCACCTTGTTGCTGGGGCACTTCGTCAAGCACCTCAAGGGCTATTCAAAGTCGGATT
This sequence comes from Pseudomonas sp. X10, assembly GCF_054889225.1. Classification (NCBI taxonomy): domain Bacteria; kingdom Pseudomonadati; phylum Pseudomonadota; class Gammaproteobacteria; order Pseudomonadales; family Pseudomonadaceae; genus Pseudomonas; species Pseudomonas sp. X10. The sequence goes on along the minus strand of NZ_CM142677.1, from coordinate 5,484,586 downwards.
CGGCACACCTGTTCGCCGTACTGCAAAGCCATGTCACCCGTCTGGAGAACACTGTGCGCTGGCGTTGGCAGGCAGGCGACGTGGCCATCTGGGACAACCGCGCGACCCAGCACTACGCTGTGGATGATTACGGTACCCAGCCGCGCACTGTGCGCCGGGTGACCCTGGCCGGAGAGGTGCCGGTGGGGGTGGATGGGCAGTTGAGCCGTACGGTGCGCAAGGACTGACCCTGTTTGAGCATGGCGCGGAACCTGTAGGGGCGCCGAACTGCCGCTCCTACAGGGACAGGAGGTGCAATCCTTTTTCAGCACTCCCCATCACAGGCGATCAACTGATTCACCAGCGACTGCGCCAGCGGTGACAGTCCATACCCCAGCCGACTGACGATGCCATAGCGGGTATAGAACGCCTCTTGGTCTTCCGGCAGGTCCACCAGCTCCAATGCCACCAAGCCCTGGTCTACCTGATAAGGCCGCAAGTTGCCTCTGCAGGCGATGCCGATGGTGTCCGAGTGCATCACCACATTGAGCAGGGCATAGCCGTGCTCGCATTCCACACTGGGCGCAAAATCCTGGCGACCGCTGAGGTCGGCCAGCACCTTGCGGATGTTCGGTGGGCGGAAGGTGGTGGCCAGGGGGTAGTCGAACAGGTCCCGTGCATGCACCACGGCACGCTCGGCCAAGGGGTGGCCGGCACGGCAGCAGAAGTCCCAGCGCTGTGGTGCGAGCTTGTGTACCCGATAGTCCGGGTCAGCTTCGAACTGCCTGGTATCGGCGACGAAGAATTCGATCTCCTCGGCCATGAGGCGGCGGTTCAGCGCCTGCCAATTATCCACTTGGAAGCACGTGCGCGCCCCCGGGAACTCGCTGACGAAGCGCGCCACCGCGCGCGGCACCAGGCCGCCCGCTGGTGCTGGCCCCGAGCCGAAGCGCACCACGCCGGTGGTGGCGCCGTTGAACTGGTTGATCTCGTTGACCAGGTTGTGCGCGCCGTGCACCAGCCGGCGCGAATGCTCCAGCACCAGCAAGCCCTGGCGGGTCGGCACCAACTCTTTGCTGGCGCGATCGACCAGGCGGCAGCCGACGTTGTGTTCCAGCGTCTGGATGCTGCGGCTGAAGGCCGATTGCGAAAGGTTCACCGCCGCGGCGGCCGCAACGAAGCTGCGGTGTTCCACGAGGGCGATGAAGTGTCGGAGTTGCCGAAGGTCTATATGCATTTTCTACATTAAAAGTTTCGGTGAAATGCAATTGCTGCTCAGGGTTAGCACCCTTATAAAGGGACTCTCTTATTCCACAAAATATGAATTACAAATATTTATATTCATTTAAAGAATAAACGTTTGCCACGCGATTCGGTTCCGCCAACGGAAATGCTCGCCAAGGCTCGTGCCCAAGGAGCATTGCATGTCCCGACTTTCCAAGTGGCCGGCGCGCGCGTCGGTGTTTTCCCTACAACCTCTGGCCGCTGCCGTGCTGCTGGGCAGCGCCGGCATCAGCCTGCCCAGTGTTGCCGATGAGGTGGTCAGTGCCGCGCCTGCAGCCGAGCAGGAGGCCAAGCTTGGCACTGTCACGGTCAACGCCCGCCGCCGTGAGGAAACCTCGCAGAGCGTGCCGACCCCGATCAGTGTGCTCAATAGCGAGACCCTGGAAACCCAACGCATCTACCGAGTGCAGGATCTGCAACAGCTGGTGCCCAGCACCAACGTCGCCTATGTACATGCGCGGCAGTCGAGCATTTCCATCCGCGGGCTGGGCAACAACCCGGCCAGCGATGGCCTGGAAGGCAGCGTCGGCGTCTACCTGGACAACGTCTATCTGGGGCGTCCGGGCATGGCCGTATTCGACCTGCTGGACGTGGAGCAGCTCGAAGTGCTGCGTGGCCCCCAAGGCACGCTGTTCGGCAAGAACACCACCGCTGGTGTGCTCAACATCACCACGCGCAAACCAACCTTCCATACCGAGGGCAGCATCCAGTCATCCCTGGGCGAGGACGGCTACTGGCAGACCCAGGGCAGTTTCTCCGGGCCCCTCACCGATACCCTCGCCGGACGCATCAGCGCCTACCGCACCGAGGACGACGGTTATGTGAAGAACGTCTATAACGGCGATGACCTCAATGGTGGCAAGCGCCAGGGCTTTCGCACCCAGTTGCTGTTCCAGCCCAGCGATACCTTCAACCTGCGCTGGATCGGCGAATACAACGAAGAAGACTCCAACAACGGCATTCTCAGCCTCTACAGCACTGGGCCGACCATCAACGGTGTGAACCGCTACGAGAGCCTGGCGGCTGCGGCGGGCGCGACCCTGGTGTCGGGCAAGGACCGCAAGGTCAATTTCGATGCCGACCAGCAGGTGACGGTGTTCCAGGGCGGCACCTCGGTGGAGGCCAACTGGACCCTGCCCAATGACTTCACCCTGACGTCCATCACCGCCTACCGCTGGTGGGACTTCACACCGCGCAACGACGACGGCCTCAATGTTCCGGCGTCGTACAACGCCGGCGTCTCAGTGCGCGACAAGCAGTACTCCCAGGAGATCCGTCTGGCCTCGCCTACGGGTGGCGCCTTTGACTATGTGTTGGGCGCCTATTACTTCAAGCAGGACCTGGACAACCACTCCTTCAACTATTACGGGCCCCAAGCAGACATCTGGAACGCCACCCCGGATGGCGCCCTGGCCAATGTCGCTAGTCTGGGCGATGGCCATATCGAGACCGACAGCTATGCACTGTTCGCCCAGGGCACCTGGCATGTCACCGACAAGCTGGATTTCACCGCTGGCATCCGCGGCACCTATGAAGAAAAGAGCGCCTGGGTCGAGCGCGATGCGCCAGTCGGTGGCGCGCCGGTCAGCGGCGCCGCGGCGGCAGCGCGCGAAGGCAGGGCGGGGGCCTATGACTCGGGCGACTTGAACCAGTACAGCTTCAGCCCTTCTGGCCTGCTGAGCCTGAGCTACCGCTTCAACCCCAATGTGCTCGGCTATGCCTCGCTGTCCCATGGCGAGAAGTCCGGCGGCATCAACCTCACCGTCGGGGCCGCCCCTCGCCTGGGCACCGACTCCCTGCTGGTCGGCACCGAGCGGATCAACAATGCCGAACTCGGGGTCAAGAGCACCCTGCTGGACAATCGGCTGTTGCTCAACGCCAACCTGTTCTGGGCCGAAGTGCACGGCTACCAGGCCAATGTCTATGACCAGGTCAACCGCGTTCAGTACCTGGCCAATGCCGGCAGCGTGCGCTCCCGTGGCCTGGAGTTCGAAGCCACCGCCTTGCCGGTGCGGGGCCTGACCCTGAACTTCAACGGTTCCTGGAACGACGTGCGTTACACCGACTACGACGACGCGCCTTGCCCGCCAGAGGTGAGCCTGGCCAACCCGGCCGCCACGTGCGACCTCTCCGGGCACCAGGTAGTCGGGGCTTCCAAGTACATCGCCAACCTCAATGCCCAGTACAAGTGGCAACTGACCGACCGCGTCGAGCCTTACGTCACCGCCAGCTACGCCTTCCGCTCCCGGGCGGTGGGCACCATCGACGATTCCGACTACGGCCAGATCCCCAGCTACGCGCTGGTCAACCTCTCCGGCGGCGTGCGCCTGGACCAGGGCGATGGCGTCCTCGACCTGTCGCTGTGGGTGAAGAACGCCGGCGATAAGACCTACTTCACCAGCCTGTGGAACTCCGCCAACGGCGGCTATGCCGGTGTGCTCGGCACCCCGCGCACCGTCGGCGCCACCGCCCGTTACGACTTCTGAACAAGGAGCTTTGCCATGAATGCCAAGACTGAAACCCCTGATCTGCCCGAAGGCGCCTGCATCACCGCCAAGGTTCCGGAGCGTAACGAAGCCTTGCTCGGCGACGTGGTGGTCAACCCCTATCGGCTGGCGCCGCTGACCGCCATCATCCGCGACGGTGGCCGGGTCATCAGCGCTGCCCATGTGCGGGTGCTGGGGCGCGGCGAACGCGGTGTGGATATCACCTACGAGGTGTCTGACCGTTCACTCTGGACCTATGGCGGCATCCCGGTGTTCGGCCTGTACCCGGATTACGTCAACCAGGTGGAGGTGACCTACAAGCTCGACGGCGAGCGTCTGCGTGAGCGCTACGAGATCTACGCGCCCGCCGTGCGCCTGCCGGTAGTGGCTAAGCAGACGGCGGCCTTGCCTGAGGTGGAGCCGGTCAAGGTGGCGCCAGGCTTCGAGCGACGCCTGTACCTGTTCAACCACTTGCTCGGCGATATTCCTGGCGGTCGAGCGTTCAAGTGGAATGCCCTGGGTGGTGCCGCCGAGTGGGACCAGGTCGGCAACAACTGGATCGCCGACAGCAATGGCGATGTGCGCTGGTACCTGGACATTGAGCAGATCCACGATTCCAACCGCAGCGACAGCCTGGGCGGCACCATGGGCTTCCAGCAGACCCGCGACGGCAAGCTGATCTGGGGACAGGGCCAGACCTACTCCAAGTACGACCTCCTGGGCCGGCGCATCTGGCAGCGCAGCCTGCCGGACAAGTTCGCTGACTTCTCCCATGAGATCCGCGAGACCGGCAACGGCACATACCTGCTGCGGGTGGGTACCAGCGATTACCGCCGTCCGGATGGCAAACGCGTGCGCTCGATCCGCGACCACATCATCGAAGTGGATGAAGCCGGCGACGTGCTGGACTTCTGGGACTTGAACCCGATCCTCGACCCTTACCGCGGCGAACTGCTGGAAACCCTCGGCAAGGCTGCCATTCAGCTCCCCGACGGTGTGCAGAAGCAGGACAGCACCCTGGCCAACGAACTGCTCGAGGGCGACCTGCCGTTCGGCGACACCCCCGGTGTCGGGACCGGGCGCAACTGGGCGCATGTCAACGCCATCGACTACGACGCCAGCGACGACAGCATCATCATCTCCGCCCGGCACCAAGGTGTGGCGAAGATCGGCCGCGACAAGGCCGTGAAGTGGATCCTCTCCTCGCCCCAGGGATGGCCGGCGCACCTCAAGGCCAAGGTGCTGACCCCGGTGAATGCCCAGGGTGAGGTGCTGGCAGAGCAGCAGGGGGCTTACGCCGAAGATTTCGACTGGTCCTGGACCCAGCACACTGCCTGGCTCACAGGCCAGGGCACCTTGACCGTGTTCGATAACGGCTGGGGGCGCAACTTCGCGCCGACCAAGCTGAGCGGTAACTACAGCCGGGCGGTGGAGTACCGCATCGACGAAGACAAGGGGACGGTCGAGCAGGTTTGGGCCTACGGCAAGGAACGCGGCGACGAGTGGTACAGCCCGATCACCTCGGTGGTGGCCTACCGTGCCGATACCGACACCCAGTTCATCTATTCGGCGTCGGTGAACTACCTGACCCCCGAGAAACTCACCACCACGGTGCTCAACGAGGTCAAGCGCGGGACCCAGGAGGTGCTGGTCGAGCTTAAGGTGCACAGCCGCCAGCCGGGCAGCGTCGGCTATCGGGCGCTGGTGATCGATCTGGACCGGGCATTCTGACCGGGACCTGCCGGGAGGGCCGTCGGTCCTCCCATTCTTCCTCCCTGGCCTGCATGGGCTACCTTTGATGGGGCCGCTTTGCGGCCCTATCGCGACACAAGGCCACCTTGCCACCGATCCGGAATCTGGATGGGGTGTTCAGCCGTTCGTTCTTTTTTTCGAACAGCCTATTGTCCTTTACCCCAGCAGACCCTAGGATTCGTTTGAGATTTCAAACGGGTGCTGAACACTTCAGCCCGGTGTGTGACTTTCAACAATCAATAATTCGCTCCGTGCGTGCACGGTGCTGTTAAGGAAGCCGACATGCAGCTTAAAGACGCTCAGTTGTTCCGCCAGCAAGCCTTCATCAACGGTGAATGGCTTGATGCGGACAACGGCCAGACCATCAAGGTGACCAACCCGGCCACCGGTGAAGTCATCGGCACCGTGCCGAAGATGGGCGCCGCGGAAACCCGCCGTGCCATCGAGGCGGCCGACAAGGCCCTGCCGGCCTGGCGCGCACTGACCGCCAAGGAGCGTTCGGCCAAGCTGCGCCGCTGGTTCGAGCTGATTATCGAGAACCAGGACGACCTGGCCCGCCTGATGACCACCGAGCAGGGCAAGCCGCTGGCTGAAGCCAAGGGCGAAATCGCCTACGCTGCCTCGTTCATCGAGTGGTTCGCCGAAGAGGCCAAGCGCGTCTACGGCGACACCATCCCAGGTCACCAGCCAGACAAACGCCTGATCGTCATCAAGCAGCCGATCGGCGTGACCGCAGCGATCACCCCGTGGAACTTTCCGGCCGCGATGATCACCCGTAAAGCCGGCCCGGCCTTGGCCGCTGGCTGCACCATGGTCCTCAAGCCTGCTTCGCAGACTCCGTATTCCGCCCTGGCCCTGGCCGAGCTGGCCACCCGTGCTGGCATCCCGGCTGGCGTGCTGAGCGTCATCACCGGCAGCGCTGGTGAGGTCGGCGGCGAGCTGACTGGCAACTCCCTGGTACGCAAGCTGTCCTTCACTGGCTCGACCGAGATCGGCCGCCAACTGATGGAAGAGTGCGCCAAGGACATCAAAAAGGTTTCCCTGGAATTGGGCGGCAACGCGCCGTTCATCGTGTTCGACGACGCTGACCTGGATAAGGCGGTCGAGGGCGCGATCATCTCCAAGTACCGCAACAACGGCCAGACCTGCGTCTGCGCCAACCGCATCTACGTCCAGGACGGCGTCTATGACGCGTTCGCCGAAAAACTGAAAGCGGCCGTCGGCAAGCTGAAGATCGGCAACGGTCTGGAAGACGGCACCACCACCGGTCCGCTGATCGATGGCAAGGCCGTGGCCAAGGTCCAGGAGCACATCGAAGACGCCGTTGGCAAAGGCGCCAAGGTTCTTTCCGGTGGCAAGCTGATCGAAGGCAACTTCTTCGAGCCGACCATCCTGGTCGATGTGCCGAAGACCGCTGCTGTCGCTAAAGAAGAGACCTTCGGCCCGCTGGCGCCGCTGTTCCGCTTCAAGGACGAGGCCGAAGTCATCGCCATGTCCAACGACACCGAGTTCGGCCTGGCTTCGTACTTCTATGCCCGTGACATGAGCCGTGTGTTCCGTGTCGCCGAAGCGCTGGAGTACGGCATGGTGGGTATCAACACTGGCCTGATTTCCAACGAAGTCGCGCCATTCGGCGGCATCAAGGCTTCGGGCCTGGGCCGCGAAGGCTCCAAGTACGGTATCGAGGACTACCTCGAGATCAAGTACCTGTGCATCAGCGTCTGATCACAGCCTAAAGGTTTTACCTCTGCCAGTGGGGCGCGAGAGCGACGTCTCACTGGCCTTTTTTACACCGCGACACCTGGTGGCCAGGGCCCTTGCAGCAGTCGATCAACGCATGCTGCCTGCAGCGAACCCCAGCCACCCCCGAATAAAAGCGCCGCCCGCATACGGCGCAATGAGGGCATTATGAGCAAGACCAACGAATCCCTGATGCAACGCCGTGTCAACGCCGTCCCACGTGGCGTTGGCCAGATCCACCCGATCTTCGCCGAAACTGCGAACAACGCCACCGTCACCGACGTCGAAGGCCGTGAGTTCATCGATTTCGCCGGCGGTATCGCGGTACTGAACACCGGTCACCTGCATCCGAAAGTCGTTGCCGCTGTCCAGAAGCAGCTGACCAAGGTCAGCCACACCTGCTTCCAGGTCCTGGCCTACGAACCCTACGTCGAGCTGTGCGAGAAGATCAACGCCAAGGTCCCAGGCGACTTCGCCAAGAAGACCCTGCTGGTCACCACCGGCTCCGAAGCTGTTGAAAACGCCGTCAAGGTCGCCCGTGCCGCCACCGGCCGTGCTGGCGTGATCGCCTTCACTGGCGGCTATCACGGCCGTACCATGATGACCCTGGGCCTGACCGGCAAGGTCGTTCCGTATTCCGCTGGCATGGGCCTGATGCCAGGCGGCATCTTCCGCGCCATCTTCCCGAACGAGCTGCACGGTATCAGCGTCGACGACTCGATCGCCTCCATCGAGCGCATCTTCAAGAACGACGCCGAGCCAAAAGACATCGCCGCGATCATCATCGAGCCGGTTCAGGGCGAGGGTGGTTTCATCCCGGCTCCGAAAGAGCTGATGAAGCGTCTGCGTGCTCTGTGCGACGAGCACGGCATCCTGCTGATCGCCGACGAAGTACAGACTGGCGCTGGCCGTACCGGCACCTTCTTCGCCATGGAGCAGATGGGCGTCGCGCCTGACCTGACCACCTTCGCCAAGTCCATCGCTGGCGGCTTCCCGCTGGCCGGTGTGTGCGGCAAGGCCGAGTACATGGACGCTATCGCCCCGGGCGGCCTGGGCGGCACCTATGCCGGTAGCCCAATCGCTTGCGCCGCAGCCCTGGCCGTGATCGAGGTGTTCGAGGAAGAAAATCTGCTGGACCGCAGCAAGGCCGTTGGCGAGCATCTGGTCGCCGGCCTGCGCAAAATCCAGGAGAAGAACCCGATCATTGGCGATGTCCGTGCCCTGGGTTCGATGATCGCTGTCGAAGTCTTCGAAGGCAAAGACTCGCACACCCCGAACGCCGCTGCCGTGGCTCAGGTTGTCGCCAAGGCGCGTGACAAAGGCCTGATCCTGCTGTCTTGCGGTACCTACGGCAACGTCCTGCGTATCCTGGTGCCGCTGACCGCACCGGACGAGCAACTGGACAAAGGCCTGGCAATCATCGAAGAGTGTTTCGCTGAACTGGCCTAAAGTGTGACGCGTCAGGAAAAACCCGCTTCGGCGGGTTTTTTTTATGCTCAAGCAAGATGCAGAACGCTAAGGTTGTGAGATGAACAGTGTTGGAAGGCGCACAGGATTGCGTGCCAAGGATTGCCTGGAGGTTTACCCATGAGCGCTACGGCCCCCACCCCTCCTTGCGTGCTGATTGTGGAGGGCGATCCGTGGGTGCGCGACATGCTGAGCCAGATGTTGCTTAGCGTACGTTGCGATGCCCGCTTGCAGGTCTGCGCCGATGGCTTCCAGGCGCTGGCAGCGCTGGCCAGCCAGCCTGACCTGATCATCGCCTCCCGCGAGTTGCCCGGCGTCGATGGCCTCGACCTGTTGCGCAGCGTGCGCGCCAAGGGGCGTAAGCCGGCCTTGCCCTTCATCCTCATGAGCAGCCGCAACGACAGCGCCAGCGTGCGCGAGGTCCTGCCTTTCGCACCGACGGCCTACCTGAGCAAGCCGCTGAACTTGGATTCCTTGCGCCAACGCCTGGAGGCAGTGTTGCTTCAGGTGGGCGAGCAGATCGCCTGCCCGGTGCCGCCGCTGCCGCCTGGCGCTACCCTGCCACGCTTTCTGGAGCAAAAGCGTGCGACCGCCGACGGCGGGCCGCTGTTCGCGGATGTCCAGGTGGCGCTCAAGCGGGCACTCAACCCTCACGGGCTGAACCTCAAGGTTCTGGAGGAAGAAGTACGCAACGACCCACAGATCACTGCGGTGCTCATCGCCGCGGCCAACAGCGCGGCCTTGCACCGCGAGACTGCGGCGGTGACCTTGATGCAGGCATTGAGCAAGCTCGGCACCATCCAGAGCACGAACCTTATCCTCGGCATGGCCCTCAAGCGTAGCGCGCGGCTCAGCGATCCATTGCTGGGCAGGTATGCAGAGGGCTACTGGAACCTGTCGTTGCACACGGCCGAATTCGCCCGCAGCCTGGCGCGCATGCTGGAGCTGGATGAAGAGCGTTGCTACTGCGCGGGACTTCTGCACTGCCTGGGCGACCTGGCCCTGTTGCGCTGCTTGCAGGAATGGCGGTTGGCAGGGGGCGAGCTGGACGAAGATGCCATCGAGCTCTCCCTGGAACAGCATGGCGCCGGCTTCGGCTCGGCACTGCGTACCCGCTGGCGGCTGCCGTTGGAGCTCCGCGAACTGATCGCCGCGGTCTACCAGCTAGGTGGCGGTGTGTACTCGCGTGAAGCCTTGGCCTTGAACCTGGCCGGGCAACTGGCACGCCTGCCGGACGGCCAAGGGCTGGAGGAACTGGCCGATGGCAAGACTGCGCGCCTGCTCAAGCTGGGCATGGCGGAGCTGGGGCGGCTACGCAAGGCCTGAGGCACTGGCGGTGGTCGATGTTACATCTGTAGGAGTGGGCCTCGGCCCCTCTGTCGCAGAGGGTGCCGGGCAACTATGGTCAGGCTTAAGCCGGACGCAGGGAGTAGGCCTTGAGCTGCGCGGCAAAGTCACGCAAGGCCTGGATGCCGCTGGCTTCGGCCTCATGCACCCAGTCCTTCATGGCGGCGAGCATGTCGTGGCCATTGGCGCTGGTGCGTGCCCAGATCTGTTGCAGCGCCAGGCGCTTCTCGTAGATGGTTTTGAGTGCCTGACTATGGGCGAGCATGGACTCGATACGCACATGGTGGCGGTCCTCCAGCAGGCTGGGCTCGCGTGAAAGCAAGCGCTTGGCGCGGCGGAACTGGTGGCGCACCGAATCGTCGACCCTGGCCAGTTCTTGCTTGACCAAGGGGGCGATCACCAGCTTGCGGTACTGGGCCATGATCTGGAAGCGGTTGTTGAGAATGGCCATGGCGGTGTCCATGTCCAGGTTGCCCTTGCCCTCGACCCGGTGGGCGATGGGCGCGACGCGCTGTACCTTGGCCAGGCGCAGCAGGCAGAACAGGCGGATCCACGCCCATCCCATGTCGAACTCCCAGCGCTTGACCGAGAGTTTGGCCGAGTTGGGATAGGTGTGGTGATTGTTGTGCAGCTCTTCACCGCCGATGATGATGCCCCAGGGCACCAGGTTGGTGGCGGCATCGCGGCACTCGAAGTTGCGGTAGCCGACCGCGTGGCCCAGACCATTGACCACACCGGCGGCCCAGAAGGGGATCCACATCATCTGCACGGCCCAGATGGTGATGCCGATGGTGCCGAACAGCAGCAGGTCGATCACGGCCATCAAGGCTATGCCGCCGAGCTTGTAGCGCGAGTAGAGGTTGCGCTCGATCCAGTCATCCGGGCAGTTCTTGCCGTAGATGCGCAGGGTCTCCGGGTTGCGGGCCTCTTCGCGGTAGAGTTCGGCGCCTTTGCGCAGCACCGTGGACAGGCCCTTGATCACTGGGCTGTGTGGATCGTCGACCGTCTCGCATTTGGCGTGGTGCTTGCGGTGCACCGCCGTCCATTCACGGGTGTTCTGCGCCGTCGTCAACCACAGCCAGAAGCGGAAGAAGTGCTTGAGCCCGGCATTCAGCTCCAGTGAGCGGTGGGCGGAATAGCGGTGCAGGTAGACGGTGACACTGACGATGGTCACGTGGGTCATCAGCAGTGTGACGGCCAGCAGCTGCCAGGCCGACAAATCGAGCAAACCGTTGTACCACATAGGGGGAGGGGCCCTCGGAAACAGATAGAAACAGCACTGGCATTATCTCCTGACAGGGAAATAAAACCAGTCGGCCTTTTTGATAGGAGGTCACGGGATGTTTCAGCCTTTATAATGCCCCACCTTTTCTTATGGTTTTATCCCTCCGACATGTCTGTATCCGCTCGCGACGCCTTGCGCATGGCCGCGCTCTATCTGGTGCTTTCCGTATTCTGGCTGGTGTTGTCCGAGTATGTGTCGCGTGAGCTTTTCGACGATCCGGCGGTCCTGGCCATCGGGCGCCAGATCAATACCTTCGCCTGGGTCCTGGTCAGCGCGCTGCTGATCTTCGTGTCCCGGGCTCGCTTGCTCAGTTTCATCGGTGCCGGCGCGCGTTTGCGCCGCGAGGACCGTGAGCGCCTGCGCATGGCCGCGGCCGTGTTCGATAGCACCCTGGAAGGCGTGCTAGTGACTGACCGCGACGGTTTGATCGTGCACGTCAACCGGGCCTTCATGCGTATCACCGGCTACCAGCAGGATGAGGTAATTGGTCAGCGCCCGAGCAAATTCAAGTCCGGCCGCCATGGCGCATCCTTCTACCAGCAGATCTATGCGGCCCTGGCCGAGAAGGGCGAGTGGAGCGGGGAGATCTGGAACCGCCGCAAGAGCGGCGAGATTTACCCGCAATGGCAGACCATCTGCGCCATCCACGACGATAGCGGTGCTCTCAGCCACTATGTGGCGGTGTTCAGCGACATCAGCGCGATCAAGCATTCGGAACGCGAACTGGCCTACCTGGCGCACCACGATCCCTTGACCGATCTGCCCAACCGCCTGCTGTTCAACGACCGCGCCGAACAGGCGCTCGCCGCGGCCCAGGCTAACAAGCGCGGTTGTGCCTTGTTGCTGCTCGACCTCGACCACTTCCAGAGCATCAACGACAGCCTGGGGCACAACGTTGGCGACCAGTTGCTCAAGCATATGGGCGAGCGCCTGCGTGAACTGCTGGGTAGCGCTGTGACCCTGGCCCGCCTTGGTGGTGACGAATTCGCCGTGCTGGCCGAAAACTGCCAGCAAGTAGGGCAGGCGGCCACGCTGGCCCAGAGCATAATCGACCGGATGAAGGAGCCTTTTGCGCTCGAGGGGCATCGCCTGTTCGTGAGCGTCAGCATCGGTATCAGCTTGTTCCCCAGCGATGCCTTGAGTGCCGATCAGTTGCTGCGTAATGCCGATTCGGCGTTGTTCAAGGCCAAGAACAATGGCCGCTCAGGCTATGCGTTATATACCGAAGAGCTGACCGCCCATGCCCAGCGCCGGGTCGAGACTGCCGGCGAGTTGCGGCGCGCCCTCGAGCAGGCGGAGCTGAAGGTGTTCTACCAGCCCGTGCATGACCTGCTGAGCCGGCAGCGGGTGGGTGTCGAGGCCTTGGTGCGTTGGCAGCATCCCCAACGCGGCCTGGTGCCACCCAGCGAGTTCATCCCGATCGCCGAGCGCACCGGGCTGATCGCCGAGATTGATACCTGGGTGCTGCGTCAGGCCTGTCAGCAGATGGTCCACTGGCAGGCTGAGGGACGTCAGTTGGAGTTCGTCGCAGTGAACATCTCCAGTCGGCTGTTCGGCCAGCGCGATCTTTATCGGCAAGTGGCCGAGGTGCTGCATGAGACCGGGATGAACCCGGCCGTGCTGGAGCTGGAAGTGACCGAAAGCGCGGTGATGGAAGACCCTGAAATAGCCTTGGAACAGTTGCACCGCCTGCGCGAACTGGGCTTGCGCCTGGCCATCGATGACTTTGGCACTGGCTACTCTTCGCTGTTGCGCTTGAAGCGCCTGCCCGTGCAGAAGCTCAAGATCGACCAGGGTTTCGTCGCCGGGTTGCCTTGCGACGAAGATGACGCTGCCATCGTTCGGGTGATCATCGCTCTGGCCCACAGCATGAACATGCAGGTGCATGCCGAGGGTATAGAACAGGCCGCGCAGGCGAGCTTCCTGCTCGAGCAGCAATGCCAACTGGGGCAGGGATACTGGTTCGGCAGGCCAGTGCCGGCAGGGGACTTGCGTTGGTCCTGAGGCCTACCATGTCTCGGCAGGAGCTAGTCGACGCTGGCTTCTGCATCAGCGCCGTAACCCCTGAGATGCTGGTTTTTCTTTTTTGTTATATAAAAATTCTTAAACAGTATTTTTAAGAATATCTGCCTCTCTCTAAGATTGCCCTCACGCCAGGCGCAATCCCCTTCTTCTGCCCGGCACCCTTACTCACTAGGAGAACGAGCATGAGTGCATCTCTGCGTAGCATCGACGGACAGGACGAAGCCACCATTCTGCGTGAAATCCAGAGCGCCCTGCGCGACCTGCGGTTTGGCGCGGTGGAGATCACCGTGCACAACGCCCAGGTCGTGCAGATCGAACGCAAGGAGAAGTTCCGCCTGCAGCAGCCGGGCCACAAGTCTGGCTGAGTCCGTACCCATTCCAACTAGAAAAATGCCAATCGGGAGCTTCACCATGTCCATCCGCCGTTATGCGCTTGCCGCCTTGGCCAGTGCCGTTTTTGCCGGTTCCGCGATCGCCAAGGACTACGAATTGCTGAACGTGTCCTACGACCCGACCCGCGAGCTGTACCAGCAGTACAACGCCGAGTTCATCAAGCACTGGCAGGCCAGCCATCCGGACGACAAGGTGAAGATCCAGCAATCCCACGGCGGTTCGGGCAAGCAGGGCCGCGCGGTCATCGATGGCCTTCGCGCCGACGTCGTGACCCTGGCCCTGGCCGGCGATATCGATGAGATCGCCAAACTGGGCAAGACCCTGCCAGAGGATTGGCAGACCCGCCTGCCGGACGCCAGCACGCCTTACACCTCGACCATCGTGTTCCTGGTGCGCAAGGGCAACCCCAAGGGCATCAAGGACTGGGGCGACCTGATCAAGCCGGACGTCTCGGTCATCACCCCGAATCCCAAAACTTCCGGCGGCGCACGCTGGAACTTCCTCGCCGCCTGGGCCTATGGCCTGAAGGCTGGCGGTAGCGAAGAAAAGGCTCAGGAATACGTGGAGGAGTTGTTCAAGCACGTGCCGGTGCTGGACACCGGCGCCCGTGGCTCGACCATCACCTTCGTCAATAACGGCCAGGGCGATGTCCTGCTGGCCTGGGAAAACGAAGCCTTCCTGGCGCTCAAGGAAGACGGTGGCAACGACAAGTTCGAGATCGTCGTGCCTTCCCTGTCGATCCTCGCCGAGCCACCTGTGGCCGTGGTCGACAAGAACGCCGAGAGGAAGGGCAATACCGAGATCGCTACCGAGTACCTCAAGCACCTGTACAGCCCAGCTGGGCAGAAGATCGCTGCGCAGAACTTCTATCGTCCGCGTGACGAGAAGGTCGCGGCCGAATTCGCCACGCAATTCCCGAAACTTGACCTGGTGACTATCGACAAGGACTTCGGCGGCTGGAAGACTGCTCAACCCAAGTTTTTCAATGATGGCGGTGTGTTCGACCAGATCTACTCGGCACAGTGATCTGTGCCCAATAGGATCGACACCCTTCAGTAGCCAGCATGGGCCCGGGACTTGTCCCGGGCTCCGTGCGTTCAACCAGGGACCTCTATGTCACGTCGTATCTCCCCTGTCATACCCGGCTTCGGGCTGACACTGGGCTACACCTTGGTGTACCTCAGTTTGATTGTGCTCATACCGCTGGCGGCCATGTTCGTGCATGCGTCCCAGCTCACCTGGGAGCAGTTCTGGAACATCATCAGCGCGCCGCGGGTTCTCGCCGCGCTCAAGCTGAGCTTCGGAACCGCCCTGTTCGCCGCCCTCATCAATGGTGTGATCGGTACCCTGCTGGCCTGGGTGCTGGTGCGATACACCTTCCCAGGGCGCAAGATCATCGACGCCATGATCGACCTGCCGTTCGCCCTGCCGACCGCGGTGGCCGGCATTGCCCTGACCGCGCTCTACGCGCCTTCCGGCTGGGTCGGACAGTTTGCCACTGACCTTGGCTTCAAGATCGCCTACACCCCGCTGGGTATCACCTTGGCGCTGACCTTCGTCACCCTGCCATTCGTGGTGCGGACGGTGCAGCCGGTGCTGGCCGATATCCCGCGTGAAGTGGAAGAGGCCGCTGCCTGCCTGGGCGCCAGGCCGTTGCAGGTCTTCCGCCATGTGTTGGCTCCGGCACTGTTGCCAGCCTGGCTGACCGGCTTCGCCCTGGCCTTTGCCCGTGGCGTTGGCGAGTATGGTTCGGTGATCTTCATCGCCGGCAACATGCCGATGAAGACCGAGATCCTGCCGCTGCTGATCATGGTCAAGCTGGACCAGTACGACTACACCGGCGCCACTGCCATCGGCGTGCTGATGCTGGTGGTTTCCTTCATCCTGCTGCTGCTGATCAACTTGTTGCAGCGGCGTATCGAAACCCCTTGAAGGAGGCCAAGGCAATGTCTACGTCATCCCTGGGCGCGGTCGCTTCGGCCAATGCCGCCCGTCGTGGCAGCGCGGTCTCCCGCCGTGTGTTGGTCGTGCTGGCCTGGTTGGTCTTCGCGCTGTTCCTGTTGCTGCCGTTGGTCATCGTAGTGTCTCAGGCCCTGAAGATGGGCTTCGGAACCTTCTTCGAAGCGATCTTCGAGCCGGACGCCCTGTCGGCGTTGAAGCTGACTCTGCTGGCCGTGTTCATCTCGGTGCCGCTGAACCTGGTGTTCGGCGTCTGCGCGGCGTGGTGTGTGAGCAAGTACGATTTTCGTGGCAAGAGCATCCTGGTCACGCTGATCGACCTGCCATTCTCGGTGTCACCGGTGATCGCCGGTCTGGTCTATGTGCTGATGTTCGGTGCCCAGGGCCTGTTCGGCCCGTGGCTGCAGGACCACGATATCCAGATCGTCTTCGCCCTGCCGGGCATCGTGCTGGCGACCATCTTCGTCACCGTGCCTTTCGTCGCCCGTGAGCTGATCCCGCTAATGCAGGAGCAGGGCACCCAGGAAGAGGAGGCCGCGCGCCTGCTCGGTGCCAATGGCTGGCAGATGTTCTGGCACGTGACCCTGCCGAACATCAAATGGGGCCTGATCTATGGCGTGGTGCTTTGCACGGCCCGGGCCATGGGCGAGTTCGGCGCAGTGTCGGTGGTCTCCGGGCATATCCGCGGGGTCACTAACACCTTGCCGCTGCATGTCGAGATCCTCTACAACGAATACAACCATGTCGCGGCCTTCAGCGTGGCCAGCTTGCTGCTGATCCTGGCGCTGTTCATCCTGCTGCTCAAGCAGTGGAGCGAATCCCGCATTAACCGCCTGCGCCACAACGCAGCGGAGGAATAATTCATGTCGATCGAAGTTCGTAACGTCAGCAAGCGCTTCCACGCCTTCCAGGCCCTGGACAACATCAACCTGGACATCTACAGCGGCGAATTGGTCGCCCTGCTCGGCCCTTCCGGCTGTGGCAAGACCACCCTGCTGCGCATCATCGCCGGACTGGAAACCCCGGACCAGGGCAGCATCGTGTTCCATGGCGAAGATGTTTCCGGCCATGATGTGCGTGACCGTAACGTTGGTTTTGTGTTCCAGCACTACGCGCTGTTCCGCCACATGAGCGTGTTCGACAACGTCGCCTTCGGCCTGCGCATGAAGCCCAAGGGTGAGCGTCCGAGCGAGAGCAAGATCGCCGAGAAGGTCCATGAGCTGTTGAACATGGTCCAGCTCGACTGGTTGTCCGACCGCTACCCCGAGCAGTTGTCCGGTGGGCAGCGTCAGCGTATCGCCCTGGCCCGCGCCCTGGCGGTCGAGCCCAAGGTGCTGCTGCTCGACGAGCCGTTCGGCGCCCTTGATGCCAAGGTGCGCAAGGAGCTGCGCCGCTGGCTGGCGCGTCTGCACGAGGACATCAACCTGACCTCGGTGTTCGTCACCCATGACCAGGAAGAAGCCATGGAGGTTGCCGACCGCATCGTGGTGATGAACAAGGGCGTGATCGAGCAGATAGGCTCACCAGGCGAAGTGTACGAGAAGCCGGCCAACGATTTCGTGTACCACTTCCTTGGCGACTCCAACCGTTTGCACTTGAGCGAGGGGCATCACGTGCTGTTCCGCCCCCATGAAGTGTCGCTGTCGCGGCATGAGGTCGAAGGCCACCATGCGGCGGAAGTCCGCGATATCCGCCCACTGGGCGCCACCACCCGGGTGACCTTGAAGGTCGAGGGGCAGAGTGAGCTGATCGAGGCAGAAGTGGTCAAGGACCATGACAGCCTCAGTGGCTTGGCCCGGGGCGAGACGCTGTTCTTCAGGCCCAAGGTCTGGCAGAAGGTGGCCGATCTCTGAGGTGGTGAAAATCCCGGGGCTGTGCCCCGGGATTTTTTTTGCCTGCTGATTCCAGGCTTTGCGCCTTGCCAGACGCAGGGTGGCTGACACCGTCTCTTATCAATGCCTTGCGCGAATATTTTGCATGCCTGAGATGCATGTTGTTTCCCCTCATCGGCTACAGCCCTTTAATCGCGCGGGTTTGCCACGGATCGTGATTTTCAATATTCCCTAAAGATCTATATTTAACTTTAAAGATTACTTTCAGAGATAAGCGTCTGGCATCGATGATTCAGCCATGCGAGGGGCTGTAGCCGGCCCACCATGACCTGCATCACGATCCCCCAGGAGTTGATCAATGGGTAATGTCCAGACGGCCGTCAGGGCCTACGACCAGCCATGGCGCCAGGCGCCGGGTGGCGATCTGGTCGACCTTGGCCGCACGCTTCGTCTGCCGTTGGCGCAGTTGCGCCTGCAGCGCACACCGGTCAGCGGCCTGCGCCGCCGCGACAAGGTCGTGCTCGGTATCTTTGTCCTGGCCCTGCATGGCGCCGTGGCCTATTGGGTCAGTCAGCAGCCGACGCCGGAGCTGCCGGTGGTCCCGCCGGAAATCCCGCCGATGACCATCGAGTTCGCCCAGCCGGCACCGCCGGTAGTCGAGCCACCACCACCCGCACCAGCGCCTCCCGTGGTCGAGCCGCCGCCACCGGTGGTCGATGAGCTGGCGGTCAAGCCTGCGCCCAAGCCGGTTCCGAAACCCAAGCCCAAACCTGTGCCCAAGCCGGTCGCCAAGCCACAGCCCAAGCCGGTCGAGGCCCCACCGCCGCCGCCGGTGGCTGCGCCTGCGCCACCCGCGCCACCGGCTCCGGCGCCGATCACACCGGCCTCGGCCAACGCGGCCTACCTGAAGAACCCGGCGCCGGAGTACCCGCAAATGGCTCAGCGCCGTGGCTGGGAAGGCACCGTGCTGCTGCGGGTCGAGGTATTGGCCAGCGGCAAGCCGGGGCAGATCCAGATCCAGAAGAGCAGTGGTCGCCAGGCGCTCGATGATGCCGCCCTGGCTGCCGTGAAGCGCTGGAGCTTCGTTCCGGCCAAGCAGGGCGACGTCGCCCTGGCGGGCTGGGTCAGCGTGCCCATCGACTTCAAGCTTCGTTAATTCGTGCCAATCGACCGAACTTAGAGAGAACCCATCATGAGCTTACTGGCATCCCCACTCGAATCCGTTGAAAGCGCAGTCATTTGGCTGCTGATCGGCTTTTCCGTCGCGACCTGGGCCCTGGCGTTGATCAAGGTCGTCCAGTTCGTCCGCCTGAAGAACCAGGACAAACGCTTCCACCAGAAGTTCTGGGCCGCGTCCAGCCTGGACTCGGCCGCCGAGGTGAGTCATGAGCAGCCGGGGCCAGCGGCGCGGGTCGCCCAGGCCGGTTATGCCGCTATTGCCGTGGGCGAGCCAGGCCAGCAGACCAGTGACCTGAGTCATGCGATCAACCATCAGGACCGCCTCGAACGCGCCTTGCGCCAACAGATCGTCCGTGAGCGCCGCTCGCTGGAAACCGGCTTGGCCGTAGTCGCCAGTATCGGCAGCACCTCGCCCTTCATCGGCCTGTTCGGCACCGTGTGGGGCATCATGGAAGCGCTCAAGGGCATCAGCGCGGCCGGTTCCGCCAGCCTGGAAACCGTCGCCGGCCCTATTGGCGCGGCACTGGTGGCCACCGGCGTGGGGATCGCCGTCGCGGTGCCAGCGGTGCTGGTCTACAACTACTTCCTTCGGCGTTTGAAGCTGACCGCCGCTGACCTGGACGACTTCGCCCATGACTTCTACAGCCTGGCGCAGAAGAGTGCCTTCCGGGTCCTGGTGCACCCGACTGTGCACAAGGCCCAGGCAGGCTTCACCCAGCCGGTGAAGGAGGCGTCCTGATATGGCCTTTTCGACCCAGGACAGCGATGAAGTCCTCAGCGAAATCAACGTCACGCCGCTGGTGGACGTCATGCTGGTGCTGTTGGTGGTGTTCATTGTCACCGCGCCCCTGCTGACCAACGCCATCCCGATCAACTTACCCAAGACCGAGGCCGTAGCCCCGGTGGAGCAGAAGGATCCGTTGGTGGTGAGCATCGACGCCGAGGGTAAGCTGTTCATCAATAAAGATGAGATCCAGCCCGACCTGCTGGAAACCAATCTCCAGGCGGCCAAGGCCGAGGATGCCGACCTGCGTGTTCAACTGCAGGCTGACGACGGCGTCAACTATGGCGAAGTGGCAAGGGCCATGGCAGCCATCGAACGGGCTGGGATCACAAAGCTGGCGGTGATCACCGCACGCTGAGCAACAGACTTCAGGCAAGTGCTTCAAGGCCATTTCTCTGGCAGGGGATGGCCTTTTTTTATGGCTAGCGGGTATGGGCCTTGGGCTTTTTGGTGTTCTTGAGACCCCGCACGGCGCATCGCGACACAAGGCCGCTCCCACAGTAGCCTTGGCGCTGGGCGAAAGATTGTGCGGGGGCTGTTGCGGCCACCTCGATATCTTTGTCGTACAAACAAGGGCTAAGACTTCGGTCTATCAGGCCATGGCGCGTTGCAACAGCTGTGGGAGCGGCCTTGTGTCGCGATGCGCCGTGCGGGGTCTCAAGAGTGCCAAAAGACTAAAGGCATGCCCCTGCAATCCGTAAAGAAAGTTTCTAATGGTTATTAATAAATAGCTTCTTATTCCTTTACGAATATAACCGTCTCCCTATACTGAACACCAAGCACGCAAACCCAGAAGGAGGCGTCCCCATGCGCAATGAGCTGATTCGTTACCTGATTGTGCCGGGCTGGCAAGGATCGCCAGACAATCATTGGCAGAGTCACTGGCAACGCAGCCTGCCCAATAGCGCGCGCGTCGAGCAGGAGGACTGGTTGACCCCGCAGCGTCATGCCTGGGTGCAGGCGTTGGAGCAGGCGGTTGCCGCCGAGCGTTCACCGGTGATTCTGATTGCCCACAGCCTGGGCTGCATTACTGTCGCCCATTGGGCCGCCCAGGCCAGCCCGGCTTTGCTGCGCCGTGTGCGGGGCGCATTGTTGGTGGCACCGGCTGATGTTGAGCGGCCGACCTGCGCCCCAGCCCTGCGCAATTTTGCACCCATACCGTTGCAGGCGTTGCCGTTTCCCAGCCAGGTGGTCAGCTCCGACAACGACCCGGCCGTGAGTGTGCCGCGTGCGATGCACCTGGCACGCGCCTGGGGTGCCGAAGCGGGACTGCTGGCCAATGCCGGGCACATCAACGTCAAATCCGGGCATGAGCGTTGGGAGCAAGGCTTTGCTTACCTGTTCCGCCTACAAGGCCGGATCGAGCAGCGGGCACTGCGCCGGGCCTGAGCCGGCCGACAATCCGCATAACTGTTACAACGTCCGGCCACCGACGGCCCGGGGCG
Source organism: Pseudomonas sp. X10 (assembly GCF_054889225.1). Lineage (NCBI taxonomy): Bacteria > Pseudomonadati > Pseudomonadota > Gammaproteobacteria > Pseudomonadales > Pseudomonadaceae > Pseudomonas > Pseudomonas sp. X10. The sequence goes on along the minus strand of NZ_CM142677.1, from coordinate 5,463,629 downwards.
GGAGTTCGCCATGAGTTTTCACAACACGTTCGGCCAGCCACTGCTGACCTTCCCTGAATTGGACAAGAGTCCGTTGAGCATCCGCGCCAAGGCCCTGGTGTTCGTCGACCCGCGTTCACAGCAACTGCGCCAGGCGCTGGAACGCCTGGCGCCACAGTCCTTGCCGGTGTTGATCCGTGGCGAGACCGGCACTGGCAAGGAGTTGTTGGCACGGCAGATACACCGGGCCAGTGACCGTGGCGGGCTGTTCGTGTCGGTCAACTGCGCGGCGATCAGCCTGACTTACGCCGATGCCGAACTCTTCGGCTACAGCGCCGGCGCCCACAGTGGCACGGCCAGTAGCCGGGCGGGTTGGTTCGGGTCGGCCAACGGCGGCACCCTTTACCTGGACGAAATCGCCGACCTGCCGCTTGCCATCCAGGTCAAGTTGCTGGCCGCGCTGGAGAACCGCGAAGTCACCCGGGTCGGCGCCCATCACCCGCAGGCCGTGGATGTGCGCCTTGTGGCCGCCTCGAGCATCGACCTGGCCCAAGCCGTACATGCCGGACGCTTCCATGAGCGCCTGTACCACTATCTGCGCGAGGGCCAGTTGGAACTGCCGGCCTTGCGCGAGCGGGTAGGGGATATCCTGCCCTTGGCCGAGTACTTCGTCGGTATCTACAGCCCCCGGCTGGACCGCCCTGTGCCACTGATCAGCGAAGCGGCGCAGCGGGTGCTGGAGGCGCATAGCTGGCCAGGCAACACCCGCGAGTTGGAAAACGTCATCCACTTCGCCCTGCTGGTGAGTCAGGGAGACGAAATCCTCCCCGAACACCTGGGTCTGCCGGACACCGACCCCGTGGCGAGCCTGGCGGAGCAACTGGATCAGTTGACCCGTAGTCGCCAGCCTGAAGCACGTTCGGCCCTGCGCCGGGTGCTGGAAAATGCACTGGCCCAGTTGGACAAACCCGCACGGTAGAGCGCTGCGAACGAGCTCATAAGTAAAAAGTCGGTTTTTTCATTTTTTTTGGAATAAGTAACTAAGTAAAAGATATTGTTGCGGAATAAAAAATCTCGGTATCGTCCGCCTCACGCCGGCCGCTCAGCGGTTGGCAACCGACTTTGCCATCAGTCGATGGCCCCAGCTTGAGAATAAGGATCACCATGAAAAAGGCTCTGTTGATGACTGCTCTGGCCGCCGCCCTGTCGGTGGCCGGTTTTGCCCAAGCGGGCGAGAAACTGGTGGTGGCTGCCACGCCGGTGCCCCATGCCGAGATCCTCGAACTGATCAAGCCGACCTTGGCCAAGGAAGGTGTGGACCTGCAGGTCAAGGTGTTCACCGACTACGTCCAGCCCAACGTGCAGGTTGACCAGAAGCGCCTGGACGCCAACTACTTCCAGACCCTGCCGTACCTGAAGAACTTCAACGAAGGCAAGGGCACTCACCTGGAAACCGTGATCGGTGTGCACGTCGAACCCTTCGGCGGCTACTCGAAGAAGGTCAAGAGCCTGGACGAGCTGAAGGAAGGCGCCACCGTCGCTATCCCTAACGAAGGCAGCAACAGCGGCCGCGCCCTGCTGCTGTTGCAGAAGGCTGGCCTGATCACTCTGAAAGATCCGAAGAACGCCCTGGCCACGCCGAAAGACATCGCCGAGAACCCGAAGAAGCTCAAGTTCCGTGAGCTGGAGTCGGCCATGCTGCCGCGCGTGCTGGACCAGGTTGACCTGGATATGATCAACACCAACTACGCTCTGGAAGCCGGCCTCAATCCTGCCAAGGATGCCCTGGTGATCGAAGGCAGCGACTCGCCTTACGTGAACTTCCTGGTCGCCCGTCCGGATAACAAGGACAGCGAAGCCATTCAGAAGCTGGCCAAGGCCCTGACCAGCCCGGAAGTGAAAGAGTTCATCGAGAAGAAGTACAGCGGTGCGGTACTGCCGGCGTTCTGATCGCCCCTCACGCAGTTATCTGTGCACAACGCCGACGCCTTTTGCGTCGGCGTTTTCGTTTGTGAGGGTCAGCGTTGGCCGCTGAGGGCGCGGCGCAGCGCAATCAGCCATTGCAGTTGTTCGTTGGTGGCGGGGGGGCAGGGGCTGCTCATCGTTGTCGTCCTTGTTGATTGACGTGCCGTGCAAATCACTCCTTCTGGAAGTATTGGAGGCTATTTCGGTACGAAAGATTCCGGTGTTTGGAAGGATTTTTTTCGGCTACCCCGTGGGTGAATATAGATATGCAATAAAGGTATTTAAATAAATTTTTTTATACCTTTAGAGTCTTTGTCTCCGTGCTTATCGGCACATTCTTTTTTTCGTGAGCGTCGCCGAGCCACCCTTGTGCGACCTGAGATCCTGCCCTATGCCGTATCCTCGCAAGCGCATGTCGAGGCCCTATCCATGACCTTCGACGTCGCCTTCATCCTCAGTACATTGCCGGCGTTCCTCAAGGCTGTAGGGGTGACCCTGCAGGTGGGCCTGATCGCCATTGCCACCTCCCTGGCCGTGGCGGTGATCAACGCGGCGATCCTGGTGTTCCGTACCCCCTTCCTGTGGCGCGCCGTGAAGCTATATGTGGAGCTGGCGCGTAACACGCCGCTGCTGATCCAGCTGTTCTTCGTCTACTTCGCCCTGCCGAGCCTGGGTCTTAAGATCTCGGGCTTCGCAGCGGCGATCATCACCATGACCTTCATGGGCGGCGCCTACCTGACCGAGGTACTGCGCGCCGGCGTCGAGGCGGTGCCGCGCGCGCAGCTGGAGTCCGGACGTTCCATCGGCCTCTCGGAAGGCCAACTGCTGCGCCATGTGATCCTGCCCCAGGCTGGCATCCTCAGCCTGCCGGCGCTGTTCGCCAATTTCATCTTCCTGCTCAAGGAGACCACCGTGGTCTCGACCGTGGCGGTGCCAGAGATCCTCTACACCACCAAGAACTACATCGCCCTGTACTACAAGACCTACGAAATGCTGGCCGTGCTGACCCTGCTGTGCGTGCTGCTGTTCCTGCCGTTGTCACTGTTGCTGCGTTACCTGGAAAGGAGGCTGCAACATGGCCAGTTCGGGTCTTGAGCTGCTGCTGGTCTCGCTGCCGCAACTGGCGGCCGGGGCTGGGCGGACCTTGGCGATCTCTGCCTTGGGCATTCTCTTCGCCACTTTGGGCGGTGTGCTCTATGGCGTGCTGGCGACGGTGGGCAACCGTTGGGTAAACCTGGCCTTGCAAGTCTACCTGGAGCTGTTCCGGGCGATTCCGGTGCTGGTCTGGTTGTACCTGCTGTTCTTCGGCCTGCCGATTTTCTTTGCCCTGAGCATCCCCAGCTTCTGGTGCGCAGTGCTGGTCCTGGGCTTGTGGGGCGCCAGCGAGGTTGGCGAGGTGGTGCGTGGCGCACTGCAGTCACTGCCTCGTGGGCAGCGTGAGGCCGGGCTGTCGATCGGCCTGGCCGGCTGGCAGTTGTACGGCTACGTACTGTTGCCCCAGGCCCTCAAGCGCATGACCCCACCGACCATCAACATCTACACGCGGATCATCAAGACCAGCTCGCTGGCGGTGCTGATCGGCGTGATCGACGTGATCAAGGCTGGCCAGCAGATCATCGAGCGCACCTACGAGTCGGTGCTGATCTATGGCGTGCTGTTCCTGTTCTTCTTTTTCATCTGCTATCCGCTTTCCGCCGCTTCGCGCGCGCTGGAACGCCGCTGGGCCCAAGCATGAGCGCACTGATCGAGTTCAAAGGCTTCAACAAGTATTTCGGCGAGCACCAGGTGCTCAAGGATATCGACCTGCAGGTCCAGGCTGGCGAGGTGCTGGTGATCCTGGGCCCTAGCGGTTGTGGCAAGAGCACCTTGTTGCGTTGCCTCAATGGTCTGGAGCAGGCCCACAGCGGGCAGTTGCGGCTGGCTGGGCGTGAACTGCTCGCCCCGGGCACTGACTGGCGCCAGGTGCGGCAGCAAGTGGGCATGGTGTTCCAGAGTTATCACCTGTTCGGCCACATGAGCGTGATGGACAACCTGTTGCTCGGGCCGCTCAAGGTACAGCAGCGTGAGTGCCGCGAAGCTCAGGCCCAGGCCGAGGCGTTGCTGGAGCGGGTTGGCCTGCTGGACAAGCGTGACGCCTATCCGCGCCAGTTGTCCGGTGGTCAGCAGCAGCGCATCGCGATCGTCCGGTCGCTGTGCATGAACCCCCAGGTGATGTTGTTCGACGAGGTCACCGCAGCGCTTGACCCGGAAATGGTCAAGGAAGTACTGCAGGTGATCCAGGGGTTGGCCCGCGAGGGTATGACCCTGCTCATCGTCACCCATGAAATGGCCTTCGCTCGCGCGGTGGCCGATCGCATCGTGTTCATGGAGGCCGGCAGGATCCTTGAACAGGGCGAGCCCGAGAGCTTCTTTACGAACCCGCGGACCGCACGCGCGCAGCAGTTCCTGGAGAAATTCTCCTTTGTAGAAAGCCTGCCGAAGACACTGCAAAAGGAACTGTCATGAAAACTGCCAAAGCGTCAAAACTGCTGCTCTCGCTATTCGGTCTGGCCTTGCTGGCCGGCTGCGACAAGGCTGAGGAGCCGGCTCAGTCCGCCTCTGCCAACCCCGCTCCGGCGACCAGCTACCTGGAAACCATCAAGGCCCGCGACAAGCTGATCGTCGGCGTCTTCACCGACAAACCGCCGTTCGGCTTCGTCGATGAGAGTGGCCGCTATGTGGGCTTCGACACCGATATCGGCCGGCGCTTCGCCAAGGATTTGCTGGGCGACGAGAACAAGGTCGAGTTCGTCGCGGTCGAGCCGGCCAGCCGTATTCCCTTCCTGCAAAGCGACAAGGTCGACCTGATTCTAGCCAACATGACCGTGACCCCGGAGCGCAAGGAAGCGGTGGAGTTCACCAACCCCAACCTGCGTGTCGCCGTGCAGGCTCTGGTGCCTGAGGGCAGCGAGGTGCAAAAGCTCGATGACTTGGCCGACAAGACCATCATCGTCACCACCGGCACCACCGCGGACATCTGGTTGACCCAGAACCACCCGGACTGGAAGCTGCTCAAGTTCGAGAAGAACAGCGAGTCGCTGCAGGCCCTGGCCAATGGCCGTGGCGATGCTTATGCCCAGGACAACCTGATCCTGTTCAGCTGGTCCAAGCAGAACCCAGGCTACCGCGTGTTGCCCCAACTGCTGGGTGAGGAAGCACCGATCGCTCCAGCGGTGAAGAAGGGCAATATCGAGCTGCGTGATTGGGTCAACGCGGAGCTGGCGAAGCTGGGTGAGGAGAAGTTCCTGCTCAAGCTGTATGACCAGTACGTGCGCAAGGAACTGAGCGATGACACCCCTCCGGAAAGCGTGATCGTCGAAGGCGGCAAGTGGCAGGGTTGAGTTGAGCCGCTGGGTTTGCCGGAGCATGCGCCCCGGCAAGCCCGTTCTCCTTCAGTTGCGAGGTGTATCCGTGGCTGCTGGCACCAACTGCAAGGTGCTCTGGGCCGGAATCACCCCCATCTGCGCCCTCTGGTAACGCCCCTCGATATAGTCCTCGGCCTGGTCGCGATAGTGCTTGTCGAACAGTACGCCGCTCTGCCCGACCGGATTGATGGTCAGCGCCTGCCCTGCGTCGGCGAAGTCGACCAGGCGTCGGGTCGAGGGGCCATAGGTGACTGGCCAGGGGGCCGGGCCGATCTTCGCCGAGAGGTTGTTCGGCACTTCATGGGTGCCCGGCGCGGCGAAAGTGCCGACATTGAACAGCAGGTTCAGCGGCTTCTGTGAGCCCAGGGGATGGTTGTGGGTGAGGGTATGGGCCTTGCCCCATTGCCATTGCCTCGAGTCCTTGCCTAGGGTTTCGCGCAGGTGCGCCAGGCTGTGTTGCCAGGCCAGCCTGACAACGGCGGCGCGGTCGTGCTGTTCGCTGCTGCCCCGCGGGTTCCACCAGGGTGAGCCGGCATCGGCGGCCAGGCGTGGCAGAGCAGCATCGATGGCACGGGTGCTGATCAGCACCTGAAACCAGGTGTCACCCAGTTCGTCATGTAGGGCGCTGTAGGCGAAGTCATAGAGAAACTGGTTGAACAGTGTGGCGCTGGTCGAGTCCAGGGGATAGTCGCCGCGCCAGGCGGCCAGTTGTTCCACCAGTTCCTTTTCCTCGTCGCCTTCGGCAATCTCCCGCAGGGTGCCGAGCAGGGGCGCCAGGGTGCGTGGGCCATAGTCGGTGGTGGTGTCCAGTTGCAGAGCCTGGCTGTTCTGGGTATCCCAGCGGATAGCGGTATCGGCCAGGTGCCGGTCGAGCTGGCGGCCACGGTCGGGCAGGTTGTAGTAGCCCGGCACCGGGATGGAGGCGGGCGGCTGGAAGTTGGCCGAGACGATATAGCCGCTGGCCGGGTTCTCCTGCTGCGGGTTGGTGCTGAAGGGGTAGAAGCCGAGTTTGTTGGCTTGCGTGCTGGCACCGTCGAGAAGAAAGGCCGGGTTGACGCCCGCGGGGCGTATCGGCAATTGCGCCGCAGCCCACCAGCCGATGTCACCACGGGCGTTGGCCCAGACCAAGTTCAACCCGGGCGCCTGGATCTTCGCCGCGGCAGTGCGCATCTTGGCCAGGGTGTCGGCACGGTTGACCTGGTAGAAGCCTTCAAGGATGGGGTTCTCGGTTTCCAGGAAGGCCCACCACAGGGCGATGGGCGTCGGCCCTACCGTGTCGCCCAGCACCTCGTTGACGATCGGGCCATGGGGCGAGCGACGCAAGGTGATGGTGAGCGGGTCTTCACCTTTGACCGCAATCGTTTCCTCGACCTTCTCAAGCTCGCGCCACTGGCCATCGACCATTACCTGGTCGGCGTTGTCCGGGTTGAGCCGTTCGACAATCAGGTCGACATCGTCGTTCTGGAACATGGTCAGGCTCCAGCCGAAATCATGGTTGTGCCCCAGCGATGCGAAAGGGTTGAGTGCCTGGTGGTAGCCGTACAAGTTGAAGCCCGGTGCTGACAGCTCGGCCTCGTACCACACGGCCGGGACGGCGAAGCTGATGTGCGGGTCGCCAGCGAGCAAGGGTTTGCCGCTGCGGGTGCGACTGCCGGCCACGGCCCAGGCGTTGCTGCCTTCGAATTGCGGGATGGCGGCATCGTCCAATGCGTCATGGCTCAGGCGGGCCAGCTGTTCGAGGCTGCGCCAGTCTTCTGCGGCCAGGGCGGCGGGGTTGCTCAGGGCACCGTCGGGTTGCCAGTCGAGGTCGAAGATGCGTAGGTACTCCGGGCCAAGTTGGTCACGTATATAGGTGAGCGCCGGCTCGGTGCGGAAGGCGGCGGCGAAGCTGTAGGCCATGTAGCCGGCGATGCTCAGGGTGTCCTGGGCAGTGAAGGGGCGTGGCGTGATGCCCAGCACATCGAACTCGATGGGCTTGGGGTGGCCGGCTTGCCAGGCGTTCACGCCCTCCAGGTACGCTTGCAAGGCCAACCAGGCGGGGGATTGCTTGTCCTGGCGCTGGACCATGCGTTCGGCCTGCTCGCGGATGCGCAGGCTGCGGAACAAGGTGTCGGTGGGCACCAGTTTGCTGCCAAGAACTTCGGCCAGTTCGCCCCGCGCCAGGCGGCGGATGATCTCCATCTGGAACAGGCGGTCCTGGGCATGCACGTAGCCCAGCGCACGGTACAGGTCGGCCTCGTTCTGCGCCTGGATATGCGGCACGCCGCGGGTGTCGTAGCGCACGCTGACCGGCGCCTGCAGGCCATTGATGGCCACCTCGCCCTCACGCTGCGGCTGCTTGCCGTGCACGTACCAGTAACCGGCACCGGCGGCCATGGCGATGACCACGGCCAACAGGGTCAGGCTGCGTCTCATCGAAACTCCTTGTACATTCGGGGGGAAATTGTGGTCGGATCATCGACACATTCGCGAACAGAGAATAGTCCCAAAAGGTACCCAGATGACCCTTAGCGAAAAACAGAAGATGCTCAGTGGCCAGCTCTATCACGCCAGCTGTCCGCAGCTGCAGGCCGAGCAGATCGCCAACAAGCACTGGATGCAACGCTACAACAACAGTTCCGAGCTGTTGAACGAAGAGCGCCATGGTCTGTTGGTCGAACACTTGGGGGCTGTTGGCCAAGGCGCTGTGATCCGTCCGCCGTTCTATTGCGACTATGGTTACAACATCAGCATTGGCGCCAATACCTTCATGAACTTCAACTGCGTGATCCTCGACGTGCTGCCGGTCAGCATCGGCGACGATTGCCAGATCGGGCCGGCAGTGCAGATCTATGCCGCCGACCATCCCTTGGACCCCGAGGTGCGCCGCAGCGGCCTGGAAAGCGGCCGGCCGGTGTCCATCGGCAATAACGTCTGGATCGGTGGTGGAGCGATCATCCTCCCAGGGGTGACTATCGGAGACAACGCCGTGGTCGGTGCTGGCAGTGTGGTTACCCGAGACGTGCCGGCGGGGGTGACGGTGATGGGGAACCCGGCGCGGGCGCGTCAGCCGGCCCAGGGACAATAGCAGCCCACCGCCAGCGTATTGGAGGCTTGCACCGGCCGCCCTTCGGACAACGCTTTGAGAATCGGCTCGATGAAGCTGTTGCTGGCATTGCACACGGCGCCTTCGCTGTAGGGGCCGAAGTAGGCAAGACGGCCCTGATGGTCCCAGATGGCCACGGCGGGGCTGGCGGGAAGGTGCTCGCTGCCGGGCAAGGTGTTCAAGGGCCGCAGGGCGCTGAGGTTGGCCGGCAGTTGGCCATGGCTGCCAGGCTTCTGCAGCACATGGAACTCGACGCCCAAAGGAGCGAAGCGCTCGATCAGTTCACCCAAGTGTTGTTGGTTGCCGACATTGCATGGGCAGGCCGGGTCCCAGAAGTGCACCACGCGGATCGGGCCGGGGCCGGCGAGGTCGGCTGGCAGTTGCAACGAATGGCCGGAAAACAGCGCGGTCTGGTTGTCGAAGGGGCGCAGGTAGCGGGCTTGGAAGCTGTCGTAGGCCCACCAGAGGCCAGCGGCGCAGAGCAGCAGGATGAGCGCTGTCGTGAAGGTCTTGCCCATGAAATGTCCGTAGTGTTTGTCGCGGTGGGCCGGTTTGGCCGGTTCAGGCAAGTTTGCAAGGCGAGGGCTTTGCCCTTGGTCGCAACCCCGCCGGCTCATTATTGACCGGCAGGATGCCAATCCCTCGCGATCAGTGTCGGAAAGGTCCGCCAGCTTGCCACGGCGCGGCCGAGAGCTGAATATCGCAGATCAATACTTGCTCCGGATGTGCCCGATGCCTGCGTCATTCCACCCCGATCTGCTGCGCGCCAGCTTGTCTCCCCTGGCCGCGCGCCAGCCTTTGTCGGCCCAGGGCCTGGACTACCAGCGTTACTACGGGCTGGATCTGCCGGTACGCAGTTGGCTGGGCGGCTTCCAGGTGGCGGGTTTCGAGCTGGTCGGGCAAGTCTGGCTGCCGGAGCAACCGGTGGCGACCTTGTTCCTGTTGCATGGCTTCTACGACCACATGGGCCTGTACCGGCATGTGGTCGAATGGGCGCTAGGGCAGGGGTACGCGGTGATCGCCTGCGACCTGCCGGGACATGGGCTTTCCAGCGGCGAGCGAGCCAGCATCGACGACTTCGCCGTCTACCAGCAAATGCTGCAGGCGCTCTTCGAGCAGGCGCGTATCCTGGAGCTGCCACGGCCCTGGCACCTCTGTGGACAGAGCACCGGCGGGGCAATCGTGGTCGATCATTTGCTCTACGAAGGCGAACGCAGCCCGGCCGATGGCCAGGTGATCCTGCTGGCGCCACTGGTGCGGCCACGGGCCTGGCTTTGGTCGAAGCTCAGTTACTGTGTGCTGCGCCACTTCGTCAATGGCATCGAGCGGCGCTTCAGCGAAAACAGCAACGATCCGACCTTCCTGCCGTTCCTGCAGGCCGATCCGCTGCAACCCCGGCGCCTGCCGACTGCCTGGGTCGGTGCGCTGGTGGCCTGGGTCAAGCGCATCGAGGCCGCTCCCCGCAGTGCGCGGCGGCCATTGATCGTCCAGGGAGAAGCGGATGGTACGGTGGACTGGCCCTATAACCTGAAGGTGCTGCGGGCCAAGTTCGCTGAGCCGCAGATCCTGATGCTGCCCGAGGCGCGGCATCACCTGGCCAATGAACTGCCAGGTATTCGCCAGCGCTATTTCGACTTCATCGATCAGCGGTTGGGTTGATCACTGCAGATCGGCAGAGCTCTGGCCGACGGCCAGGCCTGCACGGATCGCTGCCAAGGCGGCCTTGTAATAGGCCTGGCCATCCTCCGACTCGGCGAAGGTGGCGAACTCCTCCAACTCTGTGTCGGAGAGGTCGCGGTAGACATACAGCAGGGTGTTGTTCAGGTCATTGCCGATCTGCTCCATCAGGCGCTGGCGCTGGCCGTCGAGCAGACCCTGGGCCTGGCCGCCGCCGAACAGGCCGGGGATCATCGAGCTGAGGCTGTCGGCCGCGACGCCAGCGATCGCCAGGCTGACCTCCGCCCCGGCCTCGCGGGCGGGCAGGGCCTGGGCCAAATGGCCGATGATCAGCAGGCGGTTGTCGCTGGCTGCCATCTTCGGCAAGCCCTTGGCATGCTTGGCCAACTGGTCGCGGCGGGTGGCCAGCAGCTCAGCCGTGACCACTTTGCGCCCCAGCGGCGACTGGAAGAAGGTCAGCGCGGGCCTGGGGTTTTCCAGGTTGGCGCGCAACTGTGCCTGGGCACGGCGGTCCATGGCCTGGGCCTGGAAGCGTTGGTTGCTGTTATTGACCAGGGCCTGGAATACCGCAGGCGGCAGACTGTTCTGGTAGCGCTGTTGGGCGGCGCTTACGGCATCGGTGAAGTGGGCGCGCTGGTCGGGCCAGCCGGCCGCCTTGTACAGTTGGTCGAGGCTGTCTGCCCAGACAGGCATGGTGCAGACCAGCATCAGCAGCAGAGAAAACAAACGGCGCATTCAGGACTCCTGTCGGCAGGCCGCTATTGTCTGCGGCGCAACGGGACTTTGTCGAGACGCCAATGCACACTCTCAGCCAAGTGGCGCTGTCGGTTTGCGTGGCGGATGGATACTATGCGCGCCATGCACATATCTTCTGATCATCCCTTGCTGTTGCGCATTGTCGACGACCTGGCCACCCGTGGCTGGTCGCAGCAGAACCGCTTCCTGCCCCAGGCTTTGACCCTGGCACTCGCGGCCGAGTGCCATCAGCGTGCCGCTGAAGGTGAGCTGGCGCCAGCCGGGGTGGGGCGAGGTGCTGCTCAAGAGGTGCGCGAAGGGATTCGTGGCGATCATATCCAGTGGATCGAAGCGGGCCAGTCCGAGGCCTGCGACAGTTACCTGGAGGTGATGGAGAGCCTGCGCCAGGCGCTCAATCGCGGGTTGTTCCTGGGATTGGAAGATTTCGAATGCCATTTCGCCCTGTACCCACCGGGCGCGTTCTACCGCAAGCATCTGGACCGCTTTCGCGACGATGACCGACGCATGGTCTCTGCGATCATCTACCTTAACGAAGGTTGGCTTCCGGATGACGGTGGACAGTTGCGCATGAGCCTGGCCAAGGGTATCGAACATGACGTGCAGCCGAGCGCTGGCTGCCTGGTGGTGTTCCTCTCCGGCGATATCCCCCACGAAGTGCTGCCGGCGCGACGGGACCGGCTGTCGTTGACCGGCTGGTTCCGCCGCCGTGGCAATGAACCCTTCTAGCCTGCCCAAGGTGCTGGTCAGCGCCTGCCTGCTGGGGCAGCCGGTGCGCTACGACGGTCGTGCCAGCGGCCACCCGGGTTTGCTGCAGCGTTGGCAGGCTGAAGGCCGGGTGGTGCCGCTGTGCCCTGAGGTCGCCGGTGGCCTGCCGACGCCGCGCCCGCCAGCTGAAATCCCTGGCGGGCAGGGTGGGGCGGTGCTCGAGGGGCAGGCGCGGGTGGTGACGGTCCAGGGCGAGGATGTCAGTGGTGCGTTCCTGGCCGGGGCGCAGCAGGCGCTTGCCCTGGTTCGCCAGCACGGCATCCGCGTGGCGGTGCTCAAGTCCGGCAGCCCATCGTGCGGCAACCGGCTGACCTACGATGGCAGTTTCAGCGGGGTCAAGGTGCCGGGCGAGGGTGTGACCACGGCCTTGCTGCGTCGTGAAGGGGTACTGGTATTCAGCGAGCTTGAGTTGGACGAGGCAGCGCGCGCGTTGGCTGGAATTGCCGATTGACCTGCGAAGGGTCTGTGGCGGCTATTGCTCAGCAGTCGTCCGGGACGTGTCTTGCAGCCACTTCTGCTCCAGCGCCGCCAGGCGTCCATCGTCCCTGATGCGCTGCAACGCGTTGTCCAGCGTGCCCTGAAACGCTGGGTTGCCTTTCTGGAAGGGGATCACCCATGACGGCTTGTCATCGCCACCCAGGTTATAAGGTTTGCTGATGTCCAGCCGCTCTTCGAGTTGCTCGTCCGCGCTGAGCTGATTCAGGGCAATGTCGTACTTGCCGCTTTCCACACCTGGCAGTAGCTCATCAGCGGTTGTCACGATGAACTCGGCACGCACATCCAACTCTTTTGCCAGGGCTTGGCCAAGTTCGATCTCGAAGCCGGTCAGCTTGTCGTTTTCCTTGAAGTTGAACGGTGGTGTGTCGGCCGGTACGGCGATGCGCAGTTCGCCCCGGTCGTTCACTTCGTCGATCAGTTCGGCTTGTGCCCATGGACTGATCAGTAGTGCCAGCAATACGCCTATGGTCAAACGCATGAATGCCCCTTTTCCTTGGCAGGTGAATTCAGTCGCCAGAACTTCCTCTGGTTGTCCCGGTCGCAGGCTATGACCCCGGCCCCGGGGCAATGTTTACGACAGTATGAAATATTTATGCTATCGGCTTTAAACACCTATTGAAGCATTTGGACTATGTTGAATAACCGCCGCCATTCGTTTCATGGGCAGCGGTCAATGAAGTGAATCACAGGAGAAGTGAATGAAAAGCCTATTTTCGCGTGCTGCTGTTGCCGGCCTGTTGATGGGGGCGTCGGTGCTGGCCAGTGCTGCCGACGGCCTGAAAAGCCAGGAGCCGCCGAAAGGTGCCAAGGTGTTCATCGTTTCCCCGGCCAATGGCGCGACGGTCGACAAGACCTTCACCGTCACGTTCGGAATCGAGGGCATGGAGCTCAAGCCGGCAGGTGATGCGACCCCGCACACCGGCCATCATCATCTGCTGGTGGATGTCGACAAGGAGCCTGCGCAAGACCAGGTCCTGCCGACCAGCCTATTGCCGGAGAACAACCAGCCGCTGCCGGCCGGCCCGCAAGTGTTGCACTTCGGCAAGGCGCAAACCGAGGTCACCCTGACGCTGACACCGGGTGAACATACCTTGCAGCTGGTGCTAGGCGATATGTACCACGTGCCGTTCAAGCCGAGCGTGGAGTCGGAGAAGATCACTGTGACCGTCAAGTAACACGGGACAACGGCAATGAAAAAGGGAGGCCACCAGGGCCTCCCTTTTTCTCATGCAGCAGGATAACTCAGAACAGGACGCGGGAGCGGATGGTGCCCTTGACCTGTTGGAGCTTCTCTTGTGCCAGGTCCGAGTACTCGGCATCCACGTCGATCACCACATAACCCACTTTCTCGTTGGTCTGCAGGAACTGGCCGGAGATGTTGATACCGTTCTCGGCGAAGACTTTGTTGATCTCGCTGAGTACGCCAGGGATGTTCTCGTGGATGTGCAGCAGACGGTGCTTGCCCGGGTGAGCCGGCAGGGCGACTTCCGGGAAGTTGACGGACGATACCGAGGTACCGTTGTCGCTGTACTTGACCAGCTTCTCGGCCACTTCCAGGCCGATGTTGGCCTGGGCTTCGGCGGTGGAGCCGCCGATGTGCGGGGTCAGGATCACGTTGTCCAGGCCACGCAGCGGGCTTTCGAACTCTTCATCGTTGGAGCGTGGCTCGACCGGGAACACGTCGATGGCGGCGCCGATCAGGTGCTTGTCCTTGATGGCGGCGGCCAGGTGGTCCAGCTCGACCACGGTCCCACGGGCGGCGTTGATCAGGATGCCGCCCTTCTTCATGGCGCGGATTTCCTTCTCACCGATCATCCACTGGGTGGACGGCAGCTCCGGCACATGCAGCGAGACGATATCGGACATCGCCAGCAGTTCGTGCAGGTTGCCTACCTGGGTCGCATTGCCTAGCGGCAGCTTGGTGATGGTGTCGTAGAAGTAGACCTGCATCCCCAGGCTTTCGGCCAGGACCGACAGTTGGGTGCCGATCGAGCCGTAGCCGACGATGCCCAGCTTCTTGCCACGGATCTCGAAGGAGTTGGCCGCGCTCTTGATCCAGCCGCCACGGTGGCAGGAAGCGTTCTTCTCGGGAATGCCGCGCAGCAGCAGGATGGCTTCGGCCAGGACCAGCTCGGCGACGGAACGGGTGTTGGAGTAGGGCGCGTTGAACACGGCGATGCCGCGCTCGCGGGCAGCGCCCAGGTTGACCTGGTTGGTACCGATGCAGAAACAGCCGACAGCGACCAGTTTCTTGGCGCAATCGAAGACCTCTTCGGTCAGTTGAGTGCGCGAGCGGATGCCGATGAAGTGCGCATCGGCGATCTTTTCCTTCAGTTGGGCTTCCGGCAGGGAACCGGTGAGGTACTCGATATTGGTGTACCCGGCAGCCTTGAGGGTATCCACTGCAGTCTGGTGGACGCCTTCGAGAAGAAGGAACCTGATCTTGCTCTTGTCGAGAGAAGTCTTGCTCATCTGCGTAAACCTGTGTCCCGGAGAAAAAATGGCAGGGAAGTGAAGCAGCGCGGCATCGGCCTGTAGCACGAATGGCGGGGGGCCTATGCTAGCATAGGCGACTCCCGATGAGCTCATTCCGACAGGTGAAGAGTGCTCAGGGTGACTATGAATCGTTCGAGAGTTCTACCGATGACTTACTCCGCGGTACTTGATGAGCTGATGACCCTGGTCGACCCTGGCAAGGTCCTGACCGACCCGGCTTCGCTGGAAGCCTACGGCAAGGACTGGACCAAGCACTTCGCGCCTGCGCCGCTGGCGATCGTGTTTCCGAAGAGCACCGATCAGGTCCAGGCCATCGTCCGCTGGGCTAACCAACACAAGGTGGCGCTGGTGCCTTCGGGCGGACGAACCGGCCTGTCGGCGGCGGCCGTGGCAGCTAATGGCGAAGTGGTCGTGTCCTTCGACTACATGAATCAGATCCTCGCGTTCAACGAGTTCGACCGTACCGTGGTCTGCCAGCCAGGCGTGGTGACCAAGCAACTGCAGTTGTTCGCCGAGGAGAAGGGCCTGTACTACCCGGTGGACTTCGCGTCGTCCGGCTCCAGCCAGATTGGCGGCAACATCGGCACCAACGCGGGCGGGATCAAGGTCATCCGCTATGGCATGACCCGCAACTGGGTGGCCGGGCTGAAAGTGGTCACCGGCAAGGGCGACCTGCTGGAGCTGAACAAGGACCTGGTCAAGAACGCCACCGGCTATGACCTGCGCCAGTTGTTCATCGGCGCCGAGGGTACCCTTGGCTTCGTGGTCGAGGCGACCATGCGCTTGGACCGCGCGCCACGCAACCTGACGGCCATGGTGCTGGGCACGCCGGACTTCGACTCGATCATGCCGGTGCTGCATGCCTTCCAGGGCACGCTTGACCTGACCGCCTTCGAATTCTTCTCCGACAAGGCCCTGGCCAAGGTCCTTGGTCGTGGCGATGTGCCGGCCCCTTTCGCCACCGATTGTCCCTTCTATGCGCTGCTGGAGTTCGAAGCCAGCACCGAGGAGGTGGCCAACTCTGCCTTGGCTATCTTCGAGCATTGCGTCGAACAGGGCTGGGTGCTCGATGGTGTGATGAGCCAGAGCCAGACCCAGTTGCAGAACTTGTGGAAGCTGCGCGAGTACATTTCCGAGACCATTTCCCACTGGACGCCCTACAAGAACGACATTTCGGTGACCGTGTCGAAGGTCCCGGCCTTTTTGGGGGATATTGACGCGATCGTCGGTGAACATTACCCCGACTTCGAGGTTGTCTGGTACGGCCACATCGGTGACGGCAACCTGCACCTGAACATCCTCAAGCCCGAGCAGATGGACAAGGACGCGTTCTTCGCCACGTGTGCAAAGGTGAACAAGTGGGTGTTCGAGATCGTCGAGCGCTACAACGGCTCGATTTCCGCCGAGCACGGCGTGGGCATGACCAAGCGTGATTACCTGGGCTACAGCCGTTCGCCAGCGGAAATTGACTGCATGAAAGCGATCAAGGCAGTGTTCGATCCGAACGGAATCATGAATCCGGGTAAGATCTTCGCTCCCGAGTAATTGCAGTATCCACAGCGCTAGGAGTTGGCCAATGAGCTATCAGCACCAGTATGTAGACGGCACACATATTCATTTCCCCTTGGGCAAGGTGGTGTGCATAGGCCGTAACTACGCCGAGCATGCAAAGGAACTGGACAACCCTATCCCCACCGAGCCGCTGCTGTTCATCAAGCCGGGCAGTTGCGTGGTGCCGCTGCAAGGTGGCTTCAAGATCCCTACCGACCATGGCTCGGTGCACTACGAGGCGGAAATCGCCGTGCTGCTGGGCAAGCCGCTGTCGTTGCACCCGACCGAGGAAGAGGTCCGCGACGCGATTTCTGGTTTCGCCCCAGCATTGGACCTGACCTTGCGTGACGTGCAAGCGAAACTGAAGGAAAAGGGCCTGCCCTGGGAGCTGGCCAAGAGTTTCGACGGCGCTTGTGTGCTGGCGCCCTTCGTAGCCAGCGGCACCTTCGAAGACCTGGCCGACATCGGCATTCGCCTTACTATCAACGGCGAGGTGCGCCAGGATGGCAACAGCGCGCTGATGCTCAACCCGATCATTCCGATGATCCAGTACATGGCGGCGCATTTTTCCCTGCACCCGGGTGATGTGATTCTCACCGGCACGCCGGTCGGCGTCGGCCCTCTGAATCCGGGCGACGAGCTAGTGCTGGAGCTGCCAGGCGCCAGCCGTTTCGAGAGTCGCGTACTCTGATCTGCATGGCGATGGCAGTACTGGCTGCCATCGTCTGTTCAAGCCATCCGGCGGTTTTTGGCATTTTTTTCACAAATAATCCGGATAATGCACGGCTTTCCTCCATGTGCGTGTGCCGGTGTCGTGCTGTAAGGCTGGCAAGAACCCCCAGGAACACTCCTTTCGATGGCTTTTCCCTCCAGCGTTTCCCTGCCTCCGCTGCGCAAGCGTCCTACTTTCCTGCGTTGGCCTTTCTGGCTGATGGTGGCCGCAGTGATCGGTTACGGCGTGTCTGTTGCCATGCACTGGGATGACCGGGGTCTACTGTGGGTCAAGGAGCGTTTCGAAAGCCCCGTTACCCAGAAGGAAAGCATCTGGCTGCCGGACTACCGGGTAGACATCGACGCCAAGGTGTTGCCTGGCATGGAGGACGATGAGGCGTCGGACCTGGCCTTCAGCCCGCAAACTGGCACCCTCTTTGCCGTGATGGGCAAGAATCCCTTCCTGGTCGAGCTGAGCCTCGATGGCGATGTGCTGCGCAAGATGCCGTTGGTGGGCTGGAACAATCCCGAAGGTGTCGCGGTGCTCGAAGGCGGGCAACTGGCGATCGTCGATGAGCGGGAGCACGACATGACCCTGGTCAAGGTGGATGCCCACACGACTTCGCTCAATCGCGCTGATTTCACACGTTATGACCTGGGCGAGTCGAAGAAGAGCAACAAGGGCTTCGAGGCGGTGGCATGGGACCCGAAGCGCCAGCGCATCGTGATCGGCGAAGAGCGTCCACCGCAGCTGTTCGTTTGGAACAGTGATGGTCATAGCCCCTTGACTGGCGCCAAGCGCGTGCTGCCCAGCGACGAACTGGACCTACGCAACCTCTCGGCGTTGAGCATCGACCCACGCACCGGGCACCTGCTGGCGCTGTCTGCCGACTCGAACATGCTTCTGGAGCTGGACGAGCAGGGCGAGCAAGTCAGCTTCATGACCTTGCTCGGTGGCTTCAATGGCCTGAAGGACACCCTGCCTCGCGCAGAAGGCACGGCCATGGACAATGAGGGTAACCTCTACGTGGTCAGCGAGCCGAATCTGTTCTACCGTTTTCGCAAGGACTGACACCATCATCGGAAAGCACCGACGATGGCATTAAGCTTCATTTCAGTTGTAAGTGGTTAGATTCGCTCACCTCAAGCTGAGTCTGCCTTTATGCGCCGTATTTCCCGCCTACCCCTGATGCTTGTCTTGCTTGGCCTGGCCGCCGTGTTGGTGCTGGGTATTGCCGGGCAGGAGTTCCGCTTGTTCGAGCGCGGCTGGTTCAACCTCAAGACTTGGTGGCAGCCTTCTGAGGAGAGCATAGGGCTGGATCAGTACCGGGTGGTGGTCGAGGCCCAGCCCATCGACGGCCTGGATGACGACATTTCTGCGCTGACCTTCGATCCTGACCGTAAGACCCTGTTCACTGTCACCAACTCGCGTTCTGAACTGATCGAGTTGTCCCTGGAGGGGCGGATTCTCCGGCGTGTGCCACTGACCGGCTTTGGCGACCCGGAAGCGGTGGAATACGTGGGGCCCAACAGTTACGTGATCACCGACGAGCGCCAACAGCGCCTGATCAGGGTTCACCTGCGGGATGACACGCTGTTCCTTGATGCCAACGACGCCGAGCAGCTGACCCTCGGCATTGGCCTGAACGGCAACAAAGGCTTCGAAGGCTTGGCCTACGATTCGGTGGGCAAGCGCTTGTTCGTGGCTAAGGAGCGCGACCCGATGCTGATCTACGAGGTGCATGGCTTTCCCCATGAGAACCTCGAGCAGCCCTATGCCGTGCACGTGGTGCAGGACCGCAAGCGTGATTCGCGGTTGTTCGTCCGGGACCTGTCGAGCCTGCAGTTCGACGAGCGCAGCGGCCACTTGCTGGCCCTGTCGGATGAGTCGCGGCTGGTGCTGGAGCTGGATGTGAAGGGGCGGCCGCTGAGCACCCTGTCGTTGCGCAAAGGCTTCCAGGGGCTCAAGCGCAGCGTGCCGCAGGCCGAGGGCATCGCCATGGATGATGCCGGGACCATCTATCTGGTGAGTGAACCGAACCTGTTCTATGTGTTCAGGAAGCCGGTGGAGTAGCCCGCTCTTCTGGCAGGAGCGGGCTGTGAGGCCGGAGCGGAGGTGCCGAGACGGTCAGGCCTTGAGCGTCTTCACACCTTCCGCAGTGCCCAGCAACAGCAGGTCTGCCGGCCGTGCCGCGAACAGGCCGTTGGTGACCACGCCGACGATGGCGTTGATCTGGCTCTCCAGGGCCACCGGGTCGGTGATCTGCAGGTTATGCACGTCGAGGATGACGTTGCCGTTATCGGTGAGCACCCCTTCGCGGTACACCGGATCGCCGCCGAGCTTGACCAGTTGGCGCGCCACATGGCTGCGGGCCATGGGGATCACCTCGACCGGCAGAGGGAAGGCGCCGAGCACTGGTACCAGCTTGCTGGCGTCGGCGATGCAGATGAAGGTCTTGGCCACGGCGGCGACGATCTTCTCGCGAGTCAGGGCCGCGCCGCCGCCCTTGATCAGGTTCAGGTGCTCGTCGCTTTCGTCGGCGCCGTCGACGTAGAACTCCAGTTCGCTGACGGTGTTCAGCTCGTAGACCGGGATGCCGTGGCCCTTGAGGCGGGCGGCGGTGGCTTCGGAGCTGGCGACCGCGCCGTCGAAGGCGGTCTTGTGCTTGGCCAGGGCGTCGATGAAGCAGTTGGCGGTCGAGCCGGTGCCGACGCCGACGACGCTCTTGTCATCGAGCTTGGGCAGAATGAAGTCGACAGCGGCCTGGGCGACAGCCTGTTTGAGTTGGTCCTGAGTCATGCGGGCTCCGGAGGGGGCAGGAGAGGAACGGTAACGGAAGCGGCCTAGTATAGCGGCAAGTGCCGGCAAAACCTCGGCTTTGCTGTGGTCGCCCGACGTGGCGCTGGGGTAGACTCGCAGCCCTTGTCCCGCGGCCCAGTGATGCTTTCCCGATGCTCGAACAGTACGTCAAGAAGATCCTCACCTCGCGCGTCTACGACGTTGCGGTAGAAACCCCGCTGCAAGGCGCCGGGCAACTGAGCAAGCGCCTAGGCAATCAGGTCCTGCTCAAGCGCGAAGACCTGCAACCGGTGTTCTCCTTCAAGATCCGCGGGGCGTACAACAAGCTGGCGCAACTGAGCCGTGAGGAGCTGGCCCGTGGCGTGGTCACCGCATCGGCTGGCAACCATGCCCAGGGCGTGGCCCTGGCGGCCCGTGAACTGGGCATCAAGGCGACCATCGTGATGCCCAAGACGACGCCGGAGATCAAGGTCGAGGGTGTGCGCTCCCGGGGTGGCAAGGTCGTGCTGCATGGCGACTCCTTCCCTGATGCTCTGGCCTATTCGTTGAAGCTGGTCGACGAAAAAGGCTACGTCTACATTCATCCCTACGACGATCCGCACACCATTGCCGGGCAAGGCACCGTGGCCATGGAGATCCTGCGCCAGCATCCTGGGCAACTGGATGCGATCTTCGTACCTGTGGGCGGCGGCGGCCTGATCGCCGGTATCGCCGCCTACGTGAAGTACCTGCGCCCCGAGGTCAAGGTGATCGGTGTCGAGCCGGACGACTCCAACTGTCTGCAGGCGGCCATGGCTGCTGGCGAGCGGGTGGTGTTGCCACAGGTTGGGCTGTTTGCCGACGGCGTGGCAGTGGCGCAGATCGGCCAGCACACCTTCGATATTTGCAGGCACCATGTGGACGAGGTGGTGACCGTCAGTACCGACGAGATCTGCGCGGCTATCAAGGATATCTACGACGATACCCGCTCGATCACTGAACCTGCCGGCGCATTGGGCGTAGCCGGGATCAAGAAGTATGTCGAGCTCTACGGCGTGACCGGGCAAACTCTGGTGGCTATCGACTCCGGTGCCAACGTCAATTTCGACCGCCTGCGCCATGTGGCCGAGCGGGCCGAGCTGGGCGAGGGCCGCGAGGCGATTATCGCGGTTACCATCCCCGAGCGCCCGGGCAGCTTCAAGGCCTTCTGTGAGGCCATCGGCAAGCGCCAGATCACCGAGTTCAACTACCGCTACCACGATACTGGCGAAGCGCATATCTTCGTCGGTGTGCAGACCCATCCGGAGAACGACCCGCGCGCGGCCCTGGTCCAGCAGTTGACTGAACAGGGCTTTCCGGTCACTGACCTGACCGACAACGAGCTGGCCAAGTTGCACATCCGCCACATGGTCGGCGGCCATTCGGCACGCGTCAGCGATGAGCTGGTGTTGCGTTTCGAATTCCCGGAGCGTCCGGGCGCGCTGTTCAACTTCCTCAACAAGCTGGGTGGGCGCTGGAACATCTCCATGTTCCACTACCGCAACCACGGCGCGGCCGATGGCCGCGTGGTGGCTGGTCTGCAGGTGCCGGAGGACGAACGCCACCTGGTGCCGGCGGCCCTGGCCAAGATTGGCTACCCATACTGGGATGAAACCGACAACCCGGCCTACCAACTGTTCCTGGGTTGAGCGGCTACGCTTGATGCAACGTCCAAGGAAGCGATGACATGGAATACCTGACCACCTTGAAAACCGTCCACATCCTGGCCACCGTGCTGCTGCTCGTCAGCGCGCTGGGCCTGGCCATATGGACCTGGTGGGCGCGGCGCCAGGGCGATACCAGCGCCTATGGCAAGGTCTTGCAGCGCCCGCTGTTGTTCGTCTGGCTGCTGATAGGCGTCTGCCTGGTGAGCATGCCATTCACTGGCTGGTGGTTGGTCCACCTGCTGGGCTGGCCGCTGGGGCAGACCTGGATTCTCGCTTCCAGCGTGATCTACACCTTCGGTGCCTTCAGTACCTGGTGGCTGTTGGTGCGCCTGAACCGACTGCGCCGGGCCGAGGCCACGGGTTTGCGTCTTACCTTGGCGCTGGCGGTGTTCAGTGGCGTTTGCTTCCTCTCCATCGCTGGCCTGATGGGCGCCAAGCCGGTCTAGGTCTCCAGGCGGTACAGCGGCCCTGCGTATTTCAATCGCGCAACGAAATCACCGGCCAGCCGCGGCGCTCGGCCTCGGCGCGCAGGTTCGGGTCGGGGTCGACCGCCACCGGGTTGGTCACTCGCTCAAGCAGCGGCAGGTCGTTCAGAGAGTCGCTGTAGAAGCAACTGTCTTCCAGGCTGTAGCCATTCTCCCGCATCCAGCGCTCCAGACGCGTCACCTTGCCTTCACGGAAGCAGGGTATATCGGTACTGCGGCCGGTATAGCGGCCGTCGTGCATCTCGCATTCGGTAGCCAGCAGCGTCTGCACGCCCAGGCGCCGGGCGATGGGGCCGGTAACGAAGCGGTTGGTGGCGGTGATGATCACTAGCTTGTCGCCGGCATCGCGATGTTTTTGTAGAAGGGCCAGGGCCTTGGGCAGGATGATCGGCTCGATGCAGTCGCGCATGAACTCGCGGTGCCATTCGTCGAGTTGCGCCATCTCGGTGGTCGCGAGGATCTCCAGGGCAAAGGCCAGGTAGGCCTGCAGGTCCAGGGTGCCGTCAAGGTAGTTCTGGTAGAAGCCATCGTTGCGGCGCTTATAGGCGACCGGGTCAAGGATGCCGCGTTCGCAGAGGTAGTCGCCCCAGGCGTGGTCGCTGTCGCCGCCGAGGAGGGTATTGTCCAGGTCGAATAAAGCCAGGCGCATCGCAGTCACTCGCATAACCCCATGGGAAGGCCGCAGGATACGGACTTTTCATATCCCTGCACATAAGCTGGGGCGGGCGCGTTGCTGCGCTTGCAAGCTTTGTGGAACAATGCGGTGACATGCGTTTTCGAGGTTGCTGCCGTGATCGACCCGGATGGTTTTCGCCCCAATGTCGGGATCATTCTCACGAATGATGCCGGGCAGGTGCTATGGGCTCGGCGGATCAACCAGGATGCCTGGCAGTTCCCCCAGGGAGGTATCAACCCTGAGGAAACGCCGGAGGATGCCCTGTACCGCGAGCTGAACGAAGAGGTTGGCCTGGAGCGCGAGGATGTGGAAATTCTTGCCTGCACCCGCGGCTGGTTGCGTTATCGTTTACCCCAGCGTCTGGTGAGGACCCACAGCCAGCCGCTGTGCATCGGCCAGAAGCAGAAGTGGTTCCTGCTGCGGCTGGTCTCCAATGAGCAGCGGGTCCGGATGGACCTGACCGGCAAGCCGGAGTTCGACGGCTGGCGCTGGGTTAGCTATTGGTATCCGCTGGGCCAGGTGGTGACATTCAAGCGCGAGGTTTACCGCCGCGCCTTAAAAGAGCTTGCCCCGCGCCTGCTGACGCGCGACTGACGACGGAGTTCGACCCCGAGCCATGCTCAATACGCTGCGCAAGATCGTCCAGGAAGTGAACTCCGCCAAAGATCTCAAGACGGCGCTGGGGATCATTGTCTTGCGCGTCAAAGAGGCCATGGGCAGTCAGGTCTGCTCGGTCTATCTGCTCGACCCGGAAAGCAACCGTTTCGTCCTGATGGCCACCGAAGGCCTCAACAAGCGTTCGATCGGCAAGGTCAGCATGGCCCCCAACGAAGGCCTGGTCGGCCTGGTCGGTACCCGGGAAGAGCCGCTGAACCTGGAAAACGCGGCCGCTCACCCTCGTTACCGCTATTTCGCCGAAACCGGCGAGGAGCGTTTCGCCTCCTTCCTTGGCGCACCGATCATCCACCACCGCCGTGTGGTCGGTGTACTGGTCATTCAGCAAAAGGAACGCCGCCAGTTCGACGAAGGCGAAGAGGCCTTCCTGGTGACCATGAGCGCGCAGCTCGCCGGGGTCATCGCCCATGCCGAGGCCACCGGCTCCATCCGGGGCCTGGGGCGCCAGGGCAAGGGCATCCAGGAAGCCCGTTTCGTCGGCGTGCCGGGTTCGCCGGGCGCCGCTGTCGGCCGTGCTGTGGTCATGTTGCCGCCCGCCGATCTGGACGTGGTGCCGGACAAGACCGTCGAGGACATCGACGCGGAGCTGAGGCTGTTCAACAACGCCCTCGAAGGTGTGCGCGCGGACATGCGCAAGCTTTCGGCCAAGCTCGCTACCCAACTGCGCCCGGAAGAGCGCGCGTTGTTCGATGTTTACCTGATGATGCTCGAAGACGCCGCCCTGGGAGGCGAGGTGGTGCAGGTCATCAAGACTGGCCAGTGGGCCCAGGGCGCCTTGCGTCAGGTGGTCGGCGAGCACGTCAGCCGTTTCGAACTGATGGACGACGATTACCTGCGCGAGCGGGCCTCCGACGTCAAGGACCTGGGCCGCCGCCTGCTGGCCTACCTGCAGGAGGCCCGCCACCTGTCGTTGGTCTACCCCGACAACACCATCCTGGTCAGCGAAGAGCTGACCCCGGCCATGCTCGGCGAAGTGCCGGAAGGCAAGTTGGTCGGCCTGGTGTCGGTGCTCGGGTCCGGTAACTCCCACGTTGCCATTCTCGCCCGGGCTATGGGCATTCCCACGGTCATGGGCCTTGTCGACCTGCCGTATTCGAAGGTCGATGGCATCGACATGATCGTCGATGGCTACAAGGGCGAGGTCTTCACTAACCCTAGCGACGTGCTGCGCAAGCAATACAGCGAGGTGGTCGAGGAGGAGCGCCAGCTGGCCCAAGGCCTGGATGCCCTGCGCGAACTGCCGTGCATCACCCCCGATGGCCATCGCATGCCGCTGTGGGTCAACACTGGCCTGCTTGCCGATGTCGCCCGCGCCCAGCAGCGTGGGGCGGAAGGTGTGGGCCTGTACCGGACCGAAGTGCCGTTCATGATCAACCAGCGCTTCCCCAGCGAGAAGGAGCAGTTGGCGATCTACCGTGAGCAACTGGCGGCCTTCCATCCGCTGCCGGTGACCATGCGCAGCCTCGATATCGGCGGTGACAAGGCGCTGTCCTACTTCCCGATCAAGGAAGACAACCCCTTCCTCGGTTGGCGCGGCATCCGCGTGACCCTCGACCACCCGGAAATCTTCCTGGTCCAGACCCGCGCCATGCTCAAGGCCAGCGAGGGCCTGAACAACCTGCGCATCCTCCTGCCGATGATCTCCGGCATCCACGAGCTGGAAGAGGCCTTGCACCTGATCCACCGGGCCTGGGGCGAAGTCCGTGACGAAGGCACCGACGTGCCGATGCCGCCGGTTGGGGTGATGGTGGAGATTCCTGCGGCGGTGTACCAGACCCGCGAACTGGCGAGGCAAGTGGACTTCCTC
This sequence comes from Pseudomonas sp. X10, assembly GCF_054889225.1. NCBI lineage: Bacteria > Pseudomonadati > Pseudomonadota > Gammaproteobacteria > Pseudomonadales > Pseudomonadaceae > Pseudomonas > Pseudomonas sp. X10. The sequence continues at coordinate 5,438,614 of NZ_CM142677.1, read as the reverse complement.
TCGGTTGGCTCCAACGACCTGACCCAGTACCTGCTGGCCGTCGACCGCAACAACCCGCGTGTCGCCGACCTTTACGACTACCTGCACCCGGCGGTGTTGCAGGCCTTGCAGACGGTGGTGCGCGACGCCCATGCCGAAGGCAAGCCGGTAAGCATCTGTGGTGAGATGGCCGGTGACCCGGCGGCGGCAGTGCTGCTGATGGCCATGGGTTTCGACAGCCTGTCGATGAACGCCACCAACCTGCCCAAGGTCAAGTGGATGCTGCGTCAGATCAACATGAGCAGGGCTCGCGAATTGCTGGGCGAAGCTATGGGCCACGACAACCCGCAGGTTATCCACAGCTCGCTGCAACTGGCGCTGAAGAACCTGGGGCTGGCGCGGATGATCGGGCCGGGGGCGAACAAGACGCTCTGACAGCGGCCAAAATTGACCAATCACAGCACCCTCGATCCTGTGTGGGCCTTGTGTCGCCATTGGGTCGCAGAGCAGCCCCAGTTGTCAGGCACTCAAACCTCGATTTCCACCTCGCCCAAATGCCCACCAAACGGCCCGAAACTGCGCTCCACCATCCGCCGCTGGCCCTGAGCGTCGACGATCAGCACGGTGCTGGCCCGAGTGCCGTAGTTCTGGCTGGCAATGAATACACTCGATAGCAGCCGCTCGGTCGCCATGCCTACGCCTGTTTGCGGCAGTTCGGCATCCGGCGCTTGTGCAGCATCGCCGAGCAAATCCAGCAGCCGCTGCGGTTGCGGGTCGGCCAGCTCCCTTTGCAGCCCTTCGCGGGCCTTTATCAGCTTGGGCCATGGAGTATTCAACCCTGCATTGGACAGCCCGTAGGTGCCAGGTGCCAGCAATCGCGGCGATGGCTCGTGGGCATGCAGGTAGCCCAGTTGCCCGGTGTCGCCCACCACCAGGTTAAACCCGGAATATTGCGCGCTGTGGCTGGCGACCTGGTCAAGATAGGCTTCGACTCCCAACTCGCCCTTTAGGTAGGCCGCCACCAGTTCGCCCCGCGAGCGCGACCCCTGGGGCTGTTGCGGGTCTCGGATATTGGTCAGCGCGGCGAAGCGCCCGTTCGGGCCGACGCCCAGCCAGGTCCCTCCTGCCTCCAGATCGCGCCCGGCATATACTCCCGGTGCGTCTTCCCATGCCCTCAGGCCCTGGGTCGGGCGGGCGTAGAACTCGTCGCGGTTGGCCGCCACGATCAACGGCAGAGCATGCCCGGGGCGCCAGGCGAAAACGATCAGGCACATAGGTTGGCCTCTGTGTTTTTGCCCACTCTACTCATCGCGGCAATATCGATCCACAACCTGAACGAGTCTTCACTAGAGGCGTGGGGCTCGCTTCCGTTACCATGCCGGATTGTTTTCCATGGGGGCGACGAATGGAGTTCGTACTCTACCTGCTGTTGGGAGCCTGTGCCGGCGTGCTGGCCGGGCTGTTCGGCGTGGGGGGCGGCATCATCATCGTGCCGGTGCTGGTGTTCAGTTTCACCCTGCAGGGCTTCGACGCCTCGGTGTTGACGCACCTGGCGGTCGGCACTTCCCTGGCGACCATCGTCTTCACCTCGATCAACGCTATCCTCGAACACCATCGACGGGGCGCGGTGCAGTGGCCTGTCTTTATCTGGATGACACTGGGAATCCTGGTCGGCGCCGGGATCGGGGCCAAGACCGCGTCGCTGATCCAGGGGCCGATGCTGCAGAAGATCATTGGTGTGTTCGCCCTGGTGATCGCCGTGCAGATGGCCCTGGAGCTCAAGCCCAAGGCCAGCCGCAGCATTCCTGGCAAGCCCGGTCTGGTCGCCGCTGGAGGCGTGATCGGCTGGGCCTCGGCCATCTTCGGCATCGGCGGTGGTTCGCTGACCGTACCGTTTCTCACCTGGCGCAGCCTGCCCATGCAGCAAGCGGTGGCAACGTCCTCGGCCTGCGGCTTGCCGATCGCCATCGCCAGTGCCCTGAGTTTCATGGTCCTGGGCTGGCATGATCCGCACCTGCCGGCGCACAGCTTGGGTTACGTCTACTTGCCGGCGCTGGTGGGCGTTGCCGCGACCAGCATGTTTTTCGCCCGCTTCGGCGCGCGCCTGGCGCACAAGTTGTCGCCGCGCCTGCTCAAACGCCTGTTCGCCGCGCTGCTGTTCTGTGTCGGCTTGAGCTTTCTGCTTTAAACGAGAGGAATCACCATGCTGCCTTACCCGCAGATCGATCCCGTGGCCGTGGCCATCGGGCCGCTGAAAATCCACTGGTACGGGTTGATGTACCTGATCGGCATCGGCGGCGCCTGGCTGCTGGCGTCGCGTCGGCTGAACCGCTTCGACCCGACCTGGACCCGCGAGAAACTCTCCGACCTGGTGTTCTGGCTGTCCATGGGGGTGATCGTCGGTGGCCGGCTCGGTTATGTGCTGTTCTACGACCTGCAAGCTTACCTGGCCAACCCGACCCTGATCTTCGAGGTCTGGAAGGGCGGCATGTCGTTCCATGGCGGCTTCATCGGCGTGATGCTGGCGGCCCTCTGGTTCGGCAAGCGCCACAACAAGTCGTTCTTCGAGCTGATGGACTTTGTCGCGCCGCTGGTGCCCATTGGCTTGGGCGCCGGACGTATCGGCAACTTCATCAACGCCGAGTTGTGGGGCAAGGCCACCGATGTGCCCTGGGCGATGGTCTTCCCGCCGTTCAGCGACCCGGCCCAGCTCCCGCGCCACCCGTCGCAGCTGTACCAGTTCGCCCTGGAAGGTGTGGCACTATTCCTCATTTTGTGGGTGTTTTCCCGCAAGCCACGGCCGACCATGGCCGTCTCCGGCATGTTTGCGCTGTTCTACGGCATCTTCCGTTTCATCGTCGAGTTCGTGCGGGTGCCGGATGCCCAGCTCGGCTATATCGCCTTCGGTTGGCTGACCATGGGCCAACTGCTGTGCGTGCCGATGGTCCTCGCTGGCATCGGCCTGATCTGGTGGGCCTACCACCGTAAACCCACGGCCAAGACCGCCGTCTGATTTTCCACGGCAGGGGCCACCCCCTGCCGTCTTTGCTACAGGTAAGCCATGAAACAGTATCTAGACCTGGTCCGTGACGTCATCGAGAACGGCACCCTGCAGGGCAACCGCACCGGCATCCGCACCATCAGCCTGCCAGGCGCCATGCTGCGCTTCGACCTGCAGAAGGGCTTTCCGGCGATCACCACCCGCAAGCTGGCGTTCAAGTCGGCGATCGGTGAAATGGTCGGGTTCCTGCGTGGGGTGAGGAACGCCGGGCAGTTCCGCGAGCTGGGCTGCAAGGTCTGGGACCAGAACGCCAACGAGAACGCCCAGTGGCTGGCCAACCCATTCCGCCAAGGGCATGACGACCTTGGCGAGATCTACGGCGTGCAGTGGCGCCAGTGGCCGGGCTACAAGCGTATCCCGCTGAGCAACCCGGCGGCCATCGAGATGGCCGAGCAGCAGGGCTTTCGCCAAATCGCCAAGGATGAGGAAGACGGCCAGGCGTTCGTCATCCTGTACAAGGCCATCGACCAGGTGCGCCAGTGCCTGGACACCATCGCCAAGGACCCAGGCAGCCGGCGTATCCTGTTCCACGGCTGGAACTGCGCCCAGCTCGATGAAATGGCCCTGCCGCCGTGCCACCTGCTGTACCAGTTCCACCCGAATGTCGAGACCAAGGAAATCTCCCTGACCCTCTACATCCGCTCCAACGACCTGGGCCTGGGCACGCCATTCAACCTCACCGAAGGCGCCGCACTGCTGTCGCTGTTCGGTCGCCTGACCGGTTATACGCCGCGCTGGTTCACCTATTTCATCGGTGATGCGCACGTCTACGAGAACCACCTGGACATGCTCAACGAGCAGCTCAAGCGCGAGCCGCTGGCGGCGCCGAAGCTGGTGATCAGCGACCGTGTGCCGGACTTCGCCAAGACCGGTATCTATGAGCCGGAGTGGCTGGAGAAGATCGAGCCGAGTGACTTCAGCCTCGAAGGCTACGAGCACCATGCGCCGATGACGGCGCCGATGGCGGTCTGAGGTGTAGCCAAGCCCGCTCCTACGGACGGGCGCAAACCTTAAGGGCAGCGCAGCATTTGTAGGCGCGGGCTTGCCCGCGATTGCAATTGCAAGAACGGCGAAAATGACCTGACAGTCAGTGCCCGTGGCTCCTGCCCACATGTGAGTGTTCCGTTTCCGGTGCCGTCACCGCGCCATTTACCTCCAGATGCTGCAGGATCGAGCACTGCGCCTCCTGGGCATGGCAGTGCTGGCGCAGCTCCACCAGTTGCGCCTGCAGGGCCAGCAAGCCGTCGATGCGTGCCTGCACATGCTCGATATGCTCGTCGATCAACGCATTGACGCTCTCGCACTGGGCTTCCGGGCTGTCGCGCAGGCGCAGCAGGCTGCGGATCTCGTCTAGGGTCATGTCGAGGGTGCGGCAGTTGCGGATGAAGGTCAGCCGCTCCACGTGCGTCTGGGTGTAAAGCCGGTAGTTGCCCTCGCTGCGCGCCGGTGCCGGCAGCAACTGCTCCCGTTCGTAGTAGCGGATGGTTTCCACGGCGCAGTCGGTGGCCTTGGCCAGTTCTCCGATCTTCATGACGAATCCCCAACAGATGGCTTGACCCTATAGTGGCTACAGGGTGTTCACTTGGCAACAGGCTCTTGTAGGAGCGGCGATGCGGCGTACCGACTTGCCCGCGATGACGCCAGTGAGTCCACCACTGCAATTACAGGGATGAACCATGAACCAGCCTGTCAGTCATGAACACAAGCACGATCACGGCCAGGACCATGCGCATGGCGGCCATTGCCACGAGCCACATGCTCACAGCTGCTGCGGCTCCGTTGCGGCACCTGCCTTGGTGCAACTGACCGAAAAGGCCAGCAGCAAGGCGGCGCTCAGCCGCTTCCGTATCGAGGCCATGGACTGCCCGACCGAACAGACCCTGATCCAGGACAAGCTGGGCAAAATCGCAGGCATCGAGCAATTGGAGTTCAACCTGATCAACCGCGTGCTCGGTGTGCGCCACACCCTTGGTGACACTCTGGGCATCGAGCGGGCGATCAGCAGCCTGGGCATGCATGCCGAACCGCTGGCGGACAGCGACGATGGCACGGCAACAGCGCCGCATGCCACGAAGACGCGTTGGTGGCCGCTGGCGCTGTCCGGTGTCGCGGCGGTGGCCGCGGAAGTCATTCATTTTGGCGAACTAGCACCGGAATGGGTGGTGGCGCTGATCGCCCTGACGGCGATCCTCGGCTGTGGCCTGGACACCTACAAAAAGGGCTGGATCGCCCTGAAGAACCGTAACCTGAACATCAACGCCCTGATGAGCATCGCTGTGACTGGCGCGGTGTTGATCGGCCAGTGGCCGGAGGCGGCGATGGTGATGGTGTTGTTCACCATCGCCGAACTGATCGAAGCCCGCTCCCTGGACCGCGCACGCAACGCCATCAGTGGCCTGATGCAACTGAGTCCGGATTTGGCCACGGTGCAGCAGGCCGATGGCCAGTGGCGTGAGGTCGAGGTACGCGAGGTGGCCCTGGGTGCTTTGGTCCGGGTGCGGCCGGGCGAACGTATCGGTCTGGATGGCGAGGTGGTCGATGGGCAGTCCAGCGTCGATCAGGCGCCGATTACCGGCGAGAGCCTGCCAATTGAAAAGGGCGCTGGCGACAAGCTGTTCGCCGGCACCATCAACCAGGCTGGGGCGCTGGAATACCGGGTGACCGCGGCGGCGGGGCAGTCCACCCTGGCGCGCATCATCAAGGCGGTGGAAGAGGCCCAAGGCGCGCGGGCGCCGACCCAGCGCTTCGTCGACCGCTTTTCGCGCATCTACACCCCGGTCGTGTTTGCCGTGGCCCTGGCGGTGGCGGTGATTCCGCCGCTGTTCATGGCTGGCGCCTCTTGGTTCGACTGGATCTACCGTGCCTTGGTATTGCTGGTGGTGGCCTGCCCCTGCGCCTTGGTGATCTCCACCCCGGTGACCATCGTCAGCGGCCTGGCCGCAGCGGCGCGCAAGGGTATCCTGGTCAAAGGTGGCGTGTACCTGGAAGGCGGGCGCAAGCTGGACTTCCTGGCCTTGGACAAGACCGGCACCATCACCCATGGCAAGCCGGTACAGACCGATTTCAAAGTGCTCGACCCGCTGTTCGAAGGCCGTGCCCAGGCGCTGGCCGCCAGCTTGGCCGAGCGCTCCGACCACCCGGTTTCGCGGGCCATTGCGGTGTTCGCGGGCGAGCAGGGCCTGGCCTTGAGCCAGGTGAGCGATTTCGCCGCCCTGGCTGGGCGAGGGGTTCGTGGAGAGATCGACGGGGAGGCGTACCACCTTGGCAACCACCGTCTGGTCGAGGAACTGGGCCTGTGCTCGCCACAACTGGAGGCCGAACTCGACCAACTGGAGCGCCAGGGCAAGACCGTGGTCCTGCTGCTCGACCGCTCCGGTCCGCTGGCGCTGTTCGCCGTGGCGGACACGGTCAAGGACAGCAGCCGCCAGGCCATCGCTGAATTGCACGCGCTGGGCATCAAGACGGTCATGCTCACCGGCGATAATCCGCACACCGCGCAAGCGATCGCCAGCCAGGTGGGTATCGATCAAGCCAGGGGCGACCTGTTGCCGGCGGACAAGTTGCAGACCATCGAGGAACTCTATGCCCAGGGCCATCGGGTCGGCATGGTCGGCGATGGCATCAACGACGCGCCCGCCCTGGCCCGGGCGGAAATTGGCTTCGCCATGGCCGCCGCAGGCACCGATACGGCCATCGAGACCGCCGATGTGGCGCTGATGGACGACGACTTGCGCAAAATCCCGGCCTTCGTCAGGCTGTCGCGCCAGAGTGCGGCGATCCTGACCCAGAACATTGTCCTGGCATTGGGGATCAAGGCGATTTTCCTGGCGATCACTTTTGCCGGCATGGCGACCATGTGGATGGCGGTTTTCGCCGACATGGGCGTGAGCCTGCTGGTGGTGTTCAACGGCCTGCGCCTGCTGCGCAAATAGGGGATGTATGCAGAGTTCGGAGTTGAAAGCCTTCTACATGGTGGCCCGCCTGGGCAGCATCACCCTGGCGGCGAAGAAGCTCGGACTCAGCCAGCCCACGGTGACCACGCAAATTCGCAACCTGGAAAGCCAGTATGCGGTCGAGTTGTTCTACCGGGGCGGCCGGCGCTTGACCCTGAGCGAAGAGGGCGCCCGTCTTCTGCCGATGGTCAAGACCTTGCTGCAGCAGGAGGCCGACATCGAGTTCTTCCTGCGCAACAGCGGCCAGGCCCAGGGTAGCCTGCGCATTGCCGCGACCGCACCTTATTACATTCTCGATCTGGTGAAGATCTTCCGTGAGCGTCTGCCGCAGGTGGAAGTGGCCGTGGAGATCGGCAATTCCCAGCAGGTGCTGGAGATGCTCGAAGACTACCGTGTCGACCTCGCCGCCTCGTCGCAGTTGCTGGAGGACGCGCGGTTGGTGCGGCGGGTTCTGGGTTCCGATCCTTTGGTGCTAGCAGTGCACCGCCATCATCCGCTGGCCCAGCGTCAGGCGTTGTCCATCGACGCCCTGGCCGGCCATTGCCTACTGATGCGCGAGCAGGGCTCGACCACACGCAAGCTCACCGAGCAGATGCTGCAGGAGGCTGGGGTCAAGGTCGGTCCGCTGCTGGAGATCGGCAGCCGTGAATCCATCCGGGAAGCAGTGCTGCGCAACATCGGTATCAGCATCATTGCCCGCCATGAAGTGCCGCATAACCCTGAGTTGCGGGTGCTGACGCTGGAGGGCGCGCCGGTGATGCATGAGTACCTGTACTGCCTGAAGGAGCGGCGCCAGGCGCGCCTGCCGGCGGCGTTCCTGGGTATGGCCCAGGAAGTGGTTGGCGTCAGCTGACGGCTTTGCAATGCCTCGTTTGGCATTGAAGCTCCACCCCAAATCCATCAATACCACTATCGGTATCTTTTGCCTCCACGCCACAGAACCTTCGCATTGACTCCCTAGCATGGCCCCATCTCTTCGGTGAGGCCTTGTCATGAACAACGCAGTCGCAACCCCTGGCGCACAGATGAAAGTGCGCGGTATCCACAAGCGTTTCGGCGCTTTCACGGCATTGCACGATGTCTCCCTGGACGTCGCCGCTGGCGAGCTAGTGTGCCTGCTCGGCCCTTCAGGCTGCGGCAAGACCACCCTGCTGCGCTGCATCGCAGGCCTTGAGCGCCAGGACCGTGGCACGCTGTACATCGGCGAGCGCGATATCTCCGACCTGCCGCCCCAGGCCCGTGACTACGGCATCCTGTTCCAGTCTTACGCCCTGTTTCCCAACCTGACGGTCGAGGCCAATATCGCTTACGGCCTGGCGGGCAGTGGTCGTGACCAGGTGCGTCAGCGGGTGGCGCAGATGCTCGAACTGGTCGGCCTGTCCGGCAGCGAGAAGAAGTATCCCGGCCAGCTTTCCGGTGGCCAGCAACAGCGCGTGGCCTTGGCCCGCGCCCTGGCGCCATCGCCATCGCTGTTGCTGCTCGACGAACCGATGTCTGCGCTGGATGCGCGGGTCCGTGAGCACCTGTGCAGCGAACTGCGCCAACTGCAGCGCCAACTGGGCATCACCACCCTGATGGTGACCCACAATCAGGACGAGGCCATGCTCATGGCCGACCGCATCGCGGTGATGAACAACGGTCAGGTCGAGCAATACGCCACGCCCCAGGAAATCTACAACCAGCCGGCTACCCCGTTCGTCGCCGAGTTCGTCGGCCAGGGCAATTGGCTGCCGTTCCAGCGCAGCAGCGACAGCCATGCCCAGGTCGGTGCCATGAGCATGCGTCTGGCAGCGGGTGCGGGGCAGGCCAGCAGCGGCCGTCTGTTCTGCCGCCCCGAGGCGATCAGCGTCAACCCGCCGGTGCATGAGGAGAACCTGTTCCCGGCGCGGGTGCGGGAGATCACCTTCCTCGGCAACCGCTGCCGCATGAGCTTCGAGCTCAATGAGCTGCCGGGCCATGCCTTGCTCGCCGAGGTGGCTCCAGAGTCGATGCCGCGCCTGGGTTCCCAGGATATCTGGGTCGCCCTGCCGCCGAGCAGCCTCCAGGTGTTTGCCTGAGATGGCCGCGCCAATGTCCCTGCCGGTCTCCCAGGTCAAGGCCGCGCCGCGCGGCGGCGTCGCCCTGGGTGATCGCCTGTTCGTAGTCGGTGGCAAGAGCTTGCTGCTGGTTTTACTCATTCTCTCCGTGTTGATGCCGTTGCTGGCGATCTTCTGGCGTGGTTTCAGTGGTGACGCCGGCCAGGGCGGTGGCCTGGGGGCGGCCCGCGAGTTATTCGCCAGCGCCAACTTCCATTGGCTGCTGGGCAACAGCCTCAAGGTCGCGCTCAGCGTCTCGCTTATCGTCGTGCCACTGGCCTACTTGTTCGCCTACGCGCTGCAACGCACGTTGATCCCAGCCAAAGGCCTGTGGCGTGGCATCTCGCTACTGCCGCTGCTGGCGCCATCGATGCTGCCGGCCATTGCCCTGGTCTACCTGTTCGGCAACCAGGGTCTGTTGCGCGGGTTGCTGAGCGACAACATCTACGGTTTCTGGGGCATTGTCCTCGGCGAGGCGATCTACACCTTTCCCCATGCGCTGATGATTCTGCTCTCGGCCCTGTCGCTGGCCGATGCCCGGCTGTTCGATGCCGCTTCGAGCATGGGGGCCGGGCCCTGGCGGGCGTTTCGCAGTATCACTTGGCCGGGTACCCGCCAGGCCGTGTTCGCCGCTTTCTGCCTGGTGTTCACCCTGACTATCACCGACTTCGGTGTACCCGTGGTGGTCGGCGGCGACTACCAAGTGCTGGCGCTGGAAGCCTACAAGGCTGTGGTTGGCCAGCAGCAGTTTGGCCGTGGTGCCCTGATCGGCATGGTCTTGCTGGTGCCGGCGCTGCTCAGTTTTGCTGTCGACGCTTGGTTGCGCCGCCGACAGGGCGAGGCCATGAGCGGCCGTGCCCAGGTGTTCCAGCCGCAGCCCTCGCGCCGCCGCGATGCCTGCTTCCTGGCCGTGGTGCTGTTGGTCTGCGCAGTGTTGCTGCTGGTGGTTGGCATGGCGGTGTATTCGTCGCTGGTGAAGTTCTGGCCCTACAACCTGTCGTTGTCGCTCAAACACTACATGTTCGAGGACACTGCTGGTGGCGGCTGGCTGGCCTACCGCAACAGCCTGACCATGGCCCTGGGCACGGCGCTGATCGGCAGCGCGGTGATTTTCACTGGCGCCTACCTAATGGAAAAGACCCAGGGCCAGCGCCTGCTCAACCAGTCCCTGCGCTTGCTCAGCTTCATTCCGATGGCGGTGCCGGGCCTGGTCTTGGGCTTGGGCTACGTGTTCTTCTTCAACCTCAGCGGCAACCCTCTGCATGTGTTCTACGGCAGCATGGCCCTGCTGGTGGTGTGCACCATCGCCCACTACCTGACCACCGCGCAGATGACCGCGACCACCGCCTTGCGTCAGCTCGACGGTGAGTTCGAGGCCGCTGCGCTGTCGCTCAAGGCGCCGTTGTACCGGCATTTCCTGCGGGTGACTGTGCCGATCTGCCTGCCGGCCCTGCTGGACATCATCCGCTACCTGTTCGTCTCGGCGATGACCACAGTGTCGGCGGCGATCTTCCTCTACAGCCCGGACACCATCCTCGCCGCTGTCGCCGTACTGAACATGGACGACGCCGGCAACGTCGGCGGCGCTGCCGCCATGTCGACCCTGATTCTGCTGACCAGCGCCGCCGTTTCGCTGCTGCTTGCCGGTGCTTCACGCGGACTGCTACGCCGCTCCCAGGCCTGGCGCCAGCGCGTTCCCGGCCATTGACCGACCTCCCAACCCTGTACCGTTCAAAGGAACCGCATCATGTTCAAGCCCACCGTACTTGCCGCTGCCGTCCTCGCTGCGTTCAGCCTGCAGGCTTCGGCCGCGCAGACCCAGCTGACGGTCTACACCGCTCTGGAAGCCGAGCAGCTCAAGACCTACAAGCAGGCTTTCGAAAAAGCCAACCCGGATATCGAGATCAAGTGGGTGCGCGACTCCACCGGCATCATCACCGCCAAGCTGCTGGCCGAGAAAGACCGCCCGCAGGCTGACGCGGTCTGGGGCCTGGCCGCCTCCAGCCTGGCCATCCTCGACCAGAACGGCATGCTCGAGCCATACGCGCCGACCGACCTGGAAAAGATCGGCGAGAATTACCGTGATGCTGCCAACCCACCGGCCTGGGTCGGCATGGACGTCTGGGCCGCGACCATCTGCTTCAATACCGTCGAGGCTGAGAAGCAGGGCCTGAGCAAGCCCGTGAGCTGGCAAGACCTGACCAAGCCTGAGTACAAGGGCAAGATCGTCATGCCGAACCCAGCCTCGTCCGGCACCGGCTTCCTCGATGTCAGCGCCTGGCTGCAGACCTTTGGCGAGCCGCAGGGCTGGGCCTACATGGATGGCCTGCACCAGAACATCGGCCAGTACGTCCACTCCGGCTCCAAGCCGTGCAAACTGGCGGCGGCGGGTGAGTTCCCGATCGGTATCTCCTTCGAATACCCAGCCGTGCAGCTCAAGCGCCAGGGCGCGCCGCTGGACATCATCCTGCCGAAGGAAGGCCTGGGCTGGGAGATCGAGGCGACTGCGCTGATCAAGGGCAGCCAGCAGGTTGACGCGGCCAAGCGCCTGGCCGACTTCTCCGCAAGCCCTGCGGCGATGGAGCTGTATAAGGAGAACTTCGCTGTCCTGGCCCAGCCGGGCATTGCCAAGCCGCAGAGCGAACTGCCGGCCGACTACGAACAGCGCCTGATCAAGAACGACTTTGCCTGGGCGTCGAAGAACCGCGACCAGATTCTGGCTGAATGGCGCAAGCGCTATGATGGGAAGTCGGAGAAGGTTGCCCAGCAGTAACGACCCCGGTTATCCACAAGGAGGCTGAAGCCAGATGCGTAACAGCGAGCAGATCGTCCACGACACCTTCGCCCTCTACGAGCGCCATGGCGCCGAGGACTACATCGGCGAGCCGGTGTCGCAGCTGGAACACATGTCTCAGGCAGCCCAGCTGGCGCTGGCGGAAGGTTATGACGACGAGGTGGTGCTGGCCGCCTTCTTCCACGACATCGGCCATTTGTGCGGTGAGGGGGAGGGCAACATGGGGGGCTATGGTGTGGTCAGTCACGAGCGAGTCGGTGCCGAGTACCTGCGGCGCTGTGGGTTCAGCGAGCGCCTGGCACGCCTGGTGGAGTACCACGTCGAAGCCAAGCGCTACCTGACCCTGCGCCAGCCAGGTTACTACCAGCGACTCAGCGAGGCCAGCCGGCGCACCCTGGAGTACCAGGGCGGGGTGATGAGCGAGGCCGAGGCCGATGCTTTCGAGCAGGACCCGCTGTACGCGGTGAGCCTGCGCATGCGCCAGTGGGATGAGATGGCCAAGGAGGTCGATGTACCGGTGCTCGACCTGGAGGTGCTCAAGGGCAAGGCGTTGGCGCTGTTGCACTGAGTTTTGGACAGCACGCCGAATCCATTGGCGCTATAGGTGTCGTTCGCATGAGGGGCACGGGGTTCAGAGCTCTTGCAACAGCGCCTCGATCTGCTCCTGTCGCTCCACCTGGTTCACCCTTGCCCCGGGGTTGAGAGACGACCATTGAGGATGTGCCCGTGCCTTGCCAAGGGCTTCGGGCAGCTTGCCTTGGCGCCAGGTCTGATCCTGTGGCGCGGTAAGGCGGATGCTGTCTTGTGCGGCATGGCCACGGCTGTCGAGGGCTTGCATCAATTGCTGCTGACGCAAGGCGAGCAGGCGTAGCACGCTGTCATCCACGGTCAGTTCGCGCTGCCCCTTGAGCTTGCCCATCAGCCGCGAACCGTAGTTGCGCGCGGTCTGCAGGGCGCCGCCGGCAATGGCGCCGGCCAGTGCGGCGGCACCGAGGGTCAGGCCGCCAACCAGCAGATCGACTCCGGCACCGGCAGCCGCGCCGGCAGCCACGCCGCCGCCCAGGCGCACACCGAGCAATTTGAGGGTCTCGGGGTTGAACAGGTCATCGCCCCAACGGCCGTCGAGCAGCGGCAGGTCACCGGCGCTGGCATCTTCGCGGCGGAAGGCATAAAGCTTGAGCAGGGCTTCGACGCAGCGTTGTTCGCGCTGACGCACGTCCTGGCGCAGGGCCTCGATGGCCTTGGCCTCGGCGGCCGCTTCGGCCTCGACACTGCGCCGGCAGGCCGCGCAATCGAGCAGCAACTCGGCGATCAGGCGCTTGCCGCTGTGCTGCCGCGCCAGGCGCTGTGCCTGCTGGTCATCGATCAGCCGTTGCAGCGCTGGCCGGGCATCTTCCAGCAACAATGCCAGGCTTTCATACAGGCGGCGCTCGCCATCCTCCGGTGGTGCGACGCTGTCGAACCGCACCAACGCATGCAGGCCCAGGCGAGCCAGGGCCTCGCGCCACTCCGGCTCGCGGTGCTGATGGCTGGCGACGAAGTTAAGCACCGGCAGCAATGGCTTGCCGCAGCCGGCCAGCACCTCCAGCTCGTCACGGTACTTGGCCAGCACCGGTTCACGGGCGTCGATCACATAGAGGCCGGCGTTACTCGCCAGTAACTGGCGCAGCACCTTGGCCTCTTGTTCGAAACGCTGGCGTGCTTCGCTGCCTTGGAGGAAACGCTCCAGGCGCGCCGGCCCATCGAGCCGTTCACCCGGGCGCTCCAGGCGTTCCAGATAGTCGAGCAAGGCGATGGCGTCTTCCAGGCCTGGTGTGTCATAGAGTTCCAGCAGCGGTTCGCCGTCCACCGACAGGCGTGCTCCTTCTACATGGCGCGTGGTGCTGGGCCGGTGCGAGACCTCGCCGAAGCCGACATCACGGGTCAGGGTGCGCAGCAGCGAGGTCTTGCCGACGTTGGTGTGGCCGACCACGGCCAGCTTCAATGGCTCAGTCATGGCCATGCTCCAGCCAGTTCATCGGTGCCGTGTCGGCGTGGGGCAGGCCGAGCTGGTCCAGCGCCCGGTGCCAATCGCCCAGGCGCGCGGCGTCCAGGGCTTGGCCGGGTCCCGCCTGCAGCAGCCAGACGCGTGTGGCGCCAGCGTTGCGCGCCAGCTCCGCGAGCAACGCCAGGCTGCCGCGGTCCGGCGAGCGCCGTGGGTCGCAGGCGATCGCCAAGCGGGCCGGGGGGAAGCGGCTGAGCTGTTCCAGCAACCTGTTGCGCGACTCGCGGCTGTCGAGAACTCCGGCATCCTTGACGGCCTTGGGCAGGGCTGGCGGCCAGGGGCGCTGATCATCCAGTTCCAGGCCGACCAGCAAGGCGCCGCTGCTGCCGCTGTCGAGTTGACTGGAGGTGAACTGCGGCAGGGTATCGGGCTCGGCATCCTGTACGCCCAGGCGTTCGCTGCTGGGCATCAGGCTGCTGCGCAGCGGGTTGTAGCCGGGCAGGTTGAGGTCCAAGGCAAGGCGTTCGCGGCCCTGGCGCCAGCGCCACAGGCACAGCAGTGCCAGCAACAGGCGTGGAAGAATGCCGTACACGATCAGCACGCCAAGCAGCCATCCGGCCCAGGCCTGGCGGGCCAGGTCGAGGGCGGGCAGGTTGTCGCCGCTGGCGCGGATCATTTCCACGTCCGGGGTGTTGAAGCCGATCAGGGAGGGCAGGGCGCCGAGGGCCTGGGTCAGGGTGACGAAGGTGTCGGCACCGAGAATGGTGGTTTCCCAGACGAAGCCATAGCGTCGGGTCGCCAACAGGGCCAGCAACAGGGCCAGCGCCGAGACCAGTGCCGCCAGCCACAGGCTGTGCACCAGAAGGCCGAGCAGCCAGCGGTTCAGGCGCTGGCGCTGCAGCAGCACCAGCAGGGCCGGTGCCAGGTGCGCGGCCTTGGCATCGCGGGCAAAGCGTTCACTGAGCCAGAGCCACAGCCGGCCAAGGCCCGTGCTGTGTTCGGCAGAAAGGAAGAAACCCGCCGCCCAGCCGAGCAGCAGCATCAGGTTCACACCCAGCAGACTGCCCAAGGCCCAGAACACGTTCACCGGGCGTTGGCCGTCGCCCAAGGCCGCGAAGGCCAGGCCTGCGCCACTGAGCACCGCCATGAACAGCAGGGCCAGAAGGGCCAGGCGCGCACCTTGTTTCCAGTGCAGCAGGGCAGTGCTCATGCCATCGCGTTCGGCCAGCCACAGGGCGCGGCTTTCGATACGTGCAGCCAAGTCGCCGCCCTGCTGGCGGGCGCGGCGGTTGGCTTCCTGGTCTTCCAGCGGGCCGGCATGTTCCTCGCGCAGGCGCACCGCTTCGGTGAGCCAGCGCTTGTCGAGTTCAGTCAGTCCAGTCACAGGGTCTTCCGTTGAACAAATCAGCCCACAGCATAACCCAGGCATCGCGGGGCGGCCTTTGCTATCCTCGCCGGCATGAACACATCACTCCCCCTCAGCCTGATCGCGGCGCTCGCCGAGAACCGCGTGATCGGCATCGACAACAGCATGCCCTGGCACCTGCCGGGGGATTTCAAATACTTCAAGGCCACCACCCTGGGCAAGCCGATCATCATGGGCCGCAAGACCTGGGATTCGCTTGGCCGGCCGCTGCCAGGCCGGTTGAACCTGGTGGTCAGCCGCCAGCCTGGCTTGCGCCTCGAGGGCGCCGAAGTCTTCGCTTCATTGGAGGACGCTCTGGTTCGGGCAGAGCAGTGGGCACGGGAGCAGGGCGTCGACGAGCTGATGCTGATCGGCGGGGCGCAGCTGTATGGCCAGGCGCTGGAGCGTGGGTTGGTCAGCCGCATGTACCTGACCCGGGTCGAACTGAGCCCGCAAGGGGATGCCTGGTTTCCAGCGTTCGACAAGTCGGCATGGGCGCTGGTATCCAGCCAGCCGCAGGCCCCGGAAGGCGAGGGGCCTGCGTATCACTTCGAGGTGTGGGAGAAGCGCTGAAACCGTGGCGCTCCCGCGATGGCGAGGGTGAATGTACCACCGCAATCGCGGGTAAGTCGGGGCGCCGAACCGCCGCTCCTACAAGACCGTGCGAGTCCTGTCAGGAGTGGTTCAGCTCGGCATGCGCCTCGGCACCCAGCACCTGATGGTCGGTCTGCTTGAGCAACTGGCTGGTCACTACACCTGCGGTCATCGAGCCGTTCACGTTCAGTGCGGTACGGCCCATGTCGATCAGCGGCTCGACCGAGATCAGCAAAGCCACCAGCTCCACCGGTAAGCCCATCGCCGGCAGCACGATCAGCGCGGCGAAAGTCGCGCCACCGCCGACACCGGCGACACCCGCCGAGCTCAGGGTGACGATGGCCACCAGGGTGGCGATCCATAGCGGGTCGAAGGGGTCGATACCTACCGCTGGGGCCACCATCACCGCCAGCATTGCCGGGTACAGGCCGGCGCAGCCGTTCTGGCCGATGGTCGCGCCAAAGGACGCGGAGAAGCTGGCAATCGACGGCGGCACACCCAGGCGCTGGGTCTGCGCCTCGATGTTCAGCGGGATGCTGGCGGCGCTGGAGCGGCTGGTGAAGGCGAAGGTCAGCACTGGCCAGACTTTGCGGAAGAAGCGCAGCGGGCTGACACCGGTGGCGGCCAGGATCAGGCCGTGGACCACGAACATCAGCCCAATGCCGATATAGGACACCACCACGAAGCTGCCCAGCTTGAGGATGTCGTCCAGGTTGGAGCTGGCGACCACCTTGGTCATCAGAGCCAGCACACCATACGGGGTGAGCTTCATCACCAAGCGCACCAGGCGCATCACCCAGGCCTGCAGGGTGTCGATGGCGGATAGGGCGCGGTTGCCCTTTTCGGCGTCGTCCTTGAGCAGTTGCAGAGCGGCCAGGCCGAGGAACACGGCGAAGATCACCACGCTGATGATCGAGGTCGGCTTGGCCTTGGCCAGGTCGCCCACTGGGTTGCTGGGCAGGAACGACAACAGCAGCTGCGGAATATTTAGGTCGGCGACCTTGCCGGCATAGTCACTCTGGATCGCCTGCATGCGGGCCATCTCCTGAGTGCCGGCGACCAGGCCCTCGGCGTTGAGGCCGAACATGTTGGTCAACAGGATGCCGATCAGCGCGGCGATAGCGGTGGTCACCAGCAGGGTACCGATGCTCAGCACGCTGATGCGGCCCAGCGAGGATGCATTGTGCAGGCGTGCGACAGCGCTGAGGATCGAGGCGAAGATCAGTGGTATCACGATCATTTGCAACAGCTGTACATAGCCGTTGCCCACTAGGTCGAGCCAGCCGATGGTGGCCTTGAGTACCGGATGGCCGGCACCGTAGAGGGCATGCAGCGCGCCACCGAACAGCACGCCAAGGACCAGGCCCAGCAAGACCTTCTTCGCCAGGCTCCAGTCGGTACGGCGGGTTTGCGCCAGGCCCAGCAACAAGGCCAGGAACGCCAGCAGATTGAGTGACAGTGGCAGATTCATTGAAGCTCCAGAAACATCGAGTCGGGGCATCGCGTCTATGCGCGATTGCGAACAGAAATGCTAACAGGCTGAAAACAAACGAATTTATATCTAAATCGAATTTGCATAGTCGTTTATGGAATAACGGATTGTCGTGCGTGGCAATGAACAAGGCGTTTAAGAATGTTTGGGCGTCGCACGGGGCTCAGGGCATCTCGCGGGTTTGGACTAGCTTCAATGGGTCTTATTCAGGAGAAATGCATATGACGTCTGCTCCGAAAATCCTCGCATCCTTCCTGAGCCTGGCGCTCAGCGCCTCGGTGTGGGCCACGGAACTCAAGCACTGGCCCGCCGACGCGGCCAAGCAACTGGACAGCATGATCGCCGCCAACGCCAACAAGGGTAACTACGCGGTGTTCGACATGGACAACACCAGCTACCGCTTCGACCTGGAAGAGGCCCTGCTGCCATTCATGGAGAACAAGGGGCTGCTCAGCCGTGACAAGCTCGACCCTTCGCTGAAGCTGATCCCGTTCAAGGACACCGCCGACCACAAGGAAAGCCTCTTCAGCTATTACTACCGGCTTTGCGAAATCGATGACATGGTCTGCTACCCTTGGGTGGCCCAGGTGTTTTCCGGCTTCACCCTCAAGGAGCTGAAGGTTCAGGTCGATGAGCTGATGGCTTCCGACAAGCCGGTCCGCAGTACTTACTATGAGGGGAACGAGGTCAAGTCCATCGACGTGCAGCCGCCGAAAGTCTTCACTGGCCAGGCCGAGCTGTTCAACAAGCTGATGGAGAATGGCATCGAGGTCTATGTGATCTCTGCTGCGTCCGAAGAGCTGGTGCGCATGGTCGCCTCCGACCCCAAGTACGGCTACAACGTCAAACCCGAGAACGTCATCGGAGTCAGCCTGCTGCTCAAGGACCGCAGCACCGGAGAGGTGACCACTGCGCGTAAACAGATCACGGCCGGCCACTATGATCCCCAGGCCAACCTGGACCTGGAGCTCACGCCTTACCTATGGACCCCCGCCACCTGGATGGCGGGCAAGCAGGCGGCCATCCTCACCTATATCGACGAGTGGAAGAAGCCGGTGCTGGTCGGCGGCGACACGCCCATCAGCGATGGCTACATGCAGTTCCACGGTGTGGACGTGAGCAAGGGCGGCATCCACCTGTGGATAAACCGCAAGGCCAAGTACATGGACCAGCTCAATGGCATGATCGCCAAGAATGCGGCGGCCCAAGCTCGGGAGGGGTTGCCGGTGACAGCGGACAAGAACTGGGTGATCGTCACGCCGGAGCAGATCCAGTAGGCACTGTGATGAAGGTGCCCACTTGTAACACGCAACTCCTGTAGGAGCGGGCTCGCCCGCGAAGGGTCGGCGCAGCCACTACAGAACCTGAATAAAAAACGACGCACTGGGCTAGTGCTGTTCACTTAAGACATCTGTCGTATGGTTTGAGGCCGCTGCGCTCCCCATCGCGACACAAGCCACTCCCACTTGCAAGCCTTCTGTGGGAGCGGCCTTGTGTCGCGATGGGCTGCGTAGCAGCCCCACCTGAAGGCGTTCCAGCTTAAGTGAACAGCATTAGCACTGGGCGCCATTTTTATTGCGGTGAAGCCTTACAAGCCTTCGAGCATCGCCTTGTTGCGCACCGCGCCCTTGTCGGCGCTGGTCGCCAGCAGGGCGTAGGCCTTGAGGGCGGTGGTCACCTTGCGTGGGCGGACTTCAGCCGGCTTCCAGCCTTTCTTGTCCTGTTCGATGCGGCGGTTAGCCAGTTCCTCGTCGCTGATCAACAGGTTGATCGAGCGGTTGGGGATATCGATGAGGATCTTGTCGCCGTCGCGCACCAGGCCGATAGCGCCACCGGCTGCGGCTTCAGGCGAAGCATGGCCGATCGACAAGCCCGAAGTACCACCGGAGAAGCGGCCGTCGGTGAGCAGGGCGCAGGCTTTGCCCAGGCCTTTGGACTTCAGGTAAGAGGTCGGGTAGAGCATCTCTTGCATGCCCGGGCCACCTTTCGGGCCTTCGTAGCGGATGATGACGATATCGCCGGCCTTCACTTCGTCTGCCAGGATGCCGCGCACGGCACTGTCCTGGCTTTCGAAGATCTTCGCGGTGCCTTCGAACACCAGGATCGATTCGTCCACGCCAGCGGTCTTCACCACGCAACCGTCCAGGGCGATGTTGCCGTACAGCACGGCCAGTCCGCCTTCTTGCGAATAGGCATGCTCGACGCTGCGGATGCAGCCGTTGGCGCGGTCGTCATCCAGGCTTTCCCAGCGTGTCGACTGGCTGAACGCGACCTGGGTCGGGATGCCCGCCGGGCCAGCCTTGAAGAACTCATGCACGGCGGCATCGTCGGTCTGGGTGATGTCCCACTTGGCGATGGCTTCTTCCATGCTCGGGCTGTGCACGGTCGGCAGGTCGGTGTGCAGCAGGCCCCCGCGGGCCAGCTCGCCGAGGATGCCGATGATGCCGCCGGCACGGTGCACGTCCTCCATGTGGTACTTCTGGATGTTCGGCGCCACCTTGCACAGCTGCGGCACTTTGCGCGACAGGCGATCGATGTCGCGCAGGTCGAAGTCCACCTCGCCTTCCTGGGCAGCGGCGAGCAGGTGCAGGATGGTGTTGGTCGAGCCACCCATGGCGATGTCCAAGGTCATGGCGTTCTCGAACGCCTTGAAGTTGGCGATGCTGCGCGGCAGGACGCTGCTGTCGTTCTCGCCGTAGTAACGCTTGCACAGATCTACGATGGTGCGGCCGGCCTGCAGGAACAGTTGCTCTCGGTCGGAGTGCGTGGCCAGGGTCGAGCCGTTGCCCGGCAAGGCGAGGCCCAGGGCCTCGGTCAGGCAGTTCATCGAGTTGGCGGTGAACATGCCGGAGCAGGAACCACAGGTCGGGCAGGCGCTGCGCTCGTACTCGGCGACTTTCTCGTCGCTGGCCGAGGAGTCGGCGGCGATGACCATGGCATCGACCAGGTCCAGGCCGTGGTTGGCCAGCTTGGTCTTGCCGGCTTCCATCGGGCCGCCGGAGACGAAGATCACCGGGATGTTCAGGCGCAGGGCGGCCATCAGCATGCCGGGGGTGATCTTGTCGCAGTTGGAGATGCAGACGATGGCGTCGGCACAGTGGGCGTTGACCATGTATTCCACTGCGTCGGCGATGATCTCGCGGCTTGGCAGGGAATAGAGCATGCCGTCATGGCCCATGGCGATGCCGTCGTCGACCGCGATGGTGTTGAATTCCTTGGCCACGCCTCCGGCGCGTTCGATCTCGCGGGCCACCAGCTGGCCCAGGTCCTTCAGGTGCACGTGGCCCGGGACGAACTGGGTGAAGGAGTTGGCGATGGCGATGATCGGTTTCTTGAAGTCGTCGTCCTTCATCCCGGTGGCGCGCCACAAGGCACGGGCGCCGGCCATGTTGCGGCCGTGGGTGGACGTTTTCGAGCGGTAATCAGGCATGAAGCACTCCTGGCGGCTAAATCAGGTCATAAAAGGGAAGTGAGCTTCTCTTGTCCTTTGTGCCGAAGGCCGGTAGCCGCTGGCACGGATGAGGCCGAAAGCACTACGGGATCGCCGCGTGTTCGACCAGAGCTCATAAACCCGCCGGGGATGTCTGGCGATGAATAGCCCGATTCTACACCGCTGGCGCGGTGAAGGAATGGCGTTATGGATGGCTGGCCGCTTTACGGCGGTGGATTGAGGGTTTTCAGGTTGGCGGGCGATTTGTAGGACCCTTCTGAAATGATGCGCAAAGCCCATTTTCCAGCTGACGCCGCAGCCTTGGTTGCCTATTATCCCGGCGCCGCATGTGCGGCTTCACGAGACAAGACCTCAATGGACCTTCCCAGTTTCAGTTCATCACGAACCTGCAAATTGGCACTGAGCGCGCCGTCGCCAGGGCTGCCGACGGCTTGAGCCTGCAAGGCTGAGGTCTGTGGGCGCCTGTGCCGGCGCCTGGAGAACCTCATGCACCACCTTTCCGACAGCCTCACCCCTACCGTCGACCTGCGCCAGCAGGCCCAGGCCCGACGTGACCACCTGCTGCAACCCGAGCGCTACGCACCAGGCACTGCTGGCGCCTTGATGAGCAGCGAGTATTCCAGCCTGGACAATGGCCTCAGCGCCAGCCAGGCCATCGACATGCTGCGCCGCGAGGCGGCAGACGCCGAAACCATCTACCAGTCCTATGTCCTCGACGGGCAACGCAACCTGCTCGGTACCCTGTCCCTGCGCGAACTGATCCTGGCCGCGCCCGACTTGCCCATCGAGCACCTGATGATCCGCCAGGTGATCAGCGTACGTACCGACACGCCCCAGGAAGACGTGGCCCGACTGATCCGCCAGCACGACCTGCTGGCTGTGCCGGTGCTGGATGGGCAAGGGCGCCTGATGGGCATCGTCACCTGCGACGAGGCTCTGGACGTGGTGGTCGAAGAGGCCACCGAGGACTTCCACAAGGGCGCGCTGATCGGCACCCACATTGGCAACCTGAAGGACGCGACCATCGGCCTGCTCTACCGCAAGCGCGTGCTCTGGCTGGTGCTGCTGGTGTTCGGCAACCTGTTTTCCGGGGCGGGCATCGCTGCCTTCGAGGAGACCATCGCCGCCCATATCGCCCTGGTGTTCTTCCTGCCCCTGCTGGTCGACAGCGGCGGCAACGCCGGCGCCCAGTCAGCGACCCTGATGGTCCGTGGCCTGGCCACTGGTGAAGTGGCCTTGCGAGACTGGTTGCACCTGCTCGGTCGTGAATGCGGTGTTGCCCTGGCCCTGGGCTGCACCATGGCCGTGGCGGTGGCCTCGCTCGGTATCCTGCGCGGCGGCCCGGACATCGCCCTGATCGTCGCCTGCAGCATGCTGGTGATCGTCCTGATCGGCAGTCTCATCGGCATGAGCCTGCCCTTCATGCTCAGCCGCCTGAAGCTCGACCCAGCTACCGCCAGCGGCCCGCTGGTGACCTCCATCGCTGACGCCGCCGGCGTGCTGGTGTACTTCGGGATTGCTGCGCAGGTATTGGAAATCTGATCGTCCTAACGGGCAGTGATCGGCTGGCTGTTCGAGAGTCTCATCAGCAGTAGCCAGCCGAACACTCCCACCCCGATGAATCGCAAGGCTAGGGTCGCCACCGCCTGTGCAGATGATCATCGGCAGCAGCATACCGGCCACTGATAATCCTGCGACCATGAGCCAGAGCGTCAACACCCACTTGCCAGCAACAAGCGCTTGCGGCCCATGTGATCGGATAATGGCCCGATGATGCACTGAAAAATGGCGACGCCGATTGCAAAAAGGCTGATCGAGTAGGCGATGTCAGTTGTGCTGACACCGAAGTTCGTCGCTAAGGCTGGGAAGGAGGGGAGAATGACATCGAGAGGGAATACGCCCAACAGGCTCATGAGCAACAGGAGAAAGACTATTTGCGGGACCACCGTTGTTTTCTTGTCGTGGCAAGGAAAGGTCGAGGCTTAGTCCAGGGGCTTTCTCGAAGTGTTCAGGAGTATTCCGGTAGCTGTGTAGGTTCGCTCTTATCTTTTCTGGGGCACTGCTGTTCACTTCAGACATCAGTCGTTTGGTTTTAGGCCGCTGCGCGCCCATCGCGACACAAGGCCGCTCCCACAGAGGGCTTGGGGGAGCGGCCTTGTGTCGCGATGGGCTGAGTAGCAGCCCTGATTGCAGGCACTCATACGATCAGGGCCGGGATTGCTTGTCTATCAGCTATTCGGCAACAACCGGCAGGTAATGCTCTTGATATACCGCGTTTCCGGGATGGCCGGATGCACTGGATGGTCCGGGCCCTGGCCGCCGCGTTCGAGCAGTTGCAGGTTGCGGTCCAGGTGACGGGCGCTGGTCAGCAGGATGTTGTGCAGGTCGTCCTCAGGCAGGTGCATGGAGCACGAGGCGCTGACGAGGATGCCGTCCTTGGTCAGCAGGCGCATGGCCTGTTCGTTGAGGCGGCGGTAGGCGGCCTCGCCGTTCTTCAGGTCCTTTTTGCGTTTGATGAAGGCAGGCGGGTCGGCGACGATCACGTCGAAGCGCTCTTCAGCAGCCTTGAGTTCCTTGAGGGCTTCGAATACGTCACCTTCGATGCAGGTGAGCTTCTCGGCAATGCCATTGAGCGCGGCATTGCGCTCGACGCCGTCGAGGGCGAAGCCGGAGGCGTCCACGCAGAATACTTCGCTGGCGCCGAACACGCCCGCCTGCACGCCCCAGCCGCCGATGTAGCTGAACAGGTCGAGCACACGCTTGCCTTTGGCGTAAGGCGCCAGGCGCGCACGGTTCATGCGGTGGTCGTAGAACCAGCCGGTCTTCTGGCCTTCGCGCACCGGGGCTTCGAACTTCACGCCGTTCTCTTCCAGCGCGACCCAGTCCGGCACTTCGCCATAGACGGTCTCGACATAACGGCCCAGGCCTTCGGCGTCACGGGCAGCGGAGTCGTTCTTGAACAGGATGCCGCTGGGCTTGAGCACCTGGATCAGGGCGGCGATCACGTCGTCCTTGTGCTGTTCCATGGTGGCCGAGGCCAGCTGTACCACGAGGATGTCGAAGAAACGGTCGACCACCAGGCCCGGCAGTAGGTCGGAGTCGCCATAGACCAGGCGGTAGCAAGGTTTGTCGAACAGGCGCTCGCGCAGCGACAGGGCGACATTGAGGCGGTGTACCAGCAGCGATTTGTCCAGGGCCAGTTTGGCGTCGCGCGACAGCAGGCGGGCGCAGATAAGGTTGTTCGGGCTCAGGGCCACGACGCCCAGGGCCTTGCCGTTGGCGGCCTCGAGGATCGCCTGTTCACCGGCGCGAAAGCCTTGTAGCGGGGTCGCGGCGACGTCGATTTCATTGCTGTAGACCCACAGGTGGCCGGCGCGCAGGCGGCGATCGGCGTTGGCTTTGAGGCGAAGGCTGGGCAGGGACATGACGTCGCTCCGGAAAAAGAGCGGGAGTATAGCGTGTCGGCCACGTCCCCGGCGCGGGCCCGGCTAAAGTAAAGTTCCTCCGGACCGAATCAGTGGTTGTTACCCTGATGGACCACAGGGTTAAAATCGCGCCTCAATTCCGAGTGTGTAGACATGTCCCAGGAACTTTCCTCCGAACAGATCCAGCAAGCCTTGCAAGGCATCAGTATTCCGCCGCAACCGCAGATCATGGTCGACCTGCAGTTCGAGCAATACATGCCCGACCCTGACCTGGAAACCATCGCCAAGCTGATATCCCAGGATCCAGGGCTTTCCGGTGCTCTGCTCAAGCTGGTCAATTCGGCCCATTTCGGCCTGAGCAACAAGATCGGCTCGATCCAGCGCGCAGTGAACCTGCTGGGCAGCCGCTCGATCATCAACCTGATCAACGCGCAGTCGATCAAGGGCGAAATGAGCGACGAGACCATCGTCACTCTCAACCGTTTCTGGGATACCGCCCAGGATGTGGCCATGACCTGCCTGACCTTGGCCAAGCGCACGGGCATCCAGGCCGTGGACGAGGCCTATACCCTGGGGCTGTTCCATGATTGCGGCGTGCCGCTGATGCTCAAGCGCTTTCCTGAGTACATGAACGTGCTCGAGCAGGCGTACGCCAATGCGGGTGCCGAGCAGCGCATCGTGGATACCGAGAACCGGATCTTCAACACCAACCATTCGGTGGTCGGCTACTTCACCGCCAAGTCCTGGCGTCTGCCGGAACACATCAGCGCGGCCATTGCCAACCACCACAATGCTCTGGCGGTATTCTGCGACGAGTCGTCGCGCAACAGCCAACTGAAGAACCTCCTGGCCATCCTGAAGATGTCCGAGCACATCTGCGCGTCCTACCGGGTATTGGGCAACCAGAGCGTGGACTACGAATGGGAAATCGTCGGGCCGCTCGTGCTCGACTACATCGGGCTGTCGGAGTACGACTTCGAGAACCTCAAACAGACCATCCGCGAAATGAGTGGGCACTGAGTCATGCCAGAACTGCCAGAGGTCGAGACAACCCGGCGCGGTATTGCGCCATACTTGGAAGGCCAGCGGGTCAGCCGTGTGGTAGTGCGCGACCGCCGGCTGCGCTGGCCGATTCCCGAAGACCTCGATGTGCGCCTGTCCGGGCAGCGCATCGTCACGGTCGCACGGCGTGCCAAGTACCTGTTGATCAACGCCGAGGTCGGCACCTTGATCAGTCACTTGGGCATGTCGGGCAACTTGCGTCTGGTCGAACTGGGCTTGCCGGCGGGCAAGCACGAGCATGTGGATATCGAACTGGAGTCGGGCCTGGCCCTGCGCTACACCGACCCGCGGCGGTTCGGCGCCATGCTCTGGAGCCTGGACCCGTTCAATCACGAGTTGCTGATTCGCCTGGGGCCGGAGCCGCTGACCGACCTGTTCGATGGTGAGCGCCTGTTCCAGCTGTCCCGTGGCCGCTCCATGGCGGTCAAGCCGTTCATCATGGATAACGCGGTGGTCGTCGGTGTCGGTAACATCTACGCGACCGAGGCACTGTTCGCTGCTGGGATCGATCCGCGCCGCGAGGCTGGCGGCATTTCCCGGGCGCGTTACCTGAAGCTGGCGATTGAGATCAAGCGCATCCTGGCCTGCGCCATCGAGCGGGGTGGTACGACCTTGCGTGATTTCATTGGCGGAGATGGCCAGCCGGGGTACTTCCAGCAGGAGTTGTTCGCTTATGGCCGCGGCGGCGAGCCGTGCAAGGTCTGCGGCACGACCCTGCGTGAGATCAAGCTGGGCCAGCGTGCCAGCGTGTATTGTCCGCGCTGCCAACGCTGAGGCGGTCTCGGGGCTGCGCCATGCAAGACCGTTGGACGGTGGTGGTCAGTCGAGGACCACTGCCTCTCCAACCCCGCGTGGGTCGCTCGCCGCTTCCAGCGTGCCTACGCCCTTGTTCCAATACAGCACCTGCTGATTGCCATAACTACGCCCCAGGTCCTTGAGGCGGTAGCCGCGTGCTTGGAGTTCGGCCTTTTGCCGCTCGTTGAAGGCGTCGGGTTCGTGCTCGACCACATCGGGCAGGTACTGGTGGTGATAGCGCGGGATCGCCGGCCATTCGGCCACCGGTCGGCCCTCCAGGAAGCCGAGCATCGACAGTAGGACCATGCTGGGGATGCGGCTGCCTCCAGGGGTGCCGAAGGCGGCGAACTGACTGGGGCTTTCGATGAAGCTCGGGGCCATGCTCGACAGCGGCCGTTTGCCCGCCGTGACGGCATTGGCCTGGCTACCGGCAAGGCCGTAGCTATTGCTGCCGGAGGGGTCGGCAGCGAAGTCGTCCATTTCGTTGTTCAGCACAACGCCGGTCCCCGGCACGCTGAAGGCCGCGCCGAACGGCAGGTTGACCGATAGTGTGGCGGCTACGGCGTTGCCGTCGGCATCGATCACGGCGAAGTGAGTGGTGTGGTCGCCTTCGCGCCAGACCGGCGCGGGCGGCAGCACGCTGCTGGGGGTGGCCTGGTGCACGTCGATGCTCTCGGCCAGGCCCGTGAGGTAGTTGCGCGCCAACAAGCGATTGATTGGATTGCTGACGTAGTCTGGATCGCCGAGCAGGCCGCGGTCGCGGTAGGCGCGGCGCAGCACCTCCAGCACATAGTGGCTGCGTTGCACAGGTTCGGCACTCTGCCAAGGCAGGCGCTGCAGCATGGTCAGGCTCTGCGCCAAGGCGATGCCACCGGCCGAAGGTGGCGGGGCGCTGATCAGTTCGCGTTGGTCTGCTAGCCGCACGCGCAAGGGCTCGCGGCGGGCGGTATGGTAGTCGGCCAGGTCATCGAGGCTCCAGATGCCGCCAGCCTGTCGCACACCCTCGACCAGAGCCTGGGCGGCTGGGCCACGATAGAAGCCGTCACGGCCTTGGTCAGCCAGGCGTTGCAGGGTGAGGGCAAGCTCGGGCTGGTGGATCCGCGTGCCGAGGGCGGGTACGGCATTGTCGCGCAGGAACAGGCGGGCGCTTTCCGCGTCGTCACGCAAGGCGCTCAGGCGCATTTGTGCGCGATCACGGTAGATGCGGTCCACGGCGAAGCCTTGGTTGGCCAGGCGGATGGCCGGGGCCAGCGTGCTTTTCAGGGGCAGCCTGCCTTGGGTTGCGGCAAGGTCGGCCAGGGCCTGGGGTAGGCCGGGGATGGCGGCTGCCAGTGGGCCATTGATCGAGAGCCCGGGCTGGATCTTGCCGTCCTTGAGATACATGTCCGGCGTAGCGCGGGCTGGGGCGCGTTCGCGGGCGTCGAGAAAACTGTAGCGTGGCGTGCCGCCGGCTTCGCGCAGGAGGAAGAAACCACCGCCACCCAGGCCTGAGCCGTAGGGCTCGACGACCGCAAGGGCAGCGCTGATGGCGATGGCGGCATCGAAGGCGTTGCCACCCTGCGCGAGGATTTCCCGTGCCGCCGCCGTGGCCTCGGAGTGCGGGCTGGCGATGGCGGCGCGCCCTGGACCGTCGGCTATGGCGGCAGTGGCCAGCAGTGCCAGGATGGCACCGATGGCTGCGTTGCGAATTACGCCGACGAACGGCATCAGGCCTTGCCGGTGATACGACGGTACTTGGCCATCAGTTCCTCTTCGGTTTCCGGGTGAGCTTCATCCAGGGGGATGCAGTCGACCGGACAAACCTGTTGGCACTGTGGTTCGTCATAGTGGCCTACGCACTGGGTGCACAGGTTCGGGTCGATCACGTAGATCTCTTCGCCTTGGGAAATGGCGGCGTTCGGGCACTCGGGTTCGCAGACGTCGCAATTGATGCAATCGTCGGTGATGATCAGGGACATGGGGACTCCGGCCAGGACTCAAGACCCTGGCATGTGAAAACCAATGGGCACAATTGTGCCGCATTCGCGCCCGCAGTGCACGCGGGCGCGACGCTCAGGGCTAAGCGGACTAACCGTACAGGCCGTTCGTCACTTCTTGAATCGTTCGGTCAGGGCCTCGGCCACCACCGGGTGGACGAACTTGCTGATGTCACCGCCCAGAGCGGCGATCTCCCGGACCAGTGTCGAGGAAATGAACGAGTAGCGCTCCGAAGGCGTCAGGAACAGGCTCTCGACATCTGGAGCCAGTTGCCGGTTCATGTTGGCCAGCTGGAATTCGTACTCGAAGTCGGAGACCGCGCGCAGGCCACGCAGGAAGACATTGGCGCCTTTCTCCTTGGCGAAGTGCGCCAGCAAGGTGGAGAAGCCGATGACTTCGACATTGGGCAGGTGCCTGGTGACCTCACGCGCCAGTTCCACCCGTTGTTCCAGGGGGAACAGCGGATTTTTCTTGGGGCTGGCCGCTACTGCGATGATCACATGGTCGAACAGTCGCGAGGCACGTTCGACCAGGTCGCCATGGCCTTTGGTAATGGGGTCGAAAGTACCCGGGTACAACACTCGGTTCATCGCGTCATCCTGGCTGGAGTGCGTTGGGGAGTCGGATGGTAGCGCAGCGACTGCGCTCGGCCAAGTCGCCGACGCCGGCTGATGGCACTATAGACAGTGCGGATATTCGTTGTCATGCCCTCTGTGACAGGCGATTGACCAAGGCGTCGGTCAATCGGGCGCTGAGGGCATATACCGATAATTGTGGGTTGGCGCCGATGCTGGTGGGGAACAGCGAGCCGTCGTGGATCGACAGGTTCTCCAACTGGTGGTGCCGACCGAGGCTGTCGCACACTGCCCGGCGCGGGTCTTCGCCGAGGGCACAGCCGCCCATGACATGGGCGCTGCCCAGGCGGGTACGGAACAGTTCCAGGCGCAGGCCGTCGATCAGTGCGCTGGCCTGTTCCGGGCTGTTGACGTAGCGGCCATCGGCGTGGATCGGCATCACCTGCTCGGCCCCGGCGCCAAACTGGATCTGCGCCATGCTGTGGAAGGCCCGGCGCACGCCGTCCCAGAGGTAGTCGCTCACGGGGTAGTCGAGGACCGGCGAACCGTCGCTGCGCAGTTCGACCTGGCCGCCCTGGCTCTGGGGATGAAACCCGTCGCGCAAGAGCGCCAGCATGACTTGGGTATTGGGCAATTGGCCCATGCGCAGGGCACTTTCCTCGCCGTAGCTGCCCAATAGTGTGCTGGCCAGGGCTGGATGCAGCGGTGGAACCTCCAGCTTGTAGCCGACCGACCCAGCCACACCCTCGCGCCACTGGAAATGGTCGCTGTAGATTGATTGCGGTGCGCCATAGAACGGGTTGATGGTGTCTTTGAACAGCGCGGCGCTGAAGTTGACCAGATGCAGGAAGGTGCGTTTGCCCACCCGTTGGTGCGGGTCTGGCGTGTCGGAGCGCAGCAGCAACGCTGGGCTGTTGATGCCGCCCCCGGCCAGCACGTAGTGGCGGGCGCGGACATGGACCTGACGGCCGTTGGGGTGAATGCCATTGCTGTCCAGGGCCAGGCAGTGCAGGCCGGTGACCTGGCGGCCATCGTGCAGCAGGCGCTCGGCGCGGGCCAGGTAGAGCAGCTCGCCGCCCTGGTCGAGGGTGGCGGGGATGCTGGTCACCAGCATCGACTGCTTGGCGTTGACCGGACAGCCCATGCCGCAATAGCCCAGGTTCCAACAGCCACGCACATTGCGCGGGATCACGCTCCAGCTGTAGCCGAGGGCTTCGCAACCACGGCGCAGGACCTCGTTGTTGGCATTGGGCGGCATTTGCCAGGGACTGATGCCCAGGCGTTGCTCCAGGCGCTCGAACCAGGGCTGCAGATCCGTGCTGGCAAGCCCTTTGACGTCATGCTCGCGGGCCCAATGCTGCAGGGTGGCGTCTGGGGTGCGGAAGCTTGAGGTCCAGTTGATCAGGGTGGTGCCACCCACGGCGCGGCCTTGCAGAATAGTGACGGCGCCATCCTTGCTCATGCGTCCCAGGCCTTCCTGATACAGGCTGCTGTAGGCCTGGTCTTCAAGCATGTGGAAGTCGCTGCTGGTCCTGAGCGGACCTTCTTCGATCAGCAACACCTTGAAGCCGGCGGCGCTGAGCAGCTCGGCGCTGGTGCCGCCGCCAGCGCCGCTGCCGATCACGGCGACATCGGCCTCCAGCGTCAGATCGTGTTCCAGGCGTGAGCCATCGTGGGTTTTCCAGCCTCGGACAAGGCCTTGGCGAAACGGGTCGGCGACAGGCATTGGCAATGCTCTTGTTGTTGTATGGTCAGATCTTCGGGGGCCCAGGGTAACCGCAGGCCGCCCAGGATTCGGGGAGCTCGTACCAGGCCATCAGTAGCAGTTGCAGCAGGGAGGCGTGGCCCATGCGCAGCAGGTTCAGCGAGCTGTCTTGCCAACGCTGCAGGAACCTTTGCAATTGCTCTGGCCGAGCCTTGTCCCAACTGCCCCAGATGCCGGTCAGCGGGCCGCGGGTCAGGGGCAGGGTGAGGACGTCGAACAGTTGCCGGGTCAGCTTGAGCATCTCAAGCGATAACCCGCCCAGCTTGCGATCCAGGCTGTGGAGGAGTGGGTCGGTGGTCGCCTGGGTACCTGCCAGCACTACCGGGGCCAAGGCGCGCAGCAGCGGCAGGTCGTTGTCACGCAGCACGGAGAAGCCGGCGGCGGATGTCTGTGCGGAACAGCCACTGAGGCTGGCGCCCAGGCCGGCGGTGGCAAGGAAGGCGCTGGCGCCGAGGCTGAATTTGAGCAGCTCGCGGCGTTGCAGGCCGGCGGGTCGGGTATGCATTGCGGTCGGCCCTCGCTTCAACGAATGAACAACCTGTACACCAGGCGCTGCAAGGCCTTGCCGTAGGGCGGGTAGATCAGCCGGGCAGCGTTCAGGCGTTGCTTGGTCAGTACGGCCTTGGCCTTGCTGAAGGTCAGGAATCCTTCCCGGCCATGGTAGTGGCCCATGCCGGAAGGGCCGATGCCGCCGAAGGGCAGGTCGTCCTGGGCGACATGCAGCAGGGTGTCGTTCAGGCAGACGCCGCCGGAGTGGCTGTGCTGCAGCACATGCTGTTGTTCGCCACGGTCGTAGCCGAAGTAGTACAGCGCCAGGGGCCTGGGGCGCTGATCGATGTAGGCCAGTGCCTGGTCGAGGCTGTCGTAGGGCACCAGGGGCAGCAGTGGGCCGAAGATCTCATCCTGCATGATCTGCATTCCATCGTTGACCCCGAGTAGCAGGTGCGGTGGTAGGCGTCGGCCTTGGCGTGGCTCCTCGGGGTACAGGTCGATGACCTCGGCACCCTTTTCCCGGGCATCGGCCAGCAAGTGCTCCAGGCGTTGCAACTGGCGCAGGTTGATGATCGCACTGTAGTCGGGGTTGTCCGCCACCTTGGGGTAGAAGCGCCTGACGGCCTGCCGGTAGGCCTCGGCAAAACCCTGCAGGCGTGCGCGGGGCACCAGGACGTAGTCCGGGGCGACGCAGGTCTGGCCGGCGTTAAGGGTCTTGCCGAAGGCGATGCGTTCGGCGGCGGTGTCCAGCGGCACGCTGGTCGAAACGATGGCTGGCGACTTGCCGCCGAGCTCCAGGGTGACCGGCGTCAGGTTCTCTGCGGCGGCGCTCATGACCTGGCGGCCGATATGGGTGGCGCCGGTAAACAGTAGGTGGTCGAAGGGCAGCCGGGCAAATGCCTGGCCGACCTCCACCTCGCCCAGTACGACGCTGACCAGGTCTTCGGGAAACACCTGCGCCAACAGGCGCTTAAGTACCAGGCCTGTGGTCGGGGTGGCTTCGCTGAGTTTGAGCATCACCCGGTTGCCGGCCGCCAGGGCGCAGGTCAGTGGGCCGATGGCCAGGAGCAGCGGGTAGTTCCAGGGTGCGATGATCCCGACTACGCCCAGAGGCTGGTATAGCACCTTGGCGCCGGCCGGCTGGAAGGCCAGGCTGACTTGCCGTCGTGATGGGCGCATCCAGCGGCGCAGGTAGCGCTCGGCATGGCGCAGCCCCTGTACGGACGGCAGCAATTCGGCCAACCGGGTTTCATCGGCACTGCGTCCGGAGAAGTCTGTGCTGATGGCTTCGATCAGGCTGGCCTGCTGCTCCAGCAAGGCTTGGCGCAAGCTCTTCAGCCATTGCAGACGTTGTGCGACGGGAGGCATGGGGTTGCCAGAAAACGCCTTGCGCTGGATGGCGAACGACGAGGCGAGAGCAAGGTCGGAATGCATGAGAGGGAATTCGACTTCGGAGGACATAGGCGCTCCATCCACGGCAAGGTATCGATCACTAGAGCCTATACTCTAATTTGTACGATGGTGCGAATTTTTCCTACGGTTAACAGGTACATCCCGGACGGGATAAACCGTAAGATGAGCCTAATCATTCAAGCTCGGAGACTGCAGCTGATCATGGCCCCGCGCATGAAGACCCGCGAGCGCATCGTGCAGAACAGCCTGGAGCTGTTCAACCAGCAGGGCGAGCGCAGCGTCAGCACCAATCACATTGCCGCGCACATGGAGATTTCTCCCGGCAACCTGTATTACCACTTCGCCAACAAGCAGGAGATCATTGCCGTCCTTTTCAGCCAGTACGAAGAGCTGGTGGACAGCTTCCTGCGCCCGCCCATAGGCCGTGCTGCCACGGTCGAGGACAAGCGTTTCTACCTCAAGGCTTTGCTGGCGGCGATGTGGAACTACCGCTTCCTGCACCGCGACCTGGAGCATCTGCTCGAAAGCGACCCGGAACTGGCCGCCCGCTACCGGCGTTTTTCCCAGCGCTGCCTGCAACAAGGCCAAGCGATCTATCGGGGCTTCGTCGATGCCAACATCCTCGATATGGATGCTGTGCAGATCGAATCCCTGACCGTCAACGCCTGGATCGTCCTGACGTCCTGGGTGCGCTTTCTCTGTACGACACGCGAACATTCCGCGCACCTGGGTGAAGAAGCCTTCAAGCGTGGCGTCTATCAGGTGCTAGTGCTCGAGCAGGGATTTGTCACCGCCAGCGCACGACTGGCCGTGGACGCCCTGTGCCAAGAATTCCATGTACCTTTCAATCAGGCCCTGGAGCAGTAGGCCGGTGCCATCCGTTCAATCGATCAGGAGACTGTCATGCCCCTTGCGCAATTGATCACCCCCCAGCAACTGGCCGAGCGCCTGGAGTCCCCGGAGCTGGTGATCCTCGACTGCCGATTTGCCCTGGAGGATGTGGATTATGGTCAACGCAGCTACGCCGAGGGGCACATTGCCGGGGCTTGTTTCGCCGACCTGGAACGTGACCTGAGTGGGCCAGTGGTCAAGGGCCGTACGGGCCGGCACCCGCTGCCAGAGCCGCAGCGGCTTGTCGAGTGCCTGCGCAGCTGGGGCATCGACGACGACAGCCAGGTAGTGCTTTACGACGACGGCCCCGGCGCCTTTGCCGCTCGTGCCTGGTGGTTGCTGGCCTGGTTGGGCAAGCGTGATGGCGTGTTCATCCTCGATGGCGGCCTCAAGGCCTGGCATGCCGCCAGCCTGCCCCTGAGTCTCGACCCTCCGGCAAAACGCGAAGGCAACTTCAGCGGCAAGCCGGACATGAGCCTGCTGATCGATGCCGAGCACCTGGGCAAACGTCTTGGCCGGGCGGAACTGACACTGCTCGATGCCCGTGCGTTGCCGCGTTTTCGCGGTGACATCGAGCCCATCGACCCGGTGGCCGGGCATATCCCGGGCGCGCAATGCGCGGCCTTCACCGATAACTTGGGAGCAGACGGGCGGTTTCTGCCGGCCGAGCAACTGCATCAGCGTTTCGCGGAAAAACTGGCCGGTCGCTCGCCGGAACAATTGGTGGCCTATTGCGGCTCGGGCGTGACGGCTTGCCACAACCTGTTCGCCTTGTGTCTGGCGGGTTATCCACTGGCTCGGTTGTATGCGGGGTCCTGGAGTGAGTGGATCACCGATCCAAAGCGTGGGGTGGCCAAGGGCGATTGAGGGCGTAATCCCGAAGTAGGGGCCAGTGCCAGCTGGCGACGGGGCGCATCGCGGCCTCGCTTAATACCTGGTCGTCCTCATACCCCCTCTAGTAGCCACTGCGGAATCCGTCGCTCCAGGTAATACCCGGGATTGCGCAGGCTGCCATCGACAAACCCTACATGACCGCCCCGGTCATGCAGTTCGAAGCAGGTCTGCGGCGCCAGTTCGCTGGCGCTGGGCAGGCTGTGGCTGAACACGAAGGGATCGTCGCTGGAGTGGATGATCAGTGTTGGCGTACGGTTTTGGCCCAGGTAGTAGCGGCTGGAAGAACGTCGATAGTAGTCGTGCGCATCGCTGAAGCCGTTGAGCGGTGCGGTGACCTTGCCGTCGAAATCCCAGAAGGTGCGCAGCTTGCGCAGGGGGCCGAGACGTTCCAGAGCCGCCAGGGCCTCATGGTGGCCCTTGTCGCGAAAATGCTGCTGTTTCTGCTGCACGTAGGCCAGCATTTCGCGCATGAAATGCGCTTGGTAGACCTTGGAGAAGCCCAGGCCGATACGGTCGGCGCACTGGTCCAGGCGAAAAGGCACCGACACCGCCGCAGCCGCTTCCAAGTGGCTGGCCGAACCACTTTCGCCAAGGTACTTGAGCAGCACGTTGCCGCCCAGCGAGTAACCGACTGCATACAGCGGCGCCAGTGGGCGCTGGGCGCGCAGGTGGCGGATGGCTTCGGCCAGGTCTTCGCTGGCGCCGGAGTGGTAGCAGCGTGGCAGCAGGTTCGGCTCGCCGGAGCAGCCGCGCCAGTTCAGGGCGACGCTGGCCCAGCCACGGGCTTGCAAGGCTTGCTGCAGGCCTTTGACGTAAGGGGAGTTGGACGAGCCAGTCAGGCCATGTAGCACCAGCACCAGCGGTGTATCGGCTTCGTGTGGCCCATGCCAATCCAGGTCGAGGAAGTCGCCATCGGCCAGCCACAGGCGCTCGCGCGTACGATGCAGTTCGGGAAGCTTGCGCCAGAGCGGGCCCCACAAGGTCTGCAGGTGGGGGTTGGAGAGCCCGATGGCCGGGCGGAAGGTGGCGGTGAGACTGGGCATGCTGGGCGACTCAGAGTGTGCCTGCCTAGATTGCCATGAAACACCGCCACTGTACTTGTGCTATTGGTCGGTGGCCTGTGGTGCGGGTAGGGGTTGTTGGTCCGCGGTGGGGCCGATGCTGATGAAGAACAAGCGCTCCAGGTCGAACCAACGCTGAAGGGCTTGACGCACGTGTTCAGTCGTCAGTTGCGCGAGCGTGTCCAGGTAAGTTGAAAGATGACTGCTCGGCAATCCTTGGTGACTGATCTCTACCAGTATTTTGGCCAGTTGGTCATTGCGGGCGGTCTTCTTGAGCTGCTCGCCAGCCAGCTGACTCAGCGCCAGGTCGAGCTCAGCCTGGCTTGGGCCCTCCTGAATGAAGCACCTGAGTACCTGCAGGACCAGCTCATGGGAGGCGTCTTTGTGAGCCGCTGCGATGTCCCATTCGATCTTGAATAGTCCGCCGGCCCTGAACGGTACCAGCGAGGCGAGTACGGAGTAGGTAAGCCCCCGGCTGTGACGCAGTTGCGCCATCAACCTGGAGTCGGCGCCCCCACCCAGGATTTCGTTCGCCATCACCAGGGCCGGGAAGTCCGGATCTGTCGACGATATATTCAAGGGCAGGGCGAGCAATGCCTTGTCGCTGCTACCGGGATGCTCCACATGCAGTGTTTTCGCCTCGGCCACTGGGACCCTGGGCAGTTCGGCCGCCGCCCAGCCCTGGGGGAGCGCTTGGCTGATGGCGTCGATGATCGTTTCGGCTTGCTCGCGGGACAGGTCGCCCACCAGCGCGATTTCGACATTGTTGGCGGAATAGGCGCGTTGGTGAAAGGTGCGGAGCATGTCCCGCGTCACGCCAGCGACGCCTTGCGGCGTGCCGGCATAGTAGGTGGCGTAGGGGTGGCCGGCGAACAGGTGGGCTAGCGTCTCATTCTGAATCCGGTTGTCAGTATCGGTATCACGGTGTCGCAAGTGGCTGAGCAGCCGCTCCTTGATCCTCTCAAGCTCGGATGAGTCAAAGGCTGGGCGAGCGACCATATCTGTGAGCAGTTGGATAGCCTGGGTACGCAAACCTTCCTTGCTGAGGCTGCGCAGGGCGACAGTGGCATGTTCAAGGGACACACTCCTGGTCATGGTTGCGCCCAAGCCTTCGAGTTGTTCGGCGAACTGCGTGCCATTCATCCGTTCTGTGCCCTGGTCGAGCATATACAGGGTCAGCGCCGCCAACCCGGGGGTATCGCCGTCCAGTGTCCCGCCCGCAGTGAAGCGCAGCACCAGATCGATCATCGGCAGCTCATGGGACTGCACGAACAGCACGCGACTGCCGCCCTCGGTCTGCCAGCACTGGACATTGCGGTTGAGCCGTTCCACCTGGCCGAGGTCGATGCCCTGCACCGACGTCAGGCCGCCGAAGTCAACCTCCGCCGTAGCGGTGGCCAAGTGCTCACAGGTTTCTTGCCGTGATGGGCGTGGGATGGGTGTCGTGTTACTCATGGGCATTCTCCCCGGCAAGTAAATAGGTGGTGGCCAGGCGTTCGCGGCTGAGATACAGCTGGGCCGCCTGTTGAATGTTTTCACCACTGATGGCTTCGATAGCTTGTTGGTCCTGCTCC
Source organism: Pseudomonas sp. X10 (assembly GCF_054889225.1). Taxonomy (NCBI): domain Bacteria; kingdom Pseudomonadati; phylum Pseudomonadota; class Gammaproteobacteria; order Pseudomonadales; family Pseudomonadaceae; genus Pseudomonas; species Pseudomonas sp. X10. The sequence goes on along the minus strand of NZ_CM142677.1, from coordinate 5,401,902 downwards.
ATCAGAGCAGGGTCCAGCCCACTGACCGCATGCTGCCCTATAGCTATGGCCTGCTGTCGGATATCGTCGAGAGTGAAGGTCTGCTGGGCCAGCAGCTGTGCCTTGGCCCGTTCGAGTTCGGTTAGGGTAGGGGGCGTCTGCCTGATGGATTCGATGATCGCCCATACGTGCTCTGCCGCTTCCTTGGGCGTGCCTTCTTCCGGGTTGGTGTAGGCCTGGAGACCTAGCAAGGTGTCTCCGCGAAGAACATGGTCATAATCCGAGATGTAGCCTCTCAGTACCGGTCTCTTGCGCACCAGCTCCCTGTACAGCCTGGCGCCGGAGCCTTTGGCGAGGAGCTGCAGGGCGAGGCGCAATGCGTGCACAGTCTCAGGTGAGCGGGCGGTAGCCAGGCTTGGTGTGTTGAAGGAGATGATCAGGCCATCACGAAGCCCGTGCAGAGTCAGGGCCTGATGGCGCTCTTGAAGCATCCCTGCCGTTCTGGGGGGCGCTGACGTTAGCAGGTGTGCCGCCGCCTGCAAGGTGCCGAAATGACGCTCTGTTATCTGCTGCAAGCGTTGCAGATCGATATCACCGACCACCACCAGCGTGGCGTTGTTCGGGTGGTACCCGCTTTGATACCAGGCGCGCAGCCGCTCCAGCGACATGCCCTGCAAATCGGCCAAGTGGTCGTATCTTGAGGTGGCGTAGGGGCTGTCGCCAAAGGCGATGCACCTGTGGCGCATGTCCGCCAGTACATCCGGCACGTTATCCACTTTCAGCCTGTGTTCGGCCTTGACCACCTCCAGGGCCCGGGCGAACTCCGCTTCACCAAGGCTCGCGCTGGCCATGGCATCGGCCATGGCCTCCAGCACGATCTCCAGGCGGCTCGAGGGCAGGGTCGCGTCAAACACTGTGGCGTCGTCCAGAGTGAAGGCGCTCGGTTTGCCGCCTAGCCGGTTGAGTACCTTGGAGTACTGGCCTGGAGCGAGCTTTCTGCTTCCTTCGAACATCAAGTGTTCCAAGAGATGAGAAAGGCCGAAGTGGCCGGGCGGTTCATGGCTTGCACCGATGTGGTACCACAGCTGCGCGCAGACCAGCGGGGTGCGGTGATCCTCACGCACGTAGACCGTGAGGCCATTGGGGAGGATGAAGTACTGCAAGGAGGGCGCTGGGACCGCGTTTGCGATCCCGCTTTGCGCGGGAGATGACGGCATGCTTGAAGTGCTCCTGGTTGGTAAAAGGCCGGAGCAGCTTCGGTGAATCAGAGAGCCCGCCTGCGTTATGTAGTTATGCAGGCGGGCTGGTGGCTATCAGCCGCGTTGCCAGAGTGCGTAATGCACCTGGCCGGTCTTCTTCTCGCGGTGCAGGCGCCAGTTTCCGGGCATTTGCAGGGAGGAGGGGGCGGCTTCGCTTTCGGTGTAGATCCAGGCGTTGTCACGCAGCCACTGGCGTTCCTCCAGGAGGTTGCAGGTGGTGGCCAGCAGGTCCTGATGGAAGGGTGGGTCGAGGAACACCAGGTCGAACTGTTGCTTCACATCGCCCTGCAGGTAGCGCAGGGCGTCGTTTTGCAGCACCTGGCCGCGCGGGCAACGCAGCACTTCCAGGTTGTGCCTGAGGTTGGCGATGGCTGCCGGGTTGCTGTCCAGGGCCACGGCGTCGGCCGCCCCCCGTGACAGCGCTTCCAGGTACAGAGCGCCGCTGCCGGTGAAGGCATCCAGTACATGGGCGCCTTCGATGTAAGGGGCGAGCCAGTTGAACAGGGTTTCGCGGACCCGGTCCGGGGTCGGGCGCAGGCCCTCGCCCGCGGGCACGCTCAGGCGTCGGCTGCGCCACTCGCCGGCAATGATGCGCAGATGGCCATGGCCTTGGCTGGGCCTGGCGGAATGGGATGGCTTGGCCATTAATGCTCCGGTACGCCGAGGGGTTGCTCGGCTGGTTTGTCAGTGGGCGGTGGCAGCGGTTTCTGCGGCACCTTTGGGCCCGCAGTGACGATGACCAGCTTGTTGGCTGCCAGATGCTTGTTCAGCGCGGCCTTGACCTGCTCGGTGGTCAGGCTTTGGGACTGTTGCATGAAGTCCTCCAGCCAGGTCAGCGGCAGGTTGTAGAAGCCGATGGCGCCCAGTTGCCCGACGATACTGGCGTTGCTGGCATTGGACAGTGGGAAGCTGCCGGCCAGTTCGCGCTTGGCATCATCGAGTTCCTGCTGGGTCGGGCCCGTCTTGAGGTAATCGGCGAGGATGTCCTGGACCAACTTGAGCGTGCCTTCGCTGAGTTCGGCGCGGGTCTGCAGGTTGATCATGAACGGGCCGCGCACCTGCATTGGGCTGAAGACCGAGTAGACCCCATAGGTCAGGCCGCGTTTTTCCCGCACTTCGCTCATCAGTCGGGTACCGAAGGTGCCGCCGCCAAGGATCTGGTTGCCCAGCGACAGCGCAGCGTAGTCCGGGTCGTTACGGTCGATGCCGAGTTGCGCCAGCATCAGGTGGGTCTGCTTGGACGGGAAGTCGATGTGCGTGATGCCCGGCTTGGGTTCGCTCGGTTGAGGCAGCTTGGCCAGGGCCGGGCCTTTGGGCAGGGCGGAGGAGACCTGCGCGGCGATGGCTTCGGCCTCGCTGCGGCTGAGGTCGCCGACCAGGGCGATGACTGCGTTGCCGGCGGCGTAAGTGCGGGCATGGAAGGCGCGAAGCTGCTCAAGGGTGACCGGTTGGATGCTCTCGGCAGTGCCGTCACTCGGGTGGGCGTAGGGGTGATCGCCGTAGAGGCGGGCGAACAGTGCCTTGCCCGCCAGCTTGCCCGGGCTCTGCTTCTCATACTCGAAGCTGGCCAGCAGCTGGTTCTTGATGCGCTTGAGGGCGTCTTCCGGGAAGGTCGGCTTGCCCACGACTTCGGCGAACAGCTTCAGCGCCGGTTCGCGTTTGTCGGCTGCGCTCAGGCTGCGCAGGGAGGCCACTGCCATGTCACGGTACGAGCCGTTGCCAAAGTCCGCGCCGAGGCTTTCGAAGCCTTCGGCGATGGCGGTCACATCCTTGCCGGCCACGCCCTCGTTGAGCATGGCGTTGGTCAGGGTGGCCAGACCGGGGGTGTCGCCATCCTGGCTGCTGCCGGCGGCAAAGGTCACGCGCAGGTCGAACATGGGCAGTTCGCGGGCTTCGACGAACAGTACGCGGGCACCTTCGGCGGTGTTCCAGTTCTGGATGTTCAACTGGCGTCGGCCTGGCGTCTTGCCGTCCAGTTCGGCCAGCGATTGCAGGGTGTTGGCCGGGCGGGCGGCGGTGCTGCCGGCCTTGGCGGCATTGTCCGACTGTACCGGTCGGGCCAGAAAGAAGGCCAGGGCCACCACCAGTGCCAGGATACCGAGGCCCAGCAGGGTGTAGCGGGGGGCGCTGCGATCACTCATGAGCGGACTCCTCGGGCAATACATGGGCAACGCTCAGGCGTTCGCGGGTGAAGTAGGTACGTGCGGCGTTCTGGATGTCTTGCGGGGTCACGCGCTCGAGTTCGTCCAGTTCGCTGTCGATGAGCTTCCAAGACAGACCTACGGTCTCCAGTTGACCGATGGTCATGGCTTGGCTGCTGATCGAGTCACGGTCGTAGACTAGGCCGGCGATCACCTGGGCACGCACGCGCTCGAGTTCTTCAGCCGAAGGCGGGGTCTTCTTGAGTTCATCGAGCAGTTGCCAGAAGCCTTTCTCGACATCGGCCAGGGTCTTCTGCTTCTGCACGTTCGGGGTGGCCGAGAGCAGGAACAGGCTGTCGCCGCGGGTGAAGGCGTTGTAGCTGGACGAGGCACCGGAGACCAGCTCCTGGTCACGCTCCAGGCGCGACGGCATGCGGGCGCTGTAGCCACCGTCGAGCAGGGCCGAGATCAGGCGCAGGGCGTGTACGCTACGCGGGTCCTGGGCGGTAGCCAGGCCCGGTACGTTGAAGCCGTAGATCAGGCTGGGCAGTTGAGTGCGCACATGCAGGGTCAGTTGGCGCTGGCCGGGCTCGGTCAGTTCCAGGGGCAGCTTGGCTGGAGGCACCGGGCGCTTCGGGATGGCGCCGAAGTACTTCTGAGCCAGACCCTTGACCTCATCGACGGTGACATCGCCAACCACCACCAAGGTGGCGTTGTTCGGGGTGTACCAGGATTCGTACCAGTGGCGCAGCTCCTCTACCTTCATGCGCTCGAGGTCGGCCATCCAACCAATGGTCGGGGTGTGGTAGCCGCTGGCCGGGTAGGCCATGGCGCGGAACAGCTCGAAAGCCTTGGCGTTGGGCTGGTCGTCGGTCCGCAGGCGGCGCTCTTCCTTGATTACCTCGATTTCACGGCTGAACTCGTCAGCGGGCAGGCGCAGACTGGACAGGCGGTCGGCCTCCAGCTCCAGGGCCACCGGCAGGCGGTCGCGGGCCAGGACCTGGTAATAGGCGGTGTAGTCGTCGCTGGTGAAGGCATTTTCTTCGGCGCCCAAGTCGCGCAGGATGCGCGAGGCTTCACCGGGGCCGACTTTGGCGCTGCCCTTGAACATCATGTGTTCCAGAGCGTGGGAAAGGCCGGTCTGGCCCGGGGTTTCGTAACTGGAGCCGACCTTGTACCAGATCTGCGAGACCACCACCGGGGCGCGATGGTCTTCGCGCACGACGACCTTGAGGCCGTTGTCGAGGATGAACTCGTGGGTAGGTTGTGGATCGGCGGCCAGGGCCGCGAACGGCAGACAAAGTGTGCTGAGCAGCAGGCCAGCGGCGTGGCGGGCTAGAGCATTCATACGTCGTTTAACCTGTAGGACGGCCCGCTAGGGTTTAGCGTCGACGGGCCTGGAGGTGCTAGGATACTGATCCGGTTGCCTGGCGACCATGCCTGTCGCGGATCTGGCCCGCAGGCCCCACGACAAATGTTGCGCATGAACCAGCCGGATTCAAAATAGTCTGTTCTGCGTTGAAAGAATTCCCGGTGCGCCGCTGGTGGCGCATCGCTACCCTGAGATAGCCGTCTTCCATGTTTGGTTCCAACGACGACAAAAAAGCGCCGGCCGAGGCTGGCGAGAAGAAAGGCCTGTTCAGCTGGTTTCGCAAGAAGCCGCAGCAACCTGTCGCCGAACAGCCGCAAACGCCTGAGCCGGTAGCGCCAGAGGCGCCCGTCGAACAGCCGCCCGCCGAGTCCGTGGTGGCCTCCCCGGCTGAGACTCCTGCCGCGGAGCCTGCAGTACCTCCCGTGGCCACGCCTGTTGCGCCAGCCACGGCAGCCGAGGTTCCGGCCCCTGTCGTGCCGGGGCCTACGCCTGAGCCTGTCGTGTCGGCTCCGGTCGTTGAGCCTGCCGCACCGGTCCCGGTTATCGAGCCAGCAGCGCCTGCACCTGTCGTGCCGCCGACCAGCAACCTGGTGTTGCCGGTCGAAGAAGAGCCGGTCGCACTGGTGCCTGACCTAGAGCCCCATGCCCCGCCAGCCATTCCAGAGCGTCCGGCGCCTGAGCCCGAGCCGGTTCCGGTGGCTGCGCCAGTGACCGTCGAGCCCGAGCCGGTGCCAGTCCGCGCCGAAGACAACAAAGGCGGCTTTTTCGCCCGCCTCAAACAGGGCCTGTCCAAGACCAGCGCCAGCATCGGCGAAGGCATGGCCAGCCTGTTCCTGGGCAAGAAGGCCATCGACGACGACCTGCTCGACGAGATCGAGACTCGCCTGTTGACCGCCGACGTTGGCGTCGAAGCCACCACGGCCATCGTGCAGAACCTGACCCAGAAGGTCGCACGCAAGCAACTGGCCGACAGCGATGCCCTGTACAAGTCCTTGCAAGGCGAACTGGCCGACGTGCTGCGTCCAGTCGAGCAGCCGTTGCGGATCCAGTCTCAGTCCAAGCCGTTCGTGATCCTGGTCGTTGGTGTCAACGGTGCCGGCAAGACCACCACCATCGGCAAGCTGGCCAAGAAGCTGCAACTCGAAGGCAAGAAGGTCATGCTGGCCGCAGGCGACACCTTCCGCGCTGCGGCGGTCGAGCAACTGCAGGTCTGGGGCGAGCGTAACCAGATTCCGGTCATCGCCCAGCACACAGGCGCCGATTCGGCCTCGGTGATCTTCGACGCGGTGCAGGCCGCCAAGGCTCGCGGCATCGATGTGCTGATCGCCGATACCGCCGGTCGGCTGCACACCAAAGACAACCTGATGGAAGAGCTGAAGAAGGTTCGCCGGGTCATCGGCAAGCTCGACGCCGACGCACCGCACGAGGTCCTGCTGGTGCTGGATGCGGGAACAGGGCAGAACGCCATCAACCAGGCCAAGCACTTCAACCAGAGTGTCGAACTCACGGGGCTTGCGCTGACCAAGCTTGATGGTACCGCCAAGGGTGGGGTGATCTTCGCCCTGGCCAAGCAGTTCGGCCTGCCGATCCGTTACATCGGCGTGGGCGAGGGCATCGATGACCTGCGTACCTTCGAAGCCGAGCCTTTCGTCAAAGCCTTGTTTGCCGAGCGGGAGCATCCATGATCCGATTCGAACAGGTCGCCAAGCGCTATCCCAACGGCCACGTTGGCCTGCATGAGTTGAGTTTTCGCGTGCGCCGGGGCGAATTCCTGTTCGTGACCGGCCACTCCGGTGCAGGCAAGAGCACCTTGCTGCGCCTGCTGCTGGCCATGGAGCGTCCGACCAGTGGCAAGCTGTTGCTGGCAGGGCAGGACCTCGGGCAGATCAACAACGCACAGATTCCCTTCCTGCGCCGGCAGATCGGCGTGGTCTTCCAGAATCACCAACTGCTGTTCGACCGCACCGTATTCAACAACGTCGCCCTGCCACTGCAGATCCTTGGCCTGTCCAAGGCCGAGATCTCCAAGCGTGTCGACTCGGCGCTCGAGCGCGTTTCGCTGGCCGACAAGGCCGAGCTGTTCCCCGGGGACTTGTCCACAGGGCAACAGCAACGTGTCGGTATCGCCCGCGCCATCGTCCATCGGCCGGCACTGCTGTTGGCCGACGAACCTACCGGTAACCTCGACCCGCGGCTGGCTGCGGAGATCATGGGCGTGTTCGAAGACATCAACCGCCTGGGCACCAGTGTATTGATCGCCAGCCACGACCTGGCGCTGATCGCGCGCATGCGTCACCGCATGCTGACCTTGCAGCGCGGTCGTCTGATCGGCGATGGGGAGGCCGGGCAATGAGTGCGACACGCAGTCCCAAAGTGTCGGAACGGGTCGCACCCAAGGCTGCTGACCCGCAACCGGCGAAAAAACGCAGTGGCAACGACGATGACGGTCCGGATTTTCGCACCCTGCTGCACGCCTGGCTGGAAAGCCATCGTGCCAGCCTGCTCGACAGCCTGCGCCGCCTGGGCAAGCAGCCGATCGGCAGTTTCTTCACCTGCCTGGTGATGGCTGTCGCGTTGAGCCTGCCCATGGGCCTGTCGCTGTTGTTGAGTAATGTTGAGCGACTGGGTGGGTCCTGGCAGCGTGCGGCGCAGATTTCGCTGTACCTCAAGCTCGACGCTGGCAGCCAGGATGGCATAGCCCTGCGGGACGAGATCAAGGGCATGCCGGGTGTGGCCGAGGCCGAGTACGTCAGCCGCGAGCAAGCGCTCGATGAGTTCCAACAGCAATCCGGTTTGGGTGAAGCGTTGCGCGAGCTGCCGGAGAACCCTCTGCCCGGCGTGGTGGTGGTGACTCCGACAGAAGTCGATAAGCCCGCTCTGGAAGCCCTGCGCCAGCGCCTGGCGCAACTGCCCAGGGTAGAGGCGGCGCAGTTGGACCTGGTGTGGGTCGAGCGCCTGGCTGCCATCCTCAAGTTGGGCGACCGCTTTGTCTTTGGCCTGACGGTTCTGCTGGTATCGGCGCTGCTGTTGGTAATTGGTAACACTATTCGTCTACATATCGAGAACCGTCGCACCGAGATCGAGGTGATCAAGCTGGTCGGTGGCACGGACAGCTATGTGCGCCGGCCTTTCCTCTATATGGGCGCTTTGTACGGCCTGGGCGCGGGCGTGCTGGCCTGGGGCATCTTGGCATTCGGCCTGAACTGGCTGAATGACGCGGTGGTCGGGCTTTCCGGGCTGTATGGCAGTGATTTCGCCCTGGCCGGTGTGCCGGCAGCCGATGGTCTGTCGCTCTTGATCGGAGCGGTATTGTTAGGGTATATCGGTGCATGGATCGCAGTGGCCCGCCATTTGAACGAGCTGGCGCCGCGATAGTATTTTTTTGCCAGCATTGACTATTTTCGTTTCCTGGGAACTTGTTTCGTGGTTTCCGGTCAATGTTGGCAGTGCCCAAGGGCACGAGTTCGTGAGTCGGAGGTTTTCGCATGACCACTTCGTTGCAACCTGCCTATGCCCTGGTTCCCGGTGCAAACCTGGAAGCCTATGTGCACACGGTCAACAGCATTCCCCTGCTGACGGCCGAGCAGGAGCGTGAACTGGCCGAGCGCCTTTATTATGAGCAGGATCTCGAGGCCGCTCGGCAAATGGTGATGGCCCACCTGCGTTTCGTTGTACATATTGCTCGTAGCTATGCCGGCTACGGGCTGGCCCAGGCTGACCTGATCCAGGAAGGCAACGTTGGCCTGATGAAGGCGGTCAAGCGTTTCAACCCGGAAATGGGTGTGCGCCTGGTGTCTTTCGCAGTGCACTGGATCAAGGCAGAGATCCACGAGTTCATCCTGCGCAACTGGCGTATCGTCAAGGTCGCGACCACCAAGGCCCAGCGCAAGCTGTTCTTCAACCTGCGCAGCCAGAAGAAGCGCCTGGCCTGGCTGAACAACGATGAAGTCCATCGTGTGGCCGAGAGCCTGGGGGTGGAGCCGCGCGAAGTGCGCGAGATGGAAAGCCGCCTGAGCGGCCAGGACATGGCGTTCGACCCGGCCGCCGAGGCTGACGACGACAGCGCCTTCCAGTCGCCTGCGCATTACTTGGAAGACCACCGTTACGACCCGGCGACGCAGTTGGAAGATGCCGACTGGAGCGACAACTCCACCAGCAACCTGCACGAAGCCCTGCAGGGCCTGGATGACCGCAGCCGCGACATTCTCTACCAGCGCTGGCTGGCCGAGGAAAAGGCCACCTTGCATGAGCTGGCCGAGAAGTACAGCGTGTCGGCTGAGCGTATTCGCCAGTTGGAGAAGAATGCAATGAACAAGGTCAAGGCGTTGATTACGGTCTGACCTGGCGTTTTCGCTGCAAACCAAAGCCGCTTGCCCCTTGGGCAAGCGGCTTTATTTCATGGGAAACGCGATCCGGCCTGAACCTAGGGCCTGTGGGTTTGCTCCAACTGCATCAGGTAGTTGGTCCCACCGAGCTGGCGCATCTGCTGGCTGATCCAATTGGCACGGCGAGCCACATAGTCGTTCGGGCGGCTGGCGCTCCAGTTACGCGGGTTGGGTAGCACGGCGGCGAGCTGGCTGGCCTGTTGGCGTGACAGGCGGTTGGCATCGATTCCAAAGTGGTGACGAGCCGCCGCCTGGGCACCGAAAACACCCTCACCCCACTCGGCGCTGTTGAGGTAGATCTCCAGGATCCGCTCTTTCGACCAGAACAGCTCGATCAGCGCCGTGAACCAGGCTTCCAGGCCTTTGCGCAGCCAACTGCGGCCGGACCAGAGGAACAGGTTCTTGGCCACTTGCTGGGTCAAGGTGCTGGCACCGCGAATGCTGCCGCCACGCTCGTTGTGCGCCAGGGCGGCCTGGATGGCTGGGACATCGAAGCCCCAGTGGCTGGCGAACTTCTGATCCTCGCCAGCAATGACCGCCACCTTGAGCTCGTCCGATATCCGTTCCCAGGGTTGCCAGGTGCGTTGCAGGTCGATGGGCTGGCCGTTGAGCCATGACTCGACCTTGCGCTCGACCATCAGCGCGCTGCCGGGTGGTGGCACCCAGCGCAGCGCCAGGACCAGCAGGGCACTGCCGGCGGCGAACCAGAGCAGGGCGCGGACGAGGCGTCGGGTAAGGGATGACAGCATGGCAATGGCTTGGCCGGACTGATGGAACGGGCCATTATACAGACCCCTTCCAAGGAGTTGTCCCATGCTTCGCAGCTTCCTGATGCTCGCCGCGTTTTTTGGCTTTACCGGTGTCGCCCTCGGCGCTTTCGCCGCCCATGGCCTGAAAGGACGCTTGAGTGCCGACCACCTGGCGGTCTTTCACACTGGCGTGACCTACCAACTGGTGCATGCTCTGGCGCTGCTCGGCGTGGCGGTGTTGTCCGTGCATTTGCCCGGGCGCCTGGTGGGCTGGGCCGGCGGTCTGTTCGCCCTGGGCATCCTGCTGTTCTCCGGTAGCCTGTACCTGTTGACCCTGAGTGGACTGGGCAAGCTCGGTATCATTACCCCGATCGGTGGCCTGTGCTTCCTTGCCGGCTGGTTGTGCCTGGGCCTGGCAGCCTGGCGCCTGAGCTGACCGACAGGTCCAATATCGGGACGAATGGCGTCCGTCACCCTTGGGTTCGAGCCTTGATCGGGGCTAGAATGCGGGCCCCAAAGAACAATGGTGGCCGTGTGCATGCGCATTCAACTGAACGGTGAACCTTACGAATTGCCCGATGGCGAGAGCGTCGCGGCCCTGTTGGGCCGGCTCGAGCTGGTCGGACGCCGTGTGGCGGTGGAGCTTAACCTGGATATCGTGCCGCGCAGCCAGCACGACAGCACCCTGCTGAACGAAGGCGACCAGGTCGAAGTGGTCCACGCGATCGGCGGCGGCTAGGGCCTGGTGGCCTGTACAGGCCACCAGCGATTCACCTGCAAGTCTCTCAACCTTTCCAGAGGATTACCGATGAGCAACGTTCGTAGCGACAAGCCCTTTACCCTGGCCGGGCGCACTTTCCAGTCGCGCCTGCTGGTGGGCACCGGCAAGTACCGTGACCTGGAAGAAACCCGCCTGGCCATTGAGGCCTCGGGCGCCGAGATCGTCACTGTCGCCGTGCGCCGCACCAATATCGGCCAGAACCCGGGCGAGCCGAACCTGCTCGACGTACTGCCGCCGGACCGCTACACCATCCTGCCGAACACCGCCGGCTGCTATGACGCGGTCGAGGCCGTGCGCACCTGCCGCCTGGCCCGTGAGCTGCTCGATGGCCACAACCTGGTCAAGCTGGAGGTCCTGGCTGACCAGAAGACTCTGTTCCCCAACGTGATCGAAACCCTCAAGGCCGCCGAAGTGCTGGTTAAGGATGGCTTCGACGTGATGGTCTACACCAGCGACGACCCGATCATCGCCCGCCAGCTGGCGGAAGCCGGCTGCATCGCGGTCATGCCGCTGGCTGGCCTGATTGGCACCGGCCTGGGTATCTGCAACCCCTACAACCTGCAGATCATCCTCGAGGAATCCAAGGTGCCGGTGCTGGTCGATGCCGGTGTGGGCACCGCTTCCGACGCCACCATCGCCATGGAAATGGGCTGCGAGGCCGTGCTGATGAACTCGGCAATCGCCCATGCCCAACAGCCGGTGATGATGGCCGAGGCCATGAAGCACGCTATCGTTGCCGGCCGCCTGGCCTACCTGGCCGGGCGTATGCCGAAGAAACTCTATGCCAGCGCCTCCTCGCCGCTGGATGGTCTGATCAAGTAAGAGCCCCTGATGACTGAATCGCAAGAAACGCCGATCGCCACCGACGGCGAAGCGCGCCCGCAACGCCGCATCAAGAGTTTCGTGATGCGCGCCGGGCGCATGACCGAAGGCCAGCAACGTGGTCTGGAACAGGGTGGCCCCCTGTTTATCCTGCCTCTGGCCGATAGCCCGGTGGATTACGATCAGGTGTTCGGCCGTTCGGCGCCGCGCACCTTGGAGATCGGCTTCGGCATGGGCCATTCCCTGCTGGAAATGGCCGCTGCCGCCCCGGAGCAGGACTTCATCGGTGTCGAAGTGCACCGTCCAGGTGTCGGCGCGCTGCTCAACGGCGTGTTGACCCAGGGGCTGAAGAACCTGCGGGTGTACGACTGCGATGCCATCGAGGTGCTCAACCGCTGCGTGGCTGATAACAGCCTCGATCGGTTGATGCTGTTCTTCCCTGACCCTTGGCACAAGAGCCGCCATCACAAGAGGCGTATCGTCCAGCCGGCCTTCGCCGAGCTGGTGCGCAGCAAGCTCAAGGTTGGCGGGGTGTTCCACATGGCGACCGACTGGGAACCCTATGCCGAGCACATGCTGGAAGTGATGAATGCCGCGTCGGGCTATCGCAACCAGGCGGCGGATGGTGCCTACGTACCACGCCCTGAAGAACGCCCGATCACCAAGTTCGAACGCCGCGGCGAGCGCTTGGGGCATGGGGTGTGGGATCTGAAGTTCGAGAAGCTGGCCTGAGATCAGTAATCTGATCGCAGGTCCAGTAGGAGCGGGCAAACCCTCTCCTACAGGACGCTGTGTCACCCCCGCCGATCGGCCACCACGCCGATCAACACCAGCACCACCAGCAATACAGGCGCCAAGGCATAGTTGTTGAACTGGCTCAGCCCGCGCACCACCCAGGGCGTTGCATAGATCAGCGCCGCACCACTGCCGATCATCACCAGCAGGGCCATAAAGGGCACGCGCAGGGCACCTGCCAGGCCCCCTAGGCGCTGTTCCACCCAGCCTTTGATGTCGGTGCCGAACAGCACCAGTAGGCAGCCTACCAAGGCCAGGGAAATCTCCGACAGATTGCTGCGGCTCCAGCGGGAAACGGTCGCGAGCAGGTCAAGTACCAGGTCCATGGGTCATCCTTCAGGTCAAGAAATACTGCAGCAGGTCATTGAGGAATAACTGGCCGCGTGGCGTGGCTACCAGCCGATCCGTTTCGACCTGCAAAAGGCCCCTTTGTTCGGCCTCCCGGCGCGCTGCAGCCAGTTGTTCCAGTGGCAGGCCGGTGCGTTGGGTAAACAGCTCGGCGTCCACGCCCTGGGTCAGGCGCAGGGCGTTCATCAGGAACTCGAACGGCAACTCATCCTGCGGCAGGCATTTTTCTCCAGCCCTGAACGCTTTGGCTGGATTCAGGTAATCCTTGGGCAGCCTGGTTTTCCAGGTCCGCAGGATACGCCCGTCCGGGTGGCTGAGTTTGCCATGGGCACCGGCACCGATGCCGATGAAGTCGCCGAAGCTCCAGTAGTTCAGGTTGTGCCGTGCGGCGCGTCCTGGCCGGGCGTAGGCGGAGACTTCGTACTGGGCGAAGCCATGCTGGGCGAGCAGGGCCTGGCCGGCCTCCTGTATATCCCACAGGATATCGTCCTCGGGCAACTCCGGTGGCTGGCTCCAGAACACAGTGTTCGGCTCCAGGGTCAACTGATACCAGGACAGGTGGGTCGGTCCCAGGTCGATGGCCTGACGCAGGTCGCCCAAGGCATCTTCCTGCGATTGATCCGGCAGACCATGCATGAGGTCGAGGTTGAAGTTGTCGAAGCCGGCAGCACGGGCCATGCCAGCGGCGCGTACGGCTTCGTCGCCATTATGGATGCGGCCCAGGGCCTCGAGCTTGGCCTGCTGGAAGCTCTGCACGCCGATCGACAGGCGATTGATCCCCAGTTGCCGGTAGGCCTTGAACTTTTCTTGCTCGAAGGTCCCGGGGTTGGCTTCCAGGGTGATTTCGATATCAGGGGCGAACGGAATACGTTGTTCTACTCCCACCAGCAAGCGACCCAAGGCAGGGGCACTGAACAGGCTCGGGGTGCCGCCGCCAAAGAAGATCGAGCTGATCGGGCGGCCATACACGGCCGCCAATTCCTGGTCGAGGTCGGCCAGCAGGGCGTCGACGTAGGCTTCTTCCGGCAGTTCGGGGCTGGCTGCATGGGAGTTGAAGTCACAGTACGGGCATTTGCGCACGCACCAGGGGATATGGATGTACAGCGCCAGGGGCGGTAGCTGCGCCAACGCCGCCCGGGGTGGCTGGGTGCTGAAGCCAGCCGCGCCGGGATGCAGCGGCTGGATGGGTGGGTGTTCGGTCATGCCAGTCCCAGACGCTGGCGCAGCAGCGCCATGGCTCGGGCGCGGTGGCTCAGCTGGTTTTTCTCGGCAGGGCCGAGTTCGGCGCTGGAGCAGTTGCGCTCCGGTACCCAGAACAGCGGGTCGTAACCGAAACCGTGCTCACCACTGGCCTCGAACAGGATGCGTCCGTGCCACAGGCCTTCGCAGAGGATCGGCAGCGGGTCGTCGGCATGGCGGACCAAGGCCAGGACGCAGACGAACTGCGCGTCGCGCTGGTCTTGCGGGACGTCCTTGAGGGCTTCGAGCAGCTTGGCGTTGTTCGCCGCATCGCCCTGGCCATCGGCGTAGCGTGCCGAATAGATGCCCGGCGCGCCGCCGAGGTAGTCGACCGCCAGGCCCGAGTCATCGGCCAGGGCCGGCAGGCCCGAGATGCGCGAGGCATTGCGGGCCTTGAGGATGGCGTTCTCGACGAACGACAGGCCGGTTTCTTCTGGCTCGACCGTGCTGAACTCACCGATCGACCGCAGGTGCACGGACGCGCCGAGCATGGCCTGCAGTTCCTTGAGCTTGCCAGCGTTATGGCTGGCCAATACGAGTTGTTGGAAATTCATCATTTGCCTGGGAATACTTCCTGGTTGAAGCTGATTTTATGGCTGACGCCACCGGTCTCGACGTTCAGGTCGAAGGTCAGGGTTTCTACCTGGTCGATCTTGAACTGGGCGATGTAATAGATGGCGCCCTGATCGGCGATCTGCTTGAACGACAGCGAATTGCTGCGTCCGGTCAGGTCCTTCACCGTGCCGCTGACCACTGCCATGCCAGGCTTGCCGGCCTTGAGTACGGCGATGTTCAGCACCCCCTGGTTCTTGCTGCGCACAAGGCCCGTGGCGGCGGCCACATCCGGCTGCAGCATGCTCGAGGTGAAGGCGCTGTAGTGGACCGTCACGTCGCCAAAGACCTCCTTGCGCTCGGGCTTGGCGGGGTCGGCAGCCAGTACCGGCAGGGCCAGGCACAGGCTGATCAGAAACAGGGCTAGACGACGCATGATCGCATTCCTCCGGTGGGGCGGGTTAGACCGCGACCTGATGCTCTTGCAGGCCGGGGCTGCTGACACGATAGATGCCGATTTCCCCTAGAAGATTAGGCCATAGCCGACCCGCCCACCCATTGCGGTGCAGATGGTCGACGGCCAGCCGGTCGAGGACTTGGGCGCGGCGTTCGCGGCACAGCGCCTCGAAGTCCTCGAAGGTGCAGAAGTGGATGTTCGGCGTGTTGTACCAGGTATACGGCATGAAGTCCGAGACTGGCATGCGACCTTTGGTCGCCAGGTACCAACGGCAGCGCCAGTGGCCGAAGTTGGGGAAGGTGATGATGCACTGGCGGCCGACGCGCAGCATCTCTTCGAGGATGCGGTCGGGGTATTCCACGGCTTGCAGGGCTTGGGTCATGACCACGACGTCGAAGCTGTTGCTGGCGAAGTTGCCCAGGCCTTTGTCGAGGTCCTGCTCGATGACGTTGACACCTTTGGCCACACAGGCGGCGATGTTGTCGGCGTCGATCTCCAGGCCATAGCCGGTGACCTGCTTGCGGTCGCGCAGCGAGGCCAGTAGCTCGCCGTTGCCGCAGCCAAGGTCGAGTACCCGGCTGCCGGCAGGGATCCAGTCGTGGATGATTTCCAGGTCGGCTCTCATGCTGTCCTCAGATGGCGATGCGGTTCATGTAGTTCGAAAAGCCCTGGATGTAGCGAGGTGTCGGGATCAGGAAGGCATCGTGACCGTAAGGTGAGTCGATATCCAGATAGCAGACATTCTTGCGGGCAGCCATCAGGGCGTCGACGATCTCCCGCGAACGGGCCGGCGAGAAGCGCCAGTCGGTGGTGAACGACATGATGCAGTAGTCCGCCGTCACCCCGGCCAGGGTCGCGGCCAGGTCGCCGCCGTGGGCCGCGGCTGGGTCGAAGTAGTCCAGGGCCTTGGTCATCAGCAAGTAGGTATTGGCATCGAAGCGTCCGGAGAACTCCTCGCCCTGGTAGCGCAGGTAGCTCTCGACCTGGAACTCGACGCTGTGGAAGTCGTAGTTGAGCTTGTCACTCTTGAGCTCGCGTCCGAACTTCTCGCCCATGGAGTCATCGGACAGGTAGGTGATGTGCCCGACCATGCGCGCCAGCATCAGGCCGCGCTTGGGGATCACGCCCTGGTCCTGGAAGGAGCCGCCATGGAATTCAGGGTCAGTGAGGATGGCTTGGCGGGCGACCTCGTTGAACGCGATGTTCTGGGCCGAGAGCTTGGGCGCCGAGGCGATGTCCACGCAGTGGCGCACGCGGTCCGGGTAGGTGATGGTCCACTGCATCGCCTGCATGCCGCCCAGGCTGCCGCCAACGACTGCGGCCCACTGCTGGATGCCCAGGCGATCGGCCAGGCGTGCCTGGCTGTGCACCCAGTCTTCCACGGTCAGGACCGGGAAGTCGGCGCCGTAGGGCTTGCCAGTGGCCGGGTTGAGGCTGCTGGGACCGGTGCTGCCGTTGCAGCCGCCGAGATTGTTGAGGCTGACCACGAAGAAACGATTGGTATCGATTGGCTTGCCGGGGCCGATGCAGCTGTCCCACCAGCCCGGCTTGCGGTCGTCGGGGCTGTGGTAGCCGGCAGCATGGTGGTGGCCGGACAGAGCATGGCAGATCAGCACGGCATTGCTGGCCGAGCTGTTGAGGGTGCCATAGGTTTCGTAGATCAGTTCGTAGGAGATCAGCGAACGACCGCAGGCCAGGGCCAGTGGCTCATCGAACCGGGCCAGTTGCGGTGTTACCAGACCGACAGAATCTTCGGGAAAGACAGTGGACATCGACCCTGCTCACGCGTGAATGAGGCGTAAGTCTAAAGACCGCTACCCCCAGCGGCAAGCAACAGCTTGCCGCCAGTGGCAAAGGCAGGATCAGATCATTCTCCACAGTTCTTGCGGCATGCCGGAATAGGCTGCCAGCGGGGGCATGATGAAGGACTGGATCACCTGGATCGCGATGAAGGCGAAGATCGGCGAGATGTCCATGCCGCCCAGGTTGGGGATCAGCTTGCGGAAGGGCGCCAGTACCGGTTCGCTGATCTGGTAGGCCAGCTCCGCTGCCGGGTTGTGGCTGTTGGGGGCGATCCAGGAGACGATCACCATGACGATCATCGCGACCCAGAAGATTTTCAGGAACAGCGACGTGACGCCGATGATCGCCCACATCAGTAGGTGCAGGACATCGCCAAAGGTGCCGTAGCTGATCATCAGCACGAACGCCATCAGCAGCGCCTGGATGATGATCGCCAGCAGCAGAGACGAGGTGTCGAGCCCGGCGATGCTGGGGACGATGCGGCGGATCGGCTTGAGCAGCGGCTGTGTGGCGCGCACCGCGAACTGGTTGAGCGGGTTGTAGAAGTCGGCCTTGACCATCTGCAGCACGAAGCGCAGCAGGACAATCACCAGGTACAGGCTGACCAGGGTTTGCACCACGAAAATCATGGCGCCAGACAGTGCATTCATCTAGAGCTCCTTATTTGCCCAGTTGTTCGGCCAGCTCGGCGGAACGCCGCGCGGCGGCTTCCAGTGCCTGCTCGACCAGACGCTCGAAACCGTTGCCCTGGAATGACTTGATAGCCGCCTCTGTAGTGCCGGCGGGGGAAGTGACCCGGCGGCGCAGTTCGGCTGCGTCGACATCGCTCGACACGGCCATGTGGGCAGCACCCAGGGCCGTCTGCAGGGTCAGGCGCGAAGCGGTTTCGCGAGGCAGGCCCAGTTTTTCGCCGGCGGCGGTCATGGCTTCGATCAGCAGGAAGAAATAGGCAGGGCCGCTGCCGGAGACGGCGGTCACCGCGTCCAGTTGCTGTTCCTGCTCCAGCCACAGGGCGGTGCCCACGGCCGACAGCAGTTGCTCGGCTTGTTCGCGCTGGGCCGGCGAGACCTCGGCGGTGGCGTACAGGCCGCTGACACCCTGGCGCAGCAGCGCGGGGGTGTTAGGCATGCAGCGCACGATCGGCTGAGCGCCGAGCCAAGTGTTCATGCTGGCGCAGGTGATGCCGGCGGCGATCGATACGATCAACTGGCCAGGCGCAAGGTTCGGTTGCAGGGCCAGGCATACGGCCTTCATGACCTGTGGCTTGACCGCCAGGACGATCACCTCGGCGCCTTCGATGGCCTGGGCGTTGTCTTCGAATACTTCGATGCCATGTTCGGCGTGGATCTTAGCCCGGGTTTCGGCGCCTGGGTCGCTGGCGCGGATCTGCGAAGCGTCCAGGCCCTGGGCACGCAGGCCGCCGATCAGGCTGGCGGCCATGTTGCCTGCGCCGATAAAGGCAATACGCGTCTTGCTCATGTCAGGTCCTTGAGGGAAAGAGTGAGTAAAGCATGGATCAGGCGTGGCCGTAGTCGCGGGCGCCGAACAGGGCGGTACCGATGCGGACCCAGGTCGCGCCTTGGGCAACGGCGGCCTCCAGATCGTGGCTCATGCCCATGGACAGGGTGTCCAGGTCGAGGCCCAGGCCTTCCTGCAGTTGGCGCAGGGTGGCGAAGGCGGCTTCCTGAGCGGAGCGGTCCTCGGTAGGTTCGGGGATCGCCATCAGCCCGCGCAGGCGCAGGCTTGGCAGGGCCGCGACGGCCTTGGCCAGTGCCGGGAGTTCGGCAGGGGCGCAGCCGGACTTGCTGTCTTCACCGCTGACATTCACCTGCAGGCAGATGTTGAGCGGTGGCAGGCCGGCGGGGCGCTGTTCGGAGAGGCGTTGGGCGATCTTCAGGCGGTCCACGGAATGTACCCAGTCGAAATGTTCGGCGATGGCACGCGTCTTGTTCGACTGAATGGGGCCGATGAAGTGCCAGGACAAGGGCAGGTCGCGTAATTCTTCCTGCTTGCCCAGGGCTTCCTGGAGGTAGTTCTCGCCGACGTCCCGTGCACCGGCGGCAAAGGCTTCGCGGATGGCGCTGGCCGGTTTGGTCTTGCTCACCGCCAGCAGGCGGATGCTGGCCGGATCGCGTCCGGCGGCTTTCGCTGCGCTGTCGATACGCGCGGCAAGGGCGGAAATGTTGTCTGCTATGGTGGACATTGATCGATGCCGACGGCTCAGGAGTCTGCGGCATTCTACCTGCTTGGCGGCCTTTGGGGAGTCTCATGGACGTGACCGAACTCTTGGCCCGGGCGGTTGGCATGGGGGCTTCGGACCTGCACCTGGCTGCGGGCGAAGTGCCGATGCTGCGCCTGGATGGTGAATTGCAGCGCATGGACCTGCCCAGACTGGAGCCGACGGCCCTGCGCGATGGGCTCGGGCAACTGCTCGAAGCGGGGCCGCCACGCTGCCTCGACCAAGGCAGGGAGCTGGACCTGGCACTGGCGCTGCCCGGGCTTGGCCGTTTTCGACTGAACCTGTTCGAGCAGCTCAATGGCCCGGGGGCGAGCTTCCGGGTGATCCCGACGCGGATACCTGGCTTGAGCGAGCTTGGGCTGACAGAAGTATTTCGTCCTGTTGCGCAATGGACCAGCGGCCTCGTGCTGGTGGGCGGGCCCACCGGTTGTGGCAAGTCCACCACCCTGGCGGCATTGGTCGACCAGCTCAGCCGCGAACGGCCGCTGCACATCATCACCCTGGAAGACCCCATCGAGGTTATCCACAGCGGGCAGCGCAGCCTGGTCAACCAGCGCGAGATCGGCCGGCATAGCCGGGACTTCGCCCAAGCCTTGCGCAGCGCCCTGCGTCAAGACCCTGATGTGATCATGATCGGCGAACTGCGCGACCTGGAAACCATTCGCCTGGCCTTGCGGGCCGCGGAAACCGGTCACCTGGTGCTGGCGACCGTGCACACCCGCTCGGCGGTGAGCAGCATCGATCGCCTGGTCGAGGTCTTTGCCGCCGAAGAGAAGCCCCTGGTGCGCGCCATGCTCGCCGAGTCGCTACGCATGGTGGTAGCGCAGGTGCTGGTCAAGCGGGCCGGAGGCGGCAGGGTGGCTGCGCGGGAGGTGCTGGTCGCCACACCGGCAGTGCGCAACCTGATTCGCGAAGGGCGCTTGGCACAGCTGTATTCGGCGATGCAGAGCGGTGCGGCGGCAGGGATGCAGACCTTGGACGCGGCCTTGCAAGGCCTGCTCGCCCAAGGCGTGATCGGCCCGGAACAAGCCCGGGCGCGGATGGCGGGTTAGCGTTTGGCCAGGCGCAGGGGCTCTGCTTGCT
Source organism: Pseudomonas sp. X10 (assembly GCF_054889225.1). Taxonomy (NCBI): domain Bacteria; kingdom Pseudomonadati; phylum Pseudomonadota; class Gammaproteobacteria; order Pseudomonadales; family Pseudomonadaceae; genus Pseudomonas; species Pseudomonas sp. X10. The sequence goes on along the minus strand of NZ_CM142677.1, from coordinate 5,381,898 downwards.
CCTTGGGCAGTACGCGTTTGGCGACCACATAGTGCTTCTGCCAGTACGGCTTGCTCAGCGAGTCGATGCTGACGCGCTTGCCGCGGCGTGGCGCATGGATGAAGCGGTCGTTGCCCAGGTATATGGCGACGTGATTGACCCGGCGGCTCTTGATGTTGAAGAAGATCAGGTCGCCGGGCTTGAGGTCCTTACGGGAAACCTTGACGCCGTGGCCCTGGGCCATGGCGCTGGAAGTGCGCGGCAGGTTGATATCTTCGATGTCGTTGAAGGCGTACTTGACCAGGCCGCTGCAGTCGAAGCCCTTGCTTGGGCTGCTGCCACCCCAGCGGTACGGGGTGCCGAGCACGTTCACGGCACGGCTGAGTACATCGCTGCTCTGCTTGGCCGACATTGAGGGCACGGACAGGTTGGCAGTATTGGCGGCATTGGCCGGGCGTGCGCGGTTGACTCTGTGTTTCACAGGGGCGTGTTTCACCGAGGTGTTGACGGTATAGCCGGTGAAACCATTGGGAAGACGTTGCTCACGATTGGTGGCGTGGGCGGCCAGTGGCAATAATAGGCAGAGGGTCAGCCATGTCTTGAAGAAGGGCGGCATAGGCGAAGCTCTTGTTGTGTTTTCGTATATTGGCGCGCAACTTTATAACAGCTTTTTGATCAAATTCTGATCCGTTGGTCGATTGTGCGGTTGCCGTACGTCGGCTTCCCGGGGAAAAGTCACATTTTTTCTTAGAAAATTTTCAGCTAACCCGTGAGGGCTATGAATGAACAGTTATCAGCAAGGCATCCCTTTGCATGACACGCACAGCAAGGTGATCGGTTACCTGCTGTGGATCTTCGGTTTCACCGGCTCGCACCGTTTCTACTACGGCAAGCCGATCACCGGGACCATCTGGTTCTTCACCCTCGGGCTCCTGGGCATCGGTTGGTTGATCGACCTGTTCCTGATCCCGTCGATGGACCGCGAAGCGGACATGCGTTTCCTACCCGGCCCCGTGGATTACAACGTGGCCTGGATACTGCTGACCTTCCTGGGCATCTTCGGGGTGCACAGGTTGTACCAGGGCAAGTGGATCTCGGCGCTGATCTACCTGTTCACCGGGGGACTGTTCTTCATTGGTGTGCTGTACGACTTCTGGACGCTCAACACCCAGGTGTCGCAGGTCAACGCCCAGCGGAGTTGAAAGAAAAGGCCTCGTGGCGGTAAAGCGACAAGGCCTTTTCTGGTTACTGGCGAATTTGCCGCTGTTGCAGCAGCAGGTTGCTGAAGCCACTGCCAGCCAGTTGCTTCTGCGCCACGTTCAGTTGCTCGCGATTGCTGAACGGGCCGACCAGCACGCGGTACCAGGTTTCTTCCCTCACCGTCCCGGACTCCACCTTCACCGACTGGCCGAGCAGGATGATCTGCGCACGCACCTTGTCGGCATCGGCTTGTTTGCGGAATGAGCCGGCTTGGAGAAAGAACTGGGTGGTTGCCGCCGGCTTGATCACAGGAGGCGCTGGTGGTGGCGTCTGCCCCATCAGTGCGGCCTGGGCCCGTGCCGCGTCGATCTTCGCTGCCTCGGCCGGGGTCACCGGGGTGACTGGCTGCGCCGGTACTGGCGGCGTTTTCTCAGGCACTGCCTCGGGCGGGACGATGACCTCGGATTCTGGCAGCAGGGTATAGAAGTCATACTTCGGTTTGACCGGTTGCTGCGGGCTCGGTGGGGTCTTGTTGGCCTCGGCGACTTTGGCCGGCTTCTGTTGCTCGGGCTTGCTGCGCTTGATGTCTGCGCCGCCCGGTTCGAGCTTCATCAGGAAGACGATGAAGGCGCCCACGGTCAGGCCAACGGCCAGCCATACCCATCCGGGGATTGGTTGTTTGGCTGGTGGCTGGTAACGGCTGGCGCCGCGCTTGGGAGCGGGTTTCTTCTTGGCGGCCAACTTACATGCGCTCCAGGGTTTCCAGGCCGAGCAGCTCCAGGCCCTGCTTGAGGGTGCGGCCGGTCAGGGCGGCCAGGCGCAGGCGGCTCTGCTGTTGCTCCGGCGTTTCGGCGGCGAGGATCGGGCAGTTCTCGTAGAAGCTGGAGAACAGGCCGGCGATGTCGTACAGGTAGCTGCACAGGACGTGAGGCGTGCCCTTTTCCGCGACGCCGTTGAGGATCTCGCCGAACTGCGCCAGGCGCGCGGCCAGGTCCTGCTCATGGGTGGCCTGCAGCACGATCTGCCCGTCGACTTCGTCGTAGCCCTTGCCCAGCTTGCGGAATACGCCGGCCACGCGGGTGTAGGCGTACAGCAGGTAAGGCGCGGTATTGCCTTCGAAGTTGAGCATCAGGTCGAAGTTGAAGCTGTAGTCACTGGTGCGGTGCTTGGACAGGTCGGCGTACTTGACCGCACCGATACCGACTACGCTGGCAATCTTGCGCAGTTCTTCCTCGGCCAGGGAGGGGTTCTTCTCCTTGACCAGGGCGTAGGCACGTTCCTTGGCTTCGGTGAGTAGGTCGATCAGCTTGACGGTGCCACCGTCGCGGGTCTTGAACGGACGGCCGTCGGCACCGTTCATGGTCCCGAAGCCCATGTGTTCCATCTGCATCGGATGGCCGACGAAACCGGCGCGGCGCGCTACTTCGAACACCTGGTTGAAGTGCAGGGCCTGGCGCTGGTCGACGAAGTACAGGGCGCGGTCGGCCTTGAGCACATTGCTGCGGTAGCGCACCGCGGCCAGGTCGGTGGTGGCGTACAGGTAGCCGCCGTCGGCCTTCTGCACAATCACTGGCAGCGGTTCGCCCTCGGTGTTCTTGAACTCGTCGAGGAACACGCACTGGGCGCCTTGACTCTCGACCAGCAGGCCCTTGGCCTTGAGGTCGGCGACCACATTGGCCAGGTCGTCGTTGTAGGCGCTCTCGCCCATCACGTCGGCCATGGTCAGTTTGACGTTGAGCAACTCGTAGGTCTTCTGGCAGTGCGACAGGGAGATGTCCTTGAAGCGCGTCCACAGGGCCATGCACTCTGGGTCGCCGGCTTGCAGCTTGACCACCAGGCCGCGGGCGCGGGTGGCGAATTCCTCGGACTCGTCGAAGCGTTTCTTCGCCGCGCGGTAGAAGTTTTCCAGGTCTGACAGCTCATCGCTGGTAATTGGGTTCTCTTCGAGGTAGGCCAACAGCATGCCGAACTGGGTGCCCCAGTCGCCGACGTGGTTCTGGCGGATCACCTGGTCGCCGAGGAACTCCAGGACGCGGGCCACGCTGTCACCGATGATGGTCGAGCGCAGATGGCCGACGTGCATTTCCTTGGCCAGGTTCGGTGCCGACATGTCGATCACCACCTTCTCTGGGGCGCCGACCTTGCGCACGCCCAGGTGGGTATCGGCCAGGGCCGCATCGAGCCGGTTGGCCAGGGCCTGGGTGTTCTGGAAGAAGTTGAGGAAGCCAGGGCCGGCGATCTCGACCTTGCTGATGTCGTCGCTGGCCGGCAGGGCGGCAATGATCTTGTCGGCCAGGTCGCGCGGCTTCATGCCGGCAGGCTTGGCCAGCATCATGGCGATGTTGCTGGCGAAATCGCCGTGGCTCTTGTCCCGGGCGTTTTCCACCTGGATCGCCGGCGTCAGCCCTTCAGGCAGCACACCGTCGGTGACGAGTTGGGTGAGGGCTTGCTGGATCAGCTGGCGAATGGTGTCTTTCATGGGCTTCTCTTTCGACCGCAAGCGCGGCGGCGCTTCGATGCGCAGGTGGAAAAACTGGGCATTATCCGTTGCCGGGGCCGGGTTGCCAACCCGCTATAGCGGCAAGCGGGCGGCTTCCGGTGGCAAGAAACAGCGGTCCGGCGCACGATCTGTTTGTCCTTGCAGCTTGAAACTTGCCGCTTGCCGCTTAATAAAGATCCACCGGATCCACATCCACGGACCAGCGCACCTGGCGCCCGGACGGCATCTGCTCCAACAGTAGCAACCAGGCGCTGATCAGTCGATGCAGAGGCGCCCGAGTATTGGCCTGGAGCAATAGTTGTGCACGAAAGCGTCCGGCACGGCGCTCCATGGGGGCGGGCACCGGCCCCAGCAGTTCGATGCCTTTTAGGTTGTGTTCGGCCAGCAACCGCTCGGCCGCGGCGCAGGCTTCGTCGAGGAAGGCTTCGGCCTGCCCGGGCTTGTGCGCTTCGGCACGCAGAAGGGCCAGGTGGGCAAAGGGCGGCAGGCCAGCGGCGCGGCGCTCGCTCAGGGCCTGCTCGGCGAAGGCGAAGTAGCCCTGTTCAGTCAGCTGCACCAGCAAGGGGTGGTCGGCCAGGTGGGTTTGGATGATCACCTTGCCTGGTTCCTCGGCGCGTCCAGCACGCCCGGCCACCTGGACGATCAATTGCGCCATGCGCTCGCTGGCGCGGAAGTCGCCGGAGAACAGCCCGCCATCAGCGTCCAAGATGGCCACCAGGGTCACCCGGGGAAAGTGGTGACCCTTGGCCAGCATCTGGGTGCCGACCAGGATGCTCGGCTGGCCGCGCTGGATGGTGGCGAACAGGTTGTGCATGGCGTCCTTGCGGGACGTGCTGTCGCGGTCCACGCGCAGCACCGGGTAATCCGGGAAGAGGGTCTTCAGGCGTTCCTCGGCGCGCTCGGTGCCGGCCCCTACGGGGCGCAGGTCGACATGGGCGCACTGCGGGCATTGGCGCGGCAGTCGTTCGTCATGGCCGCAATGGTGGCAGCGCAATACACCCGAGCGCTGATGCACCGTCATGCGGGCATCGCAGCGCGGGCATTCGGAGAGCCAGCCGCAGTCGTGGCACAGTAGCGTTGGGGCGAAGCCGCGCCGGTTGAGGAACACCAGGACCTGCTGGCCAGCCGCCAACGTCTGGCCGATGGCCTGCTGCAAAGGGCCGCTGATGCCACTGTCCAGCGGCCGGCTCTTCACATCAAGGCGCAGGAAGCGGGGCTGGCGGGCGCCGCCGGCGCGCTGGTTCATGCGCAACAGGCCATAACGGCCGCTGTAGGCATTGTGCAGGCTTTCCAGCGAAGGGGTGGCCGAACCGAGCAGGATCGGGATGTTCTCCTGGCGCGCCCGCACCAAGGCTAGGTCGCGAGCGTGGTAGCGCAGGCCTTCCTGCTGTTTATAGGAGCCGTCGTGCTCTTCATCGATGATGATCAAGCCGGGGTGCTTCATTGGCGTGAACAGCGCCGAGCGCGTGCCGATGATGATATCCGCCTCGCCATCGCGTGCGGCCAGCCAGGCGTCCAGGCGCTCTCGGTCGTTGACTGCCGAGTGCAGCAGGGCGATGCGGGCGTTGAAGCGTTGCTCGAAGCGCGCCAGGGTCTGCGGGCCGAGGTTGATCTCCGGAATGAGGATCAACGCCTGCTTGCCGGCCTCAAGCGCTTCGCGGATCAACTGTAGGTAGACTTCGGTCTTGCCGCTGCCGGTAACGCCGGCCAGGAGGAAGGCGTGAAAGCTGCCGAAGCCGGAGTGTACGGCGTTGAAGGCGGCGCGTTGTTCGTCGTTGAGCGGCAGTTCCGGCTGTGCCAGCCAATGTTCGTGACGTGCCTGGGGCAGGTGGCGGCGTACCTCGACCTGGACCAGCTCCTTGGCCAGCAGCAGGTCGAGGCTGTCCTTGCTCAGCCCGAGCTTGCCGAGCAGGGTGTGAGCCACGCCATGAGGATGCTGGGCCAGGGTCTGCAGCGCCTCGCGTTGGCGCGGCGCGCGGGCGATGCGGGGATCATCCATGCGCGCGCGGGGTGCGATCTGCCAGAAGCGCTCCTGGCGGATTTCGGCCGGTTCGCCCTGGCGCAGCAGCGTCGGCAAGGCCCAGCTCAGCGTGTCGCCCAGGCTGTGCTGGTAGTACTGGGCTGTCCACAGGCAGAGTTTGAACAGCGCAGGAGGCAACGGCGACACCGGGTCGAGCAGGGCAATGGCCGGCTTGAGCTTGTCGGCGGGTACTTCACTCTGGTCGCAGACCTCCACCAGCACACCGATCATTTCGCGGCGGCCGAACGGCACGCGGATCCGCATGCCAGGGCTCAGGGCCTGGCGCGCCATGCTTGCCGGAGCCCGGTAGTCGAACAGGCGACGCAAGGGCGAGGGCAGGGCAAGGCGCAAGATGACGTCGGACACGCGGGAGGTTCTCTGAAGGGTATTTCGGGACCTGGCGAGCCTAGCAGACGACGGTCGGTGCAAGCGACAACTTGCGCTGGCGCTTCGCTCTGGTATTATTCGCCGCCTATTTACGTGCGGTATTCAACAATGGTGTTGGGTGGCGGCACGCAGCCGAGGAAGTGACCATGAAAGCAGATATTCATCCGAATTATGAAGTAGTTGCAGTCACCTGCAGCTGCGGCAGCAAGTTCGAAACCCGTTCGACCCTGGCCAAGCCGCTGGCGATCGACGTGTGCTCCCAGTGCCACCCGTTCTACACCGGCAAGCAGAAGGTGCTGGACACCGGCGGCCGCGTACAGAAGTTTGCCGACCGTTTCGGCATGTTCGGTACCAAGAAGTAAGTATGCGTATGGCGGATCCTTCGGGTTTCGCGTCGTTGCTGAAAAAGGCGTCCCTGGTGGGCGCCTTTTTTGTGGGCGCGATCTGGCAGTTGCCCGCACTGGCCTTTTGCCCGCTGCCGGAACGGACTCAACAGGTAGCCGTGCGCCAGGTCATCGACGGTGACACCTTGCGCCTGACTGACGGTCGCAGTGTGCGGCTGATCGGTATCAATGCCCCCGAAATCGGCCGCAAGGGCCGTACCAGCGAGCCCTATGCCGAGGCTGCCAGGCGCCGCTTGCAGGCGCTGGTGAAGGCCAGCGATGGCCGGATCGGGCTAGTGCCCGGCGTCGAGTCGAAGGACAAATACGGTCGCACCCTGGCCCATATCTACGGGCGTAATGGCGACAATATCGAAGCGGTATTGCTCAGCGAAGGGCTTGGCTATCGCGTGGCTGTGGCGCCGAATGTGCGCCTGGCTGGTTGTCAGCAGGCGGCAGAGAAGGCTGCGCGCAAGGCGCGCCTAGGGCTCTGGCGGCAGCCCCCGCTGGTCCGGCCGGCAGATGTGCGGCAATCGGGTTTTGCCATAATCAGTGGGCGAATACAGGCAATCGAGCGCAATCGTGGCGGCATCTGGCTAGAGCTCGACAATGCCGTGGTATTGCAGGTGCCGGCCCGGTTGCAACGCAGTTTTCCAGCGCGATTCTTCGATAACCTGAAGGGACGCCAAGTCGAGGCGCGTGGCTGGGTGCTGGATCGTTCCCGCAAAGGTGGGCTGAAGCCAGGTCAGCGGCGTTGGTTGTTACCGCTGACTCATCCGAGCATGCTGGAACGTGTCGGAAGCTGAAAAAGTTGTAGACATTTTCAATTTCGATTGTACACACTGTAGTCCTTGTCCCGCACGGGTTGTAGCGTAAAGTCGTAGGTTGAAGGCCTTGACACAAGTGACCGGGTAGTCTTGTAGCTCCCCGGCTCTTTGCGTATCCTCGGCGGTCCGTCAGAACAGTAAATAGCGGAATGCCCACCATGTCAGATCTGAAAACTGCCGCTCTCGAATATCATGCTCAGCCTCGTCCGGGGAAACTGAGCGTCGAGCTCACCAAACCGACCGCAACCGCTCGTGACCTGTCGCTGGCCTACAGCCCGGGTGTCGCCGAGCCTGTGCGTGAAATCGGTCGTGACCCTGAGCTGGCCTACCAGTACACCGGCAAGGGTAACCTGGTCGCAGTGATCTCCGACGGCACCGCCATTCTCGGCCTGGGCAACCTCGGCCCGCTGGCATCCAAGCCTGTCATGGAAGGCAAGGGCGTTCTGTTCAAGCGCTTCGCTGGCATCGATGTGTTCGACATCGAAGTCGACTCCGAAAGCCCGCAGGCGTTCATCGACACCGTCAAGCGCATTTCCATCACCTTTGGTGGCATCAACCTGGAAGACATCAAGGCGCCTGAGTGCTTCGAGATCGAGCGCGCTCTGATCGAGCAGTGCGACATCCCGGTATTCCATGATGACCAGCATGGCACTGCGATCGTTACCGCAGCCGGCATGATCAACGCCCTGGAAATCGCCGGCAAGAAGCTGGAAGAAGCCAAGATCGTCTGCTTGGGCGCTGGCGCCGCAGCTATCTCCTGCATGAAGCTGCTGGTCAGCATGGGTGCCCAGGTCGAGAATATCTACATGATCGACCGCAGCGGTGTGATCCACGCTGGCCGCGACGACCTGAACCAGTACAAGGCCGTTTTCGCTCATCCGACCGACAAGCGCACCCTGGCCGATGCCCTAGATGGCGCGGACGTGTTCGTCGGTCTGTCCGGCCCTAACCTGCTGACGGCCGAAGGCCTGAAGGCCATGGCGCCGAACCCGATCGTGTTCGCTTGCTCCAACCCGGATCCGGAAATCGCCCCGGAACTGGCGCACGCCACCCGTAGCGACGTGATCATGGCGACCGGCCGTTCCGACTACCCGAACCAGGTCAACAACGTGCTGGGCTTCCCGTTCATCTTCCGTGGCGCTTTGGACGTTCGCGCCAAGCGCATCAATGAAGAGATGAAGATCGCCGCCGCCAACGCCCTGAAGGACCTGGCCAAGCTGCCGGTACCGAAGGAAGTCTGCGAAGCCTACGGCGTCGACGCGCTGGAATTCGGCCGTGAGTACATCATTCCGAAGCCGATGGATGCCCGCCTGATCACCGTCGTCTCCGACGCCGTGGCCAAGGCTGCGATCGAGACCGGTGTGGCGACCCTGCCGTATCCGAAGCACTACCCGCTCAAAAGCGTGGATGACGTGTTCAACGGCTGATCCGTTGTAGCGGCAAAAAAAGCCCCGCCTCGTGAGAGCCGGGGTTTTTTTATAGCTCGCGGGAGCATGCCTTGGATTCTTTGCTGTTCTTTAGATCCCGCGCTGCTCGTGCGACGCATCGCGACACAAGGCCGCTCCCACAGTAGCCTTGGTACTGGGCGGAAGATTGTGTAGGGGCTTGTTGCGCCCACCTCGATATCTCTGTCGTACAAACAAAGGCTAATACTTCGGTCTATCAGGCCATGGCACGCTGCAATCGATGTGGGGGCGGCCTTGTGTCGCGATGCGCTGCGCGGGGTCTCAAGAGCGCCATAGGACTCCAGGCATGCACCCGGTTGCCCGCTGATTCCCCCAGCAATCCGCGAGAAACCGTGCTATGGCTTCCGAGTGTATGACTTGGGACCATCATGCAGCCCCTTCAGAACAAGTCCATCGGCGCCGATTCATCCGCCGGCAACGGGCTGCCCGGGATCACGCCATTGCCCAGTTCGTTGACCGACGGCGGCGAGTCCTCGGCCTTGAATAGTTCGAAGTAGGCGTTCGGCGTACTTGGCGTGGCGGCACGGCCGCTGACCGGGTCGACGCGTAGGCTGAGGATGCCTTCTGGCTCCGCGGGTGCGTGGTTGGGCTTGTCCTTCAGGGCGGCGCCCATGAAATCCATCCAGATCGGCAGGGCCACGGTGCCGCCGTATTCGCGGCGCCCCAGGGTTTCCGGTTGGTCGAAGCCAGCCCACACGGTGGTGACGTAGTCGGCGTTGTAACCGGAGAACCAGGCATCCTTGGACTCGTTGGTGGTGCCGGTCTTGCCAGCCAGGTCGGTGCGGCCCAGGGCCAGGGCCCGGCGTCCGGTGCCACGCTTGATCACATCCTGGAGCATGCTGGTGAGAATGTAGGAGGTGCGTCCGTCGATGATGCGTTCAGCAAAGACCGGGGGCTGAGGTGCGGCTGGCATCTCTGCCTCGTTCGAAGGCGTTTCGTCGTCAGGCAGTTGAGTGCTGATTGGCTGCTCTGGCGCGGCGATGCCGGCTTGATCCTGGTCCTGATCCTGCTCGGCCTGCGGAACGCGCGCCGGATTGGCCGTGAACAGAAGCTCGCCGTTGCGGCTTTCGATACGGTCGATCAGGTATGGGGTGATCTTGTATCCGCCATTGGCGAAAGTGCTCCAGCCAGTGGCGATCTCCATCGGGGTCAGGGTCGCGGTGCCCAGCGCCAAGGACAGGTTGTGCGGCAGGTCCTGCTTGTTGAAGCCGAACTTGGCGATGTAGTCGATGGTGCGGCCAACGCCCATGGATTGCAGCAGGCGGATCGAGACCAGGTTGCGCGACTTGTACAGCGCTTCGCGCATGCGGATTGGGCCGAGGAAGGTATTGGTGTCGTTTTTCGGACGCCAGACCTTATCCAGGTATTCGTCGACGAACACGATCGGCGCGTCGTTGACCAGGCTGGCGGCGGTATAGCCGTTGTCCAAGGCGGCGCTGTAGACGAAGGGCTTGAAGCTCGAGCCCGGCTGGCGCTTGGCCTGCATGGCTCGGTTGTAATTGCTTTGCTCGAAGGAGAACCCGCCGACCAGGGCGCGGATCGCACCGTTGTACGGGTCCAGGGTGACCAAGGCGCTCTGGGCTCCCGGCACTTGGCTGAACTTCAGACTGCCATCTTCCTGGCGCTGCACCCGGACCAGGTCGCCGATCTGGGCGACGTCGGCCGGTTGTTGTGGCGCGCGGCCCATGCTGTTGTTGCTGAGGAAGGGGCGTGCCCACTTCATGGTGTCCCAGGCGACATTTTCTTCTTCACCGCTACGGGTAAGCACCTTCAGACCGGCTTTGTCGACATCGGTGACGATGGCCGGCTCCAGGCCGCCGAGGTTGCGCTGCTTGCTCAACTCCAGCTGCCAGGCGGCGCGGGTCTTACCGGGGAAGCGCGCTTCCGGACCGCGGTAGCCGTGGCGCTCGTCGTAGGTGGTCAGGCCGTCGCGGATGGCTTTGTTGGCCATTTCCTGCAGGTCGCTAGGTACCGTAGTGGTCACCCGGAAACCTTCGGTGTAGGCATCGCTGCCGTAGCGGCCGACCATCTCGGCGCGTGCCATCTCAGCAATATAGGGAGCGTTCACTTCCGGGGACGGCACGTGGTAGCTGGCGTTGAGCGGTTCGGCCAGAGCAGCCTGGTAACTGGCCTCGTCGATCTTGCCGAGCTTGTACATGCGCCCGAGGATCCAGTCGCGGCGCTCCTTGGCCCGGGCCGGGTTGGCCAGCGGGTTGAAGCGCGATGGCGCCTTCGGCAGGCCGGCGATCATGGCCATCTGCGCGAGGCTGACATCGCGGATCGACTTGCCATAGTAGACCTGCGCGGCGGCATCGATGCCGTAGGCGCGATTGCCCAGGTAGATCTTGTTGACGTAAAGCTCGAGGATCTCGTCCTTGGTCAGCTCGCGCTCGATCTGCAGTGCCAGGAGGATCTCGGTAGTCTTGCGCGAGAAGCTGCGCTCGCTTGTGAGGAAGAAGTTCTTCGCCACCTGCATGGTGATGGTACTGCCGCCGGTCTGGATATGTCCGGATTTGACCAGTTGCGTGGCTGCACGCATCAGGCTGCTCGGGTCGACACCATAGTGGTTGAGGAAATTGTCGTCCTCGGCCGAGAGAAGTGCCTGAATGAACTGTGGCGGAATTTCCGCGAAGCGTATGGGGGAGCGGCGCATTTCGCCGAACTCGGCAATCAGCTTGCCGTCACTGCTGTAGACCCTTAGGGGTATCTGCAACTGGATGCTTCTGAGGGCCTCGACCGAGGGCAGGCTAGGGCTAAGATACAGGAACGCACCGCTCACACCGAGTACGAGCGCGCAGATGACTGCGACGAAAGACCACCAGAAGAACTTCAGCAGGCGTATCAAGGCTTTTGGATGTCCAGATTGAAAAGTGGATTGCGCGCGGGTCCGGCGGACAGGGAAAAACGCTGGGCATTATAAGCATTTTTCGCCCGGCCGGGTGACCGGCGGGGGGAGCGCAGGCCGTGGCAGCGTCCGCTGTCATCACCGATCAGCGCCAGATTTGCAGCTATCAAAAGGGAAAAACGATGCTTGGACGCTTTGGCAGGGATGCCAGTTCATTCCTCGGGGTGGAAATTGCCCCGGATTCCATTCGAATCCTGCAATTGCGACGTCGACGCGGGCGTTGCAGCGTTGTCGCGTGGGCGTTGGAACCGCTTGTCGGGCATGTCATCCATGACGGCTGGATCCGTGAGCCGGAGCCCGTGATTGCGGCCTTGCGCCGGGCCTGCCAGCGATGTGGCAGTCGCCAGCGGCGGGTCGCCGTGGCCATGCCGGGCTCTCAGGTGATCAGCAGGGTGCGCCGCCTGTCGGCCGAGATGGGGGAGGCGGACATGGAGGCGCAATTGCTGGTCGAGGCCGATCAGTTCATCCCGTTTCCCCTGGAGGATACCGCGCTGGACTTCCAGGTGCTTGGCCCATGCGCGGACCAGCCCGACAGCGTCGAGGTGGTCGTGGCCGCCTGTCGCCAAAGCCAGTTGGACCCGCTGGAGCAAATACTAGAAGCCGCGGGGTTGCAGGCCGAGTTGGTGGATATCGACAGTCATGCGTTCCAGCGGGTCATGCCTCGGCGCGGCCAGGATTCCCAGGCGTTACTGCAACTCGAAGTCGACCGGGCGGTCTTGCATGCCTGGTCGGGCGGGCCATTGCCGCAGCGCCAGGAGCTGCGTCTGGTGGTCTCAGATCCGGCAGGGCGGATGGATAGCATCGAGCGGTGGCTGAGCTACAGCATGCAAGGTGCACCGGTCGACGTACTGCTGGTTACCGGTGCCGGTGCTGGAGATGCGGAGCTGACAAGAGCGCTGGAGGTGCGCCTGGGGACCACGGCGCAGTTATTGGAACCGTTGGCGGGAATGGACCTGGAGTCACTGGGGGACGCTGATGCGCTGTGGCGCGTGGCGCCGTCCATGGCCCTCGCCTGTGGTTTGGCCATGGGCGGGCTGCGCTGATGTTGCGCCTGAACCTACTGCCCTGGCGGGAGCGGCGGCGCCAGGCGGCTGTCCGGCGGTTCCAGGCTTCGGTGATTGGGGTCATGGTGCTGGCATTGTGCGGAGTGATGGTGCTCGACCACCTCAGTCGCCAGCGCTTGCAGCAGCAGGCGCTGGCCAACATGGCCAGGCAGGAGGACCTGTCCCGCCTGGACAGCCGGATCGAGCAGCTTGCGGCGATGGGGGATGCGCTTGCAGCACTGCGTACGCAGCAGGCAGCGCTCGTGCAGTTGCGAGAAGGGCAAGGGCAGGCCTCTGAGCTCTTTGCACAGATTGAGGCGGCATCGCCTCCGGGGCTGTACCTCACCGCGATGGACTTGCAGGGTGACCAGCTACGACTGACCGGCCTTGCTACTTCCGGCTCTCTGGTTGCCCAGTTTGTGCGCCACCTCCAGTCGTCGCTGCTGCTGCGTGATGTTGACCTGCAACAAATCAAGAGCGGCCCCCAGGGCGATGGCTTCACGCTCTCGGCGCAGATGAGGGCGCCTTGGTCATGAGCCGGCACGGATTGCCTGACTGGCAGAGCATGGCTGAGTGGCCGTGGATGGTCCGCGGGATGCTCATGCTCCTCGTCATGCTGGCCGTGCTGGGGATGGGTTATGCCGCACGTATTCATGGGTTGCGGTTGGACTACCTGGATGGGCTTGCTCACAGCCGGCACTTGCAAGGTGAGCATGAGGCTAAGACGGTACAGGCCGGGCAACTGGCCTCTGCAGTCGATGCAGTGGGCCTCGCCGAGCGGCACCTCGAGGATCTCCAGTGGCGCTTGGCGGCCGGAGGCGACATGGCCGATCTGCTGGAACAGATGTCGAGCCTTGGACGTGAACAGGGAGTGCTGATCGAGCAGGTGGATGTCCAGGAAGAGGTTGCCGGTAAGGGTTATCGGACGACGCCATTGGAGTTGCAGGTGGTGGGGCGGTACCCGGCGTTGCGGCTTTGGCTGGACGAGTGGCTGGGGCAGTTGCGCCTGCTCCGCGTGCAACAGTTGAAGATGGATGTTGTGGATGGCCAGCCGTCAGGCCTGTTGCGCATGCAGTTACGTATCAACACCTATCGCAGTGGCCAGGACGGGCTGCCCGTGCCGGTGTCCCTGGCGTTCGAGCCGTCCAGACCGGCGCCGCAGGTACCGGAAGTCGACCCGTTCCGGCATTGGGCCGGACAGGTGGAGGCGAATGGGTTGGGCGGAGTACCGCTGGAGCAGATCGATATGGTCGGCAGCTTGGCTCGGCAAGGCGAGCATCAGGCCTTATTGCTTTCGGCGGGGCGCTTGCACCGGGTGCAGGTGGGCGATCGGCTAGGGCGTGACGAGGGCCGGGTGGTGAAGATCGGCGAGCGGCAAGTCGAGGTGGTCGAACGGCTGTATGTCAGTGGCCAGGGGTGGATGGAGCGCTCGAGAAATCTTGTCCTCAGGAAGAGGACAGGCGGAGAAGTCAGGGATGAGAATGAGACGGTTATGGGGGCTGGTGCTGGCGATGATCCTGTCGGCCCAGGCGATGTCGGCGACGCCACCCTTTCAGGGTGAGCCCGTGTCGCTGAACTTTCAGGATGTCGAGGTGCGCTCGGTGCTGCAGGTACTGGCCGAGTTCGCTGGCGTCAACTTGGTGGCCAGCGATTCGGTGCAGGGGAACATCACCTTGCGCCTGCAGGATGTGCCCTGGGACCAGGCGCTGGACCTGGTGCTCCTCAGCAAGGGGTTGGGGCGGCGGGAAAAAGGCAGTGTGCTGCTGGTGGCTCCCGTTGCGGAGTTGGCTGAACAAGCTCGGGAGGCCCGTGAGGCCCGGCTCGATCAGACGCTGGATGTGCCATTGCAGCCCCTGCGGCGCGAACTGTTGCCGATTCATCATGCCAAGGCCAGCGACCTCGCTGAACTGCTCCTGGCGACCTTTGCAGACGACGGTATTCTCACTGGGCGTGGCAACCTGAGTGTCGATGTCCGCACCAACACCTTGGTGGTCACCCAGCCTGCAGACCGCCTTGCTGAGCTGAGGCAACTGGTGTCGCGCCTGGACGTTCCGGCGCGCCAGGTGATGATCGAGGCACGTATTGTCGAGGCCAATGTCGATTACGAGAAAAGCCTGGGCGTGCGTTGGGGTGGTCCACAGCGGGCTGATGTCGCGGACCTTGGCAGTGGCTTGTTCGTCGACCTGGGCGCGGAGCGGGCGACTTCGTCTATCGGCGTGGGCCTGTTGCGCAGCGACCTTCTCCTGGACCTTGAGCTCAGTGCCATGGAAAAGAGCGGCAATGGCGAGATCATCTCCCAGCCCAAGGTGGTCACCGCCGACCAGGAAACCGCCAGGATCCTCAAGGGCACCGAAGTGCCTTACCAGGAAACCAGTGGTAGCGGCGCCACTTCGGTGTCGTTCCGGGAGGCCTCCTTGTCGCTCGAGGTGACGCCCCAGATAACGCCTGACAACCGGGTCATCATGGCGGTCAGGGTGACCAAGGACGAGCCGGATTACGTCAATGCCATGGACAACGTGCCTCCGATCCGGAAGAACGAGGTCAATGCCAAGGTCAGGGTCGGTGATGGCGAGACGATTGTGATTGGTGGCGTGTATTCGACGGTGCAAAGTAATGTGGTTGACAAGGTGCCATTTTTAGGCGATCTGCCGTATGTTGGGCGGCTGTTTCGACGCGATGCATTACAAGAGAAAAAATCCGAGCTGCTGGTCTTCCTGACTCCGCGTATCATGGGTGACCAGGCGATTGCTGTGAGTCGTTGATTCTGTGCGAAATTTGATACTTGTGGGGCCGATGGGCGCTGGAAAAAGCACCATTGGGCGCCTGTTGGCCAAAGAGCTGCGCCTGCTGTTCAAGGATTCCGACAAGGAAATCGAACTGCGAACCGGCGCCAATATCCCGTGGATCTTCGACAAGGAAGGTGAGCCGGGCTTCCGTGATCGCGAACAGGCGATGATTGCCGAGCTGTGCGCCCTCGATGGCGTGGTCCTGGCGACCGGTGGCGGCGCCGTGATGCGCGAGGCCAACCGTCAGGCGCTGCGCTGTGGTGGGCGGGTGATTTACCTGCATGCTTCGGTGGAGCAGCAGGTCGGGCGCACCGCCCGTGACCGCAATCGGCCATTGCTGCGTACCGCCAATCCGGAAGCGACCCTGCGCGGGTTGCTGGAGATGCGCGATCCTCTGTACCGCGAGATTGCCGATCTGGTGGTGGAAACCGACGAACGGCCGCCGCGGATGGTGGTGATCGATATTCTGGACCGCTTGCAGAAGTTGCCGCCCCGATAAGCCGGGACTATTCTCGGCGCCTGTTATGCCGAGGCGGGCTTCAACGTTACCGCGTGGGTCGCTGCGCCGACACCGCGCCTTAGTTCATTGTGGGGATACATGCAGACACTAAAGGTCGACCTGGGTGAACGTAGTTACCCGATCTACATTGGCGAAGGCCTGCTGGACCAGCCGGAGCTGCTGGCGCCGCATATTGCCGGGCGGCAGGTCGCCATTGTCTCCAACGAGACCGTTGCCCCCCTGTATCTCGAGCGCTTGAGCCGTACCCTTGGCGCCTACTCGGTGCTGCCGGTCGTGCTGCCTGACGGCGAAGCCCACAAGAATTGGGAAACCCTGCAGTTGATCTTCGACGCGCTGCTGACGGCGCGGCATGACCGGCGGACCACGGTCGTCGCCCTGGGGGGCGGTGTGATCGGCGATATGGCCGGTTTTGCCGCCGCCTGCTACCAGCGTGGTGTCGACTTCATCCAGGTGCCCACCACACTGTTGTCCCAGGTCGATTCCTCGGTCGGTGGCAAGACTGGTATCAACCACCCGCTGGGCAAGAACATGGTCGGTGCCTTCTATCAGCCCAATGCAGTGCTGATCGATACGGTCAGCCTGGCGACCTTGCCAGCACGCGAGTTGTCGGCAGGGTTGGCTGAGGTCATCAAGTACGGCCTGATCTGCGACAAGCCGTTCCTTGGTTGGCTCGAAGACAATATGGTGGCGCTTCGCCGTCTCGATTCGGTCGCCCTGACCGAGGCCATCCGTCGTTCCTGCGCGGCCAAGGCGGCGGTGGTCGGTGCTGACGAGCGGGAGTCCGGGGTGCGTGCCACGCTGAACCTGGGTCACACTTTCGGGCATGCTATCGAGACCCACATGGGCTACGGCGTCTGGCTGCACGGCGAAGCCGTGGCGGCGGGCACCGTGATGGCCCTGGAAATGTCCATGCGCCTGGGCTGGATCGATCAGCAGGCGCGTGATCGCGGAATTCGCCTGCTGCAGGACGCAGGTTTGCCGGTGGTGCCTCCACAGGAAATGACCCCGGCGCATTTCATGGAGCATATGGCGGTCGACAAGAAGGTGCTCGACGGTCGCCTGCGCCTGGTGCTGTTGCGCCAGTTGGGCGAGGCCGTGATTACCGACGACTATCCGAAAGAGATTCTTCAGGCCACGCTGACGGCGGATTACCGTGCGATTGTGGCTCAGCTTTGAGGTTGTGACAGCGCGATGACTAGTTTGCATGCCGATGAGGCCTTTCTCGGCCACTACCAGTTGAACCACGATCCGTTCGCGGCCCGGGTGCCTGGCTTCAAGTTTTTCCCGGCCCAGCGCAAGCCAGTGTTGGGGCAATTGCACCACCTGGCCCGCTACAGCCAACTGCTGCTAGTTGTCACCGGCCCCCTGGGCAGTGGCAAGACCTTGTTGCGCCAGGCCCTGGTGGCCAGCACCAACAAGCAGTCGGTGCAGAGCGTGGTGGTTTCCGCTCGTGGTGCTGGAGATGCCGCCAGTGTGCTGGGCCAGGTTGCCCAGTCCTTGAACGTAGCCCGTCCGGAAGTGCCGGAGATCCTCGCTCAGGTGGTCCAGCTGGCTCTGACCGGCCAGGAAGTCTACTTGCTGGTGGATGATGCGGAACAACTCGACGAGTCGGCACTCCAAGCCTTGCTGGAGCTGGCGGCGGGCGCACCGGAAGGGCGCCCGCACGTGTTCCTGTTCGGCGAACCGTCCCTGATCGCTGGGCTGGAGGAGCTCAATGCGGACCAGGAGCGTTTCCATGTCATCGAGCTTGCCCCTTACAGCGAAGAAGAGACCCGCGAGTACCTTGAACAGCGCCTGGAAGGCGCCGGTCGGGGCATCGAGGTGTTCACCCGTGAACAGATCGTCGATATTCATCAAAACTCCGATGGCTGGCCTGGGGCAATCAACCAGGTAGCCCGCGATACCTTGATCGAGACCATGATCGCCAGCCGCAGTGCGGCGAAGCGACCAACCATGGGGTTCAATATGCCTAAGAAACACGTGCTGGCGCTTTCCGCCGTCGTTGTGGTCGCTGTCGCCGCGGCGGTGCTGATGCCCAAGAAAGGTGACAAGGCGCCCACCGATGTACCTGCCGAGCAGGCCCAGTTGCCACAGGGCCAGCCGGGTAATGCCCAGTCCAATAACGGTGGTCCCGCCATCGAGTTCTCCGGCTCCACGCAGCCGATGCCGTTGCCACTGGTTGGCCAGTCGCAGCCGGTGATGCGCGAACCGCTGGCCCAGGCGGCTGGCATGGGGGAAGGTGAGGAAGGTGGACCTGCTGGCTCCACCTCCCTGCAGCCGCCGACCGTGACCACCACCGCACCGCCGGAAGGCGTGCCTGCCGGTCCTGCGCCTAGTCAGCCGGTTGCGCCTGCTCAGAATCCGGTTGCAACCCAGCCAGCCAAGCCGGTTGCACCTGCTGCCAAGCCTGCGCCGACCCAGGTGGCTAGCGCTAAACCCGCAGCCAAGCCAGCAGAGAAAGCGCCTGCCGGTGCTGGTTGGTACGCCGGGCAGAAGCCGGGTAATTATGTGGTGCAGATCCTTGGCACCAGCTCCGAGGCATCGGCCCAAGCCTACGTCAAGGCGCAGGGTGGCGACTATCGCTACTTCAAGAAAACCTTGCAGGGCAAGCCGCTGTATGTGGTCACCTACGGCAACTTCGCCAGCCGCGATGCAGCATTGGCTGCAATCAAAACCTTGCCAGCCAAGGTCCAGGCTGGTAAACCTTGGCCCCGTACCGTTGCCAGCGTCCAACAAGAGCAGGCTGCGGCCCGCTGATCCTTCCGGGCGGCACCACCCCCGCCGCCCTGTTGCTGAGCGATTCCTGACTCCCGTCGAGCCTGCTGCGTACTACGCGGCAGGCTTTACTGTCCCAGACTGTCGGCCACAAGCCCTTGTTGCAGTCCAGGCTGAAACGCTTCAGACTTTAGCCATGCCGCTATCACGGCGACAGGCTTAAAACATTCAAAATCGCGACATAAATTTTCAATGATCCGTCTTGAAAATTTGTGGGCTTCCCTGTCGCTGTGCAACAATGGTTTCCCATTGCCCACCGCAAAGCTGGCGTTCGTTCGGCGTGGATGGTAAGTGGTTGTACTAAAAAGAGATTTGCCTTGGTTGAGAGGCGAACCTGGTGAGAAAGTGTCTATGAAAACAGGTCTGTACCATCCCGAAGAATTCAAGGATAACTGTGGTTTCGGCCTGATCGCCCACATGACGGGCGAGCCGAGCCACCACCTTCTGCAAACTGCCATCCAGGCCCTGACGTGCATGACCCACCGCGGTGGGATCAACGCCGACGGCAAGACCGGCGACGGTTGCGGCCTGCTGATGCAAAAGCCCGATCAGTTCCTGCGCGCCAAGGCCCAGGAGCACTTCGCCATCGACCTGCCCAAGCAGTACGCCGTCGGCATGGTGTTTTTCAACCAGGATCCGGTGAAGGCCGAAGCTGCCCGAGCCAACATGGATCGCGAGATTCTCGCGGCTGGCCTGCAGTTGGTGGGTTGGCGCAAGGTCCCGATCGACACTAGCGTGCTCGGCCGTCTGGCCCTGGAGCGTCTCCCGCAGATCGAGCAAGTGTTCATCGGTGGTGAAGGCCTGAGCGACCAGGAGTTCGCCATCAAGCTGTTCAGTGCCCGCCGCCGTTCCTCGGTGGCCAACGCCGAAGACAGCGACCACTACATCTGCAGCTTCTCGCACAAGACCATCATCTACAAAGGCCTGATGATGCCGGCGGACCTCGCCGCCTTCTATCCGGACCTCGGGGACGAGCGCCTGCAGACCGCGATCTGCGTGTTCCACCAGCGCTTCTCCACCAACACCCTGCCGAAATGGCCGCTGGCACAGCCGTTCCGCTTCCTCGCCCACAACGGCGAGATCAACACCATCACCGGCAACCGCAACTGGGCCTTGGCCCGCCGCACCAAGTTCTCCAACGAGTTGATTCCCGACCTGGAAGAACTGGGCCCATTGGTCAACCGCGTCGGCTCCGACTCATCGAGCATGGACAACATGCTCGAGCTGATGGTCACCGGTGGCATCGACCTGTTCCGCGGCGTGCGCATGATCATTCCGCCAGCCTGGCAGAACGTCGAGACCATGGACGCGGACCTGCGCGCCTTCTACGAATACAACTCCATGCACATGGAGCCGTGGGACGGCCCTGCTGGCGTGGTCATGACCGAAGGCCGCCACGCGGTGTGCCTGCTCGACCGCAACGGCCTGCGTCCGGCGCGCTGGGTCACCACCACCAATGGCTACATCACCCTGGCTTCGGAAATTGGCGTCTGGGACTACAAGCCGGAAGATGTGATTGCCAAGGGCCGTGTCGGCCCGGGCCAGATTTTCGCCGTGGACACCGAGACTGGCCAGATCCTCGATACCGACGCCATCGACAACCGTCTCAAGTCGCGCCATCCGTACAAGCGCTGGTTGCGCCAGAATGCGCTGCGCATCCAGGCGACCCTGGCCGACGACCAGGGCGTGGCCAGCTACGACGCTGACCAGCTCAAGCAATACATGAAGATGTTCCAGGTCACCTTCGAAGAGCGCGACCAGGTACTGCGCCCTCTGGGTGAACAGGGCCAGGAGGCTGTGGGTTCGATGGGCGACGATACGCCGATGGCGATCCTTTCCCAGCGCGTCCGTTCTCCTTACGACTACTTCCGCCAGCAGTTCGCCCAGGTGACCAACCCGCCGATCGACCCGCTGCGCGAAGCGATCGTCATGTCCCTGGAAATCTGCCTGGGCGCCGAGCGCAACATCTTCCAGGAGTCCCCCGAGCACGCTACTCGGGTAATCCTCAGCTCCCCGGTGATCTCCCCGGCCAAGTGGCGTTCGCTGATGAACCTCGAACGCGAAGGTTTCGAGCGCCAGTTGATCGACCTCAACTACGAGGAAAGCCTCGGTCTGGAAGCGGCCATCCGCAATATCGCCGACCAGGCCGAAGAAGCGGTGCGCGGAGGCAAGACCCAACTGGTGCTGAGCGACCGCTACATCGCCCCGGGCAAGCTGCCGGTGCACGCTTCGCTGGCCGTCGGCGCGGTGCACCACCGCCTGACCGAAAAGGGACTGCGCTGCGACAGCAACATCCTGGTTGAAACCGCCACTGCCCGTGACCCGCATCACTTTGCTGTGCTGCTCGGCTTCGGTGCCTCGGCGGTCTACCCGTACCTCTCCTATGAAGTGTTGGCCGATCTGATCCGCACCGGCGAAGTGCTGGGCGACCTGGACGAGGTCTTCAAGTACTACCGCAAGGGCATCTCCAAAGGCCTGCTGAAAATCCTCTCGAAGATGGGCATCTCGACCATCGCTTCCTACCGTGGCGCCCAGTTGTTCGAAGCCGTGGGCCTGTCCGACGAAGTGGTCGACCTCAGCTTCCGTGGCGTCGCCAGCCGCATCAAGGGCGCGCGCTTCGTCGATATCGAGAACGAGCAGAAGCTGCTCGCCGCCGAAGCCTGGAGCCCGCGCAAGCCAATCCAGCAGGGCGGCCTGCTGAAGTTCGTCCACGGCGGCGAGTACCACGCCTATAACCCGGATGTGGTCAACACCCTGCAAGCTGCCGTGCAAAAGGGCGACTACGCCAAGTTCAAGGAGTACACCGCACTGGTCGACCAGCGTCCGGTGTCGATGATCCGTGATCTGCTCAAGGTGAAGGTCGCCGACAAGCCGCTGGCCGTGGACGAGGTTGAGCCACTGGAGGAAATCCTCAAGCGTTTCGACTCCGCCGGCATCTCCCTCGGCGCGTTGTCGCCAGAGGCCCACGAGGCCCTGGCTGAAGCCATGAACCGCTTGGGCGCGCGCTCCAACTCCGGCGAAGGCGGTGAAGACCCGGCTCGCTACGGCACCATCAAGAGCTCGAAGATCAAGCAGGTGGCCACCGGCCGTTTCGGCGTCACGCCGGAATACCTGGTCAACGCCGAAGTGCTGCAGATCAAGGTCGCCCAAGGCGCCAAGCCAGGTGAAGGCGGGCAACTGCCCGGTGGCAAGGTCAACGGTCTGATCGCCCGCCTGCGCTACGCAGTGCCTGGCGTGACCCTGATCTCGCCGCCGCCGCACCATGACATCTACTCGATCGAAGACCTGGCGCAGCTGATCTACGACCTCAAGCAGGTCAATCCGCAGGCGTTGGTGTCGGTGAAGCTGGTGGCAGAGGCCGGTGTCGGCACCATCGCCGCCGGTGTGGCCAAGGCCTATGCCGACTTGATCACCATCTCCGGCTACGACGGTGGCACCGGCGCCTCGCCGCTGACTTCGATCAAATACGCTGGCGCACCATGGGAACTGGGCCTGGCCGAGACCCACCAGACCCTGCGTGGCAATGACCTTCGCGGCAAGGTACGGGTGCAGACCGACGGCGGCCTGAAAACCGGCCTGGACGTGATCAAGGCAGCCATCCTCGGTGCCGAAAGTTTCGGCTTCGGCACCGCGCCGATGATCGCCCTCGGCTGCAAATACCTGCGTATCTGCCACCTGAACAACTGCGCCACCGGCGTAGCTACCCAGAACGACAAGCTGCGCAAAGATCACTACATCGGCACCGTCGACATGGTGGTGAACTTCTTCACCTTCGTTGCCGAGGAAACCCGCGAGTGGCTGGCCAAGTTGGGCGTGCGTAGCCTGGGCGAGTTGATCGGTCGCACCGACCTGCTGGAAATGCTGCCGGGCGAGACCGAGAAGCAACAGTACCTCGACCTCAGCCCGCTGCTGGGCAGCTCGCATGTGCCGGCTGACAAGCCGCAGTTCTGCCAGGTCGACCGCAACCCGCCGTTCGACAAGGGCGAGCTGGCCGAGAAGATGGTGGACATGGCCCTGCCGGCCATCCGCGATCTTTCCGGTGGCGAGTTCAACCTGGATATCTGCAACTGCGACCGTTCCATCGGCGCACGGATCTCCGGCGAGATCGCCCGTCTGCATGGCAACCAAGGCATGGCTGCCGCGCCGATCACCTTCCGCTTCAAGGGTACCGCGGGCCAGAGCTTCGGTGTGTGGAACGCCGGTGGCCTGAACCTGCACCTGGAAGGTGACGCCAACGACTACGTCGGCAAAGGTATGACGGGCGGCAAGCTGACCATCGTGCCACCTGCCGGCAGCCCGTTCGAAACCCAGCACAGCGCCATTGTCGGCAACACCTGCCTGTATGGCGCCACAGGCGGCAAGCTGTTCGCCGCTGGCACCGCGGGTGAGCGTTTCGCAGTGCGCAACTCCGGTGCCCATGCCGTCGTCGAGGGTACTGGCGATCACTGCTGTGAATACATGACCGGCGGCTTTGTCTGCGTCTTGGGCAAGACCGGTTACAACTTCGGTTCTGGCATGACTGGCGGCTTCGCCTACGTGCTCGACATGGACAACAGCTTCGTCGACAAGCTCAACCACGAATTGGTGGAAATCCAGCGCATCAGTGGTGAAGCGATGGAGGCGTATCGCAGCCACCTGGCGCGTGTCCTTGCCGAATACGTGGATGAGACCAGCAGCGAGTGGGGGCGTGAACTCTCGGAGAACCTGGACGACTATGTGCGGCGCTTCTGGCTGGTCAAGCCGAAGGCGGCCAATCTGAAACAGCTGCTGTCCAGCACCCGTGCCAACCCGCAGTAAGTAACAGCTGCAAGTGGCAAGTCTCTCGCTGCAGGTAAAAGCAGCGTGAGGTTTGCCGGGCTTAAGTGATCGTCTTGCAGCTTGCAGCGTGATGCTTGCAACTGCGGTTAAGAGGTTTGAGAAATGGCTGAACGTCTGAGTAATGACTTCCAGTTCATCGAGGTCGGGCGCAAAGACCCGAAAAAGAAACTGCTGCGCCAACGCAAGAAGGAGTTCGTCGAGATCTACGAACCCTTCAAACCGCAACAGTCCGTCGAGCAGGCGCACCGCTGCCTGGGCTGCGGCAATCCGTACTGCGAATGGAAGTGCCCGGTGCACAACTTCATCCCCAACTGGCTGAAGCTGGTATCGGAAGGCAACATCCTGGCTGCGGCGGAGTTGTCGCACCAGACCAACACCCTGCCGGAAGTCTGCGGCCGCGTCTGTCCGCAGGACCGCCTGTGCGAAGGTGCCTGCACCCTCAATGACGGTTTCGGTGCGGTGACCATCGGTTCGGTGGAGAAGTACATCACCGACACCGCCTTCGCCATGGGCTGGCGCCCGGACATGTCCAAGGTCAAACCGACCGGCAAGCGTGTCGCGGTGATCGGTGCCGGCCCGGCCGGCCTGGGCTGCGCCGACGTGCTGGTGCGTGCTGGCGTGACTCCGGTGGTCTTCGACCGCAACCCGGAAATCGGTGGCCTGCTGACCTTCGGCATTCCCGAGTTCAAGCTGGAGAAGACCGTGCTGAGCAATCGCCGGGAAGTCTTCAGCGGCATGGGCATCGAATTCCGCCTGAACACTGAGGTGGGCAAGGACATCACCATGGAGCAACTGCTCGCCGAGTTCGATGCGGTGTTCATGGGGATGGGCACCTACACCTACATGAAGGGTGGCTTCCCAGGTGAGGACCTACCGGGCGTGCACGACGCGCTGGACTTCCTGGTGGCCAACGTCAACCGCAACCTGGGCTTCGAGAAGTCGCCGGAAGACTTCATCGACATGCAAGGCAAGAAGGTCGTGGTGCTGGGCGGTGGTGACACCGCGATGGACTGCAACCGCACCTCCATTCGCCAGGGCGCGAAGAGCGTGACCTGCGCCTATCGCCGCGACGAGGCGAACATGCCGGGCTCGCGCAAGGAAGTGAAGAACGCCAAGGAAGAGGGCGTGAAGTTCCTCTACAACCGCCAGCCGATCGCCATTGTCGGTGAAGACAAGGTCGAAGGCGTTAAGGTGGTCGAAACCCGCCTGGGCGAGCCGGACGCCCGCGGACGCCGCAGCCCCGAGCCGATCCCGGGTTCCGAGGAGATCCTGTCGGCCGATGCCGTGGTCATCGCCTTCGGCTTCCGTCCTAGCCCAGCGCCGTGGTTCGAGCAGTTCGGCATCCAGACCGATAGCCAAGGCCGTGTGGTGGCCCCGGAGAAGAGCGCGTTCAAGCATCAGACCAGCAATCCGAAGATCTTCGCCGGTGGCGACATGGTGCGCGGGTCGGACCTGGTGGTGACGGCGATCTTCGAAGGACGTAACGCTGCTGAGGGGATCCTCGACTACCTGGGCGTCTGATCGAGCGAGGGCAAAGCCCTCGCAAATGCTGTCTTGTATACAAGAACTATTGATCCAGGACACGCTGATAGACAGAAGGCACGGCAAACAGCCGTGCCTTTTCTTTGTGCGTCTGAGAAAATGCCCGCACTTTTTTGCTGGATGCCGACATGACTGCCCTGAAGAACGATCGTTTCCTGCGTGCACTGCTCAAGCAACCCGTAGACGTCACTCCTGTCTGGATGATGCGCCAGGCCGGCCGCTATCTGCCGGAATACCGCGCCAGCCGCGCCAAGGCCGGTGATTTCATGAGCCTGTGCATGAACCCGCAGTTCGCCTGCGAAGTCACCCTCCAGCCACTGGAGCGCTACCCGCTGGACGCCGCGATCCTGTTTTCGGACATTCTCACCATCCCCGACGCCATGGGCCAGGGCCTGTACTTCGAGACTGGTGAAGGCCCGCGTTTCAAGAAGGTCATCAGTACCCTGGCCGACATCGAAGCCCTGCCGATCCCTGATCCGCAGAAGGACCTGGGCTACGTGATGGATGCGGTCAGCACCATCCGTCGCGAACTCAATGGCCGTGTGCCGTTGATTGGCTTCTCCGGCAGCCCGTGGACCTTGGCCACTTACATGGTCGAGGGCGGTTCTTCCAAGGATTTCCGCAAAACCAAGGCCATGCTCTACGACAACCCCGAGGCGCTGCACCTGTTGCTGGACAAGCTGGCGCAATCGGTCATCAGCTACCTCAACGGACAGATCCAGGCCGGCGCGCAAGCGGTGCAGATCTTCGACACCTGGGGTGGCAACCTGTCGGCCGCGGCTTACCAGGAGTTCTCTCTGGCCTATATGCGCAAGATCGTCAGTGGCCTGATCCGCGAACATGAAGGGCGCAAGGTGCCGGTGATCCTCTTCACCAAGAATGGTGGCCTGTGGCTGGAAAGCATCGCCGAGGCGGGCGCAGACGCGCTGGGCCTGGACTGGACCTGTGACATCGGTGATGCCCGTCGCCGCGTGGGTGACAAGGTTGCGCTGCAGGGCAACATGGACCCGACCGTGCTCTACGCCAAGCCTGAGGCCATCCGCAAGGAGGTGGGGCGCATCCTCGCGAGCTATGGCAAAGGCAGCGGCCATGTATTCAACCTGGGCCATGGCATCACCCCGGAAGTTGATCCGGAGCATGCAGGGGCGTTCATCAATGCCGTGCATGAACTGTCGGCGCAGTATCACGCATAAGCCTTGTTGCCCGCATGTCGCTCAGTTGAGGTCACGCGGCCCGTCGTATAGATCGACGCGATACCGGTAGGAGCCAGCGTCAGTTGACGCTGGCTCCTACCGGTATCGGTCAGTGCAGGAAAGGTGACGCTCTTGCGCGATGTGTATGTCAGGCCTTGGCCGGCAACCGGCTCAAGTGCAGCGCGACCAGCAGGGCCACCGCCAGCAGGCTGCCGATGAACAGGCCGATGCCGTTCCAGCCAGCGTGATGCCAGAACACCCCGCCCGCCGTACCGGCGACACTTGACCCTGCGTAATAGCAGAACAGGTACAGCGACGAAGCCTGCCCCTTGGCCTTGAGGGCGCGGCGTCCGATCCAACTGCTGGCCACCGAATGGGCGCCGAAGAAGCCGAAGGTGAACACCAGCATGCCGAGGATCACCAGCAGCAGCGGACTGGCGAGGGTCATCAGCATACCGCCGGCCATGACCAGGATACTGGCCCAGAACACCTTGCGCCGGCCCAGTCTGTCGGCCAGGGCGCCGACTTGGGCGGAGCTGTAGATGCCAGACAGGTAGACCACCGATAGCAGGCCGACCAGGGCCTGGTTCATATGATAAGGCTCGGCCAGCAGGCGGTAGCCGATGTAGTTGAACAGGGTGACGAAGGCCCCCATCAGCAGGAAGGCTTCGAGGAATAGCCAGGGCAGGCCGGCATCGCGGAAATGCATGACGAAGCCGTCCAGGAGGCTGCGTGGGTTCATCGGCTGGGGGCGGAAGTTGCGCGACTCGGGTAGCACCTTCCAGAACACCAGTGCTGCTACCAGCGCAAGGCCACCGATGACCAACATTGCGGTGTGCCAACTGACGAAATCAATCAGTACCCCGGTGATCAGGCGTCCGCTCATGCCGCCGATGGCATTGCCGCCGATGTACAGGCCCATGGCCAGGCCTATGTGCTGCGGGTGGATCTCTTCGCTCAGGTAGGTCATGGCCACGGCGGCCAGGCCGCTCAACGACAGTCCGACCAATGCACGGGTGGCCAGCACGGCTTCCCAGGTCGGCATCACTGCGCTGGCCAGAGTGCTCAGGGCGGCGCAGACCAAGGCGAAGACCATCACCGGCTTGCGCCCGATGCGATCGGAGATCGGCCCGGTCACCAACAAACCGAACGCCAGCAGGGCAGTGGAGACTGACAGCACCAGGCTGCTCTGCGCGGCATTGATGGCGAACTCCTGCGACAGCAGCGGCATCATCGGTTGCACGCAGTAGAGCAGGGCGAAGGTGGCGAAACCGCCACTGAACAGTGCCAGCACGGTCTTGAGGAAGGCAGGCGTGCCTTTTTCGATCCAGATGTCGTTCAGGACAGGGCTCGTAGCAGGCTCTGGTTCGGCAGGGAGATGGGCTGCAGCAGCTTTCACGGAAATACCTTGGCACGGTGGCCGGTGATGCAATGGAAAAAGCATATAGCTGGCTAATGATAAGATCCAATATATTGTTCGACCTGTTTGATAGGTTTTGCGACCCGATTGGAGTCACTCATGGAACTGCGTCATCTGCGCTACTTCATCGCCGTGGCCGAGGAGTTGCACTTTGGCCGCGCCGCGCAGCAGTTGGGTATTTCCCAGCCACCCTTGAGCCAGCAGATCCAAGCCCTTGAGCAGGAGTTGGGCGCGCGCCTGTTCGAGCGAACCAACCGTCGGGTCGAGCTCAGCGAGGCCGGGCGCTTGTTCCTCGAAGAGGCGCGGCAAGTCCTGGCCCAGGTGGAAAAGGCCGCAGATGTAGCGCGTCGGGCGCAGTTGGGTGAGTTGGGTGAAATGAAGATTGGTTTCACCTCATCGGCGCCATTCAACTCGAGCATTCCCAAGGCGATCCATGCCTTTCGCCAGCGTTTCCCGGCCGTTCACCTGAACCTGAAGGAAATGAGCAGCCGCGATGTCGCCGAGGCGGTGTTCGACGAGTCTATCGAGGTTGGCTTGATGCGGCCCATGCCGCTGCCGGACGGGCTGGTGGCTACGGAGTTGTTCCGCGAGCCGCTGGTGGCCGTGATCAATGCCTCGCATCCGCTGGCCGAGGACAGCGGGCGGGGCTTGCACCTGGCGTCCCTGGCCAGCGAGCCGTTCGTATTCTTCCCGCGCAGCTATGGCAGCGGCCTGCACGCTCAGTTGCTAAGCCTGGCGCGCCAGGCTGGGTTCAACCCGCACTTCGCCCAGGAGGCGGGTGAGGCGATGACGATCATCGGCCTGGTGTCGGCGGGCCTTGGGGTGTCGGTGCTGCCGGCATCGTTCCAGCGCATGCGCATCGACGGCGTGGTCTATCGCACCTTGCTCGATGCCGGTGCCATGACCGCCGTATGGCTGGTGCGGCGGCAGGCCTCGAGCTCGGCAATGGCCAATGCCTTCGCTGCGCTCCTGGCCGGGCAAGAAGGGCTGGATGGTGCTGGCTAAACGACCGCGCTAACCACATACTCGGTCATTCCCTGATACACGGAGGTCTTTCCATGCGGCGCGTGGTGTTCAATCAGAAAGGTGGCGTGGGCAAGTCGAGCATTGCCTGCAACCTGGCGGCGGTCAGTGCCAATGAGGGCTACCGGACTCTGCTGGTCGATCTGGATGCCCAGGCTAACTCGACCCAGTACCTGACAGGCCTGACCGGTGATGATATCCCCATGGGTATTGCCGACTTCTTCAAGCAGTCCCTTTCCAGCGGGCCCTTTGCCAAGAAGAACAGGGTCGATATCTACGAAACGCCCTTCGACAACCTGCACGTGGTGACGGCTACCGCCGAATTGGCCGACCTGCAGCCGAAGCTGGAGGCCAAGCACAAGATCAACAAACTGCGCAAACTGCTGGACGAGCTGGACGAGGACTACGACCGCATCTATATCGACACCCCGCCGGCCTTGAACTTCTATGCGGTTTCGGCGTTGATCGCGGCGGATCGTGTGTTGATTCCCTTTGACTGCGACAGCTTTTCGCGTCAGGCCCTGTACAGCCTGCTAGCCGAGATCGAGGAACTCAAGGACGATCACAACGAAGACCTGTTGGTCGAAGGCATTGTCGTCAACCAGTTCCAGTCACGGGCCAGCCTGCCCCAGCTGATGCTCGAAGAACTCTTGGCTGAAGGCCTGCCTGTGCTGCCGGTGTACCTGGGCAGCTCGGTGAAGATGCGCGAATCCCACCATGCCAGCCTGCCGTTGATTCACCTGGAGCCACGGCACAAGCTGACCCAGCAATTTGTGGAACTGCACTCCCTACTCGAAGAGAACGCCTAGACACCCTGACTGCGCAGCCACTCCAGCAACTGCTGGAGTGGAAAGGCACCGCTCTGGCGCGCCACTTCCCGGCCATCCTTGAACAGGATCAGGCTGGGGATCGAACGGATACCCAGTTGCCCGGCCAGGTGTCGGTTGGCCTCGCTATCCAGTTTGGCCAGGCGGCAGCGGCCGTTCAGTTGACGGGCCGCTTGCTCGAAGATCGGCGCGAAGGATTTGCAGGGGCCGCACCAGTCGGCCCAGACGTCCAGCAGAAGCGGCAGGTTGCCTTTGATCTGGCTGGCGTAGTCGCCTTCCTTGAGGTCGAAGGGTTTGCCCAGCAGCACATCTTGCTTGCAGCGGCCGCATTTCGGGTTGTCGCCCAGGCGCCCGGCGGGTAGGCGGTTTAGGCCATTGCAGTGAGGGCAGGGGATCAGCAGTGGGTCGGTCATGGCAACTCTCGAATCTACGTATTGATAGCTGGCAAGGTACTTGTCAGGAGCGGGCAAGCCCGCGCCTGCAGCTAACGCGTCAGGAGGAACAACTGATCTCTAGGTGCTTGCCCCACTCCGGCGGTCGCTCGGCATAAGCCTGCATGCCCGCTCGTTCCTCGAAGGGGTTGCTCAGCACCTGGTGCAGTCGCCGCACCTCTGTGTAATCCCCCGCTTCGGCGGCCTCGATGGCCTTCTGTGCCAGGTAGTTGCGCAGGATGTACAGCGGGTTGACCGCGTGCATGCGCGCGCGCCGTCCTTCGGCATTGCCTGGCTCGCGTTCGCAACGGGCCAGATAGTCGAGGCTCCAACGGTCGAAACCAGCCAGGTCGATGAAGTCATCACGCACTACCTGCAGGGCTTCGGCTGCCGGCTGTTCGCCCAGCTTGCGGAAGAACAGGCTGTAGTCCACGGCGCCGGGCTGCATCAGCTGCAGCAGGCGTTCGATCAGTGCCTTGTCGTCTTCTTCAGCTGTGGTGAAGCCCAGCCTGCGGCGCATCAGATCGAGGTATTGGGCTTCATACAGCGGCAGGAACAGCCCCAACGCTTCCTGCAACGCTTCCACGCTGATGAAAGGGGTGAGCGCCTGGGCCAGGGCGCTGAGGTTCCAGTGGGCGATAGGTACCTGGTTGCTGTAGCTGTAGCGGCCACTGTCATCGGAGTGGTTGCAGATGAAATGGGCGTCGAAGTCATCGAGGAAGGCGAAGGGGCCGAAGTCGAAGGTGATGCCGAGGATCGACATGTTGTCGGTATTCATCACTCCATGACAGAAACCATAGGCTTGCCAGCGGGCAATCAGTTCGGCATTGCGCTCGACGATGGTGCGGAACATCGCCAGGTAGGGTTCGTCGGCATCGCGGCATTCGGGGTAATGCAGCTCCAGCACGTGATCGATGAGGACTCGCTGCTGTTCGGGCTGGCGGGTGTAGTAGAAGTACTCGAAATGGCCGAAGCGTACGTGGCTCCTGGCCAGGCGCAGGAGCATGGCGGCGCTCTCGCGAGTTTCGCGCCACACCGGGGTGCTGGAGCCGATCACGCACAGTGCCCGGCTGCTGGGGATGCCCAAGGCGTGCAGGGCTTCCGAGGCGAGAAACTCGCGGATCGACGAACGCAGCACGGCACGGCCATCGCCCATGCGTGAGTAAGGGGTCTGGCCGGCACCCTTGAGGTGCAGGTCCCAGTGCTCGCCCGCGTCGTTGAGCACTTCGCCGAGCAGCAGGCCGCGGCCATCGCCCAGGCGCGGATTGTAGGAGCCGAACTGGTGCCCGGAGTAGACCATGGCGCGCGGGTCGGCCTCTTCCCAGAGCTTGTGGCCGCTGAACAGTTCGGCGAACACAGGTGATTGGGCTTCGGTCGGTTCAAGGTCGAGCAGGGCCATGGCGGCTTCGCTGGCCACCACCAGGCGCGGCTCGGCAATGGGCTCGGGCAGCACCTGGGTGGAGAACGCGTCGCCCAGGCGGGCGAAGCGGTTGTCGAAGGTCAGTTCGTCGAGGGCTTTCAACGGCCATCTCCTTGGGAATACCTGAGCATTCTGCGGGGACATGGCTGTTGCCGTCCAGTCAGGCTGGCCTGGCAGGCGGGGAGTCGTCTGGCCTGGCTTGTGCGCTGAGGGGCGGCGAGGTGGCCTTGTCGCTGTTTTCCATCGGGATCAATTGCTGTCTATGGCCTTGGGCGTCCATCAGGAAGACCTCCATCTGGCGCACCGAGATCTTGATGTCGTGCTCCTTGAATGCCTTGTCGATGTAGCGGTTGATCTCGTCGAGTACCGGATTGCGGTCGCCCAGGTCGCGCACATGCATGCGCAGTTCATGGTCCAGGGAGCTTTCGCCGAAGTTGAGGAAATAGACGATCGGTTCCGGGTCTTTCAGCACCCGTGGATTCTCGTGGGCCGCCTTGAGCAGCAGGGAACGGACCAGGTCCAGATCGGAGCCATAGTCGATGCCCAGCTTCAGTGTCACCCGGGTGACCGTGTCGGTCAGCGACCAGTTGATCAACTGGCCGGTGATGAAGGTCTTGTTGGGGACGATGATGTCCTTGCGGTCGAAGTCGGTGATGGTGGTGGCGCGGATACGGATCTTGCTCACGGTGCCGGACAGGTTGCCGATGGTGATGGTGTCGCCGATCCGCACCGGTCGCTCGAACAGGATCATGATGCCGGAGATGAAGTTGGCGAAGATCTCCTGCATGCCGAAGCCCAGGCCCACCGAGAGGGCGGCCACCAGCCATTGCAGCTTGTCCCAGCTGACGCCGAGGGTCGACAGGGTAGTGACGAAGCCGATGCCGGCGATGGCATAGGACAGCAGCGTAGTGGTCGCGTAGGCGCTGCCCTGAGCCAGGTTCAGGCGCGATAGCACCAGTACCTCCAACAGCCCCGGCAGGTTGCCGGCCAAGGCGAAGGTGATGCCGACGATCAGTAGGGCGCCGATCAGGTCGCCGAGGCTGATCGGCACCATGCTCATGGTCGCGCCAGTGCCGCTGGTGTACTCGTACAGGGTGATGTTGTTGAGGTAGGAGAACACGCTGATCAGGTCCGACCAGACCCAGTACAGCCCGCCGATGAAACCGCCGAGTAGGGCTAGGCGGATCAGGCGCAGGGACTGCTGGTTGACCTGCTCGATGTCCAGGGTCGGCTCTTCGCTGACCACCTCGCCATCCAGGCCGTCCTTGACCGCTTGGCGCTTGCTCAGGGCGCGCTGATAGGCCAGGCGCCGCGCCGCCACGGCCAGGCCGCGGACGAAAGCGGCCTCGATCACCAGCCAGAACAGCAGCAGATAGAGGGTATCGATCAGGCGGTCGGTGAGCTTGAGGGCCGTGTAGTAGTAGCCGAAGCAGACTGCTACGAACAGAGCGATCGGCAAGGCGGTGAAAGCGACCCCGACGGCCTTGCGGAATAGCGAAGTGTGGCGGTGCGCCGGGCTGCTCAACAGCAGGCGGCTGAGCAACCAGGCCATCAGGGCGAAGCAGGTCAGCACCACGCCGATGCCGAGCACGTCACTGGCCAGGGCTGATGGTTGATGCTCGGCGACCGCCACCACGCCGACCAGGGCCAATACCACGGTACCGAGACGGCGGACCCAGCCACGCAGGAACTCGACCTGGGGCTTGTGCCAGCGGAAGTGCAGTTCGGCCACGCCGCCTGGGGAGAGGATGCGGTAGGCGGTGTAGAACACCAGCCAGGCCTGGGCGATCTGCCACAGCGCCGCGCCGAGGTTGGCGTTCTGTCCGCGGGCGTCGATCTGCAACGCATAGCCGCACAGGGCCAGGACCAGGCTCAAGGGCACGGCCAGGAGGATGTTGATGAGGATGGCCTGGGGGGTGTGCCACTGGCTGTCACGCTTGAAGTGGCCGATGTCCTGATGGACGTTGTTCAGGCGTTGGTACAGGTACTTGCGCCGCCACCACAGGGCACCGATCAGCAGAAACAGTGGGAGGAACAGCAGCGGTCGCTGGAGCAGGC
This sequence comes from Pseudomonas sp. X10, assembly GCF_054889225.1. Classification (NCBI taxonomy): domain Bacteria; kingdom Pseudomonadati; phylum Pseudomonadota; class Gammaproteobacteria; order Pseudomonadales; family Pseudomonadaceae; genus Pseudomonas; species Pseudomonas sp. X10. The sequence continues at coordinate 5,348,378 of NZ_CM142677.1, read as the reverse complement.
CGTCGGCCAGTTCCTTGACACCCGACTGCCAGGGCAGATTGGCCACCTGGCTGGCCAGGCGCTGCGGTACGTTGGCCAGCCACTCCCAGTCCAGCGGCTTGTTGCTGGGGATCCAGAACATCTGCTCTTCCAGGGTGGTGCGCAGGTTTTCGGCAGTGCTCAGCAGCTGTTTCTGGTTCAGCTGCAAGGTGATGGACTCGTTGAGCAGGGCGCTGAGTTCGCGGTTCAGGCGTTCGAGCAGGTCGCTGCGAGTGATCGCCACCTCCAGCAGGGCTTTGCGCAGTTGCGGCGTGGCATGTTCCTCGGGCTGGTTGGCCAGCAGTTTGTCGACGTAGTTGCTCGGGTTGTTGATCTGCTCACGTTGTTGGTTGACCTCGAACTGGTACAGACGGATGTCGGCGATCTGGTCAGCTAGGTTGCGGTCGACTTTCAGGTGCGGCAGGGCTTGTTTCTGTTTGTAGAGGATCTTCGACAGCAGCAGACTGCCCCTGAGCACGTTGATCTGTTCATCCAGGGCCTGGTCGGCCTGGGTCAGACTGTCGAGCTGCTGCTTGGTCCTGAGGTTTTGCTGGGTCAGCTCGTTGAGGCGGTCGGTGCTTTTGAGCAGGTAGTCGGAGAGCTTCAGGTTGGTGGTGCTCTCGTTGGCCAGCAGGGTGCTGCCGCCTGCCTTCTGCGCCTCGATGGATTGTTCGGTGACGGTCTGCTGGGACTGGGCCAGGCGCTTGTCGTTGATCAGCGTCTGCAGGTCCTGGATCTCTTGCTCCAGACGGGTGGCGCGTTCGATCAGCAGGTCATGCTGGGCGTTGCCCAAGTCCTGCAGCAGGCTGTTGCCGGCCAGCTCCTGGCGGCGCAGCAGGGTCAGGGCATTGAGCGAGGCCAGTTCGGCATTGAGCTGGTTGCGTTGGTCGGCGGACAGGGTCTTGCCGTTGTCCTTGCCCTGCTTGAGGCTGTTGTTGATCTGTTGAATGCGGGTCTGGTTCTTGCTGATCTCGGCTTGGGCCCGTTCGGGGCGAGTCTGCGAGTTGATGATCAGGCTGTTGGCCTCGGACAGGGCTTTTTGCAGCTCACCTTGCTGGGTGCTGCGCTCGCTGAGCATTTGCTCCAGCTGCGGCACGTTGAGGTTGGCATAGCGCTGCGCCACGGGGATGCTCTTGCTGTCCTTGAGTTTGGCAAGTTCTTGCTGGCTCTCAGTGGTCAGGCGGGGAGCGTCGGCGAGCTGTTGCTTGAGTGCGGCGAGCTTCTTCTCGCTGTCGTCCTTGCTGGAGAGCAGGGCCAGGGTCTGCTCGAGTACCTGTTGCAGGGCCTTCTGCTCGGCTTCGGGAAGTTTGCGCTCGGCGATCTTGTCGAGGCTTTGCTGGATACTGGCGCTGGTAAGGGCTTCGGCCGCATTTGATACGAACGAGAGAGACAGGCACAGCCCAAGGAGGGCTGCGCATAGTGAGGCGCGCAGGGACATAGGCAGAAAATTCTTACGAACTGGGGCGAAAATCGAAGTTTAAAGGAACAGCCCAGGGGCGGGTCGAGTACCTTCCGGGAATTTGACGCCCACTTTGAGGATCTTGTTCCCCTCCATGACGGCAACAGTCCACAGCGTATTGTTCCATTCGATCTGGTCGCCGACGATCGGCGCGCCGCCGACCTTCTGCTGGATGAACTGGGCAAGGGGCATCTTCGCGTCCTGGCCAGGTGCTAGCTTGAGACCGTACAAGGCGGCTACGGCGCCCAATTCAGCGTCTCCTTCGAGCACGAAGTCACCGAAGAAGCGCAGGTCGAGGCCCCGTTGTGGCGGCTGGCTGAACAGCTTGCCGAGGGCTGGCAGGTTGTGTTCGTGGCCGATCACGCAGAGCAGATCGTCAGCTTCGAGTACGGTACTTCCCGACGGATGGAGCAGTTGCTGACCCCGGAACAGGGCAGCAATGCGGGTGCCTTCGGGCATTTTCAGCTCCCGCAGAGCGGCGCCGATGCACCACTTTTCCGCCCCCAGGCGATAGACGAACAGTTCCCACTCGCTGGTGATGTGCACCTCAAGGGCGGAACGGGAGATGGGGGCAGGGTCTGGTGGCACCGTGACCTTCAGCAGCTTGGCCATCCACGGCAGGCTGGTGCCTTGCACCAGCAAGGACACCAGGACGATGAAGAAGGCCAGGTTGAAGAACAGCTGGGCGTCCGGTAGGCCGGCCATCAGCGGGAACACCGCAAGAATGATGGGGACGGCACCGCGCAGCCCGACCCAGGAGATGAAGGCCTTTTCTCGGTCATGGAACGCCTTGAACGGCAGCAAGGCGGCGATCACCGACAGGGGGCGGGCGAAGAGGATCATCCACAGCGCCAGGCCTAGGGCTGGCAGGGCGATCGGCAGCAGGTCGTGGGGCGTGACCAGCAGGCCCAGCACCAGGAACATGCCGATCTGAGCCAGCCAGGCCATACCGTCGAGCATATGCAGGATGCCGTGACGGCTGCGGATAGGCCGGTTGCCCAACACCAGGCCGCACAGGTAGACGGCGAGGAAGCCACTGCCATGCATTGCGTTGGTCAGGGAGAACACCACCAGGCCGCCCGCGATCACCAGGATCGGGTAGAGGCCGCCGGCCAGGTTGATGCGGTTGACCAGTTGCAGCATCAGCCAGCCGCCGCCGAGGCCGAGCAGGCCACCGATGCCGAATTCACGGATCAGATGGCCCAACAGGCTCCAGTGCAGGCCGGTTTGTCCGCTGGCGATCATGTCGATCAGAGTGACAGTGAGGAACACCGCCATCGGGTCGTTGCTGCCCGACTCGATTTCCAGGGTCGCAGTGACCCGTTCGTTCAGGCCCTTGCCACCGAGCAGCGAGAACACCGCCGCTGCGTCGGTGGAGCCGACGATAGCGCCGATCAGCAGGCCTTGGACCAGGCTCAGGTCGAACAGCCAGGCGGCGACCATGCCGGTCAGACCGGTGGTGATCATCACGCCGACCGTAGCCAGCGACAATGCCGGCCACAGGGCCACGCGGAAGCTCGCCACCCGCGTGCGCAGACCACCGTCGAGCAGGATCACGGCCAGTGCCAGATTGCCCACCAGGTAGGCGGTCGGGTAGTTGTTGAAGATGATGCCGCCGCCATCGACGCCAGCGACCATGCCCACGGCGAGGATGATCACCAGGATCGGGATACCCAGGCGGGAAGACAGCGAGCTGACCAGGATGCTTGCGCCCACCAGCAATGCGCCGATCAGGAACAGGCTATTGATGGTGCTCGCATCCAAAGGCAGTACTCCGGTACATCGCGGAAAAGGGGGACTTGGTAGTGTGAACTAGCAGGTCGCATGCCAACCGATTCTAACCCGATGAATTGGCGGCCTGTAAAGTGTTTCTACAAATGTGGAAAAGGCACCGCGGAGGGTGCCTTCTCTTGTGCTGCTTGTGCAGGCCTGTTCGCGGGCAAGCCCGCTCCTACAGGATTGTCACTGGCCCCTAGGGCAGTGGAAACCGCTGGGAGCGGGCTTGTGCGCGAAGTGGTCGCAGCGAATCAGCCTTGCTTCACTTCACGCATCGGCTTGCCCTTCACCGGCGCACCGTTAGCCACGTAGTACTTGGCGGTGCTGCGTGGCAGCGGCTGTTGGCCACGGATCTTGTCGGAGATCTTCTCGGCAATCATGATCGTCGTGGCGTTGAGGTTGCCGGTGATGATGATCGGCATGATCGAAGCGTCGACCACACGCAGGCCCTGCATGCCATGCACGCGGCCTTCGCCGTCCACCACCGCCATCTCGTCGGTGCCCATCTTGCACGAGCAGGACGGGTGGAACGCGGTCTCGGCGTGCTCGCGGATGAACTTATCCAGCTCTTCGTCCGTCTGCACGTGGGCGCCCGGGCTGATCTCGCGGCCGCGGTAAGGGTCCAGTGCCGGCTGGGCCATGATCTCGCGGGTCAGGCGGATACCGTCGCGGAACTCCTGCCAGTCCTGCTCGCTGGCCATGTAGTTGAACAGGATGCTGGGGTGCTGGCGCGGGTCCTTGGACTTCAGGCGGATGCGGCCACGGCTCGGCGAGCGCATGGAGCCCATGTGTGCCTGAAAGCCATGCTCCTTCACGCCGTTGCTGCCGTTGTAGTTAATGGCCACAGGCAGGAAGTGGTACTGGATGTTAGGCCACTCGAACTCAGGACGGGTACGGATGAAACCGCCGGCCTCGAACTGGTTACTGGCGCCGATGCCGGTGCCGTTGAACAGCCACTCGGCACCGATGGCCGGCTGGTTCCACCACAGCAGCGATGGGTACAGCGAGACCGGCTGGGTGCAGGCGAACTGCATGTACAGCTCCAAGTGATCCTGCAGGTTTTCGCCGACGCCAGGCAGCTCGTGAACGACGGGGATGTCCAGGCTTTCCAGTAGTTCGCGCGGGCCGACGCCGGAGCGTTGCAGCAGTTGTGGCGAAGCGATTGCGCCGGAGCTGACGATGACTTCCTTGCGTGCGCGGGCTTCCACGCGCTCTTCGCTGTCGCCGACCAGGTAGGTCACGCCGATGGCGCGTTTGCCGTCGAACAGGATGCGGTCGCTCAGGGCGTGAGTGACGATGGTCAGGTTCGGGCGCTTCTTGGCCTGGTCCAAGTAGCCACGGGCAGTGCTGGCGCGACGGCCTTTCGGCGTCACGGTGCGGTCCATCGGGCCGAAGCCTTCCTGCTGGTAGCCGTTGAGGTCTTCTGTACGCGGGTAGCCTGCCTGCACGCCGGCTTCGACCATGGCGTGGAACAGCGGGTTGTTACCGGCCTTCGGCGTAGTCACGCTGACCGGACCGTCGCCACCGTGGTAGTCGTTCGGGCCGATGTCACGCGTCTCTGCCTTCCTGAAATAGGGCAGGCAGTCCAGGTATGTCCAGTCCTCGAGGCCTGGCAGCTTGGCCCAGCCGTCGAAGTCCAGGGCGTTGCCGCGGATGTAGCACATGCCGTTGATCAGCGACGAGCCACCCAGGCCCTTGCCGCGACCGCACTCCATGCGGCGACCGTCCATGTGCGGCTCCGGGTCGGTCTCGTAGGCCCAGTTGTAGCGGCGGCCTTGCAGTGGGAAGGCCAGGGCGGCCGGCATCTGGGTGCGGAAGTCGAAACGGTAGTCCGGGCCGCCGGCTTCGAGCAGCAGCACGGTGACGCCTGCGTCTTCGGTCAGGCGGGTCGCCAGGGTGTTACCGGCCGAGCCGGCACCGACGATGATGTAATCATATTCCATGGCATTTCTCCGAAATGCAGCTGCAAGCTTCTAGCTACAAGCTGCAAGAAAAAGCAGTCGTGCGAAGCTCGCGAATGGATGGACCTGCAAGGGCCGGTGGCTTGATGCCGACCGGCGCTTTTTTGCAGCTTGAAGCTTGGGGCTGTCGGTCAGAAGACCGATGTGTAGCCGCCCAGCTCAACCTGAACGGATTTGATGCGAGTGTACTGGGCCAGCGAGCTGATGCCGTTTTCGCGGCCGACACCGGATTGCTTGTAACCGCCGACCGGCATTTCCGCCGGCGACTCGCCCCAGGCGTTGATCCAGCAGATACCGGCTTCCAACTGGTGGATGATGCGGTGGGCGCGGCTGATGTCGTTGGTGCAGACGCCGGCGGCCAGGCCGTACTCGGTATCGTTGGCGCGGCGGATGACTTCTTCTTCGGTTTCGTAGCTGAGGATGCTCATGACCGGGCCGAAGATCTCTTCCTTGACGATGGTCATGTCGTCACGGCAGTCGGTGAATACGGTCGGGGCGACGAAGGCGCCTTTGGCGAAGTCGCCTTCAAGCATGCGTTCGCCACCGCACAGTACGCGGGCGCCTTCTGCCTTGCCCTTGGCGATGTAGCTCAGCACGCTCTCCATGTGGGCAAAGCTGACCAGCGGGCCGAAGTTGGTGTTCTCGTCTTCCGGGTTACCGGCGCGGATGCGCGCCACGCGCTCGGCGATCTTGGCTTCGAAGGCTGCTTTCAGAGACGCTGGGACGAACACGCGGGTGCCATTGGTACAAACTTGGCCCGAGCTGTAGAAGTTGGCCATCATGGCGATGTCGGCGGCGCGGTCCAGATCGGCGTCGTCGCAGATGATCAGAGGCGACTTGCCGCCCAGCTCCATGGTCACTTCCTTGAGCGAAGAGCTGGAGGCGCTGGCCATGACCTTCTTGCCGGTAGTGGTGCCGCCGGTGAAGGAGACTTTCTCGATGCGTGGGTGCTCAGTCAGCCAGGTGCCGACTTCACGGCCGCTGCCGGTCAGGACGTTGAACACGCCGTCCGGCAGGCCGGCTTCGGTGTAGATCTCGGCCAGTTTCAGGGTGGTCAGCGAGGTCACTTCGCTTGGCTTGAAGATCATCGCATTGCCGGCGGCCAGGGCCGGGGCGGATTTCCACAGGGCGATCTGGATCGGGTAGTTCCAGGCGCCGATACCAACGGTCACGCCCAGCGGCTCACGGCGGGTGTAGACGAAGGAGCTGTCGCGCAGCGGGATCTGTTCACCTTCGATGGCCGGGACCAGGCCTGCGTAGTATTCCAGCACGTCGGCGCCGGTGACGATGTCGACGTAGCGGGTCTCGGAGTAGGACTTGCCGGTGTCCAGGGTTTCCAGCATGGCCAGCTCGTCGTTGCGCTCGCGCAGGATGTCGACGGCACGGCGCAGGATACGCGAGCGCTGCATGGCGGTCATCGCGGCCCAGACTTTCTGGCCACGTTCGGCGCTTTCCACGGCGCGCTCGACGTCTGCTTGGGTGGCACGTTGCACATGGGCGAGGACTTCGCCGTTGGCCGGGTTGATGGCTTCGAAGGTGGCATCGCTGCCAGCGTCGACATAACCACCATCAATGTAGAGTTTTTGCGTTTCGAAACGGGCCATAGTGTCCTCGCAAGTGCAGTGTGTGTTGGCTATCCGCGCTGTGCTCCTGCCTGTTTGGCAATGGCTGGGCGCGGTGGTTCAGAGGCCTGGGGGTTTGGGTCCGGGCGCTGCTGTTTCGCCAGTTGTAGATCCATGTATTCGTAAGCGATTTGCTGCGCCTGGTCAGTATCGAAAGCGTCTCCTGACAGGGCGCCGCGCAGCCACAGTCCGTCGATCAAGGCTGCCAGGCCACGGGCGGCGCTGCGTGCTTCAGGCAGCGGCAGCACTCGGCGGAACTGGCAGCACAGGTTGGAATACAAGCGGTGGTCGTTGATCCGCTGCAACCTGTGCAAGGACGGCTGGTGCATGCTGGCGGCCCAGAAGGCCAACCAGGTTTTCATTGCCGGGCCGCTGACTTGGCTCGCATCGAAGTTGCCTTCGATGATCACCTGCAGGTGAGCTCGTGGGCTGTCGTCTCCGAGTGCCTGCCGACGTGCGGCGATGCTCTCGTTCAGCGCGCTCATGAGGTAGCGCATGGTCGCTGCGATCAGGCCGTTCTTGTCCCGAAAGTAGTGACTGATGATGCCATTCGACACACCGGCCAAACGGGCAATCAGCGCAATGCTGGCGTCCCCCATCCCGACTTGGTCGACGGCCATCAGCGTGGCGTCGATCAACTGCTGGCGGCGGATGGGTTGCATACCGACCTTGGGCATCTTGCGTATCTCCTCAGGCCTGCGAGCAGACGACGAACGGCTGCCTCGGCGAAGGCCAGTCTATTTTGTTTTGATTGAACGTTCAATCAACAAAGAATATGCTCTGCGACAATTTGTGCCCTTGACAGCATTTTAAGCGGTTCAGTCGGCACAGAATTGGCACCCCAAAAAATCGTGTAACCCCCGGAATACAAGGCGTTGACGGGTGTAAGCGAGGCGTTGGACAGATTCTGCCGAGCGGTCTGGGACTGCGCGGCCGACCCTCGGAGCGGGGTTGCAGTCTGTTTTTACAACGTTTCGATTCGGGATCACGGTTTCCAAGGTGCATTTATAACACCTGACGTAGTAGGGCTATTGCACCAATTGCGCAGGGTACAGATTGATTAGCCTCCACTCCCGCACTGCCCGGAGCATTCGTGCAATGAGTTCTGCCTCCCTAACCAAGACCCCCGCCGAAAGGGTCCGGGTCAACAGCGTGGTGTTCTACACCTCGGCACTGCTGATCCTGCTGTTGACTGCCTTGCTTATCGCTGTTCCCGAAACTGCCGGCCATGTGCTGGGCCTGGCCCAGGCCTGGCTGACGCGCACGTTTGGCTGGTACTACATGCTGGTGATATGCGGCTACCTGCTGTTCGTCATCGCGCTGGCTTTCTCGGACTTCGGCAAGCTCAAGCTTGGCGGCAAGGAAGACAAGCCCGACTTCAGCTACGGCGCCTGGGCCGGCATGCTGTTTTCCTCCGGCATCGGTATCTCGCTGTTGTACTTCGGCGCCTCCGAGCCTCTGGACCATTATTTCAATCCGCCGCAAGGCTCGCCCGCCAGCCTGGAGGCCGCACGCCAAGGCTTGCAGTTGACCTTCTTGCATTGGGGGCTGCACGGCTGGGCGATCTATGCCCTGGTCGGCTTGGCCGTGGCTTATTTCGCCTACCGTCACAACCAGCCGCTGGCCTTGCGTTCGGCGCTGTATCCGCTGGTCGGTGAGCGTTGGGTCAAGGGCGGTGCCGGGCACGCCGTCGACATCTTCGGCATGTTCGTGACCCTGCTGGGCCTGGTGACCAACCTGGGCATCGGCTCGATGCAGGTGGCCTCGGGCCTTGAGTACCTGTTCGGCGTGGACCACAGCAAGACCAACCTGCTGGTGGTGATCCTGGTCATGAGCACCGTGGCGACCATCGCGGCGGTGTCGGGCGTGGAGAACGGCATCCGCCGCCTGTCCAACCTGAACATCCTGCTGTTCAGCGGCCTGCTGCTGTTCGTGCTGCTCAACGGTCCGACCCTGCACCTGCTCAACGGCTTCGTGCAAAACATCGGCGATTACCTCAACGGCGTAGTGCTCAAGACCTTCGATCTCTACGTCTACGAGGGTGACAGCAATAAGTCCGAGCGCTGGCTGGGCTTGTGGACCGTGTTCTACTGGGCCTGGTGGATCTCCTGGGGCCCATTCGTCGGGATGTTCATTGCACGTATCTCCCGTGGCCGCACCGTGCGCGAGCTGGTGGCCGGCGTGCTGCTGATCCCGTTGGGCTTCACTTTGGCCTGGCTGTCGATCTTCGGCAACACCGCGCTGGACCTGGTGATCAACCAGGGAGCGGTGGAACTGGGCAAGACCGCCCTTGAACAGCCGTCGATGTCGATCTACCAACTGCTCGAGTACTTCCCAGCGGCGAAGATCGTCGTGGGTGTGGCTGTGTTCGTCGGCTTCGTGTTGTTCCTGACCCCGGCTGACTCTGGCGCGGTAATGATGGCCAACTTGTCGTGCAAAGGCGGCCAGGTGGACGAAGATGCGCCGCACTGGCTGCGTATCTTCTGGTCGGCGGTCATCACCCTGGTTACCATCGGCCTGCTGTTCGCAGGCAACTTCGAAGCCATGCAGACCATGGTGGTGCTGGCCGGCCTGCCGTTCTCGGTGGTGCTGGTGCTGTTCATGTTTGGCCTGTACAAGGCCATGAAACAGGACGTCCAGGCCGAGCAGGAGCGGGCCGAACTGGCCGCCCGTGGTCGCCGCGGCTTCAGCGAGCGCCTGAGCCAGATGGAACTGCAGCCGACCCAGGCCGTGGTTCAGCGGTTCATGGACAAGCAAGTCAGCCCGGCCCTCAAGGAAGCCGCTGCGCAATTGCAGACCCTGGGTTTCACTGTGGAAACCCGTGTAGGACAGTCGCGTGCGTCCATGGGCCTGCGGGTGATGATGGAAGAGGGCAACCCTTTCGTTTATGAAGTGAGCCTGGATGGCTACCTGGCCGCGCCGAGCGAGGCACCGGTCGAAGGCGAGCCTGAAGTGCGCCAGCGCTTCTATCGCGCGGAGGTCTACCTACATGACGGCAGCCAGGAGTATGACCTGATGGGCTTCACCCGTGATCAGGTCGTGCGTGATGTACTCGATCAGTTCGAGAGCCATCGCCAGCTGCTGGGGCGTGTCTACAGCTGATGTTGCCTGACTGAGCGCAAACCGACAGCCCGCGCTCGCTGGTTTCGAGTAAGGGACATCAGCGGTTGTGATACAGGCCCTGCTTGCCGTGTGCGGGCATGGCCCGGTTACTGCGCTCCGCGATTACCTGGTGGATATCGATCCACTCGATGCCCTGGCTCTTGAGCCGGGGCAGCTCGCGTTCAAGCACTTCGAGCGTCTGTGGGTAGGGGTGGCCTATCAGCACGGCCGAGCCTTGCTTGTGGGCCAGGGCAATACCTTGCTGAAGCTGGGCGGTTATGGCTTCGGGGGTGCGCACGTCATCGAGGAAGACATCTCGCGAGACATGGGCCAGGCCGATTTCCTGGGCTTTGGCCGCCGCCACGGTAGCTGCGCTGGTACGGCTGTCGACGAAGAACAGGTGGCGGCGCTGCAGTTCGCTCATCAGCCAGGCCATGGGGCCGGGCTGTGAGGTCATGCGGCTGCCCATGTGATTGTTGATCCCGGCGGCGTAGGGCACCTTGGTAAGGGCGGCGTCCAGGCGCTGGGCCAGTTCCGATACTGGCGTACCGGGGTGCCAGGCGTAGGGGCCGGTGGCCGGGTCCATGGGCATGTGCAGGATCACCGTCTTGCCGGCATGGTGGGCCTGGCGGGCGAAATCGGTGGCGTGGGGCGTGTCAGGCATGATCGCCAGGGTCACCGGGCCGGGCAGGGCAAGTACGCGGCTGTCACGGGCAGTATTCTGGCCCAGGTCGTCGATGATCACGCTCAGGTAGGCCTTGCCCTGTTGGGCAGGTGCCGCGAACACGGCGCCGCTCAACAGGCACAAAAGGGTACACAGCAGGTAACGCATGCAGGATGTCACTTGCTCTGGGTGATGCTCAGGCCCTTGAGCAGGCTCAGAGCCTGGCTGAGCTGGAAGTCGTTGTCCTGTGGACGTTCCTGGCGTTTGGCAGCGCTGCTGCTCGAAGGCCGGTCGGCACCACCATTGCCATTGCCCAGGTGGCCCTGCAGGTCGGCTTCCTTGAAGTTATCGTTGTCCTGCTCGGCGGTGAGCTTGGCCGGCCGCACCTCGATATCTGGAACGATGCCCTGGGCCTGGATCGAGCGGCCGTTAGGGGTGTAGTACAGGGCGGTGGTGAGCTTGAGCGCCCGGTCGTTGTTCAGCGGCAGCACGGTCTGCACCGAGCCCTTGCCGAAGCTGTCGGTGCCCATCAGCACCCCGCGTTTCTGGTCCTGCAGGGCACCGGCGACGATCTCCGACGCCGAGGCGCTGCCGCCGTTGATCAGTACCACGAGCGGCACGCCTTCGCTGGCATCGGCCGGGTCGGCGGAGAAGCGCAGCTCCGAGTTGGCGATGCGGCCTTTGGTGTAGACGATCAGGCCCTTGGTCAGGAAATGGTCGGCCACTTCCACTGCCGACTGCAGCACGCCGCCTGGGTTGTTGCGCAGGTCCAGGACCAGGCCGCGAAGCTTCTTGCCGTTGTCCTTGCGCAGCTTGGCCAGGGCCTTGCCGACTTCCTCGCCGGTCTTGACCTGGAACTGGGTGATGCGGATGTAGCCGTAGTTGTCCTCGAGCAGCTGGCTCTTGACGCTCTTGACCTGGATCACGGCCCGGGCCAGGGTCACGTCGAAAGGCGTTCCACCGTCGCGCACCAGGGTGAGGGTGATCTTCTCGCCAACCTTGCCACGCATCTTGTCCACGGCCTCGGTCATGGTCTGGCCGCGAGTCGGCTGGCCGTTGATCTTGACGATCAGGTCGCCGGCCTCGATGCCCGCGCGCGAGGCAGGGGTGTCGTCGATCGGCGACACGACCTTGACGAAACCGTCCTCCATGCCGACCTCGATGCCCAGGCCGCCGAACTCGCCGCTGGTGCTTTCCTGCAGTTCTTGGAAGTCCTCCGGGCCGAGGTAGGCGGAGTGTGGGTCGAGATTGCCGAGCATGCCCTTGATGGCGTTTTCCAGCAGGGTCTTGTCGTCCACCGGTTCGACATAGGCGGCCTTGATCCGGTCCATGACCTCGGCGAAGGTACGCAGCTCATCCAGCGGCAGTGGTGCCTTGGTCGTCACTGCGGTGGCGGACGCCGCGGCTGGCCTGGCCGGCTCGGCCGCGCAGGCCAGGGGCGCGCCAACGACCAGGGCGATGGTCAGGGCCAGCGAGGTGAGGCGAGGCGATTGCTGCATGTCGAACGAACTCCTGATCCTGATAACGCTCCGCGGGGAGCACCGGCGCAGCCATGGCCTGCGCTACGCCGTCAAATAAGAGAAGGTGCCTATCCCTGGGCACGGCACCATTGCGCTGGGTCGCTGGGGCGCCCCTGCTGGCGGATTGCGAAATACAGGCCTGCGCTGTCCTGGCCGCCACTGTTGCCAACGGTGGAGATGGCCTCCCCGGCCTTGACGATGTCTCCGGCGCTCTTGAGCAGGCTTTGGTTGTGGCCGTACAGGCTCAGGTAACCATTCCCATGGTCGAGAATGACCAGAAGTCCGGCGCCGCGCAACCAGTCTGCGAACACCACTCGGCCACCATGCACGGCGCGTACTTGGCTGCCGGGAGTGGCACTGATCATCACACCATCCCACTTTGCCCGGGAGTCGTCACCCCGGGCTTCGCCGAAGCGTGCCAGTAATCGACCATTGACCGGCCATGGAAGTTTGCCGCGTGCGGCAGAAAAAGCGCCGCCATAGGTTTCGCCGGTACTGGAAACCAGCGGGCCAAGAAGGGGGCGCGGCTTCTTCGAGCCATCGTCGCGAGCCGCCAGGGCTTCGCGTTGGCGTTGTTTTTCAGCTTCCTGCCGGGCCAGCAGAGCGCGTTGGCGTGCTTGCTCGGCTTCGCGGGCCTGGCGCGCGAGGGTTTCTTCGATAGTCTTGAGCACGCGGGTCAGCTCGGCCTGGTCTTGCTGGCGGGACTGGAGCTTCTGGTCGCGGGCCTTCATGTCGCTATTGAGCTTGGCCAACACTTGCCGGCGTTCATTGCGCACGGCCTCCAGTTCCTGGCGGCGACTGTCGAGGTTGCCGCGCTGGGCCAGCAACTGGGCTTGCTGGCGGGCGATGTCCTGCTCGACGCCGGCCAGCTGGCGCAGGGTTTCGTTGAAGGCGCGCAATTGCTCCAGGCGTGCCTTGCTCAGGTAGTCGTAGTAGGTCAGGGTGCGGGCGAATTTTTCCGGGTTCTGCTGGTTGAGCAGCAGTTTGAGGTATTCCTCACGGCCATTCTGGTAGGCCGAGCGGGCCTGGACGGCAATCAGTCGCTGTTGTTCAATGCGGGCGCTCTGGAGTTTTTTTTTCTCGTTATCAAGGCGCTCCAGCTCGCCCTCGGTCTTTTTTAGTTCCTGTTGCAGAGCCTCCACCTGCTTTTCAAGCTTGCCGATGTCGGTCTCGGTAGCGCGCAGGTCTTTCTGCACGCCGGATTTTTCTTCCTGCAGCTTGCCCAGCATCTTCTGTAACTCGGCGATGTCCTGGCGGGTGGCGTCGAGTTTCTGCTGGGTCTGCGCGCGCTCGTCGGCGAAGGCCGGGCTGAGCAGGCAGGTCAGGACTAGGAGGATCAGGGCGCGAAGCATGGAATGGGCGTACCAGGGGCTGGAGACGGGCCTAGTATGCCCGCCATGGCCTGCAAAAAAAACGCCCCACGGTACATGCGGTAGGCGTTTGTCTGGAAAATCAATGTTCGGCCATTGCGAGGGCTTTGCCCTCGATCGCGACACAAGGCCGTTCCCATTAGGTTTCAAGTGAAGAGTCTGCGGGAGCGACCTTAGTGCCGCGATGGGCCGCATCGCGGCCCTTGGCGCGGATCTCAGGCGTTGACCAGGATCGAGGTGCCGGTCATTTCCGCCGGCTTCTCCAGGCCCATCAGTTTCAGCATGGTCGGGGCCACGTCTGCCAGGACACCGCCTTCGCGGACCTTGAGGGCACGCTTGCCGACATAGATGAACGGTACCGGCTCGGTGGTGTGGGCGGTGTGCGCCTGACCGGTGCACTCGTCTTCCATCTGCTCGACATTGCCATGGTCGGCAGTGATCAGGGCTTCGCCACCGACCTTGTCCAGAGCCTCGACGATGCGACCTACGCAGTGGTCCAAGGCTTCGACGGCCTTGACCGCTGCCTCGAACACGCCGGTGTGGCCTACCATGTCACCATTGGCGTAGTTGACCACGATGACGTCGTAGCGCTGCTGCTCGATGGCCTCGACGATGCGGTCGGTGACCTCGGGCGCGCTCATTTCCGGCTGCTGGTCATAGGTGGCGACCTTCGGCGAGGGGATCAGGATGCGCTCCTCGCCTTCGAACGGTTCTTCGCGTCCGCCGGAGAAGAAGAAGGTGACGTGGGCATACTTCTCGGTTTCGGCGATGCGCAGTTGGGTCTTGCCGTTCTTGGCCAGGTATTCGCCGAGCACGTTGTTCAGGCTGGCCGGTGCGAAGGCCGCTGGCGCAGGGATCTTCGCCGAGTACTGGGTCAGGCCGATGTAGGCCGCCAGCTTGGGCAGTCGGGCACGGGGGAACTCGTTGAAATCAGGCTCGACGAACACACGGGACAGTTCGCGGGCGCGGTCGGCGCGGAAGTTCATGAAGATCACCGCGTCGCCGTCCTCGACCTTGACCGCTTCGCCGATGCGGGTGGCTTTGACGAATTCATCGCTCTCGTCGCGGGCATAGGCCGCTTCCAGACCGGCCACCGCCGTGTCGGCGCTGTATTCGGCAACACTGTCGACGATCAGGTTGTAGGCGGCGGATACGCGGTCCCAGCGGTTGTCGCGGTCCATGGCGAAGTAGCGGCCGATGATGCTGGCAATGCGGCCCTTGCCAAGGCGCTGGAAGGTGGTGTCGAGCAGTTCCAGCGAGGATTGGGCGCTGCGCGGCGGGGTGTCACGGCCGTCGAGGAAGGCATGCAGGTAGATTTTCTCGGCTCCCCGTTGCGCGGCCAGTTCGGCCATGGCGATCAGGTGGTCCTGGTGGCTGTGCACGCCGCCATCCGACAGCAGGCCAAGAATATGCACGGCCTTGCCAGCACCCGCAGCTTTGTCGACCGCGCCGGCCAGCACCGGGTTCTCGAAGAACTCGCCGTCACGGATGGCCTTGGTTACCCGGGTGAAGTCCTGATACACCACGCGCCCGGCGCCGAGGTTCATGTGGCCGACCTCGGAGTTGCCCATCTGGCCGTCAGGCAGGCCGACATCCATGCCGGAGCCGGAGATCAGGCCATGTGGCTGGCTGGCGCGCAGGCGGTCGTAGACCGGCGTGTTGGCCGAGTAGATGGCGTTGTACTCGGGGCTTTCGCTGTGACCGAAACCATCCAGGATGATCAGGACCAGGGGTTTAGGCGTGCTCGTCATCAATCCCACTCACGGTTGCTCAAGATGATAAAGACACGCATTTTAGGGCAAATCGGCCAGGGATGACGAATTATCCTTGGCCTGGCTGCCAGCCGGGCCGACAGGCTGCAGCCATTACCGGCGTCGGCCCTGTCGGGCGGGCTTTGGCCGACCTTGGGGGCTGTGTATACTGGCCGGCATTTTCAATGGCCTGGAAACACCCCTGATGGTTGCTAACCTGATTGAATTCGCGACAAATCACTATCTACTGGTGGGTATCTTCGTCGTTCTGCTGGTCTTGCTGATCCTCAACGAAGCCCGCCGTGGCGGCCGCAGCTTGAGCAACGGCGAGCTGACCTCGCTGGTCAACAGTGAAAAAGGCCTGGTGATCGACATCCGCCCGACCAAGGAATACTCCTCCGGCCATATCGTCGGCGCCCTGAACATTCCCCAGGACAAGCTGACCAGTCGCATGGCCGAACTGGAAAAACACAAGGCCAAGACCCTGATCATCGTCGACAACATGGGCCAGCACTCAGGCGGCGTCGCTGGTGAACTGATCAAGGCCGGCTACACCGCGGCCAAGCTGAGCGGTGGTGTTTCCAGCTGGAAAGCCGATAACCTGCCGCTGGTGAAGTGATATGAAGCCCGTCATCGTCTACTCCAGCGACTATTGCCCCTATTGTTCCCGTGCCAAGTACCTGCTCGAGAGCAAGGGCGTGGCCTTCGAGGAGATCAGGGTCGACGGCAAGCCGCAGGTGCGCGCTGAAATGAGCCAGAAGGCCGGCCGTACCTCGGTGCCGCAGATATGGATCGGCAGCACTCACGTGGGTGGCTGCGATGAGCTGTATGCGCTGGAGCGAGCGGGCAAGCTCGATGCTCTGCTCGAGGCTTGATTCACCCCCCTTTAAAAGACCTTAGAAAAAGGATCTGCCATGACTGACCAACAGAACAACGGCGCTGCCGCTGACGAAAACGCTCCACAGTTCTCCATGCAGCGCATTTACGTGCGCGATCTGTCGTTCGAAGCTCCGAAAAGCCCGGCGATCTTCCGCCAGCAGTGGGAGCCGAGCGTCGCCCTGGACCTGAACACCAAGCAGAAGGCCCTGGAAGGCGATTTCCATGAAGTGGTGCTGACCCTGTCGGTCACCGTCAAGAACGGCGAGGAAGTGGCCTTCATCGCTGAAGTGCAGCAGGCCGGTATCTTCCTGATCAAGAACCTCGACGCCGCTTCGATGAGCCACACCCTGGGCGCGTTCTGCCCGAACATCCTGTTCCCGTATGCCCGTGAGGCGCTGGACAGCCTGGTGACCCGTGGTTCGTTCCCGGCGCTGATGCTCTCGCCGGTCAACTTCGACGCACTGTACGCGCAGGAAATGCAGCGCATGCAGGAAGCTGGCGAAGCTCCGTCGCTGCAGTAAGCGTTACCGCGACGAACGAAAAGCGTCCTGCGGGGTAATGCTGTTCACTTAAGCTGGAGTGCCTTCAGGTGGGGCTGCTACGCAGCCCATCGCGACACAAGGCCGCTCCCACAGAGGACTTGCAAGCCATACATTTACGTATCGGCAAGCCCCTTGTGGGAGCGGCCTTGTGTCGCGATGGGGCGCGCAGCGGCCCCAAACCATACGACAGATGCCTTAAGTGAACAGCATTACCCTGCGGGGCGCTTTTTTATGATTCGCAGGCTTTGCCCGCGATCTCAGGCAAAGCCCTGCTGGCGCCAGGCCTCGTAGACGGTGACGGCCACGGTGTTGGACAGGTTGAGGCTGCGGCAGCCGGGGCGCATGGGCAGGCGCAGGCGCTGCTCGGGGGGCAGGCTGTCGAGCACGTCGGCGGGCAGGCCACGGCTTTCCGGGCCGAACAGGAAGGCGTCACCTGGCTGGAAGGCGACCTCATGGTAGGGATGCGAGGCTTTGGTGGTAAAGGCGAACAGCCGGGGTTGGCCGAGGCTTTCCAGGCATCCGGCCAGGCTCTCATGGCGCTTGAGCGTGGCATACTCGTGATAATCCAGGCCCGCCCGGCGCAGGCGCTTGTCATCCAGTTCGAAACCTATGGGTTCGATCAGGTGCAGGTCGCAGCCGCTGTTGGCGCAGAGCCGGATAATGTTGCCGGTATTTGGCGGAATCTCTGGTTGAAAAAGGATGACGTGAAACATGCACGGCTCCGAGCGTGAAGATGGCGAGCATTCTACCCTCGAACCGGACCCGCGTTCGAAGGCCTGGCCACGGGTGCTGTTCTCCCTGGCGATTCTGGGCATGCTGGTGGGGCTGATGATCGGCCGCTTGACTGCACCTGAACCTAGGGTGTTGGAGCGGGTTGAGGTGGCCGAGGCCGGGCTGGACCTGTGGTTCAACGAAGAACCCAAGTTGCACGGGGAAGAGGTGGAGGGGACCGTGGCGCTGCTGTTCGATGCCCAGGGTAAAGCCCAGCGTGGCCAGTTGCAGATGCAGGGCAAGCCCGTCAGCTGGCGTGTGCAGAACAGTGAGGGTGGTTTGCTTGTGACCCTGATTGCCGCGCGTCCCCTGCACGGCGACTGGGCCGGTGCAGAGGACGCTGGGCGTTGGCGGGTGCAGGTGAGGCTGCACGAATAAAAGAGGGGATTTCCCGGCCTGCCTGTACCGAGGTCCCCAAAACTGGAGGTACTTGGCTTATTGCAGGTGTCGTGCCAATTCTGCAAAGGCCGAAAAATGGGCGGTTTAGAGGGAGTTGGGCGGGGAGGGCGGCTACTTTGTGCCTTCAGGCGGTGCAAGAAGCACAGGATCGGTGCATTGCATGTTGCGGCGGCTGCTGTAGGAGCGGCGGTTCGGCGCCCCGACTTGCCCGCGAATGCGGCGGTGAATTTACCGACGCATTCGTGGGCAAGCCCGCTCCTGCAGGGTCCTGCTAAGTCAATGAGCTATGTGTTGTTCTATGAGGGCCAGCGAGGGAGTGCAAAGGCTGGGGTGAGGCTCAGTGCTCATCACCCTCATCATCATCCCCGCCATCGACCTTCATCCCCAGTTCCTTGATCTTGCGGGTCAGCGTGTTGCGGCCCCAGCCCAGCAGCACAGCGGCATCACGGCGGCGGCCAGCGGTGTGCTTGAGGGCAGTCTCGATCATGATGCGCTCGAAGCTGGGCACCGCGCTGTCGAGCAGGTTCGACTGGCCACGGGCCAGAGCCTGGTCGGCCCACTGGCGCAGGGCTTGTTCCCAGTTGGTCACCGGGGCGGCGTCCTGGGGCAGGTTGAGCAGTTCGGGCGGCAGATCGCCAATGAGCACCTCTCGGCTGGAGGCCATCACGGTGATCCAGCGGCAGGTGTTCTCCAACTGGCGTACGTTGCCCGGCCAGGGCAGGTTACGGATGAACTCTTCGGTTTCCGGCTTGAGCAGCTTGGGCTCGACGGCCAACTCTTGGGCGGCGCGGCCAAGGAAGTGGCGGGCCAGAGCCGGGATGTCTTCGCGACGGTCGGCCAGGCGTGGAATGTGGATGCGGATCACGTTCAGGCGGTGGAACAGGTCTTCACGGAACTTGCCGGCCTGCACCAGGGTTTCCAGATTCTGGTGGGTGGCGGCGATGATGCGTACGTCGACTTTCACTGGCACGTGGCCGCCAACGCGGTAGAACTCGCCATCGGCCAAAACCCGCAGCAGGCGGGTTTGGGTGTCAGCGGGCATGTCGCCGATCTCGTCAAGGAAGAGGGTGCCGCCGTCAGCCTGCTCGAAACGGCCTCGGCGCAGGTTGGCTGCGCCGGTGAAGGCGCCTTTCTCATGGCCGAACAGCTCGGACTCCATCAGGTCCTTGGGGATTGCCGCCATGTTCAGGGCGATGAACGGCGAGGCAGCTCGAGGGCTGTGGCGGTGTAGGGCATGGGCGACCAGCTCCTTGCCAGTGCCGGACTCGCCGTTGATCAGCACGGTAATATTGGAGTGGCTGAGGCGGCCGATGGCCCGAAACACCTCCTGCATCGCCGGCGCTTCACCGATGATCTCCGGGGTACGGGCCAGGCTGGGTGGAGCATCCAGGCCTTGCTGCTCTTGGGCATGCTGGTTGGCGCGCTTGACCAGCGATACGGCTTCGTCCACGTCGAAGGGCTTGGGCAGGTACTCGAAGGCGCCTCCCTGGTAGGAGGCCACGGCACTGTCCAGGTCCGAATGGGCGGTCATGATGATCACCGGCAGGCGCGGATGCTGTTCGCGGATCTGCGCCAGCAGGTCCAGGCCGCTGGTACCTGGCATGCGGATGTCGGAGATGATCACATCAGGTTGCTGTCGTGCCAGGCGGCCCATGACGCCATCGGCGCTGTCGAAGCTCTGGGTGGTCATGCCCTCCTGTTGCAGGGCCTTTTCCAGGACCCAGCGGATGGAGCGATCATCGTCGACGATCCAGACAGTTTCACTTCGGCTCATGAGGCAGTGGCTCCTTGTTCCAGTGGCAGGAAGATCGAGAAGTTGGTGTGTCCAGGATGGCTGTCACACTCGATCAGGCCCTGGTGCTGGCTGATGATGTTCTGGGTGATAGCCAGGCCCAACCCGGTACCGTCCGGGCGACCGCTGACCATGGGGTAGAAGAGGGTGTCCTGGAGTTCTGCCGGAATGCCCGGGCCGTTGTCGGCGATCTCGACCCGCGCCACCAGGCGATGGCGAGTGTGGCCGATGGTGAACTGGCGCATGGCCCGGCTGCGTAGGGTGATGCGACCCAGGCGCAGCTCGTTCTGGCCGCTGATGGCTTGCATGGCGTTGCGCACGATGTTGAGTACGGCCTGGATCATCTGTTCGCGGTCGATCAGCACATCGGGCAGGCTTGGGTCGTAGTCGCGCACTATGGTGATAAGGCCCTGGCTTTCCGCCTCGACCAGGCTGCAGACCCGCTCCAGCACTTCATGGATATTGGTCATGGCCAGCGATGGCAGCTTGTTCGAGCCGAGCATGCGGTCGACCAGGTTACGCAGGCGGTCGGCCTCCTCGATGATCACGTTGGTGTAGTCGCGCAGCTCGTCAGCGGGCAGTTCCCGCGACAGCAACTGGGCGGCGCCACGGATGCCACCGAGGGGGTTCTTGATCTCGTGGGCGAGACCGCGCACCAGCATCTTGGTGGTCTCCTGCTTCGACAGCTGGGCTTCTTCCTTGGTGATGCGCAGCAGTCGGTCACGCGGATGCACCTCCAGCAACAACAGGGTCTGGCCCTGGTTGAGGATGGGCGTGACGGCATAGTCGACGGTGAGGTTCTGGCCGCTCAGCGATGTCAGCTGTGCCTCGCGCTTGGTGAACGGGTGTGCCTGTTCCACGGCCTGGCGCAAGGAGTTGAGCGCCTCGGCCGATTCGGTGAACAGCTCACTGATGAATTGTCCATGGCTACGCTGGCCACTGATGGCCAAGAGCATTTCCGCTGCCGGATTCATGTACTCGAGGCGCAGTTCGGCATTGAGCAGGATGGTGGCAGTGGTCAGGTTGTCCAGGAGCAGACGGTGCAGTGCATCGCTGATGGTCATAAGGCGTTGTTGACCTCTTTTGGCTCATGGCGCCTCTGGCTGGGCCAGGGGCGGGCGCGCTGGTAATCCGCTGATACGAAGAAAATGCAAAAAACAAACCAAGGCTCCGAAAAGAAGCGGGATTTCCGGATAAAGACCTGTAATTGCGCGGATCAGGGCTATAAACGCCTGGAATTCCAACTTTTGTGAGCCAAAGTGGGGAGTGGATTAGCCCGCTCGGGCGTCGTGCGCACCAATATAGAGCATAGGGTGCTCCAGGTTTTTCCGCGTAGTTGTCTGGTAGGGCGGAGTCAATCCCGGGACGGTGTCCGGAGGAGAGGGCGTAGCGCCTCATTCGAGAGGGCTGTCTGCGTAGGGGTGAAAAAAATGGCCTCACGAAGGAGGCCATTTTGGGAGGATGCCGCTGACGCCAGGCGTCAATGCATCAGACGCTGTAGTACAGGTCGTATTCCAGCGGGTGTACGAAGGTACGGACTTTGATTTCTTCTTCCGACTTCAGCTCGATGTAAGCGTTGATGAAGTCGTCGGAGAACACGCCACCCTTGGTCAGGAACGCACGGCCCTTGTCCAGTTCTTCCAGGGCTTCCTTCAGGCTACCGCAAACCTGTGGGATTTCCTTGGCCTCTTCAGGCGGCAGGTCGTACAGGTTCTTGTCGGCGGCATCGCCTGGGTGGATCTTGTTCTGGATGCCGTCCAGGCCGGCCATCAGCAGTGCGGCGAAGCACAAGTACGGGTTGGCAGCCGGGTCCGGGAAGCGCGCTTCGATACGGCGGGCTTTCGGGCTGGAAACGTATGGAATACGGATCGAGGCCGAACGGTTACGGGCGGAGTAAGCCAGCATGACCGGAGCTTCGAAACCTGGAACCAGACGCTTGTAGGAGTTGGTCGAAGGGTTGGTGAAGCCGTTCAGGGCCTTGCCGTGCTTGATGATGCCGCCGATGAAGTACAGGGCGGTGTCGGACAGGCCGGCATAACCTTCACCAGCGAAGGTGTTCTTGCCTTCCTTGGAGATCGACATGTGCACATGCATGCCGGAGCCGTTGTCGCCGTACAGGGGCTTGGGCATGAAGGTCGCGGTCTTGCCATAGGCATCGGCCACGTTGTGTACGCAGTACTTGAGGGTCTGTACTTCGTCAGCCTTCTTGACCAGGGTGTTGAACTTCACGCCGATTTCGTTCTGGCCAGCGGTAGCCACTTCGTGGTGGTGGACTTCGACGACCAGGCCCATCTCTTCCATGGCGTTGCACATGGCGGTACGGATTTCGTGGTCGTGGTCGACCGGTGGGACCGGGAAGTAGCCACCCTTGACGGCCGGACGGTGGCCCTTGTTGCCGCCTTCGATGTCGCCATCGGTCATCCAGGAGCCTTGCTCGGAGTTGATCTTGAACATCGAGCCGGAGATATCGGACTTGAACTTCACTTCGTCGAAGATGAAGAACTCAGGCTCGGGACCGACGAATACGGTGTCACCGATACCGGTGGACTTCAGGTATTCCTCGGCACGCTTGGCGATGGCGCGTGGGTCGCGGTCGTAGCCTTGCATGGTGGACGGTTCGATCACGTCGCAGACCAGGATCAGGGTCGGCTCTTCGGTGAACGGGTCCAGGACGGCGGAGTCGTCGTCCGGCAGAAGGATCATGTCGGAGGCTTCGATGCCTTTCCAACCTTCGATGGAGGAACCGTCGAACATCTTACCGGCTTCGAAGAACTCATCTTCCAGCGCGTCGCGAGCTGGCATGGTGACGTGTTGCTGCTTGCCTTTGGTGTCCGTGAAACGCAGATCAATCCACTTTACGTCATGATCTTTGATGAGCTGAACCGACTTCGACATGGTGTCCTCCGGATGGTCAAGAGCGCGGTTGGCCGCTGCCCTGGAAAAAGGGTGTCGCCGGGCGCGCATACTCGGCCAAGCTTACCTGCCTCACAAGAGAGCAAATTGCATGCCAGTGCCCGAAATTGGCGAGTTTGCCCCAATCTCAGGCGTTTTCAGGGGGATGCAGGCGCTGCAAGCGCTTTTGCTGCACTTATAAGAGGCGCCTGCACAAGATTGCGCACTAATTTGGTGCAAAGCAACCTTCTGTACAAAAGCTGCTCAAAGCTTGAGCAATTTCCGCTATAATTCGCGCCCTTCTTTTTCGGCAGGCCCTTCGCGCGCTGTTTTCCATGAAACTAATCGTCAAAGTCTTCCCAGAAATCACCATCAAGAGCCGGCCGGTGCGCAAGCGTTTTATCCGCCAGCTGGCCAAGAATATCCGCGTCGTGCTCAAGGACCTGGATCCGGAGCTCGTGGTCGATGGTGTCTGGGACAATCTCGAGGTGGTCACCCGTGCCTCGGACGAGAAGGTCCTGCGCGAGATGATCGACCGCCTGACGTGCATGCCGGGCATCGCGCATTTCCTGCAGGTCGAGGAGTACCCACTGGGCGACTTCGACGACATCGTCGCCAAGTGCAAGGAACACTTCGGCCACCTGTTGGCGGGCAAGCGCTTCGCCGTGCGCTGCAAGCGCGGCGGTCACCACGATTTCACCTCGATGGACGTCGACCGTTATGTCGGTAGCCAACTGCGCCAGCAGTGCGGTGCCGCCGGTATCGACCTGCGCAATCCTGAGGTCGAGGTGCGCATCGAGGTGCGCGACCAACGCCTCTATGTGGTGCACACCCGCCATCCGGGCATTGGCGGCTATCCGCTGGGCGCGCTGGAGCAGACCCTGGTACTGATGTCCGGTGGCTTCGACTCCACCGTTGCGGCCTATCAGATGATGCGCCGAGGCCTGATGACCCACTTCTGCTTCTTTAATCTTGGTGGCCGCGCCCATGAGCTGGGCGTGATGGAAGTCGCGCACTACCTGTGGAAGAAATTCGGCAGCAGCCAGCGTGTGCTGTTCATCAGCGTGCCCTTCGAGGAAGTGGTCGGTGAGATCCTCGGCAAGGTCGACAACAGCTACATGGGCGTGACCCTCAAGCGCATGATGCTGCGCGCCTCGGCCAAGATCGCCGAGCGCCTGGAGATCGACGCCCTGGTCACCGGCGAGGCGATTTCCCAGGTTTCCAGCCAGACGCTGCCGAACCTGGCGGTGATCGACCAGGCCACCGACAAGCTGGTGCTGCGTCCGCTGCTGGCCAGCCACAAGCAGGACATCATCGACACCGCCTACAAGATCGGCACCGCCGAGTTCGCCAAGCACATGCCCGAGTATTGCGGCGTGATTTCGGTGAACCCGACCACCTGCGCCAAGCCGCACCGGGTCGCCCATGAGGAGCAGCAGTTCGACATGGCGGTGCTCGAGCGCGCCCTGGAACGGGCCCGCTTCATCTCGATCGACAATGTCATCGATGAGCTGGGCCAGGACGTCGAAGTCGAGGAAGTGCGCGAGGCCCTGCCGGGGCAGATCGTCCTCGACATCCGTCACCCCGATGCCCAGGAAGACGAGCCGCTGGCGCTCGAAGGCATCGAGGTCCAGGCGCTGCCGTTCTATGCGATCAACAGCCGCTTCAAGCACCTGGATGCCAACCGGCAGTACCTGCTGTATTGCGACAAGGGCGTCATGAGTCGCCTGCATGCGCATCACCTGCTCAGTGAGGGACATGCCAATGTGCGTGTTTATCGTCCGACATAAGACGCCGGGGCTGTATGGCGGCAGTATCCGCCATCGCCCTCCCGACCATCCGGCCCACTGAGCACCATTCATTCATATTGGCCGCCTAGACTGGGCGGCAACCCGAATCCTCTGATCGAGATACACTTGTGATCGAAAATCTGCGTAACATCGCCATCATTGCCCACGTTGACCATGGCAAGACCACCCTGGTTGATAAACTCCTGCGTCAATCCGGCACCCTGGAACGTAACGAGCTCAACGACGAGCGCGTGATGGACTCCAACGACCAGGAAAAAGAGCGCGGCATTACCATTCTGGCGAAAAACACCGCCATCAACTGGAACGGCTACCACATCAACATCGTCGACACCCCCGGCCACGCCGACTTCGGTGGCGAGGTTGAGCGTGTAATGTCGATGGTCGACTCGGTGCTGCTGCTGGTCGACGCTCAAGATGGCCCTATGCCGCAAACCCGTTTCGTGACCAAGAAGGCCTTCGAGGCCGGCTTGAAGCCGATCGTGGTAATCAACAAGGTCGACCGTCCGGGTGCGCGTCCTGACTGGGTCCTGGACCAGATCTTCGACCTGTTCGACAACCTTGGCGCCACTGACGAGCAGCTGGACTTCCAAGTCGTCTACGCCTCGGCCCTGAACGGCATTGCTGGTCTGGACCACACCGACATGGCCGAAGACATGACCCCGCTGTACCAGTCGATCATCGACAACGTACCAGCGCCTGCCGTTGACCGTGACGGTCCGTTCCAGATGCAGATCTCTGCACTGGACTACAACAGCTTCCTGGGTGTGATCGGCGTTGGCCGTATCGCCCGCGGTCGCGTCAAGCCGAACACCCCGGTTGTCGCCATCGACGCCGACGGCAAGAAGCGTAACGGCCGTATCCTGAAGCTGATGGGCCACCACGGCCTGCATCGCGTTGACGTCGAAGAAGCCCAGGCCGGCGATATCGTCTGCATCAGCGGTTTCGACGAGCTGTTCATCTCCGACACCCTGTGCGACATCAACCACGTCGAAGCGATGAAGCCGCTGACCGTCGATGAGCCGACCGTTTCGATGACCTTCCAGGTCAACGACTCGCCGTTCTGCGGCAAGGAAGGCAAGTTCGTCACCAGCCGCAACATCAAGGAGCGCCTGGACAAGGAGCTGCTGTACAACGTGGCACTGCGCGTTGAAGAAGGCGACTCGGCTGACAAGTTCAAGGTTTCCGGCCGTGGTGAGCTGCACCTGTCGGTATTGATCGAAACCATGCGTCGTGAAGGCTTCGAGATGGCTGTTGGCCGTCCTGAAGTGATCATCCGCGAAGTCGACGGTGTCAAGCAGGAGCCGTTCGAGAACGTCACCATCGACATCCCTGAAGAGTCCCAGGGCAAGGTCATGGAAGAAATGGGCCTGCGTAAAGGCGACCTGACCAACATGGCGCCGGATGGCAAGGGCCGTGTCCGTCTGGAATACAACATTCCAGCCCGTGGCCTGATCGGCTTCCGCAACCAGTTCCTGACCCTGACCAACGGTGCGGGCATCCTGACCTCGATCTTCGACCGTTACGACACCATGAAGTCCGGCCACATGTCCGGCCGTCAGAATGGCGTACTGGTTTCGATCGAGACCGGCAAGGCCCTGACCTACTCCCTGGAAACCCTGCAGGCTCGTGGCAAGCTGTTCATCGAGCACGGGCAGGACATCTACAACGGTCAGATCGTCGGCCTGAACAGCCGCGACAACGACCTGGGCGTGAACCCGACCAAAGGCAAGAAGCTCGACAACATGCGTGCTTCGGGCAAGGACGAGACCATCGCCCTGGTTCCGCCGGTTCGCTTCACCCTGGAGCAGGCCCTGGAATTCATCCAGGACGACGAGCTGTGCGAAGTCACGCCGAAGTCGATCCGCCTGCGTAAGAAGATCCTGGACGAAGGCGAGCGTACCCGCGCTGCCAAGAAAGCCAAGGCTTGATCATCTAGCCTGAGCTGAAACGAAACGCCCCCGGTCGAAAGGCCGGGGGCGTTTTCGTTTGTGGGCATTGTAGGAAACGCGCTTGTTTGTTGAGGGTGTATTCGACAGGCATGCCTGTCGCCTTGCTGTCACCACGAAGCGCTTCTAGGTTTGCGGGGTCTTTGTCCAAGGAACCAGGCCATGAACCATCGCCTCATGCTCGCTATCCCTTGTCTTGCGCTATGCCTGCCGGCCATTGCTCGGCAGGACTGTGCCTCTCTGCGCCCCCAGGAGGTGGCTCGTTGCCATGTGCAGAACGTGCGCCAGACGCCGCTGGACTACCAGTTGCTTCAGCGTGTTCCAGCCGACGACCACACGCTCTACCGCTATCGTATGACCTCGCAGACCTGGGCGCCGGTGCCGGTGGTCGAACCCCGGCAGTGGGTGCACACCGTCGAGTTGTACGTGCCCGATGACGTCCTGCCACAACAGGCATTGTTGGTGGTCAACAATGGTGTGCGCTTCGGCGCCGAGCAGCAACAGCCGGACTATTCCGCTGAAGCCTTGGCTGAAATCGCCGTCCAGGCGCGCAGCGTCGTGGTGGTGATCAGCGATGTGCCCAACCAGTACGTGACCTTCAGCGATGCCACGGCACCGATGAGGGAGGACGATGCCGTGGCCCACACCTGGGCGCACTGGCTTCGCGGAGAGGGGGCCGCCCCGGAGCTGCCCTTGCACGTGCCGATGGCCGCCGCCGCCAGCCGGGCGATGGACCTGGCCACGCGCGTGCTGCCTGAGCAGCGCCTCGAGCGCTTCATCATCAGCGGGGCATCGAAGCGCGGTTGGAGTGCTTGGCTGACGGCGATGGCCGATGAGCGCGTCACGGCCATAGTGCCTTCGGTCATCGACATCGCCGACACCGACGCCATGCTCGCCGGCCTGCGTCAGCGCTACGGCGGTGCCTGGCCGATGGCTCTGTGGCCGTACCAGGCAGCGGGCGTGTTGCAGCAGCGCGGCAGTCCGGCCTTCGGTCGGCTGATGGCGATGATGGACCCGGTGCAGTACCTGGGCGAGCCCGGCGAGCGCCTGGCCATCCCCAAGTACCTGGTGTCGGCCAGCGGCGATGACTTCTTCGCTCCAGACCAGATCACCGACTTCCTACCGCGGCTGCCGGGCCAGACCAGCTTGAGGGTGCTGCCGAACTCGGACCATGGGGGCGTGCGCGGGCATGTCGTCAGCACGTTGGTGCCGCTAGTGCGACGGGTCCAGGCGGGCCAGCCGCTGCCTACTGTGCAGGTCTCGGCGGCGGATGGCGCGGGGCTTGTACAGGTCCGGCTGTCGGAGCGCCCGGTTGCCGTGCGGGTGTGGACAGCCCTCAACCCCAGGCACCGGGATTTCCGCTATGCCTGTAAGGTGCGCTACACGTCGCAGACGCTGGTGCCCAGCCAGGCGTTCAGCCTTGAATGGACGGCACCCTCATCGGGTTGGGAGGCCCGCTTCGTCGAGGCTCGTTTCGACGATGGTTTCGTTGCCACCAGCCCAGTGTCGGTGTTGCCTACGACCTTCCCTGATAACCCGCCCGTGGAAGTGGGCAAGGCCTGCAGGACCTTCCCTGACCACTGATACACGCCTCAGCGCCCGGTCTTCTTCGGCGTGTAGGCGCAGTAGCCCGGGCGCGGCCCTACCTTCGGGTGGTTGCGGCAGGTGTCCGGGCGTTTGTCATAAATGGTGCACAGCCGGCTCTTACGGTCCAGATACAGGCAATCATCGTTGCTCATGCGGGTCAGAGTGAAGATCCCCGACTTCTGGTTGAAGCGCTCGATCACTCCTTCCTTCTGCAAACGCTTGGCCACGTTCTTCGGCGGCTCATCCTTCTCGAACTCATCGACCACGCCAATACGGATCAGGTCCTTGATCTTGACCTCGACGGGCAGGGTGCAGCAGGTCGAGTTGCAGCCCCCGCACATATGGCTGGCGTAGCGTTGCCAGGTGTCCAGGCGGTCGACTTCGGCGGCGGCGATCAGGGTCGGTTTCATCGTGATGGGCTAATGACGGTCATGTGGGCGCGCGATCATACCGGAGTTGTTCAATTTGTGAACAACCTTTTGCCGGTTTCGCTATGCGCACATGAAAAGCGCGAACCCACGCTGTCGCTCTGTGTCGAAGCGTCTAGGCTGATACTTCTCCATCCGCTTTCGTCAACTTGCCCGAGGACTCCGCATGTCTCAGGAACCCACCGCACGTGACGCCGAGGTGGCTGCTTTCCGCGCAGCTGTACTGGACAAACTGACCTACGCGGTCGGTAAGGACCCGGAGCACGCTTTCGAACATGACTGGTTCGAAGCCATCGCCCTGGCTGCCCGCGACCACATGGTCGATCACTGGATGGATCACACCCGACAGGTCTACCGCAAGAGCCAGAAACGGGTCTATTACCTGTCGCTTGAATTCCTCATTGGCCGGCTGTTGTACGACAGCTTGAGTAACCTGGGCCTGCTGGATATCGCCCGCGAAGCCCTGGATGGGCTGGACGTGGATTTGGAACGCATCCGCTTGCTCGAACCCGACGCGGCCTTGGGCAACGGTGGTTTGGGGCGTCTGGCTGCCTGCTTCATGGAAAGTATGTCGACCCTGGGCATCGCCGCCCATGGCTATGGCATCCGCTATGAGCATGGGCTGTTCCGCCAGGCCGTGGTCGACGGCTGGCAGCAGGAGCAGACGGAGAACTGGCTGGATTTCGGCAACCCCTGGGAGTTCGAGCGTGCCGAGGTGATCTACCCGATCAGCTTCGGTGGCAGCGTCGAGACCGTGCACGACGCCAACGGCCAGCAGCGTCAGGTCTGGTGGCCGGGCGAGACCGTGCGGGCGGTGGCGTATGACACGCCGGTGGTCGGCTGGCGCGGCGCCAGTGTGAACACACTGCGGTTGTGGCGTGCCCGGGCGCTGGAGGAGCTGCACCTGGAGCGCTTCAACGCCGGTGACCACTTGGGGGCGGTGGCAGAGGTTGCCAGGGCTGAAAGCATCTCACGGGTGCTGTACCCGGCCGATAGTACCGAGGCCGGGCAGGAACTGCGCTTGCGTCAGGAGTACTTCTTCGTCTCGGCCTCGTTGCAAGACTTGCTGCGTCGCCACCTGAACATGCACGACAGCCTGCTCAACCTTCCCGATCAGGCGGCCATCCAGCTCAACGACACCCACCCCTCGATCGCCGTGGCCGAGCTGATGCGCCTGCTGGTCGACCAGCACGAAGTGCCGTGGGAAACCGCCTGGCAACTGACCGTCAATACCCTGGCCTACACCAACCATACCCTGTTGCCAGAAGCCCTGGAGACCTGGCCTGTAGGCCTGATGGAGCGCATGCTGCCGCGGCACATGCAGATTATCTATCTGATCAACGCCTTCCATATCGATGCCTTGCGCGCCAAGGGCATCCATGACTTCGATGTGTTGCGGGCGGTGTCGCTGATCGAGGAAGACAATGGCCGCCGGGTACGCATGGGCAACCTGGCTTTCCTCGGCTCTCACAGTGTCAACGGCGTGTCGGCGCTGCACAGCAAGCTGATGCGCAGCACCGTGTTCGCCGAGTTGCACAAACTCTATCCGAGGCGAATCAACAACAAGACCAACGGCATTACCTTCCGCCGCTGGCTGTACCAGGCCAACCCTCAACTGACCGGCATGCTGGTCGAGGCGCTGGGTGAGGTGGTGCTGGACGATCCAGAGGGGCGCCTTGCCGGCTTGGCACCTTTTGCCGACAAGAGTGGCTTTCGCAAGCAGTTCGCCGCCCAGCGCTTGCACAGCAAGCGCGCCCTGGCCGGCATCATCCAGGATCGCCTGGGCATCACGCTCAATCCCGAAGCGCTGTTCGATGTACAGGTCAAGCGCATCCATGAGTACAAGCGGCAGTTGCTCAACCTGCTGCACACCGTGGCCCTGTACCAGGCCATCCGTGCCGAGCCAGGGACGGAATGGGTGCCGAGGGTGAAGATCTTTGCCGGCAAGGCCGCGGCCAGCTACCACCAGGCCAAGCTGATCATCAAACTGACCAACGACATCGCCCGGGTCGTGAACAACGACCCGACCGTACGCGGCTTGCTCAAAGTGGTTTTCCTGCCTAACTACAACGTCAGCCTGGCGGAAAGCATCATCCCGGCAGCGGACCTCTCCGAGCAGATTTCCACCGCCGGTTACGAAGCGTCCGGCACCAGCAACATGAAGTTCGCCCTCAATGGTGCTCTGACCATCGGCACCCTGGACGGCGCCAACGTGGAAATGTGCGAGCAGGTCGGCTCTGAGAACATGTTCATCTTCGGCCTGACCGCCCAGCAGGTGGAAGCGCGCCGGCGCAGCGGCGATTTCGGCGCCAGCACAGCGATCGCCGCGTCGCATCGACTCAACGACGTGCTCCAGGCCATCCGCAGCGGTGTGTTTTCGCCGGATGATCCTGCGCGCTACACCGGCCTGGTCGACGCACTGATCGCTCACGACCGCTTTCTAGTCTGCGCCGATTTCGATGCTTACTGGGAGGCGCAACAGCGTGTCGAAGAGCTATGGCACCAGCCGCAGGACTGGTGGCGCATGGCAGTGCTCAACACCGCACATATGGGGTGGTTCTCCTCTGACCGGACCATCCGCGAATACGCCAGCGAAATCTGGAAGGCCTTGGCGTGACGTGACGGCCGGCCCCGGAGGGCGCTGAACTCCGGGGCTGAAGTGCCGTCTGATTCGCAGCAAGGCGACCGCGAATCGAGTCAGCAAAAGCCCTTGGGTATCTCTCATCGCTCGCTAGCGTCCAACTCTCCCTGTAAACTGCGGGGGTTTTTTCCACCTTTCCCTTCGGAGCCATACATGTCCCGCGTTACCCTGAGTCGCTATTTGATTGAGCAGACCCGCAGCAACAATACCCCTGCCGATCTGCGCTTCCTGATCGAAGTGGTGGCGCGTGCGTGCAAGGAAATCAGCCATAACGTCTCCAAGGGTGCCTTGGGCGGTGTACTGGGTAGCATGGGCACCGAGAACGTGCAGGGTGAAGTCCAGAAGAAACTCGACGTGATTTCCAACGAGATCCTGCTCGAAGCCAACGAGTGGGGCGGCCACCTGGCCGGCATGGCCTCCGAAGAGATGGATAACGCCTACCAGATTCCCGGTAAGTATCCCAAAGGCGCTTACCTGCTTGTCTTCGACCCGCTGGACGGCTCCTCGAACATCGACGTCAACGTCTCGGTCGGCACCATCTTCTCGGTGCTGCGTTGCCCGAGCGAGTACTTGAGCCAGAACGAAAGCCTGAACGAAAAGGCCTTCCTGCAACCGGGCACCAAGCAGGTCGCCGCCGGTTACGCCATCTATGGCCCGCAGACCATGCTGATCCTGACCCTGGGCAATGGCGTCAAGGGCTTCACCCTGGACCGCGAGCTGGGCAGCTTCGTCCTGACCCACGAGAACATCAAGGTGCCGGAAAGCACCGCCGAGTTCGCCATCAACATGTCGAACCAGCGTCACTGGGAGCCGCCGGTACAGCGCTATGTGAGCGAACTGCTGGCCGGTGAGACCGGCCCGTTGAAGAAGAACTACAACATGCGCTGGATCGCTTCGATGGTTGCCGACGTGCACCGCATCCTGACCCGTGGCGGCCTGTTCATGTACCCGCGCGATGCCCGCGAGCCTTCCAAGCCCGGCAAGCTGCGGCTGATGTACGAAGCCAATCCGATGTCCTTTATCATTGAGCAGGCCGGCGGTGCTTCCACCAACGGCCAACAGCGCATCCTCGACATCCAGCCGGAAAGCCTGCACCAGCGCGTGTCGGTCATCCTTGGCTCGAAGGAAGAGGTAGAGCGCGTCACCCGTTATCACCAGGAGTAAACCATGCTCGCACCTTGGCAGCCGTTGCTGGAATGGTGGTTCGGCTGGGGCAGCAGTCCCCAGGCCGTGGCTGACGAGAAGAGTACCCTGTGGTTCGGCAAGCACCACGACGACGAGGCGCGGGAGCGCTTCGGCGATCTGGTCGAGCAGGCCCTGGCCGGTGGTCTGGATGAGTGGCAGCAAAGCCCGCAGGGCTGGCTTGGCCTGATCCTGCTGCTGGACCAACTGCCACGCATGATCCACCGCGACACGCCGCGCGCCTTCGATGGCGACCGGCGTGCCCAGGTCGTGGCCATGCAGGGGCTGCAGAAGGGCTGGGACTACCAACTGCTGCCGATCCAGCGGGTGTTCATCCTGCTGGTGCTGGAGCATGCCGAGGTGCTGGACTGGCAGAACCTGTGCGTCGAGCGTTACCAGACCCTCCTGGACGAGCAGCCGGAAGCCAACCGCCGGCTGTTCGAGGGCTTCCTCGACTACGCCGAACAGCACCAGCGGGTCATCGCCCGCTTTGGGCGCTTCCCGCACCGCAACCTGGTGCTGGGCCGGCCGAGCACCGATGAAGAGATGGACTTTCTGCTGGAGCCGGGTTCGCGGTTCTGAGCTGATGAGATGGGCGCGGGGCGTTGATCCGCAGTCGGCGTCGTAAGCTGCAAGAGTTCGTCATCAGCCGTTCAGCGGCATCTCGAGAAAAGCCTGTGTGGGCAGGGAACCGAGGGGGTTTTTCCCCTTCTAAGCTCCCTGCAGGCCGCTGCGCCTGCATCTTCATGCCCAGGAGTGTCCCTTCATGTCGTTTCGTTCCCTCGCCCTGCTGTCCTTGTGCGTGTTTCTGACTGCGTGCAGCAAGATCAACCAGGAAAACTATTCCAAGCTCAAGGCCGGCATGACCAAGACCGAGGTCGAGCAGCTCCTCGGCACCCCAACGGAATGCTCCGGCGCCCTGGGCATGAGCAGTTGCACCTGGGGTGACGAGAAGAGCTTCATCAGCGTGCAATACGCGGCGGACAAGGTGTTGATGTATTCCGGGCAGGGCCTCAAATGAGACGCCTCTACCTCCTGCTGGGCGTGTGCGTAGCCTTGTTGTTGAGTGGCTGTGCCAGCACCGGCGGTGGACCGCTGGCGCCCAAGTCTGCCGGTAATGTCGACCTCAAGCGCTACCAGGGCAAATGGTTCGAGCTGGCGCGCCTGCCGATGCACTTCCAGCGTGATTGCGCGCAGTCCGAGGCGCATTACAACCTCAAGGCCGATGGCACCCTCGGCGTGCTCAACCGCTGCCGCACCCTCGACGACGAGTGGTTGCGTGCCCAGGGCACCGCCACGCCCCAGGAACCGGGCCATACCGACAAGCTCTGGATCGAGTTCGACAACTGGTTCACCCGCCTGGTGCCAGGTGTGGCCAAGGGTGAGTACTGGGTGCTCTATGTGGACGATCGTTATCGGACCGCACTTGTCGGCAACCCGAACCGCAAGTACCTGTGGGTACTCTCGCGCACGCCGAATGTGTCTGCGGTGGAGCAGGAAGTATTGCTGGCCAAGGCGCGGCAGCAGGGCTATGACACCTCGCGGCTGATCTGGCGGGTGTCTGATCGGGATATCGTGCACTGACACTCTGCAAGGCTTCGCAGCCCAGCGTCAGTTGACGCTGGGCTGCGAAGCGGCCCACTGGCTTTAGCCAAGCAACTCGCGTAACACGTCGGTAAACGCCAAGGCACTTTCTTCCTCGCCAGCATGACGCCCTTGGCTGACCACCCACTGGCCGTTGACCATCACGTCGCGAACCTGGCGATCGCCGCCGGCGAACAGCCAGCGGTTGAGAATGCCATCCCCGCTGGCGGTGGCCAGGTACGGGTCATTGCCATCGAGCACCAGCCAGTCGGCACGCTTGCCCACCGCCAGTTCACCCACCGGCTGGCCTAGGGCCTGGGCGCCGCCGCTCAAGGCGGCGTCATACAGGGTGCGCCCGACCATCGGCTGGTCGCTGCCATACAGGCGGTTGCGACGTTGGTCGCGCAAACGCTGGCCGTACTCCAGCCAGCGCAGTTCCTCGACCACGCTCAGTGACACATGGCTGTCGGAGCCGATACCCAGGCGCCCGCCCTGAGCGAGGAAGTCCACGGCCGGGAAGATGCCATCGCCCAAGTTGGCCTCGGTGGTCAGGCACAAGCCAGCCACGGCACCGCTGCGGGCCATGGCGCTGACTTCGTCGGCTTCGGCATGGGTGGCATGGACCAGGCACCAGCGTGGGTCCACCTCGATGTTCTCGTACAGCCATTGCAAGGGGCGGCGGCCGCTCCAGGCCAGGCAGTCGTCGACTTCCTTCTGCTGCTCGGCGATATGGATATGCACCGGGCAGGCCTGGTCGCTGGCGGCGAGCACCATGGCGATCTGCTCGGGGGTAACCGCGCGCAGGGAGTGGAAGCACAAGCCCAGCTGCTGAGCCGGGTGGGCGGCAAGCATCGGCTTGAGGCTTTCTTGCAGGCGCAGGTACTGCTCGCTGCTGTTGATGAAGCGGCGCTGCCCATCATTAGGTGCCTGGCCGCCAAAACCGGCATGGCTATAGAGCACCGGCAGCAGGGTCAGGCCAATGCCACTGGCGCTGGCGGCGGCGCTGATGCGCCGCGACAACTCGGTCGGGTCGGCATAGGCGCGGCCATCGCTATCGTGGTGGACATAGTGGAATTCGGCCACCGAGGTGTAGCCGGACTTGAGCATCTCGATGTAAAGCTGGTGGGCGATGACCTGCAGTTGCTCTGGGGTGATCTTGCCGACCAAGCGGTACATCAGCTCGCGCCAGGTCCAGAAGCTGTCATTGGGGTTGCCGGCCACTTCGGCCAGGCCCGCCATGGCGCGCTGGAAGGCATGCGAGTGGAGGTTCGGCATACCCGGCAGCAGCGGGCCGGCCAGGCGTTCGGCCCCTTGTGCCGAGGCGTCGGGCTCGACCTTGGCCAGGCGGCCGTCAGCCGCCACCTCGAGTCGGACGTTGTTGGCCCAGCCTGTTGGCAGCAGGGCGCGTTCGGCAAAGAAGGCAGGCATCGCGGCAAATTCCTGTTCTGATTGGTTGTATATACATATACAGGTGTTTGCCTGGTGGGTAAACTCCGGCAAGCTACCGTTCATTCAACCGAACAAGGATATCTTGCCGTGCCGACACCTCCTGTCTCCGCGCTGGTTGCCCAGATGGGCGAAGGGCCGGCGCCGCTTTATGCCCGGGTCAAGCAGATGATCATCCAGCAGATCGAGAGCGGCAGCTGGCCGCCGCATCATCGCGTGCCTTCGGAAAGCGAGCTGGTCAGCGAGCTGGGGTTCAGCCGCATGACCATCAACCGCGCCTTGCGCGAACTGACCGCCGAAGGGTTGTTGGTACGCATGCAAGGCGTCGGCACCTTCGTTGCCGAGCCCAAGACCCGCTCGGCGCTGTTCGAGGTCAACAACATCGCCGACGAAATCGCCAGCCGTGGCCATCAGCATAGTTGCCAAGTGATGGTCCTGGCCGAAGAGGCGGCCGGGTCCGAACGAGCCCTGGCCTTGGACATGCGCGAAGGGCAGCGGGTGTTCCATTCGCTGATCGTGCACTACGAGAATGACGTGCCGGTGCAGATCGAAGATCGCTACGTCAACGCCCTGATCGCCCCCGACTACCTCAAGCAGGACTTCACCCGGCAGACCCCTTATGCCTACCTGTCCCAGGTGGCGCCGCTGACCGAGGGCGAGCACGTGGTCGAAGCGATCCTCGCCGAGCCGGAGGAATGCCAACTGCTGCAGATCGAGCGTGGCGAACCTTGCCTGCTCATTCGTCGCCGCACCTGGTCGGGCCGGCAGCCAGTGACCGCCGCGCGGCTGATCCACCCCGGTTCCCGTCATCGCTTGGAAGGACGTTTCAGCAAATGAGTCGATTGCAGTTGTTGCGCGCGCAGGACTATCCGCGCATGCCCTGGAAGAACGGCGGTGGCAGCACCGAAGAGATCACCCGCGATGCAGGCGCTGGCCTGGAGGGCTTCGGCTGGCGCCTGTCGATCGCCGATATCGGGGCTTCTGGCGGGTTCTCCAGCTTCGCTGGTTACCAGCGCATTATCACCGTGCTGCAAGGCGATGGCATGCGCCTTCTGGTCGATGGCCAGCCCAGTCGGCCATTGCTGGCGTTCGATGCTTTTGCCTTCAGTGGTGAAAGCCAGGTCAGTTGCACGCTGCTTGGCGGGCCGATCCGTGATTTCAACCTGATCTACTCGCCGCAGCGTTACCTGGCGCGGTTGCAGTGGTTCAGTGGCAGCACCCGGCTGTTCAGTAGCGCCAGCACGGTACTGTTGTTCAGTGCCGAGGCCGCTTTGCTGGTCAGCCTCAGTGGTCACCCTGCGCAGCAGTTGGGCCTGTACGACTGCCTGCAGGTCAGCGACAACACGCAATTGCTGGAGCTGGAAACCTCTGGCCGCTGCTGTGTGATCGAGCTCACCAGCGTTTCCCGGTAACGCACACTTATCGCGCGCATTGTTACCAAATGCCCCAAGGTGGCGCACCGCCACCTTGCTCTGAAATCCCTTCCTCTACTTCGTCAGCACACTTTTTCGTTAGCGCTTCCCTCGATCCTGCGCGGCCTTCAGCCAGTTCACCTATTCGCTTCGAATCAGCGAGACACGACTTGGCAACTCAATTGCATATGCTTGTATGTACAAGTAAAGATAAGTGCGTATGAGTGGATAGGCCGTCCCTCCTGCGCTGTTGATACCGCGCCCGCCGAGCGGGTCGGGTTTGGATAGATCGCTTGAGGAGCCCTTTTCGTGACTGACAACAACCTGAACAAATTCCGTGATGTCGAGATCCGCGCCCCGCGTGGCAACACGCTGACCGCGAAGAGCTGGCTGACCGAAGCGCCACTGCGCATGCTGATGAACAACCTCGACCCGGAAGTGGCAGAGAACCCCAAGGAGCTGGTGGTGTACGGCGGTATCGGCCGTGCCGCGCGTAACTGGGCGTGCTACGACAAGATCGTCGAAAGCCTGACCAACCTGAACGACGACGAGACCCTGCTGGTGCAGTCCGGCAAGCCGGTCGGCGTGTTCAAGACTCACACCAATGCCCCGCGCGTGCTGATCGCCAACTCCAACCTGGTGCCGCACTGGGCCACTTGGGAACACTTCAACGAGCTGGATGCCAAGGGCCTGGCCATGTACGGCCAGATGACCGCCGGCAGCTGGATCTACATCGGTAGCCAGGGCATCGTCCAGGGCACCTACGAAACCTTCGTCGAGGCGGGCCGCCAGCACTACAACGGCAGTCTCAAGGGCAAGTGGGTGCTGACCGCGGGCTTGGGTGGCATGGGCGGCGCCCAGCCGTTGGCCGCGACCTTGGCCGGCGCTTGCTCGCTGAACATCGAATGCCAGCAGAGCCGCATCGACTTCCGCCTGAGCACCCGCTACGTCGACGAACAAGCCACGGACCTGGACGACGCCCTGGCCCGCATCGCCAAGTACACCGCCGAAGGCAAGGCCATCTCCATCGCCCTGCACGGCAACGCCGCCGAGATCCTGCCTGAGCTGGTCAAGCGAGGCGTACGTCCAGACATGGTCACCGACCAGACCAGCGCCCACGACCCTCTGAACGGCTACCTGCCCGCCGGTTGGACCTGGGAGCAATACCGTGACCGCGCGCAGACCGAACCGGCGGCGGTGGTCAAGGCGGCCAAGCAATCCATGGCCGTGCACGTTCAGGCCATGCTCGACTTCCAGAAGCAGGGCATCCCGACCTTCGACTACGGCAACAACATCCGCCAGATGGCCAAGGAAGAGGGGGTGGCCAATGCCTTCGACTTCCCGGGCTTCGTCCCTGCCTACATCCGCCCGCTGTTCTGCCGTGGTGTCGGTCCGTTCCGCTGGGCGGCGCTGTCGGGTAACGCCGAGGACATCTACAAGACCGACGCCAAGGTCAAGGAGCTGATCCCCGACGATGCCCACCTGCACAACTGGCTGGACATGGCCCGCGAGCGCATCAGCTTCCAGGGCTTGCCGGCGCGCATCTGCTGGGTCGGCCTGGGCCAACGCGCCAAGCTGGGCCTGGCCTTCAACGAAATGGTGCGCAGCGGCGAGCTGTCGGCACCGATCGTCATCGGCCGTGACCACCTGGACTCCGGTTCGGTCTCCAGCCCTAACCGTGAAACCGAAGCCATGCGCGATGGCTCCGATGCGGTCTCTGACTGGCCGCTGCTCAACGCCTTGCTCAACACCGCCAGCGGTGCCACCTGGGTCTCGCTGCACCACGGTGGTGGCGTCGGCATGGGCTTTTCACAGCACTCGGGCATGGTCATTGTATGCGATGGCACCGACGAGGCTGCCGAGCGCATCGCCCGTGTGCTGACCAACGATCCGGGCACTGGCGTCATGCGTCACGCCGATGCTGGCTACCAGATCGCCATCGATTGTGCCAAAGAGCAGGGTCTGAACCTGCCGATGATTACCGGCTGATCAGCGTCGCGGCGGAGGGCCGCAGGGCCCTTCCCGCAGACGTCGTTTCAGGGAAAGGGACGACCGGACGCATGGCTGCGTTTGCCACTGGACTGCCGATATCCACTTTCATGTTTGGGAGCGTCACGCAATGAAAACCACCAAGACCCTGCTCGCGTCGCTGTTTGCCCTTGGCCTGCTTGGCGCTGCCGGTGCGAGCCAGGCCGCGACCTGGTGCGAGTCCGGCAAGCCGGTGAAATTCGCCGGGCTGAACTGGGAAAGCGGCATGCTGCTGACTGACGTGATGCAGTTCGTGCTCGCGAACGGTTACGGCTGCAGCACTGACAGCCTGCCGGGCAACTCCATCACCATGGAGAACGCTTTGGGCACCAACGACATTCAGGTGTTCGCCGAGGAGTGGGTGGGCCGCAGCGAAGTCTGGAAGAAGGCCGAGGCGGCCGGCAAGGTGGTCGGTGTCGGCGCGCCAGTGGTCGGCGCGACCGAGGGCTGGTACGTACCGCGCTACGTGATCGAGGGCAATCCTGAGCGCAAGCTGCAAGCCAAGGCCCCGGATCTCAAGAGCATCGCCGATCTGGGCAAGTACGCCAGCGTCTTCCGCGACCCGGAAGAACCGGGCAAGGGCCGTTTCTACAACTGTCCGGCCGGTTGGACCTGCGAGCTGGACAACAGTCAGATGCTCAAGGAGTACGGCCTCGAAGGCAGCTACACCAACTTCCGTCCGGGTACGGGCCCGGCGCTGGATGCGGCGGTTCTGTCGAGCTACAAGCGGGGTGAGCCGATTCTTTTCTACTACTGGTCGCCCACGCCGCTGATGGGCCAGGTCGACCTGGTCAAGCTGGAAGAGAAGAGCGGCGTGGACAAAAGCGTTTCGATCAAGGTCGGCCTGTCCAAGACCTTCCACGACGAAGCGCCGGAACTGGTCGCGGTGCTGGAGAAGGTCAACCTGCCGATCGAACTGCTCAACCAGAATCTGGCGCGCATGGCCCAGGAGCGGATCGAGTCGCCCAAGCTGGCCAAGCTGTTCCTCAAGGAACATCCTGAAGTCTGGCAGGCATGGGTCAGCGAAGATGCCGCCAAGAAGATCAACGCGGCGCTCTGAGCGTCCACTCCTACTTGACGAGTGAACCTTATGTTTCCCGAAAACCTTACCTTCTCCATCGCCGACTGGGTCAATGGCTGGGTCGATGCGCTGGTGACCAACTACGGTGATGTGTTCCGGCACATCTCTGACACCCTGCTGTGGGCCATCGTCAACCTCGAAGGGCTGCTGCGCGCCACGCCGTGGTGGCTGATGCTGGGGGTGGTCGCGCTGGTCGCCTGGCACGCCACTCGTCGTCTGGTACCGACCCTGGTGATTGCTGGCCTGCTGTTCCTGGTCGGCGCCGTGGGCCTGTGGGACAAGCTGATGCAGACCCTGGCGCTGATGCTCGTGGCGACCCTGATATCGGTGCTGATCGGCATTCCGTTGGGCATTCTCTCGGCGCGCAGCAATCGCTTGCGCACGGTATTGATGCCGTTGCTGGACATCATGCAGACCATGCCCAGCTTCGTGTACCTGATTCCGGTGCTGATGCTGTTCGGCTTGGGCAAGGTCCCGGCGATCTTCGCCACGGTGATCTACGCCGCGCCACCCTTGATCCGCCTGACCGACCTGGGCATCCGCCAGGTCGACGGCGAAGTGATGGAGGCGATCAACGCCTTCGGTGCCAACCGTTGGCAGCAACTGTTCGGTGTGCAATTGCCGCTGGCCTTGCCAAGCATCATGGCCGGGATCAACCAGACCACCATGATGGCTCTGTCGATGGTGGTGATCGCCTCGATGATCGGTGCCCGTGGCCTGGGTGAGGATGTGCTGGTGGGCATCCAGACCTTGAACGTCGGTCGCGGCCTTGAAGCCGGCCTGGCAATCGTGATTCTGGCGGTGGTGATCGACCGCATTACCCAGGCCTACGGTCGGCCACGGCATGAGGTGAGCAAATGAGCACGCAGGCGATCAGCAAGATCGAAGTGAAGAGCGTCTTCAAGATCTTCGGCGACCGCGCCGAAGAAGCCTTGCAACTGATCCGCCAACAGCGCAGCAAGGAGCAGGTGCTGGCGCAGACCGGTTGCGTGGTCGGGGTCAACGACCTGTCGCTGTCCATCAGCAGTGGTGAGATCTTCGTCATCATGGGTTTGTCCGGCTCTGGCAAGTCGACCCTGGTGCGCCACTTCAACCGCCTGATCGACCCCACCAGCGGGGCGATCCTGGTCGATGGCGAAGACATCCTGCAATACGACATGGAGGCCCTGCGCCAATTTCGCCGACGCAAGATCAGCATGGTGTTCCAGAGTTTCGGCCTGCTGCCGCACCGCAATGTGCTGGACAATGTCGCCTACGGCTTGAAGGTACGTGGCGAGAGCAAGCAGATGTGCATCGAGCGCGCATTGCACTGGATCGACACCGTCGGCTTGAAGGGTTACGAGAAGTCCTACCCGCATCAACTTTCCGGTGGCATGCGCCAGCGCGTCGGTTTGGCCCGCGCCCTGGCGGCGGACACCGACATCATCCTGATGGACGAAGCTTTCAGCGCCCTCGACCCGCTGATCCGTGCCGAAATGCAGGACCAACTGCTCGAACTGCAGAAGACCTTGCACAAGACCATCGTATTCATCACCCATGACCTGGATGAAGCCGTGCGCATCGGCAACCGCATCGCGATCCTCAAGGACGGGCGCCTGATCCAGGTCGGCACGCCGAAAGAGATCCTGCATTCGCCGGCGGATGACTATGTCGACCGCTTCGTCCAGCGCCGTGCGGCAACCGTATGAGGGCAGCCATGTCAGAGCGTGAAACCGTGGTGATCAGCGATGCACCGGTACGTTGGCAGGACATTGTCGCCGTGGCCCGCCGCGGCGCGCGCCTGGAGCTGTCGGCGCAGGCCTGGGCGCGGATCGACAATGCCCAGGCTATCGTGCGGCGCATCGTCGATAGCGGCGAGCGGGCCTATGGCGTGAACACCGGGCTGGGTGCGCTGTGCAATGTCTCGCTGCAAGGCGAGCAATTGAGCCAACTGTCGCGCAATACTCTGCTCAGCCATGCGTGTGGCGTGGGGCCGGTACTGCCTGACGAACAAACCCGGGCAATCATCTGCGCGGCCATCGTCAACTACAGTCACGGCAAGTCCGGCCTGCAACGGCAGGTGGTCGAGGCACTGCTGGCGCTGCTGGAGCGGGGGATCACCCCGCAGGTGCCATCC
This sequence comes from Pseudomonas sp. X10, assembly GCF_054889225.1. Lineage (NCBI taxonomy): Bacteria > Pseudomonadati > Pseudomonadota > Gammaproteobacteria > Pseudomonadales > Pseudomonadaceae > Pseudomonas > Pseudomonas sp. X10. Next base: position 5,306,598 of record NZ_CM142677.1, on the reverse strand, counting down.
CAGGGGTCGGTGGGCTACCTGACGCACATGGCGCATGTCGGCGTCTGTCTGCTTGGCATCGGCCAGGTGAGCTACCAAGGACAAGTCGTGGACGCCGCGCTGGCCCTGGCCGCAGAAGGCCTGGCTCCGGTGCGGCTGGGGGCCAAGGACGGGCTTTGCCTAGTCAACGGCACGCCCTGCATGACTGGCCTCGCTTGCCTAGCCCTGGACGACGCGACCCGCCTGCTGCAGTGGGCCGATGTCGTCGGTGCCATGAGTTTCGAGGCCTTGCGTGGCCAGATTGCCGCGTTCGACGCCGAGATCATCGCGCTCAAGCCGCACCCCGGCATGCAGCGGGTGGCGGCGAACTTGCGAGCATTGCTCGACGGCAGCGAAGTGATCGCCTCCAGTGCAGGCATCCGTACCCAGGATGCCTTGAGCATCCGCTCGATCCCGCAGGTCCACGGTGCCGCCCGTGACCAGCTGGCGCATGCCGCCGCGCAGGTCGAGGCCGAACTCAACGGGGCCAACGACAACCCGTTGCTGCTCGGGACACCGGACAACTTCCGAGTGATGTCCCAGGCCAACCCGCACGGCCAGTCTGTAGCCATGGCTGCCGACCTGCTGGCCATCGCCATCGCCGAAGCCGGCTCGATTGCCGAGCGCCGCCTGGACCGCCTGATCAACCCGCATGTCAGCGGCCTGCCGGCGTTCCTGGTGAGCGACCCCGGGGTCAACTCGGGAATGATGATCGCCCAGTACGTTGCCGCCTCGCTGTGCGCGCAGAACCGCCAGTTGGCGCAACCGGCCGTGCTCGATAACTATGTGACCTCGGGGCTGCAAGAGGATCACTTGAGCCTGGGGACAGGTGCCGCGCTCAAACTGCATCAGGCGCTGGAGAACTGCACGCAGATCCTCGCCATCGAGTATCTGCTGGCCGCCCAGGCTTTCGAATTCCTCAAGGAGCAGCGCTTTGGCGCCGGCACTGACGCGGCGTGGCGCCTGCTGCGCGAACAGGTTCCGGCCTATGTGGAAGACCGCTGGCTGGCGCCGGATATCGCCCGTACCGCCGACCTGCTCAGACAACCGCAGTTGCTGCAGCGCGTGCTGCCGGCGCTGTACTGAATAATGACAAGGAGCATGAACGTGGACGCCCTCAAGCTGATTCCAGGCCAACTGACCCTGGCCCAACTGCGCAACCTCTATCGCCAGCCGCTATCCGTGAGCCTGGACGCCAGCGCCGACGCGCCGATCGAAGCCAGCGTCGCCTGTGTCGAGCGCATCATCGCCGAGGACCGTACCGCCTACGGCATCAACACCGGTTTCGGCCTGCTGGCCTCCACCCGCATCGCCAGCCATGACCTGGAAAACCTGCAGCGCTCGCTGGTGCTGTCCCATGCCGCCGGTATCGGTGCGCCGCTGGACGATGACATGGTGCGCCTGATCATGGTGCTCAAGATCAACAGCCTCAGCCGTGGTTTCTCCGGCATCCGCCGCAAGGTCATCGATGCGCTGATCGCCCTGGTCAATGCCGAGGTCTACCCGCACATTCCGCTCAAGGGCTCGGTCGGCGCGTCCGGTGACCTGGCGCCGCTGGCCCATATGTCGCTGGTGTTGCTCGGCGAAGGCAAGGCACGGCACAAGGGGCAGTGGCTGCCCGCCACCGAAGCCCTAGCCATCGCCGGCTTGCAACCATTGACCTTGGCTGCCAAGGAGGGCCTGGCCCTGCTCAATGGCACCCAGGCCTCCACCGCTTATGCCCTGCGTGGCCTGTTCGAAGCCGAGGACCTGTTCGCCGCCGCGGTGGCCTGCGGTGGCCTGACCGTGGAAGCGGTGCTCGGCTCGCGTTCGCCATTCGATGCCCGCATTCACGAGGCCCGTGGCCAGCGTGGGCAGATCGATGCGGCAGCCTGCTACCGTGACCTGCTGGGTGATGGCAGCGAGATTTCCGCATCCCATGAGAACTGCGGCAAGGTCCAGGACCCATACTCCCTGCGCTGCCAGCCTCAGGTCATGGGCGCGTGCCTGACCCAACTGCGCCAGGCCGCCGAAGTGCTGGCCGTCGAGGCCAACGCGGTGTCGGACAACCCCCTGGTGTTCGCCCGTGAAGGCGATGTGATCTCCGGCGGCAATTTCCACGCCGAGCCAGTGGCCATGGCTGCTGACAACATGGCCTTGGCCATCGCCGAGATTGGCTCGCTGAGCGAGCGACGCATTTCTCTCATGATGGACAAGCACATGTCGCAGTTGCCGCCGTTCCTGGTGGAAAACGGCGGGGTCAACTCCGGCTTCATGATCGCCCAGGTCACCGCCGCCGCCCTGGCCAGCGAGAACAAGGCGCTGTCCCATCCGCACAGCGTCGACAGCCTGCCGACGTCGGCCAACCAGGAAGACCACGTGTCTATGGCCCCGGCTGCTGGCAAGCGCCTCTGGGAAATGGCCGAGAACACCCGTGGCATCCTCGCCATCGAGTGGTTGGGCGCCTGCCAGGGCCTGGACCTGCGCGAGGGTCTGAAGACCTCGGTCAAGCTGGAGGAAGCGCGCCAGGCCCTGCGCCGCGAAGTGCCGCACTACGACAAGGATCGCTTCTTCGCCCCGGATATCGAAGCCGCTGTGGAGCTGTTGGCCGAAGGCCGCCTGACCGGGCTGCTGCCGGCCGGAGTCCTGCCCAGCCTGTGACCCGCGCTGGCCTTGAGGGCCAGCACCTTGCGCCATGAACACCGTGTTGGGTTCTTGGCGCTTTTTGCTGACGACAAGAACAGGATGCGAACTATGAGAACCCTCTGGCAGCACTGCCACGTGGCAACCATGGCCCAAGGTACCTACTCGATCATCGAACAAGCGGCGATCGTCACCAGTGCCGGGCTGATCGAGTGGATCGGTCCGCAACAGGACCTGCCAGCCGTGGAGGCCGACAGAACCGTCGACCTCGGCGGCGCCTGGGTTACCCCGGGGCTGATCGACTGCCACACTCATGCGGTGTTCGGCGGTAACCGCAGCGGCGAGTTCGAGCAGCGCCTGCAAGGGGTCAGCTATGCCGAGATCGCCGCCCAGGGCGGTGGTATTGCCAGCACCGTGCGGGCGACCCGCGCGGCCAGCGAGGATGAACTATTCGCCAGCGCCCGGCAGCGGGTCCAGGCGCTGATGCGCGAGGGTGTGACCACGCTGGAGATCAAATCCGGCTACGGCCTGGACCTGGCCAACGAGCGCAAGATGCTCAGGGTTGTCCGCCGCCTGGGGGAAGAGCTGCCGTTGACTGTGCGCAGCACCTGCCTGGCGGCCCACGCGTTGCCGCCGGAATTCGCCGGGCGCTCTGACGACTATATCTCGCATATCTGCGAGCACATGCTTCCGGCCTTGGCCGAAGAAGGGCTGGTGGATGCCGTGGATGCCTTCTGCGAGCATCTGGCGTTTTCCCCTGAGCAGGTCGAACGAGTGTTCATCAAGGCGCGCGAGCTGGGGCTGCCGGTGAAGTTGCATGCCGAACAGCTGTCGTCGCTGCATGGCTCCAGCCTGGCGGCGCGCTATCAGGCGCTGTCGGCCGATCACTTGGAGTTCATGACCGAGGACGACGCTATCGCCATGGCCGATGCGGGCACTGTGGCGGTGTTGTTGCCCGGCGCCTTCTACTTCCTGCGTGAAACCCAATTGCCACCCATGGAGGCCCTGCGCAAGCACGGGGTGAAGATCGCCCTGGCCAGTGACCTCAATCCGGGCACTTCGCCTGTGTTGTCGCTGAGGCTGATGTTGAACATGGGGTGCACTCTGTTCCGCATGACCCCGGAGGAAGCACTGGCCGGCGTTACCCTGCATGCCGCCACGGCCTTGGGCCTTGGGCACAGTCACGGTTCGCTGGAGGAGGGCAAGGTGGCCGACTTCGTCGCCTGGCAGGTCGAGCGGCCTGCCGACCTGGCCTATTGGCTCGGTGGCGACCTGCACAAGCGGGTCGTGCGCCTGGGCCATGAGATTTCCAATTGAGCGAGGTGTTATGGACAAGGTACTGAGTTTTCATCAAGGTCGGCTGCCACTGCTGGTCAGCATGCCCCATGCTGGGCTGGGCTTGACTCCGGCGGTCGAAAAGGGCCTGGTCGAGCAGGCGCGCAGCCTGCCGGACACCGACTGGCACATTCCGCGGCTGTACGATTTTGCCCGTGGCCTGGGCGCCAGCGTGGTCGCGGCGGAGTATTCGCGCTTCGTCATCGACCTCAACCGTCCAGACGACGACAAGCCGTTGTACACCGGCGCTACTACGGGCCTATACCCAGCCACGCTGTTCGAGGGTGAGCCGCTGTTCAAGGAGGGCCAAGAGCCATCCGCCGAGGAGCGAGCCACCTACCTGGAGAAGATCTGGCGCCCGTATCACGACACCATCCGCCGCGAACTGGCGCGCCTGCGCGAGACCTTTGGCTACGCATTGCTGTGGGATGCCCACTCGATCCGCTCGCAGGTGCCGCACCTGTTCGATGGCAAGCTGCCGGACTTCAACCTGGGCACTTTCAACGGCGCCAGCTGCGATCCCGCCTTGGCACAGCGCCTGCTGGGCATCTGTGCCGAGGCCAAGGGCTACAGCCATGTACTCAATGGCCGTTTCAAGGGCGGGCACATCACCCGGCACTACGGTGCCCCGGCGAACCATATCCATGCCGTGCAACTGGAGCTGGCGCAGAGCACCTACATGGAAGAGGTCGAGCCGTTCACCTACCGCGAGGACCTGGCGCAGCCGACGCAGCAGGTGTTGCAGCGATTGCTGGAAGCGCTGTTGGCGTGGGGGCAGGAGCGTTACGCGTAAGCTGCGCGGCTGGGGCTTGACTGTGCCGGTCCAATTGCAGGCTTCGGTTGTAGGACTCGAGGCCTGCGGTTTCACCACAGGTGCATGCTCAAAGCGCAATTCGGGTTTATGATGCCCAACGGCAGAATAATTCCCCACACGGAGTGCGCAATGCAGACCTTGTACCCGCAGATCAAACCCTACGCCCGGCACGATCTGGCCGTGGAAGCGCCGCATGTGCTGTATGTCGACGAGAGCGGCTCGCCGGAAGGTCTGCCGGTGGTGTTCATCCACGGTGGCCCGGGCGCCGGGTGCGATGCACAGAGCCGCTGCTATTTCGACCCGAACCTGTACCGCATCATCACTTTCGATCAGCGCGGCTGTGGCCGCTCCACTCCCCACGCCAGCCTGGAGAACAACACCACCTGGCACCTGGTCGAGGACATGGAGCGTATTCGCAAGCACCTGGGCATAGACAAATGGGTGCTGTTTGGTGGCTCTTGGGGTTCCACCCTGGCCCTGGCCTATGCCCAGACCCACCCCGAGCGGGTGCATGGCCTGATCCTGCGGGGCATTTTCCTCTGCCGTCCGCAGGAGATCGAGTGGTTCTACCAGGCTGGTGCCAGCCGCCTGTTCCCGGACTACTGGCAGGACTACATCGCGCCGATCCCGCCCGAAGAGCGCGGCGACATGGTCAGGGCATTCCACAAGCGCCTGACCGGCAATGACCAGATCGCCCAGATGCACGCGGCCAAGGCCTGGTCGACTTGGGAAGGGCGTACCGCCACCCTGCGGCCTAACCCCCTGGTGGTCGACCGCTTCTCCGAACCGCAGCGGGCCCTGTCGATCGCCCGGATCGAATGCCACTACTTCATGAACAACGCGTTCCTCGAGCCGGACCAACTGATTCGCGACATGCCCAGGATCGCCCACCTGCCGGCGGTGATAGTGCACGGCCGCTACGATGTTATCTGCCCCCTGGACAACGCCTGGGAACTGCACCAGGCCTGGCCGAACAGTGAACTCAAGGTGATTCGTGATGCCGGTCATGCGGCTTCCGAACCGGGTATCACCGATGCCCTGGTGCGTGCCGCCGACCAGATGGCCCGGCGCCTGCTCGACCTGCCACTGGACGAAGCATGAAAGGCTTGCTGCAACGCGTGCGTGGTGCGCGGGTCGAAGTGGACGGTGAAATCGTCGGCGCCATTGACCAGGGCCTGTTGGTGCTGGTGGCGGTAGAACCTGAAGATACCCCGGAGCATGCCGACAAACTCTTGCACAAGCTGCTCAATTACCGGGTGTTCAGCGACCCCGAGGGCAAGATGAACCTGTCGCTGAAGGATGTCGATGGTGGGCTGTTGCTGGTGTCCCAGTTCACCTTGGCTGCCGACACCCGCAGTGGCCTACGCCCGAGTTTCTCCACCGCAGCCCCTCCGGCCCTGGGGGCCGAGCTGTTCGACTACCTGGTGGCCCGGGCCCGGGTGCAGCACTGCGCAGTGGCCAGCGGTCGTTTCGGTGCTGACATGCAAGTGCATCTGGTCAATGATGGCCCTGTGACATTTATGTTACAAATATGAAGGTAAAAACCCGTTATCTTTATGAAAATCGCGGTTTCATACGATAAATAGTTTTGCCAGTCTGATGCGTTGCAACGCGGCCTGCTGGATAATCGCGCGCTGTGTGAACCTGCGTTCGCAGGTTCGTTTCACTCTGACTTGAGTATCGTCCGGAGCCGTTTGGGGAATCATTGCGCCCTTACGGGGTCCGAACAGTGCTCGCCAACCCGGCAATTGTCGCTGGCCGTTGGTTCTATGATCTGTTTTCGGCGAGGTTTGCTCGTGATTGTAAGTCCCTATACTGCTCCAAGAACTCCCGGCAATTGGCTGCGCAAGGCCATGTTGGCAGGCGCAACCCTGGTCAGCCTGTTGGGCGCCGGCCAGCTGTGGGCGTTCACTCTTGACGATGTTGCAGCCAAGGCAAAGGATCTGGCCGGGCAGAAGTACGAAGCACCGAAGAGCAATCTGCCGGATGTGTTCCGCGAGATGAAATTCGCGGACTACCAGAAGATTCGCTTCCTCGAGGAAAAGGCCGAGTGGGCCAAGGACAAGACCCCCTTCAAACTGTCCTTCTATCACCAGGGCATGCATTTCGACACCCCGGTGAAAATCAACGAAGTCACTGCTACCACGGTCGAGGAAATCAAGTACGACCCCAGCCGCTTCGACTTCGGCGACCTGCAGTTCGACCCCAAGGCGACCAAGCAGCTTGGTTACGCGGGGTTCCGCGTGCTCTACCCGATCAACAAAGCTGACAAGCAGGACGAGATCATGACCCTGCTGGGTGCCAGCTACTTCCGCGTGGTCGGCAAGGGGCACGTCTATGGGCTGTCGGCCCGCGGCCTGGCCATCGATACGGCGCTGCCATCGGGCGAGGAGTTCCCGCGCTTTACCGAGTTCTGGGTGGAAAAGCCCAAGCCTGGCGACAAGCACCTGGTGATCTATGCCTTGCTCGATTCGCCACGCTCTACCGGTGCCTACAAGCTGACCTTGCGTCCGGGCAGCGACACCATCGTCGACGTCAAGTCGCGGGTCTACCTGCGTGAGCAGGTCAGCCGCCTGGGCATCGCGCCGTTGACCAGCATGTTCCTGTTCGGCAGCAACCAGCCGTCCAAGGTCCTGAACTACCGCCCGGCCCTGCACGACTCCGAAGGCCTGTCGATCCATGCCGGCAACGGCGAATGGTTGTGGCGTCCGCTGAACAACCCGAAACATCTGGCCGTGAGCAACTTCAGCGTAGAGAACCCGCGTGGTTTCGGCCTGCTGCAACGCCAGCGCGAGTTCAGCCATTACGAAGACCTGGATGACAACTACCAGAAGCGTCCAAGCGCTTGGATCGAGCCGCGTGGCGACTGGGGCAAGGGTACTGTCGACTTGGTCGAGATCCCCACCGCCGATGAAACCAACGACAATATCGTTGCCTTCTGGAGCCCAGAGAAACTGCCGGAGCCTGGCCAGCCGTACGAACATGACTATCGCCTGCACTGGACCATCGATGAGGCCCAGTTCCACTCGCCGGACCTGGGCTGGGTCAAGCAGACCCTGCGTTCGACCGGTGACGTCAAGCAATCCAACCTGATCCGCCAGCCTGACGGCAGCGTCGCCTTCCTGGTCGACTTCGAAGGCCCGGCCCTCGCGGCCCTGCCGGAGGACACCGCGCTGCGTAGCCAGGTCAGCGTCGACGATAATGCCGAGCTGATCGAAAACAACCTGCGCTACAACCCTGAAACCAAGGGCTGGCGCCTGACCCTGCGGATGAAGATCAAGGACCCGGGCAAGTCGGTCGAGATGCGTGCTGCGCTAGTGCGTGATGTACCGGTCGAGGCAGCGAAGCCAGCCAAGGACAGCAAGCAGGACAAGGCCGGTGCCAAGCACGTCAAGGCCGAGAAAGCCGGCAAGGCCGACAAGCCAGCCGAGCAGCCTGCCGCCGATGCGGCGACCACCACCGAGGCCCCGGCCACCACTGAAAAAGTGCTGACCGAAACCTGGAGCTATCAGTTGCCTGCCGATGAGTAACTCAAGCGCACGGCCAGAGTCGCTTGGCGAGTACCTGGCCCATCTACCACTGAGTGACGAGCAGCGCGCCGAACTGGCCCGTTGCTCGTCGTTCAGCGAACTGCACCAACGCCTTTCGGCACAGCCTGCCAGCAACCCCGCCGAGGCTGTCCAGGCCTCGGTCGGTAGCCGGCTGACCTTGGGAACGGCCGCCGAGCTGGAAGACGCCGAGATGCTCGGCGTCGACGCCGGTGGCCGGTTGAGCCTGAAGATTGCGCCACCGATCCAGCGCACCCGGGTCATTCCCGAGCCGTGGCGCACCAATATCCTGATCCGTGGCTGGCGCCGCCTGACTGGCCGCACCAACGCTCCTGCGCCGGTCAAGCGCGAGCTGCCGAAGGCGCGCTGGCGCTGGGTTGGCTCCCTGCGCCGCTACATCCTGCTGGCCCTGATGCTCGGCCAGACCCTGGTCGCGGGCTGGTACATGAAGGGCATCCTGCCTTATCAGGGCTGGTCCTTCTTCGAGTTCGACGAGGTGCTCAACCAGCCTGTGCTGCAGACCGTGACCCAGGTTTGGCCCTATGCCCTGCAGACCAGCATCCTGATCCTCTTCGGCATCCTCTTTTGCTGGGTGTCCGCGGGCTTCTGGACCGCGTTGATGGGATTCCTCGAGCTGCTCACCGGGCGTGACAAGTACCGGATCTCCGGCAGTAGCGCGGGCAGCGAGCCGATCGCTGCGCACGCGCGTACCGCGATTGTCATGCCGATCTGCAACGAGGACGTACCGAGGGTCTTTGCCGGCCTGAGGGCGACCTTCGAGTCGGTGGCCGCCACAGGTGACCTGGATCGCTTCGACTTCTTCGTGCTCAGCGATACCAATGACACCGACATCGCCGTCGCCGAACAGCAAGCCTGGCTGGAGGTCTGTCGCGAAGCCAAGGGTTTCGGGCGCATCTTCTATCGCCGCCGCCGTCGCCGGGTCAAGCGCAAGAGCGGCAACCTCGACGACTTCTGCCGCCGCTGGGGCGGCGAGTATCGCTATATGGTGGTGCTCGATGCCGACAGCGTGATGAGCGGCGAATGCCTGACCAGCCTGGTGCGCCTGATGGAGGCTAACCCCGATGCCGGTATCATCCAGACCGCGCCCAAGGCTTCTGGCATGGACACTCTGTATGCGCGCATGCAGCAGTTCGCCACCCGTGTCTACGGCCCGCTTTTCACCGCAGGCCTGCACTTCTGGCAATTGGGTGAGTCGCACTACTGGGGCCATAACGCGATCATCCGCATGAAACCCTTCATCGAGCACTGTGCCCTGGCGCCGTTGCCGGGCAAGGGCGCCTTTGCCGGGGCGATCCTTTCCCACGACTTCGTCGAAGCTGCGCTGATGCGTCGTGCCGGCTGGGGCGTGTGGATCGCCTACGATTTGCCGGGCAGTTACGAGGAGTTGCCGCCGAACCTGCTCGACGAGCTCAAGCGGGACCGTCGCTGGTGTCATGGCAACCTGATGAACTTCCGACTGTTCTTGGTCAAGGGCATGCACCCGGTACACCGTGCGGTGTTCCTCACTGGCGTAATGTCCTACTTATCGGCGCCGCTGTGGTTCTTCTTCCTGGTGCTCTCGACCGCGCTGCTGGCGACCAATACCCTGATGGAGCCGCAGTATTTCCTCGAGCCATTCCAGCTCTACCCGCTGTGGCCGCAGTGGCATCCGGAGAAGGCCATCGCGCTGTTCTCCACCACCATCGTGCTGCTGTTCCTGCCCAAGCTGCTCAGCATCATCCTGATCTGGGCCAAGGGCGCCAAGGAATTCGGCGGGCGTATCAAGGTAACCCTGTCGATGTTGCTGGAGATGCTTTTCTCCATGTTGCTGGCACCGGTGCGCATGGTGTTCCACACCCGCTTCGTGCTGGCTGCGTTCCTCGGCTGGGCGGCAACCTGGAACTCGCCACAGCGCGACGACGACTCCACCTCGTGGAGCGAAGCGGTGCGCCGCCATGGCCCGCAGACCCTGTTGGGCCTAGCCTGGGCCCTGCTGGTGGCCTGGCTGAACCCGAGCTTCCTGTGGTGGCTGGTGCCGATCGTCGGCTCGTTGATGCTGTCGATCCCGGTGTCGGTGATCTCCAGCCGGGTCAAGCTGGGTTTGCGCGCCAAGGATGAGAAGCTGTTTCTGATCCCTGAAGAGTACGCCACCCCGCCTGAGTTGCTCGCCACTGACCAGTACACCCATGAGAACCGCTGGCACGCGCTCAACGACGGTTTTGTTCGCGCTGTGGTCGACCCTCGCCAGAATGCTCTGGCTTGCGCCATGGGCACGGCCCGTCACGGCCTGGCCGAGCCAGTCGAGGCGCTGCGCGCCGAGCGTATCGCCATGGCCCTGGAGGCTGGCCCCGAGGGTCTGGATGGCAATACCCGCCTGGCGTTGTTGAGCGACCCGGTGGCCCTGACGCGTTTGCACGAGCGGGTCTGGGCCGAGCAAAGCGAGGCCTGGCTGGGCGTTTGGCGCAACTCGATTGCCAGCGACCCGCACTCGCCGTTGCTGCCACTGCATCCCGAGGGCCAGGCCCAGCCCACGCTGGCCGGGGCCTGACGGGGTGCTCCAGGGCCGCGTCGCGGCCCGTTGCCGTCAGTCTGCTCCTGCAGTCTGGGCCATAGGCCTCTGCAGGAGTGTAATGCTGTTCATTTAAGACATCTGTTGCATGCTTTGGGGCCGCTGCGTAGCCCTAACTGAAGGCACTCCTGCTTAAGTGAACAGCATTACGCCAAGCAGCGGGATTGCCGATGTTTTGGCCAACAAAGTCCCCCCCGGCTCTAGGTCCCGAGCCGCGCATGCGTTAGCATCCCTCCCGATATTGCGCATCGGTCTGTAAACCGTTCGCTTCCAACAATAAAGTTCGCTCTATTTCTTGCTAGGGGACCTGGTGATGATGAAGAAATACCTGTCGCGACTGCTGGTCGCTGTCGCCGCGCTGGTCGCGGTCACGACCGCCCAGGCGGGCGCCATCGAAGACGCGGTCAAGCGCGGCACCCTGCGTGTAGGCATGGACCCGACCTACATGCCGTTCCAGATGACCAACAAGCGCGGTGAGATCATCGGCTTCGAAGTGGACATCCTCAAGGCCATGGCCAAGTCCATGGGCGTCAAGCTGGAGACCGTCTCCACTGCGTATGACGGCATCATCCCGGCCCTGCTGACCAACAAGTTCGACATGATCGGCAGCGGCATGACCCTGACCCAGGAGCGTAACCTGCGCCTGAACTTCAGCGAGCCCTTCATCGTGGTCGGCCAGACCCTGTTGATCCGCAAGGAGCTGGCAGACAAGGTCAAGTCCTACAAAGACCTGAACAGCGCTGACTACCGCATCACCTCCAAGCTCGGCACCACTGGCGAGATGGTCGCCAAGAAGCTGATCAGCAAGGCCAAGTACCATGGCTACGACAACGAGCAGGAAGCGGTGATGGACGTGGTCAACGGCAAGGCCGACGCCTTCGTCTACGACGCCCCCTACAACGTGGTCGCGGTGAACAAGGCCGGTGCTGGCAAGCTGCTGTTCCTCGACGAGCCGTTCACCTACGAGCCGCTGGCCTTCGGTCTGAAGAAGGGCGACTACGACAGCATCAACTTCATCAACAACTTCCTGCACCAGATCAAGCACGACGGTACCTACGATCGAATCCACGACAAGTGGTTCAAGAACACCGACTGGCTGAAGGAAATGGAATAAGGGCCAGCCACAAGCCGCAGGTTGCAAGCTGCAAGAAGAAGCGGGGCGGTGCACGTCCTGGCTTTTTCTTGCGGCCTGTAGCTTGCGGCTTGCGACTTTTTGGCATTCGCATCTACGGAATTACCCGACGTGATCAAACACAAGAAAGCCCAGTGGCCCTGGCACGGGCTGACCGCACTGGTCCTGGTGGGCCTGGCGGTCAGCCTCTACTTTGCCACTTCGATGATTTCCTACGAGTGGCGCTGGAACCGGGTGCCGCAGTATTTCGCCTACCAGGCCGAGGACGCCCAGCGCGCCGCTGGATATGGCACGGTGGAGGACATCGTCCTTCAGGGCGATATGGCCCGTGTCACCTTGCGTGACGAGGATGGCGACGAACAGGTACTGGAAGTCGAACGGAACAGCGTGCAGGTGAGCCGGGGCGACGATGTCGCTGAAGGCGACCTGGTTGGCGTGACCCGCCATTGGGCTGCGGGCCCGTTGGCCTGGGGCCTGTGGACCACCCTGTGGATCTCTGTGGTGTCCGGTGCGTTCGGCCTGGTGATTGGCCTGTTTGCAGGGTTGTGCCGGCTGTCGAGCAACCCGACGCTGCGCGATCTGTCGACGGTATATGTCGAACTGGTGCGCGGTACGCCACTGCTGGTGCAGATCTTCATCTTCTACTTTTTCATCGGCACCGTGCTCAACCTGTCCCGCGAGTTCGCCGGGGTGGCGGCGCTGGCGCTGTTCACCGGCGCCTATGTGGCCGAGATCGTCCGGGCTGGCGTGCAGTCGATCGCTAAGGGGCAGGGCGAGGCGGCCCGCTCGCTGGGGCTCAACACCAGCCAGTCGATGCGCCATGTGATCCTGCCACAGGCGTTCAAGCGTGTGCTGCCGCCTCTGGCCGGGCAGTTCATCAGCCTGGTCAAGGACACGTCGCTGGTGTCGGTGATCGCCATCACCGAATTGACCAAGAGTGGCCGCGAGGCGATCACTACTTCGTTCTCGACCTTCGAGATCTGGTTCTGCGTGGCAGGTTTGTACCTGCTGATCAACCTGCCGCTGTCGCACTTCGCCAGCCGGCTCGAGCGGAGGCTTGCGCAAAGTGATTGAAGTCCGAGATCTAGTAAAAGTCTTCGACACCCGTGGCCAGGTGGTGCGTGCGGTCGACAACGTCACCACCGGCGTTGCCAAGGGCGAAGTGGTGGTGGTGCTGGGCCCGTCGGGTTCGGGCAAGTCGACCTTCCTACGCTGCCTCAACGGCCTGGAGGACTTCGATGAGGGCCATGTGGCCATCGACGGTCTGCAGTTGGACGACCCGAAGACCGACATCAATGCCTACCGTCGTGAAGTCGGCATGGTGTTTCAGCATTTCAATCTGTTCCCGCACATGACCGTGCTGGAGAACCTGTGCCTGGCACAGAAGGTGGTGCGCAAGCGCGGCAAGGCCGAGCGTGAGGCCAAGGCCCGGGCGTTGCTGGAGAAGGTCGGCATCGGCGAGAAGGCCAACGAATATCCTTCGCGCTTATCGGGTGGTCAGCAGCAACGCGTGGCCATCGCCCGCGCCCTGGCGATGGACCCGAAGGTCATGCTGTTCGACGAGCCGACCTCGGCGCTGGACCCGGAGATGGTCGGCGAAGTGCTGGATGTCATGAAGACCCTGGCCCAGGAAGGCATGACCATGGTCTGCGTCACCCACGAAATGGGCTTTGCCCGGGAAGTGGCCGACCGGGTGCTGTTCTTCGACCATGGCAAGCTGCTGGAAGACTCGCCTCCCCAGCAGTTCTTCAGCGCACCCAAGGACCTGCGGGCCCAGGCGTTCCTGCGCCAGGTGCTGTAGGCCACCTACACGAGCCTGTAGGAGCCGGCTAACGCTAGCTCCTACCCGCTGAGTGTCGATCACAAGTATCTACAGGCTGAACCTGCCCACCATGCTGCGCAGTTGCTTGCCCAGCTGTTCCAGTTCGCCGCTTGACGCTGCGGTCTGCTCACTGGCCGTGCTGGTCTGGTCCGACACGTCGCGCACGTTGATCACATTGCGGTTGATCTGCTCGGCGACCACGCTTTGCTGTTCGCTGGCGGTGGCGATCTGCTGGTTCATGCCCTGGATGGTCGAGACCGTGTCGGTGATCTGGCCCAGGGCACTGCCGGCCTTACGGCTCAACGCCACGCTCTGTTCGGTGAGGCGCTTGCTGCTGTCGAGCAGGCCCGTGACCTGGTCGGTGCCATGGTGCAGGTTACCGATCAACTGCTCTATCTCCTCGGTCGATTGCTGGGTGCGCTGTGCCAGGCCCCGGACTTCGTCGGCCACCACGGCGAAGCCGCGGCCAGCCTCACCGGCTCGGGCGGCTTCGATGGCGGCGTTGAGCGCCAGCAGGTTGGTCTGTTCGGAGACCGACTTGATCACGTCAAGGATGCTGCCAATACGCTGGCTCTCTCCAGCCAGGTTGTGCATGGCATCTAGGCAATGGTCCATCTGGCCGGCCAGTTGTTCGATCTGGGCGATCGCCTCGGCGACCACTTGATCGCCCAGCTGTGCTTGGTGATCGGCGGTGGTCGCCGCTGCCGAGGCTTGCTCGGCACTGTGCGCCACCTCTTGGACTGTAGCGCTCATCTGGTTCATGGCCGTGGCAACCTGGTCGGTTTCTTCCTTCTGTTGGCTGACGCGGACTTTGGTCTCCTCGCTGGCTGTCGCCAGTTGCTCGACGGCAGCCGACAGCTGGGTGACGCCCTGGTCGATGCCGCCCAGCAGCTCACGCAGGCTGAAGGTCATGTCGCGCATGCTGTCTTGCAATTGCCCCAGTTCATCGCACCGCTCTGTCATTTGCACCTGGCTGAGGTCGCCGCGTGCGATCCTCGACGCTTGGGCCAGGGTCTGGCGTAGCGGTTGGGTGATTTGCAGGGTGATCAGCCACGCGGCCAGGATGCCAATGACCAAGGCCAAGACTGCCACGCTGGTCATCAAGGTGCGCGCCGCGCTGCTCTCCTGGTCGCGTTGCACGACCTGGTTGTCGCTCAGGTGCTCTCCGGCCTCACCTAACTGATCGCCCAGCGCTTCCATGTTTGACTGCAACTGTTCGACACGGATGGCCATGCGCCGGTACGCCTCCAGGTTGCTGCGGTACTTGCCCAGTTCGATGCCGGGGCGCTCCAGTGGGGGACGGGGCAGGTCAAGGCGCTGCAGCCTTTGCAGCAGCTGGGCCAAGCTGGTTTCGGCGGCTTCCAGGGCTTTCTGCCCGACGCTTTCGAAACGCTCCAATGGCGAGAAGGTGTAAGCGGGCACCAGACTCTGCTGGTTGGCCGTATCGACATGCCGCGCCAAGGCCTCCATCAGGCCGAGCACATTGCCCTGGCCAGACTGCTGGCTGTCACTGGACATCCGCAGCAGTACCTGGCGTTGCAGGCTATCGATCGCATCTGTCAGGCGTGTTTCCTGCTGTTGCAAGTCCTGCTGCAGTTGCTGGCGAGAGGCAACGGCTTGCTGCAAGGCCTCGAAATCCTGCCGATAGCGCTGCAGTTGCCGCTGCATAGGGCCGACAGTCTGGCGGTCCTGCTCATTGGTGTAACGCTGCTGCATGCTGGCGACCAGGCCATCGAGCTGGTTCAGCGCTTGGTTGATCTGGGCCTTGCTCTGCTCGTCGGCAAGCACCCGGAAGGTGATACGTTCGGCGCGCAGGTCTTTGATGATGTCGGTGAGCAGGCCGATTTCGTTCAGCTTGTCAGCACGCTCGATGGCGTTGCCCAAGGCGATCCAGCCTGTAAGTGTGGTGACCAGTGTCAGCAGCAGGACAGTGGCAAAGCCCAGAGTGAGTTTGAGTCTTACGCTCAGGTTGCCGAGCATCCGGTTGATGGGTCCGACCATGATGAATCTCCTACCTGTTGGAAAGCGGTGCACGCCGGGGGATCCAGCGGGCCAGGCCTTCTTTGCTCATCGGCCGTGGGGCCTCAAGCTGGACCTTCAAAAGGCGTAGGAGGATTCGGACGTGTTGGTAGGCTTTTTCGTGGTGTGGTGCCTATAGGCGCGAGCTGACGCCAGCGCCTATAGGGGGCGTTACAGCCTGAACTTGCTCACCAGGTTTTGCAGGTGGTTGCCCAGACGTGCCAGCTCGGCACTGGAGGAGGCCGTTTCCTCGCTGGCCGCCGAGGTCTGGTCGGAGATATCGCGTACGTTCATCACGCTGCGGTTGATCTCTTCGGCCACCGCGCTCTGTTGCTCGGCAGCCGTGGCGATCTGTTGGTTCATTGCCTGGATCGACGACACGGTGCGGGTGATGGTGTCCAGCGAGCCACCGGCGCGCCGGGTCAGCTCCACGCTGCTGTCGGTCAGGCTGCGGCTGTTGTCCATGACGCTGGCTACCCGCTGAGTACCGTTCTGCAGTCCGGCAATCAGTTCTTCGATTTCTTCGGTCGACGCCTGGGTGCGCTGGGCCAGGCTGCGCACCTCGTCGGCGACCACGGCGAAGCCACGACCGGCTTCGCCGGCGCGAGCAGCTTCGATGGCGGCGTTGAGCGCCAGCAGGTTGGTTTGCTGCGCCACCGACTTGATCACGTCCAGCACGCTTCCGATCTTGTCGCTTTCGGCCTTCAGTTCACCCATGGCTTCGCTGGAGTGCAGGACTTCATTGGCCAGGCGCTCGATCTGAGCGATCGCCTCGCCGACCACCCGGTCGCCTTCCCGTGCCTGCTGGTCGGCCATCAGTGCCGCCTCCGAAGCTTGCTCAGCGTTGCGGGCGACATCCTGGACGGTGGCGGTCATCTCATTCATGGCCGTGGCGACTTGATCGGTCTCGACTTTCTGACTGTTGACCCCGGCGCTGGTCTGTTCGGTCACCGCCGAGAGCTCCTCGGCTGCGCTGGCGAGCTGGGTGACACCGTCGCCAATGCCTCCGATCAGCTCGCGCAGGCCTTGGGTCATGCGTTGCATGCTGGCTTGCAGTTGGCCCAGTTCATCACGGCGGTTCACCGCCAGGTCATGGCGCAGGTCGCCGCTGGCGACACGTTCGGCGGCCGCCAGGGTCTGGCGCAGAGGGATGATGATTTGCCGGGTGATCGCCCACGCGGAGAGGATGCCCAACACCAGGGCCAGCAGGGTGGCGACGATCAGTGTGGACTTGGCCTGCTGTGCGTCTTGGTCGCGTTTTTCAGTTTGCGACTGGGTCAGTGCCTGGCTGGCGCTGATCAGCACCTGGCCCTGCGTAGCCATGTGTTGCAGGGCTTGTTCGCTGGCAGACTGGGCTGCACCGACTTGGATCACCGCATCGCGATAACCGGCCAGGGCCTGGCCGGCCTCGTCGAGGTTGGCGGCGTATTCGGCTGGCAGCCTGGCGGGCAACTCCTTGAGCACTGCGGCAGCCTGGTCGATAGCGTCTAGAGCTGTCTTCTGGTATTCGGCCTGGCCGCTGTAGGTGTAGCCGCGCACTTGGAAGCGTGCCTGTTGCAGCAGTTTGCTGGCCTGGACCGTGCTCTGGTACGGGCTGATATCGCCGGCCTGCAACAGGCGTCGCTCGGCCTGGGCGATCACCTCGGCCGCCTTGTCGGCAGTGCTACCAAGCATCTCGCGGCTGGCTTCGCGGTGTTGCCCTGCCTGCTGCAGGCTGTCGAAGGCCTGTTGGTACTGGCGCACGGCTTCGCGCTGCTGTTCCAGGTGCTGCAGTTCGTCGGGGCTGCTGAGACGCTGCTGCATCTTCTGCGTCTGTTGCTCGAGGCCGGTCAGGAGCTTTTTCATTTCCGCCTCGCTGGCGGCATCCCGGTTGCGTTCATAGTTCTGCCGGGTGATGCGCAGTTCCTGAGTGTCCTGGAGGATCTGCGCGATACCGCTGAGCTTGCCGGACCGGTCGATGATGCCGGTGAGCGCCAGCCAACCGGTCAGGGTGATGGCCAGTGTCAGCAGGAGGACCAGGCTGAAGCCGATGCCCAGTTTGCGATTGACGCTCACATTGCCCAGAGTCTGGGCTAACCAACGGTACATGGTGGACTCCCTAGCGATCAGCTTTGCTGAATATCGTTTTGCCAGTACATCGGCCTGGAGTCACAAAACTTGACGTAGGAAAGCCTGGAGTTGTTGTCAGAAAAGACGAGATAAGAGGGCTGTAACAGCGGTTTCGACCCGCAGGATACGGTCACCAAGCTGTACCGGGCTCAGTCCTGCCTTGCCCAGTAGCTCGACCTCATAGGGGATCCAGCCACCTTCTGGGCCGATGGCCAGGGTCACGGGGTGGTCCACCGCCCGTGGGCAGGCTGGGTAGGGCCCGGGGTGGCCGATTAGGCCCACGGTGCCATCGGCGATGGCCGGCAGGCGGTCCTCGACGAACGGCTTGAAACGTTTCTCGATGATCACTTCCGGCAATACGGTGTCGCGGGCCTGTTCCAGGCCGAGGACAAGTTGCTCGCGTATCGCCCCTGGGGTGAGGAACGGGGTTTGCCAGAAGCTCTTCTCGACCCGGTAGCTGTTGACCAGGATCAGGCGCGGTACGCCCAGGGTGGCGACTGTCTGGAAGACCCGGCGCAGCATCTTTGGCCGGGGCAAGGCCAGGACCAGGGTCAAGGGCAGCTTGGCGGGCGGCGCCTGCTCGAAGTTGACCTCGAGCTCGGCCTCATGCCCATTCAGGCGCAGCACCGTGGCCTTGCCCATCAGGCCGCCGAGCTGGCCGACACGCAGGCTGTCGCCGACTTCGACCCGGTGGATCTCTTGCATGTGGGTAAAACGCCGGTCAGCCAGGACCACGCGGTCGGCCGCGATGAAGTCGGCGTCTTCGAGTAGCAGCAGGTTCACGGTTGGGTCGCTGGCGGCTGGTCGTTGTGGTCGTCCGCGGCGTCTTCGCGGGTCTGGCTGCGTTTGCGGATCAGGCCGCCGAACAGCACGCCGATCTCGAACAGTAGCCACATGGGTACGGCCAGCAGGGTCTGGGAGAAGATGTCCGGCGGGGTCAGGATCATGCCGACGACGAAGCAGCCGATGATCACGTAGGGGCGGATCTTCCTCAGGTATTGCACGTCGACCACGCCGATCCACACCAGCAACACCACGGCCACCGGGATCTCGAAGGCTACGCCGAAGGCGAAGAACAGGGTCATGACGAAGTCCAGGTAGCTGGAGATGTCCGTCATCATCGATACGCCTTCGGGCGTGGCGCTGGCGAAGAAGCCGAAGATCAGCGGGAACACCAGGAAGTAGGCGAAGGCCATCCCGGCGTAGAACAGGAGGATGCTGGAAATCAGCAATGGAATAGCGATGCGCTTTTCATGGCGGTACAGGCCCGGTGCGATAAAGCCCCAGATCTGTTGCAGGATGAACGGCATGGCCAGGAACAGCGAGACGATCATGGTCAGCTTGAACGGCGTCAGGAACGGCGAGGCCACGTCGGTGGCGATCATCGTCGCATTAGCTGGCAAGTGGGCGCGCAGCGGCGCCGAGACCAGGGTGTAGATCTGCTGCGCGAAGGCGAACAGCCCGGCGAAGATCAGGAAGATGGCAGCAACGCAGCGCAACAGGCGCGTGCGCAGTTCGGTCAGGTGCGAGACCAGCGGCATCGGCTGGTCGTTTTCCGGGATTTCGCTCATGGGGCTCGTGGCGGTTGTGTCGGCTCGGACGCCGTGCCGGGGAGCGGCTCAGCGGTGCTGGTGCTGCTCTCGACAGGCGGCGTTGGCGCCTCGGGGCTTGCAGGCGTGACCGGCGTGTCCGCAGTCGGAGTCTGTGGGTTGAGGATTTTCCGTGCTTCCTGCTCCATGGAGAGGATGTGTTCGTTGTGCAACTGGCGGCGGATATCATCGGCGCCGATCTCGCGCTCGACTTCCTGCTTGATGCTGTTGAAGCTGCGCTTGAGCCGGCCGATCCACAGGCCAGCAGTGCGCGCGGCGCCCGGCAGGCGCTCGGGGCCGAGCACCAGCAGGGCTACCAGGCCGACGAGCAGCAGCTCGCTGAAGCTGATCCCGAACATCGGTCAGTCTTTCCGGGTCGGTTCTTGGACCGGTTGGGCCTGGCCGTCGATGGTGTGCGGCGGGTTCTGCGGCGCGGAAGTCTGGGACTGGACGGGTTGTGCCGGTGGTGGGGTTGGCTCGGCCGGTTTGGACTCTTCTTCGTTCATGGCCTTGCGGAAGCCCTTGATCGATTCGCCCAGATCGCTGCCGAGGTTCTTCAGCTTCTTGGTGCCGAACACCAGCACCACGACTACCAGCAGGACGATCCAGTGTTTCCAGTCAAAAATACCCATGGTGCACTCCTCGGATTTTATTCAGTTAGGCCGACGGCTGGCGTGCGGCCTTTTCCGCGTGCCCGGACAGGCCGAAGCGGCGCTCCAGTTCATCGAGCACGGCCTGCGGATGCTGGCCCAGCGCGCTGAGCATGACCAGGCTATGGAACCACAGGTCGGCGGTTTCATAGATGACATCGCTGCAATCACCGCTGTTGGCGGCGTCCTTGGCGGCGATGATGGTCTCTACCGATTCCTCGCCGAGCTTTTCCAGGATCTTGTTCAGCCCCTTGTGATGCAGGCTGGCCACGTAGGAACTGTCGGGTGCCGCGTTCTTGCGGGCTTCAAGCACTTCGGCGAGGCGGGTCAGGGTGTCGCTCATGTCAGTGTCCTGCGCTGTAGATGGCATCCGGATCCTTGAGGACCGGGTCGACGATTTTCCACTGGCCGTCCTCGAACACCCGGTAGAAACAGCTCTCGCGGCCGGTGTGGCAGGCGATATGGCCCAGTTGCTCGACCATCAGGATGATCACGTCAGCGTCGCAGTCCAGGCGTATCTCATGCAGCTTCTGCACGTGCCCCGATTCTTCACCCTTGCGCCACAGTTTGCCACGTGAGCGCGACCAGTAGATGGCGCGATGCTCAGCGGCGGTCAGGGCCAGGGATTCGCGGTTCATCCAGGCCATCATCAGTACGCGCCCGGTCTTGTGGTCTTGGGCGATTGCCGGTACCAGGCCATCGCTGTTCCACTTGATCTCGTCCAGCCAGTCTTTCATCGTCGACTCCAAAACCAGGCCCGCTCCTGTACCGGGCCCTTGCGCTAGTGTGCCAGCCAGCAGCGCGGCTGGCTATCGGCGCACGATCAGATAAAGTCCGGCAGCGAGCATCAGCCAGGCCGGCCAGGCGGCCGGCGCGCTGAGGCTGGCAGCGCCGGCGGCCAGGGTCGCACCACCGCCCAGCAGCCCCGCGCCGAGCAGGCGCAGTGCCCAGCCATCGTTTTGGCGCTGCTGTGGCATTTCCGGGTCGTTCAGGTGGGGGTGCGACAGCCGCTCGAGCAGGTCACGGGTCATGTCCGCCAGGTGCGGCAGTTGCTCGACTTGGCTCTGCAGGTTGCCGATGACCGTCTTCGGGCTCATGCGCTCGCGCATCCAGCGTTCGAGGAAGGGCTTGGCGGTGCTCCATAGGTCAAGGTCGGGATACAGCTGGCGGCCCAGGCCTTCGATATTGAGCAAGGTCTTTTGCAGCAACACCAGCTGTGGCTGGACCTCCATGTTGAAGCGCCGGGCTGTCTGGAACAGGCGCATCAGCACCTGACCGAAGGAGATGTCCTTCAGTGGCTTCTCGAAGATCGGTTCGCACACGGTGCGGATCGCTGCCTCGAACTCGTTGAGCTTGGTCTGCGCGGGTACCCAGCCGGAGTCGATGTGCAACTGGGCGACCCGGCGATAGTCGCGTTTGAAGAAGGCGAACAGGTTGCGCGCCAGGTAGTCCTGGTCCTCGGGAGTGAGGCTGCCGACGATGCCGCAGTCGATGGCGATGTACTGGGGACTCCAGGGCTTGACGGTGCTGACGAAGATGTTGCCTGGGTGCATGTCGGCGTGGAAGAAGCTGTCGCGAAACACCTGGGTGAAGAAAATCTCCACGCCACGCTCGGCGAGCATCTTCATGTCGGTACGCTGGTCGGCCAGGGTCGCCAGGTCGGTGACCGGCACGCCGTAGATCCGCTCCATCACCAATACCTTGGGGCGGCACAGGTCCCAGTACACCTGGGGCACGTACATCATCTCCGAACCTTCGAAGTTGCGCCGCAATTGGCTGGCGTTGGCGGCCTCGCGCAGCAGGTCGAGCTCATCGAAGATGGTCTTCTCGTAGTCCCTGACCACTTCCACCGGGTGCAGGCGGCGGGCGTCGGCGGAGACGCGTTCGGCACCCTTGGCGATCAGGAACAGCCAGGCCAGGTCCTGGGCGATCACTGGCTTGAGGCCGGGACGCACCACCTTGACCACCACTTCTTCGCCGCTCTTGAGCCGTGCGGCATGCACCTGGGCGACCGAGGCCGAGGCCAGGGGCTCGACATCGAAGCGGCTGAAGACTTCGCTGACCTTGGCACCGAGCTGTTCCTCGATCAGTGCCACGGCTTGCTTCGGGTCGAACGGTGGCACCCGGTCCTGCAGCAGCATCAGCTCATCGGCAATGTCGGTGGGCAATAGATCGCGGCGGGTCGAGAGCAACTGGCCGAACTTGATGAAGATCGGGCCCAGGTCCTGCAGGGCTTGACGCAGGCGGGCACCGCGGCTGAGCTCGGATGGCTTGCGCGGCAGCCAGCGCCAGGGCATGAGCAGGCGCAGGCTGCGCAGCCACCAGGGCAGGGGCAGGTCGAACAGCAGGTCATCGAGACGGTAGCGGATCACGACGCGCTGGATGCGCAACAGACGGCGGACGGCAAGCAGCTTCATGCTTTATCGCTGGTATCAAGGGATCGGGCAAGGCGCTGTACGCGCGCCTCGAGGCGTTCAATGTCTAGCTTGATCGAATCGAGCCCGCGGAAGGCCGCTTCGGCCTCGCGTTGGCCGACCAGGGTGCGGGCTTCTTCGGCCAGGTACTCGGACAGGTTCTGACTGAAACGCGTCAGGCCTTCGCGGGTCCAGCGGGCGCGCAGGCGCAGGTGGCCGGCGAGCAATGCGGTAGGCACGGGGCCAAGCCAGCGTGACAGCTCGTATTCCCAGTCCAACTCCAGGTCCTGCAATACGCCGAACAGGTCCAGCAACACCGCACTGTCGCCATGCAGCTCGACCTGCGGGCTGTGCAGCACGGCGTTCTTGTCCCCGGCGAAGGCCAGTTGCACCAGGCTGCCCGCAGGCGCACGCAGGGTGCAATCGACTTCGCCTTCCCAGTGCGCGGCAAGCATCAAGCCTTCTTCGTCGGGCAGGATGAACAGGCGCAGGGCCGGCTGGCGGCAGTCGATGGCAATCACCTTGCCTTCGAGCGCGGCCAGGCGCGGCAGCGCCGTGCTGTCCATGCGCAGGACACGGTTGAGGCCGTGCTCGACGCTGGCGAGAAGGCCGGCCAGGAGCATCAGGGCTTGATTCCCCGGTGCAGGGCGACGATGCCGCTGGTCATGTTGTGGTAGGTGACGCGATCGAAGCCGGCGTCGACCATCATGGCCTTGAGAGTTTCCTGGTCGGGGTGCATGCGGATCGACTCGGCCAGGTAACGGTAGCTCTCGGAGTCATTGGTGATCAGCTTGCCAGCCAGGGGCATGAACGCGAACGAATAGGCGTCGTAGGCCCTGGACATCAGCTTGTTGGTCGGCTTGGAGAACTCCAGCACCAGCAGGCGGCCACCGGGCTTGAGCACACGCAGCATCGAGCGCAGGGCATCTTCCTTGTGGGTGACGTTGCGCAGGCCGAAGGCGATGGTCACGCAGTCGAAGTGGTTGTCCGGGAACGGCAGTTTCTCCGCGTCGGCCTGGACGAACTCGATATTGCCGGCCACGCCACGGTCGAGCAGGCGGTCACGGCCGACCTTGAGCATCGATTCGTTGATGTCGGCCAGCACCACCTGGCCGGTGGGGCCGACCAGGCGTGAGAACTTGGCGGCCAGGTCACCGGTGCCACCGGCGATATCCAGTACCCGGTTGCCGCTGCGCACGCCGGACAGCTCGATGGTGAAGCGCTTCCACAGGCGGTGCATGCCGCCGGAGAGGATGTCGTTCATCAGGTCGTACTTGGCTGCCACCGAGTGGAAAACCTCGGCGACCTTCTGGGCCTTTTGGCTCTCCGGCACGTTCTGGTAGCCGAAATGGGTGGTGGGTTCGGCGTGGTCGCCTTTGCGCTGATCGTTCATATCGCTTCACCGGAAAAAATTACGGCCATTCTAGGGCGAACGGGCGGATTTGTCTTGGCGGGGTGTGCCGTCGAGCGGGTGCGGGCATAATGAGTATGTCTCTTTACCCAGGATCGGATGCATGACCCAGATCAGCGTTGAACGCAAACACAGCCTGGGCCGCGAAGCGGCGCGGGAAAAGGCTGAAGCCCTGGTCGACAGGCTGGCCCGCGAGTACGACCTCAAGGCCAAGTGGAATGGCGACCGCGTCGAGGTGTCGCGCAGCGGTGCCAATGGCAGCGTGCAGATCCTTGATGACAGCATCCGCATCGAGCTCAAGCTGGGCATGATGCTGTCGATGATGAGCGGAACCATCCGTAGCGAAATCGAGCGCGCCCTCGACAAAGCCCTCGCCTGACGGCTAAAGCGGCAAGCCAGGCTCCATCCTGATGCTGGCGCTCCGGCTTTGCTTGTCGCTTTAGGTTTGCTTCTGCTCTTAGGGTGAGGATTCTAATTTTTCTCCCTACCTTGTGCTCAAGCCCGAGATCCGTGGGCAGTTCCTCCATTCCCTTATGAGCGTGAGGTGCAGAGCATGGCCAAAGTGACCCTGAAGAAAAAAGACGACGTCCCGGGCAGCACCCTGGGCGAGGTGCGCGGCTACGCGCGCAAGATCTGGCTGGCGGGCCTGGGTGCCTATAGCCGCGTAGGCCAGGAGGGCTCCGAGTACGTCAAGGAGCTGATAAAGGCGGGTGAAGGTGTCGAGAAACGTGGCAAGAAACGCATCGACCACGAACTCGACGCAGCCAACAGCCAAGTCGATGAAGTGAAGCAGGAACTGACCAGCGTGCGTGGCAAGGTCGAAGTTCAGCTCGACAAAATCGAAAAGGCTTTCGACGCGCGGGTAGCCAGTGCCTTGAATCGCATTGGCATTCCGTCTAAACATGACGTTGAGGCATTGTCCATCAAGCTCGAGGAGCTGACGGCGTTGCTCGAGCGTGTCGCGCGCAAACAATAAGGAGAGCAGGATGGCTGGCAAGAAGAACACTGAAAAAGAAGGCAGCTCCTGGGTCGGGGGGATTGAAAAGTATTCCCGCAAGATCTGGTTGGCTGGCCTGGGTATCTACTCCAAGATCGACCAGGACGGCAGCAAGCTGTTCGATTCCCTGGTCAAGGATGGTGAGAAGGCAGAAAAACAGGCCAAGGGTGCAGTCGACTCGGCCAAGGCCGGTGCCAAGTCGGCATCTTCGCGGGTGACTGACGTGAAGGAGCGCGCGCTGGGTAAGTGGGGCGAACTCGAAGAGGCTTTCGACAAGCGCCTGAACAGCGCGATTTCGCGCCTGGGCGTACCGAGCCGCAACGAGATCAAGGCCCTGCACCAGCAGGTCGACACCCTGACCAAGCAGATCGAGAAGCTGACCGGTGCTTCGGTCAAGCCGGTATCGGCCAAGGCCGCCGCCAGCAAGACCACCGCCAAGCCGCTGGCCAAGGCTGCGGCCAAACCAACTGCTAAACCAGCCGCTAAGACCGCAGCGGCGAAGCCTGCCGCCAGCAAGACCGCAGCGGCGAAAGCCTCTGCGGCCAAGCCAGCAGCTAAGCCAGCAGCCAAGACCGCCGCCGCCAAGCCGGCAGCCAAGGCCACTGCGGCAAAACCTGCTGCGGCGAAGAAGCCAGCGGCGAAGAAGGCTCCGGCCAAACCAGCAGCGAAGCCGGTAGCACCGGCGGCCAGCGCGGCACCGGCGGCGGCCCCTGCGCCAGCGCCTGCAGCGTCCACGGCAACCCCATCGGCGCCAGTGCCCCCGGCCAGCCAGGCCTGAGTCCGCAGCGTTCGGTGTTTGCGCAAGCCAGTCCCCAGGTATCAACCTACCTGCGAGGGCTGGCTCGCCATCGCCAGCTGATGCTGGCTCCTATCTCGTTAAGCGCAAACCTCGCGCTTATCATCTTTCCAGATACCTTAGCGCCAACTGTTCCGCCGCTTGCCGCGCCGGTTGCTGCAGGTGTGGCGCCACCAGCATCATCACTTGGTACACGACGACCCCCACGTCTCCTTCGCGGGCCAGCACCCTTTGATAGTCCAAGGAGAACAGCAAGGTCAGGGTGATTTGCTCCACCAGTTGCCCTAGCGCCTGGGTCTCGCTGGTCACCTGGCCATGGGCCTTGAGGCTGGCGAGCAGGGCGGCCAGAGTGCGCTTGAGGGCGTTGATCAGGTTGCGCATGCCTCGGGCCAGCTTGGGCAGGCGTCCGGTCAGGTTGGACAAGTCCTGGAACAGGAAGCGGTACTGGGCCATGCGCTCGACGATCAGGTGCAGGAATAGCCAATAGTCCTCGGCATCCAGCCGCACCTCGAGCGGTGGGTCGAGCAGTGGTGTCAGTTCCTCCTCGAAGCGTTCGAACAGGCCCAGCACCAAAGGCTCCTTGCCATGGAAGTGGTAGTAGAGGTTGCCCGGGCTGATGCCCAGTTCGTTGGCGATCTCCAGGGTCGAGACGTTGGGCTCGCCCTGGCTGTTGAACAGTTGCAGGGCGCACTCGAGGATGCGATCGCGGGTCTTCATCCGGGCCATCCGCTCAACGCGCCATGACGTAGGTGCCGGGCGCTGGGTCCAGGGCAGGGTAGGTGGCGTTGCCCAGCTCGTTGCGGGGGGGCTTCAGGCTGCCGGAGCGCTGGCTGATCCAGTCCAGCCACAAGGGCCACCAACTGCCATCGCTGCGTTGCGCGTCGTGGAACCAGGCGCGCGGATCGCTGGAGAGGCGTGGGTTTTCGAGGTAGTAGGCCTTGGGATTGCCGGGCGGGTTGATGATGCTCTGGATATGTCCGCTGTTGGACAGCACGAAGCGTCGTTCGCCGCCGAGCAGCAGGGTCGAGCGGTAGACTGCATCCCAGGGCGTGATGTGATCGTTGCTGCCGGCCACGGTAAAGCTGTCGAGGTTGACTTGCTTGAGGTCGATGGGCGTACCGCAGACTTCCAGGCCGGCCGGGTGGGTCAGCGGATTGAGCTTGAAGAAGTCCAGCAGGTCGCCGTGCAGGGCGGCGGGCAGGCGGGTGTTGTCGGCGTTCCAGTAGAGGATGTCGAATGCCGGCGGTGTCTTACCGAGCAGGTAGTTGTTGACCCAGTAGTTCCAGATCAAGTCGTTGGGCCGCATCCAGGCGAAGATCCGCGCGACCTCACCGCCGTCGAGCACACCGCGTTGATAGGAGCGGCGCTTGGCCGCTTCGATGGTCTGCTCGTCGGCGAACAGGCTTGCCGGGCTGTCGAACTGACTGTCGAGCAGGCTGACCAGGTAGGTGGCGCTGCGCACCCGGCGCAACTGGTGCTTGGCTTGCAGGTGCCCCTGCAGAGCGGCCATGGTCAGGCCGCCAGCGCAGGCGCCAATGAGGTTGGGGTCGCGGTTGCCGCTGATGCTGCGGCAGGCATTGAGCGCTTCTTCCAGCGCCTGCACATAGCTGGACAGGCCCCATTCGCGGTGGCGCGGGTCAGGGTTGCGCCAACTGACCATGAAGACCTGCAGGCCGTTCTTGAGCATGTACTGGACGAAGCTATTGGCCGGGCTTAGGTCGAAGATATAGAACTTGTTGATCTGTGGCGGCACCACCAGCAACGGCCGGCTGAACTGTTTCTCGCTCATCGGCTTGTACTGGATCAGCTCCAGCAGCTCGTTGCGAAAGACCACGGCGCCCGGCGTGGTGGCCAGGTTGCCGCCGACTTCGAAAGCCTGCGGATCGACCTGGCGTGGCAGGCCGTTGTTGTGCCGCAGGTCGTCCAGCAGATGGCCCACGCCGCGCACCAGGCTCAGGCCGCCGGTATTGAGCAGTTCCTTGACCGCCATCGGGTTGAGCAGGGAGTTGCTCGGCGCCAGGGCGTCGTTGAGCAGGTTGAACAGAAAATGGGCGCGGGCCCGGTCGTCCGCGTCAAGGTGGCTGTCATCGATCCACAGGCGGGTCTGCTTTTGCCAGGCCAGGTAGGCTTGCAGGCCCCGCCGATAGAGGGGGTTCTGGCTCCAGGTCGGGTCGCTGAAGCGGCTGTCGCGTGGGTTCGGCTGGTATGGTGTGTCGCCGAGCATCACACGCCCCAGCTGGCCGCCCAGGGCCAACAGGTGTTTGGCTGTGTGGAAGGGGTTGCGTAGACCGTGGCGGCTGACATGGCGCAGTGTCGAGACCAGGTCGCGGCCGCGCAGGCCAGTGATTGCATTCTGCGCGTTCATGGTCGTGGCTGGGACCGATGTCGTCCCTTTTGCCGGTTTGTCTTTCATGGCAACACTCCCTCGTCCAGGCCATTATCTGCAAACAGATCGATCCAAGAGCGGCCGGTGTGAGCAGCGCTCACGTGGCCCCGCAGTACTGCCCTCAACCGCCAGAGGCGGGGCGGGGGTGCATGACTGCGCGTTGGCGCTCTTGCTGGAGGAACTTCATGATGATCGGGGCGACGGCTTCGGCCCGGGTGATGAGAAACAGGTGGCCGTCGTCGATTATGTGTAGCTGGGCATTGGGAATTCGCCAGGCCAGCAGGCGCATGTTGATCAATGGGATCAGCGGATCGTCGTCCCCGGCGAGTACCAGGGTGGGCTGGCGGATCTTGTGTAGCCAGTGGATGCTGGTCCAGCCGAGCCCGGCAAACAGTTGCCAGTAGTAGCCCATCTTGCCCCCGGAGCGCACCTTGGCCGCATGCGACAAGGCCAGGTCGGGGTCCCGGCGAAAGCCGCCACCATAGATCATGGGGGCGATACGGATCACGTGCGAAGGCTGCACATAGCGCCTTGGGCTGGCCATCATCCACAGGACCTTGGGCTTGCCCGGCACCATGAATGCCCCGGCAGCGGTAGCCGCCAGCACCAGCTTCTTGCAGCGTTCGGGATAGTCATGGGCGAATTGCTGGGCCAGCGCACCGCCCCAGGACACGCCAATGACGTTGACCTGGCCATAGTCCAGATAGTCGAGCATGCGCGCGGTCAGCTTGGCCAAGCCGGGGAAGCGGTAGGGATGCCGAGGTGTCGACGAACCGCCGACGCCAGGGACATCGAAGGCGATGACCTCCAGGTCCGGATCCAGGGCTTCGATGAAAGGGAAGACCAGCTCCAGGTTGGCGCCGATGCCATTGAAGATCAGCAAGGGCGTCAAGTGCGGCTTGCCTGGCCGGACCGCCGTGCGGATGGACTGACCATCCAGCTCGACGGTCCTGAAGATGTACGGTTGCGGCATGCGCGAAACCCTGTGGTGGATAAGTCGCCGTGACGCCCGCAGCCGTCACGGCGGTGGTGCTCAACGTTCGTGGACGTAGGTCCCTGGCGCCGCTTCGCCGGCGGGGAAGGCGCGGTTGCCCAGGCGCGTTGGCGCCTTCTTCAGCTCGCCGGAGCGCTCGGCCAGCCAGGCCTGCCAGTGCAGCCACCAGGAATCGGTGTGCTTGATGGCGTTTTCCTGCCACTCCTGGGGAGAGGCTGGTTGTTCGGTACTGGTCATGTAGCGTGCCTTGGGGTTGCCGGGCGGGTTGAGAATGCTCTGGATATGCCCGCTGTTGGACAGCACGAACTCGATCTTGCCGCCGAACAGCTGTGCCGAACGGTAGCAGGAATGCCAGGGAGTGATGTGGTCGGCAGTCCCGGCGACGCTGTAGATATCACAGTGGACCTTCTTCAGGTCGATGGGGGTGCCGGAGACTTCCAGGGCATCGGCGCGGATCAGCGGATTGTTCTTGAACATCTCGATCAAGTCGCCATGGAAGGCGGCCGGCAAACGTGTTGTGTCGTTGTTCCAGAACAGGATGTCGAACACCGGTGGTTCGTTGCCGAGCAGGTAGTTGTTGACCCAGTAGTTCCAGATCAGGTCATTGGGACGCATCCAGGCGAATACCTTGGCCATGTCGCTGCCCTCCAGGACACCTGCCTGGTAAGAGTGACGCTTGGCCGCCTCAAGTGTCTGCTCGTCCACGAACAGGGCGACCTGGGTGTCGACTGTGGTGTCGAGTACGCTCACCAGCAGGGTCAGGGCGTTGACCTTGGTCTCGCCCAGCGCGGCGTAGTGCCCGACCAGAGCGGTGCAGGTAATGCCGCCAGAGCAGGCGCCGAGTATGTTCAGATCCTTGCTGCCGGTGATCGCCAGCACTGCGTCGACCGCTTCCTTGAGGGCATCGATGTAGGTCGACAGGCCCCATTCGCGCTGGGTCTTGGTCGGGTTGCGCCAACTGACGATGAAGGTCTGTTGGTTGGAGCGCAGGCAGAAGCGCGCCAGGCTCTTCTCCGGGCTGAGGTCGAAGACATAGAACTTGTTGATCTGCGGCGGCACCACCAGCATCGGGCGTTGGTGTACCTGCTCGGTGATCGGGCGGTACTGGATCAGCTCCAGCACGTCATTGCGGTAGACCACGGCACCTTCGGTGGTACCCAGGCTCTTGCCGACCTCGAAGGCGTCCATGTTGACCTGGCTGGGCATACCGCCGTTGTTGACTAGGTCCTTGGCCAGGTTGGACAGGCCGTCGAGCAGGCTCTTGCCGCCGGTTTCGAAGAAACGCTTGACCGCTGCCGGGTTGGCCAGAGTGTTGGTGGGGGCCATGGCCTCGGTCATGAGGTTGATGACGAAATTGCCGCGGCTGATGTCCTGGGGCGACAGGTCGCTGTTATCGACCCAGTCGTGCAGTTCCTTGCGCCAGGCCAGGTAGGTTTGCAGGTAACGGCGGTACAGCGGGTTATGGGCCCAGGCAGGGTCGTTGAAACGACGGTCGTCGCTTTCAGGTTGAAGGGTGGACTTGCCCAGCAGCACGTTCTTGAGCTCGAGGCCGAAGTGCGCGACATGCTTGGCGCTGTGCAGGGGTTGGCGGATAGCTTGGCGCAACACAGTGCGCGCCGAGGTCAGCAGGTCCTTGCGGCGGATCCCGATGACCGGGTTCAGGCCCAGAGTGTTTTCCGAGGCTTGGCGCTGCAGCTCATCGTTGTTCTTGTTACTCATCTACGACGCTCCGTTGTCCTGAGACGAGTACCGGGTGGCTGTGGACGGGTACACAGACAAAAGCCCGGTACTGCTGCTCGGGTGACCAGTGATAACGAACAGCGGTGGTGCGACCGGATGCTTACGGCGATGAGCTGCGGTTTTTTCTGCGTGTGAAGACAGCCTGCTTTCGCTCGCGACCTCTACATACCGGCCTTGCCCCGCCCGCTCTTGAAACAGTGGAAACGATGCAGGGAACTTGCCAGTTCCATTGGTTACCCGACTTTGAAGTAATGCGCAAGACAGCCATTCATTGGTCGTCGTTCAGGCATTCAAGCAGATTGAATTAGAAAATGCGCTCTAAAGCCTGGGAGCCCTGCACTAGAGCATCAGCTTGACCACGGACTCGGATGGATCGCGGGATTTTCCGGCCTTGTGCAGTTCGTCGAGGTACTCGGCCCACAGCTGTTCCTGACGCAGGCACAACTGCTCCAGGTACTCCCAAGTGAACAATCCGCTGTCATGCCCGTCGTCGAAGGTCAATTTCAGTGCATATTGTCCGGCCGGCTCCAGACCGATCAGGCCGATGCCGAGCTTGCCGTATTGCAGGATCGGATTGCCGTGGCCCTGGACCTCGGCGGAGGGGGAATGCACGCGCAGGAATTCGGCGGGCAGGTGATAGACCTCGTCGGGCCCGTAGGTCAGGCTCAGGGTCTTGGAGGCTTTGTGAAGATTGATTGCGGTGGGCAATCTGGACATGACGGTGTTCTCTTGGCTTCAAGCTGCAAGCCTCAAGCTACAAGAGTCCCGCTGCAAGCCGCAAGCTTCAAGTCGATACGAGTCAACTTGCAGCTTGCGGCTTGTCACTTGCAGCTTTAGAGGATGTAGCGCGACAGGTCTTCGTTCTGCGCCAGCTCGCCCAGGTGGCTGTTGACGTACTCGGCATCGATGCGGATCGGCGCGTCGCTGTGGGCGCTGGCCAGATCACCGGCGCTGAACGACACCTCTTCGAGCAGGCGCTCGAGTAGGGTGTGCAGGCGGCGGGCACCGATGTTCTCGGTCTTCTCGTTGACCTGGTAGGCGATCTCGGCCAGGCGCTTGATGCCTTCCGGAGCGAACTCGATGTTCAGGCCTTCGGTCTTGAGCAGCTCGCGGTACTGTTCGGTGAGCGAGGCGTGCGGCTCGCTGAGGATGCGCTCGAAGTCTTCTGGAGTCAGGGCCTTGAGCTCGACGCGGATCGGCAGGCGGCCTTGCAGTTCGGGTACCAGGTCGCTCGGTTTGCTCAGGTGGAAGGCGCCGGAGGCGATGAACAGGATATGGTCGGTCTTGACCATGCCCAGCTTGGTGTTCACCGTGCAGCCTTCGATCAGCGGCAGCAGGTCGCGCTGCACACCTTCGCGGGAGACATCGGCGCCGCCGACGTTGCCACGTTTGGCCACCTTGTCGATCTCGTCGATGAACACGATGCCGTGCTGCTCGACGGCCTCCAGGGCTTTGGCCTTGAGCTCTTCCTCGTTGACCAGGCGGCTGGCTTCTTCGTCGCGCACCATCTTCAGTGCTTCCTTGACCTTCAGCTTGCGTGCTTTGCGCTTGCCCTTGCCCATGTTGGCGAACAGGCTCTGCAGCTGGTTGGTCATCTCTTCCATACCGGGTGGTGCGGCGATCTCGACGCCCATGGTTTCGGCGACTTCGATCTCGATTTCCTTGTCGTCCAGCTGGCCTTCGCGCAGGCGCTTGCGGAACAGCTGGCGGGTGTTGGAGTCGCTGTTGGAACTGGCGGCTTCCTCGGCGAAGCTGCTGGTGCGCGCCTGCGGCAGCAGGGCGTCGAGGATGCGGTCTTCGGCCGCGTCTTCGGCGCGGTGGCGCACGCGGATGATTTCTTGCTCGCGGAGCATCTTGATCGACGCATCGGCCAGGTCGCGGATGATCGATTCGACATCACGGCCGACATAGCCGACCTCGGTGAACTTGGTCGCTTCGACCTTGATGAACGGAGCGTTGGCCAGCTTGGCCAGGCGCCGGGCGATCTCGGTCTTGCCGACGCCGGTAGGGCCGATCATCAGGATGTTCTTCGGGGTCACTTCGACACGCAGCTCGGCAGGGAGCTGCATGCGCCGCCAGCGGTTGCGCAGGGCAATGGCCACGGCGCGCTTGGCGTCGTCCTGGCCGATGATGTGGCGGTTGAGTTCGTGGACGATCTCGCGGGGGGTCATGGACATGGTAATGATGGTCCTCGGGCGCAGTGAGTCAGCGTGGAAAAGCCCGGCCGCCGGGGCCGGGCGCCAGAACAACTGATCACTCGGCCAGGTCCTGCTCCTCGATGGTCAGGTTGTGGTTGGTGAACACGCAGATGTCACCGGCGATGTTCAGGGCGGTCTCGGCGATTTCGCGAGCCGACAGGTCGGTCTTGTTCAGCAAGGCACGGGCAGCGGCCTGGGCGTAGGCGCCACCGGAGCCCATGGCGATCAGGCCGTCTTCCGGCTCGACCACATCGCCATTGCCGGTGATGATCAAGGACGCGTCCTTGTTGGCGACGGCAAGCATGGCTTCGAGGCGGCTCAGGGAGCGGTCGGTACGCCATTCCTTGGCCAGCTCGACGGCGGCCCGGACCAGATGGCCCTGGTGTTTCTCCAGCTGGCCTTCGAAGCGCTCGAACAGGGTGAAGGCGTCGGCGGTGGCACCGGCGAAGCCGGCGATGACCTGGCCGTGATACAGGCGGCGGACTTTCTTGGCGTTGCCTTTCATCACGGTATTGCCGAGGGAAACCTGGCCGTCGCCACCCATGACGACTTTACCGTGGCGGCGGACTGAAACGATGGTGGTCAAGGGAGAGTCTCCACGCAGCGGGGCGAAAATGCCTGATGCAGACTCATATGGGGGCGGGGGGAAGGATTTCAACCACGGGTGTTTCGATGGCGTGTGCCGTATTCCTGTAGGAGCGGGCTTGCCCGCGATAGCAGTTGTCCGGACAGACGCTATCGCGGGCAAGCCCGCTCCTACAGGGGGACTCAGGGTTGCTCGTGGCAAATATGCCCATCGACCAAGGTATAACGCACCGCGCTCGGCAGGCAGTGGCCGATGAACGGGCAATTGTCACCTTTGGAGTACCACTGCTCACCCGCTACGGTCGAGGCCTGTGGATCGAACAGCACCAGGTCGGCGGCGCCACCCACCTTCAGTTCGCCGGCCGGCAGGCGCATGGCGGCGGCAGGGCCGCTGGTCAGGCGTGCGAGCAGGGTTGGCAGGTCGAGCAGGCCGTCCTCGACCAGGGTCATGGCCAGAGGCAGTAGCAGTTCGACGCTGCTGATGCCTGGCTCGGTGGCACCGAACGGTGCCAGCTTGGCGTCGCGTTCATGCGGCTGGTGATGGCTGGAAATCGCCTGGATCACGCCGGACTTCACGGCTTCGCGCAGGCCGTCGCGGTCAGCCTGGGTACGCAGCGGCGGTTGCACATGGTACAGGCTGGAGAAGTCGCGCAGAGCCTCGTCGGTAAGGATCAGTTGGTACAGGGCAACGTCTGCGGTAACCGGCAGGCCGAGCTGCTGGGCCTGGGCGATCAGACGCGCGCCGCGTGCACTGGTCAGCTGGCTGAAGTGCGCGCGCACGCCGGTCTGTTCCACCAGCAACAGGTTGCGCGCCAGGGCCACGGTCTCGGCGCTCTCGGGGATACCCGGCAGGCCGAGGAAACTGGCCATGGCGCCTTCATGGGCCAGGCCGCCTTGGGCCAGGTCGCGGTCCTGGGAGTGGAACACCACGGTCAGGTCGAAGGTGGCGGCGTATTCCAGGGCGCGCACCAGCGTCCGGTTGTTGCCGAAGCCCTTGAGGCCATTGCCGAAGGCTACGCAACCGGTGTCGCGCAGGGCGACCAGCTCGGCCAGTTGCTCGCCCTCCAGGCCCTTGGTCAGGGCGCCGATCGGGTAGACCTTGCTGTGGCCGGCCTCGCGGGCACGGTCGAGGATCAGCTCGGCGACCGCCGAGGTGTCCAGTATCGGCCGCGTCAGTGGTGGGCAGCACAGGCTGGTGACACCGCCGGCCACGGCGGCACGGGTTTCGCTGGCGATGTTGCCCTTGCGGCTGTAGCCGGGCTCGCGCAGGGCGACTTCCAGGTCGACCAGGCCCGGTGCGGCGACCAGGCCCTCGGCCTGGAGGGTGCGGCTGGCGCTGAAGCCAGCTGGCGCGGCACCGATGGCGACGATCTGGCCGCCATCCAGGTGCAGGTCGGTGACCTGGTCCAGGCCGCTGTTGGGGTCGATGACCCGGGCGCCAAGAATGCTGATGCTCACAGGGCGTTCTCCTGGTCGAGTTGACGTTGCGCGGTCTGCCCGCTCATGGCCATGGACAGCACTGCCATGCGTACGGCGATGCCGTAGGTAACCTGGTTGAGGATCACCGATTGGGCACCGTCGGCCACTGCCGACTCGATCTCCACGCCGCGGTTGATCGGCCCCGGGTGCATGACGATGGCATCGGGCTTGGCGGCGGCCAGGCGCGCGGTGGTCAGGCCGAACAGGCGATAGAACTCGCCCTCGCTCGGCAGCAGGCCGCCGGCCATGCGCTCACGCTGCAGGCGCAGCATGATCACCACATCGACGTCCTTCAGGCCCTGGGCCAGGTCGGTATAGACCTTGACCCCGTATTGCTCGACCCCGACCGGCAGCAGGGTCTTTGGCCCGATCACGCGGATGTCCGGGCAACCGAGGGCCTTGAGCGCCAGCATATTCGAGCGGGCGACGCGCGAATGCAGGATATCGCCGACGATCGCCACCGACAGGTTCTCGAAGCTGCCCTTGTGGCGACGGATGGTCAGCATGTCGAGCATGCCTTGCGTCGGGTGTGCATGGCGGCCGTCGCCGCCGTTGATGATGGCCACCTCTGGGCAGACATGCTCGGCGATGAAGTGCGCGGCACCGGAATCGGCGTGGCGTACCACGAACATGTCGGCTGCCATGGCTTCAAGGTTGCGCAGGGTGTCGAACAGGGTTTCGCCCTTGCTGGTCGAGGAGGTCGACACGTTCAGGGTGATCACGTCGGCCGAAAGGCGCTGGGCGGCCAGTTCGAAGGTGGTACGGGTGCGGGTCGAGTTCTCGAAGAACACGTTGCAGACGGTCTTGCCGCGCAGCAACGGGACTTTTTTCACGGCCCGGGCGCCGACTTCCAGGAAGGAGTCGGCGGTGTCGAGGATCTCGGTCAGCAGTTCGCGGGGCAAACCGTCGAGCGAGAGGAAGTGGCGCAGCTGGCCCTGATCGTTGAGCTGCAGCGGGCGCTTGGCGTCGATTGGCGTCATCGCGGGGGACTCTTAAAGGGCGGAAGCGGAGGCGAGGTCCTGGCGCTCGAGGGCGAGCGGTGCGGGTCCGGTCAATTTTACCCGTTCATTGGGCGCCAGCGACAGGGTGGCGCCGAGCACGTTCGGACGGATCGGCAACTCGCCGGCGTCCAGGTCGAGCAGGCAGACCAGGGTCACGCTGGCTGGGCGGCCATAATCGAACAACTCGTTCAGCGCGGCGCGGATGGTGCGACCGCTCATCAGCACGTCATCGACCAGCACCAGGTGCTGGCCTTCGATCTCGAACGGCAGCTGCGAGGGGCGTACCTGCGGGTGCAGGCCGTTCTGGCTGAAGTCGTCGCGGTAGAAGGACACATCCAGGGTGCCGAGCGGGCTGTCGTTTCCCAGTTCTTCGAGCAGGGCCTGGGCGACCCAGATGCCACCGGTGCGGATGCCGATGAAACGGGGCTCGGCGATGTTGCGGCGGCTCAGGTGGGCGCGAAGATCGACGGCCATCTGCCGGATCAGTTCGGCGGGATTGGGTAGGCTCATGCTTGCTCCTCAGGGTGCCGGGCTGGCCCGGCTTGAAACCGATGATCGGGGGTTACTGCCCGGTGTTGGCCTCCAGCCAGCCTTGCAGGAGCAGGGCGGCGGCGATGGCGTCGACCGGGTTGTCGCGGTAGCTGCCGCGCTGGCCGCCTCGGGCCAGGCGCTCGCCCTTGGCCTCGAAGGTAGTCAGGCGTTCGTCATGGGTGTGCACCGGCAGGTTGAAGCGGCCGTTCAAGCGACGGGCGAACTTCTCGGCGCGGGCGCTCATTTCGCTGGGGGTGCCGTCCATGTTCAGCGGCAGGCCAACCACGATGGCGTCGGGTTGCCACTCCTTGATCAGCTTCTCCACCTGGGCCCAGTCCGGCACGCCGTTCTGGGCCTTGAGGGTGCAAAGCTCACGGGCCTGGCCGGTGATCACCTGGCCGACGGCGACGCCGATCTGCTTGCTGCCGTAGTCGAAGCCCAGTAGCAGGCGCAGCTCGGCCATCAGGCGTGTCCCGCCTGGTTGGTCAGCAGGCTGAGGTTGATGCCCAGGCTGGCCGCCGCGGCATCCAGACGCATCTCGCTGGCCAGGCCAAAAATGATCTCGGGGTCGAACGGGCAGTTCAGCCAGGCGTTGTCAGCCAATTCGGCCTCTAGCTGGCCGGCTTCCCAGCCGGCGTAGCCAAGGGTGATCAGGCTCTTCTTCGGCCCGATGCCGTCGGCAATGGCGAACAGCACGTCCTGGGACGTGGACAGCGACAGGCCATCGAGCTCGACTGTGGCTTGATAGCTGCACTCGTTGGTGTGCAGGACGAAGCCACGGTCGGTCTGTACCGGGCCGCCATTGTAGATCGGTACCTGCAGGCAACTGGCGGGCGGCTCGGTGTCCGGGCGCAGCTGCTCGAGAATATCAGCCAGGTTCAGCTCTTGCGGCCGGTTCACCACCAGGCCCATGGCGCCATTGGCATTGTGTTCGACGATGTAGGTGAGGGTCTGGGCAAAGTTCGGGTCTGCCATGTGCGGCATGGCGATCAGGAACTGATGCTTGAGGTAGCTCGGGCTGAGGGTTTTCATGGGTGGTAGTGTGGCGCCAGGTGGCCTCAGCTTCAAGTTGCAAGCTGCAAGAAAAAGCCGCTTTGGGCACAGATCTGCGGTTTCTTGTGGCTTGGCGCTTATGGCTTACGGCTCAATTGCTGGACAGGCGGTCGCCACGGGCAAAACGCCAGGTGCGGATGATCTCCAGCCGGTCGAATTCCGCCAGGTCGCCGGTGAACGGCGCGAATGGCGCCGCCAGGCGCACGATGCGCTGGGCTGCCTGGTCCAGCAGAGGCTGCCCGGAGGATTCCAGCACCAGTACTTCATACAGGGAGCCGTCGCGGTTGATCGATACCATCATCCGCAGGCTGCCGTAGATCTGCTGGCGGCGCGCTTCGTCGGGGTAGTTGAGGTTGCCCACCCGCTCGACCTTCTTGCGCCACTCTTCCTTGTACCAGGCGCCCTTGTCGCGCATGGTCGACGCGGCGTTGAGACGGTGGATGCGCGGACGCTTGGCATACAACTGCTGCTCCTGCGACAACTCGGCCTCAAGGCTGGCGATCTGGCTGGACAGCTGCGAGCTGTCGAAGTCCGGCACGGCTGCCTGGGCCTTGGGTTGTGGCTTGCTTTCCTTAGGTTTGGTCTCGACCTTCTGCGGCTTCGGTGCCTGGGTGGTCACCGTCGATTTGGTGGGGGCGGGCGGTGGGGTGACCACCGGCTTGGCGGCCGGTGGTGGGGTGACTTTGTTGATCTTGCTGTCCTGGAAGGGCGCGACCTCGGTGGTGGTGGGCACCGCCTTTTTGTCCAGGGTGCCGCTGCCTTGCTGGTTGTCCTGGGCCTGGTAGTCGGCCTTCTCGGGCGCTTTCTCGCTCTTGAAGGTGGACAGGGTGATTTCCATGCTCCGGCGAATTTCGGCGGGCTTGGTGACGGAAAAGCCCACGCCGAGGATCAGCGCAAGGTGCACCAGGGCAGCCAGGAACAGGGTAAAGCCAAGCCGGTCCACCGGGCGCACGCGGGGTGGGACAAGGTCGGCGGGGATGTCAGCAGGCAGCGTCATCAGTTATCCAGCAATGGGGCGGCTTCAAGCTTCAAAGCGCATGCCGCAATAAAAAGCAGCCCATGCGCCAATGCCAATCAGTTAAGGCCAATGGGGCCGCTGTGCGACCCAATCGTGGGCTCACTTACAGGCCCTGCGTCTTAACTGACTGGCATTGGCCCATGCGCGGGCTGCTCGTTCTTGCAGCGTGAAGCTTGCAACTTGAGGCTGCGTATCATACCCCACTGTGTCTATTTGCTCCGCGTCGGTTGTCAGCGCGCCTTGAGCTTGCGATCAATGGCATCCATCAACTGGGCGCCGATACGCGTGTTGTAGGCGTTGTCGATTTCACGGATGCAGGTCGGGCTGGTGACGTTGATCTCGGTCAGGTAGTCGCCAATCACGTCCAGGCCAACGAACAGCAGGCCCTTCTCGCGCAGGGTCGGGCCGACCTGGGCGGCGATCCAGCGGTCGCGTTCGCTCAGTTCGCGGGCCTCGCCACGGCCGCCGGCGGCCAGGTTGCCACGGGTCTCGCCGCTGGCCGGGATACGCGCCAGGCAGTAGGGTACAGGCTCGCCGTCGATCATCAGGATGCGCTTGTCGCCGTCCTTGATCGCTGGCAGGAAGGCCTGCGCCATGATTTGCTGGGCGCCGTGCTGGGTCAGGGTTTCGAGGATTACCGACAGGTTGGGGTCGCCCGGACGGTGGCGGAACACCGAGGTGCCGCCCATGCCGTCCAGCGGCTTGAGGATCACGTCACCGTGGGTGGCGGCGAACTCGCGCAGGATGTCGGCGCGGCGGCTGACCAGGGTTGGCGCCATGCACTGCGGGAAGCGGGTGGCGAAGAGCTTTTCGTTGCAGTCGCGCAGGCTCTGTGGACGGTTGACCACCAGCACGCCTTCGGCCTCGGCCTGCTCCAGCAGGTAGGTGCTGTAGACGAACTCCATGTCGAAGGGCGGATCCTTGCGCATCAGCACCACGTCCAGCTCGCTCAGGGCGCTGTCCTGCTCCTCGCCCAGTTCGAACCAGCGCGCCGGGTCGGCGAACACCTTCAGTGGACGCATCTGCGCGCGCGCTTGCCCGGCGCCGAGGTAGAGGTCGCGCTGTTCCATGTAGAACAGCGACCAGCCACGCTCCTGGGCGGCCAGCAGCATGGCCAGCGAGCTGTCCTTCTTGTAGGAGATGCCCGCAATGGGGTCCATGACAATCCCGAGGCGAACGCTCATGGGGTAATTCCTCTCGGCGGCGCGGTGCCGCGGTGGTTCAGATGAAAAGTGGCGTCAGGTTGGCGCCCGCGGCGCGGATGGTCAAGGGGCAGTGGGCCAATTCCCTGGAGTGTGCTAAAAAGGCCCCAATCAGCCGCAAGCTACAAGCGTCAAGCTGTAGGAAAAGGCACGCCGTGCTCCGACCGGTTTTTTTCTTGCCGCTTGCTGCTTCTGGCTTGCCGCTCATGGCGAGCAGCGATGGTAGGGCAAATATGGAACAGCCACTGAAGGTGATGGTGATCGACGACTCCCGCACGATCCGCCGCACCGCCCAGATGTTGCTCAGCGAAGCGGGCTGCGAGGTGATCACGGCCAGCGATGGCTTCGATGCCCTGGCCAAGATCGTCGACCACAAGCCCCGGATCATTTTCGTCGATGTCCTGATGCCGCGTCTGGACGGTTACCAGACCTGCGCCCTGATCAAGCACAACAGCGCCTTCAAGGACACCCCGGTGATCCTGCTGTCGTCGCGCGACGGCCTGTTCGACAAGGCACGCGGGCGTGTGGTCGGCTCCGATCAGTTCCTGACCAAGCCGTTCAGCAAGGACGAGTTGCTCGACGCAATCAAGGCCCATGTGCCTGGGTTCGCCGCGCAAGAACAACACGCACCCTGATGCCGTCCGCCATGGCGGCGTCTTTTTTCCTGAATGGGGAAACAGCATGGCCCGAGTTCTGATTGTCGACGACTCGCCGACAGAGATGTACAAACTGACCGAAATGCTCGAGAAGCACGGGCACCAGGTGCTCAAGGCCAACAACGGCGCCGATGGCGTGGCCCTGGCCCGCCAGGAGAAGCCCGACGCGGTCCTGATGGATATCGTCATGCCCGGCATGAACGGCTTCCAGGCCACCCGCCAGTTGAGCAAGGACGCCGAGACCAGCGCCATTCCGGTGATCATCGTCACCACCAAGGATCAGGA
Organism: Pseudomonas sp. X10; assembly: GCF_054889225.1. Classification (NCBI taxonomy): domain Bacteria; kingdom Pseudomonadati; phylum Pseudomonadota; class Gammaproteobacteria; order Pseudomonadales; family Pseudomonadaceae; genus Pseudomonas; species Pseudomonas sp. X10. The sequence goes on along the minus strand of NZ_CM142677.1, from coordinate 5,265,625 downwards.
GACCGACAAGGTCTGGGGCCAGCGCCAGGGCGCGCGCAGCTACCTGACCAAACCGGTGGAAGAGCAGACCCTGATCCAAGTGCTCAACGGCGTGCTGCAAGCTTGACCACAAGGCCTCAGGGCGCGTCGCTGACCGCCTTCGAGCTGCTGCTGGACATTGACCGGCGCTGCCGCCTGCTGGTGGCCGACCAGCCGCCGCAGGACACGCGCCTGCAACACTGGAGTGGCATCGGCTTTCGTATCGCCGAGCAATGGTTCGTCGCCCCGATGGGCGAAGTCGCCGAAGTGCTCCACGAGCCGCGTGTCAGCCGTGTCCCTGGGGTGCGGCCCTGGGTCTGCGGGATGGCCAACCTGCGTGGCCGGTTGCTGCCGGTCATGGACCTGGGCGGCTTCCTCGGGCTCGGCCCCTCGGCACCTGGCAAGCAGCGGCGGGTGCTGGTGCTCGATCATGAAACATTGTTCGCCGGCCTGCTGGTCGACGAGGTGCTCGGTCTGCAACACTTCCCATTGCACAGCCTGGACCTGTCGCCGCCGCAACCCTTGAGCCGCGCCGTCGCGCCCTTCGTTCAGGGGCATTTTTCGCGTGAGCGCACCTGGGCGATCTTCAGCCCGTTCGCCCTGGCCCAGGCGCCAGGTTTTCTCGATGTGGCGTTGTAGAGGATTCTTCGATCGTGACCAAGGCCGCCACCCCACCCGTGACCCAGCGTTCGCGAAGCAGCGCGCAGATTGCCGTGCTGTTCATCGTGCTGATCCTGTCGATCATCCTGTTGTTCGCCAATTTCGCCTATCTCAACACCCAGTCCAACTACGACAAGCAGTACATCGGCCATGCCGGCGAGTTGCGCGTGCTGTCCCAGCGCATCGCCAAGAACGCTACTGAGGCAGCAACCGGCAAGGCCCTGGCGTTCAAGCTGCTGAGCGATGCACGCAACGATTTCGAGCGGCGCTGGAGCTACCTTAAGCACGGTGACAAGGCCACCGGCCTGCCCGCGGCACCGATGGCGGTGCGCGACGAGATGGCGGCGGTCCAGCGTGACTGGGAGAACCTGCGCAAGAACACCGACGCCATCCTGGCCAGTGAGCAGACCGTGCTGTCCTTGCATCAGGTTGCCGCGACCCTGGCCGAGACCGTGCCGCAACTGCAGATCGAGTATGAAAAGGTCGTCGAGACCCTCCTGCAGAGCGGAGCGCCGGCCGACCAGGTGGTCGTGGCCCAGCGTCAGTTGCTGCTGGCCGAGCGGATACTGGGCTCGGTCAATACGGTGCTGTCCGGCGAAGACACCGCCGTGCAGGCGGCTGATGCCTTTGGCCGCGATGCCGGGCGTTTCGGTCAGGTGCTCGAAGGCATGCTCGGCGGCAATCCCGCGATCCAGGTGAGCAAGGTCGAAGACCCGGATGCCCGGGCGCGGCTGGCCGAGATTGCCGAGTTGTTCCAGTTCGTCGCAGGCTCCGTGGACGAGATCCTCGAGACCTCGCCCGAATTGTTCCGCGTGCGCGAGGCGGCCGGCAATATCTTCAGTCTGTCCCAGACCCTGCTCGACGAAGCCTCGCACCTGGCCAACGGGTTCGAGAACCTCGCCGGCGGGCGCACCCTGGATACCGTGGGCGGCTATGTGCTGGGCCTGCTGGCGCTGGCCTCGATCATCCTGATCGGCCTGGTCATGGTCCGCACCACCCACCGTCAGTTACGTGAGACCGCCGAGAAGAATGAGCGCAACCAGCAGGCCATCATGCGCCTGCTGGATGAGATCGAAGAGCTGGCCGACGGAGACCTGACCGTCACCGTTTCGGTCACCGAGGACTTCACCGGGGCCATCGCCGATTCCATCAACTATTCCGTCGACCAGTTGCGCGACCTGGTGGCCACCATCAACCACAGCGCCGAACAAGTGGCCAGCGCCGTGCAGGACACCCAGAACACTGCGCGGCAGTTGGCCAAGGCCTCCGAGCACCAGGCCGAGCAGATCAGCGAGGCCTCGCTGGCGGTTGGCGACATGGTCGAGTCCATCGACCGGGTGTCGTCGCATGCCTACGAGTCGGCCAAGGTAGCCGAGCGCTCCGTGGCCATCGCCAACAAGGGCAACGAGGTGGTGCACAACACCATCAACGGCATGGACAACATTCGCGAGCAGATCCAGGACACTGCCAAGCGGATCAAGCGCCTGGGTGAGTCTTCCCAGGAAATCGGTGACATTGTCAGCCTGATCGATGACATTGCCGACCAAACCAATATTCTCGCCCTCAATGCGGCGATCCAGGCGTCCCTGGCCGGTGAGGCCGGGCGTGGCTTCGCGGTGGTCGCCGACGAGGTGCAACGCCTGGCCGAGCGTTCGTCCTCGGCAACCCGGCAGATCGAGGCTCTGGTGCGGACTATCCAGGCCGACACCAACGAAGCGGTGATCTCCATGGAGCAGACCACCGCCGAGGTGGTGCGTGGTGCCCGCCTGGCGCAGGACGCCGGGGTCGCCCTGGCCGAGATCGAGGGCGTGTCGCAGACGCTGGCCGACCTGATCCACAGCATCTCCGACGCCGCTCAACTGCAGACCTCTTCGGCTGGGCAGATCTCCCATACCATGTCGGTGATCCAGCAGATCACCGCGCAGACCTCGGCCGGTTCCAGTGCCACCGCTGACAGCATCCGCCGCCTGGCGCGGATGGCCAGCGAGATGCGCCGTTCGGTATCCGGCTTCACCCTGCCGACCCCGGCAGAGCCTCGCTGAGGACTCGACCATGGCCACTGGAACCGTAATGCCCGAGCGCCACGACACGGTCGGCTTGGCCTGGACCAAGGCGGCCATCCTCGATTGCCTGGCGCAGGCGCGCCAGGCTCTGGAGCGTTTTGCCAGCGAACCCTCGGACCCGTCGGTGCTGGCGTTCTTCGTCGACACCTTGCACCAGGTGCACGGGTGCCTGCGCATGCTCGAATTGCCGGGCGCGTCGCGTCTGGCCGAGGAGCTGGAGCAACTGGGCCGCGCCATGGCCGACGGTCGGGTCAGCCCCCGTGGTGACTGCTTGGGCGCGCTGTTCCGCGGTCTGGAGCAATTGCCGCCTTACCTGGAGCGCCTGCGCGGTTCCCGGCATGACTTGCCCTTGGTGGTGGTCCCGTTGCTCAACCAATTGCGCGCCTGCCGTGGTGTCGAGCCCCTGGCCCAGGGCAGCCTGCTGGGTGCGACGCCGCCCGGCCAAGTGCTGGCCGGTGCTGAGGATTTGGCCAACCTCGACCTGTCCTTGGGTAATTGGCGCGAGCACATGCAGGCCGGGCAGGGGCGCGATGCCCTGCGTTCGGTGGTGGTAGCGCTGTGCAATGACCTGGTGCGCATAAAGGAACGCCTCGACCTGTACGTGCGTGGCGATCGCCAGCAGCACGACCAACTGGAACCTTTGCTGGCACCATTGCGGCAGGTAGCCGACACCTTGGCGGTGCTGGGCTTCCAGCAGCCGCGTCGGGTCATCATCGACCAGGTGTTGGTGCTGCAGGCCCTTGCCCAAGGCGAGCGAGCCCCGGACGATGCCGTGCTGATGGATGTGGCAGGCGCCCTGCTGTACGTGGAGGCGACCCTGAACGGGATGATCGGGCCGCAGGAGGAAAGCGGACAGTTGCCACTGCCGGGCACGGACCTGGCCGAGATCCACCAACTGGTGCTGAACGAATCCCTCGCCGTGCTGCAGCAAGCCAAGGACCTGATCGGCGATTGCCTGGAGTCGGGCTGGTCACGCCAGCGTTTGCAGGCCTTGCCGGGCCTGTTGCAGCAGATCCGCGGCGCCATGGCGATGCTGATGTTGCCGGTTGCGTCCGGGATCTTCGCTGGCTGTGTCAGTTACGTGCAGGCCCGCTTGCTGGGCTCCGACGAGGAGCCGGCAGCGGTTGACCTCGCGCACCTGGCCGATGCCTTCGGCGCGGGCGAGTGCTACCTGCAATGGTTGATCGCCGATCCGTTGGCCGACGCCCAGCCCTTCCTCGCGATGGCCCGGCAGAGCTTACTGGCGTTGGGTGTGCAGTGCAGTCTGCCGGACGGCCCCGGCACGCCACTGGATAGTGACGCGAGCGAGGCTGTCGACGCTGAATTACGTGAGGTGTTCCTAGAGGAAGCCAGCGAGCTTCTGCCTGAAATAGAGCGTCACTGGGCGCGTTGGCGTGCCGATAGTAGTCAGCGTGAGGCGCTGGTGGAGGTGCGTCGGGCTCTGCATACCCTCAAGGGTAGCGGGCGGATGATGCATGCGTTGGCCGTGGCCGACTTGGCCTGGGGCGCGGAGCACTTGCTCAATCGGGTGCTGGAAGGGCGCATCGAACTCAATCCCGAAGCACAGGTCGCTTTGCAGCAGGCGTTCGCTCGATTGCCCGAGCTGCTTGTCGATTTCGCGGGAGGCCAGGCGCCGGCAGCCGGCGAAGCTGAGCTTCAGGCCCAGGCCGGGCACCTGCATGCCTTGGCGATGAGCGATGCGCCTGGCGCAGGCGAGGAAGGGGACGGGCTGGACCCGCAGTTGCTGGAGATCTTCCGCAACGAGGCGCAGGGCCACCTGGCCTGTCTCGATACGTTCCTGCAGGAGGCCGCTGTGCAGGCGGCGAAACCGATCAGCGATGACCTACAGCGCGCCCTGCATACCCTCAAGGGCAGCGCTGCCATGGCCGGGGTCAGGCCGGTCGCCGAGCTGGCCACGGCCCTCGACCGTCTGGCACGTGAATACAAGGCGCATCAGCTCACCCTGCTGGTCGAGGACACCGAGTTGCTGGAGGCTGCCCGCTCCTTGTTGCACCTGGGACTGGCGCAACTGAGTAGCACGCCATTGGCGCCGGTTCCCGGTGCCGTCGAGCTGATCGAGCGGCTGGGGCAGGCCGTCGATGCCCGCTTGCTGGACCTGCACGACAACCAGGGTCAGCCACGGCGGGCCAAGCGTGATCCGCAATTGATCGCCCGCTTCCTGGCCCAGGGCATGGATATCCTGCTCGATGCCGAATCGTTGCTATCGCGTTGGCAGGAGCATCCGGGAGAGCGTCACGAGCTCGATGCCTTGCTCGATGAGCTGACCATCCTGGGCCAGAGCGCGCACCTGGCCGACCTCTGGCAGGTGGATGAGGTGTGCGAGGCTTTGCTCGATTTGTACGGTGCGGTCGAGGAAGGCAGCCTGGCCGCCAGCGCGGACTTTTTCGCCCAGGCACAAGAGGCTCATGAAGCGCTGATCGACATGCTCGACGAGATCGCCGCCGGGCAGGAAGTGACGGCGCGTCCGCAATGCCTGCAAGCCTTGCGTGCCCTGCTGGCCGAAGGGCTGGCGCCTACGGCCGTGGGGCTGGTCAGCCGCGAGAAAGGGGTTATCGACCTAGGGCATGCCGCCCTTTCCAGTGTGCCCGAGCCGGTCGAGGACAATGGCGAAAGCGGCGGCGACAAGGAGCTGTTGGAGATCTTCCTCGAAGAGAGCTCCGACCTCGTCGAAAGCGCGGGCGAGGCCCTCTCGCGCTGGCAGGCCGAACCACGCAACACAGTCGAAGTGGAGAACCTGCTGCGCGACCTGCATACCCTCAAGGGTGGGGCACGCATGGTGGAGATCGCCGCCATTGGCGACCTGGCCCATGAGCTGGAATTCCTCTATGAACTGCTGGCCGCTGGCCAACTGCCGCCCAGCCCGGCGCTGTTCAGCCTGCTGCAGAACTGCCACGACCGCCTCGCGCACATGCTCGATGCCGTGCGCCTTGGCCAGCCGCTGCATGCTGCCACGGCGCTGATCGATTACATCCGCAACTTCAGCAGCGCAGCCCTGGCCGATACCGCGGCTGGTCAGTCCCATCCGGAGACCGCGCCCGCCGAGGCACCGGCAGCGGCACCCGAGCGTGCGCCGGGCGATATGGTCAAGGTCGCCGCCGAACTGCTCGATGACCTCGGTAACCTGGCCGGCGAGCATTCGATCATACGGGGCCGTATCGAACAGCAGGTCAACGATGCCCAAGTCGCCTTGAGCGAGATGGAAACCACCCTGGAACGCATGCGCGATCAGTTGCGCCGCCTGGATACCGAGACCCAGGGGCGGATTTCGAGCCGCCAGCAGGCCGAAGGGGATGCCTACGATGATTTTGACCCGCTGGAGATGGACCGCCATTCGCAATTGCAACAGCTGTCGCGTGCCTTGTTCGAGTCGGCTTCGGATTTGCTCGACCTCAAGGAAACCCTGAGCCAGCGCGCCCAGGAGGCGCACAGCCTGCTGCAGCAGCAGGCCAGGGTGAACAGCCAGTTGCAGGAAGGCCTGACCGGTACCCGCATGGTGCCGTTCGAGCGCCTGGTGCCACGTTTGCAGCGGGTGGTGCGGCAGGTTGCCAGCGAGCTGGACAAGCAGGTCGAGCTGGTGGTCGGCAATGCCGAGGACGAGCTGGACCGCAGTGTCCTGGAGCGCATGGTCGCGCCGCTCGAACACATGTTGCGCAACGCTGTCGATCATGGCCTGGAGACGCGTGAGGCACGTCTGGCGGCGGGCAAGCCGGAGCAGGGGACCATTAGCTTGAACCTGCTGCGCGAAGGCGCCGACATCGTCATCGAAATGAGCGACAACGGCGCTGGCGTGCCACTGGAAGCGGTACGGCTTAAAGCGATCAAGCGCGGCTTGCTGGACCCCCAAGCGCGGTTGAGCAACCACGAGATCATGCAGTTCATCCTGCGCCCGGGGTTCTCCACGGCAGAAAAGATCACCCAGATTTCCGGGCGCGGCCTGGGCATGGACGTGGTCCATGAAGAGGTCAAGCAACTGGGTGGTTCGATGAGGATCGAGTCCAGCCCAGGCAAAGGCGCACGTTTCCTGATCCGGCTGCCGTTCACGGTGTCGGTCAACCGCGCTCTGATGGTGAACCTGGGCGAGGAGCAGTACGCGATTCCGCTCAACACCATCGAGGGTGTCGTCCGTGTGCCGCCGGGCGAACTGGAAGCCTGCTACCAACAGGACCCGCCGCGTTACACCTATGCCGGTCATCATTATGAGCTGCGCTATCTCGGCGAGCTGGTGCAGGGCATGGCGCAACCGCGGCTGCTGGGGCAGAGCGTACCGCTGCCGGTACTGCTGGTGCATTCCCACGAGCGGTCGTTCGCTCTTCAGGTAGACAGCCTTTCGCCGAGCCGCGAGATCGTGGTCAAGAGCCTCGGTCCGCAGTTCGCGGCGGTGCCAGGTTTGTCCGGGGCCACTTTGCTTGGCGACGGGCGGGTGGTGCTGATTCTCGACCTGCTGGGGCAATTGCGTGGCCAGCAGCGGCGTCTGGCGCGGTTGCCTGGCCCTGGCGCACAGCGACAGACCCTGGGTCAGACGCCACAGCGGCCGCTACTGGTGATGGTGGTGGACGACTCGGTCACTGTGCGCAAGGTCACCGGGCGCTTGCTCGAACGCCACGGCATGAACGTGCTCACGGCCAAGGACGGGGTCGATGCCATGGCCCTGCTCGACGAGCACCGTCCGGACGTGTTGCTGCTGGACATCGAGATGCCCCGCATGGACGGCTTCGAGGTGGCCACCCGGGTGCGTCGTGATGAGCGTCTGAAGGACCTGCCGATCATCATGATCACCTCACGCAGCGGCCAGAAGCACCGCGACCGGGCCATGGCCATCGGTGTCAACGAGTACCTGGGTAAACCGTATCAGGAGTCGGTCTTGTTGCAGAGCATTGCCCATTGGAGCCAGCCCCATGTTTGAACACATCGCCGGCCAGCGCAGCAGCCTGACGTGCCTGCTGCTACCGTTGGGTGATCGGACCCTGGTGTTGCCCAACGTCGCGGTGGCCGAGTTGATCGGCCACCGCGATTTCAGCTGCCAGGTAGGACAGACGGATTGGCATCTGGGCTGGATAGAGTGGCGCCAGCAGCGTTTGCCGCTGCTCGGCTTCGAGGCCGCTTGCGGCGGGCAGACACCTTGTGGCGAGCGGGCGCGGATCGTCGTGCTCAATGCCCTGGGCGATACCGGGCTGCGCTACCTGGCCCTGCTGGTACAGGGCATACCACGCTCGTGCAAGCTCGACAGCCAGTTGAACTATGTAGACGTGCCCCTGGCTCCGTTGGAGCTGGCGGCGGTGCAGGTTGGCGACCAAGTGGCCCGGGTACCGGACCTGGTCGGCTTGGAGCGTTTGGTCCGCGAAGCTGCGCTTCTTTAAGTTGCAAGAAAAAGCAGGCAGCGTTGTGGTCAAGGTCATGCCAAGTCATGAAAACAGCATTGATCAGCTTGCGGCTTGCTTGGAGCGGCTGGCGTGGAACCTGAAGCATCCGCGGAGGTCGGTGGAGTATGTATTACGGTGAACGCTTCAACGCCTGGACGCATCTGGTCGGTGCCGTGTTGGCCTGTATTGGCGGTATCTGGCTGATTGTCGTGGCTGGGTTGCAGGGCGACCCTTGGAAAATCGTCAGTTTCTCCATCTACGGCGCTACGCTGCTGATGCTCTACAGCATCTCGACTCTTTATCACAGCACGCGCGGGCGGGCGAAGGTGATCATGCGCAAGCTCGACCACCTGTCGATCTATCTGCTGATTGCCGGCAGCTACACGCCGTTCTGCTTGGTCAGCTTGCGCGGCCCCTGGGGCTGGAGCCTGTTCGGCGTGGTCTGGGGCCTGGCGCTGGTCGGCATGCTCCAGGAGATCAAGCCGCGTTCAGAAGCGCGGGTGCTGTCGATCATTATCTACGCGGTCATGGGCTGGATCGTGCTGGTGGCCGTCAAACCCCTGCTGCACACCCTCGGCGGCGCTGGCTTCGCCTGGCTGGCGGCGGGGGGCGTGTTCTACACCGTTGGCATCATCTTCTTCGCCTTCGACAGCCGTTTCCGCCACTGGCACGGTATCTGGCACCTGTTCGTGATCGCCGGCAGCTTGCTGCACTTCATCGCGGTGTTCTTCTACGTGCGCTAGTGTCCTGTCTCGGAAATAAGCTGTTCACTTGTGGCGGCGTCCTGGACGCCCGGCCGGCGTTGCCACTCCTCGCCATAGCCCTGCTATGACTCGTCGCGGCGCCCTGGCCGAACACCCAAGTCACTCGCCCAAAGAGAACGTATTTCTGAGACAGGACACTAGAAATCGCCCCACAGTTGCTGGGCCACGGCCAGGGCTACCACGGGCGCGGTCTCGGTACGCAGCACGCGCGGGCCGAGGCGGGCGGCGTGGAAGCCGGCGCCTTTGGCGTGGTCCACCTCGGCATCGCTCAGGCCGCCTTCAGGGCCGATGAGGAAGGCCAGGGTGTTCGGCTGGGCGTGGCTGACCAAGGGCGCGGCCACCGGATGCAGGACCAGCTTGAGCGCCGCATCCGTCCCCTTGAGCCAGTCCGCGAGGCTCACGGGTGGGTGGATCACCGGCAAGCGTGAGCGGCCACACTGTTCGCAGGCGCTGATCGCCACTTGGCGCCAATGGGCCAGGCGCTTGTCGGCGCGCTCGTCCTTCAGGCGTACTTCACAGCGTTCGCTGACGATCGGGGTGATCTCGTTGGCGCCCAACTCGGTGGCCTTCTGGATTGCCCAGTCCATGCGCTCACCACGGGACAGGCCCTGGCCAAGATGGATGTGCAGCGGCGATTCGGCCTGGCCGGGGAGGGCCTGGTCGAGGCTGACACGCACGGTTTTCTTGCCGACCTCGAGCAGTTGGCCGCGGAACTCCTGGCCGCTGCCGTCGAATAGTTGCACGGCGTCACCAGGTGCCATGCGTAGGACCCGGCCGATGTAATGGGCCTGGGCCTCGGGCAGTTCATGCTCGCCGAGGCTCAGGGGGGCGTCGATGAAGAAGCGGGACAGTCTCATGGGATGGCTCTGGAAAAAGGGGGGCGTGTCACAGATGTCTGGGGCGGCCCGTCACTGTGGGCTTGTCCGCGATTGCGATACCGGTTTTGCTGAGGCAATCGCGGGCAAGTGAGGGCGCCGAACCGCCGCTCCTACAGTGACGGTGGGGTATTTAGCCCGGATCTCGGAAGTCAGGATGGAAATCACCCGGTACCGCCACGCTGACGCTGCTACGGGTGGCGATGTCGATGCCTTCGCTGGCCACTTCGGCCAGGAAGTCGATCTGCTCGGGCGTGATCACGTAAGGCGGCAGGAAGTACACCACGCTGCCGAGCGGGCGCAGCAACGCGCCGCGGGTCAGGGCGTGCTCGAAGACCTTGAGGCCCCGGCGCTCCTGCCAGGGGTAGGCGGTCTTGCTGGCTTTGTCCTGGACCATCTCGATGGCCAGGGCCATGCCAGTCTGGCGTACTTCGGCCACATGGGGATGGTCGGCCAAGTGCGCGGTGGCGGTGGCCATGCGCTGGGCCAGGGCTTTGTTGGCTTCGATCACATTGTCCTGCTCGAAGATATCCAGGGTCGCCAGGGCCGCGGCGCAGGCCAATGGGTTGCCGGTATAGCTGTGCGAGTGGAGGAAGGCGCGCAGGGTCGAATAGTCGTCGTAGAAGGCCTGGTACACCTCATCGGTAGTCAGGCAAGCGGCCAGCGGCAGGTAGCCGCCGGTCAGGGCCTTGGACAGGCACAGGAAGTCCGGGCGGATGCCGGCCTGCTCACAGGCGAACAGGGTTCCGGTACGGCCGAACCCGACGGCGATCTCGTCGTGGATCAAGTGCACGCCATAGCGGTCGCACGCTTCGCGCAGCAGCTTCAGGTACACCGGGTGGTACATGCGCATGCCGCCGGCACCCTGGATCAGCGGTTCGACGATCACCGCAGCGATCGTCGCGTGATGCTCGGCCAGTGTCTGCTCCATGGCCGCGAACATGTTGCGCGAGTGTTCTTCCCAGCCCATGCCTTCGGGGCGCAGGTAGCAGTCAGGGCTGGGCACCTTGATGGTGTCCAGCAGCAGAGCCTTGTAGGTCTCGGTGAACAGCGGCACGTCGCCCACCGACATGGCGGCGATGGTCTCGCCGTGGTAGCTGTTGCTCAGGGTGACGAAGCGCTTCTTCTCTGGCTGGCCCACGTTCTGCCAGTAGTGGAAGCTCATCTTCAGCGCCACTTCGATGCAGGACGAGCCGTTGTCGGCGTAGAAGCAGCGGTCCAGGCCGGCAGGCGTCATCCCCACCAGGCGCTCGGACAGTTCGATCACCGGCTGGTGGCTGAAACCGGCCAGGATCACATGTTCGAGCTGGTCGACCTGATCCTTGATGCGCTGGTTGATGCGAGGATTGGCGTGGCCAAAAACGTTGACCCACCAGGAGCTGACGGCATCCAGGTAGCGCTTGCCTTCGAAGTCTTCCAACCATACGCCTTCGCCACGCTTGATCGGAATCAGCGGCAACTGCTCGTGGTCTTTCATCTGGGTGCAGGGGTGCCACAGGACCTTGAGGTCGCGTTGCATCCACTGATCGTTGAGGCCCATGGGCAGTTCTCCTGACGGCGCGGCTTGGTTTGACGGCGTAAGCCTAAGCAATGCCGGAGGGGAGGACAACCTACTGTCTGGCTCGGCGCGCAGGGTCATGGGCAAAAACCACAATTGCAGTGCAGAACTTGATGTCAGTTCGCTGGCAGGGTGCGCATGCCTGACGTATTCTTCACACAACACCTCTCGGGATGTTCTTTCCCTCTTTTTTGTTACTGATCCGGAGTTCGCCGAAATGGCTGCTGGTTGGCTGCGCCTGTGTGCGTTGGTATTGATAGGACTGTCCAGCGGCACCGCGCTGGCCAAGGACAAGACCCCTTCGGCAATCGTCGTCGGCGGCGGGTTGGCAGGGCTGACAGCTGCCTACGAATTACAGAACAAAGGCTGGCAGGTGACCCTGCTGGAGGCCAAGTCAGGCATGGGCGGGCGTTCGGGCCTGGCCACCAGCGAGTGGGTCGGCAACAGCAGGACCCAGCCGGTGCTCAACCAGTACCTGGACCGCTTCAAGCTCGAGACCCTGCCAGCGCCGGAGTTCGTCCGTACCCCGGGATACCTGATCGATGGCGAATACCTCAGCGCTGCCGACCTGGACAGCAAGCAACCGACCACCGCCGAAGCCCTCAAGCGTTATGAAAAGACGCTCGACGACCTTGCCCGTTCGATCGACGACCCACTGACGCCTGCCGCCAACAGCACGCTGTTCGCCCTCGACCAGATCAACGTCTCCACCTGGCTCGACAAACTGCAGTTGCCCACTACTGCACGGCAGTTGGTCAACCAGCAGATCCGCACTCGCTACGATGAGCCATCGCGGCTGTCGTTGCTGTACTTCGCCCAGCAGACCCGCGTCTACCGTGGCATCAGTGACAGGGACTTGCGTGCCGCCCGTCTGCCTGGCGGTAGCCCGGTGCTGGCCCAGGCCTTCGTCAAACAGCTCAAGACCATCAAGACCAGCTCGCCGGTCACCGCCATCGTGCAGGACAAGGGCGGCGTCACCGTCAAGGTTGGCAGCGTCGGCTACCAGGCCGATTACCTGGTCATGGCCGTGCCTCTGCGAGCCTTGGCGAAGATCCAGATGACCCCGGGCCTGGACAGCCTGCACCTGGCGGCGCTCAAGGGCACCAACTACGGCTGGCGCGACCAACTGATGCTCAAGTTCAAGCATCCGGTCTGGGAAAGCCGCGCGCGTATGTCGGGCGAGATCTACAGCAACGCCGGCCTGGGCATGCTGTGGATCGAACCGGCGCTCAAGGGCGGCGCCAATGTGGTGGTCAACCTGTCCGGTGACAACGCCCGCCTGCTGCAGGCCTTTGGTGACAAGCAGGTGGTCGATCAGGTGCTGATTCGCCTGCATGCCTTCTACCCGCAGGCCCGTGGCGCCTTTACCGGTTATGAAGTGCGCCGCTACAGCACCGACGCAGGCACAGGTGGTGCCTACCTGGCCTATGGCCCAGGCCAGATCAGCAAGTACTGGCGCCTGTGGGAGCGCCCAGTGCAGCGCATCGCTTTTGCGGGCGAGCACACCGACGCTCTCTATCCAGGCACCTTGGAGGGCGCGTTGCGCAGCGGCCAGCGCGCCGCCAGCCAAGTCCAGGACCTGGCCGCCGGCAAGTCGTTCGAGCCAGCCAAGGCCGCTCCATTGGCCGCTGCAACTGTCGCGGGCACGGGTGCCAAGGACAAGGGCGGTTTCTTCTCCAACCTGTTCGGTGGCTCATCCAGCAAGGGCGAGAAGGCGCCAGCCAAGGTCGAGCCGGTGAAGCCCGAGCGGGCTAAGGAAAGCAAGCCAGGCTTCTTCTCGCGGTTGTTCGGTGGTGGCGATAAAGCCGGGAGCAAACCGGACCCGGCGGCTACCACCCAGGCTAAGGCGCAGTAAGCAACGGCTTCAGCCTCGAATGCCAGTCAGTTAAACCGCGCTTGTGAACGGGGCTGCTATGCAGCCCATCGCGACACAAGGCCGCTCCCACAGAGGGCTTGTGTCGCGATGGGCGCGCAGCGGCCCCAAACCATACGACAGATGTCTTAAGTGAACAGCATTAGGACCAGGCCTTCCTTTTCCCTGTCGTTAATGTTTCCTTAATAGCCAAGTTACAGACTAAAAATCGCATTTATCGATATTTCATAGCAGTTTTTTCCGCTTTTATTCGATAAATAAGGCGTTAGTCTTGAGCACAGTTCTCACGGGGAAACACTGCAAAATGCAATTGCGCAACTCACCCTCTCGCTATGGTGTGGTCAGTATCGTCCTGCACTGGGGCGTCGCCCTGGCGGTTCTCGGCCTGTTCGCTCTTGGCCTGTGGATGGTCGGCCTCGACTACTACAGCCCTTGGCGTAAAGACGCTCCGGACCTGCACAAGAGTATCGGTCTGGTGTTGCTCGCGGTCATGCTGCTGCGTGTGGTCTGGCGTTTCATCAGTCCACCACCACCGACGCCAGCCAACCATGGCGCACTGACCCGCCTGGGCGCCAAACTTGGCCATGCCGTGCTGTACGTCGGCCTGTTTGCCGTGATGATCGCCGGGTACCTGATCTCCACTGCCGATGGCGTTGGCATCCCTGTATTCGGCCTGTTCGAAGTCCCGGCACTGATCAGTGGCCTGCCCGACCAGGCAGACCTGGCCGGTGTCATCCACCTCTACCTGGCTTGGGGGCTGGTGATCTTCGCCGGCCTGCATGCCTTGGCAGCCTTGAAGCACCATTTCATCGACCGTGACGCGACCCTGATCCGCATGCTGGGCCGCAAAGCTTGACTCTCAACCTCAATTGCAAAGGAAAGAAAGGATGTTGAAAAAGACTTTTGCCGCTCTGGCGCTCGGTACTGCACTGTTGTCGGCTGGCCAGGCGATGGCCGCGGACTACAAGATCGACAAGGAAGGCCAGCACGCTTTCGTCGACTGGAAGATCAGCCACCTGGGTTACAGCTTCATCCACGGTACCTTCCGTGATTTCGATGGCTCCTTCACTTGGGACAGCGCCAAGCCTGAGGACAGCAAGATCAGCGTCGACCTGAAGACTGCCAGCCTGTGGTCGAATCACGCTGAGCGTGACAAGCACATCGCCAGCGCCGACTTCCTCGACGTGAAGAAGTACCCTGAAGCCAAGTTCGTCTCTACCAGTGTCAAGTCGACTGGTGAGAAGACCGCTGACGTGACGGGCGACCTGACCTTGCACGGTGTGACTAAGCCAGTCACCTTCAAGGCGACCTTCAACGGCGAAGGCAAGGACCCGTGGGGCGGCGAGCGTGCTGGTTTTAACGCCACCACCACGCTGAACCTGAACGACTTCGGCATCAAGGGGCCAGGTGCGACTTCCCAGACCCTGGACCTGGACATCAGTGTCGAAGGTGTGAAGCAGAAGTAATTCGCTGCCCACAAACAACAACGCCGCCCATTGGGCGGCGTTGTTGTTTGTGGGGCTGATCAGCGATTGCGGGTCAGCAGCGCCGGGCGCTCGCCACGTGGGCGGCTTGGCAGGTCCTCGAGTTGCTCCGCGGTAGGGAAGCGGTCGAGCTTGGACTCCTTGCGGATGATCTTCGGCTGCGACTGGCCTTCACGCGGGTTGCGAACAGCGGGTTCCTGACGGGCGTCGTTGTCGCGGCTGGCAGGGCGGTTGCGGCCACCGCCACCGTCACGGCGGGCACCGCCGTTGCCTGCGCCATTGCGTGGACGCTTTTCTGCGTTGGCGCCACCATTGCTGCGTGCGCCACCGCCATTGCGCCCCTGACCACCGGCGTTGCGCTGGCCGTTACCCTGGCCCTGGCCAGCGCCCGTTCCCGGACGGCGATTGCGGTTCTGATTCTTGGCGTTCTGGTACGGGCTGACGTAGTCGGCACGGTTGCCGAAGTTGTCGATCTCGTCATCCAGGAACTCTTCCGGATCACGATCGGCAGGCACAGGCGGGATACCGGCCTGGGCTACCTGGGCCGGGCGTGGCTTCTTGTTGCGCGGTTTGCGCTCCTGGCCATCGGCCCTCTGCGCCGGTTTTTCAGCTGCTGGCTTTTCCTTGGCCTTGCCTTTGTCCTTGCCTTTGTCCTTACGACCGCCGCTGCCAGCGTTGCTGCCCTCGGTGCGTTGGTTGCGGCCGCCGCGCCCATTGTTCGGCTGGCGTTCGCGGGTTTCCGGTTTTTCCGCCTCGATCTGGCTGGCGTCGAAGCCCATCAGGTCGCCGTCGGCGATTTTCTGGCGGGTGACCCGCTCGATGCTCTTGAGCAGCTTTTCTTCGTCTGGCGCAACCAGCGAGATGGCTTCACCCGAGCGTCCGGCGCGGCCGGTACGGCCGATGCGGTGGACGTAGTCTTCCTCGACGTTGGGCAGTTCGAAGTTGACCACATGCGGCAGTTGGTCGATGTCCAGGCCGCGGGCGGCGATGTCGGTGGCGACAAGGATACGCACGCTGCCAGCCTTGAAGTCGGCCAGGGCCTTGGTGCGGGCATTCTGGCTCTTGTTGCCGTGGATCGCGGCGGCAGTCAGGCCGTGCTTTTCCAGGTACTCGGCCAGGCGGTTGGCGCCGTGCTTGGTGCGGGTGAACACCAGGACCTGTTCCCAGGCACCAACAGTGACCAAGTGGGCAAGCAGGGCGCGCTTGTGGCTTGCGGGCAGGCGGTAGACGCGCTGCTCGATGCGCTCGACCGTGGTATTCGGCGGCGTGACCTCGATGCGCTCGGGGTTGTGCAGCAGCTTGTCGGCCAGGTCGGTGATGTCTTTGGAGAAGGTTGCCGAGAACAGCAGGTTCTGGCGCTTGGCTGGCAAGCGGGCGAGGACCTTCTTGACGTCATGGATGAAACCCATGTCGAGCATACGGTCGGCTTCGTCGAGGACCAGTATTTCGACGTGGGACAGATCGACACTGCCCTGGCCGGCCAGGTCCAGCAGGCGGCCTGGGCAGGCCACCAGGACATCGACGCCCTTGGCCATGGCCTGTACCTGTGGGTTCATGCCGACGCCACCGAAGATGCAGGCGCTGACCAGGCTGAGGTCGCGGGCATAGACCTTGAAGCTGTCGTGCACCTGGGCGGCCAGTTCGCGGGTCGGGGTCAGTACCAGCACCCGTGGTTGACGGGGGCCGTGGCGGTGGGACTTGTCCGGGTGGCCACCGGGGAACAGGCGCTCGAGGATCGGCAGGGCGAAGCCGCCGGTTTTACCAGTACCTGTCTGGGCGGCGACCATCAGGTCGCGACCTTGCAACACGGCGGGAATAGCCCGCTGTTGCACCGGAGTGGGCTGGGTATAGCCCGCTGCCTCGATAGCGCGGACTAGAGCCTCGGAGAGACCGAGGGAAGCAAAGGACATGGGCGATCCTGTTCTAGTGGGGGCTTGGGCCCGATGGGATGATCTTGCCTGGCGCGACAAGCATCGGTGGGATGCGATCGCGTCCGGTCCAGCTGGGCTTTTACTGTGCATCCGGGAAGCGGCGGGCGGGCACTTGGCGCGCGAGCCTGCCGGTCGGGATGCTTGTTGCAAGGCCGAGCGTCCGGGCGTAAGCCTGGCGGGAAGGCCCGAGTATAACAGAGCAATCAGGGCGTGCTGCGTTCCTGCTGCTCAACGGCGTAAGGAAAATTCGGCTCGTCGCCGACATAGCGGGCAACGAGGGCGGCATAGGCCGGTTCTTGTTTGAAGCGTCGCAGTTCGATACTGAAGCGTCGGGCCAGTTCCTCCCGGCCGGGTTTGCGGCGCAGGCCCAGGTATTGCGGCTGGCGGCTGATCACCAAGGGCAACTCGTCGACGGCCTCTTCGAGTCCCAGGCGCTGGCGTAGATAGCGGCCCACGCGGCGGTCGGTGATCAACAGATCGATCCGGCCAAGCTGCAGCTTGCCGAAGTTGGCCTCTTGGGTAGGAGCCGCTTCACGTCGGAACAGCGGTGACTCCAGGAACGCGGACCCGTAGCTGTAGCCTGAAGAGATGCCTACGGTCAGACCGGCGAGGTCTTCCAAGCGTTCTACCACATGTGGCCGGGCCTTGGCCTGGAACAGCACGAACTCGACCGCCGACAAGGGTTCTTCAGGGTAGTACATCAGGAACCTGCGCGGCTCGGTCTGGAAGATATCCAGCACGCCATCGGCCAGGCCCTGTTCGAGCATTGCCAAGCAGCGCTTCCAGGGCAGGAGCTGCCACTCGACTTCGACGCCAAGGCGCTTGAACACCTCGTTGGTCACTTCGTAGTCGATGCCCCTGGGTTGGCCGTTTTCCTGGTAGATGTAGGGTGCCCAGTCGTCGCTGACGATACGTAGCCGCTCGCTATGAGCAGGCGGGCTCAAGCAAACGAGCAGCAGTAAGCAGAGGAGGCGGGCGAAATTGGGCATGGGGGCAGGTTACGACGCGCGCAGGCAATTGACCAGTGAAGCTGCATGACACCTGGCACTCCCATTCAGACCTGTGACTGGCTTAACAGACGATATATCAAGATCTTGCGTTTTCTGCACTGACAACCACGTTGGAAATGAAAAAGGCTTCAGCCTGAGCCAAAGCCTTTTTCACCTCCTGCGGCGCTCGCTACCGCCGTGCCTTTCAGCGCGGCAGCTTGAGGTTGTTCCAGACCGCCAGGCTCGGTTCGGCCTGGTTCAGGGTGTAGAAGTGCAGGCCCGGTGCGCCGCCTTGCAGCAACTGCTCGCACATGCGGGTGACCACTTCTTCACCGAAGGCCTGAATGCTCTTCACGTCATCGGCATAGGCTTCCAGCTGCTTGCGGATCCAGCGTGGGATCTCGGCGCCGCAGGCGTCGGAGAAGCGCGCCAGCTTGCTGTAGTTGGTGATCGGCATGATACCGGGCACCACTGGGATGTCCACGCCCAGCTGCTGCACGCGTTCGACGAAGTAGAAGTAGCTGTCGGCGTTGAAGAAGTACTGGGTGATGGCGCTGTCTGCGCCGGCCTTGACCTTGCGCACGAAGTTGTTGAGGTCATCCTCGAAGTTGCGAGCCTGGGGGTGCATCTCCGGGTAAGCGGCCACTTCCAGGTGGAAGTGATCACCGGTTTCCTGGCGGATGAACTCGACCAGGTCGTTGGCGTGGCGCAGCTCGCCGCTGGCCATGCCCATGCCCGAAGGCAGGTCGCCACGCAAGGCGACGATGCGCTTGATGCCGGCCGCCTTGTACTGGGCGAGCAGGCTACGCAGATCGTCCTTGCTGTCGCCGACGCACGACAGGTGCGGGGCGGCAGGGACTTTGGCTTCGCTTTCGAGCTGCAGCACGGTGTTGAGCGTGCGGTCGCGGGTCGAACCACCGGCACCGTAGGTGCAGGAGAAGAAGTCCGGGTTGTAGGTGGCCAACTGGCGGGCAACACCCATCAGCTTTTCATGGCCAGCGTCGGTCTTGGTCGGGAAGAATTCGAAACTGTAGCGGCGTTCTTGAGACATCACTCGTTCCTCAGCTGCAAGCATCAGGCTGCAAGCTGCAAGTAAAAGCCAGGCGGTGTTGGCCGGCCTGGCTCAGGCATCTGGCGGACCGTTGGCGGCAAGCCACAAACGGGGCCGAGCACGGTCTGCTCTTGCTTGCCGCTTGTGGCTTGCCGCGTGGCGCTTAGTAGCGGTAGGCGTCCGGCTTGAACGGACCTTCGACAGTCACACCAATGTACTCGGCCTGCTGCGGGGTCAGCTGGGTCACCACGCCGCCGAAGCCGCGGACCATTTCCAGGGCCACTTCTTCGTCGAGCTTCTTGGGCAGGACTTCGACGGTCAGGCGCTCGGCCTTCTGCGCGGCTGGCAGGTTGGCGAACTTCTGTTCGAACAGGAAGATCTGCGCCAGCACCTGGTTGGCGAACGAGCCGTCCATGATGCGGCTAGGGTGGCCGGTGGCGTTGCCCAGGTTCACCAGGCGGCCTTCGGCCAGGAGGATCAGGTAGTCGTCGTTGTGCGGGTCGAAGTCGCCATGGCCGGTGCGGTGGATCTTGTGCACCTGTGGTTTGACCTCTTCCCAGGCCCAGTTCTTGCGCATGAAGGCCGTGTCGATCTCGTTGTCGAAGTGGCCGATGTTGCAGACCACGGCACGCTTCTTCAGGGCCTTGAGCATGTTGGCGTCGCAGACATTGACGTTACCGGTGGTGGTGACGATCAGGTCGATGCGGCCCAGCAGCTCACGGTTGATGCCGTCTTCGGTGCCGGTGTTGATGCCGTCCTTGAACGGCGAGACCACTTCGAAGCCGTCCATGCAGGCTTGCATGGCGCAGATCGGGTCGACTTCAGTGACCTTGACGATCATGCCTTCCTGACGCAGGGACTGGGCCGAGCCCTTGCCCACGTCGCCGTAGCCGATCACCAGGGCCTGCTTGCCCGACAGCAAGTGGTCGGTGCCGCGCTTGATGGCGTCGTTGAGGCTGTGGCGGCAACCGTACTTGTTGTCGTTCTTGCTCTTGGTGACCGAGTCGTTGACGTTGATCGCCGGGACTTTCAGCTCGCCCTTGGCCAGCATGTCGAGCAGACGGTGCACGCCGGTGGTGGTCTCTTCGGTCACGCCGTGGATCTTGTCCAGCATGGCCGGGTATTTCTTGTGCAGGATCTCGGTCAGGTCACCACCGTCGTCCAGTACCATGTTGGCATCCCACGGCTGGCCATCCTTGAGGATGGTCTGCTCGATGCACCATTCGTATTCCTCTTCGGTCTCGCCTTTCCAGGCGAACACCGGGGTACCGGCGGCGGCGATGGCGGCAGCGGCCTGGTCCTGGGTCGAGAAGATGTTGCAGGACGACCAGCGCACTTCGGCACCCAGGGCGGTCAGGGTCTCGATCAGCACGGCGGTCTGGATGGTCATGTGGATGCAGCCGAGGATCTTCGCGCCCTTGAGTGGTTGCTCGGCCAGGTATTTACGGCGCAGGCCCATCAGCGCGGGCATTTCCGATTCGGCGATGATGATTTCCTTGCGGCCCCAGTCGGCCAGGGAAATGTCGGCGACCTTGTAGTCGGAAAAACCTGCAGGCGTGTTTACAGCGCTCATTAGAGCCTCCATTCGTAGTGTGCGAATGGGCGCCGTTGTGCGTTGAGCGTCCGCGAGGCGGACAACGCCCCATCCGAGCCTGACAGGCCGAGCCTGCTGCAGCGCCCCTCGGATGGGTGGCGGGATGGCCTCCACTGTGGGTGACCATGTGAAACGGCGCAGATTATAGCCGTGGCTGTGTGTCACACCCAAGGCTTTCTGTCGATTTATCGAGACGATAGTCGATGTTCAATGGAGAGCGGCCGGCGGCTCTGCCATCATTACCGCACGTCAGCCAAGTAGGTCAGGAGTACAGATGAATTTCCACACCCGCAAATGGGTAAAACCCGAAGACCTCAACCCCAACGGCACTCTGTTCGGTGGCAGCCTGTTGCGCTGGATCGACGAAGAGGCGGCGATCTACGCCATCGTCCAGCTGGGCAACCAGCGCGTGGTGACCAAGTACATATCGGAGATCAACTTCGTCAGCGCTTCGCGCCAGGGCGAGATCATCGAACTGGGCATCACCGCTACCGAGTTCGGCCGGACCTCGATCACCCTCAAGTGCGAAGTACGCAACAAGATCACCCGCAAGAGCATCCTGACTGTGGACAAGATGGTCTTCGTCAACCTTGGCGAGGATGGCCTGCCGGCCGCCCATGGGCGGACCGAGATCAAGTACATCCAGGACCAGTTCCCGGATACCGCGGTCGAGTGATCGATCTTGCCGATGTGGGGCTGGGCCATTCTTGTTGGCCTGCCTGACACGTTCGCGGGCAAGCCCGCTCCCCCGAGGGCCGAGGCGACCACCTATGAAGTGGTGAGCAGGGCCATGTGAGAGCGGGCTTGCCCGCGAATGGGCGTTACGGCTGGGCCGTGACCCTGCGTACCACATGGCCGATGCTCAGCCCCTGCACCAGGATCGACGACAGCACCACGACGTAGGTGATGCTCAGCAGCAGGTCACGCTCGCTGCCGGCCGGCAGCGACAGGGCTAGGGCGACCGAAACGCCCCCACGCAGACCTCCCCAGGTCAGTACCCGCACCGTTCCTTTTGGCACGCTGCGCCAGCGCCGCAGCAGGACAATGGCCGGCGCCACGGTCAGCAGGCGCGACAACAGCACCGCGACCGCCAGGGCCGATGCGGCCAGCACGTGCAGCCAGTTGAACGGCAGCAGCAACAGCTCCAGGCCGATCAGCGCGAACAACAGGGCGTTGAGCATGTCGTCGATCAACTCCCAGAAGCCATCCAGGTAGCGCCGGGTCATGTCGTTCATCGCCAGGTTGCGCCCCAGGTTACCGATGATCAGGCCGGCGACCACCATCGCGATCGGTGCCGAAACGTGCAGTTCGTAGGCCATGGCCGAACCACCGATGACCAGCGCCAGGGTCAGCATGACTTCGACTTGGTACTGCTCGATGCTCTTGATCATGCGGTAGGTGGCATAACCGATCAGGCCGCCGAAGACGATGCCACCAATGGCCTCGCGGGCGAACAGCATGGCTGTGTCGGCAACGCTCGGAGCCTCGCCCAGTTGGGCGATGCCCAGCAGCACGGTGAATACCACGACCGCGGTGCCGTCATTGAATAACGACTCACCGACGATGGTGGTCTTCAGGGGTTTCGAGGCATTGGCGGTGCGCAGGGCGCCAAGCACGGCGATTGGGTCGGTAGGGGAGATCAGTGCGCCAAACAGCAGGCAGTAGAGCAGGCTGACGTTCCAGCCGAAGAGGGCGAAAATCCAGTGCGCCAGGAAGCCGATCACTACCGTGGCGATCAATACGCCAACGGTGGCCAGCAGACCGATCGGCCAGCGATAGCTACGCAGGTCGGCGAGGTTGACGTGCAGGGCTCCGGCGAACAACAGGAACGACAACATCCAATGCATCAGCAGGTCGTTGAAGTCGATCTGGCTCATCAGTCCTTCTACGCGCTCCTCCAGGCCGGGGAAGCCGATCAGGCTCAGGCCCTGCAGGATCAAGGAGAACAGCAGCGCGGTGACCATCACGCCGATGGCCGGCGGCAGGCCGATGAAGCGGTAGTTGACGTAGGTGAGGAGGGTGGTCAGGCAGATAAACGCAGCAACAAGTTCAAGCATCCCAGGTCCTGTATCGAAGGCTTCCAAGTCAGTACCCGAGAAGCTCGGGCAGTTCTTTGATGATCTGACGAGGGTTTCGGGACACACCTTATGGCCCATTCTATTGGGTTCGTTCCGTAATCGTCATGTATCTCGTTCCGCCAGAGAGCGCGGTAACCGATATATTTGTGGATTGCCCGGGCCATCGGAGGCCTGGACGCTTTGCAAGGAACTCCCGCGTGTTGGCAACTTCGTTGGTTTTGATCGCGGCCCTGCTGCACGCGACCTGGAACACCCTGATCAAGTTCAGTGGCGAGCGTCTGCTGGTGATCGCCAGTATGGATTCGGTAGCGCTGGTCTTCGCACTGGCGGCAGTCGCCTTTGTCGATCTGCCTCCCGGCCCTGTCTGGCCCTGGTTGCTAGCCTCGGCCTTGGCCGAGCAGCTCTACCGCTTCCTGCTGATCCAGGCCTATCGGGTGGGCGACTTGGGCCTGGTCTATCCTCTGATGCGTGGACTCTCCCCGCTGGTGGTGCTGGCGCTGACCCTGGCGTTCGCCGGCGAATCGCTCAGTAGCCAGCAGATCATCGGCATCCTGCTGATCCCCTGTGGCATGGCTTGTTTGCTGTGGCAGGGAGGGGGCGGTGACCGATTACCTTGGTCGATGCTGCCGGTGGTGGCGTTGATCGGGTTGTGCATCGGTTGCTACACCTGGTTCGACGGCCAGGCCGTTCGCCTCTGGGAGAAACCCCTGGACTACCTGGTCTGGCTTACTCTGCTCAGCGCCTGGCCGTTTCCATTGCTGGCCGGTGTGGCACGGCGTGCGCCTTTCCTGTTGTTCTGGCGCCTGCAATGGCGGTTGGGGCTGACGGTAGGGTTGTGCGTGTTGCTCAGCTATGCCCTGGTGCTGTGGGCCATGCATTTGGGGTCGGTGGCGGAGGCTGCGGCACTGCGTGAGGTTAGTGTGATCCTGGTGGTACTGTTCGGCATGCGCTACCTCAAAGAACCTTTTGGCGGCCCGAGGCTCTTAGCCTGCGGGCTGGTCCTGGCAGGCATGCTGGTGATGAAGCTCTGATACCGATAATCGACAAGGAATCCTGCCATGACCGTTGCCTTCTGGTGTGTATTGATCGCGATCTTCCTGCCGCCGCTGTGCTCCCTGACCGCCAAGCTGAGCAGCGGCCGCTTCGGCCTGGGGCAAAACCATGATCCGCGGGCGTTCCTCGATACCCTGGAGGGGATGCCACGGCGTGCCCATGCCGCCCAGCAGAACAGCTTCGAGGCCTTGCCGGCTTTCATTGCAGCCGTACTGATCGCCGATATCGTCGGCAATGCCGAGCAGGTGACCCAGGACGTGCTGGCCGTGCTGTATATCACCAGCCGCCTGCTCTACATCATCTGCTACCTGGCGGACTGGGCCGCCCTGCGCTCGCTAGTGTGGTTCGCCGGGCTGGCGCTGATCGTGTCGCTCTTCGTCGTATCGATCTGAGGCCATTGCGGGCAAGCCCGCTACAGGAACCATGCTGTCCCTGTAGCGGGCTGCCCGCGACGGAGGCTCAGGGGACTTTCGGTACTTCTGGCAGTGGTGCGCCCTTGGGCCACAGCAACCAGATCTGCCCTTGCTGCTTCATGTTGCCTGCCAGCTCACCGGCTTCGGCACCGGTGCCCCAGAACAGGTCGGCACGCACCTCGCCGGTAATGGCGCCCCCGGTGTCTTGGGCTCCGACCGGTCGCACCACCGGGCTGCCATCGGGGCGGGTGGTGGAGAGCCAGAGCAGGCTGCCCAGCGGAATCACCTTGCGATCGATGGCCACGCTATAGCCCGCGGTCAGCGGCACGTTCAGCGAGCCGCGAGGCCCTTCATTGCTGTCCGGGCGAGTGCTGAAGAACACGTAGCTGGGGTTGCTGGCCAGGAGTTCGGGGACGCGCGTCGGGTTGGCCTGGGCCCAGGCGTGGATGCTGCCCATGGTCACCTCTTCCTTCTGCAACTGGCCCTGTTCCACCAACCAGCGTCCGATGGGGCGGTACGGGTGGCCGTTCTGGTCGGCATAGCCAACGCGCAATTGACGGCCATCCTCCAGTTGGATACGACCAGAGCCCTGGATCTGCAGGAACTGTAGGTCCATTGGGTCGGTCAGCCAAGCCAGCACCGGTGCCTTGGCGCCATCACGGCTGATCACTTCAGCCGTGTCGTAAGGTTTAAGCACGCGGCCTTCGAGGCGGCCTCGCAGGCGCTTGCCCTTGAGCTCCGGATAGATGCTGGCCAGGTCGACCACGATCATGTCTTCCGGAATCCCGTAGACCGGCACCTGGGCGGCTTCGCTGCGTGCCAGGCTGCCAGGGTAGACGGGTTCGTAGTAGCCGGTGATCAAGCCATTGGCATTGTTCTCGGCCGAACGCAGTCCATAGACCTGCAAGTTCTGCTGCAGGAAGGCACGGGCCTGGGCCGCGTCCTCCGGGATTCGCTGCGCAGCTTCGCAGGCGCTGGCCCAGACTGGGTCGCGGGTGAGCTTCTCACAGCCGTTGCGCCATGCCTGGAAACCGGCCAACAGGTCGACATCGCTGACGCTCGGCAGGTCTTTCCAGGTGGCGGGGGTATAGGTGGCCACGGCATGGGGTTCGGGTTTGGCGCTTTCGCCGCCGTTGCAACCGGCCAGCAGGGCCAGGGCCGGAAGCGCCCAGGCGAGGTGGCGCAGAGCAGATTTCATGGGTTGAATCCTTGTCGGGTTGCCGGGCGGTGGCTAACCCTGTTTTTGGTAAGGGTATTGGTCTTTGTCGGGCAGGCGAGGATACTGTCGGGCCTTTCCCTCTGCCAATGTGAGCGTGATGATCAAATGTTTCACTGTCCTGCTGCTGGCCAGCCTGTCCTTGGTGGCCTGCGACCGTGTCGATCCTAACTCACCGCTGGGCCAGCGCAAGGCGATCTTCAAGCAGATGCTCAAGACCAGCGAAGACATGGGAGGCATGTTGCGTGGGCGCGTGCCGTTCGACGGTGTGAAGTTCGCCGATGGCGCGGTAACGCTCGATGGCCTGGCTCATGCGCCGTGGCAACACTTTCCCCAGGTCAGGGATGAGGGCGACAGTAGTGCCCGTGCCGAAGTCTGGGAACGCCAGGCGCGTTTTCATGACTTGGCGCGGCAGTTGGAGGGTGTCACTGGCGAGCTGGTCGGCGTGACCCGCAACCAGCCGCTGGATGCGGCGCAGTTGAAGGGGCCGATGGACAGGGTCGAGGCGGCCTGCAAGGCCTGTCATACCGAGTTCCGCAATCACTGAGGAGCGGAACCCCGCAGGAATCGAACGATGCAGTGAGTGGAGCCATCGCCAACTGACGCTGGCTCCTATCCGGTATCGCGTCGACTACGGGGAGTCAGGTGTTACTTTTCCAGCTCTTTGAGTGCTTCTTGCAGCTCTGCCTTGGACTCGGCGAGCTTGGCCTTGCGCTTGTCGATCTTCTCGGGGTCGCCTTTCTTCATGGCCTTTTCCAGGTCTTTCTGGCGCTGGGTGACCTCGTGTTTCGCCTCAAGTACCTTCTGGTTGCGCTTCTCGCCCAGGCTGGCGTCGGTGCAGTGCTCGGTATTTTCCTTCAGGGCTTTTTCCAGGCCGGCGATCTGGCCCCGGTTGTTGTGCGCCCGGGCCTCCTCGAGCTGGTTTTCGATGGCGCTGCGTTTGGCGGCGCAGCCAGTCAGGCCTGGATCTGGTTGCGCAGCCTGCAGTGGGCCAGCGGCCATGCCGAATGCAGTCAGCAAAACGAGTGAGGAAAACAGTTTCATGGGAGCCTCCTTTCGGGGCAGGGCAGCAAAAAAGTTGGGGAAATCCTGCCCTGATTTGTGGGATTTAGAAACCCTTAGAAGGCATTTCGCCTGCTATGCAGGAAAATTCCTACATTTCTAAACACCGTGAATCACTTTTCTTGGACGCTCGTAATAGCCAGACGTTGAAATCGGTGGTGGCTATACCGGGCTAGAAACCTTCGATGGACTGATTGTGCAGCAGGATGGCGAGGTCCTGCAGGTCCTGATGTTGGAAAAAACCCTGCAGTTGCTGCGCACGTAACTGCCCAATGCCTGGCTCATTTTTCCATTGCTGGATACTTCTGGCAGCCAGTGTGGACCAGTCAGGACCCAGCTTGGCAGTGCGTGGCGCAGGTATGCCCAGGGCTCGTAGCCACTGCTCGAATGGTCGTTTACGGGCATCGGCGAAGCTCCGGAGCAGGCGGCCGGCGCTGGCGTCGTTGAAACCCTGCAGTGGCTGCAGGTCGGCAAGGTTCAGGTCAAGCCAGTCACCCAGAGTGGTCACCAGGCCGGCCCCCACGAGTCTGCGCCAGGTCCCGGGGCCCACCCCCGGCATAGCCAACCCCTGTTTGCCGCTGAGCCAGACGAGCCGGGCGATGAACTGATCCTCGCAGCCAGGGCTGGCCTGCCAGCAGCTCATGGCATGGAATCGCCCAGCGGGTGGTGGTTGGACCTGCTGGCGTTGAACGCTGCGATGCACCACCTGCTCAAGGCGCGGAATGGTCATGCCGGCCAGACTGATAGCGACCTGGTCGCCAGGGGCTATATCCAGGGCCTGCCAGCGGGCCAGCGAACCCAGGCTGACCTGGCTGACACGACGGTCGTCCAGCATGACTGGGTGCAGGCGCAGCAACGGGGTGATACGGCCAGTCCGTCCGACCTTGAAGCGTACCTCGCGTACTTCGGTCAGTGCCTGGGTGAACGGATACTTCCAGGCTGCGATCCAGTAAGGGGCCTGGGCCTTCCAGCGGGAGGCGGGCGGACGCAGGCCCTGGCGGAGGATCACGCCGTCCGTGGCAAAGGGCAGAGGCGAGCGGTACCAGTGATCGCGCCAATGGGCGGCCTCCTCGAAGCGGCTGATGGCGATGCTATAGCGTGCAGTATCGGGAAATCCCAGGTCGCGCAGGCCAGCCAGGCGCTCGGCCTGGGTCGCTGGTCCGGCGGGCCAGTCCCAGACGAAAAGGCCGATCCCCTGACCCTCCTCGTGGGTCAGGTGTTTGCGCGCCATCAGGCCTGCCACGGTGCCACGGGCGTTAGCGCCGCCTGCGGTGGCTTGTACATGGCCGTCCAGGCGCCAGTAAAGCTCGCCTTGCAGGAGCAAATCGTCCGTTTGCGGCAATTGTTGGGGGATGCCAGCCAGCATCGGCAGGTGACGGCTCCAGTCATGCCCCCGGATACCGTCGCCACGGCTGAGCAGGCGCACCGGTCTGCCGCCTTCATACACCAGGGAGACTGCGACGCCGTCGACCTTGGGTTGTATCCACAGGCCCTGCTTGTTGCTCATCCAGGCGCGTACGGCCTTTTCATCGGCCAGCTTGCCGACGCCGGTATGCACGACCGGGTGGCGAAGCGGGCCGCTGGCGGTACCGAGCGGATTGTCGGCGGATTCGAGGCCAAAGCATCCCAGCAGATGCTGCAAGCGCTGGCGACTCTGGTCGTAGAGTTCATCGGCAACGGGAGAGATACCCTGGCGGTGGTACTGGTCGTCCCAGTTGGCGAGGGTCTGGCGAAGCTGGCGGGTTTCCGCGAGCGCCTGATCACGCGGCCATGGCGGACAGGGTTGGGCGAGCAGCGCAGGCACGTAAAAACAGCAGAGCAGGGCGGTGAACAGCTTGTGCAACATGGCCAGCATCCTTGCTTGGCAACTTGGAAAGCCAAGCCTAGGCAAGCCACGTTCTACGTGTGCTGCGCAGTTGTCAGGGCATATGTCACGGCCATGAAAAAGCCCCGGTCGATCGCTCGGCCGGGGCTCGTCTTGTCGCTTGCAGCTTAAGGCTTGCCGCTCACCCTTACAGGCCGGCAGCGGCGCGCAGGGCGTCGACGCGGTCGGTGCGCTCCCAGGTGAAGGTGGTGAAGGTGTCGTCGCCGACAGTCTTCTGCTGCGGGATGCGACCGAAATGGCCGTATGCAGCGGTTTCCTGGTACATCGGGTGCAGCAGGTCGAGCATGGTGGTGATGGCGTACGGACGCAGGTCGAAGCACTCGCGCACCAGTTGGACGATCTTGTCGTCGGAGACTTTGCCGGTGCCGAAGGTGTTCAGCGAGATGGAGGTCGGTTGGGCCACGCCGATGGCGTAGGACACCTGGATCTCGCAGCGCTCGGCCAGGCCGGCGGCGACGATGTTCTTGGCGACGTAGCGGCCGGCGTAGGCAGCCGAACGGTCAACCTTGGACGGGTCCTTGCCGGAGAACGCGCCACCGCCGTGACGGGCCATGCCGCCGTAGCTGTCGACGATGATCTTGCGACCGGTCAGGCCGCAGTCGCCCACCGGGCCACCGATAATGAACTGGCCAGTCGGGTTGATATGGAACTGGGTGCCCTTGTGCAACAACTCGGCCGGCAGGGTGTGCTTGACGATCAGTTCCATGACCGCTTCCTGAAGGTCCTTCTGCGACACTTCAGGATTGTGCTGGGTCGACAGCACAACCGCGTCGATGCCCACGACCTTGCCGCCTTCGTAGCGGCAGGTCACCTGGGATTTCGCATCTGGACGCAACCACGGCAGCAGGCCGGATTTGCGTGCTTCAGCCTGGCGCTCGACCAGGCGGTGGGAGAAGCAGATAGGTGCTGGCATCAGCACGTCGGTCTCGTTGCTGGCGTAGCCGAACATCAGGCCTTGGTCACCGGCGCCCTGGTCTTCCGGCTTGGAGCGGTCGACGCCTTGGGCGATGTCTACCGATTGCTTGCCAATGATGTTCATCACAGCGCAGGTGGCGCCGTCGAAGCCGACGTCGGAGCTGTTGTAGCCGATGTCGACGATGACTTTGCGGACGATCTCTTCCAGGTCGACCCAGGCCGAAGTGGTCACTTCGCCGGCGATGATGGCGACACCGGTCTTGACCAGGGTTTCGCAGGCCACGCGGGCGTACTTGTCCTGAGTGATGATGGCGTCCAGGACCGCGTCCGAAATCTGGTCGGCGATCTTGTCCGGATGCCCTTCAGATACGGACTCGGAGGTGAAAAGGGAGTATTCGCTCATCTCGACGGGTTCCTAAAATTTACCGATGGTGAGTGTCGCCAGCAGGCCGCTCGAAATGGCGGACCTGAATCTGGAAACCGTTACGCAAGCCCACATAGAGGCTATCCCCGGGGGTCAGTCCCGCAGCCGTGGCCCAGCAGGCCAGGTCGTCCTGCTCGAAGCCCAGCCAGAGATCGCCGCAGGCCTCCCGGGCCCAGCCCTGGTCATGGCTGCACAGCTCGGTTATCAGCAGGCTGCCGCCCGCCTTCACACGCTTGGCCAGCAGCCGCAGGGCTTGGGCCGGGTCGCTGAAATGGTGCAGGACCATATTCAGCACTACGCAGTCGGCTTCCACATCCGTTGCACCCAGTGCATCGGCCAACTGCAGGTTTACATTCTTGAGCCCTTCACGCTCGCAGACCTGGCGGGCCAGCTCGAGCATGGTCGGGCTGTTGTCCAGTGCTGTGACCCGGGCAAAGCGCCGGGCCAGTTCCGGCAGGAAGCCTCCGTCGCCCGGGCCGACTTCCAGTGCGCAGGCATGGCTGTCGAAGCTGAGCTTGTCGAGCAGGGCCAGCAGGCTATCGCGGTACTGGGGCAGGCCGGCGATCAGGTCTTGCTGGGCGCGGAACTTCTCTTCCACGCGCAGGAAGAAGTCCTGGCTGGTGGCTGCGCGGCGCTGTTGCACTTGGGCGATACGCGCCTGGACGTCAGTTGGCAGCAACAGGCTATCGACCTCTTCGAGCAGGGCTGCATGCAAGCGGCCCCCCAAGCGCAGGCTGTCCGGCAGGGCGCGGCGATAGAAGATCGCATTGCCTTCACGGCGTGTGGCCACCAGCTCGGCCTGGGCCAGGACCTTGAGGTGATGACTCATGCCCGACTGGCCGATATCGAAGATCTGCGCCAGCTCCAGCACGCCATAGGAGTCGCTGGCCAGCACCCGCAATACGTTCAGGCGCAGCGGATCGCCGCTGGCTTTGCACAGGGCAGCCAGTTCGTCGCTAGGCTCATGGCGTAATGAGGGCACACGTAGGTTCATGGAGCGGCAGTCTAGACAGGGTATCCGACCGTCGCAATAGCAATATCAAAAAGTTTTGATATTGGGCGATGGGCGGGGTTGCGAGTTGTTTGGGTAGGGGCGCTTCGCAACCCATCGCTGCGCAGGTGAACCCTTACCTCTGATTTTGTCCAAATTGAGTGCTAATAACGGGAAATTCTCCCGAGTGCGACTATCCGTCATTGCCCCAGGGGCGCCTGTGGGCGAAAATGGCCGCCTTTTTTCGTTCTACTACTTATTTCAAAGCCCCAGGAGACTTAGCGATGCCCAGCCGTCGTGATCGTGCCAACGCCATTCGTGCCCTCAGCATGGATGCTGTGCAGAAGGCCAACAGCGGCCACCCCGGTGCCCCTATGGGCATGGCGGATATCGCCGAGGTTCTATGGCGTGACTACCTGAAGCACAACCCGAGCAATCCGAGCTTCGCCGACCGCGACCGTTTCGTGCTGTCCAATGGCCACGGCTCGATGCTGATCTATTCGCTGCTGCACCTGACTGGCTACGACCTGTCGATCGATGACCTGAAGGCCTTCCGTCAGTTGCACAGCCGCACTCCGGGCCACCCTGAGTTCGGCTACACCCCGGGCGTGGAAACCACCACCGGTCCTCTCGGCCAGGGCCTGGCCAATGCCGTGGGTTTCGCCATCGCCGAGAAAGTACTGGCAGCCCAGTTCAACCGTGAAGGCCACAAGGTCGTCGACCACCACACCTATGTGTTCCTCGGCGATGGCTGCATGATGGAAGGCATTTCCCATGAAGTCGCCTCGCTGGCCGGCACCCTGGGCCTGAACAAGCTGATCGCCTTCTACGACGACAACGGCATCTCCATCGACGGTGAAGTCCATGGCTGGTTCACCGACGACACGCCAAAGCGCTTCGAGGCCTACAACTGGCAGGTGATCCGCAACGTCGACGGCCATGACGCCGACGAGATCAAGACCGCCATCGAGACCGCCCGCAAGAGCGACCGTCCGACCCTGATCTGCTGCAAGACCATCATCGGTTTCGGTTCGCCGAACAAGCAGGGCAAGGAAGACTGCCACGGCGCTCCGCTGGGCAACGACGAAATCGCCCTGGCGCGCCAGGAACTGAACTGGAACTACGGCCCATTCGAAATCCCGGCCGACATCTACGCCGAATGGGACGCCAAGGCCGCTGGCGCCAAGGCCGAAGCCGACTGGAACCAGCGTTTCGACGCCTACGCCAAGGCGCATCCTGAGCTGGCGGCAGAACTCAAGCGCCGCCTCAATGGCGACCTGCCGGCTGACTTTGCCGAGAAGGCCCAGGCCTACATCGCCGAAGTCGCAGCCAAAGGCGAGACCATCGCCAGCCGCAAGGCCAGCCAGAACACCCTGAATGCTTTCGGCCCTCTGCTGCCAGAGCTACTGGGCGGCTCCGCCGACCTGGCCGGCTCCAACCTGACCCTGTGGAAAGGTTGCAAAGGCGTCAGTGCAGAGGATGCCAGCGGCAACTACATGTTCTATGGCGTTCGCGAGTTCGGCATGACCGCCATCATGAACGGCGTCGCCCTGCACGGCGGCCTTGTGCCCTACGGCGCGACCTTCCTGATGTTCATGGAGTACGCCCGCAACGCAGTGCGCATGTCGGCCCTGATGAAGCAGCGCGTTGTCCACGTCTATACCCATGACTCCATCGGTCTTGGCGAAGACGGCCCGACCCACCAGCCAATCGAGCAACTGACCAGCCTGCGCAGCACGCCGAACCTCGATACCTGGCGTCCAGCCGACGCGGTCGAGTCGGCCGTGTCCTGGAAGTATGCGCTGGAGCGCAAGGACGGCCCATCGGCGTTGATCTTCTCCCGCCAGAACCTGCAGCATCAGGAGCGCGATGCCGGCCAGATCGCCGACATCAGCCGCGGTGGCTATGTGCTGAAGGACTGCGCAGGTGAGCCAGAACTGATCCTGATCGCTACCGGCTCCGAAGTCGGCCTGGCCGTCCAGGCGTTCGACAAGCTGACCGAGCAGGGGCGCAAGGTCCGCGTGGTCTCCATGCCTTGCACCAGCGTGTTCGATGCCCAGGACGCTGCCTACAAACAATCCGTGCTGCCAGTGGAAGTCGGTGCGCGCATCGCGATCGAAGCTGCCCATGCGGACTTCTGGTACAAGTACGTCGGTCTCGACGGCCGTGTCATCGGCATGACCACCTACGGTGAGTCGGCCCCGGCAGCCGCCTTGTTCGAAGAGTTCGGCTTCACCCTGGAGAACATCCTGGGCACCGCCGAAGAGCTGCTGGAAGACTGATGTAAAGAGCCGTGGGGCTGTGCTGGCTCCATCGCGGGCAAGCCCGCTCCTACAGGTATTTCATGACCCTGTAGGAGCGGGCTTGCCCGCGATGGCCAGACCAGGAAACCCACCGTTTGCAGATAACATTCTGTTCCGTGAGCACCTCATGCCCCATCCGCGTCCCTATAAAGTTGCACTCAACGGTTACGGCCGCATCGGTCGTTGTGTCTTGCGCGCACTCTTTGAACGGGGGGCGAAGGCTGGCTTCGAGATCGTCGCACTGAACGACCTGGCCGATCAGGCCAGTCTGGAATACCTGACACGTTTCGACTCCACTCACGGGCGTTTCCCCGGAGAGGTGAAGGTCGACGGCGACTGTCTGCATATCAACGGCGACTGCGTGAAGGTTTTGCGCAGTGCCACCCCTGAAGGCATCGACTGGGCCGCTCTGGATGTCGACCTGGTGCTGGAGTGCACCGGCGCCTACCATTCCCGCGCCGACGGCCAGCGCTTTCTCGATGCTGGCGCGCCGCGTGTGCTGTTTTCCCAGCCGATGGCCAGCGAGGCGGATGTCGACGCCACGGTGGTCTATGGCATCAACCAGGACTGCCTGACCGGCGGCGAGCGTCTGGTGTCCAATGCCTCCTGTACCACTAACTGCGGCGTGCCGCTGCTGCGTGTACTGGACCGTGCCTTTGGCCTGGAATACGTGTCGATCACCACGATCCACTCGGCGATGAACGACCAGCCGGTGATCGACGCCTATCACCACGAGGACCTGCGCCGCACCCGCTCGGCCTTCCAGTCGGTGATCCCGGTGTCTACCGGCCTGGCGCGGGGCATCGAGCGCCTGCTTCCGGAACTTGCCGGGCGAATCCAGGCCAAAGCCGTGCGCGTGCCGACCGTCAATGTATCTTGCCTGGACATCACCCTGCAGACCGCCCGCGACACTACCGCGGCCGAGGTCAACCGGGTGCTGCGCGAAGCTGCCCTGGAGGGCCCGCTGCACGGTCTGCTGGCCTACACTGAGCTGCCGCACGCCAGTTGTGACTTCAACCATGACCCGCATTCGGCCATCGTCGATGCCAGCCAGACCCGCGTTTCCGGCCCCCGGCTGGTGAACTTGCTGGCCTGGTTCGACAACGAATGGGGTTTTGCCAACCGTATGCTCGACGTTGCCGATCATTTCCTGCACGTCGTCCACCAAACCCGCTCCACTCGCAAACAGCTCTGAAGGACTGCATTCATGACCGTGTTGAAGATGACCGACCTCGACCTGCAAGGTAAGCGCGTACTGATCCGCGAAGACCTCAACGTTCCCGTCAAGGACGGTGTGGTAGCCAGCGATGCGCGTATCCTCGCTGCGCTGCCGACCATCAAGCTGGCCCTGGAGAAGGGCGCGGCCCTGATGATCTGCTCGCACTTGGGCCGTCCGACCGAGGGTGAGTTTTCGGCCGAGAACAGCCTCAAGCCGGTTGCCGAGTACCTGGCCAAGGCCCTGGGACGCGAGGTGCCGCTGGTCGCCGACTATCTGAACGGTGTCGAGGTCAAGGCTGGCGATCTGGTGCTGTTCGAGAACGTCCGCTTCAACAAGGGCGAGAAGAAGAACGCCGACGAGCTGGCGCAGAAGTACGCGGCCTTGTGCGATGTCTTCGTCATGGACGCCTTCGGCACCGCCCACCGAGCCGAGGGGTCGACGCATGGCGTAGCCAAGTTCGCCAAGGTTGCTGCGGCCGGCCCACTGCTGGCGGCCGAGCTCGATGCCCTGGGCAAGGCGCTGAAGGCACCGGCCAAGCCGATGGCGGCCATCGTCGCCGGGTCCAAGGTCTCCACCAAGCTGGATGTGCTCAACAGCCTGAGCTCGGTCTGCGACCAACTGATCGTCGGTGGCGGTATCGCCAACACCTTCCTCGCTGCGGCAGGCCACAAGGTAGGCAAGTCGCTGTACGAGCCGGACCTGGTCGAGACCGCCAAGGCCATCGCGGCTAAGGTCAGCGTGCCGCTGCCGGTGGACGTGGTAGTCGCCAAGGAGTTCGCCGAGAGCGCCGAAGCCACCGTCAAGGCCATCGCTGACGTCGCCGACGACGACATGATCCTGGATATCGGTCCGAAAACCGCCGAGCAGTTCGCTGAACTGCTGAAAACCTCCAAAACCATTCTGTGGAATGGCCCGGTCGGTGTATTCGAGTTCGACCAGTTCGGCAACGGCACCAAGGTGCTGGCCAAGGCCATCGCTGACAGTGCAGCGTTCTCCATCGCCGGTGGCGGCGATACCCTGGCGGCCATCGACAAATATGGCGTTGCCAGCGATATCTCCTACATTTCTACCGGTGGCGGCGCGTTTCTCGAGTTCGTCGAAGGCAAGGTTCTGCCCGCCGTGGAAATCCTGGAACAACGGGCCCAGGCCTGAAGGGACCTGCGCCTGGCAAAGGGAGTGACCTGATGGTCAAGCGATTGCCTGTGATGATCATCGCTGGCCTGCTGGGCGCATGCTCCGGCAAGCCAGTTTCGGAAGCGGAACCCTCCGGCCCACCCAAGGGCGGTTGCTACCAATCCGAATGGCAGGCGGAGACCGTGCCGGTGATCAGCAAGCGACTGGGCCCGGACGGCCTGGAAAAGTACGACGACGAACACCAGCGCCGGGCCCAGGGCTGCCCTTGATCGGGTCAAGGCAACCTACCGGTCGCTTCGTGGTCTTGAAGAGGATATTCAATGAAAGCGCTTATGGCCCTGGTGGCCCTGACGACTTTGGCAGGATGCGCAAACTTCCATTCGTCTGATGATCCGGCTCCGTCGGACAACTGGACACGCTGGGTCTGCGATAGCCAGGCCGAAGTACTTTGGCGCTTCGCTGACGCCAGCCAGGATGCGGTGGATGTCCGCCTCGGTGGCGGTGACCAGGTCTACCGACTCAAGTCCGAGCCGGGCGCCTCGGGCGCGCTGTACAGCGATGGCGTGTTGGCCTTTCACACCAAGGGCAACGAAGGCGTGGTGTACTGGGTCGCGACCAACGATCTGATAGGGCGGGGCTGTAAGGCACCGTGACTGGCCGGGCCACCGGAAAGGCGGCCCACACTACTTGAATAGCAACCGCCACTGCGGCAGGCTTGCACGAAAAACGACGCTTGTCGGGAGAGAGATACACAATGGCACTCATTAGCATGCGCCAGATGCTGGACCACGCCGCCGAGTTCGGCTACGGCGTTCCAGCTTTCAACGTCAACAACCTCGAGCAGATGCGCGCCATCATGGAAGCCGCCGACAAGACCGACTCCCCGGTCATCGTCCAGGCCTCGGCCGGTGCGCGCAAGTACGCTGGCGCGCCGTTCCTGCGCCACCTGATCCTGGCGGCTATCGAAGAGTTCCCGCATATCCCGGTGTGCATGCACCAGGACCACGGCACCAGCCCGGATGTCTGTCAGCGCTCGATCCAACTGGGCTTCAGCTCGGTGATGATGGACGGCTCGCTGGGTGAAGACGGTAAGACCCCGACCGACTACGAATACAACGTCCGCGTCACCCAGCAGACCGTAGCCATGGCCCACGCCTGTGGCGTGTCGGTAGAAGGCGAACTGGGCTGCCTGGGCTCCCTGGAAACCGGCATGGCCGGTGAAGAAGATGGCATCGGTGCTGAAGGCGTTCTGGACCACAGCCAGATGCTGACTGACCCGGAAGAAGCCGCCGACTTCGTCAAGAAGACCCAGGTCGATGCCCTGGCCATCGCCATCGGCACCAGCCACGGCGCCTACAAGTTCACCAAGCCGCCAACCGGTGACATCCTGGCCATCGACCGCATCAAGGAAATCCACAAGCGCATCCCTAACACCCACCTGGTGATGCATGGTTCTTCCTCGGTTCCGCAGGAGTGGCTGGCGATCATCAACCAGTATGGTGGCGAGATCAAAGAGACCTACGGCGTACCGGTCGAAGAGATCGTCGAAGGCATCAAGCACGGTGTGCGCAAGGTCAATATCGATACCGACCTGCGTCTGGCTTCCACCGGTGCGATGCGCCGTCACATGGCTCTGAACCCGAGCGAGTTCGACCCTCGTAAGTTCTTCGCCGAAACCGTGAAGGCCATGCGTGATGTCTGCATCGCCCGCTACGAAGCCTTCGGCACTGCCGGCAATGCCTCGAAGATCAAGCCGATCTCCCTGGAAGGCATGTTCCAGCGTTACGCAAAAGGCGAGCTGGTAGCCAAGGTCAACTGACCGACACGCTGTTGGCTGTAAACAAAACGCCCGGTGCTTCATGCATCGGGCGTTTTTTATTGTTCCATGACAAGTTCGACACGGGTTTGCACAGAGACAGTTGTGTGACCATTAGTCGGCTGACTGCACATTTACTCAGTAATGGCTATTTAATTGCTTTGCGTCTTTGCGGCCCGGGTCTAGAGTAATTTATCGGATCCAATTCTACGTCGCCGTCGAAGCCCCAAGGGACCAGCATGGACTGCGCTCAACCTCAATCCGTCGACGGCGGTTCGGTACTGCTGGTCGTTGATGACTACCCGGAAAACCTGATAAGCATGCGGGCCCTGCTGGCTCGACATGACTGGCAGGTGCTGACGGCGAGCTCAGGCAGGGAGGCTCTTGGCGCCTTGCTTGAACATGACGTGGACCTGGTCCTGCTGGATGTGCAGATGCCGGAGATGGACGGTTTCGAGGTCGCCCGGTTGATGCGCGGCAGCCAGCGCACACGCTTGACGCCAATCATCTTCCTTACCGCCAACGAGCAATCCGATGCCGCCGTGCTCGAGGGCTATGCCAGTGGTGCGGTGGACTACCTGTTCAAGCCAGTCGACCCCCTCATCCTCAGGCCCAAGGTCCAGGCCCTGCTGGAGCAGCAGCGCAGTCGCCGCATGCTGCAACGCCTGACCTGTGATCTGGAGAGCGCAAGGGCTTTCAATGCCTCGATCCTGGACCATGCTGCCGAAGGCATCCTGGTGGTGGATGAGTCGGGATCGATCAGCTTCGCCAATCCGGCGGTCTCGTGCTTGCTAGAGGCGCCGGTGGAGCGCTTGCAGGGCGCCTGCCTACAGGACTTCATCCAGTTGCCAGCCATCGGCAGGTGGTGTGATTCAGACTTCTACCGGGCTTACCTGGAGCGGGATACTTTCCGTATCCATGATGCGCTGCTGTGTACCATGGGCGGCCGGCCGGTTCCGGTGGCCCTGTCCTGCGCGCCCTTGCCGGCCGAGCAGCGGGCTATGGTGGTGACGGTGCTGGACATGTCGGTGGTGCGCAACCTGCACCAGCAGTTGGAGCACCAGGCGATCACCGATCCGCTGACCGGGCTGCTCAACCGCCGTGGTTTCTACCGGGCCGCCGAAGGCGCGTTGTTGCGCAACGAGCGTTCGGGCAAAGCGCAAGCGTTGATGTACATGGATCTGGACGGTTTCAAGCGGATCAACGATTGCCTGGGGCACGAGGCCGGTGATGGCATACTGCGTTGGGTCGCCGAGCAATTGAAGGACTGTCTGGGCACCCAGGCCCTGCTGGCGCGCATGGGAGGCGACGAGTTCACCGCATTGTTCGACACTTTGCCCTACCCGGAACAGGCGGGGCGTTTTGCCGAGAGCCTGATCGAGCGCATGTCGATCTGTCAGCAGGTCGATGGGATGGATGTCAGCCTGGGCGTCAGCATCGGCATCGCTACCTACCCGGATTGCGGTGCCAGTATCGATGGTCTGATGCGTTCGGCGGATGCGGCAATGTATGCGGCCAAGCAAGCTGGGCGCCAGCAGTATCGCTTCTTTGACCAGGAGCTCAATGGACGTGCCCGCTCGCGGTTGATGCTCGAAGACAGCGTGCGCTCGGCGATCGAGCAGGGCGATCTTGGCTTGGTCTACCAGCCTCAGGTAGCTTTTGCCGACGGTCGCCTGCGTGGCTTCGAGGCATTGCTGCGCTGGCAGCACCCTTCTGTCGGCGATGTGCCGCCAGGCTTGTTCATTCCCTTGCTCGAGGAGGCGCGCTTGATCAGCCGCCTGGCCAGTTGGATCTATCAGAAAGGGGCAGCTCAGCGCCGTGCCTGGCAAGGACGCTTCGCCCCCGACCTGGTACTAGGTATCAGCCTCAGCCGGGCGCAGTTCGCCATGCCCAATCTGGCCGACGAGCTGCACAGGGTGATCCAGGACCAGGGTTTGGAGCCTGCGCAGCTTGAGGTGGAGGTAGCCGAGACGTCGCTGATGTACGACATCGATGCGGCGGCCAAACAACTGCATCGCTTGCATGAGCTGGGTGTGCGCATCGCGCTGGACGATTTTGGCGCGGGCGAGTGCTCGCTCAGAATGCTGCGCGACCTGCCGATCGACACACTCAAGCTGGACCGTCACCTGGTGGCCCGCCTGCCGGACTCGGTGGCGGATGCTGCCTTGATGCGCAGCGTCCTTGTGCTTTGCCGGGAGTACCGCATCACGGTGGTCGCCGAGGGCGTGGAGACCCTCGGGCAGGCCGACTGGCTGCGGAGCCATGGTTGCGAGTATGTGCAGGGCTTCCTGGTGGCGCATCCCATGACCGCCTTAGATGCGGGGGCGTTTCCGGAATTTTTCCCCCTGGCCACGGCTTCCGTTGGATAAACTTGCAGTCCACCCTCCCGAACACGGTGTCATGACTGCTCTTCGATATCTCCAGGCCTACCCGCCGCAGTTGCAGGACCAGGTTCGCCAACTGATCGCCAGCAACCGCCTGGGCGACTACCTGCAACAGCGTTACCCCGAGCGGCATTCGGTGCAGAGTGACAAGGCGCTGTACACCTATGTCCAGGACTTGAAGCAGGAGCACCTGCGCAACGCCCCTAACCTGGACAAGGTATTGTTCGACAACCGTCTGGACCTCACCCACCGTGCCCTTGGGCTCAATACTGCGGTATCACGGGTGCAGGGTGGCAAGCTCAAGGCGAAGAAGGAGATCCGCATTGCGTCGTTGTTCAAGGAAACAGCGCCGCAATTTCTCAGGATGATCGTCGTGCATGAGCTGGCGCACCTGAAGGAGCGCGATCACAACAAGGCCTTCTACCAGCTCTGCGAATACATGCAGCCGGGCTACCATCAACTGGAGTTCGACCTGCGCGTTTACCTGACTTACCGTGAATTGCCGGGCAATGCCTGAGCGACAAGGACCTCTGCCGATGGATGTGAGCAAGACCAAGACCAGTTTCTACCGCCGCCTGTACGTGGCCTGGTTGATCGACAGCCAGACAGCCAGCAACGTACCGGCATTGATGGCGGCCACTGGCATGCCCCGACGTACGGCCCAGGACACCATCGCGGCCCTGGCCGACCTGGACATCGTCTGCGAGTTCGAACAACAGGCTGGTGCGCGTAACCATGCCGGGAACTACCGTATCCATGACTGGGGAGCGATCGACAAACAGTGGATCATCCAACACCTGCGGCAGATTCGCGAGGTGTTGGGGTATCCCTGACGGCTGCTGCGCCAGCTCGGTTTCTGATCAGGCTGGTGCGCCCTTGACCAAGTGCGCGGCCAGGGTCCGCAGTGGCCCGAGTTGACGGCAGATCAATGCCAGTTGGGTCTGTACCAGGCGCTGGTGCTCGTCCAGTTCTTCCGGCATCTGTTCCAGCTCGTTGGCCAGTGCCTCTTCAGCATCGCTGTGGATAGCCACCGGCAGCTTGGCGGCCAGGCCGTTGGCAATCTCGTCCAGGCTATTGGCCAGGCTGCTGCCGACACCATCGATCAGCTGTTCATGGACTTCGTTTGGCAACGCCGTGTCGCGGTGGGCGCCGAGGCCGGACAGATAGCTGAGCAGGGTGTGCGAGAGGACCAGGAAGCGGAAACCGACATCGGCTTCCTTGCGGAAGTGGCCTGGCTCCATCAGCATGTTGGCCAGCGTGGTCGACAGTGCCGCGTCGGCATTGTGCGCGTTGCGCCGGGCCAGGCGGTAGGCCAGGTCGTCACGCTTGCCATGGGCGTACTGCTGCATGATTTGGCGTAGGTAGATACTGTTGCAGCTCAGGGTATTGGCCAGCGCCTTGTTCAAGCGTCGCCCTTGCCAGTCCGGGAGGAACAGGAACACCGCCAGGATGGCGATCAGGCTGCCGACCAGGGTATCGAACAGGCGCGGTAGGAACAGGCCATAGCCATCGCCGATCTGGTTGAAGCAGAACAGCACCATCAGAGTGATCGCTGCGGTGGCGAGGGTATAGCGAGTCGTGCGGTTGACGAAGAACACCACTCCGGCGGCGATCGCGAACAACGATTGGACGACCGCGCTGGGGAACAGGTCGAACAGTGCCCAGCCCACGGTCAGGCCGATGGCGGTGCCGATGATCCGTTGCACCAGCTTGCGCCGGGTCGCCCCATAGCTGGGCTGGCAGACGAACAGTGTGGTGAGGATGATCCAGTAGCCTTGGGTCGGGTGGATCAGGTGCACCATGCCATAACCGATCGACAGCGCCAGAGGCAGGCGCAAGGCATGGCGGAATAGCAGAGAGGTCGGGGTCAACTGGGTGCGCAGGCGGCCCCAGACATCCTTGAGGCTGCGTGGCGAGCGGTCGAGCAGGCTGTTGTCGCTGGCCTCGGCCAGGTTTTCCGGGTTGCTGGCAGCGCTGATCAGGCGGTCGAGGGTGGCGAGGTTGGCGGCCAGCGCCCGCAGTGAGCGCAACAGCCCGCGCCAGGCTGGGTTGCTCTGGATACGCAGGTGTTCCAGTGAGGCGTGCAGGTCTTCCAGGGCTTCGGCGAAGCCGGTGTCGTAGGCGAAGGGCTGGCGCAGGCGGATGGACTCGGACAGGCGTTGGCATGCCGAGCCCTGCTGGCGCAGCAGGCGTTGGCAGCGGAACATCACGTCGCTGTGGAAGAACGCCTCGGCCAGGGCGTTGTACGGGTAGTGCGAGGAGCTGGCGCGTTCATGGATATCCTGCGCCAGGAAGTACAGTTTGAGGTAGCGGCTGACCTTGGAGTTGGGCTGGCTGTTGCCGACGCGGTGCAGGATGATCTCCTTGGCCGCATTGAGCGCCGCCACCACCTTGCCGTTCTGTTGCGCCAGCTCCAGGCGCCGGGCCTCGACGTCGAGGTTGCGGATCGGCTCGAACAAGCTGGCCTTGAGTTTGAGGTAGCGGCCCAGCTCAAGAAACAGCTTGGCCAGGCCCTGCTGCACCGGCTGGTTGGAGAACAGCGCTTGCCAGAGCACCGAGAGCAGGCCGTACCAGGCCGCGCCGGCCACCAGCAACAGGGGTTCATGCCAGAAGTCTGTAACCTGGCCGCCACGCTGGTCCACGCCAATCATGGTGTAGACGGAGAGGATCAGCGTCGCCGAGGCGATAGCTCCGTAGCGCTCGCCCAAGGCGCCGAGCATGGTCAGACCGAAGGCAGCCAGGGCCAGCGCACAAACGAATATCAGCGGATAGGGAAACAGCAGTTCAACCGACAGGGCGGCGATGGTGAAACACACCAGGGTCACGGCCAGGGCATTGAGGCGGCCTTGCCAACCGTCGTCGGTCTCGGCCAGCGCGCTGGCGATGATGCCGAGGAACAGCGGGATCAGCAGGCTCATCTCGTCCTGATACCAACACAGCGCCATGCTGCCGGTGAGGGCGATCGTCACTCGGATGCTGTAGCTGAACTTGTCTTGGCCCCACAGGCGACGCAAGGAATGGCGGAGTGAGCTCGATGACATAATGGCCTGCTGGGCAGTGATCGAATGAGTAGCTTTCGTGGTCGCTCATTGTGGGGCCGCGATGGGTTGTAAAACGCCCCCAACTGTAACGACTCACAGTCACGGACCAGCAAGAAGCGTTCCGTGCTGCTGAATGGATTCTACTCTACACGAACTGCGCGGCAGCGTTGGCCGAGGCCCAGGCCCACTGGAAATTGAAGCCACCCAGGTGGCCGCTGACGTCCAGCACTTCGCCGATGAAGTACAGCCCTGGGCTCTTGAGCGACTCCATGGTCTTGGACGACACCTCGCGGGTGTCGATGCCGCCCAGGGTCACTTCGGCGGTCCGATAACCCTCGGTGCCTGACGGAATCACCTGCCAGGCCGCCAGTTTTTCGGCGATCTGCACCAGCTCCGCCGGGGTGTATTGCTTCATCGGTTTTGATGCGAACCACTGTTCGGCCAGCAGGTTGGCCATCTTGCGGGTGAACAACTCTCCGAGCAGGGTCTTGAGTTCGCTGTTGGGACGCTCGGCCTGCTGCTGTTGCAGCCAGGCGAGGGCGTCGTGGTCGGGCAACAGGTTGATTACGACGCTGTCGCCGGCCTCCCAGAACGAGGAGATCTGCAGGATCGCCGGGCCGCTGAGGCCTCGGTGGGTGAACAGCAGGTTCTCGCGGAAGCTTGTGTCGTTGCAGCTGGCGATGCAGTCCAGCGACGTGCCGGACAGCTCGGTGCACAACGCCTTGAGCTGGGGGTCGGTGATAGTGAAGGGCACCAGGCCAGCACGGGTCGGCAGGACGTTATGGCCGAACTGGCGGGCGACCTGGTAGCCGAAACCGGTGGCGCCCAGGGTCGGGATCGACAGGCCGCCGGTGGCGATCACCAGCGACTGGCAGCGGAACTGTCCGGCGCTGGTTTCCAGCAGGTAGCCGTCCTCGGTCTTTTCGATCTGTTCGATGCGGGTGTTCATGCGCAGCTCGGCGCCGGCGCTGTCGCACTCGGCCAGGAGCATGTCGAGGATGTCGATGGACTTGTTGTCGCAGAACAGTTGGCCGAGTTTCTTCTCGTGGTAGGGCACGCCATGCTTGGCCACCAGCTCGATGAAGTCCCACTGGGTGTAGCGGGCCAGTGCCGACTTGCAGAAGTGCGGGTTCTGCGAGAGGAAGTTGGCCGGCTCGGTGTACATGTTGGTGAAGTTGCAGCGGCCTCCGCCGGACATGAGGATCTTCTTGCCCGGTTTGTTGGCGTGGTCGAGCAGCAGCACCCGACGGCCGCGGTAGGCGGCGGTCAGGGCGCACATCAGGCCGGCGGCACCAGCGCCGAGGATGATCACGTCGGTGGAGTGCACGTTAGTTTCCCAGTTGAATGAAAAGTCACCGTGCTCCCTGCGGGAGCGGCTTGCAGACCTCTGCTCCTGTGGGCGATGCAGGATCTCCCACAGGGATCTATGCGGCTCTTAAAGGATCCGGACTTTCAGTGAGCGGCCTTTGATCTTGCCGCTGTTCAGCCGCTGCATGGCCTGCTTGGCCAGTGCGCGTTCGACCGCTACGAAGGCCTGGAAGTCGAAGATGGAGATCTTGCCCACCTGCTTGCCAGGAATCCCCGCATCGCCGGTCAGAGCGCCGAGGATATCGCCCGGACGCAGTTTGTCCTTGCGCCCGGCCGCGATGCACAGGGTGCTCATCGGCGGCAGCAGCGGCTCGCCGCCCTTGCTCTTCAGGCTGTCCAACTGCTCCCAGCGCAGCGGGCGCTTCTGCAATTGCTCGATGGCCTGGGCGCGGTGGCCTTCGGCCGGCGCCACCAAGCTCACGGCCAAGCCTTTCTCTCCGGCGCGGCCGGTACGACCGACACGGTGCACGTGGATTTCGGCATCACGGGCCAGTTCGACGTTGATCACCATGTCCAGGGCATCGATGTCCA
Organism: Pseudomonas sp. X10; assembly: GCF_054889225.1. NCBI lineage: Bacteria > Pseudomonadati > Pseudomonadota > Gammaproteobacteria > Pseudomonadales > Pseudomonadaceae > Pseudomonas > Pseudomonas sp. X10. The sequence continues at coordinate 5,221,551 of NZ_CM142677.1, read as the reverse complement.
GGCCGCGGGCGGCCACGTCGGTGGCCACCAGCACCGAGCTGCTGCGGTTGGCGAACAGAGTCAGGACCTGGTCGCGGTCACGTTGCTCCAGGTCTCCATGCAGGGCCTGGGCAGCGATGCCCTTGGCTTGCAGGTGCTCGACCAGGTCCTGGCACTGTTGCTTGGTAAAGCAGAAGGCCACGCAGGATTGCGGGCGATAGTGGCCAAGCACGCGGGTCACGGCTTCCAGGCGCTGCTGCGGATCGATCTCGATAAAGAGCTGCTCGATCTGGCTGTCGGCGTGCAGGGCTTCGACCTTGACCTGCTGCGGCTGGCGCATGAAGGCCGCTGCCAGTTGCTCGATGCCGGCCGGGTAGGTGGCGGAAAACAGCAGGGTCTGGCGCCGTGCCGGGGTACGGCCGATGATGCTGGCGATGGCGTCGTAGAAGCCCATGTCGAGCATGCGGTCGGCTTCGTCCAGGACCAGGGTGTTGAGGCCGTCGAGGACCAGGGTGCCCTTGTCCAGGTGTTGCTGGATGCGCCCCGGGGTGCCGACGATGATGTGCGCACCATGTTCCAGCGAGGCTATCTGTGGGCCCAGGGACACACCGCCGCACAAGGTCAGGATCTTGATGTTGTCTTCAGCGCGGGCCAAGCGGCGTAGCTCCTTGGCGACCTGATCGGCCAGCTCGCGGGTCGGGCACAGCACCAGCGCCTGGCAACCGAAGTAGCGCGGGTTGATCGGGTTGAGCAGCCCGATGCCGAAGGCGGCGGTCTTACCGCTGCCGGTCTTGGCCTGGGCGATCAGGTCCTGGCCCTTGAGGATGACCGGCAGGCTCTGGGCTTGGATCGGGGTCATCTGGGCATAGCCGAGGGTGTCCAGGTTAGCCAGCATGGCGGCGGACAGCGGCAAGGTGGCGAAGGCGGTGGCGTTGGTGGTCACGAGGCGGGCCTGCAAAGCAAAAATGCTGTGCAGTGTACCAGCCTCGTGGCCATCCCCCTAAGGTTCCATCTCCGGTTCCAGACGACGGGCACGCCTCCCGTCTGTCGGTGCCAGTTGCAGGAAGATCGCGGCCGCCAGCATGGCCATCAGACCGATGGTCAGGAAGGTCAGCTGGAAGGCGCCAAGCGTAGTTTCCACGCCCTCGGCGCTGCCGGCGCCGGTGAAACCGCCCAGCAGGGCGCCAGCGCAGGCCACGCCCAGGCTCAGCGACAGCTGCGCGACCACCGACAGCAAGCTGTTGCCGCTGCTGGCGCTGGCATCGTCGAGGTCGATCAGGGTCACGGTGTTCATGGCGGTGAACTGCAGCGAGTTTACCGCGCCGAGCAAGGCCAACTGCACCAGCAGCACCGCGTAGGGCGTCTGCTCGTCGACCAGCCCCAGGCTGGCCAGGAGCACACCGAGCAGCAGGGTATTGCTGGTCAGGATGATGCGATAGCCGAAGCGCTCGATCAGTGGCCGGGCAATGGATTTGGCGACCATCGCCGCAGCGGCCAGGGGGATCATGCTCATGCCGGCTTGGGACGGCGAGTAACCCAGCGCCACCTGCAGCAGCAGGGGTACCAGGAAGGGCAGGGCGCCGCTGCCCAGGCGGGAAAACAGGTTGCCGAGGATGCCCACGGAGAAAGTACGGGTGCGGAACAACCCTGGCGAGAAGAGCGGATTCTCGACCCGGCCGGCACGCAGCCAATAGGCCGCCAGGCAAGCCATGCCGGCGAACAGCAAGAGCATCACCCGCAGGTGCGGCAGGTGCAGTTCACCCAGGCCTTCCATCGCAATGGTGATCAGCACCATCGCCGCGCCGAACAGCACGAAGCCAACGCCATCGAATTGCGTGCGCTCGGCGCCGCGCAGGTCGGGGATGAACTTCCATACCGCGTAGCAGCCCAGCGCGCCGACCGGCAGGTTGAGCAGGAAGATCCAGTGCCAGCTGAGGATTTCCACCAGCCAGCCACCCAGGGTCGGGCCCAGCAGTGGGCCGAGCAGGCCAGGGATGGTGATGAAGCTCATGATCCGCACCAGTTCCGAGCGCGGGTACGCGCGCAGCACCACCAGGCGCCCCACCGGCAACATCAACGCGCCGCCCAGCCCCTGAATGACCCGCGCGCCCACCAGCATCCCCAGGCTGTTGGCCAGCGCGCAGAGCAGCGAGCCGAGGCTGAACAGCAGGATGGCGCTGAAGAAGATGCGCTTGGTGCCGAAGCGGTCGGCGATCCAGCCGGAGGCGGGGATCAGCAGGGCTACGGTGAGCATGTAGGCGATGATCACGCCCTGCATGCGCAGCGGGTTCTCGGCCAGGTCAAGGGCCATGGCTGGCAAGGCGGTGTTGAGGATGGTGCCGTCCAGCGATTGCATGAAGAAAGCGATGGCCACCACCCAAGGGATCCAGCGAGCGGTGACGGGGTCCAACGGGGAGCGTTCGGGCATGTGAACCTCTATTTCCCGGATTGCGCATCCCTACGGCAGCGGGCTTGCCCGCTGCCGTAGGTTCAGTGGCGTTACAGCGTCAAGGTCAGGGCTTTGACCAACGCACCCGGCAAATGACTCGATCCAGTCTGGCGCTGGCCATAGGTGCTGGTCGAAAGGATCAACTCGCGCTCTCGGGTCAGGCCCTCCAGTTGGCTGCCGAGCAGGTTGTACAGGCTGTCGTCGAACCTCATGGTGCTGACCGGTGCCTGGAGCTTGCCGTCTTCGACCCAGAAGGTGGCGAAGCGGGTCAGGCCGGTCATGCGGGCCGCAGGCAGGTCCGAGTAGTTCAGGTACCAGAGATTGCTGATGTACAGGCCGGTGCCAAGATGGGCCAGGATCTGGTCGCTGGCCAAGTCGCCTGGGGCCAGGCTCAGGGCACAAGGTGATTCGTAGCTGTCGGCACCGTTGGCCTGCAAGGCGAACTCAGCGGCGCTGCGGGCGCTGATCAGGCGTTCAAGGGCCCGCCCTTCGCCGATCAGGCGCAGGTCGCTGCGTGGCGAGCCCTCATCGGAAAACGCCGGGCTCAGCGAGCCGCTGACCTGCTCGCTGAAGCTGACCAGTGGGCTGAGCTGGGCGTCGCTGCTGTACAGCCGTTGCAGGGGGCTGTTGCCGGTGGCCAGGGACTGGGCGGAGAAGCCGCCCCAGCACAGCAGGCCAGCAATTTCATCCAGCGCGGCGGGGGCCAGGTAGGCGCGGTAGCGGCCGGGGCTCAGGACCCGGAGCGGCCGCCCCAGGTACTCCAGCTGTTCTCGCGCCTGTTGTAGGCGGGCGGCGAAGGCCTCGCTACTCCAGGCCTGGCCGGCATAGTTGGCCTTGACCGCCTGGCCGTTGGCGTGGAACAGGCTCCAGTCGAAGTTAAAGCTGTTGGCCTGGTGCCAACCGAAGGCGCCAAAGGACGTGGCGAAGCCACGGCAGACCGGCCCGGCGGCGTAGATGCCGACCAAGTCCAGGGCACCTGCACCCTGCTCGACCTGGGCTAGCACCTCGCTGCATTCAGGCAGCGGCTGCTCCTGCAGGCTGTGGCTTTGCCACGGGCTTTCGTCCAGTTTCAGGTACGGGTCGGCGGCCAGCAGCGGTAAGGTCTGGCGCAGTTGCGCCAGGGCTTCGCGCAAGCGGTCCCGGTCGACTTGAGGGTCGTCGCCCAGGGTGAAGTGCAGCTCGGCTTGACGACCGTCGCGCACCAGCTTGAGGAGCGCGCTGGCCTGGCTGACGCTGCCGGCCTGGCGGACCCGGGCATGGTTGAAACGGATGAACTGCGAATGCTCGGCGCTGTAGCCGAGGGTGAATGCCTCCTCGGCCTGGAGCGCGCCGCTCAGGTCGCTGACCAGGTCCTGGAAACGTTGCAAGGGCGTGCTTGCCATCAGGCGTCTCCTCCGAATACATCGATCTGGCTGAACACGCAGGCGGGCGAGGCGTGACCGACGCTTACCACCTGGTTGGGCTCGCCCTTGCCGCAATTGGGCGTACCCAGTACCTGGAGCGTGCTGCGGTCGCCCACTGCGCTGAGGTTGCGCCAGAACTGCGCGGAGATGCCACGGTAGTTGGGGTTCTTGACCACGCCCTTGAGCTCGCCGTTCTCGATCAACTGGCCCCACTCGCAACCGAACTGGAACTTGTTGCGCGCGTCGTCGATGGACCAGGAGCGGTTGGTGCGCATCAGGATGCCATGCTCGATGCCGCCGATGAGTTGTTCCAGCGAGCGGTCGCCTGGCTCGATGTTGAGGTTGGCCATGCGGTCGATCGGTGCCCGGTTCCAACTGCAGGCACGGCTGTTGGCCACGCCATCCAGTCCCGAGCGGTACTGTGACAAGGCTCCCCCGAGCGGGCGCAGCAGCAGGCCGTCGCGGATCAGGAACTGCTTGTGCGCCGGGGTGCCGTCGTCATCGTGGCTGTAGCTGGCCAACTCTTCGTTGATGGTCGGGTCGAAGGTCACGTTGAGCAGTGGCGAGCCGTACTGCAACTGGCCGAAATCACTGGCTTTGACGAAGCTGGTGCCGGCGTAGTTGCGTTCGTCGCCAAGGATGCGGTCCATCTCCAGCGGGTGGCCGATGGACTCATGGATTTGCAGGATCATCTGGTCTGGCATCAGCAGCAGGTCACGCACGCCGTTGGGGGTGTTGGGCGCCAGCAGCAGTTGCAAGGCCTGGTCGGCCACATGGGCGCCTGCGCCGACCAGGCCGCAACGCTCGATGACTTCCAGGCCGCCTTGCTGGCCGAAGTTCTCCCGGCCCAGGCTGCGGGTCTGGCTGTCCTGGCCATCGCTGGCGGTGGCGCTGAAACCGGGGAAGAGAAAGCGCTGGGCATGACGCAGTTCGGCGCCGGCGGTGTTCAGGTAGGTCTGCTCGACTAGGCTGATGCCCAGGCTCGCTTGCCAGTTCACCAAGCGGCTGTCCCGGGGCACGCTGGCCGATTCGACGGCGAGCAGGGCCAGGCAGTCGGCCAGGGGCGGCAGGGGTTGGTCGAGGTTGGGCGAGCAGTAGTCGTGCCGATCGCTTGCCACGGGCTGTTCGCTGAGGTCGAGCAGGGCGTGGGTGGCGATCTGCCGGGCGAGAGTCTCGGCTTGCTCCAGCGCGCGCTGCAGGCCGGCCTGGGAGAGGTCGGCAGTGGCGGCGTAGGCCTCGATGCCCTGGATGCGCACGGTCAGCATCGCGCCCTGGTCATGGCTGAAGAACGGTGGCTCGGCGACGTTGCGACGAACCGACAAGGATTGGATGGACTGTTTGACGTGCCGTAGAGAGAAGAAATCGGCCGTGCTACGCAGCGCCGAGAAGCGCTGGCGCAGCAGGGCGCTGGAATCGAACATGCAGGAACCTCCGTGTGCGCGGTGGTTCCCCCTCAGAACCACTCGTCGTGCATGCCCAGGCAGGTGTCGTCGCGGGCCTCGAGCAATGCCAGCTCATTATGGCAGCCTGGCACTTCCCAGGTCAGGAAATAACGCGCGGCCTGGAGCTTGCCCCGGTAGAAATCGCTATCCGCCGGGTTGCCCGTTGCCAGGCCCTGCTCGGCGCGAACGGCCTGCTCCAGCCAGCGCCAGCCGATCACGCAATGACCGAAGGCCTTCAGGTACAGCGCCGAGTTGGCCAGGGCGCTGCTGACCTTGCCTTGGGCCAGGTCACCAAGCAGCCCGAGGGTGACGCTCTGCAGGCGGACGAGCAACTGTTCGAGCGGCTGGCGCAGGGCGTCGAGGCTGGGGTACTGGCTGGCGCGTTCGCCGGTTGCGGCCATCAAGCGCACCAACTGTTTGAGCCCGGCGCCGCCGTTCTGCGCCAGCTTGCGCCCGAGCAGGTCCAGCGACTGGATGCCATGGGTGCCTTCGTGGATCGGGTTCAGGCGGTTGTCGCGGTAGTACTGCTCCACCGGATACTCGCGGGTGTAGCCGTGGCCGCCGAGGACCTGGACTGCCAGTTCGTTGGCCTTGAGGCAGAACTCGGAGGGCCACGATTTGACGACCGGCGTCAGCAGGTCCAGCAGTTCCTGGGCCTGGCGGCGCTGTTCCTCGCTGCTAGCAGTCTGGGTATCGTCGAACAGCCGCGCCGCGTACAGGCCTAGGTCGAACGCGCCTTCGACATAGGCCTTCTGCGCCAGCAGCATGCGCTTCACATCGCTGTGGGCAATGATCGGCACGGCGGCACTGGCCGGGTCCTTGTTGTCTGGCAGGCGGCCTTGGGGGCGCTGGCGCGCGTAGTCGAGTGAGTAGAGGTAGCCGGCGTAGCCGAGCATCACCGCGCCCATGCCAACGCCGATACGCGCTTCGTTCATCATCTGGAACATGCAGGCCAGGCCCTGGTGCGGCTGGCCGACCAGATAGCCGACGCACTGGCCGTCGTCGCCGAAGTTCAGCGCCGTGGAAGTGGTACCGCGCCAGCCCATCTTGTGGAACAGCCCGGCCAGCAGCACGTCGTTGCGCTCGCCACGGCTGCCATCCGGCTTGACCAGGTATTTGGGCACGATGAACAGCGAGATGCCCTTCACCCCAGGTGGGGCGTCCGGCAGTTTGGCCAGGACCATGTGCACGATGTTCTCTGACAGCTCGTGGTCGCCGCCGGAGATGAAGATCTTGTTGCCCTTGATGCGGTAGGTGCCGTCGCCGGCGGGCTCGGCACGGGTGCGGATATCCACCAGCGACGAACCGGCGTGCGGTTCGGTCAGGGCCATGGTGCCGAAATAGCGGCCTTCGATCATCGGCTGCAGGAACAGGCGTTTCTGCTCATCGCTGCCGAAACTCTCGATCAGGTTCGCCGCGCCCATGGTCAGGAACGGGTAGGCCGTAGTGCCGGCATTGGCTGCTTGGAAGTGGGCGAAGCAGGCCTGGGACACCAGGCTCGGCAACTGCATGCCACCGACCTCGAAGTCGCGGTTGGCGTTTAGGAAACCGGCCTCCAAAAAGGCGTCGACCGCCGGCTTGACCTCCGGGATCAGCACAGCACGGCCGTCCTCGAAGCGCGGCTCCTGCTCATCACCCTTGCGGTTGTGCGGGGCGAAGTACTTCTCGGCGATGGTGCGGGCGGTGGCCAGGGCGGCGTCGAAGGTTTCGCGGCTGTGCTCGGCGAAACGTTCGCGCTGGGTCAGGGCTTCGGCGTCGAGCACTTCGTAGAGCTCGAAGGCGAGATTGCGGCTGCTGAGCAGGGTCTCGGACATGGCTGTGCTCCAGTTCGGGGTTGGGCCGAGTCTAGAGAGGCGGGTAGGTCAAGCACAGTGAAATAGGCGAGCGTGATACGTCGTCAGAAAGCCAAGACACCCGGGGCCCTGTTCTACTAGCCATAAAAAAGGAGAGCAAAGCTCAATGCTGTTTACTTAAGCTGGAGTGCCTTCAGGTGGGGCTGCTACGCAGCCCATCGCGACACAAGGCCGCTCCCACAGAGGGCTCCCACAGACGTCTTAAGTGAACAGCATTAGAGCAAAGCTCTCCTTTTCCAGTGGCTACCGCCAGTAACGACTTAACCGATAGTCATCAGGCTAGCGTTGCCCCCTGCGGCAGCGGTGTTGACACTCAGCGCGCGTTCGATCACCAGGCGCTCCAGGGCAATGTTGGTGTCGCCAGCTGACAGCCCGTGGACGCCGACGATAGCGCCAGCACGCTTGGCTACCTGCTCGCAGACGCCACGCAACTGGTCGGAGTCGCCGTGGTGCAGAACTGCGTCGAACGTCACTTCATCCTTGTGCCAGTCGGCCACCAGCTTGATCTTGGCCTGGATATCCTTCGGCAGGCGGGCGCGCAGGGCTTTGCCCGGTTCGCCGTCGATCCACACCGCCGAGCTGCCCACGGCCAGTACCGCGGCTAGCTGGGTCAGCAGGTCGGTTTCGCTGTCGGCCAAGCACAGTACGTGCTCGCGCGGCAGGATGGTGTAGCTGTTACGCTCACCGGTCGGGCCTGGCAGCAGACGGCTGATACCGCTTTGCGACTGCAGGGCGAATTGCTCGCACTGGGTGGCCAGGTCTGCCAGTTGGTTGCTGGTTGCCCAGGCCTGGAGGCTTTGCAGCGGCTTGAGCAAGCTGTCGCGCAGGGCGTTGTCGCCCTTGGCTTCGCCGTCTGTACGCTGGAAGTGCTGCTCGATGGCATTGGCCGGACGGGTCGACAGCAGGCGGTACAGATACAGCGGGCCACCGGCTTTCGGGCCGGTGCCCGAGAGGCCTTCGCCGCCGAATGGCTGTACGCCGACCACGGCGCCGACGATGTTGCGGTTGACGTAGACGTTACCGGCATTGACGTTGTCCACCACCTTGGCGATGGTTTCGTCGATGCGGGTGTGTACGCCGAGGGTCAGGCCGTAGCCGGAGGCGTTGATCTGCTCGATCAGTTGGTCGAGGTTCTTGCGGTTGTAGCGCACCACGTGCAGTACCGGGCCGAAGATCTCGCGCTTGAGCTCGTCGAAGCTTTCCAGCTCGATCAGGGTCGGCATGACGAAGGTGCCTCGCTTGCATTCCTCTGCATCGGCAATGGCCACCTGGTAGACCGCACGGCCTTTCTCGCGCATGCCCTGGATGTGCTTCTCGATACCGGCCTTGGCCTCGGCGTCGATCACCGGGCCGATGTCCACGGCCAGGCGCTCGGGGTTGCCCAGGCGGTTCTGGGCCATGGCGCCCTTGAGCATTTCGACGACGCGGTCGGCGGAGTCTTCCTGCAGGCACAGCACGCGCAGGGCCGAGCAGCGCTGGCCGGCGCTGTCGAAGGCGGAGGAGACCACGTCGATCACCACCTGCTCGGTCAGTGCCGAGGAGTCGACGATCATCGCGTTCTGGCCGCCGGTTTCGGCGATCAGTGGGATCGGTCGGCCCTGTGCGTCCAGGCGGCCAGCGATATTGCGCTGCAGCAGGCGTGCTACTTCGGTGGAGCCAGTGAACATCACGCCTTTGACGCGGTCGTCACCCACCAGGCGGGCGCCGACGGTCTCGCCGCGGCCCGGCAGCAACTGCAGGACGCCTTCAGGGATGCCGGCCTCGAGCAGCAAGCGCACGGCCTGTGCAGCGATCAGCGGGGTCTGTTCGGCAGGCTTGGCCAGTACCGGGTTGCCGGCAGCCAGGGCAGCGGCAACTTGGCCGCTGAAAATGGCCAGTGGGAAGTTCCACGGGCTGATGCAGACGACCGGGCCCAGCGGGCGGTGGGCGTCGTTGCTGAAGTCGTTGCGCGCCTGTACCGCGTAGTAGCGCAGGAAGTCTACTGCCTCGCGCACTTCGGCGATGGCGTTGGCGAAGGTCTTGCCGGCCTCACGGACCAGCAGGCCCATCAGCGGCTGGATCTCCGCTTCCATCAGGTCAGCGGTGCGTTCGAGGATGGCCGCGCGCTCGGCGGGAGGCGTGGCCTGCCAGATCGGTGCGGCATTGAGCGCGCACTGGATGGCATTGTCGACATCGGCGACCGTGGCTTCCTGGACCTGGCCGACCACGTCGCGGTGATCCGACGGGTTCAGGACGGCTGCCGGGGCTTCCTCGCTGGCCGCGCAGCCGAGCAACGGGGTTGCCTTCCAGTCATTGTGCGCGGTGGCCAGTAGGGCGCAGGACAGGGACGCCAGACGGTGTTCGTTGGACATGTCGATGCCGGCCGAGTTGGCCCGCTCGTTGCCATAGAGGTCGCGTGGCAGTGGGATGCGCGGGTGCGGCAGGCCAGCGCTGCCTTCTTGGGTGGCCATGCGCTCGATGCTGGCGACCGGGTCGGCGACCAGTTCCTGGATGGAGATCGAGTGGTCGGCGATACGGTTGACGAACGAGGTGTTGGCGCCGTTTTCCAGCAGGCGACGCACCAGGTAGGCCAGCAGGGTCTCGTGGGTGCCGACCGGTGCATAGACGCGGCACGGACGGTTCAGCTTACCTTCGGAAACCTTGCCCACCACTTGTTCGTACAGCGGTTCGCCCATGCCGTGCAGGCACTGGAACTCGTACTGGCCGGGGTAATAGTTCTGGCCGGCGATGTGGTAGATGGCCGACAGGGTGTGGGCGTTGTGGGTAGCGAACTGCGGGTAGATCGCTTCCGGCACCGACAGCAGCTTGCGTGCGCAGGCGATGTAGGAAACGTCGGTGTACACCTTGCGGGTATAGACCGGGTAGCCTTCCAGGCCTTCGACCTGGGCTCGCTTGATCTCGCTGTCCCAGTAGGCGCCCTTGACCAGGCGGATCATCAGGCGGTGACGGCTGCGGCGGGCCAGGTCGATGACGTAGTCGATGACATAAGGGCAGCGCTTCTGGTAGGCCTGGATAACGAAGCCGATGCCGTTCCAGCCGGCCAGTTGCGGCTCGAAGCACAGACGCTCGAGCAGGTCCAGCGACAGCTCCAGGCGGTCGGCCTCCTCGGCGTCGATATTCAGGCCGATGTCGTATTGCTTGGCCAGCAGGGTCAGCGACAGCAGGCGCGGGTACAGCTCTTCCATCACGCGCTCGTACTGGGCGCGGCTGTAGCGTGGGTGCAGCGCGGAGAGCTTGATCGAGATGCCCGGGCCTTCATAGATGCCGCGGCCGTGGGAGGCCTTGCCGATCGAATGGATGGCCTGTTCGTAGGACGCCAGGTACTTCTGTGCGTCATGTTCGGTCAGTGCGGCTTCACCGAGCATGTCGTAGGAATAGCGGAAGCCTTTGGCTTCGAAGCGGCTGGCGTTGGCCAGGGCTTCGGCGATGGTCTCGCCGGTGACGAACTGCTCGCCCATCAGGCGCATGGCCATGTCGACGCCCTTGCGGATCATCGGCTCGCCACTCTTGCCGATGATGCGGCTGAGTGAGGAGGTGAGGCCGGATTCGTTATGGGTCGAGACTAGCTTGCCGGTCAGCAGCAGGCCCCAGGTCGCGGCGTTGACGAACAGCGACGGGCTGTTGCCCAGGTGCGGCTGCCAGTTGCCGGTGCTGATCTTGTCGCGGATCAGGGCGTCGCGCGTGCCTTTGTCTGGGATGCGCAGCAGGGCTTCGGCCAGGCACATCAGTGCCACGCCTTCCTGGGATGACAGGGAAAACTCCTGCAACAGGCCCTGGACGATGCCAGCGCGGCCGCCGGCGCTCTTCTGGTTGCGCAGTTTCTCGGCGATGCCAGCGGCCAGTTTGTTGGTAGCTTCGGCCATGGGGGCCGAAAGGCGTGCCTGCTCCAGCAGCATCGGCACCACTTCCTGCTCGGGGCGGCGGTAGGCGGCGGTGATCGCCGAACGCAGGACCGACTGCGGCAGGATGCTTTCGGCGAACTCGAGGAAGCATTGGTGGCTATGGTCGGCCTGGACTTCGCCAGCGTCGTCGGCGGAGTTGCTGGGTTGACCGCTGAGTTCGGTCAGGGTGGCGCCACCCTCGAGCTTCTCCAGGTAATTGAAGATCGCTTGCTTGATCAACCAGTGCGGCGTGCGGTCGATGGACTGCGCAGCGGCTTTGAGTCGCTCACGGGTCGGGTCGTCGAGTTTGACCCCAAGGGTGGTCGTCGCCATTTCTTATCCTCATTATTGCCACGGGCGTGGCGTAAGCTGGCGCCAAGATTAGCTGTCGGACAATTCGGGTGCAACCTAGTGCAACCCACTTTTTTCATGAAACAGGCGCAACTCGTCTGGTAGGGAAACCCGCCCGCGGCAAATGGTTGTTCGCGGTGCGTTTTTTTATGAAAAAAGCGCTTTTTGCTCCCAAAAGGAGCAAAAAAGCAATTGTTGTACGAAAAATCTGACGAGGTGCAACTTCGGACGAAAAATGGTTGCACCTAGTTCGCGTTGTTGCATAGGATGCGCCGCCTGGGTGCAACCTTTTCTGGGTTGCTGCTACATAAAAACAAACGCCAGGGCACAACAATGGGTGCAAGTAATCCAATCACGATCACCTTCGTGATCTACATCGCGGCAATGGTACTGATCGGCTTCGTGGCCTATCGCTCCACCAAGAACCTTTCCGACTACATCCTTGGCGGACGTAGCCTGGGCAGTGTGGTCACCGCGCTTTCGGCCGGTGCTTCGGACATGAGCGGCTGGTTGCTGATGGGCCTGCCGGGCGCCATCTACATGTCGGGCCTTTCGGAGGCCTGGATCGCCATCGGCCTGACCATCGGGGCCTACCTGAACTGGGTCTTCGTCGCCGGCCGCCTGCGTGTGCAGACCGAGCACAACGGTGACGCGCTGACGCTGCCGGACTACTTCACCAGCCGTTTCGAAGACAAGAGCGGCCTGCTGCGGATCATCTCTGCCATCGTCATCCTGGTGTTCTTCACCATTTATTGCGCTTCCGGCATCGTCGCCGGCGCCCGCTTGTTCGAAAGCACCTTCGGCATGTCCTACGAGACCGCATTGTGGGCTGGCGCCGCGGCAACCATCGCCTACACCTTCGTCGGTGGCTTCCTGGCGGTGAGCTGGACCGACACCGTGCAGGCCTCGCTGATGATCTTCGCGCTGATCCTGACGCCGGTCATCGTGCTGATCGCCACTGGCGGTTTCGACACCACCCTCCTCGCCATCGAGGCGCAGAACCCGGCGAACTTCGACATGCTCAAAGGCGCCACCTTCATCGGCATCATCTCGCTGATGGGTTGGGGCCTGGGCTACTTCGGCCAGCCGCACATCCTGGCACGCTTCATGGCCGCCGACTCGGTGAAGTCGATCGCCAATGCCCGCCGCATCTCTATGACCTGGATGATCCTGTGCCTGGCCGGCACCTGCGCCGTTGGCTTCTTCGGTATCGCCTACTTCTCGGCCAACCCTGACCTGGCCGGCCCTGTCACCGAGAACCACGAGCGGGTGTTCATCGAACTGGCGAAGATTCTCTTCAACCCATGGGTTGCCGGTGTGCTGTTGTCGGCCATCCTGGCAGCGGTCATGAGTACCTTGAGTTGCCAGTTGCTGGTTTGCTCCAGCGCCCTGACCGAGGACTTCTACAAGGCCTTCCTGCGCAAGAACGCCTCCCAGGTAGAGCTGGTATGGGTCGGCCGCCTGATGGTGCTGGCTGTCGCACTGATCGCCATCGCCTTGGCCGCCAATCCGGAAAACCGCGTGCTGGGCTTGGTAGCCTACGCTTGGGCTGGCTTCGGTGCAGCCTTTGGCCCCGTCGTGCTGATCTCGGTACTGTGGAAGGGCATGACCCGTAACGGCGCGCTGGCCGGTATCGTAGTCGGCGCGGTAACCGTGATCCTGTGGAAGCAGTTTGACACCTTGGGTCTGTACGAAATCATCCCGGGTTTCCTCTTCGCTAGCCTGGCGATCATCGTGGTCAGCAAGCTGGGCCGTCCAACCACTGACATGGTTTCGCGCTTCGAAAGCGCAGACGCGGCTTACCACGCCGGCAAGTGATGTATCGCTGAGCCTTGCCTGAAACGGCCCGCGTCTCTCTGAGGCGCGGGCCGTTGTCGTTTCGGCAGGCATCACCTGACGGCCGCGGCGCGACAGGGTAAACTTCCCGGCCTTGCAGGAGTTGCCATGAACTATCGTCACGCCTTCCACGCCGGCAACCACGCCGACGTCTTCAAACACCTTGTGCTGACCCGGCTGATCGCCCTGATGTCACGCAAGGAGCAGCCATTCGCCTACCTCGACACGCATGCCGGGCTGGGCCTGTACGACCTGCAGGGCGACCAGGCGACGCGCACCGGTGAGTACCTGGATGGCGTCGCTCGGCTCTGGGGGCGCGATGATCTGCCGGCGATCACCGCCGACTACCTGCGCATCATCAAGCGCCTCAATCCCGAGGGGGAGTTGCGCTACTACCCGGGCTCGCCGGAGCTGGCGCGGCGCCTGATGCGTCAGCAGGACCGCGTACTGCTTAACGAGAAGCATCCCGAGGATGGGCGTCTGCTCAAGGAGAACATGAAGAAGGATCCGCGGGTGGCGGTACACCTGGGCGAGGGCTGGCATGTTCCACGGGCGCTCTTGCCGGTGCAGGAAAAGCGCGCGGTGATGCTGATCGATCCGCCATTCGAGCAGGCCGACGAGCTCAAGCGTTGCAGTCAGGCCGTGAAAGAGGCGGTCGGTCGTATGCGCCAGACCGTCGCGGCCATCTGGTACCCAATCAAGGATCAGCGCCAATTGGTGCGTTTCTACCAGGACCTGACCAGCACCGGCGCGCCAAAACTGCTACGGGTGGAACTGTATGTGCACCCCCAGGACAGCCCCCAGGGGCTCAATGGCTCCGGCCTGGCCATCGCCAACCCGCCGTGGGGCCTGGAAGACGAGCTGCGCGAGTTGCTGCCGTGGTTGTCCCAGGTGCTGGCCCAGACCCAGGGCAGCTGGCGCATGGATTGGTTGATCGCCGAGTAACGGCGCCCTGCCTGGCTGTAGCGGGCAAACCCGCTACAGGGGGAGCGGCTCGTCTCCCCGCAGCCATCACGCCCGCCCCGCTTTGCGTTATAATCCCGCTCTTTCGCTGCCGTCCGCCCAATGGGGCCGAGGCGCATTTTTACCGAATGAAGAGGCTAGACCCTTGGCATTGACGATTCTTGGCCTGTCCGGCGCCCTTAGCCATGATCCTTCCGCGGCCCTGTACATCGACGGCAAACTGATTGCCGCCGCTGAAGAAGAGCGCTTCGTGCGTGACAAGCACGCGAAGAACCGCATGCCCTACGAATCGGCGAAGTTCTGTCTGGAGCAGGCCGGCATCAAGCCGTCGGACGTCGACGTGGTGGCCATTCCCTTCGCACCGATCAGCCTGTTCGGCAAGGCCCGCTGGCACTACGCCAAGCGTTACTGGTACGCCCCGGACCGCGCCCTTGACGCGATCCTGATGGGCAACCGCCGCTACAAGCGCTACCGCAAGAAGATCGTCTGGTGCCTGGAGCAACTGGGCTTCGATCCGAAGAAGATAAAGATCGAGCCGGTCGAGCACCATCTGGCGCACGCTTCCAGCGCCTACCACTGCTCGGGCTTCAAGGAAAAGACTGCGATCCTCGGCATCGACGGCAAGGGCGAGTACGCCACCACCTTCTTTGGCTATGGCGAGAACGGCAAGATCCACAAGATCAAGGAGTTCTTCGATCCAGACTCTCTGGGCGGCCTGTATGGCGCGATCACTGAGTTCCTCGGCTTCGAGATGCTCGACGGCGAATTCAAGGTCATGGGCATGGCGCCTTACGGCGATGCGAGCAAGTACGACTTCTCGCGCCTGGCCAGTTTCGAGAACGGTGAACTGGTGATCAACACCGAGTACGCCAACGTCATCGGCCTGCGCCGTTACAAGGAGAAGGGCAAGGGGTTCTACTTCTCGCCCAAGCTGATCGAGTGGCTGGGCCCCAAGCGTGAAGGCGACATCGCTGACGAGCCTTACATCCATTACGCAGCGAGCATGCAGGCGCTGTTCGAGAAGCTGGCCTTGCAGATGATCGACCACTACCTGGGCGATATCCTCAAGGAGACCGGCAAGCTGGCCTTTGCCGGCGGCTGCGCGCTGAACGTCAAGCTGAACCAGAAGATCATTGCTCGTCCCGATCTCAAGGAGCTGTTCGTCCAGCCGGCTTCCGGCGACGCCGGCACCGCGGTCGGTGCGGCAGCCTACGTTTCCCATGCCCGCGGTGTGCCGGTGGAGAAGATGGAGCACGTCTACCTCGGCCCGTCCTATTCCAACGAGGATGTGATCGCCGCCTGTGCCCGTCATCCGAGCCAACCGAAATGGCGCAAGATCGACGACATGCCGCAGCGCATCGCTAAGATCATGGTCGACGGCAATCCGGTGGCCTGGTTCCAGGGCCGCATGGAGTTCGGCCCGCGTGCCCTGGGTGGTCGTTCGATCATCGGTTGCCCGAGCGTGCCGGGTGTGGCCGACCGTATCAACGAACAGATCAAGTTCCGTGAGCGCTGGAGGCCGTTCTGCCCGTCGATGCTCGACACCGTCGGCCCGCAGATGATCAAGGTCGACCACCCGGCGCCATTCATGACCTTCACCTTCGAAGTCGCCGAAGAGTGGAAGACCCGTGTGCCGGAAGTGGTCCACGAAGACGGCACCTCGCGTGCCCAAGTGCTCAAGCGCGAATACAACCCGCGCTACTACGACATGATGAAGGCGCTGGAAGACCTGACTGGCAACGGCGTGTCGCTGAACACCTCGCTGAACCGCCGTGGCGAGCCGATGATCTGCTCGCCGACCGACGCGCTGAACATGTTCTTCGGTTCCGACCTGCAGTACCTGATCATGGAAGACATCCTGGTCGTCAAGGATGGCGCGGAGCTGTATGACCAGCCGCTCTGAACCGCGCATCCTGCAGTTCTGCCACGGCTATGACGGGCCTTTTCTCGATTGCGCCCGTCAGTACGCCAGCCTGTTCGCAGGCAGCGGGTACAAGGTCACCACGGTGTTCCTCACCGGCGCCGCGGACTCGCAGGTGGCGGCTGGCTGCTCCTCGGATGAGGTGTTGTTCCTGGAGTTCAGTTCCAAGGCCGTGCGCGGCCTGAAGCTGGGGGCGATCCGCGCCTTGCGGCGGATCGCCGCCGAGCGCCATTTCAGTTTCTGCATCGCCCACCGCTTCAAGCCGATCTATATCGCGCTGCTCGGCACTGGCTTGCCGGTGATCGGCGTGCACCATGCCTTCGGCGATTATGAGCGGCCGGGTCGCCGTCTGTTCGCCAATCTGTTCCGCAAGCGCCTGAGCCTGCTCGGGGTGTCGGACGCGGTGCGTGATGACATGCGCCGGTGCTTGCCGCAGTGGCCCGCCGAGCGCATCCAGACCCTGTACAACCGTATCGATGTCAGCGCCCTGCAGGCCAGCCTGGTGCCACGGGACGAGGCACGTGTGGCGTTGGGCCTTGAGCCTCAGGCGTGGATCGTCGGCAACGTCGGCCGCCTGCATCCGGACAAGGACCAGGCCACTCTGTTGCGTGGTTTCGCCCAGGCGCTACCAGGGCTGCCGGCTGGCGCCCGCCTGGCGTTGCTGGGCAAGGGGCGGTTGGAAGGTTCGCTCAAGTCCCTCGCCGCTGAACTGGGCATCGCCGGGCAGGTGGACTTTCTCGGCCAGGTGCCGGATGCCCGCCGTTACTTCCAGGCCTTCGACGTGTTTGCCTTGAGCTCCGACCACGAGCCGTTCGGCATGGTCTTGCTGGAGGCGATGGTCGCGGGCGTGCCGGTGCTGGCCACTGCTTGTGGTGGTGCCCGCGAAGTGGTCGAGGGTGTCGGTGTGCTCTTTCCGCTGGGAGATGCCGGACAGCTGGCCCAGGGCCTGCAGCACATGGCCGCGCTAGACGGGGTCCAGCGCGAAGCCTGTGCCGCGCACATGCTGCAGCGGCTGCATGAGCGTTTCTCCGACCAGGCCGTGCGCGATGCCTTCTGGCAGTTGCCGCAGGTGCGTGCGCTGGTGGCGGAGGCTTGATGCTCAATCATCTTCAAGGCTGGCGCGAGCGTGGCTGGACAGCCATCGACGCGAGCGCCTACGCCGAGGCCTGGCAGCGTTTTGGCGGCAGTGTCGCGACCCATCCGTTAGTGGTCGAGCAGTTGGCTGACCTTGCGCAGATCCCGGTGCGCTACCTGGGCTGGCAGCAGGGCGGCGAGCTCAAGGCCGCGATCCCGACCTGGGGGCGTTACCTGGCGTTGTCCAAGGACGTGCTCAAGCGCCACGGCAAGAAAGGCCTGTTCGACCTCGGTAATGCCGAGTTGATCTTGCCGGCTGCCGCCGATGCGGGCGCGCCGCTGCGCCATGCCGGGCGTTACCTGTCGGAGCTGAACCAGGGGCGTTTCGAGGGCCTCAAGGCTCAGAGTGAGCAATTGGCAATGGCCCGGGCCCATGAGGACCTGTCCAAGAAATTCCGCTACAACCAGCGCCGCGAGTTGCGCCTGCTGGAAGAGGCGGGCGGGCAGGTGCGCCCGGTCAGTGACTTTTCCGCCGCCGAGATGGCGGCCATGTACTGCGACCTGTTCCAGCGTCGTTGGGGCTTCCCAGCCACTGGTGCGGCGCGTATGGCCGAGGTGTTGGAGCGCCTGCGCGAGCTGCTGATTGGCTCGGTGCTGTTCCTTGATGGAGCGCCCATTGCCATTCAGTTGGTGTATCGGGTCGAGGCACCGGAGTGGATCAGCGTCGAGTACGTCAACGGTGGTGTCGACCCGGAGACCAAGGCTTTCAGTCCAGGCAGCGTGCTCAGCTTCCTCAATACCCAAGCAGCTTGGGAGGACGCGCGCGCGCGCAACAAACCATTGCGGTTCTCCTTCGGTCGTGCCGATCGCGAATACAAGGACCGTTGGTGCAACCCCGTTCCGGTGTTCCAGGTGTGAGCCGCAAGCAGCAGTTGCTCAAGCGCCATCGGCGCAACAAGCGCTTGGGCCTGTTGCTGGGCCTGATGCTGTTGCTCGTACTGGGTGTCGCGGTGCAGTGGTGGCTGCCGCTGCTGTTGCTACCTCTGCTCTGGGCTGCTCATGAGGCCTGGTTCGCCGATCATCTGTTCTATGCGCCGGGCGAGGACTATCAATACCGTTTCGGTGACGAGGCGCGGGCTGTGCCGCTCGTCCTGCATGACGGTACCTTGCAGACCAGTACGCCGCTGTCGCTCGAAGGCGATGAAACCCTGGTCCTGGAGATTGGGGTGAAGAGCGGCTGGCTGGGGCGTTTCATCGACCCGGTCGTCGAACTGATCAGTGACCAGGCCAGCGACCGGCAAACATTCGAACGCGGTGTTTCTGGTACGCGCTTTCTCAATCTCACTGGCTTGGCCGCACCGTTGATAGCAGGGCGCTTGCGCGTGCGTGGGCGCCATTGCCGGCTGCTGGGGGAGCCTCGCCTGTGGATCGCCCCCGGCGTCGCGCTGGGCCAGCGCCGGGTCATGGTGATCGCACCCCATGCCGACGACGCTGAGTTGGCGGCCTACGGGCTCTACAGCCAGGCCGAAGAGACTTGGGTGGTGACCCTGACCGCTGGCGAGATCGAGGCCGAACATTACCAGCGGATGGGCATGGACAAGGTCGAGGCTGCCCGCCTGAAAGGCCGCCTGCGGGCCTGGGACAGCATCGCCGTACCGCGTTGGGCCGGGGTGCCGGAGTCGCGTTGCGTGCAACTGGGCTACTTCTGTCTGCAATTGCCGGCCATGCTGGCAGCGCCTGACCAGCCCGTGCCCTCGCGCGAAGCGGACATGACAGACATCCGCCCCTTCCGCTGTTTCAATCCCTTCCCGTTGCCGGGCGACGCCAACGGTGCGCCAACCTGGAACAACCTGCTGGCAGACCTGCGTGCCTTGCTGGTGCAGGCGCGGCCGCATGTCCTGGTGATGCCGCACCCCCAGCTCGACCCGCACCCGGACCATATCTGTGCTCATACCGCTGTGCTCGAAGCCTTGCAGGGGCTGGAATGGCAACCTGAAACCCTGCTGTGCTACGCCAACCACCTGCATGACAACGACCGCTGGCCGATGGGTGACAGTGGCGATGGCGTGGCCCTGCCACCACAGATGAGTGACGAGGACGCTTGGGCTCCCTGCAGCCTGGTACTGGCCCTGCCGACCCAACGTGACAAGGCGATGGCCCTGGGCATGATGCACGACCTGCAGCCGCCTGCACCCTTCAAGCGCCGCTTGCGCCGCTGGCTGCAGCGCTGGCTGGCCGGTCGTCGTCCATCGCCTTATGGAGAGAACGAATTCTTCCGCAAGGCGGTGCGTCGGCATGAACTGTTCTGGCGTCGTGAACTCTGATCGCGATGAATGTTTGAGCGCAGCGGCGCCAAGTGCCCAAGGAAAGCAATGAAAGTCCTATTTCTGGTGCAGAAGGAACAACGGGCGATTCTCGACCGCCTCTACGATGGCGTCGCAGCCCATTGCGACTGCGACCTGCGCTGGCTGAGCAGTGAAGACCAGCGCAACCTGCGCCGCTACTTCAAGCGCGAAGTCGATGTCGAGCAGTATGATCGGATCGTCTTCTTCCTGCGCTTCAAGCAGGAGATCCGGCAGGCCAGCTTCATCCGCACGGTGCCCAACCTGGTCATCCTCGAGCATGACGCTTACCAGAACTACATCCCGTGCAAGTACACCGGCAAGTTCAGTGCGCACTATCGAAAGCTGCCTTGGGCGAGGGTAATCAGTTCAGGCTATATGGTCAGCGAGCGGCTGCGTCAGGAAGGCTTCGACGCGGTATTCGTACCCAAGGGATATGACGAGCAACTGCTCAGTGACCAAGGTCGTGAGCGGGATATCGAACTGGCATTCGTGGGCAGCACCAAGAGTGTGGCCTACAGTGGCCGCAAGGCTTTGCTCGATGAGCTGGGCCAGGTGGAAAACCTGGTGGTCACCCGTACCAAGTCGGGTGAGGACTACTGCAACACGCTCAACCGCATCCGCTTCTTCGTCAGTGCCGATGTCGGCATGGGCGAATACATGATCAAGAACTTCGAAGCCATGGCCTGTGGTTGCGTGCTTCTGGCCTATGACCAGGGCGAAGAGGAAAACCGCGCACTGGGGTTGCAGGACATGCACAACGTGGTCCTGTACAACAGCATTCCCCAGCTCCAGGAGAAGCTCCAGGTGCTGCGCGCAGACCCGGCAATGGCTGAACGCATTGCTGCCAATGGTCGAGAGCTGGCAGTCACACGCTTCAGTTTTGCCCAGGTGGGTCGTAGCATCGTCGAGTACATGCAGCCCCCTCTGCGGCCGCGCCCTGCGCTGACCGCCTGGCAACGCTTGCGTTTGAGGCTAGGGTTATGACCGACAAAACGCCTGTCCCAAGGACGGGGCTTGAAAGGCTTAAGGCTATGAAGCGGAGGGATCCCGGTGCGCTTCTCTGAAACCAGTGATATCACCTTGGTGGTGACCAGTTGTGGGCGTTTTGATCTGCTCAAGGAAACGTTGGAAAGTTTCGACCGCTTCAACACCGCGCCCGTTCGCGAGGTCTTCATTACTGAGGACTCCGGCGATGAGGCGGTGCATGGGGCTGTGCCGGAACACTGGAAGCCTTATTGCAGGGTGTTCGTCAACAACCCGAAGCTTGGTCAACTGGCTTCGATCGACTTGGCCTATGGGCAGGTCAAGACGCCGTACATCTTCCACTGTGAAGATGACTGGAGATTCTACCGGCCCGGGTTCGTCGAGGATTCGCGGGCAATCCTGGAGGTCAGCCCGCACTTGTTGCAGGTCTGGCTACGTAGCTATGCCCATGATCTGGCGGTTCATAGCCCCTACATTCATTTGGGCGAGCGCCAGGTCATCGCGGGTGTCCCCTGCTACGCCGTACTGTCGGAAAAAGCCGATTGGCAGAGCTTCTCTCTGAACCCGGGGCTGCGTCGTCTGAGCGATTATCAGCGTTGTGCTCCATTTGCAGCCTATGCTGGGGAGAAGGCGCTATCCCGACGCTATTCAGAGTTAAACCTGACGGCGGTCAGCCTTGAGGGCGACGCTGTGCTGCACACTGGATTTGGTAATCACGTGACGGTGCCCGAGGAGCGTCAGCGCAAGGCTCGCCGGCGTCAACGTGACAAGATGAAATTGCTGCTTGTGCTGTTGGCGGGAGTAGCCCTTGGTGTAGGTGTTGGCTTTTTTGCAAGTTGAATACAGGCAGGCTATTGGTCAAACAGCTGGGAACAGGGGAGAACTCCCCATGAATATCGTCAACGTTATGTGGGCCGGTGGCGCCGCCTACTGGTCTGTCCACAAGGTCCATCAACAAATTCTTTCCCAGGCTGGTGAAAACATTTCTGTGACCAATTGGTTGCTGCAGGGGCAGAACGTCTGTTGCGCGCTCGGCAATACGCGTGAATGGCATTTGTCCCAACGCCTGCTCAAGGGGCGCCACCTATGGCGTCTGCTCCGGCCCTGGTTGCGCGCGCGGCTGTGTGCAGCTCTGCAGCAGGCTAATGCCCATACCTTGCTGCTCGATGGCCTGGGTGTCGCACGTTTGATGCTGCCAGTGCTGCGAACCATGCCTGAGCTGCGGGCAACGATACTGTTTCACGGTTCAACACGCTTGCATGCCACCGATCTCGACCTGCTGCGCTCCATACCGGCGCAGCGCCTGACGATCGCAGCGGTTTCCTCTACCCTCGCTCATGCCCTGGAGCAGGACATAGGCCGGCCGGTTCAGGCCTTGCGCATTGCCCTGGACCCCTATGCCTTTCAACAGAAACTCAAGCCGGCCAGTGAGGCCCGGCAGGCGCTCGGTCTGTCTGACGATATTGGCCGGGTGATGGGGGCGGTGGGGCGTCTGGTGGAGAGCAAGGGGTTCGATCTCCTGCTGGATGCCTTCGCCAGGGCCGCTGCCCGGCAGCCGGACTTGAGCCTGGTCATTCTGGGTGAAGGTGAATTGCGACAGCATCTGCAGGCTCGGATCGAATCGCTTGGGCTGGCGGAGCGTGTATTTCTGCTTGGCCACCGGGAAGACCTGGCGCAACTGTACCGGGCCTTCGACTGCCTGCTCGTACCCTCGCGCTCCGAGGGGCTCGGGCTGGTGGTGCAGGAGGCGGTGCTTGCCGACGTGCCAGTACTGTGCAGCGACCTGCCGGTATTCCATGAGCAGTTGGGGGATGTGCCGTGTTACCTGCCGATCGATGATGTCGAGGCCTGGGCCTCGGCTATCGAGCAATGCCAGGCGCTTCCAGCCGCGGAACTGGCTGCAGCGCAACGTCGCTCGCTCGCTCCTGAGCGGGGCTGGGAAGCCTTCTGCCAGCGTTCGGCGAGCCTGTTGGGGCGTTAGGGCTCAGCGGCCCAGCAGCGCCTGTTCGAGCTCGGCGAGGGGGAACTGATCGCCGAGCTGTTCCCGGCCAATGTAACGGGCAAAGTGCTGTACGTTGCGTCGTACCATCCGGGGCGACAGCGGCGGTCGCATGAAGCGCATGTCGGCCACGTCGATCAGCCCCATTTGCTGTTCGGGTGTAACGACCACGTTGCCCAGGTGCAATGAACGGAAATAAATCCCCGAACGGTGCAGGTGGCGGATCAGCTCGATCAGCTCGGGCAGGCGTTCCTTCCAACTGAAGCCTGGCGTTCGCGACAATTGCAGCAGGGTCTGGCCGGGCAGCGGGCGGTAGAGCACGGCTGTCTTGCCGGGCGCCTCGAGCTTGTGGTGGC
Organism: Pseudomonas sp. X10; assembly: GCF_054889225.1. Classification (NCBI taxonomy): domain Bacteria; kingdom Pseudomonadati; phylum Pseudomonadota; class Gammaproteobacteria; order Pseudomonadales; family Pseudomonadaceae; genus Pseudomonas; species Pseudomonas sp. X10. The sequence goes on along the minus strand of NZ_CM142677.1, from coordinate 5,198,715 downwards.
TGATCACTTCGAGTGTCGGAATGCCCAGCTGCGCCAAGCGCATGGCATTGTCGATGAAGCGTTGTGAGTACGGACGAAGCAACGCAGATGAAATCAGACGCTTGCGACGAAAAACCTTGAGGATATTTCCGTCCTTGAGCAGGTAGACTTTGGCGCCGTAGCTATCTGCTTCAAGAACCTTGGCGCCGAGTGTCAGCTGATCGAAGTCGACCTGGGAGAGCCGGGAGCATTGCATGAGTAGGGCCTTGTCTTCTGGGCAAGCAAAATGACCGGCAATAATGCCGAAAACTATACGAATACACCATGACGGTATCCGTTTGATTGACTGGGGGAAGGGATGTTGTATGAAAGACGCTGGGCGCAAGTCTGGCTGGCCTTTGGTTTTGTCTGGTTTCTTGGGGCTATTGCTCTGGCGCCGAGCAACAAGATTTACCAGCAAGGGCTGATACTCTTCCTCTGGCTACCGACGCTGGTGCTGGCATGGTCAGCCCGGCAGGTGTTCATCGATGCCTGGCGGCGTCAGCCTGCTTTATGGTTGAGCGTGGCACTGTTGCTGGGCTGGAGCGCATTGACCCTGGCTTGGTCCTCCACTGAGGAAGGGCCGCGCGAGGGCAAGCGCCTGCTGTACATCCTGCTGTTCCTCCTGGCCTTTCCGCTTTTGGCGCAGCTTGGCGCCGTGCAGACCCGGCGGCTGCTCTGGCTGGGCGGTATCGCCCTAGGTGTGGCGGCACTGATTTCGATCATTCACTACTATGGCGTGCTCGCATTTCCCCTGAGTGCCCGCCTGGAGGGGATAGGCGAGATTTCCCACCCGATCCTGGGGGCCTACGTCATTGGCGTAGCGATCATCTGGCTGTTGCACGACTGGCCTCGGCAACGTGGGCTTTTCGTCCCTTGGGCCCTGGCCCTGGCCTGCCTGGGGCTTTTCGTGGTGATGAGCCAGAGCCGTGGTGCCGCCCTGGCGCTGGTGATCACTCTTCTGCTGACTCCGCTGTGGTGCCGGGACTGGCGTAGCTGCCTGGTCGCCGGGGGGGCGCTGGTGGCCACCGGGGTGGCGTTCCTGCTGATGTATGACCTGATCATGCTGCGTGGCTCGTCGTACCGGCCGGAAATCTTCCAGTCGTCCCTGCACATGATTGCCCAGCATCCATGGGGCGGCCTGGGGCTCGGTGCTTTCTACCGTGTCGAGGCGGTGGGCAAGGTGTTCGACCACACTCACAACATGTTCACCCATGTCACCATCGAACTAGGCCTGCCCGGTATGCTGCTCTGGCTGTCTGTCTGGTTATGTGCTCTGCGCGAGATCTGGCGTGCACGTGCCACGGCTTTCGGCAAGGCCCTGTTGGGCGTTTGGGTGTACTCGACCCTGGCCATGCAGTTCGATGCCGCCAGCCTGACCGGAACCCCGCGTGCTGAGTGGTTCGTCAGTTGGCTGCCGGTCGGGCTGGCCCTCATGTTGGCCTGGAGGCCTGCCGAGGACCAAGGCTGTGGTAAAATTTCCGGTTCCACCTGAATAGCGAGCTCGATGATGGCTGAAACACCGCTAGCGGCGGAGCAGAACTCCAGCCTGAAGATCTACTTCCGGCTGCTGAGCTATGTGAAACCCTATGTAGGCATTTTCCTGCTCAGTATCCTGGGCTTCGTGATCTTTGCCTCGACCCAGCCGATGTTGGCCGGGATCCTCAAGTACTTCGTCGATGGCCTGAGCAACCCGCAGGCTGTGCTATTTCCCGATGTGCCTTACCTGCGCGACCTGCAACTGCTGCAGGCAGTGCCGCTGCTGATCATCCTGATCGCCGCCTGGCAAGGGCTTGGGTCTTTCCTGGGCAACTACTTCCTGGCCAAGGTTTCCCTGAGCCTGGTGCACGACCTGCGCGTTGAATTGTTCAACAAGCTGCTGGTCCTGCCCAATCGCTACTTCGACAACCACAACTCCGGTCACCTGATCTCGAGGATTACCTTCAACGTCACCATGGTCACCGGTGCTGCCACCGATGCGATCAAGGTGGTGATCCGTGAAGGCCTGACCGTGGTCTTCCTGTTTGCCTACCTGCTGTGGATGAACTGGAAGCTGACGTTGGTGATGGTCGCCATCCTGCCGGTCATCGCCTTGATGGTCAGTACTGCCAGCAAGAAATTCCGCAAGCAGAGCAAGAAGATCCAGGTGGCCATGGGCGACGTGACTCATGTCGCCTCCGAGACCATCCAGGGCTACCGCGTGGTGCGCAGCTTTGGTGGCGAGCAGTACGAGGAGCGCCGCTTCTATAACGCTAGTCAGAGCAACACCGACAAGCAGCTGCGCATGACCAAGACCGGCGCAGTCTACACCCCGATGCTGCAACTGGTGATCTACAGCGCCATGGCGGCGTTGATGTTCCTGGTGCTGTTCCTGCGCGGCGATGCCTCCGCCGGTGACCTGGTGGCCTACATTACCGCTGCTGGCCTATTGCCCAAGCCGATTCGCCAGTTATCGGAAGTCAGCTCGACCATCCAGAAAGGCTTGGCCGGTGCCGAGAGCATCTTCGAGCAACTGGACGAAAAACCGGAAGTCGACAAGGGCACGGTGGAAAAGGACCGGGTCGAAGGCCGCCTAGAAGTCCGCAATCTCAGCTTCACGTACCCCGGCACCGAGCGCCAGGTGCTGTCTGATATCAGTTTCACAGCGGAGCCTGGCCAGATGATCGCCCTGGTAGGCCGCTCGGGCAGCGGCAAGTCGACGCTGGCCGGGTTGATCCCGCGCTTTTATCACCATGACCAGGGGCAGATCTTGCTCGATGGCGTGGAAATCGAGCAGTACCGCCTGCGCAACCTGCGGCGCCATGTTGCCCAGGTGACCCAGCACGTCACCCTGTTCAACGACACCGTGGCCAACAACATCGCCTATGGTGACCTGGCCGGCGCCCCGCGCGAGGCAATCGAGGCCGCTGCGGCGGACGCCTATGCCAAGGACTTCGTCGACCAGTTGCCCAAGGGCTTCGATACCGAAGTCGGGGAAAACGGCGTGCTGCTGTCCGGTGGCCAGCGCCAGCGCCTGGCGATTGCGCGGGCTCTGCTGAAGAACGCGCCGTTGTTGATCCTGGACGAGGCGACTTCAGCCCTGGATACCGAGTCGGAGCGTCATATCCAGGCCGCCTTGGACCATGTGATGGAAGGCCGCACGACCCTGGTGATCGCCCACCGCCTGTCGACCATCGAGAAAGCCGACATGATCCTGGTGATGGACCAGGGTCGTCTGGTGGAGCGCGGCACCCATGCCGAGCTGCTCGAGGCTAATGGCCATTATGCCAAGCTGCATGCCATGGGCCTGGACGAGCCGGCCAAGGCCGACATCACCTGAGTCCATGCGAACCGGGGCCTTGATGGCCCCGATTGTTTCCCGGGATGACTGTCGGCCACCGTGGCAATAAAGCCGTCGCTTGGCCTGTGCTAATATCCTGCCCCTGTTAAATTTTCCATATGGGTTGCCCATGAAGTTGTCCATGCCGCGTTTCGATCAAGCCCCGGTTCTGGTGGTCGGCGATGTCATGCTCGACCGCTACTGGCATGGCGGTACGTCCCGGATCTCGCCTGAAGCGCCAGTGCCGGTGGTCAGGGTCGAACAGATCGAGGATCGTCCCGGCGGTGCGGCCAACGTCGCCTTGAACATCGCCGCGCTGGGAGCGCCGGCAGCGTTGGTCGGCGTTACCGGCCAGGATGAAGCCGCCGAGAGCCTGGCCAACAGCCTGCACGCCGCCGGTGTGCGCTCGGTGTTCCAGCGCATCGCGCATCAGCCGACCATCGTCAAGCTGCGGGTCATGAGCCGACACCAGCAACTGCTGCGCATCGATTTCGAAGAACCCTTCGCCACCGACCCACTGTCCCTGGGGGCCGAGGTCGATACCTTGCTCGATGGAGTCAAGGTGCTGGTCCTCTCGGACTATGGCAAAGGTGCCCTGAGGAACCATCAGGGCCTGATTCAGGCCGCCCGTGCCAAAGGCATTCCGGTGCTGGCCGATCCCAAGGGCAAGGACTTTTCGGTCTACCGTGGCGCCAGCCTGATCACTCCGAACCTCAACGAGTTCGAGACCATCGTCGGCCGCTGCGCCGATGAGGCTGAGCTGGTGGCCAAGGGCCTGGAGCTGATGCAGGATCTGGAGCTGGGTGCCTTGCTGGTGACCCGGGGCGAACATGGCATGACCTTGCTGCGCCCTGGCCATCCGGCCTTGCACCTGCCAGCACGGGCCCGCGAAGTCTTCGATGTTACGGGGGCCGGTGATACCGTGATTTCCACCCTGGCTGCGGCTATCGCTGCTGGCGAAGAACTGCCCCATGCGGTCGGCCTGGCCAACCTGGCTGCGGGCATCGTGGTCGGCAAACTGGGTACCGCGGCAATCAGCGCCCCCGAGCTTCGCCGGGCGATCCAGCGTGAGGAAGGCTCGGAGCGTGGCGTGCTCAGCCTCGACCAGCTGCTGCTGGCGATCGACGATGCGCGTGCGCATAACGAGAAGATCGTTTTCACCAATGGTTGCTTCGACATCCTCCATGCCGGCCATGTGACCTACCTGGAGCAGGCGCGTGCCCAAGGTGACCGCCTGATCGTCGCGGTCAACGACGACGCCTCGGTCAGCCGTCTGAAAGGACCGGGCCGCCCGATCAACAGTGTTGACCGGCGCATGGCCGTTCTTGCTGGCCTTGGTGCGGTGGACTGGGTCATCAGCTTCCCTGAAGGCACGCCGGAGAACCTGCTGAGCCAGGTCAAGCCCGATGTGCTGGTCAAGGGTGGCGACTATGGCATCGACCAGGTGGTCGGCGCCGATATCGTCAAGGCCTATGGCGGTACTGTGAAGGTGTTGGGGCTGGTCGAGAATAGCTCGACCACGGCCATTGTCGAGAAGATCCGCAAGCACTGAGTTGCCGGGGCAAGTGATGCCTGTGCCGCCCAATCGCAGGCTTCGCCAGCACCCACAGTTCAGCATCGACCGCAGGAATCGAGGTATGTACAGATACTGTGGGGTTGGCTTGTCGGGGCGTCGAACCGCTGCGATTGGGCCGCAAGCGGCCCCGACTTGCCAGCGACTCGAGGGCAAAGCCCTCGTCCGATTACTTGTGCAGTGATGTACGCGCCAACTTCAGCAATTCCCGGGCCTTGCCGGTCAGGCGCCGCAGCCTGGTCTCCGGTTTCGGCTGGGCCAGCCCTTGCTGCCTCAGCCAATCCTTCCAGCGAATTCGCTCTTCCCTGACCACCCATCCTTCCTGTTGGGCGAAGCTCTCGGCCAGGTACAGGCCACGGGTGCTGGCCGGAACCAGCGTGCCCTTCCTCAGGGTGTAGAGTTCGGGCAATGGCCGACCATCTTCCAATGGCATCAGGTACAGGTCCGGGCGCTTGCGGTTGAGCCGGGCGACCAGTTGATCGCCCTCCAGGCGCTCATCAACGTGGAACAGGCTTAGGGACTTGGCTTCCTTGGGCACCTGCAGGCGCAGGTCGTAGATCAGCTGCAGGGAGGCTGTCGGCAGGTGCACATAGGCCTGGGGGCGCTCTAGCAGGGTGAGGTTGCCGCAGTGCACTGGGCGTGCGGCACCGGACTGTGGAGTGAGGATAAAAGGCATGGCTTCGCGGTAGTGCAGGGCGGCAGCATAGGGAGCTGGGAGCCAAGTGTCGTTGAAGCGTCCCCCCAGCCAGCCCTCGGGGGTTTCCAGCAAGCATTCCTCCGCCACTTCCTGGATGGCCGTGTGCAGCGGCAGGTTCAGTTCCTGGGCTGGCACATAACCGGATATCAGCTTGAGTACCACATCACCGCGATCCTGCCGTCGTTGGCGCACCAGCACCCAGTAGTCGCGGTGTTGCCAGTGCAGGGTCAGGCGTACCGAGACCCCTAGGTTGGCCAGTTCGACAACGAAGTGCTGCGTGTCGGCCAGTTGGATTGCCTTGCGCCGCTGCAGGGTCTGGGCGAAGTTCAGTGGCATGCCGATGCTCTGGTAGCTCAGTCCATCGGGGGTGGCTTCGACATGCAGAGGCAGGGTTTTGAAGTTACTCGGGTTCTTGCGGATCAGCGTTCGCGGCACGAGGCTCCTCCTTGCGTTGGGGCGGCCGCGTTCGCGGCTCAGTGCTGGCCCAGGATGCGGGCTACCGTGGCCACGTTGTGGGCCAGGTGCAACGGATTGATGGTGCCGACAATAGCACTGCTGACTCCGGGGTGGGCAAACAGCAGTTCGAAGCTGGCCTGTACCGGGTCGACCCCGGGCGCCAGGCAGATATGCCCGCTGGCCAGGGCTTTCTTCACCAGGATGGCCTTGCCATGTTCGGCGGCATAGTCCAGCACCGGGCGCTCCGCCTGCTCATTGAGGTTGTAGGTGACCATGGCGCAGTCCCCTTGCTCCAAGGCTTTCAGACCTCCGGCGGCGGTCTTGCCGGAGAAGCCGAAACCGCGGATCTTGCCTTCCTGCTTGAGCGCAGCGAGGGTCGCGTAGACCTCTTCCTGTTCGAGGATCGCCAGATCGTTGCCGTCGGAGTGGACCAGCACCAGGTCGATGCAATCGGTCTCCAGGCGCTTGAGACTGCGCTCCACCGACAGGCGGGTATGGTCGGCACTGAAGTCGAACCTGGAGTGGCCGTCGTCGAACTCTTCACCCACCTTGCTGACGATCACCCACTCATCGCGTTGGCCACGTAGCAGAGGGCCCAGGCGTTCTTCACTACGGCCATAGGCTGGCGCGGTGTCGATCAGGTTGATGCCCAGCTCGCGGGCCTGGGCCAGCAATAGATGGGCCTCGTCGTCGCCGGGAATGGTGAAGCCGGTGGGGTACTTTACGCCCTGGTCACGTCCGAGCTTGACCGTGCCCAAACCCAGCGGCGAGACCTTGAGACCGGTGCTGCCCAGAGGGCGATGGAAATCGTGCAGGGTTGGCAGGCTCATGGCAGCAATTGCTCCCAGGCCGGGACGCCGATGGGCGGGCGTGGCAGGTCGGAGAGGTCAGCTTGGGCGACCGGGCGGATACCGTCGCGCTCCAGTGCTGCCAGCACGCGGTCGGCGAAATCCGGCGCCAGCGCCAGCTTGGTCGGCCAGCCCACCAGCAGGCGTTGTTGTTCGGCAAGGAAGGCATTGTCGGGGCGTACCAGGCCCGATTGGGCTGGTTCGGCGCGGTCGATACGCACGGTGGCCCAGCGGACCTGACTGAGGTCGAGCCAAGGCAGCAGGCTGGCGACTTCCTTCTGCGCTGCGGCAATCTGCGCGGCCGGTTCGCGGGCCACGCCCTCGGCTTCGGCCAGGTCGCCGCCAAGGTACCAGACCCACTGGCCATCGTTGGCCGGATGGGTTGTCACGGTGATGCGTGGCTTGGGCCCGCCACCCAGGCAGTGGGCATACAGCGGTTTCAGGCTCGGGCCCTTGGCCATGACCATGTGCAGCGGCCGGAGTTGCATGGCTGGCTGGCTCAGCCCTAGCTCATGGAGCAGATCGGCCGTGCCGGCACCTGCACTGAGGACGATACGCTGGGCGCGAATCTCGCGGCCATCGACGTTCAGGCCAACCAGCTCGCCGCCCTCGCGTAGCGGTTCGATCCGCTCGCCGGCCAGCAGGCTGTCGCCAGCCAGTGCGGCCAGGCTGTGCAGCAGGCTGGGAACGTCGATGACCAGTTCCGCCAGGCGATAGACCTTGCCCTTGAAGGCGCGGTCCTGCAGGGCAGGGGGTAACTGGTCACCCTTGACCTGGTCGACCCGGCCACGCACCGCCTTGCTGGCGAAGAAACTGGTGAGGTTGCCCGCCAGGGTACCGGGCGACCACAGGTAATGGGCATCGGAAAGCAGGCGCACATCGCGCAGGTCCAGCTCACCTGTGCCGGCAATCGCCTCGCGCCAGCGCCGAGGCATGTCGGCGATGGCTTCCGAGGCACCGGTCAGGGCGCCATGCAGGGCGTACTTGGCGCCGCCATGGATGATGCCCTGGGATTTGATGGTCTGCTCGCCACCGAGGCTGGCGCGTTCCACCAAGACCGTCGAATAGCCCAGCCGGCGTAACCGGGCGTTGAGCCAGAGGCCTGCGACCCCGGCGCCGACGATCAGGACGTCAGTGGAAATGGCAGATGGCATGCATGGACCTCACAAGCTGGGACAGACACCCAGTATACAGGCTGTGAGGCGAATCAATGGCCGGCGGTTTTCGAGAACACCTGGATCACGACCACGCCTCCGACGATCATGGCCATGCCGAGCATGGCCGGAGTGTCCAGCTTCTGCCCATAGATGATCAAAGCCGCCACACTGATCAGGACGATGCCCAGGCCTGACCAGATGGCATAGGCAATGCCCACGGGAATGCTGCGCACCACCAGGGTCAGCATCCAGAACGCCACGGTATAGCCGCAGACCATCAGCAGCAGCGGTAGTGGCGTGCTCAGGCCTTTGACCGCTTTCATCGAGGCAGTGGCGACGACTTCGGCGCAGATGGCGATGGCCAGGTAGGTGTAGGCGTTCATGGGGGATGGTCCTCGGTTGCTAGGCAGGCATTTTAGGCATTACCTGGATGGGGTAAAGTCATTACCTATCTTTAATGGAGATAGGTTGCATGGCGGAGCATTGGAATCTGGAGCAACTGCGCCTCTTTGTGCGGGTGGCCGAGTTACGTTCGTTCTCGGCTGTCGCTCGCGAGCAGCGCAAAGCGCAGTCAGCAGTGAGCAGCGCCATCGCCCTGCTGGAGGCGGACCTGGGCGTCACCCTGTTCGAGCGCAGCAGTGGCCGTCAGCCCCGCCTGACCGAAAAGGGCGCCGCCTTGCTGGAAGATGCCCGCGAACTGCTGCGCCAGTGCGAGCGCCTGGACGGTCGGGCGCTGGCGCTGATGCGTGGGCAGGAGGCCTTGCTGCGGGTGGCCCAGGATGAAGCCATGCCTTATCAGCCAGTGATCGACAGCCTTGATGAGCTGGCCACCCGCTTCCCTTTGCTCGAAGTGCAACTGGCCAGCGGCGCTCAAGGCGATGTGGCGCGCAAATTGGTAGAACGTCGCGCTGACCTGGGGCTGTTCTTCCACCATGAGCGCATGCCCGCGTCCTTGGAGCGCCGGGCCCTGGGCAGCGTGGAAATGGTCACGGTTTGCGCCGTGGATCATCCACTGGCCGGCGAGCCGCGGGTCACCCGCCAGCAACTGGCCCGCTACCGTCAGTTATTGATCACACCGCAGCAGAGCGACTACCCGGGCGGCGAAGCGATCAGTCCGCAGATCTGGCGCGCGGACAGTTTCTACGCCATGGCCGAATTGTTGATGCGTGGCCTGGGCTGGGCCTGGTTGCCGCGGCATGTGGTGCAGTACCCGACGTACCAGACGCAGATGGTCGAGTTGCCCAGCGAGTGGCGACCGCCGGCCCTGGTGGTGGAGCTGGCCTGGCGCCGCGACGAACCTTTGGGCCCTGCGGCACAATGGCTGGCCGAGCGCTTCGCTGTGCACTTGAGAGCCATAGGCTAGTACACTGCACCACCATGAATAGACCCCTCTATACCCTGCTGTTTCACCTGGGCCTGCCGCTGGTTGCGCTGCGCCTGTTCCTGCGTGCGCGCAAGGCTCCAGCCTACGGCCAGCGGATTGCCGAGCGCTTCGCCTTCAAGCTGCCATCGATGCAACAGGGCGGTATCTGGGTTCATGCTGTGTCGGTGGGCGAAAGTATCGCTGCTGCGCCCATGGTGCGGGCCCTGCTGCAGGCGTACCCAGATTTGCCGATCACCATTACCTGCATGACCCCGACCGGTTCGGAGCGAATCCGCGCCCTGTTCGGCAACGAGCCGCGTATCCAGCACTGCTACCTACCCTATGATCTGCCATGGGCATCCGGCCGTTTCCTCGACCATATCCGTCCACGCCTGGGCATCATCATGGAAACCGAGCTGTGGCCCAACCATATCCACCAGTGCGTCAAGCGCGGCATCCCGGTGGCCCTGGCCAATGCCCGGCTGTCTGAGCGCTCCGCCCGGGGCTATGCACGTTTCGCCGGGCTGACCCGGCCAATGCTTGCCGAGATGAGCCTGATCGCCGTGCAGACCGAGGCTGAGGCCGAGCGCTTCCGCAACCTGGGCGCACGTCCCGAGAGCGTGCAGGTGACAGGCTCGATCAAATTCGACCTGAAGATCGACGAACAACTTCTGCCTCGCGCCCGGCAATTGCGCGAGCAGTGGGGCGCTGTGCAGCGCCCGGTGTGGATCGCGGCGAGCACCCATGAAGGCGAGGACGCGGTGATCCTGGCTGCCCATCAGCAACTGCTCCAGAGCCATGGCGATGCCTTGCTGATCCTGGTGCCTCGGCATCCGGAGCGTTTCGATTCGGTGCATGCGCAGTGCCGTGAGCAATTCGCCACGGTGCGGCGCTCCTCCGGCGCGGCAGTCGAGGCGCAAACCCAGGTGCTGCTTGGCGACACCATGGGCGAGTTGCTGTTCCTCTATGCGCTGGCCGACATTGCCTTCGTCGGTGGCAGCCTGGTGCCCAACGGCGGGCACAACCTGCTGGAGCCGGCGGCCTTGTCATTGCCGGTGATCAGTGGGCCGCACCTGTTCAACTTCCTGGAGATCGCTGCGATGCTGCGCGAGGCGGGCGCCTTACAGGAGGTCGACGATGCCGAAGGCCTGGCCACGGCGGTGCGCCGGTTGATCGAACTGCCCCAGGATGCCCAGCGCATGGGGGAGGCGGGCAGGGCGGTGATGCAGGCCAACCAGGGGGCGTTGCAGCGCTTGCTGGATGGGCTGGGGCGCTTGATCTAGAGCGAGTAGGAGCCAGCGGTCGAGGGCAACGCCCTCGCCTTGCTGACTTGCTGCCTGCACTGGCCCATCACGGACCAGTCTGGCGCCGAATCGGCGTACCGGTAGAGCGGCGATCACACGCCTCAGGTGAGTGATTGGCGGTCCTTCACGGCCGCCGCTCGAAGTTCTTCGCCGCCGCTTCCGCCAGGTCCGGTGGCAGGAAGTCCTTGTCCGGGTTGTAGTCGGCCTTCAGGTAGCGACCCAGATCCTGCAGGTCCTGGGGGCTCAGGGTGCCGGCAGCTTGCTTCAGGCGCAGGTTGTCGAGGATGTAGTCGTAGCGGCTGTTGTTGTAGTCGCGAACCGAGGTGTACAGCTGGCGCTGTGCATCCAGCACGTCGACGATGTTGCGGGTGCCGACCTGGTAGCCGATCTCGGTGGCTTCCAAGGCACTCTGGTTGGAAATGATCGACTGTTTGCGCGCCTGCACTTGCTCTACATCGGTGTTCACCGCGCGGTGCAGGTTACGGGTGTTTTCCACCACCTGGCGGCGTAGGCTTTCGCGCTGTTGCTCGGTCTGGTTCAGGCGCTGGTAGGCCTCGCGGACCTGGGAGCTGGTCAGGCCGCCGCTGTAGATCGGGATGTTCAACTGCAGGCCGATACTGGTCTGCTCCACATCGCCACTGTAGCGTACGCCGGGCTGCGGCGCGGGGTTGGTGAAGCCAAGGTTGTCATTGTCGCCCCGCTGGTAGCGGGCCACTGCATCGAGGGTCGGGGCGTGGCCGGCCTTGCGTTGGCGCAGGGTCTCCTCGGCTGCAGTGACAGCGTGGTTGGTGGCCAGCAGGTTGAGGTTCTGGCGTGCGGCGGTCTCGACCCAGGCCTTGGCGTCGTTGGGCGTCGGCACCTGCACGGGCAAGGTGTGAACTACGCCTTGCAGCGAGCCGTACTCGCGGTTGGTCAGTGTCACCAGCGCTTCGAAGGCATCCTGCACCTGGCGCTCGGCGATGATCCGGTTGGCGCGGGCGGTGTCGTAGCTGGCCTGTGACTGCAGTACGTCGGTCTTGTCCGAGAGGCCGACATCGAAGCGTTCGTTGGATTGGTCGAGCTGGCGCTTGAAGGCCGCTTCTTCGGCCTTGGTCGAGGCCAGATTGTCCTGGGCGCGGAGCACTGCGAAGTAGCTCTCGGCGCTCTGCAGGATCAGGTTCTGCTCGGTCGCCGACAGTTCAAGGGCCGCTTGCTCGTTGACCGCTTCGGCCGCTTGCAACTGGAACCAGCGGTCGGCGCGGAAGATCGGCTGGGACAGGGTGGCGCTCCAGGCACTGCCGCTGCGGTTGGAGGTGATCGACGGTTCATCGAGCTTGGTGCGAGTGTTCATCATCTCGGCGCCGGCCGACAGATTCGGCAGCAGACCTGCGCGGGCTTGCGGGACGACTTCGCGGCGTGCGCCGTAATCGGCGCGGGCTGCGGCCAGGTCGGCGTTGTTGCCGACCGCTTCCTGATAGACGCTGACCAGGTCGGTCTTCACTGTCGTGGGCACATCCACTGCCCAGGCCACTCCATTGGAAGCACAAGACACGGCAATGGCCAGTGAGAGTTTGCGCAGCATAGGCAATCCTTGAACGAGTAAGAGAATTTCTGAACTGATGAGTATCGCGCGACAGGCAGTGTAGTGGTGCCGGCACCCGGCAACAATCCACCCTTTGCGCCATTCATCATCCCTGTGCTTGCACGCTTGGCTTTGATGACCACTCCAGTCTAGACTGGGCGCGTTCTTGTCGGGGTGCCTTGAAGCAAAGGCTGAGATCGGAAAGTTCCGGATCCCGTTGAACCTGATCAGGTTAGCGCCTGCGTAGGGAACAAGATTTCTCGCTTTCCCGGCGAGTCTCTTGTGCCAGGTCCGGGAATGTCGAACAGCTCGCAAGCTCAAGGCACACCGCGTATCCGGCACTGCACCATCACTGGTGTGTCCGCGTCTTTCAGGTTCTCCCCCGACATTCCACTGCTAGGAAGCCGTCTGGAGAGCCTGTGATGAGTAAACAAGAAAAAACGATCAACCTGAGCGAGTCCGCCCAGGTCGACCAGCAGTCCGTGCAACCCTTCACCCGTTCGCGCAAGGTTTATGTCGAAGGTTCGCGCCCTGACATCCGTGTGCCGATGCGCGAGATCAGCCTGGACGACACTCCCACCGACTTCGGCGGTGAAGCCAATGCCCCTGTGCTGGTTTACGACACTTCCGGCCCTTACACCGACCCTGAGGTCATCATCGACGTGCGTAAAGGCCTGGGCGATGTGCGCTCGGCCTGGATCGACGCCCGCGGCGACACCGAACGCCTGGCCGGCCTGAGCTCGAACTTCGGCCAGCAGCGGCTGAACGACGCCGAGCTGACCAAGCTGCGCTTCGCCCACGTACGTAACCCGCGCCGGGCCAAGACCGGTGCCAACGTCAGCCAGATGCACTATGCGCGCAAGGGCATCATCACCGCTGAGATGGAATACGTCGCCATCCGCGAGAACATGAAGCTGCAGGAAGCCCGCGCCGCCGGCTTGCTTGACCAGCAGCACCCAGGCCACAGTTTCGGCGCCAGCATCCCGAAGGAAATTACCCCCGAGTTCGTCCGCGAGGAAATCGCCCGCGGCCGCGCGATCATCCCGGCGAACATCAACCACACCGAGCTTGAGCCGATGATCATCGGCCGCAACTTCCTAGTGAAGATCAACGGCAACATCGGCAACAGCGCCTTGGGTTCCTCCATCGAGGAAGAGGTGGCCAAGCTGACCTGGGGTATCCGCTGGGGCTCGGACACGGTCATGGACCTGTCCACTGGCAAGCACATCCACGAGACCCGCGAGTGGATCATCCGCAACTCGCCGGTACCGATCGGCACCGTGCCGATCTACCAGGCCCTGGAGAAGGTTGGTGGCGTTGCCGAGGACCTGACCTGGGAGCTGTTCCGCGACACCCTGATCGAACAGGCCGAGCAGGGTGTGGACTACTTCACTATCCACGCCGGGGTGCTGCTGCGCTACGTGCCGCTGACCGCCAAGCGGGTCACCGGCATCGTCAGCCGTGGCGGCTCGATCATGGCCAAGTGGTGTCTTGCGCATCACAAGGAGAACTTCCTCTATACCCACTTCGAGGAAATCTGCGAAATCATGAAGGCCTACGACGTCAGCTTCTCGCTGGGCGATGGCCTGCGTCCCGGCTCGATCGCCGACGCGAATGACGAGGCGCAGTTCGGTGAGCTGGAAACCCTTGGCGAGTTGACCAAGATCGCCTGGAAGCATGATGTGCAGTGCATGATCGAAGGCCCGGGCCACGTGCCGATGCAATTGATCAAGGAGAACATGGACAAGCAGCTGGAGTGCTGCGACGAGGCGCCGTTCTATACCCTCGGCCCGCTGACCACCGACATCGCTCCAGGCTACGACCACATTACCTCCGGGATCGGTGCGGCGATGATCGGCTGGTTCGGTTGCGCCATGCTTTGCTATGTGACGCCGAAGGAGCACCTTGGCCTGCCGAACAAGGACGACGTCAAGACCGGCATCATCACCTACAAGATTGCCGCCCATGCCGCCGACCTCGCCAAAGGCCATCCTGGCGCGCAGATCCGTGACAACGCGTTGTCCAAGGCGCGTTTCGAGTTCCGCTGGGAAGACCAGTTCAACCTCGGCCTGGATCCGGACACCGCGCGGGCCTTCCACGACGAGACCCTGCCCAAGGAGTCGGCCAAGGTCGCGCACTTCTGCTCCATGTGCGGGCCGAAGTTCTGCTCGATGAAGATCACCCAGGAAGTGCGTGAGTACGCCGCCAACCAGCGCATCGCGGCGGTGGACGTGGCGGTCGAGGATGGCATGCGTGAGCAGGCCGAGCGGTTCCGCCAGGAAGGCAGCCAGTTGTACCAGAAGGTTTGATCCAGAGGCCAATGGCCGCATCGCGGGCAAGCCCGCTTCTACAGGCCCAGTGAACCTGTAGGGGCGGGCTTGCCCGCGATAGGGTTTCCCCAATAATCCTGTCGAGCACTGCACCGTGACCACACCCAGTCATTTCTCCCCAAATCATCCGGTCCCCGCCAGCCAACGCCTGTTTGGCGCCCGTGACCTGTTCGTCCTGTGGTTTTCCCTAGGTACCGGCCTGATGGTCCTGCAGGTCGGGGGCATGCTCGCCCCTGGCCTGGGCCTGGCCGGCGCTTTGCTGGCGATCTTCCTAGGTACTGCCGTTGGCGTGTTGTTGCTGGCGGCGGCCGGAGTGATCGGCAGCGACACTGGCCTGTCGGCGATGGGTACCTTGCGTCTGACCCTGGGGGGACATGGCGTGCGTTTACCGGCGCTGCTCAACCTGCTGCAACTGATCGGTTGGGGGTCGTTCGAGATCATCGTCATGCGTGATGCGGCCAGCTTGCTGGGCGCCCGTGCGTTTGGCGAGGGCAGTCTGTGGACCAGCCCGTTGCTGTGGACCCTGTGCTTCGGTGCCTTGGCAACCCTGCTGGCGATCTGCGGCCCGCTGACCTTCGTGCGCAAGGTCTTGCGCAAATGGGGGATCTGGCTACTGCTCGGCGCCTGCTTGTGGCTGACCTGGAACCTGTTCGCCAAGGCCGATCTGGCGGCGCTCTGGGCTCGCACTGGGGATGGCTCGCTGTCACTGGCGGTCGGTTTCGACATCGCCATCGCCATGCCGTTGTCCTGGTTGCCGCTGATCGCCGACTATTCGCGCTTCGCCCGAGGGGCTGGCCGGGTGTTCGCTGGTACAGCACTGGGTTATTTCATCGGTAACTGCTGGCTGATGAGCCTGGGTGTGGCCTATACCCTGGCTTTCGCGCCGAGCGGCGAAGTCAATGCGCTATTGCTGGCGTTGGCCGGTGCTGGCCTGGGCATCCCGCTGCTGCTGATTCTGCTGGACGAGTCGGAGAACGCTTTCGCCGACATTCACTCGGCGGCCGTATCCACTGGCTTGCTGGTGCGTATCAAGGTCGAGCATCTGGCCCTGGCCATCGGCGCGCTCTGCACCCTGATCGCTTGCCTGGCGCCGCTGGCGCAGTACGAGAACTTCCTGCTGCTGATCGGCTCGCTGTTCGCACCGCTGTTCGGTGTGGTGCTGATGGACCATTTCGTCATCCGTCGGCGGCGTCTGCCGGCGACGGTCAACGGCCTGCACTGGGGGGCGTTGCTGGCCTGGGCGGTAGGTGTCGTCGCCTACCACTTGTTAGCCAACTATGCCTCCGATGTGGGGGCAACCCTGCCGGCGCTGTTGCTGGCAGGGGTGTTGCACGGGCTGTTCTGCCTTAGCCGCGGCCGGGAAACAGCTCCGGCTTGATCACGCCATTGAGGCGCGGGTAGGGGATCTTCAGCTCGATGTGGCCCATGGAGTAGGGCGCGATGGCATAGACCTCGTACTTGAGCACCACCGCGCCATAGGTGAGGGCGACATGCGGGGTCTGGCGGAAGGGCCAGGTCTTGACGAACTCGGGGTCCTTGTCCATGCCGGTGCTGATCAGCCAGGCGCGGTGGGACTCCTCGGCGGTCTTCCAGAAGGTCGCCTCCTGTCCGGGCACCAGCATGTCCTGCAGGGTCAGTACCTTGTCCAGCTTGCGTGAATAGTTGATGAAGCCGCGGCCAGGCATGCCGTGGGCGCCGCCACTGTCCAGGTAACTGGACAGCTCGACGATCACCAGGCCGTCATGCTGCTCGCGTACCTTAGCTTGCAGGTAGCTGCTGTTGCGCTTATCGGCGGTGCGCAGGTATTGCTCTTCATAGGCCTTGAGCGAGGCGGGCGGGGTGCCGCGCTGGTTATCCTCGGTCAGTTGCAGCAGGCGTTTTTCGACGATGGCGTCGAGCTTGGGCAGCGCCGGGAAATGGACGGTGTCGATGTTCACCAGTGGGCAGTCGCTTTCGCTGCAGTCGGGCTTGATGTGCTCCCAGGCTTCGCGCTTGACCTCCATCGGCGCGCGCAGGTTGGGTTGGAACAGGCTCTGGCAGGCGCCCAGGGCCAGTGCCAGCACGGCCACGGAAGTCACTTTGGCGAACGTCATGATGATCCTTGTAAGGCAAAGGTTGTCGGGCTTGGACCGTCGGCGGGGCCTTCAGTTCGCCACTAAGCTGAACAGAGCAGCGGTGGCCTATCCTCGCAGCCCCAACGGTATCTTTAAAGGGGTGAAACGCAACGATACGCAGAGTAGGATGGCGCGATGCGGCGAATGAGGTAACGAGGATTCCCATGTCAGATACGTTGAATTCAGTGCCCAAGGCGGTCGAGATCGTCGAGCGGGCCAACTGCTTCGAGGGCTTCTACAGGCTCGACAAGGTGCGCCTGCGCCATGAACTGTTCGCCGGTGGTATGGGGCGCGAGATCAGCCGTGAACTCTTCGTGCGCCATGATGCGGTGTGCGTGCTGCCTTATGATGCCCAGCGCGACGAGGTGGTGTTGATCGAGCAGTTCCGTGTCGGTGCCCTGGACAAGGTCGCCAACCCATGGCTGATCGAACTGGTGGCCGGGTTGATCGACAAGGACGAGCAGCCGGAAGAAGTTGCGCACCGCGAGGCGGAGGAGGAAGCTGGTCTTACGTTCAGTGCGCTATGGCCGATGACCCGCTATTTCCCATCGCCAGGTGGCAGCGACGAGTTCGTCCACCTGTTCCTGGGCCGTTGCAGCAGCGTCGGCGCCGGCGGGCTGCACGGGCTGGAAGAGGAGGGCGAGGACATTCGCGTCAAGGTATGGCCTTTCGAGGATGCCCTACAAGCGGTACGTGACGGCAGGATTGCCAATGCGGCCACCATCATCGCTCTGCAGTGGCTCGCATTGAATCGTTCGGAAGTCAGGGGGCTGTGGTCGTGAATCTCTTGCGCGAGCGCTACCGGGTCGACCTGGCCGGGCTGCAGGCAGCCTGCGAGGCCAACTACGCCCGGCTGATGCGCCTGCTGCCGGACATGCGCGCCACCCAGAGTTCACGGCGTATCGGCATGACCCAGGGCGACCAGATGCTCGGCGTGCTGGTGCTTGACGTGTTGTTGGCCTGCCCCTACACCACCACCTTGCGCGTGCGCCAGGAGCACAGCCTGCCCTGGCTACCGGTGCCGCAACTGGAAGTGCAGGTGTACCACGATGCGCGCATGGCCGAAGTGGTCAGCGCCGAGCACACCCGACGCCTGCACAGTATCTACCCTTACCCGAATGCCGCCATGCATCAGCCGGACGAGAAGGCCCAGCTCAACCTGTTCCTCGGTGAATGGTTGAGTCACTGCCTGGCTTGTGGGCATGAACTGGCGGTCGTGCGCTGAAAGATGAACCGGGCCGGTTTCGAGTGTTTGCTCGAAACCGGCTTGCCGCCATAATCGTGCTGAATCCGTTCGAGGAGACGGCCGTTGCCGCAGCCAACCCACTTCCAAGACCCGGCACCCGTGCATGTGGTGCAACTTTCCGACAGCCACCTGTTCGCCGAGGTGGGCGGTGCCCTGCTGGGAATGAATACCCGTGACAGCCTGCAACGGGTGGTCGCCCAGATCCGCCGCGAACAGCCGTGCATCGACTTGCTGCTGGCCACGGGCGATCTGTCCCAGGATGGCAGCGAGGCCTCCTATGACTGCTTCCGTCAACTGACCGATCCGCTCGGCGCCCCGGCGCGATGGCTTTCGGGCAACCATGACGAGACGCAAGTGATGGCGCGGGTGACCCAGGGTAGCGAGCTACGCCGGACGGTCACCGACATAGGCCAGTGGCGCATTGTCATGCTCGACTCGGCGGTGAGCGGCGCGACCCACGGCTGGCTGGACGATGAACAGCTCAAGCGGCTCGATGATGCCCTGAGCGATGCGCCGCAACGCCACTGCCTGGTGTGCTTCCATCACCAACCGGTGCCGATCGGTTGCGCCTGGATGGCGCCGATCGGCCTACGTAACGCCGACGCCTTGTTCGACGTATTGAAAGGCTACCCTCAGGTGCGCGCGCTGCTGTGGGGGCACATCCACCAGGAGTGGGACCAGCACCGCGATGGCCTGCGCCTGTTGGCCTCGCCATCCACCTGCATCCAGTTCGCCCCGGGCAGCGATGACTTCAAGGTCAGCGAAGAGAAGCCTGGCTACCGCTGGCTGCGCCTGCATGCCGACGGACGGCTGGAGACGGGGGTGTCGCGGGTCGAGGACTTCGAGGTGCGGCTGGATTTCGACAGCGGTGGTTACTGAGGTGGTGCCGCTATGCGGCCCAGCGCGACACAAGGCTGCTCCTGCACGGGCTGCGCAGCAGGCCGTCGCGAATGTGTTGCGAAAAGCCCGAAGCTGCGCCAATGCCCCTCGAACAGGCTACACTGCGCGTCCTTGCGCCCGCTTCAATGGGTGCGCAACCGCAGTTTCCGGGGGCAGCATGTCGGGTTCGATCCTCTATATCCATGGTTTCAACAGTTCGCCGCTGTCGCGCAAGGCCCAGCAACTGAGTGCCGTGATGCAACAGCTGGGTCTGACGGATCAACTGCGGGTCCCGGCCTTGCACCATCATCCGCGCCAGGCCGTCGCCCAACTGGAGGCCGCCATCGCCGAACTGGATACGCCCTTGCTGGTCGGCAGTTCGCTTGGCGGCTACTATGCCACCCATCTGGCCGAGCGCCACGGCCTCAAGGCCCTGCTGATCAACCCGGCGGTCAACCCGCACCGGCTGTTCGATGGCTTCCTTGGCACCCAGCAGAACCTGTATACCGGTGAAGCCTGGGAGCTGACCCTGGACCATGTACAGGCCCTGGCCGAGTTGGAAGTCGCACCGCCGCAGGATGCCGGCCGCTATCAAGTGTGGTTGCAGACAGCCGATGAAACCCTGGATTATCGCCAGGCCGAGCGCTTCTACCGCGCCTGCGCTCTGCGTATCCAGGCGGGCGGCGATCACGGCTTCCAGGGATTTGCCGAGCGCCTGCCGGCCCTTTTGAGTTTTGCCGGTATTGCCCGCGGGCAGTATTCAGCGCTCGATTTTTCTGTATTTTGATTTTTTGCATTCACTACGACTGACGACGAGAACCCATGGCCAATCCCAGCGCTAGCGCCTATAACGCAGACGCCATCGAAGTCCTCTCCGGCCTCGACCCGGTCCGCAAGCGGCCGGGCATGTACACCGACACCAGCCGGCCGAACCACCTGGCCCAGGAAGTGATCGACAACAGTGTCGACGAAGCCCTGGCCGGTCATGCTCGTTCGGTGCAGGTGATCCTGCACGCCGACCACTCGCTGGAGGTCTGCGACGACGGCCGCGGCATGCCGGTGGACATCCACCCGGAAGAGGGTGTATCCGGGGTCGAGCTGATCCTCACCAAACTGCATGCTGGCGGCAAGTTCTCCAACAAGAACTACCAGTTCTCCGGCGGCCTCCACGGCGTTGGCATTTCCGTGGTCAACGCCCTTTCGAGCCAGGTGCGCGTGCGGGTCAAGCGCGATGGCAACGAATACCAGATGACCTTTGCCGACGGCTTCAAGTCCAGTGAGCTGGAAGTGGTCGGCACGGTCGGTAGGCGCAACACCGGGACCAGCGTCTATTTCGCGCCGGATCCGAAATATTTCGATTCGCCGAAGTTTTCCATCAGCCGCCTCAAGCATGTGCTCAAGGCCAAGGCGGTGCTGTGCCCTGGGCTGTTGGTCAGCTTCGAGGACAAGGCCAGCGGTGAGAAGGTCGAATGGCACTATGAAGACGGCCTGCGCTCCTATCTGGTCGACTCGGTCAGCGAGTTTCTGCGCCTCCCCGACGAGCCGTTCTGCGGCAGCCTGGCGGGCAACAAGGAAGCTGTCGATTGGGCCCTGCTGTGGCTGCCGGAAGGCGGTGACAGCGTCCAGGAAAGCTACGTCAACCTGATTCCCACGGCCCAGGGCGGCACCCACGTCAATGGCCTGCGCCAGGGCCTGCTCGACGCCATGCGCGAGTTCTGCGAGTTCCGTAACCTGTTGCCGCGTGGTGTCAAGCTGGCTCCCGAGGACGTCTGGGAGCGGATCACCTTCGTCCTCTCGATGAAGATGCAGGAGCCACAATTCTCCGGGCAGACCAAGGAGCGTCTGTCCTCGCGCGAGGCGGCGGCCTTCGTTTCCGGTGTGGTCAAGGACGCTTTCAGCCTATGGCTCAACGCCCACCCCGAGTTGGGCATGCAACTGGCGGAGCTGGCCATCAGCAATGCCGGTCGGCGCCTGAAGGCGAGCAAGAAGGTCGAACGCAAGCGCATCACCCAGGGCCCGGCCTTGCCTGGCAAGCTGGCCGATTGCGCTGGCCAGGATCCGGCGCGTGCCGAGCTGTTCTTGGTCGAGGGCGACTCGGCCGGTGGCTCGGCCAAGCAGGCGCGAGACAAGGAATACCAGGCGATCCTGCCGCTGCGCGGAAAGATCCTCAACACCTGGGAGGTCGATGGCGGCGAGGTACTGGCCAGCCAGGAAGTGCACAACATCGCCGTAGCCATAGGCGTGGACCCGGGCGCCAGCGACCTCAGCCAACTGCGCTACGGCAAGATCTGCATTCTTGCCGACGCCGACTCCGACGGTTTGCACATCGCCACCTTGCTCTGCGCCCTTTTCGTCCAGCACTTCCGTCCGCTGGTCGAGGCCGGGCATGTCTACGTGGCCATGCCGCCGCTGTACCGCATCGACCTGGGCAAGGAAATCTACTACGCCCTGGACGAGGCCGAACGCGACGGCATCCTCGACCGTCTGGTGGCCGAGAAGAAGCGTGGCAAGCCACAGGTCACCCGCTTCAAGGGCCTGGGTGAGATGAACCCGCCCCAGTTGCGCGAGACCACGATGGACCCGAATACCCGTCGGCTGGTCCAGCTGACCCTGGACAACGTGCAGGAAACCCGCGAGATCATGGACATGCTCCTGGCCAAGAAACGCGCAGGTGACCGTAAGAACTGGCTGGAAACCAAGGGCAACCTCGCCGAGGTCCTGGCTTGATCCGTCTGGTACTGGCAGCCTGTCTTGCGCTTTTTGCCGTTCCAGCCCTGGCGGGCAGTTGGCCTGAGCTGAAGTTGACCGCCGAGCACCCGGTCGACGGCATGCGCGGCGGTAACTTGTCCGGCATGACCATGTGCCGAGGCGCGTTGTGGGTGGTGTCCGACCGGGATGACGACCGGATCTATCGCCTGGACCAGCAGAATCCGGAGTGGCGTGCTCAGCCGATGACCTTCGCGGCTCCGCCGGTGCCGGAAAGCGGGCTGCCCTGGGGCTTGCGTTCGCGCAACTGGGCGGCCTCCTACCTGCGTGGCGGCGAGCTGGATTTCGAAGGTATTACCTGTGATGGAGCAGGCAATTTCTATCTGGTCAGTGAGGCCCATGCTGCCGTACTGGCGGTCCCGCTCAAAGGCGAGCCGGGCTGGTTGAAGATCGACCCGGCAATGATCCGCCAGGCTCGCGCCAGCGGCATGCTCCTGCATTTCAACGCGTTGTTCGAAGGCGTGGCGATCAACCCGGCCGGTGACCGTCTGTGGCTGGCCGCGGAGCGCGAGCGGCGGGGCCTGGTGTCGGTCAAACGTCAGCAGTCGGTTTGGAACTGCGCTGGCAGTTGTGTGCTGCTCAGCGAGGCCGGCGTCGAGATGCAGCCGCCACAGATGCCGAGAGCCCGTCCGCTGCCGAGGGATTTTTCCGACTTGGCGCTGTTCGACGGCAAGCTGTTTACCCTGGAGCGTAATGCCTACCGTATCTGTCGGCGTGATGCCAACAGCGGCAAGGTGGAGCGTTGCTGGTCGTTCGCCGCCGATGCACTGGTCGAGCCGCGCCGTTATTCACAACCCTTCGGCCTGGCCGAGGCCTTGGTGATCGACGCCAAAGGCGCCTGGATCGGCCTGGACAACAACGGCGCCACCCGCGAGGACGGCGATGCGCGTCCGATGGTCTGGCGTTTCGCTGCGCCGCAGGGCGGCTGGAATGCCAAGCCATGAGCCAGCCGCCGGGAAAGCGCATGGGCAGGGTCCTGCTGATCGTGGCCTGGGCGGCTGCGTTGTTCCTGGCTACGCGTTTTTTCGGGCAGTGGGAGGAGCGCCAGCAGAATCCCAATGCTGTGGTGCAATCGCAGCACGGCGAGGGCTTCGTCGAAGTGCAACTGGTGAGCAATGGCCAAGGCCACTTCGTGGCGAACGGGGCGATCAATGGCCAGGTGGTGCGTTTCATGCTCGATACTGGGGCCACCGACGTGGCGATTCCCGAGCGGTTGGCGCGGGAGCTGGACCTGGCGCGGGGCGCGCCGGTGATGCTGAGCACCGCCAACGGCCGTACCCAGGGCTACCGCACTCGGCTGGACAGCCTGCAGTTGGGCGATATCCACCTGCGCGACGTGCGCGCCCTAGTGGTTCCGGGGCTGGATGGCGAACAGGTGCTGCTGGGCATGAGCGCCTTGAAACAACTTGAATTTACCCAGCGCAGCGGCACCTTGCTGTTGCGCCAGAACCTGAAATGACGAGGCCCGCATGAGCGACTCACTCGAACTCAGTCTCGACGGCGTCGAACGCCGCTCCTTGGCTGACTTCACCGAACAGGCCTACCTCAACTACTCCATGTACGTGATCATGGACCGGGCCCTGCCGCACATCGGCGATGGCCTGAAACCGGTGCAGCGTCGCATCGTCTATGCCATGAGCGAGTTGGGGCTGGATGCCGACTCCAAGCACAAGAAGTCCGCGCGTACCGTCGGTGACGTGCTCGGCAAGTTCCACCCGCACGGTGATTCGGCCTGCTACGAGGCCATGGTGCTGATGGCGCAGCCGTTCAGCTACCGCTACACCCTGGTCGACGGTCAGGGCAACTGGGGTGCGCCAGACGATCCGAAGTCCTTCGCTGCCATGCGTTATACCGAGGCGCGCCTGTCGCGGTACTCCGAGGTGCTGCTCAGCGAGCTGGGCCAGGGTACCGCAGACTGGGTCCCGAACTTCGACGGCACCTTGCAGGAGCCGGCGGTGTTGCCGGCGCGCCTGCCGAACATCCTGCTCAATGGCACCACCGGCATCGCTGTGGGCATGGCAACCGACGTGCCGCCGCACAACCTGCGTGAGGTCGCCAGTGCCTGCGTGCGCTTGCTCGATGAGCCCAAGGCCACGGTCGAGCAACTGTGCGAGCATATCCAGGGGCCGGACTACCCGACCGAAGCCGAGATCATCACGCCGCGCGCTGAGTTGCAGAAGATCTACGAAAGCGGCCGTGGCTCGATCCGCATGCGTGCGGTCTATCGCATCGAGGACGGCGACATCGTGGTCACCGCCTTGCCGCATCAGGTCTCCGGCGCCAAGGTGCTGGAGCAGATCGCCGCACAGATGCAGGCCAAGAAGCTGCCGATGGTGGCTGACCTGCGCGACGAGTCCGACCACGAGAACCCGTGCCGCATCGTCATCATCCCGCGCTCCAACCGGGTCGATGCCGACGAGTTGATGCAGCACCTGTTCGCCACCACCGACCTTGAGAGCACCTACCGGGTCAACGTCAACATCATCGGCCTGGATGGCCGCCCGCAGTTGAAGAACCTGCGGACCCTGCTGGTCGAGTGGCTGCAGTACCGGACCGAAACCGTCCGCCGTCGCCTGAGGTTCCGCTTGGACAAGGTCGAGCGCCGGCTGCACCTGCTCGACGGCTTGTTGGTCGCGTTTCTCAACCTGGATGAAGTGATCCACATCATCCGTACCGAAGACCAGCCCAAGGCCGCTTTGATCGCCCGCTTCGACCTGACCGAGATCCAGGCCGACTACATCCTCGAGACCCGCCTGCGTCAATTGGCGCGCCTGGAAGAGATGAAGATCCGGGGTGAGCAGGAAGAGCTGCTCAAGGAACAGGCCAAGCTCCAGGCTCTGCTGGGCAGCGAAGCCAAGTTGCGCAAGCTGGTGCGTACCGAGCTGCTCAAGGATGCGGAAACCTATGGCGACGACCGGCGTTCGCCGATCGTCGAGCGGGCCGAGGCCAAAGCCCTGTCGGAACACGAACTGATGCCGACCGAACCGGTTACCGTGGTCCTGTCGGAGAAGGGCTGGGTGCGCTGCGCCAAAGGGCATGACATCGATGCCACGGGCCTGTCCTACAAGGCAGGCGATGGCTTCAAGGCCGCCGCTGCGGGACGTTCCAACCAGTTCGCCGTGTTCATCGATTCCACCGGGCGTAGCTATTCGCTGGCCGCCCACAGCCTTCCGTCGGCCCGCGGCCAAGGCGAGCCGCTGACCGGCCGTCTGACGCCGCCGCCAGGAGCAGGCTTCGAATGCGTGCTGCTGCCGGAGGATGAAGCGCTCTATGTGGTCGCTTCCGACGCCGGCTACGGCTTCGTGGTCAAGGGTGATGACCTGCAGGCCAAGAACAAGGCCGGCAAGGCCTTGCTCAGCCTGCCCAATGGCGCGAAGGTCATTGCCCCACGGGCTGTGGCCGACCGGGAGCAGGACTGGCTGGCGGCCGTCACCAGCGAGGGCCGCTTGCTGGTGTTCAAGGTCAGCGACCTGCCGCAACTGGGCAAGGGCAAAGGCAATAAGATCATCGGTATTCCGGGTGACCGGGTTGCTAGCCGGGAAGAATTTGTTACTGATCTTGCCGTGATCAGCGAGGGAGCGACCCTTGTATTGCAAGCAGGCAAGCGTACCCTGTCACTCAAGTCAGACGACCTGGAGCACTACAAGGGGGAGCGTGGACGGCGTGGCAACAAGCTGCCGCGTGGCTTCCAGCGTGTCGATGGCTTGATGGTGGAAGGTCCGGCATAACCCTGGATGCTGCCTGGGACGGCAATTTCAGCGTCGTTCCAGGCAGAAACACTGGAGTCGGGCGGTTATTTCGCGGATGATAGGGCCCTTGCGGTGCTAGCGTAGCTGTGTGCCCGGATGAATCTATTTGAGTATCACTGCGGTTTGCCTTGTGGCAGCCGCCTGGATGGGATGAATGAAATTTCTGCGCCTTCCATTTATTCTGCTGATGACTGGCGTACTGGGTCTGGCTGGCTGCAGCATGCACCAACCTGTAGCCCTGTACCAGCTCGACAGCGGTGAGCCCGAACTGCCCACGCAGGCGACGGGTATGGCGGTCGTGCTCGGCCCGGTGTCGGTGGCCGACTACCTGCAACGCGAAACCTTCCTGCAGCGCCAGCCTGATGGCAGCCTGACGGCGGCGACTGATGGCCGCTGGGCCGGCAGCCTGTCCTCGGACATCGATCAGTTGCTGGTCCGCCAGCTCGCCTGGCGCCTGGACAGCCAGCGTGTGGTCCTGGCGCCGGCCAGCACCGGTTTCAACCCGGATGTGCAAGTGCTGTTGTCGATCACTCGCCTGGATTCCGGCACCAACCAGCCGGCTGTCCTTGATGCCCAGTGGCGCCTGCTCGACCGCCGCGGCCACGTGCGTGACAACCGTATCGTGCATTTGGAGCAACCGCACGAGGGCAGCGAAGCCTCCCAGGTCCAGGCCCAGGGGCAATTGCTGCAAAAGCTCGCCGAGCAGCTCAGCACAGCCGTCAAGCCGTTGGCCAACCAGCCGGCTATCGCTGACGAGCCGCCGAAGAAGTCCTCCCGCGTCCAGGTGCGCAAGGAGCCGGAGAAGCCGAAGATCCCGATGGCCTCACCGATCCGTACCGATATGGAAGTGTTCCGCTTCTGACAGCAGACACAAAAAAGCCCGCAGTGATATGCGTAATGCTGTTCACTTAAGACATCTGTCGTGTGGTTTGGGGACGCTGCGCGTCCATCGCGACACAAGGCCGCTCCCACAAGAGGCTTGCCGATACATAAATGCGTGGCTTGCAAGCCCTCTGTAGGAGCGGCCTTGTGTCGCGATGGGCTGTGTAGCAGCCCCACCTGAAGGCACTCCAGCTTAAGTGAACATCACTGCGGGCTTTTTTGTGTCTGCTGTCAGAAGCGAGCTTGCCCGCGATAGCGGCGGATCGGTCAGCGGTGCTGCACCCGCTGGCGTACTCTTGGCTACAGCATCATCCTTCTGTATCGCTGTCAGGCCCGACGCTCGTCCATCCGTGCCAGTTGGCGTTCCAACATTGACGGATAGGGCTCCATCAGTCGTTCTACACAGCAAGCGCCCTCGGGGCTTGCGATCGGACGGATACGGGCGCGTTGGCGGATCAGGGCATCGTCGCTAATCTTTCGCTCGACCAGCAGTAGATTGCGGCTGTGCTGGGACAGGGCCAGGGCGTCCTGGGCCTTTTCAGTCAGCAGCAGGTCGATCTGGTTCAGGCCATGGAGATCCTCACCCAGGGCTAGGCCCAGCTGCAGTTGCAGGGTGATGCCGCTGTCCGCTACTTCAATCTGCAAGGCGTGGCCCAGGGCGCGCAGCAGCTCGCCGCAGCAGATGGCATTAGTCAGGTAGTCCTCGCCACTGTCATGGCTGTGGAACAGCAGCAATGTGCTGCCGTCGTTGAGCGTATGCATTTCACCGTCATACAGCGAGGCGGCCTGGTCCAGGCAGTCGCGGTAGCGTTCCAGCAGTTCGGTCAGGCGCGCGCGAGGCAGGCGGCGCAGTTGCTCCTGGGAGCCGAGCTGCACGGCCAGCACGGCGCTGGCCTGCGGTTCATCCGATACCTTGGGCACCTGCTTGGCCGGGCTGTCTTCTTCCTCTTCATCGAGTAGGCCGGCAAAGGCTTCGTCCTCATCCTCAGCGCTGGCTTTCGGCTCGGCCTTGTCCGGGCCGGAGACTGCAGGCGCTTCGTCGAAGTCCGGATCATGCAGATTGCGGACTTCGAAGTGGGTTTCTTCTTCGTCCTCGTGCTCTTCCTCCTCCGGCTCAGGTGGCGGTGGAGGAGCGAGACGAGTGTGCAACTGGCGAGCCAAGTCGCCGATCTCGTCCTGGCGGTCGACTGCCGGGGTGTAGGGGTGCGGGTCACGCAGCCACACGCGCAGTTGTAGCAGGGGAGTGGAGATGAAGCGGCCCAGGCGCAAGCTCAGGGTCAGCGCCAAGGCCAGCAGGATGGCTGCCAGGATGCCCATGCTCTGCAGGCTGATGGTCATCGGCTGGAGGAACTGGTTCATGTCCAGGCTGATGCGTAGCTGCCCGGCGGTCACGTCCTGAAAGGTGATTTTGGTCTGGTACAGGCCTTCGGTCTCACCCAGCAGGCTGTTTTTCGGGCGCTGGCCGGCTTCGGCGAGGATACGGTTGTCGACGCTGTAGATGGCTGCGTGGGCCACCAGTGGATTCTTCACCAGGTTGCCCAGCAGCACGTTGAGGCTGAGGATGTCGTTGGACACCAGCAACTCGGTCGCCGAGGTGGCGGTCTGGGTGGTCAGGCTCTGGCCAAGGGCATCGGCCTGGTCATGCATGGCCTGCTTGAACTGCAATCCCATGACGCAGGCATAGATCACCAGCGCCAGGGCCACCAGGAAAATATTGTGGCTGGCGATGCGCAGTGCCAGGGGAATGCGACGCTGGCGCAGGGCACGGAAGATCAGCAGGAAGAAGTTATCAGTCTTGACGGGCGTGGGCCGGTTCACAGAGCGCGGCTCTTTATGGCGGAAAAGGTGCTGCGCAGTATAGCGAGCGGTGTTTGGTCGGCAAAGTATCGACTGCACCCGATGAGCATCGAAAATCGGTAGAATGCGCTTTTTTTCATCGAGTCGGAGCCCGTCTTGCGCGAAATCGTCCTGATCAACATCACCGGTGAAGACCGTCCAGGTCTCACCGCGGCCATCACCGGCGTCCTGGTCCAGGGCGGTGCCAACATCCTCGACATCGGCCAGGCGGTCATGCACGGCGTCTTGTCGCTCGGCATCCTGGTGGATATTCCTGACACCGAGGCGGCCTCGAGGGTGCTGCAGGATATCCAGGCAAAGGCTCACGAACTCGGGCAGCAGGCGCGTTTCACCCCGATTTCTGAGGTCGACTACCAGCATTGGGTCGACAGCCAGGGCGAAGCCCGGCATATCGTTACGCTGCTCAGCCGCAAGGTCACCGCCGAGCAACTGCAACGGGTCAGCGCGATCATCGCCCAGTATGGCTTGAATATCGAGCATATCGACCGCCTGTCCGCGCGCGTGGCCCTGGATGCCCCGCTGGAAAAGGGCAAGGGCTGCATCGAGTTTTCCGTGCGTGGCGAGCCGAGCGATGCCCAGGCATTGCGCGCTGACTTCCTGGCCCTGGCCCAGGAGCTGAACATCGATATCGCCTTTCAACAGGACAACCTGTTCCGCCGTAACCGCCGCCTGGCAGTGTTCGACATGGACTCGACGCTGATCGAGGCCGAAGTGATCGACGAACTGGCCAAGGCGGCCGGGGTCGGCGAGCAGGTAGCCGCGATCACCGAGCGGGCCATGCGTGGCGAACTGGACTTCCGCGCCAGCTTCAAGGAGCGTATGGCGCTGCTCAAGGGCCTGGATGTGCGCGTGCTGGATGAGATCGGCGCATCCCTGCGTCTGACCGAGGGTGCCGAGAACCTGTTCGCTGAGCTCAAGCGCCTGGGTTACAAGACGGCCATTCTATCTGGCGGCTTCTCCTATTTCGCCAAGCAAGTCCAGGCTCGCCTGGGCATCGACTATGTGTTCGCCAACGAACTGGAAGTGGTGGATGGCAAGGTGACCGGCGTGGCGGTCGAACCGATTGTCGACGCTCAGCGCAAGGCTGACCTGCTCACCGAGCTTGCGCGCAAGGAAGGCCTGCAGTTGGAGCAGACCATTGCCGTTGGCGACGGCGCCAATGACCTGCCGATGTTGGCGCTGGCGGGCCTGGGCGTGGCCTTCCGTGCCAAGCCGCTGGTAAAACAGTCGGCCAAGCAGGCCATTTCGACCCTGGGGCTGGACGGTGTGTTGTACCTGCTGGGCATGCGCGACCGAGATGGGCGTGCCTGACGGGGTATGAAGGGCCACCTGCCGGTCCCGAGTAGCGCGGGACCGGCCAGGACCCTACAACGCTAATCCCCCGGCTGCCCATAAAAAGAAGGCCCTGCATGACAGGATTCATGCAGGGCCTTTTCTATGCGTTGCGGTTCAGCTCTGAACAGGCAATGCCAATTGCTGGCCCATGCTCACGGCAGATCCGGCGCCCAGGGTCTCGGCCCATTTCACTTGCTCTGGACCGAACAGCACGATGGCGGTCGAGCCCAGCTTGAAACGACCCAATTCGGCGCCTTTCTCCAGGTGGATCGGTGCGCGGCTGGCGTCATCGTAGCGGAACGTTTTGAGCTCACGCTTTGGTGGCGTCACCAGGCCGGCCCAGACGGTTTCGATGGAGGCCACGATCATCGCTCCGACCAGCACCACGGCCATCGGGCCGCGCTCGGTGTCGAACAGGCAGACCACACGCTCGTTCCGGGCGAACAACTCGGGGACATTCTCCGCCGTGGTCTGGTTGACCGAGAACAGGCGGCCTGGCACGTAGATCATCTCGCGCAGTGTGCCGGCCAGCGGCATGTGCACGCGGTGGTAGTCCTTCGGCGACAGGTAGATGGTGGCGAACTCGCCTCCCATGAACGGTGCGGCATTGGCTGGATCGCCGCCGAGCAGCTCCAGAGCGCTGAAGCTGTGGCCCTTGGCCTGGAAGATGCGGCCGTGCTCGATGGGACCGAGCTGGCTGACTGCGCCGTCGGCGGGGCAGAGGATCGCGCCTGGGGTTTCATCGAGGGGGCGCGCGCCAGGCTTGAGGGCGCGGGTGAAGAAAGCGTTGAAGTGCTCGTAGGCGGTCACGTCCTCGACCAGGGCTTGGGACATGTCCACTTGGTAGCGCTTGGCGAACCAGGCGGTGAAGGCGTTCTTGAGCCAGCGTACGCGGCACTCGGCGATGCAGCCGGCCAGCCGTGACAGAAGGTGATGCGGCAGCAGGTACTGGCTGATGATGAACAAGCGGGATTTCATTGTGTGTCCTTAGACGTCTCTACAGGCGTGTCCGGGTGGTTGCCCCATTCGCCCCAGGAGCCGGCGTATGCCTTGACTCGTGGATAACCGAGGGACTTGGCCACCAGGTAGGTGAAGCCGGAGCGGTGGTGGGTCTGGCAGTGGGTGACCACTTCCTTGTCCTGGGTGATGCCCAGCTGTTCGAGGATCTCGGGCATGTCCTGGCGGATGCGCAAGTTGTCGTTGAGGTCCATGCCGGCGGTCCATTCGAAGTTGACCGCGCCCGGAATGTGTCCACCCTTGGCGGCCAGGACCTTCTCGCCGCGGTACTCGCCCGGGCTGCGTGCATCCCAGATCACCAGGTCGGCGGCGCCCAGCCGGCTCTGCAGGTACTCGCGGGTGGCGGTAGGCTCGTCATGCAGTTGCAGGCTGACCGGGCCTCCGGCACTGGGTGGCACCTCTGTGGACAGCTTGTCGGCCGGCCAGGCCTGGATGCCACCATTGAGGTAGTGGTAGTGCTTGTGGCCGATGACATCGAGCATCCAGATGAAGCGGCCTGCCCAGCCGCCGCCTTCATCGTCATAGACCACGTAGACCGCGTCGCTGCGATGGCCCAGCTCACCGAACAGCTTTTCCAGGTCGGCACGGCTCGGCAACAGGCCGGGTGCCGGCGGCTGGCCCAGCTGGGTGCGCTTGGGATCGACGAAGCGGGCACCGGGCACATGGCCACTGCCATAGCGGTTGGCGCTGGTCAGGTCGATCAGGATCAGCTGCGGCGAATCCAAGCGAGGCAGCAGGTCGGCCGGCTCGATCACCAGGGGCAAACCAGAAAAGTCAGTCATCCACAGTCTCCAGGGTGGAACAGAGGGGCGATTGTAGCGCATGGCTCAGGCGTTGCGGTTGCCGAAGGCAGCCAGGGCGCGCTCGATACATTGCACGGTCTTGCCAAAGGCTTGCAGGCTGATGTCGGCCAGTGGCTTGCCATCCTGGTCGGCGATCACGAGCATCAGTACCTGGCCATTCACGGCCACCGAGCGCAGCAGCAGGTGTTGGCTCTTGAACAGGGCGCGCAGCGGCGCGGGCATCAGGTTCGAGAACTGGGTGTGATTCTCCGGCGTCAGGCGCAGTTGCGCGGCTTGGCTCATGAGGCGCTGCAACAGCTTGCTCTCTTCGATGGGCAGGTTTAGCGCCTCGACTTCCTTGGGCAGGCCGGCGCTTTGCTGCGTGCGCAGGCTGTTGTTGCCCTTGTCGAGCATCAGCAGCAGGACCCGTCGCATGCCGCAGGACATCAGGGCTCGCTTGGCATGGGTGCTCAAGTGGATGGTGTTGCCGAACGGGCTGGGGTGGGCCAGCAGTTCGCCGCACAGCTTGCGCCAGGTGCCCAGGTCCTGTGACGACGGGGGTGGCGGTGGCAGCATGTCTGGATGCGGGCGCCGTTGCTGCCATGGCCAGATCAGGGCTTCGGCAGGGTGGTACAGGGCCTCGCCTGCATGCTGGCGGGCACTGGCTGCCGCCTGCTGGTGCACCTGCTGCTGTACGTCGTCCAGGGAGGTTTGCAGGTAGAGGCTGGTCAGCAGTTGCCAGCGCAGCAGATGTGGATGGTCCCAGCCGACCTGGGCTGCCAGGGCCAGGCCGTTGGCCAGCAGTACGGTGTTGGCCGGTTGGTTGAACCAGCGTCGTAACCCGGGCTCCTCATCCAGGCGCTGCTGCTGATGCAGGCTGTTTTGGTCGCGGGCGATGCTCAGGGCTTTGGCCAGTTCTTCGCGCTCGTCCAGCAGCAGCCGGTACCCCTGGGTTACCCACTCTGGCAGACGCCAATATTCGGCCATGGCCCGGCACAGTTGCATGAGGCGCACGCCGAACAGCTCCTGTTCGACCGGCCCGGCTTCTTCGCTTTTGTGAATCACCCGCAGCTCCCACGTGTCGAGCAGCTTCGGATGGGTGACAGCCAGCGGCCAGAGCGGAGCGAGAAACAACAGGCTGCCCCAGTGGATTTCCTGCCACAAGCGTGCCAGGCGGCCGGCGAACAAGCCACTGGCCTGTTGGCTGGCGTGCTGGCTGATCAACTGGAACTGACGCAGGACTGGCGGGATATCCTCGGTCGGCACGGCGGGCAGGCGCCCGAGCAGTTTGCCGGTACGGGCGAGGCCAAGGCGGTTGAGGGCAGTCTCCAGGCTCTCAGCCGGTTCCGCCTGGCTTGCATTGGCCGGGTGGTTGGCTTCGCGCATGACGCTGAGCACCAGCGCGGGGCTGCCTTGCATCAGTTCGGCGATGTCGCGCAGAGACCGTCGACTGTCGTTGATGGCGGTCAGCACACGGTCGTGGCTGGTCTTCGGAACCGGCAAGCGGACGCCATCGAGAAGTTTCACCCAGGCGTCGAGAGTAGGAGGGATCCGAGTAGGGAACTGGGTGTCAAGTGGCATTGTGATATCGGCTCAAACTGGCTTTTCGCTTTGGCTGGCTATAGTCTGGCGCAGTCCTGCCGATAAGTAGAAGAAGAGTTTACACGCTTCCGCCCCCGACCCTGACCACGACTGTAAGTGCTTTGAATCTATGGCTAAAATTATCGGCATCATTGTCGTATTCGCGAGCGTCCTCGGCGGATATGTACTGTCCCACGGTAAAATCGCGGCTCTGATCCAGCCTTTCGAAGTGCTGATCATTGGCGGTGCGGCTTTTGGTGCCTTCCTCCAGGCCAACCCTGGTTACATGACCATGCATGTAATCAAGAAGTCGCTGAAGATGTTCAGCACCCGCTTTACCCATACCTTCTACCTGGAAGTACTAGGCCTGGTCTACGAGATCCTCAACAAGAGCCGCCGCGAAGGCATGATGGCCATCGAGGGCGATATCGAAGACCCCGCGGCCAGCCCGATCTTCGCCAAGTACCCGGCGGTGCTCGGCGATGCCCGCATGACCGCGTTCATCTGTGACTACCTGCGCATCATGTCGACCGGCAACATGGCCCCGCACGAGCTCGAGGGCTTGTTCGACATGGAGTTGCTGAGCCTCAAGGAGGAGCTGGACCACCCTTCTCACGCGGTGAACAGCATCGCCGATGGCATGCCCGGCTTCGGTATCGTCGCGGCGGTACTGGGCATTGTGGTGACCATGGCTTCGCTCGGCGATGGCGACCAGACTTCGATCGGCTTGCACGTAGGCGCGGCACTGGTCGGCACCTTCTTCGGTATCCTGGCGGCCTACGGCTTCTTCGGTCCGTTGGCCCACGCGCTGCGCCACGATGCCAAGGAAGAGCTGAACGTCTACGAGGGGATCAAGGCGTCGCTGGTCGCCTCGGCCTCTGGCATGCCGCCATCGCTGGCTGTCGAGTTCGGGCGCAAGGTGCTCTACCCGGCGCACCGGCCGAGTTTCATGGAGCTGGAACAAGCGGTTCGCGGTCGCTGAGTCATGGAGAACAATCAGCCCATCATCGTCAAACGCGTCAAGCGCTTTGGTGGCGATCATCACAGCGGCTCCTGGAAGATCGCCTTCGCCGACTTCGCCACGGCAATGATGGCGTTCTTCCTGGTGCTCTGGCTGTTGTCCAACGCCACTCCGGAGCAGAAGATCGCCATCGCCGGTTACTTCAAGGACCCGATTGGCTTCTCTGAGAGTGGTACGCCCTACATCATCGACTTGGGCGGTTCGCCCCAGCTCTCGCCGGAAAAGACCATCAACCCTGAGGTGAGGTCCGAGGCGACGCCCGATACCAGCATTCACCTGGGCCAGGACAAGATCGAAAGCATGGCCGAGCAGGTTGAGCGCGAGCGTCTCGAACTGCTGCTGCAAGAGTTGCAGAACAAGGTCGAGGAGAACCCGCAGCTGCAGAAGTTCAAGGACCAGATCCTGTTCGAGATCACCCAGGATGGCTTGCGCATCCAGATCATGGATGCCGAGAACCGGCCGATGTTCGATCTGGGCAGCGCGCGCCTGCAGCCATACTTCGAAGACATCCTGTTGGCCATGGCCGACACCATCAAGGCTGTGCCGAACAAGATCAGCATCAGCGGCCACACCGATGCCAAGCCTTACGCCGGCACCGGCAACTTCGGCAATTGGGAGCTGTCGGCCAACCGTGCCAATGCTGCCCGTCGCGCGCTCGTTGCTGGCGGCTACCCGGACGAGCAGGTAGCGCGGGTGGTCGGCTACGCCTCGTCGTCGCTGTTCGACCGCAAAGATCCATTCAACCCGGTCAACCGGCGGATCGACATTATCGTCCTGACCAAGAAGGCCCAGCGTACTATCGAAGGTGAACAGGCGGAGCCGACCCCTTCGTCGACCGGCAATCCGGGCGCAGTGGAGCCGGCTGTGCCGAAAGCCGAAGACGCGGCGCCAGCCCTGGAGCCGGTGCAGCCTCGCGAGTTGCGGCAGAAGCTGAACATCTTCGAGGAGGGTGTATTGAAGATGGACGACGCCCAGGAGTAAACCGGCTTCCTTGCGGATGCACCGGGCAGGAGGCCTGTTTCGGCCTCCTTGTGGGTATCAGTAACTGTCTTCAGGCAGGCTGGCGATGATCGAGCGGTAACTGTTCATGCGTTGAGGCTGGATGCGGCCATCTTCCAGGGCCATGAGCAGGGCGCAGCCAGGCTCGCGGTCGTGTTTGCAGTCACGGAAGCGGCAGGTCCCGATCAGATCGCGGAACTCGATGAAACCCGCTTCGACATCATCGCGGCTGACATGACCCAGGCCGAACTCACGGATGCCTGGGGAGTCGATCAGCTCACCGCCGCCAGGGAAGTGATAGAGACGGGCAGTGGTGGTGGTGTGGGTACCTTGCCCCGACCATTCGGACAGGTCGCCGACGCGTGTCTGGGCGTCGGGCAGCAGGCTGTTGACCAGCGAAGACTTGCCGACGCCTGACTGGCCGACGAACACGCTGATATGTCCGTCCAGGGCCTCCTGCAGGCGTTGCATGCCATCGCCTTGATGGGCCGAGACCTCCAGCAGGGGGTAGCCCAGTTGCCGGTACACCGCCAGCAGGGCGTTGAGCGCCGGAGCGTTTTGCTCGTTGATCAGGTCGGCCTTGTTCAGCAACAGCAAGGGCCGGATGCCGGCGTGCTCGGCAGCCACCAGATAGCGGTCGATCAGGTTGGCCTGGGGTTCCGGCGCGGGGGCGAAGACGATCACGATCAGGTCGACGTTGGCCGCCACCGGCTTGAGTTGGCCGTGGTTGTTCGGGCGGCATAGCTCGGTACTGCGGGGCATCTGCGCGACGATCACGCCAATGCCCTGGTTGCCTGCACGCCAAACCACGCGGTCGCCGGTGACCAGGGCTGGCAGGTTGGCGCGTAGGTGGCAGCGGAACACCTGGCCGGCGACTTCGCCTTCCTGGGCTTCGACCTCGACCTGCACTCCAAAGTGGGCGATCACCAGGCCCAGTTGTTCTGGCCCCAGGTCTCCACCTTCGAGCTCTTGCAGCACGTGCTGCTCGCGTTTGGCGGCGCGGGCAGCGCGCTCATTCTGGATTTTTTCGATACGCCAGTTCTGGCGGCGATTGAGCTGGCGTTTGGCCATGGAGGTTCCGTGGTGGCGGGGCGATAGAAAACGGCAGGCAGTTTAGCATGTAGGCTAATATGGCGGCTTAGTCGAGGAGCCTACCATGCAGAACCCGCAGAACCTGATCTGGATCGATCTGGAAATGACCGGCCTGGATCCGGACAACGAT
Organism: Pseudomonas sp. X10; assembly: GCF_054889225.1. Classification (NCBI taxonomy): domain Bacteria; kingdom Pseudomonadati; phylum Pseudomonadota; class Gammaproteobacteria; order Pseudomonadales; family Pseudomonadaceae; genus Pseudomonas; species Pseudomonas sp. X10. The sequence goes on along the minus strand of NZ_CM142677.1, from coordinate 5,162,639 downwards.
GTCATCATCGAGATGGCCACCATCGTGACCGACAGCGAGCTGAATACGTTGGCCGAAGGCCCGGTGATCGCCATCCACCACAGCGATGAAGTGCTGTCGCGCATGGACGAGTGGAACACCCGCACCCATGGCGCCTCAGGCCTGACCCAGCGCGTGCGTGAGAGCCGCGTCAGCATGGCCGAGGCCGAGGAGGCCACCCTGAAGTTCCTGGAGCAATGGGTGCCGAAGGGCAAGTCGCCGATCTGCGGCAACAGCATCTGCCAGGACCGCCGCTTTCTCTACCGGCACATGCCGAAGCTGGAAGAGTACTTCCACTACCGCAACCTGGACGTTTCGACCCTCAAAGAGCTAGCCGCGCGCTGGGCGCCGCAGGTTCGCGACAGCTTCAAGAAGGGCGGCACGCATCTGGCACTGGACGATATCCGCGAGTCCATCGCCGAACTGCGCCACTACCGCGAGCACTTCATCAAGGGCTAAGCCGGTAAGCTGCAAGCTGCACGAGGTGTGCGCTGATAGTGGTGGCTTGCCTGGTTGGCTGAGCGACAGCGATCAGCTTGAAGTTTGGAGTCTGTGGCTGAGGGGAGTGCCCCCGGTTAGAATGCGCCCCCCTCTGCACGGATCCGCACCATGTTGTTGATGCTCTACCTCATTGCTATCACCGCCGAAGCCATGACCGGCGCGCTCTCGGCCGGGCGTCGCGGCATGGACTGGTTCGGCGTGGTGCTCATCGCCTGTGTTACCGCCCTGGGGGGCGGGTCGGTGCGCGACGTGCTACTTGGGCACTATCCGCTGACTTGGGTGAAACACCCGGAATACCTGGTGCTGACCAGCTTTGCCGCACTGGTGACCATCTTCATCGCGCCGCTGATGCGCCATCTGCGTTCACTTTTCCTGGTGCTCGATGCCCTGGGGCTCGTGGCCTTCACCTTGATCGGCTGCATGACCGCCCTGGAAATGGGCCAGGGCATGCTGGTGGCGTCCATCAGTGGGGTGATCACGGGCGTGTTCGGCGGCATCCTGCGGGATATCTTCTGCAACGACATTCCCCTGGTGTTCCGCCGTGAACTCTATGCCAGCGTGTCCTTCGCCGCCGCCTGGTTCTACCTGGGGTGCGTGTACTTCGAGTTGCCGGCCGAGCAGGCCATGCTGCTGACTTTGTTCGGCGGTTTCCTGGTGCGGCTGCTGGCGATCCGTTTCCATTGGGAAATGCCGAAGTTCCACTACAACGACGCGCATTGAGGGACGCGATACGTTCCTACAGGGGCGGTGTGTGGGCGCGGGATTGGTGTTGGGCCAACGCCCATTGCACATGTTCGCGTACCAGTTCCGATGGATGGTCCTGGCGGGCGCGCAGGGCTTCCAGGACCGGTATGGTCGACGGTGCATTGCCCAGGCCCACGGCCAGGTTGCGCAACCAGCGTTCATAGCCCGCGCGGCGCAAGGGCGAGCCTTCGGTATTGCTGAGGAAGGTCGCTTCGTCCCACAGGAACAGCTCGGCCAGGTTGGCATTGTCTAGGTTGTGGCGTGGTTTGAAGTCGCCCTCGCTGGTTGGGCGGGCGAAGCGATTCCATGGGCAGACGATCTGGCAATCGTCACAGCCGAACACCCGGTTGCCGATCAGCGGGCGCAGTTCGACGGGGATGGCGTTCTTCAACTCGATAGTCAGGTAAGAAATGCAGCGCCGTGCATCGAGCACGTAAGGGCCGATGAAGGCGCCCGTGGGGCAGATGTCCAGGCAGGCCTGGCAGCGGCCGCAGTGTTCGCTGGCCTGGGCGTCATCCACCGGCAGTGGCAGGTCGACGAACAGTTCGCTGAGGAAGAAGTAGCTGCCAGCCTTGCGGTTGAGCAGCAGGGTGTTCTTGCCGATCCAGCCGAGCCCGGCCTGTTGGGCGATGGCCTTTTCCAGTACTGGCGCGCTGTCGACGAAGGCGCGAAAGCCGAACGGGCCGATAGCCTGTTGTATGCGTTCGGCCAGGTGCTGTACGCGTTTGCGGATCAGTTTGTGATAGTCGCGCCCCAGGGCATAGCGGGACACGTAGGCCTTTTCCGGTTGGGCCAGGCGTTGCGCCATCTGCGTGTCGCCGGGCAGGTAGTCCATGCGTAGCGACACCACGCGCAAGGTTCCGGGCACCAGTTGCTCGGGGTGCGAGCGTTTGCTGCCGTGGGCGCTCATGTACTCCATCTCGCCCTGGTAGCCGGCGTCGAGCCAGCGTTGCAGGTGCTGTTCATGCTCGCCAAGGTCCACTCCGGCGATGCCAACATGGGCAAAACCGAGTTCTCTGCCCCAATCCTTGATGGATTCGGCCAGTGCGGTGAGGTCGAGGGTGGCGGCGGACATGGGAAATAAGGCAATACGGGCTCAGGTGCGTATAATTCTGCCAGACATCGGAGCCTTTGACCCCATGCCCCAGACCAAACACCCCACTAATGCACCACAGTTGCTCAGCAGCGTGAACCTGGCCAGCCTGCCACCGCGCCGGCGGGAAGCGCACAAGGGCGATTTTGGCCATGTGCTGGTCGTCGGTGGTGATCTCGGTACTGGTGGCGCGGTGTTGCTCAGTGCCGAGGCGGCCCTGCGTTGTGGGGCAGGGCTGGTTTCCATGGCCACTCGCCCCGAGCATGTGGGCGCGGCCCTGGCCCGCTTGCCCGAGGTCATGTGCCTGGGCGTGAACTCGGCCAACCAGGTGCTGGGCGTGCTGGAGCGCGCCTCGGTTCTGGTGGCTGGTCCTGGCCTGGGCCAGGCGGCGTGGGGGCGCAGCTTGCTGTCGGCGGTAGCGGATGCCGGTCTGCCGCAGGTCTGGGATGCCGACGCGCTCAACTTGCTGGCGCGTACGCCGCTGGCCCTGCCCAGCGGCAGCATCCTTACCCCGCATCCGGGGGAGGCGGCGCGCTTGCTGGGTGTATCTACCGAGGCGGTGCAGGCCGACCGACCCGGTGCGGCGCGCAAGCTGGCGCGCAAATACGCCAGTGTCTGCGTGCTCAAGGGGGCCGGGACACTGGTCGCCGACCCGGCAGGGCAACTGGCCTTGTGCAGCCGCGGGCACCCGGCAATGGCCGGGGCCGGGTTGGGCGATGTGCTCACCGGCGTGTTGGCCGCGCTGCTGGCGCAAGGGATGCAGGCCTGGCCGGCGGCCTGCCTGGGTGTCTGGCTGCATGCCTGTGCCGGTGAACGGCTGGGCGTGCGTGGGCGCGGCCTCGCGGCCAGTGACCTGATTCCGGTTATTCGCGAATTGTTGGAGGAGCATTCAGCGTGTCAGGTGTAACCCTGTTTCTGGCCGACGAACAGGCCATGATCGATTTCGGTGCGCGCTTGGCGCAGGTTACCGGCGGTCACGGCGTGATCTTTCTCGAAGGCGACCTGGGGGCCGGCAAGACGACCTTGTCGCGCGGCCTGATCCGTGGTTTGGGTCACACCGGGGCGGTGAAGAGCCCGACCTTCACCGTGGTCGAGCCTTATGAGATCGGCGAGGTGCGCGCCTACCATTTCGACCTCTACCGCCTGGTTGATCCGGAGGAGCTCGAGTTCATGGGCATTCGTGACTACTTCGAGGGAGACCCTCTCTGTCTGTTCGAATGGCCCCAAAAAGGAGCGGGCGTTTTGCCAAAGCCCGACCTGACCATTACCATAAGCCCCCAAGCGGGTGGACGCTCGCTGATCCTGTCGCCGCAGGGCTCGCGCGGCGAAGCCTGGTGTGCCGCTCTGGCCGTCGAATTCAAACAGTAAATGGGGATAGGTATGCGCATACGCGCGTTGGTCGCTGTCGTTGGACTGCTGCTGACAACAGTGACCGTTGACGCTCTGGCCGTCACGCAAGTCAAGAGCATGCGTCTATGGCGTGCCCCGGACAACACGCGGCTGGTCTTCGACCTGTCCGGTCCTGTGCAGCACAGCGTGTTCACCCTGACCGCGCCGGATCGCCTGGTCATCGACATCAATGGTGCGACCCTGGCTGCTCCATTGACCGTCTCCACCAGCAATACTCCGATCAGCAACGTGCGTTCGGCCCAGCGCACCGCCACCGACCTGCGCGTGGTGGTCGACCTGAAGAAGTCCGTCACGCCCAAGAGCTTCACCCTGACGCCCAATGCCCAATACGGCAACCGCTTGGTGGTCGATCTCTATGACCAGGAAGCCGATGCCGTTGCCGCCACCGCGCCAGCGACGCCAACAACGCCTGCTACCGCGCCCGCCGTACCGGTGACGCCAAGCCAGCCCGCCATCAAGCTGACGCCGGTGCCCAATGGCAAGCGTGACATCGTCGTTGCGATCGATGCTGGCCATGGCGGTGAAGACCCTGGTGCTTCGGGCGCGCGCGGCCAGCATGAAAAAGACGTGGTGCTGAAGATCGCCAAGGAGCTGCAACGCCAGATCAACACCGACAAAGGCTTCCGTGCGGAACTGACCCGTACCGGCGATTACTTCATCCCGCTGCGCAAGCGCACCGAGATCGCCCGTAAGAAGGGCGCCGACTTGTTCATTTCCATTCACGCCGATGCTGCGCCGTCCAAGGCTGCTTTCGGGGCTTCGGTGTTCGCTCTTTCCGACCGCGGAGCCACTTCCGAGACCGCGCGCTGGCTGGCTGACAGCGAAAACCGCTCCGACCTGATCGGCGGCGCCGGCAATGTCAGTCTCGATGACAAGGACCGCATGCTCGCTGGCGTACTGCTCGACCTGTCGATGACCGCGACCCTGAGCTCGAGCCTGGACGTCGGGCAAAAGGTACTGGGCAACCTGGGCCGGATCACTCCATTGCATAAGCGCCGCGTCGAACAGGCGGGGTTCATGGTGTTGAAGTCGCCGGACATTCCCTCGATCCTCGTGGAAACCGGGTTCATCTCCAACGCCAATGAAGCGGCCAAGCTGGCCACCACCAGCCACCAGCAGGCCTTGGCGCGTTCGATCCACAGCGGCGTGCGCCAGTTCTTCCAGCAGAACCCGCCGCCGGGCACCTACATCGCCTGGTTGCGCGACAATGGCAAGATCGCTCAGGGGCCGCGTGAGCACACCGTGCGTCCGGGCGAGACACTGGCCATGATTGCCGTGCGCTACCAGGTCAGCGTGGCCAGCCTGCGCTCGACCAACAAGCTCAAGAGCGATGAGCTGAAGATCGGCCAGCATCTGGATATACCCAGTACTGCCTTGGCGGCCCAGCAATGAGTGGTGGTAGCCGCATCGAGCTGCTCAGCCCGCGGCTGGCCAACCAGATCGCCGCTGGCGAGGTGGTCGAGCGTCCGGCGTCGGTGATCAAGGAACTGCTGGAGAACAGCCTGGACTCCGGTGCCCGGCGCATCGACGTCGAAGTCGAGCAGGGTGGGGTCAAGCTGCTGCGGGTGCGTGATGACGGCAGTGGTATCGCCGCCGATGACCTGCCGCTGGCGTTGGCCCGCCATGCCACCAGCAAGATACGTGAACTGGAAGACCTCGAAGGCGTGTTGAGCCTCGGTTTCCGGGGCGAGGCGCTGGCTTCTATCAGCTCGGTGGCGCGTCTGACCCTCACCTCGCGTACCGCCGCTGCCAGCGAGGCCTGGCAGGTCGAGACCGAGGGGCGCGACATGACCCCGCGGGTCCAGCCTGCGGCACACCCCGTCGGCACCTCGGTGGAAGTGCGTGACCTATTCTTCAATACCCCGGCCCGGCGCAAGTTCCTCAAGACCGAGAAGACCGAGTTCGATCATCTTCAGGAAGTCATCCGGCGCCTGGCCCTGGCTCGTTTCGATGTCGGCTTCCATTTGCGCCACAACGGCAAGAGCATCCTCAGCCTGCACGAGGCGCCGGATGAGATCACCCGTGCGCGCCGGGTTGCGGCCATCTGCGGTCCGGGCTTTCTCGAGCAGGCGTTGCCTATCGAGGTCGAGCGCAACGGCTTGCGTCTGTGGGGCTGGGTCGGCCTGCCGACCTTTTCGCGCAGCCAGGCCGACCTGCAGTACTTTTTCGTCAATGGCCGTGCGGTACGCGACAAGCTGGTCGCCCACGCGGTGCGCCAGGCGTATCGCGATGTGCTGTTCAATGGGCGGCACCCGACCTTCGTGTTGTTCCTCGAACTCGACCCGGCCGGGGTCGATGTCAACGTTCACCCGACCAAGCACGAAGTGCGCTTCCGCGAAGGGCGCATGGTCCATGACTTCCTCTATGGCACCTTGCACCGGGCCTTGGCCGACGTACGCCCGGAAGACCAGCTCGCCGCGCCGGCTGCGGCCAGCGAGATCGTCCGGCCTACAGGCCTGCAGGCTGGTGAGTTCGGTCCCCAGGCTGAGATGCGCCTGGCCACGCCAGTGCTCGAACAGCCGCAAGCAGAGACTCGTCCGGCGTCCGCCGGTAGCGGTTCGGGCTACCAGTACCAATACACCCCGCGCCCGGCCCAGGCGCTGCCGGCCGCAGAGGCCCAGGGTGTCTACCGTGAGTTCTTCGCACCGCTCAACGGCGCCACGGCGCCGGCGGCCTTGCCAGAAAGCCAGGGCGACATCCCGCCGCTGGGCTATGCCCTGGCGCAACTCAAGGGTATCTACATCCTTGCGGAGAACGCGATCGGCCTGGTTCTGGTGGACATGCACGCGGCCCATGAGCGGATCATGTACGAGCGGCTCAAGGTGGCCATGGCCAGCGAGGGCCTGAGCGGCCAGCCGCTGCTGGTGCCCGAGTCGTTGGCGCTGAGCCAGCGCGAGGCTGATTGCGCCGAGGAGCATGCCCAATGGTTCCAGCGCCTGGGCTTCGAGCTGCAGCGCCTGGGCCCGGAGAGCCTCGCCATTCGCCAGATCCCGGCGTTGCTCAAGCAGGCCGAGGCCAACCGCCTGGTGCAGGATGTACTGGCCGACCTGATGGAGTACGGTACCAGCGACCGTATCCAGGCCCACCTGAACGAGTTGCTCGGTACCATGGCTTGCCACGGCGCGGTGCGTGCCAACCGGCGCCTGGCCATACCCGAGATGAACGCGCTGTTGCGCGATATGGAGAGCACCGAGCGCAGCGGGCAGTGCAACCATGGCCGTCCGACCTGGACCCAGATGGGCCTGGACGACCTGGACAAACTCTTCCTGCGCGGTCGATAGAACATGAGCGGCAAGCCCCCTGCGATATTCCTGATGGGCCCGACGGCGGCCGGCAAGACCGATTTGGCCATCGAACTCACCAAGCACCTGCCTTGCGAGCTGATCAGCGTCGATTCGGCGCTGGTCTACCGGGGTATGGACATAGGCACCGCCAAACCATCGAAAGAGGTGTTGGCGGCACACCCCCACCGTCTGATCGACATTCTCGACCCTGCAGAGAGCTATTCGGCCGCCGAGTTTCGCCGTGACGCCCTGGAGGCCATGGCCGAGATCACTGGGCGAGGCAAGATTCCGCTGCTAGTCGGCGGCACCATGCTGTATTACAAGGCCCTGGTCGACGGCTTGGCGGACATGCCCGCCGCAGACGCTCAGGTGCGTGCGGAGCTGGAAGCGCAGGCCCGCGAACTGGGCCTGGCCGACTTGCACCGACAATTGGCCGAGGTCGATCCGGAGTCGGCGGCGCGGATTCACCCCAATGATCCTCAGCGGTTGATCCGAGCGCTGGAGGTCTATCGGGTGAGTGGCGAGAGCATGACCACCCATCGACAGCGTCAATTCGCGGAAAGTCTCGTCGCAGACGCAGGCGGCCGGGGACATTTGCCCTATACTGTCGCCAGTTTGGCAATTGCTCCTACAGATCGTCACATTTTGCATCAGCGAATTGCGTTACGATTTTCGCAGATGCTGGAACAGGGCTTCGTCGACGAGGTCCGAGTGCTGCGAGCCAGAAGTGACTTGCACGCGGGGCTGCCGTCTATACGAGCAGTGGGTTATCGACAGGTCTGGGACTATCTCGACGGCAAGCTGAGCGAGGCCGAGATGCGCGAGCGGGGTATCATTGCCACTCGCCAACTGGCCAAACGCCAATTCACCTGGTTACGCGGCTGGTCCGGCGTGCACTGGCTGGATAGCCTGGCCTGCGACAATCTGTCCCGCACCTTGAAATACCTGGGGACCGTCTCCATATTGAGCTGAGTCCCTGCAATTGCCGTCTATTCTTGGTAATGGGCGGCTTGAATTATCGAATTTCATTGTTTTTTTACTATTGATCCTTACAGGAGTGCGGCATATGTCAAAAGGGCATTCGCTACAAGACCCTTACTTGAACACCTTGAGAAAAGAGAAAGTTCCGGTTTCGATCTATCTGGTCAACGGCATCAAACTGCAGGGCTCGATCGAATCCTTCGACCAGTTCGTGGTCCTGTTGAAGAACACCGTCAGCCAGATGGTCTACAAGCACGCCATCTCGACCGTGGTACCTGCTCGCCCGGTTCGCCTGCCAAGCCCGTCCGACTCCGAGCACGGCGACGCTGAACCAGGTAACGCCTGATAGGAGTCTGCTTTGTTCTTTGAGCGCCACGGTGGTGGTGAACGAGCACTCCTCGTTCACTTGGAAGGTCAGAACCCTGAGGCGCGCGAAGACCCGCAGGAGTTTCAGGAGCTGGCATTATCGGCCGGAGCCGATATTGTCGCGTTCGCCAATGTGGCGCGGCACCAGCCTACCGCCAAATACCTGATTGGCAGCGGCAAGGTCGAAGAATTGCGCGACCTGGTCGGAACCGAGCAGGTAGATCTGGTGATTTTCAATCACACCCTCACGCCCAGTCAGGAACGTAACCTCGAACGTGTCTTCGAGTGCCGCGTGCTTGACCGTACCGGGCTGATTCTCGACATTTTCGCCCAGCGGGCGCGTACCCATGAGGGCAAGCTGCAGGTCGAACTGGCCCAGCTCGAACACATGAGCACGCGGCTGGTCCGCGGCTGGACCCACCTGGAGCGGCAGAAGGGCGGTATCGGCCTGCGCGGGCCGGGTGAAACCCAGTTGGAAACCGACCGGCGCCTGTTGCGGGTCCGCCTACGGCAGATCAAGGCACGCTTGGAGAAGGTACGCAGCCAGCGCGAACAGGCACGGCGTGGACGCAGGCGGGCGGATATCCCGTCGGTGTCGCTGGTGGGATACACCAACGCCGGCAAGTCGACCTTGTTCAATGCCCTGACCACGTCCGACGTGTATGCGGCCGACCAGTTGTTCGCCACCCTCGACCCGACCTTGCGCCGCCTTGAGCTGGATGACGTCGGGCCGATCGTGCTGGCCGACACGGTGGGTTTCATCCGGCACCTGCCGCACAAGCTGGTCGAGGCATTTCGGGCTACGCTCGAAGAGTCGAGCAACTCCGATCTGCTTCTGCACGTGATCGATGCCCATGAGCCGGACCGCATGGAACAGATCGAGCAGGTGATGGCGGTGCTGGGAGAGATCGGCGCCGAAGGCTTGCCGATCCTCGAGGTCTATAACAAACTCGACTTGCTCGAAGATGTTGAGCCGCAGATCCAGCGTGATGCCGACGGCAAACCGCAGAGGGTCTGGGTATCGGCACGTGACGGGCGTGGCCTGGAGCTGGTCGGCCAGGCGATTGCCGAGTTGCTGGGGGATGATCTGTTTATCGGTACCCTGCGCCTGGAGCAGCGTTTTGCCCGCTTGCGCGCGCAATTCTTTGCCCTGGGGGCTGTGCAAGGCGAGGAGCATGATGAACAAGGCAGCAGCCTGCTGAGCGTGCGTCTGCCCCGGGTCGACCTCAATCGCCTGGTCAGTCGCGAGGGTATGGAGCCGCAGGTGTTCATAGAGCAACACACTTTGCAATAAATGCCTGGCGACGACGTCAGGCAGCCGTGACAGGCATTCTGTAGCATTGGACGGCGCGCCGTGGGCGCGTCTTTGCTTTATCAGATGGAGAGCGCTATGGCTTGGAATGAGCCGGGTGGCAACTCGAACAATCAGGATCCCTGGGGCGGGCGCCGTGGTGGCGACAAGAAAGGTCCGCCGGATCTCGACGAGGCCTTCCGCAAGCTGCAGGACAGCCTGAACGGCATGTTCGGCGGTGGTAAGAAACGCGGTGGTGGTGACAGGCATATCGGCAAGGGCGGTGGTTTCGGCCTGCTCGGTATCGGCCTGGCCGTGCTGGCAGCCATTTGGCTGTACAGCGCCGTGTATGTGGTCGATGAACAGGAGCAGGCTGTTGTCCTGCGCTTCGGCAAGTACTACGAGACCGTAGGGCCGGGCCTGAACATCTACTTCCCGCCGATCGATCGCAAATACATGGAGAATGTGACCCGCGAGCGGGCCTACACCAAGCAGGGGCAGATGCTCACCGAGGACGAGAACATCGTCGAGGTGCCGCTGACCGTGCAGTACAAGATCACCAACCTGCAGGATTTCGTGCTCAACGTCGACCAGCCGGAAGTCAGCTTGCAGCATGCGACCGACAGTGCTCTGCGCCACGTGGTGGGTTCCACCGCGATGGACCAGGTGCTGACCGAAGGCCGTGAGCAGATGGCCGTGGAAATTCGCGAGCGTCTGCAGCGCTTCCTCGACACCTACCGCACCGGTATCACCGTGACCCAGGTCAACGTGCAGAGCGCGGCAGCCCCGCGTGAAGTGCAGGAAGCCTTCGACGACGTGATCCGCGCCCGTGAAGACGAGCAGCGTTCCCGCAACCAGGCCGAGTCCTATGCCAACGGCGTGGTGCCGGAAGCACGCGGCCAGGCTCAACGGATCATCGAGGACGCCAACGGTTACCGCGACGAGGTAATCTCGCGGGCCAAGGGTGAGGCCGACCGCTTCAGCAAGCTGGTGGCCGAATACCACAAGGCGCCTGATGTGACCCGTCAGCGTCTTTACCTGGAGACCATGCAAGAGGTCTACAGCAATTCGAGCAAGGTCATGGTGGCAACCAAGGACGGGCAGAACAACCTGCTCTACCTGCCGCTGGACAAGATGGTCGAAGGCGGTCGCAGCAGGCCGGCTCCAGCCAGTGGCGTGTCGGCATCGGCCAACGATGCAGCTGCGCGCGCCGCGGCGGATCTGCAACAGCAACAACAGTCGCTGCGTTCTAGGGAGAGCCGCTGATGAGCAATAAATCGCTGATCGCCCTGATCGTTGCCGTGGTGCTGGCGATCGTGGCCTGGAACAGCTTCTATATCGTGGCCCAGACCGAGCGGGCAGTGCTGCTGCAATTCGGTCGCGTGGTCCAGGCGGATGTCCAGCCTGGCCTGCACGTGAAGGTCCCTTACGTCAACCAGGTGCGCAAGTTCGACGCCCGCCTGATGACACTGGATGCACCGACCCAGCGCTTCCTGACCCTGGAGAAGAAAGCCGTGATGGTCGATGCCTACGCCAAGTGGCGGGTTCAGGATGCCGAGCGCTTCTACACGGCGACCTCGGGCCTCAAGCAGATCGCTGACGAGCGTCTGTCGCGCCGTCTGGAAAGCGGCCTGCGTGACCAGTTCGGTAAGCGCACCCTGCACGAGGTGGTTTCCGGTGAACGTGACGCGCTGATGGCTGACATCACGGCTTCGCTGAACCGCATGGCCAACAAGGAGCTGGGCATCGAGGTCATCGACGTCCGCGTCAAGGCCATCGACCTGCCGAAGGAAGTGAACCGCAGCGTGTTCGATCGTATGAGCACCGAGCGTGAGCGTGAAGCCCGCGAGCACCGCGCCAAGGGTAACGAGTTGGCCGAAGGTATCCGCGCGGATGCCGACCGTCAGCGCCGTGTCCTGCTGGCCGAGGCCTATCGTGAATCGGAAGAGACCCGCGGTGATGGTGATGCCCAGGCGGCTGCCATCTACGCCAAGGCCTACTCCCAGGACCCTGACTTCTACGCGTTCTACCGTAGCCTGCAGGCGTACCGCGAGAGCTTCTCGAGCAAGAGCGACGTGCTGGTCCTGGATCCGAAGAACGAGTTCTTCCGCTACCTGGACAAGAGCAAACCCTGAGCAGAGACCCCGCCGGGCGGCTAAAACGCCTGGCGGGGTGATTTCTGCGTGAAAACGGGTGTATGATGCGGCAGCCGGGAAATTCCCGGCTTTTTTGCGTCTGTAAGTTAATGGCCTGAACGCGGCCGCGACGCAAGGTATTCGAGGGTGTTGGCACGGCGGCAGCGCTGGGATCAGTGCTGCCTGCTGCTGTCTGCCGATACCTGCTTCACTCAAGGCTCGCCCGCAGGCAGGCCGCCCGGACCAAAGGGGAAATGGCGTAATGGCAACGGTAGACCGCTGGCTTCTGCCAGATGGCATCGAAGAAGTACTGCCACCTGAGGCGGCGCGCATCGAGATCGCGCGTCGCCAGGTGTTGGACCTGTTCCAGAGTTGGGGTTACGAACTGGTCGTTACCCCGCATATCGAGTACCTGGAATCGCTGCTGACCGGTGCCGGCCAGGACCTGGACCTGCGTACCTTCAAGGTCGTCGATCCGCAGTCCGGCCGGCTGATGGGCTTCCGTGCCGACTTCACGCCCCAGGTGGCGCGCATCGATGCGCATACCCTGCGCCGCGAAGGGCCGAGCCGCCTGTGCTATGCCGGTAGCGTCCTGCACGCCCAAGCGCGCGCTCTGTCGACGTCGCGCAGCCCGATCCAGCTGGGTGCCGAGCTCTATGGCGATGCCAGTCCGGTCAGTGATGTCGAAGTCATCAGCTTGATGCTGGCCATGCTGCAACTGGCTGATGTGCCCGACGTACACATGGACCTGGGTCATGTGGGCATCTACCGTGGCCTGGCCCGCGCCGCTGGCCTTTCTGGCGCAGCCGAGCAGCAGTTGTTCGACGCGTTGCAGCGCAAGGCCAGCGATGAAGTCTATGAGCTGACTGCTGACCTGCCGAAGGATCTGGGCAACATGCTGCGTGCCCTGACCGAACTGTGTGGCGGCCGCGAAGTGCTGACCGAGGCGCGCGTGCGCCTGGGCCGTGCTCCGGCTGGCGTACTGGCAGCCTTGGACGACCTGCTGGCAATCGCTGACCGCCTGGCGGCGCGTTACCCGGATTTGCCGCTGTATTTCGACTTGGGCGAGCTGCGGGGCTACCACTATCACACCGGCGTGGTGTTCGCCGTGTTCGTCCCCGGAGTCGGTCAGTCGATCGCCCAGGGCGGGCGCTACGATGACATCGGCGCCGACTTTGGCCGGGCGCGCCCGGCCACCGGTTTCTCTACGGATTTGAAGACCCTGGTCACACTGGGGCGAGCGGAGGTCGTGTTGCCTTCTGGCGGGATCTGGATGCCCGACAGCGGCGATGCGGCCCTCTGGCAGTTGGTCTGCCAGTTGCGCAACGAGGGCCAGCGAGTGGTCCAGGCTTTGCCTGGGCAGCCGTTGAGTGCTGCTCTCGAGGCGGATTGTGATCGGCAATTGATTCAGCAAGACGGGCGCTGGCAGGTTCTGCCGCTGACCCAGTGAGTTTCTCCGCCGGCAGTTGCCGGCACCCAAGATTGCGTGAATGAGGACAAGTGTTATGGGTAAGAATGTCGTCGTCCTGGGCACCCAATGGGGTGATGAGGGCAAAGGCAAGATCGTCGACCTGCTGACCGAACATGCTGCCGCCGTAGTGCGCTACCAGGGCGGCCACAACGCAGGCCACACCCTGGTGATCGACGGTGAGAAGACCGTGCTGCACCTGATTCCCTCGGGCATCCTGCGTGAAGGCGTTCAGTGCCTGATCGGCAACGGCGTGGTGGTTGCACCGGACGCCCTGCTGCGCGAAATCACCAAGTTGGAAGAGAAGGGTGTGCCTGTGCGCGAGCGCCTGCGCATCAGCCCCTCCTGCCCGCTGATCCTGTCTTATCACGTGGCGCTGGACCAGGCCCGTGAAAAGGCTCGTGGCGAACAGAAGATCGGTACCACCGGTCGTGGTATCGGCCCAGCCTACGAAGACAAGGTGGCCCGTCGCGGCCTGCGCGTCGGCGACCTGTTCCATCGTGAGCGCTTCGCTGCCAAGCTGGGTGAGCTGCTGGATTATCACAACTTCCAGTTGGTCAACTACTACAAAGAGCCGGCGATCGACTTCCAGCAGACCCTGGATGAGTGCATGGCTTATGCCGAACAACTCGAGCCGATGATGCAGGACGTCACCGCTGAGCTGCATGTCCTGCGCCGCGCTGGCAAGGACATCATGTTCGAAGGCGCCCAGGGCTCGCTGCTGGACATCGACCACGGCACCTACCCGTACGTCACCAGCTCGAACACCACTGCTGGCGGCATCGCCACCGGTTCCGGCGTTGGCCCGATGTACCTGGACTACATCCTGGGCATCACCAAGGCCTACACCACCCGTGTTGGTTCCGGTCCGTTCCCGACCGAGCTGTTCGATGACATCGGTGCGTTCCTCGCCAAGCGTGGTCATGAGTTTGGCGCCACTACTGGTCGCGCCCGTCGTTGCGGTTGGTTCGATGCCGTGATCTTGCGTCGCGCCATCGATGTCAACAGCATCTCCGGTCTGTGCCTGACCAAGCTGGACGTGCTCGATGGCTTGGAGACCATCAATATCTGCGTGGGCTACAAGAACGAGAACGGTGCGGTTATCGACGCCCCGACCGATGCCGACAGCTACATCGGCCTGGAGCCGGTGTACGAGGAAATGTCCGGCTGGAGCGAGTCGACCCTGGGTGCCAAGACCCTGGACGAACTGCCAGCCAATGCGCGTGCCTACATCAAGCGCATCGAAGAGCTGGTTGGCGCGCCGATCGATATCATTTCCACTGGCCCGGACCGCAACGAGACCATCGTGCTGCGCCATCCGTTCGCCTGATCGAGCCCCTTAAAGGCTGATCCAGCGCCGCGCTCCCGCAAGGGGGCGCGGCGTTTTTATTTTGCAGCCAGCGTCAGCTGGCGATGATGGGCGGCGCGGCGCTGCCCTTTGGCAAGACGGTGCCTTGCATCGCCAACTGACGTTGGCGCCTACCCTAGTACTGCACCCCCCTAGGGTGTTTGTAAGTTTATTTGTCGTTTATGCCTGCTGCTCCGGCACAACCTTTGCTGTAAGAATGGTCCTAAAGTGCCATCAGTTTAATGGCGCCAGAAGTATGAGGGTCTCCACGTGTCCGCCGTTCTCTCACTGTTACGAAGCCGCCTGTTGCGGCCAGTCTTTGTTGCCCTTGGTATCGCTCTTTTGGTGCAGGTGCTGGTCGCGGTCGCCCTGACCCGGAGCACGGTCACCGCGTTGGAGGCCGACTTGGGCGAGCGCCTTGGTGGTGATAGCGAGAAGCTGTCCGCAGAGCTGGAGCAAGCCGGGCAGGAAGTACGCTCCAGTCTGGACAGCCTTTCGGCCAGTACGCGCCAACGCCTGACGGCGGGTCTGTCCTCGCGTCTGGAGGGCGAGCAGCAACAGCTGCGCGCTACCTTGGAGAAGAATCTCAAGGATTCGGCCAACGACATGGC
Source organism: Pseudomonas sp. X10 (assembly GCF_054889225.1). Taxonomy (NCBI): domain Bacteria; kingdom Pseudomonadati; phylum Pseudomonadota; class Gammaproteobacteria; order Pseudomonadales; family Pseudomonadaceae; genus Pseudomonas; species Pseudomonas sp. X10. The sequence goes on along the minus strand of NZ_CM142677.1, from coordinate 5,147,389 downwards.
CGAACTGCTCGCCTCAGTCGCCCCTCGCGCCATGTGGGACAACGACGTGCCCATGCTTTCGGAGTTCGCCCGGCGCGCGCAACGTAATCCCAGCGTACTGTTCGTGGTCTACGACGATGCCGAGGGACAGCATCTAACCCGCTACCTGAACCGGCAGAACCCCATCAACCAGGCCTTGATCGAGAAGGGCGCGGGCGAGCGGGCGCTGGACAAGGTGCTCGATGCTGCCCGCAATGACCCGTCGGTGTACTTTGTCGAAGCTTCGATCAGCCCCAATGGCGTGGAAATCGGCAAGGTGCTGATGGGCGTCTCCACGGTGGCGGTGGAGCAGGAGCTCAAGGCCCTGGATCAGCGTTTTACGGCGCTGATCGCCAGCGGTGACCAACTGGTGGGGGACAGCCTGGTCGGTGCCGCCGCCGATAGCGGCAAGGCCCTGCGCGCACGGCTGGAGGCAGCCCAGTCCAGCGCTGGAGCCATGCAGGCGAACACTGCGCAAAGTGTGCGTGAGGCGGCGGCTGAGTTGCGCTGGCGGATCGGGCTGGGTCTGGCCTTGGTCGGCCTGGGGGTGTTGCTGCTGGTGGCTGTGGTGCTCGGGCGCCGAGTGGTGAGCAAGCTGCGTTTGCTGATCGCTGCGCTCAATGACTTGGCCGCGGGCGAGGGCGATTTGACCAAGCGCGTGACCCTGGACAGTCGCGACGAAATCGGCGACATGGCTTGCGCGGTCAACCGTTTCGTCGACAAGCTGCAGCCCATCGTGCGTGAGGCGGGCGAAGTGGCCCAGCGCACCGGCATCGAGATCGGCACCATGGCCCAGCACAATGCCGGTGCCGATGCCGCCGCGGCGTTGCAGCGCGACGAAGTGGCGGCCAGCCTGCGAGATCTGTCGACCATGGCCGACGAGGCCCAGGCCGAGAGCCAGGCCATGCAGGCCGCTTTGCAGCAGGTGGTGGATATCCGCCAGGCAACGGACGAGAACAGTCGCACATCCACGCAGTTGGCTGGCCTGATCGAGAACCTGGCCGGACAGGTGGAAACCGGCTCTGAGGTAATCGAGCGCCTGGCCCAGCAAAGCGAGCAGATCGAAGTGGTGCTGACCGTGATCCATGGCATCGCCGAGCAGACCAACCTGTTGGCGCTGAACGCTGCGATCGAGGCGGCACGGGCTGGCGAGACCGGGCGGGGTTTTGCCGTGGTCGCCGACGAAGTGCGGGCCCTGGCCAGCAAGACGCAGAGTTCGACCGGTGATATCCAGGCGCATATCGGCGCCCTGCAGCAGGGGGCGAAGGAAGCGGTGGCAGCCATCAGCCAGGCCGGGCGCCAGGCCAGCGAGGGCTTGCTGGTGCTGCGCGACAATGCGCGATTGCAACAGTCGGTGCAGGCTTCGGTGGAGCAGGTGCATGCGGCGATCGGCCTGGCCACCCGCGCAGCTGAGCAGCAGGCCCATGGCGCCCAGGCGGTACGTGGGCGGGTCGAGAACATCCATGCCCAGGCCGAGCGCGCCGCTGAGGTGGTCATGCAGACCACCGCCAGCAGCAAAGTGCTCGACGACCTGGCGGCTCAGCTCAAGGCCAGTCTGGGGCAGTTCCGAGCCTAAGCCTTGTTCAGGTACATCCGCGTCGTCAGCAGGTAAACCGGCAACCCGGATACTAGGATCAGCAACGCCGCATAGGGCGCCGCCGCAGCGAACTCGACATTGGCGGTATGCGCCCAGACCTCGGTGGCCAGGGTGGTCATGCCGGTCGGGCTGAGCAGCAGGGTGGCTGTCAGTTCCTTCATGGCGTCAAGGAACACCAGGGCGAACGCCGCCGCCAAGGCTGGGAAGATGATCGGCAGGGTCACCCGGCAAAAGGCTCCGAACGACGACGCACCCAGGGTTCGCGCGGCTTCTTCCAGCTGCGGCGACGCCTTGTTCAGCGCCGTGCGCACCGGCGCCTGGGCCAGCGGCAGGAACAGCAGAGCATAGGCCAGCAAGAGCAGCCCAGTGGTCTGGTACAACACGGGCACATAGTGCAATGCGAAGTACACCAGCGTCAGGGCGATCACCAGGCCCGGCAGGGCATGCAGCAGGTAGGGCAGTCGTTCGGCCCAGATCGCCAGGCGGCCCTTGTAGCGCACCACCAGGAAGCTGATCGGCAGGGCTAGCAATAGGCTGAAGCCGGCGCCGCCGAGCGACAGCGACAAAGATGAAAGCAAGGCGCGGCTGATATCGGCCACCGGGAAGGCCGCGGACGAACCGACACTCAGCCAGTAGCCGAGCATAGCCAGCGGAATACCGCTGCCCAACAGCGCCAGCCCGAGGCAGAACAGCTGGCCCAACGGCGTCCAGGCGCGCAGGCGAACCGGCGCGGCGCGGCGGGCCACGCCTTGGCCGATGCGCACGTGACGGGCCTTGCCGCGCACGCGCAACTCCAGCCAGAGCATCAGCAGGCAGAGTGCCAGCAGCACAGCCGAGAGCATTGCTGCGTTGGCGTTGCTGAACTCCAGTTCGAACTGCTGGTAGATCGCCGTGGTGAAGGTCTGCAGGCCGAGGATCGACAGAGCGCCGAACTCCACCAGCATGTGCAGGGCAATCAACAGGGCGCCACCGAGCATCGAGGGCCATAGCAGCGGCAGGGTGATCTTGAAGAACACGCCCCAGCGGCCGCACCCTAGGGTGCGCGCCGACTCCTCCAGGGAGGTGTCGAGGTTGCGCAAGGTCGCCGCCACCGGCAGGAACACCAGTGGATACTTGGACAGCGCCATGACCAGGATGGCTCCGCCCAGCCCCTCGAAGCGCGGGCTGAGCGATACCCAGGTGAAGCTACTGACAAAAGCCGGTACGGCGAATGGCAGGCAGAGGATCACTCCCCACAGGCGCCGGCCAGGCAGGTCGCTGCGTTCTAGCAACCAGGCCAGTGCCAGTCCAACCACCAGGCAGGTCAGGGTGACCCCGACCATCAGCATCAAGGTATTGCGCATCAGGCCCCAGACGAAGGGACGCCAGAGCAGGCGCAGGGCCTCGTGCCAGCCGGCCTGCCAAGTCTTGAGCGCAACGTACAGTAATGGCAGCAGACTCATGGCCACCAGGAACAGCACCGGCAGCACCACCCATATCGAGGGGCGCTTGCGGCGCGGCACGAAGCGAACCAGTGCTGGCTCGGGCAGAGCGGCACTCATCAGAGCAAGCCGACTTCGCGTTCAAGCTCCAGGGCTTCCTCGGCGTTGCCAAGGTCGGCCGGGGTGATCTTCGGCGGGCGCAGCTCTTCGAACGGCTTCAGTCCCTGGTCGGACACCATGCCTTTGTGCAGAGGGTATTCGGCGGTGGTCTGGGTGATCACGCGCTGGCCTTCTTCACTGGCCATCCAGTTCAGCAGGGCCTGGGCTTCTTTCGGATGTTTACTTGCCTTGACTGCGGCTGCGCCGGAGATGGTCACCAGGCCGCCGGCGTCGCCATCGGCCAAGTAGTACAGCTTGGAATCCAATTGGCCACGCTCGCGCTTGAGGGCGTACCAGTAGTAGTTGTTCACCAGCACGGCGGCCACTTCGCCGTTTTCCACGGCCTTGAGGGCGACCATGTTGTTGGTGTAGGTCTTGCCGAAGGCCTTCAGGCCCGTTAGCCACTCCTCGGCGGCATCACGCCCGTGCATCTTCAGGATGGCCACGGCCTGTTCCTGGAAGGCACCGCTGGTAGGGACGAACCCGACCTTGCCGTCCCACTCGGGGTTGGCGAAATCCATGACCGATTGCGGCAGGTCTTTCTCATCGATCTGCTTGGGATTGAAGACCACGACCCGGGTGCGGGCCGTCACGCCCATCCAGGTGCCGTTGGCCGCGACGTATTCCTTGGGCAGCATCTGCAGGGTCGCGTCGTCGATCGTGGCCAGCAGGCCGAGTTCGCCGAGGTTGTTCAGGGGCGGCGACTCTTCGGTATAGATCACATCGGCTGGCGAGCGGTCGCCTTCCTCGATGATCTGGCTGGCCAACTGATTGCTGCTGCCCTTGCGGATGTTGATGTGGATGCCGGTCTTGGCCTCGTAGGCCTTGGCGATGGCCTCGCCGATTTCCTTGTGCTGGCCGTTGTACAGGGTCAGGGTCACCGGTTCGGCAGCCATGGCAGCTGGCGCGCCAAGCACCAGGCCGAACAGAGCGGCAGCCAGGGTGCGCATCAGCGGTTTCGGGCGGATCGTCATGCGGGTACTTCCTCGCTTACGGCTACATATTTGGAAACAATGATAAACGATATTGTTTCTCAAGTGACCGGGTGGAGGAAAATTCATGAGCTGGCTATCGGTTATATCCAGCGTGAGAAGGGCAGAAGGTAAATCGCAGGCAAGAAAAAACCCGCTAGCGAGCTAGCGGGTTTTTTGAATATGGTGCCCAGAAGAAGACTCGAACTTCCACGACCGTAAGGTCACCAGCACCTGAAGCTGGCGTGTCTACCAATTTCACCATCTGGGCAAAGTGTGCAGCATTAAAACATGAAGCAGTGTAGCGTGTCGCATAAATTCCAGATAACGTGAGCATCTGAAACTTGAAATTGGTGCCCAGGAGAAGACTCGAACTTCCACGACCGTAAGGTCACCAGCACCTGAAGCTGGCGTGTCTACCAATTTCACCACCTGGGCTTCGCTGAAGGGCTAACTCGATGGTTCACATCGGTCCGCTTTTCAACTATAACGACGGTGTCCGTCGTTGTGGTGCGCACTATACGGATGCCCCAAAGGGCTGTAAAGCCCCGATTGGAAAAAAATCTCAAAAAATTCAACTTGTTGATTCCGCAGGCTTTCAAGGGCGCTGCGGACCCTCTGGCGGGGCTGTCCAAGCCTGACATTTCCGGTTTCAATACGCCTATGCCAAACTATCCCTTATATAGACCAAGGTGAACCCCTCCTGATGGCCGATTGGCAATCCCTCGATCCCGAGGCCGCACGTGAAGCGGAAAAATACGAAAACCCCATCCCCAGCCGTGAGCTGATCCTGCAACACCTTGCCGAACGCGGTGAGCCAGCTGCGCGAGAGCAACTGGTGGCGGAGTTCGGCCTGACCACTGAAGACCAGATCGAAGCTCTGCGGCGCCGTCTGCGCGCCATGGAGCGTGATGGCCAGTTGATCTACACCCGGCGCGGCACCTATGCCCCGGTGGACAAGCTGGACCTGATTCTTGGCCGTGTTTCCGGCCACCGCGATGGTTTCGGCTTCCTTATTCCCGACGATGGAAGCGATGACCTGTTCCTCAGCCCGGCGCAGATGCGCCTGGTGTTCGATGGCGACCGCGCCCTGGCCCGGGTCTCCGGTGTGGACCGCCGTGGCCGCCGTGAAGGCGTGTTGGTGGAGGTGATCTCCCGCGCCCATGAAAGCGTGGTCGGCCGCTACTTCGAGGAGGGCGGCATCGGCTTCGTCACCCCGGACAACCCGAAGATCCAGCAGGAAGTGCTGGTCACTGCCGGGCGCAACGGCGGCGCGAAGATCGGCCAGTTCGTTGAGATCAAGATCACCCACTGGCCAACCCCACGCTTCCAGCCCCAGGGCGATGTGGTCGAAGTGATCGGCAACTATATGGCGCCGGGCATGGAAATCGACGTTGCGCTGCGCAGCTACGACATTCCCCATGTCTGGCCCCAGGCCGTGATCAAGGAAGCGCGCAAGTTCCGCTCCGAGGTCGAAGAGAAAGACAAGGAAAAGCGGGTCGACCTGCGCCACCTGCCATTCGTCACCATCGATGGTGAAGATGCCCGCGACTTCGACGACGCTGTCTACTGCGAGCCACTGGGCAAGTTGCGCCTGTTCTCGGGCGGCTGGCGGCTGTACGTGGCGATCGCCGACGTTTCCAGCTATGTTCGTCTGGGTTCGGCCCTGGACACTGAAGCCCAATTGCGTGGCAACTCGGTGTATTTCCCCGAGCGCGTGGTGCCGATGTTGCCCGAGGAGCTCTCCAACGGCCTGTGCTCGCTGAACCCGCACGTCGACCGCTTGGCGATGGTCTGTGAAATGACCATCAACAAGACCGGGCAGATGGTCGATTACCAGTTCTACGAAGCGGTGATTCACTCCCATGCGCGGCTGACCTACAACAAGGTCAGCAGCATGCTCGAGCACGCCCGCACCCGTGAGGGCAAGGCCCTACGGGCCGAGTATGACGAAGTACTGCCGGACCTGAAGAACCTCCACGCGCTGTACAAGGTCCTGCTGGCGGCGCGCCACAACCGTGGTGCGATCGACTTCGAAACCCAGGAAACCCGCATCATCTTCGGTGCCGAGCGCAAGATCGCGGAAATCCGCCCGACCGTGCGCAACGACGCCCACAAGATGATCGAGGAGTGCATGCTGGCAGCCAACGTGGCCACCGCCGAGTTCCTCAAGAAGCATGAAGTCCCGGCCCTGTACCGGGTGCACGATGGTCCGCCGCCGGAGCGCCTGGAAAAACTGCGCGCTTTTCTTGGTGAGCTGGGGCTGTCGCTGCACAAAGGCAAGGAACCTTCGCCGAAGGACTACCAGGCCCTGTTGGCGCAGATCGCCGACCGTCCAGATTTCCACCTGATCCAGACTGTGATGCTGCGCTCCCTGAGCCAGGCCGTGTACAGCGTCGACAACCATGGCCACTTCGGCCTGAACTACGAGGCTTACACCCACTTCACCTCGCCGATCCGCCGTTACCCGGACCTGCTGGTGCACCGGGCTATCCGCAGTGTGATCCGCTCCCGTCAGGACACCCCGCACGTCAAGCGTGCCGGGGCGATGAGCATTCCCAAGGCGCGCATCTATCCATATGACGAGAACACCCTGGAGCAGTTGGGCGAGCAGTGTTCGATGAGCGAGCGGCGCGCCGACGAGGCCACCCGCGACGTGGTCAACTGGCTCAAGTGCGAATACATGAAGGACCGCGTCGGCGAGACCTTCCCGGGCGTGATCACCGCGGTGACCGGGTTCGGCCTGTTCGTCGAGCTGACCGACATCTATGTGGAAGGCCTGGTGCACGTCAGCGCGCTGCCGGGCGACTACTATCACTTCGACCCGATCCACCATCGGCTGTCCGGTGAGCGTAGTGGGCGTAGCTTCCGCCTGGGCGACACGATCGAGGTCAAGGTCATGCGCGTCAACCTGGAGGAGCGCAAGATCGATTTCGAAGTGGCTGAAAGCACGCTCAGTGCTCCGATCGGCCGTAAGCGCCGTGCCACTACCGACGCACCAGCCAGCGCCCCGGTTGCGGCCGAACCGGCCAAAGCCGAGCCGGCGCGACGCAGCAAGAAGAGTGAAACGGCCGAAGCCTATTTCCCTTCCCATGCCGTGCAGCGCAACGCCGAGGTGCGCAAGAGCCGTGAAATGAAGAAGGCGCTGATGAGCGACGCCCGTACTGGCAAGTCGGAGAAACCCGGCAAGTCCTCCTCCGGCAAGCCGCCGACCAAGCATCGCAAAGGGCCGTCGAAGTCGGGCGCCGCACGTAAAGGCAAGAGCAAGCCATGAGTCAGTTGGAAAAGATCTACGGTGTGCATGCGGTGCAGGCCTTGTTGCACCACCACCCGAAGCGGGTCAAGCAGATCTGGCTGTCCGAAGGGCGCAGCGAGCCGCGCACCCAGGCCCTAGTCGAGCTGGCGGCGCAAAACCGCATCCCGGTCGGCCAGGCCGAGCGGCGCGAGCTGGACGCTTGGGTCGAAGGTGTGCACCAGGGCGTGGTCGCCGAGGTCAGCCCTAGTCAGGTCTGGGGCGAGGCGATGCTCGACGAGTTGATCGAGCGCAGTGAGCGTCCACCGCTGATCCTGGTGCTGGACGGCGTGACCGACCCGCACAACCTTGGCGCTTGCCTGCGCACGGCCGATGCCGCGGGGGCTTTGGCGGTCGTGATTCCCAAGGACAAATCGGCAACCCTGACCGCCGTGGTGCGCAAGGTCGCATGCGGCGCGGCGGAGGTCATGCCGCTGGTGGCCGTGACCAACCTGGCGCGCACTTTGGAGAAGCTCCAGCAGCGCGGGCTCTGGGTGGTCGGTACGGCGGGAGAGGCCGAGCAGGAAGTCTACCAGCAGGACCTGACCGGGCCGATCGTGCTGGTCATGGGGGCTGAAGGCAAAGGCATGCGCCGCCTGACCCGCGAGCACTGCGATTTCCTGGTCAAGTTGCCAATGGCAGGCAGCGTGAGCAGCCTGAACGTGTCGGTAGCCACCGGCGTTTGCCTGTTTGAGGCCGTGCGGCAGCGCCAAGGCAAGCGTTGAGTCGATCGCGGGGCGCTGGCCTGTCCCGCGAATTCATTTCCCGCTGTTCAAATAATCGCCAATCGCCTTGCTTGTGTCCCGTACCTTCTCTACAATTGCGCCCCTTGCCGTGCAGGCAGGCGCGCATGTGCCTCTTTCCAAGGCAAGACATACAGTGTCATTCACTCCTTGTCTGACCAGGTTGCTGGCAGACTACTAACCCGTAAGGAGCATTCATGCGTCATTACGAAATCATCTTCCTGGTCCACCCTGACCAGAGCGAGCAAGTCGGCGGCATGGTTGAGCGTTACACCAAGCTGATCGAAGAAGATGGTGGCAAGATCCACCGTCTGGAAGACTGGGGCCGTCGTCAACTGGCCTATGCAATCAACAATGTTCACAAGGCTCACTACGTGATGCTGAACGTTGAGTGCACCAGCAAAGCTCTGGCTGAACTGGAAGACAACTTCCGCTACAACGATGCCGTGATCCGTAACCTGGTCATCCGTCGTGACGAAGCCGTTACCGGCCAGTCCGAGATGCTCAAGGCTGAAGAAAACCGCAGTGAGCGCCGTGAGCGTCGCGACCGTCCTGAGAATGCTGAAAGCGCCGAAGGCGATGACAGCAATGACAGCGACAACAGCGATAACGCTGACGAGTAATCCACGGACCTTTTGAGGAGCCTATTACATGGCACGTTTCTTCCGTCGTCGTAAATTCTGCCGCTTCACTGCTGAAGACGTGAAAGAGATCGACTACAAAGATCTCAACACCCTGAAAGCTTACGTATCCGAAACCGGCAAGATCGTTCCAAGCCGTATCACCGGTACCAAAGCTCGTTATCAGCGTCAGCTGGCTACCGCTATCAAGCGCGCCCGCTTCCTGGCCCTGCTGCCCTACACCGACAGCCACGGCCGCTGAGACCGGGTCGTCGACAAGTAGTAAGGGATAGAGCATGCGAGCGTTGGCTGATTTCATCATGCGCGGTCGCGTGCAGGCCACTGTAGTGGTGGTCGGTTGTGCGGCATTGCCGCTGTTGTTCTGGTTGAGTGCCGCTGCCGGGAGCCTGGTGTTCCTGCGGCGCGGTTTCAAGGATGCTTCGTCAGTCCTCGCCTGGGCATTGTTGCCGGCGTTGGCCTGGTGGTTCTTCGGTGAGCCGCGCACCCTCATGGTGCTGCTGGGGACACTGGGACTGGCTGCGCTGTTGCGCGCCGGGCAATCCTGGAACCGGGTGCTGTTGTTCAGCATCGCCTTGGGCCTGGTGTATGGCGTTGTCCTGGGTTCGGTGTTTCGCGAACCGATTGAAGCTCTGGCGCGAGCGCTTGAAAAAGCCCTGCCGCAGATGCTCGACGGTCTCTACCAGCAGATGTCGGTAGAGGAGCAAGCCCGCCTCGGAGGCCTGATCGTACCGGTGCTCAATGGCCTGATCGCGGCCCTGCTGCAAGCTGTCAGCGTGCTGGCCCTGATGTTGGGGCGCTACTGGCAGGCCGTGTTGTACAACCCGGGAGGTTTCGGCCGCGAGTTTCAGGCGGTACGGATTCCCCTGGTGCCGGCGCTGGTGCTGCTGGCGTGCATGCTGGTCGGTCCGAACTTCGGTCCCGGCCTGGCGATGCTGACGCCGTTGTGCAGTGTGCCGCTCCTGTTCGCAGGCATCGCCCTGCTGCATGGGCTGGTAGCGCAGAAACGACTGGGCCGGTTCTGGCTGGTCGGGTTGTACGTGACACTGGTGCTGTTCATGCAACTGACCTATCCGTTGCTCGTGGTATTGGCCATTGTCGATAGCCTGATTGATTTTCGCGGTCGCAAGTCTCCTGAGAAGGGTGACGACAGCGGTTCTGCGAACGGTGAAGGTTAAAAGTTAAGAGGTTTATACCAAATGGAACTGATCCTGCTGGAAAAAGTCGCCAACCTGGGCAACCTGGGCGACAAAGTAAAAGTTAAGGCCGGTTATGGCCGTAACTTCCTGCTGCCATTCGGCAAGGCCGTTGCTGCCACCGCCGACAACCTGGCCGCGTTCGAAGAGCGTCGCGCCGAGCTGGAAAAACTGGCTGCAGACAAGAAAGCTTCGGCTGAAAGCCGCGCTGCCCAACTGGCCGAGCTGGAAGTGACCATCACTGCCACCGCTGGCGACGAAGGCAAGCTGTTCGGTTCGATCGGCACCCACGACATCGCTGACGCCCTGACCGCCTCCGGCGTTGAAGTGGCCAAGGCTGAAGTTCGTCTGCCGAACGGCACCATCCGTAACGTCGGCGAATACGACGTTGCCGTGCACCTGCACAGCGACGTTGAAGCCACCGTTCGCGTGGTTGTTGTCGCAGCCTAAGCTGTACCGATCGGCTGGCTCCTTGCGTGCCAGCCGGTTAACATCGGGCACGGTCCTGCATTGCAGGTCGTGCCCTTTGTCTTTTTCATCTCCCTGAATTCCGCGTGGCCATGAACGAGATCTCAACCCCCGAGCAATTCGACCTGCAAACCGCTGCCCTGAAGGTGCCGCCGCATTCCATCGAGGCCGAACAGGCCGTGCTCGGTGGTCTGATGCTGGACAACAACGCTTGGGAGCGAGTGCTGGATCAGGTGTCGGACGGTGATTTCTATCGGCATGACCATCGCCTGATCTTCCGCGCCATCCACAAGCTGGTGGACCAGAACATCCCGTTCGACGTGGTCACCCTGCATGAGCAACTGGACAAGGAAGGCCTTTCGTCCCAGGTCGGTGGCCTCGGCTACCTGGGTGAGCTGGCGAAGAACACCCCGTCGGTGGCCAACATCAAGGCCTATGCGCAGATCATTCGCGAACGTGCGACCCTGCGCCAGTTGATCAGTATCAGCACCGACATCGCCGACAGCGCTTTCAACCCCCAGGGGCGCAACGCCGAGGAGATCCTCGACGAGGCCGAGCGGCAGATCTTCCAGATCGCCGAAGCACGGCCCAAGACCGGTGGCCCGGTGGGGGTCAACGACCTGTTGACCAAGGCCATCGACCGTATCGATACGCTGTTCAACTCCGATAACGACATCACCGGCCTGTCCACTGGCTACACCGACCTGGACGAGAAGACCAGCGGCCTGCAACCAGCCGACCTGATCATCGTCGCCGGCCGTCCATCCATGGGTAAGACCACCTTTGCGATGAACCTGGTGGAAAACGCCGTGTTGCGCAGCGATAAGGTAGTGTTGGTGTATTCCCTGGAGATGCCAGGTGAATCGCTGGTCATGCGTATGCTCTCTTCGCTGGGGCGCATCGACCAGACCAAGATCCGTTCCGGTCAGCTCGATGACGATGACTGGCCCCGGCTGACCTCCGCGGTCAACCTGCTCAACGACCGCAAGCTGTTCATCGACGATACCGCCGGTATCAGCCCGTCGGAAATGCGGGCGCGGACCCGGCGCCTGGTGCGTGAACATGGTGATATCGCCATGATCATGATCGACTACCTGCAGTTGATGCAGATCCCAGGCTCCAGCGGCGACAACCGGACCAACGAGATTTCCGAGATCTCCCGCTCGCTCAAGGCCCTGGCCAAGGAGTTCAACTGCCCGGTGATCGCCCTGTCCCAGCTCAACCGCTCGCTGGAGCAGCGCCCGAACAAGCGTCCGGTGAACTCCGACTTGCGTGAGTCCGGAGCGATCGAGCAGGACGCCGACGTGATCATGTTCGTCTACCGGGATGAGGTCTATCACCCCGAAACCGAGCACAAGGGCGTGGCCGAGATCATCATCGGCAAGCAGCGTAACGGCCCTATCGGCTTCGTGCGTCTGGCGTTCATTGGCAAGTACACTCGTTTCGAGAACCTGGCGCCGGGCAGCTACAACTTCGACGACGACGAGTAACGGCGTATCCTGCTGGCGTTACCGCGCCTGTGGGGGCTTTGTATAGCGAGCTTCCCCCGTGGTCGGCGTCGTCTGTGGGATTGGTCTGGTGAATCCGACTTGCACCGTCGGACTTGATCAAAATTTGTGCTATATTCCGCGCCCGCGATTTCCCTGCACAACAGAATCGGTCACTGACATGCAAGCAGCCAAACCACTCTTCGACTATCCCAAGTACTGGGCCGAATGCTTCGGGCCAGCACCTTTCCTGCCGATGAGCAGGGAGGAGATGGATCAGCTCGGCTGGGATTCCTGCGACATCATCATCGTGACCGGCGACGCTTACGTCGACCATCCGTCGTTCGGCATGGCCATCATCGGTCGCCTGCTGGAGGCCCAGGGCTTTCGCGTGGGCATCATTGCCCAGCCGAACTGGCAGTCCAAGGACGACTTCATGAAGCTGGGCGAGCCGAACCTGTTCTTCGGCGTCGCGGCGGGCAACATGGACTCGATGATCAACCGCTATACCGCGGACAAGAAGATCCGTTCCGACGACGCCTACACCCCGGGTGGTTTGGCCGGCAAGCGCCCAGACCGCGCCAGCCTGGTGTATAGCCAGCGCTGCAAGGAAGCCTACAAGCATGTGCCGATCGTCTTGGGTGGCATCGAGGCCTCCCTGCGCCGCATTGCTCACTACGACTACTGGCAGGACAAGGTCCGCCACTCGATCCTCATCGACGCCAGCGCCGACATCCTGCTGTACGGCAATGCTGAGCGCGCCATCGTCGAGGTTGCCCAACGCTTGTCTTTCGGCGAGTCCATCGAAAGCATCACTGACGTGCGCGGTACGGCCTTCATCCGTCGTGATACCCCAAAGGGTTGGTATGAGATCGACTCGACACGTATTGACCGCCCGGGCAAGGTCGACAAGATCATCAACCCCTACGTCAACACCCAGGACACCCAGGCGTGCGCCATCGAGCAGGCCAAGGGCGAGGCCGAGGATCCGAACGAAGCCAAGGTAGTGCAGATTCTCGAAAGTCCGCGCATGACCCGTGACAAGACGGTGATCCGCCTGCCATCGTTCGAGAAGGTACGCAATGACCCAGTGCTCTATGCCCACGCCAACCGTGTGCTGCACCTGGAAACCAACCCTGGCAATGCGCGCGCGATGGTACAGAAGCATGGCGAGGTGGATGTATGGTTCAACCCGCCACCCATCCCCATGACGACCGAAGAAATGGACTATGTGTTCGGCATGCCTTACGCACGTGTTCCGCACCCGGCCTATGGCAAGGAGCGCATCCCGGCCTACGAGATGATCCGTTTCTCCGTGAACATCATGCGTGGCTGCTTTGGTGGTTGCACCTTCTGTTCGATCACCGAGCATGAAGGGCGCATTATCCAGAACCGCTCCCACGAGTCGATCATTCGGGAAATCGAAGAAATCCGCGACAAGGTTCCGGGTTTTACCGGGGTGATTTCCGATCTGGGCGGTCCGACCGCCAACATGTACCGGATCGCCTGCAAGAGTACCGAGATCGAGACCCACTGCCGCAAGCCATCTTGTGTATTCCCTGGCATCTGCCCGAACTTGAACACCGACCACTCGTCGTTGATCAAGCTGTACCGCAGCGCCCGTGCCTTGCCGGGGGTGAAGAAGATCCTGATCGCCTCGGGCCTGCGCTACGATCTGGCGGTCGAATCGCCGGAGTATGTGAAGGAACTGGTCACCCACCATGTTGGCGGCTACCTGAAGATCGCCCCGGAGCACACTGAAGAAGGCCCGCTGAACCAGATGATGAAGCCGGGCATCGGAACCTATGATCGCTTCAAGCGGATGTTCGAGAAGTTCTCGAAAGAGGCGGGCAAGGAGCAGTACCTGATCCCGTACTTCATCGCCGCGCACCCGGGCACCACTGACGAAGACATGATGAACCTGGCCCTGTGGCTCAAGGGCAACGGCTTCCGTGCCGACCAGGTGCAGGCCTTCTACCCGTCGCCGATGGCTTCGGCCACGGCCATGTACCACTCGGGCAAGAACCCACTGCGCAAGGTCACCTACAAGAGCGACCCGGTGACCATCGTCAAGAGCGAGGCGCAGCGCCGCCTGCACAAGGCCTTCCTGCGTTACCACGATCCGAAGGGCTGGCCGATGCTGCGCGAGGCCCTGCAGCGCATGGGCCGTGCCGATCTGATTGGTTCGGGCAAGCACCAGTTGATCCCGTTGCACCAGCCGGAGAGCGACGGTTATCACAGCGCCCGGCGCAAGAACTCGACCCCGTCCGGCAGCCATAAGGTGGGCAAGGAGCAGAAGATCCTCACCCAGCACACCGGCCTGCCACCGCGTGCCAGCGATGGCAGCAAGCCGTGGGACAAGCGCGAGCAGGCCAAGGCCGCTGCGTTTGCCCGCAACCAGCAGGCGGCCAAGGAGCGCAAGGAAGCGGGCAAGGGCGGCAAAGGCAAGAAGAAGTCACGCCAGCCGGTGATTCCGCGTTAAGCGACGGCTACAGGTTGACGTAGGCGCTAGCTGACGCTGGCTTCTACGTCATTCTGCAGGCCTCAATCCGGCTTCTTGTCCACCCACTTCGGCAGCACCGGGGCCTTGAACTCGTTCATGGCCTCGAGCAGGTCTGTCGGCTGTTGGCTGAGCATCAACATCTCCCTGTGTTGCGGCCGTACGAAACCCTCTTCCACCACATGGTCCAGGAAGCTGCCCAGCTTGCTGTAGAAACCATTCACATCCAGCAGGCCCAGGGGTTTGCCGTGATAGCCGAGCTGGCCCCAAGTCCAGACTTCGAACAGTTCTTCCAGGGTTCCCAGGCCGCCGGGCAGGGCGATGAACGCATCGCTGAGTTCGGCCATGCGCGCTTTGCGCGCATGCATGCCGTCGACCACTTCCAAGCGGGTCAGGCCGCGGTGGCCGACCTCGGCATCCATCAGACTTTGCGGAATGATGCCGATCACTTCACCGCCAGCGGCCATGGCCGCATCAGCGACGATGCCCATCAAGCCCACCGCGCCACCACCATAGACCAGCGTCAGGCCCCGCTGGGCGACGGTCTGCCCGAGGGCGATGGCGGCCTCGCGATAGGCCGGGTTGACGCCGGTGCTGGCGCCGCAGAATACACAAACGGAACGTATAGGCATTGCTTCTCTCCCATTGCAAGCGCACACAGGGTAAGGGGCATGCCCTTCGCTTCCAAGCCTGGATTCACTCGGGACGGGAGAATTCACAGGTGGCGCCGGCGGCGCCGCAGGCGTAGGCGGCTAGCAGGCTGTTGATCAAGCTACCAAGGGACATGTTGTTTGCTCCTAAATGAGAGGTTGTCCCATCGTCTATTATTGGCGCATGATGTGCCCTTTGGTTTTGTGTATACAATCCATAGAACAATTCAACTGTCTGGCCCTTGGCCACCGCCTTGACTCATATCAGGGAGGGTGTGCCGTTGCTCAGGCAGCATGCGAACTGATAAAACCCTGCCAAGGAGATTCACGATGTTTGCGAAAGCTGTTGCTGTATCCCTGCTGACCCTCGCCAGTGCCCAAGTCTTTGCTGCTGAGTGTGAGGTGACAGTCGAGTCGACCGACCAGATGTCCTACACCACCAACGAATTCACCGTCGACAAGAGTTGTAAGGAGTTCACTGTCAAACTGACTCACTCCGGCAACCTGCCGAAGAACGTCATGGGTCACAACCTGGTGATCAGTAAGACTGAGGACATGCAGGCCATTGCTACCGAAGGCCTGACTCAGGGCATCGACAAGGGTTACCTGAAGGAAGACAACGCCAACATCATCGCCCACACCGCGATGATCGGCGCGCCGGAGAAAGAAACCGAAGTGAAATTCGACACTTCCAAGCTGGAAGCCGGTGGTGACTACAGCTTCTTCTGCACTTTCCCAGGCCACATCTCGATGATGAAGGGTAAAGTCATCGTCAAGTAATGACCCACTATGGGAGGGCTTTGCCCTCCTATCGCGGCACAAGGCCGCTCCCGCAGAACTGGCGCCGATTTCAAAGGTGGCGCTGAGTCTGAGAGAGCGGCCTTGCGTCGTAATAGGGCCGCCAAGCGGCCCCAAGGGCCCTCAAGGCGCGAAAGGCTGTTCGCGCTTGTGCTGGGTCTTGCGATAGGTGGCGACGATAATGTCGAAAGCTTCCTGGCTGACCGGCTCGCCGTGCAGGAAGGCGTCGATTTCCTGGTAGGTCACGCCATGGGAAGCTTCGTCCGGCTTGCCCGGCTCCAGGTCTTCCAGGTCGGCGGTCGGCACTTTCTCCACCAGCGATTCTGGCGCGCCAAAGCTGCGGGCAATGGCACGTACCTGGTTCTTCACCAGGCCGCTGAGTGGCGCCAGGTCACAGGCTCCGTCACCGAACTTGGTAAAGAAGCCCATTACCGCCTCTGCAGCATGGTCGGTGCCGATCACCAGGCCCTGGCGTGCGCCAGCGATGGTGTACTGGGCGACCATGCGAATGCGGGCCTTGGTATTGCCGACCACGAAGTCGACCATGGCCGGCGCGCCGTTTTCCAGTGCCTTGACTTCAGCCGCCAGGGCACGCACCGCCGGGGCGATGTCGACGGTATGCACTTCATCGGCCTTGATCACTTCCAGGCTGGCCTGGGCGTCGTGCTCGTCATGCTGTACCTGGTAAGGCAGGCGCACCGCGATGAAGCGGTAAGCCTGATCGCCAGTTTCTGCGCGCAACTCGTTGATCGCGCGCTGGGCGAGCAGGGCGGCGGTCAGCGAATCGACACCGCCGCTGATGCCCAGGACCAGGGTCTTGAGCCTGGCATTGGCCAGGCAGTCCTTGATGAAGGCCACGCGCCGGGCTACTTCGGCCTCGAGCGCGGCGGCGTCGGCGAAGGGCGGCTGCACCTTGAGCTGCTGCGCAATCTCTCGCTGGACGGCTTGCATGGGTTACTCCTTGCTGGGGACTTTGAATACATGACGTAGGTAGGCGACGAAGTTAGGGTCGCGGCACTGTGTCTTGGCGGCTTCATCGGAAATCTTGGCAACCGGCGAGCCGTTGCAGTCGGTCATTTTAAGCACGATGTTCATCGGCACCACCCCGGGGATGTCGCACGTCAGGTTGGTACCAATGCCGAAGCTGACATTGATGCGACCGCGCAGGGCCCTGAAGATTTCCAGCGACCGGGTTAGGTTGAGGCCATCGGAGAACACCAGGGTCTTTGTCATCGGGTCGATACCCAGCTCGCGGTAATGGGTGATGGCCTTTTCGGCCCAGAGCACCGGATCACCGGAGTCGTGGCGCAGGCCGTCGAACAGCTTGGCGAAGTACAGGTCGAAATCGCCCAGGAAGGCATCCATGGTGATGCAATCGGTCAGAGCGATGCCGAGCAAGCCGCGGTACTCGCGGACCCAGCAATCCAGGGCGGCGATCTGGCTGTCGATCAGCCGCGGACCGAGCTGCTGGTGGGCCATGATCCATTCGTGGGCCATGGTGCCCAAGGGCTTGATATCCAGTTTCCATGCCAGGTTGACGTTGCTGGTGCCTACGAAGCGTGCTGGGAAGTCATCGCGCAACAGCCGCACCACCTCTTCCTGCACCTTGCTCGAGAAGCGTCTGCGCGTGCCGAAGTCGGCGACCTGCAGTTCGGCCAGCTCATCGTCGCTGGCGTGGGCGCGCAGCCAGTCGAACTTGCGGTAGAGCTGGTCACGCGCTTCGCCCAGGCGCATCTGTGGATAACGCTGGCGGTTGCGCACTTCGCTGATGATTGCCAGTAGTGGCACTTCGAAGAGGATCACATGCAGCCAGGGGCCGCGCAGGCGCAGGCATAGCTGGTCGTCTTCGATGCCGAGTTGCAGGTAGCGCAGGTTGAAGCGGAACAAGCCGAGAAAGCGCAGGAAGTCCGGTTTGATGAAACTGATACGTTCGAGAAAGCCCAGCTGTTCGTCATCCAGGCTAAGTTCGCAAAGCTGCTCGATCTGAGTGCGGATTTCTGCCAGATAAGGGCGCAGGTCTTCGCCATTGCGGCACCTGAACTCCCACTCCACATCCACGTCAGGGTAGTTGTGCAGCACCGCCTGCATCATGGTCAGCTTGTAGAAGTCGGTGTCGAGCAGGTTGTGCACGATGCGCTCGGCGAATGCGCTCTCGCTCATTGAAGGGCTCCAGGTCGGCGGCGCTCTCCGAAGCGGATGAAGCGCGCGGAATTGGTGGCCATTGTGCCAGCCTTTTTCTCCGGATGAGGAAAATCAGCAAATTGACAGGGAGCTGCGGCGATTTTCCGTGCGCCAGCTAGCCTTGGAAAGGTGCTCGCTGTAGCAGTTTCGCACCAGGAATGTGCACTTCGGTGACGTCGGCTGTTACAGGTCGGTTGCACGTTAACACTTGCCAGGGTTGCAATGATGGCACTTGCGGGTTGCTCCTTTGTCGAGGGATTGGTGGCGCCTGCCTTGGGGCAGGCGGTTGCACGCTCAATAAAGAAAAGGCCGTCGGTCGCCTACAGGCAACTTCCCAGCGTGTTTTCCCGGAAGACAAAACCAATGGCACGGCCCTTGCTCGGAGCAAGTGCTGAAAGTTGTAGTGCCAACCAAAAAAACTCTAGGAGCACCACCTCATGTCGCAGACGTTTTACAAGAAAGGTTTCCTGGCTCTCGCCGTGGCTTCGGCGCTGGGTGTTTCTTCGTATGTTCAGGCCGACATCAAGTTCGGTGTAGCAGGCCCGATGACCGGTGCCAACGCAGCGTTTGGCGAGCAGTACATGAAAGGTGCGCAGGCAGCGGCCGACAAGATCAACGCTGCAGGCGGGGTGAACGGCGAGAAGATTGTCCTGGTCAAGGCCGACGATGCCTGTGAGCCCAAGCAGGCCGTGGCGGTGGCCAACCGTCTGGTCGACCAGGAAAAAGTCGCTGCTGTGGTGGGACACTTCTGCTCTTCTTCCACCATCCCCGCCTCGGAAGTCTATGACGAGGCCGGCATCATCGCCGTTACTCCCGGCTCGACCAACCCCCAGGTGACCGAGCGTGGCCTTTCCGCAATATTCCGCATGTGCGGGCGTGACGATCAGCAAGGCATCATCGCCGGCGATTACATCGTCGACGTGCTCAAGGGCAAGAAGGTCGTGGTACTGCACGACAAGGACACCTATGGCCAGGGCCTTGCCGATGCGACCAAGACCCAACTGGCCAAGCGCGGCGTAACCCCAGTGTTCTACGAGGGCCTGACCCGCGGCGAGAAGGACTTCAGCGCCGTGGTCACCAAGATTCGCGGTACGGGTGCCGACGTTGTCTACTTCGGTGGCTTGCATCCGGAAGCCGGCCCATTGGTGCGCCAGCTGCGTGAAGCTGGCCTGGAGATCCCGTTCATGTCCGATGATGGCATCGTCACCGATGAACTGGTCGCCACTGCCGGGGGCGCGAAGTACACCAACGGCGTGTACATGACCTTCGGCGCCGACCCGCGCCTGCTGCCGGACAGCAAGGCGGTGGTCGACGAGTTCCGCAAGAGCGGCACCGAGCCTGAAGGCTACACGCTTTACGCCTACGCCTCGGTCCAGGTCCTGGCCGCGGCCTTCAACGGCGCCAAGTCGAACAACAGCGAGGACGCCGCCAAGTGGCTCAAGGCCAACCCGGTCCAGACCGTCATGGGCGAGAAGCGCTTTGACAGCAAGGGCGATCTGACCGTCTCCGACTACGTGGTCTATCAGTGGGATGCCAACGGCAAGTACCACCAACTGGAAAAACAAAAATAACAAAGGCCCAGGCCCGGGCGCGCGCCTGGGCCAATGCCCCTGCGGTACCCGTTTCTACTCGTAGATCTGCACCAGTTCTGCGCTGCGAGGGCCGTGTCATCCCAGGCCCGCCGTGGTCGGCGCTCGTGCAATCTCAATCAGGTGAGATTGCGTTATGGATGGTATTTTCCTGCAGCAACTGATCAATGGGCTGACCCTGGGGTCTGTCTATGGTCTGATCGCCATCGGCTACACAATGGTCTATGGCATCATCGGCATGATCAACTTCGCGCACGGCGAGGTGTATATGATCTCCGCGTACCTCGCGGCGATCAGCCTGGCATTGCTGGCTTATTTCGGTATCGAATCCTTCCCTTTGCTGATGCTGGGAACGCTGTTGTTCACCATCGTCGTCACCGGTGTCTATGGCTTCACCATCGAGCGCATCGCCTACAAGCCCCTGCGTAACTCCACCCGTCTGGCACCTTTGATCAGTGCCATCGGTATCTCGCTGATCCTGCAGAACTACGCGCAGATCAGCCAGGGCGCCCGCCAGCAAGGCGTGCCGACCCTCCTTGAAGGGGCCTGGCGTGTCGAGGTGGGGACTGGTTTCGTGCAACTGACCTATACCAAGATATTCATCCTCGTCGCTGCCTTCGTCGGTATGGGCCTGCTCACCTACGTGATCAAGTTCACCAAGCTCGGCCGCATGTGCCGCGCTACTCAGCAAGACCGCAAGATGGCCTCGATCCTGGGGATCAATACCGACCGGGTGATCTCCTATGTGTTCGTCATCGGCGCGGTGATGGCCGCCCTGGCCGGCGTGCTGATCACCATGAACTACGGCACCTTCGACTTCTATGCCGGCTTCATCATCGGTATCAAGGCATTCACCGCCGCGGTACTCGGCGGCATTGGCTCGCTGCCCGGTGCCATGCTCGGCGGGATCATCCTCGGGATTTCCGAGTCGCTGTTCTCCGGCCTGATCAACTCCGACTACAAGGACGTGTTCAGCTTCTCTCTGCTGGTGCTGATCCTGATCTTCCGTCCCCAAGGTCTGCTGGGGCGCCCGCTCGTGGCTAAGGTGTGAGTATGTCTGCTGCCAATTCTTCCGGACTCGATATCAAACGCAGCCTGATCGAGACGATCGTCGCCGGCTTGCTGGCCCTGATCGTCTTTGGCCCCGTCGTTGGCGTGGTGCTCGATGGCTACAGCTTCAATGCCGAACCTTCCCGCGTGGCCTGGCTGGTCGGCGGGGTGATGGTCGGGCGCTTCGTGCTCAGCCTGTTCCTGCAGACCGCCACTGGCCAACGCATTCTCCATGGCTTCGACAGCGGCGGTTCAGGCGTGCACGTGCTGGCGCCGAACTACAAATCGCGCCTGCGCTGGATCATCCCGGCGCTGATCGTGATCGCCATCGTCTTTCCGGTGTTCGCCAACAAGTACCTGCTGACCGTGGTCATCCTCGGCCTGATCTACGTGCTGCTGGGTCTGGGCCTGAACATCGTGGTCGGTCTGGCCGGCCTGCTCGACCTCGGCTATGTGGCCTTCTACGCCATTGGCGCTTACGGCCTGGCGCTGGGGTACCAGTACCTGGGCCTGGGCTTCTGGACCGTCCTGCCACTGGCGGCGATCGCTGCGGCGCTGGCCGGCTGCATACTCGGCTTCCCGGTGTTGCGCATGCATGGTGACTACCTGGCCATCGTGACCTTGGGCTTTGGCGAGATCATCCGCCTGGTGCTGAATAACTGGTTGTCGTTCACCGGAGGCCCGAATGGCATGCCAGCGCCTTCGCCGACCTTTTTAGGCCTGGAGTTCGGCCGCCGGGCCAAGGACGGCGGGGTGCCGTTCCATGAGTTCTTCGGCATCGACTACAACCCCAACCTGAAATTCCTGTTCATCTACATCGTGCTGTTCATGGTCGTGCTGGCGGTGCTCTACATCAAGCACCGGCTGACCCGCATGCCCGTAGGCCGGGCCTGGGAAGCCCTGCGCGAGGACGAGATCGCCTGCCGCTCCATGGGCCTGAACCATGTGCTGGTGAAACTCTCGGCCTTCACCATCGGCGCTTCTACCGCAGGCTTGGCCGGAGTGTTCTTCGCCACTTACCAGGGCTTCGTCAACCCATCGTCCTTCACCTTCTTCGAGTCGGCGCTGATCCTGGCCATCGTGGTGCTCGGCGGCATGGGCTCGACCGTGGGGGTGGTGATCGCGGCGTTCGTACTGACCGTGGCGCCGGAGTTGCTGCGCAGCTTCTCCGAGTACCGGGTGTTACTGTTCGGTGTACTCATGGTGCTGATGATGATCTGGCGACCGCGTGGGCTGATCCGTATCAGTCGCACCGGTGTGGTCCCGCGTAAAGGAGTGGCGCCATGAGCGACGATATCATTCTCTCGGTCGACAACCTGATGATGCAGTTCGGTGGCATCAAGGCGCTCAGCGACGTCAGCCTGAAGGTCAAGCGCAACGACATCTTTGCCCTGATCGGCCCCAATGGCGCCGGCAAGACCACGGTCTTCAACTGCCTGACCGGTTTCTACAAGGCCACAGGCGGACATATCGAACTGAACATGCGTGGTACCCGGACCAACATCATCCAACTGCTCGGCGAGCGCTTTCAGGTGGCGGACTTCATCTCGCCCAAGCGCCTCGCCAGCCGCGTGTTCTACAAGATGTTCGGTGGTACCCACCTGGTCAACCGCGCAGGGTTGGCGCGGACTTTCCAGAACATTCGCCTGTTCAAGGAAATGTCGGTTGTCGAGAACCTGCTGGTGGCCCAGCACATGTGGGTCAACCGCAGCCTGCTGGCCGGGGTGCTCAACACCAAGGGCTATCGCAAGGCGGAAAGCGACGCGCTGGACCACGCCTTCTACTGGCTGGAAGTCGTCGATCTGGTCGACTGCGCCAACCGTCTGGCTGGCGAGTTGTCCTATGGCCAGCAGCGCCGTCTGGAAATCGCCCGGGCCATGTGCACACGGCCTAAGATCATCTGCCTGGACGAGCCGGCCGCTGGCCTCAACCCCCAGGAGACCGAAGCCCTGAGCCGGATGATCCGCGTGCTGCGCGACGAGCATGACATCACCGTGGTGCTGATCGAGCATGACATGGGCATGGTCATGAGTATCTCCGACCATATCGTCGTGCTCGACCACGGCAAACTGATCGCCGAGGGCACGCCCCAGGAGATCCGCAACAACCCGACGGTGATCGCCGCCTACCTGGGTGCCGACGAAGAGGAACTGGTATGAGTGCGCCCATTCTCGAACTCAAGGACCTGGATGTGTTCTATGGGCCGATCCAGGCGTTGAAGAAGGTCTCGATGTACATCAACGAAGGTGAGACGGTCAGCCTGATCGGTGCCAATGGCGCCGGCAAGTCGACCCTGCTGATGTCGATCTTCGGCCAGCCGCGCGCGGCCAGCGGGCAGATCGTCTATCGCGGCACCGACATCACCCGCAAGTCGTCGCACTACATCGCTTCCAACGGCATCGCCCAGTCGCCGGAAGGGCGACGGGTGTTCCCCGACATGACGGTGGAGGAGAACCTGATGATGGGGACCATCCCCATTGGCGACAAGCATGCCAGCGAAGACATGCAGCGTATGTACGAGCTGTTCCCGCGCCTCAAGGAGCGGCGTAACCAGCGGGCCATGACCATGTCCGGTGGTGAGCAGCAAATGCTCGCCATCGCCCGTGCGCTGATGAGCCGGCCCAAGCTTCTGCTGCTGGATGAGCCGTCGCTGGGATTGGCGCCGATCGTGGTCAAGCAGATCTTCGCCACCCTGCGCGAACTGGCCCAGACTGGCATGACCATCTTCCTGGTGGAGCAGAACGCCAACCATGCGCTCAAGCTCTCAGACCGCGCCTACGTGATGGTCAACGGGCAGATCCGCATGACCGGGACCGGGCAGGAGTTGCTGGTCAATGAGGAGGTGCGCAACGCCTATCTTGGAGGGCATTGAGCGGAGGGCGTTCCGAAGCGATTTCGGAGCGCCAGCCCATAGGATTCCAGCATGCCTCGATGCTTGCGAGCGACGCTAGATTAGGAGCCAGTGCCCATCGCCAGCGTCGTCGTCAGCGCAGCACTCCAAACTCCACTATTGCCTGTTCATCCTTATGTGGACAACTTGCCGCACCCCCTGCGTAAAGTACGCCAGAAAGTCACCGCAAGTGCTTGTTTCCACAGGGGGGACTTGTCCACGGATCGTGTGGAGGCGGCTGTGGAAAAGTTGGTGGCACATGGCTAAAGCCCGCGTCGGTAAAGGCTTTCACGAGGTTGGTCGTTTTTTGATCGTTCTTCGTTTGTGCATGATTTTTCAAGGTTCTTATCTCATTCGCAGGCCGTCAACCTAATTGGAGAAACCTGTGGATAAGTCTGTGGGAAAGCCTTGGACAGACCTCTGCATGCAGCATGGCTGAAAGCCTTGCGCCAGCATTGAGGGTGATTTCCGATGGAACTGTCCGTGACACTGGCGCTCGAGTTGCCCCCAATCTGTGGGGAAAGGCCTGTGGATAAGGTGCGCATAGCCCGCGCTGGCCCCTCTGTCGCAAGGCTTTCGGGGTGTTGTACATTTTTTGCCCAGCGCCATCGGCAGCTTGCTGAGGCGGCCGGCGGCGGGCATTCTGCAAGACCTGCCGTCGGCAACCCACTGCGAAGGAGAACTGCATGACTTCCACCCTGTTCATCACTGGCGCGACCTCCGGTTTCGGCGAGGCCTGCGCCCGGCGCTTCGCCGACGCCGGCTGGTCGCTGGTGCTCACTGGGCGCCGTAAGGAGCGTCTGGATGCCCTGTGTGCCGAGCTGTCGGCCAAGACCGAAGTGCACGGCCTGGTGCTGGATGTGCGCGACCGCAAGGCCATGGAGGAGGCGATTGCCAACCTGCCGCCGGCATTCGCCAAGCTGCGCGGCCTGATCAACAATGCTGGCCTGGCATTGGGCGCCGATCCTGCGCAGAAATGTGATCTGGATGACTGGGACACCATGGTCGATACCAACATCAAAGGCCTGATGTACAGCACCCGCCTGCTGTTGCCGCGGCTGATCGCCCACGGTCGTGGGGCGACCATCCTCAATGTCGGCTCGGTCGCTGGCAACTACCCGTATCCGGGCAGCCATGTGTATGGCGGCACCAAAGCGTTCGTCGGCCAGTTCTCCCTGAGCCTGCGTTGCGACCTGCGTGGCACTGGTGTGCGGGTCAGCAACATCGAACCTGGCCTGTGCGAGAGCGAGTTCTCCCTGGTGCGCTTTGGTGGCGACCAGTCGCGCTACGACGCCACCTACGCGGGTGCCGAGCCGATCCAACCGCAGGATATCGCCGAAACCGTCTTCTGGATCCTCAACCAGCCGGCGCACATCAACATCAACAGCCTGGAGCTGATGCCCGTGAGCCAGGACTGGGCCGGGTTCTCGATCGACCGTTCGGCCAAGGGCTGATAGGCGTTAGGATGGGGGCTGCCGCGGCCTGGGCATCAGGCCAGGCGCTGCAGCCCTTCCAGGCAGGTCGCCAGGTGATAGGGCGTGGTCGATGGCATGTCATGCCGGCTGACCGCGCCGTCGGCGTCACGGCATTCATGCCAGCCGCCCTCATGCAGAAAGCGCTGCTCCAGCGCTTGCAACTGCGCGAGCAGCTTCTCTTCAGTGTCCGGCCGCAGTGCCAGGGCGCGCAGGTACTCGGCTTGTGCCCAGATGCGCTGGGTGGCGTCGACGACCTGGCCATCCACATCGAGCATCGCCAGTACCGCCGAGTCCTTTACGCCATGCTGCTCGGCATAGCCGAAAGCACGGCTGATCGAGGCATGCAGCGGGCTGCCGCGTAACAGCACTGAGGTCTCGAGCAAATAGAACCACTCGAACTGGTGGCCTGGCTCGAACCAGTTATCCACAGAGCCCCGGGGCCTTTCCAGCATCAGGCCGTGCTGCGGCTCGATGAAATGCTCTTGTAGCGCGCTACACAGTTGTTCGAGAGCTTGCTGCACCTGTGGATCGTCGCGTACCGCCAGGGTTTCGAGAAAGGCTTCGGCCAAGTGCATCTGCGGATTCTGCAGCGGGCCGCTGCCCAAGTCTGACCAATCCTCATCGAGGCTGGCCTCATACAGGCCGTCATCACGGGCGAAGCGCTCGGCCACGACGTTCAATGCGGCATTGAGGGTGGACTCCACCAGCGGCTCGCGCACTTTGCCCCAGTAATGGGCGCAGGCGAAGACGATGAAGGCGTGGGTGTAGAGATCCTTGCGTCGGTCCAGGGGCTGGCCTTGGGCATCGATGCTGTAGAACCAGCCGCCATGTTCGGCATCATGGAAATGCCGTTGCAACGAGCGGAACAGCGCGGCGGCCCGCTCGGCGGCGCCAGGCTGCCCGATGCGGCTGCTGAACAGGTACAACTGACGGGCGCAGGCCATGGCCCGGTAGCGCTGTACCGGTAGCGGCTGCTGCTGGGCGTCGAGGGCCTCATAGGGCAATGCCATATCGGCGTTCCATCCCGGGCCTTGCCACAGTGGCACGATGCGCTCGGCAAAATGCTGGCGGAATCGAGCAAGGAGAGGGCTGAGCAGGGCAGGGTTAGGGTCGGGCATGGAAAAATCGTCGCAATCGGGCGTTGCGCGCCATGGTAGCAGGAATGCGGAATTGTAACCGTTGGAGCTGGTTTGCCGGGCGGTTGTGAATCGAGGGCGAAGTCCTCGCCGCAGTGTTGTCAGTACTGACGCAATCGCGGGCAAGCCCGCTCCTACAGAGTGGTGAGCAGGCCTAGCCCGGATTCCCCAGGCCTTGCCAATGCCGCGCGCCGACGAAGATGAAGCGCAATTGCTGGGTAATCTTCTCCTGCGGGCTCAGTGGTTGAGGATTATCTGGATCGGGGCTGTCGATCAACTCCGGCAGGGTGGCGAACACGGTCTTGACCACCAGGTCGGCCATCACTGCCAGGGCCGCGCCGTCCAGATGCTGCCAGCGTGGCATGTGCGCAAGGTCCGTGGCCAGGTCCGTGCTGATGTCCTGGCGCAGACGGGCAATGGCCTGGCGCACCGGTTGCGAGCCACCGTATTGCTCACGGGCGAGAAACAGGAATTGGGCACGGTGGGCGGCGACCACATCGAGGAAGATGCGCACCGAAGCATCGGTGATCCCTCCCAGCTCGATTTCATTTTGCCGCACCAGGCGGATGGTCTGGCGAAACGTGGCGTCGACCTCGCTGACCAGGGCCAGCCCGAGTTCATCCATGTCGCTGAAGTGTCGGTAGAAGCCGGTGGGAACTATGCCTGCCGCCTTGGCTACCTCGCGCAGGCTGATACTGCCGAAACCTCGGCCACTCTCCATTAGCTGGCAGGCGGCACCTAGCAGGGCCTGGCGGGTCTGTAGCTTCTGTTCGGCACGCGGCAGCATGGTCGGATATCGGTTGCGGTACGGGTCCGCACTCTAGATAAAAAAACGAAGCCCGGTCAATGGACCGGGCTTGGAGGGGAGCAACTGCAGCGCTGGGGTATCTTGTTTTCAGGCATGGCGATCAGCTCACACGGCTGTTTTCGATCAGGCGGTCAGAGCCACCCTCGGCGACACGGTTGTTACGATCGATCAGGCGGTCAGAGCCACCTTCGGCGACACGGTTGTTACGATCGATCAGGCGATCGGAGCCACCTTCGGCGACACGGTTGTTACGATCGATCAGACGGTCGGAGCCACCCTCGGCAACGCGGTTGTTACGTTCGATCAGACGGTCGGAGCCACCTTCGGCGACGCGATTATTGCGTTCGATCAGGCGGTCGGAGCCACCTTCGGCGACGCGATTGTTGCGTTCGATCAGACGGTCGGAACCACCTTCGGCGACGCGGTTGTTGCGCTCGATCAATCGGTCAGAGCCACCTTCAGCTACGGTTTTCAGGGGCTGGGCGATTTCGGCCGAGCTAGAGCGGGACTCAGCGGTCAGGTGCTGGTCAGCGGCCGGCAAGGCGAAAGCGTTGGCGGCCAGGATGGATAAGGAGAGGCTCAGCAGCAGTTGGCGTTTCATGGTTCGGTGCTCCTTGGAGGGGCTGGAAAGTGGGTACAGCGCCAATGCTACGCTTGGTAACGCAATATAGAAGTTCATAAGGATAATGGTCACAATTAATAGGATTGATGGCCCTCCTAGGCCGCTCTAAATCAATGGTTTATGAGAGTTTTATGGCAAGTGGCCGCTACTGTTTTCAGGTAACACGAAGCTGTCTGCACGCAGGAAAACTGAGGAAAGGGTCAGGAAAATCTTCGCTATCATGCGCGGCTGATTAAACCCCTCGGGGTTTCATCAGTCCGACATATTGAGTGCCATTGTCGCGCCCGCTTTGTGCCATGCAGTCATCAGGAGAATCACGCAATGACGCGTCCTGCCAGAATCTTCACCTGGATCCTTGCCAGCCTGCTGTTCCTTCTGGCAGTACTGGTGGTGGTCATTGCCACTTTTGACTGGAACCGCGTAAAGCCCACGTTGAACGAGAAAGTCTCCGAGGCTCTACACCGGCCCTTCGCGATCAACGGTAACCTTGACGTGCGCTGGCAGCGCGAGCCGGAAGAGGGCGGCTGGCGTGCCTGGGTGCCATGGCCGCGCTTCATTGCCGAAGACCTTACCCTGGGTAACCCTGACTGGCTCAAGGAGCCGCAAATGGTCGGCCTCGAACGTGTCGAGTTCCGCCTGTCGCCCTTGCCTTTGCTGTTCCAGCAGATCGTCATTCCGCGTATCGACCTGGCCAAGCCTACTGCCAAGCTCACGCGCTTGGCCGATGGTCGCGCCAACTGGACCTTTGACTTGGGCCCCGAGGATGAGAACGCCGAACCTTCGAGCTGGGTACTGGACATCGGTGCCATTGGCTTCGACCAGGGTAACGTCAGCCTCGACGACCAGATCTTGAAAACCACGCTGCAGGTGCAGATAGACCCGTTGGGCAAACCCATCCCGTTCAGTGAGATCGTTGGCAAGGCCAGTGCCGACAAGGCGGGAGGAGCCCAGGACTATGCCTTCGGCCTCAAGGTACAAGGGCGCTACAAGGGGCAGGCACTGTCGGGTAACGGCAAGATCGGTGGCCTGCTGGCGCTGCAGGATGCCGCGCAACCGTTCCCGTTGCAGGCGGATGTACGCATCGCCGACACCCACGTTGTCCTCGCCGGCACCCTGACCGACCCGAGCAACCTCGGTGCCCTCGACCTGCGCCTACGCCTCTCGGGCAGCAGCCTGGGCAACCTGTATCCGTTGACCGGCGTGACCCTGCCAGACTCGCCCGCCTACTCCACCGATGGCCACCTGACTGCCAACCTGCGCGATCCGGACGGCGCCACGTTCCGCTACCAAGGCTTCAACGGCAAGATCGGTGATAGCGACATCCATGGCGACCTGGCTTTCGTCGCCAGCCAGCCACGGCCGAAACTGACCGGCACGCTGGTCTCCAACCAATTACTGTTCAAGGACCTGGCGCCGCTGATCGGTGCCGATTCCAATGCCGAGCAGAAGGCCCGCGGCGGGGCGAGTAAGCAGCCTGCCGGCAAGGTGCTGCCTGTGGAGGAGTTCCGCACCGATCGCTGGCGCGCCATGGACGCGGACGTCAGGTTCAGCGGCAAGCGCATCGTTCATAGCGAACAGCTGCCGTTCAATGACCTGGCCAGCCATGTGTTGCTGGACGATGGCGTGCTGCGCCTGGAGCCGCTGCGCTTCGGGGTGGCCGGCGGCAACCTCGAGGCGCGGATCCGCCTGGACGGGCGCAGCGTGCCCTTGCAGGGCCGTGCACAGTTGACCGCCCGTGGCTTCAAGCTCAAGCAGCTGTTCCCCAGTTTTGCTCCGATGCAGACCAGTTTCGGCGAGCTCAACGGCGATGCCAGCCTCACTGGGCGCGGCAACTCGGTGGCGGCCTTGCTGGGTACTTCCAGTGGCGACCTACGCCTGTTGATCAACGACGGTGCGATCAGCCGCAGCCTGATGGAGATCGCTGGGTTGAACGTGGGCAACTACGTGGTCGACAAGCTGTTCGGGGACGAGGACGTGAAGATCAACTGCGCGGCGGCCGACGTGGGGATCAAGGATGGTCTGGCCAGCACTCGGCTGTTTGTCTTCGACACCGAGAACGCCATCATCTACGTCAATGGCACGGCCAACTTTGCCAGCGAACAGTTGGACCTGAAGATCACGCCGCAATCCAAGGGCTTACGCTTGTTCTCGCTGCGTTCGCCATTGTATGTGCGCGGCCCCTTCGCCAAGCCAAGCGCCGGAGTGCAGGCGGTGCCGTTGGCCTTGCGTGGTGCTGGCATGGTCGCCCTTGGCGTGGCCATCGGCCCGGCAGCAGGCCTGTTGGCGCTGATCGCGCCAAGCGGTGACGAGCCGAACCAGTGCACGCCGTTGCTGGAGCGGATGAAGGCGGGCAAGGCGCCGCAGGCGGTGAAGGCCAACTGATCATGGGTGCGATTGCCCAGCATGTTGTAGGAGCTAGCGTCAGCTGACGCTGGCTCCTACCGGTATCGCGGGAACTATCCTGGGGCAGTTGAGGCGTCAGAGCCCTTTGAGTAGGTCCGCCATGTCATCGGCATGCTCTTCTTCCTGGGCCAGGATGTCCTCGAAGATGCGCCGGGTGGTCGGGTCCGCCTCGCCGATGTACTGGATGATCTCGCGGTAGCTGTCGATGGCGATGCGTTCGGCCACCAAGTCTTCCAGCACCATTTCCTTGAGTGTGTTGCCCTCGACGTACTGGGCATGGGAGTTCTTGCTCAGGTTGTCGGGGTTGAAGTCCGGCTCGCCACCAAGCTGGACAATGCGCTCGGCCAGGCGGTCGGCATGCTCGGCTTCCTGGGTGGCATGTTCGAGAAACTCCTCGGCCGCGACGCTGGCCTTGATGCCACTCGCCATGAAGTAGTGGCGCTTGTAGCGCAGGGTGCAGACCAACTCGGTGGCCAGCGACTCGTTGAGCAGGCGCAGGATCTCTTCGCGGTCGGCATTGTAGCCTTCGGTCACGGCGCCTTGCTCGACGTGCTGGCGCGCACGTTCGCGCAGGGTTTTCACATCGGTCAGTTCAACGTTGCTCATTTTCATCTCCGAACGGGTCAGGATGGGGGGCACGGGTGTAGGAGAGGCTCAGGCGCCGGGGGCGGCTTCCCTGTCCTCTTCGCGTTGTTTACAAGTCTTGAAGCCCTTGGCATCGACATGGCCGGTGGCGTCGAAGCGCACGTAGTAAGGCTGTTGGTGACCGTCGCGGTTGAGGATGTAGTCGTTGCAGGTGCCGCCGTGGGGCAGGTCGCTCACGCTGGATGGGCTGCCGCCGATGGCGATGACCTGCTGCATGGTCATGCCGTTCTCGACCTGCTTGACCAGCGGTTCGTTGCGGTAGGTGACGTAGTCGACCGGGTTTTCCGGACGGCTGCCGCAGGCGGCCAGGGTGGCACTTGCCAGAAGGATTGCCAGGGTCTGCTTGTACATGGTCCCGCTCCTTGCTCAGGGTCTGTTCTGGTTGGAACCGCGCGCAGCGCCAGGAGTTCGATTGCGGTCGCCATGGCTGGCGCTGTAGTGTTGAGCGACTGTCCACGGAGGGGAATGCGGCGATGAACCAGGATCTGGCCACACGCTATCCGCTGGTGCTGGTGCCGGGCATGCTCGGTTTCGTACGTCTGCTGCTCTATCCCTATTGGTACGGCATCGTCCCGGCCTTGCGCCGTGGAGG
This sequence comes from Pseudomonas sp. X10, assembly GCF_054889225.1. Taxonomy (NCBI): domain Bacteria; kingdom Pseudomonadati; phylum Pseudomonadota; class Gammaproteobacteria; order Pseudomonadales; family Pseudomonadaceae; genus Pseudomonas; species Pseudomonas sp. X10. Next base: position 5,116,060 of record NZ_CM142677.1, on the reverse strand, counting down.
CGCGCAGGTGTTCGCGGTGCAGGTCTCGCCGCTGCATTCAAGCGAGCTGCGCGGCGAGCAGTTGCTGGCGATCATCGAAGACATCTGCCAACGCACCGGCGCGCCCAAGGTCAATCTGCTCGGTCATAGCCAAGGAGCCTTGAGCGCCCGCTACGCGGCGGCCAAGCGGCCGGACCGGGTGGCCTCGGTGACCTCCATCGCCGGCCCCAACCATGGTTCGGAACTGGCTGACTACTTGGCGCGCAGGGCGCCGGGGGACTCACCCCAGGGCCGCCTGCTCAAAGCCCTGTTGCATGCGGTCGGTCTGTTGATGGGCTGGCTGGAGACCGGCTGGCGCCGCGAGCGCTTGCCGATCGATGTGCATGCTTCGCACCAGTCCCTGACCTGCGACGGCGTAGCATTGTTCAACCAGGCTTATCCACAGGGCCTGCCGACCACTTGGGGCGGCGAGGGCCCAGCCGAGGTCAACGGGGTGCGTTATTACTCCTGGTCCGGCACTTTGCAGCCGGGGCTGACTGACCAGGGTCTCAACCGCTTCGATGGCAGCAATCGCTTTTGCCGCCTGTTCGCGCGCAGTTTCGTCAGGGAGCCGGGGCAGTGCGACGGCATGGTCGGGCGCTTCAGCTCGCACCTGGGCCAGGTGATCGGCGATGACTATCCGCTGGACCATCTGGACATCGTCAATCAGTCGCTGGGTGCGGTCGGCAAGGGCGCCGAGCCGGTCCGGCTGTTCACCGAGCACGCCGCCCGGCTCAAGGCTGCGGGGCTGTAGCGGCGCGGCGCAGTGGGGTGGTCCAGCGTTCGGCGAGGATCACCCCGGCCAGGGTCAGCAGGCCACCGTAGAGGTGATAGGTGGCGAGCTGTTCGCCCAGCACCAGGGCGGCGATCACCGCCGTCACTGCTGGCAGCAGGTTGAAGAACAGGGTGGTGCGGCTGGGCCCCAGGCGGTGCACGGCCTGCATCCACACCAGTGGGGCGATCATCGAGGCGAGGATGCAGGCATACAGCACCAGGCCGATATTGCCCGTGCCCAGGCCGGTCTTCGGCGACAGCAAGAACAACGGCAGTAGCACGATGATCGCTACCAACACCTGGAGATAGAGCAACTGCAACTGCGGCAGGCGCAATTGCCATTTCTTCAGCAGGGTGCTGTAGAGGGCGTAGGCGAGGGTCGCGACCAGCATCAGCAGGTCTCCACTGTTCAGGCCTTGGTGCAGCAGCGCCTGTGGATTACCGGCGGAAACCACCTCCAGCACCCCGACGAAGGACACCACTGCCCCGATCAACGCGCCGAAGGTCAGGCGTTGGCCCAGCCAGGCGATCGAGAGGGCCAGCGACATCAGTGGCATCAGCGAGAGGATGATGCCCATGTTGGTGGCGCTGGTGATGCCTGCAGCGAAGTAGGCCAGGCTTTGGTATATCGCCATGCCCAGCACGCCCAGCACGAAGACCTTGCCCAAGTGCGGGCGGATCGCCGCGCGGTTGCGCCACACCGGGCGCAGCAGGAAGGGGGTGAACAGCAGCCCCGCCAGCAGCCAGCGGTAGAAGCCGATCTCGGCCGGGAAGATGGCCCCGGCCGACATTTTGGTGACCACGGTATTGCCGGCCCAGATCAGGATCGCCAGCAATGGAAACGCATAATTCATGTGAAGCGGACTCTTGATAAGGCAGGCCGCATTATCACCCTGTCCGTTGACAAGCTTATACTTCCATCCAGACAACCTGCCCATCGAAGCAGACAGTATGACTCGCAAATACCTCGATATTCCCCGGTTCGAGCAGTTGCCGGCACCGGTGTACTTCCGCTACGACGAGTTCGGTGCCGATACCCACAGCGCTGCGCACCGCCATCCTTGGGGCCAGCTCAACTACGCCTCCCGTGGGGTGATGCACCTGGACATCGACGGCCAGCGCTTTATTTCGCCCCCGCATTACGCGGTGTGGGTGCCGCCAGGCACCGAGCATAGCTGCTACAACCCCCAGGCCATCGTCTACCGCTCCGTCTACCTAGACCGCAGCCTGTGCCACGATCTGCCGCAGGAGGCGTGCAGCCTGGTGATCAGCGATATCCTCAAGGCCATCCTCGGCGATTTCGCCCGTCGTGACCTCAGGGTGGCCCAGAGCGAGTGCGACCAGCGCCTGGTACAGGTCCTGATCGACCAGTTGCACCAGGCCCCGACCCAGACCTGCTACCTGCCCTATGCCCGCAGCGTTGGCCTGCGCCAGGTTCTCGAAGCCCTGCACGCCGAACCGGGGGACAACCGTCCGCTGGCTGACTGGGCAGGTCGCATCCATGTCAGCGAACGAACCCTGGCCCGCCAGTTCCTCCGTGAGCTGGGCATCAGTTTCGGCGAATGGCGCCTGCGCTTGCGGTTCCTGCGGGCCATCGAAGCGCTGGAGGCCGATACACCGATCCAGTCCATCGCTTATGACCTGGGCTATAGCAGTCCGTCGGCCTTCATCGCCATGTTCCAGCGCCAGGCCCATTGCACTCCGGAGCACTACCGGCGCCAGGCCCGGAGGGCTTGAGCGGGCCCTGACTTGTAAAAAATCTTGTCTACACTGAGGCCAACGTCGCGCAGAGGGCGCGGTGAAAAGGAGATCACTCCATGAGAATGGTGCGTGTACCGTTGCTGTTGGTAGGAATGTTGATGTGCGCGCAAGGATTTGCCGCCAATACGCAACAGCAGAAGATGGCGACCTGCAATGCCGAAGCGACCACTAAGGAACTGAAAGGGGATGAGCGCAAAGCGTTCATGAGCACCTGCCTGAAGGCCAAGAAACTCACTCAGCAGGAGAAGATGACCAAGTGCAATGCCGAAGCTACGGCCCAGTCGCTCAAGGGCGATGAACGCAGGACCTACATGAGTGAGTGTCTGAAGAATAAATGAGCTGGCGCCCGGGGCATGGGGTCATTGCTGGCTGAGTGCTGGCCAACCCTCTATGCCTGCCGGGCGAAGGCTGGCAGACTGCGCGTTTTCCCGCAGTCGCCTGCCGAGGTTGTATGACCTTCACTGCCCGCCAGATCACCCTGGCCAGCTGGATCATTGTCCTGACCGGGCTGTTGCTCGCCTTGCCGCTGAAGCTGTTGCCCAGCCTTCTGGCGGGCTTGCTGGTGTTCGAGCTGGTGAACATGCTCACGCCCAGGCTGCAACCGCTGATCGCCGGGCAGCGGGCGCGCTGGCTGGCGGTGGCATTGCTCGGCACTCTGGTGGTCAGCACCCTGACCCTGCTGTTTGCCGGTGCCTTCAGCTTCCTCCTGCATGAGGCGGAAAACCCTGGCGCCTCGTTGGACCGGTTCATGATCCTGGTGGACCAGGCCCGCGGCCAGTTACCGCCTTTCGTCGACGCCTACCTGCCGGCCAGTGCCGCCGAGTTCAAGGTGGCCATCGGCGATTGGCTCAAGAGCCATCTGGGGGAGCTGCAACTGGTTGGCAAGGGCGCGGCGCACATGTTCGTCACCTTGCTGATCGGCATGATCCTGGGCGCCATCGTCGCGTTGCAGCGCATGCCCGACCTGTCCCGGCGCAAGCCGCTGGCCGCCGCGCTGTTCGAGCGCTTGAACCTGTTGGTGCAGGCCTTCCGCAACATCGTTTTCGCGCAGATCAAGATTTCCCTGCTCAACACTTTCTTCACCGGGATCTTCCTGGCCGTGATCTTCCCGTTGTTCGACGTACACCTGCCGTTGACCAAGACGCTCATTGTCCTGACCTTCCTGCTGGGGCTCCTGCCGGTGATTGGCAATGTGATATCCAACACCCTGATCACCATCGTCGGCCTGTCGCTGTCGATCTGGGTGGCGGTGGCCGCGCTGGGCTACCTGATCCTTATCCACAAGGTCGAGTACTTCCTCAACGCACGCATCGTTGGCGGCCAGATCAGCGCCAAGTCTTGGGAGCTACTGCTGGCGATGCTGGTGTTCGAGGCCGCGTTCGGCCTGCCGGGGGTGGTGGCAGGGCCGATCTACTATGCGTACCTGAAGAGTGAGTTGCGCCGCGCCGAACTGGTCTGACGGGCCTTGTCGGAGCGACCTAGTGTGGCGATGGGGCGCGCAGCGACCCCAAGCCAAACGACAGCGTTACGCCCAGGGGTATCAGGCCGTGCCATAGCGCTTGCGGGCTTCGATCGCCAGGCCGCTGCCGATGCTGCCGAAGATGTTGCCTTCCACATGCCGTGCATTGGGCAGCATGGCCGCGACGCTCTGGCGCAGTGCCGGGATGCCGCTGGAGCCGCCAGTGAAGAACACGGTGTCGACCTGGGCCTCGCGGACACCGGCTCTGGTCAGCAACTCGGTGACGCTGCCGCGCACGCGTTCGAGCAGGTTGTCGATGGCGTCTTCGAACAGTGGGCGGGTCAGGTCTGCCATCAATCCCGGTTCGATACGGCCCAGGTCGACCTGGCGGCTTTCGGCTTCGGTCAGTTCGATCTTGCTGGCCTCCACTTCCATGGCCAGCCAGTGCCCGGCGCGTTGTTCGATCAGCTTGAACAGGCGGTCGATGCCCAGGGTGTCCTCGATGTCGTAGCGCATGCTGCCTAGGGCTAGTTGCGATTTCTGCGAGTACACCGAGTTGATGGTGTGCCAGGTGGCCAGGTTGAGGTGGTAGCTGGTCGGCATCAACGCCTGGCTCTTCATCCGGCTGCCATAGCCGAACAGCGGCATCACGCCCTGCAGGCTGAGCTGCTTGTCGAAGTCGGTACCGCCAATGTGCACGCCACCGGTGGCGAGGATGTCGCTGTGGCGGTCGTCGAGCAGGTGGCGCTCCGGCGCCAGGCGCACCAAGGAGAAGTCCGAGGTACCACCGCCGATATCGACGATCAGCACCAATTCTTCACGGCTGATGCCCGACTCGTAGTCGAAGGCTGCGGCAATGGGCTCGTACTGGAAGGAGACTTCCTTGAAGCCGATCTTGCGCGCGACTTCGGCCAGGGTGTCCTCGGCCTCCTGGTCGGCGGCCGGGTCTTCGTCGACGAAGAACACCGGGCGCCCCAGCACCACTTCGTCGAAGCTGCGTCCGGCGTTGGCCTCGGCACGTTTCTTCAACTCGCCGATGAACATCCCCAGCAGGTCCTTGAATGGCAGGGCAGTGCCCAGCACGCTGGTGTCGTGCTTGATCAGCTTGGAGCCGAGCAGGCTCTTGAGCGAGCGCATCAGGCGCCCTTCGTAGCCTTCCAGGTATTCGTGCAGAGCCAGGCGGCCGTAAACCGGGCGACGCTCCTCGATATTGAAGAAGACCACCGACGGCAGGGTGATCTTGCCGTCTTCCAGAGTGATCAGCGATTCGACGCCGGGGCGGTGCCAGCCGACCGTGGAGTTGGAGGTGCCGAAATCGATGCCGCAGGCACGGGCCGGGGATACGTCAGACATGGGGAGAAGCTTCCGGAGGCAAAACGGCCGCGCAGTTTATGCCAGTGGCCAGCAGAATCAAGACCGATTGTCTGTCTTGCGGCAAAGCCAATGACGCCTTGAAAGGCTATGCTTGACCCCAATCTACGGATGCATTGAATAATTTTACGGTGATGCCTTAGATGGACTTCAAAGACTACTACAAGATACTGGGCGTCGAGCCGACGGCGGACGACAAGGCGATCAAGGCCGCGTACCGCAAATTGGCGCGCAAGTATCACCCCGACGTCAGCAAGGAGCGTGACGCCGAAGACAAATTCAAGGAGGCCAACGAGGCCTATGAGGCCTTGAGCAGCCCGGAAAAACGTGCCGAATACGACGAACTGCGCAAGTACGGCCAGCATGGCCGGCCATTCCAGGGGCCACCGGGCTGGGAAAGCCGTGGCGGCAATGGTGGTTTCGAGAGCGGCGACTTTTCCGATTTCTTCAGTTCGATCTTCGGTGCGCGTGGCGGCAACCCTTTTGGTCGTGGTCAGCAGCACAGTGCCGGTAGGCGGGGGCAGGACGTGGAAATGGAACTGGCGATCTTCCTCGAGGAGACCCTGAGCACTGAGTCGAAGAAGATCAGCTTCCAAGTGCCGCAGTACAACGCCAACGGCCAGCGCACCGGTCATACCACCAAGACCCTCAACGTGAAGATTCCCGCTGGCGTCAGCGATGGCGAGCGCATCCGCCTCAAGGGCCAAGGGGCGCCGGGAGTCGGTGGCGGCGCCAACGGCGACCTGTTCCTGACCATCCGCATGGCACCGCACCCGCTGTTCGATGTCGAAGGTCATGACCTGATCATCACCGTGCCTCTGGCGCCTTGGGAGGCCGCCTTGGGCACCAAGGTCGCGGTGCCGACCCTGACCGGCAAGATCAACCTGACCATCCGCCCCGACAGCCAGAGCGGGCAGCGCCTGCGGGTCAAGGGCATGGGCCTGGCCAACAAGCAGGGCCAGCGCGGTGACCTCTATGCCCAGCTGAAGGTGGTCATGCCGAGCCAGTCCGATGCAGCCGCCCGCGAACTTTGGAGCCAGCTTTCGGAGAAGGCTGCGTTCAACCCGAGGACACAATGGAGTAGTTGATCATGAGCAGCACCCTGATCGTTCAACTGGACATGCGAACCCTCTGCCAGGAGGCTGACCTTTCGGCCGATTGCGTGATCGAAATCGTCGAGCACGGCATCGTTGAACCTTCGGGGCGAACGCCGGACGACTGGCTGTTCGACGACCAGGCCCCGTTGGTGATCAAGCGCGCGGCCAAGCTTCACCAGGAGCTGGAACTGGAATGGGAAGGGGTGGCGCTGGCGCTGGAGCTGCTCGAAGAGGTGCAGCAACTGCGCAGTGAGAACAGCATGCTCCGGCAGCGGCTGGGCAGGTTTACCCAGATGTAAGACTAGCGCCGGACCTGTAGGCGCGCCGAACCGTTGTTCCTACAGGATCTCGCAGGGCTTCAAGCCTTGGGCTCAGCCCCTGGGCTCAATACCAACTGCATGAAGGTCAGGTCCAGCCAGCGGCCGAACTTCACTCCTACCTGCGGCATCTGCCCGGTCACCACGAAGCCTTGGCGCTGGTGCAGACGGATCGATGCGACATTGCCGCTCTCGATGGCCGCGACCATCACATGCTTGCCTGCGGCCCGTGCCCGTTCGATCAGCGCCTGCATCAGCAACGGCCCCAGGCCCTTGCCGCGCTGGTCATTGCGGATGTACACCGAGTGCTCGACGCTGTAGCGGAAGCCCTCGAACGGCCGCCAGTCGCCGAATGAGGCATAGCCCAGCACGCCGCTTTCATCCGCCGCCACCAGGATCGGGTAGCCCTGCTGCTGGCGGGCGTCGAACCAGGCTTGGCGGTTGGCCAGGTCGACCGGTTGTTCGTTCCAGATCGCCGTGGTGTTGAGCACGGCGTCGTTATAGATGTCGAGGATGCCTGGCAGATCCTGGGGCAGGGCATCGCGGATCGAATGACTCATCACAGCTTCTCGCAAGGGGAATGCGTGCAGATTAAATGGTTACCAGGCCGCGCACACCCTCAGCTTGCATGTTTTCACCGCGGCCACGCTGGATGATCTCGCCACGGGCCATCACCAGGTACTGGTCGGCCAATTCGGCGGCGAAGTCATAGAACTGCTCCACCAGCAGGATGGCCATGTCGCCGCGGGCGGCGAGCTGGCGAATCACTGCGCCGATCTCCTTGATCACCGAGGGCTGGATGCCTTCGGTGGGTTCGTCGAGGATCAACAGGCGTGGCCGGCTGGCCAGGGCGCGGCCGATGGCCAATTGTTGCTGCTGGCCGCCGGACAGGTCGCCGCCACGGCGCTGTTTCATCTGCTCCAGCACCGGGAACAACTCGTAGATGAAGGCCGGCACCTCGCGGGCCTCACGGGCGCTGAAGCGCGACAGGCCCATCAGTAGGTTTTCTTCCACGGTCAAGCGCGGGAAGATTTCGCGACCTTGGGGCACGTAGGCGATGCCGGCTTGCACCCGTTGCTGCGGTTTGAGTGTGGTGATGGCCTTGCCTTCCCAGTGCACGCTGCCCTCGCGGGCGGGCAGCAGGCCCATCAGGCAGCGCAGCAGGGTGGTCTTGCCCACGCCGTTGCGGCCGAGCAGGCAGGTGACTTCGCCGACCTTGGCCTCGAAGGACAGGCCGCGCAGGATGTGGCTGCCACCGTAGTACTGGTGCAGGGTGTCGATTTTCAGCATATGAGTATCCGCTCCTACAGTGCGCGCGTCGTTCTAGCGGCCCAGATAAACTTCGATTACCCGCTCGTCTTCCTGCACCTGCTCCAGCGAACCTTCGGCTAGCACGCTGCCTTGGTGCAGCACGGTGACATGGTCGGCAATGCTGCCGACGAAGCCCATGTCGTGCTCGACCACCATCAGCGAGTGCTTGCCGGCCAGGCTCTTGAACAGCTCAGCGGTGAACTCGGTCTCGGCATCGGTCATGCCCGCTACCGGTTCGTCGAGCAACAACAGCTGCGGGTCCTGCATCAGCAGCATACCGATCTCCAGGAACTGCTTCTGGCCATGGGACAGCAAGCCAGCTTGATGCCGGGCCAAGGGTTGCAGGCGCAGGGTTTGCAGCACCTCATCGATGCGCTGGCGCTGTTCGTCGCTGAGCCGAGCGGCCAGGCTGGCCCACACCGACTTGTTGGTCTTCTGCGCCAACTCCAGGTTCTCGTAGACCGTCAGGGCCTCGAACACCGTGGGCTTCTGGAACTTGCGGCCGATTCCGGCCTGGGCGATCTGCACTTCGCTCATGCGGGTCAGGTCGAGGGTGTCGCCGAACCAGGCACTGCCGGTGTCGGGCCGGGTCTTGCCGGTGATGACGTCCATCAGCGTGGTCTTGCCGGCACCGTTGGGGCCGATGATGCAGCGCAGCTCGCCGACGCCGATGTACAGGTTCAGGCTGTTCAGCGCCTTGAAGCCATCGAAGCTGACGCTGATGTCCTCGAGGGTGAGAACCGTGCCGTGACGCACGTTCAGGCCGGGTTCGCGGCGCTGGCCGAGGCCGATCGCATCGCGGCCGGTGCCGTCGATGACGTCCTTGTCGAAGACCGGTTCGAGCATGAACTCAGGATGCACGGGCGGCAGGGGTAGGCATCTCATGCTTGGTTCCTTTTCTTCAGCAGACCCACCACGCCCTTGGGCAGGTACAGGGTCACTAGGATGAACAGCGCGCCGAGGAAGAACAGCCAGAACTCCGGGAACGCCACGGTGAACCAGCTCTTCATGCCATTGACCAGGCCGGCGCCGAGCAGCGGTCCGATCAGCGTGCCGCGCCCGCCGAGGGCGACCCACACGGCGGCTTCGATGGAGTTGGTCGGAGACATTTCGCTTGGGTTGATGATGCCGACCTGGGGCACGTACAGTGCGCCGGCCAGGCCGCACAGCACGGCGCTGAGCACCCAGACCAGCAGCTTGAAGCCGCGCGGGTCGTAGCCACAGAACATCAGGCGGTTCTCGGCATCGCGCAGGGCGGTGAGCACCCGGCCGAACTTGCTGCGGGCAAGGAACCAACCCAGGTAAAGGCTGGCCAGCAACAGCGCCACAGTGAGCAGGAACAGCACCGCGCGGGTGCCCGGCGCAGCGATATCGAAGCCCAGGATGCTGCGGAAGCTGGTGAAGCCGTTGTTGCCGCCGAAGCCCGTCTCGTTGCGGAAGAACAGCAGCATGCCGGCGAAGGTCAGGGCCTGGGTCATGATCGAGAAATACACGCCCTTGATCCGCGAGCGAAAGGCGAACCAGCCGAACACCAGGGCCAACAGTCCCGGCGCCAGGACCACCAGGCACAGGGCCCAGGCGAAGTGCTGGGTGCCGGCCCAGTACCAGGGCAACTCCGTCCATGACAGGAAGGCCATGAAAGCCGGCAGGCCATCGCCTGCGGCCTGGCGCATCAGGTACATGCCCATGGCGTAGCCGCCGAGGGCGAAGAACAGGCCATGGCCAAGAGAGAGCAGCCCGGCGTAGCCCCAGACCAGGTCCAGGGCCAGGGCAACGATGGCGTAGCAGAGGATCTTGCCGACCAGGGTCAGGGTGTAGGCCGAGACGTGCAGGCTGTGCTCGGCGGGCAGCAGTGACAACAGGGGCAGCGCCAGCAGCACCAGGACGACGGCGGCGCCCAAGGCCAGCGACAGGCGTGGCCCGGCTTTTTGCGTGGCAGTGACAAGCAGTGGCTGGTTCATCAGTCGATTACCCGTCCCTTGAGGGCGAACAGGCCTTGCGGACGCTTCTGGATGAACAGGATGATCAGCGCAAGGATGAGGATCTTGCCGAGCACGGCACCGATCTGCGGCTCCAGCAGTTTGTTGGCAATGCCCAGGCCGAAGGCGGCCCAGAGGCTGCCGGCGAGCTGTCCGACACCGCCGAGCACCACCACCAGGAACGAGTCGATGATGTAGCTCTGGCCGAGGTCCGGGCCGACATTGCCGACCTGGCTCAGGGCCACGCCGCCCAGGCCGGCGATGCCGGAGCCAAGGCCGAAGGCGAGCATGTCCACGCGGCCGGTGCTGACCCCGCAGCACGCCGCCATGTTGCGGTTCTGGGTGACGGCACGCACGTTCAGGCCCAGGCGGGTGCGGTTGAGCAGCAGCCAGGTGAGCAGCACCACGGCCAGGGCGAAGACGATGATCACTAGGCGGTTGTAGGGCAGTACCAGGTTAGGTAGCACTTGCACGCCGCCGGACAACCAGGCGGGGTTGCTCACTTCGACGTTCTGCGCGCCGAACAGCAAGCGGATGGCCTGGATCAGGATCAGGCTGATGCCCCAGGTCGCCAGCAGGGTTTCCAGTGGGCGGCCGTAGAGGTGGCGAATGATGGTGCGTTCGAGCAGCATGCCGACCCCGGCGCTGACGGCGAAGGCCACGGGCAGGGCGATCAGCGGGTAGAACTCGATGGCTCCCGGCGCCAGGCGTTGCACCAGCACCTGGACCATGTAGGTGGTGTAGGCGCCGAGCATGAGTATCTCGCCGTGGGCCATGTTGATCACCCCTAGCAAGCCGAAGGTGATTGCCAGGCCCAGCGCCGCTAGCAGCAGGATCGAGCCCAGCGATAGGCCACTGAAGGCCTGGCCGAGCAACTCGCCGACCAGCAGTTTGCGTTTGACCTGGGCGAGGCTGGTTTCGGCGGCGGTGCGCACGGCGGCATCGCTTTCCACTCCGGGTTCGAGCAGGGATTCCAGGCGGGTGCGGGCCAGTGGGTCGCCGGTTTCACCCAGCAGGCGCACAGCGGCCAGGCGTACCGCAGGCTCGCTGGCGGCCAGTTGCAGGTTGGCCAAGGCCAGGGCCAGGGCGGCTTGCACGGCGGCGTCGGATTCTCTGGCGAAGCGCCGGTCGAGGAAGGCCACCTGCGCCGGTTGCGCGCTCTTTTGCAATTGTTTGGCCGCCGCCAGCCGCACCTGGCTGTCATCGCTGAGCAACTGGTGGCTGGCCAGGGCGTTGTCGATCAGGCTGCGCAGGCGGTTGTTCAGGCGGACCTTGCGGGTGTCGTCCGAGGCGATGCGCCCTTGCTTGAGCGACATAAGCAGGGCGAGCCGGGTCGGATCGGGTTGCGCCGCCCAGTCCTGGAGCAGGCGAGCCTGCTCGTTGGGCTTGGCGGCGAGGAAGAATTCGCCTTCGCTAGCCTGGCCTGCCAGGGGCAGCAGCAGGACAAGAGCGAGGAGGAGACGGGAGAGTGCCTTGGGCATATCGGGATCTCGTCGGGGAGTTGAAACGGTGTCGCCTGGGCGGGCCAATCACGGGCAAGCCCGCTCCTACAGGTAAACGCGGTGTCGTTGTAAGAGCGGGCTTGCCCGCGACTGGGCCGCATAGCGGCCCCGCTGCCTCAGTTACCCTTCACTGCATAATCCGGACGCTTGTCGTTGCCCGGGATGAACGGGCTCCACGGCTGTGCCCGCAGCGGTTGCTCGGTCTCCCAGACCACGCTGAACTGGCCGTCGTCCTGGATCTCGCCGATCATCACCGGCTTGTGCAGGTGGTGATTGGTCTTGTCCATGGTCAGGGTGTAGCCCGACGGCGCGTTGAAGCTCTGGCCAGCCAAGGCTTCGCGGACCTTGTCGACATCGGTGGACTGGGCCTTCTCCACGGCCTGGGCCCACAGATGGATGCCGACGTAGGTGGCCTCCATCGGGTCGTTGGTCACGGCCTTGTCGGCGCCCGGCAGGTTCTTGGCCTTGGCGTAGGCTTTCCAGTCGGCGACGAATTGCTGGTTGACCGGGTTGTCCACCGACTCGAAGTAGTTCCACGCCGCCAGGTGGCCAACCAGGGGTTTGGTGTCGATGCCGCGCAGTTCCTCTTCACCCACGGAGAACGCCACTACCGGCACCTCCGTGGCCTTCAGGCCTTGGTTGGCCAGTTCCTTGTAGAAGGGCACGTTGGAGTCGCCATTGACGGTGGAGATGACCGCCGTCTTGCCGCCGGCGGAGAACTTCTTGATGTTGGCGACGATGGTTTGGTAGTCGCTGTGGCCGAACGGCGTGTACACCTCTTCGATGTCCTTGTCGGCCACGCCCTTGCTGTGCAGGAACGCGCGCAGGATTTTGTTGGTGGTGCGTGGGTAGACGTAATCGGTGCCGAGCAGGAAGTAGCGCTTGGCGCCGCCGCCTTCCTCGCTCATCAGGTATTCCACCGCCGGGATGGCCTGCTGGTTAGGCGCCGCACCGGTGTAGAACACATTCGGCGAAAGCTCTTCGCCTTCATATTGCACCGGGTAGAACAGCAGGCCATTGAGTTCTTCGAACACCGGTAGTACCGACTTGCGCGACACCGAGGTCCAGCAGCCGAACACCACCGCGACCTTGTCTTGGGTCAGCAGTTGGCGGCTCTTCTCGGCGAACAGCGGCCAGTTCGACGCTGGGTCCACGACCACCGGCTCCAGTAGCTTGCCATTGACCCCGCCCTTGGCATTGATCTGCTCGATGGTCATCAGCGCCATATCCTTGAGCGAGGTCTCGGAAATCGCCATGGTTCCGGACAGCGAATGCAGGATACCGACCTTGATGGTCTCGGCGGCCTGGATAGTCCAGCTCAGGCCCATGGCGGCCAGGCCTGCGCTGAGGGTAACGGCCTTGATCAGGCTGCGACGCTTCATGTGCTCTCTCCGTTGTTGTTCGAGTGGTGGCGACACGAAGAGAGGCTTGTGCAAGTGATGTGCCGACTTGCAGCACGCTCAAACCCGCGGTTTTGCGAGGTATGCCAAGGGGGCTTGCACCGTGCTGGGGTGGGGGAAGGTGCAGGCTGCGCCGTGTTGGTGCGCAGCCTGCCGCAGGCTCAGTCGGCCTGGGACGACAACGCCTGGTGACGGTTGCGCCGTACGAACTGGTAGGTGACGGCCAGTAGCACGAACCACAGCGGCGTGACGATCAGCGCCTGGCGGGTATCGTCTTCCAGGCTCAGCAGCACCAGGATGAAGGCGAAGAAGGTCAGGCACACATGGCACATGAAACGCCCGCCAGGCATCTTGTACTTAGAGGCCTGGTGCAACGCTGCGCGCTGTTTGCGGTAGTTCAGGTACGACAACAGGATCAGCGACCAGACGAACATGAACAGGATCGCCGAGACGGTGGTCACCAGGGTGAAGGCTTCGACCAGGTCGGGGATCACGTAGATCAATGCGGCGCCCAGTAGCAGGCAGGTGCAGGAGAAGTACAGGCCGTTTGCCGGGACATTGCGCCGCGACAGGGTCTCGAAGCTTTTTGGTGCATCGCCTTGTTGGGCCAGGCCGAACAGCATGCGGCTGGTGGAAAACACGCCGCTGTTGGCCGACGAAGCTGCGGAGGTCAGTACCACGAAGTTGATCACGCTGGCCGCTGCCGGCAGCCCGGCCAAGACGAACAGCTCGACGAACGGGCTCTTGCCGGGCACCACGTCACGCCAGGGAGTGACGGCCATGATGGCGATCAGCGCCAGCACGTAGAACATGATGATGCGGATCGGGATCGAGTTGATGGCCCGTGGCAGGGTGCGCTCGGGGTTCTTCGCCTCGGCGGCGGTGGTGCCTACCAGCTCGATGCCGACAAAGGCGAAGACGGCGATCTGGAAACCGGCGAAAAACCCCATCAGGCCATGGGGGAACATGCCTTCGTCATTCCACAGGTTGGCCAGGCTGGCGGTGCGCCCGGCCGGCGACTCGAAGCCGCTAAAGACCATGTACAGGCCGGTGGCGACCAAGGCGAGGATGGCGACGATCTTGATCATGGCGAACCAGAACTCGATCTCGCCGAACAGCTTCACGGTGATCAGGTTCAGCGACAGCAGTACGCCAACGCAGGCCAGCGCCGGTATCCATTGCGGCAGGTCGGGGAACCAGAACTGCGAATAGGCGGCGATTGCGATCACGTCGGCGATGCCGGTGATGACCCAGCAGAACCAGTAGGTCCAGCCGGTGAAGTAACCCGCCCAAGGACCGAGCAGGTCGGCGGAGAAGTCGATGAACGACTTGTATTCCAGATTCGACAGTAGCAACTCGCCCATGGCGCGCATGACGAAGAACAGCATGAAGCCGATGATCATGTAGACGAAGATGATCGACGGGCCCGCCAGGCTGATAGTCTTGCCCGAGCCCATGAACAGGCCGGTGCCGATGGCGCCACCGATGGCGATCAGTTGAATGTGGCGGTTGGTCAGGTTGCGTTGCAGATGCTGGTCATCTGTCGGTGTGGATGAGGTCCGTGTCATGGGCTTGTATTCCATCGAGGATCGATCTTGTCGTGAGAAAGCGAAGTAGGCTAACACGGGCGTTTCGATCGGGGGGGGCGCGGCCTAGCGACGTTGCTCTGCAATTCGGCGCTGTACCTGCGGCCTTGTGTCGCGACAGGGGCGCGAAGCGGCCCCAAGACTCATGAGGCACCACCTTAGCTGACTGGCATCAGGGCTTGCCCCGCGAACAACGGCGCAGCCCTTGCCAGGCAGCATTGGCTCAAGCCCTGGCGAGCACCTTGTGCCGCACCACCCGGCTATCGATCAACCACATCACCAGCATCGACACTCCGACCAGCGGGAAAGCGACGCCCAGCACCAGCATCACCCCCACGGCGGTCTTCCAGCGTGGCAGGTCATGCCGCAGTGGCGGCACCCCAAGCCCGCCAGTAGGCCGGCGCTTCCACCACATCACCAGGCCGCTGACCGAGCCCAGGAGAATCATCAGGCACACCAGTAGGATGATGATCTGGTTGAGCGGCCCGAACATCTTGCCCTCATGCAGCATCACCCCCAGCTCGGTGGCGCGGGCGACCGGGCTGTAGTCCTGCCAACGCACGTCGGCCAGGACCTTGCCGGTGTACTGGTCGACATGCAGGGTAGCGTCGTTGCGCGGGTCGTCGGCGAACACCGCGATGGTGTAGACGCCTTCGGCGGTGGTGGGCAGGGTGATGCTGTAGCCGGGCTCGACCTGGCGGGTGCTGGCGATGTCTTCGACCTGCTGCAGGCTGACCTGTGGCGCGGCAGGCGCGCTGGACATCATGTGATGCCCGGCATGTTCGGCATGGGCGCCGGACTGCGGCATCGGCGTGTTCTCCATGGCCCAGGGCACGGTCTGGCGGTGCGCGCTGTTGAGTTCTCGGGCCTGCTGGTCGGACTGCGGCACGTCGTTCCACATGGCCGCTGGAAAGCGGTTCCACAGGTCGGCGTACTGCTTGCCCCAGAAACCGGTCCAGGTCATGCCGCTGAGCAGCATCAACAGCAGCAGCGCCGCGCCCCAGAAGCCGCTGACCGCATGCAGGTCGCGCCACAGCAGGCGGCCGCGGGCATTCAGGCGTGGCCACAACACGCCGGCGCTGCTGCGTCCGCGCGGCCACCATAGATACAGGCCGGACACCACTAGGACGACGCCCCAGCCAGCGGCCAGTTCTACCAGGCGGTCGCCCAAGGTGCCGACCATCAACTCGCCGTGCAGGGCCCGGGCAACGGCCTGCAGATTGTACTTGCTGTCCTGCTCGCCCAGCAGTTTGCCGCTGTAGGGGTCGACGAAGACATTCAGCTCACGCCCGCCGTCGTGCACCACGAACTGCGCGCTGCGTCCGGCATCCAGCGGCGGCAGGTACTGGCCGACATGGCCTTGGGGATAGGCCTGGCGCACCTCGGCGAGCAGGACGTCGGCGCCCTGGCGCTGATGGCCGGCCTCGACCACCATCAGGTCGCGGTACAGCAGCGGGTCTAGCTGCGGCTTGAACAGGTAGATGATCCCGGTGACCGCCAGCAGGATCATGAAGGGGGCGACGAATAGCCCGGCGTAGAAATGCCAGCGCCAGGCCAGGTTGTAGAAGGAAATGCGTGGTTCGCTCATGGAACCTCCCATCAGGCAAGGTGTAGGGCGCGGTCATCGCCGCGCCCGTTGTGAGTGTCAGAAGCTGATATCGACCTTGGTCCAGAAGGTCCGGCCTGGCTCGTTCACCGGCTGCGGGTCCGTGGCCGGGTAGCCGAACCCGGCATTCCCGGCCAGGTTCAAGTGTTCGGCGTAGGCTTTGTCGAAGAGGTTGTCGACGCCCGCGCTGAGCTTGAGGTTGTTGTTCACCTTGTAGGCGCCATTGAGCGAGAACACGCCGAATCCGGCGCTCTTCTCGTAGTCCTTGCCCACCACGTTGCCGGAGTCCTGGGCGATGCGGTTTTGCGCCGCCACCACGCGCCACAGCGCACCAGCGCTCCAGTCGTCTTGGCTGTAGGTCAGGCCCAGGCGGCTTTCCAAGGGTGGCATCTGGGGTAGCGCCTTGCCATCACTGCTGTTCTTGCCCCAAGCGTAGGCGAGGGTGGCGTCGGCTTTCCAGTTTTCCGTCAGTTTGTAGGCGGCGCCGAGTTCGCCACCCAGGATCCGCGCATCGATGTTCTGCGCCCGCGAGCTGGGCATGCCCATCATGCCGCTGCGGTAGTCGAACAGGATGTAGTCGCGGATCTGCCCAGCATAGCCGGACGCCCAGGCGTCCAGGCGCTCGCCTTGGTACTGGATGCCGAAGTCGAGCTGGGTGGTCTTCTCCGGCTTGATGCTGTCGAAGGCGTTGACCGAACCGGCTGGGCCGGACTTGGGCGAGAACAGCTCCCAGTAGTCGGGAAAGCGCTGGGCATGGCCCAGGCCGATATAGGTGGTGGCAGGGATGGCCGTGAGGTCGTGCTCGTAACGCACGAAGCCGCTGGGCAAGGTGTCGGCGCGGGTGTTGCCGCTGGTGGCGCTGGCTTGGCGGAAGTCCTTGGCCGAGGCGCGGTCCAGGCGTGCGCCGGTGATCAGGCGATCTTGCTCGGTGCTGTACCAGGTCAATTCGCCGAATACCCCATAGTTGTGGAAGTCCGCGTCCTTGGTCCAGGACTGCCCCTTGTGCGCGTCGACGCCCATGCCGCCGCGCTGGCGGTGTTCGTTGGTCTGTGCGTCGATGCCGCTGACCAGTTGCACGTCGGCCCAGTGCCAGGTGGCCTTGATCCGCGCACCGAGGGTGCGACGATCGACATTGCTGACCATCGGCATGCCCATCATGCCGCTGCCGGAGGGCGTGCGCAGGCTGTAGTTGTCCATCACATGGTCGGCGTAGTTGTAGTAGACCTGGGCCTCGACCTTGTCCAGCACCTCGCCGAGGTTGGACTTCTCGAAGCGCAGGCCCAGGCTTTCACGCTTGAACTGCGAGCCGTCCATACCGCGCCCGGCATAGCGCGCCTCGCCATCGCCCTTGCCGGCGGTGAGCTCGAGCAGGGTGTCGGCGTCCGGCGTCCAGCCGAGGGTGACGTCACCGTTCCACTTGTCCCAGCGTGACGGCACGGTATCGCCGTTGCCGTCCTCATAGTCATCGGAACGCGACTGGTTGCCGACGAAGCGGGCATAGACCTGGCGGTTGCCGGCCGCGGCATCGAGGACCTTGTCGAAGCGGCCGTTGGAGCCAGCCAACAGGCTGGCGTTGACCCGGCTGCCGAGCTCACCGAATTTTTCCGGATCACGTTCGAAGAGGATGGTCCCAGCCGAGCCGCCGGGGCCCCAGACCACGCTTTGTGGACCCTTGATCACGGTCAGGCGGTCATAGGTCTCGGGCGAAATGTACGAGGTCGGGGCGTCCATGCGGTTGGGGCAGGCGCCGAGCATCACGCCGCCGTTGGTGAGGATGTTCAGGCGCGAGCCAAACATGCCACGCAGTACCGGGTCGCCGTTGGTGCCGCCGGAGCGGATCGCGGAAAAGCCGGGAATGGTCTTGAGGTAGTCGGCGCCGTCGCTGGCCGGCACCGGCTGGCGTGGGTCCTTGGGGTTGGTGACGATGGTCAGGGGCGAACTGGGGGCGATGGCGGTGATGACCGTTGGGCTCAGTTCCGCCAGGTCGTGTTCATGGCCTTCATGGCCGGTGTCGACCGCCATGGCCACGGGCGCGAGTAGCGAGCCGCAGAGCAGGGCGATGGTCCCGCGCAGGGACAAATGCAAAACAGGGGTGCAGCCGGACATAGTGATTCCAGTCGATCAGTCATGACGGTGCGCGGGGCTGCGGGCCCCGGGCGTGCAAGATGTGGTCAAGCGCTGATCGAGGCAGGCGGCGCGCGGCTGCGGGCACCGGGGAATACCGCCTGGAGGGCATGTCCCTGGCGGGGCTGGAGTGGGGTGAGGGTGGACGGGCATGCAGCATTCGCACTGAGCGGGCTGACAGCCTGCGGCAGCGCCGGGCAGTTGAACAGCAGACTGCAGTAGCCGCACTTCTCCCACAGGACATGCAATTGCCCATCGTTGCCGGGGGCGCGATGGCCGGACTCGGCATGGTGGTGCCCGGCAGACATGGACATGGACATGTCCATGCCGGCGTGATGCTCCATCGGCATCGACTGGGATACCAGCGGGCCGATGAAGATCATCCACATGGCGAACAGGCTCAGCCAGCCGCCACCGACGCGCCTGCGGGCAGGGCGGGTGGTCCGGGCGAACCGGTTGCGCAAGGTGCTCATGGCGAGCGTCGCTCAGGCGGTTAGTGCGTGTGGCTGTGTTCCTGCTGGTCGGCAGGGGCCTGCTTCTGCACGGCGACTTCGACGGTGATGTCGCCGGCCTTCTCGAAGTGCAGGGTCAGCGGGAAGCGCTTGCCGTCGCTGAGCAGGCTGCGGTCCTTGGGCTGCAGCAGCATCACATGGTAGGCGCTGGGGGCGAAGGTCAGGTCCTGGCCTGCGGGCACCGTCACGCTGGGCACCTGTTGCATTTTCATCAGGCCGGCGTCGGTCTTCACGTGCTCGTGCAATTGCGCGTCGTCAGTAATCGGGCTGTCGACGCTGATCAGGCGGTCATCCTCCTTACCGTTGTTGTGCACCACGAAATAGGCGGCGACGTTCGGTGCGTTCGGTGGTAGTTCCAGCGACCAGGGATGGGCGATGTGCAGGTCGCCCTGAGTGTATTCGTGGGCGTTGGCGAACGCGCCGGGCAACAGCAGGGCTGCCAGGATTAGAGCTTGCTTGAGCATGGGTTGGGTCTCCGATCTGTTCAGGTTCAGGCAGACAGCGTAGTGAACTCAGGCCAGAGGAGAGGCGCGGGGGTTGAGCGCCGGCCATAGTTGGCGTGGCGTCGGTTGGTCGCTGGCTAGCGGGGGCGTGTGGTCGATCGCAAGCAGCGGCGGGCTGTGCAACTGCGGCGCGTGGCCCGGCAAGGCCAGCAACGGCGGGGTGCCGGAGCAGCACCAGCAATGCTGCATGTTGGAGTGGTCATCGCCTTGCTGGCCCAAGTCGATCTTGGCCAGGGCCTGCACATCGACCTTTGCCTTGCCCGCGACGCTGGAACAGAAGGCTCCCCACAGCAACTGATCGGCCGAGCCCTTGGGCGCGGCCGATAACAGCGGCATGGCCAGCAGGTTGAACAGCACTGCCAAGCAGGCTATCCAGGCGATGTGCCGATGTGGGGGCATGGAGAGATCCGGTCAGGAATCAGTGGTGGCTATTGTAACGCCGAGTATAGGAAAAAATGCCGGGGGTGCGGTGAAGTGCCGCACTTCTGTCCTGGCTCCTACCTCAAGACGGCAACACCAGGGAAGCCCTCGCTCGGCAATCAGGCGGGCTTGCCACGTCCCAGCAGGCCCCGCACGGTCTCCTGCAAGTCGGCAGGCAATACGACGACCTTGGCGTTGTCGCTGCCGGCCAGGTTCTCCATGGCGCCGATATAGCGTTCGCCCAGCAGGTACATGGCCGGCGTGGTTTCATTGCCGACCGCTTCCTTGACCAGGGAAATGGCGCGGGCCGAGGCCTCGGCCAGGTTGATCTGCGCCTCGGCGTCCAGCTTGGCTGCCTGCAGGCGCGCCTCGGCTTCGAGGATCGCTGCCTGCTTGGCGCCTTCGGCTCGGGTCACGTCGGCCTTGCGCTCGCGTTCCGCGGCGGCTTGGCGCTCCATGGCGGTCTGCATGTTCTCCGATGGCTTGATGTCCTGGATCTCCACCGAGCGTACGGTCACGCCCCAGTCTTCTGTCTGCTCGGACATGGCCTCGCGCAGGCGCGCCTTGATCTGCTCGCGGCTCGACAGCGCTTCGTCCAGGTCCATGGCGCCAACGATGGCACGTAGCGAGGTCATGGTCAGGCTGGTCACGGCGAAGGAGAAATTCTGCACGCCGTAGGAGGCTTTCTGCGGGTCGACGACCTTGGCGAAGCACAGGGCGTTGGCGACGATCACCGCGTTGTCGCGGGTGATGATTTCCTGTTGTTGCACGTCGAGGATGATGTCTTTGGTCGGCAGGCGGTAGGCGACCACGTCCATGTAAGGGATGACGATGTTCAGGCCGGGCTTGAGGGTGCTGTGGTAGCGGCCCAGGCGTTCGACGATCCACTCCTCGCCCTGGGGCACGATGCGCACCCCCTTGAACAGGGTTATGAGGGCGAATACGGCAAGGGTGCCGGCGACGATGAGGCTGGTCATGAATCAATGCTTCCTTTTGCTGGTCAGGCCCGGGTGACCCGGACGGTATTGCCTTCGATGGCGCTGATGCGCACGCGCTCGCCGGAAGTGATCTCGGCATCGGCGACGCAGACCCACTCCTCGTTGCCGAGGATGGGTTTCTGGAACCGCACACGGCCTTTCTGGAATTCGGAGACCGTGGCGGTGAGCAGGCCGACCTCGCCGATGACGCTGTCGGCGGTCCAGCGGGTATCTGGCTTCTTCTTGCGAAACACCTTGAACCACAGGACCGTAGTGATGGACGAGAACGCCACCCACAGCAGCACCTGCATGTCCAGTTGCAGGCTGGGGGCCAGGTACGCGATGAGCGACACCAGCACGGCACCGATGCCGAACCAGAGAATGAAGAATGTGGGCAGGACAAGTTCAAGCAGGATCAGGCCGAAGCCGAATACCAGCCAGATCCACCATTGCATTTCCATATGAGCGAGGTCTTCCAGGGGAGAAGGTGGCTAGTGTAAGCCAGCGGGATGGCGATGGGCTATCCGAGTGCCTCGGACCCGTCGGTCAGTTATGCGAGAGATATCTCCATCGGTTGTAGGAGCGGTCAGCGGACAAGGCATCCGTACTGTTCCTGCCCTGACGAGTCTCCCTGGGTAGTGTGGCTCTATAACTCAAGTGCCGCGATGAGTTCGGCGGCAGCCAGGAACGTCCTATCGGCGTCTGGCAATTCTGGCCGCTTCAGCACCAGCACCGGCACGCCGCGCTCCCGGGCCACCTCAAGCTTGGGCTCGGTGGCGGTGCTGCCGCTGTTCTTGCTCACCAGCACGTCGATTTGCCGACGTTCGAACAAGACGCGCTCGTCTTCCAAGTGAAACGGTCCGCGGGCGCCAATCACTTCGCAACGCTCGTTGCCTGGGCAAGCCTCCAGGGCGCGCAGGGTCCAGAACTGGTGCGCGGGAATCTCGTGCAGATGTTGCAGGGGCTCGCGGCCCAAGGTGAACAGCGGGCGTTGGAAGGGACGCAGGGCTTCGCTCAGGGCATCCCAGTCCTCGACCTCATGCCAGTCATCCCCAGACTGTGCCTGCCAGGCCGGGCGGTGCAGGGCCCAGTAAGGAATCCCTGCCGCCTGTGCGGCTTGCGCGGCATTGCGGCTGATCTGCGCGGCATAGGGGTGGGTGGCGTCGACCAGCAGGCTGATGCCGGCCTCGCGTAGGAAGGCAGCCAACCCCTCGGCGCCGCCATAGCCGCCGACCCGTACCTGGCAGGCCAGGTCTTGCGGCACACGACCGATGCCGGCCAGGCTGTAGATGTGTTGCGGCTCTAGCCGCCGCGCCACGGCCAGGGCTTCGGTGACGCCGCCGAGTAGCAGGATGCGCTCCGTCATGAAACACCCGCCTGACCAACGATACCGCCCTGACGGTCGATGGCGAACACCTCCACCTGCACCTGTGCCGGCACCACGCTGCGGGCGAAGGCCAAGGCGTGGCTACACACTGCATCACCGAGAGCGATCCCTGCCGCATGAGCCAGGGCCAGCGCTTGCTGGCTGGTGTTGGCCGCGACGATGGCGGCTTGCAGTTCGCTGTCGGCGCCGATGTCCGCTGCCCAGGCGGCCAGTTGTGGCAGGTCGATGCTGGAGCTGCGGCTGTGCAGGTCCATGTGCCCGGCCGCCAGCTTGCTGATCTTGCCGAAGCCACCGCACAGGCTCAGCCGTGCCATTGGGACCTTGCGCAGGTGCTTGAGCACCGCGCCGACGAAGTCGCCCATCTCGATCAGGGCAATCTCGGGCAGGTTGTACACGTGGCGCATGGTGTCTTCACTGGCGTTGCCGGTGCAGGCTGCGATGTGCGTGTAGCCGTTGCTGTGGGCGACGTCGATGCCTTGCTGGATCGAGGCGATGTAGGCCGAGCAGGAGAAGGGCCGGACGATCCCACTGGTGCCGAGGATCGACAACCCGCCGAGGATGCCCAGGCGTGGGTTCATGGTCTTGAGGGCCAGTTGCTCGCCGCCGCGCACATTCACCGTGACTTCGAAGCCCCCCGGGTAGGCGCAGTCGCTGGCGAGCTGGTGCAGGTGCTCGCTGATCATCCGCCGTGGCACCGGGTTGATCGCCGGCTCACCGACCCCCAGCACCAGGCCGGGACGGGTCACGGTGCCGACGCCCTGGCCGGCGACGAAGCGGATGCCGGGCTCGTCGAGCAGGCGCACTTGGCTGTAGAGCAGGGCGCCATGGGTTACGTCCGGATCATCACCGGCATCCTTGAGCGTGCCGGCCTCGGCGCGGTCGCCATCGCGGCGGCAGAATTCCAGGCGCATCTGCACCTGCTTGCCCTTGGGCAAGGTGATTTGCACCGCGTCCTCGCTGTGGCCGGTGAGCAGCAGGCGCGCAGCTGCGAGGCTGGTGGCGGTGGCGCAGCTGCCGGTGGTCAGGCCGCTGCGCAAGGGCGCGGCCTGTTCGCGAGTTTCTTCACGCATCCAGGGGTTTGACCGCTTCGAGCAGGGTGATGGGCAAGGCCTGGCGCCAGGTGTCGAAGGCGCCAAGGGGCTGGGCATGGGCGATATGGATGCGAGTCAGCTCGCCGCCGTGGCGTTCGCGCCATTCGACCAGGGCCAGTTCGCTTTGCAAGGTCACGGCATTGGCTACCAGGCGCCCACCGGGGGGCAGTCGCTCCCAGCACAGGGACAGCACGCCTTCGCGGGTCACGCCGCCGCCGATGAAGACCGCGTCGGGGCGTTCCAGTGCTTGCAGGGCATCCGGGGCCCGTCCGCGAACCAGTTGCAGCCCGGGGACGCCGAGGGCATCGCGGTTGTGCTCGATGAATTGCTGGCGGCCTTCGTCAGACTCGATGGCCAGGGCGCGGCAACTGGGATGGGCGCGCATCCATTCGATGCCGATCGAGCCGCAGCCGGCACCGACATCCCAGAGCAGCTCGCCGGGTTGCGGCGCCAGGCGGGCTAGGGTGATGGCGCGCACATCGCGCTTGGTCAACTGGCCGTCATGCTCGAAGGCGCTGTCGGGCAGGCCGGCCAGCGGCGACAGGCGCGGCGCATCGGGCGCGGCCAGGCATTCGATGGCCACCAGGTTGAGGTCGGCGGTTCGGAGCGTCTCCCAGTTGTTCGCCGTGCCTTCGATGCGGCGTTCGGCCGCGCCGCCGAGGTGCTCGAACACCTGCAGCCGGCTCGGCCCGAAACCACGTTCGCGCAACAGAGCGGCGATCGCGGCCGGGCTGCCGCCATCATTGCTCAGCACCAGCAGGCGCACGCCGCTGTACAGGTGGGCGTTGAGCGCGGCCAGGGGGCGAGCGACGATCGACAGGGTATGCACGTCCTGCAGCGACCAGCCCAGGCGGGCGGCGGCCAGGGCGCAGGAAGAGGGCATGGGCAGGACCTGCATCTCTGTGGCCGGCACCTGCCGCGCCAGGCTTGCACCGACGCCGTAGTACATCGGGTCACCGCTGGCCAGCACGCATACCGGCTCGCCACGCAGGGCCAGCACCGGCGCTAAAGAAAAGGGACTGGGCCAGGCCAGGCGTTCGCCGGCGATGCAGCGAGGCAGCAGCGCCAGCTGGCGCGGGCTGCCGAACACACGCGCAGCACCGAGCAGCGAGCGCCGGGCGTTCTTGCCCAGGCCGCTGAAACCGTCTTCGCCAATACCCACTACTGTCAGCCAGGGTGCCATCCGCTTCCTCATCTACCCTTTGGGGGCGTCGTGCCCGTCGCGGCCCCTGATTCAACATCATCTTCGACCACCGGCTTTTCATGCCGTCGGACAAAGCAGGCATAATACCGCGCCTTCTACACTGAAGTGCTCTTTCACGATTGCCGGATACCCCTTTGAAGCAGGCTTTTACCCCTGATGTTGCGCCTCGCCCCTCGGCTTGCCCGGGGTTGTGGCGTATCGTCGCCGCCCGCGATGGCGGAATCTGCCGTATCAAGCTCCCGGGTGGCCTGCTGACCGCCGACCAGGCCGACGCGGTGGCCGTGGGTGCCGAGCGCTTTGCACGGGGCACCATCGAGGCCACCAACCGTGGCAACCTGCAGATCCGTGGCATCGGCAATGAGCAGCGGGGGCTGGTCGAGCACCTGCTCGCCGCTGGCCTGGGCCCGCGCGACGCGGCCGGCGACGATGTGCGCAACCTGATGCTCAGCCCCCTGGCCGGGCTCGACCGAAGCATGTTGTTCGATGCCTGGCCCCTGGCGCGGCAGATTCTGCGGATGCTCGAAGGCACCCCACGTTTTCATCAGTTGTCGGCCAAGTTCGCCGTGCAGTTGGATGCTGGTGAGTCCCTGGCGATGCTCGAACACCCTCATGACCTGTGGTTGTCGGCCCTGAGCCTGGATCAGCGGACCTGGCTGGCCTTTGGCCTGGCGGGGTGCCCGGCGGATGGCCAGGTGCTCGGCGCGGTGCCGCTGGCCGCGGGCGAGGCACTGGTGCGCGCGGTACTGGAGCGCTTTCTCGATCTGGCTCGCCCGGAGCAGCCGCGTATGCGCCAACTGCTCGAAGACTGTCCACCCGAGCAGTTCGTCGCCGGTCTGGGCCTGGATATCCGCCGCGATGCTGTGGTGACCGGCTGGCGCAGGCCGGCGGCTGCAACTCCTTATCTGGGTATCCTGGCGCAGCGGCAGACGCAGCATTTGGCGATCGGCGCCGCGCCACCCTTGGGCCGCCTGAGCGCCGCCATGTTGCGCGGCATTGCCCGCCTGGCGCGTGAATACGGTGACGGCAGCTTGCGCTTGAGCCCTTGGCAAAGCCTGGTGCTGGCGAACATTGCGCCGGACCAGACCGCCGTGGTGCAGCGATCACTGAGCGAACTGGGGCTGCTCTGCCAGGCCGAGCAGCCGTTGGCCCGGTTGGTTGCCTGTACCGGCTCCGATGGCTGCGCCAAGGCCCAGGCCGAGACCAAGGGTGATGCCTTGCTCCTGGCGCGGTTGTTACACCGAGGCGGCCCCGGCAGCGTCCACCTCAGCGGCTGCCCACGTTCCTGCGCCGTGGCCCATGTTGCCCCGGCCACCCTGCTGGCCCGTGCCCCGGGCCGCTATGACCTGTATCTGCGCGACGCACGCCAGCCCGGCTTCGGCGCCTTGCGCGCGCGCGACCTCACTTTGCAAGAAGCAGGCGCGATGCTCGACCTGCCCACGGAGCACCTTGATGATTGATTACATCCGCGATGGTCAGGAGATCTATCGCAATTCCTTCCGAATCATTCGTGAGGAAGCCCGGCTCGACCGCATTCCCGCAGACCTCGAGAAGCTGGCGGTGCGAGTGATCCACGCTTGCGGCATGGTCGATGCCATCGATGGCCTGCAGTTCTCGCCGGGCGCTGGCACGGCCGGGCGCGAAGCCCTGGCCAAGGGCGCGCCGATCCTCTGCGACGCGCACATGGTCGCCGAAGGCGTGACCCGTGCGCGCCTGCCGGCCAACAACGAAGTGATCTGTACCCTGCGCGACCCCAGCGTGCCCGCCTTGGCCGTAGAGTTGGGCAACACCCGTTCCGCCGTGGCCCTGGAGCTGTGGCGCCCGCACCTGGAAGGCAGCGTGGTGGTGATCGGCAATGCGCCGACGGCGTTGTTCTACCTGCTGGAGATGCTTGACGCCGGCGCGCCGAAACCGGCGCTGATCCTTGGCTTTCCGGTCGGCTTCGTTGGGGCCGCGGAGTCCAAGGCGATGCTCGCCGCCGACAGCCGTGGCGTGCCCTTCGTTATCATGCAGGGCCGCCTGGGTGGCAGCGCCATGGCCGCTGCCGCCGTCAACGCGCTGGCCACGGAGGTGGAATGATGCAGGTACGTGGACGTCTGCTCGGCCTGGGCGTGGGCCCCGGCGACCCGGAGCTGATCACGGTCAAGGCCCTGCGCCTGCTACGCGAAGCGCCGGTGGTGGCGTACTTCGTGGCCAAGGGCAAGCGCGGCAATGCCTTTGGCATCATCGAGGCGCACCTGCAGCCTGAACAGACCCTCTTGCCGCTGGTGTATCCGGTGACGACCGAGGTGCTGCCGGCTCCTTTGTCCTATGAGCAGGTAATCAGCGACTTCTACGATGGCGCCAGCCTGGAAGTGGCCGCGCACCTGGACGCTGGGCGTGACGTGGCGGTGATCTGCGAGGGCGATCCGTTCTTCTACGGTTCCTACATGTACCTGCACGACCGCCTGGCCCAGCGCTTCGATGCCCAGGTGATTCCGGGCGTGTGTTCCATGCTGGGTGGCGCATCGGTGCTGGGCGCGCCGCTGGTCTACCGCAACCAGAGCCTGTCGGTACTCTCCGGCGTGCTGCCCCACGAGGAGCTCAAGCGGCGCCTGGCCGATGCCGACGCGGCGGTGATCATGAAGCTGGGCCGCAACTTCCCCAAGGTGCGCCAGGTCCTGAGCGAACTGGGCCTGGACTCCCGTGCGTTGTACGTGGAGCGGGCGACCATGGCCAACCAGAAGATCGTCGCCCTGGATGAGGTCGACCCGCAGTCCTCACCTTACTTCTCGCTGATCATCGTTCCGGGCGAGAGGTGGCAGGGATGAGTGCGCGCAAGGCACCGGCCATCGTCGTTCTTGGCCCTGGCAGCCTGGCCACGGCCCGGCGGATCCAGCAGTTGTATCCGCAGGCGGTGATCCACGGATTGGCTGGGAGGGTCGATGAGGCCGGCAGCCACTACCAGGACTTCGGCCAAACCCTGCGTGACCTGTATCGGCAAGACACGCCGATCATCGCCCTGTGCGCGGCGGGCATCGTTATCCGCACCCTGGCCAGTCTGCTCACGGAGAAAGGCGCCGAGCCACCGGTGCTGGCGGTGGCCGAGGATGGCAGCGCGGTGGTGCCGCTGCTCGGTGGCCTGGGTGGGGTCAATGTTATCGCCCGGGAAATCGGTGCGGCGCTGGGTGTGGCGGCAGCGATCACCACCAGTGGTGAACTGCGTTTCGGTACCTGCCTGCTCAACCCGCCACCAGGCTACGCGCTGGCGGACCTGGAGCAGGGCAAGCGTTTCGTCTCCGATCTGCTGGCCGGCGAGACGGTGCGCATCGAGGGGGCCGCGCCTTGGCTGGAACAGGCTCAACTGCCCAGCAGCGAAACGGCACAGCGTGCCATTCACGTCGGCTGCGCGGCGCGCCCGGCCAGTCGCGATGAGCTTGTGATCTATTCGCGTTCGGTGCTGGTGGCCGTCAGCGCCCAGCTCCCGGATCTGGCCAGCAGCGTGCGTGGGGCATTGCGCAGTGCAGGCTTGGCCGAACAGTCCCTGGCCTGCCTGCTGGCCAGCGAGGAGGAGATGGCCGAGCCGGCGCTGCTGGTGGCGGCCCAAGCGTTGGGGGTGGCGCTACGTTTCGTGCCAGCGGCCAACGTCGAAGAGATGGCCTCCCTAGCTCTGCCGCAGGCGCAGCGCTCACCTGTAGCGCTGCCGGGACTGGCCATTGCCGTGGCGCCGGGGCCGATCGACCCGCAGCGCTTGGGCCGTGGCCGTGGGCGTCTGGCGGTGATCGGCCTGGGCCCCGGCGCGGCCGAACTGACGGTGCCGGCGGTCAAGGCCGAGCTGGCGCGGGCCGAGGATGTGCTCGGCTACGAGACCTATGTGCGCATGGCAGGGCCGTTCCGGGACGACCAGGTGCTGCATTGCACGGACAACCGTGAAGAAATGCAGCGGGCTCGCCATGCCTTCGAACTGGCCGCGCAAGGGCGTTCGGTCGTGGTGGTCTCGTCTGGTGACCCTGGTGTGTTCGCCATGGCCGCCGCTGTGCTGGAGGCCTTGCACGAATCCAGCGACCCGGCATGGCAGCGGGTCGATCTGGAGATACTGCCGGGCGTCTCCGCCTCGCTGGCGACCGCTGCCCAAGCCGGGGCGCCGCTGGGGCATGACTTCTGTGTGATGTCGCTTTCGGACAACCTCAAGCCTTGGTCGATCATCGAGCGGCGCCTGGACTTGGCGGCCCAGGCCGATCTGGTGTTGGCCTTCTACAACCCGATCTCGAAGGCGCGGCCATGGCAGCTTGGCGAGGCGCTGGACATCGTGCGCCAGCACCGCGACCCGACAACCCCTGTAGTCCTTGGACGTGACATCGGTAGGCCGGGGCAGACTCTGAGGACCGTCACCCTAGGTGAGCTGCTGCCGGAAATGGTCGACATGCGCACCATGGTGCTGGTGGGCTCCTCTACGACCTGTACCTTCCCCCGTGCCGGTGGCGGCGAATGGGTATACACGCCGCGCTGGTATCCGGCGGCAGGTTGACCCCTCAGGGAAGACTTTCGCGCCGGTCACGCCAGCGGCGTTTGGATAGTGTGGCGTCCCCTCCGATCGGCGAGGGGACTTCATGAAAAGGACTATTCAAGATGACCGACGATCAACAGATCCTGAGCAACAACACCGCAGCGGTGGTTGAGCAATCGCTGATGGCTTTTGGTGCGGGGATGTCCGCCAAGAGCCGTACCGATGTGAAGAACTCCTACCAGTTCGCCTCACTGGTCGCCAGCAAGAAGCATGACCAGGAAGGCGAAAGCGAAGCCTGGTTCCAGGAGTTCCTGAAGGTCATGCAGGACTGCGGCTGGGTCATGGCTCGTCGCAGTTATGAACGGGAACATGCCTCGTCTCAATCGCTCACGTTGGGCGCCATTGCCTTCAAGGCCATCAACGGTGTCGGTACCGTCTTCCTCGGTGGTCCGGTGGGTACCGCGCTGAACAAGCTGGCGGGCGATGCCCTAAACAAACTTGGGCTTGTCAACGAGGCCCAGGAGGTGTTCAAGCGCAACGTCAAGAGCAAGAGCAACGCGACGGTAGGGCTGGCCTCTTGCATCGAAACCCGCGAGGGCGAAGTGGTACTGGGCATGAGCGCGATCCACAGCGGCGTCGGGCAAAAGGACCTGGACGTGGTGGTCTTTGAGTGGAAAAGCACTGCTACGAGCTACTACACCGGCACTGCGGCCCTGTCCTTCAACAAAAGCCTCTACGAGCGTGTGCGCGCCACCATCGAGGACAAGCTGGGTGAGCGCAGTATCAGCAACGTGCTGGACTACGACATCTGACCCCATCCCGGGAGGGCTCGTCTGGCGAGTCGTCCCGGCCTTGCAGGTTCAACGGGATGAGGCAGGCTCATGAATAACCATGGTTACACCTTATGGCTCGATGGCGGCATCGCGCTGCTGATGGCCGACACTGTGTCGGCTGACCAGCGCCAAGCGGTGCTGGATACCTTGCTGTATGCGCAACTGCTGGCCGACAAGCGCTCGGCTTCACGTTTCGGGAATTATCAATCTTGGTACCGCGAGTACCGTATGGCCCTGTCCGCGCGCGGCTGGATCATGACCCAGATTTACCACGACACCCAAAGTGCGGGTGACTGCAGTGTGCTGGTTCCCGCGCAGCCGCTGCAGCTTTGGCTCGCCACCCGCCAGGCGGATGCCGACGATAATGTGGCGCGTGCCCTCCATGCCCTGGGGCATGACCTGGTCGCCAGCAAAGCCTTGCGGGATTTCACGTTGCGAGAAGATGAACGGGGCACGTACCTGACTCTTGAGGTTGGGCTGGTGCTGCCAGGGCCTGTCGTTCATCTGTGCAGCATCTCCGCATACACGACAGTGGCGGCTGATCAAGCCGCATTCGACAAGCCCTTGGACGGCAAGAGCCTGCTGGGCGATATTCGCCTCAAGGGGTTGTCCGCAACCTTGGACATGGAACTGTTCACCCCCCATCGCACTGAATTACGAAGGCTGGTCGAGCGCAAGCAACAGGAGCGCTGCTACCTGGTGGATCTTGGCGCTTTGCCGCAAGGAGTTGTCCATGGATAAGCAACAGGCAGCAGTGGTCGGTTACAGCCTGATGTCCTTTTTGCCTGGGCTGACGGCAGAGCAACGCAGTTCGGTGCAGTTGGCGACCCTCATGGCGGAGCGCGTCACGCGGACTAGCTACCAAGAGGGCCTTATCCAGGATTGGTACGCCAGCTACCGGAACCAGTTGAGGTTTCTGGGCTGGGACGCCGTGCCGCCTGAAGAGGCTCACTGGCCGGACGCCGAACGCCCGCAGATCGTCGACAGCGCGTTACGCCGAATTGGGGCGGTCGCAGGCTCGCAGTTCGTGGAGGGTATCGGTGTTGCACTGGCGGGGCTGAAGGGGAACCCAGGCGCGATGATGCAATTCGAGCAGCATTGCAGGTCATATGGGGCCTTTCAGCTGTTGCCCTGTGCTCCGGCACGCGGTGGACAGGTGGACATGGTGCTGTACCACGAGACCGCAGAGCGGTCGGTGTTCAGTTCAGGGTTTCTCTTCCGGGAGCGCCGCCATTCCAGCGTGCGTGCCGAACTGGTGCGTTTCAACACGCGCCTGTTCGATCAACAGCATCGCAGCAAGGTAATGCGCAGCCTGGAAAAGACCGCGCAGCAGGAAATCCTCGGCCTGGACATCTAGGGCACCAGGTAGCCCTTGATACCGGTGAAGATGATCTGTGCGGCCAGGGCGCAGACGAACAGCCCCATCAGGCGGCTGACGATCTGCAGCCCTTGGTCGCCAAGGATGCGTTCGATGCGGTTAGAGAGGTACAGCACCAGGCCTACGGTGAAACTGGCCAAGGCAATGCTGGTGATGGCCAGCAGCTTGTCGTCCCAGTGCGGCTGGCTGACGCCCATCACCAGTAGGGCGCCGATGGTTCCGGGGCCGACGGTCAGGGGGATGGTCAGCGGTACGATGGTCACGTCCTGCTGCACGTTGTCGGCCTGCACCGCCGATTTGCCCTGGGCCATGCCCAGCGCCGAGATGAACAGCACGCTGCCTGCGCCGATCCGGAAGGCGTCGACGGTGATGCCGAACACACCGAAGATCACCCGGCCGAACAGATAGAGCAGGACGCTGGCGATCAGCACCGCGCTGGCCACGCGCCAGGCCAGTTGCTTGCGCTCCTTGCTGGAGTGGCCGCGGGTCAGGCTGATGAAGCAGGACAGCACGAAGAACGGGCTGTAGAGCACGAGCATCTTCAGGTAAACGCTGAACAACTCATGGAGCATGGTCCTGGCCTGCTGCTGGAAAAGGTGGTGGCAAGTGTATCAGCCGCGATGTGGCCTGCCTCGAGAGAGCAAGCCCTGGTAGCCGCGTCTTGCCCAAGGCTGTTGTTATAGCGTGGGCAGTTGATCCGATTGTGCTTGGCGTTGAGTGGCCCAGTACTGGATCAGCTCGCGCAGTTGTGACAGCTCCACCGGCTTGGCCATGTGCCCATCCATCCCGGCCAGGCGCGCGCGTTCCTTGTGTTCGGCGAGGATATGCGCGGTCAGCGCCACCACAGGCGTACGCTGGCGCTGGTTGGCGGTCTCCCAGGCTCGCAGCTGCTGGGTAGCGGAAAACCCATCGAGGATCGGCATCTCGCAGTCCATCAACACCAGGTCGTAGTGTCGGCTTTTCATCGCCTGCAAGGCTTCTTCGCCGTTGCTGGCGGTATCTGGCTCCAGGTTGAGCTTGCCGAGCATACCGCGGATGACCTTGGTCGAAATGCTGTTGTCCTCGGCCACCAGGATGCGGAAGTCGGAGGGGAGGTCCAGCGGTACTGGCGTGCCAACCAACGGCGGCGGAGTGAATTGCCCCTTGCCACGTTGCGCCAGCTCTTCGGCCAGGGTGGTCTTGAGGGTGTAGCCGGCCACTGGTTTGGCCAGGATGCGCTTGACTCCGGCATTGCGTGCGATGACCTTGCTCGGCGCATTGCTGATGCCCGTGAGCATGACCACCAGGATGTCGTGGTTCAGGCTGGGGTCTTCCTTGATCTTGGCGGCCAGTTGCATGCCGGTCATGCCGGGCATGTTCTGGTCGAGCAGCACGGCGTCGAAATAGTCGCGCAGGTGCGCCTTGGTTCGCAGCAGCGCAAGCGCCTCCTTGCCCGATGGCACTGCACTGACGTTCATGCCCCAGGCGCTGCACTGCTGCACCAGGACCTTGCGGCAGGTGTCATTGTCGTCCACCACCAGCACCCGAGCATCGCGCAGCGGGCCATCGAGGTCGGCTGGCGGCTGTTCCAGGCGCTGGGGGTCGAGGGGCAGAGTCAGCCAGAGGGTGTTGCCCATGCTGTGGCTGGTCTTGATACCGAACTCGCCCTGCATCAGGCCGATCAACTGTTTGGCGATGACCAGGCCCAGGTGCCCGCCGAGCTTGTTGCTGGAGAAGAAATGCCGGCTGTGCAGTTCGGCCTGCAGCAGGGCTTCACGCTCGGCAGGTGGCATCGGTTCGCCGCTGTCCTGCACGGCGATGCGCAGGCGCGGAGTGTCGCCGCGCTGGTCCACTGCCACCACCAGCAGGATTTCCCCTTGCTCGGTGTTCTTCAGGGCGTTTTCCAGCAGGCTCGACAAGGCCTGGCGCAGGCGGGTCGGATCGCCACTGACGACGCGCGGCACCTGCGGCTGGGTGAAGCTGATCAATTCGATGTTCTGCTGTTCGGCCTTGGCCCGGAAGATGTTCAGGCAATCCTCGATCAGGGCATTGAGGTCGAACTGCACGTCATCGAGCTCGATCTGTCGGGATTCGAGCTTGGAGATGTCGAGGATCTCGTTGATCAGGGTGAGCAGCTCGTTGCCGGCGCTGTGGATGGTCTGCACATAATCACGCTGCTTGACCGACAGGGGAGTGCCGAGCAACAACTCGGTCATGCCCAGCACACCGTTCATGGGCGTGCGGATCTCGTGGCTGATCTTGGCCAGGAACTCGGCCTTGGCATTGACCTCGGCATCACTGGCCGCCAAGGCCCGGCTGGCGCTGAAGCGTTCCTCGTTGATCCTGCGCAGGCGCTCGCTGACGGCCAGGTTCAGCAACAGGCCGCTGACCACGGTCAGCCCCATCAGTATGCACAGCAACCATGGCGTGGGGGTGCGGGTCAGACCCAGCAAGGCCGGAAGCAGCACCAGGCCGCCGAGGTTGAACACCAGCATGGCGATGGCGAACAGGCGTGCTGGCGCATAGCCCTTGATCCAGTGGTAGCAGGCCACTAGCAGCATGCTCAGGCTGCCGAGGGCGAGCAGGGCATAGGTCATCAGGTTGAGCGGCAGGGTGTCGACGAACAGCAACAGCAAGCCGCTCAGGCCGGCCACCAGCATTTCCGCCTGCAGCAGGCGGTTCAGGCGCGGATGAACGCGGGGGGCGAAGAAGCGCTGGGTGAAGAACAGCCCCGACAGGCCGGCCAGCACCAGGGTCAGGTAGGCAGCCGGCGTCTGGGCAGTGTGCCAGAGGTGCCACCAGGGGCCGCTGAGGTTGAGTAGGATGAGGGCGCTGAGCAGCATCAGGCCGTGATACAGGGCCAGGACCAGGCTGGTGCTAGAGCGCGAGTAGAAGAAGCGGATCAGGTTGTGCAGGATCAGCATCACCAGACCGCCGAACAGCACGCCGAAGAGCAACGGCTGGCGTTGGTCGGCCGCTGCCTGGGCGGCTGGCTCCAGGCTGATGGCCGGGCGCAGTTGGTGTTCGGACACCAGCCGCAGGTAGACATCGACGGGCTGACTGCTATTGGGCAAGGGCAGCAGGTGATCGCTGCTGCGTAGAGTCGGGCTGCTGTTGTTTCTCTGGCGCCCATGGTGCATCTGGCGCAACAACTGGTCGCCGTCCAGGGCATAGAGGTCCAGGCGGGACAGGTCGGGGGCGAAGACGCGCAGCAGTTGTTCCTGCTGCCCGGACTCCAGGCGGTAATGCAGCCACAGCGCCTGGCCAGGCCTGGCAGCGTTGAGTTCGCTCAAGGGTTGGGGGCTGAACTGGTTGCGATAGCGCTCGGAGCGCACGTCACTCAGTTGCAGGTTGGCTTGCTCATCAAGCAATACAGTCCAACCGCTGCCATGGTCGGCCAAGGCCGGGGGTAGGCAGAGCAGAGTCAGCAAGCTGACGGTCAGGGCAATGGCAATCCGAAGCCGACGCACGACGAAATCCTTTCTTAGCTGAGTGCCGAGTGACAACTATGCGCGGCGCGCCAAGGCGAAGGCAAGGCCCCAGAGGGGCCCTGACGACGAGCCGGAAGCCGCACGCACCTGGCGCCACGGCAATCCGGTGCAGCATTACTGCTGGTGTTCACCGCGCTCGCGGGCGATGGCCCGGTAGCCGATGTCGGTACGATAGAAGCTGCCGTCCCAGCTGATCTGCGCGGCCAGGCGGTAGGCTTGCTGCTGGGCCGCCTCGACGGTTTCGCCCAGCGCAGTGGCGCAGAGCACGCGGCCACCGTTGGCGACCACCTGACCATCCTTCAGGGCGGTACCGGCGTGGAACACCTTGCCAGCCAGTTTGGCGGCGGCATCCAGGCCATTGATCGCGGCGCCCTTGCTGTAGTCGCCTGGGTAGCCGCCGGCGGCCAGGACCACGCCCAGGCTCGGTTGCGGGTTCCATTGTGCTTCGACCTTGTCCAGGGCCTTGGCGAATGCCGCTTCGACCAGCAGCACCAGGCTCGACTCCAGGCGCAGCATGACTGGCTGGGTTTCAGGGTCGCCGAAGCGGCAGTTGAACTCGATGACCTTGGGGTTGCCCGCCTTGTCGATCATCAGGCCGGCGTAGAGGAAGCCGGTGTAGACGTTGCCTTCCTCGGCCATGCCGCGTACGGTCGGCCAGATCACCTGGTCCATGACGCGCTGGTGCACTTCGGCGGTGACCACAGGTGCTGGCGAGTAGGCGCCCATGCCGCCGGTGTTCGGGCCGCTGTCGCCATTACCGACACGCTTGTGGTCCTGGCTGGTGGCCATTGGCAGGACGTTCTGGCCATCGACCATGACGATGAAGCTGGCCTCCTCGCCATCGAGGAACTCTTCGATCACCACGCGCGAGCCGGCGTCGCCGAAGGCATTGCCGGCGAGCATGTCACGCACGGCGTCTTCGGCCTCCTGCAGGGTCATGGCAACGATCACGCCCTTGCCCGCGGCCAGGCCATCGGCCTTGATCACGATGGGCGCGCCCTTTTCCTTCAGGTAGGCCAGGGCTGGCTCGATCTCGGTGAAGTTCTGGTAGTCGGCGGTCGGGATCTTGTGCCGTGCCAGGAAGTCTTTGGTGAAGGCCTTGGAGCCTTCCAGCTGGGCTGCGCCCTTGGTCGGGCCGAAGCAGTCCAGGTTGCGACTGCGGAACAGGTCGACGACACCGGCGACCAGCGGTGCTTCCGGGCCGACGATGGTCAGGTCGACGTTCTTTTCGGCGAAGTCGGCCAATTGCTCCAGGGCGGTGACCTGGATGTCGACGTTCTCGCACTTGGCTTCGGTGGCGGTGCCGGCGTTGCCGGGGGCCACGAAGACCTTCTCGACCCGAGGGTCCTGGGCGACTTTCCAGGCCAGGGCGTGCTCACGGCCGCCGTTGCCGATGATCAAAACTTTCATGTCAAAACCTCGATGGTTTTTCGAGCGGGAGGCAAAGCCTCCCGGACTGTATTCGCTGTAAGAGGTCGCAATGAAGCCGGTAGATGCAAGGTGGAGGCGGTTCCGATGAGCGCTGTTGCCTACTGGCAATGAGCATCAGCGAAACCGCCTCCAACGCAGCAGGTGCCTGCTTCAGTACGGCCGGTTGCCGGTCAGTGGCGGAAGTGGCGCATACCGGTGAATACCATGGCAATGCCAGCTTCATCGGCTGCGGCGATGACTTCGGCATCACGCATCGAGCCGCCTGGCTGGATCACTGCGGTGATACCCACTTTAGCCGCATTGTCGATACCGTCGCGGAACGGGAAGAATGCGTCCGAGGCCATGACCGCGCCCTGGACCTGCAAACCGGCGTGCTCGGCCTTGATCGCGGCGATGCGCGCGGAGTTCACGCGGCTCATCTGGCCCGCGCCGACACCGATGGTCTGGCGGTTCTTGGCATAGACGATGGCATTGGATTTGACGAACTTGGCCACTTTCCAGGCGAAGATCAGGTCGTGGATCTCCTGCTCGGTCGGGGCGCGCTTGGTCACCACCTTCAGGTCCTCGGCACTGATCATGCCGTTGTCGCGGCTCTGCACCAGCAAACCGCCGTTGACCCGCTTGTAGTCCCAGGCAGCAGCGCGCTCGCCCGACCACTGGCCACAGGCTAGCAGGCGTACGTTAGCCTTAGCTGCGACCACGGCGCGGGCCTCTTCACTGACGCTTGGGGCGATGATCACTTCGACGAACTGGCGCTCGACGATGGCCTTGGCGGTTTCAGCGTCCAGCTCGCGGTTGAACGCGATGATGCCGCCGAAAGCCGACTCGGTGTCGGTGGCATAGGCGAGGTCGTAGGCCTTGCGGATACCACCCTCGTCATCTGGGGAGACTGCCACGCCGCATGGGTTGGCGTGCTTGACGATGACGCAGGCCGGCTTGACGAAGCTCTTCACGCATTCCAGCGCGGCGTCGGTGTCGGCTACGTTGTTGTACGACAGTTCCTTGCCCTGCAACTGTACGGCGGTGGCGATGCCGGCTTCGGCCGGCTTGGCCTCGACGTAGAACGCCGCGCTCTGGTGCGGGTTCTCGCCGTAGCGCATTTCCTGGGCCTTGACGAACTGGCTGTTGAAGGTGCGCGGAAACCCGCTGCGACCTTCGGTGGTCAGGGTTTCGCTGGCCTGGTCGATAGTGCCCATGTAGTTGGCGATCATGCCGTCGTAGGCGGCGGTATGCTCGAACGCTTTGAGCATCAGGTCGAAGCGCTGGGCGTAGGTCAGGCCACCGGCCTTGAGGTTTTCCAGGACGCCGGCATAGTCGCTGGCGTTGACCACGATGGCTACGTCCTTGTGGTTCTTGGCCGCCGAGCGAACCATGGTCGGGCCGCCGATGTCGATGTTCTCGATGGCGGTCGGCAGGTCGCAGCCCGGTGTGGCGATGGTCGCCTCGAAGGGGTACAGGTTGACGGCGACCAGGTCGATTGGCTTGATGCCGTGCTCGTTCATGATGGCGTCGTCGGTGCCGCGGCGGCCCAGGATGCCACCATGGATCTTCGGATGCAGGGTCTTGACCCGGCCGTCCATCATTTCGGCGAAGCCGGTGTAGTCAGCCACTTCCACCGCGTTGACACCGTTGTCCTTGAGCAGCTTGTAGGTGCCGCCGGTGGACAGGATCTCGACACCGAGCTGCTGCAGCTCACGGGCGAATTCGAGGATCCCGGTCTTGTCGGAGACGCTGATCAGGGCGCGGCGGATCGGCAGGCGGGTAGTCTGGTCGGTCATTTCAGATTCCATAACGCGGTGGAGTCAGCAAAAAAGGCGACCTCATCGAATGGGAGCCGCCTTTTCTGGTTAGGGTTCTGCTTACAACAGGTCGTACTGCTTGAGCTTCTTGCGCAGGGTGCCTCGGTTGAGTCCGAGCATCTCGCTGGCCTTCGTCTGGTTGCCTTTGACGTAGTTCATCACGCTTTCGAGCAGGGGCGCTTCGACTTCCGAGAGCACCAGGTTGTACACGTCCGTGACGGTTGCACCTTCCAGGTGGGCGAAGTAGTTGTGCAGCGCTTTCTCCACGCTCCCGCGCAAGGTCTGGCCCTCTTCGCTCGGCGTATTGAGGTGCTGTTTGAGGTTGACATTGTCGCTCACGGGCGTTGTTCCACTCACTAAAGTCTCGGTCATCATCGTCATGCGGCCACCCCTTGTTCGTCCTCTGTCTCAAGGCTCTGTCGACGCTCGCGAAAGAATTCGCGGACGTTGGCGCACTGCGCTTGTGTATCGTCCAAAGCGTTGAACCGGGAGCGAAATTCCTTGCCGCCCGGTCGTGTTGCCAGGTACCAGCCAACGTGCTTGCGGGCGATACGTACACCCATCACATCGCCATAGAAGGCGTGCAGCGCGGCCAGATGCTCCAGCAGAATGCGTTCTACTTCATCCAGTCCCGGGGCTGGCAACTGCTGGCCAGTCCGCAGGTAATGCTCGACCTCGCGAAAGATCCAGGGCCGCCCCTGGGCGGCGCGGCCGATCAGCAGGCCGTCGGCGCCAGTGGCGTGCAGCACGGCCCGGGCCTTTTGTGGCGAGGTGATGTCGCCATTGGCGAAAACCGGGATCGACACCGCCTGCTTGATCGCCGCGATGGTGTCGTACTCGGCTTCGCCGGTATACAGGTCGGCGCGTGTGCGGCCATGGACCGCTAGCGCCTGGATGCCAGCCTGTTCGGCGATTTTCGCCACGTTCAGGCCGTTCTTGTTCGCCCGGTCCCAGCCGGTGCGGATCTTCAGGGTCACCGGGACCTCCACTGCGCCAACCACGGCATGGAGGATCTCACTGACCAATGCTTCATCTCTCAATAAAGCAGAGCCTGCAGCTTTGTTGCAGACTTTTTTTGCCGGGCAGCCCATGTTGATATCGATGATCTGGGCGCCAGCCTCGACGTTGGCCCGCGCCGCCGCCGCCAGCATCTGCGCATCACCGCCGGCGATCTGTACCGAGCGTGGCTCGGGATCACCTTCGTGGATGCGGCGCAGACGCGACTTGCGGCTGTTCCACAGACTCATGTCGCTGGTCACCATTTCCGAAACCACCATGCCCGCCCCCAGGCGTTGGCACAGCAGTCGGAAAGGTTGGTCCGTGACCCCGGCCATGGGCGCAAGGATCAGGTTGTTCTTCAGCGTGTAAGGGCCGATGCGTACCGCCGACATAGGAGTTCCCTGTTGTGGGGCCGGATCATTGGAGTTCGAAAAAGGGTTGGCATGATACCCGCTCTCGGTGACCGGATAAAGATGGATTTGGATAAAATCTGAACAACTGCGGACGGGAGCTGCACGCTGCAAGCTTCAAGCCGCAAGATGCAGTCAGCCGATGCACGGTCGGCTTTTTCTTGACGCTTGAAGCTGTTCTATTCCGGGGAGCGGAAGCTCAGGCTGTAGTTCACGGCCTTGGGGCCCGGGTCGAGGATGTCCAGGGCGATATGGATCGGGGTCTGGCTGGGCATTTCACCGCGCCCGGCCAGTTCGCCGCTGAGGTACTCGCTGGGCTTGAAGCGGCGGCTGGCGATCAGTTGGCCGTTGAGGTCGGCGAAGCGCAGCTCCAGCAAGGGGAAGGGTTGGGCGAACGGGGCGCGGTTATAGATGATCGCGTCGACGATCAGTGCACCCTTGAAGTCCGGGTGGCTGCGCACCACCAGGTTGCTGCTTCTGATTCGGTCGATGTCGACACGGGACGGTACGGTACAGCCGAGTGTCGGGCAGAACTGCTGGAACCAGGGGCGGAACTGATCCTGGCGGGCCATTTCGTCGAAGTGGTACCAGATGTACTGAACGGCCAGCAGACCGGCGGCCACCAGCACCAGGGCACCCCAGAGCAGGCGTCGGCGCCAGTTGGGCCGGGGCTTCTGCCACCCCAGTTGCAGCGGATCGTCGACCAGGTCGATGAGCGGCTCCTTGCGCGACGGGCGGCTGGCACTGGCTGCCAGGCCCGGCTCCAGGCGTTCTTCCGGCGCATCGATGAGATCGTCATCGTCGTGTGCCGACAGGCGTTCGTTCAGTCCGTTGGCGACTGGCGGTCGGGGTTCGTCCATTGTGCGTTTGGCAGGGCGTACCGGGGGTTCCGAGTCGTCATCCAGGTCCAGATCCAGCGTCGTCAGGGACGGTTCGGTACGCTCGTCCGGCTCGGTGTCGAGGTCCAGGGCCTCCTGCTCGATCAGCGGCGGCGAGGGCTCCAAGGGCTCGCCTGGTTCGGCGTGCTCCTCGGTTGCGGTGCCGAATGGCTCGTGGTCGTCGTGATGATCATCCGCGTCGGGCTCGTCACGCCGGGCGTGCAACTGCTCGTCACGTGGTTCGGCCTGCCGTTCGACAATATCTTCGCGACGTTCGAGGTGGGCCAGTGCCTGGTCCAGGTCAAGGTCATCCAGTTCTTGCTCGGTGACGGCCCACTCCTCCTGGCTGACAGGCGGGTGCTCGATGGCCGGCTCCGGCGCAGACGGCGTCGGCACGGGCTGGATGGCGGGAGTGGCTGGCGCAGCGTTTCCCGTGCTTTGTTCAAGCAATTGCCGGGCGGCATTGAACACCTGCAGGCAGGCGCCGCAGCGCACAACACCCCGGGCCACGCTCAACTGATGATGCGTGACGCGAAAGCTGGTCTGGCAATGCGGGCACTGGGTGACGAAACTGTCGGTCATGCGGCGGTCCGGGGAGCTGGGCAGGAGGTTATTCTAGGCTTGCCTGACGGCGGCGACCACTGATGCGGACCCAACCATCGCGCTCGGCGATAGGATCGAGCTCAAAGTCGGCAGCATAGGCGGCGGCCACTTCCTCGCCTTGTTCGGCGAGGATGCCCGACAGGGCCAGCAAGCCGCCTGGACGCACCAGGCTGGAGAGCTGCGGTGCCAGCGAGACCAGCGGTCCGGCGAGGATGTTGGCGACCAGCACATCGGCCTGCATGGCCGGCATCCGCTCAGGCAGGTAGAGGGCCAGGCGCTCATCGGCGATGCCATTGCGCCCGGCGTTGTCCCGGGAAGCCTCCAAGGCCTGCACATCGATGTCGGTGCCGACTGCCTCACGTGCGCCGAGCAGCAGCGCGGCGATGGCCAGGATGCCCGAGCCGCAGCCGAAGTCCAGCACCTGGGTACCTTCGAGCTGCTGGCCATCGAGCCACTCCAGGCACAGGGCCGTGGTCGGGTGGGTGCCGGTGCCGAAGGCCAGGCCCGGGTCGAGCAGCAGGTTGACCGCCTCGGCATCCGGCGCTTCGTGCCAGCTCGGTACGATCCACAGGCGGCGACCGAAGCGCATCGGCTGGAAGTTGTCCATCCAACTACGTTCCCAGTCCTGGTCCTCGATGACCTCGGCTTGGTGCTCGGGCAACTCGGCACCGGTGAGCAGGCGCAGGTGGGCGAACACCGCCTCGGGTTCGGCGTCGGCTTCGAACAGTGCCAGCAGGTGGGTGTGCGACCACAGTGGCGTGGTGTTGAGGTCCGGCTCGAAGATCGGCTGGTCTTCGGCGTCCATGAAAGTCACGGAAACGGCACCGACTTCGAGCAGAGCGTCTTCGTAGGTTTCGGCTTGTTCCGGGCTGATGGCCAGGCGTACTTGCAGCCAGGGCATGGCGGGCACCTTTGGTAAATCGACAGGGGCAGCCCGAGGCTGCGCGAAGGGCGCAGTTTACGCCAGGTAGGCGGCAAAGTGGACAGATCCCGCTGCCTGGCCTACTGCAAGCAATATGTATGGCTTCGCTGTAGGTGGAGTGTTGCAGGGTGCATCCCCCCTAAACATGAGGAGTGATGCAATGAACGATACTGTTGAACCGGCTTTCGAACCGAACGATGCCCTTGCCAGTGCTGGCTCCGATGCGACGCTATCGGCGACCCTTGAGCGGCTGAGTGAATGGAGTGACGCGTTCCGGGCTCGGCTGGACAAGCAGTCCACCTTCTTCGACGTGCTTGAGGAGCAGATGCTCGTCGAACTGCGAACCCATTACCACGATGATTTCGACCCGCGATTCATCCGGGACATGCTCGATGCTGCGTTGCAGCGGGTCATCAATCAGCAGCCGCTGGTCTATGACACGTTGCAGCACGCACCCTACCGTCCGGAGGGGCTCGTCACCCAGGAGATTCCTGAGACGCGCAGGGACGTCATGGCGCAGTTGGTGGAGAGCCTGGCGACCCGTATGCTCGACT
Source organism: Pseudomonas sp. X10 (assembly GCF_054889225.1). Lineage (NCBI taxonomy): Bacteria > Pseudomonadati > Pseudomonadota > Gammaproteobacteria > Pseudomonadales > Pseudomonadaceae > Pseudomonas > Pseudomonas sp. X10. The sequence goes on along the minus strand of NZ_CM142677.1, from coordinate 5,073,901 downwards.
ACTACCGGGACTATCTGGACCGCCACTGGCGCGACAGGCCGGCGACATTGAGTGAGGGCGAGCGCTATGACGCGCAGGTACGCCAGCGGATCGAGGAGCACCATGGTGCGCTTGCGGCACTGTTCGCCCCACAGAGCCTCGAGGGCGTAACGGTCGAAACGCTCCGTGCCCGGATCGAAGATCATCAGGCTGCCTGGCATGCTCAGGTAGCCCTGTTCGCCGTCAGTTCAGAGCAGGAGCGCAGGACAGTCGGCAGGTTGGCGCGCACGCATTTACCGGACTGGCTCAAGGGGTTGGACCAGGAGTCCCGTGCGTCGCTCCAGGACAGTCACCTGGCCATGACTCAAGCCCGCCAGGAGCTGGATGCGTTGCTTGGCGATGTGCAATCGCTGCAGTCCTATGCCCGCCGTTGCGCCAAGGACTACCTGCGTGAGCATCTGGACCGCGAGATGGAGCCAGACCTCATTTTTGTTACGCGCCGCTTTCACAGTGACCCGGATGCCGCCCCGGAAAAACTTACCCTGAGCGAACTGGTGGCTGAGGGGCCAGTCGAGGCCGAGTTGCTGTACGCGCTGGTCGAGATCAGTGGTTCCGTGCAGCATTACCAGATGCCTGATGTGGCGATGATCAGCCAGTTGTTGAGGGATGTGGATGCCCCGGGGCGTTATCTGCATGCTCTGATCGACTGTCACCAGACTCCGGATGTCAAACTGGCTATGTTCGATGTCTACGAGGCCAGGCTGCGACACAGCGCTTTGCTGGCCCGCAGTGCCGGCCACCTGGCGCCGCAACGCTATGATTGGGTCCGCGCCCTGTGGGAGAGTGAACCGAGCGATCTCCAGGTCTGTGCCGTAGCTCCCGTCGACATGAGCATTTGCAGTGACATGCTGCTGTTTTACCGTGAAGATGCCGCTGGCACGCCCGAAGACCTGATGCTGTACGCGCCGGACAAGCCAGACGGTCAGGAGTGGATCGAGTTACCGTCGCTGCATGCCGTTAATGCGGAAATAGGGGGCTGGCTGAAAGAGGCATCAGGCCGCCAGTACCTGATACAGCAGTTTGCTGACGAGCGCCGCAAGTCGGCTCTGGAGCTATTTGCCAGGGCAGTGGAAAAACCTACCGAATGGAGCCTGGACCGGGATAGCAGGGGGGCGCTCAGAGGCTATGAAGCCTGCATCGAGCAGGGCGTGACCATGCGCCAGCTCGATCGGCAGGCACAGGTCGAGCAGGACTCTTCGCCGCGCTGGTACAGCCGGATGAGTATTGAAGAGCGACGGGTTCTTTGCCAGGTGACACAGCAGGCGAGAATCCACGAAAAGGCGTTCCAGGTGGCATTGGGGGCCTATGAGCCTTTCGTGGATTTCGCCAAGCGCACGGTCCGTGAAGCGATCACGCCATACCTGCTGGAGAAAGGCATAGAGGCGCCGGTGGACCCCGAGTCGATTCTTATCGAATACAGCCCGTCGCTAAGGGATGGCAGGTTGGAGGTCGTCAATCTGCTGGACCTGGTCTGCTATGGGTATGACGACAATTCTGGTGTCGACCATCCGGACAGGGGCGTCCGGTCCTCTGTCGGCCAGGATCTGAGCCAATTGCGCAGCGCGGACTTGGCGAACTATGCCCGCCGTGCCTATGTGGGCGAGCAATACATCAATGAAATTCGCGCAAGATTCCTTGACAGGGAATCCCCGGAGTACGCAAAGAGGCAAAGGTTGTTCGGCCAGGCGCTGCTGAGCGCCATGGACCGGGATCTGCGCATCGCTGTGGACAGTCAGCAGATCAGCCTCGATGTATACAACAGGCTGACCGATCAGTTGACGAATCTCTACCGCACGCTTGGCCGTGGCAGCGTCGAGTCGGACTCCGAGGCCGTTGCGCAGTGGGACGGTCTGTTCAGGTGCTCCGTCGATGACCAGCTTGTCTTGGGGGTATACGTATTTCGCTACATCGACAATGGCCTTGCGTATGACTGGCTGTATACCCCTCAGGCACCGGATGGTGTCTTGCTGCGCCGGTACGAGGCTCTCAACCAGGTGGCCGCCAGCGTGTTGCACGACTACGTGCTGGACCGCGTCGCGTTGGCTGCACGTGCGAGTGTACGCGAGCGGTTGCTCGCGTTGGCCGATGGCAGCATGCATCGCGATGCCGTTCGAGAGTTCAGGCAAGTCATCACGGTTGCAGGTGAGTTCAACGCTTACATCGGGCGTGTACTGACCGATGTCGACGATGCGACCCAGAGTCGGGTCGAGGTAATCGAGGGGCAGGTGTTCAAGGGCCTCGTCTTTGCGTTGCCGCTCACCTTGATGTATCCACCCTTCGCCTTGCTGCTGGGTAGCTACTTTTTCGTGGTGCCCTTCCGCGAGGCCATCATTGCCCACACCCGGGGAGAGACGGCCAAGGCCTTGCTGCGTTGGCTTGAGGCATCTTGGGGGGCGTTAGGCCTTGTACTCAGCGTGCCTGGGGTGAGCTTCAGGATGCTAAAGCCGCTGTTCGTCAGTTTGCGTGATTCGATTGTTCCAGTACGTGCCAGCGCCCAGCGTGCAACGGCGGCGGTGCGCTCGATGAAATTCAAGAAGGGGTGGGCCGTCAAAGCCCCAGAGAACCTCCAGGAAGTCACTGAAGAAGGCCTATGGAAGGGGACTTTGCGCAATGCGTCTTCTAGCGAGGCACCCGGTGTCGAGCACTTCGTCCGGGACCGTGGCAGGTACTACAAGGTGGTAAGGGATCTGGACCATGGCACCCTGCGCGTAGTGAAAGCGAACCGCCCGCACAGTTATTACCAAGAGCCCATCGCCCGTACCGCGGATGGACGATGGATCCCCAACAAGGTCGGGTTGCGAGGGGGCAATTCAGTGGAGGACCTTGGCCAGGTCACACAGTTGCGTCAGATCACTCGTGGCAGCGGCCAACCGTTGCCAGAGCGAGGAGCCTTCCAGGGCGAGGCGGTGGTGGCACGGTTCAATCCGGAAGGAGCCGACAACTACCTGTACTCGCTCAATGCACAGACCTGTGTAGTGGTCTCCTTGTACAACCCCACAACCAAGGTAGGTGCGGTCATCCATTTCGATCACAACATCAAGTCACTCATCGAACGCTCGGTGCGTGATGTGCTGGCACGTTTGCGCGGTGCCAATACTACTCAGGAGGTTCGTGCGGTCATGGCCGGCGGCGATTGGCTGACGGGTGCCGATATCGGTGGACCGGTCAGGTCGGTGTTACGGCGCAATGGCCTGCAGCCGAGCTGGGAGCATTGGTCATACTCCTCCTGCTTCGGCAATACCTACGGCCTGACCCTGGACCTGGGCACAGGGACCACCAGTGCCTACAAGACTTCGCAGGCGCTGGTGGCGAGGCTTTATGATCCGGTACTGGCCAGCGCTCGGTTCAATGCACCAGGAGTGGCGGGCAGGGCCCATGCCTTCAAGGCGCGGTTCCGGGCAGAAGTGCTGGTGGAGGGGCGCGGCGGTGTCGTGCTCGACTCGCTAGGGCAGCCGGCTGCGATGGCTGAGATCGAGCAACAGGCCATCAGGACCGTGGTCATCGGTTGACCAGAGCCTGCGATATCCCGCCATGCGCGCCGTGACGGGGTATCGCAGGCCAGACGATGATCTTCACAGTCTCCTCTTTGAGTCTCTAAAGGCTCACGAAAGCGCCGCCGACAGGGCGGCGCGGTTGCACTCAGTGACGGCGTAGGAAGGTCAGCCATTGCTGGTTGACCTGCTCCGCTGCCTCCATCTGCACCATGTGTCCCAGCCCCGGCAGCACTTGCACCTCGGCTTCCAGCCCCTCGGCATGGCTGGCCGGGATGATGGCGTCCTCGGCTCCCCAAATCACCAACGCCGGGTGCTGGCTGAGTACGGCGCGCAGATCATGACGCTGCCGGTCGCCATCGGCGAGGGTTGTAGCCAGTTGGCGCAGCGCGGTGTCGACGCCTTCCAGGCGCTTGAACTTGAGCATGTCTTCGAGCATTTGTCGGGTCACCAGCCCGGGGTCGGCGAACAGCTTCATCATCTGCGGCTTGAGGGCGTTGCGGTTGCCGGCTTCGACGAAGCCTTGCAGGTATCCACCGTTGATTTGCTCGCCCAGGCCGGCGCTGGCGATCAGGCTGAGGCTGGCGACTCGCTGCGGGGCCAGGCGGGCAAGGTTCAGCGACACGGCGCCCCCCATTGAATGGCCGGCCAGGTGCGCGCGGGGGATGTCTAGATGATCGAGCAGGGCCAGCACGGTCTCGCTCAGTTCATCCAGGTCGCCCCGCTGCAGGGCCTTGGCCGACTCGCCGTGACCAGGCAGGTCCAGGGCGACGACCCGGCGCTCAGCCGCCAGGGCCGGGTGGTTGAACAGCCAGTTGTTCAGGTCGCCGCCGAAGCCATGTACCAGCACTAGCGGTGTGCCGCCCTCACCCAGCTCGAAGTAGCGCAGCAAGCGGCCATTGACCTCGGCCTTCTGCGGCGTCGGGCCTTGCGCCTGCTCGTTGGCACCTTCGGCGACGAACTCGGCCTGGAAGCGTTGCACCACGGCATCGATCTCGGCTTCTTCGGCTTCGCCTTCCACCACTACGGCGAGCAAGGCACCTACTGGCAGGGTTTCGTCGGGCTGGGCGACCCGGCGGCGCAGCACTCCGCTGAAAGGTGCTTCGACGCTGCTGCTGATCTTGTCGGTCTCGACGTCCAGCACTTCGTCGCCTTTGTTGATCTGCTCGCCTTCTTCCTTAAGCCAGGTGTCGATACGCCCTTCGGTCATCGACAAGCCCCACTTGGGCATGGTCAGGGTATGGATCTGGCTCATGCGGCATCCCTCGCGCTCATCACTTTATGCACGGCAGCCTCGATCTTCGCCGCGTCGGGGATGTACAGGTCTTCCAGAGCGTCGGAGAAGGGCACCGGGGTATGTGGAGCGGTGACCATCTCGATCGGCCCCTTGAGCGCGGCGAAAGCCTTTTGCGCTACCAGCGCGCTGATGTCGGTGGCCATCGAACAGCGCGGGTTGGCTTCGTCGATCACCACCAGGCGACCGGTCTTCTCCACGCTTTCGAGGATGCTGTCCTCGTCCAGCGGGCTGGTGGTGCGCAGGTCCAGCACTTCGCAGTCGACGCCCTGGCGCGCCAGGTTGTTGGCCGCTTCCAGGGCCAGGTGGACCATGCGCCCGTAGGTCACCAGTGTGATGTCGTCGCCGTCGCGCAGGTAGTTGGCTTCGCCGAAAGGCACGGTATAGAGCTCTTCGGGCACTTCGCCCTGCATGCTGTAGAGCAGCTTGTGCTCGCAGAAGATCACAGGGTCGTTGTCACGGATCGCCTGGATCAGCAAGCCCTTGGCATCGTAGGGCGAAGAGGGGCAGACCACCTTGAGGCCGGGGATGTGCGTCCACAATGAAGTGAGCATTTGCGAGTGCTGGGCCGCCGCTCGCAGGCCGGCCCCGACCATGGTGCGCATGACCAGCGGCGTGACCGCCTTGCCGCCGAACATGTAGCGGAACTTGGCCGCCTGGTTGAGGATCTGGTCCAGGCAGCAGCCGGCGAAGTCGACGAACATCAGTTCACAGACCGGGCGCAGGCCCTGGGTGGCCGCGCCGACTGCGGCCCCCACATAGCCGATCTCCGACAGCGGCGCGTCAAGTACGCGGCCGGGAAACTGATGGTACAGGCCCTTGGTCACCCCAAGCACACCGCCCCAGGCATCGTCTTCACCAGGGGCGCCAGCGCCGCCGGCAACATCTTCACCGATGATGAACACGCTGCTGTCGCGGCGCATTTCCTGGGCCAGGGCTTCGTTGATGGCCTGCTGGTAGCTGATCTTTCTCGCCATGATGGTTCTCCACTTGTTCTTGTTGTGAGGGCGGCTCAGGGATAGCTCACGTAAACGTCGCTGAGCAGGTCGGCCGGTTGCGGCTTGGGATCGCTCTTGGCACGGCGCACGGCGTCTTCGATCAGGTCTTCGACGCGGGCATCGATCTGGTCGAGTTGTTCGGTGCTGAGCAGGCCGGCGCGGGTGGTCTGCTGGCGGAAGCGCAACAGACAGTCGCGAGTTTCTCGCAGGTTCTTGACCTCGTCCGGGGCGCGGTAGGTCTGGGCGTCACCTTCGAAGTGGCCGTAGTAGCGGGTCAGCTTGACCTCGATCAGCGACGGGCCCTGGCCGGCCCGGGCACGGGCGATGGCGGCGCCGGCGGCTTCGTGCACGGCGAAGAAATCGAAACCATCGATGGTCACCCCGGGCATGCCGAAACCGGCGGCACGGTCGGCGATATGGTCGCAAGCTACCGACCAGGTCGACGCAGTGGCTTCGGCATAACCGTTGTTTTCGGCGACGAAGATGCAGGGCAGGTTCATGATCGAGGCCAGGTTCATCGCTTCGAACACCGCGCCTTCGTTGGAGCCGCCGTCGCCGAAGAAGACCACGGACACGTCATCGCGCCCCTTGATCTTGGCCGCCAGTGCGGCGCCTGCGACCAGAGGCGCGCCAGCGCCGACGATACCGTTAGCGCCGAGCATGCCTTTTTCAAGATCGGCAATGTGCATCGAACCGCCCTTGCCGCCGCAGACGCCGGTCTTCTTGCCGTAGATCTCGGCCATCATGCCGTAGACATCCACGCCCTTGGCGATGCAGTGGCCGTGGCCACGGTGGTTGGAGGCGATGCAGTCGCTGTCGCGCAGGTGCGCCATGACCCCGGCGGCCGACGCTTCCTCGCCGGCATAGAGGTGGACGAAACCGGGGATCTCGCCCGTGGCGAACTCCACGTGCAGGCGTTCTTCGAAGGCTCGGATAGTGCGCATCACTTCATAGGCATGCAGCAACTGCTCATGGCTCAGGTGAGTGGACATCTTGTTGTTCTCCAGGGTTGTCTCAACACGGGTTTGCAGGGTGCTGCCGGTGGTCCTGGGGGACCGCCAACAGGTGGTGACGGGCGGCGTAGGCCAGCACGGCCTCGACGTCGATGCTCAGGGGGCCGTTGTGATCGAGGGTGATGGTCGGGGTGTCTTGCTCGGCGAAGGCGATCTCGCGTTCGCCGTCCAGGGCCAGGGTGCCGCTGGCCAGGCTCAGCGAGTAGGCGACGCCTGGCGTCAGCGGCCCGGCCGCAGTGATACCGCAACCTTGCAGCAGGCCTGGGGCCAGCGGCGCCAGTAACGCTTGTTCGGCCAGAGGATTGAGGCGAACCCAGGCACCCTCTGGAGCTTGGCGCGACACTGGGCACCACAGCCCGCAGAGGGCCGATAGGCCGATGGCGTGGGGCTCGGCGAAGCAGGCGAAGACTTCGGCCACGTCCTCGCTGTGGCTGATCGCCCGGGCACCGATGAAGCGTTGCGGAGACACCGCGACCTCCACCAGTGCCCATTCGCACAGGCCCTGCTCAGGCACGCGGACCAGCAAGCGCTTGTTGCGGCGCAGGCCAATGCTGGCGGGGATCCGCGCATTGGCGAACAGGCCGCCGGCGAGACCGGCGCTGGTGGCTTCGCGCAATTCCGGAAAGGCATTGTTAGTGCCGGTGGACAGGGTCAGCAGAGGAATGTCGCCAGCCTCGGCGGCTACTGCCTTGTGGGTGCCGTCGCCGCCGAGCACAGCGATCAGCGCCACGCCGCGTTCGACCATGTGCCGGGTCGCCAGGCGGGTGTCGGCGACGGTCTGGGTCAGCGGCAGATCGAGGACTTCCAGTGCGGGCCAGTACTGCTCACGGGCCTGTGGACCCTGGCTGGCCTTGAGGACGGCAGCAGCAATTCCGGTCATGTCGGCGGGTAGCAACACCTGCTCGATGCCGGTGGCGCCGAAGGCGGCGAGCAAACGCTGGATGGCTGAGGCCTTGTCGGTGCTCGAATAGAGGCCGGCGTTGGCAGTCAGTCGGCGCAGGTCGCGGCCGGAAGCCGGGTTGGCGATGATGCCGACGGTCAGGGCAGGTTGCGGCATGACGCACCTCGATTTTTTGTTTTGCCAAGTCTTGAGCAAGCCGGGTGCCAGGTCTGCCGTTATGCTCTGCAAGGCCCGTCCTAGAGGCTTTGGCAGAGGGAGAGGCCAGGTGCTTGCCAGGGCTGGACGAGACGCGCGGTGCCAGCCGTGGCCTTCCCGGGCCGAGACGCTGAGACGCTGCGTCTCACGTTGGCCGGGAGTCACTCAGTGCTTGTCCGGGCTTGTCGATAGGCGCTTAATGGGCCGCATAACGACAAGAACACGAGAACCGGAGGCCCCAATGCTTGCCGCGAACTCCCGAGCCCATGTCGACTGTGTCAGTCGTGTGCTGAAGAACGCCGATCGCCTGCCTCAGGCGCCAGTGCCGCCGCTGATCCTCGACTCCTGGCGCCGCTCCATGGAGTTGCACCGTCTCGACCCTGGTTCCCTCCAGGGGCCGCGCATCCTGTCCCAGAACCTGCTCAACGAATGCCGTGAACATGCCGACCTCTTCCTGCGTATCGCCGGCGACGCGGTGGCGCGCCTGCATGGCCGGGTGCGCGATGCGGACTACTGTGTATTGCTCACCGATGCCCAGGGTCGCACCATCGACTATCGCGTGGAGTCGCTGATCCGCAATGACTGCCGCAAGGCCGGGTTGTACCTGGGAACCTGCTGGTCGGAAGGCGAGGAGGGGACCTGCGGGGTGGCGGCGGTGCTGACCAGCAAAGCGCCGGCTACGGTGCACAAGCGCGATCACTTCCGCGCCGCCTTTATCGGCCTGACCTGCTCGGCGGCGCCAGTGTTCGACCCCCGGGGCGAGTTGCTGGGCGTGGTGGATGTCTCGGCGTTGCAGTCGCCCGACGACCGGCGCAGTCAACTGCTGATCCGGCAGATGGTCGAGCAGACTGCGCGGGAAATCGAGAACGCTTTTTTCATGCACAGTGCCCAAGGGCATTGGGTCATGCGTGCCCACCGCACCCCGGGTTATGTCGAAAGCCAGCCGGACTACCTGTTGGCCTGGGATGCCGACGGCCGCCTGCAGGCGCTCAACAGCCTGGCCCGCCAGCGCTTGCTCGAGCGCCATGGGCGACTGCCCGAGCATATCGGCGAACTGTTCGACCTGGACGCCCTGCGTGCTGCCAGCGATGCCTCGGCCCAGCGCCTGGACGGTTGGGGCGACCTGTATGGTCGCATCAGCGCACCACGCCGGCAGGGTCGCAAGCTGCAAGGCACGCAGGCACCGCTGGATGCCCGCATCAAACAGCACTTGCGCCTGGCCACCCGGGTCAAGGACTGCAACCTGGCGGTGCTGGTGCAGGGCGAGACCGGGGCGGGCAAGGAAGTATTCGCCCGCCAGTTGCATCAGCAGAGCCAGCGCCGTGACGGGCCTTTTGTCACCCTCAACTGTGCGGCTATTCCCGAAAGCCTGATCGAGAGCGAGTTGTTCGGCTATGTGGCCGGCGCCTTTACCGGTGCTTCGGCCAAGGGCATGCGTGGGTTGTTGCAACAGGCCGATGGTGGCACGTTGTTTCTCGATGAGATCGGCGACATGCCGCTGAGCTTGCAGACTCGTCTGCTGCGGGTCCTGTCCGAGGGCGAGGTGGCGCCGTTGGGCGCGGCCCGGCGCGAGCGCGTGGATATCCAGGTGATCTGCGCCACCCACCGCGACTTGGCGGCGATGGTGGCCGCGGGCAGTTTCCGCGAGGACTTGTACTTCCGCCTGGCCAACGCCCGCTTCGAACTGCCACCGCTGCGCGAGCGCGATGACCGCCTGGGGCTGATCAATCAGTTGCTGGCCGAGGAAGCCAGGGCCTGTGCGGTCGACGTTGCTCTGGCGGACGAAGCCCTAGAAGCCTTGTTGGCCTATCCCTGGCCGGGCAACCTGCGGCAGCTGCGCCAAGTGCTGCGCTATGCGTGCGCGGTGTGTGACGGGGGCGCCATCAGACTGGAGGATTTGCCTGGGGATATCCGTGCGAGCCGTGTTCAAGCTGAGCCGCCGGTGATCAGCAGTCCAGCGCGCCAAGCCCTGCTCGATGCACTGATCCGCCACCGCTGGAAGCCGGCCGAGGCGGCCAGGGCCCTGGGCATATCTCGGGCGACCCTGTATCGGCGGGTGCATGAGCACCGGATCGAGATGCCACGGATGAGCAAGCGCTGACAGGCATGGCCTATTGCGGGCATCTTCGCGGTTCCCGCTCTTCTGCACTTCAGAGCAGGCGACGGTATCCATCGGCACTACGCCAGCATGCACGGCCGCGATGCTCGAAAAGGCCATGCAGATGCTGGTGATGGTCGCTAATATCCGCTCTCACAGTCCTATCTGAAGAACGATGAAGCCATGCAGGACCTCAACGACCTCTACTACTACGTGCAGGTGGTGGACCATGGCGGCTTCGCCCCGGCAGGGCGAGCGTTGGGTATGCCCAAGTCCAGGCTCAGCCGGCGTATCGCCTTGCTCGAAGAGCGCCTGGGCACACGGCTGATCCAACGTTCCACGCGCAGTTTTGCTGTCACTGAGCTCGGTCAGACTTATTACGGCCATTGCAAGGCGATGCTGGTGGAGGCCGAGGCCGCCGACGAAGCCATCGCGCTGACCCATGCCGAACCGCGTGGCATCGTGCGCATGACCTGCCCGGTGGCGCTGCTCGATGCGCGCATCGCTGACATGGTGGCGGCCTTCATGGTCGAGTATCCGCGTGTCCAGATTCACCTGGAGGAAACCAACCGGCGTGTCGACGTGGTGGGCGAAGGCATCGATTTGGCCATTCGTGTGCGGCCGCCACCCCTGCAAGACAGCGACCTGGTAATGCGTGTACTCGCCGACCGGGGGCAATGCCTGGTGGCCTGTCCGCACCTGCTCGCCGGAGGTGTCCCGCAGGTGCCGGCCGACTTGTCGAGCCTGCCGAGCATGGACCTGGGTTTGCCGCAGCATGAGCATGCCTGGACGCTGATCGGCCCAGACGGTGAGCAGGCGGTCGTTCGCCATCAGCCGCGCTTGGTCACTCGCGGGATGCTCGCCTTGCGGGCTGCGGCAGTGGCTGGCGTGGGGGTGGTGCAATTGCCGACGATGATGGTGCGCGAGCAGATCGAGCGCGGCCAGCTCACCCATGTGTTGCCCGGTTGGGCGCCACGGCGCGAGATCATCCATGCCGTGTTCGCATCGCGCCGTGGGCTGCTGCCGTCGGTCCGGGCCTTGCTGGACTTCCTGGCGAGCCGCTTCCAGGCACTGGAAGAAGATTGACTGGCGCTTGAACCTGCCGACAGCTTGAAATGAAAAACCCCGGCACAGGGCCTAATGCTGTTCGCTTAAGCTGGAGTGTCTTCAGGTGGGGTGCTACACAGCCCATCGCGACACAAGGCCGCTCCCACAGAGAGCTTGCCTTGTGGGAGCGGCCTTGTGTCGCGATGGGGCGCGCAACGGCCCCGAACCATGCGACAGATGTCTTAAGTAGACAGCATTACGGCGCAGGGCCGGGGTTCTGGTCATCTCACGCCGAGATCACTCCTGGCTGGCCAGTTTGTGCTCGAGGTAGTGGATGTTGACGCCACCTTTGCAGAAACCATCATCACGCACCAGGTCGCGGTGCAGCGGGATGTTGGTCTTGATACCGTCGACGACGATTTCGTCCAGGGCGTTGCGCATGCGCGCCATGGCTTCGTCGCGGTCCTTACCGTAGGTGATCAGTTTGCCGATCAGCGAGTCGTAGTTCGGTGGAACCGCGTAACCGCTGTACAGGTGCGAGTCGACACGCACGCCATTGCCGCCTGGGGCGTGGAAGTGCTTGACGGTACCTGGGCTCGGGATGAACTTCTTCGGGTCTTCGGCGTTGATCCGGCACTCCAGCGAGTGGCCACGGATCACCACGTCTTCCTGGCGGAACGACAGCTTGTTGCCAGCGGCGATGCTGAGCATCTCCTTGACGATGTCGATGCCGGTGACCATCTCGGAAACCGGGTGCTCCACCTGAACACGGGTGTTCATCTCGATGAAGTAGAAACGGCCGTTCTCGTACAGGAACTCGAAGGTGCCGGCGCCACGGTAGCCGATCTCGATGCACGCCTTGACGCAGCGGGCGAAGACTTCCTGGCGGGCCTGTTCGTCGATGTCCGGGGCTGGCGCTTCTTCCAGCACCTTCTGGTGACGGCGCTGCAGCGAGCAGTCACGGTCGCCCAGGTGCACGGCATTGCCCTGGCCATCGGAAAGGACCTGGACTTCCACGTGGCGTGGGTTGGTCAGGAACTTCTCCAGGTAGACCATCGGGTTACCGAAGGCCGCGCCGGCTTCGTTGCGGGTCAGCTTGGCCGAGGCGATCAGGTCCTCTTCCTTGTGTACCACGCGCATGCCGCGACCACCGCCGCCGCCAGCGGCCTTGATGATCACCGGGTAGCCGACTTCACGGCCGATGCGCAGGGCTTCTTCCTCGTCTTCCGGCAGTGGGCCGTCGGAACCCGGCACGGTTGGAACGCCGGCCTTGATCATTGCGTCCTTGGCTGAAACCTTGTCGCCCATCAGGCGAATGGTGTCGGCACGGGGGCCAATGAAGACAAAACCGGACTTTTCGACCTGTTCGGCGAAATCGGCGTTTTCCGCGAGGAAACCGTAGCCTGGGTGAATGGCGGTGGCGCCGGTCACCTCGGCCGCGGCGATGATGGCCGGGATGTGCAGGTAGGACTGGCTGGCCGAAGCAGGACCGATGCAGACCGACTCGTCTGCCAGGCCCAGGTGCATCAGTTCGCGGTCAGCCGTGGAGTGCACGGCGACGGTCTTGATGCCCAGCTCTTTGCAGGCACGCAGGATCCGCAGGGCAATTTCCCCACGGTTGGCGATCAGGACTTTTTCCAGCTTCGCAGACATCGTTGGCTCTCCGCGGTTCAAACGATGGTGAACAGCGGCTGGTCGAACTCAACCGGCTGACCGTCTTCTACCAGGATGGACTCGATCACGCCGCTGGCTTCGGCCTCGATGTGGTTCATCATCTTCATGGCTTCGACGATGCACAGGGTGTCGCCCTTCTTCACGGTCTGACCGACTTCGGCGAAGTTGGCCGAGGTCGGCGAAGGCTTGCGGTAGAAGGTACCGACCATCGGCGATTTCACCACGGTGCCGTTCAGCTTCGGCGCTGCAGCGGCGGCTTCGGCGACGGGGGCAGCGGCCGGGGCTGGCGCGGCGACAGGAGCGGCGGCGACCGGCGCCGGCGCGAAGTACTGTTGGGCAGCCGGGGTCTTGCTGTGACGGCTGATACGTACCGACTCTTCGCCTTCCTTGATCTCCAGTTCGTCGATGCCAGACTCTTCCAGCAGTTCGATCAGTTTCTTGACTTTACGGATATCCATTAATCATCAACTCCCAAGGTTCGGTCAGGGGCGTAATTGAAAACGTATTGAAAAACGTTTCTCGTGAGCCCGGCCATTCAGGGCCGTGGTCTCGTCATCAGGGCTTTGCGTTGGCAGCCAAGTGTTCCAGGGCAGACTCCAGGGCCAGCCGGTAACCGCTGGCGCCCAGGCCGCAAATCACTCCTACAGCGACATCGGAAAAGTAGGAGTGATGACGAAAAGGTTCGCGTTTGTGCACGTTGGACAAATGCACTTCGATGAATGGGATGCTCACAGCCAGCAATGCGTCACGTAATGCGACGCTGGTGTGGGTGAAAGCAGCCGGGTTGATCAGAATGAAGTCGACGCCTTCGTTGCGCGCGGCATGGATGCGGTCGATCAATTCGTACTCGGCGTTGCTCTGCAGATACTGCAGATGGTGGCCAGCGGCGCGTGCGCGCTGCTCCAGGTCCTGGTTGATCTGGGCCAGGGTCACGGCGCCATAGACGCCCGGCTCGCGGGTGCCGAGCAGGTTCAGGTTGGGGCCGTGCAGGACCAGTAGGGTTGCCATCTGCGGTTTCCTTGGATTTGTAGGGCAATACGACATAGCGCGGCGACTATGCCGCAAGCTGTTGCAAGTGTCCAGTTCCCGGCAATAGCCAACACGATGAGCGAGATTCGCGCAAAGTATGTGACCAAATCGTTAAGTTCGGTCACTGTCCTCCGGTATTTGCGTGCCAAGGGAAAGTTATAGACCCAGATCGGCGCGCACGCGTGTGAGATGTTCGGCGAATTCTGCGGTTTTTATCTCTCCAACTACTCGATCAGCGGTCATTTCGCTGCCATTCGCGGCAAAGAACAGGAGGGCGGGAGGGCCGAACAGTTGATAGCGGTCGAGCAGGGCGCGCTGCTCGGCGTTGCTTTCGGTGATGTCGAAGCGCAGCAGCTTGAAGGCGCCGAGCTGCGCTTGAACCTGTGTAGCGTTGAGCACTTCGTGTTCGATCACCTTGCAACTGATGCACCAGTCGGCGTACCAGTCGAGCAGCACCGGCTGGCCGGCGGCCTTGGCTTCGGCCAGGGCCGCGTCGAGGGCGGCCGGGGTGGTGAGGGTCTGCCAAGCATCGGCCTGGGTCGCAGGCGTGGTGGCATTGCTGGCCATCGGTTGGGGAAGCGGGCGCAGTGGGTCGCCCTGGCCAGTCAAGGCGCCGTACCAGCAGGCCAGCGCATAGCTCAGCAAGGCCAGGCCGAGCAGTTGCGCCAGGCGCTGGCGCGGTGTCTTGACGACGAACTCCAGGGCCCCGAGGAACAACGCCACGCCCGCCGCCAGCAGGCCGATCAGCAGCAAAGTGACTGGCCCAGGCAGCACACGGCTGAGCAGACCGATGGCCAAGCCCAGCAGCAGCACACCAATGGCATTCTTCACCGTGGCCAGCCAAGGCCCGCTCTTCGGCAGCCAAGCCGCACCGCCTGTGGCGATCACCAGCAGCGGCGCGCCCATGCCCAAGCCCAGAGCGAAGAGCTTGAGGGCGCCGCCGAGGGCGTCGCCGCTGGCGCTGATATAAAGCAGGGCACCGGCCAATGGCGCTGACACGCAGGGTGAGACCAGCAGGCTGGAGAGCACACCAAGCACTGCCGCGCCGAGCAGCGAGCCACCCTTGGTCTGGCCGGCGACCCGTTCCAGACGGCTGCTCAACGCCTGCGGCAGCTTGAGTTCGAACAGGCCGAACATGGCCAGGGCGAACACTACGAAGAACAACGAGAACGGCACTAGCACCCAGGCCGATTGCAAGCGCGCCTGCAGGTTCAGGCTCGCGCCGAACATGCCCATCAGCGCGCCGAGCAGGGCGAAGCAGGCTGCCATCGGCAGCACATAGGCCAGCGACAGGCTGAAGCCGCGCCATCCCCCTACCTGGCCGCGCAGGACCACCCCCGAAAGGATCGGCAGCATGGGCAGCACGCACGGCGTGAATGTCAGGCCGAGTCCGGCGAGAAAGAACAGCGCCAGGGACTGCCAGCTCCAGCCAGCACTGGTGGCGCCGCCTGCTCCAGCCGCGGCGGCACCTTGGCCGTCGATGCTCAGGCGAGCTGTTTCCGGTGGGTAGCACAGACCCTTGTCGGCGCAGCCCTGGTAGGTCACCAGCAGGGTGAAGGGGCGTTGGTCGGAGGCTTGCCGTGGCACTTCGATGTCGAGGATGCCGTGATACACCTCGACATCACCGAAGAACTCATCGTGCTTGGCCTCGCCGGGAGGAATCTGCGCGGTGCCCAGGGCGATGTCCGCCGGTTCGCTGCGGAACTGGAAGCGGTGGCGGTAGAGGTAGTAGCCGTCGGCGGCGACGAAGCGCAGCTTGATGGTCTGGGCGTCGCCCTGCACCAGGCTGAGTTTGAAGGCTTCGTGCACTGGCAGGAAGTCGGCGCTGTTGTTCAGCGAGGCGGCGCCCAGGGTTGCGCTCGGGCGGTTGTCGAGCAGGCCGGCGGCGAAGGCGGGGCCGGCCATCAGCAGGAACAGCAGGAAAAACAGGCGGCGCATGGCGGTCTCGCGAGGTGAAACGTGGAGGCATGATAACGGACTTGCTACCGTTTGGGGCTGCTGCGCCGCCCATCGCTGGTTGACGCTGTCTCCTGCAGGTTCCGCCTCAAACGCGGAACGCTTGCACCGCCATGTTCAGTTCACCGCCCAGCCTGAGCAACTGCTCGCCCTGCTCACGCCCTTCGCCAATGCGCTGCAGGTTGTCCTCGCCCAGGCCGTGGATCCGCTCGCTGTGGTCGCGGATTTCGCTGACCGCGCCACTCTGCTGCGCGGTGACATCGGCAATGCGCACGGCGGTGTCGGAAATGGTGCGGATGGCGCTGACGATCTCGTCCAGCGCGCCGTCGGCGGCTTGGGCCTGGCTGGCGGTGGCTTCGGCATGTTCGAGCTGGGCGCGCATGCCGTCCACCGATTCCCGGGCGGCCTGTTGCAGGCGATCGATCAGGGCCTGGATCTCGCCGGTCGCGCCAGTGGTGCGCTGGGCCAGCGAGCGCACTTCATCGGCGACCACGGCGAAGCCGCGCCCCATGTCCCCGGCCCGGGCCGCTTCGATGGCGGCGTTGAGCGCCAGCAGGTTGGTCTGCTCGGCAATCGAGCGGATCACCGTGAGCACGCTGCCGATGGTGGCCGACTCCTCGGCCAGTTGTTCGATCATCTGGGCATTGCCCTGTACTTCGTCGACCAGTGCGCGCAGGCCGGACAGGCTCTGGCCGATGACAGCCTGGCCATGTTCCACCGCGCGCCCGGCATCCTGGCTGGCGTTGGCTGCGGAACTGGCATCGCCGGCCACCTGCTGAATGGTCGCTTCCAGTTCGCCAAGGGCATCGCGGATCTGCGCGGTGTCGCCGGCCTGGCGCTCGGCCCCGTCGTGCAGGGCGCTGCTCATGCCGGCCAGGGCATGGCTGCTGCCGGCCACCTGCTCGGCGTTGTGGCGGATGGTGCCGACCAGTTCCACCAGGTACTGGCGCAAACGGTTGAGCGATTCCTGGATGTCATGCAATTCGCGGTTGGTCCTGCCCAGGGCGATGGCCTGGCCGAAGTCTCCCTCGGCCCAACGCGAGAGAGCGGGAGCGAGGCCTGTGAGGGTGCGGGCCAGGCGGCGCTGCAAGGTGTCGATCAGCAGGGCGATGAGCAGGATCAGACCGATCATCAGGCCCTGGATGATCCGCACTTCACCCTGGATGCGCGCATGCTGGCTGCGTACCTCGGGTTCCAGCGCGGCGATGGCCTGTTGTACCGCGTCGAGGTGTTCGCCGGTGGTGGTGGCCAGGGCGGCGCGGCGCTGGATCTGTTCACGGGTGCGCTGCAGTTCGGCGGGGTAGCGGTTGAGCAGGCTCTGCAGTTCACGCTTGAGGCCCACCGCGGTATCTTCGTGGGCCTCGCTGGCCTGGGTTTCCAGGCCCATGAGCGAGGCGAAATCGTCGGCGTTGGATTCGGCGGCGCGGGTCACGCCGAGCAAGGGCAGTTCCTCGATGACCTGGGCTTGGGCCCGGATCAATTGCAGTTCCCGCTGGACCTCATCGGCCAGTTCGGCGCGGCCACTGCTGACCAGCTTGTCACGCGCCAGGGACAGGCGCCCCAGATGCACGGCGGCGTCGAGCAAGGGCGCGGAGTACTGGCCGGCATCGCTGCTGTCGCTGTCGCGGGCATAGGCTGCCAGCTGTTCGAGATTGGCACCCAGCTCCCGCTCGGCCTGTTGCAGCAGTGCCTGAGGGTCGCCGGCCAGCTTGCCGGCGGCCAGCAGCTCATCGCCAGTGAAGGCCTGTAGGTTGTCCAGGCTAGGGCGCAACTGGTTGGATAGGTCTTCTGGCCAGTCGCCGAGAGTCGCTTGCATGGATTCGTTGGCCTCGACTGCCGCCGCATGGCGCAGGGCATCGCCGCTGCCCAGGTACGCCTGGATGTTGCGTGCCGTTTCGTTCTGGAATTGCTGGGACAACCCCAGGTAGCGCTCCATCAATTGGTAGGGGCGCTCCAGGGCGTGTTGCGACCACACCAGGGTTGCGCCCAAGGCGATACACACGGTCACCAGCAACAAGGTGTTGAAATTGGTCAGCAGCTTCAGGCGCATATCCGCGGGCTTCCAGCGGCAAGGGACAAGGTAAGTGCCTGAACTTATTGCGGTTTTGTGACGAGGTTATGACGGAGTGGCCTGTAGGACGAAAAAAGTGGCACTTTGCCGTTATTGCCCGGTCCGTCCCACGTGGTTGGGCTGCGCATGACCAAGAGGGGCGGTGTGGGCGGCTTGCCAAGAACGTCCAGCTTTCCGGGCAATCGAGGGTCTTGTATCAACAGCGCCTTCAGGCCTGTTTATTCGCCTGTTGACCCATTGGTCGCTTATGAGAACGGTCGTCCTTGCTTTATAGTGCTGCGATGCGTGCTTGCCGCGGCACCCTGGCCAACGCCTGCGGTCCAAGCCCTTGAACCGACGTGACTGATAAGGACAATGCCATGCTGGACTGGAAAAACCGTACAGGCAAAGCCGAGGCGCGTGAGCGGGCCGATACCCGTGGTGCGGCCACCCGTAGTTACTTTGGCGGCTTGTTCAGCCGAGCGCTGGGCACATTGATTGGCCTGTACCTGCTGGTGTGCATTGGCCTGGGCTGGTACTGGAGCCAGGAGCCAGACCTATTCCCGGTGCAGCAGAACGCCCAGGCGGCAGCTGAGCGCAATGGTCAGCAGATGGTGGTCGGCTACACCACCATCGAAACCCTCAAGACCGTTGCCGGCACCCTGCTGCACAAGCCAGGTGGCTACATTTCCAACGACCGTTTCCCTCCTGGCCTGTGGCTGGACAACATGCCCAGTTGGGAATATGGCGTGCTGGTCCAGGTCCGCGACCTGAGCCGTGCCCTGCGCAAGGACTTCGCCCGTTCCCAGTCCCAGTCCACCGAAGACGCCGACCTGGCCAAGGCCGAGCCGCGCTTCAATTTCGACAACAAGAGCTGGATCCTGCCGTCGAGCGAATCGGAATTCCAGGAAGGCCTCAACTCCCTGACCCGCTACCAGAACCGCCTGGCGGCTGCCGACCAGCAGGGCGCGCTGTTCTATACCCGTGCCGACAACCTGAACAACTGGCTGGGCGACGTCGCCACTCGCCTGGGCTCGCTCTCCCAGCGGCTGTCGGCCAGTGTCGGCCGGGTCAAGCTCAACAGCACCCTGAAGACCGAGTCGGTGGTCGCCGGCCAGGCGCCGCAGCTTGACGAAGAGGTGGTCGAGACCCCATGGCTGCAGATCGACAACGTGTTCTACGAGGCTCGCGGCCAGGCTTGGGCCCTGTCGCACCTGTTGCGCGCCATCGAGGTGGACTTCGCCGACGTGCTGGCGAAGAAGAACGCCACGGTCAGCGTGCGGCAGATCATCCGTGAGCTGGAAGCCTCGCAGGAGGCTCTGTGGAGCCCAATGGTGCTGAACGGCAGTGGCTTCGGCATGTGGGCTAACCACTCGCTGGTGATGGCCAACTACATTTCCCGCGCCAACGCCGCAGTGATCGACCTGCGCCAATTGCTGTCGCAAGGCTGATGGCGATCAGTCCAGCGGAGGTCGCGCACCGCGCAGCCTCCGACGCCGAGCTGATCGCTTGGGTGGATGCCGGCGACCAACTGCTCGGCGCCTTGCCCCGGGCTGAACTGCGTGACCGTGCATTGATCGGGCGCGGCACCTACATCCTGCTGTTCAACAGCGCCGGCGAGCTGTGCGTGCACCGCCGTACCTTGAGCAAGGCTATCTACCCCGGCTACTGGGATGTCGCTGCCGGTGGCATGGTGGCGGCCGAGGAAAGCTATGCCGAGTCGGCTGCCCGTGAGCTGGAGGAGGAACTGGGTGTCAGCGGCGTCGAGCTGAGCTTCCACGAGAAGTTCTTCTTCGACCAGCCTGGTAACCGGCTCTGGTGCGCGGTGTTCTCGGCCGTCTGGGATGGCCCTTTGCGCCTGCAGCCGGAGGAAGTCAGCGAGGCGCGGTTCATCAGCCTGGAGGAGGCTGTGGCGGACAGCCAGCAACAACCCTATTGCCCGGATTCCCTGGCCGCTTTGCAGCGTTACATCGTGAAGTCGCGAAAGCTTCGATAAATGGCGCATTCCGGTACTTAGCATCCGGCGGATTTATCGTTACACTGCGCGGCCTTTTCGGGCTGTCGCAGGATTTGCGGCAGTAGCGCTGCCCCTGCCAGAGTGGGGCTTCGCGGTCGGCCCCCTCGCCCGAGGCGCCGACCAGTTTTTGTCCTCAACAGAGGATCAAAAGTGGCCAAGAAAGCCTCATCCTTCGCCGCCCTTGGCGGCCTCGTGTACTCCACCGATGCTGGCCGGCATTGCCCGGACTGCAGCAAGCCCGTGGATGCCTGCATCTGCAAGCAGACGCTCATTCCCGAAGGGGATGGCATCGCCCGTGTGCGCCGTGAAAGCAAAGGCCGTGGCGGCAAGACGGTGACCACCATCAGCGGCGTCCCGCTGCCCCCGGACCAACTCAAGGAACTGGCCAGCACGCTCAAGCGCCGCTGCGGCACCGGTGGCGCCTTGAAGGACGGGGTCATCGAGATTCAGGGTGATCATGTCGAGCTGCTGATCGGCGAGCTGATCAAGCAGGGTTTCAAAGCGAAAAAGTCCGGCGGCTGAGGCTGTACCGCGCTTTTTTGCCCATCGCTTTCTAAACTCGTTCCCGTAGGAAGGGTCTACCCCTGACCACGGATGTATCGTCATTTTCAGCTTCTACACTGCGCTTGCACCCAGCAGACCGGTGTTATCGACTTTCTACATAGGGGACTTGAATGTCCGTACGACGCACACGCAAAGACGATGGTAGCCAATGGACCGTGGCCGACAGCCGCAGTGTTTACGGGATCCGCCATTGGGGCGCCGGTTATTTCGCCATTAACGAGGCTGGGCGTGTCGAAGTCCGTCCCAACGGCCCGGACAGCGCGCCGATCGACCTCTTCGAACAGGTCGACGAACTGCGCCAGAGCGGCCTGTCGCTGCCGTTGCTGGTGCGTTTCCCCGATATCCTGCAGCACCGCGTGCGCCAGTTGACCGGTGCCTTCGACGCCAACATCGCGCGTATGGAGTACACGAGCCAGTACACCGCGCTGTATCCGATCAAGGTCAACCAGCAGGAAGCGGTGGTGGAAAACATCATCGCCACCCAGAACGTGTCCATCGGTCTGGAAGCGGGCTCCAAGCCTGAGCTGCTGGCCGTGCTGGCGCTGGCGCCGAAGGGCGGCACCATCGTCTGCAACGGCTACAAGGACCGGGAGTTCATCCGCCTGGCGCTCATGGGCCAGAAGCTCGGCCACAATGTGTTCATCGTCATCGAGAAGGAATCCGAGGTCGCCCTGGTGATCGAGGAGGCCGCCGAGCTCAAGGTCAAGCCACAGGTCGGCCTGCGCGTGCGCCTGTCGTCGCTGGCTTCGAGCAAGTGGGCCGACACCGGAGGCGAGAAGTCGAAGTTCGGCCTGTCCGCCGCCCAGCTGATCTCGGTGGTCCAGCGCTTCCGCGATGCTGGCCTGGACCAGGGCATCCGCCTGCTGCACTTCCACATGGGCTCGCAGATCGCCAACCTGGCTGACTACCAGCATGGCTTCAAGGAAGCCATCCGTTACTACGGCGAGCTGCGCGCTTTAGGCCTACCGGTGGACCACATCGACGTCGGCGGCGGTCTGGGCGTGGACTACGACGGTACCCACTCGCGCAATGCCAGCTCGATCAACTACGACATCGATGACTACGCCGCCGTGGTGGTGGGCATGCTCAAGGAGTTCTGCGACGCCCAGGGCTTGCCGCACCCGCACATCTTCTCGGAGAGTGGCCGCGCCCTGACCGCGCACCACGCCATGCTGGTGGTGCAAGTCACCGACGTGGAGAAGCACAACGACGAAGTACCGCGCATCGAGAACAAGGAAAGCCTGCCGGAGACCGTGCAGTGGCTGGTCGACCTGCTCGGGCCGACCGATATCGAGATGGTCACCGAGACCTACTGGCGTGCCACCCACTACATGGGCGACGTGGCCGCCCAGTATGCCGATGGCAAGGTCAGCCTGGCCGAGAAGGCCCTGGCTGAACAGTGCTACTTCGCTGTGTGCCGGCGCTTGCACAACTCGCTCAAGGCCCGTCAGCGTTCCCACCGCCAGGTGCTGGACGAGCTCAACGACAAGCTCGCCGACAAGTACATCTGCAACTTCTCGGTGTTCCAGAGCCTGCCTGACACTTGGGCCATCGGCCAGGTGCTGCCGATCCTGCCGCTGCACCGCCTCACCGAAGAGCCGCTGCGTCGCGCCGTGCTGCAGGACCTGACCTGCGACTCCGACGGCAAGATCAACCAGTACGTCGATGAGCAGAGCATCGAGACCAGCCTGCCGGTGCACTCGATCAACGAGGGCGAGGACTACCTGCTGGGCATCTTCTTGGTCGGTGCCTACCAGGAGATCCTCGGCGACATGCACAACCTGTTCGGCGACACCGACTCGGTGAACATCTACCAGAACGCCGATGGCCGTGTGTACCACGCCGGTATCGAGACCCACGACACCATCGAGGACATGCTGCGTTATGTGCACCTGTCGCCGGAGGAACTGATGACCCACTACCGCGACAAAGTGGCCAGCGCCAAGATCACTGCCCGTGAGCGGACACAGTTCCTCGATGCGTTGCGTTTGGGCCTGACCCGCTCGTCGTACCTGTCATCCTGAGACTGTCTTGATCGACGCTATCCGGTAGGAGCCAGCATCAGTTGGAGTGGCTCGCCTTCGGCAAGTCTGTGCCTTGCATCGCCAACTGACGCTGGCTCCTACCGGTACTGCGTCGATCATATGAAATGCGGTTTCAGCGTACCCATTCCCTTCGCTGCTGCAACCGCCAGCCCACCCACGCCAGGCTCACTGCCCGCAATCCCATGAACCCCAGGAAGGCCAGCCACAGCCCGTGGTTGCCCAAGGCCCTTGCTGCCCTGGCGAAGGGCAGAGCGATGAGCACGCTCAGAAGCATGGCGTGGGCTGCGGAGGTATGTTTGGGAAATGTGTTACAGGGATAAGGGAAAGTTGGAAGATTCCTGTCTGTGAGCTCGAATTATAGTTAGTCGCGGGCGCTGAGTCCTGTGATTGATATCGGCACTGTCGAGGTCAGTCGAATTGATATCAGGCCCCCGTACAATGCTGGTATGGATAGCAACACTTCCAGAGTTTATTTTGGCTAAATCACGCTTCGAGTTATTGGTCGTGTGACGAAAGAGGTTGGCATGTTTACGCGCTGGGATTGAAGCTTAATAAGCTCAGTCGTCTTTGGTTTATTAATTTCTTAACGTTGAGGTGAGCATGAGCTTGTCATCTTGGATGTGTCGATGTTTAGCACATGTTATGTGCGCGGTTGCAACTATTTTCTTCTTCATTGCGACAGCGGGAGTTATCGAAAATCCGAATGACCCTAATGATGTATCTGGGATTCCCGCTGTTTCGATGTATCTGGTAACGCTTGTTTTTTTGGTGCTTTCGTCATTTTTTTGTTTAGCGGTCGGCTTTGTTGTGGCTAGGTTCTTTGTTCGGGGGGGCAAGCTTTGGAGTCGATTGGGTTTCTGTTTGGAGTTTTTGCCGATTTCCTTTACGAGCATGATCGGTCTTCTAGTGTCGGCGTCTTACAATGGTGGAGAGTGGTCTGGGTGCTTTGCGATGGTGTGTTATGCACTGTCCATTATCCTGCTAATGATAGGAAGGTTACGGTCCGACTCAGGTTCTTGTGCATAACTAGATTCTTGTGTCTGGCGAGTCAAACATAGGGTGGCGCATTATGTTTTTATGCCTTTGATATTTATGCAGTAGATCCTGGAGTGGCCTTGCCGGGGCGTCGGACCGGCCTCTGTATCACTGAATCCACAGCGCTTGTCGCTGCAACCGCCACCCCATCCACGCCAGGCTCACCGCCCGCAATCCCATGAACCCCAGGAAGGCCAGCCACAGCCCGTGGTTGCCCAGGGCGCTTGCTGCCCAGGCGAAGGGCAGGGCGATTACCACGCTCAGAAGCATGGCGTTGCGCATCTCCCGTGCTCGGGTGGCGCCGATGAACAGGCCGTCGAGCAAATAACTCCACACGGCGATCAACGGCAGTACGGCGAGGTACGGCAGGAACGGATAGGCCGCGGCGCGCACGCTTTCGATGTCGGTCTGCAGGTTGATGAACAGGTGCCCGCCCAGCAGGAACAGCACGGCAAAGCCGAGGCTGATCAGCAATGACCAGGCGCAGGCGATTACCAGGGAGCGGCGCAGGGCCTGGCGGTCGCGGGCGCCGATGGCATGGCCGCACAGGGCTTCGACCGCATGGGCCAGGCCGTCGAGGGCGTAGGCGGTGAGCATCAGGCCGTTGAGCAGCAGGGCGTTGGCCGACACTGTCGCCTCGCCCAGGCGCGCGCCCTGGACGGTGACCAGCAGGAACACCAACTGTAGGGCCAGGCTGCGCAGGAAGATGTCACGGTTGACGCTGAGCAGCGGGCGCCAGGACTGCCAGTGCTTGAGCGCGGCCCAGGCGATCTTGCCGGGGTAGGCGTGCAGCGCCGGTCGGGTCAGGGCGAGGCCGAGCAGGGCGCCGCTCCATTCGGCGATCACCGATGCCCGCGCCGAGCCGAGCACGCCCCAGTCCAGTCCAAGGACGAACCACAGGTTCAGGACGATGTTCAGCAGGTTGGTGGCCAGCAGGATGGCCAGGGGCGCACGGGCGTTCTGGGTTCCGAGGAACCAGCCGACCAGGGCATAGCTGGCCAATGCCGCGGGCAGGCCGAGCAGGCGGGTGTGGAAGAAGTCTTCCGTTGATTGCTGCAGCGCCTCGCTAGGCTGCATCACCTGTAGCGCCAGTTGGCTGAAGGGCAGGGCGGTCAGGCCCAGCAGTAGGGCGAAGCCCAGCGCCAGCAGTAGGCTCTGGGCCAGCACCTGGCGTAGCGCCGCCCCGTCGGCACGCCCGGCGGCCTGGGCGGCGAAGCCGGTTGAGCCCATGCGCAGGAAGCCCATCAGGCCGACCGTGAAGGTGAACAGGGTGGCGCCCACGGCCACGGCGCCTAACTGATGGGCGTGGGGTAAATGGCCGATCACCGTGCTGTCGACCAGCGCCACCAGCGGTACGGAAATGTTGGAGAGAATCATCGGTGCGGCCAGGCCCCAAACCTTGCGGTGGGTGGCTCGATCGCTCCAGTCGTCGGACAGTCGGGACATGCGGGCTCCTTGCGAAGCGGGCATTGTAACGGCCCGTGGCACCAAACGGCGCGAACAGAGTCTCACTAGCCGCGCGGCGCAGGTTGTGCGGCGCGCCGTTGCGCTATAGTTGCTCCCCTTACGAACACGCTGCCGAAGAGTTTCCCCCCATGCTCAACAAAGGATTGTTGCTGGCCTGCGCGCTGGCCCTGCTCAGCGCCTGTGATTCTTCCTCGCCGGACAAACCGGCGCCTGCCGAAAAGCCCGTTGCTGAGACGCCTCAGGCTGAAGCCCGTGCGCCGAAGCGCGAAGACCCGGCAGTCCTGGCCGAGCGCTACGCCGACCGTGAACTGAGCGTGCTGGATGTCTCGGAAGTGCAGCTCGATGGCGCCAGTACCCTATCGATCAGCTTTTCCGCACCGCTCGATGCCGAGCAGAACTTCGCTGATAAGGTGCACCTGGTCGATACGGTCAAGGGCAAGGTCGATGGTGCCTGGGAGCTTGCAGGCAACCAGATGGAGCTACGCCTGCGCCACCTGGAGCCGCAGCGCAAGCTGGTGCTGACCATTGACGCCGGCCTGCTGGCAGTCAATGGCAAACGCTTGGCGAACGAGTCGGTCAGTCGCCTGGAGACTCGCGACATGCAGCCCACCGTGGGCTTCGCCAGCCGTGGTTCGCTGTTGCCCACACGGTTGGCCGAAGGCCTGCCGGTGATCGCCCTGAACGTCGACAAGGTCGATGTGGAGTTCTTCCGCGTCAAACCCGAATCCCTCTCGAGCTTTCTCGCCAACTGGGGTCGCAACAGCAGCCTGTATTACTACCAGTCCAAGGAAACCCTGGACATGGCCGAGCTGGTCTACAGTGGCCGCTTCGACCTGAACCCGGCGCGCAACACCCGCGAGACCGTGCTGTTGCCTATTGCCGGAATCAAGCCGCTGCAGGAACCCGGAGTCTACCTGGCGGTGATGCGAGCCTCGGGCACCTACGACTACTCGCAGCCGGCGACCCTGTTCACCCTGAGCGACATCGGCGTTTCGGCGCACCGCTACCGCGACCGGTTGGACGTCTTCGCCCAGGCCCTGGAGGGTGGCAAGGCCCTCAGTGGCGTCGACCTGGAGCTGCATGACGGCCAAGGCAAGCTACTGGCCCAGGCCAAGACCGACGGTGGCGGTCATGCGCAGCTGCCGATGCTGCCCAAGGCCGACGTGCTGATTGCCCACCAAGGCGTGCACACCACCTTGCTGCGCCTGAACACGGCGGCGCTCGACCTGGCCGAGTTCGACATTACCGGCCCCCAGGCCAACCCTCTGCAATTCTTCGTGTTCGGCCCGCGCGACCTGTACCGTCCGGGCGAAACGGTGCTGCTCAACGGCCTGTTGCGCGACCAAGATGGCAACCCGGTCAAGGCCCAGCCGGTAACCGTGGAGGTGCGTCGGCCTGATGAGCAGGTCAGTCGCAAGTTCGTCTGGGAGGCCGATGCCAATGGCCTGTACCAATATCAGCTGCAATTGGCGGGCGAAGCGCCGACCGGACGCTGGCAACTGCTGCTCGACCTGGGCGGTGGACGCAAGCAGATCCATGAATTCCTCGTCGAGGACTTCTTGCCCGAGCGCTTGGCCCTGGAGCTCAAGGGCAGCAACACACCGCTGCGCCCTGAACAGGACGCGCGCATTCAGGTCAATGGCCGCTACCTTTATGGCGCCCCGGCCGCAGGCAATCGTCTCAGTGGCCAGGCATACGTGCGTCCGTTGCGCGAAGCGGTGCCGGCATTGCCGGGATACCAGTTCGGCTCGATCACCGAGACCGAACTGAGCCAGGACCTGGAACTGGACGAAGTCACCCTCGACAATGCCGGCCAGGCCACCCTCGATATCGAGAGCCGCTGGTCCGAGGCCCGTTCGCCATTGCAACTGACCATCCAGGCCAGCTTGCAGGAATCCGGTGGCCGCCCGATCACCCGGCGCCTTGAACAGCCGATCTGGCCCGCTGAGCGTTTGCCGGGCCTACGTGGCCTGTTCGATGGCGAGGAAACCGACAGTGACGGCCCGGTGGAGTTCGAAGTGCTGGTGGCCGACCGCGAAGGTCGCAAGCTGGCCGCCAACGACCTCAAGGTGCGCCTGGTGCGCGAGCGCCGCGACTATTACTGGAACTACTCCCAGAGCGATGGCTGGAGCTACAACTTCAACGAGAAGTTCCTGACCCAGAGCGAAGAGACCGTCAGCGTCAAGGCCGGCTCCACCGCCAAGCTCAACTTCCAGGTCGAATGGGGACCGTACCGGGTCGAAGTGGAAGACCCTGAGACCGGTCTGGTCAGCAGCCAGCGCTTCTGGGCCGGCTATCGGGCTCAGGACAATGCCGAAGGCGGCGCGGTGCGCCCGGACCAGGTCAAGCTGGCGCTGGACAAGCCTTCCTATGCCGACGGCGCCACTGCCAAGGTCACCGTGACGCCACCCGCTGCGGGCAACGGATACCTGATGATCGAATCCAGCGACGGGCCGTTGTGGTGGCAGGAAGTCGACGTGCCCGCCGAGGGCAAGACCTTCGATGTGCAACTGGACAAGAAGTGGGCCCGTCATGACCTGTACATCAGCGCCCTGGTGATCCGCCCGGGCGAACGCAAGGTCAATGCCACGCCCAAGCGCGCCGTGGGCGTGTTGCACCTGCCGCTCGACCGTGCCGAACGCAAGCTGGCCCTGAGCCTGGAGGCGCCCGAGAAGATGCGGCCCAAGCAGCCGTTGACCGTCAGGTTCAAGGCGAGCAACGCCGATGGCAGCGTGCCCAAGCAGGTGCACGTGCTGTTGGCGGCCGTGGATGTGGGGATTCTCAACATCACCGACTTCAAGACCCCGGACCCCTTCGCCAGCCTGTTCGGGCGCAAGGCCTATGGTGCCGACCAGCTGGATATCTACGGCCAACTGATCGAAGCCGGGCAAGGCCGCTTGGCCAGCCTCGCCTTCGGTGGCGACGCAGCCATGGCCAAGGGCGGCAAGCGTCCCAACACCACGGTGACCATCGTCGCCCAGCAGAGCCAGCCCGTGACCCTGAACGAGCAGGGGGAAGGCGAAGCGAGCGTGGACATTCCTGACTTCAACGGTGAGCTGCGCCTGATGGCCCAGGCCTGGACCGATGAGCGCTTTGGCATGGCCGAGGGCAAGACGGTGGTGGCCGCACCGCTGATCGCCGAACTGTCTGCGCCGCGTTTCCTCGCCGGTGGTGACGTCACAGAGCTGGCCCTGGACCTCTCGAACCTGTCCGGCAAGGCCCAGCAACTGACGGTGCAACTGAGCAGCGAAGGCCAACTCAGCCTGGCCCAGGGCACTCAGCAGAACCTCAACCTGGCCGAGGGCCTGCGCACTACCCTGAAGATCCCGGTGCAGGCCGAAGGCGGTTTGGGCCAGGGTAAAGTTCGGGTGCGGGTGACTGGCCTGCAACTGCCGGGCGAGCCGGCGAGCGTATTCGAGCGCGAGTGGACCTTGGGTGTGCGCCCAGCCTACCCGGCAACGCTCAAGCACTACCGCGTGGCCCTCAAGGACCAGATGTGGAGCCTGCCGGAAGGCGACCTGGCGGCTTTCGAGCCGGCGGGCCTGGAGGCCAGCCTGGTGCTGTCGAGCCGTCCGCCGCTGAACCTGGCCGAGCAGATCCGCGCCCTGGAAGCCTACCCTTACGGTTGTCTGGAGCAGACCACCAGTGGCCTTTATCCCTCGCTCTACGCCGATGCCGAGAGCCTCAAGCGCCTGGGCATCAAGGGCGAGCCGGCGGACGTGCGCAAGCGCAAGATCGAGATGGGTATCGAGCATCTGCTGGGCATGCAGCGCTACAACGGCAGCTTTGGCCTGTGGAGTTCGGATGATGAGGAAGAATACTGGCTGACCGCCTATGTCACCGACTTCCTCCTGCGTGCCCGCGACCAGGGTTATGGCGTGCCGGCGGAGGTATTGAAGAAGGCCAGCGAACGTCTGTTGCGCTACTTGCAGGAGCGCAACCTGATCGAAGTGAACTACAGCCAGAACATCGAGCACACCCGCTTCGCCGTGCAGGCCTATGCCGCCCTGGTGCTCGCGCGCAGCCAGCAGGCACCACTGGGTGCCCTGCGCAGCCTGTTCGAACGGCGCAGCGATGCTCGCTCCGGTCTGCCGCTGGTGCAACTGGCGATCGCCCTCGACAAGATGGGCGACAAACCACGTGCCCAGCAGGCCCTGCAGGCTGGCCTGGCGGCGAGCCGCAACGATGGCTGGATGGCCGACTACGGCAGCGCGCTGCGTGACCAGGCGTTGATCCTGGCGTTGCTGCAGGAGAACAACCTGGCCAGTAACCAGGTCGACCAGCGTCTGTTTGCCCTGTCCGACGAGTTGGCCGCCAACCGCTGGCTGTCGACCCAGGAACGCAATGCACTGTTCCTCGCTGGCCGAGGACTGCTTGGCAAGCCAGAAGGTACCTGGCAGGCACGCCTGGACAGTGCTGGCGAAGTGCGAGAGCTGAACAATGCCGAGTCCGGCCTGAAGCTCGAAGGCCCGCTGCTGGCATCACCGCTGACCGTGCAAAACCAGGGCAGCGACACCCTGTACCAGCAACTGACCCTGTCCGGCTATCCACGCCAGGCACCGGTGGCCAGCGGCAATGGTATGGAGATCCGCCGCGAATACCTCGGCATGAACGGCCAGCCGCTGGATCTGCGCAACCTGCGCAGTGGCGACCTGGTATTGGTGCACCTGGCGCTCAAGGCCCAGACACAGGTGCCGGACGCCCTGGTAGTGGATCTGTTGCCGGCCGGCCTTGAGCTTGAAAACCAGAACCTGGCGCAGAGCGCCGCCAGCCTGGAGAACGCCAGCAGTGCGGTGAAGCAGTGGCGCGAGTCGATGCAGAACGCCAACGTGGTGCACCAAGAGTTCCGTGACGATCGCTACGTGGCGGCGCTGAAACTCGACAGCTACGGCACCACCCACCTCTTGTACCTGGCGCGCGCCGTAACGCCGGGCACCTACCGCGTGCCGCCGCCGCAGGTCGAGTCGATGTACAGGCCGAACCTGCAGGCAGTGGGGGATGGGCAAGGGGAGATGGTCGTTCGAGGGCGCTGATGCTCCAGCTGCAAGCTGCAAGGCAAAGCGGATCGGTGTAGATCATGCTTTTTCTTGCAGCTTGCAACTGTCTCAGTGGACCACCCAGCTCAGCACCCACAATCCCAGCAGCAACCAGATGATCCCCATGATGATCGAGGCGCGCATGAAGGCGCGGACCGCCGAGAACAGCAACAGCAATCCCACGATCAGGGCGAGGATGCTGAGTAGCGAGGTGTCCATGCCCAAGGTGCGGGCCAGGCCGTCGATGAAATTGCTGCCGGCGTTGGCCAGCCAGTTGAATACGCCGCCCAGGGCGTCGACGATGAAGCGGATCAATGAACCCAGTGCCTGGCCGAGCCACTCGAAAAAACCTTCTACATGCATAATCGCTTCCTGATGATCGAACCGGCGTTCGTGCCGTTTTCAAGGCTTTGGCCATCGCCTGGCTGGGTCGGTTCCCTGATCCCCGGCGAGCCGCTGGAGGGCCGATGCTCAGCTTAGTTCGTCCGCGCAGCCAACGGGGCAGGATTGTACGCGCCGTGTTGGCCGCCGGTTTGCTGGGTGTAGCCTTGCTGTGGTTGGCGGACCGCTTGTGGCCGCTGCCGATGCCCACCGACGACCTGGCGCGGGTGGTGCTGGCCGAGGATGGTACGCCCTTGTGGCGCTTTGCCGATGCTGATGGCGTGTGGCGTTATCCGGTCAGCCCGGAGCAGGTTTCGCCGCTCTACCTGGAGGCCTTGCTGACCTACGAGGACCGCTGGTTCTACCGCCACCCCGGGGTCAACCCGCTGGCGTTGGCACGCGCCGCCTGGCTGAACCTGCGGGGCGGGCGCGTGCTGTCCGGTGGCAGCACCCTGTCGATGCAGGTGGCGCGCCTGCTCGATCCACACCCGCGGACCTTGCCGGGCAAGCTCCGCCAGCTATGGCGCACGGGGCAACTGGAGTGGCACCTGTCCAAGCGCGAGATCCTCGCGATCTACCTCAACCGTGCGCCCTTCGGTGGCACTCTCCAAGGGGTGGCCGCGGCCAGTTGGGCCTACCTGGGCAAGTCCCCGCAACACCTGACTCCGGCCGAGGCGGCGTTGCTGGCCGTGCTACCTCAGGCCCCCAGCCGGTTGCGCCCGGACCGTCACCCGCAACGTGCCCAGCAGGCCCGCGACAAGGTTCTGCAACGTCTGGCCGAGTATCAGGTGTGGCCTGCGCAACGGGTCACCGAGGCCCGCGAAGAGCCGCTGCTGCTGGCGCCACGCCAGGAGCCGGCGTTGGCGCCCTTGCTGGCCCGCCGGCTGAACCGCTCCAACAGCCCGCCGCTGATCCGCACGACCCTCGACGCCGTCCTGCAACGCCGCCTGGAAGACCTGCTGCTAGGCTGGCGCGCGCGTTTACCGGAGCGCACCTCGGCAGCGATCCTGGTGGTGGAATCGCAGAGCATGGCGGTGCGTGCCTACCTGGGCTCCATCGAACTGGGTGACGAGCGCCGCTTCGGTCATGTCGACATGGTCAACGCCCTGCGCTCGCCCGGCTCGACCCTCAAGCCCTTTCTCTATGGCATGGCCCTGGATGATGGCCTGATCCATTCCGAATCGCTGCTGCAGGATGTGCCACGGCGCTATGGCGACTATCGCCCGGGCAACTTCTCCATGGGCTTCAGTGGCCCGGTGGCGGCCAGTTCGGCCCTGGCCCTGTCGCTGAACTTACCGGCGGTGCAGTTGCTGGAAGCCTACGGCCCCAAACGTTTCGCTGCGCAGATGCGCAGTGGCGGAGTACCGTTGGCCTTGCCGCCACTGGCCGAGCCGAACCTGTCGTTGATCCTTGGTGGCGCTGGCAGCCGCCTCGAGGACCTGGTCGGCGGCTATGCCGCCCTGGCCCGCGACGGTCGTAGCGCCAGGTTGCGCCTGCAGCCTCAGGACCCCTTGGTCGAGCGGCGCCTGCTGTCGCCCGGTGCCGCCTGGATCATCCGGCGCATCCTCAGTGGCCAGGCACGCCCGGACCGTGATCCGCACGCCGAGCTGGTACAGCGGCCGCAACTAGCCTGGAAGACCGGCACCAGCTACGGCTTCCGCGATGCCTGGTCGATTGGTGTTGGGCCGCGTTACTTGATCGGCGTGTGGATCGGCCGCCCCGACGGTACCCCCGTGCCGGGGCAGTTCGGCCTGGCCTCGGCGGCGCCCTTGATGCTGCAGGTGCATGACTTGCTGAGTAACCGAGACCGCCAGCGTGGGATTGCCGCGCCGGTGGCAGCGGTGCCGGCCAGCATCGGGGTGGCCGCGATCTGCTGGCCGTTGGGACAACCCCTGGATCGGCAAGACCCCAACTGCCGTCGCCAGCGTTTCGCCTGGACTCTGGAGGGCACCACACCGCCGACCTTGCAGGCCGCAGACCAACCCTTGGGGCTTGGTCTGCGCGAAACGGTTTGGGTCAACGAGCGTGGCTTGCGGGTCGATAGCGCTTGCCCGGGCGCCAAGGCGCGGACGGTGGCCTTGTGGCCTG
Source organism: Pseudomonas sp. X10 (assembly GCF_054889225.1). Lineage (NCBI taxonomy): Bacteria > Pseudomonadati > Pseudomonadota > Gammaproteobacteria > Pseudomonadales > Pseudomonadaceae > Pseudomonas > Pseudomonas sp. X10. The sequence continues at coordinate 5,041,483 of NZ_CM142677.1, read as the reverse complement.
CACCGCTGGAGCCCTGGTTGCCACGTTTGGAGCGGCGCGCCACCCGCCTGCCGGCCGTGGACCCGAGCTGCCCGCCCCAGGTACCGGCCACCGCGCCGCCGCTGTCGATTGTCGGCGTGCGTGCGGGTGACCAATTGCGGCGCCCGGCCACCAGTACCGAACCGTTGCAGCTGCACGTCTCGGCGTTGGGCGGGGGCGGTCGGCGTTGGTGGTTCCTCAATGGCCAGCCCTTGGGTGAAACCAATGGCCAGGAAAGCCTGGCGGTGCACTTCGAGCAGGTCGGTCGGATCGAGCTGAGTGCCCTGGACGAGAGCGGCGAGACGGCGCGGGTCGAGTTCCAGGTCAATGATTGACGGCCCCAACTCCGCTCGGCCTAGGTGGCCAAGCACAGGACCAACCCAGTCACTGCCCCGCCGCCTGTATCGATGTCTTGGGAAACAGGTTGTCCAGGGTCTCCAGCAGGCGTGCGTGGTAGATCGGCTTGCGGAACAGATCCAGCACTTGCAGGCGCAGCAGGTCGCTGACGTCGTCCATGTCGGCATGTCCGGAGGTGACGATCACCGGCAGGTGTTGGCGCGCGGTGTGCTCGCGCAAGCGTTTGATCAGCGAGATGCCGCTTTCCTCCGGCATGCGCAGGTCGGTGATGACCAGCGCCACATCCGGGTGCCGGCTCAGCTGTTGTAGCGCCAGCGTCACCGAGGTGGCGGTGTGGCAGCAAAAGCCTTCGTTCTCCAGAAGCTCGGCCAGCTCCTGCAACGCTTCGGCTTCATCGTCCACCAACAGGATCTGCTGACGCGAGGAGTAGGGCGGCATGACCGGCTCCTGGTCCAAAGGATCGATATGGCGCGTTGATCAGCCCTCGCTAGCACCCGTTTGGAGAGCCCCCTGGATGGTCGTCATGATGTCCGAGACGCTCTCCGAGATGCCCCCGACGAACCCGGCCAGGACCACCGCGACCATCGCCGCGATCACCGCGTATTCGATACCGGAAGCGCCGTCTTGGCGTTGGATGAAGTTCTTGCAGTGGATGAGGATCTGTTGCAGCAACATGGCACATCTCCTTGCGCCAATGGCGCGGGTGGTCAAGGGCTAAATGAATGATGCCCCTTTGCCATCATAGGATCGTCAAGTATTCCCAGGCTGCAAATGTAAGAAAGCATTAATCCAAAAGTTATAGGTGCGGATCTCCTGGCTAACGCCTTGTTTTTCAAGGCGGGCGTTTCATGGCTAAAAAAAACCAGCCGGCTGATGGCGATTCGTATTGGCTACGCTAACGTGCAATAACGAGATGGTTGCTTTTTGCCATCATTGCTGCCGAGCAGAAGGAGGGAGGAAATGGGGAGTCGCCTGACTATGATCCTGGCCGGCCTGTTTCTGCTCGCTGCCGTGCTGGCCGGCTACTGGGGGCTGGTGCTGAGCCGACCGCAACCTGTGGTGCCGGCGGCTGTTCCCGCACCGTTCGAGGCGCCGCCAATCGTGGCCGCTGAGGTAGCGCCAGAACCCGTGGGGCCGCTGCGTTCGCCGGTGGTGGTACTGCGCCGTGCGCTGCCTGCCAACACGCCCTTGTCCGCCGAGGACTTGCTGGTGGAACAGCTGCAGGTCGTGCCGCCCGGCAGCTTCCAGCGCATCGAACAGGTTGTCGGGCGCAGCAGCGTACGGCCCCTGGCGGCCGGCAGTTGGCTAGACGAAGAGAGCTTCCAGGCCGGCGGCCCGCTAGCGCGAATGATCCGCCGTCACGAGCGGGCGGTAGCCGTGGCTGTCGATGACGTGATTGGTGCCGCTGGCCATCTGCGGCCAGGGGACTATGTCGATGTGCTGCTGTTCTTGCGTGAAGAGAACAACAACCCGCAATCCTCCGCTCAGGTCGTATTGCCGGCGCTGCGTTTGCTCAGTGTCGGCGAGCAGTTGGGCTTGGCCAACGATGGCCGCCCGGTGCAGGCCGCTCAGGAGCAACTGGCGCGTCGTGAGCAGATGTCGGGCGCTACCCGCACCGTGGTGCTGGCCGTACCCGAGGCCCTGGCCAGCCGGCTGATGCTGGCGGCCCAGGCCGGAACCTTGCGCTTAGCCGTGCGCAGCGCCGACGAACAGTTGCTGGCCCGCTACTGGGCCGGTGCGCAGGGCGCGCCGCAGTTGGACAGCGCCAACCGCGACCTGTATCGCTTCAGCCAGCTGTCCCAGGTACCGCTGGCCAAGGCTGCCCCTTCTGGCCCTGCGCGTGGCATGGAGATCATCCGTGGTGCCCAGCGCAATCAATCATCCAGTACTCCCTGACCAAGCAAGGATGCTCTCATGTGCAGTCGTTCCGAGCGGATCATCAGACAGATAGGCGCTGGGCTCTGTGTGTGGGCCATGGCCCTGGCGCAAGCCGGGGCGGCAGAGAAGGGCTGCGCGGCGTTGGAGCAGTTGCCTTCGGTGATCGAGATGGATCAGGGGCTGCAGCAGGAGCTACGGCTGCCGGTACGCATCACCAAGGTGGCGATCGGCGAGCCGCAGGTCGCTGATGTCCATGCCAGTGGCGAGCGCGCGGTGCTGCTCACCGCTGTCGGGCCGGGCAGCACCAGCCTGACGCTGTGGACCGCCTGTGCCCCGGCGCCTCGCCACGCGATGCTGTTCGTCAAGGGCCGGGCCAGTGGCGATATGGCTGAAACGGCCTTGCCGCCCTCCCAGGTCCCCATGCTGCCGAGCCAGGTCCAGGCTGATATCCGCTTCGTCGAGGTGCGCCGCCACAAGTTGAAAGAGGCCGGGACGCGGCTGTTCTTCAAGGGGTCGAACAACAGCTTGATCGGATCGCCCGGCACGGTGCCCAACACCAGCGTCACACCTGGCGACGTGCCGATCGCTCGGCCGCTGATCCCCTTGAAGGACGAGGCCTTCAACATCGTATGGGGCGGTGGCAGCAGCCGTTTCCTCGCTGCGATCAACGCGCTGGAGAACAGCGGCTTCGCCTATACCCTGGCGCGTCCCAGTCTGACCGTGCTCAGCGGCCTGACCGCCAGTTTCCTGGCTGGCGGCGAGATCCCGATCCCGGTGCCGAGCAGTGGCAGCGACAACGTCTCGATCGAATACAAGGAATTTGGCGTGCGCCTGGCGCTGACACCCACGGTGGTCAGCCGCGACCGCATCATCTTGAAGGTGGCGCCGGAGGTCAGCGAGCTGGACTACAGCAAGGCCGTCAACATCGCCGGGACCCAGGTGCCCGGCCTCAGCGTGCGCCGGACCGACACCAGCATTTCCCTGGCCGACGGCGAGAGTTTCATCATCAGTGGCCTGATCAGCAACAACACGCGCTCGGCGGTGGACAAGTTCCCCGGCCTGGGCGACATCCCGATCCTGGGCGCCTTTTTCAGACAGTCGACCCTGGCTCGTGAAGAAACCGAACTGCTGATGATCGTCACCCCACACCTGGTCCAGCCCCTGGCGGCCAACGCCCGCCTGCCCGAGCTGCCGGGTGAGGGGCTGCGCAACTACGACCCCAGCTGGGGCCGCCTGTTTTTCCTGGAAAACGGCCATTTCGATGGCCGTAGCGGGTTGTCACAATGAGCGAGATCCTGAACCAGACCTTCCTGGCCATCACCCGTAACGACGAAGATCTGCAGTGGCTGCAAGGTGCCCTGACGCCGCAAGGCCAGGTGGTCGGCGCCAGTAGTGGCAGCCTCGACGAGTTGCTGGCGCTGGTCGACGTCACCTTCAGCAATCTGGTGTTCATCGGCCTGGACCGCGATCACCTGGTCAATCAGTGCGCGCTGATCGAAGGCGTGCTGGAAGCCAAGCCAATGCTGGCGGTCGTGGCCCTGGGCGATGGCATGGACAACCAGTTGGTGCTCAATGCCATGCGCGCCGGCGCCCGGGATTTCGTCGCCTATGGCTCGCGTGCCAGTGAAGTGGCGGGGCTGGTGCGGCGCTTGAGCAAGCGCCTGCCTGCGGTGACCAGCAATCCCAGCCTTGGCGGCCTGACCGTGCTCTGCGGCACCCAGAGTGGCGGTGACGGTGCGTTGCTGACGACTCACCTGGCGCGGGTGGTGCAGGAGAGCGGCCAGCAGACATTGCTGCTCGACCTCGGCCTGCCACGGGGCGACAGTCTGGCCCTGCTCGGGCTGGAGGCTTCGTTCTTCTTCGGCGACGCCCTGCGCCACCTGCGCCGGCTGGACACCACTTTGATCGATAGTGCCTTTACCCGCGACAAGTGCGGCTTGCGCCTGCTGGTCTATGCCGAGGGCGACGAGCCCTTGCAGCGCACCAGTGCCGCCGAGCTGTACCGGTTGCTCAACGCCTTGCGCCAGCACTTCCAGCACATCGTCGTGAACCTGACCGGGCACACCGACAGCGAAGCCTTGCGCACCATCGTCAGCCACTGCGAAAAACTGATCTGCTACACCGACCAGAACGTCCTCGATTGTCGGCGTAACCTGGAGATGCTCGCCCAGTGGCGCGACAAGGGCATGAAGCTGGACCACGGGAGCCTGCTGGTCGACCGCTACCTGCGCAATGTCGCGCCGGATGCCGACGCCCTGGCCAGACGCTATGGCCTGCCGTTGCTCAAAGTCATGCCCTACAACCCCGAGCTACGCTTGAGCGCCAAGAATCAGGGGTTGTCGCTGTTCGAGCTGGCCCCGCGTGAAGGCTTGACCCAGGCGCTGCGAAACCTCGGCGAACGCCTGGCGCGCCGCTCGGAGAGCCTCACGCCGGTACCCATCGCCTGGTTCCGACGCCTGTGGGGTAGACCATGAACGGCGACGAACCCTTCGGCGGCCCGCGCCATGTCGCGGGCACCGATGCCCAAGGCCTCAAGCGCGCCTTGCACCGCTTCATCATCGATGCCATCGAGGACAGCGGGCGTAACCTCCTGGACGGTGCCCGCCCGGCCCTGGCCCAGTTCGTCGTCGAACAGGTGGGCGATTATGTGGCGCGCCTGCACTTGGCCTTGTCGCGCTATGAGATGGAGCGACTGGCCGAGGAGGTTGTCGATGAGCTGACCGGGTTCGGCCCGCTGGAGGTGCTGCTGCGTGATGCCAGCGTGACTGAAATCCTAGTCAACGGCCCTTACCGGGTGTTCATCGAACGGGCCGGGATTCTGCAACAAACCGATCTGCGTTTCATCGATGCCCATCATGTGGAGCGGGTCATGCAACGCATCCTGGCGCCGCTCGGGCGGCGTCTGGATGAGTCGTCGCCGATGGTCGACGCGCGCATGCCCGATGGCAGCCGGGTCAACGCGATCATTGCGCCGGTGGCACTGGACGGGCCTTGCCTGTCGATCCGCAAGTTTCGCCAGGACATGCTCAAGAGTGCTGACCTGCTGGCCACCCGGGCAATCGACCAGGCCATCTTTGACTTCTTCGAACTGGCCGTCAGGCGGCGCTGCAACATCCTGGTCAGCGGCGGGACGGGCACCGGCAAGACCACCTTGCTGAACATTCTCAGCCAGATGATCGACCCTCATGAGCGCCTGGTGAGTATCGAGGACGTCGCTGAACTGCAGCTGCACCATCCCCATGTGGTGCGCCTGGAGACGCGCCCACCGAATGCCGAAGGCCATGGCGAGATCAAGGCTGGCGATTTGATCCGCAATGCCCTGCGCATGCGCCCGGACCGCATCCTGCTTGGCGAGATCCGTGGTCCGGAAGTGCTCGATGTGCTCACCGCGATGAACACCGGGCACGATGGCTCGATGAGCACGGTACACGCCAACACCGCGCAGGACGCCTTGTTGCGCCTGGAAACCCTGGTCGGCCTGAGCGGCCGGCAGATCGCTGAGAAAACCCTGCGTCAGATGGTCTGCGCGGCGCTGGACGTGGTGATCCAGTTGACGCGACTGGCCGATGGCAGGCGCTGTGTCAGCGAGGTCCTGGAAGTGGTCGGCGTGCGCGACGACGTGTATGTCACCAACACCTTGTTCCGCCTCGACCGCCGTGGCGACGCAAGCTTCCTGCGCGAGGCACCTAACCCAGCCGGCGACAAACTGCGCCACGAGCGCCTGGAGGCCGCGACATGATCGGGCAGGTGCTTTTGGTGCTGTCCCTGCTGCTCTTGGGCACTGCGCTGGTGCTGTTCCGGCTCGGCCTGCACAAGCGGGGCGAGGAACGTATCTTGCGCCGCCTGGGACAGGCCTACCAGGCTGTGCGTATAGGTGCCTCTCGGCGCGATTGGCTCGATCCCTTGCTGCAGCGCGCAGGCCTGGCCCGCCAAGACCTGCATTTGCAGGCATGGCTGCTGGGGTGGCTGCTATTGGTGGCATGTACGGTCGTGCTGGCGGGAGGGATGGCGGCACTGCTGGTGTTGGTGGGGGCGCCATTGCTATGGCGCTTGTACCTGAGCTGGCGTTATCGGCGGCGCCTGCGGCAGATCATCGAGCAGTTGCCGGGCCTGCTCGACTACAGCGTGCGCGCCCTCAAGGCTGGACGCACCCTCAGCGACGCGGTACTCGGTGGCGTGGACAGCGCCCGCGAGCCGTTGCAGGGCGCCCTGCAGCGGGTGCGGCGCAATGTCCAACTGGGTGTGCCGCTGGAGGATGCGGTGAGCGAAATGGCCGAGCTCTACGATCAGGACGAGTTGCGCCTGTTTGCCCTCGGCTTGCGTATCAACCAGCGTTATGGCGGCAACGCCAGCGAACTGCTGGAGAACCTTATCAAGCTGATCCGCGAGCGTGAGCAAGGGGCGCGGCAGTTGCGCGCGATGACCGGTGAGACGCGGGTCACCGCGTGGATCCTTGGGGCCTTGCCGCTAGCAATGGTCGGTTACTTCCTGCTCAGTAACCCCGGTTACCTGTTGTCCATGTGGCAAGACGCCCATGGCCAGTTGATGCTGATCTTTGCCTTCGCCTTGCAGGCCCTGGGCTGCCTGGTGCTGTGGCGCATGATGCGGAGTCTTTGACCATGGCCTTGTTGCTCAGTGCGCTGTTGCTGTTCGCGGGCTCCGTTCTGCTGATGCTGCAGTTTGCCCGTCAGCGCCGGGCTCAACGCTTGGTCGCCCGGCGCTTGCAGGGCCAACTGGCCGGTGACGAGCGCCTGAGCCATTGCTTGCAGTGGCTCGGTAGCAGCCGGCTGGGCCAACGTATGCTCAGCCTCGACAGCGAAAGCCAGGCGCTGCTTGACCGGGTCGGCTGGCGCCGCAGCCGCCAGCGCTCCTTGTACGCTGCGGTGCAACTGGGTTTGCCGCTGCTGGCCATGGGGGCAGCACTGCTGCTGCAACAAGGGCTGCAGCCAAGCGGGCCGGGACACTGGGCGGTCTTGCCATTGTGCGCCTTCGGTGCAGGTTACCTGTTGCCCAAGCGTTTGCTCGCGGTGGCGGCGGCGCGGCGCCAGCAGCGCATCGCCCAGGAGGTCAGTCTGTTGATTCCATTGTTGCGCATCCTGTTCGAGACCGGTCTGGCGGTGGAGCAGACGTTGCGGGTGCTGAGTGAGGAGGGGCGGGCGCTGTTGCCGCAGATCAGTGAAGAGCTGCGTTTGACGCTGCAACGGGTCGATTCCGGTCTGGCCCTCGGCCCGGAGCTGGAGAAAACGGCGCGCCTGCTGGCGGTGGACGAGTTCAGCGACACCTGTGTGATCCTCGAACAATTGCTGGTTCAGGGCACAGGGGCGATGAAGTCCCTGCAGGCGCTCAAGCAACTGCTCGATGACCGTCGCCTGACGCGCCAGCAGGAAAGGGTGTCGAAGGTCTCGGCGAAGATGTCGGCGGTGATGATGGTGTTCCTGTTTCCGGCCTTGCTCATCGTCCTGGCCGGACCGGGGTTTTCCGCCTTGGCGCGGGCATTGGGGTCTTGAGGGAGGGGAGCGGATGAGGACGTGCTTGTTGATCGCCAGCCTGGTATTGCTGGCAGGCTGTGCCGGCAATACGCCGGCGCCCCTGGCGCAGTTGCTGGGCGGGGAGCGTTGCGGCAAGCCAGACGCTGACCAGCAGTTGGCCCTGGGCATGGCCGACCAGATGTTCAATGAGGGGCGGCCCCATGCCAGCCTTGCCCATCTGGAGCAACTGCCGGCCGACCTGGCCCAGGTCCGGCTGCGCAAGGCCAAGGTCCTGCGTTTGCTCGGTCGCAGCGAGGCCGAGCCGTTGTACCGCAGCCTGCTCGGGGGCTGCCTGGCGGCCGAAGGCGAGCATGGCCTGGGGCAACTGGCGTCGGCGCGCGGCGACGATCGCCAGGCGCAGCATCATCTGCTGCGCGCGGTACGCCTGACACCCACTGACGAGAAGGTGCGCAACGACCTGGGTGTGGTCTACATGAACCTGGGCAACCTGGAGCAGGCTCGTTTCGAGTTCCTCACCGCCATCGAGCTGAAGGACGAAAACTCGCTGCCAGCGGTGAACCTGGTGACACTGCTGTTGATCCAGGACAACTGGCAGCAGGCCGCCGACTTGGTGGCCCGGCTACGGCTCAAGCCCGAGCAGTTCGCCGAGGCGCAGGCCCGTGCGCGACAACGGGCGGCGGCCAGTCGGGAGCGCGTGGGAAGCGACCAGGCCACGGTGGCGCTCAACTGAGCAGGAGATTGCCATGCCCAAGTATTTGTTGTTGCTGACCCTGGCCGGCGTGCCGCTGCTGGCCCTGGCCGAGGAGGCACAGCGCGTGCCCAGGCCGGAAACGGCGACCGAAGCCCTGTTGCGCATGCAGTCCAGCAACCAGCAGGCCTCGAAGACGCCCCAGGCGCAGACGCCCAAGGAGCGCGACCAGTCCATGCAACGCTGGCTGGATGCCTACAAGCATGAGATTCCGGAGTTCTACCACTGGTCCAAGGTCAACTCTTCGAACAACTGAGCCCGGCCACTGCGCTCAGTGGGCGGTGAAGCGCTGGTGCAGCGGTGAATTGCGTGGCGACAGAGCCAGCGCCAGTTGCGTGCGATTGTGCATGTGGGTCAGGCGCAGGATCTGCGACACATAGAGCTTGACGGTGTTCTCGGTGATACCCAGCTCACAGGCGATCTGGTAGTTGGTCTTGCCTTGGCTGACCCGCTGGGCGACTTCCAACTGGCGCGGCGACAGTTTCTCGAAGAGCGCGGGCAACGGCTCGCTGGTGGTGTCGCTTTCGACATCGCCGGCACGCCGGTGGACGCCCTGGCCACGAGCTTTTTCCAGGTCCTGGGAGAGGCATTCGATGGCCTCGGCCAGGTGCTGCAACCGCTGGTTCAGGCTGCCCAGCTCCTGGGCATTCCGGCGCCGCTCGAGCAACGCTGCTTCCTGGCGTTGCACGCCGGCAAGCAGTTCGGCCAGGTCCAGCGGCTTCTGGTAGTAGTCGGCGAAACCTTCGCGCAGGGCGCGGACCACATCCTGTTTTTCGGCATGGCCGGTGAGCATGATGGCTTCGAACAGGCGCTGTTGGCCGGCGATTACCTTGAGTGAGCGTATCAGCTCGATACCATCGCAGCCGGGCATGTGCAGGTCGCAGAGCACCAGGTCGATGGTCGGGTCGGCGCCATAGCGTTCGATGGCGTCGGTAGCGGTATGGGCTGGTACGCAAGGGTAGCCGCTGCTTTCGAGAAACTCGCAGAGCTCCCCGACGATTACGGGCTCGTCATCGACCACCAGTATCTTCACCTCACGGATGACCTGGCTCATTTGCACCTCCTTGTGTTTCTGGCGGCCCTGCTCCCAGGTCCGAATGGGCTGATGGCTGGAAAAGAGTAGCACCGTGCAACCGTGGAGCACGCCTGCACATCCGTTGCGCTGCGGGGGTGCTCAACTGATCCATATGGCTGTCAGCATGAAACCCACCAGGACATAGGGGGCGAAGGGTTGTTTGTTGGTAGTCTCTTCGGCCAGCTTCTCCAGGCGCTTCCTGACCTTCAGGTTGAGCAGCGACCAGAGCCAGCGCTTGCTCAGTAGCCAGGCCAGCACGGCGATGCCGGAGCCGATGAAGGTGCCCAGCACGTAGCGATGGTCGGTGGCCAGGGCCAGGGCACCGAGCAACTTCACGTCTGCGGCGCCGAAGCGACCGAGCATGTAGCCGGGAAGGGTGAGGAGCATGACGATGGCCAGGGCCCAGCCTGCATCGCTGGCTTCGGCGCCAATCCAGCTGTGCCCGGTGGCGAATAGCCAGGCCAGGGCACATGCCGCGGCCCCCAGCGTGAGGGTATTGGCAATCTGACGTTCACGTAGATCTTGTTGGGTGCACAAGGCAAGCCACAGCAGGAGAACAATGCTTTGCATTGGCAAATTGCCATCCCTGTTTGTTGAATGATTCTATGCTGTCAGTCAGGTGTCATAGTCAGGGTAGACGCGATCATGAAAGCAAGCCTGGCAGGACGGCAAAAAGGTGCGGCGGCCATCGAGTTCGTGGCGGTTTTCATGATCTTCTTCGCCGTGTTCTATGGGGTGGTCAGCTATGCCTTGCCCATGCTCATGCTGCAGTCGTTCAACCAGGCCAGCAGCGAGGCGGTGCGCCGTTGCGTGGCCTTGGACCCGGGCAGCGCAACGTACGAGGGCGATGTGCAGGCCTTGGCGGTCCAGGTACTCGACCAGCAGTTGGCCTGGATGCCCGGCGCACTGGGTTTCCAGGCCGCCAGCGATGCCCGCGTTACCCTTGAGGCGGGCAACCTGTTGAGGGTGCGCATCGACTATCCCAAGTCACGCCTGACCAACGTCCTGCCGGTGCTGGTCCTGCCGCTGATCGGCGAGGTGCCGCGCTTGCCCGAGTTCCTGCGGGCCGAAGCGAGCCTGCAGCTATGAGTGGGCTGTTCGACCGTTGGTGGGGCGCGGCGGCGCCTGAGCATGAGCCCCAGGCCCCGCTAGCGCTTGGCTTGCAAGTGTGGCTCGACGACCAGGCCCGGGTGCTGCGCCTGTCAGGGCCTTTGCGCACCTTGCTGGCCTTGCCTGGGCCGGGTAACGGGCGGGTGCATGACTACTTGGAACCACGCAGTTGGATGGTGCTCGAAGGCGAGCCCGGCGACTGGCAGGGGCAACCGCTGGACCTGGATTTCCGGACTGTCATGGGGCACGCCCTGCATACCCGGGGCTGGCTGCTGCGCCATGGCAGTGCTTGGCTGTTGCAACTGTTCGATATCGGTGACCTGCTGCGCGAACAGGACCAGGGCATGGAAAGCGAGTGCCAACAGCGCTTGGCTGCACAATGGGCCCAAGCGCTGCGTGATTGTGGTGAAGAGCGCTTGCCGCAGGTGATGGCCGAGCAGTTGCAATTCCTGGCCGAGCGCTGGCGCGCGCAGTCTGTGGGGTTGTGGCTGCTGGAGCCCCAAGGCTGGCGCAGCTATGCCAGCAGCGAGGCGCAATGGCCCTGGCCGGCTGACGAGCGCTTGCAGCCCTGGCTAGCGAGGCTGGCGCCGGAGGGCCCGATCGACGCCGCCAGCGAACCGGACTTGCTGGCCCTGTGCGGTGGCGTGTCGCTGTACCTGCTGCCCTATAGCCAAGGGCAACGGCCCCAGGCCTGGCTGTTGTGTGCCGGAGCAGAAGCGCTACCGCGTGCAAGCGCGGCCATGGGGTTGCTGCAGGCCCTGGTCGAGCCTCTGCTGAGCCGCCATCGCTATGCACAGTTGGCGCAACAGAACCGGCACCTGGATGAGCTGCAGCAACAGCTGGGCGCCGGCTGGTGGGAGTGGCCCTTGCACGGCCCCCTGCTCCTGGACCCGGCCTTGGCCGCGACCTTGAACCTGCCGCGCACACCCAGCCCGGAGCACTGGTTGGCGCGGCTGCACCCGGCCGACCGCGAACGGGCGCAGATAGCCCTGGAGCAGGCCCGCGAAGGACGAGAGTTGAGCCTGTGCCTGCGCCTGATCGATACCGATCCCCTGGCACCACCGCGCTGGCTCCAGTGGGTGGGGCAACTGCAAGGGCGCCAGGTGCGTGGCTTCATGCTCGACATCAGCGCGCTCAAGGCCCAGGAACAGCAGGCCGGTGCCGCCCGCGCGCGACTGGAGAACCTGATCGCCAGTTCGCCGGCGGTGATCTACATCCAGCGCTATGCCGAGGGGGCGTTGCACAGCGAGTTCTTCAGCGCCAGTCTGGGTCCCATGCTCGGTTGGGAGGCGGACAGCGAGCTGGCGCGGCATCCGGGGCTGGCGGTGCATCCCGATGACCGTGCGCTGTGGTTGGAGCGTACCCGTGGCTTGCTGCGCGATGGGCAGGTGCGCAGCCGTTACCGCCTGCGTGATCATCTGGGGGGCTTCCACTGGGTGCTCGACGAAGCCCGGTTGTTGCGCAATGACCTGGGTCAGCCCGTGGAAGTGGTCGGGCTCTGGCTGGATGTCAGCGAAGCCACCGAGGCCGGCGAACGCATGCGCCAGAGCGAGGAGCGCTACCGGGTGCTGGTCGAGGATTCGCCAGCGATGATCTGCCGCTACCGCCCTGACTTGAGTCTGGTGTTCGGCAACCGCCCGCTGGCGGATTACCTGGAGTGCACGCCGGAGCAACTGGTGGGCGTCAACCTGGGCCAGTGGATGGCCGACGGCCAGCGCGAGAGCTTCATCGAGCGGCTGAACGAGTTGACGCCAGAACAGCCCATGAGCAGCGCCGAGGTCTGCCTGCAGTTGCCCGGGCGCGAGCACGCTTGGTGGGTGTGGTCCGACCGTGGGTTGTTCGATGAGCAAGGACGGCTGCTGGAGGTCCAGGCGGTGGGCCGCGATAACACCCAGGTACGGCGCAGCCAGCAGCAATTGCTGCAGAGCGCCAAGATGGCCACCCTCGGCGAGTTGGCCACGGGATTGGCCCATGAGATCAACCAGCCGCTCAATGTGATGCGCATGGCCGTGGTCAATACGCTCAAGCGCCTGGAGAACGGCACGGCGGAGCCCGCATACCTGGAAGAAAAGCTCAAGCGCATCGATGCTCAGGTCCAGCGCGCTTCGCGGGTGGTCGAGCACATGCGTGTGTTCGGTCGGCGCTCGGAGGTCGAGCGCCAGAGCTTCGGTGCCTGGCAGGCCGTCGAGGGCGCGCTGTCGCTGGTGAGCGAAGGCCTGCAGGGTAAAGGTGTGGCGTTACGGGTCGAGGCGCCAGAGGACAGGCCACAGGTGCATGGTCATCAGGACCAGCTGGAACAGGTGCTGATCAACCTGATGGTCAACGCCCGCGACGCCTTGCTCGAACGGCGCCAGGCCGACCCGGCGCTCAAGCCCTGGATCAGCCTGTGCCAGGAGGTGCGCGCGGGGCAGTTGCGCCTGTTGGTGGAGGACAACGGCGGCGGCATCGAGCCGCGCCTGCTGGGGCGTATCTTCGAGCCCTTCTTCACCACCAAGCCGGCTGGCGTCGGCACCGGCCTGGGACTGTCGCTGAGCTATGGCATCATCGAAGCCATGGGCGGCTGCTTGAGCGTTGACAATGCGGCGCAGGGCGCGCGGTTCTGCATTCAGTTGCCGCTTCACTGCACCAGTTGAGCACGGCCGCCGGAGCAGGTCAGGTTGGCGCCGACTTCGGTATTGATCAAGTCGATGCCCAGGGTCTTGAGCAGGTCGTTGAGCAGTGGGTCTAGGAGCGGGCTCAGGACATGCCGGATCACAGGTTCGAGGATGTTCCTGACCCCGTCGAGCAGCCCGGCCGTCAACACCAGCAGATCACCCAGACCACCGCCGCTGGCGGGTTTGTAGGCTTCCAGATGAAGCCCGGCGACGGTGCTGTTGAGGCTGGCAACGATGTTGCTGGCAGGCGTATTGAGGTAGCTCGGTGACAGGTCGACGTTCGGCGGTGCCGAGTCGCCGGCGAACAGCAGTTGGGTGGTGCCGCTGGCCAGCACGGGGGCATTGACCTTCAAACCGATACCTCCCCCGGCGAACGGTGTGCGGGTGCCACAGGCGGGCGGCAGGATCAGCAGGCGGCTGCAGTAGTTGGTGCCGATGTCGATCAAGGGCAATGGCTTGACGGCGGCCACCCCCTGACTGAAGAAGGTTTCGGGGTTGTCGAACTTGCCAATGGCCAGCTCCACAGCGGCTGTCTCGGTGGCGGCGGTCAGGGTCTTTTCCGGGGTGCAACTGAAGGCGCTTATCCGGCTTCTGGCCTTGGCTACCTGCACGCCGATATCCAGGCTTACCTGCCCGGGCAGGATGATGATATCGCTGACCTTGCAGGGAATGCCGAGGGCGCAGGTCAGGGACTGCACCGTACCGAGCAGGTTGAGGTGGAGCAGGTTATTGAGCACGTTGGTCAGCGGTGCCGCCAGGTCGAGTACTGCGTTGAGCAGGCCGGCAATCCCTGTCAGTAGCGGCAGGTCCAGGGAGACCAGGGCCCGGACCTGGGCGGTGTGGACCTCGATCGTGTCTTTGCCCGGGTCCCCCACGGCGGAAATCTGCTGCGGTTCGATGATCTTCAGGCGGACCCGGCCATTGATGAGGCCAAGTGCGGCAATCGGCAACTCCACGTCTGCCGCATGCTCCTTGGTGGCGAGCTGGATGACGGCTTGCAGCAATTGCAGCAATTGCAAGTTCGCGTCCAGGCCCGCTCGGGTCGTGCCCGTCTGTATATCGAGAATATCTCCCAGGGTAAGCGGAAGCTGAGAAAGGCCAACTGACGCATCGGCGATCTTTCCGACATTTGCCACGACCTCCACAGCCGCTCCGCCGCGCTCCAGCACTTTGGCGGCAGCATGCAACAGTTCGGTCAGGGTGGTTTGGGTCTGTAACAGCTGTTGGTAACCGCCGATATCCGCGCCGACTTCTATGGCCAGTTGATCAAGGTACTGGAGCAGGTTGATCTGCGTAGTCGCAATGCCCTCCCAGCCGACAAGGCCGAGTTCGACACCGATTCCCAGTGCATCGAGCAGCGCATCGAGCAGCTTTGCGTTGACGGTTGTACTGCCTATGCGCAGTACCGCTTGTGGCGATAGGGCCGCCGCAGCCACGGCGCTGGCGCGCAAGGTCGTGGTGCGTGACAGCTCGCCGCGCTCGGCCAGGGCGAAGACGCCGGCGGCCACACTGGTCGTGACATCGTGGCTGACCTGGACCTGGATCGCCTCATGACGTGTGTTGTCGGAGGTGAAGATACGGGTGCTGTTGGTGCCGCTTTGCAGGTAACCGCAGCGGGTGGCCAGGGTTCGCCCAGCGTCGGGCGCAAAGCCGTTGCGCGTGGCGCTGGTGCGCGCCAGGGCGTCGGCCTGAGGGCCATTGCCGCCACACCCGCCCGATTGCCCGGCTGCCTCCAGCGCCGCCATATCGGCCACCCGCTGCAGTTTGCGTTGCTCCAGGTAGAGCCGGCCACTGTCGACCACCAGCAGCAGGAACAGCAGGGCCAAGCCTAGGGTCAGCGCGGCCGTCAGACCGATCGCGCCACGTTGGCGGGCAGCAGAACGAGGAACCACGAGCACTCCTTTGCCGGCCTTTGGCCACGCAGCGCACCGGTAGTGCAAGGAGTGTAGTCAAAATGATGGCTAGTGGCCTTCATGATTGATCCGCTTACTCGAATCGATCAGGCAGGCCAGCGGTTGTCTTGATCGACAACTGGCCAGGAGGTCAGTGTGGTGGGTATTGGGACATGACCTGGGCGACGGTCTTCTGGATAGCGGTGTTGCGTTCCTGCGGGCTGGGTGGGTAGTTGTTCATGATCTGTTCGGCACTGCCGCGCCAGACCAGCTTGCCATCCCGGCCATCGAACAGGTCGACCTGGATGGTCGCCACTTTGTAGTCGACGCTGCGGGTTTCGTTGTACATCGGCCCGCCCCAGTAGCCTCCCCAGTAACCGCCCCAGGCACCGCCGTAGTTGGTGGTGATCTGCTGCTGGCGTTGCTCGACGATCAGGTAGGTACGGACATTCACGTCGGCATGGGCATTGCCCTGCACCGGGCGCAGGCCGCGCTGGTCGAGTTGGTCGGACACGGCCTGGCGGATGCGCTGCTCGGTCAGGTCGCTCTTGATCCGTGGGTCGTCCGGCCGGTATTGCAGCGCCGGCTCCTGCCAGGCCCAACTGCGGTAGCCGGCGAAATCGCGGCTGGCATCGAAGTCCTGGGTGACGTTGTTGCTCTGGCAGGCGGCGAGCAGCAGCGCGAATGAAAGCAGAACGAGACGGCGCAACATGATGGTTCTCCGTTAGTCATCAGCTGGGAGGATAGCCGCTGAGGGCCTTCTGCACGGACTCGCGCAGGGCGCTTTCACGCTCGCGGGGCGAATCCTTGCTGCTGCCGCTTTCGGCGCTGGCGCTCCATACCGGTTGGCCATTGCGCGCGTCGAACAGGTCGATGCGCACCACCATGACCTCGACCTGATAGGTGCGCACGATCGGCACGCTGCCATAGGCACCGTAGCCATGGCGGTAGCGGCCATAGCCGAGGCTGCCGTAAGGGTAGGGGCCGTAGTAAGGGTCGTAGTCGTAATCGCGCACCTGTCGCAGGCGCCGCTCCAGCCTCACGTCGGCGCTGACCAACAGGTCGCCCGTGCCGCCTTTGGCTGGGCGCAGGCCTTGCTGGTCCAGGGCGCTACTGACCGCTTCGGCCAGTTGGGATGGGTCGGCACTGGCGGTACCGCGGGGCAGTTGGCCATTGCGCCAGCTCCAGCTGCGGTAGCGTCCATAATCTCGCGGCGCTGCAGGGTAGGCGCTGGCATCGAAGGTGTCGGCTGCCTGCGCAGGCGCTGGCGGCAGCGGCCGGGAACTGGCGACATAGGGATTGCTGCCCTGGCAACCGGCAAGGGCCAGGACGAACAGCGCCAGGGATAGCATTCGGTACGGCATGTGTTCCTCCCGGCAGGTGAGTCAACGCGGTCGGCAGATCCAGTGCAGGTAACGGCCAAGACCAGCAAAGCTGGGGTGGCGGCGGTGGGCCAGCTCCATTTCCAGCAGGTCGAGCAACTCGGCCTTGGCTTGGAACTCCTTAGGCATGTAGTCGTGGAAAACCCGCACGCCACTTTCACTTTCGACCAGCCACATGGGATCAAGTTGCGCCTTGAGTTCACGGGGATCAAGCGGTTTTTGCGGTGTCAGGCTTTGTCGCTCGCCCGCCAGATTGTTGCTGCGCAGTTTGCGGAAGTGGCCTTTGAGCAGGTTGCGGTAGACCAGTGCGTCGCGGTTGTAGAAGGCCAGCGACAGCCGGCCACCGGGACGGGTCAACTGGTGCAGCACCGGCAGGATGCTCTCCGGTTCTGCCAGCCACTCCAGCACTGCGTGGCACAGGACCAGATCGTAGGGTTCGGTGAGCTGGCCGAGCAACTCCTGCCAGGGGGCCTGGATGAAGGTCGCTTGTTGTCCGGCCTCGGCGAAGCGTGCCCGGGCACCCTCGAGCATGGGCGCGGCAGGCTCGGCCAGGGTCAACTGGTGGCCGCGTTCAGCCAGCCACAGTGACATGTGACCCAGGCCCGCACCGATGTCGAGGATGCGCAATGGCGTATCCGGCAGGGACTCGGCCAGGTCGGCCTGGAGCACGGCGAGGCGGATGGCGCCCTTGGCGCCGCCGTAGATCTTCTCGGCGAAGCGGCTGGCCAGCTCATCGAAGTGACGGTCGCTCATCGGGCAAAGCGCCTTTCGCTGTCGGCCAGTTTGGCCCGCACCACTTCCTCCATGTCCAGGCCTAGCTCGCTGCACAGCAATAGCAGGTACAGCACCACGTCGCCGACTTCCTGGCCGGCATGGGCCAGTTGCTCGGGAGGCAGTTGGCGCGATTGGTCTTCGCTGAGCCACTGGAAGATCTCCACCAACTCGGCCATTTCCACACTGGCGGCCATGGCCAGGTTTTTCGGGCTGTGGAAGCCGCGCCAGTCGTTGTTGTCGCGGATACGGTGCAGGCGTTCGGTCAGTTCTTGCAGGTTCATCGGTACCCTCCTCAAGCGCATAGCTTCAGGGGCGCACCGATGCAACGCAAGTGCTTTACAGCGTTCGCCAACTGCCCAGCATGTGCAGGAGGTCGCCGTGGCCATCCAGACGTAACTGCCCGCTGCTGGCCACTTCGCTGGCGCTGAGGATCACTTCGGCAGGTAAACGCACCGGTTTGTGGAAATCCACCTCGAAGGTGTAGCCGCTGTTTGGCAGGTGGCTGCGTAGGGCGGCCAGGGTCATGGCCTTGGTCCACATGCCATGGGCGATGGCCTGAGGAAAGCCGAACAGGCGGGCGCTGGCGGCGCTCAGGTGGATCGGGTTGTAGTCGCCGCAGACCTTGGCGTACTTGCGGCCGATATCGCTGTCGGCGTACCAGCGGGTCAGCTCTGCCAGCGTGCCAGGCTCGTCCTCCGACGCCTCGTCCGCCGAGCCTTCCAAGCGTAGGCCGCGCACCAGCATGCGGCTGGTTTCGCTCCAGATCAGCCCCAGGCCATCCTCGGCCTCGGTGACCAGGTCGAAGGTGCCGCCCTTGGCATGGGGTTGCAGATTGTCCGCATGGACCGAGAAGCGCAGGCCATCGATGCCGCCCAGTGGCCGCAGGACGCTGATGCTGTTGTGAAGGTGGACCAGGCCCAGCAATGGGAAGGGGAAGCCAGGGGCGGTCAGCAGTTGCAACTGCAGGGCGAAGGCCATGACATGCGGGTAGGTGCCCGGCAAGCGGCCGTCATCGGCGAAGTGGCAGAGCTTGCGATAGGCGGCCAGGTTGCCGGGCTGGACCCGTAGGAGGCAACGCAGGCCGGTATCCGGCAAGGTGTCGCCGCTTATCTTGCGTTTGCCAAGGGCGCGCAGGTAGAGGCTGGCGCGGGCGTCGGGGCTGTGCAGGTCGTGCCATTGCCGGTTCATGTTCAGGCTCCCATCAGCGCCTGGCCACAGATGCGTAGCACCTGGCCGTTGACCGCGCCGGAACCGGGCTGGCCCAGCCAGGCCACGGTCTCGGCGACATCCTGGGGCAGCCCGCCCTGCCCCAGCGAACTCAGGCGCCGGCCTGCTTCGCGCAGGGCCATGGGGATGGCGGCGGTCATGTGGGTTTCGATGAAGCCGGGGGCCACGGCATTGATACTGCCACCGCGTTCGGCAAGTTTCGGCGCCCAGGCCTGGGCTAGGCCAATCAGCCCGGCCTTGCTCGCCGCGTAGTTGGCCTGGCCGCGGTTGCCGCCGATACCGCTGACCGACGAGAGCAGGATGATGCGCGCACCGTCATGCAGCGCGTTGTTGTCGTACAGGGCTTGGGTCAGTACCTGTGGTGCCTTGAGGTTGACTGCCATGACCGCGTCCCAGTATTCCGGCGTCATGTTGGCCAGGGTCTTGTCGCGGGTGATACCGGCGTTGTGCACGACGATATCGATGCCGTCCGGCAGCGCCTCGAGCAACTGTGTTGGAGCGTCGGTGGCGCAGATGTCTAGGGCCAGGCTGCGTCCGCCGAGGCGCGCGGCCAAGGCGTCGAGATCCGACTTGGCCGCTGGCACGTCCAGCAGCACCACCTCGGCGCCGTCCCGCGCCAAGGTCTCGGCGATCGCCGCGCCGATGCCCCGGGCGGCACCGGTGACCAAGGCTCGGCGCCCGGCCAGCGGACGGGTCCAGTCTTCGACCTGGCTGTCACACCCTTCCAGGCGCAGCACCTGACCGGAGATGAAGGCGCTCTTGGGCGACAGGAAGAAGCGCAGCGAACCTTCGAGCTGGTCTTCGGCGACCGGGCTGACATACAGCAACTGGACCGTTGCGCCATTGCGCAGCTCCTTGCCGAGGGAGCGGCTGAAGCCTTCAAGGGCGCGCTGGGCCACGCTGGCCAGCGGGTCCTCGAGTTGTTCCGGGGCGCGCCCGAGGATGACCACATGGGCACTGGGTGCCAGGCTGCGCAGCAGCGGTTGGAAAAACTCGCGCAACTGACTGAGCTGGTCGCTGTCGGACAAGTGACTGGCATCGAATACCACGGCCTTGAGTTTCGGCCCCAGGCCCGCTACCCAAGGAGGGGATTGCAAGTCTTGGCCTGCGAAGCTGTAGAGTTCGTCGGTCAGACGTTGGGCGAAGCCTTCGACCTTGTTCGCCAGCGGACCGCCGCCGAGCAGCAGGGCGCCCTCGATGGGGCGCAGGCGGCCGGCCTGCCAGCGCTCGAGGTGAGCGGGGCGGGGCAGGCCAAGGGCATCGACCAGGCGCCGGCCGAGGTTGGAGTTGGCAAAGCCGATATAGCGGTCGCTCATGTACGGTTCTCCCTGAAGGCAAGCACTCAAGTGTGGACCATCTTTGCCCCAGGGTCGTTCGAATAGGGAAAAAACACCTAGGCTGTACGGTGATGCTGTTCACTTAAGACATCTGTCGTATGGTTTGGGGCCACTGCGCGCCCATCGCGACACAAGGCCGCTCCCACAAGGCAAGCCCTCTGTGGGAGCGGCCTTGTGTCGCGATGGGCTACGTAGCAGCCCCACCCGAAGGCACTCCGGCTTAAGTGAACAGCATTAGGCTATACGGACATCATCTGAATTGGAGGACATTGCGCATGCGTTCAACGCGCCGGGTCGCGATCATAGGCGGCAATCGAATTCCCTTTGCCCGTTCCAATGGCGCTTATGCCAATGCCAGCAACCAGGCGATGCTGACGGCTGCCCTCGAGGGTCTGGTCGAGCGTTACGGCCTGCATGGCCTGCGCCTAGGCGAGGTGGTGGCCGGGGCCGTGCTCAAGCATTCGCGCGACATGAACCTGACCCGCGAATGCGTGCTTGGCTCGCGCCTGTCGCCGCACCCCCCCGCCTACGATATCCAGCAGGCCTGTGGCACCGGTCTGGAGGCAGCACTGCTGGTGGCCAACAAGATCGCCCTAGGCCAGATCGACAGCGGCATCGCGGGTGGTGTGGACACCACCTCCGATGCGCCGATCGCGGTCAACGAAGGCTTGCGCCAACTGTTGCTGCAGGCCAATCGCGGCAAAAGCCTTGGCGAACGCCTCAAGCCCTTCCTCAAGCTGCGCCCGGGCCACCTCAAGCCGGAATTGCCGCGCAATGGCGAGCCGCGCACGGGGCTGTCCATGGGCGAGCACTGCGAACTTATGGCCCAGACTTGGCAGGTCGGCCGCGCCGAGCAGGATGAACTGGCCTTGCTCAGCCACCAGCACCTGGCGGCGGCTTATGCCGAAGGTTGGCAGGACGATTTGCTCACTCCCTACCTGGGACTTACCCGCGACAACAACCTGCGCCCAGACCTGACCCTGGAAAAGCTCGCCAACCTCAAGCCTGCATTCGAACGCAGCGACAAGGGCACCCTGACCCCAGGCAACTCGACCCCTCTGACCGATGGCGCTTCGCTGGTGCTGCTAGGTAGCGAGGACTGGGCGCGCGAGCGGGGCCTGCCGGTGCTGGCTTACCTGGTCGATGGCGAGACCGCCGCAGTGGACTTCGTCAAGGGCCAGGAGGGTTTGCTGATGGCCCCGGCCTATGCGGTGCCACGTCTGTTGGCGCGCAACGGCCTGAGCCTGCAGGACTTCGACTACTACGAGATCCATGAAGCCTTCGCCGCCCAGGTGCTGTGTACCCTCAAGGCTTGGGAAGACCCTGACTACTGTCGGACCCGTCTGGGACTGGACGCGCCGTTGGGCGCCATCGACCGCAGCAAGCTCAACGTCAAGGGCAGTTCGCTGGCGGCAGGGCACCCGTTCGCCGCCACCGGTGGGCGCATCCTGGCCAACCTGGCCAAGTTGTTGGACCGGGCCGGCAAAGGGCGTGGGTTGATCTCGATCTGTGCGGCGGGGGGGCAGGGGGTGACGGCGATTGTCGAGCGCTGAGGTATTGTGGGGGCAGTGCTATCGCTTCGCGGGCAAGCCCGCTCCTACAGGGGGCCTGCAGGCTTGGATTCTTGTGGTCGACGCAGGGTGAGACGGCACACCAGAAATATCTAGCGGCTTTCACAGGTCCTGCACAAGGTCCGCCATAGCGGTTACGCTGGGCCTGTCAGCAACATCAGGCCCAGCCATGCCGAGTAACGGACACCTTCCTGCCCCACGCACCATCCCTGCCTTGAGCTGCCTGCCCAGGCCGCTCTATGCCCGTGCCGAAAGCCTCGGCGCCGGCTCCTGGACACCACGCCACCGCCATGACTGGGTGCAGTTCTCCTACGCCATCAGTGGCGTGCTGGGGGTCTATACCAGTGATGGCAGCTACTTCGCGCCGCCCCAATGGGGGGTATGGATTCCGGCCGGCACCGAGCATGAGGTGGTGACCTCGATGCAGGCCGAGATGCGCAGCCTCTATGTGCGCCGCGACGCCTGCCCCTGGGCGCCGGCGCAGTGCCGGGTGCTGGAGGTCACGCCGCTGGCGCGCGAGTTGATCAAGCAGTTCTGCCTACTGCCTGTGGATTATCCGGAAGAGGACAGCGCCGAGGCGCGCCTGGTCGGTGTGCTGCTCGACCAGTTGCAGGCGCTGCCCGAGGTGGGTTTCTCACTGCCTCTGCCACGTCATCCAGGATTGCTGGCGCTGTGCAACCGCTTGATCGCCGAGCCGGACCAGGCGCAAACCCTGCAACAATGGGCCCAACACCTGGGGCGCTCGGAGAAGACGCTGATGCGCCTGTTCCAGCGTGAAACCGGCCTGAGCTTCCGCAGCTGGCGCCAGCGCATGCGCCTGTTGTCATCGCTGGCTCTGCTGGAGGCGGGGGAGAGTGTGACCGAGGCGGCGCTGGGTTGTGGCTATGACTCCACATCGGCCTATATCGCCGCCTTCAAGCAGCTCTTCGGGTTCACCCCCGGCGAGCTGCGCCTTTAGGTCCGGAAGCGCCGCACCAGAGTATCCAGTTCGTTGGACAGGCCGGCCAGGCTCTCCGAGTCCAGACGCGCGGCGTTGGCCAGTTCGGCCACCAGTTGGGCGTCGCCGTGGATCTGGCTGATGTGGCGGTTGATGTCCTCGGCCACTTGGTGTTGTTCTTCGGCGGCCGTGGCGATCTGGGTGTTCATGTCGCGGATGATGTCCACCGATTCGCGGATCTGACCAAAGCTGTCACGGGCCTGGCCAATGCGGCTGACCGACTGCTGCGAGACCTCCAGGCTGGCATGCATCTGCTCGGCCACTTCAGCGGTGCGTGAGGCCAGGTTGCCGAGCAGGCCGTCGATTTCGGCGGTGGAGTCAGCGGTGCGCTTGGCCAGCGCCCGGACTTCGTCGGCGACCACGGCGAAGCCACGGCCTTGCTCGCCGGCGCGGGCGGCTTCGATGGCGGCGTTGAGGGCCAGCAGGTTGGTCTGCTCGGCGATGGAGCGGATGGTGCCGAGGATCGACTGGATGGCATTGCTGTCACGTTCCAGTTGCTGGATAGACTGGGCCGACTGCTCGATTTCCTGGCTCAGGCGGTCGACGCTCTGCACGGCCGCATCGATCTGCTGCTGACCTTCGTGGGCCTGCTGCTGGCCGCTGTCGGCCGAGTCGGCGGCCTGACTGCAGGAGCGCGCGACTTCATTGGCGGTAGCGACCATTTCATGGAAGGCAGTGGACACCATGTCCACGGCTTCACGCTGGCGCCCGGCGGCTTCGGCCATGTCGCTGGAAACCCGGGTCGAGCTGCTGGAGGTGGCGAGGATCTGGCTGGCGGCCTGGCCGATGTGCTGGATCAGGCTGCGGATGGCGCCAAGGAATTGGTTGAACCAGTTGGCCAGTTGGGCGGTTTCATCACGGCCGCGCACTTCCAGGCTGCGGGTCAGGTCGCCTTCGCCCTGGGCGATGTCTTCCAGGCCGCTGGTGACGCTGTGGATCGGTCGCACGATGAGCTTGGCGAAGGTCGCGCCAACCGTGGCGAAGACCGCGGCCAGGACCAGGGCGATGATGCCGATCAACCAAGTCAGGCGGGTGGTGGTCTGCATGACTTCGTCGTGGCGGATCAGGCCGATGAAGGTCCAGCCCAATTGTTCGTCCGGGTAGATATTGGCCATGTAGCGTTCGCCGGCCAGCTCGACCTCGACCAGGCCCTTGCCGGCCTTG
Source organism: Pseudomonas sp. X10 (assembly GCF_054889225.1). Taxonomy (NCBI): domain Bacteria; kingdom Pseudomonadati; phylum Pseudomonadota; class Gammaproteobacteria; order Pseudomonadales; family Pseudomonadaceae; genus Pseudomonas; species Pseudomonas sp. X10. The sequence goes on along the minus strand of NZ_CM142677.1, from coordinate 5,017,810 downwards.
GCCAGCTCTGTATAACCCTTGCCGAGGCTGCCCAACTGCTTGAAGTTATGCGAAGCGTCGCGTGGGTCGACCAGCACGTTGCCATTGTTTTCCATCAGCATCAGGTAGCCGCTTTCGCCCAGCTTGATCTGCTTGACGATCTCGGTCAGACCCTTGAGCGACACGTCGATGTTGACCACGCCGCCGGGGTTGCCCAACTGGTTGGCCACCGCGCGCACGGTGCTGACCAGGACCGCGTCGTCCCCGGCCCAGTAGTAGGCAGCGGTGCGCAGGGTCTTGCCTGGGTTGGCCATGGCGGTCTGATACCAAGGGCGTTGGCGCGGGTCGTAGTTACTCATGTTCGGATCACCCGGCCAGAAGGCATAGCCGCCGTCGCTCAGGCCGTAGGACACGTAGGCGTAGTCCGGGTGGCTCTGGGCCAGGCGGGTGAAGAAGTCGAACAGTTGCTTGTCCTGTTCGCCGGGGGCGACCTGCGCGGCATCGGCGCCCATGTGCTTCTTCACATCGTTGCCACTGTTGGTGACCAGTGGCTGGGCGGCAAGAAAGTCGACGTTCTGGGAGATGCCCTGGAAGAACAGGTTCATCGCATTGCTGACCTGGCGGATTTCCCGGCTGCTGCCGTCGACGAAATCCTCGCGGGCTTCACCGCGCAGGTTGAGGACCACCAGGGTGGCGACGAGGACGATGGGCAGGCCGGCAATGACGGCGAAGGCCCAAGTCAGTTTTTGCTTGATGTTCATCCACGCTCCCAGAATTTTTCTTGTCAGCACAACGAGGCAGGTGAACAAGACATCGGCAGCGTCTGGGATTTTTGTAGGGAAAGTCCCGTATTTATTGGGTGAAACCTTTGGCGGGGGTTATTTGGTCGCAGGATGGCGTGAATGTCTTGTTGGCGCCAGCCTCAATGGCAGCATTCCCCGCCATTGGCCAGGTCCTTGAGAATCGGACAATCCGGCCGGTCGTCGCCCTGGCAGTGGGCGGCCAGTTCGCTCAGGGTGTCGCGCAGGCTGACCAGTTCCTCGATGCGTCGGTTCAGCTCATCGATGTGCTGCATGGCCAGGGCTTTGACATCGGCGCTGGCGCGCTGGCGGTCCTGCCATAGGGTCAGCAGGCGCGCGACTTCTTCCAGGGAGAAGCCCAAGTCGCGCGAACGTTTGATGAACGCGAGACGGTGCAGGTCATCCTGCTGGTACAGGCGGTAGCCACTGTCGCTGCGCTTGGCCGGCTGGAGCAGGCCGATGGACTCGTAGTAGCGGATCATCTTGGCGCTGAGCCCGCTGCGGCGGGCGGCTTGGCCGATGTTCATGGGGCCTCCTCGCGTGTCGGTGTCCAGGTTTTCAGCCAGAGGGCATTGCTCACCACGCTGACGCTGGACAGGGCCATGGCGGCGCCGGCCAGCACCGGGTTGAGCAGGCCGAAGGCAGCCAGGGGAATGCCGATCAGGTTGTAGATGAAGGCCCAGAACAGGTTCTGGCGGATCTTCGCATAGGTCTTGCGGCTGATCTCCAGGGCAGCGGGGACCAGGCGCGGATCACCGCGCATCAGGGTGATACCGGCGGCCTGCATGGCCACGTCGGTGCCACCGCCCATGGCGATGCCGATGTCGGCGGCAGCCAGGGCCGGGGCGTCATTGATGCCGTCGCCGACCATGGCCACCACCCCGGATTGCTTGAGCGCCGCGACCGTGGCGGCTTTGTCGGCGGGCAATACTTCGGCGTACACGTCGTCGATGCCCAGGGCGTCGGCCACTACCTTGGCGCTGCCGCGGTTGTCGCCGGTCAGCAGGTGACTGCTGATGCCCCGGTCGTGCAGTTGCCGCACCGCCTCTTCAGCGCCTGGCTTGAGGCTGTCACCGAAGGCGAACAGGCCAAGCACCTGTGGCTGTGGGCTACGCTCGATCAGCCAGGACAAGGTACGCCCCTCGGCTTCCCAGGCGTGGGCCTTGGCCGCCAGTTCGCCAGGCTGCAGCCCGCAGTCGTCGAGCAGGCGGCGGTTGCCCAGGGCCAGGTCACGTTGTTCCACGTGGCCGGCGATCCCGCGTCCGGTCAGCGATTGGCTGGCACTGACCGGCGGCACATCCAGGCCTTGTTCGGCGCAAGCGTCTAGCACCGCCTTGGCCAAAGGGTGCTCGCTGCCGCGTTGCAGGGCTCCGGCCATTTGCAACAATTGCGAAGGTTCACCGATAGCGACCTGGCTGTGAACGATGCGTGGGCTACCTGAGGTGAGGGTGCCGGTCTTGTCGAAGACCACGCGGTCGACCGCATGGGCGCGCTCCAGGGCTTCGGCGTCCTTGATCAGGATGCCGTGGCGGGCGGCCACGCCGGTGCCGGCCATGATCGCAGTCGGGGTAGCCAGGCCGAGGGCACAGGGGCAGGCGATCACCAGAACGGAGACGGCGTTGATCAGCGCCGTCTCCAGCGGCACGCCGGCCAGCCACCAGCCGATCAGCGTGAGCAGGGCCACGACCAGCACGGCCGGCACGAAGACCTGGCTGACCCGGTCGACCAGCTTCTGGATCGGGGCCTTGGCCGCTTGGGCGTCCTCGACCAGGCGGATGATACGAGCCAGCACGGTTTCCGTGCCCAAGGCCAGGGTGCGTACCACCAGTCGGCCCTCGCCGTTGATGGCGCCACCGGTGACCGTGTCGCCCGGTTGCTTGGGCACGGGCAGGCTTTCGCCACTGATCAGGGCTTCGTCGGCCTGGCTGTTGCCTTCGAGCACTTCGCCGTCTACCGGGAAGCGCTCGCCCGGCTTGACCAGCACCAGGTCGCCCAGGCGCAATTGGCTGATCGCCACGTCTTCTTCACGCCCTTCGATCACCCGCACGGCGCGTTCGGGGCGCAGTGCTTCAAGGGCACGGATGGCGCTGGCGGTCTGGCGCTTGGCGCGGCTCTCGAGGTACTTGCCCAGCAGTACCAGGGCGATCACCACAGCCGAGGCTTCGAAATACAGGTGGGGCTGGGTGTCGGCGCGGGCTACGGCCCATTCGTACAGGCTCAGGCCGTACCCGGCGCTGGTGCCCAAGGCGACTAGCAGGTCCATGTTGCCGGCACCGGCACGTACTGCTTTCCAGGCGGCGACATAAAACCGCGCGCCGAGGATGAACTGCACCGGCGTGGCCAGCAAGAACTGAGCCCAGGCCGGCAGCATCCAGTGCACGCCAAAGGGTTGCAGCAGCATGGGCAGGACCAGCGGCAGGGCCAGCAGCACGGCAGCGGCCACGGCCAGCCGTTCGCGGCGCAGGCGACGGTTCACGTCAGCCTGTTCGTCCACAGCGGCACGGGGCAGGCTGGCGCTGTAGCCGGCCTTTTCAACGGCGGCGATCAGGGCGTTGTCATCGACAGCGCCGAGCACCTCCAGGTGTGCGCGCTCATTGGCCAGGTTGACGCTGACCTGCCGCACTCCCGGTACTTTGCCGAGGGCGCGCTCGACGCGGCCAGCGCAGGAGGCGCAGGTCATGCCGCCGATCTGCAGCTCCAGGCTACGGCTCGGCACGCTGTAGCCGGCCTGTCGCACGGCATCGACCAGTGCCGGAAGGCTGTCGGCCGGGGCCTGGATACGGGCTTGTTCGGTGGCTAGGTTGACACTGACCTGTTCGGCGCCGACAACGGCACGCAGGGCGCGCTCGACCCGGCCAGCGCAGCTGGCGCAGGTCATACCGGCGATCGGCAGATCGAAAGTGGTGGATGCAGGCATGGCTCTCCTCCTTGTGCTGGCCTCCAGCATCAACCTTGCCACGCGGGTAAGGTCAATAGCCCAGGCCGGAGCGCTTCAGCGTGAGGCCAGTGTGATCCATGGCGATGCGGTAGTTGTTGATCTGGCCCGCCTGCAGGTCGAGCCGGGTGTTGTGCTGGTTCTCGATCCCGGCGCTGCACCCCGGCGCTTGCCCCGGCAAGAGGCGCAGGCGTACGTCCACAGGTCCAGGGGGCAGGTTGAAGGAGGCCGACTGCTCCTGGAACAACCGTCCGGCGAGTTGATCGTTCAAGTAGATGCCGATCTCGCAGGGCGTGGCCACTTCCAGGCGCTCGCGGGAAATGACCAGCACGCTGTAATCCGAGTTGCCCTCGGCACTGGCTGGAGGCGCCAGGGCCAGCGTACCCAGCAATCCGACAAGGCCCAATGCTGCCTTGAGCATGAAAAGTCTCCTGCTTGTGAGTCGTCGAAGGCGCAGCTTGGCCGACCCTCGCACGGATTTCCAGCCCGGCCGCTTGTTGAAGAACTTGACCTTGCCCCGGTGGCAAGCTTGAAACTTCTGAAAACCCTGTAGGAGGCAGACCTAATGCAAGTCTTCAATGTACAAGGCATGACCTGTGGCCATTGTGTGAAAGCGGTGACAAGGGCGGTGCAGGAGCAGGATGCGGCAGCGCAGGTCGAGGTGGACCTGGGCAACAAGCAGGTACGCGTGCAGAGCCAGCTGGCGGCGGAGCAGATCCTGACGGCGATCCGAGACGAGGGGTACCAGGCAGAGGCGGTGTAACGCGGTCGTGGGTGCAGGTTTGCGCTAATGCGGGTCAGTGAAGGCGCCATTGGCGCACGCCAGTTCCTCGACACGCTGTAAATGTTGCAAAGGTTTTCCGTTTGATCATGCAGGACAGGTAGACTAACGGGCTTGCTTAGCCTGCTATGGATTCCCGATGAACCTGCGAATGCTCCTGATCCTCGGCGCCTTGAGTGCGTTCGGGCCGTTGGCGATCGACTTCTACCTGCCCGCCTTTCCGGCCATGGCGCAGGCTTTCGCCACTGACGAGAAACATATCCAGACTACCCTGGCGGCCTACTTCCTGGGCCTGTCCATCGGCCAGTTGGCCTATGGCCCGGTCGCTGACCGCTTCGGTCGGCGCATTCCGTTGCTGTTCGGCGTCGTCCTATTCACCCTGGCTTCGCTGGCCTGCGCCTACGCGCCGAATCTGGACACGCTGATCCTGGCGCGTTTTGTCCAGGCCTTGGGTGGTTGCGCCGGTATGGTGCTGTCGCGGGCGATTGTCAGTGACAAGTGCGATGCGGTGGCTTCGGCCAAGGTCTTCTCGCAGTTGATGCTGGTCATGGGGTTGGCGCCGATCCTGGCGCCGATGCTGGGCGGCGTGCTGGTCAACCTGGCGGGTTGGCAGTCGATCTTTCTCGCGCTGAGTTTGTTCAGCGCGCTGTGCGTCCTGGCCGTGGCGCTCGGCCTGCCGGAGAGCCTGCCGCCGCATCAGCCCCGCCAGCCGTTGTCCGGTGCCTTGCGCCAGTATGGGCGGTTGATCGGCGACAAGGTCTATCTCGGCCATGCGCTGACCGGCGGCATCGCCATTGCCGGCATGTTCGCCTACATCGCCGGCTCACCTTTCGTGTTCATCAAGCTCTACGGTGTGCCTGCCGAGCATTACGGCTGGTTGTTCGGCACCAACGCTGCGGGATTCATCCTCATGGCCCAGGTCAATGCGCGCCTGCTGGCCAAGCGCGGACCGGCATTCCTGCTGGTGCGTGCTGTGTGGCTGTACCTGGGCGCGGGGGTGGTCCTGCTGGGCGTGGCGGCACTGCATCCAGCGCAGTTGTGGCCATTGCTGGTGCCGTTGTTCGTTTGCATTGCCAGCCTCGGCTGCATCATTCCAAACGCTTCGGCCTGCGCCATGAACGGGCAGGGCGCTCGGGCCGGGAGTGCTTCGGCATTGCTCGGTTGCCTGCAGTTCAGCGTCGCCGCTGGCGCGGCGGCGCTGGTAAGCGTATTGCACGATGGCAGCGCCGTGCCGATGACGCTGGTGATCTGCCTATGTGGCGCACTGGTGGTCGGAGTGGCACTGCTGACCCGGCGCCTGCAGTTTAGCCAGCCTGCTTGAGCGGGTGCGGCGCCTGCAGTCGGCTCTGCAGCGTGGCGACGAAGCGTCGCGCCTCGGCTTCGCTACGAAAGCTCACCACGTGCTGGTCGAGTTGAACTTGCCAGGAGCTCTTGGGATTAGGGCTCGACGCACTGACGACGATCTTCATCTCGGATACCTCCAGTGGGCGGACGCTGCTGAATTGTAGCGCTGCCCAGGATGCCCGGCACGATCGGCGCCCGTGTTCGGACTGACGGTCATGGCTGGGGCTGTCGAAGAATTATCGTTTTTCCTTGCCTCCTTTTTTCTTACTGGCTGTCGGCACTGTCTGAGCTCTTTTCCCATCAGCCGCTAGCCGAGCTGCTTTGGCTCTTTGCCGGACGGGCATGCAGGAAATGTTGGCGCCTGCCATGCCTGTCGCCATCTTGTTCCTGGCCTGCAGAGGTTGGCCGACCCTTGGACAGCCGTCGTCCAGCCTCGGCCGGAGGCCGGCTTATACTGCCGTCGGCAGCCAGTGCCAGCGAGAGATACTTCCATGCCAGGGATCGGCACATGAGGTCTCTGATACGAGTGCGGCCACAACTCGCCCAGGCTTCGTCCACCGGGCCGGAGACGCGGGGCGGCGGTCCTGGTAGTTGTGCCTCGCCGCATGTGCTGCCGAATACGCTTAGTCAATCGATATCGGACGTGATCTCGCAGGGAGTTGAGATATGAAAGCAGTCAGCAGTATCAGTCAGATCGCCGGCCTGATGGCCGACCCCAAGCGCAGTGCGATGCTCTGGGCCCTGATCGATGGCTCGGCGCGTCCAGCCGACGAACTGGCCGTCATGACCGGCCTTACAACCTCTTCGGCTTGCGCGCACCTCGCCCTGTTGTCGGCCGGGGGGCTACTCAGGCTCGAGGCGCGTGGGCGCAAGCGCTATTTCCGCTTGGCCAACCCAGCGGTCGGCGCGGCCGTGGAGGCCTTGGCCAGCGTGCAGGTGGAGGCACCTGGCCCCAGGCGCAAGGAGAGCGTGGTCACGTCCTTGCAGATCCCCTTGTCGATGCGTCGGGCACGCCTGTGCCGGGACCATCTGGGGGGTGAGGTCGCGGCGGATCTCTATCAACGGATGGTCGAGGCCGGCTGGCTGGAGGGCAGCGAGCGGCAGCAGGTCGTGAGTCTGGAGGGCCGTACGCAGTTGGCTGCCATCGGTCTCTATATCGATGCGCTGGCGCCAGGGCAGCAACGCAGTTGCGTGACCTGCAACTGTTGTTGTGAATGGCGCGATCAGCGGCCGCACCTGGGGGGCAGCCTGGGCAACGCGTTGTTGAAACTGTTCCTGCAGTCGGGATGGTTACGGGAGCAGGAAGGGTCACGTGCGCTGCAGATCACCGCCGCCGGCTTGCACCAGCTCAACCGCATCGCTCAGGTTCCGGTGTCCCAAGCCATTTAGCGTCGCTGCAACCTTCGCCGATGTCGTTGTTGGCACATTGTGGCCAAGGCCCAGCCATGAGACTCGAACCCAATTGCAATTGGGGGAATCATGCATGGCAGCTCAAGACTACAGTGCGGCGCAGCGTTTGGAGCGCCTGCCGCTCAGCGGTTATCACCGGCGAGTGTTCATCATCATCGCCTTGGCGTTTTTCTTCGACTCGATGGACCTGGCGATGATGACCTTCCTGCTCGGCTCGATCAAAGCCGAGTTCGACCTGAGCACGACCCAAGCGGGCTTGCTGGCCAGCGCCAGCTTTTTCGGGATGGTGCTCGGAGCCTCGTTGTCGGGAATGCTGGGTGACCGTTTCGGGCGCAAACCGGTGTTCCAATGGAGCATTGTCCTTTGGGGGCTGGCCAGCTATCTCTGTTCCACTGCTCAGGATGTCCAGAGCCTGACTCTCTACCGGGTGCTGCTGGGGATTGGCATGGGCATGGAGTTTCCCATCGCTCAGTCGATGCTCTCGGAGCTGATTCCGGCCGAGCGGCGAGGGCGCTACATTGCCCTGATGGATGGCTTCTGGCCGTTGGGCTTCGTGGCTGCCGGCGGCCTTTCCTATTTCCTCCTGCCGCTGATCGGTTGGCGTGACATCTTCCTCGTGCTGGCGGTACCGGCAGTGTTCGTCCTGATCATCCGCTTCTTTTTGCCGGAGTCACCGCGCTGGCTGGAACAGTCCGGTCGGCTGGTCGAGGCCGATCGGGTGCTCACGGGCATCGAGGCGCAGGTCATGGCGTCCTTGCGCCTCCAACAACTACCGGTACCCAGGCCGATGGCGCGAACAATGTTCCAGGCGCCGGGGTTCTTCTCGGCCTTCCTCGAACTCTGGACGCCGGCCTATCGACGCCGGACCTTGATGATTTGGAGCCTCTGGTTCTTTGCCCTGCTGGGCTTCTATGGCCTGACCTCCTGGCTCAGCGCCTTGCTGCAGCAGTCAGGCTTCGCCGTGACCCAATCGGTGTACTACACGGTGCTGATCTCCCTGGGCGGGATCCCGGGTTTTCTCGTCGCCGCCTGGCTGGTCGAGCGCTGGGGGCGCAAGCCTACTTGTGTGCTGACCTTGCTGGGCGGTGGGGCCATGGCCTACGTGTACGGGCAGAGCGCTGTGTTTGGTGGCCAGCTGGAGTTGCTGATCGGCAGTGGCCTGCTGATGCAGTTCTTCCTGTTCGGCATGTGGGCTGTGCTCTACACCTATACCCCAGAACTCTATCCCACGTCGGCCCGGGCGACCGGTTCGGGCTTCGCCTCGGCGGTCGGACGCATCGGTTCGTTGCTCGGGCCTACCGTCACTGGCCTGCTGTTCCCGCTGGCCGGCCAGGGTGGCGTGTTCGCGCTGGGGGCGCTGTGCTTTGTCGTTGCGGCGCTGGTGGTGGGAGTGTTTGGCGAGGAGACGCGGGGGCGGACATTGGAGGAGTTGAGCGAGGTGAGGGACTGAGATAGGCGTACTGGCCTTTTCGCTGGCAAGTCGGTTCGGCGCCCCGACTTGCCAGCGAATCGAGGGCGAAGCCCTCGTCTGGGTTGCTACTGGCTCCGGGCCGGCCGAATCCAGGCGCTACTTGACCAAGCGGGCATCCAGGCTGTTCTGCGCCAGGCGGCGGGCCTGGTCTTCGGTCATGCCCAGGTGGGTGTGCAGGGCGTGGAAGTTCTCGGTCACATAGCCACCGAAGTAGGCCGGGTCGTCCGAGTTCACGGTGACCTTCACTCCACGCTCGAGCATGTCGAGGATGTTGTGCTGACCCATATGCTCGAACACGCACAGCTTGGTGTTGGACAGCGGGCAGACGGTCAGTGGGATCTGCTCGTCGATGATGCGCTGCATCAGGCGTTCGTCCTCGATGGCGCGCACGCCATGGTCGATACGTTGGATCTTCAGCAGGTCGATGGCTTCCCAGATGTATTCGGGCGGGCCTTCCTCACCCGCGTGGGCCACGGTCAGGAAGCCTTCGCCCCGAGCGCGGTCGAACACGCGTTGGAACTTGCTTGGTGGGTGCCCCTTTTCCGAGCTGTCCAGGCCAACGGCGATGAAAGCGTCGCGGTATGGCAGGGCCTGGTCCAGAGTCTTGTGCGCTTCGTCTTCGCTCAAGTGGCGCAGGAAGCTGAGGATCAGGCCGCTGCTGATGCCCAGTTGTTCACGGCCATCCTTGAGCGCCTGGCTGATGCCGTTGAGCACCACTTCGAAGGGCACACCGCGGTCGGTATGGGTCTGCGGATCGAAGAAGGGCTCGGTGTGGATGACATTCTGTGCCTTGCAGCGTTGCAGGTAGGCCCAGGTCAGGTCGTAGAAGTCCTGTTCGGTGCGCAGGACATCGGCACCCTGGTAGTAGAGGTCGAGGAACTCCTGCAGGTTATTGAAGGCATAGGCGCCACGCAGGGCTTCGACATCGTCCCAGGGCAGGGCGATCTTGTTGCGCTCGGCCAGGGCGAACAGCAGCTCGGGCTCCAGTGATCCCTCCAGGTGCAGGTGCAGTTCGGCCTTGGGCAAGGCGTTGAGCCAGTCATACATGGTTTGGGAATCTCGATCAGGTACGGTTGCCATCATTCTACAAGAGGTTGTCCGGCCTGCGCGCTGAAACCTGGTGTTGTGGCTATAGTCCCTATCCTGGAGCCAGGAGGACTCGCCTTGATGCTCGAACTGCTGAAACAGGAGAAGTACCTGCTGCTGGCGATTGTCATGGCCACCCTGGCCTGGCCGCTCGAACCGCAGTTGATCGGGCATGGCCATGGCGTTGCGCTGGTCGCCGGCCTGGTGCTGGTCGCCGCCATCATCTGCGCTTCAATGCGGGTGGCGCATCATGCCGAGGTGTTGGCCGAGCAGGTAGGCGACCCGTACGGGACCATGATCCTGACGCTCTCGGCTGTCCTGGTGGAGGTGGTGGTCCTGGCCATCATGATGAGTAACCAGGCGTCGCCGACTCTGGTCCGTGACACCATCTATTCGGCTGTCATGCTCGACATCAACGGCATCCTTGGGCTGGCGGCGCTGATGGGCGGGCTCAAGCATGGCGAGCAATCCTATAACGACGACTCGGCGCGTACCTACAGCGTCATGATCATGACCGCCATGGGCGTGTCGATGGTCGTGCCGGAGTTCATCCCGGAGGACGACTGGAAGCTCTATTCAGCGTTCACCATTGCCGCGATGCTGATGTTCTATGCGGTGTTCCTGCGTATGCAGGTCGGCCCGCACAGCTACTTCTTTAGCTACAGCTACCCAGAGAAGAAACGCCGTGCGCCGGTGAGCGCGGCGCCGCCGGCAAACAAGGCGCGTTCGATTGCAATGCTGGTCTGTGGCGTGGTGGTGATCGGCCTGCTGGCGGAGGTGATGTCGCTGTCTCTCGATTACGGCCTGGAGGGCAGTGGCGCGCCTCCGGTGCTGATGGCGATCGTGGTAGCGGCGATATCCGCCGCTCCCGAGATACTCACCGCCTTGCGAGCGGCGCTGGCCAACCGCATGCAGTCGGTGGTCAACATCGCATTGGGCGCGTCACTGTCGACGGTCATCCTCACCGTTCCGCTGATGGAGGCGATGGCGCTCTACACCGGGCAGCCATTTCAGATGGCAATGACGCCGGTGCAGACGGTGATGGTCTTCATTACCTTGCTCGTCTGCGCCATCAACCTGAACGATGGCGAAACCAACGCCATCGAGGGCATGACCCACTTTGTGTTGTTCGCCACCTTCATCATGCTGGCCATGCTCGGCCTTTGAGGCGTCAGCCGGCGATCAACTGGGCCGCGGCCTGGCGATGGTCGGCAATCAGGGCCTGGACATCCAGCCCTTCGATCTGGCCGTCGATGACCCGCCACTGGCCGCCGACCATGACCCGGTCGGCACGGTCGGCACCGCACAGCAACAGGGCCGACAGCGGATCGTGGCTGCCGGAGAAGCGCAGTTCGTCGAGCTTGAACAGGGCCAGGTCGGCCTGCTTGCCCACCGCCAGTTCACCGATATCGCTGCGACCGAGCAAGCGTGCCGAGCCTCGGGTGGCCCAGCCCAACGCCCGCTCTGGCGTGATCTGTTGCGCCCCGTAGCGCAAGCGTTGCAGATACAGGGCCTGGCGGGCTTCCAGGATCATGTTCGAAGCGTCGTTGGAGGCCGAGCCGTCCACCCCCAGGCCGACTGGCGCGCCCGCTGCTTCCAGTTCAACGGTCGGGCAGATACCTGACGCCAGGCGCATGTTCGAGCTAGGGCAGTGGCAGATGCCGGTGCCCGCGGCGCCCAGGCGGGCTATCTCCTCAGGGTTGAAATGGATGCCGTGGGCCAGCCAGGTACGTGGGCCGAGCCATCCGACGCTGTCCAGGTAATCGACGGTGCGCAGGCCAAAACGCTGCAGGCAGAAATCCTCTTCGTCGAGGGTCTCGGCCAGGTGGGTGTGCAGGCGTACGTCCAGTTCTTCGGCCAGGGCAGCGCTGGCGCGCATGATTTCCGGAGTGACCGAGAAGGGTGAGCAGGGCGCCAGGGCAATCTGGATCCGGGCGCCGTCGCCGCGCTCGTGGTAGCTGTGGATAAGCCGCTGGCTATCGGCCAGGATGACTTCGCCTTGCTGCACCGTCTGCTGGGGAGGCAGGCCACCGTCGGCCTCGCCCAGGCTCATCGAGCCCCGGGTGAGCATGGCGCGCATGCCCAGCTTGCGCACACTCTCGACTTGTACGTCGATAGCGTGGTCGAGCCCCTCGGGAAAAAGGTAGTGATGGTCGGCGGCGGTGGTGCAGCCCGACAGTAACAGTTCGGCCAGGGCGACCTGGCTGGCCAGCTTCAGCTTGGCTGGGGTCAGGCGCGCCCAGACTGGGTAGAGGGTCTTGAGCCAGGGGAACAGGGGTTGGTTGACCACGGGCGCCCAGGCGCGGGTCAGGGTCTGGTAGAAGTGATGGTGGGTGTTGATCAGGCCGGGCAGCAGCACATGCTCGCGGGCGTCGAAGACCTGCCCACAGGGGGCGCTGGGGCTTGCGCCTGGGGCGAGGAGTTCAGTGATGCGGCCATCTTCGATGACCACGCCGCCACGGGCGTCGAGGCTGTTGGCGGTGAAGATGGCGAGAGGGTCTTTCAACCAGATACGGATCGCAGGCATGGTGCCGGCTCCTCTGAAAGTGGGTTCAGGTTAGCCAGCTCAGTGTTGCCCTGTCTGCTGATCCAGGTCCGCCGCGGGGCGAGGCATCGAGTCTACTGCCTCGCCGTGCGGCTTTCAATTCACCAGATCAGGGCTTCGCCTTTGTAGTTGATGAAGCGCAGGCCACCGTTGCCGCTCTGGGCCTTTACCTGCTCGAGCATGCCACGGGTGCTGGTGAGCACATCGATCTCGGCGTTCTCCCCGCCCATGTCGGTCTTCACCCATCCAGGGTGCATGGCCAGTACGCAGAGGTCGGGGCGTTGCAACTGCACCACGAAGCTGTTGATCATCGAGTTCAAGGCCGCCTTGCTGGCCTTGTACAGGCAGATCTCGACGCCATCGGGGATACTCACGCTGCCGAGGATCGAGCTCATGAATGCCAGGACACCACTGCCTTCGCGGACCTGGCCGACCAGGCGCTGGGCGACGCGGATCGGTGCCACGGCGTTGGTCATGAACAGTTCGCCCACGTCCTTGAGCTGGGCGCTTTCGGGGTCCTGCGGCTGGGGGCCCATGACCCCAGCATTGACGAACAGCAGATCGAAAACTTCACCTTGCAGGCTCTTCTGCAGGGCATCGAGTTGGGCGCTGTTGTTCATGTCCAGGGTCTCGATGCGTACACCCGGCTCTTGGCCGAGGGCGCCGGGATTCTGTTTGTCGCGGACCGTGGCGGTGACGTTCCAGCCGTCTTCACGCAGGCGTTGCACCAGGCCGAGGCCCAGTCCGCGGGATGCGCCGATGATCAGGGCATTTTTGGTCGACATGAGGACACTCCTTGAGCAGGTGGATGGCGGGGTGATGAGCATACTGTAGGGGCACAGCCGATACTTGCCTGATTATGTGGCTGGATGAAAAACGTACAAGCCTGCCGAATCCCGCTGCTGTCGGCCTCAGCCGCAAGGGCTCACGGGTTATCCACAAGCTGTTCCACAGTATCTGTGTGAAAGCGTGGAAGGCGGGAAACGCCCGTTGCAAGCGGGTTAAAGCGGCCTAGTCTGGGGATAAGTCGCCGCTATTCAGTCGCTTGACGCGTTGTCATTAAATTGTGATCAAAATATGATCATCAGGCTGGAGGCCAGGCGTTTCAAGGCTTGTGGCGGAATGCCCCAAGCTTATCCACAGGCAGGCCCACAGTAGTTGTGGGCAACGGCTCAGCGAGGTTCCAGGCGGATGCGGCCGCGGCTGAGGTCGGCCAATTGCTGTTGCAGGGTCGGCAAGTGGCTTTCGCCCACGGCCAGCAGGAGGTCCACGCCATTGGCGGTGAACTGCTCGTCCAGCACCAGACCGTCGACTTCGGCCAGCCGCAGCTTGAGCAGCGCCAGTTCACTGAAGGTACAGCTGCAGTTGAATTCACTGCGATTGACCAACAGGCGCTTGGGGGCCTGCTGCAGGCATTTGTTGGCGCCGCCGCCATAGGCCCGGGCCAGGCCGCCGGTGCCCAGCTGGATGCCGCCGTACCAGCGGATCACCAGCACCACGACCTGGTCGCAGTCTTGGGCCTCGATGGCGGCGAGGATCGGTCGCCCGGCCGTGCCGCCTGGTTCGCCGTCGTCGCTGCTGCGGTACTGGGCGCCGAGTTTCCAGGCCCAGCAGTTATGGGTGGCGGCCAGGTCGCTGTGGCGCTCGATGAAGCTCATGGCATCCGCGGCGCTGCTGATGGGGCCGGCCAGGGTGATGAAACGGCTCTTGCGAATCTCTTCGCGGTATTCGCAGAGGTCTAGCAGGGTAGAAGGCATAGGTCCGGGTCAGGCTGGTGGTGTCAGGCCACAGCCTTTGAGAATGATGTGGATAAGGTTGTTGCTGGCGTCTTCCATGTCCTGCTTGGTCAGGCGGCTGCGGCCAGTGACCTGGCAGATCTGCGTGGCGAAGTCGGCATAGTGCTGGGTGCTGCCCCAGAGCAGGAAGATCAGGTGCACCGGGTCGACCGGGTCCATCTTGCCCGCGTCGATCCAGGCCTGGAATACCGCCGCACGTCCCCGGAACCAATCACGGTAGTCGGCGCTGAAGTACTCGGTCAGGCATTGGCCGCCGCTGATCACCTCCATGGCGAAGATCCGCGAGGCTTGCGGGTTGCGCCGGGAGAACTCCATCTTGGTGCGGATGTACTGGCTCAGCGCCTGGGCTGGATCGTCGTCGACGCTCAAGGCGTTGAAGGTGCTGTCCCACAGCTCGATGATATTGCTCAGCACGGCGATGTACAGGCCGAGCTTGTTGGTGAAGTAGTAATGCAGGTTTGCCTTCGGCAGCCCGGCCTTCAGCGCGATGGTGTTCATGCTGGTGCCCTTGAAACCGTGGCGGGCGAACTCGTCTTCGGCGGCCTGGATGATGGCCTGTTCGTTCTTCTGTCGGATGCGGCCAGCGGGCTTGCCCGAGGCTGGGATGCGATGCGCAGGGACTTCAAGGGTCATGGACGGATTCCGGACGGGTCGGTGGCAACGGGTGCCGAACAGATTACCTGCCTGTGGCGAAGTGACAAGCATTAGCGTGTGGCGGCCAGGCTTTCAAGGAAACTCTCCAGCACCAGGTTCGGTCGGCGGCCTTTGCGTGTCACCCAGCTCAGGCTGAGATCGTAGAAGCGCTGGGCCGGTTTCAGGGCCCGCAGGCGGCCTTGCTGCACCCAGAAGGTGGCGTAGTGATCGGGCAGGTAGCCGATGTAGCGTCCGGTGAGGATGAGGAAAGCCATGCCTTCCCGGTCAGATGCACTGGCGGTGCAGCGTAGGGCCTGGTAGTGGGCCTGGATATCGGCCGGTAGGCGGAAGGTCGGGGCAATGGCCTCCTGGCTGTTCAGGCGTTCGTCGTCGATCTGCTGGTCGTCGGCATAGAACAGCGGATGGCCGACCGCGCAGTAGAGCAGTGAGCGCTCGCTATACAGCGGCTGATACTCGAGTCCGGACAGCGGGCTGGTCTGCGGCACTACGCCAACGTGCAGGCTGCCGTCGAGCACGCCCTGTTCGACCTGGCTCGGCGCGATCATGCGGATCTGGATGCGCACGTCGGGGCCCCGGTCCTTGAGCTCGGCCAGGGCATGGGTGATGCGCATGTGCGGCAGGGTCACCAGGTTGTCGGTGAGGCCAATGTTCAGTTCGCCGCGCAGGTGCTGGTGCAGGCCATTGACCTCGGTGCGGAAGGTTTCCAGGGCGCTGAGCAGTTGCAGTGCCGAGTGGTAGACCTCGCGGCCTTCCTCGGTCAGCGAGAAACCGGCGCGGCCACGCTGACACAGGCGCAGGCCTAGGCGTTGCTCCAAGTCGCTCATCTGCTGGCTGATGGCCGAGCGGCCGATGCCCAGGACATTCTCCGCTGCCGAGAAGCCACCGCATTCGACTACGCTGCGGTAGATCTTCAAGAGTCGGATGTCGAAATCGCTGACTTGGGCGAGGGGGGCGGGACGCCGGCTCATAGTTTAGTCCGCAGCTAACTGAAGATTAGAAAAGTAGGCTTTTTCAGACTTTATCGCCATGACAACGTAGCTGCAACAACACCCATCGTTGCCTAATCGTCTTGCGAGGAACCGCCCGATGAACATGCCCGAACCCGCCCACTCCGGTCTGGCCAGCCAGCTCAAGCTGGACGCCCACTGGATGCCCTACACCGCCAACCGCAATTTCCAGCGCGACCCGCGGCTGATCGTGGCGGCCGAGGGCAGCTACCTGGTCGATGACAAGGGGCGCAAGATCTATGATGCCCTGTCCGGCCTGTGGACCTGTGGCGCCGGGCACACCCGCAAGGAAATCCAGGAAGCCGCTGCCCGTCAGTTGGGCGTACTGGATTACTCGCCAGCGTTCCAGTTCGGCCACCCGCTGTCGTTCCAGCTGGCCGAGAAGATCACCGAGCTGACCCCGGGCAACCTCAACCACGTATTCTTTACCAACTCCGGCTCCGAGTGCTGCGACACGGCGGTGAAGATGGTGCGTGCCTACTGGCGCCTGAAAGGCCAGGCCACCAAGACCAAGCTGATCGGCCGTGCCCGTGGCTACCACGGCGTGAACATCGCCGGTACCAGCCTCGGTGGCGTCAACGGCAACCGCAAGCTGTTCGGCCAGTTGCTGGACGTCGACCATCTGCCGCACACCGTGCTGCCGGGCAACGCCTTCACCAAGGGCATGCCGGAGGAGGGCGGTATCGCCCTGGCCGATGAGATGCTCAAGCTCATCGAGCTGCACGATGCGTCCAACATCGCTGCGCTGATCGTCGAGCCGCTGGCCGGTTCCGCAGGCGTGCTGCCGCCACCGAAGGGCTACCTCAAGCGCCTGCGCGAGATCTGCGACCAGCACAACATCCTGCTGATCTTCGACGAAGTGATCACCGGCTTCGGTCGCATGGGGGCCATGACCGGCGCCGAGGCTTTCGGCGTGACGCCGGACCTGATGTGCATCGCCAAGCAAGTGACCAACGGCGCCATCCCGATGGGCGCGGTGATCGCCAGCACCGAGATCTATCAGACGTTCATGAATCAGCCGACGCCTGAGTACGCCGTGGAGTTCCCGCACGGCTATACCTACTCGGCCCACCCTGTGGCCTGTGCGGCCGGCATTGCCGCGCTGGATCTGCTGCAAAAGGAAAGACTGGTGCAGTCGGCCGCCGAGTTGGCGCCTCACTTCGAAAAAGTGTTGCACGGCATCAAGGGCACCAAGAACGTCATCGATATCCGCAACTACGGCCTGGCGGGCGCGATCCAGATCGCCGCGCGCGACGGTGATGCCATCGTGCGTCCTTATGAGGTAGCGATGAAGCTGTGGAAAGCCGGCTTCTATGTACGGTTCGGCGGCGACACCCTGCAGTTCGGGCCAACCTTCAACAGCCAGCCGCAGGAACTGGATCGCCTGTTCGATGCAGTCGGCGAAGCCCTGAACCAGATCGACTGATTTACCTGACTTTGTCTACAGGCGCGTATTGGCGCGCCTGTTCACCCCTCTTTTCTGGAGTTATGCATGAGCATTGTTCAGCACCTGATCAACGGCGAACTGGTTTCCTCGGGCGAGCGCAGCGCCGATGTCTTCAACCCCTCCACTGGCCAGGCCATCCACAAGGTCGAACTGGCCAGTCGCGCTACGGTGCAACTGGCTATCGACTCCGCCAAGGCGGCGTTCCCGGCTTGGCGCAACACCCCACCGGCCAAGCGTGCTCAGGTGATGTTCCGTTTCAAGCAGTTGCTGGAGCAGAACGAAGCGCGCATCTCGCAGATGATCAGCGAAGAGCATGGCAAGACCCTGGAAGACGCTGCCGGTGAACTCAAGCGCGGTATTGAGAACGTCGAGTTTGCTTGCGCCGCCCCTGAGGTCCTGAAGGGCGAGTACAGCCGCAACGTCGGTCCGAACATCGATGCCTGGTCCGACTTCCAGCCACTGGGCGTGGTCGCCGGTATCACCCCTTTCAACTTCCCGGCCATGGTGCCGCTGTGGATGTATCCACTGGCCATCGCCTGTGGCAACTGCTTCATTCTCAAGCCTTCGGAGCGCGACCCGAGCTCGACCCTGTTCATCGCCCAACTGCTCCAGGAGGCCGGCCTGCCCAAGGGCGTGCTGAACGTGGTGCATGGTGACAAGGAAGCGGTGGATGCGCTGATCGAGGCGCCAGAAGTGAAGGCGCTGAGTTTTGTCGGTTCGACCCCGATCGCCGAGTACATCTATGCCGAAGGTACCAAGCGCGGCAAGCGTGTCCAGGCTCTGGGCGGCGCGAAGAACCACGCGGTGCTGATGCCTGATGCCGACTTGGACAATGCCGTCAGCGCGCTGATGGGCGCGGCGTACGGTTCCTGCGGCGAGCGCTGCATGGCCATCTCCGTGGCCGTATGCGTCGGTGACCAGGTCGCCGATGCGCTGATCGCCAAGCTGGAACCACAGATCAAGGCGCTGAAGATCGGTGCCGGCACTTCCTGTGGCCTGGACATGGGGCCGCTGGTGACGGCGGCTGCGCGTGACAAGGTGGTCGGTTATATCGACGACGGCGTGGCAGCCGGCGCCAAACTGGTGGTGGATGGCCGTGGTTATCGCGTGGCCGGCAATGAAGACGGCTACTTCGTCGGCGGCACCCTGTTCGACCGCGTGACCCCGGAGATGCGTATCTATAAGGAAGAGATCTTCGGCCCAGTGCTGTGCGTGGTGCGGGTCGATAGCCTGGAAGAAGCCATGCGCCTGATCAACGAGCATGAATACGGCAACGGCACCTGCATCTTCACCCGTGACGGTGAAGCGGCGCGACTGTTCTGCGATGAGATCGAGGTGGGCATGGTCGGTGTCAACGTGCCGCTGCCGGTCCCTGTGGCCTACCACAGCTTCGGTGGCTGGAAACGTTCGCTGTTCGGCGACCTGCATGCCTATGGCCCGGATGGTGTGCGTTTCTATACCCGCCGTAAGGCCATTACCCAGCGTTGGCCGCAACGTGCCAGCCATGAGGCTTCGCAGTTCGCGTTCCCAAGCCTGTAATAACGGCGAGTGGAAAGCGGGGAGGCCGATAGGCCTCCCCGCTTTGTTTTAAAGGAATACGAAGGTTTCTTGAAATTAAGGGTTGACGGGCTTTCGAATCCCCTTATAATGCGCCCCACTTCCGACGCAGTCGAAACGGAAAACTCCTTGAGATTCATAGAGTTAGAAGTTTCAGGTAGTATCGGAAGGGCTTCGATCGAGAGGTTGGCAGCGGTGAAAAAGGCAGTTGACAGCAGGTTTTAACGCTGTATGATTCGCCTCCCGCTACGAGCGATCGCAGCGAGTCAAGTGGTTGAAGTTGAACGGCTTTTTAGCAAAAGACTTCGAAATAAACGCTTGACAGGTTTTGAGGAAAGCGTAGAATGCGCGCCTCGGTTGAGCTGAAAGGCTCCTGACCAAACGCTCTTTAACAATTGAATCAAGCAATTCGTGTGGGTGCTTGTGAGTACGGACTGATAGTCAAAAAGATTATCAGCATCGCAAGTGGCCATATGAGAAATCACATAGTCATTTGAGATTGCTGAGCCAAGTTTAGGGTTTCTTAAAAACCCAAGCAGTATTGAACTGAAGAGTTTGATCATGGCTCAGATTGAACGCTGGCGGCAGGCCTAACACATGCAAGTCGAGCGGATGAAGTGAGCTTGCTCATGGATTCAGCGGCGGACGGGTGAGTAATGCCTAGGAATCTGCCTGGTAGTGGGGGACAACGTTTCGAAAGGAACGCTAATACCGCATACGTCCTACGGGAGAAAGCAGGGGACCTTCGGGCCTTGCGCTATCAGATGAGCCTAGGTCGGATTAGCTAGTTGGTGGGGTAATGGCTCACCAAGGCGACGATCCGTAACTGGTCTGAGAGGATGATCAGTCACACTGGAACTGAGACACGGTCCAGACTCCTACGGGAGGCAGCAGTGGGGAATATTGGACAATGGGCGAAAGCCTGATCCAGCCATGCCGCGTGTGTGAAGAAGGTCTTCGGATTGTAAAGCACTTTAAGTTGGGAGGAAGGGCAGTAAGCGAATACCTTGCTGTTTTGACGTTACCGACAGAATAAGCACCGGCTAACTCTGTGCCAGCAGCCGCGGTAATACAGAGGGTGCAAGCGTTAATCGGAATTACTGGGCGTAAAGCGCGCGTAGGTGGTTCGTTAAGTTGGATGTGAAAGCCCCGGGCTCAACCTGGGAACTGCATCCAAAACTGGCGAGCTAGAGTATGGTAGAGGGTGGTGGAATTTCCTGTGTAGCGGTGAAATGCGTAGATATAGGAAGGAACACCAGTGGCGAAGGCGACCACCTGGACCGATACTGACACTGAGGTGCGAAAGCGTGGGGAGCAAACAGGATTAGATACCCTGGTAGTCCACGCCGTAAACGATGTCAACTAGCCGTTGGGGTCCTTGAGACTTTAGTGGCGCAGCTAACGCATTAAGTTGACCGCCTGGGGAGTACGGCCGCAAGGTTAAAACTCAAATGAATTGACGGGGGCCCGCACAAGCGGTGGAGCATGTGGTTTAATTCGAAGCAACGCGAAGAACCTTACCAGGCCTTGACATGCAGAGAACTTTCCAGAGATGGATTGGTGCCTTCGGGAACTCTGACACAGGTGCTGCATGGCTGTCGTCAGCTCGTGTCGTGAGATGTTGGGTTAAGTCCCGTAACGAGCGCAACCCTTGTCCTTAGTTACCAGCACGTAATGGTGGGCACTCTAAGGAGACTGCCGGTGACAAACCGGAGGAAGGTGGGGATGACGTCAAGTCATCATGGCCCTTACGGCCTGGGCTACACACGTGCTACAATGGTCGGTACAGAGGGTTGCCAAGCCGCGAGGTGGAGCTAATCTCACAAAACCGATCGTAGTCCGGATCGCAGTCTGCAACTCGACTGCGTGAAGTCGGAATCGCTAGTAATCGCGAATCAGAATGTCGCGGTGAATACGTTCCCGGGCCTTGTACACACCGCCCGTCACACCATGGGAGTGGGTTGCACCAGAAGTAGCTAGTCTAACCTTCGGGAGGACGGTTACCACGGTGTGATTCATGACTGGGGTGAAGTCGTAACAAGGTAGCCGTAGGGGAACCTGCGGCTGGATCACCTCCTTAATCGACGACATCAGCCGGCTGATGAGCACCCACACGAATTGCTTGATTCATTGAACGAAGACGATGTAGTAACGCGACCCTGTTATAGGTCTGTAGCTCAGTTGGTTAGAGCGCACCCCTGATAAGGGTGAGGTCGGCAGTTCAAATCTGCCCAGACCTACCAATTGCTTGTGGTGCAACCTGTATATACGGGGCCATAGCTCAGCTGGGAGAGCGCCTGCCTTGCACGCAGGAGGTCAGCGGTTCGATCCCGCTTGGCTCCACCACTCTTGCAGTTACCCTGCAGAACTTAGAAATGAGCATTCGTGCTGAATGTTGATTTCTGACTTTTGTCAGATCGTTCTTTAAAAATTCGGATATGTGATAGAAAGATAGACTGTGAACCACTTTCACTGGTGGTGAACAGGCTAAGGTAAAATTTGTGAGTTGCTCTCATGAGCAAGCATGCGAATTTTCGGCGAATGTCGTCTTCACAGTATAACCAGATTGCTTGGGGTTATATGGTCAAGTGAAGAAGCGCATACGGTGGATGCCTTGGCAGTCAGAGGCGATGAAAGACGTGGTAGCCTGCGATAAGCTTCGGGGAGTCGGCAAACAGACTTTGATCCGGAGATCTCTGAATGGGGGAACCCACTCAGCACAAGCTGAGTATCTTGTACTGAATACATAGGTGCAAGAGGCGAACCAGGGGAACTGAAACATCTAAGTACCCTGAGGAAAAGAAATCAACCGAGATTCCCTTAGTAGTGGCGAGCGAACGGGGATTAGCCCTTAAGTGGCTTTGAGATTAGCGGAACGCTCTGGAAAGTGCGGCCATAGTGGGTGATAGCCCTGTACGCGAAAATCTCTTAGTCATGAAATCGAGTAGGACGGAGCACGAGAAACTTTGTCTGAACATGGGGGGACCATCCTCCAAGGCTAAATACTACTGACTGACCGATAGTGAACCAGTACCGTGAGGGAAAGGCGAAAAGAACCCCGGAGAGGGGAGTGAAATAGAACCTGAAACCGTATGCGTACAAGCAGTGGGAGCCTACTTGTTAGGTGACTGCGTACCTTTTGTATAATGGGTCAGCGACTTATATTCAGTGGCGAGCTTAACCGAATAGGGGAGGCGTAGCGAAAGCGAGTCTTAATAGGGCGTTTAGTCGCTGGGTATAGACCCGAAACCGGGCGATCTATCCATGGGCAGGTTGAAGGTTAGGTAACACTGACTGGAGGACCGAACCGACTACCGTTGAAAAGTTAGCGGATGACCTGTGGATCGGAGTGAAAGGCTAATCAAGCTCGGAGATAGCTGGTTCTCCTCGAAAGCTATTTAGGTAGCGCCTCATGTATCACTCCAGGGGGTAGAGCACTGTTTCGGCTAGGGGGTCATCCCGACTTACCAAACCGATGCAAACTCCGAATACCTGGAAGTGCCGAGCATGGGAGACACACGGCGGGTGCTAACGTCCGTCGTGAAAAGGGAAACAACCCAGACCGTCAGCTAAGGTCCCAAAGTCATGGTTAAGTGGGAAACGATGTGGGAAGGCTTAGACAGCTAGGAGGTTGGCTTAGAAGCAGCCATCCTTTAAAGAAAGCGTAATAGCTCACTAGTCGAGTCGGCCTGCGCGGAAGATGTAACGGGGCTCAAACCATGCACCGAAGCTACGGGTATCACTTAGGTGATGCGGTAGAGGAGCGTTCTGTAAGCCTGTGAAGGTGAGTTGAGAAGCTTGCTGGAGGTATCAGAAGTGCGAATGCTGACATGAGTAACGACAATGGGTGTGAAAAACACCCACGCCGAAAGACCAAGGTTTCCTGCGCAACGTTAATCGACGCAGGGTTAGTCGGTCCCTAAGGCGAGGCTGAAAAGCGTAGTCGATGGAAAACAGGTTAATATTCCTGTACTTCCGGTTATTGCGATGGAGGGACGGAGAAGGCTAGGCCAGCTTGGCGTTGGTTGTCCAAGTTTAAGGTGGTAGGCCGAGATCTTAGGTAAATCCGGGATCTCAAGGCCGAGAGCTGATGACGAGTTGCCTTTAGGCGACGAAGTGGTTGATGCCATGCTTCCAAGAAAAGCTTCTAAGCTTCAGATAACCGGGAACCGTACCCCAAACCGACACAGGTGGTTGGGTAGAGAATACCAAGGCGCTTGAGAGAACTCGGGTGAAGGAACTAGGCAAAATGGCACCGTAACTTCGGGAGAAGGTGCGCCGGTGAGGGTGAAGGACTTGCTCCGTAAGCCCATGCCGGTCGAAGATACCAGGCCGCTGCGACTGTTTATTAAAAACACAGCACTCTGCAAACACGAAAGTGGACGTATAGGGTGTGACGCCTGCCCGGTGCCGGAAGGTTAATTGATGGGGTTAGCTAACGCGAAGCTCTTGATCGAAGCCCCGGTAAACGGCGGCCGTAACTATAACGGTCCTAAGGTAGCGAAATTCCTTGTCGGGTAAGTTCCGACCTGCACGAATGGCGTAACGATGGCGGCGCTGTCTCCACCCGAGACTCAGTGAAATTGAAATCGCTGTGAAGATGCAGTGTATCCGCGGCTAGACGGAAAGACCCCGTGAACCTTTACTATAGCTTTGCACTGGACTTTGAATTTGCTTGTGTAGGATAGGTGGGAGGCTTTGAAGCGTGGACGCCAGTTCGCGTGGAGCCATCCTTGAAATACCACCCTGGCAACTTTGAGGTTCTAACTCAGGTCCGTCATCCGGATCGAGGACAGTGTATGGTGGGTAGTTTGACTGGGGCGGTCTCCTCCCAAAGAGTAACGGAGGAGTACGAAGGTGCGCTCAGACCGGTCGGAAATCGGTCGCAGAGTATAAAGGCAAAAGCGCGCTTGACTGCGAGACAGACACGTCGAGCAGGTACGAAAGTAGGTCTTAGTGATCCGGTGGTTCTGTATGGAAGGGCCATCGCTCAACGGATAAAAGGTACTCCGGGGATAACAGGCTGATACCGCCCAAGAGTTCATATCGACGGCGGTGTTTGGCACCTCGATGTCGGCTCATCACATCCTGGGGCTGAAGCCGGTCCCAAGGGTATGGCTGTTCGCCATTTAAAGTGGTACGCGAGCTGGGTTTAGAACGTCGTGAGACAGTTCGGTCCCTATCTGCCGTGGACGTTTGAGATTTGAGAGGGGCTGCTCCTAGTACGAGAGGACCGGAGTGGACGAACCTCTGGTGTTCCGGTTGTCACGCCAGTGGCATTGCCGGGTAGCTATGTTCGGAAGAGATAACCGCTGAAAGCATCTAAGCGGGAAACTTGCCTCAAGATGAGATCTCACTGGAGCCTTGAGCTCCCTGAAGGGCCGTCGAAGACTACGACGTTGATAGGTCGGGTGTGTAAGCGCTGTGAGGCGTTGAGCTAACCGATACTAATTGCCCGTGAGGCTTGACCATATAACACCCAAGCAATTTGCTGACGCAGATGGCGGTGGTGAAGACGCAACAGCCGAAGATTCGCAAAACCACAAATGCACATATCCGAATTGACTGGAGTGTCCAACAGGACGTTCTGGTAACAGAATTTCTTGACGACCATAGAGCATTGGAACCACCTGATCCCATCCCGAACTCAGCAGTGAAACGATGCATCGCCGATGGTAGTGTGGGGTTTCCCCATGTGAGAGTAGGTCATCGTCAAGATTCATTTCGCAAAACCCCTATCTGCGCGAGCAGGTAGGGGTTTTGTCTTTTCCGGGGTTTGAAGGGCAGGGCTGCACCCATAGGTGCCGAGCTGGTCTGCCTCTGTGGGAGCGGCCTTGTGTCGCGATGGGCCGCGCAGCGGGCCCCCTAGCGGGACATAAAAAGCCTCAACCCCGAGCCTGCACATCCACGAAAACCCCGCCACCCCATGATATGGTTCCCTCCTGAACCACCCGCCTCGTTCCAAGGGACGCTCCATGCCGAATACCACCTCACTGCACCCTGGCTTCATGGTTGTCCACAGTAATAGGCTGGATGACTTGCGCAGCTTGGTGGTGAGCTGGATGCGTCGCTACCCGTTGGCACCGCTGGAAAACGAGATCGCTCTGGTGCAAAGCAACGGCATCGCCCAATGGCTCAAGCTGGCCCTGGCCGAAGATCCCTTGGAGGATGACCAGGGAGGCTGTGGTATCGCTGCGGCCATCGATGTTCAGCTACCGGGTAGTTTCATGTGGCAGTTGTACCGTCGCGTTCTGGGGCGCGACGAGATCCCTGAGGTCTCGCTGCTCGACAAGGCGCCACTGACCTGGCGCCTCATGCGCCTGTTGCCGGAGTTGATCGAGCGTCCACACTTCGAGCCCCTGCGGCGTTTCTTGACCGACGACAGTGACTTGCGCAAGCGCTACCAGCTCGCCGAGCGCCTGGCCGACCTCTTCGACCAGTACCAGGTCTATCGTGCCGACTGGCTCAAGGACTGGGCGGCCGGCGAGCATGTGCTTAACACCGCCCGAGGCGGGCGCAAGCCGCTGTCCGCCGGCAACTGCTGGCAGGCCGAATTGTGGCGGGCCTTGCTCCTCGATGTCGGCGAACAAGGCATGGCGCAGAGCCGGGCCGGAGTGCACCAACGCTTCATCGAGCGTATCAACAGTGTGGAGCAGCCACCACCTGGCCTACCTGCGCGGGTGATCGTGTTCGGCATCTCGTCGCTACCTGCCCAGGCATTGGAAGCCTTGGCCGGTCTGGCACGCTTCAGCCAGGTATTGCTGTGTGTGCATAACCCTTGCCGTCACCACTGGGCTGATATCGTCGCCGACAAGGACCTGCTGCGGCACCAGTACAAGCGCCAGCAGCGCAAGCAGGGCATGCCCCTGCAGTTGGATGACCAGTCCCTGCACCAACACGCCCATCCTTTGCTGGCCGCCTGGGGCAAGCAGGGCCGCGATTACATCAATCTGCTCGACAGCTACGACGACCCCAGCAGCTACCGTGGCGTGTTCAGCGAAGGGCGCATCGATCTGTTCAGCGATGGCGAGCCCACCAGCCTGCTCAAGCAACTCCAGGACGACATCCTCGAGCTACGCCCCTTGGCCGAGACCCGCAGTCTCTGGGCTCCGGTCGACCCGACCAAGGACCGTTCGGTGCGTTTCCAGGTGGCGCACAGCCCGCAGCGTGAAGTGGAGATCCTCCATGACCAACTGCTGGCCCGCTTCAGCGCCGACCCCGGCTTACGTCCGCGTGACGTGATCGTCATGCTGCCGGACATCAACACCTATGCCCCACATATCCGTGCCGTGTTCGGCCAACTGGATCGCAACGACCCGCGCTATATTCCCTTCACCCTGGCCGACCAGGGCCAGCGCGGCCGTGATCCCTTGCTGATCGCCCTGGAGCACCTGCTCAAGTTGCCGGACAGCCGCTTCGCCGTCAGCGAGGTGCTCGACCTCTTGGACGTGCCGGCGCTGCGCGCCCGTTTCGCCATTCGGGAAACTGATCTGCCGACACTGCACCGATGGATCGAAGGCGCCGGCATCCGTTGGGGGCTGAACGCCGACCAGCGTGCCTCGCTGGGATTGCCCGCAGGCCTGGAGCAGAACAGCTGGCGGTTCGGCTTGCGGCGCATGCTCCTCGGCTACGCAGTGGGCATTGGTGAAAGCTGCGACGGTATCGAGCCCTATGACGAGATCGGCGGCCTCGACGCTGCCCTGATCGGTCCGCTGGTCGCCTTGCTCGATGCGTTGGAAGTTGCTTGCCAGGTCCTGTCGCAGCCGGCGACGGCGGTGGAGTGGGGGGAGCGTCTGCATGCCTTGCTGCAGGTGTTCTTCCTCGCTGAAACCGAGCATGACGACTACCTGCTGGTGCAGTTGCAGACCCTGCGTGAAACCTGGTTGCAGACCTGTGAATCGGTTGGCCTGGAAGACCTGCTGCCGTTGACCGTGGTCCGCGAAGCCTGGCTGTCGGGCCTGGACCAGGGCAAGCTGTCCCAGCGCTTCCTTGCCGGTTCGGTGAACTTCTGCACCTTGATGCCCATGCGTGCCATTCCCTTCAGGGTGGTCTGCCTGCTCGGTATGAACGACGGCGACTATCCACGCGCGCAACCGCCTCTGGATTTCGACCTGATGGCCAGCGACTACCGTCCTGGCGACCGTTCCCGACGAGAGGACGACCGCTACCTGCTGCTCGAGGCACTGCTTTCCGCCCGCGACCAGCTCTATGTCAGTTGGGTCGGCCGCAGTATCCGTGACAACAACGAACGCCCGGCCTCGGTGCTGATCGGCCAACTGCGTGATCACCTGGCGGCTGGTTGGCGATTGGCCGGGGCCGAAGAGGGCGGCAAGCACGACCCTGGCGAGCAACTGCTGCATGCCTTGACCCAGGAGCATCCGCTGCAGCCGTTCAGCCAGCGCTACTTCCAGAAGGGCAGTCCCTTGTTCAGCTATGCCCAGGAGTGGCAAGCCTTGCACGAGTTTGCAAACGAGGCGAGCTCAAGCGGAGAAGACTTGCCGCCCTACAGCAGCGACGAACCCTTGAGCCTGACGTTGCTGCAGGACTTCCTGCGCCATCCCGTACGGCATTTCTTCAGTCAACGCCTGAAGGTCTTTTTCGAAGCGCTGGACGCGCCGGTGGCCGATGAAGAGCCCTTCGTTCTCGATGCTCTGCAACGCTACAGCCTCAGCGAGAGCCTGTTGGCCGCCGCGCTCGCCGATCCACAGGATAGCGAGCGCGCCTTGCAGGCCCAGGCCCGGCGGTTGCAGGCTTGCGGCCTGTTACCATTGGCTGGCTTCGGTGAGAGCCTGCAGGGCGAACTGATTCAGCCCTTGCCGGGGCTGTTGCAACGTCATCAGCAGTTGTTGCAACGCTGGCCGCAGAGGGTCGACAGCGCCTTGCCCATCCACTTCGAGCGAGGCCCACACCGTCTTGAAGGCTGGCTTGGCCAGGTTCATCAGGCGCACGACAGCAGCCTGCTGAGCATCACCACCGTGCCCAACACCATCAGCAGCGGGCGCAGCAATCTCAAATGGCATCGCCTGATTCCGACCTGGGTCCTGCACCTGGCCGCTTGCGCCGTGGGGCATCCCCTGCACAGCGCTTTGGTTGCCAGTGATGTGACCTTGTTGCTTGCGCCGCTACCCCAGGAGCGGGCCGCCGAACTGCTTGGCGATTTGCTCGTGGCGCGGCAGGCTGCCATGAATTCGCCGCTGCCGGTGGCGGCGAAGACCGCCTTTGCCTGGCTTGCCCAGAACGATCCAGACAAGGCCCGGCTCGCCGCCGTCCGTGCCTATGAAGGCGATGGCCAGAACAGCTTTGGCGAGCGTAGCGAAAGCGCTGCCTTGGCCCGGCAGTTCCGCGACTTCGCCGCGCTGAGCGCCGATGAAACCTTCGAGGGTTGGTGCGAGGCCTTGTACCGCCCGTTGTTTGAAGCGCCCTGGCAGACCCTGGGCAACCAGGAGAACGCCGCATGACCCAGGCCCGTCCTTTGGCGCTGAGTTTCCCCCTGCATGGCAGTCAACTGATCGAAGCTAGTGCGGGCACCGGCAAGACCTTCACCATCTCCGCCCTGTATCTGCGCTTGATCCTTGGCCACGGCGGCGAGCAGGGCTTCGCCCGCGAGTTGCTGCCACCCCAGATCCTCGTGGTGACCTTCACCGACGCCGCGACCAAAGAGTTGCGTGAGCGCATCCGCACCCGTCTGGCCGAAGCGGCGCGCTTCTTCCGTGAGGAGCTGCACGACGCGGACCCGCTGCTGCGGCAATTGCGCGACGAGTATCCCCAGGAACACTGGGCACGCTGCGCCAGTCGCCTGGAGATTGCCGTGCAATGGATGGACGAGGCGGCGGTCTCGACCATCCACGGCTGGTGCCAGCGCATGCTGCGCGAGCATGCTTTCGACAGCGGCAGCCTGTTCACCCAGAGCCTGGAAACCGATCACAGCGAGCTGCTTGGCCAGGTCATGCGCGACTACTGGCGGCGCTTCTGCTATGGCATGCAAGGCGACGCCCTGGCCTGGGTACGCAGCAATTGGGTCAGCCCTGACGCCTTGCTGCCCCGGGTGCGGCCGTTGTTCGGCCGCCAGCGTGTCGAGAACACCGAGGACGAACCCCAGGCGCTGATCGACGCTGTGCTGCAGCAGCGTGCCGCACAGTTGGCCCAGCTCAAGGCACCCTGGGCACAGTGGTCTGATGAACTGCTGCAGATCTGCCGCGATGCCCTGGCGGCCAAGCAGGTCGATGGCCGAAAGATGCAAGCCCGTTACTTCGAGCCCTGGTTCGACAAGCTCAAGACTTGGGCCGCAGATGAACAGGCCCTGGAGTTGGACCTGGGCACCGGTTTTACCCGCCTGACCCCAGCTGGCATGGCCGAGGCCTGGAAGGTTGGCGAGCCACCGAGCCACCCGGCATTGCAGGCAATGGAAAACCTGCGCCAGCAGTTGCAGGGCCTGCCGAGCCCGGATGCCTGTCTGCTGGAGCATGCTGCGGCCTGGGTGTCCGCGCGTTTCGAGTTGGAAAAGCGCCGTCGTGCCGAAATGGGCTTCGACGATATGCTCCTGCGCCTGGAGCAGGCGCTCAACAGCGAGGCTGGCGAACGCCTGGCCGAGTTGATCCGCGAGCAGTTTCCGGTGGCCCTGATCGACGAGTTCCAGGACACTGACCCCGTCCAGTACGGCATCTTCGAGCGCATCTACCGTATCAGCGAGAACCGCCCGGAAACCGGCCTGTTCATGATCGGCGACCCCAAGCAGGCGATCTATGCCTTTCGTGGCGCCGACATTTTCACCTACCTGAGCGCCCGTCGGGCCACGGCTGGCCGCTTGCACAGCCTGGACACCAACTACCGTTCCAGCCAGGCGATGGTCAGCGCCGTGAACCAGGTCTTCCTGCAGGCCGAGCAGCGCAGCGAAGGTCGAGGCGCCTTCCTGTTCCGCGAAAACGGGGACAACCCACTGCCTTTCGTCGAGGTCCGGGCCAAGGGGCGGGGCGAACAACTGCAGGTCGACGGTCAGGCCACGCCGGCATTGCACCTGTGGCGGCTGGAGAGCGATGAACCTGTCTCCAGCACTACCTACCGGCAGCAGCTGGCAGCCAGTTGCGCCAGCCATGTCGTCGCCTTGCTCAATGGCGGGCGGGAGGGCCGCACGGGGTTTCGCAGTGCTGACGGCACGTTGAAGCCTTGCCAGCCTTCGGATATCGCCATTCTTGTGCGCGACGGTCGTGAGGCCCAGTTGATCCGGGCTGAGCTGGCCGCCCGTGATGTGCGCAGCGTGTACCTTTCCGACAAAGACTCGGTGTTCGCCGCCCAGGAGGCCCATGACTTGTTGGCCTGGCTCAAGGCCTGCGCCGAGCCGGACTCCGAGCGCCTGCTCAAGGCTGCCCTGGCCAGTCTGACCCTCGACCTGCCCCTGAGCGATCTGGAGCAGTTGAATCAGGATGAGCGGGTCTGGGAGCGCTGGGTCATGACCTTCCGTGAATACCGCCAGACCTGGCAGCGCCAAGGCGTGCTGCCGATGCTCCGGCGCCTGCTGCATGACTTCGAGCTGCCGCACACCCTGATGGGCCGCAGCGATGGCGAGCGGGTGCTGACCAATCTGCTGCACTTGGCCGAGCTGCTACAGCAAGCCGCCAGCGAACTGGATGGCGAGCAGGCGCTGATCCGCCATTTGGCCGAGCACCTGGCCAACTCCGGGCAGGCCGGTGAAGAGCAGATCCTGCGTTTGGAGAGTGATGAGCAACTGGTCAAGGTCGTGACTATCCACAAGTCCAAAGGCCTGGAGTATCCGCTGGTCTACCTGCCATTCATTTGCACCAGCAAGCCGGTGGACGGCCAACGGCTGCCGCTGGCCTGGCACGACAGCGAAGGGTACGCGCACCTTACCCTCACGCCCGACGACGAACAGATCGCTCGTGCCGACGACGAGCGCCTGGCTGAAGACCTGCGCCTGCTCTATGTTGCCCTGACCCGTGCCCGGCATGCTTGCTGGCTAGGCGTGGCGGACCTCAAGCGCGGCAGCAACAAGGCCTCGCAACTGCACCGTTCGGCCCTTGGTTACCTGCTGGGAGGTGGTAAGCCCTTGCCGGCCTCCACCCAGTTGGGGGAGTGGCTTGCGACCTTGCAGTCGGCCTGCCCGGCCATCGCCTGTGGTGAGCTGCCCGCGGTCACGGAGGCCCGCTATATCAGCCCGTGCAGCGACAGCGAGTTGCTGCCTGCGCGCAAGCCCCGGCGGCGTGCGGCGGAGAACTGGTGGATCGCGTCCTACAGTGCCTTGCGTGTCGGTGACGAAGGCCTGACCTTGACGGCCGACAGCTCCCAGGCCCAGCACTTGCTCGATGACGAGCGTCCGGATGTCCAGCAACTGCGCGAAGTGGCTCCGGACGGTGGCGATATCCATCGCTTTCCCCGTGGGCCCAACCCGGGGACCTTTCTCCATGGACTGCTCGAATGGGCCGGGCGTGAAGGCTTCGCCGAGGTCAGCGGCAATCCCGCGCTGATCGAGCGCACCGTTGGCCAGCGCTGCAACCGCCGTGACTGGGCCGGCTGGATTCCCGCCCTGAGTCAATGGCTGCAGCAGTTGTTGGTACAGCCCATGCCTCTGCATGCGGGTGGGCCAGCCCTGCTGCTGAGCCAGCTGCAGCAGTACCAGATCGAGATGGAGTTCTGGTTCGCCAGCCATCAGGTCGATGCTGTACGCCTCGACCGCTTGGTGGCCGAGCATACGCACCGCGCTGCTCCGCGCCTGGCGGCGCAAGCGACCCAGCTCAACGGTATGTTCAAGGGATTCATCGACCTGGCATTCGAGTTGGATGGGCGCTACTACGTGGCCGACTACAAATCCAACTGGTTGGGCCCTGACGCCCTGGCCTACAGCGAGGCTGCCATGGAGCAGGCGATCCTCGACCATCGTTACGACCTGCAGTACGTGCTCTACCTACTGGCCTTGCACCGCCAACTGCACGCCCGTCTGCCTGACTACGATTATGACCGTGACGTCGGCGGCGCCCTGTTCATTTTCCTGCGCGGTGCGGCAGCTACCACCCATGGCCTGTATTTCGTCAAGCCACCCCGTGCCCTGATCGAACAGCTCGACGCGTTGTTCCGTGGCGTGCGGGAGCCCGAGCAGCATGATCTGTTTTCCGGAGTTGCCCCATGAGCCGAAGCCTCGCCGACCTGCTGCCGATCCCGTTGGAGGCAGCGCACCTGGCAGCCCTTGAGCCGTTGCGGGCGAGCGCCGACTTGCTGGCCTTGCTCGATCGCTGGGTCGAGCGCGGCTGGCTGCGTGCCCTTGACCGTGCTTTCGTCAGCTTTCTCGAAGAGCGCGAACCGGGCAGCGATCCTCTCGTGCTGTTGGCCTCAGCCCTGGCCAGTCATCAGTTGGGACATGGCCATGTCTGCCTGGACCTGGCACAGACCCTGGCCGAGCCGGACTTCGCCCTGTCCCTGCCGCCGGAGGGGGATGCGTTGGCCGGGCCCTTGCTGCTGCCCTCGCAACTGCTGGCCAGCCTGACCCTCGACACCTGGCTCGAGCGTGTAGCGGCCAGCGGCCTGGTGGCTGCCGGTGACACTCCGGCGCAGCGTTCGCGGCCTCTGGTGCTCAGCGGCCAGCGCCTGTACTTGCGTCGTTACTGGAGCTATGAGCGACGCATCGACGCAGCCCTGCGTGACCGGTTGGCCCAGGATGAAGCCATCCCTGGTGACTTGCCGGATCGACTGGGCCAACTGTTCGATGACGGCGCCGTGCCCGGACAGGTCGACTGGCAGAAGCTGGCCTGCGCCCTGGCCACTCGGGCGGCGTTCAGCATCATCACCGGCGGTCCCGGCACGGGCAAGACCACCACCGTGGTGCGTCTGCTGGCGTTGTTGCAGGCCCCCGCTGTGGAGCAGGGGCGGCCGCTGCGCATCCGCCTGGCCGCCCCGACCGGCAAGGCCGCCGCGCGCCTGACCGAGTCGATCGGCCAACAGGTCGAGCGCCTGACGGTCAGCGCGCAGGTGCGCGAGCAGATCCCGTCCGATGTCAGCACCGTGCACCGTCTGCTGGGCAGCCGCCCCGGTTCGCGGCACTTCCGCCACCATGCGGGTAATCCACTGCCATTGGATGTGCTTGTGGTCGACGAAGCATCGATGATCGATCTGGAAATGATGGCCAACCTGCTCGACGCCCTGCCTCCCAAGGCGCGGCTAGTGTTGCTGGGGGACAAGGACCAGTTGGCGTCGGTGGAAGCCGGCGCGGTGCTCGGTGACCTCTGCCGCGATGCCGAGGAGGGTTGCTACTCGCCCGCCACCCGCGCCTGGCTAGAGCAGGTCAGCGGTGAGTCGCTGGACGCCAGTGGCCTGCAGGCCGGTGATGCTGCCCGCCATCCACTGGCCCAGCAGGTGGTGATGCTGCGGTTCTCCCGGCGCTTCGGAGAGGGCAGCGGCATCGGCCAACTGGCACGCCTGGTCAACCGCCAGCAGGCACAGGAGGCGCGGACCTTGCTGAGCTTGGCGCCAGACGATGTGTTCAGCCTCGCCCTGCGCGGTGAGCAGGATCGTGCCCTGGACCGCTTGCTGCTCGATGGCCTGGGCCGGGGCCCCGAAGGTCCCCAGGGTTATCGCCGCTACCTGCAGACCATCGGCCGCCAGCGTCCGCCGCCTGGCACCCCGGCGGATGACCCATGCTGGGAAAGTTGGGCCGGCGAGGTCTTGCACAGCTTCGAGACCTTCCAACTGCTGTGCGCGGTGCGCAAAGGGCCCTGGGGTGTCGAGGGCCTGAACCAGCGCGTGGCGCGGGTACTGGACAATGCAGGCCTGATCGACAGCCAGCAACCCTGGTATGAAGGGCGACCAGTGCTCATGACCCGCAATGACTATGGCCTGGGCCTGATGAACGGCGATATCGGCATCGCCCTGCGTCTGCCGGATGAGCAGGGCGAGCCGGTGCTACGCGTGGCCTTTGCCCGCAACGATGGGCGAGGTGGCGTGCGTTTCGTGCTGCCCAGCCGGCTCAGCGAGGTGGAAACCGTGTTCGCCATGACGGTGCACAAGTCCCAGGGTTCGGAATTCAGCCATACTGCCCTGGTCCTACCGGATGCGCTCAATCCGGTACTGACCAAAGAGCTGGTCTACACCGGTATCACCCGGGCTAAGCACTGCTTCAGCCTGATCGAACCAAGACCGGGCGTTTTCGAAGAGGCCGTGCAGCGCAAGGTACGGCGGATCTCCGGACTGATGCTGGAGACAGTCTGATACTGGCCGCCTCGCTGGAGGAAGCGGCCTTATGCTATCGTTGCGGCATTATCTGGCGGGGTTTCGAGAGATTTCCTACATGAGAGTGGCTGTCTCGTCATGGGGTCGAGTGACAGGCGGGGTCCTTGTACTGTTGGCCACCTGCCTACTGTTCCTTGCCGCCCCGGCCCAGGCCGAGACGCCCAACGCGTTTCAGGCGGAGCAGCGGGCTAAGGCGGTGACCCAGGTGGTCCTGGGCATTCTCAGTTATGCACGCTGGCCGACGGAGCCCGCCCCTTTGCGCCTCTGCCTGATCGGCCCGACCGAGTACGCCGACGACTTGATCAAAGGCAAGGTCCAGGCCACCGGCCAACCCATGACGGTACGGCGCTTGCTGGCCGGCGACCGGCGCACGACTACGGAGTGCGATGCGATCTACATCGGCAAACTCGATGAAGGTGAGCGCGAGGACCTGTTCACGGCGGTCAATGGCTATCCCATCCTGAGCATCAGCGAGGCCGACGATCCTTGCACCGTCGGCAGCCTGTTCTGTCTGCGGGTCAGTGATCGTCAGGTGGCCTTCGAGGTCAATCTTGACTCGGTGGCGCGCAGTGGCGTGCGCATCCACCCCAGTGTGCTGCAGCTGTCCCGGCGGAGGGCGGCACAGCCATGAGGCGTTCAAGCAAACGCACTGTCCGTCCTACCTTGCGTTCCGTGTTGGGGCGTGGCCACCTCAGCGTCGCCTTGCTCGCCGTGGGGCTGGCAGGGGTTCTCCTGACCTTGCTAGGTGTCCTGGCGCTGCGCGTCTACGCCAACCACAACCTGCACCTCATCGCCCGCTCGATCAACTACACGGTCGAGGCTGCCGTGGTGTTCAACGACAGCGCTGCGGCCAACGAGGCATTGGCACTGATCGCCTCGACCGAGGAAGTGGCTGAGGCCAAGGTCTTCGATATCGACGGTGAGCTGCTGGCGCACTGGCAGCGCAAGGAGCAGGGCGTGTTGGCGCATCTGCAAGCCCAGGTGGCGAGTGCCCTGTTGGATGAGCCGATCAACCTGCCGGTAGTGCACCAGCGGCAAAGGATCGGGCATATCGAGCTGGTTGGGCAGGGCGGTAGCCTGATGCGCTTTTTACTCAGTGGCTTGGCCGGCATCCTGCTCTGCACAGCGCTCAGTGCGGTCAGTGCGATCTATCTGTCGCGGCGCTTGTTCGGCAACATTATTCGGCCTTTGCGCAACCTCGCCACCGTCGCCCACGCGGCGCGCAGAGAGCGCAGTTTCGACCGGCGTGTACCCGCGACGCAGATCGCTGAGCTCAACGAATTGGGCAACGACTTCAATGCCTTGCTCGATGAGTTGGAAGCCTGGCAGAGCCACTTGCGCAGCGAGAACGAGACCCTGGCGCACCAGGCCAGCCACGACAGCCTGACCGGCCTGCCCAACCGTGCCTATTTCGAAGGTCGCCTGAGCCGTACCCTGCGCAATGCCGCCAAGCACGATGAACACCTGGCCTTGCTGTTTCTCGACAGCGACCATTTCAAGCAGATCAACGACAGTCTCGGGCATGCCGTGGGCGACGAAGTGCTGATCAGTGTCGCCAGCCGGGTCCGCGCCCAACTGCGCGAGCATGACCTGGTGGCACGCCTGGGGGGCGACGAGTTCGCGGTACTGCTCACGCCGCTGCATTCGCGCGAGGACGCCGAAGACATCGCCGAGAAGATCGTCGACAGCATGAAACTGCCAATTCTCCTGGAGGATGGCCATAGCATCGCCACCTCCCTGAGTGTCGGTATCGCCTATTACCCGGACGATGGCCATGACCCGGCCAGTCTGCTCAATGCCGCCGATACGGCGATGTACCAGGCCAAGCGCATCCGGCGCGGCCAATGGCAAGTGGCGGAGACGGAACGCTCCACCACTGATGTTAAAAACAGGAGCTGAACCGTGATCCACCTTTTCCCGCGTTTGCGTTTTCCCCTGCTGGCCTTGCTGCTGGCGCTGCTTGTTCTAGGCGGCTGCCAGAGCGTCCCGCCAGCGGGGTTGAGCGCCGAACAGATCGCCGTGCTCAAGCAGGAAGGCTTCAGCCTCACCGATGAAGGTTGGGCGTTCGACCTGTCCGGCAAGGTGTTGTTTGGCAGCGACCTGGACAGCCTCAACAGCCAGAGCCGCGATATCGTCGAGCGTATCGGCAGGGCGCTGCTGTCCGTAGATATCCAGCGTGTACGCATCGACGGCCACGCCGATGCCTCTGGCAAGCCCGCCTACAACCAGCAGTTGTCCGAGCGTCGTGCCCAGAGCGTCGCCAGGGCGCTGGTCAATATCGGCATGCAGCCACAGAACATCGAGACCCGCGGCCTGGGCAGCAGCCAGCCGGTGGCGGACAACAGGACCCGCGCCGGCCGCACCGAGAACCGTCGTGTATCGATCGTGGTGGCCTCCAACTAATCAGCAAAGCGCATCTCCCGCGACTCCCCCATCAACAGTGGCGCGTTGTGCTCGGTGACATCGCGGATGTAGTCCCAGAGCAATGTAATCCGCTTGAGCTTGCGCAGGTCCTCCCGGCAGTACATCCAGAACTGCCGGGTGACCTCGACCTGCTCTGGCAGGATGGCGACCAGGCGCGGGTCCTGGGCGGCGAGGAAGCAGGGCAGGATGGCCAGCCCTCGGCCTTGCAGGGCGGCGGTGTACTGAGCGATGACGCTGGTGCTGCGCAGGTGCGCGTTGGCATTGGGGATCAGGTTGGCCAGGTACAGCAACTCGGAGCTGAAGGCCAGGTCGTCGACGTAGCTGATGAATGGATGGCGGACCAGGTCGCTGCTTTGGCGGATCGGTTCGTGGTTGTCCAGGTAATCTTGCGTGGCATACAGGCGCAGGCGGTAGTCGCATAGCTTGCAGCATACATAAGGCCCATGTTCCGGGCGCTCCAGAGCGATGACGATGTCTGCCTCGCGCTTGGACAGGCTGATGAAGTGCGGCAGCGGCAGGATGTCCACGGTGATGGCCGGGTAGGCATCGACGAAGCGGCTCAGTTGCGGGGTAACGAAGAAGCTGCCGAAGCCTTCGGTGCAGCCCATGCGCACATGCCCGGAGAGCGCTACACCAGAGCCAGACACCTGCTCGCAGGCCATGTGCAAGGTGCTCTCGATCGACTCGGCATAGCCCAGCAGGCGCTGGCCCTCGGCGGTCAGGATGAAGCCGTTGGTCCGGGACTTCTCGAACAGCAAGGTGCCCAGGGCCACCTCCAGTGAGCCGATGCGCCGCGATACCGTGGTGTAGTCGACGCTCAGGCGCTTGGCCGCGCTGCTGGCCTTGCGGGTACGCGCCACTTCCAGGAAGAACTTCAGATCGTCCCAGTTCAATGAACCCAGGGAGGTGAGGTTTTTTTGCATGATGATCCGGCTTTTATGTGCGTTCTTATTGGATGTTTGCACATCTATACTCGAAAAAAGCCCCAGACCCAAGCGCCCTCGCGTTTACCCCGGCGCTGGCGATCTCGTCCCAACAATAATTCCAGGAGAGCGCACATGAACGCACCCCATACCCCCGACCAAGCCAAGGTCGAGCAGGTCAAGCTGCTGATCGACGGCCAGTGGGTCGAGTCCAAGACCACCGAGTGGCGCGACATCGTCAATCCGGCCACCCAGCAGGTGCTGGCGCGGGTTCCGTTCGCCACTGTCGAGGAAGTCGATGCTGCCGTGACGGCCGCCCAACGTGCCTTCAAGACCTGGCGCGACACCCCGATCGGTGCCCGCATGCGCATCATGCTCAAGCTGCAGGCGCTGATCCGCGAGCACACCAAGCGCATCGCCCAGACCCTCAGCGCCGAGCAGGGCAAGACCCTGGCCGACGCTGAAGGCGATATCTTCCGCGGCCTGGAAGTGGTCGAGCATGCTGCCTCCATCGGCACCCTGCAGATGGGCGAGTTCGCCGAGAACGTCGCTGGTGGCGTGGACACCTACACCCTGCGCCAGCCCATCGGTGTGTGCGCCGGCATCACTCCCTTCAACTTCCCGGCGATGATCCCGCTGTGGATGTTCCCCATGGCCATCGTCTGCGGCAACACCTTCGTGCTCAAGCCGTCCGAGCAGGACCCGCTGTCGACCATGATGCTGGTCGAGCTGGCGCTGGAAGCCGGCGTGCCAGCCGGTGTGCTCAACGTGGTGCATGGTGGCAAGCAGGTGGTCGATGCCTTGTGCACGCACCAGGACATCAAGGCGATTTCGTTCGTCGGCTCCACCGAGGTCGGCACCCACGTCTACAACCTTGCCAGTCAGCATGGCAAGCGCGTGCAGTCGATGATGGGCGCCAAGAACCACGCCGTGGTGCTGCCTGATGCCAACCGCGAGCAGACGCTCAATGCCCTGGTCGGCGCAGGCTTCGGCGCTGCCGGCCAGCGCTGCATGGCCACCTCGGTCGCCGTGCTGGTGGGCAAGGCCCGCGAGTGGCTGCCAGAACTCAAGGCGCTGGCTGGCAAACTCAAGGTGAACGCTGGCAGTGAGCCGGGCACCGACGTTGGCCCGCTGGTTTCCAAGCGCGCCAAGGAGCGGGTGCTGGGCCTGATCGAAAGCGGTATCAAGGAGGGCGCCAAGCTCGAACTCGATGGCCGCGGCATCACGGTGCCAGGCTACGAGCAAGGCAACTTCGTCGGCCCGACCCTATTCTCCGGGGTGACTACCGACATGCAGATCTATACCCAGGAAATCTTCGGCCCAGTGTTGGTGGTGCTGGAGGTCGACACCCTCGACGAGGCCATCGCCCTGGTCAACCGCAATCCGTTCGGCAACGGCACTGGTCTGTTCACCCAGAGCGGCGCGGCGGCGCGCAAGTTCCAGAACGAGATCGACGTTGGCCAGGTCGGTATCAACATCCCGATCCCGGTGCCGGTGCCGTTCTTCAGCTTCACCGGTTCGCGTGGCTCCAAGCTCGGTGACCTGGGCCCGTACGGCAAGCAGGTGGTGCAGTTCTACACTCAGACCAAGACCGTCACTGCCCGCTGGTTCGATGACGACAGCGTCAACGACGGTGTGAACACCACCATCAGCCTGCGCTAAGGAGACGACCATGCGTATCGCATTCATCGGGCTGGGCAACATGGGCGCGCCCATGGCCCGCAACCTGATCAAGGCCGGGCACCAACTGAACCTGTTCGACCTGAACAAAACGGTGCTGGCCGAGCTTGCCGAACTGGGCGGGCAAATCAGCGCTTCGCCCAAAGACGCGGCGGCCAACAGCGAGCTGGTGATCACCATGCTTCCGGCTGCGGCTCATGTGCGCAGTGTCTACCTGAACGAAGATGGCGTGCTGGCTGGCGTGCGCGCCGGAACGCCAGTAGTGGATTGCAGCACCATCGACCCGCAGACCGCCCGTGAGGTGTCCAAGGCCGCGGCAGCGCAAGGCGTGGACATGGGCGATGCGCCAGTGTCCGGCGGTACCGGTGGCGCGGCTGCCGGCACCCTGACCTTCATGGTCGGCGCCACGGCCGAATTGTTCGCCACCCTCAAGCCGGTGCTGGAGCAGATGGGCCGCAACATCGTGCACTGCGGTGAAGTCGGCACCGGGCAGATCGCCAAGATCTGCAACAACCTGCTGCTGGGCATCTCGATGATCGGTGTGTCCGAGGCTATGGCTTTGGGCAATGCCTTGGGCATCGATACCCAGGTGCTGGCCGGCATCATCAACAGCTCCACTGGTCGCTGCTGGAGTTCCGACACCTACAACCCTTGGCCAGGCATCATCGAGACTGCCCCGGCGTCACGTGGTTACACCGGTGGTTTCGGCGCCGAACTGATGCTCAAGGACCTGGGGCTGGCCACCGAAGCGGCGCGCCAGGCTCACCAACCGGTGATCCTCGGCGCCGTCGCGCAGCAGCTGTACCAGGCCATGAGCTTGCGTGGCGAGGGCGGCAAGGATTTCTCGGCCATCGTGGAGAGTTACCGCAAAACCGAGTAACGAGCGAGGTGGGTTTTTATCGCGGGCCGGGCCTCTTCCCCATGTAACTGCGCACCTTGGGGAAGGGGCCTGATCCGCGATGTTTTTCGTCCGTCCTCGACGGTATATACCCTGCTAATGGAAAGCTCACAGGGACGGGGTTAAACCATCAGGCAAAGACGAAGTACTTGCGCACTGTCTCCACCACTTCCCAGGTTCCCTTCATTCCCGGTTCGATGACGAACACATCGCCGGCCTTCAAATGCTTCGGCTCTTCGCCTTCCGGGGTGACGATGCAGTAGCCATCGAGGAAATGGCAGTACTCCCACTTCTCGTAGTTCACCTCGAATTTGCCCGGGGTGCAGATCCAGGTGCCCATGATCTTGCTGCCATCGGCGGAGAGGTAGGCGTTCAGGTTGACGGTATGCGGATCGCCGCCGATGCGCTTCCACTTGGTCGCATCCAGTACCGGAGTCGGGCAGGTTTCGCGCAGGACAGTAATGAAATCGGACATGCTGGGCTCCAGGCAGTTGGTTAAATGACTTGTCACCATAGGGCCTGTATCCAGTGTGGAGTTGCCTGGGCTCGACGCTCATCTGCCTGGGCGCGCTATCCGCGGTCACGCCCACCAATACCGCACGAAGTGAAAGAACACCGGCGCCGCGAAGCACACCGAATCCATGCGGTCGAGCATGCCGCCGTGGCCTTCGATCATATGGCCCCAGTCCTTCACCCCACGATCGCGCTTGATCGCCGACATCACCAGCCCGCCGAAGAAGCCCATGGCGTTGACGGTCAGGGCCATCAGTGCGGCCTGCCAGAAGTTGAATGGGGTGATCCAGCACAGCAGGGCGCCGACCAAGGTGGCCAGGGCCACGCCGCCAGCCAGGCCTTCGATGGTCTTCGAGGGGGATAGGTTAGGGGCCACTTTGTGTTTGCCGAACAGCTTGCCGCACACGTACTGCAGCACGTCGGAGATCTGTACCACCAGGATCAGCCAGGCGATCAGCAGCAGGTTACGGCCCTCGTAGCCGGGGATGTCCAGGGTCATCAATGCCGGCACCGAGGACAGGCAGTACACTGCGATCATCAAGCCCCACTGCACTTTCGAGGCGCGTTCGAGGAAGCGCGTGGTGTCGCCACCGAAGCTGGCCAGGATCGGCAGCAGCAGGAACAGGTAGACGGGGATGAAGATGCTGAATAGGCCGTACCAGTCCATGGCGATCAGCAGGTACTGCACCGGTAGGGCGACATAGAACGCCGCCACCAGCGCCGGATAGTCGCTGCGCCGGGTCGGCGTCAGGGTCATGAACTCGCGCAGGGCGTAGAAGGATACGCAGTAGAACAGCAGGATCACGCCGTACTTGCCGAACACGAAGGCCAGGCCGATCACCAGGACCATGACCCACCAGGCATTGATGCGTGCGTTGAGGTTGTCGATCACCGCATGGGGACCGGGGCCGGCGCGCCATTTCAGCAGGCGACCGATGAGGCTGGCGAGCAGCAACAGGGCACCGATGCCCGCGAACAACGACAGGGTTTGATTATCCATTTTCAGATGTCCTTCGGTGCCAGGTTCAACAGGGCTTGGCTGGCCCGATCGAGAAAGGCCTGCTTGCTTTCGTCCGTCTGCAGACGCAGGGGCTCGCCGAAACTCAGGGTGCACAGCAAGGGCAGCGGTAGAGCACGGCCCTTGGGCATGACCCGGTTGAGGTTGGCGATCCACACCGGAACCAGTTCGATGTCGGGGTAGGCGTTGGCCAGGTGGAACAGGCCGCTCTTGAAGGGCAGCAGAGGATCATCACTGAGGTTGCGGGTGCCTTCCGGGAAGAAGATCAGCGAGTCGCCCTGGCCTAGGGCATCGAGGATCGGCTGCAGGGGATTGTCGTGGGCATCGGTGCGTTGCCGGTCGATCAGCACGCCATTGAACACCCGTCGGATCAGAAAGTCGCGGATGCCCGGTTTCTGCCAATAGTCGGCTCCGGCCACCGGCCGAGTGCGCTGGCGCAAGGGTTCTGGCAGCGAGGCCCAGAGCAGGACGAAATCGCCATGGCTGCTGTGGTTGGCATAGTACAGGCGTTGCACCGGCTGCGGTGTGCAGCCGAGCCACAGGGCGCGGGCACCGGTGATCAGGCGGGCGCCCGAGGTGATGAGGAAAGCGGTCAAGGCGGCGAACATGGCAGGGTCCTTATCCAGCGAGCGGGAGCCAGGGCAGGGTCAGCAGGGCGGCCAATGCCAGCAGCACCTGCAGCCCCAGTCCGAGCGCCTGGTTGCGCAGCAGGCGCAGTGCTGCCCGGCTGCGGGTGGGCCAATCTCGATTGTCGGCCCCGCTTGGCTTGAGGCCGAGCACGGACAGCGTTTGGTCCAGGGCCTGGGTCCGGGCAGGCAATGGCCCGCCATCGCTGGCCAGCGCGGCGAACAGCCCAGCATCCAGGGCGACGCGTACGGCCCAGTACTTCTGCGCTAGCCCGACGGCCAGCAGCAGGGCGCAGAGCACCGAGGCCAGCAGGTGCGGGGAGGCTCCGGCCAATGGAGCCAGGCCATAGGCCAGGGCCAGCAGGCTGATGCCGTCCGACAGGCGTTCCAACTGGCGTCCACGCTTGAGCAGGTTGGCGACCAGTTGCAGTTGGATGGCGGTGCTCATCGGCAGGCTCCGAGTTGTTCCAGCATGCGCCGGTGTGCTGGATGCAGAACGATACCTGGCCGAGCTTGGCGAATACGTGTTTCGGCCTGGGTGATGTCCTGGCAGCGGCCGCTGAGCACCAGCCAGGCAGCGATGGCGCTGGCACTGCGGGAATAGCCCAGGGCGCAACAGACCAGCAGCGGCCCTTCCACGCGCAAGGCTTCGATGGCGTCGGCGGCCTGTTGGCACAGCGCGCTGTCGGGCGCCACCAGGTCCAGGCTTGGCAGGCTGCGGTAGTGCTGCTTCGGCGCCACGACCATGGGCAGTTCCGCGCACAGGTCGACGATGGCCGAGAAGGCGCTGGCTTCACCTCGTGCCGGGATCCGGCCAAGGAACACGCCATCACAGATCTCGTTGGCCTGGGGATGGCCACGCGTCCACAGCCGTGAGTTGATCCAGGCAGCGCCCAGGTAAGGGGCGAGCAGCCAGTAGGCGGCGTTCGACAACTGGCCATCGGCGCCTTTCTGGAAACCGTTGGCGCCGAACAGCGCATAGTCGAGCGCGACCATTAGCAGTGCAACCGCAGGCCACAGCAGCCATAGCCAGGCATTGCCCAGGTAGAACGCCGGCAGGCAGAAAAGCAGCGCGCCCAGGCTGTAATACAGGGCCAGGCGCCAACGCTTGGGGTCGCTCGCCAAGCGGGCGTGGCGCAGCGGCGAATGGCCGTCGCGGGGCCACAGCCAGAGACAGAGAAACCCCACCAACGCCCCGGTGGGCAGATCGATGAAGTGGTGCTGCCAGGTGGTCAGCACCGACAGGCCGATCAGCGCCATCCAGCCATGCATCACGCCGCGCAGCAGCAGGCCACGTGTGTGGCGGGCAAACATCGCCCAGATGATCACCAGCAGCGCGATGTGCAGCGACGGCGCCTGGTTGAACGGTTTGTCGAAACCCATCAGCACATCGAACAGCCAGCCGAAGATCCCCGCTAGTTCGGGGCGTTCGAACGTGAAGCGCAACGGCCAGAGCAGGAAGCAACTGACACTGATGAGCTGGGCGCTGAGCAGCGCTAGGGCATGGCGGTCCATCTCCCGGCGGTTACGTGGCAGGAGGAAGGACAGGCCGTAGAGCAGGTCGATCGACCAGTACGGGAGGATGGTCCAGGGCCACAGCGGCATGTGGCTTTCCCACTCGAACACCAGGCTGCCGACCTCGTTGAGGCCGGCGGTGTAATGGTTGGCCATGCCGTAGCTGAGGAAGAAGAATGGGCCGAGTAACAGCAGCCACAGCACACCGCGCCTGATCAGCCCGGGTTCTCGCGGTTGGCCCATCAGTGCACCCGCTGCGCCAGGCTGACGCTGAAGATGCCCCATTCATCGATGCGCTGGCAGACCTTGCGAAAGCCGGCCGCTTCGACCAACTGGTCCATCTCCGCCTGGCTGCGCCGCCGCATGACCCAGGCCTGGCCACCACGATGGCTGGTCAGGGCGCGGGCGATCATCTCCAGTTGCGGGTGCCAGGGCTGGCCGGTGTAGATCAGGTAACCACCGTCTTCCACGGCATCGGCCAGGCCGGCCAGGGAGTCGCCGACCATCTGGTTGCTGGCGAAGAGTTCATAGAGCCCCGAGACCACTGCGAGGGTAGGGCGGGGATCGAGCGTGGCCAGGCTCTGGCGGTCGAAAGCATCGCCCTGGACGAAGCGGGCGATATCTGCCAGACCCTTCTCGGCGATCAGCGCACCGCCTTGCTGCACGTTGAGTTCGCTGTAGTCGCGCAGGAGGATGGAGTCCGGGTGCTGCTCCAGCCCTTGCAGGGCTTCGAGGATGTAGCGGCCATGGCCGGCGGCGATGTCGACGATATCGAC
Organism: Pseudomonas sp. X10; assembly: GCF_054889225.1. NCBI lineage: Bacteria > Pseudomonadati > Pseudomonadota > Gammaproteobacteria > Pseudomonadales > Pseudomonadaceae > Pseudomonas > Pseudomonas sp. X10. The sequence continues at coordinate 4,973,394 of NZ_CM142677.1, read as the reverse complement.
TGGCTTACCCCGTTCCCGCAGACGCTGGATGGCCAGGCGCAGCAGTTCCTCTACATGCAGTTTGCGCTGGCGGATGCCGCGCCAGCCGATGGCGTTGAGGTAGTTCTGGTCGATCAGGTGGCCGACCTTGCCTTTGCCGGTCGGTTGGTTGCGGTAGATATAGTCGAGCGTGCTGCCGGAGTCGAAGCCGGTCTCGAACCCCAGCTTGATCCCTTCGGAGAAGCCCTGGCCCAGGCGCAGGCTGGCCCGGGTGGCGCGCCAGTAGAGGTCGGCGGGGGAGTACCGGGGCAGCGGCGCGGCGAGGGCCTCGGCTTCCGCACAACTGGGGCCGATGCGGTCGGCGTCGAGCAGTGACGGGCGCTGCGGTACCTGGTCGAAGCAGTGCTCGACGAAGCGCTTGATCCGCGCCAAGGCATGGCGGCGGTCACGTTCGCCCAGGGTGTCGTGGAAGAAGCCTGGGAGGATGTGCTTTTCCTTGCAGGTGCTGCCCAGGCGGTCGAAGAACTGCTCCTGCGGTTTGCGTTCGACCACGAAGTCGGCGCCGGAAATCAGCAGTTGAGTCGGCACCTGGATCGCCTGGGCGTCGGCCACCACGCGGTCGGCGGCATCGTACAGGCCGAGCAGCATGGTGACCGAGATCGGCCGGCTGATCAGCGGGTCGCTCACGTAGGAGGCGATGCGCAGTGGATCGTGAGTCAGCAGGCGTGGCTTGACGTAGCTGTTGACGAAGAAGTTGCCGCGCCAGGCGCGCAGCAGCCTCAGCCCCGGGCGGGCGAAGGGCACGTAGAGCTTGACCTTGAAGGCTGGCGATGCGAGCACCAGGCAACGAACCTTAGGCGCATAGTCGTGGGCCCAGGTAGCGACCAGGACGGCGCCGACGCTCTGTGCCAGCACCACCATGTCCTGCTCATCGATACCGTGCTCGGCGCTGATGTGCTCGATGAAGGTCTGCACATCGCGCACGCTGGTGGCAAAGCCCGGGCTGTCGCCGCGTTCGCCCGGCGACAGGCCATGGCCGCGAGCGTCCCAGGCGAAGAAGTCGTAGCCAGGCAGGTCGAGCTCATCGGCCAGGTGGGCCATGCGCCCGCCATGTTCGTGGCCACGGTGGAACATCACCACTGCCCGGCGTGGCTGGTCGTCATCGCGGTCGACGGGCCAGTGCCGGTAGTGCAGCTCGACATCGTCATGGGTGGTGAAACGCAAGGCGTGCACTTGGCGCATGGCAACGGGTCCTTATCTGTCGCTGGTCTTCAGCGGGTTTCGGCCAAACCTTGGCGCACCCGGTTGTAGAGGGTATAGAGCGAGAGCAGCAGGATGACCAGCAACAGGCCGTTGATCCACGCTGCGCCGAGCAGCCCAATGGCCACTCCGGCACCGAGCACACCAAAGGCGAAGGCCCGGTCGCTCTTGCCCATGGGGCCGTCATAGCGGCGCGAGGCACCGGTCAGCGGGCCCATGACACCTGCGTATTCGCTGATCACCGCGGCCAGCACCACTAGCACCACCAGCGTCGGCGACACTCCCGGCAGCAGGGCGAAGGGCAGGTACAAGGCGGCGTCGGCGATCAGGTCGCACAACTCGTTGAGGTACGCGCCGAGCTTCGACTGCTGGCCGAACTCACGGGCGAGCATGCCGTCCACTGCATTGAGCGCCATGCGCAACAGCATCCAGACAGGGATCAGGACGAACAGCCAAGTGACGTTTCCAGCCCAGGCCAGCAGCAGGCCGAGCAGCACGGAAACCACGGCAGCGCTGAGTGTGACCTGGTTGGCGGTGACGCCACGCTCGTGAAGGCGCTTGACCGACGGGCGCAGCAGGGCCTGGAAGCGGGGTTTGAGCTGGTAGATGGATGGCACGGATGAACTCCCTTTCCTGGTGCACTTGACGGATGAAGCCTGGTGGTGATTGTGGGGGGAGCGTTCCGCTGGGAGCAAGAGTGCTCTTTGCTGGGTGTGATCGAAAGCAAAGCACAGGTGTTTTGCTACAGATCCTGCGCCGACTCCTGCGTTGATCAAGTGGCGCATAACCTCTCGACCAGTATCGCGGCATACCCGGGTAGCGTGGAAAAGTCCCGCGCGCAGACCTGCAGTTGTCGCTTGGCCCAGTCGTCCAGCAACGCTGCTTTGTGCAGTGGCAGGATTCCTTCCCAACGTCGCACCGAAGCCAGGGGAACCACGCTCACCCCGGCACCGCCGGCCACCATGCGAATCACCCCATCGAACCCCTCGGCCCGCACCCGTACCTGCATTCGCAGGCCTTGACGCAGGGCCTGTTCTTCCAAGTGCAGGGCCAGCGCGCTGTTGGCGCCCAGCCCCACATGACCGTAACCCAGGGTCTCGGCAAAGCTTAGCGATGTCTGTTCGGCCAGCGGGTGGCCGGTGGGCATGATCAGCACCAGCGGATCGTCGCGGAAGGGGCGGGTCTGCAGGTGCTCGCTGGGGGCGGCGGTAGAGATGATGCCCAGGTCGGCGATGCTCTGGGTGATCGACTGCACGATGCGCAGGCTCGGTAGCTCCTGCACATCGATGCTGACGCCAGGTTGGTCGGCCAGGTAGGCGGCCAGCAGCTCCGGCAGGTACTCGGTCAGCGCGGCGGTATTGCACAGCAGGCGTACCTGGCCCTGCTGGCCTTGGGCGTACTGGGCAAGGTCGTACTGCAGGCGGTCGACCTGCTGGCTGACCAGGCGGGCATGCTGCAGTAGCGCTTGCCCAGCCGGGGTAGGTTGTACGCCGCGTCGATTGCGTTCGAGCAGGGGGATGCCAAGGGACGCTTCCATGGCGCGGATGCGCGCGCTGGCCGCGGGCAGCGACAAGTGGCTGCGACGGGCACCGGCGGTGATGTTGCCGCACTCAAGGGTGTGCTGGAACAGTTTGAGGTCGATCAGGTCGAAATGCATCAGCCTCTGTCCTGGAAAGAGTCTGGCTGAGTATATGGCAGATTTTCATCCTCGGACCGAGGCGGCAGGATGGCGCCATGGATACCTTTCTCGCGTTCTACCAGAACATTGGCCCGGCGCTATCGCTGCTGGTGGTCCTGACATTCTTCCTGGCTGGCGGGGTCAAGGGTGTGATCGGTCTCGGCCTGCCGACCATCGCCATGGGGCTGCTGGGCCTGGCTATGCCTCCCGCGCAGGCAGCTGCGCTGCTGATCGTGCCATCGACCCTGACCAACCTCTGGCAACTCGCCGCTGGCGGGCATCTGCTGGCGCTGTTGCGGCGCTTGGCCGGCATGTTGCTGATGATCTTCGTGGGCACTTTGCTGGGTAGCGCCTGGGTGGGCATCGACAGCGGCCCGTGGGCGGTGCATGGGCTGGGAGCGGCGCTTTTGGTCTATGCCATGTACGGCTTGATCGGGCCTGGCTTGCGAGTGGCGCCCGGACGGGAATGGTGGCTCGGGCCGCTGTGCGGGCTGGTCACTGGCGTGGTGACGGCCGCCACCGGTGTCTTCGTGATGCCGGCCGTGCCCTACCTGCAGAGCCTGGGCCTGAGCCGCGATGAGATGATCCAGGCCCTGGGGCTCTCGTTCACAGTGTCGACGGTAGCATTGGCCCTTGGCCTGGCCGGCCAGGACGCCCTTGGCGGCGAGGCGCTCGGCGCGTCATTGCTGATGCTGGCGCCGGCCTTGCTGGGCATGTTCGGTGGCCAGTGGCTGCGTCAGCGCATCAGCGCAGCGCTGTTCAAGCGCTGCTTCTTCATCGGCCTGGCGCTGCTTGGCACACACCTGTTGTTCAACGGTTAGCCGAGGACGGACTGAGCATCTCGATCAGTTGGATGTCGAAATCACGCTCCAGGTAATCCATGCGCTGCTCGAAGAACTGTTGCATGTGCGGCAGCGCCGAATGCACGTCCAGGTCGGCCTTGCTGGCCCAGACCTCGTAGAACACGAACAGGCTCGGGTCTTCCTTGTCGCGCAGCATGTGGTATTCGATGCAGCCAGGCTCCTGGCGGCTGGGTTCGACATAGCCGCGGAACAGGGCTTCGAAGGCTTCGGCTTTTTCCGGACGGGTCTTGGCTTTGAGGATGAAGGCGTACTGCTCGCTCATGGGATGGCCTCTGTGGATAAGGGGTGAGCAGATTCTACGGCAACAATTCCAGCGTGATTTGTGACTTCAGATCAAATGTATTTTGCCTGGGGACCGCTTTTTCCCATGCGAACGAATGCCTAATCTGCCGCCATCCAAATTGACTCGGTCGCCAGGCGCAACAAGTGCCCAGGATCGAAAACCAGATGAGGCACGGCATGAAAAAGATCCTTCTGCTCAACGGTGGCAAGCGCTTCGCCCATTCCGAGGGGCGCTTGAACGAAACCCTTCACGATACGGCGGTGGCCTGCCTGGACCGCGCCGGCTTCGATGTGCGCCAGACGTTCATCGACGGCGGCTACGATATCCAGGAAGAGGTCGAGAAATACCTCTGGGCCGACGTGGTGATCTACCAGATGCCCGGCTGGTGGATGGGCGCGCCCTGGACCGTCAAGCAGTACATCGACGAGGTCTTCACCGCAGGCCACGGCAGCCTCTACGCCAACGACGGCCGCACCCGCTCCGATGCTTCGCAGAAGTACGGCAGCGGTGGCCTGATCCACGGCAAGCAATACATGATCTCGGCTACTTGGAACGCGCCGCAGCAGGCGTTCGACGACCCGAGCGACTTTTTCGAAGGCAAGGGCGTGGATGCGGTCTACTTCCCCTTCCACAAGGCCAATCAGTTCCTCGGTATGACGGCCTTGCCGACCTTCCTGGCGGTGGACGTGATGAAGCGTCCGAATGTCGAGGCTACCGTCGCAGCCTACGAGGCGCACCTGGCCCAGGTCTTCGGCAAGGCGGAGTGAGCTGCGCTTGCGTCGGTGGCGGTGAGCGGCTATCTATCACGGCAAACTCCATGGGCAGGGCCATCGCGTGAAAACCCGTTCCGATGAATTGCAGGTGTTTGTCTCGGTGATCGATTGCGGCTCGATCTCCGCCGCTGCCGAGCAGGTCGGCCAGACGCCGTCGGCGGTCAGCCGCACCTTGTCGCGTCTGGAGGCCAAGCTTGGCACCACGCTGATCAACCGCACCACCCGGCGCATGGACCTGACCGAGGAAGGCCGTTTCTTCCTCGAACGGGCCAAGGCCATCCTCGAACAGATGGATGACCTCGAAGAGCGCTTGTCCCTGCACCGCCAGACCCCTTCAGGTCGCCTGCGTATCAACGCCGCGGCACCGTTCATGCTGCACGCCATCGTGCCGTGGATCGGCGAGTTCCGCCGTCAGTACCCGGACATCGAGCTGGAACTGAACACCGATGATCTGATCATCGACCTGCTAGAGCAGAGCACCGACGTAGCGATCCGCATCGGCGACCTGGCCGACTCCAGCCTGCATGCCCGGTCGTTGGGATGCAGTCCGTTGCAGGTTCTTGCCAGCCCGCACTATCTGGAGCGCCATGGCACGCCGCAGCGGGTCGAGGACCTGAACGACCATTGCCTGCTTGGCTTCAGTCAGCCGGAGATCCTCAATCACTGGCCGCTGCGCCATGCCGAAGGGGACCGCTGGAGCATCCGCCCGGACCTGATCGCTTCCAGCGGCGAAACCCTGCGCCACCTCGCCCTGGCCGGGGAGGGTATCGTCTGCCTGTCGCACTTCATGACCCATGAAGACGTGCGCGCCGGCCGCCTGCAGGTGGTCCTGGGCGATGCCAACAATGGCTATCGCCAGCCGATCCACGCGGTGTACTACCGCAATACCCAACTGGCCTTGCGTATCCAGTGTTTCCTCGATTTCATCCAGCACAAGCTGGCGGTCTACGCCTGCTGAATTGCTCGTTCGCGACAGATGCTGTCCGTTGACGGCGGAAATTTCCTACGGTGTTTGCTTAGTCGTAACGCATCAGCCTTAATGACTGATCAACAAAAACAACACCAAGGAAGTCCGCATGCGCATCGTCATCTTCTCTTCCCTGGCCCTGGGGGCCGCCATTCTGAGCAGTTCGACCGCCTTTGCCGTGACCTTGGAGGGCGGCGCGGTGGCCGCGCCCGATCAATATGGCGCACAGGTGGCCGCCGACATTCTGAAGAAGGGCGGCAACGCGGTGGATGCCGCGGTGGCCACGGCCTTCACTCTGGCGGTGACTTACCCGGAGGCCGGCAATATCGGCGGTGGTGGTTTCATGACCCTGTACATGGATGGCAAGCCTTACTTCCTCGATTACCGGGAAGTGGCGCCGAAGGCGGCGACCCGCGACATGTACCTGGACGAGAAGGGCGAGATCATCGAGAACATGAGCCTGGTCGGCGCACGCGCCGCCGGGGTGCCGGGGACGGTGATGGGCCTGTGGGAGGCGCATCAGAAGTTCGGCAAGTTGCCGTGGTCAGAGCTGCTGACGCCGGCCATCGGCTACGCGAAGAGCGGCTTCAAGATCGCCGCCAAGCAGTACCAGTACCGTGAGGATGTCCAGGAGCTGTTCAAGGACAGCACCAACTTCAACGACTACTTCGGCAACATGAAGGTTGGCGAGACCTTCACGCAACCCGAGTTGGCGCAGACCCTGGAGCGCATCGCCGACAAGGGTGTCAGCGAGTTCTACCAGGGCCACACCGCCGACCTGCTGGTGGCGCAGATGCAGGCCGACAAGGGCTTGATCACCAAGGACGACCTCAAGGACTACAAGGCGGTGTGGCGCGAGCCGATGGCCATCGACTGGCGCGGCAACGTGGTCTATACCGCGCCGGTGCCCAGCTCCGGTGGTGTCGCCCTGGCCCAATTGCTGGGGATCAAGGAGAACCGGGCGGCGGACTTCAAGGGGGTCGAGCTCAACTCAGCGCGCTACATCCACCTGCTCGCCGAGATCGAGAAGCGCGTGTTCGCCGACCGCGCCGACTACCTGGGCGATCCGGCCTTCACCGAGGTACCTGTGGACAAGTTGATCGCCAAGGACTACCTGGCCATGCGTGCCGAACAGGTCAATCCGGATGCCATCTCCGAAACCGACAAGGTGCGGCCGGGCCTTGAAGCGCACCAGACCACGCACTTCTCCATCGTCGACAAGCAGGGCAACGCGGTGAGCAACACCTACACCTTGAACTGGGACTACGGCAGCGGCGTGGTGGTCAAGGGCGCAGGCTTTCTGCTCAACGACGAGATGGATGACTTCAGCGCCAAGCCGGGCGTGGCCAATGCCTTTGGCGTGGTCGGCGGTGACGCCAACGCCATCGAACCGGGCAAGCGCATGCTCTCGTCCATGAGCCCGAGCCTGGTCACCCGTGACGGCCAGGTCACTCTGGTACTCGGTACTCCGGGCGGCTCGCGGATCTTCACCTCGATCTTCCAAGTGATGAACAACCTCTACGACTATGACTTGCCACTGGAGAAGGCCGTGGCCGCGCAGCGCGTACACCATCAACTGCTGCCCAAGGACACCCTCTACTTCGATGCCTACGCGCCGCTGACCGGACCGGTGGCAGAGGAGCTGAAAAAGATGGGCTACACCCTGGAGGACCAGGGTTGGGAGATGGGTGATATCCAGGCGATACGGGTCAATGGCACGGTGCTGGAGACTGCGTCCGATCCGCGTGGGCGTGGGGTAGGGATGATCGTCAAGTAAGGCCGGTGCGGGTAATGCCAGTGCGGGCCCCAATTGCTGTGCTCAACATGAAGCTTGTAGGAGCGGGCTTGCCCGCGATGCGTCGAGCACTAGGGTAAGGCGAGGACTTCGTTCTCGATTCGCGGGCAAGCCCGCTCCTACAGGTCCTGGGCCGGCTGCAGGGTTTCGGCCGGTACTGACATGGCAAGCCACTCTCAGATGAGGTGACTTGCCAGGCTACTGAGGTCAGACGCGGAAGTGGCTGACCAAGGTCTGCAACTGGTTGCCCAGGCGGGCCAGTTCGACGCTGGAGGCGGCGGTTTCGTCGCTCGCGGCAGCGGTCTGTTCCGACACGTCACGGACGTTGAGGATGCTGCGGCTGATTTCCTCGGCCACGGCGCTCTGCTGCTCGGCCGCAGCGGCGATCTGCTGGTTCATCGACTGGATGTTCGACACGGTGCGGGTGATGCTTTCCAGCGAGGCGCCAGCCTTGCGGGTCAGCTCCACGCTGCTGTCGGTCAGGCTGCGGCTGCCGAGCATGACGTTGGCCACCTCTTGGGTGCCGCTCTGCAGACTGGCCACCAGCTCTTCGATTTCTTCGGTGGACTTCTGGGTGCGCTGGGCCAGGCCGCGCACTTCATCGGCGACCACGGCAAAACCACGTCCGGCTTCGCCAGCACGGGCCGCTTCGATGGCTGCGTTGAGTGCCAGCAGGTTGGTTTGCTCAGCCACGGATTTGATCACATCCATGACGCTGCCGATCTTCTGGCTTTCCTGCTGCAGCAGGTCCATGGCTTCGGTGGAGCGGTGTACTTCTTCGGCCAGGCGTTCGATCTGGCTGATCGCTTCGCCCACCACGCGGTCACCGGAACGGGCCTCGCCATCGGCCTCGGTCGCTGCCTGGGACGCGTGCTCGGCGTTGCGTGCCACTTCCTGGACGGTCGCGGCCATCTCGTGCATGGCAGTGGCGACCTGGTCGGTCTCGACCTTCTGGCTGTTGACGCCGGCGCTGGTCTGCTCGGTGACGGCCGACAGTTCTTCGGCGGCGCTGGCGATCTGGGTGACGCCGTCGCGGATGCCGGAGATCAGATCGCGCAGGGTGGTGCCCATACGGGCAATGCCTTGTTGCAGTACGCCCAACTCGTCGCGGCGGGTGACGCGCAGGTTGTGGGTCAGGTCGCCGCTGGCGATCTTTTCTACGACTTCCAGGGTCTCGCGCAGCGGACGGGTGATCTGGCGGGTGATGAGCACTGCCGCCAGCACGCCGAACAGCAGGGCCAGCAAGGTGGCGGTGATCTGCAGGGTGCGCGCTTGGGCGCTTTCGCTGTCACGGCGATCAAGCTGGATCTGATACAGCTGGTCGCTGTACTTGACGATGTCGGCGCCTTGCACAGTCATTTCCTGACGGGCCACAGCGATCTCTGTGGTGGCATCGCGGAACTGGTGCACAGCGTCGCGGTAGGCCAGCACGGCACTTTCGAACTGCTGGATGCGCGCGCCTTCAGTGGGCAACTGGCGCTTGAGGCTGTCGATTTCCGCCAGGGCCGCGTCGAGCTGGCGCAGGGCGGCCTGTTCGGTGGCCGTGCTGTTGTCGGCGATATAGCTGCGCACGTCCAGGCGCACCTGCATCAGTTGTTGCTTGGCCTTGCTGATCAGCAGGTACTGCTCCAGGCGGCGCTCGTCGGCATCCGGCTGGGCCAGCAGGTCGCTGCTGATCGCCTCGATCAGTTCATGGGCCTTGTCTGCCACAACGCCCATGGCGTCGCGGGCAGCCAGGGTGGCCTTGTAGCCATTGCGCATCTTATCCAGCGACACCTGGTACTCACTGATGGTCTGGCCTTGCTCACGCAACAGCTTGAGGTTCTCCGGGCTCTTGAAGCTGTTGAGCAGCTTCTGCTGCTGGGCGCTGAAGGCATTGAGCTTGACCTGGACGTTGGCCGCCGAGGAGTCGTCGCCGTTGGTCAGCATGTATTGCAGGCGTGCCACGCGCAGGTTGGTCAGGTCACTGTTGAGCTGGGTGATATCGCTCATCCAGTTGCTGCGGTCGATCAGGCTGCCCAGGCTGGTCCAGCCGGTCAGGGCCAACAGGCCGGTCAACAGCAGGACCAGGGCGAAGCCCAGTCCGAGTTTCAAATTGACGCTGATGTTCGCAAACCAGCTGTTCATGCACGCTCTCCAGAATGATTTCGCTCTCTTGATCTCAATCGCTGGGCGTTGTTCTTCTTGGAGCCCGCTGATTCGTGCTGCTGTTATCGGCAGGTTTTGTTGAAGCTGAAACGCTTTTTCGACTTTTCCTACATCAGCGCTCAACAATTTGTTTGGGGCAGGCAAGCACCGCGGGGCAGGCCTGTTCGGCGCCCCGGCTTGCCCCGCGATGCGCGATTAGAGGTTACGTGCGTTGAAGGTGTCGCATTGGTTGATCTCGCCACTGGCAAAGCCGGTCTTGAACCAGCGCACCCGTTGTGCCGAGGTGCCATGGGTGAAGGAGTCCGGCACCACACGGCCCTGGCCCTGTTGCTGCAGGCGGTCGTCGCCGATGGCGTTGGCGGCATTGAGGGCTTCCTCGACGTCGCCGGGTTCCAGCCAGTTCAGGCGCTTCTGCGCCTGGTAGGCCCAGACGCCGGCCAGGCAGTCGGCCTGCAGTTCCTGGCGGACCAGCAAGCCATTGTCGCCCTCCATGCGTTGCCCGCGTTGGCGAGCGGCCTGGACCTGGGCCGAGACACCGAGCAGGGTCTGCACGTGATGGCCGACTTCGTGGGCGATCACATAGGCCTGGGCGAAGTCGCCAGCGGCGGCGAAGCGCTGTTCCATCTCTCGGAAGAAGGCCATGTCCAGGTAGACCTTCTGGTCGGCCGGGCAGTAGAAGGGGCCGACAGCCGAAGAGGCGAAGCCGCAGGCGGAATTGACCTGGCCGCTGAACAGCACCAGGGTCGGGTCGCGGTACTGGCGTCCGGCCTGGGCGAACAGCGCCTTCCAGGTATCTTCGGTGTCGCCGAGGATGGAGGCGACGAATTCGGCCTGCTCGTCGTTGGCCGGCGGCGCCTTGCTGCCGGTGCTGGTGGGGGCGGCCTGTTGTTCCATCTGCCCGGCGAGCTGGCCGAGGATCTGTAGCGGGTCCTGGCCGGTCAACCAACCGATACCGACAATCAGCAGGATGGCGCCGATGCCCAGGCCCTTGCCGCCGCCGAAGCGCATGCCGCCGCCACCCCCGCCCCGGGCATCGACCACATTGTCGCTACGCCTGCCTTTTCGCCATTGCATGAGTGCTCTCCGAGCCTGGAAACATGGAGACAAAGATTAGTCCAGGGCGCCCTGGCCTGTCAGTCGATCTCTCAATCCATAACCAAATGGTTATGTTGCGTGCTTGTGTTTTCAATGTTCATGGGGTGACGCATGCCTGAAACTGCAAGCTCGCCTGCCACGCCCAGGCGCACCCATAATTCCAAGAGAGGAGAACGGCATGCCCGCCCAGGACACCAGCCGCTTCGTGATCCGTGATCGCAACTGGCACCCCAAGGCCTTCACCCCTGACTACAAGACTTCCGTGGCCCGCTCGCCCCGCCAAGCCCTGGTGAGTATCCCGCAGTCGATCAGCGAGAGCACCGGCCCTGACTTTTCCCACTTGGGTTTCGGTCCCCACGACAACGACCTGCTGCTCAATTTCAACAATGGGGGCCTGCCGATCGGGGAGCGCATCATCGTTGCCGGACGGGTGTGCGACCAATATGGCCAGCCGGTGCCCAACACCCTGGTGGAAATGTGGCAGGCCAACGCCGGTGGTCGCTACCGGCACAAGAACGACCGCTACCTGGCCCCGCTGGACCCGAACTTCGGCGGCGTCGGCCGTTGCCTGACCGATAGCCAGGGCTATTACAGCTTTCGCACCATCAAACCGGGGCCTTACCCCTGGCGCAATGGGCCGAACGACTGGCGCCCGGCGCATATCCACGTTTCGGTCAGCGGTCCGTCGATCGCTACGCGCCTGATCACACAGCTGTATTTCGAAGGCGACCCGCTGATCCCGCTGTGCCCCATCGTCAAGTCGATCGCCAATCCGGACGCGGTGCAGCGTCTGATCGCCAAGCTGGACATGAGCAACGCCAACCCGATGGACTGCCTGGCCTATCGCTTCGACATCGTCCTGCGCGGCCAGCGCAAAACCCATTTCGAAAACTGCTGAGGAGGCTTGCCATGCCTATCGAACTGCTGCCGGAAACCCCTTCGCAGACCGCTGGCCCATACGTGCACATCGGCCTGGCCCTCGAAGCGGCCGGCAACCCGACACGCGACCAGGAGATCTGGAACCGTATGGCGCGCGACGGCGCACCAGGTGAGCACATCCTGTTGCTTGGCCATGTCTATGACGGCAATGGACACCTGGTACGCGACTCTTTCCTGGAGTTCTGGCAAGCCGATTCGGCTGGCCAGTACCACGACGACTTCAACCTGGAGAAGCCGTTCAACAGCTTCGGCCGTACGGCGACGACCTTCGATGCCGGCGAGTGGACCTTGCACACGGTCAAGCCGGGCGCGGTGTGCAATGCAGCCGGTGTGCCGATGGCACCGCACATCAACGTCAGCCTGTTCGCCCGTGGTATCAACATCCATTTGCATACCCGCCTGTACTTCGATGACGAGGCCGAGGCGAACGCCAAGTGCCCAGTGCTCAACCTGATCGAGCAGCCGCCGCGCCGCGAAACCCTGGTAGCCAAACGCTGCGAGGTGGATGGCAAGACCGCCTACCGCTTCGACATCCGTATCCAGGGCGAAGGCGAGACGGTGTTCTTCGACTTCTGACGCTATTGCGCGGCGAGTCATCAAGCTGTGCTAAACCTTGTGGTTCTGTCACTGAACGTGGAGCCACCACATGGCAACGCCGCACAATGGCTTGCAAGGGCTGGGCAGGCACTGGCCAGGGCTGGCCAACCTGACCCAGTCGATTTTCTCGGCGCTGGGTGGGCAAGGCTTTCGCAACAGCTTCCAGTTCGACCGCGCCCAGGCCACCTGTCTGTTGTTGATCGATGGATTGGGCTGGACGCTGCTGCAGGAGCATGCCCGCCATGCGCCTTTCCTGGCTTCGCTGCTGCAACCCCAAGGGCGGTTCCAGGTCGGCTTCCCGGCCACCACCGCCAGTAGCCTGGCTTCGATCAGTTCCGGGCTGGGGTGCGGTGCCCACGGTATCGTCGGGTGCAGCTTCGCCGTGGACAGTGCGACCTTGCTCTCACCACTGACCTGGACCACCACACCGCTGCAGACTGGCGCACTTCCGGCCCCGGCCCCCGAACCCGAGCGCTTCATCGTGCCCCGGGACGCCTGGAGCGAGGCCGTGGAGCAGGGGATCGGGGTGAGCACGGTGATGCTGGCGCGCTATGCCGACTCGGCTTTCACCCGTGCTATCTACAAGGCCGGCGCCATCCTGCCGGCGCCTGACTATGACGCTTATCCGGCCCTTGTACGCCAAGCTCTGGCGCAACCACGGGCGGCCTTCTGCTTTGCCTATTTCGCTGACCTGGACTTTGCCGGCCATCTGTTCGGTCCTGGTTCCGAAGCCTGGCTGGCGCAATTGTCCGAGGCGGACAAACTGGCCCGTGCCATTGCCGACGGTCTGCCCGAAGAGGCGACGCTACTGATCACCGCCGACCACGGCATGCTGGCCCTGGACAGCGCACAGGTGTGCGACTTCGATCTCGACCCGGTGCTCCAGGACGGGGTGCGCGCCATGGCCGGTGAGGTCCGCGCGCGCTACCTCTATGTGGACGGCGCGCTGGACCGGGTCCATGCGCGTTGGCAGAACCATCTGGGTGATGGCTACCGAGTGCTGAGCAAGGGGCAGGCGATTGCCGCTGGCCTGTTCGGCGATGTGATGTTGAGCCAGGCGGAGGCTTGTATCGGTGATTTGATCGTGATGCCAGTGGGGGCGGGCGGGATCATCCGCAGCCAGGTGGAGAAGCACGCCAGCCAGTGGCGCGGGCACCACGGGGCGTTGAGCGATGATGAGCAGTGGGTGCCGTTGTTGAGGTGTGGTGCAGGAGGGTAGGAGCAAGGCAGGAGCCAGCGTTAGCTGGCGATGCTTCGCCTGATAGGCCCATCGCCAGCTGACGCGGCTCTTGCCCCCTTGTGCGATGTCTTGGCGGGAGGATCAACGCCGAACCAGCAGCACCCCGCTTTCCATGTGATGGGTGTAGGGGAACTGGTCGAACAGCGCGCACCGTTCGATGCGGTGGGTATCCTGTAGTTGCGCGATGTTGGCCGCCAGGGTTTCCGGGTTGCAGGAAATGTACAGGATGCGCTCGAAGCGCCGGGTCAGCTCGCAGGTGTCCGGGTCCATGCCGGCACGCGGTGGGTCGACGAAGACGCTGCCGAAGTCGTAGCTCTTCAGGTCGATCCCCTCCAGGCGGCGGAACGGACGCACTTCGTTGAGCGCTTCGGTCAGCTCCTCGGCCGACAGGCGCACCAAGCGCACGTTGTCCACGCCGTTTTCATCCAGGTTGTGCAGGGCGGCATTGACCGAGGTCTTGCTGATCTCGGTGGCCAGCACCTTGCGTACCCGGGTGGCCAGGGGCAGGGTGAAATTGCCGTTGCCGCAGTACAGCTCGAGCAGGTCGTCTTCACGTTGGCCAAGGGCGTCATAGGCCCAGCCGAGCATTTTCTGGTTGACCGTGCCATTGGGCTGGGTGAACGCGCCTTCGGGCTGGCGGTAGCGGAAGGTACGCCCAGCTACCTCCAGTTCCTCGACGGCATAGTCGCGGCCGATCACCAGGCGTTTGCCTTTCGACCGGCCGATGATGCTCACGCCCAGCTCGGCGGCCAATTGCTGGGCGGCGGCTTCCCAGGCCTCGTCCAGAGGACGGTGGTAGCACAGGGTGATCATGGCGTCACCGGCCAGGGTGGTGAGGAACTCCACCTGGAACAGCTTGAAACTCAGCGCCTGGCTGGCCTGCCAGGCGGCCTTGAGGCGTGGCATCAGGTCGTTGATCTGACGGCTGGCAATGGGGAAGTCGTCGATCAGGATCGGCGTGTATTTCTCGCCCGGTGCGAACATCGCATAGTGGCGCTCTTCGTTTTCCCGCCACAGGCGGAACTCGGCGCGCAGCCGGTAGTGCTCACGCGGCGAGTCGAAGACGGCGGGCTCCGGAGCGGCGAAAGGCGCCAGCAGTTCGCGCAGGCGGGCGACCTTGGCGGCCAATTGCTCGGAGTAACTCGAAGGGTCGTAGGCAGCACTCATGCGTTGAACCAGCCCAGCTTGATGACGAACAGGATGGAGAGGACCACTAACGCCGAATTGAGGTCGCGATAGCGGCCGGAGATCAGCTTGATGGCGGTCCAGGTGATGAAGCCGAAGGCGATGCCGTTGGCGATCGAGTAAGTCAGTGGCATGGCCAGGGTGGTGACTACCACTGGCGCGGCTTCGGTGACATCGTCCCAGTTTATTTCCGCCAGGCCCGAGGCCATCAGCACTGCGACGAACAGCAGCGCCGGAGCAGTGGCGAAGGCGGGCACGCTGCCGGCGAGCGGGGCGAAGAACAACGCCAGGAGGAACAATACGGCGACCACGATGGCGGTCAGGCCGGTACGCCCGCCGGCGCTCACGCCTGCTGCCGATTCAATGTAGCTGGTGGTGGTCGAGGTGCCGAGCAAGGAGCCGGCCATGGCGGCGGTACTGTCAGCGATCAGGGCGCGGCCCATCTTCGGCATGTGGCCGTCCTTGCGCATCAGGCCGGCGCGCTTGGCGACGGCGATCAGGGTGCCGGAGTTGTCGAACAGGTCGACGAACAGGAAGGCGAAGATCACGCTGACCAGGCCGACATCCAGGGCGCCCTTGATGTCCAGTTGCAGGAAGGTCGGTGCCAGTGACGGTGGCATCGACACCACGCCGCCAAACGGCGTGACGCCCAGCAGGATCGACACCAGGGTCACGGCGAGGATGCCGATCAGCACTGCCCCGCGCACTTTCAGCGACTCCAGGGCAACGATGAGAAAGAAACCGAGGGTGGCGAGGATGGGCGCTGGATGCTTGAGGTCGCCCAGGCCTACCAGGGTGGCCGGGTTGTCGACGACGATGCCGGCGTTGTTCAGGGCGATCAGCGCCAGGAACAGGCCGATGCCGGCGGCGATGGCCGAGCGCAGCGGCAGAGGGATGCTGTTGACGATCCACTCGCGGATGCGAAAGATCGACAGCAGGAAGAACAGCACCGCCGAGATGAACACTGCACCTAGCGCTACTTGCCAGGTGTGGCCCATGTGCAGGACCACGGTGTAGGTAAAGAAGGCGTTCAGGCCCATGCCCGGTGCCAGGGCGATCGGGTAGTTGGCGATCAGGCCCATGGTCGCCGAGCCGATGGCGGCGGCCAGGCAGGTGGCGACGAAGATCGCGCCTTTGTCCATGCCGGTTTCGCCGAGGATGCTCGGGTTGACGAACAGAATGTAGGCCATGGCCAGGAAGGTGGTGACGCCCGCGAGAATCTCGGTACGCACATTGGTGTTGTGTGCTTTCAGTTGAAACAGCCTTTCCAGCATGCCTGCTCCCTGTGGCGCTCCCGGCGCCGTGAATGTATCGACCCCATCAGCAAAGCACAGACCGTACCGGGTGCCGTGATTTTGCATGGGGTAGAAAAAAGCCGCGCATCATACCAGCATGATTGGCGGGGGCCTATCGCAGGGCGTCTGGTCGGCGCAGTACCTGTGGCAGCCCGCGGTTTCAGCGCTGGTGCATATGGTCCCGCTGCGCCAAGGTCGGGAACAGCCTTATCCACACCCCGGTCACCACCAGCGTGCCCACACCCCCGAGCACTACCGCCGGGACTGTGCCAAACCAGTGCGCGGTCACGCCCGACTCGAACTCGCCGAGCTGGTTCGAGGCGCCGATGAACAGCCCGTTGACCGCGCTCACCCGTCCGCGCATCTCATCCGGTGTCTCTAACTGCACGAAGGCGCTGCGGATGACCATGCTGATCATATCCGCCGCGCCGAGCACCACCAGCACCGCCAGGGAGAACCAGAACGAGGTGGAAATGCCGAAAGCGATGGTGGCCACGCCGAACACACCGACGGCGGTGAACATCACCCGTCCGACCTTGCGTTCCACCGGGAAGCGCGCCAGCCACAGCGACATCAGCAGGGCGCCGACCGCCGGTGCCGAACGCAGCAGGCCCAGGCCCCAGGGGCCGGTAAGCAGAATGTCCTTGGCGAACACTGGCAGCAGGGCTGTGGCGCCACCGAGCAGGACGGCGAACAGGTCCAGGGAAATCGCACCGAGGATGTCTGGGCGGCTGCGGATGAAGCGGATGCCGGCCAGCAGTGACTCCAGGCTGGCGCGGCCGCGCTGGACCACCTGTTGGCGGGCATCCAGGCTCAGGGTCAGGACGCAGGCGATGACGTACAGGACTACGGTAGGGCCATACACCCAGAGGCTACCGAAGGCATAGAGAAAGCCGCCCACCGCCGGCGCGACGATGGTTGCCGACTGTGTCGCCGAGGCCGACGCCGCCACTGCGCGCGGGAACAAACCTGGCGGCACGATGTTGGGCAGCAGGGCCTGGGTTGCCGGCATCTCGAAGGAGCGGGTGGCGCCGAGCAGGAAGGCAAGAATGAAGATCATCTCGCGGCTGACATTGTCGCTGGCGCTGCCCACTGCCAGCGCCAGCGCGATCAGCGCCTGCAGGCTCTGGCACAGGGCGGCCACGCGGCGGCGGTCATAACGGTCGGCGACGTGGCCTGTGTGGAGCATGAACAGCACCCGCGGGGCGAACTCGACCAGGCCGACCAGGCCCAAGTCCAGCACATTGCCGGTCAACTGGTAGAGGTGCCAGCCGATGGCCACGGTGAGCATTTGGAAACCGCTGGCGGTGAAGACGCGGGCCAGCCAGAACGCAAGGAAGGGACGGTGCTTGCGCAACAACTGAGGGGCGGGATCGGACATCGGTGAGCAGGGCCTCGGCGGGGGAGAGGCGCTGCAGATTATCATCACTTTGTAACATTAGGTTGCAAGAAACGCGGCCCGTGGGCGATCAGCGCACTTTTTCATATTTACGTAAAGAGGGGTGAGTCAACCGGTCACGCGGCAATCAACCACACAACTGGGTGGGCTATTCAGGACTATGCTTTCCAGCAATCGTTGACCTGGATCAATAGTTCCAGTTGCAACGGTTGGCCCTTGGGCCGGATTCCCTGCGATTCAACAGAACAATTCCAAGTCGCCGTACTCGATAACCGTGGGGGCAGTGGGCGCCGAGGCCTGATGCCTGGTGCTGGATCACCTGACAGAGGAAGCACTATGTTCGGATTAGAGGCTCTTGATCTCGCCCGAATTCAGTTCGCATTTACCGTGTCCTTTCACATCCTGTTCCCGGCCATCACCATCGGCCTGGCGAGCTACCTGGCGGTCCTCGAAGGCTTATGGCTGAAGACCGGCAACAACGTCTACCGTGACCTCTACCACTTCTGGTCGAAGATCTTCGCCGTCAACTTCGGCATGGGGGTTGTCTCGGGTCTGGTCATGGCCTACCAGTTCGGCACCAACTGGAGTCGCTTCTCCGATTTTGCCGGGGCCGTCACCGGGCCCTTGCTGACCTACGAGGTGTTGACCGCCTTCTTCCTCGAGGCCGGTTTCCTCGGCGTCATGCTGTTTGGCTGGAACCGCGTCGGTCGTGGCCTGCACTTTTTCTCGACGCTCATGGTGGCGCTCGGGACCCTGGTCTCGACCTTCTGGATCCTCGCTTCCAATAGCTGGATGCAGACCCCGCAAGGCTACGAGATCGTCGATGGTCGGGTGATTCCGGTCGACTGGCTGGCGGTGATCTTCAACCCGTCCTTCCCCTATCGCCTGATGCACATGGCCACTGCCGCCTTCGTCGCCACCGCGTTCTTCGTCGGCGCCTCGGCGGCCTGGCACCTGCTGCGTGGGCGCGACAATCCGGCGATCCGCAAGATGCTGTCCATGGCCATGTGGATGGCCCTGATCGTCGCCCCGATCCAGGCGGTGATCGGCGACTTTCATGGCCTGAATACCCTCAAACACCAGCCGGTGAAGATCGCCGCGATCGAAGGGCACTGGGAGAACCTGCCCGGTGAGCCGACCCCGCTGATCCTTTTCGGTATTCCCGACATGAAGGCCGAGACCACGCGCTTCAAGGTCGAGATCCCGGCCCTGGGTAGCCTGATCCTGACCCACAGCCTGGACAAGCAAGTGCCGGCGATGAAGGAGTTCGCGCCTGAAGACCGGCCCAACTCGACCATCGTGTTCTGGTCGTTCCGGGTCATGGTCGGCCTCGGCCTGCTGATGATCTTCGTTGGTCTGTGGAGCTTGTTGCTGCGCAAGGGCGATCGGTTGTACAGCTCGCGCCCCTTCCTCTATCTGACGCTGTGGATGGGGCCGTCCGGTCTGATCGCCATCCTCGCCGGTTGGTTCACCACCGAGATCGGTCGCCAGCCGTGGGTGGTCTACGGCCTGATGCGCACCGCCGATGGTGTTTCCAACCACAGCTACACGCAGCTTGGCCTGACCCTGGTGATCTTCGTGGTGGTCTACTTCGCGCTGTTCGGCACTGGCCTGGGCTACATGCTGCGCCTGGTGCGCAAGGGGCCGAAAACCGGCGAGGGCGACGAGCACAATCCGGGTGGCCCTGGCCAGAAACGCACGCCGGCGCGGCCATTGTCTGCCGCCGACGATGATGGCCACGAAGGCGAGCCTGCCAGCCTGAGCAAGGGGAACTGAGTCATGGGTATCGATCTTTCACTGATCTGGGCCGTGATCATCATCTTCGGGGTGATGATGTACGTGGTCATGGATGGTTTTGACCTGGGCATCGGCATGCTCTTCCCTTTCGTCAAGGGCAAGCAGGACCGTGATGTGATGATGAACACCGTCGCACCGGTCTGGGACGGCAACGAGACCTGGCTGGTGCTTGGCGGAGCGGCGCTTTTCGGCGCCTTCCCGCTGGCTTATGCGGTGGTGCTGTCGGCCCTGTACCTGCCGTTGATCCTGATGCTGGTTGGCCTGATCTTCCGTGGCGTGGCTTTCGAGTTCCGCTTCAAGGCCACCGCTGACAAGCGCCACATCTGGGACAAGGCCTTCATCGGCGGCTCGCTGGTCGCCACCTTCTTCCAAGGCGTGGCCTTGGGCGCCTTCATCGAGGGTTTCAAGGTGGTCGATCGCAACTACGCTGGCGGCTCCCTGGATTGGCTAACGCCGTTCAGCCTGTTCTCGGGGCTCGGCCTGATCGTCGCCTACACCCTGCTCGGTTGTACCTGGCTGATCATGAAGACAGAAGGCAGGTTGCAGCAGCAGATGCATGACCTGGCGCGTCCTCTGGCTTTGGTTCTGCTGGCGGTGATCGGCATCGTCAGCGTGTGGACGCCGCTGGCCTATCCGAACATCGCCGAGCGCTGGTTCAGCCTGCCGAACCTGATCTGGTTCATGCCGGTGCCCATCCTGGTGTTGGTCACCTTCTACGGCTTGCTGCGTGCGGTGGCCCGCAACGCCCATTACACCCCCTTCCTGCTGACCTTGGTGCTGATCTTCCTTGGCTACAGCGGCCTGGGCATCAGCCTTTGGCCGAACATCATCCCTCCCTCGATCTCGATCTGGGACGCTGCGGCCCCGCCGCAAAGCCAGGGTTTCATGCTGGTGGGCACGCTATTCATCATTCCATTCATCCTGGGATACACCTTCTGGAGCTACTACGTGTTCCGCGGCAAGGTGACCCACGAGGACGGCTACCACTAGGAGGGCCGGATCATGACTGGCAAAGACGGCATCGAGCAGGATAAGAAGCCGCTGTGGCAGCGCCTGGGCTGGCTGGTGCTGATCTGGGGCGCCAGCGTCGCGGCCCTAGCGGTCGTGGCTTGGCTGATGCGTTTGTTCATGAGCGCGGCGGGTTTGACCACGCACTGAGCAGGGGGATCGGCCTGGGCGCTCGTTGAGCGCCCTATTTATTGGCAAGCCAGGCCGCCGCTGCGCGCCATAGGCTACTTGCGCGCCTTGAGCACCACGAACTTCGGCGTGGCCGCCACTTGTTCGACGCCCCGGAACAGCCGGGCCAGTTTGCTGTGGTAGCCCAGGTGGCGGTTGCCGACGATATACA
Organism: Pseudomonas sp. X10; assembly: GCF_054889225.1. Lineage (NCBI taxonomy): Bacteria > Pseudomonadati > Pseudomonadota > Gammaproteobacteria > Pseudomonadales > Pseudomonadaceae > Pseudomonas > Pseudomonas sp. X10. The sequence goes on along the minus strand of NZ_CM142677.1, from coordinate 4,952,753 downwards.
GCGCGCCACCGACCACCAAGGCTTCACGGGCCTGCTGGAACATGCGCCAGGCAAGGAAGTCGCCGACCACCTGCTGTTGGTGGAACGGCGGATTGCACAGCACGACATCCAGCGATTGCTTGTCCTGGCTGGCGAGTCCATCGGCCGCTTCGATACAGGCTTCACGTTCGCCCAGCGCGGCCTGCCAGTTCTCCTTCGCCGACTGCACCGCCATGTACGACTCGTCGACCAGGGTGTAGTGCGCCTCGGGGTTGGCCAGGGCGTTGGCGATGGCCAGGATGCCGTTGCCGCAACCCAGGTCGGCGACACGGGCTCGCCCCAGGTCGCGCGGTAGGTGCGGCAGGAAGGCGCGGGTGCCGATATCCAGGCCTTCGCGGCAGAACACGTTGGCGTGGTTCAGCAGCTCCAGCGGCGGAGCATCCAAGCGGTAGCGGCTAGGGTAGGGCGAGTGGGCTTGGGGGCGTCCAGCGAAGGTCGCGGTCAGCAGGCGGGCCTTTTTCTGGGCCAGGGACGCCTGGACCGGGCCGATGTACTTCTCCAGCAGGTCGCCAGCGGCGCGTGGCAGGTGTTTGATCATCGCCCCGGCAATCACTTGGGCGCCTGGCGCCAGGTGGGCTTGCAGACGGATCAGTTGCTCCTCGAGCAGTGCCAGGGTCTTCGGCACGCGCACCAGCACTCGCTCGAACGTTCCCTGCCAAGCCTGGTTGGCAGGGACGAAGGGAACGCTGTCATAGGGCCGGCCGTTGCGTATCAGGTTTTTTTCCAGGGCCAGGCGTGCCAGGTGCGAGTCGCCGCTGCTGATAACTTCCAGATGACCGGCCAGGCTGATGGCCAGGGCACCGAAGCTGTCGTTGAGCACCAGTACCTTGCAGTCGGCAGCCGGCGCCTGTGCGACCAGGTGTTCCAGTAGGTACTGGTCGGCGGCGTCGAATGCTTGCAGGGGGTCATTGGCCTGCTCCGGCTGGCGGATAAGGTCGAGGTCGGCGAAGGGACTGGTCAGCAGGGGCATGGTGTCGGCTCAGGTGCAGAAACGCCCACCACAGGAAACGGCGGACTGAAAGGCGCAATTCTACAGGGCTTTGTGCGGGGCGCGAGATTTCGAAGGTCAGAGCAGGCCGTGCATGGCGGCAATGGCGATGGCACCGGCCTTGTTGGCGGCATTGGTCTTGTTGATCAGGTTGCGGATATGGAAGTTCACGGTGCTGGTCGACAGCGACAGGATGCAGGCGATATCCGAAGCGGTCTTGCCGGCCGCGGACCATTTCAGTACTTCCATCTCTCGGTCGCTGAAATGCGGGGTGGGATTGAGCTGCGTCAGATGATGCTCACAGATCACGGTATGCAGCGTATTGCAGAGCCAGAGGGTTTGCGCGGATTTTTCATAGAACTCGCCTATGCCCACTTCCCCGGCAGGGCGGGCGACACTCAACTGGCTCTCGTTATGACGCAGGTCGTGGACCGATTGTGTCCAGCCGTGGCGAAGTCCGTAGCCAACGGCCTCCTCTCGAAAGTGAGGTACCTCGCGGAACAGCTCGTCGTGCCACAACACGGCTTGTGTGGAGCGGTGGCAAACGGCATTGAGCGGGTCGATCTTGATAAAGTTCTGGCTGTTGTAGCGGTCGTTCCAGGCAGTTGGGTAGTTGTTGTAGAGAATTACCCGTGGCCCATGCGCTGCGACCTGGATATGCAAGGAAAGACCGAGGTACTCCATGTCCAACTGTTGGGCCAGGGAGACTGCGCAGTTGAACAGACGCTCCGGATGGCGCTCGGCCATCAGGCACTGCAATTGCTCAGTCTTCCAGTGTGGCATTGCTGTCACTCCCTGATTAATGGATCCAACTTTGACTTTGACGCAAGCAAGTGTAGGAAATGACCTAAAAGCTCGTTGGGTCTTTTTGCTATAGATGCCAACCGATCTATTAGGTTTTCCTGTTGTCCAATAGTCCCTGTGCCACCTGGCCCTACAATCCAGCGGTGTTTATTACTGGGGCTTTGCGCGACACTTGGCTATCTGATCGATGGAGTATCCCATGACCGCCAGCGCCGACAAGTTCACCCGCCAGACCCTGCTCAATGTGCAACCGTTGACGCCGAGCCTGTTCAGCCTGCGCACAACCCGGGACACGGGGTTCCGTTTTCGTGCCGGGCAGTTTGCCCGCCTGGGGGTGAACAAAGCCGACGGCAGCGTGGTATGGCGTGCCTATTCGATGGTCTCCGCGCCCCATGATGAGTACCTGGACTTCTTTTCCATCGTGGTGCCGGGTGGCGAGTTCACCAGTGAGCTGAGCCGCCTGGGCGAGGGCGACAGCCTGTTGATTGACCGCCAGGCATTCGGCTATCTCACCCTTGACCGTTTTGTCGGGGGCCGCGACCTCTGGCTGCTGGCGACCGGCACGGGCATTGCGCCTTTCATGTCGATCCTCCAGGACTTCGAGGCCTGGGAGCGTTTCGAGAAGATCAAGTTGGTGTATTCGGTGCGCGAAGCGAAGGAGCTGGCCTACCTGGACGTGATCGCCGGGCTGGAACAGCGCGACTACCTGGCCGAATACGCGGGCAAGCTGCAGTTCATTCCCGTGGTCACCCGTGAGGCGCATCCGGGAGCACTGAACGCGCGGATCACCACGTTGATCGAGAATGGCGAGCTGGAAAGGGCTGCGGGCCTTGAGCTGACACCAGAGCATTCGCGAGTGATGCTCTGCGGCAACCCGCAGATGATCGATGAGACGCGCAAGGCCCTCAAGCAACGAGACCTGCAATTGAGCCTGAGCCGGCGGCCCGGGCAGGTGGCGGTGGAAAACTACTGGTAAGGCATGAACGGCGCCCTGGAGGCGCCGTGTTGTCACGCGGGGTCAGGGCTGGCGCTGCTGGTTCTGGTCCTTGAGCAGGTCGCGGATCTCGGTCAGCAGGGTTTCTTCCGGGGTCGGCACCGGTGGCTCGCTCGGCTCGGCGGCTTCCTCGCGCTTGAGGCGGTTGATCACCTTGATGCCCATGAAGATGGCGAAAGCGATGATCAAGAAGTCGATAACGGTCTGGATGAACTTGCCGTAGGCCAGGACCACGGCGGGTATGTCTCCTTCGGCTGCCTTGAGGGTGATGGCCAGGTCGCTGAAATCCACCCCCCCGATCAGCAGACCCAGTGGCGGCATGACCACGTCTCCGACGAAGGATGAAACGATCTTGCCGAAGGCCGCGCCGATAATGATACCGACGGCCATGTCCACGACATTTCCCTTGACCGCGAAGGCCTTGAACTCACTGAGCACGCTCATGGTTTATTCCTTGTAACAAATGAGGATGGTTTGGTGCAGTGTAAATCAGCTAAGCGCTTCATGCGCTGCGCTGCTGCTACAGACTGCAGTTATATCGAATAGTTTTGTCGTCTCTGACAACGTTCGAGGCACGTTGCAGTCGGCTATCATGGCGGTTTTTTCCAGGAGACTGCCCCATGGCCAAGGCCAAGCGCTTGTATGGCTGCACCGAGTGCGGCGCGACCTTTCCCAAATGGGCCGGGCAATGCGGCGAATGCGGCGCCTGGAACACACTGGTGGAAACCCTGCTTGAAAGCGGTGCGGCGGCGGCCCCCAGCGGGCGTACCGGCTGGGCAGGGCAGCAGGCCCAGATCAAGACCCTGGCCGAGGTCAGTGTCGAGGAGATCCCGCGCTTCAGCACCGGCAGTGCGGAGCTGGACCGGGTGCTGGGCGGCGGCCTGGTCGATGGCTCGGTGGTGCTGATCGGTGGCGACCCGGGGATCGGCAAGTCGACCATCCTTCTGCAGACCCTGTGCAATATCGCCGGGCGCATGCCGGCGTTGTACGTCACCGGTGAGGAGTCCCAGCAACAGGTGGCCATGCGTTCGCGGCGCCTGGGCTTGCCCCAGGAGCAACTGCGAGTCATGACCGAGACCTGCATCGAGGCGATCATCGCCACGGCGCGCCTTGAAAAGCCCCGGGTCATGGTGATCGACTCGATCCAGACCATCTTCACCGAGCAACTGCAATCGGCCCCCGGCGGGGTGGCGCAGGTGCGCGAGAGCGCAGCCTTGCTGGTGCGCTATGCCAAGCAAAGTGGCACGGCGATCTTCCTGGTCGGCCATGTCACCAAGGAGGGCGCCCTGGCCGGCCCGCGCGTGCTGGAGCACATGGTCGACACCGTGTTGTATTTCGAAGGTGAGTCCGATGGTCGCCTGCGCCTGCTGCGGGCTGTGAAGAACCGCTTCGGCGCGGTCAACGAGCTGGGTGTGTTCGGCATGACGGACCGTGGTCTCAAGGAGGTCTCCAACCCTTCGGCGATCTTCCTCAACCGCGCCCAGGAGGAAGTCCCGGGCAGCGTGGTCATGGCCACCTGGGAAGGCACCCGGCCAATGCTGGTAGAGGTGCAGGCGCTGGTCGATGACAGCCACCTGTCCAACCCCCGGCGGGTCACCCTCGGCCTGGACCAGAACCGCCTGGCCATGCTGCTGGCGGTACTGCACCGGCATGGTGGCATTCCCACCCATGACCAGGATGTGTTCCTCAATGTGGTCGGCGGGGTCAAGGTACTGGAGACCGCCTCGGACCTGGCGCTGATGGCGGCGGTGATGTCCAGCCTGCGCAACCGGCCGTTGGCCCATGGCCTGCTGGTGTTCGGCGAGATCGGCTTGTCGGGCGAGGTGCGCCCGGTGCCCAGTGGCCAGGAGCGCCTGAAGGAGGCGGCCAAGCATGGCTTCAAGCGTGCCATCGTGCCCAAGGGCAATGCGCCGAAGGAGGCCCCGGCGGGCTTGCAGGTGATCGCGGTGACCCGGCTGGAGCAGGCACTGGACGCCCTGTTCGAATAGTCCCGCAAGCAAAAGGGCCGATGCATGTGCATCGGCCCTGGCCAGTCAAGGCGGGATGGGTCAGTGTTCGGCAGCTATGGGTTGCTGCTTGGCCGGCGGATTGTGTCCGGATTCATCGAGTATCGGGATTTCCTTGCCCTCGGCATCGAACAGCTTGCCATCCTTGAAGTAGTCGCCATCACGCAGGGCGGAGAGGTCCGAGTAGTTGATGGTGCGCTCGTAGCCTGCGGCGAACACCGACTGCTGGTCCGAGTTGCCTGCCTTGAAGTGGTTGAACGCCAGGTTCAGGACGATGGCCATGATCGCTGCCGAGCTGATGCCGGAGTGGAAAATGGTCTCGAACCAGTCCGGGAAGTGATGGTAGAAGTTCGGTGCGGCGATCGGGATCATGCCGAAGCCCAGGGAGGCGGCGACGATGATCAGGTTCATGTTGTTCTTGTATTCCACCTTCGACAGGGTACGGATGCCACTGGCGGCCACGGTGCCGAACAGCACGATGCCTGCGCCACCGAGCACCGATGGCGGTACGGCGGCAATCACCCGGCCCATGATCGGCAGCAGGCCGAGCACTACCAGAATCACCCCGCCAGTGGCCACCACATAGCGGCTCTTGACCCCGGTCACGGCCACCAGGCCGACGTTCTGGGCGAAGGCGCTCTGGGTGAAGGAGCCGAAGATCGGTGCCAGGACGCTCGAGGCCATGTCGGCGCGCAGGCCATTGCCCAGACGCTTGGAGTCGACCTTGGTGTCGATGATCTCACCCACGGCGAGGATGTCGGCTGAGGTTTCCACCAAGGTCACCATGATCACGATGCACATGGACAGGATCGCGGCGATGTGGAAGGTCGGCATGCCGAAGTGGAACGGGGTTGGGAAGGCCAGCAGAGGGCCCTCGGTGACCTTGCTGAAGTCGGTCATCCCCAGGGACCAGGCGATCAAGGTACCGATGATCATGGCCAGGAGGATCGACAGGCGCGAGATGCTGGCGCTGCCCAGCTTGCTCAGCAGCAGGACGATGCCGAAGGTCATGGCGGCCAGGCCGATGTTGGCCATGCTGCCGAAGTCCGCTGCCTGGCTGTTGCCGCCCATGACCCAGCGCGCGGCGACAGGCATGAGGGTCAGGCCGATGGTGGTGATGACGATACCGGTCACCAGTGGCGGGAAGAACTTGGTGATGCGTGAGAACACCGGCGTGATCAGGAAGCCGATCAGCGATGCCGCCATGACCGCCCCCAGCACGCTAGGCAAGCCGCCGCCGCCCTCGCTGCTGATGATCGCGCCCATGGTCGCCACCCCGGCAAAAGAAACGCCCTGCACCAACGGTAATTGGCAGCCGAAGAACGGCAGACCGAGCGTTTGCAGCAGCGTGGCCAGGCCGCCGGCGAACAGCGAGGCGGCGATCAGCAGGCCAATGTCGGCCGAGCTCAGGCCGGCGGCCTGGCCCAAGATCAGGGGGACGGCGACGATCCCTCCGTACATTGTCAGAACATGCTGCAGGCCATAAGCCAGGTTGGCGCCAAGGCCCAGGTTCTCGTCTTCGGGACGCTGGACTGAAGGCGTGCTAGGGGACGTAGTCATGGAGCAGGCTCTCTGTTTATTGTTGTGGCACTACTGTAGACAAATCAGACAAAGAATTGCCATAAGAATTGTATACAATATTTTGATTTGAGCGCGAACAGGTGTGCCTCCAAGTCGCGTTCTTCCTGGATGCAGGTTACGTTCCAACTCTTAAGAGGCTGCGCTAGAGGGGTGTGTACAAATTCACTGACAGCCGTTTGAAAGCTGTCTGGGTAGACAAGAAACACATTGTGGTCAGGTTGTTAGCTGCCTAAGAGATTTCAAACTTCGATGAGTTCGCGCAGCTCGCGCATCATTTCGGTGCTGTCGGCCAGGTTCAATTCCACAAGACGGTGCAAATGGCTCATCGAGTCGAGGTCGATATGCAGGCAACTGAAGCCGAGCTTGCCGGGTTCTTCATGGCGCAGCTCCACCTGCATCTGCAGCCTGGCCTGGGGGCTGAGGTGGATGATGGCCTCGAAATCCTGGGTCAGGTCGGCGTCCCAGGGCTCTGGGCGCTCGATCAGCATGCCCTTGAGCGACAGGTCGAGCAGCTTGACCGGCCAGCGCCGGTCACCCTGGCGCAACTCGGTGGGCGCATCGAAGGCAATGCGCTGGAAGCGGCGACGTTCATCATGTTCGCTCATGGATAAACCCTCTGGAGTACATGCTGACTATAGTTCAACAAGTGTGTACATCCGGCGCGGACAAAAAGGGCTGTGGAGGCTCTAGACCAAAGCAAGTATGGCAATGCGCAGAGACTCGCCCTAGACTCGATGGGCGGTCTTTCCAATCCACTAGCTGGAAGTAAACCATGAACAACAATAATAGCCTGCTGCGCCACATTCCGTGGCTCGCGCTGGCAATCATAGGGGCCTGTGCGCTGGGTGTGGTCGCCCTGCGTCGCGGCGAGGCGATCAATGCCTTGTGGATCGTAGTCGCAGCAGTGGCCATCTACCTGGTTGCCTACCGTTACTACAGCCTGTTCATCGCCACCAAGGTGATGCAACTCGACCCCCGTCGGGCCACGCCGGCGGTGCTCAACAACGATGGTCTGGACTACGTGCCGACCAACAAGCACATCCTCTTCGGTCACCACTTCGCCGCCATCGCTGGCGCTGGCCCGCTGGTCGGTCCCGTGCTCGCCGCGCAGATGGGCTACCTGCCGGGCACGCTCTGGCTGATCGCCGGCGTGGTGCTGGCCGGTGCGGTGCAGGACTTCATGGTCCTGTTCCTGTCCACCCGGCGCAACGGCCGCTCCCTGGGCGACATGGTGCGCGAGGAAATGGGCCGGATTCCGGGCACTATCGCCTTGTTCGGCTGCTTCCTGATCATGATCATCATCCTGGCGGTGCTGGCGCTGATCGTGGTCAAGGCCCTGGCCGAGAGTCCGTGGGGCATGTTCACCGTGATCGCGACCATTCCGATCGCGATGTTCATGGGCATCTACATGCGCTACATCCGCCCTGGGCGCATCGGCGAGATCTCGCTGATCGGCGTGGTCCTGCTGTTGCTGTCGATCTGGCTGGGGGGCCAGGTGGCAGCCGATCCGGTCTGGGGCCAGGCGTTCACCTTCACCGGCGTGCAGATCACCTGGATGCTGGTGGGCTACGGTTTCGTCGCCGCCGTGCTGCCGGTATGGCTGGTGCTGGCGCCGCGTGACTACCTCTCGACCTTCCTGAAGATCGGCACCATCGTCGGCCTGGCCATCGGTATCCTGATCATCGCGCCCGAGCTGAAAATGCCGGCGCTGACCCAGTTCACCGACGGCACCGGCCCCGTGTGGAAGGGCACCCTGTTCCCGTTCCTGTTCATCACCATCGCCTGCGGCGCAGTGTCCGGCTTCCATGCGCTGATCTCTTCGGGGACCACGCCCAAGCTGCTGGACAACGAAGTCAACGCCCGCTACATCGGTTATGGCGGCATGCTGATGGAGTCGTTCGTCGCCATCATGGCCATGGTTGCCGCGTCGGTGATCGAGCCAGGCGTGTACTTCGCCATGAACAGCCCGGCCGCGGTCGTCGGCTCCGACGTGGTGTCGGTGGCGCAGACCGTCAGTAGCTGGGGCTTCCTGATCACCCCTGAGCAACTGGAGGCGGTCGCCCGCGATATTGGCGAGCATACCGTGCTGGCCCGCGCCGGCGGGGCGCCGACCCTGGCGGTCGGTATCGCGCAGATCCTTCACCAGGTGTTGCCGGGTGAAAACACCATGGCCTTCTGGTACCACTTCGCGATCCTGTTCGAGGCGCTGTTCATCCTCACCGCCGTGGATGCCGGCACCCGTGCCGGGCGTTTCATGCTGCAGGACCTGCTGGGCAGCTTCGTGCCAGCCCTCAAGCGTACCGAGTCGTGGGGTGCCAACCTGCTCGCCACCGCCGGCTGCGTGGCCCTCTGGGGTTACCTGCTGTACCAAGGCGTGATCGATCCGTTGGGCGGTATCAACACCCTCTGGCCGCTGTTCGGTATCTCCAACCAGATGCTGGCGGGTATCGCCCTGATGCTCGGCACCGTGGTGCTGATCAAGATGAAGCGTCAGCGCTACGTCTGGGTCACCCTGTTGCCGGCGGTATGGCTGCTGATTTGCACCACTGCCGCAGGCCTGATCAAGCTGTTCGATCCGAACCCGGCGGTGGGCTTCCTGGCCCTGGCCAACAAGTACAGCGAGGCCCTGGACGCTGGCCAGGTCCTGGCCCCGGCCAAGGACATCGCTCAGATGCAGCATGTGATCTTCAACGCCTATACCAACGCGGGCCTGACCATCCTGTTCCTGGTGGTGGTCTTCAGTATCCTGTTCTTCGCCCTCAAGGTCGGCATTGCCGCACTCGGCCGCAAGGAGCGCAGCGACAAGGAAACCCCGTTCCAGGCGCTGCCTGATGCGTAACCCAAGAGGAATGCAGTGATGTTCAACGATCTCGGTCGACTGGGTAAGTACCTGGGGCAGGCAGCCCGCCTGATGGTCGGCATGCCCGACTATGACAACTACGTCGAGCACATGCAGACCAAGCACCCGGACAAGCCGGTGATGAGCTACGAGGCGTTCTTCCGTGAGCGCCAGGAAGCCCGTTACGGTGGCGGCAAGGGGACCACCCGCTGTTGCTGAGTCCGTTGTAGTACCCACGCGCCACGCCTTGCCGTGGCGCGTTTCATTTCGGGAGTCTCGATGTCCATCTCCAATCCCATTCCGGTCACCGTGCTCAGTGGTTTTCTCGGTGCCGGCAAGACCACGCTGTTGCGCCACCTGCTCAAGGCCGAGCACGGCTTGAAGATCGCCGTGATCGAAAACGAGTTCAGCGACGCGGGTATCGATAGCCAGCTGCTTGGCGACGAACCGGTGCAGGTGATGACCCTGGCCAATGGCTGCGTGTGCTGCAGCATCCACACCGACCTGACCAAGGCCCTGTACCTGCTGCTCGAGCGCCTGGATGCCGGCGAGATCGCCTTTGACCGCCTGGTGATCGAATGTACCGGCCTTGCCGATCCTGCACCCGTGGCGCAGACCTTTTTCATCGATGAAGAACTGCGTGAGCGCTACATCCTCGACGGCATCATCACCCTGGTCGATGCTGCCCATGCCGACCAGCACCTGACCCAGGCCATTGCCCAGGCCCAGGTCGGTTTTGCCGACCGCCTGCTGCTGAGCAAGACCGACCTGGTCGAGCCACAGGCTGTCGAAGCCCTGCGTGACCGCCTGACCCGTATCAACCGCCGCGCGGCGATCCGTGTGGTCGACCACGGCCGCATCGACCTGGCCGAACTGCTCGACGTGCGTGGTTTCAACCTCAATGCCGACCTGGGTGGCAGCCTCAGCTTGCGTCCCCTGGCCAAGGCCACCACCCCTGATCGCATTTCCAGCCTGGTCCTGCGCACCCACACCGCGCTCGACATCGACCGCCTGAGCGACTTCATGAACGACCTGCTCGAAGTGCACGGCAAACAACTGCTGCGCTACAAGGGCGTGCTGAACATCGCCGGCGAACCCCGTCGCCTGGTGTTCCAGGGCGTGCTCAAGCTCTATGGGTTCGACTGGGACAGCGAATGGGCGGACGGCGAGGAGCGAGAGAGCGTGATGGTGTTCATCGCAGACGATCTTCCGGAGGAGAAGATTCGGGCGGGGTTCGAAGCGCTGTCCCATCCTTGACGGGAAAATATTGCCCGGGGCTCTGGGCGGTCTGACTGCATATCGCCGTATTTTCGGCAGTTTTCAGGCTTTAAGCCCGGCAGTATCTCCGCTCGGCTGCCTGGAGTCGAAGGCGCAACGTCCGCACAGGCATGGGCGCGGTATGAGTGAGGGACCTTGTACTGCGATGGGTTGTGCAGTTGGTCCTGGACACCCTCTTAACCGTTCCAGCTTCTTCTCGATACAGGTATTCGCGCTATCTGTAGGCGGTGGGCATGCCTACGATGTGACTTGGCGCAACTGGTATTTCTGCCAGTTTACGGCTGAGGCATGTGACGAATACCTTCACTCAACAAGGGGGCAGTATGTATGACGCCCCCCGGTTGGACAGACAAGCGTGAGGTCTGTTTTCGAGTGAGCGGCGGGGTGAACTTCATGAAATTGATTTCTGTGCCAATCATGCTGATTGGCGTTGCACTGGCGACGAGTTGCACTACGCAAAACAACACCACGTTGTCGACGGGGGAGCGTACCGCTGAAGCTTTGCAGCGTCGCTACGACTCCAGTGTGCAGTCGTGTGGCAAGGACAGTCCCGCTTACGATTGCTCCGGTATCATCCTGCGTTCTACGGGGTTCACTGAGGGCTGGCACGCATGGGACCCGAGTGACAGTTCCATCGAAAGCGGTGGGGTTTCGTTCACCTACCTGAGACAGGACGCCACGTTCACAGACTACGTCATTGGCCACAGTGGCCTGGTTTTCCATGCATCGGGTGAGGTGCCGGATGGCAAGAAGTCTATCGATGTTCTTTGTTCGTATCCGGTCAATGCGGATACCAACTGGAGGACCCAGAATGGCTGTGGCGGGCGAAGGGGGGAAGAAGAGATCGGAAGGCCCTGTGGGGAGCAAGGTGTCATCAAGGCTAGCCAGTGGATGACGCACTTTATCGAAGTGGCACGCCGACAGGCTCGTAATCAGTGCGGGTTCTCGCTCGGGCCAGATAAGGTGACGAGAGCCGAGGCCATTTACAACTTTTCGCAGAGCATGGAGGCGCGCTTGCTGTTTAAACAGCAAGGTTTGATCAACAACGAGTTGCGTCTGGCGCTCTGGCCCCGTGGCATTCCAGATCAGCTTCCCCTGCAGGCAATTTTTTACGGTTGGGCGGGGGCGGCCAGCAAGGCATTAGAAGATGCAATGAATATCCAGCGGGATTTCTATGTCCAGAGCGGCGGCATCAAGCTGCCGGTCATTCGCATTGAACACAACGTTGATGGACGCATGTTGTTTATGTATCGAGAGCAGGACCAGTCCATCGTCAACTGACTTTTCATCGGCCATGAAAAGCCCGGCACTCGGCCGTAATGCTGTTCACTTAAGACATCTGTCGTATGGTTTGGGGCCGCTGCGCGCCCCATCGCGACACAAGGCCGCTCCCACAGAGGGCTTGCAAGCCATACATTTACGTATCGGCAAGCCTCTTGTGGGAGCGGCCTTGTGTCGCGATGGGCTGCGTAGCAGCCCCACCTGAAGGCACTCCAGCTTAAGTGAACAGCATTACGGCACTTGGCCGGGCTCTTTCACATCAGGCTGACGTCAATCAGTTGCCGTATACCGGCAGCTTCTTGCAGATAGCCTTGACCTTCTCGCGAACGGCGTCGATCACCGCTTCGTTGGTCAGGTCGTCGAGGATGTCGCAGATCCAGCCGGCCAGCTCGCGGCATTCGGTTTCCTTGAAGCCACGGGTGGTGACGGCTGGGGTACCGAAACGCAGGCCGGAGGTGACGAACGGCGAACGTGGGTCGTTCGGCACCGAGTTCTTGTTCACGGTGATGTAGGCGCGGCCCAAGGCAGCGTCTGCATCCTTGCCGGAAATGTCCTGCTTGATCAGCGACAGCAGGAACAGGTGGTTCTGGGTGCCGCCGGAGACGACGTCGAAACCACGCTGGATGAACACGTCGGCCATGGCCTGGGCGTTCTTCACTACCTGCTGCTGATATTCCTTGAACTCAGGCTGCAGGGCTTCTTTGAAGCAGATCGCCTTGGCGGCGATGACGTGCTCCAGCGGGCCGCCCTGGGCGCCCGGGAAGACGGCGGAGTTGAGCTTTTTCTCGATGTCGGCGTTGGCACGGGCCAGGATCAGACCGCCACGCGGACCACGCAGGGTCTTGTGGGTGGTGGTGGTGACCACGTCGGCGAACGGAACAGGGTTCGGGTAGACGCCAGCGGCGACCAGGCCAGCCACGTGGGCCATGTCGACGAACAGGTAGGCACCGACCTTGTCGGCGATTTCGCGGAAGCGGGCGAAATCCAGAACCTGGGAGTAGGCGGAGAAGCCTGCAACGACCATCTTCGGCTTATGCTCGAGGGCCAGACGCTCGACTTCGTCGTAGTCGATCAGGCCGTTGGCGTCGATGCCGTACTGGATGGCGTTGTACAGCTTGCCCGAGGAACTGACGGCAGCGCCGTGGGTCAGGTGGCCGCCGTGGGCCAGGCTCATGCCCAGGATGGTGTCGCCGGCCGACAGCAGGGCCAGGTAGACCGCGGCGTTGGCCTGGGAGCCAGCGTGCGGCTGGACGTTGGCGTAGTCGGCGCCGAACAGTTGCTTGGCGCGGTCGATGGCCAGTTGCTCGACCACGTCGACGTACTCGCAACCACCGTAGTAACGCTTGCCCGGGTAGCCTTCGGCGTACTTGTTGGTCAGAACCGAACCTTGGGCTTCCATGACCGCCGGGCTGGTGTAGTTTTCCGAAGCGATCAGCTCGATGTGCTCTTCCTGGCGCTGAGCTTCTTGCTCCATGGCGGCAAAGAGATCGGCGTCGTACTTGGCAATGGTCAAATCACGGCTGAACATGGCGGTCCTCAAGGATCGGGCTGAAAAGGGGGGCATTCTACCCCATCAGCTTCGGCCTGGCATATGAAACGGCGTCAAGTCGCAGACCAATGGAATTCAAGGTCGAGGTAAGGACCTGTAGGAGCGGGCTTGCCCGCGATTGCGCCAGCAGGAACACCGTGGAGGCGCCTGTTCTGGCGCAATCGCCGGCAGACAGGGTCTTGGCGCGTTTACTCGAACATGAACAGCGTTTCGTTGCTGAACTGTGCCTCGAACTGGTTGGCCGGCATCGGTCGACCGAACAGGTAGCCTTGTACTTCGTCACAGCTGTGCTCGCGAAGGAACTCCAGCTGTTCATGGGTTTCCACGCCTTCGGCAATCACCGCCAGGTTGAGGCTGTGGGCCATGGCGATGATCGCCCGGGCGATCTGGGCGTCCTGTTCGCCTTCGGGCAGGCCATCGACGAAGGTGCGGTCGATCTTCAGCACATCGATGGGGAATTGCTTGAGGTAGTTGAGTGACGAATAGCCAGTGCCGAAGTCGTCGACCGCAATGCTCAGGCCCAGGTTCTTCAGGTTGTCGAGAATCTGCATGGCTTCGTTGACCTCGCGCATCAGGATGCTTTCGGTCAGTTCCAACTCCAGGCAGGCCGGCGGCAGGCCGGTCTCGTCGAGGACGGTGGCTATTCGCCTGCCCAACTGGCCGTCGGAAAACTGCCGGGCGGAGATGTTCACCGAGACCTTGGGCACGCGAACCTTGGCCCTGTGCCAGGTCTTGAGCTGGCGGCAGGCTTCGCGCAGGACCCAGTCGCCCACGTCCACCACCAGGCCAAGCTCCTCGATCACCGGGATGAAGTCACCTGGTGGAACCAGGCCACGGCGCGGGTGGCGCCAGCGCAGCAGAGCCTCGGCACCAGTCAGGCGCTTGCCGTCGCCACTGAGCTGGGGCTGGTAATAAAGGATGAACTCGTTCTGCTCCAGTGCGTGGCGCAGGTCGCTTTCCAGCTCCAGGCGCTCCAGGGCGCTGGCGTTCATATCGGCCTGGTAGAACTGGAAGTTGTTCTTGCCGCGTTCCTTGGCATGGTACATGGCGGTGTCGGCGTTCTTCATCAGTTGGCTCAACTCGTTGCCATCCTGCGGGCTCAAGGCGATGCCGATACTGGCGGTGACGAAGAATTCGCGGTTTTCCAGGACGAACGGCCGCACCAGCCTGGCGAGGATGCTCTCTGCCACATGAATGGCACGGTTCAGCGCCATTTCCCGGCTGGCACGCGGCTGCAGCAACAAAGTGAACTCGTCGCCGCCCATGCGTGCCACTGTGTCGTCTTCATCGACGCAATCGAGCAAGCGCTGGGCCATGTCCTTGAGCATACGGTCGCCTGCGGCGTGGCCAAGGGAGTCATTGATCGGCTTGAAGCGGTCCAAGTCGAGGAACATCAGCACCACCCAGGACTTGTGCCGCTCGGCTTGCTGCAAGGCCGTGTACAGGCGGTCTTGGAAGAGCGTGCGGTTGGGCAGGTGGGTCAGGGCGTCGTAGTAGGCCAGGCGGTGGATGCGCTGCTCGCTGGCCTTGCGTTCGCTTATGTCGGAGAAGAAGCACACATAGCTGGCCAAGTCGCCTTCGTCGTCGAGCACTGCGGTGATCCCGACCCAGGCGGGGTAGTGCTCGCCGCTGCGGCGCTTGAGCCAGACTTCGCCTTCCCAGGTACCACGCTGATGCAACTGCTTGAGCACATACTGCAGGTGCGCCTGCTGCTGTTCGTCGACGGTGAGCATGCTCGGCAACTGGTCGAGTACGTCGCTGACGGCATAGCCGCTGACCCGGCTGAAGGCCTCGTTGGCCTGGACGATATAGCCGGCCGGGTCGGTGATCAGGATCGCCGAGGTGGAGTGTTCGAACACTGTGGCGGCCATGCGCAGGTCTTTTTCCGCACGGCGTTGCTGGCTGATGTCGCGGCCGACGCCGAGAATGCCCTCGAAGCGCTCGTGCTCGTCCCAGACCAGCACCAGGCGCAGTTCGATGGGGATCTTGCGGCCGTCGGCGCGCAGGCAGTCGAACAGGAACAGTTGGGTCGGCAACTGAGTACGCAGTTGCGCGAGCTGCTCATTGTCGCCCAAGGCGTTGTTGACCCGCGCCATCAGCCTATAGATGTCGGTGAGTTGGGCGGGGTTGGCGATGGTCGACTGCCAGCCGTTCTCGAAGATCCACTCGGCCTGATAGCCCAGCACCGCCTGCACCGACGGGCTGACGTAGTTGAGCTGCAGTTGGTTGTCGGTAGAGAAGATCACGTCGCTGATACTTTCAGCCAGCATCCGGTAGCGCTGTTCGCTGTCGCGCAGCGACTCACTGGCCTCGATCTGCACTGTCACATCCTTGCCCACGCCGATGATACGGGTGACCGTGCCGTGGTTATCGCGCGTCAGGACTTGCTCGCGGATGTCGTAGCAACGCCAACTGCCGTCGCGATGGCGGAAGCGCAGTTGGCAATGCAGGGGCTGGCTGTGGCCGGTATTGCATTGTTGCTGGCGGAGCCGGTGGTAGCGTTCGGCATCCTCGGGGTGTAGCAGGAACTCCCAGAAACGGTCGCCCATCCGTGCCAGTTCGGTGCGGTCGTAGCCCAGGGTCTGGCCGAGGTGGCGGTTGCTGAAGATCATCCGCTGGCTTTGCACGTCCTGCACGTAGAGCTGATCGGGCACGGTGCGGACCACGTCCGACCAGAAGCTCTCGCGTTCGAGCAGCGACAGTTCGACTTGCTTGCGGCTGGTGATGTCGCTGATGCTGAGGATCACCGCCTGGTAGTCACGGCGCTGTTGCGGCAGGCGCACCATCAGCCACAGGTGCAGCTCGCCAGCCTGGGGCGCGGGCAGACGCACTTCCAACTCCAGTTGCGGGCGCTTTTCGATCAGTGCGTCGATCAGCTGCATGCCCACGCTGTCCCGGCCATGGCCGCTGCCTTCGATCAGGCGCTGCCAGGCGCTTTCGTTGCATTTGACATCCAGCAGTTGCCGGGCGACCTGGTTGATTTCGGTGATCTTCAGCTCATGCAGCAGCGAGCGGCGCAGGTTGGGATCCAGCGCCAGGCTCTGCTTGAGCGCGGCACGGTTGCGTATGTGGTAACGGTCGAGTTGGCCGGGCAGGCTGGACAGGTCGAGCACGCACAGGGCCACGCCGGTTCCTTCGAAGATTTCCTGGTAACGCCGGTGGTCCTCTTGCAGCGTGCGCTGGCGGCGGCGCATGTTGATCAGCGCCAGCATTGGCAGTAGGGCGCAGAACAGCACCAACATACATTTGCCGATCAGCGCCGGTAACAGCTTCTGCCGCACCAGGCCAGCATCGAACAGTCCGCGCAATTGCCAACTGCTGTTGTCCAGAGGGGCCAGCATCACGTTCTGCAGTGGCTCTGCACTGACGGCTACCGGCGCATGCTGGCTGATCACCTCGCCATTGCGGCTGCTCTCCAGACGCCACAGTGGCTGGCCGGGGCCGTCTAGCTGGTGGGTCAGGTCCCCGTAGTAGTCCGGGGAAAGGCGCAGCAGCCAATAGCCTCGACCCTGTCCGGCCGGTTGACGCAGTAGCAGGTAGATCCGGCGGTTGTCCATCGAATTGCCGTAATAGTAGTCACGGGTATGGTTCGACTGCAGGTAATCGTCGATCAACTGGCGATCCGTGCTGCCGGCCAGGCTATCGGCCAACACCTGGCCGCTGGCATCCAACCAGGCCAAGTGCTGCAGGGTGGGCATGCGCGTGCGTAAGGCTTCCAGCAGGGCTGGCAATGCGGCCTGCGTCGGCGGCTTGACGTAGGGTTGGACCAGGTTCAGCGCCAGTTGGGCGTTGAGCGCCATGTTCAGACTCAGGTGGTCGGCCAGTTGGATGCTGGCGGTCACATTGTGCTGGCGCTGCTCGGCCTGGGTATGGTGGAACTGGGCGAGCAGTTGCCACGACAACAAGCCCAGCAGCACCAGAGCCAGCAGGGCCAGCGCACTCTTGAGCGACCCGCGCAGGGGCGACGCAGGTACTGGAGGGGCGTAGCGCAGGGGTGGCGGTTGAGTGAGATTGGTCAAGCGTTGGTCCTGCGATAGGGCTGGCGATGGCAGGGTTGAAACAGAAAAGCATGGGTGTGCCGGCATCAGGGCAGGGCTGTGGCACGCCATAAGCCGGACGCACGAGTGCGGTTAGCATGCCTTCAATTATGGCAAAGTGCCAGTTCTCTTCGTCGCATCCTCCTCATCACGGCCGTTCGGCATGACCCGGCAACCTGTGCGAAAATGCCGCCGCTTCATTTACAACGCTTTGGAGATGTACGGTTTTGGTTACCCACTATTCCACCAATGGCAACGATTCCGCCTGCGGACGCAGCAGTCAGACCCTGGTCAGCACACAGGTGGCTGACGAGGTATCGTGCAAGTCCTGCCAGCGCTCCCTGGCCAAGCCGGATACCGCTGCCGCTGGCGTGCGCAAGAGCCCGTCCCTGGCCGAACTGCGCAAATCGGCCAAGGCGGCCGTAGCCGTAGAGGCGGTCG
The DNA here is from genome assembly GCF_054889225.1 of Pseudomonas sp. X10. Taxonomy (NCBI): domain Bacteria; kingdom Pseudomonadati; phylum Pseudomonadota; class Gammaproteobacteria; order Pseudomonadales; family Pseudomonadaceae; genus Pseudomonas; species Pseudomonas sp. X10. The sequence goes on along the minus strand of NZ_CM142677.1, from coordinate 4,934,916 downwards.
CCGCGCCAGTCGTCAAGCCTGCCGCAAACCCCACGGTCAAGCCGGCGTCCCAACCGGCTGCCAGGCCGGCCCGGCCCGGTGGTTTCAGCGTCAAGTCCGCCTGGGCTGCCCGGCTGGCCGAGCAATCCGACCGTTGCCGCCTGCCGCGTGGCAAGGCAAAACAGCAGCACGTCTGAGCAACGCCCTGGCGAGGATCCCGTCCTCGATCGCGACACAAGGCTGCCCCACAGGCTCCGCGCAGTATCATGCGCGGTACTTGCGGGAGCGGCAGTCGCTCCCTCCATCTGGCCATCTGCGTAACGCCGCGTCTTGGCGTAGAATGGTCGACTTTGTTCAATTTCACCCCGTAAACACATCCCCCTGGCGCCTGCCAGGGCGAACGTCGATGTCTTTACCTATCTGATAGAGGGCTTGGTTTTGGCTCAATACGTCTACACCATGCATCGGCTGAGCAAGGTCGTGCCGCCGAAGCGGGAAATCCTGAAGAACATCTCCCTGTCGTTCTTCCCCGGCGCGAAGATCGGCGTGCTCGGCCTCAACGGTGCCGGTAAGTCGACCCTGCTGCGGATCATGGCCGGGGTCGACAAGGAGTTCGACGGCGAAGCCCGTCCGATGCCGGAGCTGAATGTCGGCTACCTGCCACAGGAGCCGCAGTTGGACCCGAGCAAGACCGTGCGTGAAGTGGTCGAGGAAGCGGTGAGCGTGATCAAGGACGCCCAGGCGCGCCTGGATGAGGTCTATGCCGCCTACGCCGAGCCGGACGCCGACTTCGACAAGCTGGCCGCCGAGCAGGCCAAGCTCGAGGCCATCCTGCAAGCCGCCGACGGCCATAACCTGGAGCGCCAGCTGGAAGTCGCCGCCGACGCCCTGCGCCTGCCGCCTTGGGAGGCCAAGGTCGAACACCTGTCCGGCGGCGAGAAGCGCCGCGTGGCCTTGTGCCGCCTGCTGCTGTCGGCCCCGGACATGCTGCTGCTCGACGAACCGACCAACCACCTGGACGCCGATTCGGTAGCCTGGCTGGAGCACTTCCTGCACGATTTCCCGGGCACCGTGGTAGCGATTACCCACGACCGCTACTTCCTCGACAACGTCGCCGGCTGGATTCTTGAACTGGACCGTGGCGCTGGTATCCCGTACGAAGGCAACTACTCGGGCTGGCTGGAAGCCAAGTCGGCGCGTCTGGCGCAGGAATCCAAGCAGCAGAGCGCCCATGAGAAGGCCATGAAGGAAGAACTGGAGTGGGTGCGCAAAGGCGCCAAGGCCCGCCAGTCCAAGTCCAAGGCCCGTCTGGCACGCTTCGAGGAAATGCAGTCGCAGGAATTCCAGAAGCGCAGCGAGACCAACGAGATCTACATTCCGGCCGGTCCGCGCCTGGGTGACAAGGTCATCGAGTTCAAGAACGTCAGCAAGGGCTATGGCGATCGCGTGCTGATCGACAACCTGTCGTTCTCCATGCCCAAAGGCGCCATCGTCGGTGTGATCGGCGGTAACGGTGCCGGTAAATCGACCCTGTTCCGCATGTTGATGGGCAAGGAGCAACCGGACTCGGGCAGCATCGAGATCGGCGAGACCGTGCAACTGGCTTGCGTCGACCAGAGCCGTGAGGACCTGGACGGCAGCAAGACTGTGTTCCAGCAGATCTCCGACGGCTCCGACATGATCCGCATCGGTAACTACGAGATCCCGTCGCGCACCTACGTCGGCCGTTTCAACTTCAAGGGCGGCGATCAGCAGAAGTTCGTCAAGGACCTCTCCGGGGGTGAGCGTGGTCGCCTGCACCTGGCCTTGACCCTGAAGGAGGGCGGCAACGTCCTGCTGCTCGACGAACCGTCCAACGACCTCGACGTCGAGACCCTGCGTTCCCTGGAGGAAGCGCTGCTGGACTTCCCTGGCGCCGCCATCGTGATTTCCCACGACCGTTGGTTCCTGGACCGCGTAGCGACCCACATCCTGGCCTATGAGGATGACTCGAACGTAGTGTTCTTCGAGGGCAACTACACCGAGTACGAAGCCGACCGCAAGAAGCGCCTGGGCGATGCCGCCGCGCAACCGCACCGGGTACGGCACAAGAAGCTGGCGCAGTAATCCGTCAGTCGTTGCACAAGAATGGGGCCAATCGCGGCCCCATTTTTGTGCCTGCGAATTGAGCGCCTGTAGGAGCGGGCTTGCTTGCGATAACGTCCGCAGGAGCGCCGGTTGCGTTTGTTCAGGCGCTATCGAGGGCAAGCCGGTTCCTACAGGGAATGTGTATACACTTACAGAATTTGCACCAAATATTTTCATAAAAACGACATGGCGCACTGTCCTAGTGCGACTTCTTCTTGGTACAGTCCCGGAAAAAATTCCTATAAGTCCAACTCTTCTTGGTGAGCTCCATGATCGAATCCGTCGACGATTTCCTTGCCCGTCTAAAGCAACGCGACCCGGCCCAACCCGAATTCCACCAGGCGGTGGAAGAAGTGCTGCGCAGCCTGTGGCCCTTCCTGGAAGCCAACCCTCATTACCTGCAGGCCGGCATTCTCGATCGCATGGTGGAGCCTGAGCGTGCGGTGCTGTTTCGTGTGTCGTGGGTCGACGACCAGGGCAAGGTCCAGGTCAATCGCGGCTACCGCATCCAGATGAGCAGCGCGATCGGCCCCTACAAGGGCGGCCTGCGTTTCCACCCGTCGGTGAACCTGGGTGTCCTCAAGTTCCTGGCTTTCGAGCAGGTCTTCAAGAACTCCCTGACCTCACTGCCCATGGGCGGCGGCAAGGGCGGTTCGGACTTCGATCCGAAGGGCAAGAGCGATGCTGAAGTCATGCGCTTCTGCCAGGCCTTCATGAGCGAGCTATATCGCCACATCGGCGCTGACCTCGATGTGCCTGCCGGTGACATCGGCGTTGGCGCCCGTGAGATCGGCTTCATGTTTGGCCAGTACAAGCGCCTGGCCAATCAGTTCACCTCGGTGCTGACCGGCAAGGGCATGACCTACGGCGGCAGCCTGATCCGTCCGGAAGCCACCGGTTATGGCTGTGTGTATTTCGCCGAAGAGATGCTCAAGCGCCAGGGCCTACGCATTGATGGTCGCCGTGTGGCGATCTCCGGCTCTGGCAACGTGGCCCAGTACGCTGCGCGCAAGGTCATGGACCTGGGTGGCAAGGTGATCACATTGTCTGACTCCGAAGGTACGCTCTACTGTGAGGCTGGTCTTAACGACGAGCAGTGGGATGCGCTGATGGAACTGAAGAACGTCAAGCGCGGCCGCATCAGCGAGTTGGCGGGACGTTTCGGCCTGGAGTTCCGCAAGGGCCAGACGCCATGGAGCCTGCCGTGCGACATCGCCTTGCCGTGCGCGACCCAGAACGAACTGAACGGCGAGGATGCTCGCGCCTTGCTGCGCAGCGGCTGCATCTGCGTGGCCGAAGGCGCCAACATGCCGACCACCCTGGACGCTGTGGATATCTTCATCGAAGCGGGCATTCTGTTCGCCCCAGGCAAGGCGTCGAACGCTGGTGGCGTGGCGGTCAGTGGCCTGGAAATGTCGCAGAACGCCATGCGCCTGCTGTGGACCGCTGGTGAAGTGGACAGCAAGCTGCACAGCATCATGCAGTCGATCCACCATGCGTGCGTGCACTACGGTGAGGAAGCGGATGGCAAGATCAACTACGTCAAGGGCGCCAACATCGCCGGCTTCGTCAAGGTCGCGGATGCCATGTTGGCCCAGGGCGTGGTCTAGTCGCCAGGTTCTACAGCGACGACTTCGATCGTCTGATCGCCCGCCGGTCGTCGCCACAGCACCTCGTCACCCGGGGCAGCGCCGAGCAGCGCCCGCCCCAGCGGTGACCCCCAGTTGACCAGGCCCCGCACGGCATCGGCCTGGTCTTCTCCTACCAGTTGCACCACATGCTCCTGCCCGTCTTCATCGACAAAGCTCACCCGGCTGCCGATCAGCACCTTGTCCCGCGAGGTGGCGGGCGGCACCACCAGGGCGCTCTGTGCCCGTGCGCTGAAGTAGCGCAGGTCACGCTCGTTGTCCGCCAGGCGCTGCTTGTCGGCGCGCTCGCCTTGGGCAAGCAGTTCGTTGCGCAGGGCATTGAGGCTGGCAACCCGCTGTTGCAGCAGGGCCAGGCCACTGGGCGTGACATAGTTGGGTTGGTCGCTGACCCGGCGCTCCACCGGCTGGTCGGCCTGGGCTGCGGCCTGGTCCTCGTTGACGAATGCTCGACTCATGACAGTTACAAGCTCCAAGCTTCAAGCGGCAAGAAAACGGATCAGGTGTCCAAGGGATTTGCGTCAGCCGCTCGGTACGCATCGCTCTTGTAGCTTATGACTTGTCGCTTACCGCTGGTGTTCCGGTTACGACCCATTGGCGGCGATAAGCGCGCGCTGCACCACAGGCTCCGGTGCAACACCGGCCCTATCGCAGGCCGCAAAGCGGCCCCGCTTTCAGGCAATGGTCAGTAGTTGTACCACTTGAGCTCCAGCATCACCTCGTTCTGTGCGCTCGCCAGCTGGCTGAATTCTCGTTTGGCGCTCAGGCGTACCCCCAGGTTGCGCGACACTTCCCACTGCTGGTTAAGGCTGAGGCTGCGGCGTACTTCGCCATTGGTAAAGTAGTCGCCCTTGGCCTCCAGGCTGAGGTTGCCCAGCCCGTTGCGCCAGAGCAGACCGCCATTGAAGCCGCCGGCAGGCGCGATGAACTGGGCGAAGTCGTTGTGGTGCTCGACCCGCACCGTGCCCAAGGCGAAGCCGAGCAAGCCGTCGGCCAGTTGCCAGGTGGCTCCGGCGCCGCCATTGACATGGCTGACCAGCACTTCGTCGTCATGCTTGCCCGGCACCCGCTCCAGGCCACCAGCCACTTGCCAGGACCAGGGTTGCAGCAGGTCGTTGCGCGGAGTCAGTGAGCGGATAGTGGCCAGGTCCAGGCGCTGTACTTGCCAGTCGTTGCCCTCGTACTGGCGCAGTTTGAGCTGGAGAATCTCGATCTGCGCGCCCAGCGGGAAGCCGTAGGCGTTGTCGTTCAGGTCGTGATAGGCCATGCGCAGCCCATACTCGGCAAAGGCGCGGTCCTCGCGGGTGCCCACGCCTAATTGCCAGGTACGTGACTGGTGGCCGTTCTCCGGCAGGCCGGGGCGCTCGATTTCTAGGGGCGGTGGCGGGTTGCCGTTGATCGCCCGCAGCAGTTCGAAGCTGCGTTTGGCTTGCTGAGGGTCGCGCTCCTGGCCGGTTGCGCGGTAGCGTTCCAGACGGAACGCGGCATCCTGCACCAGGGCCTGGCGGTCGCGGGGCAATGTGGTGAATTCAGGACTTTGCAGACGCGTGGTGTCGGCGCTGATGGCCAGGACTTGTTGTTTTTCCTCATCGTTCAGGGGCTCGGCACGGGCCAGCAGTTCGCGCTCGCGTGAGGGGCGGTAGCGGGTGCTTTCGACCAGGCCGGCGTGTTTCACCGCTTTCACGGTGTCGGTGGGAATCGCCGTCAAGGGGAACTGCGAGGTCAGGTCCAGGCTGGGACGCGCCACCTGCAGCAACTCCAGCAGGCGGTAGGAGCAGTTTTCGTCGAAGAAGAAATAATCGAACTGGATCTGCTTGAGCTCCCAGACGTGCTCGACCATACGCCCGGTCTCCTGCGGCGTGAGGTTGAGCTGGTACTCCCAGAGGTCGCGGTTTTCCAGGCTGCGGTACTCGGACAGCTTTTCCTGATAGGGCACCAGGGCGAACAGCCCGGGGTAGCCGCCCATCAGTCCTTTCCAGGCATAGAGGATGCTGTTGTCGCTGCCTTCGATATAGGCGCCGAAGTTGATGGCATAGCTGAGCAGTGAGGTCTCGTCACGCTTCGCCTCGGCCTGATCGATGCGCAGCAGTGTGTGGCCGAACATCGATGAGGGACTGTTCAGGTAGGCGGCGGGGAATACCAGAACCGCGCTGTGGGGCGATACGTCGCTGTACCAGCGGTTGTATTCTTGGCAGTCCGGTTGCGGCAGGCCGGTCAGTTGCAGTTGTTCACGCAACCAACGGGTGCGTGCCGGAAACACGCACTGGGCATGCTTGTCGCCCAGGCTGGCCGGCGCATAAAGGGCATCGAGTGTGGCGCGCAATTCCCGGTCCGGATGGTGGGCGCCGTCCTGGGCGAGAAAGAAGCGTTCATCGTCGACGTAGCTGCGCCAGCCGCCGAGCTTGCCGGTCTCGTAGTGGCCCAAGGCGATCCAGTAGCGATCGGTGGCCAGTTGTTGCAGGCGCGCCTCGTCCAGCAATGGCGCGGCGTGAAGCGGTGCACAGGCGCAGAGCGCCAGGTAAGCGAAGCGTTTGAGCATATCGGGCAACTACGTCTGAATGATGCCGGGAGGAGGGCAGGCGACACCCTGCCCCAGTGATGGGGCAGGGGAGGCCGGACTCAAGCCTGGGTAGCGTACTTGGCCAGGCGAGGGTCGTTTTTCAGGACGGCGAGGGTATTGCTGTGGACGTCTTCGGCAGTGACATCGGCGCTGTTGAAGATGTCCTGGAAGTGCTGGTGGGTGACAGCGGCGAAATGCGCGCGGTCTTCAGGAGCTACACCCAGCACCACGGCATAGGTGGTCAGGGCTTCGCCCTGGCCCTTGGCCATGTCTTCGGAGAGCTCGTTCATCATGCCATTCATGGCGAACCAGGATTTGCCGCCATAGGTCAGGGCCGCGTTGGTCGAGCAGCCGTTGGTGCCGGAAGTCATGCCGAAGGTGGCGTTACCGGACGTACCGTTGGTGGTGGAAGCAAGGAAGTGGGCCGGGGTGCCGCGCTGGCCCTCGAACAGCATGTTGCCCCAGCCGCAGTCCGGGCCGCCAGGGGCCTGGGCCATGGCGTTGAGGGAGACCGCGGTGAAGAGAGTACCCAGAAGAATCCGTTTCATAGCTTTGTTCTCTTTCTCTGAATTACGTACCAAAGGTCAGGGTTTCTGGCAACGCAGTTGCCAGGTCGGGAAAGCAAATACACCCACCCGCGCAGTTTGGAGTTTAGGCACGATCTAAAGGTTGCGTTGTTGATTGCGAAAAATTGCTTGAAATCCTCTGGAGTGGAACCTGCGACATAAAGTCTCGGCGAGCCTTGCAAGGCGCGGGCAGGGGGCGCCAGAATGCCGTCATCTGCCCCGCCGAAGTAAGGAAGCCCAATGCCCGATCCTGTCGCTGCGAGCCTGCGTCTTGCGCCAGAAGCCCTGACCCGGCGTTTTTCCGCTGAACAGTTTGCCTTCACCAACACTGACGATCTGGAGCCGTTCCGTGGTGTGCTGGGCCAGGAGCGTGCCGTCGAGGCCCTGCAGTTCGGTGTGGCCATGCCACGCCCTGGTTACAACGTGTATGTGATGGGCGAGCCTGGCACGGGGCGCTTCTCGTTCGTCAAGCGCTACCTCAAGGCCGAAGGCAAGCGCCAGCAGACCCCGTCCGACTGGCTCTACGTCAACCATTTCGACGAGCCGCGCGAGCCACGCGCGCTGGAGCTGCCGGCTGGCAGCGCGGGTGATTTCATCGCCGACATGAACGGCTTGATAGACAATTTGCTGGCCACCTTCCCGGCTGTGTTCGAACACCCGTCCTACCAGCAGAAGAAAAGCGCCATCGACCGCGCCTTCAACCAGCGCTACGACCGCGCGCTCGATGTGATCGAGCGTGCATCGCTGGAGAAGGACGTGGCCCTGTACCGCGACAGCAGCAACGTCGCGTTCACGCCGATGAGCGACGGCAAGGCCCTGGATGAAGCCGAGTTCGCCCAACTGCCCGAAGAGGTGCGCGAGCGTTTTCATGACGACATCGCCGCCCTCGAAGAGCGCCTGAACGAGGAACTGGCCAGCCTGCCACAGTGGAAACGCGAGTCGAGTAACCAACTGCGCCAGCTCAACGAAGAAACCATCACCCTGGCCCTGCAGCCCCTGCTGGCACCGCTGTCGGAGAAGTACGCGGAGAATGCGGCGGTTTGCGCCTACCTGCAGTCCATGCAGCTCCACCTGTTGCGTACCGTGGTCGATCAACTGGTCGATGACAGCAAGCCCGATGCCGTGGCGCGCAAGCTGCTCGAGGAGCAGTACGCGCCGAGCCTGGTGGTCGGCCATCACCTCAATGGTGGCGCGCCAGTGGTGTTCGAGCCGCACCCGACCTACGACAATCTGTTCGGCCGCATCGAATACAGCACTGACCAGGGTGCGTTGTACACCTCCTACCGGCAATTGCGCCCAGGCGCGTTGCACCGGGCCAACGGCGGCTTCCTGGTCCTGGAAGCGGAGAAGATGCTGGGCGAGCCCTTCGTCTGGGATGCGCTCAAGCGTGCCTTGCAGTCGCGCAAGCTGAAGATGGAGTCGCCGCTGGGCGAACTGGGGCGCGTATCCACCATTACCCTGAACCCGCAGGTGATCCCGCTGAACATCAAGCTGGTGATCATCGGCTCGCGCCAGTTGTATTACGCGCTGCAGGACCATGATCCGGACTTCCAGGAGATGTTCCGGGTGCTGGTCGATTTCGATGAAGACATGCCCATGGTCGACGAGAACCTGGAGCAGTTCGCCCAGTTGCTCAAGACCCGCACCAGCGAAGAGGGCATGGCGCCGCTGACGTCCGACGCGGTAGCGCGCCTGGCCACTTACAGCGCGCGCCTGGCCGAACATCAGGGGCGCCTGTCGGCGCGCATCGGCGATCTGTTCCAACTGGTCAGCGAGGCGGACTTCATCCGTCAGTTGGCCAGTGACGAGATGACCGATGCCGGGCATATCGAGCGCGCGCTCAGGGCCAAGGCCACTCGTACCGGCCGGGTCTCGGCGCGGATCCTCGACGACATGCTCGCCGGGATCATCCTCATCGATACCGAAGGCGCGGCCATCGGCAAGTGCAACGGCCTGACCGTGCTCGAGGTCGGTGACTCGGCCTTCGGCGTGCCAGCGCGGATCTCCGCGACGGTCTACCCGGGCGGCAGCGGCATCGTCGATATCGAGCGGGAGGTCAACCTCGGCCAGCCGATCCACTCCAAGGGCGTGATGATCCTCACCGGCTACCTGGGCAGCCGCTATGCCCAGGAGTTCCCGCTGGCGATCTCGGCTAGCATCGCCCTGGAACAGTCCTACGGCTATGTGGACGGCGATAGCGCCTCCCTGGGCGAGGTCTGCACGCTGATCTCGGCGCTGTCGAAGACACCGCTTAAGCAATGCTTCGCCATCACTGGGTCCATCAACCAGTTCGGTGAAGTACAGGCAGTCGGCGGGGTCAACGAGAAGATCGAAGGCTTCTTCCGACTCTGCGAAGCCCGCGGCCTGACTGGCGAGCAGGGGGTGATCATCCCGCGTGCCAACGTCGCCACCCTGATGCTGGACGATCGTGTACTGCAGGCGGTCGAGGCCGGGCGTTTCCATGTCTATGCCGTCAGCCAGGCTGATGAGGCGCTCAGCCTGCTGGTCGGTGAAGCTGCTGGGGCGCCGGACGCCAATGGCCAGTTCCCCGAGGGCAGCGTTAACGCGCGGGTGGTCGAACGCTTGCGGGTGATCGCCGAAATGGTCAGCGAGGAAGAGATCAAGGAAGCCGAGAAGGAGCACCTCGAGCAGGTCATCGCCCAGGCCAAACCGGCCTGAGTCAATAAACCGGCGAACACGGGCGGCATGACCGTTCGGCGCCGGTTTTCCAGCTGCTACCGTCGGTCATCTATGCTGGAACTCATGGACAGTTTTTGGGTTCAGGATGGACAACAGCCCTCCCTCCGTGGGCTGGAACAAGGTTTACCGAGGGCCGCCGCTATGCCGCGTAACCTCTGCCTCACCCGTCAATGCTTGGGCCTGGTGACCCGCATTGAGTGCAGCATCCGTCCACTGGCCGGCGAAAACGGCATGTGGACCTTGCTCTTCGCCGCCGGCATGGCGGGCGAGCAACCTTCAGCCATCAAGGCCCAGGGACCCTTCCATGGCCCGTTGGTGGCTGAGTCGGTGCTCAACGCCATCGTCGACAGCCTGACCTTGCATGGTTATCAGGTCGCCGACGACCCGCAGATCTGGTGCCTGCACCTGCAGGCGCAATTGCGACGGATCAATGGCGAACGGCTGCACAACCTGGGCGACTATCAGTTCCATCCGGAGAGCTGAAACGCCGGGATTCCATGCTGAGGCAGCATGCCGCAGGCTTTTTCTGTCATCGGTGGCTGGCTATACTCGCGCCCGCTGTTTCGCCACCTGACGAGTTTTCCCCATGGAACGTTTCATCGAAAATGCGATGTATGCCTCGCGCTGGCTGCTCGCTCCGATCTATTTCGGCCTTTCGCTGGGCCTGCTGGCCCTGGCGCTGAAGTTCTTTCAAGAAGTCATCCACGTACTGCCCAATGTCTTCGCCCTGAGCGAAGCCGACCTGATCCTGGTGATCCTTTCGCTGATCGACATGGCCCTAGTTGGCGGCCTGCTGGTGATGGTCATGATCTCCGGCTACGAGAACTTCGTCTCGCAGTTGGACATCGACGAGGACAAGGAGAAGCTCAGTTGGTTGGGCAAGATGGACTCTTCTTCGCTGAAGATGAAGGTGGCCGCTTCGATCGTGGCGATCTCCTCGATTCATCTGCTGCGTGTGTTCATGGATGCGCAGAACATCTCGACCGACTATCTGCTGTGGTACGTGGTCATCCACATGACTTTTGTAGTCTCGGCCTTCGCCATGGGGTATCTGGACAAGGTCACCAAGCACTGACCCTGGTCTGCCTCGTGCCGCACACACCGCCCGCCCGTTGCAAAACGGACGGGCGGTTGCGTATTTGCCTTGTGCTTTTCCCAGGGCTGTACGAAAAATGAGCAGTCACGCGTGGTCCCCCATCGCGAGGTGCTCTCATGAATCTGCATGAACTCAATACCCAGGCCAGGGCTGGCCATGTCGAGGAACTCAACTTGATCGCCATCGAAGGTGGTGATTACCTGCTCGAAGCCCGTATCCAAGGGCATCCCCATCCGCTGGCTGACAGCCGCGGGCAACGTCTGCGCTTGCACTCGGTGGAGGATGCACGTCAATTGCTGCACGCGCTGCCGCTGTTATCGATGAATCTGGTGCACTGGTCGGTGCAGGATGAGATGTGCGGCATGGCTGCCCAGCCTGAAGAAGACCTGAAGGTGCCGATGTCCCAGCGTTCAGCCTGGTAGCTGATTCGCAGCATTGCAGTGTGCTAGGCTGCTCGCCCTTTTCATAAAGGGCGCGGCTGTCGTGCGCCCTGCAGCGGAGCAAGCTAATGTCCGAACTCAACCTGTCCACCGACGAAACCCGCGTCAGCTACGGCATTGGCCGTCAACTGGGCGGCCAGCTGCGTGACAACCCGCCACCAGGCGTGAACCTGGAAGCCATCCTGGCGGGTCTGACCGACGCCTTCAACGGCCAGGAAAGCCGTGTGAGCGAGGCAGACCTGTCGGCCAGCTTCAAGGTCATCCGTGAAGTCATGCAAGCCGAAGCTGCCGCCAAGGCTGAAGCCGCTGCTGCTGAAGGCAAGGCGTTCCTGGCTGAAAACGCCAAGCGCGAAGGCATCACCACCCTGGCTTCGGGCCTGCAGTTCGAGGTGCTGACCGCTGGTGAAGGCGCTAAGCCTGGTCGTGAAGACAACGTCCGCACCCATTACCACGGCACCCTGATCGACGGCACCGTGTTCGACAGCTCCTACGAGCGCGGTCAGCCAGCCGAGTTCCCGGTTGGCGGCGTGATTGCCGGTTGGACCGAAGCTCTGCAACTGATGAATGCTGGTAGCAAGTGGCGCCTGTATGTGCCGAGCGAACTGGCCTACGGTGCCCAGGGCGTTGGCAGCATCCCGCCGCACAGTGTGCTGGTGTTCGACGTCGAGCTGCTCGACGTTCTGTAAGAGACCTGCTTCAGGGCCGCTTTGCGGCCCATCGCCAGCTGCCGCTGGCCCCTACCTGGCACTGGCCCTGTAGGAGCCAGTGGTACCTGCCTTGTTCAATTCCAGTCCGTCCCACCAGGGCGCAACGCCCGGGCATAGCAGAACAGGAACAGGTTGCGTACCAGCTCCTTGAGCACGATCGGTTCGTTCGAATTCAAGCCATTGAGGTCCAGGTCACCTTGGTCGCGCAGTTCATCGAGAGCGTCTTCCTCGATCACGGCACAGACCTCGCCGGTTTCCCGGTGCAGAATGCGTAGATAGGGGTGGGGGCGATCAAGCCAGGCGTCGATCAGATAAGTCATGGCTATTCTCCATTGGAAAGCGTCCCGATGAGAATAATTCTTATTATCAGAATAGCAAGTGCCTATTGGCGGTTTTTTTCCTGGGCGGGCAGGGACTCTGTTGCAGAATCTGTCGGGGCTGCGGTGGCAGCCCCGGGCCGCAGGGCATCAGACCTTACGCACGAACTCCGACTTCAGCTTCATGGCGCCGATGCCATCGATCTTGCAGTCGATGTCGTGGTCGCCGTCGCACAGGCGGATGTTCTTGACCTTGGTACCGACCTTGACCACCAGGGACGAGCCCTTGACCTTCAGGTCCTTGATCACGGTCACGGTGTCGCCGTCCTGCAGGACATTGCCGACTGAATCCTTTTTCACCACTTCATCAGTGGCAGCCTCGGCTTCGCCGTTGGCCGACCACTCATGGGCGCACTCCGGGCAGACCAGCAGGGTGCCGTCTTCATAGGTGTATTCGGAGTTGCATTTAGGGCAGGGTGGCAAAGTGCTCACTAGGTTTCCTCAAGACAGACAGGGATAAAGCCCACATTATATGAGGTTTTGTCGGTCAATGGGGAAACTGGCCCGTCATGGCGACGGGCCGGGAGGCGTCAGTGGGTGCGGGCGACCGCGAACTCGCTGAGTTCGGCCAGGGCGTCGCGGTATTCGCTGGCGGGCAGGGCTTCCAGGCAGGCGATGGCGCGGGCGACGTAGTCGCGGGCCAACTGGGCGGTGTAGTCCAGCGCACCGGAGGCTTCGACGGCGGCACGAATGCTCTCGAGGTCTTCGATACCGCCCTTCTGGATCGCCTGGCGCACCAGCGCGGCCTGTTCGGCAGTGCCTTCGCGCATGGTGTAGATCAGCGGCAGGGTGGGCTTGCCTTCGGCCAGGTCGTCACCGACGTTCTTGCCCAGGGTCTGCGCGTCGCCCTTGTAGTCGAGCAGGTCGTCGACCAGTTGGAAGGCCACGCCCAGGTGGTCGCCGAAGGTACGCAGGGCTTCGCGTTGCTCGGTGCTGGCCTCGGCCAGGGCGGCGGCGCTATGGGTCGAGGCTTCGAACAGCATCGCGGTCTTGCCGCGGATGACATCCATGTACACCTCTTCGGTGGTGCTGGCGTCGCGCACCTTGGACAGCTGCAGAACCTCGCCTTCGGCGATGACGCGGGTAGCCTTGGAGAGGATCTGCATGACCGGCATGGAGCCGAGCTCGACCATCATCTCGAACGAACGCGAGTACAGGAAGTCGCCGACCAGTACGCTCGGGGCATTGCCCCACAGGGCGTTGGCGGTGGAGCGGCCACGGCGCATGCCGGACATGTCGACCACGTCGTCGTGCAGCAGGGTGGCGGTGTGCAGGAACTCGATGGTCGCGGCCAGCAGGCGCAGGTCGTCACCTTCGCGGCCCAGGGCCTTGCCGCACAGCAGCACCAGCAGGGGCCGCAGGCGTTTGCCGCCAGCGGAAGTGATATAGTCGCCGATCTTCGATACCAGCGGCACGCGCGAGGTCAGCTGCTTCTTGATGATCTCGTCAACGGCGCTGAAATCGTCAGCTACCGCGCGGTAGAAAGCTTGGGGTTGCATCGGCTGCTCCATTGAGGTTGCGCGGCATGCTAGGTCGCGGGTCCCGGTGTGTCAAGGCGCGGTGCCCGTGGGCCGGGGGCGGGACTTGCAAGGGCCGGTAGGCTTGCGTACAATCGCGCACCCTGAACTTCCCTGGGCAGCACCTGCCTTACGCAATTGCACCGGGCCGTTCCAGCCCTTTGCAGCCATGCCAGCCAATACTCTTCCTATAAAGTGCTGGGTGAGCAGGATTATTGGAGAAATACCCATGTACGCAGTAATTGTTACCGGTGGCAAGCAGTACAAAGTCGCCGAAGGTGAATACCTGAAGATCGAAAAACTGGAAGTCGCCACTGGCGAATCCGTGACTTTCGACCGCGTTCTGCTGGTCGCCAATGGCGACGACGTGAACATCGGCGCTCCAGTCGTCGCTGGTGCCAAGGTTGTGGCTGAAGTCGTTTCGCAAGGCCGTCACGACAAAGTGCGCATCATCAAGTTCCGTCGCCGTAAGCACCACATGAAGCGTATGGGCCACCGCCAGTGGTTCACCGAGATCAAAATCACCGGTATTCAGGCTTAATCGCCTTAATCCCAATTTTTGGAGAATTGAACCATGGCACACAAAAAAGCTGGTGGTAGTACCCGTAACGGTCGCGACTCAGAATCTAAACGCCTTGGCGTGAAGATGTATGGCGGCCAGGTCATCAAGGCCGGCAACATCATCGTTCGCCAGCGCGGCACCCAGTTCCACGCCGGCTACGGCGTTGGCATGGGCAAGGACCACACCCTGTTCGCCAAGATCGAGGGCGTGATCAAGTTCGAGAAGAAAGGCGAGTTCGGCCGTCGCTATGTGAGCGTTGTCGCGGCCTGATCGCGATGTCGCTGGAGAAGCCCCGTCTTGCGACGGGGCTTTTTCGTTTGTGGAGTGAGTCTCTTGCAAAACTGTTTGTATGGGCTGCCGGCGCTGGTATCTGCGATCGTTGACGGGGGTCGCCGCGCTCATTTTTGCAAGAGCCTTATGTCTTTGAGTCATTCAGCTCGTCACCTGACGAGAGGCGGTTTTTATGAAGTTTGTTGACGAAGTATCGATCCGGGTCAAGGCCGGTGACGGCGGTAACGGTTGCATGAGCTTCCGCCGCGAGAAGTTCATTGAGAACGGTGGCCCTAACGGCGGTGACGGTGGTGACGGCGGCTCGGTGTACATGGTTGCCGACGATAACCTCAACACCCTGGTCGATTATCGTTATACCCGGCATTTCGAGGCTCAGCGTGGCGCCAACGGTGGCAGCACCGACTGCACCGGCAAGAAGGGCGACGACCTGATCCTGCGCGTACCGGTCGGCACCACGGTGATCGACTCCAGCACCCAGGAAGTGATCGGCGATCTGGTCACTCCGGGCCAGAAGTTGCTGGTCGCCCAAGGCGGCTGGCACGGTCTGGGCAACACTCGGTTCAAGTCCAGCACCAACCGCGCGCCACGCCAGACCACCCCAGGCAAGCCGGGCGACCAGCGGGACCTGAAACTGGAGATGAAAGTCCTGGCCGACGTCGGCCTGCTCGGCCTGCCCAACGCCGGCAAGAGCACCTTCATCCGCTCGGTCTCGGCCGCCAAGCCGAAGGTCGCCGACTACCCGTTCACCACCCTGGTGCCGAACCTGGGCGTGGTCAGCGTCGACCGTTGGAAGAGCTTCGTCATCGCCGACATCCCTGGCCTGATCGAAGGTGCCTCCGACGGTGCCGGCCTGGGTATCCGCTTCCTCAAGCACCTGGCGCGTACCCGCCTGTTGCTGCACCTCGTCGACCTGGCACCACTGGACGAAAGCAGCGCCGCCGATGCCGCCGAGATCATCGTCAACGAGCTGACCCGCTTCAGTCCGTCGCTGGCCGAGCGTGATCGCTGGCTGGTGCTGAACAAGGCGGACATGGTCATGGACGATGAACGTGACGAGCGTGTCAAGGAAGTGGTCGAACGCCTGCAGTGGGAAGGTCCGGTCTATGTGATCTCGGCCATCTCCAAGCAGGGCACCGAGCAGATCAGCCATGACATCATGCGCTATCTGGAAGACCGCGCCGACCGGCTGGCCAACGACCCGGCCTACGCCGAAGAGCTGGCCGACCTCGACCAGCGTATCGAAGACGAGGCCCGTGCCCAGCTGCAGGCCCTGGACGACGCACGTGCCTTGCGCCGTAGCGGCGTGAAGAGCGTGCACGACATCGGTGACGATGACGATTGGGATGACGAGGACGACGACGACGGTCCGGAAATCATTTACGTGCGCGACTGACCGGTTGCAGTACACTAAACGCCGCTCTCTGGAGCGGCGTTTTGGTATCTACGGTATCTACAGATCGACATAGGTTGGAAGAAGATGCGGAGCAAGGTGACAGGTGCGCGGCGTTGGGTCGTCAAGATCGGCAGCGCCCTGCTGACGGCGGATGGCAAGGGCCTGGATCGTGCGGCCATGGCCGTTTGGGTCGAGCAGATGGTGGCGCTGCGAGAGGCGGGCGTCGAGTTGGTGCTGGTGTCCTCCGGGGCAGTGGCGGCCGGCATGAGCCAACTGGGCTGGGCCAAGCGACCGAGCGCGATGAGCGAACTGCAGGCTGCTGCGTCGATCGGCCAGATGCGCCTGGTGCAGGCCTGGGAGTCGAGCTTCGCCGAGCATGGCAAGCACACCGCGCAGATTCTCCTGACCCATGACGACCTGTCCGACCGCAAGCGTTACCTGAACGCCCGCAGCACCCTGCGCACCTTGGTCGAGCTCGGTGTGGTGCCGGTGATCAACGAGAACGATACCGTGGTCACCGACGAGATCCGCTTCGGCGACAACGACACCCTGGCGGCGCTGGTGGCCAACCTGGTCGAGGCCGACCTGCTGGTGATCCTTACCGACCGCGACGGCATGTTCGACGCTGACCCGCGCAGCAACCCCGATGCCCAGTTGATCAGCGAAGCCCGTGCCGACGACCCAGGCCTGGACGCGGTCGCTGGCGGTACTGGTGGTGCGCTGGGCCGTGGCGGCATGCAGACCAAGCTGCGCGCGGCGCGTCTGGCCGCTCGCTCGGGTGCGCACACCATCATCGTCGGCGGCCGCCTGGAGCGCGTGCTGGACCGTCTCAAGGCCGGCGAGCGTCTAGGCACCCTACTGTCGCCGGAGCGTGGCATGATCGCTGCGCGCAAGCAGTGGCTGGCTGGCCACTTGCAGACCCGTGGCACCCTGGTGCTTGACGCCGGTGCCGTGCGCGCCCTGCGTGAGGCCAACAAGAGCCTGCTGCCGGTTGGGGTCAAGACCGTACAGGGCAGCTTCCGCCGTGGCGAGATGGTGGTGTGCGTCGGGCCAGATGGCCAGGAAGTGGCTCGCGGCCTGGCCAACTACAGCGCCCTGGAGGCGCAGAAGATTATCGGCCAATCCTCCGAGGCCATCGAAGGCTTGCTCGGTTATGTTGCCGAGCCGGAGCTGGTGCATCGCGACAACCTGGTCTTGGTTTGAGGAAAATACCGTGCTGAAAAGGATGCTTGCTGTCGCCGCGTTGGCGTTGCCGATGCTGGCGGGGGCTGAGGAGATCGGTCAGGTGTCGACCGTGTTCAAGTTCGTCGGGCCGAACGACCGCATCGTGGTCGAGGCCTTCGATGATCCGAAAGTGGACGGGGTGACCTGCTACCTGTCGCGGGCCAAGACCGGTGGCCTGAAGGGCGGCCTGGGCCTGGCCGAGGATCGTGCCGAGTCGTCCATCGCCTGCCGTCAGGTCGGGCCTATTACTTTCAAGGGGCAGCTTAAGGACGGTGAGGAAGTGTTCAAGGAGCGCACCTCGCTGGTGTTCAAGACCATGCAGGTGGTGCGCTTTCTCGACAAGAAGCGCAATACCCTGGTCTACCTGGTGTACAGCGACCGGGTGATCGAAGGCAGCCCGCAAAATGCGGTGACGGCGATTCCGATTTTGCCGTGGGCCCAATAACACCGCGTTGGTTTCCGGGAGGGCCTTGCCCTCCAATCGCGGGCAAGCCCGCTCCTGCAAGCTTGTAGGAACGGGCTGCGAAGTGGCCCCAGTTGCAGCCAATCAGGCCAGTTCTTCGGTCTCATCCTCCCGCACGATCGCTTTCACCTCATCGCGACGACTGATGAACTTCCAGTCCGCCTCGTCGATGTAGATGCCATTCGGCCCACTTCCGCCTTCCAGGTCGATCGCCACCCTTGCCGAGACCTGTGGCTTGACGCTTGCCAGGATAGGTACGAAGCCCAGTTGCTGGCTGGTCTCCAGCAGCGCGGCCTGGTTGCGTTCGTCGATGTCGGCCGCTTCGTCCAGGTAGTAGGGCAGGCGCACGCGGCCGGCGAGGTCGCGGTCCATCAGGTGCAGCAACAGGTACATGTTGGTCAGCGCCTTGATGGTCATGGTGGTGCCGTTGGACGCTGCCCCGTCGATGTCAGTGTGGATCACCGGCTGGCCGCCGACCTTGGTGATTTCGAAGGCCAGTTCGAACAGGTCCTTCAGGCCCAGCTGGTTGTGGTTGGCCGCCACCAGCCGCGCCAGGTATTCCTTGGCCTCTTCGTTCTTGTTGTCCTGCTCGGCGCTCTGGCTCAGGTCGAACACCGACAGGGTCTCGCCTTCCTCGTACTGGCCGGCGCTGTGAATGATCTGGTCGATGTGCTTGAGCGCTTCCTTGTTCGGTGCCAGAACGATCCGGAAGCTCTCCAGGTTGGACACCTGGCGCTTGTTGATCTCGCGGTTGAACAGTGCCAATTGGTGCTCGAGGCTGTCGTAGTCGCTGCGGATGTTGCGCAGGGTCCGGGCGATGTCGGTGACCGCGGCACGGCGTGCCTTACCCAGGGTCAGGGCTTCGTCGGTGCGGTGTGCATAGGCGTTGATCAGCAACTGGAGACGGCGCTCCATGTCGTCTTCGCTGTCGAACTTGGCCACGCCCTTGAGGCGTACCTGGGCGTACAAGGCTTCGATCTGGCCGTCGACGCGCTGCAGACCTTGCCAACTGTCTTGGTAGTCGTTGAGCAGCGGCAGCAGGTTGTCCATGGAGTCGTCTACCGGCTCCATGAACGGCGTGCCGAACGGTAGGTCGGCCGGCAGCAGCTGGCGTCGGCGCAGGGCGTCCTCGAGGGTGCGTTGTTTGGCTTCCAGGTCGGCGATCTGGCGGCCTACCAATTGCAGCTTGGCCGACAGTTGTTGGACGCGCTCGGTGAACGCATCGCTGGAGCGCTTGAGTTCGTCCTGGGCGGCTTCCAACTGGGCCAGTTGCTCCAGTTTCTCCGGCTCTTCGGCGGCGAGGGTCTGGGTGCGGCGGAAGTCTTCCAGGGCTTTCTGCGCATCCAGCACCTGCTGGTACAGGGCTTCGGTCTGGGTCTTGCTCGCGGCACGGTCGGCGGCCACGGCTTGTTGGGTCTTGAGCTGCTTGAGCTCCTTCTCCAGGCGCTCCTTTTGGTCGCGCAGGGCGGCACGGTCGGCCAGTGCCTGCAGGGCAGGCGGGTCGATGTGCGACAGGTCGATGGACAGACCCGGAGCCTCGAAGCGCTCGCCCTTGAAGCCGTCGAGCACCGCTTCCAGGGATTTCACCCACAGGTCACTGTCGTCCAGTTCGATGCCGCGCTCACCTAGCGGCAGGCTGAACAGCGCGCCGTTGAACAGGCGCATCAGGCGCTCGACATCCTGCTGGGAGAACTCTTCACGCAGGCGCGCATAGCTGTTGTTGTCGGCGTGGTCGAGCTGCTGCTTGACCGACTTCAGGCGTTTCTCCAGATCGCGCAGGCGTTCGTCCAAGTCTTCGGCGCTGAACTGGCGCGACTGGGCCAGGGCGCCGGCCAGTTCGTCGTGGGCGTCCTTGGCGGCCAGCAGTTGCTGTTCCAGGACCTTGACGTCATCGACCAGGGCAAAGCGGTGCTTGAGCACCGACAGCTCGCCGAGCCAGCGCTGGATGCCGGTGATCTCGCGCTCCAGGCGCATCAGCTCCTGGGTGCCGCTACGCTGGGTGTTCTGCAGCCCGTCCTGCTCGTTCTGGTAGTGCTCGGCCTGGATGGTCAGCTCTTCCTTGCGCGCCATGGCGTAGTCCTGCCAGGTGCCGAGCAGGGTATCGAGCAGGGGTGACAGGCGGTGCAGCTTGCCGCGCAGGATGTCGCGCTGGGCCACGCCGTTGGCCAGGGCCTCGACCAGAGGGCCGGCGGCGACCAGGGCGTTGTAGTCCTGCTCCATGCGGCGCACGTCGCGGAAGGCTTCCTCACAGGCGGCGATGTAGTCGACGCTGCCCGAGCGCAGGCTGTGCTCGAAGGCATCGAGGAACAGCTGCTTGAGCTTGGCCGCGGTGATCTCGCGCATGTGCAGCAGGTTGATGAACAGGGCGCGGAAGGTCTTCAGGCTTTGTTCGCTGGTCGAGCGCAGCGGGATCAGGGTCAGGTCCAGCGGCACCGAGGTGTGGCCGCCGACCAGCAACCGGCGCAGCTCATCCGGCTTGAGCTCGTAGGCTTTCAGGCCGTTGCGCTCGAGGTTGGTGAACAGCTCCTTCTGGCGCAGGCAGGTGTCGTTCTTCTGGTAGTGGGACAAGTCCAGCTCGCCGGCATAGGCGAAGAACTGGTGGCCGAAGCCGCCGCCCGGGCCTCGGCCGACCACGCCGATCACGTGTGGGCCGTGGGGCAGGTTGACCTCGCAGAGGATGTAGCTGGTGTCGGTGGCGAAGTAGAAGCGCCGCGACTGTTCCAGGCTGTACTTGCCGAAGCTCATGTCGGACATGCGCGCCAGGATCGGGAACTGCAGGGCGTTGATCGAGGCGCTCTTGCCCAGGTTGTTGGCGCCGTAGACCGACAGTGGGTGTTCCAGGGGGAACAGGCCGAGGCTGTAGCCGGCGGTGTTGAGCAGTGCGAAGCGGCGGATGCCGTAGCGGTCCTGGCTCATGCGTCAATCTCCTGTTGCTCTTCGGCAATGGCCCGGGCCAGGGCCTCTTCTTCGCTTTCCTCGAACGGGCTCAGGTCGAGCGGGTCGTCGGTGCGGTTCAGTTCCTCGGTGCTCTCTTCCTCGACCAGTACCGGCGTCGGCAGCGGCAGGGCGCTGTGCAGGCTGGCGGCCAGGTCGCGGTCTTGCTGTACCGACAGGCAGACGTCGAGGAAGCGGTGCATCGGCGGCAGGAAGCGGTAGATGCCGTTCTCTTCATGGGCGAAGCCCAGCTGGGTCATGCGGCGCATGATTTTCTCTTCCAGCTCGTCCGAGGTCTGCACCTCGGCCTGGATGAACAGGTCGCGGTACTTCTCCAGCAGCGAAGGCAGCTCGTCACGGCCGAGGCTGCCGCCGTCGAGCACCGACATCGGGTCGCGGCCCTGATCGGCCAGGTGCTCGACCAGGATGAAGGTGAACAGCGACAGGCGCTGGGCGGTCTTGTTGACTTGCGCGGCGGCCTGTTCGGGCACGAAGTAGTAGAAGCCACGGGTGTCGCACACCAGTTCGAAACCCAGAGCCTTGAACAGACCACGGTACTGGTCCTGGAAGTTGGACAGCTGGGCGTACAGCTCGGGGTCACGGCGGCTGATGTGGAAGCCCTTGAACAGCTCGCGGAAGATCGGTGCGAGCTGGGACAGTTCGGAAAGATCAAGATGCATGGGCAGGGCTCGCGTTGGATTCTGGCGAAGGTTCGCGGCTGGATGTCAGGGCAAAGGAGCGCAGGCTGACCAGGTGTTCGCGGGTGGTGTATTCACGGCGCCCGAGACGCTCGCGGCTGAAGCGCTTTTCCCGCGAGAGGCGCGAGAACCAGTACAGCAGCTCGTCGGTGGCGCCTTCGGGCTCCTGCTCCAACAGCCAGACCATCAGGTCCGGCAGGGGCAGGGCGTCCTCGCAGCGTTCGAGCATTTCCTTGACCGTGCGCGGCGCGCGCGGTGGGGCGCCCTTGTGGTTCTTGTGCGCCTTGGGGAACTGCGCAGGCTTGGGTTCGAAACGGGCGAGGGCGTAGACATAGGCCTCGACCTGGCTGGCGCTGCCGAGAAAGGTGCTCTGCGGCCGGGTGAACATCGGCATGGCGGCTTGCGGTACGGCGTCCAGGCCCTTGCGCCGGATCACCGACAGGGCCAGCGCTGCGCCACGGGTCACGGCGTTGTGCCGTCGGGCTTCTTCACGCAACGGCAGCAGCAGTTCACGGGCGTGGCGCAAGGTGAGCTGGGCGCTGGTCTGCATCTCGAGGATGCGCGCGTGGGTGCGCAGCAGCATGTCGTCGTCGACCAGGTGACCCAGGCGCGCTTGCTCGCCCAGCAGGCGCAGCAGCACGGTCTCGACCTTGCGCACACCCTGCTCGAAGGCGCCGTCGGCGTTGACCAGTTGGATCATCGGCTCGACATACTCGTCCCAGGTCGCCAGGACCTCGGCATAACGCTGGCGCAGCGGGATCTGGCGGTCGCTGGTCTTGGCCCGCTCGGCTACGGCGACCAGCGCCTGCTCATCGTTGTCGAGCTTTTTCAGCACATCGCGCACGCGCATGTCGAGCAGGCGCAACTGACGCGCCAGGTCGTCGCTGTCGCGGTTGTCGAAGGCGTCCTGGATATGCCCGGCCAGGCGCTCGAGGTGGCGCAGGTAGGCTTCGATCTCCAGGCACAGGCCCAGGCGATGCTCACGGCGCAGGTAGGCGAGGAAGTCATGGATCTGGGCATTGAGCTCGAAACGGTTCGGGCTCTTGGCCACCGGCACCAGGATATCCAGGCGGATCCATACGTCGAGCAGCTGGGTGATGTCCTGGGGCGTGCTTTCCAGTTGCTGCTGGGCCAATTGCAGGCGCAGCTCGACCAGGCTCATGGTGCCCTGGTCGAAACGCTCGCACAGCGGCTCGAGCAGGGCCCAGTGTTCGGCTAGGGCGCGCAGGACGCGCTTGGGTTCGATCATTGGCGGGTCGACTCGTTGCCAAATAAAAGGGGCAATTGTACTGCATCCAGGGGGGAGGATTTCACCCCTTGGTCTGTAATGCGGATCACTCAGGTTTTGTCGGCGGGTTCAGCGGCCTGTTCGCGGGCAAGTCGGCACCAGCGACAAAATTTCCGCCGGCCAGTTGCGGCGCAATGCAGGCAACGGCGTTAGAATGGCCGACTGATTTCGTTCCCCGGATACCCGTGCCTTGCTGACCGAGTCCCGCCGTCGCGCCTACCTTTCCGCCATGCAAGTGGTGCATTGGCTGCCGCGTGCCGAACTGCCGTTCGCCGCACCGTCGCGGCCGGAGTTGCTGTTGCCGGTGGCGCCGGTCGAGGATGTCGAGATCGAGGTGCGGTCAACCGCGCCGGCCTCTGCCGAAGCGCCTGCGGCACCCCAAGTCCGCTCCGGCGAACGGCCGAAGATCGAGATCCCCCGGCCTGGCAGCACGCCCAAGCCTGCGAGCAAGCCGGTCGAGACCACGGAAGAAGCGCCGGCGCCCCGTCCGGCACCAGTGCCACCGCCGCGCTTCGCCCTCCAGTTGCTGCGCGCTGGCAGTTGCCTGCTGTTGGTGGAGTTGGCCACCGGCCAGCCGTTCCAGAGCCGCGACCCGTCCTACCTGCTGCTCAAAGACATGCTGCGCGCCGCCGGCCTGCCCGACAGCCCGCAGATCATCGGCGAGCCTGTGCGCTGGCCGCTGCTGACCCGGGGCAGCCTGGACCAGGGCCCGGAAGCGGCGCGCGACTTCGTCCAGGGTTTTGTCCAGGTGCAGATGGAGGTGGCGCCTTGCACCTGCCTGTGGCTGGTCGGTCTGCCTGCCGTGCGCTTTGCCGGCGAGGCGCAGGACGACGCCTATTACCGCGAACTGTCGGTCAAGGGCCTGGGCGACGCCTGGGCCTTGCCCGGCCTTGAACTGTTGATGGACGAGCCGCAGCGCAAGGCGGACGTCTGGCAAGCGATGCGCCGGCTGATGGCGCGCTGGAAACCCGTTGAATGAGTGACTCGATCAGTTTCCGCCGGATGACCGAGGCGGATCTGGATGCCGTGCTGAAGATCGAATACGCCGCTTTCAGCCACCCCTGGACGCGAGGCATCTTCCTCGATGGACTCAAGTCCTATGAAATCTGGCTGATGTTCGAGGGCGGGCAACAGGTGGGCCATGGGGTGATCAACGTGATCATCGACGAGGCGCACCTGCTCAATATCACCGTCAAACCGGAAAGCCAGGGCCGTGGGCTGGGCCTGCGCTTGCTCGAGCACCTGATGAGCCGCGCCTACGCGCTCAACGGTCGTGAGTGCTTCCTTGAGGTGCGTGCCAGCAATCAGTCGGCCTACCGTCTGTACGAGCGCTATGGTTTCAATGAGGTTGGTCGGCGCCGCGACTACTACCCGGTAGCCGGCGGTCGCGAAGACGCCCTGGTGATGGCCTGCACCTTGTTCGAATAGGGTGTGACCCTGGCGGCTGCAGGTCCAGTCATACAAGCGCACCCTTGATGAGGCACTGACATGCACGACCTGCAGGAACTGATCGACAACAACGCACGCTGGGCTGACGCGATCACCCAGCGCGATCCCGAATTCTTCGCCAAGCTGGCGCGCCAGCAGAGCCCCGAGTTCCTCTGGATCGGCTGCTCCGATGCCCGGGTGCCGGCCAACGAGATCGTCGGCATGTTGCCGGGCGACCTGTTCGTGCACCGCAACGTGGCCAACGTGGTGCTGCACACCGACCTCAACTGCCTGTCGGTGATCCAGTACGCGGTGGATGTGCTCAAGGTCAAACATATCCTGGTCACTGGCCATTATGGTTGCGGCGGCGTGCGTGCGGCGATGCAGAACAACCAGTTGGGGCTGATCGACGGTTGGTTGCGTTCGATCCGTGACCTTTACTATGAAAAACGCGACGAGCTGGCCGCCCTGGAAGGCGAGGCCAAGGTCGATCGCTTGTGCGAGCTCAACGTCATCCAGCAAGTGGCCAACGTCGGCCATACCAGCATCGTGCAGAACGCCTGGCACCGTGGGCAGAGCCTGTCGATCCACGGGTGCATCTATGGCATCAAGGATGGCCGTTGGAAGAGCCTGGACACCACCATCAGCGGCTTCGCGCAGTTGCCGCCGCAGTACCGATTGCGGCCGTTGGCTTGAGCGGGCGGCGTCCAGTCCTGCCCGCGATCGAGTGAGCGGCACCCGTCTTGACGAGGTGCCGCCTGCACTGACGTATCGCGGGCAAGCCCGTGTCTACGGCTAGCGGATCATTTCCCAAGACCGCTGGATCATTCGACCTCGAATGGTTTGTGCAAGGTTCTCAAACTCCGTGTAACAGCTCCCGTATTGCACTTGGCCCTGGCTTGCTCCGGGGTCATGTCGCGCAGGGTGCGGAAGAACAGTTCGCAGGTCTGCTTCTTCGCTGTCACCTGCCACTTCTGGGTGCAGGCCTGCAGCGTCAGCTGCGCGTCGGCCCGGGGGGTGCGGCCCATGCCGGCCTGCCAGCAGGCAGCGCTGAGGTCCTGGCCCATCATCTTCAGGCCTGCTTCGTCGGCTTTGTCCTGATCGCCACCGTTGTTGGCCGGGTCGGCCGCGTACCAGATCGCACTCGGGTGATTGCTGCCGAGCACCGATACCTCGCTGCCGGGGGCCGGGCTGATGGTCGCCAGCCCCAGTACATCAAGCTTCGGCCCATACTGCTGCTGGATCCAGCTGCGCACCGGGGCGCCGAAGGCGACCATGGGTAGGGCCTGGCCGCTGTGGCTCAGGGTCATCTCCTTGACCATGCGCAACTGATAGTCGCGGAAGTAATCGTACACACCCTCCAGGTCCTTGCCGGCGCTGGCCGGGGCGGCGATCGGGGCGATGTCGACGATGGTCTGGTAGGCCGAGGTCTGCGCCGCGTCGACGCCATTGAAGGTCAGCAGTTCGGCCCAGCGGTCGGTGGTGTTGGAGCGTAGGTAGTCCTGGGCTTGGGTCAGCGAATAGTCAGGTGGAAAGTGCAGCAGCTCGATGCTGCGGCGGTTTTCCAGGGCCATGCCCAGTGGCAGGAACAGGTACCAGTCATAGGCCCACTTGCCTTCCTGATTGAGTCGGTTGGCGCCTTGATAGGCCAGTTCGCCGCTGTCGAGCAGGGCACGCAGGGGCTCGGCATAGTTGGCCGGGACGTCGCTGATGCTGGCATGCAGCTTGTCGTTGTCGCGGGTCACGCGGACTTGGGCGTTGGCATAGCCATCGCGCCGCACGCTCTGGGTCAGGTAGTGCTCGACGGTCTGTTCCAGGCTCCAGTCGCGGTAACAAATGACACTGCAGTTGTTGGGGTAGGCGAACAGGCGGGTGACGCGTTGCGTATCGCCGAGCTCGAATTGGGCGTCGGCCAGGGCCAGGCCGCTGAACGCCAGGGCGGCCAGGCCTGAAAAAGCAATCTTTTGCATGCTTAACTCCTTGTTGGTTGCCGCAGTGGTGGTTGGCAGGCGGACCCATACTGGATGAATTGCCCGGACCGGGGGAAGAGGAGGGGGAGCATGAAGCACTGGGGCAATCGCCTGCTGCTGGTCGTGGGGTGTCTGGGGACGGCGGTTGGGCAGGCTGACGAGCGCGACCTGTGGATGTTCGCGCAGTGGGCCGGTGACCACGAGAACCGGCGTTTTCGCGAGATGCTGGTGGATGCGCGGTTGTACGGGGTAGTGCCGATCCACCAGTTGTTGCGTTCGGCGTCGGACTGGCGCCTGTGCCGGGCCTCGCCCTTTGCCATACCGCCTGCCAGCCAATGGCCGGCCGTGCGCTCCACCCTCCAATTGCTCAAGACCCTGGTCGATCAAGGCCAGTTGCGTCAGTTCGAGGTGGTCTCTGCCTACCGCGATCCACGGCTCAATGCTTGCGCCGGCGGAGCTGTCGGCAGCGCCCACACCCGTGCTTTCGCAGTCGACCTGCTGCTGCCGGACTGGGCTGATCCCAATCCGCTCTGCCGCTTCTGGCAGCAACATGGGCAAGCCTGGAACATGGGGCTGGGACGCTACCCATCCGGACGTATCCATATCGACACGGCGGGCTACCGCACCTGGGGTGGCGACGGCAGTGCCGGGTCGTCGTTCTGTCCGAGGCTTGCGCCGAAGCCGTAGGCGCGAGATGGGCTCGGGTAGAGATGCTCGAAAAGGTTCTTCGCGGATTGCTGGGGGAATCAGTGGTGGTCACCAGGCGCATGCCTTAAGTCTTTTCGCGCCCTTACGATCCCGCGCGGCGCATCGCGACACAAGGCCGCTCCCACAGTAGCCTTGGTGCTGGGCGAAGTATTGCGTGGGGACTGTTGCGGCCACCGCGATATCTTTTTCGTACAAACAAGGGCTAAAACTTCGGTCTATCAGGCCATGGCACGTTGCAATCGATGTGGGAGAGGCCTTGTGTCGCGATGCGCCGCGCGGGCGGCGCGGGATCTCAAGAGCACCATGAGACCCAAGGCATGCACCCGCTAGCCATAAAAAAAGGGCTTACCTTTCGGTAAGCCCTTTTCGTATTTGGTGGCTACACAGGGACTTGAACCCCGGACCCCAGCATTATGAATGCTATGCTCTAACCAACTGAGCTATGTAGCCAAGTGGCGCGCATTATTCGCCTGAAACGCCTCCCTGTCAACACCCCTCCCAAAAAAAATTTACGCACGATCAACCGCTTAGCCGGAATAGCCGCTCAACGCACGATCAATGCCTGGCCGAGCACATCATTCACCTTCAGGTTCTGCTCGCGGGCCAGGGTCTCGAGGCTGATGGCGGCGTTGTCCAGGTTGAAGTCGCCGCTGACACGCCGATGGGAGGCTTGTTCATCCAGCAGCCAGGCGCGCTTGCCCTGATAACCCGCCAGTTGCTCGATCACCTGGGATAAGGGCATGTCCCGCGCTTGCAGGTGCCCGCTGCGCCAGGCGGTGCGGGCGGTGGTATCGGTTTTTTCCACCGAGTCCATGCGCAGGTCGTTGAAGGTGATCCGTTCGCCAGCGGAGAGCAAGCGTTCGTTGCCAGCGCTGTTGACCCCCGACTTGCCGCTGAGCACGACCAGTTCGTTGCGCCCGGCGCTGCGGGCCAGCATGAGGCGGGTGCCGTACACCTGGATGCGGGCATCGTCGACCTGCACTTCGAAAGGCCGGCCATCGAGCATGACCTCCAGGTACACCTGTCCTTGCACCAGTTGCAGGGTGCGGGTACGGCCGCGTAGGTCGATATTCACCGCGCTGGCGCTGTCCAGGTGCAGGGTCGAGCCGTCGGGCAGGCGTACCGAGCGGCGTTCGCCTGCGTCGGTGTAAAGCTCGCAGGCCAGCCGCTGCAGCACTGGCCAATAGAAGGCCAGCAAGCCCGCGAGCAGTAGTAGGAAGATCGCCGCCAAGCCTTTGCCGGTGTGGCTGCGTACGGCCTTGAGGGGTCTGGGCCGTGGCCGCGCGGGAGGTGGGCGCAGTTGTTCCCAGTACGCTTCGAGCTCGGCATAGGCGCGGGCATTGTCCGGGTCCTGCCGCCAAGCCTCGAAGGCCCTGAGCAGGGCTTCGCCGCACGCCGGATTGCGCAGGCGCGAAAACCACTCAAGCGCCTCTTTTTCAGGGTCGGCAGGGGTTTGCAAGGCGGGCATCGGGCTCATGAGGATCAGTCAACTCGCAGTTGGGGCGGGTGGTTTCGCCCAATGATCACGGGGGTATTGGTCCATGGATGCTAAATATATTGAGAACCATTTACAAGTACGTGAATGATAAGCGGTAAAAACAATGGCATTGTGTCTAGTTGTTTCCTGATAATTGGATCCCGACAACGCGGACGGATGTTTTTCCATGGCCATCAGCAGCACCCAGACCACCCCCCCGGCGAGTGCCACGACCACGGCCCAGGGCAGCCCACTGGTGATGCGCATCATCACCTTCTGCGCCCTGGCGCACCTGATCAACGACCTGATCCAGTCGGTGCTGCCGGCTATCTACCCGATGCTCAAGGCCAACTATGACCTCAGCTTCGCGCAGATCGGCATGATCACCCTGACCTTCCAGATCACGGCATCGCTGCTGCAGCCTTGGGTGGGCTTCTACACCGACCGCCGGCCGACGCCTAACCTGCTGCCGCTCGGTACCCTGTGCACCCTGGTGGGTATCGTCATGCTGGCGTTCGTCGGTAGTTTCCCGATGATCCTGTTGGCCTCGGCCCTCGTGGGGATCGGCTCCTCGACCTTCCACCCGGAGACCTCGCGGATTGCCCGCCTGGCCTCGGGTGGGCGTTTCGGTCTGGCCCAGTCCACGTTCCAGGTCGGCGGCAACGCCGGGTCTGCTTTCGGTCCGTTGCTGGCGGCGGCCATCGTGATTCCCTTTGGCCAAGGCAACGTCGCCTGGTTCGGCCTGGCCGGGCTGTTCTTCTTTGGCGTGACCTTGCTGCTGCGCCGCTGGTACAAGGGCCACCTCAACCAGTTCAAGGCCCGCGCTGGGCTGCAGGCAACCCATGGTCTGTCCCGTCAGCGGGTGATCGCGGCGTTGGTCGTGCTGGGCCTGCTGGTGTTCTCCAAGTACTTCTACATGGCCAGCTTCACCAGCTACTTCACCTTCTACCTGATCGAGAAGTTCGGCCTGTCGGTCGCCAGTTCGCAACTGCACCTGTTTCTCTTCCTCGGTGCGGTGGCGGCCGGCACGTTCTTTGGCGGGCCGATCGGCGACCGTATCGGGCGCAAGGCGGTGATCTGGTTCTCGATCCTGGGCGTGGCGCCTTTCACCCTGGCGCTGCCTTATGCCGACCTGTTCTGGACCACCGTGCTCAGCGTGGTCATCGGCTTCATCCTGGCATCGGCCTTCTCGGCCATCGTCGTTTATGCCCAGGAGTTGGTACCAGGCAATGTCGGCATGATCGCCGGGATCTTCTTCGGCCTGATGTTCGGCTTTGGCGGCATTGGCGCGGCGCTGCTGGGCTATCTGGCCGACCTACGCGGCATCGAGTACGTCTACAGCCTGTGCTCCTACCTGCCGCTGTTCGGCTTGCTGGTGGTGTTCCTGCCGTCCACTGGCAAGCGCTGAGCGTTCCATTGACGAGGCGGCCGGCCTTGGCCTAGAGTGCCGCCTCTTTTTCCCTGCATAGTCGATGTATGCGCCGTTCCCCACGCCCCAGCCGCCATTGCCAGCCCCCTGTTCGGGCCATGCGCAAGGCGTGGCCGAGCGATACGGTGCTCAAGCGTCGGCGCAGTGTCCTGTTCGCCTTCACTTTTTCCCCTCCCGCCGCCTGAACTGATCCGCGCCGCGTATCGGGCCTGCGTATTTGCGTGTCCGCAGGCGCCTGCATTCGAGCATCTTTCAGTGATTGTGTAGCCGTCCGGGGCCCAGCCGCCCTGGGCCGGTGTGTCGGGAGTGGTAATGAACAAGCGTTTGCTGGCGGGCCTTCTGTTCGCCGTGTCGGTGGTGGGTTTCAGCCTGGGGGCGAGCCTGCCGTTGGTGTCCCTGCGTCTGCTCGACAGCGGGGCCAGTACCCTGCAGATCGGGCTCATTTCGGCCATCCCGGCGGCCGGGATGATGTTGTCGGCATTCATGGTCGATGCCTGCTGCCGATACCTGACCCGGCGCACTATCTACCTGCTGTGTTTTGGCCTGTGCACCTTGAGCATTGCCCTGCTCGAGTGGGCGTTCTCCTCTATCTATCTATTGGCCTCGTTGCGCCTGACGTTGGGCATCGGCATGGGCATCGCCATCATCCTTGGCGAGTCCTGGGTCAACGAACTGTGCCCGGAGCACAACCGTGGCAAGATCATGGCCCTGTACGCCACCAGCTTTACCGGCTTCCAAGTGCTCGGCCCGGCAATGCTGGCGCTGATCGGTGCGCACAGCCCGTGGGTCACCGGCGTCGTGACCGCTTGCTACGGCTTGGCTCTGCTGTGCATTGTGCTGAGCGTGCCCAACGACCACGTAGAGCATGGCGAGGAAGGCGGGAAAAGTTTCTCCCTGGCCGGGTTCTTCCGTGTGGCGCCTTCGCTGTGCGTGGCCGTGCTGTTCTTCTCGTTCTTCGATGCGGTGGTGCTGTCATTGCTGCCGGTGTATGCCACCAGCCATGGTTTTGCCGTGGGCGTGGCAGCATTGATGGTGACCGTGGTGTTCGCTGGCGACATGATCTTCCAACTGCCGCTGGGCTGGCTGGCCGACCGCTGCGAGCGCACCTGGCTGCATTTGATGTGCGGCTTGGTGGCGATGGCGATCGGCATTGGCCTGCCGTGGCTGTTGCAGATGACTTGGTTGCTCTGGCCGCTGCTGGTGCTGTTGGGCGCGGTGGCGGGGGGCATCTACACCCTGGCGCTGGTACTGATCGGGCAGCGCTTCAAAGGACAGGACCTGGTCACCGCCAATGCCAGCGTTGGCCTGCTCTGGGGTGTAGGCAGCCTGGTCGGCCCCCTGGTCAGTGGTGCGGCGATGGACGTGGCGCCCCATGGCCTACCGATGGCCTTGGCGCTGATGGCGGGGCTGTTCGTGTGCTTTGCCCGGCATTCGTACCGGCGGGTGGGGCGGATGAATGCGCTGGCGGAGTGACGCTCATGCCTCACCGCAGGCCGGGCCGCTGGGCGGCCCATCGCCAGCTGACGCTGGCTCCTACCTGTGTGAGTCGATAGGCCGGCCTCGTATCAGAAGGCACCGCGCAGGGTCACCGAGACGTTGCGCGGGTCACCCCAGTAGTAGCCCGTAGCCGTCGGCGCCACCTGGCGGTAATACTTCTTGTCGAAGATGTTGTTGGCATTGAACTGCAGGGAGTAGTGGTCATTGAAGCGGTAGTTGACCATGGCGTTGTAGACCGCGTAGCCCGACTGCGAGGCCTCGGCAGTGCCGCTGCGGTTGTAGATGTCGCTCTGGGCCTGCACGCCGCCACCGATGGTCCAGGCCTCCAGTTCGCCAGGCAGGCGATAGCTGGTGAACAGCCGGAGCATGCGCTTGGGATCGGTGGTGCGGATCGCGTTGCCCGCATTGCCCGGGGTGTCTTTGAGGTACTCGGTGGAGTTGTAGGTGTAGCCGCCGCTGACCTGCCAGCCTGGCAGCACCTCGCCGGAAATCTCCAGCTCGAAGCCCTGGCTGCGGTTCTTGCCGGCCGCGATCTTGCAGTAACCGCTGGTGTAGTTCGGCAGGCAGGGATTGGGGCTGCTGACATCATCCAGCGGGTTGCCGACCTGGTAGATGCGGAAGAATGCCAGGGAGGTGTTCAGGCGGCCATCGTAGAACTCACCCTTGATACCCGTTTCGTAGGCTTCACCCTTGATCGGTTCGAGTACCGAGCCGCTGGCATCGGTCGCGGTCTGTGGATTGAAGATCTCGGTGTAGCTGGCGTAGGTGCTGAAGTTTTCGTTGAGGTCATAGATCAGCGCCGCGTAGGGCACGATCTCGTTGTCGACACTGAACTTGCCGTTCGATCTGGTGTTGTTCTCCTGCTCGTAGTCGTACCAGTTGGCGCGTGCGCCGATGATCGCGGTCAGTGGCTCGGCCAGCGAGATGCGCCAGGTGGCGTAGGCCGCTTCTTGGGTGGTGCGGGTCCTGACCGGATGCGCGGTGATGTTGATGTTCGGTTCAGGCAGGCTGGTCTTGGGGTCCCATTCGCGGATATCGAACTGGCCCGAGGTGACGAAGTTGGTGGCGGAAGCATAGGAGTCGTTACGGATGCGCTCCACGCCCAGCATCAGCTCGTGGGTCCTGCCGAACAGCTCGAACGGGCCATTGAGGGTAGCGCTCAGGTTGTTCTGCAAGCTCTCGCCGCCATCCCCTTCGGTTACCTGGTAGTTCATCAGGTAGGGGTTGTTGGTCGGGTTGTCCTCGCCTGTGGCGCGGGTGAAGTAGGTCTGCTTGAAACCATGGTCATCGAGCTCGAAGTGCGTGCGCATGGCCATCAGCTTGAGCGTCCAGTCATTGTCGAAGACATGCTCGAGTTCGGCGAAGGTCTGCAGGTTGCTGCGGTCCCAGCGGTTCCAGTCGGCACCCAGGTAGGTGCTGCGGCCCAAGGGTAGGGGCGAGCCGTCGTAGTCGGCGGGCAGGTTGCCCCAGGCGCCGGTGGCATCGAGTTTGGTCCACTCGAGGCCCGTGGTCAGGGTGGTGCTGTCAGTGAGATCGAAGGCCAGGACACCATAGAACATCTCCTTGCGCTCCATGCGCGAGTCTTGGAAGTGGTCCTTGTCGTCATGCACGGCGATCACCCGGCCCCGCACGTTACCCGTCTCGGTCAGCGGGCCGGACAAGTCGGCGACATAGCGTTGGGCATCCCATGACCCTAGGGTGACACTGCCTTCGCCCTGGAATTCACGGGTGGGGCGCTTGCGCACCAGGTTGACGGTGCCCGACGGGTTGCCCGCGCCCCGCAGCATGCCGGTGGCGCCGCGCAAGATCTCGGCGCGGTCGAGGATCGCCGAGTCGCTCTGGATGAACGAGCCGCCGCCGCTGCTCTGCACCACGGTGGCACCGTCGTATTGGATGGCGTCGATCGAGTAGCCGCGCGAGAAGTACTGCACCCGCTCGCTGTCGGTGAGGTTCACCACCACGCCTGGAGTCTGCTCCAGCAGGTTGGTGAGGTTGGTGATGTTCTGGTCGTCCAAGCGCTGGCGGGTGACCACGGTGACCGACTGTGGAGTATGGCGCAGGGTTTGCGGTGCCTTGCCGATGGTCACTGCGCCAGTGGTGTAGGAGCCGCTGTGCTCGGTGGTTTCTCCCAGGCGGTTGCTGGAAATGCTGGTAGCGCCCAGTTCCATTGCGCCCTGGATGTCCATGGCGGGGATCAGCAGGAAGCTGTTGTCACCCTGCTGCTGCACTTGTACGTCGCTGCCTTGGAGCAGGATGGACAGGGCCTGGGTACTGTCGTACCGGCCTTGCACACCTTGGGTGGTCTTGCCTTGCAGGCTGTTCGCATCGAACGACAGGTTCAGGCCGCCCTGGCGCGCCAACTGGTCCAGTGCCGTGGCCAGTGGGCCGGCTGGGACATTCCAGTCGATCTGCTGGCTCTGGCTGGCCGGCGCCGCCTGGACCAGAGCTGGCAGAGCGCAGCCGCCGGCCAGGCTCAGGCCGAACAGTGCGGCACGAACGGCATTGCGCAGGCTGTCGTTACGGGGAGAACTGGGGTGAATCATTGACCGCTCCTGAAGGTTTTGAAGACCACTTTTCGGGCTTTGTTCCTTCAGGCCGGACGAGAATGAGATTCCACCTCATTATTTTTCAACTATTTTTCAGGCGGCGCTGATGCTCACCCAATAACGCGTGCGGTAGTCGATGCGCACCGGCAGTGAGTGGGCGATCAGTTGCAGGATCTGGTCGGTATCCGCCAGTTGATAGGTGCCGGATACCTTCAGGCCGGCGACTTCTGGCGCACAGCGCAGCAGGCCCGGGCGGTAGCGCGACAGCTCGTCGACGAACTCACCGAGCGGCATCTGCTGCACGCTGAGCACGCCATCGGTCCAGCCCCACGGGTCGCTGTGCAGCTTGACCGCCTGGAACTGCCCGAGGCTGTCCAGTTGCAGGGTTTCACCTGGGTGCACCAGGTGCGGGGTGGTGGACGAGGAGGGGAACAGCGCGACTTCACCGCGTTTCACTGCAAGCAGAAGGCCTTGGCTGTTCTCCCGCAATAGCAATTGGCCGTTGCTCGTTTGCAGGTCACCCACGCGGGTGTTGATGTGGAACGGTCGGCGATCGTTGGCGTTGCTGTCCAAGCTGACCTCGCCCCGCACTAGGGTCATCAGGCGTTGCTCCGCGCTATAGCGCAGGTCGATGGCGCTGGCGCTGTTGAGCTGGATGCGGCTGCCGTCGATCCCCTTCAGGCTGCGGCGTTCCCCTGTGGCGGTGTGGTTGTCGGCAAGCATCGCTGGCAGGCCGAGGGGCTCGCGTGCCAACCAGCCAAGGCTGCCGCCGACACCCAGGACCGCCAGCAGCTTCAGATTGTCTCGACGGGAGATGAGCTGGCGCCGGGTACCTTCCAGAGTGCGGCGGCTCAGTCCACTGGGCAGGCAGGCCAGTTCGTCGCCCATGCGGCTGACCCGCTGCCAGGCGTGGGCATTCTGTGGATGGCTGGCCAGCCATTGCTGGAACTGTTGCTCGGTCTTCGGGCTGGGCTTGTCGAAGCGTAGTTTGACCAGCCATTCGATGGCCTGGTCGACCTGGGCTTGCCCAGGGGCGTGTTCAGGCGTCTGCATAGCGCAGCCGGTAGCAGACCGCCAGGGCTTTGGCCAGATCCCGCTCGATGGTGGCGCGGGAAACCTCCAACTGTCGGGCCACCTGTGGGATGCTCATGCCATCGAGCTGGGCGAGCAGGAAGGCCTGGCGTGCCCGTGGCTTGAGTTGATGGAGCATCTGGTCGAGGCGTTCGAGGGTGTCGAGGATGATCAGACGCTGCTCTTCGCTGGGGACTTCCCCGTCAGGTAGGTGAGCCAGGCTTTCCTGGTAGGCGCGCTCCAGTGCGCGACGGCGGAACTGATCGATCATCAGGCCACGGGCGATGCTGCTCAGGTAGGCTCGGGGTTCTTTCAGCGGTGAGGCCTGGCGCGCGTGCAGCAGGCGGACGAACGTGTCTTGGGCCAGGTCGGCGGCATTCTCCTGGCAGCCGACCCGCGCTCGCAGCCAGCCGCGCAACCAGGTGTGGTGGGCTTGATAGAGCAGATCGACCTCGGCCGGTTTCAGCGTGTCATTCATCTGCATCGTCTGGGAAGCCCTGAGCCTTGGCGTGATTGTTAATCGTTCTCATTTTATTCTCGGCGCGCGACAAAGAGCAACGGCCTATCTGGAAATTGCAGCGCAAGAATCGACGTTTCCCCGAGGGACGCCTGGGCTACCATGGACCCTTGTCGATCTCACAGGTACCGCGCCATGGTTCATGCCGATCTGTCACCCGAGGGCTACCGCAACGCCACGCGTTTTCTCGCTGGGCTGGACCCCGACTGGGCGCGGCACATCGAGGCCACAGGGCCTTGCCTGCACCAGGCCACGCCAGGACGCGAGCCCTATGAGGCGCTGGCGCGCGCCATTGCCTACCAGCAACTGCACGCCCGTGCCGGTGATGCCATCCTCGGACGTTTGCTGGCGTTGTACCCGGGCGCAGCCTTTCCGTCCCCAGGGCAACTGTTGGACAGCGACCCACAGGCCCTGCGCGCCTGTGGTTTTTCCGCCACCAAGCTGGCAACTCTCCGGGCCATCGCCCAGGCGCGCTTGGATGGCCTGATTCCCTGCCGTGACGAAGCCTTGGCACTGAGCGACGAGGCCCTGATCGAGCGGCTGGTCACCCTGCCGGGCGTAGGACGCTGGACCGTGGAAATGCTGCTGATCTACAGCTTGGGGCGCTCGGACGTGCTACCGGTGGATGATTTTGGCGTCCGCGAGGGCTATCGGCGCCTCAAGGGTTTGGACAAGGCTCCCACCCCCGCACAGATGCGTTCGCTGGGCGGTGCCTGGAGCCCGTTCCGCACGGTCGCCTCCTGGTACCTCTGGCGGGCCTGAACATACCGCGCAAGAATCGGAGTGATCGGTCTTGGGCGGCTCGTTAGGCTGGGCCTCATGAATCGAAAAGGGAGACTGACATGACCCCCGGCATATCCTCTTTCCGCACCGATGAGCAACGCTGGTGCGCCGTGCAGGCAAATGATCCCAGCGCCGACGGGCAGTTCGTCTATGCCGTGCGCACCACGGGCATCTATTGCCGGCCCAGTTGCCGCGCGCGCTTGCCAAGGCGCGAGAACGTCGAGTACTTCAGCGACGCCGAGGCGGCCGAAGCGGCGGGCTACCGTGCTTGTCGGCGTTGTTCGGCCGACAAGGCCCAGGCCAATGCGCGCCGAACCGAACTGGTGGCCCGGGCCTGTCGTTTGATCGAGGCCAGCGACACGCCACCCAACCTGGAGCAACTGGGCGAGCAGCTTGGCCTTAGTCCGTTTCACCTGCACCGGTTGTTCAAGGCCGAGACTGGCCTGACGCCAAAGGCCTATGCCTCGGCCTTCCGTGCCCGACGTTTGCGCGAGGAACTGGGCGATGCGTCTACCTCGGTAACCGATGCCATCTATGGCGCCGGCTTCAACTCCAACAGTCGCTTCTACGAGAGCGCCGGACAGCGCCTGGGCATGCGCCCCCGCGAGTACCGGGCCGGAGGCGCAGGGGCGACGATCCGCTTCGCCATCGGCGAGTGTTCACTGGGAGCGATTTTGGTAGCGCAGAGCCAGCACGGCATTTGCGCCATCCTCCTGGGGGATGATCCCGAGTTGTTGCTGCGTGACTTGCAAGACCAGTTCCCCAAGGCACAACTGCTGGGAGGCGATGCCGGTTTCGAGCGCCTGGTCGCTGAGGTGGTCGGTTTCGTCGAAATGCCTGCGCTGGGCCTGAACCTGCCGCTGGACGTGCAAGGCACGGCCTTCCAGGAGCGGGTGTGGCAGGTGTTGCGCGAGGTGCCGGTCGGTAGCCGGGTCAGCTATACCGAGATCGCCGAGCGTATTGGCGCGCCGCGGGCCGTACGCGCCGTAGCCATGGCTTGCGCGGCGAACAAGATCGCCGTGGCGATTCCCTGTCACCGCGTGGTGCGCCGTGACGGTGACATCAGTGGCTACCGCTGGGGTGTGGAGCGCAAGCGGCAGTTGCTCGAACGCGAAACATCTCACCCTTGACGCTTGGCGGCAGCGTAGAATTTCCAGCGGTCTGTGGCGGTCTATGATCGATAGGCCGGAAAGTGAACGAGGGGAATTCGATGCGGCGAGCCAGCCTGAACACTGTTTGCCTGGGGCTTCTGGCCCTGTTGTTGTGGGTGGCCATGCCGGCTTGGTCGGCTTCTGCCGGGCCGGTGGCACGCATGGCGCCCGGCGAACTGCCGGTGTTGGGCGAGGAGGCGAGCCTGGAGCAACTGGACGATCGGCTCGACCTGATCCGCCAGGGGGTGACCAGCAACGCCAACGACGACCTGCTGGCCCAGTTGCGCCAGGCGACCTTGCAGGTCCAGCGTCAGGCGGATGCCCTGGCGGCAATGCGTACGGCGGATGTGGCGCGCCTGGATGACCAGCTCAACGTCCTCGGCCCGGCTCAGGCCGATGAAGCCGAGAGCCTGACCCGCCAACGCCAAGAGCTGAGCGCGCAGAAGAAGTCCCTGCTCGCGCAACAGCAGCAGGCCGCCCAATTGGCCCAGTCAGCCCGTGACTTGTCCGCGCAGATCATCAACCTACGTCGCAGCCTGTTCAACTCGCAAGTCACCAGCCGTACGGCCAGCCCGCTGAGTCCGGCCTTCTGGTCCAGCCTGATCCGCCCCACCGACGACGACCTGGGCCGTCTGCGCGATCTGCGGGACGAGACGCTGGCAGCGCTGGGCACTGCATTGAGTGCTGGGCAGCGTGGTTTGTTCATTGCCAGCCTGGTGGCCGCGATCCTGCTCTGGACCTTGGGCCGACGGCTGCTCGAACGCATGCTGACGCAGGTGATGATCCGTTGGTTGCCGGAAGGCCGGCTACGCCGCAGCGCTCTGGCGCTGGGCGTCGGCCTGGCCACCCTGACCACCATCGGTGGAGCGGTATCGCTGTTGCGCTGGGGCTTGGAAAGCAGTACCGAACTGGGCACGGACATCGCCAGCCTGACCAACCACATCCTCACATTGGTGGTGTTCTGTGCCTTTATCGCTGGCCTGGGTCGCGCGATGCTCATGCTGTCACGTCCGTCCTGGCGCTTGCCGCCGATTCCGGACGAGGTCGCCAGCGCGTTGAGTTGGTTCCCACCGGTGCTGGCCTTGGCGTTGATGCTGCTGTTGACCCAAGAGCGGATCAACAGCGTGATCGCCAGCAGCCTGGCCCTGACCGTGGCCACCAATGGCCTGACCGCCCTGGTGGTATCGCTGATCTTCGCCACGGCCCTGGTGCTCTATCGGCGCACCAGCCGACAACATCAACTGGAGCGTCCCGCAGGCATCGCCGGGCTGATTCCCTTCGTGGTCACGGTTTGGGTGGGCGTGATCCTGCTGACGTTGCTCACGGGCTACCTGACCCTGGCCTATTTCCTGACGGCCAAGCTGCTGTGGATCAGTGTGGTGGCGACCTGCGCCTACCTGTTGATCGCGGTGTTCGGCGACCTTTGCGAAACCTTGCTTTCTCCCCGTCAACCCGGTGGCCTGGCGCTGGCTTCGGCGTTAGGCCTGGCCCCGCGTCACCAGGCCCAGGTCAGTACCGTGCTGGCCGGGATCGGCCGCACTCTGCTGGTGTTCACCGCAGTGCTGTTCGCGTTCCTGCCGTCGGGCACCGGCCCTGGCGAGTTGTTGCTCAGCCTCGCCCAGTGGGACGGCAGCGGCAAAACACTGGGCAACCTGAACATCGTGCCCCAGGACATCCTCCTGGCCGTGGGCCTGTTCCTCGGCGGGCTGTTCGGTATCCGTGTACTCAAGCGCTGGCTGAGCGAGCGCCTGCTGCCGGAAACCGACATGGACGCCGGCATGCGCGCTTCGCTGGTGACCCTGGTCGGTTACCTGGGTTTCGTGTTCCTGGCGATGTTGGTCATGTCGACCTTGCACATCAACCTGACCAACCTGACCTGGGTGGTCAGCGCCCTGTCGGTGGGGATCGGCTTCGGCCTGCAGGCCATCGTGCAGAACTTCATTTCCGGCCTGATCCTGCTCACCGAGCGGCCAGTGAAGGTTGGCGACTGGGTCAGCCTCGGCGGGGTGGAGGGCGATATCCGTCGGATCAACGTGCGCGCCACCGAGATCCAGATGGCCGACCGCTCAACGGTGATCGTGCCCAACTCCCAGTTCATCTCGCAGAACGTGCGCAACGTGACCATGGGCAATGCCCTGGGGGTGGTCGGTGTCACCCTGACCCTGCCGCTGGACACAGATGTATCGCAGGTACGTGAGTTGTTGTTGCAGGCTTATCGTGAGCACGAGTCGATCCTCGATGCGCCGGCACCGTCGGTGACCTTCAAGGACCTCACCAACAATGGCCTGGTGCTCAGCGCCAGTGGTTACGTCAGCGGACCACGGGCGGTGTCTGGTGCGCGCAGCGACCTGTTGTTCACCATCCTCGGCCGCCTGCGCGACGAGGGCATCGCCCTGTCGTCGCCGCAGAGCATGGTGCTGGTGCAGGAGAACCCGCAGCGCCCGGTGGATGACAACGCCTGACCGGCCAGCTACTCGACTTCCTGGTCCAGGAGGCTGGCGCGGCGGACGATGCTGCCCGGTGCAAGCAAGGCGCCGGGCGCAACAACGGCATTGGCGCCGATTCGGCTGCCGTCGCCCAGTAGCGCGCCGAACTTCAGCGTGCCTGTCTTGTGCAGTCCGCCGTCCAGACGTACTTGAATCTCCTTGTCCGCGCGCTCGTTGCGATAGTTGCAGACGATGCTGCCAGCCTCCAGATTGACGTCGCGTCCGATGATCGAGTCTCCGACAAAGTTGAAGTGGGCCAGCTTGCTGCCAGCGAACATCAGGCTGGTCTTGAGCTCCGCGCCGGGGCCGAGGATGCAGTTGTTTTCAAGCCAGCAGCCACCGCGCAGGTAGGCGCCTGCGGCAATGAAGCACTGGGCGCCGATGATGGCGGGGCCCTTGATCACTGCGCCAGGCTCGACAATGGCATCGCGATGGATCGCCGTCCGTTCGACGATCCGGAACTGCTCCGCTGGCAACAGGGGGAGCAGGCCGTCGATCATGCCTTCTATCTCGGTAATGAGCTGCCAGGGGCGGGTGGGTGTTGCGGTGCTGAACGGGCTGTGGGCGAAACCCTGGATGAACTCATTGATCGACATCATGCGAGGCGTTCCTTTGCAGGTTCTGGTGCGTTTCGACGATGTCTATCCTGACGGCAAAATGGCGGAGCGCCTAGCGTTGGCGCGGATCTTCGCGCCAACGCTAGGCGTACATGAAGAGCATTCGCTATCAGCCGAGGCAGCGGGTCACATGCTTCACCGACTGATAGGCAGACAATCCCCAAGGCCCTAGCTCGCGCCCGATGCCACTGCCCTTGGTACCGCCCCAGGAGGTTTCGACGAACACCGCCTGGATCGAGTTGATCCAGACGTGGCCGACTTCCAGCACATCGGCAACCCGCTCGGCGCGCTGCAGGTCGGCCGTAGCGACGGTGGCGACCAGGCCGAAGCGGCTGTCGTTGGCCAGGGCAATGGCTTCTTCCTCGGTGCTGAAGCGCCGGGCGCAGAGGACTGGGCCGAAGATTTCTTCCGTCCACAGACGGCTGTCGGCAGGCACGTCGGCATAGAGGGTCGGGCTGACGAACCAGCCCGGAGACTCCAGGCAGGTGCCGCCGGCAAGGCACTGCAGGCCTTCTTCCCGGGCGATGGCGAAATAGGCTGCGACCTTGAGCCACTGCCCTTGGCTGGTCAGTGGGCCCATGTCGACCTCTTCGCGCAACGGGTTGCCGACACGCAGCCGCTCGAAGGCGGCCTGCAAGCGTGGTAGTAGCGCATCGGCGATGCCGTCCTGGACCAACAGGCGCGAGGTTGCCGAGCACATCTGCCCGGCGTTCCAGCAGATGCCCGCGACGATCCATTCCACCGCCTGGTCAAGGTCACAGTCGTCGAACACCAGGATGGCGGACTTGCCACCCAGCTCCAGGGTGACAGGCCGGCACTGGGCTGCCGCGCTGCGCATCACCTGGCTGCCGACGCTGTTGCTGCCGGTGAAGGAAAGTTTGTCCAGGCCGTTGTGGGTGCTCAGCGCGGCGCCCGTGTCGGCCTTGCCGTTGACGATATTCAGCACGCCAGCCGGCAGGCCCAGGGAGTCGGCGATCTGGCCGTAGGCCTGCTCGACCAGCGGCGTGACCTCGGACGGCTTGAGCACCACGGTGCAGCCGGCGGCGAGGGCAGGTGCGAGCTTCCAGGCGCTGGTCACCAGTGGGAAGTTCCAAGGCACGATCAGGCCAACGACACCCACCGGTTCCAGGCGCGTGCGAGCTGTGAAGGCAGGGGCGGCCAGGGGGACGTCGCGGTTCTTTTCCGGCAGTTGTTCGGCCAGGTTGGCGTAATAGTTGAAGGTCGCTACCGCGTCGTCGAGGTCCACTTCGGCTTCATGGCGCGGTTTGCCGTTGTTCTGCATTTGCAGGCTGACCAGCGCTTCGCGGCGCAGGTCGAGCTGTTCGGCGAAGCCACGCAGATAGCGGGCGCGTTCCGAGGGACTGACGGCTTTCCAGTGGGGCAGTGCGCGGCGGGCGGCGCTCACGGCCTGGTCGACCTGTTCGGCACTGGCGGCCATGAGTTCGGCAAAGGGCTGCCCCAGGGAAGGATCGTGGACGGTGATGCAGTCAGTGCCAGCGCCAGCCACCCAGCGGCCGTCGATGTAGTGAGGTGATGTCATGGTCGGGTTCCAGTCAGTGATCAGGCGGTTTCGGTGTTGTCCAGCGGGGGCGTGGCCAGGATTTTCCGGCGCACCCAGCGCGGGCCCATGGGGCCATACACCGAGTCGGGTTCAGGGAAGAGGTTGAGCAAGGCCAGGTAGAGCATGCCGGCCAGGCCCAGGGTGATCGGCAGGCTGATGTCGATGCCGCCGGCCAGCTCACCCAGCGGACCGACGAACTGCCCAGGTAGGTTGACGAAGCTCAGGCCTACCGCCGCACTAGGGATCCAGGCGCCCATTCCACGCCAGTTCCAACCATGCTGGAACCAGTAGCGCCCACCGCGCTCACCACGGGTGAAGACCTGTAGGTCGTCGGCGTGGTAGAAGCCGCGACGGGTGATCAGGCCGAGGATCATGATCACCATCCAGGGGCTGGTGCAGGTAATGATCAGTACGGCGAAGGTGGACACGCTTTGCACCAGGTTGAAGGTGAAGCGGCCGATGAAGATGAAGGCGATGGCGGCGACACCGATCAGCAGAGTGGCGCCGGCGCGGCTGAGCAGGCGCGGGAACACGCTGGACATGTCCAGGCCGGTGCCGTACAGCGCCGTGGTGCCGGTGGACATGCCGCCGATCACGGCGATCAGGCATACCGGCAGGAAGAACCAGGTCGGCGAGATGGCTAGCAGGCCACCGACATAATTGTTGGCCTCGATGTACTCGGGGGCTTGGGTCGCTACCAGGGTTGCGGTGCACAGGCCGAAGAGGAAGGGAATCAAGGTGCCGGCCTGGGCCGCGATCACGGCCAGCATGATGCGCGACTTCGGTGTTTCCCGTGGGATGTAGCGCGACCAGTCGCCGAGGAAGGCGCCGAACGACACGGGGTTGCTCATGGCCAGGATCGCCGAGCCTATAAAGGCCGCCCAGAAGCCCGGTTGTTCGAGGCTGACACTGCCGGCGAAGCCGCTATCGAAAGGCCCGGCAAAGGCGAAGATGCCCAGCAGGAACAGCAGGCTGGAGGCCCACACCGCGATCTTGTTGACCCACAGCATGAAGCGGAAACCGTGGATGCAGACGATCAGCACCAGTACCGCGAACAGGCCGTAGGCCAGGCCCAGGGTCAGGTCCGTCTCCGGCAACCCGGCCAGGCGCTTGGCGCCGCCGACCAGGGCATCCCCGGAGCTCCACACCGACAGCGAGAAGAAGGCCACGGCTGTCAGCAGCGACAGGAACGAGCCGACGATGCGCCCATGGACGCCGAAGTGCGCGCCGGACGAGACCGCGTTGTTGGTGCCATTGAGGGCACCGAACAGGCCCATGGGTGCCAGGATCAGGGCGCCGATGCCAACGCCGAGAAGAATCGACCAGACGCCGGCCTGGAAGGACAGGCCGAACAGCACCGGGAAGCTGCCCAGCACAGCGGTGGCGAAGGTGTTGGCGCCGCCGAAGATCAGGCGGAACAGGTCGGTCGGGGTGGCGTCGCGTTGGCTGTCGGGAATCTGCTCGACACCAAAGGTCTCGATACGCGTCGATTGGCTCATTGTGTAGCTCCAGCGCCTGTCACGGTTGTTGTTTTAAGCACCGCCTGGATAAGCCGGGCGGTGTGTGCATTGGCAGTGGCGGCAGGGCCGCCGGAAACGGGGTGCAACGGTTGTGGGCGGCAGGCTTCGCTTGGCCTGCTCGCGCCACGGCATGTCAGGAGGCGGCCGCCACCGACAGGTGCTCATGGCAGGCCAGCCAGCGTCCGCCATGTTGGCGGAAGACGATGGTTTCACGTTCTTCGAGGTGATGCTCTTCGCCGGCCAGGCGGATATGGGTGGTAACGTCGTGCATGAAGATAGCCACCTCGCCTTGCAGGCTGACGCTGGCGTTGCTCGAACGGCAGCCCAGCACCGCGAACCCCTCGGCCTGCCATTGCTGCCAGAGCGCTTGGTATTCGGCACGTGAGTGCAGTGGTTGCGGCAAGGTGTGGAATAGGAAGGTGGCGTCTTCGCTGAAACAGGCGAAGTAGCGTGCGCTGTCGTTGCTGGCGAAGGCGTCTACGAGCTCGGCGGCGGCTTGCCGGACCTGGGGCTGCGGGGTCTGGTCCACGGGAGTGGCCTCACGGTTTTTTGTGATTGTCGTGAGACGATTCTGGTGAGCGTGGTTTGTGGGAAAAATCCCTGTGAGCAAATAATCAGTTCAGGAATTTCTGAACAAAAGACAGGGGCAGTGCAAGTAATACATCCGCTAGGCGAGGGTTTTGCCCTCGATTCGCGGGCGAGCCCGCTCCTACAGACTCGGCGGCGCCGTGGAAATCGAGACCTCCAGGGCTCAGATCCGTTTACTACTCACCAGCAGCCACAACAGGTAGAAACCGCCGAGCAGTCCGGTCATCAGGCCGATCGGCAGGTTGACGCTGGAGGCCAGGCGCTGACTGAGCAGGTCGGCCGCCATCAGCAGGACCGCGCCCATCAGCGCCCCCGAGACCAGTGGCACATCGGGCGACAAAGTCAGGCGCCTGGCGATCTGCGGGCCGGCCAGGGCGATGAAGGCGATTGGGCCAGCCGACGCGGTGGCGATCGCGGTCAGGGCGACAGCGGCCAGCACCATGACCAGTCGGGTATGTTCCGTTGGTACGCCGAGCTGGCTGGCCGTCTCGTCACCCATCTCCAGCAGATTGATGCGCCGGGCGTGGTAGAGCGCCAAGGGCACGATGCCCAGCAGGCCGAGCGCGGCTGGCAGCACATGCGACCAGGTGCGGGTGTTCAGCGAGCCGGCGAGCCAGAGCTGGGCGAACAGGGCCTGGTCCAGGTTGCCAGTCACCAGCAGCATGTTGTTCAG
The DNA here is from genome assembly GCF_054889225.1 of Pseudomonas sp. X10. Taxonomy (NCBI): domain Bacteria; kingdom Pseudomonadati; phylum Pseudomonadota; class Gammaproteobacteria; order Pseudomonadales; family Pseudomonadaceae; genus Pseudomonas; species Pseudomonas sp. X10. The sequence goes on along the minus strand of NZ_CM142677.1, from coordinate 4,890,326 downwards.
GCCCGACAGGCTGGCGCCAACGCCAATGCCGATCAGCACGAGGCGGTAGCCGCCGCTCGTACGGCCCTTCCTCGCCAGCAGCACGACCAGCAGCGCAGTGCCGAGCCCGGCCAGTACGGCGGCCAGCGCGGTGGCCAGCGGCCCGGCGTCGAACAGGATGATCTGTACGATCGCCCCACTGGCGGCGCCGGTGGTGAAGCCGATGACGTCCGGTGAGCCCAGCGCGTTGCGCGAGATCGATTGGAAGATCGCCCCCGCCATGCCCAGGGCCGCGCCGACCAGGCTCGCTGTGAGCAGGCGGGGCAGACGTACGCGGTGGATGACGTGCTGAGCCGTGGGGTCTTGGCCGTAGCCCAGGAGGCTGGCGAGCACATCCGCTGGTTGCAGCGCCAAGGACCCGGTACCGAGCAGAACCGTGCCCAGGGCCAGGCCGGCCAGGACCAACAGGGCGCACACCAGCGCTGGCCGTGGTCGGTAGCGCAGCGACAGCCGACCGACCCGCAGGGCGCGGATACCGGTCATAGCCGGCTCAGGCGCAGGCGCCTGACCAGGACGATGAAGCAGGGGCCGCCGAGGAGCAGGGCAATGATGCCAGCGGCGATTTCCGCCGGTGTGGCGATCAGCCTGCCAAGCACGTCGGCACTCAGCAGCAGGGCTGCCGCGATGGGAGCGGAGTAGAGCAGGATCCAGCGGTAGTCCGGGCCGACCAGCAGGCGGGCGAGGTGTGGTGCGACCAGGCCGACGAAACCGATCGGTCCGGTCATGGCGGTCGCCGCGCCAGCCAGCAGCATGACCGAGCAACAGGCCAGCAGCCAGGTCAGGCGCAGGTTCATGCCCAGTGCCTGGCCGAGGTCCTTGCCCAGGGCCAGGGCATTGAGGTTGGCGGCGATGGACAGGGCCGCGAGCAGGCCGGCGCCGATGGCCAGGGCCGGCAACCCGAGCAGAGCGAAGCCGCTGCCGGCCAGGGACCCTGCCGCCCAGTGGCGGAACCTGTCGAACACCTCGGGTGGGGCATTGAGCACGATGATGCCCGTCAGCGAGGCCAGCATGACCGACAAGCCGGCACCGGCGAGCACCAGGCGTACCGGGTTGGTGCCGGTTTCGTGGGCCTGGCCGAGCAGGAAGACGGCGATGCCGGCCAGCCCCGCACCGAGAAAGGCGCCCCCGAGGTATTGGGACATGCTGGTCAGGTCGAACACTACGACGCCGACGATCACCGCCAGCGCCGCACCGGCATTGATGCCTAGCAGGCCCGGCTCGGCCAGTGGGTTGCGGGTGACCGCTTGCATGACGCTGCCGGACACACCGAGGGCCAGCCCGGCCAGCAAGGCCACGAGGGTGCGTGGAACGCGAAGCTCACGGACGATCAGGTGCTGGTCGGTGTGCTCGCCCACGCCCAGCAGGGCTTCAAAGGTAATGGTCAGCGGAACGGGGCTGGAGCCGACCGCCAGGCTGAGCAGGGCAAGCAGACAGAGCAGCGTTGCGGCGACGAGCAGCCCCTTGGCGCGGGCCTGGCGCCGGCGCAAAGGCGAGGGTGTTGCCCAGAAGGGCCGAGCGAGCACGCGCATGGTTCAGCGAAAGTACCCGGCGACGGTGTCGACCATCTGCCGCCCCGAGTAGTAGTCGATGCGGAACGAGCTCGGCCCCAGCGGGTAGACCCGCCCGTTACGCACCGCCGGCAGGTTGGCCAGCACCGGGTCGGCGAGGAACGCCTGTACGTCACTGTCGCTGGCACCCATCAGGAACACGCTTTCACCATTGATGGCGGCGGGCAGGTTCTCCCTGGAAATGAACTGGAAATCCGATGCCCTCGTCACTTTTGCCGCCAGCGCTTGTGGCAGCTCCGCCACCGTGAAGCCCAGGGCCGTGAGCAGGCGGGCCTGCGGGCTGCTGCCCCGGCCGACTGAGAAGCTGCCGGCGATGTTGTAGCCGATCACATTGACCGGGCCCGCCGGTGGCGTGATGTGGGCGGCTGTCTCGGCTGCATAGGCGTCGAAGCGCTCGATGGCGGCCTGTGCCTGGCGCTGCAGGCCGGTACGCTTGCCCAGCTCGGTGGCGATCTCCTGCCAGCTCTGGTTCGAATAGTTGACCACCATCACCGGTACGCCCTGCGCCTCGATCTCCGAGCGGTATGGCGCGACGCTATCGGCACCGGTCGCAGAGGCAACCAGCAGGTCGGTATCGCTGGCGACCACCGCTTCGATGTCGAACTGCAGGTTGCGGTACAGCACCTGGACACCACGTTCGTCTGCCACCTGAGCCCATTGCGAGAAGAAACCCTTGTCGTCGGTCAGGCGGCTGGGGGTGGTGGCGGCGCTGGCGATCAGGGGGGCGTCCATGGCCAGCAGGATGCCGGTTACGCTGGGTGTGGTCGAGATGATGCGCTCGGGCTGTGGATCGCCTGCGGCCATGGTGAGGTTGCCGAGCAAGGCTAGGGTGACGGTGATCATCGGCAGGGAGAGGCGGCGGGGTGCGGTCATGGCGGCGGCTTTCACGGTGAAGGGCTGGAAAACGGATAACGCGGCTGGGGACGTGGAGCCCCGATGCCTCGAACTCAATGATAATGCTTCTCGTATATGCTATTCCAGAATGTAGAATAGATTCCACATTTGATTTCCCCTGACCTACTGCTACTAGGAACCCATCCCCATGACCCACCGCTTGCACGCGGATGCCGTGACCTTGCGCCGTGACGCACGCACCGTGTCGGAGAACCTTTCCATCGGCATTCCGGACGGCTCGTTCACTGTCATCGTCGGCCCCAACGCCTGTGGCAAGTCGACTCTGCTCGCGGCCTTGGCGCGTCTGCTGGTGCCGACGCATGGGCATGTGCTGCTCGATGGCAAGGACATCCGCCAGTTGCCGGCCCGGGAGGTCGCCCGCCGGCTGGGCTTGTTGCCGCAAAGCGCGCAGGCACCAGATGGCATCTCTGTTGCCGAGCTGGTGGCGCGCGGCCGTTATCCGCATCAGTCCTTCCTGCAGCAATGGTCCAAGGCGGATGAAGAGGCGGTGCAACGGGCGATGGAGGCGACCGGTGTGGCGGCGCTTGCCGAGCGGATGACCGATGAACTTTCCGGCGGCCAGCGGCAGCGGGTCTGGATCGCCATGGTGCTGGCGCAGGACACCCCGCTGTTGCTGCTCGACGAGCCGACCACTTACCTAGACATCGCCCATCAGATCGAACTGCTGGAGCTGTTGGCCGCGCTCAACCAGCAGGGACGAACCATCGTTGCGGTCCTGCATGACCTCAACCAGGCCTGTCGTTACGCCACCCACCTGATCGCCATGCGTGACGGTGCGATCGTCGCCGAGGGGGAGCCTGGCACGATCTTCACCGAGCAATTGGTCGAACAGGTCTTTTCCCTGTCGTCGATGATCATCACCGACCCGGTCAGCGGCACGCCGATGGTCGTGCCACGCACGTTGAAGCGCACGCAGCCTTTGGCCTGAGCGCTGGGGGCTTCAGCGTCGTGGTGGGTCGCTGTCGGCACCGGGGGCGGATCCGCCGGTGGCCTGGTTGACTAGGACGGACTCATGAAACAGCGCGTCGCGATCTTGTGGTGAGCGCAACTGCCCCAAGTCGCTGACGGTGGTCATGGCACAGACGATTTCCTGCTGCGCATCGAACACCGGCGCCGCCTGGCCGGTGACATTCGACAGCAGGTGACTGGTCATCTCGGCCCAGCAGCGCTGGCGGACTTCGTCGAGTACTGCTTCGCTCGGCCGGCTGCCGCGGAAGTGGGCCGGCTGCTGCTTGCGCGCATCGTCGATCACCGCCTTGGGCAGGAACGCCTGGAACACCAGGCCGCAGGCCGTGTTGTCGATGGGCAGGATGTCGCCCAGGGCCAGCGGGTTGATCGAGAAGTAGGCGCTGCGGTACCAGCGCACCAGAGTCGGACCGCGTGGGGTCCAGATGGCCACGCCACCGCTGGCGGCATGCTGGAGCGTCAGGGCCTTCATGCGCTGGGCGGCAATCTCCACCGCGTCGACCCGCTTCAGGGCGGCGATGCCGATGTTCAGGGCCGCCGGGCCAAGGTCATACAGGCCGGTCAGCGGGTCCTGCTTGGCCAGGCCTTCCTTCACCAGGCTCTGCAGGTAGCGGTGCGCCGTCGAGCCACCGGTGCCCGTGCGCCGGGCGACCTCGCCCAGGGCCAGTTCACTTTCGGCATTGGCCAGGGTGTTGAGGAAGCGTGTCGCGATCGCTACCGACTGGATGGTGCCAGAGCGCTTCTCGCTCGATGTGTCTGCCGCTTCATCCGACGGGTTCTGCGAAGTGTTCAACGGCATCCTCTCCTCACTTGGGGTTGGTCACGGTGGCTTTCAGGCGCTGGCCTGCGCTGTGTTGGCGTAGGGCTCGCCCAATCATACCGGTTCCGCTGGTCGTCCGGCTCTCCCTAGACGGCAAAGGAGTTGCTCTTTTATTTCACTTTGAGGAATGCATTCTTTATTGAGGAATATAATGGCATCGTGATAGCCTAATTGCTAAACGGGATCATTCTCATTTGGAGAGCAGCTTTGAAGGTCTACATCCATCGTTCAATCGGTCAAGGCATCGGTGTCGCCAGCTTGTCATCGTTGCTGTCGGCATTCCCGGCAATTGCCCAGGAGGTCCCGGCCGCGGGCAAGTCCGTGCTGACATTGGAGTCGCTCGTGGTCACGGGTGAGAAGCTGGAACGCGAGCTGAAGGAAACGGCATCGTCGGTCTCGGTCGTCACCGACCGCGACATCGCTCTGAGGGAAACCGGGAACGCGTCGGTGTCGGAGGTGATCAACGACATTCCGAACGTGGTCTACACCGACTCGGTGGGAGCGCCGATCATCCGTGGCCAAGACACCCAGGGGCCGAACAATGGACAGAACGTGTTCTGGGGCGGCACGGTGCCACGGGCCACGATCAACCTCGATGGCCATTACCTGAACTACAACGAGTTCTTCTATGGGGCGACCTCGGTCTGGGATGTCGACAGCATCGAAGTCTTCCGTGGGCCGCAAACCACTTCGCAAGGCGCCAACGCCATTGCCGGCGCGATCATCGTCAACACCAAGGACCCGACCTTCACCCCGGAGGCGGCCTACCAGGCGGAAATCGGCAACTACAACGCGCGGCGCACCTCCATCGCTGTCTCTGGTCCCTTGTCCCAAGACTTCGCTGGGCGCCTGGCGCTGGACTATTCCGGGCGCGACACCTTCATCGACTACAAGAGTCCGAATTTCCAGGGCAGCGGCACCGACCAGGATTTCAGCGCCCTGAATGCACGGGCCAAGCTGCTCTGGTTGCCCAGCTCGATTCCAGGCCTGGAGAGCAAGTTCACCTTCTCCCATAACGACACCAACCGTCCCAGCCAAGAGGCCGCCTCGCGGCCGTTCCACAAGCTTGACCACACCACGACCACTATGCCGAGCTGGGAGCAGGACACCAACACCAGCATCCTCGATGTGTCCTATGACCTGGGCAACGGCATCCGCCTGTTCAACCAGGCGCAGTACTCGTTGTCCTCCGTGCACCGGGTCACGGGAGCGGCGGGAGAGGGGGACGCGGACATCCGCCAGAAGAATGCTTCCAACGAATCACGGATCATCTTCGGTGACGGGCAGGAGGTGCTCAGCGGCATGGCCGGTGTGTTCTACGCTCGCACCACCAGCGACGAAACCTTGAACCTGCGCGGCCTGTCGGCCTTCGACGACACCAAGAAAAACCTCGGGGTCTTCGGTGAGCTGAACTACCGCCTGACCGAGCGCTGGACCTTGAACACCGGCCTGCGCTACCAGGAAGACAGGATCGAACGGCTCGGCAACTCCGTACTGGCCCCGACCGCGCTGGATTACCAGCAGACCTTCCGGGCTTTGCTGCCGAAGGTCTCCCTGGCCTTTGCCGCCACCCCGCAGTGGACCGTCGGTGGCATGGTCAGCCGTGGCTACAACCCGGGCGGCGTGTCGCTCAACCTGACCACTCGGCAATGGGCCCGCTTCGATGACGAATCGGTCTGGAACTACGAGTTGTTCAGCCGCGCTAGCCTGCTGGACGATCGCCTGCACCTGAACACCAACCTGTTCTACATGGACTTCAAGGACGCGCAGTACAACATCCCGGTGGTGATTTCACCGGGCGTCTCCCAGTCGTACACCATCAATGCGGAAAAGGCCCACGCCTATGGCCTGGAACTGGACGCCGACTACCAACTGCTGGACAACCTGCGCCTGAAGGCCAGCGCGGGCGTGCTGCGCACCCGTATCGACAAGATCTCCAGCAATGCCGACTACGAGCACAACGAGTTCGCCCGCTCACCGGGCTACACCCTGACCTTCGGCCCAAGTTGGGATATCACGGACCGGCTCAACCTGAACGCCCAGGTGCGCTACCTCGATGGCTATTACTCCGACACCGCGAATACCTCGTCGTACTCGGTCAAGCCCTACACCTTGACCGATGCACGGATGAGCTACCGCTTCAACGATCAGGTCCAGCTCTACGGGTACGTGAAGAACGTCTTCGACGACCGTTCGCCGACCTACATGCAAGAGAACCGTGGCATCGGTGGCACCGAGGCGAGCATGACCCAGCCACGGACCTTCGGTGTCGGCATCAAGGGCGCTTTCTGACAGACGCTCGGCTTCACCGAGACACCGGCCCTGAGAGGGGCCGGTGCGTTTTTTATCCGGATAAGGAGATAGCGAAAAGATGACCACCCCTAGACGCTTGCATATCGGCATGTCGCTCGCGCCCACCTGGCTCAGTGGCGATGCCTGGCGCCGGGCGGACAGCAATATCGAGGGCATTTACACTGCTGATTTCGCCATCGACATCGCCAAGCGTTCCGAGGCCGTCCACCTCGATTTCGTCTTTCGCCCGGACGTGAGTTGCCTGCCCATGGACGTACTGGAAACCGGCTCCGGATTCGCCAGCCTCGACCCCACCGTGCTGTTGGCCGCCGTTGCCCGTGAAACCTCGCGCATTGGCTTGGTCTCGACTGTGTCGACCACCTTCTTCCCGCCCTATGCGGTCGCGCGGCAATTGCAGTCGTTGCATTGGCTGAGCAATGGCCGTGCGGGCTGGAACATCGTCACGGCCCTGCAGGGGCACGAGAACTTCGGCCTCGATGCGATGCCCTGCGCCGAAGCGCGCTATGAACGGGCGGCCGAGTTCACCCAAGTGGTTCGCAAACTGTGGGACAGCTTCCCGCATGAGGCCTTGCTGGTGGACCGTGAGCAAGGGTGTTACGCCGATGCGTCCAAGGTGCGTCCCATCGACCATGATGGCCGTCACCTACGGGTGAAAGGGCCGCTCAACCTGCCTGCGTTCGCCAACGCCCGCATCCCGCTGGTACAGGCAGGCGCGTCGGACAGTGGCCGTGACTTCGCGGCCTCAGTGGCTGACCTGGTGTTTGCCCCGACCCCGGACATCGACGCCGCCTTGGAACTGCGGCGCGACCTGTCCCGGCGGGCCGAGCGGCATGGGCGCATGGCCTGCGATGTACGCTTGTTGCCTGGGCTGAGCCTGTACCTGGCCCCGACCCGTGAGCAAGCCCGCGAGATGTTCCTGCAGACCCACGCGCGGATGGACAGGGCCAGGAAGTTTGCCTCGATCAAGCAGATGATCGGCCTGGACCTGGCGGACTGGCCGCTGGACCGTGAGATCAACGCGGCCGACCTGCCCGCGCCGGTGCAGAACCCTGGCAGCCGTACCCATACCAATCTGCTGCGCCGTTTGATCGAGCGCGAGTCATTGCGCCTGGACGAGCTGTTGTTGCGGCCAGAAGTCATATCCGCGGCCCACTGGCAGGTTATCGGCACCGTCGACGATGCCGTGGAGCAGATCGCCGCCTGGGCTGGCGCAGGTGCGATCGATGGGTTCATCGCCGCCCCTGGCGGCTCGGTGGGGTCGATGCACCTGTTCCTGGAACAGGTCGTGCCACGCCTGGTCGAGGCCGGGCTGTTTCGCGAACGCTATCAGGGCACGACCTTCATGGAGCACCTCGAAGCGCCTTGAGCGGCGCCCGGAGAGCGGCAGGTACGGTGCGCGGCAGGTCGCCTGTGGTATCGGCCTGGCCTTGTAGCGTTTTGTGCGGATTTGTAATTCGGACGATAACCCGCACGGGCGGGCTGCTTATACTCGGCCTTCGCCTGCCCCAACCGTATGTGCCGACAAGAATAAGGATGTGCCATGAACGACCTTGCCATCAGCACCGACAACGGTGTGCTGACCATTGCTTTCAATCGTCCGCAAAAGAAGAACGCCCTCACCGCCGCGATGTACCAGGTACTGGCCTCGCACCTACAGGCGGCGGCCGAGGATCGGCAAGTGCGGGTGGTGCTGGTGCACGGAGACCCCGATGCATTCTGCGCCGGCAACGACCTGGGTGATTTTCTCGACAATCCACCGCAGGCGTTCGATGCTCCGGTATGGGCGTTTTTGCGGGTGCTCAGCGCCTTCCCCAAACCAGTTGTCGCAGCTGTCAGCGGCGTAGCGGTAGGTGTCGGCACGACCATGCTGCTGCATTGCGACCTGGTCTACGCGGCTGACAACGCCCGCTTCAGCCTGCCTTTCGTCAATCTCGGGCTATGTCCAGAGGCGGCCTCAAGCCTGTTGCTGCCACGGGTGATGGGTTATCCGGCGGCAGCGGAGGCGCTGTTGACGGGCGAAGCCTTCGACGCCGACGTGGCTTTGCAGGCGAACCTGGTCAGCCGGGTACTGCCGGTCGAACAACTGCTGGATTTCGCCCGCCTGCAGGCGGGCAAGATTGCCGACAAGCCGGCCGCCGCTGTTGGCCAGGCCAAACGCCTGCTCAAGATGGGGGCTGCTGCCGAGGTCCGCGAGCGTATCGACGAGGAGGCGCGGGTGTTCGGGCAGATGGTCGCTGGCCCTGAGGCCCGCGAGGCCTTCAGCGCCTTCACCGAGAAGCGCAAGCCGGATTTCAGCCGCCTCTGAGCGAGCGCACATCGCGGTTCTATTGATCCCGGCTGTTGTTGTACAGTCGTTCAGCCCCCATCGCGCGAGTACCTTCATGAGCCAGGAAGTCCGTTACAGCCGCATGTTGCCCGACGCACGCAAGGCCAACCTGGTCGAGGCGACGCTGGTCTGCCTCAAACGCCATGGTTTCCAGGGGGCTTCGATCCGCAAGATCTGCGCCGAGGCCGGGGTTTCGGTGGGCTTGATCAGCCATCACTATTCAGGGAAGGACGAGTTGGTGGCCGAAGCCTACATGGCGGTCACCGGGCAGGTCATGGCGGTGCTGCGCGAGGCCATGTCCCAGGCGGCCCCCAATGCCCGTGAACGCCTCTCGGCATTCTTTCGTGGTTCATTCAGCGCTGAACTGCTCAACCCACAGCTGCTCGATGCCTGGCTGGCGTTCTGGGGGGCGGTGAAAACCGCCGACGCAATCAACCAGGTGCATGACCACTCCTACGGTGAATACCGCAATGAGCTAGCGCGGCTGCTGGCGGAGCTGGCCGTGGAGGAGGGCTGGCAAGCCTTCGACGCGGACCTTGCCGCGATCAGCTTGAGTGCCCTGCTCGATGGCTTGTGGCTGGAGTCGGGGCTCAACCCGGGCACCTTCAGCCCCGAGCAGGGGATTCAGATCTGCGAGGCCTGGGTCGATGGCCTGCTGGCTGGCGGGCGGCGGCGTTTTACCTTGGTGGGGGGCTGTTGATCGATCGTTCAGTAAAGGCTACTCTGCTGGCGGCTCACAACATCAATAAGAAAGAGACGACACGCCATGATGCCTCGGGTACTGATCGTCGACGACGATCCGCTCATCCGCGAGCTGCTCCAGAGCTACTTGGGGCAGGAATGCTACGACGTGCACTGCGCGGCCACTGCCGAGCAGGCCGAAGTCGTGCTGGCCGAGCACGACATTGACCTGGTACTGCTGGATATCCGCCTGCCGGGCAAGGATGGCTTGACCCTGACCCGCGAGCTGCGGGTGCGTTCCGAGGTTGGCATCATCCTCATCACCGGGCGCAACGACGATATTGACCGCATCGTCGGCTTGGAATGCGGTGCCGATGACTATGTCATCAAACCCCTCAATCCCCGTGAACTGGTGTCGCGTGCCAAGAACCTGGTACGTCGTGTGCAGCATGCCCGGCAGGCGGCGCCGGTGGCGATCAAGCGCTCGCTCAAACAGTTCGCTGACTGGGCCCTGGACATCGACCGTCGGCGCCTGATCGATCCGCGTGGCGGCGAGACCCTGCTGACCCAGGGCGAATTCCAGTTGCTCAGCGTGTTCCTGCGCAACAGTGGCCATACCCTGACCCGTGACCAACTGATGGATCAGATCCGCAACCGCGAATGGGTGCCCAACGACCGTTCCATCGATGTGCTGGTCGGGCGCCTGCGGCGCAAGCTGCACGACGACCCGGCCGAGCCACAATTGATCATCACTATCCACGGCGCCGGCTACCTGTTCACCGCTGGCGTCGCGGCCTGAACCCGTGCGACTGACCTGGCTGGCGTTGTTCTGGCTGCTGGGCGCTACCGTGGCGCAGGCGGCCGACACGGTGCGCTACTGCGATTACCCGGTCTATCCGCCGGTATCCTGGAGCGATGGCCGCCAGGTCCGTGGCCTGGCGCCGACCGTGGTGCGTCAGGTGTTCGCCCGCCTGGGGTACGAGGTCGAGACCGTCGTGCTGGGCAACTGGAAGCGTTGCCTGCTCGATGCCGCTGAAGGACGCGTCGACGTGGTGCTGGCCTACCGCTCGAGCCAGCGCGCCCAAGGCATGTCGTTTTCCCGGGTACCGGTGCTGCGCGAGGAGGTGGCGGTGTTCGTCGACCGCCGCCGTCCGCTGCATGTCGAACGTCTGGAAGACCTGGCCGGGCACCGTGGCGGCCTGTTGTTCGGCGAGAGCTATGGTCCGGCTTTCGACCGCTTCGTGGCCCGTGAACAGAACATCGAGTGGGTCGCCAGCAGCGCGCAGAATTTCGGCAAGCTGCTGCGCGGACGCATCGATTTTGTGATCCAGGAGCGGCGCACTGGACGGTTGTTCATCGAGCACCTGCAAGGTGGCGAGCACATCCAGGAACTGCCCGTCGCTTTGAGCCGGGACTACCTGCGTCTGGCAGTCTCGCGGCGCTCGCCACTGAGCACGCAGATGGCCCGGATCGATGCCGAGCTGAAGCAGATGAGCGACAGTGGCGAGATCGAACGCTGGCTGGATGAAAGCGAGGTGACCTACCGCGACATGGCCAGCCTGCCAGCAGGTGCCCGATGATGCGTCTGCGTCCCAGCGCCTTGCTGCGCCGGCTGCTGCGTTTCATCCTGCTGTTCAGCCTGTGTTTCACCGTACTGGCCAGCAGTGTCCAGCTGTATTTCGAATACCGCCGGGAAATGCGCGACATCGACTCGCGCATGGCCCTGATCCGTGATGGCTACCTGGCTAGCCTGGAGCGCAGCCTGTGGGACCTCAACCAAGAGCAGCTCACCATGCAGTTGCGTGGCTTAGTGGACTTCTCCGACGTGGCCCAGGTGCGCCTGAACAGCGCCGACTTCCAGTTGCAGCAAGGTGAGGCGGCGCCGAGCGGGCCGTTGCGCACCGAGCGTTTTTCCCTCGACTACCAGCCGCCCTCCGGGGCGCTGCGCCACCTCGGCGAGCTGGAAGTGAGCATCGACCTCGGTGCGGTTAAGCAGCGCCTGTTCGCCACGGGGCTGGCCAGCTTGCTGTGGATGAGCCTGTTCCTCTGTGGCCTGGCCTTGGCCCTGTCCTGGTTGTTCCATCGCCTGGTGACCCGCCACCTATTGGTGATGGCCGATTTCGCCCGGCGCATCGGCGCAGGCCAGTGGCACGAAGCGTTGCGCCTGGACCGGTGCAGCACCGCCACGGACGATGAGATCGACAGCGTTGCCCACGCCTTGGACGACATGCGCCGGGCTATCCTCAGTGACATCGAGCGCCGTGAGCAGGATCGCCTGGCCCTGCAGGACAAGCGCGACGAATTGCAGAAGCAGGTCGAGCGGCGTACCGCCAGCCTGCGCCGAGCCAAGGAGGAGGCCGAGGCCGCCAACCGGGCCAAGTCGCGTTTCCTGGCGACCATGAGCCACGAGTTGCGCACCCCGCTCAATGGCATTCTCGGCATGGCCGAGCTGTTGCGCGGCGCCGAACTCGACGCGCTGGCGCGCAAGCGCCTGGAAGCCCTGTACAAGGCCGCCGACGGGCTGCTTGGCATCCTCAACGAAGTGCTGTACTTCGCCCGCCTGGAGGAGGGCGAGAGTCATCCTGAGCCGGTCGACTTCTCCTTGCGTCAGCTGTGCGACGAAGTGCTGACCCTGCTCGAGCCCCGGGCCTTGGCCAATGACAGTGTGCTCGAGTGCCGCATCGACCCGCGCCTGGCCCCGGCCCAGCGTGGTGTCGAACAGTACCTGCGCCAGGTGCTGAGCAACCTCTTGGCCAATGCGATCAAGTTCACCGAGGGTGGCCAGGTGGTGCTCGAGGTGCAGGTGTTGGGAGCGGCTGACGGTCAGCAGTTGCTGCGCCTGAGTGTCACCGACAACGGTATCGGCATCGCCGAAGCAGCGCAGGCCCGGATCTTCGAGCGCTTCAGTCAGGCCAGCGAAGCGGTGGCCCGTCGCTATGGCGGCACCGGCCTGGGGTTGGCGATCAGCAAGCACCTGGTCGAGCAATTGGGTGGGCGCATCGGTGTACGCAGCCACGAGGGGGAGGGCAGCTGTTTCTGGCTGGAGCTGGCCTTGGCGCAGGCCGACGACCGAGCGCTCCAGGCCCAGTCGCAACCGTTGGCCGCTATCGCGCCCCTCGAGGTCCTGGTGGTGGAGGACGTGGCGCTGAACCGGGAGGTAGCGTGCGGACTGCTTGAGCGCGAAGGGCACCGGGTATGGTTGGCGGAGGACGCTGACGCGGCATTGGTATTGTGCGCGCAACGGCGTTTCGACCTGTTGTTGCTGGATGTGCACCTGCCAGGGCTGAGCGGGATCGAGCTGTGCCGGCAGATACGCACCAGTGCTGGACCGAACCGCGCCACGCGCGCCCTCGCACTGACCGCCAGCGTACAGCCGGGGCTGCTAGGCAGCTACCTGGATTCGGGCATGCAAGGCGTGTTGGGCAAGCCACTGAAACTGGCCGAATTACGTCGTGCCCTGGCCGACGAGGCCTGCCCAGGGCCGGTAGCACCGGATGGGCTGCTGGACCAAGCCCTGTTGCAGACCCATCGCAGCCTGCTTGGCGAGCAGAAGCTGCACAGCCTACTGCAGAGCCTGCAGCGGACCCTGGACGACTACCGCCAGGCGTTGCTCGAGGCCATCGAGGCGGGAGACTGTAACGTCGCCGGTGAATTGGCCCATCGCCTGGCCGGCAGCAGCGCTTCGCTCGGCCTCAGCGGCCTGGCGGCAGCCTTGCGCCAGCTCGAGGACATCGCCCTGGAGCGTGATGGCTCAGCGTTGCAGGCGCTGTTGGTGCCGGTGCGTGAAGACTTGTTGCAGGCCCGGCGCACCCTGGATGCTCTGCTTGGCGGTTGAGTAACAGAAAACTTACGACTTTTTACATCTTCGATCCTGTCGATCAACGTGGCCTTACATCCCTTTCCAATAATCGAGGCAACCGCGCCTGCCGCGGCTCCTTCGAAGCTTATTGGAGAGAATAATAATGAACGACCGTAAAGCTTTCCCCGCGCCACGCCTGTCCCTGTCCACCTCCCAAGCCTTCAGCTGAGGTGCCGACATGAGCGACCCTACCGAACGCAAAGGCATCTACCTGACCCGTGCCCTGAAAAGCCGGCACATCTTCATGCTCTCGCTGGGCGGAGTGATCGGCACCGGCCTGTTCATGGGCTCGGGGGTGACCATCAACCAGGGCGGCCCGCTGGGCGCTGTGCTGGCCTACCTGGTAGCGGGATTTTTGATGTACCTGGTGATGGTGTGCCTGGGCGAGCTGTCGGTACAGATGCCCGTGTCCGGCTCGTTCCAGGCTCACGCCACCCAATACATCGGCCCGGCCACCGGCTTCATGATCGGCTGGGTCTACTGGATGAGCTGGGCCACCACCGTGGGCTTGGAGTTCACCGCCGCCGGCATGTTGATGCTGCGCTGGTTTCCCGAAGTGCCGGTGTGGTACTGGTCTGCGCTGTTCGTTGTCGTGCTGTTCGGCATCAACGCGATGGCCACCCGGGCTTTCGGCGAGGCCGAGTACTGGTTCGCGGGGATCAAGGTGCTGGCGATTCTGGCCTTCATCGTCATTGGCGTGTTGGTGATCTTCGGTGGCGTGCCGCTGGCCAGCGGCGAACCGGCACCGATGATGAGCAACCTGATCGGCGATTCGGCCTTCCCCAACGGCCTGCCGGCGGTGTTCGCGGTGATGATGACCGTGGTCTACGCCTTCCAGGGCTGCGAGATCATGGGCGTGGCCGCTGGCGAGACCGACCGGCCGGAAAAGAGCATCCCGCGTGCCGTACGCAACGTGGTGTTCCGTGTGCTGATCTTCTATGTATTGGCGATCGTGGTGCTGTCGGCCATCGTGCCATGGGAAAAGGCTGGGTTGGTGGAAAGTCCGTTCGTGCAGGTGTTCGACATGGTCGGCATTCCCTACGCGGCAGACTTGATGAACTTCGTCATCCTCACGGCCATCCTCTCGGTCGGCAACTCCGGGCTGTATGCCTCCACGCGTATCCTGTGGGCCATGTCCAAGACCAGCATGGCGCCGCGCAGCCTGTCTGTCTTGAGCTCGCGTGGGGTTCCGCTGCGGGCGCTGTCGATCACCCTGTGCTTCGCCTTGCTCTCGCTGCTGACCAGTTTTATTGCTGCCGACACTCTGTTCATGGTGCTGATGGCCGTCAGCGGCATGTCCGGCACCGTGACCTGGATCGTCATCGCCCTAGCCCAGTACCGTTTCCGCCGGGCCTTCCTGCGTGATGGCGGCAAGCTCGAGGACCTCAAGTACAAGGCGCCGCTGTACCCGTGGCTGCCGCTGCTGTGCATTGCCTTGTGCGCCTCGCTGTTCGTCTTTCTGGCTCTCGACGAAACCCAGCGGCTGTCACTGTACTGGGGCTTTGGCTTCATTGCCTTGTGCTATGGGGCGTACTTCGTGATCCAGCGTCGGCGCCAGGGCGCGATGACGCCGAACCTGCCGGCGCACGAGTTGCCCTGATGCCGGTCAGTTGCGGGACGTCAATTTGTGAGTGAAAAGAGGCCCGATGCTTTCGGGCCTCTTGCTTGCTACCGCGCGTGCCGGCCAGCGTGCTTGATCCGCGGCAGGTTGTGCGAAGTTGTAACAGCGGTCTTTCGTGATGTCTGACAACTCTTAATTTCTCTTTTAAAAACAAATAGATATTAATTTATTGCCACTGTTACATGGACGTGCAGCGGTGATTGCTCTCTTATTGAACACTTGTTTAGTATCGCCTCAGGTCCTACTCCTCACACCAACCACAATAATTCGAGGCCTGCATGACTACTCCATCGCCCCTGCTTTGCCAGGTTGAGGCCGGTGTCGCCCGGATCACCTTGAATCGTCCCGAACAGCGCAATGCGCTGGACATCCCCACCCTCAAGCAACTGCATGCGCTACTGGAGCAGTACAACAGCGATCCAGCCGTGCGGGTACTGGTGCTGACCGGCAGCGGCCGCAGTTTCTGCGCGGGCGCCGACCTGGCCGAATGGGCCGAGGCCGAGGCCCGTGGCGCTCTGGAAAGCTACGGCTGGACCGAGACGGCCCATGCCCTCATGCAGCGCCTGTACAGCATGGACAAGCCAACCATCGCCGCGATCAACGGCACCGCCGTGGGGGCTGGCATGGACCTGGCGCTGTGCTGCGACCTGCGCCTGGCCGCGCAGTCGGCGCGTTTCAAGGCTGGCTACACCAGCATGGCCTATTCGCCGGATGCTGGTGCCAGCTGGCACTTGCCACGGTTGATCGGCAGCGAGCAAGCCAAGCGCTTGTTGTTCCTCGATGAGCTGTGGGGCGCCGAACGGGCGTTGGCGGCAGGGCTGGTAGGGGAAGTCTGCGCCGATGAGCAACTGGCCTCCGCCAGCGCTGAATTGGCCGCGCGGCTGGCCCAGGGCCCGACCTTTGCCTATGCCCAGACCAAGCGCCTGCTGCGCGATAGCGCCCAGCGCAGCCTGGTTGAGCAACTGCAGGCCGAGTTGGCTGCTGGCCTGCTCTGTGGGCGCAGCGAGGACGGCGCCGAGGCCTTGCGCGCAGCCACGGAAAAACGTGCTCCCCGTTTTGTTGGCAAATGACCCTTCGACCTTCAGGAACAGCCCAATGAATTTCCAACTGAGCCAAGAACAAGAAATGTTGGTTGAGGCGGTACGCAGCTTCGTCGCCAAAGAGCTGCTGCCTTACGAAGAGGAAGTGGACCGGGCCGATGCAGTGTCCCCTGAGCTGGCCGCGCAGATCCGTGGCAAGGCCATCGCCGCAGGCTTCTATGCCTTCAACATGCCCGAGGAAGTCGGTGGCGGCGGGCTCGACTATGTGTCCCAGGCACTGATCGAGCGGGAGCTGTCGAAAGTCTCCTGGGCCTTGCATGTGTTCGTCGCCCGCCCATCGAAGATCCTCATGGCCTGCAAGGACGAACAGGTCAACGACTACCTTCTGCCGTGCATCCAGGGCGAGAAGATCGACTGTTTCGCCCTCACCGAACCGGGCGCCGGCTCCGATGCCAATGCCATCAAGACCCGCGCGGTGCGCGATGGCGATGACTTCGTCATCAACGGCAGCAAGCATTTCATCAGCCATGCCGGGTATGCCGATTTCGCCATCGTCTTCGCGGTCACTGACAGCTACGAGCACAACGGCCGCAAGCGCAACGCGGTCACCGCCTTGCTCGTCGACCGGGGGACACCGGGGCTGACCATCCGCCGCGGGCCCAAGTGCGTGAGCAACCGTGGCTACCACACCTATGAGCTGTTCTTCGACGATTGCCGGGTGCCGGCGAGCAAGGTGCTAGGCGAAGTCGGCAAGGGCTGGGAGGTGGCCAACGCCTGGCTCACCGCCGGCCGGGTGATGGTCGCCGCCAACTGCGTCGGCCAGGCCCAGCGAGCCCTTGACCTGTCGCTGCAATGGGCGGCCGACCGCAAGCAGTTCGGCCAGCCGATAGGCAGCTACCAAGGGGTGTCGTTCAAGCTGGCCGACATGGCCACGCAAATCCGCGCCGCCGAGCTGCTGACCCTGCACACCGCGTGGAAGATGGACCAGGGCAGCATGACCGATGGCGAGGCCGGCATGGCCAAGCTGTTTGCCAGCGAAGTGCTGGGCCGTTGTGCCGACGAGGCCGTGCAGATCTTCGGCGGCATGGGCCTGATGGACGAGGGACCGGTGGAACGGATCTGGCGCAACGCGCGGATCGAACGGGTCTGGGAAGGCACCTCGGAGATCCAGCGGCACATCATTTCCCGCGAGTTGCTGCGGCCACTGTTGCGCTGAAGGAGGGGAGAGCGATGTCGCAGATGCAGCGTGACAACCTCAAGCGGATGCTCGCACCGCGCCACCTGGCTTTTGTCGGTGGGCGCAGCATGGCCCGGGCGCTCAAGCGCTGCGCCGAAGGTGGCTACCAAGGGCCCATGTGGCTGGTCAACCCACAGCACGACAGCCTGGAGGGTATCCCCTGCGTGCGCAGCGTGGCCGAGTTGCCCTGCGCGCCGGACGCGGTGTTCATCGCCACCAACCGCGAGCTGACCTTGGCCTGCGTCGCCGAACTTGCCGCCAAGGGCGCCGGCGGGGCGATCTGCTACGCCTCTGGCTTCGCCGAAAGCGGCAGCGAGGGCCGAGTTTTACAAGAGCAACTGCTGGCGGCGGCCGGTGACATGGCGTTGCTTGGGCCCAACTGCTATGGTCTGCTCGACTACCTGCACAGCGCGGCCCTGTGGCCGGTGGCCCATGGCGGCAAGGCGGTGGATAAGGGCGTGGCGGTACTGACCCAGAGCGGCAACTTCGCCTACAACCTGTCGATGAGTGATCGCTCGCTGCCGGTGGCCTACATGGCCTCGGTGGGCAACCAGGCGCAATTGGGCATTGCTGAACTGATGGATGCGCTGCTCGATGAGCCCCGGGTCACAGCCATCGGCTTGCACCTGGAGGGCTTGAAGAATGTGCCGGGGTTCGCCCGCGCGGCCTACAAGGCGCTGGAGAAGGGCATTCCGATCATCGCTCTGAAAACGGGGGTTTCGCAGATCGGCGCCGAACTGGCGCTCAGCCACACCAGCTCCCTTTCGGGCTCCGATGCGTTGTACGACGCCCTGTTCGAACGCCTTGGAGTGATCCGCGTCAGTGGCCCGGTCAGTTTCGCCGAGACGCTCAAGGCCGCGGCGTGCGGCAACCTGCCCAAGGGCGAGCGGTTGATCGCCCTGGCGTGCTCCGGAGGCGATGCCGGCTTGATCGCCGACTATGCCGAAAGCAACGGCTTGGGCCTGCCTGCGCTGGATCAGGGGCAGGTGGCAGCGCTCAGCGAGGTGCTGCCGGCTTATGCCAACCTGGTCAATCCTCTGGACTTCACCACTGCGATCTGGGGCGATGGCCCGGCGCTGCAACGCATGCTCGACAGCGCGCTGCACAGCGAGGCCGATGCGGCGATGCTGGTGCTCGATTACCCGGCCGAGTTCACTGGCGAGCGCCAGGAGTGCGACCTGCTGCTCGAGCTGTTTTGCGCCGCGCTTTCCCGTCAGGGCAAGGTCGGTTTCGTTACGTCGGCCTTCCCAGAGCTGTTGCCGGCCAGTGCCCGCCAACGCCTGCATGCTCAAGGCGTGCCGGCGCTGCAGGGGGTGGAGGATGGCCTGGCTGCCTGGGGCCGCATCGCCGGCTACCAGCGTAACCGTCAACGCTTGCTCGAACGCGGCGAAGCCGCGCTGGTGCCTGTGTGCCCAGCAGCGCTGCAGGATGATGGCCAGTTGCTGGACGAGTGGGCGTCGAAGCAGGCCCTGCGTGCCTTCGGCCTACCCACGCCGAACGGCGTGTTGAGCACTGCGCAACACGCCCACGTGGATGCCGAAGCCCTGGGCTACCCGCTGGTCTTGAAGGCGGTCAGCGCGCAACTGCCGCACAAGACCGAAGCCGGTGCGGTGGCGTTGAACCTGGTCGATGGCGCGGCCCTGGCGGCGGCACTCACTCAGATGCGCAGCCGCATCGCCGTCCATGCACCGCAGGTGGCGTTTGACCGGGTGTTGCTCGAACCTATGGCCAGTGTGCCACTGGCCGAGCTGATCGTCGGCATCAAGCGTGAGAACGATTTCGGACTGGCCCTGGTGATCGGGGCGGGCGGTGTGTTGGTCGAGTTGCTCAAGGACAGCAAGAGCCTGCTGCTGCCGACCACCGACGCGGCGATCCGCAACGCCGTGCTTGGCCTGCGCAGCGCCGCGCTGCTGCAGGGTTTTCGCGGCCGTCCGGCAGCGGACCTGGACGCCGTGGTGGCGGCCATCCGCGCCGTCGCCGACTACGCCTGCGAGCATGCCGCCCAGTTACTTGAACTGGATGTGAACCCCTTGTTGGTCGGAGCCGATGGCGTGACTGCCGTCGACGCTTTGATCCGCCTCGCCCAGGAGCAGAAACATGAGCGACAACACTGAACTGACCGCTGGCCAGGCCCTGGTCCGGCTGCTGGCCAACTACGGCGTCGACACAGTCTTCGGCATCCCCGGGGTCCATACCCTGGAGCTGTACCGTGGTTTGCCTGGCAGTGGCATTCGCCATGTCCTGACCCGTCATGAGCAAGGTGCTGGCTTCATGGCCGACGGCTATGCGCGGGTCAGCGGCAAGCCGGGCGTGTGCTTCGTCATCACCGGGCCGGGGGTGACCAATGTCGCCACCGCGATCGGCCAGGCCCATGCCGACTCGATTCCCATGCTGGTGATTTCCAGCGTCAACCACAGCGCCAGCCTGGGCAAAGGCTGGGGTTGTTTGCATGAGACCCAGGACCAGCGCGCCATGACCGCGCCGATCACCGCCTTCTCGGCCCTGGCCCTGAGCCCCGAGGACCTGCCCGAGCTGATCGCCCGGGCCTGGGCGGTGTTCGACAGCGAGCGGCCCAGGCCGGTGCATATCTCCGTGCCACTGGACGTGCTAGGCGCGCCAGTGGCGCATGACTGGAGCGGTGACGTGCGCCACCGCCCCGGCCGTGGCCTGCCGGACAGTGCCAGCTTGGAGCAGGCCGCAGCACGCCTGGCGGCGGCACGTAGTCCGATGATCATCGCCGGGGGCGGGGCCGTGGAGGCGGCTGCACAGTTGCAGGCGTTGGCCACGCGCCTGGGCGCGGTGTGCTTCAGCAGTGTCGCTGGCAAAGGCCTGTTCCCTGTCGATTCGCCGCTCAATGCTGGCGCCACTCTGTGTGTCGAGCCCGGTTGGGAACTGATCGCCCAGGCTGATGTGGTGCTGGCCGTGGGCACCGAGATGGCCGATACGGATTTCTGGCGTGAACGCTTGCCGCTGACCGGCGAGTTGTTGCGGGTGGACATCGACCCACGCAAGTTCAACGACTTCTACCCCTGCAGCCTGGCGCTGCAGGGCGATGCCCGGCAGACCCTCGGCGCGTTGCTCGAGCACCTGCCAGACATCCCACGCGACAGCAGCGCTGCCTGCGCTGCAGTGGCGCGCTTGCGCAGCGCGGTGCGGGCCGCCCATGGGCCGCTGCAGGCGACTCACCAGGCTATCCTCGACCGGGTTGCCGCGGTGCTGCCAGACAATGCCTTCATCAGCAGCGACATGACCCAGTTGGCCTATACCGGCAACTATGTGTTCAACAGTCGTGCTCCCCGCAGCTGGTTGCACCCGACCGGCTACGGCACCCTAGGCTACGGGCTGCCAGCCGGCATCGGCGGCATGTTCGCCAGCGGCGACCGCCCAGGCCTGGTGCTGGTGGGCGATGGTGGTTTCCTCTACACCGCCCAGGAGCTGGCCACCGCCGTCGAGGAACTGGACCGCCCGTTGGTGGTGCTGCTGTGGAACAACGATGCCTTGGGGCAGATCCGCGATGACATGCTGGGCCTGGACATCGAGCCTATCGGCGTGCTGCCGCGCAACCCCGATTTCGCCGCCCTCGGCAGCGCCTTTGGCTGCCATGTGGCCCAGCCCCAGGACCTCGACGCGCTGCAGCGCGAGCTGCGCGCAGGCTTTGCCCGCAACGGCGTGACCTTGATCGAGATCAAGCATGCTTGCGCCCGCTGACCCATCACTTCGCGACAGGAAGACTGCCATGCGCTTTTCTACTTTGACCCAGCGTATCGCCGGCGACGGTACCGCGGCCTGGAATATCCACTACCGTGCCCTGGAGCTCCGGGCCCAGGGGCAGGACGTCCTGCTGTTGTCGGTCGGCGATCCGGACTTCGACACTCCGGTGCCTATCGTCCAGGCTGCCATCGACAGCCTGCAGGCCGGCAACACGCATTATTCCGACGTGCGTGGCAAGCGCGCCCTGCGCGAAAGTATCGCCCGCCGCCATCAGCAGCGCAGCGGCCAGCAGGTGGACGCCGACCAGGTGACGGTGCTGGCCGGGGCCCAGTGTGCGTTGTTCTGTGCGGCCCAGTGCCTCTTCGACCCGGGCGACGAGGTGATCGTCGCCGAGCCGATGTACGTGACCTACGAGGCGGTGTTCGGCGCCTGTGGCGCGGTGGTGGTGCCGGTCCCGGTGCGCCCGGAGCACGGCTTCCGCGTACAGGCCGAGGATGTTGCCGCGCGCATCACCCCACGCACCCGCGCCCTGGCCCTGAACAGCCCCCACAACCCTTCAGGGGCTAGCCTGCCGCGTGCTACCTGGCAGGCCCTGGCTGAACTGTGCATTGCCCACGACCTGTGGCTGATCAGCGATGAGGTGTACAGCGAGCTGCTGTTCGAGGGCGAGCACATCAGCCCGGCCAGCCTGCCGGGCATGGCTGAACGCACCGCGACCCTGAACAGCTTGTCCAAGTCCCATGCCATGACCGGCTGGCGCATTGGCTGGGTGGTGGGCTCCACAGCCCTGGCCACGCATTTGGAGAACCTGGCCTTGTGCATGCTCTATGGTTCGCCGGACTTCATCCAGGATGCCGCCGTGGCCGCGCTGGAGCAGGACCTGCCGGAGCTGGAGGCGATGCGTGAGGCCTACCGGCAACGGCGTGACTTGGTGTGCCAGCGCCTGGCGGGTTGCCCTGGCGTACGGGCCCTGAAACCCGATGGCGGCATGTTCGTGATGGTCGATATCCGCGAGACCGGCCACAGCGCCCAGGCCTTCTCCGAGCACCTGCTTACCCACTACGGCGTCTCGGTGCTGGCGGGGGAAGCCTTTGGCCCGAGTGCCGCCGGGCATATCCGTCTGGGCCTGGTGCTGGGGGCCGAGGCGCTGGGCGAGGCCTGCCAGCGCATCGCCCGTTGTGCCGCCGAGTTGCTGGAAGGCGCGGCCGCTAGGTGACGTCTGCCGGCTGTCCAGAAGCCTGCCTTCAAGCCAGCTCGGCGTTGTCCTGTGGCTTGTCGAAGGCGACGAACAACTGGTCGGCAGTGATCGTGCCCAGGTCCAGGCGCATGTTGTGCTCGAGCATGGCGAACAGACGAGTGAACACCTCGTAGACCTTGCAATGGTCCTCCATGCCCGAGAACGGGTTGTCGATCTTCTCGGCGATCAGTGAGCTTTCCTGCACGGCGTCGTACACCTCGCGCAGGGTGATCTGGTTGGCCGGACGGGCCAGGGTCAGGCCGCCGTGGGCGCCCCGCCAGGATTTGAGGATATTGGCCTTGACCATCTGCGATGCCAGGTTACGCACCCGCGCGGGGTGGACCTTGACCCATTTGGCGATGGTATCGGTGCGCAGCTTCTGCGGTGCATTGGCCGCCACGAAGGAGAGGATGTAGGAGGCGGTGATCAGGCGGGTCGACTGGCTCATGGGCAAATGGAGTCCCTGGCAAAAAGCGATTATTGCATCCTTCGCAATCCCCTGGTCAGCGCCTGGAATTGTCATTGTGCAGTGGCTAATGTATTTGTTACGGTGACAATTGCAATTGTAGCACTTCATTCTCTCTGCGGTTCAACAGGGGCAATGCCATGAGCGATAACAACAACAAAAGTCCTCACCTGATACCCGGCTGCGGCTTTCCGCGCCGTGACTTCCTGCGCTACAGCGCTGCTGCCGCAGCCATGGCCGGGGCGGCGAGCTTCGGTTTGCCATTGGCCGTGCGGGCCGCCGATGCCACGCCCAAGCCAAGCGGCACCTTGCGCCTTGGGCTGGCAGGCGGCAGCACCACCGATTCCAAGGACCCGGGCTCCTGGACCGACACGTTCACCTTCGTCGGCTTTTCGGCGGTGTACAACACCCTGAGCGAGATCGACGTGGACGGCAGCGCCATTCCCGAACTGGCCGAGCATTGGGAGTCCAGCCCGGACGCGCGGGTCTGGACCTTCCGCTTGCGCAAGGGCGTGAACTTCCACGATGGCAAGCCGTTGACCGCCGAGGACGTGGTGCTATCGATCCAGCACCACCTGGGGGAGCGTTCCACGTCGGCGGCCAAGACCGTGCTCGGCGATGTCGCCGAGGTGCGTGCCCAGGGCGATGACACGGTGGTGTTCGAGTTGCATTCGGGCAATGCCGATTTCGCCTATGTAGTCGCCGACTACCACTTGGTGATCCTGCCCACCAGGGACGGCAAGGCTGACTGGCAAGCGGGCGTGGGAACCGGTGGCTACCACCTGAAGTCGTTCGAGCCGGGCGTGCGCATGGAGCTGGAGCGCAACCCCGATTACTGGAAAGAGGGCCGGGCGCATTTCGCCGCTGCCGAACTGCTGGCCATCGCTGACGGCACCGCGCGGGTCAATGCCCTGGTTACCGGACAGGTGGATGTGATCAACAAGGTCGATCTCAAGACCGTGGCGCTGCTCAAGCGCAACCCCAAGCTGGTCATCGAGGAAACCAAGGGCGCCCAGCACTACACCTTCCCCATGCTCTGCGACAGCACGCAGTTCCAGGACAACAACGTGCGCATGGCGCTCAAGCATGCGATCGACCGCCAGGCTCTGCTGACCTCGGTGCTGCGCGGCTACGGGCAGATCGGCAATGACCATCCGATCCAGCCGGGCAGCCGTTTCATCAATAGTGAGCTGGAGCAGCGCAGCTACGATCCGGACAAGGCGCGCTTCTACCTGCGCCAGGCTGGGATGGACGCCCTCAAGGTGCGCTTGCAGGCGTCGGACGCGGCCTACACCGGCGCGGTGGATGCCTCGGTGCTGTTCAAGGAGCAGGCCCGCCAGGCCGGCATCGACATCGACGTGGTGCGCGAGCCGGTGGATGGCTACTTCGCCAACGTCTGGATGAAGCAGCCTTTCACCACCTCGTTCTGGTACAGCAGCCTGACCGCCGACCGCATGTTCAGCATCGGTTACGCCAAGGGCGCGGCCTGGAACGAAACACACTGGGACAACCTGCGTTTCAACCAGTTGCTCAACGCCGCTCGGGGTGAGCTCAACGAGCCGCTGCGCCGCGAGATGTACAACGAGATGCAGACGCTATGTCGCGACGACGGCGGGGCCATCGTGCCGCTGTTCGCCAGCTCCGTGGCGGCCCGTTCGACCCGTGTGGCCCACGGCGGCGTGACCGCTCCCTATGGTGAGCTGGACGGCCTGCGGGTCATCGAGCGTTGGTGGCAGGCCTGAGCAGGAGGCATCGCATGAACAGTCTTGCAAAACTCCTGCTTCAGCGCTTGCTGCTTGGCCTGGTGTCGCTGCTGGCGGTGGCGGTGGTGATCTTCCTGGCCGTGGGCCTGCTGCCGGGCGACATCGCCCAGGCGATGCTCGGCCAGTCGGCAACGCCGGAAACAGTGGCCGCGTTCCGGGCCCAACTGGGCCTGGATTTGTCGCCGCTGGAGCGCTTCACGCGCTGGGCCTGGCATCTGCTGCAAGGTGATCTGGGCGTGTCTCTGGCCAACCAGCGTCCAATCGCCGAACTGGTCGGCGCGCGCCTGGGCAACACCTTCAGCCTGGCCTTGCTGGCGGCATTGATTTCCGTGCCGGTGGCGCTGCTGCTCGGCATGCTCGCCGCGTTGTACCGCAATAGCTGGTTCGACCGTTTGCTCAACACCGGGGCGCTGAGCGCAGTGTCCTTCCCCGAGTTCTTCGTTGCCTACCTGCTGATCTTGGTCTTCGCGGTGAAGCTCGAGTGGCTGCCGAGCCTGTCCAGCCTGTCCCCGGGGGCTTCCCTGGGCGAGGTGCTAGAGCGCTCCCTGCTGCCGGTGCTGACCCTGAGCCTGGTGGTGGTGGCGCAGATGATGCGCATGACCCGCGCCGCCCTGATCAATCTGCTGGCGAGTCCCTACATCGAGATGGCCCGGCTCAAAGGCATCAGTCCGGCACGGATCATCGTCCGCCATGCCTTGCCCAATGCCCTGGCGCCGATCATCAACGTGGTGGCATTGAACCTGGCCTATCTGGTCGTCGGCGTGGTGGTGGTCGAGGTGGTGTTCGTCTATCCAGGCCTGGGGCAACTGCTGGTGGATTCGGTGAGCAAGCGCGACATCCCCGTGGTGCAGGCTTGCAGCCTGATCTTCGCCGCCACTTACATCCTGCTCAATACCAGCGCCGACGTGCTGTCCATCGCCAGCAACCCACGCCTGATGCATCCGAAGAGGTAGCCCATGAACCTGCTCAAACAGCTTTGGCGGGCGCCGCTGAGCGCCCGTTTCGGCCTGCTGGTGATCCTCGCCTATGTGCTGGTGGCGCTGTTCGCGCCGGTGCTGGCCCCCTATGGCGAGACCCAGGTGGTCGGTGATGGTTTCGAGCCCTGGAGCGCCGAGTTCCTGCTGGGGACCGACAACCTGGGCCGCGACATGTTCAGCCGCCTGGTCTACGGCGCGCGCAACACCCTGGGAATCGCCTTCCTCACCACCAGCCTGGCCTTCGCCGTAGGCGGCCTGTGCGGGCTGGTGGCGGCGATCAGGGGCGGCTGGATAGACCAGGGCCTGTCGCGCCTGGTGGACATCCTGATGGCTATCCCGCAGTTGATCTTTGCCTTGCTGATCCTAAGCGTGGTGGGCACCACAGCGACCTCGCTGGTGCTGGTGATCGCGTTGCTCGACGCCACCCGGGTGTTCCGCTTGGCGCGGGCGGTGGCCATGACCGTAGTGGTGCAGGACTTCGTCGAGGCGGCGCGGCTGCGCGGCGAGGGCCTGTGGTGGTTGGTCAGCCGCGAAGTGCTGCCCAATGCGGCGGCGCCACTGATCGCCGAGTTTGGCCTGCGTTTTTGCTTCGTCTTCCTGTTCATCAGTGCGCTGTCGTTCCTTGGCCTGGGTATCCAGCCGCCGACTGCCGACTGGGGCAGCATGGTGCGCGACAACGCTGTGTTGATCACCTTCGGTGACGTCAGTCCACTGCTGCCGGCGCTGGCGGTGGCGCTGCTCACCGTGAGCGTCAATTTCGTCGTCGACTGGGTGCTGCATGTCGCCAGCGGCCTGAAGGAGTGCGGAGCATGAACACCACTGACAGCAAGCCCTTGCTGGACATCCGCGGCCTGCGCATCGAGGGACATTACGAAGACGCCTGGCACCCGCTGGTCAAGGGCATCGACTTGCACTTACAGCGTGGCGAGGTGCTGGGCCTGATCGGTGAGTCCGGGGCCGGCAAGTCGACCTTGGGTCTGGCCGCCATGGGCCATGTGCGCGACGGTTGCCGGATCACCGGCGGCTCGGTGCACTTCGACGGTATCGACTTGCTCAAAGCCAGTCCCAAGGCCCTGCGCCAGCTGCGAGGGCTGCGCATCGCCTATGTGGCGCAGAGCGCGGCGGCAGCCTTCAACCCGGCGCACCGGCTGATCGACCAACATGTGGAAACCGCCGTGGTCAATGGCGGCGTCAGCCGCGCCCAGGCTGAGGCCGATGCCGTGGCGTTGTACCGCATCCTGCGCCTGCCGGACCCGGAGCACATCGGCCAACGCTACCCGCACCAGCTCTCTGGCGGCCAGTTGCAGCGGGTGATGACCGCCATGGCCATGGCCTGCCATCCGGACCTGATCATCTTCGACGAGCCGACCACGGCGCTGGATGTGACCACCCAGGTCGAGGTGCTGGCAGCCATCCGCGATGCAGTGAGGACTTTCGGCAGTGCGGCGATCTACATCAGCCACGACCTGGCGGTGGTGGCGCAGATGGCTGACCGGATCATGGTTCTGCGCCATGGCAACCTGGTCGAGGAGGGCGCCACCCAGCAGATGCTCAGCGCCCCGCAGCAGGACTACACCCGTTCGTTGTGGGCCGTACGCAATTTTCACGCTCCGGCCAAGCCCGTTCCGCTCGAGCCGACGCCACTGCTGGAAGTACGCCAGGCATCGGCCAGCTATGGCGCCCAGCCAGTGCTGCATGACGTGTCCCTGCGCCTGCACCGTGGCCGGACCCTGGCGGTGATTGGCGAGTCCGGCAGTGGCAAGAGCTCGACTGCACGCCTGATCACTGGCTTGCTGCCAGCTACCGCTGGCCAGGTGCTGTACGAGGGGGAGCCCTTGGCCATGGATTTTCGCCGGCGCAGCAAGGAGCAACTGCGGCGTATCCAGATGATCTACCAGAGCCCTGACACTGCACTCAACCCGCGCCAGCGCATCGTCGACATCATCGGTCGGCCCCTGGCGTTCTACCTCGGGCTCAAGGGCCAGGCCCTGCGCCAGCGCGTGGCCGAGCTGCTGGAGATGATCGAACTGGAGCCGGCGCGCTTCATGGAGCGCCAGCCCCGCGAGCTGTCCGGAGGGCAGAAGCAACGGGTTTGCATTGCCCGGGCCTTGGCTGCCGAGCCGCAACTGATCATCTGCGATGAAGTGACTTCGGCCCTCGACCAACTGGTGGCCGAAGGTGTGCTCAAGCTGCTCGACCGCATCCAGCGCCAGCTTGGCGTGGCCTATTTGTTCATCACCCACGATGTGGCCACGGTACGCGCCATTGCCGATGAGGTGCTGGTGATGCAGCGAGGACGGGTGGTCGATCAGGGTTGCCGCGAGGCGATCTTCACCCCACCCCATCGCGACTACACCGGCCAACTGCTGGCCTGCGAGCCGGCGATGGACCCCGGCTGGCTGGATCAACTGCTGGCCAGCCGGCAACCGACTTCTCCATTGGCAACCGCCTGAGGATTCTTGAATGAACGTCCTGATCGTCCACGCTCATCCCGAGCCGAATTCCTTCACCGCCGCGCTGCGCGACCAGGCCGCGGCGAGCTTCCAGGCCCAGGGCCACTCAGTGCAGGTCAGTGACCTGTACGCCATGGGCTGGAACCCGGTGGCCAGTGCCGCCGACTTCTCCGAACGGGAGAACCCCGATTACCTGGTCTACGCCCTGGAGCAGCGTACGGGCGTCAAGCGCGGTGTCATCGCCCCGGACATCCAGGCCGAGCTGGACAAGCTGCTGTGGGCTGACCTGCTGGTGCTGAACTTCCCGATCTTCTGGTTCTCGGCGCCAGCCATGCTCAAGGGGTGGATCGACCGGGTGCTGGTGTCCGGGGTCTGCTATGGCGGTAAGCGCTTCTACGACCAGGGCGGCCTGGCGGGCAAGAAGGCGCTGGTCACCGTGACCTTGGGCGGGCGCGAGCACATGTTCGGCGAGGGGGCGATCCACGGCCCGCTCAACGACATGCTGCGGCCGATCCTGCGTGGCACCCTGGCCTATGTCGGCTTCGAGGTGCTCGAACCTTTCGTGGCTTGGCACGTGCCTTACATCAGCGACGAGGCACGCCAGGGCTTCCTGGACAGTTACCGCCAGCGCCTGGAGCACCTGAGTGACGACCTGCCGCTGCAGTTCCCACGGCTGTCCCAGTTCGACGAGGCGCTGTACCCGCTTTGAGCCTGTACCTACCCGTTCGGGGTATGGTCCGGGTAGATGAACCGTTCGATAGTGGCTCCGTCAGCTCATCCGCATAACAAGAACGACGGAGGTGCCATGCGCAACGCATTGTTGGCGGTATCCACCCTGTTGCTGGCGTCCTCGGCCCTGGCCGACGGCGCTGGCACAGCGGACGCAAGCAACACGCTCAGGCTGTACAACTGGACCGACTACATCGGCGAGACGACGCTGGCGGACTTCGAAAAGGCCACTGGCATCAAGGTCATCTACGACACCTTCGACGGCTATGAAACCGTCCAGACTAAGTTGCTCACTGGCCGTTCCGGCTACGACTTGGTGATGCTCAACGCATCGCTGGTGCCACCGCTGATCAAGGCCGGGGTATTCCAGGCGCTGGACAAGTCGAAGTTGCCGAGCTGGAGCAACCTCGACCCGCAGGTGCTGCAGGACCTGCAAGCGTACGACCCGGGCGTCGCCTATTCGGCGCCCTATACCTGGGGCAGTTCCGGGATCACCTACAACGTCGACAAGATCAAGGCGCGCATGCCCGATGCGCCTATCGGTTCGCTGGCCATGCTGTTCGACCCCAAGGTGGTGTCGCGCTTCGCCGATTGCGGCGTGACCCTGATGGACGCACCCACCGAAGTGATTCCGCTGGCCCTCAAGTATCTGGGCAAGGACCCGCGTAGCGCCGAGCCGGCCGACCTCAAGGCCGCCGAGCAACTGCTGCTGGGGATCCGCCCGTACGTGCGCAAGTTCGACTCGGTGAACTACCTCACCAGCCTGCCCAATGGCGACGTGTGCCTGGCCCTGACCTGGTCGGGTGACTACGCCACCGCCCAGGCCCGCGCGGTCGAGGCGAAGAAGGACATCAACCTGGACTTCTTCATTCCACGCGAGGGGTCGCTGATCTGGTTCGACAGCTTCTACCTGCCGGCCGATGCCCCGCATGTGGCCAACGCCCACCGCTTCATCGAGTACCTACTGCAACCGCAGACCATGGCCCAGGTGACCGACCACATCCACTACGCCAATAGCAATGCCGCGGCCACGCCGCTGGTGGCGGCCAAGGTCCGTGACGACCGTTCGATCTACCCGGATGCCGAGACCCGCGAGCGCCTGTTCACCCAGAAGACCCACGCTGCCCGCGACATGCGCGTCATCACCCGGCTCTGGAGCACGGTCAAGACGGGGTTCTGAGCCAGCGGTCCGATTGCCAATCTCTTCTTATCACTCAAGGAAAACGCCATGGTCAGATCAAGCACAGCCTTTGTCGCCCCGGTGGCCCCGAACGAACTGGTCGCCGCCGACCAGGCCCATTACATGCACGGCTATCACATGTTCGACGAACACCGTGAACAGGGCGCGCTGAACATTGCCGCGGGCGAAGGCGCCTATATCTTCGACACCGAGGGCAACCGCTTCCTCGATGCGGTCGGCGGCATGTGGTGCACCAACATTGGCCTGGGCCGCGAGGAAATGGCCCTGGCTATCGCCGACCAAGTGCGTCAGCTGGCCTACTCCAACCCCTTTTCGGACATGGCCAACCCGGTGGCCATCCGCCTTTGCGAAAAGCTCGCCAGCCTGGCCCCGGGCGACCTCGACCATGTGTTCCTGACCACCGGTGGCTCCACGGCCGTGGACACGGCCTACCGGCTGGTGCAGTACTACCAGAACTGCCGCGGCAAGCCGCACAAGAAGCACATCATCGCCCGCGAGAACGCCTACCACGGCTCCACCACCCTGACCATGTCGATCGGCAACAAGGCCGCCGACCGGGTGCCGGAGTTCGACTACGCTCACGAGCTGATCCACCATGTGTCCAACCCCAATCCCTACCGGGCGCCGGATGGCATGGACGAGGCCGAGTTCCTCGATTTCCTGGTGGCCGAGTTCGAAGACAGGATCCTGTCCCTGGGTGCCGACAACGTGGCAGCCTTCTTCGCCGAACCCATCATGGGCTCGGGCGGGGTGATCATCCCGCCCAAGGGCTACTTCCAGCGCATGTGGCAGTTGTGCCAGACCTACGACATCCTCTTCGTCGCCGATGAGGTGGTGACCTCGTTCGGCCGCTTGGGCACCTTCTTCGCCAGCGAGGCGCTGTTCGGTGTCACCCCGGACATCATCACCACCGCCAAGGGCCTGACCTCGGCCTACCTGCCGTTGGGTGCGTGCATTTTTTCCGAGCGCATCTGGCAGGTCATCGCCGAGCCCGGCAAAGGGCGTTGCTTCACCCATGGCTTCACTTACAGCGGCCACCCGGTGTGCTGCACAGCGGCACTGAAGAACATCGAGATCATCGAGCGCGAGCAGTTGCTGGAGCATGTCAATGACGTCGGCGGCTACCTGGAGCAGCGTCTGCAGGAACTGCGCGATCTGCCGCTGGTGGGCGACGTGCGTTGCATGAAGCTGATGGCCTGCGTCGAGTTCGTCGCCGACAAAGCCAGTAAGGCGCTGTTCCCGGACGCGGTGAACATCGGTGAGCGCATCCACCTGCGTGCCCAGGCCAAGGGGCTGTTGGTGCGGCCGATCATGCACTTGAACGTGATGTCGCCGCCGTTGATCATCAGCCGTGGCCAGGTCGACCGCATCGTCGACACCTTGCGCGAGTGCATCCTCGATGCCGCCCGCGAACTGCAACAGCAGGGGCTCTACCACGGCGCATGAGCAGTCGGGTGGGGAGGGTGCGGGCGTGGAACGCAGTCGGTAGACTGCGGTCCATGCGCCCGAACAATGACACTACTCACATCAGCCTGCCGCTGGCCCGTCTGCATCAGTGGCATGCCAACCTGCAGCAGGCCTTCGCCCACAGCGACAGCGCCGATGCCCTGATTCACCTGGCGGGCGCCCTTGAGGGGTTGGTGGGCATGGAGTCCATGCTCATCAGCCGCGAGTGCAAGGGCCGTGCGCCGCAACTGCTGCACCAGCAGGGCATTCCCGAGCAGCACCACGAGGCGGTGCTGCAACGCTATTTCGCTGCCGGCTATCTTCTCGACCCGTTCTGCCTGGCCGTGCAGAAGGGCCTGGCCCAGGGCTTCTATCCGTTGGAAGAGATCGCCCCGGACCATTTCTTCGACAGCGATTACTACAGGACCTACTACCTGGGCACCGGGTGCAGCGAAGACAGCTACTACATCGTCGACCTGGACGACGGCAGCAAGATTTCCCTGAGCCTGTTCCAGGGCCGCAGCGGCCAACGCCTGGACAGCGAGCAGCTTGACCTGCTGCGCGCGGTGGAGCCCATGGTCCGCGAACTGCTCGCGCGCTACGCCCGCCATGGCCTGGCAGAAGGCGTGGAGCAGGGCGCGCGGCACAGCGTGGAGCAAGCCTTCGCCAGCTTTGGCCGTGATGTGCTGACGGTGCGTGAGCGCGAGGTGGCGCACCGGGTGCTGCAAGGCCATTCGGTCAAGTCCACGGCCCGGGAACTGGGCATTTCCCCGGAAACCGTGCGCATGCACCGCAAGAACCTCTATCTCAAACTGGGCATCAATTCGCAGTCGGAGTTGTTCGCTCAGTTCATCGGCTGGTTGCAGGGATCCACTGCCTGATGGCAGCAAGCTGTCCGGCGTTCGCGGCTGAGCGGATACGAGCATCCTGACGAACGGCACATTGACGACTAGGTTATGTTTTGCTTTATTGAAACCGGTTTCATCCACCCAGAATAACGACAAAGAGACTTCCGATGACCGATATGCTTCCCGCTTCCCGCGAGCGGGTCACTATCAGCGAAGTGGCGCGGGTTGCTGGCGTCTCCAAGGCCACGGTGTCCCGCTACATCGGTGGCGACCGCCAGTTGCTGGCCGAGGCCACCGCGCAGCGCATCGAAGAGGTCATCGCGCGCCTGGGCTACCGTCCGAACCAGATGGCCAGGGGCCTGAAGCGGGGCCAGACGCGGCTTATCGGCATGTTGGTGGCGGATATCCTCAACCCTTATTCGGTCGCGGTGATGCGTGGCGTGGAAACCGCCTGCCGCCAACACGGCTACAGCCTGGTGCTGTGCAACACCAACCGCGACGACGAGCAAGAGCGCCATCACCTGGTGGTGCTGCAGTCCTACAACGTCCAGGGGCTGATTGTGAATACCCTTGGCCACCATCCCGGCGAACTGCTCAACCTGCACCGCGATGTGCCCATGGTCCTGGTGGACCGCCAACTCCCCGAACTGAATGTCGACCTGGTCGGCCTGGACAACGCCGACGCCGTCGAGCAAGCCCTGGATCACCTGCAGGCTCGCGGCTACCGCGACATCCTGGCGGTCAGCGAACCCCTCGATGGCACCAGCTCCCGCCTGGAGCGCGTACAGGCGTTCGGCGACTCCATCCGCCGCCGCCCGGGCATGCGCCAGCAGATCCTCGAAGTCTCCGATGACCTGCAGGCGCGCCTGGGTGCTTTTCTCGGCAGCAAGGGCCATGGCCCGCAGGCGATCTTCACCTTCAACGGCGTGGCCACCTTGGCGGTCACCCGCGCCCTGCATGAGTCGAGGTGCAGGCTGTTCGAGGATGTCGGCTTGATCGCCCTCGACGAACTGGACTGGTACCCCCTGGTTGGCGGAGGCATCACCGCGCTGGCCCAGCCTACCGAGCGTATCGGGGAGGCGGCATTCGACTGTCTGCTGGACCGCCTGCGCGGCGAAGGCGGCGCGCCACGGCGTATCGATTTCAAGGCCGAGCTGATCATCCGAGGTTCCACCCACTCACGCGACTGAACAACGGGCAGCGATTGTGCCTTGCGTTCGGAAGAAAATGAAACCGGTTTCATAAGGATAAGAACGATGCG
The DNA here is from genome assembly GCF_054889225.1 of Pseudomonas sp. X10. Lineage (NCBI taxonomy): Bacteria > Pseudomonadati > Pseudomonadota > Gammaproteobacteria > Pseudomonadales > Pseudomonadaceae > Pseudomonas > Pseudomonas sp. X10. The sequence continues at coordinate 4,856,849 of NZ_CM142677.1, read as the reverse complement.
CTTGAACCCTGTTTCCATCAGCCTTTCCAGCTACGGGGCCACATGGGTCCGGCAATGCGGCCAGCAGAGCTTCCTGAGCTTGCTGGCCAATGCCGGGGTGGCCCGCGTCGAACTGCGCGAGGAGCTCTTCGACACGGCGCCGGACACGCCCGCACTGGCTGCCGCCATCGCTGAACTTGGCCTGGAATGCCTGTATTCCTCGCCCCTTGAGCTGTGGACAGCACAAGGCCAGCCAGATCCGCGCTTGGCGGACAAGCTGGAGCTGGCGCGGGCCTTCGGAGCCGTGGCGCTGAAGGTTTCCCTGGGCCACTACCATGCTGGCTGTGATGTCTCGGCCCTGGCACCTTTGCTGCGCCAGGACGGGCCCCTGTTGCTGGTGGAGAACGACCAGACCGCGCAAGGTGGACGCCTCGACCCTCTGCTGCGGTTCTTCCAACAGGTCGAGGCCCAAGGTCTGCCGCTGGGCATGACCTTCGACATCGGCAACTGGCAGTGGCAGGAGCAATCGGTGCGGCAAGCGGCCCGCCTGCTCGGTCGCTGGGTGCGTTATGTGCATTGCAAGGCTGTACGCCGCCAGGACGGTCGCCTGGTCGCGGTGCCACCGGAGGCTGCCGACTTGGACGAATGGGCGGCACTGATGAGCGAGTTCGCGCCTGGCCTGACCCGTGCCGTGGAGTATCCGCTGGTCGGGGACGACCTGCTGACGCTGACCCGCGCCCAGGTCGCTTGCCTGTCCCGGCTTGGCCACGCCAAGGAGGTGAGCCATGCCTGAGCATGACGTGCTCTGCTTCGGCGAGACCATGGCGATGTTCGTTGCCGAGCAGACCGGCGACCTGGCGGACGTCGGCCTGTTCGGCAAGCGCATCGCCGGTGCCGACAGCAACGTGGCTATCGGCCTTGCGCGGCTCGGTTTCCAGGTGCGCTGGCTGAGCCGGGTGGGGGATGACTCGCTTGGGCGCTTCGTCCTGGCCAGCCTGCGCCAGGAAGGGCTGGACTGCTCCTGTGTCGAGGTCGATCCGCAGCAGCCGACCGGCTTCCAGCTCAAGGGCCGTTGCGATGATGGTAGCGACCCGGCGGTGGAGTACTTTCGCAGCCATTCGGCGGCCAGCCGGATGTCGCCAGCGCTGCTGCGCCCGCAGTTGCTGCAGGCCCGCCATCTGCACGCCACCGGCATCCCCCTGGCGCTGTCGCCGGATTGCCGGGCGCTATCCCATGCGCTGGTAGACGCCATGCGTGCCGAGGAGCGCAGCGTCTCCTTCGACCCCAACCTGCGCCCTTCGCTGTGGCCTGACCGCGCCAGCATGATCCGCGAGATAAACGCGCTGGCGGTCAAGGCGGACTGGGTGCTGCCGGGCCTGGAGGAAGGCCGCCTGCTCAGCGGTCAGCAAACGCCAGCGGACATCGCCGCTTTCTACCTCGACCAGGGGGTAGGCCTGGTGGTGATCAAGTTGGGCGCGGAGGGGGCCTACTTCCGCAGCGCCCAAGGCGAAGGCTGGGTGGCCGCAGTCCCGGTGACGAAGGTGGTGGACACCGTGGGTGCCGGCGATGCCTTCGCCGTCGGCGTGGTCAGCGCGTTGCTGGAAGGGCGTGCCTTGCCTCAAGCCGTGGCGCGCGGCAACTGGTGCGGCAGCCTCGCCGTGCAGTCGCGGGGTGACATGGAAGGCCTGCCCCGGCGTCACGAACTCCAGGAGCACGACCGGCGCAGGAGCGCCTGAACCTTTTGACCGCCGGCCCGACCGGCACCTGTTGCAACAAAAACAACAAGCTCAGGAGACAAACCATGCAAACGACTAGCCTCGCTCCGCGCCGCTGGTGGTACATCATGCCGATCGTGTTCATCACGTACAGCCTGGCGTATCTCGACCGTACCAACTACGGCTTCGCCGTCGCCTCCGGCATGGGCGATGACCTGAAAATCACTCCGGCGCTGTCCTCCCTGCTTGGCGCCTTGTTCTTCCTGGGTTACTTCTTCTTCCAGGTGCCCGGCGCCATCTACGCTGAAAAGCGCAGTGTGAAGAAACTGATCTTCGTCAGCCTGATCCTCTGGGGCGGCTTGGCGACCCTGACCGGTATGGTCAGCGACGTCTATCTGCTGGTGGTCATCCGCTTCCTGCTCGGGGTGGTGGAGGCCGCGGTGATGCCGGCGATGCTGATCTACCTCTGCCACTGGTTCACCCGTGCCGAACGTTCGCGGGCCAACACCTTCCTGATCCTGGGCAACCCGGTGACCATCCTCTGGATGTCGGTGGTATCCGGCTATCTAGTCCAGCAGTTCGACTGGCGCTGGATGTTCATCATCGAAGGCTTGCCCGCCGTGATCTGGGCGTTCTTCTGGTGGCGGCTGGTGGACGATCGTCCTTCCCAGGCCACTTGGTTGAGCGAACAGGAGAAGTCTCGCCTGGAGGAGACCCTGGCCGCTGAACAGAAGGGCATCAAGCCGGTGAAGAACTACCGCGAAGCGTTCCGCTCGCCCAGGGTGATCATTCTCTCGCTGCAATACTTCTGCTGGAGCATCGGCGTGTATGGCTTCGTGCTCTGGTTGCCGTCGATCCTCAAGCAGGCGGCCAACCTGGATATCGTCCAGGCCGGCTGGCTGTCGGCGGTGCCCTACCTGGCCGCGGTGATCGCCATGCTTGGGGTGTCCTGGGCCTCGGACCGCCTGCAGAAACGCAAGTGCTTCGTCTGGCCGCCGCTGCTGGTGGCGGCGCTGGCCTTCTATGGCTCCTATGCCTTGGGCAGCGATCACTTCTGGTTGTCTTATGCGCTGCTGGTGGTCGCCGGCGCGTGCATGTACGCGCCCTATGGTCCTTTCTTCGCCATCGTGCCGGAAGTGCTGCCGAGCAATGTCGCCGGTGGCGCCATGGCACTGATCAACAGTATGGGCGCCTTGGGTTCGTTCGCCGGCTCATGGTTGGTGGGCTATCTCAACGGCGCGACCGGCAGCCCGGGCGCCTCTTACCTGTTCATGTGCGGCGCGCTGCTGGTGGCCGTAGCGCTCACCGCTGCCCTCAATCCTTCGCAGACATCCGGGCGGGCCAAGGGCCGTGGTTCCCGGCTGGCGATGAACCAATAGGAAATCCTGGCATGAAAAAACGTATCGTCCTCTACAAGTACCTTCCCGACGACCTGATGGCACGCCTGGAACGGCACGCCGACGTGACCTGGGTGGATACCTCCCAAAACGGTGGTTTGGCCCGTTTGCGCGACGCCTTGCCGGGCGTCCATGGCCTGCTCGGTGCCAGCTTGCGAATCGACGCCGGGCTGCTCGAACTGGCGCCGCAGTTGGAAGTGGTGTCCAGTGTCTCGGTGGGGGTGGATAACTACGACATCCCCGAGCTGACCCGTCGTGGCGTGCTGCTGACCAATACCCCGGACGTGCTCACCGAAACCACCGCCGATACCGGTTTCGCACTGATCCTCGCCACTGCGCGGAGGGTTGTCGAGCTGGCGGACTGGGTGCGTGCCGGTCATTGGCAGGCGAGCCTGGGACCGACCCATTTCGGCAGCGATGTGCATGGCAAGACCTTGGGTATCGTCGGCATGGGCCGCATTGGCGAAGCCTTGGCGCGACGTGGTGCGGCGGGCTTTGGCATGCGCGTGCTGTATCACAGCCAGCGGCCCAAGCCGGAGGTGGAGGCGCGTTATGCTGCCCGCCGGCTTAGTCTGGACGAACTGCTGGCGCAGTCCGACTTCGTGTGCCTGACCGTGCCGCTGAACGCCAGTACCGAAGGCCTGATCGGGGCCCGTGAGCTTGCCTTGATGAAGCCTGATGGCATCCTCATCAACATTGCCCGTGGCCGGGTGGTGGACGAGCTGGCGCTGATCGAGGCGCTCGGCCAACGACGCATCCGTGGCGCGGGCCTGGACGTTTTCGTCCAGGAGCCTCTGTCGGCGGACTCGCCCTTGCTGCAGTTAGACAACCTGGTGGCGACCCCGCATATCGGCTCGGCGACCCACGAGACCCGCCAGGCCATGGCGCGCTGTGCAGTGGAGAACCTGCTCAGAGCCCTGGCCGGCGAGCGCCCGGCGAACCTGGTGAACGAGGCGGCCTGGGCTACCCGGCGCTGAGGCCCGTGCTGGCCCTGTCGCTCAGGGCCCCGGCCTGCGCAGGAGCTCAAAACGCAAAGCAAGAGCAACCGAAGGCGCCCCAGAAGCCTTGGAAATCGCTGACCGGCACGTTGGAGCGGCGTGCCCGGTCATGCTGGTGTGCATGCACGGCGCAGGCTCCGACACACTGGTGGACTTGGGCAACCAGCGGCGCGGCGGGTTTCCAGTGGCCGGGCACTTTATTCACCGGCGACCAGTCCGGCAGCACCGGCAGTGCCGGTGGGGCGAGCTTATCGAACTCGGCGGCAGCGTACACCACCTTGCCATCGACCACGGTGAGCACCGATTCGAGCCACTTGATCGACTCTTCATCGATGCTGAAGTAGTCCGCGGAGAGCGCGATCAGGTCAGCGAACTGGCCGACCTTGATCTGCCCCTTCTTGCCTTGTTCGCTGGAGAACCAGGCGCTGCCCTGGGTGAACAGTTGCAAGGCGGTGCTGCGTTCGAGCCCTTGCGGGTACAGCGCCAGGCCGCCCACGGTGCGTCCACTGACCAGCCAGTACAGGGCGGTCCAAGGGTTGTAGCTGGCCACCCGCGTGGCATCGGTCCCGGCGCCCACGGGCACGCCCTCGGCGAGCATGCGCTGGATCGGTGGCGTCGCCTCGGCCGCCTTGGCGCCATACCGGTCGACGAAATATTCGCCTTGGAACGCCATGCGGTGCTGGATGGCGATACCGCCGCCCAAGGCCCTGATGCGTTCGATGTTCCGGGGGCTGACGGTCTCGGCATGGTCGAAGAACCAGGGCAGGCCATTGAAGGGGATATCCCGGTCGACCTTCTCGAACACGTCGAGCATCCGCGAGATCGACTCATCGTAGGTGGCATGCAGGCGGAATGGCCAGCGGTGTTCCACCAGGTGGCGCACCACCGGTTCCAGCTCTTGCTCCATGCTTTGCGGCAGGTCCGGGCGTGGTTCGAGGAAGTCTTCGAAGTCGGCGGCGGAGAACACCAGCATTTCCCCGGCACCGTTGTGCCGGAAGAAGTCATCGCCATCGCCGGGCTTGACCAGCGTGCTCCAGTGTTTGAAGTCGGCCAGTTCTTCCTTGGGCTTCTGGGTGAACAGGTTGTAGGCGATGCGAACGGTCAGCTGGCCCTGGTTGGCCAGTTGGCGAATCACCGCATAGTCGTCCGGGTAGTTCTGGAAGCCACCGCCGGCGTCGATGGCGCTGGTGACTCCGAGGCGGTTGAGCTCGCGCATGAACTGGCGGGTGGAGTTGACTTGGTATTCCAGCGGTAGCTGCGGCCCCTTGGCCAGGGTGGCATAGAGGATCATCGCGTTGGGGAGGGCGATCAGCATGCCGGTCGGTTCGCCGCTGGCATCGCGCTGGATCTCGCCGCCAGGGGGATTGGGCGTGTTGCGATCATAGCCGACCACCCTGAGGGCGGCGCGGTTGAGCAGGGCACGGTCATACAGGTGCAGGACGAACACTGGGGTGTCTGGCGCCGCCTTGTTCAACTCGTCCAGCGTAGGCATGCGTTTTTCGGCGAACTGGAATTCGGTCCAGCCACCGACCACCCGGACCCACTGCGGTGTCGGGGTGCGCTCGGCCTGTTCCTTGAGCATGCGCAAGGCGTCGGCCAGCGACGGCACGCCTTCCCAACGTAGCTCCAGGTTGTAGTTGAGGCCACCGCGGATCAGGTGCAGGTGGGAGTCGTTCAGCCCGGGAACGACCGTCCGCTTGTTCAGATCGAGGGTGTGCGTGGCGTCGCTGCGATAGGCCATGACGTCGGCGTCGCTGCCAACGGCAAGGAAACGTCCATCTTTGACGGCTACGGCGCTGGCGGTGGGTTTTTCTGGGTCGACGGTGTGGAAGCGGCCGTTGAATAGAATCAGATCGGCGGTCATGGGGCCCCCTGAATGGTTGATGTGGGCAGGGGCGCTGGCACTGGCGAACGGCAGTGAGGACCAGAGTGCGCCCGCCGCACCGAGTACGGTACTGGTGGCAAGGAACTGACGGCGGCTGTTGCTGGGTGGGTCCTGGCTCATGGCGTTATTCCTCGGTAGGCCGGCATTCCTGCGCGGCCTTCACACCAATGCCCGGCTGCTCGATGGCACGGGCATCGGTTCCGGTCCGGCTCGCCGGTCTCATGCAGCATAGGTGGCTGCCGCCAAAGGGCGGATCGGGATCAATGACCTTCGGAGGCGTTGAACATGGTCTTGGCGTAGATCAGCCCCAAGCCATAGGCGCCGCCATGGGCGATGGAAGTCTGTACCGTCTCGTCGTAGGTCTCGCCACGGGCCCAGTCGCGTTGCAGTTCGAGTAGGTATTGCAGGGCGGTCATAGGGCGCGCACCCAGTTGGATCATGCGTTGCATGGCGTGCTCGTGGGCCTCGTTGGAGACGTCGCCACAGGCATCGGCGATGACATAGACCTCGAAGCCCTGATCCAGCGCTGACAAGGCGGGGCCAACGATGCAGACGGATGTCCAGAGGCCGGCGAGGACGATCTTGTTCTTGCCGAAGGCGTTGACCTCGACGGCGATGCGCTCGTCTTCCCAGGTGTTCATCGTGGTGCGGTCGATCACGTTGTGATCGGGAAATACCGAGCGGATTTCATCGAAGATCGGGCCGGAGAAGCTCTTTTCCGCCACGGTGGTGAGAATGGTCGAGACCTTGAATTCCCTGGCCGCTTTGGACACCAGGGCGGCGTTGTTGCGCAGCGTTACCGCATCGATCGACTTGGTGGCAAAGGACATCTGCGATTGATGGTCGATCATGATCAGGGTGTGGTCGGCCGGGTTGAGCAGGGTCCGACCGGGTGCAGCTTTCGCGATAGCCATGAGAAACAGCCTCTGGTTGAGAGTGATGAAGCTGAACTGTGTGGCATGCGCGAATTCTGGTCTTGCATGAATGGGCTCGATTTGTACGTTTGTGCCCTGCCTGCTGGTGTCTAGGGTGAGCGTGTGTCCTGGGCCCAGGGGGCGCTGGCCAAGCGTGCGCCGAGAAAGTCCAACAAGGCCGTCACCCGAGCCGGTCGCAAGATGCCGGGAGGGGTGACCAGGTTGATGTTGATGCCGGCGAACCGCCAGTCGTCCAGCACCGACTCCAGCGTACCCTTCTGCAGGGCATCCCAGACAATGAACTCGGGCTGCAGTGCCAGGCCCAGGCCCGCCAGCAACGCGGGCTCGATGAGGTCGGCATTGTTGCTGTGGACTCTCCCTTGCACCGGCACGGTGTACTCTCCCTGTGCCGGATGGGTGAATTTCCACCGTTTGGGTGTCGGCAGGTTGGTATAGATCAGGCACTGGTGTTGTTCAAGGTCGCGCGGATGCCGTGGCCGGCCGTGGCGCTCCAGGTATTCCCTGCTGGCCACGAGCAGGCGGCGCACAGCGCATAGTCTGCGGGCCCGGAGGGAGGAGTCGCGCAACTCGGCGATGCGCAAGGCCACATCGTAGCGCTCGGCGACGACGTCGACGATGCGGTCATCCAGGGAAAGGTCCAGCTCGATCTGTGGATAACGTTCCAGAAACTCGGGCAGCAATGGGGCGAGGTACTTCAGGCCGAATGACATGGGTGCGGTCAGGCGCACCTGGCCGCTGGGTATGCTCGCCTGGAGGGAGGCTTCCGCTTCGGCGGCCCGCCCCTCCTCGAGAATGCGCAGAGCACGTTCCCAGGCCTGGTTGCCGGTGCTGGTGAGTTCGAGGCGGCGCGAGGTGCGGTGCAGCAACGTGGCTCCCAGGCGCTGTTCGAGCCGGCTGATGGCTTTGGAGACGGTGGGCTGCGAGATGCCCAGCGCTTGCGCCGCACCAGCGAAGGAACCGCTGTTGGCTACCTCGGCGAAGATCGCCCAGGCTTGCAGATCGGGAAGTGTCTTCATGAAAGAAACGGAATGGATAAGATTCCATTGGTTCTATTTATGTAACCGGTAGTCCTCAATATCATCTTTTTAATCCTTGCGGTTCATTGTGAGGATTCTGTACGGGTCGATGTTCTACTTAGGTGCCCCAGAGGTCCCACGCATCCTGGGAGTGTAGATCCGCAACTGCCAGGAAGGGACAGGTGGTGATCATGCGTCTTACGTCACAGGATTCGGCGGTCATGGAGAAAACCCAGAAACCAGCGACCCCAGGTAGCTACTCGATTCTTCACCGCCGAGAGGAGAATCCGGACCCGGAGCATGTGCTGGCCATTCCTTGCGCCGATGCTTTTTCGGTCATCGTCCAGCTCAGGGACTTTGCCGCGCACAAGCTCTGGCGCGGCCGGGAACTGGTGTTCGCCGGTGGGCATGCGTGCCAGAGCCTGTCGATCGCCTACCTGGGCGATGAGCTGCACTGCCAGCACCAGGCCGGCTATGACAATCTCAGGTTCACTTTTCCGTCGGCGCCGATACAGGCGTTGCTCTATGAGTCAGGTGGTGCCGGGGGGCCAGGCTTCAAGCGGGTCCTGGGGCAGGTCGATCCGGTCGTTTACTGTCTGTCCCAGGCTTTGTTGCCGACGCTGACCACGCCTGGGCAAACCAACCAGTTATTCGTCGACCAAGTGATGCTTGCGATGCTGACCCACCTGGATCAGCACTATGGTGCTGTGGTGCTGGCCCGTGAAGGGGGCAAGGGGCTGGCCAACTGGCAACTGCGCCGGGCCAAGGAACTGATCGCCAGCCATCTGGCCGAGGGGCTCTCGGTCGCGCGCCTGGCTGAAGAGTGCTCGCTGTCACGTAGCTACTTCACCCGCGCTTTCAAGCGCAGCACCGGGTTGTCTCCCCATGATTGGCTGTTGAAGATGCGCGTCGAGAAGGCCAAGACGCTGATGCGCGATTCCAGCCTTTGCCTGTCGCAGATTGGCTTGGAATGCGGCTTTTCCGACCAGTCGCATTTTTCCCGAGTGTTCCTCAAGCTGACAGGTAGCGCACCAGCCAACTGGCGGCGTTTGCAGCGCACCGGTGGCTCCTGGTGAGCAAGGCACAAGCGTCCCAAAGTGTCACATTCCTCCAAGATGTCGGGACAAGGAGTCGCTACTGTCATCAACGACGGCACTGGAAAGAGGGGCAGGGCGATGCCGAATGATATGTCCAACGATATTGCGACCCTGCTGGTACGCCATTGCGTCAAGTCGGGTGGAGAAGTGGCGTATGAGCAGTGGCTGCGCAGAACGGTGAGCGCAGCCAAGGGATACCCCGGTCATCTGGGCGTGGATGTCATGCGCAACCGCGATGGCAACCAGCATCAGTTCACCTCGGTCATCCGTTTTGCCAGCGTCGAGCAACTGCAGGCATGGCTCGAATCGGACGAACGACGCGCCGTGGTCGAAGAAGTGGCTCCCTTGCTGGTCGATGGCGACCGCACAGAGGCCAACGCCAGTCGCGAGTTCTGGTTCAACCCCACTGAGGAGGGAGCTGCGCCGATCCGCTGGAAACAGGCCTGTGTCACCTTCCTGGTGATCCTGCCACTGAGCCTGGTGGTGCCGCTGCTCTGGCAACCGGTCTTCACTCGGCTACCCTGGCTGGGTGGCTATGTGCAGAGCAATGTAGTCATCACTCTCAGCATTGTCCTGTTGGTGGTCTACCTGTTCATGCCAAGGGTGACGCGTTGGTTTGCCAGCTGGCTTGAGGCTCGGTGACAAGAGCGGTCGCTATTGTGGTGACGGGTTCGCCGTTCACTTGATGCCCGCAACTGGCGCGCTGACGGCCTTGTCTGTCCCACTCGTTACTGCTGGTGAGGCCGCGTCGAACCAGCCTGGCCAAGAGCTGCGATGCCGGCTGTCGGCATCGACGCAGGGTATCAAGCGTTCGCTCAACACCGACGTCTGCCGGACGGCCTTGGCCGTTCGGTACTTGACGCTGTGCACGCATTCACGATCTCCGAACTCGCAGCGGTTGAGCCGGGTGCCGCCGCATGGTCCGTTGGCCAGGCCCTTGGGGCACGTCTCGGGACAGATATACAGGGTGTCTTCCAGGCGGCATTGGCCGCAGGTGTCGCACCCTACCAGAGGCCTTTTCAGGCCGCGCTCGATGCGGTGGAGCCAGCGTGCGCCCCCTGGCGTCGACCAGAGTGGACGCTTTACGGCCCAAGCGAATGCCTGGCTTAGCCATGTCGTGCGGCTGAACAGTTGTGAATGGAAACCCGACAGCAGCTGATAGCGTACTTTCTCCCTGCACGAGGCGCGGACCTGAGTGTCGCCCAACTGCCAGTTCGTCCCTGGCGGATGAAACGTCACCGAGGGCAGGCCTGGCATCCGCCAGGCGGCTTCCCAGGCCAAGGTCCATTGTTGCAGCGAGTGAATGTCCGCTTTCCAGCCGGTGATTGCCTGTTCCAGTGCGTGCAACTGCTCCACATCATGAATGCCCGACAGGTGAATCCCCGCGTAGCCCATCAGTTGCAGGCCAACGATCTGCAGGCCCAGGCGGCTGACGCTGCAGGCTTGGGCGTGGGCTTTGGAAACACCTTCTTCCGCAGCCAGGAGCTCGCGCATGGATGGGGTGACGACTACGCCAGCCACATGCTCGAGCATCACCGCGCGGGCGTGGGTCAGGCCCATTACGCACGCCAGCAGGGGCTTGGGCGCGGCCTGTTGGCGCATCCATGCCAAGGCTTCGTGGTGCTTGCGGGCATCGAAGCCCAACTGCAGTGTCAGGAAGTCCGCCCCAGCGGCCAGTTTCTTCTCGGCTTTGAAGTATTGTGCGGCGCCTTCTTCCTCGTGGTACTTGAAGGGATTGAGGGCAGCGCCGAGCAGCCAGCCCGGGCGTGCCTGCCGGACGATTTGCAGGGCAGGCACCGACTCCAGGTAGCGCACCGGCCGTTGGCCCGGTTCGTGGCCGGGCAGCCGATCGCCGCTGAGCACCAGCAATTGTTCCAGGCCGGCGCTGTCCATGCGTTCCAGCTGCGTCAGCAAGTCATGGCGCTCCCTGTCCTTGCCAGAAAAGTGAACCAGTGCCGGAACGGGATGCTTGAACGTGGCGACGGCGTCCAATGGCGCCAGGTCGAAGTTGCCAGCGACGCGGTCAGCGACCGCCGCGATCATCGGCCAGCCGCACAGCGGCGAGCGCTGCATGAGTTGTTCGAATGACTCGAAGCGCTGCGCGGAAGGCTTGGGAACGAACTCCATCATGCAGATGAAGGTGTGCTCGTGGAGCGCTTTTCTCAACACACTCATAGATCGTCAGTACCTGGCCGGATCATATCTTCAGGTTGCAACGGGTCGATAGCGCCGATTGAACAGCAGCGTCCCGCAAGCATTCTGGGGCATTCGGACATCTACCCATGTCCGGGACCGAATGAAATTGCTTCAAAAAAGACATGCAGGCGTGTCGGGCACTCCTGCATGTCGCTGGGAACCGCCGGATGGAGCCAGGCGGGCAATCCGTTCCAGCGGGGCGGGGAGGTGCGCAGGTGTTCCAGGTTAATCATGAGCAGAACTTTAGTTCATCACAAATAAAATGAGTTTGTCTCATGGCGTAGCGATGCTGACAATCCCCTCATTCATTTTTCCATTGGAGGGGTTGGACATGGCATTGGCGCATAACCTGGGTTTTCCGCGCATCGGACGCGATCGTGAGCTGAAGAAAGCCCAGGAATCCTTCTGGAAGGGCGAACTGGACGAAGCTGGCCTGCGCGCAGTCGGCCGCGAACTGCGTGCCGCGCACTGGCAGGTGCAGAAGGATGGGGGTATCGACCTGCTGCCTGTCGGTGACTTCGCCTGGTACGACCAGGTCCTGACCCACTCGCTGACCTTCGGCGTCATTCCCGAGCGTTTCCGTGGCCATGAGGGTGCCAAGCCAACCCTGCAGACGCTGTTCGCCATGGCCCGTGGCGCCGTGGCGACGGACCACAGCGCCAGTTGCTGTGGCGGTGCCCACGCCCAAGAGATGACCAAGTGGTTCGACACCAACTACCACTACCTGGTCCCTGAGTTCACCGCTGACCAGCAGTTCGAACTGAGTTGGGAGCAGCTGTTCGAGGAAGTGGAAGAGGCCAAGGCCCTGGGCCATGCGGTCAAGCCCGTGGTGATCGGTCCTCTGACCTACCTGTGGCTGGGCAAGACCAAAGGCGCCGACTTCGACAAGCTCGAACTGGTAGACCGCCTGCTGCCACTGTACGACCAGATTTTCAACCGCCTGGCGGAGCAGGGCGTGGAATGGGTGCAGATCGACGAGCCGATCCTAGTCCTTGACTTGCCCCAGGACTGGAAGAACGCCTATGAGCGTGTCTACAACATCCTCCAGCGCGCGCCGCTGAAGAAACTGGTCGCCACCTACTTCGGCGGCCTGGGAGATAACCTGGGCCTGGCAGCCAACCTGCCGGTCGACGGCCTGCACATCGACCTGGTGCGCGCGCCTGAACAATACCCAACCATCCTCGACCGCTTGCCGGCCTACAAGGTGCTGTCGTTGGGCCTGGTCAATGGCCGCAATGTCTGGCGCTGCGACCTGGAGAAAGCCCTAGCAGTGCTGCGGCACGCCCATGAGCGCCTGGGTGACCGCCTGTGGGTGGCGCCTTCCTGCTCGCTGCTGCACAGCCCGGTCGACCTGGACCGCGAAGACAAGCTGGATGCCGAACTGAAGAGCTGGCTGGCCTTCGCCGTACAGAAATGCCAGGAAGTGGCTGTGCTGGCCAAGGCCATCAACGAACCTGCCGCCGCCGATGTGGCCGCTGCCCTGGAGCAGAGCCGCGCCGTGCAGGCCAGCCGCGCTGCCTCGCCACGCATTCACAAGCCGGCTGTGCAGGCTCGTCTGGCGGCAATCAAGCCCGCCGACAGCCAGCGTCAATCGGCCTTCGAGCAGCGTATCGCCAAGCAACGTGCGGGCCTCGACCTGCCGGCCTTCCCGACCACCACCATTGGTTCGTTCCCACAAACTTCGGCGATCCGTCTGGCGCGCCAGTCGTTCAAGCAGGGCAAGCTGACCGAGTCCGACTACGTCGAAGCCATGCAGAGCGAAATCCGCCATGCGGTGCAGGTCCAGGAGAATCTTGGCCTGGATGTGCTGGTACACGGCGAGGCCGAGCGCAACGACATGGTCGAATACTTCGCCGAGCAACTCGACGGTTATGTCTTCACCCGCTTCGGCTGGGTGCAGAGCTACGGCTCGCGTTGCGTGAAGCCAGCGGTGATCTTTGGTGACCTGAGCCGTCCGAAGGCCATGACCGTGGAGTGGATCAAGTATGCCCAAGGCCTGACCAGCAAAGTGATGAAGGGCATGCTGACCGGCCCGGTGACCATGCTGATGTGGTCCTTCCCGCGTGAAGACGTGAGCCGCGAGGTGCAGGCGCGTCAATTGGCACTGGCCATCCGCGACGAAGTGGTGGACCTGGAAGCAGCGGGTATCAAGATCGTCCAGATCGACGAAGCGGCCTTCCGCGAAGGCCTACCGCTGCGCAAGAGCGCCTGGGCGCACTACCTGGACTGGGCCACCGAAGCCTTCCGTCTGTGTGCTTCGGGCGTGCGTGACGAAACCCAGATCCACACCCATATGTGCTACAGCGAGTTCAACGATGTGATCGAGTCGATCGCCGCCATGGACGCCGACGTGATCACCATCGAGACCTCGCGTTCGGACATGGAACTGTTGGAGGCCTTCGAGAAGTTCGACTACCCGAACGAGATCGGCCCGGGCGTCTACGACATCCACTCGCCGCGCGTGCCGAGCACGGACGAGATCGTCAAACTGCTGCGCAAGGCTGCCCAGCGCATTCCCGCCGAGCGCCTGTGGGTCAACCCGGACTGCGGCCTGAAGACCCGCGCCTGGCCGGAGACTGAAGCGGCACTGGTGAACATGGTCGCCGCCGCCCGCGAGCTGCGCGCCACGGCCTGATCATCCAGGTGAGTTGCACCGACGGGACGCTCTGCGTCCCGTTTTGCGTTTGTGAGGAAACCACACATGGGCATCATCGATCGGCCGAAATTGACCCTGCCAGACGGTGGCGACTGCCTACAGCTTCCGAGTCGTTCACAGCTCCTGGGGTCAGCAGGCGCCCTGCATAGGTGCTGCGTGATGAATGAGAAGAGAGGTGATTTTAGACCGTTAAGTTGAACCGAAGCCCCGCGTAATGACTGACGTTGTGCGGGCGATAACCGTGCCAGGGTGTATTCAGGCGATGGTATTTCCTCAGGTTATCGAAGGATGTGCAGAAGTGATTATCGGCAAGGAGGGGGCGTGGATACAGTTGCCCCGTCACCCGCGACGGCAAGACGCGCCGGTGGCCTCCAACAAAAAGCCTGTCCTGATGCTTCGCAGGACGATCACCGGCAAGAAAGGAAGACTTCATGAGCTCCATGAGCGATCAAGCCAGGGCCCTGGCCTCGGCGATTACCACCAGCCGTATGCGGCTTCTGCCATTTCTCATTCTGATGTACGTGCTGGCCTTCATCGACCGGGCCAACGTCGGTTACGCGCGGGCCTTCCTGCAGGCCGACACCGGGCTGGGCGATGCTGCCTTCGCCTTTGGCGCGAGCATCTTCTTCATCGGCTATGCCTGCTTCGAGGTCCCCAGCAACCTTATGCTGCACCGCCTCGGCGCCAAGGTCTGGCTTTGCCGGATCATGGTCACCTGGGGCTTGGTGTCGGCAGCGATGATGTTTGCCGACACCGCCGCCACTTTTTATGTGCTGCGCTTCCTGCTGGGTATCGCCGAAGCAGGCTTCTTTCCCGGCATCATCCTTTACCTGACCTACTGGTTCCCGGCGCAAAGCCGCGCCCAGGCGCTGGGCTTGTTCTATTTCGGCCTGCCGCTGGCGCTGGTCCTGGGTGGCCCGTTGTCGGGCTGGCTGCTGGAGTTCCACGGAGTGTTTGGGCTGCGCAACTGGCAGTGGTTGTTTGTCGCCGAAGGGCTACTGGCCTCGGTAGTTGGTGTGGCGGCCTATTTCTACCTGGTCAACCGGCCGCGTGACGCCCGCTGGTTGAGCGAGGCGCAGAAGCAGGCGCTGGAGGCCAAGCTGGCTGAAGAGGATGCGCAGAAGCAGGCCAACAGCCCGCACGGTTTTCTCAGTGCCTTGCGCAATGGGCAGGTGATGAAGTTCTGCCTGGTCTACTTCACCATCCAGATGAGCGTGTATGGCGTGGTGTTCTACCTGCCGACCCGCATCGCCAGTTTCCTCGATGGCCAGGTCGGCCTCAACGTTGGGCTGGTCACCGCGATCCCATGGCTCTGTGCCCTGGTGGTGACACGCCTGGTGACGCGTTACGCCGACCGTAGCGGCCTGCACCGGCAACTCGCTGTGGCCATGCTGGGCATGGCGGCGGCTGGCATCGCCGCTTCTGCGCTGGCCGGCAGCTTGCCGTTGGCTGTGCTTGCCTTCTGTTTCGCCGCCGCCGGTTTCGTCGCCGTGCAGCCGCTGTTCTGGACCATCCCTACCGGTTATCTGAGTGGGGCGGCAGCTGCCAGCGGTATTGCCCTGATCAACTCCCTTGGCAACCTCGGCGGGTTCGTTGCGCCGAACCTCAAGACGCTGATGGAAAACCTCTTCGCCGACCCCCGTGCCGGCATGTTCGCCCTGGCTTTGGTGGGCGTGCTGGGGGCTTGCCTGTTGTCCCGACTCAAGTCTTCCCGACCCTCGTCCACCCCGCTGAAACCTGCTCGGGCTGGCTGACCAACCTTATGCAGCGATAGGAGCTGTGATCATGAAAATCAAATCTATCCGTACCCGTGTTTTCGAGTGGAAAGGCAAGGTCGTGCCACCTCAGGCGCACTTCTGCACCAACGCCAGCGACATCCTGTTCGAGAAGGGCGATGCCATGGGCTCGTTCCGCTTCCACGGTTGGCTGGTCGTGGAAGTCGAAACCGACAATGGCATCGTCGGTATCGGTAACTGCGCGCTGGCGCCTCGCGTGGCCAAGGAAATCATCGATACTTACCTGGCGCCGATCGCCATCGGCGAAGACCCCTTCGACAACGAATACATCTGGCAGAAGATGTACCGCCAGAGTCACGCCTGGGGCCGCAAGGGTATCGGCATGGCGGCGATCTCGGCGATCGACATCGCCATCTGGGACATCATGGGCAAGGCGGTGAACAAGCCGGTGTTCAAGCTGTTGGGTGGGCGCACCAAGGAAAAGATCTGGACCTACGCCTCCAAGCTGTACGCCAACGACAACCTCGACCTGTTCCTCGAAGAGGCCCAAGGCTATCTGAACCAGGGTTTCACCGCGTTGAAGATGCGCTTCGGCTACGGCCCCAAGGACGGTCCGGCAGGCATGCGCCGCAACATCGAACAGGTACGTGCCCTGCGTGAGTTGGCCGGCCCGGATGTCGACATCATGCTCGAGTGCTACATGGGCTGGACCCTGGAATACGCCCGCCGGATGCTGCCCAAGCTGGCCGAGTTCGAGCCGCGCTGGCTGGAAGAGCCGGTGATCGCCGACGACATCGAAGGTTATATCGAGCTGAAGAAGATGGGCATCATGCCTATCTCTGGTGGTGAGCACGAGTTCACCTCCTATGGCTTCAAGGACCTGCTGGAGCGCCGCGCGGTGGACGTGATCCAGTACGACACCAACCGTGTCGGCGGTATCACCGCCGCCCGCAAGATCAACGCCATGGCCGAGGCCTGGTCGGTGCCGGTGATTCCTCATGCCGGACAGATGCACAACTATCACCTGACCATGGCCAGCACCGCGTCGCCGATGGCTGAGTTCTTCCCCGTGTTCGACGTCGAGGTTGGCAACGAGCTGTTCTACTACGTCTTCAAGGGCGAGCCGCAACCGGTCAACGGCTACATCCAGTTGGATGACAACAAGCCGGGCCTGGGCCTGGAGATTTCCGACGAATACCTCAACGACTTCAACATCATCGAGTGATCGCAGGGCGCCTGCGCAAGGGGGCGCCATTCGCATCAGGCAGGAGGGCAGGACATGCGGCTGATTCAATTCGAAGATCAAGCAGGGCAGCGCCACGTCGGTGTTGTCGAGGGCGCGCAAGTACAAGTGGTTCGCGGTGCGCGCACGACCCGTGAGCTGGGGCTGGCGGCCATCCGTGCTGCGCACGGCCTGGCCGAGGAGGTGCAGGCACGTGGCACCGACGCAGGGCCGGACTATTCCGGATTGCTGGCAGATGGACTGGTCTTGCCGCCGTTGGACCATGAGGACCCGGCGCACTGCCTGGTCAGCGGTACTGGCCTGACCCATCTGGGCAGTGCCGCCACGCGTGACAAGATGCACCAGCAGAACCAGCAGGATGAGGCCACGCTGACCGACACCATGCGTATCTTCAAATGGGGTCTGGAAGGCGGCAAGCCCGCCAAGGGCGAGGCGGGTGCGCAGCCTGAGTGGTTCTACAAGGGGGATGGCAGCATCGTCGTACGCCCCGGGCAGGACTTCCCGCTACCGTCTTTCGCCGAGGATGCGGGCGAGGAGCCGGAACTGGTCGGCCTCTACCTGATTGGCGAGGATGGTTTGCCGTACCGCCTGGGCTATGCGCTGGGCAACGAGTTCTCCGATCACGTCATGGAGCGGCGCAACTACTTGTATCTGGCCCATTCCAAGCTGCGTTTCTGCGCCTATGGCCCGGAGCTGCGGGTGGGGGAGCTGCCGCGTCACCTGCAGGGCAATAGTCGGATCCTGCGCGATGGCGAGGTGCTCTGGGAGCGGCCGTTCCTTTCCGGTGAGGACAACATGTGCCACAGCCTGGAGAATCTGGAGTACCACCACTTCAAGTACGCCCAGTTCTTGCGGCCGGGGGATGTGCATGTGCACTACTTCGGCACGGCGACCTTGTCCTTCGCTGATGGCATCAGGGTACAGCCGGGCGATACCTTCGAGATCGGTATCGCCGATTTTGGCGCGCCGCTGCGCAATGGTGTCGTTCGCAACGAGACGTCGTTGGCGCCGGGCCGAGTCGCGGCACTCTGACCCACCGCGTGCATACGCGCACCACGGCGTCTGCCAGATGCCCGTGGTGCGTGGCCCCGCTCATTTCCCCTCGTTTTCCAGCCCTGCCGGCCCGCCGTAGCAGGGCCTCACGACCCTCAGAGGTCTAGGAGATTCATGCATGGCTACCATTCTCGGTCACAACTACATCGGTGGCGCCCGCAGCGCGGCAGGCGATGTTTCCCTGCAGAGCTACGACGCCACTACCGGTGAGGCGTTGCCCTATCTTTTCATGCAGGCCACCGCCGAGCAGGTTGATGCTGCGGCCGAAGCTGCGGCACAAGCCTATGCCGCCTACCGCGTGTTGCCGTCCAGCCGGCGTGCTGACTTCCTGGAGGCCATCGCCGACGAAATCGATGCGTTGGGCGATGACTTTGTCGCGATCGTCTGTCGTGAAACTGCCTTGCCTGCGGCACGTATTCAGGGTGAACGAGGCCGCACCAGTGGGCAGATGCGGCTGTTCGCCAATGTGTTGCGCCGGGGCGACTTCCAGGGCGCACGCATCGACCGCGCATTACCTGACCGTACGCCGCTGCCGCGCCCGGATCTGCGCCAGTGCCAGATCGGCGTGGGGCCGGTAGCCGTGTTCGGTGCCAGCAATTTCCCCCTGGCCTTTTCCACGGCCGGTGGTGATACCGCCGCCGCCTTGGCTGCCGGTTGCCCAGTGGTGTTCAAGGCGCACAGCGGCCATATGGCCACCGCCGAGCTGGTCGCCGATGCGATCTTGCGGGCAGCGCAGCGTACCGATATGCCCAAGGGTGTGTTCAACATGATCTACGGCGGGGGTGTCGGTGAGAGGTTGGTCAAGCACCCGGCGATTCAAGCGGTGGGTTTCACTGGTTCGCTGAAGGGCGGGCGAGCCCTGTGTGACATGGCCGCCGCGCGCCCGCAGCCTATCCCTGTGTTCGCCGAGATGAGCAGCATCAACCCGGTGATCCTGCTGCCCGAGGCACTTGAATTGCGGGGGGCGGCGATTGCGGGTGAGTTGGCCGCTTCGGTGGTACTGGGGTGCGGTCAGTTCTGTACCAACCCCGGCCTGGTCATGGGTATCCGCTCGCCCGCATTTTCGGCGTTTCTGGACAACCTGAGCGCACACATGGCCGACCAGGCGCCGCAGACCATGCTCAATGCCGGTACGCTGGCTAGCTACACCCAGGGCCTGGCAGCTTTGCACGCCCATCCGGGTATCCGTCACTTGGCTGGGCAAGGGCAAGAAGGGCGGCAGGCGAAGCCACAGCTGTTCCACGCGGATGTGAGCTTGCTGTTGGAGCACGATGAGCTGCTGCAGGAAGAAGTCTTCGGCCCGACCACCATCGTCATCGAAGTGGCTGATCAGGCCGAATTGCTGCGTGCCGTGGCAGGCTTGCGCGGCCAGCTCACCGCTACCCTGATCGCCGAGCCGACGGAGCTGCAGCATTTTGCAGCGCTGGTGCCTGTGCTGGAGCAAAAGGCTGGCCGCCTGCTGCTCAATGGGTATCCGACCGGTGTCGAGGTGTGCGATGCCATGGTCCACGGCGGCCCCTATCCAGCTACCTCCGATGTTCGCGGCACCTCGGTGGGGTCGCTGGCCATCGCACGCTTCCTGCGTCCAGTGTGCTACCAGAACTACCCGGACGCGCTACTGCCCGAAGCCCTGCAGAACGCCAACCCGTTGGGTATCAACCGCCTGGTGGACGGTGTCATGACCCGGGAAGCACTGTGACCGGCAGTTTTGGCCAAGCATCTGGCTGACGAGGTACAGGAGCGCTAAGCGCCCTTTGAAGCGAGTGCCTTCAAGGGGCGTTCGTCGTTGTGCTGTCCTGAGCAGTTGCTCGCGATCATCAAGACAATTTGGTCTGTGATGCAACAGGCGCGTTGCCAAGGCCTTGCTTGGCTTGTTCGGTATGGACCGTCGCCATGAAGGCCTGCATGGCGGAGGAGTGCACGCGGTGGCGGCGGGTGATCAGGCCGTAGGGCGGCAGTTTCGGTTCGATCTGCACGGGCAGTACGGCCAGCAGGTGCCGTCCCGGGTAGTCCTCGATCACCGAGCGTGGAGTGATGCCGATCATATCGGTCTGCTGCAGCAGGGAGAGCAGGGTCATGATCGAGGTGGTTTCGACGATGCTGCTCGGCAGGTCGAGGCGGACATTGTGGAAAGCCTGGTTGACGATGGTGCGCATTGGGCTCGGGTGTTGTTGCAGCACCCACGTCATTTCCTGCAGGCCGTTCCAGTCCAGCGTTGTGGCCTGGGCCAGCGGGTTCTGGGCGCCGGCGACCACGCACAGGTCTTCTTCGCCAAGGCTGTCGAACAGCAGGTCGTCAGTCCGTGCACCACTGGGGATGCGCCCCAGCACCACATCGAGTTGGTCCTGTTGCAGCGCTTGCACCAGCACATCGCTGGTGTCCACCTGGATGCTCATCGACAGACGTGGATGGCTTTGCTTGAGCGTAGCGATGGTACGTGTCAGCAGGCCCGAGGCCAGGGCTGGGATGGCGCCCACGGTGACTCGGCCCAGGTTGCCGGACTCCAATGCCACCAGCTCTTCGCGCATGCCGGAGAGTTCGGCGAAGATCATCTTCGCGTAGTAGATCAGCGTTTCCCCGAAGGGCGTGGCGCGCATGCCGCGGGGCATGCGCTCGAACAGTTCGACACCCAGCAGGTCTTCGGCTTCGTGGAGCATCTTGGTGGCGGCTGGCTGGGTCATGCCGATTTCCTCGGCAGCGCGTCTGAGCGAGCCCAGCTCCTCCAGCGCCATCATCAAGCGGAGTTGGCGCAGGCGCAGGCGACTATGGATGATGCTGGCATTGGGAATACGGGACATGGTTTCGCTCATGGTCAGGAGGCCCGGCAATGGTGGCAAGAAATCAGAGGGGCCGCCAGTCGCCGGACTCTCCATGGGAGGAGCCCGGCGCTGAGCATCATGCGGTCGAGGCGTGTTTGCAGGAGCGGCGTGTCAGCAACCGGACTGCGCGAGCGAGCAGTGGCCAGAACAACATCAGCAGTGCGGCGGTGGTCAGGCTGCCGACCAGCGGGTTGGACCAGAAGATCGCCAGTTGCCCATCGGAAAACAACATCGACTGGCGGAAGGCATCCTCGGCCTTGTCACCGAGCACGGCAGCCAGAACCAGCGGCGCAATCGGATAGCCGAGCTTCTTGAACAGGTAGCCGAGCGCGCCGAAGAGCAGCATCAGCCAGACGTCGGACATCGAGTTGTGTACCGAGTAGGCGCCGATGGCGCAGATCATGATGATGATCGGTGCGATGATCGAGAACGGGATACGCAGGATCGAGGCGAACAGCGGCACCGTGGCGAGTACCACGATCAGGCTGACGACGTTACCTAGGTACATGCTGGCGATCAGCCCCCAGACGAAGTCATGTTGCTCGACGAACAGTGTCGGCCCAGGGTGCAGGCCCCAGATCATCAGCCCGCCAAGCATCACCGCGGCGGTCGCCGAGCCGGGGATGCCGAGGGTCAGCATCGGCAGCAGGGCACTGGTGCCGGCGCTGTGGTCGGCGGTTTCCGGGGCGATCACGCCTTCCATTTCACCTTTGCCGAAGTTGTCGCGTTGCTTGGAGAAGCGCCGCGCCAGGCTGTAGCTCATGAACGAGGCGGCGGTCGGGCCTCCCGGGGTGACGCCCATCCAGCACCCGACCAGGGCGCTGCGCAGCCAGGTCAGCCAGTAGCGGGGCAGTTTGGCCCAGGTGCGCAGGATCACCATGGGCGTGATTCGCGCCCGTTCGCCACGAAACACCAGGCCTTCCTCGACGGTGCAAAGGATTTCACCGATGCCGAACAGGCCGATCACGGCGACCTCGAAGCTCAACCCTGAGAGCATCCAGGGCTGGTCGAACGTCAGGCGCAGGTCGCCCGACACCGTATCCATGCCTACTGCAGCCATGGCGAAGCCGATCATCATCGCCACCACGGTTTTCAGCGGCGGGTTCTTGCTCATGCCGATGAACGTGCAAAACGCCAGCAGGTATACAGCGAAGAACTCCGGCGAGCTGAATGCCATGGCGAATTCGGCGATGCGGGTGGACAGGAAGGTGAGCAGCAGCACCCCGACCAGCGCGCCCAGCAGGGCGGAGGTGAAGGCGGCGGTCAGCGCTTCGCCGGCCTGGCCGTTGCGCGCCATGGGATAGCCGTCGAAAGTGGTGGCCACCGAGGAGGGTTCGCCGGGAATGTTGAACAGGATTGAGGTGATCGAGCCACCGAACAGCGCACCCCAGTACATGCACGACAGCAGGATGATGGCCGACACCGGCGACATGGTGAAGGTCAGTGGCAGCAGCAGGGCTACGCCGTTGGGGGCGCCGAGGCCGGGCAACACGCCGACCAGGATGCCCAGTAGCACGCCAATCACCATCAGGCCCAGGTGGTGGGCGCTAAAGATCAGGCTCATGCCCTGCATCAGGGAATCGAGTTCGCTCATGGCAGGATCCTCTGTAGGACGGCCGGCAGCTCGGCCAGGACGCCAGCATCGAGCGGCACCTTGAACCAGACGGCAAAGATCAGGTAGCTGGCCAGGGGCGCGCCGATGGCAATCGCCAGGATGATCGGCAGCCCATGACGCCGCTCACCCTGGCAGTTACGCCACATGAACCAGGCGATGAACAGTGCCGAGGCCAGGTAGATGCCGAGCAGCGACTGCAGTATCACGTAGGCGGTGATCGGCAGGAACACCGCCAGCACCTGGGCGAATGCCTTGCGAGCAACGAACGCGCTTGCCAATGCCTTCCAGCGCAGCAGCACCATGAGCAGATTGCCAAGGCTGGCACTGCTCAGCAGCAGGCCGATGTAGAACGGGAAGTATCCGGCCTCTGGACCGCTGTCGCTCCAGCCGATGCCGATCTCCAGGCTGCCATACATGACGATGCCGCCCAAGGCGGCGGTGAACAGCGCCAGCGCGATTTCCACCCAGCGGGTGGATACCAGCGGCGCATTCTTGGATATGGACATGCAAGTCTCCTAGGCGTGAGTGCCTGTGCCCTTGGTTTATGAAGCTCAAGGGCGCTGGGGGATTCACTGGCGCAGCCAGCCGGCTTCCTGGAACAGCGGGATAACGCGCTGACGGTCTTTCTCGATGTAGGTGATCAGGTCCTGGCCTTCGAGGAAGGTCGGCGCCAGCGCCGAGCGCTCGACATAGGCCTTGAACTCGGGGGCCTGGCTGACTTTGCGCATCAGCTCGACATAGAAGGCACGTTGCTCGTCGCTGATGCCGCCCGGCAGGAACACCGTACGTGGAAAGCGATACTGGTCGATCCCCAGTCCTTGTTCATGGCAGGTCGGAATATCAGCCCAGGACTGTTCCGCGGTCACCTTCTGGCGATAGATCATGCGCTCGTGGCTGAACACGCACAGCGGCTTGACCTGGCCGCCGCGCCATTGGCTGAGGCTTTCGGCCGGGTTGTTGAGGTTGGCGGCGATGTGCTTGCCCGCCAACTGGATGGACGCTTCACTGCCGCTCTTGAAGGGGATATAGGTGAGCTTGCTGCCGGCCTGTTTGGCGAGCATCAGGGTTAGGGTCTGGTCGACGTCCTTGGACTGGCTGCCACCGATGCGCAGTTTCTCCGGGTTCTTCGACAGTTCGGCATTGAAGGCCGTGGCGTCTGCCCAAGGGGCGTCCTGGTAGGTCCAGAGGATGAAGTCGTCCTCGGCGACCGCCGCCACTGGGGTCAGGTCGGTCCACTGGTAGCCGAGTTTGGCGACTAGGGGCAGCAAGTAGACGTTGTTGGTGCCGATTACCAGCTTGTGGGCATCGCCGTTGGCAAGCTTCATGTCGAGGAAGGCTTCGGCGCCATTACCGCCGCCTTTGTTCAGCACCACGGTGTTGACCTCCAGCAAATGGTGCTGGCTGATGGCCGACTGGATCAGGCGGGCCAACTGGTCGGTGCCGCCACCGGGACCGCCGGCCACGACGATTTCTACGTTCTTCTCGGGCTGCCAGCTATCCGCCAGGGCGGGCATGGTGCTGGCACAGAACAAAGAGCAGGCGGCGAGAAAACGGACGGCTCGACGCGCAGGGGCGAAGGGCATGGTGGACCTCTCTTGTCATTGTTATGGAGGCCCGAGTGTGGGAAGCCCGCCGATAAGCGTCTACTCAAAAGAACCTATACATTGATAACCCCCGGCTATAGGTCGGGCGCTGGTGAGCTATAACCAGAGGCGATGGGGTGATGAGCAGGTTTGATTAGACGGTTATCGATACCAGGCCGATAGTTCGATCTGTCGGGCATGTACTGTCACCCGATCTACAAAAACAACAAAACAGAGGAACTACCCATGGCTCAGCCACCATCAGCTGTGCTGCAGACCGTTCACCCGCGTGACGAGACGGTCGTGGCGAAGGCGAGCAATGTGCGCTGGCGTATCTTCGCCATCATCTTCGCGCTCACCGTCATCAACTTGGTCGACCGTGTTTCCCTGTCTATAGCCATGCCGACCATCGCCGCTGAGTTCGAGCTGACGCCGAGCATGCAGGGGCTGATCCTCAGCAGTTTCTTCTGGGCCTACGCCTTGTTGCAGATTCCGGGCGGCTGGCTGATCGACCGCTATGGCCCACGCCGCGTGATTGGTTGGTCCACTGGCCTGTGGGGCGCCTTCCAGACCTTGGCTGCCTTCGCCACCGGCGGTATTTCGCTAATGTTCGCCAGGGTCGCCCTGGGGGCTGCGGAAGCGCCTTTGTTCCCCTCCGGCGGCAAGCTCAATTCGCTCTGGCTGGGTGCCAACGAGCGCAGTCGCGGTGCTGTGCTGATGGACTGCGGCGGCCCACTGGGCGCTGCCCTCGGCGGCCTGATCATTGCTTACCTGATCGCCGTGTTCGGCTCCTGGCGTACCGCCTTCTTCATCGCGGGCATCGCCACCCTGGCCATGGCTTGGGTGGCCTGGCGCTATCTGCGTGACAACCCTGCCGACCATCCAGGCGTCAACGCGGCCGAGCTGGACAAGATCAACGGTACGCGTGCCGTACCGGTGGCCGAAGCGGCGCGGCAAACCATGCGTGGGTTGGGCATCGCCAGGCGTTCGTTGGTCGGCATCCTGATCGGCCGCGCCAGTTGGGCGATGGTGTTCTTCGGCCTGCTGACCTGGGGCCCGAGCTACCTGTCCCAGGCACGTGGTTTTGACATCAAAGGTATCGGTGCTGCCACCTTCATCATTTTCCTCTGCGGTGCCATCGGTTCGTTGTGTGGCGGCTTCCTCTGCGACTTGCTGATCCGCAAGGGCGTGCGCCGCGGCCTGGCGGCGAAGGGCCTGCTGACAGTGTCCGGGCTGGTGGCCTTGATGGCCTTCCTGTTGCTGCCGGGGCTGAGCAATGCCTACGCCGCCGTGGCCATGCTATCGCTGACCGCCTTCTTCCTGATGTGGGGCAGCCTGTACTGGAGCTTCCCGGCGCTGCTCGCGGCCCCTGCGCGGGTCGGCCTGATCGGTGGCGTGATGAACATGGCTGGCAGCCTGGGCGGTATTGCCGTGCCGATCCTGGTCGGCCTGCTGCTGCAGCACCTGGGCGGTTATTCGGCGGTGCTCGCCTTCTTCGCCGCGTGCTCGGCACTATTCATCGCCGGCACCTTGTTGATCGCTCTGGACAAAACCGAGGTAAACCATGGCTGAGTTGTATGACGGGCCGATCGTCGATGCCCACCACCATTTCTGGGACCCGCAGCAGAATTACCACCCGTGGTTGTCGGGCAGTGAAACGATCCCGTTCCGTTACGGTGACTACAGCGCGATCAAGCGCCGCTACTTTCCTGAGGATTACTTCGCCGATGCCGGTGAGCACCAAGTGATCGAGACGGTGTATGTGGAGACTGAATGGGACCCGCTCGACCCGGTGGGCGAAACCCGTTTCATCCATGAGGTAGCGGCCCGTTACGGCGCACCCCATGCCGTGGTCGCGCAAGCCTGGCTGGACGCGCCCGACGCTGCCGAGGTGCTGGCAGCCCAGGCCGCTTTCGCCCGAGTGCGCAGCGTACGGCACAAACCCGGCGGCCCCAGCAAGCCGGAAGAGGTGGGGCACACGCAGAGCCTGATGAGTGATGAGTGCTGGCGCCGTGGCTTTGCCGAGCTGGCCCGCCACGAATTGCATTTCGACCTGCAGACGCCCTGGTGGAACCTCGTCGAAGCCGAGCGGCTAGCGCGTGATTTTCCCCAGACTTTGCTGATTCTCAACCATGCCGGTTTGCCTTCGGACCGCAGCGAGCAGGGCCTGGCTGCCTGGCACAAAGCCATGGCGCGTTTCGCCGAGTGTCCGAACGTAGCGGTGAAGATTTCCGGTATCGGCCAGGCTGGCAAACGCTGGAGCGCGGACGACAATGCCTGGATTGTCCGCGAGATCATCGCCATGTTTGGCGCCGAGCGGGCGATGTTCGCCAGCAACTTTCCTGTCGACGGCCTGTGTGGATCGTTCGACGACATTTACCGCGGTTTCAAGCGCATCGTCATCGACCTGCCGCGTGAATCGCAGGAACAGCTTTTCTACCGCAATGCCCGGCGCATCTATCGCACCGTGCCCGACGCCGTGCGCTTGGCGCAGGCGTCCAACGATATGAGGACCACCGCATGAGCAGCACTAATCTTCCACGCCTGGCCATGGTGCTTGGCGATCCGGCCGGCATTGGCCCGGAACTGATTGCCCGTCTGCTGGCCGAGCCCGAGGTGCGTGGCAAGGCGCATGTTGTTTTGATCGCCGACGAAGCCGAGGCGCGCAAGGGCATGCAGATTGCTGGATGCGAGTTCCCTTACCGTCGTATCGAGTCGCTGGAGTCATTGGACTTTATCGATGACGTACCGCTGCTCTACCCGTTTCGCGGGCAGGCCCAAGGCGAGTTTCCCCGCAGTGAGGCAAGTGTGGTCGGTGGCCGTTACAGCCTCGACACCCTGGAGGTGGCGGTGCGCTTG
The DNA here is from genome assembly GCF_054889225.1 of Pseudomonas sp. X10. Taxonomy (NCBI): domain Bacteria; kingdom Pseudomonadati; phylum Pseudomonadota; class Gammaproteobacteria; order Pseudomonadales; family Pseudomonadaceae; genus Pseudomonas; species Pseudomonas sp. X10. The sequence continues at coordinate 4,830,067 of NZ_CM142677.1, read as the reverse complement.
ACCGAATCGGGGAGCACCGATGCGGTGCTGTTCGGGCCTCTGAACAAGACCTCACTGCACATGGCCGGCATGGCCCACAGCGATGAGCTGCATTGGTTTGCTGAGCTGCTGGACTTCCACGGGCCGTTCTGTGAGTTCAATGTACTCGACAACCTCTGGACGTCGCGGGTGACCTCCCACGTGGCCTTGGCCGAAGTACCGGGGATGCTCAGCCAGGCACGGGTGGTCGAGGCCATCCGCCTGATCGATACCGCGCTCAAGCGCAGCGGCATGGAAAAACCGCGCATCGGGGTGTGTGGCCTGAACCCGCACAACGGCGACAACGGCAGCTTCGGTCGTGAAGAGTTGGATATCATCGGCCCGGCGGTGCAGAGCGCCCGGGAGCAGGGTATCGACGCTATCGGGCCGTACCCGGGCGACACCATCTTCCTCAAGGTGCAGGGTGACAGCCAGGCCTTCGACGCCGTGGTGACCATGTATCACGACCAAGGCCAGATCGCGATCAAGCTGATGGGCTTCTCCCGTGGCGTCACGGTCCAAGGCGGTCTGCCAATCCCTATCACCACCCCGGCCCACGGCACAGCCTTCGACATCGCCGGGCAGGGCAAGGCCAACGTCGGTGCTACCCGGCAGGCGTTCGAGATTGCTTGTCGCATGGGGCGTCACACCCGTTAAACCCCAGCCTCACGCATAACAACACTAAGGACCGTGCCATCATGCTCCCCAGCCTCCATCCTCCTCTGTTTCTTCCCGGTAAGGGCAGGGCGTGCGGCCGTGGGGCTGGCTACCGCTTTCCTCTGGCGTAGCGCGCATAGCGTCCATCGCAACGACCTGAAGGCCAACTGACTACCAGGGCCTTCGCTGAACTGTACAAAACCTCTGCCCAGGGCATTTTGCCCTGCGGCGTTTTGCTGTCCGGAAAAAAGGAAAATAACAATGATCCGACGCCACTCTGTCACTGTTCCGCCCTCGCTGAAGGCTGCGGCGATAGCCCCGCTAGTGCTGGCCGGCTTGCCGCTGACGGCCTGGGCCGAAGGCTTCATCGAGGATGCCAGCGTGACCTTGGGGATGCGCAACCTGTACTTCAACCGCGATTTCCGCCAACCCGATGCTGCCCAGTCGAAACAGGAAGAATGGGCCCAGGGCCTGCTGTTGCAGGCCAAGTCCGGCTATACCGCCGGTACGTTGGGTGTGGGTGTCGATGTGATCGGCCAATTGGGTTTGAAGCTGGACAGCAGCCCGGCGCGCAGCGGTTCTGGCTTGTTGCCCAAGGGCGATGATGGACGTGCCGCCGATAGCTATTCGCGGCTTGGCTCCGCGGTCAAGTTGAAACTGTCTAGTACCGAACTGAAGGTCGGCGAGTTGATGCCGGAGTTACCGATCCTGTTGCGTAACGATGGCCGCCTGCTGCCGCAGACCTTCCAAGGGGCCATGCTTACCTCCCGGGAAGTTGCTGGCCTGACCTTGCATGGTGGGCAGATGCGTTCGCTGAGTCAGCGCAACTCCAGCAACCATGAGGACCTATCGGTGGATGGGCGCCCTGCGATCCTCTCCGACCGCTTCAACTATATGGGGGCGGAGTACCGTTTCAATGCAGAGCGCAGCCAGGTCGGCGTCTGGCAGGCAGCGCTCGAAGATGTCTACCGGCAACGCTTCTACAACCTGAGTCATCAGCAGAAGATCGGCGACTGGGCCCTGGCCGGCAACATTGGCCTGTTCACTACCAGTGAAGAGGGCAGGGCGGACCTGGGGGATCTGGATAACCGTGCGTTCACCAGTTTCATCTCCGCCAGTTGGCGCGGGCACACCTTCGCTGGCGGTTATCAGCGCATGTATGGCGACGACGGAATGATCTATATCGCCGGGACCAGCACACCGCTGGTCAACGACATCCAGGTACGCAACTTCACCACGGCCGGCGAACGCTCCTGGCAACTTCGCTATGACTATAACTTCGCGGCGTTGGGGATCCCTGGCCTGACGGCGCTGACTCGCTATGTGCGGGGTGATCATGCTGAGGTCGGAGGAGCTGACGATGGTCGCGCCTGGGAGCGCGATATCGACATCAGTTATGTCATCCAGGGCGGGCCGTTGAAGAACCTCGGCCTGCGCTGGCGCAATGCTATGGTGCGCTCCAATTACGCCGCCGATGTCGATGAGAACCGTTTGATCCTTTCCTACTCCCTGCCTCTGTACTGACTACCAATTGCTGGTGGCGGACTGGGGGATGACCGGTAAAACCCTAGGTCTCATACGCTTCCAGGGATCTCGGTGGAAAAGAAAAACCCCTTGAAGCGTTTATCTTCAAGGGGTTTCCCGAGGGCCAGGTTTTGGCTAGACGTTAGGCGGTAAGTGTTGGGTTCCAAGCCAAGCTCTGTAGGCTCTAAGGCGAATTGCGAAGTTAGGTGTACCCGATTTTATACCCGGTTTTGAATTTGTAGGTGGTTTGTGTCGCACACCTCGCAGTGCGGTAAGGACTGCGAATGGTGCTGCTCGGTGGAGGGCCTAGTTCGGCTATCACCAGACAGAAATAAACGCTCGGTTTGCGCGAGGCTGACCGAGCGTAAGCAAGTGGTCAAGCGACCAATTGCAGGGCGGTATCCAGGGCGCGCTGCTTGATCTGCGCTCCCTGTCCGAACCAGGCCGAGTCTAGCCGGTACTCATTGCTGCGCGCACGACGTTCGTGGTCGACATATTCGGTCACCGCATTGAGCAGGCCCCAAGCGGTGCCGCGAGCTGAGTCCAACTGGCTACCTCGTCCACGGCCTTCGTACAGTTCCTGTACCTTGCGCAAGGCACGCTCATTCGGCAGAACCTCGGGCAGTGTGCCAGTCGGTGAGGTTTCGCACATCACGTTCATGAAGAACCCCAAGGCCTCATGCCACTGGACTTTGCGTTCGGCCAGCGCGCGCATGCGGTACATGAAGTCGTCCCATTGCGAGACGGCGATGCCGAGTTGTTTCTTCACCGCTTTCGGATCGAATCGGGTGTTGTGCGGCACCTTGATCGCGCGAGTAGTACCATCCAGGGCGACGGTCAGCGTGTTGTTGCACACCACGCGCACGGTGCTCGGCGTAGCGGTGGTGGCCAGTGTGCCGTCGCAGGACGTGGCCAGCAGCAGATAGCCGTTGACCTGGTCGTTGCCCTTGAGGGCAGACCCTTGCCCAGTACGCGCCAGCGCCCAGAACTTGCGTCCGCCCTTCAGCACGCCAGCGGTTTCCAGTTCGTAACCGGAGACCTCGGTGAGGTCTCGGTAAAATTCCAGCACTTCACGCGGCTGTACGGTGTGGTAGCGCTGGGAGACCACCGACAGCGGAGCTTTGGTGTCTGAGCGGTAGAGCACTTTCTGTTCTGGGTAGGAATGGATAGCGCCCAGGTGGCCCGTGACCTCTGACTTGAAATGCACCGGGCTTTCGAGGATCTGCCAGTCCATACCGGCTTCCCGCTGCCAGACTTCGATGGATTGTTTGCGCGGCAGATTGTTGCCCAGGCCGTGCCAGGGGGTAGTTCCAACATAAGCCATTTGTTCGATTTGATGAGCCATGGGAGAAATTCCTTTGAGCAATAGCCGGCATAAAGCGCTGCGCAGAAGCGCAACACGAACCGGTAGTGGCGAAAGAGAGGGGGGGATGAGTCGGATCAGGCCGGCAGGTTGAAGCGGTGTCCGCAAATCAGGCAGAGGTTGTTGGCCAGCACGTGACGATCCAGCTTTTCACCGAGCTGGGCGCCAAGGGCGCAGCCGCCGACACTGCCAACGAGGCCTCCGAGAATAGCGCCTGATACTGATCCGAGGGTGATGCCCACCGGACCCGCAATGGCACCAATTGCTGTGCCTGCCTGACCACCGGCCAGAGCAGTACTGGCGCCACGAGCGGCACCACCTATAGCACCGACTGCAGCGGCGATCTTCATCGCACGGTGGAATGAAGCGACTTTGGGGGAGTGACAGCGGGGGCACTGCAATGACATGGGTTGAGACTCCATGGTAGGTATGTCATTGCTGTGATGTATGGCTGAGATTTTTTCGAGTCGAGTGACGTGTTGTTATACCCTCGCCTGGAGGAAGTCCCACTTAGTCACGGCTGTTTTGATCGCCTTCTTGACGACCTTCGTCTTTTCCTTCGCTGTCTCGGCCAGCATGGTCTGATCGACGCTGATGTCGGGATGCTCCGCCCCAAGAGCCAGTTCCCAGATGGAGAGGCGTGTCGCGAGCATCTGGATTTGTCTCATCGCTTCGTGGTGTTTGACCCTGAGTAGCTCGATGCGCTGCTTCGCTCGTTTGCGTTCAAGTTCGCGAACTTTCTCAAGCCGTTGTTCCCGCTGCCGGTGTTCCTCAATCAGCTTTTCGGACTGATTGAGGGCTTCGTCCACGAGGTCGCTCTCGCTCTTGCTCAGCTTCTCTGCATTTAGGCGCAGGGCCTTCTTGGTTTTAGTTGGCAAGGCAAAGGTGCAGATTATTTTGCCGTTCTCAGATGAACGATACCTGTGCTGGCGCAGGGCATTTCTGAGGCGCTTTATAAAGTCACGACCGCGCTCAGTCCTCGTGAGGTGTCGAATGATCTCCTCGATGATCTCATGGCTGGGTTCCCTGTCCCTGAGGATGCACTTGATGTCCTCGGCAATCGCCTCGCTGGCGTTATCGTCCATGTAATCGCATACCCACTGCCATTCGGCGTTCTCTTTTTTCAGCCAGCGAATCTTGTCTGCTGTACGCACCGTAGCTCTCCATTTCCCCTTGAAGGCGCCGCCTAGATGTGGGGCAGCGTTCGGACTGTTCTATTTTTCTGAAAAGTGTTACGCGTGTATGTTATCAGTAACACTAAATAAAAACTGCTATAAGAGTTACAGGGTGTAAAATATCTGCTTTTTTGATTGTGAACGCGACATGTCTCTGTATTTTGAGCGCTTTCTAAAGGTGGTTTCCGCGTGTGGCCCGGACGCCCGCTTTCTGCTGGAGGCCATCATTGCTGGGCCGGAGCAAAGGCATGAGCCATGGCAAGACCTCAGCGTAAAGTCGCTTGCGAAGCACCTTCGTTTGGATGAAGCAGTCGTTTCCGCTGCGTTGAGCGAGTTAGTCGATGCGGGTGTGCTGGAGCGATGTGTCGCCCCTCGGAATGGACTCAGAGGGCGGGGGAAGGTTACCTACGCACTGTGCCTGGGTAATGAGCCCGACCTTGCAGATCGCACGTATCCACAGCACGCCGAGCTATTGCAGGCTTCGTTCTCCGGAGCGGATCTGGTCTTTGCTGTTCTCGGAACCGAACTGGACAAGGCAGGAGAACTGGGCAAGTCTAGGAAGTCCAGAGAGTTCGGCGAGGAGGCAGCCATTGCACGGCCTGCGAAGGGAAAGCGCCAGCTTCTCGGAGGCCGTGGGCGATTGAGTATCCGCAATCGCCTGCTCTTCGCGGTGCTGCTCTCACGCTCAGATCAGTTCGGTGAAGCGCAGGTAGGGCTTCCAGAACTGGCGAAGCTCACGGGCATGCATCCTGAGCAAGTGAAAACTCGCCTTGCTCGCCTAATGATGCTGGGGCTGATTCGGCGCCATATCCCTGGCCTGTCGAGCAAGGTTTTTGCCGCAGGCAGGATCGAGAGCACTTACTTTCTGAATATCGATGCTGTCGCACCACAGGGGGCCATTGCCGTTCATATAACCCATGACTGGGATGGCAAGGCGTACACCCATGCGGATGTGCTGCGCGGTGATTGTAAAATTGCAAGGGAAGGGCCGCTACATGGGATTGAAACGCCAGCCAGTCTTCTTTGCCTCTTGATGGGGCAGCCGGGGAAAGTCTTTTTCCTGTTTCAGCACCTGCTCTGTCGGTATGCCTCACATCTGCTCTCGCGACATTGGCAGAAATTGGCTTCGGATAAGCCGATTGAGGACGCTGAGTTGAGGGCGTGGATTGAGAGGGATTTTATCAAGGCGCCAAAACCTGCGCTGGCAAGCGAAATCGATCCCGAACTGAAAGCGGGAAGAGGTGGCGAAGCGGCCAGTGATCTGAAGGATGGCGCGGGCGGCGAGGCAAGGCAAACCTGTGCGTGCATCTACGCATTGGCAATGGAGATTGCGCGCGAGTATCGAGCGCGATTCGGCCAGGCGGACTGGGTAGATTTCGAGGCAGCGGATATTCGCATTCTTCCGAACATGAGCGATTTCGGTGACCGCGCGATCACGATCCTGTTTCAGCCCATGCTCGTGGGGCTTGGGCGTTTTTCGGTGCTTCGTGAGGTTGGGCGGGGAGTGGTGAATATCGGATCGGAAGCCAGTGAAACGGAGTTCGACTTGCAGCTCCGCTTGGATTTCGGTTTGGTCTGTTTGCCGCGCAAGGTAAGAAAGGCGTTGGGGCTGCAGTAAAAAAAACCTCTGCATGCAGATCCTCTGAGCTAACAGAGGAGCTTGCTCATGAGGATCATTCGCCTGAAAGAAGTCATCGATTCGACCGGCCTGGCCCGGTCGACCATCTACAAGTACATCTCGGAAGGTACCTTTTCCGAATTCTGTGCCGCTGGGCGATCGTTGCGTTGGCTGGGTCGAGAGCGAAGTACACGACTGGATTCTGACAAGGATCGAGGAGCGTGACTTGGCAGATGGTGTAGCGGTACGCCCCAAAAGCCACTTGAGTATGGCCAGCTAGAAAACGATCATTTGCGCCATGACTGGCTGAGGCTGGTCATGGCGCTTATGCGGTCTGGGAGGCGGCATTCTCAGCTAACTCACCTAGGCTGTAATTTAGTGAATCCTTCGGCTGGCTCGGTAATGTTGCCCCTCATTGCCTGGCCAGCCTGGGGTGATCACTGGATCTTGGAGCGGAATCTAGTTATATAGCTCTAGACTATCAGCCAATAACTACTCGATAGACTGATTTCTAGTAACCACACAGGCACTATCACCCTGCCTCCGGGCTATGTCATCGGTTAATAAATACACATCCCGTACCTGGTATGCGAAACCACCAACCAGGTACAGAACCATGACCAAACGAAACACCAACACGCTCCAATCTCAGTCCAATACCGCAATCCGAATTGAGCGTCTCATCAACGCCATTCACCGTACCGATTGCCAAGCCTACAAAATCACATGCTCCAAGGACGGTGATGAGCAGATCAGGGAGACCAAGCTGTCAAAATACTTCGATAGGATCGTGCAGATGGTCGCGTTGTTCGAGGGCGATGCAGGCTACCAGTACAGTTGGCACCTGAATCTTTTCCAGGAAGCCTGCCAGACCATTGGGATAGAGCGCAGTCCCTTTGGTATTACCTGCTTGAGCGAGGACGAAACGCGCTATCTGAGCACCAGCGAGACGCTGAACGAACTGACCAAGACCGTCCGTACTCTCCTCACCCAAAAGCGGTATACCCGTCAGGAGCACGATCAGCGTTACCAGACGGCTCAGCAGGAGGTTGAGGTCGGTCGCTATGTCGACGCTGTGCTTGATCGCTACGCCCGCACCTGCGTAGTCAGGGTTGATCTGTATTATCGGGCAGAGATCCGGGCGAGGTTGCGTGCTGAGCATGTATTCGATGACCTGGATCGGCTCATCGCTGAACGTGAACGCAATCCGATCTTCGACCATCAGACCGGTTACATCTGCTGTGTCGAGCAGGGGGAGGATCGCGGGTACCACATCCATGCTGCGTTCTTCTTCAACGGTGCTGAAGTGAGCGCTGATATCTACAGGGCTCAGCGGATCGGTGAGTTGTGGGAGCGTATTACCCGTGGCCAGGGTTACTTCAACAACTGCAACCTCGACAAGGATGAATACCCAGATAGGCTGGGGCTTGGCCTGATCCATAGGCGGGACCTGGATGCGCGGGCTGATGTGCATTACACCATGCGGTACCTGGTCAAGAACGATCAGCATGTGCGACTCAAGCCGGTAGGTGCACGTCGCTTACGTAAGGGGCAAGTCTATCCAGCTCGGCGAGCTATGGGAAGACATCATGCATGCTCAGGGCTATGTGCACAGCTGTAACTACGACAAGGAAAAATACGGTGATGAATGTGGTATCGGTCTCATCTTGAGAAGTGATCGAGCAATTCGTCGCCATGTTCACAAGGCAGTGAAGTTTCTTGTCAGAGACGCTCAGCACCTGCGCTTGAGGCCCGAGGGAGCTCGATGCCTACGGCCGGGTCAACTGAAACGCCTCCGTCGAAGATAAAACTCCGACGAGTTAACTGCCGTAGGAAGGCAGACTTGCAGTCCTGCGAGTAATCACCGAGATGAGCCTTCATGTGCTTGCCTACAACCTCAAACGAATGATGAGCATCTTCGGCATTGCAGGGGGGACTTGAGGCGATCAGGGTGTAAATCCCGCCGTTTACTGGCCCGCTAACAGTCATATGGGCCGCGTCAGCGTACAAACGCCTTTTCGCTGAATAGGGCTATCCGCGCTTTTGCCTGCTGATTCCACAGGCAATCCGCGTGACTCTTAGCTTTCGATGTGTTTACTGCGTTTTCACACAGCCTGGGCCAATAGCGGACGGCCACAACAAAATTGCGACCCTCTTTTTACCTGGGCGGTGGGGGCGTAAATTATTTTTCCCCCATTGTTTGGATTTCGTCTGTGTCGGGTCACTGCGCCTGTCGGTTACGCGCCTGTTCGTTTACACTCGAACCTTCAAACAGGCACCGTCAGGCGCATCGACTCACGCGCGGCGAACATCGCCTGGAACGTGGTCAGAGCAGGCGCTTCACGCCGCCAGTCCAGCTCGGCGAAACGAAAATCCAGATAACCGAGGGCACAGGCAACAGTGATCTGGGCGATGTCCAGAGTACCCTGCAAGTCGTTTACCTGCGCCTCCAACGCCAGTAACGCGCGCTGGACCTTGCCGATCTGGCCTTCGATCCATGCGTCCCATTGCTGATCAGCGGGGCGCACGGCGCGCTCATAGCGGATCAGCAAGGCGGCTTCCATCAAACCATCGGCCAATGCTGCCAGACGCAAGGTGCGCCAGCGGGTGGGAGCGTCTGCGGGGTACAGACGTGGTTGGTCGTGTAGGTTGTCGAGGTATTCGCAGATCACTCGGCTGTCGAACAGCGCTTCGCTGTCGTCGGTTAGTAATACCGGTACCTTGCCCAGGGGGTTTAGGGCGTTGACCTGGGCATTGAGGGTGGTTGGCAACACGGCGGTGTCGAGCAGTTCCAGGCGCGATAGCAGGCCGGTTTCATAGGCCAGTACACGCACTTTGCGGGCGAAGGGCGAAGAGGGGGCGTGGATCAGTTGCATGCTGGGCTCTCCTAAACAGGGCGGCTTGATGTTGTTTGCGGCGGCCACAAAGGCTTAGGCTCTGCGACAGTCAATCGGGGTGGGTATGGCATGGTCATAGACAGGAAGATCAATTCGGCGTCGGTGCGAATGAACGCGTTGGAACCGCTCGACCACGCTCTCGAACTGTTGCATTTCGGCTTTCGCGGGCTGACGGTGGAGGCCGATGTGTATCTGCAAACCGAAGGTTTGTCGCGGGTTCATCACCGCATGCTGTATGTCATCGCCCGCGCCGAGGAGCTCAACGTCGGCGAGCTGGCTGCCACCCTCGGGGTGAGCAAACAGGCGGCTCACCGGCCGCTGACTCACCTGTTCGAGCGGGAGCTGGTTTGTTACAGACGTCAGCCGGAGCGCCACCGTTTCAAGCTGCTGGCACTCACCGAGCAAGGCCGGGCGCTGGAACAACAAGCCACCGAGCTGGAACGGCAGGCGCTGCGTGAGGCGTTCGCCCACACCGACACGTCGGGGCAGGAAGCCTGGACCCTGGTGATGCGAGCATTGGCCGAGCGCCTCAATTAAGACCATCAGGTGATGCGTTCGCGGACCACAATGCATTTGGCCAAGGGTTGCACCAGCGCCTCGGTGGCTTCGTTGCACGACACTACGGTCGGGCTCACCAGTAGCGGATCGCAGCGCCCGCTGCCGACCAGGTCGAACACCTTGGGAATATGCGGGCGCACATTGCAGGCGCCCACCGACAGGGTCATGCCGCGCATGTACAGGCCAAACAATGGGATCTTCGGGTCGTCGAAGATGATGCCGATGCACGAGCAGTGGCCACCTGGCGCCAGGGCCAGCAACCCCCTGTACAAGGCGTGCGGGTCACGGGTGGCGGAGACCACCACGTCGTAACGCTCATCCAGCACTTGTCCCGGTTCGACATTGGCACCGCTGCGCTGGGCCAGGTCGCGACGGTAATTGTTGTCATCGAGGTAATCGACGCTGGCCGCGCCGGCGGCAACCGCCATCTGCACCGCCAGCACCCCCAGGCTTTCAGTACCACCGACCACCAGAACGCGTGCGTCCTGGCGCGTCGCGATCGGGCTGCTGGTAGCAACCCAGGCGTCGGTCAGGTTGTCGCTGGCGCTGGCCACGGCCAGAGGGTTCAAACCGGGCGGCAGCGGTACTAGCATGGCGTCGGAGAACGGTACCTGAACTACCTCGGAAAACAGCCCGCCCCAGTTGCCACCGGCTGGCACCCCGTAAGCAGCATGACGCGGTACCGTGGTGCAGGCGGTGGCGCGACCGGCGAGGCATTGGCGGCACTCGCCACAGGCGATCTTCCACGGCACCGATACCAGGTCGCCGCGCCGTACACTGCTGACTTCGGTGCCCACTTCCAGCACCTCGGCCACACACTCATGGCCGAGTGCGAAGGGTGGTTTGAACGGTGTGAGCCCGGCGATCAAACGCCGGTCCAGGTCGCAGGAGGCCGAGGCGATGGGGCGCACCAACGCACTGCGCGGGCCGGACAAGGTAGGCGTGGGGACTTCCACCCAGGCCAGTTGGCCTGGGCCACGGACGATAAGTTCCTGCATGGTGCTAGTCCTTGACCACGAAGGTCGTGGTGGCCTTGGCGTAGAGCTTGCCGGCGTCATCCACCACCTGGGCGTCGCAAATCGCCAGGCTGCGGGTCCGCTCCACCAGCCAGCCCTGCACTTGATAGACCTCACCGACGCGCAGCGGGCGCAGATACTTGACGTTGAGGTCGACCGTCGAGTGCGGGGTGTTCGCCTCCAGGGTGGAGAACAGCGCCAGCGCCGCCGCACCGTCCAGACAGGTGGCGGCGAAGCCACCGTGTACGGAGCCGGCCGGGTTGAGGTGGCGCTCGTCGGGACGTGCTTCGAGGGTGATGCGCCCAGGCTCCACGGCTACCGCGCTGAGGCCCATGGTGTGGCCGATGGATGGACTGGGCAGTTCACCGCGGATCAGGGCGTGCAGGGCCTGCAGGCCTGATGGAGTTGGCTCAGTCATGGACGGGTTCCTCGGATGCCACGGCACCGTGGAGAGCGGGATGAATGGCGGACAGTTGGGCCGCTGTGTCGGGGTATTCACGGAAATCGCTGATCAGGCCGTCGCGCAGGCTGAACAGGTGCGCCCAGTGGTTGACGTAGAGGCGGCCAGTTGCCTTGATCCGACACCGCGCCACATCCAGCGCCACCACCTGGCCTTGAGTGACATCCACCACCAGTGAGCTGGGCACGAAGCTCAGAAACTCCAGGTGCTGGTCCTGTTCAGCGATGAACGCTCGCACCCCGGTATGGCCGTGATGCTCGCCGGCCCAGGGCATAAAGGCCGTGAACTCGGGCGCCTGCCAGCAACAGTCTTGGGAGCAGAGCGGCAGCAACTGCTGCGGTTGGCGGGTGGCGAAGGCGGCGTAAGCGGCTTTCACCACCTGGGTCAGCGCGTGACGATCAGGCATACGAACCTCACAAGGTAGCGACAGGGAAACAACGTCTAGTGGCTAACCTATACGGGCGTTGTCATTCACGTCAATATTGTTGATTTGACAATGGGCAGGCCATTTTGGCCGTCGCTGAAATGGCCTTAGCGCTTGCTCAAGGCGGTGGCAAACTGCTCGGGCGTCGGGCTTTGCGGCCAGCTCGGAATACCGTCGGGGAGGGGCATCCATGCCTGTTTGCTGCGCGTCCAGATATGCGCGGCAGGTACCAGATCAGCCGCTTGCATCAGTGTGCCGGCGCGTAATACCAGCAGGCCCGGCGCGGCGCTCGTGGTGTTGAACAGTCGCGTGTGGCACACCGTGCAGTTACCTTTCCTCAGCTGGGGGCGATCGCTGATTAGATAGAGTCCTCGGTGTTGCGCGGTAAAATTGAATACGACCTTGAAGAGAAGCGCCTGTATTATGGACCGACTGGTACCGATCTAAGGCTTGATTTGTCTGCTACATCATCCATGGTTTCTGAAATTGGCCCAGTTGTCGCTTATGTTCGTCATATCCTAGGGGGCCATATGAATCGCCGCTGGTTTCCTAGACACTCTCCAAACTCAGAAAATAGCGTTTCTCATACTCTAATGGAGACAGCTGCATAGCACTGCTGGTGCCGGCGTTTAGGGTTATAGAACATCTCGATGTATCGAAAATATCACTCCGGGCTTCGTCACGTGTCGCGTAGGTCTTTCGTCGAATCCGTTCCCGCTTCAAAAGCTGGAAAAAGCTCTCAGCTACGGCGTTGTCATGACAGTTTCCCCGCCGGCTCATGCTGCTGATCACATTGTTGGCCTTCAGGAAGCTTTGCCAATCTGAGCTACTGAATTGACTGCCCTGGTCTGAATGAATCATTACTTGCTGCTGTGGCTTGCGGCGCCACACGGCCATCAGCAATGCATCAATAGCTAGGTCGCTGCACATCCTGGGCTTCATTGACCATCCAATCACTTGGCGAGAAAACAGATCCAGCACTACCGCCAGGTACAGCCATCCTTCATAGGTGCGGATGTAAGTGATGTCTGTCACCCAGACCTTGTTCGGCTCACTGACCTTGAACTGCCGCGCAAGGTGGTTAGGCGAGGCGACGGTTGGCTTTCCGCCATAAAACCCTGGACACCGTCGATAACCCGTTTGTGAACGCAGTCCCTCTGCCTGCATCAAACGACATCAGCGAGATGACTTCGCGCCAGCTAGTATGTTGGGGGCACGCTGGCAAGGCCGCCAATGGCCAGAAGGTTGCGCGCTAAGGAAATCCTGAAGAAGACTTCCCGAATCTGGTGAAATATGCCGATCCCGTTGCCCGAGTTTCCCGATGAAGCAGATGACCTTCGCCGAGGCCGAGTACGCTGGCAAGCGTAAACAGACCCGCAAGGAGTTGTTCCTGATCGAGATGGACCAGGTGGTACCGTGGAAGGGGTTGATCGCCCTGATCGAACTGCACTACCCCAAAGGCGAAGGCGGTCGTCCGGCGTATCCGCTGATGGCGATGCTGCGTGTGCACCTGATGCAGAACTGGTTCGGCTGCAGCGACCCAGCGATGGAGGAAGCGCTGTACGAGACCACCATCTTGCGCCAGTTCGCCGGGTTGAGCCTGGAGCGTATCCCCGACGAAACCACCATCCTCAACTTCCGTTGCCTACTGGAAAAATATGAGTTGGCCGCCGGCATCCTCGGTGTGATCAATGGCTACCTGGGCGACCGTGGTCTGTCGCTACGCCAGGGCACCATCGTCGACGCTACGCTGATCCATGCGCCGAGTTCGACCAAGAACCAGGGCGGCAAGCGCGATCCGGAGATGCACCAGACCAAGAAGGGCAACCAGTATTACTTCGGCAGTGCGACCTGAAAGTCGCATGGATTTCTGTTCCGCAGGTTAACGCCCGACGGAACCGATTGTTCCACCACTCGTTCCCTACCTAGACAGGCGTGGCCGGTAACAGCTGGGTCTGAAGCTCTGGGGACAATGTAACCGCCGATATCTCGGTAGGTCGAACCGCGAGGCCAGACCGAATCTGCCGGCATCAAGGCGGAGAGGGGCTAGGGATGAACGGGTACGGCTAACATACGTGAACCTCATATAAACGTCGTCATAGTAGCCAAGCCAAAGATGCTGACAGGCTTGTACCAAAAAGGTGTGCGGCCAGGCAGGGGCTCTTACCGATAGCCCCTCGTGGATGTGGTGCCGCCGGCGGAATCGAGGAGCCCGACCCGTTCGGAAATCCATGCGGAACAGGGTAAGCCCGTAGCGTTGCCGATTTCGGCAGGTGAGCTGTAAAGCAAGTTGTTGATGCTGCGGGTAAAGGAATGTGGAAAAAGCGAATGTCGCCCTGTAATAGGGTGAATACAGGTTGAAAGATCACCTGGTGCGAAAGCGAGCAGACTTCCACGCGGTCTTCCATGGCGAAATAACCTGATCAACCGTTGTACGGAGGGAAGCAGATGACAGTGTTCCTACCTCATGCTCTCGCAGCAGGAAACACTGGTGCACCTTTGAACTTCGCATCGGCCTGGCCGATCGTGTCCCGGGAAGTGGTGTAACTGAACCAGCCGAAGGCGCCCGCAGGGCGCCTTCGGCTGGTTCAGTTACACCACTTCCCGGGACACGATCTTCTGGCGAAACGCAGCTCAGCACAATGGGGGCTCGAGGGAGATATTCGCGGCTGTTTCGACAACATCAGCCACGACTGGCTGCTCGCCAACGTGCCCATGGATAAAGCGATTGCGGGGTATGTCGATCAGGGAGCCTTGTTCGCAACGGAGGCAGGAACCCCGCAAGGGGGAATCATCTCACCGATACTGGCGAACTGGACGTTGGATGGACTGGAAGAGGTCATCTACGCAAGCGTGGCTGCAACAGCACGCCAGCGTCAGCCATTCAAAATACACGTCGTACGGTATGCGGATGACTTCATCGTGACCGGCGCCACGCAAGCTGTACTGCAACATCAGGTTCGCCCCGCCATCGAGGCCTTCCTGAAACAGCGAGGCCTGGAGCTCTCAAATGAGAAGACTCACATCACGCATATCTCACAAGGCTTCGATTTCCTCGGCCAGAACGTACGCAAGTACACCGGCAAGCTGCTCATCACTCCGGCTCGCAAGAGTGTGAAAGCGCTGTTGGATAAGGTTCGGGAGATCACGAACGGAAACAAGGCGGCGACGCAGGCCAACCTGATCTTGACTCTCAACCCGGTGATCCGGGGATGGGCCATGTATCATCGTCATGTGGTCGCGGCTAAGCGCTTCGCGTGGATCGACCATCGAATTTGGCAGGTGTTATGGCGCTGGGCTGTCCGCCGGCACCCTATGAAAAGTGCCCATTGGGTGAAACAGCGATACTTTCGTACCGTGGGTCAACGGCACTGGGTTTTTACCTCCAATGAAAAAACACGCGGCATGAACCAACCGGTTTGGCTTTTTGCCGCCGCCAGTGTCTCGATTGTGCGGCATATCAAGATACGCAGCGCAGCGAACCCGTTTGATCCGGTATGGACGTTTTACCTTGAGCGCCGAAGAGCGCGTCGTCTGGTAGCCCGGTCTTATCCAGGCTGTTGGAAGGCTTGAGCCGTATGAGGGGAGACTCTCAAGTACGGTTCTCAGGGGAGGCAGGGGTGGTAACACCCCTGCTTTACCCGACTGAAGGCGCATATTGGTGTGGATGACGAGTCTGGCCTTGTGCACAGCGTGGCGGGTACGGCGGCCAACGTGGCGGACGTTACCCAGGTCGACAAATTGCTACATGGCGAAGAGAACGTGGTTTGTACGGATGCGGGCTACACCGGCGTTGAGAAACGTCCGGAGCATGCTGATCGGAAGGTTATCTGGCAGGTGGCGGCACGCCGCAGCACCTACAAGAAGCTCGATAAACGCAGTGCGCTATACAAGGCCAAACGCAAGATCGAGAAGGCCAAGGCCCAAGTGCGCGCGAAGGTCGAGCACCCGTTCCGGGTGATCAAGCGGCAGTTTGGTTATACCAAGGTGCGCTTTCGGGGGCTGGTGAAGAACACCGCACAGTTGGTGACGCTGTTCGCCCTGTCGAACCTGTGGATGGCGCGCCGTCATTTGCTGGCCACAGCAGGACAGGTGCGCCTGTAATGCGGGGAGTGACCGCCGCGAGCTGCTCGCAGCGGCTCACAACATAGAAAAAAGCGGATGATCTGGGTGTTTTGGGTCGACTGGCCGCTTTTCAACAGCGGCGGGGGCTGAAGTTAGCCAGAAAGACATGGCTACTTCAGACGATCCCTAACCTACTGTCCCATATATGGTTTCAAGCCCTACGTGATTTGCACGGAGGACTTGACGCCAGAACTTTTTTGAATGGGAGACTGTGAGCTATCCGGATCAAGCCACACGTGATGCGCTACGCGGTCGAGATATGGCTCGTATAGTAAGGGATGCTTGATTTCGAATAATCAGACAATAATCGTTATCAGAATTCCATTTACACAAACAACTCCATTGATGGTGAGGCGCTTTGTCCGGACCCCGAGCCGCTGTGCCCATTTGCCGAATATTGCGGCGCTCTTTCTGCGGGCAAGCCCGATCCCACAAGGACTGCCCTGGTCTTCTGCGCCCAGAGCAATGCGGCTGCCCCGGCGATTTCCGAGCGTGACTCGACGTTCCTGGCCACGCCACCCACCGAGCGATCGGCGAAACCGAGCAGCGAACAGCCGTTGTTGATCAGCACGAAGAAGGCAATGACCCAGAATTTTACCCAGCTCATGACAACAACCCCTGGGCGTTGATGGCCGTGAGTGCAAGCATGAACAGGACGTAGCCAAGGATCGCCAAGTAGGCGCCTTGCTTGAACGAGGTGAGAAGGGCGGTGGCCATGCTGGCAGCTCCAGATGTTGCGTGTGAGGCCAAGCATGGCGAAGTCGAGCATCGTCGGGCAACGATGTTCGATAATTCAAACTATCGGCCAGATTGATTGTTGAAACGAATAATCGGTCTCATAAATATCGACAACCAAGATGATTGCATCGCCGCCCGGTTCCACTCATCCCGAGCGCGGCAAGGGCGCCGATCCAAGCGCGCTACCCCCGTGACACGCCAGGCATCAGCGCCTCCTGCATGGTGCGCATTTTCAGCACGCTCTCACGGTATTCGCTGTCAGGATCCGAACCACTTACCAGGCCACACCCGGCGAACAGCGTCGCCTGATCGCCATTGAGTAGCGCACAGCGCAGCGCCACGGCGAACTCACCATCGCCTTTGTCGTCGAGCCAGCCTATGGGCCCTGCGTACCAGCCACGGTCGAGTTGTTCGCACTGGCGGATGTATTCCACCGCCTGCCGGCGCGGTAGGCCGCCTACTGCGGGCGTGGGATGCAGGCGTTCGAGCACCTCCAGCAAGCCGATGTCCGGCTTGAGTTCGCCCTGCGCCGGGGTCAACAGGTGCTGGACATTGGGTAGCCGATGCAGTTGCGCACGGCTGGCGATGTCCAGTGCCGTGCAGCACGGTGCCAGGATCTCGCTCAGGTTGGCAACGACCATCTGGTGCTCGGCGTTGTCCTTGAGGCTGGCCAGCAGCTGTGCGCCGAGGCGCACGTCTTGCTCTCTGTCGCTGCCACGCGGTGCGGTACCGGCTAGCGCCATGGTCTGCAGCGTACGCTGGTTCACCCGCAGCAGGCGCTCGGGAGTGGCGCCGAGAAAACAACTGCGCCCGCGGGCGAAGGCGAACAGGTAGGCGTTGGGTTGGCGTTGGCCAAGGCGGGCGAGGATATGCTGCACCGGCTCGCGTACATGCATCGCGTGCCCGCGGGCCAGTACCACCTTGTCCAGGTTCGGCTCACCATGGCGCAGTGTGTAGACGGCATTGCGCACATCCTGGGTCCACAGGTGTGGTAACGGCTGGCGCTGATAGGGCGTGCGCGCAGGCTGGGCGCGCGGGGCCGGGCGCTCGAGGGCCTGGGTCCACTCCCTGGCCAGGCTCCAGGCAAGGTGTTGGCAATCGCTGTGGGCATTGACCATCGCATTGATGACCAGTGTCGTGCGGCCTTCGCGCTGGCGAAGCTCGAAGCGTGGCAGGGTCAGGGCGGCATCGGGAAAGTCGCGCCACAAGCGGGTGCGGGCCTTGTGCCGGTCGAAGGCGAAGCCGCCGAGCAGCGTCGGCCGATGCTCGCCCTGCACCTCGGCGGTTGTAGCAACTGCGTGCCAGCGGGCCTGCAGGCTCGACCAGCTTGCTGCGTCGATGGCGTTGAGTTCGAACGCCTGGCCCAACCCTACGCGGCAATCGTCGTGCACCGGTTGCTGCCACAGACAGGCCGGTTGCAGGTGGTCGCGGTTGGCGGCGAACAATACCTGTGGATCAAGCGCCTGCCAGGGCTGCGAGCACGAGGCAAGTACTGGCCTGTGTGCGCCGCTGCGGGCCTGGGCCCGTTCAAGGCACGCCAGCAGCGTGTCGACACAAAGGCGCAGGCTCATGCGGGGGTCTCCTGCGGGTGCAACCGATACCAATGATTGATCTGCTGATTGATGAACCAGTGGATCAGGTCGCGAAAGAACGCCTCGCTCTCATCCACCGGTAGGCCCGCTTCCTTGGCCCACTGGCGCCTGGCCTCGAGCATGGCGCTGACGCGTTCTGGGGCGGGGATGGCGTGTACGTCGGCCTTGAAGCGTGTCGCCGCTTGCACGTAGGTCAGGCGCTCGGCCAACAGCGTGACCAGGCGTTGGTCGAGGCTGTCGATGCCTTGGCGGATATCGTCGAGGCTCTGGCACTCGGCGGCGGTTCTGATGATGCTCATCGCACTGCTCCTCTCACTGTACCAGGGCGCTCAGGCGCTGCTTGTCGATCTTGCCCACGGCAGTCAGCGGCCAGGCGGCCAGCCACTCGAACTGGTCGGGCAGCTTGTCGTCGGCCAGCCCCGCACTGCGCAGACGCTCACGTAGTGCCTGGCCTTGGCCCACGGGCGGCTCGCCGAGGATGAATGCGCAAATGCGCTCCCCCAGCAGCGGGTCAGGCACCGCGACCACGACCGCTGCCTCCACCTCGGCCAGGGCATTGAGGTGGGTCTCGATCAGGGCGGCCGAGATCTTTTCGCCGCTGCGCTGGATCTGCTCCTTGATACGGCCCTCGACCACTAGGTTGCCGTCCTCGCGCCAGCGCGCCAGGTCACCGCTGCGGTAGTAACCGTCGGCGGTGAAGCTCTGCGCGTTATGCCCGGGGGCGCGGTAATAGCCGCCGATGGTGTAGGGGCCGCGCACCAGCAGTTCGCCGACCTGGCCCGGTGCGACCGGCGCCAGGTCGGCATCGACCAGGCGCACGTCGTCATGCGCCGACAGCGGGCGCCCTTGGCTGCCGAGTACGACATTGGGCGGATCCTGCGGGCGGGTGTAGCAGATCAGGCCTTCGGCCATGCCGAACACCTGCTGCAAGGGCCAGCCGAGGTCTTCGACCAGGTGGCGCGCCAGTTGCGGGTCCAAGCGTGAGCCGCCGACTTGCAGCAGTTTCAGGCTCGACAGGTCGCTGTCTTCCCACTCGCGTCCTTGTGCCCACAACTGCGCCAGTGGCGGCACCAGGGCGACATGGCTGACGCCTTCCTGGGCGATCAGGGGCATTGCCGCATCGACGCTGGGACTGTCGCCCAGCACCACCGTGGCACCGACCGAAAGGCTGCCAAGCAGGCCCGGACACGCCAGGGTGAAGTTGTGTGCGCAGGGCAGCACGGCCAGGTACACGCTGCCAGGGCCAAGGGCGCACAGCTCGGCGGAGTGGGCAAAGTTGTAGGCGTAGTCGGCGTGGCTGCGCGGGATCAGCTTCGGCGTGCCGGTGGTGCCACCGGAGAGCAGCAACAGGGCAGTGTCGGCCGGCGACACCGAGGGCGGCGGCGGACACTCGCCATCGAGCGCGGCCAGCGCGACGAACGCACCGGGTTCGCCATCGACCAGCACATGGGCCAATGACTGTTGACGCGTCTGGATATCGGCGGCCATGTCACGGTAGTCGAAATCGCGGACCCGGTCCGGGATCAGGTAGGCCACCGGTTCTGCCAGTTGACACAGGGCTTCGATGTCCTGGGCGCGCTGGGTCGGCATCGCGAGGATCGGCACGGCGCCCAGGCGCATCACCGCGAACAGGGCAGTGACGAAACCGATGCTGTTGGGCAGTTGCAACATGACCCGGTCACCGACCTGGATGCCCAGGCCAGCAAGCCCACCGGCCAGGCGCGAGACGCGCTGGTCGAGGTCGCTGTAGCTCAGCCGCTGCTCGCCAGCGACCAGGGCGGTACGTGGGCCGTGGACGCTGGCCCAGTGTGCCAGGCGCTGGGCCAGGGTCATGTTCATGAAAGGGTGCAAGGGGTCGACGATGGGTTGGTGTACGCTGTTCATGGGCGGTCCCGTCAATGGTGGAAGAGGCTGATGCTGTGTTCGATGAAGGTCTGCAGGTGCGAGGCGAAGGCCCTTGGGCGCTGGGTCGGGTAGAAGTGATCGCCCGCGACGGTCTGCTGCTGCACGGGGCCGGCCAACCAGTGGCGCCAGGCGCCGACCTCGTCGGCACTGGCCTCGGCATCGTGGCTGCCGTGCAGCAACAGGGTTGGGGTATGAACCTGCGGATGCTGCGCTTGCAGGGTGCGGTGGTAGCTCTCGGTGACCTGGAAGTCAGCGCGCAGCATTGGCAGGAACACCTGCAACAGCGCGGCGTCCTGGCGCAGTGTTTCGCTGCAGCCGCCAATGGCCACCAACTGTTCGATGAAGCGCGTGTCGTCCAGGTGGCTCAACAGGCGTCGGCCGCTCAGGTGGGGCGCATGGCAGGCCGACAGCACCAGGCCGTCCGGCGGTGTGCCTGCCTGCTCGAGCAACAGGCAGGTCTCGAAGGCCACCTGTGCGCCCATGCTGTGGCCGGCCAGCAGCAGCGGCACGTCCGTGGCAGGTAGCGCCAGGATGGTCTCGGCCAGTTGCTCGGCCAGCGGCCGTACATGGTGCACGCAAGGCTCGTGCATGCGCTGGTCACGCCCTGGATAGATCGCCAAGGTGAGGTCCAGCCCCAGTCGCTCCAGGCCTCGCCAGCCATGAAAGGCTCCGCTGCTGCCGCCGGCGAACGGGCACAACAGCACCTGCGCTTCGGGCTGTTCGGCACGCAGGCAGGAACGCAGCAGGCTCATCGCGACGTCTCCCCTCGCAGCAGGTCGATGTCCAGCGCCCGAGGTGGCGGGACCTGCCGTTGCTCGGCGGGCCCCACGCAACGCAGCACGTCCTGCCAAAGCCGCGCCACGGCCAACTGATAGCTGTCGTCCAGCACGGCTGGCAGCGGCGTGGCATGTTCGACGTGCTCACGCAGGCGTTGCAGCAGCCAGGCCACGCCGGCCGGCCCCTCGACTTCATGAGCACTGCGCCAGTCACGCGCGGCCGCCAGCAGTGGGGTAGCGGTGGGGCGATCCTGGTAACCGCCGGGGCTGGCATAGAGGGTCTGGCGGTCGTCGGCGTGGCTGTCGGCGTGCAGGGCCGGGGTCCAGTTGACCGGGCCGTGGCTGGCGTCCAGCGACAGGTAGCCGTTGGGCCAGCCCAGGGTCATCTGGTGCATCACCAGGCTGTGCAGGTCCGGGTCATCGGGGCTCATCCAGCGCTGCAGGCGCAGCAGCACGCTCTGGCCGGGAAGTGCCAGGGCCAGCGTGTCGAACTCTGCGTCACGCTGCACCAAGCTCACCTGCGCAGGCTCCTGGCCGCTGTCGCCCAGCGCTTGCAGCAGCAGGTCGAGGCTGGAGTAGAGCAGTTGGCGGCTGGTGGTCAGTTGCGCAAGGCTCGGTGAACTGCCACCGAGCAGGCCACGAACCCGTCGGGCGGTCTCGACCCAGCAGCGCCCGGCCGGGGTGTGGGCGTAGAAACCGTTGACCCGGTACAGGCGTCCATGGGCCTGAGCCAGTGCCTGGTGACGGGCAATCTCGTCAGGGTGTACCGGGTGCTCCTGAATCACATGCAGGCCGCGCCGCAGCAGTTGCTCGACCCGTTCGCCCCCGGTGCCACCGACCACCGCCGAGCGCACCACCACGCAAGCGATGTCCAGATCCTCCGGCAGTTGCTCGATATCCGTGTACAGCGGGATACCGAAGGTGTTCGCCAGCGCCCGCGCACGCGGACTGCCGTTGGCCAGCAGGCCGGCAAGCTGCAGGCCGGGCTGCTCGACCAGGAAGCTGTTCAAGTACAGCTCGCCGAACTTGGCCCCGACCACCAGGACTTTCAGGGGAGTGTTGGGTTTGATGGCACGTGTCATGGGCGAACCTCTTCAGTGGCGGCGATCCACGCCGCGATGGTCTGGCAGGTGTGTGGCAGGTGCTGCTCGTCGAGCAACAACTGCCAGTGGTCGCAGTCCAGGCGCTGACGCTGCGCCTGCTCGGCCCAGGCCCACCAATCCTGTTCGGCGGCGGCCCAGTGCGCGGGGCGCTGTCCGGCATCCAGCCACAGGCACGGCAGCGGCAGGGCGCTTGGCCGACGGTGTTCGGCAAGCAGGCGCAACAGTTGCTCGATGTGCGCAAGCCAGCCGTGGGCTTGTCCAGCGGCGGGGGGGTGTTTGAGGAAGCCGGCCTGCACGGCGAGCTCGATGAAGGTCGCCAGCTGTTGCGCCTCGTCCAGGCGCTCAAAATCGTCAGGCAGAGGCAGCGGGTTGGCGCCTTGGGCCATCAGGCGCAGCAGTTCGGCGCGTTGCTTGAACTGGAAGTCGGCGCGGCAGACGGGGTCCAGCAGCACCAGGCGAACAGCCTCGCCGTCGCTGTGCAACAGGTGCGCAGCCGCCTCGGCCAGGAAGCTGCCGTACGACCAGCCCAACAGCAGGTAGGGGCCCTGTGGCTGCTGCCGCCGGATCGCCTGCACATAGCGCCGGGCAAGGGCATCGAGCGAGGTCTCGGGCTGCGCGGCGTCGGCCTGCAGGCCGAATACCTGCAAGCCAAGCCCGCGTGCCAGCGGCAGGTAGGCGCTGACGTCGCCATCGGAGGCGTGGAACACGAACAGGCTTTGCGCGCTCGGGCCGCGAGCCAATGTCAGCGGGTTGGCGTCTTGCGGCGCACTGGCAGAGGCGAGGGTCGCGCAGAAGTCGCCTAGCCGCGGATGGTCGAACAGACCGCGCAAGCTGCTGGCGCGATAGCCTATGCGGTTGAGGCGGGCGATCATGCGCGTGGCGATCAGGCTGTCACCGCCGCAGGCGAAGAAGTCACTGGCTTCGTTCACCGGCTGGCCGAGCAGTTCGTGCCACAGCACGCCCACCTGTTCGAGCACGACTGGGTCGACGGCGACGCTGCACGCGGGTGAGGGCGCGGCAGCGTTGGCAGGCTGCAAGCGTTGCGCCTGGCCATGCTCGACCAGTTCCAGGCTCAGCGGCCAACCTGCCTTGCCGGTGTCGATGCGCGCTGCCAGGGCGGGCAGATCCAGGTGAGCAGGGCCTTCGGCACGGGCCAGCATGAAGTGCTGACGCATGCTGTCGTCGTCCTGCTGTGGCCAGTTCAGCACCCAACTGAAGCCTGCGCGCTGCACCGCTTCACGCCAGCGCGGCAGGTCAAGCATGGCTTTGCCGTCGTCGGCGCGGGCATCTTCGAAGTCACTGAGGTTCTCGATGAAACCGATGCTCGCCAACTGCAATGCGCTGTCGCGCTCGGTGGCCTCGACCAGCAGCAGATGCCCACCTTCGCCCAGCAGGCCTTGCAGGCGCCTCAGGCTGCGCGGCACGTTGACCACATCGTGAAGCACATTGACCGCGACGATCAGGTCGTAGCCCTGATGCTGCTGGTGGTCGATGGGCTGGTTCAGGTCCAGTACCGAGGTAGTGAGCGCGGGCCACGCGGCGAAACGCTCGCCGGCCTGCTCGAGGAACAGCCTGGAGATATCGGTGAAGCGATACTCGCTCAGGTGGCGCTCCAGCGCAGGCAGCAGCTCGGCAGTGGTCGCGCCGGTACCGGCGCCGACTTCCAGCACACGCAGGTCGCGGCGGCCCTCGGCGAGCGCCAGTGCCGCCTGGGTCACGCTGCGGTTCAGGCAGCGCAATACCGGGTTTTCGCTGTAGAAGGCGCGTACTACGCGGTCATCGCCCGCAAACAGCAAGCCCAGCGCCGAGCGCTCGCCACGCAACAGCTCGCCATGCAGGCCGATACAGGTCTGCAGGTAATCGCCCAGGGTCTGGCTCCAGGTCGCTGCGGGTAGCGGGGGGAGGGTCGGCGCAGGCGCCGGTAGCGCACGCAGGCTGACGTAACGTTGCCCCTGCTGGCGCACCAGGCCCTCGTCGCACAGCAACTCAAGCCAGCGTCGGAGCAATCCCGCGAAGCGTGGCAGTGCGCCGAGGCGCGCCATGACCTCGGGCAGGTCGTGGTCCTGTCCGGCGGCACTGAACAGACCGTGCTCGCGCAGGGTGGCGATCACGCCTTCACGGGCGCGTTGTTCGAGGGCTGTCCAGGTCTGCTCGACCTCCTCGCGCTCGGCGGTATCCAGTGCCGGCAGACTGCCCTCGGCAAGCGGCGAGGGGGTAGGTGAACTGTCGCTCAGGTCGCGCGGCGCAGCGGCAATCAATGCACCCAGTAGACGGCGCTGGTCACGGTCGACCTCGATACGCGCGCCAAGCACGCCCGGCACCTGGCGCAGCTCGCCCTCCAGCGCCTGTACGTCAAGCGCCTCACCGTCCAGATGCACCGACCAGTCGTGACGCGGCAGTGCAGGCAGGCTGTCGAAGGCCTGCGGCTGGTCGGCCAGGGTTTCCAGCAGTTGCCTGTAGGCATCGAACAGGCGTTGCTCGACCCCGCCGGCCAGCACATCACGCATGCAGTACCAGCTGAACACCAGCTCACCGTCGATCTCCATCACCTGGTGGTCAAGCCAGACTTGTGGTGTCTGGGTGAACACGTGCACGGGATCACCCAGCGTCGCGGTCATTGCCTGGTCGATGGTCTGACCTTCCAGCGACATCCCGAGCATGCTGGTGAACACCACCGGCATCGCCGGTTGGCGCGACTGGCCACGACGTCGACCCAGCTCACGCATCAACTCGACGCCATTCACTGCGGTGTGCGCCAGGCGCTGCCACAGGCGCGTCTGGGTCGTTTGCATCACCTCGCGCAGGCTCGCCGCGCGGCCAAGCTGGAAGTCCACCAACAACACCGAGGTAAAGTCGCCGATCAACTGCTGGACCTGCGGGTGCAGCGGGCGGCGGTTGAAATAGGTGAGGTTGAGGGTGAAGTCCGGGGTGCGGCTCACGCTTTCCAGGGTATGGGCGAACAAGGCCAGCAAGGCGGTCGAGGCGGTGATGCCCAAGTCCTGGCACTGGCGTTTCAAGCGGCCCCAGCGTGCGGCGTCAAGGCTCGCCTGCAAGGTGTGGAAGCGCGGCTGGCCGCTGACCGGCACCTCGGCCATGGGCAGCTGTGGCGCATTGGGCAGGTAGTCCAGGGTGTCCATCCAGAAGCGCCACGACTGACGCCACGCAGCGCCCTCGCGCTGCGCAAGCTCGGCCATCACATAGTCGCGGAAGGTCAGGTCCAAGGGTTCCAGGCGCTCGCCGGCATAAGCCCGCGCCAGGTCGTCCATCATCACCTTGAAGCTCTGCACATCGAACAACAGCAGGTCGAGGTTCATGTGCAGGCGGCACATGCCATCGTCCAGCTCGCTGATGCTGACTTCGAACAGCGGCCAGCGGTCGGTGGGCAGCACGCGGTAGGACATCTGTTCGCGGATCTGCGTCAGGCGCTGCTCGCGTACCTGTGGGGCAAGGCCGCGCAGGTCGGTGCGGGGCAGTTGATACCAGGGCGTGTCTTCGAGAATGCGTTGCCGACCGTCGCTGTCGACCACCATGCGCAGCATGTCGTGGCGGGCGATCAGTGCGTTCCAGGCCTGCTCGAAGCGCGTCAGGTCGAAGGTCGCCAGCGCTTTGTCCCACTCGAAGAGCACGTGGCAGGCCACACCGCCGTAGTCGATCAGGTCGGTGCGGCCCAGCCAGTAGGCGTGCTGGATCGGCGTCAGCGGGAATGGCTCGTGGCGGGCGGCCGGGTCCGCTTGCAACTCGAAGGTTTGGCCCGTCGCGGCGGTTGGTGCGGCGTCGAGCAGCAGGTTGGCCAGGCCCTGGATGCTCAGGTCGCGATAGGCGCGTTCGGCGTCCAGGCGTACGCCCAGTTCGCGCTGGATGCTGCTGCTCAGTTCAAGGAACAGCAGCGAGTCCAGACCCAGTTGCATCAGGTCCTGGCGGGAGGCCAGAGGTTGTTCGGCGTTCAGGCGCAGTTGGCTGCGGATCGATAGCGTAAGCCAGCTGTGCAGGGCTTCAAGGTCGCTGTCTCGATCACCCGTGAGGGTGGGCGCGAGCACGTGCTCACGCGGTTGTACCGCGGCCGCTTGCGGCGAAGCAGTGCTGCTTTGCGCTTGCGCGAACAGTTTGCGCGCCGGGTCGATCCGCTGCGATTCGATGCGCATCGCCAGGTGCCATGGCGCACCACGTACCACCGCCTGCTCCAGATGCCAAAGCCCTTCGGCGGTAGTCAGCACGCCCATGCCGGCCTGGGCCAGCTTGGCGTGCAAGCCGGCGTCGGCGGCACGGCCGATTTCGCCCCAGGCGCCCCAGGCAATGCTAACGGTGTGCAGCCCCTCGCTTGCAGGCGTGTCGGCCAGCCCGTCGAGATAGGCGCTGGCCAGGGCATGAGCGCCCTGGCCAGGCGCGCCGAGGCTGGCGGCGGCGGACGAATACAGCAGCAGATAACGGCCATCCTGCTGCAGGGCCTCCTGCAACTGGCGCGCAGCCTGGCACTTGACCTGCAGCAGCGGTCGCAGGCGCCCGGCATCGAGGTTGTCCAGCGGGGTGTCGTCGAGCAGCGCCGCGCAATGGATCGCGCCGGCCAGACGATCTTCGTCACGCAGGCTGTCGAGGGCCTGCGCCAGTGCGCTGGGGTCGCCGACATCGCAGGCCAGCCAACGCACTTCGATAGCGCTGGCCTGGGCGAACTGTGCTTGCCACTGCTCGGCCTCGGTGCTGCGCCGTGGTGCGAGCAAGGCGATACGCCGCGCGCCCTGTTGCGCAAGCCATGCCGCGCTGAGCCGGCCCAGGCCGCCAAAGGCGCCGGTCACCAGGTGCCAGCCCGGCAGCGCTAGGCTGTTGGCCGGCAGAGCAGCGCTGGCATGGGGCTGTTGTACCAGCGCCTGCACCTGGGCCACGCCGTTACGCACGGCAATCCAGCGCTCGCCGGCCTGTGCGGCGCGCAGGCCGGGCAGCAAGGCTTGCCAGGCGGCCTGCTGCTCCAGGTCGATGATCGCCAGGGCACGGTGTGGCTGCTCTGCGCAGGCAACCCGCAGCAAGCCCCACAAGGCACGCTGCTGCGCATCGAGGTTGTCACTCTCGGCCAGGCGCCAGGCCCCGCGGGTGACTACCAGCAGCGGTTGTTGGCGATCACGACCCAGCGCGTCGAGCACCTGGCGGGCCATGTCACCCAGTTCGGTGGTTTCCACCACCAACAGGCACGCCTGCGCCTCGGGATGATGTTCGATACCTGCGCCCGCCAGCGCTTCGCGGGCCTGTGCCGGCTCCACACGCACGCTATGCAGGGTGCTGTCGCCATCGGGCAAGGCGCGCCAGTGCCATTGGTAGTGCGTCTGCGACGCGGCCTGCGGCCTGGGCAGTGCAGCAGGGGGACGATCGGTCTGGGCAAGTTGCTGCCAGTTGCCGTCGTCGTCGCGTTGGCTCAGGGCAATCTGCGCCTCGCCGAAGGCTGCCGCGCGCCATTCGATGCCGAGGGCGTCGAGGCGTGCCGGCAGTGGCGGTACTTCGGTGAAAGCCGGGATGCGTCGGCTATCGCCATGACGCTCGGTCAGCGCGGCGCACAGTTCACCCAGGCGGCGCTGCCAGCGCTGCGTATCGCCCTGGCAGTCGCGCCAGTCAGCCTGGTAGTGATGTTCGCCCAGTTGGCGGCCGAGCAGTGCACTGCCGCTGTCATGGCCGACCAGACTGGTTGAGGCCGTGGCAGCCGCGGTGCGTGCCAGCAGGATGTGCTCGCTGATGCGGGCGGTCGGCGTGCCGTCGTCCGGCAACCAGTCGACACTGGCGAAGCCGCTCTCCAGACACTGCTGCTGCCAGTGCGCGGTGGACAGGAACAACTCGCCACCGCGGGCGGGCTGGTCGTGCAGGGGCAGCACCAACGGTCCGAAGACGAAGTCGAACAGGCGCATCGGCCGGGTGATTTCGCGCATCAGCAGCGCGCCACCGGGCTTGAGCAGCGGGCGCAGGTTGCTGAGGGTGTCGCCGATGTGTTGCGTGGCATGGATTACGTTGGCCGCCACGATCAGGTCGTAGTGACCTTCGATGAACCCTTGCTCGGCGGCAGGTTTGTGCAAGTCGAACTGGTGGTATTCGACGAAATCGAAAGCGCTAAACTTCTCCTGCGCGCGGCGGCTGAACAGTGGCGAGATATCGGTGAAGCAATAACGAACATCGGCAACGGCTGTCAGTTCGGGCAACAACCAGGCAGTGGTGCCGCCGGTACCGCCGCCCACCTCGAGGATGCGCAGCGGCGCGCCTGCGGCCACTTGTTGCTGACGCACCAGGCCTGCCACTACGCCAGCGGCGATCTGGTTGAAATAGCGGCCATAGCTGAACTGCTGGTACAGCACCTCGACGCCACTGGAGGCGCTTTGCGGGAAGATCACCGACACCGGCTCGACGCTGCCGCTCATCATCGCGAACAACTGTTCGCCTGCGCGTTCCACGGTTTCGGCGATCACATCCAGGCCTTCGCAGCAGCCGCGCAGCTCATCGAGCAGGGCGCCATGGCGCGCGCTTGGCAGTGGCTCGGCGCTGTAGTAGCGGTCGTGCTCAAGGCGGTAGTAACCATCCTCGGTGCAGGCACGCAGCAGGCGCTCGAGCAATTGCCGGTGGCGTGGCAGCAGACGACCGCCGCGCAGCACCTGCAGCGCAGTCACGCCTTCATCGATGGCATCGCCCACACACTGGCGCACCAGTTTGTCCACGTACAGGCCGTGCAACTCGGTGACGCAGCGATACAGGCGCTCCAGGCGCGGCAGGTCGAGCCCGTCCGCCTCGCGCTCGATGACTTGACGACCGCCTTGCAGCAAGAGGTCCTGGGGCGCTGCCGAAGTTGCCTGCGTAACCGCACCTGCGCACCAATAGCGGTGCTCATCAAAGGGATAGAGGGGCGCCTCGCCGCGTAAGCCACGGCTGGGCAGCAAGGTACGCCAGTCAAGGTTCACCCCGGCGGCGAACAGCTTGAGCAGGGCTTCGCGCTGCAGGTCGGCCCCCGCCTTGTGGCGCCGGGCGCTGGCGATCCAGGGGCAACTCAACGCGAAGCTGCGCTTGCCGATGCTCGCCAATGGCGCGTCGGCACCGATCTCCAATGCAACGCCGATGCCCTGTTCGATAGCTGCTTGCAGCGCCTGGTGAAAGCGCACGGGTTGGCGCAGGTGACGGCGCCAATAATCGGCCTGACCCAGGGTTTCGAGCGTCAGTGCCTGGCCGGTGAGGGTGGAGATGATCGGGGTCTTGCCGGGGGCAGCCTGCAAGGGCGCACAGGCCTGCTGCCAGGCATCGAGAATCGGATCGAGCAAGCGTGAATGCGCAGCTCCCGCCACGGCCAGCGGCGTGCAGCGGATCTGTCGGGCTTGCAGGGTTTGAGCCAGCGACCGGATGGCCGCTTCAGCGCCCGACACCACCAGATGCTCCTCGGAGTTGTATACGGCGATTTCCACCCCGTGCGCCTCGGCCAGCGGCCCCAGCACCTCAGGACAGCAGAACACCGCCAGCATGCGTCCATCGGCGCCGCTGTGATGCATCAGTTGTCCACGGCGAATGACCAGCGGCAGCAGTGTTTCCAGCGGATAATGCCCCGCGATCACACAGGCGGCGAACTCACCCACCGAGTGACCGATCAGCAGGTCCGGGCTCAGGCCCTGTTCACGCCAATGCGCGGCCATGGCCACGGTAAAGGCGACGATGGCCGGCTGGGCATAGTCCATGCGGTCGATCAACGCGCCGTGCTCGCCAAACATCACTTCGCGCAGAGGCGGGGCCAGGTGGCCAGCGGCGATGGCGAACGCGCGGTCCAGGCTTTGGGTGAAGGCC
Source organism: Pseudomonas sp. X10 (assembly GCF_054889225.1). NCBI lineage: Bacteria > Pseudomonadati > Pseudomonadota > Gammaproteobacteria > Pseudomonadales > Pseudomonadaceae > Pseudomonas > Pseudomonas sp. X10. The sequence continues at coordinate 4,800,327 of NZ_CM142677.1, read as the reverse complement.
GGTGCGCTGCCGTACAGGTCACGGCCCATGCCAGCCCACTGGCTGCCTTGGCCACTGCACAGCCACAACTGCTGGCCGTTACTGCGCTGGCCAATGTGCAGCAGCGCGTCATCGTTGCCTTGGGCATAGGCGTGCAGGGCCTGTGCGGTTTCTTCGTGCAGCGGCACGGCCAGGCGATGCGGCAGGTCGAGCTGGCGTGCATGCAACGCGGTATGTGCCAGGTGGGCCGGCACATCACCCTTGTCGAGACGGTCGGCATAGGCGCCGGCCAGACCGCGCAGCGACGCTTCGCTGGCGGCGCTGAGCAGCAGAGCGGGCGCTTCGGGGCTGGCGAGGGCCGGGCGCAACGATTCGGGCAGCGCCTCGACGATCATGTGGCAATTGGTGCCGCCGATGCCGAACGATGAGACCCCGGCGCGACGCGGCCCGGCTGGCCAATCCAAGGCCTGGCGCGGCACCTGGAAAGGGCTCTGCTCGAGCTTGAGTGCGGGGTTGGGGCGCTGGAAATGCACGCACGGCGGGATCTTGCCATGGCGCACGGCAAGCACCGTCTTGATCAGGCTGGCGATGCCCGCCGCGGTATCGAGATGGCCCAGGTTGCCCTTGACCGAGCCCAGGGCGCAGCCGCCGATATCGCTGCGTTCGGCAAACGCTTCGCGCAGGGCCTGTAGTTCGATCGGATCACCCAGCGGGGTACCGGTGCCGTGGGCCTCAAGCATGCCGATGCTGGCGGCCTCGACATCGGCCAGCAACAGCGCATCGCGAATCACCTCACGTTGGCCGAGCACCGATGGGGCGGTGTAGCCGACCTTTTGACTGCCGTCGTTGTTGATCGCGCTGCCGCGCAGCACGGCCAGGATCGGATCGTTGTCGCGCAGTGCGTCGTCCAGGCGACGCAGCACCACCGCGCCGACACCGTTGCCGGCGAAAGTGCCCTGGGCGTCGGCGTCGAAGGGGCGACAGCGCCCATCCGGCGAGAAGATCATGCCGGGTTGGTAGCGGTAGCCGGCCTGTTGCGGGAACGACACCGCAACGCCACCGGCCACGGCCATGGCGCACTCGCCACTGCGCAGGCTCTCGCAGGCCATGTGCACCGCCACCAGCGAGCTGGAACAGGCAGTCTGCACGGTGATCGCCGGGCCTTGCAGGTTGAGCTTGTAGGCGGCGCGGCTGGCCAGGTAGTCCTTGTCGTTGCCCATCAACGCCTGCAGCCCCTTGACCTGCGCCACTTCAGTGACGCGGATCGCCTCGCGGCCGGGGTAGGTGCTCAGGCGTGACGAGGCGAACACGCCGGTTTTGTGCGGCACCTCGCGCGGGGCAAAGCCGGCATGCTCCAGGGCATGCCAGACGGTCTGCAGGAACAGGCGCTGTTGCGGATCGATCGACTCGGCCTCCTGCGGCGAGTAGCCGAACAGCGTGGCATCGAAGTACTCGGGGCGCTCGATGGTCGAGCCGACATTGACGAAGTCCGGGTGATTGACCAATGCCGGATCCAGCCCTGCAGCCAGCAGTTCGTCACGGCTGAAACGGCGGCTGCATTCGCGCGCCGTCAGCAGGTTGAGCCAGAACTGCTGGCTGTTGTCGGCTTCGGGAAAACGGCAGGCCAGGCCGACCACGGCGATGGGTTCGCTGGTGCCGTAGAAGGCGTCAGACGTGTGCATTGAGAACCTCTTGGGCAGGCTGGGAAGACGGGTGGGCGCCGAGTCCGCGTTCGAGGCGGCGGCGCAGGTGACAGGCCGGCCACAGGCACAGCCAGGCGATTGCCGCGAGGCCGGCCAGCAGCAGCGGATAACCGGCGTGCTGGGCGACCTGCAGCGCAGCCATCGAGGCGAGCATGGCCACCGCGGCATCAACCGATTGCAGCAAGGCATAGTCGGAGGCGGGCTGGTGAGGACGAACCACGCCCATCAGCAGGTTGTAGAGCACCACGAAACTGATCGCCGCAGCGACGTTGACCAGGAAGAACAGCACCAGCCAGGCATCGAGGTTGTACAGCCGCACGCCAACGGCCGCGGCCAAGGCGATGACCGCGTGCAGCATCATGGCGGGCAGCAGCACGCGCCAGGCACCGAGGCGTCGCGCCAACCAGCCGCCGAGCAGCACGCCGATGCCACTGGCGAGAATGCCGTAGACGCTGCTGGCCAGGCCCAGGTCCACCAGCGCCAGGCCCTGGTCGAGCAACAGCACGGTCTGCACGGCCACCAGTCCGCGCATGGCCAGGTAGTAGACCGCGGTCAAGGCCAGGGCGGGCCAAAAGCCGGCGATGCTGGACAAGCCCAGGCGTGGTTGCTGCTGTGGCGGGGCCTGGGTCTGCGGGCGTGTCAGCAAGGTTGCAGGCAGCAACAGGGCCAGCGATACCCCGGCCATGCCGAAGAATCCGGCCTGCCAGCCCCAGCGCTCGGCCAGGAACAGGAACACGAACGAGCCGAACACGATCCCCAGGTAGCTGCCGCCGACCTGCGCAGTATTGGCGTAAGGTCGCTGCGCTGCATCGCAGGTGGTGATGGTGATGCCGTCGGCATAGATGTCGTGGCTGGCCGAGAGCAACGCCAGCAGCATCAGGGCACCGAGAATGCTGTACAGCGAGTGTTCCGGCGCCAGGCAACCAATGACCAGCAGGGTTGCAGCCATCACCAGTTGCAGCAGCACCAGGCTGCCGAGGAAGCGATTGCCACGCAGGGCCAGGCTGTGCCGCTCGCACCAAGGCGCCCAGAGGAACTTGCCAAGCCACGGCAGGAAGGTCAGCGACAGCAGGCTCAGGCTCGCCAGGTCCAGGCCCTGGTGACGGAAGTAGCCGACCACGCCTTGGAGCATCAATGCAGTCAACATACCCTGGTGCAGGTAATAGCACCAGTAAGGCAGGTAGCGCTTCATGCCTCACCTCCGGCGCGGCGCAGGCGTCGCGCGCTACGTAGCTCACGTTGCGTCTGGCGTGCAGGCTCGAGGCTGGCCGGTGCGAGTGCATTGGGTTGCAGGTGCACGGCCAGGGCGTGGGCGTTGGGGTAGCCGAAAACGTCGGTCACCTGTAACTGCTGATAGCCCAGTTGAGTCAGGCGAATGTGCAGCTGCACAAGCTTCAGCGAGCTGGCCCCTGCGTCGAAGAAGTTCTGGCGGCTGTCGCGCAGCGGCGTGCCCACGACTTCATGGAACGCCTGGCGGATACGCTCGACCAGCGCCTCGTCGGCCAGCGCCTGCGGATCGGCGACGGCGATCGGTGCGGTGATCGCCGCTACCGGCTGCGAATGCGCATGCCGGCTGCGTGGCACAAGGCTGTCCAGCGCCTGTGACCAGGCCTCGGGGTACTCGGCCAGTTGGCGCAACAAGGCGGTGTACTGAGCGAACATCGCCTGCAGCATGGCCGGGTCGAACAGCGCTTCTACCGCGTCCCAGTTCAGGCACAACTCGCCTTCGGACTCGTAGACCTGATGGTCGAGCCAGGTCTGCGGGGTCTGCGAGATGCCCCAAACCGGCTTGAGCCATGAAGACTCGGCGAGGAACCGGCCCTTGTCGAAGCCCAGTGCGCTGGTGAACACCACTGGCATCTGCGCCGCCGCCTGGCCCTGGCGGCCAGCCAGTTCGCGCATCACCCGGATTGCCGAGTGACTGCGGTGGCCAAGGTCGCGCCACAGCCGTTGCTGCAGGCCCTGGGCGCTGTCGAGCCAATGCTCGGCGGGGTGCCAGGCCAACAGCAGCAGCGAGGTGAAGTCGCCCAGCACCTGGTCGATATGCGGGTGCAGGGGCTGGCGGTCGAACAGGGTCAGGTTGAGGGTCAGCTCGCGCTCGCGGCTCCAGGCCGACAATACTGCGCTGAAGGCGCTCAGCAGCAAGCCCGAGGGTGTCAACTGGTGCTGGTGTGCCAGGGTCTTGAGGCGCGTCCAGGTAGCGGCAGGCAGGCGTTCGGCCAGGCGCACGAAGCGCGGTGTGCCGATACTTGCCGGGTCGCGCAGCAACGGCAGGGCAGGCGCGGCGGGGAGGCGGTCGAGGCGACGCTGCCAGTAGGCCAGGGCCGAGGCCGACGCCGGCTGGTTGGCCAGCAGCATCTGGTAGTCGCGAAAACCAATGTCGATGGCAGGCAGCTCGAGCGTTGGCTGCAGGTACAAGCTCTCAAGCTCGGCCAGCAGGATCTGCATGCTCAGGCCATCGAGCAGCAGATTGTCGAGGCTGACGAACAAGCGGCTGCGACGGCTGCCGTCCTCGACCACCTGTACGTCGAACAGCGGCCAGCAGGCAGGGTCCAGCACCTGATGCGACAGGCGCTCGCGCAGCGCCTGGGCGACCTCGCCGTACAACGCTTCGACTCGATGACGACGCGGCACGAACGCCGGCACCTGCTCGAGCACCTGCAACTGGCCGTCGCGGACCACCGCGCGCAGGGTGTCGTGTCGCGCAATCAAGTGCTGCCAGACGGCGTTCAGGCGCGCATGATCGAGATCTTCGACTTCAAACTCGACGAAAAAGTGCGCGCCCACGCCGCCCAGGGCGAAGCCCGGCTGACGGCCGACCCAGTACGCCTGCTGCACGTCACTCAGGGGGAACGGTTGGTAGCGGTTGGTCGGGTCGTGGCGCAGGGTCGTGGGCGCAGCATGTGGGGCCGCGACCAGGGTGGCGGCGAAGGCTCCAAGGGCCGGGAAGTTGAACAGGTCGTCAAGCTGGGCGCGGTAGCCATGGCTGGCCAGCTCGCCGATCAAACGGGTGGCCAGCAGGCTGTCGCCGCCCAGTTGGAAGAACTGGCTTTCGCGGTGCAGCGGTCCGCAAGCGAGCAGGGCTTGCCAGAGCTGGGCGAGCAGGAGCTCGGCGTCGCTTTCCAGCGCTTGGGGCTGCGCCTGGGCTGGGGCCGCGGGCTTGCAACGTTGAGCCAGCGCCTGGTGATCGATCTTGCCGTTGGCAGTCAACGGCAGGGCATCGAGGAAATGTAGGCGCTGCGGGATCATGTAGCTGGGCAGCTCGTTGGCCAGTGCCCGAGTCAGCTTGGCAGAGTCCGGGCGCAACGCGGTACCTGGGGCGCGCAATACCAGGCGCTGCAGGTCGCCCAGACAGTCGGCTTGCTCCAAGGCGCAGCCGGCCTGGGCCAGCAGTCGTTGCCAGTGGGCAGTTTCATGCAGGCGTTCGGCGGCGCTGCGGCCCTGTTCGATCAGGTCGCTGCTGACCAGCGCCAGATGCGAAGCCCGGGCCAGCTCCCATACGCACAGCGCCGCGCCCGGCGTGCAGTACTTCAGCCAGCGCTGCAACGCAGTGAGCGGATCGTCCAGGCGATGCAGGGCGTTGTTGACCAGCACCAGGTCGGCGCTGTGCAGCAGCTCGACCAGTGTGCTGTCGTCGTCGCGCAGGGCCTGGGCATTGGCGTGGCCTGCGAAGCGCTCGCGGGCCTTGGCAACCAGGCTGGGCGAGGTGTCGAGCGCGGTGTAGTGCAACTGGCCGGCGGGCAGCGTACGCAGCAGGCGGGCACCGAGCAGACCGCTGCGCGCGTCGACGTGCACCATGCGTACCGGGCGCTGCAACTGCTGGCTGAGGCGCATGAGGCTGGCGGCCAGTTGCTCCAATGCCGCATCGCTTCCAGGGCATTGCAGCAGCAGTTGCTCGGGCGACCAGAACGGGTGTTCGAGCAGCAGGCGGGCGTCGCGTTCACCGCGCAGGATGGCGGCCAGACCTTGGTGATGGGCGTTCAAGGCCTCGGCCAGTTCGCCCTGAGCAGATACCGATGCCTGCGGCGTTGTGGCCAGCAGTTCGAGCCAGCGAGCGACCAGCCCGTGCCACTGCGGTGTACAGCCATATGCCTGGACGGCCTGTTCGACGCTGGCGCTCGGGTCTACACCATTGAGGCGCAGGTGCTGGGCGAGGAAGTCGACCACCAGCGCATCGCGGGTGTCGTCTTTGTCGAGTGCCTGTGCGCTCAGCCAGTCCTGATAGTGGGCCGGGGTGCGTGGGTCGCGGGCAATCGGGCTGCACAGCGCATCGCCCTGGGGTACGACGAAAGCCACCAGGGCTTTCTCACGGTCGCCAACGGTGGTGGTGATTGCGCTCTTGACGCCCTCCAGGCGATTGAACGCAGCATCGATCTCGCCCAGTTCGATACGGTAGCCACCGACCTTGACCTGCTTGTCGCGGCGGCCAAGGAACTCCAGCGTACCGTCCGGCCAGTAGCAACCCAGGTCGCCAGTGCGGTACCAGCGCTCGCCCGCCACTTCGACGAACTGTCGAGCACTGCGCTCAGGGTCGTTGAAATAACCCTGGGCGACCCCGACGCCGCCGATCCACAGCTCGCCCGGTACCCAGTCGGGGCAGTCGCGGCCCAGCTCGTCGACCACCCGGTAGCACTGGTTGTCCAGCGGCGTGCCATAGGGGATCGAGCGCCAGTGCGAAGGCACCTGGGCAACGGTCAGGGTGTTGGACCAGATCGCCGCCTCGGTGGCTCCGCCCATGGCAACGAAGCGGCCCTCGGCGCGGTAGGCGTGGTAGCGCGCCGGCAGGTCGAGGCCGATCCAGTCGCCGGACAGCATGACCAGGCGCAGGCGCGCGGGGGCGTCGATGTCGAAACCTTCGCTGTAGGTGATGAGCATGTCGAGCAAGGCCGGCACGCTGTTCCATAGGGTGATGCCATGGCGTTCGATCAATTCGCACCACAGGGCCGGATCGCGGCGCTGCTGCTCGTTGACCAGTACCATGGCGCCGCCTGCAGCCAGCACACCGAAGATGTCGTACACCGACAGGTCGAAGTGCAGCGCCGACAGCGCCAGGACCCGGTCATTCGCGTTGATCGCGTGGCGGCGATTGATGTCGACGCAGGTGTTCAGCGCGCTCTGGTGGCTGATCACCACGCCCTTGGGCTCACCGGTCGAGCCGGAGGTGTAGATAATGTAGGCCGGTTGTTGCGCCGATACGGCAACGGGAGCTGCCTGGGGCTCGGCGAGGATCGCTTGTTGCCACTGCAGCAGGTTGTCGATGCCGGCATCGTGCGGCTCGTCGGCACTGACGATCACGCACTTGACCCCTGCGCCACGGTAGATACCCAGGCGCCGGGCCAGCGGCTGGTCAGGCGGTACCGGCACATAGATGGCGCCGGCATGCAGGATGCCGAGCACGGCGACCACCTGGCCAATGTCCTTGCCCATGCTCACGGCCACCGTGTCGCCCGCACCCACGCCTCGGGCCTGCAATGCGCCGGCCAGGCGCCGGGCCTGTTCTGCAAGTTGGGCGAAGGTCAGTTGGCGTTGTTCCTGCTGCAGGGCGATGGCCTGTGGTGTCTGCCGCGCCTGGGCGAACACTGCGTCGTGCAGCAGCCCGTCGGGCAGTGGGCTGGCGGTGGCGTTGACCTGCGCGCGCACCGCGCGCTGGGCCTGGGGCATCAGTTCGGGCAGGGCGCAGGTCCAGTGCGAGAGGCTCTCGCTCAGGGCCAGTACCTGGGCGAAATAGGTGTCGAACAAGGTGTCGACCAGCCCTGCGGGGAACAGCTCCAGGTTGCTGTCCCACTGCAGGTAGACCTCGCCCTGGTGCTCGAAGGCCAGATGATCGATCCACACCTGCGGCGTTTGCGAGATCCCCCAGCCCAGCGCGCCGATGCTGTCGACATCGGCTTCGCCGAACAACGGACGGCCCAGGTTGCTGGTGAAGACCAGCGGCGCGCCGTGTGGGTGGCGCTGGCGTTTCTTCAGCTCGCGCAGTACCTGCACGCCCGACCAGGCGCTGTGCTCGTGGGTCTCGGCAAAGCTGCGCTGGTTGGCCTGGGCCAGCTCGGCGAAGCTCGCTCCGGCGCAATCCACAGGCAGCGGCAGAATGTTGGTGAAGTCGGCGATCATGCCCGCCACGGCCGGGTGCAGGGGGTGGCGGTCGAACAGGGTCAGGTTCATCAGCAAGCGCTGCTGGCCGGTCCAGCGGGCCAGTACGGCGCTGAACAGGGTCACCAGGGCCATGGTCGGCGTGACCCCGCAGCGCCCGGCGTGCTCGCGGAACGTTTGCCACTGAGTGGCATCGAGCTGGCCACGACGGCGGCTGATGCGCACCGGGTCGACGCGCTCGGGCTCCTTGGTCAAGGGCAATTGCGGTGCCAACGGCAGGTCGTCGAGGCGCGCGAGCCACCATTCCCGGGCAGCCGCCTCGCGGCCCTGGTCACGGCGTTGCAGGTCGCTCAGGTAGCTGGCGAAGTCGTAGTCCTCGGCTACGGCAGGCAAGGGTTTGCCCGTGAGCAGCGCGATCAGTTCCTCGAACAATTGGTTGAAACTGGCGGCGTCGGTCACCAGCAGGTCGATGTTGACCAGCAGACGGTGACCGTCCTCGGGCAGCAGGCACAGCTGGAAATCGAAGGTTTCGCCGCGCTCGACGTGCAAGCGACGGTGGCCGAGTTGCTCGCGCAAGGCCAGCAGGCGCTTCTCGCGCTCAGCGCTCGACAGCTCGCGCAGGTCGTGCACCTGCAGGCCGGGCCAGGCGCTGTGCGGGTGCCATTGCTGGGCGCCGTGGGCGAGCAGGTGCACCTTGAGCATCGGGTGGCGCTCGATCAATTGATGAATTGCAGGCTCCAGCCGTTCGGCGGTCAGGCCATGGCCATCGAACTCCTGATACAGGTGGCAACCTACGCCACCTAGCGGCTGCTCCTTGGAGCGCCCCACGAGGTAGGCGTGCTGCACCGGGGTCAAGGCGAACGGCTGACCGTCGCGCAGGGTCGGCAAAGGGGTAGCGGGACGCGCGGCAGTCGTGGCCTGCACGGCGCTACCGAGCAAGCTGCGCCAGCCGGCCAGGGTAGGTTGTTCGTACAGCGCGCTGAGGGTCAGTTTGTAGCCCTGGCGACGAAAGCGGTTGAGCCAGGCCATGAGGTGCATCGAATCCAGCCCGAGCTTGAGCAGGTTGGCATCGTCGGCAAGCTCCCCCAGGGGCAGACGCAACTGGTCGGCCAGGGCCTGGCCCAGGGTGTTCGGGTCGAACGCGAGGGCCTTGGGTGAGGTCGAGGCATTACTGTTCGATGTGTGCATGGTGAGACTCCATCCAGACAGGTGCTCGGCCACGCCGGAAGCGGCGCGGCACGGAGGTTTTCAGGTGTGCAGGGGCCAATCCAGGGCCTGGCTCTGCTGGTGCCACAAGCGCGCATACAGGCCGTTGAGGTCGAGCAGTTGCTGATGACTCCCGCGTTCGACGATGCGCCCGCGGTCCATGACCAGGATCTGGTCGGCGTCTTGAATGCTGTGCAGGTGATGGGCAATGACCAATACCGTGCGCTCGCGCACCAGGGCGTCGAGGGCCTGCTGGATCGCGGCGGCCGACGAGGGGTCGACACTGGAGGTGGCTTCGTCGAGCAACAGGATCTGGCTGTCCTTGAGCAGCGCCCGGGCAATCGCCAGGCGCTGGCGTTCGCCACCGGACAACCAACCACCGCCTTCGCCGACCTCGGTGGCGTAACCCTGGGGCAGGGTGCTGATGAAGCCATGGGCCTGGGCCTGGCGCGCGGCATGGACCACCTCCTGCTCGGTGGCGTCGGGTTTGCCGACGCGCAGGTTGTCGAGCACGCTGCCGGAAAACAGGGTGACGTCCTGGAACACCATCGATACCTGCTCGCACAGGTACTGGCTGCCGATCTCGCGCACATCCACGCCGCCGATGCGGATCGCACCGCTGTCGACGTCCCAGAGCCGGGCAATGAGCTGGGCGAGGGTGGTCTTGCCTGCGCCGCTGGGGCCGACCAGAGCGGTCAGGCTGCCGGCGGGCAAGGTGCAGGACACGTCAGTCAGGGTCGTCTCGCCACGCTGGTCGTGGCTGAAGTGGACGTGGCGCACTTCGATGTCGTGCTGGGTGGGCCGTATTGCGCTGGACGGCTCGCGCAGAGGCGCAGTTTCAAGCAGGCGCTCGGTACGGCTCAGGGCCAGATGGCCGAAGCGCAGCAACAGGGTCGAAAAGCACAACTCGGCAGCCACCCGGTACAGCGGCAAGGCCAGTACACAGAACAGCAGCAGGTCGTGCAGCGCGAGTTGGCCACGACCGAGCAACAGGACACCGGCCAGTACACTGAGAAGGTAACCGGCCTCGATCACCAGGCCCGCCAACGCCAGCCAGGGCGCGGGCTTGAGCTCGATGTCGACCATCGCCTGATGTTGCCGTTCGATGGCCTGCTGCAGATGCTGCAAGGCCGTGCCGAAGCGTCCAAAGCCACGAATCACTGCAAGGCCTTTGAGGTACTCCTGCAGGGCGACCTGGGCCTGGTTGCCGCTGGCGAGCATGCGTTCGCCGTGCAGCAGGCTTTTGCGGATTGCCACCACCACCGCAAGGCCTGCCAGGGGCAGCATCAGCAGTGCCGTGGCGGCCAGCACCGGCTGCACCCAGAAGAGCAACGCCAGCAGGCACAGCAGGTGTGCAAGCGACTGCGCACAACTGCCGAGAAAGTGCGACCAGAGGTTTTCCACCAGTTCCAGGTCGCTGGTCAGTCGCGCGCTGACTTCGCCGCTGTGGTGCTGCCCGAACCAGCCCAGGGGCAGGCTCTGCAGGTGAGCGATCAGGCGCAAGCGGGCGCTGGCCATCATGGCGTAGGCGCCGGTGAAGATCAGCGGCATGCTCGCAGCGCCCGCAGCGATGCGTGCCAGCAGGCAAACGAGCATGGCCAGGGCCAGCCACAGCACCTGAGCAAGGTCCATGGTGCCGTCGAACAGCCCTCGCACCAGCAGATAGAGGGGTAGCGCGAATGCAGCGCCAAGCGCGCCTTCCAGCGTGGCCAGGCGCAGCCCCCGGCTCAGGCGCGGGTCACGGTGGCCGGCCAGGTGCTCGCCGGTGCGGATCAGTGGCGCGATCATGCCGATACCCCGCGCTGGGCCAGATGCCAGTGGCGGGTCTGGGTATGGTCGTGCCACAGCTTGCGGTACAGCGCACATTCCTGCAGCAACTGGGCGTGACGCCCACTGCCGACGACCTTACCGCTTGCCAGTACGACGATACGGTCGGCATCGATCACCGTGTGCAGACGATGGGCGATCATCAGCACGGTGCGGCCCTGGCACAGGGTCGAGAGCGCTTGCTGGATCAGCGCTTCGCTTTCGCTGTCGGCGTAGGCGGTGGCTTCGTCGAGCAGCAACACGGGGGCATCCTTGAGCAGGGCTCGGGCGATCGACAGGCGCTGGCGTTCGCCGCCGGACAACTGCGCGCCATGCTCGCCGATGCGGGTGTCGTAGCCCTGGGGCAGGCGCTGGATGAAATCGTGGGCGCAGGCAGCACGGGCAGCGGCTTCGACGGCTTCACGGGTGGCGCCTGGGCGGGCCATGAGCAGGTTGTCGAGCACGCTGGCGTCGAATAGATGCACGTGTTGGAAGACCATGCCGACCCGCGCCAGCAACGCGTCCAACGGCCAATCGCGCAGGGCCACGCCGCCGAGGGTGAGTTCGCCGCTGTCGGCATCGAACAGCCGGCAGGCCAGTTGCACCACGGTGCTCTTGCCCGAGCCGCTGGGGCCGACCAAGGCCGTCAGTTGGCCGGCCTTGGCGCAGAAGCTCACACCATCGAGGGCCTGACGAGCGCCGTAGGCATGGCGCACCTGGTGCAGGCACAGGTCCAGCGGTACATCGGGTACGGGGGCCTGGGTGTTGTCTGCCAGTACGGGTGTCATCAGCACATGGTTGATACGCGCCAGGGCAGCGTTGCGCTGGACCTGCTCGCCGAGCATGAAGGTCAGGCGCAGCAGCGGATGCAGCACTGCTGGTGCGAGTAACAGGAACAGCACCAGGGTGGCGAGCTGCAACTGCCCTTCGAGCCACAGCCAGGCCCCCAGGGGCGCGACCAGCACTAGGTTCGCGCCCAGCAGACCGGCGAACACCACCCAGTACAGCGAGCTTTGCCGGGCAAAACCGGCAACCCAGCCGGCGGCGTCGTGAATGTCGTGGTGCAGGGTGCCGAAGCGTTGGCTGGTCAGATTGAAACTCTTCACCATCGGCATGCAGCGCAGGTATTCGGCGAAGCTGTTGGTGATGCGCTGCTGCAGCGCGTGCCATTGCGCCATGCGTGCGCTGGAGCCCTTGATCATCAGTACCTGGGCCAGCACTGCCAGCGGCAGTGGGGCAATGGCGGCCAAGGCCAAACGCCAGTCCATGGCCAGCAGCACGATCAGCGCAAGCGGCGGGGTGACTGCGGCGCTGATGGCATCGGGCAGCAGGTGCGCATAGAAACCTTCGAGGGCGTGAACGTCATCGTTGAGTGTGCGGCGCAGGGTGCTGCTGTCCTGTCGGCTGACGAAGCTCATCGGCACACTGCCAAGGTGGCGCGCAAGCTCCAGCCGCAAGCGGCGCAGCAGCGTGAAGGCCGCCAGGTGCGCGCTGACGTGGCTGGCTGCGAGCAGGAGGGCCCGCAGCAACACCGCTGCGAGCGCGAACGATACCCAGAGCAGCACATTCGGTTTGTCGTGCGACAGATCGAGCAACTGTTCGGCCACCTTGTAGACACACCACAGCGGCACCAGCGCCAACAGCGACGAAAACACCGCACAGACAATCGCGGTGGTGAACATCCCGGGGGCAAGGCCAAGCAGTCTGAAGGGGGTCAGCGGGCGGGTGGCCTTGGCTGAGACTGCTTCGGGTCGTTCGATCATCTACTGCTCCTGCGTCTGACACTGCCTGCCTGCCTGCCTGCCTGGTCGGCTCGGCTTCGCTCTCGGGGGCCGAGCATAAGGGGGACGACCGAGGGCGGAGGATCACAAAAGGTTTACGGCGAGCATGATCGGGTTAATAATTACCATTCTCACTGATGCTGTGAATGATACGCGCGATAGAGTGGGTGCAATGGCTTGTAAAGCCCTGACCCTGGTCCTGGCCTGTAGGCAAAAGGACCACGAATGGAGAGAAATGGATGAATTCTGCCGTGCAGCCCCAACGCTTGGCGCCGAACCTCAACGGTGTGCCCGAAACCATGCTGCTGACAGTGTGGAACCGCGCCGCCTTCGCCCAAGGCACCGATGCCTTGCTCGACGACCCTTTGCTGCTGGAATTGGTGCGGCGCATCCATTACGACTTCCAGGGCCGCTTCGGCAAGCCTTCGCCGACCCATGCGATCCGCTCACGCTATGCCGACGAGCGTCTGCGCAGCTTCCTCGCCGAACACCCCGGCGCCACCGTAGTAGCACTGGGCGAGGGTTTGGAAACCCAGTTCTGGCGAGTCGATGATGGCTTGGTGAACTGGTACTCGGTGGACTTGCCCGAGGCCATCGACACCCGCCGTAACCTGTTGCCGGCGCATCCGCGCAATACCTTGCTGGCCTGCTCTGCGCTGGATACGGCCTGGATCGACCAAGTGGCTGCCCAGCGCAAGGGGCCGGTGTTCGTGACCGCTGCAGGCTTGTTCATGTACTTCCAGCGCGAAGAGGTGCAGACCCTGCTGCGCATCCTGGTACGGCGCCTGGGTGAAGGCGAGCTGTTCTTCGACTGCATTCCGCCGTGGTATTCGCGCAAGACCCTCAAGGGCCTGGCCATGACCGCCAGTTACCAGACCCCACCCATGCCGTTCGGCATCGCCCTGGGCGAATTGGACCGCTTCATCGCCCAGATCCCGGGCCTTGAACTGATGCAAGCCTTGACCTACGCCGAGCCCTGGCCACGCTACATGCGCGCGCTGGCCTGGCTTTCACGGATCAGGCCGCTGCGCCAACGCGCAGCACCAGGCCTGATCCATTGTCGTTTCCGCGCCCCTGACTGACGAGACTCCTCATGGCGATCGATAGCAGCCTGCGCCCCAGCGCGCCGACCCTGGAGCAACACAACACGCACATGCCGGCGATCGCCTGGACCGACCTGCACGACGGCGTGCGCATCGGCCTGGTCGATGGCTTTCCGGGGCAGGATGTCTGCCGCCAGGTGAACGTCGACCGGCACCTGTCGCTGGCGATGATGATCAAGGGCAGCGGGCACTTCCTCATGGACGGGATGGCCCAGGTGTGTTCCTACGATTCGGGCTTCTGCTATCTGACCTGTGCGGCTGACCCCTTCACCTGTATGGATTTTTTCCCGGCCTATCACGACCTCAAGCTGGTGATCGTGCACTTCAGCCTCGAATGGCTGGCGGTGTTCACCCCCTTGATGGAAGGCGTCGGGCAGGGCGAATGCTGGTTCATCCACCCACAGCGCCGGGCGGGTGTGCGGCGCTTGCCGATGAACACAAAGCAACTGGCAATCGCCGAGCAGTTGATGAGTGACGGCATTCCAGGTAATGCCATGCAGGCGCTGAAGCTGCATACCCAGGCGATGGAGCTGTTGTGGGGCATTGCCCAGCGGCTGTCGAGCGAAGACGATGCGCTGGCGTTGGTGCCTGTCGAGGAAGGCAGCTCGCCGCGGATCAATCGTCGCGAGCGACGGCGCCTGTTGGCGGCCCGTGCGTATATCCAGGAGCATTGCCTGGAGCCGCTGCAGGTCGCCGATATCAGCCAGAAGATCGGCATCGGGCACGGGGCGTTGAAGCGCCAGTTCCATGAGCTGTTTGGCACCAGCGTCTACAGTTACGTGCTCGATTGCCGGTTGGAGCGTGCTTCTCGCTTGCTGCGCGAGAGCGATCTGCCGATCAAGGATGTCGCCTGGCGCTGCGGCTTTGCCCACAGCAGTCACCTGTCGCGGCTGTTCCGCCAGCGCCATGGCATGTCGCCAAAGATGTTTCGTGAGCGGTGATCGCCGCGCGGGCTACAGGATTGGGGCCGCGGTGCGGCCCCATTGCTCGCTTAGAAGGTGATGCGCGTGCTCAAGCCCAGTTCACGGCCCGTGCCAGGCTGGCTGAATTGTGCGCCCTGCGACACATAGGAGTAGGTGCGATAGTCCTTGTCACCCAGGTTGTTGCCGTACAGCGCCAGTTCGATATCCGGCGTCGGCAACCAGGCCAGGCGCGCGTCGATCAGGCTGTAGCCGCCCTGGGACACCTGGTTGTCGACGTCGAAATAATGCTTGCCGGTGTAGCTCAGCCCGACGCTTGGGCGTATTTCGCCGAGCAGGCCATCGAAGAAGAAGCTGTGCTCGGCGCCTGCGCGCAGGGTGCGTTGCGGGGTGTAGGTCAGGTGGTTGCCCTGGCGTTCGGAGTCGAGCATACGGTTGCTGTTGACGGTGCCGGCCAGGTGCACCTTGGTGGCGTCGCCGATCTGCCAGTCCAGCGACGCTTCGGCGCCCTCGCTGCGCGCCTTGCCGATGTTGTCGAGCGACTGGGTACCTGTACCGGCCGCGCCGATGAACTGTTGCACGTCGTCGATATCGATGCGGTAAAGCGCGGCATTGAGCCAGATGCGCTTGTCCAGCAGGCTCGATTTCACGCCCACCTCGGTGCTGAGCGACTTCTCCGGCGAGTAGGCCACCGCCCCCGGTACGATCGCGCCGATGCGGTTGTAGCCACCGGCCTTGAAACCCTTGGTGACCGACGCGTAAAGGCGTGTATCAGCGGTTGCCTGGAAGCCCAGGGCGATTTTCGGCGTGGTTCTGTTGAAGGTGTCGTGATCGTCGAAGACGAAGCCTGGAGTGAACGCCGCATCCTGCTGCACATAGCGGGTTTCGGCCTTTTCCTGGCTCTGACGCAGGCCCAGGGTCAGGTCCCAGCGCGGCGCCAGGTGCCAGGTGAACTCACCGAACAGTGCCTTCTCGGTACTTTCGATACGGCTGTCGGCAGCGCCGAACACTCCGGCCAGCGGCGCGCTATCGACCGGTGCGCGCTGCGAGTGACTGCGGCTGCGCTGCCAGTAGACACCCGCGATCATGTCCCAGGCGCGATCCGCCCCCTGGGTCGCCAGGTGCAGCTCCTGGCTGACGGTGCGTTGCGTCTCTGGCCAGGCGAAGCCCATGTCGCCAAACAGGCGCTCGTGACGATAATTCTGCAGAGCGGTGATAGAGGTCAGCTTGAGCGAGTCGTTCAGGCTCCAGTCGACGGTAGCGCTGCTGGTCTCGACGCGGCGCACGTAGACCGACTCCATGAACGGCACGCTCGCACGGCGCTTTTCGTAAGTCGCGTCGGCCAGGTATTGCTCGTTGTAGGAGGTCAGCCGGTCGCGGGCGTAGGCCAGCTTGACGCTCAGGTCCTGGTTGGGGGTGAAGGTCAGGGCCAGGTTGCCGCCACCGTTGTCGCTGTCGCCATGATGCTGGCTACGGGTCAGTTGGCCATCGGTGTCGTCGTGGTAGGCGCTGGCCTGCAGGTACAGGTGGTCTTCGATCAATGGCGTCGCGCCAGTGGCTGCGACCTGCTGGTGCAGGTTGCTGAAGCGGCTCTGCAAGGTGGCAGTGGGTTGGTTGTCCGGGCGCCTGGTGATGATGTTCAGCGCACCGGCCTGGGCGTTGCGGCCGTACAGCGTGCCTTGCGGCCCCTTGAGCAGCTCGATGTGCTCGATGTCGAGCAACTGCTGGTTGAAAGTTCCCAGGTACTGCGGCACTCCATCGACATAGATACCGACCGGCGCGTTGTAAGGGTCGGACGACGACACACCACGCAAGCTCAGGCTGGGGAACAATCCCGCGCCGGTATTGCGCACCAGCAGCTCGGGAAACACCCGCTCCAGCTCACCGGTATAGGCGACGTTGGCACGCTCAAGGTCGGCAGCACTGGCCACCGATAGCGCCAGGTTGGTCTGGTCCTGGGCCTGGGCACGTTTGGTCGCGGTCACTTCCATCGACGGCAGGGTCACACGCTCGGCGGCCAGTGCATGACAGGGCAGGGCCAGGGCTATGGCTATGGCTATGGCTATGGCTATGGCTATGGAGAGGCTGAGCAAAGAGCATTGCATGGGAACAGGGCCTATATCAGGAGGTATGCCGCTATCTTCGGGAGATGGCCAATTAATCGCGCGTGCGATCGGTACAAGAAGCGCTCGATCAGCACTTTTGTTGATAGAATTTATCATTCGCATTCGATTTACGACCGAGACGCTTGTCATGTCGCTCAATCACTATCACTCGCAGCTAACCCTTCCCCCGGTGCTGACCGAAGGGCAGGGCGATGAACTGGACATTCGCCTGATCGACTGGCAGGTCGACCAGGACAGTCAGCTCGATGCCTCCTGCGAGGCCTCGCTGACGGTGTCCTACCATCACACATGCGCTGGCTGGCGCCGCTTTGCCGACGCCCCGGCACTGAGCTGGCGGGAAGACCATTGCAGCCTGTTCCATTCGACCCGCGCGGTAGAGGGGGTCGGATTCGTCCCGGCCAGCACCTGCTGGCGCGGGGTGAACATCAGCTTCGCCGCCGAACGCCTGGGCATGCTGGAACTGGCCAACCAGTTGTTCGATATGTCCGGCGGCTGGGAAAAGAGCGCCTCATCGGACCAGACCGCGCGGGTGGCGCAGTTTCCCGCGCCGCAGGTGGTACGGCGGATCGGCCAGGAAATGTTGGGGTGCCGCTTGCAGGGCGTAGCGCGGGAACTGCTGCTACGAGGCAAGGCTTATGAATTGTTGGGGCAGCTTACTGCGCATATCCAGAAACTGGCGCTGTACAGCGGAACATCGTTGGGTGGCCGTGACTTGGTGCGCGTGGAGCGGGCGCGCAGGTTGCTTGAAACGCGGCCGGAACATGACTGGACCATCGAGTCGCTGGCGCAGTGTGTGGAGCTCAATACCCGCAAGTTGAAGGAAGGCTTTCGCCAGCTGCATGACAGCGGCGTGTATGAGTATCTACAGCGGGTACGGATCGAGCGTGCCGCCGGGTTGCTGGGAGGACGATGTTCGGTGAACGAGGTGGCGGCGGCGGTCGGGTATGCCAGTGCGAGTCACTTTGCCAAGGTGTTCCGGCGATATCATGGGGTCAATCCGCAGCAGTATCACGCGCAGTTGGTGGAGCAGGGATAGGGGGCATCAGCGCTCGCTGTCCCCCTTGGCCTGACGGTACTTAGCGGCGTGTCGTATTAATAAAGGCAGGCTGTTTGCACATGATGAGGTTGCTACGGTTTTCATTGATATCCAGTTTTGATGTGCCCATATCAAATTGATAATAAACCTTCCACGAGATCGCAGAGCGTGTACCTGTGGTGCAGAACTTGGTCAGTTTGGCCTTGCAGGTCGCTTCATAGCGGGTCCCTGCAAGCATCCGCGCCGGGCTGGCGCCAGGGTCTTTGGACTGGCATGGGCAGTGCGACAGGAAGACTTCGGCTTTCGCAGGCGGCCGACCGCGCAAGGCGACGAAATTCTGCACGCACTCATCGAAGTGCTCGATCATCGACTCTTCCGCGTGCCGGCTTTCGGCGTCGACCTGGTTCTGCGTGGCCAGCCCCAATGCCACCGGCAGCATTGCATGATAGAGCATCCTGATGCTGATCTTTTGTCAGCGTCCTTCCCAGCAACTACGCATGCAGCTTCAATCTGTTGCCCACTGCGCTGTTAGCCACCTGCTCACGGGACTGACGGCTGACGAACACGTAATAGCGCGCCCCTCGAAGCTGAGCACCAGACCAATCGCGCCTGGGCGCTCACGCAGCGGCAGAGCTTCTCGGAGTGTGTCTCGGTAAACCAGCATGTGGGTCTCCATGGGTGATCGATAGGGCTGTACAAGGATGAACACTTCAGGGGAGTGGTTTATTCCCTAGAGCCTGTACGAAAGGAGGGATGGCAAAATCCGCATAGCTCACCCCTGAACCGATGGTTACCCGCTTGAACTCAAGGGCATCGGCTTGGCAGTGAAGTCAATGCCCACAAGATTACTGTCGCCAGCAGCAATGCTCTATTCCACTTGGTGAATATAGAAAAATCGGTTGAATCGCTTTAGCCTTGCGTCAATTAAGATCGAGTGTTCGCCAGAACGAAACAAAGCCGGCCAATGATCACGCCATCAATCCGATGAAATCATTTTCCTATTTAAACGCAGAGCGAGTTATATGAACAACCCTATTTTCTCTCCTCTCTCCCAAATTCCGCTCATAAAAAAACGTTCGAGACGGATTTTTTCTTGGTTCTTCCCGGATTGCCGGGAAAGTCATTCTTGGTCTTCATAATGAAGAAATCGCTGTCCCGGTAGCCGTACGCCATCCGTTTGATTACCTTGATCCGGTTGTTGATGCCCTCCAACTGCCCCGTGTGCATGGGCCAGCGCACCCTGCTCAGGATGCCGCGTCAATAGCCCTTCAGTCGCTTAGCGAATTGCTTCAGCGCTGGTCTTTCATCTGCCAGTCGCAGCCACTGTTTCCAGGCTGTTCACCAGCTCCAGGTGGCGGTGGGTGACCACAGCGCTTTGAACTCTGCCTTCATCAGATAAACCGTCATCAACGACTGGTTAGCAGCCAACAGATCGTGCAGATGTAGGCTGGGCCTTCGGCAGTTTCTCCAATGATGCTTGCAGTGCCCGTCGCTCCAATAGGCGCACGCTGTCCCAATGCAAACCAAACAGCTCGGCGACATGCAACTTGGGCAGTCGTAGGTAAGCCTGGATTACGGCTTCGGCCAAGCGCTTAGTCATCCGAGAGTAACGGTCAAGCCAACGGACTGACTCCATTCGCTTGCCGCATGCGCTGCTCCCAACACCCCCGCAGTTCCACATTCAACCGCACCGTACGGTCAAGAATGGGGAGGTCTCGGATCGAGCGCAGGCAGTATTCGTGGGTGGTGTGCTGGGCTGATGGCAGCCGCTGCAGGTGGGGAATTGGGTGGACTGAGGGATTAGGTCGATCAGCAAGGCATCGCCGTCAGGCCTCATGGAAATGACAGAAAAGCCCCTCCAAAAAGGCAGAAACGTATTAATATCGTGCACAAGAATGCCGGTTTGTAGATGTGTTCGCTCGCACGAACATCATCCATCAAACCGGCGTTCTTGTTTCTGTCTTTCCCGGGATTCCGTGAAGAACCTTTTTTTGCTACGTACACCTCAATGAATTTGGACTGCCTCATCCCCGCGATCCCCAGCCCGCGCATCAAAAACCAGCTCACGAGATCCAAGTCGTCCAGAGCGATGAAGATGAAGGTGAGCGCGCTCCCGAACTCAATTTCCAAGGTGTAGCTAAGCTGGAAGTCGGTCCGGCGCTTTACTTTGGAAGGGTTTACGTCAGGTCAAAAAGCCAGGGCTGGTCGCCAGCCCCAGCACTTATCTCGCAAGGATGCAAGGGTTGTCATGTTGATGCGCTCTGGTTCTCGGCATGATGCTTATTCAGATAGAACGCCGTGTCGAGGCTAAGACTCCAGAGGCCAGCTCTGGATGCATTCGACAAAGCGCGAGAGCCAAGCGTTCGTTTGGCTACCGTCCAGCACTCGATGGTCGATAGTCAGTGAGACGTAGGTCATTGGACATATCTGCAGGGAGTCGACGCCCCCAAGCGTTTTGACCACCACGCGCTTTTCCAGCGCGCCGATCCCGAGAATGGCTGATTGCGGTTGGTTGATGATGATGGGCGTGGCGAATATCGAGCCGGATACGCCGTGGTTGGAAATGGTGAAAGTGCCTCCCTGCACGTCTTCCGGTTGCAGCTTTCCGGTCCGGGCTGCCTCCGTAAGTACCTGTAAGCGAGACGCGATACCCAGCAGAGACCGCTCCTGCGTACGATGAATGACCGGCACGATAAGGCCCTTGTCTCCCAGCGAGGCGCCTATACCGATATTGATGTCGCGATGAACCTCCAGATGGTCGGTATGCCAGCGGCTGTTGACCTCCGGCACTACGGCCATAGCCTGTGAAGCTGCGGCCACGAAGTAGGCGGTCAAGGTGAGTTTAACCCCTTCCTTGGCGAAGGCTACTTTATGCTGCTCCCGATGGCGAATGATCGCGGAGAAATCGACTTCGAACACCGCCGTTACGTGGGGCGCTGTCGTTACCGAGTGGAGCATATGTTCGGCGATGCGTCGGCGCATACTACTATGCGGTACTCGTGTGACGGCATCTACCTGCGAATCAGGCTGGCGCTGGGGTGATGGCGGGCGCGCGACGCTCTCGGGAGTGCACGCCACGTTTTTAGGCGAGGGTGCAGAGGCTGGCCGGACCAGCGCCGAAACGACGTCATGGCGTGTCAGGCGTCCCCCACGGCCGGTACCGAGAATCGTATCGGGGTCCAGGTCATGCTCAGCGATCAGCCGTCGTACCGAAGGTGAAAGTCTTGCCTTGCCACTGGCGATCGGTGCTCTGGCGGTTTGCGGCTGTGCTGCTTGGGGGGGCGGCAGGGAATCGTGCGATGTCGAAGCAGGCGCGATTCGCCCCAGCAACTGCCCAGGCGCGGCGTCGCTGTCCTCTTGCAACAGCGTTTCTAGCAGACCCGCACAGGGCGCACAGACTTCCACGACGACCTTGTCGGTTTCCAGCTCTGCCACAGGTTCATTCTGTTGAACCTGCTCGCCTGTCTTCTTCAGCCATGTGCGCAGTACCGCCTTCGTCCCATCTTGTTGCATCGGGGCAACGACGTCGGTGGCAACAGCAGCGGTGAGGTTCAGATCGGTCATTTCAGTACTCCAATAACTCATCGACCTCGGCTCGGATATCGGCGACCGAGGGTAGGGCGTAATCCATCAATGCAGGGTGGTGGGGACTGGGGATGTCCGGCATCGTCAGGCGTGCCACGGGCGCATCGAGGTCTAAGAAGGCCTGGTCAGCGACCACCGCAGCGATTTCCGCGCCGAACCCGGCGGTACCGGCGTCCTCGTGCACGATCAGGCAGCGGTGGGTGCGGCGAACGGACACGAGCACCGCTTCTTTGTCCCAGGGCATCAGGGTGCGCAGATCGATGAGATGTACGCTGCGTCCTTCGCAGGCCTGCTCGCAGCGTTCGACCATTGCGCCCCAGGTCACGATGGTCAGTTGCTCGCCGTCGCAGACACTGCGCGCCTTCCCGAAGGGCAACAGGTAGTCGTCGCCAGGATAGGGGCGGCGAGCGGAGGCGGCGTCGAGCATTGCCCGGTGCTCGAAGAAAATTACCGGGTCGTTCCCGCGCATAGCGCTGCGCAATAGGCCGACGGCATCTTCGGCATTGCACGGAACGGCGACTTTCCAGCCGGGTGAGTGGACGAACTGGACTTCGTTGGTCTGGCTGTGCCAAGGATCGCCGCATTTGAAGAAACCACCCGGAATACGCAGGATGATGGGGGCGGCGAAGCGATTGTTGGTACGCCAGCGCATGGTACCGCAGTCGTTTATCTGCTCGACAGCCGGATCGGCATATTTGCGGAACTGGATCTCCGCTACCGGCATCAGTCCCGCCAGCGCCATGCCCACCGCCCGACCTACGATGCCTTCTTCCGAAAGGCTGGTATCGAACACCCGTCCTGAACCGTACTTCTCCTGCAAACCCAGGGTTACCGCATGGACACCCCCTTTAGGGCCGACGTCTTCACCAAACACCACGACTTTCGGATTGATAGCAAGTTCGCGGTCCAAGGTGCGTCGGATGGCTGCTACCATGTTGATGCGCTGACCCTGCGTTTCGGGAGCAACGCTCACGGGGTGCTCCACGCTGCCGGTAGGCAGCAGGCCTCCACGCAGTTGGGGCTGCGTTTCGTAGAAGACGTTCTCGGTCACCCGACTCGGCTCGCTGACCGGTCGCATTTCTGCTTCATGGCACGCTTGCTCAACCGATTGCCTGGCTTGTTCGTCGATGTCGGCCCATTCCGTCGCACTCAGGAGCGAGGGAACCAGCAACGCTTGCAGTTTGGGATAGGGGTCCAGTGACCATTCGTGCTTTACGAACTCTGACGATTTGTAGGTCTGGGTGTCTTGAAAACTGTGACCTTGCAGTCGCGGGACTTTCAACCGCAGTAAACAGGGGCCGTTCCGTCCTCGCACATGGGCCAGGGCGTCTTCGATCAGTTGGGCGCTTTCCAGCGGGTCCGAGCCGTTTCCACTGAGGATGTGCAGGCCCTGGAAGCTGGCCAGGTTGGCGGCGATATCGCCACCCGGGGTCTGGAAGGTCGAAGGTACCGAAATGCCGAAGCCGTTGTCTTCAATGTAGAACAGCATTGGGAGTTTCTGGGTGGTGGCCATGGTCAGCGCAGCCCAGAAGCCATTGGTAGCGACCGAGCCATCCCCGCCCAGCACGACGCTGATGGCTCGATCATAGGCTTGATCAGCCAGCACTTCGCTTCGATACTTGATCGCCTGTGCCCAGCCAGCCGTCGGTGTGTACTGCGCCCCTACACCGCCACACATTGGCAGGGCTGAAGGGCCGCCGGGGTTGGGGTAATTGAATACGACGCCGATGTCGCGCCCATCGGAGTAGCCGCCGGCGCGGGCCATCGATGAGCCCAGCGCATCCACAGGGTCGACCCCCATGGCGAGTAGTAGAGGCCGCGATCGGTAATACCCACAGACGGCATCGTTCGGGTCGGTCAGTTTGAGCCCAAGAAGGATTTGAGCCACGTCATGGCCCCTGGCCGAAAACTGGTAGAGCACCTTCTTGGCGGGCACCAATACCTTCTCTTCCAGCTCATCCATGCGTCGGGACAGCTGTAAGAGGTAGGTCACACGCTGCCAGTTGTAGCGGTCGAGCACCGAACCTATGATCGGATCGGTGCGTTTCGTGGTCTGAGTTGCGCTCATAACGTGAGTCGTCCTCTGGTGACAGATTTGAAAGGGTTGGCGTTGTACCGTCCTCCCGCTCATCGACCGAGGCCTGGACCGGAAGGGTGGACGTAGGAGAAGGGCTCGGCGCTTCGAGCAGCACCGAGCTGTCGCGGTCAGAAAATCGAGATCGGAAGTTCGGTGATGATCCGGAAGTCGTTCAGGTCGCCTTCGGCCTGGTCGGCGTTAGCCCGATGCCATGCCTGTCGCACACGGATTGACAGGTTCTTGGCCGGCCCCGACTGCACCACGTACTTGACTTCGACATCGGTCTCCCTATGACGACCGTCTTCCCCATAGCCAAAGCGTGCATAGGGGCTGCCTGGGTCCATGCGGGTGCCGTCGATGTCTTTGCCACGCACGTAGCGCGCGACAAACGACAGGCCCGGTACGCCGTACCCAGCCATGTTCAGGTCATAACGCACCTGCATCGACGCTTCGCCTGGGCCGTTGAAGTCGGAGTACTGAATGGAGTTGGGCAGAAAGATCGCACCGCCACTGCGACGGTTGTCACCGAAGCCGATGAAGTCGAAGGGCGTATCGCCATTGACCTTTTGATACGCCAAGGTAACTTTGTGCGAGGAAAGGAAGCTGTAGCCGACGGACAAGGCATAGGTATTGTTGTTGATGTCTCCTGCCTTTTCGCTACCTGCGTCTGCGGTGTGGTAATAATTGGCGTCGAACTGCAAGGCACTGCTACTGGTCAACGGAAGCAGGTAATTGACGTTCCCGTAGTACTGGTCCCAGACGTCTTCGAGGTGACCGTGATAAACGCCGATGTCCATTCGCTCGGTGAGACGATAGCGGCCTCCGATGTAGCTCGCCGTGGGGGTGGTGACCCCTGCATAGGTGGCCCACATTTCTCCGTCATGGTTGGTATCGTCCTGGCTCGAGCCTGAGGTGAAATGGCCCGCCTCGAGGTCCAGGCCCTTGAGTTCGCTGCTTTGCAGACTGATGCCCGTGGCTGTCTGGGGCAGCAGACGTGAATCCGCTACGGCGAATACGGGTGCATTAGGTCGCATCGCGCCAACCTTCAAGGCCGTCTTGGAAATGCGCACCTTGGCTGCTAACCCTGCTTTGCCATGCTGGTCCTGATTTCTGCCTTGGCGGTCGGTGACCAGGTTGCCTGAGCCCGAATACTTGTCGCTGCCATCGAGCTTGAACCCTGCATAGCCGAAGGCGTCCAGCCCGACACCCAGCAGACCCTGGGTATAACCCGAAGAGAAGGAGCCCAGGAACGCTTGGGTCCAGTCCTTGTCATCCTCTGCTCCGTGGGTCTTGTTGCGGTTGAAGTAGTAATTGCGCGCCTTGATCTCGAGTTTGCTGTCAGCCGCGAACCCCTTGCTCGCAGCTTGATCTTCCACGAATGCGGCGACACTTATCGGGGTGTAATGCAATGTCGCCAAGGTGAGTAGAATGCCACCTGTTTTAATATTAAACATCGTCTCTTCCCTTATATTGATAATTATTGTTGTGTTGAAAGGCAGGTAAGACAATTTGGAACTGCGCGCACTCGACATCGCCCATCGTGGTGGGCACGGCGTACGACTCAAGTACTGGGTATTAAGCGTTAAACTTTTCTATTGCTTTTCAATACGTCGACAGTGGCTCAGTGGCGGCGGAGGAACTGTTGTATGCGCTCGCTGTTGTTATCCGAAAAAAAAGTTTTGCTGTCGGCGTCATGCACGATCACGCCGCCTTCCATGAAAATCACCCGATCCGCCGCCTCTCGCGCAAATCGAATTTCATGCGTGACCACCAACATGGTCATGCCAGCCTTGGCCAGGTTTCGCATGACGCTTAGCACTTCATCCCGCAGTTCGGGATCAAGCGCCGACGTCGGCTCATCAAAAAAGATGACCTCTGGCTCCATCGACAAGGCCCTGGCAATGGCCACCCGCTGTTTTTGGCCACCGGAGAGCCTGGCGGGATAGCTGTTGGACTTCTCCTTGAGGCCGACCTGCTCGAGCAAAGCGAGACCCTGTTCGATGGCGCGTTGGCGCGGAACTTTCTTGACGCTGACCAGGCCTTCGATCACGTTTTCCAATGCGGTCAGGTGCGGGAACAGGTTGAACGACTGAAACACCATCGCGGTTTTCTGTCGCAGTTGGTTGATTTGTTTACGGTCCGCTCTGCTCAGTGCCTTGTCTGGTTGCACGTTGACACGATGACCGCAAATTTGCAGGACGCCGGCGTCGGGCTGCTCCAGGAAATTCAGCGAACGCAGCAGAGTGGTTTTTCCTGAGCCCGACGGGCCAAGAATAACGACGACCTCGCCTGCGCTAACTTGAAGATCGACATGCTTGAGCACGGTATTATCACCGAACGCTTTCGCTAATGCGGCTACTTCGATAGTTGTATGTTTCATCGGTAACGCCTCGTCATACGGCCTTCCAAGTAGGTTTGCAACACCGTCAGTACTTGGTTGATCAGCCAATAAATCATGCCGATCATTAGGAACATTTCCATGTAGCGGAACGTTGCCGCCCCCACTTGTTCGCCTACTCGGGTGAGTTCAACCACGGTCACCGTGGATGCGAGCGAGCTGTCTTTGATGAGACCTATCAACCGACTGCCCATGGGCGGTAGGGCAATCCGGAAGGCCTGCGGCAATATGATGCGTCGCAGGCAGGTCCAATACCCCATCCCCATGGAATGCGCGGCTTCCCACTGGCCCGGATCGACGCCACTGATACCGGAGCGGAAGTTTTCGCTGAGGTAGGCGGCGGCGAACAACGACAGGGCAAGCAACGCCGAAGGGATCGGAGCCAAGGTGATGCCGTAGTAGGGCAGGCCGAAATAGATCAGCAGGATCTGCACCAGCAATGGCGTTCCACGGAAGATCGAGACGTAGGTGAAAGCCGTCATCCGTATTACTTTGATGGTGGAGTTACGCATCAGGGCAATGCCTAGACCCAGGATGGAGCCCAGTACGAAGGCGCCCAAGCCCAGCCCCAACGTCACCAAGACGGCACTCTGCAGTAACGGCAAGGAGCGCAAGAAGAGTTCGTACATCGGTTACTCCTCGGCCTTGGCTTTCTGGATGCCTTCGGTCATGTGGTAGTAGTCACCGATGTATTGTTTTGCATAGCGATCTACGGTGCCGTCGGCAATCATCGCGGTGATGGCTTGGTCGATCGCGCCCTTCAGCGAGTCTCTGCCTTTGGGCAGCGCCGCGGCCGACAGTTGGTAGGTCAACGGTGCGCCAACCGCAGTAATCGGTAGGTTATTGGTTTTGCGGTAGTTTTCTCCGCTGAACCACGAGGTGACGATGAAATCGATGCGGCCATTGACAAGGTCATTGAACACTAGGCCGCCGCTGTCGTAGGTGCGAACCTCCGACTCGGGAAGGTGCTTGCGCGCCCAGCTTTCGTTGCTGGAACCAGAGGTGACGCCCAGGGATTTCCCTGGTAGGTCCTCACGCCCATTGATATGGGTGTTCTTTTCCAGGCGGAAGATCCTGAATTCCTCGACGCCGTAAGGTTCGGAGAAGTCCACTTGCAACTTACGCTCTTCCGTCGGCGTCAGGTCATTCATGACCACGTCGTACTTGTTGGTTTTCAAACCCTCGACAAAGTTCTTGAAGTTGTCGGCGACGAACACCACCTTGGGAATACCAATACGGCGTGCGACTTCATGGGCGATCGCGACATCGTAGCCATCAGGTTGATTCTTGTCGTTCAAATAGCTCCAGGGTGGGCTGCTTTGGGTATTGGCGACACGAATCTGGCCCTGCTGCTTGAGTTGCTCAAGGCTATCGTCAGCGTGGGCGTTATTGATACCCAAGCCGAGCACACCGGCCAGGGAAAGGGCAATCGTCATGCTGGTGATTGTTTTCATAGTCCATCCTTATTTGTTGTTATGGTCACTCTCGGGGTGACGAAGGTGGCAGCATTGAATGATCATCGAGGTCACATTGTTTTTAGGCCGACCTCTGGGCCGGGTATCAGCGTTGCGCGCTTTGGTAAGCCTCCAGTGCCGTTTGCAGGTCATCGATCAGGGTCTGTGGGGCTTCCAGGCCTACGGAAATACGAATGATGGGGGTGCGTATATCGGTGAAGGCCCGTGCTTGCTGCTGGCTAGCGGGGTAGTAGGCGATCAAGCTGTGGGTACCTCCCCAACTGGCGCCGATCGGGAAGTGCTTCAGTGCATTGAAGAACGCGCTGTAGGCGGTATCGCTCGCGGGCGTGAGCACCATAGAGAACAGGCAACCGTTGCCCTTGAAGAGTTTTTGCCAAGTGGCGTGCCCCGGATCACTCGGTAGTGCAGGAAACAGTACTTTCTCGACCATGGGGTGCTGTTCGAGCCACCGGGCTATTTTCAAGGCATTGGCGCTTTGTTCTTTCAGCCGGATGGTCAATGTCTCCAGGCCTCGCAAGACCAAGAAGCAATCTTCAGGGCTGACCTGCTGGCCGAAGATGCTCTGAGTCTCGCGTAGCAGGGCGTAGTGCTCGGCATCGTTCAAGCTGATGCTGCCCATCAACACATCGGAATGGCCACCCAGGAACTTGGTGGCGGCTTCGATGGCGAAGTCGACCCCATGGTCGAGGGGGCGGAAGTTCAATGGGCTTGCCCAGGTGTTGTCCATCATCGTCAGCACCTCATGGCGTCTGGCGATTTCAGCAATCACCGCGATGTCCTGCATTTCCATGGTCACCGTACCTGGCGACTCGATGCAGATCATCTTGGTGTTGGCACGGATCAAACATTCGATCCCTGCATCGATCGTGGGTGGGTAGAACTCGACGTCCACGCCTAATTTATCCAACCATGATTGCGCGAATGCTTTCATTCCTCCGTAGCAAGCGTCGGAGATCAAAATGTGGTCACCGGCGCGGACAAAGGCCATCGTGGTGATCACCAGGGCCGATTGGCCCGAGGGCGTGACGATGCAATGCTTGCCGTTTTCCAGGGATGCGATGCGTTGTTCCAGGCCACGCGCAGTTGGCGTACCCGTGACGCCGTAGCTATAACCATCGGGTTGACGAGCCTTTCGCGCAACGAAGTCTTCGAACGAGTCGAAGACGACTGTAGAACCTCGCCATACGGCTGGGGATAGGCTGGCGTAGGGGTTGTTCGCGTGGTCTTTAAAACGCATGAGCTTGGCCTTGCCGAAAGTGTTGTAGGAGGCTTCATTAGATGCTTGACCCCAGCTCGGCTCAAGACCGTAGAATACTTACTCGATAAGCCAGGCTAATAGGTGTGGGCGATGAGCGTCAGGGACATCGAAATCTTCCGTGCGATCATGACCACGGGATCCACCAGCCGCGCCGCGACAATGCTCGGAGTTTCCCAGTCAGCGGTCAGTCAGGCTCTGCGCAAGCTTGAAAACCGCGCATCCATACAGCTGTTTATCCGTGATCGGGGCAGGTTGGTTCCCTCCCAGGAAGCGTTGGCGCTGATGGTGGATGTGGACCGGCTTTTCGTGGGGATTGAACTGATCGAGCATAAGCTCAAGAGCCTGAGCCGCTTTGGCATCGGCGAGTTGACTATTGCTATTCACCCCGCCCTCGGCAATACCTTCATTCCGAGGGCCATGGCATCGTTCGATGTGGGCAAGAAGGGGATTCGCGTCGTACTGAAGATACTAAGTTCCAAGGAGGTGTATCAGCAGGTTTTATCTGGCCAATGCGACATCGGCATCATGGCGGATGAAATGCCGTCGCAAGGACTGGAGAGCTCTCCTTTCCTAAATCACCCTGGCGTGATCGTAATGCCTGCGTCCCATCCGCTCGCCAAGCTCGACATCGTCCACCCCGAACATCTGGCAGGCGTAGAGTTCATTGCGATGAACCCGGAAGACAGCGCTCGCACGCGCTTCGATGCAGTGCTGGCGCACAGTGGGGTTGAGCCGGATATCCGTGTGGTTACCGCCTACTCGCATACGATTTGCGAAATGACCATGCTCGGGCTAGGCGTCGGATTCGTGGACCCCGTGTCGGTCCATGACTTCCTGGGCCGTGGACTGGTGGTCAAACCCTTCGGTGTGGATGTGATGTTCAGGAACCTAATGGTGTTTAGACCGGGTAAACCGCTGCATGAAAATGTCAGACAGTTCATGAGAGCGCTGAGGATTCAATTGGAGCGTGACCTGAAGCGCACGCTCACGAAACCGGTGACCGGCGTTTGACAAGGGAAAGCGCGTCGACGCCAGGCAGTCTGGCTTCGACGCGCTTGCGCTCAGGCCTTTGCGCACCAGGATCAGAATGCCATAGCTGGCCACCACTCACCCGGCTGGTTGGTCACCTCCAGACTCCACGCCATTCGACACCCCAGAAAACCGCTATTATAAGGCAATGATTAGAGCGACTTATCGCAATGTCAGGGCTCTATCGAAGGTGAATGACTCGGGTGATGAGGATGCAGTGAATCGCCCCTGGTTTCGTAGACACCTCCAAGCCTCATAATGAGGCCCAAATAGGAGGTGCTATGAGTCGTCAGCGTTACCCCGAAGAATTCAAGATCGAAGCGGTCAAGCAAGTGACCGAAAAAGGCAAACCTGTCGCCGATGTCGCCCAGCGTCTGGGCATGTCCGTGCACAGCCTTTACGCCTGGATCAAGGTCTACAGCAAGCCCGAAGAGCAGCGTCAGCAAGACGATGATCAGCAGGCCGAACTGCGCAAACTACGCGCTGAACTCAAGCGCGTGACGGAAGAGCGAGACATCTTAAAGAAGGCCGCCGCGTACTTTGCCAAGGAGTGCGG
The DNA here is from genome assembly GCF_054889225.1 of Pseudomonas sp. X10. NCBI lineage: Bacteria > Pseudomonadati > Pseudomonadota > Gammaproteobacteria > Pseudomonadales > Pseudomonadaceae > Pseudomonas > Pseudomonas sp. X10. The sequence continues at coordinate 4,770,199 of NZ_CM142677.1, read as the reverse complement.
CTGAAGTACACCTTCATCAAGAAGCACTCGACGGATTACCCAGTGCGTCGCCTTTGCCAAACCCTCAAGGTGCACCCCAGCGGCTACTAGGCTTGGTTGGCCGAGCCTCAATCTGCCCGAGCAAAGGAAGATCGTAAGCGTCCGGCCAAGACGCGTCCTCGAAATCACAATCAGTCGGGGCTTCCGAGCCCCGTCTCCTAACAAAGCTGTGGCAGAGAAATTTCAAAATTTTTGAACCGAGGTTAATCTTCTGCCTCTTCGACTATGACGCAAGGACAGCTGATGGCCCTCACCAGTGAAATCTCTCCATACAACCCCGAGTGGCCGCTATTTTTTACCGCCGAAATCCGACGAATAGCGGAGGGCTTCGGTGCTGAGCTTATCGGAACTCATCATGTTGGTAGCACCGCCGTTCCAGGGCTTTCTGCCAAACCGGAAATCGACATCTTGGTTGTGGTGTCAGAGCATAAAAATGAGGTGGCTCGTAGCGAGTTCATGCGTACATTGGGCTATGTGCGGGGAACAGATCTTTCCGCCGGACATCACTTTTATCGTCGCGATGCTAATGGGGTGAGAACTCATAAAGTACACGTGTGCGTTGCTGGTCATGGACAGATTGCACGGATGTTACGTTTCCGCGACCTGTTGAGAGAAGACAGCACTATCCGCAAGCAGTACCAGGATTTGAAGCTGCGGCTCGAAGCTAACAACCGGGGAGGAATCGCCGAATATCTCGCGCATAAGGCACCCTACATTGACGCCTTGATGAATATGCACCTAAAGGATTAAGTTCGTGTCCATATCAGTTCTCCTGAGCGAAACGGGTAGCCACTGATGTGGCAGCAGCTCAGCAACCTCGCTTGCCCGCTGCGTTGGCAGGCGCGTGAGAACATCCTTCAAGTACGCGTACGGATCATACCCATTGAGCCGCGCAGACTGAATCAAACTCATGATTGCAGCCGCACGTTTGCCGCTGCGTAACGAGCCTGCAAATAACCAGTTCGAGCGACCGAGTGCCCACGGACGTATTAGGTTCTCGATCTGATTGTTGTCGATGGGCACAGCCCCATCGTCCAGGTAGCGCGTCAGCGTCACCCAGCGTTTCAGGCTGTAATCGAGCGCTTTGGCCGTGGCTGATCCGTTGGGCACCAGGTCTCGCTGAGCCAGCATCCAGTCATGCAGTGTTTTGCTTATCGGCACCGCCATTTCCTGCCGTATTCGCCAGCGGTCTTCATCGCTCATGTCCCGCGCCTGGCGTTCAACCTCATACAAGCCGCTGATTGAGTGCAGCGCTTGTTCGGCCAGCTGACTTTTGTTCGCCACGTGCAGATCGAAAAACTTGCGACGGGCGTGAGCCATGCAGCCGATTTCAGTGATGCCTTGCTCAAATCCGGCTTTGTAGCCAGCGAAGTCGTCGCAGACCAGCTTGCCGTTCCAGTCGCCCAGGAAGTTGCGCGCATGTTCGCCAGCACGGCTTGGGCTGAAGTCGTAAACCACCGCTTTGAGCGCCGAAAACGGGGTCGTGCTGTAGGCCCAGACATAGGCCCGATGGGTTTTCTTCTCACCTGGCGCAAGCATTTGCACCGGTGTTTCATCGGCGTGGATCACGCCCTGGTTCAGCACGGCTTCACGCAGTGCATCGACCAGCGGCTGAAGTCGAACGCCGGTTTGTCCGACCCACTGCGCCAAGGTCGAGCGGGCAATTGGCAGCCCGGCTCGGCCAAAAATCTTCTCCTGCCGGTATAGCGGCAAGTGATCGGAAAACTTGGCCACCATCACGTGAGCCAACAAACCTGCGGTTGGGATACCTTTGTCGATCACCTGGGCTGGCACCGGTGCCTGGATCAGGGTTTCGCACTGGCGACAGGCCCATTTGCCTCGCACATGTTGCTCGACGGTAAACACGCCCGGCGTGTAATCCAGCTTCTCGCTGACGTCTTCGCCGATGCGTTGAAGCTGGCAGCCGCAGGCGCACTGGGTATTTTCAGGCTCGTGGCGAAGCACCGTGCGCGGGAACTGCGGCGGCAATGGCGAACGTTTCGGGGATTGCCGTGGCTCGGCTTGTGGCGGAACCGGAAGGAGCTGTTTCAGCTCGGCCTCGATAGCTTCAAGGTCGGTATCGAGCAGGTCATCCAGCAAGCTGCTTTGCGCCGGGCTGATTTGCTCGCTGCGCTTGGCAAACTTGTGGCGTTTGAGTAGAGCAATTTCGTAAGTGAGCTCTCGATGATGGTTTCATCGTTCTGAATCTTCTTGCTCATCGCCTCGACTTGAGACTGCAACTGCAACGCCTGTGCCGCCAAGGCACGAAGCTGTTCCGGGGTCATCTGGTCGAGGTTAGGCGAGAAAGTCATGCCACCGATTGTGCCAGAGCAGACGCGGGACGACGACAAGTAGACCGGCCAAATGGCCGGCGTTTACAGCACAGTAATCACACCGCCTGCGCCAACGCGCTGCCACGGTAGGCCGAGTACCAACGCCTGGAGTTGGTCGCTGTCGAGTTCGACCTCGCAACCATGGCGAATGCCTGGCCAGTGAAACTTGCCTTGGTTCAGTCGACGCGTTGCAAGCCAAACACCCACGCCATCGTGCACCAGCACTTTCATCCGGCTAGCTCGGCGATTGGCGAACAGATAAGCGCAGTGCGGCTTCGCCGCACCGAACACCGCGATCACTCGGGCCAATGCCGTTTCGGTGCCGGCGCGCATGTCCATCGGCTCGGTGGCCAGCCAGATCGCATCGATGCGGATCATTGAGCGACAGCCCGAATAAATTGCGCGCAGCCCTCGGGATCTGAGGTTGGCTATTTCACCGTGATCACTTGCCCAGCCATCGGCAACTCGATGGTCACTGACGCTTCGGCTGGTCGTTTAGGTGCGGCTTTTAGTGGGACGAACGCCGGTAGCGAAGCCGCTGCGGGCTGATCTCGATAAAGCGGCAGCCATTTGCGGATGACGTTGGCATTGATGCCGTGGCGGATGGCGCCACTGGAAACCGTTGCGCCAGGTTGCAGGCATTCCTGAACGACTTGGCCTTTGAACGGTTTCGGATAAGAGCTTCGTTGGCGCATGGAAATCCTGGCGATAAGGGTGATCGCGTCCGCTTAAAAATACGTGGACACCATCGCCCTTAATGCTGGAGTTCGGAAGGTGAGTTCGCCGGACGCTTAGTGCGCCAGTTAAAGCTGGCGGAGGATAGTCGATGAAAGTTCGATACTGGTAAGAAATGGCGAATCAACCAGACCCCGAGTCATGCATGTTGCACCGCGAGGTGCAGGGTGAAGCGTTGACAGGGGAAACCGATGGGCCAGCCATTGAGCCGCGAAATCAGAAATCCGGGACGCCGATGCTGTTAAGCGAAGCAGAAGGCAATTCGCCAAGATCCTCAACCAGGAAGCCCGGGAGCTCGAGGCTGCCGGCGTGGACATCATCCAGTTCGATGAACCCGCCTTCAACGTCTTCTTCGACGAGGTGAACGAGTGGGGCGTCGCCACCCTGGAACGGGCCATTGAAGGCCTCAAGTGTGAAACCGCCGTGCACATCTGCTATGGCTACGGCATCAAAGCCAATACCGACTGGAAAAAGACCCTGGGCTCGGAATGGCGGCAATATGAAGAAGCCTTCCCCAAGCTGCAGAAATCGAGCATCGATATCGTCTCGCTGGAGTGCCATAACTCCCACGTGCCGATGGACCTGATCGAGCTGATCCGCGGCAAAAAAGTGATGGTGGGCGCCATCGACGTGGCCAACCACGCCATCGAAACCCCCGAGGAAGTGACCAATACCCTGCGCAAGGCCCTTCAGTTCGTCGACGCCGACAAGCTCTACCCGTGCACCAACTGCGGCATGGCTCCGCTGCCACGTAGCGTGACAAGAGGCAAGCTCAGTGCCCTGAGTGCAGGCGCGGAAATTGTCCGCAGAGAGCTCTCGAACTAGTGCTGAGCCTGACTCGAAGGTGGTAAACGCAGGCTCAGCTTGAGGTCAGCCCGAATACTCGGGCTGACTCGGGCCGTCTCCAGCACGTTCGAGCAGTACCTTATACCCAGGATCTACTATGTCATTCCCTAGTACTGCTATCGAGCCGTCGAGCTTCCGCGAAGCGCTTGGGCACTACGCCTCTGGCATCACGGTAATTACCTCGCACATGGACGACGAATCGATTGGCTTCACCTGCCAGTCGTTCTATAGCGTGTCGATGAGCCCGCCGCTGGTGTCATTCAGCGTAATGTCCAGTTCGGCTAGCTACCCTAAAATTCGTCAGGCAGGTCGATTCGCGGTCAACATCCTGTCGGGTGAACAGGTCAGCATTTCCAACCAGTTCGCTCGGCGAGGCACGGACAAGTGGTGTGGGGTCGAATGGCGGGAATCGCCGCTGGGGAATCCGATCATTGCCGGTAGCCTGCATTGGCTCGATTGCGAAATCCACGCTGAGCACGTAGCGGGCGATCACCTGATCGTCATTGGTGAAGTGAAAGCGTTGGACCTGCAGGAAGCTGCTGCTACGCAGCCCCTGCTGTATTTCAAAGGACAATATTGCAACCTCGCCGAGTTTGGCGCGGTTTGAGTGCTCACCCTCGCGGTCCTCTTTGATGTTTCATCGGCTGCTGCTTCGGTATCCCCTGAAGCATATTGCCGTGTTGGAGCCTGATCAGGGGTAAACCCTGAATGGAAAAGACGCCTGATGTTTCCATCAGGCGTCCTGGTTTTTCCTGGTTAGCTGGTCCGTCAGGACTGCAGCCTGGCGTTATGCCGGCTCCGGGGCGACAGGACTGGGCCTTGGGCCAGCCAGCCGAACACCAGGCCGAGGACGGTCCACAGCACTACGTGGATGCCGAGCGAGGCGATACGGAAGTTCCACAGCAACGAGGCGGAGAACTCTTTCGGTACCTCGTTGATGGTCGGGAACAGTTTGCCAGCTACCGACATGATCACGGTGTAAAGCACGATGGCCATGACCGCTGCAGTCCAGCCGCCGCTGCGGGCTAGCAGCTTGCGGAACAGGTTGACCGCTACCACCAACGCAGCGATCGACACTACCAGCATCAGGAAGAACAGCTTGGTGCGCTGCCCGATGGTTTCGGGATCACCGACCGCCGGCGGGTTGGCTGGATACTTCAGGGCGGGCACCAGGATCACGCTGATGAATGCCAGCACGGCAAGAATAGCCGCCAGCCCACGGGGGCCGATCCTCAGGCTTCCCATGCGACCCATGGCGAAGGCGAACACCAACGCGAAAATGCCGCCGATGGACACGCTGTAGACCACCATGCCTGTGAACAACCCGATGGTGCTCTGCACTTCCCGGCTGACCAACTCTTCTTCTTCGTCAGCGGCGCCATCGCCGTGATCATGGCTGTGCGTCATGGTTTCTTCGAAGGCGATGGCCTGGTCGACAGAGGGCTCACCGAACACCTTGGCGAAACCAAAGGCGAGGATGCCCGCCAACAGCCCGGCTAGCATGCCGCGCAGCAGGAGATTACCAATCATGTCGCGTTCCTCGGTCAGTGGCAGGGAAAGCCCAGCATGTGGCGGCCGTCGTGCACGAACTCATGCACATAGGCACCCGAGATCAGTGAGGTGGCACCTTGTTCTGCGCCGACGAAATAGATGGCCAGCAGCAGTAGCAGGCCAGCGAAAATCGCCCAGGGCAGGATTTCGCTCAGTGGCAGCGAGGGCAGCGACAAGTCGCTATCGGGGTAGTGGCAACGGTAGTGGCCATGCGAGGCTCCTGGAGAATGACGCGTTCGGTCAGGATGTTGTGGTTGTCGACAAAACTGGGGTCTGGCTCTCGGGTATCGATTACAGTGGCGCGACCGCACCGGGCTTTCACCGGCTTCCCAATTCGTAACAAAATAATACATTCCTGTTGCTAACTTCGCTCGTGAAGGTTGCTCCTGATGAAACGTATTCTGTTAAGGGTAGATCGTAGCGGGCCTGCCAGGACTTTTCGTTGGGGGCGTTGAAGTCGGACAACTGCACGGCGTTGCCGATGAAGATCGCGCCACGGGTGACATAGTCGAACGGTGTATTGCCATCCACCTGCTGCCAGCCGAGGCTGAAGGTATGCGGACCCTGGCTGTAGCGCGAAATGACGCTCCAGGTGGTGTTGTCGATGCGTCCGAAGAGGGCCTTGCCGGTGTCGGTGGTGCGATACAGGTTCAGGTCTAGGCTCAGGCTCCGTCGATCGTCCAGGGCATGGCTCAGCGCGATGCCGTGTACTTCCCGCAGGTGGAAGTGATCGCTGACATCGCCAACGCCGTGTGGCAGATCGCCTGACCAAGATTGCTGTTACGTGGTCGAACTTGCGTTGGTAACCCGCTGCAGATTGCTCGCTTGTTAGATGGCGTGAGTAGCCGGAACCGTTTGATTCAACATCACCGACGAGATGGTTCCTACAGGGTATTGCGCACCCTTGGAGGAGCCGGGTTGCGATATCGCCAAGCACACGCAGACAGCACATCCATGTGATAGGTATATGGGCACATCCATTTATATATGCCGGCCAAGCTCATGATCGGCGCCGCTCGTTTGCTGCTGCATGTGCAAAGGGCGAGTGTTTGAGTTACTTCGTCCCAGTCAATTAACTTCAGAAATTCCAGTCGCTTAATGGTGACTGGATTTCTTATGTCTCACGGTTTAGGAAACAGTGGTCATTTGCTCAGATTTTTTCAGGGGGAGTTCCAGGTTATCCTTCATGGAAGGGTTGCCATGGGCTAATACCAACAGCTGGATGTGTGATAGTGGATGTTTCACGTGTGTGGGGTTGTCACTGACTGCACAAAAAATAAAAGGGCACGGAATGTTTCCGTGCCCTTGCATATTAGTGAATGCCGACAGGTTTGTCGTTCTTGTCATAGCAGATCGGATGTTCGCAATATCCGCCAGCGTTTAGAACTTCCAGTTCATAAACCTCTGGGAGGTAGTGCTTAAGCTCCGCCTTAGTTACTTTATTTCCGTTGATAGTGCACTCGTCGTCCGCACGTGGGTTGCACCATGCTTCCTTTACTTCGATATTTTTTGTGGGTTTTGTCATGACGTTTTCTTCAGTCCGAGGGGTAACATCACTGGAAGAGCTAATCCCAATTTGCGCGTCAAGGCTATACGCTCCGACAGTGTCTTTTACAGTCGTTGAACTGATGCCGTGGTCGAGTAAAAATTCTTGCAGTGTTGTTCGTGCTTGCGCGTAGGTAACTTCTTTCCCTTTTTTGTGGGGACCACCATCCATGCGATAGGCAATCGGGTAGCCATCTTTGCTTTCATATATGTAGTAGTAAATGGACAGGGTAAAGCTGAGGTCTTGTCCGTACATGCCATAGGCGCCCGAGCCATTGGACGCACGACAGGTGCCACGCTGGCATGCGCCGCTTATCTGATTACTGAAGCTAATGTTACGCTGTTGTTGAGCGTCCCACCTGGTAATATTTCTAGGTAGGGTGTACCAAGTGCAGCGATAGAATTTAGCGCCATACTGATTTTTGGCTTCTGCGCAGGGAATTGCATAAGGTAAATCATTCATTGATTTTTCGTTGGGTAGCGTGCTTGGATATAGATACCCATAGTCAACATCCGCTTGAGCATTAAGCGAGAATAATAGTGGTAATAAGCCTGCTGTTTTCAGTATGCTTGATTTGGCTTTCATGTGCTTTGTCTGCGATGATTTGAGAAGGTTTATTTATTTTTTGTTTGCCCGTTTTTTATAGGCTACTTTGAGTTTTTTATTGACGTAATCTTTTACGATTTCATAGTCCGGGTCGTAAGTTGCGAGCGTATGGCCAACCCCCGCTGCTGCGGTCAATGTGGCAAGGGCCAATGTGGCGGGTGTAGATACCACGCTAAAGACTGCTCCTAGGGCTCCGCCTTGGATCAGGGATCCTTTAACATCTGTCCTGACTCGGCACTTCATGCCGAGGGCCTCTATCTTGGTTTCTACCAGCTTGATCCCTTCCATGAAATTTCCTCTGAGGCCGACTACCTCGAAGGACGATTTGCCTCTCACGAGACCTTCAATCTGCGCTTCATTCAGACCAGTTACGACGATCATGCTGCTTTGTGCTCCCTGCTTGGGATTTGAATTGGCGAGAAGGTCGAATATCAACCTTTAGGGTTGAGTATCGGCTCGCGAGGTCCTTCATGTCAACAGGTTGATGGCCAACCATTCAGGTTGCTCTGGAGGACGGCATGTCAAAAACCGATTCGAAGCAGTTGGCTGAGGTTGTGGGCCAAGCGATTGCGCGCCAACGAATGCGTTGTAAGTTGAGTCAGGAACAGGTCGCTGAGCGATTGGGGATCGGTAGTGAAGCCGTATCACGTATCGAGCGCGGGGTCGTTATGCCAAACGTGGAGCGTCTGGTTGAACTCGCTTCGGTTTTCGGCTGCGAGACAGCTGACCTACTGACCGAAGGTAGCTCGCGCCCGGAGGATCAGGCGCGCCGCCTGCAGAACTTACTATCTATCCTGACGGCGGATGATCGGACGCTGGTGCTGGAGATGGTGGAGCGTCTGGTGGAACGTCTCAGCCGCAGCTGACCTGGCTGCTTACGTGGAATGGTCACTGCAAGGAGGTGGTGGCTTTGTCGGTGTTGCCTCTGATGTCCGGAACACTTTCAGCAGTAGGCAAAGAATCCAGCATGCCAGCAGCGCGGCGATCAGTAGTGGCGGAAAGCGCACCAGTAAAATCACCAACAGCAAGAGCGCCAGGCAGCCAGCGAGAATGCCAACGAACATAAACACGGCAGCCAAGACCCGTAATAGCGTCATCTTCATTTTCTCCTCACAGGTGACCCTGTTCTGCCAACGATAGGCAGCCTTCGCGACCTACGATGATGTGGCCCAGCGTCCGCACCCCGACTAGGTACAGTGCCTCCTTTCGCTTGTGGAGCAGGTTGCGGTCCGCCTGGCTTTCGGGCCCCCTGAGGGATGGTTGTGCACTTGGATCAATGCAGCGGCGTTGTGCTTCAGAGCTGCCTTGAGGGCGGCTATCAAGGTGGAGAAGGGCAAAAACCTCATGCTCGTAATCGCCCAGCGGCGCCTGCAGGTGGCTGGACACCGTCTTTGGAGAGGTCTGCGAACGTCCGCGGCGCATACGCAGATTCGCCAACTGCAGGGCCATCAATAGAATGTCGGTTTCGGTGATCGGTGACTCGATCAGGTAGGTGCGGGGCGAGTCATTGGCCTTCAGCTTGTGCAGACGCATACTGGGCTCCTTGGTATTGATCAATCAGTGGGGTATGCCAGGTGGTTGCCGGAGGCTGTTAATAGAGGGTGCTTTCATTTGTTCACCTTACAGATACAAAAACGCCCGGTCAGCGCAGAGCTGATCGGGCGTTATGGGGAATGAAAGTGGGGACGGAGGTCAGCCGCAGAAGCGGCTTCTAGGTCGGATGGGACAATATGCAGTGTTCGGGGCGGCGACCGTAGCGCCGAGTCCGAAACACGCTGGGTTATGGGGCGTTAGCGTATTGAGACGACTTTTCTCTTCTGGTTGTCATTGATGGCTGAGACCGACAGGTTGCCAGTAGCTGCTTCTTGGATGTACTCGGTCCACCACGCTGTCAGCGGGCAGTTACGTTCACTGATGTGGTGTTGTTTGTCTTCCAAGAGTCCAGCATGTCTGCCCATTGCTGCATCATCTCGGTCCGGTCATTCAGATACTCGGCATGGTTGTAGGTGCGTCTGACTGCGTTCTGTTCAGTATGTGCGAGCTGTCTCTCGATCCAGTCTGCGGAGAAACCCATTTCATTAAGTCTGGTGCTTCCTGTCGTCCGCGTTGCATGTGGACTGTACTTACCGCCCCAGCCTAGTGTGTTGAGCATCTGGCGGAACGAGGCTGAGACCATCGGGCGAGTGCGCTCGTCTCGGTGTGGGAACACATGGGCGTATTTGCCGGTGATACCTTGAAGAGCCTGCAGCATCTCCACCGCCTGCCTTGGGAGTGGGGTAGTGTGCTCCTTTCGCTTTTTCATTCGCTCGGCAGGGATGCGCCATAGGGCCTTGTCTAGGTCGAACTCAGACCAATGAGCCTCCACCGCTTCATTTGGCCGGCACAAAGTTAGCCACATGAGTCGGAAAGCGCAGAGGGTTTCATGGCGTCCGCCGTGGGATTCGACATCTCGCAGTAGCTGGCCAATTTCATCTGTAGAGAGTGGGCGTTTGTGTTGTGTCTTATTGGCAGGCAGTGCTTTTCGGACTGGGTGTACGGGATCACTGTTGGTACGTAGCGTTGAGATTGCCAGCTCGAATACGCCGGACATGGTTCGTTTGGCTTCGGCAGCTACAGATGGGCCATTGTCCTGTGCTGCTCCTTTGAGCACTTCAAGGATGTGGGCGGGGGTGATGGCTTTGATCGGCAGATTTCCGATTTTCGGAAAGACGACGCGTTTGAGCATATTGAGTCGTCTAGATTTGGTGATCTCCTCCCACTCCTTCAGCGACAGCCACTCTTTAGCGACCGCTTCAAACGTGATCGTTCTCTCATGCTCGCGTTTCACCCGCTCTTGTTGGCGATGGTGCGCAGGGTTGATACCTTGTACAACCAATGACCGCGCCTTTATGCGCTCATCACGGGCTTCTGAAAGGGTAAATCGACGTCCTCTTCGGCGCTCCTCGGATTGCTCGGGCGTTTCACCCTTGGGGGCGATCACATACTCCCCGATGGCGAACACACTTTCTTTCCTAGCGCTGCCGTCGCTCAGTTCGAATCGATAGCGCCACGCCTTAACTCCGTTGGGCTTCACCTCCAGATAGAGCCCGTTTCCGTCTGTTAGTTTGTAGGGCTTTTGCTTTGGCTTAGCAGTACGGCACTCGGTGTCGGTAAGCGGCATGGCTGAATCTCTCTATCTGTACCCGGTATTTTGATGGTGGCATCAGAGCTGTACCCGGTAGCGTACCCGGTAACATCGCGGATCGTATAGAGTCTTAATAGATCTTGCTGGAAAAGAAAAACCCCTTAAAGTGGCGTTCTTTAAGGGGTTTGGTGTCCTGTAGCGTCCGATAGAATCTAAATTTCTATTTAGACGTTGAAGCGGAAGTGCATCACATCGCCGTCCTTGACGATGTAGTCCTTGCCTTCCAGGCGCCATTTGCCGGCTTCCTTGGCACCGCTTTCGCCTTTGTACTGGATGAAGTCGTCATAGGCGACCACTTCGGCGCGGATGAAGCCTTTCTCGAAGTCGGTGTGGATCACGGCCGCGGCCTGTGGCGCGGTGGCGCCGACGCGGACGGTCCAGGCGCGGACTTCCTTCACGCCGGCGGTGAAGTAGGTCTGCAGGTTGAGCAAGCCATAGCCGGCACGGATGACGCGGTTCAGGCCAGGCTCTTCCAGGCCCAGGGCCTCGAGGAACATGTCCTTCTCTTCACCGTCGTCCAGCTCGGCGATTTCGGCTTCGATCTTGTTGCACACCGGTACCACGACCGCGCCTTCTTCCTCGGCGATGGCCTTGACCACGTCCAGGTGCGGGTTGTTCTCGAAGCCGTCTTCGGCCACGTTGGCAATGTACATCACCGGCTTGGTGGTCAGCAGGTGGAAGCCACGGATCAGCGCCTTCTCTTCTTCGCCCATGTCCTTCATGAGGCTGCGCGCGGGCTTGCCTTCGGTGAAGTGGGGGATGAGCTTCTCGAGGATGGCCTTCTGCGCCAGGGCGTCCTTGTCACCACCCTTGGCATTGCGTGCGACCTTCTGCAGTTGCTTTTCGCAGCTGTCGAGGTCGGCGAAGATCAGCTCAAGGTCGATGATCTCGATGTCGCGCTTGGGGTCGACGCTGTTGGAGACGTGGATCACGTTGTCGTCTTCGAAGCAGCGCACCACGTGGGCGATGGCATCGGTCTCGCGGATGTTGGCGAGGAACTTGTTACCCAGGCCTTCACCCTTCGAGGCACCGGCGACGAGGCCGGCGATGTCGACGAATTCCATGGTGGTTGGCAGCACGCGCTCGGGCTTGACGATCTCGGCCAGGGCGTTCAGGCGCGCGTCGGGCATCGGTACGATGCCGCTGTTCGGCTCGATGGTGCAGAAGGGGAAGTTCTCCGCCGCGATACCGGACTTGGTCAGGGCGTTGAACAGGGTGGACTTGCCGACGTTGGGCAGGCCGACGATGCCGCAATTGAAACCCATGGGAATTCCCCTCTTGGTGAAATCAGGCCTTTTGGCCGTGCAGTTCGCGCATCGCCTTGGCGAAATCGCCGACGAGGACATCTGGCAGCACGCCGAGGGCAAAATCGATACTGGCGTCGAGCTTTTCCTGTTCGGCACGCGGTGCGCGGCCCAGGACAAAGTTGGAGACCAGCTTGGCGTCGCCCGGGTGGCCGATGCCGAGCCGCAGGCGATGGAAGTCGTTCTGGTTGCCGAGCTGCGCGATGATGTCGCGCAGACCGTTGTGCCCGCCATGGCCGCCGCCTTTCTTGAGTTTGGCGACGCCCGGAGGCAGATCGAGTTCGTCATGCGCCACCAGGATGGCCTCCGGTTTGATCCGGAAGAAGTTGGCCAATGCCGCCACGGACTGGCCGCTGCGGTTCATATAGGTGGTGGGGATGAGCAGGCGAACGTCGTTGCCCTGATGGCTGAATTTAGCCGTCAGGCCGAAATACTTGCGGTCAGCGGTCAGGGTGACACGCTGGGCGCTGGCGAGGCGTTCAACGAAAAGAGCCCCTGCGTTATGCCGGGTCTGTTCGTATTCGGGGCCGGGATTTCCCAGGCCGACGATCAACTGGATGGCGGTCACGTCAGGGGCTCTTCCTTGGAGTTGGTGGGTTACAGTGCGCGGCACTGTAACCCGGTCAACACCGGCGCGCGAGTGATTACTCGGCAGCGCCTTCTTCAGTCGCTTCTGGAGCAACGCGCGGTGCGTGGACGTTGGCAATAGCCTTGTCATCACCGTGGGCCAGGGCCACGAACTCAACGCCTTTCGGAGCTTTCAGGTCCGACAGGTGGATGGTGGTGCCGACTTCGGCGTTGGCCAGGTCTACTTCGATGAACTCAGGCAGGTCCTTGGCTTCGCAGGAGACTTCGATCTCGTTCTCGGTGTGGGAGATCTCGCCGCCTTTCTTGGCCGGTACTTCTTCGTTGATGAAGTGAACCGGGACCTTGGCGGTCAGCTTCTGGCCAGCAACGACGCGGACGAAGTCGGCGTGCATGATGAAGCCTTTGGCTGGGTGACGCTGCATGGCCTTGACCACGACGTTCTGCTTGGCACCGTCGACGTTCAGTTCGATAACGTGGCTGAAGGCAGCTTCGTTTTCGAACAGCTTGGTGATTTCCTTGGTCAGGATGGTCACGGACTCGGCGTCCTTGTTACCACCGTAGACAACGGCTGGGATGCTGGCGGCATGACGCAGGCGGCGGCTCGCACCTTTCCCCAGGTCAGTACGCGCTTGGGCGTTCAGGGTGAAGTCAGTCATTTTGTTTCTCCAAAATAGCCTCCCGGATGGCGTTTGCGACCAGCGCCAGGCGGGGTTGGCAAAAAAGCCCCGCCCCAACAACAGGTGTTGGGGCGGGGCGCGTTTCGTCAACGGAGGTTTCGCGTAGGGCAGGGCCCTTAGCGGAACATCGCGCTGATCGATTCTTCGTTGCTGATGCGGCGTACCGCTTCAGCGACGACCGGTGCGATATCCAACTGGCGGATACGGTCACAGGCTTGTGCAGCAGCGGACAGCGGGATGGTGTTGGTCACCACCAGCTCGTCCAGCACGGATTTCTCGATGTTCTCGATCGCCCGACCCGACAGGACAGGGTGCGTGCAGTAGGCATAGACCTTGGCCGCGCCGTGTTCCTTCAGGGCCTTGGCCGCGTGGCACAGGGTGCCGGCGGTGTCGACCATGTCGTCTACCAGGATGCAGGTGCGTCCTTCGACGTCGCCGATGATGTGCATCACTTCGGAGTGATTGGCCTTTTCACGGCGCTTGTCGATGATACCCAAGTCGACACCCAGGGACTTGGCAACCGCACGTGCACGCACGACGCCGCCGATATCTGGGGAGACGATCATCAGGTTCTCGAAACGCTGGTCTTCGATGTCGTCGACCAGTACGGGCGAGCCGTAGATGTTGTCGACGGGGATATCGAAGAAGCCCTGGATCTGGTCAGCGTGCAGGTCGACAGTGAGTACACGGTCGATACCGACGACAGTGAGCATGTCAGCGACGACTTTCGCGCTGATGGCTACACGTGCCGAACGCGGACGGCGGTCCTGGCGGGCGTATCCGAAGTAAGGAATCACGGCGGTGATTCGGGAGGCTGAGGAACGACGGAAGGCATCAGCCATCACGACCAGTTCCATCAGATTATCGTTGGTTGGCGCGCAGGTCGGCTGAATGATAAATACGTCCTTACCGCGGACGTTTTCATTAATCTCAGTGCTGATTTCGCCGTCGGAGAACTTGCCGACAGAAACATCACCCAGTGGGATATGCAGCTGACGTACGACACGCCGAGCCAGATCGGGGTTGGCATTCCCCGTGAAGACCATCATCTTGGACACGCGCAGTACCTGAAGGCTGAGGGTATACCTGGATGAGTATAAGGAAAATGGCAGGGGCGGCTGGATTCGAACCAACGCATGGCAGGATCAAAACCTGCTGCCTTACCGCTTGGCGACGCCCCTGTATCTGTTGCTTCGAGTACCTGATACTCGATTCCTAGAGCAGACTTTGTAGCTTGCGATGCAACATCGATATGTTGCTTCCTTTTGCCACAAACCCTGTTTGGGTCTCTGAAAGAAGGGCCAGAACTTTACCAGCTTCAGCTTTGCTTGGGAAGGCCCCAAACACACAACTTCCAGTTCCGGTGAGCTTTGCATCGGTGAATTTGCCTAGCAAATTCAATGAGTTACGTACTTCCGGATAACTCTGCTCTACTACCGGTTGGCAGTCATTTCGACTGTTTCCCTTGGGAACGGGGCGCATCTTAAGGGGCAAGGAATCACGTGTCAACAGCGGATGTGAAAAAATTTCTGCTGTACTAACAGAGACTTGCGGGACCAGCACGACATACCAGGGTTCGTCGGGGTTGACCGGGGTGAGCTTTTCTCCGACACCCTCGGCGAAAGCGGCATGGCCACGGACGAAGACTGGCACGTCGGCACCCAGGGTCAGGCCCAGTTCGGCCAGTTGGTCTTCGCTCCAGCCTAGCTGCCACAGGTGGTTCAGACCCAGCAGGGTGGTCGCGGCGTCCGAGCTGCCGCCGCCGATGCCGCCGCCCATGGGCAGGATCTTCTTCAACCAGATATCGACGCCCAGGGTGCAACCGGCCAGTTGCTGCAGCTTGCGCGCGGCGCGGACGATCAGGTTGCTGTCGTGGGGCACCGAGTCGATTTCGCTGTGCAGACGGATTTCGCCGTCGTGCCGCACGGCGAAGGTCAGCTCATCGGCGTGTTCGAGGAATTGGAAGACCGTTTCCAGCTCGTGGTAACCGTCCGGTCGGCGACCGATGATGTGCAGCCAGAGGTTGAGCTTGGCTGGGGCGGGCAGGGTCAGGGTGTTCGCGTGCATGATCAATGCCCCAACTGGCGTGGTTGCCAGTCCTTGACCACCAGGGTGACATCCAGGTTCTGGCCATGCAGTTTCAGGCGCTCGGGCAGCCAATAGCCGTTCTGTTCGGTGTAGCTCAGGTACTGCACCTGCCAGCCGTCCTGGGTGAGGCTGGCCAGGCGGCTGTCGCCGTCCAGGGTCAGTTGGCTCTTGCTGTCGGGGGCGGGTAGGCCGCGGACCCACCAGACCAGGTGCGAGACCGGCAATTGCCAACCCAGTTGCTCCTCGAGCAGGGCCTCGGGGCTGGCTGCTTCGAAGCGGCCCTGGTTGGCCACTTCCAGCACGACGCCGCCGGGGCGTCCGGTCAGGCGTGCGGCGCCACGGCCCAGTGGGCCGGCCAGGCGGATGTCGTAGTAGTCCTGGCGCTGCAGCCAGAACAGTGTGCCGCTGCCGGAGTCGCGCGGTGCGCGGATGCCGACTTTGCCGTTGATCTGCCAGCCATCCAGGGTGCTCAGGTGCTGCTTGTGTTCACGCCACTGCTGTGGGGTGCCGTGACCCTGCAGGGCCTCCCGGGAACCGAAGCCGGCACAGCCAGCGAGCAGAGCGATCAGGGTAAAGGTAATGCAATGGCGCAGGAACATGGGGCTACAGGGTCTCGGATCCGGTCAGGCGCAAGAGCGTCTTGCGCAGGATAGGGCTGTCAGGCTGGGCTTCGAAGGCCTTGGCCCAGACTTGCCGGGCTTCGCGGCGCTTGCCGTTGGCCCAGAGTACTTCGCCCAGGTGGGCAGCGACTTCATGATCGGGGTAGCGCTCCAGGGCCTGGCGCAGCAGTCGTTCGGCCTCGTCGAGGTTGCCTAGGCGGTAATGGACCCAGCCCAGGCTGTCGAGCACGGCCGGATCGTCCGGGTTGAGCTGGTGCGCCTTGTCGATCAGCGCTTTGGCCTCGGCATAGCGGCTGGTGCGGTCGGCCAGGGTGTAGCCGAGGGCGTTCAGGGCCATGGAGTTGTCCGGCTCGCGGGCGATGATGGTGCGCAGGTCTTTCTCCATCTGCGCCAGATCGTCGCGCTTCTCGGCTAGCATGGCGCGGGTATAAAGCAGGCTGGGGTCATCCGGGTAGAGCTTGATGGCCTGTTCCAGCACCTGGTTGGCCTGGGCCTCCTTGCCGTTGTTGCCCAGGGTCTCAGCCTCGATCAGGTAGAGCTGGATGGCGTAGTCCGGCTGGGCTTCGCGGGCTTCGGCGAGCAGGCGCGAGGCTTCTGCGCTGCGGCCGTTGGCGATGAGGATGTCGGCCTGACGCAGTTGCGCCGGCAGGTAGTCGTTGCCCGGGCCGACCAGCGCGTACTCGCGCAGCGCGCCCTCGGGGTCGTCGCGCTCTTCGCGGATGCGCCCCAGGTTCAGGTGCGCGGCGTCGACATTGCTGTCGCGCTCGATCAACTCCTGCAGATAGCTTTCGGCCTCGTCCCAGTCCTTGTTCTCCAGGCTTACCAAGGCCAGGGAATAACGCAGCTCGTCATCTTCCGGATATCGCTGGACCAGGTCGACGAACTCGGCCTTGGCTTCGATCAGACGGTCTTGCTCGACCAGCATGCGCGCGTAGGTCAGGCGCAGGCGCTTGTCTTCGGGGTTCTCGCGGATGGCCTTGCGCAGCAGTGGCAAGGCTTCGGAGCCACGGTCCACGTTCTGGAGCAGGCGGGCGCGCAGCAGCACCGGGGCGATCTCGCCTTGCGTCGGTGGGTGCTCCTCGAGCAGGTCGAGGGCAGCCTGGGAGCTGCCATCCTGTTGCAGCAGCAGGGCCTTGCCGAACACGAGCTGGCTGTTGTCTGGGTACTTGGCCAACAGTTGGTCGAAGCTCTTCTGCAGGCCGTCGCGGGTTTCCTGGTCGGTTTCGGCGGCCGATAGGGCAAGGAAGTCGAAATGGGTGTCGCCCTGGCCCTGCAGCACCTTTTCCATATAGGTCATGGAGTCGTCGTAGCGTCCGACGCGGGCCAACTGAATGGCTGCGGCACGCTGGGCGTCGAGGTTCTGCGGGGCATTGCGTGCCCAGATCAGTGCGGTATCCAGGGCCGGTTGGTCGGCCCCCAGGTACTCGGCTATGCGGTAGGCGCGCTCGGAGATGCCGGCATCCTGGGTCTTTTCGGCTTGGTTGACGTAGTTCTCCAAGGCGAGATCGAAGCGATTGCGCTGACCGGCCAGCTCCGCGACCAGCAGGCTGTACAGGGTGTCCTGGCTGAAGGAGCCGTACACCACCGGCTCGGCTGGCTCCGTGGTGACCGGGGGCTCGGCGTCCGGGCTCTGTGGAGCCAGGCTCTGGCAGCCCTGGAGCAGGGCAAGGACAAGCAGCAATGCGTAGGGTCTATTCATATAGCGAGGCTTAGGAGGACTAACCGGCGGTCGGAGCATCATGACACAAGCGCTGGGGCAAACCCACCAGCGATGGTCGTGGTTTATTGAGACAATAGCGAACGGTGGTTGTTCTGAAACCTGCGAAGTAGGACAATTATCGGCTTCTCGTCACAACCAGCGACCTTGCATGGCCTTTCTTGCCCTCGGTATCAATCATAAGACTGCCTCGGTAGACGTACGCGAGCGCGTGGCGTTTACGCCTGAGCAGCTGGTCGACGCCTTGCAGCAGCTCTGTCGACTGACCGCCAGCCGCGAGGCGGCGATCCTCTCGACTTGCAACCGCAGCGAGCTATACATCGAGCAGGACCACCTGGCAGCCGACAGCGTCTTGCGCTGGCTGGCCGAGTACCACCAACTGAGCCTGGATGAGTTGCGCGCCAGCGCCTACATCCATGAAGACCATGATGCAGTACGGCACATGATGCGGGTGGCCTCGGGGCTCGACTCGCTGGTGTTGGGCGAGCCGCAGATCCTCGGCCAGATGAAATCGGCCTATGCCGTGGCCCGTGAGGCTGGGACCATCGGTCCCTTGCTCGGGCGCCTGTTCCAGGCCACCTTCAGCGCTGCCAAGCAGGTGCGCACCGACACCGCCATTGGCGAGAACCCGGTGTCGGTGGCCTTTGCTGCGGTCAGCCTGGCAAGGCAGATCTTCAGTGACCTGGGGCGCAGCCAGGCATTGCTGATCGGCGCCGGCGAAACGATCACCCTGGTTGCCCGGCACCTGCATGAGCAGGGCGTGCGTCGCATCGTCGTCGCCAACCGTACCTTGGAGCGGGCCAGCACCCTGGCCGAGCAGTTCGGCGCCCATGCCGTGCTGCTGTCCGACATTCCCCAGGAGCTGGCCAGCAGCGACATCGTCATCAGTTCCACCGCCAGCCAACTGCCAATCCTTGGCAAGGGCGCGGTCGAGAGCGCGCTGAAACAGCGCCGGCACAAGCCGATCTTCATGGTCGACATCGCCGTGCCACGGGATATCGAGCCTGAAGTCGGCGAGCTGGATGACGTCTACCTCTATACCGTCGACGACCTGCACGAGGTGGTCGCTGAAAACCTCAAGAGTCGTCAGGGCGCGGCCCAGGCGGCTGAAGAACTGGTGTCCGTGGGGGCAGAGGACTTCATGGTGCGCCTGCGCGAGCTGGCGGCGGTGGATGTGCTCAAGGCCTACCGCCAGCAGAGCGAGCGCCTGCGCGATGAAGAACTGAACAAGGCCCAGCGCCTGCTGGCCAATGGCGGCAACCCCGAAGAGGTGCTGGCTCAACTGGCGCGTGGCCTGACCAACAAGCTCCTGCACGCCCCCAGCGTGCAACTGAAAAAGCTCTCTGCCGAAGGCCGCCTCGATGCGCTGGCCATGGCTCAGGAACTCTTTGCCCTCAACGAGGGTTCGACGGATAAGACCCCGCAATGAAAGCGTCGCTGCTCAATAAACTGGATACCCTCCAGGACCGCTTCGAGGAACTGACCGCCCTGTTGGGTGATGCCGAGGTCATTTCCGACCAGACCCGCTTCCGCGCCTATTCCCGCGAATATGCCGAAGTCGAGCCGGTTATCGTTGCCTACAAGGATTGGCGCAAGGTGCAGGATGACCTCGAAGGTGCCCAGGCGCTGCTCAAGGACAACGATCCGGACCTGCGCGAGATGGCTGTCGAGGAAGTCCGCGAGGCCAAGGAACAGCTGATCGTGCTGGAGACCCAACTGCAGCGCATGCTGTTGCCCAAGGATCCCAACGATGGCCGCAACGTGTTCCTGGAGATTCGCGCTGGCACCGGTGGTGACGAAGCAGCGATCTTCTCTGGCGACCTGTTCCGCATGTATTCGCGCTATGCCGAGAAGCGTGGCTGGCGGCTGGAGATCCTCTCCGAGAGCGAGGGCGAGCATGGCGGCTACAAGGAGATCATCGCCCGGGTCGAAGGCGACAGCGTCTATGGCAAGCTGAAGTTCGAGTCCGGCGCGCACCGTGTGCAGCGCGTGCCGGAGACCGAGTCCCAGGGCCGTATCCACACCTCGGCCTGCACCGTGGCGGTGCTGCCGGAGCCGGACGAGCAGGTGGCGATCGAGATCAACCCGGCCGACCTGCGTGTCGACACCTACCGCGCTTCGGGCGCCGGTGGTCAGCACATCAACAAGACCGACTCGGCCATCCGCATCACCCACTTGCCCACCGGCATCGTGGTGGAGTGTCAGGAAGAGCGCTCCCAGCACAAGAACCGCGCCCGCGCCATGTCCTGGCTGTCGGCCAAGCTCAACGACATGCAGACCAGCGCCGCGCAGAATGCCATTGCCAGTGAGCGCAAGTTGCTGGTGGGCTCGGGCGACCGTTCCGAGCGCATCCGTACCTACAACTATCCACAGGGCCGGGTGACCGATCACCGTATCAACCTGACTTTGTATTCCCTCGACGATGTCCTGGCCGGTGGTGTCGGTGCCGTGATCGAGCCGTTGCTGGCCGAGTACCAGGCCGATCAACTGGCCGCCCTGGGTGAGTAAATGACCATCATCGCCAGCCTGCTGCGCGCCGCGCAGTTGCCGGACTCGCCCACCGAGCGCCTGGATGCCGAGTTGCTGCTCGCGGCCGCCATCGGCAAGTCACGCAGCTACCTGCATACCTGGCCGGAGCGCATTGTCAGCAGCGAGGCGGCGCAGACGTTCGCGGGTTACCTGGCGCGCCGCCGCGCTGGCGAGCCGGTGGCCTATATCCTGGGGCAACAAGGCTTCTGGACGCTGGACCTGGAAGTGGCGCCGCACACCCTGATTCCACGTCCGGATACCGAGCTGCTGGTGGAGAGCGCCCTAGCCCTGGTACCTACCACGCCAGCACGGGTACTTGACTTGGGCACCGGCACCGGCGCCATCGCCCTGGCCCTGGCCAGCGAGCGCCCGGCCTGGCAGGTCACTGCTGTGGACCGGGTAGAGGAGGCCGTGGCCCTGGCTGAACGCAACCGCCTGCGCTTGCACCTGGACAACGTTCAGGTATGTGCCAGTCATTGGTTCGACAGCCTGAATGGCCAGCGTTTCGACCTGATTCTCAGCAACCCGCCTTACATCGCCGCCGAGGACCCGCACCTGGCCGCTGGGGATGTGCGCTTCGAGCCCAGCAGCGCCCTGGTGGCGGGCAAGGACGGTCTGGATGATCTACGCGTGATCATCGCTCAGGCGCCAGGCCACCTGTTGCCGAACGGCTGGTTGCTGCTCGAACATGGCTATGACCAAGCCGCAGCGGTACGCGAGTTGTTGACCCAGCAGGGCTTCATCGAGGTGGCCAGCCGTCGGGACCTGGCCGGACATGAACGTATCAGTTTGGGGCGCCAGCCATGTTGAGCGATCAGGAGCTTCTACGTTACAGCCGGCAGATCCTCCTGGCTCAGGTGGATATCGACGGCCAACTGCGCCTCAAGCAAAGCCGGGCGCTGATCGTCGGTCTGGGTGGGTTGGGGTCGCCGGTCGCCCTCTATCTGGCGGCGGCGGGGGTCGGCGAGTTGCACTTGGCCGATTTCGACACGGTCGACCTGACCAACCTGCAACGCCAGATCATCCACGACAGCGCCAGCGTCGGCCTGAGCAAGGTCGACTCCGCGCTGCAGCGCCTGCAGGCGATCAACCCGGAGATCACGTTGGTCGCGCACCGCCAGGCGCTGGACGAGGACTCCCTGGCGGCGGCGGTAGCGGCGGTCGACCTGGTGCTCGACTGCTCGGACAATTTCGCCACTCGCGAAGCGGTCAACGCCGCTTGTGTGGCCGCTGGCCGGCCATTGGTCAGCGGCGCAGCGATCCGCCTCGAGGGGCAGTTGTCGGTGTTCGATCCACGCCAGGCGAATAGTCCCTGCTACCACTGTCTTTACGGTCATGGCAGCGAGGCCGAGCTGACTTGCAGCGAGGCCGGTGTGATCGGGCCTCTGGTTGGCCTGGTCGGTAGCTTGCAGGCGCTCGAGGCGTTGAAACTGCTGGTCGGTTTCGGTGAGCCACTGGTGGGCCGCCTGTTGTTGATCGACGCATTGGGTACGCGCATGCGTGAACTGCGGGTCAAGCGCGACCCTGCCTGTGCGGTGTGCGGGACGCGGCATGGCTGAGCGTTCGGCGCCGGTGGGCGTGATGGATTCGGGGGTCGGCGGCTTGTCGGTGCTCGCGGAAATCCAACGCCTGCTGCCCAATGAATCACTGCTCTATGTGGCGGACTGTGGTCACGTCCCCTATGGCGAGAAGACCCCGGACTACATTCGCCAGCGCTGTCGGGAGATCGCTGGATTCTTTCGTGCCCAAGGCGCCAAGGCCATGGTCCTGGCTTGTAACACTGCTACCGTGGCAGCGGTTGCCGACCTGCGCGAGCTTTATCCGGACTGGCCGCTGGTAGGTATGGAGCCAGCGGTGAAGCCGGCGGCAGCGGCGACCCGTTCTGGCGTGGTCGGGGTCCTGGCTACAACCGGGACCTTGCAGAGCGCCAGGTTCGCAGCCTTGCTCGACCGTTTCGCCAGCGATGTAAGGGTGGTGACCCAGCCATGTCCTGGGTTGGTCGAATGCATCGAGGCGGGTGACCTCGACAGTCCGGCCCTGCGCCAATTGCTGCAGGGGTATGTGCAGCCGTTGCTGGCCGCGGGTTGCGATACCCTGATCCTGGGCTGCACCCATTATCCTTTCCTGCGGCCCTTGCTGGCCGAGCTGGTCCCGGCTGATGTTGCCGTCATCGATACGGGGGCCGCCGTGGCGCGGCAACTGCAACGTCTTCTGGCCGAACAGCAGTTGTTGTCTGAGGGGCCTGCGTGCAATGCGCAGTTCTGGACCAGCGCCAATGCGGAACACCTGAGAAAGATTCTGCCAATGCTGTGGAATAAATCGGGCGGTGTGCAAAGCTTTCCGTTGTAAGAGAGACGTGAAAAGCCCTGCTTCAAGCTGAACTATCGTACTACTGCCGATTTCTATTGATCTGTCTGACAGCGGCAGACCAACTAACAACAGCATTAGGAAAAGGATGTTTCTCATGAAGAAACTGCTTTGCTTGGCGGCTGCTGCCGCTGTGACATTGGGGCAAGCAATGACTGTTCAGGCTGCAGACGTTTCCTTCGCGGTAGGGCAGACCGGAGATTCAACCATGGTCTACCGCCTTGGACTGCAGTCGAACTGGGATGTAAGTTGGTGGCCAACCAGTGTCGGTCGCCTGACCGGCTACTGGGATGGGGGCTATACCTATTGGGATGGGGACAAGACGGCGAGCAATCACAGCCTTTCGTTCGCGCCGGTGTTCGTTTATGAGTTCGCTGGCGAGTCGGTCAAACCCTATATCGAAGCGGGTATTGGTGTCGCTGCCTTCTCCAGTACCGAACTCGAAAACAACAAACTTGGATCGTCTTTCCAGTTCGAAGATCGCATCGGTTTCGGCCTGCGCTTTGCCGGTGGGCATGAAGTCGGTGTACGCGCTATCCATTACTCCAACGCTGGGCTCAAGACACCCAATGACGGTGTCGAGAGCTATACCCTGCATTACCGCATGCCACTTTGAGTCGTTCGCTCGCCCAAGGGTTGCAACCGTTTCATTCGCACTATCAATGAAGCAGGAGCAGGCCTTGGGTGATGCCCCTCATTGGGGCAATGGCCAAAGGCTGTTGAGGTCCAATGCTTCAAGCACCAGTTCATGGTGATGCTCTGGTAGGCGCTGGAGAATCGCCTCGGCGGCGCTGTCCGGCGACCATCGCTGCGGGAGAACCTGGATTGGCGTCACAGGGGCCTTCAGTGATTGCGGTGCCACTATGCTCAGCTCGATGCCTTGGCTCTTCAGGGTCTGGCGTTGTTCTCTGAACCAATGAGGCAAGCTGTTCCTAGCGGTGAGGGGCTGGGTGGGCTCGTGCAACTGCAATGCTGAATAGCGGCTCAATATGGCCACGACCTGGGGGGACCGCCCTTTTGCCAATAACGGCAAGGCGCAGGTCAAGCAATGTTCGCTGGCGCGCAGGTTGCTGTTGACGATGTCTGTGAACAGGTCGGCC
Organism: Pseudomonas sp. X10; assembly: GCF_054889225.1. NCBI lineage: Bacteria > Pseudomonadati > Pseudomonadota > Gammaproteobacteria > Pseudomonadales > Pseudomonadaceae > Pseudomonas > Pseudomonas sp. X10. The sequence continues at coordinate 4,746,369 of NZ_CM142677.1, read as the reverse complement.
GGCTGCAAGTCGGCGGGTAGGTAATCACAGGTACCGGCATTGATGATCAAGGTGTCCAGCGCTCCCCACTGGCGTTGAAGTTCGCTGGCTGCCTTCGCGGCTCCCTCGGCGTTTTGCAACTGCCCGGGCAATCGCAGCTCACGGCCTTCGAGCCTTTCTGCAACCTTCTCAAAGGCCTGTGGAGCCCGTGCGCTGGCGGCAACCCTGTCGCCCCGCTCGAGAATGTGTTCAACGAGTGCCAGCCCAAGTCCGTTGGTGGCTCCTGTTACCCAGAATTTGCGCGACATGCTCAAGATACTGCCCTCTGATCTTACTGAGTGGAAACTGCCCTCAAGGCGTCCACTACGCGCTGGCGACTGCTACCGAGATTCACAGTAGGACATGAGTAATTTTTTGTAGCAAATATCTTGCCGTGACTTGTTGTGATGTGGGTGCTTTTTTGATAGCGGCGGCCGACTTCGGTAGTCACTGGGGGGAGAAAACCACTGCAGGTGTGATGTATGAGTCGTGCCCGAGGCACGATACCTTGGCGGTATTGGGCTGCGGTTCAGCCTTGCGGCCGTTGTAGAGCATGTTGTCCCCTACCAGACGGGCACTGATGGCGATACGAGGAAGGCGCTGATCATCACCTTCTCTAGAGGTTTTTGTACAAGAAATTTTTTATGTACAAAATTAAGCTCCATCGAAGTGACAAGAGCATCAAGCGTTTTTTATACGGAGGCCTGCGGCCGAGGTTATTCGAGATGTTCCAGCAGCCTGCGGGCAGCTTCCTGCCCACTCAACCAGGCACCCTCGACACGGCCGGACAGGCACCAGTCGCCGCAGGCATACAGCCCTTGGTCGGCATCGGCCAGGGCGCCCCATTCATGGTTGCCCACTGGCCGTGCATAAAGCCAGCGATGAGCCAGGGCGAAGGAGGGGGCCGGTACTACGCAACCGACCAATTCGGCAAATTCACCCCAGAGTTGTTCGATCACCGCTTCCTTGGGCAGGTCGATGTGCTGCCTGCTCCAGCTTGACGAGGCGTGTAGCACCCAGGTGTCCAGGTGTTCGTCCCGGCCTGGTTTGCTGCGGTTGCGGGCCAGCCAGTCGAGTGAATTGTCCTGTACGAAGCAGCCTTGCATTGGCGTATCCAGCGGAGCTTGGAAGCCCAGCGCAATGGCCCAGGTCGGCTCCATTTGCACGCCAGCGGCGACAGCGGCCAGCTTGGGCGTGGCAGCCAGCAGCGGCGTGGCCTGGGGGGCTGGCACGGCGATCACCACACTGCTGAACGGGCCGTGGCTGCAGCCCTCGGTGTCTTGCAGATGCCAGTACTGTTTGCCACGGAAGACTTCAGCGATGCGGCAACCGAAATTCACCGTGACATCCTTGAGCAGTCCCCGGGTAATCGCGCTCATGCGTGGCACGCCGACCCAGCGCACCTGTTCGTCGGGCGAAGGCGTCAGTTCACCGTTGCGGTAGTTGTACAGCTGGGGCTTCCACTGCGCGGCCCAGCCGGCGCTGACCCATTGCTGGACCTGGTCAACGAAACGCCGGTCGCGAGCAGTGAAATACTGGGCGCCAAGGTCCAGAGCGCCAGCGTCGCTGCGCTTGCTGGCCATGCGTCCGCCACTGCCGTGGCCCTTGTCGAACAGGTGGACGGTCTGCCCGGCCTTTTGCAAGGCCTGGGCGGCAGAAAGGCCGGCGATACCGGCTCCGATGATGGCGATAGGTACTGTCATGATGGCCTCTTCGAACCTTGCTGTGAGCAGCCTACGCTGCCTGGCAAACCTGTACAATGCATAAAAGTTGTATAAGGTTATTCCGCTCGATAAGACAGGTTGGCCTATGTTTATCCGAGAGCGTTCGGTCAAAAAAGTGCCTTGATCTTAAAAATAGACCACTGGCGCCCGCAGAGAGGACACAGCCATGCATATATTGCTGACCGGCGGTACGGGTTTGATCGGCCAACATCTTTGCCAGTTCTGGCGCGACCAAGGGCACCGTCTGACGGTGTGGAGTCGAAGTCCCGAGCAGGTGCCCAAGCGGTGTGGAAGCGGTGTGCGAGGCATCGCCAGGCTGGAAGAGTTGGCGGCAGATGATCCTGTGGATGCCGTGATCAACCTGGCCGGCGCACCGATCGCCGACCGGCCCTGGACCGCCGCGCGGCGGACCTTGCTCTGGGCCAGCCGGATTACCCTGACCGAACGCTTGCTGGCCTGGCTGGAAAGCCGCGAGCAGCGCCCCGAAGTGCTCATCTCCGGCTCGGCCGTGGGCTGGTATGGTGACGGAGGCGAGCGTGAGCTGACCGAGGCCTCGCCCCCGGTCAAGGAGGATTTCGCCAGTCAGCTGTGCATTGCCTGGGAGGAGACCGCGCAGCGCGCGCAGTCGCTCGGCATCAGGGTGGTGCTGGTGCGCACGGGGTTGGTGCTGGCCGGTGATGGCGGCTTTTTGTCGCGCCTGCGTGTGCCCTTCAAACTGGGGCTGGGCGGGCCTCTGGGCGATGGACGCCAGTGGATGCCCTGGGTTCATATCGATGACCAGATCGCCCTGATTGATTTTCTCTTGCAGCACAAGGATGCCAGCGGTCCTTATAATGCCTGCGCGCCGGAGCCTGTGCGCAACCGCGAGTTCGCCAGGCGTCTGGGGCGGGCTTTGCACCGGCCAGCGTTGTTGCCGCTACCGGCGTTGCTGCTGCGGGCCGGGCTTGGCGAGCTGTCGATCTTGTTGCTCGGCGGCCAACGGGCCCGTCCGGTGCGTTTGCTGGCCGCGGGTTTCACCTTCCGCTTCAACGATCTGCAATCGGCCCTGGACAACCTCTCCAGGCGCCTCTGACATAGGACGCTGCATGACCGATCACGCTCTGCTGCTGGTCAACCTGGGCTCACCGGCCTCCACCTCGGTGGCCGATGTCCGCCGCTATCTCAATCAGTTCCTGATGGACCCCTATGTGGTCGACTTGCCCTGGCCGCTGCGCCGCCTGCTGGTATCGTTGATCCTGATCAAGCGCCCCGAGCAGTCGGCCCATGCCTATGCCTCGATCTGGTGGGACGAGGGGTCGCCGCTGGTAGTGCTGACCCGGCGACTGCAGGCGGCGATGGCCGAACATTGGCCCCATGGCCCTGTGGAAATCGCTATGCGTTACGGCGAGCCAGCCTTGCCTTCGGTGCTGGAGCGCCTGGCCGCCGAGGGTGTACGCAAGGTGACTCTGGCACCGCTTTATCCACAGTTCGCCGACAGTACGGTGACCACGGTGGTGGAGCTGGCGAAGCAGACAATCAGCGAGCGTCGGCTACCGTTGCAGATGAGCGTGCTGCAGCCGTTCTATGACGACCCTAAGTACATCGATGCCCTGGTCGCCAGCGCCAAGCCGTATCTTGAGCAGGAGCATGACCACCTGCTGCTGAGCTTCCATGGCCTGCCCGAGCGCCACTTGAAGAAGCTCGACCCCACGGGTCAGCACCGCTTCCAGGACCCGGACTGTTGCAAGGACGCCAATGCTGAGATGCGCGCGGTCTGCTATCGCGGTCAGTGTCTGGCTACGGCCAAGGCTTTTGCGCAGCGGATGGGTATCCCGGATGGCAAGTGGTCGGTGTCGTTCCAGTCGCGCCTCGGCCGGGCCAAGTGGATCGAGCCCTACACCGAGACGCGCCTGGATGAACTGGGCAAGGCTGGCGTGAAGAAGCTCTTGGTGATGTGCCCGGCCTTCGTCGCCGACTGCATCGAAACCCTGGAAGAGATTGGCATGCGCGGCCGCGAGCAGTTTATCGAGGCAGGGGGAGAGGAGCTGGTGCTGGTACCGTGCCTGAATGATCACCCGCAGTGGGTGCAGGCCCTCAATACGCTTTGCTCTAACGCTTAGCGTCAAGCTGCAAGTAGAAGTAGGGTATGCCAGGCTTTTACTTGCAGCTTGAAGCCGCTCAAGCGGCTTCTTTCTTCTTCCAACCGTCATTGCCCGGCAACAGCAGGTTCAGGGCAATGGCGACCACGGCACACAGGGCGATGCCCTTCAGGCCCCAGTCATCTGGGCCGTCGCCGCTGCCGATCAGTACGCCGCCGATGCCGAACACCAGGGTGACCGAAACGATTACCAGGTTGCGTGCTTCGGAGAGGTCGATCTTGTGGCGGATCATGGTGTTCATGCCCACCGCCGCGATCGAGCCGAACAGCAGACAGAGAATGCCACCCATCACCGGAACCGGGATGCTTTGCAACAGCGCGCCGAACTTGCCGATGAAGGCCAGGACGATGGCGAAGACTGCCGCCCAGGTCATGATCTTCGGGTTGTAGTTCTTGGTCAGCATCACCGCGCCGGTCACTTCGGCATAGGTGGTGTTGGGCGGGCCGCCGAACAGGCCCGCGGTGGTGGTGGCCAGACCGTCACCGAGCAGAGTGCGGTGAAGGCCGGGTTTTTTCAGGTAATCGCGCCCGGTCACGCTGCCCACGGCAATGACGCCACCGATGTGTTCGATCGCCGGCGCCAGCGCGACTGGAACGATGAACAGGATGGCTTGCCAGTTGAACGCCGGGGCGGTGAAGTTCGGCAGTTCGAGCCAGGGGGCGGCGGCGATCTTGGCGGTGTCGACCACGCCGAAGGCGAACGAGAGGGCGAAACCCACCAGCACGCCGGCGATGATCGGCACCAGGCGGAAGATGCCCTTGCCGAACACGGCGACGATCAAGGTGGTCAGCAGCGCAGGCATGGAAATCATCATGGCGGTGCTGTAGGGCAGCAGCTCGCTGCCGTCGCCCGCCTTGCCCATAGCCATGTTGGCGGCGATCGGTGCCATGGCCAGGCCGATGGAGATGATCACCGGGCCGATGACCACCGGTGGTAGCATGCGGTCGATGAAGCCGGTGCCCTTGATCTTCACCGCAAGGCCCATGAAGGTGTAGACGAAGCCGGCTGCCATCACGCCGCCCATGGTCTCGGCCAGGCCGAACTGCCCTTTGGCGAGGATGATCGGCGTGATGAACGCGAAGCTGGAAGCCAGGAAAACCGGGACCTGGCGGCCAGTCACCACTTGAAACAGCAAGGTCCCGAGACCGGCGGTGAATAGCGCGACGTTAGGGTCCAGGCCGGTGATCAGGGGCATCAGCACCAGCGCGCCGAACGCCACGAAGAGCATCTGCGCGCCCGAGACGACCTGGCGCCAGAGCGGGTCGTTGAAGCCGTCCTGCATGGTCAGGCGTCCTTTTGCTTGGTGCCGAAGATCTTGTCGCCGGCATCGCCCAGACCGGGAATGATGTACCCATCTTCGTTCAGGCGCTGGTCGATCGATGCGGTGTAGATCTGTACGTCGGGATGGGCCTTCTCGACCATGGCGATGCCTTCGGGGGCGGCAACCAGGACCATGGCGCGGATGTCACGGCAGCCGGCTTTCTTCAGCAGGTCGATGGTGGCGACCATGGAGCCGCCGGTAGCCAGCATCGGGTCGATGATCAGCGCCAGGCGCTGGTCGATTTCCGGCGCGAGTTTTTCCAGGTAGGTGTGCGCCTCGAGGGTTTCCTCGTTGCGCGCCACGCCGACGGCGCTGACCTTGGCGCCCGGGATCAGGCTGAGCACGCCATCGAGCATGCCGATGCCGGCACGCAGGATCGGCACTACGGTGATCTTCTTGCCGGCGATCTTCTCGGCTTGCACTTTGCCGCACCAGCCATCGATTTCGTAGGTTTCCAGGGGGAGGTCCTTGGTCGCCTCATAGGTCAGGAGGGCGCCGACTTCCTGGGCAAGTTCGCGAAAGTTCTTGGTGCTGATATCGGCACGGCGCATCAGGCCGAGCTTGTGGCGGATCAGCGGGTGGCGGATCTCACGAGTAGGCATAGGGGAGGGCTCCGGGAGGCGGGCAAAAAAACCGCGCTAGATTAATCTATTCAGTCCCGCATGTCGTCTAGTCATTCTGGACGTTAGTCCATAAATGCTTGATCTGGGACCGGCGGATGCGTACCTTTGCCCGCTTTTCTCATTCGCAGCCCCTGGAGAGCGCCATGTCCGCCGATCTCGAGCACATCCGTCAAGTCATGAGCGAGGCTGACTGCCTGTACACCGAAGCTGAGGTCGAAGCGGCCATTGCCCAGGTCGGCGAGCAGATCTGCCAGCGCATGGCCGACAAGAACCCAGTGGTCTTCTGCGTGATGAACGGCGGCCTGATCTTCGCCGGCAAACTGTTGACCCACCTGCAGTTCCCTTTGGAGCTGTCGTACCTGCACGCCTCGCGTTATCGCAACCAGACCAGTGGCGGCGAGCTGTTCTGGAAGGCCAAGCCAGAGATCTCGTTCATCGACCGCGAGGTGCTGATCGTCGATGACATCCTCGACGAGGGCCACACCCTCAGCGCCATCATCGACTTCTGCAAGCACGCCGGCGCCCGTGCCGTGCACACTGCCGTGCTGATCGACAAGGACCACGACCGCAAGGCCAGTCCGGAGCTCAAGGCCGACTATGTGGGCCTGCCGTGCGTCGACCGCTACATCTTTGGCTATGGCATGGACTACAAGGGCTACTGGCGCAACGCCAACGGTATCTTCGCCGTCAAGGGGCTGTGAGCCATGCGCCGACCGGCCTTCATCGACCAGTCGTTGTTTGCCGGGCTGGCGGAAAAAGCCTCTGCCAATCCGCGTGGGCGCCAGCACCACAGTTTCCATGAGATGGCAGAGCCTTGCCATCGCATGGCGGTCGGGCTGCAGCCCGGCACTTACATTCCGCCGCATCGCCACCTCAGCGATGATAAGGCCGAATGCCTGATCGTGCTCAAGGGCGCTTTGGGCCTGCTGATCTTCGACGACCAGGGCGAGGTGATCGACAAGCGCCGGCTCGAGGCTGGCGGCGAATGCCTGGGCGTGGACCTTGCTCCGGGTACCTACCATGGCCTTGTGGTGCTGGAGGCTGACAGCATCTTGTTCGAATGCAAGGCGGGTCCTTACCGTCCGGTTGGCGAGGGCGAGATGGCCCCTTGGGCACCGCGCGAAGGCGAGGACGGGGTGGCCGAATACCAGGCTTGGATGCACGCGCAATTCGATTGAGCCATCTGTCCGATCGCATGCTCTTGGATCGGCCTCTGCAGGCTTGTCCAAATCCGTCTCCACCCCATGCTAGAGTGCCTCTTCGATGCCAAGGAGCCCTACATGCGTGCGATTCTTCCCTTCCTGCTGGCAGTGAGCCTGCCGCTGTCTGCGGCGCCGCTGCACAGCCAGTTCCTTCCGCCCGACGACCTAGCCCTGCGTCAGGAAGCGCCAGAGAGCCAGCAACTGCTGCAGGTAACCGACTATTCGATCGTGGTTGGCACCCAGCGCCAGTCCAGCCAGCAACCGATCCCGATCACCTCATCCTTGCTGATGCGGCTGAAGGGCAAACCTTTGAGCAAGGGCGCGAGCGTCAGCCAGGTGCTGATCAGCTTCGACGGCGATGGCGGCAAGAGCCTGAAGAAGCCGGTCTACGACAGCAAGACGCGCATCCTGAAGCTGAACTACCCCATGAGCGACTATCCGGTGATCATCGACCTGCTGCGCCATGACACCCTTTATGTGCAGTTCCTCAGTTACCCGAATGGCCATGTCTGGGCCGATCTGCATACCGGTACCGTACGTACGCGTTGAGACGCGCCGCCAGCGGGGGGTAAACTGCCGGCCTTTGAAGTATCCGTGATGGCCCAGTTGGAGTCGGCAATGCGTAAAGACAAGAAACAAGTGATTGGTGACGAGATCAGCGACGACTACGTCAAGTCGTTCCTCATATTCGAGCCGGCCGATGGCGTGACCTCGCCTTCTCTGCACAAGCTGATCAAGGCCTACCGCGGCCTGCGCGTCGATGACTTCGAGCGTTTCGTCGGTTTCTTCGTCGAGGCCGGCCTGGACCTGGACGGCAAGGATGAGCACGGCAAGACGTTCGTCGAGCTGATCGCCGACCAGCGCAATGCCGCCGAGTACATTGAGATCATCGACAACGCCCGCAGCTGAACCGCTGCGCCCACCGCTACAGCGCGCTCTACAGATTTAGCGCTGTAGTGGTGGGCGATGAGTGTGTCCTTGTCGCACAGGCACAAAAAACGCCCCGAGGGTAATGCTGTTCACTTAAGACTTTGGGGCCGCTGCGCGCCCATCGCGACACAAGGCCGCTCCCACAGAGGGTTTGCCTTGTGGGAGCGGCCTTGTGTCGCGATGGGCTGCGTAGCAGCCCCACTTGGAGGCGCTCCAGCTTAAGTGAACAGCATTACCCCGAGGGGCGCTTTTCTTTGCTTAGGTGTTTCAGGCGTAGTGCTGGGCTGGGCTGTTTTCCACCAGTTCCAGAGCTTCGTCGTTGTAGGCGCTGATCTTGTGGTACAGGGCGGCGTCGGTCGCCAGGGTCTTTTCCCGGGCCGGGAAGATTTCCTTGAGCTTGGCGGCCCAGGCACCCTTGGCCTGTTCGGGGAAGCAGCGCTCGATCAGTTCGAGCATGATCGACACCGTCACCGAAGCACCTGGCGACGCGCCCAGCAGGGCAGCCAGGCTGCCGTCCTTGGCCGCGACCAGTTCGGTGCCGAACTGCAGGATGCCGCCTTTCTTCGGATCCTTCTTGATGATCTGCACGCGCTGGCCAGCCACTTCCAGACGCCAGTCCTCGGCCTTGGCCTCTGGATAGAAGCGGCGTAGGGACTCCAGGCGTTGCTCCATCGACTGCATCACTTCGCTGACCAGGTATTTGGTCAGGTCCATGTTGTCACGGGCCACGGCCAGCATCGGACCGATGTTACCCATGCGTACCGACAGCGGCAGGTCGAGCAGCGATCCGTGCTTGAGGAACTTGGTGGTGAAACCCGCGTAGGGGCCGAACAGCAAGGACTTCTTGCCGTCCACCACGCGGGTGTCCAGGTGCGGTACCGACATGGGCGGTGCGCCGACCGCGGCCTGACTGTAGACCTTGGCTTGGTGGCGCTTGACGATCTCGGGGTTGTCGCAACGCAGCCATTGGCCGCTGACTGGGAAGCCACCGAAGCCCTTGCTTTCTTCGATGCCCGACAGCTGCAGCAGTGGCAGGGCCGCGCCGCCAGCACCGAGGAAGACGAAGCGGGCATCGACTTCACGGGTGCTGCCGCTGTTGACGTCCTTGATGCTGACGGTCCAGCCGTTGGCGTTGCGACGCAGGCCGGTGACCTTCTTGCAGTACTTGACTTGAGCGTTCTCGGCGTTGCCGAGGTGCTTGAGCAGCTTGTTGGTCAGGGCGCCGAAGTTGACGTCGGTGCCCTTGATCACACGGGTGGCGGCGATGCGTTGGTCAGCCGGGCGGCCCGGCATCATCAGCGGCATCCACTCGTTCATCACTGCCTTGTCCTCGGTGTATTCCATCTCGGCGAAGGCGTGGTGCTGCTTGAGCAGCTCGAAGCGCTTCTTGAGGAAGGAAATACCCTTGTCACCCTCGACATAGCTCAGGTGTGGGACGGGGCTGATGAATGCGCGTGGCGAGCCGAAGCCGCCTTTCTTGCTCAGGTAGGCCCAGAACTGCCGGGAAACCTCGAACTGGGTGTTGATATGCACCGCTTTCTTGATGTCGATGCTGCCATCGGCGGCCTGGGGCGTGTAGTTCAGCTCGCACAGGCCGGCATGGCCGGTACCGGCGTTGTTCCAGGGATTGGAACTTTCCGCGGCTCCGGAGTCCATCGCTTCGACGACTTCCAGCTTGATCGTCGGGTCGAGTTCCTTGAGCAGTACGGCCAGGGTGGCACTCATGATGCCCGCGCCTACCAGTACTACATCAACTGCTTCGTTCTGCGCCATTTAACGCGTCTCCAAAATCTACAGCACCAAATTGACAGCATAGGATCCCTGGGGTCGCCAGGATCGCCATGTCCGATTCTTCGCAGTTCTTGCAACTTCCGCGGACACCGCCAACCGGTCTTTGCGTTCGTGTTATTGAACGCTTCTTGCCGCCAGTGCGGCAATTCGACTTATGGTCAAGGGTACCCGTCGTGCGTTGTGGACCGGCTTCAGGCACCCATCCAGGATGAGCACTTTTGCCAGCTGTTCGGGGCTGTTCGGGACGTATCTGTCGCTTTTGCACATGCCAGACTGTTCATTTGCTCGCCACACTCTCGTGAAGTTGTGAAAACCCGTTTTTTCACGCTCTTTTGGAGTCGTGAACCTCAAAAGGACTGCGCGATGGCAACCCGCAGGTTCGTGCAGAGCAGAAGGCCGGAAACGCAGGCGCATCAGCTGGTGCAAGACCTGAAGTGGAAGGCTCTCTGTGGGCGAAGCGGAAGGGTGCCGTTGGTCATTTCGGCGATTTGCGGGGCCCGATCAGGAGACGTCCTTATAATCGGGGGGAGATTATAACGATGTCTCGGGCAGAAAAGGTCTTTCTTCGCGACTTTTCTTACGGTTTTTGTCAAGCGGGCAGGATGCGTTGTTGCCAGCGACGGCTTGCACGGGCGCAAACCCGGGCGCTGGCCGGCAGCGGACGGCCCAGCCAGCCCAGATTGGTTTCATTGACCTGGACCCAGCCGCTGCTGGCCGGTGGCTGGGTGCATTGCTTGAACGCCAGGCAATTGCCCTCGGCATCCAGACGGACGTAGCTGTTGTGGCGCGGGCGGTGGAAGAGCAGGGTCCAGAGCGAGGCCATGGCGAGGTGTCCTGTTTGTGTGTCTGCGCCGATCATAACGTCGAGGTCGTTAAGCCATTGTGACAGGGGCGCGGGATGCTTCGGAGCCTGGGGCTGTGTCCGTTTCACTCTCCTGTGCGGTCGTGAATGAAACGGGAACAGAGCCTGGGTATACTGGCGCCTTTGCGGCTTTTTCTGGAGAAATACGCATGTTGCAACGTCTGTTGTTCGGTTTGATCGCGGTGGCCAGCCTGAGCCTGGTCGGTTGTGCCCACAGTCCGCAACAACTCAGCCCGCAACCCAAGCTCACCGCCCAGCTGGCGCCGGTCGGCCATGGTCAGCCGGTGGTGGTGAAGGTAGTCGATGGCCGCTCGTCACAGGCCTTGGGCACCCGTGGCGGCCTGTACCCCGAGACCAGCACCATCACTGTCAGCGGCAACGACATCCTGCCCAAGTTGCAGGCCCAGGCCGAAGCTGCGGTGCGCCTGCTCGGTTTCACCCCGACGGCCAATGCCAACAACGCACCGCAACTGACCGTGACTTTGGCGGAGCTGAAGTACCAGTCGCCCAAGGAAGGCCTGTATGTGACCGAAGCCACCATCGGTGCTACCTTCCGCGCTGACGTATCCAACGCCACCCGCCGCTACAGCGGCCGTTATGGCGCCTCGCTGGACCAGCGCTTCGGCATGGCGCCGAACCAGGAAACCAACACCAAGCTGGTCGGCGATGTGCTCAGCGATGCCCTGACCCGCCTGTTCAAGGACCCGACCATCGGTCAGGTACTGGGCGAGTAAGCTTCTGCGACCAGCATGAAAAAGCCCGCTGCCTGGCGACCAGGCAGCGGGCTTTTTCGTTCCCGGGGCGTCAGGCAGCTTCGACGTAGAGGTCGAGCATGCTGATACCCGTCTGCGCATCGACTTCGGGCAAGTCTTGGTGGGCATGGCCACCAAGGGCGCAATAGACCAGCCACTGCCGGTCTTGGACATTGATGGCGAAACCGTCGATCAGCGCTTGCTGTTCGTCGCTCTGGGCGACCAGATAGAGGCGATCCTGGTTTTCGGCGTGCAGCATGACAAGCTCCGGTATGAGGCAAAGGCCGACAGGGTGGCTTGTCTGGATGACGAGCGTGTGACAGATGAAATCAACCGTCATTTTGTCGCAAAGGGCAGGCGGGTAGGGCTGGCTTGGGTAGAATGCCGGCCTTCGCTGTATTTTTTCGAGGTTCTGCGATGTCGTTGCAAGTGCTCTGGGGGCTGCTGGCCGCCCATCCGGCCAAGCTGATCAACCTGCTGGCCCTGCTGATTACCTGCCCTGGCGGCCTGTTGCTGCACAGCGCCCGGCGCCGCGAAGTCTTGGTCCGTGAAAGCCTGGCGACCGATGACACGCTGGTCGATGACCTGAGGCAGCGTGTGCACCGTTTCTACTACATCCTGGGCTTTTCCTTTCTGGCCATGGCGCTGTTGCTGTCCTGGTTCAGTACCTGGCTCTGAGCGAGCCTGCCGCTAGGCTGCAACCCCGGCAGAGCCCATGGGCCTACAAGACCGGGCTGGCTGCCTTGACCTGGTACTGATTGCGCACCGGCGTCGCATACTGCTGGATCAGGTACGGTTGGTGCTCGATCGGGCAGGCGTCCAGGCGACGCTGCCATTCTGTCCGGGCGGCTGCCAGTTCCTCGGCCGGGAACAGCGTGTCCACCGCTGGCACCGTCAGCGTAGGGTCAGCCTCGGCCCACGCCGCATACGCCAGGTAATGCACCGGGAACAACCGGTAGCCACCGAGGATCAGGCGGTCGATTTCCCCTGCCAGTTGCTTGGTGTCCTCGAAATACTCGGTCACCGGCGGGGCAAAGTTGATGTGCACGCGGCCTTTGTAGCCGGTGATGCCTTGGGCGATGCTGATGTCATCTTCCCCGGGCTCCTTGCTGTAGGTGCCCGTGGTGGCGCGGATGTACAGCTCCCGGGCCTTGGCCAGGTCGCAGGGGTCGTACTCGTAGCTGATCGACACCGGGATCAGGTTCAGGCTCTGGATCACCGCGCCGAACGGCTCGCTCTTGCGGCTCATGTGGAACATTTTGAGGATCGCTGAGTCGGTGCGGTCGTCACCGTCCTTGGCGCGTCCTTCAGCTTGGGCGATCCAGATCGATACGCAATCGTTGCGGATCGAATGATTGATGTAGGCCGACAGCAGTTGGTAGGCCGCGAGCTTCTCGCGGCGGCCACTGAGCGAGCGGTGCACGATGAAGCTCTTGTTCAGGCGCATCATGTCGCTGACGAAAGGCTTCTGCAGCAGGTTGTCGCCGATGGCGATGCGTGGCGTCGGCAGGCCGGCGTGGTACACCGCATAGTTGACGAAGGCCGGGTCCATGACGATGTCACGGTGGTTGGCCAGGAACAGGTAGGCGGTGCCTGACTTGAGTTGCTCGACCCCGGTATAGGTGACGCCATCTGTGGCGCGTTCGATGGTTTGGTCGACGTAGTACTCGACTTTGTCTTGCAAGGTCGAAACGCAATTGACTCCAGCGAACTCCTTGCGCAGGCGCCGGGCGATCAGGGGTTTGAGCAACCAGCCGAAGGCACCGGCCGCACGTGGGAAGCGGAAGTGGGTGAGGATATCGAGGAATGCCGGGTCGCTGAGCAGGCGTGCCAGAACGGCAGGGACCTCAGCGTCGTCGTACGGTCGGATGGCATCGAATTCGCCCATCATGCTCTCTTGTTGGAAACGGCTAGGGTAATAAGGTAAGGCCGGGGGCCGAAAAAAAGGCTCGGACACACACAGGACCTGTAAATAGACCGGCAATTATACGCACAAGTCACTGCGGAGGCCGCGATGCTGGAAACTGCGATCTACGATTGTCCTTATTGCGGTGAAGAGGTCGAGACCACCCTTGACCTGTCGGGCGGCGACCAGACCTATATCGAGGATTGCCAGGTCTGCTGCCGTCCGGTCGTGTTCATCCTGCAGGTACATGGTGACGAATGGATGCTCGATGTGAAACGCGAGGATGACTGATGCGGCGAATCTACGAGCCGGAGAGCCTGCTGGAGGCCGAGCTGCTGATCGGCATGCTTGATAGTGAAGGTATCGAGGTGCACTTGGTCGGGCGTGACCTGATGGGCGCGGTCGGCGAGCTGCCGATGCAGGGGTTGTTGGGCCTGGCGGTGGCCGACGAGCAGGCCGATTACGCACGGCAGCTGATCGCCGAGTACAATGGCGCCCAGCCACTTGCCGGCGACGAACCGGAGAGCATTCCCGGAACCCTGATTTGCTAGGTCTTGATCGCTCATGTGTGGACGCTACGCCCTGTTTCGCTGGTCCCCGGCTTTTGCCGCCTTGCCAGGTTTTCCTGCTGACCAGCAGGCGCAATGGAACATCTCCCCCGGCGCCTCGGTGCTGATCCAGCGGCAGCTTGACGGCCAGCGGCAGCTGGCACGGGCCCGTTGGGGGCTGACCCCCCCCTGGTTGACCGACCTGTCGCGCACGCCCGCCCATGCCCGTGCCGAAACCTTGGTGGAGCAACCGATGTTTCGCGAGGCGTTTCGCCTGCGCCGTTGCCTGATGCCGGCCAACGGTTTCTATGAGTGGCGCGGCAACGTGCGCAAACGCCCTTACTGGCTGACGCCGGGGGAGGGCTCGTCGCTGTACTTCGCCGCGATCTGGGAGGCCTACCCGGTACAGGAGCAGGTGTGGCTGAGCTGTGCCGTGGTGACCCAGGCCGCGATGAGCCAGCGCCGGCCACTGATCCTCGATGCCGAAGGCCAGGCAGCCTGGCTCGACCCGGATACGCTGCTGCCGCGCTTGCATGAGTTGCTGGCCAGCGACCCGGTGAGCTTGCGCGAGCGGGTGCTGGCGACCTTTGTCAACGACCCGAAGCTCGATGCGCCGGAGTGCCTCACCCCGGCCTGATGGGGCACTCCCGGCTCGGGCTGCCGCCGGGAGAAAACTTCCTAGTGGCTATAGCGGGGTCAGGCAAGTCGGCCTAGGATACGCGGCATGTAAAAAGGGAGTGTTTTCATGCGTAGATCCTTTGTTGTCAGTGTACTGGGCGCCAGCATCCTGCTGGCCGGCTGTCAGGCGGTGAACACCACCAGCGGTGGCGCGGTGGGTGTCGAACGCAAGCAGTACATGTTCAGCATGCTCTCGACCGACGAGGTCAATCAGATGTATGCCCAGTCATACCAGCAGACTCTGGGCGAGGCTTCGAGCCAAGGTGTGCTGGACAAGACCAGCGCTAATGCCAAGCGGGTCCAGGCCATCGCCGACCGGCTGATCGCCCAGGCGCCGCAGTTCCGCCCAGATGCCGCCCAGTGGAAGTGGGAAGTCAACCTGATCCAGAGTGACGAACTCAATGCCAACTGCGGTCCTGGCGGCAAGATCATCTTCTACAGTGGCCTGATCACCAAGCTCAAGCTGACTGACGACGAGATCGCCGCGGTCATGGGCCACGAGATCGCCCACGCCCTGCGTGAACACGGGCGTGAAGCCATGTCCAAAGCCTATGGTGTGCAGATGGCCCGCCAAGGTGCAGGTGCCTTGCTCGGCCTGGGGCAGGACAGCTTGGCGGTAGCCGATACGGTAGTGCAGTACGCCATGACCTTGCCCAACAGTCGCGCCAACGAGAACGAGGCCGACCTGATTGGCCTGGAGCTGGCGGCTCGCGCCGGCTACGACCCGAACGCCGCGATCACCCTATGGAACAAGATGAGCCAGGCCTCGGGCGGTTCGCAGCCGGAGTTCATGAGCACGCACCCGGCGTCCGACAGCCGGATTGCCTCGTTGCAGGCGGCGATTCCGAAGGTGATGCCGTTGTATCAGGCGGCCAAGAAGTAAGTCGCTGGCGTTGCCCGGGCCCATCGCAGGCGGTGTGTCGGTAAGCGAGGGCTTTGCTCTCGATGGGCTGCCGGGCAGCCCTGCCTTTGGCAAGGCTGCGCTTTGCATCGCCAGTTGACGCAGGCTCCTACAGGGGGCTGCGGCGACCGCAAGAGTGGAGGCATGCAGAAAGCCTGTGCTGTCTGCGATGGGCCAGTAAGGGCAATGTATCACTTGTGCCCGCCCCCTGGAGTCGCCCCCGATCCCTGGCTTATCCAATCCAGCCGCTGGCCTTCATCGCCGAGTAGACCGCCACGATGGCGAGGACGAAGAAGGCGGTGGCAGCCAGGCGGCGGATCAGCGTCAGCGGCAATTTCTCGGCTGCGAAGTTGCCCGCCAGTACCACCGGTACGTTGGCGATCAGCATGCCCAGGGTGGTGCCGATGATGACCATGATCAGGTGCGGGTACTGGGCCGCCAGCATTACCGTGGCGACTTGGGTTTTGTCGCCGATTTCGGCGAGGAAAAAGGCGATCAGGGTCGTCACGAACGGGCCGAAGCGGCGGGCGGAGCTGGATTCGTCGTCATCCATCTTGTCTGGGACCAGGGTCCACAGGGCTGTGGCTGTGAAGCTGGCGGCGAGGATCCAGTGCAGGACCGTTTCACTGAGGAAGGCGCTGACCCAGGCACCTACCGCGCCGGCGGCGGCATGGTTGGCCAGGGTGGCGGCGACGATGCCGGCGATGATTGGCCAAGGCTTGCGAAAGCGGGCCGCGAGAATGAGCGCGAGCAATTGCGTCTTGTCACCGATTTCGGCAAGGGCGACGATCGCGGTCGGGACGAGCAATGATTCCAGCATCAGGATTCCTACGGGGGCGGGTCGACACGGCTATGACACGTACGACCTCCCCGCCCCGGGTAAGGTGTGCGTGTCATAGGTCTTGTCAAACCCTGGATCCGTCTGCGCGGATCTCTCTTTTCAGAGCTGGGTCGCACGCGCCATGGCCTGTGGGCCAAGTGTGTTGACGCGTGCCGGGCGAGCAGGGTGCTCGCGGGAGACTACTCCCCTAGGACGGGGCGGATTCTGCCTAGGTGATCCGCTTTGCGCAAGCCCTGTTTTTATCCGCGTGTTGCTTGGTAAATCCGAAAACCCTGGGCTTCAGCACGGGTCTGGCAATTGCCCAGGGCGCCTTCGATCAGTGGTTGATAGCGCAGGAAACTATTGGCTACTAAGCGTAGTTCGCCACCTTTTCGAAGATGTTCGCTGGATTTTTTTAGCAGGCTTTCCGAGGCCTGATAATCCGTGCGCACGCCGGTATGGAACGGTGGATTGCTCAGGATCAGCACCAGGTCCTGGGGCGCGGCAGCGATACCATCCCCGCTGATCACCTCACCTTCCAGACCATTGGCAGCCAAGGTCAGGCGGCTGCTGGCAACCGCGAAGGCATCGACATCCAGCAGGGTCACCTGGCTGGCCGGGTAGCGGCGTTTCACCGTCGCGCCGAGGATGCCTGCACCGCAGCCGAAGTCCAGCACATGGCCGACCGGCAGATCGTCGAGATGCTCCAGCAACAGGGCTGTGCCTTTGTCCAGGCGGCCATGACTGAATACGCCTGGCAGGCTGACCACCTGCAGCGGGCCGTCGGACAGCGGCAGTTCGAAGCGTTCGGCCAGGGTCTCCAGGGGCTTGGCTTCAGGCACGTTATCCACCGTTACCTGCCACAGCTGGCAGTGACGCGCACTGTCGAGCTTGCGCGGTTTGCCGAAGGCCTGCAGTTGCTTGGCCGCGCCTTCGATGCCGCCACGCTTCTCGCCGACCAGGTACAGCTCGCGGCCAGCCAGGCGCGCCGCCAAGGCATTGAGCAGGTAGGCCGCCAGTTCGCGGGATTTGGGCAGGAACAGCACGGCGGCGTCGAAGGCGGCGCCGGGCACGTCCACACCATAGTGGCTACGGCCGTGGAAGCGGCTGTCGAGCAGGGCCTGGTCGCCGGCATGCCAGCTCCAGCCGCTGGCCTTGGGCAGTTGGCCGAGCAGGTCATCGGCGGGCAGTCCGGCGAGCAGCAGCGGCCCTTGGAAAAGTTCGGCCTGACGAAGCAACACTTCACTGCGCGGGTCCATGAACGACGCCTCCTGAAAAAAGTGGCGGAGTGTATCAGAGCAGGCAGGTGCTTAGCCCACTACCCGCCGTGGCTGGCCAGCGAAGTAGGCCTGGGCGTTCTCGCTCAGTTGCCCGACGATGCGCTGGCGTGACTCCACCGCTCCCCAGGCACTGTGCGGGGTAATGATCAGGCGCGGAATGTCCGGCTCCAGCAGCGGGTTGCCGTTGACCGGCGGTTCGACGCTCAGCACATCGCTGGCGGCGCCACCCAGGTGGCCGTTGCGCAGAGCGTCGGCCAGCGCCTGTTCGTCGATCAGCCCGCCACGCGCGGTGTTCACCACCAGGGCGCCAGGTTTGAGCAGCGCCAGTTCGCGGGCAGCGATCATGTGCCGGGTCTGTTCGTTGAGTGGGCAGTGTAGGGTCAGGGCGTCGACTTGCGGCAGCAACTCGTCCAACGGCAGGCGCCCTTCGCGCGCCGGGCGGCCTGGAATCTGCCCGAGCAATACGCGCATGCCGAACGCTTCGGCCAGCCGTGCCACGGCTCCACCGAGTTCGCCATGGCCGAGCAGGCCGAGGGTTTTGCCTTCCAGCTCGACGATGGGGAAGTCCAGCAGGCAGAACTGGCTGGCCTTTGCCCATTGTCCCTCGGCAACGGCCTGGCGGTAGTCGCATAGGCGCGTGGCCAGGGCCAGCAGCAAAGCCAGGGTGTGCTGGGCCACCGATGGCGTGCCATAGCCCTGGCAGTTGCAGACAGTGATGCCTTGGGCGCGTGCGGCTTGCAGGTCGACATTGTTGGTGCCCGTGGCGGCCACCAGGATCAGTTGCAGTTGTGGATTGGCCGCCAGGCTGGCGGCATCGAGCATGACCTTGTTGCTGATTGCCACGGTTGCGCCCTGGAGGCGCTCGGCGACTTGCTCGGGGGCAGTGGCCGGATACAGCTGCAGGCTGTCGAACTGCTGTTCCAGATGACTCAGATCGAGGTCCCCCAGGTCCAGGGACTGGTGGTCGAGAAACACGGCGCGACGCAGGCTTGGCATGGGGACTCCGGTGGTGGCGGTGAGGCGTTGGGCTTCAGGTCGTGGGGCAATGGCTGGGCACGTTAACGCCTTTTAGAGGCGGATGTCATGCCGCGCCGCAGGCACAGATACACCTCAACTGTACCTGTCGCTCGGAAGGACAAGTCAGTAATCTACACCGCTTGTATCCAATTGTTGCAAGGAGCCAGTCCCATGTACTGGGCAGAATTTCTCACCGTTGCCCTGATTCACCTGCTGGCCGTGGCCAGCCCCGGCCCGGATTTCGCCGTGGTGGTGCGCGAAAGCGTGACCCATGGCCGTCGCGCCGGGACCTGGACCGCCTTTGGCGTGGGGACTGCGATCTTCCTGCATGTCGGTTACTCGCTGCTGGGGATCGGGCTGATCGTGTCGCAGTCGATCATGCTGTTCAACGCCCTGAAATGGCTGGCTGCCGCCTACCTGTTGTACATCGGCTTCAAGGCCTTGCGCGCCAGGCCGGCGCCAACGGCGCAGGAGGGGATGCAGCCGACTCCGGCGCTGCGTAGCCGGCGCGCCGCCTATGTGGCCGGTTTCATGACCAATGGCCTGAACCCCAAGGCCACCTTGTTCTTCTTGTCGCTGTTCACCGTAGTCATTGACCCCCACACTCCGTTGCTGGTGCAGGCGGGCTATGGCGTCTACCTGGCGTTGGCGACCGGGCTGTGGTTCTGCCTGGTGGCCCTGTTGTTCAGCCAGCAGCGTGTGCGCGCCGGGTTCGCCCGCATGGGCCACTGGTTCGACCGCGCCATGGGCGCTGTGCTGGTGGGGTTGGGAGTGAAGATCGCCTTGACCGAGATGCATTGAGGGCAGGGCCGTTGTGCCGCCGCTGTTCGGGGTTTTGCAAGACCATTGGCCCCGGCATAAAGGCACATGGCCACTCATACCCGCAGCGGTCAAATCATTCCTTTGGCTGATTTGACCGCTGGAGCTCCGTTCTAGAGTAAGGGCTGAATCGCCCAACCTGTGTTACTCCAGATAAGGGACTCCCATGCTGCAGACTCGCATCATCCCGCCTGCCGAAGGCGCCTATTCCTTTCCGTTGCTGATCAAACGTCTGCTGATGTCCGGCGGCCGCTATGAAAAGACTCGCGAAATCGTCTATCGCGACCAGTTGCGCTTCAGCTACCTGCAACTCAACGAGCGCATCGCGCGGCTGGCCAATGTGTTGACCGAGGCGGGGGTCAAGGCCGGCGACACCGTGGCGGTGATGGACTGGGACAGCCATCGCTACCTGGAGTGCATGTTCGCCATTCCGATGATCGGCGCTGTGGTCCATACCATCAATGTGCGGCTGTCGCCGGAGCAGATCCTCTACACCATGAACCACGCCGAAGACCGCTTTGTGTTGGTCAACAGCGATTTCGTCGGCCTCTACCAGGCCATCGCCGGGCAACTGACCACGGTCGAGAAGACCCTGTTGCTGACCGATGGTGAGGAGAAGACTGCCGATTTGCCCAACCTGGTCGGCGAGTACGAGCAGTTGCTTGCCGCTGCCAGCCCGCACTACGACTTCCCGGACTTCGACGAGAATTCGGTGGCCACCACCTTCTACACCACGGGCACGACCGGCAACCCCAAGGGGGTGTACTTCACCCACCGCCAGTTGGTGCTGCATACCCTGGCTGAAGCGTCGGTCACCGGCAGCATCGACAGTGTGCGCCTGCTCGGCAGCAACGACGTGTACATGCCCATCACTCCGATGTTCCATGTGCACGCCTGGGGCATTCCTTACGCGGCCACCATGCTCGGGATCAAGCAGGTCTATCCGGGGCGCTACGACCCGGAGCTGCTGGTCGAGTTGTGGCGCAAGGAAAAGGTCACCTTCTCCCACTGTGTACCGACCATTCTGCAGATGCTGCTCAATGCCAAGTCGGCCCAGCAGCAGGACTTCGACGGCTGGAAGATCATCATCGGCGGCAGCGCGCTCAACCGCGCCCTATACGAAGCGGCCAAGGTCCGCGGTATTCAGCTGACCGCTGCCTACGGTATGTCGGAGACTTGCCCGCTGATCTCCTGCGCCCATCTCAACGACGAATTGCTGGCCGGCAGCGAGGATGAGCGTGTCACCTACCGTATCAAGGCCGGTGTGCCAGTGCCGCTGGTGGAAGCGGCTATCGTCGATGACGACGGCAATTTCCTTCCTGCCGACGGCGAGAGCCAGGGCGAGCTGGTGCTGCGCGCGCCCTGGCTGACCATGGGATACTTCCGTGAGCCGGGCAAGAGCGAAGAACTCTGGGAAGGCGGCTGGCTGCACACCGGTGATGTCGCCACCCTCGACAGCATGGGTTTCATCGATATCCGCGATCGGATCAAGGATGTGATCAAGACAGGAGGCGAGTGGATTTCCTCCCTCGACCTGGAAGATCTGATCAGTCGCCATCCGGCGGTCCGCGAGGTGGCGGTGGTCGGCATCGCCGATCCGCAGTGGGGAGAGCGGCCCTTCGCCCTGCTGGTGGTGCACCAGGACCAGAGCATCGACGCCCGGACGCTCAAGGACCATCTCAAGCCTTTTGTCGAGCTGGGGCACATCAACAAGTGGGCCATTCCGAGTCAGATTGCCATTGTTACTGAAATTCCCAAGACCAGCGTTGGCAAGCTCGACAAGAAGCGTATCCGCGTTGATGTCAGCCAATGGCAGGCCAGTAACAGCGCTTTCCTATCGACTCTGTGAAGAGCTGGCAGCGTTCACGCCCTTCGGGGCGTGAACCGCACGCCAGAGAGCCTCGCGGCTTGTCAAACGGTGAAATTGAGCCATTCTTCCCTCTGCCACCACACAGGTCGGCTATTCGCGGCAGGTCGCAAGCAGGGAACGCAAATCACACTTTAGAGGGATCAAGCACCTGTACCTGCTGGCTATAGTCGGATCAGGGAATTTTCAGGAACGAGGAGCCGCACCATCGCGCATGTCACGGCTGCTGCAAGCAGGTGCCAGCGCACTGGACGACAGGGGCGTTTCTGGAAGGACTCACTGCCATAACAAAAAAAGTACATGGAGTAGCGTCGATGACATCAGCAAACCTGTTCTGGCGCCGGGCTAAACTGCCTCTGGCCGTCAGCCTCGCTTCTACGCTCGCCGGGCCTGCATTCGGCGTCAGTTTCAACATCGGGGAAATCGAAGGCCAGTTCGACTCGTCGCTCTCCGTAGGGGCCAGCTGGTCGACGGCCAAACCGAACAAGAATCTGATCGGGGTCAACAACGGCGGCAAGGGCTTGTCGCAGACCTCCGACGACGGTCACCTGAACTTCAAACGCGGTGAAACCTTCTCCAAGATCTTCAAGGGCATCCACGACCTGGAGCTCAAGTACGGCGACACCGGGATATTCGTCCGGGGCAAGTACTGGTACGACTTCGAGCTCAAGGATGAACACCGCCAGTTCAAGGACATCAGCGACTCCAACCGCAAGGAAGGCGCCAAGTCGTCCGGTGCCGAACTGCTCGACGCCTTCATCTACCACAACTACTCCATTGGCGATCAGCCAGGCTCGGTCCGCCTAGGCAAGCAGGTGGTGAGCTGGGGTGAAAGTACCTTCATCGGTAGCGGCATCAACGCGATCAACCCAATCGACGTGGCCGCCTTCCGTCGCCCTGGCGCCGAGGTCAAGGAAGGCCTGATCCCGGTCAACATGTTCTACGTCTCCCAGAGCTTGACCGACAACCTCTCGGCCGAGGCCTTCTACCAACTCGAATGGGACCAGACCGTCGTCGACAACTGCGGCACCTTCTTCTCCCAGCCGGACATCATCGCCGACGGCTGTACCGACAACCTGCGCGTGCTTAACAGCAGCCGTACCGTGCCGCCAGCTGCCCAGGCCTTCCTGGCCAGCCAGGGCGTGAACCTCAACGAAGAGGGGGTGATGGTGCGCCGTGGTGCTGACCGCGACGCCCGTGACAGCGGCCAGTTCGGCGTTGCCCTGCGCTACATGTACGACCCGCTGGGCACTGAGTTCGGCGCCTACTTCATGAACTACCACAGCCGCGCCCCGATCTTCAGCGCCACTGGCGCCGATCCGTCGGTGTTCGCCGGCATCGGTGCGCTACCTCCGGCATTGCAGGCACTGGCGCCGTTGATCGTGGCTGGCAACTCGCAGTACTTCGTCGAGTACCCCGAGGACATCCGCCTGTATGGCCTGAGCTTCTCCACCACCCTGCCGACCGGCACCGCGTGGAGCGGCGAAATCAGCTACCGGCCCAATGCTCCGGTTCAGTTGAACACCACCGATATCCTCTTCGCCGGCGTTCGTCCGCTGGGTGGCGCGCTGGGTAACGCCTCGTTGCTGGAAGGTACCCCAGGCCAGGACCTGCACGGCTACCGGCGCAAGGAAGTCACTCAGTTCCAGACTACGCTGACGCACTTCTTCGACCAGGTCATGGGGGCCAGCCGCCTGACCGTGGTGGGTGAAGTGGGCGTGACCCACATCGGTGGCCTGGAGAGCGCGCACAAGGCCCGTTATGGTCGTGACCCGGTCTACGGCCCTGGCCCATTGCCGGATACCGGCGGCCTCAATACCTGCTCGGCAATCCTCAACAACAGCACCATTGGTGGTTCCGGTGGCGGCGAGACGGCCAACCTCAGCCGCAAGTGCGAGAACGACGGTTACGCCACCAGCACCTCCTGGGGTTACCGCGCCCGCGCCATCTGGGACTACAACGACGTCTTCGCCGGGGTCAACCTCAAGCCCAGCGTGGCCTGGTCCCATGACGTCTCCGGTTATTCGCCCGGTCCTGGCGGCAACTTCGAGGAAGGCCGCAAGGCTATCAGCCTCGGGCTGGACGCCGAGTACCAGAACACCTACACCGCGAGCCTGTCGTACACCAACTTCTTCGACGGCAAGTACACCACCGTGGATGACCGCGACTTCATCGCCCTCAGCTTCGGCGTGAACTTCTAAGAATATTGATCCAGGACGACACCAGAATGAATACAACCAAGAGTCTGCTGAAAGCCGGTGTGCTGGGCCTGTCCTTGCTGGCGACCAGCGTCATGGCTGCGGTTTCCGCCGACGAGGCGGCCAAGCTCGGGACCACACTGACACCGATGGGCGCGGAGAAGGCCGGTAATGCCGACGGTTCGATCAGCGCCTGGCAACCCCTGTCGAAAACGGCGGGCAACGCCGATGCCAAGGGCTTCCTCTCCGATCCTTACGGCAACGAACAACCACTGTTCACCATCACCGCGCAGAACGTCGACCAGTACAAGGACAAGCTGTCGCCAGGCCAGGTCGCGATGTTCAAGCGCTATCCGGAGACCTTCAAGATCCCGGTTTACCCGACTCACCGTGGCTCCACCGTGCCTGACGAGGTCTTTGCCGCGATCAAGCAGAACGCCACCAAGACCACCTTGGTCGAGGGCGGCAACGGCCTGAACGACTTCCAGACCGCTGTGCCGTTCCCGATTCCCAAGAGCGGCGTGGAGGTGATCTGGAACCACATCACCCGTTACCGGGGCGGCAGCGTGACCCGCCTGGTGACCCAGGCCACGCCACAGGCAAACGGCTCCTATAGCCTGGTGTACTTCCAGGACCAGTTCGTCTTCCGCGACCGGATGAAGGACTACGACCCGAGCAACCCGGGCAACGTACTGTTCTACTTCAAGCAGAAAGTGACCGCCCCAGCCCGCCTGGCCGGTACCGTGCTGCTGGTCCACGAGACCCTGGACCAGGTCAAGGAGCCGCGCAAGGCGTGGATCTACAACGCCGGCCAGCGCCGTGTGCGTGCGGCGCCGCAAGTCTCCTACGACGGTCCGGGTACCGCCGCCGACGGGTTGCGGACCTCCGACAACCTGGACATGTACAACGGCGCGCCTGATCGCTACGAGTGGAAGCTCGAAGGCAAGAAGGAGATGTACATCGCCTCCAACAGCTACAAGCTCGATTCGCCAAGCCTGAAGTATTCGGACATCCTCAAGGCCGGGCATATCAACCAGGAGCTGGCCCGCTACGAGCTGCGCCGTGTCTGGCATGTGGTCGCGACCCTGAAGCCAGGCCAGCGGCATATCTACGCCAAGCGTGACTTCTACATCGACGAGGACACCTGGCAGGCCGCTGTGATCGACCAGTACGACGGCCGTGGCCAGCTGTGGCGTGTTTCCGAGGCCCACTCTCAGGACTACTACAACGTCCAGGTGCCGTGGTACACCCTGGAGGCCATCTACGACCTGCAGTCCGGGCGTTACCTGGCGCTGGGCATGAAGAACGAAGAGAGGCGTGCCTATGACTTCGGCTTCACCGCCACCCGGGCCGATTTCCAGCCGGCGGCGCTGCGTCAGGATGGTATTCGCTGAGTTGAAAAAACCTACCTCCGTGTGATCTCCCAGAACGCCCCGGCTTGCCGGGGCGTTTCTGTTATGGTTTGGGACATCTCAGCAGTCCTCAAGAGGGTCGCTGTCCAGAGGTATTGTTTCTTTTTGTTGTAGTCTTTTTTACGGGAAAGGCGGCAATCATCTTCAAATGTGTCATCCAACCCGCTAGTCTCGCTAAGTCCGTACAGCCGAAGTTTCCCCAACCCGAACGAGCTGGCCATGAGCGATCTGTCCCGTACGCACGTATTCACCAGCCAGGCCCTGGGCCTGCTGGACGGGCGTTTCTACCGGCCGCCGTTGCCTGATGGGCATGTGCCCCGCGCCCGTCTATGCCAGCGCCTGCAGGCAGGGTTGGCGGGGCGGTTGTTGTTGGTCAACGCGCCTGCCGGCTTTGGCAAGAGTTCGTTGGCCATCGAGTTCTGCCAGGGCTTGCCTGCCCACTGGCGCAGCCTTTGGCTTGGGTTGAGCCAGCGTGACAGTGACCCTGGGCGCTTTCTCGAGCGTTTGCTCGAAGGTGTGCAGCAATTCTGTCCAGCCTTGGGTGGCCAGGCCATGGGCCTGCTGAAGATGCGCCAACGGCATCAGCCGTTCGCCTTCGAAGAGTGGCTCGATGGCTTGCTCGATGAGCTGGCCCTCTATCTGCACCCCGATGATCCCCTGCTGCTGGTGCTGGATGACTACCATCTGGCCCAGGGGCCAGTGCTTGACCGCTGCTTGCAATTCTTCCTCAATCACCTTCCGGCGGGGCTGGTGCTGCTGGTCACCAGCCGCCAGCGTCCCGACTGGCACTTGGCCCGCCTGCGTCTGTCCCGGCAATTGACCGAACTCAACGAACAGGACCTTCGCCTGACCCCAGACGAGGCCCTGGCCGTGATCGGGCGACAGCCCACCGGCCTGCGCGGGCAAGCGCTGGACAACCTGATCCAACGCAGCGATGGCTGGGTGGCCGGGCTACGCTTCTGGCAACTGGCGGCCAGCGAAGCCGGCGACGACAACGCCATGCCCCAGGCCTTGCACGGCGGTGAGGGGATGATCCGCGACTACCTGCTCGAAGAGGTTATCGAGATCCTGCCGCCGGATGTTCAAGGCTTTCTTTACGACACGGCCTGCCAGGAGCGTTTCTGTAGCGAGCTGTGCGACGCCCTGCGCGAGCGTCATGACAGCGACGAGATCCTGCGTTATCTGCAGGCACACCAGGTGTTCCTGGTGCCGCTGGACGAGCATGGCCGCTGGTTCCGTTATCACCATCTGTTCTCCGACCTGCTGCGCAGCCGCCAGGCCCAGCCCCTTGGCAGCCTGCACCTGCGGGCCTGCCGCTGGTTCCAGGCCCAGGGGCTGCTCGACGAGGCGGTGGAGCAGGCCTTGCGCGCCGGGCACCTGGACGTGGCGGCCAACCTGGTGCAGAGCCTGTCGGAGGAGCAACTGCTGGCCGAGCAGAACGTCGGCATGCTGTTGCGGTGGAAGATGGACCTGCCGGACAGTCTGCTGATCAGTACGCCCCGGTTGATCGTGCTGTACAGCTGGGCCCTGGGCCTAGCCTGCCAACTGGATGCGGCCGAAGAGCTGGCCAGTCACCTGAGCCGCTTCTTACCCGCGCCCTCGGCCACGGCGCAGAAGTCCATGCTGGCCCAGTGGTTGGCCCTCAGTGGCGTGATTGCCCGTGGCCGCGGGGACCGTGAGCGGACCTTGGCCTACTGCAGCGAAGCGCTTGAGAGCCTGCCCTGCAAACGCTATGGGCAGCGTCTGGTATGCCTCTCGACCCTGTCCAACCTAGCGATCGTCGATGCAGATTTCTGGCGCGCACGGGGCTGGAACCGCGACGCCCTGGAGCTGGCCCAGCGAGTCGGCAACCCGTTGTTCGAGGCGCTGGCCTATTACGACCGGGCGCGGGTGCTACATGCCCGGGGCGAGGTCCTGCGGGCGCTGGATGAGGTCCGCCAGGGCTTGCAGCGCCTACAGGGGCTGTCTGGGCAGCGCTTGTATGCGATCCGCGCGCGCCTGACGTTGTACGAAGGTTATCTGCTGGCGACCCGGCTGCAGCCTGTCCAGAGCCGCAGCCGCCTGCGGGCCGGTCTGAGCGAGGCCCGGGCTTGCCGCGATATCAGCGTCCTGATCGGGCATTGCGTGATCGCTTCGCTGGATGGCCGCGAAGGGCGCTTTGCCGAGGCTTTTGCCGAGCTGGCCGAAGCCGAGCGCTTGATGCATATCTGGGATGTGCCGCCGATCTACTACCTGGCCATGATCACCCTGGTCAAATGCGAGCTGTGGCTGGCCCAGGGGCGTACCGACCTGGCCGAGTCCTGGTTGCTGCGCCTGGGCCAGACCTATGGCGGGGAGCAGGCGGCGGCCGCGCCGGAGTTCCATCCCTTGCTGCCACTGCACATCGAGCTGCAACAAGCCCAGCTCGAACAGACTCAAGGACGCCTGGCCGAGGCGGGTACCCGTTTGCAGGCGCTGGTCGAACGTGGCCAGGCCACGGGGGGCCTGATGCTCAGTGTCTGCGCCCTGTGCCAATGGGTCGCCCTGTTGCTGGCCAATGACCGCGACAAAGAGGCCCGGGACCTGCTGGGGCTGGCCCTGGAGGCGGCGCGGGGAGGCGTGCTGCAACCTTTCCAGCACCTGATAGAAGAGCGGCCGCACTGGCTGCGTGAGCAACTGGCCACGCAGGCTGGCGGCCCTATCCAGGCCAGCCTGCTGGCGCTGCTGCCGCAGGTGCAAAGCCCCAGCGCAGGCACCGGCGAAGCCCTGAGCAGTCGGGAAATGGCCGTGCTCGAGCTGATCGCCCAAGGTTGCTCGAACCAGCAGATCAGCGAACGCCTGTTCATCTCCCTGCATACCGTCAAGACGCACGCCAGCCACATCAACAGCAAGCTCGGCGTCGAGCGGCGGACCCAGGCGGTGGCCCGGGCCAAGGTGCTTGGCCTGCTAGGCTAGGGGCTTTGTGCCATCATTGCTCATCTTTGCCGACAAGCGGCCGATAACCTGTCCAACTGCCTGCAGTGCCGCGGGTGATGGCCGGGTCGCTGGAGCAGTTTGACTATCGTTTGTGCGCCGAACTGGGCCTGGAAGCCGAGCCTGTCATTGCATTTGTCTCTGCGCCACTTTCCCTATTTATCCATGACAGGTCGTGTTGATGCTGGTGTACGGGCAAAAAAGCTTTCTGATCGTCGATGACTTTACCGATTTCCGTACATCGACCCGCTCCATGCTGCGTGAATTGGGAGTACGGGACGTCGACACCGCTGACAGCGGCGAACAGGCGCTGCGCATGTGCGCGTCCAAGCGCTATGACTTCATTCTTCAGGACTTCCACCTGGGCGACGGCAAGAAGAATGGCCAACAGGTACTCGAAGACCTGATCCTCGACAAACTGATCAGCCATGAGTGCGTGTTCATCATGGTTACCGCCGAAAGCAGCCAGGCCATTGTTCTCAGTGCCCTCGAGCACGAGCCGGACGCCTACCTTACCAAGCCCTTCAACCGTATCGGCCTGGCCCAGCGCCTGGAAAAACTGGTGCAACGCAAGACCTTGCTCAAGCCGATTCTTCAAGCCCTGGACCGGGGGCGTCCCGCCGAGGTACTGGCCGCCTGTGCCGGGCTGTGCAAGAAGGACCCACGCTTCGCCCCCCTGTGTCTGCGCTACCGTGCCGATGCCCTGCGAGCGCTCAATCGCTTCGATGAGCTGGAGAAGTTCCTCAAGGTCATCCTCGCCAGCCGTGCCACGCCGTGGGCCTATGCGGCCCTGGGCAGCCTGCTGCACAAGCGCGGCCAGTACGGCCAGGCCCAGGGGGTCTACGAGCAGGCCCTCAAGGCCTTCCCGATCATGCCCGGTCTTTACGATGGCATGGCCGAGGTGCTGGTGGCCCAGGGCGATTCCAGGCGGGCCCAGCACATGCTGGAGGAGGCGGTGCGCCTGTCTCCGCTTTCCGTGCGCCGGCAAGCGGCGTTGGGCAAGCTGGCCCTGGGTAACGCAGACTTCGAGAGTGCCTCCAAGGCATACCGGCATGCGGTCAACCAAGGCCAGAGCTCGCGCTACAAGGACCCGGAAAGCAACCTCGGCCTGGTCCAGGCGTTGATGAACAAGAACAGCGGCTACGGCCTGGATGCCCGCACCCGGGTCGAGATCAACACGGTCCTCAGCGAAGTGGCCAGGGAGAATGCCGAGGACCAGGGCTTGCAGGTGCGTGCGCGGTTGATGAAGGCCGCCAGCCTGCAGCAGGCCGGTGACCCGGAAACCGCCGCCAAGCTGACCGAGCAGGCCATGATGCGGCTGGGCAAGATGGAGCAGTTTTTCTCGGTCGAGGCCGCGTTGACGGTGGCCAGGCAACTGCAGCAACTGGGGCAGGAAAGTGCCGGCTCCTCTATCCTCAAGAGCTGCGTGGAAACCTACGGTGATGATCCCAAGGTGATGCAGCGTGTCGCCAAGCTGACGGATGACCCGGTCGTGCTCGGCGCGGTCACCGAGGCGGTCGACCTCAACCGGCAGGGCGTGCGCGGCTATCAGGCAGGCCGGTTGAACGAGGCGCTGGAGATGTTTCGACGAGCCTTGGCCTTGCAACCGAAGAACATTAGCATCGCCTTGAACACTGCTCAGGCGCTGTTGCGTGTCGCCGGGGACAACCCGTCGCCGGCGATACTGCAGGAGTGCCGTCATTGCCTGGCCCATGTGGCCGGCATCCCCCAAAGCGATAGCCGCTATGACCGTTACCGCAAACTGCACATCCGGATTTTCGGCGCATGAACCAGGACAACCCGGGGCTGGATTTTTCCACGGTGATCGCCTCCACCGTACACGACATGAAGAACTCCCTGGCTGCCTTGACCCAGGCCCACAGCCAGTGGCTGGCGCGTATTCCCGAAGAGTGGCGCGCAGGCAGCGAGCAAGGGGTGATGGAGCATGAGTTCAGCCACCTCAACGGCATGCTGGTGCAGTTGCTCGGGCTGTACAAGCTCGGTGTCAATCAGTTGCCCATGTGCCCCGGTTACCATGAGCTGGACGACTTCGTCGAAGCGCAACTGGCAGCGCACCAGGACGTGCTCAGGCACCGTGATGTCCTGGCCACCTGGCGGATAGAGACCCAGAGCCCGCTGGGCTTCTTCGACCGTGAACTGGTCGCCTCGGTGGTTTCCAACGTGCTCAACAACGCCATCCGCTATGCCGGCCATGCTCTGCTGATCAGCATCGAGGAAGAGGACGAGCAGTTGCTGATCAGCATTAACGACGACGGGCCGGGCTATCCCGAAAGAATGCTCGAACGGCAGCAGGACTATGTCCAGGGGCTCGACCAGCGCAGCGGTAGCACTGGCCTGGGGTTGTACTTCGCTGCGCGCATCGCAGCCCTGCACGAGCGCGATGGGCTGAAGGGGAGGATAGTGATCGCCAATGGCGGCGCCTTGGGCGGGGGCTTGTTCAGGTTGTACCTGCCTTGATTGTCGCGGGCCTGGCAGGCCAGGCGCCGCAACGGGTTCAACTCATACCCAACAGGTTGGGCAGGACCAGCGAGATCCAAGGTACGTAGGTGATCAGTATCAGGAACAGCAACAACAGGATCAGCCAAGGGGCTGCTGCTCGAACTGTTGCCGTCAACGACATGCCCGTCACGGCGGAGGTGACGAACAGGTTCAGCCCCACAGGCGGGGTGATCAGGCCGATCTCAAGGTTGACCACCATGATGATGCCTAGGTGGATTGGATCGATACCCAACTCCATGGCGATGGGAAACATGATCGGGGCCAGGATCAGGATGATCGCCGATGGCTCCATGAAGGCACCCGCCACCAGCAGCACGATGTTTACCACTAGCAGGAAGGTCACGGGGGTCAAGCCGGCGTCTATCACCCAGGCGGTGATTTGTTGGGGCAGTTGCTCGGTGGTCAGTACATGGGCGAAGAGCATGGCGTTGGCGATGATGAACATCAGCATGATGCTCAGCTTGGCCGACTCCAGCAGTACCTTCGGGGCCTCGCTGAGCTTCATGTCCTTGTAGACGAACAGGGCGATGAACGCCGAGTATACGGCGGCCATCGCTGCAGCCTCGGTCGGGGTGAACATGCCGCTGTAGATACCGCCTAGGATGATCACCATCAGCAGCAGGCCCCAGATCGCCTTGCGTGCTGTTGTCAGCCACTCCCTGAATGTGGCGCGGGGCAGGGCCGGCATGTTCTTCTTCACGGCCACGATATAGATCGCGATCATCAACAACAGGCCAAGCGTCAACCCTGGTACCACGCCGGCCATGAACAGCTTGCCGACCGAGGTCTCCGTGGCAGCGGCATACACCACCATCACGATTGAGGGTGGAATCAGGATGCCCAGGGTGCCGGCGTTACAAATAATGCCCGCCCCGAACGCCTGTGGGTAACCGGAGCGGACCATGCCAGCAATGGCTATCGAGCCAACGGCGGCCACTGTCGCGGGGCTCGAACCAGAGAGTGCCGCGAACAGCACGCAAGCCAGTACCGCGGCAATGGCCAGGCCGCCGCGTATGTGTCCGACACAGGCGTTGGCGAAGTCGATCAGGCGCCGGGCCACTCCACCGGTGGTCATGAACGCGCCGGCCAGGAGGAAGAACGGAATCGCCAGCAGGGTATAGTGCTCCGACGTCTCGAACAGCTTGATCGCTAGGGAGCGCACCGAGTCCTGGCTGAACAGCATGATGGTCAACGAGCCTGCCAGACCGAGGGAAATGGCGATCGGTACGCCGATGAACATCAGCGCGAACAGCGCTACGAACAGGAACAGGATTGTCATTGTTTTCCGTCCTCGTGCTCGGTCATCTTGAGTGCTTCGGCAGCCTCGTCGGCCAGGCCCAAGCCGGTCTGGCGGTGGGTGAGGATGCGCACGAAGATCTCGGCGAATCGAATGAAGACCAAGGCGAAGCCCACCGGTACGATCAACCCGATATGCCACTGCATGACCCCGAAATGCCCGAGGTCTTCGGCGCCGATGCCAGCTCGCAACAGAGTTCCTATCCATTCGAGACTGGCGATGCTCAACAGTCCGGCATAGCCCAGGCAGCATAGGCAGGCAATGATGCCGATCACGCGCTGCACCGGTTTGCTGGCCAGTTTTACCAGGGCATCGACACCGATATGGCCAGCGGTGCGCACGCCATAGGACAGCCCGAAGAAGATCAGCCAGCCGAACAGGGCTTTGGTCAGCGCGTTGCTCCAAGTCATGGACTGCGCCGCATCAAGGACATGGTCCCCCAGGCTGTTGAACAGCTCGCTGCTGAACTCCCAGTGTTCGGCCAATGAGTAGAACAGGGTATAGAGGTTGTTCAGGACGACGTAGACGAAGGTCACCAGGGTCATGGCGGCCAGGAGGAAGACGATGAAGCCTTCCTCGAAATGTTCCCAGATACGCCTCAAGGCATTCATACGTGTTCTCCGATGCGTGACGGAGGCAGGCACCCCTTGCCTATGGTGCCTGCCAGCGGGCTCACTGCGCCTGGTTGGCCGCCTCGGCTGCCTGGATCAGATCTGGACCGATATCTCCTTCGAACTTCTTCCAGACCGGCCTCATCGCTTCACGCCATTTTTCGCGTTCCTCGGGCGTGAGCGTGATGATCTCGGTGGTCTTGGCGTCCAGGATGCGTTGCTTGTCGCTTTGGTTGAGGGCCTCGGCTTCCTTGTTCACATAGGCGGTGACTTCGCTGACGATCTTTTCCAACTCGGGTTTGACATCCGGCGGCAACGAATTCCAGAATTTCGTGTTGGTGATCAGCATGTAGTCGAGGACGCCATGATCGGACTCGGTGATGTACTTCTGCACTTCATGCATCTTCTGACTGTAGATATTCGAATAGGGGTTCTCCGCGCCATTGACCACCCCGGTCTGCAGGCCCTGGTATACCTCGGCGAAGCTCATCTTGCGCGGGTTGGCGCGCACGGCTTTGAACTGCTCTTCGAGCACTGCCGAGGCCTGGACGCGGAATTTCAGGCCGCGGGCATCGGCGGGCACACGCAGCGGTTTGTTGGCCGACAACTGTTTCATGCCGTTATGCCAATAGCCAAGGCCGGTGATGTTCTTATCTTCCATGGATTTGAGCAGGCCTTGTCCGGCAGGGCTCAGTTGAAAGCGGTCAACTGCATTGATGTCGTCGAACAGGAATGGCAGGTCGAACAGCTGGATTTTCTTGGTGTAATGCTCGAACTTGGCCAGCGAGGGGGCGATGATCTGCACATCTCCCAATAGCAATGCCTCCATTTCCTTACCATCCCCGAACAGTGACGAGTTCGGGTAGACGTCGACCTTGACCTTGCCCGGCAGGCGCTCTTCCGCCAGCTTCTTGAACATCAGGGCGCCCTGGCCTTTTGGGGTCTGCTCGGCGACAACGTGGGAAAACTTGATGGTGATCGGGTCGGCGGCCTGTGCCCAGCCAGCGGCGGACAAGGTCAATGCACATATCAATACTTTCAGTGTGGGGGTGGACATCCGGATACTTCCTCTTGTTATTGTCGTGTGGCGTGGTACAGCAGGCGTACAGGTCGAATTGACCTTGGCAAGTTTAGGCGGCAATCGGCGTCCTGTTTTGCACAAGATCAATGGCAGGCCCTGAAAATGACTGTCGGATACGGTCCGGTTGCTGCATATCCGCTGGCTAATGCGCACAATTGAGGTTATGTAAGGACGATCGCTTCAAGGCTCCACGTGCTCCCCACGGAAAAAATCATGCATGCCACTCGACCCACCCTAATCCGCGAAACCTTCCCCGTCGGCCCTTTGCAGTGCAACTGCACTCTCATCGGCGATCCAGTCAGCAAAAAGGCCATCGTCGTCGACCCGGGAGGCAATCCCGAGCAGATCCTAGCCCGCCTGGATGCCCACGGCCTGAAGGTGGTGAGCATCATCCACACCCATGCCCACCTCGATCACTTCCTCGCGTCTGGCCAGTTGAAGGAGCTGACCGGCGCGACCTTGCACTTGCACAAGGACGATCAGTTCCTCTGGGACAACCTGGAGATGCAATGCCAGATGTTTGGCGTACCCTATACGCCCGTGCCGGCGCCGGATCGCTGGCTCAGCGATGATGAAGAACTGGACTGCGGCTGTGGCGTGGCGCTGCATACCCCTGGGCATACGCCGGGCTCGATGAGCTTCTGGTTCGCCGATGCCAAGCTGCTGATTGCAGGTGACACCTTGTTCCGCCGTAGTATTGGCCGCACGGATTTGTGGGGTGGCGACCATGCGACTATCGTTCGCTCGATCAAGCAGCGCCTGTACAGCCTGGATGAAGAGGCGACGGTGGTCACCGGCCACGGCCCGGATACCCGTCTGGGCGACGAGATGCGCGAGAATCCTTTCGTGCGGGCCTAGTAGGGGCGTTACGGAATTTTTCCGCGCCGCCGCAATCCAAGGCTGGCATAGATCCGTATTCGATCCGCTGTACTTTTGAATTTCAGTAGGAGCTTGTCCATGTTCACCATGCGTCGTCTGATTATCGTCGCTACCACCGCTGCCCTGATGTCCGGTTGTGCCAGCCAGAACCCTTATGACAACCAGGGTCAGGCGCAGGGCTCCACGGGGATGAGCAAAACGGCCAAGTACGGTGGCCTCGGCGCCCTGGCCGGTGCCGTAGCCGGTGCGGCCATCGACCACAACAACCGTGGCAAGGGCGCGTTGATCGGCGCCGCCGCTGTGGGCGCCGCTGCCGCTGGCTATGGCTATTATGCCGACCGTCAGGAAGCCGCCCTGCGCGAGAGCATGGCCAACACCGGCGTTGAAGTGCAGCGCCAAGGCGATCAGATCAAACTGATCATGCCGGGCAACATCACCTTCGCCACCGACTCGGCCAGCATCGCGCCGAGCTTCTACTCGCCGTTGAACAACCTGGCCACCTCGTTCAAGCAGTTCAACCAGAACAACATTGAGATCGTCGGCTACACCGACAGTACCGGCAGCCGTCAGCACAACATGGACCTGTCCCAGCGCCGTGCCCAGTCGGTCAGCACCTACCTCACCTCCCAGGGTGTGGACCCGTCGCGGGTCTCGGTACGCGGCATGGGCCCGGACCAGCCGATCGCCAGCAACGCTGACGCCAATGGCCGGGCGCAGAACCGCCGGGTCGAGGTCAACCTGCTGCCGATTCCGGGCCAGCAGTATCAGTAAGCGGCAAGCTGCAAGAGAAAAGCTTTAAGAGAAAAGCGGGGCAAGCCGGCATGGCTTGCCCCGCTTCGTTTTAGCGGTTGGCCTGAATCGCGGTGAGGGCGATGGTGTAGACGATATCGTCGACCTGCGCGCCGCGAGGCAGGTCGTTGACCGGTTTGCGCAGCCCTTGCAGCATCGGCCCGAGGCTGACGCAGTCGGCGCTGCGCTGCACGGCCTTGTGGGTGGTGTTGCCGGTGTTCAGGTCAGGGAACACGAAGACCGTGGCACGGCCGGCTACCGGGCTGCCGGGGGCGAGTTCGCGGGCGATTTCGGGGTTGGCTGCCGCGTCGTACTGCAGCGGGCCGTCGATCTGCAGGCCATGTTCTGCCTGTTGGGCCAGCAAGGTGGCTTCGCGGACTTTCTCCACTTCCTCGCCGTTGGCCGCCGAATCGCTGGAGTAGCTGATCATCGCCACCCGTGGCGCAATGCCGAAGTCCCTGGCCGAATCGGCGCTCTGCCGGGCGATTTCCGCCAGTTCGGCAGCGCTTGGGTGCGGGTTCATCACGCAGTCGCCGTAGACCAGCACTTGTTCGGGGAACAGCATGAAGAACACCGAAGACACCAGGCTGCAGCCCGGGGCTGTCTTGATCAGTTGCAAGGCCGGGCGGATGGTGTTGGCGGTCGAGTGGACTAGGCCGGAAACCAGGCCATCGACCTCGTCCAGGGCCAGCATCATGGTGCCGATCACCACCGGGTCTTCCAGTTGCTGCTCGGCCATCGGCGCATTGAGGCTCTTGCTCCGGCGCAGGCTGACCATGGGCTCGACATAGCGTCCGCGGATCAGGTCTGGGTCGAGGATTTCCAGGTCGGCAGGCAGGCTGATGCCTTGGGCGCGGGCCACGGCCTCGACTTCCTCGGGCTTGGCCAGCAGCACGCAGCGGGCGATGCCACGGGCCTGGCAGATGGCGGCGGCCTGCACGGTCATGGGCTCGGCACCCTCGGGCAAGACGATGCGCTTGTTGGCCTGCTGGGCGCGCTGGATCAATTGGTAGCGGAACACCGCTGGCGACAGGCGCAGCTCGCGTGGGGTGCCGCAACGCTGGTGCAGCCAGTCGGCATCGAGGTGGCCGGCGACGAAGTCGGTGATGAACTCAGCGCGCTCGCGGTCGTCCACCGGGATTTCGCGGTTGAGCTGGTTGAGCTGGTTGGCGGTGTCGTAGGAGCCGGTGCTGACCGACAGGATCGGCAGCCCGGCCTGCAGTGCGCCCCGGCACAGTTCGAGGATGCGCGGGTCGGGCTTGCTGTCGCTGGTCAGCAGCAGGCCCGCCAGGGGCACGCCGTTGATCGCCGCCAGGCTGACGGCGAGGATGATGTCGTCGCGGTCGCCCGGGGTCACCACCAGGGTGCCGGGCTTGAGCAGCGGTACGGTATTGGCCACGGTACGCGCGCAGATGATGATGGTGTTCATCCGCCGTTGCTCATAATCGCCGGCATTGAGCACCTGGGCGCCGAGCAGTTCAGCGACGTCGCGGGTGCGCGGGGCGTTGAGCTCGGCTTGGTAGGGGATGCAGCCGAGCAGGCGGAAGTCATCGCCGCGCAGCAGGGGCGAATGCTCGCGCAGGCGGGCGGCGAAGGCGCTCATGCCTTCCTCGGCGCGCACCTTGTTGAGGATCACTCCAAGCACTTTCGGGTCTCGCGGCCCGCCGAACAACTGGGCTTGCAGCTCGACCCGGCCGGACAGTTCGCTGAGTACCTCGTTTTCCGGCGCCGACACCAGGATCACCTCGGCATCCAGGCTCTTGGCCAGGTGCAGGTTGACCCGGGCCGCATAGCTGGCATGACGGGTCGGCACCATGCCTTCGACCACCACCACGTCCTTGCCGGCGCACGCCTGCTGGTAAAGGGTGATGATTTCTTCGAGCAGCTCATCGAGCTGGCCATCGCCGAGCATGCGCTCCACATGGGCCAGGCTCAGGGGAGGCGGTGGCTTGATGCCGTGAGTGCGGGCGATGAGTTCGGTCGAGCGCTCAGGGCCTGTGTCTCCGGGGTGCGGCTGGGCGATCGGCTTGAAGAAGCCGACCTTCAGCCCGGCACGTTCGAGCGTGCGGACCAGGCCCAGGCTGATGGAGGTCAGGCCAACACCGAAGTCGGTCGGCGCGATGAAAAATGTTTGCATGCGTGCTTCTCGGATATGAGCGGTGCAATTGAGTCAATTGCCAAGGGTATCGCTATCGGCCCCTTGCGCGCACCAGCCACAGGCAAATGCCTGGCCGATGCGCTGGCGCCGTTGTTCGGGATCCAGCACCCAAGGGCGGGCCTGCCAGGGCGGCTGGTGACGCAGGTGTTGGGTGTGTCCGCAGGACAGCTCGACCACCCAGTGGCCGTCCTCGTCCTGATGAAAACCCAGCACCCGACTGACGGGGGCGGCATTGTCCGGGTTGCGTTCGCAATCGGGCGATGCCTTGGTTACACTTGTTCGTTCTACATTCTTATGCAAAAGGTCTCGCCCCATGCTGATCGCCGCCAACAAGGCTGTCTCCATCGACTATACCCTGACCAACGACGCCGGGGAGGTCATCGACAGCTCCTCCGGCGGTGCGCCGCTGGTCTACCTGCACGGTGCAAGCAACATCATCCCGGGTCTGGAGAAGGCCCTGGAAGGCAAGCAGGCCGGTGACGAGCTGAGCGTCGCCGTCGAGCCGGAAGAGGCCTACGGCGAGTACCTGGCCGAGCTGGTCAGCACTCTGAACCGCAGCCTGTTCGAAGGCGTCGACGAGCTGGAAGTGGGCATGCAGTTCCACGCTTCCGCGCCCGATGGCCAGATGCAGATCGTCACCATCCGCGACATCGATGGCGACGATGTCACCGTCGACGGCAACCACCCGCTGGCTGGCCAGCGCCTGAACTTCAAGGTCAAGGTCGTCAATGTGCGTGATGCCAGCGACGAAGAAATCGCTCACCGCCACATCCATGGCGAAGGTGGCCATCACCACTGATTTTCTGCGCTAAGCTCAGAGAGTCGCAGGCGCTCGGGCAAGCCGGACTTGCTCTCCAGGGGAGGGTAGACGGTTTGGCCGCGCGCCTTTTTAGTGGGTGGATTTCGCCTGCAGCGACAATCGGGAACCTGAGAGGGGAGTTCGTCATGAGTGCATTTCACGACCTGACATTGAAAGCGCTGGACGGTGAAGACCTGCCCTTGGCACCGTTCAAGGACCAGGTGGTGCTGGTGGTCAATGTTGCCTCCAAGTGCGGTTTGACGCCGCAGTACGCCTCGCTGGAAAAACTGCACCAGCAGTTCAAGGGCAAGGGTTTCAGCGTGCTGGGCTTGCCGTGCAACCAGTTCGCCGGACAGGAGCCCGGCACCGAGAAGGAAATCCAGGAGTTCTGCAGCCTCAACTACGGGGTTAGCTTCCCTCTGGGCAGCAAGCTGGAAGTCAACGGGCCGCAGCGCCATTCGCTGTATCGCCTGCTGGCGGGCGAGGGAGCTGAATTTCCTGGCGATATAACTTGGAACTTCGAGAAGTTCCTGGTCGGCAAGGACGGCCGCGTCCTGGCCCGTTTCGCGCCGCGCACGGCGCCGGATGACCCGGTGGTGGTGCAGGCGATCGAGAAGGCGCTGGGCTGAATTGGCGGGGGCGAAGGATCGCTCCTGCAATCGGGCCCGCTGCGCGGCCCATCGCAGCAGTGCGACGTCCCGGCAAGCCCTCTCCCATACCCCGGAATCACTCTAATCAATAGTACTGGGCCCACCTGACCCAGGCTCCTATGCTCAGGCGCATTTCCAACTCCCCGGGAGCGCCGCATGTCTGCCAACGCACTGTTCCAACCCTTCACCTTGGGCACCCTCGACCTGCCGACCCGGGTGGTCATGGCGCCGATGACCCGCACGTTTTGCCCTGGCGGCGTGCCCCACGCCCAGGTGGTTGAATATTATCGTCGCCGTGCGGCGGCCGGTGTCGGCCTGATCATCACCGAAGGCACTACGGTTGGGCACCAGGCGGCCAATGGCTATGCCAACGTCCCGCGCTTTCATGGTGAGGATGCCTTGGCTGGCTGGAAACAGGTGGTCGATGCGGTACACGCCGAGGGTGGGCGCATTGTTCCGCAACTCTGGCACGTGGGCAGTGTACGGCGCCTGGGCACCGAGCCCGACGCCAGCGTGCCGGGCTACGGCCCGAGCGGGAAGGTCAAGGATGGCAAGGTCCTGGTCCATGAAATGAGCCACGCGGATATCCAGGAGGTGATCGCCGCCTTCGCCCAGGCCGCCCGCGATGCCCAGGCCATCGGCATGGATGGCGTAGAGATCCACGGTGCCCACGGTTATCTGATCGACCAGTTCTTCTGGGACGCCAGCAACCGTCGTGATGATGAATACGGCGGCGACCTGGCAGGCCGCACGCGCTTCGCCATCGAGCTGATCCAGGCCGTTCGCGCAGCTGTGGGGCCTGACTTCCCGATCATCTTCCGTTTCTCCCAGTGGAAGCAGCAGGACTACAGTGCGCGATTGGTGGAGAGCCCGGAGGCCTTGGGTGCTTTCTTGCAGCCGCTGGTCGACGCCGGTGTGGATATCTTCCACTGCTCGACCCGCCGTTTCTGGGAGGCGGAATTCCCTGGGTCCGAGCTGAACCTGGCCGGCTGGACCCGTAAGCTCACCGGCAAGCCAACCATTACGGTCGGTAGCGTCGGCCTGGACGGTGAGTTCCTGCAATTCATGGTGCAGACCGACAAGGTGGCCCAGCCGGCCAGCCTGGAAGGGTTGCTGCAACGCTTGGGCAATGACGAGTTCGATCTGGTGGCCGTCGGCCGTGCCTTGCTGGTCGACCCACAGTGGGCGGCCAAGGTCCGTGATGGCCGTGACGAAGAAATCCTGCCGTTCAGCCGCGAGGCGCTGACGACCCTGGCTTGATCGCCAATGGCGCCACTGCCGGTTGATTGGCCACGGGGCTAGCTTGCCGGCAGGCGCTGTGCAGGTGACTCTCGAACTGCTCGATGATCGCTGGCCAGCCTTGGCGGCTGGCGTGTTGGCGGGCATTGAGGCGGACGCGGCGCAAGGTCTCGTCCTCTTCCAGCAACCAACTGGCGGCATCGATGAAGGCGGCCTGGTCGCCTGGCATGGCCAGGGCGCCGCTATGGCCGTGGCGGATATGCTGAGCCGCAGCCGCCTCATCATAGGCGACCACGCCCAGGCCTGACGCCAGGGCCTCCAGGACCACATTGCCGAAGGTCTCGGTCAGGCTTGGAAACAGGAACAGATCACCGCTGGCATAGTGTTGCGCCAGGGTTTCGCCCCGTTGCAGGCCACAGAACACCGCCTCCGGCAACTGCTGCTCCAAGGCTGCGCGCTGCGGGCCGTCGCCGACCACGATCAGGCGTATGCGCCGCTGCGGATAACTTTGCTGCAGGGCCAGCAGACAGGGGCGCAACAGGCCGAGGTTCTTTTCCGGGGCCAGACGGCCAACGTGCAGCAGGGCGATGTCGTCAGGCCCCAGCCCCCAGCTGGCACGCAGGTTCTGGCTGCGCCGGGCGGGATTGAACAGGCTGGCGTCCACGCCGCGAGCCATCAGGGCCAGGCGTTCGAAACCACGCCGTTCCAGCTCCAGGCGTTGGCTGGTGCTAGGCACCAGCGTGGTGGCGGTGCGCCGGTGGAACCAGCGCAGGTAGTGAGTGAGCAGGCGGGTCAACAGGCCCAGGCCGTACTGCCCCGAATACTGCGGGAAATTGGTATGGAACCCGCTTACCACGGCAAGCCCGAGCCGGCGCGCAGCACGCAGGGCGCTGAGCCCAAGGGGGCCTTCGGTGGCGATGTACAGCACATCCGGCCGGTGTCGCTGCCAGCGGCGCAGCAGTTTGTGCATCGACACCTGGCCCCACTGCAGTCCGGGGTAGCCCGGCAGGGGCCAGCCGCTGCATAGCATCAGATCGTCGTCATTGGCCTTGGTAGCGTCGCAAGCTTGGCGCGGGCGGATCAGTTCGACCTGGTGGCCGCGCAGGCGCAAGCCTTCGCTCAGACGGCCAAGGGTATTGGCCACGCCGTTGATCTCGGGTGGAAAAGTCTCGCTGACCAGGGTGACGCGCAAGGACGGAATGCTCATGAACAAAAGTCTCCGTCGCCCTGGTTGCCGTTATGTGACGACGGAGTGACGTGCTCATGACGCCTGCTTGCTGGCCTTTTCTCGTGTCAGGCGCGTTCGCGGACCCAGAACAAAGTGGCGCCTGCCACGGCAGCGGGCATCATCAGCAGGTTGACGAAAGGCACCATCAGCGCCAGGTAGGTGATGCCGCCAAAGCCCAGGCTCTGCCAGCGCTTCTGGCGCAGCCAGGCGAGCATGTCCTGCCAGCTCATCTTGTTGTTGTCTGCCGGGTAGTCGATGTACTGGATGGCCATCATCCAGATACCGAACAGCAGCCACAGCGGTGCGGCGACGATGTTCACCACCGGGATCAGCGACAGGATGAACAGGGCGATCGCACGAGGCAGGAAGTAGCCCAGCTTGCGCATCTCGCGGCTCAGTGTCCGCGGTACCATGGCCATCAGTTCGCCCCAGCTGAAGGCCGGGAAGTTGTCTTCGCCGCGCACCACCACTTCGACCTTCTCCGCAAGAAAGCCGTTGAACGGCGCGGCGATGATGTTGGCCACCAGGGTGAAGGTGAAGAACACCATCAGCACCAGCAAGGCCACGAACAGCGGCCAGAGGATGTAGCTGAGGAAACTCAGCCAGTCCGGCAGGCTCGGCATCAGGGCGTCGAGCCACAGGCTGAACTGGTGGCCGGCGAAGTAGATCAGGCCGACGAACAGCAGCAGGTTGATCGCCAAGGGCAGCAGGACGAACAGGCGCAGGCTCGGGCTCAGGACCAGTTTCAGTCCTTCGCGCAGGTACTGTGGGCCAGAGAGGACAGGGGCTTGCATCAAAGCGCTCCGGATAAGGGAAAACGCGCTGACCTTACCGAGTTTGGCGTCGCGGCGAAAGGCGGACGCTTATGGGGAAACCACCTGTAACAAAAGCCAAGTCGGAATTTCGGGTCTGTCCATAGGCAAAGAAGGAGCCAGGTTGTAGGTAAATAGAGCAGGTCTATAAGGTGGATTGTCGAAGGATATTTCCTTAATCTCTGCCACCTCGCTACAGTGCGCACAACTTTTCAACGCCTTCGGATACTGACTTTCAAGGAGTTTCCATGAGCATTCTGGTCAACAAGCAAGCCCCCGACTTCGAGGCGGCTGCAGTGCTTGGCGACGGTTCCATCGTCGACAGCTTCAAGCTCTCGTCCCTGCGCGGCAAGTACGTCGTGCTGTTCTTCTGGCCGCTGGACTTCACCTTTGTCTGCCCGTCGGAGATCATTGCCCACAACAACCGCATGGACAAGTTCCGCGAGCTGGGCGTGGAAGTGGTCGGTGTTTCCATCGACTCGCAGTTCACCCACCACGCCTGGCGCAGCACCCCGGTGGAGAAGGGCGGTATCGGCGAAGTCGAGTTCACCATGGTCGCCGACGTCAAGCACGAGATCACCCGTGCCTATGGCATCGAGCACGATGCGGGCGTTGCCCTGCGTGCCTCGTTCCTGATCGACCAGCAAGGCGTGGTGCAGCATCAGGTCGTCAACAACCTGCCGCTGGGCCGTGAAGTCGACGAGATGGTCCGCCTGGTCGAGGCCCTGCAGTTCACCGAGCAGTACGGTGAAGTCTGCCCGGCCGGCTGGCGCAAGGGCCAGAAGGGCATGAAGGCCGACGCCCAGGGCGTGGCCGACTACCTCGCGGCAAACGCTGCGGCCCTGTAAGGCAATCCGTTTTCAGGACCTGTGCGTTATAGCCTTCCCCAAGTGCTGCGCAGGTTCTTTTTTATTCCAGCCGGCGGTGCCGGCGTTCCGATACTGGCCGAGCATGGCCAGGTCGTAAGGAGTCTGTCATGTCTGAAGTACGTCATTCGCGAGTGATCATCCTTGGTTCCGGCCCTGCCGGCTACAGCGCCGCGGTCTACGCCGCCCGCGCCAACCTCAAGCCTCTGCTGATCACCGGCATGCAGGCCGGCGGCCAGCTGACCACCACCACTGAAGTCGACAACTGGCCGGGCGACCCCCACGGCCTGACCGGCCCGGTGCTGATGCAGCGGATGCAGGAGCACGCCGAGCGCTTCGAGACCGAAATCGTCTTTGACCACATCAACGCCGTGGACCTGGCACGCAAGCCTTACACCCTCCAGGGCGACAGCGGCACCTACACCTGCGACGCGCTGATCATCGCCACCGGCGCCAGCGCCCGTTACCTGGGCCTACCGTCGGAAGAGGCATTCATGGGCAAGGGTGTCTCGGCCTGCGCCACCTGTGACGGTTTCTTCTACCGCAACAAGCCGGTGGCTGTTGTCGGCGGTGGTAACACTGCCGTGGAAGAGGCCCTGTACCTGGCCAACATCGCCAGCAAGGTGACCTTGGTGCACCGTCGTGACACCTTCCGCGCCGAGAAGATCCTGGTCGACAAGCTGCATGCCCGCGTGGCCGAAGGCAAGATCGAGCTCAAGCTCAACGCTACCCTGGACGAAGTGCTGGGTGACGACATGGGCGTGACCGGTGCGCGCCTGAAGAACAATGACGGCAGCAGCGACGAGATCAAGGTAGACGGCGTGTTCATCGCCATCGGCCATACGCCGAACACCTCGCTGTTCGAAGGCCAACTGACCCTCAAGGACGGCTACCTGGTGGTCCAGGGCGGCCGCGAAGGCAACGCTACTGCCACCAACGTCGAAGGTGTGTTCGCCGCCGGCGACGTGGCTGACCACGTCTACCGCCAGGCCATCACCTCGGCCGGTGCCGGCTGCATGGCTGCACTGGATGTCGAGCGCTACCTGGACGGCCTGCAGAACGCTTCTTTCTGATCAGCCATCCGCATAAAAAAACCGGCTTGTCTGCCGGTTTTTTTATGCCTGCCTCCAGGGCTTGTGTAGGCTTCAGAGGCTCAGGCGCATGGACAGGTCCACAGCCTTCACGTCCTTGGTCATGGCGCCGATGGAGATGTAGTCCACGCCGGTGTCGGCGATCACCCGCAAAGTGCTTTCACTGACGCCGCCGCTGGCTTCGAGTTTGGCCTTGCCGGCGGTGATGCGTACCGCTTCGCGCATTTCATCGAGATTCAGCTCGTCGAGCATGATGATGTCGGCGCCGGCTGTCAGTGCCTGTTGCAGTTCATCCAGGCTCTCCACTTCGACTTCCACCGGCTTGCCTGGCGCGATGCGTCGTGCTGCGGTGATTGCCTCGGCGATGCCACCACTGGCGGCGATATGGTTTTCCTTGATCAGGAAGGCGTCGTACAGGCCGATGCGGTGGTTGTCGCAACCCCCGCAAGTGACCGCGTACTTTTGCGCCAGGCGCAGGCCGGGCAGGGTCTTGCGGGTGTCGAGCAGGCGCACCTGGGTGTCGGCGACCAGATCGGCCAGAAAGCGCGCGCGAGTGGCGACGCCGGACAGCATCTGGAGGAAGTTCAGCGCCGTGCGCTCGCCGCTGAGCAGTGAGCGGGCC
The DNA here is from genome assembly GCF_054889225.1 of Pseudomonas sp. X10. Taxonomy (NCBI): domain Bacteria; kingdom Pseudomonadati; phylum Pseudomonadota; class Gammaproteobacteria; order Pseudomonadales; family Pseudomonadaceae; genus Pseudomonas; species Pseudomonas sp. X10. Next base: position 4,701,968 of record NZ_CM142677.1, on the reverse strand, counting down.
GGGCCTTCCAGATGGAACAGCGCCTGGTTGGCTTTGGCCCGCTCGCCATCGGCGACCTGCCAGTGCACGGCGACGCGTGGGTCGAGCTGGCGGAACACCGCGTCAACCCAGGCCGTGCCGCTGATCACGCAGTCTTCACGGGTGATGATGGTCGCCTTGGCCAGGCGCTCGGCCGGAATCAACTGGGCGGTGATGTCGCCGCTGCCGATGTCTTCCAGCAACGCGCGGCGCACGTTGGCTTCGATTTCGGCGGTCAGGTCGGCGAGGCGTAGGTTCGGCATGGTGGACTCCACAAGCTAGATGCCGGCGATTATAGGGCAGGGGGGCGGTGTGTACAGCCGCCCTGGCCATGAGCTGTCGTTCTGGAGATGGTGGCCGAGCGGCTGCGCCTGTGAGTGGCGGGTGATTTCTCCGATGCATCCGTCATCGCCTCGCGGCATACTGAACGCACACATCCCTTGTGTTTCAGGATATAAACATGCAATTGAACCGCGAGACAGGCTGGTTCACCGGTGTCACCCATTGCCCCTCGCCGAATTTCAACCGCCGTGCGCAAGGCGAGTGCATCTCCCTGCTGGTGATCCATAACATCAGCCTGCCCCCGGCCTGCTTCGGCACTGGCAAGGTCCAGGCCTTCTTCCAGAACCGTCTGGATCCCGACGAGCACCCGTACTTCGAGAGTATCCAGCACCTGAAAGTGTCGGCTCATTTCTTCGTCGAGCGGGATGGGGCGGTCACTCAATTCGTGTCTTGCCTGGACCGTGCCTGGCATGCTGGTGTCTCATGCTTCGACGGACGTGAGGCATGCAATGACTTTTCCATCGGGATCGAACTGGAAGGCACCGATGAACTGCCTTACACCGACGCCCAGTACGCCGCACTGGAGCAACTGACCCGGCAGATCCGCAACGCCTGGCCAGCCATCGACTTGCGGCGCATCTGCGGCCACAGCGATATCGCCCCGGCGCGCAAGACCGATCCGGGCCCGGCATTCGATTGGGTGCGTTACCGCGCAGCCCTGCAGGACAACGAGGACAAGGCATGAGTTTTCTGGTGTTGGTGCTGGTGTTGTGGGTCGAGAAGTTCTCTGCCCTGCGCCAGCGGTTGCAACGCGATGGCTTCTTTTTGGGCGAACTGGTGCGGCTGGAGCGCAGCGGCAAGGTGCACCCCTGGTGGACATTGTCCATCCTGGTGCTGGCGCCGGTCGTGCTGCTGGTGTTGCTGCTGTATGTGCTGGAGCCGGTGGCCTACGGTCTGGTCGCCTTGCCGGTGCACTTGCTGGTGCTGATCTACAGCCTCGGGCGCGGTGACGCCAAGGCCGCGCTCGGCCCGTTCCGCGATGCCTGGCGACGGGGCGACGAGCAGGCCGCGCTGCATGTGGCCGAACGCGACCTGGGCGTGGCTGCCGACGATGCCCCGGGATTGCTGGCGCGGGTTCAGGGCTATCTGCTGTGGCAGGCCTACCAGAGCTTTTTCGCGGTGATCTTCTGGTACTTCCTGCTCGGCCCGGGCGCGGCCCTGGCCTATCGCTTGCTGGCCTTGTGCGCAGGGCATAGCCGCCAGCCGGCGCTGAAGGAGCGGGCCGAGCAACTGCGTCATGCCATGGACTGGTTGCCAGTACGGGTACTGGCCCTGAGCTTCGCCCTGGTCGGCAACTTCGTCGCGGTCGGACGGGTAATGCTGCATGAAGTATTGAACTGGCAGATCAGTGCCGGCCACCTGGTGGCCAAGGTCGGCCGGGTGGCGGACGATGTGCTGGATACCGAGGTCGGCCAGCAAGGGCTGGGCAGCCTGGACAGCTTGTGGGAGTTGCTGCTGCGCTGTGCCGTGCTCTGGTATGCCTGCTTTGCGCTGTGGACGGTGCTGGCCTGAGCTGGCGAAGGAGCGATTAACCTTAAGTTACAAACCTTCGGTTCGATATAGGTTATACAGGCTTGGTGAATGCCGACTATGGCCTTTTGCTACTTCGTAGAACAATAAGAATCGAAGGAGGTGACTTGTGAAGCACCTGCTCTATCCGGCCATCGCACTGATGAACCGGCTGAGCTTCGCAATGAAGTTCAGCCTGATCAGCGTCCTGTTCTTCCTGCCCATGTTGGTGACCAGCTTCTATCTGGTCCGCGATTCCTATGCCCAATTCCATGCCACCCGGGTCGAACTGCAGAGTCTCGACTTGCTGGGTGGCAGCCTGGCACTGCGTGGAGACCTGGAAACCCTTGGCAACCTCTTGCAGATCAATGCGGTGCTCGGCCAGTCGGGCAAGGCTGGGGATGTGGAGGCGCGGATTGCCGAACTGGAGCGCCAGGTGCAGGCACGCTTGGCAGGGCTGGCCGGTGCGGACCCGGTGCTCGAGGCCAAGCGCGTGGAGTTGGGTGACGCTTTCTCCACGGCCCAGGGCGAATCCTCCTTGCAGAACAAGATGGCGCTGTTCGACAAGCTGCTGGTCCAGGCCCAGGTGTTGAGCAAGCTGGTCGCCAGCCAGTCCGGCCTCAGCCAGGACAGTCAGTCTTCGGTGCGCCAGCTGAGCGAGCTGCTGACCAGCGTCACCCCACAGGTGACCCAAACACTGGGTGAAGGCCGGGCGATGGGGGCTTTCTCGCTGGGCCAGGGGTTCCTCAATTCCTCCACCAGCACCCGTTTCGAAGAGCTGTTACAGCGCCTCGAGCCGCTTGCTGCCGATTACGCTATCCGCCTGCAGGATGCCCTGGCCACGGAGCCACGTGCCCAGGCGCGCCTGGGCAGCCAGGCGGCCAGCAGCCAAGCGACGCTCAAGCAGGCTGGCGAACTGTTCGAGGAGCAGGTGGTGGTGGCCGAGACCCTCGACGCGCCGTGGCAGACCTTCTATGACCAGGTCAGCGGGCTCATGGCCCAGACCTACCAACTCAACGATGCCACCCTCGGTTTCCTTCAGGAGCAGTTGCAGGACCGCCTGGCAGAGCACCGGCTGCACATGATAGGTCTGGTTGCTGCGCTGGCCACGGTCTTGGTGCTGATCCTCTACCTCTATGGCGGTTTCTACGCCTCGACCCGCGACACCTTGGGCAAGCTGGGCGCAGTGATGGACAAGGTGGCGGCTGGCGACATGACTGTCAGCTTCCACGCCCAAAGCCGTGACGAGCTGGGTGATTTGGGGCGGGCGTTCAACGTGACGGTGCAGCGCATCCGTGGCCTGATCGAGCAGGTCGGGCAGACTGTGGTAGCGGTGGAGCAGCAGGCCGGGCAGGTGCTGTCGGTATCGACTCGCAGTAACCAAGCGGTCAGCGGCCAGCGCGAGCAGATCGAGCAAGTGGCCACGGCGATGAACCAAATGTCGGCCACCGCCCAGGAAGTGGCGCGCAGCGCGGCACTGGCGGCAGACAGCGCACACCAGGTCAATCAGGAGAGCGCCAGTGGCCGCAGCCTGATGGAAAGCCAGCAGGGCAGCATTGCGCGCCTGGCGGGGGAAATCGACCAGTCGGTGGCGGTGATCAACCAGTTGGTCAGTGACAGCCAAGCCATCAGCCGGGTGCTGGAGGTGATCCGCAGCATCGCCGAGCAGACCAACCTGCTGGCTTTGAATGCCGCTATCGAGGCGGCCCGGGCTGGTGAACAAGGCCGTGGTTTCGCCGTGGTCGCCGATGAGGTGCGCACCCTGGCCAAGCGGACCCAGGACTCCACCGAAGAGATCGCCCAGATGATCGTGCGCCTGCAGGGCGGCGTGGGCGCGGCGGTCAAGGCGATGGACAGTAGCCACCAGATGGCGACCGGAACCGTGGATGAGTCACGACAGGTGCAGCAGGCGCTGGTCAACATCCTTGGCGCGGTCGGCAGCATCGTCGAGCAGAACCAGCAGATCGCCGCCGCTGTCGAGCAGCAGACCGCCGTGGCCCATGACATCGACCAGAACATCGTGCAGATCAACCGGGCGGCTCAGGACACGACCCAGGGCGCCTGCCTGACCGAGGATGCCAGCCGGCAACTGTCGGCCCAGGTGGTGGAGCTCAAGCGCTTGATCGGGGCGTTTCAGGTCTAGGGCCAGCCGAACAGTTCGCAGGCATTGCGGCTGCTGGCCGCGGCCAATTGTTCGGGGGAGACGCCGATCAGCTCGGCCAGGGCATTGGCGATTTCCGGCAGGTGCTCCGGGCTGTTGCGCTGGCCGGGGAACATGGAGGGCGCCATGTCTGGGGCGTCGGTCTCCAGGACGATGTTGTCCAGCGCCAGGCGCGCCACGGTCTTGCGCAGGCGCAAGGCCTGGGGCCAGGTGGCGGCGCCACCGAGGCCGAGCTTGAAGCCGAGCTTGCTGTATTCGCGGGCTTCCTCGTAGCTGCCGGCGAAGGCATGGATGATGCCCGCGCGCTTGAGCTTGTAGCGCTTGAGCGTAGTGATCACCTGGGCGTGGCTGCGGCGCACGTGGAGCAGGGCTGGCAGCTCGAAATCGGCGGCCAGTTGCAGTTGGACTTCGAACAGGGCCTGTTGGCGCTCCTTGTCCAGCTCGGGCAGGTAGTAGTCCAGGCCGAACTCGCCCACGGCACACAGCTGGGGCTCGCCACGCAGGCGTTCCAGCCATTCACGCAGTTGCCCGAGGTGTTCGGGACGATGCTGGTCGAGGTACACCGGATGCAGGCCAAGGGCGGCGTGCAAGCGGCTGTCGCTGCGCACCAGCTCCCAGACCCGTTGCCAGTTCTCCTGATGGACGCCCAGCACCACCATGCGTTCGATTCCGCGAGCGCTGGCATTGGCCAGCAGGCGCCCGCGGTCGGCGTCGAAATCTGGAAAGTCCAAATGGGTGTGGGTGTCGATCAGGCGCATGCTCAGGTCGGTGTAATGCGTTGCTTGAAGGTGCGGGCGATGGCGTGCACACCCGGTTCGTAACGCTTTTCTTCGATAGCGGCCAGGGCCAGTTCCAACGCAGTGGCGGCGATCAGACCGTGTTGCTGGGCCATGGCATTGACCGGCAGCGGCAGGAAGTCGAGCAACTGGTTATCCCCAAAGGTGCCCAGTTGCAGGCTACGCGAGTCAGCCGGGCGCGCCTGCAGGGCATCGAACACCCCTTGCAGCAACACGTAGGAGGTGGTCACCAGGGCATCGGGCAGACCGCCTTGTTCAGCCATCAACTGGTCCATCAAGCGTTGGCCGCACTCACGGCTGAAGGCCTCGCCTTGATAGCGGCTGACGTGCCCTTGGAAGCCTTCCAGCGCTTGGTCGAAGCCGCTGGCACGGGCCTGACTGACGCTCAGCTCTGGCCGCGCGCCGATCAGCGCGATGTGCTTGGGCGTGGTTGCCAGCAGGCTCGTCGCCAGTTGCAGGCTGGCGTCCCGGTCATCGCTGATCACCGAGCAGAAATGCTCTGGGTCCAGGCGGCGGTCGATGGCGATGACTGGCAGGCCCTTGTCCTGCAGTTCGCGGTAGCTGTCGTCCTCGGGCGGTAGGCAGCTGGCGACGAACAGCGCATCGCAGCGGCGGGCGCGGAACAGTTGCTGCAACTGGCGCTCGCTGTCGGGCTGGTCGTCACTGCTGGCGATCAGCAACTGGTAGCCGCGGGCGCGGGCGCCTTGCTCCAGTTGCTTGGCGATGCGGGCATAACTGGGGTTTTCCAGATCCGGCAGGATGAAGCCGAGGGTCCGGGTATGCCGGCTGCGCAAGCCGGCAGCCTGGGGGTTGGGCGTGAAGCCATGGGCCTCGACCACCGCGCGCACCCGCTCGACAGTGCTGTTGCTGATGCGCTGCTGTTCGGCCTTGCCATTGATGACGTAGCTGGCGGTGGTCACGGACACACCGGCCAGACGGGCGATATCGCTGAGTTTCACCGAATTTTCCTTGTTATTACCAGGGCTGGCTGTGGAGCCTGACCGGAGAGTTTCTCTGATCGGCAGGTCCGTGCGCAGACGACCATTGTCGCAATTGTCCGACAAGATGGGGCTTTTTAGATGGAAGATTATCGAGTAACGTGCGCACTATTCCAGGTTAAACGTTTCAGCAGGCGATTTTACTGCCCCATCAGCCGCCTGCCTGGAGGGCCTCGACTGGTCCCCTGTAGGAAAATTCACAACAATACCTCAGTGCCACCTCAGGTACTGCAAAGGAGAAGGTCATGCTCGAGCTCGCCAAGGAGCAGATAGCCATGGGCCAGGCAGCCGCCGACAAGGCTGCAGCGTTACGCCTGCTGGCTGATCGTCTGGTCGCCGATGGGTTGGTTGCCGAAGGTTACCTGGAGGGTTTGCAGGCCCGTGAAGCGCAAGGTTCGACCTTCCTTGGCCAAGGCATTGCCATCCCCCATGGCACACCGCAGACCCGTGATCTGGTCTATGCCACAGGCGTGCGTCTGCTGCAGTTTCCTGAAGGCGTGGACTGGGGCGACGGGCAGATCGTGTACCTGGCCATCGGCATTGCCGCACGTTCGGATGAGCACCTCAGGTTGCTGCAACTGCTGACCCGCGCCCTGGGCGAGACCGACCTGGCCGAGGCATTGCGTCGGGCCAGTTCGGCCGAGGCCCTGCTCAAGCTGTTGCAGGGGGCGCCGCAGTCGCTGGCGTTGGATGCGCAATTGGTCGGTTTGGGCGTTGGTGCCGAGGATTTCGATGAGCTGGCCTGGCGTGGCGCGCGCTTGCTGCAACGAGCAGGGTGCGTCGAGACAGGCTTTGCTGCCGTGCTACAACAAGCCGAACCGTTGCCGCTCGGTGAAGGATTGTGGTGGCTGCACAGTGAACGCCAGGTCCGTCAGCCCGGCCTGGCCTTCGTCACGCCGCAACAACCCTTGCACTATCGGGACCAGCCTTTGAACGGGCTGTTCTGCCTGGCCAGTCTCGGTGCTGCCCATCAGGCATTGCTCGAACGCCTCTGTGAAGTGCTGATCGAAGGGCGTGGGCAGATGCTCTACCAGGCCACCAGCAGCCGCGCCGTACTGGAAGTGCTGGGCGGTGAAGTGCCAGTGGACTGGCCGAGCGCCCGCATCACCCTGGCCAACCCCCATGGCCTGCACGCCCGCCCCGCCAAGGTGCTGGCGCAACTGGCCAAGGGCTTCGAGGGCGAGATCCGCCTGCGCCTGGTCGACAGTGCGCAGCCGGCGGTGTCGGTGAAGAGCCTGAGCAAGTTGCTCAGCCTCGGTGCCCGGCGTGGCCAGGAGCTGGAGCTGATCGCCGAGCCGAGCATCGCCAGAGACGCCTTGCCGGTATTGCTGGCCGCTATAGAACAGGGGCTTGGCGAGGAAGTCGAACCGCTAGCCCCGGTGACCCAAGCGGTCGACGCCGCACCTGTGGCCAGGCTCGAGGCTCCGCCTGCCGGTAGCCGCATCCAGGGTGTCGCTGCGGCGCCAGGTATCGCCAGCGGGCCGGCCCACCTTCAGGTAGAGCGGGAGATCGACTACCCCCTGCGTGGCGAGTCGCCACAACAGGAGCGGGTGAAGCTGCGTGCCGCGCTAGACACGGTCAATGGCGAGTTGCAGGCGTTGGTCCAGCGCAGTGACAAGGCTATCGGCGAGATCTTCGTCACCCACCAGGAAATGCTCAGCGACCCGGCCCTGACCGATGAGGTGGAGCAGCGCCTGCGCCAGGGTGAGAGCGCCGCCGCGGCCTGGATGAGTGTGATAGAGGCGGCCGCGCGGCAGCAGGAGGCGCTCAATGACGCCCTGCTGGCCGAACGTGCCGCTGACCTGCGCGATATCGGCCGACGTGTGCTGGCGCAATTGTGCGGTATTCAGGACCCGTTGGAGCCAGAGCAACCCTATGTGCTGGTGATGGCCGAGGTCGGCCCGTCCGACGTCGCCCGGCTCGACCCGGCGCGGGTGGCCGGGATCGTCACTGCCCACGGTGGCGCCACGGCGCACAGTGCGATCGTTGCCCGCGCCCTGGGTATCCCGGCAGTGGTCGGCGCAGGCGAGGCGGTGCTGCTGATCGAGTCGGGCACTGCGCTGTTGCTCGATGGCCAACGTGGCAGCCTGAGCGTGTCACCGTCCCAGGACGAGGTGCAACGTGCCCTGGCCGAACGTGAGCGGCGCGAGCAGCGCCTGCAGGCCGCCTGGGCGCGGCGCCTGGAGCCCGCGGTGAGCCGCGACGGGCATGCCGTCGAGGTATTCGCCAACATCGGCCAGAGCACTGACCTCGACAAGGTGGTGGACCAGGGCGCCGAAGGTGTCGGGCTGTTGCGCACCGAACTGATCTTCATGGCCCATCCACAGGCGCCGGATGTGGCGACCCAGGAGGCCGAATACCGCCGCGTGCTTGACGGCCTGGCCGGCCGCCCGTTGGTGGTGCGCACCCTGGACGTGGGCGGTGACAAGCCGTTGCCTTATTGGCCGATCGCCGCGGAAGAAAACCCATTTCTCGGTGTGCGTGGCGTGCGCCTGACCTTGCAGCGTCCGCAGGTCATGGAAGACCAACTGCGCGCCTTGCTCCAGGCGGCAGGCGAGCGGCCGCTGCGCATCATGTTCCCCATGGTTGGCCAGGTGCAGGAGTGGCGTCAGGCGCGGGCCATGGTCGAGCGTCTGCGGCTGGAGATTCCGGTCCGCGACCTGCAACTGGGGATCATGGTCGAGGTGCCTTCGGCAGCCCTGCTGGCGCCACAGCTGGCGCGGGAAGTGGACTTCTTCAGCATCGGCACCAACGACCTGACCCAGTACACCCTGGCCATCGACCGTGGCCACCCCAGCCTTTCTGCCCAGGCCGATGGCCTGCATCCAGCAGTGCTGCAACTGATCGACATGACCGTGCGCGCCGCCCATGCCGAAGGCAAGTGGGTCGGTGTGTGCGGCGAACTGGCAGCCGACGCGCAAGCGGTGGCACTGCTGGTTGGCCTGGATGTGGACGAATTGAGCGTGTCGCCGCGCAGCATCGCCGAGGTCAAGGCACTGGTGCGTGAAACTCATCATGAACAGGCCCGCGCCCTGGCGCGCCAAGCCTTGCAGCAAGACAGCGCCGAAGCGGTACGGGCGTTGGTGGAGAACAACTGATGGCGAAGATCCTCACCCTGACCCTGAACCCGGCGCTGGACATCACCGTCAGCCTCGATGTGTTGCAGGCTGGGCATGTCAACCGCAGCCAGGCGCAGCACAGCCATGCCGCTGGCAAGGGCCTGAACGTCGCCCAGGTGCTGGCCGACCTGGGCCACAGCGTCACCGTGGGCGGTTTCTTGGGGCGTGACAACCTGCAGCCGTTCGAGTCGCTGATCGACTGGCGTGGTTTCAACGACTGTTTTATCCGGGTGCCAGGCGAGACGCGCAGCAACATCAAACTGGTGGAGGCCGACGGCCGAGTCACCGACATCAATGGCCAGGGGCCGGAGGTCGACGAGCGGGCGCAGACTGCATTGCTGCGCCTTCTGGAGCAGGGGAGTGGCGGTTATGACGCCGTGGTGGTGGCCGGCAGTCTGCCGCGTGGCGTCAGCCCGCAATGGTTCCGGCAACTGTTGCAACAACTTAAGGCACAGGGCCTGAAGGTCGCCCTGGACAGCAGTGGCGAGGCCCTGCGCGCAGGCCTGGAGAGCGCGCCTTGGTTGGTCAAGCCGAACACCGAGGAACTGGGCCAGGTATTGGGGTTGGAGGTGCACAGCTACGCCGATCAGCAAGCTGCCGCCGAGCGGCTGCTGACCGGCGGCGTGGAGCATGTGGTGGTGTCCCAGGGTGAACAGGGCGTCGCTTGGTTTGCCAAGGGCCAGGCGTTGCATGCGCAGCCGCCACGGGTGCGTGTTGCCAGCACTGTGGGCGCTGGCGACTCGCTGGTGGCAGGCATGGTTCATGGCCTGCTGCAGGGTGAGGAGGCGTCGCGGACCCTGCGCCGTGCCACGGCCATCGCCGCCCAGGCGGTGACCCAGATCGGTTTCGGCATTCACGACCGCGAACAACTGGCCCGTCTGGAGTCGGCCGTGCAACTGACAGAAGTACAAGAGGGTTGCCGATGAACATTGCCATTGTCACCGCCTGCCCCAACGGCCTGGTGTCCAGCGTACTCAGTGCCCGGTTACTGGCGGCGGCGGCCCAGCGCCGTGGTTGGAGCACCTGCGTCGAAGTGTGGGACCCCGAGCACCCGGAGCGGCGTTTGTCCGCGGAGGAGATCGCGGCCGCTGACTGGGTGCTGGTAGTGAGCACCGGGCCGCTGGACCTTGGGCGTTTCGTCGGCAAGCGCGTCTACCAGAGCACCCCGGCCCAGGCGTTGGCTGACCGCGAGGGGTTTCTCGAAGACGCGGCGGGTAAGGCGCAACTGCTGGAAAGCACCAAGAGCGATGAGCCGGTAGCCTCCCCGCAGGTGCGTAAGATCGTTGCGGTCACCGCCTGCCCGACCGGCGTGGCCCACACTTTCATGGCCGCCGAGGCCCTGCAGCAGGCGGCTCAGCAACTGGGCCACCAGTTGACGGTCGAGACCCAGGGCTCGGTGGGGGCACGCAACCCGCTGCCGGCCGAGGCCATCGCCGAAGCCGACGTGGTACTGCTCGCTGCGGATATCGAAGTGCCGACCGCGCGCTTTGCTGGTAAGCGCATCTACCGTTGCGGCACCGGCATCGCCCTCAAGCAAGCCCAGGCTACGTTGGCCAGGGCCCTGGACGAAGGCAAGGTGGAAAGTGCCGGCGAGGCCTCGGCCAGTCCGGCCAAGAGCGGTGAGAAGACGGGTATCTACAAGCACCTGCTGACGGGCGTGTCCTTCATGCTGCCGATGGTGGTGGCCGGTGGCTTGCTGATCGCCCTGTCCTTTGTCTTTGGCATCGAGGCGTTCAAGGAGCCGGGCACCTTGCCGGCGGCGCTGATGCAGATTGGTGGCGAGGCGGCGTTCAAGCTGATGGTGCCGTTGCTGGCTGGCTACATCGCCTGGTCGATCGCCGACCGTCCCGGCCTGGCGCCAGGCATGATCGGCGGCCTGCTGGCCAGCACCCTCGGGGCCGGCTTCATCGGCGGCATCATCGCCGGTTTTCTCGCCGGCTACAGCGCCAAGGCCATCAGCCGCTGGGCGCGCCTGCCGACCAGCCTGGAGGCGCTCAAGCCGATCCTGATCATTCCGCTGCTGGCCAGCCTGTTCACCGGCCTGGTGATGATCTACGTGGTCGGCCAGCCGGTTGCGGCCATGCTCGACGGGCTGACCCGCTTCCTCGACAGCATGGGTACCACCAATGCCATTCTCCTCGGCCTGCTGCTGGGCGGGATGATGTGCGTGGACCTTGGCGGGCCGATCAACAAGGCTGCCTACGCGTTCTCCGTGGGGCTCTTGGCCTCGCAGAGCTATGCACCCATGGCAGCGACCATGGCCGCCGGCATGGTGCCGCCGATCGGGCTGGGCCTCGCCAGCTTCCTGGCCCGGCGCAAGTTCGCCCAGAGTGAGCGCGAAGCAGGCAAGGCAGCGTTGGTGCTGGGGCTGTGCTTCATTTCCGAAGGGGCAATACCTTTCGCTGCCAAGGACCCGCTGCGGGTGATCCCGGCCAGCATCGCCGGTGGTGCCCTGACCGGGGCGCTATCGATGTACTTCGGTTGCAAGCTGATGGCGCCCCATGGCGGGCTGTTCGTGCTGCTCATTCCCAACGCCATCAACCATGCGCTGCTGTACCTGCTGGCGATCCTGGCGGGTAGCTTGCTGACGGCGGTGATCTATGCCGTGCTCAAGCGCAGCGATCAGATGGAACTGGCCGTGGCGCCGGTGAAGGGGTGATGCAATGAATTTGCTAGGCGAGGGCTTTGCCCTTGGTTCGCTGGCAAGCCGGCTCTGAGGGCACAACTGTCTTGCATTCAGCGATTAGGCCGATGCTTGTGCCGCAGCGGCACAAGCAGGTCGCCCAGCCCGTTGTGGTCGATCTCGTGCATCAACGCCAGCAACCCGCCCAGTTCCCCTTTCGGAAACCCTTTACGTGCGAACCAGGCCAGGTAATCACCCGGCAGGTCGGCGATCAGGCGCCCCTGGTACTTGCCGAAGGGCATCTGGCGGGTGACCAGCAATTCGAGGGTTTCCGGTTTCATCGGTGGCGCCTGGTTCGTGGAAAGTGCCGACCATACTGCAATCTGCACGAAGGCCAAAGGACAGTTCATGCAGAACGCGGTGTGGCGAGGTTGGTCGGCCTATTTCAACTCACTGATATCAAAGGGTTTCGTCTTTCATGGGTAACTGGCATGAAGGCTGCTCCTGTCTATAGGACTTCCACCTGTGCAAGGAGTATGTGCCATGAGCAACCCCAACAAAGACGTGATCGATGTGCTCAACGACCTGATTGAGTTCAGCAAAGATGGCGAAAAGGGATTCCGCGAGTCGGCGGACGATGTGAAGGACAGTCAGCTCAAAACGTTCTTCATGCAACGTGCAGGTGAATGCGGTAGTGCCGCAGTCGAATTGCAGAGCGAAGTCCGCCGCCTGGGCGGTGATCCGGAAACCTCCACTAGCGTCAGTGGCGACCTGCACCGTGGTTGGGTCAACCTCAAGTCCATGCTGACCGGCAAGGGTGAAGAGGCAGTGCTCAACGAGGTCGAGCGTGGCGAAGACCATGCGCTCAAGGCATACAAGGATGCACGCGAGAAGTTGATCAAGCATGGCCTGGCGGTCAGCGATCCGCTCTACACCCTGGTCGAACGGCAGTTGCAAGGCGTGCAACGCAACCATGACCAGGTCAAGGCCCTGCGCGACGCCGCCCGCGCCCGTTCCTAGGCCCGCTAGCGCGTTTCGGCCGCGGCGCCCAGTACCTGGATCAGGTCCTGCTGGGCGCCGGGTATGTCAACACTGAGGTCGATACTCTCACTCACTGGCAGCCAGGCGGCTGCCAGGTCGAGGGTCAGATCAGAAAACGTTCAATGGGTAGTCGACGATCACGCGATACTCGTCGACATTGTTGTCGACCTGCGCGTAGCCCTGGCCGACTCGGTGGCTGGCCCAGCGCAGCAAGACCGAGAGGTCTTTCAAGCTGCCTTCCTGGAACACGTACTGCACGTCGAGGTCGCGCTCCCAATGGCGGGCGTTCTTGCCCTCGGCGTTGTACCAGCCGCTGTAGCCCGAACTGTTCTGGTCGGCCTTGGTCATGTCCATCTCGCCGCGCGAGTAGGACAGGCTCGAGGTCAGGCCGGGCACGCCCATGCCCGCGAAGTCATAGTCGTACTGCAGCTTCCAGGAGCGCTCGTTCGGGCCATTGAAGTCCGAGTACATCCGCGAATTGTCGAGGAACACGCTGTCGCCCAGGTTGATGTAGTCGAACGGGGTGTTGCCGTTGACCCGCTGGTAGGCGGCGGTGACGCTGTGATAGCCGGCATTCACGGTGAAGTGCAGGCTGTAGGTGTTGTTGTCGATGCGCCCGAGCAGGGCCTGGCCGGTGTCCTGGGTGTGGTAGTAGTGCGCGCCCGGGTTGAGGCTGACCAGGTCGTTGACCACGTAGGTGTAGTCGAAGTCGACGTAGTACTGGTTCCAGATGTCTTCGAGTTCGGCCGCGTACAGGCTGCTGGTGAAGTTTTCGCTGCCGCTCCAGGTGCCGCCGGCCCAGTTCAGGTGACGACTCTTGCTGCCTTCGGGCAGGTCGCCATAGTACGTGTCGATGCGCCGGTGGCCACTTTGGTTGTAAGGCTTGGTGAAGCTGGCCTGGCCACCTTCGAGCAACAATCCATCGATGCTGTTGTTGGTCAGGCTGACGCCGCGAAAGGTTTGCGGCAGCATGCGCGATTCGCCGCCGGCGATCACCGGGTTGTTGAGGAACAGGTCGCCTGCCTTGAACTCGGTGTCGAAGGCCTTGATCTTGACTGCGGCCCCAGCGGTGGAGAATGAGTCCGGTGCCTTGCCGTAGTCGTAGCCGGGTTTGTTCGTCTTGTTGAACGGCAGGATACTCGTGCCTGCGGTGCCGCCACCACCATCGAGCTTCAGGCCCAGCATGGCATGGGCATCGATACCGAAACCGACGGTGCCCGGGGTGTAGCCCGATTCGAAGCGAGCGATGAAACCCTGGCCCCATTCGCGGCTGTCGCGGTTGCCACGGTCGAGTTGGTTGCGGTTGAGGTAGTAGTTGCGGGCGTGCAGGTTCAGGGTCGAGCCTGCAATGAAACCTTCGGCCTTTTCTTCGTCGGCCTGGGCGGTGAAGGGAATAGTTGCAGCCAATGCAACGAACAACGGGGTAAAGCGCAAAGCAGTGGACACCGGTACAAGCTCCTTTGATCTGTCGGTGGGCCAGTTTTTATTCTCTGGAACGCTAATGCTTCATGAAAAACGTACCAGCCTGGCTGGTATTTTCGGCACATAAAAAAAAGCCGCTGATTGGCAGCGGCTTTCAAAGACTAACACATCGTCGCATGACGCGAGCAATGCGGTAGTCGAGGGAGCAGGGAGAAGAACAGAACGGCAGATCAGCTGTCGGCATTGTCGTCGGCGACAACCTTGGAAGCGGTCTGCTGCACCTCTTTTACCGCATCGGCACGTTGTGCGGCATAGGCCTCGCGAGCGTGCTGGTGAGTCGCGGCGAGTTCGGCGTTACGGGCAACGAAGGCCGGCGATTCTTCAGCCATGGCCAGGGGCGACAACAACAGGGAAGACAGGACGAATACGCTGGCAACACCCATACTGTTGGACATTTGAAACAACCTTCTTGCAGAGCAAGTGCTAATTAAGACAGGTGTAAATTAGTCCGAAGTTAGGCCGTGAAACAGCGCCGAGTTGGAGAAGAACTGTTGCTAAAACGGTAACAATTGTCGAGAAAAACGTCAGGCTTTTACCGGAAACCCGCGTAATTGACAGCTCGGCAAGCGGATGCCGAAGGTGTTGGCGCCACCTTCGCTGTGGACGAAAACACTGCCGCCGTGCATCAGGGCGATGGCCTTGACGATCGCCAGGCCCAGCCCGTGGTTGCCGCCACCGCTGCTGCGGGCGGCGTCGACCCGGTAGAAGCGTTCGAACAGCAGCGGCAGGTGCTCATCGGGAATCGCAGGGCCGGGGTTGCTCACGGCGATGCTGACCTCTTCGGGGCCCCCATCGATACGGACCTGGATGACCTCCTGCGCGGCGGTGTGCTGCACGGCATTGTTCAGCAGGTTGATCAGCGCCCGGCGTAGCTGCGCCTTCTCGATCGGCGCCTGGGCGTCGCCACTGACCTGCACGCTGACTTGGGCGTCTTCGAGGATGTAGTCCAGGTAGTCGAGGGTGGTGGCCACTTCTTCGGCCAGTGAGGCACTGGTCAGCGCGGTAGCCTTGCTGCCTTGGTCGGCGCTGGCGAGGAACAGCATGTCGTTGATGATGCTACGCAGGCGTTCCAGCTCCTCCAGGTTCGATTGCAGCACCTCGAAATAGTGTTCGGCGCTACGCCCGCGAGTCAGGGCGACCTGGGTCTGGCCGATCAGGTTGGTCAGGGGCGAGCGCAGTTCATGGGCGACGTCGGCGTTGAACGCCTCCAGTTGCGAGTAGGCTTGGCTGACGCGGTCGAGGGCGACGTTGAAGGCGCCGGCGAACTGGGCCAGTTCCGGTGGCAGGTCGTGGGTCTGCAGGCGCCCGTCCAGGCGCGGCGGCGCCAGGGCCTGGGCTTCGGCTGACAGGGCCAGCAGTGGACGCAAGCCGACTCGGGCCACCCAGTAGCTGAGCACCGAGGCCAGCAGCACCCCCAGCACGGCCAGGCCGACAATGGCCACCAGCAGGCTGTGCTGGGCTTGCCAGAATGTCTCGGTGTCGATGCCGATCAGAAAGCGCAGCGCCGGGCGCGATTCCAGTGGCGGCAGTTCGCTGACCAACACCTTGTAGGGGTAGGGGCTGTCGCTCAGGCGCAGGTCGCGCATGCCTTCCGGCCCCAGGGCGAAGTGGCGGACTCCGGCGTCCGGATCGCCATACTCATAGGCCGGGTCGTCGCTGACCACCCAGAAGCGGATACGCCGGTCTTCTTCGCTGAGCAGGTTGAGCTTGTTGTGGATCTTGGCCCAATGCTCGAGGTTGCCGAAGCGGTTGAGGGTCGACTCCAGCACGCTGAAGCGCGCATCCAACTCCGCCGCCGGCAGCAGGTCTAGGCTGCGGTCGACCTGGCGGTACAGGGCAGTGCCGATTAGCAGGAACACACCCAGGGCGACCAGGATGAACAGCCCGCTCAGGCGCAGGGCGATGGAGTTAGTCGGCACGGTTTTCCAGTACATAACCCATGCCTCGGATGGTGTGCAGCAGCTTGTTTTCGAAAGGACCGTCGAGCTTGGCGCGCAGGCGTTTGATAGCTACCTCGACGACATTGGCATCGCTGTCGAAGTTGATGTCCCAGACCAGCTCGGCAATGGCGGTCTTGGACAGGATTTCCCCTTGGCGCCGGGCCAGCACCGTGAGCAGCGAGAACTCCTTGGCGGTCAGTTCCAGGCGCTGGCCTGCGCGGCTGGCCTTGCGGCTGATCAGGTCGACCCAGAGATCGCCCACCTGGATCTGCAGCGGCTCGTGGCTGGCGCTGCGGCGGGTCAGGGCTTGCAGGCGGGCGACCAGCTCAAGGAAGGAGAATGGCTTACCCAGGTAGTCGTCGGCGCCTTCACGCAGACCGTGAATACGGTCCTCGACCCGTTCACGGGCGGTGAGCATGATCACCGGCGTCTGCTTGCGCGCCCGCAGCGCCCGCAACACGCCATAACCGTCCAGGCCGGGCAGCATCACATCGAGGACGATCACCGCATACTCGCTTTCCAGGGCCATGTGCAGGCCGTCTACGCCGTCCCGGGCCAGGTCGACGGTGAAGCCCTGCTCGCTGAGGCCGCGATGCAGGTAGTCGGCGGTTTTTTCTTCGTCTTCGATAATCAGCACACGCATGGTCGGCTCTCAACTGGCAGTCGGCGCAGCCGCCTGAGCGGCTTGACGGCGGTGGAACAGGCGCTCCAAGGCCAAGTATATGACCGGGGTGGTGAACAGCGTCAGGGCCTGACTGACCAGCAGCCCGCCGACTACGGCGATACCCAGTGGCTGGCGCAGCTCTGCACCGGCGCCGAAGCCGAACATCAGTGGCACGGCGCCGAGCAGCGCGGCCAGGGTAGTCATGATGATCGGCCGGAAACGTGTCAGGCAGGCCTTGTGGATCGCCTGTTCGGGCGTCAGGCCCTGGCGCCGCTGGGCTTCCAGGGCGAAGTCGATGAGCAGGATGCCGTTCTTCTTGACGATGCCGATCAGCAGCACCACACCGATCAGGCCCATGATGGTGAAGTCCTGGCCCATCAGCCAGAGCAGCACCAGCGCGCCGAGGCCGGCCGAGGGCAGGGTGGAGATGATGGTCAGTGGATGGACGAAGCTCTCGTAGAGCACGCCGAGGATGATGTACACCGCTACCAGTGCGGCGAGGATCAGCCAGGGCTGGCTGGACAGCGAGCTCTGGAAGGCTTGGGCCGCGCCCTGGAAGTTGCCGACGATGGAGTCAGGCATACCCAGTTCGCGCTGGGTGCGTTCGAGGATCTTCACCGCATCGCCCAGGGCGACACCTGGGGCCAAGTTGAATGACAGGTTGGCTGCTGGGAACAGGCCGTCATGGCTGATCGACAAGGGCCCGGTGCTGGGCGGGGCAACCTTGGCCAACGCCGACAACGGCACCATCTCGCCCGTGAGTGGCGAGCGCAGGTAGAAGTAGTTGAGGCTCTCGGCCTTGCCGCGCTGGCGGACGTCGAGTTCGAGGATCACCTTGTATTGGTTGGTCTCGGTCTGGAACTCGCTGATCTGGCGCTGGCCGAAGGCGTCGTACAGGGCATGATCGACGTCGGTGGTGGTCAGGCCGAAACGGGCGGCCGCCTGGCGGTCGATGTCGATGTGGGTGACGCTGGCGCCCAGTTGCAGGTCGTTGGACAGATCGCGGAAGGCCGGGTTCTCCCGCAGGCGGTCAGTGAAACGCTGGGTCCAGAGGTTCAAGGCCACGCCGTCGTTGCTTTTGAGCACGTACTGGTACTGGGTACGGGTGGGGCCGGAGCTGAGGTTGATGTCCTGGCCGGCACGCATGTAGAGGACCACGCCGGGCACTTCGGCCAGCTTGGGCCGCAGGCGGTCGATCAGCTCGCTGGCCGAGACATCGCGGTCGCCACGCGGCGTGAGGGCGATCCAGAAGCGGCCGTTGGCGATGGTCTGGTTGCTGCCGGTCACGCCCACGGCGTGGGAAAAAGCACGCACCGCCGGGTCGGCCTCGATGATCTTGGCCAGGGCCTTGTGCTTCTCGATCATGGCCGGATAGGAAATATCGGCCGCCGCCTCGGTGGTGCCAAGGATGAAGGCGGTGTCCTGCAGGGGGAAGAACCCCTTGGGAATGGCGATGTAGCCGGCCACGGCCAGGGCCAGGGTCAGGCCGAACACGCCGAGGGTCAGGCGCTGGTGGGCCAGGGCGCGGTCGAGGAGCTTCTCGTAGTCGGCCAGTAGGCGCTGACCGAAACCGCCATGGTGCTCCGTGGGCGAGCGGCGCATGAACAGGGCACAAAGGGTCGGTGCCAGGGTCAGCGACACTACCACCGAGATCAGGATGGTGGAGGTGGCCGTGAGGGCGAACTCCTTGAACAGGCGCCCAACCACGCCACCCATGAACAGTAGCGGGATGAACGCAGCGATCAGCGAGAAGCTGATCGAGACCACGGTGAAGCCGATCTCGCCAGCGCCCTTGATCGCTGCGATACGGCTGTCTTCACCAGCTTCCAAGTGGCGGTGGATGTTCTCCACGACGACGATGGCGTCATCGACCACGAAGCCGACAGAGATGACGATGGCCACCAGGGTCAGGTTGTTCAGGCTGAAACCGAGCAGGTACATCAAGGCGCACGTGGCGATCAGCGACACACCGAGCACGCTGGACACTACGAAGGTGGCCGACCACTGGCGCAGGAACAGCGCCATCACCCCGATCACCAGGGCCACGGCGATCATCAGGGTCAGTTCGACCTCATGGAGGGAGGCGCGGATGGTCTGGGTACGGTCATTGAGCACCGAGACCTCGACCGAGGCCGGGAGCATCTGTTGCAGGCTGGGCAGGGCCGTGAGGACGCGGTCGACGGTGTCGACGATATTTGCCCCTGGCTGACGGAAGATCACCAGGTTCAGGCCTGGCTGTTCGCCGGACCAGGCCCTGACGTAGGCATTCTCGGCGCCGTTGATGACCTTGGCGACATCCTGCAGCTGCACCGGCGCGCCGTCGCGGTACGAAACGATCAGCCGGGCGTAGTCCTCGGGGTGGAACAGTTGGTCGTTGGCGGAGATAGTCGAGACGCTGTGCTCGCCGTACAGGGCGCCCTTGGCCAGGTTCAGGCTGGTCTGCTGGATAGCCTGGCGCAGGTCGGCCAGGGTCAGGCCGATGGCCGCCAGTTTCTCCGGCTGGGCCTGGACGCGGATGGCTGGGCGCAACTGGCCGGTGATGTTGATCAGGCCTACCCCTTCGATCTGGCTCAACTGCCGGGCCAGCAAGGTTTCGGCATAGTCGCTCAGCTCGTTGCCGGGCATCTGCGCCGAGCTGACGGTGAGCACCAGTACCGGGCTGTCGGCCGGGTTGACCTTGCGCCAGGTGGGTGGGCTGGGCATGTCCTGGGGCAGGCGCGCGGTGGCGGTGTTTATCGCCGCCTGGACTTCCTGGGCGGCGGTATCGATGTTCTTGTCGAGGGTGAACTGCAGGATCAGGTTGGTCGAACCCAGGGCGCTGCTGCTGGTCATCTGGGTCATGCCGGGGATGGCGCTGAACTGCACCTCCAGCGGCGTGGCCACGGAGGACGCCATGGTCTCCGGGCTGGCACCGGGCAACTGGGCGGTGACCTGGATGGTCGGGAAGTCGGCCTCGGGTAGCGGCGCCACCGGCAGGCGCGGAAAGGCGATGGCCCCGAGCAGGACCAGGGCGAAAGTCAGCAGCAAGGTGGCGATCGGGTGGTCGATGCACCAGCTCGAGAGCCCATTGCGATTGGTCATGGCTGGCTCCGGCGGTCAGCGACATCAGTGCTGGGTGGCACGTCGGGCGCGACTTCGACCTGTGCGCCGGGCCTGAGCCGCGACTGCCCATCGAGCACCAGGCGGTCGCCCACCTCGACGCCGGCGATGATGTTTAGCGTGCTGTCCTGGTAGAGCACCTTGACCGGCACGCTGCTGACCTTGTCGCCGTCCAGACGATAGACGAAATGCCCGTCGACGCCGCGTTGCACCACCGGTGGTGGCACCACCAAGGCGTTTTCGTCCACTGCCGTGCGCAGCTTCACCGTGACCAACTGGCCGGGCCACAGGCGCGCGTCGCTGTTGGCGAACTCGGCCTTGACCCGCACGGTGCCTGTATTGGCCGAGACCTGGTTGTCGATCAGCGCTAGGCGCCCTTCAGCGAGCAGGTTACTGTCGCCGTCATTGTCCAGGTACGCCTGGACCAAGGCCGGTGTCGGCGCCTTGAGCAGGGCCTGTAGGGTGGGCAGCATCTGTTGCGGCAGGGAGAACTCGATGGCGATCGGGTCGATCTGCGTCACGCTGAACAGGCCCTGAGCATCGCCCGAGCGCACCAGGTTACCTTCGTCGATATTGCGGATGCCGACCCGGCCTGTGACGGGCGAGCGCACCTGGGTATAGGAGAGCTGCACCTCGGCATTGGCGATGGCTGCCTGGTTGCCTTTCACCGTGGCCTGCAACTGGTGGTACAGGGCCTGCTGCTGGTCGAGGGTCTGGCGCGACACACCATTGTCCGTACTGAGCAGGCGGTAGCGCTTGAGATCGATCCCGGCCACCTGCAACTGCGCCTGGCTCTGGCCCAACTGAGCACGGGCCTGTTCCAGGCTGGCGCGGATGGCCCGGTCGTCAAGAGTGGCCAACAGATCACCAGCCTTGACCCACTGTCCTTCCTTGACCAGCACCTTGGTCAACACCCCTTCGACCTGGGGTCGCACCTCCACGCTGTGCAGCGACAGCACCGAGCCGATCGCGCTGATGTAGCGCGGGACATCCTGCTGGCCCACGCTGATCACCCGCACGGGGATGGCGGCTTGCGCCTGGGCGGTGGGCGCGCTCTGGCGCTGGGTCAGCCAGTAGGCCAGCGCCGCCAGGAGCAGGACGAGGGCGGCAAGAACGAGAGAGCGGGACGGACGTCGCATGCGGGTCGGGCACCGTAGCCGGAGGGAAGGGGAAGCGGTTCTCTATCATCAAGCTTATAGCGCTTGCATCAGGTCAGCAGCGTGACGCCAAGCTGACAGGCGTGACAGTTTCGGCTGTTTGATGGCCAAGTGCCAAGGCCTTGTGCTGGATCAATGTTGCGTTGGTCATTCCAGGACCTGGCCGGTCGCTGGCCATCAGAAGCCGATGAAGGCGTAGTAGGCGGGAGTTTCGCTGGTGATATGCATGCCGTGGGATTGCAGGCCCTGGCTCAGTTCCGGGTCCTGTACATGCAGCGTCCAGGAGTAGGGGCTGTGTTCGGGCGGCCGCAGGAGCGCCGCCGCCAGGGCATCCATGTTCGGCAGGTAGGCGGTGAAACCATTGCCCTTGAGGGCGCTGGTGGTCATGCCCAAGGCCTGGCAGATGGCGACCTTGGCGGCGATGTCGTCACGGTCGGCCTGGCGCGACGCTTCGACCAGCGTCGCCAGCTGCGGGTCCAGCAATCGCTGGCCGAGGATCAGTTGCGGGCCGTTGTCCCAGGCTTCGCTCGGGCAATCCTTGTTCTCCGGGCGCAGCGGGATGTGCGGGTTGATCTCCACCGGGTAGATGCGGCAGACCAACGGGCGTGATTCGTAGATGGTGCAGCGGTCATCGGCGTCAAGGTTGCGGCAGCGGCCAGGATTGAAGGCGGCGAAGGTCACCGACACCTGGATCTCGCCCGTGCCGCAAGGTACGGCGTGGGAGCGGCGCAGGGCATGCTCGCGCTGTTCCTCAGGCAGCCCCGGACCGTTGATGAGGAAGGCTTCGGCCAGCACCACCACCTGGCCACCAGCCTCGGCCCATTGCCGGGTTTCTGCCAGCGTCAGGGGTACATGGTGGCCGGTGCAGCACTTGCCACAGCCGGTGCAGGCGAAACGGATGTTGTCTGCCTGTGCGCTGCTCACGGTGCCCCGACGGTCCACTCGCTGACGAAGGCGCGCTGGTGTTGTTTGTCATAAAGGCACAGTTCGGTGCCCGTACGCTTTTGCATGTGCGCCTGTGGATAACGTCCCTCGATCAGCAGGGCACTGTAGCCGACCTGGTCGTCGAACTCGGCAGGCTTGCCGCGGGCGTGGGCATCCTTCAGCTGGCTGGCGGCCAGGCAGGACTTGAGCATTTGTTTGCGATGCTCGTTCCAGGCCTGGGTGCTTGAGGCCTGCACGGCGCTGCTGAACAGGGCGCAGCCGAGCAGGGCGGAAATGAGAAATTTCATACGCGATACCGGCAAAACATCCAAGGGCAAGGGCGCGAATTATGCCCGAGTATTCGCGGCCTTCAAGACCGCGAGTTTGTCTCTGAATATATCAGGGTTCGGCAAAAGCAACGGTACGTGCCGCGACGACCAGGCAATCGGTCAGCTCCGGCGACGAGAACTTGGTCAGCACGGCGTTGGCGCCAGCGGCCCTGGCCTTCTCGCTGTTCATGGCGCTGTCCAGCGAGGTGTGCAGCAGCACGTAGAGGTGCCGGAAGTCCGGGGTTTCGCGCAGGGTCCGAGTGAAGGTATAGCCGTCCATCTCGGACATCTCGATGTCCGACACCACCACGTTGATTTCCTGGTCGGTGCCCTGCAGTTCGAGCAGGACATTGATGGCGTCCTTGGCACTGCGCGCGGTGTGGCACTCGATTCCCAAGGTGCGCAGGGTGTGCACCGATTGTTGCAAGGCCACCTGGCTGTCATCGACCACCAGGATGTTGGTGGCGGCGAGCACGGCGGCGTCCTCGCTGCTCAATTCGCTGGGCTGTACCTCGTGCGGGGGCGGGGCGATGGCGTGGATGACCTTTTCGATGTCCAGCACCTGCACCAATGTATTGTCGACGCGGGTCACGCCGGTGATGAAGGCCTTACTGCCCGAGCCGAAGGGCGGTGGCTTGATGTCGGTGCTGTGGCAATGAATGATCTTGCTCACCGCCTGGACGTGCAGCCCCTGGCGTGAGCGGCTGATGTCGGTGACGATCAGGCAGCCACCGTCCGGGTCGGCCAGGGGCCGTTCACCGATGGCGCGGGAGAGATCGATCACCGACAGCGAATGGCCGCGCAGGGTCGCCACGCCTTTCACGTGAGGGTGCGATTCCGGTAGCTTGGTCAGGGGAGGGCAGGGAATGATTTCGCTGACCTTGAGCAGGTTGATTGCCATCAGCTTGCCGCTGCGCAGGGTGAAGAGCAGCAGGGACAGCGAGTCCGCGCCGGCATTGTGCGAGGCCATAGGCAACCTTCAGAAGCGATGAATTAATGAGGATGCCGGGTTATCGACCTGGCGCGCCAAGGCTTTAACGCCAGGTGTTGATTATCCTGTGGTCAGCGCAGGCCAAGCCGGCGTGCCAGGCGGCTGAGGTTGGCGCGGTCGATGCCCAGTTCACGGGCGGCCCCGGCCCAGTTGTTCGGGTGGCGTTGCAGGCAGTCTTCGATCAGCCGGCGTTGATAGTCGTCCATGGCCTGGCGCAGCCCGCCTTCCGCCAAGGCCGGGGCCTGGGTTGGTTCTGGTGTGGGGGCGACAGGAGGGAGCACGCTGCGCAGGTCCAAGTCGTCGGCATCCAGGGTGAGGATGCGCGGGCGCTCCGGGTGCTGGCCGAGGGCCTTGAGCGCCGAGCGACCGATCAGGTGCTCCAGTTCGCGCACATTGCCTGGCCAGCTATAGGCCAGTAGCGCCGCCTGGGCTCCGGCACTCAGGCGCAGGCTGTTCAGTCCCATGCGCGATCGGTTTTGCTCAAGGAAGTAGCCGGCCAGCAGCAATACATCACGGCCTCGCTCACGCAACGGCGGGACTTGCAAGGGGTAGACGCTCAGGCGGTGATAGACGTCGGCGCGGTAACGGCCGCTGCGTACTTCTTCGGCCAGGTCGCGGTTGGTCGCGGCGATCAGGCGCACATCCACTTGGTGCTCGCGGTCCGAGCCTAGGCGCTGCAATTGCCCGCTTTGCAGTACACGCAGCAGTTTGGCCTGCACGGCCAAGGGCAGTTCACCGACCTCATCGAGAAACAGGGTGCCGCCGTTGGCCAGCTCGAACTTGCCGCGGCGTTCGCCATGGGCTCCGGTGAAGGCCCCGCGGACATGGCCGAACAGTTCGCTTTCCACCAGGGTGTCAGGCAAGGCCGCGCAGTTGAGGCTGATCAACGGCTTGTCGGCGCGGCCACTGGCCCGGTGCAGAGCCTGGGCGACCAGCTCCTTGCCGACGCCAGTCTCGCCAGTAATCAGCACGGTCAGGTCACTGCTCCCGACCAGCCGGATCTCTTCGAGCAGCCGCTTGTGCGCCTTGCTCTGGCCGATCAGCTCCTTGTGCTGTTGGCCGCTGGCCTGGCGGTAGACCTCGGCGCGCAGGTGCTCATCCTCGGCACGCAAGGCCAGGCGCTCGATGCGTTCGGCGACGTTGACCGTGGCGGCTGCGAGGCTGGCGAAGGCCTGCAGGGCATCCATTTCCAGTGGCTGGAATTGACCGGGCGTCAGCGCGTCCAGGGTGACCAGGCCCCAAGGCCGCTCACCGACGAACAGCGGGCAGCCCATACAGTCGTGCACTTCCAGGTGGGCGTGGGGGCCATTGACCAAGCCGTCATAGGGATCGGGCAGGTCGCTGTCGCTGGCGAAGCGGGTCGGCTCGCGGCGGCTCAGCAGGATCTGGAAACGCGGGTGCTCACTGACCCGGAAGCGCCGGCCCAGGGTATCCGCAGACAGGCCATCGACCGCGAGCGGTACCAACCATTCGCCGTCCAGGCGCAGCAAGGCAGCGGCGTCGCAGGGCAGCAGCTCGCGCATAGCCTGGAGCAGGCGGCGGTAGCGCTCATGGTCGGGAAGGTCGCGGGACAGGTCGCTGACCAGGGGCAGCAGGGCGGTGAGCAGGGGTTTCGCGGTCATAATGACTCCTATTGGTCTTTATGACTATAACTCTGTGCGTGTCGTTTTGACTCTTTAATTTATAAGTAATTGATTTTTAAGTATTTTATTTCTGGCACGAATACTGAAGTACCTATGGCAGTCCTTCAAGAAGCCCAAGGCTCAGGAGTTGCTGTAATGCTCAACGCCCAACAACGTGCAATCATCAAGGCCACTGTTCCTCTGCTGGAAAGCGGCGGCGAGGCCCTGACCACCCATTTCTACAAGATGATGCTCAGCGAGTACCCACAGGTGCGTCCGCTGTTCAACCAGGCTCACCAAGCCAGCGGCGACCAGCCGCGTGCCCTGGCCAACGGCGTGTTGATGTACGCTCGCCACATCGACCAACTGGAACAGCTCGGTGGCCTGGTCGGCCAGATCATTAACAAGCATGTTGCCTTGCAGATCCTCCCTGAGCATTACCCGATCGTCGGTGCCTGCCTGCTGCGCGCTATCGAAGAGGTGCTGGGCAAGGATATCGCCACCCCTGAAGTCATCGAGGCCTGGGGGGCCGCCTACCAGCAACTGGCCGACATCCTCATCGAAGCCGAGGAAGGCCTGTACAGCAGCAAGGCCGAGGCCGTTGGTGGCTGGCGCGGTGCCCGCGAGTTCCGCTTGGCCCGTCGGGAAGAGGAGAGCAGCGAGATCGTCTCCTTCTATTTCGTCCCGGTCGATGGCCAACCGGTGCTCAAGGCCGAGCCGGGCCAGTACGTTGGCCTGCAGTTGTTCATCGACGGGGTCGAGCAGCGCCGCAATTATTCGCTGTCGGCCCTGTGCGACGGCGACCAGTACCGCATCAGCGTCAAGCGTGAAGCCGGCGGCAAGGTCTCCAACTACCTGCATGAGCAACTGAAGCCGGGCGATACCCTGCAACTGTTCCCACCGTCGGGCGACTTCACCCTGTCCCAGAGTGACAAGCCGCTGGTGCTCATCAGTGGTGGCGTCGGTATCACCCCGACCCTGGCGATGCTCGAAGCGGCACTGGGCCACGAGCGCCCGGTGCATTTCATCCATTGCGCGCGCAACGGTGCCGTGCATGCCTTCCGTGACTGGATCGACGGGCTGGCCGCGCGTCACCCGCAGCTCAAGCGCTTCTATTGCTATGCCGAGGACGACGGCAGCTCGCAGGCTGACGCCGTAGGCCTGCTGAGCCAGGATCTGCTGGGCGAATGGATGCCCGGCGAGCGTGATGTCGATGCCTACTTCCTCGGACCCAAGGGCTTCATGGCGGCGGTCAAGCGCCATTTGAAAGGCCTGGGAGTGCCGGAGAAACAGAGCCGCTACGAGTTCTTCGGACCGGCTGCGGCGTTGGAGTAATAGCGGGTGTCATGGCCTCTAGGTGCATGCCTAGGGGCTTGTGGCGCTCTGGCGATCTCGCGGTGCATTGAGAGTTCTTCGGTGCCCTCAAGCCCCCGCGTGGGTGGCGCGTGATCTTGAGGGCGCTAACAAGGCTCAAGGCATGCGCTGTTGACTTGTTGCTTGCAGCTAGTCGCTTAAAGCTTGAAGCTTTAATCCTCCTTTAATCACTGTATCCTTCACTCCCGGATGTCGAGGGGCTTTGGCCTGCCTGACGCCCGGGTCGCTGCGTTTTTTCGCGGGTGGGGTTGAACCGCTGTGGTTTCGGTCGGTCCTAGCCACCTGCGGATAGGCCTGCGCAGCGCAGCCACTATCCATCGAAGGAAACGGCAATGAACGAACACACATCGCGCCTGAATCGGGAACGGCGCTTTCTGGTGCTGCTGGGGCTGATCTGCCTCTCTCTGATCGGCGGCGCCCTTTATATGCAGATTGTCTTGGGTGAGGCACCTTGCCCGTTGTGCATCCTGCAACGCTATGCGTTGCTGTTGATCGCCCTGTTCGCCTTCATCGCTGCAGCCATGCCGGGACCACGCAGCCTGACCTTCTTCGAGGGCCTGGTCGTACTCAGTGCCATCGGAGGAATCGTTGCGGCCGGCAACCATGTGTATATACTCGCCAACCCTGCAGTCAGTTGTGGCATCGATACCTTGCAGCCGATCGTCGACGACCTG
This sequence comes from Pseudomonas sp. X10, assembly GCF_054889225.1. Lineage (NCBI taxonomy): Bacteria > Pseudomonadati > Pseudomonadota > Gammaproteobacteria > Pseudomonadales > Pseudomonadaceae > Pseudomonas > Pseudomonas sp. X10. The sequence goes on along the minus strand of NZ_CM142677.1, from coordinate 4,675,104 downwards.
CCGTTGGCACGGGTCTGGCCGCTGGTGTTTCAGGTCGACGGCTTTTGCTCCACGCCTTACCCGCCGATCCTGGGACTTTCCCTGGCGCAATGGGCGTTGTTGGCGTTCATCCTGACCGCTCTTCTGGTGCCGCTCGGCATCTATCGCAATCGTCGTCGGGCTTAGACAAAAGTCCTGCTTTGACGCAAGTCTATTGCACAGTGTGATTGCTACCGAAAGTTGCCCCCAGGTTGATCAGGATCAAGAAGAAACCCTTGTAGGATGAGGGTTTCAGGCCTATTGGCCAGGGTGCGACAAACTGTCGCGAAGCTGATTTTTTGAGCAGCATTGTTACTGTTTCTGTAAAAGACTGTTGCTCAATAAGTCATAGTCAAGGGTTGGCGACCTATCTACAATCGCCCCCAATTTCCGTTCGGCACTGCTTGCGAGTCGCAGGATTGAAGGGAGCCAAGGCTCCTTTTTGCTGACTTCGACAAGTATCGCCCACGGCGATACCGGGCGGACCCTCCTCCGTGATTTCCCGCACCAAATGGACTTGGTCTGAAACAGGCCTTTTGCCTACGAAGTCAAAAAAGCACCGTAAACCCGCTCGATGCCCAGCCCCCGCAGTCGGACGCCAGGCATGAGCGAATTCGAGCCCCAAATGCTGACGCTTGGCAGGACGAAGTGTTGGCGACCAAAACACAAATTGCATTGAAGCAAGCTGATCTAGAGGTCGTGAGATGAGTAAAAAGCGTTACCCCAGACTGTTTGGCATTCTGCCCTTTTTAGGCATGCTTTTACTCAGTGGGTGCAACTGGACCCTGCTCGATCCGAAGGGGCAGGTCGGCATTGAGCAAAAGAACCTGATCCTGATCGCAACCGGCCTGATGCTGCTGGTCGTCGTGCCAGTCATCGTCATGACCCTGGCGTTCGCCTGGAAGTACCGTGCTTCCAACAAGTCCGCCACCTACACCCCTGACTGGGCGCACTCGACCAAGATCGAGGTCGCGGTGTGGACCATTCCGGTGCTGATCATCATTGCCTTGGGTTATGTCACCTACAAGACCACCCACTCGCTCGACCCGTATCGTCCACTGGATTCCGATGTGAAGCCGGTGCAGATCGACGTGGTCGCCCTGGACTGGAAATGGCTGTTCATCTACCCGGAGCAGGGCATTGCCACGGTCAACAAGATCGTCTTCCCAGCTAACACGCCTATCAACTTCCGTGTCACTTCCGACGCCGTGATGAACTCCTTCTTCATCCCAGGCTTGGGCGGCCAGATCTACGCCATGGCCGGCATGACCACCAAGCTGCACCTGATCGCCAACGAGAACGGTGAGTTTGACGGTATCAGCGCCAACTACAGCGGCGCCGGTTTCACCGGTATGAAGTTCAAGGCAACTGCAACCTCCCAGGCTGACTTCGAAGCATGGGTCGCTGAAGTCAAGCAGTCGCCGAAGAAACTGGACAAGGCCGAATACGAAGCCTTGGCCAAACCTAGCGAGTACAACCCAGTCGCGCTGTACAGCGAGGCTTCGGCTGACCAGTTCCAGACCATCGTCGACAAGTACGAAGGTATGAATCGCGGTCGTCCGAGCCACGAAGAAGTAGGCAGCAAGGATCTGGCCACAACCCAGAGTGTGGAGTCGAGTAAGCAACCAGCTGCCGGGGCAGAGGAGTAAGAGATGTTCGGTAAATTAAGTCTGGAGGCGATACCCTATCACGAGCCGATAGTCATGGTGACACTCGCCATTATCGCGCTCGGTGGTATCGCTTTGGTCGGTGCTATCACCTATTTCCGCAAGTGGACCTACTTGTGGACCGAGTGGCTGACCACGGTCGACCACAAGAAAATCGGGGTGATGTACATCATCGTCGCGATGGTCATGTTGCTGCGCGGCTTTGCCGACGCCATCATGATGCGTACCCAGCTGGCTGCTGCCACTGGTGGCGCCGAAGGCTACCTGCCGCCTGAACACTATGATCAGATCTTCACCGCTCACGGTGTGATCATGATCATCTTCATGGCGATGCCGTTCTTCACTGGCCTGATGAACCTGGCCGTGCCTCTGCAGATCGGTGCACGTGACGTTGCCTTCCCGTTCCTGAACTCCCTGAGCTTCTACCTGCTGCTGGCAGGCGTACTGCTGGTCAACATCTCCCTGGGTGTTGGTGAGTTTGCCAAGACCGGTTGGGTTGCCTATCCGCCGCTCGCGGGTATTCAGTACAGTCCGGGCGTAGGTGTCGACTACTACATCTGGGCGCTACAGCTATCGGGGCTAGGAACAACGCTGACCGGCGTGAACTTCCTGGTCACCGTGATGAAGATGCGCGCCCCTGGCATGAAACTGATGGACATGCCGATCTTCACCTGGACCTGCACCTGGGCCAACGTGCTGATCGTAGCTTCCTTCCCGATCCTGACCGCCGCACTCGCTCTGCTGACTGTTGACCGTTATCTGGACTTCCACATTTTCACCAACGAGCTTGGTGGGAACCCGATGATGTACGTCAACCTGTTCTGGGCGTGGGGTCACCCTGAGGTCTATATCCTGATCCTGCCGGCCTTCGGTGTGTTCTCGGAAGTTACCTCGACCTTCACCGGCAAGCGTCTGTTCGGCCACCACTCGATGATCTACGCATCGGGCGCGATCGCCGTGCTGGGCTTTGCGGTATGGCTGCACCACTTCTTCACCATGGGTGCCGGCGCGAGCGTCAACACCTTCTTCGGCCTGGCGACGATGCTGATCTCCATTCCGACCGGTGTGAAGTTGTTCAACTGGCTGTTCACCATCTACCAGGGCCGTCTGCGCTTCACCGCGCCGATCATGTGGACCCTGGGCTTCATGGTCACCTTCTCGATCGGTGGTATGACTGGCGTTCTGCTGGCTGTTCCAGGTGCTGACTTCGTTCTGCACAACAGCCTGTTCGTCATCGCCCACTTCCACAACGTGATCATCGGTGGTGCGGTGTTCGGCTACATTGCCGGCTTCGCCTTCTGGTTCCCGAAAGCCTTCGGTTTCACCCTGAACGAGAAGTGGGGCAAGGCTGCCTTCTGGTTCTGGATCTCCGGCTTCTACGTAGCGTTCATGCCGCTGTACGCCCTGGGCTTCATGGGCATGACCCGTCGTCTGAACCACTCCGACAACCCAGCCTGGGAACCGTACCTGTACGTTGCCGTCGTCGGCGCTGTGCTGATCATGTTCGGTATCGCTTGCCAGCTGATCCAGCTCTACGTTTCGGTCCGCGACCGCAAGCAGAACCTGGACGTAACCGGCGACCCATGGGGCGGTCGTACTCTGGAATGGTCGACTTCGTCGCCACCTCCGTTCTACAACTTCGCCCACATGCCTGAGAAGGTTGGCCTGGACGCCTGGCACGAAGCCAAGGAATCCGGTGTCGCCTACAAGGCTCCGGCCAAGTACGAAGCGATCCACATGCCGAGCAATACCTCCACCGGTTTGTTCATGGGCCTGTTCCTGACTGTCTTCGGCTTTGCCTTCATCTGGCACATCTGGTGGCTGGTTGGCGCGAGCCTGGTTGCAACCATCGCTGTCTTCGTTCGCCACGCTGCGCGTGATGACCAGGGCTACATGGTTCCGGCCGAAGAAGTGGCGCGCATCGAAGGCGAGCGCATGAAGGCGCTGGCCCAGGCTGGTGCACTGCCTGCCGGCGGCGCACGTGTCGAATCGTTTGAACGGGTGTAATCAATGTCCAGTCAAGTAATCCACGGCGGCGCTCATGGTCACGACCATGGGCACGACGATCACCACCACGACTCGGGCCAGATGACCGTACTCGGTTTCTGGCTGTACCTGATGACCGACTGCATCCTGTTTGCGTCGCTCTTCGCCACCTACGCGGTGCTGTCCGGCAGTTTTGCCGGCGGCCCGTCGGGTCATGACATCTTCCAGCTCGATTTCGTAGCTGTTGAAACCGCGTTCCTGCTGCTGTCCTCGATCACCTTCGGCTTCGCCATGCTGAAGATGTTCGCTGGCAACAAGGCAGGCGTGCTGGGCTGGTTGGCCGTTACTTTCCTGTTCGGCGCCGGCTTCATCGCGATGGAGATCTATGAGTTCCACCACCTGATCGTTGAAGGCTACGGCCCGCAGCGCAGTGGCTTCCTGTCGGCGTTCTTCGCGCTGGTCGGTACCCACGGTCTGCACGTGACTGCCGGTCTGATCTGGATGGCGATCATGATGTATCAGATCAACAAGCACGGCATCACGCCGACCGCCAAGACCCGCATGAGCTGCCTGAGCCTGTTCTGGCACTTCCTGGACGTGGTCTGGATCTGCGTATTCACCGTCGTCTATCTGCTGGGGGTTCTGTAATGGCCAATGCGCACGACACTCATCATGAAGGCAATCACGGCAGCGTGAAGTCGTACATGATCGGCTTCGTCCTGTCGATCATCCTGACCGCGATTCCATTCGGCCTGGTGATGTACCCAAGCCTGCCGAAGAACCTGACCGTCCTGATCGTGGTGGCCATGGCCGTCATCCAGGTCGTGGTGCACTTGGTGTACTTCCTGCACATGGACCGCTCGAAAGAGCAGCGTTCCAATGTCTCGACGTTCCTGTTCACCGTTCTGGTAATTGCGCTGCTGGTCGGCCTGTCGCTGTGGATCATGTTCAGCATCCACTTCGAAATGCTGGCCAAGTGAGGTAAGACTGCATGTCCGTTAAGCACTTTATCCAAATCACCAAACCGGGGATCATTTTCGGTAACGTGCTTTCTGTGGCAGGCGGTTTCTTCCTTGCCGCTAAGGGGCATGTGGACTTCGCCCTGTTCCTGGCGGTGGTTGTTGGTACTTCGTTGGTGGTTGCGTCCGGTTGTGTGTTCAACAACTGCATCGACCGTGACATCGACCAGAAGATGGAACGTACCAAGAACCGCGTCATGGTCCAGGGTGGCATGTCGCTGCCCCTCGCGCTGGTCTACGCCACTCTTCTCGGGGTGGTAGGCTTCAGCCTGCTGTACGTCCAGGCCAACCCGCTGTCGGCGTTCTGCGCGCTGATCGGCTTCATCATCTACGTCGGCTTCTACAGCCTCTGGTTGAAGCGCAAATCGGTGCACGGCACCCTGGTTGGCAGCCTGTCCGGTGCCATGCCTCCGGTGATCGGCTACTGCGCCGTGAGCAACAGCTTCGACCTGGCTGCGCTGACCTTGCTGGTGATGTTCAGCTTGTGGCAGATGCCACACAGCTTCGCGATCGCGATCTTCCGCTTCAACGACTACCGCGCCGCCAAGATTCCGGTCCTGCCGGTGGCACGCGGCATCCTCGCGGCGAAGAAGCAGATCCTGCTGTATATCCTGGCTTTCGTGCTCGCCACTCTGATGCTCACCCTCGGCGGTTACGCCGGTCTGGGTTATCTGGCCGTGGCGGCCGCCATGGGCCTGTACTGGTTGTACATGGCTTGGGGTGGCTACAAGGCCGAGGACGACAGCAAGTGGGCGCGCAAGGTATTTGGCTTCTCCATCCTCACCGTCACCGCCTTGAGCGTGATGATGTCGGTGGACAGCCAGACTGCTGCTGACGTGCTGATGACCTACGCACGCTGACAGTCGCCTGTTGTGGAAAACGCCTCGGCCCTCGCCGGGGCGTTTTTGTTTGCGTTGTACAGGTGCAAAGTCCCGTACTGACCTAATGCTGTTCACTTAAGACATCTGTCGTATGGTTTGGGGCCGCTGCGCGCCTCATCGCGACACAAGCCCTCTGTGGGAGCGGCCTTGTGTCGCGATGGGTTACGTCGCACCTCCGCCTGAAGGCACTCCAGATTAAGTGAACAGCATTACTTTACTGGCAGGCCTTCCGTCTGCTTTCACTGTTTTCTCCACACTAACCTGCCGCGCTTTCCAACCACGCGAGAGTGCAGCATGAGTGTGTTCACAGTGTATTTCTGCGGTACTGGCTCCCATCGTTTCGATGACCAGAACCCCAACTTCTGGAATGGCGAGCTGGTCTCGACCCTGGCGTCGAACGATCAGGGCCGGGAGTTCGCCGATTGGATCGCGATCGATGGGCCAGGCAGTGGCAATCTGCAGGAAGACGAGCTGTTCGTCGAAAGCGGTGGCTACTACAACGTGACCGGGCAACTGTTCGGCAAAGGCTGGGAGGAAAATGTCTCCCACGCCCTTCACGTGATCAAGGGCAAGAGTACCTGGCAGCGCCGAAAACTCAGCGACGACGAATACGAACAGCTGAAGAAGGCAGGCGTGCCCATTCCTGACTACAAGGCCACGGCCTCATGGTTCTGGCGCACCTATGATTACGGGGAGCGTAAGGTCACTCCGCAAACCTTGCAGGAGCAGATCATCAAGCAGTTCCGCAAGCCGCTTATCCCGACCCAGGTCAACCTGGTGGGATGGAGCCGGGGAGGCATCAGTTGCCACATGCTGGCCAACGCCATGGCCAGGGACCCGGAGCTCAAGCAGGTCCCAGTCAATATTTTCGCCATCGATCCCGTCCCAGGGGTGGGGAACCTGCAATCCCATCGGGTTGAACTGACGGCCAATGTGAAAGAGTACGTCGGGTTTTACTCCCGCGACGAGCGCTCCAAGGGGTTTGCCTGCGTGATTCCGAGTACCCATGCAAGTACCCGTACCCACGTCTTCCCGATGCCCGGCAGGCATGCCACGTTGGTCGGCAATGCCTCGGTCGACGGCGCCGGTTCCGGCAAGGTGCTGGCCGAACCAGGCCTGATCGTGCGGCATTTCGCCGAGCTATGCCTGGCGCGCTGGGGCGTTAAATTGGACAAGCGGCTGCAACTGACGGAAAAGCAGGTGAAGGATTACCACCAAGCGCTGATCCGTGACGAAGGCAAGTACGTTGCCATGCGCCAGAAGTCCTATACGGTGCTCACCGAAAAGGAAGGCGGGGAGCGTTTCGTGCACAATGGCACCTGTGGCGCGGCCTTTTCCCAGGTCAAGGGTGGTTCGTTGAACCCGAGCCATGGCCTGGCCGCCGAGCGCTGGGACGCCGACAGTTACAAGCCCCTCTGCTGAGCCTTTCGGGGCATTACGCTGACTGACGAGAGGCGGGCCTTCTGCTCGTTCGGGCTCGCCTCTTTACAAGCCGCCTGGATCGCGACTATCTTCTGCCTCGGCCACCGCAGTGGCCAACGTCGCTCGGACGGTTCCGGGCGCTTACGTCTCCGAGGAAAGCATGGCCAACCAAGGTTCGCCGCGCCGCTTTGCGCGCATCGATCGTCTCCCCCCTTACGTCTTCAATATCACTGCCGAGCTCAAGATGGCCGCGCGTCGTCGTGGCGAGGACATCATCGACCTGAGCATGGGCAACCCCGACGGGGCTACGCCGCCGCACATCGTCGAGAAGCTGGTGCAGGTCGCCCAGCGTGACGACACTCATGGCTACTCCACGTCTCGAGGCATCCCCCGGCTGCGCCGCGCGATCTCGCGTTGGTATCAAGAGCGTTACCAGGTCGACATCGACCCGGACAGCGAAGCCATCGTCACCATCGGCTCCAAAGAGGGCCTGGCGCATCTGATGCTCGGCACCCTGGACCACGGCGATACCGTGCTGGTGCCCAACCCCAGCTACCCGATCCATATCTACGGCGCCGTGATCGCCGGTGCCCAGGTGCGTTCCGTGCCTCTGGTACCGGGCGTGGACTTCTTCAATGAGCTGGAGCGGGCGATCCGCGAATCGATCCCCAAGCCGAAGATGATGATCCTCGGGTTCCCGTCCAACCCGACAGCGCAGTGCGTCGAACTCGACTTCTTCGAGCGTGTCGTGGCCCTGGCCAAGCAGTACGACGTTTTGGTGGTCCATGACCTGGCCTACGCCGACATCGTCTACGACGGCTGGAAGGCCCCGTCGATCATGCAGGTGCCGGGGGCCAAGGACATCGCGGTGGAGTTCTTCACCCTGTCCAAGAGCTACAACATGGCGGGCTGGCGCATTGGCTTCATGGTCGGCAACCCCGAGCTGGTCAGCGCCCTGGCGCGGATCAAGAGTTACCACGACTACGGCACCTTCACACCCCTGCAAGTGGCGGCCATCGCCGCCCTGGAAGGCGACCAGCAGTGCGTGCGTGACATCGCCGAGCAGTACCGCCAGCGCCGTAACCTGCTGGTCAAGGGCCTGCACGAGATGGGCTGGATGGTCGAGAACCCCAAGGCCTCGATGTACGTCTGGGCCAAGATTCCCGAGGCCTATGCGCACCTGGGATCGCTGGAGTTCGCCAAGAAGCTGCTGGCCGAAGCCAAGGTCTGCGTCTCGCCGGGCATCGGCTTCGGCGACTATGGCGACGACCATGTGCGCTTTGCCCTGATCGAGAACCAGGACCGCATCCGCCAGGCCATCCGGGGGATTCGCCAGATGTTCCGGGCCGATGGGCTGACACGGAAGTAATCTGCAAACTATAAGCATCGAGCGGCAAGAGGAAAGCGGAACTGTGTTGATGCCTCTATCGTAGGTATCAACACTGTTCCGCTTTTTTCTTGGAGTTTTGGCACCCGTCATTAGCCTGGCTCCGGTTTTTTCTTCATCCCCCTCTTCTCAGCGCGCAGCGCTTGCATTACAAATAGCGCGCGGGCCCAGCCCCGATAACGACAACTCTTCCCCCTCTTCTCATCATGTCCGAACATAATCCTTGTTTGAGCTGCGGCGCCTGCTGCGGGCATTTTCGTGTGTCTTTCTTCTGGGGCGAGTGCACCTCTGCCGGAGGCGTGGTTCCCGATGACCTTGTGGTGCAGATCAACCCGACGCGGGTGGCGATGATCGGTACCGACAGTAAGCCTTGCCGTTGTATTGGCCTGGAAGGCGAAATTGGCAAGCAGGTCAGTTGCACCCTCTATACCCAACGTTCCAGTCCATGCCGCGAGTTCGAGGCGTCGTGGGTCGGCGGTGTCCACAACCCGAGCTGCGATGCGGCACGGGCGGCCTATGGATTGCCGCCGCTGGAGGCCAATGAACCGATCTGGCCGGAGGAGGGTGCCGAAGTCGCTTGAGCGGGCTGAAACGGTCAGGCCGGGATTGTCGTAGTGCAACGGTGACCCGGCTGACGCTAGACTGTCACTTTCCAGAAATGGACAGGAGTCCGGCGTGACCCAGCCCCGCAGTTTCCCCAGTGACCTTTGCCTCGACAGCCCGCGCCTGCAACTGCGCCCCATGCGCCATGCCGATGCGCCGCGTTGGCTGGAGATCATGGCCGACCCGCAGGTCATGCGTTACTGGCACCATGCGCCCTGGCAAGAGCTGGCCGAGGCCGAAAGCGCTCTGGCCGCCGACCGCGAGGCCTACGCTAATGGCCAGCTCCTCAAGTTGGGCATGTACCGCCGCGACAACGGCGAGCTGATCGGTATGGTCCAGTTGTTCAACATCGACGAAATTTCCCGCCGTGGCGAGATCGGTTACTGCCTGGCCACCAGTGTGCAGGGCCGTGGCTATATGGACGAAGCCCTGACCTGCTTCATCGACTACCTGGCCCATACCCTGCACATGCGCCGCCTGGAGGCGGAGATCGACCCGCGCAACAGCGGCTCGGCGCGTACCCTGGAGCGCCAGGGCTTCGTCCTTGAAGGTACACTGCGGGCGCGCTGGTGCGTGGCCGGCGAGTTTTCGGACTCCGGGCTCTATGGCTTGTTGCTGGAGCCGCCTGTCGCCTGAGCCATCCGTGCTGTATGGTCGGGCTGTTTTCGGATTCACCCTGGAGCCCTGTTTGCCAGCCTACTACTTGACCATCAGCCTGCTGCTCTACCTACTGGGCCAGTGTTTCACCGGCGCGCACATGAGCGGCGGCACGCACATGCCAGCCTTGCAGATGCTGCTCTATGGTCCCTGGGGTGTGCCGTTCGGGCTGTTCCAGTGGTTCGCCAACCCGCTCCTGGCCTTGGCCATGCTCTGTCGTCGGCGCTTTCGCCGTTGCTCCCTGGTGCTGGGTCTGGCCGCGCTGTACCTGGCCGCCAGCAGCCTGGGTATCGAACGCCTGCCGGACAACCGCAGCTATGCCTTTCAGGATGTGACCAGTTTGGGCGCCGGTTTCTACCTGTGGTTGCTGGCTATCCTGGGTTTCTGCGCGGGGCAGGCCTGGTGCTGCTGGCAGGCCCGCAGTGCCAGTGACATGCCGCGCTGGCGCCTGCTCGACGGGGTGTTGTTCATCGTTCTGGGCGTTGCCCTGTACGCCGCCACACAGATCCCTTCGCTGCGCTTCGAGCCGGGCAAGGTGTTGATGCCGCCGGAGTATCAAGCGCGCCCTGGGAGTGGGGAGTCGATTTAGGCACGCCAGGGCTCCTGTCGCTCTAGCGCGTCGTCCCCCACTGCACCACTAGCATCCCCAGTACGATCATCCCCACGCCGGCCAGGCGCAGGCTGTTGACCGGGCGTTCCGGCAGGCCCATCAGCCCCCATTGGTCGATGACCAGTGATGACAGTACCTGCCCGGCGATCACGCAGACGATGAAACCGGCCGCGCCCAGGCGAGGGGTGAGGATCAGCGCGGCGGTGATGTAGAGCACCCCGGCCACTCCGCCGAACCAGGCCCACCAGGGCGCCTGAGCCAGGTCCTGCAATTGCGGCAATGGCGCGCGCATGAGCAGCAGGGCCGGCACCAGCATCAACAGGCTGACCAGCAGCGACACGCCCGCCGCCCATAGCGGGTGGCCCAGCAAACGGCCGAGCGCAGCGTTGCTGCCAGCTTGGAAGGGGACAGCGGCACCGGCCAGCAGGGCGATGAGCAGCGGGAACAGAGTGATCAGCGTAGGGTAGGGCGGCATGGGAAAAACTCCAGGGAAGGCACTTGGCGCAGTCTTGGTTATGCATTTCAATAATGGAAATTCGAACGCTGCACAGGATGTATTCGTTCCATGGATGATTTGCGCCGTATCGACCTCAACTTGCTGCTCACCCTGCATGCCCTGCTCGCCGAGCAGCATGTCTCCCGGGCCGCATTACGTCTGCACCGCAGTCAGCCTGCGGTGAGTCATGCGCTGGCACAGTTGCGTGGGATCTTTCGTGACCCTTTGCTGGTGCGCAGGGCCGGGCGGCTGCACCTGACCGCCCGCGCCCAGGCGCTGCGTGAGCCCTTGCAGCAGGCCCTGCAACAGCTCGATGGCCTGCTGGGCAGCCCGGGTTTCGAGCCGGGCAAGGCTCGGCGGGCCTTTCGCCTGGCGATGTCCGATTACGGCGCGCGGGTAGTGTTGCCCAGGCTGATGCGCTTGTTGCGCCATGAGGCGCCCGGCATCGACCTTATCGTCTCTCAGGGCAGCCGCGAGGCCATGCTCGGGCAGTTGATCGACGGAGAAGTCGACCTGGCGCTCGGGGTGTTTCCTGACTTGCCGGTGGAGTTGTGCAGCGAAGTCTTGTTCCAGGAGACATTCACTTGCGTAGCCGACCGCAGCGGCTTGCCGGCGCGCGGAGGCCTGGCCTTGGCAGAATGGCTGGCGCGCCCCCATGTGTTGGTGGCCGTGCGTCCCGGTATCGACAACGAGATCGACCTGGCGCTCAAGGCGCTTGGCACCCAGCGCCGGGTGGCACTGGCGCTGCCACACTGGGGCGTGGCGCAGTCGGTGATCGTTGGCACCGACCTGGTCTTGACCGTGGCCCGGCGAAGCCTGGCCGGTGCCCGCCTCGATGCTGCCCTGCGCACCTTTGCGCCACCGTTGCCGATCGCTGCCTTTTCTTTCACCCAGGCCTGGCATCCTCGACGCGAGGGTGATGCCGGGCATCGCTGGCTGCGTGAGCGTGTGCTGGCCATTTGTGCTGAAAGCTAGTGGCGCTGTAGGGCGAATCCATTTTTCGACAATGGGCCGGACAAGCATCTCTCAGATGCTAGGCTCAGTTCCCACCCGACCGAAAGGACCTCACATGTTCAAGCGTTGCCTGCTGGCCAGTGCCGCTGCACTGGCGCTCACCACCCTGCCGGCCCAGGCCGATGACTATTCCACGGCTTACACCCAGTGCATGGACAAGGCGTCCAGCACCCTGGCCATGGGCGCTTGTATACAGGCCGAGACCCGTAAGCAGGACGACCGTCTGAACCAGGTCTACCGGCAACTGATGGCCAAGCTGGACACGGAGCAGCAAAAGCGCCTGCGCGAGGTGCAGCGTATCTGGATCAAGTACCGTGACGGCAATTGTGCGTTCCATGGCCGCTTGAGCAGCGGCAGCATCTACCGTATCGAAGGCGCGATGTGCGAGCTCGACATGAGTCGCGACCGCGCCGCCGAACTGGAACGGATCCTCAACCCCGAGCAGTGAGCGGTCGCGGTTCGCGGGCCGCGCGGGCCCGCAAGTACTCACGCACTTCCACGTGGTCGCCCGCGAATTCGATGCGGCCGGCCTTGGACTCACGCTGGTAGGCGTACATCGGGTCGTAGTACTCGTTGAGCAGGCCTTCGATCCAGCCACGGTGCAGCTCGACCGCGCCGCTGCGCTGTTGTTCGTCCAGGGCTTGCTGGAGCAGGGCGCTGAAGCGCTGGTAGCGTTCTCCTCCCAGGCGCTTGTGGATGTTCACCATGCTCTGGCGCAGGCGCTCGGCGAACAGCGTGAAACCGGACTCTTCACCGTGCAGGTCGATGAACTCGGCGCAGAGGTTGGTCACGTAGTCGCGCAGAATGCGTTCGACACGGTTGGCAAAGCTGTCTTCAAGCCATACCAGCGGGTACTGCTGCATGCCTTGGTAAAGCTCCAGTGGCACCGAGCAACTGCCGACGATACGTCCTTCGTCCTCGATCACGAACTGGCCGATGCCGCTTGCACGCTTCTTGAGGATGTCGATCGCCAGATGGTTCTCGAAGTCGATCTGCGATGGTTGGCCGGTGGCGCGCTTGCCGAAGCTGGACCCGCGGTGGTTGGCATGGCCTTCCAGATCGAGGACGTTGTCCAGCTCGTGCAGCACGTCTGTCTTGCCGGTGCCTGTGAGGCCGCCAATCAGGACGAAGTCACACTCGTTCACCGCTTGCTCAGTGGTGTTGAGCAGGAAGTTGCGCATGGCCTTGTAGCCGCCGACCACCCTGGGGTACTCGATACCGGCGAGCTCCCTGAGCCACTGTTGGACGATCTGCGAGCGCAGGCCACCCCGGAAGCAGTACAGATAACCCTGGGGATTGGCCTTGGCGAAGGCTGCCCAGGCATCGAGGCGCATTTGCTTGCTGTTGCCGCTGACCAGTTGGTGGCCCAGGGCGATGGCGGCGGCCTGGCCCTGCTGCTTGTAGCAGGTGCCGACCTTCTGCCGCTCCTGGTCGTTCATCAGTGGCAGGTTGATGGCGCCGGGGAAGGCGCCCTTGGAGAACTCGACCGGTGCACGCATGTCCATCAGCGGCACGTCGTCGAGGAAGAGTTGGCGGTAGTCGGTGCAGTCGTCGCGCATCACAGCACCTCGACCGCGTGGCTCTGTCGCTCGACCAACTGGCCGATCGGTGCCAGGTTCAGGCCCAGCTCGGCGGCCACGGCAAGGAATTCGGCTTCGCCTTCCGGGGTTACTGCCACCAACAGGCCGCCGCTGGTCTGCGGGTCGCACAGCAGGTGCTTCTGCTCGTCGCTCAGCGGGGCGATCTTGTGGCCGTAGCTGTCGAAGTTGCGCAGGGTTCCGCCGGGGACGCAGCCCTCGGCCAGGTAGTGTTCGACGCTGGGCAGGCGCGGTACGGCGCTGTAATTGAGGTGCGCAGTCAGACTGCTGCCTTCGGCCAGCTCCACCAGGTGACCGAGCAGGCCGAAGCCGGTGACGTCGGTCATGGCCTTGACCCCGTCGAGCTTGCCGAAGCGGCTGCCCGGGGTGTTGAGGGTGCACATCCAGTCGCGTGCCAGCCCCTGGTCCTGCTCGCGCAGCTTGGCTTTCTTCTCGGCGGTGGTGAGGATGCCGATACCCAGTGGCTTGGTCAGGTACAGGCGGCAGCCTTCGGTCGCCGTGTCATTGCGCTTGAGGTTGCGCTTGTTGACCACCCCGGTCACCGCCAGGCCGAAGATCGGTTCCGGGGCATCGATCGAGTGGCCGCCGGCCAGGGGGATGCCAGCCTCGGTACATACGGCACGGCCACCGCGGATCACTTCGCGGGCCACTTCCGGCGGCAGCACGTTGACCGGCCAGCCGAGAATGGCGATGGCCATCAGCGGGTCGCCACCCATGGCGTAGATATCGCTGATCGCGTTGGTGGCGGCGATGCGGCCGAAGTCATACGGGTCGTCGACGATGGGCATGAAGAAGTCGGTGGTCGAGACCACCCCGCGCTCGTCGTCCAGGGCATACACTGCCGCATCGTCGCGCGAGGCGTTGCCGACCCAGAGTTTCGGGTCCAGGGCCTGGGTGCCGCTTTCGGCGAGAATCACATCAAGCACCTTCGGCGAGATCTTGCAGCCGCAACCGGCGCCATGGCTGTACTGGGTCAGACGGATAGGCTCGCTCATACGCACCTCGGATTATCGTGATGCGCGATTGTAGCAAAGCTGGTCTTTGGGCTATCGCCTCTTATACTTCCCGTGCTGGCTCATGAAGCCGGCCTTTCCCCGCTATTGAACCGGAGAACCCCCATGCTCAAACGTCCCCTGGCGCTGGTCGCAGGCCTCGTGCTGTCATGTTCCGCCTTTATCGCCCAGGCTGCAGACACCTTGCGTGTCAGCGCCATTCCCGACGAAGCGCCCACCGAACTGCTGCGCAAGTTCAAGCCATTGGGCACCTACCTGGAGCAGCAACTGGGAATGAAGGTGCAGTTCGTGCCGGTATCCGACTACCCGGCGGTGGTCGAGTCGCTGGCCAGCGACCGCCTCGACCTGGCATGGCTGGGTGGCTTTACCTTTGTCCAGGTGCACCTGAAGGACCCGACCGCCACGCCGCTGGTGCAGCGTGAGCAGGATGCCGAGTTCACCAGCAAATTCATCACCGCCAACCCGGATGTGAAGAGCCTGGCCGACCTCAAGGGCAAGACCTTCGCCTTCGGCTCGATCTCATCCACCTCCGGCAGCCTGATGCCGCGTTACTTCATGCTCAAGAACGACAACATCAAGCCTGAAGGGTATTTCAGCCGTATCGCCTATTCCGGTGCCCACGACGCGACGGCTGCCTGGGTGCAGGCTGGCAAGGTCGACGCTGGCGTACTCAACGCCAGTGTCTGGGACAAGCTGGTCGCCTCGGGCAAGGTCGATACCGATAAGGTCAAGGTCTTCGCGACCACGCCGACCTACTACGACTACAACTGGACCGTGCGCGGCAACATGGACCCGGCCCTGAAAGAAAAGATCAAGAAGGCCTTCCTCGACCTCGACCCAGCCAACCCGGAGCATAAGGCGATTCTTGACCTGCAGGCTGCCACCCGCTTCATCGAGACCAGCCCTGAAAACTACAAGGGCATCGAGGAGGCTGCACGCGCTGCCGAGCTGCTCAAGTGAGTATCCGCCTGTACGGCGCGAGCCTGCGGCATGGCCAGGTCCAGGCCCTCAAGGGTGTGGACCTGGCGATCGATACCGGCGAACGGGTGGCGATCATCGGCCCATCCGGGGCCGGCAAGTCCAGCCTGCTGCACCTGATGGCCACCGCGAGCCGGCCCAGCGCGGGCAGTCTTGAGCTGCTCGGTGAACAGCCCTGGGCCCTCTCGGCTCGCGCCCGGCAGCGCCTGCGCGCGCGCGTCGGGCTGGTGCACCAGGCGCCTCCCTTGCCACCGCGCCAGCGGGTGGTCACTGCGGTGCTGGCTGGTCGCCTGGGGCAGTGGGGTACCCTGCGCGGGCTGCTCAACCTGCTGTATCCGACGGATGTGCCGGGGGCACGCCAGGCGCTGGCCGATCTGGGCCTGGCCGACAAGCTGTTCGTCCAGTGCGGCCAGTTGTCCGGCGGGCAGTTGCAACGGGTCGGCATTGCCCGGGCCCTGTATCAACAGCCACAGGTGCTGCTGGCTGACGAGCCGGTTTCGGCCATGGACCCAGTGCTGGCCGACCACAGCCTGGGCCTGCTCAACCGCCATGCCGGCGAGCGGGGGGTGACCCTGGTCGCCAGCTTGCACGCGGTGGAGCTGGCCCTGGCGCACTTTCCGCGGATCATCGGTATCCGCGAAGGGCAGGTGGTCTTCGACAGCCCGGCCGAGGCCGTGACCGACAGCTTACTGGATGCGCTGTATGCCAACGAACAACTGGTCCCTCCACCGTTGCCTGAACCGACCCTGACCGTGCAGATCCCTCGATGCTGATGCGTGACACCCGCGACCCGGCTGCGCTGCCCCGCTTGCTGTTGACCCTGCTGGCGTTGGCCTTGCTATGGCCAGGCCTGCGGCTGAGCGAGCTGAACCCCGGTGTACTGCTGCAAGCGGACAACCGCCAGCAGATGGGCAGTTTCGTCAGCGGGTTCTGGCCACCGGCCCATGACGCTGACTTCCTCGCGTTGCTGTTCGAGGCCACGCTGCAAACCCTGGCCGTTGCCACTGCCGGCATGGCCCTGGCGCTGCTGTTGGCGGTACCGACGAGCCTGTTGGCCAGCCGCGCGTTGTCGCTGGGGGCGGCGTCGCGTGGCGGCCGGCCAGGAGGCTTATCGCGGACCGTGCGTTTGCCCGTGCGCGGACTGTTGGTGTTCCTGCGCAGCGTACCGGAGATCGTTTGGGCGCTGCTGTTCGTCCGCGCCGTTGGCTTGGGGCCGACCGCTGGCGTACTGGCGATCGCCATCACCTACAGCGGCATGCTCGGCAAGGTCTATGCGGAGATCTTCGAGTCGGTCGACCAGCGCCCGGCGCATGCCTTGCTTCAGGCCGGCAGCAGCCGCTTGAATGCGTTCTTCTACGGCATCCTCCCGGCGGCAGCGGCGGAGCTGGTGTCCTATACCGTCTATCGCTGGGAATGTGCAGTGCGCGCTTCGGTGGTGATGGGGTTTGTCGGCGCCGGTGGCCTTGGCCAGCAGATCGACTTGTCCATGCGCATGTTCGCCGGGTCGGAAGTGGCGAGCATGCTCCTGGCCTTCCTCGTGCTGGTGTTCCTGGCCGACCAACTCAGCCGCTTTTTGCGCGGGAGGTTGGCATGAACCGCGTGATCAACACCCTGGTGATCCTGACCATCCTTGCCGCGGCAGTCGGGTCGTTCGCCTATCTGAGCCTGGACCTGGAGGCGCTGGTTGGCGACGGCGGGTTGCAGCAAATGGCGGCCTACGCCACGCGTTTCCTGAGCCCGGACCTCAGTACCGGGCACCTGCGAGCGGTAGGGTATGGGGCGTTGGAGACCTTGGCCATGTCGGGCCTCGGGACCTTGCTGGCGATGGTTCTTGGCCTGCTCCTGGCCTTGCCCGCGGCTGGTCGCTTCGGGTGGCCGCTGCAGGGCGCCGCGCGCCTGTTGCTCAATGCGCTGCGGGCCATTCCCGAACTGGTCTGGGCGGCGCTGACTGTGCTGGCAGCGGGCCTGGGGCCGAATGCCGGCACCCTGGCCCTGGCGCTACACACCGCAGGCGTGCTGGGCCGGCTGTTCGCCGAAGCCCTGGAAAACGCCCCGGTTGAACCGGCAGCCGCCATCCGCCTACAGGGCGGCAGCCAGGTTACCGCCTTTTGTTTCGGCACCTTGCCGAACCTCTGGCCGCAGCTACTGGCCTACAGCCTGTACCGCTGGGAGAACAACATCCGTATGGCCAGTGTGCTCGGCTTCGTCGGCGCCGGTGGCCTGGGGCAGATGCTCTACACCACCCTGAGCCTGTTCCAGGAAGCCCAGGCCAGTACCGTGATCATTGCCATGCTGGTGCTGGTATTGCTGGTGGATGCATTCAGTGACTTGTTGCGTCAGCGTTATGTGAGGGTGTGATCGAGCGAATGGTGCAGGGACAGCGAGCCCAGCAGCATCTTATGCTGGCGGCCGTCCCCATCGGCTCCTTCCCAGGGGCTTACTCCACCTCAAGCTTTCCGCGTTGCGCATCCCGCTGCATTGAGTCCAGGTTGCGCTCGATGGTCTCGCAGATGGTGTCCATCTGGATCTGATGTTCGCTGAAGCGGAACGGGCTCTGCAGGTCAGTGCCGATGCGCTCGATGGCCAATAGCATGAAGCCGACCACGGTCGAGGCCAATGGGGTGAACCAGCCGAGGGACTCCACCAGGCCGATCGGCACGATCAGGCAGAACAGGGTGATGAACAGCCGTGGAAAGTACACGTAAGGGTAGGGCAGGGGCGTGTTGGCGATCCGCTCCATGCCGCCTTGGGCGTTGGACAGGTCGACCAGAGTCGATTCCAGCCGCGCTAGACGGATGCTGTCCAGGCGTCCGGCCTTGTACTCCTTGGCCAACAGCGCCGCAGAGCCTGTGAGGATATCGTTGGCGAAGTTGTTGGAGCCATTGCGCCGTTCGAATTCCTGTGGCGGGATGAAAGCCATCAGCTCATCCGGACAGGCATCGCCCTTGAGGTGAGCGGCCAGGCAGTTCACATAGGCAATGTGACGGCGCAACAGCGTCGCCTTGAGAGGATTGATTCCCTCGTCCGAATCATCGATCAGGGTCAGGACCTGGCGGCCGTAGCTGCGTGAACCGTTCACCAACGCCCCCCACAAAGTACGCGCCTCCCACCAGCGGTTGTAGGCGCTGCTGTTGCGGAAACTGACCAGCACCACCAGCGCGGAACCGAGCAAGGTCAGCGGCATCAGAGGCAGGGTGAACTTGCTGTTGAAGAACAGCATGAAGTCGATGGTTACCAGCACGTCCCAGATCAGCAGCCAGAACAATGACCAGCCGATGTAACCGACGGTCTTGACGATCAGGCGGTATTTGCGGGCGATGGCGTCTTTCACTGGGTACCTCGAAACGGACCGGATGCAGATTCGGACGTCAGGCATGGCCCGGGGTTCGCTGCAGTTCATCGGGGGGAGAGGGAGTTGTCCTAGGCGATGCGCTTCAGAGGTGTGCCAGCAGCAGAGTTTGGGTTATCAAATCAGCTGTTTCATTTGAATCAACGCCACCCGCTGGTTCCCCGGCCCCAGGCGTTCCTCGATGGCGAATGGCGCGAACCCGAGCTGTGGATAAAGCAGCAACCCTGCCGTGTTGTGGTTGAAACAGGACACCCACACCTCCCGCGCCTCGAACTCGCGCCGTGCCAGTTCGATCATCTGCTGCACCAGGTAGCGGGCAACGCTCTTGCCACGGGCAGCTGGCGCCACAACTACATTGCCCAGAGCGCAAATACCGCCATGCTCGGCCTTATAGAAGTTGGCAAACCCCAGCACCACGCCGTCGCCTTCCACCACGGTCGAGCCACTGCGCTGGGCAATGGCCTCGCTCAATTGGGCTGGGGTCAGTGGGTAGCTGGCCCTGGGAAACATGTAGAACAGCTCGTCCGGGCCTTGGGGAAAGCAGCAGAGAGTAGCGATATCGTTGGTGTGGACGGGGCGGTGGGTCAGGTGCATGGGGTAGCTTCCTGCAACGTAGGACCTGCAGCTTAGCTGGCCTTCGCCGGTTGCATGAAGCGGATATGGCGCTGCATGACGCCGAGCGCGCGCCGGGAACAAGAGGATTAACCCAGCGAAGTACGCGTGTTCCGGGGCTGCACAGGGACCAAAAATCCCGCCCACAAAAAAACCGACCCTAAGGTCGGTTTCTTTCTGCGTTTGGTGCCCCGAGGGAGACTCGAACTCCCACTCCTTTCGAAAACGGATTTTGAATCCGCCGCGTCTACCAATTCCGCCATCAGGGCTTGTGGCGGCGAAGTATAGAGAGGCTCTGAGACGCGGTCAATCGGGTTTCATGGTGAATTTTCACGCATTGGGCTAAACTTTCCGGCCCTGTCGAACCGAACACCATCATGCGCGTCGCCGATTTTTCCTTTGAACTCCCCGATTCCCTGATCGCTCGCCACCCATTGGCCGAGCGTCATAGCAGCCGTTTGTTGACTCTCGATGGTCCCAGCGGGGCATTGGCGCACCGGCAGTTCACCGATCTTCTCGAGCATTTGCGCCCGGGTGACCTGATGGTGTTCAACAACACCCGGGTGATTCCAGCGCGGTTGTTCGGCCAGAAGGCTTCTGGCGGCAAGCTGGAGATTCTGGTGGAGCGAGTGCTGGACAGCCACCGGGTGTTGGCCCATGTGCGTTCGAGCAAAGCGCCCAAGCCGGGCACGCAGTTGCTGATCGATGGCGGTGGTGAGGCCGAGATGGTCGAGCGCCATGACACGTTGTTCGAGCTGCGTTTCGCCGAAGAGGTGCTGCCGTTGCTCGACCGGGTCGGACACATGCCGCTGCCTCCTTATATCGACCGTCCGGACGAGGGCGCCGACCGTGAGCGCTACCAGACGGTGTACGCCGAGCGCGCCGGGGCCGTGGCGGCGCCGACCGCTGGGTTGCACTTCGATGAGGCGCTGCTGGAGCAGATCGCCGTCAAGGGTGTGGAGCGCGCCTTCGTCACCTTGCATGTGGGGGCTGGCACCTTCCAGCCGGTACGGGTCGAGCGCATCGAAGACCACCATATGCATAAAGAGTGGCTGGAGGTCGGCCAGGACGTGGTCGACGCCGTGGCGGCCTGTCGGGCTCGCGGCGGACGGGTGGTCGCTGTGGGGACCACCAGCGTGCGCTCGCTGGAGAGCGCAGCGCGCGATGGCGAGCTCAAGGCGTTCAGCGGCGACACGGATATCTTCATTTACCCGGGCCGGCCCTTCCACGTGGTCGATGCCCTGGTCACCAACTTCCACCTGCCGGAGTCCACGCTGTTGATGCTGGTCTCGGCTTTCGCTGGCTACCCGCAGACCATGGCCGCCTACGCGGCGGCAGTCGAGCACGGGTACCGCTTCTTCAGTTACGGTGATGCCATGTTCATCACCCGCAATCCGGCGCCACGCGGCCCCGAGGATCAAGCATGAGTCGCACCTGTCGTATGTCCTTCGAACTGCTGGCCACCGATGGCAAGGCCCGTCGCGGCCGCCTGACTTTCCCCCGTGGCGTGGTCGAGACCCCGGCCTTCATGCCGGTCGGCACCTATGGCACGGTCAAGGGCATGCTGCCGCGGGATATCGAGGCCATTGGCGCGCAGATCATCCTCGGCAACACCTTCCACTTGTGGCTGCGTCCCGGTACCGAGGTGATCAAGGCTCATGGTGGCCTGCATGATTTCATGCAGTGGAAGGGGCCAATCCTCACTGATTCCGGTGGTTTCCAGGTGTTCAGCTTGGGCGCCATGCGCAAGATCAAGGAGGAGGGCGTAACCTTCGCTTCGCCGGTGGACGGCTCCAGGGTGTTCATGGGGCCGGAAGAGTCGATGCAGGTCCAGCGCGACCTGGGCTCGGACATCGTGATGATTTTCGACGAATGCACGCCATATCCGGCCGACGAGGACGTAGCCCGGGTGTCGATGGAGTTGTCGCTGCGTTGGGCACAGCGCTCCAAGAATGCCCATGGTGACAACACGGCGGCGCTGTTCGGCATCGTCCAGGGTGGCATGCACCAGGACCTGCGCATGCGCTCGCTGGAGGGCCTGGACAAGATCGGCTTCGATGGCCTGGCCATTGGCGGCCTATCGGTGGGCGAGCCCAAGCACGAGATGATCAAGGTGCTGGACTACCTGCCCGGGCAGATGCCGGCTGACAAACCTCGTTACCTTATGGGGGTAGGCAAACCGGAAGATCTCGTCGAGGGTGTGCGCCGCGGCGTCGACATGTTCGATTGCGTGATGCCTACGCGTAACGCGCGCAACGGCCATCTGTTCATCGACACCGGTGTGATCAAGATCCGCAACGCGTTCCATCGCCATGATGATTCGCCGCTGGATCCGACCTGCGATTGCTATACCTGCCAGAACTTCTCCCGCGCTTATCTGCATCACTTGGACAAGTGCGGCGAAATGTTGAGCAGCATGTTGAATACGATCCATAACTTGCGGCATTACCAGCGTTTGATGGCTGGTTTGCGCGAGGCTATTCAACAAGGTAAATTGGCCGCCTTCGTCGACGCCTTCTACGCCAAGCGCGGGCTGCCTGTGCCGCCCTTGGACTGAGTTCTTTCGAATACAGCAAACAATAACTTTGCGACTTTGCAACTGGAGTGCCAAATGAGCTTTCTGATTCCCGCCGCGTACGCGGACGCTGCTGCACCTGCTGCTGGCCCTGCTGGCACTGGCTTCGAGTGGATCTTCCTGGTCGGCTTCCTGGTCATCTTCTACCTGATGATCTGGCGCCCACAGGCCAAACGTGCCAAAGAGCAGAAGAATCTGCTGAGCAACCTGCAAAAAGGCGACGAAGTGGTGACCAATGGCGGTATCGCCGGCAAGATCACCAAGGTCACCGACGATTTCGTGGTCCTGGAGGTTTCCGACACTGTCGAGCTGAAGTTCCAGAAGGGCGCTGTTGCCGCGACCCTGCCAAAAGGTACGCTCAAAGCGATCTGAGTTACCGGTTTTCTACCATCGTCGGGGCGCGCAACGCGCCCCGCGTCTTGAACGGGCGGCGTGATGCTGAACAAATACCCTCTGTGGAAATACCTGCTGATCCTGGCTGTGCTGGCGATCGGTTTTATTTATTCCGCTCCCAACCTCTACCCTGACGATCCAGCGGTGCAGATCAGCGGTGCCAGCACGGCGCTGCAGGTCAACCAGACTGACCTGGACCGCGTCAGCAAAGCGCTGACCGAGGCCGGCATCACCGTCAAGGGCGCTGACCTGGGCGAGCAGGGCAAGGGTGCGCTGGTGCGTCTGGCGCATCAGGAAGACCAGCTTCCAGCCAAGGATGTGGCGCGCAAGGCGCTGGGCGATGATTACGTCGTGGCCCTGAACCTGGCCCCGACTACCCCGCAATGGTTGCGCAATCTCGGCGCCAGCCCGATGAAGCTGGGCCTGGACCTCTCCGGCGGTGTGCACTTCCTGCTGGAAGTGGACATGGACAAAGCCATGAGCGCCCGCCTCAAGGTCTACGAAGGTGAAGTGAAGACCCTGCTGCGCAAGGAGCGTATCCGCTACCGCAGCCTGCCTCAGCAGGATGGCGGCATCATGCTGGGCTTCTCCGACGACGCTTCCCGCGAACAGGCCCGCAGCCTGATCCGCAAGAATTTCAGTGATTTCGACCTGACCACCACCGAGCGTAACGACCTGGCGGTATTGCGCCTGGCCATCACTCCGGCGAAGGTCGCGGAAATCCGCGAGTACTCGATCAAGCAGAACCTGACCACCGTGCGTAACCGGGTCAACGAGCTGGGTGTCGCCGAGCCGCTGGTGCAGCGTCAGGGCGCCAACCGCATCGTGGTCGAGCTACCAGGCGTGCAGGATACCGCCGAAGCCAAGCGTATCCTCGGCAAGACCGCTAACCTGGAGTTCCGTTTCGGTGCCGAGCCGGGCGCGTCCCGGGCCACCACGGAGGTCTTCGAGTTCCGTGATGGTGGCCGCTCCGCTGCAGTCGAGCGCGGCCTGATCATCACCGGTGACCAGGTCACCGACGCCCAGGCCAGCTACGACGAGCACGGCCGCCCACAGGTCAACATCCGCCTGGATGGCCATGGCGGCGAGCTGATGAGCCGTGCTACCCGCAGCAACGTGGGGCGCAGCATGGCAGTGATCTTCATCGAGCAGAAGCCGGTGACCCGCTACGAGAAGCAGGTGGTCGACGGCGTCGAGAAGGATGTCCCGATACAGACCTTCAAGGAAGAGAAGCAGATCATCAGCCTGGCGACCATCCAGTCGCCATTGGGCAGTCAGTTCCGCATCACCGGCCTGAACGGCCAGGGCGAGTCCTCCGAGCTGGCCCTGCTGCTGCGCGCCGGTGGTCTGGCCGCGCCGATGTACTTCGCTGAAGAGCGCACCATTGGCCCGAGCCTGGGTGCCGACAACATCACCAAGGGTATCGATGCGTCGCTGTGGGGGATGCTGTTCGTCTCGCTGTTCATCATCGCCATCTACCGTGCCTTTGGCGTGATCGCCACTGTTGCCCTGGCGGGCAACATGGTGCTGCTGCTGGCGCTGATGTCGCTGCTGGGCGCGACACTGACCTTGCCAGGTATTGCCGGTATCGTCCTGACCATGGGTATGGCGGTGGACGCCAACGTGCTGATCTTCTCGCGTATCCGTGAAGAGATGAAAGGCGGCATGTCGGTGCAGCGCGCCATTCACGAAGGCTTCAACCGCGCGTACACGGCGATCATCGATGCCAACCTGACCAGCCTGCTGGTCGGCGGCATTCTCTTCGCCATGGGCACCGGCCCGGTGAAGGGCTTCGCCGTCACCATGTCCCTCGGGATTTTCACCTCGATGTTCACCGCCGTCATGGTGACCCGCGCAATGGTCAACCTGACCTGTGGTGGGCGTGACATCAAGAAGCTGTGGGTTTAAGGGGCTGCCATGTTACGTACCATCAACTTCATGGGCGTGCGCAATGTCGCGTTCGCCATCACCATGCTGCTCACCGTGCTGGCTCTGTTCAGTTGGTGGCAGAAGGGCTTGAACTTTGGCCTGGACTTCACCGGCGGTACGCTCATCGAGCTGACCTACGAGCGTCCGGCCGACCTGCAGAAGGTCCGCGGTGAGCTGCAAGCGTCCGGTTTCGAGGATGCCGTGGTGCAGAGCTTCGGCGCGACCACCGACCTGCTGGTACGCATGCCGGGTGATGACCCGCTGCTGGGCAACCGGGTGGCCGAAGCGCTGCAAAAGGCCGGTGGCGACAACCCCGCCGTGGTCAAGCGCGTCGAGTTCGTCGGCCCGCAAGTGGGTGAGGAGCTGCGTGACCGTGGTGGTCTGGGTATGCTCCTGGCCCTGGGTGGCATCCTTATCTACTTGGCCTTCCGCTTTCAGTGGAAGTTCGCTGTCGGCGCCATCGTCTCGCTGGTGCACGACGTGGTGGTGACGCTGGGTATCCTGTCGTTCTTCCAGATCACCTTCGACCTGACCGTGCTGGCGTCGGTGCTGGCGATCATCGGTTACTCGCTCAACGACACCATCGTCGTGTTCGACCGGGTACGTGAGAACTTCCGGGTCATGCGCAAGGCTTCCCTGATCGAGAACATCAACGTCTCGACCACCCAGACCCTGCTGCGCACCATCGCCACCTCGGTGTCGACCCTGCTGGCGATCGCCGCGCTGCTGTTCTTCGGCGGCGACAACCTGTTCGGCTTCTCCCTGGCGCTGTTCATCGGTGTCATGGCCGGTACCTACTCGTCGATCTATATCGCCAACGTGGTACTGATCTGGCTGAACCTGAGCAGTGAAGACCTGATTCCGACGGTCAAGGCCGAAGGTGTGGACGATCGTCCGTAAGTAGTTTTCCTACACCGTTTAGGGCAAAGAAAGGCGCGAGATTGAACTCGCGCCTTTTTTTTCGCTCCAAGGCTGGGAGAAGCGCGGGCACGAACCCGCAGGTACGATCAGGAGGTTCACGTGAACAAATCAATGCTGGTGGGTGCGGTACTGGGTGCTGTCGGTGTGACCGCCGGAGGTGCTGTGGCGACCTACAGCTTGGTGAACAAGGGGCCTGAATACGCCCAGGTCACGGATGTGCAACCCATCAAAGAGACCGTCAAGACGCCGCGTGAAGTGTGCAAGGACGTCACCGTGACCCGTCAGGCTCCGGTGAAGGACCAGCATCAGATCGCCGGTACCGTGCTCGGTGCCGTGGCTGGCGGCCTGCTGGGCAACCAGGTTGGTGGTGGCAGCGGCAAGAAGATTGCCACCGTAGCTGGTGCGGTAGGTGGTGGCTATGCCGGCAACAAGGTGCAGGAAGGCATGCAGCAGCGTGATACCTACACCACCACGCAAACCCGCTGCAACACGGTTAATGACCTAAGCGAGAAAGTGGTGGGCTATAACGTCAAGTACTCCATCGGTGACCAGGTAGGTCAGGTGAAGATGGATCGTGATCCGGGCTCGACCATTCCGCTGGACAAGAATGGCAAGCTGATCCTGACCCAGGCGCAGCCAGGGCAGTGATGGGATTGTCTCGATGATTGGGCTTGCGCCGCTCCTGATAGGTGCTGCGCTAGCCTTTGTCGTTATGCAAAGCCCAATAAAAAAGCACCCGGAGGGTGCTTTTTTATGCCTGGCAATCCGCGCTTAGCGCTTCATGTGCTCAGGCACGTGCGGCTGGATGGCGGTCAGCACGGCCTTGAAGCACTTGATGTTGCCGGCGACGATGTGGCCTTTCTCAAGGAAGTCGTGGCCACCGGTGAAGTCGCTCACCAGGCCACCAGCTTCCTGAATCAGCAGCACGCCTGCGGCCATGTCCCACTCGGACAGGCCCGATTCCCAGAAGGCGTCGAAACGGCCGGCGGCAACGTAGGCCAGGTCCAGGCTGGCGGAGCCGGCGCGGCGGATGCCGGCGGTTTGGCCTGTCAGGGCACGGAACATGCCCAGGTAGTTGTCTAGGTCGGCCATCTGGCTGTCGCGGAAAGGGAAGCCCGTGCCCAGCAGGGCGCCGTCGAGGCTGCTGCGGGAGCTGACGCGCAGGCGACGGCCGTTGAGCTGGGCGCCGCGGCCACGGCTGGCGGTGAATTCTTCCTGGCGGACCGGGTCGACGATCACGGCATGCTCGAGGCGGCCGCGGTACTTGCAGGCGATGCTGACAGCGAAGTGCGGGATGCCGCGCAGGAAGTTGGTGGTGCCGTCCAGTGGGTCGATGATCCACAGGTAGTCCTTGCCTTCTTCGCCGGAGCCAGCGTGCAGGCCGGTCTCCTCACCCTGGATGGAGTGGTTCGGGTAGGCTTTGCGCAGGGCGTTGACGATGGTCTGCTCGGCGGCGCGATCGACCTCGGAGACGTAGTCCTTGGCCTCTTTTTCGTCAACCTTGATGCTATCCAGGCGTTCGATTGAGCGGAAAATCAGTTCACTGGCGCTGCGGGCGGCGCGCAGCGCGATATTCAGCATGGGCTGCATGGACGTTTCACCTGGGTCGTTAAAGAAAGCCGGACATTCTAGCAGAAATCTCAGCGCGCAGAAGGGTGTCATTTGCTTTCGTGGCGTTACGCCTGTCGCTTCTGTAAGATTCAGTCCCCCCTTACTGCATCTGTGAGCACTTCACCTTGCTGCAAAATATTCGTGTTGTTCTGGTCAATACCAGCCACCCCGGCAATATCGGCGGCGCTGCGCGTGCCATGAAAAACATGGGCTTGTCGCGCCTGGTGCTGGTCGACCCACAGGATTTCCCCGCTCCGGACGCGACTGCCCGTGCCTCTGGTGCCGATGACGTGCTGGCCAATGCCCAGGTGGTGGCCACGCTCGAGGACGCGCTGGTGGGTTGCAGCCTGGTGCTTGGCACCAGTGCGCGTGACCGGCGTATCCCCTGGCCCTTGCTCGACCCCCGCGAATGCGGCACCAAGGTCATCGAGCACGCAGGGCTTGGTGAGGAAATCGCCCTGGTGTTCGGCCGTGAGCATGCCGGTCTGACCAACGAAGAGCTGCAGCGATGTCATTTCCACGTGCATATCCCTTCGAACCCTGACTTCAGCTCGCTGAACCTGGGGGCCGCCGTGCAGGTGCTCGCCTATGAGGTGCGCATGGCCTGGTTGGCCGCCGCTGGCGAGCCGTCGAAGGTCGAGAAGTTCGAGGCTACTTCGCTGCGTAGTAGCGAGGTGGCGACCATGGACGAGATGGAGCTGTTCTATGAACACCTGGAGAAGACCCTGGTGGAGATCGGTTTCCTTGACCCCGAGAAGCCCAAGCACCTGATGCCGCGCATGCGCCGGCTGTTCGGGCGCAGCGCGGTCAATCGTTCGGAAATGAGCATTTTGCGCGGCATCCTCACGGAAACCCAGAAAGTGGCCCGTGGCGAGCCGCATAAGCGGAAGGACCAATAGATGTTCGAGCGTCTGCGTGAAGATATCCAGAGTGTTTTCCATCGTGACCCGGCGGCGCGTAACGCCTTCGAGGTGCTGACCTGCTATCCCGGCATGCACGCCATATGGCTGCACCGTGCCGCCCATGCCCTGTGGGCGCGTGACTTCAAGTGGCTGGCCCGGCTGGTCTCGAACTTCGGTCGCTGGCTGACCGGTATCGAGATTCACCCCGGCGCCAAGGTCGGCCGGCGCTTCTTCATCGACCACGGCATGGGGGTCGTGATCGGCGAGACGGCGGAGATCGGCGACGATGTGACCCTCTATCAGGGCGTGACCCTGGGCGGCACCAGCTGGAACAAGGGCAAGCGCCACCCAACGCTGGAGGATGGCGTGGTGGTCGGTGCTGGGGCCAAGGTGCTCGGGCCGTTCACCGTCGGTGCCGGGGCGAAGATCGGTTCCAACGCGGTGGTGACCAAGGCGGTGCCGGCGGGCGCCACGGCGGTGGGGATCCCCGGCCGGATCATCGTCAAGTCCGAGGACAGCGAGGTGGAGGCCAAGCGCAAGGCGATGGCCGAGAAGATCGGCTTCGATGCCTATGGCGTCAGTGGCGACATGCCCGACCCCGTGGCCCGTGCCATCGGCCAGTTGCTCGACCACCTGCAGGCGGTGGATGGCCGCTTGGAAGATATGTGCGGCGAGCTGACCAAGCTTGACAGCAACTATCGCGCCAAGGAGCTGCCGGCCCTGCGTGACGAAGATTTTGCCGAGGTCAAGGCGGCGGCGCAGAGCGACACGCCGTCGCATTGACACGCATTGATAGAAGGGGCGTGTGCTCACGCCCCGTTCTTGCTATCATGCTGCCGCCTTTCAGGCGCAAACCCGACTAAAGCACTAGGTCTTATAGTTGACTTAAACGCTCGGGAATAGCATACTCGCACACACTCTGTAATTCCCGTGGTACCTACTAGCCATGCGACTGACTACCAAAGGCCGATACGCCGTGACCGCCATGCTTGATCTGGCGTTGCACGCGCAGCAGGGTCCCGTGTCTCTGGCCGACATTTCCGAGCGCCAGGGCATTTCCCTCTCTTATCTGGAGCAGCTGTTCGCCAAGCTGCGCCGCAGCAGTCTGGTTTCCAGCGTGCGCGGCCCAGGCGGTGGATATCAACTGTCGCGCGGAATGGAAACCATCCAGGTGGCCCAGGTCATCGACGCGGTCAACGAATCGGTCGATGCCACCCGTTGCCAGGGCTTGGGAGATTGCCACGCCGGTGATACCTGCCTGACCCACCACCTGTGGTGCGACCTCAGCCAGCAGATCCATGAATTCCTCAGCGGCATCAGCCTGGCCGACCTCGTCACCCGTCGTGAGGTGCAAGAAGTCGCCCAGCGCCAGGACCTGCGTCGTGTCGCAGGCCGGACTACGCAGCTGGACAAGATTGAGACGTCCGCCGTCGAATGACCGTTTCGACGAGCGGCGCGACCGCCTGATAGGAGATATTCAATGAAGTTGCCGATCTACCTCGATTACTCCGCGACCACCCCGGTCGATCCACGTGTCGCCCAGAAGATGAGCGAATGCCTGCTGGTCGACGGGAACTTCGGTAACCCGGCGTCGCGCTCCCACGTCTTCGGCTGGAAGGCCGAGGAATCGGTCGAGAACGCCCGTCGCCAGGTCGCCGACCTGGTCAACGCCGATCCGCGGGAGATTGTCTGGACCAGCGGTGCCACCGAGTCCGATAACCTGGCAATCAAAGGTGTCGCGCACTTCTACCACACCAAGGGCAAGCACATCATCACTAGCAAGATCGAGCACAAGGCGGTGTTGGATACCACCCGCCAGCTCGAGCGCGAAGGCTTCGAGGTCACCTACATCGAGCCCGGTGAAGATGGCCTGATCACCCCGGCCATGGTCGAGGCGTCCCTGCGTGAAGACACCATCCTGGTGTCGGTCATGCACGTGAACAACGAAATCGGTACCATTAACGACATCGCAGCGATCGGTGAACTGACCCGTTCGCGTGGCGTCCTGTTCCACGTCGACGCCGCCCAGTCCACTGGCAAGGTGGAGATCGACCTGCAGAAGCTCAAGGTCGACCTGATGTCCTTCTCGGCCCACAAGACCTACGGGCCAAAAGGTATCGGCGCACTGTACGTCAGCCGCAAGCCACGCGTGCGCCTGGAAGCCATCATGCATGGCGGTGGCCACGAGCGCGGCATGCGTTCCGGCACCCTGGCGACCCACCAGATCGTCGGCATGGGCGAGGCCTTCGCCATCGCCAAGGAGCTGATGGCTAGCGAGAATGCACGCATCAAGGCTCTGAGCGACCGCTTCTTCAAGCAGGTCCAAGGCCTGGAAGAACTGTACGTTAACGGCAGTCTGACTGCCCGCGTGCCGCACAACCTGAACCTGAGCTTCAACTATGTCGAAGGCGAGTCGCTGATCATGGCGCTCAAGGACCTGGCTGTCTCGTCCGGTTCGGCCTGTACGTCGGCGTCCCTGGAACCGTCCTATGTCCTGCGCGCCCTGGGCCGCAACGACGAATTGGCGCACAGCTCGATCCGCTTCACCTTCGGCCGCTTCACTACCGAGGAAGAAGTCGACTACGCCGCGCAGAAAGTCTGCGAGGCCGTGAACAAGCTGCGTGAGCTGTCGCCACTGTGGGACATGTTCAAAGACGGCGTTGATATCTCCAAGATCGAGTGGGCCGCCCACTAAGCAGTCGCCGGCAAGAGCGGCTCCCTGATGAGGAAGGAATTGCACCATGGCATATAGCGAAAAGGTCATCGACCACTACGAAAACCCGCGCAACGTCGGCAAGATGAATGCCGAGGACCCGGATGTCGGTACCGGCATGGTCGGCGCCCCGGCCTGCGGTGACGTGATGCGCCTGCAGATCAAGGTCAACGAGCAGGGCGTCATCGAAGACGCCAAGTTCAAGACCTACGGCTGTGGTTCGGCCATCGCCTCCAGCTCCCTCGCCACCGAGTGGATGAAGGGCAAGACCCTGGACGAAGCAGAGACCATCAAGAACACCCAGCTGGCCGAGGAACTTGCCCTGCCACCGGTCAAGATCCACTGCTCGGTACTCGCCGAGGACGCCATCAAGGCGGCCGTGCGCGATTACAAGCAGAAGAAAGGTTTGCTCTAAGTCGCCTGTCGCAGGTAAGGAGTCTCGATGGCTATCAGCATGACAGAAGCCGCCGCCAACCATGTGCGGCGCTCTCTCGAAGGACGCGGCAAGGGTGATGGCATCCGCCTGGGCGTCCGCACCACTGGCTGCTCGGGCCTGGCCTACGTGCTGGAGTTCGTCGACGAGCCGGGCGCCGAGGACCAGGTCTTCGAAAGTCATGGCGTGAAGGTGATCATCGACCCGAAGAGCCTGGTCTACCTGGACGGCACCGAGCTGGACTTCGTCAAGGAAGGGTTGAACGAGGGCTTCAAGTTCAACAACCCCAACGTGCGCGGTGAGTGTGGCTGCGGCGAAAGCTTCAACGTCTGAGGCCGCGCGTGGGTACTCCTTGTCATTTCGCCTTGTTTGACCTTCAGCCCGGTTTCCGCCTGGACCTCGACAAGCTGGCAACGCGTTATCGCGAGCTGGCCCGCGAGGTTCATCCGGACCGCTTCGCCGACGCTTCCGAACGTGAACAGCGCCTGGCGCTGGAGCAGTCGGCAGCCCTCAACGAGGCCTACCAGACCCTTCGCAGCGCGCCGCGGCGTGCCCGTTATCTGCTGGCCATCAGTGGCCACGAAGTGCCCCAGGAAGTCACGGTCCATGATCCGGAATTCCTGTTGCAGCAGATGCAGTGGCGCGAGGAGCTCGAAGACCTGCAGGACAGCGCCGACCTTGACGGTGTCGCCGTCTTCAAGAAGCGCCTGAAGCTTGCCCAGGAAGCGCTGAACGAGGAGTTCGCCGCCTGCTGGGACGATGCTGCGCAGCGTGACAGGGCCGAGCGCCTGATGCGCCGCATGCAGTTCCTCGACAAGCTCGCCCATGAAGTGCGCCAACTCGAAGAGCGCCTCGACGATTAACCCGGTGTCGCCTGTGGCGGCGCCTTTGGTATTCAGATAAGCATGGCCCTACTGCAGATCGCCGAACCCGGTCAGAGCCCCCAGCCGCATCAGCGCCGCCTGGCGGTGGGAATCGACCTTGGCACCACCAATTCGCTGGTCGCTGCCGTACGCAGCGGTCGCAGCGAGCCCCTGCCCGACACCCAGGGCAACGTCATCCTGCCATCCGCCGTGCGCTACCTCGATGACCGCATCGAGGTCGGCCTGTCCGCGCGCGACGCGGCCTCTTCCGATCCCTTGAACACCATCCTCTCGGTCAAGCGTCTGATGGGGCGCGGCCTGGCGGACGTCAAGCAACTGGGCGAGCAACTGCCGTACCGCTTCATTGGCGGTGAGTCGCATATGCCGTTCATCGATACGGTCCAGGGCGCCAAGAGCCCGGTCGAGGTCTCGGCCGATATCCTCAAGGTGCTGCGCCAGCGCGCCGAGGAAACCCTTGGCGGTGAACTGGTGGGGGCGGTGATCACCGTACCGGCCTATTTCGACGACGCCCAGCGTCAAGCCACAAAGGATGCCGCGCGCCTTGCCGGCCTCAACGTGTTGCGCCTACTCAACGAGCCGACCGCCGCCGCAGTGGCCTACGGCCTGGACCAGAATGCCGAAGGCTTGGTGGCCATCTATGACCTGGGTGGCGGTACCTTCGACATTTCCATCCTGCGCCTGACTGGCGGGGTCTTCGAGGTGCTTGCCACTGGTGGTGACAGCGCCTTGGGTGGTGACGATTTCGACCATGCTATCGCTGGCTGGATCATCGAGCAGGCCGGGCTGTCCGCCGATCTTGATCCGGCTGCCCAGCGCCAACTGTTGCAGACGGCCTGTGCGGCCAAGGAAGCCCTGACCGATGCCGATACCGTCGGTGTCCGCCACGGCGACTGGCAGGGCGAGTTGAGCCGTGCCGCCTTCGAAGCCCTGATCGAGCCGTTGGTCGCCCGCAGCCTCAAGGCCTGCCGCCGTGCCGTGCGCGACAGTGGTGTAGAGATCGAGGAAGTCGGCGCAGTGGTCATGGTAGGCGGCTCGACCCGCGTGCCTCGGGTACGTGAGGCGGTGGGCGCGCTGTTTGGCCGCACCCCGCTGACCGAGATCGATCCGGACCAGGTGGTGGCCATCGGCGCCGCTGTCCAGGCCGATACCCTGGCTGGCAACCGCCGTGATGGTGGCGAACTACTGTTGCTCGACGTGATTCCGCTGTCCCTGGGGCTGGAAACCATGGGCGGGTTGATGGAGAAGGTGATTCCGCGCAACACCACCATCCCGGTCGCCCGTGCCCAGGAGTTCACCACCTACAAGGATGGCCAGTCGGCCATGATGATCCATGTCCTGCAGGGCGAGCGTGAGCTGGTCAGCGATTGCCGCTCCCTGGCGCGCTTCGAGCTGCGCGGTATTCCGGCCATGGTTGCCGGTGCGGCGAAGATCCGCGTGACCTTCCAGGTCGATGCCGATGGCCTGCTCAGCGTCTCGGCCCGCGAAATGGGCTCGGGCATTGAATCGAGCATTCAGGTCAAGCCGTCCTACGGGCTGACCGATGGCGAAATCGCCCGGATGCTCAAGGACTCCTTCGAGCATGCCGGCTTCGACAAGCAGGCGCGCCAGCTGCGGGAACACCAAGTCGATGCCGAGCGCCTGCTCGAAGCGGTGCAGGGCGCCCTGGACGCCGATGGCGAGCGCCTGCTGGACGCCGAAGAGCGCCTGGCCATCGAGCACCAGATGCAAGAATTGCGTGATTTGCTCAACGGCACCGATGGCCCGGCCATCGAGCAACAGACCAAGCGTCTGTCGCAGGTGACCGATGCTTTTGCCGCCCGTCGCCTTGATTCGACGGTCAAAGCCGCACTGGCCGGGCGCAACCTGAATGAGATCGAGGAGTAACCGATGCCCCAGGTGATTTTCCTGCCCCACGAAAAATTCTGCCCGGATGGGCTGGTCGTGGAGGTGGAGCCGGGTACCAACATCCTGGAGCTGGCCCACGAGCACCACATCGAGATGGAAAGTGCCTGCGGCGGTGTCTGCGCCTGCACCACCTGCCATTGCGTCATCCGTGAGGGCTTCGACTCGCTGGAAGAGGCCGACGAGCTCGAAGAAGACATGTTGGACAAGGCCTGGGGCCTGGAGGCGCAGTCGCGCCTGGCCTGCCAGGTCATCGTCGGTGAGGAAGACCTGACGATCGAGATTCCCAAGTATTCGCTCAACCACGCTGCTGAAGCGCCGCATTGAGGAGTCGATCATGAGTCTGAAATGGGTTGATGTACTTGAGATCGCCATCCAGCTTGCGGAAAGCAAGCCGGAAGTCGATCCTCGTTATGTGAATTTCGTCGATCTGCACCGCTGGGTGCTGGCTTTGCCAGAATTCAACGACGATCCGCAACGTGGCGGTGAGAAGGTGCTCGAGGCCATCCAGGCGGCCTGGATCGAAGAAGCCGACTGAGCGTGTCTTGCAGGTTAGGCAATCCCCTGGAACCCGCGTATAATTCGCGGGTTTAATTTTTCGCAACACTCATTTTTCTGGAGTTATCCATGGCTGTTCAACGTACTTTCTCCATCATCAAGCCAGACGCCGTTGCCAAGAACGTCATCGGCGAGATCACCACTCGTTTCGAGAAGGCTGGTCTGCGCGTCGTCGCTTCGAAGATGGTCCAACTGTCCGAGCGCGAAGCTGCCGGTTTCTACGCTGAGCACAGCGAGCGTGGCTTCTTCAAGGACCTGGTTGCTTTCATGACTTCCGGCCCGGTCATCGTCCAGGTCCTGGAAGGTGAGAACGCTGTTGCCCTGAACCGCGAACTGATGGGCGCCACCAACCCGAAAGAAGCCGCTGCCGGCACCATCCGCGCCGATTTCGCCGTTTCCATCGACGAAAACGCCGTTCACGGTTCCGACTCCGAAGCCTCCGCTGCCCGCGAAATCGCTTACTTCTTCTCCGCAACCGAAGTTTGCGCTCGCATTCGCTAAGCGAAGGAGCAAGGTGAAGCCATGACAGCATCGACTGGCAAAGTAAACCTGTTGGGTCTGACCCAGCCGGAAATGGAAAAATTCTTCGACTCGATCGGGGAGAAGCGTTTTCGTGCCGGTCAGGTAATGAAGTGGATTCACCACTTTGGCGTCGATGATTTCGACGCCATGACGAATGTCGGCAAGGCCTTGCGCGAAAAGCTCAAGGCCGTTGCCGAGATTCGCGGTCCGGAAGTGGTCAGCGAGGACATCTCCAGCGACGGCACCCGCAAGTGGGTGGTGCGCGTGGCGTCCGGCAGCTGCGTCGAGACCGTGTACATTCCCCAGGGCAAGCGTGGCACCCTGTGTGTCTCGTCCCAGGCCGGTTGCGCCCTGGACTGCAGTTTCTGCTCCACCGGCAAGCAAGGATTCAACAGCAACCTCACTGCCGCCGAAGTCATCGGCCAGGTGTGGATTGCCAACAAGTCGTTCGGCAGCGTGCCGGCGACGATCGATCGCGCCATCACCAACGTGGTGATGATGGGCATGGGCGAGCCGCTGCTGAACTTCGACAACGTGGTCGCCGCCATGCACCTGATGATGGACGACCTCGGCTATGGTATCTCCAAGCGTCGGGTGACGTTGTCCACCTCCGGCGTGGTACCGATGATCGACGAGCTGGCCAAGCACATCGACGTGTCCCTGGCTCTCTCGCTTCACGCGCCGAACGATCCGCTGCGTAACGAGCTGGTGCCGATCAACAAGAAGTACCCGCTCAAGGTCGTGCTCGACTCGTGCATGCGCTACATGTCGGCGCTGGGCGAGAAGCGCGTGCTGACCATCGAATACACCCTGCTCAAGGACGTCAACGACCAGCTGCAGCATGCCGAAGAAATGGCCCTGCTGCTCAAGGACGTCCCGTGCAAGATCAACCTGATCCCGTTCAACCCGTTCCCGCACTCCGGCTACGAGCGGCCGAGCAACAATGCTATCCGCCGCTTCCAGGACTACTTGCACCACGCTGGCTTCAACGTGACGGTGCGCACCACCCGCGGTGAGGACATCGATGCGGCCTGCGGCCAGCTGGTCGGCCAGGTCATGGACCGTACCCGCCGCAGCGAGCGCTACATTGCCGTGCGTCAGGTGAACGCCGACGGTGACCTGCAAGACAGCGCCGTGCGCAACTGACGAGAGCCAGGCCCATGACCTTGCGCGCCGCGCTGTCGATCCTGTCGCTTTCGCTGCTGGCCGGCTGCGTGTCCAGTGGCGGGACCGACCCACTGGCCAGCCGCCAGGGACGGGAAGAGGCTGGGCGGGCGTATGTGCAACTGGGGCTGGGTTATTTGCAACAAGGTTTGACCGAGCGTGCCAAGGCTCCCCTGGGGCGCGCCTTGACCCTCGATGCGCGCAATGCCGACGCCCATGGGGCATTGGCCCTGGTGTTCCAGGCCGAAGGTGAACCCCGTCTGGCTGACGAGCACTTCCGCAAGGCCTTGGCCGAGCGCCCGGGTGACACGCGGATTCGTAACAATTACGGAAGTTTCCTATATGCTCAGGGGCAATATCTCCAGGCTAAGCAGATGTTTCGCCAAGCTGCAGCCGATACCCTGTATCCTGAGCGCTCGCGAGTATACGAAAACCTTGGCCTGACTGCCCTGCAGCTGGACCGTCGCGCACAGGCGCGAGAGCACCTCGAAAAGGCCCTGCAGCTCAACCAGCGGCAACCCCGCGCGTTGCTGGAAATGGCTGAGTTATCCTTTGAAGACAGGCATTATGTGCCAGCCAGGGACTACTACGATCGTTTCAGCCAACTGAGCGACCAGAGTGCCCGTAGCCTGTTGCTGGGCAGTCGGTTGGCCCGGGTCTTTGACGAACGCAGCACCGTGGCCGAGCTTGGCCAGCAATTACAACGACTTTATCCCGGTACGCCGGAATATCAGCAATACCTGTCGGAGCAATGATGAAAGCCGCGCACCCCGAAGTAGCAGCAGCGACTCGCCAGAATCCCGGTGAGGTCTTGCGCCAGGCCCGCGAAAGCCGGGACTGGTCGCAAGCCGAGGTGGCACGCAAGCTCAACCTTACCGTGAGTTCCCTGAACAACCTGGAAACCGGCGCCTTCGACAAGCTTCCCGGGCATACCTTCTCCCGTGGCTACATCCGGGCCTATGCCAAGCTGCTGGACATGGACCAGGCGCCGTTGGTCCAGGCTTTCGACCAGTACACCGGCACCCATGCCCAAGGCAGCGAAGTACACTCGCTCGGGCGCATCGAAGAACCGGTGCGCCTGTCGCACAACATTCTGCGCGTGGTCAGCCTGCTGCTACTGGTGGTGGTCATCGGTGGCGGCTTCTTCTGGTGGCAGGACCAGAGCAGCCAGCGTGGCAAGGACCTGGGCAGGATCGCCCTGGAACACGTCGAGGTCGAAAGCGCCGACGGCACGACCCAGATCCATCCGCTGGATGAACTGGAAGACCAAGCTGTCAGCGCGGCTCAGCAACCTCAAAGCGCACCCTTGTCCTTGGGCCAGGCCCAGGACGAGTCGGCCGAGGCCTCGGCCACCGACGTCGAGCTTGCGCCAGTCGCTCCCGTTGAGTCGGTGGTACCGCCGGTGGCCAGCAGCACGCCTGCCCAGGCCCCGAGCGCCGCCCCTGCACCCGTTGCCCCAGCGCCCGAGGCGCCGGCCACCCCTGTTGCGCCAGAAACTGCTGAGGCCCAGCCCGCCGCCCCGGCACCCGCTGGCAGCGGTCAATTGCACATTCAATTCACTGCCGATTGCTGGACGTCGGTTACCGACGGCAACGGCAAGGTGCTGTTTAGTGCCATCAAGCGCAAGGGCGACAGCCTGGAGCTGACCGGCAAGCCGCCATTCGCGGTGCGCCTGGGCTTTGCCCGGGGCGCGCAGGTCACCTACAACGGCCAGGCCGTCGACGTTGCCCCGTTTAGCAGTGGCGAGACCGCTCGCCTGAAGTTGGGACAGTAACTCATGCACGGCGAATCTCCGATCAAGCGTCGCGAATCCCGGAAAATCTGGGTCGGCAATGTGCCTGTCGGTGGGGATGCCCCCATCGCGGTGCAGAGCATGACCAACACCGATACCAACGACGTCGCCGCTACCGTGGCGCAGATCAACCGCCTGGTCGACGCTGGCGTCGACATCGTCCGCGTCTCTGTACCGGACATGGACGCCGCCGAAGCCTTCGGCCGTATCAAGCAGCAGGTCAGCGTACCGCTGGTCGCCGATATTCACTTCGACTACCGCATCGCCCTGCGTGTGGCCGAGTTGGGCGTCGATTGCCTGCGCATCAACCCCGGCAACATCGGTCGTGAAGACCGTGTGCGCGCCGTGGTCGATGCCGCTCGCGACCGTGGCATCCCGATCCGCATCGGCGTCAACGCCGGTTCCCTGGAGAAGGACCTGCAGAAGAAATATGGCGAACCGACCCCGGCAGCGCTGGTAGAGTCGGCGCTGCGCCACGTCGAGCACCTCGACCGCCTGGATTTCCAGGACTTCAAGGTGAGCGTCAAGGCCTCCGATGTGTTCATGGCCGTGGAGGCCTACCGTCAACTGGCCAGGCAGATTGTCCAGCCGCTGCACCTGGGCATCACCGAAGCCGGTGGCCTGCGTTCGGGAACAGTGAAATCCGCCGTCGGCCTCGGTATGCTGCTGGCCGAAGGCATTGGCGATACCATCCGCATCTCCCTGGCCGCCGACCCGGTCGAGGAAGTGAAGGTTGGCTACGACATCCTCAAGTCGCTGCACCTGCGTTCCCGTGGCATCAACTTCATCGCCTGCCCGAGCTGCTCGCGGCAGAACTTCGATGTGGTCAAGACCATGAACGAACTGGAAGGACGTCTGGAGGACCTGTTGGTACCTATGGACGTGGCTGTGATCGGCTGCGTGGTCAATGGCCCGGGCGAAGCCAAGGAGTCCCATGTCGGTCTCACCGGCGGTACGCCTAACCTGGTCTACATCGATGGCAAGCCTTCGCAGAAACTGACCAATGACAACCTGGTCGATGAGCTGGAAAAGCTCATCCGCCAGAAAGCGGCCGAGAAGGTCGAGGCCGACGCGGCACTGATCGCCCGTGGCTGACTACACAGAATCGTAAGGATTTTCCGTGAGCAAAACGCTGCAAGCCATTCGTGGCATGAACGACATCCTGCCCGAGCAGACTCCCCTGTGGCGCTATTTCGAAAGCACCGTGGCCGGGCTGCTGGACACCTACGGCTATAGCCAGATCCGTACGCCGATCGTCGAGTTCACCGAACTGTTCAAGCGTTCGATCGGTGAAGTCACCGATATCGTCGAAAAAGAGATGTACACCTTCGAGGACCGCAACGGCGACTCCCTGACCCTGCGTCCGGAAGGCACCGCAGCGTGCGTGCGTGCTGTGCTCGAGCACGGCATCAGCGGCAATGGCCAGGTGCAGAAGCTGTGGTACATCGGCCAGATGTTCCGTCACGAGCGTCCGCAGAAGGGCCGTTACAGGCAGTTTCACCAGATCGGCGTGGAGGTGTTCAACCTCGACGGTCCGGACATCGACGCCGAACTGATCATGCTGACTTGGCGCCTCTGGGGCCTGCTGGGTATCCGTGACGCGGTCAAGCTCGAGCTCAACAGCCTGGGCACCAGCGAAGCTCGTGCGCGCTACCGCGAGGCGCTGGTCGAGTTCCTGTCGGCACGCCTGGATCAACTGGACGAAGACAGCCAGCGCCGCCTGAAGAGCAACCCGCTGCGCATCCTCGACAGCAAGGATCCGAACACCCAAGCGGTGCTGGTCGAGGCACCGAAACTGGAAGACTACCTGGACGAGGAGTCGCGACTGCACTTCGAGGGCCTCAAGGCCCGTCTGGACGCCGCGGGCATCCCGTTCGTGATCAACACCAAGCTGGTGCGTGGCCTGGACTACTACAGCAAGACCGTTTTCGAATGGGTGACCGACAAGCTCGGCGCCCAGGGCACCGTCTGTGCCGGTGGTCGCTATGATGGCCTGGTCGAGCAGATGGGCGGCAAGCCGACGACGGGCGTGGGCTTCGCCATGGGGATCGAGCGCCTGATCCTGCTGCTGGAAACCCTGCAGCAGGTTCCGGAATCGATCAGCCGCCAGATCGATGTCTACCTGTGCGCCTTCGGCGAACAGGCGGAGTTGGCTGGCCTGGCCCTGAGCGAGCGCCTGCGGGATCGCTTGCCGGGCCTGCGCCTGCAGGTCAATGCCGGTGCTGGCAGCTTCAAGAGCCAATTCAAGAAGGCCGACAAGAGCGGGGCGCTGTTCGCCTTGATCCTCGGGGACGACGAGCTGGCGCAACAAGTGATAGGTTTCAAGCCCCTGCGTGGTCAGGGTGAACAACAGAACATTGCCTGGGATGCTCTTGCCGAGCACCTGGATGCTGCTCTCGCCCAGGCGTGAAGCGGGTCAACGGCCGAATTGCTGAAAAGGAGTATTGGGGTGTCGAGTACCGATGATGAACAACTGGTCGCGGTCAAGGACTGGTGGGATCGCAATGGCAAGCCACTGCTGACCGGTGCCCTGTTGGCAGCGGTGGTGGTGTTGGGCTGGCAGGGCTGGCAGAAGTACCAGACCAACCAGTCGCAAGGTGCCTCGAACCTGTACCAGGCCCTGCTGGAAACCACGCTGACACCGAGCGGCCAGCCTGACACGGCCAAGGTCGCTGAGCTGGCCGGCAAGCTGAAGAGCGAGTTCGGCGGTACGGCATATGCCCAATATGCCAGCCTGTTCGTAGCCAAGGTCGCGGTCGACAGCGGCAAGCTGGACGACGCCGCAGCCGAGCTCAAGGGCGTGATGGACAAGCCGGCGGACGCCACCCTGGGTGAGATCGCCCGCCAGCGCCTGGCACGTGTCCTGGCTGCCCAGGACAAGGCCGAAGAGGCCTTGAAGCTGCTCGAAGGTGATGCCGACAAGGCCTTCCTGGCAAGCCGCGAAGAGCTCAAGGGCGACCTGCTGGTCCAGCTGGGCCGTGGCGACGACGCTCACAGTGCTTATGAAAAAGCCAAGGCCGCGTTGTCCGACGACGCCGCGGTCGGTGGCCTGCAACTCAAGCTGGATGACCTGGCCAAAGGGGATGCCTGACGTGATCGGTTGGAAACATGCAGCAGTGTTGGCCCTGGCCGTTCTGGCCGCGGGTTGCAGCAGCAACAGCAAGAAGGAACTACCCCCGGCCGAGCTGACCAAGTTCACCGAAGAGGTGGTGCTGAAGAAGCAGTGGAGCCGCTCGATCGGTGATGGTCAGGGCGAGACCTTCAACATGCTGGTACCGGCCATCGAGAACGACCGCATCTACGCCTCTGATGTCACCGGGATCGTGATGGCCCTGGACCGCAACAACGGTGACGTGGTCTGGAAGCAGGACCTGGAGCTGCCTGTTTCCGGCGCTGTGGGCGTCGGTTATGGCCTGGTCATGCTTGGCACCCTCAAGGGCGATGTCATTGCCCTGGATGCCAGTACCGGTGAAGAGCGCTGGCGCTCGCGGGTGACCAGCGAAGTGCTGGCACCGCCTGCGACCAACGGTGATGTGGTAGTGGTGCAGACCCAGGACGACCGCGTGATCGGCCTGGATGCCGCGACCGGTGATCGCCGCTGGATCTACGAGAGCACCCCGGCTGTCCTGACCCTGCGTGGCACCGGCGCGCCGATCGTGACCAATCGCCTGGCCATCGCCGGCCTGTCCACTGGCAAGGTGGTTGCCGTGGATACCCAGAACGGTGTGCCGGTCTGGGAGTCGCGCGTGGCCATTCCGCAAGGCCGCTCCGAGCTGGAGCGGGTGGTGGATATCGACGGTGGTCTGTTGCTGTCCGGCGGTATTATCTATGTCGCAAGCTACCAGGGGCGTGTTGCCGGCCTGGACCTGGAAAGCGGCCGTGTGCTCTGGCAGCGCGACGCCTCCAGCTACGCTGGCGTGGCCCAAGGGTTTGGCAACGTCTACGTGAGCCTGGCTTCAGGCACCGTGGAAGGTATCGACGAGCGTTCTTCCAGTGCCCTGTGGAGCAATGACGCCCTGGCCCGCCGCCAGTTGTCGGCGCCGGAAGTGTTCTCCAGCTACGTGGCCGTGGGTGATCTGGAGGGCTACCTCCACCTGCTGAGCCAGGTCGATGGCCGCTTCGTCGGCCGTGAGCGTATCGACAGCGATGGCCTGCGTGCCCGGCCCTTGGTGGCCGGCGACACCATCTATGTCTTTGGCAACAGCGGCAAGCTCGAGGCGCTGACCATCCGCTGAGGCTATGCTTGAGGCCGTGCAGGCCTCGGGCAACGGCACTTCGGGTGCCGACCGAACTCCGGCCGCTGCAGTGCAGCGGCCTTTGTATTTTTCGAATTCAAGCAGTGGAGAGCCGCATGGTTCCCGTAATCGCCCTGGTGGGCCGGCCGAACGTCGGTAAATCCACCATGTTCAACCGCCTGACCAAGACCCGAGATGCCATCGTCGGTGACTTGTCCGGCCTGACCCGTGACCGCCAGTATGGTGAAGCGCGCTGGCAGGGCCGTTCCTTCATCCTGATCGACACCGGTGGTCTCACCGGTGACGAAGTGGGGATGGACGAGAAGATGGCCGAGCAGTCGCTGATGGCCATCGAAGAAGCCGACTATGTGCTGTTTCTGGTCGATGCTCGTGCTGGCATGACCGCCGCCGACCAGATGATCGCCGAGCACCTGCGCAAGCGGAACAAGCAGTCGTACTTGGTTGCCAACAAGATCGACAACATCGATCCGGACAACGCGCGCGCCGAGTTCTCGCCGCTGGGCATGGGCAACGCCATCCCGGTGGCAGGTTCCCAGGGCCGTGGCATCAATGCTCTGATGGAGATCGTCCTAGGCGAGGTGCCACGCGACAAGGAAGAGGAAGCCCTCGACGAGGACGTCGCCGAAGGCGAGGAAGCGGTACGCATCCCGGGCCCGAGCGAGAAGGATGGCATCAAGATCGCCATCATCGGCCGTCCGAATGTCGGCAAGTCGACCCTGGTCAACCGCATGCTCGGCGAAGAGCGCGTGGTGGTCTACGATCAGCCAGGCACGACCCGCGACAGTATCTACATTCCGTTCGAGCGGGATGAAGAGAAGTACACGTTGATCGACACTGCGGGTGTGCGTAAGCGCGGCAAGATCCACGAGGAAGTCGAGAAGTTCTCGGTGGTGAAGACGCTGCAGGCGATCAAGGATGCCAACGTGGTGATCTTCGTCATGGACGCCCGCGAAGGTGTGGTCGACCATGACCTGAACCTGCTTGGCTTCGCCCTGGAAGCCGGCCGTGCCATCGTCATCGCCCTGAACAAGTGGGATGGCATGCAGCCGAGCGAGCGCGACTATGTGAAGACCGAGCTGGAACGCCGG
This sequence comes from Pseudomonas sp. X10, assembly GCF_054889225.1. Lineage (NCBI taxonomy): Bacteria > Pseudomonadati > Pseudomonadota > Gammaproteobacteria > Pseudomonadales > Pseudomonadaceae > Pseudomonas > Pseudomonas sp. X10. Next base: position 4,632,151 of record NZ_CM142677.1, on the reverse strand, counting down.
TTGTTCTTTGTCGATTTCGCCGATATCCACTTCATTTCCGCCTTGCATGGCACCGGGGTCGGCAACCTGTACAAGTCGGTGCAGGCTTCGTTCAGGTCGGCGGTGACCCGCTGGCCGACCAGCCGCCTGACCCAGATCCTCGAAGACGCGGTCAGTGAGCACCAACCGCCGATGGTCAACGGCCGCCGCATCAAGCTGCGTTATGCCCACCTGGGGGGCGCCAACCCGCCAATCATCGTGATTCACGGCAACCAGGTCGACAAGGTGCCGCGTTCCTACTCGCGCTACTTGGAGAATACCTATCGTCGGGTGCTCAAACTGGTCGGCACGCCGATCCGCATCGAGTACAAGGGCAGCGAGAACCCGTACGAGGGCAACAAGAACCAACTGACCGACCGCCAGGTCAACAAGAAGCGCCGGCTGATGTCGCACCACAAGAAGGCTGAGAAGAAGCGCAAAGACAAGCGCAAATAAAGCGGCAGGCTGCAAGCTGCAAGAAAAAGCTGATCGAGGTACGACCAGCTTTGTCTTGTAGCTTGTGGCCCCATCCTTTTTCCTGACCAGTCAATCCGCTATGCTCGGATTCCGTCCCGTGCCGCTGCGAGCCGGACGTACAGTGCAGGAAAGAGGGCTCCATGATCAGTAGCAAGTTGCCGAACGTCGGCACGACCATCTTCACCACGATGTCCCAGCTCGCCGTGCAGACCGGCGCCTTGAACCTCTCCCAGGGGTTTCCCGATTTCAACGGCCCTCAGGCATTGCTCGATGCGGTAGGCCGGCACGTTGCCGCCGGGCACAATCAGTATTCGCCGATGACCGGGTTGCCGGCCCTGCGTCAGCAGGTAGCGGCGAAGATCGCCAGGACCTACGGCGTGGCGGTGGACGCCGATCACGAGGTGACTATCACTCCAGGGGCGACCGAGGGCATTTTCTGCGCCATCCAGGCAGTGATCCAGGCCGGTGACGAGGTCATCGTCTTCGACCCGTGCTATGACAGCTACGAACCTTCCGTGGTGCTGGCCGGCGGCCGCTGTGTGCATGTGCAACTCAGCGATGGTGATTTCAGCATCGATTGGCAGAGGTTCAGCGATGCGCTTTGCCCGCGTACCCGGATGATCATCCTCAATTCGCCGCATAATCCCAGCGGCGCATTGATCAGCCGCGCCGATCTGGACAAGCTGGCGCTGCTGATTGCCGACCGCGATATCTACCTGGTCAGCGACGAGGTCTACGAGCACCTGGTGTACGACGGCGTCGAGCATGCCAGCGTACTGGCCCACGAGGCGTTGTATCCGCGGGCCTTCGTGGTCAGTTCTTTCGGCAAGACTTATCACGTCACCGGCTGGAAAACCGGCTATGTGGTGGCGCCACCGGCCTTGAGCGCGGAGCTACGTAAGGTCCATCAATACGTCAATTTTTGCGGCGTGACGCCGCTGCAGTGTGCCTTGGCCGATTTCATGGCCGAGCACCCGGAGCACGTCGAAGAACTGCCAGCCTTCTACCAGGCCAAGCGCGATCTGTTCTGCGACCTGCTGCAAGGGTCGCGTTTCACGTTCACCCGCACCGCCGGCACCTATTTCCAACTGGTCGACTATTCGCAGATCCGCCCGGACCTGAACGACGTCGACATGTCTCTGTGGCTGACTCGCGAGCATGGCGTTGCGACCATTCCGGTGTCGGTGTTCTACCAGCAACCGATCCCTGAACAGCGCTTGGTGCGCTTGTGCTTTGCCAAACGCGAGGAGACGCTGCGTCAGGCAGCGGAGAAACTATGCGCGATCTGAATGAACTGCCTAACCTGAAAATCGCCCTGGTTCAGACCACCCTGGCTTGGCATGACCGCTTGGCCAACTACGAGCATTTCGAGCAATTGTTGGCGCAAGTGGGCGACGTTGATCTGGTGATTCTGCCGGAGATGTTCACCACTGGTTTCTCCATGGATTCGGAAAGCCTCGCCGAGCCGGAAAACGGGCCGACCTACAAGTGGCTCAAGGGGCAGGCGAAGAAACACGGAACCGTTATCACTGGCAGCGTGATCATCCAGGCGGCCGATGGCAGCCACCGCAATCGCCTGCTGTGGGCGCGCCCTGACGGCGAGACCTTGCATTACGACAAGCGCCACCTGTTCCGCATGGCTGGTGAGCACAAGCACTACACCCCAGGCGAACGCCAGGTGCAGTTCGAGCTCAAGGGCTGGCGGATCCGCCCGCTGATCTGCTACGACCTGCGTTTCCCGGTGTGGAGCCGCGACGCCCAAGACACTGATCTGCTGCTGTACACGGCGAACTGGCCGGCAGCGCGCCGCCAGCATTGGAATCGGCTGCTGCCGGCGCGGGGGATCGAGAACCTGTGCTACGTGGCTGCGGTGAACCGGGTTGGCACCGATGGCAAGGGGTTCGCCTATTCAGGCGACAGCCAAGTCCTGGACTTCCAAGGCGAAAGCCTGCTCAGTGCCGGCGAGGCCGACGGCGTGTTCACCGTGGTGTTGAACGCGGCGGACTTGGCGGCGTATCGCGCGCGCTTCCCGGCGAACCTGGATGCCGACACTTTCGAGTTGCACTGAGGCACCTCGTGCCAGCACACAGTCGGTAGGAGCCAGCGTCAGCTGAAGCTGGCTCCTACCTGGTTTGTGTAACCGGCAATTCAGTACACGTCCCGCCGGTAGCGCCCGTCCTCGATGAGTTGCTGGACACCTTCGGCTCCTAGCACCTCTGCGAGCACCGCATCCACCCCTGACGCCATGCCCTGCAAGCTGCCGCAAATGTAGAGGCAGGCACCTTCGTCCAGCCAGCGGCGCAACTCGGCGGCCTGTTGGCGTAAAACATCCTGTACATAGACCTTTTCTGCCTGGTCCCGGGAGAAGGCCAGGTCCAGCCGCGCCAAGTCGCCGCTGGCCAGCCAGGTCTGCAACTCATCGGCGCAATGGAAGTCGTGAGCACGATTGCGTTCGCCGAACAGCAGCCAATTGCGCTGTTCCCCGGCGTTGATCCGTGCCTTGAGCAGGCTGCGCAGACCGGCCAGGCCAGTACCGTTGCCGATCAGGATCATCGGGGCTGGGGCGGAGGGCAGATGGAAGCCGCTGTTGCGGCGCAGGCGCAGGCGTAGGCTGCCTTGCAGTGGCAGGTGCTCGGTCAGCCAGCCGGAGCCCAGGCCCAGGCTGCCGTCATTGTGGCGCTCCTGACGCACGATCAGCTCCAGCACGCCATCACTGGCGATGGAGGCAATCGAGTATTCACGGGCGGCGATCGGGATCAGCGCATCGACCAGGGCCTGGGCCTGCAGGGCGATCAGATGTTCGCGGCTGCTGGGCAATTGGCGGCTGGCCAAGGCTTGGGCCAGGGTTTCAGCGAGCCCATCGAGTTGAACCTGTGTGCTGGCATCCAGGCCGAGCCCGGCAAGGAAGGTGTCGACCACGGCTTGGCTATTGCGTGGCAGGATTTCCACCAGGTCCCCGGCCTCCCAACTGGCCGGCTGGTCCGACTGGAGGCCGAGCAGGTAGACCGCCGAGCCCTGGCTGCCAGGGTTGAGCAGTTCGCGCTGGCGCAGGGTCCAGTTGCCATAGCTCGGTGGCTGCCAGGCGGCCACTGGTTGGCTGCCGGTCAGTTGTGCCAGCTCTTGTTGCCACAGGCGCAGGGCGGCCGGGTCGGCGCTGTCCACTTCGACTGGGCTGAAGGCGCAGGTCGCGCCACGTTCGCCCAGCCAGGCCTGCAGGCGCCGGGCAAAGCCGCAGAAATGCGGATACTGGCGATCACCGAGGGCAAGCAGCGCATAGTTCAGGTTGTCCAGAACCCAGGGTTGGCCAAGCACCTTGCGTTCGAACACGCGGGCGCTGTCCGGTGCTTCGCCATCGCCGAAGGTGCTGACTACGAACAGCGCGCGCTGTGCCTGGCGCAGGTCGTCCTGGCTCAGTTCGGCCAATGGGCGCACTTGCACTGGCAGTCCGGCGGACTGCAGTTGACCGGCGCTCTGCCAGGCCAGTTGCTCGGCAAAGCCACTCTGGCTGGCAAAGCCGATCAGCCAACTGCCGGCTTGCCCGTCCGTGCTGCTGACAGTACCTCGGGCGGCGCGGACCTGGCGCTTCTTACGCCGACGGTCGAGGTACAGCAGCCAGCCGGTGACGAAGAACACCGGCATGCTCAGGCTGGCAAGGGTCATCAGGATGCGCCCGGTGAGGCCGAAATAGCTGCCGACGTGCAAGGCATAGACACTGGCCAGCAGTTGCGCCTTGAACGACTTATCGTTGTACACCTCATGGCGGCGCACCTGGCCAGTGGCCGGGTCCAGTGTCAGGGTGTTGAACGCGCGTACGTGGGCGGCGTTGTCCAGCAGATAGAAGAGGGTCGCGGGTTGGCCGCCAGACGGGGGCAAGCGCAGGTTGTAGGCGGCAAGACCCGGGCCAGCGGCCTTTTGCAGGCTGCTCCAGACCGCCTCGTAGTCCACCTTCAAGGGGGGCGCGTCCTTGTCCACCTGTTGGGGGCCATGACGGCCCCGTTTTTGTTGCTGGCCTGCGGAAGGCGTGTCGGCCAGCAGTTTGTTCAGCCCGTCACGGTACCACTCGTAGGACCAGAACAGCCCGGTCAGGGCAAACAGCAGGTAGAACAACAGGCACCAGGTGCCGACCACGGCATGCAAGTCCCAGTTGAAAGCACGGCCTTTCTTGGCCCAGTCCAGGGTCAGCCAGGCGCGCCAGTTCAGGGCCTGACGCGGCCAGCGCAGGTACAACCCAGAGAGGCAGAAGAAAATCAGCATCAGGGTGCAGGCGCCGGTGATCTGCCGACCGGTGTCGCCCATGGCCAGGAAGCGGTGCAACTGCAGCATCAGGTTGAAGAAGTCCTGGCCGGCCACATCGCCTTTGAGTTCGCCGGTGTAAGGGTCGGCATAGCGCAACTGGCCACGCCGTTCGCCCGGTGGCGGGGTGAAGAACACCCTGGCGGCGTTGTCGCTGCGGGTATCGACCCAGAGCATGGAGACCTTGTCACCCTGCGCGGCCTCGACGCGGCGCACCAGTTCGGCCGGCGGCAATACGCCTTCCTGGCGTACCTCGACCTTCAGCACATCGGCATTGAACAGGCGCAGAAGCTCTTCCTGGAACGACCAGATGGCTCCGGTAATCCCCATCAGCGCCAGCACCAGGCCAGCGGTGATGCCAAAGAACCAGTGCAATTGGAACAACGACTTCTTCACCACATTGATCACCTTGTCTTGCCGCAGGTACTGGCGCGGCGTGCATTATGCCTTGATACGCGAAAGCCCCGCTCACCTAGGTGGGCGGGGCCTGTCGATCACTTGCCTCAGAAGTGGAAGTTCGCGCTCATCAAGGCGGTACGGCCTGCTGCCACGTGGGCATAGTGCGTCGAGAACACCTGATCGAAGTAGCGCTTGTCGGTCAGGTTCTGCAGGTTCAACTGCAAGTCCACGTTCTTGGTCAGGCGATAGGTGGCCATCGCATCGTAGCGCCAGTAGGACGGCACCTCGACCGAGTTGTCTTCGTTGCCGAAGCGCGAGTCGACGAAGGTGGCGCCGGCACCGATGGTCAATTGTGGGATCACGTCATAGGTCGACCAGAAGGTGAAGTTGTTACGCGGTGTGCTCGGCATATGGTTGCCTTCGTTGGCCGCGTTGCTGGTCTTGACGATCTCGCTTTCCATGTAGGTGTAACCGCCGTAGACCTTCCATTTCTTGGTCAGGTTGCCTGCGTAGGTCAGCTCCAGGCCTTCTACGCGCTGCTCACCGTCGAGTACCTGGTAGGTCGCATTATCCGGGTCGGTGATGCGGGCGTTGGTTTTGTCGGTACGGAAGAGGGCAGCAGTCAGCGACAGGTTCTCGTCGAAGAAGTCCCACTTGGTGCCAATCTCGTAGTTGCGGTTGCGTTCCGGATCGAGGTTGCTGTTGTTGTCGGCTAGCTCCAGGCCGCCGTTGCCACTGGTTTCGCCCGACGGGTTGCTGGAAGTCGACCAGGCGGCATAGATGCTGCCGTTCGGCAACGGTTTGTAGACCACGCCCACTTGGTAGTTCCACAGATGGGCATTGTTCTCGCGGGAGAAGTCACCTGCCGCCGAACCGCGTCCACCGGTGCTGTAGCCGCTGGATTTGGTCTGGTAATCGTCATAGCGCAGGCCCAGGTTCAGCGACCACTGGTCGTTGAAAGTCAGGGTGTCGAAAACATAGGCGGCGCTGGTCTTGGTGTCGGTATCGGTATAGGCCGCGCTGTCGGTGATGCTGCCGGACCAACTGTCGTTCGGCGAAGGGTCGTGGAGGCTAGTGCAGTCACCCGAAGCCAGCAGTGCCGGGTTGCAGGTGGAAGCATTGCCAGCATCGGAAGTGATCACATAGCCGCGGTTGTGGGTATCGCTGTAGGTGAACTCCAGGCCGGTGACCAAGTTGTGCTGGACGAAGCCCGTATTGAACTTGGCGCTCAGGTCGGTCTGGTTGACCCAACCCTTGGATGTCGAGTTACGGTTCTTGGTCGAGCGGTAGACCGTGCCGTTGGCGACGTTGCCCTTGCTGTCGTCAGGGTTGGTGACGATGTAGTCCAGGGTCGAACGCGACATGCGGAAGCTGTTGGACAGGGTCAGGTTGTCGTTCAGGTCGTGCTCGATTCTGATGGTGCCGCTGTCATTGCTGGTTTTGCGGTAATCGCGCCCATTCAGGCCATAGAAGTTGTCACGGTCGACATGGACTGGCTTGTCGACGTTGTACTTGCTGCGGTCGGCGCTGCGGGCCAACGGGATACCGTAGTCCGGCATATCGTCGGTCTTGAGGTGGTAGTAGCCGACGGTCACCCGGGTGTCGGTTCCCAAACCGAAAGCGAAGGACGGTGCAACGCCCCAGCGGCTGACATCCACGCCGTCGCGGCCGGCCACATTGGCCTCATGCTTCATCAGGTTGAGGCGGAATGCGGAGGTGTCGGTCAGTTGCTTGAGAAGCGAGCAAGCGTGGTGAACTGACAGCAGATGGCACGTATTGACGCGGCATGATGGGCCCTTCCCCAAGGATTGAAGGCCGCGGAATATAATGTAATCAAATGTTACGTACAATTGAGACTCGTTACTATTCGAGATTAATTTACAATCTTTACATCTTTTCTTGACGGTTTCTTCACTTCGGAGCGCCCGCTGGCCGGATGGGGGCTTGTGAGAAGTAAAAGGTAATCAATATCATTGGCGCCTCTTTCCGTTGCCAGGTCCCGCCGCCATGCTGCTACACATCCCAAGGCTGTTTAATGCCGATGAGATCTCGCGTATCCGCGAGGCCCTGGAGCAGGCCGACTGGGCCGATGGCAAGGTCACGGCGGGCTACCAGTCGGCCAAGGCCAAGCACAACCTGCAATTGCCCGAAGGTCATCCGCTGGCCAAGGAAATCGGTACGGCGCTGATCGAGCGGCTGTGGAGCAATCCGCAGTTCATGTCGGCGGCGTTGCCGCACAAGGTCTTCCCGCCGCTGATCAATTGCTACCGCGAAGGTGGCAACTTCGGCTTTCATATCGACAATGCCTTGCGCCAGCCACGGGGCAGCCATGAGCGGGTGCGTACAGACCTGTCCTCGACCCTGTTCCTCAGTGACCCTGACAGCTACGACGGTGGCGAGCTTGTGATCCAGGACACCTACGGTGTGCAACAGGTCAAGCTGCCGGCGGGTGACTTGGTGCTCTATCCCGGCACCAGTCTGCACAAGGTCAATGCGGTCACCCGTGGGGTACGTTATGCGGCGTTCTTCTGGACCCAGAGCCTTGTCCGTGAGGATAGCCAGCGTGCGCTGCTGTTCGAGATGGACAATGCCATCCAACAACTGAGTGCCGATGTGCCGGAGCATCCAGCCCTGCTGCAACTGACAGGGACCTACCACAACCTGTTGCGTCGCTGGGTCGAGGTTTGAGTCGTGAGTTTCAGTTTGCGCCGTGAAGAAGTGGTGAATGTCGAGCAACTGCGCGCGATGTTAGCGCAAAGCCCGGGTAAGGCGGCCCAGGCCATCCTGGCCGCGGCAGGGCAGGGGATCGTCGAAGCGCAGTTGCTGCTTGGGCAGATTCTGCTGGATGGGCGTGGCATCGAGCGTGACCCGCGTCTGGCCCGGCAATGGTTCGCCATCGCCACCACGGGCGGTAGCGCCATGGCCCACAACATGCTCGGTCGCTGTCTGGAGCATGGCTGGGGCGGTGAGCAGGATCTCGGCCAGGCTGCCACCCACTACCGCCGCGCGGCCGAGGCCGGGCTGGACTGGGGCCTTTACAATTACGCCAACATGCTGGGTACCGGCAGGGGTGTGGCGATGGACCAGCCAGCCGCCCTTGCAGCCTATCGGCAGGCGGCCGAGAGTGGTCATGCGAAGTCGATGAACCTGCTGGGGCGTTATCTGGAGCTGGGCATTGCCTGCGAGGCCAACCCCACACGGGCGCGCCGCTGGTACCGGCGTTCGGCCGAGGCAGGGGATTTTCGCGGGCAGTTCAGCCATGCGGCCGTGTTGGCCGAGCAGGGAGATGTCGATGAGGCGCTGGGTTGGTTGCGGCGGGCCTTGAGCCTGGGCAATGCCAACTTCCTGCGCAGCAGCATTCCGAGCCTGGAACAGGCGCCTGATCCGCGCATCCGGGCGCTGATTCCGCTGTACCGTGAGCGCTTGCTGCAGTTGCAGGCCTGACGTACCACGACAGTTCAGGAGGGCGTTGCTCTCTGGCGGTTGCCCCGGCTATTACCTTCTAAGGCATTTGGGGGCCACTGCGCGGCCCATCGCGGACAAGTCGGGATCGCGTGAATCTGAAGCACATTCAGCTCCAGCGCCGCTAACCGAGGCTGTTACCAAAACGGGGCCTTGCGGCCCCGTTCTGCATTACAGGTAGTAAGCCTTCAGCGGTGGGAAACCGTTGAATTCCACAGCGCTGTAGCTGGTGGTGTAGGCACCGGTCGACAGCCAGTACATACGGTCGCCGATGGCCAGGTTCAGCGGCAGGCCATATTTGTAGTGTTCGTACATGATGTCGGCGCTGTCGCAGGTTGGGCCGGCGATCACCACTTCTTCCATCTCGCCTTTCTTCTCGGTCCAGATCGGGAACTTGATGGCCTCGTCCATGGTTTCGATCAAGCCGGAGAACTTGCCGACGTCGGTGTACACCCAGCGCTCCACGGCAGTGCGCGACTTGCGTGCCACCAGCACTACTTCACTGACCAGGATGCCGGCGTTGGCGATCAGCGAGCGGCCTGGTTCGAGGATGATTTCCGGCAGGTCGTCGCCGAAGTCTTCCTTGAGGAAGCGGATGATCTCTTCGGCATAGGTTTCCAGGCTGTTGGTGCGGGTGATGTAGTTGGCCGGGAAGCCGCCGCCCATGTTGATCATCTTGAGCTCGATGCCGTCTTCTTCCTTCAGGCGCTCGAAGATCACCTTGACCTTGGCGATGGCCGCGTCCCAGACGCTGATGTCACGCTGCTGCGAGCCGACATGGAAGGACACGCCGTAAGGTACCAGGCCCAGATCGCGGGCGAGGATCAGCAGGTCCATGGCCATGTCGGTCTGGCAGCCGAACTTGCGCGACAGCGGCCAGTCGGCGGTGGTGGAGCCTTCGGTGAGGATGCGCACGTACACTTTCGAGCCCGGCGCGGCCTTGGCGATGTTGCGCAGGTCGGCTTCGGAGTCGGTGGCGAACAGGCGCACGCCCTTCTCGTAGAAGTAGCGGATGTCCTTGGACTTCTTGATGGTGTTGCCGTAGCTGATGCGGTCGGCGCTGACACCCTGGTTCATCACCTTGTCCAGTTCGTAGATCGAGGCGATGTCGAAGTTCGACCCTTTGTCTTTCAACAGGTCGATGATCTCGACCGCAGGGTTGGCCTTGACCGCGTAGTAGACCTTGGCGAATTCGAAACCGGCGCGCAGGTCGTCATAGGCCTGGCTGATTATCTGGGTGTCGATGAGTACGAATGGGGTTTCTTGCTTGTCGGCGAACGCCTTCATCTTCTGGAAGGTTTCGCGCGCGAAATAGTCTTCGACTTGGATCGACATGCTCAGGGACTCCATGGGCAAACTGAAAAATTAAGTGGCTGCAACTGAACGTCCTCCGTATCCCCACTTTGGTTCGCCTACTTCCCAAGGCATGTCGCCGAAAGCAAAAAGGCCAACCGTGCCCGTGAAGCGGAGCGGCGGGTGACCTTGCTGTCTCGTCGTCAGTACTTGAGCCGGATGGATCGTTTCCAGCATGGACGTTCGGCGCGCACTTTAGGGCGTGAAGAAAGCAAGATCAACAGGCAATCCCGGCGTGTTCGTCGTGGATTGACGGCCAGTCACTTGAATAACTGACCCATATGACCGGCAGATGCTCCCGAACAGGCCGCAAGCGTAAAAAATTGTGGAATAGACCGGGTCGCCGCCTGCTCGGGTACGTCTGTTCCCGCACGGACTGTCCGCCCCTGTGTGAGCGGGCTTGCCCGCGAAGACGTCTGTGCAAACCCCGGGTGACCGTTTATCGATCATTGCCCGCAGGAGGTATTTCCCTGAAGGGTGTTCATATTTATGGCCACATATTTTGTATGGCTTCCCTGCTGAAATTCGCCATAAATTTTTTGTTACCGAGGCATCTGGGAGTGCCCTTGGTCGGGCTGCTAAAACGCCGATTGCCGTCGTTGATGAGAAGAATTACTATTCGCGGCCTCATCCTGCCTCCCTGACGAGCCCGACCGTGTCCGGACACAAAGGCTTCCTCGACCACTACCATGAGCTGATCGGCACCTGGACGCGCAAGTTGCGCAGTCGCCAGCAGGCCGAGGACCTCACGCACGATGCTTTCGTGCGGGTCTTGGAGAATGCCCGTGAGCGGGTCGACCAGCCCCGTGCCTACCTGCACCAGACGGCGCGCAATATCGCGGTAGATGGTTTTCGGCGCGAGGACCGGCGCCAGGCCCTGGAGCAGGAGGCCTTTGACGAAGGGCCTGGGAGTAGCGGCGATCCGGAAGCCTACGTTCACGCGCTGGAGTTGGCTGACAGCGTCGAACGGGCCCTGGCCGAGCTACCGGTCAACTGCCGGCGGGTATTCGTCTGGCAGAAGCTCGAAGGCCTGACCCAGGCCGAAATTGCCGAGCGCATGGGTTTGACCAAGAACATGGTCGAAAAGTATATGATTCGCACGCTCCGACATCTGCGTGAGCACCTGGATGTGTCGCCGTGATGAATCAGGAGAAGCTCTACATGAAGCAACAGGCCTGCCCGTGCGGCGCCGAGACGGTACGTGAGCAGGCCGCCCAATGGTTTGCCCGCGCGCAGGATGCGTCTCTGGATCCCGACCAGCAGGCGCAGTTGCGGCAATGGCTGGACCAGCACCCTCTGCATCGCCAGGAGTACGACCTGCTTGACCAGCTGTGGCGCGCCGCCGAGCGGGTGCCGCGCCAGCGCCTGGAAGCCCTCTGCCAGCCCGAACCTGTACGGCAGTTGCCCCGGCGGCGTTTTCTGCGCCAGGCCTTGGCCGCCAGCGTGGCGGTGGTGGCTCTCGGCGCGGGTTGGGTGGGTTGGCAGCACCAGCGCCTCAATTACCAGGATCAGTTGCAGACCGGGCTGGGCGAGCGTCGCCAGCTCGAACTGCCGGATGGTTCGCACCTTTATTTGAACGGCCATACGCGGCTGAAGGTCGATTTCAGCCCCGAACAGCGGCATATCGAGCTGAGCGCCGGGGAAGTGATGTTCAGCGTGGCCCATGACACGGGTCGCCCTTTTGTGGTCAGCACCGGCCAAGGCACTGTCACGGTGACCGGCACCCGCTTCGATGTGCGGCTGGACCCGGCACAGACCCGCGTGGCCGTTGAGCAGGGCTCGGTACGGGTACAGGGCGCAGGTGCCTCCCTGGCTTTGCTCACGGCAGGACAGGGCTCGCACATCGACGCGCAGGGCCAGGTGGCGCCGGCTTATGTCGTGGACGCCGCCGCTCTGACGGCCTGGCGCCAGGGCAAGCTGGTGTTCAACGACGTGCCGCTCAGCGAAGTGGTTGCGGAGGTTTCGCGCTACCGGGCCCAGCCATTGCGTGTCAGCCCTGGCAAGGTCGCGGCCTTGCGCCTGAGCAGCACCTTCAGTGCCGATGACACCGATGCACTGCTGCGCGCCTTGCCGAGCATCCTGCCGGTGGCGATCAAGACCCATCCGGACGGCTCCAGCGAAATAATCGCGAAATAAATTCAGGTTTTTTTCCAGTTGTTCGTCTTCCTCGCCAGCTGCAACTGCCAAGCATTTCCATTTGCATGCAGTTGGCGTTTATCCGTACCTACAGGATTTCTCGACGACGTGAACAACAACAAGCTTTCTCCGCGTTCCGCCTCCCGCTCCCGCTGGTTGCCCCTGGCCCTGGCCCTTGCTGTCAGTGGCGCTGCCGCCAGCAGCTATGCCGACCAGGCGCCGATCAGCATCCAGATCCAGGCCCAGCCGCTGGCATCGGCCTTGAGCCAGCTCGGTCAACAGACTTCGTTGCAGCTGTTCTTCAGCCCCGAGTTGGTCGCGGGCAAGCAGGCGCCAGCGGTATCCGGCAACCTGGCCCCGGAACAGGCCTTGCAACAATTGCTGCAAGGCAGCGGCCTGACCTATGAGATCTCCCAGGGCACGGTGGTGGTCAAGCCAGCGCAGCCGGCCGGGACCCTGAGCACCGGCAGCCTTGAACTGGCACCCACTGACATCAAGGTGGTCGGTGACTGGCTGGGCGATGCCGACCAGAGCGTAGTGCAGAACCATCCGGGTGCACGCACCGTGGTGCGGCGTGAGGCGATGGTGGAAAAGGGCGCGATGAGCGTGCGGGATGTGCTGCGCGGGATCCCCGGTGTACAGGTGCAGGACTCCAACGGAACAGGGGGCAGCGACCTGTCCCTCAACGTCGGCGTGCGCGGCCTGACCTCACGCCTGTCGCCACGCTCCACCGTGCTCATCGACGGCATTCCTGCGGCTTTCGCGCCCTATGGCCAGCCGCAGTTGTCCATGGCGCCGATATCATCCGGCAACCTGGACAGCATCGACGTGGTCCGTGGTGCCGGCTCGGTACGCTATGGTCCGCAGAACGTCGGCGGGGTGATCAACTTCGTGACCCGAGCCATTCCGGAAAAAGCCACCGGCGAGTTGTCCACCACCCTGGAAACCTCCCGCCATGGTGGTTGGAAGCACACCGAGTCGGCCTTCATCGGCGGTACCGCCGACAATGGCTTCGGCGCGGCACTGTTGTACTCCGGCGTCAACGGCCACGGCTACCGCAGCAGCAACAATGGCAACGACATCGATGACGTACTGCTCAAGACCCACTGGGCCGTTACCGACAGCGATGAGTTCTGGCTCAACTTCCATTACTACGATGGCCGCGCCGACATGCCGGGCGGCTTGACCCAGGCCCAGTTCGACAACGACCCGTACCAGTCCGACCGCGATTACGACTATTTCGCCGGTCGCCGCAAGGACGTGTCGTTCAAGTACTTGCGGCAGATCGATGACGCCACCCAGCTTGAAGTGCAGACCTACTACACCGACAGCTTCCGTGGCAGCAGCATTGCAGCACGTGACCAGCAGACCCTGTCGTCGTATCCGCGCAACTACTACACCTTTGCCGTCGAGCCTCGTGTGTCGCGGATCTTCTTTGCCGGCCCGACCACCCAGGAAGTCAGCGTCGGCTACCGCTACCTGAAAGAGGCCATGCGGGAGCAGTCGACCCGTCTGGCCCTGATCGACAATGTGCCGACCGTGACCCCGACGTCCGACGGCCATGTATTCCAGGATCGCAGCGGCGGCACCGAGGCCAGTGCCTACTACATCGATGACAAGATCGATGTCGGCAACTGGACCATCACGCCGGGCATTCGCTTCGAGCACATCAATACCGACTGGCGTGACCGCCCGGTGCTCGACGCCAACGGCAGGCCGGTGCCGGAGAAAAAGCGCAGCGTGACCAGCAACGAGCCGCTGCCGGCACTGAGTGTGATGTACCACCTGTCCGACGCCTGGAAGCTGTTCGCCAACTACGAGACTTCCTTTGGCAGCTTGCAGTACTTCCAACTGGGCCAGGGCGGCGTGGGCAACGAAACCGCCAACGGCCTGGAAGCCGAGAAGGCCAAGACCTACGAGATCGGTACCCGTTATGACGATGGCACCTTCGCCGGCGAGCTGACGGCGTTCTACATCGACTTCGATGACGAGCTGCAATACATCAGCAATGACGTCGGCTGGACCAACCTCGGCGCCACCAAGCACCAGGGTATCGAAGCCTCGATGCGCTACGACTTGTCCGGGCTCGATCCGCGCCTGCAAGGTTTGAGTGCCAATGCCGGGTTCACCTACACCCGCGCCACTTATGAAGGCGATATTCCTAACTTCAAGGGCCGCGACCTGCCGTTCTACTCGCGCCAGGTGGTCACTGCCGGCCTGCGCTACCAGGTCGACCGCTGGACCTGGAACCTGGATGCCTATGCCCAGTCCAAGCAGCGCGCACCGGGCACCGCCGGCCTGAACAGCGACTACATCACCGAACCCAGCGCCGATGGCCAGTTCGGCGACATCCCGGGCTACGTGACCTGGGCGGCACGCGGTGGCTATGACTTCGGCACGGAGCTGTCGAACCTGAAGCTGGCGGCTGGGGTGAAGAACATCTTCGACAAGCAGTACTACACCCGTTCCAGCGACAACAACTCGGGCATCTACCTGGGTGAGCCGCGCACGTTCTATGTGCAGGCCAGCGTAGGCTTCTGATCCATCTTGGGCTGCTTTGCAGCCCTGGGCAGTAAGCTCTGCAGTGGGTAGGAGTCAGCGTCAGCTGACGCTGACTCCTACCCGTGCATATCCGGCTGGTTCAGGAGGCCACTGCCTCGGCTGGCGAGACGATGCTGGTCTTGCCCCCACGCGAACGCCCTGAGCTCAGATAGGCGGCGATCGATTCCTGGGTCACCTCGCCGAGGAACACCTGCTCGGCATCCAGCACTGGTAGCCAGGCGCGGTTGAACTCGTACATCCGCGATAGCAGGATGCGCAGGTGTTCATCGTGGGCGGCGGTGGCATTGAAGGTGCGCAGGAAGTCACCACAGCTGCCTTGCTGACGGTGCAGGTCACGGCGGCGGACATACCCCAGCGCCTTGTTCTGCTCGTCGGTGACCACCACGTAGCGGCGGTCATGCTCGTCCATCAGTTCCAAGGCATCGCCGACCGCCGTGCCGGGGCTGACCGATGGCGCGTTGTCAGCCGCATCCTCGGCACGCACCAGCAGCAGGCGTTTGAGGGTGCTGTCCTGGCCGACGAAGTTGCTGACGAAGTCATCGGCCGGGTGGGCCAGCAGGGTATCTGGGTGGTCGAGCTGGATCAGCTTGCCCGCACGGAAGATAGCGATCTTGTCACCCAGCTTGATGGCTTCGTCGATGTCATGGCTGACCATGATCACGGTCTTGTTCAGCGCCCGCTGCATCTCGAAGAACTCGTTCTGGATCATCTCGCGGTTGATCGGGTCGACCGCGCCGAACGGCTCATCCATCAGCAACACCGGCGCATCGGCGGCCAGGGCGCGGATCACGCCGATCCGTTGCTGCTGGCCACCGGACAGCTCCCGCGGGTAGCGCTGCAGGTACTGCTTGGGTTCGAGCTTGATCATGCTCATCAGTTCGCGGGCACGTTCGTGGCACTTCTGCTTGTCCCAGCCGAGCAGGCGCGGGACCACCGTGATGTTCTCTTCGATGGTCATGTTGGGGAACAGGCCGATCTGCTGGATCACATAGCCGATATGGCGGCGCAGGGTCACCTCGTCCAATCCGGTGGTGTCCTCGCCGTTGATCAATACCTTGCCCGAGGTGGGGGTGATCAGGCGGTTGATCATCTTCAGGGTGGTGCTCTTGCCGCAGCCGGAAGGACCGAGGAACACGCAGATCTCGCCTTCGTTGACAGTCAGGCTCACCGAGTCGACGGCTTTGACGTCCTTGCCGTTGACGTTAAAGGTCTTACTGAGGTTCTGAAGTTCGATCATTTGCGCAGTCCTTCTGGAGTCAGGGTACGTTGCAGGCATTGCAGCAGCAGGTCGGCGATGATCGCCAGGAGGCTGACCAGCACTGCGCCGACCAGCAACATCGACATGTCGCTGCGGCTGATGGACGTGAGGATGAGTACGCCAAGTCCACCGGCACCGATGGTCGCGGCGATGGTCATGACGCCGATGTTCATGACCACGGCGGTGCGCACACCGGCGAGGATTACCGGCACGGCGATGGGCAGTTCGACCATGCGCAGGCGCTGGCCGAACGTCATGCCGATGCCGCGCGCGGCTTCACGGATGCCCGGCTCGACATTGGTCAGGGCCAGGTAGGTGTTACGCAGGATCGGCAGCAGTGAATAAAGGAATACCGCCGTGATCGCCGGCAATGGCCCCAGGCCCTGGCCGAACTTGGAGTAGAACGGCAGCAGCAGGCCGAACAGGGCGATCGAGGGGATGGTCAGCAGCACCGTGGCACTGGCTTGCAAGGGGCCGGCGAGGGACGGGAAGCGGGTCATCAGGATGCCCAGCGGCACACCGATGACAATCGCCAGGCCGACAGCGATGCCGACCAGGGTGATGTGCTGCCCGGTCAGTTGCAGGACTTGGGCCCAGTCCAGGTGGGCGAAGGTGTCGAGCATGCTCATGGCTGTACCTCGCTGATCGGGTGCTGGCGGAGGAACTCGGCAGCCACCTTGGTCGGGCTCTGGTGTTCCACGTCGACCTTGGCGTTGAGCTGGCGCATGGTTTCGTCGTCAAGCTGTTCGGCCAGCGGCTTGAGCAGGGCGACGAGTTTCGGATGAGCGTCGAGCACCGACTTGCGCACTACCGGGGCGGCGGTGTAGTCGGGGAAATAGTGCTTGTCGTCTTCCAGCAAGGTCAGGTCGAAGGCGCTCAGGCGGCCGTCCGTGGTGTAGACGAGGCCTGTGAACACCTGGTTGTTGCGCAGGGCGGTGTAGACCAATCCGGCATCCATCTGGCGAATGTTGGGACGGCCGACCTGCAGGTCGTACATCTCTTTGAGGCCATCGAGACCGTCAGGGCGATTGGCGAACTCAGTGTCGAGGGCGACCAGATGGTTACGCGCCTGCTCGTCACGCAGCACCTGGTTGAGCTGGGTGATGTTGCGCACCTGCGGGTATTGTTCGGCGACCTTGCGTGGCAGGGCCAGGGCGTAGGTGTTGCTGAACTTCGATGGGGTCAGCCAGATTAGGCCTTTCTTTGCGTCGAGCTCCTTGACCTTGGCATAGGTGGCCTCGGCGCTCGGCATGCGCTCGTCGATATGGTTGTAGGAAACCAGCGAGACACCGGTGTATTCCCACATCAGATCGAGCTGGCCGGTTTCTTGGGCCTGGCGCGCCAGGCTGCTGCCCAGGCCGCCGGTAATGCGTACATCGAAGCCATTGGTGCGCAGGTATTGCGCAGTGATTTCGGCGAGCACGGTCTGTTCGGTGAACACCCGCGCGCCGATGCGGATCAGCGGTTTGTTGGCCGCCTGGGCAAATCCTGCGAATAGCAGGACCGCGCCCAGGAGCAAGGCGATTCTTTTCATGGGGTTCCCTCGTTTACTGGGCCAGGCCGCGTTCGAGCCAGCGACGGCTGGAGAAGCTCACCAGGGCGTCGAGCAGCAGTGCCAGCAACGCTGTGCAGGCGGCTCCCAGCAGCAGCTGCGGCTGGTTGTTCAGGGCGATGCCGGGGAAGATCAGGCTGCCCAGGCTGTTGGCGCCGATCAGGAAGGCCAGAGGCGCGGTGCCGACGTTCAGCGCCAGGGCGACGCGCACACCGCCGACGATGATCGGCACAGCGTTCGGCAGTTCGACCTGCCACAGGCGCTGGCGCGGCGTCATGCCGATGCCGGTAGCGGCTTCCTTGAGTGAGTCGGGAACGTTTTTCAGGCCTTCGTAGGTGTTGCGCACGATCGGCAGGAGGGAGGCGAGGAACAGCGCGAAGATTGCGGGACCAGCGCCGATGCCCAGGATACTCAGGGCAATGGCCAGTACGGCCAGGGGAGGGATGGTGTTGCCAACATTGAAAAACTGCATGAAGCGTTCGGCTTTGTCGACCCTGTGCGGTCGACTCAATGCAATGCCAGCAGGGATGCCCACGGCCAGCGCCGCCGCCATCGAAGCCAGCACCAGTACCAGGTGCGCTTGCAGGTAGAACCACAGATCGTCGCGATAGCGCGCGATCGTATCGATGCCGATCCAGTGGATCAGCAGGGCCAGGATGATGAGCATGGCGCCCCATCCCAATAGCCCTTTGCCATAGCGTTCAGCCACAGGCGGACTCCTTTTTTGTCGGCGGGCACACTCCCGTGGCAGCCACCATTCCAGGCGGCAGGCAGTGTGCTCGCGAGTAGCAGCGCGCGGCCCGCAAAAGGGAGCGCAGCACGCCATAAGCCAAGCCCCGTCAGGCTCGTGTTGCCGGTCAAACCAGCCCTGAAACCGCGGGACTTTGCCATCGGGGAACAGGGGAGTGGACGTCTCCAGGGGCGTAAAGGTTCCCATCTGAAGCGGCATTTGGCCAGTGTTAATCCCTGGGGTGTGTGAAATTACGCACGATAAAAAAGCGCTTTTCTGAGCTGAAGGCGTTGAAATACCTGCTGTGCCGCCATTTGTCATGACCTTCGACATTGCTCGCGGAATTTCATGATGGTCGCGGTAGGGAATATTCCTTTTGGGGTATTTACGGGCATGGCCAGTCAGGCTCTTTTCGAAAGTCGAAAAACGCAGTGACATACTGATCTCCACCCTGCGCAGCTATGTGGAGGTGCTGGGTGGAACGCTCGACTGGCGGCTGGGGATCAGACTTTGGTCCCTAGCCAAGTTCAGGTATGATATCGCCCCTTTTTCAATCCCCAGTCAGGCGATTTCCCATGACCAACCAGGCCGCCGAAGTCGCGAAGCGCCGCACTTTCGCCATTATTTCCCACCCGGATGCGGGTAAGACCACCATCACCGAAAAGCTGTTGCTGATGGGCAAGGCGATCGCCGTCGCCGGTACGGTCAAGTCGCGCAAGTCCGACCGCCATGCCACTTCCGACTGGATGGAAATGGAGAAACAACGTGGTATTTCCATCACCACCTCGGTGATGCAGTTCCCCTACCGCGAGCACATGATCAACCTGCTCGACACCCCGGGCCACGAAGACTTCTCCGAAGACACCTACCGCACCCTGACCGCGGTGGACTCGGCGCTGATGGTGCTCGACGGCGGTAAGGGCGTCGAGCCGCGGACCATCGCCCTGATGGACGTTTGCCGCCTGCGTGACACGCCGATCGTCAGCTTCATCAACAAACTCGACCGTGACATCCGCGACCCGATCGAACTGCTCGACGAGATCGAGGCCGTGCTGAAGATCAAGGCTGCGCCCATCACCTGGCCGATCGGTTGCTACAAGGACTTCAAGGGCGTCTATCACCTGTCGGGCGACTACATCGTGGTCTACACCCCGGGCCATGGCCATGAGCGCACCGAAGCCAGGATCATCGAGAACCTCGATTCCGACGAGGCCCGCGAGCATCTGGGTGACCAGTACGAATCGTTCGTCGAGCAACTGGAGCTGGTCCAGGGCGCCTGCCACGAGTTCAACCAGGACGAGTTCATCAATGGCCAGTTGACTCCGGTGTTCTTCGGCACCGCGCTGGGCAACTTCGGTGTCGACCATGTGCTCGATGCCGTGGTGGACTGGGCCCCGCGCCCGCTGGCCCGCGTGGCCCACGAGCGTACCGTGGAGCCGGTCGAGGAGAAGTTCAGCGGCTTCGTGTTCAAGATCCAGGCGAACATGGACCCCAAGCACCGCGACCGCATCGCTTTCATGCGCATCTGCTCGGGCAAGTACGAGAAGGGCATGAAGATGCGCCACGTGCGCACCGGCAAGGACCTGCGCATCGGCGACGCGCTGACCTTCTTCTCCTCCGAGCGTGAGCAACTGGAAGAGGCCTATGCCGGCGACATCATCGGCCTGCACAACCACGGCACCATCCAGATCGGTGACACCTTCAGCGAAGGCGAGGCCTTGGGTTTCACCGGCATCCCGCACTTCGCCCCGGAACTGTTCCGCCGCGTGCGCCTGAAGGACCCGCTCAAGTCCAAGCAACTGCGCCAGGGGCTGCAGCAGTTGGCCGAAGAAGGCGCGACCCAGGTGTTCTTCCCCGAGCGCAGCAACGACATCATCCTCGGCGCGGTCGGTGTACTGCAGTTCGACGTAGTCGCCAGCCGCCTGAAGGAAGAATACAAGGTCGAGTGCGCCTATGAGCCGATCACTGTCTGGTCGGCGCGTTGGATCAACTGTGACGATAAGAAGAAACTCGAAGACTTCAAGAACAAGGCCATGGAAAACCTGGCCATCGACGGCGGTGGTCACCTGACCTACCTGGCGCCGACCCGGGTCAATCTGTCGCTGATGGAAGAGCGCTGGCCGGATGTGAAGTTCCGCGCGACCCGCGAACACCATTGATCCCGCTGTTGACTGAAATCTTGTAGCGGCGTTTCGGCGCCCTGACTTGCCCGCGATAGCGAGGGTGAACTCACCGACGCTTCGCGGGCAAGTCAGGACGCTGAACCGCCGTTCCTACAGGTAGGTGTGAACCGCCTAGTTTCCTGCTTTGATGCTGGTCCAGATCCGCGTTCTGATCCGGTCGATCTTCGCCGGCATCGCCTCCAGGGCATAGAGCTTGCCCATCACGTCTTCGCTCGGGTAGATCATGGTGTTGCCCTTCATGGCAGGATCGACCAGCTCGTCAGCCTTGAGGTTGCCATTGGCGTACTGCACATGGTTGCTGATGTTGGCCATCACCTCTGGCTGCAGCAGGTAGTTCATGTAGGCGTAGCCGGCCTTTTCGTCAGGCGCGTCGGCGGGCATGGCGACCATGTCGAACCACATGGGTGCGCCTTCCTTTGGGATCGAATACCCCACCTTCACTCCGTTCTTCGCTTCCTCGGCACGGTTCCTCGCCTGCAGCACGTCCCCGGAGAACCCTACTACCACGCATACGTCGCCATTGGCCAGGTCGCCGGTGTACTTGGACGAATGGAAGTAGCTGATGTAGGGCCGCGCTTGCATCAGTAACGCCTTGGCCTTGTCGTAGTCGGCCGGGTTCTGGCTGTGGTGTGGCAGGCCCAGGTAGTGCAGGGCGATGGGCAAGAGTTCGGGACCGTTGTCCAGCACCGCCACGCCGCAGCTCTTGAGCTTGCTGATGTACTCGGGTTTGAAGATCAGGTCCCAGGAGTCCACCGGGGCGTTGTCGCCGAGCACGGCCTTGACCTTGTCGATGTTGTAGCCGATGCCGGTACTGCCCCATAGGTAGGGGAAGCCGTATTGGTTGCCTGGGTCATTGGTTTCCAGGGCCTTGAGCAGCACCGGGTTGAGGTTCTGCCAGTTGGGCAACTGGCTCTTGTCGAGTTTCTTCAGTGCCTTGCCCTGGATCTGCCGTGCCATGAAGTGATTGGAAGGAAACACCACGTCATAGCCGGAGTTGCCGGTCATCAGCTTGCCGTCGAGGGTCTCGTTGCTGTCGAACACGTCGTAGGTGGGCACGATGCCGCTGGCCTGCTGAAAGTTTTTCAGGGTGTCCGGGGCGATGTAGCTGGACCAGTTGTAGATCTTCACCGACTCGGCGGCATTGGCCACGCAGGCGGCCAGCATCAAGGGTGCGAAAAGGAGAGTACGCATGTCCGGTTTCCTTGCTTTGTCTGTTGTTATCGAAGGCGGCAGGCGATCAACTGATCAGAAAATCAACACGTAGGTCTTGCGCACGGTCTCTTGGATATCCCAAGTGCCAGTGCTGTTGGCCGGCAGCATCAGGGCATCGCCGGCTTCTATATGGATGGGCTCGCCACTCTCGGGGGTGAAGGTGCAGCGGCCCTTGATGAAATGGCAGAACTCCTGTTGCACGATCTGCCGCCGCCAGCGCCCTGGGGTGCACTCCCAGATGCCGGTTTCCACGCCGTCGCTGCGTTCGACGCAAGTGACCGAGGTCACGGCGACCGGTTCGCCAAGTGGCACGGCAACCGGATTGGAGTACTCCAGGATGGCGCTGTCGGTGTGTTTGAACTGGGTGATGCTCATACCGGTGGGTCCTGTGATGGGTGAACTCGTGGTCAGTGCATGAAGCCCTCCATGAAGTCCGCCACGCGACTGGCCAGGCGGCGGCGCCAGGGGGCGCTGGCCGGGTTGGCAAGGGTGCGGTCTTCATGGACGAAGCTCTGGATGATCGCGTTGTATCCCAGCCAACGGCAGGGCTCCGGTGGCCAGCTGGCCAGGCTCGACAGCGGGCGGTTGTCGTGTACCCAGGGTTGGGCGGTCAGTTCGTTTTGCTGGCCGAGGATCAGTGCCGCCAGGGTGCGTCCGCCCAGGTTGGTGGCGCCGACCCCTTCGCCGCCATAGCCGCCGGAGAGAGCGATGCTACGTTGGCGATCGCAGAGCATATGCGGCTGGAAACGACGGGCCATGCCCAGGTTGCCGCCCCAGGAATGGGTGATGCGCACGTTCTTCAGGTGTGGGAAGAGTTCGCCGAACAGGTAACGGCGCAGTTCGATCTCGGCCTCATCGAGGTTGAAGTCCTCGCGCAGGCGGCCACCGAAGCGGTAGCCGCCGCGGGCGCCGAAGACCAAGCGGTTGTCGGTGGTGCGTTGGCCATAGGTGACCTGGCGGCTGCCTTCGCTGAAGGCCTGGCCCTGGTCCAGGCCGATCTGCTCCCAGGCGGATTCCGGCAGCGGCTCGGTGGCCACCAGCAGGCTTTGCACCGGTAATTGGTGGCGCCCCAGCGGTGGCAGGCTGGCGGCATAGCCTTCCACCGCTGGCACGACCCACTGGCAGCGTACCGTCGCTTGCGGTGTGCGCACCTCGCCCGGACGCCAGTCGATGGCCGGGGTGCGCTCATGGATCGGCACGCCCATGCCTTCGACCACCCGGGCCAAGCCACGGACCAGCTTGGCAGGTTGGATGGTGGCGACATTGGGGCTGAAGATCGCCCCATAGGCATTGCTGACCCGTAGCTGTCCGGCCAGTTGTTCTGGCTTCAGCCAGCGATAGTCGTCTTCGTTCATGCCCTGGCGGTAGAGGTCGTCCAGGTAGGCGCGCAGGCTACGCTCCTGCTCCGGATAGCGGGCGGCGCAGTAGATCACGCCACCCTTACGGTAGTCGCAGTCGATCCCTTCGCGTTGCAGCACGGTCTGGACTTCGTCAGGGATCGCATGCAGGAGGTCGATGCTGTCCCGGCGCTGCCGGGGAGAAAGAGTGGCGAGCAGGCGGTCCTCGCCGAGCAGGTTGCCCATCAGCCAGCCGCCATTGCGTCCGGAGGCACCGAAACCGGCGATGTTGGCCTCAAGGATGGCAATGCGCAGGTGCGGTGCCTGGCGCTTGAGGTAGTAGGCGGTCCAAAGGCCGGTGTAGCCGGCGCCGATGATGCACACATCGACGTCTAGGTCCTGCCCGAGGGCAGGGCGTGCCTCGAGTGGCTCGTCGAGCTGGTCCATCCACAGGCTGATCGTGCGCCAAGCTTGCATCGGGTACTGCTCCCACATCTGTTCAATGGCTGGGAGCGATGCTAGTGGGCTGTTGGGCTGGCTGTCTTACGTGCGTGCACGCAGAGAAATCTGCTTTACATAGGCTTTGGGCGAGAGCCCGGTGTGTTCGCGGAAACACTTATAGAAGGCCGACAGCGAGTTGAAACCGGCATCGAAAGCCAGCTCGTCGATGGGCGCGCTGGCGCTGCTGGTGTCCAGCCCGGCCAGAAGATGCTGCAAGCGTGCCTGGTTGACGTAGCGGTAGAAGCTCTGGCCGAGCACCTGATTGAGCAGGTAGGAAATCTGGTTGCGGCTGTAGCCGCTCTCTTTGGCGACCCGTTGCAGGTCCAGCTCGGGGTCGAGGTAGGGGCGCTGGCGCTGGAAGTAGTGCTCCAGGTCTTGGGCCATGGTGCTCAGCTGCCGTGGTGACAGGCCCAGGCGGCTGGTGGCTGGGCGCAGGCTGGATTGCCGGTTGCCTGGGCTGCCTTGGCGTACCAGGGTGGCGTATTCCTTGACTCGCCAGACCAGGCTGTCCTTTACGGTGATGGCTTCACTGGATTCGAAGGCCGCCAGCCCGTCACCGCCTTGGACCGTGACTTGGTACTGGATGAAGGCGGTGCAACCATCGACGCGGATGCGGTCGTTGTGAACGATGTCCTCGCCGGCTACATGGGGCAGGCAAGCGCGCACGTACTCGCGCAACTGGTCATAGCCGAGCACGCGGTTCTGGAAAAAATCGTGGTACTGGATATCCGGATGGTACAGCGCCATCACCCCGTCCAGGTCGCGATGCTTCCAGCACAGGTGATAGCGCAGCACGGTGTCGGCGGTGGCCGGGGTCTGTTCCGGGCCGTCGGGGAGGAGGATCGGGCTCATGGCACTGATAGTGCCTTGGCCCGGTCTGTGGTGACAAGGTTGAGGATGGCTCGCTGCTGACCCTATCGCAGGCAAGCCTGCGCCTACAGATTGTGGATTTGTAGGCGCGGGCTTGTCTGCTATGGCGGCTACAGCGATCTAGAGAAACTGCTCCGCATAGTGACACGCCACCTGCCGTGTACTCACCTGCCGCAACGCTGGTACTTCCTTGGTGCAGCGCTCGGTGGCATAGGGGCAGCGCTTGTGGAAGGCGCAGCCATCCGGTGGGCTGAGCGGGTTAGGCAGTTCACCGGTGATGCGGATCTTCGGCTTCAGCGGGTCCGGGTGGATCGCCGGGGTCGCCGAGAGCAGCGCTTGGGTGTATGGGTGCAGGGGTTTTTCGTAGATATCTTCCTTCGGCCCCATCTCCGCCGGGCGACCTAGGTACATCACCAGCACATGATCGGCAACGTGGCGTACCACGGCCAGGTTGTGGGAGATGAACACGTAGGCTGTGTTGAACTCCTTCTGCAGGTCCATGAACAGGTTGAGCACCTGGGCCTGGATCGATACGTCCAGGGCCGAGGTCGGCTCGTCCGCCACCAGTACCTTCGGTTGCAGCATCATCGCCCGGGCCAGGGCGATGCGCTGGCGCTGGCCGCCGGAGAACATGTGCGGGTAGCGCTGGTAGTGCTCGGGGCGCAGGCCGACCTGCTGCATCATCTTCTGCACCTTGTCACGGCGCTCGGCCTTGCTCAGCGAGGTGTTGATCAGCAGCGGCTCAGCCAGCTGGTCACCGATCTTCTGTCGGGGATTGAGGGAGGCATAGGGGCTTTGGAATACCATCTGCACATCGCGGCGCAACTGCTTGCGCTGGGCCTTGTCGGCACCCTTGACCTCCTGGCCAGCGATTTGCAAAGAGCCCGAAGATGGCTCCTCGATCAGGGTCAGGGCGCGGGCCAGGGTGGACTTGCCGCAGCCGGACTCGCCGACCACGGCGAGGGTCTTGCCGGCCTCCAGTTCGAACGACACGCCATTGAGGGCGCGCACCAGTGCATGGCCCTTGAACAGGCCGCGGGAGACTTCGTAATGGCGGGTCAGTTCACGGGCGGAAAGAACGACAGTCATCACGCCACCTCCTGGTTCAACGGGTAGAAGCAACGCACCAGGCCATGGGCCTGGGGATCTAGGGGCGGACGCTGGCGGCGACAGTTGTCCTGGACATACGGGCAGCGCGGCGACAGCAGGCAGCCCTCGGGCCGGTCGTAGCGGCCGGGGACGATGCCGGGCAGGGTGGCCAGGCGCTCGGCGCCGATGCTGTGTTCCGGGATCGCCGCGAGCAAGGCTTCGCTGTAAGGATGGGCGGGTACATCGAACAGTTCCGGCACCTGGCCGACCTCCACGGCCTGCCCGGCGTACATCACGCACACCCGTTTGGCCGTCTCGGCCACCACGGCCAGGTCATGGGTGATCAGGATCAGGGCCATGTTCTGCTCTTTCTGCAGGTTGACCAGCAATTCCATGATCTGCGCCTGGATGGTCACGTCCAGGGCAGTGGTGGGTTCGTCAGCGATCAGCAGCTTGGGCTCGCCGGCAATGGCCATGGCAATGGCCACGCGCTGGCTCATACCGCCGGAGAGTTGGTGCGGATAGGCGTCCAGGCGGCTTTCGGGGGCTGGGATCTCGACCTTCTTCAGCAGCTCCAGGGCCCGCTGGCGTGCAGCCTTGCCCTTCAGGCCCAGGTGCTGGCGCAGCACTTCCTCGATCTGGTAGCCCACGGTGTAGCTGGGGTTGAGCGCGGTCATCGGGTCCTGGAAGACCATGGCGATGTCCTTGCCCACCACCTTGCGGCGTTGGCGGCCGCTGAGCTTGAGCATGTCGATGCCATCGAAGGCCAGGGTATCGGCGGTGATGCGCCCAGGGGCGTCGATCAGGCCCATCAGGGCCATCATGGTGACCGATTTGCCCGAGCCGGATTCGCCGACGATCGCCAGGATCTCGCCCGCGTCGACGGCCAGGTCCAGGCCGTCGACCACAGGGACGGCGTTGGCGTCGCCAAAGCGCACATTCAGGTTGTTGATCTGCAACAGTGACATGGCGGTCTCCTCAGGCGGCGTTCTTGAGTTTCGGGTCCAGCGCATCGCGCAGCCCGTCGCCCATCAGGTTGATTGCCAGCACGCTGAGCAAAATGGTCAGGCCGGGCAGGCTCACCACCCACCAGGCGCGTTCGATGTAGTCACGGGCCGAGGCCAGCATGGTGCCCCACTCGGGGGTCGGCGGTTGGACGCCGAGGCCGAGGAAGCCCAGGGCCGCGGCGTCGAGGATCGCCGAGGAGAAGCTCAGGGTCGCCTGGACGATCAACGGCGCCATGCAGTTGGGTAGCACGGTAACGAACATCAGGCGGGGCAGGCTGGCACCGGCCAGGCGCGCAGCGGTGACGTAGTCGCGGTTCAGCTCGCCCATCACTGCGGCGCGGGTCAGGCGCACGTAGGACGGCAGCGAGACGATGGCGATGGCGATCACGGTGTTGATCAGGCCTGGGCCGAGGATGGCCACGATGGCCACGGCCAGCAGCAGCGATGGCAGGGCGAGCATCACGTCCATCAGGCGCATGATCGAGGGGCCGAGGATGCGCGGGAAGAAACCGGCCAGCAGGCCCAGCAGGATCCCTGGGATCAGCGACATCACCACCGACGACAGGCCGATCAGCAGTGACAGGCGGGCTCCCTGGATCAGCCGTGACAGCAGATCGCGGCCAAGCTCGTCGGTACCGAGGATGAATTGCCAGTTACCGCCTTCCAGCCAGACCGGCGGGGTCAGCAGGAATTCGCGGTACTGCTCGCTGGGGTCGTGGGGCGCGACCCAGGGGGCGAACAGCGCGCAGAAGACCACCAGGCACATGAACAACAGGCCGGCCACGGCACCCTTGTTGCGCGAGAAGGCCTGCCAGAACTCCTTGTACGGCGAGGGGTAGAGCAGGCTCTGGTCGACAGGGTTGGCTGGGGTGGCCGAGGTTACGGTATTTGGAATCGGGCTAGTCATGGCGAGGACCTCAGCGCTGGTGACGGATGCGTGGGTTGGCCAGGCCGTAGAGGATGTCCACGACGAAGTTGACCAGGATCACCAGGCAGGCAATCAGCAAGATGCCGTTCTGTACCACGGGGTAGTCGCGGGCACCGATGGCTTCGATCAGCCACTTGCCGATGCCCGGCCAGGAAAAGATGGTTTCGGTCAGCACGGCACCGGCCAGCAGGGTGCCGACCTGCAGGCCGAACACCGTCAGCACCGGGATCAGCGCGTTGCGCAGGCCGTGGATGAAGACTACGCGGGCGGGCGACAGGCCCTTGGCACGAGCGGTGCGGATGTAGTCTTCGCGCAGTACCTCGAGCATCGAGGAGCGGGTCATGCGTGCGATTACCGCCAAGGGGATAGTGCCCAGCACGATGGCCGGCAGGATCAGGTGCATCACTGCGTCCTTGAAGGCGCCTTCCTCATCGCTGAGCAGGGTGTCGATGAGCATCAGGCCGGTCTTCGGCTCGATGTCGTAGAGCAGGTCGATCCGCCCGGAGACGGGGGTCCAGCCCAGGCTCACCGAGAAGAACATGATCAGGATCAGACCCCACCAGAAGATCGGCATGGAGTACCCGGCCAGGGATATGCCCATCAACCCCGTGGTCGAACAGCGATCCGCGCTTGAGCGCGGCGATCACACCGGCCAGCAGGCCGACCACACCGGCGAACAGCAGCGCGGCCAAGGCCAACTCCAGGGTGGCGGGGAACAGGGTGAGAAACTCGTTCCAGACGCTTTCGCGTGTGCGCAGGGATTCGCCGAGGTCGCCTTGGGCGAGCTTGCCGACGTAGTCCAGGTACTGTTGTGGCAGGGGCTTGTTCAGGCCCAGGCGCTCCATGGCCTGGGCGTGCATTTCCGGGTCGACCCTGCGTTCGCCCATCATCACTTCCACCGGGTCACCCGGGATCAGCCGTATGAGCGCAAAGGTCAGCAAGGTGATGCCGAAGAATGTCGGGATCAACAATCCCAAGCGCCGGGCAATAAAACTAAACATCGTCTGGTGTACCTCATCAGCCGGTCAAGGCAATGCCGCCGGGGCCTTCGTGGGCTCCGGCGATCGTTCTTGTTCTACTTCACCCGGGTAGTGGCGAAGTTGTTATTGGTCAGAGGGTTGATGTGATAACCCTCCACGTTCTCGCGCATGGCCGTGAACATTTTCGGATGGGCCATGCTGATCCAGGGTTGGTCGTCATCGTACACCGCCAGAGCCTCGCTATAGAGCCTTGCGCGCTCGTCGTTGTCGATGACCTGACGGGCCTGGGTGATCAGTGCCTGGAATTTCGGGTTGCACCAGCGCGCATAGTTCTCGCCGCTCTTGGCCGCATCGCAACTGAGCAGCGGACTGAGGAAGTTGTCCGGGTCGCCGTTGTCGCCGGCCCAGCCGGTGGAGACCATGTCGGCCTCGCCGTTCTTGGCGCGGCGCAGCATCTCGGCCCATTCCATGATGCGGATATCCAGCTTCAGGCCGATCTGCCGCAGGTCGGCCTGGAGCATCTCTGCGCTGAGCCGTGGGTTGGGGTTGGTCGGGCCGCCCCCGTTGCGGGTGAACAGGGTCAGCACCGCGCCTTCCGGCACCCCGGCTTCCTTGAGCAGGGCACGGGCCTTGTCCAAGTCGCGGGGCGGGTTCTTGTTCTCGGTGTTGAAGCCGATCATGGTCGGTGGATAGGGATTGACGCCAACCAGGGCATTGCCCTTGCCGAATAGCTGGTCGACGTGGGTCTGGCGGTCGAAGGCCATGTTGATCGCCTTGCGCACGCGAACATCGCTCAGGTACTTGTGCTCGGTGTTGAAGGCGATGTAGCCGGTGACCAGGGCTTCCATTTCGGCGACCTTGAGCTTGGGGTCGGCCTTGATGGCCGGTACGTCGTCGGGCTTGGGATAGAGGGCGATCTGGCATTCGTTGGCGCGCAGCTTTTGCAGGCGCACGTTGTTGTCGGTGGAGATGGCGAAGATCAGCGCATCGGCTGGCGGCTTGCCGCGGAAGTAGTCCGGGTTGGGCTTGTAGCGGACTTGGGCGTCCTTGTTGTAGCGCTGGAAGATGAACGGGCCGGTGCCGATAGGCTTGCTGTTGAGTTGGGCAGTCTTGCCAGCCTTGAGCAACTGGTCGCCGTACTCGGCGGAATAGATCGAGGTGAAGGCCATGGCCAGGTCACGTAGGAAGGGCGCTTCCGGACGGGTCAGGGTGAACACTACGGTGTGGTCGTCGAGCTTCTCGACTGACTTGAGCAGGTCCTTGAAGGCCATGCTTTCGAAATAGGGGTAGCCGACGCTGGTCTTGTCATGCCAGGGGTGGTTCGGGTCCAGTTGACGGCGGAAGCTCCACAGAACGTCGTCGGCATTCAGCTCGCGGGTTGGGGTGAAGTAGTCGGTGGTGTGGAACTTCACGCCTTCGCGTAGGTGAAAGGTGTAGGTCAGGCCGTCGGGGCTGATGTCCCAGCGTTCGGCCAGGGCCGGCTGGATTTCAGTGGTGCCGGGCTTGAAGTCGACCAGGCGGTTGAACAGGGTTTCGGCCGCGGCATCGGCGGTCACCGCAGTGGTGTACTGGACGATGTCGAAGCCTTCAGGGCTGGCTTCGGTGCAGACCACCAGCGGCTTGGCCGAAAGGCCTGCCGCCGAGCTCAACAACAGGGCTGCCAGGGCAGCCCGTAGCGGTAGCGATTTCATGGAACCTCCCTGCTGTCGGTTTCACCAGCGTAGCTGCCACGGCCGGCGAGGGCTGGCCGTGGCGCACGCGGGTCAGAGGATGTTGAACGGAATGGTGGTGACGATACGCAGTTCGTCGAGGCTGCCATCAGCCTGCGCCTTGCTCGCCCGGTGGGCGGTGTAGGTGGCGCGGATGCTGGTGTCTCTCAACGGGCCGCTCTGCACCGCATAGCTGGTGCCGATGCCCCACTCGTAGTGGGTCTCGCCGTCCATGCCACTGACGTCGTAGGCGGTGCCGCGATAGTGGGTGCCGTCGATGCCCCAGCCGCGAGCGTTGTAGAGGTTGAACTTCAGGCCTGGCACACCGTATGGCGCCATGTTCAGCACGTAGGAAATCTGCAGGGATTTCTCGTTGGGGCCGTTGAAGTCCGACAGCAGCGAGTTGGCCAGGTAGATGCCGTTGGTCTCGTGCAGGTAGTCGAAGTACTCGTTACCGTTGACCTGCTGCCAGGAGGCGGTCAGCGAGTGGGCCTGGTGGGTCAGGCCGAACGACAGGCTGTAGGTATCGTTGTCGATATTGCCCATCTTCTTGCTGCCTTCGTCCACGGTCTTGTAGTAGTTCAGGCCCGTGGTCAGGCTCAGTACCGCGCTGTCACCCAGCACGTGGTTGGCGCCGAAGTAATACTGGTTCCAGAAGTCCTCGACCTTGGTGGCGTACAGGCTGGTGGTCAGGCTTTTGAGCGGTTGGTAGTTGACCCCGACGGTACTGGCTCGGTCGGTTTCCACGCCGGTGGCGCCGTATTCGCTGCGGAACTTGCTCAGACTCTGTTCGGTACGCGGCGAGACACGGTCGAAGGTGCCCAGGTCGAACGACAGGTTGTCGAACTCGGCGCTGTGCAGGCTCACGCCCTGGAAGCTAGAGGGCAGGGCGCGGTTGCCGATGTAGGCGATCATCGGCGTGTCGAGGGACTGGCGGCCGACGGTCAGGGTGGTGTTGGAGATACGTGCCTTGATGTTGGCCAGGCCCGCCTTGCTCCACTGGCCGACCGGATCGCCGTCACTGTGGGTCAGGGTGCGGTTGTTGGGGCCGGCGATCGCGGCGCGGCCTTGTTCCAGGGCGATGGCGTTGTAGGCGGCGACTTCAGTGGCGAAGCCGATCGTGCCTTCGGTGAAGCCCGAGCTGTAGTTGAGGATGGTGCCCTGTACCCAGTTGTCACGGCTATGGGTGTCGTGACGGCTGCCGTCGCTCTTGTAGTACTTCCAGAGCGGCGCGCGGGTGGCGCGTTCGCGGGCGTACCAGTTGCGCGTCGACCCCGACAGGCTCTGGCCTTCGAAGAAGCCCTGGGCCTCGTCCTGGGCACTGCCTGACTTGACCGTGAGCGGAACGAAGTCCTGGCTGGCGGGTTCGGCCAGGGCCAGGGTGGACAATCCACTGAGGGATAAAGCCAATACTGCGGTTTTGGTTCGTCTCAAGATAAAAGCTCCCTTTCTTTTTTCTAGTTATCGCCAGGCCTTGTGGGCTTAGACGTGTTGCTGGTGACACAGGTTTTGCAAACGTTTGCCTCGGGGCTTGCGGGCAAATTCGGCCTGCACGGGGCTGCGGGAGTGGGGTGCACTCCCGGTCTCACGGGGCAGGGTTAGTCGGTGCTGACGCCGGAGAAGTTGTTACGCCCGAAGGGGCTCACCTTGAAACCCTCGACCTTGGCACTGAGCGGTTGGTTGACCGTCGAGTGGGCGACCGGGGTGATCGGCACCTGCTGCTTGAGCCGCTGTTGGGCCTGTTGATAGAGCTGGGTACGCTGCTCGCGGTCGGTGACGGTCTTGGCTTTCTTGACCAGGGCGTCGTACTGCGGGTCGCACCACAGGGCATAGTTGTTGCTGCCAATGGCGTCGCAGTTGTAGAGCGTGCCCAGCCAGTTGTCCGGGTCGCCGTTGTCGCCAGTCCAGCCAATCAGGGCGATGTCATGTTCGCCGTCTTTCATGCGCTTGAGGTATTCCCCCCACTCGTAGCTGACGATCCGGACCTTGAGGCCGAGCTTGCTCCAGTCGGATTGCAGCATCTCGGCCATCAGCTTGGCGTTGGGGTTATAGGGGCGCTGTACCGGCATGGCCCACAGGGTGACCTCGGTGCCTTCCTTGACCCCGGCGGACTTGAGTAGTTGGCGTGCCTTGTCCGGGTCGTAGCCGGCGTCCTTGATGCTGTCGTCGTAGGACCACTGGGTCGGAGGCATGGCATTGACGGCCAATTGCCCGGACTCCTGATAGACCGCCTGGATGATCGCCTGCTTGTTCACTGCCATGTCCATGGCCTGACGCACCTGCAATTGGTCAAAGGGTGCGTGCTGGGTGTTGTAGGCGATGTAGCCGAGGTTGAATCCGGGCTGTTCCATCACCTGGATCTTCGGGTCCTTCTTGAGCGCCGGTACGTCGGCCGGACGCGGATGCAGGGTGACCTGGCATTCGTTCTTGCGCAGCTTCTGGATACGCACGGAAGGGTCGGTGTTGATCGAGAAAATCAGGTTGTCGATCTTCACCTGCTCGGGGGCCCAGTAGTCCTTGTTGCCCTTGAAGCGGACCTGCGAATCCTTCTGGTAGCGCTGGAACACGAACGGGCCGGTGCCGATGGGCTTCTGGTTGATGTCGCTAGGGCGGCCGCTGGTCATCAGGTAGTCGGCATACTCGGCCGAGAGGATGGAGGCGAAGCTCATGGCCAGGTTCTGGATGAAGGCAGCATCGATGCTGTTGAGGGTGAAGACCACGGTCAGCGGGCCGGTCTTTTCCACGCGGGCGATGTTCTTGTCCAAGCCCATGCTGATGAAGTAAGGGAACTCGGTGGGGTAGGCCTGGCGGAACGGGTGGCCCTTGTCGAGCATGCGCTGGAAGGTGAACAACACGTCGTCGGCATTGAAGTCGCGGCTGGGGGTGAAGTCCTTGTTGGCGTGGAATTTGACCCCTTCACGCAGCTGGAAGGTGTAGCTCAGGCCGTCATCGGAGACTTGCCAGTCCGTCGCCAGGGCCGGCAGCACGGTGGTGCCGCCGCGCTCGAATTCCACCAGGCGGTTATAGATCGGTTCGGCGACGTCGTTGTCGGTGGCGCTGGTGTATTGCGCGGTATCGAAA
The DNA here is from genome assembly GCF_054889225.1 of Pseudomonas sp. X10. Classification (NCBI taxonomy): domain Bacteria; kingdom Pseudomonadati; phylum Pseudomonadota; class Gammaproteobacteria; order Pseudomonadales; family Pseudomonadaceae; genus Pseudomonas; species Pseudomonas sp. X10. The sequence goes on along the minus strand of NZ_CM142677.1, from coordinate 4,599,014 downwards.
CCCGCCGGGCTGCCTTCGGAGCAGAACACCAGGTTCTTGGCCAGGCTGTGAGGGACTTGGGCCAGCAGGCCGAGCCCGAGTAGAGCGGAAAGTACGGTGGTGTGGCGCATAACGTGTCCTTGTGGTGAGAGCCATTGGCGCACAGCCATACGAATTGCGCCGACAGTGTCAGGCCCCGACGGTACGAGCGCCGGGAGAACACCGATAGGTACAATTTCTTCTGGTTGTGCAGGGTTGATCTGTCGATCGAGAAGGAAATTTCCTCACGTCCTACAGACCATCAGGGCATGCCGCCGCCCCGTCGTGCCATACAGGCCCTCGGGGCGGTAGGCCGAGTCCTTATTTGCTCACGCTCACGCCGTAGAAAGAGTTCAGGCCAAAGGGGCTGATCTTGAAGTCCTGCACGGACTTGCTCATCGGCTGATAGACCGTGGAGTGGGCGATGGGGGTCATCGGCACCTGGTCCTTGAGGATGTGTTGAGCCTGTTTATACAGCTCGGTGCGTTTGGCCTGGTCCGGGGTGGCCTTGGCTTGCTGGATCAGGTCGTCGAACGGCTTGTAGCACCATTTGGAGAAGTTGTTGCCGGCAATGGCATCACAGCCGAACAGGGTGCCTAGCCAGTTGTCCGGGTCACCATTGTCGCCGCTCCAGCCGATCAGCATGGCGCCGTTCTCGCCGCCTTTGGAGCGCTTGATGTATTCGCCCCATTCGTAGCTGACGATCTTGGCCTTGATGCCGATCTTGGCCCAGTCGGACTGCAGCATCTCGGCCATCAGCTTGGCATTGGGGTTGTAGGGGCGTTGTACCGGCATGGCCCAGAGGGTGATCTCGGTGCCTTCCTTGACGCCGGCCTCCTTGAGCAAGGCTTTGGCCTTTTCGGGATCGTAGGCCGTATCCTTGATGGTCTCGTCATAGGACCACTGGGTCGGTGGCATGGCGTTGACTGCCAACTGGCCGGCACCCTGGTAGACCGAGTCGATGATCTGCTGTTTGTTCACCGCCATGTCCAGCGCCTGGCGTACCTTCAGATCGGCCATGGGGTTGGGTTCATTGCTGTCTTTGATCTTGTCCATCACGTTGTAGGCGATGTAGCCGAGGTTGAAGCCGGGCTGGTCAGGCATCTTCAGCTTCGGGTCGGCCTTCAGCGGCTTGATGTCGGCCGGACGTGGGAACAGGGTGACCTGGCACTCGTTCTTCTTCAGCTTCTGCATGCGCACAGAGGCATCGGTGGTGATGGCGAAGATCAGGTTGTCGATCTTCACGTCCTCGGGTTTCCAGTAGTCCTTGTTGCCTTTGTAGCGGATCTGCGCGTCCTTCTGGTACTTGCTGAACACGAACGGTCCGGTACCGATCGGCTTCTGGTTGATATCGGCGGGCTTGCCCTGCTTGAGCAACTGCTCGGCGTATTCGGCGGACTGGATGGAGGCGAAGCTCATGGCCATGTTCTGGATGAACGCAGCGTCGACGCCCTTGAGGGTGAACTTGACCGTGTGCTCGTCGACTTTCTCGATCTTGGCGATGTTCTTGTCCATGCCCATGTCGGTGAAATACGGGAACTCGGTCGGGTACGCCTTACGGAACGGCATGTCCTTGTCGAGCATCCGGTTGAAGGTGAACAGGACGTCGTCGGCGTTGAATTCGCGGGTGGGCTTGAAGAAGTCGGTGGTATGGAACTTGACGCCTTCACGAAGGTGGAAAGTGTAGGTCAGGCCATCCTCGGAAACGTCCCAGCTGGTCGCCAGGCCCGGGGTAACTGCGGTGCCGCCACGCTCGAACTGGCTCAGGCGGTTGAAGATCGTCTCGGCTGAGGCATCGAAGTCTGTTCCGGTGGTGTACTGGCCTGGGTCGAAGCCGGCGGGACTGCCTTCCGAGCAGAACACCAGGTTGGTGGCGGCTAAGGCGGAAGGAGCGCTGGCGAGCAAACCTGCGCCGAGCAGGAACGGAATGACTGCGTGTTTGAGCATGGTGGCCTCATTTTTGTCATTTTTTGATTGAGGGCGGCCTTTTGAGCCGACCTGCGGATACTAATGCAGGGGCCGTTCCCAATGCAACAGTCAGGAGGATATCTGGCGTCAAAATTGTGGTACTGACGTACATGGATGTCGCATCTTTGTAACTTTTTTAGAAGTTGAACGTTTGCGACCAGCTAAAATGCGCTATTTCGGGGATATTCAGCGGCGGGGAAAGAGGGCGGATGCACGGAAATGGTGCGTGGGAAAAGTCGCAAAGCATGGTCAGCGAGAGCTGACCATGCAGGTGTAGCCGATCAGGGCATCTGCACTTCGATCAGGCCGTCGGCATTCATGCTGACTTCGCTGGTGCCGGCTTCGATGTCCGGAGCCGGGGCTGCCTCGTCGGCTCCCATGGCTTTCATGGCCATTGGGGCGCTGCGCAGGTAAGGACGTGGATAGCCGCTGCTGTTGAGGTTCAGGCTGACTACTTTGTAGCCCTTGCCACCCAGGGCCTCGGTTGCCAATTGGGCGCGTGCCTTGAAGGCATTGACCGCGTCCTTGAGCAGCTCATCTTCGCTGGCCTTGCGCGTGGTCGGGGCGATGGAAAAGTTCATGCCGCCCATTTTCAGGTCCTGCAGCAACTCGCCAGTCAGCTTGGACAGGGCCGGGAAGTCGGCGCTTTCCAGGCGCAGTTCGGCGCGCTCCCGCCAGCCAGTGATCTTCTGGCCCTTGCTGTCATAGATCGGATAGCTGTTGCGGCTGCCTTGGCTGATCTTCACGTCCTGGACCTGGCGTGCCTGCTGCACGGCCTTGTTCATGGTTTCGGTGATCTGCTTGGCGAGTTTGCCCGGGTCGGTATTCTGCGCTTCGCTGTACAGGGTCACGACCATCAGGTCGCGCGCGACCTCCTTGCTGACTTCGGCACGCAGTGACACCTGGTTGTAGCGTGGCTCGTCGGCTGCCTGCGCGGGCAGGCTGGCCAGCAGGCCACAGGACAGGATCACGGCAGCGCTGTGACGGGGGATTTGCATGTATGGCTCCTTGGCGATGGGGCGTGGAGACAGGCCATCCCTTCCACGCATGGCCCATAAGACCGGCACAGTGTAGCTGGGTTCAAAAAGGCCATCATGGACGTGCAAGAAAGTGTGGCGCTTTGCCGCATCGCTGCAGTGATGCCTATAGCTTCGGTATACTCCGGTCGATCTCTGGAGCACTCATCAGGAGAGCTCATGCTCGCCGCTGAACATCCGCTGTCCGCTACTCGCCAGAATCTCTGGCGCCTGACCTTCATTCGCATCTTGGTTCTGGCCGCCCAGGCCGGCTCGGTGGGAGTGGCCTACTGGACCGAACTGCTGCCGCTGCCCTGGCTCGCCTTGGTGCTGACCCTGGTGCTGTCTTCGCTGCTGTGCGCCTTTACGGCCCTGCGCCTGCGCCTGTCGTTGCCGGTCACCGAACTGGAATATGCCTTCCAGCTGGCCTGCGACCTGTTGATCCACAGCGCCTTGCTGTACTACTCGGGCGGCTCGACCAACCCCTTCGTGTCCTATTACCTGGTGCCGCTGGCGATTGCCGCAGTGACGTTGCCCTGGGTCTATTCCCTGGTGTTGTCGGGCATTGCCCTGGCCGCCTATAGCCTGCTGCTGGTGCAGTTCTACCCGCTCGAGGCCCTGCCCATGGCCCGGGACAAGATGCAGGTCTACGGCATGTGGCTGAGTATCGCCCTGGCGGCTGCCGTGATCACGTTCTTTGCTGCACGCATGGCCGAGGAGTTGCGGCGTCAGGAGCAACTACGCGCCGAGCGCCGGGAGGAGGGGTTGCGTGACGAGCAGTTGCTGGCCGTGGCCACCCAGGCCGCCGGTGCTGCCCATGAGCTGGGTACGCCGCTGGCGACCATGAGCGTGCTGCTCAATGAGATGCGTAGCGAGCATACCGACCCGCAGTTGCAGGAGGACCTGGCGGTGCTCCAGGATCAGGTCAAGCTGTGCAAGGAAACCCTGCAGCAACTGGTGCGTGCCGCCGAGGCGAACCGGCGCATGGCGGTGCTGGAGCAGGATGTCACCGCCTGGCTCGACGAAGCGCTCAACCGCTGGCACTTGATGCGTCCGGAAACCAGCTACCGTTTCCAGCGCTTGGGGCAGGGCACGGTGCCGCGCCTGGCGCCGCCGCCGGACCTCACCCAGGCCCTGTTGAACTTGCTGAACAACGCCGCCGATGCCTGTCCTGACGATTTGGAGGTACGCCTGGACTGGGACGACCAGGACATCGTCATCAGTATCCGCGATCATGGCCCCGGTGTGCCGGTGGCCATCGCCGAGTCGATCGGCAAACCCTTCTTTACCACCAAGGGCAAAGGCTTCGGCCTGGGCCTTTTCCTGAGCAAGGCCAGCGTGACCCGTGCAGGTGGTTCGGTGAAACTCTATAGTCATGAGCAGGGTGGCACCCTGACCGAACTGCGCCTGCCCCACGGCTCGCGAGGAGATGAACGATGAGCGAAGAAAACCAGGTCGAAAGCGAAGAGCTGCCGCATCTGTTGCTGGTGGACGATGACGCCACCTTTACCCGGGTCATGGCCCGGGCCATGAGCCGACGCGGCTTCCGCGTCAGCACGGCTTCTTCCGCCGAGGAGGGGTTGGTGCTGGCCCAGCAGGATGTGCCGGACTACGCCACCCTCGACCTGAAGATGGAGGGTGATTCAGGCCTGGTCCTGCTGCCCAAGCTGCTGGAGCTGGACCCGGAGATGCGCGTGGTGATCCTCACCGGTTACTCGAGCATCGCCACCGCTGTCGAGGCGATCAAGCGAGGCGCCTGCAACTACCTGTGCAAGCCGGCCGATGCCGACGACGTACTGGCGGCGCTGTTCTCCGAACACGCCGACCTGGACAGCCTGGTGCCGGAAAACCCCATGTCGGTGGATCGCCTGCAGTGGGAGCACATCCAGCGCGTGCTGGCCGAGCATGAAGGCAATATTTCTGCCACCGCGCGGGCGCTGGGCATGCATCGGCGGACCTTGCAGCGCAAATTGCAGAAGCGGCCAGTGCGGCGCTGAGGCGGTTCGAAGGTCTCTACAGTTGGGTCTGCTACGCAGCCCATCGCGACACAAGGCCGTTCCTACATGGGTTTTGGGCGCGGCCTTGTGTCGCGCTAGGGCGCGCAGCGGCTCCAAACCAAATAAGTGAACAGCATTACTGAGCGGGCTTGCCCGATCCTGCAGTATCATTAGCGCCCTAACGGCAACTTCGGATCGCGTGTAATGCTCGCCCTGCTCATCCAGACACTGAACATCACGGCACCAGTCTTCGCCATGCTGTTCATGGGCGTATTGCTCAAGCGCATCAGGTTGATCGACGACGGTTTCATCCATGTCGCGTCATCGCTGGTGTTCAACGTCTGCATGCCGGCCCTGCTATTTCTCGGCATCTACCACGCCGACCTTTCCGCCGCGGTCAAGCCCGGCGTCATCCTGTACTTCATCGTTGCCACGCTGCTGGGCTTCGTCATGGCCTGGGGTTTCGCCATCTGGCGTTGCCCGCCTGAGGACCGTGGCATCTATACCCAGGGCGGTTTTCGCGGCAACAACGGCGTGATCGGCCTGGCCCTGGCGGCAAGCCTGTACGGTGACTACGGCATTTCCCTGGGGGCGGTGCTGGCCGGGCTGGTGATCCTGATGTACAACTCGCTCTCGGTGGTGGTCCTGGCGGTGTACAGCCCGAACCTGAAGTCCGACCCCTGGAGCATCTGCAAGAGTATCCTGAGCAACCCGCTGATCATCAGCGTGTTGGTGGCCACTCCCCTGGCTTATGGGCAGGTGCCGTTGCCCAACTGGCTGCTCACCTCCAGCGATTACCTGGCGCAGATGACGTTGCCGCTGGCGCTGATCTGCATTGGTGGCACCCTGTCCCTGGCCGCATTGCGGGACAGCGGGCGCCTGGCAATCAGCGCGAGCCTGGTGAAGATGGTCTGGCTGCCGCTGCTGGGCACGCTGGGGGCCTGGCTCTGTGGGTTCCGTGGAGCGGAGCTGGGCATTCTATTCCTGTACATCGGCAGCCCGACGGCAGCGGCCAGCTATGTCATGGCCCGTGCAGCCAATGGCAACCATGAGTTGGCGGCTTCGATCATTGTCATCACCACGTTGGCGGCAGCGATCACCACGAATATCGGAATCTTCTTCTTGCAGTGGGGCGGATGGATCTAGATCCTCACTGCAAACAACACTGTCTCCTGACTTAAGGACACTTCATGCAAGACCAGAGCACGCCCGAGCGCTTGCAGCGCGGGTTGAAAAACCGCCACATCCAGCTCATCGCGCTAGGTGGGGCCATCGGCACCGGGCTGTTCCTGGGGATCGCCCAGACCATCCAACTGGCGGGGCCGGCGGTATTGCTGGGCTATGCCGTTGCTGGCCTGATGGCTTTCTTTATCATGCGCCAGCTAGGCGAAATGGTGGTCGAGGAGCCGGTCGCCGGCAGTTTCAGTCACTTCGCCCACCGCTACTGGAGCGAATTCGCCGGCTTCGTCTCGGGTTGGAACTACTGGGTGGTCTACGTGCTGGTGGGCATGGCCGAGCTGACGGCCGTGGGCATCTATGTGCAGTACTGGTGGCCAGACTTCCCGACCTGGGCCACAGCGGCGATCTTCTTCGTGGCGATCAACCTGATCAACCTCACTCAGGTGAAAGTCTATGGCGAGCTGGAGTTCTGGTTCGCCCTGGTCAAGGTGGTCGCCATCGTCAGCATGATCGGTTTTGGCGCCTATCTGCTGGCCAGCGGCAGCGGTGGTCCTGACGCCGATATCGCCAACCTCTGGCAGTTCGGTGGTTTCTTCCCCAACGGTATCACCGGCTTGGTAATGGCCATGGCGGTGATCATGTTCTCCTTCGGTGGCCTGGAGCTGGTGGGCATTACCGCAGCCGAAGCGGACAACCCGCGCAAGAGCATTCCACGGGCGACCAACCAGGTGGTCTACCGGATCCTGATCTTCTACATCGGCGCGCTGGCCGTACTGCTGTCGCTCTATCCCTGGCAGAAGGTGGTGCAGGGCGGCAGCCCCTTCGTCATGATCTTCCACAACCTGGACAGCAACCTGGTGGCCACCGTGCTCAATGTCGTGGTGCTGACGGCGGCGCTGTCGGTGTACAACAGCTGCGTGTATTGCAACAGCCGCATGCTGTTCGGCCTGGCCAGCCAGGGCGATGCGCCCAGGAAGCTGCTCAAGGTCAGTCGCCGCGGCGTGCCGCTGGTGGCCCTGGGTGTATCGGCCCTGGCGACCGGGTTGTGCGTGGTGATCAACTACCTGATGCCCGGCGAGGCCTTCGGACTGTTGATGGCCCTGGCGGTGTCGGCGCTGGTCATCAACTGGGCAAGCATCAGCATTACTCACCTGAAGTTCCGCCGTGCCAAGATGGCGGAGGGGCAGGTCCCGTTCTACCGCAGTTGGGGCCACCCGGTTACCAATTACCTGTGCCTGGCCTTCATCTGCTTGATCCTGGTGGTGATGTACCTGACCCCACCGGTGCGTATTTCCGTGATGCTCATTCCAGTCTGGATCGCCGCGCTGGGCGTGGCGTTCTGGCTGAAGAAGAAAGGCAAGGCAGCGGCGGCCGTCAGCAACTGACGGCCGCGTTGCGGGAGGTGAGCGTTCAGCCCTGGTAGCTGTCGATCACTTCCTGGGCGGCACGGAAGGCGTCGATCGCCGCTGGTACCCCGGCATAGACCGCGCAGTGCAGCAGCGCTTCGCGGATCTCCTCGACCGTGCAACCGTTGTTCAGAGCACCGCGCACGTGGCCCTTGAGCTCTTGTGGGCACTTGAGCGCGGTCAATGCTGCCAGGGTGATCAGGCTGCGGGTTTTCAACGGCAAGCCCTCGCGGCTCCAGACACTGCCCCAGGCGTGCTCGTTGACGAAGTCCTGCAGTGGCTGGCTGAACTCGGTGGCGTTGTTCAGTGCCCGGTCGACGAAGGTGTCGCCCATGACCTGACGACGTACCTGTTCGCCAGTTTTCGTTGTATTGCCCATCTCGTTCCTCCTTATTGTTGGCGTCGCCAGGCACGCAGGGTCGTATAGAGCAGCAGTGCCCCGAGCACTGGCAGTGCGTAGAACAGCATGAGTCTTTCCAGGCGGCCGGCCAGAGGCATGCCGGTGGTGAACGCGACCACGTGCAGACCATAGGCCAGGTACAGGCAGAGGAACACCAGACCTTCGGCGCGGGTGACACGGTAGCCGGAATAGAACACGGGTAGGCTGAGGATGGCCACGCCAAGCATCACCGGCAGGTCGAAGTCCAGGGCGTTGGGCGAGATCGACAACGGCTCTGGTGCAACTAGCGCAGTCAGCCCTAGCACCGCCAGCAGGTTGAACAGGTTGCTGCCGATCACTGTGCCAACGGCGACTTCTCGCTCACCACGCAGGGCTGCGATCAGGGCCGCCGCCAATTCTGGCAGCGAGGTGCAGACGGCAACCACGGTCAGGCCGATGATGCGTTCCGAGAGGCCAAGGTCTGTGGCCACTTCCACGGCGGCCTCCAGCAGCAGGTGCCCACCCAGGCTCAGCAGGCCGAGGCCAAGCAGGACTTGGAGCGCTGCGCCGAACCAGAAGCGCCCGGCCCGAACGGTGACCGGCTCGGGGGCAGGGTAGGTGCGTGCATAGTGGCGTGACTGGTGCCAGAGGATTGCCAGGTAGCCCAGCAGCCCGAGTAACAGCAGTGCGCCCTCCAGGCGTCCCAGGTGGCCGGTGAAGGCCAGCAGGTAGACCAAGGCGCTGGCCAGGATCATCAAGGGGATGTCCAGCCGCACCAGTTGCCGTGATACGCGCAAGGGGATGATCAGCGCGGCCAGGCCGAGGATCACCAGTACATTGAAGATATTGCTGCCGATCACACTGCCGACGGCCACGTCGGGTGCCCCCTGGTAGGCCGCCTGCAGGCTGACGGTCAGTTGCGGCGCGGTGCTGCCGAAGGCCACCAGGCTCAGGCCGATGATCAGCGGCCGGACGTGCAAGCGCAGGGCCAGGCGCAAGGCGGCGCGCACCAGTAATTCGGCGCCGCCGATCAGCAACAGTAGGCCGAAAGCCAGTTGCAGGAGGCTGAAGGTGGGGAGGGTGGCCAGGTCGAAAATGATTGTCGCTCCGAGTCAGGGTCAGTCGCTCAGACCTTGTACCCGGACGCGCGCCGTTCCGCTACGGATCATGCCGATTTTTTCCGCTGCGGCACGTGACAGGTCGATCAGGCGACCACGGGTGTGGGGGCCGCGGTCATTGATGCGTACCACTACGCTGCGCTGGTTGCCCAGGTTGGTCACTAGCACCCGGCTGCCGAACGGCAGGCTGCGGTGGGCGGCGGTCAGGGCGTTCTGGTTGAAGCGCTCGCCGCTGGCGGTGCGTTTGCCATGATGGCGGGAACCGTACCAGGAGGCGGTGCCGGTCGCGTTGTAGCCGCGGGGGTCGATATCGTGGCTGGCGCAACCGGCCAGCAGGGTGAGAAGCGCCACGGCGCTGAGGAGACGCCACATCGAATCAGTTGCTCCTGAGTGGATTTGTCGCGGGGCGGCAAGCCCTAATGCCAGTCGATTGAGGCCGCTGCGCGGTCCATTCGCTGGCAAGCCAGCGCCCACCTCGGTTCTGTGTTCGACGCAGAACCTTGTGGGAGCCGGCATGCCCCGCGATTACCCTTCGAGCTTGGCCTTGAGCAATTGGTTCACTTGCTGCGGGTTAGCCTTGCCCTTGGAGGCCTTCATCGCCTGGCCGACGAAGAAGCCGAACATCTTGCCGCGCTTGGCCTCGTCGGCGGCGCGGTACTGCTCGACCTGCTCGGCGTTGGCGGCCAGCACTTCGTCCAGCACCTTCTCGATCGCGCCGGTATCAGTGACCTGCTTCAGGCCACGGCTCTCGATAATGCTGTCGGCATCACCCTCGCCGGCGGCCATAGCCTCGAAGACCACCTTGGCGATCTTGCCGCTGATGGTGTTGTCGCGGATGCGCAGCAGCATGCCACCGAGCTGCTCGGCGCTGACCGGCGCTTGGTCGATCTCGATGCCCAGCTTGTTGAGCAGGCTGCCCAGCTCGACCATGACCCAGTTGGCGGCCAGCTTGGCATCGCCGCCGATGCTGGCGACCTGCTCGAAGTAGTCCGCCTGTTCACGGCTGGAGGCCAGGACGTTGGCGTCATAGGCCGACAGGCCGTACTGGCGCTGGAAGCGTTCGACCTTCTGTGGCGGCAGTTCCGGCAGGCTGGCGCGGGTGGCTTCGAGGAACGCGTCCTCGATGACCACCGGCAGCAGGTCGGGATCGGGGAAGTAACGGTAGTCGTTGGCTTCCTCCTTGCTGCGCATGGAGCGGGTCTCGTCCTTGTTCGGATCGTACAGGCGGGTTTCCTGGATGACCTTGCCACCGTCCTCGATCAGGTCGATCTGGCGCTGGATTTCGCTGTTGATCGCACGTTCGATGAAGCGGAACGAGTTGACGTTCTTGATCTCGCAGCGGGTGCCGAACTCGGTCTGGCCCTTTGGCCGGATCGAGACGTTGCAGTCGCAGCGCAGCGAACCTTCGGCCATGTTGCCGTCGCAGATGCCCAGGTAGCGCACCAGGGCATGGATGGCCTTGACGTAGGCCACCGCTTCCTTGGCGCTGCGCATGTCCGGTTCGGAGACGATTTCCAGCAGTGGGGTACCGGCGCGGTTCAGGTCGATGCCGGTGGAGCCACTGAAGTCTTCATGCAGGCTCTTGCCGGCGTCTTCTTCCAGGTGCGCGCGGGTGATGCCGACGCGCTTGATGGTGCCGTCTTCCAGGGCGATGTCCAGGTGGCCCTTGCCGACGATCGGCAGCTCCATCTGGCTGATCTGGTAGCCCTTGGGCAGGTCGGGGTAGAAGTAGTTCTTGCGTGCGAACACGTTGTGCTGGCCGATCTCGGCGTTGACCGCCAGGCCGAACATGCAGGCCATGCGCACGGCTTCCTGGTTGAGCACCGGCAGCACGCCAGGCATGCCCAGGTCGACCAGGCTGGCCTGGGTGTTCGGTTCGGAGCCGAAGGTGGTGGCGCTGCCAGAGAAAATCTTCGACTGGGTGGCGAGCTGGGTATGAATCTCCAGCCCGATCACAACTTCCCATTGCATGTGTGAATTCCTCAGAAGCCGTTGGGGGCGCGGGTGTGCCAGTCGGTTACTTGCTGGTAGCGGTGCGCGACATTGAGCAGGCGGCCTTCCTGGAAGTACGGGGCGAGCAGTTGCACGCCGACCGGCAGGCCTTCGACGAAACCAGCCGGCATCGACAGGCCCGGCAGGCCCGCCAGGTTGGCGGTGATGGTGTAGACGTCTTCCAGGTAGGCGGCGACCGGGTCGTTGTTCTTGGCGCCGAGCTTCCAGGCCGGGTTCGGCGTGGTCGGGCCGAGGATCAGGTCGACCTGGTCGAAGGCGGCCATGAAGTCGTTCTTGATCAGGCGGCGGATCTTCTGCGCCTGCAGGTAGTAGGCGTCGTAGTAGCCGGCCGACAGGGCGTAAGTACCGACCATGATGCGGCGTTGCACCTCGGTGCCGAAGCCTTCGCCACGGGAGCGCTTGTACAGGTCGGTGAGGTCCTTGGGGTTCTCGCAGCGGTAGCCGAAGCGCACACCGTCGAAACGCGACAGGTTCGAGGAGGCTTCCGCCGGGGCGATGACGTAGTAGGCCGGGATCGCGTGCTGCATATTCGGCAGGCTGATTTCCTTGACCACGGCGCCGAGCTTTTCCAGCTCCTTGACGCTGGCCTGGACCAGGTCGGCGATGCGCGGGTCGAGGCCGGCACCGAAGTATTCCTTCGGCAGGCCGATGCGCAGACCTTCGAGCGAGGCGTTCAGGTTGGCGCTGTAGTCGGCCACCGGCTCGTCGATGCAGGTGGAGTCCTTGGCGTCGAAGCCGGCCATGCCTTGCAGGAGCAGGGCGCAGTCTTCGGCGGTACGGGCCATCGGGCCACCCTGGTCGAGGCTCGAGGCGTAGGCGATCATGCCCCAGCGCGAAACGCGGCCGTAGGTCGGCTTGAGGCCGGTGAGGTTGGTCAGTGCCGCTGGCTGGCGGATCGAGCCGCCGGTGTCGGTGCCGGTAGCGGCCGGCAACAGGCGCGCGGCCACGGCGGCGGCGGAACCGCCGGACGAGCCGCCCGGGACGTGCTCCAGGTTCCACGGGTTCTTCACGGGGCCGTAGTGGCTGGACTCGTTGGCCGAGCCCATAGCGAACTCGTCCATGTTGGTCTTGCCCAGGGTGACCATGCCGGCTTCGGCCAGGCGCGCAACCACGGTGGCGTCATAGGGCGCCTTGAAGTTGTCGAGCATCTTCGAGCCGCAGCTGGTGCGCACGCCTTGGGTGCAGAACAGGTCCTTGTGGGCGATCGGCGCACCCAGCAGCGCACCGGTCTCGCCAGCGGCACGGCGGGCGTCGGCGGCGCGGGCCTGGTCCAGGGCCAGTTCTTCGGTGACGCTGATGAAACTGTTGATCTGTGGGTCGAGTTGCTGGATGCGCGCCAGCAGGGCGCGGGTCAGCTCCTCGGAGGAAAACGACTTGTCGGCGAGTCCGCGGGCGATCTCGGCCAGGGTCAATTGATGCATGGCAGTCTCTATCCCTTACTCGATGACTTTCGGAACCAGGTACAGACCGTTCTCGGTCGCTGGGGCGATGGCCTGGTAGGCGTCGCGCTGGTTGCTTTCGGTGACCACGTCCGCGCGCAGGCGCTGGCTGGCCTCCAGGGGGTGGGCCAGGGGTTCGATACCGCTGGTGTCGACGGCCTGCATCTGGTCGACCAGCCCGAGAATACTGTTCAAGGCATCGGTAATGCGTGGCAAGTCGCTTTCATCCAGGCCCAGTCGGGCCAGATGGGCGATCTTTTCCACGTCGCAGCGTTGAAGCGCCATGGGGATCTCCAGGGGAAACAAAACGGAATGGGTCCGCGATGAGGAACATGCCAGCGTTCTGGCGGTCATACGGCCGCGATCATCTGCTGGCGTGCTCGGAAAAACTGCCAATTTAACATATTGGCGCCTTGCCCAAAATCCCCGCCATTGTTAGAGTTTGCCGCACTTTTTTACCCACGCGTTGCCTAGGGTCACTTTCCCATGTTCAAGAAACTGCGTGGCATGTTTTCCAGCGATCTTTCCATCGACCTGGGGACTGCCAACACCCTTATTTACGTGCGTGAGCGCGGTATCGTCCTGAATGAGCCCTCGGTTGTTGCCATCCGTACCCACGGCAACCAGAAAAGCGTCGTTGCAGTCGGTACCGAAGCCAAGCGTATGCTGGGCCGTACGCCCGGCAACATTGCTGCCATTCGTCCGATGAAGGACGGCGTGATCGCCGACTTCAGCGTTTGTGAAAAAATGTTGCAGTACTTCATCAACAAGGTACACGAAAACAGCTTCCTGCAGCCCAGCCCTCGTGTGCTGATCTGCGTGCCGTGCAAGTCGACCCAGGTCGAACGCCGAGCCATCCGTGAGTCGGCGCTGGGCGCCGGTGCCCGCGAAGTGTTCCTGATCGAAGAACCGATGGCCGCCGCCATCGGTGCCGGCCTGCCGGTCGAAGAGGCCCGCGGCTCGATGGTCGTCGATATCGGTGGCGGCACCACCGAGATCGCCCTGATCTCCTTGAACGGCGTGGTCTATGCCGAGTCCGTGCGGGTCGGTGGCGACCGTTTCGACGAAGCCATCGTCACCTACGTGCGCCGTAACTACGGCAGCCTGATCGGTGAGTCCACCGCCGAGCGCATCAAGCAGGAAATCGGTACCGCCTACCCGGGCGGCGAAGTTCGCGAAGTCGATGTCCGTGGCCGTAACCTGGCCGAGGGCGTGCCGCGTGCCTTCACCCTGAACTCCAACGAAGTGCTCGAAGCCCTGCAGGAGTCCCTGGCAACTATCGTCCAGGCGGTCAAGAGCGCCTTGGAGCAGTCGCCGCCGGAACTGGCCTCGGACATCGCCGAGCGTGGCCTGGTGCTGACCGGTGGTGGCGCGCTGCTGCGTGACTTGGACAAGCTGCTGGCCCAGGAAACCGGCCTGCCGGTGATCGTCGCCGAAGACCCGCTGACCTGCGTTGCCCGTGGCGGCGGTCGTGCGCTGGAAATGATGGACAAGCACGCCATGGACCTGCTCTCCAGCGAGTAAGCTGGCAAGCTGTCCGTTGGTCGCCCGGTTTACAGGTAGCACGCACAGTGCTACCTGTATGCGTTGGGCTGGCGTCCGTACGGGCGTCGTTTCCGTCAACCCGCAAGCAGGCCGGTACGTTGCAGTAATGTCCAATGACCTCCTGAATCGTCGTCCACGAGGAACGGCCCATTAAACCGCTTTTCACCAAGGGCCCTTCACTGGGCGTTCGTGTGCTCGTATTGGTCGTGCTGTCGATTGCCCTGATGGTGGTCGATGCGCGCTTTGCCGTGCTCAAACCGGTGCGCAGCCAGATGGGGCTGGTGCTGATGGAATCCTATCTGGTGACCGATTTGCCGCAGCGCCTGTGGCAAGGGGTGGCCAGCCAGTTCGGCAGTCGTACCGAACTGATCGCCGAGAACGAGAAACTCAAGACCGAAGCCTTGCTCCTGCAGGGGCGCCTGCAGAAGCTGGCGGCCCTGACCGAGCAGAACGTGCGCCTGCGTGAACTGCTCAACTCCTCGGCGCTGGTCAACGAGAAGGTCGAGGTGGCCGAGCTGATCGGCGTTGACCCCAATCCCTTCACCCACCGCATCCTGATCAACAAGGGCGAGCGCGATGGCGTGGTCCTTGGCCAGCCCGTGCTCGATGCGCGTGGCCTGATGGGCCAGGTGGTCGAACTGATGCCCTATACCTCGCGGGTGCTGCTGCTTACCGATACCACCCACAGCATCCCGGTGCAGGTCAACCGCAACGGCCTGCGCGCCATCGCCAGCGGCACCGGCAACCCCGAGCGCCTGGAGTTGCGCCATGTGGCTGACACCGCCGACATCAAGGAAGGCGACCTGCTGGTCAGTTCCGGCCTCGGCCAGCGTTTCCCGGCCGGTTATCCGGTAGCCACGGTCAATGAAGTGATCCATGACTCCGGCCAGCCATTCGCCATTGTCCGGGCTATCCCCACTGCCGCGCTCAATCGCAGCCGTTATCTGCTGCTGGTGTTCAGCGACAGCCGTACCCCCGAGCAACGCGCCACCGACGCGGCAATTGCCCAAGAAGAAGCCGATCGCGAAGAGGGGGCGGGCAATGCCGCACCAGCCACCAGTCAGGCCCCCGCAACTGGAGAGCAGGCCGCTCCGGCAAGTGCCCCGGCAGCACCGACAACCAACACGCCTGGCGCACCCGCCGCCGCTCCCGCAACGCCTGCTGCCAGTGGCTCGGCGCCCGCCAACCCGGCACCGGCGCCCGCAGCGCCGGCCCAACCCCGGAGAGACTGATGGCTAGCACACGCAGCAGAAACGGCTGGGCCATCTGGCTGACCTTCATCATCGGCTTGTTGCTCAGCGTTTCCCCCATGCCGCAGTTCATGGAAGTGTTCCGTCCCATGTGGCTGGCCCTGCTGCTGGCTTTCTGGACCTTGACCGTACCGCACAAGGTCGGCATGACCACGGCATTCCTGCTGGGGCTGGCCGAGGATGTGCTGTATGGCACCTTGCTGGGGCAGAACGCCCTGATCCTGACCCTGATCACCTTCTTGGTGCTGTCGCTGCAACAGCGCTTGCGCATGTTCCCGATGTGGCAGCAGAGCTTGGTGATCCTAGTGATCTTCGGCATCGCCCAGCTAGTACAGCTGTGGCTCAGTGCCTTGACCGGCAACCGCTTGCCGACACTGGCGCTGGTCTGGTCCGCAGTGATCAGCGCCTTGCTCTGGCCCTGGATCAGTTTCGCCTTGCGCGACCTGTGCAGGCGCCTGCGCATTCATTGAAGGCTTCGCCGATACTGACAGGGAGACGTCCACATGACCCCGCTGTTCCTGGCTTCCGGCTCACCACGCCGACGTGAATTGCTGGCCCAGATCGGCGTGCCGTTCACATCTGTCGTTGCGCCTGTCGACGAAACCCCGCTGCCAGGCGAAAGCGCGCCAGCCTATGTCGAGCGTCTGGCCCGCGCCAAGGCGCAGGCAGGACTGGCCGGTTTGGCGCGGCCAGCTGTGGTCCTGGGTGCCGATACAGCCGTAGTACTCGACGGTAGGATCCTCGGCAAGCCCGAGGGCCGGGGCCACGCCTTGGCCATGCTGGCCGAGCTCGCAGGCCGCGAGCACCAGGTGCTGACTGCGGTCGCTCTGACCGATGGCCAGCGCTGCTTGAGCCAGTGTGTCGCCAGCGAAGTGCGCTTGCGCCCCATCAGCCCTGATGAAGCCCAGCGCTACTGGGCCACTGGCGAGCCGCTGGACAAGGCAGGTGGCTACGCCATCCAGGGTTTGGGCGCCATCTTCGTTACCGGGCTGCAGGGCAGTTACTCTGCCGTGGTCGGCCTGCCCCTGAGTGAAACGGCCGAACTGCTTGGCCAGTTCGGCATCGCCTGCTGGCAACCCCGGCCATTCGACGCAGAGGATGTGCAACAACGGTAGCCAGCCACCCGCCAGCGATCCATCATTACCGAAGACCTTTGACGAGAGCCTGCCATGAGCGAAGAGATTCTGATCAATATCACCCCGATGGAATCACGCGTGGCGGTCGTGGAGAACGGCGTCCTGCAGGAAGTGCATGTCGAACGCACCCAGCGCCGTGGCATCGTGGGCAACATCTACAAGGGCAAGGTGGCGCGAGTGCTGCCTGGCATGCAGGCGGCGTTCGTCGATATCGGCCTGGAGCGAGCGGCCTTCATCCATGCCTCGGAGATTTCCCAGCGCGAAGGGTCGGCGGTCGAGAGCATCAGCGCCCTGGTTCATGAGGGCCAAAGCCTGGTGGTGCAGGTCACCAAGGACCCGATCGGTACCAAGGGCGCGCGGCTGACTACCCAGCTGTCGATCCCATCGCGCTACTTGGTCTACATGCCGCGCACCAGCCATGTGGGCATCTCGCTGAAGATCGAGGATGAGGCGGAACGTGAGCGTCTCAAGCAGGTGGTCAGCGACTGCATGGATCAGGAAAACATCAAGGATGCCGGTGGCTTCATCCTGCGCACTGCTGCCGAAGGTGCGCGCGCCGAAGAAATTCTCATGGACATCCGCTACCTGCGAAGGCTTTGGGAGCAGATCGGCACGCAGATCAAGACCGTCGGTGCTCCGACCGAGATCTACGAGGATCTGGGCCTGGCGCTGCGTACCCTGCGCGATCTGGTCAACCCGAAGATAGAGAAGATCCGCATCGACTCCCGGGAAACCTTCCAGAAAACCACGCAGTTCGTGGTCGAACTCATGCCGGAAATCGCAGACCGCCTGGAACACTATCCGGGCGAGCGGCCGATATTCGACCTCTATGGCGTCGAGGATGAGATCCAGCGGGCGCTGGAGCGCAAGGTGCCGCTCAAGTCCGGTGGCTACCTGGTGGTGGATCCGGCCGAGGCGATGACTACCATCGACGTCAACACCGGTGCTTTCGTCGGTCACCGCAACCTCGAGGAAACCATCTTCAAGACCAACCTCGAGGCTGCCACCGCCATTGCCAGGCAACTGCGCCTGCGTAATATCGGTGGGATCATCATCATCGACTTCATCGACATGGAAGACGAGGATCACCAGCGCCAGGTGTTGCGCACCCTGGAAAAACAGCTGGAGCGCGACCACGCCAAGACCAACATCATCGGCATCACCGAGCTGGGCCTGGTGCAGATGACCCGCAAGCGCACCCGTGAAAGCCTCGAGCAGGTGCTCTGCGAGCCGTGCGCCTGCTGCCAGGGGCGCGGCAAGCTGAAAACTCCTGAAACCGTCTGTTACGAAATCTTCCGGGAAATCCTTCGTGAGGCACGCGCCTATCAGGCCGAGGGTTACCGGGTGCTGGCCAACCAGAAGGTGGTCGACCGGCTGCTGGACGAGGAGTCGGGTAACGTGGCGGAACTGGAAGCCTTCATCGGCCGAACCATTCGTTTCCAGGTCGAGTCCATGTATTCCCAGGAACAATACGATGTGGTGCTCCTCTGACGTGTTTTGAACAGTTTTGCCGGGGCTGCAGGCTGGCAAAGCCGGCGCTTCGGACCATAGTTAGGGTCTGCTGCTGTTTCACTCGCGGCGGTGTCGCTGCGGGGCGCTTCCCCCGGCCGGCCGCCGGGGAAAGCGCCAATGAAACGGCAACACGTCTTGAGGCACGACTTGGAGGGCCATGGCCATGGAGCGTCTGATACGCGTTCTGGGCGCCTTGACCCGCTGGGGGCTGGGGTTCTGCGCCCTGCTGGCGGTGCTGGTGGCGCTGTATGTCAGCCTTGGCCGGCAATTGGTCCCCCTGGTTGCCGAGTACCGTGCCGACGCGCAGGTCAAGGCCGAACAGGCGTTGGGCCTGCCGGTGCATATTGGTGCCCTGGAGGGCAGTTGGAGCGGCCTCGCACCGGTGCTGAGGGTGCGTGACGTACAGGTGGGTGAAGGGGGCGATGCCCTGCGCCTGGATGATGTCAAGGTTGTGCCGGACCTCTGGGCCAGCCTGCTGGCCCGCGAGGTCCGGCTGGCGCGAGTGCAGCTGGGTGGGCTGCAACTGAACCTGCGAGAGGACGAGCAGGGGGGCTGGATGCTCGAAGGCCTGCCGAAGCGGGATGACGAGCCCCTGGACCCGGAACACTTGTTGCAGCGTCTGGAGAGCTTGGGGCGCATCGATGTGTTCGATAGCCAGGTCACGCTCGAACCCTGGCAGCGCGATCCGCTGACTCTCACTTATGTCAGCCTCGGCTTGCAGGGCAGCAGCTCGCGTCAGCGCCTGGACCTGCGCCTGACATTGCCTGATGGTCAGCCCGTGGCCCTGGACCTGCGCGGTCGAGTCAACCCCAAGGTTTGGCGTGACGGTCGTGTCGAGGCCTACTTGAGTTTGCCGCAAAGCGACTGGGCACGTTGGTTGCCGCCGCGTTTGCTGGGGCAGTGGCAGGCCAACCAGTTGCAGGCTGGCGGTGAGTTCTGGCTCGACTGGAACAAGGGACAGTTACAGCAGGCGGCCGTACGCTTCAATGCCCCGCAATTGCAAGGCGCCTACACTGGCCGCAAGCCGGTTAGCCTCGACAACCTGGCCCTTGCCGCTTGGTTCCAGCGTGATGACAAGGGGTTCGATGTGGTGGTCGACTCATTGGCCGCGAGCATCGGCAAGACCCGCTGGGAAACGCATCTGCAGGTGCAGCAGCGGCCGGGTGAGGACCCGACCCAAGAATCCTGGCAGGTTCAGGCCGACCGCCTGGACCTTACGCCGCTGACACCACTGATCGACGGGTTGGCCCCCTTGCCCGAGAACGTCATGACGGTGGTCGATGCCCTTCAGGTGACAGGCGCGCTGCGCAATGTGCGCCTGGACATCCGGCCTAAGGCCGAGGGCGACCAGCGCTTGCAGTTCGCCGCCAACCTGGAAAAGATCGGTTTCGATGCCTATCACGGCGCCCCGGCGGCCGGGAATGTCAACGGCAGTATCAGCGGCGACCTGGGGCAGGGCGAATTGCACCTGGATACTGACGCCTTCATGCTGCACCTGTACCCGATCTTCGCCAAACCCTGGTATTACCAGAAGGCCAACGCACGCCTGACCTGGCACCTGGATAAGGAAGGCTTTACCCTGACCGCCCCCTACCTAAAGGTGCTGGGCGAAGAGGGCAAGATCGCCGGCGACTTCCTTATCCGCCTGCTGTTCGAGGAAGGGCGTGAAGACTACATGGACCTGCGTGTCGGTCTGACCGAAGGGGATGGACGTTATACCGCCAAGTACCTGCCAGAGGTACTCAGCCCGGCACTGGACGAATGGCTGCGCAGCGCCATCGTCAAGGGCACGGTCGACGAGGGTTACTTCCAGTACCAGGGCTCGCTGAACCATGACGCTCCGGACCATGCCCGCAGCATCAGCCTGTTCTTCAAGGTCCGCGATGCCGCGCTGGACTTCCAGCCCGGCTGGCCCCAAGTGCAGCAGGTCGATGGCGATGTGTACATCGATGATGCAGGTGTACGTATCAAAGCCCAGCGCGGGATGTTGTTGAATACGCGGGTCAGTGATGTCAGCGTCGACATTCCCCACGTCGACAGTGGCCAGCACAGCCACCTGCATCTGAACGGTACATTCGATGGCAGCCTGGGCGATGGGCTGAAGATTCTCCAGCAGGCACCCATCGGCACAGGCGAGATCTTCGCCGGCTGGGAAGGCGAGGGGCCGTTGCGGGGCAAGCTG
Source organism: Pseudomonas sp. X10 (assembly GCF_054889225.1). Classification (NCBI taxonomy): domain Bacteria; kingdom Pseudomonadati; phylum Pseudomonadota; class Gammaproteobacteria; order Pseudomonadales; family Pseudomonadaceae; genus Pseudomonas; species Pseudomonas sp. X10. The sequence continues at coordinate 4,578,856 of NZ_CM142677.1, read as the reverse complement.
AAGCTGGATATCCCCTTGGAACATGGCGCTCGGCCAAAGGTTTTGGTGGATTTCTCGACAGCCGATGCGCGCCTGAAGATCACGCCGCCTACCTTGGACCTGACCCAGCTCAAGGGGGATTTCAGCTTCGATTTCGACAAGGGGCTCAGTGGCAAGGGGATCAGCCTGCGGGCATTCGGCAAACCGGTCAGTGCTCAGATCATCGCGCAAGGCAAAGCGGGGGAGATGCAGACCCGTATCAATGCCACCGGCCAAATAGCGGTCAAAACCTTGGCTGATTGGCTGCAATACAAGGACGCGCTTCCTGCCACAGGCGAGTTGCCCTACCAACTGCAGGTCAGCCTGGGTAGCCGTGAAAACAGGCTGAGCGTTGACTCATCACTGAAGGGCCTGGCCATCGACCTGCCGGCGCCGTTCGGCAAGGCGGCGGCCGAGACCCTCACGAGCCGCTTCAGCATGAACTTGCAGGGCGCCGACCGGCGCTTCGATGTCAGTTATGCCAATATCGCCCGCTTCGCCTATGCCGCACCTGCCGACAAGCTGGACCAAGGCCGTGGTGAACTGTTGCTCGGCAGCGGTCAGGCACTGTTGCCCCCTGGCCGGGGCCTGCGCGTGCGGGGGCGTCTCGAGAGGCTGGACTTGGAGCCTTGGCAGCAGCAGGTGGAGCGCTTTGCCGGCAACGACCCTGGCGGTAGCGCCAGGCAGACCCTGCAAAGCATGGATGTCAGCATCGGTCAGCTCAAGGGCTTCGGGATGGACTTGAACCAGGCGGTGGTGCGTCTGGACCGGGCAGACAGTGGTTGGTCCCTACGCCTGGACAGCCGGGAAGTCATTGGCAATGCGCGGGTACCAGATGCCAAGGCCGCGCCAATGGTCGTCAACCTGAGGACCTTGCGCCTGCCTGCACCCGATCCGGCATCGATCCATGATGAGAACGCGCCGGACCCGCTGGGCAAATTCGACCCACGCAAGGTGCCGGCCCTCGACCTGACTATCGACAGGCTGTACTGGGGCGACGACCTGTTGGGCAGTTGGGCGATGAAACTGCGCCCGACGGCACGTGGCGTCGCGCTCAACGACATCGGCCTGGACCTCAGAGGCCTGCGCATCAATGGCAGTGGTGGCTGGGAAGGCGCGCCTGGCGCCAGCAGCAGTTGGTACAAGGGGCGCCTGGAGGGCAAGAACCTGGCTGATGTGCTCAAGGCCTGGGACTTTGCCCCGACCGTCACCAGCCGTGACTTCCGACTCGACGTGGATGGTCGCTGGCCTGGGTCGCCGGCTTGGGTTGCCCTCAAACGCTTCTCTGGCAGCCTCGATGCTGCCTTGCGCCAGGGTCAGTTCGTCGAGGTCGAAGGTGGTGCCCAGGCCCTGCGGGTCTTCGGTCTTCTCAACTTCAACTCCATTGGCCGACGCCTGCGCCTGGATTTCTCCGACTTGCTCGACAAGGGCTTGGCCTACGACCGGGTCAAGGGTTTGCTGCAAGCCAGCGAGGGCGTCTATGTCACCCGTATGCCGATTACCCTGACCGGGCCGTCCAGCAACCTCGAGCTGGACGGCACCCTGGACATGGTTCGCGATCGGGTCGATGCCAACCTGCAGGTGACCTTGCCGCTAACCAACAACCTGCCTTTGGCGGCGCTGATCGTCGGCGCTCCGGCGATTGGCGGCGCGTTGTTTCTGGTCGACCGCCTGATCGGTGACCGTGTGGCGCGGTACGCCAGTGTGCATTACCGCGTCGAGGGACCATGGAAAGAGCCTAGAATCACCTTTGTGAAACCTTTCGAGAAATCGCGCTAGGAGCCGTATGAAGTCAGCCGTGATCCAGATGGTCAGCCAGGACGATGTGCTGGCCAACCTGCAACGTGCCGGCGCTTTGCTGGAGCAGGCGGCCCAGGGCGGTGCGCGGCTTGCGGTGCTGCCGGAAAACTTTGCCGCCATGGGCCGGCGTGACGCCGCGGCCATCGGCCGGGCCGAGGCGTTTGGCGAGGGGCCGATCCTGCCATGGTTGAAACGCACCGCCCGCGACCTCAGGTTATGGATTGTCGCCGGCACTTTGCCGTTGCCACCGGTTGGCCAGCCCGATGCCAAGGCTCATGCCTGCTCGCTGCTGATCGATGAGCATGGCGAGTTGGCGGCGCGTTATGACAAGTTGCACCTGTTCGATGTGGATGTGGCGGACAACCGAGGGCGATACCGTGAGTCCGACGATTACGCCCACGGTACCCAAGTGGTGGTGGCCGATACCCCGGTGGGGCGTTTGGGCTTGAGCGTGTGTTATGACCTGCGCTTTCCCGAGTTGTACAGCGCGTTGCGCGCTGCCGGGGCGGAACTGATCAGCGCGCCCTCGGCCTTCACGGCGGTCACCGGTGCCGCCCACTGGGAAGTATTGATCCGCGCGCGGGCTATCGAGACCCAGTGCTATGTCCTGGCGGCCGCCCAGGGCGGCCGCCATCCAGGTCCACGGGAAACCCATGGCCATGCGGCGGTCGTCGACCCTTGGGGGCGCATCATCGCCGAACAGGCCAGTGGCGAAGGCGTATTGCTGGCCGAACGCGACAGCAGCGAACAGGCGTCCATCAGGGCGCGAATGCCGGTGGCCTCGCACCGGCGCTTTTTCTCGCAGGACGCCTTGCGGCCTGCGCACACCTCGGAGTGACTATGAGCCAGATGTTATCCACCGTCAGCGAGCAGCTCCTGGCCCCAGGCGGACTGACCTTGGACAGCCTGCAGGCTGTACTGGGCGAGTTGGCCGGGCCCGGCATCGATGCCGCCGACCTGTACTTCCAGGGGCAGATCTCGGAAACCTGGGCCCTTGAAGACGGTATCGTCAAGGAAGGCAGCTTCAACCTCGACCAGGGTGTTGGCGTGCGCGCCCAATCCGGTGAGAAGACCGGATTCGCCTACAGCAACGCGATCACCCTCGAAGCCCTGAACTCGGCGGCCCGGGCTGCCCGCTCGATTTCCCGTGCCGGTCAGGATGGCCGCGTGCAAGCCTTTCGCAGCCAGGATGTCGTGGCGTTGTACGCGCCTGAAAATCCTCTGGATGTGTTGAGCCGTGCCGAGAAGGTCGACCTGCTCAAGCGGGTCGATGCCGCTACCCGCGCGCTCGATCCCCGTATCCAGCAGGTCAGCGTCAGTATGGCTGGCGTCTGGGAGCGTATCCTGATCGCCGCTGCCGATGGCAGCCTGGCCGCTGATGTGCGGCCGTTGGTGCGTTTCAATGTCAGCGTCATCGTCGAGCACAACGGTCGGCGTGAACGCGGCGGGCAGGGCGGGGGAGGGCGCACCGACTACCGCTTCTTCACCGAGGAGCGGGTCATGGGCTATGCCCGCGAGGCGCTGCGCCAGGCATTGGTCAACCTGGAGGCGATGCCGGCCCCGGCCGGGACCCTGCCTGTGGTGCTTGGCCCGGGTTGGTCCGGGGTGTTGCTGCACGAAGCGGTCGGCCATGGCCTGGAGGGCGACTTCAACCGCAAAGGCAGCTCGGCCTACAGCGGGCGGATGGGCGAACAGGTAGCCTCGAAGCTGTGCACCATTGTCGACGACGGGACCCTGGAGGGGCGCCGTGGCTCCCTGAGTGTCGACGACGAAGGTACGCCGACCGAATGCACCACCCTGATCGAGAACGGCATCCTGACCGGCTACATGCAGGACAAGCTCAATGCGCGCCTGATGGGCATGGCGGTGACTGGCAACGGCCGCCGCGAATCCTACGCGCACCTGCCGATGCCGCGCATGACCAACACCTACATGCGCGCTGGCGACAGCGACCCGGCCGAAATCATTGCCTCGGTGAAGAAAGGCCTGTACTGCGCCAACCTTGGCGGCGGTCAGGTCGATATCACCAGCGGCAAGTTCGTGTTCTCCACCAGCGAGGCCTACCTGATCGAGGACGGCAAGATCACCGCGCCAGTCAAGGGGGCCACGCTGATCGGCAATGGGCCTGAGGCCATGAGCCGGGTGTCGATGGTCGGCAACGACCTGTCGCTGGACAGCGGTGTCGGAACCTGTGGCAAGGATGGGCAGTCGGTGCCGGTGGGCGTTGGCCAGCCGACCCTGAAGATCGATGCGATCACTGTGGGCGGTACCGGCGCGTGACCAGGCTCGGGCAGGCGGGTGCCTGCCCGGCGCCGGGGCTTAGCGCAGGCCGCGCTGGGTCTCGTCGAGGTCGCGAATGTACTTGAAGATCTTGCGCGAGGCGGTCGGCGGTTTGTTCCGCACCTTCTCGTGCTGGGCCTGGCGGATCAGCGAGCGCAGTTGCTGGCGGTCGGCCTCGGCATATTCGCTGACGAAGCGCTCCAGGTCCTCGTCGGTGCCGTCGATCAGCCGGTCACGCCAGCGTTCGAGGTTGTGGAAGCGTTCGTTGTACTGGCGCGTGGAGGCGTCCAGTTGGTCGATCACCGCGGTGATGGCCTCGATGTCCTGGTCGCGCATCAGCTTGCCGATGAACGACAGGTGACGTTTGCGGGCGATGTGCGCGGTGTGCTTGCTGGCATCGGCGATTGCCCGGCGCAAGGCGTCGGTCAGCGGCAGGCGCGCCAGGGTATCCGGCTTGAGTGTCGTCAGGCGCTCGCCGAGATCGACCAGCGCATGCAGCTCGCGCTTGATCTGGGTTTTGCTTTTTTCGCCTTCGTAGGCGTCGTCGTAATCAACCATGGTGGCAGTCCGCTGGAAAACGCCGCCATGATAACCAGTCGGGGGCCGCTTGTCCGGCCCGGTCGTACAATGACCCTAGCCGAACGCAGAATTTGAGTGGAGAGAACCATGAGTGCAGTCCAGAGCGTAGGCCCCCAGGCCCTGCCGGCGTTGCAGGAGCAAGTCGAGCAGATCATCGCCGAAGCGCGTCGCCAGGGCGCCAGCGCCTGCGAAGTGGCGGTGTCGCTGGAGCAGGGGTTGTCGACCACGGTGCGTCAGCGCGAGGTCGAGACAGTCGAGTTCAACCGCGACCAAGGCTTTGGTATCACCCTCTATGTGGGGCAGCGCAAGGGCTCGGCCAGCACCTCGGCCAGCGGCAGCGAGGCCATTCGGGAAACCGTGGCCGCAGCCTTGGCTATCGCCAAGCACACCTCTGAGGACGACTGCTCGGGATTGGCCGACCCAGCCTTGATGGCGCGGGAAATCACCGATTTTGATTTGTACCATTTGTGGGACATCAGCCCGGAGCAGGCCATTGAGAAGGCCTTGGCGTGCGAGGCCGCGGCCTTCGATGCCGACACGCGCATCCGCAATGCCGATGGCACCACCCTTAGCACCCACCAAGGCTGCCGGGTCTATGGCAACAGCCACGGCTTCATTGGCGGTTATGCTTCCACGCGGCACAGCTTGAGTTGCGTGATGATCGCCGAAGGCGACGGGCAGATGCAGCGTGACTACTGGTACGACATCAATCGCCAGGGGAACCTACTGGCTGACCCGAACAGCATTGGCCAGCGTGCTGCGCAACGAGCCGCCAGCCGCTTGGGCGCACGGCCGGTGCCGACCTGCGAAGTGCCGGTGCTGTTCTCCGCAGAGCTGGCAGGTGGGTTGTTCGGCAGCTTCCTTTCGGCCATTTCCGGCGGCAACCTGTACCGCAAGTCATCCTTCCTCGATGGCGCCATCGGCCAACGCCTGTTCCCCTCCTGGCTGACCATCGACGAGCGCCCGCACCTGCCACGTGCCTTGGGCAGCGCGGCCTTCGATGGTGATGGCCTGGCCACCTATGCCAAGCCGTTCGTCGAGAAGGGCGAACTGGTGTCCTATATCCTGGGCACCTATTCGGGGCGCAAGCTGGGGCTGCCGAGCACGGCCAACGCCGGTGGCGTCCACAACCTGTTCGTCACCCATGGCGTGGAAGACCAGGCCGCCTTGATCCGTCGTATGGGGCGTGGCCTGCTGGTGACCGAGCTGATGGGCCACGGCCTGAACATGGTGACCGGCGACTATTCCCGCGGCGCGGCTGGTTTCTGGGTCGAAAACGGCGAGATCCAGTTCCCGGTCCAGGAAGTGACCATCGCCGGGAATATGAAAGATATGTTCCAGCAGATTGTAGCGATCGGCAGTGATCTCGAGACGCGCAGCAACATCCACACCGGCTCGGTGTTGATTGAGCGCATGACAGTGGCGGGTAGCTGAGTCGCCTGTACGCCCCCCAAGATCGAATATCTACAGGACAAGACCCGGCCGCTGTGCCGGGTTTTTTGTTTATCGCTTTTCACTTGAAGTGATTCTACTTATCACTTAATAATGAATATCATTATCCAGAAACCCAGCGATGATGTTCATGAAACCCGTCCTCCATGAGTTGCCCTACCTGGAAAACTGGCGCTGGCTGAGCCGGCGCATCCGCTGTGCCTTCGAGCCGGACGAACCCCGGCTGATCGAGCATTACCTGGCTGAAGGCCGTTACTTGGTGTGCTGTACCGAGACCTCGGCGTGGACCGTGGCCTTGACCTCTTTCCGCTTGCTTCTGGATACCGCGTGCGACCGCATGCTGCCTTGGCATTGGCGCTGCCTGTGCCTGGATCAGGCCTGGCGCCCGCTGCTCGACCTGCGCAACCTCGACCGCCGCGAACAGAACCAACGCTGGCAGCCCTACGCCTTGCAACTGGCGAACTGCGTGCTGCTGCCTTCGATTTCTCCCGCTGAACTGATGCAAGGACTTGATGATGAGTAATACCCGTATCGAGCGTGACAGCATGGGCGAGCTGCAGGTGCCGGCCCAGGCCCTGTACGGCGCCCAGACCCAGCGCGCGGTGAACAACTTCCCGATCAGCCAGCAACGCATGCCGCGCCAGTTCATTCGCGCGCTCTTGTTGGCGAAGGCCGCGGCGGCCAAGGCCAACGTCGAACTCGAGCAACTGACCCCGGAGCAGGGCGCGGCCATCGTCAAGGCGGTGGAGCAACTGCTGGCCGAGGACTTCATGCAACATTTCCCGGTGGATATCTTCCAGACGGGTTCTGGCACCAGCTCGAACATGAATGCCAATGAAGTGATCGCGACCCTGGCCAGCCGCGTCCTGGGCGACAATGTCAGCCCCAACGACCACGTCAACTGCGGCCAGAGCAGTAACGACATCATCCCCACTACCATCCACGTCAGTGCTGCACTGGCCTTGCATGAGCAATTGCTGCCGGCCCTGCGCCACCTGATTCAGGTGACCGAGGCCAAGGCCGAGCAGGTGCATCCGTTCGTCAAGACCGGGCGTACCCACCTGATGGACGCGATGCCGGTGCGCATGAGCCAGGTGCTGGGTGGCTGGGTCGCACAGATCAAGGGCGCTCTGGCGCATCTGGAGGCTACCTTGCCGAGCCTGCAGGCACTGGCACAAGGTGGTACTGCAGTCGGTACCGGGATCAATGCCCATCCACAGTTCGCTGCCGGTTTTGCCCGCCAGCTCAGCGGCCTAACTGATGTCGAGTTCGTCCCAGGTCAGAATCTGTTCGCCCTGATCGGCTCTCAGGACACGGCGGTTGCTCTATCTGGTCAGCTCAAGACCACGGCCGTGGCCCTGATGAAGATTGCCAATGATCTGCGCTGGATGAACTCGGGCCCGCTGGCCGGCCTCGGCGAGATCGAGCTGGAGGGCCTGCAGCCCGGGTCTTCGATCATGCCTGGCAAGGTCAACCCGGTAATCCCCGAGGCCACCGCCATGGTCGCGGCCCAGGTCATCGGCAACGACGCGACCATCGCGGTGGCCGGCCAGTCGGGCAACTTCGAGCTGAACGTGATGCTGCCGATCATCGCTCAGAACCTGCTCAGCAGCGTCGAGCTGATGGCCAACGCCAGCCGCTTACTGGCTGACAAAGCCATCGCCAGCTTCAAGGTCAACGAGCCCAAGCTCAAGGAAGCGCTGTCGCGCAACCCAATCCTGGTCACTGCGCTGAACCCGATCATCGGCTACCTGAAGGCTGCGGAAATCGCCAAGACCGCCTACAAGCAGGGCCGCCCGATTATCGACGTGGCGCTGGAGCATACCGAGCTGACGCGCAGCCAGTTGGAGGCCTTGCTCGATCCGGAAAAACTCACCGCGGGTGGCATCTAACGGCCATCTGATGGCGTCCATCGCTCTGGAGGTTTGTCATGCAGCACTGGAAACGCACCACGGAAATCGCCAACCGTCTGTTCGATCAAGGCGAGTGGGTCGATGCCCGCGAACATTATCTGCAGGCGCTCGCCCTGGCCCAGGTGTTGTTCGAACGCTGGCATGACGTCGACGAAGCGGTGGCCGCTTTTGTCATTGCCCATCACAACCTGGCCGACCTGCACGTGCGGCTGAACCAGCCCCATGAAAGCGCCGACTATCTGTGCGCGGCGCATCAGCGGCTGCTCCAGGCCAGCCAGGAACAACGCCTGCCCCAGGCGTTACGCGAAGCAGCGCTGCGACACAGCTCCAGGACCTACACCGAGCTGCTGAGCTTCATCGGCGAATACGGCCAGTACCCTCGCACCGAGCGCTTGCTTAATCGCCATGGGCCACAAGCCAGCGAGCTGGCCGCTCAGCCGAATGCCACCCCTCGAACCCACGTCTACGGAATCCATTGACATGCCCTATACCTTGCCTGCGTTGCCTTATGCCTACGATGCGCTGGAACCGCACATCGATACCCAGACCATGGAGATTCACCACACCAAGCACCACCAGACCTACATCAACAACCTCAATGCCGCAGTGGAAGGGACGCAGTGGGCTGAGTGGCCGGTTGAAAAACTGGTGGCCAGCGTCAAGCAGTTGCCTGAAAACCTGCAGGGCGCGGTGATCAACCAAGGGGGCGGCCATGCCAACCACACCCTGTTCTGGACCGTGATGTCGCCCAAGGGGGGCGGCCAGCCCCAGGGCAAGGTGGCCAAGGCCATCGATGAGCAACTGGGTGGTTTCGACGCTTTCAAGGACGCCTTCACCAAGGCCGCGCTGAGCCGCTTCGGCAGTGGCTGGGCCTGGCTCAGCGTGACCCCGGCCAAGACCCTGGTGGTGGAAAGCAGCGGTAACCAGGACAGTCCGTTGATGAATGGCAATACCCCCATTCTCGGGCTGGATGTCTGGGAGCATGCGTATTATCTGAAGTACCAAAACCGACGTCCGGAATACATCGGCGCCTTCTATAACGTGATCGACTGGTCCGAGGTGGAGCGTCGATATGTAGAAGCCCTGGCGTGAGTCGTTCCGGTATGCGTTCGGAGGTGATGTCTGTCAGCAGCGTGCGCTTGTTCCGACTGGCGCTGGGGACCTTGTTGTTGCTGGTCGGTACCGCGCTGCTGGTCGTGCGCGGCATCGCCTGGCTGGACCTGGAGCCACGCATGTTGCGGGCCCTCGAGGGCGGTGCGCTGTGTGCCTTGGGTACAGCGTTGGGCGCAGTACCGGTACTGGTGATCCGCAACATGCCGGTGGCCTTGGCTGATACCTTGCTGGGTTTTGGGGCGGGCGTGATGCTGGCCGCGACCGCGTTCTCGCTGATCATCCCTGGCCTTGGCGCTGCCCAGGCCATCGGTTTCAGCCCGTGGGGCGCGGGCGGCCTGATCAGTTTCGGCCTGCTGTTCGGTGCCCTGTGCCTGTTCCTGGTGGATCTCAAGGTGTCCGGGGCATCGCCCGAGGCGCTGGTGGGAACAGGTCAGCAACCCGTGATAGCCGCGCGGATCTGGCTGTTCGTGATTGCAATCATTGCTCACAACATCCCAGAGGGCATGGCTATTGGCGTCTCGGCGGGCGGTGGTATGCCCGACGCCGACAGCCTGGCGATGGGCATTGCCTTGCAGGATGTACCTGAAGGCCTGGTCATTGCCTTGGTGCTGGCAGGCGCAGGGATGCCACGGTTCAAGGCCTTCCTGATCGGGGCAGCCTCTGGCTTGGTCGAGCCGCTGGCGGCAGTGATCTGTGCCTGGCTGGTGAATATTGCCGAATTGCTGTTGCCATTGGGCCTGGCCTGCGCGGCGGGGGCGATGTTGCTGGTGGTGACCCAGGAGATCATCCCGGAGTCACGCAGCAATGGCCATCACCGCTTGGCCAGTCTTGGCTTGTGCGTTGGCTTCTGTTTGATGATGGTGATGGACACGGCGATGTCGTGAGCTTTCGCTGCAAGACAAAGGGCGCCATTCGGCGCCCTTTGTCTTTTCGGTGGGGTCATTCGCCCTCGTCGAACCTGTTGTTGATCAGCTCGACCAGCGCGTTCAGCGCTGCATCGTCCTGCTCGCCTTCGGTGTGCAGGTGTACCTGGGTGCCCTTTCCAGCGGCGAGCATCATCACGGCCATGATGCTCTTGCCGTCGACCAGTTTGTCCGGTGCGCGACCCACCTTGACCTGGCAAGGGAAGCGCCCGGCAACGCCGACGAACTTTGCCGCCGCCCGGGCATGCAGCCCCAGCTTGTTGATGATGGTGATTTCACGGGCGGGCATTGTAGGGGCGGGTCCTTGGGCTAGAGGTCGCGATGGCGGACCTGGACGTTTTTCAGGGATTGCTGCAGCAGTTGACCGAGACGCTCGGTCAGGTACACCGAGCGATGGTGCCCGCCAGTGCAGCCGATGGCAATGGTTACGTACGCGCGGTTGCTGGCGGCAAAGCGGGGCAACCACTTGAGCAGGTAGGTGGATATGTCCTGGAACATATCCTCCACATCCGGCTGGGCTGCCAGGTAATCGATAACGGGCTGCTCCAGGCCGGAATGCTCGCGTAGCTCAGGCTTCCAGTACGGGTTGGGCAGGCAGCGTACGTCGAACACCAGGTCGGCATCGACTGGCATGCCGCGCTTGAAACCGAAGGATTCGACCAGGAAGGCCGTACCGGGCTCAGGTTGGTTGAGCAGGCGCAGCTTGATCGAGTCACGCAACTGATAGAGGTTCAGGCGGGTGGTGTCGATCTTCAGGTCGGCCAGGTCGGCGATCGGTCCGAGCAGTTCGCTTTCGACGCGGATAGCCTCGGCAAGCGAACGGTTCGAGTTGGTCAGCGGGTGGCGGCGGCGAGTTTCAGAGAAGCGCTTGAGGAGGGTTTCCTCGTCGGCATCCAAGTACAACACATCGCACTGGATATGACGGCTACGGGCCTCCTCCAACAGCTCAGGAAAGCGCGACAGGTGGCTGGGCAGGTTGCGTGCGTCGATGGATACCGCGACTTTCGGCTGCAGCAGCTCGGTATTGATCAGTGCATTTTCCGCCAGCTGTGGCAGTAAGCCCGCTGGCAGGTTGTCGATGCAGTAGTAGCCGTTGTCCTCCAGCACGTCGAGGGCGGTACTCTTGCCGGAGCCAGACCGGCCGCTGACGATGATCAGGCGCATGCTCAGTGCTCGTTCTGTGCGTCCAGGACAACCTGGTACAGGGCCTCGCTGCTGTTTGCGGCCCGCAGTCGATCCCGAACCTCCTTGCGATCGAGCATGCTGGCGATCTGGCGCAGCAGTTCCAGATGGGCGTCGGTAGCGGCTTCGGGGACCAGCAGCACGAACAGCAGGTCGACCGGCGCACCGTCGATGGCATCATAGTCGATGGGGGTGGCCAGTTGAATCAGGGCGCTGACCGGTGAGGTGCATGCTTCGAGGCGGCAGTGGGGAATGGCAATGCCATTGCCGAAGCCGGTGGAGCCCAGTTTCTCGCGGGCGACCAGTTTCTCGAAGATGTCTTCCATCTCCAGTTCTGGCACTTCCCGGGCGATCAGGGTGGCGGTTTCCTGGAGTACGCGCTTTTTACTGCCGCCCGGCACGTTCGCGAGCGAACGGCCGGGGGTCAGGATGGTTTCAAGTAGGATCATGGATGAGAGGGATCAGCGGGCGGCTGCACCTTGCAGCAGGCTTTGCTGTTTTTCCTTGTGTTTTTTCAGTTGGCGGTCGAGCTTGTCGGTCAGGGCGTCGATCGCTGCATACATGTCTTCGTGTTCCGCGTTGGCAACCACTTCACCGCCGGGAATCTGCAGGGTCGCTTCGACCTTCTGCTGCAACTTCTCGACCTTCATGATGACCGTCCCGTTGGTGATCTTGTCGAAGTGACCCTCCAGCCGTTTCAGCTTCTGCTCGACATACTCGCGCAGCGGTGGGGTGACTTCTACATGCTGTCCACTGATGTTGACTTGCATACAGCTTCTCCTTTGTTGCCCGTGCATAAAGAGGCAGGTATTGCACCTGCCACTGAACTGCTGTGGCACATCCGGGGGCTACATCAGTCGCTTGCGCTCGCTCGACGGTGCGATACCGAGGGACTCGCGATACTTGGCGACGGTGCGACGGGCTACCTGGATGCCTTGTGCCTCCAGTAAACCAGCGATCTTGCTGTCACTCAATGGCTTTTTCTGATTTTCCGCCGCAACCAGTTTTTTGATGATCGCGCGGATCGCCGTGGACGAGCATTCGCCGCCTTCGGCGGTGCTCACGTGGCTGGAGAAAAAGTACTTCAGCTCGTAGATGCCGCGCGGAGTGTGCATGTATTTCTGGGTAGTGACCCGGGAAATGGTTGACTCATGCATGCCCACGGCCTCGGCAATGTCATGCAGGACCAACGGTTTCATCGCTTCGTCGCCATGGTCGAGGAAGCCTCGCTGGTGCTCGACGATCTGTGTGGCGACCTTCATCAGGGTTTCGTTGCGGCTCTGCAGGCTCTTGATGAACCAGCGCGCTTCCTGGAGCTGGTTGCGCATGAAGGTATTGTCGGCGCTGGTGTCTGCACGCCGGACGAAGCCAGCGTATTGTGGGTTGACCCGCAGCCGTGGGACCGCCTCCTGGTTCAGCTCCACCAACCAGCGCTCGTTGTCCTTGCGCACAATGACGTCAGGCACCACGTACTCAGGTTCGCTGGATTCGATCTGCGAGCCTGGACGCGGATTGAGGCTCTGTACCAGTTCAATGACCTGGCGCAGTTCGTCTTCCTTGAGCTTCATGCGGCGCATGAGCTGGCTGTAGTCGCGGCTGCCGAGCAGGTCGATATAGTCGCTGACCAGGCGCTGGGCCTCGGCCATCCAGGGCGCGTTGGCGGGCAACTGGCGCAGTTGTAACAGGAGGCATTCACTCAGGTTGCGTGCGCCAATGCCCGCAGGTTCGAACTGCTGGATACGGTGCAGCACCGCTTCGACTTCATCGAGCTCGATGTCCAGCTCAGGATCGAAGGAGGCGCAGACTTCCTCAAGGGACTCTTCCAAATAGCCCTGGGCGTTGATGCAGTCAATCAGGGTCACTGCGATCAGTCGGTCGGTGTCGGACATGGGCGCCAGGTTCAACTGCCAGAGCAGGTGGCTCTGCAGGCTTTCTCCGACGGAGGTACGGGTGGTGAAGTCCCACTCGTCATCGTCGTTGCTGGGCAGGCTGCTGGCGCTGGTCTGGTAAATGTCTTCCCAGGCCGTGTCGACGGGGAGTTCGTTGGGGATGCGCTCGCCCCATTCGCCTTCTTCGAGGTTTTCGGCGCTAGGGGTGCTTTCCTGGAAGTTGTTGTCCTGGGCTTCGGCAGTCGGCTTGTTCTCGGCGTTGTCGGCCATCGGGTCGCTGTTGTCGAAGTCCTCGCCGTCTTCCTGACGTTCGAGCATCGGATTGGACTCCAGCGCTTCCTGGATTTCCTGCTGAAGGTCCAGGGTCGAGAGCTGAAGCAGACGGATGGCCTGTTGCAACTGCGGGGTCATCGTCAGTTGCTGGCCCATTTTTAGGACGAGCGATGGTTTCATGGCAGGGGCTTAACACCTTATTCGCCGGCGCACATGCGCCATCCACTACACAGGGGCGCCGAGGCGCCAATTTTAAGCAAATTATATGCCTGAAATTGTAGCGTTTGCCTAGAGCACTGTAACAATTAAGCCATTATCAGGCAGAGTTGTCAGTGCTCGGGCAGCGCCAGATACCCAGGGTCTAGAGACGGAACTCGTGGCCCAGGTAAACCTCCTTGACCAGATCGTTGGCCAGGATGGTCTCAGCATCGCCTTCGGCGATCAGTTGGCCATCGTTGACGATATAGGCGGTCTCGCAGATATCCAGGGTCTCGCGGACGTTGTGGTCGGTGATCAGTACGCCGATGCCCTTGGCCTTGAGGTGGTGGATGATCTGCTTGATGTCGCCGACAGAGATCGGGTCGACCCCGGCGAAGGGTTCGTCGAGCAGGATGAACTTCGGCGCGGTCGCCAAGGCACGGGCGATCTCGACGCGGCGCCGTTCGCCGCCCGAGAGGCTCATGCCCAGGTTGTCACGGATGTGGCTGATGTGGAACTCCTGGAGCAGGCCTTCCAGCTCCTTGCGCCGTCCTTCGCGGTCGAGGTCCTTGCGGGTCTCGAGAATGGCCATGATATTGTCAGCCACCGAGAGTTTGCGGAAGATCGAGGCTTCCTGGGGGAGGTAGCCGATGCCGGCACGAGCGCGGCCGTGCATCGGTTGGTGGCTGACGTCCAGGTTGTCGATCAGTACACGACCCTGGTCGGCCTGGACCAGGCCGACAATCATGTAGAAGCAGGTGGTCTTGCCGGCGCCGTTGGGGCCGAGCAGGCCGACGATCTGGCCGCTGTCGATAGACAGGCTGACATCGCGGACGACTTGCCGGCTTTTGTAGCTCTTGGCCAGGTGCTGGGCTTTGAGGGTTGCCATTTACTCGGCCTTCTTCTTCGGCTGGATCACCATGTCGATGCGCTGGCGTGGCGTAGTCACGTTGCTGCCACGGCCGGCGGTCGCCACCTGGGTCTGGGTGTTGTAGACGATTTTCTCGCCTTCGGTGGTGTTGCCTTCGTTTTCCACCTTGGCGCGGTCAGTCAGCACCACCAGGTCTTTTTGCGACTGGTACTGGATGGTGACGGCCCATCCCTTCATCTTGTCCGGCTTGGCGGCGCTCTGTTGCTGCTCGAAATAGGCCAGGTTGCCCACGGAGGTGACTACGTCGATGTCACCATTGGCAGCACGGGTGATGGTCACGGTGTTGCCTTTGATCATCATCGAGCCCTGGGTGATGATGACGTCGCCCTTGTAGGTGGCAACGCCCTTCTTGTCATCCAGGTGAGCGTCGTCGGCCTGGATGCGAATAGGTTGGTCACGGTCGGTCGGCAGGGCCCAGGCGTTCGCGCTTCCCAGTGCTGCGCTCAGGCTGAGCAAAAGGGGGAGGGTTTTAACGAGCCTCATACTGTCCTCTTACGTTGGACAGCAGGTCCATCCTGCCGTCTTTCAAATACGCTTTCATTCCTGTGCCTGTGGTCGTGCCACCGGCGCCGTCGATTCTAACGGCTTGCTCGGTTTGCGCATATTGCTTCTGCGGGAATACGGTCATGCGGGTTGTGGTGATGATGGTGTCACGCTGTTTTTCATCGGTGCGGGCTACCCGGACCGAATCGATCAGCTCTACCTCGGTGCCGTCCGGATTGACCTCGGCGCGTTCGCTTTGGACGTGCCAGGGGAACTGCGTGCCACGGTAGAGGTGCAGGTCGGGCTTGGTCACCAGGGTGACTTCGCTGGCCTTGAGGTGTTCCACTTTGTCGGCGGTCATCTCGTATTGCAGTTTGCCATCGGGCAGGAACTGCAGGCTGTGGGCATTGATCGCGTAGTAGTCGATGGCGCTCTCGTCGACCTGAGCCACCGGCTTGTCGAGGAAGCTCTCAGGGCTGATGTTCCAGTAGCCGACCGCCGCCAGCAAGGCGGCGATCACGCTGAACAGCGCGATGTTGCGGATTTTCTTGCTGAACATGTATGGCTCTACAGGTAGTTGGCGTTGGCGGCATCCAGGTTGCCCTGGGCCTGCAGGATCAGCTCGCAGAATTCACGTGCGGCACCCTCGCCGCCACGTGCCTGGGTGACGCCGTGGGCATGTTGGCGGACGAATGAGGCGGCATTGGCCACGGCCATGCCCAAGCCTACCCGGCGGATGACTGGCAGGTCCGGCAGGTCGTCGCCGAGGTAGGCGACTTGTTCATAGCTTAGATCGAGTTGAGCGAGAAGTCCGTCCAGCACCACCAGTTTATCCTCGCGGCCTTGGTACAGGTGGGGGATGCCGAGGTTCTTCGCCCGGCGTTCGACCACTGGGGTCTTGCGCCCGCTGATGATTGCCGTGGTCACGCCGGAGGCCATCAGCATCTTGATGCCCTGGCCGTCGAGGGTGTTGAAAGTCTTGAATTCGCTGCCGTCCTCGAGGAAATACAGGCGTCCGTCGGTCAGCACGCCATCGACATCGAAGACGGCCAGCCTGATCGGCTTGCCGCGTTGCATCAGTTCGTCGTTCATCACATCACTCCGGCGCGCAGCAAGTCGTGCATGTTCAAGGCGCCAATCGGGCGGTCATCCTTGTCGACCACCACCAGCGCGTTGATCTTATGGTCTTCCATGATCTTCAGGGCCTCGGCGGCGAGCATATCGGCGCGTGCGGTCTTGCCGTGAACGGTCATCGCTTCTTCGATACGGGTTTTATGTACGTTGATGTTGCGGTCCAGGCTGCGGCGCAGGTCGCCATCCGTGAAGATGCCAGCCAGCCGTCCGTCGGTTTCGGTGATGACGGTCATTCCTAAACCTTTGCGAGACATTTCAAGGAGAGCGTCCTTGAGCAGGGTGCCGCGTTGCACCTGGGGCAGAGCGTCGCCGGAGTGCATGACATTCTCGACTTTCAGCAGCAGGCGACGGCCAAGAGCGCCTCCGGGATGCGAAAAGGCGAAGTCCTCGGCAGTGAAGCCCCGGGCCTCGAGCAGGGCGATGGCCAGGGCGTCGCCCAGCGCCAGAGCTGCAGTGGTCGAGGAGGTCGGCGCCAGGTTCAGGGGGCAGGCCTCCTGGGCTACACGTGCATCGAGGTTGACCTCGGCGGCATGGGCCAATGGTGAGTCCGGGTTGCCGGTGAGGCTGATCAGTTGGATGCCCAGGCGCTTGATCAGCGGCAGCAGGGTGATGATCTCGGCGGTGCTGCCGGAGTTGGACAGGGCCAGGATGACGTCATCGCGGGTGATCATGCCCATGTCGCCATGGCTGGCCTCGGCCGGATGGACAAAGAAGGCTGGAGTGCCGGTGCTGGCCAGGGTGGCGGCGATCTTGTTGCCGATATGCCCCGACTTGCCCATGCCAAGCACGACTACCCGTCCCTTGCTGGCCAGGATCAGTTCGCAGGCTTTGACGAAGCTGGCATCGATACGGGCCAGCAGGTCTTCTATGGCCTTGAGCTCCAGGCGCAAGGTGCGCTGGGCGGATTGGATCAGCTCGCTGGATTGGCTCATGTCGAAAACGGAATGCCTGATGAAAGGCGCCGATTATAGCGGCAATGTGCGAAACCCTCATCCTGTGATTGTCATACGGTAGTCGCAGAAGCCTGTCGCTGCGCTGAACGAGTGCGGGGATGGCCTTGGGGGCGCCTGCCTGCGGTGCTATAGTTCGCCGCTGTCCGGCCCGCTCGGGGCGTGTGTGCCCTCATGATGGGGGCAGGCGTCCAGTTGACGAGGCTGCATCGCAAGGAGTCTAGATGAGTGTGGATAGCGCCTACGCGGTCGAGTTGAAGGGCGTCACCTTCAAGCGCGGTTCGCGCAGCATTTTCAACAATGTCGACATACGCATTCCCCGCGGCAAGGTCACCGGTATCATGGGGCCTTCCGGATGCGGCAAGACCACGCTGCTGCGCCTGATGGGCGCTCAGCTGCGCCCCTTCAGCGGCGAGGTCTGGGTCGCCGGTCAGAATCTGCCGACATTGTCGCGGGGCGATCTGTTCGACGCCCGCAAGCAGATGGGCGTGCTGTTCCAGAGCGGCGCCCTGTTTACCGACCTCGATGTCTTCGAGAACGTCGCTTTTCCGTTGCGCGTGCACACTCAGCTGTCCGACGAGATGATCCGCGACATCGTGCTCATGAAGCTGCAAGCGGTGGGCTTGCGTGGCGCCATCGAGCTGATGCCCGACGAGTTGTCCGGAGGTATGAAGCGCCGCGTGGCGTTGGCCCGGGCAATCGCCCTGGACCCGCAGATACTCATGTACGACGAGCCGTTCGTCGGCCAGGACCCGATCGCCATGGGCGTATTGGTGCGCCTGATCCGTCTGCTCAACGATGCCCTGGGCATCACCAGTATCGTGGTCTCCCATGACCTGGCCGAAACTGCCAGCATCGCCGACTACATCTATGTGGTAGGCGATGGCCAGGTACTGGGGCAGGGAACTCCCGATGAATTGATGGGGTCGGACAACCCACGTATCCGTCAATTCATGAAGGGCGACCCGGATGGCCCGGTGCCTTTCCACTTTCCCGCGCCTGACTACCGCGCCGATCTGCTGGGGGCGCGTTGATGCGCAGAAAATCCTTACTCGAACGTATTCGCCTGTTCGGTCGCTCGGCCATCGACATCCTGGCCGTGCTGGGCCGTTCCTGCTTGTTCCTCGGTCATGCGCTGATCGGTCGTGGTGGCATCGGCGGCAGCTTCCAGTTGCTGGTCAAGCAGCTCTACTCGGTCGGTGTGCTGTCGCTGGCGATCATCGTGGTGTCGGGCGTCTTCATCGGCATGGTGCTGGCGCTGCAGGGGTACAGCATCCTCACCAAGTACGGCTCCGAGCAGGCGGTGGGGCAGATGGTCGCCCTGACGCTGTTGCGCGAGCTGGGGCCGGTGGTCACCGCCTTGCTATTCGCCGGGCGCGCAGGTTCGGCGCTGACCGCCGAGATCGGCAACATGAAGTCCACTGAACAATTGTCGAGCCTGGAAATGATCGGCGTCGACCCGCTCAAGTACATTGTCGCCCCGCGCCTGTGGGCTGGTTTCATCTCCCTGCCGATGCTGGCGCTGATCTTCAGCGTGGTCGGTATCTGGGGTGGTTCCTGGGTGGCGGTGGACTGGCTGGGTGTCTACGAGGGGTCGTTCTGGGCGAACATGCAGAACAGTGTTTCCTTCACCGACGATGTGCTCAACGGGTTGATCAAGAGCCTGGTCTTTGCCTTCGTCGTCACCTGGATCGCCGTATTCCAGGGGTACGACTGCGAACCCACCTCAGAGGGGATCAGCCGTGCCACCACCAAGACCGTGGTCTATGCCTCGTTGGCAGTCCTGGGTCTGGACTTTATTCTGACCGCCTTGATGTTTGGAGATTTCTGATGCAAAACCGCACCCTGGAAATCGGTGTCGGCCTTTTCCTCCTGGCCGGGATCCTGGCGTTGCTCCTGCTGGCCCTGCGTGTCAGTGGCCTGTCCGCCAGCCCGAGCAGCGATACCTATAAAGTTTATGCTTACTTCGACAATATCGCCGGTTTGACGGTCAGAGCTAAGGTGACCATGGCCGGCGTGACCATCGGCAAAGTCACGGCCATCGATCTGGATCGCGACTCCTACACCGGTCGGGTGACCTTGCAACTGGACAAGAGCGTCGACAACCTGCCGACCGACTCCACTGCCTCGATCCTGACTGCCGGGTTGCTCGGCGAGAAGTACATCGGCATCAGCGTGGGCGGCGAAGACGCGTTGCTCAAGGATGGCAGCACCATTCACGACACTCAGTCCGCCCTGGTGCTGGAAGATCTGATTGGCAAGTTCCTGCTCAATTCTGTTGGCAAAGAAGCTAAATAAGGAGTTCCCATGATCTCTATCCTGCGACGTGGGCTGCTGGTCCTGCTGGCGGCTCTGCCTTTGGTTGCCGGTGCAGCACCGGCCTCGCCCAAAGACGTGATCCAGAACACGACTGATCAACTGCTGGCCGACCTGACGGCCAACAAGGAGCAGTACAAGACGAACCCGAGCGCTTTCTATGATGCGCTCAATGCCAACCTCGGCCCCGTGGTCGACGCCGATGGCATTTCGAAGAGCATCATGACAGTCAAGTATTCACGCAACGCGACCCCGGAGCAGATGCAGCGCTTCCAGGAAAACTTCAAGCGCAGCCTGATGCAGTTCTACGGCAACGCTCTGCTGGAATACAACAACCAGGGTATTACCGTTGGCAATGCCAGGCAGGATGGTGATGACCGTGCCAGTGTCGACATGACCGTCAAGGGTAACAACGGGGCCGTCTATCCGGTGTCCTACACCCTGACCAAGATCGGCGGCGAGTGGAAGGTGCGCAACGTCATCGTCAACGGCATCAACATCGGCAAACTGTTCCGCGATCAGTTCGCAGACGCCATGCAGCGCAACGGCAACGACCTGGACAAGACCATCGACGGTTGGGCTGGCGAAGTGGCCAAGGCTAAGGAAACCGCCGAGCAGGAAGCGCAATGAACGACACAGGCGTGAGCATGGCTGAGCCAGGCGTCCTGCGCCTCGCCGGGGTACTGGACTACCGCAGTGGCCCGGCCCTGCGCAAGGATGGCAAGGCGCTGATCGCTGCCTGCCGCGAGCCCCGCCTGGTTCTGGACTGTACGGCGGTGGAGAAGTCCTCCAGCGTCGGTCTGTCGCTGTTGCTGGCGTTCATGCGCGATGCCCAGGCGGCGGGAAAGGCTTGCGAGCTGCGTGGCATGCCGCAGGACATGCAGGAAATCGCCGAGGTCTATGACCTGGATGAGGTGCTGGCGGGCTGATGGCCCGCCGCCAGTGGACGGCCCCTCGGTCAGCGCACCCGTTCTTGGGGTTCGCAGGCGAGGGGCTTTTTTGTATGATGGCCGACCCGCGCGCACAGGGCGCCGATTGAGGTTGAGCATGCAGGCCGTAGAAGTTAAAAGCTTCCTTGAAGAAAAATTGCCGGGAACCCGGGTCGAAGTTGAGGGCGAAGGCTGCAACTTCCAGTTGAACGTGATCAGCGACGAACTGGCCGGCCAGAGCCCGGTTAAGCGCCAGCAGGCGATCTATGCTCATCTGAACCCGTGGATCGCCAATGGCAGCATTCACGCGGTAACCATGAAATTTTTCAGCAGCGCAGCCTGGGCTGAGCGCACCTGAGCCAACTTGGCGGCGAGACTTTAATGGACAAACTGATTATTACTGGTGGCGTTCGCCTCGATGGCGAAATCCGCATTTCCGGGGCGAAGAACGCCGCCCTGCCGATCCTTTCCGCAACTCTGCTGGCCGATGGCCCGGTCACGGTTGGCAACCTGCCGCACCTGCACGACATCACCACCATGATCGAGCTGTTCGGCCGCATGGGCATCGAGCCGGTGATCGATGAGAAGCTGGCGGTCGAAATCGACCCGCGCACCATCAAGACCCTGGTCGCGCCTTACGAACTGGTCAAGACCATGCGTGCCTCGATCCTGGTGCTGGGGCCGATGGTCGCCCGCTTCGGCAAGGCCGAAGTCGCCCTTCCGGGTGGTTGCGCCATCGGTTCGCGTCCGGTCGACCTGCACATCCGCGGCCTGGAAGCCATGGGCGCGAAGATCGAGGTCGAAGGCGGCTACATCAAGGCCCAGGCGCCTGAAGGCGGCCTGCGCGGAGCGCACTTCTTCTTCGACACCGTCAGCGTGACCGGTACCGAGAACATCATGATGGCTGCCGCCCTGGCCAAGGGCCGCAGCGTGCTGCAGAACGCCGCGCGCGAGCCTGAAGTGGTCGACCTGGCCAACTTCCTCATCGCCATGGGCGCGAAGATCCAGGGCGCGGGCACCGACACTATCACCATCGATGGCGTCGAGCGCTTGCATTCGGCCAACTACCGCGTGATGCCCGACCGTATCGAGACCGGTACCTACCTGGTGGCAGCCGCCGTGACCGGTGGCCGCGTCAAGGTCAAGGACACCGATCCGACCATCCTCGAAGCGGTCCTTGAGAAGCTCAAGGAAGCTGGCGCCGACATTACCACCGGCGAAGACTGGATCGAACTGGACATGCACGGTAAGCGGCCGAAAGCCGTCAACCTGCGTACCGCGCCGTACCCGGCGTTTCCGACCGACATGCAGGCGCAGTTCATCTCGCTCAACGCCATTGCCGAAGGCACCGGCGCCGTGATCGAGACCATCTTCGAAAACCGCTTCATGCACGTCTACGAGATGCATCGTATGGGCGCGCAGATCCAGGTCGAGGGCAATACCGCTATCGTTACCGGCACCAAGACCCTCAAGGGCGCGCCAGTCATGGCTACCGACCTGCGGGCTTCGGCCAGCCTGGTGCTATCGGCCCTAGTGGCCGAAGGCGATACGCTGATCGACCGCATCTACCACATAGACCGTGGTTACGAGTGCATCGAGGAAAAACTGCAGATGCTGGGCGCGAAGATCCGTCGCGTACCGGGCTAGTCTGTGACCGGCGCAGGGACGCGCCAGCCGAACCGAATGCGGTCGGGCCTGTGGCCCGGCCAGCTGTAGCCGCTTAAGGACCGACGTTTCCCATGTTGACCATCGCGCTATCCAAGGGCCGTATTCTCGACGATACCCTGCCATTGTTGGCAGAGGCCGGTATCGTGCCAACCGAGAATCCGGACAAGAGCCGCAAGCTGATCATCCCCACGACCCAGGACGATGTGCGCCTGCTCATCGTGCGCGCCACCGACGTGCCGACCTATGTCGAGCATGGCGCCGCCGACCTCGGGGTGGCTGGCAAGGACGTGCTGATGGAGTATGGCGGCCAGGGCCTGTACGAGCCCCTGGACCTGCAGATCGCCCGTTGCAAGCTGATGACCGCCGGTGCGGTCGGTGCGCCAGAACCCAAGGGGCGCCTGCGCGTGGCCACCAAGTTCGTCAATGTCGCCAAGCGCTACTACGCCGAACAGGGGCGTCAGGTCGATATCATCAAGCTCTACGGCTCGATGGAGCTGGCACCGCTGATCGGTCTGGCCGACAAAATCATCGACGTCGTCGACACTGGCAACACCTTGCGTGCCAATGGCCTGGAGCCCCAGGAACTGATCGCGACCATCAGTTCGCGCCTGGTGGTCAACAAGGCGTCCATGAAAATGCAGCATGCCCGTATCCAGAGTCTGATCGACACCCTGCGCCAGGCTGTCGAATCGCGACACCGCGGCTGACCCGAACGCGCGACCATCGCTGTCGCGCCCGTCTATCCGCGTCATAGCCATTATTCTCGGGTGCCCGCGCGGATGGACTGGTAGCCTAGGGCGCCTGAGCATTCGCTAATAATCGAGGCCCTCGCCATGACCGTGTCCACTGCAATCGCCCGTCTCAATGCCGCCGACCCGGATTTCGCCCGACATCTGGATCATCTGCTGAGCTGGGAAAGTGTGTCCGACGACGGGGTCAACCAGCGTGTGTTGGACATCATCAAGGCCGTGCGCGAGCGCGGCGATGCGGCGCTGATGGAGTTCACCCAGCGCTTCGACGGTGTTGAGGCGGCCAGTATGAGCGACCTGATCCTTGGTCGTGAACGCCTTGAGCTGGCCTTGACCCGTATCACCCCAGCCCAGCGTGAAGCCCTGGAAAAGGCCGCGGACCGCGTGCGCAGCTACCACGAGCGGCAGAAGCAGGATTCTTGGCAGTACACCGAGGCCGATGGCACCGTGCTGGGCCAAAAGGTCACGCCGCTCGACCGTGCTGGCTTGTATGTACCGGGCGGCAAGGCTTCCTACCCCTCGTCGGTGCTGATGAACGCGATTCCGGCCAAGGTGGCGGGTGTCGGCGAAGTGGTGATGGTGGTGCCGACCCCGCGCGGCGAGGTCAACGAACTGGTGCTGGCGGCGGCGTGCATCGCCGGCGTCGACCGTGTGTTCACCATCGGTGGCGCCCAGGCCGTCGCGGCCCTGGCCTACGGTACCGAGAGTGTGCCCCAGGTGGACAAGGTCGTCGGCCCTGGCAACATCTACGTGGCCACCGCCAAGCGCCATGTATTCGGCCAGGTCGGTATCGACATGATCGCCGGCCCTTCGGAGATCCTGGTGGTGTGTGACGGTCAGACCGACCCGGACTGGATCGCCATGGACCTGTTCTCCCAGGCCGAGCATGATGAAGATGCCCAGGCCATCCTCGTCAGCCCGGATGGCGAATTCCTCGACCGAGTCGCTGCCAGCATCGACAAGCTGCTGCCAACCATGGAGCGTGCCGAGATCATTCGTACCTCGATCAACGGGCGTGGCGCGCTGATCCAGGTGCGTGACATGCAGCAAGCCATGGAAGTGGCCAACCGCATCGCCCCCGAGCACCTGGAGTTATCGGTGGCTGATCCGCAGGCCTGGTTGCCGCACATCCGCCATGCCGGCGCGATCTTCATGGGCCGCCACACTAGCGAAGCCCTCGGCGACTACTGCGCAGGCCCGAACCACGTGCTGCCGACGTCCGGCACTGCGCGGTTTTCCTCTCCACTGGGGGTCTATGACTTCCAGAAGCGCTCGTCGATCATCTTCTGCTCCGAGCAAGGTGCGTCCGAGCTGGGGCAGACCGCCTCGGTCCTGGCCCGTGGCGAGTCGCTGACCGCTCACGCCCGCAGCGCTGAATACCGCATCCTCACCGAGAAGAAGGGGAACTGAGCATGAGTCGATTCTGGAGCCCTTTCGTCAAGGATCTGGTGCCTTACGTACCGGGCGAACAACCCAAGCTGGCCCGCCTGGTCAAGCTCAACACTAACGAGAACCCCTATGGCCCGTCGCCCAAGGCGCTGGAGGCCATGCGCGGTGAGTTGAACGATAACCTGCGTCTGTATCCCGACCCGAACAGCGACCTGCTCAAGCAGGCGGTGGCCGGCTACTACGGCGTGCAGTCGAAGCAGGTGTTTCTCGGCAACGGCTCGGATGAGGTGCTGGCGCACATCTTCCACGGCCTGTTCCAGCACGGGGCGCCGCTGCTGTTTCCGGATATCAGCTACAGCTTCTATCCGGTCTACTGCGGCCTCTATGGCATTCCGTTCGAGGCGGTGCCGCTGGACGAACAGTTCCAGATCCGCATCGACGACTATCGCAAGGCCAACGCCGGGATCATCTTCCCCAACCCCAACGCGCCTACTGGCTGCCTGTTGCCGCTGGAGGCGGTCGAGCAGCTGCTGCAGTCCAACCGGGATTCGGTGGTGGTGGTCGACGAAGCCTACATCGATTTCGGTGGTCAGACGGCCATCAGCCTGGTGGACCGCTATGACAACCTTCTGGTCACCCAGACCCTGTCCAAATCGCGTTCGCTGGCGGGGTTGCGGGTTGGCCTGGCGGTTGGTCATCCAGATCTGATCGAGGCCCTGGAGCGGATCAAGAACAGCTTCAACTCCTACCCGCTCGACCGTATGGCGATCGTCGGTGCGGCGGCGGCGTTCGAGGATCGTGAGTATTTCGAGCAGACTTGCCGCAAGGTAATCGACAGCCGTGAGCTGCTGGTCAAGGAACTGACTGCGCGGGGCTTCGAAGTGCTGCCGTCGGCGGCCAACTTCATTTTCGCCCGTCACCCTCAGCAGGATGCCGGTGAGCTGGCGGCGCGCTTGCGCGAGCAGGGTGTAATTGTGCGGCACTTCAAGCAGGTGCGTATCGCTCAGTTCCTGCGGATTACCATTGGCACGCCAGAGATGAACCAGGCATTGCTCGACGCCCTGGACGGGTAACGCCGTAGCCTTGGGCGCAGCTCATTTCGGCATGCCCAATTCTTTCGGTTGACGCTGAGCTCGAGGTAGGGGCCTGCGTCGACCGCGAGAATTGAGGCGAAGATTAGGTATTGCGCCTTGCTCAGCGACGTATTCCACGGTTATCTTCCCTTTCTCAAATTCATCCGATGACTGGATGTAAGTATGACTCTATTGATCAAGCGCTCCCTGGTCGAGCAGGCCGTTGAACAATTGCGTGAGCGCATTGCTGGCGGCGCCTGGGCCGTTGGTCAGCGGCTGCCTACCGAACCTGAACTGGCCACGGAGCTGGGCATCAGCCGCAATACCGTGCGCGAAGCCATGCGGGTGCTGGCGTTCAGCGGCCTGGTGGAAATCCGTCAGGGCGATGGCAGTTACCTGCGCACAGCCCTGGATCCCTTGACGGCCGTTCAGGCGCTCTCGCAGTGCACCCCTGAGCAGGCCCGGGAGACTCGCCATATCCTCGAGGCCGAGGCCATCGGTCTGGCCGCTCTGCGACGTACGGAAGAGGACCTGCGAGGCCTGCGCGAAGCACTTAGGCGCAGCGCGGGGCATTTTCATGGTGACCTCGATGCATACATCGAATGCGACCTCATGTTCCACCAGCGCCTGATCGATGCTGCCCACAACCCGGCCCTGAGCGAGCTGTACCGATATTTTTCCGGGGTGGTGGCCGCTGCACTGCAACGCAACATGAGCACCGTGCCGCGATGCCAGGCGGTGTTCGACCTGCATGAGCAGATCCTCGACGCCGTCGAGCAACGCGACCCGGAGAGGGCCAAGGCCTTGAGCCGGACCCTCATCGAATCCTGAACAACGAGATGGCCATGGCTGAAGAACTGACCCGCAACACAGCTCCGCGCGAGGCGGAGCTCGATGAGCTGCTGATCGATGCCGAGGCGGATGACGAGCAGGTGCAACAGCAGCCAGTGCTGCTGCATAGACCCTGGTTGCTGCTGCTGGGCCTGGTGTTGGTGGCGTTGAACCTGCGTCCGGCGCTGTCGAGCATGGCGCCGGTGTTAGGCCAGGTGTCATCTAGCCTCGGCCTAAGCGCTTCCCAGGCCGGCCTGCTGACGACCCTGCCGGTACTTTGCCTGGGGCTGTTCGCACCACTGGCGCCGGTGTTGGCGCGGCGGTTCGGCAGCGAGCGGGTAATTTTGGGCATTCTCCTGACCCTGGCGGCGGGCATGGTCGTGCGCAGCGCCTTTGGCATTCCTGGGGTATTCCTCGGCAGCATCCTGGCCGGCGCGAGCATCGGTGTGATCGGCGTGCTGCTGCCGGGTATCGTCAAGCGTGATTTTCCGCAGCACGCTGGCACACTCACTGGCGTCTACACCATGGCCCTGTGCCTGGGCGCCGCCATGGCAGCCGGGGCGACCGTACCGCTTGCCCAAAAGCTGGGCGACAGTTGGGCGCTGGGCCTCGGCTTCTGGGCAGTACCGGCATTGCTGGCGATGCTGGTCTGGCTGCCCCAGGCACGGCAGGGCCATGGCGCACATCGGGTGGCCTACCGGGTGCGCGGCTTGCTGCGTGACCCGCTGGCCTGGCAGGTAACCCTGTACATGGGGCTGCAATCGTCGTTGGCCTACATCGTCTTCGGCTGGCTGCCCTCGATCCTCATCGGCCGTGGACTGAGCCCGACCGAAGCGGGATTGGTGCTGTCCGGTTCAGTGATCGTGCAGTTGATCAGCTCGCTCAGCGCACCTTGGTTGGCGACTCGTGGCAAGGACCAGCGCCTGGCCATCGTTATCGTCATGCTGATCACCCTGGCGGGGCTGTTCGGCTGCCTCTACGCGCCCCTGGATGGGCTGTGGGGCTGGGCGATCCTGCTTGGCCTGGGGCAGGGCGGGACCTTTGCCCTGGCCTTGACCCTGATCGTACTGCGTTCCAAGGATGCCCATGTCGCTGCCAACCTTTCCAGCATGGCCCAAGGGGTGGGCTACACCCTGGCGTCGATGGGCCCCTTCGCCGTGGGGCTGGTGCATGACCTCACTGGGGGTTGGGAGGCCGTCGGCTGGATCTTCGCTGTGTTGGGCAGCGGCGCCATCCTGTTCGGGCTCAAGGCCGGGCGGGCACTGCATGTGCAGGTGGTCAGCGAGCGGGTTTGAGCGCCTGCCTTGCGAGCGTCGATATTCATTTGATCTATAAATATGGCAGCGGACTGTGACGCGGATTATCGTGCAGGACACCCACCCGCCGGACGGAACAGCCTATGAGTGATACCAACCACGCCTTGATCACCCGCTTCTACCAGGCGTTCCAGCGCCTGGACGCCGAGGCCATGGTGGCCTGCTATAGCGACGACATCGTGTTCAGCGACCCGGCCTTCGGCACTTTACGCGGTAAGGATGTGGGTGACATGTGGCGCATGCTGGCGACGCGGGCGAAGAGCTTCTCCCTGACCTTCGACAACGTCCGCGCCGACGAGCAAAGCGGTGGCGCGCACTGGGTGGCGACCTACCTGTTCAGCCAGACTGGACGCACCGTGGTCAATGATATCCAGGCCCGCTTCGTGATCCGAGACGGGCTTGTCTGCGAACACCACGACAGTTTCGACCTGTGGCGCTGGTCTCGTCAGGCTTTGGGCATGCCGGGGCTGCTGCTGGGGTGGTCGCCGATCGTACGGAGCAAGGTGCGCCAGCAGGCACTTAAGGGGCTGCGTACATTTCAGGCGGGCCGCTGAGGCGGTAAGCTGTCGCCTTCTTTTGCCGTGCTGAAGCTGCCCGTGAGCGAAACACCTACTCCCAGCCCCGATAAACCCTGGTATGTCTACTTGGTGCGCGCCGCTAACGGCTCGCTGTACTGCGGTATCAGCGACGATCCGCAGCGGCGGTTCCTGGCGCATCAGAAGGGTCGCGGAGCACGTTACTTCAAGACCAGTCCGGCGCAGGCATTGGTGTATGTCGAGCAGTGGCCGGACAAGGCCGAGGCGCTGCGCCAGGAACGTTTGGTGAAGAAGCTGCGCAAGGCGGCGAAGGAGGCGCTGGTGGCCTCCTGGCAGGGGATCAGTCCTTGCGGCGTTTGAGCTGATCAATCAACTGGGTCGGCAGACCCTTGATGATCAGGGTGCCGGCTTCTTCGTCATACTCCACCTTGGACCCCAGCAAGTGGGCCTCGAAGCTGATCGACAGACCTTCGGCGCGCCCGGTGAAGCGGCGGAACTGGTTGAGGGTGCGCTTGTCGGCGGGGATTTCCGGCGACAGGCCGTAGTCCTTGTTGCGGATATGGTCGTAGAAGGCCCGCGGGCGCTCTTCGTCGATCAGGCCAGACAGCTCTTCCAAGGTGACCGGCTCGCCTGCCTTGGTCTGGCTGGTGGCGTACTCGACCAGGGTCTGGGTCTTCTCGCGTGCGGCTTCTTCGGGCAGGTCTTCGCTTTCCACGAAGTCGCTGAAGGCCTTTAGCAGAGTCCGGGTTTCGCCTGGGCCGTCGACGCCTTCCTGACAGCCGATGAAGTCGCGGAAGTAATCCGAGACCTTCTTGCCATTCTTGCCTTTGATGAATGAAATGTACTGTTTCGAGTTCTGGTTGTTCTTCCACTCGGACAGGTTGATGCGCGCAGCCAGGTGCAGTTGGCCAAGGTCCAGATGGCGCGAAGGGGTGACATCGAGCTCGGCGTTCACCGCCACGCCTTCGCTGTGGTGCAGCAGGGCGATGGCCAGGTACTCGGTCATGCCTTGCTGGTAATGGGCGAACAGCACGTGGCCACCGGTGGAAAGATTGGACTCTTCCATCAACTTCTGCAGGTGCTCGACCGCGACGCGGCTGAACGCGGTGAAGTCCTTTTCTTCCTCCAGGTACTGCTTTAGCCAGCCGCTGAAGGGATGGGCGCCGGACTCGGCGTGGAAGAAACCCCAGGCCTTGCCCTGTTTGGCGTTGTAACTGTCGTTGAGGTCGGCCAGGAGGTTTTCGATGGCATCCGACTCATTCAGTTCGGAGTCGCGGGCATGGAGCACGGCAGGGCTGCCATCGGGTTTCTTGTCGATCAGGTGAACGATGCAATGACGGATCGGCATGGGATTCTCGGCTGAAAAAGGGCGGTGCTGGGCCGCGCTGCAAAGTCGCCCAGTTTACCCCAGGGCGGGGATGATGCAGTGGTCAGATGTTGGCGGAAATGGCGGTTGTTCTTTTTTTGTTCAGTTTTCTGCGTTTTTTGTGTTTAACCCCCGAAAAACCTGCACAAAAGCGTTGTGGGAAGCGGATATTTATCCATTCCTGTGGTAGTTTTGCCCGGTCTTGTGCCTCTGTGTGGCGCATTGCTGGCAGATCGCTCGCGTCGGGTCGAACCAAACGCCGATTTTCGTATCTACATACGCGATTGACGAGGCCCGTCGGATTTTTGCAGGCCGGCCCGATGACCGACGTAGCACGCTGCTTATCTACTGAATTTGATAGGGAAGGAACACCACCATGGCATTGACCAAAGACCAACTGATTGCCGATATCGCCGAAGCTATCGATGCACCGAAGACCACCGCGCGCAACGCCCTGGAGCAACTGGGCCAGATCGTCGCCGACCAACTGGAAAACGGCGCTGAAATCACCCTGCCAGGCATCGGCAAGCTGAAAGTCACCGAGCGTCCTGCCCGTACTGGCCGCAACCCTTCGACTGGCGCTGCCATCGAAATCGCTGCCAAGAAAGTCGTTAAGTTCGTGCCTGCCAAGGTCCTGAACGACGCAGTCAACAAGTAATTGTTGAAGCTTTGCTGAAACCGCGCCCGGCTTGCCCGGACGCGGTTTTTTCATGCCTGGGATTTGCCCAGGCGGCGGAGGTGCCACGTCTGGCGTGCGGCGCTGTCGTGGAAGCTCCAGGCGACCATACGGCTCTGTTTCTGGCCTTGGCCCATCTCTACCACGCGCTGTGCTTGTACCCCGGCCTTCTTCAGGGCCGCTTCGATACCGGGCAGGTTGTTGACCTTGGACACCAGGCTGGTGAACCACAACACCTGATGGGCAAGCTGGGCGCTCTCTCCGATCAGTTGGGTGACGAAGCGAATCTCGCCACCTTCGCACCAGAGTTCATTGTTCTGCCCACCAAAATTCAGCACCGGCAGCTTGCGCTTGGGGTCGGCCTTGCCTAGTGCACGCCACTTGCGTTGGCTGCCCCGGGTTGCCTCTTCGCGGGAGGAGTGGAAGGGGGGATTGCACAGGGTCAGGTCGAACAGTTCGCCGTCCTTGAGCAAGCCCAAAAGGATGTGCTTGCGGTTTTCTTGTTGGCGCAGGCTGATGACCTTGCCCAGGCCGTTGGCTTGGATGATCGCCTTGGCCGAGGCCAGGGCCACCGGGTCGATGTCCGAGCCCAGGAAGCGCCAGCGGTAGTCGCTGTGTCCCAGCAACGGGTAGATACAGTTAGCGCCGACGCCGACGTCCAGGGCACGTACCTGGGCGCCTCGGGGAATCTCGCCAGCGTTCTCTTCGGCCAGCAGGTCCGCCAGCACATGCATATAGTCGGCGCGGCCGGGAATCGGCGGACAGAGGTAGTCGGCTGGAATGTCCCAGTGCTGGATGCCGTACTGAGCCTTGAGCAAGGCACGGTTGAATACGCGCACCGCCTCGGGGTTGGCGAAATCGATACTGGGTTTGCCGTGAGGGTTGGTGATCATGAAGCGGCCCAACTCCGGGCTGCTCTTGATCAGGCTGGGGAAGTCGTAACGGCCCTGGTGGCGGTTGCGCGGGTGCAGGGTGGGTTTGTTTTGGGTCATGGCAGACTCCGGTAAAGCGCCGTGAGCTGGTTGGGACCGCTGTGCGGCCCTATCGCGGCACAAGGCCGCTTCCATAGGGACTGCGTCGTTAGCCAGAATTTCTGGTCGACGCAAATCCCTTGTGGGGGCGGCCTTGTGTCGGGATCGACCGGGGGCGCGCACGTCGGCGTTGCCCTCGGCCTCCATTTCAGCGATGTCGGGTTACAGCGCAGCGATCCGCGCGTGCTGCTCGGTGAAGTTGGTCAGGGCCTGTTCGGCTTCGGCCAGCTTGGCGCGTTCCTTCTCGATCACCGCAGGCGGAGCCTTGTCGACGAAGGCAGCGTTGGACAGCTTGCCGCCGACCCGTTGCACTTCGCCTTGCAGACGCTGGATTTCCTTGTTCAGGCGGGCCAGCTCGGCATCCTTGTCGATCAAACCGGCCATTGGCACCAGCACCTGCAGGTCGCCGACCAGCGCGGTGGCGCTCAGCGGCGCTTCGTCCTGTTCGGCAAGTACAGTGAAGGACTCGATCTTCGCCAACTTTTTAAGCAGCGCTTCGTTTTCTTGCAGGCGGCGCTGGTCATCGGCGCTGGCGTTCTTCAGGAACAGCGGCAGCGGCTTGCCTGGGCCGATGTTCATTTCTGCACGGATGTTGCGCAGGCCAACCATCAACTGCTGCAGCCATTCGATATCGCCTTCGGCGGCGGTGTCGATGCGGCTCTCGTTGGCCACCGGCCAAGGTTGCAACATGATGGTCTTGCCTTGGATGCCGGCCAGTGGCGCCAGGCGCTGCCAGATTTCTTCGGTGATGAACGGCATGAACGGGTGGGCCAGGCGCAGGGCCACTTCCAGTACCCGTACCAGGGTGCGGCGGGTGCCACGGGCGCGCTCGACCGGGGCGTTTTCGTCCCACAGCACAGGCTTGGACAGCTCCAGGTACCAGTCGCAATACTGGTTCCAGATGAACTCGTAGAGGGCCTGGGCAGCCAGGTCGAAGCGGAACTGCTCCAACTGGCGGGTGACTTCGGCCTCGGTACGCTGCAACTGCGAGATGATCCAGCGGTCAGCCAGCGACAGTTCGTAGGCTTCGCCGTTCTGGCCGCAGTCCTCGCCCTTGTCCAGCACGTAGCGGGCGGCGTTCCAGATCTTGTTGCAGAAGTTGCGGTAGCCTTCGACACGGCCCATGTCGAACTTGATGTCGCGGCCGGTGGAGGCCAGCGAGCAGAAGGTGAAGCGCAGGGCGTCGGTGCCGTAGCTGGCGATGCCTTCCGGGAACTCGGCCTTGGTCTGCTTGGCGATCTTCTCGGCGAGCTTGGGCTGCATCATGCCGCTGGTGCGTTTTTCCAGCAGGGCGTCGAGGGTGATGCCGTCGACGATGTCCAGTGGGTCGAGGACGTTGCCCTTGGACTTGGACATCTTCTGGCCCTGGCCATCGCGCACCAGACCGTGGACGTAGACGGTCTTGAACGGTACCTGCGGGGTGCCGTCCTCGTTCTTCACCAGGTGCATGGTCAGCATGATCATCCGGGCGACCCAGAAGAAGATGATGTCGAAGCCGGTGACCAGCACGTCGGTGGAGTGGAAGGTCTTGAGGAGCTCGGTCTGCTGCGGCCAGCCCAGAGTAGAGAAGGTCCACAGGCCGGAGCTGAACCAGGTGTCGAGCACGTCGTCGTCCTGGCGCAGGACCATGTCGGCACCCAGGTTGTGCTTGGCGCGGACTTCCTCTTCGCTGCGGCCGACATAGACCTGGCCGGCCTCGTCGTACCAGGCCGGGATGCGGTGGCCCCACCACAGCTGGCGGCTGATGCACCAGTCCTGGATGTCACGCATCCAGGAGAAGTACATGTTCTCGTACTGCTTGGGCACGAATTGGATGCGGCCGTCTTCGACGGCGGCGATGGCAGGCTCGGCCAGCGGCTTGGTGGAGACATACCACTGGTCGGTCAGCCAGGGTTCGATGACGGTGCCGGAGCGGTCGCCCTTCGGTACTTTCAGCGCATGGTCATCGATGCTGACCAGCAGCCCGGCGGCGTCCAGGTCGGCGACGATCTGCTTGCGCGCGACGAAGCGGTCCAGGCCTGCGTACTGCGCGGGCAGGGTGGTGTCGATTTGATCGTTGACGCTGCCGTCGAGGTTGAACGCCTGGGCGCTGGCCAGCACCAGTGCGTTCTTGTCGAAGATGTTGAGCAGCGGCAGGTTGTGGCGCTTACCGACTTCGTAGTCGTTGAAGTCGTGGGCCGGGGTGATCTTCACGCAACCGGTGCCGAACTCGGGGTCGCAGTAGTCGTCGGCGACGATCGGGATGCGGCGACCGACCAGCGGTAACTCGACGAATTTGCCGATCAGGGCCTGGTAGCGCTCGTCGTTCGGGTTGACCGCGACGGCGGCATCACCGAGCAGGGTTTCCGGACGGGTGGTGGCGACCACCAGGTGGTCCTTGCCATCGGCCGTCTTGGCGCCATCGGCCAGAGGGTAGCGCAGGTTCCACAGGTGGCCTTTCTCGTCGTGGTTTTCCACTTCCAGGTCGGAGATTGCCGTGTGCAGCTTGGTGTCCCAGTTGACCAGGCGTTTGCCACGGTAGATCAAGCCGTCTTCGTGCAGGCGAACGAAAGCTTCCTTGACTGCCTCGGACAGGCCGTCGTCCATGGTGAAGCGCTCGCGGCTCCAGTCCACCGACGAGCCCAGGCGGCGAATCTGCCGGCTGATGTTGCCACCGGACTGCTCCTTCCACTCCCAGACCTTCTCCAGGAACTTCTCGCGGCCCAGGTCATGACGGTTCTGGCCCTTGGCTTCGAGTTGGCGCTCGACCAGCATCTGGGTCGCGATACCGGCATGGTCGGTGCCTGGCTGCCACAGGGTGTTGCGGCCTTGCATGCGGCGGAAGCGGATCAGGGCGTCCATGATCGCGTTGTTGAAGCCGTGGCCCATGTGCAGGCTGCCGGTGACGTTCGGCGGCGGGATCATGATGGTGTAGGAGTCGCCTGCACCTTGCGGGGCGAAATAGTTCTCCGACTCCCAGGTGTTGTACCAGGAAGTTTCGATAGCGTGCGGCTGGTAGGTCTTATCCATGCGCGGCGGGACCCTTTGGCATTTATTCAGGAAAGCCGAGAAGTATAACGGAGCCGCAAGCCGCAAGCGACTGTAGGAGCGCCGAAACGCCGCTCCTACAGAGGTCGTGCGATGCCTGGAGAGGTCACTCGGAGGATTGCTTGAGCAAGCGCTCCAGGCGTGCATCGAGGCGGCGCTTGATCTCGTTCTCGATGTGCGGGGTGAAGTCGTTGATCACGTCTTGCATGATCAGTTGCGCGGCCGTGCGCAGTTCGCTGTCCAGGTGCAACAGGGTGTCCTGGCGACGGGCCTGTGGGTCGTCTTGTGGCTGTGGCTCGGCTGTGGCCGGCGCGTTCCCGGCTGGCTCGTCGAGCAGCAGGGGAATCTGCTCGACCGTATCGGTCAGCAAGGGCGGTTGCAGGTCGGCATCGCCCAGCAGTTGGCGGATTGACTCGAGGTCGTCGAGCAGATGCGCGGATTGGGGCAGGGGAGTGGGCTTGTCCATCGTCGTTAAAGTCGCTGTAAGCGGTGGTCTTGCAGAGCATAGCCCTGTTCACGATAGAAACGGAATCGCTCGCGGGCGGATTGGCGTATGCCGGGTTCCTCCACGACGATTTCGGCAACCCGTTCGAACTGGGCGACGAAGCCTGGCACTGTCGCGCCCAGGTTGATCAGCAGGTCATGGTGTTCGCCGGCATCGCTGCCGATGCCCAGGGCGACCGTAGCATCGGGATGGTCTTCCGCTGGGTCATGGGGTACGAAGGCTTCGCCCTTGAAGCCCCACAGGCGCTCGTTCAGCGTGGCACGCTGTTCGGCATCCTGGCAATGCAGGTAGACCCGATGGCCCAGGCGCCAGGCTTTTTCGCACAGCTTGCAGGCAAAATCCAGGCGCGCCGACAGGGAATCGGTGGGCAGGATGTAGAAGTCGACTTTGCTCATGGTCAGGTCTGCCGGCCGGCGGCGCAGGGGCACCGCCGGCACTGTGGCATCAGGCGCTGGCGCGGTCCAGCAGGTACTGGGTCAACAGCGGTACGGGGCGGCCAGTGGCGCCCTTGTCCTTGCCTCCGCTGATCCAGGCGGTGCCGGCGATGTCCAGATGCGCCCAGTTGTAGGCTTTGGCGAAGCGCGACAGGAAGCAGCCGGCAGTGATGGTGCCGGCCTTCGGGCCGCCGATATTGGCGATGTCGGCGAACGGGCTGTCCAACTGCTCCTGGTATTCGTCGAACAGAGGCAGCTGCCAGGCGCGGTCGTCGGCGCGCTTGCCGGCGTCGAGCAACTGGTCGACCAGTTCGTCATTGTTGCCCATCAGGCCTGACGTGTGGCTGCCCAAGGCAACGATGCAGGCGCCGGTCAGGGTGGCGATGTCGATCACCGCCTGCGGCTTGAAGCGTTCGGCGTAGGTCAGGGTGTCGCACAGCACCAGGCGGCCTTCGGCGTCGGTGTTGAGGATCTCCACGGTCTGCCCGCTCATGGTGGTGACGATGTCGCCCGGACGGGTGGCGCCGCCGCTGGGCATGTTCTCGGCGCAGGCCAGCAGGCACACCAGGTTGATCGGCAACTGCAGTTCCAGGACCGCGCGCAGGGTGCCGAAGACGCTGGCGGCGCCGCACATGTCGAACTTCATCTCGTCCATGCCTGCGCCCGGCTTGAGGCTGATGCCACCGGTGTCGAAGGTGATGCCCTTGCCGACCAGAACGAACGGCTTGTCGCTCTTCTTGCCGCCCTGGTAGTTGAGCACGATCAGGCGTGGCGGCTGGTCGCTGCCCTGGCCGACAGCATGGAACGCGCCCATACCCAGGTCCTTGATCTTCTTCTCGTCGAGCACCTCGACCTTGAGGCTCTTGTATTCCTTGCCCAGGCTCTTGGCTTGCTCGGCGAGGAAGCTCGGGTGGCAGAGGTTCGGCGGCAGGTTGCCCAGGTCGCGGGTGAAGCCCATGCCGGCGGCGATGGCGCTGGCATGCTTGACGGCGCGCTCGACCTCGGCTTGGCCGGCTTTGTCGGTGAGCAGGGTGACCTTCTTCAGGGTGCGTGGCTCGGCCTTCTGGCTCTTGAAGCGGTCGAACACGTACTCGCCATCGAGCAGGGTTTCAGCTAGCAGGCGGAACTTGCCGTAGTGGGCGTCACGACCGCTCACCGCGATATCGTCGAGCGCCAGCACCGCGTCGTTGCCGCCGAGGTTTTTCAGTACGCTGGCGACGCTGTTGACCAGCTTGCGCCAGCTGCGGTCGCCCAAGGTCTCGTCCTTGCCGCTGCCGACCAGCAGCACGCGCTCGGCCTTCAGGCCCGGCAGGGTGTGGATCAGCAGGGTCTGGCCGACCTTGCCGGCCAGGTCGCCGCGCTTGAGCAAGGCGCTCAGGGCGCCGCTGCTGGCCTGGTCGACGGCCTTGGCAGTGTTGCCGAGCTTACGGCCCTCGCCAATGGCCAATACCAGAGTGGCGGTTTTCAAGGATGCTGCAGCTACGCTTTTTACAACCAGTTCCATGTCAGGTTCCCCGAATGATCTGTCAGTTCGCGCTGTCTGTGCAGGCGCTCGAAGCGGCCTGGCCGCGTGGACGCGTACCAGTGGAAAAGCTGCCAGTTTGAGGCCGCCGCGACCATGCTGACAACCCCGACATGCGGCTGGGTGCGGCGCCAAGTGACAGGCGCGGTCAATCACAGGATAATGCGCGCACTTTACATGGAGGTTCGCCCTTGGCGAACCGGCAATGGTCTTGGCTGTCTGTATCCTTTGTTTGGCTGTCCGAGCCTGACAACCCAGGAGTGTCTGGTTTGATCGTCTTCCGTTATCTGTCCCGCGAGGTCCTGGTGACCTTGAGCGCCGTCAGCGCCGTGCTGTTGGTCATCATC
This sequence comes from Pseudomonas sp. X10, assembly GCF_054889225.1. Classification (NCBI taxonomy): domain Bacteria; kingdom Pseudomonadati; phylum Pseudomonadota; class Gammaproteobacteria; order Pseudomonadales; family Pseudomonadaceae; genus Pseudomonas; species Pseudomonas sp. X10. The sequence continues at coordinate 4,542,023 of NZ_CM142677.1, read as the reverse complement.
ATGAGCGGGCGTTTCATCAAGTACCTGGCCCAGGCTGCCCAGGGCGCGCTCGACCCGAGCGTACTGTTCCTGATCATGGGCTATCGACTGCCGGGTTTCCTGCAGTTGATCCTGCCACTTGGCCTGTTCCTCGGAATCCTGCTGGCCTATGGCCGGCTCTACCTCGAGAGCGAGATGACCGTGCTCTCGGCTACTGGTATGAGCCAGCAGCGCCTGTTGGCCATGACCCTGGCACCCGCGGCGTTGGTCGCCCTGCTGGTGGCCTGGCTGAGCCTGAGCTTGGCGCCCCAAGGCGTGGACCGGGTGGCGCAGATCATCAATCAGCAGGACGCCCTGACCGAATTCGACACCTTGGTGCCGGGCCGCTTCCAGACTTTGCGCGATGGCACCCGTGTGACCTACACCGAGGAACTGTCGGACGACCGCGTCAACCTGGCTGGCGTGTTCATCTCCGAGAAGCGTTTCAACCAGGACAAGACCAAGGACCGCGGCCCTTCGGTGCTGGTCGCAGAGAAGGGCCACCAAGAAGTCCAGGCCGATGGCAACCGCTACTTGATCCTGGAGAACGGCTACCGCTATGACGGCAACCCCGGCCAGGCCGACTACCGCGCGATCAAGTACGACACCTATGGCGTACTGCTGCCCAAGCCTGAGGTCAGTGACGAAGTGACGGAGCGCGAAGCCATCCCGACCTCGCAGCTGTTTGGCAGTGACAACCTGCGCGAGCGCGCGGAGCTGCAATGGCGCCTGTCCTTGCCGTTGCTGGTGTTCGTCGTGACCCTGATGGCGGTGCCGCTGTCCCGGGTCAACCCGCGCCAGGGCCGCTTTCTCAAGCTGCTGCCGGCCATCCTCCTGTACATGGCTTACCTGACAATGCTGATTTCCGTACGCGGCGCCCTGGAAAAGGGCAAGTTACCGATCGCCCTGGGCATGTGGTGGGTGCATGGGCTGTTCCTGGCGATTGGCCTGCTCCTGCTGTACTGGGAGCCGCTGCGCCTCAAGCTGGCGGCGCGCCGTGGGGAGGTGACCCATGGTTAAGCTGGACCGCTATATCGGCAAGAGCGTATTGCTGGCGATCCTCGCTGTGCTGGGGATCATCCTCGGGCTGGCCTCGTTGTTCGCTTTCATCGACGAGATGGGCGACATCAGCGACACCTATACCCTCATGGACGCTGGCAACTTCGTCCTGCTGACCGCGCCACGGCGCCTCTACGACATGCTGCCGATGGCTGCTCTGATCGGCTGCCTGATCGGCCTGGGTAGCCTGGCCAGCAGCAGCGAGCTGACCATTATGCGCGCCGCCGGTGTCTCCATCGGCCGCATCGTCTGGGCGGTGATGAAGCCGATGCTGGTGCTGATGGTCGTTGGCTTGCTGATCGGCGAATACCTGGCTCCAGTGACCGAGAACAAGGCCCAGGCCGAGCGTTCCCTGGCCCAGGGCGGCGGTGAAGCGCAGAGTTCCAAACGCGGCATGTGGCACCGCCAGGGCGAAGAGTTCGTGCACATCAACTCGGTGCAGCCCAACGGCCTGCTGCTTGGCGTGACTCGCTACCGTTTCGATGACGAGCGGCATATGGTCTCTTCCAGCTTTGCCCGCCGGGCGCAGTACCAGGAAGATCACTGGCTGCTCAGCGATGTCAGCACCACGCATTTCCGTGGCGACCACACCGAAGTGATCACGGCACCGGAAGAGCGCTGGGACGTTTCGGTGACCCCACAGTTGCTCAATACCGTCATCCTTGCGCCGGAATCTTTGTCGATCACTGGGCTGTGGGACTACATCCACTATCTCTCCGAACAGGGCTTGAACAACGCCCGCTACTGGCTGGCGTTCTGGACCAAGGTTCTGCAGCCGGCCGTCACGGCGGCGCTGGTGCTGATGGCGATTTCCTTCATCTTCGGTCCGCTGCGCTCGGTGACCCTCGGCCAGCGTGTATTCACCGGTGTGTTGGTGGGCTTCGTGTTCCGCATCGCCCAGGACCTGCTCGGGCCTTCGAGCCAGGTGTTCGGCTTCCCGCCATTGCTGGCGGTAGTGATCCCGGCAGGGATCTGTGCCCTGGCGGGGCTATGGCTGTTGCGCCGCGCGGGTTGATGGCCGACATGATGTGAAAAAGCCGACCTCAGGGTCGGCTTTTTGTGAGCACTTACTTCTTCTGCTTGGGGATCCGCACCAGTTGGGTCTCCGAGTAAATGTCGTGCCAACTGCGCTTGCGCTTGTCATACAGCGACCAGAGAAAGCCCAGGCCCAGGCACAGCCAGGACGCAATCGATACGACGAAGCGCAGCAGCGCTTGCCACAGGCTGATGGCGGTGCCATCGGCGTTCTGTACCCGCACGCCCCAGACTTGCATGCCCAGGGTCTGGCCACCATGGGTCCAGAATTTGGCGAAGAAGGCGAACAGGGCGAACAGCAATACGGTGGAGAGCAGGGGATCACCATCCAGGGCGCCTGCTTCGGTGAGTTCGCGCATGCGCGCTTCGCCGATAATGGCCATCTGGATGAGCTTGTAGATGCCGGCGGTGACGATCAGCAGCGCAGTGCACAGCAGGAAGTCATAAAACATGGCGGCCAGGCGTCGGCCCAGGCCGACTGCCGGGAAGTCTCCCTGAGGGGTGAGCACGTGCTTGGGCATGCAATGAGGTTCCTTGCGAGAGAAAAGCCCATTCTACGGAATCGCGGGCACAAAAAAGCCCCTGCTGTTGCCAGCAGGGGCTTTTTATCGGAAATCAGCCTTCCGCGATAACTTCGTCGGCTTGCATGCCTTTCTGGCCTTGAACGGCGACGAAAGTCACTTTCTGGCCTTCTTTCAGGCTCTTGAAGCCGCTGCCCTGGATAGCGCGGAAGTGCACGAACAGATCCGGACCGCTCTCAGGAGTGATGAAACCAAAACCTTTTTCGTCATTGAACCATTTGACGGTACCGGATTGACGCTCAGCCATTGTCTTATTTCCTTTGAAACTTGAATTTTGATGACAGTTTCTTCCAGTTGGATGTGCTGGAAGAGTACTGGGCTGGGTTGCAGGAAAGTAAGAGACGTCAAACGGGTTGTAGCAAATCTCAGCGCTACTGCCCAGGTCACGAACCGTAGCGACCCATGCAAACACAGTTCAGTGACTCTACGCTAACTTCGACGACAAAAACAAGCCCTGCATACAGCTGGATTTCGACCTTTTTCCGGCCACCGGGAAAATCGCCGGACACGGCATGGCGCCTGCCTTTGCGCCATGTTCGAAAGTTATGGAACAGGTTCGAAATCGAATATGCCGGACCTGCTCCATCCGTGTGCATCAACCGCGGTAGTAGCGCTGTGCAACAAACGGCATCTTGCTCACTTTTAGTGCAACGCGCTTGCCACGGACCAATGCCCAGAGAGGGGTATCCAGGGCGGCATGTTCGCTGTCGACATACCCCATCGCCACCGGCCCGGCGAGCGTCGGACCAAAGCCACCGCTGCAGACTTTGCCGACCACCGTGCCCGCTTCATCGACGATCTCGGCATCTTCGCGTACCGGTGTCCGCTCCTGGGGTAGCAGGCCGACACGTTTGCGCGCCACACCCTCCCGTTGCTGGGCAAAAATCACTTCGGCGCCGGGGAATCCGCCAGCGCGCACGCCATCGGCGCGGCGGGGTTTGGAAATGGCCCAGAGCAGGCTGGCTTGCGCCGGAGTGGTTTGGGTGTTCATGTCGTGGCCGTACAGGCACAGGCCGGCTTCCAGGCGCAGGGAGTCGCGCGCGCCCAAGCCGATCGCAGCTACTTCCGGTTCGGCCAGCAGGCGGCGCGCCAGGGCCTCGGCGCTGGCAGCCGGTACGGAGATCTCGAAGCCGTCTTCACCGGTGTAGCCCGAGCGGCTGACATAGCAGTCTTCACCCAGCAGTGTGACGGCTTTGAACTGCATGAAGGTCATGTCGGCAACCTCTGGCGCCAGGCGCTTGAGCACCTCCACTGCCGCCGGTCCTTGCAGGGCCAGCAGGGCGCGCTCCTCGAACAGCGGCTGAACCTCGCATTGGCTGCCGATGTGCTGGCGCAGATGGGCCAGGTCCTGCTCCTTGCACGCGGCGTTGACCACCAGGAAGAGTTCATCGTTGCCCAGGTTGGCGACCATCAGGTCGTCGAGGATGCCGCCCTGTTCGTTGGTGAACATGGCATAGCGCTGCATGCCTACCGGCAGGTCGATGATGTCCACCGGCACCAGGGTTTCCAGGGCCTTGGCGGCTTGGGCGCCGCTCAGGCGGATCTGGCCCATGTGCGAGACATCGAACAGTCCGGCCTGCTCGCGGGTATGCAGGTGTTCTTTCATGACCCCCAGCGGATACTGGACCGGCATGTCATAGCCGGCGAACGGCACCATACGCGCGCCCAGTTCAAGGTGCAGGGCATGCAGCGGGGTCTTGTGCAGTGTTTCGGACATCGGTGGCTCCTTGGGTTGTAGAGGGTCAACATTCGATGATGTTGACGGCCAGACCGCCGCGAGCGGTCTCCTTGTACTTGCTTTTCATGTCGGCGCCGGTTTGGCGCATGGTGCGGATGACCTTGTCCAGCGAGACGTAGTGTTGCCCATCGCCACGCAGGGCCATGCGCACCGCATTGATGGCCTTGACCGAGCCCATGGCGTTGCGCTCGATGCAAGGCACTTGGACCAGCCCGCCGATGGGGTCGCAGGTCAGGCCCAGGTTGTGCTCCATACCGATTTCGGCGGCGTTCTCGACTTGCTGCGGCGTGCCGCCCATGACCTCGCAGAGTGCGCCAGCGGCCATCGAGCAGGCCACGCCTACCTCGCCCTGGCAGCCAACCTCGGCGCCGGAGATCGAGGCGTTCTCCTTGTAGAGGATGCCGATCGCCGCAGCGGTGAGCAGGAAGCGCACCACCCCGTCCTCGTTAGCACCGGGGATGAAGCGCATGTAGTAGTGCAATACCGCCGGGACAATGCCCGCCGCACCGTTGGTCGGCGCCGTGACCACGCGTCCTCCGAAGGCGTTTTCCTCGTTCACCGCCAAGGCGTAGAGGTTGACCCAGTCGAGTACTGTCAGGGCATCACGCAGGCTCGCTTCCGGGTGCTGGCACAGTTGCCGGTACAGCCCTGCGGCACGCCGCTTGACCTTGAGTCCACCGGGCAGGATGCCTTCATGGTGGCAGCCAGCGTCGACACAGTCCTGCATCACCTGCCAGATGCGCAGCAGGCCGGCGCGGGTCTCGCTTTCCGGGCGCCAGGCGGCTTCGTTGGCCAGCATCACCTGGCTGAACGACAACTGCTGCGCGGTGCAATGGGCGAGCAGCTCCTTGGCGGTCTTGAACGGATAGGGCAGGAGCGTGCTGTCTTCAACGATGCGGTCCTGCCCTGCGGCGGCTTCATCGACCACGAAGCCGCCACCTACCGAGTAGTACTCGCGGCTGCGGACTTGCAGGCCGGCGCTGTCGAAGGCACGGAAGATCATGCCGTTGGGATGGAAGGCCAGGGGTTTGCGGATCATCGCCAGGTGCTGCTTTTCATTGAACGCGATCTCGTGTTCGCCGAGCAGCTTGAGGCGGCCGCTGTCGCGGATCGCCTGCAGGCGGGCGGGGATCGATTCGGTATCGACGGTGTCTGGGTGTTCACCCTCGAAACCGAGCAGCACAGCCTTGTCGCTGCCGTGGCCCTTGCCGGTCGCGCCGAGCGAGCCGTACAGCTCGGCCTTGACGCTGACCGTGCTGGCCAGCAGGCCGTCGCGGCGCAGTCCTTCGGCGAAGCGTGCAGCGGCGCGCATTGGCCCGACAGTGTGGGAGCTGGAGGGGCCGATGCCGATCTTGAACAGGTCGAAGACGCTCAGTGACATGGTCGTACCTCCGGGTGGCAGGGCCTGTCCGTAATGCAGGGGCTGGCGCTGGACTTGTAGGAGCGCCGAACTGCCGCTCCTACAAGAGTCGTGGCGACTTTGCCAAGGCGCCACACGAAAACGCCGGTGTCAGGCGTCCTGGTAGCTCTCGATCGACGGGCAGGCGCAGACCAGGTTGCGGTCGCCGAACACGTTGTCGACCCGGCCGACCGGTGGCCAGTACTTGCCTTCCACCAGGCTCGGCAGCGGATACACCGCTTGTTCGCGACTGTAGCCATGCGGCCATTCGCCTGCCAGCTCCGCGGCGGTGTGCGGGGCGTTCTTCAACGGGTTGTCGTCCTTGTCCAGGCTGCCGTTCTCCACTGCGCGGATCTCTTCGCGGATGCGGATCATGGCGTCACAGAAGCGGTCCAGCTCCTCTTTAGACTCGCTTTCGGTCGGTTCGATCATTAATGTGCCGGCCACCGGGAAGGACATGGTCGGGGCGTGGAAGCCGAAGTCGATCAGGCGCTTGGCCACGTCATCGACGCTGATGCCGCTGCTGTCCTTGAGCGGACGCAGGTCGAGGATGCACTCGTGCGCCACCAGGCCATTGCTGCCGCTGTACAGGACAGGATAGTGCTCTTCCAGGCGGCGGGCGATGTAGTTGGCGTTGAGGATGGCCATCTGCGAGGCACGCTTGAGGCCGGCACCACCCATCATGCGGATGTACATCCAGGTGATCGGCAGGATGCTGGCGCTGCCGAACGGCGCGGCGCATACCGCGCCTTGGTTGTTCTCCAGTTGCGCGTGGCCTGGCAGGAAGGGCGCCAGGTGCGACTTGACGCCGATCGGGCCGACGCCCGGGCCGCCGCCGCCATGGGGAATGCAGAAGGTCTTGTGCAGGTTCAGGTGCGAGACGTCGCCACCGAACTTGCCCGGAGCGCAGAGGCCGACCATGGCGTTCATGTTGGCGCCATCGATGTACACCTGGCCACCGTTGTCGTGGATGATCGCGCAGATCTCGCCGATGGCTTCCTCGAACACGCCGTGGGTCGACGGGTAGGTGATCATCAGGGCGGCAAGGTTCTCACGGTGCTCGGTGGCCTTGGCGCGCAGGTCGTCGATGTCGACGTTACCACGGGCGTCACAAGCGGTGACCACCACGCGCATGCCTGCCATGTGCGCGGTCGCCGGGTTGGTGCCGTGGGCCGAGGACGGGATCAGGCAGATGTTGCGGCGGCTTTCGCCACGGCTCTGGTGATAGGCGCGGATCGCCAGCAGGCCGGCGTATTCGCCCTGGGAGCCGGCATTGGGTTGCAGCGACACGGCGTCATAGCCGGTGGCGGCGCAGAGCATAGCTTCCAGTTCGCGGGTCAGTTGCTGGTAGCCCTGGCTCTGATCGGCCGGGGCGAAGGGGTGCAGGTTGCCGAATTCGGCCCAGGTCACCGGGATCATCTCGCTGGCGGCGTTGAGCTTCATGGTGCACGAGCCCAGCGGGATCATGGTGCGGTCCAGGGCCAGGTCCTTGTCGGCCAGACGGCGCAGGTAGCGCATCAGCTCTGTTTCGCTGTGGTAGCGGTTGAACACTGGGTGTTCGAGGATGGCCGACTGGCGCAGTAGCGCAGTTGGCAGATGGGGCTGGGCACTGGCGGCCAGGGCGGCGAAGTCAGGCAGGGTCTGGCCCTCGGCGAACAACTGCCAGAGCGCCTCGACATCGGCTTGAGTGGTGGTTTCGTCCAGCGACAGGCCGAGGTGGCCGGCATCGACCTGACGCAGGTTCAGGCGCTGGGCGCGGGCCTTCTCGTGCAGGCTGGCGGTGGCGTTGCCGGTGGCCAGGGTGAGGGTGTCGAAGTACGCCTCGGTCACCACAGCAACGCCCAGGGCCTTGAGGCCGGCGGCGAGGATCGCGGTCAGGGCATGGGTACGCTCGGCGATGGCCTTGAGGCCAGCCGGGCCATGGTAAACGGCGTACATGCTGGCGATATTGGCCAGCAGCACCTGGGCGGTGCAGATGTTGCTGGTGGCCTTCTCGCGGCGGATGTGCTGCTCGCGGGTCTGCATGGCCAGGCGCAGGGCGGTCTTGCCGAAACGGTCGATCGACACTCCGACCAGACGGCCGGGCATGTCGCGCTTGAAGGCATCGCGGGTGGCGAAGTAGGCCGCGTGTGGGCCGCCAAAGCCCAGCGGTACGCCGAAGCGCTGGGCGCTGCCGATGGCCACGTCAGCCTCGAACTCGCCGGGCGGGGTGAGCAAGGTCAGGGCCAGCAGGTCGGCAGCGACCGCGACCAGGGCGTTGCTGGCGTGGAAGCGTTCCACCAGCGCGCGGTAGTCGAACACTTCACCGTTGCTGGCCGGATATTGCAGCAGGGCGCCGAAGAAGGCGCTGGTGTCGGTCAGCTCGCGCTCGTCGCCGACCACCACCTCGATGCCCAACGGCTCGGCGCGGGTGCGCAGCACGTCGAGGGTCTGTGGGTGGCAGTGGACGGAGGCGAAGAAGGCATGGCTGCCTTTGTTCTTGCTCAAGCGCTTGCAGAAGGTCATGGCCTCGGCAGCGGCAGTGGCCTCGTCGAGCAAGGAAGCGTTGGCGATCGGCAGGCCGGTCAGGTCGCTGATCAGGGTCTGGAAGTTCAGCAGCGCTTCCAGGCGGCCTTGGGAGATTTCCGGTTGGTAGGGGGTGTAGGCGGTGTACCAGGCCGGGTTTTCCAGCAGGTTGCGCAGAATCGGCGCGGGAGTGTGGCAGTTGTAGTAGCCCTGGCCGATGTAGCTCTTGAACAGTTGGTTCTGGCCAGCGATGGCCTTGAGCGAGGCGAGGGCGTCGGCTTCGCTTTGGCCGTCGCCCAGCTCCAGAACGCTGGTGCCCTTGATGCTGTCGGGGATGACCGCGGCGCTCATGGCTTCGAGGGAATCGAAGCCGAGGGCGGCTAGCATGGCTTGCTCGTCGGCGGCGCGTGGGCCGATGTGACGGGCAATGAATTCGTTGGCAGTGCCGAGGTTGATGGTCATGGCAGTTCCTCAGGCGTCAGCGTTGGCTTTGATCAGGCGGTCGTAGGCATCCTGGTCGAGCAGGCTGGCCACGGCGCTGGCGTCAGCGGGAGTGAAGCGGAAGAACCAGCCTTCGCCCAGAGGGTCTTCATTGACCAGCTCGGGATTACCGTCGAGTTGTTCGTTGACCGCTACCACGGTGCCAGCGAGCGGCATGTACACGCCGCTGGCGGCTTTCACCGATTCGACGGTGGAGGCTTCAGCGCCTTGGTCGTAGTGCTGCAGTTCCGGCAGTTGCACATAGACCACATCGCCTAGGGCATTCTGGGCAAAGGCCGTGATGCCCACGGTGACACTGCCGTCGGCTTCGGCGCGCAGCCATTCGTGATCTTCGGTAAAACGCAACTCGCTCATGGAAACTCCTCAGGGAACGCAGGAAACGACGCAGGGGGCACGGTGAAATGCGCCGTGCTCTAGGTTGGTGTTCCCTAGCAATATTGCGGCCACATGAAAAATTTCTTTTAAAATCAGTCGGTTATTATTTTTGTCGAAAAAGCTGTGTAACGAAATCGCTACGCCTACACGCTGTAAAAAAAGACGTGATGGATCAAACCCTTGCGTAGCGGTGCCAGTACGGCTCTGTAGTGAATTCGTTACGGTGTATCGATTTCGATACGAATATTTAGCGGATCAAGGTTTTCCGGGGATGCCGTACTTGCGCAGGCGGTGGGCGATAGCCGTATGCGACGTCTGCAGGCGGCCGGCCAACTGCCGGGTGGAAGGGTAGCTGAGGTACAGGCGCTGCAGCAGGTCGCGCTCGAAGGCCTCCACGGCTTGTTCCAGGCTGGCCACTTCGGTGTCGTGCCCACCGGCCACCGAGGTGCCGGCAATGTCCAGATCACCGATATCGACCAGGTTACTTTCGCAGATGGCGGCGGCGCGGAAGATCACGTTCTGCAACTGGCGCACATTGCCTGGCCAGGGGTTGTCCAGCAGCGCCGGGTGGGTGGCGGGTGCCAGGCGGCAGAGCGGGCGTTGGATCTGGGTGCAGGCCTGCTGCATGAAGTAGTGCGCCAGCAGGAGGATGTCCTGGCCGCGTTCGCGCAGCGGCGGCACCTGCAGGTTGAGGACATTGAGGCGGTAGAACAGGTCTTCGCGGAAGGTGCCTTCGGCGACCATTTTTTCCAGATCGCGATGGGTGGCGCTGAGGATCCGTACATCGACCTTCACCTCACGGTCGCCACCCACCCGACGGAAGCTGCCATCGTTGAGAAAGCGCAGCAACTTGGCCTGCAGGTAGGGCGACATCTCGCCAATCTCGTCGAGGAACACCGTGCCCTGGTTGGCCAGCTCCATCAGCCCAGGCTTGCCGCCGCGCTGGGCGCCGGTGAAGGCGCCGGGAGCGTAGCCGAACAGTTCGCTCTCAGCGAGGTTTTCCGGCAGGGCGGCACAGTTCAGGGCCAGGAACGGCGCGGCATGACGGCTGCTGATGGCATGGCAGGCGCGGGCCACCAGCTCCTTGCCGGTGCCGGTCTCGCCGTTGATCAGCAGGGGCGCGTCCAGTGTGGCGACGCGCAAGGCCCTGGCCTTGAGGGTTCGGATCGCTGGCGACTCGCCGAGCAGGGCGTCGAAGCCTTCGGCGTGGTCATGGTGCAATGCCGAGAGGCGTTCGCCCATGCGGTTCGGCGGATACAGGGTCAGCAGGCCACCGGCATTGGTGATCGGCGTGGCATCGAGCAACAGGCTCTGGCCGTTGAGCTGCATCTCCCGCATCGGCAGGTGAAAGCCGTTGTCCAGCAGAGCCTGGAGCAGGCCGGGGTCACCGAACAGGTCACCGACCGAGCGCCCCGCCGACTCTCGCCCGCACAGCGCGATCAGCGCCGGGTTGGCCAGCAGTACGATGCCAGCGCTGTCCACTGCCAGCACCGGGTCGCTCATGGCCGCGAGCAGGGCATCGAGTTGCAGGTGGCGGCGCTGTCCGGGAAGGATGTCGACCACCTCCACCGATTGCACGCCATGGACATCGAACAACGCGTCGTGCAACTCCTCAAGCACGGCGGGGCTCAGGGTCGGGGCGTCGATATAGACGTTCGGCGGCACCATCTCCACGGCGTCCAGGTTGAGGTTGCGGGCACCGAGCAGGGCCAGGACTTCCTGGGTGATGCCGACGCGGTCGATGAAGCTGACGTGGATACGCATGAGAGAAGGCAGTGTCGGAACGAAGACGCGATAGCTTCAAGCTTCAAGCGACAAGCTGCAAGAAAAAAGCAGCAGCGCCACGGACTGCCTTACTTGTCGCTTGCGGCTTGCCGCTGCCTTCACTCCAGGTGCTCCGGCTTGACCGGGTCCCCCGATTTCACATCGAGCTGCTTGCGTACGTCTTCGAACATTTCGTCGTAGTACTTGTGCATCGAGCCGATGCTTGCGGTCTTGGGCATGCCATATTTCTGGGCAATGCGGGTGGCATGGCGGGCGAAGTCGAAGGCCTGGTCCTTGGGCAGGAAGAAGGTCTCGTCCAGGCTCTTGTCTTCGACGGAGCCATGCAAGCGGAACTGCATGCCTCGCCCTTCCTTGGGGTCCTGGGCGACTTCGTAGTCGATGTGCAGGTTGTAGCTATGGTCGTCCTTGGTCAGCGCATGGCGCTCGATATGCAGGTGGCCGGGTTCGAACTGGGCCATGGTGGAATCCTCCGGAAGGTTGAAACGGGCGGGCCTGAAAGCCCGCCTAGCGTATTCAACGGTAGCTGATACCAGGCGCCGAGGTGCTGACACGGGTACCTGCGGTGCCCTTGACGATCTCCTCGATGTCGGCTAGCGAGCCGATCACCGCTACCTTGCCGGTGTTGCGGGCAAAATCACAAGCGGCCTGAACCTTCGGCCCCATGGAACCGGCAGCGAAGCCGAGCTTCTCCAGTTCGTCCGGGTGTGCCTGCGCGATGGCTTTCTGGGTGGGCTTGCCATAGTCGATGTAGGCGGCGTTGACGTCTGTGGCGATCACCAGCAGGTCGGCTTCGAGCTGTTCGGCCAATAGCGCCGAGCAGAGGTCCTTGTCGATCACGGCCTCGATGCCTTGCAGCGTCCGTTTCTTCTCTGGGTCGTACATGGTGGGGATGCCGCCGCCCCCTGCGCAGATCACCACGCTGCCTTTCTCCAGCAGCCAGGTGATCGGACGGATCTCGAAGATGCGCTTGGGTTTCGGGCTAGCCACCACGCGGCGGAACTTGTCGCCATCGGGTTTGACGACCCAGCCCTTTTCCTTGGCCAGGTGTTCGGCTTCCTCCTGGCTATAGACAGGGCCGATGAATTTGCTCGGGTCCTTGAAGGCCGGGTCACTGGCATCCACTTCGACCTGGGTCAGCAAGGTGGCGAAAGGTACTTCGAAGTCCAGCAGGTTGCCCAGTTCCTGTTCGATCATGTAGCCGATCATGCCTTCGGTTTCTGCCCCGAGGACATCCAGCGGGTAGGCTTCGTCCGGCTTGTAGGACTGCGCCTGCAACGACAGCAGGCCGACCTGGGGGCCATTGCCGTGGGCGATGACCAGTTCGTTGCCGGGGTGGATTTTGGCGATCTGCTCGGTGGCGATCCGGATATTGGCGCGCTGGTTGTCAGCCGTCATCGGCTCGCCGCGGCGTAACAGGGCGTTGCCGCCCAATGCAACAACGATACGCATGGTGGGGTTCCTTCTAGCGAAGAGGGGAGGGGCGAAGGCTGTAGGAGCGGTCTGGCCCGCGATGCAGGTACCTCGCTGTGTCGGAGGAATCCATCGCGGGCAAGCCCGCTCCTACAGGGTTAGTGTCGGGCTGGCTGTCAGAGGTCAGCCAGGGTCGACACCAGGATCGCCTTGATGGTGTGCATGCGGTTCTCCGCCTGTTCGAAGGCAATGCAGGCCGGCGACTCGAACACGTCGTCGGTGACCTCGATGCCATTGGCCAGGTGCGGGTACTGTTCGGCGATCTGCTTGCCGACCTTGGTCTCTGAGTTGTGGAAAGCCGGCAGGCAATGCATGAACTTGGTCCGCGGGTTGCCGGTGGACTTCATCAGCTCGGTATTCACCTGGTAGGGCAGCAGTTGCTTGATGCGTTCGCCCCAGGCTTCGACCGGCTCGCCCATGGATACCCAGACGTCGGTGTGGACGAAGTCCACGCCCTTGACCGCGGCTTTCGGATCTTCGGTGAGGGTGATGCGCGCGCCGCTTTCCTCGGCGTATTTCTGGCAGCGCTCGACCAGGTCGTCATGGGGCCACAGGGCCTTGGGCGCGGCGATGCGCACGTCCATGCCGAGCTTGGCGCCGATCAGGAGCAGCGAGTTGCCCATATTGTTGCGGGCGTCGCCCAGGTAGGCGTAGCTGATGTCGTGCAAGGGCTTGTCGCTGTGCTCGCGCATAGTCAGCACGTCGGCGATCATCTGGGTCGGGTGGTACTCGTCGGTCAGGCCGTTGAACACCGGCACACCGGCGAACTTGGCCAGCTCTTCGACGATCTCTTGCTTGAAGCCACGGTACTCGATGGCGTCGTACATGCGCCCGAGCACGCGGGCGGTGTCCTTCATGCTTTCCTTGTGGCCGATCTGGGAGGAGTTGGGGTCGATGTAGGTGACGTTGGCGCCCTGGTCATAGGCGGCGACTTCGAAGGCGCAGCGGGTACGGGTGGAGGTCTTCTCGAAGATCAGGGCGATGTTGTTGCCCTTGAGGTGTTGCTGTTCGGTGCCGGTGTACTTGGCCCGCTTGAGGTCGCGGGAGAGGTCCAGCAGGTAACGCAGCTCGCGGGTGGTGTGGTGTTCCAGGCTAAGCAGGTTACGGTTGTGGATGTTGAACGCCATGATGATTCTCCTTGGATTCGGTGATCGGCCCGGCCGCGCCTGGTAAGCGCGGCCGGGGTGATGGTCGTCTAGTAATCGATCGGGTCGCGGACGATCGGGCAGGTCATGCAGTGGCCGCCGCCACGGCCCCGGCCCAATTCACCGGCACTGATAGTGATGACCTCGACCCCGGCCTTGCGCAGCAGGGTGTTGGTGTAGGTATTGCGGTCGTAGCCGATGACCACGCCGGGTTCCAACGCCACCACGTTGTTGCCGTCATCCCATTGCTCACGTTCGGCGGCGAAGCTGTTGCCACCGGTTTCCACCACGCGCAGTTCTTTGAGGCCAAGCACTTCGGCGACCACCTCGATGAAGGATTTGTCCTCACGGCGCACGTCCATGCCATAGGGCTTGCTTTCGTCCGGACGGATGATGAACGGCACGATCTCCTGGACCACTTCCGGGAAGACCGTGACCAGGTCGCGGTCGCAGAAGCTGAATACGGTGTCCAGGTGCATGGCCGCGCGGGATTTCGGCAGGCCGGCGACGACCACTTTCTCCACCGCGCCTTTGGCGAACAGGGACTGGGCCAGTTGGCCGATGGCCTGGCGCGAAGTGCGCTCGCCCATGCCGATCAACACCACCCCATTGCCGATCGGCATGACGTCGCCGCCTTCGAGGGTGGCCTGGCCGTGGTCCTGGTCGGGGTCGCCATACCAGATCTCGAACTGCGCTTCAGTGAACTGTGGGTGGTACTTGTAGATGGCGCTGGTCAACAGGGTTTCCTGGCGTCGCGCCGGCCAGTACATCGGGTTGAGCGTAACGCCACCGTAGATCCAGCAGGTGGTGTCGCGGGTGAATTGGGTATTGGGCAATGGCGGCAGGATGAAGCTGGAATGGCCCAGGTAATCGTTGTACATCTTGATCACGCTGGCGCCTTCGCTCTCGGGCAGATCCTGGCCGGCCACGCCACCGATCAGAAATTCAGCCAGATGACGGGCTTCCAGACCTTCGAGCCAGCTGCGCACTTCGTTGGTCAGGCCGACGCCGACGGTGTCAGGGGTGATCTTGCGGTCGAGGATCCACTTCAGTGCTTCGGGGTTCTGGACGGTTTCGGTCAGCAGGTTGTGCATTTCCAGCACTTCGATGCCGCGCTCGCGCATCTTGGTGACGAAGTCGAAGTGGTCGCGCTTGGCCTGGTTGACCCAGATGACGTCATCGAACAGCAGTTCGTCGCAGTTGCTGGGGGTCAGGCGCTGGTGGGCCAGGCCGGGGGAGCAGACCATCACTTTGCGCAGCTTGCCGGCTTCGGAGTGGACGCCGTATTTAGCTTTTTCCGTGGACATGATGCATTCCTCCAATTTCGTGAATACGGGGATCAAAGGGTCAGGAAGCCGTCGTACAAGCCGTAGGCGGCCAGCAGGGCGCCAGCGACCACGGCGGCGAAGATCAGCTTTTCCACATGGGTAAAGATCGGTTGGCCCACCTCGCGCTTGGCCTTGGCGAACAGGATGGCGCCAGGGGCATAGAGCAGGGCCGAGAGCAGCAGGTACTTCACGCCACCGGCATACAGCAGCCAGATCGCGTAGATCAGGGCGATGCCGCCAATGATCAGGTCCTTGCGCCGTTCGGCCAGGGCCTGTTCGTAGGTTTCGCTACGCACCGCCAGCAGCACCGCATAGGCCGCCGACCACAGGTAGGGCACCAGGATCATCGAGGTGGCGAGGTAGATCAGCGAGAGGTAGGTGCTGTTGGAGAACAGAGTGATGACCAGGAAGACCTGCACCATGGCGTTGGTCAGCCACAGGGCGTTGGCCGGCACATGGTTGGCGTTCTCGCGGCGCAGGAACTCCGGCATGGTATGGTCCTTGGCCGCGGCGAACATGATTTCGGCGCACAGCAGGACCCATGACAGCAGGGCACCCAGCAGGGAGATGATCAGACCGACGCTGATCAGCACCGCGCCCCAGTGACCCACCACGTGTTCCAGCACGGCGGCCATCGAGGGGTTCTGCAGCCCTGCCAGTTCCGGCTGGGTCATGACGCCCAGCGACAGCACGTTGACCAGCACCAGGAACAGCAGCACGGTGATGAAGCCGATGACCGTGGCCTTGCCCACGTCGGAGCGTTTTTCCGCCCGCGAGGAGAAGATGCTCGCACCCTCGATACCGATGAACACCCAGACGGTGACGAGCATCATGTTGCGCACCTGGTTCATCACGCTGCCCAGCTCCGGCGTGCCCAGCGCCCAGATGTCGGCGGTGAACACGTCGAGCTTGAAGGCGAACAGGCAGATCAGGACGAACAGCGCCAGCGGCACCACCTTGGCGATGGTGGTTACCAAGTTGATGAAGGCTGCTTCCTTGATTCCGCGCAGCACCAGGAAGTGCACGGCCCAGAGCAGGACCGAGGCGCCGATGATGGCTGCCAGCGTATTGCCTTCACCGAAGATCGGGAAGAAGTAGCCCAGGGTGCTGAACAGCAGGACGAAATAGCCGACGTTGCCCAGCCAGGCGCTGATCCAGTAGCCCCAAGCCGAAGAAAAGCCCATGTAGTCGCCGAAACCGGCCTTGGCGTAGGCGTACACGCCGCCGTCCAGGTCAGGTTTGCGGTTGGCCAGGGTCTGGAATACGAAGGCGAGGGTGAGCATACCCACCGCGGTGATGGCCCAGCCGATCAGCACGGCGCCGACACCGGCGCTGGCTGCCATGTTCTGGGGAAGTGAGAAGATCCCGCCCCCAATCATTGAACCGACGACAAGTGCAACAAGTGCACCCAGTTTTAGTTTTCCGGGAGAATCTGACATTGAATAACTCCATACCAGGAGAAAGTTGACGACAGAATAAATCCGACGCCGGGGTCATTCGCTGATGTAGATCAGTTCATGACAACATGAGGAGTAGAAAAACACCCCGCATGCGGCTCCTGGAGTGTGCCGACGGCATTGCCGCAGGCCTTTTGCGCTGGCACCTCCATGTTTCCCAAAGCGTTCGCTCTGCTAGCCTGCGAACCTTGAAGCTAGCCGCTTTTACAGCTTTCGCAAATTTTTACGAAGGAATTTTTTTATTGCTGTAGAGGCCCCGAAATAAACCCTGAAAGCGCGTTCTCCGGCTGTTGTGGCATAGACAAACTAGTTATGACTGCTATAGCTTTAATGGCTTCGGCTAATATATGTAGCGGGCGGCTTTATATAGATAGCAGAGGCGTTTCATTCAGGTTACAGCCGAAGAAAAGGAGGCCGTATGAGCGAACCGGGACAGAAGCTGCGTCTGGGTGCGCTGATCGCCTTGGTCGTCGGGTCCATGATCGGTGGTGGCATCTTCTCCTTGCCGCAGAACATGGCCGCGCGTGCCGATGTCGGCGCCGTTCTGATCGGTTGGGCCATCACCGCAGTGGGCATGCTGACCCTGGCGTTCGTGTTCCAGACACTGGCCAACCGCAAACCCGAGCTCGACTCCGGGGTCTATGCCTACGCCAAGGCCGGCTTCGGCGACTACATGGGCTTTTCTTCGGCCTGGGGCTACTGGATCAGCGCCTGGCTGGGCAACGTCGGTTACTTCGTCCTGCTGTTCAGCACCCTGGGCTTCTACTTTCCAGTATTCGGCGAAGGCAACACACCGGTTGCCATCGGCTGCGCTTCGCTGCTGCTCTGGGCTGTGCACTTCCTGGTGCTACGCGGGATCAAGGAGGCGGCCTTCATCAACCAGGTGACCACCGTGGCCAAGGTGGTGCCGTTGCTGATTTTCATCGTCATCGCCGCTTTGGCCTTCCGCGCCGATATCTTCACCCGGGATATCTGGGGGATGAGTAACCCCAAGTTCGGCAGCGTACTGGAGCAGGTGCGCAACATGATGCTGGTGACAGTGTTCGTGTTCATCGGCATCGAGGGCGCCAGCGTGTATTCCGGACGGGCGCAACGCCGTTCCGATGTGGGCAAGGCCACCGTGATCGGCTTTCTCGGCGTGCTGGCGCTGTTGGTACTGGTCAACGTGCTGTCGCTGGGGGTGATGACCCAGCCGGAACTGGCCGAGTTGCAGAACCCATCATTGGCGTCGGTGCTCGAACATATCGTCGGCCCCTGGGGAGGCTTGCTGATTAGCATTGGCCTGGCGGTGTCGTTGCTGGGGGCCTTGCTCTCCTGGGCCCTGTTGTGCGCGGAAATCCTCTTCGCCACGGCCCGGGACAAGACCATGCCGCGCTTCCTGGCGCGGGAAAACGCCAACCATGTGCCGGTCAATGCCCTGTGGCTGACCAACTGCATGATCCAGGGGTTCCTGCTGATCACCCTGGTTTCCTCTGGCACGTACACCAGCCTGATCTATCTGGCATCGTCGATGATCCTGGTACCGTACTTTTGGTCGGCGGCCTATGCAGTGTTGCTGGCGGTGCGGGGCGAGAGCTATGCCGGACACGTGGGGGCGCGGCGCAAGGACCTGCTGGTCGCCGGGGTCGCGCTGTTGTATGCGGTCTGGCTGTTGTATGCCGGCGGCCTGAAATACCTACTGCTGTCGGCCTTGCTCTATGCCCCCGGGGTGATCCTCTTCGCCCGGGCCAAGCATGAGCAGGGGCAAGCTCTGTTCACCACCTGGGAGAAGTTGATTTTCGCGGCGGTGCTGGTGGGGGCCGGGTTGGCGGCCTATGGGCTGTATTCCGGGGTGTTGAGCTTGTAGGACTGATCTTCAATCAAGGCCGCTACGGCCATCGTCAGTTGCGGCAGGGCCTGCAAGGTGTGTGGATCACCACTGCGCCGGCGCCGACCCCAGCGCGCAAGCGCCGCGCGCCCAGCGCAGTGTCGTTTCACCCACCGAGAGTGGTCCCTTGAGTCTTTGCGCCGGTCCCCAGGGCGTCTGCTCCAGGTGCGGATCGAGGTCCTGCTCTGACTCTGCAGCCAGTGGCAAATCATGGCTTACCGTACCGTGCTCGATCAGCAGTTTTGCCGTCCGCGCCAGCGACAGGCGTGCGCTGGCGCCGCGACCGTTGCGTAGGCGCTCGGCGAAGGCGTGTATTGCGGCTGCTGCCATCAGGTAGCCGGTGGCATGGTCCAGCGCCTGTACAGGCAGGGGTACTGGTCGCTCGGCTTGCCGCCAGCGCATGCCTTCGTGGGCGATGCCAGTGCTCATCTGCACCAGGCTGTCGAAGCCCCGGCGGTCCCGCCACGGGCCACTCCAACCGTAGGCATTGAGGCTGACGTCGATCAGGCCGGGGTTGAGCAGGCGCCGTTGTTCTGGCCCATAGCCCAGGCGCTCCAGGGCGTCGGCACGGTAGCCGTGAAGGAGGATGTCGGTGTTAGCCAGCAGGCGCTCGAATACCTGGCGGTCATCGGTTGCGCGCAGATCGAGGCGGGCGCAGCGCTTGCCCAGGGTGACTTCGGCGACCACCGCAGGCTCTTCCCACCCCGGCGGGTCGATACGCAAGACCTCAGCGCCGAACCCGGCCAGTAGCCGGCTGGCGGTGGGGCCGGCGAGGATACGGGTCAGGTCCAGCACCTTGACCCCTGCCAATGGCTGTGTGCTGGTTCCGGTCCAGCCGCGTGTGATGCCGGCAGGCCCCGGTTGTTGCAGGATCAGCGGCTCGGCGTTGACGGCCTGGCCCTGGGGGTGAGCTGACCATTGCCGCCAACTGCGCATCTGCGCGGCGCATCCACCAGCCTCGACTACCGCCCGCTCCAGTTCATTGGCCGGCCACTGCGCCACGCGCCGCAGGACCTCGGCACGTTCATTGGCTGCGCCCAGCACGCGCTCGACGGCTGCGCGATGATGCGGTGCGTTGGTGTGCAGGCGAATCCAGCCATCGCTCGTGGCATAGTCGCCGGCGATGGCGTCCCACAGGGGCGGTGCCTGCCAGCCCAGAGGGCGCAGGCTGCTGGCGAACCAGAACGAGGCCAGCCGACGGTCGACCTGCACCAATGGCTCGGCGCCGGTCTGTTCCTGCAGCAGCTTGGCCAGCGCCAGGCCTGCGACGGCGATGCTGGCGCTGGCCAACTCCGTCACGGCATAAGTCGAAGGCAAGGCGCCGCTGCCATGCCAGCGCACGGCGGCAGGGTCGAGAGCCAGTTCTTTGGCGATGACGCTTAGCAGTTGCTGCATGCAATGTCCTCCTCGGCAAGGTCATTGCATTACATCCAGGGCTAGCGGTCAAACCCTGGCTGGGTGGCCCGTGGCCCTAGCGTTGGATTCCGCTGCTGCAGGCGGTGTGGACGCGTTCCGGCCGCGACCAGATCCACAGGTTGCCCAGGGCCATACCGCCAATGGCCAGGAACACCGGCCAGCGGTGTTCGAGGAACACCAGCATCAGGCAGGCGCAGAGCAGCATGCTGAGGGTGGCGCTGACCTTGGCCCGGCGCTGGATCACCTTGCCGTTGCGCCAGTTGTGCAGGATCGGCCCGAACAGCCGGTGGTTCTCCAGCCAGGCGCTCAGGCGTGGCGAGCTGCGCGTGGCGGCCCAGGCGGCGAGGAGGATGAATTCAGTGGTGGGCAGGCCCGGAATGACGATGGCGACCAGGCCGATCCCCAGGCTGACATAGGCCAGGATAGCGAACAGCAGGCGGGACAGTTTCGAGGCGGCTGGGCGGGTCATGGGCTCGTTGACTGCAAGGCTTTTGCAGGTTGGTCAGGGCCGGCCGCCAATAGGGCGGCCGGGAAGGCGTATCAGGCAAGTTCCGCGTTCGATGCGTAGGCATGCTTGAGCAGCTCGGTGAAACGCTCGAAGGCAGCCACGGCACCACGTTCGGCGGCGGCTTCTTCCTCGGCGCTCAGCTCCAGGCCGTCAAGAATGCGGGTGAACTGCTTCCAGCCTTCGGCACGGCCACCGGCCGGCTCGCCCAGGTGACGGGCCCCGAAGCTGTCCGACAGGCCCAGGCCGACAGCACGCTTGATCAGAAACGCTGCGCCCAGTTTGGAGCCTTCGGAGACGAAGATCCAGCCCATGGCTTCACCCAGGCTGGGGTTGTGCAGGGCGCCGGGGACGGCAGCAGGTACATCGGTGTCGAGATCGGCCAGGTCCAGGCGGGCCTGTTCGGCTCGGCAGCGCTCGGCCAGGTCGGGCACGATGGCGATCAGTTGCGGGTCGTTGTACAGGGCCTGCAGCTCGGACTGGAACAGGTATTGGGCGACCACGAAACGGGCAAAGCTCTCGCGCGTGTCGAAGGGCGCATGGGATTTGACCAGGGCGTCGAGCTCGCTGTGCGGGGCGTGGGTCAGTTGGTTCAGGCGCTGCGAGCGCAGGCTGGCGCGCTCGGTTGTGTGGGCGGTGGTCATGGTCGATCCTTGGGAAGTAGACGTGTCTTCTAACAAGACGAAACAGAAGACGCGGGACAGTAAAAAAACCTCACCTCTGGTCGGCTAAAAATAGTGCGGGGCAAACCCGCTCCCATTTCCTCCAGTAGAGGGCATGGGAGCGGGCTTGCCCCGCGACCAGGGGATGAATCAGATATCCCAGATCAGGTTGATCGCGAAGTTGCGGCCCGGCATGGTCAGGCGGTCGAGGTTGGCGGGTTGGGTCACGGCGGCCTCACCCAGGCCGTCGTAGCCGCGCACCGAGTCCCATTGCCAGTACTTCTTGTCGGTCAGGTTGTACAGGCCGGCATTGACCGTGATGTCGTCGGTCACCTTGTAGAAGCCGGTCAGGTCTAGCACGCCGTAGCCCGGTGTACGGAACTGCGAGCTGGTGCCGTCGGGGGCGAAGAAGGTGGTGTCGTCGACACGGTTCTTGCGCTTGACCAGGGTCCAGCTGAGCAGGCCACCGTAGTTCTGCTGCTCGTAACCCAGGCCGATCACGGCGGTCAGCGGGTTGACGCTGTTGAGCGGTTGGCCGTTGTCGTCATTGCGGCCATGGGCGTAGGCCAGCGAGCCCTGGGTGTACAAGCCTTGCGGCGCACCGAAATGGTCGAGGTTCAGGCGGCCCTTGAACTCGGCACCCTTGATGGTGGCGTGCTTGATGTTGTTGGCCTGGAAGGTCGACTCCAGGTCAGCGGACTGCACGGCGTCTTCATTGATGAAGTCGCGGTACTTGTTGTAGAACACCGCCACGTCGAAGTTGCCGGCATCGAAGTTGCCACGCAGGCCGGTTTCATAGCTCTTGCTCTTTTCCGGTTCCAGGTCCGGATTCGGGCGAACGCTGTAGTCCAGGCCCGGGTTTTCGAAACGGCCATACAGGGCTTTGGCGGTCGGCGTGCGGAACCCTTCGGCATACTGGCCGTACCAGGTGTAGTTGTCATTGAAGGCATAGGTCACGCCGAACTTGGGCGAGACGCGATGCCATTTTTTGTCCGAGTCGTCGATGTCGCTCGGGGCGCCAGTGCTCGAGCCTTGCAGCGCGCGCAGGTACTCCGTGGTCATTTTCGGCTCGAGGCGAGTGTAGTCGTAGCGCGCGCCCGGCAGGAAGGTCCACTGGTTCCAGCGGATTTCGTCCTGGACGAACAGGCTGTAGGTGTTGACGGTCGGATCGGGGAAGTCGCTGACCAGGACCTGGCCGTCACGTGAGCTGTCCTGGCCGATGGCGGTACAGGATCCGCCTACGTTGAGGCAGGTGCCGGTGCCGCTGCGCGAGCCGGTGACTTTCTCATGCTTGAGCGTGGTGCCGTACGTCAACAGGTGTTCGGTTGGCCCGATGCTGAAGGCTTTGTCCAACTGGGCATCGAATACCCATTGACGGTCCTTGTAGGTGGTTTGCCGGTCACGGAAGACCTCACGCCCCGAGGCGAAATAAAGTTCGTCGGTGCGCTGGTCGGTCTTGGCGATCTGGTAGTTCAGGCTCCACTTCATGTTATCGACGAGCAGGCTGTCGAGTGCGAATTCGTGATTGATGCCGAAGCGTTCGCGAGTGACGGTGTCGTTGCCAGTCCGCATGCGATAGGAGTTCATGGCGCCAAAGCCCGGGATGAAGGGGCCGCCCACCGCGCTCAGAATGTTCTGGTCCCGATCATCCTTGTAACGCTCATAGGTGAACGCCAGGCGCGCGTCATCGGCATAGTTCCAGCCGACCTTGGCCAGTACGTTGGTCGTGCGTACGTCTTCGGGGTTGGCCTCGGTGCGCTCCAGGCCAGTGCCGCCGTGGCTACCATAGGACTCGGTTTCATGCCCATTGCGCTGGCTCAGGTGCAGCAAACCGTCGAAGTCGCCCTGGCGGCCAGCGACGGTGGCCGAGGTCAGCCAGCTCTCGTCGGCGGAGCTGTAGCCGGCCTTCAGGCGTGCGCCGACGTCCTTGCCGGGCTTGATGATGTCTTCTGGATCGAGGGTGAAGTAGCTCACCGCACCGCCAATGGCGTTGCTGCCGTACAGCACCGAGGCCGGGCCACGGAGAATCTCCACGCGCTTGACGATTTCAGGGTCGACATAGTTGCGCTGGGTCTGGGCATAGGGGCCGTAGAAGAAACTGTCGGGGATCGAGACGCCATCGACCTGGGTCAGGATCCGCTCGCCGTCGATGCCGCGGATGTTGTAGCCGTTCAGGCCGCTGCGCTGGCCAGTGCCGCTGACCGATACACCCGGTTCGTAGCGCACCAGTTCCTGGATGTTGTTGACGTTCTGCCGGTCCAGTTGCTCGCGGGTCTGTACCGAGACGGTGCTGGGTACCTGGCTGACATCCTGGGCGCTGCGGGTGGCACTGACGGTGAGTTGCTGCAAGGCGATGGCGTTGCTCGCCACCTGGCGCTCCAGCACCACGTTGCCGTTGCCGATCTTGCGGTAGTTCAAGCCGGTGCCGCTCAGCAGGTGGCGTAGGGCCGCGTCTGGCGTCAGCGAGCCTTGCACGCCCGGCGAGGACACGCCCTCGGCCAGCTCGGCGGAGAAGCCGACCTGCCAGCCAGTGACCTGGGTGAAGGCGTTGATGGCCGAGACCAGAGGCTGTTGGGCGATGGCGAAGCGGTAGTCGCCCATGCGCGGGCTGCTGGCCAGGGCAGGCTCCGCAGCCAGGGCTGGCAGGCTGCAGGCACCGCTGGCGAGCAGCGCCAAGGTCAGCAGGGACAGGCTGCAGCGCTGACCCATGCGGCGGGAGGAAGTGGACTGGCGGGTTGAACCTGTGGACATCGGATAGCGCTCCCTGTCGCGCATTGTTATAGGAAACGTCTGATTCAAAACAAGAATCAGTTGCATTGGCTATAACGAGACGAGTGGGGCAGTGCTATCGCGTAAAAAAAAGTTTCAGATCAGTTGAGAATGACCACGGCCGGGTATTCGTGCAATTGCGCCGACGTGATGTGGGCCAGGGCGCGTAAGGTCTCCAGCGGCTGGTCGAGGCGGTAGTTACCGGTGACCGCCACCTGTTCCAGGCGTTCGTTGCGGCTGATGATCCAGCCCGGGTAGTAGCGGCGCACCTCATCGAGTACCTGGCTCAGCGGGCAGTTCTCGAACACCAGGCGGCCTTGGACCCAGGCCAGGTCCTGGTTCATGTCCGGACGTTCACGCTGGCCGAAGCCATGGGGGCCGACACTGATACTGTCGCCGGCGCTCAGGCGGATGCGTTGGTCGCTGTCGGCCTGCAGGTCGACATCGCCACGCTGCACCCTGACTTGCGCCTCGCCATTGAGGTAGCGCACGGCGAAGTCGGTGTCGCGGACATGGGCGCGCAGCGGCCCGGCCTGCACCTCCAGCGGCAGTTGGCTGCCGCCGGGAATCTCGAAATAGGCCTCGCCCTGCAGTAGGCGTGCGATCCGGCGGTCGCCCTGCAGGTTGCTGGCGAAGGCCGAATTGGTGTTGAGCAGAACCTTCGAGCCGTCCTCCAGTTGCAGGCGCTGGCGTTCGCCGACCACCGTCAGGTGATCGGCTTGCAGGCGCACCGGCAGGTTGCCGAAGGTGAACAGCCCGACCAGCAGCACGGCGGCTGTGGCCAGGGGTTTCCAGTAGGTGCGCAGGCGTCCGCCCAGGGATTTGCGACGACTTTGCTGCAACTGCGTGGCGGCCTGGCGCAACGGGTTGCCGTTCCATAGGGCTTCGGCTTCCACGTAGGCGCTGGCATTGGCCGGGTCGGCCTCCAGCCAGGCCTCGAAGGCGCGGGTATCGTCTTCGCTGGGGCACTGCAGGCGGATGAGCCAGTCCAGCGCCTCGTCCATGGCACGGGCGCGGGCGTCAGGCTCGGCAGGTGACGGGCGAGGGGCAGGGCTGTCGGTCACGGGGGTTCCTTGCGGTAGGCGTTTTCTTGGAATGATCGGGGCTGTGCCGGGGCATGGCAAGCGCTTTGCCCAACCAGATGTCGAGCGGTCGGCCTACTTGAGCCGGTCGGCCACGCCCATGCAGATCGCCATGATCAGTTTCAGTTCCTTCTGTACCGTGCTTGCCGACACTTTCAACTGTCCGGCGATTTCCAGGTAACTGGCGCCATGCAGCCGGCTGAGGATGAAGATGCGTTGCTGGCGCGGGGTCAATTGGCCAAGGCTGGCGCTCAGGTGTTTGAGCAATTGCTCGGCATGGGCGGCATCCTCGCTGCTGCCCACGGGGGCGGCGACATTGTGCAGCACCTGCTCGGGGACGTCGTCGAGCAGGGTACGTGATTGCACGCGACGGGCACGCAGGTGGTCCAGGGCGAGGTTGCGGGCAGTCTGGAAGACGAACGGCTCCAGGTGTTCGATGGGGCGCTCGCTCAGGGCTCGGGTCACACGCAGGTAAGTTTCCTGCAACAGATCCTCGGCGGTACTGGGATTGTCCACCATGCGTTGCAGCGTACGCAGCAGCGTGAGGCGCTGGGTGAGGAAAACTGTGTTGAACCGAGACTGACTCACGGGGATACCTGACCAATGCTTAGCGAATGATAATGCTTATCATCCATAGCTTTGGTCAAGTGTTGCCTAGGTAAAGAATGGGTAAGGAAGCCCCAAGCCAAGGCAGATCGTGGGAGGGGGTACGATCTGCTTTGGCTCTTTCTTGCAGCCCGCGGCTGTGAGGCTTGCGCTGCTAGCGAGCGTTGCACAGCGCCAGGCAGTTATCCAGCATGCGGTTGGAGAACCCCCATTCGTTGTCGTACCAGGCCAGGACCTTGAGCATCCGGCCGTTGGCACGGGTGTGGTTGGCGTCGAAGATCGACGACAGCGGGTTGTGGTTGAAGTCGCACGACACCAGCGGCAGGGCGTTGTAGCCCAGTACCCGGGAGTGCCGGCTGGCTTCGAGGAACAGTTGGTTAACCTCGTCGGCACTGACTTCGCGCTTGAGGTTGACGGTCAGGTCGACCAGCGAAACGTTGATCACTGGCACCCGCACGGCCATGCCGGTGAGCTTGCCGGCCAGTTCTGGCAGCACCAGGCCCACGGCTTCGGCGGCGCCGGTCTTGCTAGGGATCATCGACTGGGTCGCCGAGCGGGCACGGAATGGGTCGCTGTGGTAGACGTCGGTGAGGTTCTGGTCGTTGGTGTAGGCATGGATGGTGGTCATCAACCCTTGTTCGATGCCGTATTCGCGGTGCAGTACCTGGGCCAGCGGGGCCAGGCAGTTGGTGGTGCAGGAGGCGTTGGAGATGATCTGGTGGGATGGGCGCAGGATATCGTGGTTGACCCCGTAGACCACCGTGGCGTCGGCTCCCTTGGCTGGCGCCGAGATGATCACCTTGCCGGCGCCCGCAGCCAGATGCGCGGCGGCCTTGGTACGATCGGTGAACAGCCCGGTACACTCGAACACCACGTCCACCGATTCGGCCTTCCAGGGCAGTTCGGCCGGGTTGCGGATAGCACTGACGGATATACGGTCGCCATTGACCGTCAGACTTTCGTGGTCGGCCTCGACAGTGGCATCGAAAGTGCCATGGACGCTGTCGTACTTGAGTAGGTGCGCGTTCATCGCGCTGTCGCCAAGGTCATTGATGGCGACGACCTGCAGGTCCTGGCGGTAGCCTTGGGTATAGAGTGCGCGCAGGACGTTGCGTCCGATGCGGCCGAATCCATTGATGGCGATGCGAAGGGTCATGGCACTACCTCTGGCAGACCGGGTGAAGCCTGTGGCAAAAAGAGATGGCTTCACTGAAACGGTTTTGTTGTTGGAATTACAAGATTATTCTCAATTCGATAGAAAACAAGCCTTTTTGATGGCAGTATTTTGGTTAATCTACAACGAGTGATCGGCCGGGCCGTACCTCTCGATGCGACAAGCACCTGCCTTGAGCCTAGGTCGCAATCGTTTGGAAGTGAAACGCCCGCAGAGATCACCCCCACTGTTAGCCTGGAGTCCAGTACATGCATCCGCGCATCCTTGAGGTTACCGAACGGCTGATCGCCCGCAGTCGCCCTACCCGTGAACGTTACCTGCAACTGATTCGCGGCGCGGCCAGTGACGGACCGATGCGTGCCAAGCTGCAGTGCGCCAACTTCGCCCACGGCGTGGCGGGGTGCGGCTCCCAGGACAAGCAGAGCCTGCGGCTGATGAACGCGGCCAACGTCGCCATCGTCTCGGCCTACAACGACATGCTTTCGGCACACCAGCCCTACGAGCACTATCCGGAGCAGATCAAGCAGGCCTTGCGCGAGATCGGTTCGGTCGGCCAGTTCGCTGGCGGCGTGCCGGCCATGTGCGACGGCGTGACCCAGGGCGAGCCGGGCATGGAACTGGGCATCGCCAGCCGTGAAGTGATCGCCATGTCCACTGCCATCGCCCTGTCGCACAACATGTTCGACGCGGCGTTGATGCTCGGTATCTGCGACAAGATCGTCCCGGGCTTGATGATGGGTGCCCTACGCTTCGGCCACCTGCCGACCATCTTCGTGCCGGGCGGGCCGATGCCCTCGGGGATTTCCAACAAGGAAAAGGCCGACGTCCGCCAGCGCTACGCCGAGGGCAAGGCCAGCCGCGAAGAGCTGCTGGAGTCGGAAATGAAGTCCTACCACAGCCCTGGCACCTGCACCTTCTACGGCACGGCTAACACCAACCAATTGCTGATGGAGGTGATGGGCCTGCATCTGCCGGGCGCATCCTTCGTCAACCCCTACACGCCGTTGCGTGATGCCTTGACCGCCGAGGCGGCGCAACAGGTCACGCGCATGACCAAGGCCAGCGGCAGTTTCATGCCGTTGGGCGAGATCGTCGACGAAAAGGCGCTGGTCAATTCCATCGTCGCCCTGCATGCCACCGGCGGCTCCACCAACCATACCCTGCACATGCCGGCCATCGCCCAGGCGGCGGGTATCCAGCTGACCTGGCAAGACATGGCCGAGTTGTCCGAGGTGGTGCCGACCCTGTCTCACGTCTATCCCAACGGCAAGGCCGACATCAACCATTTCCAGGCGGCGGGCGGCATGGCCTTCCTGATTCGCGAGTTGCTCGATGCCGGGCTGCTCCACGAAGACGTCAACACCGTGGCCGGCCATGGCCTGCGCCGCTATACCCAGGAGCCGTTCCTCGACAATGGCAAGCTGGTCTGGCGCGAAGGTCCGCAGACCAGCCTCGACGAGAACATCCTGCGCCCCGTGGCACGGCCGTTCTCGCCCGAGGGTGGGTTGCGGGTGATGGAGGGCAACCTTGGCCGTGGGGTGATGAAAGTGTCTGCCGTGGCGCCCGAGCACCAGGTGGTGGAGGCTCCGGCGCGAGTGTTCCATGACCAGCAGGCGCTGGCCGATGCCTTCAAGGCTGGCGAACTGGAGCGTGATTTCGTCGCCGTGGTGCGCTTCCAGGGGCCTCGCTGCAATGGCATGCCTGAACTGCACAAGATGACCCCCTTCCTCGGCGTGCTGCAGGACCGCGGCTTCAAGGTGGCGTTGGTCACCGATGGGCGTATGTCCGGTGCCTCGGGCAAGATCCCGGCGGCCATCCACGTCTGTCCGGAAGCCTTCGACGGCGGCCCGCTGGCGCGGGTGCGCGATGGTGATATCGTGCGAGTGGACGGTGTCGAGGGGACGCTGCGGGTACAGGTGTCGGAGCAGGAATTGGCCGCCCGTGACCTGCCGGCTGCGCCGCAGGGCAATGACCTGGGCTGCGGCCGCGAGCTCTTCGGCTTCATGCGCATGGCCCTGAGTCCGGCCGAGCAGGGCGCCAGCGCCTTCACATCGGCTCTGGAGAACCTCAAATGAAAGCCGCGTTGGTGGGGGACATCGGTGGTACCAACGCCCGCTTCGCCCTGTGGCAGGACAATCAACTGCAGGCTGTGCAGGTACTGGCGACCGCCGACTACACCAGCCCCGAGCAGGCCATCGAGGCCTATCTGCAGGAGCAGGGCATCGCCCGTGGTGGGCTGTCGGCGGTGTGCCTGGCGGTGGCTGGGCCGGTGGACGGTGACGAGTTCCGCTTCACCAACAACCACTGGCGCCTCAGCCGCCGCGCCTTCTGCCAGACCTTGCAGGTCGGGCAGTTGCTGTTGATCAACGATTTTTCCGCCATGGCCTTGGGCATGACCCGCCTGCAGGAGGGTGAGTATCACGAAGTCTGCGCGGGCCAGGCCGACCCGGCGCGCCCGGCGCTGGTCATCGGCCCGGGCACGGGGCTCGGCGTCGGCACCTTGCTGAACCTCGGTGGCCAGCGCTGGTTGGCCTTGCCGGGGGAGGGCGGGCACGTCGACCTGCCGGTGGGCAACGCCCGCGAAGCGGCGATCCACCAGCAGATCCAGAGCCAGGTCGGTCATGTCAGCGCCGAAACCGTGCTCAGTGGTGGTGGCCTGGTGCGCCTCTATCAGGCGATCTGCGCCCTGGACGGCGAGGCCGTGAAGTACAAGACGCCGGCGCAGATCACCGATGCCGCGCTGGCCGGCGAACCGTTGGCGCTGGCGGTGATCGAGCAGTTCTGCCGCTTCCTTGGGCGCGTGGCCGGTAACAATGTGCTGACCCTTGGCGCTCGTGGGGGTGTGTATATTGTCGGGGGTGTGATTCCACGCTTCGCCGAGCTTTTCCTGCGCAGTGGCTTCGCCGAGAGTTTCGCCGACAAGGGCTGCATGAGTGGCTACTTCGCCGATGTGCCGGTATGGCTGGTGACGGCGGAGTTTTCCGGCTTGCTCGGCGCTGGAGTGGCGTTGCAGCAGGTGATCGAGCACTGAGGCTAGACGAACAGCGGGCAGCAGACCCGCGTCGACCAGGGGATGGGACTTTTGTGAGCACTGCCGGTAGATCGATCCTGATGGTCGATGACGACCAGGAAATCCGCGAACTGTTGCAGACCTATCTGAGCCGCTCCGGCTTCCAGGTGCGCGCCGAGGCCGATGGCCAGGGCTTTCGCCAGGCGCTGGAGGCGGCTCCCTGCGACCTGGTGATCCTCGATGTGATGCTGCCCGATGAAGATGGCTTCAGCCTGTGCCGCTGGGTGCGCCAGCACCCACGCCAGGCGCGGGTGCCGATCATCATGCTGACCGCCAGCTCCGACGAGGCCGACCGTGTCATCGGCTTGGAGCTGGGCGCCGACGACTACCTGGGCAAGCCGTTCAGCCCCCGCGAGCTGCAGGCGCGGATCAAGGCGTTGCTGCGCCGCGCCGGCTTCGGCCAGGAGCGTGGCAGCGAGGTGCTGGTCTTCGATGACTGGCGCCTGGATACAGTCAGCCATCGCCTGTTCCATCGCGACGGCGAGGAGGTAATCCTTTCCGGCGCTGACTTCGCCCTGCTCAAGCTGTTCCTCGACAACCCCCAGCAGATTCTCGACCGCGACACCATCGGCAACGCCACCCGTGGCCGTGAACCGATGCCACTGGACCGTATCGTCGACATGGCGGTCAGCCGCCTGCGCCAGCGTTTGCGTGACACCGGAAAGCCGGCGCGGCTGATCCGCACCGTGCGCGGCAGCGGCTACCTCCTGGCGGCGCATGTCAGCCCCGCGTCCTGATCCACGCTGGCGCCTGCTGCCGCGCTCGCTGCTCGGCCGCATGCTGCTGCTGACCCTGCTGGTGGTGCTGCTGGCCCAAGGGTTGTCGAGCCTGATCTGGGTCTCGCAGTTGCGCGCCAGTCAGTTGCAAGGCCTACAGGCCAGCGCCCGCAGCTTGGCTCACTCGATGAGTGCCAGCGTCAGCTACTTCCGTTCCCTGCCGGTGGCCTACCGGCCCATGGTGCTGGACCAACTGCGGAGTATGGGCGGCACGCGCTTCGTCGTTTCGCTCAATGACAAGCCGCTGGAGATGCCGGTATTGCCAATCACGCCGCGCAAGCAAGCGGTAATCGAGGTCTTCGAGCAGGTGTTGCGCGAGCGCCTGGGCCCGCGCATGGAAATCTCCGTCGAGTTCGTCAGCCCTCAGGAACTGCGGATCTTCAACAGTGGCCTCAAGCTCGATGAGCTACCGCGCTCGTGGGCGCATTACTCGCTGACCCTTGAGCCGCTCAACCCGCCGGTGCTGGTGACCCAGATTCGCCTGGGCGAAGGCGAATGGCTGTACATCGCCTCATTGATGCCCGAGCCCTACACCAGCCTGGAGGCCGAGCGCCTGCCTCGCCAGCAGTTAGGTTTCATAGGCCTGACCAGTGCGTTCCTGTTGCTCTTCATCGGCCTTTTGGTGCATTGGCAGAGTCGCCCACTCAAGCGCCTGGCGCGGGCGGCGAGGGAGATGTCGCTGGGCGCCGATGTGGCGCCGGTGGCCGAAGGTGGTGGCAGCGAGGTGGTGGAGGTGGGGCGTGCCTTCAACAACATGCGCGAGCGCATCAGCCGTTACCTGACCGAGCGCAGCCAGTTGTTCAGCGCCATTTCCCATGACTTGCGTACGCCTATCACCCGCTTGCGCTTGCGTGTCGAGCTGCTGGAGGACGAACAGTTGCAGGCGAAGTTCGGCCGCGACCTCGACGAGTTGGAACTGCTGGTCAAAGGCGCCCTGCAGTGCGTGAAGGACACCGACATTCACGAGAACATCGAGCCGATCGACCTTAACCAGGTGCTGGAGATTCTCGCCGAACCCTACCTCGACAGTGGGCGCATCACCCTGGAAGGCCGCGCCTTGGCGCCTTATCCGGGCAAGCCCCTGGCCCTTCGGCGTTGCATCGGCAACCTGATCGACAACGCGATCAAGTACGGCGAGCGCGCGCACTTGCGCATCCTCGACAGTGCCAGCGGTGTCGTCCTGCAGGTCGACGACCAGGGCCCCGGCGTGCCCGAGCAACGCCTGGAGCGGGTGTTCGAGCCGCACTTCCGCCTGGCCGCGCAGCAGCAGGGCTATGGCCTGGGCCTGGGTATCGCGCGCAACATCGCGCACAGCCATGGCGGCGAGGTCAGCCTGCTCAACCTGCGCCAGGGCGGCCTGCGGGTGACCTTGAGCCTGCCGCGTTCGCCAGACTGAGCGGCGAATGTCACAAGTTGGTGACATTCGCGCATCCCTTCGTTACCTGTCGGCCAGTCATGGCTGGTTAGACTCCGATGCAAGCGCAAGCACCCATGACTTGCCTCTGCATAACAACAAGAAAAGGTTCTTCACGATGAATGCGTTCAATCGTCTCGCCGCTGTCATTTCCCTCGCCTCCTTGTTGCCCCTGGGCGCTGTCGCCGCCGACAACGGCACTGTCGAAGTGCTGCATTGGTGGACCTCGGGCGGCGAAGCCGCGGCGGTCCAAACCCTCAAAGAACAAGTGCAGCAAGACGGTTTCACCTGGAAGGACAATGCCGTCGCCGGTGGCGGCGGCGCTGCGGCCATGACCGTGCTCAAGAGCCGCGCCGTGGCCGGTAACCCGCCTGCCGCGGCACAGATCAAGGGCCCGGACATCCAGGAGTGGGGCGCCCTGGGCCTGCTCACCGAACTGGACGATGTGTCCAAGGCCAACAACTGGGACTCTCTGCTGCCGGCCAAGGTCGCCCAGATCATGAAGTATGACGGCCACTATGTGGCCGTGCCGGTGAACATCCACCGGGTCAACTGGCTGTGGGTCAACCCGCAAGTCTTCGAGAAAGCCGGCGCCAAGGTGCCCACCACCCTCGATGAACTCTTCGACGCTGCCGACAAACTCAAGGCCGCCGGCTTCCAGCCCCTGGCCCATGGCGGCCAGCCATGGCAGGACAGCACTGTCTTCGAAAACCTGGCCCTGAGCATCCTCGGGCCCAAGGGCTACCACGCCGCCTTCGTCGACAATGATGAAGCCACCCTGACCGGCGAGCAGATGGTCGAGGTGTTCAAGACCTTGCAGCGCCTGGGCACCTACATGGACCCGAACCGGGCTGGGCGTGACTGGAACATTGCCGCCGCCGAGGTGATCAATGGCCGGGCCGGGATGCAGATCATGGGCGACTGGGCCAAGAGCGAATGGACTGCCGCTGGCAAGGTCGCTGGCCAGGATTACCAGTGCGTTGCATTCCCGGGTACCCAGGGCAGTTTCACCTACAACATCGACTCGCTGGCGATGTTCAAGCTGAAGAACGAGAACGACATCAAGGCCCAGAACGACCTGGCCAAGGTCGCCCTGGAGCCCCGCTTCCAGACCGTGTTCAACCAGAACAAGGGGTCCTTGCCGGTACGCCAGGACATGGACATGAGCGCCTTCGACGCCTGCACCCAGCAGTCGGCCAAAGACTTCAAGGAGGCCGAGCAGGGCGATGGCCTGCAGCCGAGCATGGCGCACAACATGGCGTCCTCGCTGGCGGTGCAGGGGGCCATCTTCGATGTGGTCACCAACTTCCTCAACGACCCCAAGGCTGATCCGGCCAAGGCGGTCCAGCAGCTCAACTCGGCGATCAAGTCGGCCAAGTAAAGGCTCCAGGCATCCGACCTGCGGGGCCCCTTCCGCAGGATTCACCAGCTCCCGCAGGTATAGCGTCGCCCTCAAAAACAGAGGTATGCAGGGACTTTGTGGGAGCTGGCGAAGCCTGCTAATAGCAGCGCCGCCGAACGTGAGATCACAACACATGAACACTATCGCCACACGCCTCAGGGCCTCCCCCTTGGATGCCCTGCAACGCTGGCTGCCGAAGCTGGTGCTGGCGCCAAGCATGCTGATCGTCCTGGTGGGTTTCTACGGCTACATCCTCTGGACTTTCGTGCTGTCCTTCACCAATTCAAGCTTCATGCCCAGCTACAAGTGGGTTGGCCTGGCCCAGTACCTCAAGCTGATGGATAACGACCGCTGGTGGGTCGCCAGCAAGAACCTGCTGGTTTTCGGCGGCCTGTTCATCGCCATCAGCCTGGCCATCGGTGTGCTGCTGGCCGTGCTGCTGGACCAGCGTATCCGCCGCGAAGGCTTCATCCGCACCATCTACCTTTACCCCATGGCCTTGTCGATGATCGTCACCGGCACGGCCTGGAAGTGGCTGCTCAACCCAGGCCTGGGCCTGGACAAGCTGTTGCGCGACTGGGGCTGGGAGGGCTTCCGTTTCGACTGGCTGGTGGACCCGGATCGGGTGGTGTACTGCCTGGTGATCGCCGCCGTCTGGCAGGCCTCGGGCTTCGTCATGGCGCTGTTCCTGGCCGGCCTGCGCGGGGTCGACCCGTCGATCGTGCGGGCCGCCCAGGTCGATGGTGCGAGCCTGCCACGCATCTACCTGCGCATCGTCCTGCCGAGCCTACGCCCGGTGTTCTTCAGCGCCCTGATGATTCTCGCGCACATCGCCATCAAGAGCTTCGACCTGGTCGCGGCGATGACGGCGGGTGGCCCTGGTTACGCCTCGGACTTGCCGGCGATGTTCATGTACTCCTTCACCTTCAGCCGTGGCCAGATGGGCATGGGCTCGGCCAGCGCCATCCTGATGCTCGGCGCGATCCTGGCAATCCTGGTGCCTTACCTGTATTCGGAATTGAGGAACAAGCGCCATGACTAGTCCACGCTGGTTTTCCCCCGGCCGCCTGGCCATCCACGGCACCTTGCTGGTGGCTTGCGCGCTGTACCTGATCCCGTTGATCGTGATGCTGCTGACCAGCTTCAAGTCGCCGGAAGACATTCGCACGGGCAACCTGTTGAGCTGGCCCGAGGTGGTCACCGGCATCGGTTGGGTCAAGGCCTGGGATACGGTAGGCGGCTACTTCTGGAACTCGGTGAAGATCACCGTGCCTGCGGTGCTGATCTCGACTTTGCTTGGCGCGCTCAATGGCTATGTGCTGTCGATGTGGCGCTTCCGTGGCTCGCAGCTGTTTTTCGGCCTGTTGCTGTTCGGCTGCTTCCTGCCGTTCCAGACGGTGCTGCTGCCGGCGTCCTTCACCCTTGGCAAGCTGGGCCTGGCCAGTACCACTACAGGCTTGGTGCTGGTGCACGTGGTCTATGGCCTGGCCTTCACCACGCTATTCTTCCGCAACTACTACTGCAGCGTACCCGAGGCCCTAGTGCGGGCGGCACGCCTGGATGGCGCCGGCTTCTTCACCATCTTCGGCAGGATCCTCCTGCCTATGTCGGTGCCGATCATCATGGTCTGCCTGATCTGGCAATTCACTCAGATTTGGAACGACTTTCTCTTCGGCGTGGTCTTCGCCAGTGGCGATGCCCAGCCGATCACCGTGGCCCTGAACAACCTGGTCAACACCAGCACAGGGGTCAAGGAATACAACGTCGACATGGCAGCGGCAATGATCGCCGGGTTACCGACCCTGCTGGTCTATGTCGTGGCTGGCAAATATTTCCTGCGCGGCCTCACCGCCGGCGCGGTCAAGGGGTAGGCACATGGCACGTCTTCAACTACGCAACGTCAACAAGACCTACGGCAGCGGCCTGCCGGACACCCTCAAGGCCATCGACCTGGCCATCGACTCCGGTGAGTTCCTGATCCTCGTCGGCCCCTCCGGCTGCGGCAAGTCGACGTTGATGAACTGCATCGCGGGCCTCGAGCAGATCAGCGGTGGCGAGATCCTGGTGGATGACGCCGACATCAGCGGCATGAGCCCCAAGGACCGGGACATCGCCATGGTCTTCCAGTCCTACGCGCTGTACCCGACCATGAGTGTGCGCGACAACATCGCCTTCGGCCTGAAGATCCGCAAGATGAGCCAGGCGGCCATCGACGAGGAGGTGGCACGGGTCGCCAAGCTGCTGCAGATCGAGCACTTGCTCGGGCGCAAGCCGGGCCAGCTTTCCGGTGGCCAGCAGCAACGCGTGGCCATGGGTCGGGCGCTGGCGCGCAGGCCGAAGATCTACCTGTTCGACGAACCGCTGTCGAACCTGGATGCCAAGCTGCGGGTGGAGATGCGCACCGAAATCAAGCTGATGCACCAGCGCCTGAAGACCACCACGGTGTACGTGACCCACGACCAGATCGAGGCCATGACCCTGGGCGACAAGGTGGCGGTGATGAAGGACGGGTTGATCCAGCAGTTCGGCACACCGCAGCAGATCTACAACGATCCGGCGAACTTGTTTGTCGCCAGCTTCATCGGCTCACCACCGATGAACTTCATTCCAGTGCGCCTGAGGCAGCAGGAAGGGCGTTTGCTGGCGCTGCTCGACAGCGGCCAGGCGCGTTGCGAGTTGCCGCTGGGGCTGGCTGGCACAGGCCTGGAGGATCGCGAGGTGATCCTGGGTATCCGTCCCGAGCAGATTTCCCTGGCTGCAGGCGCGGGCAACGGCCTGCCGAGCCTTCGCGCCGAGGTGCAGATCACAGAGCCTACCGGCCCAGACTTGCTGGTATTCGTCACCCTCAACCAGACCAAGGTGTGTTGCCGCCTGGCCCCGGATGTCAGTTGCCGTATCGGCGACACCTTGACCCTGCAGTTCGACCCTGGCCGGGTCCTGCTGTTCGACGCCAGCAGTGGCGAACGCCTGGATATCACCGCACCTGCCAGCGGTAGCCGGGATAACGTGGCCCGCTTCACGGGTCGTTGAATCGATGTAGATCGTCTAAACCCATCAAGAACAATAAATCGAGGACACAAGGGATGGATCATCGCAAAAGCATCAGGTCGCTGGGATCGTTGACCCTGCTCGCGGCATTGGGCGCTACCGGCGCGGCGCAGGCCGCGGAGGCCTTCTCGCCGGAGTCGAAATGGATGAGCGGCGATTGGGGCGGTACCCGTACCGAGCTGTTGGAAAAGGGCTACGACTTCACCCTGGACTATGTCGGGGAAGTGGCCGGCAACCTAAACGGTGGCTACAACGACGACAAGACCGCACGCTACAGCGACCAGTTCGCGCTGGGCATGCACCTGGATCTGGAGAAGATCCTCGGCTGGCAGGACACCGAGTTCAAGCTGGCGATCACCGAGCGTAGCGGGCGCAACCTGTCCAACGACCGCATCAGTGACCCACGTGCTGGGCAGTTCAGCTCGGTGCAGGAAGTCTGGGGTCGTGGCCAGACCTGGCGCCTGACCCAGATGTGGATCAAGCAGAAGTATTTCGACGGCGCCCTGGATGTGAAATTCGGCCGCTTCGGTGAAGGCGAGGATTTCAACAGCTTCCCCTGCGACTTCCAGAACCTGGCCTTCTGCGGCTCTCAGGTAGGCAACTGGGTGGGGGGCATCTGGTACAACTGGCCAGTCAGCCAGTGGGCGTTGCGGGTCAAGTACAACATCACCCCGGAATTCTTCGTCCAGGTCGGCGCCTTCGAGCAGAACCCCTCCAACCTCGAGACCGGCAACGGCTTCAAGCTCAGTGGCAGCGGCACCAAGGGCGCGCTTCTGCCGGTGGAAATGGTGTGGTCGCCACAGGTCAATGGCCTGCCGGGCGAGTACCGCCTGGGTTACTACTACAGCACGGCCAAGGCTGATGATGTCTACGACGATATCAATGGCCAGCCCCAAGGGGTGACGGGAGAGGCCTTCAAGTCCCATTCCAGCAAGCATGGCTGGTGGGTGGTGGCGCAGCAGCAGGTCACCGCGCACAACGGTGACGCTAGCCGTGGCCTGAGCTTGTTCGCCAACTTCACCGTGCATGACAAGGCCACCAACGTGGTCGACAACTATCAGCAGGTCGGCCTGGTCTACAAGGGTGCCTTCGATGCACGGCCCAAGGACGACATCGGTTTCGGTATCGCCCGTATTCACGTCAACGACGATGTGAAGAAGCGTGCCCAATTGCTCAATGCCCAGAGCGGTATCGATGATTACGACAATCCGGGCTTCGTGCCACTGCAGCGCACTGAGTACAATGCCGAGCTGTACTACGGCTTCCATGTCACCAACTGGCTGACCGTGCGGCCCAACCTGCAGTACATCAAGAGCCCGGGCGGCGTGGACGAGGTGGACAACGCGCTGGTCGCCGGCTTGAAGATTCAGTCTTCCTTCTGAGATAAATTGTTGTAAATTTACGCCAACCCTGCGATCGCGACACAAGGCCCCTCCCACACGTCCTGCGGTGAGCGGCCTTGTGTCGTGATGGGCCGCCATGCGGCCCTGGCAGGTTATGACTGGCCTTCGGCTTAGGCTGAGACAGCGCTATCTAATGACAACAAGAGTTCTGAACCATGCCCGAACATCCGCTCCACCGCTTCTTCACCACGCGGCGGCCCAGGCCAACTTTCGAGTGGGAGCGTTACCAGCAGCGTGATGTGCTGATCATCGATCACCCCAGTTGCCAGGCAGTCTTCAGCCGACAGGGCGCGCAGTTGCTGCATTTCCAGCCACGGGGCGAACATCCTTGGCTGTGGTGTGCCGAGCAGTGGCCGCAGGTCGGGGCGATTCGTGGGGGCGTGCCGGTGTGCTGGCCCTGGTATGGCCGCCATCCCAGCGAGGACCTGTGGCCCGCCCATGGCTGGGCGCGGTTGCTCGACTGGAAGCTGGTCGACAGCCGTGAGGACGAGGAGGGCGTGACCCTGAAATGGCGCCTGCAACTGTGCGACTGGCAGGTCGACCTGCATGCGCGCCTGGGCAAGAGCATGGAATTGCGGCTCAGCACAGAGCATCAGGACAGCGAGCCTTGTCAGCTGAGCCATGCGCTGCTGGCTTATTGGCGTATTAGCGACGTGTCTGAGATAGCGCTGTCTGGGCTTGAAAACATTGAAGGTTACGACCGTTTGAACCGTCAGGCCTGCCGGCAGAAAGAGGCGTTGAAGGTCCATGGAGGCTGTCAGCGCGTCTATCCGGGAACGGCGATGGTGCAGTTGCATGATCCGGCCTGGAAGCGTCAACTGTGTATCGATACCGGTGACAGCGATGACACCGTGGTATGGCATCCCGGCAGCCGTCCCCTGATGGGGGTCAGCGGCCGTGAGACGTTGGGCTTCATCTGCGTCGAGGCGGCCAGTGGCAGCGGCGACGGATTGAGCCTGGAGCCGGGTGAGCGGGCCCACTTGCGCCTGCAGGCGCACCGGCTCAGTTGAGTTCGTCGTCGATCGGGTAGCGGCTGGCGTTGAGGCTTTCCTTGATCTTGCGCAAGTGTGGCTGGAAGTCGACGCCACGGCGCAGGGTCATGCCGGTGGCCAATACATCGAGCACGGTCAGTTGGATGATCCGCGACGTCATTGGCATATAGATGTCGGTGTCTTCCGGCAGCGGGATGTGCAGGCTCAGGCTGCAGGCCTTGTCCAGCGGTGAGCCGGCAGCGGTCAGGGCGAGCACCGAGGCGCCGTTCTCGCGGGCCAGGCGCGCGACCTCCACCAGTTCGCGGGTGCGGCCGGTGTAGGAGATGATTACGAATAGGTCGCCGGTGTGCGCCACCGAGGCCAGCATGCGTTGCATCAGCACGTCGGCATGGGCCGACACCGCCAGGTTGAAGCGGAAGAACTTGTGCTGCGCGTCCAAGGCCACCGGGGCCGAGGCGCCGAGGCCGAAGAAGTGGATCTGCCGAGCCTGGATCAGCATGTCGACAGCGCGGCTGATTTGCTGCGGATCCAGTTGCTGGCAGGCGCTGTCGAGCGAGGCGATGGCACTGCCGAAGATCTTCTGGGTGTAGGAGGCCGGATCGTCGTCGGCTTCCACCGCCCGGCTGACGTAAGCGGCTCCACTGGCCAGGCTTTGCGCCAGTTGCAGCTTGAGTTCGGGGTAGCCGCTGACGCCGAAAGAGCGGCAGAAGCGGTTGACGGTCGGTTCGCTGACCTTGGCCGCCTGGGCCAGGGCTGCGATGCTGAAGCGGGTGGCTTGTTGCGGGTTGAGCAGGATGACTTCGGCGACTTTGCGTTCGGCCTTGTTCAGCTCTTCGAGGCGTCCCTGGATCTGCTCCAGGAGGTTTCGCACGCGGTCCATGGTGTGTCCTTGGGTCGAGAAGACAGCCGGCCGCCAGTGGCAGCGGGCTTTTTTGCACGGTGGCCTATCGTACTGTTGGCTTGGGCAGCACACCACTCGAATATGGCTGTCTTAGCAAATGTTGTGGTTTTTACTACATTAACCCTTGAAAACTGGGTTTGAAAACGGTATTTCTACGTCAACTTTATAAAAGAACCGACATCATGGCTGCGATCAGTGTTGAACCTTGCACTTTTGCCCTGTTTGGCGCCCTCGGCGACCTGGCATTGCGCAAGCTGTTTCCTGCTCTCTACCAACTGGACCGCGCTGGCCTGCTGCACTCGGACACCCGTCTGCTGGCCCTGGCCCGTGAGCCCGGTAGCCCGGAGGAGCACCTGGCGACCATCGAGGCGCACCTGCGCCAGCATGTGTCAGCCGCGGACATCGACAGCGAGGCCCTGGCGCGCTTCTTGGGGCGCCTGAGCTACTTGCATGTGGACTTCCTCCAGGTCGAAGGCTATCAAGCGCTGGCCGAGCAGGTCAGCGGCGAGCTGCCGTTGATCGCCTACTTCGCCACGGCGGCCGCCGTGTACGGCGCGATCTGCGAGAACCTGGACAAGGTCGGGCTGGGCCCTGGCACCCGCGTGGTGCTGGAAAAGCCCATCGGCCACGATCTGGAGTCGTCGCGCCGGGTGAATGATGCCGTGGCCCGGTTCTTCCCGGAGAACCGCGTCTATCGCATCGACCATTACCTGGGCAAGGAAACCGTGCAGAACCTGATTGCCCTGCGCTTCGCCAACAGCCTGTTCGAAACCCAGTGGAACCAGAACTCCATCTCCCACGTGGAAATCACCGTGGCGGAGAAAGTCGGCATCGAAGGCCGCTGGGGCTACTTCGACAAGGCCGGGCAACTGCGCGACATGATCCAGAACCACCTGCTGCAACTGCTCTGCCTGATCGCCATGGACCCGCCCAGCGACCTCTCTGCCGACAGCATCCGTGACGAGAAGGTCAAGGTGCTCAAGGCCCTGGCACCGATCACCGGCGAAGGCCTGAGCACCCGTGTGGTGCGTGGCCAGTACATCGCCGGCTACAGCGAAGGCCGGCCGGTGCCGGGCTACTTGGAAGAAGACAACGCCAACGCCCAGAGCGACACCGAGACCTTCGTCGCCCTGCGCGCCGATATCCGCAATTGGCGCTGGGCCGGCGTGCCCTTTTACCTACGTACCGGCAAGCGCATGCCGCAGAAACTGTCGCAGATCGTCATCCACTTCAAGGAACCGCCGCACTACATCTTCGCGCCGGAACAACGTTTGCAGATCGGAAACAAGCTGATCATCCGTCTGCAGCCGGATGAGGGGATTTCCTTGAGGGTGATGACCAAGGAGCAGGGCTTGGACAAGGGCATGCAACTGCGCAGCGGGCCTTTGCAACTGAACTTCTCCGACACCTGGCGCAGTGCGCGGATTCCGGATGCTTACGAGCGCTTGCTGCTGGAAGTGATGCGCGGCAACCAGAACCTGTTCGTGCGCAAGGATGAAATCGAATTTGCATGGAAATGGTGCGACCAACTGATCGCCGGCTGGAAGAACGCCGGCGATGCTCCCAAGCCCTATGCGGCTGGATCCTGGGGGCCGATGAGCTCGATCGCACTGATCACCCGAGATGGGAGGGCATGGTATGGCGATATCTGAACTGCAACTACCGGATACGGTGAAGGTGCACGAGCAGCCCAACCCGGCGCTGCTGGCCGATACCCTGGCCCGTGATGTGGCCGAGCGCCTGCGACAAGCCATCGCCGACAAAGGCGTGGCCACCCTAGTGCTGTCTGGTGGGCGCAGCCCGGTCCTGTTCCTGGAGCAGTTGGCACGCCAGGTGCTGGACTGGTCGAAAGTGGTTGTCAGCCTGGCTGATGAGCGCTGGGTGCCGGTCGAGCATGCCGACAGCAACGCCGGCCTGCTCAAGCGCCACCTGTTGCTGGGCGCGGCGGCCAAAGCCCGTTTCATCGGTTTGTATCGCGCCAGTTCCAGTCTGGAAGCCGCCGCCGAGGAAGCCGACCAGGCCCTAGCCGAACTGCCGCCGATCGACGTACTGGTCTTGGGCATGGGTGATGATGGTCACACCGCATCGTTGTTTCCCGAGAGTCCCAACCTGAGCGAAGGGCTGGATTCGGCGAGCACACGTCGTTGCTTGCCGATGTTGGCGCCGAGCGTGCCGCACCAGCGCCTGAGCATGACCCGGGCATTGCTGGCCAGCGCCGCTTTCACCGCGCTGTCCGTGCAAGGCCAAGGCAAACTCGATACCCTGCGCGCCGCGCTGGCGGGCGATGACCCGGCCAGGATGCCGATTCGCGCCTTTCTTCAAGACCCCCTGGACA
Source organism: Pseudomonas sp. X10 (assembly GCF_054889225.1). Classification (NCBI taxonomy): domain Bacteria; kingdom Pseudomonadati; phylum Pseudomonadota; class Gammaproteobacteria; order Pseudomonadales; family Pseudomonadaceae; genus Pseudomonas; species Pseudomonas sp. X10. The sequence goes on along the minus strand of NZ_CM142677.1, from coordinate 4,500,205 downwards.
TTTACTGGTGCCCATGAGCCAAGGATCCGCTGTTATGACCACGCTTGAACGCCCACAGCCTCTGCTTTCCATGGCCGAGAAAACCGCCCGGATCGACGCGATCTGCGGCCAGGCGCGCATCCTGCCGGTGATCACCATCGCCCGCGAGGAAGACATCCTTCCGCTGGCCGATGCCCTGGCGGCCGGCGGCATCAAGACCCTCGAGGTGACACTGCGTTCGGAGCATGGCCTCAAGGCCATCCAGGTACTGCGTGAGCAGCGCCCTGAACTGTGCATTGGTGCCGGTACCGTCCTGGACCGTACGATGTTTGCCGCCGTCGAGGCTGCTGGTGCGCAGTTCGTCGTAACCCCAGGCATCACTGCGGATCTTCTCGAGGCAGGCGTGGAAAGCGACATTCCCCTGCTGCCAGGGATCAGCACGCCGTCGGAAGTCATGATGGGCTACGCCCTGGGCTACCGGCGCTTCAAGCTGTTTCCGGCGGAAATCAGCGGCGGTGTGGCAGCGATCAAGGCCTTCGGCGGTCCTTTTGGCGACATCCGCTTTTGCCCTACTGGTGGCGTCAACCCGTCCAACGTGCGCAACTACATGGCCCTGCCCAATGTCATGTGCGTGGGCGGGACCTGGATGCTCGACAGTGGTTGGATCAAGAACCGCGACTGGGCGCGCATCGAGGCTTGCAGTGCGGAGGCCATGGCGCTGCTGGACTGATATCGAATTCGTTGTGTGCTACACGGCTTATGGGGCGCTTGGTCGGCGCCCCTTTTTTTATGGTCATGAAAAAGCCCGCATCCAAGGATGCGGGCTTTTGGTCGGTGCATTATCGAAGGATCAAGCCGCCTTGGCTGCCTGCTGGCTCAGCGAGCGGTTCAGGGCGCTGAACAGTGCCTTGAAGCTGGCGCTGGTGATGTTTTCATCGATGCCCACGCCATGCACCGGACGTCCGCCGGCCACGCGCAGTTCGATGTAGGCCGCTGCCTTGGCATTGGTGCCTGCGCCGATGGCGTGCTCGTTGTAGTCCATGATCTCCACAGCGACCGGCAGGCCGGCGACCAAGGCTTCGAGGGCGCCATTGCCCTTGCCGCGCCAGTGCAGGGTGGTCTCGCCTTCGCTGGAGACTTCCACTTCCACAGCACTGTGGCCGTTCTCTTCCTGCAGGCGGTGGCTGACCAGCGCATACGGGGCGTTGGCCTGCAGGTACTCGCGGTGCAGCAGGTTGTAGATCTGTTGTGCAGTCATCTCCAGGCCCAGGCGGTCGGTCTCACCCTGCACCACTTGGCTGAATTCGATCTGCATGCGGCGTGGCAGGCTGATGCCGTATTCCTGTTCGAGCAGGTAGGTGATGCCACCTTTGCCGGACTGGCTGTTGACGCGGATCACTGCCTCGTAGCTGCGGCCGATGTCGGCTGGATCGATCGGCAGGTAAGGCACTTCCCACAGAGCGTCGTCCTTCTGCTGGGTGAAGCCCTTGCGGATGGCATCCTGGTGTGAGCCGGAGAACGCGGTATGCACCAGATCGCCAACGTACGGGTGACGTGGGTGCACCGGCAGTTGGTTGCACTCTTCGACGACCTTGCGCACGCCGTCGATGTCGGAGAAGTCCAGTTCTGGATCGACGCCTTGGGTATAGAGGTTCAGTGCCAGGGTCACCAGGTCAACGTTGCCGGTACGCTCACCGTTGCCGAACAGGCAGCCTTCGGCGCGGTCGGCGCCGGCCATCAGGCCCAGCTCGGTGGCGGCGATGCCGGTGCCACGGTCGTTGTGGGTGTGCAGGCTGATGATCACGCTGTCGCGACGGTTGATGTTGCGGCAGAACCATTCGATCTGGTCGGCGTAGACGTTCGGGGTCGCTACTTCAACGGTGGCCGGCAGGTTGAGGATGATCTTGTTCTGCGGGGTCGGGTTCCAGACCTCGATCACCGCATCGCAGACTTCCTTGGCGAACTCCAGTTCGGTGGCGCTGAAGGTCTCCGGCGAATACTGGAAGGTCCACTGGGTTTCCGGCTGCTGGGCCGCGAACTTGACGAACAGCTTGGCCGCGTTCACCGCGATGTCCTTCACGCCCTGCTTGTCCTGGTTGAAGACGATGCGGCGGAACGACGGGCTGGTGGCGTTGTACAGGTGGACGATGGCCTTCTTGGCGCCGCGCAGGGATTCGAAGGTACGGGCGATCAGATCTTCACGGGCCTGGGTGAGCACCTGGATGGTGGTGTCGTCCGGGATGTGGCCATCTTCGATCAGGGTACGCACGAAGTCGAAGTCGGTCTGCGAGGCGGAGGGGAAGGACGCCTCGATTTCCTTGACGCCCACCTGAACCAGGGTCTTCCAGAAGCGCAGCTTCTTGGCCGAGTCCATCGGCTCGATCAGCGACTGGTTGCCGTCACGCAGGTCCGAGCTACACCAGATCGGCGCTTGGGTGATGGTCTTCGATGGCCAGGTGCGGTCAGGCAGATCGATGGTCGGGAAGGCGCGGTACTTCTTCGAAGGGTCTTTGAGCATGGTCATGGGAGCAATCCTTGAGTGTGCGGCCGTGATCGGGCCTACCAAACGAAAACGAGATGAAAAGGCGAGGCGACGCGATTCACCCTGGTAGTCGTGCACTGACCAGGCAGAGGCTGCGGTGTTGGCGAAGCAGAATGAGGGTCGTGGAGGTTTTCATGCCTTCAACCCTAACCAGAGAGGTGAGGGATGGCAAGCCTTCAGGAAAAAATGAGAGAAATGCTTAAAAAAAACAGATTTACGATATTTAATCGCGTTATTTTTGTTTGTGTTTAATTCTTGTTGCGCAGTGCTTCCGCCTGGCGCAACTGCCAACCCATTGAGTTGGCAGTGCGGGCTCCTACGCAGACAGAAGGGTATGGCAGCGTCCAGGAGGTCGTCGCCAACCTGTGTGGGGGTCGGGAAAAGAGCGACGCGTTAGTCAGGGCTGGAACGCACCGATAAAGATCGCCGGGTCCACCCGCGCATCGTTCAGGCTGACATTCCAGTGCATATGCGGCCCGGTAGCCCGCCCAGTCGAGCCGACTCGGCCAACCACGTCTCCACGACGCAGTTGCTGCCCCGGTTTCACGTCGATCTTCGACATGTGGCAGAACATGCTGATAAAGCCCTGGCCATGGTCGACGAACACCGTCTGGCCATTGAAAAAGTAATCCCCGACCAGGATCACCTTGCCATTGGCCGGGGTTTTGATCGGAGTGCCGGCCGGCACGGCGAAGTCCAGGCCTGCGTGTGGGTTGCGCTCTTCGCCATTGAAGAACCGGCGCACGCCGAACTTGCTCGACAGCGGACCGCTGACCGGCTTGTCGAGGAGCAGGTTGCTCGGCAGGTTGGGGCTGAAGCTGCGATAGGCCTTGATCTGCTCGGCCAGCTCGCGGTCGATGCGCTTGAGGTCGGCCGGGTTGGGGTTGACCTGGCGCTTGTTCTTCAGGGTGATGTGCTGTTCGGGGTACTTCTTGCTGCCGACCGTGAAGCTCAAGGTGCGCGACCCCTGGGTCAAGGTGGCGGTGCCGGGCTTCTGGGTCAGCGGCAGGCCAACGATGGCCAGCCAGTTGTCCTGCTCCTTGACCACCAGCACCGGCTTGCCGTCGAAGCGTGCGCTCGGCGCTTGGGCTGCCGGGCCAAGGTCGATCACAGCGACGCCGCCGGGCACTGGTTTGTTCAACTGGCGGGTGATGTAACTGGCCTGGGCATGGGCGCCGAGCAGCAGCAGGGAGAGGGCGAGCAGAGGGGCGAGCAGACGGGGCATGTTTCAGTCCAGTAAAGAAAGGGTGACCGGGGTCTGGTGGTTGTCCTCGACGCGAACCTGCAACTCGCCCTCGTTGAGGCGTGCAGTCAGGCGCTGGCCGTTGCGGGTCTGGGCGGCGCTGCGGATGGCTTGGCCGCGCTCATCGAGCAGGATGCTGTAGCCACGGGCGAGGGTAGCCAGTGGGCTGACCACTTGCAGGGTTTGCAACTGGGCCTGGAAACGCTGGCGGCGGTCCTTGAGCACATCACGCATGGCCCGGGGCAGGCGCTCGCTCAAGCTGTCCAGGCGCTGGCGCAGCAAGGCCAGGGTGCGGCCGGGATGTTGCGCGGCCAGGCGCGTGCCGAGATGGGCCAGGCGCTCGTGGCGCTTGTTCAACTGCTGGCTGAAGGCGCGGCGCAGGCGCATGTCCAGGTCATCCAGGCGCTGGGCCTGTTGGCGCAGGCGTTCACCAGGGTGGCGCAGACGCCGGGCCAGGCTGTCCAGGCGCAGGCGGTCGTGGGCCAGGCGGTTCTGCATGTGCAGCAGCAAGCGTCGTTGCAGGCTGTCGAGGCGCCGTTGCAGGTCGCTGTTGTCTGGCGCCAGCAATTCCGCGGCGGCCGAAGGCGTGGGGGCGCGGACGTCGGCGACGAAGTCGCTGATCGACACATCGGTCTCGTGCCCCACGGCGCTGACGATGGGCGTGGCACAGTCGGCCACGGCGCGCGCCACAGCTTCCTCGTTGAAGCACCAAAGGTCTTCCAGCGAGCCGCCGCCTCGGGCCAGGATCAACGCGTCGAAACCGCGGTTGTCGGCCAGGCGCAGGGCGCGCACGATCTGGTTGATCGCCTCGCGACCCTGCACGGCGGTGGGGATCAGGGTCAGTTCGACCTGCGGTGCCCGGCGGCGGAACACGCTGATGATGTCGCGGATCACCGCGCCGGTGGGCGAGGTGATGATGCCAATGCGCTGCGGGTGGACGGGTAGAGGCTGCTTGTGCTCGGAGCTGAACAGCCCCTCAGCGCCCAGCTTCTCCTTCAGCGCTTCGAAGGCCAGGCGCAGCGCGCCGTCGCCGGCCGGCTCGACCGTATCCAGGATAAGCTGGTAGTCACCACGGCCCTCGAACAGCGAAACCTTGCCGCGCACCCGCACTGCCAGGCCATCGCGCAGGGCCTGGCGGACCCGCGTGGCGTTCTGCCGGAACAGCGCGCAGCGCACCTGAGCCCCGCTGTCCTTGAGGGTGAAATAGATGTGGCCGGAAGCCGGGCGGGCGAGGTTGGAAATCTCGCCTTCGACCCAGACACTGCGGAACACGTCCTCGAGCAGCACGCGGGCGCGGCCGTTGAGCTGGCTGACAGTAAGGACCTCGCGGTCCAGGCCGAGTCTTTCGAAAGGGTCTTTGATCATGGCGGGCATCATAAAGGATTCGCTGCAGGAGTTCATCGCACCGCCGTCCAATCGCAGGTTCCCCAGGCCGCTAGTGGATGAAGGCTGTATCGGCACCGTGGCATTGGCGAACAGGTACAACATTCGTCGGCGACACAGTACCTGTAGGAGCGGGCAAGCCCGCACCTACAGGTCCCGCTACAGCCCTGGGAATTGGGGCATGCAGGGGGCTGTGCGCTGTAGGAGCGATCTCCCGCATGCACTCGGGCGGCAGGGGAACGCTGAATTTGGCCTGAATCAGGTACCCCTGAAGCTGCCGTACTCGGCGATTTCCACGAGTTTCGAGATGACTAAAAGTGAAAAACCATATCTAGTCGGCATGGCTCGTGTCTGGCTAACCTTTCCCTGTCTTCCCTTGGATGTGCGCCATGCTCGCTTCTCTTCCTTCTTTTGGTGCCGACTGGCTTGTGATCCTGCTAGGCATTGGCATGGCCTATATCGTCTTCGGTATCGCAGGCTTTGGCACGGCACTGGTCGCCGGGCCGGTGCTGCTCCACTTCATGCCGTTGTCGCGGATCATCCCGCTGTTGGTGCTACTGGACTTCGTCGCTGCGTTCGGCAACCTGCTGCCATCCCGTCGGGATGTGGTGCGTGGCGAGTTGCTGCGTCTGCTGCCGTGCATGGCGGTGGGCTGTACGCTGGGGGTGGTGTTCCTGTTGCGGCTCAAGTCCGACCTGCTACTCCTGCTGATGGGGCTGTTCGTCACCGCCTATGCGCTCTACGGCCTGGCGGTGAAGGTTCGGCCGGCGAACCTGTCTGGTTTCTGGGCCGTGCCGATGGGCGCGGTGGGCGGGCTGTTCGGTGCCTTGTTCGGCAGTGGCGGCTTTCTCTATGCAATTTACCTGAGTGGCCGACTGGATTCGAAAGAGCAGGCGCGGGCGACCCAGAGCGCGTTGATCAGTTGCAGCACGGTGGTGCGCCTGGGGTTGTTCCTGCTGGCGGGCGTCTACGCCGACGCCTCTTTGTTGTTGCTTGCGGCTTGTCTGCTGCCGGTGATGTTCGCCGGACTCTGGCTGGGGCGGCGGCTGACCTTGCGGCTCTCGCGCGAAGCCTTCGTGCGCCTGGTCACCTGGCTGGTGCTGGCCAGCGGCCTGGCGCTGATCGGGCGCTACCTGGGTGCTTGAGCGAGCGAGTAGAATCAAGCTTTACCGCAGTTTCCAGGCCGTCCTCATTACATGAACACCCAGAGCATCATCGTTCCCAAACTGTCCACTGTCCCGGTGCACGAGGCGCGCGCTAGGGCCATCCTGCGCTGGCTGGTGCGCGAGAAGATCGTCGAGGAGCAACTGAGCACTTGCGGGCGCACTGGCAACCGCATGGGCCATGCCCTGGGGGAGGGCGCGCGCAAGGTGGCGCTGGAGCCGAAGCTGTTGCCTTTCGGCCAGCAGGTCAATGGCCTGGAGGTAGTGACCAAGCGCTGCATCTTCACCCCGCTGGACGGCTTCCTTGGGGAGGCCGGTTGCCCGGAATGCCGCCGAGAGGTCGGCGAACCGCTGTTCGACAGCCTGGAGGAGTGGATGCCGGGCGTGAGTGACAACTTTACCTGTCCGCTGTGCGGCTTCGAAGATGACATCAACGGCTTTCTGTTCCTGCAGCCATGTGCCTTTTCCAACCTGGGGTTCATCTTCAACAACTGGGGCGAGGCCGGATTTACCCCGGCTTTCCTCGACGCCTTCGCCGACTGGCTCGACCAACCGGTGGCGGTGGTGCAAGTCAGCGGCAAGCTTTAAGCGGCAGCAAGCTACAAGAAAAGCAGACCCTGTACCGATCTGGGTTTCTTACAACCTGCCGCTTGTAACTTGAGGTTTGAATTGCATTGAGCGGCGCGCCGTGGATGAGTATAATGGCGCGCTTCCATTTTTCCCGCCCGGGAGCCCCCGCGATGCTGCGTATCAGCCAAGAAGCCCTGACCTTCGACGATATTCTCCTTGTACCTGGTTATTCCGAGGTACTGCCCAATGAAGTCAGTCTCAAGACCCGTTTGACCCGTGGCATCGAGCTGAATATCCCCCTGGTTTCCGCCGCCATGGATACCGTGACCGAAGCACGCCTGGCCATCGCCATGGCCCAGGAAGGCGGCATCGGCATTATCCACAAGAACATGACCATCGAACAGCAGGCTTCCGAAGTCCGCAAGGTCAAGAAGTTCGAGGCCGGCGTGGTGAAGGACCCGATCACCATCGATGCTGACGCCACCGTGCGCGACCTGTTCGAACTGACCCGCCTGAACAACATCTCTGGTGTTCCTGTGCTGGAGAACGGCGACTTGGTCGGTATCGTGACCTCCCGTGACGTGCGCTTCGAAAGCCGCCTCGACGCCACCGTACGCGAAGTGATGACGCCGAAGGATCGCCTGGTCACCGTGCGTGAAGGCGCTGACAAGAACGAAGTCCGCGAACTGCTGCACAAGCACCGCCTGGAGAAGGTCCTGATCGTTGACGACAAGTTCAGCCTCAAGGGCATGATGACCGTCAAGGACATCGAGAAGGCCAAGGCCTATCCGCTGGCCAGCAAGGACGACCAGGGCCGCCTGCGCGTCGGTGCTGCCGTCGGCACTGGCAAGGACACCGGTGAGCGCGTTGCCGCCCTGGTTGCCGCTGGCGTCGACGTGGTGGTGGTGGACACCGCCCACGGCCACTCCAAGGGCGTGATCGATCGCGTGCGTTGGGTCAAGGAAAACTACCCGCAGGTGCAGGTCATCGGCGGCAACATCGCCACCGGTGCTGCGGCCAAGGCCCTGGCTGAAGCCGGTGCCGACGCGGTCAAGGTCGGTATCGGCCCAGGCTCGATCTGCACCACCCGTATCGTCGCCGGTGTCGGTGTGCCGCAGATCAGCGCCATCGCCAACGTCGCCGCTGCTCTGGAAGGCACTGGCGTGCCGTTGATCGCCGACGGTGGCATCCGCTTCTCCGGTGACCTGTCCAAGGCCATCGTCGCCGGTGCCTCCTGCGTCATGATGGGTTCGATGTTCGCCGGCACCGAAGAGGCCCCGGGCGAGGTCGAGCTGTTCCAGGGCCGCTCCTACAAGGCCTACCGTGGCATGGGTTCGCTGGGTGCGATGTCCCAGGCCCAGGGCTCTTCGGACCGCTACTTCCAGGACTCCTCGGCCGGTGCCGAGAAGCTGGTGCCGGAAGGTATCGAAGGCCGCGTGCCGTACAAGGGTGCCCTGGCCGCGATCATCCACCAGTTGATGGGTGGCCTGCGTTCCTCCATGGGCTACACCGGCAGCGCGACCATTGAAGAGATGCGCACCAAGCCGGAATTCGTGCGCATCACCGGTGCCGGCATGGCCGAGTCCCATGTGCATGACGTGCAGATCACCAAGGAAGCGCCAAACTACCGGGTCGGCTGACGCCTCCAGTAACAAGTTTCTAGCTACAAGCGGTAGCTGCGCTGCAGCAGCTACCGCGTATTCCCCGATCAACTTGCAGCTTGCGGCTCGAAGCTCGCAGCTGCATCAGAGATTGAGTCATGGCCCTCGACATTCACGCTCACCGTATCCTGATCCTCGATTTCGGTTCCCAGTACACCCAACTGATCGCCCGCCGCGTGCGCGAGATAGGCGTGTATTGCGAACTGCATCCGTTCGACATGGACGATGAAGCGATCCGCGAATTCAACCCGCGCGGCATCATCCTCGCCGGCGGCCCCGAGTCGGTCCACGAAGCCAACAGCCCGCGTGCGCCACAGGCCGTGTTCGACCTGAACGTGCCGGTGCTGGGCATTTGCTACGGCATGCAGACCATGGCCGAGCAGATGGGCGGCAAGGTCGAAGGTTCCGACTTGCGCGAGTTTGGCTACGCCCGTGTCGACGTGGTCGGCAAGAGCCGCCTGCTCGACGGCATTGAAGATCACATCGACGATGACGGCGTGTTCGGTCTGGACGTGTGGATGAGCCACGGTGACAAAGTCACCCAGATGCCGGAAAGCTTCCACGTGCTGGCCAGCACCCCAAGCTGCCCGATCGCCGGCATGTTCGACGATGAGCGTGGCTACTACGGCGTGCAGTTCCACCCGGAAGTGACCCACACCAAGCAGGGCGGCCGCATCCTGTCGCGCTTCGTCCTCGATATCTGCGGCTGCGAAGCCCTGTGGACCGCCTCGAACATCGTCGAGGACGCCATTGCCCAGGTCCGTGAGCAGGTTGGTTCGGCCAACGTGCTGCTGGGTCTGTCCGGTGGTGTCGACTCCTCGGTGGTCGCCGCTCTGCTGCACCGCGCTATTGGCGACCAACTGACCTGTGTATTCGTCGACAACGGTTTGCTGCGCCTGCACGAAGGCGAGCAGGTGATGGCCATGTTCGCCGAGAACATGGGCGTCAAGGTGATCCGCGCCAACGCCGAACAGCAATTCCTCGACAACCTGGCCGGCGAAGCCGACCCGGAGAAGAAGCGCAAGATCATCGGCCGTACCTTCATCGACGTGTTCGATGCCGAAGCCAGCAAGCTGGAGAACATCCAGTTCCTCGCCCAAGGCACCATCTACCCCGACGTGATCGAGTCGGCTGGCGCCAAGAGCGGTAAGGCCCACGTGATCAAGTCGCACCACAACGTTGGCGGCCTGCCGGAAGAGATGAACCTCAAGCTGGTCGAGCCACTGCGTGAGCTGTTCAAGGACGAAGTGCGCAAGATCGGCCTGGAACTGGGCCTGCCGTACGACATGGTCTACCGCCACCCATTCCCGGGCCCGGGCCTGGGCGTGCGTATTCTCGGCGAAGTGAAGAAGGAATACGCCGACCTGCTGCGCCGTGCCGACCATATCTTCATCGAAGAACTGCGCAAAGCCGACTGGTACCACAAGACCAGCCAGGCGTTCGTGGTGTTCCAGCCGGTGAAATCGGTGGGCGTGGTCGGTGACGGCCGTCGCTACGCTTGGGTCGTCGCCCTGCGCGCCGTGGAAACCGTGGACTTCATGACCGCTCGCTGGGCACACCTGCCATACGAGCTGCTGGAAACGGTCAGCGGCCGGATCATCAACGAAATCGATGGCATCTCCCGCGTCACCTACGACGTGTCGAGCAAGCCGCCTGCCACCATCGAGTGGGAGTGAATTGACGTCCTTCGGGAACTATCGCTAGCTATCGAAAAGCTGCTGTAACGTATTGATCTTCAAATAAATAGGTTGCGGCAGCTATCGGTGACTATCGCTGGCCAGCAGAGCAGGTTGGCGGTGGAAGTGGCGGTAAGAACCGGAGGCCGGGTTAAGACCCTCCCGTGCCCTGGCCAGTCAGCGCAGAACACGATATGACCCGGTTTGATGAAGCGCTGGGCCCATGCGGGTCTTCCCATTGGGGTATCAAGCCACTCGGTCCCCTGATGTGACGATGCTAGAGAACGCCGACCAATCCTGCTTGCCCAAACCTTGGGCGATCGCCGTGGTCATTCTTGAGCGTACTATTTCGGCGGCCGGCAATTGCAAACCCTTGTCGCTGCCGGAAGCGATCGCCAGGTTAATGTCTTTAAGCCCCAGGACAAGCTTGAAGCCCGGCTCGTAGCGCCCGTTCACAATGTTCTGCCCGTAGCGCTGGTAGCTGGGGCAGGCAAAGAGCGTCTGGGTCATCAGTTCCACAAAGGGGCCTGCATCCAGCCCATAGCACTGGATGAGCGCAGTTGCCTCGGCAAGGGACTCGATGGCTTGTGCGATCATCATGTTTCCCGCGATTTTCGCAATACAGGCCTGTACCGGGTGATGGCCCAGGTGCCAGGTCTTTTTGCCGAGCACATCGAATAACGGTTGAACTCTAGCCATTGCCGCATCCTGGCCTGCTGCCAGAATGTTCAGCTCGCCTTTGCTGGCCACTACCGGCACACCGAACACCGGCGCGGCCACAAAGGCCAGCCCTAACTGCTCATGCAGTGTTTGCAGCTGTTCCATGAGCAAGGGCGACAGGGTCGACATCACGACATGCGTGCAGTGTTCGGCAGCCTCTTGCAGCGCCCCGGACGACAGCAGTACCTCGTGCACCGCCTGATCATCAGCGAGCATGCTGATGACCACATCCTCCTTGAAAGCCGCCGCTGGCGTGCCCAGGCGATATACTCCCTCCAGATTTTCCAGTGCTCGGACGCTGCGGTTCCATACACTGACGCGGTGGCCTGCGCGGACCAGCAGCGGCAACATGGCCTGGCCCATGCTTCCTGTACCTATGAATCCGATTCTCATTATTCCACCCCTCGTTTTGAAACTGCTCGAGGTATTCTGTGAGCCTGGGGGGCGCGACGGGACAGCCATTACTGCATCTTAGGCGTTCATTTTTGTACGAGATAAACCCTGTACTGGAATGACTTGCGTGTCATTCTGGCGCTTGCCCGCAGCGCCCACTAGGAGACGCGGTCCAGTAACTGGCCGTCAGCCACCCCAACGGCGGGTGTTGTACAGGCTTGCCAACCAGGGGCTGAAGCTGACCGCTGTTGGTGAGAGCATCCTCTTTCTGGCGCAAGAAATGGAGCGCAGCGGCCTGGCCCTCGAGCGCCTGGACACTGAAACCGAGCTGCCTGAGCGAGATAGCTGGATGGGCTATCACCAAGATTGTCGGGCGTTGAAGAGGCAACGCCCGATCGAGATTTATGGATGGGCTAATAGTCTGGTGATATCGACTTGGGGGGGGCGTCAAATTTGCGAAAGACCGCCGTCGACCATCAGTTCCACACCGTTGACATACTTGGCATCGGCCGATGCCAGGAAAAGAGCTGATGTGGCGATTTCCTCAGGTTGGGCCATGTAACCCAGCGGCACAATTTGCTCTACATGGTTTCTGAGTGCTTCGATCTGGCTCTCATCCATCTTCAGGCCGTTATCCATCAATGGCGTTCTGGTGAAGCCAGGGCTCAGCACGTTGGCACGAATTTTCCGGCCTTTGAGCTCATTGGCCCAGGTCCGTGCAAATGAGCGCACCGCAGCCTTGGAAGCATTGTAGAGGCTCAGGCCTTCCATTCCGTTGCTGGAGCAAATGGAGGCGGTCAGAACGATCGACGCGCCATCTTTCATCAATGGCAAGAGCGTCTGAACAGTGAAGAACACGCCTTTGACGTTAATGTCGAACATCGTGTAATAGGCAGCCTCGGTGGTTTCGCCGACCGGGTTTTTTTCGCATACGCCAGCGTTGGCAAACACCGCATCCAGTTGATCGTCTTGTTGTTCAACCAATACCTTGAGTGCATCAAGGTCGGCCTGTGTGGCAACATCGGACACGACCGCGACCGCTTTACCGTCCAGTTTCGCAGCCGCAGCCTCCAGCGTTGCCGGTGAGCGACCAGTGATGTAGACACGTTTAGCGCCCTCGGCAACCAATGCTTGCGCAATTGCAAAGCCTATCCCGGTGGAAGCGCCCGTGACGACTGCTACTTGATTGTTGAATTTACCCGACATGTCTTGACTCCTCAGTAATGCCTTCATGGTTCATTGCAAAAGGCAGTTGATGGGCACATTGTGGGAGTCAACTAGCGACGGCGGCACTGCCAGAAATGTAAGTTTCTTGTGCATTTTTGTTGAGGGACTAAGTTGGCCAGGATGAGTTGATAAACTTTCTTCATTTACTTCTGCCCAATCTTGATGCGTGTTCCATATCTATGATTCATGAATGGCAGCTACTCTCGGATCCGGCTACGAAGCCTGGAAGGCGGACACGGGCGTCATTCTCTACGCGTGCGCACGGTTGTCGGTGAATCGTGCTGGCGGCCACGTGTCAGCGAGCGTACTGGGTAAACAGTTACTTTCAAGCCATCAGTTCGGTGATCAATCGGTGCACCGCAGTTCACCTGTGCCTTATGTCGAGAAATGCTGGGCGATCCACTGCTCACACAGCGCCCACAGCTCAGGCGCACCTCGCTCGATAACTGGACCGTATCGGGCGGTGACCTGGTCGAGGGAGACGTCGCTCTCTGACCAGGTCCCGCCATCGGTGAACACGTTGGTCAGCAGAGGTTGAAAGCGATCGAGTGCTTTTGCGAACTTCGCATCGTCCGTCTGCGCCTGCTCGAATTCTTGCCACAGTCCGATGAATTCATCGCCTTGCGGCTGTGGCAACTGGCCAAACAACCGCTGCGCCGCTTTGGATTCCAGCTCTTGTTGCACCTGGGGTGATACTTCGCCATGAATGGGGAAGTCGCCCACGTCGATCTCGACAATGTCGTGCAATAAAAGCATCCGTATGACGCGATTGATATCCACGGGTCCACTGGCATATTCACTCAGGATCAGGGCGTACATCGCCAGATGCCACGAGTGCTCAGCGGAGTTTTCCTTTCTGCTTTTGTCGAGCAGCGGAGATTGTCGTATGACGCCCTTCAGGCGGTCGATTTCTCTGAGAAAACTCAGCTGCTTTTCCAATGCCATCAATTGCGTGATCTCCGTGATGCAGCATCTCGTTGGTTAACTGAGCGACAGGTCATCCGGATCGGTCAGATGAATTGGGTGTCCGGGCATATGCTTTTCGAACCAAGACATGACCCGCGCAGTGAAGTCGAAGGTCGCCGGCATGTTGCGTATCCCGTGGCCTTCTTGCGGGTAGGTCAGCAGCACGCTCTCCACATCAGTGCTGCCCTGCAAGGCCCGGTGAAACTCGAGTGCTTGGCCTGCGGGCGTGATCTTGTCGAGCGCGCCACAGATGTGGAGCGTCGGGGTCTTCACCCGGTCGGCGTAGTGGATCGGGCTCCGCGTGAAATACTGACCATGCGGGTCACCAAGCTTGTCGCTGAGAAACAGTTCGCAGAAGGTCGGCACGTTGCAGGTCAGATGCTGGCTAACCCAGTTGGTGACCGGCGCCATCGGCACGGCAGCGGCGAAGCGCTGATCTTGTGTAATTAGCCAGGAGGTGATGTAGCCGCCATAGCTACCACCCATGACACCGATCCGCGCGGGATCGATCACGCCCTGCGATTCGAGCGCATCCAGCCCCGACAGGTAGTCGTACGTGTCGGCCCCTCCCATATCGCCGAACACCAGGCGGGCAAACTTCTGACCGCGTCCACTTGATCCACGCGGATTGGGCAGGAACAGCGCATAGCCGGCTGTGAGCGCGATTTGCTGCAGCGCTGAGCGGCCAATGTATTGGGGGCGGACGTACCAGACCGGCCCTCCATGGACGTGCATGATGAGCGGATGCGGGCCAGCGCCCCTGGGCGTGATGAGCCAGCCGTGCAAGGTAAGCCCGTCGGGCGCCGTCCAAACGAAGTCGCGCGCCGAGGCACCAAGCGCCTGGACGCGCGCATCAAGCTCGGGAGTTCCAAAAGTGCGGATGGAGCGCTCTGTGCCACCTTCGTACGCGATCAGCATTGGCGCATTCAAGAAGGATTCGACGAGAAACAGAAAATCCTCGGGATGGCTGCCGAGCGGCGCGATCTCCGGAAAAATAGAGCCGCACGGCTGGCGCTGGCTGTCGCGCCACAACTCGCGGACCTTGCTTGTCTGCCGATCGAGCAGACCGGCGACATAGTCGGGGCCTTGGCCCGCGCCGAAGAGCAGCGTGTCCTCGTCACGCCAGATCAGTTGGGTGACATCGGCATCGAGCGTCGCTGCGTGGGTAACCTTTGCGCTCGCGACGTCGATCAACCGCAGATCACCTGCAACGAGGTTGCGATCGCTGCAAACGGCTTCGATCACGGCGATCGTGTTGCCTGACGGCGTCGCGACAACGCTGTTGAGCTGATCTTTGGGTTTGAACAATGTACGGATAGTGCCGCCCTCGACAGCTATCAGACGGACATCGGCCGTGTACCACCAAGTCTCTTCCGGATGGGCTGAGCAGATCGCGACAATGTGATCGGGGCCAGCCCAACTCGCCTGCCAGACATTGACGCTGGGCGAAGTGATCCGACGCACACTCGCTGTAGCGACATCATAGATCCACGCACTGCGCCAGGGGGACGCCTCTGGCGCGCCTTCGACAATGGGCGCCCAGCCAGCTTGCACATCGGCTTCACTATCGAGGCTGACTGCGAAGGCGCCCTGCGCTCCCGCGAGATCAGATCCGAAGCCAGCGACGCATAGCAGCAGAGACTTGCCGTCGGCCGACCACTCTGCCGATTCGACGAAGCCGTCGATTTCCGGGCCAGCACGGTCGGCGCGGCTCTTGACATCGAGGATACGTAGGCGATTCACATAGGCCTGCTCGCGATCTGACAGGTAAGCGATCGAACAGCCGTCTGGCGACCATTTGGGGCTGCTATCCGAACGCGGACCGCTCGTGACGATCTCGATGGCGCCCGAGCCGAGGTCGATTAGCGCGATCCGAGTCGATGGCAGGCCTTGGAGTTCCTCGCAAACCACTGCGGTGGCAGCGGCTGTGGAGCCGTCCGGGCTTGCCATCAATTGGCTCAAGCTGGATGCTTCGCCGCTACCTGGACGCAACCATGCTCTTGTCAGCTGCTGGGCTTCAATGAACGACCGATGGTCGCGAAAATCGTTCTGCATCATCTTTCCCGAAACACGAAGTTCGATTTCGATTCACACCGCGCCAATCAAACCCACCGCTCAAGGCAGGCGGAGATTGAAGAAATCAGCTACCGGACTACTCACCATTGCGTGATGGCCACTCATCGATGCGCACGGCCATCTCAGGGCACGCGGTTGAAAATTCTGGCCATCGATCCCAGCCGCAGCATCTTCCCGGTTGCGTCAGGGTTGACGAAGGCCAGAGGGAATGGATGCGCCACGCCGTTCAGGTTCATCTGGAAGAGATGGTCACCGACCCGCTTCAGCTCAAAGACCGGAGCCTCGGCGTTGTCGGTCTCATAGAGGTCCTGCCTTGCGACCATCCTGGCCAACAACTGGTCGCCTTCGCGGTAGACATCAAACCGAAAAAGCTGATTCTCGAAACTTCCCTCATAGGCCGCAGTGTCGAAAGCCCCTTCGATCGGTGTCAGAGGATCGGCCGTCGCGCCCCAGCTTTCAAGAATGGGGTCGATGAGCTTCGCATCGAAAGCCCCGTACTTTGAACAGTTGGTAAGAAGCGCGAATGCTCTGCCGGTCTCCGGGTGCGCATAGAGCGCTGAGGATACGCCCGGACCACCGCCGCCGTGAAAAAGCACGCCTCCAGACAAGAGCATCCAACCGAGGCCTACACGCCACGTGTGAGGAGAAATAAATCCGGTTGTCTCTTTTGCCATGAGAGACGCGCTGGCCTGCGACAGAATACGAGCACCGTTGAGGCCGACGCCGCCGTTAATCAGCGCTCGGGCGAATGTCACTAGATCGCTGGCGGTCATCATGACCGTGGCTCCAGCCGGGGCAAAGCTCAACGGCAGGAACGGCTTGGTGCTTTGAACGAGCTTGCCCTCTTTGTCGACCTGATCGCCGACACTGACGCGGAACCGGGGAAGTTCGGTGATGTCGGCCAGCGAATGATGAAGGCCGAGCGGCTCGAAAATGCGCGACTTGATCAGGCTGTACCAGCCTTCACCTCGGAGCTTCTGGGCGATGTAGCCCGCGATGACCGTACCGATATTCGAATAGGCTGTCGCTTCGCCCGGCGGATGTAACTGTAGCTTGGACGCGCAATCCTCGATCGCATTGTCGATGCGCTGTTCGTCGAAATCCCGGTAGGCCGGGCAGTCATAGTCGATACCATTGGTGTGATTGATGAGCATCCGGCAGGTGATCCTGGAGAGAGCCTCTGGATCACCCAGCCGCAATTCGGGCAGATGCCTGGTTACGGGATCGTCGAGATCGATCAGCCCGTCATCGACCAATTGCATGAAAAGCGTAGCGTTCAGCACCTTGGTGATCGAGCCGATGTGCATCAGCGTGTCGAGCGTCACCGGGTCACCGGTCATGCTGTTGCGCAGGCCGCCAACGGCGTGGTGCATCTGGTCGCCATCCCAGAAAGCGAAGGATGCGCCGGTCACTTCGCCGCTTCCCGTGATGTCCGCGATGACCGCGGCGAAATCAATGGTCATTTCAATGTCCTTTCAAGTCGATTGCTATCAATGTCCACCGCTGATGCATGACGGGCATCCAGGCAGCCGGGCACCATGCTGGAGGAAGCGCTTGAAATGGGCCTCCTCCTCGAGTGGCGGCGGGAGATCCGCAGTCAACAGCGGACGTTCGGGCAGCGCGGCGAGGTCGACGAGCGCGCCGTCCTTGATGACCGCGTGGATGCTGCGATAGTGGTCGGCTGCCTCCAGCGGGTCCTTGTCGAGAACCACCATGTCGGCAATCTTGCCGGCTTCGAGGGTGCCGAGATCGGCGTCGACCTTATAGGCCTGGGCGATGTTGCGCGTTGCCGCGTGGAGCAGGTCCATCGCCGCCATTCCCTTTTCCTCCATCGCACGGAGCCAGGCGAAGTGTCCGGTCGCAAGCCTGCCGAGCGCCTCTTGTTCGGGCATGCCGTTCCAAGTGGCCTTCAGCCAGGGCTCGCGCAACAGCTCCTGAGAGAAGACTCCGCCGTCATTGCCCAGCAGAATCGGTGCGCTCGAGTCGATGAGGTTGCGCGCGTTGATGTCGGCGGCCGCCCACATTGTCCATTCGTGATCGGATACCGCTCCCTTGACATGCGCCAGCCCCGCCTCGGTAACCGGAAAGATCACCGCGCCACATTGGGTGTGCGCGAACAGGTCGAGGGTTTCGTCTGGGATCGGCACCGGGCCGGTCATATTGCAATGGGTGACAAGGTCGCATCCAGCCTCGATCGCCATGCGCAGGCTTTCGACCGTAGTACTGTGCGCTTGGACGGTTCGACCGGCGGCACGCCCTGCCTCGACGATCGCCCGTTGCGTGCGCTCGGAGAATTGCAGGAAGGCTCCTGCGGCAAGTGCGCCATGTTCGGATGCACCATATTTGACGAAGTCGATGCCGCGCTCAATGTAGCGGGCGACTTCCTCTGCGACCTGGGCCGGGGTCATCCACATCAGGTGCCGCCCGCTGTTCTCGACCCAGCTCGCATTGACGCGATCGACGAACCACGAACTCGCAACCTCGGCCGCCTTGCCGAAGAAGTCGCCTGAGAAAGGGCCATCGAAGCCGATGATGTTGCCCGCGCAGCGAATGCGGCTTCCGACGGCTTCGCCGCTTTCGATCCGATCGCGTACCGCCATCAGCGCGCGGCGCGGCCCCCAGGTGTCGAACACCGTTGTCATGCCGGCTTTCAAAGCGACCTGAGCCGCCTCGGTGATCAGCTCCTCATAGCGCCCATCGAAGCGCAGTAGTGTTTCGGGGGTCACATTGACAAGTAGATGGACGTTGGCATTCATCAGACCCGGGATGAGGAACTTGCCCGTCAGATCGAGATGGTGAGCGTCGAGCGGGACGCCCAACTCCTCGCGTCGGCCAATTGCACGGATGCGCCCGTGCTCGACCAGGATGGCGCTGCCGTTGAGAGGCTTGTCCGCGATGCCGTCGATGATCGTGGCGCCAGTGATTAACAGAGTCATGTCACTACCTTTTCAAGAGCGGTCGGGTTCGTGAATGGTAGGCTCGTAGCCTGACCAGCTGGGTGGATCCTGTAAAACCAGGCGCCTGTTCGAAGCGGTCCACGGTGATGGCCACGTCGGGCTCGTCTGGCTGGCGCATCGCAAGGCGGTGAATCGCAAGGCGGTGAATCGGTCTCGTCCGCGGGCGAGGTCAGCAGTAGGCCGGCATCCGGCTTGAAATAGAACTGCTCGTCGACCGCGATGGATGCAGGCCAGCATGCGGCATCCCGGTTGTCCGGCACATCGACGAGCGCAGCGGTGCGGTGCTTGGGTTGTAAGCCGAGCGGTGCGGCACCGGCGCTGCGCGCCACGTTCGGGCCGCCACATAGGGATTCTGGTGCAAGCGTTCCAGCAGATCCAACTGGCCGGCCGTGCCGAAAAAGAGCGTTTCCCGTGGCGTCACCAAGGGGGGCGCCGCAAACCCGGCAGGTGGCTTGAACGGGAAGCTGCGGCTGGCACGGGTGAGGCGACGCTCCACGGCGTTGCCGTGGAGCTCCGAAATGAGGGCCGCCGAGTGGCCGGTGGAGTGATTGCCGGGATGGTCCTCGGTCTCGAGCAGGAGCACCGAGCCCCGCGCGGCCTGGTAAGCCGCCGCCGACGGCTCGGAGATGCCGGCGCCGATCACCACGAAATCAACTTCCCTGACTTGACTCATCACTGCCACCCATCGGTTAAGGTGGGTTGACTATACGAAATAAAAATTCCAAAAGGGAAATTAATTTTCCGTATTAGGGGTGTCACTTCGCTCGCAGTGAGTGCCGTGGCTTTGTCCCGTTCAGGCGGCTCTTGGGGGCAGTCGCTCGTTTCTCGGAGGCCGAGACAAAGGTCTCGATCATCGGATTCGTGCCCCCGCGCGGCGCGGCCGCCGCGACGATGCGGCAGGGCGCGTCGCTTGCCTTGAGGTAGGCGTGACCCATCTCGCTGTCGAAATAAAGCGTGTCGCCCGCGCGCAGGAGCATCGGCTCATAGAGATCGCTCCAGAACTCCACCTCGCCCTCGATGATATACACGAACTCCTCGCCTGGATGGCGGATAAAGTCACCGAACTCTGCGCGGAACTCGTCCATCGTGCGGGCGTGTACCTCGACGATCATCGGCGTCATCATCTTGTGCAGCAACTCCGTGGCGAGGTAGATCTGGCTATAGCAGCGGGTTTCCACCTGCTTGCCCTCGCCAGCGCGCAGCATCACTCGCCGGCCGCTGCTGCTAGGAGCCGGAGCGACGGCCGGAGCCGGATTGCCGAGCAGTTCAGTCATGTCGACACCCAGGCCGCGGCTGATTGCCACGAGCTTGTCGAACGAAAGCGATACGTGGCCGGCCTCCAGCTTCGACAGGGTCGAGGCGGCCAAGCCCGTCTTCGCGCTCAGCTCGGCAAGTGTCATGTCGGCACTGCGGCGCAGGGCGCGGATCGTCGTGCCTGGGTTGTTGTTGCGGTTGTCGGTGGTGGGATCGGTCATTTTCATAGCGCGCACTGTAGCAGGCACATTCCATTACCCCAAGTGAAATTCAGTATCGTCAATATCTGATTTTGAAAATTATATTCCGTTTTGGAAAATTAATTGCTACGATGCGACGCACGTACCAAGCATCAGTTGTCGCTCACAAGGACTCTCATGAACGTTGCAGACTCCACCGACCGCATGATCGCACAGCACTCGGGCCGCGCCGGCTCGGCGCCAGCCCCTATCCGGCGCGCTGGTTGGTTCGTCGGCGGGCTGCAAGGCCGACCTGACATGCTTTCGAGCAGGGGGGGCGAATGACTGGATCATCTTCTCCGGGCGTCGCGGTCAAGGCCGGTGTCGTTGCACTGGACGAGCTCTTCCAGGCAGTCAATCGCAGCGATGCCCCGGGCCTGGTCGTTGGCGTCGCGCAGCACGGCAAGGCCCTCTACCGTCGCGGTTTCGGCCTGGCCAGCGTAGAGCTGGGTGTCGCCAACACGCCTTGGACGCGCATGCGTATCGGTTCCACCAGCAAGCACTTCACCTGCTTGGCCGTGCTGCTGCTCGCCGAGGAGGGCAAGGTCGATCCCGATGCAAGCATACGCCGCTACATCCCCGAACTACCGAAGCTCGCAGGGGAGCCCAGCCTGCGGCAGTTGATGTCGCATACCGGGGGCTACCGCTGCTATCTCGACCTGGGCTTCATCGCCGACGGTATGGCGATACGGCCAAAAGGCGAGGCGCTGGCGGCGCAGCTGCGCCAGACTGCAGCGAACTTCGCGCAGGGCGAGTCAAGCCTTTACTGCAACAGCGGTTATCACCTGCTGTCACATGTGATCGTGCGGACCAGTGGCATGCCCTTCGAGCAGTTCCTGCGCGAGCGTATCTTTACGCCACTGGGCATGCTGGACACCGCCTCGGTACCGAGCGACCTGGAGATCCACCGTGGCATGGCGACCCTGCATCTGCCGCAGCCAGACGGTGGCTGGAAGCGCGGCATTTTCCCCAGCGAAGAGGTGCTCGGCGAAGGCGCAATGATCTCGACGGTTGACGACATGCTGCGCTGGCTCGTCCACCTTCGCGGCCCGAAGACGGTCGGCAGCGAGGCCACTTGGGCGCAGATGACAACGCTCTCGCGACTGAACAACGGCATTACCAATCCCTACTCCCTCGGGCTGATGCGGCACGACTACCGCGGCGTCGAGGTGATCCACCATGCCGGCGGCGTGATCGGCGGTGCCTCGCAGATGCTGACGGTGCCGAGTCATGAGCTCGACGTGATCATCATGACCAACGGCGTGCTGGTGAATCCTGTCGAGCTCGCCAACCAGGTCGTGGATGCCATGCTCGGCGACGTGCTCGGCCTGCCTGCTGAGAAGGCCGCGACGGAGCGGTTCTATCCGTTGTTGGGGACCCGTTACCACTCGAAGAGCACTGGTCAGGTGATCGGCTTCGATGATGCCGGCGGCAAACTGGGTCTGTCTTTTCTGAACAGTCCGGCGATGCCGCTGACGGATGGTGGCGATGTGCTGTACATCGGTTTTCAGGAACTCGCCGTCGGCCCACTGAGCTTGCCCATCGCGCAATTGGCAGACCTGCAGGAGGTGCCGGCCTCGCTTCAGTTCAGCGAAGCCGGCAACGCATCGACATTCAAGCGTCTCCCAGCCGACGCGCCATCGCTGGCGGAAGCAGGTGCTGCACTAGTCGGCCGCTACCACGCCGCCGACCTCGGCGCGGACGCCGAGGTCCGCTTCGATGGCGAGGCCCTGAACCTGCACGTCCACGGCGCGCATGCGGTCTCGGTGATGCCGCTTGAAGCGTTCAGCGCAGACGTCTTCGGCCTGGCGTCGTCGATCCCGACATTGCGTTTACACGGGGTCCTCAACGTCGAACACAAAGACGGCCGCGTGACAGGCTTCGTCCTCGACACCATGCGTACGCGGCATCTGCAATTCGAACGGAAGGAATGACGATGAAAGCCCCCGTACAAAAAACGCCTTCGCTGATTTCCTCGATGCTGGTCTGGGACAACCATGCCTGCATGCCCCTGCGTCCGCAGGATGTCAGCTTCATGGACCAGCTCGAATGGCATCACCTCAACGGTACTGACGTCGTGATGCTCAACGTCGGTTTCGGCGACGACTCGATCGAGGCGCACCTGCGCATGCTCGCCACCTTCCGCGCATGGCTGGCCGCACGCCCCGCGCAATACCGGTTGATCCGATCGGTAGCAGACATCCACGCCGCCCGCGCCGCCGGGCAACTGGCTGTGGGTTTCGACATCGAAGGTGCCAACGCGGTCGGCGACCAGCTCAGCCTGATCGAGCTGTATCGGGACCTCGGCGTGTGCTGGATGCTGCTGGCCTACAACCGGAACAACCGCGCCGGCGGTGGCTGCCAGGACGATGACCCCGGCCTGACCGCTTTGGGTCGGGCGATGCTGGAGGAAATGGCGCGCGTCGGCATGATTGGCTGCTGCTCGCATACCGGCTATCGCACGGCCCGGGAGGCGATCGACGCATCGCCTGTGCCGCTGATCTTCTCGCATTCGAACCCGCGTGCGTTGTACGAGCACCCGCGCAACATCCCCGATGAGTTGATCCGCGCCTGCGCCGCACGCGGTGGCGTCATCGGCATCAATGGCATTGGCCTGTTCCTCGGCGGTAACGACGCGTCGCCAGCCAATGTGGCGCGGCACGTGATGTACGTTGCCGAACTGGTCGGCATCGAGCATGTCGGCATCGGGCTGGATTTCATTCACGACCGCCAGGACATCGACGACTTCCTCGCCGCGAACCCGGACAAGTTCCCGCCCCACCTAGGCTATGGGGCCGGCATGAAGATGATGACGCCGGCCGAGCTCCCGGCACTGGCTGCCGAGCTGAGCAGGCTAGGTATGGCCGACGCCGAGCTGGCGGCTGTGTTTGGCGGCAACTGGCTGCGACTGGCCGAGCAGATCTGGCGCGACTAGCCAGCGCAACACGAGCTACCCGCATCCAAGTCGTTGGCCCGCACGGGTAGGGCCGGCTCCGCCGCGGGTGTTTCAGAGATTCGACTCCCATTTTTTCACCGAGACGAGACTTGCTATGACCAACCTTCAACGCTTCGATGTCGGCCCCCGCATCTCCCAGATTGCCATTCACAATGGTGTCGCTTACTTAGCCGGCCAGATCCCCTCCGACATGAATGCGGACGTGCGGGGCCAGACGGCCCAAGTCCTGAATGCGATCGATGCTCTGCTGGCCCGCGTGGGCTCGGACAAGACACTGATCCTGAGGGCTGAGATCTTCCTGGCCGACATCGCCGACTTCGCGGAGATGAACGCAGCGTGGGACGACTGGGTGCCTGCCGGCTATGCGCCGCCGCGCGCAACGGTAGAGGCTCGGCTGGCGATGCCGGAAATCAAAGTAGAAATCGTCGTGACGGCTGCGGTGCGGACGGACTGATGTCCGTTGGCGACCGTATGAAGTCGAATGATCATTCGCCCAAACGGTCGCCGGGCCTGGTCATCCGCACTTTGTGCCTGGACACGGGCTCCGCTCTCGAAATCGACATGGCATTGAAGGAGGGGTCGTCGCGTTTCGACGGCATGACCCACATGGGCAAGCTCTACCGGTCCTCCTGCAAGTCTTCCCAAATTTAAGCGTTGTCTCACGGCAGTGCACCCATAACTAACCACAAAAAAAAGAAAGGAAATAAGATGAAAAATGTCATCGTGCATGCATCCTTCGACTCAAAAAAATCCGGAGAGCACACATTTTGCTCACGCATGAAACTTATCGCGTGTAAAGGCTGGCAACCCTCGAGCTTGAGCATAGTTATTGTTTCCCTTATCTCTCTCTCTCCTCTCGGGCTGACCGCAAGCGCTAGCGAAGTTGATTCCAACGAAATCGCAGCAACTCCTGACACCCCTGAATGTTTGAAATACGATCGATACAACTACACAGGTTCCGAGTCGCCTTTTCCCTCCAATTGCGAATCGATTGCCCCTGAATTAGGAGGGTTTCGCGATTTCATGTACGACGCGGGGTGGAATGCGCAACTCATACTTACCAGTGGTGTTACCTATGATCTAAAAGGTCACGATCGCGAGACGCAAGTGTACAGTGGGCAAAGGCCTTCTTATACGTCGACCGGCAGCCTTTTGATAAACCATGACCTAGAGCGGCACGGGCTTCCCAAAGGATCTTTATTTACCTTGGGTGGATCGTTTGCCTACAGTAGCTTTCGTGGAGATGGACTTCGTGAGGCATTTATAAGTCAGCTTTCCGCTCGAGTTCCGTTTCATGATGATCAAGTGGTTGTCCAATTAGGTTATTACAGTCTGGCAGGCCAGTTCTACGGGACCCTATTGGGGAACAATATTGCCGCCTCGACGCTCGGCCCGAGCAGTGGACTTCTTGCTCAAACCGGCGCCCAGGGATTTAAACCATCGCCGGCGTTCGATATTCGCCTCTACTCCAAAGATAAGCGTTATTACAATCACTTTGGCGTGGCCCGAAGTATCAGTCCCGATGGACTGTTTGCCGATGCTGACGACAATAAGTCCGGTTTGAAATTCCATACAAAAGATGCCAAGGCTGTAGTTATTAACGAGGTAGGTTATCGAGTCGAAGCCGGGCCCGAGCAGAAGAAGATATGGTTGCGCGGCGGCCTTATTTATAACAACTCGGATTACACCAGGCTGGACGACCCGGAACGAAAAAGCAGCAATCACGGCTCATACGTAGTTGGTGATCTCCAGTTGACACAACCGAGCTCAGCATTGCCCTATAAGGGCTGGTACGTGAACGCCTATGTCAATCAGGGCAGGGAAAGTGTCAATTATTTACCTGGCGCTTTCGGTGGCTCGATTTACAGCTTGGCGCCGTTTGAATCTCGTCCATACGATCTATTTGCCATTGGTATTTCAAAAAACCAATACAGCAGCTGGGCAAGACGCAATGCGTCAGCAGCGGACCTGGACTATGCGAACGCATCGACTAGTTTGTCGGTTTCCTACGCCTACCGAGTGAGTCGCGGAATTTATGTTCAATCCGCACTCATCCATACTGACAACCCTACGTTTTCGCCACGGCGAGAAAGCGCGCTCAATGCCAATGTGAATTTGGTTCTGGTATTTTGAAGTCCACGTCTTTCGGCATCGTGAGTTTTTCCGTGAAGGCCAACGGTTTGACCTGTTGAGTTCCGCCGTTTTGTGATCCCAACAGTCAGAGCTTAGGAGGGGGTAGACAAAATCAAGTAAACTTCTTGCTTCGTGCCTACGCAGCGTTGACGCTATGCCTCGAACTGGACGCCTACACCTGTAATTGCTGCGGAGCACTACCTGCTGCAGGGCTCCAGTCCAGCCCAAGCATTTCACGCTGAAACAGGTATCACTGCTCACCCCCGACACGATCCCTTTGCAAAAGCCTTGAAACTGGCCGGGATCGCTCGTGTAAAGGAGTGGGCCAAGGGTAGCTTCCAATCTCCCGCGCCTCGCAAGTCTTATGGCTACACCGAGGCATAGCGGCGCCAGTTGCCTGATGGGTCGGAGTCTTGGCAGGTCGGGTGCCAACGCGGGCCTTCATGATAGGCATCTGTTATAGCGAGCCGAATTGTTTTTGGCTGAGCATTGGCAGCGGGATAGGAATGAAGCTGCGGATAGATATCGTCGAACTAGCGCTTCACCTCGGCCTACCTCATGTTCAGTCATTACTTGCCCGAAGGTTATCTCGCCGCCTTAGACGCTGCGAAGTTGTCGTTCGACCCCGGCCTCATCGTGGAATGCGATCTCTCAGAGGACGGTGGACTAAGCGGGGCCCGACAACTTCTGGCAATGGATAACCCGCCCACAGCGCTGATGTGTGGTCATGACCTCATCGCGATTGGAGCGATGCAGGCCATCGTCGAAATGGGGATGCGCTCGGGCACTCGCGTAGCGATCATTGGATGCGACAACCATCCGCTGGGCTCTATTTGACTCCACCGTTGGCAACCTTCTCTGCACCAACGCTGGAAGCTGGGTGGAGGATGGTCGAACTACTTCTCGCACTCCTGAGAGGCTGATCAGCCGAGGCCCCGCGGGAGGTCTGGTCGCTGGAATTGATCTTGTGCTCCTCTCATGGAGGGGACGTGGCAACCCCTTAACCCTATACAGGCTCGTCTTGACAGTCGCGGGTAAGAGCGGTAATTTTTCGAAAACGTTTTCGTTTTTTTTGACGTATTGCTTGATGGAGAGATTGGACCATGAGAGCGCGTGAGGGCGGCTGCTTGTGCGGCGCTATTCGATACAAGGTAAAGGATGAGCCACAAGCCATTGTGGTTTGCCATTGCAGCCATTGCCAAAGAGCGAGTGGCAGTGCGTTTTCCGTGAACCTTTTGGTAAAGGAGGGAGATTACGAACAAGCAGGGGAAACCAAGTTCTTGGTGGATACGGGTGATAGTGGGCTGCCGTCCTATCGCCATTTTTGTGGCAATTGCGGTTCCCCAATCATGACCAAGGCGATGAATCTGCCTGGCATCGTCTTGGTGAAGGCGGGAACCCTTGACGATCAGGAGGGGCTCCAGCCGCAGGTCGAGATCTACACCGAACACGCAATGAAGTGGCATGCCCCGGTCATTGGTGCAGTTCGTTTTAGTCAGGCTCCACCAGGCTGATCGGAGTAGGGAATGGTGATTTTTTTGCCATATAAAGAAAACGTTTTCGATATATGGCCGGTCAGGCTGCCCAGTGCACTGAGCAGTCAGAACAGAAAGGCGCAGCGATGCGACCAATGCAAGCGGTCCAAGTGGCGAAGGCGGGTGGCCCGCTCGAACTCGTCGAGCGAGGCATCTCCGGAACCGGTCGGGGCGCATGAAGAGTCGTTCTACGGTCCGAGCACGGGGCAGATTCGATCGACTTGCTTTTCTCTTCCATCCAACGTGTCACTAGTGAGGAGTTATCCATGAGCTTTCAGAGCATTAACCCGGCAACGGGCGAACTCATAAAGGAATTTCCACTTCAATCGGATGCTGAAGTCTTCTCGGCGTTGGAGAAGGCGGACAAGCTCTATCGTGAAGACTGGCGGTTGCGGTCTGTGGCCGACCGTGTCGCTATCATCGCGCGAGCCGCCCAAATTCTTCGCGAAAAACGCGATGAATACGTGACCTATCCCACCCTCGAAATGGGCAAGGTCACGCGCTTCGGTTATATGGAGGTCGATCTGGTCGCCGATATCCTGGACTACTACGCGAAGAACGGCGAGCGGCTGCTGGCGGCGCAGGAACTGCCAGGGGAGCCAGGCGCGACCCTGCTGTCCGAGCCCATCGGCGTCATTCTGGCAATCGAGCCCTGGAATTTCCCCTATTACCAACTGGTTCGGGTCGCGGCACCGCAGCTTATTGCCGGCAATGTGGTGCTGATGAAGCATGCTGAGAACGTGCCGCAATGTGCGCTGGCGTTCGCACGCTTGTTCGAGGAGGCCGGTGCGCCTGAAGGGGCTTATACGAATCTCTTCTGCAGCATCGATCAGATCGCCAAATTGATCGAAGACTTCCGTGTTCGTGGTGTGGCGCTGACCGGCAGCGAACGTGCGGGAACGTCGGTTGGCGAACGCGCCGGCCGGAACTTGAAGAAGGTGATCCTCGAACTGGGCGGTAGTGATCCGGCCATCATCATGCCGAGTGCCCCGCTGGATCATGCAGTGGAACAGGTCGTGATGGGGCGTACGTTCAACTCGGGACAAGGTTGCGTCAACATCAAGCGCGTCATCGTCATTGGCAAGCAGCGTGGCGAACAGATGTTGGAGGCCTTGAAGCAGAAATTCTCCGAGATCAAGGTCGGCGATCCCACGGATGAAGCCACATTGCTCGGTCCGCTTGTCAGTGAGCGAGCCCTGCAAGGACTACTCAAGCAGATTGATGACGCGAAGGCCGCCGGGGGCCGAATCGTCTTTGGAGGCAAGCGGGTAGATCGTCCGGGCTTCTATCTCGAACCGACGATCATCACCGATATTTCTGAAAGCAATCCTCTTTATACACAGGAAGCGTTCGGTCCGGTGCTGTCCTTCTATATCGTGGATAACGAGGAAGAGGCAATCCAGCTAGCCAATGCCACCCCTTATGGCTTGGGCGGTTATGTCTTCGATGCTGATGTCGAGAATGCAAAGCGAGTGGCTTCGTATATCGACTCCGGCATGGTCTATATCAACTCGTGCTTCGCCGACTCACCTGGGTTGCCCTTCGGCGGCGTCAAGAACTCCGGCTTCGGGCGGGAACTATCTGAAATCGGTATTGGCGAGTTCTTGAATCGCAAGCTGATACGGGTAGCCGAAGTTGGGTGAGATAAACAGACGGCGTAAGAGCGGCTACTAAGGCGTTTGACGAATTGGCGGCCACTGTGAACATTTGCGCGTCAGCAGGCCGCCCAAAACGAAAGCGCAGCTCTTGGCTGCGCTTCGTTCTATAGGAAGGCACGATAAGCAGGAGAGCTGACTAGCTGAGCTGCTCTCCTGTTTGTCGGGCTCAAACCACAACCACGATCTTTCCGACCTGTTGGCCTTTTTCCATGTAGCGATGCGCGTCGGCGATTTCGGCGAGCGGGAACGTCCGGTCGATGCGCGGCTTCAAATGGCCGCTGTCGAGCTTCTCATAGACGTATCGTTCAGCGCTCTTGAGCGCCTCGGGATCGCCGGTGATCGAGAACATCGTGTAGCCCATGAGTTTGAAGGGCTTGCCTTGCGCGCCCTGTCCCCAGGCTTCGTAGATCGGAAAGGGCGTCGGCTCGGGGGCCAGGTTGCCGTAGATCATGATGAGTCCGTCCCGGGCTGTGGCCTTGGCGAGTTCGAGGATGCCGGAACCAGCCACGGCATCGAAGACGATCTTTGCACCGACGCCGTTGGTGATTTCCAGAATCCGCGCAGCGATATCTTTCTCTTCGTCGGTGATGATCACGTGGTCGGCGCCGGCGGCAAGGAGCTCGTCTCGTTTGTCTGCGCCACGCGTGGTCGCGATCACGATGCCACCCTCTGCTTTGACAATCTGAATCGCAGCGATGCCGATCGAGCTAGTGGCTGCGGTCAGGACGACATGATCGCCCTTGGCGACACGTCCGTTATGTACCAGTGCTCCATAGGTCGTGATGTATTGCATCCAGATGCTGGTGCCTTGCTCGAACGACAGGTGCTCCGGATAAGCCGCGAGTGCGCCAGCGGGGACGATCGCCACCTCGCCATAGACGCCATATTTGTTCAGCGGAAAGGCTGGCACGGTCGAACGTACCTTTCCGATGAGATCGGTATCGACGTCTGGACCAACGGCCTCGACAATGCCCGATGCCTCATAGCCGATGTTCGATGGGAAACTGGGTTCCAGGAAGTACTGGCCCTCGCGGAACATGACCTCGGCCCGGTTCAGACCGATGGCCTTGACACGAAGGCGGACCTCGCCGGGACCCGGTTCGGGTAGAGGGAGCGTGTCTATACGCAGTACTTCGGCGCTGCCTTTCTCATGGAAACGCACGATTTTCACTTGATTCGGCATGTCGGTTCTCCACACCTCGTAGGGGAGGTTTGTCAGGTAAATAAAGTGGCTTCTTTCGCAAGGTGGCGAAATCAGCCCTGGGTAGGATCGATCAGGAATTTCTCGCCCGTCGCTTTGCGGTCGAAGGCGCGTAGCACGTCAGGTTGCAGCACGTCGGCCAGGCCGATGGTGCGCGTGTAGTGGCTTGCGAAGGTGGTAGTCAGTTCGTTGGTCACGCGCTGGCGAAGACGCTGCACGACTTCCGGGCCAGCCTTGGGCAGGTAGTTGAAGAGCAGCCACGCCGATACGCTCCATGCGTAGCCCAGCGCGCCGCGGTCCAGCACGGTTGGTGCGGTGTCGAGGCTGCCGTAGATGTAGAGCTGCTTGAACACGGTCGTGCCATATCGGCTGTAGGCGCCGGGTATCCGAGCGGCGGCGCGCTCCATTGACTGGAGGATGTCGCTACCGAGCTTTCCGCCGCCGATCGCGTCAAAGGCGATGGTGGCACCTGTCTCCGCAATCGCCTCGGTCAGACGTGCAGCGAAGTCCGCGTCCTTGCTGTTCAGCACGTGGGTCGCACCGATGCTCCGCAGAAGGGTTACTTGTTCTTCTGAGCGCACGATGTTGACCAATGGGATGCCGTCGGCAAGGCAGATTCGCTGCAGCATCTGGCCGAGATTGGACGCGGCTGGAGTGTGAACGATGGCCTTATGGCCTTCCCGGCGGGCGGTTTCGACGAAGCCGAGGGCGGTCAGGGGATTGATGAACATGGACGCGCCATCAGCAGCGCTGGCACCTTCGGGCAGGGGGATGACGTCATTCATGCCGATCTTGCGGTAATCGGCGTACATGGCGCCGCCATACATGCCGACGCGCTTGCCCAGCAGGGCGGCTGCATTCTTGCCGGCTGCGACGACCGTTCCTGCGCCTTCATTGCCTACGGGCAGCGACTGGCCAATCCGGCCGGCGACAGCCGCCAGGCGCGTTGTCGGCACGGTGAGCGTCAGCCTCGGTGCACCTGGCTTGTCCGACACCTCGATGTTGGACAAATCCGCGGGGCCCAAGAGCAGGCCGGTATCACTAGGGTTGACCGGTGCCGCCTCGATACGGACGACAACCTCGTCATCACCAGGTTCTCCCAATTCAACTTGATCCAGTGACAGAACGAGCGTGCCGTTCTTGTCGATGGTCGATCGCATTTCGCGTCCGGTCCAGGTCATATTCCTGCCTCCAATAACGGGTATCCGAGCTTTCGCCTGC
Source organism: Pseudomonas sp. X10 (assembly GCF_054889225.1). Taxonomy (NCBI): domain Bacteria; kingdom Pseudomonadati; phylum Pseudomonadota; class Gammaproteobacteria; order Pseudomonadales; family Pseudomonadaceae; genus Pseudomonas; species Pseudomonas sp. X10. The sequence goes on along the minus strand of NZ_CM142677.1, from coordinate 4,469,452 downwards.
GTAGCTAGCTTCGGTTTCAAAAAGACTAAAAGAAAACGTTTTCGTAGTCCACATATCTTAGCGGACCCTATCAAGCCGAAAGCCAAGCGATGGCTTCCACCTCGAACAGGAACGCCGGGAGGAATAGGGCGGAAACCTTCACGGCCATACTGGCTGGATGAAGTTGTCGCGGGCCTAGTGCATCGGAACCTTGGCGCCAGTCGCTGTGCCGTCGAGAGGGTCGATGTCCCTTGGACCAAGCGGTGTTGTACACGCGAGTACCTTTTTAGAAAAACGATTTCGTTGGTGTTGTGCTGAAAAGTGCTTCCGGTGACCGGCTCTGGCGTAGCGCCGTATCAGGTCCTAGATGTGCCGCGACAGTCAGGGTGGGTCGAATCAAGATGGCCGACTGGAGTACGGCTGCGAAGACGGTAAGGGTGAACTGATTACCTGATCGGTCTGCCAGGAAAATGTTGTTCCACGGTAGGGGGAATCAAGCTAATAAGCTGTAGGTAATTGGCTATGTGACTGAAAGAATCGTCGCCTCGCAAATCGCTCCATCTTCCTCTCATACGCAAGGTTCAGGGTCATATGGATCATTTCGTTGTCATTTCTGGCTGTTCGGGTGGAGGCAAATCCACGCTGCTTGCTGAGCTTCAGCGGCAAGGCCATGCCATCGTCGAAGAGCCTGGGCGGCGTATCGTTCAGGCAGAAGCCCGCACCGGTGGCCAAGCCCTCCCGTGGGTCGACATGGCTGCGTTTCTACGTCGAGCCATCGCACAGGCACTGGATGACCATGAAAACGCTAGTGCCGGCAGCGGGAAATGGCTGTTCTTCGATCGTGGCTTGGTAGATGCGGCAGCGGCGCTTCAGGAACTGACGGGGGAGCCGCTTCTCGCAACGCTCGGACAACGCCATCGCTATCACCGTCGTGTGTTTCTCGCTCCACCGTGGCCTGAAATCTATGAGCAAGATCCGGAGCGCCGTCATGACATGGGGGCAGCGTTGGCCGAGTACGAGAGATTGCAGAAGGCCTATCCGGCGCTTGGCTACGAGGTCTCGTTACTGCCCAAGGTCAGCGTGCCGGAACGCGTGGATTTCGTGCTGAATACTTTGGCGGTCAAGTCGCCTAGCTGAATTACCGCTGCGAGAAGGGCAAAGACGGGATCAATGCGTGACTTTGCCCTCTGGCGCAGATGCTTTTACACTTGCATGCCAATCATCCATTACCGAGGTATGCGTCATGCGCCATTGATGCCGCCGTCTTCATGACGGCCAGTCTCCACCTACCCCCATGAGCAGGGGGAGTTCTTGGCATCCTTGGAAATGACACATGACCAATCCCTATCTCGCGCTGGAAGGCGTGTCTTATGTTCTGCCGGACGGCAGGACACTCTTCTCCGAACTCAACGAACAGTTTGACCATCGTCCCACAGGTCTGGTCGGGCGCAATGGCGTCGGCAAGAGCGTGCTGGCGCGTATTTTGTCTGGACAGGTGCCACCGACTGCCGGGCGTTGTGCGCGTTCTGGCAGCGTGCATTACCTGGGGCAGCAGGTCTCTCATCCAGCGGGCACCACCGTTGTCGGTCTGGCAGGTGTGCAGGTCACGCTAGATGCGCTTGAGCGCATCGAGGCGGGCAGCAGTGCGACCGACGACTTCGATGCCGTGGGCGATCGTTGGGATATACGCCTGCGTCTGCAGCATGAGCTGGAACTCATCGGCCTGGGCTATCTCGATGTTACGACGCCTGCGAGCGTGCTCAGTGGCGGCGAGGCCATGCGTGTCATGCTGATCGGTGCTTTCTTGTCGGATGCCGATTTCCTCATCCTGGATGAGCCCAGCAATCATCTAGACCGACCGAACCGTCAGGCGCTGATCGAGCAGTTGCAGCGTTGGTCGCGCGGCCTGTTGGTGGTGAGCCATGATCGGCAATTGCTGGAGACGATGACGCGTATCGTGGAGCTGTCCTCACTGGGGCTGCGCAGCTACGGTGGCAATTACAGCTTCTACGCGCAATGCAAGGAGCAGGAGCGGCAGAACGCAATCCAACAACTCGAACAACGCAAGCTCGAACGCCAACGCGAAGAACAGTCCCTGCGCGAGCAGCGTGAGCGCCAGGAACGGCGGCAGGCCCGCGGCAGTCGGCGTGCGCACGAGGCCAATCAAGCCAAGATCCTGCTGGACCGCCAGAAGGAGCGTAGCGAGAGTTCGGCAGGCAAGTTGCGTCAGCAGCATGCTGCGACCCGGGAACAGCTCGCCCAGCGCGTGCGCGAGGCCGCGCAGCAGGTCGAAGAAGATTTGGCGATCGTGGTGCACGCGCTGCCGGTCGCCCCGTCTTCACAGCGACGTGTCGCGGAACTGGATGCGCTGGAGCTACCCTTTGTATCGGCTGCCACGCGCCATGTCAGCCTTAGCTTGACTGGACGGCAGCGGGTGGGCGTGGTTGGTCCCAACGGTTGCGGCAAGTCGACCTTGCTCAAGGTCCTCGCTGGCCAGCTTCAACCTCGGACCGGGGCCTGTCGGGTAGCGGTCGAAGGTGTCTATCTCGATCAACGGCTGGCCAGCCTGGAGCCTCAGCGCAGCGTGCTGGAACAGATGCTGGCAGCCAACCGCACCGCTACAGAAGGCGATCTGCGCATGCGCCTCGCGCAACTTGGCCTGGATGCCCAGAAGATCGTCGTGCCCAGCGGCTCGCTCAGCGGCGGGGAGCGGCTGAAAGCGGCGCTGGCGTGCGTGCTCTATGCCGATCCGCCGGCGCAGTTACTATTGCTGGATGAACCCAGCAACCACTTGGACCTGCCTTCGGTACAGGCGCTGGAAACCATGCTGCGCAGCTATCAAGGCGCTTTGCTTGTGGTGTCGCACGATGATGCGTTCATGCATAGCCTTGGTTTGACGGATCGTCTGGTGGCGACTGAACAGGGGTGGCGGTTGGAACAGTGGTGATGAGGACGGAGGAGAAGACTTCACTTAATCTTTCTCAATCGCAGGTGTATCGTATTCGCCCTTCATCGCTGGCCACTGCTGGCAGACTGATTGCGCAGAAACGAGGTACCCGCACTGATGTCCTTTACCCGTCGACAAATGCTCAAGGGCTTGACCGGCCTCGTCGTGGTTGGCTTGGGCGCTGGGGGCGCCGCGCGCTACTGGCTGGGCAAGGTCGAGGACGAGCAGGCCGGGCATGACTACGAGCTGATCGCCGCTCCTCTGGACGTCGAGCTGGTGCCGGGCTTCAAGACCGAGGCCTGGGCCTTCGGCCCGTCGGCGCCTGGCACCGAGTTGCGGGTGCGCCAGGGCACCTGGTTGCGGGTGCGTTTCATCAACCACCTGCCGGTGGAGACGACCATTCATTGGCATGGCATCCGCCTGCCGCTGGAAATGGACGGCGTGCCTTACGTGTCGCAGTTACCGGTGAAGCCTGGCGAGTTTTTCGACTACAAGTTCCGGGTGCCGGACGCCGGCAGCTACTGGTATCACCCCCACGTCAGCAGCTCCGAAGAACTGGGCCGTGGGCTGGTCGGCCCGCTGATCGTCGAGGAGCGCGAGCCAACCGGATTCCGCCATGAGCGCACCCTGAGCCTGAAGACCTGGCATGTGGACGAGCAGGGCGCCTTCATGCCATTCAGCATTCCCCGCGAGGCGGCGCGCAATGGCACTGCCGGGCGGCTGATCACCATCAACGGCCAAGCCGATTCGGTCACTGAACTGCCAGCGGGGCAGGTGGTGCGGGTGCGCCTGCTCAACCTGGACAACACCTGGACCTACCGCATCAACCTCAGGGGTAATTGCGAGGCGATGATCTACGCCCTGGACGGCAATCCGGTCACGCCAAGGCCTTTGGAGAAGGACTATTGGCTCGGTCCGGGCATGCGCATCTGCCTGGCGATCCGTATTCCCCAGGCAGGCGAGGAGGTCTCCCTGCGCGATGGCTTCGTGCGCCTGGGGACCCTGCGCTCGGTGGCCAGCGACGAAGCGCCTGGCGACTGGCCGCCAGCCTTGCCGGCCAACCCTGTCGCCGAGCCAGACCTGGCCAATGCCGAGAAACTCAACTTCAATTTCGAATGGGTGGGCAAGGTCTCGGTGAACACCGAGAACGGCAAGCCGCCGAGCCTCTGGCAGATCAATGGCCTGGCCTGGGACATCACCGACAAGACCTGCGCCGACCGGCCCATCGCTACTTTGCAGAAGGGCAAGAGCTATATCTTCGAACTGAAGAACATGACCCAGTACCAGCACCCGATCCATCTACACGGCATGAGTTTCAAGGTGATCGCCTCCAATCGCCACAAGATCGTCGAGCCTTGGTTCACTGACACCTACCTGCTGGGCAAGAACGAGCGCGCCCAGGTGGCGCTGGTGGCGGATAACCCGGGTACCTGGATGTTCCACTGCCACGTGATCGACCATATGGAAACCGGCCTCATGGCGGCGATCGAGGTAGTCTGATGCGTCCACAGATCATCGATCGCAGCCGTGACCAGGAGTTCATGCGCATGGCCCTGGACCTGGCCGCCGAGGGCGCAAGCCTTGGCGAAGTGCCGGTTGGCGCGGTGCTGGTGCAGCATGGCCAGGTGATTGGGCGTGGCTTCAACTGCCCGATCAGTGGCAGCGACCCCAGCGCTCATGCCGAGATGGTGGCCATCCGCGCCGCTGCCCAGGCTGCCAGCAATTACCGGCTGCCAGGCAGCACCCTGTACGTCACCCTTGAGCCTTGCAGCATGTGCGCGGGGCTGATCGTTCACTCGCGGGTCAGCCGAGTGGTCTTCGGCGCCCTGGAGCCCAAGGCCGGAGTGGTGCAGAGCCAGGGGCAGTTCTTTACCCAGGGCTTTCTGAACCACCGGGTGATCTTCGAGGGAGGCGTGCTGGCGGAGGAGTGCGGGCGGATCCTGAGCGAGTTCTTCAAGGCGAGAAGGGCGAAGGCCTGAAGACCTGAGGATGAATGCCTCGATTCACATCGGCGGTGACTGCTCCGCCGGCTTGTCCTTGTTCACACCGGGCACATGCAGGTTGCCTTCGGCCACCTGGCCTTCGAGCTGCGGCTGGGTCACCCAGGTGAGGATGTCGTAGTAACGGCGGATGTTGGCCACGAAGTGCACTGGCTCGCCACCGCGGGCATAACCGTAGCGGGTCTTGCTGTACCACTGTTTCTGCGACAGGCGTGGCAGCATTTTCTTCACGTCCAGCCACTTGTTCGGGTTCAGGCCTTCGCGCTTGGCCAGGGTGCGAGCGTCTTCGAGATGGCCGCTGCCGACGTTGTAGGCGGCCAGGGCGAACCAGGTGCGGTCCGGTTCCTGGATGCTGTCATCGAGCTGGGACTTCACCAGCATGAAGTACTTGGCCCCACCTTCGATGCTCTGCTTGGGATCCAGGCGGTTGGAGACGCCCATGGCCTGGGCGGTACGCTGCGTCAGCATCATCAGGCCGCGCACGCCGGTCTTGGAGGTGACCTCGGGCTGCCATAGGGACTCCTGGTAGCCGATCGCGGCGAGCAGACGCCAGTCCACCTGTTCCTTTTTCGCCGAAGCGTGGAAGAACTTCTCGTAGCGTGGCAGGCGCTGCTGCAGGTGCTGGGCGAAGGTATAGGCGCCCACGTAGCCAAGCACGTCGACATGGCCGTAGTAACGTTCCTTCAGGCGTTGCAGGGTGCCGTTCTTCTGCGCTTTGTCGAGGAAGCCGTTGATCTCGTTGAGCAGGCTGTTGTCCTCGCCGGCCGCCACCGCCCAGCGCTGATCGCGGGAGTCGCCCAGGTCGAAGGCGACCCGCACGTTGGGGAAGTAGACCTGGTTCATCGCCAGTTCGTTGGAGTCCACCAGGGTCAGGTCGATCTGCCCTTCATCGACCATGCGCAGCAGGTCTACGACTTCTACTGCGTCGGATTCTTCGTATTCTAGTGTCGGATACTGCTTTTTCAGCTCAGCCAGTTGCTCGGCATGGCTGCTGCCCTTGAGCACCATGATCTTCTTGCCGATCAGCCCCTTGGCGTCGGTGGGACGGGAGCGGCCGTTGCGGTAGATGATCTGCGGGGTGACTTCCAGGTACGGGTGGGAGAAACGCACTTGGGCTTGGCGCTGCTCGCTGCTGACCAGGCCCGCGGCGGCCAGCACTGGGCCGGAAGGCTTGCCGAGCTGGGTGAAGATGTCGTCGAGGTTGTCGGCGGTCTCGATCTTCAGCTCCACGCCCAGGTCGTCGGCGAAGCGCTTGACCAGCTCGTACTCGAAGCCGGTTTCGCCGTTGCGGTCTTGGAAGTAGGTGGCCGGGCTGTTGCGGGTGATCACGCGCAGCACACCATCCTCCTTGACACGCTCGAGGGTGCTGGGTTTATCAACACAGGCACCGAGCATCAGGAAGAGTCCGGTTGCGATGAGCCATCTGGCGCAGCGCTGGCGCAAAGCAGTGTGGGCGAACATAGCTTGCAGTATACGCAAAGCACAGGTCCCGCCATATCTCGACAACTGCTAGCTTGTCTGCTAGCGGTCAGTTGCAAGCCCCATGGCGCAAGCTGCAAGAAAAAGTAGAACCCGTGCGGTCCACTTCCTTATAGCTTGTAGCTTAATAGCTGCTTTTTTTGACCCTGGAGTCCGGTTCGGCCGCTGCTCGGTATTGCCCTATTGCGGGTGCCGAAAGCCGTGGATTTAGGCTAGAATGCACGGCCTCTAAGCACACCCCTTCCTGAGGCTGTCCCGACGATGTTGATCCTGCGCGGCGCTCCTGCCCTTTCTGCCTTTCGCCACGGTAAGTTACTCGAGCAACTGAGCCAGAAAGTCCCCGCTGTTACTGGTTTGTATGCCGAATTTGCCCACTTCGCCGAGGTCGACGGCGAACTGACCGACGACCAACAGCAGGTGCTTGGTCGTCTGCTCAAGTACGGCCCGAGCGTACCGGTCCAGGAGCCCAGCGGTCGCCTGTTCCTGGTGGTGCCGCGCCTGGGCACTATTTCGCCCTGGTCGAGCAAGGCCAGCGACATCGCCCACAATTGCGGCCTGGACAACATCCAGCGTCTGGAGCGGGGTATCGCCTACTACGTCAGTGGTGAGCTGAGCGAGGCCGACGCGGCCACCGTCGCCGCCCTGCTGCACGACCGCATGACCCAGCGTGTGCTGGCCAGGCTGGAGGAGGCCGCCGGCCTGTTCAGCCACGCCGAGCCCAAGCCGCTGACCGCCGTGGACGTCCTCGGTGGCGGCCGCGCCGCCCTGGCCCAGGCCAACATCGAGCTGGGCCTGGCCCTGGCCGAAGACGAGATCGATTATCTGGTCAATGCCTTCCAGGGGCTCAAGCGCAACCCGCACGACATCGAACTGATGATGTTCGCCCAGGCCAACTCCGAGCACTGCCGTCACAAGATCTTCAACGCCAGTTGGGATATCGACGGCGAAAGCCAGGAAAAAAGCCTGTTCGGCATGATCAAGAACACCTACCAGATGCACAGCGAAGGCGTGTTGTCCGCTTACAAGGACAACGCCTCGGTGATCGTCGGTAATGTGGCCGGACGCTTCTACCCGAACCCTGAGACCCGCCAGTACGGCGCGGTTCAGGAGCCGGTGCACATCCTGATGAAGGTCGAGACCCATAACCACCCGACCGCCATTTCGCCATTTTCCGGTGCTTCCACCGGTTCCGGTGGCGAGATCCGCGACGAGGGTGCCACTGGCCGTGGGGCCAAACCCAAGGCCGGCCTCACCGGTTTCACCGTCTCCAACCTGGAGATTCCGGGCTTCGAGCAGCCGTGGGAGCAGCCGTACGGCAAGCCAGAGCGCATCGTCACCGCGCTGGACATCATGATCGAAGGCCCGCTGGGCGGCGCGGCGTTCAACAACGAATTCGGCCGTCCGGCCCTGACCGGTTACTTCCGCACCTTCGAGCAGTCGATCGAGACGCCGCGTGGTGAAGAAGTGCGCGGTTACCACAAGCCGATCATGCTGGCCGGCGGCCTGGGCAACATCCGCGAAGACCACGTGCAGAAGGGCGAGATCACCGTCGGCGCCAAGCTCATCGTCCTCGGTGGCCCGGCCATGCTGATCGGCCTGGGCGGCGGCGCGGCCTCCTCGGTGGCCACCGGCGCCAGCTCCGCCGACCTCGACTTCGCCTCGGTGCAGCGCGAGAACCCGGAAATGGAACGCCGCTGCCAGGAGGTCATCGACCGCTGCTGGCAACTGGGTGATGCCAACCCGATCGCCTTCATCCACGACGTTGGTGCCGGCGGCCTGTCCAACGCCTTCCCCGAGCTGGTCAACGACGGCGGCCGCGGTGGTCGCTTCGAACTGCGCAATGTGCCGAACGACGAGCCGGGCATGGCGCCTCACGAAATCTGGAGCAACGAATCCCAGGAGCGTTACGTCCTGGCGGTCGATGCCGCGGACTTCGAGCGCTTCAAGGCCATCTGCGAGCGCGAGCGCTGCCCGTTCGCCGTGGTCGGTGAAGCCACTGCCGAGCCGCAACTGACCGTCACCGACAGCCACTTCGGCAACAGCCCGGTGGACATGCCGCTCGATGTGCTGCTTGGCAAGCCGCCGCGCATGCATCGTTCGGTGAGCCGCGAAGCGGAGCTGGGCGATGACTTCGACCCGAGCCAGCTGGACCTGGACAACGCCGTCGAGCGCGTCCTGCACCACCCGGCCGTGGCCAGCAAGAGCTTCCTGATCACCATCGGCGACCGCAGCATCACCGGCTTGGTGGCCCGCGACCAGATGGTCGGCCCGTGGCAGGTGCCAGTGGCCGACTGCGCCGTCACCGCTACCAGCTTCGACGTCTACACCGGCGAAGCCATGGCCATGGGCGAGCGTACCCCACTGGCCCTGCTCGACGCTCCGGCGTCCGGCCGCATGGCCATCGGCGAGGTGCTGACCAACCTGGCTGGCGCGCGCATCGGGCAACTCTCCGACATCAAGCTGTCGGCCAACTGGATGTCCGCCGCCGGCCACCCCGGTGAAGACGCCCGCCTGTACGACACGGTCAAGGCCGTGGGCATGGAGCTGTGCCCTGAGCTGGGCCTGACCATTCCGGTCGGCAAGGACTCCATGTCCATGAAGACCCAATGGAGCGAAGAGGGCGCCGAGAAGAGCGTGACCTCGCCGATGTCGCTGATCGTCAGCGGCTTCGCTCCGGTCGAGGACATCCGCAAGACCCTGACCCCTGAGCTGCGCATGGACAAGGGCGAGACCGACCTGGTCCTGATCGACCTGGGCCGTGGCCAGAACCGCATGGGCGGCTCGATCCTGGCACAGACCTACGGCAAGCTCGGCAATCAGGCGCCGGACGTCGACGACGCCGAGGACCTCAAGGCCTTCTTCGCCGTGATCCAGGGCCTGAACGACGACGGCCACCTGCTGGCCTACCACGACCGTTCCGACGGTGGCCTGCTGGTCAGCGTGCTGGAAATGGCCTTCGCCGGCCATTGCGGCCTGAGCCTGGACCTGGACACCCTGGCCGAAAGCCGCGAGGAAGTCCCGGCGATCCTGTTCAACGAGGAGCTCGGCGCGGTGATCCAGGTACGCCAGGACGCCACCCCGGAAGTGCTGGCCCAGTTCAGCGCCGCAGGCCTGGCCGATTGCGTCGCGGTGATCGGCAAGCCGGTCAACAATGGCGAGGTTTCCATCACCCTCAACGGCGAAGTGCTGTTCGACGACCAGCGTCGTCTGCTGCAGCGCCAGTGGGCTGAAACCAGCTACCAGATCCAACGCCTGCGAGACAACGCCGACTGTGCCGACCAGGAATTCGACACGCTGTTGGAAGAAGACAACCCAGGCCTGAGCGTCAAGCTCGGCTTCGACGTCAACGAAGACATCGCCGCGCCGTACATCAAGAAGGGCGTGCGTCCGCAAGTGGCGATCCTTCGCGAGCAGGGTGTCAACGGCCAGGTAGAAATGGCGGCAGCCTTCGACCGCGCCGGTTTCAATGCCATCGACGTGCACATGAGCGATATCCTCGCCGGCCGAGTCGATTTCGACGCCTTCAAAGGCCTGGTCGCCTGCGGCGGTTTCTCCTACGGTGACGTACTCGGCGCCGGTGAAGGCTGGGCCAAGTCGGCCTTGTTCAACAGCCGCGCCCGTGATGCCTTCCAGGCCTTCTTCGAGCGTAACGACAGCTTCGCCTTGGGCGTTTGCAACGGTTGCCAGATGATGTCCAACCTGCATGAGCTGATCCCGGGCACCGAATTCTGGCCGCACTTCGTGCGCAACCGCTCGGAGCAGTTCGAGGCGCGCGTGGCCATGGTCCAGGTCCAGGAGTCGAACTCGATCTTCCTGCAGGGCATGGCCGGTTCGCGCATGCCGATCGCCATCGCCCATGGCGAAGGCCATGCCGAGTTCGCCAGCGAAGAAGCACTGCTGGAAGCCGACCTGTCTGGCTGCGTGGCCCTGCGCTACGTCGACAACCACGGCAAGGTCAGCGAAGCCTACCCGGCCAACCCGAACGGCTCGCCGCGTGGCATCACCGGCCTGACCAGCCGCGACGGCCGTGTGACCATCATGATGCCGCACCCTGAGCGTGTGTTCCGTGCCGTACAGAACTCCTGGCGTCCGGACGACTGGCAGGAAGACGGCGCCTGGATGCGCATGTTCCGCAATGCGCGGGTCTGGGTGAACTAAAGGTGTACAAGCTCGCCTTCTTCGTGCCGCCGAGCCATGTCGAAGAGGTCAAGGCCGCTGTTTTCGCCGCCGGTGGCGGACGCATCGGTGGCTACGACCACTGCGCCTGGCAGGTGCTGGGCCAGGGCCAGTTCCGCCCGCTGGACGGCAGCCAGCCGTACCTCGGGCAGACGGGCGTGGTCGAGCAGGTCGAGGAATGGCGGGTGGAGCTGGTGGTGGCGGACGACCTGATCGCTCAGGCCGTCGCTGCGCTCAAGCAGAGCCACCCGTACGAGACGCCAGCCTACGAGGTATGGCGGCTCGCCGAGTTCTAGACCGCACTGAGCCATTGGCGGGCTTGCCCGCCAATGCGTTTGCTCATTCAGGGACTATTATCTGGGCGTCTTGCCCGGACCGCCGCAACGCTGCGCACGCCACCAACCCCACCTCGAACAACAGCCACATCGGCACCGCCAGCAACGTCTGTGAAAACACATCCGGCGGCGTCAGGATCATCCCCACCACGAAACATCCGACGATCACGTAAGGCCGGCTGCGGCGCAGGGTCGCGGTGTCGACCAGTCCTGCCCAGACCACGATGAAGGTCGCCACGGGAATCTCGAATGCCAGCCCGAAGGCCAGGAATAGCGCCATGACGAAGTCCAGGTACAGGCTGATGTCGGTCATCATTGCCACTCCGTTCGGAGTCACGCTGGCGAAGAAGCCGAACATCATCGGGAACACCAGGAAGAACGCGAAGGCCATGCCGGCATAGAACAGCACGATGCTCGATATCAGCAGCGGCAAGGCGATGCGGCGCTCGCGGCGGTACATGCCGGGCGCGATGAAGCCCCAGGCCTGGTGCAGCAGTATCGGCATGGCAACGAACAGCGCGCACATCAGGGTCAGCTTGAACGGTGCCAGGAACGGTGAGGTCACGCTGGTGGCGATCATGCTTGCGCTTTCCGGCAGATAGCGGCGCAGTGGCTCGGAGACCAAGGTGTAGAGGGTCTGGGCGAAGGGGAACAGGCCGGCGAACATCACGGCAATGGCCAGCAGGCAGCGCACTAGGCGCCGACGCAGATCGCGCAGGTGCTCGGTCAGCGGCATGCGTGTTTCTTCAACGGCGATGCTCATGGCCGGTCTCCATGGTTGGCGCCGTGTCATTGGCCGGTTCGGCCTGCAGGCTGATGCCCTGGCGGATCTCCTGTTCCAGGCGCTGCAAAGGGGCGGTGTCCAGCCTCGGTGCATCCAACTCCCGCTCGACCTGCGCGCGCAAGGCGTTCATTGCCCGGCGTGCCTGGCCCAGCCCACGCCCGACCGTGCGCGCCGCTACTGGCAAGCGCTCTGGTCCCAGCACCAGCAAGGCCACCACGCCCACCAGCAAGAGTTCGCTGAAGCCTATCTCGAACATCAGCCCTGGCGTTCCGTTTGAGGTTGCTGCGCGGCCTGTCCGGCCTGTTGCGGTTGTTGCCGCAGCTGTGCCGAGGGGGTGGGTTCCTCGTTGCTGGTCCCCATGGATTTGCGAAAGCCCTGAATCGCTTCGCCGACATCGCTGCCCAGTCCTTTGAGGCGCTTGGTGCCGAACAGCAGGAACACGATCAACAGCACGATGACCAATTGCCAAATACCGATGCCACCCATGGAACCACTCCAAGTTCATGAAAAGGAAGGCGTTATCCTGCCTACCGTTTATGACGCGGACGTGACTTGGACAGCGTTTGCCATGTGCCTGAAACATCCGACGTGTTGACTGGCGCCTCGATGATCGACAGGGTTCGCAGGCATGGTTGGCAAGCAACAGCGCGGCGCGGCGCTGCTGATGGTGATGGTGGTTCTGGCAATGATTGCCACAGGCTTGACCTGGTTGGTGCAGGATGGCCGACAGCAGGTCGATGCTGTGCGCCTGTTGCAGCAACGGGTACAGGTGCGGGCCATGGAGCAGGCTGGCCTGGCCTTTGCCGAGCAGGCTCTGCGTGATCCGGCCTGGCGTGTCAGCCCCCTGTTCTGGCAGGCCTTGCGTGGCCAGCCGCTGTCTTACAATTTCGGTGCAGGGTCGGCGCAATTGCGTGTGCAGGATCTGCACACCTGCTTCAACGTCAATGCGTTGCTGGGTGAGGATGGCGAGCGTGCCGAACGCCAGTTGCGTTATCTGCTGGGGGATGACTTGGCCGCCGAGCGCCTGACCCACTCCCTGGCCGACTGGCTCGACAGCGACAGCCAGGCGCGCCTGCACGGTGCCGAAAGCGACCAGTATCTGCGCCAGTCACCGGCGCGGTTGGCCGCTAACCAGCCGATGCTGGACACCAGTGAGCTGAACCTGCTGCTTGAGCTGGACGCCAAGAGGCAGGGACGCTACCCCGCCCTTTGCGCCTTGCCCGAGACCACTGGCTGGCGCCTGAATGCCAATGCCCTTGGGCCAGAGCACTTGGCTTTGCTCGATGCGCTCTACGAGGGACGGTTTTCGCGCTCACTGCTCAGCCGCATCATCAGCGGCCGCCCGGCATCGGGCTATGTGGATGCCTCGGCGCTGCGTCAGGCATTGGGGGCGGTGGACGATGAGACCTTCGAGAGGCTGAGCTCGGGCCTGCTGCTCAACAGTGGGCATTTCCTGTTGCAGCTGACATTCGAAGAGGAGGGGCGCCGCCTGCGTAGCCAATTCGAGGTCGAGGCGCTGGGAGTGGTGCAATGGCACGCCCGGGTGCCGGTTCAACAGGTGCGGGTGAAGAGCCGCGAACCACTGCCCTGGTAAGGGCAGCGGTTCGTGGAGGAGGCGGGGTCAGGCGATGCCGATCTCGCCGCCATCGTTACGCTGGATCACCACGGTCGAAGCGCGTGGCCGGACGGTGGTGCCCGCTGGTGTCACGGCGGTGGCCACATCGGTATACGGCCAGTTTCCGGGATGCTGGATGTTGATGAACAGCGACTTGTTGTCCGGGGTGAAAGCGATGCCGGTGACTTCGCAGTCGTTCGGACCGACGAAGAAGCGGCGCAGGTCCACCTGGTTCTCGGCATTGACCGGGACCTGCTTGCCATCGGCGTCTACCAGGTTCGTGGGGATCACCGCCAGCATCTGGTCGTTGGTGTAGTTGGTCAGGGTCGACTCGCCATTGTCGGTCTCGAACCAGAGGATGCCGCGGCTATCGAAGCTCATGCCGTCGGGGCTGGCGAACTGGTTCAGTTCGGTCAGGCCGGAGCGGTTGATGTCGGCGGTGCCGGCCGCGTTGGCGCCGAAGACGAAGATGTCCCAAGTCATGCTCAGGTAGTCGTCGCTGTCGTGCCAACGGATGATGTGACCGTGGCGGTTCGGGCCGCGCGGGTTGGCGGCATCCACTGTGTCCGGGGTGCGCGCGCTGTTGTTGGTCAGGGTCAGGTAGACGTCGCCGTTGAGCGGGTTGACCGTGGTCCATTCAGGGCGGTCCATCGGCGTGGCGCCCAGGGCGTCGGCAGCGCCACGGGTGTGCAGGATGATGCCGGCCAAGTCGCCGTACAGTGCGCCGAGCGTGCTGCCGCTGGTGGTTGGGCTGTTGACGTCCAGCAGCAGCCAGACGCCGGTGCCATCGGCATTGAAGCGCGCCACATAGAGCTTGCCCTGGTCCATGTACTTGGCACCGGTGGCCAGGCGGTCTGCAGGATCGGCGTCGGCCGGGTCCCACAGGGCGTCGGAGACGAACTTGTACAGGTACTCGTTGTTCGAGTCATCGCCCATGTACCAGACGACCGGCTTGCCCGCCACCGGCAGGCCGGGGCAGCAGCCTTCGTGGCGGAAGCGGCCCAGCGCGGTGCGTTTGACCGCCCGGGTGCTGCTGTCGTACGGGTCGATCTCGACGATGTAGCCGTAGGTGCTGGCTTCGTTGCGGTAGTCGTCGGTGGCGCTGGCGCCGGTCGGAGTGACGTCGAAGCGGCTGAATTCACCATCCACTTCGCTGGCGTCGCCGGCTGCGGTTTCCCAGGCGTAGCTGGTGCTGGAGGTGGACACACCGATACGCTGCTGGTCAGCCGGACGCGTGCCTTTGTTGACGAAGATGCCTGGCCAGTTCTCTTCGCAGGTCAGGTAGGTACCCCACGGGGTGAAGCCGTTGCCGCAGTTGTTGTTGGTGCCGCGGGCCTGGATGCCGTCGGGGGAGAAGCGGGTCTTGACGTGTTCGGTACCGCGCAGGGGGCCGGAGATGTCCATCAGCGAGGCAGTGGTGAAGCGGCGGTTGAGCGGGTCGTTGTCGACCACCTGCCAGCGACCGTTGACCTTGCTCAGGCGTACCACGCCGGCACCATGGGCGTTGATTTCCTTGCGCACTTCCTCGGCCGGGCGGTTGCCGTTGGCATCGACGGTCGGCCCGGCCGGGTGCAGGGCATCGGCGTCGATGTACTCGAAGTTGATCGCCAGCAGGCCGTCATCGGAGCTGCCATTGATGGGGAAGAAATGCATGCCGTCATGGTGCATGCCGATGGCGTTGGCCTGGTCGGTGGAGGTGTTGCTGCCATCGGACTTCCAGGGGTTGCCGTTGCTGTTGAGCGGGGTGCCCCATGGCGCGATGACGTAGGCGCTGTAACCGGCGGCGACGACACAGGCGTCGGTGCGCGAGCCTGGGATCGAGTCGAACCCCAGTTTGAGTTTCGGGACTTCCGGTTCGGTGACGGGGGGCTCGGTTACCGGGTCGTCATGCGAACTGCCGCCGCCATCGAAACAACCGCTAAGGCCGGTGCCGGCGATCATGGCGATCGCCGCGCCCAGGCCTCCACGAACGACGCTGCGGCGGCTCAGGTAGGTGTCCATGACACTGGCCATCGGCAGGTTGCCGCTCAGGTTCCGGTCCAGGTTGTCGCCGGTATCTCGACTCATCAGTGATTCCTTCTTTTGGTTGAGCTGAGTTGGAAGAAACCGGGACTGTAGAGGGGCAGTGTGATGATTGATTGGCAGTTTTATTAACGGGTTTTTAAAACTGCAGGTTCTTACCAATTGATTTGAAGGATCTTTCCGGAATGACTGTCTGATAACTGCCATTAAACTGTCATCCAAGCTCCGCAATATCCCGGCCCACAGTCAAACAGCAGGGAAGGAAGACGGGGCCGATGGCGAACATGCGCAGACGCGAAGTGATCAGTTGGATGGGCGTTGGTGCTATGGCGCCCTTGCTCGGCGCCTGCTCCGCCATTCCCGGCCAGGGCGCCAGCGGCCAGCCGTCACTGGACCTGCTATATATCGCCGATACCCTGGACGCACGCCAGCCAGGCTTGGCCGTGGTCCCCGCCACCCGCCTGGGGCCGGTGACCCACCTTGGCCGCGCGCCTTGGATGACCGGCAGCAACGCCCGCGGCGGTCATGCCGAACTCGCCCCTTTGCTCGATGCAGGCCTGGCCGACAACGCCCGGCTCGGCGGCTATGCCGTCCTGGCGGCATTGCTCGAACAATTGCGTAACGAAAGTGGCCCAGACCATTGCCTGACCCTGGAGAACGGCCAGGGCTGGAATGGCAGCGGCATGGCCTACCTGACCCAAGGCGCCAGCGGGGTGCAGGGTAGTCGGTTACTGGGCAGCGAAGTGCGGGTGAGCAGCGACGAGCGTGTGCTCTGGCCACAACACTGCGCCGGGCTCTACCGGCAATCCTCCGCGATTACCTTGGGCGCGGGGCTGGCTATGGAACAGGCGCAGGCCTTGGGTGTGGAGGGCGTGCACCTGTTCCGGCGTGCTGGCGTGCGCATCGCCGTGGTCGGGATTACGGACCCCTACGCCCAGGACCAGAAGGCTTCTCTCAAACAGTGGTACCAGTCGCTGCGGCCCAGCTTCGAACAGGCGCGCCGTGAGGCTGACTTGGTAGTGGCCCTGGCCGATGTCGGCACGGGGCCGGGCCTCTGGCTCGCCGAACGGGTACCGGAGGTCGATGTGCTGCTCTGTGCTCGGGGCCAGGATCTTTGGCCGGCGCCTGTGGAGGTGACCCAGACCAGCGGACGGCGTGTGCCGGTGTTGTTCGCCGGTTGCCGAGGCAGCGGCGCGTTCCGTATCCGCTGCCAGCAGGTGGCCGGGCAATGGCAATTCAACGGGCGTTTCTTCCCGGCGTTCGAACACGTGCTTGCACCTGCCGCCCAGGCGCGTGCCGCACAACTGCGTCCGCTATTGCAGCAGGAACGCGCTGGCCATGCGGCCTGGCTGGACCGGCCCCTGGCCCAGGCGCCCGAGGCACTCTGGCGGCGTGACACGCGTGGCGGCAGTTGGGATCGCCTGCTGCACCAGGCCCTGGCCGACGACAGCAACCTGCCAGTGCTGTTGCCAGGCCTGCGCTACGACGTCCCCTTGCGCGCCGGGGAGAGCATCACCCGTGAACACTTGATCTGCCTTACCGGCGGTTATTCCGCGCCGGTGGTCGACGCTCCGGCCCGGCAGGTCGAGCAGGTGCTGGAGAACGCTGCCGAGCAACTCTTCGGCGATCCCTTGCTGCTCGACAACAGCCAGGACTTGCCGCGCTGGCAAGGCCAGGCCTGGCAGGTCAGCTACAGCGCCGTGGGCAAGCGTATCGGCGGACTTGCGCCGAACAAGGGCCTGTGCCGCACCTTCGGCCTGCATTTCGATCCGGGCGCGGGCGAGCCCCTATGGCAACGGGTCGAGGCCTGGCTGGCGCGGCAGCCTGTGAACTGGCGACTGGCATCCTTGCAACTGCCGGAGGTGCGTTACGTGCAAGGGCATCCGGGCTGGCATCCGCGCCAGGTGAGCGCTTGACCCGCATTACACCTCTGCTCGGCGGCCTCTGGCTGGCCCTCGCTGGCTGGTTGGCCGCGCAATGCGTGCTCCAGTTGAGCCGCGAACCGCAAACAGCCAGCGCGCCTGCGCCACGCGAGGCGGCACTGCCCGGGTTGATGGTCGGTCATTGGCAACCGGTTGCCGATACCGGGGCCATCCCCCTGACACGCTTGCCGTTGCAGTACCTCGGCGGGCTCAAGGCCGAACCCTTGAGCGCCACGGTAGTGGTGCTGCGCTATGGCGAGCAGGTGCGCACCCTAGGTCGCGGCCAGCGCCTGGCGCCGGGGATCGTACTGCAAGACATCGACCATGAAGGACTGATTTTCGACAACCAGGGGCGGCGTGAGCGCCTGCCCTGGCCGCCACGGCCCGCCGTGACCGGCTTCAAGCGGCAAGGATGACTGATGATCGCGAGATACTGCCTGGCTGGCCTGCTGTGCCTTGGCCTGTCGCTGGCCCATGCCGAAGAACCGGAAGCCCTGGAGGAGGGCGAAGCTCCCCTGTATGAGGTGAACTTCGTCGACACTGACTTGGGCGAGTTCATCGACAGTGTGTCGCGCATCACTGGCACCACCTTCATCGTCGATCCAAGGGTCAAGGGCAAGGTCACGGTACGCACGGTCGATCGCCACGATGCCGAGGCCATCTACGACATCTTTCTGGCCCAGTTGCGCGCCCAGGGCTTTGCCGCCGTGGACCTGCCCAACGGCAGCGTGAAGATCGTCCCCGACCAGGCCGCGCGCCTGGAGCCGGTGCCGGTGGAGGCCGTCGGCAAGTCCAGCGATGGCAGCGACGGCGTCGCCACCCGCGTATTCAATGTGCGCAACGCCGCCAGCGAGCAGATGCTTGGTATCCTCAAACCGCTGATCGATCCCCGGGTTGGCGTGATCACCCCGTACCCGGCGGCCAACCTGCTGGTGGTCACTGATTGGCGCAGCAACTTGGCGCGGATCGATAGCCTGTTGCGCCAGCTCGACCAGGTCAGCGACGAGCCCTTGCAGGTCATGCCGCTGCAGCATGCCAGCGCTGCCGACACCAGCCAGTTGCTCACCCGCCTGCTGGCCCGCGAGCAGGGCGTCGACAGTGCCCAGGTGGTCGCCGATCCGCGCAGCAATGCTTTGCTGGTACGTGGTAGCGCCGACAGCCGCGAGCGCGTGCGGGCCCTGCTGGCCCAGCTCGACAAACCACGGGAAGACCGGCGCGACTCCAACACCCAAGTGATGTACTTGCGCCACGCCAATGCCGGCGAAGTGGTCAAGGTCTTGCGTGGCCTCAGTGGGGAAGCTGGCGCACCGCCCGCCGAGGGGGACGCTGAAGGCAAGCAGTCGCTGCCTGTCAGCGACTCGGGTATCCGTCTGGAATATGAAGAAGGCACCAACGCCGTGGTCATGGTCGGCCCGGACAGCGAGCTGGCAGCCTACCGCAGCATTGTCGAGCAGTTGGACATCCGCCGCGCCCAGGTGGTGGTCGAGGCGATCATCGCCGAGGTGTCCGACTCCCGCGCGGAAGAACTGGGCGTGCAATGGCTGTTCGCTGACGAGAAGTTCGGTGCCGGTATCGTCAATTTCGGCAGCGGCGGTGCCAACATCGCCAGCATCGCCGGGGCGGCCGCCAGCGGGAACAGCGCCGAACTGGGCAAAGTGTTGTCTGGCATCAGCGGCGCGACGGCGGGCATTGGTCATTTCGGCGGCGGCTTCAACTTCGCCATGCTGGTCAACGCGCTCAAGGGCAAGAGCGGCTTCAACCTGCTGTCCACGCCGACCCTGCTGACCCTGGACAACGCCGAGGCTTCGATCCTGGTGGGCCAGGAAGTGCCCTTCGTCACAGGTTCCGTGACTCAGAACAACGCCAACCCTTACCAGACCATCGAGCGCAAGGAGGTCGGCGTGAAGTTGCGCATCAAGCCGCAGATCAACATCGACGACAGCGTGCGCCTGGACATTGTCCAGGAGGTTTCGTCGATCGCCGACACGGCGGCGGCCAGCGACGTGATCACCAACAAGCGCGAGATCAAGACCAAGGTCATGGTCGAGGACAACGGTCTGGTGATTCTTGGCGGGCTGATCAGCGACGAGCTCAGTACCAGCAACCAGAAGGTGCCGTTCCTCGGCGACATCCCTGGCCTGGGCCGGTTGTTCCGCTCCGACGCGAGCAGGGGCGTGAAGCAGAACCTGATGATCTTCATCCGTCCGCGCATCCTGCGTGACGGCCCGAGCCTCGCCGGCCTGAGCCAGGAGAAGTACCAACGCCTGCAACAGGAAACCGCGCTGCCCTTGCAGGAGGTGGCCGAAGGCACGCCGCTGTTGCAGGTGTTTCCTGCCAGCCGCGCACGTCTGGAAGGGGGTGACTGGTGATGCTGCCTTACCGACTGGCACGCCAAGCTGGCCTGGCCATGGCGCCTTGCACCGAGGGCTGGCAACTGTGGCTGCGTCGCAATGCCGACAGTGATCAGTTGCACGAACTGCTGCGCGTGCACGGCAAACCCCAGGCCCTCGAATACCTTGAGGACGAGGCCTTCGACGAGCGTCTTGGCCAGCTCTATCAGGCAGGCGAAGCGGCTACTGCTGCGTTGATCGAAGGCATCGGCGAGCAGGTCGACCTGGATGGCCTGATGAGCGAGATGCCGCGTATCGAGGATCTGCTGGAGAGCGATGACGAAGCGCCGGTGATCCGTCTGATCAATGGTCTGTTCGGGCAAGCTTTGCGCCTGCGCGCCTCCGATATCCATATCGAAACCTTCGAGCAGAGCCTGGTGGTGCGCCTGCGCGTCGACGGCCACCTGCGCGAAGTGCTGCGCCCGCCACGCGCCTTGTCGGCCATGTTGGTGTCGCGAATCAAGGTCATGGCGCGCCTGGATATCGCCGAGAAACGCCAGCCCCAGGACGGCCGCATCACCTTGCGCGCCGCCGGGCGTGAGGTGGACGTGCGTGTCTCGACCTTGCCGGGCATCCATGGCGAGCGCGTGGTGATGCGGGTCTTGGACAAGCAGGCCAGCCTGTTGGCACTGGACAACCTGGGCATGCCGGCCAGTGTCTTGCAGGGCCTGCGCGCTTGCCTCGGGCGGCCCAACGGCATCGTCCTCAGTACCGGGCCGACCGGCTCGGGCAAGACCACCACGCTCTATGCCAGCCTCAACAGCCTGAACGACGGCAGCCGTAATATCCTCACCGTCGAAGACCCGGTGGAATACGCCATCGCCGGCATCGGCCAGACGGCGATCAACCCGCGCGCCGGGCTGACCTTCGCCAGTGGCCTACGCGCCATCCTGCGCCAGGACCCGGACGTGATCATGCTCGGTGAGATCCGCGACCGCGAGACCGCGCAGATCGCCGTGCAGGCCAGCTTGACCGGCCACCTGGTGCTGTCGACCCTGCACACCAACAGCGCCGTGGGCGCGGTGACGCGGCTGCGCGACATGGGGATCGAACCTTTCCTCATCGCGTCCTGCCTGCGTGGGGTGCTGGCCCAGCGTCTGGTACGCCGCTTGTGCAACTGCGCGGTGGCCCAGCCGTTGCAAGATGCCGAGCGGCGCCTGTGGCCCGAGTTGAACGGCCTGTCCCAGAGCTACCACGCGGTCGGGTGCGAGCACTGCCAGGGCAGCGGCTACACCGGCCGCTTGGGGCTGTATGAGTTCATCGAGCTGGATGCCGGCCTGGTCGCTCTGCTGTACGAGGGCGCCAGCGAGTTGGCCATGCAGGACTACTTGGCCGGACGCCGCCAGAGCCTGGTGGCCATGGCCAGCGATTGCCTGGCCGCAGGCCAGACCAGCCTCGCCGAAGTGCTGCGCGCGGTGCAGGGCTGAGCCATGCCGACCTATCGTTATCAAGCCGTCGACCTGGCCGGCAAGGCCCACAAGGCTAGCCTGCAGGCCGACAGCGAGCGCCATGCCCGGCAACTGCTGCGTGAGCAGGGGCTGTTCGCCCGCCGCTTGCAACGGCACGAAGGCGGCAATGCACAGCCGCGCCGCCAGCGCCTGACCCGCGCCCAGCTGTGTGAGCTGACCCGGCAACTGGCGACCCTCACCGGTGCCGGCATCCCCTTGGTCGATGCACTGGCGACCCTTGAACGACAATTGCGCCAGCCCGCGTTGCACAGCCTGCTGGTGGCGCTGCGCGGATCATTGGCCGAAGGCCTTGGCCTGGCCCGCAGCCTGGCTCGCCAGGGCGCGCCTTTCACCGGCCTGTATTGCGCGCTGGTCGAAGCCGGCGAGCGCTCCGGGCGCCTGGCCCAGGTGCTCGAACGCCTGGCCGGACACTTGGAGCAGGTGCAGCGCCAGCAGCACAAGGCACGCACTGCGCTGATCTATCCCTGTGTGCTGATGGGCGTGTCGCTGGCCGTGGTCATCGGCCTGATGACCTTCGTGGTGCCCAAGCTCACCGAGCAGTTCGCCCACTCCGGGCAGAGCCTGCCTTTGCTCACTTCGTTGCTGATCGGCCTCAGCCAGGGGCTGGTCAACGCCGTGCCCTGGTTGCTGGGCGCGGCCGTGGTGTTGACCCTGCTGGGTGGCTGGCTGCTACGCAAGCCGCACTGGTGCCTGCGCCGTGACGATTGCCTGTTACGCCTGCCACGTATCGGCAGCCTGCTGCAGGTGCTGGAGAGCGCGCGCCTGGCGCGCAGCCTGGCGATCCTCACCGGCAGCGGCGTGGCCTTGCTCGAAGCCCTGCAGGTGGCCACCGCCACGGTCGGCAACCGCCGCGTGCGCCTGGCGCTGGAGCAGGTCAGCCTGCAAGTGCAGGGCGGCAGCAGCCTGCACCGCGCGCTGGACGACAGCGGCCAGTTTCCGCCGCTGCTGGTGAACATGGTCGGCAGTGGCGAGGCCAGCGGCACCCTGGCGGACATGCTCGAACGCGTGGCCGATGACCAGGAGCGCGGCTTTGCCCGCCAGGTGGACACGGCCATGGCGTTGTTCGAACCCCTGATGATCCTGGTGATGGGCGGCGTGGTGCTGTTCATCGTGCTGGCGGTGCTGTTGCCGATCATGCAGCTCAACCAGGGCCTGACACTGTGACAAGGAGCCTGAACATGCACAGACAACACCCGCGTCAGCGCGGTTTCACCCTCATGGAGATCATGGTGGTGATCTTTATCATCGGCCTGCTCATCGCCGTGGTCGCTCCCAGTGTGCTGGGCAACCAGGACAAGGCCATGCGCCAGAAGGCCATGGCCGACCTGGCCACGCTGGAGCAGGCACTGGACATGTACCGCCTGGACAACCTGCGCTTCCCCAGCAACGAGCAGGGCTTGGCGGCGCTGGTGAAGAAGCCGCAGCAGGAGCCGCTGCCTCGGGCCTGGCGTAGCGACGGCTATATCCGCCGCCTGCCGGAAGACCCCTGGGGCACGCCGTACCAGTACCGCTCCCCGGGCGAGCATGGCCGTGTCGATGTCTATTCATTGGGGGCCGACGGCGTGCCAGGCGGTGAAGGCTTGGATGCCGACCTGGGTAACTGGGAGCTGTGACGCATGACGGCCCAGCGCGGGTTCAGCCTGCTGGAGTTGCTGGTGGTGCTGGCCATTGCCGGGCTGATGACTGGGCTCAGCGTGGTTTGGCTCGACAGCAGCAAGGCCGGCGGCGAGCAAGCGTTGTCCAGGTTGGCTGCCATGACCCGTGAACAGGCCGCCCTGGCGCAGCATGTCGGGCAATTGCGTGGCATGCGCTGGAACGGTGAGCGCCCGGAGTTCGTCCGCTTGGCCGGCAGTGGCTGGGAGGTCGAGCCATTGGCGATCGGCGACTGGCCCAAGGGCTTGCATCCGGACTGGCCGGCCAGCCCGTCGCCACGGCTGCTGTTCACACCTGATGGCTGGGGCCAGCCGGGCACTGTCCTGTGGCGCTGGGCGCAAGGCAGGCAGCGCTGGGACTGGACCCGCAGCGGCCAACTGCGCACGGCGGCGGTACCATGAAGCGCCGGCAGCAGGGTTTCACTCTGCTCGAAGTGAGCGTGGCACTGGGTATCGCCGCCGTGTTGGCGGTGATGGCCAGCCAGGCCCTGCGTCAACGTCTGGCCGTGCAGGAGAGCGTGCAGCAGCACCGTCTCGGCGTGCTCTGCGCCCGGGAGCTGCAGGCGCGCTTCAGCGTCGAGCAGTACTGGCCGGCAGGCAACCAGGTCAATGGCACGTTGCACCAAGGCGGCCTGGACTGTCATTGGCAATTGCAGTTGCGCGGGACCGGTGTGAAGGACCTGCGGCGCGGCGAGATGCAGTTGTTCGCTGACCGCGACGGACGCGTGCCGTTGGGCCAGTACACCCTGTTCCTGGTGCGGCCATGAAGCGCCGCCAGGCAGGGCTGACCCTGATCGAGCTGATGGTGGCCATGGCTCTGACCGCGCTGCTCGGCGTCATGCTGGCGGCGTTGGTGAATGGCTGGCTCAAGGTGCGTGAACGGCTGGCCAGCCCCGCCCGGGCCACCCCTGTACTGGAGTTCTGCCTGGCCTTGGAGCGGCGCTTCGACAGCCCGGTGTTGCGCCGCCTGTCCGAGCAGCGCTTGCCGCTGGCACCGCGCTGGCTGGACTGGCAGGCCGACCGTGGGCAACTACTGTGGGTGGCCGCCGCAGCTTGGCCGGCGGTGGATGGTGGCTCGCGCCTGCAACGCCAACGGCTGCGCTTCGATGCCCGCGAGCAGCGGCTGTCGCTGGAAAGCTCCGCTGACCTGTACGCCGCCAGTGCGCCGCGCTGGGTCCTGCGTGAGCAGCTCGACGATGTAACGGCGGTGAACGTTCTCTTTCACCAGGGGGGCCGCTGGCTGGCCTGGCCTTCCGATCAACCCGCGCGCCCGGACCGTGGCGTGCGCCTGGAATTCCAGCGTGATGGAGCACCTTATGCCTGTACCTTTGCCTTGCCCTGGGGGCGCTCATGAAATTTGACTGGCGGCGCCGCTCCCCGGCACGGAGCTGGTTGCTGCTGCGGCCAGGGCTGGGCGAAGGCTCCTGGCACTGGCTGCTGGTGGCCAACGGCGAGCCACTGCGCGAAGGAGACGGCCGGCCGCCCGCTGACTTGGGCGCGCAGGTCGCGCTGATCGTGCCCGGTCCCTTGTGCAGCCACTTCCAGGTGCCGGCGCCGCCGGGGCTCAAGCGTGACGAGTGGCCGTTGCTGCTTGAAGACCGCTTGTTGCAGAGCGGTGACGAGGTGCAATGCGCCTGCTTGTCACGCCATCCGGGGCGGTTGCAACTGGTCGGTGTCGAGCGTCAGCGGCTGGCTCAGTGGTTGAATACTTGCGCCAGCTGGGGGCTGGAGGTCGGACGTTGCTGGGCTGAGTTCCAGTTGCTGCCGGCACCGCAAGCCGGGCATGCGCTGCATTGGCAGCGCGACGGCGAGCTGGATCTGTTCAAGGGCCGTAGCGAAGAAGGACAGGAGCACTGGTTAGCCTGGCCGACGGCACTGGGCAGCGAATTGCCGGCGTCTTGGGGGCAGTTGCGCTACGAACGGCTCGACGGGCGCTGGCCTGCGCGCCTGGCTGTGCTGGAGGGGTTGCCAGGCTTGTTCGAAGTCCGGCGCTCACGCCGACGCTTGAGCCTGCCGCGCAACCAGATGCGCCTGGCGCTGACGTGCCTGCTCTTGGCCAGCCTCTGGGGTGGCTTGTGGCTGGTCCAGCAGTGGCGTCAGGCCCAGTTGTATCGTGCCCAGGTGCTGGCTGTAACCGGCGAGCAGGCCACGCCGCGTCAGGCGGCCTTGGCACTCAAGCGCCTGCAGGCCGTTGACCTTGAGCGGCAACTGCACTTGCGCCAACTCGATGGCCTGCAGGCGCAGTTGCAGGACTGGTTACGCCAGCGTCCCGACTGGCGCCTGCTGGCCGTGCGCTTCGATGGCCAACGCTGGCACCTGCGCCTGAATGGCGAGGACGCCAGCCCGCCATGGCAGGACATGGCCAGCGCGGCGGGCGCGCAGGTCGAGATACAAGCGGACGGCCAACCTGGGCAATGGCAGGTGACCTTCGACCTGGGAGGTGCTTCATGAACGAGGCGCTGTGGCAGCGTTATCGAGTGCCCCTGGCCTGTGGAGTGATCGGTGCGCTGCTGGCGACCCTGGTGGTGCGCGAAGGCATCGGGCAATGGCGCCAGCTGGCCCAGTGGCGGGACTTGGCCGAGTTGGCGGCGACCTTGCAGGAGGGGCCGTCCCTGGGCCTGGAGCGGTTGCAGCAATCGGCCCAGGCCCGGCAGGTCCGCTTGCTGGATGTCGATACCCAGGGCGATGCCTGGCAACTGCGAGGGCAGGTCGAGGATGAGCAGGTCTTGCAGGACTGGTTATTGGCCTTGCAGGCCGAGGGAGGACGCCCCCTGCAATGGGGAGTGGAGCAAGATGAAAGCGGCTTGCGCTTCGACTTGCTGGTGCAACCATGAGCCGGCGTTCGCTGTTGTGGGGGATGCTGGTGTTCGGCCTGACCTTGCTGGTGGAGTTGCCGGCCAGTTGGTTGACGCGTTGGCTGGCGCTGCCTGTCGAGGGTGTCAGCGGCAGCCTGTGGCACGGCCAGGCCCGGCAAGCGGGGCCTGTCGGGCCGTTGCGCTGGGACTGGCAACCCTGGCGCCTTTGGGCCCAGGCGCAGTTCGGCTACCAAGGTCAGGCCTGGCAGGTGCAGTTGCAAGGGTGGCCCTGGAACTGGCGGGCGGACCTCCAGGCCGATGGAGCGCAACCTACTGCGCTGTCGGATTACCGGCTGGCAGGGCAATGGCGGGGCGCTATCCATCTGCTTGGCGCTGGCCGGCAATGCCGTGGCGCCGTGGGACGGATCGCGGCGGATGACTTGGCCCTGGTCGCCCCTTGGTCACTGGCGCTGGGCCAAGGCTGGCTGCAGATCGACTGCAGCGACGGCTGGCGCCTGGTCGGCCACATGGCGCTGGCGCAGCAGCATCAGGCGGCGTTGGATGCCGACCTGCTGGCACGCCAGGCGCAGCTCGACGTCGCCGTGCAGGCCGACGCCGCACTGTTGCCCCTGTTGCGCAGCAGCCAGTGGCTGGGACCGGAGGCGACGCGCCTGCAGCGGCGCATCACCTGGTAAGGCCGGCAGCGGCTCAGGGTTGGCGGACCTCCTTTTGCTGCAGGCTAGAGGCCAACTGGCTACTGCGGTCATGGCCGCTGGTCCGCAGCAGGCCCAGGTCAAGGGCGTTTTCGCCACTGCTGGCATCCCTGTTCTTGATGGCGTCGACCACCGCGGTGGTCAGGTCGACCGGTGCGTTGGAGGCATCCAGCGCAACGTCACGACGGTAGTCGCGGCTGTTGAGGGTTTCCTGGGTGACTGGGCTGCCGCCCAGATCGATACGGCCATTGGCCGCGTGCAGCTTGGCGCCAGTCAGCCGAGTCTCGCCGGTGACCTGGAGGTCGATACCATCGCGGCCACTGAGGGTGCTCTGATGGGGGACGGTATCGCTCTGGGTCCGGGACAGGTCCAGGCTGAAGGTGGGGGACAGGCCCGGTTCGGCCTTGCTCAGGGTCGGCCCGGCTTTTTCCGCGACCTTGCCGCCAGCGGGGCCGGCCAGCGCCGTGGCCGCATTGGTATAGCCCTGCGGATTCTTCTCCTTGCTCAGGCGGCCATCGACCTTGAGTTCCAGGCTATCGACACTGTCCTTGCGGCTGGCGACCACTAGGTCCCCGCCAACCTGACCTGTCACCTGTTTCGCGTCGACCTGGGCGCCTTCCAGGCGCGTGTCGTCCAGGCTGTCGATGACGATGCGGTCGGCCCGCAGTTGGCTGTTGCCGTGGCTCAGGTTGTTGCGCTTGTCCATTGCCACCTGGACGCGGCCATGCAGACCAGAGGTGTTCAGTTCCGCAGTCGCGCCCTGGGCCTTGTTGAAGCCGGCTCCGGCCTTGATGTCGAGATTGTCGCGCCGGTCAGTGTTGCTGGACGACTCCACCAGCATGCCGCCGTGCTCGGTCTTCAGGTCGATCTGGCCGGCTGAAGCTTGCAGTCCTTGCAGGTGCAAGGCCTGGTCTTCGCGGGCATGGCTGGCCAGGCTCAGTTGCTTTTTGGCGGTGAAGCTGGCGGCGCTGGCCGTGGTGGCCTGTTCATCGATGCGTCCGCTGCCGATGTGGCCGCCGAGGCTGCCACCGCTGCTGGTGCCTTTCTTCCCACTCGCCTCCAAGCCTCCGCCCAGTTGGCTGCCTTTTGCTTCATGGGTATTGCTGGCGGCCTTGACCTGTAGCAAGCCGTCACTGTCCAGGCGGATATTCTCTACCTTGGCGTCACGGCTGCCGATACGGGTGCCTTCGAGCAGCAGATCGCCGCCGCTTTTTATGGTGACGTCGCCCTTGGCATCGATCTCAGCGATCCTGGCCTGGGTGTCCTGGTTTTGCTGCTGGCGGTGGTTGAGGTAGCCCCGGGCTTCCAGTCCAGTGCCCAGGGGGCTGTTGCCGCCCTTGGCCCAACCGTTGCCGTCCAGGCTTTTCTCTTCCTGGCGATGGCGGTCGGTGGCCTGGGCCAATGTCAGGCTGCCGGCGCTGGTCAACGCCAGCGAGCCTTCTCCGGCATCGATGCGGCTACCTTCGTAGCGGCCATCGCTGCCCAGTTGCACCTGGATGCCTGTTTGCCCATAGAGGCTGCCAGGACGGGCAGTTTCGCCGACGTTGCGCTTGTCCAGGGAGCCGCCTTTACCGGCCAGGCGCACATTGATGTCTTCGCCGGTGTTGGTGTCGACGCGCAGGTCCGTGTCGAAGTCCAGGCGTTGCACATGGTTCTGCTGGGTATCCCGGGCGGCATTGAGGTGGTGACTTTGCGCTTGGATTTGCAGCTTGCCCTGGGTAGCGCGGTAGGCCGTACCCTGATCGTCGATCGTTGTGGCCTTGACCGTCACGGTCCCCCCCGTGAGTTCGCTGACTTGCGCAGTCCCTTTGATGTCCTCGGCCTGGCGGCTGAGATGGCTCAGGGTCAGATCGGCGCCTGCGCTCGGCGCGGCGAGGGAGTCCTCGACCGATGCCTGCTGGAAACGGGATGCTTCCTGGCCGTTGATCAGGTTCTCGATGGGCCGGGTCAGGCCTCGGTATTCCACGCTGCCACCGAGGCTGCCACGCCAATTGTTGGTGGTTTGGCTCCGTTTCTGGCGATCTTCCACGACGCGGTTTTCCACCTGCTCTGCCTCGACCAGCAGTTGTTTGCCGGCATCGACTTTCGCTGCTTCGGTGACCAGTTCAGAGGCGGTGATCTTCACATCGCCGCTGGCGCCCAGTTCGCTGCGTTGGTGGAGGGTGTCCTGTTCGCTCAGGGTTTCCTGGTTGCGATGCCCTTCGAAAGCACTGCCAAGCCGGTCTATCCCTCCGCTGAGAGCCAGGCCGCCACCGCTCTGGGTGGTGCTGGTCTGTGCGTTCTTTTCGTTGCGGCTGGCGCCCAGGGTCAATTGCTTGGCCTGCAAGACAAGGTCACCGTCGCTGGCCGAGACTTTCGAGCCATTCACCTGCAGGTGGGCGCCATTCTTGATGTCCACCGAGGCCCCGCTCAGTTCGCTGCCCACCTGGGTATTGTGGGTTTCCTTACGGGTGACCTGCTTGACCTCGTAGCTGAGGCTGGCGTTGTACTGGCGGGACTCGGGTTTGCCGTCTTGCGCTTGCTGGGTCTGGCCGGCGCTGGCGGTGAAGCCTCTGTCCTGTTCCGAGGTCTCCTGGCTGACTTGTGCCTGGGCACTGGCGATGCTGATGTCCTTCTGCGCCTCCAGTTGCAGCTGTTGGCCGGCACTCAGCCTGGCACCGTGGACCTTCAGTTCATCCGCACTGGCCAGGCGCAGGTTGCTTTTGGAGGATACGTCGCTGACCAGCACGTCCTGGGTGCTGCTGTTGTGCTCGCGCTTCTTGCCGATCAGGCCGAACAGCTTGCTGTCACTTTCATGCTGGCTGGAACTGGAGGTGCTCTGTGCCGACTCTACCGACAGCAGCGCTTTGTCGCTGTAGAGGATGGCGTCCCCGGTGCTGTCCAGCGTGCTGCCTTTGATACCTACCCGGTGGGCAGACACGCTCAGCTCACCGCCCGACTGTACGTGGCTGCCGACGGCCTGCTCATCATGGCGGTCATCGCCCGCGCGGTCGCCGAAGAAGGTGCCGGAAACCAGGTCGCCCCGGTAGTCTCGGCTCGAACCTTGGTGTTTGAGTAAGGTATCGGTAATTTCTACCTGCTGGGCCTTGATGGTCATGTCGGAGCGGCTTGTCACGCTGCTACCTTGCAGTTTGAAGTCGCCGCCCGAGCTCAAGGCGACCTGCTCGCCGTGCAGGCGGCTTTGAACGGCCTTTTCCTGGTACTGGCTTGAGTCGGAGTCGCCGCGCCAGAGGTGCTTGCGGTGCCTGACCTTGACGTCTTCCTGGCTGCTGTCGTGCACGGCGAGGATGCCCATCTGGCCTTTGCTGTCGGCGCTCAGGGTGCCGCCCGCCTCGACCTTGGCGCCTTTGAGGCGCATGTCCTGGCCGGACTGCAGGGCTACATCCGCGGAAGCCTGCAGTTCGCTACCCACGTGCTCGCGGTCGGTCCGGGTGGCTTCGCGGCTGTAGGTCTCAGTGGTAATGAACCATGCCTTCTTGTTCCAGCTGTCGCGGTCACGCTTGATGGCTTCCCGGGTCTGGGTGCTCAGTGTCAGGTCCTTGCCGGCCTTGACGTCGATCCGCTCGGCCTTGCCGACCGTGGCGCTCAGCTCCAGGTCGTCGCGGGCGCCGAGCGACAGTGTGCCTTGCTCACTGTGCAGCAGCGCGTGCTTCTGTCCGGTGCCGTTGACCGTCAGGCTTCCGGACGAGCTGATGTGAATGCCGTCTCGTCCAGCCACGTCCACCGCCCCCATGCGTACGCCTGCGCCTTCGGCCGTGCTGACGATACGGATACGTCCGGCACGCATGGCGCCGAACAGGCTGGCATCGAGGCTCGACGAGGTGCCCGGCAGGTGTCGCAGGACCTGGCCGCTGGCGGCATCGATACGGTTGCGGCCTGCGGTCAGTGTCAGGTCGTCGCGGGCTTCGAGCGGCCCCAGGCTCTCGATGCGCGGGGCGATCAGTTCGAGGGCGCCCTCGGCGTTGCTCTGACCGTCTTTCAACACCTGCAGCGAACCGCTGGCCTTGAGGGTGTCGAGGTGCTTGAGTTGCTGCTCCTGGATATCGGGGCTACCTACCAGGAAGCCGGCGCGGGTGGTGTTGATGAAGCTGCCACCATTGAGGGTGATGCCGTTGGGGTTGGCCAAGACGTAATCGGCCGGGCGGCCGAAGATCTCTTGCGGGCCTTCGATCAGCGACGCGTTGCGGCTGATCACTTCATTGAGAATGGTCGAAGCGGCCTGGCCCTGGAACTGCGGGTTGGCGGCAAGGGCGCCGGCCAACTGCGACTGGCCCGCCTGTGTGGCGTTGTTCAGCACCAAGCCGGGTTTGCCGACGTTGTAGTCGAGAAACTGGTTGTGTGACAGGCCCCGGGCATTGGGTGCAACGATGTCGATGACCGGTACGCCATGGCCATTGTTGATCAGCGGTGTGCCGCCCGGACCGCTGGCCGGGGTCAGGCCACCGTCGGCGAGGGCCGCGCAGGGGGCCAGCAGGCAGAGGAAAATGGCCCAGCGCAAGATGTCGGGGCGTAGGTCGAGGTGGGAGGAGGGGATGTTCACAGTGGCTCTCTCTCTTTCTTGTTGGTGAGTCAGATGTTCAAGGCCCACTCCAGCACCCAAAAGCCCGTTTCCAGATCCTGGTGGGGTTTGTCGCTGGCATGGAGGGCGCGCTGGTAGTCGAACCGCAAGCGGCTGCCGGGAAAGCTCAGGGAGAGACCGGCAGCGGCGCCGGCCAGGCGTTGTCCGGGGCTTGCCTGGGTGTAGCGCGCCCAGCCGAGGTCGAGGCCAAGGTGCGGGCGCAGTTCGACGGTGGCCGGCAAAGGCAGGGGCAGGGGGTAACTCAAGGTATTGCGCCAGACAGCACCGGTGGCCCCGGCGACGCTGTGCTGGCGAAAGCCGCGCACGGCCGTGTCGTCGCTGAGCCACAACTGTTCGATGGAGGGGAGGGGATCGCTGCTGTATTGCAGGTTCAGTTCGCTCTGCCAGCGCCAGGGCCGGTTCACAGGCCCCTGGCGCAGGTGCAGGAGGTTGGCGCGGTACTTGCGAAAGTGTGGTTGTGGGCTGCTCTGGCTCAAGGCATTGCGGTCGGCGCCCAACCCGTTCACGCCTTGTGACAGGCCCAGGTAGGCATTCCATAGGCCGTTTTCCAGCCAGAGCAGGTTAAGGCCCATTTCAAGCGTGGTCAGGGTTGGGCTTTGCAGTCGCGTGACCTGACCGGCCTGGCGGTTGACCAGTTGCTTGCGGTCCAGTCGTGCTGTTGCGCTGAGCAGGCCCTGCTGGTTGCGCCACAGGGTGCGTTCCAGGCTCAGGCCATGGAAGGTGCTTTCGCCATTGCCCGCCAGGTGTCCGCCCGGCAGCGGCGCCCGGTAACTGAGGCGGCTGGCGTTCAGGCCGAAGGTCCAGGGCCCGTAGGGAATGTTGTAGTAGATACTCAGGCCCCTGGCCTCGCCGGGTGCCTGGGCAATGGTCGACGTCAGCGAGAGGCGCAGGTAGTCGTTGAGCCCTAGCGGACTGTCCAGGCCTAGGCCGAGGCCAAGGCGGTGACGGCCGGTCAACGGGCTGCCACGG
Organism: Pseudomonas sp. X10; assembly: GCF_054889225.1. NCBI lineage: Bacteria > Pseudomonadati > Pseudomonadota > Gammaproteobacteria > Pseudomonadales > Pseudomonadaceae > Pseudomonas > Pseudomonas sp. X10. The sequence goes on along the minus strand of NZ_CM142677.1, from coordinate 4,437,626 downwards.
TTGTCGTAGCTGCTGTCCAGGTGCCAGCGCGGGTCGACACGACGGGGCTGGATGACGACCCGGGTGCCACCCTCGAATTGCCCCGGGAGCAAGTCGGCACCCAGGTCGAAGGCACGCAGGCGGTTGAGCTGGTCCAGGCCCTGCTCCAGATCTGGAAGGTACAAGGGCCGGCCCAGCAACTCGGGAAAGGCGCCGCGAAGGGACAGGGGAAGTTCAGGGTCGGCCAGCTCGACGGACTCGACGAAGCCCTCGACGATCTGGATGTCCAGCGGCGCGCCAGGTTGGGGACTGTGTGCCAGGAATGGTCGGCTCGTTGGGTAGCCCGCCTGCACATAGCGCTCGGTGATGGCCTTGAGCAACTGGTTGATGTCGTTCACACCCATACAGGGACGGATCAGCGGGCGCAACGCCTCTTCGAGCTTTTGCCCTGGCAGTCGCCTGTTGCCCGCCAGGCGCACAGCGGAAACCGGCCAGCAGCGCTGGTCTTGCTGCGGGGGAGCATCGGCGTCGATACTTTCGCGTGGCTGGGCGCGCCGTTGCCATTGCTGCAGGCGCTGTTGTCGTTCCAGTTGCTGGATCTGCTGTTGCTGGTCGCGCAGTTGCTGGCTGGCCGGGTCGTTGGCCGTGGCAAGGGGGGCGATGAGCAGGCTTAGCCACAGCACGGCAAAGCGCAGGCTGGCCCGGTGGAGCGAAGATCTCGGCATGGCAGAATCCTGCAAGCGGCGTACGACTCAGGTACTCGTTTGCGTGGATTCTAAAAATGTCGCTATTCGCTTGGATGCGGTCCCGTGCCGAGCAAGATGTCGGGCGTGTACCGTTTCAAGGTAAGGTATTTCCGGCGTAAAGCACCGGAAAGCAGGACTTCAGGGGCGGATCTCGATCAAGGTGCCGTCCTTGACCAGGTTCCAGACTTCGCGCATGTCATCGTTCTTCATGGCGATGCAGCCTTCGGTCCAGTCCAGGGTATGGAAGTACCACTCGGGGTACTCTTCGTTCAGCGGTGTGCCGTGGATCATGATCATGCCGCCGGGATTGACGCCTTCGCGCCGGGCGCGGGCTGAGTCACTGATGTTCGGATAGGAAATGTGCATTGCCAGGTTGTAGCGATCGCTGACTTTGCGCCAGTCGATCCAGTAGAAGCCCTCGGGGGTGCGTTTGTCGCCCTCCTGCAACTTGGTGCCCTTGGGCTGCTTGCCCAAGGAGATGCGGTAGGTCTTCAGCGGCTCGCCTCGGCTGATCAATTGCAGACGGCGTTCGGACTTGATCACCAGCACTTTGTCGATGCTCGGGGGCGCCGAACCCAACGCATCCACCGGCTTGCGGATGATGGTTTCGGTGAAGGCCGCCTGGGATACCGAGGCCACGGCAAGGCAGAAAAGGGCAAGCAACCAGCGCATGAAACCGAATCCCTGAAAACTAGGTGTTGGGTGACGAGACATTCATCGGCGGCAGGTATTCATTGCCTATCGGATAGTGCTGCTCGATGCGGTCACGATAATAGCATTCTAGGGTACGAGCGACGGTGCGGAAAGCCAGTTCCCCCCAGGGGATCTCGCTTTCCTCGAACAGCCGCACCTCGAGGCTTTCGATGCCCACGGCAAAGTCCAGGTCGGCCAGTTCGGCACGGAAGAACACGTGCACCTGGTTGATGTGGGGCAGGTCGAACAACTGGTACAGGCTCATTGGGCCCACGCGGGCACAGGCTTCTTCCACTGTTTCTCGACGGGCGGCCTGCTCCAGGGTCTCGCCGTTCTCCATGAACCCGGCTGGCAGGGTCCAATAGCCCCGGCGCGGCTCTATGGCCCGCCGGCACAACAGGACCTGACTGCCCCAGATCGGCAGGACGCCCGCGACGATGTTCGGGTTCTGGTAATGAATGGTCTGGCAATAGTCGCAGACGTACCGCAGGCGGCTGTCGCCTTCGGGGACTCGCTGGATGACTGGCTGGCCGCACGCGCTGCAGAATTTCATGCTTTCATTCCTCTAGGGGCTGCCTATCTTGGCGTGCTTGCCGACAGCCCCGCAAGCCGCTTCCAAGCAGGACTTGGGTGCCCCGCGGCTTTGGTGCATCATGCAGGGTAGGCCCTGGAATCGAGAGTGTGCAATGCTGGACGAGCTTCTTCGCCGAATGAGCAACCATACCCCGGCTTCACTGGAAACGGACCGCCGTTTTCCTGAAGCGGCGGTGCTTTTGCCCATCACCCGCAGCGAAGAGCCGGAACTGGTATTAACCTTGCGTGCCAAGGGCCTGTCGACCCACGGGGGGGAAGTGGCCTTCCCAGGGGGGCGCCGCGACCCGGAAGACCCGGACCTGGTGTTCACCGCCTTGCGCGAGGCCGAAGAGGAAATCGGCCTGCCGCCGGGGCTGGTGGAGGTGATCGGCCCGCTCAGCCCGCTGATTTCCTTGCATGGCCTGAAGGTCACGCCATTCGTCGGGCTGATTCCCGATTACGTGGAATACCAGGCCAACGATGCGGAAATCGCGGCAGTATTCAACGTGCCGCTCGATTTTTTCCGCCAGGACCCGCGCGACCATACCCACCGCATCGATTACCAGGGACGCAGTTGGTACGTGCCCAGTTACCGCTATGGCGAGTACAAGATCTGGGGGCTTTCGGCGATCATGATCGTTGAACTGGTCAACCTGCTCTATGACGCGCGCATCGATCTGCAACGACCACCCGAGCGTTTCATCCAGAATTGAGCGGGGTTTCACCCGCCAGCACCGCCGTACTGTGAGGAGCTTTCCATGAAATACCGCCTGGGCGACCTGCGGGTCGAGACCCACCCCACCAGTTGGGCCGCGCCGAACGCCACATTGATCGGCAAGGTACGCCTGCAGGCCAGGGCCAATGTCTGGTTCGGCGCTGTGCTGCGCGGGGACAACGAACTGATCGACATCGGTGAAGACAGCAACGTGCAGGACGGCACGGTGATGCACACCGACATGGGCTCGCCGCTGACCCTCGGCAAAGGCGTGACCGTCGGCCACAACGCCATGCTGCACGGCTGCACGGTGGGCGACTACAGCCTGGTCGGCATCAACGCGGTGATCCTCAATGGCGCGCGGATCGGCAAGCACTGCATCATCGGCGCCAACGCGCTGATCCCTGAAGGCAAGGAGATCCCCGATGGCTCGCTGGTCATGGGGTCGCCCGGCAAGGTGGTGCGCGAGCTGACCGAGGCGCAGAAACGCATGCTCGAAGCCAGCGCCGCGCACTATGTGCACAATGCCGAGCGCTATGCCCGTGACCTAGCGCCACAGGATGACTGAGATGAGCAACCCGGAACGCCCGGTCGCCTCGCCCTGTGTCAGCGTCTGCGCGCTGGATGAGCAGGACATCTGCGTCGGCTGCCAGCGCACGGTGGCGGAAATCACCCGCTGGGGGCGCATGGACAACCAGGAGCGCCGCGAGGTCTTGCGCCTGTGCCATGAGCGGGCGCTGGCGGCAGGGCTGATCTTCGGTCAGTGAGCCCTTGGCCACGGACGGCCGCTACAGTACCCTGTGCGGCTTGCCCGATGGTCGAGTCCATGTTCTATCTCATTGCCTATATCAGCAGCGTAGTGCTGATCAACTACGCCTTTTCCAGCGCTCCGCACCTGGACGTGATCTGGTCCGCCTGGGGCGGCCTGGTATTCATCCTTCGCGACATGGTGCAGACCCGCTACGGGCATGGCGCGCTGGTCGCCATGCTGGTGGCGCTGGTGTTGTCTTACGCGACCTCCGAGCCTGCTATCGCTCTGGCCAGCGCCACTGCCTTCGCTGTCTCCGAACTGATCGACTGGCTGGTGTTCAGCATCACCCGTCGGCCGCTGCGTGACCGGCTGTGGCTGAGCTCTGCACTGAGCATCCCGGTGGACACCTTCATCTTCTTTGGCATGATCGGCGCCCTGACCCCGGCCGTGGCCGGTACTGCGCTGGCCTCCAAGTTCGGCGGAGTGACCGTGGTCTGGCTGGCCATGGCCTGGCGGGCACGCAAGGGGGCGCTGGCCACGTAGTCTTGCTGTAGGCGAGGACTACGTCCTCGGTCCGCTGCGATGGGGGCGAATCAGCCCCAAAGGGCAATGTGGGGTGTAGAATACCGGTCCTTTTCAGCGGCTGTCCCGCAGCAGGGCGGCCCCGTATGCCTTCGAGGACCTGAGATGACCCGTATCGGAACCCCATTGTCGCCCACCGCGACCCGTGTACTGCTCTGTGGTTGTGGCGAGCTGGGCAAGGAAGTGGTGATCGAGCTGCAGCGCCTGGGCGTCGAAGTGATCGGCGTGGACCGCTACGCTGACGCGCCGGCCATGCAGGTCGCCCACCGCAGCCATGTGATCAACATGCTCGACGGTGCTGCCTTGCGGGCCGTGATCGAGGCCGAGAAGCCCCACTACATCGTTCCCGAGATCGAGGCCATCGCCACGGCGACCCTGGTCGAGCTGGAGAACGAAGGTTTCAACGTGGTGCCCACTGCCCGCGCCACCCAACTGACCATGAACCGCGAAGGCATCCGTCGCCTGGCCGCCGAGGAGCTGGACCTGCCGACCTCGCCGTACCATTTCGCCGACACCTTCGAAGACTACAGCAAGGCTATCGAGGACCTCGGCTACCCCTGCGTGGTCAAGCCGGTGATGAGCTCCTCGGGCAAGGGGCAGAGCCTGCTGCGCAGCGCCGACGACCTGCAGAAGGCTTGGGATTACGCTCAGGAAGGCGGCCGCGCTGGCAAGGGCCGGGTGATCATCGAGGGCTTCATCGATTTCGACTACGAGATCACCTTGCTGACTGTCCGCCATGTTGGTGGCACCACCTTCCTCGCACCGGTGGGCCACCGTCAGGAGAAGGGCGACTATCAGGAGTCCTGGCAGCCCCAGGCCATGAGCCCCAAGGCCTTGGCCGAGTCCGAGCGAGTGGCCAAGGCGGTCACTGACGCGCTGGGTGGTCGCGGCCTGTTCGGCGTCGAGCTGTTCGTCAAGGGTGACCAAGTGTGGTTCAGCGAAGTGTCGCCGCGTCCGCATGACACCGGCCTGGTGACCCTGATTTCCCAGGATCTGTCGCAGTTCGCCCTGCATGCGCGGGCCATTCTCGGCCTGCCGATCCCGGTGATCCGTCAGTTCGGGCCTTCGGCATCGGCGGTGATCCTGGTCGAGGGTCAGTCGCAGCAGACCACCTTCGCCAACCTGGGCGCGGCGCTGAGCGAGCCGGACACTGCCATTCGCCTGTTTGGCAAGCCGGAGGTCAATGGCCAGCGGCGCATGGGGGTTTGCCTGGCCCGTGATGAGTCGATCGAGGCTGCCCGGGCCAAGGCGACCCGGGCTTCGCAGGCGGTCAAGGTCGAACTCTGAGGCTGCACCGTCAAAGCCAGAAGCCGCAAGCGTTGCACTATCGCTCTTGCAGCTTCTGGCTTGGCGCTTACAGCTGGTTGTTTCGCGTCTCTTTCAAGCACAGCACGGCAATCAGGCTGAGCACGGCCGCCGCTGAAACATACCCGCCAACCCAGCTCAATCCCCCCATGCTGACCAGCTTCTGGGCAAAGAAGGGTGCCGCCGAGGCGCCGACGATGCCGCCCAGGTTGTAGGCCGCCGAGGCGCCGGTGTAGCGCACGTGGGTCGGGAAGAGCTCCGGCAGCAGCGCGCCCATCGGGGCGAAGGTCACGCCCATGAGGAACAGCTCGATGGTCAGGAACAACGCCACTCCGGTGGTCGAGCCCGAGGTCAGCAGGGGTTCCATGGTGAAACCCGAAGCCACCGCCAGCAGGCCGCCGACGATCAGTACCGGCTTGCGCCCGTAACGGTCGCTGAGCCAGGCCGACAGTGGCGTGGCCAGGGCCATGAAGACCACGGCGAAGCACAGCATGCCAAGGAACGACTCACGGCTGTAACCCAGGGTCGAGACGCCATAGCTCAGGGAAAACACCGTGGAGATGTAGAACAGGGCGTAGCACACCACCATCGCCGCAGCGCCCAGCAGGGTCGGCAGCCAGTAACGGGCGAACAGGTCGACTACCGGCATCTTCACCCGCTCGTGGCGTGCCACGGCCTTGGCGAACACCGGGCTCTCTTCCAGCTTCAGGCGCACATAGAGGCCGACGATGACCAGTGCGGCGCTGAGCAGGAAGGGAATGCGCCAGCCCCACTCGCGGAACTGCTCGTCACTGAGCACCAGTGCCAAGGTGAGGAACAGGCCGTTGGCGGCAAGGAAGCCGATCGAGGGGCCCAGTTGCGGGAACATGCCGAACCAGGCGCGCTTGCCTTCCGGGGCGTTCTCGGTGGCGAGCAAGGCCGCGCCACCCCATTCGCCACCAAGCCCCAGCCCTTGGCCGAAGCGCAGGATACAGAGCAGGATCGGTGCCCAGGCGCCGATGCTATCGTAGCCGGGGAGGACGCCGATCAGCGTGGTGCATACGCCCATCAGCAGCAGCGAGGCGACCAGGGTCGACTTGCGTCCGATGCGGTCGCCGAAATGGCCGAACAGCGCCGAGCCCAGTGGGCGGGCCAGGAAGGCGATGCCGAAGGTCAGGAAGGCCGAGAGCATCTGTGCGGTGCCCGACCCCTGGGGGAAGAACACCGGGCCGATGACCAAGGCGGCGGCAGTGGCGTAGACGTAGAAATCATAGAACTCGATGGCGGTGCCGATGAAGCTGGCGGTGGCCACCCGCGCAGGTGAGTTGACCGGGGTGGCCGGGGTCGAGTCGACATAGGTACTGCTGGTTGTCATTGCGTAGGTCCCTGACAGTCGGGGCTCCATCGGCATTGTCTGCGTGCGGGCCCAGGCAGGCACGGGCGCGCAGACGCCGGAGCGTATTGTTGTAGGTCGCCGGACTGGACGTATGCCCGTGGAGGATAGGGGCTGGCGCGGGCACTGTCCGGGGTGTGGAGCAGGGCCGCTGAGCGCGCGTCAGTCGTGCGGACTGGCCGTGGGACGCCGGGTGCGGGTAGCGGGCGGGACGGCAGGGCTGGGTAAGCGTCGCGGGAGTATAGCGTGGCTCTGTTTCCGTTTCATTCGTGGCGGAGAATGAAAAAGGCCTTACCGAGCCACGGTCCAGATCAGCACGCGGCTGGCGCAATTGTCCTCGGTTTCGAGGATTTCCAAGCGGTAGCGGCCGATCTTCAGGCAGACGGCGCTTTCCGGGATGCTTTCCAGGGCTTCGGTGACCAGGCCGTTGAGGGTCTTCGGGCCGCCGTCGCAGGGTAAGTGCCAGCCCAGGCTGCGGTTCAGCTCGCGCAGAGACGCTGTGCCTTCGATGACATAGCGGCCATCGGACTGCGGGTGGATATGCGGGTTGTTCAGGTCGTGCTCGTCTTCGAACTCGCCGACGATCTCCTCGAGGATGTCCTCCAGGGTGACGATACCCAGGACTTCCCCGTATTCGTCGACCACCACGCCCAGGCGGCGCTGCTGTTTGTGGAAGTTCAGCAACTGCATCTGCAGCGGTGTGCTCTCGGGAACGAAGTAGGGCTCGTAGCAGGCGGCCTGAAGCTTCTCCGGGGTCAGCTCGGCCTTGGGCAACAGGTGGCTGATCAGCTTGGTGTTGAGGATGGCTTCGACCTGGTTGATGTCGCTGTGGTAGACCGGCAGGCGAGTGTGGCGGCTGATGATCAACTGTTCGATGATCTGCTCGATCGGGTCGTCCAGATTGACGCCATCGACCTCGTTGCGCGGCACCAGGATGTCGTTGACGGTAATCCGGTCCAGCGCCTGCAGGCCATCCGGCAGGCTAGGTCGGGGTTCCTCGTGGGGCTCGTCCTCATCGAAGAGGGTGTCGTCCTGCGGGTGCGGGGTGACGCCGCCGGACTGCACGCGGAAAGGCCGCAGCATCAGTTTGGCGCAACCGTCCAGCAGGCAGGCCAAGGGCTGCAGCAAGGCCAGGGGAAGTTTCAGCAGGCTGTTGCCGAGGACGATGAAGGCCTGTGGATTGCGCCGGGCCAGGCGCCGGGGCAGGTATTCGGCCAGCACCAGCAGTACCAGGGCGGCGCCCAGGCCGGCCAGCCAGAAACCCTGCTCGCCACTGTGGCGCTGTCCGATCAAGCAGGCCAGGCCCAGCACCAGCAGTTTGCCCAGGCTCGCGCAGAGCACCAGGGCCTGGGGTGCCACGCTCGGCTCCGGGCTGTCGGTGTGGCGGTGGTGGCCATTGAGTTGCTGGCGGGCGGCATCCACGGCACTGAACAGTGCCGACCAGAGCAGCGCCAGTACCAATGTGCCGAGCAGGGGGGCGAACGGCAGAGTGTCCATTACGTGGCCGTCAGATATGCAGGATGAATTCGCGGACCAGCTTGCTGCCGAAATAGGCGAGCATCAGCAGGCAGAAACCGGCGAGGGTCCAGCGAATTGCCTTGTGGCCGCGCCAACCCAGGCGAGTGCGGCCCCACAGCAGCACGCTGAACACCACCCAGGCGATGCAGGCCAGCAGGGTCTTGTGCGCCAAGTGCTGGGCGAACAGGTTGTCGAGGAACAGCCAGCCGGAGATCAGCGACAGCGAAAGCAGGACCCAGCCGGCCCAGAGAAAGCCGAACAGCAGGCTTTCCATGGTCTGCAGGGGCGGAAAATTGCGGATCAGCCCGGAAGGGTGCTTGTGCTTGAGCTGGTGGTCCTGCAACAGCAGCAGCAGGGCCTGGAACACGGCGATGGTATAGAGGCCGTAGGCCAGGATCGACAGCAGGATGTGCGCCAGGATGCCAGGCTCCTCGTTGATCAGCGGCACCGTGCCGGGCGGCGCGAACTGGGCCAGCAGGGCCGTGACCGCGCCCAGCGGGAACAGCAGTAGGAGCAGGTTCTCGACAGGAATTCTCAGGCAGGCCAGCAGGGTCAGGGCGATGACTGCCGTGGCGATCAGGCTGGCGGCGCTGAAGAAGTCCAGGCTCAGACCCAGCGGCGTCAGCAACTGCCAGAACAGGGCCGTGCCCTGGGCGATCACAGCGAGTGCGCCGAGCAGGCCAAGCAGCCGTTTGTCGGCCCGGGTGCCCTGGGCCAGGCGCGAGCCTTGATAGAAGGTCGCGGCCACGTACAGGCAGGCGGCGATCAGGTTGGGAAGTAGACTGGGGGACAAGGAGAGCATAAGTCCTGTTAGGCAAGCCCTAAAGAGACTGAGTTTGGCATAGAACGCGCCTGCCAAGGAAGACCGACGGCCGTGCGCATGGTGTGCGCAGGTCGCAGTCTTCGTTATAATCGCCTGCTTGCTGTGCCCCGCGCTTGCCTATATGCGCCCGGGGCGCCTGACAAACCTCGGCTTCACGAAGCCTGAAAGGATCACCATGTTCGAAAACCTGACCGACCGCCTGTCACAGACGCTGCGCCATGTCACCGGCAAGGCCAAGCTGACCGAAGACAACATCAAGGATACCCTGCGTGAAGTGCGCATGGCATTGCTCGAGGCCGATGTCGCCCTGCCGGTGGTCAAGGATTTCGTCAACAAGGTCAAGGAACGTGCGGTCGGCACCGAGGTGTCTCGCAGCCTGACGCCGGGCCAGGCATTCGTGAAGATCGTCCAGGCAGAGCTCGAAGGCCTGATGGGCGCGGCCAACGAAGACCTCGCGCTCAACGCCGCTCCACCCGCCGTGGTGCTGATGGCCGGCTTGCAGGGTGCCGGTAAGACCACCACCGCCGGCAAGCTGGCGCGCTTCCTCAAGGAGCGCAAGAAGAAGAGCGTGATGGTCGTCTCGGCCGACGTCTACCGCCCGGCGGCGATCAAGCAGTTGGAGACCCTGGCCGGCGACATCGGCGTGACCTTCTTCCCGTCGGACATCAGTCAGAAGCCGGTGGCCATCGCCGAAGCGGCGATCCGTGAAGCCAAGCTCAAGTTCATCGATGTGGTCATCGTCGATACCGCCGGTCGTCTGCACGTCGACGCCGAGATGATGACCGAGATCAAGGACCTGCACGCTGCGGTCAAGCCGATCGAGACCCTGTTCGTGGTCGACGCCATGACCGGTCAGGATGCGGCCAACACGGCCAAGGCCTTCGGCGACGCGCTGCCATTGACCGGCGTGATCCTGACCAAGGTCGACGGCGATGCCCGCGGCGGTGCCGCGCTGTCGGTGCGCGCCATCACCGGCAAACCGATCAAGTTCATCGGTATGGGCGAGAAGAGCGAAGCGCTCGAGCCGTTCCACCCGGACCGCATCGCCTCGCGGATCCTCGGCATGGGCGACGTGCTCAGCCTGATCGAGCAGGCCGAGCAGACCATCGACAAGGCCAAGGCCGACAAGCTGGCCAAGAAGCTGAAGAAGGGCAAGGGCTTCGACCTCGAAGATTTCCGCGACCAGTTGCAACAGATGAAGAACATGGGTGGCCTCGGCGGCCTGATGGACAAGCTGCCGAGCATCGGTGGGGTCAACCTGGCGCAGATGGGCAACGCCCAGGGCGCGGCCGAGAAGCAGTTCAAGCAGATGGAGGCGATCATCAACTCCATGACGCCGGCCGAGCGCCGCGACCCGGAAATGATCAGCGGTTCGCGCAAGCGTCGTATCGCCCTTGGTTCCGGCACCCAGGTGCAGGACATCGGCCGCCTGATCAAGCAGCACAAACAGATGCAGAAGATGATGAAGAAATTCTCCGCCAAGGGCGGCATGGCCAAGATGATGCGTGGCCTTGGCGGAATGATGCCGGGCGGCGGCATGCCGAAGCTGTAAACCCTATTCAGGAGGCCTTGCCTTAAGGGGACGGCCTCCGGAACCCCGCCACCGGCGGGAATACTGCTGCCTTGACTGGCAGCGCAACTGGCGAATCTGAACGGCGGGTCAAGGCCCGACGTAAAAAGGCATTTGCAAAAGTCCGTATATTCCCTGAGAATATGCGGCCTTTTGGGCACCCGTGCCCACTGTGCATTACAGATTTGCAGCACCGACTACAGGAACGATGTTCACATGGTAACCATCCGTCTTGCCCGTGGCGGCTCCAAAAAGCGCCCATTCTACCACCTGACCGTGACCAACAGCCGTAACGCCCGTGATGGCCGTTTCGTCGAGCGTATCGGTTTCTTCAACCCGATCGCTGCTGGCGGCGAAGTTCGCCTGTCCGTTGATCAGGAACGCGCCAACTACTGGCTGAGCCAGGGTGCACAGCCGTCTGAGCGTGTTGCTCAGCTGCTGAAGGACGCTGCCAAGGCTGCCGCCTGAGCAGTATGAACGCGACGCCAGAAAAGGCTGACGACCTGATCGTTGTTGGCAAGATTTTTTCGGTTCACGGCGTTCGCGGCGAGGTGAAGGTGTATTCCTTTACCGATCCGATTGAAAACCTGTTGGATTACCCCCGCTGGATGCTTCGGCACGAAGGCGTGGTAAAGCAGGTCGAGCTGGTCAGCGGTCGTTCCTCGCAAAAGGGATTGGTCGTGAAGCTCAAGGGCCTCGACGATCGTGACGAAGCACGTCTTCTGAGCGGTTACGAGATCTGCATCTCGCGGAGCCTTTTGCCCAACCTGCCTGTCGACGAGTACTACTGGTACCAGTTGGTAGGTTTGAAGGTCATCAATCAAGACGAACATCTGTTCGGCAAGATCGATCATCTGTTGGAGACCGGCGCGAACGATGTAATGGTGGTCAGGCCCTGCGCAGGCAGCCTGGATGACCGCGAGCGCTTGTTGCCCTATACGGAGCAATGCGTGCTGGCAGTCGACCTGGAAGCAGGCGTGATGCGGGTCGAATGGGACGCGGACTTCTAACCGATGGGTAACCTTCGAGTCGAGGTCGTCACGCTGTTCCCCGAGATGTTCTCGGCCATCACTGAGTACGGCATTACCAGCCGTGCGGTGAAACAGGGGTTGCTGCAAGTGACCTGCTGGAACCCGCGGGACTACACCACGGATCGTCACCATACGGTGGATGATCGGCCTTTTGGCGGTGGTCCGGGCATGGTGATGAAGATCAAGCCTCTGGAAGACGCCCTGGCCAGTGCCAGGCAGGCGACCGGAGCAGCGGCGAAGGTGATCTACCTTTCGCCACAAGGCCGCAAGCTGACCCAGCAGGCGGTCAAAGGCCTGGCGCAACAGGAATCGTTGATCCTGATCGCCGGTCGTTATGAAGGCATCGACGAGCGCTTTATCGAGGCTCATGTCGATGAAGAGTGGTCGATTGGCGACTATGTGCTGTCCGGTGGCGAGCTGCCGGCCATGGTGCTGATCGATGCGGTTACGCGGCTGCTGCCCGGAGCTTTAGGGCATGTGGACTCGGCGGAGGAAGACTCCTTCACCGACGGTCTGCTCGATTGCCCGCATTACACCCGACCGGAGGTGTATGCGGATCAGCGTGTTCCCGACGTGTTGCTCAGTGGCAACCATGCACACATCCGGCGTTGGCGTTTACAGCAGTCCCTTGGGCGGACCTATGAACGACGCGCCGATCTTCTGGAAAGTCGCTCACTTTCTGGAGAAGAGAAGAAGCTGCTCGAGGAGTACCTCCGCGAGCGGGACGATAGTTAACGTATCGATGGTAGATCAGACGATTTACCTTAGGAGCACAGCATGACCAACAAAATCATTCAGCAGATCGAAGCTGAGCAGATGAGCAAAGAGATCCCGGCCTTCGCCCCGGGCGACACCATCGTCGTCCAGGTGAAAGTGAAGGAAGGTGAGCGTTCTCGTCTGCAGGCCTTCGAAGGCGTCGTCATTGCCAAGCGTAACCGTGGTCTGAACAGCGCCTTCACCGTGCGCAAGATCTCCAGCGGCGTTGGCGTTGAGCGTACTTTCCAGACCTACAGCCCGCAGATCGACAGCCTGTCCGTGAAACGTCGTGGTGACGTGCGTAAGGCCAAGCTGTACTACCTGCGCGACCTGTCCGGCAAAGCCGCTCGCATCAAGGAAAAACTGTCCTGAGTGCAGTTTGACCGGCGGCTATCGTCGCTATGCGAAAGAAAGCAGCCTTCGGGCTGCTTTTTTGCTTTCCAGAACCTTGCCTTTGCGATGTGAGCTCCATGACCCCACGAGACCAGGAAATCCAGCGCCGCACCGAACTGTCGGTGACCCGCGTGACCAAGGCTGTCTTCCCGTCCACCACCAACCACCACAACACGCTGTTCGGCGGCACCGCGCTGGCCTGGATGGACGAAGTATCATTCATCGCCGCCACGCGCTTCTGCCGTCTGCCGCTGGTGACCGTGTCCACCGACCGTATCGACTTCAAGCATCCGATCGCCGCCGGCTCCATCGTCGAACTGGTTGGTACTGTGTCCAAGGTGGGCAACACCAGTCTGCAGGTCGAGGTGGATGTGTTCGTCGAGAACATGTACCTCGATGGCCGTGAGCGGGCCATCCATGGTGTGTTCAGTTTCGTCGCCATCGATGAGGACAAGAGGCCCGTGCCGGTGTTGCCGGAGGCCTGAAGGGCCGCTACAGACAACCTGTCACGCCCTATGAAACACTAGGCTCATCCACCCTATCCAGCGACTGCGCATGCCCGCTCTTGACCACCCCCTGATCGACCAGTTCCTCGATGCCCTCTGGCTGGAAAAAGGCCTCTCGGACAACACCCGCGTGTCCTACCGCAGCGATCTGGCGCTGTTCAATGGCTGGCTGCAGGAGCATGGCGTGGCGTTGCCCGATGCCGGCCGTGAGCTGATACTCGACCACTTGGCGTGGCGCCTGGACCAAGGCTACAAACCGCGTTCGACGGCGCGTTTTCTTTCCGGGTTGCGTGGTTTCTACCGTTACCTGTTGCGCGAGAAGCTGATCGGCGTCGACCCGACCCTGCAGGTAGAAATGCCGCAATTGGGGCGTCCGCTGCCCAAGTCGCTGTCAGAGGCCGATGTCGAAGCGTTGCTGCAGGCGCCTGACTTGGGCGAGGCCATCGGTCAACGCGACCGGGCCATGCTCGAGGTGCTGTACGCCTGTGGCCTGCGGGTGACCGAGTTGGTCAGCCTGACTCTCGACCAGGTCAACTTGCGCCAAGGCGTGCTGCGGGTGATGGGCAAGGGCAGCAAGGAGCGTCTGGTGCCCATGGGCGAGGAGGCGGTGCTCTGGTTGGAGCGTTATCTGCGTGATGGGCGTTCCGAGCTGCTCAACGGCCGTCCCAGCGATGTGCTGTTTCCCAGCCAGCGTGGCGAGCAAATGACCCGTCAGACCTTCTGGCACCGCATCAAGCATCAGGCCCAGGTGGCCGGGATCGACAAGTCGTTGTCGCCGCACACTCTGCGCCATGCCTTCGCCACGCACCTGCTCAACCATGGCGCCGATCTGCGGGTGGTGCAGATGCTGCTGGGCCACAGCGACCTGTCCACGACCCAGATCTACACCCATGTGGCCCGGGCACGCCTGCAACAACTGCATGCCCAGCACCATCCGCGTGGATGAGCGAAATTCATCGTCCGTCACCTGACGCGCTCGGAGTCGGCCAGGGCCAGCCGGTTGTGGTAGGCTTGAGCGGTTTGCACCAAGGGCCACATGGTCGCCGCGTATTCCCCGCGCATGACACCCCCGTGGCCCGCGTCCGCCTTCAGGAGAACCCATGCGCGTGACCCAGATTTTTGCCGCCGCCGCACTGGCGCTGGTCAGTACTTTTGCCGCCGCGGCAACCACCGATGGCGCCGAGCAGGCGATCCGCAAGACCTTGCAATCGCTGGAACTGCAGGTCCCTGTGGAAAGCGTCGCCAGCAGCCCGCTCAATGGCCTCTACGAAGTCAAGCTCCAGGGCGGTCGTGTGTTGTATGCCAGTGCCGACGGTCAGTTCGTCATGCAGGGCTACCTGTTCCAGATCCAGGATGGCAAGCCAGTCAACCTGACCGAGAAGACCGAGCGTCAGGGCATCGCCAAGCTCATCAACGGCATTCCAGCTGCCGAGATGGTGGTTTATCCTGCCAAGGGTGAGGCCAAGTCGCACATCACCGTGTTCACCGACACCACCTGCCCGTACTGCCACAAGCTGCACGCCGAAGTGCCCGAACTCAACCGCCGTGGTATCGAAGTGCGCTATGTCGCCTTCCCGCGCCAGGGGCTCGGCTCGCCGGGTGACGAGCAGTTGCAGGCGGTCTGGTGCTCCAGCGACCGCCGTGCGGCGCTGGACAAGATGATCGATGGCAAGGAAATCAAGGCCGCCAAGTGCGCCAATCCGGTCAGCAAGCAATTCCAGCTGGGCCAGTCGATCGGCGTCAACGGCACCCCGGCGATCGTCCTGGACGACGGCCAGGTGATTCCGGGCTACCAGCCGGCGCCGCAAGTGGCCAAGCTGGCGTTGGCCGCGAATGGTAACGCAGCCAAGTAATTCAATCAGTACGCCGTCGCCATGGGGAGACGGCTGTTTTCACGGTCGGCAAGCTGCCGGCCGTTCAATGGGGAGTTCACAGTGAAACCGGTCAAAGTAGGCATCTGTGGGTTGGGGACCGTCGGTGGCGGAACCTTCAATGTACTTCAGCGCAACGCCGAGGAGATCGCCCGCCGTGCCGGGCGTGGTATTGAAGTGGCACAGATTGCCATGCGCTCGCAAAACCCGAACTGCCAGATTACCGGTACCCCCATTACCGCTGATGTCTTCGAGGTCGCGAGCAACCCAGAGATCGATATCGTAATTGAACTGATCGGTGGCTACACCATCGCCCGGGACTTGGTGCTCAAGGCCATCGAGAACGGCAAGCACGTGGTCACCGCCAACAAGGCGCTGATCGCCGTGCACGGCAACGAGATTTTCGCCAAGGCCCGCGAGCAGGGCGTGATCGTCGCTTTCGAAGCCGCCGTGGCCGGCGGTATCCCGGTGATCAAGGCCATCCGCGAGGGCCTCTCGGCCAACCGCATCAATTGGGTGGCCGGTATCATCAACGGCACCGGAAACTTCATCCTCACCGAGATGCGCGAGAAGGGCCGTGCCTTCCCGGACGTGCTGGCCGAGGCCCAGGCCCTGGGCTATGCCGAAGCCGACCCGACCTTCGACGTCGAAGGCATCGATGCGGCGCACAAGTTGACCATCCTAGCCTCGATCGCCTTTGGCGTGCCGTTGCAGTTCGACAAGGCCTACACCGAAGGCATCACCCAGTTGACCACCGCTGACGTCAACTATGCCGAAGCCCTGGGCTACCGCATCAAGCACCTGGGCGTGGCCCGCAGCACCGCCAATGGCATCGAGTTGCGTGTGCACCCAACCCTGATCCCGGCCGACCGTTTGATCGCCAACGTCAATGGCGTGATGAACGCGGTGATGGTCAATGGCGATGCCGCCGGTTCCACCCTGTTCTACGGTGCCGGCGCCGGCATGGAGCCGACCGCCTCGTCGGTGGTGGCTGACCTGGTCGACGTGGTCCGCGCCATGACCTCGGACCCGGGGAACCGCGTGCCGCACCTGGCCTTCCAGCCCGATTCGTTGTCGGCCCACCCGATCCTGCCGATCGAAGCTTGCGAGAGCGCCTACTACCTGCGGATCCAGGCCAAGGATCACCCAGGCGTGCTAGCCCAGGTGGCAAGCATTTTGTCGGAGCGCGGCATCAACATCGAATCGATCATGCAGAAGGAAGCGGAAGAGCAGGATGGCCTGGTGCCGATGATCCTGTTGACCCACCGTGTGATCGAACAACGTATCGATGACGCCATCGTTGCCTTGGAAGCCCTGCAGGACGTGGTGGGCAAGGTCGTGCGCATCCGCGTCGAACAGCTGTCCTGAGCGGCAAGTTTCAAGCTTCAAGCGGCAAGCTGGATCGGGACCGTAGCGGTCTCTAGCTCGCCGCTCAAATTTGAACCGATAATCCCGCGGCATGCAGGCAAGTCGCCAGCTACCGGATTTACGCCACACGGCTTTTTCTTGTAACTTGCAGCTTGCAGCTTGCAGCTCAAACCGAAGGTTTGGAAAAATGCGTTATATCAGCACCCGCGGCCAGGCACCGGCCCTGAATTTCGAAGATGTCCTGCTGGCCGGCCTGGCCAGCGATGGCGGCCTGTACGTGCCGGAAAACCTGCCACGCTTCACCCAGGAAGAAATCGCCTCTTGGGCCGGCCTGCCGTATCACGAACTGGCCTTCCGGGTGATGCGCCCGTTCGTTACCGGGAGCATCGCCGACGCCGATTTCAAGAAGATCCTCGAGGAAACCTACGGCGAGTTCGCCCACGCCGCGGTCGCTCCGTTGCGCCAGCTGAACAGCAACGAATGGGTCCTGGAGCTGTTCCACGGTCCGACCCTGGCGTTCAAGGACTTCGCCCTGCAACTGCTCGGCCGCCTACTCGACCACATCCTGGCCAAGCGCGGCGAGCGCGTAGTGATCATCGGCGCGACCAGCGGTGACACCGGTTCCGCAGCCATCGAAGGCTGCCGCCGTTGCGACAACGTCGACATCTTCATCCTGCACCCGCACCAGCGCGTGTCGGAAGTGCAGCGTCGGCAGATGACCACTATCTTCGGCGACAACATCCATAACATCGCCATCGAAGGCAACTTCGATGACTGCCAGGAGATGGTCAAGGCCAGCTTCGCCGACCAGGGCTTCCTCAAGGGCACTCGCCTGGTGGCGGTCAACTCGATCAACTGGGCGCGGATCATGGCCCAGATTGTCTACTACTTCCATGCCGCGCTGCAGTTGGGCGGCCCGGCCCGCTCGGTGGCCTTCTCGGTGCCGACCGGCAACTTCGGCGACATCTTCGCCGGCTACCTGGCACGCAACATGGGCCTGCCGGTCAGCCAGCTGATCGTTGCGACCAACCGCAACGACATCCTGCACCGCTTCATGAGTGGTAACCAGTACGTCAAGGAAACCCTGCACGCGACCCTGTCGCCGTCGATGGACATCATGGTTTCGTCGAACTTCGAACGCCTGCTGTTCGACCTGCACGGGCGCAGCGGCGCCGCGATTGCCGAGCTGATGGACAGCTTCAAGCAAGGCGGTGGTTTCAGCGTCGAGCAGGACCGCTGGACAGAAGCGCGCAAGCTGTTCGATTCCCTGGCGGTGGATGATGCGCAGACTTGCGAAACCATCGCAGAAGTCTTTGCCAGCACCGGCGAAGTGCTCGACCCGCACACCGCGATCGGCGTCAAGGCCGCCCGTGAATGCCGTCGCAGCCTGGACATGCCGATGGTGGTGCTGGGCACCGCGCATCCGGTCAAGTTCCCTGAGGCGGTGGAAAAGGCCGGTGTCGGCAAGGCCCTGGAGCTGCCGGCCCACCTGAGCGACCTGTTCAGCCGTGAAGAGCGCTACACAGTGCTGGCCAACGACCTGAAAGCTGTCCAGGCCTTTGTCAGCCAGCATGGCAATCGCGGCAAGCCGCTGTAAGAAATATGTCGTGTGGAAGAAGCCCGTCCTGTGACGCAATGCTGTTCACTTAAGCTGGAGTGCCTACAGGTGGGGGAGCTACGCAGCCCCATCGCGACACAAGGCCGCTCCCACAGAGGGCTTGCAAGCCGCGCGTTTACGTATCGGCAGCCTCTTGTGGGAGCGGCCTTGTGTCGCGATGGGGCGCGCAGCGGCCCAGCATTACGTCCTGTGACGGGCTTTTTCGTTTGTGCTTGTTGTGTTTTCCGCTGGTTCTTTCGGATTTTTCCTCTGTGAGCCTGTTCGGCGCTCTCCTAAAGTGATGCGCTTTGCCCAGCAGGGCGCGTCTGTTCCGGGGAGATGTTCATGCAGCGGCTCAGCATCCTGATTCATCAAGAGCGCCCCTTTCACCTGATGCTCATGCACCAAGCATTCAATGCCCTGGGCGTTTTCGACGTGCAGGTGTCCGACACCCTGGCACGCACCCGGGAGCTGCTGGTGCGCAAGGCGCGTATCGATCTGCTGGTGCTCGACCACGCCATGCGGCCGGAGGAGGGGCGGGCATTGCTCGAGCTCCTGGCGGCGCAGCAACGGGTGCGGGCGCTTCTTTTTGTCGGTCGGCCGCACGCGAGGGGCTGCGACCTGGGCCAGGAGGCGCGCGGTTTGCGCATGTGGGTGCTGGGCGAGTTGGCTTGGCCTTTGTCGGTCCTCGCCCTGCGGCGCAGGTTGCAGCTCTTTCGCAGTGGTCGTGACAGCACAGATCTGGCAGACAGGAAAACTGTCATATCGGTCGAGCATGCTCACTGAAAGGGCGCGCTGCGACGAACTTTCCGCTGCGTCCGATGGTCAGTTTTGCATCTCCCCAAGCCAAGCGAGTGGTAAGCCGGATGGAAAGAATCTGCAGATTGCTCAATGATGCCTTGACCCCCTACCAGGCCCGGTTGGACGACGAGAATGCCAATGGGCGCCTGTCGCTGCAGGTGTATGACAACCAGGGCAGCCTGGTTCTGAAGCGAGCGGTGATGCCTGGACAACTGCTGGACCAGCGCCTGCTCATTGACCTGGTGGACGGCTTGCACCGTGACTTGCAGATCGCCGAAGGGCGGCTCCAGCCTTGCGTGATCGCCGCGCAGCGGCACCAACAACAGGCTCAGGGAACCTTTGCCTGAGCGCTCCGTCAGACCCGTAAGGACAGTCGTGCGGCGCTTTGCTCCGGTGTTGGCTGGCTGTCGTGCGAGGTTCGTCAGGACTTTCGTTTAGCCCCGGGCGTTCTCCCCAGCGTCCGGGGTTTCTTTTGCCCGTTTCATGGCTGGGGGTGTGTGCGCTGCTTCGTCGAAGAATTGCCGCGCAGCCTCTAGGTAGCCGCTGCGCAGCTCCGGGGCCAGCCAATGGGCGTAGAGGCCGGGCAGGGTGTGGCGACGCAGGGAGCGCAGCAGTTGGTTGATATGACCGATGGCTTCGCGTCCCTGTGGGGTGTCGGAGCAGCCTACGTGGAAGAACTGGTAGCGGGCGACACCCTGGATGGGATGGAAGGCATAGTCCTCGACCGAGCCCCCTTGCTGCTGGATCAGGTAACGCACCTCAGGCCAGTAGCCGAGCACCAGTTGCAAGCGGCCCAACTGCTGCATCTGCAGCAGGCTGGCCACGGCGTCATTGCCGTAGTGCCGTCTGAGAGAGCTGTCCGGCAGGGCGCGCAGGATGTCATCGACCTGGGTGCTGTAGCTGCGTTCGGCGACTATCCCGAGCTTGAGCCGGGTTTGTGCCAGGAGCCCCTTGAGGTCCACCTGTTGTCCATCCAGGTAAGGTTCGAGCATGGCCTGGTCCTGCTTGCGCACCACCAGTCCGCTGCTCAGCACACCGAGGAAGGGCTCCGAGAAATGCACGTAGCGGTCTCGTTCGGGCGTCCATAGCAAGGTGGGATCGCAGGTGAAGCTCGGCTCCTGGAGAATCTGGATGCCACGGGCCCGGTTGACCCGGATGATGCTGGCGTCGTACTGCGGCATGTTGTCGATCAGCATGGGCAGCATGCGGTCGATCACGCCCTGGCCCTTTTCCGAGCCTTCGAAGATGGTGAAAGGCGGCAGGTCGCGTAGCAGCCAGAACAGGCGCTCCTTGGCCTCCGTGGGCGGGCTCAGCAATGCAGGCAGCATGCCGCAGAGCATCGCCATGGCACAGCGGTATCGACCTCTGGAGCGGACGCGCATGGGGAGCGTTCTGGCCAGCGCGGGTCAGACCGCACCCGACTCGCGCAGGCGGGCAATGGCGGCAGCGTCATAGCCCAAGGCGGAGAGCAGGGGCTCGGTGTGCTCGCCCAGCGCCGGACCGACCCATTCGGTAGAGCCGGGCGTCTGCGAGAGCTTGGGCACGATGCCGGGCATCTTGAAGGGCTTGCCATCCGGCAGCTTGGCCTGGAGGAACATTTCCCGGGCCAGGAACTGGGGGTCGTTGAACATGTCTTCGGCCGAATAGATACGGCTGGCGGGCACCTGCGCGTCGTTGAGCACCTGCATCAGTTGCTCCAGCGGCAAACCGTTGGCCCAGCGGTCGATCACGCCGTAGATCTCGTCCCGGCGCAGGTCGCGGCCATCGTTGGTGGCCAGGGAAGGATCGTTGGCCAGGTCGTCGCGACCAATGGCCTGCATGAAGCGCTTGAAGATGGCATCGCCATTGGCGCCGATCTGCACATGCCGGCCATCGGCGCTGGTGTGGATGGAGGAAGGGGTGATGCCCGGCATGATGTTGCCCGTGCGCTCACGGATGAAGCCGAACACGTCGAACTCCGGGACCATGCTTTCCATCATGGCGAAGATCGCCTCGTAGAGGGCCACGTCCACAACCTGCCCTTCGCCGCCATTGACTTCGCGGTGGCGTAGCGCCATCAACGCGCCGATCACCCCCCACAGCGCGGCAATGGAGTCACCGATGGAGATTCCGGTACGCACTGGCGGACGGTCTTCGAAACCGGTGATGTAGCGCAGTCCGCCCATGGATTCGCCGACTGCGCCGAAACCCGGCTGGTCCTTCATCGGCCCGGTCTGACCGAAGCCGGACAGGCGTACCATGACCAAGCGGGGGTTGAGTTCATGCAGCAGGTCCCAACCCAGGCCGAGTTTCTCCAGCACGCCGGGGCGGAAGTTCTCGATCAGGATGTCGGCGTCAGCCAGCAGCCGCTTGAGGATCTCGCGGCCCTCCGGGTGCTTGAGGTTGAGGGTGAGCGACTGCTTGTTGCGTGCCTGCACGAACCACCATAGCGAAGTCCCCTCGTACAGCTTGCGCCACTTGCGCAGCGGGTCGCCGCCGTCGGGCGATTCGACCTTGACCACCTGGGCGCCGAACTCGGCGCAGATGCGGGAGGCAAAGGGACCGGCGATCAGGGTGCCGAGTTCGATGACTTTCAGGCCGGCGAGGGGTTTGCTGGGCGTAGGCATGGGGCGTCCGTGGCAACTGGGCAGAGCGACAGGTTTTATCATAGGTCGTCAATGGCAGATACTGCCGCGACGCAAGGAAGCCAGGATCGGTTAGACTGTGCGACTTTTCTTGCGCAAGAAGTCCGTCCCATGGCCCAGCCGTCCACTACCTACAAATTCGAACTGAACCTGACCGACCTCGATCGCGGTGTTTACGAAAGCATCAAGCAGACCATCGCCCGTCACCCTTCGGAAACCGAAGAACGCATGGCCGTGCGGTTGCTGGCCTATGCCCTCTGGTACAACGAGCGCCTGGCTTTCGGTCGGGGCCTGTCGGATGTGGACGAGGCGGCCCTGTGGGAAAAGAGCCTGGATGACCGCATCCTGCACTGGATCGAGGTGGGGCAGCCGGATGCCGAGCGTCTGACCTGGTGTTCGCGCCGCACCGAGCGTACCAGCTTGCTGGCCTATGGCAGCCTGCGGGTCTGGCAGAACAAGGTAGTCGATGCGGTCAAGGGCCTGAAGAACCTCAATATCGCGGCGGTGCCGCAGGATGTGCTGGAAACCCTGGCCACCGACATGCCGCGGGCGATCAAGTGGGACGTGATGATCAGCGAAGGTACGGTCTTCGTCACCGATGACCGTGGCCAGCACGAAGTGCAGCTCGAATGGCTGCTCGGCGAGCGCGGCTGACCTGAATCCTCCTGATTGTCGAAGACCACCATGCGCATCGAACCCCGTCCCCTGCCGCCGACTCTGCCATTTCTCGGCAACCTGCCACCTTTGCTGACGCGTCTGTACGCCGCCCGTGGCGTCCAGTCCGAAGCCGAACTGGACAAAAGCCTGGCCCGCCTGCTGCCGTTCCAGGAGCTCAAGGGCATCGACGCGGCGGTCGACCTGCTGGTCGACGCGCTGGACCAGCGCCAGCGCATCCTCATCGTCGGTGACTTCGATGCCGATGGTGCCACCGCCAGCACCGTCGGGGTCCTTGGCCTGCGCTTGTTGGGCGCGGCCCATGTCGATTACCTAGTGCCCAACCGCTTCGAGTACGGCTATGGCCTGACCCCCGAGATCGTTCAGGTTGCCCTGGGCCGCGAACCTCAGTTGCTGGTCACGGTGGATAACGGTATCTCCAGCGTCGAGGGTGTCGCCGCAGCCAAGGCCGCCGGGCTCAAGGTGCTGGTTACCGACCACCACCTGCCGGGCGAGCAATTGCCGCAGGCGGACGCCATCGTCAATCCGAACCAGCCGGGTTGTGGCTTCCCGAGCAAGTCCCTGGCCGGGGTCGGGGTGATTTTCTATGTACTCATGGCCCTGCGAGCGCGTTTGCGCAGCCTGGGTCGTTACGAGACCCGCCCACAGCCGAACATCGGTGAGCTGCTTGACCTGGTGGCGCTGGGCAGTGTCGCTGACGTGGTGCCGTTGGATGCCAACAACCGGATCCTTGTGCACCAGGGCCTCGAGCGTATCCGCGCCGGGCGCGCGCGTCCTGGGCTCAAGGCGATCCTGGAAGTGGCCCGGCGCGATCATGCTCGCATCACCTCCACTGACCTGGGGTTCATTCTTGGTCCACGGCTGAACGCGGCAGGGCGCCTGGACGACATGAGCCTGGGCATCGAGTGCCTGCTGTGCGATGACCCGGCTCTGGCCCGGGAAATGGCGACGCAGCTCGATGAATTGAACCAGGACCGCAAGTCCATTGAACAGGGCATGCAGCGCGAAGCCTTGGCCCAGCTCAAGGACCTGCCGCTGGAGTCCATGCCCTATGGCCTATGCCTGTTCGAAGCGGATTGGCACCAGGGCGTGATCGGCATCCTGGCATCGCGTTTGAAAGAGCGTTACCACCGCCCGACCATTGCCTTCGCCGATGCCGGTGATGGCATGCTCAAGGGCTCGGCGCGTTCGGTCCCGGGCTTTCATATCCGTGATGCCTTGGATGCCGTGGCCGCACGCCACCCTCAATTGATAAGCAAGTTCGGTGGCCACGCCATGGCCGCCGGCCTGTCGTTGCCAGCTGACAACTTCCCGGCCTTCGCCCAGGCCTTCGACGAGGAAGTACGGCGTCAGTTGCGCGAGGAGGACCTGACCGGCCGCCTGCTGTCCGACGGCAGCCTGGCGGTCGAGGAGTTTCACCTGGAGCTGGCCAGGGCCTTGCGTCACGCCGGCCCTTGGGGCCAGCACTTCCCTGAACCCCTGTTCCACGGCCTGTTCCAGCTGGTCGAACAGCGGGTGGTCGGCGAGCGCCACCTGAAGGTGGTACTCAAGAGCGAATGTGGCTCGGTGAAGCTGGACGGCATTGCCTTCGGCATCGACCGCGAGGTTTGGCCGAACCCTACGGTGCGCTGGGTCGAACTGGCCTACAAGCTTGATGTCAACGAGTTCCGTGGGCAGGAAAGCGTGCAACTGATGATCGCTCACATGGAAGCGCGCTGACCGAGGCAGGGCAAACTGGTCTAGGCTCAAGAGGACCGGTACTGGACCACGGGCATGCATGAGTGTCCAGGCCGGACCACCATTGGAGTCCCTGGGAGGTGCCCTCATGAGCCTGCTGCTTGAGCCTTACACCCTGCGTCAGCTGACCTTGCCCAACCGTATTGCCGTATCACCAATGTGCCAGTATTCGAGTGTCGATGGCCTGGCCAATGACTGGCACCTGGTGCACTTGGGCAGCCGCGCCGTTGGTGGGGCTGGCCTGGTGTTCACCGAAGCCACTGCCGTGACCGCCGATGGCCGCATCACCGCCGAGGACTTGGGCCTGTGGGACGATGCCCAGATCCCGCCGTTGCAGCGCATTACCCGTTTTATCACCGCCCAAGGCGCCGTTCCCGGCATCCAACTGGCCCATGCCGGTCGCAAGGCCAGTACCCACAGGCCTTGGCTGGGCAAGCATGGCAGCGTCAAAGTCGAGGAGGGTGGCTGGCAGCCGGTGGGGCCGTCGAAGATTGCCTTCGATCCGGAGCATACCGTTCCCCATGAGCTGGATGAAGGCGAGATCGAGGGCATCATCCAGGCTTTCGTGGCCTCTGCGCAGCGCGCGCTGACGGCCGGGTTCAAGGTGGTCGAGGTGCACGCCGCCCATGGTTACCTGCTACATCAGTTCCTTTCGCCCCTGAGCAACCAGCGCCGCGACCGTTATGGCAGCTGTTTCGAAAACCGCATCCGCCTGACCTTGCAGGTCACCGAGGCGGTCCGTGAGGTCTGGCCTGAGGATCTGCCGTTGTTCGTGCGAGTGTCGGCCACCGACTGGGTCGAGGATGGCTGGAACCCGGACGAAACAGTGGAACTGGCGCGGCGCCTGAAGGCCCTCGGCGCGGACCTCATCGATGTGTCTTCCGGCGGTACCTCGGTGCATGCCGAGATTCCCACCGGGCCGGGGTACCAGACGCGCTTCGCCGAGCGCGTGCGCAAGGAGTCCGGGATCGCCACCGGCACCGTTGGCATGATCACCGAGCCGGCCCAGGCCGAACACATCCTGCGTACCGGTCAGGCCGATGTCATCCTGCTGGCTCGTGAGCTGTTGCGCGACCCGTATTGGCCGCTGCACGCCGATGACGACCTGGGTGGCAACAGGGCCACTTGGCCGGCGCAGTACCAGCGGGCGACCAGCCGCGAGAACCCGATTCATGAGTCGGACCTGCGTGATTGAAGGCGCTCGGCGGTAGGCAGCCTGGGTGAGGACGTCGCACACTCACTGATTGATGCTCTTGTCTGCCAGCTCGGCCTTTACGGCTACGCTGGCATGCAGGGCAGGTTAGAGGCTCAGGCCGCGGGAAACATCTGGATGCAAGTGCATTAAGCATGGGTTCAGGCAATGGTCCTAATCTGGGGTTTTCTTTCCCTATGAGGAGGTGTGCAATGAACACCCGAGGTCTGCTCGACCAGTTGCTCAAGTCCGGCCAGGAACTGCTGCAGAACCCACAAAGCAAAGGCGCCGCAGGCAAGGCCTCCGGCCTGGGCGAGTTGCTGGGTGGTGGCAAGAGCGCTGGTGGCCTTGGCAGCTTGCTTTCCGGTGCAGGTGGCGGGGCGCTGGCGGCTGGCGCCATGGGCTTGCTGTTGGGCAACAAGAAGGCGCGCAAGTATGGCGGCAAGGCGCTCACCTATGGTGGCCTGGCTGCGCTTGGTGTGTTGGCGTACAAGGCCTATGGCAACTGGCAGGCCCGCCAGGGCGGCAATGCCCCGACCGAGCCGCAGACCCTGGACCGCCTCCCCACTGCCCAGGTCGAGCAGCACAGCCAGGCCATCCTCAAGGCGCTGGTGGCCGCGGCCAAGTCCGACGGGCATATCGACGAGCGTGAGCGTGAACTGATCGAAGGCGAGTTCGTCAAGCTGGACAATGACAGCGAACTGCAACATTGGCTGCACGCCGAACTGAACAAACCGTTGGATCCGGCCGATGTCGCCCGCGCCGCGCAGACCCCGGAAATGGCGGCGGAGATGTACATCGCCAGCGTGATGCTGGTCGATCAGGAGAACTTCATGGAGCGGGCCTATCTGGACGAGTTGGCCCGTCAGTTGCAGTTGGATCCTGTCCTGCGCCAGGAGCTGGAGAGCCAGGTCAGGATCGCGACTGGTCAATGAGGTGCAAGGGCATGGATGCCCGCTGAAGTCAGCCGCGAATGCGCCAGGTGGCTGGGCTATACTCTGCCCATTTTTCCTGCTCGCATCGAACCCCTGAGGGCTGACCTTGAAGAACTGGACCTTGCGCCAACGGATCCTGGCAAGTTTTGCTGTGATCATCGCCATCATGCTGTTGATGATCGTGGCCGCCTATTCGCGGCTGGTAGCGATCGAGTCCAGCGCGCAGGCGGTAGGTTCCCACAGCATTCCCGGCGTCTACTACAGCTCGATGATCCGGGGGGCCTGGGTCGACAGCTATGTGACCAGCCAGCAACTGGTAGGGCTGAACCACCACCGCGAGATCAGCTCCTCTGACCTGGAACTGTTCAAGAGCTTCGATGACCGTCTCAAACAGCACATGGCCAGCTACCAGGCGACCATCAGTTCGCCCGAGGAGCAGGCCAGCTTCGACGCTTTCGTCCGGCAAGAGGAGGATTACCTCAAGATCCTCGACCAGACCCTGCAGGCCTACCGGCAAAAGGACTACGCCGAAGCCGAGCGCCTGATCGCAGAGTCCCTGACGCCGGCCTGGGAGACTGGGCGCAAGCACCTCAACGGCGTGATCGAGCGCAACCGAGAGACTGCCGGGCAGGCCACCGACGCTATCGTCAGTGCAGTGGGCACCGCCAAGGGCAGCATGATCGTGTCGCTGGTGCTGGCGATCGTCGCTGCGGGGATCTGTGGCCTGGTGCTGCTGCGTATCATCACCGCTCCCATGCGACGCATCGTCCAGGCCCTCGACAAGTTGCGCTCGGGTGACCTGAGCGCGCGCCTGAACTTGGATCGCAAGGATGAGTTCGATGCCATCGAGACCGGCTTCAACGAGATGATGGAGGCCCTGGGCAGCCTGGTATCACAGGCCCAGCGCTCATCGGTCCAGGTAACCACCTCGGTGACCGAGATCGCTGCCACGTCCAAGCAGCAGCAAGCCACGGCCACCGAGACGGCTGCCACCACCACGGAAATCGGCGCCACTTCGCGGGAGATCGCCGCGACCTCGCGGGACCTGGTCCGCACCATGACTGAAGTGACATCCGCCGCCGACCAGGCCTCGATTCTCGCCGGGTCCGGTCAGCAAGGCCTGGCGCGCATGGAAGAGACCATGCACCAGGTGATGGGCGCGGCTGACCTGGTCAACAACAAGCTGGCGATCCTCAACGAGAAGGCGAGCAATATCAATCAAGTGGTGGTGACCATCGTCAAGGTGGCCGACCAGACCAACCTGCTGTCGCTCAACGCCGCCATCGAGGCCGAAAAGGCCGGTGAGTACGGGCGCGGGTTCGCGGTGGTGGCCACCGAGGTCCGGCGTCTGGCCGACCAAACCGCGGTGGCCACTTACGACATCGAGCAGATGGTGCGTGAGATCCAGTCGGCGGTATCGGCAGGGGTCATGGGCATGGACAAGTTCTCCGAGGAAGTGCGGAGGGGCATGTTCGAGGTGCAGCAGGTGGGCGAGCAACTGACCCAGATCATCCATCAGGTCCAGGCCCTGGCGCCGCGGGTGCTGATGGTCAACGAGGGCATGCAGGCCCAGGCCACCGGGGCCGAACAGATCAACCAGGCCCTGGCTCAGCTCAGTGATGCCAGCACCCAGACGGTGGAGTCGTTGCGTCAGGCCAGCTTTGCCATCGATGAGTTGAGCCAGGTGGCTGTCGGATTGCGCGGCGGTGTGTCGCGTTTCAAAGTCTGACCGGCGATGACGGATCTTCACTCCCGCCAAGACCTGGCGTCGGCTGCCAAAGGCGTGCTGTACCTGGTGTTCCAGATCGCCGGCCAGCGTTTCGCCCTGGATGCCCGCGAGGTGATCGAGGTGTTGCCGCGCCGGGCGCTCAAGCCCATTGCCCAGGCGCCGGCCTGGGTGGCCGGGATCCTGGCCCATCGCGGCGCTCTGGTGCCGGTGGTCGACATGAGCAGTTTGAGCTTCGGCCAGCCTGCGCCCCTGCGCACCAGTACGCGGTTGGTGCTGGTGCACTACCGCGCCGACGCCCAGCGTCCGGATCTGCAGCTTGGCCTGATTCTCGAGCAGGCGACCGATACCCTGCGTTGCCATTCCGGAGAATTCCAGCCCTATGGCTTGGACACCGGCGAGGCACCTTACCTGGGGCCCGTGCGCCAGGACAGCGAGGGCATGCTGCAGCGCATCAGTGTCAACGACCTGCTGCCGGATGAGGCCCGTCAGTTGTTGTTTCCCGGCGAGCCCATCCAGGAGCAGGCATGAGCGACGAGCAGCGGTTTTTCCGCTTCCTGCAGGAACGCATCGGCCTGGATGTCGAGTCGGTGGGCGCATCCATGGTCACGCGTGCGTTGCGCCAGCGTTGCAGCGTGCTCGAGGCCAGCGACCTGGATGATTACTGGTGGCACTTGCAGCAATCTGCAGAGGAGCAACAGGCGCTGATCGAAGCGGTCATCGTTCCCGAGACCTGGTTCTTCCGTTATCCCGAATCTTTCTCTGCCCTGGTCGGCCTGGCCCACAAGCGTCTGGCCGAGCTGGGCGGCTCGCGTGCGCTGCGTATCTTGAGCCTGCCGTGCTCGACCGGCGAGGAACCCTATTCGATCGCCATGGCTTTGCTCGATGCTGGCATGAATGGCCAGTCGTTCCGCGTCGATGGCATGGATGTCAGCCCCAGCGCCATCGCTCGGGGCGAACAAGCCATTTACGGGCGCAATGCCTTCCGTGGCTCGGCCCTGGCGTTTCGAGAGAAGCATTTCAGCGACACCGGTGACGGGCATCGCCTGGATGAGCGTGTCCGGCAACAGGTCAGTCTGCAGGTCGGCAATGTCCTGGACCCTGCGCTCGGAGCGCGGGAGGGCATGTATGACTTCGTGTTCTGCCGCAACCTGCTGATCTATTTCGATGTGCCGACCCAGCAGCGAGCCTTCGAGGCACTCAAGCGCTTGACCCATGACCAGGGCGTTCTGTTCATCGGGCCAGCCGAAGGCAGCCTGCTGGCGCGCCTGGGCATGCGTCCGCTGGGTATTGCCCAGTCGTTCGCCTATATCCGCCAGGGTGAAAGCCGGCTCCCGGTTGTCGACAATGCCGGTCATTCTGCGCGTCGTCCTGCCGCTAGCATCGCCCTGCCGCGTCTCGACCCGATAACGGCGCGGCCCTTGCGGCCGCTGCCCAAGCCTGTGGCTGCGCCGCTGCGTCGGGAAAGCGAGACCGAGTTGTTGGCGCATATCGCGCAACTGGCCAATGCGGGCAACAGCGACCAGGCCCGGGAGGCCTGTGAGCGCTACCTGCGACAGTTTTCGCCCAAGGCCCAAGTCTATTACTGGCTTGGCCTGCTCAGCGACACGGCGGGTGATGGACAGGCCGCCATAGGCCATTATCGCAAGGCGCTGTACTTGGAGCCGCAACATCCCGAGGCCCTGGTACACCTGGCGGCGTTGCTGGCGTCCCGGGGCGACGAAGCCGGCGCCCGGCGTCTGCAAGCGCGCGCTGCACGCTTGGGCCGGGAGGCTGAACAATGAGGGGAGAACACCCGGTGCGGTTGGTCAACGACAACGCTGACAGCATCGACGATTGCTGGAACCGCATCGGCGTCCACGGTGACAAGCAGTGCCCCTTGCTGGCCCGGCATATCCATTGCCGCAATTGCGAGGTCTACGCCGCGGCCGCGACCCGCCTGCTCGATCGCTATGCCCTGCTTCAAGATGACCGGGTGGAAGAGGGCGGCCAGGAAGAGGTGGCCGTTGGGCGTTCGATGCTGTTGTTCCGTCTCGGGGAGGAGTGGCTTGCCCTGGCGACATCCTGCCTGGCCGAGATCGCCCCGCTGCAGCCGGTGCATTCGCTGCCGCATCAACGCTCCCGCGTCCTGCAGGGCGTGGCCAATGTCCGTGGCGCCCTGGTGCCCTGTCTGTCCTTGGCCGAACTGCTTGGCCTGGACATCATGCCGGCCGAGCGCAGCGGCGGGCGGGTGATGCCGCGTATGCTGATCCTTGCGGCGCAAGGGGGCGCGGTGGTGATGCCGGTCGACGAGATCGACGGTATCCATGGGTTGGACCCGGCGCGTCTTGGGCTTGAGCAGGGTTCGTCACGCTTCACTGCGGCGGTCCTGCAATGGCGAGGTCGCAGCGTCCGGGTGTTGGATGAGCAACAAGTACTGTCAGCCGTGAGCCGGAGCCTGTCATGACCCCAGAGCAAATGCGCGATGCATCGCTGCTCGAATTGTTCAGCCTGGAGGCCGAGGCCCAGACGCAGGTACTGAGCGCAGGCTTGCTGGCGCTGGAGCGCAACCCGGCTCAGGCAGACCAACTGGAAGCCTGCATGCGGGCGGCCCACTCCCTCAAGGGGGCGGCTCGGATCGTGGGCGTCGATGCCGGTGTCAGTGTCGCCCATGTGATGGAGGATTGCCTGGTCGCGGCGCAAGAAGGGCGTCTGTCGCTGCGTGCGGAGCACATCGACGCCTTGCTTCAAGGCACGGACCTGTTGATGCGTATCGCCACGCCGGGCGATGCCGCCGGTGAAGCGGCGGTTCCTGGGTTTCTGGCGCAGATGGCTGCCTTGCTCGACCCGGGCGCGACCACTCTGTCCGTGCCCCCTGGCCGGGGCCTGTCGTCCAGCCCGGCCGAAGCCGTTGCACCTTCCAGCAGCCAGCCGGCACCTGAGGTGGATGCCGAGCCGGCAACGGTGCGCAAGGGCAAGCGCGCGACCGAAGGGGGCGAGCGGGTGTTGCGGGTAACCGCCGAGCGTCTGAACAATCTGTTGGATCTGTCGAGCAAATCGCTGGTAGAAACCCAGCGCCTGAAGGCCTACCTGGCCAGCCTGCAGCGCCTCAAGCGCATGCATGGCCAGGGCATGCGCGCCCTGGATGGCCTGAAGGCGCAGTTGGAAGCGGGCGGCCAGAGCGCCGAGGTGCTCGATGCCTTGGCCCAGGCGCAGCGCCTGCTCGGCGAAACACAGCAGATCCTGCAACAGCAGGCGGCCGACTTGGACGAATTCGGCTGGCAGGCCAGCCAGCGCGCGCAGTTGCTCTATGACACCGCCTTGGCCTGCCGCATGCGTCCCTTTGCCGATGTGCTGTCCGGGCAGAGCCGCATGGTGCGGGACCTGGGGCGTTCGCTGGGCAAGCAGGTGCGGCTGCAGATCGAAGGGGAGAAGACCCAGGTCGACCGCGACGTCCTCGAGAAGCTCGAAGCTCCTCTTACCCACCTGTTGCGCAATGCCGTGGACCACGGCATCGAGCTACCTGAGCGGCGCCTGCTGGCGGGCAAGCGGGACGAGGGGGTGATCCGCCTGCGGGCTTCCCACCAGGCCGGGCTGTTGGTACTGGAGCTCAGTGACGACGGTGCTGGGGTCGACCTGGAACGCTTGCGCCACAACATCGTCGAACGGGCCCTGTCTCCGGCCGAGACCGTGGCGCAGATGAGCGAGGCTGAGCTGCTCACCTTCCTGTTCCTGCCGGGCTTCAGCCTGCGTGACGAGGTCACCGAGGTGTCCGGGCGGGGTGTCGGGCTGGATGCTGTGCAGCACATGGTGCGCGAGCTGCACGGGTCCATCGAGTTGACCCAGGTTCGCGGCCAGGGCAGTTGCTTTCACCTGGAGGTGCCCTTGACCCTGTCGGTGGTGCGCAGCCTGGTGGTGGAAGTGGGTGGCGAGGCCTACGCGTTCCCCCTGGCGCACATCGAGCGCACCTTGGACGTGCCAGCCGAGGCTATCGTGCAGATAGAAGGGCGCCAGCACTTCTGGCATGAGGAGCGGCACATTGGCCTGGTCGCCGCCAACCAGTTGCTCAACCGTCCTGCGGGCCAGAGCGATGAACAGAATATCCGCGTGGTGGTGATCCGTGAGCGCGATCAACTGTATGGCGTCGCCGTCGAGCGCCTGATCGGCGAACGGGTGCTGGTGGTGATGCCGCTGGATCCGCGCTTGGGCAAGGTCCAGGACATTTCCGCCGGTGCTTTGCTCGACGATGGCGCGGTGGTGTTGATCATCGATGTCGAGGACTTGCTGCGCTCGGTCGAGAAGCTGCTCAGCACCGGCCGTCTGGAGCGTATCGAGCGTGGTGTTCGCAGTGGCAGGGGGGCGGCGCGCAAACGCGTTCTGGTGGTCGACGACTCGCTCACCGTGCGCGAGCTGCAGCGCAAGCTCTTGGGCAACCGCGGCTATGAGGTTGCCGTGGCGGTCGACGGCATGGACGGCTGGAACGCCCTGCGCAGTGAGGATTTCGACCTGCTGATCACCGACATCGACATGCCGCGCATGGACGGCATCGAGCTTGTGACCTTGGTGCGCCGCGACCATCGCTTGCAATCGTTGCCAGTCATGGTGGTGTCCTACAAGGATCGCGAAGAGGACCGCCGCCGTGGACTGGATGCCGGAGCCGACTACTATTTGGCAAAGGCCAGTTTCCATGATGATGCGTTGCTGGATGCGGTTACCGAGTTGATCGGAGGTGCGCAGGGATGAGGATCGCCATCGTCAACGATCTGCCCATGGCCGTGGAAGCCTTGCGTCGTGCGTTGGCCTTCGAACCGGCGCACCAGGTGATCTGGGTAGCCGGCGACGGGGCCGAAGCAGTGCAGCGCTGCACCGAACAGCTTCCGGACCTGATCCTCATGGACCTGATCATGCCGGTCATGGATGGTGTCGAGGCGACCCGGCGGATCATGGCCGAGACGCCCTGCGCCATCGTCATCGTCACGGTAGATCGTAAGCAGAACGTGCACCGGGTGTTCGAAGCCATGGGACACGGCGCCCTCGATGTGGTCGATACTCCAGCCCTCGGTGCCGGCGATGCGCGGGAAGCGGCGGCACCGTTATTGCGCAAGATCCTCAATATCGGCTGGCTGATCGGCCAGCAACGTGGTAACAGCCCCAGGCCCCTGGTGGCTCCCTTACGGGCAGCGGCACAGCGCCGGGGCCTGGTGGCCATCGGTTCGTCCGCCGGCGGCCCGGCAGCCCTCGAAGTGCTCCTCAAGGGCCTGCCCCGGGACTTTCCCGCCGCGATCGTGCTGGTGCAACATGTCGACCAGGTTTTCGCTGCGGGCATGGCAGAATGGCTCAGTAGCGTCTCGGGCCTGGCCGTGCGCTTGGCCCGCGAAGGCGAACCGCCGCAGCCGGGCCAGGTACTGCTGGCTGGGACCAACCACCACATCCGGCTGCTCAAGGGCGGTCAACTGGCCTATACCGCCGAGCCGGTCAACGAAATCTACCGGCCGTCGATCGATGTATTTTTCGAAAGCGTGGCCTGCTGCTGGACGGGCGATGCCGTGGGCGTGCTGCTGACCGGCATGGGCCGGGATGGCGCCCAGGGCCTGAAACTGATGCGCCAGCAGGGTTTCCTGACCATTGCCCAGGACCAGCACAGCAGTGCCGTGTACGGCATGCCCAAGGCGGCCGCGGCAATAGGCGCGGCAATGGAAGTCCGCCCGCTCGAGCGGATTGCGGCACGATTGACGGAAGTTTTCCCCAAATGACGATAGGTATTGAGTCACGCCGCCTGGCCGGCAGTGACCTGGTGAATGCGTATGAATGATTTACCGATCGATGGTTTCAAGACTACCAACGAAAATTCGGCGATGGTCCTGCTGATCGACGATCAGGCGATGATCGGCGAGGCGGTGCGGAGAGGCCTGGCGCACGAAGAGAACATCGATTTCCACTTCTGCGCCGACCCACACCAGGCTGTTGCCCAGGCCATGCGTATCAAGCCGACGGTCATTCTCCAGGACTTGGTCATGCCCGGGCTGGATGGCCTCACGCTGGTCCGTGAGTACCGCAATAACCCGGTGACCCAGGATATCCCGATCATCGTTCTGTCGACCAAGGAGGAACCGCTGGTCAAGAGCGCTGCCTTCGCCGCCGGTGCTAACGATTACCTGGTCAAGTTGCCGGATAATATCGAGCTGGTAGCGCGGATCCGCTACCACTCGCGCTCCTACCTGACCCTGTTGCAGCGCGACGAGGCCTACCGCGCCCTGCGCGTCAGCCAGCAGCAATTGCTCGACACCAACCTGGTGTTGCAGCGGCTGATGCATTCCGATGGCCTCACCGGGTTGTCGAACCGTCGTCATTTCGACGAGTACCTGGAGCTGGAATGGCGCCGTGCCATGCGCGAGCAGAGCCAACTGTCGCTGCTGATGATCGATGTCGACTACTTCAAGTCGTTCAACGACACCTTCGGCCACCTGGCCGGCGACGAGGCCTTGTGCAAGGTGGCCGAGGCCATCCGCAACTCCTGCTCGCGGCCGAGCGACCTGCCGGCCCGCTACGGCGGCGAGGAGTTCGCCTTGGTCCTGCCCGGTACCTCGCCGGGCGGCGCGCGACTGATCGCCGAGAAGCTGCGCCAGACGGTGCTGGCCATGAACATCCCGCACACCGCGCCCGAGGCCGATGCCTGCCTGACCGTGAGCATTGGCCTGGCGACTCAGACACCCGTCATCGGCAGCCATTGCCGGCAACTGATCTCGGCGGCCGACAAGGGCTTGTACCTGGCCAAGAACAATGGGCGCAACCAGGTGGGCGTGGCCTGAGCGAGGCAACCGGCCAGCGTGGGGCGCCGCGCTCCAGAGGACGCTTAAGCAGGCCAGTGTTCTGATCGCCGGGCTGACCAAAACCGCGGGGTTGCGGTATACTCTTGCGCTTTTGAAAGCACAACGCACGAGAGTCCCTAGCCCATGGAAATCAACCCGATCCTGAACACCATCAAGGACCTGACCGAGCGTTCCGAATCCATTCGGGGGTATCTTTGACTACGATCAGAAGCATGACCGCCTGATCGAAGTAAACCGCGAGCTGGAAGACCCGAACGTCTGGAACAAGCCCGAATACGCCCAGGAACTGGGACGCGAGCGCGCCACCCTGGCACAGATCGTCGAAACCCTGGACACGCTGTCCGAAGGCCTGGCCGATTGCCGCGACCTGCTGGACATGGCCGTCGAAGAGAACGACGAAAACGCCGTGGGCGACGTGGTCAGTGAGCTTGAGAGCCTCGAGCAGTCCCTGGCCCAGCTCGAGTTCCGCCGCATGTTCAGCGGCGAGATGGACATGAACAACGCCTACCTGGACATCCAGGCCGGTTCCGGCGGCACCGAAGCCCAGGACTGGGCCAACATCCTCCTGCGCATGTACCTGCGCTGGGCGGACAAGCGTGGTTTCGACACCACCATCATGGAGCTGTCCGAGGGCGAAGTCGCCGGCATCAAGGGCGCCACCCTGCACATCAAGGGCGAGTATGCCTTCGGCTGGCTGCGCACAGAGATTGGCGTGCACCGCCTGGTACGCAAGAGCCCGTTCGATTCCGGCAACCGCCGCCATACTTCGTTCTCGGCAGTATTCGTGTCGCCGGAGATCGATGACAAGGTGGAAATCGAGATCAACCCGTCTGACCTGCGTATCGACACCTACCGGTCTTCCGGCGCGGGTGGCCAGCACGTCAACACCACCGACTCGGCGGTGCGGATCACCCACGTACCGACCAACACCGTGGTCAGCTGCCAGAACGAACGCTCCCAGCACGCCAACAAGGACACCGCCATGAAGATGCTGCGGGCCAAGTTGTACGAGCTGGAGATGCAGAAGCGCAACGCTGCCTCCCAGGCCCTGGAAGACAGCAAGTCGGATATCGGCTGGGGCCACCAGATCCGCTCCTATGTGCTCGACGCGTCGCGGATCAAGGACCTGCGTACTGGCGTCGAGCGCAGCGACTGCGACAAGGTGCTCGACGGTGACCTCGACGAATACCTGGAGGCCAGCCTCAAACAGGGGCTGTAACCTCCACACCGATGCCGCGGGCATGGCGCGTTCCTGTAGGAGCGGGCTTGCCCGCGATCCCTTGCCAGGGCAAGGGACAATGAACCCGTGATGGAAAAGATGACGACATGAGCGACCTCAAACTCGACCCGCAAGACCTGCAACAGGAAGAAAACGCCCTGATCGCCCTGCGCAAGGAAAAACTTGCCGCCGAGCGTGCGAAGGGCCAGGCCTTCCCCAATGACTTCCGCCGCGACAACTACTGCGACGACCTGCAGAAGCAGTACGCCGACAAGACCAAGGAAGAACTGGAAGCTGCAGCGATCCCGGTCAAGGTTGCCGGCCGAATCATGCTCAACCGTGGCTCGTTCATGGTCATCCAGGACATGACCGGGCGCATCCAGGTCTACGTCAACCGCAAGACCCTGCCCGAAGAAACCCTGGCCGCTGTCAAGACCTGGGACCTGGGCGACATCATCGCCGCTGAAGGCACCCTGGCCCGTTCCGGCAAGGGCGACCTGTACGTCGAGATGACCACCGTGCGCCTGCTGACCAAGTCGCTGCGTCCGCTGCCGGACAAGCACCACGGCCTGACCGACACCGAGCAGCGCTACCGCCAGCGTTATGTCGACCTGATGGTCAACGAGGAAACCCGCCACACCTTCCGCGTGCGTTCCCAGGTCATCTCGCACATCCGCAGCTTCCTGGCCAAGCGTGACTTCCTCGAAGTCGAGACGCCGATGCTGCAGACCATCCCTGGTGGTGCCGCGGCCAAGCCGTTCGAGACCCATCACAATGCGCTGGATATGGCCATGTTCCTGCGTATCGCACCGGAGCTGTATCTCAAGCGTCTGGTGGTCGGTGGTTTCGAGAAGGTCTTCGAGATCAACCGCAACTTCCGCAACGAAGGCGTTTCGACCCGGCACAACCCCGAGTTCACCATGCTCGAGTTCTACCAGGCCTACGCTGACTACGAAGACAACATGGACCTCACCGAAGAGCTGTTCCGCGAGCTGGCGCAGTTGGTGCTGGGCAGCACCGACGTGCCGTACGGCGACAAGGTGTTCCACTTCGGCGAGCCGTTCGCCCGCCTGTCGGTGTTCGACTCGATCCTCAAGTACAACCCCGAGATCACCGCAGCCGACTTGCAGGACGTCGACAAGGCGCGTGAGCTTGCCAAGCAGGCCGGTGCCAAAGTCCTCGGTCACGAAGGCCTGGGCAAGCTGCAGGTGATGATTTTCGAAGAGCTGGTCGAGCACAAACTGGAGCAGCCGCACTTCATCACTGAATACCCGTTCGAAGTCTCGCCACTGGCGCGTCGCAACGACAAGAACCCCAACGTCACCGATCGCTTCGAGCTGTTCATCGGTGGCCGCGAGATCGCCAACGCCTACTCCGAGCTCAACGACGCCGAGGACCAGGCTGAGCGTTTCCTGGCCCAGGTCGCCGAGAAGGACGCCGGTGACGACGAAGCCATGCACTTCGACGCTGACTTCGTCCGCGCCCTGG
Source organism: Pseudomonas sp. X10 (assembly GCF_054889225.1). Classification (NCBI taxonomy): domain Bacteria; kingdom Pseudomonadati; phylum Pseudomonadota; class Gammaproteobacteria; order Pseudomonadales; family Pseudomonadaceae; genus Pseudomonas; species Pseudomonas sp. X10. The sequence goes on along the minus strand of NZ_CM142677.1, from coordinate 4,400,271 downwards.
AGTACGGCATGCCGCCGACCGCCGGCGAGGGCATCGGTATCGACCGCCTGGTGATGTTGCTGACCAACTCGCCGTCGATTCGTGACGTGATCCTGTTCCCGCACATGCGCCCACAGGCCTGAGCATCCTGAACAAGCCGCCTCCCGGGGTAATGGCTACTCACTTACGCTGGGGTACCTTCAGGTGGGGCTGCTACGCAGCCCCATCGCGACACAAGGCCGCTCCCACAGAGGGCTTGCAAGCCACGCGTTTACGTATCGGCAAGCCTCTTGTGGGAGCGGCCTTGTGTCGCGATGGGGCGCGCAGCGGCCCCAAGCCATACGATAGATGTCTTAAGTGAGCAGCATTACCTTCCGGGGCGGCTTTTTCTTGCCTACTGGCTTGTAGGAGCGGGCTTGCCCGCGATTGTGCCGGTACAGGTAATCGAAGGCTAAATTGACACGAGGTACTCAATGACACCCGCAATGTCCCAACAAGGCGCGGCCGGCGTGGCCACCGCCGTCGCTGAAAGTGTGCAGTACCAGGGACGCAAGACTAGCCGCCAGGGCAGCGAGCAGCGCCGCCAGCAGATTCTCGATGCCGCCATGCGCATCGTCGTCCGCGACGGCGTGCGCGGCGTACGCCACCGCGCGGTGGCCGCCGAAGCCGGGGTGCCGCTGTCGGCCACCACCTACTACTTCAAGGATATCGAGGACCTGCTGGCCGACACCTTCGCCCAGTATGTCGAGCGCAGTGCTGCGTACATGGCCAAGCTCTGGACCAACACCGAGGTGTTGCTGCGCCAGTTGATGTCCCAGGGCGATGGCAGCGCACAGTCGCGTGCCCAACTGGCCGATGAGATAGCGCGCATGACCGCCGACTATGTCACCCGCCAGTTCAACAACCGCCGTGACTTCCTCATGGCCGAACAGGCCTTCCGCCAGGAGGCGCTGCTGAGCCCGCGCTTGGCCGAGTTGGTGCGCGCCCATGAGCAGATTCTCCTGCACGGCGCCCGGCAGATGCTTCAGGTGGTTGGTTCGCGCCAGCCTGAGCAGGATGCCTTGGTGTTGACGGCAATTATCGAGCAGATGGAATATCAGGTCCTGCTCAAGGACGCGAATTCACAAGCCGATGGGCAGATGCTCGCTATCCTTACTCGATACCTGCACCTGGTGCTGGCTTCGGCGTGAGGTGCGACTGATTCTTTCAAGGAGAACCTGATGAAAGCCTGGCGTGTGCTGTTGACCCTGTCATTCCTGCTGCTCGGCGGTTGTCTGGTGACCTTCAACGAGCCGCTGCCGAGCAACGAGGCAGCGCCCACGACCCTGCTCGGCCAGTGGAGCAGCAAGGATGCCTGGGGCGAGCCCCTGGAGCTGAGCATCAGCCGAATGGGCGGCGATGCCTACAAGGCGGTGGCCCGGGGCAAGGGCAAGTCGCCTGAGGAGTATGTCTTTACCGTCTCCCACCATGGCAATCGCTGGTACCTGTCGGCCGGTGTGCCGAAGCGGCTGGGGGGCAACTTCCTGATCGGTGGTTTCGAGGTGATCGACAGCAACGAGCTGGTGCTCTACAACCTCGATGTCGACCAGGTCCAGCAGGCGGTGGAGAAGAAGGAACTGACCGGACGCAGCACCGAGGGGCTGCAGGAGAACGGCAGGGGCGTGTTGATCGACAGCCCTTCGGAGCGGGTCCTGGCCTATCTGGATGATCCGGCCAATTCCGACCTGTTCATTGAAGTGGCGCGCTTCCAGCGGGCCAGCAAGTAAGCGATTCGACTCAAGGAGTGTGGGGTGGACGAGTACCAGCAGACGATACGTGCGTTATCCGACCGGATTGTCGCGGCGCAGACGCCCATCCGTGTACTCGATGCGGTGAAGTGGGATGACAGTATCCGTCAGGGTTTCCTCAAGGCCAGGGGCAAGGAACCACCCGCGGTGGACCGTGCCTATTACCAAGGGCGTCCGCTGTCGTTCGACTCCGGCGCGGTGAAGTCGGAATTCCAGAGCATCGAGCGTGACATCACGCGCCAGCTCGGTCAGTTCAACCCAGTGGGACAGATCATGCGGCGCATGTGCAAGGAGTACCGCATGGTGGTGCGCATGCTCGAGGCGCGTGGTACCGAGGACTTCGGCCTGATCTCCCAGGATCTCTACGGTGCGGCCTCCGATGCCTTCCACGCTGGCGATCCGACCCTGGCCGATCTCGGTCTGATGCTGTCGGACTACCTGAACAACATCGATGGCCGCGGCGACCTTAAGGACGAACCCAAGAGTCTCACGGCCAAGGAAGCGGTGGCATTGCTCCAGCACCGTCTGAACCGGGTGTTCGGCGAGGCCGAGGAGACCATCCGCGTGTTCGAGTCCGACGGTATCGTCGCCGATGCTGCGGCGGGCGCCGACTACATCAAGATCCGCGCCGATGCCATGTTCAACAACCGTGATGTGCGCGCCCTGGAGGTCCACGAAGGCCTGGTGCATGTCGGCACCACGCTCAACGGCCTGAACCAGCCGATCTGTACCTTCCTGGCCAAGGGCCCACCCTCGTCGACCGTGACCCAGGAAGGCTTGGCCATTCTCATGGAAGTCATCGCCTTCGCCTCCTACCCCAGCCGCCTGCGCAAGTTGACCAACCGTACCCGAGCCATCCACATGGTGGAGGAGGGGGCTGACTTCATGCAGGTCTACGAGTTCTTCCGCGGCCAGGGCTTCGAAGCGGCGGAAAGCTATGGGAATGCGAGCCGGGTGTTCCGTGGCTCGGTGCCCAACGGTTTGCCATTTACCAAGGACTTGTCTTACCTCAAGGGTTTCATCATGGTTTACAACTACATTCAGTTGGCCGTGAAGAAGGGCAAACTCGAGCAGATTCCCTTGCTGTTCTGTGGCAAGACCACCCTGGAAGACATGCGTACCCTGCGCCAACTGGTCGACGAAGGCCTGGTGGAGCCGCCCAAGTACCTGCCGGAGCAGTTCCGCGACCTCAACGCGCTGTCGGCCTGGATGTGCTTCTCCAACTTCCTCAACCACCTGAGCCTGGATCGCATTGAAGCCGACTACGCGAACATTCTCTGAGGCCTGCCGACGATTGGCCGTACCAGGTCTGCTGCTGTTGAGCCTGTTCCTGGGGCCAGCCGGATGCAGCAGCCTGCTGTTCTATCCCGAGCCCGGCCAACCCTTTACCCCTGAACGGGCGAAACTGGCCTTTCGTGAACTGACCCTGACCGCCGCTGATGGCACGCGCCTGCATGCCTGGTGGCTGCCGGCCAAGGCCGGGGTGGCCGTCAAGGGCACGGTGCTGCACCTGCACGGCAATGGCGGCAACCTGGCCTGGCACCTGGGAGGGAGCTACTGGCTGCCGGAGCAGGGATACCAGGTATTGATGATCGATTACCGTGGCTACGGGTTGTCCCAGGGCAAGCCGACCCTGCCGGCGGTCTACCAGGATATCGGGGCGGCGCTGGACTGGTTGGCGCAGGCCCCGCAAGTGCAGGGTAAGCCGCTGGTGCTGCTCGGGCAGAGCCTCGGTGGCGCCATGGGCATCCATTACCTGGCGGCACACCCTGAGCAGCGCCAGCGCTTCCAGGCGCTGGTGTTCGATGGCGTGCCGGCCAGTTACCGGGAGGTCGGCCGTTTCGCCCTCAGCACCTCCTGGCTGACCTGGCCGTTGCAGGTGCCACTGTCCTGGCTGGTGCCCGATGGCGACAGTGCGATCCGTTCGATCGAGCGGATCGATAACCCGCCGAAACTGTTCTTCCACAGTATTGATGACCCCATCGTGCCCATGGACAACGTCATCAGCCTGTACCGGCACGCACCGCCGCCGCGGGTGCTGCAACTGACCCGAGGCGGCCATGTGCAGACTTTCGCCGACCCGACCTGGCGTCAGGTGATGCTGCGTTTTCTGGACGACCCCGCGCATTTCAACGGGCTCCGGCGCTTGGCCGAAGTCCCTAACTACCCTGACGAGAAAAACAAGCAATGAGCGAAGAACGCAACGCCATCCCGCTGATCCTGACCGGCATTGGCAGCATCATCGTGACGGTGGGGACCCTCTGGTACTACGGTTATCTGCATTTCGCCAAGCCGGAGGATGCTCTGCTGCTGTCGGACTTCACCATGCTCAAGACGGTACCGGGCGAGGACTACAAGGTCTCGCTCAACCCAGCGCCGCAGGTGGCGCAGTGCATCGATGGCGTACTGGTATTGTTCGACACCCAGCAGAAGGGCCTGACCGGCGTGTTGGTGGACAACAAGAAACAGGCCGTGCGCTGCATGGGGCAGGAAACACCGCAGCAGGTGCAGTGACTGTAGCGGCCCAGGCGAGTGGGCTGGCAGCGACAACGAAAATGAAAACCCCGCCATCAAGGCGGGGTTTTCGTTTGCAGCTACAGCCTTAGCGGGCTTGGCTCACCGAACGCGGCGCCACTGGCTGGTTGTCGTTGGAAATGGTCACTTCCACTCGACGGTTCTGGGCTCGGCCCGAGTTGCTCGAGTTGTCGGCGACCGGATACTCCTTGCCGTAACCCTGGGCGACGATGCGCGCCGGGTCTACGCCGGCACGTACCAGCGCCATGCGCACCGAGTTGGCGCGGCGCTCGGACAGGCCCTGGTTGTAGCTGGCAGAGCCGACGCTGTCTGTGTAGCCCTCAACGATCACCTTGCGCTCCGGGTTCTCCTGGAGGAACTGCGCCAGCTTGGTGATATTGGGTAGGGCGCTGCTTTTCAGTTCAGCCTTGTTGAAGTCGAACAGCACGTCACCGAAGGTCACCAGGGTGCCGCGATCGGTCTGCTTGGCGTTGAGGCTGTCCTGAAGTTTCTTGATCTGCGCGTCGCGGGCGTCGAGGCGGGCCTGGGCGCGCTGGGAGGCAGCATTCTTCAGGTCGCCTTCAGCGGTGCGTAGGGCGATGGTCTGCTTGGCCAGTTCGACACGCTGGTTGGTCAGGTAGGACAGTTGGTCGACTTTCTGCTCGTCTTCGCGATCCATGTAGGCCTTATCGGCCTTGTTCAGCCAGTCTTGGGCGTCCTTGGTTTCAAGGGCGGCGAGCTTGCTGGCCTGCGGGTCGCTTTGCAACGCGGAGAAATTGGTGCGGGCCGATTCCAGGTTCGGGTTGGGCTGGTGCGAGCAGGCAGCCAGGCCGACGGTCAGGGCCAGCAGGGCGGGAATCATGACGTGTTTACGCATAGTGGTTCATCCTTTGATCGATAACGAATGCACGGGTTGGCGGGGCGGGCTTATTCAGCGCTGCGCATGCCTTCCTCTCGCAGGTCCTGGACGCCCTGGCGAGCGTCTTGCACGGCCTTCTCGGCCTTGGCTGCCTGCGCCTTGCGTTCGGCGACGCGGGCGTCCCACTCGGCCTGTTCGGCCAGACGCCTGGCTTCGTCATACTTCTTGTCGTGCATGGCGATCTCGGCCTGCTTGAACTTGTCCTGGGCCGCTTTCATTTCCACGGCCGCAAACTCGGTGCCGCCGGCACTGACCGCAGAATTCACCGCCGATTGCGTTACGGCGTACTGTTCTGTGGGCGGGTTGCCAGCACAGCCGGCCAGTACCAGGCTGCTGCCCAGGGCCAGCGCGGCAAGCTTGAGCCCGCGCAGATGAGTGGACGAGATTTTCGCGGTACGGCTCTTCATGATGGTCAACTCCATTGGAACACTCCTGATAAACGACGATGTCCGTAGCAGTCCATCGCTGTTTCCCTGTCGTTTTGCGAGCGCGGCAACGCCCGTATTTACAGGGTTTTACCGTGATGGCTATTGGCTGTGACCGAAGCGTTTTTTGAATAGTTCAGAAAAAAGTTCATTTGGAATGGATTTTTTTCTGACTGATTGGTCAGCGCTTTTGACCCGGAACTTTCCTTGTTCGGCGATGTATGGTGGGCACTCCGAGGGGAGTGCCCAGGGGCTGCAAGGCGTTGAGCAGAACTTAATGCGCGCTGTCGTCGCTTGCCTCACTGAGGTCATGCAAGTAGCGCTTCGATAGGGCCAGGAAGCGCGGAGTAGGGCCGATGTCTTCGTACAAGGGGTCGCCTTCTTCATCGGTGGCGATCACCTGTTGACCCTTGATATAGGGGAAGCTGGCTTCCAGTTCCTCGAGGGCGGCGGCGACCAGTTCGCCAAGCAGTTCCTCGGGCTGGCGCTTGGGGTACATCTCGGCCAGTGCGGCGAGGCGTGCTTGGGCTTCCATATCCAGGTGCAGGACATGACCGGTTGGGCTCAGGCGTCCCTTGGCATTCTGTTCCCAGTGCTGGGCAAGTTCGCGGATCTTCATGATGACCTCTGTCAAAGCCACGTTCAGGGGCATTGCGTCAGACGCGGTGGCTGGGTGAGCCTTCCTTCACTTTAGCTGCTTTCGCTGCTCCGGGTTGCCTTGAAAGGGGCGGTCGGAGTGGGCACTCTGTGGCAACAAGAGCTGTTCCCTGAGCTGGTGCGCGGCAGTCCGCGCTGGAGAGAAGGCCCGATGACCGATATTGATCTGCGCTTGCGAGAGGATATTCATCTGTTGGGGGAGTTGCTCGGCGAGACCATTCGCCAGCAGCATGGCGAGGCGTTCCTGCAGAAGATCGAGGATATTCGCCACAGTGCCAAGGCTGACCGCAGCGGCAGTGCCGAGCAGTTGAGTTCGACCCTCGATGAGCTTGCCGAAGAGGACCTGCTGCCGGTGGCACGGGCATTCAATCAGTTTCTCAACCTGGCCAATATCGGCGAGCAGTACCAACTGATCCGTCGTCGCGATGAGCACCAGCCGGAGCCCTTCGAGGCGCGGGTGCTGCCAGAGCTGCTGGCGCGCCTGAAGCAGGCCGGGCACAGCGATGATGCCCTGGCCCGGCAACTGGGCAAGCTGGACATCCAACTGGTGCTGACTGCCCACCCCACCGAGGTGGCGCGTCGGACCCTGATCCAGAAGTACGACGCGATTGCCGCGCAGTTGGCCGCGCAGGATCATCGCGACCTGACTGCCGCCGAGCGCGAGCAGGTGCGAGAGCGCCTGCGCCGGCTGATCGCCGAAGCCTGGCACACCGATGAAATCCGCCGCAGCCGGCCCACCCCAGTGGATGAGGCCAAATGGGGCTTCGCGGTGATCGAGCATTCCCTATGGCATGCCATCCCCAGCCACCTGCGCAAGGTCGACAAGGCGTTGTTCGACGCCACCGGCCTGCGCCTGCCGCTGGAGGCCGCGCCCATCCGCTTCGCCTCGTGGATGGGCGGTGACCGTGACGGCAACCCCAATGTCACCGCTACCGTGACCCGCGAGGTCCTGCTGCTGGCGCGCTGGATGGCTGCCGACCTGTTCCTGCGCGATATCGATTACCTCGCCGCAGAGTTGTCCATGCAGCAAGCCAGCGCCGCGCTTCGGGAACAGGTGGGTGACAGTGTTGAGCCTTACCGCAGCCTGCTCAAGCAACTGCGTGAGCGCCTGCGTGCGACACGCAGTTGGGCCCAGGCCTCGCTGGCTGCGACGCAACCGGCCAGCACCGATGTGCTCAGCAACAACCACGACCTGATCGCGCCCTTGCAGTTGTGCTATCAGTCCCTGCATGAGTGCGGCATGGGGGTGATCGCCGATGGCCCCTTGCTCGATTGCCTGCGCCGGGCGGTGACCTTCGGCCTGTTCCTGGCGCGCCTGGATGTGCGCCAGGATGCCGCCCTGCATACCGCCGCGTTGAGCGAGATCACCGATTACCTGGGCCTGGGGCGTTATGCCGACTGGGATGAGGAGCGGCGCATTGGCTTCCTCCAGGACGAACTGAAAAACCGTCGGCCTTTGCTGCCGGGGCATTTCCAGCCGCAAGCCGAAACCGCCGAGGTGCTGGCGACCTGTCGCGAGATCGCGGCGGCGCCCGCGGCGTCGTTGGGGTCCTATGTGATCTCCATGGCCGGTGCTGCCTCTGATGTGCTGGCGGTGCAGTTGTTGCTCAAGGAGGCTGGGGTGACCCGGCCGATGCGTGTGGTGCCGCTGTTCGAGACCCTGGCCGACTTGGACAACGCCGGGCCGGTGATGGAGCGGCTGTTGGGCCTGCCGGGTTACCGCAGCGGCTTGCACGGGCCACAGGAAGTGATGATCGGCTACTCGGACTCGGCCAAGGACGCTGGCACCACGGCCGCCGCCTGGGCCCAGTATCGAGCCCAGGAGAACCTGGTGCGCATCTGCCGAGAACATCAGGTCGAACTACTGTTGTTTCATGGTCGTGGCGGCACTGTCGGCCGTGGCGGCGGCCCAGCCCATGCGGCGATCCTCTCGCAGCCTCCCGGGTCGGTGGCGGGGCGCTTCCGCACCACCGAGCAGGGTGAGATGATCCGCTTCAAGTTCGGCCTACCGGGCATTGCCGAGCAGAATCTCAACCTCTACCTGGCCGCCGTGCTGGAGGCGACCTTGCTGCCGCCACCGCCGCCACAACCGGCTTGGCGCGAATTGATGGACCAACTGGCCGCCGATGGCCTCAAGGCCTACCGTGCGGTGGTGCGGGAGAACCCGGATTTCGTCGAGTACTTCCGCCAATCGACTCCGGAGCAGGAGTTGGGGCGCCTTCCGTTGGGCAGCCGCCCGGCCAAGCGGCGTGCCGGGGGCATCGAGAGTCTGCGCGCCATCCCCTGGATCTTCGGCTGGACCCAAACGCGCCTGATGCTGCCGGCCTGGCTGGGCTGGGAAGCGGCATTGGGCAATGCGCTGAGCAGAGGCCAGGGCACGCTGCTGGCCGAGATGCGCGAGCAATGGCCATTCTTCCGCACCCGCATCGACATGCTGGAAATGGTGCTGGCCAAGGCCGATGCCGAGATCGCCCTGGCCTACGACGAACGTCTAGTGCAACCGGAACTGCGACCTTTGGGGGGGCATCTGCGCGACCTATTGTCGCAGTCCTGCCAAGTAGTCCTGAGCCTGACCGGGCAACGGGTGCTACTGGCGCACAGCCCGGAGACGCTGGAATTCATCCGTTTGCGCAACACCTATCTGGACCCGCTGCACCGCCTTCAGGCCGAACTGCTGGCACGTTCGCGCAGTCGCGAAGCCGCTCTGGATAGCCCGCTGGAGCAGGCCTTGTTGGTCACCGTGGCGGGTATCGCCGCCGGGTTGCGCAACACCGGTTGAGGTTGTCCGAGCGACTGCTGTCATCCTTGGGGGCAGTGTCCCCAAGGCGTCCGGGTGGGCGGGTTGCGCTGGGTGCAACCTGCCCGACGGCTAGCCGCAAAAGGGGGATTCTTCCTCCCTTGGAATGCTTGTATGGCTGCCGGGCGCTGTGTATCTTGAGCAGCCTTTTGACCGATTTGTGGTCATTACCCGTTTTTCCGGAGTTGGCCCTGAGCGCCGAATCCATTGATTTACATACAAAAAATTGAGGAGCACAAGATGCGCGTAATTCTGCTGGGAGCTCCCGGGGCCGGTAAAGGTACTCAGGCAAAGTTCATCACCGAAAAGTTCGGTATTCCACAGATTTCCACTGGCGACATGCTGCGTGCCGCGGTCAAGGCCGGTACGCCGCTGGGCCTGGAAGCCAAGGCGGTCATGGACGCTGGCAAGCTGGTCTCCGATGACCTGATCATCAACCTGGTCAAGGACCGCATCGCCCAGCCGGACTGCGCCAATGGCTTCCTGTTCGACGGTTTCCCGCGCACCATTCCCCAGGCTGAAGCCCTGGTGACCGCAGGCATCGAACTGGATGCAGTGGTCGAAATCGCTGTCGAAGATGAAGAAATCGTCCAGCGCATTGCAGGCCGCCGCGTTCACGAAGGTTCTGGGCGTGTCTACCACGTTGTCTATAACCCGCCGAAAGTGGAAGGCCAGGATGACGAAACTGGCGAGCCGCTGGTTCAGCGCAAGGACGATACCGAAGAAACCGTGCGTCACCGCCTCTCGGTCTACCACGAGCAAACCAAGCCGCTGGTAGCGTTCTACCAGAAGCTGTCGGCCGCCAACGGCAAGCCGCAGTACAGCCATATCGAAGGCGTCGGCTCGGTCGAAGCCATCACTGCCAAGGTACTGGCAGCCCTGAGCTGATCCGTATCCGCCAGTGCAGACAACGGCCCGCTTGCGGGCCGTTGTCGTTTATACTGCCGCTCTTTTTTCTTTCGCCTGGAACCGCTTTCGATGACCACCCTGCTGGCCCTGGATACCGCCACTGAAGCCTGCTCCGTCGCCTTGCTGCACGAGGGGCGGGTCACCAGCCATTACGAGGTGATCCCGCGCCTGCATGCGCAGAAGCTGCTGCCAATGGTCCAGCAGTTGCTGGCCGATGCCGGCGTCGCCTTGAGCGCGGTGGATGCCATTGCCTTCGGTCGTGGCCCCGGGGCATTCACCGGTGTGCGTATTGCCATCGGCGTGGTCCAGGGCCTGGCTTTTGCTCTTGAGCGCCCGGTGCTGCCGGTGTCCAACCTGGCCGCCCTGGCCCAGGGCGCGCTGCGCGAGCGTGGCGCGCAGCAGGTGGCCGCTGCCATCGATGCGCGCATGGACGAGGTGTACTGGGGGTGTTACCAGGCACATGAGGGCGAGATGCGCCTGGTCGGCCAGGAGGCGGTGCTGGCGCCGGAACGCGTGGCCCTGCCGCAGGGCAGTGGCGCCGACTGGTTTGGTGCCGGGACCGGCTGGGGTTATGCCGAGCGCCTGGCGGTGACGGTGGCTGCCAGTGATGCCAGCCAGTTGCCCAATGCCCTCGACATCCTGAGCCTGGCCGGTTTTGCCTGGGCGAGGGGCGAGGCCATTGCCGCAGACCAGGCCCAGCCGGTCTACCTGCGTGACAATGTCGCTACACCCAAGGCCCGCTGAGTGCTGTTCGTCGGCTATCGCCAGACACGATAAAACCTTTTGCCCGAACTGTGGTCCAGTTATCAATCGGGCATTAGCGAAGGATCTCTGATGCTGGTAACTTGCCATCATTGTTCCTGAGTAGCCCATCATGCGTATCGACGGCTTTTCCTCGCAGTCCTATCCGATCAAGCGGGCTCCGCGCCAGGCACCGGTGCGTGACGAAGCCGTGGAAGACGCAGAGCTGGTCGAAGAGGCGGAAGCCGCCCAGGCGACCCGTGGCAGCCGGCGTGGCGCTGGCCTGCCTGCCCGGCAACAGGACATGATCTACCCACGTGCCCGCGATCGGCGTACCGCCTTGGCGCTGGCCAGCTACCTGAGCACCGCTGGCTTCGTCGACTGGGAGATGGAAGTGCTGGGGCTGGACCTGTACATTTGATGGATGAGCTCATCCACACTGCCTTATTTTCTTGGTTGTCCGTCCTGGAGTGAAAACGCCTGGCGCGATTACCTCTATCCCGCCGATGCCCGCCCCACCGAGTTCCTCGGTCTCTACAGCCAGGTCTTCAACGCTGTCGAGGGCAACACTACCTTCTATGCCCGTCCCGCCCCCGCGACTGTCGAGCGTTGGGCCCAGGTGATGCCAGCGCATTTCCGCTTTACCGCCAAGTTCCCTGGCGATATCAGCCATAGCGCGGACCTGCGTGAGCACCTTGCTGCCGCGACCGATTTCACTCGTCTGCTCGCCCCCTTGGGACAACGCGTGTCCCCTTACTGGCTGCAGTTGCCGGCGGTCTTCGGGCCTTCACGCTTAGGCGAGTTGTGTCATTTCCTGGATGAGATCGGCGTGCCGGTCGCCGTCGAGGTACGCAACAACGCTTTCTTTGCCCGTGGCGAGGAGGAGCGCCAGCTCAATCGTCTGCTTCACGAGCGAGGGGTCGAGCGCATCTGTCTGGATCCGCGTGCGTTGTTCAGTTGCACCTCGCGTGATCCCGGCGTCCTGCACGCCCAGGCCAAAAAACCCAGGGTGCCGCCGCGGCCAGCAGCGTTCAGCCAGCATCCGCAGGTGCGTTTCATCGGGCATCCGGAGCTGGAAGCCAATGAACCCTTCATGACACCCTGGCTGGACAAGGTCGCTGCCTGGATCGAGGAGGGGCGCAGCCCCTATGTTTTCCTGCACACGGCCGATAATCGATTGGCCGCAGCCCTGGCCCAGCGCTTTCACCAGCGACTGATGGAGCGCTTGCCAGGGCTTGCCGCGTTGCCGGAATTGCCGCGCGCTCCCGAGGTCGAACAACTAGGGCTGCTTTGACGACCGTTCCATCTGCCGGAGGTGATGACCATGGATGTGCAAACCCTACGAGCCGAGTCCTTCAAGGCGTTGCATGAGCGAGAGCAGGCTTTTGTCATCGCCAATCCCTGGGATGCAGGCTCCGCCAAGCTTTTGGCCAGTCTCGGCTTCGAGGCGTTGGCGACCACCAGCGCCGGGCTGGCCTTTTCCTTGGGGCGGCCCGATGCCGAAGCGGCGATGACCCTGGATGAAACCCTGGACAACGCCCGGACAATCGTCGATGCCACGCCACTGCCAGTGGCTGCCGACCTGGAGAATGGCTTCTCGGACCTGCCGGAGGGCTGTGCCCAGGCCATACTGCGGGCCGCCGAGGCAGGCCTGGTCGGCGGTTCGATCGAGGATGCCAGTGGCGACGCCAACGCACCGATCTATGACTTCGGCCTGGCAGTGGAGCGGGTCAGGGCGGCGGTGCAGGCCGCCCGCAGCTTGCCTTTTCCGTTTACCCTCTGTGCCCGTGCCGAAAACCTGCTGCATGGACGCCTGGATCTGGATGACACCGTTAAACGCTTGCAGGCCTTCGCCGAGGCTGGCGCCGATGTGCTCTATGCGCCAGGCCTGCGTGATGTCGATGAGATCCGTGCGGTGGTGCAGGCCGTGGCTCCCCGACCAGTGAACGTGCTGATGGGGCTGAGCGGCGTGCCCCTGGGGGTGAACCAGTTGCAGGACCTGGGCGTACGGCGCATCAGTGTCGGCTCGTCGCTGGCCCGGGCGGCTTATGGGGCCCTCTACCGCGCCGCTGGGGAAATCCGTGAAAAGGGTACGTTCAGCTACGGCGAGCAGGCCCTGCCGTTTGCCCAACTCAATGATCTGTTCCGCCGCTGAGCCGGCAGCATGCGCACATTCCTGGCGGTACTGACCTGTTTACTGCTTGCGGGCGGCTTGGCCTGGCATTTCGGCTGGCGTCCGCCGGATGCCTGGAACCCATGGGCTGTGCTGGATGTGCGCCAGCCGCCGAACCTGTTGACGCCTTACAAACTATCCCGCCTGCGCGATGATCCGCAGCTCTGCGCGCAAACCCTTGCGACTTCAACCTTGCGTTACAGGGAGCAGGCCGATAGCCCGGCCTCGGCCAACTGTCCGTTGAGCAACGTCCTGCGCATCGAAGCTGGCCAGGCGCGCCTGAGCAGTAGCTTCCTCGCCAGTTGCCCTTTGGCGGTGGCTTACGCGTTGTTCGAGCAGCACGGCCTGCAACCGGCGGCACAGCGTGCTTTTGGCAAGGCCGTGATCCAGGTTGACCACCTTGGCAGTTTCGCCTGCCGCAACGTTTATCATCGCAAGCAAGGCCGTCTCAGCCAGCATGCCACGGCCAATGCCCTGGACATCAGCGGCTTTCGCCTGGCCGACGGCCAGCGCATCGTGCTGGCGCGGGACTGGCAGGGGCAAGGGGCCAAGGCGGACTTTCTCAGGGAGGTGCACAAGGTGGCCTGCGAAAGTTTCAGTACGGTGCTGGGGCCTGACTACAACGCCGCGCACCACAACCATTTTCACCTGGACATGGGCTTCTGGCAGGTCTGCCGCTGATCTCAGACGTGAACGCGTACGTTGTTCAGCACCACTGGGCGGGCCCAGCGGGTGTCGAAGTCCAGGGCGGTTTGCTGGGCGGCCAGGGTGCTTTCGTCGAACGGCTCAGGGGCATTGTCCAGCAGGTCCATCTCGAACTCGGCGATCGGCAGGAACAGGGGCTGGGGAGCAGGGCCCGGGCCAGGCTCGGGCAGCGGGTGGCCCTGGCTCATGACCACGGGGCGCAGCCAGCTGTTGTTCAGGTCGAGTTGGCGTTGTTGCTCAATCAGGTCGGCGGTGCTGAAGGGGTCGGGTGCCTTTTCCAGCAACTCCATTTCGAACTCCGCCTTGGGCAGGAACAGCGGTTCGGGAGGGGCCACTTCAGTATCGCGCACCTCGCACAGGCGCTGGGTGTGGATCTGCGCCAGGACCCGCGCCCCACCCAGGGGCTCGCCAGTGACCTTGTCATATTCTTCGACGGCCTGGCTGCTGCTTTCGGCGTCTTGTCCTTGCTGCTCGGCCAGGGCGCGGGCGAAGAAGTCCTGCCACAGGTGGCTGACGCCGCCCAATGCCTGGGTATTGTGCCGGGCATAGTCGCCGACGGGCGAAAGGTAGGCCGGGCCGAGTTGAAGAGTGTCTGTCATGGCAGTCGCGGGTGATGCGCTCTGGCAGAATAGCGGATACTGCGTGTATCGGCGGTGGCCGGGGTTTCATTAATTTTTTGAGTGCGTGAACTGATGGTGGAGCAAGAGCAGGGTGGTGGTATCCGGGTCGAGGCATTGACGCCCGAGTTCCAGGAGCGTGCCGGGGAATGGGCGCAGCGCCTGGGCCTGCCGCTGGATGACGCCGAGGCTGGGTTTGCTGTGCAGGTCGGTGCCGAGGGCTTGCAGATCCAGCAACTGGGGCCACAGGCGCCTGGCCCGGTGCGGGTGGACTTCGTCGAGGGCCAGGCGGCGCACCGGCGGCTGTTCGGCGGTGGCAACGGGCAGATGATCGCCAAGGCCGTGGGCATCGCCCAGGGCGTGCGCCCGCAGGTGCTGGACTGCACGGCAGGCTTGGGCAAGGATGCGTTCGTGCTGGCCAGCCTGGGCTGCCAGATGACCCTGATCGAGCGTCAACCGCTGGTTGCGGCCTTGCTCGAGGATGGTCTGGAACGGGCACGCGAAGATGCCGAGGTCGGTCCCATCGTAGCGCGCATGCGTTTGCTCACCGGCAACGCCATCGAGCGCATGCGTGACTGGCAGGGCGATCCGCCCCAGGTGATCTACCTGGACCCGATGTTCCCCCACCGCGACAAGAGCGCATTGGTGAAAAAGGAGATGCGTGTGTTCCGGCCGCTGGTCGGCGATGACCTGGACGCCCCGGCGCTGCTTGAGGCTGCCCTGGCGCTGGCCAGCCACCGGGTAGTGGTCAAGCGGCCGCGCAAGGCGCCGATCATCGAGGGACCCAAGCCGAGTCATAGCCTGGAGGGCAAGTCGAGCCGCTACGACATCTACCCGAAGAAGGCGCTCAAAGGCTGAGGCCCTATATATGCGATGACCCTTGTAGGAGCGTGCCTTGGCCGCGATCGGGCGCGCAGCGGCCGTAAGTCCAGCAGCCCCGACCAGCCTGACACGCTGCGAATACAGATTTTCGCGGCCAAGGCACGCTCCTACAGGTTGCGCAGGGGCTCGATCAGTAGCGGTAAGCCCGTAAAAACAACGCCACCACTTCCTTCACGTGCGCCTCGGCTTCTTCGCCTTGCAGGGCCTCGGCGCATCCCAGCAGCAGCCGGTAGTCGGGCGCGCCTTTGACCAGGCAGAAGAAATGCTCGGCAGCCCGCGCTGGGTTGTCGATGTGTAGCAGCCCTCGCTGGTCGACACTGCGCAGCAGTTCTTCCATCTCTCCCAGCACACGCTTTGGCCCGGCTTCGTAGAAGTACTGGCCGAAGCCTGGGTCTTGGTTGCCCAGGGCAATGATCAGACGGCTGAGCTTGACGGCCTCATCGCTGCTGATCAGCGCCTGGAAGCCCCGGGCGATATTCAGCAGCACCTGTTCCAGCGGAACGTCCTCGTGTAGTTCGAAGATCAGCTCGGGCAATTGGGTTTGGCAGGTGGCCATGACCGCGGAGCTGAACAGTGTCTGTTTGTCGGTGAAGTGGCTGTAGACCGTGAGTTTGGAAACACCTGCCGCCGCAGCGACCGCATCCATGCTGGTGTTGGCGTAGCCGAGGCTGAGAAACAGCGCCTTGGCGGCTTCGAGGATGGCATCACGCTTGGCCAGGTCCTTGGGCCGGCCAGGGCCGATGGGTGCGTCGTTGGGCATGGGGCTCTGCATGTGGTTGAAAAGATCGCTCATCTTACCGGGTTGCTAAGCATCCGGCTGCATGAAGCGCCAGATCGTTAATACGCATTTTCTCTCGGACGGCTGCTTCCCCGCTCCGGTTCCCTGACTTAATATACTCGTCAGTATAAATATTCGAAGCGTCCGTTCGCGAAAGGTCACTCACCATGTTGCGCCATGCCTTGCCCATCGCCTTGTCCGCAGCTGCCGTCCTGCTGCTCGCAGCCTGCAGCCAGGAAACCACGCCACCCGCCGCGCCACGTCCGGCCCTGGTGGTCCAGCCGCAACCTGCCAGCGCCGCTGCGGACAGTTACCCGGGCGAGGTGCGTGCGCGCTTCGAGCCGGAGTTGGCCTTCCGCATCGCTGGCAAGGTCAGCAAGCGCCTGGTCGAGGAGGGGCAGCGGGTCAAGGCCGAGCAGCCGCTGGCCGAGCTGGACCCCCAGGATGTGCGCCTGCAACTGGAGGCTAATCGTGCCCAGCTGGCTGCCGCCGAAGCCAACCTCAACCTGGTGCGCGCCGAGCGTGACCGCTACAAGAAGCTGCTCGACCGGCAGATGGTCAGCCACTCCCAGTACGACAATGCCGAGAACCTCTATCGAGCCGGCATGGCCCGCCTCAAGCAGGCCCGGGCCGAGTTCGACGTGGCCGGCAACCAGGCCGAATACGCTGTGCTGCGCGCGCCCCAAGACGGAGTGATCGCCAAACGCCAGGTCGAGGTCGGCCAGGTGGTCGCCGCCGGCCAGACGGTGTTCACCCTGGCCGCCGATGGCGAGCGTGAGGTGGCCATCGGTATTCCGGAGCAGCAGTTCGGTCGTTTCACGGTCGGCCAGGCGGTGAATGTCGAGCTCTGGTCACAGCCGGACCAGCGTTTCGACGGACGCATCCGTGAGCTGTCGCCGGCGGCCGATCCGCGCTCGCGCACGTTTGCCGCACGTATCGCGTTTACCTCGGGCAAGGTGCCAGCCGAGCTGGGCCAGAGCGCCCGGGTATTCATCGCCCATGCTGAACGCATCCCCCTGTCGGTGCCGCTGTCGGCTGTTACTGCGGAGAACGGCCAGGCCTATGTCTGGCGGGTGACCGCCGACAACCGCCTGGAGCGGGCCGTGGTGCGGCTCGGGGCCTATGGCGCAGACAGTGTCCCAGTGCTCGAAGGGCTCAATGCTGGCGACTGGGTGGTCGCAGCGGGTGGCCATGTGCTGCAGGAAGGTCAGCAAGTACGGCCCGTGGACCGTACCAACCGTGTGGTGAACCTGGCGGTCAAGGAGTAAGTCCCGATGGGTTTCAACCTTTCCGCCTGGGCGCTGCGTAACCGCCAGATCGTACTGTTCCTGATGATCCTGCTGGCTGCTATCGGCGCTATGTCCTACACGAAGCTGGGGCAGAGCGAAGACCCGCCCTTTACCTTCAAGGCCATGGTGATCCGCACCTTGTGGCCTGGCGCCAGCGCCGAGGAAGTGTCACGCCAGGTCACCGAGCGCATCGAGAAGAAGCTGATGGAGACCGGCGAATACGAGAAGATCACTTCCTTCTCCCGCCCCGGTGAATCGCAGGTGACCTTCATGGCCCGCGACTCGATGCATTCGGCGGATATCCCCGAGCTCTGGTACCAGATCCGCAAGAAGGTCGCGGACATTCGCCATACCCTGCCACCAGGGATCCAGGGGCCATTCTTCAACGATGAGTTCGGTACTACCTTCGGCAATATCTACGCCCTGACCGGGGATGGCTTCGACTATGCGGTGCTCAAGGACTACGCCGACCGCATCCAGATCCAACTGCAACGGGTCAAGGATGTCGGCAAGGTCGAGTTGATCGGACTGCAGGACGAGAAGATCTGGATCGAGCTGTCCAACGTCAAGCTGGCCACCCTCGGGGTGCCCCTGGCCGCAGTGCAGCAGGCCCTGGAGGAGCAGAACGCGGTGAGCACCGCAGGCTTCTTCGAAACCGCCAGCGAGCGCCTGCAACTGCGGGTCAGCGGGCGCTTCGACAGTGTCGAGCAGATCCAGCAGTTTCCTATTCGCGTCGGCGACCGTACGTTCCGTATCGGCGATGTGGCCGAGGTTCATCGCGGTTTCAACGACCCACCTGCGCCGCGCATGCGCTTCATGGGTGAGGACGCCCTTGGCCTGGCGGTGTCGATGAAGGAGGGGGGCGACATCCTGGTGCTGGGCAAGGCCCTGGAAACCGAGTTCGCCCGTCTGGCCCACAATCTGCCGGCCGGCATGGAGCTGCGCAAGGTTTCCGACCAGCCGGCGGCGGTGAAGGCCGGGGTGGGCGAATTCGTCCAGGTGCTGGTCGAGGCATTGGCCATCGTCTTGCTGGTGAGCTTCTTCTCCCTGGGGATGCGCACCGGCCTGGTGGTGGCACTGGCCATCCCGCTGGTGCTGGCGATGACCTTCGCCACCATGCATTACTTCGGCATCGGCCTGCACAAGATCTCTCTGGGCGCGTTGGTGCTGGCGCTCGGCCTGCTGGTGGACGACGCGATCATTGCCGTGGAGATGATGGCGATCAAGATGGAGCAGGGCTTCGACCGTCTGAAGGCGGCCAGCTATGCCTGGACCAGCACGGCCTTCCCGATGCTCACCGGTACCTTGATCACCGCGGCGGGTTTCTTGCCGATCGCTACGGCGCAGTCGAGCACTGGCGAGTACACCCGCTCGATCTTCCAGGTGGTGACCATCGCCTTGCTGGCGTCATGGATTGCCGCCGTCGTGTTCGTCCCTTATCTGGGGGAGCGCCTGTTGCCGGACCTGGCCAAGCGCCATGCCGCACGCCACGGCACTGGCGAGCATGCGCCCGACCCATATGGCACGCCATTCTACCAACGGGTACGGCGTGTTGTGGAATGGTGCGTGCGGCGGCGCAAGACGGTGATCTTGCTGACCATCGCCGTCTTCGTCGGCAGCATCCTGCTGTTTCGTTTCGTGCCGCAGCAGTTCTTCCCGGCCTCGGGCCGTCCAGAACTGATGATCGATCTGAAGCTGGCTGAGGGGGCTTCGCTGAGCAACACCGCCGAACAGGTCAAACGCCTCGAGGCCTTGCTCAAGGAGCGCGCTGGCATCGACAACTATGTGGCCTACGTCGGTACTGGTTCGCCACGTTTCTACCTGCCGCTGGACCAGCAACTGCCCGCCGCCAGCTTTGCCCAGTTCGTGGTCCTGGCCAACAACCTCGAGGACCGCGAGGCCCTGCGCAGTTGGTTGATCGCCACGTTGGACGAGCAATTCCCTGACTTGCGCTCACGCGTCACACGCCTGGAGAACGGCCCACCCGTGGGCTATCCGGTGCAGTTCCGGGTCACCGGCGAGCATATCGAGGAGGTCCGCGCCCTGGCGCGTCAGGTGGCGGCCAAGGTGCGCGAGAATCCTCATGTGGTGAACGTGCACTTGGACTGGGAGGAGCCGAGCAAGGCGGTATTCCTGGACATCGACCAGGACCGCGCCCGCGCCCTGGGCGTGAGCACCGCCCACCTGTCGAGCTTCCTGCAGAGTTCTCTGACCGGCTCGAGCGTCAGCCAGTACCGCGAAGACAATGAACTGATCGAGATCCTCCTGCGCGGCACGCACCGCGAGCGTAGCGAACTGGATAACCTAGGCAGTCTCGCCGTGCCCACCGATAACGGCCAGAGCGTGGCGTTGTCGCAAGTGGCAACGCTGGAATACGGCTTCGAGGAAGGCATCATCTGGCACCGCAATCGCCTGCCGACCGTTACGGTCCGCGCCGATATCTACGGCAAGGAGCAGCCGGCGACGTTGGTGAAGCAGATCTTGCCGACCCTGGAGCCGGTGAGGGCGATGCTGCCTGATGGCTACCTGCTGGAAGTCGGCGGTACCGTGGAAGATGCCGAGCGTGGGCAGAAGTCGGTGAACGCGGGCATGCCCTTGTTCATCATCGTGGTGCTGAGTTTGCTGATGGTGCAGCTACGCAGCTTCTCGCGCACGGTGATGGTGTTCCTCACCGCGCCCTTGGGGTTGATCGGGGTCACGCTGTTCTTGCTGGTGTTCCGCCAGCCGTTCGGCTTTGTCGCCATGCTGGGCACCATCGCCCTGGCGGGGATGATCATGCGCAACTCGGTGATTCTGGTCGACCAGATCGAACAGGATATCGCCGCCGGGCTGGACCGTTGGCAGGCGATCATCGAGGCCACGGTGCGGCGCTTCCGGCCCATCGTGCTCACCGCCCTGGCGGCGGTGCTGGCGATGATCCCGCTGTCGCGCAGCGTGTTCTACGGGCCGATGGCGGTGGCGATCATGGGTGGCCTGATCGTGGCCACGGTATTGACGCTGCTGTTCCTGCCGGCGCTGTATGCGGCGTGGTTCAGGGTCAGGAAAGACTGAACGCTCTATAGGGGAGGGCGTTGCCCTTCTGTCACGACACAAGGCCGCTTCCACAGGATTGCGTCCAGCTCAGGAGCTGCGCAATACCTATGGAAGCGGCCTTGTGTCGCGATAGGGCTGCAAAGCAGCCCCGATTGGGCTCAGAGCGCGCCGAAGACCTTCTTGGCCAGGCTGGTCGCTGCCGCCGTCGGGTTCTCGCGGATGCTTGCTTCCTGCTGGGCGATCATCTTGAACAGGCCATCGAGCGCTTGCTCGGTGACGTAGCTCTCGACGTTGGCGCTTTTCGCATCGACGACGCCGAGGCCTGCGGCCTGACCCGCGAAGTTGTTGTATTGCTGGACCACGCCGACCTTGTCGGTGGCTTCCTTGACGATGGGCAGGAACTTGGCACGGATCTGCTCGCGGCTGCTCTTGTCCAGGTACTGTGTCGCCGAGTCGTTGCCGCCGCTGAGAATGCCTTTGGCATCCGCCACGGACATGTTCTTCACCGCATCGACCAGGATCGCCTGGGCCTGGGGCACGGCGGCTTCGGCGGCCTGGTTCATGCTGGCTTCCAGTGCCTCTACTTGGGCGCCCTTGCCGAACATCTTCATGGCCTTGGCCGCCTTGCCGAGGTTGCCTGGCAGTTCGATGCGCACATCAGGGTTATTGCTGAAACCGCCGGGTGTGCCCAGTTGCTTGACAGCAATCTGCGCGCCTTGGGTCAGGGCATCCTTCAAGCCGCCAGTGGCGTCTTTCTGGGACAGGTCGCCGAGCGAGAGGGCCAGGGCACTGGCCGACAGCAAAAGGCCGGCACACAGGGTTGTGAAGCGCAGGGAGGAGCGAATCATGACTGCATCCTTAGTATGAGAAATGAACAGGTATCAACGAACCGGGTCGACCTTGATCCGGACGGGTTGCGGGTCATTGCCGTCGAGTTGCACCGCATGCTGCTCGGTATTGATGAACAGCAGCCTGCCGTCCAGTTCGATACGCGCGCTGATCGCATAGCGATGGCCCGGCTTGACTTGGGCCGGGTCGTAGGTCAGATGGAACGGCAAGGGTACATTGCCCTTCACCGGACCGTTCTGGCTGGCCAGGGTCACGGCTGGGGCGTCCATCAGCGAGACGTCCTGCAGGCTGACGTTCAGGGTCGCAGCGGGCGGCAGGGCGATACGCTGAAGGTAGAAGACTTCGCCATCGAGGCTGGCCTTGTTGGTGGTCGGGGAGCTGCTGCATGCGGCCAGCAGGCTGCCGATCAGAGCGAGTGCGAGTTTTTTCATGCGGGATTTCCCTGTCTGGTGGACTCGGCCGCTGGTTCGGCCGGTTCGTCGTGGCGGTGCAGGGCGACCTGGCGGATCGACAGGCGCAGCTCTGCTGACAGCACACGTTTAGCCGCGCCTTCGGCCAGCTCGCCGAGCTTTTCATGGTAGCCGAGCTTGCCGGCCGTGTCGGGGCGCAGTACGCCTTGGCGCACCAAGGTTTGGATGAAGTGGCGGAACAAGGACTTGTCGAAGAACTCCGGGGCGTTGAGACCGTGGAGGATCGACAGGCGCTGGGCCATCATCACGCAAAGGTCTTCCAGCTCTTCGGCGGTCAGGCTGTGTTGGCCGCTGTTGAGCAGCAGCGAGGTGGCCATGTAGAAGCGCTGCAAGGTCTGGGTGATGTTGCGTGCCAGCAGGGTCAGCAGAACGAACTGCCGCGAGCTTGGCGCCGGGCGTAGGTACACGTCGTTCTCGAAACGCAGCAGGCCTTGCTCCACCAGCGCGACCAGCCATTGGTCGATGGCTTCGTCCAGCTGATCCGGGCTCCAGCGCAGGAACAGCTCGGCCTGCAGGTAAGGATACAGGGCGTGGGTGTACTGGCCGACCAGCTCGCGGCTCATCCGCGAACTGCTCTGGAAGAAGCTGGCCAACAGGGCGGGCAGGGCGAAGATGTGCAGGATGTTGTTGCGGTAGTAGGTCATCAGCACCGCATTGGCTTCGTCCAGGTAGAGGATGCGGCCGAGGGCATCCTTCTGCTCCGCCACCAGACCCATGCCCTTGACGTGGCCGATCAGGCCCAGAGCGTCACCTTCGGGCAGAGTGGTGTGGGGTGAGTAGGGCACTTTGCGTAGCAGCGCCAGGTACAGGTCGAGCACTCGGGTCAGGGCGCTCTCGTCGAGGGCCATGCGGCTGGTGGAGAGCAGGGCCAGCGCCACCAGGTTGACCGGATTGATCGCCGCCGCTTCGTTGAGGTGGCGGGCCACGGTTTCGCCCAGGTTCGAAGTGGTCTCGTTGAGCCAGGCTGGGCGGAACTGCGGGCCCAGTGCCTGTTCGCGCCAGCCGGGTTGTTGCTGGTCGAGGAAGCCGGCCAGGCGGATCGGTTCGCCGAAGTTCACATACACCTGGCCGAAGCGCTGTTTCAGCGCGCCGATGACTTTGAAAATATCGAAGATCGACTCTTTCTTCTTGCTCGCCCCGCGCAGTTCACCCAGGTAGGTGCGGCCTTCGAGCACCCGCTCGTAGCCGATGTACACCGGAACGAAGACGATCGGTGTGCGCGATGAGCGCAGGAAGCTGCGCAAGGTGATGGCCAGCATGCCGGTCTTGGGCTGCAGCATCCGGCCTGTGCGCGAACGCCCGCCTTCGACGAAGTACTCGACCGGAAAGCCTTTGGTGAACAGGGTATGCAGGTATTCGTTGAACACGGCCGTGTACAAGGGGTTGCCCTTGAAGGTACGGCGCATGAAAAAGGCCCCGCCACGGCGCAGCAAGCCGCCGATCACCGGCATGTTGAGGTTTATCCCGGCGGCGATGTGCGGCGGGGTCAGGCCATTGCGGAACAACAGGTAGGACAGCAGCAGGTAGTCGATGTGGCTGCGGTGGCAGGGTACATAGATGACCTCATGGCCGGGGGCGATGCCTTGCACCTGCTCGATATGGTTGACCTTGATGCCGTCGTAGATCTTGTTCCAGAACCAACTGAGCACCACTTCGAGGAAGCGGATCGCGGTGTAGGTGTAGTCCGAGGCGATTTCGTTGCCATAGCGCAGCGCCTGGGCTTCGGCCTTGGCCAGCGGGATGTTCTCGCGCTCGGCCTCGTCGGCGATGGCCTGGCGCACCAGCGGGTCATGCACCAGGCCCTTGACCAGATTGCGCCGGTGCGAGATGTCCGGGCCGATGACGGCGGTCTTGAGGTTGCGAAAGTGCACTCGTAGCAGGCGCTGGGCCATGCGCACGGTGCGCTCGTGGCCCTTGTTGTGTTGCACCAGCTCGCGCAGGTGGATCGGGGCGGAGAACTGCACGCGGGTCTTGCGGCCGAGGATCAGGATGGTCAGCAGCCGGCGCAGGCGCCCGGTCACTGCCCAGCTGTCGGCGAACAGCAGTTTCCAAGGGCTCGACTCGCTGGCTGGCGACTGGCCCCAGAACACGCTGACGGGAATGATCTGCGCATCCTCTTCGGCATGCTGGCTCACCGCGCCGACCAGGCGTTGCAGGGTCGGGGGCGCGCCGCGCTTGTCTTGACGGCCGAGCCAGTCTGGCTCCGGGGTCAAGTAGAAGAACGCCGCAGGCTCCTGCAGGTGCCCCAGGGAGACGGGTAAGACCGGGCGTGGCAGCCCCGCCTTGGTGCACTCTCGGTCGAGCACTGCCAGGTCGGTGAGCGATGGTGAAGGCAGGGCATAGAACACCGGACGGCTGCGGTCGAGGTTGAGGCTCAGGGAAGACTGGTTGATGGTCTCGGAGCGCACCCACAGGTACAACAGGCGACGCAGGGCGCCGAAGATCAGACGGCGCAGGGGGGAACGGGTCATACGGTGTGTGCTCTGGATGAGAATTTCGAGTAGAAGCTCGGTGGATTAGTGTGCCGTATCCGCGCAAGTTCAGCAAAAAGCGCCCAAGTCATAAAAAATCTTTGTCCCCTGTCATATACTCGGTCCGCAGCTTGCAGGATATTTCTGCAAGCTGCGTCGGCACGGGGTGGTGACCTCGTGTCTGCACGGCGATCTTCAAAATAAAAATCCGGAGTAGTTCAGATGTCGTCTCGTGAGACTGGGAATGTGAAATGGTTCAACGATGCCAAGGGCTATGGCTTCATTCAGCGCGAAGGTGGGGCGGACGTGTTCGTCCATTACCGGGCCATCCGTGGTGAAGGGCATCGCACCCTGATCGAAGGTCAGTCGGTGGAATACAGTTTGGTGCAGGGCCAGAAAGGCCTGCAGGCCGAGGATGTGGTTGGCCTCTAAGGCCTTCAGCGTCAAGCCTCAAGCTGCAAGTTGACCGTGGAACTTGCAGCCTGACGCTGATGGTTTCGGGTTTTAGCTGGTGCGCCAGGTGATTTCCTGCTCGCCGTCGGCGCTGATGCGGATCCAGCGATCGGCATCTTCTTCCCCTTCTTCCTCGACCCAACTGCCCGGCGCACAGCGCACTTCGACACCCAGTGCAGCATAGGCTGCGCGGGCGCAGGCGGTGTCGTCTTCCCACGGTGTCTGGTCGCTTTCCAAGAACAGGCTGTTCCATTTCCCCACAGCCTTGGGTACCCAGGTGACTGGAATGTTACCGGCCGTGCACTTCCAGGTCTGTCCTTTCTGCTTCCATTCGCTGCAGGGACCCACTGCCTTGCCGAGCCAGTCGGCAATCTGCTTGTGGTCGACGTCGGTGTCCTTCAGGTAAATCTCGATATCAGGTTGGCGCATGGGAACTCCGCTGTGCTCAGTGGCGCACAAAATAATCGTAACGCATGGAAACCGTGACTTCGAACGGCTCGGCCTGGTCGATGACTCGGGCGCGCCGTTCGGCGCTGGCGCGCCAGCCATGTGGCGTCATGGCCAGCAGGTCGGCACGGGCCTTGGGGGCGGCCAGGCTCAGACGGAAGTTCAAGGTTTCGCTGTGGGTGTGCTCCATACCCTCGGGGACCAAGGCCAGGTGTTTGTCGTCGGCGTAGGGGCGCACTTCATCGTAGAGCACTTGGCGCAATTCGATCAGGTGGTCGCTGGTCGGGCCGACGCGCATCAGGCCACCGCCCGGGCTGAGCAGGCGGCGCGCCTCCTGCCAGTCCAGCGGGCTGAAGACGCTGGCGATGAACTGGCAACTGGCATCGGCCAGGGGGACCCGGGCCATACTGGCGACCAGCCAGCTCACTCTCGGGTCGCGGCGGCAAGCACGCTTGACCGCTTCGCGGGAAATGTCCAGGGCATAGCCATCCGCCTGGGGCAGGGCCTGGGCGATCTGCGCGGTGTAGTAGCCTTCGCCGCAGCCGATATCCAGCCAGCGACCTGGTTGGCGCTCGGCCGCCAAGGCGGCCAGGCGCTGGGCCACCGGGGCATAGTGGCCCGCCTCGAGGAAATCGCGGCGGGCCTCGACCATTGCCTGGTTGTCACCCGGGTCGCGGCTGTTCTTGTGCTGCACGGGCAGCAGGTTCAGATAGCCTTGGCGCGCACGGTCGAAGCGGTGCCCGGCCGGGCAGGCCACGCCATTGTCGAGCCTGGTCAGGGCGGAGTGGCACAAAGGACAGGTGAGCATCAGGCGAGCAACCGGACGAGGGTCTGGTAGTAGATCTCGGTCAGCACATCGAGGTCGCTGGCCAGGATCCGTTCGTTGACTTGGTGGATGGTAGCGTTGACTGGACCGAGCTCGACCACCTGGGTACCCAGGGTGGCGATGAAGCGTCCATCGGAGGTACCGCCGCTGGTCGAGGCCTGGGTCTGGCGGCCGGTCACCGACATGATGCTGGCCGATACCGCATCGAGCAATTCGCCCGGCTCGGTGAGAAACGGCAGGCCCGACAATGCCCAGTCGATGGACCAGTCCAACTGGTGTTTGTCGAGGATCGCGCTGACACGCTGCTGCAGACCTTCGACTGTCGACTCGGTGGAGAAGCGGAAGTTGAACAGGGCGGTCAGTTCGCCGGGGACCACGTTGGTGGCACCGGTGCCGGAGTTCAGGTTGGAGATCTGGAAACTGGTTGGCGGGAAGAAGGCGTTGCCCTCATCCCAGTGCTCCGCGGCCAGTTCGGCCAGAGCAGGGGCGGCCAGGTGGATTGGGTTGCGCGCCAGGTGCGGATAGGCCACATGGCCTTGGATGCCGCGCACGGTCAGCTTGGCGCCGAGGGAGCCGCGGCGGCCGTTCTTGACCACGTCACCGACCAGGCTGGTGCTCGACGGCTCGCCGACGATGCACCAGTCCAGGCGCTCTTGACGGGCGGCCAGGCGTTCGACCACGGCCTTGGTGCCGTGATGGGCCGGGCCTTCCTCGTCGCTGGTGATCAGGAAGGCGACCTTGCCGCGGTGGTCGGGATAATCGGCGACGAAGCGCTCACAGGCCACCACCATGGCGGCCAGGCTGCCCTTCATGTCGGCTGCACCGCGACCGCAGAGCATGCCTTCGGCGTCGATCAGCGCATCGAACGGCTCATGCTGCCAAGCCTGCACCGGGCCAGTCGGCACCACGTCGGTGTGACCGGCGAAGCACAAGACCGGACCGTCCTGGGTTCCATGAGTTGCCCAGAAGTTGTCCACGTCTTCGATGGGCATCGGCTCGAGCGCGAAGCCGGCATCGCCCAGGCGTTGCATCATCTGTTTCTGGCAATCGGCGTCGACCGGGGTCACTGAGGGGCGACGGATCAGGTCGCAGGCCAATTGAAGGGTGGGCGAGAGGTCGGCTGGTGCCGTCATGAAGGACTCCGGGGCAAGGCAAGGCGGGAAATCAGGGGCGTTATCTTATAGCAATTGAGCGAGTGAAGGCAGGGCGGTTGAGCCCGTGCCTTCAATGATCGGGCCAGCGGCGCAGGCTGTCACGGCACAAGGACTCAAGCCGCTTGTGTCTCCTGCACACTGTCAATCGGCTTGGGCAGCGACGACAGCAATGCCATGACCAGTGCGGCCAGGTAAGGCAGCGATTGCACCAGCAGCATGGCCACCCAGAACCGCATGTCGGCACTGGGCAGCCCTTGCACCAGGTAGATCCCGGCCGCCGCCCCCCAGAGCAAGAGCATGATGAACAGCTCTTCTCGCGCTTCGGAGATGGCCACCAGCACGCCATGGCTGTC
This sequence comes from Pseudomonas sp. X10, assembly GCF_054889225.1. Taxonomy (NCBI): domain Bacteria; kingdom Pseudomonadati; phylum Pseudomonadota; class Gammaproteobacteria; order Pseudomonadales; family Pseudomonadaceae; genus Pseudomonas; species Pseudomonas sp. X10. The sequence continues at coordinate 4,373,043 of NZ_CM142677.1, read as the reverse complement.
GGCGTTCTTCGGTGTGCGGATGAACGGCATGCTGCTGGTGAAGAAGCCGTAAAGCACAGCCTTGGCGATGGTGTGCGACAACGCCAGCCCGGCCAATGCGGCGGCGAAGGCGTCCTTGAGGTCGACGCCGACGGCACGGCGGTAGAGGAAGACGATCTTGCCGACTTTGAACACGAACAACGCCAGCGGCGGGATGGCGAAGATCAGCAGCGGCGGGTCGACCCGCTGCGGCACGATGATCATCGCTGCCGACCAGAGCAGGGCGCCGATGGTGAAGAAGATGTTCATGCCATCGGCGATCCAAGGCAGCCAGCCGGCCAGGAAGTGGTAGCGCTGGCCTCGGGTCAGCTCGCTGCCGTTGCCGCGCAGCAGGGCGCTGGCGTGGTGCTTGATGATCTGGATGGCGCCGTAGGCCCAGCGGAAGCGTTGCTTCTTGAAGTCGATGAAGGTGTCGGGCATCAGGCCTTTGCCATAACTGTTGTGGGCATAGGCGGCCGAGTAGCCTTTCTCGAATACCCGTAAGCCCAGCTCGGCGTCTTCGCAGATGCACCATTCGGCCCAGCCCAGCTCTTCGAGCACGGAGCGTCGGGTCATGGTCATGGTGCCGTGCTGGATGATCGCATCGCGGTCGTTGCGGGTGACCATGCCGATGTGGAAGAAGCCTTTGTACTCGCTGTAGCACAGCTTTTTGAAGGTGCTTTCGTTCTGGTCGCGGTAGTCCTGGGGCGATTGCACCACGGCGATCTTCGGGTCGGCGAAGTGCGGCACCATGTGCTTGAGCCAGTTGCGGTCCACGCAATAGTCCGAGTCGATCACCGCGATCACTTCGGCATCCTTGGCCGTATGCGGGAGCAGGTAGTTCAGTGCGCCGCCCTTGAAGCCGGCCAACGGAGAGACATGGAAGAACTTGAAGCGCTCGCCCAGCAGTTCACAGTGGGCCTTGAGCGGTTCCCACACTGCCGGGTCCTTGGTGTTGTTGTCGATGACCAGCACCTCGAAGTCGGGATAATCCAGCGCGGCGAGGGCGTTGAGGGTCTGCTTGACCATTTCCGGCGGCTCGTTGTAGCACGGCACATGCACCGAGACCTTCGGTCGGTAGGCGCTGTCGGCCTGTACCGGTAGGAATTCGCGCCGGCGCTTGTGGATCCATACCGCCTCGGCCAGTTCATGGGCCTCGGTCAGCAGGACGATGAACACGCCGAGTGCGCCGAGGGCCAGCAGAAAGCCCACGGTCAGGCTGAACCAGGTGCTGTATTGCTGGCTGTAGTCATAGCCGATCCAGACCAGCACCGAGCCACAGAGGAAGGCAATGAAGGTCAGGAAGGTGCGGCCGCGTTGGCGCAGGGCCGAGCCGTCGATCAGCAACAGGGTCAGGGCCAGCATGGCCAGCACCACCGAACCGACGGCCAGCGCACGCCATTGCGGAATGGCCACCACCGGCCCCTCGAAGTTGAATTTCTGCTGGCGTTCGGCGTTGAACACTCCCCAATAGGCGCCTACCGAACCCTCGTCGCTGGCTTTCCACGGCTGGTCGTAGGCTTCGATGACGAAGTAGTTGTAACCCTGGCTATTGAGGGTGGTGACCAAAGTGCGTAGGTAGATGGCCTGGTCGGCCTGGGTGGCATCGGCGCCGCCGCGCATGCGGCCGTTGCTTGGCCAGCCGACTTCTGAGAGCAGCAACGACTTGCGTGGGAACTGGTGCTTGAGGTCGCGGGCACGCTCGAGGACGAACTCCACAGAATCTGCCATCGGCACGAACTCCCAGTAGGGCAGGATGTGCGCGGCGATCAGGTCGACATGGAAGGCCAGCTCGGGATGTTCTTTCCAGATATGCCATTGCTCACTGGTGGTCACTGGCACCTTGACTGCTGCACGGACCCGGTCCAGGTACTGGATCAGCGCCTCGGGAGTGATCTCTTCGCGGAACAGCGCTTCGTTGCCGACCACTACCCGGACCACGCTGCGCGAGGTGTTGGCCAGCTCGATGGCCTTGGCTATCTCCCGTTCGTTGCGCTCCAGGTCTGGGCTGATCCAGATCCCCAGGGTTACCCGCAGGCCGAGTTCCTCTGCCAGATGCGGGATCTCGGCCTGGCTGCCTTCGACCGTATAGATGCGGATGCTGTCGGTCAGTTTGCTGATCTGCTCCAGGTCCTGGCGTATTTGGGCTTCTGTCGGATACTGGCCTCTCTGCGGGCTTTGCCCGAGGCGGAAAGGCGAATAGGAGAAACCGGAAATCTGTTCCGGCCAGGCGGGGGCGGACACGGGGCGGTTGATCAGTGCCCAGAACCCGGTGAACAGCGCGGCAATGGCCAGGACCACCACCAGGTTGATACCAAATTTACGCGATGACATAGAGTGTTCAGGTTCCGAAGGAAGGAACGGGCAGGCGCCACCGGGGCGCGGATCCTACGCTTTACCTGGGAAGGTAACTGATTGGATTTTCTTCAAAGGCTGAAGTTCTGGGCCCGTTCTGTTGTCGTCCGGCTCTTTTGGCCGGGGGCGCATTAAAGCAGGATTAGGCAATTCATTACCAATTGACCGCCAGGAGCCGTGCCCGGACTGGCTGTCATTCCGCAGCTGGCGGCCTATAATGCGCGCCGCTTTTTTCGGGATTGAGCCATGAGTACAGAAGATCCACGCTTTGCCGGCGTCGCCCGGCTATATGGCAATGACGGCTTGCAGCGCCTCAAGCAGGCCCATGTAGCCATCGTCGGCATCGGTGGCGTCGGGTCCTGGGCGGCCGAGGCCATGGCGCGCAGCGGCGTGGGTGAGATCTCCCTGTTCGACCTGGACGATGTCTGCGTCAGCAACACCAACCGCCAGGCTCACGCCCTGGAGGGTCAGGTCGGCCGGCCCAAGGTCGAGGTCATGGCCGAACGCCTGCGGGCGATCAACCCAGCCTGCACGGTGCATGCGGTGGCCGACTTCGTCACCCGCGAGACCATGAGTGAGTACATCACCGAGCAGCTCGACTGCGTCATCGATTGCATCGACAGCGTGATGGCCAAGGCGGCGCTGATCGCCTGGTGCCGGCGGCGCAAGATTGCCATCATCAGCACCGGCGGCGCGGGCGGTCAGATCGACCCGACCCAGGTGCAAGTCACCGACCTGAACAAGACCTACAACGACCCGCTGGCTTCGCGGGTGCGCTCCACCTTACGCCGTGACTACAACTTTTCACGCAATGTCAGCCGCAACTATGGCGTGCCTTGCGTGTTCTCCACCGAGCAGTTGCGTTATCCCAAGGGTGACGGCAGCGTGTGCCTGCAGAAGAGTTTCGTCGGCGAAGGGGTGCGCCTGGACTGTGCCGGCGGCTTCGGCGCGGTGATGATGGTGACTGCGACCTTCGGCATGGTCGCCGCCAGCAAGGCCGTGGAGAAGCTGGTGGGCGGCGCCCGGCGTCCGGCCGAGCGCAAGCCTCAGGCGCCTGAAGCCAACTGAGCCATACGCTGCAGCACAGCGTGCAGGCCGTTGCTGCGTGAAGGGGACAGTTGACGTTCGAGCCCCAGTTGGGTGAACCAGGCGCGTAGGTCCAGTTGAGCCAGTTCGGTGCTGTCCAGGCCTTGTATCCGAAGCAGCAGCAACGCCAGCAGGCCGCGCAGCAGGCGGGCGTCGCTGGCGGCCTTGAAATGCCATTGACCGTCCTGCTGCGTGGCCACCAGCCAGACCAGGCTTTCACAGCCATGGACCCGGTTGGCTTCGACCTTCTCTGACTCCTCCAGCGCGGGCAGACGCTCGCCCCATTGCATCAGCAGACGCGCGCGCTGCTCCCAGCCGCGGGCTTGCTCGAAGCTTTCCAGCGCCAGGCGGGCTGCTTCCGGCAGGCTCATTGCAGCAGCTCCAGGGCCTGGTCCAGCGCATCGAAGAAGCGCTGCAAGTCATCGCTGTCGTTGTACAGCGCCAGTGACACCCGTATCGCGCCCTCCAGGCCGAAGCCCTTGAGCAGCGGAATGGCGCAGTGATGGCCAGCGCGCACGGCAATGCCTTGCTCGGTCAGCAAGTGGGCGATGTCGGCATTGTGCACGCCGTCGATGACGAAGCTGGCCAGGGCCGTCTGTGGGGTGCCCAGCAGGCGGATACCCTCGCGGTCATCGAGCCCACGTAGCAGGTGCTGGTGCAGGCTGGCTTCATGGTTGGCCACGGCATTGGCATCCAGCCCGCCAAGGTAGTCGAGGGTGGCGCCCAAGCCGATGACTCCGGCGATCGGTGGCGTACCGGCCTCGAAACCCAGCGGCGCTGGCCGGAAGGCAGCGCTGTGGTAGTCCGCGATCTGCACCATCTCGCCACCGAATTGCCAGTGCCGCAGGCGCTCCAACGCCGGTCGGCGGCCATAGAGCACGCCAACGCCTTCGGGGCCGTAGAGCTTGTGGCTGGAAAACACATAGAAGTCGCAGCCCAGTTGCTGCACGTCATGGCGGCCATGGACCACTCCCTGGGCGCCATCGACCACGGTCAGCGCGCCCTGGGCGCGCGCATGCGCCAGCAGCGGCGGCAGCGGTTGCCAGGTGCCAAGCACGTTGGACAACTGGCTGACCGCCAGCAGGCGGGTGCGCGGGCCGATCAGTTGTAGCGCCTGCTCCAGGTCGATGCGCCCGTGTTCGTCCAGTGGCAGGATCACCAAGCGCAGGTTGCGCCGCCGCGCCAGTTGCTGCCAGGGCAGCAGGTTGGCGTGATGCTCCAGCGCACTGATGGCGATTTCGTCACCCGTTTCGAAAAGGTATTCCAGGCCATAAGCCAGCAGGTTCAACGCCGAGGTGGCCCCCTGGGTGAAGATGACCTGCTGGGCATCGGCGGCATTCAGCCAGGCCGCCACCTTGTCGCGACTGGCTTCGAACGCCTGGGTTGCCAGGGCGCCGGGCAGGTGCTGGGCACGGTGCACATTGGCTGCGCCATGGGAGTAGTAATGGCTCAGGGCGTCTAGCAGGGCCTGGGGCTTCTGGGTTGTGGCGGCGTTGTCCAGGTAGGTCTGGTGCTGCCGTTGCAGGGCGTCGATGGCAGGAAAGTCAGCGCGCCAGGGAGAGGGTTGGAACATGATCTTGGGACCTGGAAATCGGGCCTGGCATTAGGCCAGACCCGATGGTACCACTTAGAACCGGTCCGGGTTCTCAGTTGTGTGCGTGCAGTGCCTCGTTCAGCTCGATGGCCGACTTGTGGGTCTTGCACTCCACGGCACCGCTGACCGAGTTGCGGCGGAACAGCAGGTCGGTCTGGCCGGCCAGGTCACGGGCCTTGACCACCTTGACCAGTTGGTTTTGCTCGTCGAGCAGTTGCACCTTGGTGCCGGCAGTGATGTACAAGCCGGCTTCGACGGTGTTGCGGTCGCCCAGCGGGATGCCAATGCCGGCATTGGCGCCGATCAGGCAGCCTTCGCCCACGGTGATGACGATGTTGCCGCCGCCCGACAGGGTGCCCATGGTCGAGCAGCCGCCGCCCAGGTCAGAACCCTTGCCAACGAACACGCCTGCCGAAACACGGCCTTCGATCATGCCTGGGCCTTCGGTGCCAGCGTTAAAGTTGACGAAGCCTTCGTGCATGATGGTGGTGCCTTCGCCGATGTAGGCGCCCAGGCGCACGCGCGCGCTGTCGGCGATACGCACACCGGCGGGGACCACGTAGTCGGTCATCTTCGGGAACTTGTCCACCGAGAAGACTTCCAGCAACTCGCCTTTCAGGCGTGCTTCGAGCTGTTGTTCAGCCAGTTCGGCCAGGTCGATGGCACCCAGGCTGGTCCAGGCGACGTTCGGCAGCAGCGGGAAGATCCCGGCCAGGCTCAGGCCGTGCGGCTTGACCAGGCGGTGGGACAGCAGGTGCAGCTTCAGGTAGGCCTCGGGCGTCGAGCTCAGGGTGGTGTCTTCGGCCAGCAGGGTGGCGACCAGCGGCTTGTGGCTTTCGGCCAGGCGGGTCAGCAGGGCGGCCTGGGTGGCATCGACATTCTTCAGGGCGTCGGCCAGTTGCGAAGCCTGGGCGGTGGTGAAGGTGATGGCCTGGTTGCCGCCTTCGTAGCCCAGGACCGGCGCGATCGCGGCGACCAGTTCGGCGGCAGGCTTGAGCAGGGGCTGAGCATAGAAGACTTCCAGCCAGGCGCCCTGGCGGTTCTGGGTGCCGACACCGAAGGCCAGGCTGAACAGAGTAGTGGACATGCAGTTACCTCTTGCGAATAAGGGGTGGAAGCGTAGGCAGGTTCAGCGCAGGGCTGCCGCGTACAGGTCCGGTTTGAAGCCGACCAGGGTCTTTTCACCGAGGTCGAGCACCGGACGCTTGATCATCGAGGGTTGTGCCAGCATCAGCTCGACGGCCTTGGCCTGGTCGAGATCCGCCTTGCTGGCGTCATCGAGCTTGCGGAAAGTGGTCCCGGCACGGTTGAGGACAACTTCCCAGCCGTGCTCGTCGCACCAGCGGTTGAGGCTGTCGCGGTCGATGCCCTGGGTCTTGTAATCATGGAACTCGTAGCCTATGGCTTGTTCTTCAAGCCAGGTACGGGCCTTTTTCATGGTGTCACAGGCTTTGATGCCGTAGAGAGTGTAAGCCATTGAATACCAGGGGCAGCCGGGACAGGCCGGGCGTCCCCGAAACTCCTTGAAGATTGGGTGGGGCCGATTATGCGGCATCGATGGGCAGGGCGCCACGGCTGTGGTGGGCTCACTGTGCCCGTGGGGTTACGGCTTGACCCGCAGTGCAGGATGCTGTGTAGCATTAGGTTACATATTCTCGCGCGACCTGCGACTTTCGTGCAGCGGTTCATTTTCCCAGAGAGCCGCTAACATATTGTTTCAATGGCCCTGTTTCGCGACGCGGGCGGCGCCACGCTTTTGATCACACAGGAATCTTGCCGTATGCAGTCAGCCTATACCGTCCTTATCCTGCTGATGCTGGTAAGTGTTTCCAAACTGGTCGGACGGATGGTTCCCCTGCCATTGCCGTTGGTGCAGATCGCTGCCGGTGCGCTGTTGGCCTGGCCGACGCTCGGCTTGCATGTGGCCCTGAACCCTGAGCTGTTCCTCTTCCTGTTCTTGCCGCCGCTGCTGTTCGCTGACGGCTGGCGTATGCCCAAGCGTGAGCTGTGGCGCCTGCGTGGCCCGGTAGTGGCCTTGGCGGTCGGCTTGGTCCTGTTCACCGTCGTGGGCGCTGGCTATTTCATCCACTGGATCTTGCCGAGCATCCCGCTGCCGGTGGCCTTCGCCCTGGCGGCGGTGCTGTCGCCCACCGATGCCGTGGCGGTGTCGGCCATCGCCCAGGATCGCCTGCCGACCCCTTTGATGCACATGCTCCAGGGTGAGGCGCTGATGAACGACGCTTCAGGCCTGGTGACCTTCAAGTTCGCCCTGGCGGCGGCGATCACCGGCGTGTTCTCGTTGACCGAGGCGAGCCTGGCCTTCGTTCTGGTGGCATTGGGTGGCCTGGCGGTGGGCGTGGCCCTGAGCTGGCTGGTCGGCCGCCTGCGGGCGTGGATGATCGCCCGGGGCTGGGATGATCCGGCGACCCATGTGGTGTTCATGCTGCTGCTACCTTTCGCGGCTTATGTTCTGGCCGAGCGCCTTGGGGTTTCCGGGATTCTTTCGGCGGTAGCTGCTGGCATGATGCAGAGCTGGCTCGACCTGCTGCCGCGGCAGACCAGTACCCGCCTGCTTAATCGCAGTGTCTGGTCGTTGCTCGAATTCGCCTTCAACGGCCTGATCTTCCTCCTGCTGGGTCTGCAATTGCCTGACATCATCAAGGCCGTAGTCAGCCACGAGACCTCGCTGTGGCCGACTTTGGCCTGGCGCTGCCTGGATGTGGTAGCGATCTTCGCGGTGCTTGTGCTGCTGCGCTTTGTCTGGGTGCAGAGCATCTGGCGGGCGATCGGGGTAGTCCGCCGCTGGCGCGGCAAGTCGGAGCTGGTGCAGGTGCCGAACACGCGTTCCTGCTGGTTGTTGACCATGGGCGGGGTGCGTGGGGCCGTGACCCTAGCGGGTGTGATGTCGGTGCCCCTACTGATCGGCGCAGACACGCTGTTTCCCGAGCGGGACCTGCTGATCTTCATCGCTGCCGGGGTGATCCTGCTGTCGCTGATCTCGGCCTGTATTGCCCTACCGTTGTTGTTGCGTGGCGTGACCAAGAGTCCGGACGAGGCACTGCGCCAGGAAGTCCAGGAAGCCTGGCGGCGGACTGCCGAAGCAGCGATCCATACACTGGAGGCGGAGGAAGTTGTCGAGCCGGGGGCGCCGCAGGATGCCGCCCAAGCGGCCATGGCCACCGAACTCAAGGCGCGCTTGATGGCTGAATACCGCGACGAGTTGGAAAGCTACAACGACACCGCCGAATCCCGTGCCCTGGCCGAGCAAATGGACCAGTTGGAACGGCGTCTGCGCTTGAGAGCGTTGCGGGCCCAGCGCCTGGAGCTGTACAGCCTGCACCGCCAGCACCTGGTGGGGGATGAGGTGGTGCGGCAGGTGTTGGGCGAGCTGGACATGAGCGAGGCGAATCTGGGGCAGGTCAGGTAGGCCAGGGTTGAAGCATCGCGGAGCCATCCCACTTCCTGGCCATGGAAGCGGGATGGCTCGCGATACACCGTCAGCCTTTCAGGAATTCCCTGATCCGCTGCGCAGCCTCGATGCACTCGGCCAGTGGCGCGACCAGCGCCATGCGCACGCGCCCGGCGCCTGGATTGACGCCGTCCACTTCGCGGGACAGGTACGAGCCCGGCACCACGGTCACGTGCTGCGTCTCGAACAGGTCACGGCAGAACTGGGCATCGTCGCCCGGCACCTTCGCCCATAGGTAGAAACTGCCATCAGGACGCTGCACGTCCATCACCGGCTGGAGAATTTCAAGCACCGCATCGTACTTGGCCCGGTATTGGTCGCGGTTGTCGCGCACATGCGCCTCGTCCTGCCAGGCGGCAATGCTGGCCAGTTGGGTCTGCACGGGCATGGCGCAGCCGTGGTAGGTGCGGTACAGCAGGAAGGGCTTGATGATACTGGCATCACCTGCCACGAAGCCGGAGCGCAGGCCCGGCAGGTTGGAGCGCTTGGACAGGCTGTGGAACACCACGCAGCGCGCGAAATCGCTGCGGCCCAGCTCGGCGCAGGCGCTGAGTAGGCCGGGTGGCGGGTTTTCCTCGTCGAAGTACAGCTCGCTGTAGCACTCGTCGGCGGCGATCACGAAATCATGCTCGTCGGCCAGGGCGATCAGCTTCTTCAGGGTGTCCATCGGCACCAGGGCGCCGGTGGGGTTGCCCGGCGAGCAGAGGAAGAGGATCTGGCAGCGCTTCCAGACTTCGGCTGGCACGGTGTCGAAATCCGGGTTGAAGCCGTTGCTGTCCAGGCATGGCAGGTAGTGTGGCGTTGCGCCGGCCAGCAGGGCTGCGCCTTCGTAGATCTGGTAGAAGGGGTTGGGGCTGATCACCAGGCCATCGTCGGCACGGTTGACCACTGCCTGAGTGAAGGCGAACAAGGCTTCGCGGGTGCCGTTGACCGGCAGGATGTGGCGGTCGGCGTCGAGCCAGCCGGCTGGTACGCCAAAGCGGCGTTCGCACCACTGGCCGATGGCCTGGCGCAGGGCGGGAAGGCCCGCAGTAGTGGGGTATACCGACAGTTGCTTGAGGTTGTCGGCCAGGGCTTGGGCGACGAACGCTGGCGATTCGTGCTTCGGCTCACCGATCGACAGGGCGATGGCGCGTTTGTCCGCCGCCGCTGTCACGCTGCCCAGCAGGGCGCGGAGTTTCTCGAACGGGTAGGGCTGCAGCTGGGTCAAGGCATGGTTCATCGGCGCGGGGTCTCGTCAAACGTTAAAAAGTCACGCGGGTAGGGGTGGCTTCGCTGGTCTGGCCGGCTTGCAACTGCTGGACGATGGCGTCCTGCAGGCGGCTGCACAGCTGCGGATCGGACAGCGGCTGGTTGTCGGCGTCGGTAATGAAGAACACGTCTTCGACGCGTTCGCCGAGGGTGGCGATCTTGGCATTCTGCAAAGAAAGGTCGAACTCCAGGAAGATCTTGCCGATCCGCGCCAGCAGGCCGGGACGGTCGGGGGCCGTGAGTTCGAGGATGGTCACCGGGCGCTGGGCGTCGTTGTGGATGGTCACCTGCGGCGCGAAAGTGAAGTGCTTGAGTTGGCGTGGCACCCGGCGCTGGATGATGTCCGGGTAGTCTTCCGGCGTGCGCAGGGCTTCGGTCAGGCCCTCGCGGATCTGCTTGACCCGCTGCGGGTTGTCGCCGATGGCGCCGCCGTCGTTGTCCAAGACAATGTAGGTGTCGAGGGTGAACTGGCTGCTCGAGGTGATGATGCGGGCGTCATGGATGTTCAGGTTGAGCTGGTCCATGGCGGCCACGGTCACGGCGAAGAAGTCGTGTTGGTCGGGCGCGTAGATGAAGATCTGGGTGCCGCCCTCGAACTCGCGCTGGGTGGTTTCCTTGATCAGCACCAGTGGCCCGCCATCGGCGGGCTGCTGGAGGATCGCGTCGCTGTGCCAAGCCACGTCGGCGGCGGTATGGCGCAGGAAGTAATCGTCGCCCAGCTGGGCCCAGAGTTGCTCTACGTCGTCCGGGTCGGTGCCGCCGCGGACGAGGATGTCCAGCGCGGCATTTTGCGTCTGACGGATCTGCTCCTCGCGGTCCAGCGGGTTTTCCAGGCCCCGGCGCAGGGCGCGCTTGGTCTCGGTGTAGAGCTGGCGCAGTAGGCTGGCGCGCCAGGAGTTCCAGAGGCTGGGGTTGGTGGCGTTGATGTCGGCCACGGTCAGTACGTAGAGGTAGTCCAGGCGGGTTTCGTCGCCGACCAGCAGGGCGAAGTCGTTGATCACCTGTGGGTCGGATAGGTCCTTGCGCTGGGCGGTGGTCGACATCACCAGGTGGTTCTGCACCAGCCAGACGATCAGGCGGCTATCCCAGGCGGGCAACTGATGGCGTTCGCAGAAGGCCAGGGCGTCTACCGCGCCGAGTTCGGAGTGGTCGCCCTGGCGGCCCTTGCCGATGTCGTGGTAGAGGCCCGCCAGGTAGATCAGCTCCGGCTTGGGCAGTCGGCCCATGAGCTTGCTGGCCAGCGGGAATTTCTCCGAAACCGGCGTGTACTGCAGCTTGCGCAGGTGCTTGATCAGGTTGAGGGTGTGGGCATCGACCGTATAGATGTGGAACAGGTCGTGCTGCATTTGCCCGACGATCAGGCCGAACTCGGGCAGGTAGCGGCCGAGGATGCCGTAGCGGTTCATCCGCCGCAGGTTGCGGTGGATGCCGATCTCGCACTTGAACAGCTCGATGAACAGGCTGGTGTTGCGGATGTCGTGGCGGAAGCTGTCGTCGATCAGGTGACGGTGCTCGCGCAACAGGCGCACGGTGTCGGCTCGCACGCCCTTGATCTCGGGATGCTGGGCCATCAGTACGAAGATTTCCAGCATGGCGAACGGCGTGCGTTTGAACACGTTCGGGTTGACTGCCTCGATATAGCCGTCGTGCAGGCGGAAGCGGGCATTGAGCGGCTGGGTGCTGCCGCTGTCGTCAGCGAGGATGACTTCCTCGAAGTGCTGGATGATCAGGTCGCACAGCTGGCTGATGCTCATCACCACCCGGTAATACTGCTGCATGAACTGCTCGATGGCACGCTTGGGGTTGTCATCGCTGCAGCCCAACAGCGCCGCGATGCTGCGCTGGTGATCGAACAGCAGGCGGTCCTCGGCGCGCCCGGCGAGCATATGCAGGGCGTAGCGCACCTTCCACAGGAATTCCTGGGACGAGGCGAGCAACTCGTTCTCGCTTTCCAGCAGGAAGCCTTCGCCGGCCAGGGCGTGCAGGTTGAGGGTGCCGTACTGGCGGCGGGCGACCCAGAGCACCGTCTGGATGTCGCGCAGGCCGCCCGGGGAGCCCTTGACGTTGGGCTCCAGGTTGTATTCGGTGTCGTTGTACTTGTGGTGGCGGGCCTTGAGTTCGGCGCGCTTGGCCAGGAAGAACTCCTTGCTCGGCCACATGTGTTCGGTGCTGGTGACCTCGAGCATGCGCTGGCGCAGGGGCTCGGGGCCGGCGATGGTGCGACTTTCCATCAGGTTGGTGATCACCGTCAGGTCGGCACGCGCCTGCTCGGCGCATTCCTCGACAGTGCGCACGCTCTGGCCCACTTCCAGGCCGATGTCCCAGAGTAGGGTCAGGAAGCGCTCGATGGCATCGCGGTACAGCTCGTGCTCGGCACTGTCGAGCAGGATCAGCAGGTCGATGTCGGAATGGGGGTGCAACTCGCCGCGGCCATAGCCGCCCACCGCGACCAAGGCTATACCGGCTTGGTCGCGCCAGTCGAACTGGTTCCAGGCCTGCTGCAGGATATTGTCGACGAACCAGGCGCGGTCCTCGATGAGCCGGCGGATCTCAAGGCCGTTGCGAAAGCGCGCGTTGAGCACTTCGTCGGCCCGGCGAATGGCCTTCTTGAAGGCCGCGATGGGGCTCGCTTTCAGCGCCAGTTCCGCCTGGAACTGACCACGGTCGAACAGCTCTGGATCCACCTGGGGCATCGAATTGCGTTCCTAGAAGAGTCAGGCCGACGTGCGGGGAATGGTGTCGTCTTTGCGCAGGGTGAAGATCTCGTAGCCCGTGGCGGTGACTAGCAGGGTGTGTTCCCACTGGGCCGAGAGCTTGCGGTCCTTGGTGATCGCGGTCCAGCCGTCGCCCAGCACCTTGGTGTCGGCCTTGCCCTGATTGATCATCGGCTCGATGGTGAAGGTCATGCCTTCCTTGAGCTCCATGCCGGTGCCGGCGCGGCCGTAGTGGAGGATCTGCGGCTCTTCGTGGAACACCTTGCCGATGCCGTGCCCGCAGAACTCGCGTACCACCGAGAAACCGTTCTTCTCGGCATGCTTCTGGATCACCTCGCCGATGTCGCCCAGGCGGCAGCCCGGCTTGACCAGTTCGATGGCCTTGTACATGCATTCCTGGGTGATCTTGGACAGGCGCTCGGCCCAGACGGGCACGGTGCCGACATGGAACATGCGGCTGGTGTCGCCGTGGTAGCCGTCCTTGATCACGGTGACGTCGATGTTCAGGGTGTCACCGTCCTTCAACGGTTTGTCGCCGGGGATGCCATGGCAGACGACATGATTGACCGAGGTGCAGATCGACTTGGGGAAGCCCTTGTAGTTGAGTGGCGCCGGAATCGCCTTCTGCACGTTGACGATGTAGTCGTGGCAGAGGCGGTCGAGCTCCTCGGTGGTCACGCCGGGCTTGACGTGCTCTTCGATCATCTCCAGGACCTCGGCGGCCAGGCGGCCGGCGATGCGCATCTTTTCGATGTCTTCGGCGGTTTTGATGGTTACGGTCATTACAGGCTCTCTACGGCGCCGCGCTAGGGCGCAACAAACGGGAAAGGCCGGATTCTAGCAGAGCAGGGTGGCGATCTGGGTGAGAAAGGCACCAATCCGGCGGTATAATGAGGCCATTCTCGCCCGATTGGCGGGTCGCTGCAAAAGCCGCTGACGGACGACGGTGATCCGGGTTCCGTTTACTGGCGGTCTGTGGTATAAAATGCGCCGCTTTCGGGGATGGCCCCGGAAGTCCAAACCCACACACGTGTCGACACGATGGCCTGGGTGCCCTGAATCCACTGGATTCGTGGGTTGGTCATTGGGATGCGTGGAGGCCCAACCCGACTTATCAAGGAACTATCATGTCCCAAGTCAACATGCGCGATATGCTGAAGGCCGGTGTGCACTTCGGCCACCAGACCCGTTACTGGAACCCGAAAATGGGCAAGTTCATTTTCGGCGCGCGTAACAAGATCCACATCATCAACCTGGAAAAAACCCTGCCGCTGTTCAACGACGCCCTGTCGTTCGTAGAGCGCCTGGCCCAGGGCAAGAACAAGATCCTGTTCGTCGGCACCAAGCGTTCCGCTGGCAAGATCGTCGCAGAGCAAGCTGCTCGTTGCGGTTCGCCATACGTCGACCACCGCTGGTTGGGCGGCATGCTGACCAACTACAAGACCATCCGCGCCTCGATCAAGCGCCTGCGCGACCTGGAAACCCAGGCCGAAGACGGCACTTTCACCAAGCTGACCAAGAAAGAAGCGCTGATGCGCTCCCGTGACCTGGAAAAGCTGGATCGCAGCCTGGGCGGTATCAAGGACATGGGCGGCCTGCCTGATGCCCTGTTTGTGATCGACGTTGACCACGAGCGCATCGCCATCACCGAAGCCAACAAGCTGGGCATTCCGGTCATCGGCGTTGTCGATACCAACAGCAGCCCGGAAGGCGTTGACTACGTCATCCCAGGTAACGACGACGCCATCCGCGCCATCGAGCTGTACATGACTTCGATGGCTGATGCCGTCATCCGTGGCCGCAACAACGTTGCCGGCGGCACTGAAGTTTACGCTGAAGAAGCGGCAGCACCAGCTGCTGAGTAATTGACGCCTGGCGTCTACTCGGCACGCAAAAAGGGGGCTAGGCCCCCTTTTTGCCACCTTGAAATCCTCCTGTCAGCAAGGGCGCCGCATCATTGTCTCGCTGGCGTGACGACAGTGGATTTCCAGAATTGAACGCCCGTGACGAGCGGGTGGAATGGTTGAATACCTATCCAAGAGGATTTTGAAATGGCAGAAATTACTGCAGCGCTGGTCAAGGAACTGCGTGAGCGTACCGGCCAGGGCATGATGGAATGCAAGAAGGCGCTGGTCGCTGCCGGTGGTGACATCGAGAAGGCCATCGACGACATGCGTGCTTCCGGCGCCATCAAGGCTGCCAAAAAGGCTGGCAACATCGCTGCCGAAGGTTCGATCGCCGTTCGCGCAGAAGGCGGCCGTGGCCTGATCATCGAAGTCAACTCGCAAACCGACTTCCTGGCCCTGCAGGACGACTTCAAAGGCTTCGTCAAAGACAGCCTGAACGAAGCGTTCGAGCAGAAGCTGACCGACGCCGCTCCGCTGATCGCTTCGCGCGAATCGGCCCGTGAAGCCCTGGTCGCCAAGTGCGGCGAGAACGTCAACATCCGTCGTCTGGCGGCTGTCGAAGGCGAGGTCATCGGTTCTTACCTGCACGGCCACCGCATCGGCGTCCTGGTCGTCCTGAAAGGCGGCGACGAAGAGCTGGCCAAGAAGATCGCCATGCACGTGGCTGCTTCCAACCCGGCCGTCGTTCGTCCAGAAGACGTTTCCGAAGAGCTGGTTGCCAAGGAAAAAGAAATCTTCCTGCAACTGAACGCCGACAAGATCGCCGGCAAGCCGGAAAACATCGTCGAGAACATGATCAAGGGCCGTATCGCCAAGTTCCTGGGCGAAGCCAGCCTGGTCGAGCAAGCTTTCGTCATGGATCCAGAAGTCAAGGTTGGCGAGCTGGCCAAGAAAGCCGGTGCTGAAGTCGTTTCCTTCGTTCGTTACGAAGTCGGCGAAGGCATCGAGAAGAAAGAAGACAACTTCGCTGACGAAGTTGCTGCTCAAGTGGCTGCTGCCAAGAAGCAATAAGACGGACCCGTCTGTCGCCCCAAAGAGGCTGCCCGCTCACGCGCGCAGCCTCTTTGTCAAACCGGAAGCAGGTTTATCCAGCCTGCCTCCGCTGGCGCTGAAGCAGCGCCACGCTACAGTTAGCAGGCTGTACACAGCCCGCGCAGAATTTTCTTTAAAACGCCGCAGGAGAGACTCGCAATGGCTCAGCAGGTGAGTGGTCGCCAACCTCGCTATAAACGCATTTTGCTCAAACTTAGCGGCGAGGCCCTGATGGGCTCGGAAGAGTTCGGGATCGACCCGAAAGTGCTGGACCGCATGGCCCTGGAAGTTGGCCAGTTGGTCGGTATCGGCGTCCAGGTCGGCCTGGTGATCGGTGGTGGCAACCTGTTCCGTGGTGCGGCGCTCAGTGCAGCCGGCATGGACCGCGTCACCGGTGACCACATGGGCATGCTGGCCACCGTCATGAACGCCCTGGCCATGCGCGACGCTTTGGAGCGTTCGAACATCCCGGCCCTGGTCATGTCGGCCATTTCCATGGTCGGTGTCACCGATCATTACGACCGCCGCAAAGCTATCCGTCACCTCAACTCTGGTGATGTGGTAATTTTCTCCGCCGGCACCGGCAACCCGTTTTTCACCACCGACTCTGCAGCCTGTCTGCGAGCCATCGAGATCGATGCCGACGTCGTTCTGAAGGCGACCAAGGTCGATGGTGTGTACACTGCCGATCCATTCAAGGACCCGCACGCCGAGAAGTTCGACCGTCTGACGTACGATGAAGTACTGGATCGCAAGCTCGGCGTGATGGACCTGACCGCAATCTGCCTGTGCCGCGACCACAAGATGCCATTGCGGGTATTCAACATGAACAAGCCTGGCGCCCTGCTCAACATCGTGGTGGGTGGCGCTGAAGGAACCCTGATCGAGGAAGGCGAAGCATGATCAACGACATCAAGAAAGACGCTCAGGAGCGTATGAGCAAGTCCATCGAGGCCCTGGGGCGCAACCTGGCGGCTATCCGCACCGGCCGCGCCCACCCGAGCATCCTGGACAGCGTCAGGGTCCCTGCCTGGGGCAGCGAGATGCCGCTGAACCAGGTGGCTGCGGTCTCCGTCGAAGATGCGCGTACCCTGAAGATCGTCGCCCACGACAAGAACCTCAGCGCCGCCATCGAGAAGGCGATCCTCACTTCCGACCTGGGCCTGAATCCGAGCAGCGCTGGTACCACCATCCGTGTACCGATGCCGGCCCTGACCGAAGAGACCCGCAAGGGCTACACCAAGCAGGCCCGCGGTGTTGCTGAAGACGCCAAGGTGTCTGTGCGTAACGTGCGCCGCGACGCCCTGGCCGACCTGAAGAAGCTGGCCAAAGACAAGGAAATCAGCGAAGACGAAGAGCGTCGCGCCGCCGACGAGCTGCAGAAGCTGACCGACAAGTTCGTTGCCGAGGTCGACAAGGCGCTGGAAGCCAAGGAAAAGGACCTGATGGCCGTCTAAGGTCGGGACTTTTTAATGGAAAAGACCAAGCTAGCGGCACCGCCTTCGGTGCCGCGTCATGTCGCGATCATCATGGATGGTAATAATCGCTGGGCGAAGAAGCGCTTGCTGCCCGGCGTCGCCGGGCACAAGGCCGGCGTGGACGCGGTGCGGGCTGTGATCGAGGTCTGCGCTGAAGCCAAGGTCGAGGTATTGACCCTGTTCGCCTTCTCCAGCGAGAACTGGCAGCGTCCGGCCGATGAGGTCGGCGCGCTGATGGAGTTGTTCTTCTCGGCCTTGCGCCGTGAGGCCAAGCGTCTCAATGACAACAATATCTGCCTGCGCATCATTGGGGATCGCTCGCGCTTTCATCCCGAGCTGCAGGCTGCCATGCGCGAGGCCGAGGCGCTGACCTCCGGCAACGACCGCTTCATCCTGCAGATCGCCGCCAACTATGGTGGTCAATGGGATATCGCCCAGGCAGCCCAGCGCCTGGCGCGGGAAGTCCAGGCCGGCCATTTGCGCCCCGACGACATCACTCCTGGTTTGCTGCAGACCTGCCTGGCGACTGGCGACCTGCCATTGCCCGACCTGTGCATCCGTACCGGCGGCGAGCACCGCATCAGCAACTTCCTGCTGTGGCAGCTGGCCTATGCCGAGCTGTACTTCTCCGACCTCTACTGGCCGGACTTCAAACACGAGGCCATGCGCAACGCCCTGGCCGATTTCGCTTTGCGCCAGCGCCGCTTCGGTAAGACCAGCGAGCAGGTCGAAGCTGGAGCTCGTGCTTAATGCTTAAACAACGCATCATTACCGCGCTGGTCCTGTTGCCGATCGCGCTGGGTGGATTCTTCCTGCTCAACGGTGGGGATTTCGCCCTGTTCATTGGCCTTGTGGTGACGCTCGGCGCCTGGGAATGGGCGCGGCTGGCTGGCCTGGTGGCCCAACCCCTGCGCCTGGCTTACTCCGCCGTGGTCGCCGGGGCACTGATGCTGCTTTATCTGATGCCTGACCTGGCACCCTGGGTGCTGGGGGCGTCGGTGATCTGGTGGGCGCTGGCCACCTGGCTGGTGCTGACTTACCCACGTAGCAGCGAACTATGGGCCAGCGCCGCCTGCCGGTTGCTGATCGGCCTGCTCATCCTGTTGCCTGCCTGGCAAGGGCTGGTGCTGCTCAAGCACTGGCCTCTGGGTAACTGGCTGATCCTGGCGGTCATGGTGCTGGTCTGGGGGGCCGACATCGGCGCCTACTTCTCTGGGCGCGCTTTCGGCAAGCGCAAGCTGGCGCCTCAGGTGAGCCCTGGCAAGAGCTGGGAGGGCGTGTACGGTGGCCTGGTCGCGAGTCTGCTGATCACCCTGGCGGTCGGCGTGAGCCGCGACTGGGGTATAGGCCAGTTGCTGCTCGGTTTGTTGGGGGCGGCGTTGGTGGTCATGGCCTCGGTGGTCGGCGACCTTACCGAAAGCATGTTCAAGCGCCGCTCCGGGATCAAGGACAGCAGCAACCTGCTGCCCGGCCATGGCGGCGTACTCGACCGCATCGATAGCCTGACGGCGGCGATCCCGGTGTTTGCCGTGCTCCTCTGGGCGGCAGAGTGGGGTGTGATGTGAGTGCCTTGCAACGTATTACCGTGTTGGGTGCCACCGGCTCCATTGGCTTGAGCACCCTGGATGTGATCGCTCGCCATCCGGGGCGTTACCAGGTCTACGCCTTGAGCGGTTATTCGCGCCTGGACGAGTTACTGGCGCTGTGTCTACGTCACGCCCCAACCTATGCCGTAGTGCCGAGCGCCGGCGCCGCCGCACAACTGCGCGAAGGCTTGCGCGCCTCGGGTTGCGCCACCGAAGTGCTCGAGGGCGAGGCTGGGCTATGCCAGGTGGCGTCCGCGCCGGAGGTGGATACGGTAGTGGCCGCCATCGTTGGCGCGGCCGGTCTGCGCCCGACCCTGGCTGCCGTGGAGGCGGGCAAGAAGATCCTCCTGGCCAACAAGGAAGCGCTGGTGATGTCCGGCGCGCTGTTCATGGACGCGGTGCGGCGTAGTGGCGCCGTGCTGCTGCCAATCGACAGCGAACATAACGCGATCTTCCAGTGCTTGCCGGGCGACTACTCCCTAGGCATGGCCGAGGTGGGCGTGCGGCGTATCCTGTTGACGGCCTCTGGCGGCCCGTTCCGGGAAACGGCGCAGGCGCAGCTGATGCATGTCACGCCTGAGCAGGCCTGTGCCCATCCGAACTGGTCCATGGGGCGGAAGATCTCCGTCGATTCGGCGAGCATGATGAACAAGGGGCTGGAACTGATCGAAGCCTGCTGGTTGTTCGACGCGCCCCCGTCCAAGGTGGAAGTGGTGGTGCATCCACAAAGCGTGATTCATTCGCTGGTGGACTATGTCGATGGTTCGGTGCTGGCCCAGCTTGGCAACCCGGACATGCGCACCCCGATCGCCAATGCCTTGGCCTGGCCGCAGCGCATCGACTCTGGCGTCGCCCCGCTGGACCTGTTCGCGATCGCCCGCCTGGACTTCCAGGCTCCGGACGAGCAGCGCTTCCCTTGCTTGCGCCTGGCGCGGCAGGCTGCCGAGGTGGGCGACAGCGCGCCGGCGGTGCTCAACGCGGCCAATGAAGTGGCGGTGGAAGCATTTCTCCAGCGGCGCATCCGCTTCCCGGAGATCGCGAGTATGATCGAACAAGTGCTCGACCAGGAGCCTGTGGTAGCGTTGCCTTCGCTCGATGCGGTGTTCGCCGCCGACCAGCGTGCGCGGGAGCTGGCCCGGGAATGGTTGAGTCGTCACGGCCGCTGAGGTCTGGCGCTTGCGTGCGCTGTAGCAGGCACCGCTGAACGTCATTCGGAGAAAGACATGACTGCGCTTTACATGATTATCGGCACCCTGGTTGCACTGGGTGTGTTGGTCACCTTTCACGAATTTGGCCACTTCTGGGTGGCGCGTCGCTGTGGCGTCAAGGTGCTGCGTTTTTCCGTGGGCTTTGGTACTCCGCTACTACGTTGGTATGACCGTCACGGCACTGAATTCGTGGTCGCTGCCATTCCGCTAGGGGGCTACGTCAAGATGCTCGACGAGCGGGAGGGCGATGTTCCGCCAGGGCTGGCCGAGCAGTCCTTCAACCGCAAGTCGGTACGCCAGCGCATCGCCATCGTTGCTGCCGGTCCCATCGCCAACTTTCTGCTCGCCATTCTCTTTTTCTGGCTGCTGGCCATGCTCGGCACCCAGCAGGTGCGCCCGGTCATCGGTGCGGTCGAGCCGGGCAGCGTGGCGGCTGTCGCGGGCCTGAGCGCAGGGCAGGAAATCGTTTCCATCGATGGCAAGCCGACCAATGGCTGGTCGGCGGTCAACCTGCAACTGGTGCGTCGCCTCGGTGAGAGCGGTACATTGCGCGTCAACGTGCGCGAAGAGGGGAGTAGCGCCGAGCGCCAGCACGAGCTGAAGCTGGAGCAGTGGCTCAAGGGCGACGACGAGCCTGACCCGATTCAGTCCCTGGGTTTGCGTCCATGGCGGCCGGCGGTGGTGCCGGTACTGGCCCAGATCGATCCGAAGGGGCCTGCCGCCGCCGCTGGTCTGAAAACCGGAGACCGCCTGCTGGCCCTGGACGATACCGTCCTGAACGACTGGCAACAGGTGGTCGACAGGGTTCGCGAGCGCGCCAACAGCAAGGTGCAACTGCGCATCGAGCGTGACGGCGCGATCATGGAAGTCCCGGTAACTCTGGCCCGTCGGGGTGAGGGCAAGGCAGCCGGTGGCTACCTGGGAGCGGGGGTCCAAGGTGTCGAATGGCCGGCCAACATGCTCCGCGAAGTCAGCTACGGACCGCTGGAGGCCGTTGGCGAGGGCTTGTCGCGAACCTGGAACATGAGCGTCCTGACCCTTGAATCGCTGAAGAAAATGCTGTTCGGCGAGCTCTCGGTAAAAAACTTGAGCGGACCGATAACCATTGCTAAAGTGGCGGGCGCTTCAGCCCAGTCCGGCGTTGGGGATTTCCTGAATTTCCTTGCCTACCTGAGCATAAGCCTGGGGGTTCTTAACCTGCTGCCCATACCCGTACTGGATGGGGGGCATTTGCTGTTCTACCTGATCGAGTGGGCGCGCGGTCGTCCGCTGTCGGATCGGGTGCAAGGTTGGGGGGTCCAGATCGGTATCAGTTTGGTCGTTGGGGTCATGTTGCTTGCCCTGATCAACGATCTGGGTCGACTTTAACGCTTCGCTCAATTGCGAACTTGCCGCCCTTTTGGCGGCGAGTTGTTTATTGCCAGTTGGAATAAAAAAGGACTTCATGAAACGTCTGCTGCTAACTGCGGTCCTCTCCGCACTGATGATCGCTGAAGTTCACGCCGAGTCCTTCACCATCTCCGATATTCGAGTCAATGGCCTGCAACGGGTTTCTGCCGGCAGCGTGTTCGGCGCCCTGCCATTGAACGTCGGCGACGAGGCCGACGACCGGCGCCTGGTGGAATCCACCCGGTCCCTGTTCAAGACCGGTTTCTTCCAGGATATCCAGCTGAGCCGGGACGGCAATGTCCTGATCATCAACGTGGTCGAACGGCCGTCGGTGTCTAGCATCGAGATCGAAGGCAACAAGGCGATCAGCACCGAGGACTTGATGAAGGGCCTGAAACAGTCGGGCCTGGCCGAAGGCGAGATTTTTCAGCGCGCCACCCTCGAAGGTGTGCGTAACGAACTGCAGCGCCAGTACGTGGCCCAGGGCCGCTACTCGGCCGAGGTCGACGCTGAAGTCGTGCCACAGCCGCGCAACCGGGTCGGCCTGAAGATCAAGATCAACGAAGGCACCGTTGCCGCCATCCAGCACATCAACGTGGTTGGCAACAACGTCTTCAGCGACGAAGACCTCACCGACCTGTTCGAGCTCAAGACCACCAACTGGCTGTCCTTCTTCAGGAACGACGACAAGTACGCCCGCGAAAAACTCTCCGGTGACCTGGAGCGCCTGCGTTCCTACTACCTGGACCGCGGCTACATCAACATGGACATCGCGTCCACCCAGGTATCGATCACTCCTGACAAGAAGCACGTCTACATCACCGTCAACATCAACGAAGGTGAGAAGTACACCATTCGCGACGTGAAGCTGTCCGGTGACCTCAAGGTGCCGGAAGACCAGGTCGAGTCGCTGTTGCTGGTGCAGCCGGGCCAGGTGTTCTCGCGCAAGGTGATGACCACCACCTCCGAGCTGATCACCCGCCGTCTGGGTAACGAAGGCTACACCTTCGCCAACGTCAACGGCGTGCCGCAGGCGAACGAGCAGGACCATACCGTCGATATCACGTTCGTCGTCGACCCGGGCAAGCGCGCCTACGTCAACCGCATCAACTTCCGTGGCAACACCAAGTCCGAGGACGAAGTGCTGCGCCGCGAGATGCGCCAGATGGAAGGTGGCTGGGCCTCGACCTACCTGATCGACCAGTCCAAGACCCGCCTGGAGCGTCTGGGCTTCTTCAAGGAAGTCAACGTCGAGACCCCGCAGGTGCCGGGCACCGACGACCAGGTCGACGTCAACTACAGCGTCGAGGAGCAGGCTTCCGGCTCGATCACCGCCAGCGTCGGCTTTGCCCAGAGCGCTGGTCTGATCCTCGGTGGTTCGATCAGCCAGAACAACTTCTTGGGTACTGGTAACAAGGTGTCCATCGGCCTGACCCGCAGCGAATACCAGACCCGCTACAACTTCGGCTTCGTCGACCCCTACTGGACCGCCGATGGTGTCAGCCTGGGCTACAACGCCTTCTACCGTAGCACCGACTACGATGACCTCGATGTCGACGTGGCCAGCTATGCGGTGGACAGCCTGGGCGCCGGTGTCAGTGTCGGCTACCCGATCAGCGAGACCTCGCGCCTGACCTTCGGCCTGACCGTACAGCAGGACAAGATCAAGACCGGTCGCTACACCGTCGACGAGATTTTCGATTTCGTCCGAGAGGAAGGCGACAACTATCTGAACTTCAAGGCTTCGGCTGGCTGGTCCGAGTCGACCCTGAACAAGGGCGTGCTGGCTACCCGTGGTCATTCCCAGAGCCTGGTGCTCGAGGCGACCACCCCGGGCAGCGACTTGTCGTTCTTCAAGCTTGACTACCGTGGTCAGCTGTTCAAGCCGATTACCAACGACTACACCCTGCGCCTGCACACTGAGCTGGGCTATGGTGACGGTTTTGGTTCCACTTCGGGCCTGCCGTTCTACGAGAACTACTATGCCGGTGGTTTCAACTCGGTACGCGGCTTCAAGGACAGCAGCCTGGGCCCACGTAGTACGCCGAGTACCGGTAAGAACCCAGGTACCATTCGCGACCCGGATCAGGATCCGCTGCCGTTCGGTGGTAACGTGCTCGTTCAGGGTGGTCTCGAGTTGCTGTTCCCGCTGCCGTTCGTCAAGGACCAGCGCTCGCTGCGGACCTCGGTCTTCTGGGATGTGGGTAACGTGTTCGACACCAACTGCGGCTCCAAGCCCGATTGCGAGAAGGTCGGCTTCTCGGGCATGGCCAGTTCGGTCGGCGTAGGCGTGACCTGGATCACCGCTCTGGGCCCGTTGAGCTTCAGTCTGGCGATGCCGGTCAAGAAGCCAGACGACGCCGATACCCAGGTGTTCCAATTCTCTCTGGGCCAGACCTTCTGAGGTCTGCCCCTTGCTACCGACAACGGATTCTCTAGGAGTGCAACGTGCGTAAGTTGATCAAACTGGCCGTCGTGGCCGCGGCGCTGGTCGCCACCCCGGCTTTCGCCGAAATGAAGATTGCCGTGCTGAACTATCAGATGGCGTTGCTCGAGTCGGACGCGGCGAAGAAGTACGCAGTCGATGCCGAGAAGAAGTTCGGCCCGCAGCTGACCAAGCTGAAGAACCTGGAAAGCAGCGCCAAGAGCATCCAGGACCGCATCATCAAGGGCGGCGACAAGATGAACCAGCAGGAGCGCGAGCGCCTGGAGCTCGAGTTCAAGCAGAAGGCCCGTGACTTCCAGTTCCAGTCCAAGGAGCTGAACGAAGCCAAGGCCGTGGCTGACCGCGACATGCTCAAGCAGCTCAAGCCCAAGCTTGACGGCGCTGTCGAGGAAGTCATCAAGAGAGGTGGTTTCGACCTGGTGCTCGAGCGTGGCGCGGTGATTGATGTCAAGCCTCAGTACGACATCACTCGCCAGGTCATCGAGCGCATGAACCAAGCTCGTTGATCATGACCGTTACCATGACGCTCGGCCAACTGGCCGAGGCTCTCGGGGCCACTCTGAAGGGCCCCGAGGCGCTGGAAATCACTGGCTTGGCCACCTTGCAGGAGGCCGGGGCAGGGCAATTGAGCTTTCTTGCCAACCCGCAGTACCGCAAGTATCTCGTGGACACCCAGGCCGCCGCTGTGCTGCTCAAGGCCGCCGATGCTGAAGCCTTTGCCGGTCATGCGTTGATCGTTCCCGATCCGTACCTGGCTTATGCGCGTATTTCCCACCTGTTCGATCCTAAGCCCAAGGCTGTGGCGGGTATTCATCCCAGCGCCGTGGTTGCCGAGGACGCCCTGGTGGATACCAGCGCCAGCATCGGCCCGTTTGTCGTGATCGAGAGCGGTGCACAGGTCGGCCCGGGCGTGACCATCGGTGCCCATTGTTTCATCGGCGCGCGTTGCGTGATCGGTGAGGGCGGCTGGCTGGCGCCACGGGTCACCCTGTACCACGATGTGCGTATCGGCAAGCGTGTGGTCATCCAGTCGGGGGCGGTGATCGGTGGTGAAGGCTTCGGTTTTGCCAACGAGAAAGGTGTCTGGCAGAAGATCGCACAGATTGGCGGCGTCACCCTCGGTGATGATGTCGAGATCGGTGTGAACACTGCTGTCGACCGGGGCGCTCTGGCCGACACCCAGATCGGCGACGGGGTCAAGCTCGACAACCAGATCCAGATCGCCCACAACGTCCAGATCGGTGACCACACCGCCATGGCGGCTTGTGTCGGCATCTCCGGCAGTACCCGCATCGGCAAGCATTGCACCATCGCTGGCGGTGTTGGGATGGTGGGGCATATCGATGTTTGCGATGGCGTATTCGTCTCCGGGATGACCATGGTCACCCGCTCGATCACTGAGCCGGGTGCCTATTCTTCCGGTACGGCCATGCAGCCGCTGGGTGAATGGCGCAAGAGCGCTGCGCGTATCCGGCAGCTCGACGAGATGGCCAAGCGCCTCCAGCAGTTGGAAAAACGTATCGATACCGTGACCTCAGGCGGCCAGCCATCATCAGAAGGCTGATACCATTTCCTGAGCAAGAGTGAACAGTCGCTAGCTGGCTCCTCTTTGGATTTGCAAAAGGAGCGCGTGGTCAGCACCTGCGCTCCCTATTCTTACTACAGGCTTCCCCCCGAAATGATGGACATCAACGAGATTCGCGAATACCTGCCTCACCGTTACCCGTTCCTGCTGGTGGACCGGGTGGTGGATCTGGATGTCGAGGCCCAGAGCATTCGTGCCTACAAGAATGTCAGCATCAACGAGCCGTTCTTCAATGGCCATTTCCCGGCGCATCCAATTATGCCGGGCGTGCTGATCATCGAGGCGATGGCCCAGGCGGCCGGGATTCTCGGCTTCAAGATGCTCGATGCCAAGCCGGCGGACGGCACGCTGTACTATTTCGTCGGGTCCGACAACCTGCGTTTCCGCCAGCCGGTTCTGCCAGGCGACCAACTGATCCTCGAAGCCAAGTTCATCAGCCGCAAGCGCCAGATCTGGAAGTTCGAATGCCAGGCCACGGTCGACGGCAAGCCGGTATGCTCGGCACAAATCATCTGCGCGGAACGTGAACTATGAGTTTGATTGATCCACGGGCAATCGTCGATCCATCGGCCAAGCTGGCCGATGGCGTCGAAGTCGGCCCATGGTCGATCGTAGGCCCCGGTGTCGATATCGGGGAGGGCACTGTCATCGGCCCGCACGTGGTACTCAAGGGGCCGACCCGGATTGGCCGGCACAATCGCATCTATCAGTTTTCCTCGATCGGTGAAGACACGCCCGACCTGAAGTACAAGGGTGAGCCAACCCGCCTGGTGATCGGTGACCACAATGTGATCCGCGAGGGTGTCACGATTCACCGCGGCACCGTGCAGGACCGCTCGGAGACGACCCTGGGCGATCACAACCTGATCATGGCCTATGCCCATATCGGGCACGACAGCGTCATTGGCAACCACTGCATCCTGGTCAACAACACCGCATTGGCCGGGCATGTGCACGTGGGCGACTGGGCTATCCTCTCGGGGTTCACCCTGGTGCACCAGTATTGCCATATCGGCGCCCACAGCTTTTCCGGCATGGGCACCGCAATCGGCAAGGATGTGCCGGCGTTCGTTACCGTATTCGGCAGCCCTGCTGAAGCGCGCAGCATGAACTTCGAAGGCATGCGCCGCCGTGGTTTCAGCGACCAGGTCATCCAAGCCTTGCGTCGTGCCTACAAGATCGTCTATCGCCAGGGGCTGACCGTGGACGAAGCGATCAGCGAGCTTGCCGAGCTGTCTGGCCAGTTTGCCGAAGTCGAACTGTTCCGCCAGTCGATCCAGAATTCTGCCCGCGGCATCACCCGCTGATATGGCGCAGCTTTGCGTAGCACTGGTCGCAGGTGAGGCCAGCGGCGATATTCTCGGTTCCGGATTGATGCGGGCCTTGAAGGCGCGCCACCCTGATGTGCGCTTCATCGGGGTCGGTGGCCCGCTGATGGAGGCCGAGGGCCTGCAGTCCTACTTTCCCATGGAGCGCCTGGCGGTCATGGGGCTGGTCGAGGTGCTCGGACGCCTGCGCGAGTTGCTCAAACGGCGCAAGCTGCTGATCCAGACCCTCATCGCCGAGAAGCCGGATGTGTTCATCGGTATCGATGCGCCGGATTTCACCCTCAATATCGAATTGAAGCTGCGTCAGGCTGGGGTCAAGACCGTGCATTACGTCAGCCCTTCGGTCTGGGCGTGGCGGCAGAAGCGCGTGCTGAAGATCCGCGAAGGCTGTGACCTGATGCTGACGCTGTTCCCCTTCGAGGCGAAGTTCTACGAAGAGCAGGGCGTTCCTGTGTGTTTCGTTGGTCATCCATTGGCTGACACCATTCCGTTGGATGCCGATCGCCAGGCGGCCCGCTCGGTCCTCGGCTTGTCCGAAGGGCCCTTGGTGGCCTTGATGCCGGGCAGTCGTGGCGGTGAAGTCGGACGCTTGGGGGCGCTCTTCCTGGATGCCGCCCAGCGCCTGCGCGAGCTGGTGCCGGGCGTACGCTTCGTTTCGCCTTGTGCCAACCCGGCGCGGCGTGCGCAACTGGAGCAGATGCTCGAAGGCCGCGAGCTGCCGCTGACCTTGCTCGACGGTCAATCGCACCAGGCCCTGGCGGCCTGTGACGCGGTCCTCATCGCCTCCGGTACGGCGACCCTGGAGGCTCTGTTGTACAAGCGTCCGATGGTCGTCGCCTACCGCCTGGCACCGCTGAGCTTCTGGATACTCAAGCGCCTGGTGAAGAGCCCTTACGTGTCGTTACCCAACTTGCTCGCCCAGCGCCTGCTGGTGCCTGAACTGCTGCAGGAGGCCGCCACCAGCGAAGCCCTGGCGCAGACCTTGGCGCCACTGGTGACCGATGGTGCCGGCCAGACCGAGGGCTTCGGCCAGATTCATCGCGCCTTGCGCCGCGACGCCTCCAACCGGGCGGCCGAGGCGGTGCTTGCCCTGTTGGAAGACCG
The DNA here is from genome assembly GCF_054889225.1 of Pseudomonas sp. X10. NCBI lineage: Bacteria > Pseudomonadati > Pseudomonadota > Gammaproteobacteria > Pseudomonadales > Pseudomonadaceae > Pseudomonas > Pseudomonas sp. X10. The sequence continues at coordinate 4,345,493 of NZ_CM142677.1, read as the reverse complement.
ATAGATGCAGATTGGACTGGATTTCAACCTGGTCGAGGAACTGGTCGCCGGTGTCGACGAAGTGGGGCGTGGCCCCCTGTGCGGCGCTGTCGTCACGGCAGCGGTGATCCTCGACCCGCAGCGTCCCATCCTTGGCTTGAATGATTCGAAGAAGCTCACGCAGGCCCGGCGCGAGCTGTTGTTCGATGAGATCTGCGAAAAGGCCTTGAGCTTCTGCATCGCTCGGGCGGAGGTCGAGGAAATCGACCGCCTGAACATCCTGCACGCGACCATGCTGGCTATGCAGCGTGCGGTGGAGGGCTTGCATATCACGCCCAAGTTGGCCCTGATCGATGGCAATCGTTGCCCGAAGCTTGCGGTGCCGGCTGCTCCTGTGGTCAAGGGCGATAGCCAGGTCCCGGCCATTGCTGCCGCATCTATCTTGGCCAAGGTCACCCGTGACCGGGAAATGAGCGCGTTCGAACTGATCTACCCTGGCTATGGCATCGGGGGGCACAAAGGCTACCCCACGCCTGTCCACTTGGAAGCCCTGGCGCGCTTGGGGCCGACCCCCATCCATCGGCGCTCGTTCGCGCCGGTGCGGGCAGCCTTCGAAGCCCGCGGGGGTGTCACTGGGTCGCTGCTCGAACCCTGACGTGCCTTTGCCGTCGTGCGGCGGCTGCTGTTTTGTGCAAGGCCCGGTACAATCCGGGCCTTGTTGTCTTGTGCTGCTATAGGATCATCCATGTCGGTTTCCTTCGTTCATCTTCGCGTGCACTCCGAATTCTCGCTGGTCGACGGCCTGGTGCGGATCAAGCCGTTGGCCAAGGCCCTGGCCGGGATGAACATGCCGGCGGTGGCGATTACCGACCAGAGCAACATGTGCTCGCTGGTGAAGTTCTACAAGACGGCCATGGGTGCCGGGATCAAGCCGATCTGTGGCGCCGACCTGTGGCTGGCTGGTTCCGATCCGGACGCGCCATTGTCACGTATTTGCTTCCTGGCGATGGACGCCAAGGGCTACCGCAACCTGACCGAGCTGATCTCCCGGGGCTGGGTCGAAGGACAGCGCAATGGCCTGGTGATTCTCGAGCGCGACTGGATCGCTCCAGCCAGTGAAGGGCTGATCGCCTTGTCTGCGGCAAAGGAAGGCGATATCGGCATGGCGCTGCTCAACGGCAATGCTGACGAGGCTGAGGCCTTGCTGCGCGACTGGATGGGCATGTTCCCGGACCGTTTCTATGTCGAGGTGCAGCGCACCAACCGTGCCGGCGACGAAGAATACCTGCATGCCGCCGTGGCCTTGGCTGACAAGCTTGGCGCGCCGCTGGTGGCGACCAATGACGTGCGTTTCATCAAGCAGGCGGACTTCGACGCCCATGAAACCCGGGTTTGCATCGGCGAGGGGCGGGTGCTGGACGACCCGCGCCGTCCGCGCATCTACAGCGACCAGCAGTACCTCAAGAGCGCGGAAGAAATGGCCGAGCTGTTCAGCGACCTGCCCGAAGCGCTGGAGAACACCGTCGAGATTGCCAAGCGCTGCAACATCCAGGTGCAATTGGGCAAGTACTTCCTCCCCGACTTTCCTACGCCCAACGGCATGGGCATCGACGACTACCTGCGCCATGTTTCCCACGAGGGCCTGGAAGAGCGCTTGGCAGTGCTCTGGCCGAAGGAAACCACACCCAACTACGAGGAAAAGCGCCAGGTCTACCTGGACCGCCTTAAGTTCGAGCTGGACATCATCATCCAGATGGGTTTCCCCGGCTACTTCCTGATCGTTATGGACTTCATCAAGTGGGCCAAGAACAATGGCGTTCCGGTCGGCCCCGGCCGGGGGTCGGGTGCCGGCTCGCTGGTGGCCTACGTGCTGAAGATCACCGACCTCGATCCGCTGGCCTATGACCTGCTGTTCGAGCGCTTCCTCAACCCTGAACGTATTTCCATGCCCGACTTCGACGTCGACTTCTGCATGGACGGTCGTGACCGAGTGATCGACTACGTGGCGGAAGCCTACGGGCGCAACGCAGTGAGCCAAATCATCACCTTCGGCACCATGGCCGCCAAGGCGGTGGTGCGCGATGTGGCGCGGGTCCAGGGTAAGTCCTACGGCCTGGCTGACCGCTTGTCGAAGATGATCCCCTTCGAAGTCGGCATGACGCTGGAAAAGGCCTACGAGCAGGAGGAAATGCTCCGCGACTTCCTCAAGAGCGACGAGGATGCCCGTGAAATCTGGGACATGGCGCTCAAGCTCGAGGGCGTCACCCGGGGCACCGGCAAGCACGCCGGTGGCGTGGTGATCGCGCCGACCAAGCTCACCGACTTCTCGCCGATCGCCTGTGACGAAGAGGGTGGCGGCCTGGTGACCCAGTTCGACAAGGACGATGTGGAGGCGGCCGGCCTGGTGAAGTTCGACTTCCTCGGCCTGCGGACGCTGACCATCATCAAGTGGGCGATGGAGACCATCAACCGCGAGCAGGCCAAGAAGAACCTGCCGGACCTCAACATCGACTTCATCCCGCTCGATGACAAGAAGACCTACGACCTGTTGCAGAAGGCCGAGACCACGGCGGTGTTCCAGCTTGAATCGCGGGGCATGAAAGAGCTGATCAAGAAGCTCAAGCCCGACTGCCTGGAAGACCTCATCGCATTGGTGGCGCTGTTCCGTCCAGGCCCGCTGCAGTCCGGCATGGTGGACGATTTCATCAACCGCAAGCACGGCCGCGCCGAGCTGGCCTACCCGCACCCTGACTACCAGTACGAAGGCCTCAAGCCGGTTCTGGCACCGACCTACGGCATCATCCTGTACCAGGAACAGGTGATGCAGATCGCTCAGGTCATGGCCGGCTACACCCTTGGCGGCGCCGACATGCTGCGCCGTGCAATGGGTAAGAAGAAGCCTGAGGAAATGGCCAAGCAGCGCGGCGGCTTCATTGAAGGCTGCGCGAACAACGGCATCGATGCCGAGCTGGCAGGCAACATCTTCGACCTGGTGGAAAAGTTCGCCGGCTACGGCTTCAACAAATCCCACTCCGCCGCCTATGGCCTGGTGTCCTACCAGACCGCCTGGCTCAAGACCCACTACCCGGCGCCGTTCATGGCCGCGGTGCTCTCGGCCGATATGCACAACACCGACAAGGTGGTGGTGCTGATCGAGGAAGTTCGCAGCATGAAGCTGCGCCTCGATGCGCCGGATGTGAACAACTCCGAGTTCAAGTTCACGGTCAACGATGATGGCCGTATCGTCTATGGCCTGGGGGCCATCAAGGGCGTGGGTGAAGGGCCGGTGGAGGCCATCGTCGAGGCCCGCGCCGAGGGCGGTCCGTTCAAGGACCTGTTCGACTTCTGCGAGCGTGTCGACCTCAAACGCATCAACAAGCGTACCCTCGACGCCCTGATCCGCAGCGGCGCCCTGGACCGCCTCGGCCCGCACTTCCATGACGAACTCAAGGCCTACCAGGCCAACATCGACCGCAACCGCGCCGTCCTGCTCTCGGCCCTGGAGGAGGCGATCAAGGCCGCCGAACAGACTGCGCGTACTGCCGACAGCGGCCACGCCGACCTGTTTGGTGGCCTGTTCGTCGAAGAAGACGCCGATGTTTACGCTAACCACCGCAAGGCCCGTGAGCTGACCCTCAAGGAGCGTCTGCGTGGTGAAAAGGACACCCTCGGCCTATACCTGACCGGTCACCCGATCGACGAGTACGAAGGCGAGATCCGCCGTTTCGCCCGCCAGCGCATCATTGACCTCAAGCCGTCGCGGGAAACCCAGACGGTGGCCGGCATGATCATTGCTCTGCGGGTGATGAAGAACAAGAAGGGCGACAAGATGGGCTTCATCACCCTTGACGACCGCTCTGGACGGATCGAGGCTTCGTTGTTTGCCGATGCCTTCATGGCCGCCCAGGCGCTGCTGCAGACTGACGCGATGGTGGTGGTCGAAGGGGAGGTTAGCAATGACGACTTCTCTGGTGGCCTGCGTCTGCGGGTCAAGCGGGTGATGAGCATGGAGGATGCGCGCACCAATCTGGCCGAGAGCCTGCGCCTGAAAGTGGCCAGCGACGCACTCAAGGGCGACCGCCTGAACTGGCTCGGTGAGCTGATCACCCGCCACCGCGGCGCCTGCCCGATCACCCTGGAATATATCGGCAGCGATGCCCGGGCCATGCTGCAATTCGGCGAAAGCTGGTGCATCGACCCGGCCGATGGCCTGATTCAAGCCCTGCGTGACCAGTTCGGGCGTGAGAACGTCTTTTTGCAATATCGATGAATTTTTAATCTCGACCTGAATGCGCCTGATCCCTTAAGGTAGGGCGCCAAACGGATCAACCGGCCGGCCGCCTGGCCGTAGACCCAAGACGGATGCCTATGAACCCGAATTTCCTGGATTTCGAACAGCCGATTGCCGACCTGCAAGCCAAGATCGAAGAGCTGCGCCTGGTTGGCAACGACAATTCGCTGAACATCGGCGATGAGATCGCCCGTCTGCAAGACAAGAGCAGCGCCCTGACCGAAAGCATCTTCGGTAACCTCACCAGCTGGCAGATCGCCCGTCTGGCCCGTCACCCGCGTCGTCCCTACACCCTGGACTACCTCCAGCACATCTTCACCGAATTCGAAGAACTGCACGGTGACCGTCATTTCTCCGATGACGCTGCGATTGTCGGTGGCACCGCCCGCCTGGACGGCCAGCCGGTGATGGTCATCGGTCATCAGAAGGGTCGTGAAGTGCGCGAAAAGGTACGCCGCAACTTCGGTATGCCGCGTCCAGAGGGCTACCGCAAGGCCTGCCGCCTGATGGAAATGGCCGAGCGCTTCAAGATGCCGATCTTGACCTTTATCGACACGCCGGGCGCCTACCCAGGCATCGATGCCGAAGAGCGCAACCAGAGCGAAGCCATCGCCTGGAACCTGCGTGTGATGGCGCGCCTGAAGACGCCGATCATCGCTACCGTGATCGGCGAGGGCGGTTCCGGCGGCGCGTTGGCCATCGGTGTCTGCGACCAGTTGAACATGCTGCAGTACTCCACCTACTCGGTAATTTCGCCAGAAGGTTGCGCCTCGATCTTGTGGAAGACCGCCGACAAGGCCGCCGATGCAGCCGAAGCCATGGGCATCACGGCCGAGCGTCTGAAGGGCCTGGGTATTGTCGACAAAGTCATCGACGAGCCTCTGGGCGGAGCACACCGTGATCCGGTGAAGATGTCGGAAAGTATCCGCGCCGACCTGGTCGAGCAACTGGACATGCTCAAGACGTTCGACAACGACGCCTTGCTGCAGCGTCGTTACGACCGTCTGATGAGCTACGGCCTCTAAGGCCCGCACTACCCCTGCTGGAGCGGCGACTCGGTGTCCCCGGTCGTCCGTTCCAGCCAGGTGAGCACCGCTTCTCTATGTGAGGCTCCCATGATCGACCTCACCCCTCGGCTTACCCCCTGGCGCAACGCTCCAGCCTGGCGGGTCGCCTTCTCCGGCGGCCTGGACTCCACTGTCCTCCTGCATTTGCTTACCCGCTTCGCTCAAGTCCATGACACCCCCCCATTACGTGCCGTGCATATCCATCATGGCCTGCAGGCGGCTGCCGAGGCCTGGCCGGCCCACTGTCAGCGACTGTGTGACGAGCTGGGTGTCGAGTTGCAGGTCATTCATGTCCAGGTCGTTCCAGGTGCGAGCATCGAGCAGGCTGCCCGCGATGCGCGCTACGCGGCTTTTGCCGACGTGTTGGAGCCGGATGAGGTCCTGCTGACCGGACAACACCGTGAGGATCAGGCCGAAACCCTTTTGTTCCGACTGCTGCGCGGCGCCGGCTTGCGCGGTCTGGCTGCCATGCCGGCAGAGCGGCGTCTTGGGCAGGGCAGGTTGGTCAGGCCACTGTTGGCCGTGTCGCGGGCCCAGTTGCAGGCCTATGCCGATGAGCATGGCCTGGGCTGGGTCGAAGACCCTTCCAATACGGATACCGCCTTTGCTCGCAACTACCTGCGCCATGAGGTGTTCCCGCGGATGCAGCAGCGTTGGCCACAGGCAGCCCAGAACCTGGCGCGCAGCGCTGGGCACCTGAGCGAAGCCTTGGGGTTGCTCGATGAGCTGGCGGTCACTGATCTGGCCGAGGCGCGCAGCGACAGCCCGTTCGATTGGCTGGGCCTGGAATCGCTGGACCTGGTCTCGCTGGCGGCGCTGTCGCCTGCCCGACAGCGCAATGCCTTGCAGTATTGGCTGGCGTCGCGCACACGCCTGCCCGACAGCCGGCATTGGGCCGGCTGGGAGGCGCTGCGCGACGCCGCCGAGGATGCCCAGCCGGTCTGGCGCCTGACCGATGGTCAGTTGCAGCGCAGTCACCAGCGGATCTGGTGGCTGGCCGGGGACTGGGAGCGGGCCCCAACTGGCGAGCATGCCTGGCTTGACCCGCAAAAGCCGCTGCCGCTGCCGGACAACGGTCTTGTCCGGCTCACTGGCAGCCTGCCGCCGGGGCCTTTGCACATCGCCTATCGCCAGGGTGGAGAAAACCTGCAGGTCGTGGGCCGTGGCCGACGCGACCTCAAGCGCCTGCTCAATGAACTGCAAGTGCCGCACTTCGCGCGCCTGCGTCTGCCGCTGCTGTTCCAGGGCGATCAGCTGCTGGCGGTGGGCAACTTACCGGCCTTGAGCCAGGGGGATTGGCAGCTGCATTGGCAGGTCCCGACGAGCGCGCAAGGTTTGAGATGAAAGGCACATTCGGGTAGACTACGCTCCCTTCTTGATACAGCTTCTGTGCTTTCCTCGAAATCACAGGAGTTGCCGATTACCAAGCAGTTTTTTGCTGGGCGATTTCTAAAAATGTTTAGCGAGCTCCATGCCGGGGCGTATACCCCCGGTCTGTCCAGACGCGGCAGTTTTTCAAGGTGCACTGTGATTGACGCTGGTGATCGGGGGCTTCGGCCTTCCTTCGCTTACCTCGGCGGCGCTGGCCGCTTTAACGCAGACTTCTAGGGTTTTTCATGACGCGCTACATATTCGTCACGGGCGGTGTTGTTTCTTCATTGGGGAAAGGCATTGCCTCGGCTTCCCTGGCGGCCATCCTGGAGGCGCGGGGGCTCAAGGTCACCATGCTCAAGTTGGACCCGTACATCAACGTCGACCCCGGCACCATGAGCCCGTTCCAGCACGGTGAAGTTTTCGTCACCCACGACGGCGCCGAGACCGACCTTGACCTGGGCCACTACGAGCGGTTCATTCGCACGACCATGACCCAGAACAACAACTTCACCACCGGTCGCATCTACGAGCACGTGTTGCGCAAGGAGCGTCGTGGCGATTACCTGGGTGCGACCATCCAGGTAATCCCGCACATCACCGACGAGATCAAGCGCCGCATCATCAAGGGTGCTGGCGATGCCGACGTGGCCCTGGTGGAAATCGGCGGTACAGTGGGTGACATCGAGTCGCAGCCGTTCCTCGAGGCTATCCGTCAGTTGCGCGTCGAAGTGGGCTCCAAGCGCGCCATGCTGATGCACCTGACCCTGGTTCCGTACATCGCCACCGCCGGCGAGACCAAGACCAAGCCAACTCAGCACTCGGTCAAGGAGCTGCGTTCGATCGGCCTGCAGCCTGACGTGCTGATCTGCCGCTCCGACCATCCGGTGGATGCGTCCTCGCGCCGCAAGATCGCTCTGTTCACCAACGTCGAAGAGCGTGCGGTGATCTCCCTGGAAGACGTCGACACCATCTACAAGATCCCAGGCGTGCTGCATGCCCAGGGCCTGGATGACTTCGTCGTCGAGCGCTTCGGCCTGCAGTGTGGCGGCGCCGACCTGTCTGAGTGGGACAAGGTGGTCGATGCCAAGCTCAACCCCGAGCACGAAGTCACCATCGCCATGGTCGGCAAGTACATGGAGCTGCTGGACGCTTACAAGTCGCTGATCGAGGCGATGAGCCACGCCGGCATCCAGAACCGCACCAAGGTCAACCTGCGCTATATCGACTCCGAAGACATCGAGAACCAGGGCACCAGCCTGCTGGAAGGCGCCGACGCCATCCTGGTACCGGGCGGTTTCGGCCTGCGCGGCGTGGAAGGCAAGATCACCGCCGTGCAGTACGCCCGTGAGAACAAGGTGCCGTATCTGGGCATCTGCCTCGGCATGCAGGTCGCGGTCATCGAGTTCGCTCGTAACGTCATGGGCTGGAAGGACGCCAACTCCACTGAGTTCGATCGCAACAGCGGCCATCCGGTAGTCGGCCTGATCACCGAGTGGGCCGATGCCACCGGTGCCGTCGAGACCCGCACCGAAGCCTCCGACCTGGGCGGCACCATGCGCCTGGGTGCCCAGGAGTGCCAGGTTGCAGCCGGCTCCAAGGTCCACGAATGCTATGGCAAGGACGTGATCGTCGAGCGCCACCGCCACCGTTACGAAGTCAACAACACCCTGCTGCCGCAACTGATGGATGCTGGCCTGATGGTTTCCGGCCGCTCCGGTGACGGCGCCCTGGTCGAGGTGGTCGAGTCCAAGGATCATCCATGGTTCGTTGCCTGCCAGTTCCACCCGGAGTTCACGTCGACCCCGCGTGATGGCCATCCTCTGTTCAGCGGTTTCGTCAAGGCGGCCCTGGCACACAAGAGCAAGGTCTGATCCATGACCCAGAAGATCATCCGCGTCGGTAACATCGAGATCGCCAACGACAAGCCATTTGTCTTGTTCGGTGGCATGAATGTCCTGGAGTCCCGTGACCTGGCCCTGAAGGTCTGCGAAGAGTATGTACGGGTGACCGAGAAGCTCGGCATTCCGTACGTGTTCAAGGCCAGCTTCGACAAGGCCAATCGTTCGTCGGTCAACTCCTACCGTGGCCCTGGCCTGGAAGAAGGGATGAAGATCTTCGAAGAGATCAAGCAGACCTTCAAGGTTCCGGTGATCACCGACGTGCATGAGCCCTTCCAGGCCGAGCCGGTCGCCAAGGTGTGCGATATCATCCAACTGCCGGCCTTCTTGTCCCGGCAGACCGACTTGGTCGTGGCCATGGCCAAGACCGGCGCGGTGATCAACATCAAGAAGGCCCAGTTCCTCGCACCCCAGGAGATGAAGCATATCCTGGCCAAGTGCGAGGAAGCCGGCAACGACCAACTGATCCTCTGCGAACGTGGTTCCAGTTTCGGCTACAACAACCTGGTGGTGGACATGCTTGGCTTCGGCATCATGAAGCAGTTCAACTATCCGGTGTTCTTCGACGTGACCCACGCCCTGCAGATGCCGGGTGGCCGTTCCGACTCCGCTGGCGGGCGCCGTGCCCAGGTCACCGACCTGGCCAAGGCCGGCATGAGCCAGGGCCTGGCTGGGCTGTTCCTGGAAGCCCACCCGGATCCGGACAACGCCAAGTGCGATGGCCCTTGCGCCCTGCGTCTGGAAAAACTGGAACCATTCCTGGCCCAGCTCAAGCAATTGGATGACCTGGTGAAAAGTTTTCCGACGGTAGAGACCGCGTAACGCTCATTTCTCCGGTAAAGTACCGCCCGTTCTTCCCCTGACCTATCAGTCAGGGCCCGCCTTCGCCAGGCCTGCCTGTCTCCCGAGACACCTGGCGAAAGGTTCGGATTTCCTAAGCTGCGTTGTTTTCGTCAATTTTGGAGTGCTTAAAACAATGGCAAAAATCGTCGACATCAAAGGTCGTGAAGTTCTCGATTCGCGTGGCAACCCCACCGTGGAAGCCGATGTACTGCTCGACAACGGCATCATCGGCAGCGCCTGCGCGCCGTCCGGTGCTTCCACCGGCTCGCGCGAAGCGCTGGAGCTGCGTGATGGCGACAAGAGCCGTTACCTGGGCAAGGGCGTGCTGAAGGCTGTTGCCAACATCAACGGCCCGATCCGCGACCTGCTGCTGGGCAAGGACCCTGCTGACCAGAAGGCCCTGGACCGCGCCATGATCGAACTGGACGGTACCGAGAACAAGGCCAAGCTGGGCGCCAACGCCATCCTCGCCGTGTCCCTGGCTGCCGCCAAGGCCGCTGCCCAGGACCAGGACCTGCCGCTGTACGCACACATCGCCAACCTGAACGGCACTCCGGGCCAGTACTCGATGCCGGTTCCGATGATGAACATCATCAACGGTGGCGAGCACGCCGACAACAACGTCGACATCCAGGAGTTCATGGTCCAGCCGGTTGGCGCCAAGACCTTCTCCGATGCACTGCGCATGGGCACCGAGATCTTCCATCACCTCAAGTCCGTGCTCAAGGCCCGTGGCCTGAACACCGCCGTGGGTGACGAAGGTGGCTTCGCCCCGAACCTGGCTTCCAACGAAGACGCCCTGGGCGCCATCGCCGAGGCTGTCGAGAAGGCTGGCTACAAGCTGGGCAGCGACGTGACCCTGGCCCTCGACTGCGCGGCCAGCGAGTTCTATGAAGACGGCAAGTACAACCTGTCTGGCGAAGGCAAGTCGTTCGACGCCGAAGGTTTTGCCGACTACCTGAAGGGCCTGACCGAGCGCTTCCCGATCATTTCGATCGAAGACGGCTTGGACGAGTCCGACTGGGCTGGCTGGAAGATCCTCACCGAGAAGATCGGCGCCAAGGTCCAACTGGTCGGTGACGATCTGTTCGTGACCAACACCAAGATCCTCAAGGAAGGCATCGAGAAGGGCATCGGCAACTCGATCCTGATCAAGTTCAACCAGATCGGTTCGCTGACCGAAACCCTGGAAGCCATCCAGATGGCCAAGGCTGCTGGCTACACGGCAGTTATCTCGCACCGCTCCGGTGAGACTGAAGATTCGACCATCGCCGACCTGGCCGTGGGTACCGCTGCCGGCCAGATCAAGACCGGCTCGCTGTGCCGTTCTGACCGCGTCTCCAAGTACAACCAACTGCTGCGTATCGAAGAGCAACTGGGTGCCAAGGCGGTTTACCGTGGTCGCGCCGAGTTTCGCGGCTGAGCAAGAGATGGTAAAAAGACGGCAGCCGGGGCTGTCTGAACCTTGCTGTTGAAGGTTCAGGCGCCTCATGCAGGTTTCTGTCGACGAAGCCTGGCCTCGGCCAGGCTTCGTGCTGTCAGAGGCGTGCTTTTTGAGCGCTTCGGTGTAGCGGTCTTTTACTTCTGGATACCTTGATGCGCAGTCCCTATTGGTTGTTTCTCATCTTGCTCCTACTGCTGGGTGGCCTGCAGTATCGCCTTTGGGTGGGTAATGGCAGCCTGGCGCAAGTGGCCGAGCTCAAGCAGCAGATCGCCGAACAGCATGCGGAAAACGAACGTCTGCTGGAGCGTAACCGTGTGCTTGATGCCGAAGTCCTGGAGTTGAAGAAAGGCATGGAAACCGTGGAAGAACGGGCCCGCCATGAACTGGGGATGGTCAAGGAGGGCGAGACCCTCTACCAGTTACCGCAATGAACCAGCCCCTACCGGCCTTTTGGGCCGTGATTCCTGCGGCGGGCGTGGGTGCCCGCATGGCTGCCGACCGCCCCAAGCAGTACTTGCAACTGGGCGGGCAGACCCTCCTCGAGCATAGCCTCGACTGTTTTCTCGATCATCCTTGCGTCAAAGGGGTGGTGGTCAGCATCGCGGCCGATGACCCTTACTGGCCAGGCCTGAGTTGCGCCAGCGATCCGCGCATCCGCTGCGCCGCTGGTGGCCGCGAACGCGCTGACTCAGTGCTCAATGCCCTGCTGCTGCTGCATGCCCAGGGGGCCGCTGACAGCGACTGGGTGCTGGTGCATGACGCCGCGCGACCGAACCTGGCGCGCAGCGACCTGGATCATCTGCTGGCCGAGTTGGCCGATGATCCGGTGGGAGGGCTGTTGGCGGTGCCGGCGCGTGACACCCTCAAGCGTGCCGATGGCAATGGCCGGGTCAGCGCCACAGTCGATCGCAGCACCATCTGGCAGGCCTATACACCGCAGATGTTCCGCCTTGGCGCGCTGCACCGGGCCTTGGCGGACAGCCTGGTGGCTGATGTATCGATCACCGATGAAGCTTCCGCCATCGAATGGGCCGGCCAAGCGCCACGCTTGATCGAGGGGCGCAGCGACAACATCAAAGTCACTCGGGCGGAAGATTTGGAATGGTTGCGCCAGCGTTGGGCCTCGCGATGCTGAAGCAGGGATCTACCCTACCTCAACTTCCCCGATACTCCGGTAACTGCGCCAACCCGTCCTTGAGATAATCCACCAGCCGGCGCACCTTCGGTGACAGGTGCCGCTGCTGCGGATACAACGCCCACACCGCTGTATTCGGCGGCTGGTGGGCTTCGAGCAGCGAGACCAGGGCACCGGTTTGCAAATGCTCCAGCACGTAATAGTCCGGCAGCTGGCACAAGCCTATGCCCAGCAAGGCGGCGTCCAGCACCGCCTGCCCGCTGTTGCAGCGCCAGTTGCCCTGTACCCGCTGGCTCAGTTCACGGCCGTCCTGCTGCAACGACCAGATGTCCGAGCTGCCGATCAGGCAGTTGTGCCGCGCCAGCTCTGAAAGGCTGTGCGGCCGCCCGTAGCGTTCCAGGTAGGCTGGTGATGCACACAGGTACATGCGCCGAGGGGCCAGGCGGGTGGCGACGAGGCGGGAGTCCTGCAGCCGGCCCAGGCGGATCGCCAGGTCCATGCCTTCGTGCAGCAGGTCAAGGGGGCGGTTGGTCAGCTCGACTTCGGCCCGCAACTGTGGATACAGCGCCATGAAACGGGTCACCAACGGCACGATGAAGCGCTCGCCATAGGCGACCGCGCAGGTCATGCGCAGCAGGCCCTTGGGTTCGCTGGCCAGGTCGCCCATGGCGCGCAGGGCCTCCTCGCGACCGTCCTGCAGGCGCTGACAGTGCTGCAAGAAGGTCTGTCCCGCCTCGCTGAGGGTGACGCGCCGGGTGCTGCGGTAGAGCAGACGGGTTTGCAGGCGTTCTTCCAAGCGGGCGATCTGCCGGCTGATGTGCGAGGACGACACCCCGAGGCGCTCGGCCGCCGCAGTGAATTGGCCCGACTCCGCCACCGCGACGAATTCGTCGATGCCCTCCCAGCGATTGCTCATTGATTATCCCTGCATGGCAATAATGTTTTGTCTTTGTCTGGATTATTCATCAAAAGACCATGAATTACACTGCGAGACTGAATACATCCCTCTGATTGGAGACGATTAATGATCAAGTCCCGTGCCGCTGTAGCCTTCGAGGCGAAGAAACCCCTGGAAATCGTCGAAGTCGACGTAGCCATGCCCAAGGCCGGCGAGGTGCTGTTGCGGGTGGTGGCGAGCGGTGTCTGCCATACCGATGCCTACACCTTGTCCGGCGCGGACCCGGAAGGCATCTTCCCGTCGATCCTCGGTCACGAGGGTGGGGCGATCGTCGAGGCCGTGGGTGAGGGCGTGACGTCGGTGGCTGTGGGTGACCACGTGATCCCGCTGTATACCCCGGAATGCGGTCAATGCAAGTTCTGCCGCTCCGGTAAGACCAATCTGTGCCAGGCCATCCGCGCCACCCAGGGCAAGGGCTTGATGCCTGATGGCACCACGCGTTTCTCCTACAAGGGCCAGCAACTGTTCCACTACATGGGCACCTCTACCTTCTCCGAGTACACCGTGCTACCGGAAATCTCGGTGGCCAAGATCCAGAAGGAAGCGCCGTTGGAGAAGGTCTGCCTGCTCGGCTGCGGCGTGACCACCGGCATCGGCGCAGTGCTTAATACCGCCAAGGTCAAGGCTGGCGATACCGTGGCCATCTTCGGTCTGGGTGGCATCGGTCTGTCGGCGATCATTGGCGCGGTCAAGGCCAAGGCGTCGCGGATCATCGCGGTAGACATCAACCCAGGCAAGTTCGAGATCGCCCGCCAATTGGGCGCCACCGATTGCGTCAATCCCAAGGACTATGACCGCCCGATCCAGGACGTCATTGTCGACCTCACCGATGGTGGTGTGGATTTCTCCTTCGAGTGCGTGGGCAATGTCCAACTGATGCGCGCGGCCCTGGAGTGTTGCCACAAGGGATGGGGCGAATCGGTGATCATCGGCGTGGCCGGGGCCGGCCAGGAAATCTCCACCCGCCCGTTCCAACTGGTCACCGGCCGTGTCTGGCGTGGGTCGGCCTTCGGTGGCGTGCGTGGGCGCAGCGAACTGCCGAGCTATGTGGAAATGTCCGAGAAGGGTGAAATCCCGCTGGATACCTTTATCACCCATACCATGGGCCTGGAGGACATCAACAAAGCCTTCGACCTGATGCATGAAGGCAAGAGCATCCGCAGCGTGATCCACTTCTGAGGTCCGCCATGAGCCTGGAAAACATCTCCTGCCAGAAGAGCTTCGGCGGCTGGCACAAGCGTTACCGGCACCACTCCCAGGTGCTGGATTGCGACATGGTGTTCGCCGTGTACCTGCCTCCGCAGGCCGAGCAAGGCGAGAAGCTGCCCGTGCTGTACTGGCTCAGCGGCCTGACTTGCACTGATGAGAACTTCATGCAGAAGGCCGGCGCGCAGCGTCTGGCTGCCGAGCTGGGGCTGATCATCGTGGCCCCGGACACCAGTCCGCGTGGCGAGCAGGTGCCGGGGGACCCGGATGGTGCTTGGGACTTTGGCCTCGGCGCCGGGTTCTACCTCAATGCTACTCAGCAACCCTGGGCCCGACACTACCGCATGCATGACTATGTGGTGGATGAGTTGCCTGCCCTGATCGAAGCGCATTTCCCGGCTTCGGACCAGCGCAGCATCAGCGGGCACTCGATGGGCGGTCATGGGGCTCTGGTGTGTGCCCTGCGCAACCCGGGGCGCTACCGTTCGGTCTCGGCCTTTTCGCCGATCAGCAACCCGATGGACTGCCCCTGGGGGGAGAAAGCCTTCTCCCGTTACCTGGGCGAGGAGCGTTCGCGCTGGCGCGAGTGGGATGCCAGTGTCCTGCTTGCCGAAACGCCGTCCGGACAGTGCCCGCCGCTGTTGGTCGATCAGGGTGATCGCGACGACTTCCTGGAAAAGCAGCTCAAACCCGAGGCCCTCGAGCAAGCGGCCAGAAAAGGCGGGCATTCGCTGACCCTGCGTTTGCAACCGGGTTACGACCACAGCTACTACTTCATCGCCAGCTTCATCGATGAGCACCTGCGCCACCACGCCGTGTCGCTGGGGCTGCTGTGAGCCGACAAACCCCGCCCAAGGCTGGGTAAAGCAGGTAGAATCACGCCCTGACTCAATCAGGGCGTTTTTCTATGCGTATTGGCCACGGCTACGATGTGCACCGTTTCACGGACGGCGATTTCATTACCTTGGGTGGAGTGCGTATTGCGCACAAATACGGCCTGCTTGCCCATTCCGACGGCGATGTGCTGTTGCACGCCCTGAGCGATGCCTTGCTGGGCGCGGCCGCGCTGGGGGATATCGGCAAGCACTTCCCTGATACCGACCCTCAATTCAAGGGAGCGGATAGCCGTGTGCTGTTGCGTCATGTGCTCCGGATCGTCCAGGCCAAGGGTTGGAAGGTCGGTAATGTCGATGCCACCATCGTGGCCCAGGCGCCAAAAATGGCGCCGCACATCGAGACCATGCGCCAGCTGATTGCCGAAGATCTGCAAGTCGCTCTCGATCAGGTGAACGTCAAGGCCACCACCACTGAGAAACTCGGCTTCACCGGGCGTGAGGAGGGCATTGCCGTACACGCTGTCGCCCTGCTGCTGCAAGCATGACCGAATTCGAGCTGCTTGGGCCGCGCGCCTGTGGCGAGTCCCTGGGGACCGCGGTGCTCAAGGCGGTGGCCGAGGACTTCCAGGTCGACGAGGTGCTGGACATTCCCCTTTCCGGCCAGGGTGAACACCTCTGGTTGTGGGTCGAGAAGCGCGAGCTGAACACCGAAGAAGCCGCCCGACGCCTGGCTCGGGCAGCCGGCGTGCCGCTGCGGGCCATCAGCTATGCCGGGCTCAAGGACCGCCAGGCCCTGACCCGGCAGTGGTTCAGCCTGCACTTGCCGGGCAAGGCCGACCCTGACCTGTCGCGCGCCGAGGACGATAGCCTGCGCGTGCTCAAGCAAGTGCGCCACCAGCGCAAGCTGCAGCGTGGCGCTCATTCGGCCAACGGTTTCACCCTGCGGCTGACGTCTCTGGCAGCTGACCGCCAGGCACTGGATGCGCGGCTGGAGCAACTACGGCGTCAGGGTGTTCCCAACTATTTTGGCAGCCAGCGCTTCGGCCATGCTGGCGGCAACGTGCACGATGCCCGCGACTGGGCCGCCAGGGAAGCACTCCCGGAACAGCGCAACCTGCGTTCACGGCTGCTCTCGGCAGCGCGTAGCTACCTGTTCAACCAGGTGCTGGCGGCCCGTGTCGGCGATGGCAGTTGGCAGTTGGCACAGGTGGGAGACTTGTTGGCGTTCACGGACAGTCGGAGTTTCTTTGCCGCAGGGGAGGCGGAATGCTCAGATCCGCGCCTGGAGATTCTCGACCTGCACCCGACCGGCCCGCTCTGGGGCGAGGGGCCATCACCCGCCGCCGGCGCCACGGCCGAGGTGGAACAGCGGATCGGCGGGCAGCATGGTCCATTGTGCCAGTGGCTCGCCCGTGCGGGCATGAGTCACGAACGGCGTATCCTTCGGCTCCCTATTGGCGAGCTGACGTGGCATTATCCCGAGCCTGATATCCTGCAACTGGAATTCGTCCTTCCGGCCGGATGCTTCGCCACCGTAGTGGTGCGCGAGCTTGTCGATCTGGTGCCGGTAGGGCAGACGGACAGCCCATGCGTATTCTGATTTCGAATGACGACGGTGTCACCGCACCTGGCCTCGCCGCGCTGCACGCTGCGCTGGCGGATTATGCCGAGTGCGTGGTGATTGCCCCGGATCAAGACAAGAGCGGCGCCAGCAGTTCGCTGACGCTGGATCGGCCGCTGCACCCGCAGATCCTCGCCAACGGCTTCATCAGCCTCAATGGCACCCCCACCGACTGTGTTCACCTGGGGCTCAATGGCTTGTTGGCGGAAACGCCCGACATGGTTGTCTCGGGCATCAACCTGGGGGCCAACCTGGGCGATGACGTGCTGTATTCCGGTACGGTCGCTGCCGCGCTGGAAGGGCGCTTCCTGGGCGGCACCTCGCTGGCCTTTTCGTTGATCTCGCGCCAGCCGGACAACCTGCCAACCGCTGCACACATCGCCCGTCGCCTGGTCGAGGCGCAGTCACGCCTGGAGCTTCCTCCGCGCACGGTGCTGAATGTGAATATTCCCAACCTGCCGCTGGAACACATCCGCGGCATCCAGCTCACCCGTCTCGGACACCGGGCACGGGCGGCAGCTCCGACCAAGGTGGTCAACCCTCGTGGCAAGGAAGGTTACTGGATCGCCGTGGCAGGGGATGCCGAGGACGGTGGCCCGGGCACCGATTTCCACGCGGTGATGCAGGGCTATGTGTCAATCACGCCACTGCAACTGGACCGTACCTTCAATGACGCTTTCGAGCGCCTCGATGGATGGCTGGAGGGGCTGCTCTGATGCGCGAACAGGACGATATGATGCGACACGGTATTGGCATGACCTCCCAGCGCACGCGTGAACGCCTGATCCAGCGCCTGTACGAAGAGGGGGTGACGAACACCCGGGTACTCGAGGTGATACGCCGTACCCCGCGCCACCTGTTCGTCGATGAGGCCCTGGCCCATCGTGCCTATGAAGACACTGCGCTGCCGATCGGCCACAACCAGACCATTTCGCAGCCCTTTATGGTCGCCCATATGAGCGAGTTGCTGCTCGAGGCGGGGCCGCTGGACAAGGTGCTGGAGATCGGCACTGGCTCTGGCTACCAAACGGCGATCCTGGCGCAACTGGTGGAGCGCGTCTTTTCGGTGGAGCGGATCAAGGTGCTGCAGGACCGTGCCAAGGAGCGCCTGGTCGAACTCAACCTGCGCAATGTGGTGTTTCGCTGGGGCGATGGTTGTGAAGGTTGGCCGGCTCTGGCCCCTTACAACGGCATCATCGTCACTGCCGTGGCGCCGGAGGTCCCCCAGGCGCTGCTGGACCAGCTAGCACCGGGCGGGCGCATGGTGATTCCAGTGGGGTCGGCAGGAGAGTCGCAACAGTTGATGCTTATCGTGCGGGAAGAGCAGGGTTTTTCCAGGCGGGTCCTGGGCGCCGTGCGATTCGTACCTCTGCTCAATGGGCCGTTGGCCTGACCCAGGCGTCATTATTTTCGGTCTTGGCGAATTCTCATAGCATTGCCCTGTCTATCTGGCGGGGCCCCGAGGCGATGATCTCGCCACTTTGATCTGGCACCGAAACACCCAAGTCGAGTGCGCTCGGTTATAATTGAAACAATATTGCATTTCGTAAACGTCACCATGAGAGGAAGCGGCGGGTGGGTCACACAATCATTCGGCAGCGCAGGGATCTATCGAGCTTCAAGCTTCTGGTGATTGCATTGGCCATGGGGACCCTGCTGGCAGCTTGTTCCAGCACCAGCTCGAACGGCGCGCGGGTGGTGGATCGCAACAGCCCGGTAGTCAAGCGCCCTACAGTGACTTCGGGGCAGTACGTCGTGCGGCCGGGTGACACCCTGTACTCCATCGCCTTCCGCTATGGCTGGGACTACAAGGAGCTGGCGGCCCGCAACGGCATTGTCGCGCCCTATACCATCCGTCCCGGCCAGGCCATTCGTTTCAGCAGTGGCGCGGCAGGCCGCACCACGGTGGTCTCCAGTCCATCCTCCTCGAGCAAGACCACCGTCATCCGTCGTCCAGTGGCAACCACCACCCCACCGGCCAGCACCACGACCAGTAAACCGGCCGCTGTGACACCTGCGGCTCCCGCCGCCACGGTGACTCAAGTACCTGCTGCGGAGCGTTCCGCTGGTGGTTGGGCATGGCCGGCCAAGGGCGTGCTGATTGGAAAATTCGCTTCAAACGGTAGTTTGAATAAAGGCATTGATATCGCCGGTGATTTGGGACAGCCTGTTTTTGCTGCTGCTAATGGTTCAGTGGTTTACGCCGGAAGTGGTTTGAGGGGCTACGGCGAGCTGATCATCATCAAGCACGGTGATACCTACGTCAGTGCCTACGGTCATAACCGCAGGCTTTTGGTTCGGGAGGGGCAGCAAGTCAAGGTAGGGCAGACGATTGCCGAAATGGGGTCCACGGGCACTGATCGGGTGAAGCTGCATTTCGAGATTCGCCGCCAGGGCAAACCAGTCGACCCATTACAATTTCTGCCACGCCGTTGATTGTTGTTTCCGGCCTGTTCCTGACGTAGAGGGGACAGGCTCCAGCGCTGCCAGGGAAGCAGGTGCCGCTCGAGTCTGAGTTCGAACTCAGCAAAGGACTATAACAATGGCTCTCAGTAAAGAAGTGCCGGAGTTTGACATCGACGATGACCTGCTCGTGATGGAAACAGGCATCGTTTTGGAAACGGATGCGGTGTCAGACGAACCTGCTGTACCTTCGGTTCGGACCAAGGCCAAACAAGGCCCATCGCTCAAACAGCACAAGTACATCGATTACACTCGGGCACTTGATGCGACCCAGCTGTATCTAAACGAAATCGGTTTTTCTCCTCTGCTCTCACCAGAAGAGGAAGTGCACTTCGCGCGTCTGTCGCAGCGGGGGGACCCTGCCGGTCGCAAGCGCATGATCGAAAGCAACCTGCGCCTGGTAGTGAAGATCGCCCGGCGTTATGTGAACCGTGGCTTATCGCTGCTCGACCTGATCGAGGAGGGTAACCTCGGCCTGATTCGCGCTGTAGAGAAGTTCGACCCCGAACGGGGCTTCCGCTTCTCCACTTACGCGACCTGGTGGATCCGCCAGACCATCGAGCGGGCGATCATGAACCAGACTCGGACCATCCGCTTACCGATCCATGTGGTCAAGGAACTCAACGTCTACCTGCGTGCCGCGCGGGAGCTGACCCAGAAGCTTGACCACGAACCGTCCCCGGAAGAAATCGCCAGTCTTCTGGAGAAGCCGGTCGCTGAGGTCAAGCGCATGCTCGGGCTCAACGAGCGGGTATCCTCGGTTGATGTTTCCCTGGGGCCGGACTCCGACAAGACCTTGCTCGATACCTTGACCGATGACCGGCCGACCGACCCCTGCGAGCTGCTGCAGGACGACGATCTCTCCCAGAGCATCGACCAGTGGCTTGGAGAGCTGACCGACAAGCAGCGTGAGGTGGTGATCCGCCGCTTCGGCTTGCGCGGCCATGAAAGCAGCACCCTGGAGGATGTGGGACTGGAGATCGGCCTGACCCGTGAAAGAGTGCGGCAGATCCAGGTCGAAGGCCTCAAGCGCCTGCGTGAGATCTTGGAGAAGAACGGCCTCTCAAGTGAGTCGCTTTTCCAGTAAACGCCGCTGTTTTGCAAGACGCCCCGACGACCTCGGGGCGTTTTTGTTTCTGCGATGAAATATCAAGACACCTTTAGCGTTGCATTCCGTGTAAGCGATTGCTTACTTGTGATGTAAGTCATCGCCGTAGGGATTAGTAAATCATTGTCGTTTTCAAAGTCAGTATTTGTTTAACTTGTTGATATTTATAGGTTTTTTTGTTTTCACAGTTGTTTCGGCTGTCTTTTTTTGAGAGGTTTTCCGCTTGCTCGCTGTGCTGGAATAGCTAGTATTCGAACTGTGTCGACGGACTGGCACAGGCTTTCAGGGATGACAGCCAAGGACATCGCAGGATGCGATTCATCAGGATGATGAGCAAGGACAACAGGGACTACGGAAAAAAATGTGGGCGGGTCAAACCGCCCCTTTTTTTGCCTTGCGTATATGAAAAAGGCCCTGATACAGGGCCTTTTTTGCGAGGTAAGGAATAGAGCCCTTAGCGCTCCAGATCCTTGATCTTGCCTTTGACGCCGTCGAACTCTTCGGCATCCGGCAGTGCGTCCTTTTTCTCGGTGATGTTTGGCCAGATCTCCGCCAACTCGGCGTTCAGCTCGATGAACTCCTGCATGTCATCAGGCACTTCATCTTCCGAGAAGATGGCTTGGGCAGGGCATTCCGGCTCGCACAGAGCGCAGTCGATGCACTCGTCCGGGTGGATGACCAGGAAGTTCGGGCCTTCGTAGAAGCAGTCCACCGGACAGACTTCTACGCAGTCGGTGTACTTGCACTTGATGCAGTTGTCGGTGACGACGAAGGTCATTTCTAATTTTCTCCTCAGGCGACGGCAGCGTGCCCTTCCTTACAGGGCCGCGCGGTTTACAGGTGTGTGGCTGCAGGCCAGGCTAGGAGCCTGCAGCACCGGCAAACCGCGCGCGATTCTATCAGCTTGCGCGGGTGCGCGTTATAACAGAGTCTTCAGTGTATAGAGCATTTCGATAGCTTGGCGCGGTGTCATGTTGTCCAGGTCGAGCTTGCCGAGCTTTTCAATCGCCGGGTGCGGCAGGTTGGCAAACAGGTCGCTCTGATGCGGGACAGCGGGCGCGCCGTTAGCAACGACTGGGGCTTCATGGGGCAGGCTGGAGGTCTCCAGCCTGCCCAGGTGCTCGCGGGCACGCTGGATCACCGGTGCCGGTACGCCGGCCAGTTGCGCTACGGCCAGGCCATAGCTCTGGCTGGCCGGGCCAGGCAGCACGTGGTGCAGGAAGACAATGCGTTCGTTGTGCTCGGTGGCATTGAGGTGCACGTTGGCCACCAGGGGTTCGCTCTCCGGTAGGACCGTGAGTTCGAAGTAGTGGGTGGCGAACAGAGTGTAGGCGCGCAGTTGGGCCAGGCGCTCGGCTGCGGCCCAAGCCAGCGAGAGGCCATCGAAGGTACTGGTACCACGGCCCACCTCGTCCATCAGCACCAGGCTGCGGTCGGTGGCGTTGTGCAGGATGTTCGCGGTTTCGCTCATCTCGACCATGAAGGTCGAACGTCCGCCAGCCAAATCGTCGCTGGAACCGATGCGGGTGAAGATACGATCGACCAGCGACAGCTCGCAGCGCGTGGCTGGCACGAAACTGCCGATGTGCGCCATCAGCACGATCAGCGCGGTCTGACGCATATAGGTGGATTTACCGCCCATGTTCGGGCCGGTGATGATCAGCATGCGGGTGCTGTTGTCCAGCGCCAGATCATTGGCCACGAACGGAGTGGTCAGCACTTGCTCGACCACCGGGTGACGCCCTTGGTCGATACGCAGGCACGGCTCGTCGACGAAGCTAGGGCAGTTCAGGTCCAGGTTCAGGGCGCGCTCGGCCAAGTTGCTCAGCACGTCCAGCTCAGCCAGCGCGGCGGCGGTGTCCTGCAGCGGTGCCAGGTGCCCGATCAGGGTTTCTAGCAGTGCGTCATAGAGCATCTTCTCGCGGGCCAAGGCACGGCTCTTGGCCGACAACGCCTTGTCTTCGAAGGCTTTGAGTTCGGGCGTGATGAAGCGTTCGGCACCTTTGAGCGTCTGCCGGCGGATGTAGTCGGCGGGCGCTTGTTCAGCTTGCTTGCTTGGCAGCTCGATGAAATAGCCATGCACACGGTTGTAGCCGACCTTGAGGTTGGCTAGGCCGGTACGAGCCTTTTCCCGGGCTTCCAGGTCGATGAGGAACTGGCCGGCGTTCTCGCTCATGGCCAGGAGCTCGTCGAGTTCGCTGTCATAGCCGGTCTTGAGCACGCCACCGTCGCGGATCACCGCGGGTGGGTTGTCGATGATGGCCTTTTCCAGCAGTCCCGACAGTTCCGGGTAGGTGCCAGTAATGGCGGCCAGGCGCGCCAGGTGCGGTGCCTCCAGCTCGGCCATGGCGTTCTGCAGTTCGGGCAGGGCGCCGAGGGCATCGCGCAGGCGCGCCAGGTCGCGTGGGCGGGCATTGCGCAAGCCGATACGGGCGAGGATCCGCTCGATGTCGCCGATTTCCTTCAGTTGCGGCTGTAGCTTTTCGAAGCGGTAGCTGTCCAGCAGGCAGCGGATGGAACCTTGGCGCGCCTGCAGTACTTTGAGATCACGCAGTGGGCGGTTCAGCCAACGGCTCAGCAAGCGGCTGCCCATGGCGGTCTGGCAGCGGTCGATGACCGATTGCAGGGTGTTATCGCGCCCACCGGCCAGATTGATGTCCAGTTCCAGGTTGCGACGACTGGCGCCATCGAGCACCACGGTGTCGTCCAGGCGCTCGTGGCGCAAGCTGCGCAAGTGAGGCAGGGCGGTACGCTGGGTTTCCTTGGCGTAGGCCAGCAGGCAACCGGCGGCGCCAATGGCCAACGTCAGCTTGTCGCAGCCGAAGCCTTTGAGGTCTTGGGTCGCGAACTGCTGGCACAGGCTCTTGCGCGCCGAATCACGGTCGAAGTCCCACGGCGCACGGCGCCGGCAACCCCGGCGTTTCTCCGCCGGCAGGCCCTGTGGCCAGTCATCAGGAATCAGCAACTCCACCGGGTTGATGCGCTCGAGCTCGGCCAGCAGGTTTTCCCAGCCTTTGATCTCCTGGACGGTGAAGTTACCACTGGTGATGTCCAGCACGGCCAGGCCGAACAGGCGCTCGTCACCGAGCAGCGCGGCGATCAGGTTGTCGCGGCGCTCATCGAGCAACGCTTCGTCGCTGACCGTGCCTGGGGTGATGATACGTACCACCTGGCGTTCCACGGGCCCTTTGCTGGTGGCTGGGTCGCCGATCTGCTCGCAGATCACCACCGATTCGCCCAGCTTGACCAACTTAGCGAGGTAGCCTTCCACCGAGTGGAAGGGGATACCACACATGGGAATCGACTGGCCCGCCGACTGGCCACGAGCGGTCAGGGTGATATCCAGCAGTTTCGCGGCTTTCTTCGCATCTTCGTAGAAGATCTCGTAGAAGTCGCCCATGCGGTAGAACATCAGCTGGTCCGGATGCTGGTTTTTCAGCCTCCAGTATTGCTGCATCATCGGTGTGTGTGCGGAGAGATCAGACATTCAGGGCCTTACAGCGGTGTGTCCATGGAGACAATTGCGAAACGGCTAATGGTACAGGGATTTTCCTTATAGAGGGGCATTCGCGACCCTCTGTCTCGCATGCATTTGAGCAATTGCATTTGATGGCGCTGCCCGGCATTATGCGAAATATGCAAAAACGCAACGTAGCAACCGTTCTCAGAGCACTGCTCGACCGCCACGGCCTCTCCCCGACGGAACTGCACCGGCGTACGGGCGTGCCCCAATCGACCCTGTCGCGGATTCTCAGCGAGAAGATCGTCGACCCTTCGGACAAGCATGTGTCGAAGATCGCCGAGTACTTCGGCGTGAGCACCGATCAACTGCGTGGCCGTGCCGACCTGGGTGGCTCGCGTGAAGCGGCGCAGCCGGCGCATGGCCATGCCGATCTTAATGACATCAGCCTGTGGGATGACGAGACGCCGGTCGAGGACGACGAGGTGTCCATCCCCTTTCTTCGCGAGGTCGAGTTGGCAGCAGGATCAGGACGATTTGTCATCGAGGAAAGCGAGCGGGCACGGTTACGCTTCGGCAAGCGTAGCCTGCGCCACAACGGCGTGCAGTTCGACCAGGCCAAATGTGTGACCGTGCGTGGCAACAGCATGCTACCAGTGTTGCGCGATGGCGCTACGGTCGGGGTCAACACCGGCAAGAGCTCGATTGGCGACATCATCGATGGTGACCTCTATGCCATCAATCACAACGGCCAACTGCGTGTGAAGCAACTCTACCGACTGCCCACTGGCATCCGCCTGCGCAGCTTCAATCGCGATGAGCACCCCGACGAGGACTACAGCTTCCAGCAGATGCAGGAAGAGCAGATCAGCATCCTTGGTCATGTGTTCTGGTGGGGCATGTACGCCCGTTGAGAGCTCCTTTCGATCAGATGAAGCCCGCTTTGGCGGGTTTTTTTTTCGTCTGCGAAAAGCCCTACAGCCTAGAGAGGCTAAGGCTTCCATGCATATCAGCAAAATTAAATGCATAGAAAATTGTCGAAATGCATTGACTGTATATGCATTGATGCATAGCCTGTGTCTCAAGCCGGTCAGCCGCTGTGGTTACACGGGCCCCGATTGTGCGGTCTTGAGCTGCCAGAAGCAGCTAACCGGCAGGCAGGCGATGGCTAGCAGTTCGACAAGGCATTGCTGAAAGACCTGGGCTATCGGTTTTCTGCAATGCCAAGTTCTACCACAACCGGCCTGGCGACATGCCGTCGCCGGGTTATCACACAGGAGACAGGACAGTGACGAACGAGCAACAGATGTTGCTGGAGATGCCAGTCTGGTTGGTGGTCGTCCTGGCACTACTGGGCGGGCTTTTTGGCGAAATGTGGCGGGCTGACAAGGCGGGGGCGCGAGGCTGGGCGCTGGTGCGGCGGCTGGCGTTGCGCTCCGGAGCCTGCATGGTTTGTGGGGTGTCGGCGGTGATGCTGCTGTACGCCAGCGGCATGTCGATCTGGAGCGCCAGCGCCTTTGGTTGCCTCACTGCCATGACCGGCGCCGATGTGGCGATCGGTTTTTATGAACGCTGGGCCGCCCGTCGTCTAGGGCTGCACGAGCCCTCCAGTCCCGAACGCAATCAGGATCACTGACACAAGGAAGAGTACGCATGGGCGACGAGTTAACCCCGTGCGAGGGCCTCTCTATGGTCGTCAAGATGGCAAGCGGGGTCGGGGCAAGAGCATTTGTCCTGGCCGGTTGTGATGGTAGGGTAGTGCGCAGACTTTCCAGGAGCCTGCCATGGACCCGATCACTGTCCTTTCCGCCCGCCTGGGCGAACATTTGCGGCGTTTCAATGCCCAGGTGAGCACTGCTGAGTCCTGCACCGGCGGGGGTATCGCCGAGGCCATCACTCGGATTCCTGGCAGTTCGGCCTGGTTCGAGGCCGGCTATGTGACCTATTCCAACGCCCAGAAGACCCGCCAACTGAATGTGCCATCGACCTTGTTCCCTCTGGTCGGGGCGGTCAGCCAGGAAGTGGTCGAGGCCATGGCCCGAGGCGCCCAGGCAGCCAGTGGCGCGCGTTTCGCCGTGGCGGTCAGCGGTGTAGCCGGGCCCGACGGTGGCTCGCCGGGCAAGCCGGTGGGCACCGTGTGGCTGGCCTGGGTCGATGGCACCCACGTCAGCAGCGAGTGCCGGCACTTCGAGGGTGACCGCGAAGCGGTGCGCCGACAAACGGTGATCGCCGCCCTAGAGGGCTTGTTACAGCTTGGCGCAGAGTAAATCGAAAACGGGGGTAGGCGGGAACGAATCCCTGTGGAATAATACTGGCTACTTATACAGTTGTTCCGGCCGTCAGGCCCAGTCGATTACGTGAGGACTTCAATGGACGACAACAAGAAGCGCGCCTTGGCTGCGGCCCTGGGTCAAATCGAACGCCAATTCGGCAAGGGCGCGGTCATGCGCATGGGTGATCATGAGCGCCAGGCCATCCCGGCCATTTCCACCGGCTCCCTGGGCCTGGACATCGCCCTGGGCATCGGTGGTCTGCCGAAGGGCCGTATCGTCGAAATCTACGGCCCCGAGTCGTCCGGTAAGACGACCCTGACCCTGTCGGTCATCGCTGAAGCCCAGAAGAATGGCGCCACCTGTGCCTTCGTCGACGCCGAGCACGCCCTGGATCCGGAATACGCCGGCAAACTGGGTGTCAACGTCGATGACCTGCTGGTCTCGCAGCCGGACACCGGCGAACAGGCCCTGGAAATCACCGACATGCTGGTGCGTTCCAACGCCGTTGATGTGATCATCGTTGACTCCGTGGCCGCTCTGGTGCCCAAGGCTGAGATCGAAGGCGAGATGGGCGACATGCACGTGGGCCTGCAAGCCCGACTGATGTCCCAGGCGCTGCGCAAGATCACCGGCAACATCAAGAACGCCAACTGCCTGGTCATCTTCATCAACCAGATCCGCATGAAGATCGGCGTGATGTTCGGCAGCCCGGAAACCACCACCGGTGGTAACGCTCTGAAGTTCTACGCCTCGGTGCGTCTGGACATCCGCCGTACGGGTGCCGTCAAGGAAGGCGACGAGGTGGTCGGTAGCGAAACCCGCGTCAAGATCGTCAAGAACAAGGTTTCGCCACCTTTCCGTCAGGCAGAGTTCCAGATCCTCTACGGCAAGGGCATCTACCGCAACGGCGAGATCATCGACCTCGGCGTCGCTAATGGTCTGGTGGAGAAGTCTGGTGCCTGGTACAGCTACCAAGGCAACAAGATCGGCCAAGGCAAAGCCAACGCGGCCAAGTTCCTCCAGGAAAACCAGGCTATTGGTGCCGAACTCGAGAGGCTGATCCGAGAAAAGCTGCTTAACGCCGGTGCTGGTGCTAACGCTGCCAAAGCCACCGCGGCGGGTGCGGACGCCGACAATCTGGCTGACGCCGACGCCGGCTATTGATTGGCCCCATGTCCGTTGTACTCGACACCCCCGTCGCCGTTCGGCGGACAGCCATGGACCTGCTCGCGCGCCGCGAGCATGGTCGGGTCGAGCTGACGCGCAAACTGCGTCAGCGCGGCGCCCCCGACGAGTTGATCGAGCAAGCACTCGATCGTCTCGCCGAAGAAGGGCTGCTCAGTGAAGCCCGCTACCTCGAAAGCTTCATTTCCTATCGTTCCAATGCCGGCTATGGGCCTGCGCGTATTCGCGAAGAGCTTGGTCAGCGTGGCTTGAACCGCGGTGACATCGACCAGGCCCTGCGAGAGTGCGGGGTGGATTGGCCAGCCCGGTTGCAGGAAGTCTGGCAACGCAAGTTCGCAGGGCTGCTCCCTCATGACCCGCGCAGCCGCGCCCAGCAAACCCGTTTTCTCGCCTACCGTGGTTTCCCCATGGAGATGATCGGCCGCCTGTTAAGCGGCCGAGGATTGGACGACTAGCGGCCGACCACTAGCTTCAGGTCACCTTCAGGGCTTCCCGAGCACGCTGGGTGGTGTGCATGGGTTGGGGCTTGGCCCAGTTCTCCGGCAGATTGATGAAGTCCACCAGTTCACGCAGGCGGCCCTGGTCACGGCCATTGAAGGCGAAGGCGAGGCGAGTCAGGTGGTTGAAGTTGCCTTCATCATGCTCTGCACCGCTTTCGGCATGCTGGTGATACTTGCCGCTCAGGCGCAGGTCAGAAAAACCTTCCTGCAACTCATGCAGCGCCGCCTCGCTGAGTGGGTGATGCATACGGATCACGAACTGGTTCTTCAGCCAGCGGCTGGAGTGGTAGTTGCTGTAGAACTGATTGATTTCCTCCACCGCTTCATCGGCACTGTGCACCAGGCGCAGCAGCTTCATGTCGCTGGGCAGGATATAGCGGTTTTCTTCCAGCTGGCGGCTGATGAAATCCAGGGCATCCCGCCAGAACGTGCCGCCGGGGGAGTCCAGCAGGACCACGGGGACCAGCGGGCTCTTGCCCGTCTGGATCAGGGTCAGCACTTCCAGTGCTTCGTCCAGGGTGCCAAAACCACCTGGGCAGAGCACCAGTGCATCGGCTTCCTTGACGAAGAACAGCTTGCGGATGAAGAAGAAGTGGAAGGGCAGCAGTTTGTCGGTACCGTCCACTGTAGCGTTGGCATGTTGTTCGAAGGGCAGGGTGATATTGAAGCCAAGGCTGTGCTCTACGCCAGCGCCTTCATGAGTGGCGGCCATGATGCCGCCGCCGGCGCCCGTGATGACCATCAGGTCGGAGCGTGCCAAGGTAGCACCCAGCTCCCGGGCCAGGGCGTACATCGGATGCTCCAGCGGTGTACGGGCCGAGCCGAATACGGTGACCTTGCGACGTCCTTTGTAGCGTTCCAGGGTGCGGAAGGAATGGTCTAGTTCACGCAGGGCCTGCAGGGTGATCTTGGCATTCCATCGATTGCGGTCATCATGGGCCATGCGCAGGACTGTCAGCATCATGTCGCGGTACAGCGGCAGGTTGGGACTGTTTGGCGCGACCAGTTGCAGTTGCTCGTCAATCTTGCTCAGGTCGATTCCGTTGTCCCTGAAATGGTTGAACAGTAGCTCGTTCGGTTGGTAAGGCATTCAACGTCTCCTTCTGCAGCAAAACCTCTGACCGGGCCGATGGCATGTTCCCGGCCGCGACACTGCGTGTGTCGCTGGCTGCTGTGGCTCGAGTGTGAGTCCCGAGCATTGCAGCAGGCCTTCAAGGACCTGGTGCAGGGGCAGTAAATCCATCTTGTTGTCGTTGTTCCGGTAACGGGAACGCAGGTACGGCGGCACAGACCCCCTTTGCTTGCCGTTGAAAAATCCAAGTGTTCGCTATCAATCTAGACCCTGGCGCCTCTTCGTGCCGAATGGCGTTGATTTGGCCGTTCGTCAGGCAGGATCCAATCGTCTTGCGCCTCTGGTTAACTGGGGGCAGTAGCTTCAATGGCCATGCGCAGAGGTTGCGCTATGCATCGGCTGGTTCTGGAGGTTGACCGGCAACTGCTCCAGTTGCTGGAACGTGCTGCCCGGGCCAATAACCTAAGCCTGGAGGCGGAGTGCCGGCGTCGGCTGGAGGGGGGAGAGCGGCATTCGCGTTACCTCCAGGCCCTGCTGGCGGAGTTGCGCGCCGATGAGGAGCAGCGGCGCGCTAACGACAATGATCGGGTCGCCTGAGTTTACTTCTTGTTGCCCGCAACGCAGCTGGCGGCGTCGAAAGGCTGATCCATGACTGGGCGGTTGCTCTTGTAGACGGTGAAGCGATAGACCAGTACGGCACCCTTGGAGAGCAACTGACGGTAGCCGTTGTTCCTGCAGACACTGTCGCCAAGCTGGCTGCGGACCTGGTCCGGATTGGCAAGCATCTGCTGGGCATGGCTTTCGCGCACGCTCAGGTGGTTGATCAAGGCCTTGCCTTCAACGGTATAGCCTTGGTCGAGGATGTCTTCGTTGATTGCGCGGGGCGTGCCGACGCTGCTCTCCTTGGCGACCTTCTGCAGCATTTGGGTCAGCTCGTACTCCTGTTTGGAGGCTGCCTGGGCCGCCAGGGGTAGGGCAAACAGCAGGCTCAGGGTCGGGACGATAAGACGCAGCATGAATCTCTCCTGGTTCGATGACTGGCAATTTGACCGGCGCCTACCGATGGCGTTCCATGGAACAAGTGCCAAGTCTGCGATTATAAGGGAGGTGTCCTGCCACCTGCACGGCAAATGCCGGCCCCTCTGGTAAACTGGCGCTTTGTTTTCTGTCCGAGTTGCCGCAGTGTCCATTTCCTTCCATCAGCGTTGCCGCCCGTCATGAGTCATGCCGTAGCGCGCCTGCGCGCCGAGCGCCTGGCGCGCAGTAGCAAACCTTTCGTTGCCCGGGGATCGCGGGCAGAGCGTTGCCCGGGTTGCCGGGTGATTATCAGCCATTGCCTGTGCGCCTGGCGGCCCAAGGTCAGCGCCGAGTCGGGCATGTGCCTAGTGATGCATGACACCGAGCCACTCAAGCCCACCAACACTGGTTGGTTGATCGCCGACCTGATCACCGACACTTCGGCGTTCGGCTGGCAGCGTACTCAGGTCGACGAAAAGCTGCTGGCGTTGCTCGAGCAACCGCAATGGCAGCCTTACATCGTCTTCCCGGGCGAGTTCGTCGCGCCTGAGCGAGTGGTGACCGAGGTGGCGCGCGAGCCTGGCAAGCGTCCGTTGTTCATTCTGCTCGACGCCACCTGGACCGAGGCGCGCAAGATGTTCCGCAAGAGCCCTTACCTGGAGCGTTTCCCGGTGCTGAGCCTGCAGCCGGAACAGATGTCCCGCTACCGCCTGCGCCGCTCCAAGCGTGATGATCACTTTTGCACCGCGGAAGTAGCAGCCATGTGCCTAGAGCTGGCTGGCGACCAGCAGGCTGCCCAAGCCCTGGATGCCTACCTCGATGTGTTCAGCACCCACTACCTGAGCGCCAAGCGGCATTTGCCGTTGGACGACCAGGACAGCGCACACCAGCGTTTGCAAACCTTCCTATAGTACAAGGGGCGGGCGCGCCGGATTGGTCCATAATGCCGGGGCTGGCAGTCAGGGCGGGCGAGGCCGGCCGGGCATTTGGCTTGACCACCCGGACCGGGCTCGGCATCCTTGGCGCCGATTCGGGCACGACGAAGATGCTGCTACCCGGACTTCGCCGTGCCTTTCCGGGCGCGGACCTGCGTTTGCCCCCTGAGTTGCCCGCCAGGCGACCCACTTACCCCTCCTGCGCCTGGCACAGAACAGGATCCATAGATCGATGGCCACATACGAAATCCTGATAGCCGATGACCACCCGCTGTTTCGTAGCGCTTTGCGCCAGGCTGTTACCCTCGGCCTCGGGCCTGACGTGCGTTTGGTTGAAGTGGCGAGCATCGCCGAGCTGGAAACGCGCCTGACCGAAAAATCCGACTGGGACCTGGTGCTCCTGGACCTGAACATGCCTGGCGCCTATGGCTTCTCCGGGTTGGTCCTGCTGCGTGGCCAATACCCGCAGATCCCGGTGGTGATGGTCTCGGCCCAGGAAGAAGCAGCAGTGGTGGTCAAGTCTCGGGAGTTCGGTGCCAGTGGCTTCATTCCCAAGTCCAGCCCTCTGGAAGTGATCCAGGAGGCCGTGCGCAAAGTCCTCGATGGTGAAGTCTGGTGGCCACCGCAGGCGTTCGAGAAAGTCGATGTCTCGGCTGAGGCCAAGGCCGCCAGCGAAGGTCTGGCGAGCCTGACCCCACAGCAGTTCCGGGTCCTGACCATGGTCTGCGAAGGGCTGCTGAACAAGCAGATCGCTTATGAGCTGAGTGTTTCGGAGGCGACTATCAAAGCGCATGTGACGGCGATCTTCCGCAAGCTGGGTGTGCGTACCCGGACCCAAGCGGCGCTGCTGCTGCAACAGATGGAATCGGTATCCGGTAGTTAAGGCCTTGCGCCTTCACGCTTTTTTGACTCGGGCTGCATTAGGCTGCAGCGCTTCTTTTCTCAAGTGACCCTACATGTCGCCATTCAAGGGCCAGACCGGCCTCAAACGCATACTTAACGCCGCAGGCTATTCGCTGGACGGCCTGCGCGCCGCCTTCAAGGGCGAAGCTGCTTTCCGCCAACTGGTATTGCTCAACGTACTGTTGATTCCCCTGGCCTTCTGGTTGCCGGTCAGCCGCGGCGAGCGGGCGATCCTCATCGCCGTGTGCTTGCTGGGATTGATCGTCGAGTTGCTCAACTCGGCAGTCGAAGCGGCCATCGACCGGATTTCCCTGGAGCGCCACCCGCTGTCCAAGAATGCCAAGGACATGGGCAGCGCGGCGCAGTTGGTGGCCCTGAGCATGGTTGCGCTGGTCTGGGGCGTAATCCTGCTCTGAGATTCAGGCAATGGGCGGCAGGACGATCTCGTCACTGCGCCTGACCCCTGCGGTGAAGTTGCGGCACAGCTCGAGGAATTCGCGCATGGCCGAGGTCTGGTACTTCTGCTTGTGCCAGATGAAATAGAACTGCCGGGCGAGGTCCAACTCCGGGGTCTCCACAGGCATCAGGCTGCCTCGCCGGAAGGCATCGCGTAGCGCCAGGCGTGAAATGCAGCCGATGCCCAGGCCTGACTCCACGGCCCGCTTGATCGCTTCGGTATGCTCCAGCTCCAAGCGGATGTCCAGGTTGGTGCGGTGATGGCGCATGGCTTGGTCGAAGGTCAGGCGCGTGCCGGAGCCCTGCTCGCGCAGGATCCAAGCCTCCCGGGAAAGCGCTTCGATGTCTGCCCGGCCAATCTTCGCCAACGGATGTTGCGGCGCGCAGAACACCACCAGCTCGTCCTCGACCCAGGGTTGCACTTCCAGGTCGGGGTGGTTGCAGTCGCCCTCGATTAGACCCAGGTCAATCTCGTAGTGCGCGACCTGATGCACGATATGGGCAGTGTTCTGTACATGGAGCTTGACCTGGCTCTCCGGGTGACCCTGCATGAAACTGCCGATCAGCAGGGTGGCCAGGTAGTTGCCGATGGTCAGTGTGGCACCGACCGAGAGCGAACCGAATCCCGACTTGCCGTTGAGCAGGTCTTCGATTTCCTTGGCCTGGTCGAGCAGGGCAACGGCCTGGGGCAGCAGTTGGTGGCCCAAGGCGTTGAGGCTCAGTCGTTTGCCGGCGCGGTCGAAGAGCTGGCAGCTCGATTGCCGCTCCAGCTCGGTTATGGATGTGCTGGCCGCCGATTGCGACAATGCCAGCACGCTGGCGGCTCGCGAGACGCTCTGGTGTTGGGCTACGGCGACGAATACCTGGAGCTGGCGTAGAGTGAATCGCATATCTATATAACCGATAAGACATATCTTGATAATTCATTTAACAGATATTGTCGCTGCCTCTAAACTATCGCGCAATCGCGCTCTTGGTCAGCGCAGCGTTTTTCTTCAGGAGCCCGTACATGAGCAACATGAACCACGAACGTGTCCTCAGTGTTCACCACTGGAACGACACCCTGTTCAGCTTCAAGTGCACCCGTGACCCGGGTCTGCGCTTCGAGAACGGTCAGTTCGTGATGATCGGCCTGCAACAGCCTAACGGCCGCCCGCTCATGCGTGCCTACTCGATCGCCAGCCCGAACTGGGAAGAGCATCTGGAATTCTTCAGCATCAAGGTACCTGACGGCCCGCTGACCTCCCAGCTGCAGCACCTGAAGGAAGGCGACGAGATCATCATCAGCAAGAAGCCTACCGGCACCTTGGTGCTGGATGACCTGAACCCGGGCAAGCACCTGTACCTGCTCAGCACCGGTACCGGCTTGGCGCCATTCATGAGCGTTATCCAAGACCCGGAAACCTATGAGCGCTTCGAGAAAGTGATCCTGGTTCATGGCGTGCGCTACGTCAACGAAGTGGCTTACCGCGAGTTCATCACCGAACACTTGCCGCAGAACGAGTTCTTCGGCGAGTCGCTGCGTGAAAAACTGATCTACTACCCCACCGTGACCCGTGAGCCGTTCGAGAACCAGGGCCGGCTGACCGACCTGATGCGCAGTGGCAAGCTGTTCAGCGACATCGGCCTACCGCCGATCAATCCGCAGGACGACCGCGCCATGATCTGCGGTAGCCCGAGCATGCTCGACGAGACCAGCGAAGTGCTCGACAGCTTCGGCCTGAAGATCTCCCCGCGCATGCGCGAGCCAGGCGACTACCTGATCGAACGTGCCTTCGTCGAGAAGTAAGCGGCGAAGCACAAAACATGCAGGCCTTGGCCTAATGCCAGTCAGTTAAGGCCAATGGGGCTGCAAAGCAGCCCCACTTACAGGCCTGCGTTTTTTGTATCTGGGGATAGCGTAGTCCCTGAGACACCGGTCAGTTGTCCCGAACCACTTCCAGTACCCGGATGCGGTTCGGTTGCGGATAGTGCCAGCGCACCTGTACATCCCAGAACTTGACGCCATATACGCGCTCGGCGGGTGGCACCTGGTAGGCCGGGCGCGGGTCTTGCGCCAGGCACTGTTCGATCAGTTCCACCAGGGGCTCGCCCAAGCGCAGCGCCTGTTCCCGTGCCTGGGGCAGGGCTGTGTCGCTCCACTCCACATCAATGGCCGCAGGCGCTTCACTGGCCATCTGGTTGCTGGCGCCGGCAATGCAGTCGGCGTAGGGCACGTAGGGCTTGATGTCCAATACCGGAGTGCCGTCGAGCAGGTCGATGCCCGACAGCAGCAGGCGCCCAGGCTCGACACTTTCCAGGCGCACCACTGACTGACCGATGCCATTGGGCCGATGTGTGGCCCGGGTGGCGAATACGCCCATGGTCTTGTTTCCCCCCAGGCGCGGCGGGCGCACCTTCAGTCGAGGCTTGTCCTCCAAGGCTTGGTGGAACAGGAACAGCAGCCAGATATGGCTGACCTGCTCCAGGCCGGCGACGGCATCGCCCTGGTCGAAGGGGGGCAGTAGTTCGAGCACGCCACGGGCGGCTGGAGCCAGTTGCGGCTGGCGGGGGATCGCGAACTTCTCCTTGAAGCAGGAGTGGACGATGCCGACCGGTGAAACGCTATGTTCCATGCGGGTTCAGCCGCGCACGCGCAGGGTCAGGCCCTTGAGGAAGTTACGCAGTAACTGGTCGCCGCAGGGGCGGTAGTTGTCGTGCCCGACCTTGCGAAACAGCGCGCTGAGTTCTGGCTTGGACACCGGGAAATCGGCAGCCTTGAGTATTGCGTGCAAGTCATCTTCCTTGAGTTCGAAGGCGACCCGCAGTTTCTTCAGGATGGTGTTGTTGCTCACCGGGACCTCGATCGGCAACGGTGGACGACTCTCGTCGCGGCCGCGCTTGTAGATCACCAAGCCATCGAGAAAGTGGGCCATGACCCTTTCCGGGCAGCGCACGTAACCTGGCTCTTCTTCCTTCTTCAGGTAGCTGACGACGTCGTCGGTCGCCACTTCGAGGCCGGAGAGGCTAATGATCTCGCCCATCTGGGCGTCGCTGACCTTGAGCATATAGCGCAGGCTGCGTAGTACATCGTTGTGGTTCATTGGGTCAATCCTGTTCAGGCGCCGCACCGAAAAGCGGGTGCGGCGGTATTGCTAGAATCGTTCGTTAACGGCCAGGTAGCGCCACTGGGCCAGCGGCAGCTTGCCCATGCTCACTCCGCCCAGGCGGATGCGACGCATGCCGAGCACTTCAAGGCCGACGGCGGTGCACAAGTCGGTGATCTGGCCAGGTTGTGGGTTCTTCAGAACGATGCGCAGGTGCGTTTCGTTCTGCCAGCTGGCCTTGGCCTTCGGTAGTTCCCGGCCGCTACGGGTCACGCCACGGGCCAGCCGCTCCAGGGCCTGGGGCGTCGCCTGACCACGGACTTCGACGATGTATTCCTGTTCCAGGCGGGACAGGTCGGCGTTGATCTTGCGGCTGACCCGCCAATCCTGGGTGAACACCTGTAGACCGCTGGCGCCGGCCTGCAAGGGCGCTACGCAATCCTGGCGGGTGAAATGCCCGTGCAGGGGGCGTTGTCCCTGGCGGTGGGCCTCGGACAGGCTGGCCATGGTCATGCTCGCGCGGGCGGCCTCGGTATCCTGGCCGCCCGGCTGGTTGAGCAGCAGGGTTACTGGCGGAAGCTGTTCGGCCTTGGCTCCGGGAAGCAGTTCGACACGTTGTCCATCCACCTTGAACTGGGGCTGCTCGACCACCATGCCGTCGACAGTGACCCAGCCTCCCTCGATATACAGCTCAGCCTCCCGGCGGGAACAGCCGAGCTGTTCGGTGAGGCGTTTGGAAAGGCGCATGGGTTCGGACATGAAGGTCATCGCAGAGCAGAAGGAAAGGCGCCCATTGTACCCGTCCGGGTCGCCTTGAGGCCGGCAACCTGTGGTGATTCCATCATTTATCGGCCCTGTGGTGCATTTTCGGAACAGGGCTACTTCAGCCTTAGCCTTGGTCTGAGGGGGTTGTACGAATTAGCCTCATATGTAGTAAGGGGTATGGTTGCCCAAGGCCGTCTGTTTCTGAGCGACCTACCACCTCAAAGCCTTGATTCAGGTAGAAGCCCAAGGCCTGGGTATTCTGTTCGTTGACGTCCAGGCGCTCGGCGTTCAGTTCCTCGATGGCGTAGCCCAACAGGCGCTTGCCGATGCCCTGGCCGCGGTATTCCGGCGCTACGAAGAGCATGTCCACTTGGCCATTGGCTACCCCGGCAAAGCCGCCGATGCGTTGCGCGCAGGTTTTGCAGCAGACCAGCATGACCGCGTCGAGGTAGTGGCGCAGCACATGGTCACGTAACAGCAGGATGTAGTACTCCGGCAGGAAGTCATGGGTGGCGCGTACCGAGGCTTCCCAGACTCGGACCAGCTCCGGGTAGTCGCTCAGGTGTGGGGTTTGCAAACTCAGCGGCAGTGGCATCGGAAGCATTCCTCGAGGGCTGATGAGGAAACCATAGATGCAAAAAAATGCCCCGCCAGTGGGCGGGGCATGTTCAGTGCGGCGACCTCAGATGGGCTCGGCCCACAGGTCGTACTCGTCGGCATCCACGACCCGGCAGCGTACCTTGTCGCCCGGTTTGAAGCCGTGGCTGCCATCGATGAATACACTGCCATCGATTTCCGGCGCGTCGAAGAAGCTACGGCCGACCGAGCCTTGTTCTTCGACTTCGTCGATCAGTACCTCGATTTCCTTGCCGATGCGCAGTTGCAGGCGTGCAGCGCTGATGGCCTGCTGGTGGGCCATGAAGCGGTCCCAACGGTCTTGCTTGATGTCGTCTGGCACTTCCTCAAGGCCAAGGTCATTGGCCGGAGCGCCTTCGACCGGCGAATACTGGAAGCAGCCGACGCGGTCGAGCTGGGCTTCGCTGAGCCACTCGAGCAGGTACTGGAAGTCTTCTTCGGTTTCGCCGGGGAAGCCAACGATGAAGGTCGAGCGGATGATCAGCTCGGGGCATTGCTCGCGCCACTTCTTGATGCGCGCCAGGGTCTTGTCTTCGAAGGCTGGGCGTTTCATGGCCTTGAGCACTTTCGGGCTGGCGTGCTGGAACGGAATGTCCAGGTACGGCAGGATCTTGCCCGCAGCCATCAGTGGGATCACGTCGTCGACGTTCGGATAGGGGTAGACGTAGTGCAGGCGCACCCAGGCGCCCAGGCTGCTCAGCGCCTCGCACAGCTCAAGCATGCGGGTCTTGACTGGACGGCCGTTCCAGAAGTCAGTCTTGTACTTGACGTCGACGCCATAGGCGCTGGTGTCCTGGGAGATCACCAGGATCTCCTTGACGCCGGCCTTGACCAGGCGCTCGGCTTCGCTCAGTACGTCGCCGACCGGGCGGCTGACCAGCTTGCCGCGCATGGACGGGATGATGCAGAAGCTGCAGCTGTGGTTGCAGCCTTCGGAAATCTTCAGGTAGGCATAGTGGCGCGGGGTCAGCTTGACGCCCTGTGGCGGCACTAGGTCGACCAGCGGGTTGTGGTCCTGGCGTGGCGGTACCACCTCGTGTACGGCGCTGACTACCTGTTCGTACTGCTGCGGGCCGGTGACCGAGAGCACGCTCGGGTGTACCTCGCGGATATTGCCTTCCTCGACGCCCATGCAGCCGGTGACGATGACCTTGCCGTTCTCCTTGATCGCCTCGCCGATCACCTCCAGGGACTCTGCTTTGGCGCTATCGATGAAGCCGCAGGTGTTGACCACCACCACGTCGGCATCCTCGTAGGTCGGTACGACCTCATAGCCTTCCATGCGCAGCTGGGTCAGGATCCGTTCGGAATCAACCAGAGCCTTTGGACAACCAAGGGAAACGAAGCCGACCTTGGGCGTGGCGGGCGTAGGAGTGGTGGACATGACTAACCTCGGTATTGAAAGCGGTTTGCCCGGCTGTTGGCGGGCAGTCCTGGCGGGCGTTTTGCGGCGCCTCTGATCAAAAAGTGCGCAATTCTAGCGAGCGGAAAGTCACTTGACCAGCAGAAAAACGACGAACGCTGCGCCACGCTTCGCACTGTTCTGCCTGGATGGCCGGAAGCTCCGTGCACAGCTTGCGCAGCGGGCGCTTCAAGCATAGCGTCCGCTGCGTGTCCTGCCGGCTTGGCAGGGCGGTGCCGGTACTGGGAAGGCATGGCACGGGGCGCTGCCGGGTCAGTTTTGCTGCGCCAAGCTCGATTTGCCCTTGCGGCTCTCGATCTCATGGGTCAGGCGTTTGGCCAGGGCCGGGTAGTTTTCGTCGAAGTGGTGCCCACCCGGCAGTTTCAGGCGTTCGCCCACGGCGGTGTGGTCGGTGCAGCCGCTTTCATCGGCTTCTTCCACGCCATAGACGCAGACCACTTTGGAGGCTGGCAGCCTGGCCATTTCCGGCCCGGTGGGGGCCTCCTGGCCTTCCTTGCCGAGCCAGCCCTCGACTTCGATCTCGAAGCTGCCGCTGCGGGCGAAGGCCAGCAGGATCACTGCATTGATTCGCTGCTGGTCTTCGCTTGGCAAACGGTTGTAGATCGCAGGCAGCACGTCGGCGCCGAACGAATAGCCGGTCAGCACGAAGCGCTTGGTGCCCCATTTCTGCCGGTAGTGTTGCATCAGTTCCGAGAGGTCGGCGGCGCTTTGTTCCGGGGTCTTGTGCTGCCAGTAGTAGCGCAGGGTATCGATGCCGACCACCGGGTAGCCGAGCTTGGCCATTTCACCGGCGACATCGCGGTCCAGGTCGCGCCAGCCGCCATCCCCGGAGAGGAACAGGGTCACGGTGTCGGTGGTTTGTCCGGCCGGCACTTCCACCACTGGGAGGTTCAGGGCATTGCCATCCCGGCCAACGAGAGCTTGGGTCAACTGGGCCTTGAGTACTTGCGGCAGGTGGATGTCGTAGTCGCTGATGCTGGTGTCGGCATTGGCTTGGTCGCGGACAAAGGCAGCGCTGGCATCGTCCGGATTGTCGTTCCAGGCCACGCTCCAGTGGCCATGGGCGGCAGATTTCGGCAGGACAGTCGGGCAGCCCGGTTGTTCCAGGGTGAAGTCCACGGATATGGCGCGGGCCTTGTCGTTGTTCTGTCCAGCCAGCCAGCTCCAGGCTAAGGCTGCACCTGGGCCGATGCCGGCAACCAGGGTTGGCGCCGAAGACAGGTGGGTCAAGGCTTGCTCCAGGGCGTGCTGCTGCTTGAGGCAATCGGTTGCCGGCAAGATGACCTGAACCAGTTGGGCTTCTCCGGCTTGGCTTAGGTCGAGCAGTTGCTTGTCGCTCAGGCCCAGGCCCTGTGGCACGGCGATAGCCACTCTGGCTTTGGCATGGGTGCCGGGGGTGGCACGGGTCAGGCTGCCGCCATCTTCCAGGCCTAGGTGTTCCAGATGCGCCGGCGGGGCTGGCCGGGTCCACAGCCAGAAACCGAAGGCCGCCGTCAGCAGGGCCAGCAACAGTGGGATCAGTACATGTAACCAGTAGCGTCGGATCATCAGCGTTTCACCAATCCAGTCAAGCCGCCAGCGATCAGGGCGGCAGTGTCGGCCAGCGCCACCAGTGGGTCGAGCCCGGCTGGTGCGGCCATGTAACGAGGTTCCCAGTCCGGCTGGAACTTGTCTTTGAAGCGTCGCAGGCCCTGGAAGTTGTAGAGTTGTTCGCCACGGCGGAACACCATCGACCCCAGGCGCTGGGTCAGCGGGGCGCCTCGTCGGGGTTGCAGGCCGGAAAGGGGCACCATGCCCAGGCTGAAGCGGGCGTAATCGTGGTTTTTGTAATGCAGGATCAAGCCGATCATCATGAACTCCATGGTCAGCTTCGGCGCTTGCGGATGGGCACGCATCAGGTCGAGGCTGGCCAGTTCCCGGCTGTGGGTTTCCAGCAGGTTGGCAAACGCTACCGGGCGTCCCTGGAAGCGGATCAGGGCGATGCGGAAGTGTTGCAAGTACTCGGGACTGAAACGGCCAAGGGAAAAGCCTTTCTCGCGTACGTTCTTGCCGCCGAGCCAGGCGTCGGAAATCGCCTTCAGTTCCTCTAGGGGCGCTAGCCCGGGTTCATGGATCTCCAGGCTCAGGCCATCACGGCCGCCACGGTTCCAGGTGTAGCGCAGGTCCTTCATCTCCTTGCCCTTGGCGTCGATGTCGAATCGTCGCAAGTCCACCCTGGCTTCTTCTCCCAGCTTGATCGCGGTCAAGCCGATGTCCATGTAGAACGGCAGGTTCTGCGCGCGTACCTGGTAGAACACCGGGCGGGCGTGATGCACGTCGCACAGGTCGCGGAACTGCCAGATCATCTCGGCGCGCTCCTGGCTCGGGCCGACAGGATCGTATAGCGCCACCAGGCTACGGCCGCGGCGGGCATACATCAGGAATGCGTTGCCGTTGGGGTGGAACAGCAGCGCTTTGTCACCGGTTAGGGCCAAGCCCCCGTCGGGTTGGTCGGAGGCCTGCAGGATGCGCTGGGCGCGTTGCAGTTCTTCGGCGCAGGGCAGGTGAATCACCGGGCGGGCGGTGCGCAGAAGCCAGGTCAGGGCGACGATCACTAGCAGGACGGCGCTGCCCAAGGCCGAGCGCAGGCCGCGTGGGGCATCGGCGTCCAGGGTGAACTGCCACCACAGTTCGTGGCTGTAGGGCACGTCCTGGTAGGCGAAAAGCAGCAGCCAGACTGAGGCGCCGACGACACAGGCGCTGGCGGCCACGTACAGGGGAGAGAAGGGGAGCTCCAGCAGCCGGCTGGGCCGATAGAAGGAGCGGCGGAACAAGGCCAGCAGGCAGGCGGTAAAGGTCAGGATGCTGGCTTCTTCCCAGTCGAAACCCTTGAGCAGTGAAAGCAGTGCCGCCATCAGCAGCAGTACGGTGGTCAGCAGCCAGGCCGCTGACAGACGGCGTCGCAGGCCTTGGGCGAGGAGCAGGCAAAGGACGCCGATCAGGCTGGCGCCGAAGTGCGAGGCATCGATCAACCGGTGAGGCACCAGGAAGCCCAGGTGTTCCAGGCGGGTGTCGATCTCCGGTGTCGCTCCGGAGAACAGCAGCACCACACCAGACAGGAACACCAGGATCGCCAGCACTGGTGCGGCCAGGCCCGAAGCCGCCTTGATCGCCTGTTGGGCGAACAGTAGGCGCCGTGCCTCGCTGGCCAGCAGCACTACGCAGGCCAGCAGCAGCGGCAGCACTACATAGATCAGGCGATAGAGCAGCAGGGCCGCTGCCAGTGGCGCGGCACCGAGCTGGTTGGCGAATGCTGCCAGCAGTACTGCCTCGAAGACCCCGACGCCGCCAGGCACGTGGCTGAGCACGCCAGCGGCCAGGGCCAGGAGGTAGACAAGGACGAAAGCGCCGAAAGGCGGGGCTTCGGGCAACAGCAGGTACAGCACGGTCGCGGCCGCGGCGACATCCAGTGCGGTGATCAGCAATTGCAGGGCAGCCAGGCGGACACCCGGCAAGCGCAAGGTGCGGCGGCCGAGCTGAACCAGCAGGTTATCGGGCAGTGATTGCACTGGCAGCCGGCGTCGATAAAGGCCCAGGACCAGGGCTGCAGTCAGCCCGAGGACGGCGACAGCGACGGTTCCGAGTAGCATCGGCGACAAGCGCAGGGCGCTGGCTGCGGCCGGCAGGTCACTAAGGGTGGCTAGGGCTGCAAGGGGTGGCAGGGCACAACCCAGCGAAAGGCTGGCGAACACCGTCATGCGCGCTACCTCGGCGGCGCCCAGGCCCTGGCGGGCATAAAGGCGGTAGCGCACCGAGCCGCCGGAGAGCATTGACAGGCCGATGGCATTGCCAATGGCAAACGCGCTGAACCCCCCCAGGGCCAGGGTCGCGAGTGGCAGGCTCACTGCGGCATAGCGGCTGGCCGACCATTCGTAGCCGAGCAATATGAGAAAGCCGACAGCTGTGGCCAGAAAGGCAACTGCCAGGGAGTTGGACGGAACACCGAGCAGGGCATCGTGTAGGGCGTGGATATCCAGTTCGCTCAACAAGTGACGGCAGGCGACCAGGGCCGCGGCGAACAACAGCAGGGTCAGCGCTAGGCCGAGGGGCTGGCGGTACTTGCTGAGTCGGTCGAGCCAGGATAGTCCTTGCACTACGGTGGGTAATGCGCTGGTGGCTGGTGCTTGTGTTTCAGGGGACTGGGAAGTCATCAGGCACCCCGTGCCGTGGGCGCGAGGGAAGGGGGGTAGGCGGCCAATTGGCAATTCCTGCAAGGAAACAATGCCTGAATATTACTCCGGGGCAGGGCTGAACCGCGCCATTGGCACCGTTAAAGAAGTTTCATGAGGAGGGCAGGAAGGTTGGAGTAGGGGCAGTTGCCCTCGTCAATGGGGCGCGGGGGCTGTGTGTATAAGGAGGGGATTTTTAGGGGGCTAGAAGCAACAAACCCCGCACTGCTGAAAACAGGCGAGGTTTGTTCTGACGAATATGGTTGCGGGAGCCGGATTTGAACCGACGACCTTCGGGTTATGAGCCCGACGAGCTACC
This sequence comes from Pseudomonas sp. X10, assembly GCF_054889225.1. Taxonomy (NCBI): domain Bacteria; kingdom Pseudomonadati; phylum Pseudomonadota; class Gammaproteobacteria; order Pseudomonadales; family Pseudomonadaceae; genus Pseudomonas; species Pseudomonas sp. X10. Next base: position 4,303,032 of record NZ_CM142677.1, on the reverse strand, counting down.
AGGCTGCTCCATCCCGCGTCAGTGGGGCGCATTTTACAGTTCTCAGTTTGGCTGTCAACCCTTAATGATTGATTTGCTGTGAGATTTTTTTCATGGGCAACAAAAAAGGCCACTGCATCTGCAGTGGCCTTCTTCTTGAATCTGGTTGCGGGAGCCGGATTTGAACCGACGACCTTCGGGTTATGAGCCCGACGAGCTACCAGGCTGCTCCATCCCGCGCCTGTGAGATCGAATTCTACGGATTTGTTTCCCTATGTCAAGCGTTTTACAGGAAAAATCCTTTTTTGTTCAAACCCTTAGCGCTCCGTTTTGGCCCGCAGGTCAGGTATCACGGGGCTTGTGGGCCTATTGTCGGGCTTCATCGGGCAGTGGGTGCGATGACAGCATGTGAATGAGGTACTATCTGTATGAATTTACAGTGCTGACGATCTCCCATGTCCTTGCGCAAAATCATTCACATCGACTGCGACTGTTTTTATGCCGCCATCGAGATGCGTGACGACCCGCGCCTGGCCGGTCGGCCGATGGCGGTGGGTGGTTCGGCCGATCGCCGCGGCGTGATCGCCACCTGCAACTATGAGGCGCGTGCCTATGGTGTGCGTTCAGCCATGTCGTCGCGGCATGCTCTGAAGCTCTGCCCGGACCTGTTGATCGTCAAGCCACGCTTTGATGCCTACCGTGAAGCCTCGCGGGAGATCCACGGCATTTTTCGTGACTACACCGAGTTGATCGAGCCTCTGTCGCTGGACGAGGCCTACCTGGATGTTTCCGATAGCCAGTGGTTCTCCGGCAGCGCCACGCGCATCGCCGAGGATATTCGCCGCCGGGTAGCGCATAAGCTGCACATCACCGCCTCAGCAGGCGTTGCGCCTAACAAGTTTCTGGCCAAGATTGCCAGCGACTGGCGCAAACCCAATGGGCTTTTCGTCATCACGCCTGCGCAGGTGGAGGATTTTGTCGCCGCCCTTGCCGTCAGTAAGCTGCACGGCGTGGGCAAGGTGACGGCGGACAAGCTCGGCCGCCTGGGCATCAGCACTTGCCTGGAGTTGCGCGCTTGGTCGCGTCTGGCGCTGGTGCGCGAATTCGGCAGCTTTGGCGAGCGTCTGTGGGGGCTGGCGCGGGGTATCGATGAGCGGGTCGTACAGAACGACAGCCGTCGCCAGTCGGTCAGTGTCGAGAACACCTATGACACCGACCTGCCGGACCTGGCCAGTTGCCTGGACAAGTTGCCTGAGCTGTTGCTCAGCCTGGAGGAGCGGGTGGCGCGCATGGATAGCAGCTATCGGCCGGGCAAGCCCTTCGTCAAGGTCAAGTTCCATGACTTCAGCCAGACCACCCTGGAGCAGGCGGGGGCAGGACGGGATCTGGACAGCTACAGACAATTGCTCCGCCAGGCGTTTGCCCGTGGCGGCAAACCGGTGCGCTTGTTGGGTGTGGGGGTGCGGTTGCAGGATCTGCGCGGTGCCCATGAGCAGTTGGAGCTGTTCGACCGCGATTGAGAAGGCCGACGTCAGGGTGACGCCGGCCGGAACATCAGTGAATGCCCGGGTCAGCGACCAGGCGACCGGCGTTCTTGGTCAAGGCATTGAGAAACTCCTGCTGCAGCTCCGGATCGTTGCGGGTCAGCTCGATCAGGCTCTGCTCCAGTTCGCTGGCTTCCTCTTCCAGGCCCAGCTCTGAGAGGCGTTTGACCCGGTGGACCCACTGGCTGACCTCGTCGTCTTCCAGGTCGTCGAAGATCAGGTCATGGGCTTCGACCAGCTTGCTGCGCAGGTTGCCGCTGACCAGCAGGCTGGCATTGCCGCGTACCCCGTTGTCTTCATCGAGCACCTGCAGGTGCAGGGTGCCGATGTGGCTGAGGTTCTGTTCCGAGAAGGGACTGTCGAGCAGGTTCAGGCGTAGTACGCCGTTCCTGTCGGTGGTCAGCTCGTGGGTCAGCTTGCCGGCTTTGACTTCGACCAGGCGTTCGCTCCAGGGCAGGCTGGCGTATTCCTGGCGCTTGTCCTTCTGCACTTCGCTGATGCCGGCCAGGTTCTGCTGAGCCCGGCCGTTGGATTGCACGTTCATGAACGGATTGAGCCCGGCCACGCCGTAGCTCAGCCAGTCATGGGTGACGCTTTCAGGCAGGTTGCCCAAGGCGAAGATGTTCACCACGTTGGCACCCACCCCAGCGACCACGGCCACCGCGCCCAGGGGGATCTCGTAGAGCTCCCGCCAGGGTTGGTAAGGCGTGTAGCGATCGTAGCGACGAGTGACTTCGAACTCGGTGACCTCGAAGTGCTTCTGCTCGTGGATCCGCACGCGCCGTTGGGGGAGCTCCAGCACTTTCGGCTCCCCGACATCGATCTGCAGGCTGTGTTCGAGCAGCTTGCGCTCGACGCGCTCCTCATGCTCGCTACGCTGGGACATCTGGTTGGCGCAGCCGCTGACGAGCAGGGCGCCGCATAGTGCGGCGCCCCCCAGGGTAAAGGTACTTCGCTTGAACATGATCACTCGCGCGTTGGCTATCAGCGACGGATGCGGGCTTGCAGGAACGACAGCACCTCGGCCACCGGCACGGGCTGGGCATCCTGTTCAGTACGGTGTTTGTACTCCAGATTGCCCTCGGCCAGGCCGCGGTCGCTGACGACGATGCGGTGTGGAATACCGATCAGTTCCATATCGGCGAACTTGATCCCCGGGCTGGTCTTCTTGTCGCGGTCGTCCAGTAATACCTCGAAGCCAGCTGCGGTCAGCTCGGCGTAGAGCTTGTCGGTGGCTTCGCGAACCGCTTCTGTCTCGTAACGCAGTGGTACCAGGGCGATCTGGAAGGGGGCCAGGGCATCGCTCCAGATAATGCCTTTGTCGTCATAGTTCTGCTCGATGGCGGCTGCGACCACGCGGGAGACGCCGATGCCGTAGCAGCCCATCGAGAGGGTCACAGGCTTGCCGCTCTCGCCCAGTACCTGGCACTTGAGTGCCTCGCTGTATTTGGTGCCGAGCTGGAAGATGTGCCCGACTTCGATACCGCGCTTGATCACCAGGGTGCCCTGGCCATCCGGGCTCGGGTCGCCAGCGACCACGTTGCGCAGGTCGGCGACCTGAGGGACCGGCAGGTCGCGCTCCCAGTTCACGCCGAAGTAGTGCTTGTCGTCGATGTTGGCGCCGATGCCGAAATCGCTCATCAGGGCTACCGAGCGGTCGATGATGCATTCCAGCGGCAGGTTCAGCGGGCCGAGGGAGCCAGCGCCGGCGCCGATGGCGGCGCGCAGCTCGGCGTCAGTGGCCATGACCAGCGGGTCGGCGACCTGTTCGAGCTTGGCTGCCTTGATTTCGTTCAGCTCGTGGTCGCCGCGCACGATCAGGGCGACCAGTTTGCCTTCTTCCGCGCCGCGGACGATCAGGGTCTTGACGGTCTTCTCGATCGGCAGGCCGTAGTTCTCGACCAGTTGGGCGATGGTCTTGGCATCCGGGGTGTCGACCAGGCGCAGTTCTTCGGTCGGCGCCAGGCGTGCGGCTTCACGCGGGACGGCTTCGGCTTTCTCGATGTTGGCCGCGTAGTCGGAACTGTCGCTGAAAATCACATCGTCTTCGCCGGATTCGGCCAGGACGTGGAACTCATGGGAGTAACTGCCGCCGATGGAGCCGGTATCGGCCTGCACTGGACGGAAGTCCAGGCCCAGGCGGGTGAAGATGTTGGTGTAGGCCTGGTGCATGCGCTCGTAGGTTTCCTGCAGGGAATCCTGGTCGGCATGGAAGGAGTAGGCGTCCTTCATGATGAACTCGCGGCCGCGCATCAGGCCGAAGCGTGGGCGGATCTCGTCCCGGAACTTGGTCTGGATCTGGTACAGGTTCAGCGGCAATTGCTTGTAGCTGCTCAACTCATTGCGCACCAAGTCTGTGATGACCTCTTCATGGGTCGGGCCGACACAGAAGTCACGGGCATGGCGGTCTTTCAGGCGCAGCAGCTCGGGGCCGTATTGCTCCCAGCGGCCGGATTCTTGCCACAACTCGGCGGGCTGGATGCTTGGCATCAGCACTTCCAGGGCACCGGCGGCGTTCATTTCCTCGCGTACCACGGCCTCGACCTTGCGCATCACCCGCAGGCCCATCGGCAGCCAGGTGTACAGGCCGGAGGCCAGTTTGCGGATCATGCCGGCACGCAGCATGAGCTGGTGGCTGATGACCACTGCGTCGGCAGGGGTTTCTTTCTGGGTGGCGAGCAAATATTGACTGGTGCGCATGTTAGGCCGTTGTCGGTTGCGTAAGACATTGATATGACCCCGCATTGTACGGGGGCGAGACGAAGGCGTACAGGATGCCCCAGGGCGCTGCGCTTGTCAGCCAAGAAAAAGCCCGGCATCGCTGCCGGGCTTTTCATTGCGGGGCACTGCGAGCCAGGGGCTTACAGGATGCTCAGCGGGTACTCCACGATCAGGCGCAGTTCGTCGATGGAGTTCGAACCGTAGTACACGCCATCGCTGGTGCGGTAGGTTGCCTGGCGGACGCGGAAGCTCAGATCCTTGGCCGGGCCTTCCTGCAGGACGTACTTGATGTCGATGTCGCGTTCCCATTCCTTGCCATTGTTGGTGGTGGCGGTGTTGGCGCCGGTACCACGGGCATAGCGGGTCATGAAGCTCAGGCCTGGAATACCGTATTCGGCGAAGTTCAGGTCGTAGCGGGCCTGCCAGGATTTCTCGTCTTCGGCGTTGAAGTCTGAGCGAGCAATGGAGTTGGCCAGGAACACGGTACCGCCGCCGTCGACGCCGTAGCCGTAGTCGCCGTCACCGGTCACGCGCTGGAAGGCCAGGGTGAAGGTGTGCGCGCCGACGTTATAGGCGCCGGACAGGCTGAACGCGCGGTTGTCGAGCTTGGTGGTGTCGTCCTTGGCGGCGCGCTGCAAACCAGCGCCATCGCTCTTGGTGTCATAGATGTTGAAGTCGAACACCAGGCCTTGGCTGTCGGAGATCGGCAGTGCCCAGTTGATGTTGGCGTAGTACTTGCGCCAGTAGTCCTCGACCTTGGAGTAGTACAGGCTGGTGCTCAGGTTGTCGCTGAAGGCGTAGGTGCCGCCGAATACCTTGGCTTCCTTCAGGTGCAGGCTGTCATGATGGGTCTGTTCCTGAGCGTTCATGCCAGTGAAACGACCGGCATGCAGTGTCAGGCCATCGATCTCTTCGGAGGTGATCAGCGCGCCTTCGGCAACTTCCGGCAGCAAGCGGCTGTCGTCGGTTGCGAACACTGGAAGCTCCGTGAACTGGTTACCGACTTTCAGTACGGTATCGGAGATGCGGAATTTGACCGCTGCGCCGCCTTCGGAATAGTCATCCTGGGAGCGGCCATCGGAGCCTTCCGGGAACAGGCCAGTGCCTGCGCGTCCCCTGCCACTGTCCAGTTTCAGGCCGAGCATGCCGATGGCATCGACACCGACACCGATGGTGCCTTGGGTGAAGCCCGACTCGAAGGTGCCGAGGAAGCCCAGGCCGGTCTCTTCGACGCGGCTTTGTGCGCCATTGGGCGCGTTACGGAAGTCGCGGCTGAAATACAGCATGCGGGTTTTGACATTGAGCTTGCTGTCTTCGATAAAGCCCTTCGACTCATCCTGCGAGGACGCGACGGCCAACTGCGAGGTCCCTGCCGCAACGGCCAGGGCGATCATGCTCCACTTCATCACGCGCATCGTGATTTGCTCCTTTGGTTTTTAGGAAGAGTACTGCTGCGCCCAAGTTTTCTAGTTATATGGGGCAGCTCTTTCTTGTTATGTCGGCGAAAATGTATATCACGCTGACTGGTCTTGGCGATATGGGGAAAAAGAACCTTTAGGTAACTTCATGGCCATGTCGCTAACTGTTATATCCATGTCGCAAATCACGTCCCGGGTACCCGAGGCGTACAACGCCAGCGCTGTTCTGCAGAGGTACAGGTAGTGTGAAAACGACCTTTGTCTGCAAGAACTCCCTGGTCAATCCATACCGCTGTTGTTATTTGTCGCGTTCACCTGGCTATGCAGGTGTCGTGCCGACCTTCAGGAGGAGGAAATGCAACAAGCGTGCTCAAAATTCCATGGCGTTGATGAAATTTTCACATTTTTACTGATTGAACGGGCAAAGCACCGGAAACACGAGGCGAAACCTGTCTGATGGTGTGCCAGTCTGCGTGGGGGTAAGCCAAGGAAAAGCTGCCTTTGAAGTCAAAGCGTTACCGTCGACTGTTGAAGCTGAGTAGGTTGTGCCTGAAAAGTGTGGCGCTGATCGCGTGCAAAGCCTCATTTTGGTGCGAAAAGTAGCGCTGTGTTACCGAGGCTGCTCCATGTGGGCTGTGGAGCGAGCCAAAGTAGTGCCGCTACCTCGTGTCTGTCGATGTCCTTGGGGAGGGGAACAAGAGTATCCTTCAGGCAATGGACCTGCGCGATGTCGGCGGGCCTTGTGCATTATTAGGAGGTTGTAACCGTGTTTGTTCTCGATCCGCGTCTTCAGCAGGACACCCTGGTCCTGGGGGACTTTCCATTGTGCCGCCTGCTGTTGAGCAAGGATGCCAACTACCCTTGGTTCATCCTCGTACCCCGGCGCGCTGATATCAGCGAGCTGTTTCAACTTGATGAAACCGATCAGCAGCAACTCTGGAAGGAAACGACGTATCTGGCCGAAACCCTCAAGGACAGTTTCGCCGCCGATAAACTGAATGTCGCGACCTTGGGTAATGTGGTTAGCCAATTGCACATGCATGTGATCGTTCGGCGTCGTGATGATGCCGCCTGGCCGGCACCGGTCTGGGGGAGTCGGCCTGCCACCGAGTATGACGCCGAACGGGTCGACGAGATCCGTCAGCGTTTGCGTGCAGTGCTGAACGATGACTTCACTTTCCTGGAGGAATGAGACATGTCTCTGGAATCACGGGTCACCGAGCTTGAGAGCCGCCAGGCATTCCAGGATGACACTATTCAGTCACTCAATGATGTGCTGGTCGAGCAGGGGCGGGTGATAGAGCGCTTGCAATTGCAGGTAGCGGAGCTGCTCAAGCGTTATGAGGAGATGGTCGGCCAATTCTCGGTCGGAGAGGATGAGCCACCACCGCCGCACTATTGAGTGCTGTTGCGCAAGCGCGCAGAGATGAAATGAAACAGGCCCGTTTTGACGGGCCTGTTTTTTACTGCTGCGGAACCAGCTCAGCGTCGCGGTGCAGCGATCACATCCTCGGCTTGCAGACCCTTGTCGCGCTGCATCACTGAGAACTCCACGCGCTGTCCTTCGACAAGCACCCGGTGTCCTTCGCCGCGAATGGCCCGGAAGTGCACGAAGATATCATCGCCGGAGTCACGGGAGATGAAGCCGAACCCTTTCGAGGTGTTGAACCACTTGACCGTACCCGTGTCGCGGTTGCTCATATCGTACGGGGTGGTCTGGCTGTCGCGGGTTTTCCTGGTGCCGCGGGCGAAGCCGGCCACAAGGTGCAGGACGACGGCCAGCAGGGCGCAGGCCAATGCAAGCAGGTTATCCAGTTCGGGGCGGGCCAGCAGAGTGATGGTCTGCAGGACCACGGCGAGGACCAGCAAGGCGCTGGCCAGTTGTTGCAGGTGATGGCGCATGCCTTTGTAGTACTGGGGCACGACCGGGGCTAGGGTCAGGTTCAGCAGGCCGAGCAAGGCCAGGTACACGGCCTCCGGCTGCTGCAGCAGGGGTGTCGCTTCGGTTCTGAGGCTGGGAATGAGCGACAGCAGCAAGGCTGCGACGCCCGTCACCAGATGGACGATCTTGAACATGTTGGTTGGCTCACATTGATAAGGCCGATCACAGGAAGAGCTGGTTTCACGGTGCGCGTGAGGTGTGAAGCGCGAAAACGTGAGAGGCCAGCCTATGCACCCAGGCAATGACAGTCCGCACGGGTGGCACGCTGCCTATTTAACAGCAAAGGCGGGGGCTTCTCAAATCAGCAGACGCAGGTGCTGGCCTGCTGCCCTGTGCCGCATGCAGGGTATGGCAAGTCTTGATACAGTGTTTCGTGCCTGCTTGATCATCAAGCCTTATGGAAAGGGGAACTTCATGGCAATCGATATCGGTATCAGTGAAGAAGATCGCAAATCTATCGTCGAAGGGCTGTCCCGCCTGCTGTCGGATACCTACGTCCTGTATCTGAAAACCCATAACTTTCATTGGAACGTTACCGGCCCTTCGTTCCGCACCCTGCACCTGATGTTCGAGGAGCAATACAACGAGCTGGCTCTGGCGGTTGATTCGATTGCCGAGCGTATCCGCGCGTTGGGCTTCCCAGCGCCGGGTTCCTATGCTTTCTATGCGCGCCATTCATCCATCAAGGAAGAAGAGGGGGTGCCGCCAGCGGACGAAATGATCCGCCAACTGGTGCAAGGCCAGGAAGCGGTGGTACGCACCGCCCGCAGTATCTTCCCGGTGGTCGACAAAGTGAGTGACGAACCGACCGCCGATCTGCTCACCCAACGCATGCAGGTGCATGAAAAGACGGCGTGGATGCTGCGAGTGCTGCTCGACGAAAGATAATGCCGGCTTGATGTGCCTGTGTGAATGCCCGATCCCACCTCGTGGGGTCGGGCATTCATGTTTGGGGCGGAAAGCTTTTCTGCTGGCTTCGGAGGGTGGGTCCAGCGCTTCATTGACGGCATGTCCCTGCGCCCGGGAAAGCGCAGGAGGTGTTTTCCACGGAAATGGAGCGTTGAAGGATGTCTGCATGGGTGAAACGCGTGGCTTGCCAGGGGCACTGGGCTGGCAAAGACTGTATAGACCCGTTCGAAGCGGATTTCGACATGGATCAGGTCCGTCCCATCTCGCGCTCTGTCAGGCTCAACGGTTTCGCCACCTGCCTGCGCCTGGAGTCCATCTATTGGCGGATTCTCGAGCGGATTGCCGACGCCAATCGTTGTTCGGTCAGTGCCGTGCTGTCTTATGTGGACCGTGAAGTGCACCTGCGCCATGGAGGGGTGAAGAATTTCAGTGGCCTGATCCGGGTGATCTGCGTAGCCTGGCTGCTGGATCCCCCATCGTCGCGCTGATCGGTTGGCGGGCTGCACTGCACTCCTTAACCATATATAATCTCGCTTTTTGCTGCCAGAAGCAGCCTGCGTTGTGGTTGACGAGAGACATTCATGCCCCTTTATGACTATCAATGTGCTTCCTGCAATCACCAGATGGAAGTGTTGCAGAAGATCAGCGCCGCGCCGCTGACCGATTGCCCGGCCTGCCAGGCCCCTGCGCTGAAGAAGCTGTTGTCGGTGCCCGGTTTTCGTCTGAGCGGCACCGGCTGGTACGAAACCGACTTCAAGACCGGTGCAAAAAAGAACCTCGCGGGCGGTGACAAGCCCGACTGAGTTGAATTGCATCGACCGGGTCTTGCACTATTAGCCCCTTGGGCGGCCAAGACCTCCACCGAATACACGAATCACGAGAAGCGAAACCACCATCATGATGCGCAGCCATTATTGCGGCCAACTGAACGAGAGCCTGGACGGCCAGGAAATCACCCTTTGCGGCTGGGTCCATCGTCGTCGCGACCACGGCGGGGTGATCTTCCTCGATATCCGTGATCGCGAAGGCATGGCTCAGGTCGTCTTCGATCCGGATCGCGCAGACAGCTTCGCCGCGGCCGACCGTGTGCGTAGCGAGTATGTGGTGCAAATCACCGGCAAGGTGCGTCCACGCCCGGCTGGTGCGGTCAACCCGAACATGGCGTCCGGCGCCATCGAAGTGCTGGGTTATGAACTGACCGTGCTCAACGAGGCTGAGACTCCTCCGTTCCCACTGAACGAGTATTCCGACGTTGGCGAAGAAACCCGCCTGCGCTATCGCTTCATCGACCTGCGTCGTCCAGAAATGGCCGAAAAGCTGCGCCTGCGTTCGCGCATCACCAGCAGCATCCGTCGCTATCTCGACGAGAACGGCTTCCTCGACGTCGAGACGCCGATCCTCACCCGTGCCACGCCTGAAGGTGCGCGTGACTACCTGGTGCCGAGCCGTACCCACGCCGGCAGCTTCTTCGCCCTGCCGCAATCGCCGCAGTTGTTCAAGCAACTGTTGATGGTCGCCGGTTTCGACCGTTACTACCAGATTGCCAAGTGCTTCCGCGACGAAGACCTGCGTGCCGACCGCCAGCCGGAATTCACCCAGATCGACATCGAGACCAGCTTCCTCGACGAATCCGAGATCATGGGCCTGACCGAAGGCATGATCCGCAAGCTGTTCAAGGAAGTGCTGGACCTGGAGTTCGGCGAATTCCCGCACATGACCTTCGAAGAAGCCATGCGCCGCTACGGTTCCGACAAGCCTGACCTGCGCATCCCGCTGGAACTGGTGGACGTGGCCGACCAGCTCAAGGACGTCGAATTCAAGGTGTTCAGCGGCCCGGCCAACGATCCGAAGTGCCGTGTTGCCGCCCTGCGTTTGCCGGGTGGTGCGAGCATGCCGCGCAGCCGCATCGACGAGTACACCAAGTTTGTCGGCATCTACGGCGCCAGGGGCCTGGCCTACATCAAGGTCAACGAACGCGCCAAGGGTGTCGAGGGCCTGCAGTCGCCGATCGTCAAGAACATCCCCGAGGCCAACCTGAACGTGATCCTCGACCGCGTTGGTGCAGTCGATGGCGACATCGTGTTCTTCGGTGCCGACAAGGCCAAGATCGTCAGTGAAGCGCTGGGCGCCCTGCGTATCCGCCTGGGCCACGACTTCGAGCTGTTTACCTGCCAGTGGGCTCCGCTGTGGGTCGTCGACTTCCCGATGTTCGAAGAGAACGACGACGGCAGCTTCACCGCGCTGCACCACCCGTTCACCGCGCCCAAGTGCACGCCCCAGGAGCTGGAAGCCAATCCGGCCACCGCGCTGTCGCGTGCCTATGACATGGTCCTCAACGGCACCGAGCTTGGTGGCGGTTCGATCCGTATCCACCGCAAGGAAATGCAACAGGCGGTGTTCCGCCTGCTGGGCATCGACGCGGCGGAGCAGGAAGAGAAGTTCGGCTTCCTGCTCGATGCCTTGAAATTCGGCGCACCGCCACACGGTGGCCTGGCCTTCGGCCTGGACCGCCTGGTCATGCTGATGACCGGTGCCCAGTCGATCCGTGAAGTGATCGCTTTCCCGAAAACCCAGAGCGCCGCCTGCGTCATGACCCAGGCACCTGGCTTGGTGGATGCGAAGTCCCTGCGCGAGCTGCATATCCGCCTGCGCGAACAGCCCAAGGCTGAGTAAGCGGATCCCGGGGCGCATCCATGGTGGCCAGTGCAGTTGATTCGGATCAACTGCGCGGGCCACCATGATGCGCCTTTGCGTTTCGGCGCAGGATTTTGTCGTTCCGTCCGGTCCGGGCGGAGCCTGATAGTGTTTCAAAGGATTCGGAGTGCGTTATGGCTGGTCATTCCAAGTGGGCGAACATCAAGCACCGCAAAGAGCGCCAGGATGCCAAGAGAGGCAAGATCTTCACCAAGTGGATCCGCGAGCTGACCGTTGCCGCCAAGCAGGGCGGGGGCGATCCGGCTTCCAACCCGCGCCTGCGCCTGGCGCTGGACAAGGCGCTTGGCGCCAATATGAGCCGCGACATCATCGAGCGCGCCATTGCCCGTGGCGCTGGGACCACTGAAAGCGACAACGTCGAAGAGCTCACCTACGAAGGTTACGGCCCAGGAGGTGTCGCCATCATGGTCGAGGCCATGACCGACAACCGCAACCGAACCGCCGCCGCCGTGCGTCACGCCTTCGGCAAGTGTGGCGGCAACCTCGGTACCGATGGTTCGGTAGCCTACCTGTTCGAGCGCAAGGGGCAGATCAGCTTCGCGCCGGGCCTGGAGGAAGACTCCTTGATGGAAGCCGCCATGGAGGCCGATGCCGATGACGTGGTAGTCAATGACGATGGCTCGTTCGACGTATTCACCTCCTTCAGCGGCTTCTACGCGGTGCGCAGCGCCTTGGAAGAGGCTGGCTTCAAGGCGGCCGATGCCGAGATCATCATGCAGCCGACCACCAGCGCCGAGCTAGACCTGGAGGGGGCGCAGAAGGTGCTCAAGCTGATCGATATGCTCGAGGACCTGGATGACGTGCAGAACGTCTACTCCAATGCCCAGATTTCTGACGAGATCATGGAAAAACTCGGCTAAGGTAGACTCCAGGCTGTTCGAGGCCGGAACTGTCAGCGGGCGCCAAGCTCCTCTGGCGGTTCCGGCTTCTCTGTTTCCAGCGGCGCCTTGGCGCCCTCTTGCATGCAGGCGTTATGACTCTGATTCTTGGTATCGACCCCGGTTCGCGGATCACCGGCTACGGTGTGGTGCGCCAGACCGGGCGTGGCTGCGAATACGTGGCGTCCGGCTGCATCCGTACCGGCAGCGGTGAGCTGCAGGAGCGCCTGCAGGTGGTGTTTCGCGGTGTACGCGAGATCATCCAGCAATATGGCCCGGTGACCATGGGCATCGAGCGGGTGTTCATGGCGCGTAATGCCGACTCGGCGCTCAAGCTCGGCCAGGCCCGTGGCGCTGCCATCGTCGCCGCGGTGGAAGAGGGCCTGGAGATCGCCGAATACAGCGCGACCCAGGTCAAGCAGGCGGTTGCTGGCACTGGCGGAGCCAACAAGGAGCAAGTGCAGATGATGGTGATGCACTTGCTCAAGCTCACTCAGAAGCCGCAGATCGACGCCTCCGATGCCCTGGCCATCGCCCTGTGTCATGCCCACACCCGTTCGAGCCTGGTCCCCCATGGCCTGGCGACGGCGCGACGGCGGGGCGGACGCTTGCGTCTGTAGCCGCTTCATGCGCTGATACACATTTTGTCCGGGTGAAACGCTCACCCGCCGCATTTGCTGATAGGGTTGACCGGTCTCTGGCCGGTCCCCGGAAAAAAGGATCGGAACGTGATTGGACGTTTGCGCGGCACCCTGGCGGAAAAACAGCCGCCGTACCTGATTGTCGATGTCAATGGCCTGGGCTACGAGCTGGAGGTGCCGATGACTACGCTGTACCGCCTGCCCAAGGTCGGAGAACCGGTTACCTTGCACACCCACTTGGTGGTGCGCGAGGATGCCCACCTGCTTTACGGCTTTCACGAAAAGCGCGAGCGTGAGTTGTTTCGCGAGCTGATCCGTCTCAACGGCGTCGGGCCCAAGCTGGCCCTGGCGCTGATGTCGGGCCTGGAGGCCGATGAGCTAGTGCGCTGCGTCCAGGCCCAGGATGCCTCGGTCCTGGTACGTGTCCCTGGCGTCGGCAAGAAGACCGCCGAGCGGCTGCTGGTCGAGCTCAAGGACCGCTTCAAGGCCTGGGAGACTTCGCCGGCGATGTTCACCCTGGTTTCCGATGGGCCGTTGCCGGCAGCCAGTGTTTCCAGCGCCGAGACCGACGCGGTCAGTGCGCTGATTTCCCTGGGTTATAAGCCCCAGGAGGCCAGCAAGGCCGTGGCCGCCGTGGACGCCAAGGGTAGCCTGAGCAGTGAAGAGCTGATTCGTCACAGCCTGAAGGGAATGATTGCCAAGTGATCGAAGCCGACCGACTGATAGCCGCCAGCGGGCGTGACCGCGAAGAGGTTCAGGACCGTGCGATCCGTCCGCTGCGCCTGGAAGAGTACATTGGCCAGCCGGTGGTGCGGGAGCAGATGGCACTGTTCATCCAGGCCGCCCGGGCGCGCAACGAGTCCCTCGACCACACCTTGATCTTCGGTCCGCCCGGATTGGGCAAGACCACCCTGGCGAACATCATCGCCCAGGAGATGGGGGGGTCGATCAAGAGCACCTCGGGGCCGATCCTCGAGCGTCCGGGGGACCTTGCGGCACTGCTGACCAACCTCGAGCCCCATGACGTGCTGTTCATCGACGAGATACACCGCTTGTCGCCAGTGGTCGAGGAGGTGTTGTATCCGGCCATGGAGGATTTCCAGCTGGATATCATGATCGGCGAAGGGCCGGCGGCGCGTTCGATCAAACTCGACCTGCCGCCCTTTACCTTGGTCGGCGCAACCACCCGTGCCGGCATGTTGACCAACCCGTTGCGCGACCGCTTCGGGATTGTCCAGCGACTGGAGTTCTACAACAACGACGACCTGGCGACCATCGTCAGCCGTTCCGGCGGCATCCTGGGTTTGCCTATCGAGGACCAGGGGGCCTTCGAGATCGCCCGCCGTGCCCGGGGCACGCCGCGGATCGCCAATCGCCTGCTGCGGCGCGTGCGTGACTATGCCGAGGTCCGTGGCAAGGGACAGATCACCAAGGCTGTTGCGGACATGGCGCTGAACCTGCTGGATGTCGACGAGCGGGGTTTCGACCATCAGGACCGGCGCTTGCTGCTGACCATGATCGAGAAGTTCGATGGCGGCCCCGTAGGGGTCGATAGCCTGGCGGCAGCCATCAGCGAGGAGCGCCATACCATCGAGGACGTGCTGGAGCCCTACCTGATCCAGCAAGGCTACATCATGCGCACCCCGCGGGGGCGGGTGGTGACCCGGCACGCCTATCTGCATTTTGGCCTGAACATTCCTGGGCGCCTCGGCGAAGCCGGGGTTTTTTCCGATCCGGCCGATGAATGACAGATCGAAACGGTGAATCTGCGGTCCTATCGCTGGCACGAGAGTAAATCGGTGGCAATACGACATTATCGATGAAAAAACAGTTGCTGGGGCGGATTGGCAAGCTGAGGAGTAAGCACTAGAGTATGCGCGCGCAAAATGGGCTGGAACCTTTCGCATATCGTTGTCGCGTCTACTACGAAGACACCGATGCGGGCGGCGTTGTTTATTACGTCAACTACCTGAAATTCATGGAGCGTGCGCGTACCGAGCGGCTGCGTGACCTGGGGTTCTCCCAGTCGGAGTTGGCAGCGCAGAACCTACTGTTCGTGGTCCATTCCAGTGAAGCGCGCTATCACGCGCCGGCACGTCTGGACGATGAGTTGCGGGTGACCGCGCAAGTACTTGAATTGAACCGCGCCAGCCTGCGCTTCGTGCAGCAGGTCTGGCGTGAAAGAGATACAACACTGCTCTGCGAAGGGCAGTTCCTGGTGGCCGCCGTGCGCGCCGACACATTCAAACCCCGGGCCATTCCCCAAGAGCTGCGTGACGCCTTTCTGGCGGACGGCACGGGTACTCAATCGAACGCAGGAGATTAAGCGTGGAAGCTAACGTCGTCGACCATACCTCCATGTGGAGCCTGGTCAGCAATGCCAGCATTGTGGTGCAGTTGGTGATGCTGATCCTGGTGGCAGCATCGGTGACCTCATGGATCATGATTTTTCAGCGCAGCAATATGCTGCGCGCCGGTCGTCGTGCGCTGGACACCTTCGAGGAGCGCTTTTGGTCGGGTATCGACCTGTCCAAGCTGTACCGCCAGGCCGGCAGCAACCCAGACCCAGACTCGGGTGTCGAGCAGGTCTTCCGTGCCGGTTTCAAGGAGTTCTCGCGCCTGCGCCAGCAGGCGGGTGTCGATCCTGATGCGGTGATGGAGGGCGTTGGCCGCGCCATGCGCGTTGCCATTTCCCGTGAGGAAGAGAAGCTCGAGCAGAGTCTGCCGTTCCTTGCCACCGTTGGTTCCACCAGCCCGTACATCGGCCTGTTCGGTACCGTCTGGGGGATCATGAACTCCTTCCGCGGCCTGGCCTCCGCTCAACAGGCGACCCTGGCCACTGTGGCTCCCGGCATTGCCGAGGCCTTGATCGCCACGGCAATCGGCCTGTTCGCCGCAATCCCGGCAGTCATCGCTTACAACCGTTTCGCTGCGCGCAGCGAAGTGCTGATTGGCCGTTACTACACGTTCGCCGACGAGTTCCAGGCGATCCTGCACCGCAAAGTGCACACCAGCGAAGAGTAATCAGGTAGAAGCCCATGGCCCGAGTTCGCCACAAACGCAAGCCGGTCGCCGAGATGAACGTGGTGCCCTACATCGACGTGATGCTGGTGCTGCTGGTTATCTTCATGGTGACCGCCCCCATGCTCAACCAGGGCGTGAAGGTCGACCTGCCCAAGGTTTCCAGTGAAGCCTTGCCGCAGGACAACAACGTTCAGGTGCTGACCATTTCGATCAAGGCTGACAAGACCTACTACTGGAACCTTGGCAGTGAAGTCGACACCGACAAGCAGATGGACAAGGCCATGACCTTGCCGGAAATGACCGACGCGGTGACCAAGATCATTGCCGCCGGACGTGACCAGGGCAAGCAGACCCAGGTCTTCATCCGTGGTGACAAGTCCGTCGACTACGGTGCGGTCATGGGCGCCATGGGCGGGTTGCAAACGGCCGGTGTCGGTAATGTTGGCCTGATTACCGAGGCGCCCTGATGCAACAGCGAGAGCCATCCGCCTCGGAAAGCTACTTCTGGCCTAGTGTCTGGGCCATTGGCCTGCACGTGCTGGTATTCGGCATGCTGTTCGTCAGCTTTGCCATGACGCCTGAGCTGCCGCCATCCAAGCCGATCGTCCAGGCGACCCTCTATCAGCTCAAGTCCAAGAGCCAGGCGACCACCCAGACCAATCAGAAGATTGCTGGGGAAGCGGCAAAGACCGCCTCGCGCCAGACCGAAGTCGAACAGATGGAGCAGAAGAAGGTCGAGCAGGAGGCCGTGAAGGCCGCGGAACAAAAGAAACAGGAAGCGGCTCAAAAGGCCGAAGCAGTCCGCGCTGCCGCCGAAACCAAGAAAGCCGAGGAAGCGAAGAAGGCCGACGACGCCAAGAAAGCCGCCGAAGCCAAAAAGGCTGAGGAGGCGAAGAAGGCCGCCGAGAAGCAGCAGGCCGATATCGCCAAGAAGAAGGCTGAGGAAGAGGCGAAGAAGCAGCAGGCCGCGGAAGACGCCAAGAAAAAAGCCGCCGAAGAGGCGAAGAAGAAAGCAGCCGAGGACGCCAAGAAGAAAGCGGCGGCCGAGGAAGCGAAGAAAAAGGCCGCTGAAGAGGCCAAGAAGAAAGCCGCAGCCGATGCGGCCAAGAAGAAGGCAGCGGAAGCAGCCCGCAAGGCGGCGGAGGACAAGAAGGCTCAGGCCCTGGCCGAGCTCCTGTCTGATACCACCGAGCGGCAGCAGGCCCTGGCCGATGAGCGGGGCGACCAGGTGGCCGGTGACTTCGACGACCTGATCCGTATGCGCGCGGCCGAGGGTTGGGCGCGTCCGCCGTCTGCGCGCAAGAACATGACGGTGGTCCTGCAGATCAACATGTTGCCGGACGGCACCATCACCAATGTGAGCGTCTCCCGCTCCAGTGGCGACGGTCCTTTCGACAGCTCGGCAGTCGCCGCGGTGAGGAACATTGGTCGGTTGACCGAGATGCAGGGCTTGAAGCCGAGCGAGTTCAATCCCTATCGTTCATTCAAGATGACATTTACACCTGAGGATCTAGCGTTGTGATTAAACTTCTTCGAGGACTGCTGGTCATGCTCTGCTGCGTGGCAGGTATGGTCGTGGCAGAGGAAAAGAACATCCTGGTCACCAGCGGCAGTGACCGAGCCACGCCGATTGCGGTGGTGCCTTTCGGCCTGCAGGGGGGCAGCGTGCTGCCGGAAGACATGGCCGATATCATCGGCAATGACCTGCGCAATTCTGGCTATTACGCGCCGATCCCACGGCAGAACATGATCAGTCAGCCGAGCCAGGCCAGCGAAGTGATCTTCCGTGACTGGAAAGCCCTGGGTGCCCAGTACGTGATGATCGGCAACATTGTGCCCGCCGGCGGTCGCCTGCAGGTGCAATATGCGCTGTTCAATGTCGCTACCGAGCAGCAGGTGCTGACCGGCAGTGTTGCTGGCGGCGTCGACCAGTTGCGCGATATGGCGCACTATATCGCCGACCAATCGTTCGAGAAGCTCACTGGCATCAAGGGGGCATTCTCCACCCGTATGCTGTACGTGACCGCCGAGCGCTTTTCCACCAACAATACCCGCTACACCCTGCAGCGCTCGGACTACGACGGTGCCCGTGCGGTGACCCTGCTGCAGTCGCGTGAGCCGATCCTGTCGCCGCGCTTCGCGCCGGATGGCAAGCGTATCGCCTATGTGTCGTTCGAACAGCGCCGTCCGCGTATCTTCGTCCAGCACATCGACACCGGCCGCCGCGAGCAGATCACCAACTTCGAAGGGCTCAACGGCGCTCCAGCGTGGTCGCCTGACGGTTCGCGCCTGGCGTTCGTGCTGTCCAAGGACGGCAACCCGGATATTTATGTGATGAACATGGCCTCTCGCCAGATCAGCCGAGTGACCGCGGGCCCAGGCATCAACACCGAGCCTTTCTGGGGCAAGGACGGCAACACCCTGTACTTCACCTCCGACCGTGGCGGCAAGCCACAGATCTACAAGACGAGCGTGAGTGGCGGTAGCGCCGAGCGTGTGACTTTCGTGGGTAACTACAACGCCAACCCGAAACTGTCGGCGGATGAAAAGACCCTGGTAATGATCCATCGTCAGCAAGGTTTCACCAACTTCAAGGTGGCTGCCCAAGACTTGCAGCGCGGAAGTGTAAAGATCCTTTCCGAGACTAGTCTTGATGAGTCGCCCACTGTTGCGCCAAACGGCACCATGCTAATCTACGCCACCCGCCAGCAGGGCCGGGGAGTCTTGATGCTCGTCTCTCTCAATGGACGCGTGAGGCTCCCGCTTCCTACCGCTCAAGGCGAAGTCAGAGAACCGTCCTGGTCCCCTTACCTGAACTGATGCGGCGTATTAGCTTTACGTTTTACTTAACACACTGGGGTTCATTAGGAGTTTCACGATGGAAATGCTGAAGTTTGGTAAATTTGCTGCGCTGGCTCTGGCCATGGCCGTAGCTGTAGGTTGCTCTTCGAAAGGCGGTGACGATTCTGGCGAAGGCGCTGTTGTTGACCCGAACGCTGGCTACGGTGCCAACACTGGCGCTGTTGATGGCAGCCTGAGCGAAGAAGCCGCCCTGCGCGCTATCACCACCTTCTACTTCGAATACGACAGCTCGGACCTGAAACCAGAGGCCATGCGCGCCCTGGACGTTCACGCCAAGGACCTGAAGGCCAACGGCAATCGCGTTGTCCTGGAAGGTAACACCGACGAGCGCGGCACCCGCGAGTACAACATGGCTCTGGGTGAGCGTCGTGCCAAGGCCGTCCAGCGCTACCTGGTTCTGCAGGGCGTTTCCCCTGCTCAGCTGGAGCTGGTTTCCTACGGTGAAGAGCGTCCAGTTGCTACCGGCAACGACGAGCAGTCCTGGGCTCAGAACCGTCGCGTCGAACTGCGCAAGTAATTCGATATGCGAATCTGCCGTCGTGTTGTAACCGTCCTCGCGCTCACCCTGCCGCTCGCGGCATGGGCTGAGGTTCCTGTAGTTGATGACAACGCAGGCTATAGCGGCTCAGGCAGCTATCCGCCAGCGGGTTATGGCACGAACGGCGCCTATGCCGGGGGCGGGGTTTCTACCCCGTCCTCGGCACAGGGGCAGTTGTTCATGCAGCTGCAACAGATGCAAGACCAGATTTCACGGCAACAAGGCATCATCGAAGAGCTGCAAAATGATGTAGCCCGTATGAAACAGGAGAACCTGGAGCGTTACCAGGACCTGGATCGGCGAATCGGATCCGGTGGCGATCCAGCCGCGACTCCCGAGAATTCTTCCACCAGTGGCGCATCCGATGCCGCCGCTGGTGGTGCTGCACAGCAGCCTGCAGCCAATAGCGAACCTGGTGATCCAGCGAAAGAGAAGCTCTACTACGATGCTGCTTTCGACCTGATCAAATCCAAGGATTTCGACAAGGCCAGCCAGGCGTTCAACGCGTTCCTGCGCAAGTACCCCAACAGTCAGTATGCCGGCAATGCCCAGTACTGGCTTGGCGAAGTGAACTTGGCCAAGGGGGACCTGCAGGGCGCCGGCCAGGCGTTCGCCAAGGTCAGCCAGATGTACCCCAAGCACAGCAAGGTGCCTGATTCGCTGTACAAGCTGGCCGACGTCGAGCGTCGTCTTGGCCACACGGACCGGGTCAAGGGGATTCTCCAGCAGGTGATCACCCAATATCCGGGTACCTCCGCTGCGCAACTGGCGCAACGCGACCTGCAGAAGCTCTGAGCAGGACCCGTATGAAGAAACCCGCGCTTGTCGCGGGTTTTTTCGTTAGAATCTGTGCCCTTTTTACGTAAACACGCTGCTGCGGATAACGCGATGCCGGGTTCGCAGCAGTGCCTGACGGAGGCGGACAGCCTGTTTAGCTGTTACGCCCGTGGCGACTATGCAAGATACATTACGCATTACCGAAGTCTTTTACTCTTTGCAGGGTGAAACACGAACGGCTGGACTGCCGACCGTTTTCGTCCGTCTGACCGGTTGTCCCCTGCGCTGCCAGTACTGCGATAGTGCCTATGCCTTCAGTGGCGGCACCATCCGCACCCTTGACTCCATCCTCGAGCAGGTGTCCGGCTTCAGGCCGCGCTATGTCTGTGTCACCGGCGGTGAGCCGCTGGCACAGCCCAATGCCATTCCACTGCTGGAGAAACTCTGCGACGCCGGTTATGAGGTGTCGTTGGAGACCAGTGGAGCACTGGACATTTCCAGGGTCGACAGCCGTGTCAGCCGGGTCGTGGACTTGAAGACCCCGGGCTCCGAGGAAGCGCACCGCAACCGCTACGAGAACATCGAACACCTGACGTCCAACGACCAAGTCAAGTTTGTCATCTGTTCCCGTGAGGACTATGACTGGGCCGTCTCCAAGCTGATCCAGCATGGCCTGGACAAGCGCGCTGGCGAGGTGTTGTTCTCGCCTAGTCACCATCAGGTGAGCGCCACCGACCTGGCCGACTGGATAGTCGCCGACAACCTGCCGGTTCGTTTCCAACTGCAGTTGCACAAGCTGCTGTGGAACGACGAACCAGGACGCTGACAGGAGAGAATGCAATGACTGAGAAACGTGCGGTAATCCTGCTTTCCGGCGGGTTGGACTCGGCCACTGTGGTGGCGATGGCCAAGGCCGAGGGCTACAGCTGCTACACCATGAGCTTCGACTATGGCCAGCGCCATCGTGCCGAGTTGAACGCAGCGGCCCGTGTCGCCCGTGACCTGGGTGTGATCGAGCACAAGGTCATCGGCCTGAACTTGAACGGCATCGGCGGCTCGGCCCTGACCGACAGCAACATCGACGTCCCTGAAACACCGGGGGAGGGGATTCCGGTGACCTACGTGCCTGCGCGCAACACGGTGTTCCTGTCTCTCGCCCTGGGATGGGCGGAGGTGCTGGAGGCGCAGGACATCTTCATCGGCGTCAATGCCGTGGATTACTCGGGCTACCCGGATTGCCGCCCGGAGTTCGTCGAGGCTTTCGAGCGCATGGCCAACCTGGCGACCAAGGCAGGTGTGGAAGGGCAGGGCTTCCGGATCCAGGCGCCGCTGCAGAACCTGAGCAAGGCGCAGATCATTCAAGAAGGTATCGCCCGAGGCGTGGACTACAGCCTGACTGTTTCCTGCTACCAGGCCGATGACCAAGGCCGTGCTTGCGGCAAATGCGACAGCTGCCGCCTGCGTGCTGAGGGCTTCAAAGCGGCCGGCGTAGAGGACCCAACCAACTATTTTTGATTTTTTTTGCGATGGGGTGTTGATTTCCTGTTAGAAATCAGTATTATACGCGCCATCCAACGGGTCGTTAGCTCAGTTGGTAGAGCAGTTGGCTTTTAACCAATTGGTCGTAGGTTCGAATCCTACACGACCCACCATATATGGTCGGATGTGAGGACTAGGAAGGCAGCTTCAACAGCCAGTTCCAGTCTTACAGCCGTCTGGAGCGAGCCTCAGGTTACGCTTCACAATGATGTAAATATGAATAGCCCGCTTCCTGCAAAGGAGAGCGGGCTTTTTCGTTATCTGGATTCCGAAATTCTGTGTCGGGTGCAGGTGTACTTGTCTCGGCTTTGTTACCAAGGGTGTGGTGCCTCCTACCCTATCGTCATGGAAACCAGTTCAAGCCGACAGTTGACGTCAAGGGCTGGCTGTTTGTTCAGACACGCAACCTGAGCATGTCGACAAGTGTCGGCCATCGGCATTACGCAAATGACAGCAGGCCTTCAGCGCCTGTTCTTCTTCTAGCTCACGCAGGGCACGGCTGATAGCGACTTGAGACAGGTCCAGAGCAGGGGGCAGCCGAACGGATGCCGCCGTGCTCGGCTACGGCAATCAGGGCCTGTAGTTGGTGGAGTTTCACGAAGCATCTCCTGCCTGAACACCAAAGGTCGTCATGACAACATTTTTGCGGCTTATGCAGAGCAGTAGATGACGTTAGATTAGAGGACGAGGCCGGGGCGCGCTCGAGCACCACGGTGAAGTATCTGCGGATGAGGAAGGCCAATCTTCGATGCCTTTCAAACCTGAAATCGATAATACCCTGGCGGCACTTTGCTGTTTCCTCGCAGAGAGGACACTAGCCGTCGAGGCGGGGCCGGCCGTACTCCTGAGTTTCCCCAATAGATGATCTCCAGGCATGCCATGACGCCGGCCGGGCTAGTTTCGCCTCGCTTTCAGGCATGTCGGTAGCGGATGTTTAGCCATCATGTGCAAAAAACCGGCAAAGCCGGAGTATCGCCTCAGCGATACGCCTTTCTATACCGACGGCGAAGTGACTTTTCTCAAGACGAGCGAGGGCTTGGGCTGGACTGACGTCTATGCCCAGGTCACCCATGAGGGGCCGAACGAAGCCATTTGCTCGGGCGTACGGGATATCTGGTTCGTGATGCCGTTGCAGCCGGTGAAGATGTGGCGGCGTACTGGCTTGCGGCAGCAGCAAGGCCTGTTGGCGCCCGATGGCATCGTGGTAACGGGCGCCGGCGACTCCTCTCACACCCTGCTGCGCAACAGCGCGCGAGCACTGCATGTGTTCATCCGCGCGGAGGTATTCGAAGAGGTTGCCCGCGAAATGTCCAGCGCCCTGGGAGCCCCGTCAGCCTCGATCGCCTCTGCTTTCGACCTGCGCGACCGAGGCCTGAGCCTGATGCTTCGTGGCATCAAGCAGGCGCTGGATGATCCTGCGGACATCGCCAGGATGAAAGTTGAATACCTGGCGCGCGCCATCGCTATCCACTCCTTCGGGCATAACGGTACCTGGGGGGCGAAGGATAGGCATTGCTTGGACAACCGGCGTTTCAAGGCGCTTGTCGAATACCTGCAGGAAAACCTGAGCAGTGAGCTGTGCCTCGACGAGTTGGCCGCGGCCGCCAACCTCGGGCGCACTGCCTTCATCCGTCAGTTCAAGGCTCGCACTGGGCAGACACCTCATCAGTACGTGATGCTTGCACGGATACGGAAGGCCTGTGATCTGCTCGAAAGGACCCGTCTCCCCCTCAGCCAGATCGCCTATGCCTGCGGCTACTCGGACCAGGCACACATGAGCAGCAGCTTCAGGCGCATCGTAGGCCTCACGCCATCCCGCTATCGCAGCGAGCACTTCTGATCTCCCCAGTGGCTGAGCAGGGGCGCGCAATTGATGGAACTTTTCTAAAAGTCGCGGCGGTTTTTCCAAGACTGGAAAACCGCCCAGTTCCTAAAATGGCGGCTAGGCACGGGGCTCTGTGACTTTAGGAGTCATACGTCGGCCAGCTTCAATCTGCCTTACCTGGTGCGGTATTACCAAAGCGAAGTGGGGGATGCCCCGGTCGTCGACGTCCACTGAAGTCTAAAGGTGAGCCCATGCCGGCGAGGGTGTATTTGCGCGCAGTCGATTTTGCAGGATTGCGGATGGCGTGGGCTGCCCGTGAGGCCACGGGCCAAGGCGCTTGGCGGGGCCTCCGCGCTTCACCGGTTCTCAGCGAGGAGCGGTCGTCGATCGTTGCGATTCGCAGCGTGTTGCAGGGGCGGCAGGGTGAGTTCTACTGGTACGACTTTACCTTTGGGCTGACGCCTGCAGTCGTTGCGCCAGAGTCTTGCACAGCCGGACAGGATCGTCTTGAAGGGGCGAGATTTTCCACCGCCCACGGCCCCGGGCCGCGGTCGCGGTGGTAATCTGAGCACCCTGGCACAGGCCTGATTGGCCTGTGCGTCATTTCCTATGGACAGCAATCGGTTTATTCATGAAGAAAACAGTAGGCATCCTTTCTGGCCTGGCAGTGGCTATCGCCGTCGTGACCACCGCTGGCGCCTGGTACACCGGCAAGCAGTTGCCCGCGGAACTGGAACGCTCCATCGTCCGCGGCAATCAGGAGCTGCAGAAGGCGCTGGTCGGCAGCGGCGGCAGCATGACGGTCGAGCTGGTATCGCTGGACCAGCATTTCTTCACTAGCACCGCGAACTATCGCATCACAGCCAAGGATATATGGCTCGGTGAGGGCGAGCCGTTGAACTTCCAGGTGGGCGTGGTCGACGAAGTCGAGCATGGTCCGTTTCCCTGGTCGCGGGTCAAGGCGCTCAAGTTGATGCCGGTCATGGCTGCCAGCAATACCCGCTTGCAGAAGGATGACCTCACAGCACCCTGGTTCGCCGCCGCAGGCGAGCAATCGCCCGTGCAGGGGCTGGTCAGCCTGGGCTATGACGGCAGTGTCGAGAGCGATCTGAAGCTGCTGCCTCTGAAGTTTGACGAAGCCAACGGCAACAAGCTCGATTTCTCCGGCATGCGGCTGCTGCTGCGAGGGGACCGTGAAGGCAAGGCCGTCAAGATCGACGGCAACGCCGGCCAACTGGAAATGACACTGGTTGGCGAAGACCATCCGCCAGTCAAGATGCTGTTCAAGGGCTTGGACATCACCGGCAATCTCGCCAGCACCGGCTATGACATGATCTATGCTGGCACGCTCAACCTGGCTTTGGCCGAGAGCCAGGTCACCCTCGGCTACCAGCAGGATACGCTGGTCCTCAAGGGCCTGGAGCAGAACAACCTCTACAGCGCCGATGGCGACAAGCTGTCCGCCCGGTTGGAATACAAGGTGGCCGACATCACCTATGGCGGCCGGGCCGTGGGGGCTGGCGAGATGATCTGGACCATGAAGGCGCTGGACATTCCTGCGCTGCAGTCGCTAGGCGACTGGT
Organism: Pseudomonas sp. X10; assembly: GCF_054889225.1. Lineage (NCBI taxonomy): Bacteria > Pseudomonadati > Pseudomonadota > Gammaproteobacteria > Pseudomonadales > Pseudomonadaceae > Pseudomonas > Pseudomonas sp. X10. The sequence continues at coordinate 4,278,137 of NZ_CM142677.1, read as the reverse complement.
ATCAGACCAGGCTGCCAGAGTTCCGGCAGGCCGCAGCCCAGAACACCGTGCCGTCGTTCGATATGGCGCCGCAAGAGAAGGCCAAGGTCCAGGCCGACCTACAGAAGGTCCTTGCCGCCAAGCCACAGGTTGCCCTTGAGAAGCTCTCGTTCAAGACTGCCAATGGCGAGAGCCGTTTGAGCCTCATCGTCGATTTGACCAACCCAACCTCCCTGGACTTGCCGGCCGACCAATTGACCCAGCAACTGATCAGCCAGTTGCAGGGCAAGTTGTCGCTGTCCAAGCCGATGATCGGCGACCTGGCCACCTTGCAGGCGCTGTTGCAAGGGCAGGACGATGCCCAGGCCATTGCCCAGCAGTCGGGCCAGGCCGGCGAGATGGTCGGCATGATGGCTGTGCAGAGCGGCATGGCTACGGTACAGGGCGACGATGTGGTTGCCAGCTTGCACTATGCCGACGGCATGGTCGATTTCAACGGCAAGAAGATGACGGTCGAGGAATTCGCCATGCTGTTGGGCGCCCATATGGCCGCGCTTGCCCCGGATCGCGGCTGACCCACCCTGCGCCTGGGGCGATACCCCCACCGGCCCAGGCGGCAGCGCCCAAAAAACGCTTTTGAATTCATCCGATTGTCTGTAGCCTTCGGCGTCCGATAATAATCCGGGCCTGCAGAGGGTCTCCGGCTGCGTGTGGGATGTCCGTTCAGCCCCTGCCGTCCGGAACCTGTAGCCGATTTGCCAGGGCCTGGTGATACACTCGACTGACGCGCACATGCGCCCGCAGGTCCAGCGATCATGACCCAGATTTCCGAACGTCTGTTGGTTCAAGCCCACCTTGACGCCAAGCAGCCCAATCCCCTGACGCCCGAGCAGGAGGCCGAATACCGTGCGGCCATCGCTGCCGAGCTCAAGGCCCAGAATGCCGTTCTGGTAGCTCACTATTATTGCGACCCGGTGATCCAGGCGCTGGCCGAGGAAACCGGCGGTTGCGTCTCCGACTCGCTGGAGATGGCCCGCTTCGGCAAAAACCATCCGGCCAGCACCGTGGTGGTGGCCGGGGTGAAATTCATGGGCGAGACGGCGAAGATCCTCACTCCGGAGAAGCGCGTGCTGATGCCGACCCTGGAAGCGACCTGTTCGCTTGACCTGGGTTGCCCGGTGGACGAGTTCTCGGCCTTCTGCGACCAGCATCCCGAGCGCACCGTGGTGGTCTATGCCAACACCTCCGCAGCGGTCAAGGCACGGGCCGATTGGGTGGTTACCTCCAGTTGCGCGCTGGAAATCGTCGAAAGCCTGATGGACAACGGCGAGACCATCATCTGGGGCCCGGACCAGCATCTGGGCCGCTACATCCAGAAGCAGACCGGCGCCGACATGCTGTTGTGGGACGGTGCATGCATCGTTCATGAAGAGTTCAAGTCGCGCCAGTTGGCCGACATGAAGGCGCTGTACCCGGATGCAGCCATCCTGGTGCACCCCGAGTCGCCCGAGTCGGTGATCGAACTGGCCGATGCCGTCGGTTCGACCAGCCAACTGATCGCCGCTGCGCAGAGCTTGCCGAACAAGACCTTCATCGTCGCCACTGATCGCGGCATCTTCTACAAGATGCAGCAGTTGTGCCCGGACAAGGCCTTCGTCGAAGCGCCTACCGCTGGCAACGGCGCGGCCTGCCGCAGTTGCGCCCACTGCCCGTGGATGGCCATGAACACCCTTGAGCGCACCCTGGATTGCTTGCGCAAGGGCAGCAACGAAATCTTCGTCGAGCCGGCGCTAATTCCCAAGGCGATCAAGCCGCTCAAGCGCATGCTCGACTTCACCCAGGCGGCCCGGATGAAGTTGTCGGGCAACGCCTAGTCAAGCCAGGCGAGGGCAAAGCCCTCGCTTGACAGATGTCTTGCCCCTACGGCCCTGGCTGACTGCTCAGCGCATCATTTCCTTGACCATACGCTGCTGCTCGAGGATATCGCGCTGGCGCGCATCGATCCTTGAGGCCAATTGGAAGTTGTTGCCAGCTCGACGCTTGGCGTAATCCAACTGCTGAACGGCCTGATCGTAGTCGCCGACCAGGGCGAAGTACTCGGCGCGGGCCTGGTGCAAGCCGATGGTGTTGCCGGACAAGCCTCGGGCCTCGGCGATGTCGTACCAGACGTCCGGGTCATAGGGGCGGCTCTTGATCAGCGCTTCCAGGGCCTTTTCCGACTCGGCTGGGCGGTTCTGCTTGAGCAGCAGGTCGGCGCGTACTTGCTGCAACGGGTAGCTGCTGGGGTACAGGCTGCGCATACGTTCAACCCGCTGCTGGGCGTCGGCCAGGCGATTGTTGGTGATGTCCAGGTCGATCTGCGCCAGGTTGTAGGTCAGGTCGTTGGGTGCCTTGTCCAGTAGCGGCTTGAGGTTTTCCCGTGCCTCATTGAGCCGGCCGCCCTTGATCTGGGCGATGGCCAGGCCATAGCGCGCCGCGTCGAGCTTCGGGTTCTCGTCCAACTGTGCACGGAAGCGCTTGGCGGCCAGGCCCGGGGTGCCTTCGTAGATGAGCGCCACACGAGCACGGATAAGTTGGTAGCGCAGGCTGTCTTCGACGCCGCCTTTGGGTGCCTGCTCGGCGCGGTTGCGGGTGTCGGCGATCCGCGACTCGGTGACCGGGTGAGTGAGCAGGAATTCCGGCGGCTTGGCATCGTAGCGGTACTGGCGCATCAGGCGCTCGAACATGGTTGGCATGTTGCGCGGGTCGTAGCCGGCCTTTTCTAGGTTCTGGATGCCGATGCGGTCCGCTTCCTGTTCGTTCTGCCGCGAGAAGCGCCGCTGCTCCTGGATGGCCGCTGCCTGGGTGCCGGCAATCGCGGCAATGCCGGCATCGCCGCCTCCAGAGGCGGCCAGCACGATACCTGCCAGCAAGGCCGCCATCATGGGCAACTGCATGCGCTGTTGCGCCTCGACGCCACGGGCGAAGTGGCGCTGGGACAAGTGCGCCAGTTCGTGGGCCAGCACCGAGGCGTATTCGCCCTCGGTCTGGGCGTTGAGGAACAAGCCGCCGTTGACCCCGACGATCCCGCCGGGCGCGGCGAAGGCGTTGAGCTCGCGGCTGTCGATGAGGATGAACTCCAGGCGCCGGTCCTGCAGTTGGCTGGTTTCAGCCAGCCGGTAGACGCTGGTTTCGACGTAGTCCTTGAGCTGGGGGTCGTTCAGCTGGTTGACGTTGCCGCGCAGCAGGCTGAGCCAGGCCCGGCCCAACTGGTGCTCCTGCTGCGGGGAAACGATCGCGGAACTGGCGTCGCCCAGTGACGGCAGGTCGTCGGCATGGCCTGGAAGGGCCAGCAGGCAGGCCAGCGTCAGCAGGGTGGGGCGCAGTAGATTCATGCATGAAGCTCGCAACGATCAAAGAGCCTTACTGTAGCCCGCTCACACGTTGGCGACCAGTGGCGGTATCCTACGACACTTGTCTGCAATGCTTGATTGCCCCTGCCAGGAGACGCACCCGATGAGTGACACCCCGACCTTCGACGCCGAACTCGATGCCAGCGGGCTGAACTGCCCGTTGCCACTGCTCAAGGCGAAGATGGAGCTCAATCGGCTGGCCAGTGGCGCGGTGCTCAAGGTCGTGGCCACGGACGCCGGCTCGCAGCGTGACTTCCGCACTTTTGCCCAGCTCGCCGGTCATACGCTGCTCTGTGAAACGGCTGAGGCTGGGGTCTATACCTACTGGCTGCGCAAAGCCTGAGACTTCTTCCCAAGGATCGTCAATGTTCAAAGTGCTTCGTGACTGGATGCAGCGCTACTTCTCCGATGAAGAAGCAGTGGTGCTGGCGGTCCTGCTGTTCCTGGCCTTCGCCGCGGTCCTCACCCTCGGCGGCATGCTGGCGCCAGTGTTGGCGGGCATGATCCTGGCCTTCTTGATGCAGGGGCTGGTCAATGCCCTTGAGCGCCTGCGTGTACCTACCAGGGTCGCGGTGGGCGTGGTCTTTACCCTGTTCATGGGCGCCCTGGGGGTGTTCCTGCTGGTGTTGGTGCCTTTGCTCTGGCATCAGTTGATCACCCTGCTCAATGAATTGCCGGGCATGCTGGGAAAATGGCAGTCGCTGCTGTTGCTGCTGCCCGAGCGCTACCCGCACCTGGTTTCTGACGAGCAGGTGCTGCGCGCTATCGAGGCGGTGCGTGGTGAAATCGGCAAGTTCGGGCAGTGGGCGCTGACGTTCTCCCTGTCGAGCTTGCCGCTGCTGGTCAACATCATGATCTACCTGGTGCTGGTGCCGATCCTGGTGTTCTTCTTCCTCAAGGACCGTGAGCTGATCGCTCGCTGGGCCAGCGGCTACCTACCGCGTGAGCGTGCTCTGATGACCCGGGTGGCCGAGGAGATGAACCGGCAGATCGCCAACTACATCCGCGGCAAAGGCATCGAGATCCTCATCTGCGGCATCGCCACCTATATCGCTTTCATCAGCCTGGGCCTCAATTACGCGGCTCTGCTGGCGCTGCTGGTCGGCCTGTCGGTGGTGGTGCCCTATGTCGGCGCGGTGGTGGTGACCGTGCCGGTGACATTGATCGCGCTGTTCCAGTGGGGGTGGGGCGATCAGTTCATCTACCTGATGGCGGTGTACGCGATCATCCAGGCGCTGGACGGCAACGTGCTGGTGCCGCTGCTGTTCTCTGAGGCCGTCAGCCTGCACCCGGTGGCGATCATCTGCGCGGTGCTGCTGTTTGGCGGGCTGTGGGGGTTCTGGGGAATCTTCTTCGCCATTCCCCTGGCGACCCTGTTCAAGGCCGTGCTCGATGCCTGGCCACGGCAGGAGCCGGTGGTTGCGCCGCTGCTCTGATAGGGCATTGGGCCATGTGGGGGCCGCTGTGCGGCCCACACTGGATTGCTGTGTGGTCAGGCCTTGTTCAACGCCTGTGCTGCCGCCAGTACGGCATCCACATGCCCTGGCACCTTCACTCCACGCCATTCGTGGCGCAACACGCCTTCCTTGTCGATCAGGAAGGTGCTTCGGTCGACGCCCATGTACTCCTTGCCATAGAGCTTTTTCAGCTTGATCACGTCGAACAGCTGGCACAGGGCCTCGTCCTTGTCGCTGATCAGCTCGAAGGGGAAGCCCTGCTTGGCCTTGAAGTTCTCATGGGACTTGATGCCATCACGGGACACGCCGAACACCTCGGTGTCGGCCGCCTGGAACGCCGCGTACTGGTCGCGGAAGCCCTGGCCTTCGGTGGTGCAGCCTGGGGTGCTGTCCTTGGGATAGAAGTACAGCACCACCTGGCGGCCCTTGAGGCCGGCCAGGCTGACGGCTTGGCCGCTGGTGGCCTGGGCTTGGAAGTCGGCAACGGGTTGGTCGAGTGCTACGGCCATGGAAGTTTCCTTACATAGGGTTCTGTGGGCGCCAAGGTTCGATCAGCGCATCCAGGTTCAGGGCGTCGGCGAAATCCAGGAACTGGTCGCGCAGCCAGCTGATCTGGGTGCCGGCCGGCAGGGTCACGGTGAATGTGGCGTTGAGCATGCTGCTGCCGGTCTGGGGGGCCTCGTAGGTGTCGCAGGTCAGGTTCTCCAGCTCGACCCGGTGGTCGAGGAAGAACTGGCACAGCTCGCTGATAATGTCCGGGCGATAGGCGGCGCTGACATAGGCCACGTAGGGCAGGGCCTGGGGGCGTACCTCCAGGTCGGCGCTGCGCACCACGTTGAGGGTGAAAGCGTGCTTCTTGCCCAGGCTTGGCAGGGCAGCTTCCAGGCGTGCGAGGGCATCCCAACTGCCGGCAACCTGCAGCACCAGCGCGCTGGTCTCGCCGTGGCGGGTCAGGCGTGAGGTCACCACCGCGCAACGATTGTCGTTGGCGGCGCGGCTCAGGACATTGGCCAGCTCCATGGGGTTGGCGCCCAGGGCGCTGATGACGAGGAATTGTTCGCGAACGGTGGGGGTGGACATGCAGCCTTCCTAAAGCGATGAGCGGTCGGTACATGACGGGCGCAAAGTGCCTGGAGGGCAGGGCCGCAGGCTCGCAATCGAGGTCGTGGACGCTGGCAGGAAGCGTTGTCGGCGGCCCGACGGGCCACGCTGTACCGATCAAAGGGTCAAGGGTAGCGAAAACTGACGCCAAGGGGAATGCTCCGCCCGCCGGCGTCGCTTGTGCAAGGTCGATGGCGCCAGTACCATTACCGCTCTCTTTTTCCGGCAGGAGCAGTTTCATGATTGCGGGCAGTATGGTGGCATTGGTCACACCCATGGATGCAGAAGGGCGTCTTGACTGGGACAGCCTCAGCAAACTCGTGGACTTCCACCTGGAGAACGGCACCCACGCGATCGTCGCTGTCGGCACTACTGGCGAGTCGGCAACCCTCGATGTCGAAGAGCACATCAAGGTCATCGAGTTCGTGGTCAAGCGTGTCAATGGTCGCATTCCGGTCATCGCCGGCACTGGCGCCAACTCCACCCGCGAAGCCGTGGAACTGACCCGCAACGCCAAGGAAGCCGGCGCCGACGCCTGCCTGTTGGTCGTGCCGTACTACAACAAGCCGACCCAGGAAGGCCTGTACCAGCACTTCAAGCACATCGCCGAAGCCGTCGACATCCCGCAGATCCTCTACAACGTGCCGGGCCGCACGTCGTGCGACATGCTCGCCGAGACCGTGATCCGCCTTTCGACTGTGCCGAACATCATCGGCATCAAGGAAGCGACCGGTGACCTGCAGCGGGCCAAGGCCATCCTCGATGGTGTCAGCAAGGACTTCATCGTTATGTCCGGTGACGACCCGACCGCGGTCGAGCTGATCCTGCTGGGCGGCAAGGGCAATATCTCCGTCACCGCCAATGTCGCCCCGCGCGAAATGGCCGACCTGTGCGAGGCCGCCCTTGAGGGCAATGCCGAGAAGGCCCGCGCAATCAACGAAAAACTCATGCCGCTGCACAAGAACCTGTTCGTCGAAGCCAACCCGATCCCGGTGAAGTGGGCGCTGGCGGAAATGGGACTGATGCAGGAAGGCATCCGCCTGCCGCTGACCTGGCTGAGCGAATCCTGCCATGACACCGTTCGCCAGGCCCTGCGCCAGTGCGGCGTAAAGGCTTAATTGAGGACGTACACCGCATGAAGCGACTGGCTGGTCTTTCCGCCCTTGCCCTGATCATTTCCAGCACCAGCGGTTGCGGCTGGTTGTGGGGCGAAGAGGGTTATTTCCGCGACCGTGGCAGCGACTACCTGCAGGCGCAACAGACTGCACCGATGCAACTGCCGCCGGACGCCGGCAACCCCAAGCGTCTCGATCCGCTGTTGCCGATCCCGCGCAACGTCGCCGATGACAATGCCTCCGGCGAGTATGAAGTACCGCGTCCGCAACCCATGTCGGCAACTGCCGACATCAGCGACTTCAGCCTGCAGCGCAGCGGCAGCAGCCGTTGGGTCCTGGCCCAGCGCTCGCCTGCCGAGGTTTGGCCAGTGGCTCACCAGTTCTTCGAGGACAATGGCTTCCGCATCGCCGAGGAGCGTCCGCAAACCGGTGAGTTCAGCACTACCTGGCAGCGTTTCGACGAGTTGTCGGCTTCCTTGGGCCAGCGTCTGGCCAGCACGGCCAGCAGCGGTGACAGCGAAGTCCGTGTGCGTGTGCGCATGGAGCCTGGCGTGCAGCGCAACACCAGTGAGGTCTATGTCGTCAGTGCCGAGCGTCCGGCTGGCAGCACCGCTGAGCCTGGCTTCCCGTCCAGTTCCACCAATACCGGCGTCGACGCCCTGCTGGTCGACGAGATGCTCGCCAGCATGACCCGCAGCGCCGAGAAGGGTGGTTCGGTGTCGCTGCTGGCCGCGCGCGACTTCGACGCTCCCAGCCGTGTCAGCCTGAGCGAAGACGGCAGTGGCAACCCGGTGCTGTACCTGGGGGCCGACCTGGACCGCGCATGGTCCAGCGTGGGTCGCGCCCTGGAGCAGGGCGAATGGCGTGTCGAGGATATCAACCGCAGCCTGGGCCTGTACTACATCAACCTGTCCGAGAAACCCGAGGACAAGGAACAGAAGCCAGGCTTCTTCAGCCGCCTGTTCGGCAGCGAGCCGACCCAGGAAGAGCGTGAAGCCCGCGCCGAGCGTTACCAGGTCCGTCTGAGCAAGGTTGGCGAAAGTGTCCAGGTCACGGTCGAGAAGAACATCAACACCGTGGCCCCGGCCGATGTCGCCCGCCACGTGCTGAGCATGATTCAGGACAACCTGGGCTAAGTGCGCTTCGCGGTACTCGGAAGCGGCAGCCAGGGAAATGGCACGCTGATCGCCAGTGATGACACCTTCATCCTGGTCGACTGCGGCTTTTCCCTGCGCGAGACCGAGCGGCGCCTGGCGCTGCTCGGCGTTTCGGCGGCGCAGCTGAGCGCGGTGCTGGTAACCCATGAACATGCCGACCACGTGCATGGGGTCGGGTTGCTGGCGCGGCGCTACAATGTACCGGTCTACCTCAGCCAGGGCACCTTGCGCGGCATGCGCAAGCCCGTCGAGGCGGCCGGTTTTCTCGCGGCGAACGACAACCTGCGCATCGGTGGCCTGGAGGTCAGCGCGGTGCGGGTCGAGCATGACGCGCTGGAACCTTTGCAGTACATCGTCAGCGACGGTCGCCGGCGCTTTGGCATGCTGACCGACCTGGGGTCCTACGACGCGGACTTGCTGGACAGCTACCAGGGCCTGGACGCTTTGCTGATCGAGGCCAACCACTGCCGCGACCTGCTGGCCCGTGGGCATTACCCGTACTTTCTCAAGCAACGGGTCGGCGGCAGCCAGGGACATTTGAACAACCACCAGGCCGCGCGCCTGGTGTCCGAGTTGGGCTGGCAGAACCTGCAACACCTGGTGCTGGCCCACCTCAGCAGCAAGAACAACCTGCCACAGCTGGCCCGCCAGTGCTTTGTCGACACCTTGGGGTGCGACCCGGACTGGCTCCAGGTGGCGAATCAGGACCATGGGCTCGACTGGCGTGAAATCGCCTAGCCCAACTACTCAGCAAGCGGAGCCCATCATGGAAAAACGCGAAGAACTCTACCGCGGCAAAGCCAAGTCGGTGTACAAGACCGACGACGCCGACCGCCTGATCCTGCTGTTTCGCAACGACACTTCGGCGTTCGACGGCAAGCGCATCGAACAGCTCGACCGCAAGGGCATGGTGAACAACAAGTTCAATGCCTTCATCATGCAGAAGCTGGAAGAAGCCGGCGTTCCGACCCAGTTCGACAAGCTGCTGGGCGACAACGAATGCCTGGTCAAGAAGCTCGACATGATCCCGGTCGAATGCGTGGTGCGCAACTATGCCGCTGGCAGCCTGGTCAAGCGCCTGGGTGTCGAGGAAGGTATCAAGCTCGAGCCATCGACCTTCGAACTGTTCCTGAAGAACGACGAGAAGGGCGATCCCTTCATCAACGAATCCCACGTCGTCGCTTTCGGCTGGGGCACCGCTGATCAGCTGGCGACCATGAAAACGCTGTCGCTCAAGGTCAACGAAGTACTGACCAAGCTGTTCGACGATGCAGGCTTGCTGCTGGTCGACTTCAAGCTCGAGTTCGGCGTGTTCCACGGCCAGATCGTCCTGGGTGACGAATTCAGTCCCGATGGCTGCCGCCTGTGGGACAAGGAAACCCGCAAGAAGATGGACAAGGACCGTTTCCGCCAGGGCCTGGGCGACGTCATCGAAGCCTACGAAGAAGTAGCACACCGCCTGGGCGTGCCGCTGTAAGGCGGCGCGTTCACGCAAGCGCCTGATACCACGCGAATTTTTTCAAAGAAGGCTTTGCCTTACGGAAAACTGCTGGTATCATGCGCGCCACTGGAGAGATGCCGGAGTGGCCGAACGGGACGGATTCGAAATCCGTTGTACTGGCAACAGTACCTAGGGTTCAAATCCCTATCTCTCCGCCATATTAAAGGCCCCGAGCGCTTATAGCCCTCGGGGCCTTTTTCATTTGGGGAATAGGAAAGCGTGTCATTACCCAAGTGTAAGAAGGTGGTGGATTTGGCACTTTCCAGCAGGATATTTGGCATCGCCGTGTAAGGGCGATGCAAAACGCCTGAACTTCACCTGTGCTCGTTATCTCACTGCGCAAGACCGCAACTCGGCCTCCTGACACCGCGATTTGTGGTGTTTGAACTATTGCGCATGCAAAGCAAAGTCAGGCCGATCCGGTCGTCTGGCTAACCGCTCCCGCACTCCCGCAAAAACGCCCCAACGCCCGTCGTCACGGGGCTCCGCTACCCTATGCCTCTTCTGTGAATCTCCAGTGTTTCACCCCCTTTCACAACGTTTCACAGCGGTAGTCGGCTTTCGTTGCCAACATGACCCAGTGCAAAGGAGTTACCCGCCTGGTTCAGGCACCTCCATTGCGCGGACTTCGAGCCGCCGCTGCGCGGCCAATATCAAACCTCAAGGAGTATCACGATGAGTTCTGTTCCTCCAGCAAACTCCGGCGGCGCTGATGGCGCTATTGCCAAGATGGAAGCTGTTTTCAACGAGGCCATCGAGAAGTCGGCCAAGATCACAGAGGTGAGTACCAAGAAGAAAACGGAGCTTGATGCCACCAAACAGCGTCCGCAGAACTGACGCTGCCGTACGGGCGGTGCTCGCGCCGCCCGTACTCATGTTGCTCCAACGAATTCCGTTCCGTGGTCGCTGACGCACTGTCGTCACGCTTGACGGTGGTAATCGCCCATGACAGCTCTCACTACTTTGGCTCCAATGACGGACGCCGTTGCATCGGCCAAACCGGCCCCTGTGCTCACTGTCACTCGGGGTCTGCACCAAGGCGGTCACATCCGCTTGGACGCGGCGGCGTACACCCTCGGGAGCACGGCAGAAGCTGACTTTATCCTTAGCGACCCTGGCATCGAGCCTCGGCACCTAGTGCTGCGCTTGGCTGATGACAAGGTCTTCGTCGAAGCCCTTGGCGGCGAGGTGCAGGTCGAAGAGCGGCAGGGGCGGCTGATCCTCGTGCCTGCTGGGAGCGGCTACCGCGGCCAACTCCCCCTGAACATTGCCCTCGGTCAGGCTCGTCTGAATCTGGAGCCTGGGGTGCCAGGGCGTGCCGCCACTTCTGCGGCCTCGGTCTGGTATGGCAAGCCACGCCTGCTCCTGGCTCTGGCGCTGATGTTCATTTGCGCCTGCGCTTTTGCGTTTCGCAGCGAGCCATTACCGCCATTGGCCCAGCCCCGCGAACCTGCACCGCAGGCACCCAAGCCACCCTCGATTGCCCAGGCCCAGAAATGGCTCGACCAGCAGTTGCTCGCCGCTGACCTCAAAAGCATCACGGTCAACGAGGCTGGCGGCCAGCTGATTGCCCAAGGCCACTACGCGCAGGCCCACAAGCCACGTTGGATAGCCCTGCAGCAAGCCTTCGACCAACAGTTTGGACAGCACATCGTGCTGCGCAGCACTGTCAGCGCGCAGGCCGAGGCTGCCCGGCCCAGGGTGCGTCTGCAAGCCGTGTGGTTTGGCGACAACCCCTACCTGATCAACGACAGTGGCAAGCGCCTGTACCCCGGCACGGCGCTGGCCGACGGCTGGGTGCTCGAACGCATCGAGGACGAGCAGGTGGTCCTGGCCAGGGGTGAAGAGCGCTTCACCTTGACCTTATGAGAATCGATCCGCGGCCATTGCTGCCGCCGTCCTCCGAAAAGACTACCGCTGCCGTCGAAGCCGTTCGTCCGACGCAGGCCCGGCCCAATGCCCGTTTCGAGGCAGTGCTCAGCAAGCGTGAGCTCGCCGCGCGCCGGTCGCTGCGCGGTGAGCTCGAACAGGCGTGTGCCAGCGAAGAGATCAATCCGGAACTGTTCAGCGGTACCCGCGCGCTGGATCTTCTGCAGTACCTGCTCGATGAGGCCCTGCCGCTGCTCGACGCCGAACCTGAGATCCGCCTGCTGGCGGAGGACCTCATCCGTGAAGAAATCTACCTGCGCCAGACGTTGGAGCAGCAACGCGCCGAGGTGCAGGCATGACCAGCCGCGAACGCCACGACAGCATCGAGTTGCTCAAGGGGCTGGGCGACCTGTACCGACGCAGCGGCCAGCCCCAACGGGCGCTGGTGATGTTGTTGATCGCCGCGCACATGGCGCCCGCCGACGGCGCGTTGCTGCGCCACCTGGTCATGGCTTTCACCGCCACCGGTGACGCCGAGCGCGCGCTCAACGCGCTGGATCGGCTCACCGCCCAGGAAGGCGAGTCGCCCGGCCTGTTGCTGCTGCGCAGTCACGCGCTGTGGCACGGGGCTCGCAAAGATGAGGCGCGCCAGTGCTTCAAGCGTTACCTCGCGGCACGCAAGGTGGCCCCATGAGCGCGCTTGACCGGGTCAACGGCCTGGCGCGTAGCGCCTCCCAGCGCTCCGACGTGGTGATCGTCGCGTTCATGCTGATGGCTATCGCGATGATGATCATCCCGCTGCCGACCGGTTTGGTCGACATGCTGATCGGCCTGAATATCGCCGTGAGCATCCTGGTGCTGATCGTGGCTTTCTACATCGTTCATTCGGTGGAGTTTTCCGCGCTGCCGCCGCTGATCCTGCTCAGCACGTTGTTCCGCCTGTCGCTGTCGATCACCACCACGCGGCTGATCCTGCTCAACGGCGATGCCGGGCACATCGTCAAAGCTTTCGGTGATTTCGTCATCGCCGGCCAGGTGGTGGTCGGTCTGGTGGTGTTCCTGATCATTACCGTGGCGCAGTTCATCGTCATCACCAAGGGTGCCGAACGCGTGGCCGAAGTGGCCGCGCGCTTCACCCTGGACGCGATGCCCGGCAAGCAGATGAGCATCGACAACGACCTGCGCAACGGCGATATCGACCAGGCCGAGGCGCGCCGCCGCCGTTCCCGGCTGGAGCGGGAAAGCCAGATGTTCGGGGCCATGGATGGTGCGATGAAGTTCGTCAAGGGCGATGCTATCGCCGGGCTGGTGATCCTGGCCGTCAACCTGCTTGGCGGCATGCTGATCGGTATGGTCGAACGCGACATGTCGTTTGGCACCGCGGTACATACCTATTCGCTGCTGACAGTGGGCGATGGCCTGATCGCGCAGATCCCGGCGTTGCTGATCTCGGTGGCGGCCGGCACGGTGGTTACCCGCGTCAATAGCGGCGACGGCGCTTCGGGCGACCTGGGCACCGAGATCGTGCGCCAACTGGGCGCCAGCCACCGCGCCCTGAGCCTGACCGCGCTGATCCTGCTGGGCGTCGCCTTTCTCCCGGGCTTCCCCGCCGCAGTGTTCATCAGCCTGGCGGTCGTGCTGGGTGGCTCGGCGTTCTTCCTCAAGCGACGCCAGGCGGTCGATCAGACGCCTGTGGCGGTAGAGCTGGACGAGGCCGAAGCCGAGCAGGCGCAGGCCGTCGAACCTGCCGGTCCGTTGTCCAAGCCCCTGGGGTGCCGACTGCTGCTGGTCCTCGGGCCCGGGCTTGCGGCCAGCGCGCCCGAGCAGCCGCTGCGCCAGCGTATCGAGGCGTTGTGTCATGAACTGCGTGGCGAGTTGGGCATCGAGGTGCCGGTGGCGGTGATCCATGTCGATCACCAAGGCGCTCCCCAGCGCTTTGTCATCGAGCTCGAAGGTGTTCCGGTCAGCGAAGGAGAGTTGCCCGCTGGTTGCCTATTGCTTCGGGACGACCCGGTGAATGCCCACCTGTTGGACGTTCCTATCACCGAGGCCGATTCGCCGCTGTCGCAGCGTGCAGCGCACTGGATCGCGCTCGAGCATCAGGCGCGATTGGAGCAGGCTGGCGTGGGCTTCCTGGTGCCCGAGGAGGTGCTGCGTGCCGTGCTGGAGCGTGCCCTGCGCCGCTATGCCGCCGACTTCCTGGGTATCCAGGAAACCCGCGCGTTGCTCGAAGGCATCGAGGACAGCTACGGCGAGCTCATCAAGGAAGCCCTGCGCAACCTGCCCCTGCAACGCATGGCCGAGGCGCTGCGTTACCTGGTCGGCGAGGGTGTGTCGATCCGCAATCAGCGCGCCTTGCTCGAAGCCATGGTCGATTGGGGGGCGCGTGACGCTGATGCGACACACCTGGCCGAGCACCTGCGTGCCGCCTTGGCCCGGCAGATCAGCCACCAGTACGCTGACCGCAACCGGGTGATCAGTGCGCTGATTGTAGCCCCCGCGCTGGAGCAGCAATTACGCGCCGGCCTGCGCCGTCAGAACAGCGTCCACGACGCGATCCCCGAACAGGCCAGCCGGGCCTTGCTGGTGGAGTTGCGCGAGGCCTGCACGCGCCTGCCCGAAGACCGCCGCACAGTGCTGCTGGTGCATCCGGAACTGCGCCGCCCGTTGCGCCGTTTGGTCGTGCGTGGCGACATCGACCTGGCGGTGCTGTCGTTTCGCGAGTTGGCTGGCGAATACAACCTGCAAGCTGTAGGCACCGTGGGCCTCGGCGACAACGTTCAGAACCGCGCTAGCAATGGCGTTCCGGCTAACCCTATGGCGAATGCCTCATGAGTCCTCTAGCACACCTCGTTCCCTTGGTCTCCCTCCGTCTGTGGCTGGGGCTGGCCAGCCTGCTGCTCTCGCTGCTGGCCTGTGCCCAGGAACTGGCCGTCGGCAACAGAGGTACCCTCGACCTGAGTGCGGGGGAGGGGCGCATCCTGCGTTTCCAGACTCCCGTGGCCTCGGTCCTGGTGGCCGAACCCGAGGTCGCGGACTTGCAGGTAGTGTCCGATGGGGTGATCTATGTGTTCGGCAAGGCTCCGGGGCAGACCAGCCTCATCGCTCTGGACGCAGAGAGTCAGCAGCTCGCCGCGATGACCCTGTCGGTGAACAGCGCTACCCAGGGCGTCAGTCGCTCGCTGCAGAACCTGCACCCACAGAGTACCGCTCAGGTCAGTGCTGTGGGCAACCAACTGGCCGCCAAGGGCATGGTGCAGAGCGTCGGCGAAGCCACAGACCTCAATGCCCTGCTGCAGGGGCAGGCGCAGATCCCAGCGCTCAACACTACCACCTATGGTGGCTCGGCCCAGGTCAACATCCGCGTGCGCTTCGCCGAGGTGTCGCGCTCCGAACTGCTGCGCTATGGCGTGAGCTGGAACGCGCTGTTCAACAACGGCACCTTCTCCTTCGGCCTGGTGACCGGCGGCAACTTGGCCGCCGAGGCTGCCCGCGGCGCCTCGAACGTGATCAGCGCCGGGGTCAGCTCGGGCAACGTGAACATCGACGCCATGCTCGAGGCGCTGCAGAGCAACGGTGTGCTGGAAATTCTCGCCGAACCCAACATCACCGCCATGACCGGCCAGACTGCCAGCTTCCTGGCTGGCGGCGAGGTTGCCGTGCCGGTGCCGGTCAACCGCGACCTGGTGGGCATCGAGTACAAGCCCTACGGTGTGTCGCTGCTGTTCAGCCCCACGCTGTTGCCCAATGGCCAGATCGCCCTGCAGGTGCGCCCGGAGGTCAGCAGCCTGATGGGGTCGGAGATGGCTACCGTCAACGGCTACCGGGTCCCGTCGTTCCGCGTGCGTCGCGCCGACACGCGGGTGGAGGTGGGCAGCGGCCAGACCTTCGCCATCGCCGGCCTGTTCCAGCGCGAGAGCAGCCAGGACGTGGAAAAACTGCCGGTGCTGGGCGACATGCCAATCCTCGGCAATCTGTTTCGCTCCAAGCGCTTCCAGCGCAACGAGACTGAACTGGTGATCCTGATTACCCCGTACTTGGTGCAGCCGGTGCGTCAGCGCGACCTGGCTACTCCGCTCGATGCTTTGCCCGGTGCTGCCACGGCTTCGGCCGGGCCGCGCAGCGGCGGCAAGTTCGGCTTCTACATGAACTGATCCGGGAGCGACCATGAGCAAACCACCGCTGCCCCCGTGCCTGTCTTGCCTGCTGTCGCTGGCGCTGCTCTCCGGCTGCAAGACCCACTTGGACCCGGCGTCTTACTCACCGGACTACCAGCGCCAGGCCGGTGCCGACGGCAAGGTCCAGATGCTGCCGGTGGAGTGCCTCAAACCCGCCGCCATCGATGCGTTCGACCTGGATGAGGCATACGTCCCGCTGCTGCCGCCGGGCTGCGCCAACAACCTCACGCTGATGCGCATGGTCGAGCAGCCCGCGGACCTGTTCCAAGGCCGGACGAGTGGCCCGACCATGGCCGCGCCGGTGGGCCGGGCAGCGCAGGTCTACCTCGATGGCTATGACCGCGAGGAACTGCGTCGACGGCTGGATGAACAACTTTCCCGCGCTGATCGGCAGGAGCGCCAATGAACCGTTTCTGTCTAGCGACCGTCCACCAGCCCCAGCTCCCGGGCCTTGGTCTGCGGGTCCTGGATGGCCTTGATGCGCCGGGCCTCGGCCAGCAGCGCCGGTCGCTCGTCATCGGCGATGTCGTCCAAGGCCAAGCTGGCGATGTCCTGCTCGCGGCCGGCCAGCACGGTCACCAGCAGCACGTTGCGCTGGTGGCGGGGCAGGGCGCGGGGCGACTGGCCGACCTGCTGGATTGTGTCCAGCGCGTGCTGCGTCTGCCCGCCCAAAGCGTAGGCCAGGGCCAGGTTGCAGCGGGTGTCCAGGTCGTCCGGCGCCAGGGCCAGACTCTTGTCGAACGCTGCCTGGGCGTCTTGCACTTGGCCTGCCAGGATCTGGGCTATGCCCAGGCGGTTCCAGGTGTCGGTGCGTCCGGAGGCGTTGGCGGCCTGGGCCAGGGAGGTGACGGCACGGCTGATCTTGCCCTGGCGAAGTTGCGCGGTGCCCAGGCCTTGCAGGGCGTCGATATCGTCCGGGTGGGCCTCCAGGGCTTGCTGGTAGGCACGTTCCGCGCCTCGTGCATCGCCACTGGCCAGCAGCGCCTCGCCCAGTTTCAGCCAGGCCTCGGGGTGGCTGCCCGAGGACTGCGCGGCACGTTCGTAGAGCGCGGCCGCCGAGGCCGCGTCGCCGCGCTGGCGCAAGTCGCCGGCCAGTTGCATGAGGCGGTCGTGGTCATCGTCGGTGACGCGAGGCTGGCTGGCGCAGGCAGCGAGCAAGGTGCAGGCTGTCAGCAGCAGGGTGCAAGGCATACGGTTCGGCATGGACAAGACTCGGCTGGGCGAAGGGACGGCCATTCTATCGGCTTGGCGCGCAAAGAGGGTCGCCCTGTATGCGATTTCACGGTTGTGATCGAAGGCGGCCTGGCTGTCACGGAGGGCATCGAGCATGCGTAACCTGATGCTGGTGCTGGCCGCGATCCTCACGTTTTCACCCCTGCTCCTGTGGGCCGGCACGCAGGCGTCGAGGGACGCTCCCGACTGGTTCGACAGGCCTTATGCCTATGCGCTGATCGATCAGGACGTGCGCGGCGCGCTGGGGGAGCTAGGCCACCACCTGGGGTTGATGGTGGTGCTGTCCGAGAAAGTCCGCGGCAAGGCGCGCAGCACCCTGCGCAGCCGGACCGCCGGGGACTTCATCACCCAATTGTGCGAGACCAACGGCCTGGGCTGGTACTTCGACGGCAGCGTGCTGTACGTCAATACCGACGACGAGGTCGCCACGCGCCTGTTCCGCCGTGGCCCGGGCCTGGACCCTGAACGCCTGCGTGACTACCTGGCCGGGCTGGATGTGCACGGCCGCCAACTCGCGGTGCGCGCCAGCGAAGGCGGCGACGAAGTGCTCGTTTCCGGGCCGCCGGCCTATCTGGAGCGGGTCCAGCAGCATGTCGATAGCCAACCGCGGCCCGCCGCACCCGTAGCCCTGAACCGTAGCGTGCGGGTGTTCCGCGGCGCCACCGTCAGCGATCACTGAAAACCACCAAGGAGAAACCCCCATGGCAGTCACCCCCATCGAAAATGTCGGCGGCACCTCGGCAACCCCCGAGGACAAGTTCAACATGGCGCTGAACAAGGCCCAGGAGGAGATCAGCGAAGAAGAGTTCACCGAGGCGCTGATCAGCAATGCGGTGAGCATCGGTGGGTTGTTCATCATCATGCCCAAGCTCCAGGAGATCCTAGGCGAGGCCCTGTCCGCGGGGGATGAAGAGTAACGGCCATGACAGCCAGTCTCATGACCACGGCGGCCTTGCCGCCGTCAGGAGGGCAGGAGGCGCTGGGGGCGTCCCAGAACCTCTTCGAACACGTGGCCGGCAACGCCAAGGGCATGCCCGAGGGCGCCAGCCCGCACCAGATCGGCGAGGGCTTGATGGAGCGGCTCAACAGCTTCATCGACCGTTCACGCAGCTTCGCCGAGCGCGCCGAGTCACTGGCTCACGGTCCCGCACAGTCGTCATTCCTGCCGCCAGGCAATACCTTCGCCGCCGTCGGCGGCGAAGGGCCGAAGAAGGTCGGCGAGTCCCAGGTGGATCAGGTCATCCACTCCTTGGGGCGGATGTTCGACTACTCCATCGAAACCCAGATGGTGGTGCGTGGTGCGACGCAGATCTCCGGCTCCGCCAACACCCTGCTCAAAGGACAATGAACCATGGCCAGTCGTAGTCGAGCCGTGCGCCTGCTGATCGTCGTTACCCTGGCTGGGCTATTGCAGGCGTGCGACATGGACCTGTACAGCAACCTCAGCGAGCGCGAGGCCAATGCGATGCTCGCGGTGCTGCTGCGCGACAATATCCCGGCCTCGCGCAAGGTCCAGGACAACGGCCAGTTCAAGGTCGTAGTGGAGGAGCGGCGTTTCGCTCAGGCCATGGCCCGGCTCGACGAGGCCGGCCTGCCGGGGCAGTCGTTCTCCAACCTGGGCGAAGTGTTCCAGAGCAACGGGCTGGTGTCCTCGCCGGCTCAGGAGCGAGCACAGATGGTCTACGCCCTGAGCGAGGAGCTGGCGCACAGCGTGTCGCAGATCGACGGCATCGTCTCGGCGCGGGTGCACGTGGTGCTGCCGGATAACGACCTGCTCAAACGGGTCATTTCACCGTCCTCGGCGTCGGTGTTGGTGCGCTATGACGCCAACACCGACATTCACCCACTGATCCCGCAGATCAAGACCCTGGTGGCCAACGGTATTTCCGGGCTCGGCTACGACGGCGTGTCGGTGACTGCGATCCAGGCCGCGGCTCCTGCGACCCAGACCAGCGGCCAACCGCGCATGACCCGCTTTCTGGGTATCTGGTTGATCGAGGAAGACCTCAACCGCGCGCGCCTGGTCTTTGGCGGCAGTCTGCTGCTGACCCTGGCGCTGGCGGGGGGGCTGGGATGGCAGCGCTGGAACCGGCGCCGCGGCCAGGCCTTGTATAGCCTGTCGGAGGCGCCATGAACCTGATGCTGCGTTGGCAGGCGTTGATCGAGCAGCCCCTCTCGTTCGTCGACCCGCGCTACCTGCGCCAGTGCTTCGCCGAGGACGTTCCGGACCATTGGGTCCAGGCGTTGGGCGAGGCGCCGCGTTTTCAGTCGCGGTTGCTGACGCTGTTGATGCGGCATTTCCAACTGCCGCCCCTGGCTCAGGTGCCGCGGCCGGCCGAGCAAGACCTGCCGGTGCTGCTGCTGCGGCCCGCTGCGTTCCGGAGCCTGCCACGGCTGTGCGGTGCCATCTGGCACGGCGCGGCCCTGGGCCGGGAGATCCGCCGCGAGGCGGTCGAACACCTGCGCCGGGGCCTGGGGCAAGAGGTGTTCACCCTGGCCCTGGCGCACCGGCAATGGAGCGGGGCGATGGACCTGCCGCGCCAGCCCGACGACCTGCTGGCGGCGATCGAGCACGACGGCGCACGCTGCGTCCACGCATGGGTACAGGCCCAGCCGGAGCCATTGCGCCAGTGGCTGGTTCTGCGCCTGGACACACTGCCGGCCGATGCGTCGGTCTCACCGCTGGACGCCGGGATCGTCCGTCGGGTCGCTGGGCTGGCCGCCGCTGCCGATGAACAGGAGCGCGCTCCATGAAGCCGTTGCCGAAGCGTCCAGCCGTGCGCATCCTGCGCGCCGCCGAGGCGCAGTTGTGGACCGATGGCCACGGCTACCTGCAGGCCGCCCGTGAGGAGGCCGAGCGCATCCGTGAGGATAGCGCGCGCTGGCTGGAGCAGGCCCGGGCCGAAGGCTTCGAGCATGGTCGCGCCAAGGGTGCCGAGCAGGTCAGCGAGTTGTTGGCGCAGACCTGCGTGCAGGTCGACGCTTATCTGTCTGGCCTGGAAACTGCCCTGGCCGACCTGGCTCTGGGCATCGCACGTGAGGTGCTGGGCGAGTTGGACGATGCGGAGCGAGTGGTGCGCTGCGCGCGCAAGGCGCTGGTCGCGTTCCGCCAAGACCAGGCCCTGACGCTGTTCGTGCCGCATCAGGAGGTCGAGGCGGTGCGCCTGCGCCTGCGCAGTGAGCCGGATGCTCTGGCTAGCCTGGCCGTGGAATCGGATGATCAGTTGCAACCCGGCCAAGCCCGCCTGGGCAGTCCCGTCGGCTCCGTCGAACTGGGCCTGGACGCTCAGTTGCAAGCCTTGCGCCGCAGCCTGCTGCCGTTCACCGAGGTGGCCCCGTGAGCCTTGCCTTGGAACAGGTGTTGCCGCGCCTGCGAGCCCGCCTGGAGCACGCCCGGCCGCGCCCGATGAAGGGCACCATCCGCAGCATCCGTGGGGTGCTGCTGCGCGCCAGTGTCGCCGGGGTACGAATCGGCGAGCTATGCCACCTGAACGACCCTTCCAGCGGTCGGACCCTGGCGGCTGAGGTCATAGGTTTCGATGGCGACGAGGCGATCCTGTCACCCATCGGCTCGCTGGAAGGCTTGTCCTCGCGCACCGAGATCACCGCCACCGGCGAGGCCCTGGGCGTCAGCGTCGGCGACGCGCAACTGGGGCGGGTCATCAGCCCTATGGGCGAGTACCTCGACGGCGACCGTCTGCCGCCAGCGGGCGAGCTGCGGCGCTACCCGCTGCAGGCCGAGCCCCCCGAGCCCTTCGCCCGCCAGGTGATTGGCAAGCCGCTGGCGGTCGGGATACGGGCCATCGACGGCCTGCTGACCCTGGGGCGCGGCCAGCGCCTGGGCCTGTTCGGCGAGCCAGGCGTGGGCAAGTCGTCGCTGCTGGCGAGTATCGTGCGCAACACCGAGGCGGACGTGGTGGTCATCGGCTTGATTGGCGAGCGCGGTCGCGAAGTGCGCGAACTGCTCGACGTGCAGCTCGATGCCCAGGCCCGTGCCCGCACCGTAGCGGTGGTGGCCACCTCCGACCGACCCGCCGCCGAGCGGGCGCGGGCAGCGTACGTGGCCACGGTGCTGGCCGAATATCATCGCGACCAGGGGCGTAGCGTGCTGTTGCTGATGGACAGCCTCACCCGCTTCGCCCGCGCCCAGCGCGAGATTGGTTTGGCGGTGGGCGAGCCGCCGACCCGCCGCGGCTACCCGCCATCGTTCTTCTCTGCACTGCCGCGCCTGCTCGAACGCGCCGGCCCCGGCGCCCACGGCAGCATCACGGCGTTGTACACCGTGCTGACCGAGGGCGATGCGGCGACCGACCCAGTGGCCGAGGAAGCACGTTCGATCCTCGACGGTCATGTGGTGCTCAGTGCCGAGCTGGCCCAGCGCAACCATTTCCCCGCTATCGACGTACTGCGCAGCCGCAGCCGCCTGATGGAGCAGGTCGCCAGCCAAGAGCAACGGCGCCTGGCCATGCGCGTGCGTGAGCTGATGGCGCGGCGCAACGACATCGAGATGCTGATCCGCATCGGCGAATACGCGGCCGGCAGCGACCCGCTGGCCGACGAAGCGATCGCCCGCCACGCTGACATCGAGGCCTTCCTGCGCCAGGCGCCCGACGAGCCGAGCAGTGCCTGGCAGACCTTGGAGCACCTGCGCAAGGTATTGGCATGACTACAAGGAGCGCGCCCATGAACGACCATGAACTGAAAAGCTTGCACGCTTTGCGGCAACTGCGCGAGCAGCGAGCCTCAAGCCAGTTGGCGGCGCAGCGGCAACGCTGCCGGGAAACCCACCAGGCCCTCGACGAGGCCCGCGAGCGGTTGCACCAGCACCGCGAAGCCTCCGCGCGCGAGGCCGAGAGCTTGTACGGACGCTTCAGCGACGGTATGTCGGTCCAAGCGTTGCTGGCCGCCCAGGCGCGCCTGGAGGAACTGGAGGACGCCCAGCAGGCCCTGCTGGGCGGAGTGGATGAGGTCAGTCAGGCGCTGGTCGAGCAGGAGCATTCGCGCGAAGCCCTGCGTGTCGCCCACGCCGCCCGGCAGCGTCAGGTCGATGCCTGGCAGGCGCTGGTCGACGGTTATGCGCAGGGTGAGCGCCGGGCGGGTGAGTCCCGCGAAGAGGCCGAAGACCTGTTCGCTCCACTGAGGGATATCGCGCCTTGACCGTAGACTCTTGCCTCCAGGCTTGTGATGTCCTGGCGCTCGAGCGGGCGCTGGAGGAGTACGACCCCGCGTCGCTGGAGCTGCATACGCGCCTGCACCGGCCGCGTCAGCCCTGGCAGGTGCACTGTGCGGGTCAGGCGCTGACGCTGTACTGGAACAGTCGCGCGCCTGGTCAGGACGCAACGCTGGTCGAAGTGTGGCTAGCCCTGGGCGATGCCCCGGTGCACCTCGCCCTGCCAGTCCAGGCCCTAGTGCTGCTGGATCTGCCCGGGAGCCTGGCGTTGCCCGGCCTGCCGGCGGCCCTGCTGCTGGAGCAGGCCCTGCTGCCGTTGATCGAGACGTTGGAGCGGTGCCTGACGCAGCCATTGCGGGTGCTCGATCAAGCCGCGCCCCTGACCTGCCTGCACCCCCTGGCCATCGACGTAACGCTGCGCTGTGACGACCTGGCGTTGCCGGTGCGGCTGCGCACCGACGCGCAGGGCTGGGCCAGCATTGCTGATGGTTTGGACCGTCACGCCCCGCTGGCGCCCCACGCGCTCGGCTCGCTACCGCTGGCGTTGGTCGTCGACGGCGGCGAAGCCTGGCTCACCCTGGGCGAGCTGGGCAGCCTGCTGCCAGGCGATGTGGTGATGCTCGACCCTTGGCCTGACGACCAGGTACGTCTGCGCCTGGGCACTAACCTGCAGGCTCGCGCCCAGCGCCAGGGCAACCGCCTGCAATTGCTCGCCCCCCTCTTTATCGATTCCGCCTTCAAGGAGCCCTACATGAGTGAACCGGATGCCGGGCCAGAGCTGGACAGCAGCCTGGACGAGCTGCAACTGAAACTGGTTTGCCAGGTCGGCAGCGTCGAGCTGACCCTGGCTCAGCTACGCGAACTGGGCACCGGCAGTGTGTTGTCGCTGACCCCGCGCATGCACGATGGTGTCGATTTGATGATCAATGGCCGCCGGGTCGGTCAGGGGCAACTGGTGAAGATCGGTGACGGCCTGGGTGTGCGCCTGCTGAGCTTCGCCGTGTCATGAGCGAGTACCAGCCCAACCTGATCGAGATCATCCTGCTGGTCGCCTCCATCGGCCTGATTCCGTTAGCGGTGGTGACCTTGACTGGCTTTTTGAAGATTTCAGTGGTGCTGTTCCTGATCCGCAATGCCCTGGGCGTACAGCAGACCCCGCCGAACCTGGTGCTGTACGGTATTGCTCTGATTCTCTCGGTGTATGTCACTTCGCCGTTGATCGGCGATATGTACCGGGCGGCGCAGGACCATGGCCTGCAGATGGAAAGCGCCGAGCAGGTCAAGGCGCTGGGAGAGGCGTTGCGCCCGCCCTTGCAAGCGCACCTGTCGCGCTTTGCCAACGAGAACGAGCGCGGCTTCTTCGTACAGGCCACCGAGACGGTCTGGTCGGCCGAGGCGCGCGCTGAACTGCGCGACGACGACCTGGTGGTGCTGATCCCGGCGTTCGTCAGCTCCGAGCTGACCCGCGCGTTCGAGATCGGCTTCCTGCTGTACATCCCGTTCCTGGTGGTCGACCTGCTGGTGTCCAACGTGCTGATGGCCATGGGCATGTCGATGGTGTCGCCGACGCTGATTTCTATTCCGCTGAAGTTGTTCCTTTTCGTCTCGCTGAGCGGCTGGTCGCGCTTAATGCATGGTCTGATTCTGAGCTACGGGTGATCCGATGGGACAGGACGTTTTTCTTTCACTGATGAAACAGGCGCTGATGACGGTGCTACTGCTGTCGGCGCCGGCTTTGGGCGTGGCGATCGTCGTCGGTCTCAGCGTGGGCCTATTGCAGGCGCTGACGCAGATCCAGGACCAGACCCTGCCGCAGGTGGTGAAACTGGTGGCGGTACTGCTGGTGATTGTCTTCGTCGGTCCGCTGTTGGCCGGGCAGATCGTCGGCCTGGGCGACCTGGTGCTGGACAACTTCGTGTTGTGGACGCGCTGAGCGGGCATGGACGTCAATCTGGTCCACGCCTTCCTGGAGATCGCCTACCCGGTCATCAGCTCGGTGGCGCTGGCCAGTGCCCGGGCCATGGGATTGGTGCTCATCACACCGGCGCTCAACCGTCTCGGCCTGACCGGGATGATCCGCACTTGCGCGGCGGTGGCGATCTCGGTGCCGATGTTCCTGCCGGTGTTTACAGACTTCACCGCCGTGCCTGCGCACACCGGCTTCTGGCTGGTCGGTCTGTTGATCAAGGAGTTCCTGGTCGGGGTGGTGGTCGGGCTGCTGTTCGGCATACCGTTCTGGGCCGCGGAGGTGGCGGGGGAACTGATTGATCTGCAGCGCGGCTCGACCATGGCGCAATTGGTCGACCCGTTGTCGTCCGGTGAGTCGGGGGTCACGTCGACTTTGTTCACGGTGATGCTGATCACCCTGTTCTTCATGTCCGGCGGGTTCATCCTCATGGTCGGTGGCTATTATCACAGCTACCAATTGTGGCCGGTGACCGCCTTCACGCCGCTGTTCGCCTCATCGGCCCTGACGGCAGTGCTGGCGATCCTCGACCAGGTGATGCGCATCGGCGTGCTGATGATCTCTCCGCTGATCATCGCCCTGCTGATCACCGACCTGATGCTGGCCTACCTGTCGAGGATGGCGCCGAACCTGCATATCTTCGACCTATCGCTGCCGGTCAAGAACCTGTTCTTCTCCATCCTGATGGTGATCTACATCGCCTTCCTGGTGCCGGTGATGCTCGACCAGCTCAGTGAGTTCCGTGGCACCGTCGAGGTGCTCAAGCACCTGGTGGACGATGGCAATGGCTGACACCAGCGAAGAGAAATCGCAGCCGGCCTCGGACAAGAAGCTCAAGGATGCGCGCAAGAAAGGCCAGGTCGCCAAGAGCCAGGACCTGGTCTCGGGCATGGTCATCTTGCTGTGCACCCTGTGCATCGCGATCCTGGCACCCAGGGCCAAGGCCCAGGTAACAGCCTTGTTCGACCTGGTTGCGACGATCTATGTCCAGCCGTTCTCCAGTGTCTGGCCGCAGTTGCTGGACACCGCCGAGCGGTTGCTGATCGGTATCACCCTGCCGGTGATGGGGGTGACGGTCGCGGCGGTGGTGCTGACCAACATCGTGACCATGCGTGGGGTGGTGTTCGCGGTCGACCCGCTCAAGCCGGACTTCAAGCGCATTAACCCAGCCGAGGGGTTAAAGCGTATCTTCGCCATGCGCAATGTGGTGGAGTTCATCAAGGGGCTGGTCAAGGTGCACCTGTTGGGGCTGGCGTTCTACGTGGTGGGCAAGCATGCCTTGCAGGCGCTGATGGAGGCCTCCCGGTGCGGCACCGACTGCCTGCAGGCGACGTTCTTTCTGGTGCTCAAGCCGTTGGTGTTCACCGTGCTGGCGGCTTTCCTGGTGCTGGGAGCGATAGATGTGCTGATGCAGCGCTGGTTGTTCGGCCGCGATATGCGCATGACCCGCAGCGAGCAGAAGCGCGAGCGCAAGGATATCCACGGCGATCCGCTGATCAAGGGTGAGCTCAGGCGCCAGCGCCAGGAGATGCAGGCCATGGCGACCAAGTTGGGGCTGGGCAGGGCATCGCTGATGGTGGGGGGGGCTGGCGGTTGGTTGGTAGGGGTACGCTACGTGCGCGGTGAGACACCAGTGCCGGTGGTGGTGTGTCGCGCGGAGCCGGAGGAGAGCGCCAGGATGTTGGCCGAGGCGGCGGCGCTGGGTATCGCCCATGCGATGGACGCGGAGTTGGCCACGGAGTTGGCCCGGCGCACGGTGGTCGGGGAACGGGTGCCGGACAGTACCTTCCAGGCGGTGGCGGATCTGCTGGTGGCGGCGCGATTGATTTGATGGCGCGGGGCATCAGCCGCAATACGATTGCCTGGTTTTGTGGCTGCTACGTGCCCGCTCTGGAGGCAAGGCCGTTCCCTCGATGACCACGCCGTTTCGTTGAAAGCAGCGCCGTGATCGAGGGAGCGGGCTGATACCGCTATTGAGCTGCGTAGCAGCCCTGGCCGTGGCCGACTCAGGCGTTTTCGACAGGTTTGTAGATGCCGCTGTACCCGCCGCCGACCATCCACACGATCTCACCGTCGTCAGTAATCCACTCCGATGGCTTCTCCGAAAACTTGTAACTCTCGGACATGGCGTTGTTGCCGTCACCGATGTAGTCCGGGTGCTTGACCCGGTCTTTGCCACGGATGTGCGAGCGCGCCTCCCATTCTTCCCGGCGGAACTCGAAGATGCTGCGGTTTTCCGGCGTATCGCGCTGGCCCCAGTCCGACAGGTAGGTCTGTAGCCAGACATAGGCTTCGTCGCCATGGGGCTGTAGTAAGCCATCTTGCTTGAACTGCTGGATCTGCTCCCAGTTCTGCATCGACAGCTTGTGCAGCTTGTGCGACTTGACGTCGTTGAGAATGGCACCCACCAGAGAGAACGCCCCGGAGAAGAGGAAGCCCACCGGACCAAGCAGCGGCACGACACGTCCGGCGACGCCGATGGCGCTGAGTACGCTGCCGGCACCGCCGACCAGGCTACTGACACCGCCGGCGATAGACATGGAGCCGGCACCGATCTTGAACGGGTCTTGCTCGCGGATGCCATCGCGGATAGCCAGGCCCCCGGTGACGATGCTCAGCACTCCACCGACTACGTCGGCCCCAGCGCCGATCACCTTGAGCGCGCTGCCGGCGATCCGTGCGGCCATGCTGGAGCCCGGGACTCGGCCGCGTTTCTCGATGCCGCTTTCGATGCCCTCGTGCAACTTGAGCATGGTCGCTTCGTCGAACGTCTGGCCATTGACTAGCTTGCTGAAGTTTACCTCTTTGTTGTCCATCGCATTGTCGATGATGTCGTAGTACTGCTTCTGCACGTCCTGGAGAGTACGTGGCACCGTCGGGTCCGCTGTGCCGGGCTTGGCCCAGATCTCCGGCACGGAGCGGTCCAGGCCCATCATCTTGTAGGCATTGGTGCCCATGAGCTTGTCATAGGCCTTGGTACCCAGTGTGGCGAAATGCGAACCGGTGCTGAGGAAGGCCACGAAGTCGTTGGTGATGCCCACCCGCTGGGCCGGCGTGACGGCAAGGCTGCCGCCTTTGCCTGCCAGTTGGTAGATCGCCCGCCCGAGGGAGATCGCGCCACCGAGCGAGCCCAGCACACCGTTGTCGGTGAGGAAGGACAGCTGCTTGAAGAAGGTGGTGCGATTCTCGGCGCTGAATGTTGACTTGAGCTGCGTGTCGAGGGCTTTCTCGATGTCTTTCGCGGTGATCGTGCCGTTGGTCTGCCAGGTGTCGCCCAGGGACGCCATCACTTTGCCGAAGTCGGCGGCGAGGCCTTTGTCCTTGAGCAGCATCTCGACGAACTTGTCGTAGCTCTGCAAGGCGCGGCGCGGGAGTGTATCACTGCTGGCCTTGAGTGCCTGGAGGATGATCAGGTTCTGGTCCGTGGTGGCCAGCGCGGTGTTCTCGTCGCTGATCTTGCTGGGGTCGGACAGCAGGTTCTCCAGTTCCAGGGTGTAGCCGTCGATCTGCAGGTTCTGCAGGAACTCATCGGCCTTGGCCGGGTCCACGTCTGCCAGCGCGGCGTAGGCGCGTTGCACTTCCTGGGTCGCGATCTCGCTCTTGCCGTCTTCGGTCAGGGCGCCGATATACTTGGTGAAGTTCTCCGAGGACGTGCTTTCGAGCAGCTTTTGGTGGGTTTCGTCGACCTTGTCCTGGCCGCCCTCGACCTTGCTCAGTGCCGACTCTCGCTTGGCCTTGAGGTCCTTGACGATATTCTCGTCGGCCAGCAGTGTGTTGATTTGCTCGTCGATGGCCTTGACGTTGAAGATTTCGTCACGCACGTCGCGGGAGGTGAGTTGGATCGGGTCGATCGCGTTGCCGCTATGCTGGAAGCCATGCTCGGGAATGATCGGCATGCCATTGTCGGCCATGCTCTTGGCTTCCAGCGCTCGCACGAACTTGGCGCGCGGGTCGTCCTGGGAAATGCTGCCGTTCTTGATGCCCTCCCGGTATTCGTCGACCAACTCCTTGATGGTCAGGTCCTGTACGGACAGGGTATTGCCGTCCTCGTCCTTGACTGTCGTGGGGAGTTCCTCGACCAACACTTCGTTCAACGGCGGGAGGCCGTGCTCGGCGCGCAGCTTGTCGACGTCGTTGATCTGCTCGGCGACTTCCTTGCGATACGAGACGATCTGGTCGTACATCTGCGGGTTGTCGTGCGCGGAGACAATGATCTTCTCTTCCTCGCCGCCCGGTTTGTGCTGGGTGAAGGTGATCAGGCCGGGGCCGTAGCCCTCGATGTCACCCACGCTCATGATGTCGTCGGTCGACGACAGGTAGGCTCCCGGCTCGGCTTTGACGTACCCCTCTGATGTGGCGCGCTCCAGGCCGCTGATCGTCTGTCCCTTGGCGGTGTATTCGACGAACTCCTTGGGCGTCAGGTGAGCCGACACTACCACCTGCTTGCCATCGGCCTGGGTGACCACGAGGATGCCCTCGGTGGGGGTCTCGACCTTCTTGATCTGCTCCAGCGGCACGGTCGACTCGCCCTGTCCGAATAGGTGTTGATCGGGCTGGGTGCGGGCGTTCTTGATGTACTCGAAGGCTGGGGTACCTTCCGTCTCCTTGACCACGTGCAGGAAGTCGTACAGCTTGTCGCCACGGTCGATCGGCGCTGGCTGGTCACCTGCAGAGGGAATGTTCTCCAGTGCCGCGTAGTTGCTCTCCTGCGCGGCGGCGGCGTCACGGCTGATCATGTACTTGTGGCCGTCATGCTCGAACAGGATCACGCGAGATATCGGATCTTCAGAGATCACCTTGAGCTTTTCCATGTTCATGCCGTCGGGCATGGCGGTGATCTGTTTGTAGCCGTTGGCCTCACCCTCGCCCAGTACCAGCTTGGTCTTGCCGGCCCCGCTGTAGGCGGCGAATGCTTCCGGGGTGACGCCTTCGGCAACGATCATTTCAGCGCCACTGGTCAGCTTGACCTTGAGGATCCCATCGACGGGTTGCTCCACCGACTTGATGTTTGCCAGCAGGGGGGGCTCGTCGTCCTTGCGCAGCAGGGGCTTTGCAGGGTCTTTCAGGCCGTCTATGAGGATTTCATGGGTGGGAGTGCCCTGGGTCTGACCGAGGGTCTGGAGCAGATTGTAGAGTTGTGTGCCGTGCTCCGGGTTGGGGGCTTCGCGTTGTGGGATCCCGTGGCCAAAGCGGATGTTCTCGAGCTTTTCGTATCCGGCCTGGGTCTGCTCGGCTTCTTCCTTGCTGATCTTGTACTTGTTGCCGGCGTGCTCGAAGTAGATCGAGCCGTCGTCCTTGTCCTGGGCCACCACCTTGAGCTTCGTGGGTTCGAGCTTTTCCGGCAGTTCCGTGATTGCCTTGTAGTTCTCGTCATCGGCTGGTTTGGTCTCGGCCGGCTTTTCGGCCGAGGTGTTGCCGGTCGGTTTCTTTTCTCCAGGGGGAGTGGTGGCCAGTACCTTGGCCTTGAACGGCAGTTCGGGGTTCGGCTCCTTGAATTTGTCGGCCAGCTGGCGGGCCTTGTCGAGTACCGACTCGAAGACATCGCCGT
The DNA here is from genome assembly GCF_054889225.1 of Pseudomonas sp. X10. Lineage (NCBI taxonomy): Bacteria > Pseudomonadati > Pseudomonadota > Gammaproteobacteria > Pseudomonadales > Pseudomonadaceae > Pseudomonas > Pseudomonas sp. X10. Next base: position 4,248,471 of record NZ_CM142677.1, on the reverse strand, counting down.
CGGAGGTCGAGGACGAATTACTGCCGCTGGGGGTCTGCTCGGGTTTGATGATCATCGCACGGTCCGTGTAGGGCGGTGGCGGCAGGCGCAGACCGACAGCGGTGCTCGCTCCACTGTCCGGCAGTCAGGCTGCGCGGGCGCTGCCAAGGGTTTGTGAGAGCCTGAATCCTAGGCGATCCGTGGTGGCGCGGTGCGTGGCCTTGACAAGTTCCCACAACCTTTCACGGGCGTGAAAGGCGCGTGCGTGTGTCCCAGTCCCTGCGCTGCAAGTGTCTTTTCCTGTGGGGTGGGGACGCTCGCCAGGCGAGACAGGCTTGCAGCGATTCGCCCTGCCCAGAACCTGGCTCCCTGGGCCTCGGCTTCGCTCATGGCTTCATTCAAGATCTCATGCGCCAGAGGCCGTAATGAGGGGCTGCCCTGTGCGATCAGCAACTGTGCCTTGATGCGCAACAGTTCTGGACGGAACCACCGCTCTTCGCGGGCGGCGGTGATGGACAGGGTTTCGTCGAGGACCTCCAGCCCCAACTGTTCCAGGCCCAGCAGAGCCAAGCCCTGGGCGTATTCGCTACGCATCAGGCTATAGAGTGGGCCGTCGCCCAGAGCGCGCAGTTGATTGAGCGCCTCGCCCAGGCAGCACACGCCTTCCTCGGGCGCGTTGCCGCGGATCAACAGAACACTCTCGAAGCAACGTGTGAACAGGCGCCAGATAGGCATGTCGTGATGGGCCGTGCTGTCTTGCAGCAGTTTGAGAAAATGCTGGCTTCGTTTCTCATGCTCAACCAGCAGCGTGGTGGGGATCGCGCTCAGGCTCAAGGTGTACCACAGCGTGGCTGGGTGATGGAGCGCCATGGCGGCTTCGACATTGCTGTCGATGCTCAGTAAGGCTTGGCCGACATGGCCCTGCAACAGTTGGATCTGCGCCTTGAGCGAGCGAGCGGCGATGCTCTGGTCGAAATGCGTGTCGATGATATGGACGCGTGGCAGCCGTGGGGAGCTCAGGGCTTCGGCGATCGCCTGTTGTGCGCCTTCCAGGTCGGCCATGTAGAACAAAGGAGCGGCCCGCATACGTTTGCCGAGCAGGCGCCGGTCGAGTCTGCCGGTTTTCTCGCTGAGCTCGATGTAACGGTTCGCCAGCTCTAGGGCTTCCCGGTGCTGGTTGCTGCAAATCCGTTCATGCCACAACCCCCACAGGCTTCGCAGTTCATGTTCTGTATCGCCCAAGGTTTGAGCGTCTTCGTGCACTTGTTTCCAGGCCTCTTTGATTTTCTCTCCGGCACCGCGGGTCAAGGCCATGACTCCGGCCGAAATGGTCAGCAGCAGCATGCGCTGGCGGGGCGTGATCGAGGAAAAATGCAGACCCCGGTCTACCCAATGATGGCATTCGTCGATCCGTGACAGGCCTAGCCACAGCGGTATGCTCATCAAGATCAGGTCGACGCCGAGGGCTGAGTCGCCAGCCTGCGAGAAGCACCAACCCAGGGCTGAGCGCACGCACTCGATATCCGGGCCGTACAGGGCCAACCATGCTTCGGTACCCAGGCTGTCCAGGCTTTGCGCCGCACGTTGTTGCTCGCTCAGGGTATAGGTGGCATGGCGGCGTGCGGTGGCTTCTGTTTCCTGGTGCTGGGCCAGTTTTTGTGCGGCATACGAGCGTGTGGTCTCGAGCAGTCGATAGCGTTTAACCGGTGTGGACGTGCCCGCGATCAGCAGCGACTTGTTCATTAGGCTTTCGAGTAGGCAGGCTGGATCCTGGAGTTTTCTCGGAGAGACCTCGATCACTGCCTTGACGGCGGCGAGGCTGAAGGTCCCTGGGAATATCGAGAGCTGGCGGAACATGGCCTGTTCCTCGCACGAAAGCATGGCATAGCTCCAGTCCAATGACGCACTCAGGGTGCGATGGCGCGGTTGAGCGGTGCGCCGGCCTGCCATCTGCAGGCGAAAGTTGCCATCGAGCAACTCCACCAGGTAGCTGGTGCCGAAGGCGCGTACATGGGCCGCCGCGATTTCAATGGCCAGGGGATTGCCGTCGAGCTTGCGGCAAACGGCAACCGTGGCGGGTACGTCGGCATCGCTGAAGATGAAGTCTGGATCGTGGGTGGCGAGACGTTCGATGAAAAAACCGATACTGGAGTAGGCGATGGCTTGTTCGGCACTGAGGCCAGCGTCATCCACGGGTACCTGCAAGGGCGCCAGGTCGTGGACGAACTCGCCCTCGGCGTGCAAAGGTTCGCGACTGGTGATCAGCACGCAACACAGTGGTGCCTGACGCAGGATGGCCTCCACCGCCTTGGCGGTTTCTTCCAGGAGGTGTTCACAATTGTCCAGGATCAGCAAACGTTTGCTATCGCCCAGGCTTTCGCTGATCCCCAGTAGGAAATCCTCGTGGCTCGAACTGACTCCCAAGGCTGAGGAGAGCATGCGCTCGACTGTTGGCCCTTCGCTTGCCGATGTCAGGTCAAGGAACGTTGTACCCTGGGGAAAATCCGCAGCAAGCTCATGGGCCAGTGCCAGGGCCACGCTGGTCTTACCGATACCCCCGGAGCCGGTGAGGGTGACGAAGCGCCGCTTGTGCAGCTCTTGCCCAAGGGTCTGCAGCAGCTCATCCCGACCGACGACCTTGTTCTTGATATTTGGCAGGCCCAGGCCGACCTTTGTCGCCGGAGCCTCCTGGTGCGCCATTTCCTTGATCGTCACTGGGGCAACGAAACGGTAGCCGCGCCCTGGAACTGTGACGATGTAGGTAAAGTCACCGTCGTCACCCAGTGCGCGACGCAAGGTCACTATCTGCGCCCGCAGGTTGCACTCTTCGACAATGACCTTGGACCACACGAGTGAAAGCAACTCACTCTTTTCCAGAAGCTCACCGGCTCGGCTCACCAAGGCCACGAGCAGTAACAGTGCCCGGCTGCCCAGTTGCAGCGGTTCCCCGTTCTTGAACAGCAGGTGCTGTTGGGGGTAGAGCACGAAGGGGCCGAAGCAGAATGCGTTTTCCGGATCAGGCGTATCCAGTGCGTTCATGCTGACTATCTTTCCGGGATGGGTTCTGTTGCGCGTCATGATCAAACCTTTATAAATTAGATACTTATTGGTGATCAGGAGAGGTCACCTTTGGGGGTACATGTTCAGGTCAAAGGCACTATCCGGAGTAATAGTTTCTATTTGGGCATCACCTTTCTTATTTATAAGTTGATGGCTATATGCCATGCTCTTGTGCCCATCGAGTCGCCATGTTTGCAAGACAAGTACGGGCGCTACGGACAGAGTCTAAGGTCAGTGCGGGCTAAGAATTAGCAGGTATCGTGCCATAGGGCGAAGACTATAACCCAGAGTGGCGAGATTGAACTTTGGCGGTGAGTAATAACGGCGCAGTGTTTTATTATTGTTCGTTCGGAAAGCCGAATGCCATAGGCGTTTGCGTTCGGAACGCCGAGCCTCTACGACGCGTCAATGGCCCTACGGTTTTGGTCGCGTTTTCGATAGGGGCTTTGCTGCCCATATTGCATACACGGATGGCTTTTCCCCTCTGGGAGTGGCGGTTTGCCGGAGGGGAGGGTATTTTCCCGTTTGGCGGTAACCCGCCACGTTGGCCGGCTGCGACCCTGTGTACGGAAGGTACGGAAGGAGCACAAGGCTTTGCTGCGAGGGAAGTTTTTTGTCTGGCGAGAATCCGCCAGTTGTTGTTGTGTGACATAACTCACGGAAGTCCGTACTGACCTGCGATATGCAGGATTTATTTGTGTTGGCGCTGTCTGTCCAACTCGGTGGGATGTCCCCTCATATATTCGAGCTCACGACCTGTCCTGTCTGGCGGCAATCCGCCTTGTGCCAAGTTGTGATGCATATACGTGTTTCATTGAACAGTAAAAAGAGCCATTTAACAGGTATTTTCTGCCAATCCAAGAATGGACCGGCATGATCGAGGGGAGACGCTGGATAGTTGAGCACTTGAACTGGGCAAGTTGCAGGTGGACAGGTTCCGGCCAGGCACAAAGGAGCCACCCCGGTAGTGTCTCGCGTGTGCTCTTCTTTCCCGCAGATGTCCCCCTAACCTGTCTGCCTCGTGGGTTGGCGCGAGCAGGCGCAACTTGTTTGTCGCGGCAATTAAGTTACAATCGAAAAAACGTTTCAGTCCCAACCGGCCATTCCCGGCCGCTACGGGGCGGCGTCTGATGTTTCTCAAGCTGCTGAATCCAATGATCAATAAAAAGCGAGCGCTGAAGAACATGAACAGCCGAGGCCGGTGGCCTCGGCCTTGAAACCAACCGCCTTGGTCTTCGACACCACCTGCCTGACCTCATCCCAGCCGCATGGCTGAGTCGGGCGGCTATGCTGAAGAGCCGTAGGTGGATAAATGTTCTATTAAGTGGATTGATCAATGTTCAAGAAAACGAGCAAGGCCTTGCTGGCCCTGGCTGTTGCGGCGAGTGTGATGCAGGCGCACGCCGACGAGGCCAGGAAAGTAGACGTGCTGCTGATCGGCGGCGGCATCATGAGTTCGACCCTGGGTGTCTGGCTCAATGAGCTGGAGCCTGGTTGGTCGATGGAGATGGTCGAGCGCCTGGACGCTGTCGCCGAGGAAAGCTCCAACGGCTGGAACAACGCCGGTACCGGCCACTCCGCCCTGGCCGAGTTGAACTACACGCCAGAAGACAAGGACGGCAACGTCAATATCTCCAAGGCCATCGAGATCAACGAAGCCTTCCAGGTGTCCCGCCAGTTCTGGGCGTGGCAGGTGCGCAACGGCGTTCTGAAGAACCCGCACTCGTTCATCAACTCCACGCCGCACATGAGCTTCGTCTGGGGGGATGACAACATCAAGTTCCTCAAGAAGCGCTATGAGGCGTTGCAGGCGAGCCCGCTGTTCCGGCCGATGGAGTATTCCGAAGACCACGCGCAGATCGCCAAGTGGGTCCCGCTGATGATGGAAGGGCGTGACCCGAACCAGAAGCTGGCCGTGACTTGGGCGCCGATCGGCACCGACGTCAACTTCGGCGAGATCACCCGTCAGTTCGTGGGGCACTTGCAGGGCAAGGACAACTTCACCCTCAAGCTCTCCAGCGAAGTGAAGGACATCTCCCGCAATGACGATGGCTCCTGGCATGTGGAGTACAAGAACCTCAAGGACGGTACTAGCACGGCCACCGATGCCAAGTTCCTGTTCATCGGCGCCGGTGGCGGTGCGCTCAAGCTGCTGCAGAAGTCGGGTATCCCGGAAGCCAAGGAGTACGCAGGATTCCCGGTAGGCGGATCGTTCCTGGTCACCGAGAACCCAACCATCGCCATGCAGCACATGGCCAAGGCCTACGGTATCGCCTCCACCGGCGCGCCGCCCATGTCGGTCCCGCACCTGGACACCCGTGTGCTGGACGGCAAGCGCGTGATCCTGTTCGGCCCATTCGCGACCTTCTCGCCTAAGTTCCTCAAGAACGGTTCGTACCTGGACCTGCTGAGCACCACCACCGTGCACAACGTCTGGCCGATGACCAAGGTTGGCATCGATCAGTATCCACTGGTCGAGTACCTTGCGGGCCAACTGATGCTGTCCGATGATGATCGCTTCAAGGCCCTGCAGGAGTACTTCCCGCACGCCAAGCAGGAAGACTGGCGTTTGTGGCAGGCCGGCCAGCGTGTGCAGATCATCAAGCGCGATGAAGATAAAGGCGGTGTGCTGAAACTGGGCACCGAGGTCGTTGCCTCGCAGGACGGCACCATTGCCGGTTTGCTAGGGGCGTCCCCGGGTGCCTCGACAGCCGCGCCGATCATGCTGAACGTGCTGGAAACGGTGTTCAAGGACAAGGTCGCGACACCTGAATGGCAAGCGAAGATCCGCCAGATCGTGCCGAGCTATGGCACCAAGCTCAATGACTCCGCGGCCGCTGTGCAGAAGACTTGGGACTACACGGCTGAAATCCTGCAACTGGACAAGCCGCCGGTCATCGACCAGAGTGCCGGCAGCGCTACCGTCAGCGAGCCAAGCCAGCCCGTCGAAAGCGAGCCTGCCAACGATATGGCGTTGTGAGGGATGACCTGCTGGCATGGCAGCAGGTTGCCTAGCTAGCTAGAAGAAAAGCCACGAGGATTGCCAACAGGCAGCCTCGTGGCTTTTTTGTGCATGGGCGCCCAGCAGGCGGGGCTGTCGTCAGAAGTCCACGGTCGCCGACAGCCGCAGGATGCGCGGCGTACCTTGGGTCAGGTAGTTGTTAGAGGTGGATGCCGAAGCCCAGTAGGCCTTGTTCGCCACGTTCTCGACATTGGCGCGCAGGGTCACCTGCTTTTCGTCCAGCCTGAAACTGTAGCGACCACCCAGGTCGACACGGGTCCAGGCGGGAATGCTCAGGCTGTTGCTGGTGTTCACGTACTGGCCGCCGGTGCGCAGCAGGCGGGCGTTGAGCGCCGCGCCTTGGATGCCGGGGATGTCCCAGTCGGCGCCGAGGTTGAACTGGAAGCGCGGTACACCGGGGGCGCGGTTGCCGTCGGTGGCGCCACCGGTGGTCTTCTTCAATTCGGTGTGCATGAATACGGCGCCGGTGAGCAGGCGCAGTCCATCCAGAGGCTCGCCGAACAGGTTTAGCTCGACCCCTTTATTGACTTGCTCGCCATCCACGGTGAAGGTGCCGAGGCTGGCGCCGGGGGCAGTGTAGGTGGCGCTGTTGGGCTGTTCGATGCGGTACACGCCCAGGGTCGCGCCGAAGCTGTCCCAGTCCAGCTTGACCCCGGCTTCGATCTGCTTGCTGCGCCGTGGCGGGAATACTTCATTGGGGTTGGTGACTCCCGACGACGGAGCGGTCGGACCCTGGGCCAGGCCTTCGATGCGGTTGGCATAGAGCGACACGTGCTCCCAAGGCTTGATCACCAGCCCGTAGACCGGTGTGGTGATGGTTTCGTCGTAGTCGGCATTGCGGGCGCCGGAGGCGGTGTTCCAGCCATCGACGCTGATCGACTGTTTGCGCACCCCGACGGTCAGCAACACACGGTCATCCAGAAAACCCAAGGTGTCGGACACCGCGGCGCTCTTGATGCGGTTTTTACCGACGATGCGTGGGTCATGCAGATCGCTGCCGAAGTAGGTGTCCGGCGGCACCGGGCGGGGGACCTGGATCGGGTTGTACAGGTTGGTCGGGAAGCGGCTGGCAGTGTAGAGCGCTTCATAGGCCGAGCGCTGTTCGCCCCAGATGCCGGACAGGCCGAAATTGACCCTGTGACTGACCGGGCCGGTGGCGAAGTGGCCGTTCAGGCCGGCGATGGCGCTCTTGTTGTCTTCGTCATGAGGGGAGTACAGCAGCCCACCGCGGGCGGTGCCGTTCTCGTCGCTGACGTACAGCGAGGAGTACTCGCCGTTCTCCCGGGTGTGCTTGGCGCCGCCGCCGGCATAGGCGGTCCAGTGGTCGTTGAGGTCGTACTCGGCATTGACCATGCCATAGGTGTCTTCGAGCTGCGACCAGCTCCAGCTCTGTGAGTAATTGTCCCGTGCGGACGGTGCGCGCGGCACTTTTGTGCCGGTCGGATAGATCACCGCGCGGCCTTCGTTGATGCGTTCCTTCTGGTAGCCCAGATCGGTGGACAGCCGCAGGCGCTCACCACGGTAATCGAGGGCGATGGCGATCAGCGAGGAGTGTTGGGTTTCGTTGTGGATGCCGGTGCCGCCATCGTGCTTCGCCAGGTTGATGCGCGCCCCAAAACGGTTGTCCTCGCCAAAACGCTGGCCGATATCCAGATGACCGCCCACTTGGCTGCCAGTGGCGTAGTCGAACGTGATGCTACGGGTGGGCGTGTCCTCGGCGCGCTTAGGCACCAGGTTGACCGCGCCACCGATGCCGCTGCCCTGGGGCGAAACGCCGTTGATGAAGGCGTTGGGGCCCTTGAACAGTTCGACCCGCTCCAGCGCCTCGGTCGTGATGATCTGCCGGGGCAGGACACCGTACAGGCCGTTGTAGCTGATGTCGTCGGTGCTGAGCGGCAGACCGCGGATGGTGAAGACCTGGGAGAAGTTGCCGAAGCCTGCCGACTGGCGCACCGCGGCGTCGTTCAGTAGCACGTCGCCGAGGGTGCGCGCTTGCTGGTCGGCGATGGTCTTGGCGGTGTAGCTGACCACGCTGAACGGCACGTCGCTGATTGCCTGATTGCCCAGTACGCCAAGGCGTGCGCTGCGGGCGAGTTGGCCGCCTTGCCAGGTGTCGGCGTTGGCGGCCAGGTCGCTGCTCACCGTGGTAGCGCCCAGCTCGACAGCATTGCCGAGGTCGACCTCCGGCGCCAGGGTGTAGCCGCCGCTGTCGGTGCCCAGCAAGCTGTAGCCGCTGCCTGCGAGTAGTCGGGCAAACCCTTCCTGCACGCTGTAGCTGCCTTGCAGGCCCTGGCTCTGCTGACCGCGCAGCAGGGATGGGTCGAAGGACAGAGGGACGCTGGCGCTGACGGCAAACTGCGCCAGCACGTCGGCCAGCGGGCCAGGGCTGATGTCGTAGCTGCGCATGCTGCTGTTGCTGAGGTCGGCAGCCATCAGTGCCGGCGCGGGAGCCAGGGCGGCGAGCGCGATGGCCAGGCTCAGGGCCCTGAAGCGGAAGTGGGGAAAGGCGATGGAGCGGGAGCGGTATGGCAGCCTGGACGTCATGCGATGTTCCTGTCGGCGAGAGAGAGGGGTCTGCCCTGTTCACCGGATGAGGAAGAAAAAGGTATCAAGGATGGATGAAAAAGTTTCGCGATGCCTCAGGCGCGGGGTTCCACCGCCACCCAGTAGCGGGTCATGCCATGGATTTCCACTGGCAGCGTTTCGCTGAGCAGGCGCAGGCTGGTGTCGGTATCGCGCAGCGAGAATGCGCCGGACACCCTCAGTTCGCGCACCGCGTCATGGCAGCGTAGGACGCCGGGGCGATAGCGGCCCAGTTCCGCCAGCAGGTCGCCCAGGCGCATGTCGCGGGCCAGCAGCATGCCGTTTTCCCAGGCCAGGGCGCCGGCTTCAAGGCGTTCGGTGGGCAGCACATGCTCGCTGTCGAAGGCGCCGCGCTCGCCGGCCTTGAGCACCAGGCCGTTGGCACCATGCAACGGGCGCGCATCCACTGAGCCTTGCAGCACGGCTACCCGACTCAGGTGGCCATCGATCCGCACGCTGAATCGTGTGCCCAGCGCCCGCGCGCTGCCGTGCAGGGTGCGCACTAGCAAGGGCCTGGCGGGTATGGCCGGGTCGGGTGCGCTGGTGACGAGGATTTCCCCGGACAGCAGGTCGATGCGCCGTTCGCTCGCGCTGAAGACGATGTCGATGGCGGTGTCGGTGTTGAGCAGCACCTGGCTGCCGTCAGGCAGGGTCAAGGGACGTTGCTCGCCCACGGCGGTGCGTTGGTCGGCGGTCCACTGTTGCCAGGGCGTTTGGCGCCAGGCCAGCCAGGTAGCCGGTGCGGCCAGCAGCAGGAGGCCGAGGCGGTTGAGCGCCTGGCGCCGGCTGACCCCACCGCTGCGGCTGAGGCGGCGCAGGGTTTCGCCGGCGATGGGGGCCGGCAGACGGCGAAAGTCGCCCAGGATCGCCTCGGCGCGCTGCCAGGCTGCCGCATGTTCGGCACTGCGCTGGCACCAGGCCTGGATGGCGCGGCGGTCGTCGTCGGTAGCCGCCCCCGATTGCAACTGCACCAGCCAGTCGGCGGCTTCGCCGAGGATCAGCGGATCGATGCGGTTGTCCATCAGGCCACGCTCAGGCAGGCCAGGAAGGCCTCACGCATGTCACGTTTGACGGTGATCAGCGACATCTTCAGTTGTGCGGCGATCTGCGGGTAGGTCAGGCCTTCGAGCTGTGACAGAAGGAACACCTGGCGCGCCCGCGCGGGCATCTCCTGGAGCATGGCCTCGATGCGGTAGAGGGTCTCGAGGATCAGCAGGCGGGTTTCCGGCGAAGGCACTTCGGGTTCGGGCAACTGAGCGATGGTTTCCAGGTAGGCGCGCTCCACATCCTGGCGGCGCCAGCGGTCGATCACCAGGCCCTTGGCGATGTGCGTGAGCAGGGCTCGGGGCTCGCTGCCGAAGTAGCGCGAGGCCTGGCGGTTGAGCAGGCGTAGGAAGGTGTCATGGGCCAGGTCCGCGGCGTCGCTGGCATTGCCCAGCTTGCGCCCGAGCCAGCCTTGCAGCCAGCCGTGGTGTTCGGCATAGAGCGTCTGGATATGCTGGTTGGACGAGCGGTCGGCGGGCGGCATGGAGAGCGCAGAGCTCCGGGGTGTGGTGGAATGTAATTAAGAATTGATCGCATTCTATCCAGTTGTCCCGGCAACTGGCAATCCACGAGCAGACCGGGCGTCGCCCCGCACTGGCCGGGCTGCAAGCCCCTGCTCAGGTGTACCGCTTGCGGTAAACCCCCGGCGAGACGCCAAAGCGCTGCTTGAAAGAAGTAGTGAAGTGGCTGCTGGTGGAAAAGCCCCAGGCGAAGCCCAGGGCCGATAACTTGATGGTCGACTGCGGGTTGCGCAGGGCCTCGGCGCAGATGTCCAGGCGGCGGTTCTTGATGTACTGGGCGATGACCAAGCCCTGCTTGGCGAACACCCGGTACAGGCCACGCATCGACACGCCGATTTCGCGGGCGATCATCTCCGGGCACAGCGCTTCGTCATCGATGTGCGCCTCGATCAGTTCCAGGCTTTTGCGAAATATCCGTTCATGTGGATCAGGACTGCTGTCGGCGCCAGACAGGGCAGGGCGCATCAGGCTGACCAAGGCATCGATCACCGCCTCGCTCTCGGCCAGGCTGACTGCCTCCAGGCCTGTCGAGGAAAGCAGCATCTGGTGTGCCAGCTGCGCCACCGGCGAATGCGCCGGTATCTTCCGGCAGCGCTGTAGTGGGGCGAACTTCATCAAGTGGTCGACCCGCTCATGGGGCAGGATCAGCGACAGTTGGCGCGACTCCGCAGTGAAGTGGAAGTCGCTGGGGCGGGCGCTGTCGATCAGGATCACATCGCCCGGCACGATCACTTCGCGCTCTTCGCCTTGGGCCATGTTTGCCGAGCCCTGCAACTGGAACACGGCAAAGTACTTGTGTTCCTCGCTGCGACGCACTTCGCGTGGGGTCCGCAGCAGGCGCGCGCTGCTGCTGTGCACGTGGCTGAAGCGCAGGGCGCCATGTTGGTGACCGTGGATGGTGCCACTGAAGCCGTCGTCCAGCGCGGCACCGTCGAACTCGCCACAGAGCAGATTGATATCGGCCAGCCAGCGCTGGAAGTTGTCGTGGATCGTGCCAGTCGCAACGTTCATGGTCCGGACCTCACAGCGAGCATTGTTGTTATTGTCGGGGCGTTGCGGCACGCAGGTGCTGTTCGTTCAGCGCAGGCCTCCGAAGCGCCGGTAGAAGCTCTCTGCGGCGTCGGGCAGCGGGCCGTCGGCGGTTTCCATCGCACTGCCCAGCCACTCTTCAGTGCGCGCCCAGGTCAGCCGGTAGATGTTGCGGCACAGCTGGCGTGCGGCGCGGCCTTCCCAGTCCCCGGGGAGCAGTTCGTCGGGCAGGTGTGGGTCGCGCAGCAGCAACTTGCGGTACTCGTGGATCAGCAGCAGGCGGACCATGAAGCAGTCGCTCGGCTGCAGCGTGTCTTGCTCACGCAGCGCCTGCCACACCGGGCGGAACAGTTGGATGAACTCACTGTAGTGAGCGCCCAGCTCATCCAGGCGCCAGCTTTCCCGCGCCTGGGCGCGCAGGGCGCGCGAGGCCATCACGTCCTGGCCAGTGGTTTCGAAGATCAGCGTGTCTTCGAGGGCGTCGAGGTCGAGCAGGGTGGCGTTGATGTCGGTGCGGTCGCCGCGGGGGTTGGCCAGGACGACCGGTGAGATCGCGCCAAAGCCCTGCCATTCCAGTTCTTCGCGTACCTGCTTGCGCTTGTCGGCGGCCAGTTGGGTGAGGATCACCATGAACCAGGAGCCGTCCCACTCCGGTACCACCGAGCTGTACACGCGCTTGAAGGCTTTGTCGAAGCGTCGCCGACCGGTGCCGGTCAGGCTGTAGTAGCTGCGTCGACCGACTTTCTCGGCACTCAGCCAGCCTTCCTTGGTCAGGCGGAAGATCGAAGTGCGGATCAGCCGCTCGTTGATGCCGAAGGGCTCCAGCAACTGGATCAGGCTGCCCAGCCAGACGGTCCCGCCGTGGGGCTCGATGGCGTCACCGTACAAGGTCACGATCAGCGAGCTGGCACGGATGGGGATCTGTTCCTGGAAGCGGGCGACGAGCTGATTCAGGGGCGCGAGGGACGACATGGGGGATCCGCTGGATGAAACCCCGGAATATAACTGCCGGCCGCCCCGGCTGGCCAGTGGCGCGGCCGAGGCCATGGGGTCACGCGCTTTGCGTTTTCGGGCGGAAGGTGCTGTCGCTGACACGCGGGCGGTCCTGTTCGGGTTCATTCAAGGGCTGACACTCGACCATTTGCTCTAGGCAGCGGCGGGTCAGGGCGTGGTATTCGCGGGTGCCGGCCTGCTTCCAGTGGATTTCCTCGTCGCTGAGCTGGCGCTTGACCTGGGCCGGCGTGCCGACCACCAGCGAGCGCTCCGGGCACTCGAAGCGGGCTTTGACGAAGGCTGCGGCGGAGACGATTGAGCGTGCGCCGATCACCGCGCCATCCATCACCACGGCATTCATGCCCACCAACGCGTCGGCGCCGATGCGGCAGCCATGTAGCACGGCCCCGTGGCCAATGTGGCCGTTGCGTTCGACCACCGTGTCGCTGTCGGGGAAACCGTGCATCACACAGGTGTCCTGCAGGTTCGCCCCTTGCTCGAGGATGATCCGCCCGAAGTCGCCGCGCAGGCTGGCCAGTGGGCCGACGTAGCAATCCGGACCGACGATTACGTCGCCGATCAGCACCGCCGAAGGATGGACGTAGGCACTGGGGTCGATCACCGGGGTGATGCCGCCGAGGCTGTAGCAAGTCATGTCGTACTCCTGGCTGGAGGGGGCCCACCCGATTGTGAGCCTGCTTCGTGGAGTGAAAATATAACGTGTTGTGATGGTAAATCAATGATTCTGTGTATCGCTTTTTGGTGAGGTGGTCAGGCGTACCTTTCGTCGGCTGGGATTACTGATAATTAGCAGGGATATCGGATCTATTTTTCTCCTAGGTCATTGAAGAAGCGAGGGCCATCGACACGGATAGAAAATAACAGGACACTAATTTGATATTTTGCTGTTGATTTTGTGTATCGTATTTCGCATATACTCCTCGGCAACCGGCCTTGAGCTAACAATAATCGCCAGCCTCGACTGGCGCGCACGGTGACCGTCATGCCTGACCTGCTGCTGCTCGATACCCGCGAGACGGGTGTCTGCCTGATAACCCTGCACCGGCCCGAGGTGCTCAACGCGCTCAACACGCAGCTACTGGGCGAGCTGGCTGAGGTGCTCGAGCACCTGGAGCAGGACCCGGCCTGCCGGGCGGTGGTGCTGACCGGTAGCCGCAAGGCGTTCGCCGCTGGCGCCGACATCAACGAAATGGCTTCCCGCGATGCGGTCGGCATCCTCAACGACCCGCGCGTGCAGTACTGGCAGCGCATCAGCCGCTTCAGCAAGCCGCTGATAGCCGCGGTCAACGGCTTCGCCCTGGGCGGTGGCTGCGAGCTGGCGATGCACGCCGACATTCTCATCGCCGCCACCGATGCTCGCTTCGGCCAGCCAGAAATCAACCTTGGCATCATGCCCGGCGCAGGCGGCACCCAGCGCTTGCTGCGGGCGGTCGGCAAGTCGCTGGCGATGCAGATGGTGCTGACCGGCGAGGCCATCGATGCGCGCACCGCGCAGCAGGCCGGCCTGGTCAGCGAGATCACCCAGCCTGAATTCACCGTCGACCGCGCCCTGGCCATTGCCGAAAACATCGCGCGCAAGGCGCCGCTGGCCGTGCGCCTGGCCAAGGAGGCGCTGCTCAAGGCCATGGACACCGACCTGGCCACCGGCATGCGTTTCGAGCGCCACGCCTTCACCGTGCTGGCAGCCAGCGAAGACCGCAACGAAGGCATCCGCGCCTTCCAGGAAAAGCGCCCAGCAGTCTTCATCGGGCGCTGAGCGCCGTAGCCCGTTCCTTTACCCTTGCGAGTGACAACGGTCATGACTTTCGAACACATTCTTTTCGACATCGACGACGGCCTGGCCTTTCTGCGCCTGAACCGTCCAGAGCAGCTCAACAGCTTCAATGCGCAGATGCATGCCGAGGTGCGCGAGGCCCTCAAGCAGGTGCGTAGCACCCCAGGCGTGCGGGTGCTGCTGATCACTGGCGAGGGCCGTGGTTTCTGCGCCGGGCAGGACCTGGCCGACCGCAACGTGGCGCCGGGGGCGGCGATGCCGGATCTGGGCCAGTCGATCGAGCAGTACTACAACCCGCTGATTCGCACCCTGCGCGACTTGCCCATGCCGGTGATCTGCGCAGTCAATGGCGTGGCTGCCGGTGCTGGGGCGAACATTCCGCTGGCCTGCGACCTAGTGCTGGCGGCGCGCTCGGCGAGTTTCATCCAGGCCTTCTGCAAGATCGGCCTGGTCCCGGACTCCGGCGGTACCTGGTTCCTGCCAAGACTGGTTGGCGTGGCGCGGGCCAAGGCTTTGGCGCTGCTGGGCAACCGCCTGAGCGCCGAACAGGCCGAGCAGTGGGGGCTGATCTACCAATGCGTGGATGACGCCGCCCTGCGTGACGAAGCGCTGAAGTTGGCTCGCCACCTGGCCGCGCAGCCGACTGCCGGGCTGGCACTGATCAAGCGCGGCCTTAACGCCAGCCTGGACAACAGCCTGGACGAGCAATTGGAGCTGGAGCGCGACCTGCAGCGCCTGGCCGGTCGCACCGAGGATTACCGGGAAGGCGTGGCGGCCTTCATGGCCAAGCGTACACCTGAATTCAAGGGGTGCTGAGCATGAGCGCACTGGACAGCAGCACCGTCGTTGCGGTGATCGGAGCCGGCGCCATGGGCGCCGGTATCGCCCAGGTGGCAGCCCAGGCCGGGCATCCGGTCTTGCTTCACGACAACCGCCCGGGGGCGGCGGCCGCCGCCATCGAGGGCCTGGACCGGCAACTGGGCAAGCTGGTGGAGAAGGGGCGTATCAGTGCCGGGCAACATGCCCAGGCTCGGGCGCGCCTGCAGGCGGTGGACAGCCTCGAGAGCTTGGCCGACGCGGGCCTGGTGATCGAGGCCATCGTCGAGAACCTGGAGGCCAAGCGCGGCCTGTTCGCCAGCCTGGAGGCCATTTGCTCGCCGGACTGCGTACTGGCGAGTAACACCTCATCGTTGTCGATCACCAGCATCGCTGCTGGTTTGGCACGGCCCGAGCGCTTCCTCGGTGTGCACTTTTTCAACCCGGCACCGTTGATGGCGCTGGTAGAGATCGTGTCCGGGCTGGCCACCGCGCCGGCCATCGCAGCGAGCCTTTACGACACGGTCAGGGCCTGGGGCAAGGCGCCAGTGCATGCGCGCTCCACGCCAGGTTTCATCGTCAACCGTGTGGCCCGGCCGTTCTATGCCGAGAGCCTGCGCTTGCTGCAGGAGGGGGCTGCCGATTGCGCGACCCTGGATGCGCTGATGCGCGATGCCGGTGGCTTCCGCATGGGCGCCTTCGAGCTCACCGATCTGATCGGCCATGACGTGAACTATGCGGTGACCTGCTCGGTGTTCGACGCCTACTACGGTGATATGCGTTTCCAGCCTTCGCTGATCCAGAAGGAGCTGGTCGATGGCGGTCGCCTCGGGCGCAAGAGTGGGCACGGCTTTTATGACTACGGGCCGGCCGCGGCGCGACCGGTGGTCAGCGAGATGCGCAGCGGGCAACGCGTGGAGAGCTGCGTGGTGGAGGGTGACCTGGGTATCGCCCAGGGCCTGGTGGCGCGCCTGCAGGTACAGGGGATCAAGGTTGAACAGGGGGCCGGGCCTGGTCTGATCCGGGTTGGCGACGCGGTACTGGCGCTCAGCGACGGCCGTTTGGCCAGTCAGCGGGCGCGGGAGGACGGCTTGAGCAACCTGGTGCTGTTCGACCTGGCATTGGACTACAGCACGGCCAGTCGCATCGCCATCAGCTGGGCCGCCGACACCACGCCCGAGGCGCGTGACCACGCCGTGGCTCTGCTGCAAAGCGCTGGCCTGGTGGTCAGCCCGCTGGCCGACCTGCCGGGGCTGGCCGTATTGCGCACCGTGGCGATGCTCGCCAACGAAGCCGCAGACGCGGTGCTACAAGGCGTGGCGACGGCGGCGGACGTCGACCTGGCCATGCGCAAGGGCGTCAACTACCCGCAAGGGCCGCTGGCCTGGGCCGAGGCCATCGGCCTGGGCAATGTGTTGGGCGTGCTCGAACAGCTGCAGGCGGCCTACGGCGAGGCGCGCTACCGCCCATCGCTGTTGCTGCGTCGCCAAGTGGCCGAGGGGAGGGTGCTGCATGACTGACCTCAACGCCCAGGGCCTCGCCCGCCAGTGCGCCGAGACAATGTTGAGCCGCGACCAGGCCAGCCTGGCGCTGGGCATGCAGGTGCTGGCGGTATCGCCGGGCAACGCGACCCTGAGCATGCCGGTGCGTGCCGACATGATCCAGGGTCATGGCACCTGCCACGGCGGCTACATCTTCACCCTCGCCGACTCGGCCTTTGCCGTGGCTTGCAACACCTACAACCAGGTCACCATCGGCCTGGGCTGCAGCATCGACTACCTGGCCCCGGCCTTCGTCGACGACACCTTGGTCGCCACCTGCGTGGAGCTCAGCCGTCGGGGGCGCACCGGCAGTTATGACGTGCGCGTGGAAAACCAGCAGGGGCAGCTCATCGCGCTGTTCCGTGGCAAATCTTACAAAGTACAAGGCAGCGTGCTTGCCCAGGAGAACCCAGATGACTGATGCCTTTATCATCGACGCCGTGCGCACGCCCATCGGGCGCTATGGCGGTGCCTTGAGCGGCGTACGCGCCGATGACCTCGGCGCCGTGCCACTGCGCGCATTGATGGCGCGCAATCCGCAGGTGGACTGGTCGGCAGTGGATGATGTGATCTACGGCTGCGCCAACCAGGCCGGCGAAGACAACCGCAACGTCGCGCGCATGTCGGCACTGCTTGCCGGCCTGCCAATAAGCGTGCCGGGCACCACGGTCAACCGCCTGTGCGGTTCGGGCATGGATGCCATTGGCCTGGCGGCGCGGGCCATCCGCAGTGGTGAGACCGGGTTGATGCTGGTCGGCGGCGTCGAATCCATGTCGCGTGCGCCGCTGGTGATGGGCAAGGCCGAGCAGGCGTTTTCTCGCGAGGCGCGGATCTACGACACCACCATTGGCTGGCGTTTCGTCAACAAGGCGATGGAAAAGGCCTTCGGCATCGACTCGATGCCGGAAACCGCCGAGAATGTCGCCGCCCAGTTCGGCATTGCCCGCCAGGACCAGGACGCCTTCGCCCTGCGCAGCCAGCAGCGCGTGGCGGCGGCCCAGGCCAGTGGCCGTCTGGCGCAGGAGATCGTGCCGGTGAGCATTGCCCAGCGCAAGGGTGAGCCCAGGGTCGTGGCCGTTGACGAGCACCCGCGCAGCGACACTACGCTGGAGATGCTGCAACGCCTGCCGACGCCGTTCCGTGAAGGGGGCAGCGTCACTGCGGGCAACGCCTCCGGGGTCAATGACGGCGCCTGCGCGCTGCTGCTGGCCAGCGCCGAGCAGGCCGAGCGCTATGGCCTCAAGCGCCGTGGCCGGGTGGTGGCGATGGCCACGGCCGGGGTCGAGCCGCGGATCATGGGGATCGGCCCGGTGCCGGCGACGCGCAAGGTGCTCGAACAGGCCAGCCTGAGTCTGGCCGACATGGACGTCATCGAACTCAACGAAGCCTTCGCCGCCCAAGGGCTGGCGGTGCTGCGCGAGCTCGGCCTGGCGGACGACGATCCACGGGTCAACCCCAATGGCGGCGCGATCGCCTTGGGCCATCCGCTGGGCATGAGCGGCGCGCGGTTGGTGACCACGGCGCTGGTCGAGCTGGAAAATCGCGGTGGACGCTACGCCTTATGCACTATGTGCATTGGCGTGGGGCAGGGTATCGCGATGATCATTGAGAGAGTCTGAGCCGAACGAGCTTATCGCCTAACGGGAGCCGCGCAGCTCCCACACTCGGGCCCCCAGGGGGCTGAACCATAAAAAGAATCAGAGTGAAATCATGAATATGGCCGCCTTGAACACCACTGTGCTCGACCCGATGGAGACCGCCAGCATCGACGAACTGCGCCAGCACCAGCTGGACCGTCTGCGCTGGAGCCTGGGCCATGCCTACCAGAACGTGCCGCTGTACCGCCGTCGCTTCGACGAACTGGGCGTGCACCCGGACGACATTCGCTCGCTGGAAGACCTGGCGAAGTTCCCTTTCACCACCAAGTCCGACCTGCGTGACAACTACCCCTACGGCATGTTCGCCGTGCCGATGCAGGACGTGGTGCGTGTGCACGCCTCCAGCGGCACCACTGGCAAGCCCACCGTGGTCGGCTACACGCAGAACGACATCGACACCTGGGCCAACGTGGTGGCGCGTTCGATCCGCGCTGCTGGCGGGCGGCGTGGCGACAAAGTGCACGTCTCCTACGGCTATGGCCTGTTCACCGGCGGCCTTGGTGCGCATTACGGTGCCGAGCGGCTGGGCTGCACGGTGATCCCGATGTCGGGCGGGCAGACCGAGAAGCAGGTACAACTGATCAACGACTTCCAGCCCGACATCATCATGGTGACCCCGTCCTACATGCTCAACCTGGCCGACGAGATCGAGCGCCAGGGCCTGGACCCGCACAAATTGGCGTTGCGCCTGGGGATCTTCGGCGCCGAGCCCTGGACCGACGAGTTGCGCCGCTCCATCGAGCAACGCATGGGTATCAATGCCCTGGATATCTACGGCCTGTCGGAAATCATGGGCCCGGGGGTAGCCATGGAGTGCGCCGAGACCAAGGACGGCCCGACCATTTGGGAAGACCACTTCTACCCGGAGATCATCGACCCGGTCACCGGCGCGGTGCTGCCTGATGGGCAGATGGGCGAGTTGGTGTTCACCTCCCTGAGCAAGGAGGCGCTGCCGATGATCCGCTACCGCACTCGCGACCTGACCCGGCTGTTGCCTGGCACGGCACGGCCGATGCGGCGCATCGACAAGATCACTGGGCGCAGCGACGACATGCTGATCATCCGTGGAGTCAACGTGTTCCCGACACAGATCGAGGAGCAGGTGCTTAAGATAAAACAACTTTCAGAGTGTTATGAGATTCACTTGTATCGTAATGGCAATATGGACAGTGTCGACGTACATGTGGAACTGCGTGCCGATTGCCAGCATTACGACGAGGCTCAGCGCAGGCTCCTGACCAATGAGCTGTCCAAGCAGATCAAGACCTACATCGGCATCAGCACTCGTGTGTTGTTGCAGCCCCCAGCGACCCTCAAGCGCTCCGAAGGCAAGGCTTGCCACGTCTATGACAAGCGTTTGGCTGGCTGAGCAGCATAGATAGATTGCTGGTTCTTGTTGCCCCGACCTTGTCGGGGCTTTTTTTTATGGCGTGACATGTCTTGGGGGACTGTGGCGCCCTCAAGACAAGCACCTGCTACCCCCCTGCAATCCCCTAATTACCCTGGCCCATCCCATTTTTCCCATTGCTACAGGCCAAAGCGATACAAAAAATTATTAGATACGCGAAAATCTTGTTTGATATTGGATTCTGTATCGCTTATAAATGACCCCATGCCCAACCAGCCTTGAGGCGGGAGTCAGAACATGTACGCACAGCTTGTTGAAACAGGAGTCAAGCGCATCAAGTCCCTGGAGGAGATGTCCGCCGAGGAGCGCGCTTTCCAAGAGAAGATCGACGCCGAGATCAAGATCGAAGCCAAGAACTGGATGCCCGACGCCTACCGCCAGACCCTGATCCGGCAGATTTCCCAGCACGCCCATTCCGAGATCGTTGGCATGCTGCCCGAGGGCAACTGGGTCACCCGGGCGCCGAGCCTCAAGCGCAAACTGCAACTGATGGCCAAGATCCAGGACGAGGCCGGCCATGGCCTGTACCTGTACAGCGCCATGGAAACCCTCGGCGCCGATCGCGACGAGGAGATCGCCAAGCTGCACAGCGGCAAGGCCAAGTATTCGAGCATCTTCAACTACCCGACCCTGAACTGGGCCGACATGGGGGCGGTCGGTTGGTTGGTGGATGGCGCCGCCATCGTCAACCAGGTGGTGCTGCAGCGCACCTCCTACGGTCCGTACTCGCGGGCGATGATCCGCATCTGCAAGGAAGAGAGCTTTCACCAGCGCCAGGGCTACGAAATCCTCCTGACCATGATGCGCCACGGTACCCAGGCGCAGAAGGACATGGTCCAGGACGCGATCAACCGCCTGTGGTGGCCGGCGCTGATGATGTTCGGCCCCAGTGACGAGCATTCGCCCAACAGTGCCCAGTCCATGGCCTGGAAGATCAAGCGCCAGAGCAATGACGAACTGCGCCAGCGCTTCATCGACCAGACCGTGCCGCAACTTGAGCTGCTCGGCTGCAGCGCCCCCGACCCGGAACTGAAGTGGAACGCCGAGCGTGGCCATTACGACTTCGGCCCCATCCAGTGGGAAGAATTCTACGAAGTGCTCAAGGGCAACGGCCCGTGCAACCAAGAGCGCCTGGCCACCCGGCGCCAGGCCATCGAGGACGGTGCCTGGGTACGTGAGGCCGCCGTCGCCTACGCACGCAAACAACAGAACAAGAACGCCGCCTGATACGGCGATTGATGCGGAGATAACACCATGTCTGTCTGGACCCTCTACGAAGTGTTCGTGCGCAGCAAGCACGGCCTGAACCACAAGCATGTGGGCAGCGTGCACGCCGCCGACGCGGCCATGGCCATCGAGAATGCCCGTGAGCTCTACACCCGGCGCAGCGAAGGCGTGAGCCTCTGGGTGGTGCCTTCGGCGCTGATCGTCGCCTCGTCGCCAGACGAGAAGGACCCACTGTTCGTCCCCTCCGACGACAAGGTCTATCGCCACGCCAGCTTCTATGAACTGCCCGACGAAGTCGGACACATGTGAGGCCGGCCATGCACAGTCAAGAAGACCTCATCCAATACCTGCTGCTGCTCGGCGACAGTGCCCTGGTCCAGGGCCAGCGCCTGTGCGAGTGGTGCGGCCACGCCCCGGCGCTGGAAGAAGAGCTGGCGCTGATGAACGTCGGCCTCGACCTGGTCGGCCAGGCCCGCAACTGGCTGGAATATGCCGCCGAGTTGCTGGACGACGGCCGCGACGCCGATGACCTGGCCTTCCGTCGCGACGAGCGCGCCTACCGCAACCTGCTGCTGGTCGAGCAACCCAACGGCGATTTCGCCGTGACCATGGCCAAGCAGTTCCTTTACGACGCCTGGCATCTACAGGTGCTCGAAGGCTTGAGCGCTTCGCGCGATGAGCGCATCGCCGGTATCGCCGCCAAGGCGCTCAAGGAAGTCACCTACCACTTGCGTCGCTCCAGCGAGTGGGTGCAGCGCCTGGGCGGCGGCACCGACGAAAGTCGCCGGCGCATGCTGGCGGCGATCCCCCTGGTGTGGCGTTTCACCGTTGAGCTGGCTGCCGGCAGCGAGGGCGAGGTGCGCTTGGCCGAGGCCGGTATCGCCGCCGACCCAGCTCAGGTCGGCTCGGCCTGGCTGAAGCAGGTGTCGGCGACCTTCGCCTCGGTCGAGTTGCCATTGCCGGCGGCGGCCAACTTCTTCTACCTGAGCGGTCGCCGTGGCCTGCACACCGAGCACCTGGGCCTGCTGCTGGCCGAGATGCAGTTCCTGCCACGGGCCTACCCCGATGCGACCTGGTGAGCTGATCGCCAGCGACCGTGGCGCCCGCACTGCCCAGGCCGGCGACCTGGCGCGGGCCTGGGCGGTACTGGAGCAGGTCATGGACCCGGAGGTGCCCGTGGTCAGCGTGGTCGACCTGGGTATCGTCCGTGACCTGGATTGGCGCGCCGGCCACCTGCACCTGGTGGTCACCCCGACCTACTCGGGCTGCCCGGCCACCGAGGTGATCGAGGGGGATATCCGCCAGGCGCTGGAGCAGGCCGGCTTTGCCGGACCGCAACTGGAGCGCCGCCTGACCCCGGCCTGGAACACCGACTGGATCAGCGCCCAGGGTCGTGAACGCCTACGGGCTTATGGCATCGCGCCGCCGGTGGGGAGCAGCAGCAAGCGCAGTTTGCTCGGCGACAGCCCCCAGGTGCTGTGCCCGCAATGCGGCAGCGCCCACACCGAGTTGCTCAGCCAGTTCGGCTCCACGGCCTGCAAGGCTTTGTACCGGTGCCGCGAGTGCCTGGAGCCCTTCGACTATTTCAAATGCATCTGAGCGCAACGCGCCGTGCAGCGGAGAACACCATGAGCCAATTTCACAACCTGACGATCAAGGAAGTGCGCAACGAAACCCGTGATGCGGTTTCCATTGCCTTCGACGTGCCGCCGCAGTTGCAGGACGACTTCCGTTTCACCCAGGGCCAGTACCTGGTCATGCGTACCCACCTGGACGACGAGGAAGTGCGCCGTTCCTATTCCATCTGCAGCGGCGTGCATGACGGCGAGCTGCGTGTGGCGGTCAAGCGCGTGCCCGGTGGGCGCTTCTCGGCCTTTGCCAATGAGCGGCTCAAGGCTGGCCAGCAACTGGAAGTGATGCCGCCAGCCGGTAGCTTTTTCGTGCCGCTGGACCCGGCCCGCCGCGGTAATTACCTGGCGGTGGCGGCCGGCAGCGGTATCACGCCGATCCTCTCGATCATCAGCACCACCCTCGCCAGCGAGCCCAACAGCCGCTTCACCTTGCTTTACGGCAACCGTTCCAGCTCCGGCGCGCTGTTTCGCGACAAGCTCGAAGACTTGAAGAACCGCTACCTGGAGCGCCTCAACCTGATCTTCGTGTTCAGCCGCGAGCAGCAGGACGTCGACCTGTACAACGGTCGTATCGACGCCGACAAGTGCGGGCAGTTGTTCTCTCGCTGGATGGACGTGGGTGCGCTGGACGCGGCCTTCATCTGCGGTCCGCAGGCGATGACCGAGACCGTACGCGACAGCCTGCGCAGCAATGGCATGGCCGCCGAGCGCATCCACTTCGAACTCTTCGCTGCCACCGGCAACCAGGCCCGCCGCGAGGCCCGCGAGGCCGCGCGCCTAGTGGACTCGGCGGTCAGCCAGGTCACCGTGATCAGCGATGGTCGCGCCCTGGCCTTCGACTTGCCGCGCAACACCCAGAGCGTGCTCGACGCCGGCAATGCCATCGGCGCCGAGCTGCCGTACTCGTGCAAGGCCGGGGTCTGCTCGACCTGCAAGTGCAAGGTGGTCGAAGGCGAGGTGGAGATGGACAGCAACCACGCCCTGGAGGACTACGAGGTGGCCGCCGGCTATGTGCTGTCGTGCCAGAGCTATCCGGTCAGCGACAAGGTGGTCCTCGATTTCGATCAGCTGTAGGCCCACGTCATCTGACCTGCAACACCTGCGTGACCTGAAAACAATTACAACATCAAGAGATCGCTTCCCATGACACCCGAACACATCGAGAGCATCCGCAAGCACCCGGACTTCCAGCAACTGGTACGCCGCAAGCGTCGCCTCAACGGCACGTTGACCTTGGCCATGCTGGTGATCTACTACGGCTTCGTCCTGCTGGTGGCGTTTTCCCCCAGTACCCTAGGTCAGTCCCTGAACGGCGGGGTGACCAGCGTCGGCATGCTGGTCGGCGTGCTGATCGTGCTGTTGTCCTTCGCCCTCACCGGGATCTACGTGCACCGTGCCAACAATGTGCTCGACCCGCTCAATGACAAGGTCAAGGCGGAGTGCGCGCAATGAACTGGACAGCCATTGGAATGTTCCTCGTGTTCGTCTGCTTCACCCTCGGCGTGACCCGCTGGGCGGCGCTGCGGACCCGTTCGGCCAGCGACTTCTACACTGCCGGCGGCGGCCTCACCGGCATGCAGAATGGCCTGGCGATCGCTGGCGACATGATCAGCGCGGCGTCCTTCCTGGGCATCTCGGCGATGATGTTCCTCAACGGCTACGACGGCCTGCTGTATGCCCTGGGTGTGCTGGCCGGTTGGCCGATCATCCTGTTCCTGATCGCCGAGCGCCTGCGCAACCTGGGAAAGTACACCTTCGCCGACGTGGTCTCCTACCGCCTGGCGCAGACGCCGGTGCGCCTGACCTCGGCCTTCGGCACCCTGACCGTGGCGCTGATGTACCTGGTGGCGCAGATGGTCGGTGCCGGCAAGCTGATCGAACTGCTGTTCGGCATCAGCTACCTCTATGCGGTGATCCTGGTTGGCGTGCTGATGGTGTTCTACGTCACCTTCGGCGGCATGCTCGCCACCACCTGGGTACAGATCATCAAGGCAGTGATGCTGCTTTCGGGCACCACCTTCATGGCCTTCATGGTGTTGCGCTACTTCGACTACAGCACCGAGGCGATGTTCGCCAGCGCCGCGGCCGTGCACGCCAAGGGCACCGCGATCATGGCTCCGGGCGGACTGTTGTCGAACCCGGTGGATGCGATCTCGCTTGGCTTGGGCATGATGTTCGGCACGGCCGGGTTGCCCCATATCCTGATGCGCTTCTTCACCGTCAGCGACGCCAAGGAAGCACGCAAGAGCGTGTTCTATGCCACCGGTTTCATCGGCTACTTCTACCTGCTGCTGATCGTCATTGGCTTCGGCGCCATTGTCATGGTCGGTACCGAGCCGGCCTACCGCGACGCCAGTGGCGCGATCATCGGCGGCGGCAACATGATCGCCGTGCACCTGGCCCAGGCCGTGGGCGGCAACCTGTTCCTGGGCTTCATCTCGGCGGTGGCCTTCGCCACCATCCTGGCGGTGGTCGCCGGTCTGGCGCTGTCCGGCGCCTCGGCGGTGTCCCATGACCTGTATGCCTGCGTGATCCGCAAGGGCCAGGCCAGCGAGCAGGAAGAAATGCGCGTGTCGCGCATGGCCACCTTGGGCATCGGTGTGCTGGCGATCATCCTCGGCCTGATGTTCGAGTCGCAGAACATCGCCTTCCTCTCCGGCCTGGTGCTGGCCATCGCCGCCTCGGTCAACTTCCCGGTGTTGTTCCTCTCGATGTTCTGGAAGGGCCTGACCACCCGTGGCGCAGTGATCGGCAGCATGAGCGGGTTGGTGTCGGCGATCGTCCTGCTGGTGCTGAGCCCGGCGGTGTGGGTCAACGTGCTGCACCACGAGCAGGCGTTGTTCCCTTACAGCAACCCGGCGCTGTTCTCCATGAGTCTGGCTTTCCTCGGCGCCTGGGTGTTCTCGGTCACCGACAGTTCGCCTCGGGCGGCCGAGGAGCGGGGCCGCTACCTGGCGCAGTTCATCCGCTCCATGACGGGCATCGGTGCCGCAGGCGCCAGCAAACACTGATCACCACTGATACGAATGTCGGGTATAAAAACAATGAACCACACTCGCCTCAAACCCGCCACATTGCTGGCCAGCCTCACTCTGCCCATGGTCGCCGTACCGGCCATGGCGGACTTTTTCGACGATAGCCACGCCAAGGTCGAGCTGCGCAACCATTACCTCAACCGCGACTTCCGCCAGGATGGCGCCCCCCAGTCCAAGGCCGAGGAGTGGGGCCAGGGTTTCACCGCCAGGTTCGAGTCGGGGTTCACCGAAGGCCCCGTGGGCTTCGGGGTGGACGCCATGGGCCAGTTGGGCATCAAGCTCGATTCCAGCCGCGACCGGCGCGGCACCGGCCTGCTGCCTTATGGCCGCGACAGCCTGGAGCCGGCCGACGACTACAGCGAGCTCGGCCTGACCGGCAAGCTGCGCCTGTCGAAAAGCGTGCTGCGCCTGGGCACCCTGCAACCGATCCTGCCGGTGGTGGTGTACAACGACACCCGCCTGCTGTCCGCCAGCTTCCAGGGCGGCCTGCTGACCAGCCAGGAGATCGACGGCCTGACCCTCAATGCCGGGCGCCTGACCAAGGCCAACCTGCGCGATTCCTCCAGCCGCGACGATATCGGCTACGGTGCTGCCAGCAGCGATCATTTCGATTTCGGTGGTGGCACCTACGCCTTCAGCCCGCAACTGAACCTGAGCTACTACTACGCCAAGCTCGACCAGATCTACCGCCAACAGTTCGTTGGGCTGGTGCACACCCAGCCCCTGGGGGAAGGCCTGAGCCTGCGCAGCGACCTGCGCTACTTCGACAGCCGCGGCGATGGCGCCGAACGGGCAGGGCGCATCGACAACCGTAATTTCAACGGCATGTTCACCCTTGGGGTACGCGCCCACAAGTTCACCGCCACCTTCCAGCAGATGTCCGGCGACAGCGGCTTCCCGTTCCTCAACGGCGGCGATCCTTACACGGTCAACCTAGTCACCTACAACACCTACACCCGCGCCGGACTGGACTCCTGGCAACTGCGCTACGACTACGACTTCGTCGCCCTCGGCATCCCGGGCCTGAGCTTCATGACCCGCTACACCGATGGCCGTCACGCCAAGACCGCGACCTTCGACAACGGCCGTGAGCGCGAGCGCGACACCGACATCACCTACGTCATTCAGAGCGGTCCGTTGAAGGACGTCAGCTTGCGCTGGCGCAACGTCTCGTTCCGTTCCGGCAACGGCCTGACCACCGACCTGGACGAGAACCGCCTGATCATCGGCTACACCTTGGCGCTCTGGTAAGCGCCCATTCAAAGAACCGGAGGACACCATGTCGCAAGCCCCTACCTTGCAGAGCTTCATCGCCGGCCGCTGGCTCGGCCAGCACGGCGCCCAGGCGCTGCGCAGTGCCCTGGACGGCCATGTCCTGGCTTACAGCCATGAAGAGCGCCCGAATTTCGCCGAGGCCATCGACTTCGCTCGCCAGCGCGGCCTGGCCGAACTGATGGCCATGGACTTCCAGCAACGCGCCCAGCGCCTCAAGGCCCTGGCGCTGTACCTGAGCGAGCGCAAAGAGCAGCTCTACGCCTTGTCGCACCACAGCGGCGCGACCCGTGCCGACAGCTGGATCGATATCGAGGGTGGCAATGCCACGCTGTTCTCCTATGCCGGCATCGGCAGCCGCGAGCTGCCTTCGGGCAACGTCCTGCACGAAGGCCCGGCCATTGCGCTGGGCAAGCAGGGCAAGTTCGCCGGCAGCCACATCCTGGTGCCGCGTGCGGGCCTGGCGGTGCACATCAATGCCTTCAACTTCCCGATCTGGGGCATGCTGGAAAAGTTCGCGCCGACCTTCCTGGCCGGCATGCCATGCATCGTCAAACCGGCCACCTCGACCAGCTACCTGACCGAAGCCGTGGTGCGCCTGATGGACCAGTCCGGCCTGTTGCCGGCTGGCAGCCTGCAGTTAGTGGTCGGCAGTACCGGTGACTTGCTCGATCGCCTGCAGGGTCAGGATGTGGTGACCTTCACTGGTTCCGCGGACACCGCCGCCAAGCTGCGGGTCACCCCCAACCTGATCCGCCACTCGGTGCCATTCACCGCCGAGGCCGATTCGTTGAACTGCGCCATTCTCGGTCCTGATGTCAGCCCGGACGACGAAGAGTTCGACCTGTACATCAAGGAAGTGGTACGTGAGATGACCACCAAGGCCGGGCAGAAGTGCACGGCGATCCGCCGTGCCATTGTCCCGGCCAGACACCTCGATGCCGTGGCCACGCGCCTGCGTGAGCGGCTGAGCAAGGTGGTGGTGGGCGACCCATCGGTGGAGGGCGTGCGCATGGGCGCTCTGGCGTCCCATGAGCAGCAGCGCGACGTCGGTGAGCGGGTGCGCAGCCTGCTCGAGAGCTGTGACCAACTGTTCGGCGCCAGCGACGGCTTCGCCCCGCGTGGCGAGGGGGTCAGCGAAGGGGCTTTCTTCGCCCCGACCTTGCTGTTGGCCCGAGATCCCCATGCCGAAGGCGGTGCGCACGATATCGAGGCGTTCGGCCCGGTGAGCACCTTGATGGCCTATGACGACCTGGACGAAGCCCTGGTGCTCGCCGCACGCGGCAAGGGCAGCCTGGTGGCGAGCCTGGTCACCCGCGATCCACAAGTGGCGGCCAAGGCGGTTCCGACCGCAGCTGCCTGGCATGGCCGCTTGCTGGTACTCGACCGCGAGGCGGCGCTGGAGTCCACTGGCCATGGCTCGCCGTTGCCACAACTCAAGCACGGCGGTCCGGGCCGGGCGGGGGGCGGCGAGGAGCTGGGCGGCCTGCGCGCGGTCAAGCACTACCTGCAGCGCGCCGCGGTGCAGGGTTCGCCGAGTATGCTGATGG
This sequence comes from Pseudomonas sp. X10, assembly GCF_054889225.1. Lineage (NCBI taxonomy): Bacteria > Pseudomonadati > Pseudomonadota > Gammaproteobacteria > Pseudomonadales > Pseudomonadaceae > Pseudomonas > Pseudomonas sp. X10. The sequence continues at coordinate 4,220,307 of NZ_CM142677.1, read as the reverse complement.
CGGTGACCGGCGAGTACGTGCGCGGCGCCCAGGTGATCGAAACCGAGGTGCACCCGTTCCGCCGCTACTTCGAGGAACTGCGCATCGGCGAGTCGCTGCTGACCCACCGGCGCACGGTGACCGAGGCGGACCTGGTCAACTTCGGCTGCCTGTCGGGCGACCATTTCTACATGCACTTCGACGAGATCGCGGCCAAGGAGTCGCAGTTCGGCAAGCGCATCGCCCATGGTTATTTCGTGTTGTCGGCGGCGGCCGGCCTGTTCGTCTCGCCCGGGGCTGGGCCGGTGCTGGCCAACTATGGCCTGGACACCTTGCGCTTCATCAGCCCGGTGGGTATCGGCGACACCATCCAGGCGCGCCTGACCTGCAAGCGTAAGATCGACCAGGGCAAGACCAGCCCGCTGGGTCAGCCGCAAGGTGTGGTGGCCTGGGATGTGGAGGTGACCAACCAGCTGGGTGAGCTGGTGGCCAGCTATGACATCCTGACCTTGGTGCTCAAGCGCGAGGGCTGATCACGCAGGCATCGTTCGCTTTGGGGGGCGCTGCGCGCCCCATCGCGACGTGCCGCGCAGCCGCAATGTCGGCCTTACCAGTACCCCGGCCGCTGGTACATGGCTTTCAGGTAGTCGATGAAGTAGCGGACTTTCGCCGGAAGGAACCTTTGCTGGGGATAGACCGCCTGGATGTCATAGCCAGGCAAGGCGAATTCATCCAGCACGGTGACCAGCTCGCCGCTCATCAGCTCCTTGTGGATCTCCCAGGTCGAACGCCAGCCGATCCCCAGCCCTTGGCGCATCCAGGAGAACAACAGTTCGCCGTCATTGCAGGCCAGGTTACCGCTGACACGCATCGCGACCTGCCGGCCTTCGCGCTGGAATATCCAGCCGCGTTGCTGCCCGCCCTGCAGGGTGAAGGCCAGGCAATTGTGGTTCGCCAACTCTTCCAGCGTGGTCGGTTTGCCGTGCTTGGCGAAATATTCGGGGGTTCCGCATACCACCCGGCGGTTGTCATACAGCTTCACCGCCACATAATTCGGGTCGGTCACGCCGCCAATGCGGATGCTCAGGTCATAGCCTTCGCTGACCAGGTCGACGACGCTGTCGGTAAGGTTGAACGACAGTTTCAGATTGGGAAACTGCTGATGGAAGCCCAGCGCATGGGGCGCGACATGCAGACGGCCGAAAGAGGCCGGCGCCGATACCAGGAGGTTGCCCTTGACCATCGAGCCGCTGCTGCTGATGTCGGCTTCGACATCGTCAAACTCCCGCAGCAACTGCTTGGCCCGCTCCAGCAACTGCTCCCCCAGCTCGGTCAAGCGCAAGCCGCGTGTGGAGCGGTGCATCAATTTGACACCCAGGCGTTTTTCCAAGGCATCCAAGCGCCTGCCGAGCATCGCCGGCGTTACGCCCTCGCTCAATGCAGCGGCGGCAAAGCTGCCCTTTTGGGCGACCTGGACGAAACTGTGCAGTTCTGTGTAACGACCCATTCGATACCTTTTATATCGACAGAAACTAGTTTTGAAGTATTCCGCATGGCCGAAGCCTAATCCAGACTGGCCCCTACTACAAAGAAAACGGTCTGTCCGGAGGAGTAGGTAATGGCCAGAATGAGAGCAATCGAGGCGGCGGTGCTGGTGATGCGTCGTGAAAGTATCGACACTGCGTTCGGTATTCCCGGCGCCGCCATCAATCCGCTGTACGCAGCCCTGAACAAGCTCGGCGGTATCGATCACGTGCTGGCCCGCCACGTCGAAGGCGCCTCGCACATGGCCGAGGGCTACACCCGCGCCAATCCAGGCAACATCGGCGTGTGCATCGGCACCTCCGGCCCTGCCGGCACCGACATGGTCACCGGCCTGTACAGCGCTTCGGCCGACTCCATCCCGATCCTCTGCATCACCGGCCAGGCCCCGCGCGCGCGCCTGCACAAGGAAGACTTCCAGGCCGTCGATATCACCAACATCGTCAAGCCGGTCACCAAGTGGGCCACCACCGTTCTGGAGCCGGGCCAGGTGCCCTATGCCTTCCAGAAGGCCTTCTACGAGATGCGCACCGGTCGCCCAGGCCCCGTGCTGATCGACCTGCCGTTCGACGTGCAGATGGCCGAGATCGAGTTCGACATCGACGCCTACGAGCCGCTGCCGGTGCACAAGCCTGCCGCCAACCGCGTCCAGGCTGAAAAAGCCCTGGCCATGCTCAATGAAGCTGAGCGTCCGCTGCTGGTCGCCGGCGGCGGCATCATCAACGCCGATGCCAGTGACAAGCTGGTCGAGTTCGCCGAACTGACCGGCGTGCCGGTGATCCCGACCCTGATGGGCTGGGGCACCATCCCCGACGACCACCCGCTGATGGTCGGCATGGTCGGCCTGCAGACGTCGCACCGCTACGGCAACGCCACCCTGCTCAAGTCCGACCTGGTGTTCGGCATCGGCAACCGCTGGGCCAACCGCCACACCGGCTCGGTCGAGGTGTACACCGAAGGCCGCCGCTTCATCCATGTGGACATCGAACCGACCCAGATCGGCCGCGTCTTCACCCCGGACCTGGGCATCGTCTCCGACGCAGGCGCCGCCCTGGACGCCTTCCTGGAAGTGGCCCGCGAGTGGAAAGCCGCCGGCAAGCTCAAGGACCGCGGCGCCTGGCTGGAAGACTGCCAGCAGCGCAAGTCCAGCCTGCAGCGCAAGACCCACTTCGACAACGTGCCGGTCAAGCCGCAGCGTGTGTACGAAGAGATGAACCAGGTCTTCGGCAAGGACACCTGCTACGTCAGCACCATTGGCCTGTCGCAGATCGCCGGCGCGCAGTTCCTGCACGTCTACAAGCCACGCCACTGGATCAACTGCGGCCAGGCTGGCCCGCTGGGCTGGACCATTCCGGCAGCCCTGGGCGTGGTCAAGGCCGACCCGAGCCGCAAGGTCGTCGCGCTGTCGGGCGACTACGACTTCCAGTTCATGATCGAAGAGCTGGCCGTGGGCGCGCAGTTCAACCTGCCGTACATCCACGTGCTGGTGAACAACTCTTACCTGGGCCTGATCCGTCAGGCGCAGCGCGGGTTTGAAATCGATTACTGCGTGCAACTGGCCTTCGAGAACGTCAATGCACCGGAGCTCAACGGCTATGGCGTGGACCATGTGGCCGTGGTCGAAGGCCTCGGCTGCAAGGCCATCCGCGTGTTCGATGCCAACGACCTGTCAGCGGCATTCAACCAGGCACGCCAGTTGATGGAGGAGTTCCGCGTTCCGGTGGTGGTCGAGGTCATCCTGGAGCGGGTCACCAACATCGCCATGGGCATCGAGATCAACGCGGTCAACGAGTTCGAGGAGCTGGCCAGCTCCCGCGCCGACGCGCCCACTTCCATTCTTCCACTGGACTGATGCCTGGTTTCCAGTAACACAGACTCAGGAGTCGACCATGCCCCGTTTTGCCGCCAATCTTTCCATGCTGTTCACTGAAGTGGACTTTCTGGAGCGTTTCGCCGCCGCTGCCAAGGCAGGTTTCCACGGTGTCGAATATCTCTTCCCCTACGACTACAGCTCGGCCGAAATCAAGCAGCAGCTCGATACCCACGGCCTGACCCAGGTGCTGTTCAACCTGCCGGCCGGTGACTGGGCCAAGGGTGAGCGTGGCATCGCCTGCCATCCTGACCGTGTGGAGGAGTTCCGCGAAGGGGTGGGCAAGGCCATCGCCTATGCGAAGGTCCTGGGCAACACCCAGGTCAACTGCCTGGCCGGCATTCCTCCGCAAGGATTCGATCCGTTCGTTATCGAGAATACCTTCCTCAACAACCTCGAATTCGCCGCACAGGCGCTCGAGGCCGAGGGTATCAAGTTGGTCATGGAGATGATCAACACCCGTGATATCCCCGGGTTCTACCTGAACACCACCCGGCAGGCCCTGGATATCCGCAAGAAGGTCGGCAGCGCCAACCTGTTCCTGCAATACGACATCTACCACATGCAGATCATGGAAGGGGACCTGGCGCGGACCGTCGAGTCGAACCTGGCCGCGATCAACCATGTACAGCTCGCCGACAACCCGGGACGCAACGAGCCGGGCACCGGCGAGATCAATTACCGCTTCCTCTTCGAACACTTGGACCGCATCGGCTACCAAGGCTGGGTCGGCTGTGAATACAAACCGCTGACCACCACCGAGGCAGGCCTCGGCTGGCTCAAGACCCACAACGCAATCTAAAGCCTGACGCCATCCTGTAGGAGCGGGCTTGCCCGCGATTGCGATGGCGACCCTACCGCCGCTACAGGGTACGCGGCGCCTGAACTGAGCAATGACAAAGAGGCAACTTCTCATGGCTAAAATCGGTTTTATCGGCACTGGCATCATGGGCAAGCCCATGGCCCTGAACCTGCAGAAAGCAGGGCACTCGCTCTATTTCTCCGAGCATTTCGACAAGGCTCCGGCCGAGCTGCTGGGCGACAACGGCATTGCCCTGGCCAACCCCAGGGAAGTGGCCCAGGAAGCCGAGTTCATCATCATCATGGTTCCCGACACCCCGCAGGTCGAAAGTGTCCTGTTCGGTGACAACGGTGTGGCCGAAGGTGTCGGCCCGAACAAGGTGGTGATCGACATGAGCTCGATCTCGCCAACCGCCACCAAGGTCTTCGCCGAGAAGATCAAGGCCACCGGCGCCGCCTACCTGGACGCCCCGGTCTCCGGCGGTGAAGTCGGCGCCAAGGCCGCGACCCTGAGCATTATGGTCGGCGGCAGCCCGGACACCTTCGAACGCGCCTTGCCGTTGTTCCAGGCCATGGGCAAGAACATCACCTTGGTCGGCGGCAATGGCGATGGCCAGACCGCCAAGGTGGCCAACCAGATCATCGTCGCCCTGAACATCCAGGCCGTCGCCGAAGCCCTGCTGTTCGCCGCCAAGAATGGCGCCGACCCGGCCAAGGTACGCGAAGCGCTGATGGGCGGCTTCGCCTCCTCGAAGATCCTCGAAGTGCATGGCGAGCGCATGATCAAGGGCACCTTCGACCCGGGCTTCCGCATCAACCTGCACCAGAAGGACCTCAACCTGGCCCTGCAGGGCGCCAAGGAACTGGCGATCAACCTGCCCAACACCTCCAACGCCCAGCAAGTGTTCAGCACCTGCGTCGCCCTCGGTGGCGGCAACTGGGATCACTCGGCGCTGATCAAAGGCCTGGAGCACATGGCCAACTTCTCGATCCGCGACGATAGGTAAGCCTCAAACCTCAAGCTGCAAGTATAAGTGGGAGCGCATCAGGCCAATGCCAGTCAGTTAAGGCCAATTGGGCCGCATAACTGACTGGCATTGGCGTACCAGCCTGCTCTTTCTTGTAGTTCGTTACTTCCATCCTTCCAGGCGCATGGTGGCTCGGATCAGGCGCTGTTCTTCTTGCTCGATCTCGCGAAGGTTGTCACGCACGCTGTGGATGTGTTCGCGGGCGGCGCGCTGGGCTTGTTCGGGCAACTGTTCCATCACGGCGTGGTAGAGGCGGGTGTGCTGGCGGTCGATCTGCCGTTTTTGCGCTGGGCGACAGTACAGGTTGTTGACCGAAGCGAATACGGTGCTGAGCGTCAGGTCGCTGAGCGACTGCAGGGTATGCACCAGCACGGGGTTGTGCGAGGCCTCGCTGATCGCCCTGTGGAAAGCATGGTCGCGCCGCGCATGCTCCCGTGGGTCGTGTGACAGCGGGGACTCATGGGCCGCGACCATCTCATCGTAGCGCCGCTTGATCAGCAACCGATCCACATCGGTGGCACGCAAGGCCGCCAAGCGCGCGGACTCACCTTCCAGTAGCGCGCGCACTTCCAACAGGTCGAACAGCGTGCGTGGCTGCGAGCTGAACAGGTGCATCAATGGCGTGGTGTTGCCTGTATGGCTCAGGTCCGCCACGAACGAGCCGCGCCCCTGTTCGGTATCGACGATGCCGCGCCCGCGCAGTACCCGCAATCCTTCACGCAGCGCCGAGCGCGAGCAGCCCAGTTTCTCCACCAGGCGCCGCTCGGAAGGCAGCGCCTGTCCAACCTTGAGCACGCCATCGACGATCAATCGCTCGATGCGTTCGGCCACCTGGTCAGCGACCTGCGGCTTGCTTTGCCTGCCTGAATCGGGACTCACCATCGGAGCACTCCAGTAACTGGTCAGACCAGTTGGTATTGGCTTGATATCTCCTGATCAATTTATAGGCAAACAACCTGTTTATTCCACGTGAAAAAGCCAGTAGGCAGAATAAAGTGGTAGGACCAGTTGGCCAGGCCATCGACTTGGTCGTTTCCCTGAGCGCACTCTGATTCTGACTTGGGCCTGCGATTGGCAGGGGCCAAGCCGTGAAAACAACAAGAACAAAACCATGGGTGAGCTTTATGAACATCCTCTATGACGAGCGCGTCGATGGCGCACTGCCTCGCGTCGACAAGGCGGCCCTGCTTTCGGAGCTGCGCGAAGCCTTGCCCGATCTCGAAATCCTGTCCGCCCAGGAAGACCTGAAGCCTTATGAGTGCGATGGCCTGTCGGCTTATCGCACCACGCCGATGCTGGTGGTGCTCCCCGAGCGTATCGAACAGGTCCAGACCCTGCTCAAGCTGTGCCACGCCCGTCAGGTGCCGGTGGTTGCCCGGGGCGCGGGCACCGGCCTTTCGGGCGGAGCCCTGCCTTTGGAGCGGGGCATCCTGCTGGTGATGGCGCGCTTCAACCGCATCATCGAAGTGAATCCTGAGGGCCGCTTCGCACGGGTCCAGCCCGGTGTGCGCAACCTGGCCATTTCCCAGGCTGCGGCGCCCTTCGACCTTTACTACGCGCCAGACCCTTCATCGCAGATCGCCTGCTCCATCGGCGGCAACGTGGCGGAGAACGCTGGAGGCGTGCACTGCCTGAAGTACGGCCTGACCGTGCATAACCTGCTCAAGGTCGAGATCCTCACCATCGAAGGCGAGCCGCTGACGCTTGGCAGCGACGCCCTGGACGCGCCAGGCTTCGACCTGCTGGCGCTGTTCACTGGCTCCGAAGGCATGCTCGGCATCGTCACCGAAGTGACCGTCAAGCTGCTGCCCAAGCCACAGGTGGCGCGGGTGCTGTTGGCGAGCTTCGACTCGGTGGACAGGGCCGGGCGGGCGGTGGGCGACATCATCGCCGCTGGCATCATCCCCGGTGGCCTGGAGATGATGGACAACCTGTCGATCCGCGCGGCTGAAGACTTCATTCATGCCGGCTACCCGGTAGATGCGGCGGCCATCCTGCTGTGCGAACTCGATGGCGTCGAGGCCGACGTGCAGGACGATTGCGAGCGAGTGGAAGCCGTGCTCAAGGCCGCTGGCGCCACCGACGTGCGCTTGGCCTGCGACGAGGCCGAGCGCGCCAGGTTCTGGGCCGGGCGCAAGAATGCCTTTCCGGCGGTTGGCCGTATCTCCCCGGACTACTACTGCATGGATGGCACGATCCCGCGCCGCGAGCTCCCCCGGGTACTCAATGGCATCGCCGAACTGTCCGAGGAATACGGGCTGCGCGTGGCCAACGTATTCCATGCCGGCGACGGCAACATGCACCCGCTGATCCTGTTCGATGCCAATGTGCCTGGCGAGCTGGAGCGGGCCGAAGCGATTGGCGGCAAGATCCTTGAACTCTGCGTCGAAGTCGGCGGCAGCATCACCGGCGAGCACGGGGTAGGGCGCGAGAAGATCAACCAGATGTGCGCCCAGTTCAACAGCGACGAGCTGACCCTGTTCCATGCCGTGAAGGCGGCGTTCGATCCCCAAGGCCTGCTCAACCCCGGCAAGAACATCCCGACCCTGCACCGTTGCGCCGAGTTCGGCTCGATGCATGTGCACCACGGCAAGCTGCCGTTTCCTGAACTGGAGCGTTTCTGATGCGACACGATCACGACGCCAGCGCAGCGCTGCTGGAACAGGTCAACTACGCCCTTAATGAACGCATGCCGCTGCGGATCCAGGGCGGCAACAGCAAGGCCATGCTCGGTCGCCGGGTGAGTGGCGAAGTACTCGATACCCGCAGCCACCGAGGCATTGTCAGCTACGACCCGACCGAGCTGGTCCTGACTGCCCGCGCCGGTACGCCGCTCGCGGAGGTCGAGGCTGCGCTCGAGGCGGCGGGGCAGATGCTGCCCTGCGAACCACCGCACCTGGGCTTGGGTGCCACCCTTGGAGGCATGGTCGCGGCCGGGCTGTCGGGGCCCCGGCGTCCCTGGGCGGGTTCGGTACGTGACTATGTGCTGGGCACCCGGGTGATCACAGGCCACGGCAAGCTCCTGCGCTTTGGCGGCGAAGTGATGAAGAACGTGGCCGGCTACGACCTGTCGCGGTTACTGGCCGGCAGTTTCGGCTGCCTGGGGGTGATCACTGAAGTGTCGCTCAAGGTACTGCCAACGCCGCGCACTTGCTTCAGCCTGCGCCTGGAGATGGACATCCACCAGGCCTTGGGCGAGCTCGCCGAGTGGGGCCAGCAACCGATACCGATCAGCGCCGCTTGCTACGACGGGCAGGCACTCCACCTGCGCCTGGAAGGGGGCGAAGGCTCGGTGCAGTCTGCCCGTCAGCGCCTGGGCGGCGAAGCGCTGGGCAACGGTTACTGGGAGGATCTGCGCGAACAGCGCCTGGCCTTTTTTGCCTCGGCCGAGCCGCTGTGGCGGCTGTCCCTGCCGAACAATACCGGGGTCATCGCCTTGCCGGGCAAGCAACTGCTGGACTGGGGCGGGGCCCAGCGTTGGCTGAAGTCCGACGCCGACGCGGAGGTGATTCGCCAGGCCGTGAGCAGCGCAGGCGGCCATGCCACGCGCTATGGCGTGAGCGAGACGCCCTTTTCACCGCTGGCCGGGCCTTTGATGCGCTACCACCAGAACCTCAAGAAACAGCTCGACCCCCAGGGCATCTTCAACCCGGGTCGTGTCTACGCGGACGTCTGAGAGCGAGCTATGCAAACCAATCTGAGCGAACAAGCCAAACGCCTGCCGCGTGCCGAAGAAGCCGAACGTATCCTGCGCTCTTGCGTGCATTGTGGTTTCTGCACTGCCACCTGTCCGACCTACCAACTGCTGGGCGATGAACTGGATGGCCCGCGTGGCCGCATCTACCTGATCAAACAGGTGCTCGAAGGGCAGGAGGTCACCGCCAAGACCCAGTTGCACCTGGACCGCTGCCTGACCTGTCGCAATTGCGAAACCACGTGCCCCTCGGGCGTGCAGTATCACGACCTGTTGGACATCGGCCGCGCGGTTGTCGAGGAGCGGGTGCCCCGTTCTCTTCGCGAACGCATGCTGCGTGAAGGACTGCGTGCCGTGGTGCCCCGGCCAGCCGTGTTCAAGGCCCTGACCGTGGCTGGTCAGGCCTTCCGGCCGCTGTTGCCGGGCACTCTGAAATCCAAGCTGCCACGCCAGCCGCATCCAGCCAAGCCGCGTCCGGCGGCGCGCTATGCACGCCGTGTGCTGATGCTCGAAGGCTGCGTGCAGCCGGCGCTTTCGCCGAACACCAATGCTGCCGCCGCACGTGTCCTGGACCGGCTGGGCATCTCAGTAGTGCCGGCCCGGGAAGCCGGTTGCTGTGGCGCCGTCGACTATCACCTCAATGCCCAGGAGAAGGGGCTAGAGCGTGCCCGGCGCAATATCGACGCCTGGTGGCCTGCGGTCGAAGCGGGGGCGGAGGCCATCGTGCAGACGGCCAGCGGCTGTGGTGCCTTTGTCCGCGACTATGGCCACCTGCTCAAGGACGATCCTGCCTATGCCGCCAAGGCCGGGCGGGTCAGCGCCCTGGCCAAGGACCTGGTGGAGGTGCTGCGCGCCGAACCGCTGGAGAACCTCGGGATTCACGGTGACCGACGCCTGGCTTTCCACTGCCCTTGCACCCTGCAGCACGCCCAGAAGCTTGGCGGCTCCGTCGAAGACGTGCTCGGCCGGCTCGGTTTCAGCCTTACCAATGTGCCCGACAGCCACTTGTGCTGCGGCTCGGCCGGGACTTACTCGCTGACCCAGCCCGAGCTGTCCCGGCAACTGCGCGACAACAAGCTCAACGCCCTGGAAAGCGGCAACCCAGAGGTGATCGTCACCGCCAATATCGGCTGCCAGACCCATCTCGACGGCGCAGGGCGTACGCCGGTGCGCCATTGGGTCGAGCTGGTGGAAGAAGCCTTGATTTAGGAGAGAACCATGCGAAGCAAAGCTGTACTGGGAAGTGAGGAGGTCATCCGGATTCTTGCCGGAGCCCGTGATGAGGCCCAACGCAACCATTGGGCCGTGACCATTGCCGTGGTGGACGACGGCGGCCACCCCCTGGCGTTGGAGCGGCTCGATGACTGTGCGCCCATCGCGGCCTACATCGCCACCGAGAAAGCCCGCAGCGCGGCCCTCGGCCGACGCGACACCAAGGGTTACGAGCAGATGGTCAACGGTGGCCGTGTCGCCTTCGTCAGCGCACCGTTGCTGACCTCGTTGGAGGGTGGTGTGCCAGTGCTGGTCGATGGTCAGGTGATTGGTGCCGTCGGCGTGTCCGGGGTGAAGGCCGAACAGGATGCCCAGGTAGCCGTTGCCGGAATCGCAGCCCTTTCAGGAGAAAGACAATGACCGAGCGCGTGTCTTGCCAACGGTTGCAAGTGGCGAGCAACCTCCAGCGCTTCATCGACGATGAAGTCCTGCCCGATACCGGTATTTCCCCTGAAGCGTTCTGGAGCGGCTTCGATGCCCTGGTGCACGACCTAGCGCCACGCAACCGTGTGCTGCTGGCCGAGCGCGAGCGCCTGCAGGGCGAGCTGGATGCCTGGCATAGGGCTAACCCAGGGCCGGTGGCGGACATGGCCGCTTACCAGGCGTTTCTCGAGTCCATCGGCTACCTGCTGCCGCAGCCCGATCAGGTCGAGGTCGGCACCAGTAACGTCGACAGCGAAATCGCCGTCCAGGCCGGTCCGCAACTGGTGGTACCGGTGATGAATGCCCGCTATGCCTTGAACGCTGCGAACGCCCGTTGGGGGTCGCTGTATGACGCGCTCTATGGCACCGACGCCATCGCCGAGGACAACGGCGCCGCGAAGGGCGGCGCCTACAACCCCGTGCGCGGCGCCAAGGTGATCGCCTTCGCCCGCGCGTTCCTGGACCAGGCGTTCCCTCTGCAGGGCGCGTCTCATGTCGACGCCACGGCCTACCGGGTGGCCGACGGCCGGTTGCAGGTCAGCTTGGCCAATGGCGGGCGGACCGGCCTGGCGCAGGAGGAGAAGTTCGTTGGCCATCAAGGCCCGGCCGATGCGCCGACAGCGATATTGCTGAAGAATCATGGCCTGCATGTCGAGATTCAGATCGACCCGGCCAGCGTGATCGGCGCGACCGATGGCGCCGGGGTCAAAGACCTGCTGATGGAAGCCGCGCTGACCACCATCATGGACTGCGAGGACTCCGTCGCGGCGGTGGACGCCGACGACAAGGTCGTGGTCTACCGCAACTGGCTGGGCTTGATGAAAGGCGACCTGGCGGAAAGCGTGAGCAAGGGCGGCAAGGCCTTTACCCGCACGCTGAACCCGGACCGCCACTATCACGGTCGCGATGGCGGCGAGCTTGCTTTGCACGGTCGTTCCTTGCTGTTCGTGCGCAATGTTGGCCACTTGATGAGCACCCCGGCCATCCTCGATGGTGAAGGGCAAGAGATTCCCGAAGGTATTCTCGATGCGGTGGTCACCAGCCTGGCCGCATTGCACGACCTGCGCCGCAAGGGCAACTCGCGTACCGGCAGTGTCTATATCGTCAAACCGAAGATGCATGGTCCTGCCGAGGTGGCGTTTGCCGACGAACTCTTCGGCCGTGTCGAAGACTTGCTCGGGTTGCCGCGCTACAGCCTGAAGATGGGCATCATGGACGAGGAGCGGCGGACCAGCATCAACCTCAAGGCCTGCATCGCGGCGGCGGCCAAGCGGGTGGCGTTCATCAATACCGGCTTTCTCGACCGCACGGGCGACGAGATGCACTCGGCCATGGAAGCCGGCGCCATGCTGCGCAAGGGTGACATGAAAGCCACTGCCTGGATCCAAGCCTATGAGCGCAACAACGTGCTGGTCGGCCTGGCGTGCGGCCTGCGCGGCCGGGCGCAGATCGGCAAAGGCATGTGGGCCATGCCTGACCTGATGGCGGCCATGCTCGAACAGAAGATCGGCCATCCCAAGGCCGGGGCCAACACGGCCTGGGTGCCGTCGCCGACCGCGGCTACCTTGCACGCATTGCACTACCACCAGGTGGATGTGCAGACGGTGCAACGCGAGCTTGAAAGGATCGACCTGAACAGCGAGCGCGCCAGCCTGCTGCAGGGCCTGCTCAGCGTGCCGGTGAGTGTCGCCCGGGACTGGAGCGCTGCCGATATCCAGGCGGAACTGGACAACAACTGCCAGGGCATCCTCGGTTACGTGGTGCGTTGGGTGGAGCAGGGCGTCGGTTGTTCCAAGGTGCCGGACATCCACAATGTCGGCCTGATGGAGGACCGCGCGACCTTGCGCATCTCCGCCCAGCACATTGCCAACTGGCTGCACCACGGTGTAGTCAGCGCGGCCCAGGTGGGTGAAACCCTTGAGCGCATGGCCAGGGTGGTGGACCAGCAGAACGCCGGGGACGCCGCCTACCGCCCGATGGCACCGGCGTTCGAGCGCTCTCATGCGTTCCGGGCCGCCAGCGACCTGGTTTTCAAGGGGTGCGAGCAGCCCAGCGGTTACACCGAACCATTGCTGCATGCCTGGCGTGCCCGTTTCAAACGGGAGCAATGAGCGCCGGCTTCCCGAAACCGACCTGCCTGAAGAGGAGCCCTCTTGTGGGCTCCTCCTGGGCGGCGACTGTCCATTCCTTGCCCCGGAGGCCACACCCCGCCATCAGTACCTATGCCAGCGGTTACCCGCAACCGATCACTTGGATACCCAACAATAATAAGAGGCTCCTGTCATGCAAACCTGGCAACAGATGTACACCCCACTCGGAAGTCTGGGACTCTCAGCACTGGTTGCGCTGATCCCCATCATATTCTTCTTCATCGCCCTGGCTGTCTTGCGCATGAAGGGCCACATCGCTGGCACCATCACCCTGGCGCTGTCGATCGCCATCGCCACCTTGGTGTTCGGCATGCCGTCCGACATGGCCTTCGCCGCCGCCGGCTACGGTTTCGCCTATGGCCTCTGGCCCATCGCCTGGATCATCGTCGCGGCGGTGTTCCTCTACAAACTCACGGTCAAGAGCGGCCAGTTCGAGGTGATCCGCAGTTCGGTGCTGTCGATCACCGACGACCAGCGCCTGCAGGTGCTGTTGATCGGTTTTTCCTTCGGCGCCTTTCTCGAGGGCGCGGCTGGTTTTGGCGCGCCAGTGGCGATCACCGGCGCTCTGCTCGTGGGGCTTGGCTTCAACCCGCTGTATGCGGCGGGCCTGTGCCTGATTGCCAACACCGCGCCGGTGGCCTTCGGCGCCCTGGGGGTGCCGATCATCGTCGCGGGGCAGGTGACCGGCATCGACGCGTTCAAGATCGGCGCCATGGCCGGCCGTCAACTGCCGCTGCTGTCGGTCATTGTGCCGTTCTGGCTGGTCGCCATTATGGACGGCTGGCGCGGCGTCAAGGAGACCTGGCCAGCGGCCCTGGTGGCAGGCGCCAGCTTCGCCATCACCCAGTACTTCACTTCGAACTACATTGGCCCGGAGCTGCCCGACATCACCTCGGCATTGGTGAGCATTGTGTCCTTGACGCTGTTTCTCAAGGTCTGGCAGCCCAAGCGTGCCGAAGACAGTGATGTGGTCGGTGTCTCCGGCGGCGCGGCGGTGATGGGCGGCTTCGGCGGGATGCGCAACAGCACGCCTTCGCCCTATAGCTTCGGCGAGATCCTCAAGGCCTGGTCGCCATTCCTGGTGCTCACCGTGCTGGTGACGATCTGGACCTTGAAGCCCTTCAAGGCCCTGTTCGCTCCGGGCGGCGCGCTGGAGCAGTTCGTCTTCGTGTTCGCCATCCCGCACCTGGATCAGTTGGTGATGAAGGGCGCGCCCATCGTCGAGACGGCGACGGCCATGCCGGCGGTGTACAAGTTCGATATCGTCTCGGCAGGCGGCAGCGCGATCCTGCTCTCGGCGCTGGTCTCGATGTTCATTTTGCGTATCGACTGGAAGACCGGGATCTCGACCTTCAAGGAAACCCTGGTCGATCTGAAATGGCCCATCCTATCCATTGGCATGGTGCTGGCCTTCGCGTTCGTCACCAACTATTCGGGCATGTCCACCACCCTTGCCCTGGTGCTGGCCGGCACCGGTTCGGCGTTTCCGTTCTTCTCGCCGTTCCTGGGCTGGCTGGGCGTGTTCCTGACCGGTTCAGACACCTCCTCCAATGCCCTGTTCGGCTCCTTGCAAGCCACCACCGCGCATCAGATCGGCGTCGATGACACCCTGCTGGTGGCAGCCAACACCAGCGGCGGCGTGACCGGCAAGATGATCTCGCCGCAGTCCATCGCCGTGGCTTGCGCGGCCACAGGTATCGTCGGCAAGGAGTCCGACCTGTTCCGTTTCACCCTCAAGCACAGCCTGATTTTCGCCGCCATCATCGGGCTTATCACGCTGTCGCAAGCTTACGTCTTCACTGGGATGCTGGTGCATTGAGGCCAGCCTGGGCGCTGGATATCCGGCGCCCATTCCTGGCTGAACGCAACGATTGGAGAAACCATGGCCACCCATTTCAAACATACCGTTATAGGTGAACGCGTGCTTGAGACCTGGTCCGGGTCGAGGTGACGCGTGGATTACTTCGCGGCCTTGACCGCTTTTGTCGAAGCAGCGCAAGACAACAACTTTTCACGTGCGGCCGAGCGTCTCGGCATCAAGGCTTCGACGGTTTCAAGGTACGTGAAAAGCCTTGAGCAAGAGTTGGGTATCGCTTTATTCAACAGGTCCACTCGCATGCTCCACCTGACAGAAGGCGGCGAGACATTCCTCCTGCATGCGCACCGGGTGCTGGAGGCGTTGGAAAATGCCAAGGCGGCGACCTCGGCTTTGAACCAGCATCCTCGTGGCGTGTTGAAACTCAACATACCGCCTGCGTTTGCGCGTCACCACATTCTGCCGGCATTGAACACGTTTCTTGGACGCTTTCCCGAGGTGAGAGTGGAGCTGGTTCTGGATGACTCCCAGGCTAACTTGATCCATTCCGGCATTGACCTTGCGATTCGTATCGGAGCCCTCGCCGACTCCACCTTAATGGCGCGCAAGATCGCTGAGGAAAAGCTGCTGCTCGTCGTCAGTCCCGCCTTTGCGGCTGCCCATGCGCAGCCTGCGAGTCCTGCCGACCTTGAACACCTTCCTTCGGGCTCAAGTATCGACTCATGGGCTGAGCTGGTATTCGTGTCGCCGACGCAGGGTTCATTCCAGCCGATATTGGCCGATTGCATCCGGATCAACGACCTGGACGCACAACTCATCGCCGCCAGACAAGGGCTGGGGGTTGCCATACTGCCGGACTGGCTGGTGGCCAAGAGTATCGAGGCGAATGAATTGCTGGTCTGGTTACCAGAATGGGATATTCGATCCGTGGAGCGGAAATCGGCTGTCTGGTTTGTCTATCCGCCTAAGCGGATTGTCTCTTCAAAGGTGCGCTGCTTTATCGACTTCATGGTTGAACGTATTGGTACCACGCCCTATTGGCAGTGTTAGAACGCCTCCCACATCCCTGTAAGCGGGCGGCGTGGCGGCTGGTTTCAACTGAATCGAATGTCCAAGGAGCGCAAGTGGGTTTGCAAGCCGGCATCCTGGATGGGGATCAGGAAGGCATCTTTGCCCGACTCGTTGAAATGCGCGTGCCAGTGACCAGGAGGGGTCACGAATGCCAAGCCGGGGGTCCAATCCACGCGCACGGGGTTGCGGATCTGGCCATCGGCACCCAGTTCGGTGCCCACCAGTGAGTAGCAGCCTGGCGGGCAGTCGATGATGAAGTCCAACGCAATGGACTGATGCCGGTGTGGTTTCTGGACCGAGCCGGCAGGCAGGATTCCGTACATTGCCCAGAGCACGTGGGTCACTGTTCTGGTTTGGGGGAAGTTGCGGTTGCCCAGCAAGATACTGATGCGGCTGCGATCCCGTGCCCGCGGGTCTTCGGCAGCCTCGCGCAGCTTTGCGTTTGCTGTCTGTGCAGGGTACAGCGTTGGTGCGAAGCGATCGATGCTGCGGGTGACGCCCAGGTAGCGCAGCAGTGGCTCATCATGAACGTAGTACAGGCGAGCATCCCGAGTCGCGCTGAGCCGGGCCGGTAGCAGGCCGGGTAGGGCGATGAAGCACCCTTTCGACCATTCGAGCGTATGTTCGCCTTGGGCCACCTTGCCAGTGCCTTCGATCACATAGAACACCTGTGAAGTCGCGTTGGGGTGGAGGGTCAGACTGTCATCAGCGGTGAGGCGGATGAAGTTCGCGCATAGTCCAGGACCCGTTGCCGGCCCTTCGCAACCCAAGGTGTCGCTCAGGTCCAGCGGGACCACCCGCGACGGACCTGTGTCATAAAGCGATGCCGGGAAGCTGTGGTAGGGAACCCGGGCAATCAGATTGGCACTGATTGGGTTGGCCGCCTTGCTGTATTCGAAGTACTCGGCCTCCCGTTCGTGGGCCGGTACGCTGTGAACTGGGTTGGGTTTGAACTCGCTATTCATGGTTGTCACCTCAATCTCTGGCGGGGAAGGGCATGAGTCCGTCGCGGCGGGTGAGGAAACTATAAGTACGCTGGTCAGGCAGATTAATCCCCCAAGCAGCACAGCAGTTGTGCACAACGGGGCTGTTGACTGGAGCTACCAGCCCGTTCAGGGCCATGGCGGCCTGCGCTGTTTATGGCCGGCAAACGCTGCTGGAAAAGAGTTAAAAAAACACCAAATCAGTGACAAGAATCGTTTTTTCAGTTTGATAAAACCCAATTGTTACTTTCTCTTTTTTATCTCTTTCCAGGTCTTGGTAGCCTTTTGTTACAGTTGCTTTCCGGCCTTTCTTAAAGGATTGGATCCGCTTGTCGAGAAACAATAAAGCGTGCACCAGTTTATAAGGAAGGGAGAGGGCGATGAATTTAAGGAATTTGAAGATCGGCAGACGGGCAGCCCTGTTTTTCTCATTGATCGCGGTCCTGGTTCTGGCGATGGGCCTGACATCGCTATTCCAGGCAAAGCAGATGGATGCCGCGACGGACGAGATCCGCACAGACTGGTTGCCAGCAGTGCTTGCAATAGGGGAGGTTGGGAACAATCTGGGGCGCGCCAGAGGCCTGACCTTGCGCGCCGTGATGTTGGAAGACACCGCTGAGCGGGAAAGAACCATCGCCAGAATAAAAGATATAAGTGAAGACATTTCCCAACATATAAATGCTTATGACGCCACGATAGAAACGGCTGAAGACCGTAAGCTTTTCGAAGACTTCATGTCCGCTTATTCAAATTATTACGGTACGCAAGAGAAAGTGTTGGCTGCCGTCGCTGCTGGGCAGCGGGATGAGGAGTTCAGGCTGGCCAATGGACCACTTTCCGAGTACTCGGATAGCATGATGGCGGCATTGAGCAAGCTGATCCAGTTCAATGCCGATAACGCTACCGGGGCTGCCGTGCTCAGCAGCAAGGCCTTTAATACTGCCTTCTTCATGATTGTCGTGGCGTTGTTGGCAATCCTGCTGTTCATGGTCGTGATGGCAATCATCCTGACGCGCAGTATTGTCGGGCCATTGGCCGATGCGGTGGTGGTTGCCAATAGAGTCGCCAGCGGCGACCTGACCCAGGACGTGCGCGTCATAGGCCGTGACGAACCTGCGCTGTTGATGACGGCACTGCAAAAAATGCAGGAAAGCCTGCGGGTAACGATCCGGCAGATTGCAGGTTCGTCCGATCAATTGGCGTCGGCCTCCGAAGAGTTGCACGCGGTGACGGAAGACACCAACCGAGGCCTCAACCAACAGAGCGTCGAAATCGACCAGGCGGCGACGGCGGTCAACCAGATGACCGCGGCGGTCGAAGAAGTTGCAAGCAACGCAGTGAACACCGCCGATGCCTCCAAGGAGGCGGACCAGAGCACTCAACAGGGGCGGGCGAAGGTCAACCAGGCGCTGGAGTCCATCCAACTGCTGGTCCAGGAGGTGTCGACGACTTCCCAGGAAGTCAGGCAGCTTGCCGGGAACATCAATGAGATCAGCCAGGTCCTGGATGTTATCCACTCCATTGCCGACCAGACCAACCTGCTAGCGCTCAACGCGGCCATCGAAGCGGCTCGCGCAGGCGAGGCCGGGCGCGGGTTCGCCGTGGTGGCCGACGAAGTACGCGCGCTGGCCTACCGCACCCAGCAATCGACGACAGAAATCGAAAAGATGATCGCCAGTATCCAGTCGGGCACGGACCGCGCGGTTGGCGCGATGCACGACAGCCAAGGGCGGGCCAACAGCACGCTGGATGTCGCGCGGGCAGCCGATGAGGCGCTTGAAATCATTACCGAGTCGATCACCTCGATCAACCAGAAGAACCTGGTCATTGCCAGTGCTTCGGAAGAACAGGCCCAGGTCGCCCGCGAGGTGGACCGTAACCTGGTCAACATCCGTGATCTGTCCATGCAGACCGCTGCCGGCGCCAACCAGACCAGCGCCGCCAGCCAGGAGCTGTCGCGCCTGGCGGTGGAGCTCAACGGTATGGTGTCCAAGTTCAGGGTCTAGTGGTCTGAATAACCAAGCAGGCCGGCCAGGTGGGTCTGTCGCCTGGGGAGGGCTGTCTCTCAGGGCTGCGGGATGAGCAACGCCTTGGCTTCGGCGAAGCACTGCTCGGCGATCGCCGAGCGTGGTTCGCTGCGGCGCAGCAGCAGGCCGATGGGGCTGTGGACGCTGGCATCGGTGATGGGCAGGATGCGCAGGTGCTGGCTCAGGTCTTCCAGGCCGCAGCCCAGGGGCATCACGGCGCAGCAGACGCCGGCGTTGATGGCTTGGATCAGCTGGAAAGTGGAGTCGCTCTCCAGCACCGCGTTCGGGTCCAGGCCGCGGCTGCGCAGGCTCAGATCGAGCGACTGGCGGTAGTGCATGCCTTTGCTCAGCAGGCCCAGGGGCAGCTCGCCCAGGGCTTCCCAGTGCAGTTCCGGTTGCTCGAACTGGAAGTGCCGGGTGTCGTGCAGCAGGCCCATGGTGGTGGTGCCCAGTTCGATGACGTCGAAGAAGCTGGCGTTGACCTGGTCCAGGTAACAGATGCCCAGGTCGAGCTGGTTGCGACTGAGGCCGTCGATGATCTGTTCGGAGCTCAGGGACGATAGCTGGAAGTGCAGTTCAGGGTACTTCTCGCGCAGGGGCATGAGCAGGTGCATCGGGTTGAAACTCGACAGCGGCACGGTGCCCAGGCGCAGGCTGCCAACGATCTGGCCACGGCAACTGGCGGCTTCGGCTTGCAGGCCATCGTGGGCCGCGAGCAGGGTACGGGCCCAGGCCAGGATGCGCTCGCCGGCCTCGGTGAAGCCTTCGAAGCGCTGGCCTCGCTTGACCAGGACCAGTTGCAGTTCGTCTTCGAGATTGCGCAGGCGCATGGACAAGGTCGGCTGGGTGATGTGGCACAGCGCCGCGGCCTGGCCGAAGTGCCGGGTCTGGTCCAGGGCGATGAGGAACTTGAGCTGCTTGATGTCCATGGGGCGCGGCCTTGGGCGGTATCAGGGAAAGAATGTCCTGAGACCTTACCCAAGTCTGGGCCGGCTATCCAATCTTTAGTCATGAGCCTGTGGCCGATCCGTGTGAGCGTGGCACCGATAGAGCCGGCTGATGGGGCGTTCCAGCATATCGATTGGACGTTGGCCGGCGTTCTCACTAGTGTCCTGTCTTTGAAACAAGCGGTTCACTTTTGACGGTGTCTGTTGTCGCCAAGCCGTGTTGCGACTCCTCGCCTTGCCTGACTACAACAGCCACTCGTCAAAAGAGAACGTATTTCGGAGACAGGACACTAGCGTTGCGTAAATGACTTTGCCAGGAGGAGCCCAAGGTGAGCGTTAAACCGGATGCGGTGTTCGTGCCGCTCAACATCGCCGTGCTGACGGTCAGCGATACCCGTACGTTCGACAACGACAGCTCCGGCGAGCTGTTGGCTTCGCGGGCGGTGGAGATCGGCCATCGGCTGGTCGACCGTGTCCTGCTCAAGGACGACCTCTACAAGATCCGCGCCCAGGTCGCTACCTGGATCGCCGATGACCAGGTGCAGGTGGTGCTGATCACTGGTGGCACTGGCTTTACGGCGCGCGACAGCACCCCGGAAGCGGTCATCTGCCTGCTGGACAAGCAGGTCGATGGTTTTGGCGAGCTGTTCCGGGCGCTGTCGATCCTCGACATCGGCACCTCCACCGTGCAGAGCCGCGCTCTGGCTGGCCTGGCCAATGGCACCCTGGTGTGCTGTCTGCCGGGCTCGACCGGCGCTTGCCGCACGGCCTGGGAAGGGATCCTGGTCGAGCAGCTCGATGCCCGGCACCGCCCGTGCAACTTCGTGCCGCATCTCAAGCCTATAGGGTTGTGCGAGTCGCGGGGGTAGCGGTAAGCCGCGATAGCGGCGCTGCCGGGGCGTGAGGTGTCGCAGCGCAAGGTTTACGCTGGCTCCTACCGCGATAGCGTCGGCTGCAAGATTCGATTAGGCCTGACTTGCCGCTTCAGCTCAGTACATGGTCCACCGGCATCAACACCGGCGGCAGTTCGCTGTGGCCCAGGGCGGCCAGCACATCCCGCTCGACGATGCGCACCATGGCGTCGGTGGGCAGGTCGTTTTCGTCACGCCCGAACGGGTCTTCCAGCTCATTGCCGATCGCGTCGAGGCCGAAGAAGGTATAGCTGACGATGGTGGTGAACAGCGGTGCCAGCCAGCCCAGCGGTACGGCCAGGGCGAAGGGCAACAGCAGGCAGAAGATGTAGATGGTGCGGTGCAGCAGTAGGGTGTAGGGGAAGGGCAGTGGGGTGCTCTTGATCCGTTCGCAGGTGGCCTGGACTTCCGACAGGCCGGTCAGGCGCTGCTCCAGGGTGGTGTAACGCCAGTCGCTGATCTGCTGCTCTTGCGCCAGTCGTGAGCAGTGTGCGCCGATCTCGCGCAGGATGCCGTCGCAGAGATCGTGAGAGTTGACAGGCGCGCTGTCGCTCAGCCACGGGCGGGCGGCGCGCAATTGATCCTCGTTGCGCAAATGGGCGTTGAGCGCGTGGGCGAAGCCGCACAGGTTGCGCAGCAGCTCGGCCCTGAGCCGCTCGTCAGTGATGATCACGCTCTGGCGGATGAACGAGCGCATTTCGATGATCAGCTTGCCCCAGGCCTTGCGCCCCTCCCACCAGCGGTCGTAGCAGGCATTGTTGCGAAAGCTCATGAAGATCGACAGCGACAAGCCGAGCAGTGTGAAGGGAGTGGCGCTGACCGGGTAGAAGAATGCCGGGTAACGATGCTCGATCAGGACGATCAGGGCTGCGAGCAGGGTGACCATCAGGCAGCGCAGGGCGATGCGCTTGACGATGGAGCCTTTGAGAGTGAACAGCACGCGCAGTACATCGGGGCGGGAGTGGACGATCATGGGGTTCCGGGTTCCGTGCGGCTCAACCGCCGGTCATGTTCATGAAGCGCAGGATCTGTACCTCGCCACCGACTTCGAAGTGATGGCGGTAGGGCTTGAGCTGCATGGCGTCGCGGATGGCTGTGTCCAGTCGCGCGGTATCGCCGGGGTGGGCGCGCAGCACTTGCTTGAGGTCCATGGAGTGTTCGTTGCCCAGGCACAGTAGCAGGCGGCCTTCGACGGTCAAGCGCACGCGGTTGCAGGTCGCGCAGAAGTTGTGGCTGTGCGGTGAGATGAAACCGATGCGGGTCTGCGGGGCATCGGCCAGGCGCCAGTAGCGTGCCGGGCCTTGGGAGGACTCGGCCGAGTCGATCAGGGTGAAGTGCTCGGCGATCCGCGTCCGTACCTCATCGCTGGAGTAATAGGATTCGCCACGTTCGTGTTCGCTGATGACGCCCAGGGGCATTTCCTCGATGAAGGAAATGTCGAGTTCGCGGTCAATGGCGAAGCGGACCAGGTCGATGATCTCGTCGTCGTTGCGTCCCTTGAGCACCACGCAGTTGAGCTTGGTCCGGCGAAAACCGGCCCGGCGCGCGGCGTCGATGCCAGCGATCACCTGGGCCAGGTCGCCAGTGCGGGTCAGGGCCTTGAAGCGTTGTGGATCGAGGCTGTCCAGGCTGATGTTCAGGCGTGATACGCCGGCCTCGAACAGTGGTTGTGCCAGGCGCCCGAGCTGCGAGCCGTTGCTGGTCAGGCACAGTTCGCGTAGCCCGGGCAGGGCGGCGATGCGTGCACACAGCTCGACGATGCCTTTGCGCACCAGTGGTTCGCCACCGGTAAGGCGGATCTTGCGGGTGCCCAGGGCGACGAAGCGTTCGGCCACCTGGTACAGCTCTTCGAGGGTGAGGATGCGTTGGCGCGGCAGGAACTGCATGTCTTCGGCCATGCAATAAACGCAGCGAAAGTCGCAGCGGTCGGTCACCGACATCCGCAGATAGTCGATTTTCCGGTTGAAGCCGTCGATCAGTGCCCGGGTGTTTTCTTCCACGTCTGCCCTATCTCTAGCGCGCTGCTTTCATCCTGTGCCGCATGCGCTTGCCTTATTTGCGGGACAGGGAATAAATGCTGAATGTGAAGTTCAAACTATAGCGTGCTGGAAGTCCCGTCAAATTACTTTCCCCTACCATTCGATCAGTGCTGTCTATCACTGCTGAGGGTCAGGAAATACGCGGGGTTCAGCTCATCATCGAGGGGGTTTATCAAGGTTTAATTTATTTCGATTGGACGCTCTGCCTGTGCCTCCTTAGGCTGGAAAAAACATCGCTGAACAACTCATCGATGAAGTTTCATTGCCTGCGTGAGGATTGTCTGTATGAGTCAAGACGAACATATCCGGAACTACAACGGCCCGGCGGCAGGCTGGGGCGCCTTGAAGAGCGTGACCAAGAGCTGGCTGGGCAGCGACAACGCCTTCAAGAACCTGCGGGCAATGCTCAAGACCAACCAGAACGGCGGCTTCGACTGTCCCGGCTGCGCCTGGGGCGAGTCGCCGGAAAACGACATGGTCAAGTTCTGCGAGAACGGCGCCAAGGCCGTCAACTGGGAAGCTACCGGGCGTTCGGTAGATCCGGCGTTTTTCGCCCGCTACAGCGTCAGTGCCTTGGCTGACCAGACGGACTACTGGCTTGAATACCAGGGCCGCCTGACGCACCCCATGCGCTACGACGCCGCCACCGACCACTACGTGGAAACCACCTGGGACGATGCCTTCGCTCTGGTTGCCCAGCACCTGCAAGCGCTGGAGTCGCCGGACCAGGCCGAGTTCTACACCTCGGGCCGGGCCAGCAACGAGGCGGCGTTCCTCTATCAGCTGTTCGTCCGCGCCTACGGCACCAACAATTTCCCCGACTGCTCGAACATGTGCCACGAAGCCAGCGGCGTCGGCATGGGCGAGGCTCTTGGTGTGGGCAAGGGCACCGTGGTGTTCCATGACCTGGAGAAGGCAGACGCCATCTTCGTCATCGGCCAGAACCCCGGCACCAACCACCCGCGCATGCTCGAACCCTTGCGTGAGGCGGTCAAGCGCGGTGCCCAGGTGGTGTGCTTCAACCCGCTCAAGGAGCGTGGCCTGGAGCGCTTCCAGCACCCGCAGCATCCGTTCGAGATGCTCAGCAACGGCTCCGAACCCACCAACACCGCCTACTTCCGTCCAGCCCTGGGCGGTGACATGGCGGTGATGCGCGGCATTGCCAAGTTCCTTCTGAAGTGGGAGCGCGAGGCCCAGGCCAACGGCGAGCCGCCTGTCTTCGACCATGCCTTCCTCGCCGAGCACACCAGTGGCCTGGAAGATTACCTGGCCGCAGTGGATGCCACCTCCTGGGAACACATCGTCGAACAGTCCGGGCTCAACCTGGCCGAGTTGGAGCTGGCGGCCCGCATGTACCGCAAGGCGGAGCGGGTGATCATGTGCTGGGCCATGGGCGTGACTCAACACCGTCATTCGGTGCCGACGGTGCAGGAGATCGTCAACCTGCAGCTGCTGCGCGGTAACGTCGGCAAACCGGGGGCTGGCCTGTCGCCGGTGCGTGGTCATAGCAACGTGCAAGGTGATCGCACCATGGGCATCGATGAGAAGCCCAACGCGCAGTTGCTCGATGCCATCGAACAGCGCTTCCAGTTCAAGGTCCCGCGTGAGCACGGGCACAATGCCGTGCTGGCGATCCAGGCCATGGAGGAAAAGCGCTCTAAGGTGTTCATCGCCCTGGGCGGCAACTTTGCCCAGGCCACGCCGGATACCCCGCGCACCCATGCGGCACTGCGCAACTGCAACCTGACGGTGCACATCGCGACCAAGCTCAACCGCTCGCACCTGGTCACTGGCCGCGACGCGCTGATCCTGCCCTGCCTGGGACGCACCGAGATCGACCTGCAGGCCGAAGGGCCCCAGGGTGTGACGGTGGAGGACACCTTCAGCATGGTGCACATCTCCAACGGCCAGCTGAAACCGCGCTCGCCGCACCTGCGCTCGGAGCCTGCGATCATCGCCGGCATGGCCAAGGCGACCCTGGGCGACCGCCCGATCGACTGGGACTGGGTGATCGCCGACTATGGCCGCATCCGCGACCTGATCGCCGACGTCATCCCAGGCTTCGCCGACTTCAATGCTCGCCTGCAGCACCCAGGAGGCTTCCATCTGGACAACGCGGCGGCCGAGCGCAGTTGGCGCACGGCGACCGGCAAGGCCTGCTTCACCGCCAGCGCGTTGCCTGAGCATCTGGTCAACGAGCAAGTGCTGGCGCGTGGCGACAAGCCTGACCTGATCCTGCAGACCATGCGTTCCCACGACCAGTACAACACCACCCTGTATGGTCTCGATGACCGCTACCGGGGCGTGTTCGGCCTGCGCGAGGTGGTGTTCGTCAACGAAGAGGACATCCGCCGCCTGGGCTTCGAGCCGGGCGAGCACGTGGATTTGGTGTCCCTCTGGGAGGATGGCCGCGAGCGGCGGGTGTCCGGTTTCCGCTTGGTGCCCTACGACATGCCGCAAGGCCAGGCGGCGGCCTACTACCCGGAAACCAACCCGCTGGTGCCGCTGGAAAGCTATGGCGACCGCACCTATACGCCAACCTCCAAGTTCATTGCCATCAAGCTGGAGAAGGCCCGGGAAGGCAACCGGATTGCGGCGGCCAATACAGCGGACTGAAACAGGGCGCAGTTCATTTCGAGGTAGGGGGCGGTGTCAGTTGGCGATGGGGCGGTGACGAGCCGTGCTTTTGGCAAGGCTGTGCCTTGCATCGCCAGCTTACGCTGGCTCACCTCAACGCCGTACCGGAAACGCCGTGGTGTACTTGATCTGCTCCATGGCGAAGCTGGAGGTGATGTTCGACAGCCCATCGGTGCTGGTGATCAGCTTCTTGTAGAAACGGTCGTAGGCGCCGATGTCGCTGACCACCACTCGCAGCATGTAGTCCCAGTCGCCGGACATCCGGTAGAACTCCATCACTTCCTCGAAGCTCGTCACGGTCTCGGCGAACTGCTCCAGCCAGGCACTGTCGTGGCGCTGGGTCTTGAGCTGGACGAACACCGACAACCCCAGCCCCAGGCGGTTCGGGTCGAGCAGGGCCACCCGGCCGCGGATATAGCCTTCTTCCTCCAGGCGCTTGACCCGCTTCCAGCAGGGCGTGGTGGACAGGTTGACGGCTTCGGCCAGGTCCTTGAGGGAGATCGAGGCGTCGCGCTGGAGCAGGGTTAGGATGTGCTGGTCGAAACTGTCCATGTCGAATAGGCGCGCCTGAGGAGAAAAGGTTTCTCCAGATTAGCGAAGCGGTAGAAACAATGAAACCGATGGATATGCGATAGTGGCGCCTATCCACCCGCACTTTTGGTTCCGAGCATGTCCGACAAGCCGCGCAATTTCGCCACCCGCACTATCCACGCAGGCGACCAGTTTTCTGTTGCCGACAACGCCATCTTCCCGGCCATCGTCACCGCCAGCTCCTTCATCAAGCGCAGCCTGGACGAAGAGCCGGAGTACGCTTACAGCCGGGTCAGCAACCCCACCCGCCATGCCTACGAAACCTGTGTCGCCGCTCTGGAAGAGGGTGTCGGCGCGGTGGCCTGCGCGTCCGGCGTGGCGGCTACGGCGACGGTGCTGGAGCTCTTGCCCAAGGACGCCCACGTGGTGGTGATGAATGGGGTATACGGCGGCACCTTCCGCCTGCTGGAGGACTACCGCAGCGTCAGCTCCGGCCTGAGCACCACCTACGTCGACCTCAACGACCTGCAGGCCGTGGCCGCCGCGATCCGCCCCGAGACACAGCTGATCTGGATCGAGACCCCGACCAACCCCTTGCTGCAATTGGTCGACATCAAGGCGCTCTGCGCGCTGGCCCGCGAGCGCGGCATCCTTACCTGTGTCGACAACACCTTCTGCTCGCCGTGGAACCAGCAGCCCATCGCCCTGGGCGTGGACCTGGTGATGCATTCGGCGAGCAAATACATCGGCGGTCATTCCGACCTGATCGGTGGCGTGGTGGTGGCCGCCAGCGACGCACTGCTGGCGCGCTTGCGCAAGATCAGCATGGCCGTGGGCGCGATCCAGGGGCCGTTCGACTGCTACCTGGCCCTGCGCGGCCTCAAGACCTTGGACGTGCGCATGGAGCGCCAGTGCGCCAACGCCTTGCGTATCGCCCGCTTCCTGGAGGGTCACCCGCAAGTCGAGCAGGTCTTTTACCCGGAACTGGAGAGCCACCCGCAGCAGGCCCTGTGCAAGCAACAGATGCGCACGGGCGGTGCAGTGGTGTCGATGAGCATCAAGGGCGACCGTCAGGCGATCAACCGGCTGATCGAGGCGCTGTCGATCTTCGTCCTGGCCGACTCCCTCGGGGGCGTGGAAAGCATGATCAACCACTCCTGGAGCATGTCGCACAACTCGCTGAGCCCAGAGCAGAAGACCAGGATCGGCATCGGTGAGAACCTGCTGCGGTTGTCGGTGGGGATCGAGGATCACCGGGACCTGATCGCCGACTTGGAGCAGGCCCTGGAGAAGGCGGCGGAGTAAACGCCAGCGTCAGCTGGCGATGCAAGGCGCAGTCTTGTCATGTACAGGTCGCTGCGCCCTGATCGCCAACTGATGCTGCGTGCAAACCGTCTACAGCGTCTTGCACAAACGCTCCAAGGGGTGTCGAGGACGTCAGGACTGGGGTGGATGGACAATTCGTTCGATCTTGTCCTTGATCAACAGGCGCTCCTTGCGCAGGCGGTTGACTTCGTCGTCGGCGGTGCCGTTGTTCTCGGCTGCGACCGTTTCCTTGTCCACGGCCAGGTAGTCTTTGTGAAGCCGAGTGAGATCGTTGTGTGTCTCTTTGAGCTTCTCGAAATCATCTGCAGTGATGTGCAGGTCCGCGAGCAAATCGTGCGTGACTGGCATTGCTTCACCTCTGTCAGGGGTTGGTGAAAGGTCTTGAACTTTGAGAATAGCTGCCTTTGCCAGGTTCCGGGCTTGGGTTAGGCTGTCGCTCTTCTTCCACCACCTGGAACCCGCGCAATGCCTCATCTCAACCTGGAATACAGCGACAATCTGCGTGCGCTGGATGTCGACCGGCTGCTGCTGCGCCTGAACCATGCCCTGGTCGGCAGCGGTCAGTTCGCCGACGAGCTGGACATCAAGAGCCGTGCCCAAGCCTTCGCCCACTACCGGGTCGGGGTCGCTCCCGTTGAGAGAGCCTTCGCCCATGTGAAGCTGGCGATCCTCAGCGGGCGTTCAGTGGAAGTGAAGAAGCAACTGACATCGAGCCTGCTGGAGGTTTTGCACGAGGCGTTGCCAGCGCAATCGGGCCTGGATATCCAACTGTGCGTCGAAGTGCTCGATATAGACCGCGAGCCTTATGCCAAACTTCACTTGCCAGGTGCGGGCCACTGATCGCTTGGCGACGGTCGTGAGGTTTCCCGAGCAAGGCCCGCGCCGTATATACTGCGCGCCATTGTTTGTGGGAGAGCCTCGTGGCCATCGAAATACACTGGATCCGTGACGACCACAGCCTGGCCGAGCACTGCCAGCGCTGGCGTGAACTGCCCTACGTGGCCCTCGACACCGAATTCATGCGGGTCGACACCTTCTATCCGAAAGCCGGCCTGATCCAGATCGGCGACGGCAAGCGGGCCTTCCTGATCGACCCCTTGTCGATCCGCGACTGGCAGCCGCTGGCCGAACTGCTCGACGATACCCGCGTGGTCAAGGTCCTGCATGCCTGCAGCGAAGACCTTGAAGTCCTCTCGCGACTGACCGGCAAGCTGCCGCAGCCGCTGTTCGATACCCAACTGGCCGCCGGCTACCTCAACCTGGGCTTTTCCATGGGCTATTCGCGCCTGGTCCAGGAAGTGTTGGGCATCGACCTGCCCAAGGGCGAGACCCGCTCCGACTGGCTGCAACGCCCATTGTCGGAAACCCAGGTCAGCTATGCCGCCGAGGATGCCGTGCACCTGGCCGAACTGTTTGCCAGCCTGCGTCCGCGGCTGTCGGACGACAAGTACGCTTGGGTGCTGGAGGACGGTGCCGAGTTGGTCGCCCAGTTGCGCCGCGAAATCGACCCCTACACCCTGTACCGCGAGGTCAAGCTGGCCTGGAAGCTGTCACCGGTCCAACTGGCAGTGCTGCGCGAGCTCTGTGCCTGGCGTGAGCGTGAGGCCCGCGCCCGTGACATACCGCGCAACCGTGTCCTCAAGGAGCATGCCTTGTGGCCGATGGCCAGGTACCAGCCGGACAGCCTGTCGGCACTGGCGAAGATCGACGACATGCACCCGCGCACGATTCGCCAGGACGGCGAGTACCTTATCGGCTTGATCAAGCAGGCGGCCAGCCTGCCGCCAGAGGAGTGGCCGCCGGTGTTGCCCGAGCCGTTGCCGATCGAAGCCTCCGGCATCCTCAAGCAACTGCGTGCCATTGGCCAGGCCGAGGCCGAGCGCCTGGGCATCGCGCCGGAACTGATGCTGCGCAAGAAAACCCTGGAAGCGCTGCTCAAGAGCGGTTTCCCCAATGGCCCCTATCAACTCCCCGATTCGCTGCGCGGCTGGCGTCGCGAGCGGATGGGGCAGGCCCTGCTCGATAACCTGGCAGGTGCCGGAGAATCCCGATGAAACGTATCTGTTCGATCTACAAGAGCCCGCGCAAGAGCGAGATGTACCTCTACGTGCTCAAGACCGATGGCCTGGAGCGAGTGCCCGAAGGCCTGCTGCCGTTCTTCGGCACCCCGGTCCACGCCTTCGATCTGGTGTTGACGCCGGAGCGCAAGCTGGCCCGCGAAGACATCGCCAAGGTCCTGGAGAACCTCGACAGCCAGGGCTACCACTTGCAGATGCCGCCGCCCGACGACGATTACATCGAGCACCTGCCTGAAGAGCTGTTGCGCCGCAACGATCCGGCCTGATCACAGCTCCCTTTCTTGTCGTGCAGCCCGGTGTTGGATGCCGGGCTGCTTTCGTTGTCTGCCAAGGTTGTCACCGATATGCGTGTTTTGATCGCTGAACAGGATCATGCCCTGTACGCCCGCCTGCTGCGCGAAGCGGCGCCGGACCTGGAGGTCCTGACCAGTGGCGAGTCCGCCGAGCTGGCCTGCCAGCCCAGCGAGTGCAAGGTGTGGCTCGGCCAGCCGGACCTGCTGGCAAGCTTGCTGCGCCAGGGCCACCGGCCTGAGTGGGCGCAGTCCACCTGGGCGGGGATCACCCCGCTGTTGGCCCAGGAGCTGCCTCGTGATTACCGCCTGACCCGGGCCGTGGGGATTTTCGGCCAGGTCATGGCCGAGTACATGCTCACCTACATGCTCGGCCACGAGCGTGATGTGCTGGCGCGCTTGGTCAGCCAGGTCGAGCGCCGTTGGGATGACCGTCCTGGGCACAGCTTGGAGGGGCGGCGGGTGCTGATCGTTGGTGTGGGCGACATCGGCCAGCGCGTCGCCGAGTTCCTCCTGCCGTTCGGGGTGACCCTGTATGGCATCGCCAGCCAGCCGCGTGAACAGCAGCCCTTCACCGAGGTGGCTGGCCTGGACCAGTTGCCGCGCTTGGTGGGCGAGGCCGACTACGTGCTCAACTTGTTGCCCGACACCCCGGCCACCCATGACCTGTACGATGCCGCGCTGTTCGAGTGTTTCAAGCCTTCCGCGCTGTTCATCAATGCCGGACGTGGTGTCGCGGTGGTCGATGGCGACCTGGTCGAGGCGCTGAAGAAGGGCCATCTGGCCGGCGCAGTGATCGACGTCTGCCGCCAGGAGCCGCTGCCCCAGCGTCACCCGTTCTGGACTGCCTGGGGCCTGCTGCTGACCGGGCACAGCTCGGCACCGACCTCGCCAACGGCGATGGTGCGTCTGTTCGTCGAGAATCTGCGGGCTTATCAGGCAGGGCAGGCGTTGCGCGGGGAAGTGGATTTTCAGCGAGGGTATTGAGCGGCAATCGCAGGAGCGGGTAAGCCCGCTCCTGCAGAGTGTGGCTTACAGGCTGAAATCGCCCTCGGCCGCCAGTTCGCTCAGCGGCCGGCGCGGACTTGGCACTTCGCGGGCCTGCAGGCCTTCGGCAAGGCTGGCCTTGTCGCCCAGCTTGCCGATCGCGACCATGGCGTGCAGGGCGTAACCCTCGGGGATTTTCAGTTCCTGGCGTGCCAGGGCTTGGTCGAAGCCGGCCATGCCGTGGGTGTGCCAGCCGCTGATGCTGGCCTGCAGGGCCAGGTGGCCCCAGGCCGAGCCGGTGTCGAAGGTGTGCCAGAGGGCCGGGGTTTCCTCGCTGGCGCCTGGAGCGGTGAAGGTGGTCTTGGACAGGATCACCACCAGTGCCGAGGCCTGCTGGGCCCAGCTGCGGTTGAACTCGTTGAGCAGGCCCAGGTAGCGCTGCCAGTTTGGCGTGTCGCGGCGGGCGTAGAGGAAGCGCCAGGGCTGCGAATTGTAGGCCGAGGGAGCCCAGCGCGCGGCCTCGAGGAAGCTCAGCAAGGTTTGCTCGCTGATCGGCTCGGCAGTGAACGCCCGGGGCGACCAGCGGTTGATGAACTGTTCATTGATGGCGTATTCGGCAATGCGTGGATTGGCGCTCATGGCGGCTCCTGCGAGAGGGGAGAGAATCGTGGCCCAAGCTACTGCGTCGCGCCAGCACTGACAAGCGGTCTGGTATTGATAGAGGACAGGCCCTAGACTGGCGCCGCCAAGGCGGCGAGCTGCACGTTGCATGGGCCCGGCAAGAGCGGATGAGTGTCCGGCTTTTGCCCATGGCTTGAAGCGTGAGGCCTGGAGCTTGACCTGGGCTTGGAATCCAATGCAGGAAATGGTGTGTGATGATTGCCGATAACGCCCCCTTCTGGAGGCGCAAGACCCTCGACCAACTCGACCCGCAAGAGTGGGAGTCGCTGTGCGACGGCTGTGGCCTGTGCTGCCTGCAGAAGCTCGAGGACGAGGACGACAACAGCGTCTACTACACGCGTATCGCCTGCAAGCTGCTCGACCTGAAGACCTGCCAGTGCAGCGACTACCCGAACCGCTTCGAGCAGGTGCCGGACTGCATCCAGCTGACGCCAGGCAAGGCCGACCAGTTCAAGTGGCTGCCGACCACCTGCGGTTATCGCCTGGTCAGCGAAGGCAAGGACCTGCCGGCCTGGCATCATCTGGTCTGCGGTGACCGCGAGCAGGTGCACAAGCAGCGTATTTCCCAGTCCGGGCGTATGCTCAGCGAGGCGAGCGTTGCCGAGGACGACTGGGAAGACTATCTGATATTTCGCGCCGGTTGAGCCGCCAGGGCTCGACGGCCTTTCGCCTCTGAGGAACAAGGAGTTTCTGTATGCGTGTGCATTGCCACCTGTTGCTGGTCCTGGGAGTGCTGGCCAGTTCATCGGCCTGGGCGAAGAAGGTCGACCTGGACTATCACGTGAGGTTGCTGCCCGAAAGCGGCCAGGCCGAAGTGCAGTTGACCCTGGCCGAAGGCGCCGCGGTGCGCAGCCTGGATTTCGACCTGGGCAAGGCCGGCGCCTACAGTGACTTCCAGGCCGACGGCCAGTGGCAGTTGCAGGAGCAGGGCCAGCGCGGCCTGTGGCAGCCAGCGTCAGGCAAGACCAGCCTGAGCTACCGGGTCAAGTTGGATCAGCGCCAGCGTGGCGGCGCCTACGAAAGCCGGATCACCCCGCATTGGGCGTTGTTCCGCGGTGACCAGTTGGTGCCACCAGCACGTCTTGACCAGCAGGACGGCACCGAACTGGTGGCGCGGCTGAGCTTCGAGCTGCCCGGTGGCTGGAAGAGCATCGAGACGCCCTGGCCGCGCATCGGCAAGCAGCGCTTTCGCATCGACAACATCTCCCGTCAGTTCGACCGGCCGACCGGCTGGATGCTCGCCGGCACCACCGGCAGCCGGCGCACGCGCTTGGGCGATACCGAAGTAACCGTGGCCGCGCCGCAAGGGCAGGGCATGCGCCGCCTGGACACCTTGACGCTGCTGACTTTCGTCTGGCCGCAACTGCAACGGGTGTTCCCACGCAACCCACCCAAACTGCTGCTGGTCGGGGCGCGCGACGAGATGTGGCGTGGCGCCCGCAGCGCCCGGCACTCGATCTATCTGCACAGCAACCGGCCGCTGATCAACGAGAACGGCAGCAGCCCGCTGCTGCGCGAACTGGTGCGCCAGTTCGCCCAGATCAGCGACCGCAAGGCCAGTGACTGGCTCAGTGAAAGCCTGGCCGAGTACTACGCCACGGTCTTGCTGTATCGCTCAGGCGGCATGAGCGAAGACCGTTACCGGGCGCTGCAGGATCGCTTGCACAAGCAAGGGGCCAAGGTCACCAGCCTGCGCGGCGAGCAGGCCAATGCCGCGCAGATCGCCCGTGGCGTGCTCCTGCTGCAGGCCCTGGACCGCGAGATCCGCCTGCACAACCATGAAAAACGCTCGTTGGACGACGTCACCCAGGCGTTGATGCGCCTGCAGAGCGTCAGCACCGAAGAGTTCATCCAGATCAGCGAGAGCGTGCTTGGCCAGCCTTCCGAGGTGCTGCAGAGCAAATTGCTGCGCTAAGACTTGGGGCTCTTCAGCGAGTCGTTGCCGGTCACCGTGGCCGAGCGGGTTGCGGCATCGGCGCTGGCCTGCAGCACGGCCAGCTCCGCCGCGCTGCGTGCGATGTCCGTGCGCAGGCTGTGCAGCTCGTTGCGATGCCGTTGCAACCAAGCCTTGGTCGAGCAGTGGCCGCTGATGCCCCGGGCCAGGGCCAGGCCGCCGACCGCCATCTGCAGCAGTCCGAGCAGGCCGCCATGGCGCAGGCCCTTGCTGACCATCAGTGCGCCACCGGCCAGGGAGCTGGCTCGCTCCCAACCGCGCACGTTGTGTTCGCGGGGATCAGGTGCGCAATGGATATCAAGCATGGCGGGATCTCCTGAAGGGTGTGTAAACAGCAGACCCTGACCAGCGTTGCAGCGTTCACTTCTTTATCAGGTCGGCCAGAGCACGCACTCAACTTCGGCGTTGTTTGTATCGCAACGTATCCCTGTGCTGCCCCAATACACAGCGATGCAAACAACGGGACGCGACGAAACATTCAAGATACATCTCCTGATTAGGGTTGAGCTTCAGCCACCCGATACCAGAGAGGAGGTCGCTCATGAAGTGGGCCCGCGCCGGTTTGATTACCGCTTTGATGACATCCGCTGTCGCTACGCCATTTGTCTTTGCTGATGGCAGCACTGAAAAAGCTTCGCCGATATACGGGGTGACTATTCCGGAAGGTTACCGCCAATGGCAGTTGATCGCGCCCGCCACCGAAGGGGCCCCGCTGAATGAAATCCGCGCGGTGCTGGGTAACGACATCGCGATCAAGGCCTATAAGGACGGCACGCTGCCTTTTCCTGACGGCACGATATTGACCAAACTGGCCTGGAAGCACGTGCAGTCTCCAGAGTTCGAACCGGCTTCGATCCCGGGCGCTGCCACCACCGTACAGTTCATGGTCAAGGACTCGGTCAAGTACAAGGACTCGGGCGGCTGGGGTTTCGGCAGGTTCGTCAATGGCCAGCCGGTCGATGAAAAACAGCACCAGACCTGCCTCGGGTGTCACCAGGCCCGGGTCAAGGATCACGACCTGGTGTTCACCCGTTGGGCGCCTTGATTGTCGTTTGTCAGGTTGCCCGGGCGAACAGCGGCATACGCCCGGTGATCCAGGTCAGGCATTCCTCGGCGGCCGCGGACAGCGGTCGCCGCGCCTTTACCAGCAGACGTGCATGAGCGGACTGGAAGAAGCTGTGATTGATAGGCAGGGCCACTAGTTCATCGCCGGTAATGCTCAGTGAATCGGCAAAACCACCCAGCATGGTGATGCCGTTTCCTCGGCTGACAAATCGTCGCAGCCCCTCCAGTGAGTTGGTGACCAGCGTGGGATGCAGCTGCAGGCCTTCCGAATACGCGACCCAGCGCGCCGCCTGGCCCAGGCCATAGTCCGGCGGCATCAACGCCAACGGATAGTCGAGTAATTCCTTCACCTCCACCGGTGTGCCGCGAAGAGCCAGAGGATGTCGTGCATGCACCAGCAACTCCACCGGCTGCAAGGCACTGGCGCGGTACTCGATGTCCGGGTGGGCGGTCGGGTTATAGGCGAGCCCGATGTGGGCGCGGTTTTGCGCAACCTCGGCGAGCACCTCGTCCACAGGCAGAATGTCCATCGCCACGCGCAAGCCTGGATAGGTCGCGCAGAAGTCGGTGAGTACGGACTCCATCAGGCCATCGACATACCCCTGGCTCAGGACGATGCGGATTTCGCCGGTCTGCAGGCCCATCAGTGCATTCAGTTGATCTTCCAGGTGTTCTTGCTGCGATTGGCAGCCACGCCAGAAGTCCAGCAAGCATTGAGCGGCTTCGGTGGGCAGAACGCCACGTGCCTGGCGCTCGAACAACTGCGCGCCGACCTCGCTCTCCAGCAGTTTGATCTGGCGGGTGATGACCGACGGGGCCGTATTGAGGCTGTCTGCGGCGCCGCGAATCGAACCACTCTTCAGGACTTCGTAAAAGTAGCGTATCCGCCGTTGATTGAGTTCGCGCATTGAGATCTCCGTTGCCTGAAAGGCAACGATAGCAGCAATAAGTTGCTCTTGCTGCAGGGGTACGAGCAGTCGACGATTGAGCCATCCAGCAGGCATCTATCGTACGCCTGGTTCACCCACGAGAGGTCTGGCCATGTCACTCACATCCAACAACAAAAATAGCCAAGATGCCTTGTCCAGTCTGTATCGCAAGATCAGTTGGAGGCTGCTGCCATTCCTGTTGCTGTGCTACGTTTTCGCGTACTTGGACCGGGTCAATATCGGCTTTGCCAAGTTACAGATGCAGGCAGACCTGGGGTTCAGCGACAAGATCTACGGGATCGCCGCCGGCATGTTTTTCGTCGGTTATGTGCTCTTCGAAGTCCCCAGTAACCTGATGCTGCCTAAAGTTGGCGTGCGTCGCACACTGGGACGAATCATGGTGCTGTGGGGGCTGACTTCGACCAGCATGCTGTTCGTACAGAGCGAAACGACCTTTTACGTTCTGCGCTTCATTCTC
Organism: Pseudomonas sp. X10; assembly: GCF_054889225.1. Taxonomy (NCBI): domain Bacteria; kingdom Pseudomonadati; phylum Pseudomonadota; class Gammaproteobacteria; order Pseudomonadales; family Pseudomonadaceae; genus Pseudomonas; species Pseudomonas sp. X10. The sequence continues at coordinate 4,184,798 of NZ_CM142677.1, read as the reverse complement.
GGCGTATTCGAAGCCGGTTTCGCACCGGCGATGATTTTCTACATGACCTACTGGTATGCGCAAAAGCGCATGGCTAGCGTCATGTCGATCATCTGGCTGGCAGCGCCGCTAGCGGGTATTTTCGCCGCGCCACTGTCGACCTGGATCATGGACGCCTTCGCCGGTCGCAACGGTCTGGCCGGTTGGCAGTGGATGTTCCTGCTCGAAGGGTTGCCCTGTGCAGCGCTGGGTGTGGTTGCCTGGTTCTACCTGACGGATCGTCCGGCCGATGCCCGCTGGCTGAGCGCTGAAGAGAAGCAATTGCTGGCATCGGAAGTCAAGGTCGACAAGGCTCCGCATCATTCCTTCAAGGCGGTGATCCGCGATCCGAAAATCTATTTGCTTGCGGCGGCATACTTCTGCCTGCTCAACGGCATCTACACCACCAGCTTCTGGTTGCCGACCATTCTCAAGGACGCTGGAATCACCGACATCAAGCAGGTCGGTTTGTATTCGGCGATACCCTACGTCGCGGCGGTGGTCAGCATGATCCTGTTCAGTCGCAGCTCCGATCGCTGTGGCGAGCGACGCCTGCACAGTGCTATTCCAGCATTGATCGCTGCACTGGCACTGGCGTGCAGCACTCAAATAAGCAGTCAATTGTTCTGGACGATGGCCAGCCTGACCGTTGCTACTTCCATGAGCTGGGTTGCCTACACCGTGTTCTGGGCCATGCCAGGCCAATACCTCAAGGGCGACAGCGCGGCAGGCGGTATAGCCCTGATCAACAGCATTGGTCAAACCGGCGGCTTCTTCAGCCCGATCATCATCGGATGGGCGAGGACTGCCACCGGCACCACCAGCAGCGGGTTGCTGATCATGTCCTCGCTGCTGGCCATTGGTGCGTTGTTGCTGCTGGCCAGTCGTGCGCCAGAGCGGTCGATGGCCAGTGCGCTGCCATCGTGATACGCCAGTCGATGGTTGTATAAGCCCGTTGCCACCCCGGCGGATTCTGGATTCAGGAGTCACGTTCATGAACATTCGAGTGCTGATCGCAGGGTTCCAACACGAAACCAATACCTTCGCGCCGTCCAAAGCCGCTTATGAGAACTTTCAGCGGGGCGAAGGTTTCCCGATGATGGCGCGCGGCGCAGAAGTGCTTGCCCTGCGCGATGTCAACATTCCTGCAGGTGGCTTCATCCAGGCTGCCGAGCGCGCTGGATACGAGCTGCTGCCAGTGATCTGGGCGGGAGCTAGCCCTTCGGCTCATGTGGAGAAAGACGCTTATGAACGCATCGTCGGCGAAATAACCGACGCTGCCCGGGAATTGGATTTCGACGCCATCTATCTGGACCTGCATGGCGCCATGGTTGCCGAGCACACCGATGACGGCGAGGGCACCTTGCTCGAACGGTTGCGCAGGATCGTTGGGCTACAGATCCCAATCGTGGTGTCTCTGGACCTGCACACCAACCTCACCCGCAAGATGTTCGCCAATGCCGACGCACTGATGGCCTATCGCACCTACCCGCATGTCGATCTGGCCGAGACTGGCTTGCGTGCTGCCGAATTGTTGGAGCGCTTGCTGACCCAAACCAGGCCGTATCACTCGGTAATGAAGCGTGTGCCGTTCCTGATCCCCATCAATGGCATGTGTACGCTGCTCGAACCTGCCAAGGGGCTGTATGAGCATCTGGCTGAGCTTGAAACTGGCGGTGTCCAATCGCTGTCATTCACGCCAGGCTTTCCGGCGGCGGATTTCGAAGAGTGTGGGCCGGCCATTTGGGGTCATGGAACTGACGCAGCCGAGGTTGAGCGGGCGGTTGACGAGTTGTACAGCAGGCTGCTCGCCGAAGAAGGCCAATGGCGGGTGCCGTTGCTTGACCCGGATGCCGCGGTGCAGGAAGCCATCCGCCTGAGCGAGGGGGCGAGCAAGCCGGTGGTGATCGCCGATACGCAGGACAATCCGGGCGCAGGCGGGGATTCGAACACCATGGGTATGTTGCGCGCATTGTTGCGTAACGGTGCGCGACAGGCTGCAATAGGTCTGATCTGCGACCCCAGGGCGGCCCAGGCTGCGCATCACGCAGGCGTAGGTGCGTTCATCGACATCGATCTGGCGGGTTGTCCTGGTATCGCGGGTGACGAACCATTGCAAGGTCGCTTTGAGGTGACTTCGCTGTCTGACGGCCGTTGCAGATTCGACGGTCCGATGATGCACGGCATGCTCGCCGAATTGGGGCCGGTAGCCTGTCTGAAGATCGACGACGTGTATGTGGCGGTGAGTTCTAACAAGGCGCAAATGTTTGATCGCAATCTCTACCGCGCTGCGGGTATCGAGCCTGAACAGATGAAGATTCTGGTCAACAAAAGCTCTGTGCACTTCCGCGCAGACTTCCAGCCGATTGCCGAAGCAGTTCTGGTCGCAAGATCGCCAGGGCCGGCGGTCGCCGATCCTGCGGAGCTGAACTGGACGCGCTTGGCTGAAGGTATCCGCACCAGCCCTCTGGGTAAGCCGTTCTGGCGACGAGCGGTGGCGAGTGTCTAGGGACACGTTCACATACGCGAACGTGCTACTTAGAGATACAAAGCGCGTGGACGGAGACACATCGTAGATACATTGGCGCGGTTATATGCGTAGTTGACCGTGCTGTTCCTTGTCGTGGTCCTGAGTGTGCCGGTTTATTCGTTCAGGGGCGCCTGTCAGACATGGCTATCGCCTCATCGCAGCGACAGGGAAACGCCTTACCGGTCGGCTTCTCGGCACAGTCCTGCGGTATCCACCCACTCATCAACTCCTCGGAGTCCTGCCCATGTCTGAAACAAAACTGCACCGTGGTATCAAATGGTTCCGACAGTTGTCTCGCCTCATGATCGGCGTGCCGGATTACGAAAATTACGTAGCGCTCAGGGCCGTCAGCCATCCGGACGAACCGGTGATGACGTATGAAGAGTTTTTCCGCGAGCGTCAGGAGGCGCGCTATGGCAAACGCCAGTGCACGACGCGCTGTTGCTGATGCCCTCGGCTCACTGAAACCTTGACCTAAAACGCCATCTTCAGAGATGGCGTTTTCTTTTCGAGCCAGGAGAGATAGAGCTCATCATGCCGTTGCCTGATAGGCAACGAAGTATGATTTTAGTTGCTCTTGCTGGGGTGGCGATGTCGGAGCAACATCCTCTACACGCCCTGGTTGCAAGCCGCTTCCAGTGGCTCGTGGATTGTCGTCTTCCGAAAGAAAATCACTGAAGGAGAGTACTCAATGCTTCTGCATCTCTCGACTTGGGCCGAGATAGGCCAGTATCTTGAACGTAGCCGCACCATCGTGGTTCCCATCGGTTCGAATGAGCAACACGGCCCTACCGGCCTGCTGGGCACCGACTGGATGTGTCCGGAAATCATTGCTCACGAAGCCCAGAAAACAGCAGACATCCTGATTGCTCCAAGCTTCAACATTGGCATGGCTCAACACCATCTTGGATTCCCAGGAACCATCTCACTGCGGCCCTCGACCTTCATCGCTGCGATAGGTGATTGGGTCCGCTCGCTGGCAGCTCACGGCTTCCAAAAGATCCTCTTCCTCAATGGTCACGGCGGCAACATCGCATCGATCGAGGCGGCTTTCTCGGAGCTCTACGCCGAGGCGAGCTTTGCTCGACGTCCGGCAGGGTTCGCGCTGAAACTGTGTAATTGGTGGGATCTTGAAGGTGTTGGTGAGCTGGCGAGGGAGCAGTTTCCAACGGGCCATGGTGTTCATGCCACGCCCTCGGAAATTGCCGTCACCCAATGGGCGTACCCAGATTCGATCAAGTCGGCGCAGTATTCGCCCCAGATCGCTGACTCGGGTCCAATCCGCGAATCGCTAGACTTCCGCGCACGCTATCCCGACGGTCGCATGGGGTCGGACCCGGCTCAGGCAACGCCGGAAAAAGGCCGCGCTTTGGTGATGTTGGCCGCCCGTAGCCTGGTGCAAGAACTGGAGGCGTTCAGTCGGGAGTCGACACCAGGCTAGCAGGGGGACCAGCCCATGGTGGGCAGGTGCAAGCGTTGTAGTGCAGGGCGCTGGGGTTGGTCACCGAGAATTGATGGTCTTCTTCATGGTGTACCAACCTCCACGCTTAATGAGGCGCTTATTGTTTCTTCATTAGCTCAGCCAATGCAGCGAACGGGTTGTGCGTCGCTGTAGAAATCTTGGGTGAGTTCAGTGACGCGTCTGAAAAGTACTGCTGATCGGTATATCGCGAATGTTCGTTGTCGTGGCAGTACAGGCACAGCAACTCCCAGTTGGAGCCATCCTGGGGGTTGTTGTCGTGGTTGTGGTCGCGGTGGTGCACGGTCAGTTCACTCAAGCGCTTGCCGGAAAACTCCCGGGCGCAGCGGCCGCAGACGTGGGGATACATCTTCAGGGCCTTGTCGCGATAGCCCATTTCCTTGTCGCGTTTGGCATCGGCCAGGATGCGGTCGAGGCGGGCGGTGGCGGCGGCGGTGGAGGCCGAAGTCATGGGGTTACCTTTCTTATCTGGGCTGATGACGGTTATGTCCTGAGTCTAGCGCGCCGGAGTGGACCGCGAACAGGCAAAACCGCCAAGTTGCGCGTAGGCTGTAGGGATGTAACCGACAGGAGGCATGCATGCCCTATGCGATCCTCGCCGTACTGATTCTCGCTGGCTTGCCGCCGGCGCTGGCCGCCGACCTGCAGCCGAGGATCATCGCGCCAGTGCCTGGTGCGCCTGGCACGGCGACGCCGACTCCTTATCCGCAGATCACTCCCAGCACACCACCCAAGGCTGGCGACAGCAAGCCCGGTGCGCCGCTGCTGCCGCCGATTCCCGTGCCAGGGCCGCCGAGGGACCAGCCTCTGCCGGGGCTGAAGTACGAGGCGCCCAAGGGCAATCCCAAGAGCGGCTAGGGGGCTGTTATCCCGCACCCAGGCCAGGCGCCGAGAAGCCGGACTTAAGCCACGCCCAGTTCGTTGAAGACGAACGCATATTCCAGGGCCACGTCTCGCAGTCCTTGGTAGCGGCCGCTCATGCCGCCGTGGCCGGCGCCCATCTCGGTCTTGAGCAGCAGCAGGTTGTCGTCGGTCTTCAGGGTGCGCAGGCGGGCCACCCACTTGGCCGCTTCCCAGTACTGCACGCGGCTGTCGTTGTAGCCGGCGACCACCAGCATGGCCGGGTAGGCCTGGGCCTTGACGTTCTCATAAGGGGCATAGGCCTTGATCCGCTGGTACACCTCCGGTTCCTGGGGATTGCCCCATTCGTCGTATTCGGTGACGGTCAAGGGCAGGTCCGGGTCGAGCATGGTGTTGAGCACGTCGACGAAAGGCACTTCGGCGATGGCGGCGCGGAACAGTTCGGGGCGCAGGTTGAGCACGGCACCGATCAGCAGGCCACCGGCGCTGCCGCCGCTGATCGCCAGGCGCTCGCGGGTGGTCACGTGCTGGTCGATAAGGTGTTCGGCGCAGGCGATGAAATCGTCGAAGGTGTTCTGTTTATGCTCCTGCTTGCCGGCACGGTACCAGGCTTCGCCCAGTTCGCCACCACCGCGCACATGCGCAATGGCGAAGGCCACGCCGCGTTCGAGCAGGCTCAGGCGGGCGTGGGAGAACCAAGGGTCGAGGCTTTCACCGTAGGCGCCATAGCCGTAGAGGTACAGCGGTACGGTCTTGCCCAGGTCGCTGCGGCGGCGCACCAGACTGATCGGCACCTGGGTGCCATCCTGGGCAGTGGCCCAAAGACGTTCGCTCACATAGTCATCGGCATCGAAGGCGCCGAGCACTGGGGTTTGCTTGAGCACGGTCTGGGCGCCTGTGGCCAGTTCCAACTGGCGCACCTGGGCCGGGCGGTTGAGCGCCTCGTAGCGCAGGCGGATGCGCGTGCTGCTGAACTCCAGGCTGTCCTGCACGTAGAGGCTGTAGGCTGCGTCCGGAAGTTCGACGCGGTAGGGCGGCAGGCCCTGGGGGCGCACTTCGATGATCGGCAGGCCGCCTTCGCGCAGGCTCAGGCTCAGGGCGCCGGCATTGAGGCTCAACCCCTCCAGCATCACGTCGTCGCGATGTGGCACCAGTACTTGCCACTGGTCGCGGCTCGGCACTTGCCCGGCAGGGGCCTGGAACAACGCGAAGTTGATGCCGTCCTGGTTGCTGCGGATGAACCAGCGCCATTGGCCGTCCAGTTGGCCATGGTCGGCGAAGTATTCGTGGCCCTCGACGCGCGGTGCCAGGCAGGTGAAGTCGCCGGCAGGGGTATTGGCGTCCAGCACCCAGGCTTCGCTGGTGGTCTTGCTGTTGAGCAGCAGGATCAGTTGGCGTTCGGAGCTGGCGCGGTAGCAATGCAGGAAGAACCGGCCATCGGGCTCCTCGAATACCTGCTCGGCCCCCGCCTGACCGAGACGGTGGCGCAGCAGGCGCCAGGGGCGGTGGGTGTCGTCCAGTTCGGCGAAGAACAGGGTCTGGCTATCGTTGGCCCAGGTCATGCTGCCGTCGCAGTCCTCGAAGGGCAGCGTGGTGACGTCGCCGCTGGCGAGGTCCTTGACGTACAGGGTGTAGACCTCGTCGCCCGTGGTGTCGAGGCTGTAGGCCAGCAGTCGGTGGTCGGGGCTGATGTTGAAGGCGCCGAGGGCGAGGAAGCCTCCGGCCGCCAGGACGTTGGGGTCTAGCAGCAGTTGTTCGTGGTGTTCATCGACGGTGTTGGAGTCGTCGGCTGGCCGCGGGCAGCGGTAGTGGCGTGGGTACTCGTCGCCTGCAGTGGTGCGGGTGTAGTACAGCCAGGGGCCCCAGGGCGAGGGCAGCGACAGGTCGGTTTCCAGGATGCGGCCTTTGATCTCCTCGAACAACTGCTCGCGCAGCGGCGCCTGGTCGGCCAGCAGGGTGTCCAGGTAGGCGTTCTCTTCCTGCAGGTAGGCCAGCACCTCCGGGGTGTCGCGTTCTTGCAGCCAGGCGTAGGGATCGTCCCCTGGGTGCTGGCGGGCAATCGGTGCGCGTGGGGCGTGGTCGGTGACGGGCATGCGGGGTTCTCTTGGCGTAGGGCGCGCCTGCGCGCCGAAAAGTGTTTATCATAAGCATCTCTTTGCCTGGCTTGCACGAACACCATGACCGAGAACGACTATCTGCTCGCCTGGGGCCTGTATGCCCTAGCCGCCCTGGGCTGCCTGCTGGTGGGCTGGCGCGTGACCCGCTGGATGTGGCGCTGGCTGCGCGAACCGTTGCGCCTGGCGCTGGCAGTGCTGCTGCTGACGCCGACCATCATCGATCCGGTCAAGGAAAGCTTCGCGCCGGCCATCGCCATCACCGCCCTGGACCTGCTGCTCAAGGTCGGCAACAACGCCTGGCGCGCCGCATCCGACCTGGCCATGTACGGCATGATCGCCTTTGCTCTGTACATCCTCTTCGTGCTGCTGCGCTGGCCGCTGGAGAAGCGCGCCCGCGAGCGCCGCGCCAATGCCGAGGCCGCCGCCAGGCACGACGTGGCTGAAGAGGTGGAGCAAGACGAACCCTTCGCCGCTGACCGTTACCGCGACCCGCAACCTGCCGGCACCGGCCGTGGCCGGGTCGAGCCGCGGTTGTAGGCGGGAGCTGCAAGTATGTGCGAACTGCTGGGCATGAGTGCCAACGTCCCCACTGACATCGTTTTCAGCTTCACCGGCTTGATGCAGCGCGGCGGCCGTACCGGTCCGCACCGCGACGGCTGGGGCATCGGCTTCTACGAAGGGCGTGGTCTGCGCCTGTTCCAGGACCCGGCGGCGAGCAGCGAGTCGGAAGTAGCCAACCTGGTGCAGCGTTATCCGATCAAGAGCGAGGTGGTCATCGGCCACATCCGCCAGGCCAACGTCGGCAAGGTTTGCTTGTCCAATACCCATCCGTTCGTCCGCGAGCTGTGGGGGCGCAACTGGTGTTTCGCACACAACGGCCAACTGGGCGACTTCACGGGGCAGATCACCTTCTACCGCCCGATCGGCGACACCGACAGCGAAGCGGCGTTCTGCGACCTGCTCAACCGAGTGCGCTCGGCTTTCCCCGAGCCGGTGGAGATCGAGCAACTGTTGCCGGTGCTGGTCGAAGCCTGCGCCGAATACCGGGGCAAGGGCGTGTTCAACTGCCTGCTCGGCGACGGCGACTGGCTGTTCTGCTTCTGTTCGACCAAGCTGGTACATATCACCCGACGCGCGCCGTTCGGCCCGGCGCGGCTCAAGGATGTCGACATGATCGTCGACTTCCAGGCCGAAACCACCCCCAACGACGTGGTCACGGTGATCGCCACCGAGGCCCTGACCGAAAACGAGACCTGGCAGCGCTACGAGCCGGGTCAATGGGCCCTTTGGCGGCATGGCGAGTGTGTCGCCCAGGGGCAGAGCTGAAGCCAGGGAAGTCGCTCCATGTTCAGAAGTTACCTGCGGTTGCTGTTGTTCACCTTCGGCGTGCTGGCCGGTATCCAGGTGCCAGGCCTGGTCAACGATTACAGCCAGAGGGTCGAGGCACACCTGCTGGAGTCGCGCGAGGCGCTCAAGGGTTTTGAACAGACGGCCGAGCGCTTCTTTAATGGTGACCTGCTGGCATTGGTGCGGCACTACCGCAGCAGCGACGATCCGGTGTTCAACAGCGATGCCAACAGCATCGAGAACCTGCTGGTGCGCAACCGCATCTTCGAACGTGAGTGGCAGATCCTCCAGGGGTCTTGGCTGAGGCGCACCTGGCATGTGCTGGCGGCGCCCGATGCCCAATTGCGCGAGGAAACCCTGAAGGGCTACAGCTACCAGGTTCTCCTGGCGCCCGAGGCCATTGCTTGGGGGCTGGGCTGTGGCCTGTTGGTAGCGCTGGTGGTCGAGAGCCTGTTGTTGCTGCTCGGTTGGGTGGTCCTGGGCGGGCGGCGCAAGACCGTGCGCGAGAGCTGGCGTTAGGCGTTGAGCGCAAGAGTCGGGGCCTGCAGGAGAGGCCCCGGCTTACTGAAGTCTTGCCCTGGGTATCAGACCAACACGATCCGCTGCGCCCCCGCATCTGCCGCGTAACGCCCAAGCACCTGCCGGCACAGCGCCACCACTTCGTCCACCAGCTCTACTCCGGTCTGCCAGGCCACCACCAGTTCCAGGCTCGGTGGTGGTTGCAACCCGCTCAATTCCACCAGCTCCCCGCGTGCCAGCTCAGCCTCGACCAGCGCCGGTGGCAGCGCGCCGACGCCGAAACCGTCACGCAGCAAGCGGGTGATGGCTGCCACCGAGTTCACGCAGTTCAACCGCGGTGTGGCCACTCCGGCGCCTTGCAGCAGGCTGAGCACCTCTTGGTGCGGCCGTGAGTTCTTCGAGAAGGTGACGATGCGCTCGCGCGCCAGCTCGGCCAGGGAGGCATAGCTGCGGTGCTGGATAGCGCCGCTGGCGACGATCCAGCCCATGGGGTAGCGGGCCAGGTCCAGGCTGCGAATCGACTCCTGGCGCAGCAAGTCGGTCTGCAGGATCACATCGAGAAAGCCCTTCTGCAACTGCTCGCGCAGGTTCAGCGCGGTATCGGCGACCAGCTCGATCTCCACCTGTGGGTAGCGTTCGGTCAGTTCGGCCACCAAGGCGCTCATCCAGGTGTGGATGACCGTGTCCATCACTCCGAGTCGAATCCGCCCGACCTTGGCTCGGTCGCTGTCCAGCGACTGCTTCAAGGCCTTGGCGGTGGCGAGCATCTGCTCGGCATATTCCAGCACCTTGCTGCCTTCGGGCGTCAGGCTGACACCCCGTGAATCGCGCAGCAGCAACTTGACGCCCAGATCCGCTTCGAGCGCGGCGATACGGCTGGAGACCGAGGCCTGGGTGGTGAAGAGCTTTTCTGCGGTCAGGCGAAAGCTTTTGAGGCGGGCGACCCAGACAAAGGTTTCGAGAAATCTGAGGTTCATGGCGTTCTCGCAAGGGCGATCAGGTTTTCTTATTCCAGACCGCTGGTTTTTCTCGTTGGACGCAGGTTTCAGGCCTTTGAACAATGGTGCACAGGCCGCGACCATCGCGTCGCTCATAAAACAATACCAACAAGCTGAGGCAACCATGAACCCATCGGGCGTGCAGCAACAGGTCCAATCCCGGACGGCGGCCGGGCCCTTTGCCTGGTATCGCAACATCGACAAACAGCAACGGCGCACATTCTGGAGCTGCAAGATCGGCTATGGCCTGGACGGCATGGACACCCAGATGCTCAGCTTCGTCATCCCCACCCTGATCGCCCTGTGGGGCATCAGCACCGCCGAGGCCGGGCTGATCCATACCAGCACCTTGATCGCCTCGGCCTTGGGCGGCTGGATCGCCGGTATCCTCTCCGACCGCATCGGCCGTGTGCGTACCCTGCAACTGACGGTGCTGTGGTTCGCCTTCTTCACCTTCCTCTGCGGCTTCGCCCAGAACTACGAACAACTGCTGATCGCCCGTACCCTGATGGGCTTTGGCTTCGGCGGCGAGTGGACCGCTGGCGCCGTGCTCATCGGCGAGGTGATCCGTGCCCAGGATCGTGGCAAGGCGGTCGGCATGGTGCAGTCCGGCTGGGCCATCGGCTGGGGCCTTACAGCAATCCTCTATGCCCTGCTGTTCTCCCTGCTGCCGCCGGAGCAGGCCTGGCGCGCGCTGTTCCTGCTGGGCATCGTGCCGGCAGTGTTCGTGATCTTCGTCCGCCGTTTGGTCAAGGACCCGGAGGTCTACCGGCAGGCCAAGGCCGTGGAGAAGACCGAGGCGCCATCGCACTTCTACGAGATCTTCGCTCCGGGCATGCTGTTCACCACCCTGCGCGCTTCGCTGCTGACCACCGGCGCCCTGGGTGGCTACTACGCCATCACCTCCTGGCTGCCGACTTTCCTCAAGAACGAGCGTGGCCTCAGCGTGCTGGGCACGGGCGGCTACCTGGCCATGGTGATCGTCGGCTCCTACGCCGGCTATGTGATCAGCGCCTACCTCACCGATATCCTCGGCCGGAAGAAGAACTTCATCCTCTTCGCCGTGGGGTCGTTCATCATCGTCCTGCTCTATACCCAGATCCCGGTAAGCGACGGCATCATGCTCTGGCTGGGCTTCCCGCTGGGCTTCTTCGCCTCGGGGATCTTCAGCGGCATGGGCGCCTTCCTCACCGAGCTGTTCCCCACCCGTATCCGTGGTTCGGGGCAGGGCTTCTGCTACAACGTCGGCCGCGCCATCGCGGCGTTCTTCCCGCTGCTGATCGGCATGCTCAGCCAGAAGGTGTCGCTGGGCCTGGGTATCGGTGGTTTCGCCGCTGTCTCCTATGGCGTAGTGATCCTGGCAGCCCTGAGCCTGCCTGAAACCCGCGGCAAAGTGCTGCAAGCACGGTAAGGTACGCACATGACCATCGATACGGGAGTCCGCCAGGTGAAGCGCCTGCTACTCAATTGCGACATGGGCGAGAGTTTCGGCAACTGGTGCATGGGCCTGGATGCCGAGGTGATGCCCTACATCGACTGCGCCAACATCGCCTGCGGCTACCACGCTGGCGACCCGGGGATCATGCGCCGTACCGTGGCCCTGGCCCTGGAGCACCAGGTGTCCATCGGCGCTCATCCGGCCTACCCGGACCTGGTCGGTTTCGGCCGCCGCTCCATGGCCTGCAGTGCCGAGGAGATTCGCGACCTGTTGCACTACCAGATCGGTGCGCTGGACGGCATCTGCAAGGTCCAGGGCGGCCGGGTCGGCTACGTCAAGCCGCACGGGGCGCTGTACAACGACATGATGGCCGACCCGCTCAAGCTGCGTACCGTGCTCGAAGCAGTGGTCGCCTATGACCCGAGCCTGCCAGTGATGCTCATGGCCACTGCCGACAACCGCGCGGCCCAGGCGCTGGGTGATGAGCTGGGTGTGACGCTGTGGTTCGAAGCTTTCGCCGACCGTGCCTACACCGCCACGGGCCACCTGGTGTCGCGGCGCCTGCCTGGTGCGGTACATCATGACCCGGCGCTGGTGGTTGAGCAGGCCCTGCGCCTGGCCCGCGGCGAAGCGCTGGTGGCCGATGACGGCAGCGCTCTGCAACTGCGCGCCAACACCCTCTGCGTGCATGGCGACAACGACAGTTCGGTGGCCGCCGTCCGGCAGATCCGCCAGGCCCTCGACGCCCTGGAGACAGCATGACGCCGCGTATCGAGGTGATTGCTATCGACAGCCTGATGGTGCGCCTGTTCGATGCCATCGAAGAAGGCAACATGCCCTGGATCCTGGCCGCCAGCCAGCGCTTGCGCGAGGCTTTTGGCAAGCGTCTGGTCGACTTGGTGCCGTCCTATACCACGCTGATGCTGCAGTTCGAGATGCCGCCGGGCGAGGCGCGGGTGTTGATCGGGCAGGCGCTGGAAGGCTTGCAGCCGGATGCCGGCAGTGCTGGCCGCCGCCATGAGATCCCGGTGTGGTACGACCTGCGCGTCGGCCCGGAGCTGGCCTTGCTGGCCGAACGCAGCGGGCTGTCCCAGGCCGAGGTGATCCGTCTGCACAGTGAGCGCGAATACCCGGTGTTCGCCCTGGGCTTCGCGCCGGGTTTCGCCTTCATGGGCTTGGTCGACGAACGCCTGGCCACGCCGCGCCTGGCGACCCCACGCAAGCGCGTGGCGGCGGGCAGTGTCGGCATTGCCGAGCGGCAGACGGCGGCTTATCCGGCAGTCTCGCCGGGCGGCTGGAACCTGATCGGCCGCACCCCCGCCCGGCTGTTCGACCGCCAGCGAGAGGGGTACAGCCTGCTGCAACCGGGCGACCGGGTGCGTTTTGTCGCCGTGGATCACGCTGAGTTCATCAGCTTGGGCGGGGATGACAGCCCGCTGGAGGTACAGGCATGAGCCAATTGAAGATCGAGGCCAGCACCCCGCTGTGCCTGTTGCAGGATGCTGGGCGCTTTGGCGTGCGCCATTTGGGGGTGACCCAGGGCGGGGCGTTGGACTGGGTAGCCATGGGCTGGGCCAACTGGCTGCTGGGCAATGCCTTGGACGCGCCGGTGGTGGAAGTGACCCTGGGGGGCTTCAGCCTGGTGGCCGAGGCTGACTGCTGCCTGGCGTTGGCCGGTGCCGACCTGGACGCACAGGTGGATGGCCAGCCGCTCAAGCCCTGGCGCAGCTTCATCCTGCAGAGGGGCCAGCGGCTGAGCCTGAGGCAGCCGCTGAAGGGCGCCCGCGCCTACCTGGCGGCGCCGGCTGGCTTCCAGGCCCAGGCCGTGCTGGGCAGTTGTGCCACGGTCGTGCGTGAAGAGCTGGGTGGCCTGGATGGCCAGGGCAGCGCCCTGGGCAAGGGGCAGTCGTTAGGCTACAGCGGTACGGCGCCAGCGCTGCGGGAAGTGCCGCAGGCATTGCGCCCCGTCCTTGCTGCAACGCCGCAGTTGGACCTGGTGATGGGGGCGCAGATTGGCGAGTTCAGTGGCAGCAGCCTGTTCGAGGCCTTCAACCGTGGCTGGACCCTGGACAGCCGGGCAGATCGCATGGGTATCCGCCTGCTGGGGCCGGTGCTGGAATACCAGGGCGCGCCGATGATTTCCGAAGGCATCCCCCTCGGTGCAGTGCAGGTGCCGCCGGATGGCCAGCCGATCGTCTTGCTCAATGACCGGCAGACCATTGGCGGCTATCCACGGTTGGGAGCGCTGACGCCCCTGGCCTTGGCGCAACTGGCGCAGTGCCTGCCGGGTACGGTGGTGCGGTTCAGGGCGGTGGTGCAGGAACTGGCCTGGCAGGAGCAGCAGGATTACCTGACGCGCTGGAACTGAGCGCCGGCCACTTTGCGGCCGGCGCAGTCCCTGTGGGCCATCGCTTTACAGAAGTGTTGACGGTGCCAGCCTAGGGAGCACTGTTCGGCTCCTGGTTATTTGGACAGGAACTTCATCCCGTCCTCCAACCCCTGCAACGTCAGCGGATACATCCGCTCCTCGACCAGCTCGCGAACGATGTGGGTCGAGGCCGTGTAGTCCCAGGTTTGCTTGGGATACGGGTTGATCCAGATGAGCTTTTTGAACTTCTCCATGAAGCGCTGCATCCACACATACCCGGCTTCTTCGTTCCAGTGTTCGACGCTGCCGCCGGGCTGGGTGATCTCGTAGGGCGCCATGGCCGCGTCGCCGACGAACACCACCTTGTAGTCGTCGCCATACTTGTGTAGCAGGTCGAAGGTCGAAAAGCGCTCGGAGGTGCGGCGCAGGTTGTTCTTCCACACCGATTCGTAGATGAAGTTGTGGAAGTAGTAGTACTCCAGGTGCTTGAACTCGGTCTTGCAGGCCGAGAACAACTCTTCGCAGACCTTGACGTGGGCGTCCATGGAGCCGCCGATGTCGAACAGCAGCAGCAACTTGACGCTGTTGCGCCGCTCCGGGCGCATCTGGATGTTCAGCAGGCCGGCATCACGGGCGGTGTGGTCGATAGTGCCGTCGATGTCCAGCTCCTCGGCCGCACCCTGGCGGGCGAACTTGCGCAGCCGGCGCAGGGCCAGCTTGATGTTGCGCGTGCCCAGTTCGACTTGGTCGTCGAGGTTCTTGTACTCGCGCTGGTCCCAGACCTTGACCGCCTTGCCCTGGCGCTTGCCGGCCTCGCCGACGCGGATACCCTCGGGGTTGAAGCCGCCGGAACCGAACGGGCTGGTGCCGCCGGTGCCGATCCACTTGTTGCCCCCGGCGTGGCGGCCTTTTTGTTCTTCCAGGCGCTTCTTGAATTCCTCGATCAGTTTGTCCAGCCCACCGAGGGACTGGATCTGCGCGCGTTCCTCGTCGCTCAGCGAGCGCTCGAACTCCTTGCGCAGCCAGTCTTCGGGAATCAGCGCCTCGAGGTGCTGGTCGAGGTTCTCCAGGCCCTTGAAGTAGGCGGAGAAGGCCCGATCGAACTTGTCGAAATGCCGCTCATCCTTGACCAGGATCGCCCGCGCCAAATAGTAGAACTCGTCCATGTCGGCGAAGATGACCCGCTGCTGCAAAGCGTTGAGCAGATCGAGCAGTTCGCGCACCGACACCGGCACCTTGGCCGCGCGCATTTCATTGAACAGGTTGAGCAACATGGCCCGGCCCCCGTCAGCGGTTGCCGCGCCGGCTCATGAAGGCCAGGCGCTCGAGCAGTTGCACGTCCTGCTCGTTTTTCACCAGAGCCCCGGCCAGCGGCGGGATGGCCTTGGTCGGATCGCGCTCGCGCAGCACGGCTTCGCCGATGTTGTCGGCCATCAGCAGTTTGAGCCAGTCGACCAGTTCGGAGGTGGAGGGCTTTTTCTTCAGGCCTGGCACCTTGCGCACGTCGAAGAACACGTCCAGCGCTTCGCTGACCAGTGACTGCTTGATGTTCGGGTAGTGTACGTCGACGATCTTCTGCAGCGTCTCGCGGTCCGGGAAGGCGATGTAGTGGAAGAAGCAGCGGCGCAGGAAGGCGTCGGGCAGTTCCTTCTCGTTGTTCGAGGTGATGATGATGATCGGGCGCTGTTTGGCCTTGATGGTTTCGTCGATCTCGTAGACGTAGAACTCCATCTTGTCCAGTTCCTGCAACAGGTCGTTGGGGAACTCGATGTCCGCCTTGTCGATCTCGTCGATCAGCAGGATCACCCGCTCCTCGGCCTCGAAGGCCTCCCAGAGCTTGCCCTTCTTCAGGTAATTGCGCACATCGTGGACCTTGTCCACGCCCAGCTGCGAGTCGCGCAGGCGGCTGACCGCATCGTATTCGTAGAGGCCCTGGTGGGCCTTGGTGGTGGACTTGATATGCCAGGTGATCAGCCTGGCGCCGAAGGACTCGGCCAGTTGTTCGGCCAGCATGGTCTTGCCGGTGCCCGGCTCGCCCTTGACCAGCAAGGGCCGCTCCAGGGTGATCGCCGCGTTGACCGCCAGTTTCAGATCATCTGTGGCGACGTAGTCGCGGGTGCCTTCGAACTTCATGAACCGATCCTCTGTGTGGAGAGTCAGTGCCGGCCCTTTCGCGGGCAAGCCCGCTCCTACAGATACGGCGCAAACCTCATGGTGGCGCTGTACCTGTAGGAGCGGGCTTGCCCGCGAAGAGGCCGGCCCAGACGACACATGTTTATATTTACTCGCGACTATAACGCGGGGCTGGGCAGCTGGAAACGCGGACCGGGTATTCAGTCCCTGAATGGTCCGTCACACCCGCCTCAGTCGGAATCGGGTGGTGCTTGCTCATAACGTGCGCTGAACGCCTGGACGAACCCGTTGCGCAGGATCTGCAGGAACGCCTCGAAGGCGCTGATGTCTTGCTGGTGCACGCTGCCACTGAGCTCCACGCGAGTGGCGAACTGGTTCTTGCGCTGATTCTTGAGCAGCGTTTCGCTGCCCCCGACCACGGCTTCCCAGATGGAGCGGAAAAAGCCCTTGTCCTCGTCCTTGACGTCCTGCTGCCAGTTGAACACATCGACATCGCGCAGCAAGGGCTTGATGTAGCCGGTCAGTTGAGCCTTTTCCGCCTGGGCCTCGATCACCACGTCACCGTGGCCAGCATTGAAATCGAACTTGCCGTAGGCACTGGCGAAGTCGTTGAGCCGGCGCAACTGGATGCCAGTGGCCCGCAGGCGGAACTCGAAGTCCTCGAAATCGCTGAACGGGTCGAACGTGGCACGGCTTTCTACGCGGGCATCGCCGAGCAGGCGCGCCGTGCCCTCGAAACTGGCATCGCGGCGGCCCTCCAGGTCCTTGACGGTGGTCAGGTTGCGGATGTTGGCGGCCAGGTCAGTGGCCTTGAGGTCGACGGGCGGCTTGGAGGTGAAGTTGCGGAAGGTCAGGGTGCCGTCCTCGATGCGTACTTCGTTCAGGGTGATAGGCAGTAGTTTTTCAAGCTGCTGGTGCCAGTCGGTGCCCCGGCCAGTTTGCGAAGCCTGTTGATTGCCGCCGTCGACGAAGTTCAGCTCGGGCCGGACGAAAGCCACCTCGGCGACCACGGCATGGTCGTACCACAGGGCATGCCAGCTGACCGACAGGTCGATCAACGGCGCCTGGAGGAAGGACACCGGCACCTTGCCGGTAGTCTTGACGATCTCCAGGCCGTTGATCTGGTAGGCGCCGCGCCACCAGGCCAGGTCGACATCGGTGATCTGGCCCCGGTAGTCACCCATGTCGGCCAGCTTGTCGTTGAGGTAGTCGCGGACCAGCGTAGGCAAGGCCAGGTGCAGGGTCAGCAGCAGGACCAGGAGGCCCGCCAGGCCTACGGCTGGCCAGCGGTAGCGTCGTTTCATCGGCAGCTCTCGGGTGTGCGTTGTCCGGTTGACCGCCGGCAGCTGTAAGGAGTTCGACCAGGGTAGACGGCCCTCTATGCCAGGCTTACCCTTGAAGTTTTCCGCACGGTGTTAATTAAGGACCCTGCCATGAGCCGTATCTACGCTGACAACGCGCACTCCATCGGCAATACGCCGCTGGTGCAGATCAACCGCCTCGCTCCCCGCGGCGTGACCATCCTGGCCAAGATCGAAGGGCGCAACCCGGGCTATTCGGTCAAGTGCCGGATCGGCGCGAGCATGATCTGGGACGCTGAAGGCAGCGGCAAGCTCAAACCGGGCATGACCATCGTCGAGCCGACCTCGGGCAACACCGGCATCGGCCTGGCCTTCGTCGCCGCGGCCCGGGGCTACAAGCTGATGCTGACCATGCCGGCGTCCATGAGCTTGGAGCGGCGCAAGGTACTCAAGGCCCTAGGCGCCGAATTGGTGCTGACCGACCCGGCCAAGGGTATGAAGGGCGCGATCGAGAAGGCTGGCGAGATCGTCGCCAGCGACCCGGCGCAATACTATATGCCAGGCCAGTTCGACAATCCGGCCAACCCGGCGATCCATGAGAAGACCACCGGCCCCGAGATATGGAACGACACCGACGGCGCGGTGGACGTGCTGGTGGCGGGCGTCGGCACTGGCGGTACCATCACCGGTGTGTCGCGCTATATCAAGCAGATCCAGGGCAAGTCGATCCTGTCGGTGGCGGTCGAGCCTGTGGCCTCGCCGCTGATCAGCCAGACCCTGGCCGGCGAGGAGCTCAAGCCGAGCCCGCACAAGATCCAGGGTATCGGCGCCGGTTTCGTGCCGAAGAACCTCGACCTGTCCTTGGTTGACCAAGTCGAGACGGTCAGCGATGAAGAGTCCAAGGTCATGGCCCTGCGCCTGATGCAGGAGGAGGGCATCCTCTGCGGCATCTCTTGTGGCGCGGCGATGGCGGCGGCGGTGCGCCTGGCCGAGAAGCCGGAGATGCAGGGCAAGACCATCGTCGTCATCCTGCCCGACTCCGGCGAGCGCTACCTCTCGAGCATGCTCTTCGCTGACCTGTTCACCGAACAGGAAAACCAGCAGTAAGCGGCAAGCTGCAAGAAAACGCAGGCTGCAGACTGTAGTTTTCTGCGCTGCCGCTGATCCGGCGCAATACCTGGCGCCGCGCTTTGTTGCACAATCCTCAACACTGCTGTCCAGCCCCGGTTGTTTTTACCGGGGCTGGATCGGTTTATCATGTCTGGCTGATTTTGTACGCAGGCAGGCAGCGATGGCCTGATCCTCATCCAAGGAGTGTTGCATGACCGTTTCCTTTGTCGCCAAGGCGGGAGTCCTGCTGTTGTTCTTCGGCAGCGTCCTGTTCGTGCACCTGCGCGGCAAGGCGCGCTTGCCCGTGCTGCGTCAGTTCGTCAACCATTCGGCGCTGTTCGCCCCTTATAACAGCCTGATGTATTTGTTCTCCGGCGTGCCGTCCAAGCCCTACCTGGACCGCAGCCGTTTCCCTGAACTGGACGTGCTCAAGGACAACTGGGAAGTGATCCGCGAAGAGGCCATGCACCTGTTCGACGAGGGCTATATCCGCGCCGCCGAAAAGGACAACGACGCCGGTTTCGGCTCGTTCTTCAAGAAAGGCTGGAAGCGCTTCTACCTCAAGTGGTACGACAAGCCGCTGCCATCGGCCGAAGTGCTGTGCCCGAAGACCGTCGAACTGGTCAGCCGCATTCCCAACGTCAAGGGCGCGATGTTCGCCCTGTTGCCCGGCGGTAGCCACCTCAACCCGCACCGCGATCCATTCGCAGGTTCCTTGCGCTACCACCTTGGCCTGTCCACGCCCAACTCCGACGACTGCCGCATCTACGTCGACGGCCAGGTCTACGCTTGGCGTGACGGCGAAGACGTGATGTTCGATGAGACCTACGTGCACTGGGTCAAGAACGAGACCGACGTCACCCGTGTGATCCTTTTCTGCGACGTCGAGCGCCCCCTCAGCAGCCCGCTGATGACCCGCATCAACCGCAAGGTCAGCGCCTTCCTCGGCCGTGCCACCGCGCCACAGAACACCGACGAAGAGCGCGTCGGCGGGATCAACCAGGCCTATGCCTGGAGCAAGCGTTTCAGCAACAAGATCAGCGGCCGGGTGAAGCAATTCAAACGCGCCAACCCCAAGGCCTACCGTGTGTTGCGGCCGGTGCTGGCGGTGGTGGTGGCGTATCTGCTGTACCGTTGGTTGTTCTGACACCGCCCTGGGCTCCCCGGGGCTGTTCCTACAACGGTTGCGTTAATCTCCAGAACACTGTTGTACCTGTGGGGCGGCCTTGTGTCGCGATGGATCCGACGCTATAGTCGGATCCATTCACCTCATCGAAGACCTGTTCATGCCAGCTTCCCCGATCATTCCTACATACGCCACCGCGCCCGACGCGGTAGTGGTCGTGCGTGGGAGTCAGCAGCCGGCCATGATCAGTCATTACCCACCACCTGTCAGTGGCGTGGTAGGGAGCGTTGTAGCGCCTCCCTGCGTGGTAGTGCTGGGCTGAGCGGCCAACGGCTGCGTCCCTTCACACCTGCACACTACTGAACCCGGTCGGCTATCCCTCGATAGACCCTCCGTTCGGCTCATTTGCCCGAATACAGGTGGCAATTCATGTCTGTTTTATCGAAAGAATCCGTGGCCTCGGCGGCTACGACCAGCCTGTTCGTCCTGCTGTGGAGCAGCGGGGCGATCGTCTCCAAGCTGGGCTTGGCCCATGCCAGTCCCTTTGCCTTTCTCCTGCTGCGCGCGACCCTGGCCCTAGGTGGTCTGTTGCTGATTGGCCCTTTGCTTGGCCTGCGTTGGCCGCGTACGCGTGGTGCAGTGCTGCAGGCCCTGGCCACGGGGGCCGTGCTGCTTGGCGCCTACCAGATCTTCTACCTGCTGGCGCTGAACACCCATGTTACCCCTGGCGTCATGGCCACGGTCATGGGCGTACAGCCCATCCTCACCGTGGTGCTGATGGAACGCCAGCGTTCCTGGAGCCGGTTGTTCGGCCTGGGGCTGGGCTTGAGCGGGTTGATCATGGTGGTTTACCAGGGCATCAACCTGGGCGGCGTGTCTCTGGCCGGGATGCTGTTCGCCTTGCTGGCGCTGGTCAGCATGACCTTCGGTTCGATCATGCAGAAACGCATCACCGACAATCCAATGGGCACGCTGCCGCTGCAGTACATCGCGGGGTTGGCGATGTGCGTGGTGTTCGCGCCGTTCCAGGCGCTGCATGTGGAGCTGACCGGCAGTTTCATCGGCTCGGTGCTGTGGATGGGGCTGGTGGTGTCGTTGCTGGCGACCTTATTGCTGTACCGGCTGATCGCCCGGGGCAACCTGGTCAATGTCACTAGCCTGTTCTACCTGGTGCCGGCGGTGACGGCGGTGATGGATTACCTAATTTTCGGTAACCGTCTGGCGCCGCTGAGCCTGCTGGGGATGGGGCTGATCGTCGTCGGTTTGCTGTTCGTGTTCCGCAAGCCGGCGTTGCGTGCTGCGCGAGCATAGGAGGTCGGCCGGGCTTGCCTCGATCCTGGGGCAAGCTCGGCGACTGTGGGGCCGTAGCGGCCCCCCTACCTTCCTTGCCTCGTCCGTTGGCGCTTCAGAAGTAGTAGCCGATGTTGATGTTGGTCCGGTAGTACCAGTCGTTGCTGCCGATGGAGTTGGTGTCGGTCCAGCCGGTGCCGTTCTCCGCGCCGCCGAAAGGGTTGGCGTTCTTCGCCCAGGTCAGGTCGATCCAGGCCATGATCGGCATGGCGAGGAATTGCGCGCCGACGGTGAACATTTGCGAGTCGTCCCAGCCACTCTTGTCTTTCATCATCCGGCTGTAGTCGGTGTACAGCTTGACCTTTTTCAGCTGGCCAAGGCTGGGGGTGAAGATGTCGTAACCGACGTTGAGCGAGCCTATGGTCGCCTTGGAGGCGATCAGGTAGGCCGGGGTCAAGCCGTTGCCACCCATCAGCACCGAGTCATCGCTGACGCCGTCTGGGTTCTTCGGGTCGTATTCATAGCGGATCGCCTGGCCGGTCACCGTCCAGGGGCCAGCATTGACGATCGCATGCACACCGCCGGCCCAGTAATCGCCGTCATCGTGGGTGGTGGCGTTGTAGAGCTCGGCTGCCGCCAATGAAGCGCCGATTTCGGTTTTCCAACCGTCGCCGGTGAAGGTCCGGGCGAGACGGGCATTGACCTGGTTGCGTTTCTCGTTGTCCTGGCGTGAATGGATGAAGGGCACGGCATTGTCGTCGAGATCGGCATAGCGGCCCACTTCTGGCGAGTAACGGATGCTGCTGGGCAGCATGCGCGGGAAGTAGCCCAGTTGTAGATCCCAGTCCTTGTCCTTGTAGCTGTACTTGAGGCCTGTGCCGGCACTGACGCCGTAGCCCATGAAGAATGGAATGTGATAACTCCAGCCAAACTGTGGATAGGGCTCCAGGCCGAACGGCTTGAACGGCGCGCCCAATTGCAGGTTGGAGTTGGCATTGAAGCGGTAGCCGATATAGCCACGGTCGATGGAGCGCTTGCCGTCATCCTGGAACCAGTAGCCGACGTCGCTGAACAGTTGCTTGTGAGTGGCCTGGACATCCAGGCGGAATGTGTCGAACAGGAAGCGTCCGTTGTTCTCGGTGGTGTCCCAATGTTCGTCCCGGTAATTCACCCGCAGGGCGCCACCGATATCCAGCGAGCTTTCGCCATCGTCGCTGCGCCAGGCAATGTGCGGGAATGGCTTTTTCACCGTTGGCGGCTGGTCCGGCGCTGCGGGGCCGGGTTCGGAAGCGAAACTGGCACAACTGCTGATGATCAGGCCCAGGCTTATCACATACTTTTTCATATCAATGCCCCGCAAGGTTGAGCAGCTTCCGACGGCAATACGTGTCCTGCGCCTTGAAATAGGCGTTAAGCGGAAACTGGGCATGTCGTCGACAACTGGAAAGGTTGGGTTTTTATTGTTTTATAGG
Organism: Pseudomonas sp. X10; assembly: GCF_054889225.1. Lineage (NCBI taxonomy): Bacteria > Pseudomonadati > Pseudomonadota > Gammaproteobacteria > Pseudomonadales > Pseudomonadaceae > Pseudomonas > Pseudomonas sp. X10. The sequence continues at coordinate 4,162,690 of NZ_CM142677.1, read as the reverse complement.
TGATACGCTGTTTGAAGTATGAACTCGAACAAGTAAGAGCAGAAACTGTGCCAGTATTGGTGGGGGCGGAAGTATCGAATAAAGTCTATATAAAACAATTATTTATATCTGAAACACGGCGCTCTGTGCCATATCTGGAACGAGGTGGTATGAAAGTAACAAGCCTGTTTCAGTGTTGTGCATCCAGGGGGCGCAGTGGGTCATTGTGATGCATTGATTGTTTTATCGATAAATAAATAGCAGGCTCTTCAAATAAACTGTGGGGATTGTCATGGGCGGTTCTAAGACATACCTGCACCGCTCATAAAAAAAGCCGACCCTATCAGGTCGGCCAATCATGCGCGTGAGCAAAATCCGATTAAAGGTCGAGCACCAGGCGCCGGCTCTTGCAACCCGATACACAAACCATCATGGAGGTATTCGCCGCCCGTTCGGCTTTGGTCAACACGCCGTCGCGGTGGTCGATGTCACCCTCCAGCACACGGGTTTCACAGGAACCGCAGACGCCTTCGCGGCAGCTGTATTCGACATCGCAACCAGCTTCGAGCAACACATCGAGCAGGTTCAGCCCAGGTTCCACGGCGAGGGTCTTGCCGGATTTCTTCAGTTCGACGCTGTAGCTGTCCTGAGCGTCTTCCGACGGCGGCAGCTCGGCGGCGGTGAAGCGTTCGATATGTGCATGCGGGTAGCCGAGGCTTTCGCAGGTGCTTTCGAAGGCGTCGAGCATTGGCGTCGGGCCACAGCAGTAGAAGTGCGTGTCGCCCGGCTGGCCGGCCAGGTAGCTGGCCAGGTTCGGCACTGTGCCTTTCTCGTCGTTGAAGTGGTAGACCACCTTCGCATCCAGGCCGCTGAGCTCTTCCAGTAGCGCCGCTTCCTTGCGCGAGCGGGCGCAATAGACTAGTTCGGCGGATTTCCCCAGGGCCAGCAGTTGGCGGAACATGCAGTAGATCGGCGTGATACCGATGCCACCGGCCACCAGCACGCTATGGCTGGCGTGCGGGTCGAGGGGGAAGTTGTTGCGCGGCCGCGAGATGCTCAGTTGGGTGCCGACGCGCAACTGGTCATGGACGAACTTCGAGCCGCCGCGGCTGTTGCGGTCACGCAGGATGCCGACCACATAGCGGCCCTTGTCGCTCGGCGAGTTGAGCAGCGAGTAGCTGCGCACCAGGCCGTTGGGCAGGTGCAGGTCGATATGCGAGCCGGCTTCGAACGGCGGGAACACGGTGTCGCCCCAGGGGCGCAGTTCGACGCTGAGGATGCCTTCGGCTTCGTGGCGCAGGGTGTGTACCAGCGCGGTGAGGGTAGAGGAGTTGGACATCGGTCACCTCGATGGCGCAGTGCGCAAGTCAATGTCGAGCCGGGCGCTGGCTTCGATTTCCACCAGCAGTTCAGGGAACACCAAGGCGCTCACTTCGACGAGGGTGGATGTGGGGTAGCAGGCAAAACCTTCGAAGAAGTCGCGGCGGGCGCGGCCAACGGCCTCCTTGTCGGCGATCTGGGTGACGTACACCGTCAACCGGTAAAGGTTGCCGATATGCCCGCCAGCCGCCTCCACCAGCGCCTTGGCTTTTTCCAGCACCAGCAGAGTCTGGGCGTAGGCGTCCAGCGGTGTGCCGGTTTCGGCGGCCTGACGGGTGGCGGGATGCCCGGTCATGCCGGACATCACCACCTCGTTGCCGATCAGCAGGGCATTGGACCAGCTGGCCGTGGCCAGCTCGCTCAAGCCCGGGGCCTGGATGCGTTGCACGGCCAGATTCATGGCAGTTGCTTCGCTTCGATCAGGGCCAGTTGCTCCTTGGCCTTGCCCTTGAGGTAGCGGCGCAGGCGCACCACGCCCAGGTCATGCTGGTAGAGGTTCTCGCGCTGGTTGGCATCGAACTCCATGAACTCCAGCAGTACCCGGTCCTGTTCCAGCACGGCCCAGTGGCGGGCTTCCAGGCGGTTCTTGTAGAGGAAGCGCCAGGTGTCGCGCTGCCAGCCGGTCAGCGGCCGTGCGCGCCAGTGGAAGACGGCGGACAGGGCGCGGTTGCTGGGGGTGTAGCTGCCGATGATAGTGAAGTTGCCACCGGGGCCGCCGGTCTTCGGGTAGGGGATTTCCAGACGCAGCCAGTGGCAGCCGTTGTCGAGGAATTCGGTCCAGTCGAAGTTGACCCCGCGCTGGCCTTCCTTCTCGAAGACGAAGCCCTGGTCGGTATCACGGGTGACGAACTTGGCGGTGGCTTCGCCCTCGCTCATGGAGTGGGACATCTTATGCAGGTAGGTGCCGTGCATAGGGTCCATGACGTTGTCCAGCACATAGCGGTAGTCGCCTTTCCACTCGGTGTAGCAGAGGAAGCTGCTCCACTCGGGCGAGGTCAGTTGCTCGGGCAGCACCAGCTCGGGCGGGGTCTCCAGGTGCGGGTCAGTGGCGTTGAACAGGAAGATCGCACCCGCTGCCTCGCGGGTATGGAACATCCGCGTCGGGCGGCTGCCTTCGAGCTTGCAGCCGGGGCTGCCGGGCACCTTGGTGACGGTACCGTCACAGCGCACTTCGACGCCGTGATACGGGCATTGCAGGCGGTCACCGAGCACCGGGCCCTGGGACAGCGGCGCGCCACGGTGCGGGCAGTGGTCTTCGAGGGCGTGGACACTGCCGTCGTTGTCGCGCCACAGGGCGATCTTGTAGCCCAGGCGGCGGATCGAGACGGGCTTTTCGCCCAACAGTTCCGACGGCAGGACCGGGAACCAGAGGTCTTTCAGGCCATTGGCCAGGTGTTGTTCAACAGGATCGACGGTTACGTGCATGTTCATTTTGTTCTACCTCCGGTGGGTCATTCGCCCAGCCGAGCCATCAGGGTTTTATAGGCGTCTTCGGTCCACTCGCCGGTGGTCAGCGGGCAGGGCGGACCGGCCAGGTTCAGGTGCGCGAGCAGGTCGCCCAACTCGGTCACGCCGTTGCCGTAGGCGCGTTCGATGGAGTCGCCGAGCAACTCTTCGAACGGGGTGTTGGGCCGCTTGCGGGCCTGATGGGGCTCCAGGTAACGCTCGGTGTTGCTCATGTCATTGACCTCCATTGCGAACCCGTTCGCGGATCATTTCGCGGACCGGGACAAAGTCGTACGTCGGATAGCATTCGGTGCGGAATACGCCCCAGGCGGCGCGCTCCAGCTCCACATTGACCTTGCTCAACAGGCTGGGTGGCAGGCGCAGGGTGACGATCTGGCCCAGGCCCATGGCCACGGTCCAGGACAGCACCTCGACACCCTCGGGCGGGAAGCTGTCCCACCAGCCCATCTTTTTCATGTGGCCCTGGATTTCCTCCAGGTTCTTCGACTGGTCGTGACGCAGCACGACGGTCAGCAGCATCGATTCGCTCATGGCTTGGCCGGCTCCTTGGGCTTGTCAGTAAGGAACTTGCCTTGCGGCGCATCGGCATGCTGCTGGCGCCGGGTGTTGCCATCGATACCGCCGGCGATCGCCCATTCGGCGAACACCGTCGGGCCGGGTTCGAACTCTCGGGGTTGCCAGTCGCCGGTCAGTTGGTCTTCGTCGGCGTAGTACTCGACCAGGGCCCCGGCCGGGTTCTTGAAGTACCAGAAGAAGGCCGACGACACTGGGTGACGGCCTGGACCGATCTCGGTGGCCCAGCCGCAGCGGGAGATGTGCATGCCGCCGCCGAACACTTCGTGCAGGTCGCGCACAGTGAAGGCCACATGGTTGAGCCCGGCGCGCGGTGCCGGCAGTTGCAGCATGAACAGGTCGTGGTGGCCGCCTTCCTCGGCCGTGCGCAGGAAAGCGCCGCGGTTGGGGTAGCGGTCCGAAGCCTGGAAGCCGAAGCGCTCGTGGTAGAAGGCTTCGCAGGTATTGACGTCCTTGACGAAGAACACCACGTGGCCGACTTCGATGGGCGTGGCGCGCTCGTAGACCGGCGCTGGCTTGTTGATCCGGCCCTTGACCTGCCAGGTGTTGTGACCGCTGCACTCGATGTCCAGCTCGCGCTTGCGGGTGACCTGCAGGCGGATCGCCAGGCCGTTGGGGTCGGTGCAGCCGACGCGGCCGTTGCCTTCGACAAAGCCTGGGTCATTGGCGATGCGCTGGCTATACAGCGCCAGGTCCGCTTCGTTCGCCACGCCCCAGACCACTTCGCGCACGGTCGAGCCGGCCTCGATGGCCGGGGGCAGGCCGGGCTTGTCCAGGTGGGCGAGCACTACCCGGCAACCATTGAGGGTTTCGAAGATCACTTCATCGGCTTGCTCGCTGACCTTGGTCAGGCCCCAGTCGGCGAAGAAGCGCACGCAGGTCTCCAGGTCTTCCACGCCATAGGTGACTTCGTCGATGCCCAATACGCTCATGGCCTTGCCTCCACGCCGGCCCAGGCCAGCGGTTGTTCGTTCATGCCCCAGTAGAGGCTCTTCTGTTCCATGTACTGCAGGATGCCGAGCCGGCCTTTTTCCCGGCCCAGGCCGCTGTCACGCCAGCCGCCGAAGGGGGTCGAGATGGAGAACTGCTTGTAGGTGTTGATCCACACCGTGCCCGCCTGGATCTTGCGGCCCAGGGCCCAGGCACGCTTGTAGTCACGGCTCCAGATGCCTGCGGCGAGGGCGTAGAGGCTGTCGTTGGCCTGCTCGATCAGCTCGGCCTCGCTGTCGAAGGGCATGGCCACCAGCACCGGGCCGAAGATTTCTTCCTGGCAGGTCTGCTGGTTGTTGTTCAGGCCTTCGAGGATGGTCGGCGGGTAGAAGTAGCCTTGGTCGTAGAGGCCGCCGGTTGGCCGCTGGCCGCCGAGCAGCAGGCGGCCGCCTTCGGCCAGGCCCAGGGCCACGTAGCGTTCCACCGACTCGCGGTGCGCGGCGCTGATCAGCGGGCCCATCTGCGTTGATTCGTCAGCTGGGTCTCCCAGGCGCAAACGTGCCGCGCCGGCCACTAGGCGCTGCATGAATGGCTCATACAGGGCGCGGGCGACAAACAACCGGGACCCTGCAATGCAGGCTTCGCCCGACGAGCTGAAGATGCCATACAGCACCCCGGCCACGGCGTGATCGAGGTCGGCGTCATCGAGGACGATGGTCGGCGACTTGCCGCCCAGTTCCAGCGATACCGGCATCATCTTGTCGGCGGCGATATGGGCGATGTGCTTGCCGGTGCGAGTGCCGCCGGTGAACGACACACGCTTGATCAGCGGGTGCTGGGTCAAGGCATCGCCGAGTATCGAGCCCTTGCCCGGCAGCACGCTGACCAAGCCCTTGGGCAAGCCTGCGTCTTCGCAGATCTGCGCCAGTTGCAGGGCCAGCAGTGGGGTGATTTCCGCCGGTTTGATCACCACGGCGTTGCCGGCGGCCAGGGCCGGGGCGACTTTTTGCGCCTCGCTGGCGATCGGCGAGTTCCAGGGGGTGATCGCCGCGACCACGCCCATGGGCTCGTACACGCTCATGCTGACGAAGTCGCCGCGCGACGGGGTGATGGTTTCCTCCAGGGTTTCGCAGGCGGCGGCGAAGAACTGGAAGGTGCCGGCGGCGCTGGCCACCAGAGCACGGGTTTCGTTGATCGGCTTGCCGTTGTCCTGGCGCTGTAACTGTGCCAGTTCCTCGCCGCGCTGGCGGATCAGCTCGGCGATGCGGTACAGCACGGCGGCGCGTTCGTGGGGCTTGCGCTGGGCCCAGCCACTGTTGAGGAAGGCTTGATGGGCGCCTTGCACGGCTTCTTCGACGTCGTCGAGGCTGGCCGCGTTGAGCCAGGCCACTGGCTCGCCGGTGGCCGGATAGCGAGTGGCGTAGCGTTCGCCGCCCCCCAGGCGCCAGGTGCCGGCGATGCAGATAGGTAAAGTCTGTTCCAGAGTCATCGACGTTCCCCTAGATGGAAATGGCATGGGCGTGGTTGCCCAGGGCCCGGACCACGCTGTAGACGGTCAGAGCAGAGGTCTTCGGGTTGGCCTGCAGCGGCTTGCCGCGCAGGCTCATCTCGAAGCCGCCGAAGGCGCCACGGGCTTCGAAGTGGTGTACGTTTTCTTCGCTCAGCGGGTCGGCGACCAGCGTCACGCGGGTGCGGTCCAGGCCCAGGCCAGCCAGCGACAGCGTGGCGGCGACATTGGCGTTCTTCGGATACAGGTGCGCCGCTTCCCGGGCGCTGCCTTCGAAGATCACCGTGGCTTCGGTGATGCTGTCCAGGTCGCAGACCTGCTCGGCCGGGGTGTTCTTCCAGGCCCGCGCCGGCTTGCGGCCGGTGTAGTCCACCGAGTCCAGGCCGCCGACCTTGGCCGCCGACAGCGCATCGATGCCACCAATGGCGCCGGGCAGCAGCTCGATCCGCGTGTTGCCACGGGCTGCTGCCGCTTCCAGACGCTCGACCAAGCCGACCTCCGACAGCGCCCCCACCGAGACGATCAGGCAGGCGATGCCGCGCTCCAGCGCAGGCAACACATGCTCCTCGATGGCCTTGTGCCCGGCGCACTCGACCAGCAGGTCGGGACGGGCGTCGGCGGGCAGGGCGGTGAGCACTTGCGGCGGCTGGCCGAAACTGGCCAGGCGCTGGCGTACCAAGTCTTCGGAGCCGGCCGAGGCGATGACCGCGTCGACGCACAACTGCGGGTCTTTCTCCAGCAGCTCGAGCACGCCGACGCCGATGGCGCCGCAGCCGATCATGGTGATATGCAACATGGCGTGTTCCTCAGGCCGTGGCCTTTTGGGCCTTGGTCTCGCTGTTGGGCGGGCCGGCGAACTGGGTGGCGAAGCTGCCGACACTGAGCATGTCCACTTCCAGCAGGAAAGGGCCGCTGTCGCCGAGGGCGCTGTCGAGTACCGGACCGAAGTCCTTCAGGTCGCTGACCAAGCCATGGCGCAGGCCGAGGGATTCGGCGAGCTTGGCGTAGTCGGGGGTGTGCAGTTCGACATAGGCGTGGCGGGCGCCGTAGATAGCGTCCTGGATATTGCGGATCACGCCATAGCGCTGGTCGTTCATCAGCAGGATCACCACATTGGCTTTTTCCTGGACCAGGGTCGCCAGCTCGCCCAGGTTGAGGATGAAGCCGCCGTCACCGGCCAGGGCGAAGACCTTGCGTTCCGGCGCGGTTTCCGCTGCCGCCACCGCCGCGCCGATGCCCATCGCCAAGCCCTGGCCGATCCCCCCGCCGAGGGCGTGCACGCCGGCTCGTGGGTGATAGAGGTTGAGCAGGCGGTTGCCCCAGATGCTGTTGGACAGGGTTACGTCGCGCACCCAGGAGAAGTTGCGCCCAGTCAGGGCCTGCAACTGCTCGACCATGGCCGAGTACGGGCCGAGGTCGGCGACCAGTTGCGCACGGGACTGTTCACGCACGGCCTTGAGCTCGGGCAGGAAGTTCGGGTCGATGCGCAGGCGGCCTTGCAGGCGGTCGGCCAGGCCGTCGAGGGCCAGCGCCGAGTCGCCGCAGATGAACAGGTCGCTGGGGTAACTGCGGCCTTCGATGGCCGGGTTGGCGTCGATACGCAGGGTGGTGCGCGGCAGCTTCAGGGCGTACTTGAAGGTCTCGTTGCTGCGCAGGCGCGAACCGGCCACCACCAGTGCGTCGCAGGTCTGCATGAAACCTTCGACCAGCTTGTTCTGCGAGAAGGCGCCCAGGCAGCGTTCATCGTCTTCGTTGACCACGCCACGGCCTTGGGTCGAGGTGATCACGCCGACGCCCATGTCCAGCAGGCGCTTGACCTGTGGGCCGGCATGGCGGGCGCCGCCACCGAGCCAGAGCAACGGGCGGGTGGCTCCGGCCAGGCGCTCGGCGACCAGGTCCAGGGCTTCGGGCGAGGGTACCGCGACCGGCACCGGCAGTGGCGAGAGGTCGGTGGGCATGGGGATGAAGGTGGACTGGATGTCGATCGGGATTTCCACGCTGACCGGGCCGGTGGGGGCGGTCAGGGCGGTCTGCACGGCCAGCTTCAGGGTGCTCAGCGCGGTCTCCACGCTGCGCACGCGGAACGCGGCCTTGGATACGGCCTTGAGCATGGTCAGTTGGTCGCGGGCCTCGTGGATATAGGCCAGCTCCTGATCGAGGTACGGGGTCTCGATCTGCCCGGTGATGTGCAGCAACGGCGTGCCGGCGGTCAGCGCCTCGACCATGGCCCCGGCGGCATTGCCGGCGGCGGTACCGGTGGAGGTCAGGCACACGCCCAGGCCACCGGTGGTGCGAGCATAGGCGTCGGCCATGTTGGTGGCGCCGGCTTCGCCGCGGGCCATGACGAAGCGGATGTTGCCGCGCACGGCGAAGGCATCGAGGATCGGCATGTTGTGGATCGAGATTACGCCGAACGCGGCCTTGACCTCGCATTGTTCGAGAAACGCAGTGATGACGGCGCCGACGGTGACAGTGTTTTCATTACGCATGGCGGGACAGGCCTCCGGATACATCGATATGGCTGCCAGTGGTGTAGGCCGACAGGGGCGAAGCCAGGAACAGGATCGCTTGGGCTGCCTCTTTGGGCAGGCCCAGGCGGCCCAGGGGAATGTGTTTGCGTTGAGCCAGGCGGGCGGTCCATTGCGCCCAGTCCAGCTCGCGTTCTTCACGGGCCTCGAAGCGCCGGCGCCATTGCCCGGACTCGACCAGGCCGATGAGGATGCCGTTGACCCGGATGCCGTGTTCGGCGAATTCGCTGGCCATAGAGCGCACCAGATTCTTCAGGCCCGCTCGGGCAGCCGAGGTGGCGACCATGTGCGGCTCCGGCTGGCTGGCCAGCAGCGAGTTGACGCAGACGATGGCGGCACCAGCCTGGCTTTGCAGTTGCGCCATGAAGGCGCGCACCGGGTGGATCACCGAGAAGAACTTCAGGTGCAGCTCTTCGCTCCAGGCCTCATCGCTGGTGTCGGCGAAGGTCGAGACCCGGCCTTGGCCGGCGTTGTTGACCAGTACCCGGGCCGGTCCAAGCGCGGCCAGGCTGGCAGCGGCAAAGGCTTGCACTGATTCTGCGTCGAGCACGTCGCACACCTGGGCCAGCAGGCGGGCCTCGGGGAAGCGTTCGCGCAGGCGGGCCTCGGCATTGCGCAGGCGCTCTGCGTCACGTCCGCAGAAGGCCACTCGAGCCCCGGCTTCGAGCAACAGCTCGACGCAGGCATAGCCGATGCCGGAGGAGCCGCCAGTGACGATGGCGGTGCTGTCATGCAGTTGGTAGAGGTTCATCTCAGTCCCTCATCAACGCAGTGACACGGCCGTGGCCGCTGTGGGGCGTGTAGTTGAGCAGCCTGGACAACTCGTCGGCGCTGCCGCGGACCTGGCCGAGCAGGTTGTCGAAGTTGACGTGGCCTATCTGCACCGTGGGGATAGTCACCCCCAGGGCGGCGACCACTCGGCCGCTGGCGTCGCGCACGGGGGCGGCGACGGTGGAGATGGTCGATTCGAAGAAGCCCTCGCCGCTGACATAGCCGCGCAGGCGGTCGGCCTGAACCAGGTCGAACAGCTCCAGCACGGTTTTCGGCGTGCAGAGCGAGTACTGCTCCAGGTGTTCCTCTGGGTACAGCTCGCGCAGTTCGGCCAGGCTCAGGTCCTCCAGGAGGATGCGGCCGAGCACTGTGGCGTGGGCAGGCAGACGGGTACCGACGGTGACCGCGCTAGAGAACACCGAGGGCGGCGAGACCTTGGCCACGTAGACGATCGAGCGGCCATCGCGCACCACCAGATTGCTCGGGTAGTTCAGGCGGTCGCACAGGCGCGCCAGCAGCGGTTGGCCCAGCTCGGTCAGCTCCAGTGATGCCAGGTATTCGAAGCCCAGGCGCAGCACCGACATGCCGAGGCGGTACTCATTGCCACTGCGGGTGACGAAGCCCATGGTTTCCAGGGTCGTCAGCAGGCGGAAGATGGTCGAGCGGGGCAGTTCCAGGCGCCGGGCCAGTTCCGGGGCGGTCAGGGTGCGGTTCTGCCGGCTGAATTCGCACAACAGCAGCAGGCCGCGTTCCAGGCCGGGGACGATGTACTTGTCCTGGTTTTCTTTCAACGAATCCGTATCGTTCATAACACAGTACCTGTGAGGGAAGCGTCCAGTGCCAGGGCCAGGCGCCCGGTCACCGCATCGGGTTGTTCGATGGCGCAGGCATGGCCGGCACCGGCAATCAGGGTGAACGGAGCCGCGAAGGCGCTGGCTACGGCCTGGCAGTCTTCGGGCCGGGTAATGCCGTCAGCGCTGCCGCAATGCACTTCGCAGGGCACCGCCTGGGCGCGGTAGCGCAGCAGGTGGTCGCCGCACAGCAACTCGACGGCCTGGCGGTAGCCTTGTGGCAGCAGACGCGCCATGTTCCATTGCACCCAAGCTTGGGCCGTCGCGCTGGCCGAGGCCGAGAGCATGTGGGCGCTGCGCTCGCGGGCCATTTGCGCGATGCCCAACTGCTCCAGCGTATGTAGGCGTTTGCTGCGCACCGCCCGGCCTTGCTCGGCCTGTTCCGGCGCGCCGTAGCCGCGCGCTGGGCTGAGCAGCACCAGGCGGCTGACCCGCTGGGGCTGGGCCTGGGCGAAAGCCGCTGCGGTCAGCGCGCCCAGGGAATGGCCAACCAGCACGCAGCGCTCGATGTCCAGGGCGTCGAGCAGTTGCCCCAGGCGCTGGGCGTAGTCGCCTGCCTTTGGCACGGCCATCGGCAGTGGCGCGGACTGGCCGTAACCGGGGGCGTCCCAGGCGATGACCCGTGCCTGGGCGCTCAACGCCATGGCCACCTGCAGCCATGACGCGGCGCCGGAGCCGATGCCGTGCAGCAACACGATGGCTGCTCCGCTGCCCGCTTCGCGCACGCCTTGCAGGCCATCGCCCAGGCGCAGCAGGCGCTCGGCGAAGTGCCGTTCGAGGTGCTGTCGCAGGGGCGCGAGAAGCGTGTCGGTGACCGGGCTCATGGCTTATCCGCGCTTGATCGAGGCCAGCGGGTGGGCTGGCGGATAGGTTGGGGTCACCGGCTTTTTCGCACCGAGCATCACGCACATCAGGGCATCTTCGTCACCGATGTTGATCTCTTCGCGATACACGCCTGGTGGTACGGAAATCAGGTCGCGGTCGGTGAGCACGGTCTCGAAGCGCTCGCCATCTTTTTCGATGATCACCTTGAGCTTGCCGCGCAGGACGAAGAACACTTCTTCGACGTCAGTGTGCAGGTGGGGCGGGCCTTCGTGGCCGGCCGGGATGACCATGGTGGAGAAGGTGAAATGCTCCGAGGGAATGGTGTTCATGTCGCTGCTGACACCGGTGCCGCCGGTGCCGACGTAGCGCATTTGCGCACGGCGGAATTTGGGGTCGTAGTCGGCCTGGAACTTCAGCGCGTCCCAGTCGTAGCGACGGGTTTCATAGCGGGCGATGCGTGTCTGCATCCAGCTGGCCAGGTCGGTCCCGTCCGGTTGGTCCCAGGATTTGGGGGCGTCTTGTTGTACGGAAAGATCGGTCATGGTCTTCTCCTTGCTCAGGGCATGACGAACCCGCCGTTGACCGGCAGGGTTTGTCCAGTGATGAAGCGCGACAGGTCGGACAGGGCGAATAGCACGGCGCCACTGACGTCGTCGGGCAGTTGTGGGCGCTGGATGGCCCGTTGTTCGGTGTACAGGCGGTGACGGGCCTCGGGCACGTAGGCAGTGGCCTCGACCAGCACCAGGCCGGGGGCGATGGCATTGACGGTGATGTTGTCGTTGCCCAGTTCCCGGGCCAGGCTGCGGGTCATGGCGATGATCGCGCCCTTGCTGGCGACGTAGGCCAACAGGTTCGGCGCGCCCCACAGCGGGGTGTCGGAGGCCAGGTTGACCACCGCCCCGTGGCCGCTGGCGCGCAGGGCCGGCAGGGTGGCACGGGTCATCAGCCAGGTGCCGCGGACATTGACTTGCATGACCTGGTCCCAGGTCTCGATGTCCAGCTCTTCGCAGGTCTTGCCGCCGGAGTTGGTGATCGAGGCGTTGTTGACCAGCCCGTCGAGGCCGCCCAGGCGCTTGATCGTGCGCTCCACGCAGGCGTCGATGGATTCGGGGCTGGCCAGGTCCAGGGTCACGCCGCTGACATCCAGGCCCTGGGCAGACAGGTCGCAGGCGGCCTGTTGCACGCGGCCGGCGAGGATGTCGGCGATCACCACGCGCGCACCGGCTTGGGCGATGGCTTGGGCGAAGGCATAGCCCAAGCCCCTGGCGCCGCCGGTGACCAGTACGCGACGGCCTTCGAGCAGGTTCTTGAAGGAAGTCATCATTGGGTACTCAGCATGGCTTTGGGGAGGTAATGCAGGACGCGCTTCTCGGCCCAGACCACCGCGCCGTAGGCGAGCACGCCGATCAGGGTGAGCATGACGATGGCGACGAACACCCCGGCGGTGTTGCCCTGGCCTTCAGCGTCCACCAGCAGGAAGCCCAGGCCTTGGTTGCCACCGACCAGCTCGCCGACGGTCACTCCGATCACCGCCAGGGTCGAGGCGATGCGCAGCCCGGAGAACAGCGCGGCCATGGCCGATGGGAACTCCACCAGGCGGAAGATCTGCCAGCGGCTGGCGTTCATGGTGCGCACCAGGTTGATCATGTCTGGGTCGACCGTGCGGATGGCCGAGAGCACGTTGATCATCACCGGGAAGAACACGATCAGGATGGCGATGAGGATCTTCGGATAGATGGTGTAGCCCAGCCACATGACGAACAGCGGGGCGAAGGCCACCTTGGGCGCGATCTGCAGCGCCAGGATGTACGGCGAGAGCATGGCCTCGGCCGACGGCGAGAGGCCCAGCGACACGCCGATGGCCACACCCAGCAGGGCGCCCAGGCCGAAGCCGACGATGATCTCGAAGGCCGTGATCAGGGTGTGTTGCAGCAGGTTGCCGGACTGCCACATCAGCAGGCTTTCCTGGGCCACGCGGCTCAGTTGCGGCATGACGAACTCGGGCATGCCGAGCAGCCCGGGACCCCACTGCCAGAGCAGCAGAAAGAGGATCAGCAGGGCGACGCTGCCGAGCACGGAAGTGTTGAGGTTTCTCATCAGGCGATTACCTTGGTTGCAGTGACCGTCATTTGGCCGCGGTGCTGGTTTCGATGAACTGGTTGCTGTAGAGCTCGTCGAGCTTCGGCTCCCGGGGCACGATGCCTTCGTTGACATAGAACTTGCGCACGGCGTCCAGTCGCGCGGGGTCTATGCGGCCGAGCACGGGCTGGTTGGCGTAGACGTGCTGCACGTAGAGGCGCAGGGTCTTCTCCAGCGATGCTTCCTTGCCGGCATAGGCCGGTACGGCGCGGGCAAAGGTGGCGGCGGCGGCTTTCGGGTCCTGGATGATGTCCTGCATGCCTTGCAGGGTGGCCTGGACCACGCCGCGGACGATCTCGGGGTGCTGGGCGATGGCGTCATCGGAGGCGAGGATGGCCTGGGCCATGCTTTCGAAGATTTGCTCGCGCGGGATCAGTTCGAGCTTGAGGCCGGCTTCTTCGGCGTTGACCACCCAGTCCGGCACGGCGGCCATGGCCTGGGACTTGTTCGCCGAGAACAGCTGCCAGACGCCGGAAGGGCCGGCGGCCTGGATGTCTACGTCGTCCTTGCCAAGGCCGGCCTTGCGCAGCGAAGCGAGCAGGGCGTAGTAGGTGGTGTCGGAGTAGGACATCACGGTCAGGGTCTTGCCCTTGAGCTGGCTCACCGAGTGGATGTTCTCGCCGGCATTGGTGGCGATCATGGTGACCCCGCCAGCACCGAGCACGGCCACGGCGCGCACCGGGATGCCGTTGGCGCGAACGATGATCGGGGTATCGCCGATGGCGCCACCGACCAGGGCATTGCCGGCGCCGATCTGCTTGGCCACATCGACACCGCCTTTGGCGGCGATGAAGGTGATGTCCAGGTCACGGTCGCTGTAGTAGCCCTTTTCCTTGGCGATGATCCACGGCGCGAAGGCCGGTGAGCTGGGCGGCGCCGGCAGCAGGTAGGTGACCTTGGTCGGCGCGGCCTGGGCCTGCAGGGCCAGGCCCAGGCCGACGGCCATCAAGGAGGTGTGAGCCAGGTGCTTGAAGAATGACTTGAACATGCTTACTCCTGAATCGGTGGATGGGCCGGTGGGCGTTATCAATGCAGTTCGGTGTCTTCGCCGACTTTCAGCAGCTCCATCAGGCGTCCGGCGAGGGGGCCGATCTCAGGCAGCTTGCGGCGTTCCAGCGGGTTCTCGCGAAACGGTAGGTCGACTTCGATCTCTTCGATGATGGTGCCGGGGCGGGCACTCATGACCAGCAGGCGATCGGACAGGGCAATCGCCTCGACCAGGTCGTGGGTGATGAATAGGGCGGTCTTCTTCTCTTCGAACAGCATCTGCGCCAGGTCTTGCTGCAGGATCATCTTGGTTTGCGCATCGAGGGCCGAGAACGGCTCATCGAGGAACAAGACCTGGGGATCGATGGCCAGGGTGCGGGCCAGGGCGGCGCGCTGGCGCATGCCACCCGACAACTGGAAGGGGTAGTGGTCGGCAAAGCCTTGCAGGTGGCAGCGTTTGAGCAGATCTTCAGCGATCGTCTGGCGTTTGGCCGCAGGCATGCCCTGGATTTCCAGGCCCAGCTCGACATTGCGGCGGATGCTGCGCCAGGGCATCAACAGGTCCTTCTGCAGCATGAAGGCGACCTTGGAGACGGGGCCGTTCACTACTTCACCTCCGACCCGGACCTCGCCCTCGCTGGGGCGGTACAGGCCCGATCCCATGTTGAGGATGGTGCTCTTGCCGCAACCGGAGGGGCCGATGATCGAAACCACTTCGCCACGGCGAATCGTGAAGTTCACGTCACGGATGGCGAAAGGCGCTTCGGACTGGCCTTTGGCCTTGAAGCATTTGCCGACATTGCGGAATTCGATTTCCGCGGGTGCCGGATTGTCCTGGGGGTGTGGAACATCCCAGCGCGGGGCAATTGCGTACATCTCTTTCACAGCCATTGGGGGAGCTCTCTGGTCTGTTTTATAGGTGATACGCCGTTTAGTGCATGAACAATGCCAGTTGCTGGAAAACCTTTTTTTAATTGAAAAGTCTTTATTAATTAATGGGTTGGTGTAGATGGATGAAAAATGGCATGTTTTATATATGAAACATGGTTTTTTATATGGCACGAAATTGCACAGCGAATGGGCACGCTATGTCGTCCGTGCGAGCGGAGGGGGCATTTCCGGTAACGCTGAAGAAACACATCGAGGAGGGGGTGTTTCGTAGGTGGAACGGCGCGGGGCGTATGCCCCGGCCAGTCATGAACCGATCTGAAGCCTTACGCGCGGCGGGCAGGCTTGAGTACCAGCCACAGGGCCGCGGCAATCAGCAGCCCGCCATACAGGTGCGCCATGGACAGCGGCTCGTCCAGCAGCCAGGCGCCCCAGAGCACGCCGAAGGCTGGGATCAGGAAGGTCACGGTGCTGGCCTTGACCGGGCCGATCTCGCTGAGCAGGCGGAAATAAAGGATGTAGGCGAACGCCGTGCACACCAGGCCCAGGCCCAGCAGCGACAGCCACACCGGCCAGCCGCCCCAACTGGCCGGAGGCTGGGTCAGGACGCTCCAGGCGAACAGCGGCAATAGCAGCAAGGTCGCGCCGAGCATACTGCCCAGGGCGGACAGGCGGCTGTCGAGGCCGCCTTGCTGGTCCAGCCAGTGGCGGGCGAGGTAGCCGGCGAAGCCATAGCAGGTGGTCGCCGCCAGGCACGAGGCCGCCCCCTGCAGCAGCGATATGTCCAGGGCCACCGGGCCGGCGCCACTGAGGATGCCGACGCCGAACAGGCCGAGGAAGATGCCGCACAGTTTGGCCAGGGTCATGGGTTCGCGGAAGAACAGCACGCCGATCAGTACGCCCATCAGCGGCGTGGTGGCGTTGAAGATTGCCGAGTAACCGGCTGGTAGCACCTGCGCCGCCACCGAATAGAAGGTGGCCGGGATCCCCGAGTTGATCATGCCCAGTATCAGGCAGACGCCGAGTTTGCCGTTGAAGTCCCAGCGCACCCGCATCACGGCCAGGATCACCATCAGCCCTAGGCAGGCGATCGACACCCGGAAAAAGGCAGTCGGCAAAGTGCCGAGGACCGGGGCGATGATGCGCATGAACAGGAAGCTGGCGCCCCAGACAGCGGCGAGTGTCAGCAGGCGGGTAAAGGCAATGGGGCTCACGCGGGTCTCCGGCAGGGGGGCAGGGCGCGAGTGTACGCCAGATCGGCGAAGGCCTTCTTGTCCTTTCTTGCGCTGTAATTGGACTGGCGCGCAACCGCGGACGCTGACTAAGCTCAGCGCTTGAACCCCTGCTGAGGTCTCGCTTATGCCCCCGTTATGGCCGGCTGCCGATATTGCCCGGATGATTCTCGATGGCTTCGATAACTACCGCGAGCATTTCCGCCAGATCACCATCGGCGCCCGCGAGCGCTTCGAACAGGCGTGCTGGCAGGAGAGCCAGCGTGCGGCCGCGGCGCGGATCAGCCTCTATGAAGAGAAGGTCGGCGAAGTCAGCGGTTGGCTGCGCAAGGGCTTCGCCGAGGACGTGCTGCTGGATGTGAGCCAGTGGCCGCTGGTCAAGAGCGCTTATATCACCCTGATCGACCCGCGCCTGGACGATGAGTTGTCCGAGACCTGGTACAACTCGATCTTCTGCAGCCTGTTCAGCCATGACCTGATCAGCGATGGTTGCATGTTCATCCACACTACGCGGCCCTCGCTCCGTAGCCACGAGCGCGCCGCGCAAACCCGGACCTACCGCCCCGAGGGCAGCCTGGCCGGGTTGCTGCAACGGATATTCGCCGATTATGGGTTCGACGTGCCCTATGGCGACCTTGGCACTGACCTGGCGCGCCTGGAAGCTCAGTTGCGCGAGAGCCTGCCCGACTGGGTGTGCAAGGACCCGGCGCTGGCGGTGGAGCTGTTCTCGCCGGTGCTGTACCGCAACAAGGGCGCCTACCTGGTCGGCCGTCTGTTCACCCCCGAAGAGCAATGGCCGCTGGTGATACCGTTGCTGCACCGTGAAGGCCATGGCATCGAGATCGACGCCCTGATCACCGACGAGGCAGAGGTGTCGATCATCTTCTCCTTCACCCGTTCCTACTTCATGGTCGATGTGCCGGTGCCGGCTGAGTTCGTCGGTTTTCTCAAGCGCATCCTGCCGGGTAAGCACATTGCCGAGTTGTACACCTCGATCGGTTTCTACAAGCACGGCAAGTCGGAGTTTTACCGCGCGCTGATCAACCACCTGGCCAACACCGACGACCGCTTCATCATGGCCCCCGGTGTGCGCGGCATGGTCATGAGCGTGTTCACCCTGCCGGGCTTCAATACCGTATTCAAGATCATCAAGGACCGCTTCTCGCCGTCCAAGACCGTCGACCGCGCCACGGTGATCGAGAAGTACCGGCTGGTGAAGAGCGTCGACCGGGTCGGGCGCATGGCCGATACCCAGGAGTTCGCCGACTTCCGCTTCCCGCTCAGCAAGTTCGAGCCTGACTGCCTGGCCGAACTGCTGGAAGTGGCGCCCTCCACCGTGAGCCTGGAGGGCGATACGGTGCTGGTGCGTCATTGCTGGACCGAACGGCGTATGACTCCGCTGAATCTGTACCTGGAGCAGGCCAGCGAAGCCCAGGTGCTCGAGGCCCTGGAGGACTATGGCCTGGCGATCAAGCAACTGGCGGCGGCGAACATCTTCCCCGGCGACATGCTGCTGAAGAATTTCGGCGTCACCCGCCATGGCCGCGTGGTGTTCTATGACTACGACGAAATCAGCTTTCTCACCGAGGTCAACTTCCGCCATATCCCGCCACCGAGGTACCCGGAGGACGAAATGTCTGGCGAGCCCTGGTATTCGATCGGGCCGCATGACGTGTTTCCCGAGGAATTCCCGCCGTTTCTCTTCGCCGATATCGGCCAGCGGCGGTTGTTCTGCCGGTTGCATGGGGAGTTGTACGACGCCGACTATTGGAAGGGGTTACAGGCCGCGATCCAGGACGGGAAGGTGATCGATGTGTTCCCTTATCGGCGCAAGGGGCGCTAGGCGGCCTTGGCCGTGCAGGCATTCAGCTTTTCAGGCACTTCAATGCGCTGAAGTCGGCCCGCACCTTGGTAAGGCGGTCCTGCAGGAACTGACGCTGGCCTGGGGTGCTGTGCTTGATCAGGTCCACCAGCAGGCTGCGGGCTTGTTGTTCGGTGCGTTGGAAGGCGATGCGGTATTCCGGGGTCCACAGGCTTTCGCGGTGCTGTAGCAGTTGGGCCAGGCGGGGCTCGAAGCTGGAGGTGTGGCGTTGTTCCATGAGTAGGCCGAACTGCTGCTGCCAGTGGGCGCGGTTGGCCAGCCACTGGCGGTTCTGTTCGCCCAGATCCTGGGACCAGGTCATCACCCGCAGGCGCTGGGCCGGGTTGAGTTCGCCCAGCCAAGGAGTCAGGCGTTTTTCCATGCGCTCGGCACGGCGCTCGATCTGCCGTGCCAGCGGGGTATCCACATACTTGGCCTGGCGTTCGCGGATGTCTTCGCTGAAGGCTTCGCGCATCTTGCGTACTTGCCTGTCGTCCATGTCGCGCAGCAGTTGCGCGGCAGAAGGGGTGATCGCTTCGGCGACACGGCCAATGGCCTGGCGGGCCTCGTTGGTACGCAGTTGCAGTTGCTGGTCGGTGACATCATCGCGGGCGACCATCTGCTGGATGCGGTCGAGCCAGTCCAGGTAACCGGGCAACTGCGTCTGGCAATGCCAGGCCAGGTGCTGCTTGAGGCGCTGGTCGAGCCAGGCCTTCTGCTGGCGGTTCATGTTCAGGTAGTCGCCCAGCGACCAGGGCACCAGTACATCGAGGTTGCGGTAGGCGAGGTCGATGCGGCTGCACGCCACCAGGGCCAGGATGAAGGCGGTCAACAACAGGAGCGGGCGCAGGGCTTTGGTCAGGCAGAGGGGCATGAGCGAATCCTTGCAAGGGCTAGCTGGCTGTAGACGCAAGAAGGCTCCGGCGGTTCCCGGGGATGTGCAGTCGGGCGATCCGGCAGGTTCAGGTGTAGAATAGCTGCCTTGTGATGAGGATTTTCCCAAATGGCTCTAGTCGGGCGTTACAACAGTTTGCAAATCGTGAAACACACGGACTTCGGTCTGTACCTGGACGGTGGCGCCGATGGCGAGATCCTGCTGCCCAACCGCTATATCCCGAAAGACACGCCCACCGAAGTCGATGACTGGCTCAATGTGTTCGTCTACCTGGACAGCGAAGACCAGTTGATCGCCACCACCGAGAAACCCAAGGTGCAGGTCGGCGAGTTCGCCAGCCTCAAGGTCAAGGACATCAATAGCATCGGCATCTTCCTGGACTGGGGGCTGGCCAAGGACCTGCTGATGCCGTACTCCGAAGAGAAGCATCCCCTGAAGGTCGGCGACTACTGCGTGGTGCACGCCTACCTGGACAAGCGCACGCGGCGCATCACCGCCACCGCGAAGCTGGACCGCTACCTGGACAACGCGCCGGTGGACTACAAGCCGGGTCAGCCTGTGGAGTTGCTGGTGGCCGGGCAGACGCCGATGGGCTTCAAGGCGATCATCAACAACCGGCACTGGGGCCTGATCCACAAGAACGAGGTGTTCAAGTTCCTGCGTTCGGGTATGCACGAGAAGGGTTATATCAAGGAAGTGCGCAGCGACGGCAAGATCGCCCTGAGCCTGCAGCCAGTCGGCCAGGCCCTGGCCAGCAGCCTGCCGGAGCAGATCATGGAGCGCCTGCAGGCCGCCGATGGTGTGCTGATGGTCAGTGACAAGAGCGATCCGCAGCTGATCAGCGAGCTGTTCGGCGTCAGCAAGGGCAACTTCAAGAAGGCCATCGGCTCGCTGTACAAGGAAGGCCGGATCGTCATCCTTGACGACCGGATCGAGCGGGTCTGATCACACCTGCAGGAAGGTCTTGAAGTCCAGGTTTTCACCGCCCGGGCGGGTATCGCGCAGCAGCGAGTCGCGGTCGGCGCTCAGGGCCAGGCTGATGGTCGAGCGGCGTTTGCCCGGGTGGCGGACCTCCATCTGCTCCTGATGGGCGCGCAGGTAGCTGGTCGGCACCTTGAGGTGCTGCAGTTCGTCGGTTTCCGGTGTGTGCAGCAACAGGTTGACCCAGTCGGGCTGGCCCTTGCGCAGCAAGGCCACCGGTACTTCGAACCACCACAGGTTGCGCTTGCGGTCGAGGATGGCGAACAGGGTGTTGTCGCGGTTCAGCGCCGGCTTGGCCAGCGCTTCGTTGCGGCGGGCGATGGCGGTGGGCTTGTCGAGTTTCATGCAGGTTCCTGCGGTTGACGCGTAAAAGACCCGCCATTGTGCGGGGCCCCCGATCGCGGGGCAAGCCTGCGTCTGTTCAGCTCATCCCGGTGCTGGAGCCTGCGATAGTGTCGCCTAGGGGCTTTCGGCTTCAGCGCCGCAGCGGTTGGCTCAGCTCCGATGTGGCGCCATCGGCCGTGGTCACGGTCGCCGTGAAGCTATGCAACGCACCGGCACCTTCCAGCACATACTCGAACCGTGCCTTGCCCTGGGCATCACTGCTCACCTGTACATCCCCCAGATACTGTTCCGCCTCGCGCGCATCCGCCGTGGCATTGCCGAACAACTCCACACGCAGCAGGCTCGACGGCGGTCCCTGTACTTCACCCAGCAGACGATCACCCTCCAGCCCGGTCAGGCGTGGCGGCTGTTGGTTGTGGTTGGGCAGCGGCTGGCAACCGGCCGGGGCGCCTTGGGCGTCGCAGATGATCGCTTGGTCCTTCTCCGCCAGGTCCGCGCCGATGCCCCGCGAGCCTACGTACAGCGCGTGAGCCTGGGCCGGTACGCCGAAGACGATGGCGCCGGTGCGTTGGTCCGGCACGCAGGAGCCCCCGGCTTCGCAGCGGCGGATGTCCTGGCCGTTGTTCCAGATGCGGTTGGCGCTCAGGCGGGTGCGGGTGACGTCCGGTTCCGGACGCAGGGCTATGCCGATGCGGTTGCCGTGGATCAAATTGCCGTCGAGGATGTTGCCTTCGCCGGTGACGCTGACGCCGATGGAGTTGCCGCTGAAGGTGTTGGCACCCAGGTAGTTGCGGTGGCCCCAGTTGATCTGCAGGCCATCGGAATAGTTCTCGAAGCGGTTGCGCACCACACTGTTGTCGTTGCCCAGGAGGATCTCGATGCCCTGGGACGGCTCCGGGTTGGCCGGGGTCGAGCGGAACAGGTTGTCGGCCACCAGGTTGAAGGCGGCGCCACGGGTCAGCTCCAGGCCGTCGCCATTGTCGATCAACTGGTTGCGCAGCACCTTGTTGTTGACGGTGCTGGTGGCGGTCGGATTGCCCTTGCCGTCGTCACCGGTGAGCATGATGCCGGCACCGCCCTTGTTGGCGACGATGCGGTTGTCCTGGATGACGTTGTGGCTGGCGCGGTTGACCAGGATGCCGATGCAGAAATTGCGTACTTCCAGGCCGCTGATCTGCACGCCCTGGGTGTCGCGCAGCACCAGCCCTGGCCCAGTGGTGGTGCGCACGTTGGTGCCGTACTGGCCGGGCAGGGCACCCGGGCAGGCGCGGGTACCTTCGCCCTTGATGTAGGCCGAGCCGTCGATGGCAATGTATTGGCCGTCGCGTGCCCAGGCGCTGCCGGTCACCTGCACTGGCCCCTGGATCGGTGGCAGGGCGCGGGTCGGGCGGATCACGTAGGGCGGCTGGCCGACCGCCTGGATCTCGATGCGGTACTGGCCGGGGTTCTGGTTGTTGGTCTCGATGGCCCAGCGCAGGCTGCCGGGCTGGTCGTCATCGGCGTAGCGGTCGACGCGCAGCACGGTTTCGGGCGCACTGGCGAAGACAGACAAGGGAAGCAGCGGCAGCAGGGCTGCCAGCACAGGCAATACGCGCATGGGGCGGAGTTCCAGTAGCTGTTGTTTTTATCAGCGGCGACCCTGTGGCCCCGCTCGGGCCCGGATTCTAGGGCAGGAGGCTGCCCAGGCGCAGCGCAAGCGAGCGATTCGGTGCGGTATTCGCCCGCTGTTTTACCGTCCAGCCTGCAGAGAGCAAATAATTGAAACTCTGCTGAAGGCGGGCAGGTCGACTCTCTGTCGGCACGGTTCCCCGTGTCTTTTCCTTCAGGAGAATTTCCATGAGTGGCACCAAGGACAAAGTCAAAGGCGTGGCCAACGAAGCGGTTGGCAATATCAAGCAAGGCGTCGGCAAGGCCACCGACAATGACAAGCTGCGTGCCGAAGGCAAGGCTCAGGAACTCAAGGGCGAGGTCCAGCAGGCCGTCGGCAAGGTCAAGGATGCCGTGAAGAAACCATGACACTTAGGCAGTACATATGACGGTCACCGAGGGTGGCCGTTTTTCATGGCGCGGTTAATGAGTAGTAACGGCGGGAGCATGGTCTATTAGACTAAGTGGCAGTCACGGGCGCCCCAAGGGGGGGTGACCTGTTCCGATGACAGTCGAGCGGCGAAAGGAGACGCTATGATTTTCCCCTCCCTACAAGGTCAACCCCTGCATCGTGTGCTGGTGCGCACCGTCAGTGAGTTCCTTGATGACGAGATGTCGACCTATGCGTCAGCCCTGGCCTACCAGATGCTGTTTTCCCTGTTCCCTTTCCTGCTGTTCCTGATTGCCCTGATCGGTTTCCTGCACCTGCCGGACTTCTTCACCTGGCTGCGCCTGCAGTCGGAGCTGGTGTTGCCGCCCCAGGCCCTGGAGCAGGTCAACCCGGTGATCGACCAGTTGCAGCAATCCAAGGGTGGGTTGTTGTCGGTGGGTATCGTGATCGCCTTGTGGACTGCCTCGGCCGGCGTGCGGTTGATGATGAGCGCCATGAACGCCGCCTACGATGTGTCGGAAGGCCGTCCGGTATGGAAGCGCATTCCGCTGTCGATCTTCTATACCGTGGGCATTGCCGGCATGTTGCTGGCAGCGGCGGCGCTGATGGTGCTCGGGCCGCAGGTGATGGAATGGATCGCCGCGCAGATCGGCATGAAGGAGTTCATCGTCACCGTATGGACCATCCTGCGCTGGCCGGCGATCATCATTCTGATGATGGTGGCGGTGGCGCTGATCTACTACGTCATGCCCGATGTGAAGCAGGAGTTCCGCTTTATCACGCCTGGCTCGGTGCTGGCTGTGGTGGTCTGGATCGTCGCCTCGCTGGCGTTCGGTTACTACGTCAAGACCTTCGCCGACTACAACGCCATGTACGGCAGCATCGGTGCAATCATCGTCCTGTTGCTGTATTTCTATATCTCCGCTGCCGTGCTGCTGCTCGGCGCGGAAATGAACGCGGTGATCGAACACATGTCGGCCGAGGGCAAGAACCCTGGCGAAAAGGAAGCCGACAGTACGCAGGAGGCGCAGCCCAAGAAGCCATTGAGCGTACTTGGGCACGAGCATCCGCAACCGACGCCCTCTCATCCTCCTGAGTCGAACCACTGATGATCCGTGACATCCTGAAAATGGGCGATGAGCGCCTGCTGCGCATCGCCCCGCCGGTGCCAGAGAAGCTGATCGGCAGTGCTGAACTGCAGCAGTTGATCGATGACATGTTCGAGACCATGCGCCATGTCGGCGGCGTCGGCCTGGCGGCGCCGCAGATCGGTATTGACCTGCAGTTGGTGATCTTTGGCTTCGAGCGCAGCGAGCGCTACCCCGACGCGGAGGCCGTGCCGCAGACCATTCTGCTCAATCCGCTGATCACCCCCTTGACCACCGAGGTCGAGGACGGCTGGGAAGGCTGCCTCTCGGTGCCCGGCTTGCGTGGCGTGGTGCCGCGCTACAAGCACATCCGCTACGAAGGCATCGACCCCCAGGGCGAGCCGATCAACCGTATCGCCGACGGTTTCCACGCCCGGGTGGTGCAGCATGAGTGCGACCACCTGATCGGCCGTCTGTACCCGTCGCGCATCCATGACTTTAGCAAGTTCGGTTACACCGAGGTGCTGTTCCCCGGGCTGGACGTTCGCGAAGACTGAGCGCGGGCCAGGGCCACCAGGGTTTTGCTGCGTTGGTAACGGGCCAGGCGTTCGTCGAGGAGGGGAGGCAGGACGCAGGCTGGAGTGAAGCCCAGGCGCTGGTAGAAGGCTTGCAGGTCCGGGTGGCAGAACAGCCAGACATGGCCATGCGTATCCGCCAGCGCGGCTTCGACCAGTTGCGATGCGACCTGGCGCCCGCGCCATGGCGGGGCGACGAACAACCCGGTCAGCCATTGCCCGCCAGGCACTTCGCTCAGACTCAAACCGCCAACGATACCGGTGGTGCGTGCCACCCAGCGCTGGCCATCGGCGCTAGCGCGCATGCGCGAGCCGTGCTGGCGGTAGAAATGATCGAGCAGGCCGCGTTCGTGACTGAGTAGCGGGCTGCAGTTCAATATGGGCATGGGAATGTCCAGTAGAGGCTCTGGAGCGGCGCTTTTACACTGGAGGCGTGAGCCTTGTCGAGCGGCTTTTTCGGGGATTGTTACCATTTTTGCAACAGTGAATGTCCGAGTTCGGGATTCAAGTATTCAGGATGGGGAGTAAACTGTATCCATCCCCGGCAGTATGAAGCGGGATCGGTACTTCGTGTCATCTCCGCAGTTCGATATGACAACTTCTCCGCGCCATTCCGGCATATGAAGTCAATCAATCAGCTTGATTGCTTTTAAGGCCTAGAACCCATGAAACCATTACTGATTCTTGCATTGGTCGGTATGTCCTCGTTCGCCTTCGCCAACGAGTCCAGCACTGCGTCCACCCAGCCAGTTGTCCAGCAGTACGACTACTCGACCAACCTCGATATCAAGCGTGTCATCAGCCTTTCGACCATTCCCAATGTCTGTGAAGTGGTGCCTGCCACCATGACCTACGAAGACCACCAGGGCAAGGTCCACACCATTGAGTACCGCGCCATGGGCGAGGGTTGCAGCCAAGGCTGATTTCATCCCTGTGCCAGTGCCTGCCACACGGCTGCCAACGCCTGCTTGAGTAGAGCGGGGTAGGCAGCTGTAGGCAGGCTGTTGCGCATCTCAGGCAAGATAAGGTTTTACCTGTGTGATGCAGGGCGCTTAGGATCTGGGGTCAACCTTCCGGATTGATAGGTGACCCTATGTTCGATTTGCCTGCCCTGCAGGATGCTGCCCGACTGGTTCACGCCCATGTTCCCGCTACCCCGCAATACGCCTGGCCTCGGCTGGCCGAGCGGGTTGGTTGCGAGGTATGGGTCAAGCACGAGAACCATGCGCCGACCGGTGCTTTCAAGGTCCGCGGTGGGCTGCTCTATGTGCGCTCGCTGCTGGCCCGAAGCGAACCGCCCCGTGGCCTGGTCACTGCGACCCGGGGCAACCACGGGCAGAGCATGGCCCTGGCTGCGGGCCAGGCAGGCTTGCCTTTGGTCATTGTGATACCCCATGGCAACTCCCGGGA
Source organism: Pseudomonas sp. X10 (assembly GCF_054889225.1). Taxonomy (NCBI): domain Bacteria; kingdom Pseudomonadati; phylum Pseudomonadota; class Gammaproteobacteria; order Pseudomonadales; family Pseudomonadaceae; genus Pseudomonas; species Pseudomonas sp. X10. Next base: position 4,137,440 of record NZ_CM142677.1, on the reverse strand, counting down.
AAAGAACGCCGCCATGCGCGCGTTGGGCGCCGAACTGATCGAGCATGGAGTCGATTTCGACCAGGCCCGTGAAGAAGCGGCGCGCGTGGCCGAGCGGCTCGGCTATGAGATGGTGCCGTCCTTCCACCCGGAACTGGTGCGCGGCGTGGCCACCTATGCCTTGGAACTGTTCGAGGCGGTAGCGGACCTCGACTGCGTGTATGTGCCGATCGGCATGGGCTCGGGGATCTGCGGCCTGATCCAGGCGCGCAACCTGCTGGGGCTGAAGACGCAGATCGTCGGCGTGGTCTCCAGCGCTGCTGACGCCTATGCCCTCAGCCTGGAGCAGGGGCGCATCGTCACCACCGCCAGCGCGGACACCTTTGCCGATGGCATGGCCTGCCGCGTGCCCCATCCCGATGCTTTCGCCCTGATCCGCGAGCACGCCGCGCGTATCGTTCGCGTGGATGACGAAGAGATTGCCCACGCCATGCGCATCTACCATGAAGACACCCACAACACCGCCGAAGGCGCCGGTGCCGCGGCCCTGGCCGCCTTGCTGCAGGAGCGCGAGCGCCAGGCCGGGCGCAAGGTGGCAGTGGTGCTCAGTGGCGCGAATGTGGACCGGGAGCGCTATGCGCAGGTACTGGCACCGTCCTGCACTTGAGGCCGGCCAGCCCGGCCCTGCAGTGTCGGGATGACAAATTTTTTCCAGGGCCCTGTCGATTTCCTCTAGCGCCGTTCGACCAGTCATGAAGGCGCCGGATGCTCCGGCGCCACCCGCTCATGACAGGTCGGAGGAAATACCGATGAACACCACAGCCGAAACCGAGATCCGCCAACTGATCGAGCGCTGGGTGCAAGCCGTGCGTGCCCGTGACATGGACGGTATCGCCGCGCCCTATGCCGACGACATCGTGGCCTTCGATGCCATCAAGGAGTTGCAGTTCACAGACAAGGCCACTTACCGGGCGCACTGGGAAATGTGCATGAGTTTCTGTACCGGGCCGATGGTCTTCGAAGTCGCGCAATTGACCGTGTATGCCGACGGCGACCTGGGACTGGCCCACTGGCTCAACCGCTGCGGTCCGTCGGATGATGAAAGCCAGTGCGGCTTCATGCGCGCTACCGTCGGCTATCGTCGTATCGATGGGCAATGGAAGGTGATCCACGAACACTGGTCGGCACCGTTCGACATGGAAACCCAGAAGGCATTGTTCAACCTCAAACCGTGAGCTGAAAAAGCCAGGGCTTATCGCCAAACGCACTTTCCCAAACGGTGGAGACGACCATGAAATACCTGTGCCTGGTCTATTGTGACGAGGGGCTGTTGCACAGCCTGCCCGACAGCCCGGAAGACGCCGAATGCATGGCTTACGCCGAATCGCTGCACAGTTCCGGGCGCATGCTCGCGGCCGAGGCGCTCAAGCCAGTGCAGACGGCGACCACGGTGCGCATGCGCGGCGGCCAGATGAGCCTGACCGATGGTCCCTTCGCTGAAACCAAGGAGCAGTTGGCCGGCTTCTACCTGATCGACGCGCGTGACCTCAACGAAGCCTTGAGCATCGCCAAGGGCATCCCGGCAGCGCGGGTCGGCAGCGTCGAGGTCCGGCCGGTGCGGCAGTTGCAACCTTGAGCGCGCAATCCTGACAGACGGAGAACAAGAAAAATGAGCCTTGCACAAAGAGGCCAGGGAAAGGCGCAACATGAATTGTCCATCAGCCGCCTGATCGATGCACCGCCGGCGAAAGTATTCCGTGCCTGGACCGAGCCACAGTGGCTGGTGCAGTGGTGGGGGCCCCATGGCATGACCACGCCTGAGTGCGAGATGCAACTGTGGGTCGGGGGGCTGCTGCGCACCCTGATGCGTGCGCCCGATGGCACCGAGTACCCCAACCAGATGGTGTTCCTGGAGATCGCCGCACCCCGGCGACTGGTGTTCACCGATGCCTTCGGGCCCGGTTGGGTGCCGTCGGACAAGGCGTTCATGACGGCCGTCATCACTTTCGACGACGAGCAGGGCAAGACCCGCTACACGGCCAGGGCCTGGCACTGGAACGCCGACGATCGCCAAGCCCATGAGGAAATGGGCTTTTACGAGGGGTGGGGGGAGAGCCTGGATCGCTTGGTCGAGGTGGTGACCCAGCGGATGCCGGACTGATGGCTGATCCGGACCAGGTGCGTGCCCAGGTCGAGGTGGTCTATCGACGGGAGTCGCGGCGTATCCTGGCGACGCTGATCCGCCTGTTGGGCGATTTCGACTTGGCCGAGGAGGCCATGCATGATGCGTTCTTCATTGCCGTGGAGCGCTGGCAGCGCGATGGCATTCCGCTCAACCCGCGGGCCTGGCTGGTGTCCACCGGGCGCTTCAAGGCCATCGATGCCTTGCGCCGGCGTGCCCGTTTCGATCGCTCCCAGGCTGAGTTGGCGATGATGATCGAGGCCCAGGGGCAGGACCCGAGCGAGGAGGAACTGCTGGCTGACGATCGCCTGCGCCTGATCTTCACTTGCTGCCACCCGGCCCTGGCCGCCGACGCCCAGGTACCGCTGACCTTACGCGAAGTCTGTGACCTGACCACCGAGCAGATCGCCCGGTCCTTCCTGCAGAGCCCGGCGACCATCGCCCAGCGCATCGTGCGGGCCAAGGCGAAGATCCGTGATGCGCGCATCCCTTATCAGGTGCCGGTGCTGGCTGAGCTGCCCGAACGCCTGGAAAGCGTGCTGCGGGTGATCTACCTGGTGTTCAACGAGGGGTATTCGGCGTCTTCGGGCGAGGCGCTGATGCAGCATGAACTGAGCGACGAGGCCATCCGTCTGGGTCGGCTGTTGGCGCAGTTGCTGCCGGAGCCGGAGGTCCTCGGCCTGCTCGCGTTGATGTTGTTGCAGACGTCGCGACAGCGTGCGCGTTGCGATGCCCAGGGCGAATTGATCCTTCTGGATGAGCAGGACCGTAGCCTGTGGGACCGCGAACTGATCGCCGAAGGCTGCCAGCTGGTGCAACTGGCCCTGCGCAGCCGGGGCTTTGGCGCCTACAGCTTGCAGGCGGCGATCGCTGCAGTGCATGCCGAAGCCCCCAGTGCCGAGGAGACGGACTGGGCGCAAATCGTCGGGCTATACGATGTGCTGCAGCGTGGCTGGCCATCACCGGTGATCGAACTCAACCGTGCGGCGGCGCTGGCACGAAGGGACGGCCCCCAGGCCGGGCTGCGGGCGGTCGAGGCGATCCTGGCCCGGGGGCAGTTGCTGGACTATCACCTGGCCCACGCGGCCAGGGCTGAGCTGCATCGCCAGCTCGGTCATCCGGAGCAGGCCCGGGCGGCCTGGCGCAATGCCCTGGCCCTGACCCGCCAAGGCCCCGAGCGGCGCTACATCGAGCGCCGCCTGAGCGAGTTGCCGTGATCAGCCGAAGGTGATCGGCGGAGGGCTGACCAGCTCGACGGTCTGCTGCTTGCGGGGGGCGAGGATCTCGGCTTCGCCTTCGACCACCAACTCATCGTTCTGGTTGTAGACGTTGGTGGCGATGCGCACCTTGAACTTGGGCAACTTCTCGAGGATTTCCAGGCGCACGGTCAGACTGTCACCGATCTTGACCGGCTTCTGGAAGCTCATTTTCTGGCCCAGGTAGATGGTGCCAGGGCCCGGCAGGGTGCAGGCCACGGCGGCGCTGATCAGGGCGCCGCTGAACATGCCGTGGGCGATGCGCTCGCGGAACATGCTCTTGGCGGCGAACTCGGCATCCAGGTGCACCGGGTTGTGGTCACCGGACATGGCGGCGAACAGCTGGATGTCGCGCTCTTCGACGGACTTGCTGTACTCGGCGGTCTGGCCGACTTCGAGGGCTTCGTAAGGCGTGTTGGTGACCTGGGTCATCGATGTTTCCTTCAGTTCGGACAAGGGGCAATCATTCACTGCGGGTAGGGCGGCCAAGGGCCAGCGCTTGCTCCAGCCAGTCGATGATGTCTGCGGTGACCTCGTCGCGATTGGTTTCATTGAGCAGTTCATGCCGCGCTTCGGGGTAGATGCGCAGTTGCACATGCTGGTTGCCGGCCGCGCGCAGAGCAGTGGCCAGATCCTTGAGACGCTTGCCGGCACTGACCGGATCACATTCGCCGCCGATCACCAGGATCGGCAGGTTCGGATCGATCTGCGCCAGGTTCTTTGGCTGGCTGATCTGCTCCAGGCCTTGCAGCAGGTCGAGCCACAGGCGGTTGCTGCAGCGAAAGCCACACAGCGGGTCGGCGACATAGCGGTCGACCTCGCCTGTATCGCGACTGAGCCAGTCGAAGGCCGTCCGGTTGGGCTTGAAGGCCTTGTTGAACGAGCCGAACGACAGCCAGTCGATCAGCGTGCTGTGCCCCAGCGGGCCCTGGCGCCAGGCTTCGAACCGGGCAATCAGGGCTGCACTACGGTACAGCGCCGGTGGCTGGAAGTTCGAGCCACTGAGCACAGCGCCATGCAGGCTGGCGCTGTGATGCATCAGGTAGGCCTGGGCGATGTAGCTGCCCATGCTGTGGCCGAACAGGAACAGCGGCGTGCCTGGATACTGCTGGCCGATGTGCTGGCTGATCAAGGCCAGGTCGTTGACCACGGCATTCCAGCCATTTTTCCGGGCGAACAGGCCTAGGGTACCCAGCTCGGCGGTGCGTCCGTGGCCGCGCTGATCATGGGCGAGCAGGGCGAAGCCGGCCTCGGCCAGGGCGTGGCCCAAGCGCTGGTAGCGCCCGGCGTGCTCGGCCATGCCATGGGCCAGCAGCACTACCGCCTTGACTGGTGTGGCCGGCAGCCATTGGTAGACATACAGGCTGCAATGCTCACTGGCGGGCAGCCAGAACGCGTCGTGGTGCATGGCGGGTCCTTTGCGCACGGTTACCCGCACAGTGTATGCGCAATGCCTTCGATTGCAGGATGGGCAGGAATAATATTCAGAATGTTAATGACGGTACTTGGCATATTTGCCACCTGGGGCATAACTGCTAACGTCGGCTAAGCACCTTTTTGCCATCAAGGCATCCAGGTCCGGGACGGCCCAGGTAAGAGGAATAAGAATAAATGCAAGCTGATTTCTGGAATGACAAGCGCCCCGAGGGCGTGCCTTCAAGCATTGACATTAACGCTTACAAATCCGTCGTCGAGGTCTTCGAGCGTTCCTGCAAGCGGTTCGCCGACCGTCCGGCGTTCAGCAACCTGGGGGTGACCCTGACCTACGCTGAGCTGGAGCGTCAGTCGGCAGCTTTCGCCGCCTACCTGCAACAGCACACCGACCTGGCACCGGGCGACCGCATCGCGGTGCAGATGCCCAATGTGCTGCAATACCCGATCGCAGTCTTCGGCGCCATGCGCGCCGGGCTGATCGTGGTCAACACCAACCCACTGTACACCGAGCGGGAAATGCGCCATCAGTTCAAGGATTCCGGTGCCCGCGCCCTGGTCTACCTGAACATGTTCGGCAAGCGCGTGCAGGAGGTGCTGCCGGACACCCGTATCGAATACCTGATCGAAGCGAAGATGGGCGACCTGTTGCCGGCGGCCAAGGGCTGGCTGGTGAACACGGTGGTAGACAAGTTGAAGAAGATGGTCCCGGCCTACAACCTGCCGCAGGCCGTGCCGTTCAAGCAGGTGTTGCGGCAAGGCCGCGGGCAGCCGGTGAAACCGGTCAGCCTGAGCCTGGACGACATCGCGGTGCTGCAGTACACCGGCGGCACCACCGGCTTGGCCAAGGGTGCCATGCTGACCCACGGCAACCTGGTGGCCAACATGCTCCAGGTGCTGGCCTGCTTTTCCCAGCACGGTCCTGATGGCCAGAAGCTGATCAAGGACGGGCAGGAGGTGATGATCGCGCCGTTGCCGCTGTACCACATCTATGCCTTCACCGCGAACTGCATGTGCATGATGGTCACGGGCAATCACAACGTGCTGATCACCAACCCGCGCGACATTCCCGGCTTCATCAAGGAATTGCAGAAGTGGCGGTTCTCGGCACTGCTGGGTTTGAACACGCTGTTCGTCGCGCTGATGGATCATCCGCAGTTCAAGTCGCTGGACTTTTCCGCGCTCAAGGTCACCAACTCCGGCGGCACTGCGTTGGTCACGGCTACCGCCGAACGCTGGGAAAGCCTTACGGGCTGCCGCATCGTCGAGGGCTATGGCCTGACCGAAACCTCGCCGGTGGCCAGCACCAATCCCTATGGCCATCTGGCTCGCCTGGGCACCGTCGGCATTCCTGTCGTCGGGACCGCGTTCAAGGTCATCGATGACCAGGGCAATGAGCTGCCGCTGGGCGAGCGCGGTGAGCTGTGCATCAAGGGGCCTCAGGTGATGAAGGGCTATTGGCAGCAGCCGGAGGCCACCGCCGAGACCCTGGACAGCGAAGGCTGGCTGAAGACCGGCGACATCGCGGTGATCGACCCGGATGGCTTCACTCGCATCGTCGACCGCAAGAAGGACATGATCATCGTCTCGGGTTTCAACGTGTACCCAAACGAGATCGAGGAAGTGGTCATGGGCCATCCACAAGTGGCCAACTGCGCCGCCATCGGCGTGCCGGACGAACGCTCGGGGGAGGCGGTCAAGCTGTTCGTGGTGGCGCGCGAAGGCGGCGTCAGCGTCGAAGACCTCAAGGCCTACTGCAAGGCCAACTTCACCGGCTACAAGGTGCCCAAGCACATCGTCCTGCGCGATTCGCTGCCGATGACGCCCGTCGGCAAGATCCTGCGGCGAGAACTGCGGGACATCGCGTAGACGCGTGTTCGATGCCGCTCCTACAGAGTCCTACTAGATCAATGGGTTATGTGTTGTTCTGTGGGAGCGGCCTTGCGCCGCGGTGGCTGCGTAGCAGCCCAGCATTAGGCTATAAGAGAGGCCATGAACCGGCCAAATGCGACCTTTAGTTTTTTTACTCTAAAAATGACCAGTAGTATTCTTTAAGTCATTTTTGTGACTGATTGGGCCGTTATGGCTCTAGTCGACCCTTGGCAAAGCTGCTACTCTCGGCGCGCTTCCAGGTGATCCGGTTTGCAATGAGCCGTCATCCCATATCAATAATAATCGCATCGATGCGATGAAGAATTCGCTGTTGCTGAAGGAGTGGGCTTCCATGATCGAACATTTTTGGAAGGATAAGTACCCAGCGGGGATTGCGGCTCAAATCAACCCTGACGAATTTCCGAACATCCAGGCGGTACTGAAGCAATCCTGCCAACGCTTTGCCGACAAACCGGCCTTTAGCAACCTGGGCAAGACCATCACCTATGGCGAGCTGTATGCCTTGTCGGGGGCTTTCGCCGCCTACCTGCAACAGCATACCGACCTCAAGCCGGGCGATCGCATTGCCGTGCAACTGCCCAATGTCCTGCAATACCCCGTGGCCGTGTTCGGCGCCATGCGTGCCGGGCTGATTGTGGTCAACACCAACCCGTTGTACACCGCACGGGAGATGGAGCACCAGTTCAACGACTCCGGCGCCAAGGCGCTGGTGTGCCTGGCGAACATGGCGCACCTGGCCGAGAAGGTGGTGCCCAAGACCCAAGTCCAGCACGTCATTGTCACCGAAGTGGCTGACCTGTTGCCACCGCTCAAGCGCCTGTTGATCAACAGCGTGATCAAGTACGTGAAGAAGATGGTGCCGGCCTACCACCTGCCCAGGGCTGTGCGCTTCAACGACGCCTTGAGCAAAGGCCAGGGCCAGCCGGTGACCGAGGCCAACCCGCAGGCCAACGACGTTGCCGTGCTGCAATACACCGGCGGCACCACCGGCGTGGCCAAAGGGGCCATGCTGACCCATCGCAACCTGGTGGCCAACATGCTGCAATGCCGGGCGCTGATGGGCTCGAACCTGCACGAAGGCTGCGAGATCCTCATCACCCCGCTGCCGCTGTATCACATCTATGCCTTCACCTTCCATTGCATGGCGATGATGCTGATCGGCAACCACAACGTCCTGATCAGCAACCCGCGCGACCTGCCGGCCATGGTCAAGGAACTGTCGAAGTGGAAGTTCAGCGGCTTCGTGGGCCTTAACACCCTGTTCGTTGCCCTGTGCAACAACGACACTTTCCGCAGCCTGGATTTCTCGGCACTGAAGATCACCTTGTCGGGCGGCATGGCCTTGCAGATGAGCGTGGCCGAGCGCTGGAAAGCCGTGACCGGGTGCGCCATCTGCGAAGGCTACGGCATGACCGAGACCAGCCCGGTGGCCGCGGTCAACCCGGCCGAGCGCAACCAGATCGGCACCATCGGCATCCCGGTGCCTTCGACCCTCTGCAAGATCATCGACGACAGCGGGCATGAACTGCCGCTGGGAGAAACCGGCGAGCTGTGCGTCAAGGGCCCGCAGGTGATGAAGGGCTATTGGCAACGCGAGGATGCCACCGCCGAGATCCTCGACAGCGAAGGCTGGCTGAAGACCGGTGATATCGCTCTGATCCAGCCGGACGGCTACATGCGTATCGTCGACCGCAAGAAGGATATGATTCTGGTCTCGGGCTTCAACGTGTACCCGAATGAACTGGAAGACGTGCTCGTCGGCCTGCCCAGTGTCTTGCAATGCGCCGCGATCGGTGTGCCAGACGAGAAGTCGGGCGAGGTGATCAAGGTGTTCATCGTGGTCAAGCCGGGCATGACCCTGACCAAGGAGCAGGTGATGGAGCACATGCGCGCCAATGTCACCGGCTATAAGGTGCCACGCTACATCGAGTTCCGCGATGCGCTGCCGACCACCAATGTCGGCAAGATCCTGCGCCGTGAACTGCGCGATGAAGAGCTGAAGAAGCAGGGCCTGAAGAAGATCGCCTGAGCCGTTGGAGCCTTCCCGGTTGTAGTGCCTGTTCGCGGGCAAGTCGGTGTGCCGACTTGCCCGCGAATGCGTAGTAGAGGCCACCAGTCGCCTCGGTGTGGGCCAAGCGCGTTATGCCTCTCAGCGCAGTTTTTCCAGCATCTGGTAGTACCACATCCCCGCCGCCAACAGCGGATTCCCCAACAGCTCGCCCATAGGCACCTTGATGTGCTTGCAGCCGGCGAAGGTATCGAACTTCTCCAAGGTCCCGGTCAACGCTTCGGCCATGATCTCGCCCATGATGTGGCTGGTGGCGATGCCGTGCCCGGAGTAGCCCTGGCAGTACCAGACGTTGTCTGACAGCTTGCCCAGTTGCGGGATGCGGTTGACCACGATGCCCATGGCGCAGCTCCACTGGAACTCGATCGGTACGCCCTTGAGCGCCGGGAAGGTGCGCTCGATGCAGGGGCGCAGTTCGCCGGCGATGTCCCGTGAATCCCGTCCCGAATAGTTGGCGCCGCCGCCGAACAGCAGGCGCTTGTCGGCGGTCAGCCGGTAGTAGTCGAGGACGAAACGGCAGTCGTACACGGCCAGGTCCTGAGGGTTGATCTGCTCAGCCAGGTCGCCTAGTGGCGCGGTGGTGACGATGCCGCCCATGGCCGGGAAGATCTTGCCCTTTAGTTGGCGTGGTTCGAGCTTGTGATAGACGTCACCGGCCAGCAGTACCTGGCGCGCCTCGATGCGGCCTTGGGCGGTGACCACGGCCGGGCGCGGACCGTGGACGATGTCCAAGACCTGCGAATTCTCGAACACCAATGCTCCAAGCCCATGGGCGGCGCGGGCTTCGCCCATGCACAGGTTGAGCGGGTGCAGATGCAGGTTGCGGCGGTTCTTCAGGGCGCCCAGGTACAGTGGGCTCTGCAGGTGTTCGCTGACCGCCTGGCGGTCGAGCAACTGCACCTGCTCGCCCATGCCACGCCGCTGGGCCTCGGCCTCGAAGGCACGCAGCTCGTTCATGTGCGAGGGCTTCATGGCGGCATGCAAGTGGCCGCGCTTGAGGTCGCAGTCTATTCGATAGCGCTGTACCCGTTGTTCGATGATCTGGTGCCCGCGCCAGCGCAGGTGCCAGATGAAATCGTCCACCTCGCTGCCGAGCCGTGCGCGCATCTGGTTGCGCATCGCTTCGTCGCCCGAGAGGCTACCGGTGACCTGGCCGCCGTTGCGCCCGCTGGCGCCCCAGCCGATGCGGTTGGTTTCGACGATGGCGACCTTCAGGCCTCGTTCGGCGAGTTCGACGGCGCTGGCCACGCCGGTGAAGCCACCGCCGATGATCGCCACGTCCACTTGCTCGGTGCCCTTGAGGGTTGGGTACTGGACTGGGTCGTTGAGACTGGCGGTGTAGTAGGACGCGCTGCGCTGGGCCGGGCCACTGTTCACTGCTGCATTCATGGGTGTTTCCTTGGTGCGAAAAGGGGGAGGGGATCAAGCCTGGGTCAGGTACCAGCGCCAGTCCTGCTCGCTGACTTCGGCCATGAACTGGCGGTACTCGGCGCGCTTGACCTTCAGGTAGACGCCGAGGAAGTCCTCGCCCAGGGCTTCCCGTGCCCACTGCGAGCGCTCCAGGGCCTGGAGGGCGGTGAGCCAGTCGCTGGGCAAGTGTTCGGTGGCCTGGGCATAGCCGTTGCCTTCGACCGGTGCGCCCGGATCGAGTTGTTCACGGATGCCGCGGTGGATGCCGGCGAGGATCGCCGCGGCGGCCAGGTAGGGGTTGGCGTCGGCGCCGCAGATACGGTGCTCCACATGCCGGGTCTTGGCCGGGCCGCCGGGCACGCGCAGGCTGACGGTGCGGTTGTCGACACCCCAGGTCGGCGCCAGCGGTGCGTAGCTGTTGGCCTGGAAGCGCCGGTAGGAGTTGGCGTTGGGGCAGAACAGCAGCAGCGAGTCGAGCAGGCTGGCGAGCATGCCGCCGACCGACTGACGCAGCAGTGGGGTGCCGACTGGGTCTTCGCTGGCGAACAGGTTGTTGCCCTCGGCATCGGCCAAGCTGACGTGCATGTGCATGCCGGTGCCGGCGAGGTCATCGAACGGCTTGGCCATAAAGCAAGCTTGCATGCCGTGGGCATGGGCCACGCCCTTGACCAGGCGTTTGTAGCGCACGGCCTGGTCCATAGCCGCCAGGGCCGGGCCGTGTTCCAGGGTGATTTCCACCTGGCCGGGCGCGTACTCGGAGATGGCCGTGCGCGCGGGGATACCCTGGGCCTTGCAGGCGGCGTAGAGGTCCTTGAGGAAAGGCTCGATCTGCTCCAGTTCGCGCAGGCCGTAGACCTGGGTCTGGCGTGGACGGCCACCGTCCTGGTCCAGTGCCGGTTGCGGTCGGCCCTGGGCGTCGCGCTGCTGGTCGAGCAGGTAGAACTCCAGCTCGCAGGCCATGACCGGGTGGTAACCTTCGGCCTGCAGTTGCTCGATCACTTGGATCAGCGCTCGCCGTGGATCGGCTACCGTGGCTGGCAGGCCTTCAGTGGGGTGCATCGAGACCTGCACCGCCGCCATGGGAATCTGCCGCCAGGGTAAGCGCACCAGGCTGCCTTCCAGCGGGTAGGCGCGGCAGTCGATGTCGCCCACGTCCCAGACCAGGCCGGAGTCTTCCACGTCATCGCCGTTGAGGGTCAGGCCGAGAATGGTACTGGGCAGAGGACGGCCGCTTTCATAGACCGTTAGCAGCTCATCACGGTGCAACAGCTTGCCACGCGGCACGCCGTTGGCGTCGAGGATGAACAGTTCGATCATTTCGATATCGGGGTTGTCAGCCAGGAAGTTCCGGGCCTGCTCTACAGGGGCAAAGTGCATAGGGTTCGCTCGCGCCTATGGGCGCACGGGACCGGCCACAGCTGTGCGCTCGGTCGGACTGAGGAGATCGGCCAGCGGTGGCCGGGCCGGTTCAGTAGGAAGCGAGCGAAATATCCGGTGGGCGGGCATGGCGGCAGTGCCACAGGGCCCAGAAGGCGAGGATCACATGCACCAGCGGGTTTTCACCGGAACGTGCCCGGGCCTTCGGTTGCGAAGGGCAGGACAGCGGGGGTGGCGTACACGGGATGCAGGACATGGCTGGATACTCCCACGCAGAACAAGGTTGATTAAATCAGCGTTTGACTACCTTCAGTTGCAGTATGGCTAAACAAAGATCCTATCGCTTCGAACCCACGGTGCAGGCTGTTCTTCCCTGTATTTCCCCTCTGAGTCAGGCGCCGTGCCGTGGCCCGGCAAATCTGCGACAATCGCAGCCCTGCAAAATGCCGATCATGAAAAAGCAGGCTCACCTGCATCACTAAAAAGCCCCATGACAGACCACGCGATAGACCAACTGCTGAAGAACCTCGACCACGCCATGATTGCCGACCGCCATCGCCTGCGCCGGCAATTGCATGAGTTGCGCAAGCGCCCGGACGAGGCGCGCCTGGCCCAGTGGGTGGAGAAGGTCCAGGCCTCTTGCGCCCAGGTCACCGCCCGCAACGCCAGCGTGCCGCACATCCGCTACGACGACAACCTGCCGATCGCAGCCAAGCGTGACGAGATCAAGAAGGCCCTGGCCGAGCACCAGGTGCTGGTCATCGCCGGCGAGACCGGGTCGGGCAAGACCACCCAGTTGCCGAAGATCTGCCTGGAAATGGGGCGCGGCCAGCATGGCCTGATCGCCCATACCCAGCCACGCCGGATCGCTGCGCGCAGCGTTGCCACCCGTGTCGCCGAAGAACTGGGCACGCCATTGGGCGGGCTGGTCGGCTACCAGGTGCGCTTCGAGGACCAGAGCGACGCCAATACTCTGGTCAAGCTGATGACCGATGGCATTCTGCTGGCCGAGACCCAGCACGACCGCTTCCTGGAGCGCTACGACACCATCATCGTCGACGAAGCCCACGAACGCAGCCTGAACATCGACTTCCTGCTCGGCTACCTGAAGACCCTGCTGCACCGGCGACCGGAGCTGAAACTGATCATCACCTCGGCGACCATCGACCTGGAGCGCTTTTCCAAGCACTTCGACAATGCGCCGATCATCGAGGTGTCCGGGCGTACTTACCCGGTGGAAACCTGGTACCGGCCGCTGGCCAGCGAGCAAGACGAAGAGGGCAACCGGGTCGAGGACGACCTGACCGTCGACCAGGCGATCCTCGCTACCTTGGACGAGATCGCCGAGCATGAGCGGCGTGAGCGCAAGGGGCCGGGCGATGTGCTGGTGTTCCTGCCGGGCGAGCGGGAAATCCGCGATGCCGCGGAGATCCTGCGCAAGGCCCCACTGCGCCATACCGAGATCCTGCCGCTGTATGCGCGCTTGTCGCCTGCCGAGCAGCAGAGGATCTTCCAGTCCCATGCCGGGCGGCGTGTGGTGCTGGCGACCAACGTCGCCGAGACCTCGTTGACGGTGCCAGGCATCCGCTACGTGATCGACAGCGGCACCGCGCGCATCAGCCGCTACAGCTACCGCGCCAAGGTCCAGCGCTTGCCGATCGAGGCCGTTTCGCAGGCCAGCGCCAACCAGCGCAAGGGCCGTTGCGGCCGGGTCGAGCCGGGCATCTGCGTGCGCCTGTACAGCGAGGAAGACTTCAACGCCCGCCCAGCATTCACCGACCCGGAGATCCTGCGCACCAACCTGGCCGCGGTGATCCTGCAGATGCTGCACCTGCGCCTGGGCGCCATCGATGCTTTCCCCTTCATCGAGCCGCCCGATGGCAAGGCCATCAGCGACGGCTTCAACCTGTTGCAGGAGCTCTCGGCGGTCAACCGTGAGAACCAGCTGACCCCGCTGGGGCGTCAGCTTGCGCGCCTGCCGATCGATCCGCGTTTGGGTCGCATGCTGCTAGAAGGTGCACGCCTGGGCAGCCTGCAGGAAGTGCTGATTGTCGCCAGTGCCCTCTCCGTGCAGGACCCACGCGAGCGCCCGCCGGAGCGCCAGCAGGCCGCCGACCAGGCCCATGCCCAATGGAAGGATGCCGACTCCGATTTCGCAGCCCTGGTCAACCTGTGGCGTGGCTTCGAGGAGCAGCGCCAGGCACTGACCGCCAACCCGCTGCGCAACTGGTGCCGCAAGCACTTCCTCAACTATCTGCGCCTGCGCGAGTGGCGTGATGCCCACCGCCAGTTGGGCCTGATCTGCCGCGATCTGCAACTGACGGTCAACAAGGACCCGGCCGACTACCCACGGCTGCACAAGGCCATCCTCAGCGGCCTGCTCAGCCAGGTCGGGCACAAGGCGGAAGAGGGCGATTACCAAGGGGCGCGCCAGCGACGCTTCTGGATTCACCCGTCCTCGGGCCTGGGCCGCAAGCGTCCACAGTGGGTCATGGCGGCCGAACTGGTGGAAACCACCAAGCTCTATGCGCGCATGGTCGCCAAGATCGAGCCGGACTGGATCGAGCCACTGGCTGGGCACCTGGTCAAGAAGAACCACTTCGAGCCGCACTGGGAGAAGAAGCGTGGACAGGTGGTGGCCTATGAACAGATCACCCTCTATGGCCTGATCCTAGTCGGTCGCCGACCGGTGCATTACGGGCCGATCGACCCGGTGGTCTCGCGCGAGCTGTTCATCCGCGAAGCCCTGGTCGGTGGCGAGATCCAGTCGCGGGCCAAGTGCCTGTCGGCCAACAAACGCTTGCTCGAACAGCTCGATGAGCTGGAGGCCAAGGCCCGCAGGCGCGACATTCTGGCGGACGAGGAAACCCTCTACGGTTACTACGAAGAGCGTCTGCCGGCGGAGATCCATCAGACGGCAACCTTCGACGCCTGGTACCGCATCAACAGCCAGAAAGACCCACAACTGCTCATCATGCGCGAGGAAGATGTGCTCGCTCGCGAGGCCAGCGAGGTCACGGCCGCGCAGTATCCGAACAGCATGCACGTGGGCGAGCTGAGCCTGCCGCTGAGCTACCACTTCGAGCCGGGACACCCGCGTGACGGGGTCACCGTGCGGGTGCCGGCGCCGCTGCTGCCGAGCCTGCCGGGCGAGCGCCTGGAATGGTTGGTGCCGGGCCTGCTGGAGGCCAAGTGCATTGCCCTGGTGCGTAACCTGCCTAAGGCGTTGCGCAAGAACTTCGTGCCGGTCCCTGACTTCGTCAAGGCCTCGCTGCAGCGCATGACGTTCGGCCAGGGCGCCTTGCCCCAGGCCTTGGGCCAGGAGCTGCTGCGCATGACCGGAGCGCGGGTCAGCGACGAGGCCTGGGCGGAAGCGGCTGGCCTGGTAGAGGGCCACTTGCGCATGAATATCGAGGTGGTCGACGGCCGGGGCAAGTTCCTCGGCGAAGGCCGTGACCTGGCCGAGCTGACTGCTCGCTTCGCCGCGGCCAGCCAGGCCGCGTTGGCGGTGCCGCGCAACGACAAGAGCGACGAGCCAGTGCAGGCCAAGGCTTTTGCCGAGGTGGCGCAGACCGCCCAACAGAAGATCGCCGGACTGTCCATGACGGTCTACCCGGCATTGATTGAGGACAATGGCACGGTCAAGGAGGCGCGCTTCTCGACCCAGGCCGAAGCCGAGTTTCAGCACCGCCGCGCCCTGCAGCGCCTGTTGCTGCAACAGTTGGCCGAGCCGGCCAAGTTCTTGCGCGGCAAGCTGCCCGGGCTGACCGAACTGGGCCTGCTGTACCGCGAATTAGGACGGGTGGACGCGCTGGTCGAGGATATCCTCCTGGCCAGCCTCGACAGCTGCATTCTCGACGGTGAAGACAGCCTGCCGCGTGATGGCGCCGGCCTCGCCTCGCTGGCCGAGCGCAAGCGTGGCAGTTGGGCCGAACATGCCGAGCGCCTGGCGCGCCAGACCCTCGAAGTGCTCAAGCTCTGGCACGGCCTGCAGAAGCGCTTCAAAGGCAAGATCGACCTGAGCCAGGCGGTAGCCCTCAACGACATCAAGCAACAGTTGGCCAACCTGGTCTATCCCGGCTTTGTCCGCGAGACGCCGGGTGCCTGGTTCAAGGAATTACCGCGCTACCTGAGGGCGGTCGAATTGCGTCTGGAGAAGCTCGGGTCGCAGGTGCAGAAGGACCGGGTATGGAGCGGCGAACTGGGTAACCTGTGGGCCCAGTACAAGGCCCGTGCCGACAAGCACGGCCAGGAGGGCAAGCGTGACGAGCAACTGGCCTTGTACCGCTGGTTGCTCGAGGAATACCGGGTTTCGTTGTTCGCCCAGCAGTTGGGTACCAAAGTCCCGGTTTCCGACAAACGATTGAGCAAGCAGTGGAGCCAGGTGGAAGCCTAGTTGCGCTGATTTGTGGCAAACTTCCGAAGCTAGGGGCCGCTATGCGGCCCATCGCGACACAAGGCCGCTCCTACAGGAGATGTGTCTAACCTGTGGGAGCGGCCTTGTGTCGCGATCGAGGGCGCAGCCCTCGCAGAATTGAACGACGCAAAGCTCTTTTTCAGCAGGTGCATTGCGGATACAAATTGGCACCAAAGTGCCATTATGCCCCTATCCCGGCCAACGCCCGCCAGGTGATGGCCACTTGAACAGAGGAACGACCGTGCATAACGTCGTGATCAGCGGCACCGGCCTGTATACCCCGGCCCAGAGCATTTCCAATGAAGAGCTGGTGGAGTCTTTCAATACCTGGGCGCACCAGTTCAACAGTGATAACGCCGATGCCATCGAACGTGGCGAGGTCCAAGCCCTGGCCGAATCCAGCGTTGCCTTCATCGAGAAGGCCTCGGGGATCAAGAGCCGTTACGTCATGGACAAGGCCGGTATCCTCGACCCGCAGCGGATGAAGCCGCGCCTGCCGGAGCGTTCCAACGACGAGCCGTCGGTCCTCTGCGAGATGGCTGTGGCTGCGGCCCGTCAGGCCCTGGAGCGTGCCGGCCGCAGTGCCGCCGATGTCGACGCGGTAATCGTCGCCTGTTCCAACCTGCAGCGCCCATACCCGGCCATTGCCATCGAAGTGCAGCAGGCGCTGGGCATCCAGGGCTTCGCCTTCGACATGAACGTGGCCTGCTCCTCGGCCACCTTCGGCATCCAGACCGCCTGCAACAGCGTGCAACTGGGCCAGGCTCGTTCCGTGCTGGTCGTTAGCCCGGAGATTTGCACCGGCCATCTGAACTTCCGCGATCGTGACAGCCACTTCATCTTCGGTGATGCCGCCACGGCGGTGCTGGTCGAGCGCGCCGACCTGGCCACCTCGGAACATCAGTTCGACATCGTCAGTACCAAGCTGCTGACCCAGTTCTCCAACAACATCCGCAACAACTTCGGCTTCCTCAACCGGGCTGCCGAAGAGGGCATCGGTGCGCCGGACAAACTGTTCGTCCAGGAAGGTCGCAAGGTATTCCGTGAGGTCTGCCCGATGGTCGCCGAACTGATCGGCCAGCACCTGGCCGAGAACAACCTCAACGTTGGCGACGTCAAGCGTTTCTGGCTGCACCAGGCCAACCTGAGCATGAATCACCTGATCGTCAAGAAGCTGCTTGGCCGCGATGCCTTGGAAGAAGAGGCGCCGGTGATCCTCGACCGCTATGCCAACACCAGCTCGGCAGGGTCGGTGATTGCCCTGCACAGCCACCAGGACGACCTGCCCAAGGGCGCGCTGGGTGTGCTCAGTTCGTTCGGGGCGGGGTATTCGATCGGCAGCGTGATCCTGCGTAAGCGCTGATCGAGGGATTTGCTTCCCTCCTGTAGGCGCGGCAGGCAAAAAAACAGGCGGGAAGCGCTGGATGGGGTCAGCGCTTCCCGCCTTTACTGCCTGGTGAAGCCGTTGCTTAGAACTTGGCTTCCAGGTCGACCTGCAGGGTATCGACGTCAGCATTGCTGTTCGGCAGCTGGGACAGGTCGGTCTTGGCCATCAGGTAGGCCGCGCCCAGGGAGAAGTTCTTGTCGATCTCGTAGCCGACCTTGAACTTGTGGCCGCGCGAGCCAGTGAAACCTGCACCGAAGTCGGAGTCGGTGAAGGCACTGACCACCGCGTTGCGTTGCACGTCGCGGTAGTTGTAGTCGAGGCTCCAAGAGCCCAGTTTGGTCTTCAGACCAGCCAACCATGCTTGGTCTTCGCCGTCGGTGCTGTCGGTGTTCTTCACGTATTGGCCGTAGGCCGACAGTGGGATGGCAAAGCCGGTGAAGTCCACCTGACCGAAGCCTTCCACCAGGTTGAACTCGTTGGTGGTGTTGCCGAAGGCCCGCAGGGCGGCGGATTCCTTGTCGTTGTCATAGCCGTAGATGCTGGCGCCGACGGTGAACTTGAGGGCATCGGTCGCGGCGAAGCGCGCGCCCAACTGGCCATGGTACAGCTGTGCATCGTGCTTGAACTGCACGCCGTCGCCGTCGACGTTGTCCTTGAGGGTGTAGTGACCGGCGCTACCGAACAGTTCGGTGCTGCCAAGGTCGGTCTTGTAGGTGACGGCTACACCTTCTGGGTTGATGTCGCTGTCCCAGATGATATCGCCCATGCTCACCCAAGGCTGTGGCATCTTGCCGCCGATCAGGTGCAGGTTGGGGATGGCGGTCGGGTGCCAGTCGAGGTAGGCCAGGTCGACCCACAGCGATTTCTTCTCGAAGTAGTTGTCCAGGCTCTGGTTGGTGGAGCGGGCATCGGCGCTGCTGCCGGTGGCTACGCGCACGCCAGCGTCGACCTGTGGGTTGATCTCGCTGTAGATGCCTACGCGGGCACGCACGCGCTCCCGGTCTTGGTTGCCGCTGCGGCTGTTGGGGTTGTCGACATTGACATCTTCGTAACGCAGGCGCACGTCACCCTTGATCTGCGTCTTGGCGGCCCATGCCACTTTTTGTTCAAAAGAGTTCAGGCGTTCGCTCTGGGCCTTCTGCTCGGCTTTTTCCTTGGTTTCGTTGGCAAGGTCAGCTTGCAGTTCGGCGTATTGCGCCTCGTTGATCGAGCCATTGGCGCGGAGCATTTCAAGCAGCTTGGCGTCGACTGCAGCACTGGCCGGAGCACTCAGAGCCAGCATCATGCCGGTGCAAAGGCTCGCTCCGGTGAGTGTAGTGACAAGACGCATAAGGTTCTCCCTCTTGAAAAAAATGGGGAGGCTAGCGCCTGCCCCCGTATTGGCATGTCTTCGGAAAGGGCCTGACTAGACAGGTTCTGGGGTTCCGAAAAACAGGCGCAAGTATTGCGAGGGGGAGTGACAGAATAATGTCTAATTAGTGGCACTGTTGTTAAGTGATGCTGTTTCTGATCTATGGGCGCTGTGGGATTTTTCTGGGACACTGATGTCCCCTGGCGACGAGTCGACACCGTGACCACTCTGCACACCCTTGCTCATTTGCGAGACTTGCCAGCAGCGACCTGGGACGCCCTGGTGCCCGATGGCCAGCCTTTTCTGCGCCATGCTTTCCTCAGTGCCCTGGAAGACAGTGGCAGCCTGGGGCCGGACAGCGGTTGGGCCAGCGAACACCTGGTGCTACAGCGCGAAGGACAGGTCCGTGCGCTGTTGCCGGCTTACCGCAAGTGGCATTCGTTCGGTGAGTATGTCTTCGACCATGGCTGGGCCGATGCTTGCGAGCGCGCCGGTATCGCCTATTACCCCAAGCTGCTTGGCGCCGTGCCGTTCAGCCCGGTCACCGGCCCGCGCCTGCTGGCGGCGGACCCTGCTGACGCCATGCTCTTGCTGCACACGCTTCCCGACTATCTGGTTCAGGCCGGCCTGTCTGGTGCCCACTTGAACTTCACTGATAGCACACTCGATGAGCAGGTCGCACAGGTGCCGGGGTGGATGGAGCGGTTGGGTTGCCAGTTCCATTGGCGCAACCGCGGATATCGGGATTTCCAGGATTTCCTCGACACCTTGAGTTCACGCAAGCGCAAGCAGATGCGCAAGGAGCGCGAGCAGGTGGCCGGGCATGGCATTGGTTTTGACTGGTATCGCGCTGATGAGTTGAGCGAAGCCCAATGGGATTTCGTCTATGCCTGCTATGCCAACACCTACGCTGTGCGGCGGCGCGCGCCCTATCTGACCCGGGACTTCTTCAGCCTGCTGGCCGAACGCATGCCCGAGTCGGTCCGCGTGGTCATGGCTGTGCAGGGCGGGCGCGAGGTGGCCATGGCCCTGAGCCTGGTCGGTGGTGGCAGCCTGTACGGTCGTTATTGGGGTTGCCTGGACGAGTTCGACCGGCTGCATTTCGAAACCTGTTTCTATCAGGGCATGGACTTCGCTATCCGCGAAGGCCTGGAGCGTTTCGATGCTGGTGCCCAGGGCGAACACAAGCTGATTCGTGGTTTCGAGCCCGTGTTGACGCGTTCCTGGCATTACCTGCTGCACCCGGGCTTGCGTCGAGCGGTGGACGAGTTCCTCGGGCAGGAGCGGGCTGGGGTAAGGGCCTATGCCGAGGAGGCTTGGGCGGCGCTGCCGTACCGCAAGGACTGAGGCCTTGCTGTGCCCGTAGGGGCGCCGGGCCGGCGCCCAGACTCGTCCCCGAGGTCTCAGTCCACCCCGACGAACCCGCCGGTCTGGTGATGCCACAGGCGTGCATACAACCCTTGCTGGGCGAGCAGTTCGCTGTGGCTGCCGCTTTCGACGATATGCCCCTGGTCCAGCACCACCAGGCGGTCCATGCGGGCGATGGTCGAGAGGCGGTGGGCGATGGCGATCACGGTCTTGCCTTGCATCAGGGTTTCCAGGCTTTCCTGGATCGCGGCCTCGACCTCCGAGTCCAGCGCCGAGGTGGCTTCGTCCATGACCAGGATCGGAGCGTTCTTCAGCAGCACCCGGGCAATGGCAATGCGTTGGCGCTGGCCGCCGGACAGCTTGACCCCGCGTTCGCCGACCTGGGCGTCGAAGCCGGTACGGCCTTGGGCATCGGAGAGCAGCGGGATGAAGGCGTCGGCACGGGCCCGGCAGACGGCTTCCCAGAGTGCCGCTTCACTGGCCTGAGGGCGGCCGTACAGCAGGTTGTCACGGATGGAGCGGTGCAGCAGCGAGGTGTCCTGGGTGATCATGCCGATCTGTGCGCGCAGGCTGGCCTGGCTGACAGCGGCGATGTCCTGGCCGTCGATGAGGATGCGCCCGCTGTCCAGGTCGTAGAGGCGCAGCAGCAGGTTGACCAGGGTCGACTTGCCGGCGCCGGACGGGCCTATCAGGCCGATCTTTTCGCCCGGGCGGATATCCAGATTCAGGCCATCGATGACCTTGCCGCTCTTGCCATAGTGGAAGTCGACATTCTCGAAACGTACCGCGCCACGCGTGACCTTCAGCGCCGGCGCGTCGGGCTTGTCGGTGACGGTGACCGGTTGGGCGATGGTCTGCAAGCCGTCCTGCACGGTGCCGATGTTCTCGAAGATGCCGTTGACCACCCACATGATCCAGCCAGACATGTTGACGATGCGGATCACCAGTCCGGTGGCCAGGGCAATCGCGCCGATGCTGATCAGCGACTGGCTCCACAGCCATAGGGCGAGGCCCGTGGTGCCAACGATCAGCAGGCCGTTAAGGGTGGTGATGACCACATCCATGCTGGTGATGACTCGTGATGCCAGCTGGGTTTTCTCGGTTTGCTCGCTGATGGCTTCGCGGGCGTACTGCTGTTCGTAGTCGGTATGGGCGAACAGCTTGAGGGTGGCGATGTTGGTGTAGCCGTCGACAATCCGCCCCATGAGCTTGGAGCGGGCATCGGAGGAAATCACCGAGCGCTCCTTGACCCGGGGCACGAAGTAGCAGAGCGAGGCGATGTAGCAGAAGATCCAGGCGGTCAGTGGCAGCATCAGGCGCCAGTCGGCTTCGGCGAACAGCACCAACGCGCTGACGGCATAGACCAGCACGTGCCATAGGGCGTCCATGGCCTGTACCAGTGAGTCGCGCAGTGAGTTGCCAGTCTGCATGATGCGCTGGGCGATGCGCCCGGCGAAGTCGCTCTGGAAGAAGTTGAGGCTCTGCTTGAGCACGTAGGTGTGATTCTGCCAGCGGATCATGCTGGTCATGCCCGGGCTGATGGCCTGATGCACCAGCAGGTCATGCAGGCCGACGAACACCGGACGCAGCAACAGGGCAACCACCAGCATCCACAGCAGTTCGCCGCCGTGCTCGCTGAAGAAGCGCTCGCCGGGCGTTGTCTGGGCCAGGTCGATGATCCGGCTGAGGTAGCTGAACAGCGCCACCTCGATCAGGGCGACAATCAAACCCACCACCAGCAAGGCGAGGAAGGTCGGCCAGACCTGGCGCAGGTAGTACAAGTAGAAGGACAGGACACCACTAGGCGGAGCCTCGGTCGGGGCTTCGCGGAAGATGTCGATCAGTTGCTCGAAACGGCGGTACAGCATGAAGATCATGACTCCTGTTCAGCTCGACCCGAGATCGAGTTCACGTCCCTGTGAAGCTCTGGGTCAGTCGAGGCGCTTGGCGGACTTGATGAAGACCGGGTCGGTTGGCACATCACGCATGCCTTTCTTGATGGTGGTCGGCGAATTGACGATCTGGTCCACGACTTCCATGCCCTTGGTCACCTTGCCGAAGACGGCATAACCGGCATCGCGGCCTGGGTCCAGAAAGGCGTTGTCGGCCACGTTGATGAAGAACTGGCTGGTGGCCGAATTCGGGTTGGAGGTGCGGGCCATGGCCAAGGTACCGCGCGTGTTGTGCAGGCCGTTGCTGGCCTCGTTGCGAATCGGGTCCTTAGTGTCCTTCTGCACCATCTGCTCGGTGAAGCCGCCGCCTTGGACCATGAAGCCCGGGATGACCCGGTGGAAGATGGTGTTGTTGTAGAAACCGCTGTCCACGTATTGAAGGAAGTTCTTCGTGCTGATTGGCGACTTCTCTGCATTCAGTTCGACTTCGATCTGACCGAAGCTGGTGTCCAGCAGGACACGGGGTTGTTTCTCGGCAGCCATCAGGCTGGTGGCGAAGACGACCGAACAGGCGGCGAGCATGAGTTTTTTCAGCATTGGCTCAATGTTCCTTGGGAGGTGGAAGCGGCTGCAAGAAACTGCAGCAGGGTCTGGTTGAAGACCTGGGGTTGGTCCAACGGCGTAGCGTGCCGCGAATCCTCGATGACCGCCAGCCGCGCGTGGGGCATCAGGGCGACATAGCGCTCTTTCAGTTGTATCGGGGTGTAATCATGATCGGCGCTGATCACCAGCGTAGGACAGTGGATCTGGCCGATGCGTTCCGCCACGCCCCAGTCGACGATGGCATCGAAACTGGCCAGGTAGGCGCGTTTGTCGTTGCGCGCCCAGCGCTGTGCCATTTTCTGGCGCAGGTCGGCTTGCTGCGGTTTGGGGAACAGGCGTTCGGCGAGGCCTTTGCCGACCGTTTCGACGCTGAGCAGGCGCGCCAGGCTCCAGCGCTTGGCCCACCAGATCCAGTCGTTGCGGGTGCGGCGCTTGACCTCCGGGGCACTGTTGACAATGCACAGGCTGCGCAGCCAGTCCGGGTGGTCGACGGCGAACTGGAAGCCGACCATGCCACCCATGGACAGGCCAACGAAGTGCACGGGGCCGGTCTGCAGGTGCTCGAGCAAGGCCAGCAGGTCTGCGCTGAACGTCGCGATGCTGTAGCCGTCGCGGGGCTTGTCGGAGCGGCCGTGGCCGCGGATGTCCATCAGGATCAGCCGGTAATGACGGCTGAACTCCGGGACCTGCAGCTCCCAGTCCTGGCAACTGGAGCCCAGGCCATGCAACAGCACCAGTGGTTCGCCCTGGCCGTATTCCTCGTAGTGCAGCGAGCAACCTTCGTGTTCGAAAAAGGCCATGGGCGCGGTCCTGTCAGGCTTGGGCGGGGGCAGCGAAGGGCACGTCCAGTGGCGCAGTGTCGAAATTGCGCAGCAGTTCGATGAGGATCTGCGTGGCTGGGCCCATAGTCTTGTCCTTGTTCGAGTAAAGGTAGAACAGTGGATGGCGACTGCCACCCTGATCTAATGGCAAAGGCTTGAGCACGCCGTCGCGCAGTTCACGCTCGATCATGTGCCGAGGCAGCCAGGCGAAGCCCAGGCCGCTGGCGACGAAGGTGGCGGCGGTGCCCAGGCTGCCGACGGTCCAGCGTTGTTCGGCACCGAGCCAGCCGACATCGCGGGGTTGGGCGCGGCCGGAGTCGCGGATCACCACCTGTAGTTGGCTTTCGAGGTCTTGGAAGGTGAGCTCGCGTCCGAGGCGGTGCAGGCTGTGCTCCGGGTGGGCAACGGCGATGAATTCCACGGCGCTCAACTCTGTACCCAGCTGGCCCTGGATGTTGAAGCTGCTGATGGCAAGGTCCGCGATGCCTTCATGGAGCACTTCCTCGACGCCGGACAACACTTCTTCGCGCAGGCGCACGCGGCACCCGCGGCTTTGTGGCATGAAGGCGCTCAGGGCCCGGACCAGGCGGGCGCTGGGGTAGGCGGCGTCCACCACGACGCGCACTTCGGCTTCCCAGCCCTGTTCCATGTGGTGGGCCAGGTCTTCCAGCTGGCTGGCTTGCTTGACCAGTTGCCGCGAGCGGCGCAGCAGCACGTTGCCGGCCTCGGTCAGCACCGCTTTGCGTCCGTCGATACGCAGCAGCGGCACGCCCAGTTGTTCCTGCATGCGCGCCACGGTGTAGCTCACTGAGGATTGCGAGCGGTGCAGCGCCTCGGCGGCCTGGGCGAAACCGCCATGATCGACCACTGCCTGCAGGGTCCGCCACTGGTCCAGGGTTACGCGCGGCGCTTTCATGTTCGGCTCCTGTTGTCCTAAGCTGCGCTCTTTCATGGAGAGCGCCATATGAAGAAATACTGTGCGGTACTGCTGTTGTTCCTTCCCCTCAGCGCCATGGCTTACCCCATCGACGTAGAAAAGGAAGTGACCGGCGTCAAGCTCGACTACACCGCCTATGACACGGATCGCGACATCGGCTCCATCGCCCTGAACAACTATGGCGAGGTCCCGGCCCAGTGCCGGGTGACCTTCCGCAACGGCCCCGAGGCGCCTCGGGTGCGCCGGGTTCTGGTGCCGGCGGGCAAGAGCGTCGATGTGACCGCCAAGTTCAACCGGGAGATCATCAAGCTACGGATCGCCTTGAGCTGCAAAGCTCAATAAAACAAGTTACTCGATAGATTGATCCCACTTTTTACGCTTTTTTATCGATAGGTCAACCTCTAATCTAGCCTCCATCGACTCGCACCCCTTATGCCGATGGAGGCAACCATGTCCCGTGTACTGATCGTAGAAAGCAGCGCCCGCCAGCAGGACTCCGTTTCCCGTCAGCTGACCCGCGACTTCATCCAGCAGTGGCAGGCGGCTCATCCGGCCGACGAGATCACAGTGCGCGACCTGGCTGTTACCCCGGTGCCGCACCTGGACGCCAACCTGCTTGGGGGCTGGATGAAGCCCGAAGAGCAGCGTAGCAGTGAAGAGCTGCAGGCCCTGGCGCGCTCCAACGAGCTCACGGATGAACTGCTGGCGGCGGATGTACTGGTCATGGCCGCTCCGATGTACAACTTCACTATTCCCAGCACGCTCAAGGCCTGGCTGGACCATGTGCTGCGCGCCGGCATCACCTTCAAGTACACCCCGACCGGTCCCCAGGGCCTGCTGACTGGTAAGCGTGCCTATGTGTTGACTGCCCGTGGTGGCATCCACGCCGGTGCCGCCAGCGATCACCAGGAACCGTACCTGCGTCAGGTCATGGCTTTCATCGGGATCCATGATGTGACCTTCATCCACGCCGAAGGCCTGAACATGAGCGGTGAATTCCACGAGAAGGGCCTGAACCAGGCCAAGGCCAAGCTGGCTGCGGTGGCCTGAGCGACGACGAATTCCCAAACCTGACACCTGTTGCTCCTTGGGTGTGCCTGCCCGGTCGAAGCCTTGCGCTTGGCCGGGTTTTTTTATGGTTCTTTAGATCCCGCGCCGTGCGGGCGGCTTGGGATCTAAAGAGCGCCCCAGGACTCAAGGCATACTTGCCCACCGATACCCGAACCGCTAAGGTCGCCGCCTTGTTTCTCGAGAGGCAATCATGGGCTACCTGATTATCGTCGCGCTGATCCAGGCGTTTTCCTTCAACCTGATCGGCGAGTACCTGGCCGGGCATGTCGATAGCTATTTCGCCGTGCTGGCGCGGGTGGTGCTGGCTGGGCTGGTGTTCCTGCCGCTGACCCGCTGGCGCCAGGTCGAGCCGCACTTCATGCGTTCGATGCTGCTGATCGGTGCCCTGCAGTACGGCATCACCTATGTTTGCCTGTACCTGAGCTTCCGCGTGCTGACGGTGCCCGAGGTGCTGTTGTTCACCATCCTCACGCCTCTGCACGTGACCCTGATCGAAGATGCCTTGAATCGGCGCTTCAATCCCTGGGCTCTGCTGGCCGCCCTGGTGGCGGTGGCTGGCGCCGCGGTGATCCGCTTCGATAGCATCAGCCCGGACTTCTTCATCGGCTTCCTGCTCCTGCAACTGGCCAACTTCACCTATGCCGCCGGCCAGGTGCTGTACCGTCACCTGGTCGCCCGTCACCCCAGCGACCTGCCGCACTACCGGCGTTTCGGCTATTTCTACCTGGGCGCCTTGCTGGTGGTGCTGCCGGCCTTCCTGTTGTTCGGCAACAGCCAGAACCTGCCCAGCACCGATGTGCAGTGGCTAGTGCTGCTGTTCCTTGGCTTGTGCCCGACGGCCTTGGGCCTGTACTGGTGGAACAAGGGGGCGTGCCTGGTTTCTGGCGCGACCCTGGCGGTGATGAACAACCTGCACGTGCCGGTGGGGCTGCTGCTCAACCTGCTGATCTGGAACCAGGATGAGCCGTTGGGCCGGTTGTTCATCGGCGGCGGGGTGATTTTGGCTTCCGTCTGGATGAGTCGGCTTGGTAATCGACCAGCCATGCCATTAGGTGGAAAAACCTAACTCGCCTCTAGCTAGTGCCTGTGGAATGTTTTGACTACATAACATGAGCGAGTTTCTGATTGCCGAACGGATTGGTCGAAGCATTGAGTCCATGCGCAAACACCGAGGGCTCACCAAGGTGCACGCATAGGGATCACGAGACAAAAGCTGGGCGAGATAGAGAAGGGGTCGACCACTGTAGCGATGTCCTATTACTGTCGAGCGCTGAGTGCAGTGGGATGTGAGGTGGAAGTCATCCCCCGCCGCATGCCCACCTTGGATGAGCTGGACGAGGTATTTGCATGAATGGCGAGCTTTGGGTTTCGACACCTGAAGGGGAGAGTGGTCGAATCTTCCTGAATACAGAGGGGGACTTCATCTACCGCTATGAAGGTCTGGAGAGTAGCCGACGTATCAGCCTGACGTGAAGATTACGTACGCAGGGAACTTCAGATGAATCTTCCCGAGGGCTATGTGCTTGAGCAACTGAAGTATCGGCTCGTCATATCCTGCGTTCGGGTATTTCCGGTGTGCAGCCCAAAGTGCTGGTTCCTGAACTGGCAGAGCCGCCAATGAACGCCACAGCGACAACTGCGGAGCTGATCGTAAAAAGTGTCAGGGAGGCCTTCCCGCACTTGGCAATCAGAAATCCTTGTTAGCCTCACGTCTGCACTTGCTTGAGTTTGGTCGCCGCTGCCGGGTAGATGATCCGCAGGAAAGGATCAGAGAGAGATTCTCCAAGCCGTGGAGGGCACATTCCTGCATCAGCAGGACCTGGTGCAGGCAGCCCCTGAAATCGCCCAGGCCATCAGGAAGAGCACCGAGCCCTTCGAGATGGCCTTTGGGTGAAGATCGTGTCAAGGCTCGGCCGTCTCGACAGCGAGCGTGCGCTGCAGGTCGGGCAGGCTGGCCGGTAGCAGGCCTGCGCGCAGGTCGCTGCCGCTTGGCTGCTGGTACAGGCTCAGACCGAACTCCGGCATCACCGCGAGCAGGTAGTCGAAGATATCGCCTTGGATACGCTCGTACTCGGCCCACACGGTGGTGCGGGTAAAGCAGTAGATCTCCAGCGGCACGCCTTGGGCGGTGGTCTGCATCTGGCGGACCATGCAGGTCATGTGTGGCTGGATGTCGGGGTGGTTTTTCAGGTAGGCCAGGGCATAGGCGCGGAAGGTGCCGAGGTTGGTCAGGCGGCGGCGGTTGGCCGACAGCTCGGCCACCGGCCCCTGGGCCTCGTTCCAGCTGAGCAGCTCGCTGCGCTTGTGCTCCAGGTAGTCGCCTAGCAGGCGTACCTGAGTCAGGCGCTGTTCTTCATGGGGTTGCAGGAAACGCACTCCGGCGGCGTCGATGAACAGGCTGCGCTTGATGCGGCGGCCGCCGGACTGCTGCATGCCGCGCCAGTTTCTGAACGACTCGGACATCAGGCGCCAGGTCGGAATGGAAACGATGGTCTTGTCGAAGTTCTGCACCTTGACCGTATGCAGGGTGATGTCCACCACGTCGCCGTCCGCCCCGACCTGGGGCATCTCGATCCAGTCGCCGACGCGCAGCATGTCGTTGCTGGTCAGCTGCACGCTGGCGACGAACGACAGCAGGGTGTCCTTGTACACCAACAGGATCACCGCCGACATCGCGCCCAGGCCGGACAGCAGTAGCAGCGGAGAGCGGTCGATCAGGGTGGCGACGATGACGATAGCGGCGAACACGAACAGCACCATCTTGGCCAACTGCACGTAGCCTTTGATCGAGCGGGTGCGAGCGTGTTCGGTGCGGGCGTAGATGTCCAGCAGGGCATCGAGCAGGCAGGAAAGCGCTAGGGTCAGGAACAGGATGGTGAAGGCCAGGGCGACATTGCCGAGGAAGTGCTGGCTGGTGGTGCTGAGCTCCGGCACCAGCTTCAGGCCGAACTGCACCACCAGCGACGGGGTGGTCTGGGCCAGGCGATGGAAGACCTTGTTGTGGCGCAGGTCGTCGAGCCAGGCCAGGGCCTGCTGACGGGCCAGCAGGCGGGTGGCATGCAGCACCACGAATCGTGCCACGCGCCCCAGCAACAGAGCGATCAGCAGCAGGATGGCGAGGCCGAAACCGGCGTGCAGCACGGGATGTTGGTCGAGGGTGCCCCAGAGATCCAGGGCGTTACTCCAGAGTTGTTGAATATCCATACCGAATCAAGACAGTCTGTGTTGTGGAACGAGGGGGCATTAGAGCCCGGAATGGCGCGAAGTTGCCAAAAGAAATTCGGCTCCGGCGCCGGAAAACGTTACCCTATGCAACTGAATTTCCGCACTTGCCCGAGGTAACACCCGTGTTTTCCCAATTCGCCCTGCACGAACGCCTGCTCAAAGCCGTGGTCGAGCTGAACTTTGTCGAGCCGACCCCGGTGCAGGCGGCGGCCATTCCCTTGGCCCTGCAAGGGCGTGACCTGCGCGTCACCGCGCAGACGGGCAGCGGCAAGACCGCGGCCTTCGTCCTGCCAATGCTCAACCGCCTGGTCGATCTGCAGCAGCGCCGCGTGGAGATCCGCGCCTTGGTGCTGCTGCCGACCCGTGAGCTGGCGCAGCAGACCCTCAAGGAAGTACAGCGTTTTTCCCAGTACACCTTCATCAAGGCGGGCTTGGTGACCGGCGGCGAAGACTTCAAGGAACAGGCCGCGATGCTGCGCAAGGTGCCGGATGTGCTGATCGGCACGCCGGGCCGCCTGCTGGAGCAACTCAATGCCGGCAACCTGCAACTGCAGGACGTGCAGGTCGTGGTGCTGGACGAAGCCGACCGCATGCTCGACATGGGCTTTGCCGAGGATGTCGAACGCCTGTGCGGCGAATGCGCCAACCGCGAGCAGACCATGCTGTTCTCCGCCACCACTGGCGGCGCCGGCCTGCGCGACATGATCGCCAAGGTGCTCAAGGACCCTGAGCACCTGATGCTCAACAGCGTTTCGCAACTGGCCGAGGGCACCCGCCAGCAGATCATCACTGCCGACCATGACCAGCACAAGGAACAGATCGTTCAGTGGCTGCTGGCCAACGAGACCTACCAGAAGGCGATCATCTTCACCAACACCCGGGCACTGGCCGACCGTATCTATGGCCACCTGGTGGCCAAGGACGTGAAGGCTTTCGTGCTGCACGGCGAAAAGGACCAGAAGGACCGCAAACTGGCCATCGAGCGCTTCAAGCAGGGCGGTTCCAAGGTCTTGGTGGCCACCGACGTCGCCGCCCGCGGCCTGGACATCGATGGCCTGGACCTTGTGATCAACTTCGACATGCCGCGCAGCGGTGACGAATACGTGCACCGTATCGGCCGTACTGGCCGTGCGGGGGGCGAAGGCCTGGCGA
The DNA here is from genome assembly GCF_054889225.1 of Pseudomonas sp. X10. NCBI lineage: Bacteria > Pseudomonadati > Pseudomonadota > Gammaproteobacteria > Pseudomonadales > Pseudomonadaceae > Pseudomonas > Pseudomonas sp. X10. The sequence continues at coordinate 4,107,620 of NZ_CM142677.1, read as the reverse complement.
TCTCGCTGATCTGCCACAACGACTGGAACCTGATGTCGAGCATCGAGCGCTACCTCAAGCAGCAGTTCGAGCGCCGGGTGATCAAGGAGGTCAAAGGCACCTACAACGGGCCGAAGAAGGTCAAGGCGTCGGGCAAGGCTGCTGGCACCAAGAAGAAAAAAGTCGAGAAGAAGGGTGACAAGAAGGCCGTTGCCAAGCGCAAGCCAGTTGCCCGACCTAAGACCAAGGCGCCACTGGCCAGTTCCGATGGCATGGCACCGCTCAAACGCCGCGCGCCAGCTGCCGAGTAAGCGTCAGCCTATCACGGGGCAAGCCGGTTCCCAGGGTCTCATGGGAGCCCGCTTGCCCCGATGCATTTCTAGGTCTTCCTCTCGGCTTCCTTCAGCTCCTGTAGCCGCTGGTCTATCAGTTTGCACTTGTCCGGCAGGTCCTTGCTCGCCGTATCGAGATTCATGCCTTGCAGTTCATCGTTGATCTCCTTGGCCTTCTGCGGGTCCTGTTCGGTCAGCTGGGTCACTAGCCTGGCCAGCTCCTCGCGTTTTTCCGTGGCTTCTTCCAGCGTGCAGGCCCAGGTGGGCAAGGCGCAGAAGAGGGTGGCGACGAAGGTGATACGGTGCAGGTTGTTCATGGGTTTGGCCTCGCAGGGGCAGATATCCGGTTGAGGCCATCGGGGTAAGGAAAGTTCAGACAAAGCGCCGTGATGCTGAGTGACATCACGTCTCTCAGCCTGGTCATGCCAGCCTGAAGCGTTTTCCTGCTTGCCGTAGTTCTTTTCCCAAAAAGCAGGCTGTGACAATCCGCCTGAATGCCGATGTCCTGGCATGGTTCAAGGGTCAGGGGGGCGGGTATCAGACGCGTATCAACCAGTTGCTACGCCAGTACATGCAGGCTCACCAACGGCATCACTAACGATCCGTCGGAACGCTTGCCTGTCTGCTCCGGTCCCAATCTGTGTACCCCATCTCTTCGCAGCAGGAGGTCGCCTCATCATGAGCACCTACGACTGGGACCTGATCGAACGATTGCTGCACGAAGTGCAGAACGGCGGCGGTCATAGCTTCACCCCACGCCCCTATGCCGAGCAGCATGCCGCCGCACAGGCCGCGCAAGGCGAGCCGATTGGGGACCTGGATGTCCTCAAGACTCGTGCTTGCGAGTATGAAAAGCTGCTGTTCGAGCGTGGCTTCATCGAAAGTCGCCCCCAAGAGGATGGCGGCAACGGCGAAAACTTCGTTCTCACGGCGCGCGGTTCGCGGTTGTTGAGCCTGATCGACAGCAGCATCCCGGGCAACGAGCACCCACGCCAGGTGCTGGACGAGCAGGAGGACGCGCTGGACGAGGCGACTTTCGAGCGGGTATCGGCAAAGGCGCAGATTGCCTGAGGGCAATTGGAGGCTGGCAAGTGCGGCGCTGGTAAACCCATAATCGGCGCTGGATCCATTCTTACTGCCGAGCCTTTCAATGCCACCGACCACACAAGGGGCTAGCCTATGAGCCAGTCCCGCAAGAATACCGATACCTTCGCCCTGCAGGTGATGCTGCTGCTTTGCCTGATCTGGGGTAGCCAGCAGGTCATGATCAAGTGGGCCGCTGTCGATATCGCTCCGGTGATGCAGGCGGCCTTCCGTTCCGGGATCGCCGCGGTACTGGTGGGCCTGCTGATCTGCTGGCGCGGTGGCTGGGAGCAGGTCGGCAGCACCTGGCGTGCCGGATTGCTGGCAGGCGCCTTGTTCGGTCTGGAGTTCCTGTTCATTGCCGAAGGGCTGAAGCTGACCTCGGCGGCACACATGTCGGTATTCCTCTATACCGCGCCAGTGTTCACGGCGCTGGGCTTGCACTTCATGCTGCCCAGCGAGCGTCTTCGATTGCTGCAATGGCTAGGCATCCTGCTGGCCTTTGCCGGGATAGCTACGGCCTTCGCCGGGGGCCTGTCACTGGAGCACCTGGATAGCCGCATGTTGCTCGGCGATGCCTTCGGCGTGTTGGCCGGACTGGCCTGGGGCGCGACCACAGTGGTCGTGCGTGGCTCGCGGTTGTCGGAGGCACCGGCGACCCTGACCCTGTTCTACCAATTGTTGGTCGGTTTCGTCGGCCTGCTGTTGATGGCCCTGGTCAGCGGCCAGATCGGCATGGTCTCGCTGACCACATTGGCCGTGGGCAGCGTGCTGTTCCAGGGGCTGGTGGTGTCTTTCTTCAGCTACCTGACCTGGTTCTGGTTGTTGCGCAAATACCTGGCGTCGAACCTGGCGGTGTTCTCCTTCATCACGCCGCTGTTCGGCGTCACCTTCGGCGTGTTGCTGCTGGGTGAACCCTTGAGCTTGAACTTCGTGCTGGGCGCCATCATGGTTCTGCTCGGGGTGGTCCTGGTCAGCGCAGAGCCTTGGGTGCGCGGGCAATTGCGCAAGGTGTTGGGCTAGACGATGGCGTTTCCCCGGGACGGACACCTGGCTCTTGCGCTGTCTTTGGCCAACAACATCAGCACGCCGGCCAGGCCAAGGCCGCTGGCGGCGAGCACCAGTGCGGGCTGCAGGCTGCCGCTGAAATGGTTGCTCAGGGCCGCCAGCAGCGGCCCGCTGAGTTGGCCGAGGGCGAAGCAGGCGGTCAGCAGTCCTGCGTTGCGCTGGGCCGTGTGAGGGGCCAGTTCCCGCGAGCGCTGCATCACCAATTGCATGCAGGCCAGGAATGGTGTGCCACACAGCACCACACCCAAGGCCAGGCCAATACCGTTGCCCAGCAGGCAGGCGAGTACGCCGGCAGCCTGCAGCCAGAGGGTGGCGATCAGCCAGGGTGTCGTGCGGCCCGGACGGCGCAGGCCGACCAGCACCACACCTAGCGCTGCCGCCAGGCCGAAGGCCGGCCAGAACAGGTCGGCTTGCCACTGGCCGTGAAAGCGCTGGCTGGCCATCTGCGATAGGAAGGTGGCCGGCAGGATGTAGCCGATCCCATACAGGGCGTAGACCAGGCCCAAGCGGCCGATGCCGGTGTGGTGGGGCGAGCGCAGGGTGGCGGCTGGGCTGACAGGGGCTGCCTGGGCCTGCGGACGGGGCAGCCAGGGCAGCGCGGCCAGCAGCATCAGCAAGGCACTGGCGGCATAGACCAACCAAAGTGTCGCCGAGTCCAGGCCCAGCAGGTGCGCAGCCAGAGCCAGCAAGCCCGTCAGGGCGATCCCCACGCCGGGGCCGGCAAACACCAGGGCGCCGAGGCGCGGACGGTTGTGCGCCGTCGCCAGTTGCTGGGTAAGGCTGGTGATCATCACCAGTACCCAGGCACTGGCGATCCCCGTGCCGAAGCGCAACAGCAAGTGACTCCAGAAGCCATGCGCCGCCCAAGAGAGCAAAGTCAGCAGCACGCAAAGCCAGAGGCCGGTATGCAGGCGCAGGCGCACTTGCGCCGGCCGGCGGGCGAACATGGCATCCACGGCACCGAGGAAGTAACCCAGGTAGTTCGCTGCAGCGACCAGCCCGGCAGCCGTCAGGTCGAACTGGCCTTCGGCGATCAACTGCGGCAGTTGCGGGGTCAGGGCGAAGCGGCCGATACCCATGGCCATCATCAGAGCCACGGCGCTGGCCAATAGTTGTATGAGCGGTGACATAACAGACGACCTAGGTGTTGAGTTCGATGAGTGACAGGGTAGGGCGCATTGACTTTCAGAAAAATTGAATAATGATGATTAAGTTGTTCTGTTTTGGAGAATGCAATGGACTTCAGCCAACTACGCATCTTCCAGGCCGTGGCCGAGGAGGGCTCGGTGACCCGCGCTGCCGAGCGCTTGCACCGGGTGCCATCGAACCTGTCGACACGCCTACGCCAGCTCGAGGAGCAATTGGGTGTCGAGTTGTTCCTGCGGGAACGCCAGCGCCTGCAACTATCACCGGCAGGCAAGGTGCTGCTGGATTACGCAGGGCGCTTGTCGGCTCTGCGCGATGAGGCCATCGTGGCGGTGCAGGGAGGACAGCCGGCAGGTGATTTCGCCCTGGGCACCATGTACAGCACTGCGGCTATCCAGCTGCCGGCCTTGCTGGCGCGCTATCACCAGGCTTATCCGGCGGTGAACCTACAGGTCCAGTCCGCGCCCAGCGGCGAATTGCTCGAAGGCTTGCTCAGCCATCGCTTGGACGCAGCCTTGGTGGATGGCCCGCCGAGCCTGGCAGGGCTCGATGGAGTGCCACTGTGCGATGAAACCCTGGTGCTCATCACCAGTCCCGAGCACCCGCCTGTGCGCAGCGCCCGGGATGTGGCCGGGCGTGCGGTGTTCACCTTCCGCCAGGGATGCTCCTACCGCATGCGCCTGGAGGCCTGGTACGCCCATGACCATACCCCCATGGGGCGGGTGATGGAGATCGAGTCTTATCCGAGCATGCTTGCCTGCGTGATTGCCGGGGCTGGGGTGGCGTTGATGGCACAATCGATGCTGGACAGCCTGCCCGGCCGTGAGCGGGTGATGGCCCACCGACTGCAGGCGCCGTTCGACCAGGCGCAGACCTGGCTGATGTGGCGCCAGGGCATGTGTGGAGCGAATTTGCAGGCCTGGATCGACTTGCAACAAGGCGAAACAGTTATCCAACCGTCGGAAGTCGCCGCCTCCGCTTGATCCAAGGCAAACTTACCCCCATCTATAGGAATAGTGGCATGCGTAATACAGGACATCGGTCTATGATCTGTATGAAGCATCGCAGGATTGATCTACCGTGAGGCTGACCCGTCAAGGGGGCACTATGAGAAAGCAAATGTACAACTGGCTCCATGATCTGGCTGTCGCCCTGGGGCTGATCCCGCCACCGCTGCAGCCGGTGCCGATCCCCACCGACGAAGAACAACGCAAACGCCAACCCCGCCGCTAGGATCTGTCGACGTCTCATTCGCGGTTGTGAATGAAGCGGCAACAGAACCCTATGCACAAAAAGGCCGCCTACACCGTTACCGGTGCGGCGGCTTTTTTGCGTGCGGATCAGGCCAGGTTTACGGCGCTTACCGGGCGCCGGGACAGCAGGCTGACCAGTACGAAGCTCACCAGGCCGACGGCCAGGCTGTAGTAGATCGGCGTATTGGCTTCCAGCCCGTCCTTGATCATGAAGACCAGCACAGTGAGGAAGCCCAGGGTCATGCTGGTGATGGCGCCTGCGGTGCTGGCGCGTTTCCAGAAGATCGCTCCGATCAGCGGGATCAGCATGCCGCCGACTAGCAGGTTGTAGGCCAGGGTCAAGGCGCTGATCACGTCATTCACCGCCAGGGCGATGCCCAGCACTACCAGGCCGGTGAGCAGGGTGAACAGGCGGTTGATGCCCAGGCTCGACTGCTTGCCGCCACGCAACTTGGGCAGCAGGTCCTCGGTCAAGGTGGTAGAGGCCGCCAGCAAGCCGGCGCTCGCCGTCGACATCATCGCGGCAAGGGCAGCGGCCATCAGCAGGCCACGGATACCGTCAGGCAGGGTGGTCTTGATCATCGCTGCGAAGGCGTTGTTCGGGTTGGCCAGGTCCGGCATCAGCACATGGGCGGCCATGCCGATCAGGGCGCAGGCCAGACCGTACAGCACGCAATAGATACCTGCGGTGGTGCCGGCACGCTGGGCCACTTTCTCGTCACGGGCGGTGAACACCCGCTGCCAAATGTCCTGGCCGATGAGGATGCCGAAGAAGTAGATCAGGAAGTAGGTGATGATGGTGTCCCAGCCGATGGTGGTCCAGTTGAAACTGGCCTCCGGCAGCTTGGCCACCAGTTGGTCCCAGCCGCCGACCTTGTACAGGCACACCGGCAGCAGGATGAACATCAGGCCTACGGTCTTGATCACGAACTGGACGATATCGGTCAGGGTCAGCGACCACATGCCGCCGATGGTCGAGTAGATCACCACCACGCCGCCGCCAAGCACCAGTGCCAGCCAGAACGGCAGGTCGAGCAGCACCTGCAGTACGGTGCCCATGGCCAGGGTCGAGGTGACGCCGATCATCAGCGCGTAGGCCAGCATGATTGCCGCGCTGGCCTGGCGCGCCATAGGGTTGTAGCGGCGCTCCAGCACCTGGGTCACGGTGAAGATGCGCAGGCGCAGCAGGGGTTTGGCGAGGAACAGATTGAGGGCGATGATGCCCAGGCCTAGCGCGGCGCACAGCCAGAAGCCGGAAATCCCGTAGACATAGCCCAAGCGCACCGTACCGACAGTGGACGCGCCGCCCAGCACGGTAGTGGCCATGGTGCCCATGTACAGGGTCGGGCCGAGGTTGCGTCCGGCTACCAGGTAGTCTTCGTGGGTTTTCGCCCGACGCATGCCATACCAGCCAAGGCCGAGCATGCCGACGGCATAGATCAGTACAACGAATATGTCCAAGGCCATGGGTGTCTCCGATTATCTTTATTATGCGAGATCGACCGTTCGGACAGGTGCACCCGCCCGTCGGTCTCGTAGGTCTGGCGGGTCGTCACCGCGACCCTGCCAAGGTGGCTCCTGCCTTGGTACCGCTCCTTGCCGCTGTGGATCAGCGGCGCACTACGCCCGGGAGCACGCAGAGCATCTCGAACAGCAGGTTGGCGCCCAGCAGCGAGGTGTTGCCGGTGGTGTCATAGGGGGGCGAGACTTCGACCAGGTCGCAGCCGATCAGGTCAAGGCCGTGGCAGCCACGGATGATTTCCATGGCCTGGATAGTGGTCAGGCCGCCGATTTCCGGGGTGCCGGTGCCTGGTGCCCAGGCCGGATCGATACCGTCGATGTCGAAGGACAGGTACACCGGGCCACCGCCTACCTTTTCACGCACTTCGGCCATCAGCGGTTCCAGCGACTTGTGCCAGCATTCCTCGGCCTGGACCACGCGGAAGCCTTGGCGGCGGCTCCAGTTGAAGTCATCGGCGGTATAGCCCTGCGCTCGCAGGCCGATCTGCACCACGCGGTCGCAATCGAGCAGGCCTTCTTCGACGGCGCGGCGGAAGGTCGTGCCGTGGGCGATCTTCTCACCGAACATATGATCGTTGACGTCGGCATGGGCGTCGATATGTACCAGGCCGATCTTGCCATGCTTCTTGTGCAGGGCGCGCAGGATCGGCAGGGTAATGGTGTGGTCGCCACCCAGGGTCAACGGGATGATGTTGTGCTCGAGGATCTCGTCATAGGCCTCTTCGATGATCCGCACCGCATCCAGCAGGTTGAAGGTGTTGATCGCCACGTCGCCGATATCGGCTATCGAGAGGGAGTCGAACGGCGCGGCACCGGTGGCCATGTTGTACGGGCGGATCATCACCGATTCGGCGCGGATCTGCCGAGGGCCGAAGCGGGTGCCGGAGCGCAGCGAGGTGCCGATGTCCAGAGGCACGCCGATGAAGGCCGCGTCCAGGCCCTCGGCGCTCTGCAGGTGGGGAAGACGGAGCATGGTGGCGATGCCGCCGAAACGCGGCATTTCGTTGCCGCCCAGTGGTTGGTGGAGAATCTTGTCCACGGTGGGCCTCATCAGTCGATTGTTCTCGTTGTTCGAACCTGTGCCAGGGGCGCTTGAGGCGCACGATCTTGCCGGCGGACAGGGACATTTCGACCAAGTCTGCAAAAGGTAGTGCTGGAGAAGAATCGCTACCGGCAAATACTTACTTCAGGTTTTTCTAAACTAATGCCAGTGGGGCGGGTAGACTCTGGCCATCTGCCGCCTTCCGGAGCCGCTGTACCATGGCCTCTGCCTTGCCCGATCTGAAACTGTTGCGCATTTTCGTCAGCGTGGTGCGACACCAGGGTTTCGCCAATGCCCAGCGGGAGCTGAACCTGTCGACCTCGGCCATCAGCACGTACATGAGCCAGCTGGAGGCGGCACTGGGCATCGTTCTCTGCCACCGTGGCCGAGGTGGGTTCAGCCTGACCAGCAAGGGGGAGTTGTTCCACCAAGAGACGCTGCGCCTGCTGGCGGAAATGGATGGCTTCGAACAGTATGCCGCCGCCCTCAAGGGCGAGCTGCGTGGCACCCTCAACCTCGGGGTGATCGACTCCACTGTCGGCGACCGGGCCTTGCCCCTGGCAGAGGCCATTGGCGCCTACAGCCTCGAGCATCCGGCGGTGCACCTGCACCTTTCGGTTTCCAGCCCTTACGAGCTGCAACTGGGGGTGCAGGACAACCGCCTGGACCTGGCCATCGGCGCCTTCTCCTCACGCATGAGCGGCCTGGTCTATCAGCCGCTGTACCGTGAGCAGCACTGGCTGTACTGCAGCAGTCGTCATCCGCTATTCCTGGAGCGGAGGATTCCTGAGCAGGTGATCACCCAGCAGCGCATGGTTGGCCGTGGCTACTGGAGCCAGGCAGAGCTGGCACGCCATGGCTTCAAGCACAGTGCGGCGACCGTCGAGAGCATGGAGGCGCAGCTGATCCTGGTGCTGTCTGGCGCCTACATCGGTTACCTGCCCGAGCACTACGCCCAGGCTTGGGTCGACAAGGGCGACCTGCGTGTCCTGTCACCAGCGACCTTCGGTTATCAGGCGCCATTTTCTCTGATCATCCGCCGTGGACGCAGCCGTGAACCCCTGATCCAGACCTTCCGGGATCTGCTCAAGGCCCAGCTCAACGTCGGCTGATCGATGTCGTTTTTAGAGCATTGCGACATGTAGGGAACTTTTCCTACAAAACGTAATAACGGACGCGAACAGGCTCTGCTAAACCTTTAATCTACCGTGATGAAACTTCCCCCATCTCCACGCAGGGAATGCCCCAGATGCGCATGAATTTGCCCGTCACCGACCACGAAAGAACCTTTTCGACCGACCAGCGGTTGATTTCCACCACTGACCTCAACAGCCGCATTACCTATTGCAATGATGCATTCGTAGCGATCAGCGGCTTCACCTACGACGAGCTTGTGGGCCAGACGCACAACCTGGTGCGCCACCCTGATATGCCGCCGTCGGTATTCGGCCATATGTGGGAAACCATCAAGCAAGGCAAGCCCTGGATGGGGGTGATAAAGAACCGTGCCAAGAATGGCGATTACTACTGGGTCAGCGCATACGTCACCGCGATCTATGAGAATGGCCGGATCAGCGGTTACGAATCGGTGCGTTCGGTGCCGACCCGGGATCAGATCCGCCGCGCTGAGGCGCTGTATGCGCGCTTGCGCGCCGGGCGTGCGGCGGTGCCTTGGGCTGCACGCCTGGGGCATGGCCTGGCGCACGGCTGGCCGCTGCTCGGGGCCGGCCTGCTGTCGGCCGCAGGTTACCTTTGGCTGCCACAGTACGCGGCGCTAGGGCTGTTGATGGCCAGCTTGCTGACGGCCTGGTACCTGATCGAGAGCCGGCAGAACCGTACTATCCAGCGCACCCTCAGTGAACACCCCAAGGCCTTCACCAGCCCGCTGGTGGCCCTGACCTACAGTGACAACCCCGGCCTGCAGGGCCAGTTGGACCTGGCCATCCTCAGCGAGGAAGCACGCCTGCAGACCGCCCTGACGCGCCTGGTGGACGCTGGCGTCGGGGTCAAGTCGCGGGCTGCGCAGTCGGCTGGCCTGTCCGATGCCCAGGCCCAGATGCTTGATCGCCAGCGCAGTGAAACCGACCAGTCGGCCACTGCTATTGCACAAATGGCGGCGACCATCCAGGAAGTGACCCACAACGTGCAGAGCACTGCCCATGCCGCCGGCGACGCCAATCAACTGGCCCAGCAGGGCAGTGACCTGGCGCAGCAGAGCCTGCGTGCCATGGGTAGCATGAGTGAGGCGGTCAACGATATCGGCCAGGCGGTCAACGCCCTGGCCGAGCAGACCCAGTCCATCGGCAGCGTGGTCGATGTGATCACCTCCATCGCCGAGCAGACCAACTTGCTGGCGCTCAACGCGGCCATCGAGGCAGCGCGGGCGGGCGAGCAGGGGCGTGGCTTTGCCGTGGTCGCCGATGAAGTGCGCTCTCTGGCCCAGCGCACCCGCAGCTCGACCGAGGAGATCCATCAGATCATCACCTCGTTGCGTGCCGGAGCCGAGCGGGCTGTGGCCACGGCCAGCCGGGGCGAGCAGATCTCCCTGGACAGCGTGCACAGTGTCGAAGCGGTGCAATCGGCCTTGACCGGCATCGCCCAGGCGGTCAGCCGCATCACGGGCATGAGCCAGCAGATGGCGACCGCCTCGGAACAGCAGAGCCATGTGGCCGAGGACATCAACCAGCAGATCACCCGCATCGCCCATCTATGCGACCAGAGTGCCGGCCAAGCCAAGCAGGGCGCCGAGATCAGCCAGGATCTCGAACGTATGGCCGAGTACCTGCACAGCCTGGCGGAGCGTTTCAACCGCTAAGGGGTTCGTCTTCCCCACAGGGATGTGGGGCTTTTCCGGGAGGCTGTGGCACACTGGCGCCAGCCAGGAGAACCCGATGTCCAGACCCCGTTGCGAACGCTGCCAGCGCCCGCAAGGCCACTGCCTTTGCCCCCTGATTCCCCACCTCGGCAGCCGTACCCGCGTGGTGCTGCTGCAGCACCCCAGTGAAACCACCCATGCCCTGAACACGGCGCGGCTGGCGGCCCTTGGGCTGGACAATGCCGAGCTGCGCGTGGGCGAGGTGTTCGAAGACCTGCCGGCATTGCTGGCCAGGCCAGGTTACCGTCCGGCGTTGTTGTTTCCTGGGGAGCAGGCGCAGGTACTGGAGGCCTATGGCGCGGACGATGTGCCGCCGCTTTTGCTGGTCGTCCCTGATGGCACCTGGCGCAAGGCACGCAAGATGCTGTACCTGAACCCGCTGCTGGCGGGGTTGCCCCGCGTTACCCTCGGACAGGTGACACCATCGCGCTACCGCCTGCGCAAGGCACCGGAGCCGGGCGCCCTGTCGACCTTGGAGGCGGTGGTGCAAGCGCTGAATGTGCTGGAAGCACCGGCCGGTTTCGATGCCTTGTTGCGGCCTTTCGATGCGCTGATCGAAGGACAGATCGACGCCATGGGACGGGAGACGTTCGAGCGCAATCATGGCGGGGGATCGAGCGTCTGAATGCTTGCGGCCAACGCTATCCCTGTAGGCGATCACCCAGCCCTGGGCTGTGATGGGCAGCTCAGCGCTCCCGCATCGCCTCGGTCCTGGCTTTGAGCACGGGCTTGAGCAGGTAGTCGAGCACGCTCTTCTGTCCGGTGATGATGTCCACCGTGGCAGTCATGCCGGGGATGATCAGCAGCGGCTTGTCGTCGCCGCCCAAGTGGTTTTTGTCGGTGCGCACCTGGATCAGGTAGAAGGCATTGCCTTTGTCATCGGTGACGGTATCGGCGCTGATCAGCTCCAGCTTGGCCTTGAGGCCGCCATAGATGGTGTAGTCATAGGCGCTGAACTTGACCATCGCCGTCTGCCCAGGGTGCAGGAAGGCCACGTCCTGGGGGCGGACCTTGGCTTCGATCAGCAGGTTGTCCTCGATTGGCACGATCTCCACCAGGTCGCTGCCCGGCTGGACCACACCGCCGATGGTGTTGACCTTGAGCAGCTTGACGATGCCGCGTACCGGCGACTGCACCGTGGTGCGGGTGACCCGGTCATCGATGGCGATGCTCGAGGCGGTGATCTTCGACAGCTCCGTGCGCTTGTCGTTGAGCTCCTTGGCCGCCTCCGAACGGAAGCTCGCTTCGGACTCCTCGATCTTGCTCTTGATCTCGGCCACCGCCGCTTCGGCACGGGGGATGGCCAGGCTGGTGGCGTTGAGCTGGCCACGCGCTTCTACGGTGCTGCGCTTGAGGCGCAGGATCTCCACCGGCGAGATGGCGCCAGTACCTACCAGTGGCGTCGACATGTTCAGCTCCTGCTGGAGCAGGCCCAGGGCGGAGCGGTACTGCTCGAGCTTGGAGCGGAACTCGGCCAGTTCCTGGGTTTTTTGCCGCAGTTGCTCGTTGAGGGTTTGCTTCTCGCTGGTCAGGCGGCGCTTGCGCGACTGGTACAGGGCGGTCTCGTCCTCGGCCACTTGCGGTGCCTTGCTGCGCACCTCGGCGGAGACTTCGAAGGGCCGGCCTTCGGACTCTGCCGACAGGCGTTCGACCTGGGCGCTCAGGGCGTAGCGGTCGGCCTCGCTTTCGCCCTTGTTGGAGCGAAAGCGGGTGTCGTCCAGGCGCAGCAGGGTGGCGCCCTTGTCCACCATCTGCCCTTCGCGGACGAAGATCTCGGTGACGATGCCGCCTTCGAGGTTCTGCACCACCTGGACCTTGCTCGATGGAATGGCCTTGCCTTCGCCCATGGTCACTTCATCGAGCACGGCGAAGTTGGCCCAGGTCAGGGCCACCAACAGCAGCGCGGCGGTCAGCCACACGGTCAGGCGTGACAGGCGTGGCGAGTCCTGTAGCGTGGCGCCGGCCAGTTCCGGCATGTAGTCGCGTTCGGCGCTCTTGCCGAAACTCTGGAGGTAACCGCGCACGCCAGGACTGAGAGACATGATGAGCTCCTAGAGGGCCGCGCCGACGCGGCCTTTGCGCAGGGCATCGATGACTGCTTCCTTGGGGCCGTCGGCGACGATCTTGCCGTTGTCCAACACCAGCAGGCGGTCGACCAGGCTCAGCATCGAGGTACGGTGGGTGACCAGCAGCAGGGTCTTGCCTGGCACCCAGGCCTGCAGGCGCTGGCGCAGTTGTTCCTCGCTGCTGTTGTCCATGTGGCTGGTGGGTTCGTCGAGGATCATGATCTGGGGCTCCAGCAGCATCGACCGGGCCAGCAGCACGGCCTGGCGCTGGCCGCCGGAGAGTAGTTGGCCACGCTCGCCCACCGGGCGGTCGAAGCCCTGCGGGTGCTGCCGGGCCAGTTCGCTGACGCCGGTCAGCTCGGCCACTTCGAGCATGCGCGCATCACTGACGTAGCGGGCGCCGAGGGTCAGGTTGTCACGCAGGCTGCCGGCCAGTAGCGGCAGATCATGGGCGACATAGCCCAGTTGGCTGCGCAGGTCGGCGATGTCCAGTTGGCGCAGGTCGAGGTTGTCCAGCAGGATTTGCCCTTCGTCCGGGTTGTAGAAGCCCATCACCAGCCGCGCCAGGGTGCTCTTGCCCGAGCCACTGCGGCCGATGATGCCGATGCGTTCGCCGGGTTTGACGCTGAAGTTGATGTCGTTCAGCGCCAGGGCGTTCTGCCCGGCGTAGCGGAAGCTGACATGGCAAACCTCCAGGCCGCCCTTGAGTTGGGTGTGCTCCAGGGTTTGCTGTTCGGCCTGGCGCTCCTGGGGCAGGCTCATCAGGGCATCGGTGCTGCGCATGGTCAGTTGCGCCTGCTGGTAGCGGGTGACCAGCCCGGCGATCTGCCCGAGCGGGGCCAGGACCCGGCTGCCGAGCATGTAGGTGGCGACCAGGGCGCCAACACTGAGGTTGCCGGCGATGATGCTGTAGACCCCGGCGACGATGGTCGCCATGCCGCAAAACTGTTGGATGAACAGGGTGCCGTTGGTGGCCAGGGCCGACAGGTTGCGGGCATGGGCGTCGAGGCGGGCGAGGGCGCCGTTGGTGCTTTCCCACTGGTACTGGCGTTCGCTTTCGGCACCGCAGGTCTTGAGGGTTTCCAGGCCGCCGAGGGTCTCGATCAGCAGGGCCTGGCGCACTGCGCCCAGGCTCAGGCTCTTCTGCACGGTGTCGCGTAGGCGCACTTGGATGAGCAGGGCGAAGCACAGGGTCAGGGGAAAGGCCAGCAGTGGGATCACTACCAGCCAGCCACCGAGCAGGCCGATGACCATCAGCATCAGCGCCACGAAGGGCAGGTCGATAATGCTGGTCAGCGTCACGGCGGTGAGGAATTCACGCAGGCCCTGGAAATCATGAATGCTTTGCGCAAAACCGCCGATGGTGGCCGGGCGGGCCTTCATCGACATGCCGGTGATGCGTTCGAAGAGAGTGGCGGACAGTATCAAGTCGGTCTTCTTGCCGGCCTGGTCCAGCAGGTGAGCGCGGACCACACGCAGGACCAGTTCGAAGGTGGTGCCGATGAACAGGCCGATGGCCAGCACCCAGAGGGTCGACAGGGCTTGGTTGGGCACCACGCGATCGTAGGTTTGCATGACGAACAGCGGCACCATCAGCCCCAGCACGTTGATCAACAGGCTGGCCAGCAGGGCGTCGCTGTACAGCCAGCGCGACAATTTCAAGGTGTCGCGGAACCAGGCATGAACCCTGGGCAACAGGGGGCTGCGCACTTCTTCAAGGGAATGCCGGGGGCGGGCGAACAGGGCCTGGCCGCTGTAGGCATCGAGCAGCTCCTGGCGGCTGACCCACTGTTCGCCGCCCTCGGCCTCGCAGGGCAGGATCAGTGCGCGGTCGTCCTCGCTCCAGCGCCGCAGCACCGCTGTGCGGCCGTCATTGAGCAGTAGCAGTACCGGCAGGTTCAGCGCCGAGATCGCCGCCAGTTCGCGGCGCAGCACCCGTGCCTGCAGTCCGGCCCGGGCGGCAGCACGGGGCAGCAGGTCCAGGCCCAGGCGTTGCTCGGCCAGGGGCAGGCCGCTGCTCAGGCTGGCCCGGCTGACCGGGCAGCCGTGCAGCTTGCACAGGATCAACAGGCCATCGAGCAGCGGATCATCGAAACTCAGGCGCGGTTCTGCAGCCGGGCCTGGCGCTTGCATACTGGTCACAATGGCCTACTCCTGCCGCAGGGAAGGGGGTCAACGCATGTCGGGTAACCGCGCTTCACTGCGCACTTCGCTCTTGGCGATGGCCTCCGGTGGCAGAGAAATGCGTTGCTTGCTCAGCAATGCGCCCATGTTGGCCAGGACCCGGTACATGGAGAACTCTTCGGTGTAACGCACTTCGGTGTAGCGACGGTTGGCGTTGTACAGCTCGTTCTCGCTGTCGAGTACGTCGAGCAGGGTCCGCTGGCCAAGACCGAACTGATCCTGGTAGGCCGCCCGCACGCGGCTGGTGGTCTCGGCGTATTCACGCGCGGTCGGGGTTTGCTTGCGTGCATTGGTCATGGCGTTCCAGGCCAGGCTGAGGTTCTCGTTGAGGGTCCGCAGGGCATTGTTGCGGATGTCTATGGCCTGGTTGATCTTGTGCGCATCGGACTGCAGGCGCGCCTTGTCGCTGCCGCCACGGAACAGGTTGTAGCTGAACTCGACGCCGGCCTGCCAGTCGTTGTTGTCGTGGCCGCGCTGGCCGGCCGTGTTGTTGTTGGCGCCAGTCGCCAGCACAGCGTCCAGGCGCGGGTAGAAGGGGGACTTGGCCACTTCGTACTGCTGCTCGGCGGCCTGTACATCGGCCTGGGCCGACTTCAGGTAGGGGTTGTTCTCCAGCATGCCCTGGCGTGCATCGCCGAGGTTGGTTGGCATTTCGCCCTTGATGGTCACGGGGGTTTCCAGCTCGTCCGGCATGCGCCCGACCACGCTGAAGAAATTGGCTTCGGCGTCGGCCAGGTCGACTTCGGCGGTGTCCAGATTGTTCTCCGCCAGGGCCCGACGGGCGCGGGACTGGTCGAGGTCGGCAGTGCTGCCGACACCACGCTCGCTGCGCAGGCTGATCTGATCGTTGACCCGCAAGTGCGCCTGCAGGTTGTTTTTGGCCAGGGTCACCAGCTCACGGCGCTTGAGCACCTCCAGATACACCTCGATGGCGCGCAGGGCCACGCTCTCGGCTGTGGCCTGGGTGTAGTAGGCGCGGGAGTTCACCACCGCTTCGGTGCGGCCCACCTCGTTCGGGGTGTTGAAACCATCGAACAGCATCTGCCGCAGGCGCAGTTCCGACTGGGTGTAGTTCAGGGTTTCGGTGTTGTGGTTGCGCGTGCCGTCGGCGTTGAAGCCCCGGGTGTTGGTGTTATCCGAACGTTGCCGTCCGTAGCCGGCCAACAGGTCCACGGTGGGAAAGTATCCTCCGCGGGCGAACTTCACATCCTCATCGGCCGAGAGGCGGCTGTTGCGGCTGGCATGGATTTCCGGATGCTGGTCCACGGCGCTCTGAACGGCCTCCGCAATCGACATCGCCTGGGCATTAGCGCAGGCCATGGCCAATAGAATCGCACTGGTGATGGGGGTCAAAACGCGCATGGAGTACTTCTCCCTGGTCTCTAATAAGATCCTCGATCGCCAAAAAAATGACGAAAATTGAGGGTCAAACCGTTTCATGTTTGTAACAACAGAGCTAAGAACATTTAGCGGGCCAGCTAAGAAGATTTTTTCATAATTCTTATGCTGAAAAAAACTTATGCGCTCCAAGAAATCCGGGACATTGTTCTATGCAAGTCGTCCGTGGAAATGGCGCTAGGGTGCGATTTCTCGGGCATCGAAGAAAGTTCCAGCTTTTTTGCAGCATAGGGCACGGATGTAGCGGAGGGGATGGAGGCGAAGCGAAATTTGGCGACATTTTTTTGGCATAGTCCCAGAAGGCCATTACGCTTTGCCGCGTTCTCCGGGGATCACCGGGAAAGGCTTTGATTTCGTTGAAATCCGCGCTTCCCGCCAGGTAACCGGGGTAATCGCTTCGATGCGCCTGCATCGAGTGGTTCACGCAACAGCCTGCGCGCTTTGACCTGCGAAAAACACTTTGGCAGTGGAGGCGTGCGCTCATGGCTAAGTCAGTCGGTGTGGTCAGCAAGGTGGTCGGCCAGGTGTTTGCAGTGGGTGGCGACGGCACTCGTCGCCTGGTGGTCGAAGGCGACCGCCTGTTTGTCGGCGAGCAACTGGAGACGGGAGCCGCGGGAGCCGTGGCCGTGCGCTTGCACAACGGCGCCGAATTGACCCTGGGGCGTGGCAGTAGCTTGGAAATGACGCCTGACCTGCTCGCCAACCGCGCTGGACATGTGCAGACAACGGACACGGTGACCCCGAGCGAGGCTCAGCTCACCGATGTCGAGCGCTTGCAGCAAGCCATCGCCGCAGGTGCCGACCCGACCGAAGCAGGCGAGGCGCCGGCAGCTGGGCCTGGCGATGGCGGTGCGCCGGGAGCCTTGGGGGGAGGCCACAGCTTTGTGCTGTTGACCGAGGTGGCTGCCCGCGTCGATCCCGTGATCGGCTTTCCCACTGCAGGCTTCAATGGCATCCCTGAACTGGCGAACCGTTACCTGGGCGTGCCGGGCAACGGCAGCGGCAGCGAGGGTGTGTCTGTGTCTCCGCCGACAGTGGATCACCCAGTCAGCTTGCAGGGGTTGGAAGTCGCGCCCGCCGAGCTGATTCTCAACGAAGCCAACCTGGCCCAGGGCTCAGCCAGTGATCCGGCGGCCCTGACTCAAGTAGGCACCTTCACGGTCGTGGCTCCTGACGGGGTATTCAACCTGAACGTCGGCGGCATCAATGTGGTCACCGGCGGGGTCGTTACCGGGGTGGGGCAATCCATCACCACTGGGCTTGGCAATATTCTGACCATCACCGGTTACGATGCGGATACCGGGGTGGTCAGCTACAGCTACACCCTGACCGGCACCCAGGCGCACGCGACAGCCGGCGGAACCAACGAGTTGGCCGAGCACTTTGCTGTCCAGGTCAGCGACAGGGACGGTGATGTGGCCAGCGGTACGTTGGATGTCATCATCATCGACGATGTGCCTAAGGCTGTGGATGACACCAATGCCGTCACGGCCACCGAGCAGCAACTGACGTTGACCGGCAATGTCTTGGCCAACGACGTACAGGGCGCCGACCGTGTGCCCACCGGCCCGATCACGGCAGGGACCTTCGTCGGTACTTACGGCACCCTGGTCCTGGCGGCCGACGGGTCCTACACCTACACCCTCAACACCAACGATCCGGACTTCAAGAACCTGCACGGTGGCGGCAGTGGGGTGGAGCATTTCACCTACACCCTGAAGGACGCCGATGGCGATACCAGCACCGCGACACTGACGCTGAACATCAGCAACCTCGACGATCCGGTGACCCTTGATGGCCTGGATGTGAAGGGCGGTGAGCTGACCGTCTACGAGAAGCACCTGGGCGATGGCAGCAGCCCCGATCTGCCGGCCTTGACCCAGAACGGCACCTTCACGGTCACCGCGCCGGATGGCCTGCAGACCTTGACGGTTGGCGGTATCACGGTGGTCAGCGGCGGTGTGGCGGCAGGCTTCCCGCAATCCGTTACCACAGCGCTGGGCAATACCCTGACCATCACCGGCTACAACGCGACCACAGGTGTGGTGAGCTACAGCTACACCTTGACCGATAACGAAACGCACCCCAATGCCAATGGCGCCAACAGCCTGGGCGAAAGCTTCAATGTGGTTGCCACTGATACTGATGGCAGCAGTGCCAGTGGCAGTCTTGACGTCAACATTGTCGACGACGTGCCCAAGGCTGTGGATGACACCAATGCCGTCACGGCCACCGAGCAGCAACTGACGTTGACCGGCAATGTCCTGAGCAATGACGTACAAGGCGCCGACCGTGTGCCCACCGGCCCGATCACGGCAGGAACCTTCGTCGGTACATACGGCACCCTGGTCCTGGCGGCCGACGGGTCCTACACCTACACCCTCAACACCAACGATCCGGACTTCAAGAACCTGCACGGTGGCGGCAGTGGGGTGGAGCATTTCACCTACACCCTGAAGGACGCCGATGGCGATACCAGCACCGCGACACTGACGCTGAACATCAGCAACCTCGACGATCCGGTGACCCTTGATGGCCTGGATGTGAAGGGCGGTGAGCTGACCGTCTACGAGAAGCACCTGGGCGATGGCAGCAGCCCCGATCTGCCGGCCTTGACCCAGAACGGCACCTTCACGGTCACCGCGCCGGATGGCCTGCAGACCTTGACGGTTGGCGGTATCACGGTGGTCAGCGGCGGTGTGGCGGCAGGCTTCCCGCAATCCGTTACCACAGCGCTGGGCAATACCCTGACCATCACCGGCTACAACGCGACCACAGGTGTGGTGAGCTACAGCTACACCTTGACCGATAACGAAACGCACCCCAATGCCAATGGCGCCAACAGCCTGGGCGAAAGCTTCAATGTGGTTGCCACTGATACTGATGGCAGCAGTGCCAGTGGCAGTCTTGACGTCAATATTGTCGATGACGTGCCCCAGGCGTATGCCGACGAAGCCACTGTGGTCGAGGGGGGTACGGTCAGCGGTAACGTCCTTTACAACGATGTGCTCGGGGCAGATCAGGCCGGTACCAGTAATGTCGTGGTGGGGGCCCGTGCTGGCTCCGATACCTCGACCTCGGCCATTGGTTCGCTGAACACTGGCATCGCTGGGTTATACGGCACCTTGACGATCGATGCGGCGGGCAACGCGGTCTATCAGGCCAACCCGAACGCCGTGGCACCCCCGGGGGCCATCGATGTATTCGTCTACACCATCCGTGATACGGACGGCGATGAGAGCACCACGACCATCACGATCAACGTCAAGGACTGTTCGTTGATCGCAGGCCAGGACAGCGACGTCACCGTCTACGAAAAAGCCCTGGACCTGTACCAGGACGGCAACGACCTGGCGGCTGGCAACGTGACCGGCAGCGATCCGAGCTCGACCGGCGAAACCGCCTCCGGGACCCTGGTCGGTTCGGTCACCGGTGGTGTCGGTGCATTGACCTACAGCCTGGTTGGCAACGCCACGGGCCAGTACGGACAACTCCAGCTCAATGCCGACGGCACCTACACTTACACCCTGACTTCTGCGCCGAAGACCCCAGGCAGTGCCAACGATGGTGCCAACACCCTGACCGAGAGTTTCACCTACCTGGTCAAGGACTCATTGGGCAACTCGACCACCAGCACCATCGTCATCAACATCGTCGACGACGTACCGAAGGCCTATTCCGATGTGGCGACAGTCGTCGAAGGCGGAACTGTCAGCGGCAATGTGCTGGACAACGACATCATCGGTGCCGACGTGCCGAGCAACGGCAACGTGGTGGTCGGCGTGCGCGCCGGTTCGGACACCTCGACCTCGGCCATCGGTTCGCTCAACACCCAGGTCATTGGCCAGTATGGCTACCTGACCCTGGATGCCCAGGGCAATGCGGTCTACCACGCCAACCCCGACAGCGTCTCCCATGCCGGCGCCACCGACGTATTTGTCTATACCATCCGCGATGCTGACGGCGATGAGAGCACCACGACCATCACCATCAACGTAAAAGACTGTTCGTTGATCGCAGGCCAGGACAGCGACGTCACCGTCTACGAAAAAGCCTTGGACCTGTACCAGGACGGCGACGACCTGGCGGCTGGCAACGTGACTGGCAGCGATCCGAACTCGACCGGCGAAACCGCCTCCGGCACCTTGGTCGGCTCGGTCACCGGTGGTGTCGGTGCATTGACCTACAGCCTGGTTGGCAACGCCACGGGCCAGTACGGACAACTCCAGCTCAATGCTGACGGCACCTACACCTATACCCTGACTTCTGCGCCGAAAACCCCAGGCGGTGCCAACGATGGTGCCAACACCCTGACCGAGAGTTTCACCTACCTGGTCAAGGACTCATTGGGCAACTCCACCACCAGCACCATCGTCATCAACATCGTCGACGACGTACCGAAGGCCCATTGCGATGTGGCGACGGTGGTGGAGGGCGGAACCGTCAGCGGCAATGTACTGGACAACGACATCATCGGCGCCGACGTGCCGAGCAACGGCAACGTGGTGGTCGGCGTGCGCGCCGGTTCGGACACCTCGACCTCGGCCATCGGTTCGCTCAATACCCAGGTCATTGGCCAGTATGGCTACCTGACCCTGGATGCCCAGGGCAACGCGGTCTATCACGCCAACCCCGACAGCGTCTCCCATGCCGGCGCCACCGACGTATTTGTCTATACCATCCGCGATGCCGACGGCGATGAGAGCACCACGACCATCACCATCAACGTCAAGGACTGCTCGTTGGTCGCCGGACCGGACTGCGACATCACCGTCTACGAAAAAGCCCTGGACCTGTGCCAGGACGGCAACGACCTGGCGGCTGGCAACGTGACCGGCAGCGATCCGAGCTCGACCGGCGAAACCGCTTCCGGCACCTTGGTCGGCTCGGTCACCGGTGGTGTCGGTGCATTGACCTACAGCCTGGTCGGCAACGCCACGGGCCAGTATGGTCAGATCCAGCTCAATGCCGACGGCACCTACACCTACACCCTGACCTCTGCGCCGAAAACCCCAGGCGACAGCCAGGCCGAGAGCTTCACCTACAAAGCTACTGACTCGCTGGGCAACTCCACCACCAGCACCATCGTCATCAACATCGTCGACGACGTACCGAAGGCCCATTGCGATGTGGCGACGGTGGTGGAGGGCGGAACCGTCAGCGGCAACGTGCTGGACAACGACATCATCGGCGCCGACGTGCCGAGCAACGGCAACGTGGTGGTCGGCGTGCGCGCCGGTTCGGACACCTCGACCTCGGCCATCGGTTCACTCAACACCCAGGTCATTGGCCAGTATGGCTACCTGACCCTGGATGCCCAGGGCAATGCGGTTTATCACGCGAATCCCGACAGCGTCTCCCATGCCGGTGCCACCGACGTATTTGTCTATACCATCCGCGATGCCGACGGCGATGAGAGCACCACGACCATCACCATCAATGTGAAAGACTGTTCGTTGAGCGCCGGTAGGGACAGCGGCCGGCTCAGTGCCGAGCCCATCACATTCGACACCCTGTTTGCGGAAAATGGAGCGGGTTTCACGGTAGGTGGCCCGGTACCGACAGTGGCTTTCAACGGGACCGGCAGTAACAGTGTCAATCCGTTCAAGGACCTGCCACGCAGCGCGTTCGTCGGGGTTTCCGGCTCGATGAGCGCGGCCCTGTTCGTCGCTGGCTACCTGGGGGCGGTGAGCAACAGCAACGCCCATGATGATGTGCTGACAGTCGCCTTGCGCAAGGGCGAGACCCTGACCCTGGATCACAACCGTCTTGACGGCAATATGGTCATGGAGTGGAAGAGCGCGACCGGCACCTACCAGGGCATCGCTGAGGGCGGCAGCTTCACCGCCAGCCATGACGGGCTTTACAGCATCCACCTGATCAACGTCAGCGACAGTTCCGGCGACAACGCCCCGGAGAGTTACAACTTGAGCATGTCGATCAACTACGCCAACGCCGCGAGCGAGGTCGATAACGGCAGCTACGGCGTCCGTGACAGCCACGTCGGTGCTGGCTCCGGCAATGGCAGCACCAACCTCCAGGCTGCTGGTACCCTCAACGGTACTGCAGGCGACGATGTGCTGTTGGCGGGTGCTGGCGACGATACCCTCGAAGGGGGCGTTGGCCATGACGTGCTGATCGGCGGCGATGGAGATGACAGCCTATATGGTGGCGAGGGGGACGATCTGCTGATCGGTGGTGCTGGCAACGACCTGCTCGATGGCGGCGCGGGCATCGACACCGCCAGCTACGCTTCGGCCACCAGTGGCGTGACGGTCAACCTCAACACTGTTGGCCCGCAGAACACGGGGGGCGCCGGTACCGATACCCTGACAGGCATCGAGAACCTGATTGGCTCCAACTACGACGATACCCTGATTGGCAATGGCGGCGACAACCTGCTCAACGGCGGGTTGGGCAATGACATTCTCAATGGTGGAGGCGGCAATGACATCCTGATCGGTGGCCCAGGCAACAACACCCTGACCGGCGGCAGTGGCAACGACACCTTCGTCTGGCAGCAGGGCAATAGCGGACACGACCTGGTCACCGATTTCACACTAGGGAGCGACCGCCTGGATCTGTCGCAACTGCTCCAGGGCGAAAACGCCACGAGCGCATCGCTGGATGACTATCTGCACTTCAAGGTCACCGACAATGGCGTCAACGTGGTCTCGACCATCGAGGTCAGCGCGGTGGCAGGGTCCGCACCGACCCAGACCATCGATCTGGCGGGTATCGACCTGGCGCAGCACTATGGGGTGACAGCCGGTGCCGGGGGGCTGATTTCTGCGGGGCAGGATACGGCGACCATCATCAATGGCATGCTCAATGATCATTCATTGAAGGTGGATACGGTGTGACGGGTGGCGCGGTAAATCATGCGGCCGGCGTAGGCTCCTACACGGGTACCTGTGGGGAGCTGGCGAAGCCTGCGATTGGGCCGCATAGCAGCCCTGTTGGCCTTAACTGACTGGCATTGATCGCATGGCTCGGGTTTTTCGTGGATGAGGGTAGTGCACGCCTGTGCTACTGGCGGTTACTCGAGCCCGTGGCGTTGTTTCCAGTCTCCCGGGTGCACCACGTAGCCGAACAAGGCGTGCCCGCCATACACAAGCTCTGTGCCTTCGGGAATCCATAGCATCTGCCCAGGTTCGACCTGGTATAGCTGGCCATTGGCTTTGAGTTCGAAACAACCTTCGATCACGAAGATGACTTCGTCATACAAGAGGGTCCAGGCTACTTCGGCGCCTTCCCAGCGGGCGAAGCCGACCCCCAGGTGGGGCGACACTTCGTTGCTCAAGGCGCGTGCGACCGAGGCTTGCCCGGGAGGTCCTCCGCGATGGTTGAAATCCAGGTCGCGATGATCGACCAGCCGGACTGGCCCCTTGCTGCTGAGCGTGTGCGTCATAGCTCACTCCTGCTGTTCCAGGCCGCCCAGCGGATCCGTGTACGTACGCCCAGGCCGAGCAATGGCTCCGGCGGGTTGAGCGAGGGCATGCCGGTCACCGCGCGAATGTCTTGCAAGTGCTGCGAATCGGCGCCAACCGCCATGTCTGCCAGCAGGCTGCCGGAGATGGTGCCCCAGGCCGCCCCCACACCGTTGTCGCAGGCGGTCGAGAACACGCCGCTTTCCAGTTCGCCAAAGTAGTTGGTGAAGTTGCGCGAGATCGCGTAGGCACCACCCCAAGTGTGAGTGAAGGGCACATGGGCCAATTGCGGATAGCGGGCCAGCAGGACCTTTTGATGCGATGTGCGAATGCGCTGGCGAGTGGCCTCATTGACGCTGTTGCCATACCTCGGTACGTGTTTGTAGGTATTGCGGATAATCAGTCGGCGGTCTTGGGTCATGCGTACTGTGGTGCCTGCATGGTCGGCGGGGGTCAGGCCCCAGTCCGGTTGGATACCGGTGGCGTCCATTTCCTCCTGGGTCAGCGGGCGGGTCCAACTGGCGAAGGTCATCACCGGTAACAGGCGGTTGCGCAGGTAGCCGAATTCCTGGGTGAAGATACTGGTCGCCAGCAACAGACGTGGTGTGCGCACTTGGCCCTCGTCACCCTGGAGCAACCATTGACCCTGGGCATCGCGGTGCAACTGGTGGATCGGCGACTCCTCGAGCAGCTCGACATTGTTCGGCAGCGCAGTGCCCAGGCCGCGAACCAGCGCTGCAGGCTGCATCAGGTAGCAGCCGGGGGTGAAGATTGCCCGGCTGTAGTGACGGGTGCCGAGCACCGTTGCCAGCTCGTCGCGTTCGACGCAACGGAAGGGCTCGCCCAGTTCGCTCATCAAGCGCTCGAAATGCTGCAGGTAGGCCAGTCCGCGTGGTCCGACGGCACCTTGGTACTTGCCCGCATGGGACCACTGGCAATCGATCCGGTGTTGCTGGACCAAGCCTTGCAATTGCGCGATTGCGGCGCGGTTCAGGCCTAGCAGGCGTTGCTTGTGGGCAGGGTCAGGGTGTTCCAGGGCCATCTTGTGCGGTAGGTCGATGACGAAGCCGGAATTACGTCCTGAGGCGCCATAGCCCACGCGCTGGGCGTCGATCAGCAGGATCCGCGCGTGGGGCAGGTGCTCGGCCAGGCGGCGGGCGGCAGCGAGGCCGGCGAAACCCGCCCCGATCACGGCGTAGTCGGCCTGCTGCCGGCCTGTCAGGCGCCTGGCGGGAGCAGGTGGGGGCAAGGCGGCATACCAGCCGCAATCAGGGTCATCGTGTGGCAACTGAATCGCGTGGTTATTCATTGTCGTTTGTACTCAGGCCGCATGCGTTTGAGAGTTCTGGCAGCGCTGCAACCAGGCGCTACGTTTTTGTTGTGCCTGGCGGCCCAGCAGGACGAAGCCGCGCAATGCTCCGGCGCCGTCGTGGTATCCGGCATGCAGTCCATCGTCGGTCGTCTCGACGTGCCACGCGCCGGGACAATCGGCAGGCGCGGCCAGTAGGCAAAGCGGGGCGGCAGGTGTCTTGACCGTGACCGGCATCAGCGGATAGCGCACAGGTGTCGGTCTACCCACCAGTGTCTGCGCCAAGGCTTCGATCCCATGATTGATAGGTGCAAGATAGGGCAGCAGTTGACCGTCGACCTCGATGCAATCGCCCAAGGCAAACAGGCCTGCCTTGGAGGTTTGCAGGTACTCATCGACCTTGATCCCGCGCCCGCACTCCAGTCCGCAGGCTGCAGCCAGGTCCTGGTTGGGCCGCAACCCGACCGCCGAGAGCACCAGATCAGCGTTCAACTGTTCACCGTTGGCCAGGGTCAGCGCGAAACCTTCGGCGTCGCGCTCGATTCGGCTCAAGGTGGTCTGCAGGTGCCAGCCCACCCCGAGGTCACTGAGCGCCTGTTGCAAGTGCATTCCGGCAGGGCGTGGCAGCAGGCGCTCCATGGGCCATGCGCCGAGGCCAATGACTTGTACGTCGAAACCACTGCTGGCCAGGTCGTTGGCGAACTCGCAGCCGATCAGGCCATCACCCAGGATCGCGATGCGGCGTACATTCTCGAGCTGCGCACGGAACGTCTGATAGTCATCCAGATTGTTGACGCTGACCAATGCATCTGCGCACCCCTCGATGGGCAACCGGATCGGCGCCGCGCCATTGGCCAGCACCAGTTGGCCGTAGGCCATTTCGCCGATGTTGGTGTATAGCCGCCGGTTGTCGGCGTCGATGCGCTCGACCTGGCAATAGGGGTATACACGGATACCCAGGCGCTGCTCCATTGCCAGCGGGCTGTCGCTGACCAGGGCTTCGGCGTTTCGGCCTTGGGCCAGGGCGATGGACAGCGAAGGCTTGGAGTAGACATGTCCGGATTCGCGCGTCAGTACGCGTATCTCCAGCTCAGGGTCCTGCTTGCGCAAGGCTTGAGCCAGGCCATAGCCGGCATGGCCACTGCCGATGATCACCACCGGACCGGCCGGGCACGCGGGTGCAGTCGGCTGAGGCAGCGTGGCTACAGTGAGTGCGACAGTAGGTGCCACAGCGGTCGCTGGCTCGCTGATTTCGATCATCTCGAAATCAGCCTTGCCGACCTTGCAGTCGGGACACAGCCAGTCCTGTGGCACATCTTCCCAGCGTGTGCCCGGCGCGATACCGTCGTCAGGCCAGCCCAAGGCTTCGTCGTAGATCAGCCCACAAATGATGCAGAGCCATTTTTTCATGATCGTCGCCCCTCACTCGCCTTGGATACGCAGCGCCAGGTTTTTGGTGCGTACATAGCTGTA
Organism: Pseudomonas sp. X10; assembly: GCF_054889225.1. Taxonomy (NCBI): domain Bacteria; kingdom Pseudomonadati; phylum Pseudomonadota; class Gammaproteobacteria; order Pseudomonadales; family Pseudomonadaceae; genus Pseudomonas; species Pseudomonas sp. X10. The sequence goes on along the minus strand of NZ_CM142677.1, from coordinate 4,081,461 downwards.
CAACGCTTCCTGGCCCTTCTCACGACCGAAGCCGGACAGGCCTACGCCACCGAAGGGCGTCTCGATGCCGCCGGCGAACCACTCGTTGACGAACACTTGTCCGGCACGCAGGCGCCGTGAGCAGCGCAGGGCGCGGTTGAGGTCCTGGGTGAAGACGCCCGCCACCAGACCGAAGTCGGTGCCATTGGCAAGGGCGATAGCTTCTTCCTCAGTGTCGAATGGCAGGATCGCCAGCACTGGACCGAACACTTCGCTGCGAGCGATTTCCATGTCCGGGGTCACCCCGCTGAACACCGTCGGCTGCATGAAGTTGCCAGGCAACCCAGCGACCGCCTCGCCTCCGGCGACGGCGGTAGCACCCTGTTCCTGGGCTCGTTGACACATGGCCTGGATGCCTTGCAGTTGAGCGGAGGAGATCACCGGCGTCAGTTCGGCATCTTCGGCGCCGGCGCCGATACGCAGGCTGCGTGCCAAGGCAGCAACCTGCTCGACCACCTGGTCGTGGATGGAGCGCTGCACCAACAGGCGCGACATCGCCGAACAGACTTGCCCAGCATTGAAGAAGATGCCGCTGCGCACACTGGCCAGCAGTTGTTCGCGGTCAGCGTCGGCGAACACCAGCGCTGCCGACTTGCCACCCAGTTCCATGACGCTGGGAACAGCATTGTCCGCAGCCGCGCGTAGAATGCTCTGGCCGGTGGGCACGGAGCCGGTGAAGACGATCTGGTCCACTTGCTTGTGTGCCGCCAGGTAGGCTCCGACCTCACGGCCCCGGCCACACAGCAGGTTGACCGCGCCGCTTGGCAGTCCAGCGCGTTCGATGGCCTGCATCAGTACGCACAGGCCCAATGGCGAAAGCTCCGGCGACTTGATCACCACTGCGTTGCCGGCGGCCAGCGCCGGGGCGAGGGAGCGTGCGCAGATGGAGACGGGGAAGTTCCACGGCACGATCTGCAGCGAGACGCCCATTGGGTCATAGACGGTAAAGTCCATGTAGCCGTTGCCCAGGGGGATCGAAGTGCCTTCGATCTTGTCGGCCATGCCGGCGTAGTACTCGAAATAACGTGCTGCCTCGATGAATTCGTCCTGTGCATCACGCAGGGTCTTGCCATTCTCCGCGCACAAGATGCGCGCGCCTTCCTCAGCCACAAGGCGAATCTGTCGGGCGATCTCCAGCAGCCAGGCCACTCGCTGGGCGGGCCGTACCTGGGTCAGTTCACCGCTGTCGGCGCAGCGGCGGGCCGCCAGCAGCGCGCGTTCGGCGTCGGCAACGCTGGCCTGGGCCATGGTCGCCACGGGTTGGTTGTTGGCCGGGTCGAGGATGGTCAGGCGCTGGTCGCTGTCGATCCACTGTCCGTCGATGTGGTTAAGCCAGTGTGGGATATTCATCGGATTCTCTCCTGCTCAGGCTTGCGTGGCGCTGTCGAGCAACTGGCGTGCGGCCCACTTGTGGAAGTAATGGGTTGGCTGGTCCATTTCTGGCGAGAAGGCGCCACCGTTGTATCCCGGTGAGCTACGTCCTTGTTGCATGCCCTCGACCGAGGCGATGTCCTCGGCGAACACCACCCGCCAGGACTCCATGACGGCCTTGCGCGCAGCGTCGTAGCGAGGGTCCAGAGCCTCATCGCCGACATAGAACAGGCGCAGGTGCTCGATGGTTTTGCCCGGGGCAACCGGCTCGAGCATCATCGCGAAGGCGTGGTCGGCCTGGATGCCAAGCAGCACGTTGGGGAAGAAGGACACGTATTCGGCGTTGCGCATACGGTCGGCCGGCCAGGAGGGGAAGGTCGGCAGGTGCGTGCCAGCCACATCCGACAGGTTGTAGGCATGGCTGCCTTGGCCGGCGAATTGGTCGAACATGATGTTGTAGTGGTCTTCCAGACGCGAATAGCTGTTCAGGCTCGGGTGTACCCAGGGCAGGTGATAGGCTTCGCAGTAGTTCTCCACCGCCAGTTTCCAGTTGCACTTGACCTCGATGGCCATGGCGCCGCTGTTGGACTCGCGCCGCAGCGAGCCCATGCCGTCGAGGCCAAGGAACTGAGTCCAGCGTTCGGTCAGTGGTGCCAGCGCGTCTTCCAAGGCAGGCGCATCTCCGGACAGATTGATGAACACCATGTCCATCCAGATCGCGCTGCGCAGCGGCTTGAGGCCATGCTTCTCGCAGGCGAAGCGATCGTCCTTGTGCTGGTTGATACCCCCCACGTGCGGGGTACCGCGCAAGGCGCCGTTGAGGTCGTAGGTCCAGGAGTGATAGGGGCAGCGGATCATGCCCTGGATGGTCCCTGCTTGCTGTACCAGCTTGACGCCACGATGGCTGCAGACATTGTGGAACACCTGCACCAGGCCTTCGCGGTTGCGCATCATCAACAACGGCAGGCCCATGAAGTCGACGGGCTTGACGTAACCATTGACGGGCAGATCCGTCGCGAAGCCGATACAGGCCCAGTTCTTGCCCAGCACCTGATCGCGATCCAGCTCGAAATAGCGTTGCTCGGTATAGAAATCGTTGGTCAGCCCATGAGCTTGATCGATGGGGGCCAGGACGGTTTCCAGGGTGTGCACGGGGATGAGGTTGGCGATGCCCATTATTGTTGTCTCCAGATCGCACGGTTGATCGGCCTTGGCGGCCTTTGGCTGGGACGATTCTTTCGGTCTGGATGGGCGGGCGACAAACGATTTTTCAAACGCTATTAATGAGAAAAAGTCATTTATTACCAAGAGGCTTTTGCTGGTATGGCCCCGGGGAATAATGCTTTTCCGCTCATGCGTTTTCCTCATCAATTGATGAGATTAAATGGTTTGTTGCCGCCTGGGTGCTCACTCATTGTTGGCGCGCAATTCCGCATTGCAGATAACAAAAACCCCCGTTCGGCGCTGTACTACAACAACAAGGGAGATAGCCGATGCGTGCAAACAGTGGCCTGTTCAAGGGCCTCAATCCAACCGTGACCATGGTGTCGGTCGCGATAGTCGTTGTCTTCGTGCTGCTGTGCGCAGTCAAGGGCGACCAGGCTGCGCAAGTCTTCAAGACCGCTTCCGACGCCATTCTCGACAACTTCAAATGGTTCTACCTGGCCTTGGTCAGCAGTCTGCTCGTCGTTTTGCTGACGATCGCCAGCAGCCGCTACGGCACTCTCAAGCTGGGACGCGAGAACGACACGCCGGAGTTCAGCTTCGGTGCCTGGATCGCCATGTTGTTCAGTGCTGGCATGGGCATTGGCCTGATCTTCTGGTCGGTCGCAGAGCCTGTCCTGCACTACGCCAGCAATCCCTTCACACCAGGGCTCAGCGACGAGGCGGCCACCGTGGCCATGCGCCTCACCCTGTTCCACTGGGGCCTGCACCCTTGGGCGATCTTCACCATGATTGGCCTGGGCCTGGCGTACTTTGCCTACTGCAAGGGCTTGCCGCTGGCGCTGCGGTCGATCCTCTATCCGCTGATCGGCGAGCGTATCTATGGGCCTATCGGGCACGTGGTGGATATCCTCGGCGTGGCCATCACCGCGTTCGGGGTCTCACAGTCACTGGGGCTGGGCGTGGTGCAGATCAACACCGGACTGAACCAGGTATTCCAGGTGCCAGTGAGCATCAGCCTGCAATTGGCGATCATCGCTGTGGTCAGCGTGATCGCAGCGATATCCCTGGTAGCGGGTGTCTCCAGAGGCATGAAACGGCTTTCGACGCTGAACATGTGGCTCTCCTTCGCTTTGATGCTGGTGGTGCTATGGATTGGTCCGACCCGCTACATCCTCAACTTCGTGTTCGAGGCCGCCGGTGATTACGCCCAGCACATCGTTGGCCTGAGCTTCTGGACCGACACACAGGCAGACAGCCAGTGGCAAAAAAGCTGGACCGCCTTCTACTGGCCGTGGTGGATGACCTGGGGGCCCTTCGTCGGGCTGTTCATCGCGCGGATTTCCCGTGGCCGTACCATTCGTGAGCTGATCGTCGGTGCCTTGCTGGTACCGACCTTGGTGACCATCCTGTGGATGGCGGTGTTCGGCGGCGCGGCTCTCAAAGACGAACAGCAGGCACGTCAGGCCCATGCCCTGCAAGCGGTTGCCGAGCAGAGCGAAGCGGCCCCCTTCACCGGAGGCAGCATTCTCCAGGCCACGCAGAAAGAAACCACGGCAGCCATGTTCACATTGCTTGAGCGTCTCGACGGGCCGGCTGTGGGCGCACTGCTGTGCGTGATCGTGTGCTTGCTCCTGGCTGTGCATTTCGTTACTGCGGCGGATGCTGGAACCCAGGTGCTGTGCATGCTCAATTCGGTGGGCAGTATCAACCCACCCAACTGGATACGCGTGCTTTGGTGTTTCCTCGAAGGTGCCATCGCCGCCGGGCTGCTATTGGCCGGCGGACTGGCAGCGATCCAGATGGCCAGCATTGTCGTTGGTCTGCCCATTGCCTTGTACCTGCTGGTGACGGGCTACAGTCTGTTGCGTAGCCTGCGCGCCGATACCGTCGGCACCGCTCAGGAACTGCTGATACGTCCGACTGCCAACGACACCTTGATTGACGGTCGAAGCAGGGACCAGAGCAGCCTCTCGGCGCTGGCATCCACAAGAGAGCTGGCATGAATCCGTTGGAACAGCTGGATGTAGAACGCCGTCATCGCTCACTGGCCACGGCCCAGTGGCGTCCGATGAGTATTGACGGCAAGGTGCTTGAGGGCGTGCAGTGGGCGGCCCTGGCCAGCACGGCCAGTTGGCTCGGTTACTGGATGAAAATGACACCGGGCAGCAGCTCGGTTCCCCATCGGCATACGGCGCTGGAGTTGCTCTTGGTGCTTGAAGGGCAGGTCGCAGACAGCGATGGTCGGTGCTTCGAGGCGGGTGACAGCCTGGTCTATGCCGCAGGTTCCGAGCACTGGTTGCACTCGCCAGAGGGATGTGTGCTGCTGGTCGTCGAGTCCGCGCCAGCCGTCCTTGGCTGAGCGACGACCTCAGGCGTCGACTGTTTCTGGCACATGGGCCATCAACCATTGCCGGAAGCGGTTGACGCTTTGCCGGTTACCTGACCGCCCCAGGGGTTCGAGCAGGCAGAACTGCGCATCAGTGTGCAGTTGAGCCGTCATTGGCCGTACCAGCGCGCCGGTCTGCAGATGGTTGTCGACCAGGTTCGACCAAGCCAGGGCGATGCCCTGGCCGGCCAGCGCTGACTGGATCAGCATCGAATAGCTGTTGATGTTGATTCGCCGCCGGGGTTGCGGTGCCTGGTGACCCAGGCGCTGGAACCATTCCTGCCAGCCGATCCAATCGCTTTGCGGATCCTCCAGCCATAACCAGGTGCAATCCCCCAGGTGCGCCGGCTCACTGAGGTCGGGATGCTGCGCCAGGTAAGCTGGGCTACAGACTGGGAATATCTCTTCGCGGAACAGCGGCGTGACTTGCACGTTCTTGGGGGGAGTACTGCAGTAATACAGCGCCAGGTCGCAGTCCAGCCGTGAAAAATCGCTGATCTGGTCCGTCGCGATGATCCGCAGGTCGATTTCCTCGTTCTCTCGTTGGAAGACCGACACCTTCGGCAGCAACCACAAAGAGGCCATCGCCGTGCTGGTGATCACCGTCACTTGCTGGGCGCCGCGCCAGTGACGAATCCCTGCCGTGGCGTGGGCCACCTGTTGCAGCGATTCGCGTACGGTTACGTAGTACTGGCCGCCGGTGGTGGTGAGATTGATTTCCCGGGTGGTGCGGGCGAAAAGTGCTTTGCCGAGGTAATCCTCAAGCACGCGGATCTGGCGGCTGATCGCGCCTTGGGTAACGTTCAGCTCCTTTGCCGCCAGGGTGAAACTCAGGTGGCGGGCGGCAGCTTCGAACGCGACCAGGCTATTGAGCGGTGGCAGCGGTTGCAGTTTCATCAGGTTCGATCACTGTTGTTATTGGTCTGTGTGCACGCAGTCTGGCCCGCGACCGACGGGGCGGACCGAGGAAAGGGTAATCGAAAGGGGGGAGGGTAAGGGAAGTGAAATCGGTGGCGTTCCGTCGCCCGATCAGCCCGGCCGCTTCAAGGTCTTCTGCTTGAGGATATACAGCGTGACCAGCACCGCGCTGGTCAGCATGAACGCCCGCGCCCAGGGCAGTGGCACGAGGTAGCAGGACAGGCTGATGCTCGCCCACATCAGGCCGATGGCGTAGACCTTGCCCCTGAGCGGGATGCCGTCGCCGCTCAGGTAGTCACGGATCCATGGCCCCAGGCGCGGGTGGTTGACCAGCCAGTGGTGGAAGCGCGGTGAGCTGCGGGCGAAGCAGGCAGCCGCCAGGAGCAGGAATGGGGTGGTCGGCAGCACCGGCAGGAAGATCCCGAGCACCCCCAGCGCGACGCTGAGCCAGCCGATGGCCAGCAGCAGGTAGCGCATGCCGGGCTCAGTGGTGGCGCGGCTTGAGCAGTGCCGGTTTCTCGTCAGGGGCGTGCAGCAGCAGGTACAGGGCGGTCAGCGCTTCGGGGATCTGCACGATCATGTCGTCCTGCAGGTTGGCGTTGCTCGCGATGTCGGCGAACTCTGGTTGTTCGTCGAACAGGCCCGAGCCCACCATGATCGGCAGGAGCATCTCGCTGACTTCTTCCTCGGCGTTCTCGAACCAGGCCTCTTCACGCAGGAACACGCCTTCCATGAAGCCGATGCACCAGCCGCGCAGGTCGGAGTCGTCCGGCTCCTCGCCCAGGTCGAGGTCGCATGGCAGTTCGAATTCCTCGTCGCTGGCCAGTTGGCGGGCGATATGCGCCTTGAGCTGAGCCAGGGTAGTCTCGATGGCCAGGCGTTCGGTGTCGTCCTTGTAGTGCGGCTCTTCAGCGAACAGGGCGTCGATCCATTCGCGCTCTGGAACGTCCTCGGAACAGATCGACAGCGCGGTCAGGTAGCCATGGGCGGCAACGTAGTCCAGCGCTTCTTCGTGCAGCTCGTCAGCGTCGAGGAAGGCTTGCAGGCGGGTCAATTGCTCGGCGAAGGACATTACAGGGCTACCTTGGGGAATAAACGATAATGAATTCTAGCACCTTGCAGGCGGTTCGATGCAAAGGAACACGCCTATCGCAGAGCCCCCTGTACGGGGAGGGGCTAGGGTATAATCCCCGATTTTTCATCCAGGGGCGCTGTTGACCGGCCTCAGGTAAAAGCTGTTTACGCATTTGCGCGACGGCAGGCGTTTTTTTCGTCCAGCCTGTCTCCAGGATGGTACGGCGATTTTTGGAGTGTTTATGCTCGAACAGGCTCAGCGCGTCCTCAAGGACATCTTTGGCTACGACAGTTTCCGTGGACGCCAGGGGGCGATCATCGAATGCGTGGCCAGTGGTGGCGATGCGCTGGTGCTGATGCCCACTGGGGGCGGCAAGTCCCTGTGCTTCCAGGTGCCGGCGCTGTTGCGGCCAGGCCTGGCGGTGGTGGTATCGCCGTTGATCGCGCTGATGGACGACCAGGTCGCCACACTCGACGAACTGGGCGTGGCCGCCGCTTCGCTGAACTCGACTCTGAGCACCGAGCAACAGCGCGAGCTGGCCGGGCGCCTGCGCCGCGGTGAAGTGAAGATGCTCTACCTGGCCCCGGAGCGCTTGGTGCAGCCGCGTATGCTGGAGTTCCTGCGCACCCTGGATATCGCCTTGTTCGCCATCGATGAGGCCCATTGTGTGTCGCAGTGGGGCCATGACTTCCGTCCCGAATACCTGCAGCTTGGCCAACTGGCCGAACTGTTCCCCCATGTGCCGCGCATCGCCCTGACCGCCACGGCCGACATGCGCACCCGCGAGGAAATCGTCAACCGCTTGCACCTGCAGGGGGCCGAACGCTTCCTGTCGAGCTTCGACCGGCCGAACATCTTCTACCGTATCGTGCCCAAGGAGCAGCCACGCAAGCAGTTGCTGGCGTTCCTCGGCGAGCGCAGGGGTAACGCCGGCATCGTCTACTGCCTGTCGCGCAAGAAGGTCGACGAGACCGCCAGCTTCCTGTGCGAGCAGGGTTTTCCCGCTTTGCCCTATCACGCCGGCCTGGCCGCCGAGACCCGTGCCGCGAACCAGCGCCGCTTTCTCAATGAGGAAGGGCTGATCATGGTCGCGACCATCGCTTTCGGCATGGGGATCGACAAGCCGAACGTGCGCTTCGTCGCCCACCTGGACCTGCCCAAGTCGCTGGAGGCGTACTACCAGGAAACCGGGCGTGCCGGCCGTGATGGTTTGCCGGCCGATGCCTGGATGGCCTACGGCCTGCAGGACATGGTGATGCTCAAGCAAATGCTGCAGAACTCCGAGGGGGATGAGCGTCACAAGCGTGTCGAACAACACAAGCTCGACGCGATGCTGGCCCTGTGTGAGGAAACCCGTTGCCGCCGCCAGGCGCTGCTGGCCTATTTCGACGAAACCCTGGAGCAACCCTGCGGGCACTGCGACAACTGTGTCGATCAAGTGCAGACCTGGGACGCCACCGAGCCCGCGCGCCAGGCATTGTCGGCGGTGTACCGCACCGGCCAGCGCTACGGCGTGGGTCATTTGGTCGACGTGCTGCTGGGGCGCGACAACGAGAAGGTGCGCAGTTTCGGCCACGAGAAGCTTTCGGTGTTCGGTGTCGGCAAGGCGATGGCCGAAGGCGAGTGGCGTTCGCTGTTCCGTCAGTTGGTCGCCCGTGGGCTGGTGGATATCGACCTGGAAGGCTATGGCGGCCTGCGCCTGTCCGACACTTGCCGGCCGTTGCTGCGCGGCGAGGTCAACCTGCAACTGCGTCGCGACCTCAAACCGCAGACCACGGCCAAGGCCGGCTCCTCGGGCGGCAGCCCGGCCAGCCAGTTGGTGCGTGGCGAGGAGCGCGAACAGTGGGAAGCCCTGCGTGCCTTGCGGCGCAAGCTGGCCGAGGAGCACAGCGTGCCGCCTTATGTGATCTTCCCCGACTCGACCCTGTTGGAGATGCTGCGCAGCCAGCCGACCAGCCTCAGCGAGATGGGCCGGGTCAGCGGTGTCGGGGCGCGCAAGCTGGAGCGCTATGGCCAGGCTTTCCTCGAAGTCCTGGGAGGTGGTGGCGATACGCCGAAGGTGGTGGTCGACCTGCGCCACGAACTGGTCAGCCTGGCCCGCGCCGGCATGACTCCAGCGCAGGTCGCCGGCCAGCTCAATTGCAGCGAGAAAAATGTCTACAGCCTGCTGGCCGAGGCCATTGGCCGCCAGGAACTGAGCCTGGAGCAGGCCCTGGACCTGCCGGAAGACCTGCTCGCGGAGGTACAGGATGCCTTTCTCGACGGCGAAGGTGAGTTGCCGCCGGTGTCGGCCATAGCCGAGCAATTCGCCCAGCGAGTACCGGAAGGCGTGCTGTACTGCGTACGGGCAGCCTTGGCAGCGGAATTTGAGCTGTAAGTGACCTTTGTCATCATTTTTGACGATTATCGAACGCTGTCAGGCACTTGAGTCTTGCCTGTTCGGTCGGGCCATGATTAGCTGACTAATAATTAGTTCTGTTGATTGAGTTGCTTATGCCCCTGACTGACAACCAACACCTCTTTGGCATGCAGCTGGCCCAGATGTCCCGGGGCTGGCGTGCCGAGTTGGATCGCCGACTGGCCGGACTCAACCTGTCCCAGGCCCGCTGGCTGGTGCTGTTGCACCTGGCCCGCTTCGATGAGGCCCCGACCCAGCGCGAGCTGGCCCGGAGCGTCGGCGTTGAAGGCCCGACCCTGGCGCGCTTGCTCGACAGCCTTGAAACCCAGGGGCTGGTACGGCGCCAGGCGGTCCTGGAAGACCGGCGGGCCAAGAAGATCCTGCTCTGCCCACCGGCCAAGCCGTTGATCAGCCAGATCGAGACCATCGCCAACACCCTGCGCGCCGAGCTGTTCACCGGTGTCGACGAAGCCGACCTGGAAACCTGCATGCGCGTGCATCAAAAGATCCTCGCCAATCTCGAAAAGTCCTGACTTCAGCCATAAGCTGCAGAAAAGCGGATCAGAGCTCACAGCCTGATCCGCTTTTTCTTGCCGCTCAGAAAGTGTGGCCAAGGTTCAGGTACACCGCCTTCTGGTTTTCGCTGTTAGCACCGTAGCTTAGGTTCAGCGGGCCCAGTGGCGTTTCGACGCCGAGGAATATGCTTGCCGCGTTGATGTAGCCGCTATCGAATTCATTGTCGTTGTTCCAGGCGCGCCCGCGCTCCAGCGAGCCGCCCAGGTACAGCGGGAAGTCCAGTGGCAGGTAGGCCCGCGGTGTCAGGCGCCGGTAGTAGACCATGCGCAACAGGCTGATGTTCTGACCGGACACCGAGTCCTGGCGGAAGCCGGACAACTGCCGGGCGCCGCCCATCACGAAACTCGAGGTCACCACTTCCGCATCGTCCAGTGTCCGTCCGTAGCGGCCGCCCAGTACCCAGGTATTGGGGCCGCTGCTCATGGCCTTGTCCAAGTTGAACTCCCATTGCCGGTAACGCTGGTCCGAATCCAGGCCTGTCTCGTATTGGCGTAGGGTCAGGTTGATTTCTTCGCCGCTGTGCGGGAAGTAGACATTGTCCAGGGTGTCGAAGGAGTACTTCAGATCGTAGAAGCCCTCATTGAAGCTGACCTTGGGCAAGTCCTGATCGCCGATACGCACCTCGGCCTCGCCCCAGGCCTTGCCCACGCCCAGGCGTACTTCACCATAGGTGCCGATCTGCCGGCCTAGGTTGAGGCCGAAGCCATAGCGTTCCAGGCGGTATTCGGCGATGGGGTCGTTGTCCAGGGTGGCTTCGATGTTCTGCGAGCCGAGGTCCAGGTAGGGGGCGATGAAGTAGCGCGAGCCGGTGTCCAGCGGTTGGTAGAACTCGGTGTACAGCTCCTGTTGGTCACCGATCTGCACCCGCGTCAGCCATTCCGCGCCGAGCTTGTTGATGCCATTGACCCGGTAGCTGGCGCCCAGGTTGAAGGCACTGTCGCCGCGCATGTCGTCAGACAGGTTCAGGCCCAGGCGCAGGTAGTCGGTGCCACCGCGCTTGCCACGGGCGTTGATCACCAAGGTATTGTCGTCGTCTTTGTGCACCACGCGGTATTGCACACGGTCGAAGTAATCCAGGCCGTACAGGGTGCCCATGTCGGTCTGCAGGCGGTCGAGCTCCAATGGCTCGCCGATGGGTTGGCGGATGTAGTAGCGGATCACGTCATCGCTGACTTTGGAGTCGTTCTCTACCTTGATCGCGGTGATCACCGGGGTGCGCTGGCGTGGCGAACGGGCCACGGCCAGGTTGCTGTCGCCGTCGGGGCTGCGCAGTGCCGCCAGGCGTGCGTCAAGGGCAAGGGTGGCGCGGTAGCCGGCGTCGATCATCTCCTGGGCACGGCCGAAGTCGGTGACACCGAAGCTGGCCAGCGGCGGCTCGATGAGGATGTCGTCGTTACCCAGGGCAGCCAGTTGCTCTTCCGAGTTGCGCCGGGTCATGAGGGTGATCGACTGGTTGAGCACGTCGACCACAGTCGCCAACTGCTTGCGGTTGCGCAGCGGGGTGCCGATATCGACCACGATCGCCAGGTCCACGCCCATTTCGCGCACGACGTCCAGCGGGATGTTGTCGACCATGCCGCCATCGACCAGCAAGCGCCCGTCCAGCTCGACCGGGGCGAACACCGCCGGGATCGACATGCTGGCGCGGATCACCTGAGGCAGGTGGCCACGGCGGAAGACCACTTTCTCACCGCTGGCGATGTCGGTGGCGACAGCGCGGAAGGGGATCGGTAGCTTGTCGAAATCACGGGTATCGGCGGTGTGCGCGAGTTTGCTTTCCAGCAACAGTGCCAGGTTCTGGCCCTGGATCACGCCCAGCGGCAGGCCGAGGCTGCCGTCGTCACGGAAGCTGAGTTTCTGCTTGACCAGGAAGTCCCGGTCGTCCTGCTTGCGGCGAAAGGGCACGTCCTTGCGTGGCGGAGCATCCGACAGGGCCTGCTGCCAGTCGATGCTGAGCGCGAGTTTCTCCAGCTCTTCGACTTTGTAGCCCGAGGCGTACAGGCCTCCGATCACCGCGCCCATGCTGGTGCCGGCGATGGCGTCGACGTGTACTCCTTGTTCCTCCAGCGCCTTGAGCACACCGATGTGCGCCAGGCCGCGCGCGGCACCGCCTGACAGCACCAGGCCGACCTTGGGGCGGGCCTGTTCGGCGGCCAGTAGCGAAAAGGAACAGATCGTCAGCAACAGGCAGAACAGCAGGCGGCGCATCTTGACTCTCGGAGCGAAGGGTAAAGGCCGCTAGTATAAGCGCGCCTACCTGTCTGGAGACTTTTCCCAATGAGCCAAACCAAGCCTGAAATCGTCATCACGTATTGCACGCAGTGCCAATGGCTGTTGCGTGCCGCCTGGCTGGCCCAGGAACTGCTCAGCACCTTTGCCGATGATCTTGCCCGAGTGGCGCTGGAGCCGGCCAGCGGCGGGGCCTTCCGCATCACTTGCAATGGCGTGCAGATCTGGGAGCGCAAGGCTGATGGGGGCTTTCCCGAGGCTAAGGTGCTCAAGCAGCGGGTGCGTGATCAGATCGACCCGCAGCGCGACCTGGGGCATAACGACCGCTAGTGGCTACACGCCCTCGGCCACTGCCTTGGGTTTTTCCGCCTGGCTGGCGGCCATGCGGCTGGACAGCACGATGGCGAAGATGATCAGCACGCCCCCGAGCAGCATGCGCAGGGTCGGGGTCTCGGCGAAGATCAGCCAGGCTGCGGCGATACCGTAGATCGGCTCCATGGCGAACACCACCGCTGCGGTGCGTGCCTTGATCACCGCCAGGCTGGCAACGAACAGGCTGTGGGCCACGCCGGTGCAGAACACCCCTAGCAGCCCGATCCACAACCAGTCCATGGGCGCCACTGCCGCGAGGTCGGGGCCGGCCACCGGCAGTAGGCACAAACCGACGACGGCGTTCTGGCACAGCGCCGCCTGGACCGCCGGGATCCGTCCGGAGCCAGCGCGATTGGTCAGCGACAGCAGGGCGAACAGCAGGCCCGACAGCAGTGCCCAGAGCAGGCCGCCGGTGGCCTGGCTGGCCAGGTCGAAGTCGGGCGTGACCAGCACCAGGCCGATACTCACCAACAAGACCAGTACCGCTTCGTTGCGACGGATACGTTCACGGAACAGCAGGCCCTCGAGTATCACCGTGAAAGCCGGGAAGCTGGCGAAGCCCAGGGTGGCGATGGCCACGCCAGCGACCTTGACGGCAATGAAGAAGCTCACCCAATGGCCGGCCAGCAGGACGCCACCGAGCAGCAGGCGGCGCAGGTCCCGGCCCTGCAGTGGCTGCCAGGCCTGGCGCGTGACGCGGGCGAACAAGCCCAGGGCTACGACGGCAAAGGCGGCGCGGCCAAAGACGATGATCGAGGGGGTGGCGTTGGCCAGTTTGCCGAAGACGCCGGTCAGGCCGAAGAACAGCGCGCCGATATGCAGGGCGCCGAGGGCAGTGCGGTGATTCATGCTAATCCTTGTGAGCAAGACGGCCCGGCCAGCGGTCATGGTGGGTTCCGAGCTGGGCTGGGGCGCAGTGTACACCGAGGGCCGTACTCTTTAGCGCGATGTTTCCCGCAGGATCGCGCTTCTTGCCTCGACGTGTGCGTGCTACGGCGAGCGCGCAAGCCGCACTGCGCAGACACGAGATTGTCACCTCACCCTGCCAGTCTCCAGCAAACAGCGCCGGAGCCCGCCTATGACCCATGCCGAGTTCACCCGCCCCTCGCGCAAACAGCGCGTGCGTACCCTGTGGATTTCCGATGTGCACTTGGGCACCCGGGACTGCCAGGCCGAACACCTGTCGCGGTTCCTCAAGGGCTACCAGGCTGACCGTATCTACCTGGTCGGCGATATCATCGATGGCTGGAAGCTGCGCGGCGGTATCTACTGGCCCCAGGCGCACACCAATGTCATCCGCCGGCTGCTGACCATGAGCAAGCGCGGCACCGAGGTGATTTATGTCACCGGCAACCACGATGAGTTTCTGCGCCGCTATTCGAAACTGATCTTGGGCAACATCCAACTGGTGGACCAGGCCGAGCACCTGACCGCCGATGGCCGGCGCCTACTGGTGATCCATGGCGACCAGTTCGACGTGATTACGCGCTACCACCGCTGGCTGGCGTTCCTTGGCGACCGTGCTTATGAGGTGACCCTGGTGCTCAACCGTTGGCTCAATCACTGGCGGGCGCGCTACGGCTATGGCTACTGGTCGCTGTCGGCCTATCTCAAGCACAAGGTCAAGGGCGCGGTGAATTTCATCAGTGACTTCGAACAGGCGATCGCCCATGAATGCACCCGGCGTGGTTTTCACGGCGTAGTGTGCGGGCATATCCATCATGCCGAGATCCGCCAGGTGGGCGAGGTGGAATACCTCAATTGCGGGGATTGGGTCGAGTCCTGCACTGCATTGATCGAGCACTGGGATGGCAGCATCGAGCTCTACCGCCTGGCCGAGGCCCAGGCACGCGAGGCCCAGCGCATGGCCGAATTGCGCGAACCGGCCTGATCAGGCCATTTCTTCCAAGGCTGCCTTGTAGATCGACTGGCGTGGTTGGGCGAACAGGCGCTCGAGCAGGGGTTCGAAGAAGCTCAAGGGCAGGTTGTCATAGTCCGGATCGAAAGCGGCGGCATCGTATAGCGCACAGAACTCGATGGTTTGCTGATACTGCGGGTGATGGCGGAATTGCTCGCGCAGGTGCCGGTCCATGCCGAGATGATGGAAGAAATAGTAGCCCTGGAAAATCCCGTGCTTCTCCACCATCCACAGGTTCTCTGGGCTGACGAAGGGCCTCAGGATGGCGGCGGCTATGTCCGGGTGGTTGTAGCTGCCCAGGGTGTCTCCGATGTCATGCAGCAGGGCACAGACGACGTACTCTTCATCACGGCCATCGCGCCAGGCGCGGGTGGCGGTCTGTAGGGAGTGGCTCAGACGGTCGACGGGAAAACCGCCGAAGTCGCCGTCGAGCAGCCGCAAATGAGCCAGGATGCGGGACGGGAGCTGGCGCGCATAAGCCTTGAAGTCACTGGCGATGATCGCCCAGTCCAGTTCGGTGCCATCTTGCATATGGGTGAATCGGGCCTGCCTGTTCATGGGCTGCTCCTTTCCGGGCTTCTTACGCAGTTTTGGGCAAGCCGGACTCGCCGCGCAGTGGCCGCGTGGGACGCCTTTCTGGCCTTGCGGGCCGATTTACCGGGATGTATGGCGATGATTAGAAGCTGATCTTGCCGCGCAGGATGTCGCGGAACATAGCGAAGTCGCCAATCAGGCTGTACAGCGGATGGGTGAAGGTGGCCGGGCGGTTTTTCTCGAAGAAGAAATGGCCGACCCAGGCAAAACCGTAGCCCGCGACCGGTATCGCCAGTAGCAGCAGCCAGTTGGCGCTGGCGATGCTATACGCCAACAGGGCGATGACTAGGCTGGTGCCGACGAAGTGCAGGCGTCGGCACGTGGGATTGCGGTGTTCACCCAGGTAATACGGGTAGAACTCGGCAAAACTGCGAAATTGCCCTTTGCGGTTCATGGCTGCGCTCCCGGGGGTTCCTGATACTGAACAAAGGATACACGGCGTGGAGCCTGATTCGAGTCTAGAGTGAATAGCAGTCTGATCCAGTGACAATTGGCGCCAATTGAATATCCTTTGGAATCACCGCAGGAGCGGTCAGCAAAAGAAGCCTGTCATGAGCGAAAGAACCACGTCAGCAAGCTGGGCATCAGGGATCGTCAAGGCACTCGAGCTCGAAGGGCTCGATTGTCCTGCCATGTTCAAGCAACTCGGACTGGACTTCTCCGCATTGGACGACCCAGATGCCCGTTTCACCCAGGACTCCATGACCCGCCTCTGGCAACTGGCGGAGGAGCTCTCCGGGAACACGGCCATCGGCCTGAACATGGCGCGGGTGGTGCGCCCGGCCTCCTTTCATGTGGTCGGTTACGCGCTGATGTCCAGTCGTACCCTGGCCGAAGGTTTCCAGCGCTTGGTGCGTTACCAGCGCATCATCGCCGAGAGTTCGGACCTGAGCTTCCGTCTGGAGCCGGATGGCTACGCCCTGGTGCTCACCGTGCATGGCGACCACCTGCCGCCGACCCGGCACAGTGCCGAAGCCTCGCTGGCCTGCGCATTGTCGCTGTGCAGCTGGCTCAGTGGGCGCACGATCCAGCCGCGACGGGTGCTGATCCAAGGGCCTCAACCGAAGGATGTCCAGCCCTACAAGGTGGCTTTTCATGCGCCGTTGGTGTTCGGTGCGCCCCATGACGCGCTGGTCCTGGAGCGTAACGACATGGAGGCGGCGCTGCCGACCGCCAACGAAGCCATGGCGACCTTGCATGATCGTTTTGCCGGGGAATACTTGGCGCGTTTTTCGGAGAGCCGGGTGACCCATCGTGCGCGGCAGGTGCTATGCCGGATCCTGCCCCAAGGCGAGCCCAAGCGCGAAACGGTCGCCCAGGCCCTGCACCTCTCGCAGCGCACCCTGCAACGACGCCTGCAGGAGGAAGGCACCAGCTTCCAGACCCTGCTCGACGACACCCGCCGCGAGCTGGCCGAGCAGTATCTGGCGCAGCCCGGCATGACGTTGCTGGAAACCGCCTACCTGCTGGGTTTTGCCGACCCGAGCAACTTCTACCGGGCGTTCCGCCGCTGGTTCGACGCCACCCCGAGCGAATACCGGGCGCGCCTGGGTACGGCCGCCGAGGCGCTCAGTGACGCCAGAACGCCGGCATGCACAATACCAATACCGTGATGATCTCCAGGCGGCCGAGCAGCATGCCGCCTGCCAGGATCCATTTGGCCGCGTCCGGCAGGCTGGAGTAGTTACCGGCCGGGCCGATGACTGTGCCCAAGCCCGGACCGACACCTGATACCGTGGCGGCCGCACCGGTCAGGGCGGTCATCCAGTCGACCCCGATCAGCGATAGCAGCAGGGCGATGACGCAGATGGTGACGGCGAAGAAGAACGAGAACGTCAGGATCGAGCGCACGATCTCTTCGTCGAGGCGGTGACCGTTGTACTTCTGCTTGATCACTGCGCGTGGGTGGATCAGTTGGTTGAGGTTGGCCTTGAGCAGGATGTAGGCCACCTGGAAGCGGAAGATCTTGATGCCACCGGCCGTCGACCCCGAGCAGCCGCCGATGAAGCCCAGGTAGAAGAACATCATCAACGAGAAATTGCCCCAGAGGCTGTAGTCGTCCAGGGCGAAGCCGGTGGTGGTGATCACGGAGGTGACGTTCAACGCCACATGGCGGAAGGCGTCTAACCAGGGCACGTTGGTCGTGGCCCAGTACCAGGTGCCCAGGACGATCCAGGTGGCCACCAGCAGGCCGAGCAGGCCCTGGACCTGTTGGTCCTTGATCAGTGCCTTGCGGTTGCCGCGCAAGGTCGCAACGTACAGGGTGAAGGGCACGCTGCCGAGGATCATCACGACCACCGCGACCCAATGCACCGCCGGGGCATGCCACTTGGCCAGGGATTGGTCGGAGGTTGAGAAACCGCCGGTGGAAATCGCCGACATGGCGTGGTTGACGGCGTCGAACGGATTCATCCCGGCCCACCAGAAGGCCAGGCTGCCGAGCACGGTGATGCCGATGTACACCAGCACGATCGACTTGGCCACCATGTGCGAGCGGGGCATGACTTTCTCCGAACGGTCCGAGGACTCGGTCTGGAACAGGCGCATGCCACCGATGCGCAGCAGCGGCAGGATCGCCACCGCCATCGCGATGAAGCCGATGCCGCCGAGCCAGTGCAACATGGAGCGCCACATCAGGATGCCGGGGGACATGCTGTCCAGGCCACTGAGGACCGTGGCGCCGGTGGCCGTGATGCCAGACATGCTCTCGAAGAAGGCATTGGTGTAGCTGATGTGCTGGGTGAGCAGGAAGGGTAGGGCGGCGAACACACCCACTACCAGCCAACTGCTGACGGTCAGTAGGTACATGTCGCGTGGGCGCAGGTGCACATGCTCCGGACGCCCGGGGATGACCATGGACAGGCCGGCAATGAAGGTGATGAGGCTGGCCCAGAGGAAGGAGGGCAGGTCGCCCGTGCGTTCGAAGATCACCAGGGTCGCCATGGGCACGGCCATGCTGACCGCCAGGGTGATGAGGAAGATGCCGATGATGAAACCAATGATCCTTAAGGTCGGCAACGCCATGTGATCTGCTCTGACTCGAAACGGAAGGGCGCCATTCTACCTATGGACCTTGTGAAGTAAACGCTAGAATAGACGCACATTTACCTTCCTGGGGGTAGCCGATGGAGGCTCTCGATGCATTGCTCAACCGTGTTTCCGTACCACGCCTGACCGAACCCGCGCCCAACGCGGCCCAGCGCGAAGCGCTGTTCCAGGCTGCGCTGCGGGCACCGGACCATGGCCAGTTGCGCCCCTGGCGTTTCCTGACCGTCGAGGGCCAGGCCCGGGAGAAGCTTGGCGAACTCTTCGCCGAGGCGGTGCAGCTCAAGGGCGATGCCAGCCAGGCGGCCCTGGACAAGGCGCGGGCCATGCCTTTGCGCGCCCCCCTGCTGATCGTGGTGATCGCCCGTCTGCAGGGCCACTTCAAGGTGCCACAGTCCGAACAGCGCCTGGCCGCTGCTTGTGCGGCCCACGGTATCCTCATCGCGGCCCATGCCCAGGGTGTCGGCGCGGTCTGGCGCACCGGCGACATGGCCTATGACGCCCATGTGGCCCAGGGCCTGGGGCTGGCGGCGAACGAGGAATTGATCGCCTACTTGTATGTCGGTACGCCGCTGAACGAGCCGCGCACAGCCCCGGTGTTGGAGACGGCCGATTACGTCAGCACCTGGGGCGCCTGACCGCTAGCGGCCTGTGGGGTCGCTCGCCGTTTCCAGGCCGGAGCCGATTGTATGAATCGGGGGCCGCTTCAACTGCTCGCTGCCCCTGCCAGGGGCAGCTCCAGCCTGGCGACAAAGCCTCCCTGCGGGTGATTCTCCAATACCAGGCTCCCTCCATGGCGCTCCGCCGCGCGCCTTGCGATGGCGAGCCCCAGGCCATGGCCGGGCGCGCTTTGCCCCGGCGCCCGGAAGAACGGCTCTCCCAACTGTGCCAGATGCTCGGCAGCCACGCCGGGGCCATGGTCGCGCACGCTCAATAGAATCCGCTCCTGGTCCTGCTGGGCGCTGACTTCGATGGCCTGCCCGCCTGGGTTGAAGCGCAGGGCATTGCGCAACAGGTTGTCCACGGCACGCTCCAGCAAGGTCGGCCAACCTTGCAGCGTCAGTCCGGGCGAGGCTTCCAGACGGATGTCCTGGTCCGGGGCGCTGAGCAAGGCATCCTTGCGCACACTGCCCAGCAGGGCATTGAGGTCCACGGTTTCGGGATGGGCATGTTCGGCGTCGACCCGGGCCAGCGCGAGGATTTCACTGATCAGGTCTTCCAGGCGATCGCACTCGCGCGTCAGGCGTGGCCACAGCGCCTGGCGCTGCTCGGGCTCGGCGCGTTCGGCCAGTGCCAGGGCGATACGCAGGCGCGCCAGGGGTGAGCGCAGTTCATGGGAGACATCGCGCAACAGCTGGCGCTGGCTGCCGATCAGGCTCTGCAGGCGCGCGCCCATGCGGTTGAAATCGTTGGCGAGGACACCGAACTCGTCGCGGCGGGCAGCCAGGCGGGCCAGGCTGTTCTGCTGGTAGGTGGTCTGGCCGAGGTCATGAACGGCGCTGCGCAGCCGGCTGAGCGGGCGGGTGATGGACAGGGTCACCACCAGGCTGAACAGGGTCAGTACCACCAAGGCGATGCCTAGCGCGCTGAGGGGCCAGAGCAGGCTATCGCGGTGCCAGGCTGCCAACTCGGGATGGGGGATGCGGTAGATCAGCAGGTAGGTTTCGCCGCTGTCGGGGCTGGTGTATTCCTCGGTCAGGCGGCGCCAGGGCAGGCGGCGCTCGTCATTGTGCCGGCGCGCCTCGAAGACGGCGGCGCGACGCGGGAACGTGCCGGGGACCACGGCGTCGCCGCTGTCGTTGAGCACCTGTACATCGATGTTGAAGCGGTGCTTGCGCTGTTCCAGGAAGCGTTGGGCAGACTCCACACCCTGTTGCTCGTAGTGCTGGGTCCAGTTGCGCGCCAGGGTGTTGAGGCCCGGGTGGCGACTGAGGATCCAGGTGTCCTGGTTGAGCATGTGGCCGAGCAGGATCGACAGGCCGGCGACCAGGGCGATGGCCAGCCAGAAACTGGCCAGGATGCGCCAGAACAATGAACGCAAGACAAACACCTCCAACAGCGCCAAACAGAGAAAGCCCGGCCTGCTGAGAGCCGGCCGGGCATCGGGTTGACAGCTTACTGGGCCTTGGCGGCTTTTTCAGCCTTCCAGGTCTGGAATTCCTTCCATTCAGCCTTGCGCTCGCTGCGTTTCTTCTGCAGTTCGTCGAACTTCTTCTGCTGCTCTGGCTTGAGCAGGCCACGGATTTCACTCTGGGTCTTGTCGTGGCGGGCCTTGAGCTCATCCTTCAGGGCTTGCTGCTCGGAAGCCGGCAGCTTTTCCAGGTAGCGCTTGGTGATGTCGCGATGGGCCTTCATCTGCTCGCCCATCAGCTTGCCGATCTGCTGGCGCTGTTCACGGGTCAGGTCCAGCTGGGCGTAAGGCGCATTACCGCGGTGATGGGGGCCGTCATGGCGTGGGCCACCTTCTGGCATGGCCATGGCGACGGTCGGCAGGGCGGCGGCGAACATCAGAGCGATCAGGGTCTTGCGCATGGTGTCTCTCCTTTCATGGGCCGGTCGTTACCGGATGAGCTCAGTTTAGGGAGATCAAGGTCAAGGGCGGTCAGGTGAGGGTAAAGGCTGGGTAAAGATGAGTGGCCTGCGGGTTGACGTTACAGGGGGCAGACGCGGCGGCGGACCGCCGCTTCTGTAGGTCTCGTGTCGACTGCAGGAATAGCGTCTGCGATGCGATCACAGGCTGTAGTAGTAGCCCCGGCTGCGCAGGGCCACGATCCGTGGGCGTCCATCCGGGTGCGGGCCGATCTTCTTGCGTAGGTTGCTGACGTGCATGTCCAGGCTGCGGTCGTACAGGGTCAGCTTGCGGCCTAGGGCGATCTGCGCCAGTTCCTGCTTGTCCAGCGGCTCGCCCGGCTGGCGCAGCAGGGCTTCGAGGATGCGGCTTTCGGAAAGCGTCAGGCTCAACTCGCGTTCATCGAGGCTGACCACGCCCCGAGCAGGACTGAACACGAGGTCGCCGATCTCCAGTTGCGTGGAGGTCGCGGCCGGGTGGCTGCGGCGCAGCACCGCGCGCAGACGCGCGGTCAGTTCGCGGGGGTCGCAAGGTTTGGCCAGGTAGTCGTCGGCGCCCAGCTCAAGGCCCAGGATGCGGTCCAACGGCTCGCCGCGTGCCGACAGCATCAGCACCGGCAGGTCGGCATGCTCGCTGCGCAATTGCTTGAGCAACTCCAGGCCGCTGCCATCAGGCAGCATCACGTCCAGCACCACCGCCGCCGGCGCTTGGCTGGCCAGGGCCTGACGTGCGCTTTGGCCATCGTGACAGGCCCGCACCACAAAACCTTCCTGGGTCAGCCAGCTGCCGAGCAGCTCGCAGAGTTCCTGGTCATCATCAATCAGTAACAGCTCGCTCATGACTCACTCAATTCAACCATTGCCGGCGTCTTCTGTGTCCGCCACTGGCAAAGATACCGCAGAGTGCCGCAAACAGTGCAACGGCAGAACCGATCAGGAACCATTGTTGCTGGTCGGTAAGCAGGCGTTGTGGCTCACTGGCCTGCATTTCCTTGATCGCCAGCTTCAGGCGCTGGTTCTCCTGGCGCAAGCGTACGAGCTGGGCGCTTTCGCGCTCGCTGTCGGCATTGTGCAGTTGGCGCGCCAGTGCTTCGCGCTGGCGTTCGCTTTCCTGCAGGCGCTGCTGCAGTTCGGTGATCTGGGCGCCGGCACTGAGCGAAAGCGGCTCTTCGGCCCACGTCAGGGGGGACAGCGACAACAGGCAAAGCAGCAGGGACATCGGACCTTGACGCATTGGAACTCCTGATTCCTATCGATTCAGCAGGTTGTCGGCCGACGAACGGGAAAAATGAGCGCTGACGTCAGAAGTCGGCGGCACCGGAGAGTGCCGCTGGGGAGGGGGCTCAGGGCAGGACTTGCTTGAACGGCTTGACCACGACCTGGTCGTACACGCCTGCGGCAACGTAGGGGTCGGCATCGGCCCAGGCCTGGGCGGCAGCCAGCGAGTCGAATTCGGCGACGATCAGGCTGCCACTGAAGCCTGCTGCACCTGGGTCATTGCTGTCGATGGCCGGGTGTGGGCCGGCCAGGACCACGCGGCCCTCGGCCTTGAGCTGCTGCAGGCGCTCCAGGTGCGCCGGGCGGGCGGCCAGGCGTTTTTCCAGGGAGT
The DNA here is from genome assembly GCF_054889225.1 of Pseudomonas sp. X10. Classification (NCBI taxonomy): domain Bacteria; kingdom Pseudomonadati; phylum Pseudomonadota; class Gammaproteobacteria; order Pseudomonadales; family Pseudomonadaceae; genus Pseudomonas; species Pseudomonas sp. X10. The sequence continues at coordinate 4,059,196 of NZ_CM142677.1, read as the reverse complement.
CGGCTACGTCACTGGCGATGATGGCGTAAAGCATGTCAATCCTCGTGCTTCGGAGTGGAGGGCGGGGTGGTGGGATCGTTGTCATGCAGGTGGCGCGACAGGTACACGCCCTGGGCCACCAGGAAGATCACGGTCATGCCAAGGCTGCCGAACACCTTGAAGTCGACCCAGATGCTCTGGAAGGTGAAGGCGACGAACAGGTTGGCCGCGCCGCAGATCAGGAAGAAGCCGATCCAGGCCAGGTTCAGGCGAATCCAGATGGGTTCCGGCAGGGTCAGGGCATGGCCCATGATGCGCTTGATCAGCACACGGTCGCCGATGAAGTGGCTGGCCGCGAAGCCCAGGGCGAACAACCAGTTGACCACCGGGGCCTTCCATTTGAGGAAGGTCTCGCTGTGGAAGGCCAGGGTCAGGCCACCGAACACCAGGCAGGCGATCAAGGTCAGCCACTGGCCCTTTTCCAGCTTGCGCTGGCGCAGGAACAGCGCGCCATAGACCACCAGCGAACTGATAATCAGCACTGCCGTGGCGCTGTAGATACCGCCGAGTTCAAAGCTTTGGCCGGCGAATTCGACCGGGCGCGGGTCCAGTTTGTAGACGATGAAGAACAGCAGCAGCGGGATGAAATCGATGAATTGTTTCACAGTGGCAGCCAGAAGCGGGATGTGACGGCATAATAACAAACATCAATCCCGGCGAAAGCGCTCCCCCATGAATGTTGATCTGCACTGTCACAGCACCGCGTCCGACGGCGCCCTGTCGCCCACGGTACTGGTCGCCCGGGCCCATGAGCACGGGGTGCAGACGCTGGCCCTGACCGACCACGACACCATCGAGGGCCTCGAAGAAGCGCGTCAGGCTTGCCAGGCGCAGGGCATGCGCTGGATCAGCGGAGTGGAGCTGTCGTGCACCTGGGGCGGTGCCACTATCCACGTGCTGGGCTACGACTTTCCCCTTGATGCGGCACCGTTGCTCAAGGCCATCGAGGCCTTGCACCGGGGCCGTTGGCTGCGTGCCGAGGAAATCGACCGGCGGCTGGCGCTCAAGGGCATGTCCGGCGCGCTGGAGGGCGCGCGGGCGATCCAGCAAGCCCTGGGTGACAGCGGCAATGCCCCGGCGCGGCCGCATTTCGCCGAGTTCCTGGTGCGGGCCGGGTACGTCAAGGATCGCGCCGAAGCGTTCCGCAAATGGCTGGGCGCCGGCAAGCTGGGCGACGTCAAGCTGCACTGGCCGACTCTTGAAGAGACTGTCGCGACCCTGCGCCAGTCGAACGCCTGGGTGAGCCTGGCACATCCGATGCACTACGAACTCACCCGCAGCAAGCGCCGCCGGCTGATTGCCGACTATATTCAAGCGGGTGGCCAGGCATTGGAGGTGGTCAACGGAATGATGCCGGCCGAGCAGGTGGGCACGATGTCCATCCTCACCCGTGAGTTCGGTCTGCTGGCCAGCGCCGGCAGTGATTTCCATGGCCCCGGCACCTGGGGCGAGATCGGTGCCTACCGGCCATTGCCCGAGGACTTGCCACCGTTGTGGCGCCGATTCAGCCATGAGCACCCTACTGCGGTTTGAACAGGAAGAGAACGTGAGCCAATTTTTCCAGATTCATGCGGAAAACCCGCAACCGCGGCTGATCAAGCAAGCGGTGGATATCATCCGCAAGGGCGGGGTGGTGGTCTATCCGACCGATTCGGCCTATGCCCTGGGCTGCCAGATTGGTGACAAGGGAGCGGTGGAGAAGGTCAGGCGCTTGCGCCAGCTGGACAAACACCACAACTTCACCCTGATGTGCTGCGACATGTCGCAGCTGGGCCTGTACGCCAAGGTCGACACCGGCACCTTCCGCCTGCTCAAGGCCCATATCCCGGGCCCTTATACCTTCATCCTCAACGGCACTCGCGAAGTCCCGCGTCTGTTGCTGCACGAGAAACGCCGTACCATCGGCATCCGCGTGCCCGACCATCCGATTACCTTGGCGTTGCTGGAGGAACTCGGCGAACCGCTGATGAGCGTCAGCCTGATCCTGCCGGGCGACGAGGAACCGATGACCGACCCCTACGACATCCGCCAGCGCCTGGAGCACCATGTCGATCTGATCATCGACGGCGGTTTCGGTGACCTCAAGGCCTCTACCGTGATCAATCTGGCCGACGACGAGCCGGAGGTGATCCGCGTCGGTTGTGGCGATCCTGCGCCGTTTCTGGCCGAGGCGTGAGCACAATGGAGGAGCCGCAGGCGCCGGTCAGTGAAGCCGAGGCGCCGCAGCAGCTGCCGCTGGTGCTGGTCTATGGCGAGGCGCTGACCGAGCTGCCGGTCGACCTGTACATCCCGCCTGACGCCCTGGAAGTCTTCCTCGAAGCCTTCGAGGGCCCGCTGGACCTGCTGCTGTACCTGATCCGCAAACAGAACATCGACATCCTCGACATCCCGGTGGCGGAAATCACTCGCCAGTACATGGGCTATGTGGAGTTGATGAAGAGCGTGCGCCTGGAGCTGGCCGCCGAATACCTGGTGATGGCCGCGATGCTTGCCGAGATCAAGTCACGCATGCTGCTGCCACGTTCGGTGGAAGTCGAGGAAGAAGAGGGCGACCCCCGCGCCGAACTGATCCGCCGGCTGCAGGAGTACGAGCGCTTCAAGGCTGCGGCGGAGGGTATCGACGAACTGAGTCGGGTCGGTCGCGAGATCATCGTGCCGCGCCTGGAGGCGCCCCAGGCCAAGGTGCGCAAGCTGCTGCCCCAGGTCAGTCTGGAGGAGTTGCTGGTGTCCATGGCCGAGGTGATGCGCCGTGGTGACCTGTTCGAAAGCCATCAAGTCAGCCGCGAGGCGCTGTCGACCCGCGAGCGCATGAGCGAAGTGCTCGAACGGCTCAAGGGCGGTGGCTTCGTGCCCTTCGTAGAGCTCTTTGCCGCCGAGGAGGGCAAGCTTGGCGTAGTGGTCACCTTCATGGCCGTTCTCGAGTTGGTGAAGGAATCCCTGATCGAACTGGTGCAGAATGAGCCCTTTGCTCCGATCCATGTCCGCGCCCGGGCAGAATGACGCAACGAGTACCGGTACCCCATGAACCTGAATGAACCACGTGACCTGGCGTCGCTGATCGAGGCTTTCCTGCTGGCCTCGGGCAAGCCGCAATCCCTCGAGCGCCTCTACGAACTGTTCGAGGAGGCCGAGCGCCCGGCGCCAGCGGTGTTCAAGAAGGCCCTCGAGGTGCTGGGTAAGTCCTGCAATGGTCGGGCGTTCGAACTCAAGGAGGTTGCCACCGGTTATCGCCTGCAGATTCGCGAGGACTATGCGCCATGGGTCGGACGCTTGTGGGAAGAGCGCCCGCAGCGCTATTCCCGCGCCTTGCTCGAAACCATGGCGCTGATCGCCTACCGCCAGCCCATCACCCGCGGTGAGATCGAGGACGTGCGCGGCGTGGCGGTCAACAGCAACATCATCAAGACCCTGATGGAGCGTGAGTGGATCCGCATCGTCGGCTACCGCGAAGTGCCCGGCAAACCGGCGATGTTCGCCACCACCAAGGCCTTCCTCGATCACTTCAACCTCAAGAGCCTCGACGAGCTGCCGCCCTTGGCCGAACTGCGTGAGATGGAGCCGGCGCCGTTGTTGGACGTGGACGACGCCCCGGTGCCTGCGCACCTGCAGGCCCTGGCCGACGCCAGCCTGGAGGTCGACGAGGAGCAACCTCCTGTCGAGCCTCGCGAGGAAACCAGCTTCCGCAGCCTGCTGGTGGAGCTCGATGCCATGGAAGAAGGGCTCAAGACCGATTTCGACGACTTGCGTGACGAGGCTTCTGACCTGGACGAAGGCGTCTCGGAAGTCGAAATTCCGCAAAAGTGACGGTATGGCCACCGGGCGGAAAGTCCCGGCGCGCTGAGTAAAAGCCGCTAGTCTCAGGTGCGTTCGCCCGATGATCGGCGTATGATGCGCGACCTTTTGGCGCGTCCGCCGCCAGATACAGATTCCATTCCTACACCGGGAGGTGCCCAGATGAGTGACAAAGACCTGCAAGAAACCCAGCCCTTGCCGCCAGCCGGCGAAAAACTGCAGAAGGTCCTGGCGCGTATCGGCGTCGGCTCGCGCCGTGACGTCGAAGCCTGGATCAGCCAGGGCCGGATCAAGGTCAACGGCGTCGAGGCTACCCTTGGCCAGCGCGTCGACCTGCATGATGCCATCGCCGTCGATGGCAAGCTGATCAAGCGTGAGGAAGCCGCCGAAACCGTGCGCCGCGTGATCATGTACAACAAGCCCGATGGCGAGATCTGCACCCGCGACGACCCCGAAGGTCGCCCGACCGTATTCGACCGCCTGCCGCGTCCGAAAGAAGGCCGCTGGATCAACATCGGCCGTCTGGACATCAACACCACCGGCCTGCTGATGTTCACCACCGACGGTGAGCTGGCCAACCGCCTGATGCACCCCTCCTATGAGATGGACCGCGAGTACGCGGTGCGCGTGCGTGGTGAAGTGGACGAGGACATGCTCACCCGCTTGAAGGACGGCGTGATGCTCGAAGACGGCCCGGCGCGCTTCACCGATATCCAGGAAGCTCCCGGTGGCGAAGGCTTCAACCACTGGTACCACTGCGTGGTGATGGAAGGCCGCAACCGTGAGGTCCGCCGTCTGTGGGAGTCCCAGGGGCTGGTGGTCAGCCGCTTGAAGCGTGTGCGTTTCGGCCCGGTGTTCCTCAACTCCGACCTGCCCATGGGCCGTTGGCGCGAGATGACTCAGGGCGAGATCGATATCCTCGCTGCTGAAGTCGGCTTGCCGCCAGTGGCGCTGCCGTCGATGAACCTCAAGGCCAAGGACAAGCTCGAACGCATGCAGCGCAAATCGACTCGTCCCATGGGCCGTGGCGAACGCGTGCGCACCTTGCGTCCTGCCGCCGAGGCGGGCAGCGAGCGTCCGGCCCGCCAGCCACGGGAGGAAGCGCCACGCAAGGGCGGCCGTGGCAGCACCGTGGCCGAGCGTCCGAGCGATATGAAGAAGCGTCCGGGCAAACCCGCTGGCAAGCACCCCAGTGGCAGCCGCGGCAAGCCGCGTCCCTGAGTAGGTGATGTGGTAAAGGAGCCAGCCTTCGGGCTAATGCTGTTCACTTAAGACATCTGTCGTATGGTTTGGGGCCGCTGCGCGCCCATCGCGACACAAGGCCGCTCCCACTTGCAAACCCTCTGTGGGAGCGGCCTTGTGTCGCGATGGGCTGCGTAGCGGCCCCACCTGAAGGCACTCCAGCTTAAGTGAACAGCATTAGCCTTCGGGCTGGCTTTTTTATGGTTAGCGGGTGCATGCCGAGAGTTCCCCGGCTTCCTCAAGATCCCGCGCCGCCCGCGCGGCGCATCGCGACACAAGGCCGCTCCCACATCGATTGCAACGTGCCATGGCCTGATAGACCGAAGTCTCAGCCTTTGTTCGTACGACAAAAATATCGAGGTGGCCGCAACAGGCCTCATGCCATCTTTCGCCTTGCGCCAAGGCTGACAACACCTATCTCACAGGCCATGGTGTGGGAGCGGCCTTGTGTCGCGATGCGGGATCTCAAAGGCGCGAAAAGACTCAAGGCATGCACCTGACTCTCATCATGCAAACCCAACGGAACAGCTGGGTAGTTTCCTTTTCCGACAAAGACTTAGGTGTGGCTTGGCAAGTTTTTAGACCGGTCTGTAAAAAAATTGTTACGAAAATGCAGCGGTTTCATGCTGGAGTCTGGCTTTTTCTGCTGCTGTAAACAGAACTTTCCGCATCCCGCGTTGCAGAGCCCGCGACGGCTCGTCGACCCCCTTGCCCAAACCCCCGCGCCACGCTGATATGTGCCTCATTGCCGTGCGCAACAGCCCAGGCCACAGAGCCGGGTGTCGATAACAACAAATGGAGGCGCCATGTACGCCGATCACTTCCCCAGGCTTGGCCTTTTCCTCAGGACCGGTGCGTCTCGTCGTCAGACAAATACGCAACGCGTTGACTCCTGCGCGTCTGCAGGGGTATACAATGCGCCGCGTTTTACCTGTGACTCCAATGCGTACCGCGCACTCTTGTTGACTCCCGGTTGATTCGTCCTGGGCCCGCGCCCTGGCGAACCCTCCCAAGTCCGAGAAACCAAGGTAACCACACCTTGCCCATTCCGCTGCGCCACGAGCGCGGTGGGTCCGATCCCGTCACAGATAAAAACAAGCAGGTGACTCCGTTCATGAGTGGACAAAACACGCATTCAGGCGAGCTCAAGCGTGGCCTGAAAAATCGCCATATCCAGTTGATTGCCCTGGGTGGGGCAATCGGTACCGGGTTGTTTCTGGGGTCGGCCGGCGTGATGAAGTCCGCCGGCCCGTCGATGATCCTGGGCTATGCCATCAGTGGTTTCATCGCCTTCATGATCATGCGCCAACTCGGCGAGATGATCGTCGAAGAGCCGGTGGCCGGTTCCTTCAGCCATTTCGCGCACAAGTACTGGGGTGGCTTTGCCGGCTTCCTGTCTGGCTGGAACTGTTGGGTGCTGTACATCCTGGTGGGCATGTCCGAGCTGTCCGCAGTGGGCAAGTACGTGCACTACTGGTGGCCGGAAATCCCGACCTGGGTCACGGCCGCCGCGTTCTTCCTTCTGATCAACGGCATCAACCTGATGAACGTCAAGGTGTTCGGCGAGGCCGAGTTCTGGTTCGCGATCATCAAGGTCCTGGCCATCGTCGGCATGATCGGCTTGGGCGCCTACCTGCTGACCAGCGGTAGCGGCGGCCCGCAGGCGTCGGTGACCAACCTGTGGGAGCACGGTGGCTTTTTCCCTAACGGCGTGAGCGGCTTGGTGATGGCCCTGGCGATCATCATGTTCTCCTTCGGTGGCCTGGAAATGCTCGGTTTCACCGCTGCCGAGGCCGACAAGCCCAGGACCGTGATCCCCAAGGCGATCAATCAGGTCATCTACCGCATCCTGATCTTCTACATCGGTGCCCTGGTGGTGCTGCTGTCGCTGACGCCGTGGGACGCCCTGGTCGCCAGCATCGATGCCTCCGGCGGTAGCTACGGCAGCAGCCCGTTCGTCCAGGTGTTCTCCCTGCTGGGCAGTGACGTGGCCGCCCACCTGTTGAACTTCGTGGTCTTGACTGCGGCGCTGTCGGTGTACAACAGCGGCACCTATTGCAATGCGCGCATGCTCTACGGCATGGCCGAGCAGGGCGATGCCCCGGCCAGCCTGGCGAAGATCGACAAGCGTGGCGTACCGGTGCGTTCGATCCTGGTGTCGGCGGCGGTGACCCTGGTGGCAGTGCTGCTCAACTACTTCATTCCGCAGCACGCCCTGGAGCTGTTGATGTCGCTGGTGGTCGCGGCCTTGGTGATCAACTGGGCGATGATCAGCTACTCGCACCTCAAGTTCCGCCAGCACCTGGACCGCACTGGCCAGAAGCCGCTGTTCAAGGCCCTGTGGTACCCCTATGGCAACTACCTGTGCCTGGCCTTCGTGGTGCTGATCCTCGGCATCATGCTGCAGATCCCGGGTATCCAGGTCTCGGTCTACGCAATCCCGGTCTGGCTGGTGGTGATGTATGTGGCCTACGTGCTCAAGAGCAAGCGTAGTGTTCAGACCAACGATGCTGCCAGCTCGGTAGCCAAGTAATACCTGAGGTTTGACCCGAAAGCCCGATGCCAGGTGACTGGTATCGGGCTTTTTGTTGTCTGCTTCGCTCCATTCGCGAGCAAGCCTACTCCCGTATCTATAGCGTCAGCCGCAAAAATTAAGGCATGCAGGGATCCTGTGGGAGCGGGCTTGCCCGCGAATGGGCCAGAATGGTCAATCGGGCGCTCAGATCTGTTCCAGCAACCAGCTGCGAAACGCTCGCAACGACGGCAGCGCCTCGTTGCGCGGCGGGTAGATCAGGTAGTAGCTGCGCTGGCTGGCAAAGGGCAGGCCGGGGCTGAAGAGTTCGCCGCTGGCCAGTTCTTCCTCCACCAGGATGCGTGGCACCAGGCCGATGCCGATGCCGGCGCGCACCGCTTGGATCAGGTGCGAGGTCAGCTCGAAGCTTGGCCCCAGGCGCATGGCTCGGTGCGGGAGGGTGTGGTGGGAAAACCACTCGCCCCAGGCGTGGGGGTTGTTGGCGACATTGAGCAGGACCTGTTTGCTGATCTGCACAGGGCTCCAATGTTCGGGGGCGCTGGCCGCGTCCGGTGGCAGGATGACCACCAGTTCCTCCGCATGCAGGCGGTGGCAGATCAATCCCGGCAGGTCGTTGTTGGCCACACCGATGGCAGCGTCGATTTCGCTGGTGTCGAAGTTGATGGCCTCGATGCGCGAATGGATATGCACCAGCATGCCCGGGTGGGCGCCATAGAAGGCATGCAGGCGCGGCAGCAACCATTTCGAGCCGAAGGTGGGCAGGGTGGCCAGGCGCAGGGTACCGACGCCGGACTGGTAGGCCAAGGCCTGCAGGGTGGCGCTGCGGATGCGGCCGAGGGCCTCGCTCAGCTCGCGCTGGTACAGGCGGCCGACATCGGTCAACTGCACTTGGCGCCCTTCGCGGCGGAACAGCGTCAGGCCCAGTTGTTGCTCCAGGGCCTGGACTTGGCGGCTGACCGCGCTCTGGGTCAGGGCCAGTTCGGCGGCGGCGCGGGTGTAGCTTTCATGCCTGGCGGCGGCCTCGAAAGCCAGCAGCAGCGACATCGACGGAGTCAGGTGGCGGTAATTCATTCATAAAAGTCATCGATAGCGGCAGGATTATCCGTTTGCCCCTGGTCGGAAAGTACAGGAACATTGGCCTATTCGTCATCCTGTGCCTGAGGTACTCATGCCGGGGAGACAGGTTTCCGTGAATTAGCCCATAAAAGAGGCCATCCTCCGATGATCGCCCAGCTGCCGACCAGTGCGCCTGCCGCCAACTACCCCGAATTCCTTGATGCCCTGCGTGCCGGCGGCTTCCGGGGCCAGCTCAGCGTCGACTACGGCACCCGTACCGTGCTGGCCACCGACAACTCCATCTACCAGCGCATGCCGCAGGCCGCGGTGTTTCCGCTGGACGCCGACGATGTGGCGCGTATCGCCACGCTGATGGCCGAACCGCGTTTCCGCCAGATCAAGCTGACCCCGCGTGGCGGCGGCACCGGCACCAACGGTCAATCGCTGACCGACGGCATTGTCGTCGACCTCTCGCGGCACATGAACAAGATCCTCGAGATCAATGTCGAGGAGCGCTGGGTGCGGGTCCAGGCTGGGGTGGTCAAGGATCAGCTCAACGCCGCGCTCAAGCCCCACGGGCTGTTCTTCGCTCCTGAGCTGTCCACCTCCAACCGGGCTACGGTCGGCGGCATGATCAACACCGATGCCAGCGGCCAAGGCAGTTGCACCTACGGCAAGACCCGCGACCACGTGCTAGAGCTGCACAGTGTACTGCTCGGTGGCGAGCGCCTGCACAGCTTGCCGATCGACGATCAGGCCCTGGAGCAGGCCTGCGCCGCGCCGGGCCGTGTCGGCGAGGTATACCGCATGGCCCGGGAGATCCAGGAGACCCAGGCCGAGCTGATCGAAACCACCTTTCCCAAGCTCAACCGCTGCCTGACCGGTTATGACCTGGCGCACCTGCGCGATGATCAAGGCCGCTTCAACCTCAACAGCGTCCTGTGCGGTGCCGAGGGTTCCCTGGGCTATGTGGTTGAGGCCAAGCTCAACGTATTGCTGATTCCCAAGTACGCGGTGTTGGTCAATGTCCGCTATGGCAGCTTCATGGATGCCCTGCGCGATGCCAATGCGCTGATGGCGCACAAGCCGCTGTCGATCGAGACGGTCGACTCCAAGGTGCTGATGCTGGCCATGAAGGACATCGTTTGGCACAGCGTCGCGGAGTACTTCCCGGCCGACGCCGAGCGTCCGACCCTGGGCATCAACCTGGTGGAGTTCTGCGGCGACGAGCCACAGGAGGTGAATGCGCGGGTCCATGCTTTCGTCGAGCACCTGCGGGCCGATACCAGCGTCGAGCGCCTGGGCCACACCCTGGCTGAAGGCGCCGAGGCCGTTACCCGCGTCTACACCATGCGCAAGCGCTCTGTTGGCCTGCTCGGCAACGTTGAAGGTGAAGTGCGGCCGCAGCCGTTCGTCGAGGACACTGCGGTGCCGCCGGAGCAACTGGCCGACTACATCGCCGATTTCCGTGACTTGCTCGACAGCTACGGGCTGGCCTACGGCATGTTCGGCCATGTCGATGCCGGTGTGTTGCACGTACGTCCGGCACTGGACATGAAGGACCCGGCCCAGGCCGCCCTGGTCAAGCCGATCTCCGATGCGGTGGCGGCGTTGACCCAGCGCTATGGTGGCCTGCTCTGGGGCGAGCATGGCAAAGGCCTGCGTTCGGAGTACGTGCCGGAGTATTTCGGTGCGCTGTACCCGGCGTTGCAGCGCCTTAAAGGCGCTTTCGATCCGCACAACCAGCTCAACCCAGGCAAGATCTGCACCCCGCCGGACAGCACCGAAGGCTTGATCAAGGTCAACGAGGTGACCCTGCGTGGCGATCTCGATCGGACGATCGACGAGCGCGTCTGGCAGAGCTTTGGCAGTGCCGTGCATTGCAACGGCAACGGCGCCTGCTACAACTACGACCCCAATGACGCCATGTGCCCATCGTGGAAGGCCACCCGCGAACGCCAGCACTCACCCAAAGGCCGCGCTTCGCTGATCCGCGAGTGGCTGCGCCTGCAGGGGGCGGCCAGCGTCGACGTGCTGGCTGCGGCACGGCAGAAGCGGTCGTGGATCAAGGGCCTGCCGGGGCGCCTGCGCAACAACCGCGCGCGTCAGCAGGGGCAGGAGGACTTCTCCCATGAGGTCTATGACGCCATGTCCGGCTGCCTGGCGTGCAAGTCTTGTGCAGGGCAGTGCCCGATCAAGGTCAATGTGCCGGAGTTCCGTTCGCGTTTCCTGGAGCTGTACCACGGCCGCTACCAGCGCCCGCTGCGTGACTACCTGATCGGCTCGCTGGAGTTCACCATCCCTTACCTGGCTTACGCGCCTGGGCTGTACAACGCGGTGATGGGTTCGAAATGGGTGAGCAAGTTGCTGGCAGAGCAGGTGGGCATGGTCGACAGCCCGTTGATCAGCCGCTTCAACCTGCAGTCCACCCTGACCCGCTGCCGTGTCGGCGTGGCCAGTGTGCCAGCCCTGCGCGAACTGACCCCAGCCCAGCGCGAACGCAGCATCGTACTGGTCCAGGACGCTTTCACCCGCTACTTCGAAACTCCGTTGCTGGCGTCGTTCATCGAGTTGGCGCACCGCTTGGGGCATCGTGTGTTCCTGGCCCCCTACAGTGCCAACGGTAAGCCGTTGCATGTGCAGGGTTTCCTCGGCGCGTTCGCCAAGGCGGCGGTGCGCAATGCCAGCCAGCTCAAGACCCTGGCCGAATGCGGCGTGCCGCTGGTGGGCCTGGACCCGGCCATGACCCTGGTGTACCGCCAGGAGTATCAGAAGGTCCCGGGGCTGGAGGGATGCCCGAAGGTCCTGCTGCCTCAAGAGTGGCTGATGGACGTGCTGCCCGAACAGGCCGCAACCGATGCTGGTAGCTTCCGCCTGATGGCCCACTGTACGGAGAAGACCAATGTGCCAGCCAGCACGAAACAGTGGGAGCAGGTGTTCGCCCGCTTGGGCCTGAAGCTGGTCACCGAGGCCACCGGTTGTTGCGGCATGTCTGGCACCTATGGCCACGAAGCACGCAACCAGGACACCTCGCGGACCATCTTCGAGCAGTCCTGGGCGACCAAGCTGGACAAGGAAGGGGAGGCGTTGGCGACCGGATACTCCTGCCGTAGCCAGGTCAAGCGCATGGCTGACCGTCAACTGCGTCACCCGTTGGAAGTGGTGTTGCAGTACGCCCGGCGCTAGCGGTAAGCAGGGCTGCTGTGCAGCCCATTCGCGGCGAAGGGGGTCTTAGGCTTTGCGCAGGCGCCGCGCCTGGCGGTACAGGTAGAGGCTGAGCACCAGGCCGCAGCAGGACGCTGCGGCGGCGAACAGGAAGATCGAGCCGAAGCCGAAGCCCGAGGCCACCGCGCCCACCAGCGGGCCGCTGATTCCCAGCGAGAGGTCGATGAACAGTGAATAGGCCCCCACCGCCGCGCCACGGTTGGCCGCCGACACCTGATTTACCGCCTCCACGCCCAGCGCCGGGAACACCAGCGAGAAACCGAACCCGCTCAGCGCTGCGCCGGCCAGGGCTATCTCGGCGCTGGGCGCGAGCCACAGCATGAGCAGGCCGAGGGTCTCCACCGCCAGGCAGACGATGGCCACACGAAAGCCACCGATGCGGTTGATCAGGTTGCCGAACAACAGTCGCGCGCTGATGAAGCTGGCGCCGAACAGGCTTAGGCACAGGGCCGCGTTATTCCAGTCGCGGCTGGCGTAGTAGAGGGTGATGAAGGTGGCGATGGTGCCGAAGCCGATCGAGCCCAAGGCCAGCCCTGAGCCGTGCGGGAATACCTTGCCCAGCACCCTCAGGAAGGGCAGGCGCACACCGGCGACGACCGGCGCGGCCTGTTTGCGCCACGCCAGCAGCAGGCCGATGAGCGCCAGCAGGATGATGCTGGCGCCCATGCTCCACAGCCCCAGTTGCTTGACCATCAGCACGCCCAGCGGCGCACCGATAGCCAGTGCGCCATAGCTGGCGATGCCATTCCAGGAGATGACCTTGGCCGTGTGGGCTGCGCCGACGTGGCCGATGCCCCAGCCGATCGAGCCCGAGCCCACCAGGCTTTCGGCGCTGCCCAGCACCAGGCGCCCGATCAACAGGCAGGTCAGGCTCAGCCAGGGCAGGTGGGTCAGGCCGCTGCACAAGAGCATGAACACGCCGCTCAGGCCGCAGCCGGCCAGGCCGTAGAGCACTGCCTTCTTGCTGCCGAGGTTATCGATGATGCGGCTGGAGTAGGGGCGGCTGAGCAGGGTGGCGAGGTACTGGACGCTGATCACCAGGCCCGCGACCACGGCGCTGAACCCCAGGTCGCCGTGCACATAGCCAGGCAGCACCGCCAGGGGAATGCCGATGTTCAGGTAGCCAATGAAGGTGAAGAGGACGATGGAGACGACTTGCAGGGTGACCGCAAGAGGGCGCGGTGTGTCGGGCATGGAGGCCTTCGTAGCAGGGATTCTTGACGGTGTGAAAACGTGATGACGGGGGTAGCCCGCAGGTCAGCCGTTTTCACACAGTCGTAGGGTTGCGCAGTTATTCCTGGTCGGCGCTGGAGGGTTCGTCGCCGTCCTGCTCCACAGCCGGAACAGGTTCGGCAGTGTGAGCGGCAACAGTTTGCTCTTCAGGGTTCAGGCTTGGGAAGGGAAGATTCGGGATTTCATGCATCTCGTCGTTCCTCGCAAGTGTGAGTGAAAAGGCTGCGCTAGGCGCGTGAGGGTTCCAAAAGCCTGGGCAGGATACAGGAGTCTGGATGACAGTATGAATTTTTTCCCGGTCGTCGGTCGGGTTTGTGGGCGGATACCGGACGGTGCTGCGCGGCATGAGGCGCGTTGCCTTGCCTCAATGCCGCTCAGTCGGGCAAGTAGGGCTGCGTCGCCGCCTACCTGCCCACGATCTACCTTTGCTCAGTGTGCAGCGCAGACGTCGGCGATCGCCGCCGCCAGTGTTGCCAGACGTTCGGCGTCGGCTCCGGCGATGTTCGCCCGGCCGGTTCCGACCATGTACACACTGTGCTTCTCCCGCAGCAGGCGGACTTGCTCCTGGCTCAGGCCGGTGTAGGAGAACATGCCGCGTTGCGCGGCGATGTGCGCGAAGCGCTGGCTCAGGCCGTGCGGTTTGAGGGCGGCGACCAGGCCAAGGCGCAGTTCGGCTATGCGCTGGCGCATGGCCTCGACTTCCTCGACCCACAGGCGCTTGAGGTCCGCATCACCGAGGATCTGGGCAACCACCGCGGCGCCGTGGTCGGGCGGTGTCGACCAGAGGTTGCGCGCCAACAGGGCCAGTTGGCTGCGGACATCCTGCAGATTTTCGGCATCGTGGCTGCAGACCAGCAGGGCGCCGGTGCGGTCGCGGTAGAGGCCGAAGTTCTTCGAGCAGGAGCTGGTGATCAGCAGCTCTGGCAGTTCGGCGGCGAACAGGCGCACTGCCCAGGCATCTTCCTCCAGGCCATCACCGAAACCTTGGTAGGCGAAGTCGATCAGCGGCAGCAGGTGGCGTCGGCGCACCACCTCCAGCACGGCTCGCCAGTCGTCCTGGCCAAGGTCGAAACCGGTCGGGTTGTGGCAGCAGGCGTGCAGCAGCACGACATCGCCTTCCGGAGCCTGTTCCAGGGCTTGCAGCATGCCGGCGACGTCCAGGCGGTTGTCCACCCCGACGTAGGGGTAGTGGGACACCTTTAGACCGGCGCCGGCGAAGATCGTCTCGTGAATCGGCCAGGTCGGGTCGCTCAGCCAGATCCCGCGCCCAGGCAGGCAATGGACGATGAACTCGGCGGCCAGGCGCAGTGCACCGGTGCCGCCCGGGGTCTGGGTGGCGCCTGCGCGCTGCTCGGTGAGCGGCGGCGAACCGCTGCCCAGTACCAGTTCACTGATCAGTCGTCCAAACGCCGGGTCGCCGTGGCCGCCGATATAGCTCTTGCTGGCCTGTTGTTGCACCAGGCGCTGCTCGGCCTGCTTGACGGCGGCCGGGATCGGGGTCAAGCCACGGGCATCCTTGAACACGCCGACACCGAGGTCGAACTTGTCTGGGTTGCTGTCGCGGGCGTAGGCCTCCATCAGGCCGAGGATCGGGTCGCCAGGGACCCGGCCGATAGCCGCGAAATGCATCACTTGCGGCCTTCTGCGGCTTCGGCGACCTTGTCGGTGCGCGCGGCCATGATGAAGTCGTTGCGGTGCAGGCCTTTGATCGAGTGGCTCCACCAGGTGACGGTGACCTTGCCCCATTCGGTCAGCAGGCCAGGGTGGTGGCCTTCGGCCTCGGCGATTTCACCAACGGCGTTGGTGAATGCCAGGGCATGCTTGAAGTTCTTGAACAGGAAGATGCGCTCGAGCTCCATGTGGCCGTCGCGGACTTCGATGTTCCAGTCCGGGATTTCCCGGATCAGTTCGGCCAGTTCTTCGTCGGTGACCTTCGGCGCGTCGGCACGGCAGGCTTCGCAATGGGCTTGGTTCAAGGCATTCATAGGATATTCCGCAAGTCTGTTGTTATTGATCGGGCAAGGCGGCTCAGGCGGCCGCCTTCGGTGGAAACTTCGGCGCGTGCAGCCCCAACTGCATGCCCTGGTGCACCAGGGCCATGATGTCTTCGTGGGCCAGGTCGAACAGGCGCTTGAGGTTCGGCAGGACGAAGTACAGGGGTTGCAGGATATCGATGCGGTACGGCGTGCGCATGGCTTCGAGCGGGTCGAAGGCTTGGTGTTCTGGCTCGCTGGACAGACTGTAGACGGTTTCCTTCGGCGAGGAGAGGATGCCGCCGCCATAGATTTTGCGGCCCTGGGCGGTTTCCACTAGACCGAACTCGATGGTCATCCAGTACAAGCGCGCCAGATAGACGCGTTCTTCCTTGGTGGCCTGGAGGCCGAGCTTGCCGTAGGTATGGGTGAATTCGGCGAACCAGGGGTTGGTCAGCAGCGGGCAGTGGCCGAAGATCTCGTGGAAAATATCCGGTTCCTGCAGATAGTCGAGCTCCTCCACCGTGCGGATGAAGGTAGCGACCGGGAAGCGTTTGCTGGCCAGTAGTTCGAAAAAGGTCTGGAAGGGAATCAGCGCCGGGACCCGGGCAACCTGCCAGCCGGTGGTGGCGCCCAGTACCTTGTTGATTTCACCCAGTTGGGGAATGCGGTCGTGAGGCAGCTTGAGCTGCTCGATGCCGTCCAGGTATTCCTGGCATGCGCGGCCTTCGATCACTTTCAGCTGACGGGTGATCAGGGTGTTCCACACCGCATGTTCCTGCTGCGGGTAGTCGATAAAACCTTGCGCATCGGGCTCGCGTGCCACGTATTGCGTCTGTTTCATGCTGCTCTCCTGGTGAGGGCTTTCTTGTTATGTTTCGGCATACCCTAGGAATATCCCTTCATTGCCCCCTTTGCACGGGGTAGAGCATGACGCTGAGCTGGCCTTTCATCCTGTTTTCGTAACGAAAATTTTACAAAATGACTGTTCTCCCGGAAAATCAAGGGCGAACAGCTGAGCGCTCAGGCGATTTTGTCAGCTTATCTTTACGACTTTTCCGCGCGCCGACCAAATAAGCGGCCGCCTCGGGACCTCCTCATGCGTATCAAAGTGCACTGCCAGAACCGCATCGGCATCTTGCGGGACATCCTCAACCTGCTGGTCGAATATGGCATCAACGTGCTGCGGGGCGAGGTGGGCGGTGACCATGGCAACGCGATCTATCTGCACTGCCCGAACCTGGTCAACCTGCAGTTCCAGGCGCTGCGGCCGAAGTTCGAATCAATCGCCGGGGTGTTCGGGGTCAAGCGCGTTGGCCTGATGCCCAGCGAGCGCCGACATATGGAGCTCAACGCGCTGTTGGGCGCGCTGGAGTTTCCGGTGCTGTCGATCGACATGGGCGGCAGCATCGTCGCTGCCAACCGTGCCGCTGCGCAGTTGTTGGGTGTGCGGGTGGACGAGGTGCCGGGTATCCCTTTGGCGCGTTATGTCGAGGATTTCGACCTGCCGGAGCTGGTGCGGGCCAACAAGTCACGGATCAATGGCTTGCGCATCAAGGTCAAGGGTGATGTCTTCCTTGCCGACATCGCGCCGCTGCAATCCGAGCACGACGACAGCGAGGCATTGGCCGGCGCCGTGCTGACGCTGCACCGCGCCGACCGTATCGGCGAACGTATCTACAACGTGCGCAAGCAGGAACTACGCGGTTTCGACAGCATCTTCCAGAGCTCGCGGGTGATGACCGCTGTGGTGCGCGAGGCGCGACGGATGGCACCACTGGACGCGCCATTGCTGATCGAGGGTGAAACCGGCACCGGCAAGGAGCTACTGGCCCGCGCTTGCCACCTGGCCAGTCCGCGTGGCCAGGCGCCACTGATGGCGCTCAATTGTGCGGGCCTGCCGGAGTCCATGGCCGAGACCGAGCTGTTCGGCTACGGCCCGGGTGCCTTCGAGGGGGCGCGAAGCGAGGGCAAGCTGGGCCTGCTGGAGCTGACTGCGGGAGGGACGCTGTTCCTCGATGGGGTGGGGGAGATGAGCCCGCGGCTGCAGGTCAAGTTGCTGCGCTTCCTGCAGGATGGCTGCTTCCGCCGGGTGGGCAGCGATGAGGAGGTCTACTTGGACGTGCGGGTGATCTGCGCAACCCAGGTCGACCTGTCCGAGTTGTGCGCCCGTGGCGAGTTCCGCCAGGACCTCTACCACCGCTTGAACGTGCTCTCGCTGCACATTCCACCGCTGCGTGAGTGCATGGACGGGCTGGACGGGTTGGTGCAGCACTTTCTCGATCAGGCCAGCCGGCAGATCGGCTGCCCTATGCCGCGCCTGGCGCCCACGGCCATGGAAAAACTCAGCCAATACCACTGGCCAGGCAATGTGCGTCAATTGGAAAACGTATTGTTCCAGGCGGTGTCGCTGTGCGAAGGCGGGGTGGTGAAAGGCGAACATATCCGGCTGCCGGATTATGGTGCGCATCACCCTTTGGGTGATTTTTCCCTGGAGGGTGATCTTTCGGAGATTGTTGGACGTTTTGAAAAGGCGGTGCTGGAAAGTTTGATAAGCGAATATCCGAGCAGCCGGGCGTTGGGCAAACGCCTGGGCGTATCCCATACGACAATAGCCAATAAGTTGCGCGAGTATTCGCTTAACAAGTCGGCGGATTGAAATATCAAGGTGTGTGGTGATGGTGCCGTTTGTTCAAGTAGTTGAACTTTCGGCGCCGCGTGCCTCGGTATGTTCGAGGCACGACGGACGTTACGACCGGGGTCAGCCGTTGGAGCAGCCGTTACCCATCACGCGGTATTCGAGAATGTGCTTCTGGCCCTTGGAGTCCTCGTAGGTCATGCGGGCTGGCACGACTTCGCAAACGTTCGGGACTTCGCTCATGGAGAGGACGCGGGCGATGTCCAGGTGCTGCGAGTAACTGTACTGTTCAACCGGAATCTGCTCGGCATCTTGTGTAACTTCGTCGGCCATTGCCGCGCTGCAAAGACCGCCAAGTACCAATACCAGTAAAGCTTTCATTTTCAATTTACCTGTCTAAGGTCGTGAAGGAGTGCGCGGCGCTTGTGGCGCCACGGTGCATCTGGAGTTTCAACTATCGGGGGTTATCTGCGGATTAACATGCCTTCGTGGGGGCTGTTACCAAAAGTTAATCGCCTTGCCGTTGCTGGCGGAAGGAAGTTTATGCCTCGCTAATTGAGGGAAACAGAGTGGGTTTTGATAAAGTTTTTTTGCCTTTTGACTGAATCTGTAACAATCCGTCTGGCAAGGCGCTTCGATTTCCCTTTCCAGGCCTTGCAGGCCCTGAGTTAGAGCGCTCGGGCAGGGCGGTGCGGAAAAAAGAGGGGACTGCTACTACCATCGTCGAATGGTCTTTGCCGCTCTGGTACAGTTACAAACGGTTCCATACAAAAACAACTATTACACCGAGGTAACACAGATGAGTGCGGCTCCACTGTATCCCGTTCGTCCTGAGGTTGCGGCCAAGACCCTGACCGACGAGGCCACCTACAAGGCCATGTACCAGCAATCGGTGATCAACCCGGATGGCTTCTGGCGCGAGCAGGCTCAGCGCCTGGACTGGATCAAGCCGTTCACCAAGGTCAAGCAGACGTCCTTCGATGACCATCACGTCGATATCAAGTGGTTCGCCGACGGCACCCTGAACGTTTCCTACAACTGCCTGGACCGTCACCTGGAAGAGCGTGGCGACCAGGTGGCAATCATCTGGGAGGGCGACGACCCTTCCGAGCACCGCAACATCACCTACCGCGAGCTGCACGAGCAAGTGTGCAAGTTTGCTAACGCCCTGCGCGGCCAAGATGTGCACCGTGGCGATGTGGTGACCATCTACATGCCGATGATCCCTGAGGCCGTGGTGGCCATGCTCGCCTGTGCTCGCATCGGCGCGATCCACTCGGTGGTGTTCGGCGGCTTCTCGCCGGAGGCCCTTGCCGGGCGCATCATCGACTGCGAGTCCAAGGTCGTGATCACCGCCGACGAAGGCCTGCGTGGCGGCCGTCGTACACCGCTCAAGGCCAACGTCGACCTGGCCCTGACCAACCCTGAAACCAGCAGCGTGCAGAAGATCATCGTGTGCAAGCGCACCGGTGGCGAGATCGCTTGGCACCAGCACCGCGACATCTGGTACGAAGACCTGATGAAGGTCGCCTCCAGTCACTGCGCACCGAAGGAAATGGGCGCCGAGGAAGCGCTGTTCATCCTCTATACCTCCGGCTCCACCGGCAAGCCCAAGGGCGTGCTGCACACCACTGGCGGCTACTTGGTCTATGCCGCGCTGACCCACGAGCGGGTGTTCGACTACCGTCCGGGGGAAATCTATTGGTGCACCGCCGACGTCGGCTGGGTCACCGGCCACAGCTACATCGTCTATGGCCCGCTGGCCAATGGCGCCACCACGCTGCTGTTCGAAGGCGTGCCGAACTACCCGGATATCACCCGCGTGTCGAAGATCATCGACAAGCACAAGGTCAACATCCTCTACACCGCCCCGACTGCGATCCGCGCAATGATGGCCGAGGGGCAGGCCGCCGTGGCCGGTGCCGATGGCTCCAGCCTGCGCCTGTTGGGTTCGGTGGGCGAGCCGATCAACCCGGAAGCCTGGAACTGGTACCACCAGACCGTCGGCAAGGAACGCTGCCCGATCGTCGACACCTGGTGGCAGACCGAAACCGGCGGCATCCTGATCAGCCCGCTGCCGGGCGCCACGGCGCTCAAGCCGGGTTCGGCGACCCGTCCGTTCTTCGGCGTGGTGCCGGCGCTGGTGGATAACCTGGGCAACCTGATCGAGGGTGCCGCCGAAGGCAACCTGGTGATTCTCGATTCCTGGCCGGGCCAGTCGCGTTCGCTGTACGGCGACCACGACCGTTTCGTCGACACCTACTTCAAGACCTTCCGGGGCATGTACTTCACCGGTGACGGCGCGCGCCGCGACGAGGACGGCTACTACTGGATCACCGGTCGCGTGGATGATGTGCTCAATGTCTCCGGCCACCGCATGGGCACCGCCGAGATCGAGAGCGCCATGGTCGCCCACTCGAAAGTCGCCGAAGCGGCGGTGGTGGGTGTGCCGCACGACATCAAGGGGCAGGGCATCTATGTCTATGTCACCCTCAATGCCGGCGTGGAGGCGAGCGAAGCCTTGCGTCTGGAGTTGAAGAACTGGGTGCGCAAGGAGATCGGGCCGATCGCCTCGCCAGATGTCATCCAGTGGGCGCCGGGCCTGCCCAAGACTCGCTCGGGCAAGATCATGCGGCGTATCCTGCGCAAGATCGCCACAGCCGAGTACGATGCTCTGGGTGATATCTCGACCCTGGCCGACCCGGGTGTGGTGCAGCACCTGATCGACACCCACAAGACCATGAACGTGGCTTGAGCCGGGCAGGCTCGGCTCATGTGATCGGCGCGATACCGGCAGGAGCCAGCGTTAGCTGGCTACTGCATCCCGACAAGAACCCCGCCACTGCATCCGGCGGGGTTTTTGCATTCTGTTACTTCGACATTCATCGGTAACCTTTCTGTGTCACCGATGACGCTCGCAAACGGGGCATAGGGAAACGCTTGTGTCTGAATGTGGTGCGTTTTGAGGGCCGATTTCGTCACTGCGCCACGCTGTGCTTGCCGGATTACAAGGCTTTGCCAATAATAGGCCCAGTTATTGCTTGATCAGCAGGTTGTTTTTCTTTTGCTCTTGCATATTGTGCGTGAGCTGTCAATATCGCCGGCCGCGGTTTCAGGCGCTTCTGTAAGTAGTTGTCGCTTTGAAGAAATATCGACTTCCAAGCTGTGGTTAAAATGCCACTCACTCGCTCGTGGTCTGCGACCTTGGTCGAAACCCTGCGGCTCGCGTTGTACCCATTCGCATATCGGGCAGTAGTACTTCCTGCCTTGTGTTGCCCTATACCGATGGAGTTACCAGATGAAGAAACTCGCACTGCTTGGCGCGCTGGCGCTGTCTGTGTTTTCCCTGGCATCGCTGGCCGATGAGAAACCGCTGAAAATCGGTATCGAGGCCGCCTACCCACCTTTCGCCTTCAAGCAGCCTGACGGCAGCATCGCCGGCTTCGACTACGACATCGGCAACGCCCTGTGCGAAGAGATGAAAGCCAAGTGCACCTGGGTCGAGCAGGAGTTCGATGGTCTGATCCCGGCGCTGAAAGTGCGCAAGATCGACGCCATCCTGTCGTCCATGTCGATCACCGAGGACCGCAAGAAGTCGGTTGATTTCACCAAGCGCTACTACCTGACTCCGGCGCGCCTGGTCATGAAGGAAGGCGTTACGGTCAGCGACAGCCTGGACGAACTGAGCGGCAAGAAGATAGGCGTACAGCGTGGCTCGATCCACGACCGCTTCGCCAAGGAAGTCCTGGCACCCAAGGGCGCCACTGTCGTGCCATACGGCACCCAGAACGAAATCTACCTGGATGTCGCCGCCGGCCGCCTCGACGGCACCGTCGCCGATGCCACCCTGCTTGAAGACGGTTTCCTCAAGACCGACGCCGGCAAGGGTTATGCTTTCGTAGGCCCGGCCTTTACCGATGCGAAGTACTTCGGTGACGGCATTGGTATCGCTGTACGCAAGGGCGACCAAGCCAATGTCGACCGCATCAATGCGGCCATCGACGGGATCCGCGCCAATGGCAAGTACAAAGAGATCCAGGATAAGTACTTCAACTTCGACATCTACGGCCCTGACGCGCAGTAAGCAGTAAATCGTCGGGTTTCACCTGTGTAATGGTGCAAACAGCAGAGGCTCTGAGGTTTGCACCATTTTTTCATTCCCAAGGTCGAGGACCTCATCATGTTGAAAGGCTACGGGGCAGTCATCCTCGACGGGGCGTGGCTGACGCTGCAACTCGCCCTGTCGTCCATGGCCCTGGCCATCGTGCTCGGTCTGATCGGTGTGGCGCTGCGCTTGTCGCCGGTGCGCTGGCTGGCCTGGCTGGGCGATATGTACGCCACGGTGATCCGTGGCATTCCGGACTTGGTGCTGATCCTGCTGATCTTCTACGGCGGCCAGGATGTGCTCAATCGCGTCGCGCCACTGTTCGGTTATGACGACTACATCGACCTAAACCCGCTCATGGCCGGTATCGGCACCCTGGGCTTCATCTTCGGTGCGTATCTCTCGGAAACCTTCCGCGGCGCCTTCATGGCCATCCCCAAAGGGCAGGCCGAGGCCGGCATGGCCTATGGCATGAGTGGCATGCAGGTGTTCTTCCGCATCATGGTGCCGCAGATGATCCGCCTGGCGATCCCGGGCTTCACCAACAACTGGCTGGTCCTGACCAAGGCGACGGCGCTGATCTCGGTGGTCGGCCTGCAGGACATGATGTTCAAGGCCAAGCAGGCGGCTGATGCCACCCGCGAGCCTTTCACCTTCTTCCTGGCGGTGGCGGGCCTGTACCTGGTGATCACCAGTGTCTCGCTGCTGGCCTTGCGTTACCTCGAGAAGCGCTATTCGGTTGGCGTAAAGGCGGCTGAGCTATGATCTTCGATTACAACGTGGTCTGGGAGGCGCTTCCGCTGTACTTCGGCGGGCTGCTGACCACCCTCAAGCTGCTGGCATTCTCGCTGTTCTTCGGCCTGCTGGCGGCCATTCCTCTGGGTCTGATGCGTGTTTCCAAGCAACCGCTGGTGAACCTGACGGCGTGGCTCTACACCTATGTGATCCGCGGCACACCGATGCTGGTGCAGCTGTTCCTGATCTACTACGGCCTGGCCCAGTTCGAGTTCGTTCGCCAGAGCTTCCTCTGGCCTTGGCTGTCCAGCGCCACCTTCTGTGCCTGCCTGGCTTTCGCGATCAATACCAGCGCCTACACCGCCGAGATCATCGCCGGCAGCCTCAAGGCGACGCCCCATGGCGAGATCGAAGCAGCCAAGGCGGTGGGCATGTCGCGCATCAAGATGTACCGCCGCATCCTGCTGCCTTCGGCCCTGCGCCGGGCGCTGCCGCAGTACAGCAACGAGGTGATCATGATGCTGCAAACCACCAGCCTGGCGTCGATCGTCACCTTGATCGATATCACGGGTGCGGCGCGCACGGTCAATGCCCAGTACTACCTGCCTTTCGAGGCCTATATCACGGCGGGCGTGTTCTACCTGTGCCTGACCTTCATCCTGGTGCGCCTGTTCAAGATGGCTGAGCGCCGTTGGCTTGGCTACCTGGCGCCGCGCAAGTCCTGATGGCGGCGGCACTACTTTCGCGCCGGGCTCCGGCTCAAGACTGATCGCTTTGTGAGAACCGACAGCATGTACAAACTCCAAGTCCAAGACCTGCATAAACGCTATGGCAGTCACGAAGTACTCAAGGGTGTCTCCCTGGCGGCCAAGGCTGGCGACGTGATCAGCATCATCGGCTCCAGCGGGTCGGGCAAGTCGACCTTCCTGCGCTGCATCAACCTGCTCGAGCAGCCCCATGCCGGCAGGATCCTGCTCAACAACGAAGAGCTCAAGTTGGTGGCGAACAAGGATGGCGCGCTCAAGGCCGCCGATCCCAAGCAACTGCAGCGCATGCGTTCGCGCCTGTCGATGGTGTTCCAGCATTTCAATCTGTGGTCGCACATGACCGCGCTGGAAAACATCATCGAGGCACCGGTGCATGTGCTGGGCATGAGCAAGAAGGACGCGCTGGAAAAGGCCGAGCACTACCTGGCCAAGGTGGGGGTCGCGCACCGCAAGGATGCCTATCCCGGGCATATGTCCGGTGGCGAGCAGCAGCGCGTGGCGATTGCCCGGGCCCTGGCCATGGAGCCGGAGGTGATGCTGTTCGACGAGCCGACCTCGGCGCTCGACCCCGAGCTGGTGGGTGATGTGCTCAAAGTCATGCAGGCGCTCGCCCTGGAGGGCCGCACCATGGTCGTGGTCACCCATGAAATGGGCTTTGCCCGCGAGGTCTCCAACCAACTGGTGTTCCTGCACAAGGGAGTGGTGGAGGAGAGTGGCAACCCGCGTGAGGTACTGGTCAATCCGCAATCGGAGCGTTTGCAGCAGTTCCTCTCTGGCAGCCTAAAGTAAAGACTGCCGCTTTGCACCAGAATAGGGCATGCTGCGCAACTGGCGCAGCCTGACCCGGCGCCACCGTCCGCCCTATGGGGCGTGTTGAATGACTTCAGGTTTCGGACCGCACCCTATGACCACCCAGCGAATCGGTTTTCTCATTTGGCCCAGCACCAAGGCGTTGACCCTGGCGCTCGCCGAGGAAGTGTTGCGGGTTGCCCAGAAGGTGCATCCGGAGGTGGTCTACGAGCTGGCCTTTCTCCAGGCCGAAGCGCCGGAGGAAGGTGCCTGGCGTTTACCGGGCGAGGCTTGGGTCGGCCGCCTGGAAGGTTGTCAGAAGCTGTTCCTGCTGGCGGACGAGCCGCCCTTGAGCGTGGGGACTGCACTGGCGGCGGCGCTCAAGCAGCAGGCGCGCAGCGGTTGCATGATCGGCGGGCTGTCCGCCGGTGTCTATCCGCTGGCGCAGTTGGGTCTGCTCGATGGCTACCGGGCGGCGGTGCACTGGCGCTGGCAGGATGATTTCGCCGAGCGCTTTCCCAAGGTCATTGCCACCAGCCATCTGTTCGACTGGGACCGTGACCGCCTGACCGCCTGTGGTGGCATGTCGGTGGCCGACCTGTTGCTGGCGGTGCTGGCCCGCGATCACGGTGCCGAGCTGGCGGGCGCGGTGTCGGAGGAGTTGGTGGTCGAGCGCATCCGTGAAGGTGGCGAGCGCCAGCGCATCCCGTTGCAGAATCGTCTGGGCTCGAGCCATCCGAAGCTGACCCAGGCCGTGCTGTTGATGGAAGCCAATATCGAAGAGCCGCTGACCACCGACGAAATCGCCCAGCACGTCTGCGTGTCGCGTCGCCAGTTGGAGCGTATCTTCAAGCAGTACCTGAATCGGGTGCCGAGCCAGTATTACCTGGAGCTGCGCCTGAACAAGGCGCGGCAGATGCTGATGCAGACCAGCAAGTCGATCATCCAGATCGGGCTGTCCTGTGGCTTCTCTTCCGGCCCTCACTTTTCCAGCGCTTACCGCAACTTCTTCGGCGCTACCCCGCGTGAAGACCGCAACCATCGGCGTAGCAGCAGTCCGTTCGAGCTGAGTTCGGTTCCTGCCGAGCGCGGCTGAAACCCGGCGCAGTATCTGTAGGCGCGGCATCAGGCTTCAAGAAGGGCTCGGCATCTCCCCGGCGGTCCCCGCAGCGTTTAAACTGCGCGATTGCGACACTGTTTGTCGCATTGCCGAAAGCCTTGGTAAAACAGGGTTTGGCGCTGTAAGAAGTTGTCGCTTGGCGACAAGGACAGCCGCCGTTCAGTCCTTACAATCCCCCCATCGCTCGCCACTTCCAGGCCAGCGTTCCTCTTCAGGAGACTCCGATGTCCGTTGAGCAAGCTCCGGTGCAACGTGCCGATTTCGACCAGGTCATGGTTCCCAACTATTCCCCGGCCGCCTTCATTCCTGTGCGCGGCGCGGGTTCCCGAGTCTGGGACCAGTCGGGCCGCGAGCTGATCGACTTTGCCGGCGGCATCGCGGTGAATGCACTCGGGCATGCTCATCCGGCACTGGTCGCGGCCCTGACCGAGCAGGCCAATACCCTCTGGCACGTGTCCAACGTCTTCACCAACGAGCCGGCCCTGCGCCTGGCCCACAAGCTGGTGGACGCGACCTTCGCCGACCGTGCCTTCTTCTGCAACTCCGGCGCCGAGGCCAATGAGGCCGCGTTCAAGCTGGCCCGCCGTGTTGCCCACGATCGTTTCGGCCCTGAGAAGCACGAGATTATCGCCACCGTAAACAGCTTCCACGGTCGCACCCTGTTCACCGTCAGCGTCGGTGGCCAGCCCAAGTACTCCGATGGTTTCGGGCCTAAGATCACTGGCATCAGCCATGTGCCGTACAACGATCTGGAGGCGCTCAAGGCACAGATCTCCGACAAAACCTGCGCCGTAGTGATCGAACCTATCCAGGGCGAAAGCGGTGTGGTCCCGGCTGACAAGGCCTACCTCGAAGGCGCGCGCAAGCTGTGCGATGAGCACAATGCCCTGCTGATCTTCGACGAGGTGCAGACGGGGGTTGGTCGCACTGGCGAGCTCTACGCTTACATGCACTACGGTGTTACCCCTGACATCCTGACCAGCGCCAAGAGCCTGGGCGGCGGGTTCCCGATCGGCGCGATGCTGACCACCGCCGAACTGGCCAAGCACCTGGCGGTCGGCACCCACGGCACCACCTACGGTGGCAACCCGCTGGCTTGCGCAGTAGCCAACGCGGTGCTGGACGTGGTCAATACCCCGGAGGTGCTGGCGGGTGTCAAGGCCAAGCACCAGCGCTTCAAGGCCCGCCTGGAGCAGATCGGCCAGCAGTACGGCCTGTTTACCCAGGTTCGTGGCGTCGGCCTGCTGATCGGCTGCGTTTTGACCGATGCCTGGAAGGGCAAGGCCAAGGACATCCTCAATGCAGCCGAGAAAGAAGACGTCATGGTGCTGCAGGCCGGCCCGGACGTGGTGCGCTTCGCCCCGAGCCTGGTGGTCGAAGACGCTGACATCGATGAAGGCCTGGCTCGCTTCGAGCGCGCCGTGGCCAAGCTGACCCAGGCCTGATCGGCCTGCGGTTCTGTCGCTGGCCTCGATGCAGGCCGGCGATGACCGAATTCCAGCGCAGGTGCCCTGAGTGCCTGCTGTTTTTCCGTGCCGACTCCGTTGGCCCGCTTTCCCGAAAGGAGTGACACCATGCTGGTGATGCGCCCCGCGCAAATGGCTGATCTGAGTGAAGTGCAGCGTCTGGCTGCGGACAGCCCCATTGGTGTCACGTCCTTGCCGGACGATACCGGCCGTCTCGGCGACAAGATCGCCGCTTCGGAAACCTCCTTCGCCGCCGAGGTCAGCTTCAATGGTGAAGAGAGCTACTTCTTCGTCCTCGAAGACAGCAGCACCGGCAAGTTGGTCGGTTGTTCGGCGATCGTTGCCTCGGCCGGCTATTCCGAGCCGTTCTACAGCTTCCGCAACGAGACCTTCGTGCATGCCTCGCGTGAGCTGAAGATCCACAACAAGATTCATGTGCTTTCGCAGTGCCATGACCTGACCGGCAACAGCCTGCTGACCAGCTTCTATGTGTTGCCGGAGCTGGTGAACACGGCCTGGGCCGAGCTCAACTCCCGTGGGCGCCTGTTGTTCATGGCGGCGCACCCGGAGCGGTTCGCTGACTCGGTGGTGACCGAGATCGTTGGCTACAGCGACGACCAGGGCGAGTCGCCGTTCTGGGATGCCATCGGCCGCAACTTCTTCGACCTCAACTATGCCGCGGCCGAGCGCCTGTGCGGCCTGAAGAGCCGGACCTTCCTCGCCGAGCTGATGCCCCATTACCCGATCTACGTGCCGCTGCTGCCGGACGCTGCCCAGGAAGCCATGGGTCAAGTGCACCCGCGAGCGCAGATCACCTTCGACATCCTGATGCGCGAAGGCTTCGAGACCGACCACTACATCGATATCTTCGACGGTGGGCCGACCCTGCACGCGCGGGTCTCCGGCATTCGCTCGATCGCCCAGAGCCGCGTCGTGCCGGTCAAGGTCGAGGCCAGCGCAGTCAAGGGCGGGCGCCCTTACCTGGTG
This sequence comes from Pseudomonas sp. X10, assembly GCF_054889225.1. Classification (NCBI taxonomy): domain Bacteria; kingdom Pseudomonadati; phylum Pseudomonadota; class Gammaproteobacteria; order Pseudomonadales; family Pseudomonadaceae; genus Pseudomonas; species Pseudomonas sp. X10. The sequence goes on along the minus strand of NZ_CM142677.1, from coordinate 4,031,496 downwards.
TGCAATGGCCAGTTGCAGGACTACCGCGCGGTGCTGCTGGAGCTGGACTGGGTGCCCGGCAAGCCCGTCAGCCTGACCCCGGAAGCCGCCGAAGCCCTGGGCGTCGGCGAGGGTGGCAGCGTCCGCCTGGTCGCCGTTTGATGCCAGTGGCCGGATAGCCCAGCCAGGGCCCGGAGCAGAGTTTCGCGGCAGGCACAGACCGCCGCCCAAGGAGATAGCATGATCGTTCGTCCTGTACGCAGCAGCGATTTACCCGCGCTGATCGATTTGGCACGCAGCACCGGGACCACCGGGCTGACCACCTTGCCGGCCAACGAAGAGCGCCTGGGACACCGGGTCGGTTGGGCCGAGAAGAGCTTCCTTGGCGAAGCCGAGCGTGGCGACACTGACTACCTGTTCGTGTTGGAGGACGACGAGGGCCAAGTGGTCGGCATTTCCGCCATCGCCGGCGCGGTGGGCTTGCGCGAGCCCTGGTACAACTACCGGGTCGGCCTGACCGTCAGCGCTTCCCAGGAGCTCAACATCTACCGTGAGATCCCGACCCTGTTCCTGGCCAATGACCTGACCGGCAACTCCGAGCTGTGCTCGCTGTTCCTGCGCAGCGACTACCGCAACGGCCTCAATGGCCGCCTCCTGGCCAAGGCGCGGCTGCTGTTCATCGCCGAGTTCCCGGAGTTGTTCGGCAACAAGATCATCGCCGAGATGCGTGGCATGTCCGACCTGGCCGGCCGTTCGCCGTTCTGGGAAAGCCTGGGGCGGCACTTCTTCAAGATGGAATTCAGCCAGGCCGACTACCTCACCGGGGTAGGCAACAAGTCGTTCATCGCCGAGCTGATGCCCAAGTTCCCGCTCTACACCTGCTTCCTTTCCGAGGCTGCGCGCAACGTTATCGGCCGTGTTCACACCGACACGGAACCTGCGCTGGCCATGCTCAAGAGCGAAGGGTTCAGCTACCAGGGCTATGTGGACATTTTCGACGCCGGCCCTGCGGTCGAGTGCGAGACCGGCAAGATCCGCGCGGTGCGCGATAGCCAGACGTTGGTGTTAGCTGTCGGCACCCCTGGCGACGATGCCACGCCGTTCATCATTCATAACCGCAAGCGCGAGGATTGCCGCATCACTGCGGCGCCCGCGCGCCTGGCGGCCGGCACCCTGGTGGTCGATCCGCTGACGGCCAAGCGCTTGCGCCTGGGCGTCGGCGACCATGTGCGCGCCGTCCCATTGTCTGCTAGCCGGGAGGGCAAGTAATGACTACGCATTTCATCGCCGGCCAATGGCAGGCAGGGCAGGGCGAGGCGCTGCAATCGTTGAACCCGGTCAGCCAGCAGGTTATCTGGCAGGGCCAGGGCGCCAGCGCGGCGCAAGTCGATGCTGCCGTACAGGCGGCGCGGCAGGCATTCCCGGCTTGGGCACAGCAGAGCCTGGAGGCGCGCATCAGCGTGCTGGAAGCCTTCGCGGAAAAACTCAAGGCCAATGCCGAGGCGCTGGCCCGTTGCATCGGGGAGGAAACCGGCAAGCCGCTGTGGGAGTCGGCGACCGAAGTGACCAGCATGGTCAATAAAGTGGCGATCTCGGTACAAAGCTACCGCGAGCGTACCGGTGAAAAGAGCGGCGCACTGGCTGATGCCACTGCGGTGCTGCGGCACAAGCCCCATGGCGTGGTGGCCGTGTTCGGCCCCTACAACTTCCCAGGCCACTTGCCCAACGGTCATATCGTGCCGGCGCTGCTGGCCGGCAACTGCGTGGTGTTCAAGCCGAGCGAGCTGACGCCCAAGGTCGCCGAATTGACGGTCAAGTGCTGGATCGACGCCGGCCTGCCGGCAGGGGTACTCAACCTGGTCCAGGGGGCACGCGAAACCGGTGTCGCTCTGGCCGCCAACCTAGGGCTGGATGGCTTGTTCTTCACCGGCTCCAGCCGTACCGGCAACCTCCTGCACCAGCAGTTCGCCGGGCGTCCGGACAAGATCCTGGCCCTGGAGATGGGTGGCAACAACCCGCTGGTGGTTGACCAGGTCCAGGACCTGGACGCGGCGGTCTACACCATCATCCAGTCCGCATTCATTTCCGCCGGCCAGCGTTGCACCTGCGCCCGTCGCCTGCTGGTGCCGGAGGGGGCCTGGGGCGATTCGCTGCTCGGGCGCCTGGTCGAGGTGTGCAAGGGCATCAGCGTCGGTGCCTTTGACCAGCAGCCAGCGCCGTTCATGGGCTCGGTGATTTCCCTGGATGCCGCCCGGGCATTGCTCGCAGCCCAGGCCGAACTGCTCGGCAAGGGAGGCGTAGCGCTGCTGGGCATGACCCAACTACAGGCCAACGCTGCGTTGCTGACCCCTGGCATCATCGATGTCACCGCTGTGGCAGAACGTCCGGATGAGGAATTCTTTGGTCCACTGCTGCAGGTCATCCGCTACAGCGATTTCGATGCCGCCATCACCGAGGCCAACAACACTCAGTACGGGCTGGCCGCGGGCCTGCTGTCCGACTCCCGCGCGCGCTACCAGTACTTCTGGCTGCGCAGCCGCGCCGGCATCGTCAACTGGAACAAGCAACTGACCGGCGCTGCCAGCAGCGCGCCCTTCGGTGGCGTCGGTGCCAGCGGCAACCACCGTGCCAGCGCCTACTATGCCGCCGACTATTGCGCCTACCCTGTGGCCTCGCTGGAGACCCCCAGCCTGGCCCTGCCGGCGACCTTGACGCCGGGCGTCACCCTATAACAACAGGTCTCGGAGCCTAGCCGATGAAATCCTATGAAGTGAATTTTGATGGTCTGGTGGGACCTACGCACAACTATGGCGGGCTGTCCTACGGCAACGTGGCCTCGCAGAGCAACAGCCAACAGGCTTCCAACCCCCGTGAGGCCGCGCGCCAGGGCCTGGCGAAGATGAAGGCGTTGATGGACATGGGCTTCACGCAGGGCGTGCTCGCCCCGCAGGAGCGCCCCGATGTGGCTGCCCTGCGCCGCCTGGGTTTCACCGGCAACGACGCCGACGTGATCCAGCGTGCGGCGAAGGACGCCATGCCCCTGCTGGTGGCCAGTTGCTCGGCTTCGAGCATGTGGGTCGCCAACGCCGCCACCGTCAGTCCGAGTGCCGATACCGAGGATGGGCGCGTGCACTTCACCGCCGCCAACCTCAACTGCAAATACCATCGCAGCATTGAGCACCCGACCACCAGCCGTGTGCTCGGCGCGATGTTCGCCGATGACAAGCACTTCGCCCATCACGCCGCGCTGCCGGCGGTGGCCCAGTTCGGCGACGAGGGGGCGGCCAACCACACGCGGTTCTGCCGCGCCTACGGTGAGGCGGGAGTCGAGTTCTTCGTCTATGGCCGCAGTGCCTTCGACAGCCGCTACCCGGCGCCGCAGAAGTACCCGGCGCGCCAGACTTTGGAAGCCTCTCAGGCGGTGGCCCGGCTGCATGGGCTGCGCGAGGACGGGGTGGTCTACGCTCAGCAGAACCCCTCGGTGATCGATCAGGGGGTGTTCCACAACGATGTGATCGCGGTAGGCAACGGCGAAGTACTGTTCTATCACCAGGACGCGTTTCTCGAGACCGAAGCGGTGCTTGCCCAGCTGCAGGCTAAACTGGCCAGCAAGGGTGGTAATTTCCAAGCCATCTGTGTGCCGCGCTCGGCGGTGACGGTAGAGGATGCGGTGCGTTCCTACCTGTTCAACAGCCAGCTGCTGACACGTGCTGACGGGGCGATGCTGCTGGTGGTGCCGGAAGAGTGCCGCAACAACGAGCGGGTCTGGAGCTACCTGTCGCAACTGACCAGCCAAGGTGGCCCGGTCAAGGAGGTCAAGGTGTTCGACCTCAAGCAGAGCATGCAGAACGGCGGTGGCCCGGCTTGCCTGCGTTTGCGCGTGGCCCTGAACGAATCGGAACTGGCGGCGGTCAATCCAGGCGTTATCATGACCGCGCCGCTGTACGACACGCTGGTCCAGTGGGTCGACAGGCATTACCGCGACCGCCTGGGCGAGGCTGACCTGGCCGACCCGCAGTTGCTGGTTGAATGCCGCACGGCACTGGATGAACTGACCCAGATCCTCAAGCTGGGTTCGGTCTATCCGTTCCAACGCCAACCTTGAAGAGAGAATTCGACATGTCCGATGCCCTGCGCCTGATCCTTGAAGACGACGACGGCACTCAGCTGGAAACATCCTGCACCCGCTTTGCGGTGGTCTGGCAAGGCAAGGAGGTATGGATCCAGCAGGATGGCCGTGGCCAGCTGCTGATCGGCGTCGATGTCGAAGAGAACGACACCGAGTATGCCAACCTGCTGCTGCGTCCGATGGCCACCAACCTGGTCAGCCTGCAGCTGGAAATGGAGCCGGCGGATGCCGGTGATGACGATCACGTCCACGGCCCTGACTGTGGTCACCACCACTAAGGATTCGCCTATGCTCGCCCTCGGCAAACTGCTTGACCTGACCCTGGCCGACCACGAACCGGCCGAGAAGACGCAAGTGACGGTCGAGGGCGTGCGCCTGCGGTGGTTGGGCGTGGGTGCCCTGGAGGTGCGTCCGCCCGAGGCCCGTGACAATGGCATGGACCTGTTGCTGTCGGCGGGTATCCATGGCAACGAGACCGCTCCGATCGAGTTGCTCGACGAGTTGCTGCACGGTGTGGCGCGAGGCGACATCAAGCCGCGCGCACGGGTGCTGTTCCTGTTTGGCAACCCAGAGGCGATACGCAAGGGCGAACGCTACGTGGAGCAGGACATCAACCGCCTGTTCAATGGCCGTCATGAGCTGTCCAGCGGCGCCGAGGCCCTGCGTGCCGCTGAGTTGGAGCAGTTTGCCAGGCAGTTCTTCAGCCTACCGGACCGCACCCGCCTGCATTACGACCTGCATACGGCCATTCGTGGCTCGAAGATCGAGCAGTTCGCCCTGTACCCCTACAAGGAAGGGCGCCTGCATTCCCGGCGCGAACTGGCCCGCTTGCGCGCCGCGGGCATGGAGGCGGTGTTGCTGCAGAGCAAGCCGTCGATCACCTTCAGCGCCTTCACCTATGAGCAACTGGACGCCGAGGCCTTCACCCTGGAACTGGGCAAGGCGCGCCCCTTCGGGCAGAACCAGCAGGTCAACCTCGACCGCCTGGAAACCCGCCTGAAGCAGTTGATCGAAGGCAACGAGCCGGAGGCTGACGAAGGGCTCGATGGCCTGCAACTGTTCAGCGTTGCCCGTGAAATCATCAAGCACAGCGACAGTTTCCACCTGCATCTGCCGGCGGATATCGAGAATTTCTCGGAGTTGAGCAAAGGCTACCTGCTGGCCGAGGACCTGGCCGAGACACGTTGGATCGTCGAGGAGGAGGGGGCCCGTATCATCTTCCCCAACCCCAAGGTCCGCAACGGCCTGCGGGCGGGGATTCTCATCGTGCCCGATTCGGGTCAGCAACTGGGCTGACGTCTCAGGCTACCGGGGTATGCCTTGGAGGAGCCTGTCTCTCTTGAGGTATGCGCCTGGCGACCCTCATGCAACCCCCGCGATGGACCACATTTTCCCCTGCTGATTGGATCCCTTGCGAGATGAAAGTCGTTTCATCCGCTGCCCCTTGCCATTTTCCCTTCCCCTCGGCAGTTTTAGCATCCTGGCAGGCCCATAAACCGCCCAATCGACGGTTTCTATCGCATAAACACACTGCACCGAGATTGCAGGACCGATATAATGCGGCCCTTTGCCGTCGTTTCGTCAATTTGACGCACGCACTTGCCTCAGGCCGCCGTTTCCGTGGAAGAACCTATGAAAAGCGCAGAAATCCGTGAAGCCTTCCTTCGCTTCTTCGAAGAGCAGGGACATACCCGAGTTGCCTCCAGCTCCCTGATTCCGAACAATGACCCGACCCTGCTGTTTACCAATGCCGGCATGAACCAGTTCAAGGACTGCTTCCTGGGCCAGGAAAAGCGCGCCTATACTCGTGCCGTCAGCAGCCAGAAGTGCGTGCGCGCCGGTGGCAAGCACAACGACCTGGAAAACGTCGGCTACACCGCGCGTCACCACACGTTCTTCGAAATGCTGGGCAACTTCAGTTTCGGCGACTATTTCAAGCGCGATGCGATCACTTTCGCCTGGACCTTCCTGACCTCTGAAAAGTGGCTGAACCTGCCCAAGGAAAAGCTCTGGGTCACGGTCTACGAAAGCGACGATGAAGCCTACGACATCTGGACCAAGGAAATTGGCGTGCCAGCCGAGCGCATGGTGCGCATCGGTGACAACAAGGGCGCCCCGTACGCTTCCGACAACTTCTGGACCATGGGCGACACCGGCCCATGCGGCCCATGCACCGAGATCTTCTACGACCACGGCGCGGACATCTGGGGTGGCCCGCCCGGTTCGCCAGAGGAAGACGGCGACCGCTATATCGAGATCTGGAACAACGTGTTCATGCAGTTCAACCGTACTGCCGGTGGCGTCCTGCACCCGCTGCCGGCACCTTCGGTGGATACCGGCATGGGCCTGGAGCGCATCAGTGCGGTCATGCAGCATGTGCATTCGAACTACGAGATCGACCTGTTCCAGAACCTGCTCGCTGCAGCGGCCAAGGCCATCGGCTGCAGCAACGATGGCCAGCCGTCGCTCAAGGTGGTCGCTGACCACATCCGTTCCTGCGGCTTCCTGATCGCTGACGGCGTGCTGCCGTCCAACGAAGGCCGCGGCTATGTGCTGCGCCGCATCATTCGCCGCGCTTGCCGTCATGGCAACAAGCTTGGCGCCAAGGGCAGCTTCTTCTACCAGATCGTCGCCGCCCTGGTGGCCGAGATGGGCGAGGCCTTCCCTGAGCTCAAGTCCCAGCAGGCGCACATCGAGCGCGTGCTCAAGACCGAGGAAGAACAGTTCGCCAAGACCCTGGAGCAGGGCCTGAAGATCCTCGAGCAGGACCTGGCCCAGCTCAAGGGCGACGTGGTGCCGGGCGACGTGGTGTTCAAGCTCTACGACACCTATGGCTTCCCCATGGACCTGACCGCCGACATCGCCCGCGAGCGCAGTCTGACCATCGACGAGGACGGCTTCGAGCGCGAGATGGAAGCCCAGCGTGAGCGCGCACGTTCCGCCAGCGCCTTCGGCATGGACTACAACAGCCTGGTCAAGGTCGACGTCGCCACCGAATTCACTGGCTACAGCACCACTGAAGGCCTGGCCAGGGTCGTTGCCCTGTACAAGGACGGCCAGGCCGTCGAGCAACTGGCCGAGGGCGAGGAGGGTGTGGTCGTCCTGGACCGTACACCGTTCTATGCCGAGTCCGGCGGCCAGGTCGGCGACACCGGCTACCTGCAGGCGTCCGGCGTACGCTTCGATGTGCGTGACACCACCAAGACTGGCGGCGCCTTCCTGCACCATGGCGTGGTCGCCAGCGGCGCGCTGAGCGTCGGCGCTGAGCTCCAGGCCCGCGTCGATGCCGACGTGCAGAAGGCCACTTCGCTGAACCACTCGGCGACTCACTTGCTGCACGCCGCGTTGCGCCAGGTGCTGGGTGACCATGTACAGCAGAAAGGCTCGCTGGTCGACAGCCAGCGCCTGCGTTTCGACTTCAGCCATTTCGAAGCGATCAAGCCGGAGCAGATCAAGGCCCTGGAAGACATCGTCAACCGCGAAGTGCGCAAGAACTCCGAAGTGCAAACCGAAGAGACCGATATCGACACCGCCAAGCGCAAGGGAGCCATGGCCCTGTTCGGCGAGAAGTACGGCGATACCGTGCGCGTACTGAGCATGGGCGGCGACTTTTCGGTCGAGCTGTGTGGCGGCATCCATGCCAAGCGCACGGGCGATATCGGCCTGTTCAAGATCATCAGCGAAGGCGGCGTGGCCTCCGGCGTGCGCCGTATCGAGGCGATCACTGGCGCTGCGGCGCTGGCTTACCTCAACGGTGCCGAAGAGCAACTCAAGGAAGCCGCGCAACTGGTCAAGGGCAGTCGCGACAACCTGATCGACAAGCTGTCGGCTGTGCTCGAGCGCAACCGTCAGCTGGAAAAACAGCTGGAACAGCTGCAGGCCAAGGCCGCCAGTGCCGCCGGGGACGATCTCTCCAATGGCGCGGTGGAGGTCAAGGGCGCCAAGGTGCTCGCCGCTCGCCTGGATGGCCAGGACGGCAAGGCCCTGCTGGCGCTGGTCGATCAGCTGAAGAACAAGCTCGGCCGCGCAGTGATCCTGCTCGGCAGTGTGCATGAGGGCAAGGTCGTGCTGGTTGCCGGCGTGACCAAGGACCTGACCGGCCAACTCAAAGCCGGTGATCTGATGAAGCAGGCCGCTGCGGCGGTGGGAGGCAAGGGCGGCGGCCGTCCGGACATGGCCCAGGGCGGCGGTGTCGACGCCGCGGCGCTGGACAGCGCCCTGGCCCTGACCGTGCCTTTCGTCGAGCAAGGTCTTTGAGATGCCCGTGGCCTGCCGCCCAGTGGTAGGCCACGGCATGATGGATTGTTTATTGGGTGCCCTTCGTGGGCTGAGGCGGCTTTGAAATGGCGTTGATCGTACAGAAATTTGGCGGCACCTCTGTCGGCTCCATCGAGCGGATCGAGCAGGTTGCCGACAAGGTCAAGAAATTCCGTGAAGCCGGCGATGACCTGGTGGTCGTGCTGTCGGCCATGAGCGGAGAAACCAACCGCCTGATCGGCCTGGCCAAGCAGATCACCGATCAGCCGGTTCCTCGTGAGTTGGACGTGATTGTCTCGACCGGCGAGCAGGTGACTATTGCCCTGCTGGCCATGGCCTTGATGAAGCGAGGGATTCCGGCGGTGTCCTACACCGGCAACCAGGTACGGATCCTCACCGACAGCGCGCACAACAAGGCGCGCATCCTGCAGATCGACGACCAGAAGATCCGTGCCGACCTCAATGCCGGCCGCGTGGTTGTGGTGGCGGGTTTCCAAGGTGTGGACGAGCACGGCAACATCACCACCCTCGGGCGTGGCGGTTCCGACACCACCGGTGTGGCCCTGGCAGCGGCGCTCAAGGCCGATGAGTGCCAGATCTACACCGACGTCGATGGTGTCTACACCACCGATCCCCGTGTGGTGCCTCAGGCCCAGCGGCTGGAAAAGATCACCTTCGAAGAGATGCTGGAAATGGCCAGCCTCGGTTCCAAGGTGCTGCAGATCCGTGCCGTCGAGTTTGCCGGTAAGTACAACGTTCCGCTGCGCGTGCTGCACAGCTTCCAGGAGGGTCCGGGTACCCTCATTACCATTGATGAAGAGGAATCCATGGAACAGCCGATCATTTCCGGCATCGCTTTCAATCGCGATGAGGCCAAGCTGACCATTCGTGGCGTACCGGATACCCCGGGCGTTGCTTTCAAGATCCTCGGCCCGATCAGTGCCGCGAACATCGAAGTCGATATGATCGTGCAGAACGTCTCGCACGATAACACCACCGACTTCACCTTCACCGTACACCGCAACGAGTACGAGAAGGCGCACAAGGTGCTGGAAAACACCGCGCGTGAGATCGGCGCCCGTGAAGTGATCGGTGACACCCATATCGCCAAGGTTTCCATCGTCGGTGTCGGCATGCGCTCCCACGCGGGCGTTGCCAGCCGCATGTTCGAAGCCCTGGCCAAGGAGGGTATCAACATCCAGATGATCTCCACCTCGGAGATCAAGGTGTCGGTGGTCATCGAAGAGAAGTACCTGGAGCTGGCCGTGCGTGCCCTGCACACCGCTTTCGAACTGGACGCCCCCGCCCGACAGGGCGAGTAAGGCGTTGCCTGGAGGGGCGCGGCTTGCCGCGCCCTTCGCGTTTCTGTCTGGTGCAGATAATCCTGTCCTTTTGTCTGCGCCGGCCGATACCTAGGTCAGACGTCCGCCCCGCTTCGGAGGAGGGGCGTCGATCTTCTTACAGACTGTTGTCCCTGAATTGTTTTGCTTGAGGAGAAAGCTATGTTGATTCTGACTCGTCGGTGCGCCGAGAGCCTGATCATTGGTGACGGTGAGATCACCGTGACTGTGCTGGGTGTGAAAGGAAATCAAGTGCGCATCGGTGTCAGCGCCCCGAAGGAAGTCGCCGTCCACCGCGAGGAAATCTACCTGCGGATCAAGAAAGAGAAGGACGAAGAACCAAGCCTTTAATTTTTATCGATTTTTTTTTGAAAAAGGGTTTGCAAACGGGGAAAGCTCTGGTTATTATACGCCCCGTGTTGCGGAGAGGTGGCCGAGTGGCCGAAGGCGCTCCCCTGCTAAGGGAGTATACCTCACAAGGGTATCGGGGGTTCGAATCCCCCCTTCTCCGCCATTATTCATTTAGGGCGCTGTAATCTGGATTGATCGCTAAGTCGTTGAAATTAAACGAAAAAGTGATTGATAAATCAGTTAAGCGAACTATAATGCGCGGCAAGACACGGACTCATAGCTCAGCTGGATAGAGTACTCGGCTACGAACCGAGCGGTCGGAGGTTCGAATCCTCCTGAGTCCGCCATATAATGAAGCTGTTTTGAACATAGAAGCAGCTTTATTTCCACCAGTGGTAACCTGGTCTAAAACTACCAACTACGGACTCATAGCTCAGCTGGATAGAGTACTCGGCTACGAACCGAGCGGTCGGAGGTTCGAATCCTCCTGAGTCCGCCATAAAATGAAGCTGGTTTGATCATCGAAGCAGCTTTGTTCAACCAGTGGTAACCTGGTCTAAAACTACCAACTTGCACTCATAGCTCAGCTGGATAGAGTACTCGGCTACGAACCGAGCGGTCGGAGGTTCGAATCCTCCTGAGTGCACCATACGACGAAGAGCCCGCTCCTGAAGCGGGCTTTTTGCTTTTCGGCGATTCATTGTTTTGTCAGCATGATGCGTCAGGCTTTCTCGGGATCGGGAATGCTCCTCTCTGATTTTTTCGCACTGCAGTGTGTTCTTTTGTTTGCGTCCGCCGTCGCACTGATGGCCTCGAGCGTTGTCACAGCTTTATCGCGCAAACGATTGTTATGGCCAAAAATTTAAGCGCCCAGGCCGCGCAGGCGGTGTATGATTGCGCCCGTCAGCCCCGCCGGGGCTTGTGGAATACCACCATGGACTTACCCAGTAGTTACTCAATAGCCCGATTTGCCAAGCAAGATCTGACCGATTGATTCTCCCGGCGTGCTCCGCTGCTGGGAGTGGAGTTCGCCTATGACCGAAATCGAAGTAAAGAAAGCTCAAGAGAGCCTGCAGGATCGCCTGGCCCAAGTGGTCGAGTTGCTGCAGCGTCAGCGTGTGGTCGAAGACCTCACCCACCGCCAGGAAGGTCATCACCAGGATTTGGTGGAAAACCTGGTTCACCGGCAGAACCTGGTCGAGTTGCAACGCAAACTCGATGACCTGCACTCTGCCGACGTCGCCTACATCCTCGAAGCCCTTCCTTTGGACGACCGCCTCACCGTGTGGCAGTTAGTCAAGGCTGAGCGTGACGGTGACATTCTCCTGGAAGTGTCTGACGCGGTTCGGGAAACCCTGATCGCCGACATGGATGACCACGAGCTGCTTGCGGCGGCCAAGGAGATGGACGCCGACGAGCTGGCCGACCTGGCGCCGGAACTGCCGCGCGACGTCGTTCATGAGCTGATGGAAAGCCTCGATGCCCAGCAACGTGAGCGTGTACGTTCGGCGCTGAGCTATGACGAGGAGCAGGTTGGTGCGCTGATGGACTTCGAGATGGTGACCATCCGCGAGGATGTCAGTCTCGAAGTGGTGCTGCGTTACCTGCGCCGTCTCAAGGAACTGCCGAGCCATACCGACAAGCTGTTCGTGGTCGATTACGACGGCGTCCTCAAGGGGGTGCTGCCGATCAAGCGCCTGCTGGTCAACGATCCGGAGAAGAAGGTCGCGGATGTCATGGCCAGTGACCCGGTGAGCTTCCACCCTGATGAGGATGCCTACGACGCGGCGCAGGCCTTCGAGCGTTATGACCTGATTTCGGCCCCGGTGGTGGACAAGAGCGATCGTCTGATCGGTCGCCTGACTATCGACGAAATGGTCGACCTGATTCGGGAAGAGAGCGAGAGCGAAGTGCTGAACATGGCCGGTCTGCGCGAAGAGGAAGACATCTTCGCCTCGGTCTGGCGTTCGCTGCGCAACCGTTGGGCCTGGCTGGCCATCAACCTGATCACCGCCTTCCTGGCATCGCGGGTGATCGGCTTGTTCGAGGGTTCGATCGAGAAGCTGGTGGCACTGGCAGCGCTGATGCCGATCGTGGCGGGCATCGGTGGCAACTCGGGCAATCAGACCATCACCATGATCGTCCGGGCTATGGCCCTGGACCAGGTAAGCCCTGGCAATACCTCGCGGCTGATGCGCAAGGAGCTGGCGGTGTCGTTGCTCAATGGCCTGATCTGGGGAGGCGTGATCGGTGCGGTGGCCTATGCGCTGTACGACAGCTGGTCACTAGGCTTGGTGATGACTGCGGCCATGACCCTCAACCTGTTACTGGCAGCCCTGATGGGGGTGTTGATTCCCATGACCCTGACGCGTCTGGGGCGTGATCCGGCCATGGGGTCCAGCGTGATGATCACGGCCGTGACCGACAGTGGCGGGTTCTTCATCTTTCTTGGCCTGGCGACCCTGTTCTTGCTCTGAGCTGCCAGGTGTGCTCAAAAGAGATACAAAAAAGCCAGCTTTCGCTGGCTTTTTCATTGCATTGCAGGGCGGATCAGGAAGCGTCGGCTGCCATCTCTACATCATGTGCAATCAGGGCGACCAGTGCGTTCTGCTGGCGGTGGGAAAGCTGGCGGAAACGTTGCAACAGCTCGCGCTCATGCAGTGACAGCTCCGGGCTGTCCAGGCGCATGCTCAGCTCTTCACCGAGGGCGCCTTCCTGGATAAGGCTTTGCTCCAGGCGCGCGATGATTTCAGAGTTCATGCTGCGGTGATGGTTGCGCGCTACCTCGGCAATGCGCTCACGCATTCCGTCTGGCAGGCGGACGACGAACTTGTCAGCGGTGCGGCTCGAATAGATAGCCTGTTTCATTGGGCGCATATAATTGACCGGTTTTTTAGTTCAGGGGAAGCGGTTCTCAAAATTGGCCGCGCGGTGGGAAATACGACCATCGCGACGGCAAAATGTTCAACCCATGGAGCGAATTAGGTGTTCATCATGCCTCAAGGTCGCCGTTTCCTTGGCGTCAAGACTGTGACAAATAGTGATCCGGATAAAGGCTTTTTGCCAGCAGCAATTATCAGAAATGAGCACTGGTTTGAAAAGTCTCCCTCTATCTGGCTCACCATGCTGTCATTATCTTGTCGCCAAAATCTGATAAAAAGCAGCAAAGGTAAGGGAAAACGCCTAGAATGCGCTGGTTTCCCTACCTTTGAGCATAGTGGCTATGCGGTATGACGCAAGCGGGGCGGACCACAGGGCTTCGGCAGGTCGCCTCATCTACTTGATAGGACCTTCCGGGGCCGGAAAAGATTCCCTGATCGAGGCGGCCAGACGCAAATTAGCAGCGCATGGCGTGCAGATCGCCCGGCGTATCATCACCCGTTCTGCCGAATCCAAAGGTGAAGATGCCATGAGCGTTTCTCCCGAGCGGTTCCATGAGCTGCTCCATGCCGAGGGTTTTGCGTTGCACTGGCGTGCCAATGGCTTGGACTACGGCATCCCGGCGCAAGTGGACCAGTGGCTGGCCTCGGGGAGGCATGTCTTGGTGAATGGCTCACGTGCCCATTTGATGGAGGCGCGCCGACGTTATCCTGACTTGCTGGCCATTCGCCTGGATGTCGACCCGGCAGTTTTGCGTCATCGCCTGCTGGCGCGGGCGCGGGAGTCTATCGAGGAAATCGAACAACGCCTAGCGCGCAACCAGCAGCTACTGATGGCGGATGATCGTTCGATTCATGTGCTGGACAATTCCGGCACGCTGGAGGCGGCGGTAGAGGGCTTGCTTGGGCTCATGGGCGAAGAGGGGTTGCTCCACGATACGGACGAATCCCCAGACGCTCAGCCGAGCCGTTGAAATGACCTGCACACTTACCCAGATGGCAAGGAAAGAGATTACGGGCAAAAAGCCCGATTGATGACATGACAAATGGCGGAACGCTGGTTAACATGCTCGCCGTTCTTTATCGCGCAGCGCCCGCTGCCGGTATCTAATGTCTCAGTAGCTCAATTGGATAGAGCATCCCCCTCCTAAGGGGAAGGTTGCAGGTTCGAACCCTGCCTGGGACACCATCCAATTCAAGTTTTCCAGCAAACTCATCGGTTCTAGCAACCTTCTCAGCCAAGAATCGAGAAGTGGCACGCGCTGATCAACTGAAAAGCCTCCTCAGTAATACGCAGCCGGACCGCGTTCCAAAAAAAGTAGGGTAGGGCGGTACTGAGTCTCTGTGCAATGCAGATATAGACTGTCGAGAGGTATTTATTAAGGCGTTTCTCCCGACAGCCTCGATACCAAGGTTCAACCCAGGATGTTCTCCTGTTTTTCCCTGGCCTCCTTGCTCGCCTGTTCTATTGTCTGTGTACCGTTTGCCTGGGCCATCAGTTGCGCCGGCGTTGCGGATCCGTCCAGTTGCTGGTCCAGATTGGCCTTGGCCTTGAGTTCTGCTTCTTCCTTTATCTTCTGGGCAATCTGCTTGTCGACCAGTTCTTTTTTCTCCGGCGGCAACGCGTCGTACTCTTCTGCGGTCATGCCCAGTTCCGCCAGTATCTTCTCCTTGATCTTTTCCGCTGGGCTCTTGGCCATGTAGTCGTGAAACGCCTGTTCGGCGCTGCTGCGTTCTGGCTTCTCGACGCCACCTTGCTGGCGGGCGCTGACGTCAGGGTTCTGCAATTGCACCTTGAGCTTGGCGAAGGCTTCTTCACGGGCATCCTCGGCGTTCTGCTGCGAAGCATTGCCGTGGTTGTTCTGTTGTTGAGCGGTGTTGCTGGTGGCAACTGGCGGACGGAAGGGCAGGACGTCGGCAACCGGCGGTTCGCTGCCGATGCGGTTCTGATACTGCACGTTGCTCTGCCAGCCCAGGCCATTGAGGGTAATCACTGCGTCTTCTCCTAGAGAGGTTGGGGCTTTCGAGTAATGGCAAAACCTGTGCCAAGCTCTTGGATGGCTTAACCGCTGATATATTGAGAGGTGGTAGGCAGTTCCGTGGAGGGGCGTGTCGGAAGCGCCTTGCCAGAAGAGGAATGTGATTGCCCATCAGCGGCAAACCTACCGCTATCGGCAGTCTCTATCTGGGGGCAATTGCTGGACACAACGGGGAGCGTCCATGAGTCGAGAATCCGTACCTTTGCCGTCTGGCGGTTTCAGCGAGGAGCAACTGCAAACCCTGTTCGAGCTGATCAGCGATGGCATCTGGGATTGGAACGCCAATACCGGCTACGTCTATCGCAACCCAGGTTGGTACGCGATGCTGGGTTACCCCTGCCACTCCATGGATAACACCGTGCTGACGTGGGAAAGCGTGATTCACCCCGATGACTATCCCCGGGTGATGGCTCATTTCGAGGCCTACATCAACCAGCGCAATGAGCACTACCGGATCGAGTACCGTTGCCGGCGCCAGGACGGCAGCTACCTGTGGATAGAGGACAGCGGCCATATCATCGCGCGCAACGAGGATGGCTCGGTGGCGCGCATGCTCGGCGCCCACCGCAACATCGATGCGGGCAAGCGCCTGGTGGCCGAGCTGGAGCAGAAGAACCAGTCCCTCGAAGCCCTGGTGGAGGAGCGCACCCGGGAGCTTTCCTGGGTCAATGAACAGCTGCAGCGGCAGTTGGACGAGAACCGCGACTTGGCCGAACGTGATGCGCTGACCCGAGCCGCCAATCGCTACTGCCTGGAGCGCACGTTGCAGCAGGAGTGCGAGCGGGCGCGACGTTTCCGCCAGCCGCTGGCGCTGATCGTCATGGACCTGGACGATTTCAAGCCGATCAACGACCGCTATGGCCATGCCCGTGGCGACAGTGTGTTGCTCGATGTGGTCGAGCGCATTCGCGAGTGTCTGCGGCCTCAGGATTTGCTGGCCCGCTGGGGTGGAGACGAGTTCGTCGTGGTCTTGCCGGGCACGGCCTTGCCGCAGGCTTTGGACTGCACTGCGTCGTTGCGCGAGGCGATACAGCGTGCCGAGCCTGTGGGGGGCTGCCGGCTGACCATGAGTTATGGCGTCGTGCAGTGGCAGGACGGTGAGGACCAGACGCAGTTGTTGAGCCGTGCCGACCAGGCCTTGTACCGGGCCAAGGCGGCAGGCAAGGACGCCATCGGCGAATAAAAAAAGACCCGCTGCCAGGGGCAGCGGGCCAATCGGCTACAGCCGCTTCAGTATCAGATGTGCAGGGCGTGGCCCAGCGCGCGCAGCGCCGCTTCCTGGACCGCTTCGCCCAAGGTCGGGTGAGCGTGGATGGTACCCGCCACGTCTTCCAGGCGTGCGCCCATCTCCAATGACTGGGCAAAGGTACTGGACAGTTCTGAGACGCCCACGCCCACCGCCTGCCAACCGAGGATCAGGTGGTTGTCGCGGCGGGCGACCACACGCACGAAACCGCTCTTCGATTCCAGGGTCATGGCGCGGCCATTGGCAGCGAAGGGGAACTGCGTGACGATGCAGTCCAGGCCCTGTTGCTGGACCTGTTCCGGTGTCTGGCCGACCACCACTACTTCCGGGTCGGTGAAGCACACCGCGGCAATCGCGGTCGGCTCGAAGCGGCGAGCCTTGCCGGCGATCAGCTCGGCGACCATCTCGCCCTGGGCCATGGCCCGGTGGGCCAGCATGGGTTCGCCGGTGAGGTCGCCGATGGCCCAGACATTGTGCATGCTGGTCTGGCACTGCTCGTCCACGGCGATGGCCGCGCCCTTCATTTTCAGGGCCAGGCTTTCCAGGTTGAACCCTTGGGTGCGCGGCTTGCGGCCGACGGCCACCAGCACTTGATCAGTCTCCAGGCGCACTTGCTCGCCGGTCGTGTCGCGGGCCAGCAGGCACTGGCTGTCGCTGTCGAATCCTTCGACGCTGTGGCCCAGGTAAAGCTGGATGCCCAGCTTCTTGACCGACTCGGCCACTGGTTGGGTGAGCTCGTTGTCGTAGCTCGGCAGAATGCGCTCGCGCGCCTCGACCACGCTGACGTCTACGCCGAGCTTGCGGTAGGCGATGCCCAGCTCCAGGCCGATGTAGCCGCCTCCGACCACCACCAGGCGTTTGGGCAGGGCCTTGGGGGCCAGGGCTTCGGTCGAGGAGATGACCGGTCCGCCCAAGGGCAGCATCGGCAGTTCGACACTACTGGAGCCGGTGGCCAGCAGCAGGTGTTCGCACTGGATGCGCTGGCCGTCGACCTCGACGCTCTTGCCGTCGAGGAGTTTCGCCCAGCCATGGATCACCTTGACGCCATGCTTCTTCAGCAGAGCTGCGACGCCACTGGTCAGACGATCGACGATACCGTCCTTCCAGGCCACGCTGCGGCTGATGTCCAGGCGTGGCGAGGAGACGCTGATGCCCAGGTTCGACTGTTCGGTATGCTGGCAGGTCTGGTGGAACTGCTCGGCCACATGGATCAGCGCCTTGGAAGGGATGCAGCCGATATTCAGGCAGGTACCGCCTAGGGCTTGGCCTTCGACCAGCACGGTGGGGATGCCCAGTTGCCCGGCACGGATGGCGGCCACGTAGCCGCCGGGGCCGCCACCGATGATCAGCAGGGTGGTGTTGAGGGTCTGTTGCATGATCACTCCACAAACAGGCAGGCAGGCTGTTCCAGCAGGCCACGGACGGCCTGGATGAACAGGGCGGCATCCATGCCGTCGACCACGCGGTGGTCGAACGAGCTGGACAGGTTCATCATCTTGCGCACCACGATCTGACCGTTGATCACCATTGGCCGTTCGACCATGCGGTTGACGCCAACGATGGCCACTTCCGGGGTGTTGACCACCGGTGTGCTGGCGATACCGCCAAGGGCACCCAGGCTGGTCAGGGTGATGGTCGAGCCTGACAGTTCTTCACGGCTGGCCTTGTTGTTGCGCGCGGCGTGGGCCAGGCGGGCGATCTCGCTGGCATTGCTCCACAGGGTGCCGGCTTCGGCATGGCGCAGCACAGGCACCATCAGGCCGTTGTCGCCCTGGGTGGCGATGCCCACATGCACCGCGCCATGACGGGTGATGACTTGGGCCTCGTCGTCATAAGTGGCGTTGATCTGTGGGAAGTCACGCAAGGCCACGACCATGGCGCGGACCAGGAAGGGCAGCAGGGTCAGCTTGCCGCGGCTGTCGCCCCACTGCTTGTTCAGGTGCTGGCGCAGTTCTTCCAGGGCGGTGACGTCGATCTCTTCGACATAGCTGAAATGCGCGACCCGGCGCTTGGCGTCCTGCATGCGCTGGGCGATCTTGCGGCGCAGGCCGATCACCGGGATCTGTTCGCTGTCGGTACGCTGGGCATAGCCGCCTGGCGTCTGTGCGGCTGCGCTTTGCGGCCGGGTCATGAAGGCGTCGAGGTCTTCGTGGAGGATGCGGCCGGCAGGGCCGCTGCCATGCACATAGCGCAGTTCGATACCGGCATCCAGGGCACGCTTGCGTACGGCCGGGGAGGCCAGCGGGCGTTCATTGGCCTGGCGCGGCACGATGGGGGCGGCGGGTTTCGCGTTGCCTGGAGCGCTGGCCGCCAGTTGTGCTTCGGCGCGTGGCGTGGGCTGGCTGGCAGCGGCCGCCGGTGCTGGCGCAACAGGCTCGGCGCTGGCCGGCTTGGCGGTTGGCGGTTCCTCGTGATTGCCGTTGCCTTCGACCTCGATGCGGATCAGCTCGCTGCCCACGGCCATGACTTCACCGGGCTGGCCGCCCAGGGCCAGGACCTTGCCGCTGACCGGCGAGGGGATTTCAACGGTGGCCTTGTCAGTCATGACATCGGCTACCACCTGGTCTTCGGTGATGGTGTCGCCGACCTTGACGAACCATTCCACCAGTTCAACTTGCGCGATGCCTTCGCCAATGTCCGGCATCTTGATGACGTGCGTGCCCATTCAGACCTCCATGACCCGTTTCAATGCCGCGCCCACTCGCGAGGGGCCCGGGAAGTACGCCCATTCCTGCGCGTGCGGGTAAGGGGTGTCCCAGCCGGTGACGCGTTCGATCGGGGCTTCGAGGTGATGGAAGCAATGCTCCTGGACCAGCGATACCAGTTCGGCACCGAAACCGCAGGTGCGGGTGGCCTCATGAACTACCACGCAACGACCGGTCTTCTTCACCGATTCGACGATGGTTTCCAGGTCCAGTGGCCAGAGGCTGCGCAGGTCGATGACTTCGGCATCGACACCGGTTTCCTCGGCGGCGACCTGGGCCACGTACACTGTGGTGCCATAGGTCAGCACGGTGACGTCGTTGCCCGGGCGGGTGATGGCGGCCTTGTCCAGCGGTACGCTGTAGTAACCGTCCGGGACGGCACTGGCCGGGTGTTTCGACCAGGGGGTCACCGGCCGGTCGTGGTGGCCGTCGAAGGGGCCGTTGTACAGGCGCTTGGGCTCGAGGAAGATCACCGGGTCGTCGTTTTCGATCGAGGCGATCAGCAAGCCCTTGGCGTCATAGGGGTTCGAAGGCATGACAGTGCGTAGACCGCAGACCTGGGTGAACATCGCTTCGGGGCTCTGGCTGTGGGTCTGGCCACCATAGATGCCGCCGCCGCAGGGCATGCGCAGGGTCAGTGGGGCGACGAACTCGCCGGCCGAGCGGTAGCGCAGGCGCGCCATCTCGGAAACGATCTGGTCCGAGGCCGGGTAGAAGTAGTCGGCGAACTGGATCTCCACCACCGGGCGCAGGCCGTAGGCGCCCATGCCTACGGCGGTGCCGACGATGCCGCTTTCCGAAATCGGAGCGTCGAACACCCGCGACTTGCCGTATTTGGCCTGCAGGCCTTCGGTGCAGCGGAACACGCCACCGAAGTAGCCAACGTCCTGGCCGTAGATCACCACGTTGTCATCGCGCTCAAGCATGATATCCATGGCCGAGCGCAAGGCCTGGATCATGGTCATGGTGGTGGTGGTCATGGCGGTTTCCAGATGGATGCTGTTGTTGTGATCGTTCATCTCAGACCCCCAGTTCCTGGCGTTGGCGGCGCAGGTGTTCGGGCATTTCCTTGTACACGTCCTCGAACATCGAGGCGGCGCTCGGAATGTGGCCGTTGACCAGGGTGCCGTACTGTTCGGCTTCTTTTTGCGCCGCGACGATCTCGGCCTCGAGTTCGGCGGTGACCGCCTGGTGTTCTTCCTCGGACCACTGCCCGAGGGCGATCAGATGCTGCTTGAGGCGGGCAATCGGGTCGCCCAGCGGAAAGTGGCTCCAGTCGTCGGCCGGACGGTATTTGGACGGATCGTCCGAGGTCGAGTGCGGGCCAGCACGGTAGGTGACCCACTCGATCAGGCACGGGCCGAAACCGCGGCGGGCGCGTTCGGCGGCCCAGCGTGAAGCGGCATAGACCGCCAGGAAGTCGTTGCCGTCGACCCGCAGCGAGGCGATACCGCAGCCCACGCCACGGCCAGCGAAGGTGGTAGCTTCACCACCGGCGATGGCCTGGAAGGTGGAGATCGCCCACTGGTTGTTGACCACGTTGAGGATCACCGGCGCGCGGTATACGTGGGCAAAGGTGAGGGCGGTGTGGAAGTCCGACTCGGCGGTGGCGCCATCGCCGATCCAGGCGGAGGCGATCTTGGTATCGCCCTTGATGGCCGAGGCCATGGCCCAGCCAACTGCCTGGACGAACTGGGTCGCCAGGTTGCCGCTGATGGTGAAGAAGCCGGCTTCGCGCACCGAATACATGATCGGCAACTGGCGGCCTTTGAGCGGGTCGCGCTCGTTGGACAGCAACTGGCAGATCATCTCCACCAGCGACACGTCGCGGGCCATCAGGATGCTTTGCTGGCGGTAGGTGGGGAAGCACATGTCGGTGCGGTTGAGGGCTAGGGCCTGGGCACTGCCGATGGCTTCCTCTCCCAGGCTCTGCATATAGAAGGACATTTTCTTCTGGCGCTGGGCAACCACCATGCGGCTGTCGAATAGTCGGGTCTTGAGCATGGCACGCATGCCTTGGCGCAAGACCTGCGGATCGATGTCCTCGGCCCATGGACCCAAGGCATTGCCCTGGGCGTCCAGCACGCGGATAAGGCTGCAGGACAGGTCGGCCGTATCGGCGGCTTCTACATCGACGGGAGGTTTACGGACTTGACCCGCATCGTTCAGACGCAGGTAGGAGAAATCGGTCTGGCAGCCTGGCCGGCCGGTAGGCTCGGGCACATGCAAACGCAGGGGGGCGTACTCGTTCATGCTTTTTACGCTCGCTCGGTTTTGTGTTTTTGTGAGCTTTGAAGCGGTCGCTGCTGACGTCACTGGCTTGTGACCAAGGAGTCAGCGTTATTTACATCATAGGGCGCCAGAGGGAGAATTTTTCTCTCAAGTTCGTTGCCTTTGTCCTAATTTGCAGATAAACATTCTGCATAAACACAAGAAACAGGTGAATTTGTCTCATGCGAAAACTGGATCGCACGGATATTGGCATTCTCAACAGCCTGCAGGAAAACGCCCGCATCACCAACGCCGAGCTGGCCCGTTCGGTGAACCTGTCGCCCACGCCCTGTTTCAACCGGGTCAAGGCCATGGAAGAGCTGGGGGTGATCCGCCAGCAGGTGACCCTGCTGTCCCCGGAAGTGCTGGGGCTGGATGTGAATGTGTTCATTCATGTCAGCCTGGAGAAGCAGGTGGAGCAGTCGCTGCACCGCTTCGAAGAAGAGATTGCCGAGCGCCCCGAGGTGATGGAGTGCTACCTGATGACTGGCGATCCGGACTACCTGTTGCGTGTGCTGTTGCCCAGCATCCAGGCGTTGGAGCGCTTTCTCGATTACCTGACGCGCCTGCCGGGCGTGGCCAACATCCGCTCCAGCTTTGCCCTCAAGCAGGTGCGTTACAAGACGGCGTTGCCGTTGCCGGCCGGCGGCATGATGTTGCCGGGGTGAGCGACATGCATGCGTACATGCCTTCGACTTCTATGTAGGAACCAGCGCAAGCCGGCAATACGTTCCGTGTGGATGGTCACGAGCACTGTGTCCTCAGCGGCTTGATATCCTGAACACCTGCCGCCTATGTTGTGCAGGTCGCCGTTTCCGGCATGCCATACAACAAGGATTAGAGTCATGACGACCAAGGGCCAGAGTGCTTTCGCCGAGCGATTGACGGGCATTGACGAGATCGAGTGTGTAACCCCCGATCTCAACGGCGTACCACGAGGCAAGGTGATGACCGCCGATGGTTTCCTCGAAGGCCGCCGCTTGCAGATGGCCAGGGGCGTGTTGTTGCAGTGCATCATGGGCGGCTATCCACCGGCCAGGTTCTACGGCAGCGACGACGGCGACCTGGCCCTGGTGCCCGACCCCGGGCAGGTGCACCGTCTGCCCTGGAGCGACGAGCCCCGGGCGCTGGCGGTTTGCGACGCCAATGAACTGACTGGCGAGAGCTCCGGCCTGTCCACCCGTGGCCAACTCAAGGCCGTGATTGCCCGCTATGCCGCGCTCGGCTTGGCGCCGGTGGTGGCGACCGAGCTGGAGTTCTTCGTCTTTGCGCCGAACGGCGATCCGCACCAGCCCTTCCAACCGCCGTTGGGCAAGGATGGTCGGCGCGAGGAAGGCCACTCGGCGTTCAGTGTCAGTTCCAACAATGGCCTGCGGCCGTTTTTCAGCGAGGTCTACCGCTGCATGGCGGCGCTCGGCTTGCCGCGCGATACCTTCATGCATGAGATGGGCGTCAGCCAGTTCGAGATCAATCTGCTACATGGCGACCCGCTGCTGTTGGCGGACCAGACCTTTCTGTTCAAGCACCTGCTCAAGGAAGTGGCGCTCAAGCATGGCTTGACCGTCGTGTGCATGGCCAAGCCGTTGGCCAAGACCCCGGGCAGTTCCATGCACCTGCACCAGAGCTTGGTGGAGGTGGGCAGTGGCCGCAATGTGTTCAGCGATGGCGACGGCAAGCCGACGGAGACCTTCATGCATTTCATCGGCGGCTTGCAGGCCTGTATGGCGGATTTCACCGCGTTGTTCGCGCCTAACGTCAATTCCTACCAGCGCCTGTGCCATCCGTACGCTTCGCCCAACAATGCCTGCTGGTCCGAGGACAATCGTGCCGCCGGCCTGCGTATCCCGGCCAGTTCAGCGGCGGCGCGGCGGGTCGAGAATCGGCTGCCAGGGGCCGATGCCAACCCCTACCTGGCGATCGCTGCCAGTTTGGCGGCTGGCCTGCATGGTATCGAGCAGCGCTTGCAACCGACGCCGGCCATCCAGGGCGAATTCGAGGTGCCCGACCACCTCAGCCTGCCTTGTACCCTGCACGCGGCACTGGAGCGGCTCAAGCACAGCCAGCTGGCGCGGGCAGCGTTCGGCAAGGAGTTCATCGACGGCTATGTGGCGACCAAGACCCTGGAATTGACCGACTTCTTCGATGAAATCACGCCATGGGAGCGACGCGTGCTGGCGGCGCAGGCCTGAGGCGTTTTCAGCAGCGGGTGCGGGGCATGGGTGTCAATACGTCCCTCACCTGTTTTTTTGCGTCCGGGGGCCTGCGTTGCTGCAGTTTTCCCCTTATGCTTTCAGGCAGTTCTACACCTGCCCCAAGGAGCCCTTCGGGACGCTGATGCGACAGATCTGGAAGTCATTTCGCTCGCTGTATTTTGCTGCCCTGATGATGCTGATCGGCTCCGGCCTGTTGAGTACCTACCTGGCCCTGCGGCTGGCGGCCGATCATGTCGACAGCCTGTGGGTCGGTGCGCTGATGGCGGCCAACTATTTCGGCCTGGCCCTGGGGGGCAAGATCGGCCACCGGCTGATCGGCCGGGTCGGACATATCCGCGCCTACGCCACCTGTGCCGGCATCGTCGGCGCGGCGGTGCTCGGCCATGGCATGACCGACTGGTTGCCGGCCTGGGTGGGGCTGAGGATGATCGTCGGCCTTGGAATGATGTGCCAGTACATGGTCATCGAGAGCTGGCTCAACGAGCAAGCCGACGCCCGTCAGCGTGGCGCGGTGTTCAGTGGCTACATGATCGCTTCTTACCTCGGCTTGGTGCTTGGCCAGTTGATTCTGGTGGTGCATCCACAGTTGGGGCCGGAGCTGTTGATGTTGGTCGCCATGTGCTTTGCCCTGTGCCTGGTGCCGGTGGCCATGACCCGGCGTATCCACCCGGCGCCGCTGCGCCCGGCGCCCATGGAGCCGAGGTTCTTCATCAAGCGGGTGCCGCAATCGCTCAGCACGGTGCTGGGCTCGGGCCTGATCGTGGGCTCGTTCTATGGATTGGCGCCGGTGTATGCGGCGCACCAGGGGCTGTCCACGGAGCAGATCGGTCTGTTCATGGGCTGCTGCATCTTCGCTGGCCTGTTGGTGCAATGGCCGCTGGGCTGGTTGTCCGACCGCTATGACCGAGCCCTGCTGATCCGTAGTGTGGCGGTCGGTATCGCGCTGATCTCGCTGCCGCTGGCGATCCTGCCCAGCGTGCCGCTGGAACTGTTGTTCGCCATCGGCTTTTTGATTTCGTTGCTGCAGTTCTGCCTTTACCCGCTGGCCGTGGCGTTCTCCAACGACCACGTCGAGGGTGAGCGACGCGTGTCGCTGACCGCCATGCTGCTGGTCACCTACGGCGTCGGTGCCAGTATCGGCCCGCTGACGGCCGGTGTGTTGATGAAGATGCTGGGCAGCCAGATGCTGTATGCGTTCTTCGTGTTCTTTGCCTTGGTCCTGGTCTGGCGCATCCGTCCGAAAGCGGTCACCAACCTGCACCAGGTGGACGATGCGCCGCTGCATCACGTGGCCATGCCGGCGGCGGGCTCGCCATTGTCGGCAGCCCTGGACCCGCGTGTCGATGAGCAGGTGGTGCAAGAGCAGATGCAGACGCCGGTGGCAGCGGAAGACACCGAAGGGGAGGAGGAGCAGGGCGAGCCTGCCGAGGAGAGCGTGACGGCCGAGGCGGACAAGCCGACCCCAGTGTGAGATTCGTCGTGACGAGCCCCAATGCTGTTGCAGCTGGGGCTAATACCTGTGTAAGCCGCGAATCTTGCGACTGACACAACCCTGCGGGAGCGGCCTTGTGTCGCGATGGGCTGCACAACAGTCCTGGTAGTGACTCGATCAGTAATCGTCTTTGTCGAACCGGCGCGCTTCACGCTGCAATTGGTAGACGAAGCTTTCGACTCTGCGTTGCATCTGGCCGTTGAGGTTATGGAAGCGCACCCCGGCGAAGGTGGTGTTGAAGCGCTCTTCGTAATGCAGGTGGCGCAGTTCCACCATGGTTTGGTTCAGGCCGAGCGGGGCACCAGCGGCGAACTTCTCGTAGACCTGGCCCAGTTGCAGACGCTCTTCGACATTGCCCTCGAAACGCAGCTTGCAGCCAGTGGCGGAAATATCCAGCAATTTGCCACGTAGGGCGCCGTCACCTTTGAGCTTGTCGCCATCGAGCACGACCTCGAGCAGTTGCGACAGTTTGAGGGCGGCCCGGAATGCATTGCGCCGTTGGTGATAGGTCACCTCTTCCGGCAGGCTGCCGCGGTAGCAGCGATGGCCATCGATCTCGGTGATGCTCAGAGGGGTATTGCATTCCCAGGCGATACGCACGCCGTCGTGGAAGCCTTCGATGCGGAAGGGTTCGCCGTTCTCCAGGAAGCGTTCCCCGTCGCGGGGGATCATCTCGTCCAGCGCCAGGGTGTTGCCAGCGCGGTCGACATGCACGACATAGCTCTGGAAGCGCTGGCTGCGCTCGTGGAAAGTAATGATCAGTGGGTCGTTGCCCTCTAGCAGCAATCGCAGGTTGGCAGCGATTTCCAAAGGGGTATTCAGCACCTTTGGCGGCTGTGGAGCATCGGTTTCATTGAACACGGGTTATCAATCTCCAGGCAAAACGACACACGCGAGTGTCATCATTTTGCCAGCATGCTCCGTGCCTTGGTAGACGTAATCACACTTGGCTGAGCGCCCGGGGCTTGGCCAGTGATGCGGTGGCGCCGCGGCTGTCGTAGAGCGATGGAGAATCGCCACCCATGAGGATCCTGATCTGGTTGGCCGTGGCGTATTGCTGGAGCTGGATGGACTGGCCATTGCGCTCGTTGACGGCCTGGCATTCTTCCATCAGCTTGGCCAGCACGTCGAGCCGCTGCATCAACACTTCACCCTGGGGAGATTGCGCGGCCAGGGCCTTCGCGCCTTCGCGGTCAGGGCTCAAGCCGAGGCTGGTGAGCAACTCGCTACGGCGGCGGCCTTGCTGGTCGAGCAACACGATCAATGACTGCTTGCGCGCCAAAATGGTTTCCAGCAATGGCATGTCACGGCCATGCAGGGCGACTGCTTCGGTTTGCAGTAACTCGAGCAGTTGTTGCGCTGGGGCAATATCGTCTTCGATCAGTTGCAGCAAAGTGGTGTCGTGCATGGCTGGCTCTTGGCTTGTGGCGTCCTTGAAGTCAGCGCGCCATCAGGTCAGCGCTGGGCTTCGAAATTGAGCAGTTTGCTCGCGACCCGGCCGGCATCGACCTGATAGCTGCCATCAGCGATGGCCTGTTTCAACTCGGCCACGCGGGCACTGTTGACAACCGGCTGGTCGCGCAGCTCGTCGCTGATCTTCTGCAATTGCTGGGCCTCGTGGCTGAGGTGTACCGCTTCTCCGCTGGCGCCGGCGTTTTTAGGCGCATCGGCGGTTTCGCCCGCTTTCCCGGCAGTGTCGGCCGCAGGGGTGCTGCGTACGCCGCCCGTGACGCTCGGGGAGTTATTCAAACGACTGAAGTCGATGACCATGATCAGGAACCTCTGGGTATTTGTACGCTTGCCTTGTTTTCGGCCAACCCGAAAAAAACTTTAGGCGAAAATGTAAAGTCGCCGTTCGACAAGCCCGTGTAACCCGTTCTGACACAGTTTAGGAAAAGCGGTTGCGCACCGCCAGCCTTCTCTTACATGGCCACCTCGACCTGGCCAGGCCCCGTGACCCGAGCCTTGACGACCCGTTTGGAGTTGAGGTTGCGGACCCGGATCTGTTCGCTGAGGCCGCCCTTACTCAAGGCTTCGCCCGGCATGCGCACGCTGAGGCTGCCGCTGCGGGCCATGATCACCACATGATCGCCCTTGCGCACCACCTCGGCCTGCTCCAGATGCTGCGGGGTGAGTACCTGGTCCATCACGGTCGGACGCAGCAGCTTCATGCCCACCGCCTGGTTCAGTTGGGTCAGGAAGCCCTGGTTGAGCGTGCCCACATCGCGTTCGCGCAGGGCCACGTCGTCTGCGCCGATCACGCTTGCGCGCTTGAGTGGGCGAGCCATGGTGACGACATCACGGTACAGGCGTACCTGGGCCGGGACGAATACTGTCCAGGGCGCATTGCCATTGCAACGCACGCGCACCGTGACCCGCCCCAGCGGTTGCGCCGGACTTTCCAGCGTTGCATCCAGCTGTTGTTCGCACAGCGGCATGCGCAAGCGTGGGTCGAGGGTGTTGACCTGGATCTCGTAACGGCCTTCGGTCCCGGTGCTGGCCAGGTAATCTTCCACTGTGAATTCAAGAAACCCTTGGGTGACGCCGATAAGCTGTTCAGGCAAGGTAAACGCATCAGCCAGCGTGCGAGCGCCGGGTGCCAGCAGGCACAGCACGGCCAAGAGGCCGGGCAGGGGGCGCAGCAGTCGTCGGAAAAATGTCGTTTTCATGTGCATAACGCTCAAAAAGCAAAGCCCGTGCCGATTCGGTACACGGGCTGAAACGTTGGTGAAGGAGTCTGGCATGGCTGGTGTAATGGATTCGGTGAACCAGCGCACGCAACTGGTCGGGCAGAATCGCCTGGAGCTGCTGCTGTTCCGCCTCAATGGCGATCAGCTCTACGGCATCAATGTGTTCAAGGTACGGGAGGTGCTGCAATGCCCGGACCTGACCATTCTGCCCAAGTCCCACCCGGTCGTGCGCGGTGTGGCGAGTATCCGGGGAGCAACCATCCCCATCCTCGATTTGTCGATGGCGACCGGCTTGCCCGGGCTGCGGGAAGAGAACCGCAACAGTTTCGTGATCATCACGGAGTACAACACCAAGACCCAGGGCTTCCTGGTGCACTCGGTCGAACGCATCGTCAACATGAACTGGGAGGAGATCCATCCGCCGCCCAAGGGCACTGGCCGCGATCACTACCTGACGGCGGTGACCCGGGTGGACAACCGGATGGTGGAAATCATCGATGTGGAGAAGGTCCTCGCCGAAGTGTCGCCGACCTCCGAGACGATCTCCGCCGGTGTGGTCGATGCCGAGGTACAGGACAAGGCTGTGATGTCGCGGGTGCTGACGGTTGACGACTCGTCGGTGGCGCGCAAGCAGGTTGGTCGCTGTCTGCAGAGTGTGGGGGTCGAGGTCGTGGCGCTCAATGACGGCCGCCAGGCCCTGGACTACCTGCGCAAGTTGGTGGACGAGGGCAAGCGGCCTGAAGAAGAGTTCTTGATGATGATCTCGGACATTGAAATGCCGGAGATGGACGGTTATACCCTCACCGCCGAGATACGCAGCGACCCGCGCATGCAAAAGCTGCACATCCTCCTGCATACTTCGCTGTCTGGCGTATTCAACCACGCCATGGTCAGGAAGGTCGGCGCCGATGACTTCCTTGCCAAGTTCAAGCCGGACGATCTGGCCCAGCGTGTGGTCGATCGCATCAAGGCCACGCACTGAACAGCCAGGGGCATGCCCCTGGCGCTATTGATGACTTAAGAGGCGGCAGCATTGTCTACGGGTAATTTGGATTTCGAACAATTCCGGGTCTTCCTGGAAAAAGCCTGTGGCATCCTGCTAGGTGAGAATAAGCAATATCTGGTTTCCAGCCGTCTCAACAAGCTGATGGAGCAGCAGGGCATCAAGTCCCTGACCGAGCTGGTACAGCGCATCCAGAGCCAGCCGCGCAGTGGCCTGCGTGAGCGGGTGGTCGATGCGATGACCACCAACGAGACCCTCTGGTTTCGCGACACTTATCCGTTCGAGGTGTTGAAGAACAAGGTCCTGCCCGAGCAGATCAAAGCCAACCCCGGCCAGCGCCTGCGCATCTGGTCGGCGGCCTGCTCCTCCGGGCAGGAGCCTTACTCCATTTCCATGGCCATCGACGAGTTCGAGCGCAGCAACATCGGTCAGTTGAAGATGGGCGCGCAGATTGTCGCCACCGACCTGTCGGGCACGATGCTCGCTAACTGTAAGACCGGCGAGTATGACAACCTGGCAATTGCCCGTGGCCTGTCCCAGGAGCGCCTGCAGCGTTACTTCGACGCCAAGGGACCGGGGCGTTGGGCGGTCAAGCCGGCCATCCGCAGCCGTGTCGAATTCCGCTCGTTCAACCTGCTCGACAGCTATGCCAGCCTGGGCAAGTTCGACATCGTCTTCTGCCGCAACGTACTGATCTACTTCTCGGCCCAGGTCAAGAAAGACATCCTCCTACGTATCCACGGAGCGCTCAAACCGGGTGGCTACCTGTTCCTCGGCGCCTCCGAAGCGCTCAACGGCCTGCCGGACCATTACCAGATGGTCCAATGCAGCCCGGGGATCATCTACCAGGCGAAATAGGTGTCTTTGTGCGAGATCCCGCGGCGCATCGCTGTGCATGTCGAGAGTTTGTGGCGCCCTCAAGATCCCGCGCCGCCCGCGCGGCGCATCGCGACACAAGGCCGCTCCCACATTGATTGCAACGTGCCATGGCCTGATAGACCGAAGTCTTAGTCTTTGTTTGTACGACAGAGATATCGAGGTGGCCGCAACAGCCTCCACGCAATCTTTCGCCTTGCGCCAAGGCTACTGTGGGAGCGGCCTTGTGTCGCGATGCGCCGCGCGGGCGGCTCGGGGTCTTGAGGGCGCCGAAGAACTGCCGGCATGCATAGCTTGCAGCCTATCCCCCCATTTTTGCCGCTTTGCTGACGCCAAGCGGAAATCCATTGCCGCTTTTCTGGCATTGCCGCTGGCGGCAAGCCGCTGAAACCCGCGGATCTTCTAGGTCTGACCTGTTGGCACAAGGCTTGCTAAAGCTTGATCAACGCACTCCGGTCAACCTTCGAAGGTTCCCTGACATGAGCATCAGTTTCGACAAAGCGCTTGGCATCCATGAAAAGGCACTGGGCTTCCGTGCCCAGCGCGCCGAGGTGCTGGCCAACAACATCGCCAACGCCGACACGCCGAATTACAAGGCTCGCGATATGGACTTCTCCGCGGTGCTGGCCGCCGAGAGTGAGAAGCGCCAGGGCGGCCATTTCGCTTTGGAGCGGACCAACAGCCGGCATATCGAGGCCGAAGGCCTGAGCATGGGTGATGAGACCCTGCAGTACCGCACGCCCATGCAGCCGTCGATCGACCAGAACACCGTCGACGCGCAGATCGAGCAATCGAACTATGCGGAAAACGCCATGAACTTCCAGGCCAGCTTCACCCTGCTCAACAGTAAATTCAAAGGGCTGGTTTCGGCCCTGCGCGGAGAGTAATCCATGTCCCTCGCCAGTGTTTTCAATATCGCCGGTAGCGGCATGAGTGCCCAGACCACCCGGTTGAACACCGTCGCTTCGAACATCGCCAACGCCGAGACCGTGTCGTCGAGCATCGACCAGACCTACCGTGCGCGCCACCCGGTATTCGCCACCACCTTCCAGCAGGCCCAGAGTGGCGTCAGCCAATCGCTGTTCCAGGACCAGGGCGCGGCAGGGCAGGGCGTGCAAGTGATGGGCATCGTCGAGGACCAGAGCAACCTCGAGGCACGCTACGAGCCGAACCATCCGGCGGCGAACAAGGACGGCTACGTGTACTACCCGAACGTCAACGTGGTTGAGGAAATGGCCGACATGATCTCCGCCAGCCGTTCGTTCCAAACCAACGCCGAGCTGATGAACACGGCCAAGACCATGATGCAGAAGGTTCTGACCTTGGGTCAGTGATCAGGAAATCGATATGAGCACAACCGACTCCACCAGCGGCGTTGCCAACTCGGTACTGACGTCCCTGCAAAAGCCTGAGAACACCAATAGAAACAATACCGGCAGCGCCGGTAGCGCGCTGGGCAAGGACGCGTTCCTGCAGTTGCTGGTTACCCAGATGCAGCACCAGAACCCCCTCGATCCCCAGGAGAACGGCGAGTTCGTCGCGCAGTTGGCGCAGTTCAGCAGTCTTGAAAGCATGCAGACCCTGAACAGTTCCGTATCCACCATCGTCAGCGCCTTCCAGTCGTCCCAGGCGCTCCAGGCGTCCTCCTTGGTCGGGCGCAATGTGATTGTCCAGACCGACAAGGCGCAGGTGGACACCAGCAAGGACATGCAAGGCTCGGTCAACCTGACGTCGTCCAGCACGGCAGTCAAGGTCGGGGTCTATGACAGCGATGGCGAGCTGGTGCGCACCATCGACCTGGGCAGCCAGTCGGGCGGCAAGGTCGATTTCACCTGGGACGGCAAGGACAGTGACGGAGAGGTGGCGCCGCCGGGGGTTTACACCTTCAAGGCGACCGCGGATGTCGAGGGTACGGCAACGACCATGACGACCAATCTGCCGGCGACGGTCAGCAGCGTGACCATGGGCGGCAATGGTTCGGAAATGATGCTGAACCTGGCAGGCCTGGGTAGCGTGGCACTGTCGAAAATTCAAACGATTGGAATCTAAGGGCCGGTTCGAGCGGCAGGAGTGAGCAGATGTCTTTCAATATTGGCCTTAGCGGGCTTTATGCGGCAAACAAGGCCCTGAATGTCACCGGCAACAACATTGCCAACGTCGCCACGACAGGCTTCAAATCCTCGCGTGCGGAGTTCGCTGATCAATATGCGGCGTCGATTCGCGGAACCAGCGGCAGGACCGTTGGCGGCAGTGGTGTCACCACGGCAGCCGTTTCGCAGATGTTCTCGTCGGGCAATATTGTCGGGACCGGGCAAAGCCTTGACCTGGCCATCGATGGCAACGGCTTTTTTGCCTTGAGTGACAACGGCTCGAAGATCTATACCCGTGCAGGTGCGTTCTACAGCGACAAGGCCGGCTATATCGTCAATGCCCAGGGGGCCAACCTGCAGGGGTATGCGGTCGATGCCAACGGCAAGATCGTTCCGGGCGCGTTGGTCGACTTGAAGATCGATACCTCGAACCTGACGCCTAATCCGACTGGCAAGATTTCAGAGACCGTCAACCTGAACTCCAGCGCCACCGTACCCACGGTGACACCATTCGATCCGAAGAACGTAGAGACCTACAACTACGCCTTCAACACTGATGTGTACGACAGCCAAGGCAATGCGCATCAGCTCAACCAGTATTTCGTCAAGGATGAAGCTTCCAACTCCTGGACGATGTACACCACCATCGACGGGCGCAACCCGGCTGACCCGACCTCGGACACGCCACTGGCCAACACCTTGGCCTTTAAATCCGACGGCACCCTGGATACGGCTTCGATGAACGCAGGCCCGGTGCCCGGTGGCCTGGCGATTGGCGACGACAAGAGCTTCCGCCTCGATGGCTGGATTCCGGCTGAGAAGAATGCCGCCGGTGATTGGGCGAGCAACGGCGCGACCGCCCGGCCAGGAGGGGTGACGCTGGATATGCTGGCGACGACCCAGTACAACGCTGCGTCGGCGACCACGGCGAAAACCCAGGATGGCTATGCCACGGGTGAGCTTACCGGTTTGACGGTGGACCAGAGCGGCAATCTCTTCGCCAACTTCACCAACGGCGAGGACAAGGTGATTGGCCAGGTGGTCATCGCCAATTTCGCCAACGTACAAGGCTTGACGCCTATCGGTGGCACTAGCTGGAGGGAGTCCTACGCTTCGGGCGTACCTGTCGTGGGTGAGCCGGATACTGGCACGCTCGGCAAGATCTATGGCGGCGCGTTGGAAGACTCCAACGTCGACCTGACGGGCGAACTGGTCAATCTGATCAAGGCGCAAAGCAACTATCAGGCGAATGCCAAGACGATCTCCACCGAAAGCACCCTGATGCAGACCATCATCCAGATGGCCTGATGGGCCCATGCTGGCAATAGCCCCAGCCTGCCGTAATGCAGTTCATTTCAATGAGCGGCATTACCAGCCTGCTGGGGCTTTTTTACGTTTCTGAAATGACCGCGAGGCTGTTCAGGTGAAAAGACCAGGCGTACTCGTCGGGGTGATGTTGCTGCTCATGGCCCAGGCTGGGCTACAGGCGGCGCCAGCGCCTTGGTATCAGTGGCAGAGCAAGCAGACCGGCCGCTACATGTGCGCGCAGAGGCAGCCGGGAGAAGGCTGGGTGCGCCATGCCGGGCCTTTCGACAATGCCGGTTGCCGGGTTTACTGACCCGGGATTGCCGGGGCTGGCAAATCTTTGCCGACAAACTGACGGTGACGGCCGTTCACCTCTGCCTGAAGGCCCGTGGTTACGGGCTTTTGCTCACTTGGTTCGATAATTGCTTTGCCAATCGCAATGCGTCAGCGCGGCATGTGAACGCGCAAAGGAGAATCCGTGGACAAGATGCTTTACGTGGCCATGACCGGCGCCAGCCAGAACGCGCTGGCCCAGCGGGCTCACGCCAACAACCTGGCGAACATTTCCACCAGCGGTTTCCAGCGCGACCTGGAGCAGGCGCGTTCGATGCCGGTATTCGGTGACAGCTTTCCGGCGCGGGCCTATGCCATGACCGAACGCCCGGCCACCGATTTCACCCCAGGGGCGCTGCAGGAAACCGGCCGCGACCTGGACGTGGCCATCGGCGGCGACGGTTTCATCGCCGTGCAGGCGCCGGATGGCAGCGAGGCCTATGTCCGCACCGCCAGTCTGAACATTGACGCCCTCGGCGTGCTGCGTGCCGGCAATGGCATGCCGGTACTGGGCAATGGCGGCCCAATCGCCATTCCGCCGGAGCAGAAGGTCGAGATCGGCGAGGACGGCACCATCAGCATCCGCGCCATGGGCGAAGACCCGCGAGTCATGGCCGAGGTCGACCGGATCAAGCTGGTCAACCCGGACGTGCGCGACCTGGCTAAGGGCCTGGACGGCATGATCCACACCAAGAGCGGCCAGCCCGCCGATGCCGATGTCAACGTAAAGCTGGTGTCGGGTTTTCTCGAGGCGAGCAACGTGAACGCCGTGGAAGAGATGACCTCGGTGCTGGCGCTGTCCCGTCAATTCGAACTGCACGTCAAGATGATGAACACGGCCAAGGAAGGCGATGAAGCCATGGCTCGGGTTTTGCAAATCGGCTAATCACATTTGAACGGGTGCCGTAAAACAGGCGCGCGAGGAGAACACTATGCTTCCGGCTCTTTGGGTCAGTAAAACCGGCCTGTCCGCCCAGGACACCAACCTGACGGTCATTTCCAACAACCTGGCCAACGTCTCGACCACCGGCTTCAAGCGCGACCGGGCCGAGTTCCAGGACCTGCTGTACCAGATCAAGCGCCAGCCGGGCGCCCAGTCGACCCAGGATAGCGAGCTGCCTTCGGGCCTGCAGGTCGGTACCGGTGTGCGCATCGTCGGCACCCAGAAGAACTTCAGTGCCGGCAGCCTGCAGACCACCGAGAACCCGCTGGACATGGCGGTCAATGGCCGGGGCTTCTTTCAGGTCCTGCAGCCGGATGGCACCGTCTCCTACACCCGTGACGGCACCTTCCACCTGAACTCTGACGGCCAGATCGTCACTGCCAACGGTTTTGCACTGGAGCCTGCGATCATCGTGCCGCCGGATGCGCAGACCTTCACCGTCGGCCAGGATGGCACCGTGTCGATCACCACCGCCGGCAACCCGGCCGCGCAGATTATCGGCAACATCCAGACCGCCGACTTCATCAACCCGGCTGGCCTGCAGGCGATCGGCAACAACCTGTTCCTGGAAACCGCAGCCAGCGGCGCGCCACAGATCGGCACCCCGGGCCTGAACGGCTTTGGCACCACCCAGCAGCAGACCCTGGAGAACTCCAACGTCAGCACCGTGGAAGAGCTGGTCAACATGATCACCACCCAACGTGCCTACGAAATGAACTCCAAGGTCATTTCCACCGCCGACCAGATGCTCTCGTTCGTCACCCAGCAGCTGTAAGCCTTGAAAGTCCGGCGGCCGCTCACGCAGCCCCTGTTACACCGTGAGGTAAGCGTCATGAATCGTCTGTTATCCGTCTTCGCCCTGGGTGGGGTGTTGTTGCTGGCCGGCTGCGTCGCACCGGTAGCCAAGCCCAACGACCCGTACTACGCGCCGGTCTTGCCGCGTACCCCACTGCCGGCGGCGGCCAACAACGGTTCGATCTACCAGGCCGGTTTCGAACAGAACCTGTACAGCGACCGCAAGGCGTTCCGGGTCGGTGACATCATCACCATCACCCTCAATGAGCGCACCTCGGCGAGCAAGAGCGCCAACTCGCAGATCGCCAAGAACAGCGAAGCGAACATCGGCTTGACGTCGCTGTTCGGCGCCGTGCCGAACACCAACAACCCGTTCGGCGGCGGCGACCTGAGCCTCAACGCCGGCTACAGCGGCGACCGCGCGACCAAAGGTGACAGCAAGGCCGCCCAGGGCAATACCCTGACCGGCTCGATCACCGTCACCGTGGCCGACGTCCTGCCCAATGGCATCATTGCCGTGCGCGGCGAGAAATGGCTGACCCTCAACACCGGCGATGAGCTGGTGCGCATCGCCGGTTTGGTCCGTGCCGACGATATCGCCACTGACAACACCGTACCGTCGACCCGCGTGGCCGATGCGCGCATCACCTATTCGGGCACGGGCTCCTTCGCCGACGCCAGCCAGCCCGGGTGGCTGGACCGCTTCTTCCTCAGCCCGCTTTGGCCTTTCTGAGTCCGGATGCCCATGTTCAATTTCAGGCAATTGCTTGCCGCCATGCTCCTCCTGTCCTGTGCGTTCGCTGCCCATGCCGAGCGCCTGAAGGACATTGCCAGTATTTCTGGCGTGCGCACCAACCAGTTGATCGGCTACGGCCTGGTGGTGGGCTTGAATGGCACGGGTGACCAGACCACCCAGACCCCGTTCACCTTGCAGACCTTCAACAACATGCTGTCGCAATTCGGCATCAAGGTGCCGGCGGGTACGGGCAACGTGCAGTTGAAGAACGTTGCTGCCGTGTCGGTGCATGCCGACCTACCGGCCTTCGCCAAGCCCGGCCAGGTGGTCGATATCACCGTGTCGTCGATCGGCAACTCCAAGAGCCTGCGCGGCGGCAGCCTGCTGCTGACCCCGCTCAAGGGGATCGACGGCAACGTCTACGCCATCGCCCAGGGCAACCTGGTGGTCGGCGGCTTCGATGCCGAGGGCCGCGACGGCTCGCGGATCACCGTCAACGTGCCATCGGCCGGCCGTATTCCTGGCGGCGCCACCGTCGAGCGCGCCGTGCCCAGTGGTTTCAACCAGGGCAACAGCCTGACCCTGAACCTCAACCGGCCCGACTTCACCACCGCCAAGCGCATCGTCGACAAGGTCAACGAACTGCTCGGCCCGGGTGTCGCCCAGGCTTTGGACGGCGGTTCGGTGCGAGTCAGTGCGCCGATGGACCCGAGCCAGCGCGTCGACTACCTGTCGATTCTCGAGAACCTGGAGATCGACCCGGGCCAGGCCGTGGCCAAGGTCATCATCAACTCACGCACCGGCACCATCGTCATCGGCCAGAACGTCAAGGTGTCGCCGGCCGCGGTGACCCACGGCAGCCTGACCGTGACCATCACCGAAGACCCGATCGTCAGCCAGCCTGGCCCGTTCTCTGGCGGCCAGACCGCCGTGGTGCCGCGCTCGCGGGTCAATGCCGAGCAGGAAGCCAAGCCGATGTTCAAGTTCGGGCCGGGCACTACGCTGGATGAGATCGTCCGCGCGGTGAACCAGGTCGGCGCCGCGCCGAGCGACCTGATGGCGATCCTCGAAGCCCTGAAACAGGCCGGCGCCTTGCAGGCCGACCTGATCGTGATCTGAGGAGGCGGGCGATGAATCCCAAGAGCCTGGTCTCCAGCCCTGCCGACAGCGGCGCCTACACCGACCTGAACCGCCTCAGTTCGCTGAAGGTGGGTGACCGCGACAGCGAGGGCAACCTGCGCAAGGTCGCCCAGGAGTTCGAGTCGCTGTTCATCAGCGAGATGCTCAAGGCATCGCGCAAGGCCAGCAATGTGCTGGCCGATGACAACCCGCTCAATACCGAGACCGTCAAGCAGTACCAGGAAATGTACGACCAGCAGTTGGCCGTGAGCATGTCCCGCGAGGGTGGCGGCATCGGCTTGCAGGACGTGCTGATGCGCCAGTTGTCCAA
Source organism: Pseudomonas sp. X10 (assembly GCF_054889225.1). Classification (NCBI taxonomy): domain Bacteria; kingdom Pseudomonadati; phylum Pseudomonadota; class Gammaproteobacteria; order Pseudomonadales; family Pseudomonadaceae; genus Pseudomonas; species Pseudomonas sp. X10. The sequence goes on along the minus strand of NZ_CM142677.1, from coordinate 3,994,374 downwards.
GCAGAAGGGTGTTAGTGCTGCCAGCACCAGTCCATTCCCGCGCAGCGAGGGCCACCAGCCTGCGCTGTGGGGCGCTCGCGTCGCCGAGCCGTTGCGTGGAGAAAGCAGTGGCGCCACGCGCAATGATGTCGCCGCGCTCAACTCACGCCGCCTGGCGTTGCCGGGCAAGCTTACCGACCGCCTGCTGGCCGGGATCGTACCCTCGGCGGACGCCGGCGCCGCGACCAGCAGCGCCGCGCTGCCGCCCCGTCAGGGCGTGCAGGGCGACGCCGCACCAGGGCGCATGCAGATCTACGGGCGTGCCGTGGCCCAGCCGCCGCTGGCACCGGCGAAGAAGGCCTTCGCCGACAGCGAGGCGTTCATCGCCACCATGCTGCCGATGGCCGAACAGGCGGCCAAGCGCATCGGTATCGACCCTCGCTACCTGGTGGCCCAGGCCGCCCTGGAAACCGGCTGGGGCAAGTCGATCATGCGCCAGAGCGATGGCAGCAGCAGCCACAACCTGTTCGGCATCAAGGCCACCGGCAACTGGCAGGGCGGGCAGGCGAGGGCGATCACCAGCGAGTTCCGTGATGGCCAGTTCGTCAAAGAAACGGCGGCGTTCCGTTCCTATGGTTCCTACCAGGAGAGCTTCCATGACCTGGTCAACCTATTGCAGAACAATTCACGCTATCAAGATGCCTTGAAAGTGGCCGATAACCCAGAGCAGTTCGCCAGAGAGCTGCAGAAGGCGGGCTATGCGACCGATCCAGGCTACGCGAAGAAGATCATCACCATTGCCCGGCAGATGCAGCCAACCCAGCAGTACGCCATGGCTGGCAGTTCCACGAATCTATAAGGATTGAAGCATGTCGAACCTGATTTCGATCGGCCTGAGCGGCCTGAATGCCAGCCAGGCGGCGTTGTCGGTCACCAGTAACAACATCGCCAACGCCGCCACTTCCGGGTACTCGCGCCAGCAGGCCGTGCAGTCCGCGGGCGCCCTGCAGAACATCGGCGTCGGTTTCCTGGGTACAGGCACGACATTGTCGGATGTCCGCCGCATATACAGCGCTTACCTGGACAACCAGTTGCAGACCGCCACTTCGCTGCAGGCTGACGCCGTCGCTTTCCAGGACCAGATCACCAGCGTCGACAAGTTGCTGGCCGACCGCGACACCGGCATCAGCTCGGTCCTTAGCTCATTCTTCTCCGCGTTGCAGACGGCCTCGGCCAAGCCGGGCGACGTCGCCTCCCGGCAACTGCTGCTGACCCAGGCGCAGACCTTGAGCAACCGTTTCAATGCCATCTCCACCCAGATGAGCCAGCAGAACGAGAGCATCAACTCCCAGCTCGATACCCTCACTGGCCAGGTCAACAAGCTGACGGCCAGTATTGCCGAGTACAACAAGCAGATCGTGCAACTGTCGGCCTCAGGCAATACCCCCAACAGCCTGCTCGACGCACGCAACGAAGCGGTGCGCTCGCTGAACGAGCTGGTCGGCGTGACCGTGCAGGAGCGTGACGGCAACTTTGACGTCTACCTGGGTACCGGCCAATCCCTGGTGACCGGCAACCGAGCCAATACGCTGTCGGTCGCCCCTGGCAACACCGACAAGAGCCAGTACAGCCTGCAGGTCAACTACCAGAACTTCAGCTCGGACGTCACCTCGGTGGTCAGCGGCGGGCAGATCGGCGGACTGTTGCGTTACCGCAGCGAGGTGCTGGCGCCAGCGATGAATGAACTGGGGCGCGTTGCGCTGGTGGTGGCCGACAGCATCAACAGTCAGTTGGGGCAGGGCCTCGATGTCAACGCGCAGTTCGGCAGCGCCTTGTTCTCCAGCATCAACAGCGCCACGGCCATTGCCCAGCGCAGTCTGGCGGCGTCGGGCAACAGCGCTGGCTCCGGCAACCTGGATGTGACCATTGCCGATAGCGGCGCGTTGACGACCTACGACTATGAGGTCAAGTTCACCAGCGACAAGCAGTACACCGTGCGCCGCTCGGACGGCACCGACATGGGCAGTTTCGACCTGGATGCCGATCCCGCGCCGGTGATCGATGGCTTTTCGCTCAAGCTCAATGGCGGAGACCTGGCTGCGGGCGACAGCTTCAAGGTGATCCCCACCCGTGCGGCGGCGGGGAGCATCAAGACCGTCATGACCGACGCCAACAAACTGGCCTTTGCGGCGCCGATCAGCGCCACGGCCGGCAGCGGCAACGGCGGTACGGGCACCATCACCCAGCCTAACCTCGCTGATGCGCTGGACATTTACGGCGGTGCCGACACCGCCTTGATGCAGGAGTCCATCCGCAACTCGATGCCTGTGCGTGTCGTCTTCCAGCAGGCCAGCGGCGGCACCCAGGGCTATGCGCTGTTCGATGCCAAGGGCAACCAGATCGGGACTGGCAGCATCGTGCCGGGGCAGGACAACGACCTGTCGATTGCCGTGCCCATGCTCGATGCGTCGGGTGCGCCGATCCTCGACGGCAGTGGCAACCCGCGCACCTTCAACGTGGAGACCACCATTGGCGGCAACCCGGCGGCCAATGACAGCTTCAGCCTGTCGTTCAATGCCGACGGTAAATCAGACAACCGTAACGCCACCTCCTTGTTGGAATTGCAGACCAAGTCGACCATAGGCACAGAATCTGGCGGTGGCATCAGCTTCACCTCGGCCTATGCCTCGCTGGTGGAGCGGGTCGGTGCCAAGGCCAACCAGGCCAATCTCGACTCCACCGCAACCGATGCCGTGCTCAAGTCCGCCAAGGAGAGCCGCAGTGCCGTCTCTGGGGTCAACCTGGATGACGAAGCTGCTGGCCTGGTGAAGTTCCAGCACTACTACACCGCGTCGTCGCAGATCATCAAGACCGCGCAAGAGACGTTCTCAACCTTGATCAACGCCCTGTAAGGAGTAGCTGACCGTGCGTATTTCCACTGCTCAATTCTATGAGACCAGCGCCACTAGCTACTCGAAGAACTTTTCTGATGCGGCCAAGACCCAGGCACAGATATCTTCCGGTGTGCGTATCCAGACGGCGGCGGATGATCCGGTCGGGGCGGCCCGTCTGCTGCTGTTGCAGCAGCAGAGTGCTTTGCTGGGGCAGTACAGTGCCAACATGACCACGGTCAACAACGCGCTGCTGCAGGAAGAAAGCGTGCTTTCGACCATCAATGAGGCGATGCAGCGTGCCAGCGAACTGGCCATCCGCGCCGGTGGCGGCAGTCTGAGTGACGCCGACCGAGTTTCGATCAGCAGTGAGCTGAAGGAAATCGAGGCCAACATCTTTGGTCTGCTCAATTCGCGCGATGCCAATGGCGACTACATGTTTGGCGGGTCGAAGACCTCGTCGCCACCTTATGTGCGCAACAGCGATGGTACCTACAGCTACCGTGGCGATCAGACCCAACTCAGCCTGCAGGTCTCCGATACCTTGCGCCTGGCCACCAACGACAGCGGCTACAGCGTCTTCGACCAGGCGACCAACAACAGTCGAACCCAGTCGAGCCTACAGGCGCCGACGCCCGACGACGGACGAGTGAGGTTGTCCTCAGGATTGTTGAGTTCGGTCAATGCCTACAATGACCGCTTCGGCGCGGGGCAGCCCTATACAGTGACGTTCACCAGTGCTACCGAATACAGCGTCACGGATGCCAACGGCAACGACATCACCAGCGAGACGCCAACCAACGGTAAGTTCGATCGCGATGCCGAAGGAGGGAATATCATCTCCCTGCGTGGTGTCGAGTTCGAAATCAATATCGCTCTGCAAGACGGGGACGATCCGGACACGGCTGTGGCCGGTCACGTCTTCTCCCTTGAGGCCAAGCCGGACACGCTGACGGCGACGCGCAGCGCTGGCAATGCTTCCACCGCCCAAGTCACCGGTACCAGCATCACCGATGCCGATGCCTATCGCAGCACTTTCCCCAGTGACGGCGCGGTGATCAAGTTCACCAGTGATACGGAATACGCGCTCTACGCCCAACCCTATACCGCTGACAGCAAACCGGTGGCGACCGGCACCTTCGGTGGGGGGACGCTGATGGTCGCCGGGGTCACCTACCAGTTGGATGGCACGCCCGCAGCTGGCGACCAGTTTGCAGTCAGTGCCAACACTCACAAGACCCAGAATGTGCTGGATACGCTGGGGCAATTGCGGGCGGCGCTGGACAACCCGGTTACCGATGGCGAATCTGAGTTCGCCCTCAAACAAGCTGTGGGCTCGGCCGTTGCCAACCTTGCCAGCTCCCGGGAGCGAATAGACATCACCCGTGGTTCGATTGGTGCGCGTGGCAATTCTTTGGAAATCCAGACACTGGAAAACACGAGTTTGTCGTTGGCCAATGAGAGCACGCAAAGTGCAATCGGCAATACTGATATGGCTGAAGCTGCAGTAACGTTGACGTTGCAGCAGGCCATGCTAGAGGCCTCCCAGCTGGCATTTGCCCGTCTCTCGCAACTGAGCTTGTTCAACAAGCTCTGAGCCAAGCGTCATCCAACCCCGGCCGGCATCTATGCCTGCCGGGGTTTTTCATGCCTGCCGTCAACCCGCTTCGCAGTGGTCTGAGACAAATCGAGTGTGACCAATGAGTCAAATCGGGCATCTTCCCTGTATTCTATCGGTGGGATTTGCAAGAATTTGTTGCCGGTTTTTTGTCTGCAGGTTCAGGCAACAACACTGCCATGTGCCACCTGGGGTGGTGCAGCCCCGGTTTTTGGCGCCCTCAGTTCTGCGAGCGGCGGTCTTTGGCTGTTTTGATTGGGAAGCCAGAATGATTGGCATTAAAAGTATCGCGAGTTACGTGCCCACCGCTGGCCTGGACAACTATGCCCAGGGTGCGAAGTTCGGCAAGGATGAAGAGTTCATCTTCGGCAAGATCGGCTCGACCTTTCTGCCGCGCAAGGCAGACGAGCAAGAAACCTCGGACCTCTGCGTCGAGGCCGCCAAGGCCCTGTTTGCCAATAACCCCGACCTCGATCCGCAGTCGGTCGATGCCCTGATCGTGGTCACCCAGAACGGTGATGAAGAAGGCTTGCCACACACGGCAGCCATCGTGCAGGACAAGCTTGGCCTGTCTACCCGTGTGGCAGCCTTCGACGTGTCGCTGGGGTGCTCTGGCTATGTCTATGGCCTGTATGCGATCAAGGGCTTCATGGAGGCGGCAGGGCTCAAGAACGGCCTGCTGATCACCGCTGACCCTTATTCGAAGATCGTCGACCCAGAAGACCGCAACACCACCATGCTGTTCGGCGATGCCGCCACCGCCACCTGGATGGGCGAGGGGGCTACCTGGCAACTCGGGCAGGCGCGTTTCGGTACCGACGGTTCCGGTGCGGCGCATCTGAAGGTCACCGATGGCAACTTCTTCATGAATGGCCGTCAGGTGTTCAACTTCGCCTTGCTCAAGGTGCCGGCGCACCTGCATGAGCTGCTCGAAGCGTCGGGTCTGACCTCGGCGGATATCGACGCCTTCTGTATCCACCAGGGCAGCGCGGCCATTGTCGATGCTGTGGCCCGGCGTTTCGAGGAGCAGCCGGAGAAGTTCGTCAAGGACATGCTGGAGACCGGCAACACCGTGTCGTCCAGCGTGCCGCTGCTGCTCGAGAAGCACATGCTCGACGGCAGTTGGAAGCGCGTGGCTATCAGTGGCTTCGGCGTTGGCCTGTCCTGGGGCTCGGCCATTCTGTACCGCGACTGAAGAACTGCGCTTCGAAAAAGGGCGCCTGGCGGATATTGCCAGGCGCCCTTTTTTTGCGTTTGCGCAAACCCTGTGGTGGATGGCAACCCATTGATTTCTTGGGGCTGGCCGCATGATGGCATTTTTTTTTGAAAAAGCCCTCAAGCAACCGGCGCAAACGACGATAACCATTACGAAGGTTCTCTAGGCCACACCCGGCGGTTGCCAGGGCCGGAAGCCGCAGTATCCATCCAACGAGGATTTCGTCATGGCTTTAACCGTAAACTCCAACATTGCCTCGATCACTACCCAGGGCAACCTGAACAAGGCCGGCAACGCCCTGGCCACCTCCATGCAGCGCCTGTCCTCCGGCCTGCGTATCAACAGCGCTAAAGACGATGCTGCCGGCCTGCAGATCTCCAACCGCCTGACCAGCCAGATCAACGGCCTGGGTCAAGCGATCAAGAACGCCAACGATGGTATCTCCATCGCCCAGACCGCTGAAGGTGCAATGCAGGCTTCCACCGACATCCTGCAGAAGATGCGTACCCTGGCGTTGTCCTCGGCTACTGGCTCGCTGAGCGCCGAAGACCGTAAGTCGAACAACGACGAATACCAGGCACTGACCGCCGAGCTGACTCGTATCTCCCAAACCACCACCTTCGGTGGTCAGAAGTTGCTGGATGGCTCCTATGGCACCAAAGCTATCCAAGTCGGCGCCAATGCTAACGAAACCATTAACCTGTCCTTGGATAACGTCGCAGCCAATAACATCGGTTCGCAGCAGATCAAGAGCCAAGCGGTTGCCATTGACGATACCGGCCTGACCGCAGGTGAGATCGTTGTCACCGGTAACGGCCAGACGAAAACTATCTCCTACGCTGACGGTGCTTCTGCCAAGGAAGTCGCGTCCAAGCTCAATGGCTCCATCGGCGGCCTGAGTGCTACTGCGAGCACTGAAGTGAAGTTTACTGTTGGCACTGCTGCAGCGACGACCCCTGCCAACTTTGAGCTGACTGTAGGTGACGGTACTGCTGTCAGCTTCATTGGTGTTACCGACACCGCCAGCCTGGCCGATCAGTTGAAATCCAACTCGGCTAAGCTGGGTATCAGTGTCAACTATGACGAAGTCAACAATACCTTGGAGGTTAAATCCGACTCGGGTGAGAACCTCAAGTTTACTGGTGGGGCCGGATCTGATGCGATCAGCCTGGATTCCAAAGGCGGTGACGGCAAGTACTCCGGTACGGCTGTTGCTCTGGCCGATGGCGATGCCGCTGTCGTCACTGGTCAGGTTTCGCTGGATTCGGCCAAGGGTTACTCCCTGGGCGAAGGCGCCACCGACGGTGTGACCGCGCTGTTTGGTGCCGCCACCAAGTCTTCTGCAAAGACCACAATTTCCGAGACCGACGTCACTGACGCCAACAACGCGCAAAACGCCCTGGCAGTTATCGACAAAGCCATCGGCTCCATCGACAGCGTGCGTTCGAACCTGGGTGCGACCCAGAACCGTCTGACGACCACTGTCGACAACCTGCAGAACATCCAGAAGAACTCCACTGCTGCCCGTTCGACCATTCAGGACGTGGACTTCGCGGCTGAAACTGCCGAACTGACCAAGCAACAGACTCTGCAGTCGGCTTCGACCGCGATCCTGTCGCAGGCCAACCAGCTGCCATCCGCTGTACTGAAGCTGCTTCAGTAATCCAGGCGCCTGGTAACTGACGGAAGGGCGCGTATACGTGCCCTTCCGTTTTTTCGTCATAAGGAGTCCGGACATGGACATGAGCGTCAAGTTGAATCTGACTTATCCGCCAGTCGTGCCGAACAACGTGCAAGCGAGTAATGATGCGAGCAATCGTTCCGAGGCACAGGACGCTGTGGTGCCCGCGGTAGAACCTGAGCGTGACGAGTTGGAAAAGGCGGTCAGTGATATTCGTGAGTTCGTCCAGGCTAGCCAACGCAAACTGGATTTCTCCATCGACGACTCCACTGGTCGGGTCGTGGTCAAGGTCATCGCCACTGAGTCCGGTGACGTGATTCGCCAGATTCCTTCGGAGACTGCGCTGAAACTGGCGCAAAGCCTCAGCGAAGCCGGCAGCCTGCTGTTCGATGGTAGAGCCTGAGCTGGCATGAATTTTGTTGCTGCTTGAATTCGCGACGCCGTTCGTCAAGAAAGTGGCAGCTACTGAACAAGGAGCACAATGATGGCGGGTACAACAGTCAGTGGTATCGGTTCGGATATCGATACCCAGGCAATTGTGAAGTCTCTGGTCGATGCCGAGAAGGCGCCGAAGCAGGCACAGATCAATACCCAAACATTGAAAGCGACTACCACGCTGTCCTCGATTGGCAAGATCCAGTCGGCCCTGGATGCGTTCCGTGGTGCCCTGGCGACCATGGGGACCGATAACAGCTTCGCGGGCCTGAGCCTCTCCTCTTCGGACGAAAAGGTCGCCACGTTCACGGCGGCGGCGGGAGCCTCCACCGGCAGCTTCACCCTGCTGGTCACTCAACTGGCCAGTGCCTCCAAGCTGTCCACCCAGGTGTATGCCGGTGGTGCTGATTCGGTAGTCAATGCCGGAAGCACGCCGACCACCCTGACGATCTCTCAGTCGGGTAAGAACTATGACCTCAGCGTACCGCCGGGCGCGACCCTGCAGCAGGTGCGCGATAGCATCAACAGCCAGTTCGGCACCTCCGGCCTGAGTGCCAACATCCTGACCGATGCGAATGGTTCACGCCTGATGCTGACTTCGACCACCATGGGGGAGGGCTCTGACCTTACCCTGTCGGGTAATTCGGGCATCGACACCGGTTACACTGTGGTCGATACGCCGAAGAACGCCAAGTACAGCATCGATGGCATTGCCATGGAGTCCAAGAGCAACAGCATCTCTGATGCTATCAGCGGCCTGAACATCAAGCTGACCGGCGTCTCCGGCAAGAACGCAACCAGCGGGGAGTTGACTCCGACCATTCTGTCCCTGACCACCAGCCCGGCAGCGCTGAAGTCCGGGGTCAAGGGCTTTGTCGATACCTACAATGCCTTGATCAAGGCAATCAATGCCGAGACCAAGGTGACAATAGGAGCTGACGGCAACCCGATTGCAGGGGCCCTTACCGGCGATGCTTCAATGCGTACCTTGATATCCTCGATCCGTAGTGAGCTCAATGCGTTGTCAGGCAATGGCACCATGAAGTCGTTGGCGCAGTTCGGCATCACCTCGTCTCAGGACGGCGGGCTGCTGAGTATCGACGACAAGAAGTGGGATAAGGCCGTGGCTACAAATGCTGCGGACATTTCCAGTATTTTCAACGGCAAGGATGGTTTGTTGGCGCGCATGACCAAGGTCACTGACGACTATGCCAAGGCTACCACTGGTACTTTGGCCCAGCGCAGCAAAACCCTGACCGAGAACTTGACTGATCTGAAGAAGCAGCAGGATTCGCTGGATGAGCGCATGACTGCCCTGCAGAAAAGCCTGCAGGACAAGTACAATGCCATGGACTCGCTGGTCGCCCAGCTGCGGGCCCAGAGCAACAGTGTAATGACTACCCTGAACGCTCTGAACAACCCGAAACGGGATAACTGATCCGGCAGTCGGCGTGACAAGCCCGGGCTGGCATTTCGTGCTGCCCGGGCTTTGTGTTTGAACAGGCCGGGTAAAGTTTTGCCAGGGCTGGTCGATACATCGGTTAACCCATCCAATTTAGTCTTTGCCTGTCACGAGGTAGCAACATGAACCCCATGAGAGCCCTTCGTCAGTACCAGAAGGTCAATTCCCATGCCCAGATATCCGAGGCCACGCCCCACCGCTTGGTGCAGATGCTGATGGAAGGGGGGCTGGATCGCATGGCCCAGGCCAAAGGCGCCATGGCTCGTGGTGATATTGCAGAAAAGGGGCTGATGCTGGGTAAGGCCATCGATATCATCATCGGCCTGCGCGATGGCCTGGACGCACAAAAGAGCGATGACCCGGCTTATGTGGAGCAGTTGGCTGGCCTATACGTCTATATGACCAACCGGCTGATGCAGGCCAATGTCGAAAACAATGCTGAAATTATCGATGAAGTCGCCCAGTTGCTGATCACTGTGAAAAGCGGTTGGGATGCCATCGCAGCGACAGAGCAGGCCGGCTGACCTGGAGGATGGACATGATCTGCGCCTTGCAACGATTTGACGATACTCGCAATGCATTGCTCAGTGCTTTGAGCGCACGGGATTGGAGTGCCATTGGCAAGCTGGATGAAATCTGTCGCGTGTGCATTGACGACATGCTCAATGAAGCATCGCTGGATGAGGCTGCAGTGCGCGAGCGGCTCGAAGGTTTGCTGGAGGTCTACCGTGACCTCTTGAATGTGACCATGGGGGAGCGCCAGCTGATTGCCGATGAAATGACCCAGATCAACCAAGCGAGGAATGCTTCAAAGGTTTACCATCTGTTCAGTTAACATTGGTATCGAAAACTGAATGGAGCGCCATAAATTTGACTATTTACGCTTTTTTGACTTAACTAGTGCGTGTTTTCCATTTTCAGACGTCCAAACGCTGACGCCTTCAGTCGGAATGATGTCTAGCTCGCCCTTTCTGGGCGCTGAGATGACTAGGGAAGTTGTTATTGCATGTGGCGTGAAACCAGAATTCTCCTGATCGATGACGATAGCGAGCGCCGCCGCGACTTGGCGGTGGTGCTGAATTTCCTCGGCGAAGAAAACCTGTCCTGCTCAAGCCATGACTGGCAGCAGGCGGTCGAGTCGTTGTCATCGAGTCGTGAAGTACTTTGTGTCCTGGTAGGGACTGTCGATGCTCCTGCAAGTCTCCTGGGCTTGCTTAAGACAGTGGCTGCATGGGATGAGTTCCTTCCGGTTTTGCTTTTAGGTGAAATTTCTTCTGCTGACTTGCCAGAAGACCTACGCCGCCGGGTCCTGTCCAACCTGGAAATGCCGCCGAGCTACAGCCAATTGCTCGATTCGCTGCACCGTGCCCAGGTCTATCGCGAGATGTATGACCAGGCCCGCGAGCGCGGCCGCCAGCGCGAGCCGAACCTGTTCCGCAGCCTGGTCGGCACCAGCCGGGCCATCCAGCATGTGCGCCAGATGATGCAGCAGGTGGCCGACACCGATGCCAGCGTGCTGATCCTCGGCGAGTCCGGCACTGGCAAGGAAGTGGTGGCGCGCAATCTGCACTACCACTCCAAACGTCGCGAGGCACCGTTCGTGCCGGTCAATTGCGGGGCGATCCCAGCCGAGTTGTTGGAGAGCGAGCTGTTCGGCCACGAGAAGGGCGCCTTCACCGGCGCTATCACTAGCCGTGCCGGGCGTTTCGAGCTGGCCAACGGTGGCACCCTGTTCCTCGACGAGATCGGCGACATGCCGCTGCCGATGCAGGTCAAGCTGTTGCGCGTGCTGCAGGAGCGCACCTTCGAGCGGGTCGGCAGCAACAAGACCCAGAGCATCGATGTGCGCATCATCGCCGCCACCCACAAGAACCTCGAAACCATGATCGAGGGCGGTACCTTCCGTGAAGACCTCTACTACCGTCTCAATGTCTTCCCCATCGAGATGGCACCGCTGCGTGAGCGGGTCGAGGATATTCCGCTGTTGATGAACGAGCTGATCTCGCGCATGGAGCACGAGAAGCGCGGTTCGATCCGCTTCAATTCGGCGGCAATCATGTCGCTGTGCCGTCACGGCTGGCCGGGCAACGTCCGCGAGTTGGCCAATCTGGTCGAGCGCATGGCGATCATGCATCCCTACGGGGTGATCGGCGTGGCTGAACTGCCGAAGAAATTCCGCTACATCGATGATGAAGACGAGCAGTTGGCCGACAGCCTGCGTTCCGACCTCGAAGAGCGCGTGGCGATCAATGGCCATACGCCGAATTTCGCCGGCCACGCCATGCTGCCGCCTGAGGGGTTGGACCTGAAGGACTACCTCGGCAATCTGGAGCAGGGCCTGATCCAGCAGGCGCTGGATGATGCCAATGGCATCGTCGCACGTGCCGCCGAACGCCTGCGTATCCGTCGTACCACCCTGGTGGAGAAGATGCGTAAATACGGCATGAGCCGCCGTGAGGGCGACGAGCAGGCTGGGGATTGACCTCGCTGCTCAGGGCGTGCGGGCCAAGGTAGGAGCCAGCTCACGCTGGTTCCTGCGTCTCCTACCTATAATGCCGGTCGCTGGATTCGGACCTAGTCCTCGCTCGCTGATATCCGGCACGCCTATTGCTACATCGCTGGCAACATACCGTTTTTATGACGGTCAGCCATGCGAGAGAGCACGATGCCCCAGGCCGCCCCGATTTCCCGAATTCCCGATCCGCAGGTGCGGACCCCGGTCGAGCAGGAAAGCCGACTGGGCATCGAGCAGGCGTTCGCCCTGTTCAATCAGGTATCCAGCCAGCTGAGTCAGTCCTACACGATGCTCGAGGCCCGGGTCAGCGAGCTCAAGGGGGAGTTGGCCGTGGTCAGTGCCCAGCGCATGGCCGAGCTGGCCGAGAAGGAGCGCCTGGCTAACCGTTTGCAAAATCTGCTGGACCTGCTGCCCGGCGGCGTGATCGTTATCGATGCCCAAGGCTTGGTACGCGAAGCCAACCCGGCGGCCTGCGAGCTGCTCGGTGAGCCGCTGGTGGGCCAGCTGTGGCGCCAGGTGATTGCCCGCAGCTTCGCTCCGCGAGAAGACGACGGCCATGAAGTCTCCTTGCGCGATGGCCGGCGCCTGTCCATTGCCACCCGTTCGCTGGATGCCGAGCCGGGGCAGTTGGTGCTGCTCAATGACCTCACCGAAACCCGTCGCCTGCAGGACCAGTTGGCACGCCACGAGCGCTTGTCGTCGCTGGGGCGCATGGTCGCGTCCCTGGCGCATCAGATTCGTACGCCACTGTCGGCGGCCATGCTCTATGCCAGTCACCTGGCTGACCCCGAACAGGATTTGCCGCCGGAAACCCGTCAGCGTTTCGCCGGCAATCTCAAGGAGCGCCTGCACGAGCTGGAGCACCAGGTGCGTGACATGCTGGTGTTCGCCCGTGGCGAGTTGCCGCTGGGCGAGCGGCTGACGCCCAAGGCGTTATTCCAGGCGCTGCAGCAGGCGGCTCAGGTCCATGTCCAGGGGCATGCGGTGCGCTGGCAATGCGACACGCACCTGGGGGAGTTGTTGTGCAACCGCGACACCCTGGTCGGCGCCTTGCTCAATCTGATCGAGAACGCCTTGCAGGCCAGTGCCGAGCCGGCCCGCCTCAAGGTCCATCTGTACCGCCGTGGTCAGGACCTGCACCTGTGCGTCAGTGATGCCGGCAGTGGTATCGACGCGGCATTGCTGGCGCGCTTGGGCGAGCCTTTTCTGACCACCAAGGCCACCGGCACCGGTCTTGGCCTGGCCGTGGTGAAAGCGGTGGTGCAGGCTCACCAGGGCAGCCTGCAGTTGCGCTCGCGGGTTGGACGGGGCACCTGTGTACGGGTCACCCTGCCGTTGATTGGCATGGAGGCAGCGTGATGGCGGCCAAGGTCCTGTTGGTCGAGGATGACCGCGTGCTGCGCCAGGCGCTGGGCGACACCCTGGAGATCGGTGGCTTTACCTATCAGGCGGTCGGCTCGGCGGAAGAGGCGCTGAAGGTCGTGGCCACCGATGCCTTCAGCTTGGTGGTCAGCGATGTGAACATGCCGGGGATGGACGGCCATCAGTTGCTGGCGCAGTTACGCCAGCATTATCCGCAGTTGCCGGTGTTGCTCATGACCGCCCATGCCGCGGTGGAGCGCGCGGTGGAGGCCATGCGCCAGGGTGCGGTGGTTTACCTGGTCAAGCCGTTCGAGCCCAAGGCCTTGCTGGCGCTGGTGGAGCGGCATGCCGCTGGCCGTCTGGCGCTGGCCGAGGACGACGGGCCGGTGGCTTGCGAGCCGGCCAGCCAGCAGTTGCTGGAACTGGCGGCGCGGGTGGCGCGCAGCGATTCGACGGTGCTGATCTCCGGTGAGTCGGGCACCGGCAAGGAAGTGTTGGCGCGTTATATCCACCAGCAGTCGCCACGGGCCGCGCGGCCGTTCGTGGCGATCAATTGCGCGGCGATTCCGGACAACATGCTCGAAGCGACCTTGTTCGGCCATGAGAAAGGCGCCTTCACCGGCGCCATCGCGGCCCAGCCAGGCAAGTTCGAGCAAGCCGATGGCGGCACCTTGCTGCTGGACGAGATTTCCGAGATGCCCCTGGGACTGCAGGCCAAGCTGCTGCGCGTGCTGCAGGAGCGTGAAGTGGAGCGGGTCGGCGGACGCAAGCCGATCGCCCTGGACATCCGCGTATTGGCCACCACTAACCGTGACCTCGCCGGCGAAGTGGCAGCGGGGCGCTTCCGTGAGGACCTGTACTATCGGCTGTCGGTGTTCCCCCTGGCCTGGCGACCGTTGCGCGAGCGCAGCGGCGATATTCTGCCGCTTGCCGAGCGCTTGCTGGCGCGCCACGCCAGCAAGATGAAGCATGCGCCGGTCCGCCTTTCCGAGGCGGCCCGCACCTGCCTGCGCGATTACGCCTGGCCAGGCAATGTGCGCGAACTGGACAACGCCCTGCAGCGAGCCTTGATCCTGCAGCAAGGCGGGGTGATCGAGGCGGCGGATTTCTGTCTGGCGGGCGGCATCCCGCTACCAGCGCCAACGCCGCAAACGGTGGCAGCGCCGCCCGTGGCCGAGGAGTCCAGTGGCCTGGGCGATGATATGCGCCGGCATGAGTTCCAGATGATCATCGATACCCTGCGTGCCGAGCGCGGTCGCCGCAAGGAGGCTGCCGAGCGCCTGGGCATCAGCCCGCGCACCCTGCGTTACAAGTTGGCGCAGATGCGCGATGCGGGCCTGGATGTCGAGGCCAGCCTGTACGGCTGAAGCCTGCCAGGGTGTTTCTAACAGCATTGCGCAAGGGCTGGCACTCTTGTTGCTAGTCCCTTGCCTATTCGCTGCGTGAGCGTCAAAAAAATGCGGCCCTCGGAGAGATGAGTCCATGAGCCAAGGTGTTGAATTCAATCGATTGATGCTGGACATGCGGGCCATGCAGGCCGACGCCATGTCGCTGCCCAAGGCCGCCGCCGCGCCCGAGCTGGGTTCGAGCAGTTTTGCCGATATGCTGGGGCAGGCCATCAACAAGGTGCATGACACCCAGCAGGCTTCCAGTCAACTGGCCAACGCCTTCGAGATCGGCAAGAGTGGTGTCGACCTCACTGACGTCATGATTGCCTCGCAGAAAGCCACTGTCTCGTTCCAGGCGTTGACCCAGGTGCGCAACAAGCTGGTCCAGGCGTACCAAGACATCATGCAGATGCCGGTATAAGGGCGAGAGTGAGTCATGGCCGAAGCAGTCGTCGATAACGTGCCCGCGAAGAGCAGCCCGGCAGCATCCAAGCCGCCGTTGTTCGGCATGTCGTTCCTGGAAAACATCTCGCAGATGCCCGCGCTGCGCCAGGTCGGTCTGCTGGTCGGCCTCGCGGCCAGCGTGGCGATCGGTTTCGCCGTCGTGCTCTGGTCGCAGCAGCCGGACTACCGACCGCTGTACGGCAGCCTGGCGGGCATGGACACCAAGCAGGTCATGGAGACGCTGGCCAGCGCGGACATTGGCTATCGCGTCGAGCCCAACTCCGGCGTATTGCTGGTCAAGGCCGACGATCTCTCCCGCGCGCGCCTGAAGCTGGCCGCCGCTGGCGTGGCGCCGAGCGATGGCAACGTCGGTTTCGAAATCCTCGACAAGGACCAGGGACTGGGCACCAGTCAGTTCATGGAGGCGACCCGTTACCGCCGGGGCCTGGAAGGCGAGCTGGCCCGTACCGTCTCCAGCCTGAACAACGTCAAGGCGGCACGTGTGCACCTGGCGATCCCGAAGAGCTCGGTGTTCGTCCGTGACGAGCGTAGGCCGAGTGCCTCCGTACTGGTCGAAATGTACCCAGGCCGTACCTTGGAAGGTGGTCAGGTGGCGGCCATCGTCAATCTGGTGGCGACCAGTGTCCCTGAACTGGACAAGTCCCAGGTCACCGTGGTCGACCAGAAGGGCAACCTGCTCTCCGACCAGATCCAGAACACCGAGCTGACCATGGCCGGCAAGCAGTTCGACTACAGCCGGCGCATGGAAGGCATGCTGACCCAGCGCGTGCACAACATCCTGCAGCCGGTGCTGGGCAATGACCGCTACAAGGCCGAGGTGTCTGCCGACATCGACTTCAGCGCCGTCGAGTCCACCTCCGAGCAATTCAACCCCGACCAGCCGGCCTTGCGCAGCGAGCAGTCGGTCAACGAGCAGCGCTCCAGCAGCCAGGGGCCACAGGGCGTGCCTGGCGCACTGAGCAACCAGCCACCCGGCCCGGCCTCGGCACCGCAGACCACCGGTGGCACCGCCGCCGCAGCCGGTGCGGTGCAGCCTGGTCAACCGCTGCTCGACGCCAACGGCCAGCAGATCATGGACCCGGCCACCGGCCAACCAATGCTCGCGCCTTATCCGAGCGACAAGCGCCAGCAGTCGACCCGGAACTTCGAGCTGGACCGCTCGATCAGCCATACTCGCCAGCAGCAGGGGCGCTTGACCCGGCTGTCGGTGGCGGTGGTGGTCGATGATCAGGTCAAGTTCGACGCGGCCACCGGCGAGGCCACCCGCGCGCCCTGGGCGGCCGACGACCTGGCGCGCTTCACCCGGCTGGTGCAGGACGCGGTCGGTTTCGACGCCAGCCGTGGCGACAGTGTCAGCGTGATCAATGTGCCTTTCGCCGCCGACCGTGGCGAGGTGATCGCCGAGATCCCGTTCTACTCTCAACCGTGGTTCTGGGACGTGATCAAGCAGGTGATGGGCGTGCTGTTCATCCTGGTCCTGGTGTTCGGCGTGCTGCGTCCTGTACTCAACAACATTACCGGTGGCAGCAAGCAGGCTGCACCTGACAGCGACATGGAGCTGGGCGGCATGCTCGGCCTGGATGGCGAGTTGGCCAACGACCGCGTCAGCCTGGGTGGTCCGCAAAGCATTCTGTTGCCGAGCCCCAGCGAGGGTTACGAAGCACAGCTGAACGCAATCAAGGGCCTGGTGGCCGAAGACCCGGGCCGGGTAGCCCAGGTCGTCAAAGAGTGGATCAACGCCGATGAGTGACAACCGAGCCGTTACCGCCAAGCTGAGCCGTGTCGACAAGGCGGCGATCCTCCTGCTGTCCTTGGGCGAGACCGACGCGGCCCAGGTACTGCGGCACATGGGGCCGAAGGAAGTGCAGCGGGTCGGCGTGGCCATGGCGCAGATGGGCAATGTCCATCGTGAACAGGTCGAACAGGTGATGAGCGAGTTCGTCGAGATCGTCGGCGACCAGACCAGCCTTGGTGTGGGTTCGGACGGCTATATCCGCAAGATGCTCAATCAGGCGTTGGGTGAGGACAAGGCCAACGGCCTGATCGACCGTATCCTGCTCGGCGGCAACACCAGCGGCTTGGACAGCCTCAAGTGGATGGAGCCGCGTGCCGTGGCCGACGTCATCCGCTACGAGCACCCGCAGATCCAGGCCATCGTCGTCGCCTACCTGGACCCGGACCAGGCCGGTGAAGTACTGAGCAATTTCGACCACAAGGTGCGCCTGGACATCATCCTGCGCGTGTCCTCTCTCAACACCGTGCAACCGGCGGCGCTCAAGGAGCTGAACCAGATCCTCGAGAAGCAGTTCTCCGGCAACTCCAATGCCGCGCGCACCACCTTGGGCGGCATCAAGCGTGCGGCCGACATCATGAACTTCCTCGACAGTTCGGTGGAAGGTCAACTGATGGATTCGATCCGCGAGATCGACAACGACCTGTCCGAGCAGATCGAAGACCTGATGTTCGTCTTCAACAACCTTTCCGACGTCGACGACCGTGGTATCCAGGCGTTGCTGCGGGAGATTTCCTCCGACGTGCTGGTGATCTCGCTCAAGGGCGCCGACGAGCGGGTCAAGGACAAGATCTTCAAGAATATGTCCAAGCGGGCCTCGGAGCTGTTGCGTGACGACCTGGAGGCCAAGGGGCCGGTGCGGGTCAGCGATGTCGAAGCGGCGCAGAAGGAAATCCTCACCATCGCCCGGCGGATGGCCGAAGCCGGCGAGATCGTGCTCGGAGGCAAGGGCGCGGAAGAGATGATCTGATTGCCACTGATCGACGCACTCCCTGTAGGAGCGGGCTTGCCCGCGATGGCATACGATCGGTAGACGATCTTTGTTCCTTCTGGCGCTATCGCGGGCAAGCCCGCTCCTACAGGCGCCAGGCGCATTTCGAGTATCTGACAGCATGTCCACCACCGAACACCTCAGCGACCTGATCCGCGCCCGCGACCTGGAAGGGGTCGACGTCTGGGCCTTGCCCAGCTTCGACCCGGAGCCTGAGCCCGCGCCGGAACTGGAAGCGGAGCCCGAGACCGTCGAGGAAGAAGTCGAGGAAGTGCCGCTGGAGGAGGTCCAGCCGCTGACCCTCGAGGAGCTCGAGAGCATCCGCCAGGAGGCCTACAACGAAGGCTTCGCCACCGGCGAGCGCGAGGGTTTCCACAGCACCCAGCTCAAGGTGCGCCAAGAGGCCGAGGTGGCCCTGACGGCCAAGCTGGCCAGCCTGGAGAAACTGATGGGCCACCTGCTCGAGCCGATTGCCGAGCAGGACACTCAGATCGAGAAGGCGCTGGTGAACCTGGTTGGGCACATTACCCGCCAGGTGATCGGCCGTGAGCTGCGCACCGATTCCAGCCAGATCAGCCATGTCTTGCGCGAGGCCCTCAAGCTGCTGCCAATGGGCGCCGAGAACATCCGCATTCACCTCAATCCCCAGGACTTCGAGCTGGTCAAGGTTTTGCGCGAGCGCCACGAGGAGAACTGGAAGCTGCTCGAAGACGAATCCCTGTTGCCAGGCGGTTGCCGTATCGAAACGGCGCACAGCCGCATCGATGCCAGTATCGAGACGCGCATCGAGAAGGCCCTGGCGCAATTGTTCGACCAGTTGCATGACCAGGCCTTGCACCCGGCGGCACCGGACATCGCCATCGAACTGGATGACCACGATGCGCCTTGACCGCACCAGTTTCGGCAAGCGCCTGGGCGGCTATGCCGACGCGGTGAAGCTGCCGTCCCAGCCCGTGGTGGAAGGGCGCCTGCTGCGCATGGTCGGCCTGACCCTGGAGGCCGAAGGCCTGCGCGCCGCGGTGGGCAGCCGCTGCGTGGTGATCAATGACGACAGCTACCACCCGGTGCGGGTCGAAGCGGAAGTGATGGGGTTTGCTGCTGGCAAGGTGTTCCTCATGCCGGTCGGTAGCGTCGCCGGGATCGCCCCTGGCGCGCGCGTGGTGCCCTTGGACGACAGTGGCCGTTTGCCCATGGGCATGAGCATGCTGGGACGGGTGCTGGACGGTGCCGGCCGCGCCCTCGATGGCAAGGGCGGCATGAAGGCCGAAGACTGGGTGCCGATGGATGGCCCGCTGATCAACCCCCTCAATCGCGACCCGATCAGCCAGCCGCTGGACGTGGGCATTCGCAGTATCAACGGCCTGCTGACGGTGGGCCGTGGCCAGCGTTTGGGCCTGTTCGCCGGTACTGGCGTGGGTAAGTCGGTATTGCTGGGCATGATGACCCGCTTCACCGAAGCCGAGATCATCGTCGTCGGTCTGATCGGCGAGCGCGGCCGCGAGGTGAAGGAGTTCATCGAGCACATCCTTGGCGAAGAGGGCCTCAAGCGCTCGGTGGTGGTGGCCTCGCCGGCGGACGACGCGCCGTTGATGCGCCTGCGTGCGGCCATGTACTGCACGCGCATCGCCGAATATTTCCGTGACAAGGGCAAGAATGTCCTTCTGCTGATGGACTCGCTGACCCGCTTCGCCCAGGCCCAGCGGGAAATCGCCCTGGCCATCGGCGAACCGCCGGCTACCCGTGGCTATCCGCCTTCGGTGTTCGCCAAGTTGCCCAAGCTGGTGGAGCGGGCGGGTAACGGCGAGCCTGGCGGTGGTTCGATCACCGCTTTCTATACGGTGCTGTCCGAAGGGGATGACCAGCAAGACCCGATCGCCGACTCGGCGCGGGGTGTGCTCGACGGCCACTTCGTACTGTCGCGGCGCCTGGCCGAGGAGGGGCATTACCCGGCCATCGACATCGAGGCCTCGATCAGCCGCGTCATGCCCCAGGTGGTCAGTCCTGATCATTTGCGTCAGGCGCAGCAGTTCAAGCAGCTATGGTCGCGCCTGTCCCAGAGCCGCGACCTGATCAGCGTGGGCGCCTACGTGGCCGGCGGCGACCCGGAGACGGACCTAGCCATCGCGCTGCAATCCAAGCTGGTGGGCTTTTTGCGCCAACGGTTGGACGAGAACGTCGGCATGGAGCAGAGCCGCGAGCAGTTGGGCAGCGTCTTCGCTGCGCCTGCGGGCAACTGATAGGCCATGGCCTTGCCAAGTCGTGCCGCGCGCCTGGCGCCAGTGGTGGAAATGGCCGAAGACGCCGAGCGCAAGGCCGCTCAGCGCCTGGGGCAGTTCCAGCAGCAGGTGGGGCAGGCCCAGGCCAAGCTGGCCGAGCTCGAGCGCTTTCGCGAGGATTACCAGGCGCAGTGGATCAACCGTGGCGGGCAGGGAGTCAATGGCGCCTGGCTGGTCAATTATCAGCGCTTCCTCGGCCAACTGGAGGCGGCCATGACCCAGCAGCGCCAGAGTCTGGTCTGGCACCAGACCAACCTGGACAATGCCAGGGGCACTTGGCAGCAGGCCTATGCGCGGGTCGAGGGCTTGCGCAAGCTGGTGCAGCGTTACCTTGATGAGGCGCGGCGGGCTGAAGACAAGCGTGAACAGAAGCTGCTCGACGAGCTGTCACAGCGCCTGCCCCGGCAGCATATCGGCTGAATTCGCCTGCTCTCGACCGAGTCGTCCCCGCCTAGACATTCCCGATCACCTGCCTTGTCGCCCCCAGGGTTGGCTGCTACACCTTCTGTAGTCCGCATTCGCCATCATCGAAGGAATCGCTAGCATGGCAGTCGAATCTGTTTTGTCCCCGGAAGGGAATAAATTGACGATCAAGGTCAAGGGCCGCTTTGACTACGGCAAACACCAGGAATTCAGGGATGCCTACGAGCGTCAGAGCTACAAGCTCGACTCCGTGATAGTGGACCTCAAGGAAGCCACCTACCTGGACAGCTCCGCCCTCGGCATGCTCTTGCTGCTGCGCGATCATGTCGGTGGTGATGACTCGGAGGTCCGCGTGATCAATACCAGTGCCGATGTGCGCAAGATCCTCGCCATCTCCAATTTCGACAAGCTCTTCGACATCAGTTGAAGCTGCCCATGCCGGCCGACGAAGCGCTGAGCGTGCTGATCGCCGAAGATGGCGCGGCGGACCGTTTGTTGCTGGCGCAGATCGTGCGGCGCCAGGGGCACCGGGTCTTCACCGCCGAGGACGGTGAGCAGGCAGTCGCTTTGTTCGTCGAGCAGCGCCCGCAGTTGGTGTTGCTCGATGCCTTGATGCCGGTCATGGATGGCTTCGAGGCCGCGCGGCGGATCAAGGCCCTGGCTGGCGAGGCGCTGGTGCCGATTATCTTCCTCACTTCGCTGAACGAGGAGCAGGCCTTGGTGCGCTGCCTGGAGGCGGGCGGCGACGACTTCCTGGCCAAGCCTTACAACGCGGTGATCCTGGCGGCCAAGATTCGGGCGATGGACCGCTTGCGACGCCTGCAAGAGACGGTGCTGCAGCAGCGCGACCAGATCATCCGGCACCATCATCACCTGCTCAACGAGCAACGGGTGGCCAAGGCGGTGTTCGACAAGGTGGCTCACTCCGGGTGCCTGAGTTCGCCGAACATCCGCTACCTGCAATCGCCCTATGCCTTGTTCAATGGTGACCTGCTTCTGGCGGCCTTCACGCCTTCGGGCGACATGCATGTGTTGCTGGGCGATTTCACCGGGCATGGCTTGCCGGCGGCCGTCGGCGCGATGCCATTGGCCGAGGTGTTCTATGGCATGACCGCCAAGGGCTACGGCCTGGTGGAGACGCTGCGCGAGATGAACGCCAAGCTCAAGCGCATCTTGCCAGTGGATATGTTCTGTTGCGCGCTGCTGCTCAACCTGAGCTTCCAGCGCGGCTCGGTCGAGGTATGGAATGGCGGTATGCCGGACGGCTACAGGCTGTCCAGCAGTGGCCAGCGCCTGACGCCCTTGGTGTCGCGCCATCTGCCCCTGGGCATCCTGGCCCCCGAGCAGTTCGATGACAGCACTGAAGTCCTGCCGCTACGGGAAGGCGAGCGGTTGTTGCTGCTGTCCGATGGTGTGGTCGATACCAGCGACGAGCAGGATCAGTTGTTCGGGGTCGAGCGCCTGCGTGCGGTGCTGGCCGGCAACCAGGACCCGGAGCACTTGTTCGGCGAGGTGCTGCAAGCTCTGGAGCGCTTTGGCGGCCGCGCCCGTGACGATATCAGCTTGCTGGAAATCCGTATGGTTGGTCCCGACCAGTTGGCGGCGCCGGCGGTGGTCTACTCTGATAGCGGCCGCTCAAGCCCGCTGGACTGGTCGCTGCATTTCGAATTGCGTGGCGACAGCTTGAAGCGCTTCAACCCCGTGCCATATCTGGTGCAACTGCTTCAGGAAATCCATGGCTTGCGCCCCAGCAGCGGGGCCTTGTACAGCGTGCTCAGCGAACTGTATTCCAATGCCCTGGAGCATGGTGTGTTGGGCCTGGATTCCCGGCTCAAGCGCGATGCCGAGGGTTTCGCGCAGTATTACCTGGAGCGCAACCAGCGTCTGGCGCGGCAGGTCGAGGGTTTCGTGTGCATCGACCTGCGTGTTGAACCCTTCGGTACTGGCGGCCGTCTGATGATTGAGGTCCGTGACAGTGGGGTCGGCTTCGATGTCGACCAAGTGCTGGCGCGTCCGCTCGGGGAGCAGCGCTTTTGCGGGCGAGGGCTGAGCCTGGTGCGGCGTTTGAGCCAGAGTGCGCAATGGCTGGATGATGGACGGTGCGCGCGCGTGGAGTTTGCCTGGGAGGCTCAGGCATAATGCAACTTGATCAAGGAGTGAACAAGTGTCCGACAATCACATCGATCACAAGGTCCTCAGCGACCTGCAGGAAGTCATGGAAGATGGCTACCTGCAACTGCTGGAAACCTTTCTCGAAGACTCCGAAAAGCGTCTGAGCCAGTTGCACGAGGCCAAGGACGCCGGCGAGCTCGGGCTGGCTGCGCACAGCTTCAAGGGCAGCAGCAGCAACATGGGGGCGGTCGGTCTGGCCGAGTTGTGCCGGCAGCTTGAAGAACGGGTCAGGCAACAACCCCTGTACGGTATCGAAGACCTGATCAACCGTATCGACCAGGAATACGTCGAGGTCCAGCGCTTCTATCGTGATGAACGGCAACGGGTTTCTGCAGAGTAAACAGGAACCTGGCGCGAGTTTTGCTCTGTCTTCTGTCCAGATGAATACAGCCCTCTGGCCTGGAGATCTTTTCAATGCCTGTCGCCCCCAACCCACTGTTGCAAACCAGTGCCGTGAGCAAGACCTCGCGCGCTGCCGCCAACCTGGCGGAGCAGCCGCAGCAGGCAGTTGGCGGCAAGGCTGGGGCCTTCGACCAGGTGCTGGCACGGCAGGGGCGTGACAAAACCGTTGCGGCCGATGGCAAGGAGATGTCGGCCAAGCCCAAGGACAAGCCGGAACCTGCCGCTGGCGGCAAAAGTTTGCCGGGGGCGGAAAAGGACAAGGGCGACGGCAGCCAGTCGAAGCTGACCGATGCCAGTCTGGTCGCAGGTCAGATTACTGACGCCCAGCCGGGCGCGCAGTTGATCCAGGCCCAGGCCGAAATGGTGACCCCGGTGCTGCAGGCTGCCGTCCAGCAGCCGGTGCCCGCGCTACCGTCCACGCCGGAAGAGGATGGCGCATTCGATCCGCAGGCCGATCCGCTGGATGACCTGCCGGCCCTGCGCTTGGCGCTGGAGCAGAACGCCCAGGCCCATGCTTCATCCAAGGCGAACGCACAGTCTGAGACGAGCCAGCCGCAAGCGCTCGTCAATACCTTGGCGAACCTGCTGCAGGAGCCGGGTGCCGAAGCCGAGCAGGGCGAGCCAGGCGACAAAGCCTTCTCTGGGTTGCTCGACGATGGCCTGAAGGACCTCAAAAGCGCGTCGAGCGATACCCGCGTCGATGACTTTGCCGACCGCCTGAACAGCCTGACCCAGGCGGCCACGGCCAAGACCGCCAACGCCGTGCCAGCGAGCAACCTGCTGCACCAGCCGCTGGCGATGAACCAGAACGCCTGGACCGAAGGGCTGGTCAACCGGGTCATGTACCTGTCGAGCCAGAACCTCAAGTCTGCGGACATCCAGCTCGAACCGGCCGAGCTCGGCCGCTTGGACATCCGCGTCAATGTGGCAGCAGACCAGCAGACCCAGGTCACCTTCATGAGTGGTCACGTGGGGGTGCGCGATGCGCTGGAAAGCCAGGTGCACCGCCTACGCGAACTGTTCGCCCAGCAAGGCCTCGCGCAGCCTGACGTCAATGTCGCCGACCAGTCCCGCGGGCAGCAGCAACAGGGTCAGCCTGAGGGTTCGTCGCTCAGTGGCGTGGCGGCCCGCCGTGCGGCTGCCGGCGAGGACGACCCCGGTGACCCCGCCAATGCCGCGATGCCGGTGGAGCGGCAAGTGGTGGTCGGTTCCAGTGCGGTGGATTACTACGCCTGACCCGGCCCCGACAGCGCTGCCCCTGAACGAATCTGGCATAACACTTGCTCAAGCCACGTCATCTCCTTTGAAACCCCCGATGGGTGACGGATTATTGGCATGGCGAAGAGCGACGCAGTGAAAGACCCCGCCGCGAAAGGCAAACTCAAGCTGATCTTGCTGCTGGTGCTGGCTCTGCTGCTGGCCGTGGGCCTGTCGGTGGGCGCCACCTGGTTCTTCATGCACAAATCCCAGAGCGCCTCGGCGCTCGACGCGGCGGCGGCCAACGGCAAGCCAGCAGCGGTCTACGAGCCATTGACACCGCCCTTCGTGGTCAACTTCAACCAGAACGGCCGGCAGCGCTACATGCAGGTGAGCATCACCCTGCAAGGGCGTGACCAGGCAGCGCTGAATGCCCTGAAGGTGCATATGCCGGTCATCCGCAACAACCTGGTCATGATGTTCTCCGGCCAGGGCTTCGACACCCTGGCCAGCAGCCCGGTGGGCCAGGAAATGCTGCGCCAGAAGGCCACTGCGGTGGTCCAGGAAGTGGCGCAGAAGGAAGTCGGCGCGCCGGTCGTCGAGCAGTTGCTGTTCACCAATTTCGTATTGCAGTAGGAGCCCCCCGATGGCCGTGCAGGACCTGCTGTCCCAGGATGAGATCGATGCTCTGTTGCATGGTGTCGATGATGGGCTGGTACAAACCGAAAGCGTCAGTGAGCCGGGCAGCGTCAAGAGCTATGACCTGACCAGCCAGGACCGGATCGTCCGGGGTCGCATGCCGACCCTGGAAATGATCAACGAGCGTTTCGCCCGCTACACCCGCATCAGCATGTTCAACCTTCTGCGCCGCTCCGCCGACGTGGCGGTCGGCGGCGTGCAGGTGATGAAATTCGGCGAGTACGTGCACTCTCTGTATGTGCCGACCAGCCTCAACCTGGTCAAGATCAAGCCGCTGCGCGGCACGTCGCTGTTCATCCTCGACGCCAAGCTGGTGTTCAAGCTGGTGGACAACTTCTTCGGCGGCGACGGCCGTCACGCCAAGATCGAAGGACGCGAGTTCACCCCGACCGAACTGCGGGTGGTGCGCATGGTGCTGGACCAGGCCTTCGTCGATCTCAAGGAGGCCTGGCAAGCGATCATGCCGGTCAACTTCGAGTACATCAACTCGGAGGTCAACCCTGCCATGGCCAACATCGTCGGCCCGAGCGAAGCGGTGGTGGTCTCGACCTTCCACATCGAGCTCGACGGCGGCGGTGGCGACCTGCACGTGACCATGCCGTACTCGATGATCGAGCCGGTGCGCGAGATGCTCGATGCGGGCTTTCAGTCCGACCTGGACGATCAGGACGAGCGCTGGGTCAAGGCCCTGCGCGAGGATGTTCTGGACGTCAGCGTGCCGATCAGTGCGACCGTAGCCCGGCGTCAGTTGAAGCTGCGCGACATCCTGCACATGCAGCCGGGCGACGTGATCCCGGTGGAGTTGCCAGAGCACCTGGTGCTGCGCGCCAATGGCGTGCCGTCGTTCAAGGCCCGGCTGGGTTCGCACAAGGGCACCCTGGCCCTGCAGATCATCGATCCGGTCGAACGCCGCTGAGCGTGCGCCGGTCGCAATTCCTGAATTGAATGCCTGTCGAGGACATCATGGCTAACGAAAACGAGATCACTTCCCCGGAAGAGCAGGCCCTGGCCGACGAATGGGCCGCGGCCCTGCAAGAGACCGGTAACGCCGGCCAGGCCGATATCGACGCCTTGTTGGCCGCCGATGCGGGTAACGCCGCTTCCGCAGGCTCGGGCCGTCTGCCCATGGAAGAGTTCGCCAGCTCGCCCAAGCCCAATGAGCAGGTCAGCCTAGAAGGTCCGAACCTGGACGTGATCCTCGACATTCCGGTGAACATCTCCATGGAAGTCGGCAGCACCGAGATCAGCATCCGCAACCTGCTGCAACTCAACCAGGGGTCGGTGATCGAGCTCGACCGCCTGGCTGGCGAGCCGCTGGATGTGCTGGTCAACGGCACCCTGATCGCCCATGGCGAGGTGGTGGTGGTCAACGAAAAGTTCGGCATCCGCCTGACTGACGTGATCAGCCCCAGCGAACGCATCAAGAAGCTGCGCTGAATGAAGGGCATGATGCGGGCCGGGCTGGCCCTGGGCATGCTGCTCGGTAGCGAACTGGCCGCCGCAGCGGCGGCTGAACCGGCGGCAGCGGCGCCGACACCTGGCAGTCTGGGAGGGCAACTGGCGCAACTGGTGTTCGGGTTGTTGCTGGTGATTGGCCTGATCTTCCTGTTGGCCTGGCTGCTGCGCCGGGTGCAGGGCGTTTCACCTCGTGGTGGCCAGGTGATCGAGATCCTTGGCAGCCGTGCCATTGGCTCGCGCGACCGGCTGCTGCTGGTGCAGGTGGGTAAGGAGCAGATCCTGCTTGGGCACACGCCGGGCAGCATCCAGGCCCTGCATGTACTGGCCGAGCCGGTGGAGGTGCCTGCCGGTGCCCGCCAGGCGACGCCGGAGTTCGCCCAGCGGCTGATGGAGCTGATGGGCAAGGACCATAAGGACAGGTCGTGATGGGCGCCTTGCGCATGCTGTTGACCCTGGCGCTGATGCTGGCGGCGCCGATGGCCCTGGCTGCCGACCCATTGTCGATACCGGCCATCACCCTCTCCAGCGGCCCGGACGGCCAGCAGGAGTATTCGGTCAGCTTGCAGATCCTGCTGATCATGACTGCGCTGAGTTTCATCCCGGCGTTCGTCATCCTGATGACCAGCTTCACCCGCATCATCATCGTCTTCTCGATCCTGCGCCAGGCCCTGGGCCTGCAACAGACGCCATCGAACCAACTACTGACCGGCATGGCGCTGTTCCTGACTCTGTTCATCATGGCGCCGGTGTTCGATCGGGTGAACACGGACGCCCTGCAGCCCTATCTGAACGAGCAGATGGCCGCCCAGGAGGCGATCGACAAGGCCCAGGTGCCGCTCAAGGACTTCATGCTGGCGCAGACTCGGCAGAGCGACCTGGACCTGTTCATGCGCCTGTCCAAGCGCACCGACATCCCTGCTCCGGAGGCGGCGCCCCTGACTATCCTGGTGCCGGCGTTCGTCACCTCGGAGCTCAAGACCGCGTTCCAGATCGGCTTCATGATCTTCATTCCGTTCCTGATCATCGACCTGGTGGTCGCCAGTGTACTGATGGCCATGGGCATGATGATGCTCTCGCCGTTGATCATCTCGCTGCCGTTCAAGATCATGCTGTTCGTGCTGGTCGATGGCTGGGCGCTGATCATGGGCACCCTGGCCGGCAGTTTCGGCGGCGTTTGACGCCCGCAAGGAGAATGGCCCATGACCCCTGAAGTCGCTGTCGACCTGTTCCGTGACGCCCTGTGGCTGACCACCCTGATGGTCGCCACCCTGGTGGTGCCGAGCCTGTTGGTCGGCCTGGTGGTGGCGATGTTCCAGGCCGCCACCCAGATCAACGAGCAGACCTTGAGCTTTCTGCCGCGCTTGCTGATGATGCTGGTGACCCTGATCCTGGCGGGGCCCTGGCTGGTGCAGAAGTTCATGGAGTATTTCATCGGCCTATACACCAGCATTCCGCAGTTGATCGGTTGAGTCGGCCATGCTCGAGTTGACCGACACGCAGATCGGCACCTGGGTCGCCACCTTCATCCTGCCGCTGTTCCGGGTGACGGCGGTACTGATGACCATGCCGATCATCGGCACCAAGATGCTGCCTGCGCGTATCCGCCTGTACCTGGCGGTGGCGATCACCGTTGTGATCGTCCCCGGGCTGCCGCCATTGCCCGAGGTCAATCCCCTGGGGCTGAGCGGGCTGCTGTTGTGCGCCGAGCAGATCATCATCGGCGCCTTGTTCGGTTTCTCGTTGCAGATGCTGTTCCAGGCCTTCGTGGTGGCCGGGCAGATCATCGCCATCCAGATGGGTATGGGCTTCGCCTCGATGGTCGATCCGGCCAACGGCGTCAACGTGGCGGTGGTCAGCCAGTTCATGACCATGTTGGTGAGCTTGCTGTTCCTGACGATGAATGGCCATCTGGTGGTGTTCGAAGTGCTGATCGAAAGCTTCACCACCTTGCCAGTCGGGGGTGGGCTGATGGTCAATCACTTCTGGGAGTTGGCCGGGCGCCTGGGCTGGGTGATGGGCGCCGCGTTGCTGCTGGTGTTGCCGGCGATCACGGCATTGCTGGTGGTCAACATCGCCTTCGGCGTGATGACCCGCGCCGCGCCGCAACTGAACATCTTTTCCATCGGCTTTCCGCTGACCCTGGTGCTCGGCATGGGCATCTTTTGGGTGGTGCTGGCCGATATCCTTCCCCACTACCAGGCATTGGCCAGCCAGGCGCTGCAATGGCTGCGTGAACTGGCGCGGGCGTCCTGAGCATGGCAGAGAGCGAAAGCGGTCAGGACAAGACAGAAGAACCCACCGACAAGCGCAAGAAGGATGCGCGCGAGAAGGGGGAGATCGCCCGTTCCAAGGAGCTCAACACCGTGGCGGTGACCCTGGCTGGCGCCGGCGGGCTGCTGGCATTCGGCGGCGCGCTGGCCGAGACCTTGATGGAGTTGATGCGCATCAACTTCAGCCTGTCGCGCGAAGTGCTGATCGACGAGCGCTCCATGGGCATGTTCCTGCTCGCCTCGGGCAAGATGGCGCTGTGGGCGACCCAGCCGGTGCTGGTGGTGCTGTTGCTGGCCTCGATCATCGGGCCGGTCGCCCTTGGCGGCTTCCTGTTTTCCGGCAGCCTGCTGCAACCGAAGTTCAGCCGCCTGAACCCGTTGTCCGGGATCAAGCGCATGTTCTCTCTGCATGCCCTGACCGAATTGCTCAAGGCCCTGGCCAAGTTCTTCGTCATCCTGCTGGTGGCCTTGGTGGTGCTTTCGTCCGACCGCGACGCGTTACTGGCGATCGCCAACGAGCCGTTGGAACAGGCGATCATCCATAGCGTCCAGTTGGTTGGCTGGAGCGCATTGTGGATGGCCGCCGGGTTGCTGCTGATCGCGGCGGTGGACGTACCGTTCCAGCTCTGGCAGGCGCACAAGAAGCTGAAGATGACCAAGCAGGAAGTGCGCGACGAATACAAGGACATCGAAGGCAAGCCTGAGGTCAAGCAGCGTATCCGCCAGTTGCAGCGCGAAATCTCGCAGCGGCGGATGATGGCGGCGGTCCCTGAAGCCGACGTGATCATCACCAACCCGACCCACTATGCCGTGGCGCTCAAGTACGACCCGGAGAAGGGCGGGGCGGCGCCCTTGCTGTTGGCCAAGGGCACCGATTTCATTGCCTTGAAGATTCGCGAGATCGGGGTCGAGCACAAGGTGCAGATCCTTGAGTCGCCAGCCCTGGCGCGGGCGATCTACTACTCCACCGAGCTCGAGCAGGAGATTCCGGCTGGGCTGTACCTGGCGGTGGCGCAGGTGTTGGCCTACGTGTTCCAGATCCGCCAGCACCGGGCCGGTAAGGGCAAAGCGCCGGAGCCGCTCAAGGACGACCTGCCGATCCCCCCGGACCTGCGCCGCGATACCTGACAGCCACACAGAGCAAGCGCCCACGCTGGACTTGTAGGAGCGGGCTTGCCCGCGATGCATCGGTACCGGCAACGCAGACTGACATTGGTGCGCGATCCGCTTCTACTTGCCGCTTGTAAAAGTTGGAAAGCTTCTTGCAGAGCCAGCGCCAGGCGCCACCCAGGCGTCAAAGTTTTGCTTCAAGAGGACTCGCGGTGGATCGCACTCAGTTAATCAACAGCGCCCGAACCAACCTGGCAGGTCTGGGGCGGGGCAATCTCGGCGTGCCGCTGTTGTTGCTGGTGATGTTGGCAATGATGATGTTGCCGGTGCCGCCGTTCCTGCTCGATGTGTTCTTCACCTTCAACATCGCGCTGTCGATCGTGGTCCTGCTGGTTTGCGTGTACGCCCTGCGTCCGTTGGACTTTGCCGCGTTCCCGACCATCCTGCTGGTGGCGACCTTGTTGCGTCTTGCGCTGAACGTGGCGTCGACGCGGGTGGTGATGCTCCACGGCCATGAGGGCCACCAGGCGGCGGGCAAGGTGATCCAGGCCTTCGGTGAGGTGGTGATCGGCGGCAACTACGTCGTCGGTGCGGTGGTTTTCTCCATCCTGATGATCATCAACTTCGTCGTGGTCACCAAGGGCGCTGGCCGGATCTCCGAGGTGAGTGCGCGCTTCACTCTCGACGCCATGCCCGGCAAGCAGATGGCCATCGACGCCGACCTCAACGCCGGCCTGATCGATCAGGCCCAGGCTAAGTCGCGTCGCGCCGAGGTGGCCCAGGAGGCCGAGTTCTACGGTTCGATGGACGGTGCCAGCAAGTTCGTTCGCGGTGATGCCATCGCTGGCCTGCTGATCCTCTTCATCAACCTGATCGGCGGCATGCTGATCGGCATGCTGCAACATGGCATGCCGTTCAGCGAAGCGGGCAAGGTCTACGCCTTGCTGACCATCGGTGACGGTTTGGTGGCGCAGTTGCCCTCGCTGCTGCTGTCCACCGCTGCGGCGATCATGGTCACCCGGGCCTCGGGCTCCGAGGACATGGGCAAGCAGATCAATCGGCAGATGTTCGATTCGCCCAAGGCGCTGGCGGTGTCCGCAGGTTTGATGGTGGTCATCGGCCTGGTGCCGGGCATGCCGCATATCGCCTTTCTCAGCCTTGGCCTGATCGCCGCTGGCGGTGCTTACCTGGTCTGGCGCAAGCAGCAACAGGTCAAGGTCAAGGCACAGGAGGAGGCGCAGCGCGAGCAAGACCTGCTGCCATCGCCCCAACGTGCCCTGGAGACCAAGGAGCTGGGCTGGGACGATGTGACGCCGATCGACATGATCGGCCTGGAGGTCGGCTACCGTCTGATTCCGCTGGTCGACCGCAACCAGGGCGGGCAGTTGCTGGCGCGGATCAAGGGGGTGCGCAAGAAGCTCTCCCAGGACCTGGGCTTCCTCATGCCCACCGTGCACATCCGCGACAACCTCGACCTGGCACCCAGCGCTTATCGCTTGACGCTGATGGGGGTGATCCTGGCCGAGGCGGAAATCTATCCGGACCGCGAACTGGCGATCAACCCGGGTCAGGTGTTCGGCACGCTCAACGGTATCGCCGCGCGCGACCCGGCGTTTGGCCTGGAAGCGGTGTGGATCGACGTCGGCCAGCGCAGTCAGGCGCAGTCGCTGGGCTACACGGTGGTGGATGCCAGTACCGTGGTCGCCACCCACCTGAACCAGATCCTCTACAAGCACTGCCATGAGCTGATCGGCCACGAGGAAGTCCAGCAACTGTTGCAGGTGCTGGCCAAGGCCTCTCCGAAGCTGGCCGAGGAGTTGGTGCCGGGTGTCATTTCCTTGTCGGGCCTGCTCAAGGTGCTGCAGGCATTGCTTGCCGAGCAAGTGCCAGTACGCGACATCCGCAGTATCGCCGAGGCGATCGCCAACAACGCGGGCAAGAGTCAAGATACCGCCGCATTGGTTGCGGCAGTGCGTGTTGGATTGTGTCGAGCTATCGTGCAAAGCATTGTCGGCGTTGAGTCCGAGCTGCCTGTCATTACCCTCGAGCCAAGGTTGGAACAGATTTTGCTCAATAGTCTGCAAAGGGCTGGGCAAGGCCAAGAAGACGGTGTGCTTCTTGAGCCGAGCATGGCCGAGAAGCTGCAGCGTTCATTGATCGAAGCGGCTCAACGCCAGGAGATGCAGGCGCAGCCGGCGATCCTTCTGGTCGCAGGGCCGATCCGCGCGATGCTGTCGCGTTTCGGCCGTCTGGCGGTGCCGAACTTGCATGTTTTGGCGTACCAGGAAATACCGGACAACAAGCAAGTGACTATCGTTGCCACCGTGGGCCCCAACGGCTGAGGTAGTGGGATATGCAAGTTAAGCGTTTTTTCGCCGCCGATATGCGTCAGGCCATGAAGCTGGTCCGTGATGAGCTCGGCTCCGATGCCGCGATCATTGGCAACCGGCGGATCGCCGGCGGTGTCGAGCTGACGGCTGCGCTGGACTACAAGCTGTCCGCCTTGTCGCCACGGGTGCCCAACGTCGAACTGGAAGACGAGTTGCGCAAGACCCAGTCGCGCATCGCCACCGCCCAGGCCGAGTTGAGCAGCCGCAACGAAAGTGACGAAGGCAACCGGCAGCTGTTTGCCGGGTTGCCGCTGACCGCCTCTGAGCCGCTGGTCGAGCCGCACGCCGATGAGCCGGCTGCCCCGGCCCGGCCAGCACCCGCAGCGGTCGACCCGCGCCTGTTCGACGCCATGCGTTCGGAGCTCTCGGGCCTGCGCGAACTGTTGGAAGTGCAGCTCGGCTCCCTGGCTTGGAGCCAGCTGCAAGGCAACAAGCCGCAGCAGGCCAACCTCTGGCGACGCTTGCAACGCATCGGCCTGTCTGGCCCGCTGTCGCGGGAGCTGCTTGACCTGACCGCGAGGATCGAAGAACCGCGCCAGGCCTGGCGCATGCTCTTGGCGCACCTGGCGCGGATGATCGACGTGCCGCAAGTCGAGCCGATCGAGGAGGGCGGGGTCATCGCCATGGTTGGCCCTGCCGGTATGGGCAAGACCACCACCCTGGCCAAGCTGGCCGCTCGCTATGTGCTCAAGTACGGCGCGCAGAACCTCGCGCTGGTGAGCATGGACAGCTTCCGTATCGGCGCCCAGGAGCAGTTGAGGACCCTGGGCAGGATCCTCAATGTCTCGGTGACCCATGTCGACCCCGGCCAGTCCCTGGCCCAGGCGCTGGAGCCGTTGCTGCGCAAGCGGGTGATCCTGATCGACACCGCTGGCCTGCAGGCCAGCGATCCGGCCCTGCGCATGCAATTGGAAACCCTTGCCGGACGCGGCATTGCCGCCAAGAACTACCTGGTGCTGGCAACCACCAGCCAGAAGCAGGTGCTGACCGCCGCCTACCATAGCTACAAACGCTGTGGCCTGGCCGGTTGCATCCTGACCAAGCTCGATGAAACGGCCTGCCTCGGCGAAGTGCTGAGCCTGGCCATCAGTCATGAGTTGCCGGTGGCCT
Organism: Pseudomonas sp. X10; assembly: GCF_054889225.1. Lineage (NCBI taxonomy): Bacteria > Pseudomonadati > Pseudomonadota > Gammaproteobacteria > Pseudomonadales > Pseudomonadaceae > Pseudomonas > Pseudomonas sp. X10. The sequence goes on along the minus strand of NZ_CM142677.1, from coordinate 3,961,072 downwards.
ATCTGACCGATGGGCCCCGCATTCCTGATGATTTGCACCTGCCGCGGCGGCACCAATTGGTCAGTCGTGCGGTCAGTGTTCAGTTGCAGGACGAGCCCAGCGAAGAGGCGATGGCCGATATGTTCGCTGATCTCTACCACAATCCGGGCAAACGCGTGGGTTGAGGATGATACTGTTGCAAAATATCTGCATGAAGGGGTTGCCCGGTTTGGCTCCGGCGTTGACAGCACAGCCCCTCAATGTGGCCTGGGTCTAAGCAAGACAAGGTAAAGAACAAATATGGGTAGCATGCATCCCGTACAGGTGATCGCCGTAACCGGTGGCAAAGGTGGCGTCGGCAAGACTAACGTTTCAGTGAATCTGTCATTGGCGCTGGCTGACCTTGGCCGCCGCGTCATGCTGCTGGACGCCGATCTTGGCCTGGCCAACGTCGACGTGTTGCTCGGGCTGACGCCCAAGCACACCCTGGCCGACGTCATCGAAGGGCGCTGCGAGCTGCGCGATGTGCTGCTGCAGGGCCCAGGTGGGGTGCGCGTCGTGCCGGCCGCCTCCGGTACCCAGAGCATGGTGCACTTGGCGCCGGCCCAGCATGCTGGCCTGATCCAGGCCTTCAGCGAGATCGGTGACAACCTCGACGTGCTGGTCATCGACACCGCTGCAGGTATCGGTGACTCGGTGGTCAGCTTTGTCCGCGCCGCCCAGGAAGTGCTGCTGGTGGTGTGCGACGAGCCTACGTCGATCACTGACGCCTACGCGCTGATCAAACTGCTCAACCGTGATTACGGCATGAACCGTTTTCGCGTCCTGGCGAACATGGCCCAGAGCCCGCAGGAAGGGCGCAATCTGTTCGCCAAGTTGACCAAGGTCACGGACCGCTTCCTCGACGTCGCCCTACAATACGTCGGCGCCGTGCCCTACGACGAATGTGTTCGCAAGGCCGTGCAGAAGCAGCGTGCCGTCTACGAAGCCTTCCCTCGTTCCAAGTGCGCGCTGGCCTTCAAGGCCATCGCCCAGAAGGTCGATAGCTGGCCGTTGCCTGCCAACCCGCGTGGGCACCTGGAGTTCTTCGTCGAGCGCCTGGTGCAGCCCACTAGCGCGGGTCCCGTCCTATGAATGCAAGCGGTTTCCAGATGTACAGCAAGGCCTCGCGTGACGCGCAGTACGACCTGGTCGAGCGTTACGCCCCGCTGGTCAAGCGCATCGCCTATCACCTGTTGGCACGCCTGCCAGCCAGCGTGCAGGTCGAAGACCTGATCCAGGCCGGCATGATCGGCCTGCTGGAAGTCGCCAACAAGTACGATGCCAGCAAAGGCGCCAGTTTCGAGACCTATGCCGGCATCCGCATCCGTGGCGCCATGCTCGATGAGGTGCGCAAGGGTGATTGGGCGCCGCGTTCGGTACACCGCAATACCCGCATGGTCAGCGACGCGATCCGTGCAGTTGAAGCAAAAACCGGCCGTGACGCTAAAGATCACGAGGTTGCTGCCGAACTCCAATTGAGTCTCGATGATTACTACGGGATCTTGAACGATACCTTGGGCAGCCGTTTGTTCAGTTTCGACGACCTGTTGCAGGACGGCGAGCACGAAGGCCTGCACGAGGATGGCGCCAGTGCCCAGCCCGAGCCGTCGCGCGACCTGGAGGACGAACGCTTCCAAGCCGCCCTGGCTGATGCGATCGCCAACCTGCCGGAACGCGAGCGTCTGGTCCTGGCGCTGTACTACGACGAAGAGCTGAACCTCAAGGAAATCGGTGAGGTCCTGGGGGTCAGCGAGTCGCGTGTCAGCCAGCTGCACAGCCAGTGTGCGGCGCGGTTGCGCAGCCGCCTGGGGGAATGGCGGGCGCGCTGACCCAAGGCTCATTGCAGTCGTTGCCTACGTAGTGCCGAATTGATTGAAGTGCACGCTCAGCGCTGAGCGTGTTTAAGACTGCTTGGAGGTCTATCTAATTGAACAAAGACATGAAAATCCTCATCGTTGATGACTTCTCGACGATGCGGCGGATCATCAAGAACCTGCTGCGCGACCTGGGCTTCACCAATACCCAGGAGGCTGATGACGGCACCACCGCGCTGCCGATGCTCGAAAGCGGCCATTTCGATTTCCTGGTGACCGACTGGAACATGCCGGGCATGTCCGGTATCGACTTGCTGCGCAAGGTGCGCGCCGATGAGCGCCTCAAGCACCTGCCAGTACTGATGGTCACCGCCGAAGCCAAGCGCGACCAGATCATCGAAGCGGCCCAGGCAGGGGTCAATGGCTACGTGGTCAAGCCTTTCACCGCTCAGGTGCTCAAAGAAAAGATCGAGAAGATCTTCGAACGCGTCAACGGCTGAGTCCGTCAAGGGGGCGCCATGGAGCCAATACATTCGTCTTTGGGGGAGTTCGAAGCGACCCTGAAGAAACACGCCCAGGAACTGGTCGAGAGCCTCGAGCGGGGACGGTTCGGCGAGGCGGTGCAGCTGATCCATCAGTTGAACCAGACCCGCGACCGCGGCCTGTACCACGAAGTCGGCAAGCTCACCCGTGAGCTGCACAGCGCCATCGTCAGCTTTCAGATCGACCCGCGCATGCCGCAGGCCGAGGAAGTGTCGCAGATCACCGATGCCACCGAGCGCCTGTCCTATGTGGTCACGCTGACCGAAGGCGCGGCCAACCGCACCATGGACCTGGTCGAGGAAAGCACGCCGGTGCTCAATGACCTGGCGGCGGAGGCCAAGGCCCTGAGTGTCGACTGGCAGCGCTTCATGCGCCGCGAAGTGGCGGCCTCGGAGTTTCGCGAGCTGGCCAAGCGCGTCGACAGTTTCCTGACGCGCAGTGAAGAGGGGAGCCGCAAGGTCGCTGGCCACCTCAACGATATCCTGCTTGCCCAGGACTATCAGGACCTGACCGGCCAGGTGATCAAGCGCGTGACCCACCTGGTCACCGAAGTGGAAAGCAATCTGCTCAAGCTGGTGCTGATGGCCAGCCAGGTCGACCGTTTTGCCGGTATCGAACATGACCACCAGCAACTGCGAGCTGAAAAAGATCAAGAAAAATATCCGACTCGGGGTGAAGGTCCGCAGATTCATGCCGATAAGCGTGAAGACGTCGTGTCCGGTCAGGACGATGTCGATGATCTGCTGTCCAGCCTGGGTTTTTAGGGAGCACGTTTAATGAGCTTCGGCGCCGATGAAGAAATCCTGCAGGATTTCCTGGTAGAAGCCGGCGAAATTCTTGAGCAACTGTCCGAGCAACTGGTCGAGCTGGAAAGCCGGCCCGATGATGCCGACCTGCTCAATGCGATCTTTCGCGGTTTTCACACTGTAAAAGGGGGCGCCGGCTTCCTTCAGCTCAATGAGCTGGTGGAGTGCTGCCACATCGCCGAGAACGTGTTCGACGTCCTGCGCAAGGGCGAGCGGCGCGTTGATGCGGAATTGATGGACGTGGTTCTCGAAGCGCTGGACGCCGTCAACGGCATGTTCGGCCAGGTACGCGAACGCAACGAGGTTACCCCGGCGACGCCCGAGTTGTTGGCCGCCCTGTCGCGCCTGGCCGAGCCTGCCGCCGCACCAGCCGAGGTTGCGCCGCAGCCGGTGGCCGAAGCGCCAGCGGCTGCGGCGGACATCACCGACACCGAGTTCGAACAACTGCTCGACTCCCTCGATGCGGTCAAGGCCGAGGCTGAGGCCGCCGAGCAGGCGCAGGCTGAAGCGGTTGGTGAGGCGGGCGGTGAGGAGATCACCGACGCCGAGTTCGAGGCGTTGCTCGACCAGTTGCACGGCAAGGGACAGTTCGCGCCGGAGGTCGCCGACAGTGGCGCCGAGGCAGCAGCACCTGCCAGCGATGAGATCACTGACGACGAGTTCGAGGCGCTGCTTGACCAGTTGCATGGTAAGGGCACCTTCGCCGCCGACGCCTTGCCAACTGCCGCCAGTGTTGCTGTGAGCGAGACGGGCACGACCGAAGCGGCTGACGACCACATCACCGAATATGAATTCGAAGCCCTGCTGGACCAGATCCACGGCAAGGGCAAGTTCTCCGAAACCACGGCTGGCTCGCTAACCACCGCTAGCGCCGTGGCTGCCAAGCCTGAAACCCAGGCCCAGGGCAAGCCGACCCCGGCGCCAGTGCCGAAGCCATCCCCGGCCGCCGCCGCCAAACCTGCCGCCGCTGCGCGCGCTGCTGCGCCAGCGGTCGACAAGCATACGATCAGTGAAGCGGAAACCACGGTGCGGGTCGATACGGCGCGCCTGGACGAGATCATGAACATGGTCGGCGAACTGGTGCTGGTGCGTAACCGCCTGGTGCGCCTGGGCTTGAACAGCGCCGACGAGGCCATGTCCAAGGCGGTCTCCAACCTGGATGTGGTCACCGCTGACCTGCAGACCGCGGTCATGAAGACCCGCATGCAACCGATCAAGAAAGTTTTCGGGCGCTTCCCACGCTTGGTTCGCGACCTGGCTCGCCAGTTGAAGAAAGAGATCAACCTGGAACTGGTCGGTGAAGAAACCGACTTGGACAAGAACCTGGTCGAGGCCCTGGCCGACCCGCTGGTGCACCTGGTGCGCAATGCCGTCGACCATGGCATCGAGATGCCGGAAGAGCGTGAAGCCGCCGGCAAGGCGCGTGGCGGCAAGGTGGTGCTTTCGGCCGAGCAGGAAGGCGATCACATCCTCCTGTCGATCTCTGACGACGGCAAGGGCATGGACCCCAACGTGCTGCGTGCCAAAGCGGTGGAGAAGGGCCTGATGGACAAGGACGCCGCTGACCGCCTGAGCGAATCGGACTGCTACAACCTGATCTTCGCGCCGGGCTTCTCGACCAAGACCGAGATTTCCGACGTGTCTGGCCGTGGTGTCGGCATGGACGTGGTCAAGACCAAGATCTCCCAGCTCAACGGCTCGATCAACATCTACTCGGCCAAGGGCCAGGGCTCGAAGATCGTCATCAAGGTGCCGCTGACCCTGGCGATCATGCCGACCTTGATGGTCATGCTTGGCAACCAGGCCTTCGCCTTCCCGCTGGTCAACGTCAACGAGATCTTCCACCTGGACCTGTCGCGCACCAACGTGGTCGACGGCCAGGAAGTGGTGATCGTGCGCGACAAGGCTCTGCCGCTGTTCTATCTCAAGCGTTGGCTGGTCAGCTCCGCCAAGCATGAGGAGCAGCGCGAAGGCCATGTGGTGATCCTCTCGGTCGGCACCCAGCGCATCGGCTTCGTGGTCGACCAACTGGTGGGCCAGGAAGAGGTGGTGATCAAGCCGCTGGGCAAGATGCTCCAGGGCACCCCGGGCATGTCTGGCGCCACCATCACCGGCGACGGCCGCATCGCGCTGATCCTCGACGTACCGAGCATGCTCAAGCGTTACGCGGCGCGGCGTATTTGATTTCGGCGGCGCAGCCTGGCGGTTGCGCCGCCTAACGGAGTGTTTATGGCAGTCAAGGTCCTGGTGGTGGATGATTCCGGTTTCTTCCGCCGCCGTGTCTCGGAAATTCTCTCGGCGGACCCGACGATCCAGGTCGTGGGTACCGCGACCAATGGCAAGGAAGCGATCGACCAGGCACTGTCGCTCAAGCCCGACGTCATCACCATGGACTATGAAATGCCCATGATGGATGGCATCACCGCCGTGCGTCATATCATGCAGCGTTGCCCGACGCCGGTCCTGATGTTCTCTTCGCTGACCCACGAAGGCGCCCGCGTCACCCTCGATGCCCTGGATGCCGGCGCGGTCGATTATCTGCCGAAGAACTTCGAAGACATTTCGCGCAACCCGGAGAAGGTCAAGCAGTTGCTGTGCGAGAAGGTGCATACCATCTCCCGCAGCAACCGCCGCTTCGGCGGCTTCGCCACGCCGCACCCGGCTTCGGTCCCAGCGCCTGCGAGCAGCCATGCCGCCAGCGTTCCTGCGCGCGCGGCGGCTCCGGCCCGTGCAGCCGCCGCGCCGTTGCACAGCGCTCCAGCGCCCAAGCGCAAGCCTTACAAGCTGGTTGCCATCGGCACCTCCACCGGTGGTCCAGTGGCCTTGCAGCGGGTGCTGACCCAGTTGCCGGCCAGCTTCCCGGCGCCGATCGTGTTGATCCAGCACATGCCGGCGGCGTTCACCAAGGCCTTCGCCGAGCGGCTCGACAAGTTGTGCAAGATTCGCGTCAAGGAAGCCGAGGACGGCGACGTGCTGCGCCCAGGTTTGGCACTGCTGGCGCCGGGTGGCAAGCAGATGATGGTCGACAGCCGTGGCACGGTGAAGATCCTGCCGGGCGATGAGCGCCTGAACTACAAACCCTGCGTGGACATTACCTTTGGCTCCGCCGCCAAGTCCTATGGCGACAAGGTGCTTTCGGTGGTGCTCACCGGCATGGGGGCCGACGGCCGTGAAGGCGCGCGTTTGCTCAAGCAGGGCGGCAGCACGGTATGGGCCCAGGACGAAGCGAGCTGCGTGATCTATGGCATGCCCATGGCCATCGTCAAGGCTAACCTCGCCGACGCGGTGTACAGCCTGGACGAGATCGGCAAGCATCTGGTCGAGGCGTGTGCCTGATGGATGTCTTGAGCCTGATCGGCATCATCCTCGCGTTCGTCGCCATCATCGGTGGCAATTTCCTTGAAGGCGGGCACCTCGGGGCATTGGTCAACGGTCCGGCAGCGCTGATCGTGCTGGGCGGCACCTTGGCGGCCTCCTTGCTGCAGTCTCCGCTGAGCGCCTTCAAGCGGGCGATGCAGATCATCAACTGGATCTTCTTTCCGCCACGTGTCGATTTGGCGGGCGGCATCGACCGGGTGGTGAACTGGAGCCTGACCGCGCGCAAGGAAGGCCTGCTCGGCCTGGAAGGCGTGGCTGACGCCGAGCCCGACCCCTATGCGCGCAAGGGCCTGCAACTGCTGGTCGACGGTGCCGAGCCCGAGGCCATCCGCAGCATTCTTGAAGTCGACTTCCTGACCCAGGAAAGCCGTGATATCCAGGCCGCCAAGGTGTTCGAGAGCATGGGCGGATACGCGCCGACCATCGGCATCATTGGTGCGGTGATGGGCCTGATTCACGTGATGGGCAACTTGGCCGACCCGGCGCAGTTGGGCGATGGCATCGCCGTGGCCTTCGTCGCCACCATTTATGGGGTGGCCAGCGCCAACCTGATCCTGCTGCCGATCGCCAGCAAGCTCAAGGCCATCGTCCTGCGCCAGTCGCGCTACCGGGAGATGCTGCTTGAGGGCCTGCTATCGATCGCCGAAGGCGAGAACCCGCGCTCGATCGAGTTGAAGCTGCAAGGCTTCATGGAGTAAGTCATGGCTCGCCGTCGTCAACCTGAGGAGCATGAAAACCACGAACGCTGGCTGGTGTCCTACGCGGACTTCATCACCCTGCTGTTCGCGTTCTTCGTGGTCATGTACTCGATTTCCTCGATCAACGAGGGCAAGTACAAGGTGATCTCCCAGGCCCTGGTCGGGGTGTTCAACGACCCCGAGCGAAGCATGAAGCCGATCCCCATCGGCGACGAGCGCCCCCTGAGCGTCAAGCCGGCCGAGCCGCTGGTCAAGGACAGCGACCAGGTCGACGCGGGTATCGGGCAGACCAGCAGCGACCCGCTCAAAACCATCAGCGAGGATATGCGCGATGCCTTCGGTGACCTGATCAAGTCTGACCAGATGACCGTGCGCGGCAACGAACTGTGGGTGGAGATCGAGCTCAATTCGACCTTGCTGTTCGGCAGTGGCGATGCCATGCCCAGTGACGTTGCCTTCGACATCATCGAGAAGGTGGCGAGGATCCTCAAGCCCTTCGCCAACCCGGTGCACGTGGAAGGCTTCACCGACAACCAGCCGATCCGCACGGCGCAGTATCCGACCAACTGGGAGCTGTCTTCGGCGCGGGCGGCGAGCATTGTCCGCCTGCTGGCCATGGATGGGGTCGACCCGGCCCGCATGGCCTCGGTCGGTTATGGCGAGTACCAGCCGGTGGCCAGCAACGATACCGCCGAAGGGCGCGCGCGCAACCGCCGGGTGGTGCTGGTGATCTCGCGCAACCTCGAAGTGCGCCGCAGCCTGACCGGGACGGGTAGCGCTCACGCCACGCCCGACGCGGCATTGAGGCGGGCTGGCACACAAACTGCACCCGCTTCGCCAGCAGCGACGGCAGGGCGCGATCCCGTCAATTCCCCGTCACCGACTTTTTAAACCGTTCCCGGCAGGGCAGGCGGCCATACCGGGAGGAAGCAACGCACGATGAGAGTCTGGGCAGTAGCCAATCAAAAAGGTGGCGTCGGCAAGACCACCACTTCCATCGCCTTGGCCGGCCTGCTGGCCGATGCGGGCAAGCGTGTGGTCGTGGTCGACCTCGACCCGCATGGGTCCATGACCAGCTACTTCGGGCACAACCCCGATACCCTGGAACACAGCTGCTACGACCTGTTCCTGCACAAGGGCGCGGTGCCCGAAGGGCTGCCGGGCCAGTTGCTGCTGCCGACCAGTGACCAGCGCATCTCGCTGTTGCCATCGAACACCGCCTTGGCGGTGCTGGAGCGCCAGTCCCCCGGCCAGAGTGGCCTGGGCCTGGTGATCGCCAAGAGTCTGGCGCAGCTGTGGCAGGATTTCGACTACGCCTTGATCGACAGCCCGCCGCTGCTCGGCGTGCTGATGGTCAACGCCCTGGCGGCCAGCCAGCAACTGGTGATCCCGGTGCAGACCGAGTACCTGGCGGTCAAGGGCCTGGAGCGCATGGTCAGCACCCTGGCGATGGTCAACCGGTCGCGCAAGCAGGCCTTGCCGTACCATATCGTGCCGACTCTGTTCGACCGCCGTACCCAGGCGTCGCTGGGGACCTTGAAGGTACTGCGCGATGCTTATCCCGAGAACATCTGGCAAGGCTACATCCCGGTCGATACACGCCTGCGTGATGCCAGCCGGGCTGGCGTCACGCCTTCGACATTCGACGGCAAGAGCCGTGGCGTGACCGCTTACCGCGCGCTGCTCAAGCAGCTGCTGACCTACCAAACCGCATTGCAGGTGGCCTGATGAGTCAACTCCGGCAGACCGCCACCCGCTCGCAACTGGCCCTGCAGTCCTATCTCGATGGCCTGTTGCAGGAAGCCACCGAGGAGCTCGAAGTGCCGCCGACCCCAGCGGTCGACGAAGCACCCGCCGATGAGTTCCAGGCCGCGGTCCTGGAGGAACAGGTGCGGGACGCGCAACGGTCCGGGCGGTGCGAGCCCCTGCCAGCGTTGGCGCCACGTCCTTTCGATGCGCCGCAGGCCCGGACGCTGCCGGACGTCTTGCCGGTAGCGGAAGTCGTGATAGCCGAGGTCGAACCGCTGGTCGAGGTCCACCTGCCGCGCTCGCCGAACGCACCCACGCCACCGGCCACGGTGGACGGTCGCCCGGCCTGGGCGGCGGAACCCTTCGAATGCCTGCTGTTCGACGTGGCCGGGTTGACCCTGGCGGTGCCGCTGGTGTGCCTCGGCTCGATCTATACCCTGGCCGGCCAGGAACTGACGCCGTTGTTCGGCCAGCCCGACTGGTTCCTTGGCATCCTGACGTGCCAGGCCGGCAACTTGAAGGTCCTGGACACCGCGCGTTGGGTCATGCCCGAGCGTTACCGTGATGACTTGCGCCAGGGCTTGCAGTACGTGATTTCGGTCCAGGGCTACGAATGGGGCCTGGCTGTGCATCAGGTCAGCCGTTCGCTGCGCCTGGACCCGAGCGAAATCAAGTGGCGCAGCCAGCGCGGCCAGCGCCCGTGGCTGGCCGGAACCGTGATCGAACACATGTGCGCCTTGCTCGATGTCGCCGAACTTGCCGAGCTGATCGCCAGCGGGGCGGCCAAGCAGATGCATGCCAACCATAAATGAATGGCCGCAATTGTCGCGGCCACACTGAGCACACCGCCGAAGGCGGGTTTTGAGGGATAGGGGAATGAAAAAGTCGTCTGCACAAGGTTCCGAAGATCCGATCCTGCAGTGGGTTACCTTCCGCCTGGACAACGAGTCCTACGGCATCAACGTCATGCAGGTGCAGGAAGTCCTGCGCTACACCGAGATCGCTCCGGTGCCGGGTGCGCCGAGCTACGTGCTGGGCATCATCAACCTGCGCGGCAACGTGGTCACGGTGATCGACACCCGTCAGCGTTTCGGCTTGATGCCCACCGAGGTCACCGACAACACCCGCATCGTCATCATCGAGGCGGACAAGCAGGTGGTCGGCATTCTGGTCGACAGCGTGGCCGAAGTGGTCTATCTGCGTCAGTCCGAGGTCGAGACCGCGCCGAATGTCGGTAACGAAGAGTCGGCCAAGTTCATCCAGGGCGTGTGCAACAAGAACGGCGAGCTGCTGATCCTGGTCGAGCTGGACAAGATGATGACCGAGGAAGAATGGTCCGAGCTGGAGAGCATCTGAGTTGATTTTCGAGGTTGCTGTCATCTTCCTGGCGCTGCTTTGGGCGCTGAGCCTGTGGTTTTTCCTCAACTACAGCAAGCGTCAGCGCGAACTGGCGGCCCAGCAGGCCCAGGGCGATGCGCTGCGCGACCAGCGCATCAAGGACTTGGCCAAGCGCCTGGACGATTACCAGAACGGCACCGTGCGCATGGGCGAGGCTTTGCACGAACTGCGTGCGGTGGTCGCGCCTCTGCCCGACAAGGTCCTGCAACTGGAGCAGCGTGACCCCAATAACCTGTCGTTCACCCAGGCGGCGCGGTTGGTGGGCATGGGCGCGAGCGTCGAGGAATTGACCCGGACCTGCGGCCTGACCCAGGCTGAGGCGGAGTTGATGAGCAAGCTGCATCGCAGCTGAGCAAGGCAAAGAAGGCTTAGGACCAATGGGGCCGCAAAGCGGCCCCAATTACAGACCCTGCGTCTTAACGGACTGGCACTAACTCGTAGGTCGCCTTCTTCATGGGCTCAGGGCCTGGCCCAGGAGTTGTAGCCGCCGACCCGGGCGATGCGGTTGAGCGGTAGCAGTTGCCTTTGCGCCTCCCGGTAGGCTTCCCCGTCTATGAATAGCCAGGAGTTGAGGTGCGGGACGCTATGCAGGTTGATGATCTGTCGCATCACCTGCAAGGCGGGCAAATGGCGATCGACCACATCCGTGAGCAGGGCCGGACCGGTCAGGCGGTTGAGGGCGGCTGTATAGCGGTAGAACCCTTCAGGATCACTTTGCCGGCTGGGCTTGCTGTCGTAGAAGCCAGGTTCGGCAAGGTAACGTGCGTGCATTTCCTCGGCTATCGCCTTCAGAGTCGGGTTGCCGGCGTGGCTGCCGATCAGGCTGCCGTTGTACAGGCAGTTCATGCCCAATTCCTCGTTGGACAAGGGGGGAAACAGCAGCAGCCCATCCTGGGTGGTCACCAGGTCCACCTGGTCCAGCGCTTCGCCGGGTAAGCCTATACCCACGCCATTGTTGGTGAAGGGGTACTCACCAGGTGCCAGCAGGGAGTCATCGACGTCCATGTACAGGCCGCCTTCGTGATCGAGCAGCGCGTAGCGCAGCACGTCCGACGCCGAGGAGAAATTACAGGCCACGCCTCCATTGCCGTCGATGGCGGCCGCGTACTGTGCATAGCTGGGGCTTTCCCTGAAGCTGACGTAGAACGCTTGCTCCTCCAGCGGCAACACAGTCACTCCTGGCGCTCTCTCGGCCAGCAGGCGCAGATTTTCCTGAAACGCCGCTGGCGTGGCATTGGAGAGATAGAGGCGCAGCGTGTACTGACTGTCTTCGAGGCGCTCGGCGTTCCTGGCGAGGTTGCTCAACAGCTCGTCGTCGAGCACTTTGTCGCCGACCCAGAGACTGAGGAACTGTTTGGGAATGGGGCGCAGGTCCTCGGCTGGCGACATGGGGATTTCGACCGGTAGGTGCAAGTCGATACCGAGGGCGCGCAGGCTGGCCATACGCATTTCATTGGTGACGGTGCGGGAGTTTATGTTCACCCCGATCAAGCTTTGGGAGTTAGGCGTTGCGATGTAGTAGCTGGGGTCGACGGCGTTTTGGTCGTGGGGCTCGATGAAGGCATCAGCCTCAAGGTCGTACATGACCTCTGTGTTGTAGCCGCCGATCGAGGACGAGAGCATGTCGGACGTGCCGTCGTAGCAGGGCTTCCTGATGACGGAGCCGGCGATGGCCGGATCGCCTCCCGGCAAGGGAGAGATCGCGTCCGGCATATGAAAGTATTCGGCGACTTCCGGCATTGGCAGGTGGGGAGGGGTGATGGGGCTCAAGGGATAGCCGATCTGGCCGTTGGCCCTGCTGGGCAAGACGAAACCGTCTTGTTTGACGCGAAACAATGCTGGCTCCTTCGACAGCCCGGCATGGACGAGAGGGGCCGCATTGAGCAATCCGAAGACTGCGGTGCCGACCCCCTCGGCCTGCGCCTGCACGTTCTTGCCGTGAATGGCCTGGTCCAGCCCTAGGCCGAACTGGGCGACTCCGCCCAAGGCGAACAGCGGTGCCAGTTCGGGCAGTACCAGCGCCAGCGGAGCCAACAGGTTGATCGCCGAGTTCAGATAGCCGCGCCACTTGGCCTTGGTCACCTCGTCGTCGCTGGTGATGATGAAGTCGGCGTCCTTGTAGCTGCGTTGCTTCTGGCGCCTGGCCAGGGTGAGGAACAGGTCTGCGGCGATTGGCGGGCTGTACTCCTTGGCCTTGTAGTTGATGTAGTCACGTGGTGGCCAGATGCCTTCGGCGGTGAAGCCGGGTCGGTTGCTGTCCAGGTGGTAGGGCTGCGGGTAGTTGCCCAGGCCGCACAAGGCCGTGTGCAGGCCGCTGTAGCTCAGCCCGTCCTCACGGTCGGCGAGAGCGAAGTGGGCTTGCAGGGCTGCGCGCGTGGGCGCGCTCTTGCACTGTTCGGCGAACCAGTCCTGCATCTGCGCTGCATCGCTGAACTCATGCAGCGGCGATGAATTGCCGGGGATATAGAGTAGGGTCAGGCCGCTGATCGAATCGCTCAGGCACAACAGGTCAGTGGCGGCATAGCCATAAACGTTGAGCATTCTGGCCTTGACCCTGGGTTTGCTGCTCTTCTTGCCGTCGGGGCGAATGATCGGTGGCGGCGTTTCCAGGCCGGCGACCTGCCAGGCAAGCCTGCGGCCGGCGTCGCTGAGGCTGCCTTCGCTGACCTGCTTGTTGCAGGCGACGATGAAGTTGATCTTCGCGGCATTGCGGTAGGTGTCCAGGCCTTCGTTCCAGTAGTTGTCCAGTGCGGCTTTGTAATGGCTGTGGAAGTCCAGTTCCCAGATGAACGACTGGAAGTCCTCGGCGGGTATCTGGACATGGGTCCTGGGGCTGTATTCGGCGGTCGTGGTCTGCCTGAACAGGCCGTTGTACACCGAATAGGCAGTGTCGTAGTGGATCAGGCCCTGGCCACGCAGCGAATCGACGACAGTCAACGGACCTTCGGGGAAGTGGCCGGCCCACGGGGCGCCGATGGTCGCGTCGATCAAGTCGTTGTTCGATTCACCTTGCCAGTTCGACAGCACTGCCTGGGTCAGGGTCATCTTCTGCGTTATCACGCCTACCCAACCCTGCTCGTGATTGAATTGGTAATGCAGGGTCACGGCATCGATCCTGTCCGGGTCCAGGTCCATGCCGCGTTCGTTGGCCCATTGGCGGATCGCGTCGGCTGCGCTCCGGTCCGGCCGAGGAAAGCTGTCGATGCTGTTGCGGACGTACTGCACGCCTTTGGCATTCACATACTGCGTGTTCATGCGAGTCACCGTTGTCGGTTGATGGGCCGGCAACGGTGACGTGGGCAGGGATGGCGTGAGTGTTATCTATTTATCCGTTGTCGCAGTGAGGGGCGCGCGAAAGGTAGGTGTCAAAGGCTGCCGGTACCGATGGCGGGCCCCAGGCGCAGTTGGCCGGGGGTGATGTTGCGTTCTTGCTCACGTTCCTCGGCAAAGCCTTCCGGTACTTTGCCACGTAGTTGCCAGGCGAAGGCGATGATCTCGGCGATGGTCAGGTACAGCGCCTCGGGAATCTGCTCGCCCAGTTCCAGGCGTGCCAGCAGGCGCACCAGTTCCGGGTTCTCGTAGATCGGCACTTCATGTTCACGGGCGATGGCGAGGATGGCTTCGGCCAGTTCGTCCTCACCTTTGGCGCTGAGGGTCGGCGCCTGTTGGCCGTCGTAGCTCAGGGCAATGGCCTGGCGGGGCTGCTTGTCGGTCATGCGGTTTCATCCACCCAGCGTTGTTCCAGACGGGTACGGGGGCCTTGCGGCGGCGTACCGGGGTGGCACTCCAGGTCACCGACATTCAGGCCACGGGCCAGCAGGCGTTCGCGCAAGGCGCCGAGCTCGCTGCCGATCAGTTGCGCGGTGGCCGGTACTTCGGCCCACATCTCGCCGGACAGCTTGCCCTGGACCAGTTGCGCCTGAACCTGCAAGGGGCCCAACGGATGCAAGTCGAACGCCAGTTCGATGCGCCAGAGCTGTTCCAGTGGGTCACGTTGCCCACGCTGTGGGTCGTTTTGCTGTTCAGGTGTTTCCTCGCGCTGCAGCTTGACCTGCAGGGGCACGAAGTCCTGGCCGCTGCGTACGGGGATCTCCAGTTGCCAGGTGGTCTGTTGGTTGCCGCTCTCGGTGGTGCCGGTCTGCTGCAGGCTGGCCAACTGATGGCTCTGCAGGCGTGAGATGGCGGCGGCGGCCAGGCGCAGCAATTGCTGCAGGTCACCTTCTTTTTCCAGGCTCGGCAGCATCCGAGAGGGCAGGGGGAAGCTACCCGGCTGGGGGCGTGGGCTGACCTGCCCGAGCATGCCCAGGGCATTGCGCGCCATCCCGGGGAACACCTGGGCCAGGGTGCTGGCTGCGGCAGCTGGGTTGAAACCGGGGTTGCCTGGCAGTCCCGGCAGCAACTGGGCCACCAGCCTGACCATCTGTGCCTTCAGGTCCGTCATCATGCTGCCGGGCAGGCCGGCCAATAGCTTGCCTTCAAGAAACGCGCCGCTGTTGTTCAGGGCTTGGGCCACGCCCTTGGCGTCGCTGAGCTGGCGTAGGTCCGGCAGGTTCGCCAGCAGACGCTCAGCGGTGGCGCGCACTTCGCCGTTGGCGCCGCTGTCGGCGCGTAGTTGCTGCAAGGCAGCGAGCAGGCCGGGTAGCGAGGCCTGCCGGTTCTGTTGGGCAAGCAACTGCTGGGCGATGACCAATTGGTCCTGGCGACCGCTCAGAGGGACGAAGCGCAGTGACTGGTCACCCTGCACCAAAGCGCTGAGCAGGCTGCCCACCGGCAGTGGGCGGGGGCCGTCGATGGTCAGGGTTGCGCCGGCCTGGGCACTGTTGAGCAGGCTGACCAGCGAACGGAAAACGGCGGCCGCACCCGCGGCCTGGGGCAGCGCCTGGCTGGTCAGGACCTTGCCTTGCAGCAGGGTACCGACTGGGAATTGGCGAGTGTCGAGGTGGGTGAGGTTGGCGGCGGCCTGCTGCAAGGTAACGAGCAGGCTGTTGTTGGTGGCCTGGCTGACGTTGAGCAGGCTGCCTTGGGGCAGTGGCTGACTGCCGCTGGCCTGCAACTGGGCCAGGTTGCCGTTGGCCAGGGTCAGGCGCAACAGCATCTGAAAGTCCTGGCCGACCTGGCGCAACGACATGACCTCGGCCCGGGCGGTCTCGCCGGGGGCCAACAGGCCGGGCTGTGGCTGCAACAGGCGCAGCAGATCACCGGTCCTGGCCGCCTTGGCTGCCTGTGGGCTGACCGCAGTTTGGGCAGCAAGACTATTGATTTCCGTCATGATTGTATACAACCTGTCAAACCAGCCCTCTTGGCAGCAGGACATCGCATGTATAATGCCGGCCGTTCGTTCGGCCGCCCGCCCTGCGCAGTCCGCCAATGCCAGTATAACGGCAGGG
Organism: Pseudomonas sp. X10; assembly: GCF_054889225.1. Taxonomy (NCBI): domain Bacteria; kingdom Pseudomonadati; phylum Pseudomonadota; class Gammaproteobacteria; order Pseudomonadales; family Pseudomonadaceae; genus Pseudomonas; species Pseudomonas sp. X10. Next base: position 3,945,278 of record NZ_CM142677.1, on the reverse strand, counting down.
CAGAAGCCGACTTGAGACAGGTACAGCATAAGGCGAAACCGTGACCCTTCATCTCCAAGCCGCAGGCCTGGCCTGCGAGCGCGACTGGCGCATGCTCTTCGAGCATCTGGACCTGCAATTGCGCCCTGGCGACATGCTGCAGGTCAGTGGCCCCAACGGCAGCGGCAAGACCAGCTTGTTGCGGCTGTTGGCCGGCCTGATGCAGCCCACCGCCGGGCAGATCCTGCTCAATGGCCAGCCCTTGGCGCAGATGCGTCACGAGTTGGCCAAGGTGCTGTTGTGGATTGGTCATGCCGCCGGGATCAAGGACTTGCTCAGCGCCGAAGAGAACCTGTCCTGGCTCTGCGCCCTGCACCAGCCGGCCAGCCGCGAAGCGATATGGCGAGCCCTGGAGGCGGTCGGCCTGCGCGGTTTCGAGGATGTGGCCTGCCACACACTGTCGGCTGGCCAGCAGCGCCGCGTGGCCCTGGCACGCCTGTACCTGGACAGCCCGTTGCTGTGGATTCTCGACGAGCCCTTCACCGCCTTGGACAAGCAGGGCGTGGCCCAGCTCGAAGCGCACCTGGCCGCGCATTGCGAGCAGGGCGGCATGGTCGTGCTGACCACTCACCACAACCTTGAGCGCAAGCCGGGTGGTTACCGTGAACTCAACCTGGGGCAGTGGGCCGCATGAGCGTATTTGTCCTGTTGTTGCGTCGCGAAGCCCGCTTGTTGTGCCGCCGTCCGGCCGAGTTGGCCAACCCGCTGGTGTTCTTCGCCATCGTCATCGCTTTGTTTCCGTTGGCGGTCGGTCCCGAGACGCAATTGTTGCAAACCTTGTCTCCTGGATTGGTCTGGGTCGCGGCTTTGCTCTCCGTATTACTCTCGCTAGACGGCCTGTTTCGCAGCGATTTCGAGGATGGTTCGCTGGAGCAATGGGTGCTGTCATCCCACCCGCTGCCCATGCTGGTGCTGGCCAAAGTGCTGGCCCACTGGACTTTTTCCGGGCTGGCACTGGTATTGTTGGCACCGCTGCTGGCGCTGATGCTGGGATTGCCCACGGCCTGCCTGCCGGTGCTGCTGGCCTCGTTGCTGCTCGGCACGCCGATCCTTAGCCTGCTGGGAGCGGTGGGCGCAGCGCTGACGGTCGGCCTCAAGCGCGGCGGGCTGCTGTTGGCGCTGCTGATTTTGCCGTTATATATCCCGGTATTGATCCTGGGCAGTGGCGCGTTGCAAGCGGCATTGCAAGCTATGCCGGCGACCGGTTATCTGCTTTGGCTCGGCAGCCTGACTGCCCTGGCTGTAACTCTGGCACCCTTTGCAATAGCGGCCGGCCTGAAGATCAGCGTCGGCGAATAATGAGGTCTGGGCCAAGCCCAGCAAAGACCCTGGATGTACCGTGATGAAGAACAGCGCAATAAGCTGGACGTGGTTTCACAAGCTGGGTTCACCGAAGTGGTTCTATGCCATCAGCGGCCGTATGCTGCCGTGGCTGGCCGTCTCTGCCATAGCCCTGCTGTTGGTTGGCGTAGCCTGGGGTCTGGCCTTCGCCCCGCAGGACTACCAGCAAGGCAACAGCTTCCGAATCATCTATATCCACGTGCCTGCGGCGATGCTGGCACAGTCCTGCTATGTGCTGTTGGCGGTGGCTGGCGTCGTGGGGCTGGTGTGGAAGATGAAGATCGCCGACGTCGCCCTGCAGTGCGCCGCGCCCATCGGCGCATGGATGACCGCCGTGGCACTAGTCACCGGGGCTATCTGGGGCAAGCCGACCTGGGGCAGTTGGTGGGTCTGGGATGCCCGACTGACGTCGATGCTTATCCTCCTTTTCCTGTACTTCGGCATCATTGCCCTGGGCCAGGCGATCAGCAACCGTGACAGCGCGGCCAAGGCCTGCGCGGTGCTGGCCATCGTCGGGGTGGTGAACATCCCGATCATCAAGTACTCGGTGGAGTGGTGGAACACCCTGCACCAAGGCGCCACTTTCACCTTGACCGAAAAGCCGGCGATGCCCGCCGAGATGTGGCTGCCGCTGCTGTTGACGGTGCTGGGGTTCTACTGCTTTTTCGGCGCCGTGCTGTTGCTGCGTATGCGTCTTGAAGTGCTCAAACGCGAAGCGCGCGCCAGTTGGGTCAGGGAGGAAGTGTTGAACAGCCTGGGTCAGGAGAGGGCTCGATGAGTTTTGCTTCCTTCAGTGATTTCCTCGCCATGGGCCACCACGGCCTGTACGTATGGTCGGCCTACGGTATCTGCCTGGCGGTGCTGGCGCTGAACGTCGCCTCGCCACTGCTGGCCCGCCGCCGCTACCTGCAAGAAGAGGCGCGTCGTCTGCGCCGGGAGAGTCGCCAGTGAATCCGCAGCGCAAGAAACGCCTGTTCCTCATCCTCGGCCTGTTGGCCGGTGTCGGCGTCGCCGTGGCCTTGGCCCTGAGCGCCCTGCAGCAGAACATCAACTTGTTCTACACCCCGACCCAGATCGCCAGCGGCGAAGCGCCGCTGGACACCCGCATCCGCGCCGGGGGCATGGTCGAGAAAGGCTCGCTGCAACGTTCTAGCGACTCGCTGGACGTGCGCTTCGTGGTTACCGACTTCAACAAGTCGGTGCCGATCACCTACCGCGGCATCCTCCCGGACCTATTCCGCGAAGGGCAGGGCATCGTCGCCCTGGGCAAGCTCAATGCCGATGGCGTGGTGGTGGCCGATGAAGTGCTGGCCAAGCACGACGAGAAGTACATGCCGCCGGAGGTCACCAAGGCCCTCAAAGAAAGTGGCCAGGCGGCCACCGCGACGGAGGCTAGGCCATGAACGCTGCTCTGATGATTCCTGAGCTGGGCCAGTTGGCGATGATCCTGGCGATCTGCTTTGCCGCGGTTCAGGCCACCGTGCCACTGCTGGGCGCCTGGCGTGGCGACAGCCTGTGGATGGGCCTGGCGCGCCCGGCGGCCTGGGGCCAGTTCGCCTTCCTGGCGTTCGCCTTCGCCTGCCTGACCCACGCCTTCATGACCGACAACTTCTCGGTCGCCTACGTGGCCAGCAACTCCAACAGCGCCTTGCCTTGGTATTACAAATTCAGCGCCGTGTGGGGCGCCCATGAAGGCTCGTTGCTGCTCTGGGCCTTGATCCTCGGTGGCTGGACCTTCGCTGTCTCGGTATTCTCGCGCCAGCTGCCGCAGGTCATGCTGGCGCGGGTGCTGGCGGTGATGGGGATGATCAGTGTCGGCTTCCTGTCCTTCCTGATCATCACCTCCAACCCCTTCGCGCGCCTGTTGCCGCAAGTGCCCACGGACGGCAACGACCTCAATCCGCTGCTGCAGGACTTCGGCCTGATCGTCCACCCACCGATGCTGTACATGGGTTACGTGGGCTTCTCGGTGGCCTTCGCCTTCGCCATCGCCGCCTTGCTCGGCGGCCGCCTGGACGCTGCCTGGGCGCGCTGGTCGCGGCCCTGGACCCTGGTCGCCTGGGCCTTCCTCGGCATCGGCATCACCCTCGGCTCCTGGTGGGCCTACTACGAGCTGGGCTGGGGAGGCTGGTGGTTCTGGGATCCAGTGGAAAACGCCTCCTTCATGCCTTGGCTGGTGGGCACGGCGCTGATCCATTCGCTGGCGGTCACGGAAAAGCGCGGCGTCTTCAAGAGCTGGACGGTGCTGCTGGCCATCGCCGCCTTCTCCCTGAGCCTGCTGGGCACCTTCCTGGTCCGTTCGGGCGTGCTGACCTCGGTGCATGCCTTTGCCTCCGACCCGGCCCGTGGCGTGTTCATCCTGATCTTCCTGCTCTGCGTAGTCGGCGGTTCGCTGACCTTGTTCGCCTTGCGCGCTCCGGTGGTCAAGAGCCAGGTCGGCTTCGCCCTGTGGTCCCGTGAGACCCTGCTGATGGCCAACAACCTGGTTCTGGTAGTGGCGGCGTCGATGATCCTGCTCGGCACCCTCTACCCGTTGATCCTCGATGCTTTGACCGGCGCCAAGCTGTCGGTCGGGCCGCCGTACTTCGATGCCCTGTTCCTGCCGCTGATGGCGCTGCTCATGGTGGTGCTGGGCATTGGCGTGGTGGTGCGCTGGAAGGACACGCCGGGCAAATGGCTGGCTGGCATGATGACGCCGGTGCTGGTGGGCTGCGCGATCCTGGCACCGGTCGGTGGGCTGATCGTCGATGACTTCGACTGGCAGGTGCTGACCGCCTTCGCCCTGGCCGCCTGGATTGTTCTGGCCGGCTTGCGCGACATCCTCGACAAGACCCGTCACAAGGGCCTGTTCAAGGGCCTGCGCGGCCTGAACCGCAGCTACTGGGGCATGCACCTGGCACACCTGGGCCTGGCGGTCTGTGCCCTGGGCGTGGTGCTGTCGAGCAACAACAGCGCCGAGCGCGACCTGCGCATGGCGCCTGGCGAGTCGGTGGAGTTGGCCGGTTATCACTTCGTCTTTGAAGGCGCCGAGCACTTCGAGGGTCCCAACTTCACCTCCGACAAGGGCACGGTACGGGTGGTACGCGATGGTCGCGAGATCAGCGTGCTGCATCCAGAGAAGCGCCTGTACACCGTGCAGCAGTCGATGATGACCGAAGCCGGTATCGATGCCGGCTTCACCCGCGACCTTTACGTCGCCCTCGGCGAGCCGCTGGACAACGGCGCCTGGGCGGTGCGGGTACACATCAAACCCTATGTCCGCTGGATCTGGCTGGGTGGTCTGCTGACCGGCCTGGGCGGTTTGCTGGCGGCTTTCGATCGGCGCTACCGCGTCAAGGTCAAAGCCCGGGTGCGTGATGTCCTGGGCCTGTCTGGAGCCACTGCATGAAGCGTTGGATCATGGTGTTGCCGCTGGCGTTGTTCCTGCTGGTGGCGGTGTTTCTCTACCGGGGCCTGTACCTGGATCCCAGCGAGTTGCCATCGGCGATGATCGGCAAGCCGTTCCCGGACTTCTCCCTGGCCTCGGTGCAGGGCGACCGCAACCTGACCCAGGCCGACCTGATCGGCAAGCCCGCGCTGGTCAACGTCTGGGGGACCTGGTGCCCGTCCTGCAAGGTCGAGCACCCGTACCTGAACCAACTGGCCGAGCAGGGGGTGGTGATCCATGGGGTCAACTACAAGGATGACAACGCGGCTGCGCTGAAGTGGCTGAGCGAGTTCCACAACCCCTACCAGCTGGATATCCGTGACGAGCAAGGCACCCTGGGCCTGGACCTGGGCGTGTACGGCGCGCCGGAGACCTTCTTGATCGATGCCAAGGGCATCATCCGCTACAAGCATGTCGGCGTGGTCGATGCCACCGTGTGGCGCGAGCAACTGGCGCCCCTGTACCAGGGCCTGGTCGATGAGGCCCGGCAATGAGGCGCTGGCTGGCGGCCGCCGTGTTCGGCTTGAGCTTGGGCAGTGTGGCCCACGCGGCCATCGACACTTACCAGTTCGCCGATGACGCCGAGCGTGAGCGTTATCACCAACTGACCAAGGAACTGCGCTGCCCCAAGTGCCAGAACCAGGACATTGCCGACTCCAATGCGCCGATCGCCGCTGACCTGCGCCGGGAGATCTTCCGCATGCTCGGCGAGGGCAAGAGCAACCAGCAGATCGTCGACTTCATGGTCGACCGCTATGGTGACTTCGTGCGCTACAAGCCGGCGCTCACTGGCCGCACTTGGTTGCTCTGGTTCGGCCCGGGAATCCTCCTGGCTGGTGGTTTCGTGGTGTTGGCGCTGATCGTGCGCCGGCGCCGTGGCCAAGCTGTGGCCGGCCCCGTGGAACTGTCCGCCGAAGAACGCGAGCGCCTCGCCAAACTGCTGGATAAAGAAAAAAACCATGACTGATTTCTGGCTGTACGCGGGCCTGCTGTTGCTGGTGGCCCTTGGTTTCCTGTTGATTCCCGTGCTGCGTGGCCGCCGCCAGCAGTTGGAGGAGGATCGGACCGCCCTGAACGTCGCCCTGTACCAGGAGCGTGTCGCCGAACTGGCCGCGCAGCAAGAGGCCGGTGCGCTCGATGCCGAGCAGTTGGCCAAGGGCCGCGATGAGGCGGCCCGGGAGCTGCTGGCCGACACCGAGGGTGCCGAGGCGCCGCGCCAGGGCCGCCTGGGCAAGCCTCTGCCGCTGTTGGCGGCGATCCTGGTGCCGCTGCTGGGGCTTGGGCTGTACCTGCATTTTGGTGCTGCCGATAAGGTCGAGCTGACACGTGAGTTCGCTCAGGCACCGAAGAACATGCAGGAAATGACCTCGCGCCTGGAGCGTGTCGTCGCGGCCCAGCCGGACTCTGCCGAAGCCCTGTACTTCCTCGGCCGCGCCTACATGGCCGATGAGCGCCCTGCGGATGCGGCCAAGACCTTCGAGCGCGCCGTGGCCCTGGCCGGGCGCCAGCCCGAGTTGCTTGGTCAATGGGCCCAGGCGCTGTACTTCGCCAACGGCAAGCAATGGAACCCGCAACTGCAGGCCCTGACCGACGAAGCGCTCAAGACCGACCCCAAGGAAGTCACTAGCCTTGGCCTGCTGGGTATCGCAGCCTTCGAGGGGGAGCGCTACCAACAGGCCATCGATTACTGGCAGCGCCTGCTGGCCCAGTTGCCCGAGGGCGATGCTTCGCGGACGGCATTGCAGGGCGGTATCGACCGTGCCGCCGAGAAGCTCAAGGCTGACGGGGGCACGCCTGTTGAGGCTGCACCGGTGGCGGTCCGGCTCAAGGTCCGGGTAGAACTGGCCGCTGCGCTCAAGGACAAGGTCAAGCCCGACGACACGGTGTTCATCTTCGCCCGTGCCAGCAATGGCCCGCCCATGCCGCTGGCGGCCAAGCGTGTGACGGTCGCCCAGCTCCCTATCGAAGTCGAACTGAGCGACGCCGATGCCATGCTGGCGCAGATGAAACTGTCGGACTTTCCTGAAGTCCAACTGGTTGCGCGCGTTTCCCGTGCGGGCCAGCCGACCCAGGGTGAATGGATCGGCAAGGGTGCCCCCGTGGCGACTGGCACCAAGGCCGCGCAACACCTGACCATCGACAGCCCCGATTCGTAAGAGAGCCGCTCCATGAACAGCACCGTCCGCCTGACCCTGATCACCCTGGCACTGGGTCTGAGTGCGTGTACGGTGCAGCAACCGGCCGAGCAGCCGCCGCTGCCGCCGATCAAAACCACGCCACCGCCAAGCGGGCCGGTGGTCAAGCCTCTGCCCGGCGACAAACCCAGTGTGCCGAGCACGCCAGGCACGACCCCAGCACCCAAGCCCATGCCGCGCACTTCGGCCAGTTTCGCTCCGCCACCCGGCGGTGCCAGCCATTGGGACCCGCGCCTGGGCGTCTATGTGCTGGAGAAGAAGGCCAATACCTTCTACCGCCAGCGCACCTACTACCGCTGGGACAACGGCTGGAGCTGGTCCACCAGCCCCGACGGCCCTTGGCAGGAAACCGACAGCAGTGGTGTGCCGGGCGGTCTGGGCCGGGCTTTCGCGCAATAGCCCAAGCTGCGCATAATGCCCCCTCGCATTGAGCCGGAGGGTGGCATGAGCAAGACAGTCCTGGTGCTGGTGGAAACCGTTGATGATTACTTGCCGTTGCTGGAGCAGGCGGGCTATCGCCTGATCCGTGCACCGTCGCCGCAAGCGCGTGCCACGGCCATCGCCCACCACGCCGATGACATCGATGCAGTGCTGACGCGCGGCCCGTTGGGGCTCACGGCCGAGGAAATCGCTGCGCTGCCAAGGTTGCAGATCATCTGCGTGATCGGGGCCGGCTACGAACAGGTCGACCTGGCTGCCGCCGCGGCCCGCGGTATCACCGTCACCAATGGGGCCGGCGCCAACGCCACTGCAGTGGCCGACCATGCCATGGCCATGTTGCTTGGACTGCTGCGCGACATTCCCCGGGCCGATGCCAGTACCCGCCGCGGTGAGTGGAACCGGGTGATCAGCCCGTCTGTCTCGGGCAAGCGCATGGGCATCATCGGCCTGGGCGCCGTTGGCCTGGCGATTGCAAAGCGTGCGGCGCAAGGTTTCGATATGAGTGTCAGCTACCATAATCGCAGTCCTCGTGACGGCGTGCCCTACACCTACTACGACAGCGTGCCGAGCCTGGCCGAGGCCGTGGATATCCTCGTGGTCGCGACCCCGGGCGGGGCCGGTACGCAGCATCTGGTAGATGCCCAGGTGCTCGAAGCCCTGGGGCATGAGGGCTACCTGCTCAATATCGCGCGCGCTAGCGTGGTCGATAGCGAGGCCTTGGTGCAGGCCTTGCGGCAAGGGGGGATCGCCGGTGCCGCGCTGGATGTGTTCGATGACGAACCCAATGTGCCGGATGCCCTAAAGGCCCTGGGCAATACCCTGCTCACACCCCATGTCGCCGGCCAGTCGCCCGAAGCGGCGCGGGACACCGTGGCCCTGGTGCTGCGCAACTTGCAGGCGTTCTTTTCAGGTGAGCCGGTGCTGACGCCGGTCCTTCGCTGATCCCTTTCTTGAATCAACCTGAAGTGGCTTCAGGTTAGAGGAGCTTTTTGCATGCAACTCGAGATCTTCCAGGTCGACGCCTTCACCTCCACGCCATTCGGTGGCAACCCCGCAGCTGTCTGCCCGCTGCAAAGCTGGCTGCCGGATGAAACCCTGCAACTGATCGCAGCCGAGAACAACCTCTCGGAGACCGCCTATTTTGTACGCAATGGCGAAGGCTTCGACCTGCGCTGGTTCACCCCGACCGTGGAAGTGGACCTGTGTGGCCATGCGACCCTGGCGGCTGCCTGGGTGCTCTTCGAGCAGCTCGGCGAACAGTGCGAGGTGCTGCGCTTCAATACCCGCAGTGGCGAGTTGCGGGTCAGCCGAGCGGACGGCCGCCTGGCCATGGACTTCCCGGCCAAGCAACCGCTTGCCGAGGCGTTTCCGAATGGCCTGCTGGAGGCCTTGGGTCTGGAGCAGGCCCATGGACTGTTCCGCACCGATGACTACCTGGTGGTGATCGACGATGCCTCGCTGCTCGATGGCCTGGCCCCGGATTTCGCAGCTCTGGCGGCTTACGACGTAAGGGGGATCGCGGTGACTGCGCCGGGGCGTGGCTTCGACTTCGTCACCCGCTGGTTCGGGCCACGGGTGGGGGTGAACGAAGACCCGGTCACGGGCTCTGCGCATACCTCGCTGGCGCCTTACTGGGCGCAGCGCCTCGGCAAGCGCAGCCTGAGCTGCGAGCAGGGTGGGGCGCGCAAGGGGCAACTGCATTGTGAAGTGCAGGACAATGGCCGGGTGATCATCAGCGGGCAGGCTGCGTTGTACCTGCGTGGCACGATCTACATCTGATCCTGCATGCGTCGCCGAGCCGAGGTAGGAGGCCCCTTGCCTCTGGCAAGGCTTCGCCCGCTGACGCTGGCTCCTGCACGGCCCTGCGCTAGACTTATGTGCCCGTTCCTCATTGCGATGGAGCTCCGCCATGTCCCTGGAAAAACACGGCAGCTGTCTTTGTGGCGCCATCAAAGTCAGCGTGTCCCTGGAAAACGCCAGCGTTAACGCCTGCCACTGCAGCATGTGCCGTAAGTGGAGCGGTGGTCCGCTGCTGGTGGTGCACAGCACCCAACAGGTGCGTTACAGCGGCGCCGAGCCGAGTGTCTACGATTCGTCCGACTGGGCCCAGCGCGGGTTTTGCGGCCAGTGCGGCACGCACCTGTTCTACCGGCTCAAGGCCGGTGGCTTCGATGCGGTGCCGGTCGGGATCCTCGACGGTGACACCGATTGGGTCTTCGATCTGCAGGTGTTCGTCGACGAGAAGCCGGCGTATTACTGCTTCGCCAACCAGACTCAGGAAATGACCGGTGAGCAGGTGATGGCGCAGTTCAGCTAGCGGCCACTAGACCTGCGTTAGCGTGAAACCCCACGCGGTCTTGCCAAATCCGTTCATTCCTGAGAAAAGGCGGGCTCGAAATCCGCTTCAAGAGACCCGGCATGAGCAGCGAACTGCAAATCATCGATATCCAGGAAGGCGACGGCAAGGCCGTGGTCAAGGGCGCCCTGATCACCACCCAGTACACCGGCTGGTTGGAGGACGGCAGCGAGTTCGACTCGTCCTGGTCCCGTGGCAAGCCATTCCAGTGCGTGATTGGTACCGGCCGCGTGATCAAGGGGTGGGATCAAGGCCTGATGGGCATGCGCGTCGGCGGCAAGCGCAAGCTGCGAGTACCCGCGCACCTGGGCTATGGCGAGCGCAAGGTTGGCGCCATTCCACCGAACGCGGACCTGACCTTCGAGATCGAGCTGCTCGAGGTGCTTACCCGCGACGATTGACCGGCGTCTCAATCCGGAAATATGCCGACGATAGAGTCAGTCTGGCTCATGGATGGCTACCCAAGGATGAACCAATTGCCTGTATGGCACTCTGAAGCTCGCTCGCATCCATGGAGGGATGACTGACAAGGAGCCTCGCGGCGCAAGCCGCGGGGCAATCAGGCAGGGCAGCCCAACCCTATCGCCGCAAGAGTCTGTCGTCATGAAGTTGCCCTCGTTCGTTCTCCGTCGCCGCCATGCGCTCCTAGGCGCGGCGTTCACTGCTGTCATCGCGCCGCTGGCGTTGGAGGTGGTGGAAAGCCGGGCAGAGCCGGTCGATGGCACCCAGACCCTGGTGTTCCTGCGTCATGCCGAGAAACCCGACGAGGGCTTGGGTCAGCTCAACTGCCAGGGGCTGAACCGCGCCCTGGACCTGGCGACCCTGCTGCCCGAGAAATTCGGCAAGGCCGACTATGTATTCGCTGCCAACCCTTCGCGCCATGTCGAAGAGGGCAGCCGCGACGACTCCTACAGCTATATCCGCCCGTTGATGACCATTAGCCCCAGTGCCATCAAGCTGGGGCTGCCGGTGAACATCGACTTCGGCGCCAACGATACCGATGAGCTCGCCGAAGAACTGCTGAGCGACAAGTATCGCAATGCCACCGTCTACACCGCCTGGTCCCATGGCTACCTGCCTGATCTGATCAACGCCGTGGCCGGCGAGGCGCTGGGCGAGGAGCAGGTGATCACCGAGGACTGGGACGGCGATGATTTCGATTCGCTCTATGTCTTGACCCTGACTTGGAAGGACGGCAAGGCCAGCCTGCTCAGCCGCAACTACCGCCAGGGGCTGGATGGCGGCGAGCACGCCTGCCCCAGCTGATTTTTTGGTATCCGGACGTTTCTATTCTGATTAGGCTGGACCTCTCGGTGTGGGAGGGACCTCATGGAAGAACGGGTAACAGTGATCGGCGGGGGCGTGATTGGCCTGGCGACGGCGTACGCGTTGGTGCGTGAAGGCTTTTCGGTGGAACTGATCGAAGCCCGGGACAGCCTGGCCAGTGCGACCAGCTTCGCCAATGGGGGGCAACTGTCCTACCGCTATGTGGCGCCACTGGCCGATGCCGGCGTGCCCTGGCAGGCGCTGGGCTGGCTGTTGCGGCGGGAGTCGCCGCTACGCTTGCGGCCACGCCTGGACCCAGCCCAGTGGCGCTGGTTGATGGCGTTTTTGCGGGCCTGTCGGGGCTCGGTCAACCGCCGCAATGGCGAGGTCTTGCTCGAGCTGGCGTTGCACAGCCAGGCCACTCTGGCGCAATGGCGCGAGGTAGATGGCCTGGAGGGTTTCGCCTGGCGCCGCAACGGTAAGCTGGTGGCCTTCCGCACGCCACGTTCGTTCGCCCAGGCTCGTGCCCATCTGCTCGATCCGCAGGGCCAGCAGGTGCTGGATGGTGCTGAGGTGCGGGCGCTGGAGCCGGCCCTGGCGGATGGCTCGTTCATTGGTGGTGTGTTCACACCCGACGAAGAAGTTGCCGATTGTCATCGCTTCTGCCAGGTACTGGCCGAGCGCTTGCGTGCTTCGGGGCAATGCCGGTTCGTGTTCGGCCAGCCGGTGACACGGCTGTTGCACGACAAAGGCGAGGTGACGGCGTTGCAACTGGGCAGCGAGCAGTTACCGGTGCAGCAACTAGTGCTCTGCGCCGGTCACCGCAGCCCGGCCTTGCGCCTGCCGGGCCTGCATCTGCCGATCTATCCGCTCAAGGGCTACAGCCTTACCGCACCCATTGTGCCGGGGCAGCGGGCACCGCAAGTGAGTATCACCGACTACGAGCGCAAGATCGTCTATGCCCGCCTGGCGCAGCAGTTGCGCGTGGCGGCCATGGTGGACATCGTCGGTTTCGATGAGTCGGTGGATCCCCGGCGGTTGCGCAGCATGCGTGGGTTGGCGCAGGCGACTTTGCCGGATGCTGCCGATTACAGCCGAGCGGTGGAATGGGCCGGGATGCGGCCGGCGACACCGACCGGGGTGCCGCTGTTGGGGGCCAGCCCTTACCGCAACCTGTGGTTGAACCTGGGGCATGGAGCGCTGGGGTTCACCCTGGCGTGTGGCTGCGCGCAGCGGCTGGCCAGGATGCTTGCCAGCGAATAGGGCAGTGCAGACAACTACAGATGCATCACCTGCACTGACCCTGACGGGTATCGCGTGGATCTGGGGAACTGGCGGGTCAGCGCCCTAAGCGCATTGGCCAGCCCACGACCCGTTTGGCCCTGGGCGGCGCATAGGTCCGCACTTTCGATGTTTTCAACCCCAACCGTACCAGCGACTCGGCGATGGTCACCGCTGCGCTGACGCCGTCGACCACGGGCACGCCGGTGCGCTGGCGGATGCGTTCGTCGAGGCCGGCCATGCCGCCGCAACCGAGGCAGATCACTTCGGCCTTGTCGTCCTGTACGGCCCGTTCGGCCTGGCTGACGATCGCCTCTACCGCCCGTTGCGGGTCGGCCTCCAGGTCCAGTACCGCCAAGCCGCTGGCACGTACCGAGGCGCAGCGGTCGTAGAGGCCGGACAACTTCAGGCGGTCTTCGATCAAGGGCACGGTGCGGTCCAGGGTGGTCACTACCGAATAGGCGTGGCCCAGGTACATGGCCGTGCTGGCGGCGGCGTCGGTGATGTCCACCACCGGCACTTCGAGCAGCTCCTGCAGGCCTTCGCGGCCATGTTCGCCGTAGCCGGCCTGGATCACCGCATCGAAGGGTTCCTCATAGGACAGTACGCGGTCCATGACGGCGATGGCAGCCAGGTAGCTTTCGAAGTTGCCTTCGACGGATTCGGCACCGAACCAGGGCGTCAGGCCGACGATCTCGGTGCCCGGCGCGGCGACGCTGCGGGCTTGTTCGGCAATGGCCTCGGTGATGGCTTCGGTGGTGTTGACGTTGACGATCAGAATGCGCATGAACGGCTCTCCGCAATCAATGGCTGCTGTGGTCGACGGCGATGCGTTCGCCGCTGACATCCAGGTATTGGTTATGGCGCTGGGCGACCAGCAGGTAGAGGGCGGCGGCGATGCCGGCACCGATCAGCCAGGAGAAGGGCGCCACGCTGTGGAAGTTGGGCACCAGGGCCAGGACGATGGCCAGCAAGGCGGCGGGAATGAACGCGGCCAGGGCACGCAGGTTGACCCCGCGGTGGTAGTGATAGGCGCCGTCCGGGTGCTCGCTGTACAGCTCCGGCACGTTGACTCGTCCCTTACGCAGCAGCCAGTAGTCGGCCATGATCACGCCGTACAGTGGGCCGAGCAGAGCGCCGAGGCCGGACAGGAAGTAGACGATCACCAGCGGGCTGTTGTAGAGGTTCCACGGCAGGATGAGCACCGCCAGGGTGGCGCTGATCAGCCCGGCTCGGCGGAAGTTCAGGTGACGCGGCGCCAGGTTGCTGAGGACGAAGGCCGGTGCGACGAAGTTGGCCATGATGTTCACCGCCACGGTGACGATCAGGAAGGCCAGGCAACCGAGCACCAGGAACAGGGTGTTGGGGATATTGGCGACGATCTGTGTCGGGCTGTCGATGATTTGCCCGTTGATCTGGAACTGTGCGCCGCACAGCACCACGGTGATCACGGCAAAGGCCAGGATGTTCACCGGCAGGCCCCAGAAGTTGCCGACGCGGATGGTCTTGCGGCACGGCGAGGAGCGGGCGAAGTCGCAGAAGTTCAGCACCAGGGTGCCGTAGATCGCCAGCCACAGTGCGCCACCGGCGAAGATGTTGCGCCACATCTCGAAGCCCGTCAGGGGTTCGTTCACCGACCAGGCGATGCGTGCGTCGGCCTGGAAGTACATCCACCCCGCGAGGCTGGCCACGGTCAGCAGGATCACCGGACCGGCGAACGCCTCGTAGCGGCGCACCATCTCCATGCCGTAGGCAAGGATCACCAACTGCACCAGCCAGATCGACACGAAGCACACCCAGCCCAGGCTCGACAGGCCAAGGATGCTGTCCTGGTCATAGGCCGCCAGGTGTGGCCACACCGCCATGAGCAGTACCCGTAGCACCACCGAGGCCAGGTAGGTCTGGATGCCGAACCAGGCGATGGCGATCACTGCGCGGATCAGTGCGGGGATCTGCGCGCCATGGATGCCGAAGGCGATGCGGCTGATGACCGGGAAGGGCACGCCGGTCTTCTGGCCCATGTAGCCGGACAGGTTCATGAAGAAGTACACCAGCGCCGCGCCGATGGCCAGCGACAGCAGGATCTGCCAGCCACCCAGGCCAAGGGCGAAGAGGCCCATGGCGAAGGAGTAGTTGGCGATGTTGTGCACATCATTGGTCCATAACGCGAAGATGCTGTAGCCCCCCCAGCGCCGGCCTTCGAGTCGGGTCGGTGCGAGGTCGCGGTTGTGCAGGCGTGGGCTCAGTTCAGGAAGCGGAAGATCACCGGTGTCGGTGGATGCGGGTGTGGTGCTGGCCACGGAAAGTTCAGGGGCAAGGTTGAGGCTTGTACTCATTCCGGCAGGCTCCTGATGCGTGCGTACTGCGAGGAGCGGGCATGCGCACGGGCTCGCCATCTCGTCGGTGCAGGCATTGGCATCACTGGGTTCAGGGCTTCTGCAGCCTGTCTTGGGGCAGGCGTGCGGGTTAATGTGTATTTATGTTTTGTCTGGTTTGTATACAAAACATGAACACACTAAAGCCAGTTCCATGCCAGGAAACTTGTAGGGGGCGAGGTGACTCATTTTCGAACTTATGTCTTTGAAACATAAGTGGATGAAATCTTGAAAATATAAGTTGACCATTTGAACAGTTTTTATTTTTTACAGGCCTATTTGTTGATTTTCAGGTCAACTTATACCGCTCTATGGCTGTAACGTTATGGGGCGTTACTTGGGGAAGTGCACACAAAAATGGCACTTTAGGTGACATAAGTGTGTACAAAAACTGATCGATCAGTTCATCGGCGGCAACCGTCGTCTCACCGAGGTCTTCTTAATGATCGCGGTATTGGTTTCCGCATGGACGTTGAGCTTGTCCAGCAAGGAATCGAGTTGCTCCATGGTGCGCACATGCAGGCGGGCGATGAAGCAGTCCTCGCCGGTGACTTTGTCGCACTCGGTGAACTCGGGGATAGCGATGATCTGCCGTTCCACTTCCTGCAACTGCCCGGGCAAGGGGCGGATGCGCACGATGGCCTGCAACTGATAGCCGAAGCAGCGGGGGTCGATGTCCACGGTGTAGCCGCGCAATACACCGCGTTCTTCCAGGCGGCGCAGCCGCTCGCTGACGCTGGGCGCGGACAGGCCGCTGAGCTGGGCCAGGGCTTTGAGGGAGCGGCGCGAGTCTTCCATCAAGGCGTTGATCAGCAGTTGGTCGATGTCGTCGGTCATGTTGGCCTCGTCAGGCAAAATTGTGAATTCACCTTGATAGTAAAGGTAGACTCTTGATTCTTCCTTCGTTATCCGCTGGATGGCGTGTCAGTGCCTTCGGCATACTGTTTCCATCGTTAAACGGAGGTGTGTGATGGACAGTTCAGTACGTCGTGGTTCATTGGAAATGACCGCTGCCATGCTGATTTCCGGGACCATTGGCTGGTTCGTGCTGGTGTCGGGACAGCCGGTGCTGGATGTGGTGTTCTGGCGCTGCCTGTTCGGCGCCGGAACCCTGCTGCTGATCTGCGCTGCTATGGGCTTTCTCAAGCCGGGCGTGATCGGCCGTACTGCTTTTCTTCTGGCGCTGCTCAGCGGCGTGGCCATCGTCGGTAACTGGGTGCTGTTGTTCGCCTCCTACTCGCGAGCCTCGATCGCCATCGGCACGGCGGTGTACAACGTCCAGCCTTTCATATTGGTCGGCCTGGCTGCGCTATTTCTCGGCGAGAAGATCACCGTGCCCAAGCTGTTCTGGCTGAGCCTGGCCTTTGTCGGGATGCTGGCCATCGTCAGCGCCCACGGCAGCCAGCAGGGCAGCGGCAGCGACTACCTGCTGGGGATTGTCCTGGCCTTGGGTGCGGCGTTCCTCTATGCCGTGGCTGCGATGATCATCAAGCGCCTGAGCGGCACGTCACCGCACCTGATCGCGCTGATCCAGGTGTGCACCGGTATCGTTCTGCTGGCGCCGTGGGCCAATGTCGGCAACCTACCCACCGAGGCGTCGGCATTGGCTAGCTTGGTGACATTGGGCATGGTCCACACCGGATTGATGTACGTGCTGCTGTACAGCGCCATCCAGCGCCTGCCGACGGCCCTGACTGGCGCTTTGTCGTTCATCTACCCGATTGCGGCGATCCTGGTCGACTGGTTTGCCTTTGGCCATCGCCTGGCGCCCTTGCAGTGGGTGGGCGTGGCGGCGATCCTGCTGGCCGCGGCCGGTATGCAGCAAGGCTGGTGGTTCAGGCCCGCTGCGCGCCGGGCCGCCGTCAAGCCGGACTGAGCCGGCGGGCAGGCACTGGTGAGGAAGGGGGCGTAGAATAGCCCCCTTTTTGCGTTAGCGACTTTGCCATGACTTCCGTGATCCAAACCCTTGAGCAGCACTTGCTCGTGGCCCTCGACCCCGTTCCCGAAGAAACCCGCCGCCTGTTCCATGGCCGCGGTCGCTGTTGGCCGGGATTGGAGCAGATCACTGTCGATTGGCTGCAGGGCGTGTTGCTGGTGGCGCTGTTCCGTGAGCCGCCTGCAGGGCAGTTGGCTGAGCTGGAAGCCATGCTGCGTTCGTTGGCCGAGCGCTCGCAATGTACCGGCCAGGCCATCCTCATCCAGCATCGCTACCTGCCGGACAGCCCTGGCCAGTGGCTACTGGGCGACCCCTGCCAGCAACGCGAAGTGACCGAGGACGGCCTGAAGTACCTGCTCGATCTGGGTGTGCGGCAGAACAATGGGCTGTTCCTCGACATGCGTTACGGGCGCCGCTGGGTTCGGCAGCAGGCAGCGGGCAAGCGGGTGCTCAATCTGTTCGCCTACACCTGTGGCTTCTCGGTTGCGGCGATTGCCGGGGACGCAGAGCAGGTGGTCAACCTCGACATGGCCAAGGCGGCGCTGTCCCGTGGCCGCGATAATCATCGGCTCAATGGGCATGACGTGGGGCAGGTGGCGTTTCTTGGGCACGAGTTGTTCAAGTCGTGGGGCAAGGTACGCAAATATGGGCCGTATGACCTGATCATCATCGATCCGCCGAGCTTCCAACGGGGCAGCTTCGTGCTGACCCAGGATTACGCGAAGATCCTGCGTCGACTGCCGGAGTTGTTGAGCGAGGGGGGGACGGTGTTGGCCTGCGTGAATGATCCGGGGATTGGTTCGCAGTTCCTGATCGACGGCATGGCGGAGCATGCGCCTGTGCTGGCGTTTGTCGAGCGGCTGGAGAATCCGCCGGAGTTTCCTGATGCGGATCCTGAGGGTGGGTTGAAGGCGCTGGTGTTTCGTCTGGAGAGCTGATTCAGGTCGTGCCGGCGCTATCGCGGGCAAGCCCGCTCCTACAGTGGAATGAGGAGCGGCTGCGAATGGGGCGCAACGCGCCCCTGTGTTGCGGTCTTACTGGCCGGTATAGATCTGGTCGAACACGCCACCGTCATTGAAGTGGGTCTTCTGCACGGTGCGCCAGTCACCGAAGGTTTTTTCCACCGAGAGGAAGTCGACTTTCGGGAAACGGTCGGTGTACTTGGCCAGCACGGTGGCGTCACGCGGGCGCAGGTAGTTCTGCGCGGCGATTTCCTGGGCTTCTGGCGACCACAGGTACTTCAGGTATTCCTCAGCCACGGCACGGGTGCCTTTCCTCTCCACTACCTTGTCGACCACGCTTACCGGAGGCTCGGCCTCGGCAGACACGCTCGGGTAGACCACTTCGAACTGGTCGCGGCCGAACTCGCGGGCGATCATCTCGGCTTCGTTCTCGAACGTTACCAGTACGTCGCCGATCTGGTTGGTCATGAAGGTGGTGGTGGCGGCGCGGCCACCGGTGTCGAGCACTGGCGCCTGCTTGAACAGTTTGCCGACGAACTCGCGTGCCTTGTTCTCGTCACCGCCTTCTTTGAGGACATAACCCCAGGCCGAGAGGTAGGTGTAGCGGCCGTTACCCGAGGTCTTGGGGTTGGGCACGATCACCTGTACGCCGTCTTTGAGCAGGTCCGGCCAGTCCTTCAGGGCCTTGGGGTTGCCTTTGCGCACGATGAACACGGTGGCCGAGGTGAACGGCGCGCTGTTGTTCGGCAGACGGGTCACCCAGTTGTCGGGCACCAGCTTGCCGTTGTCTACCAGGGCATTGATGTCGGTGGCCATGTTCATGGTGATGACGTCAGCCGGCAGGCCATCGATCACTGCTCGTGCCTGTTTGCTCGAGCCGCCGAAGGACATTTGTACGTTGACCTTTTCTTTGTGCTCGGCTTCCCAGTGCTTCTGGAACGCCGGGTTGTAGTCCTTGTAGAAGTCGCGCATCACGTCATAGGAGACGTTGAGCAGGGTGGGCGCGGCCTGGGCCAGGTTGCCCAAGGCGAGGCCGGCGGCCAGCAGTGAGGCACTGAAGAGTTTTTTCACGACGCATTCCTTGTACGAGTAGTGTTGTTGGCGATATGCCAGCGACTATAACGGTTCGTTCTTAGGCGATTAAAGACCAAAAGGCTCTTTGCTTATTCGGATTTCCTGAAAAGGCATCGCCACGGCGGGAGCAGGAACGACGTTTCAACTGGGCAGGTGAGGCGTTGCGTCGTTGCGGCTCGCTCGCGCCAGGCGGCCACCCAAGTGCATCAGCCAGCAGGCCAGCACGAATGGGGCGGTCAGCCCGGAGACCGGCAGCAGGTTGAACAGGGGTTGCAGAAGCAGCGTCAGGAGGATCGCCAGCAAGGGCAGTATGGGTTGCTCGCGTTGCCGGCTGAAGGCCAGGGCGGCCAGGGCGGCATTGAAACCGAACAGGCCTTGCCAGGCGGCCTGTGCTTCACCGCTGAGCAGCGCCACGCTGCCGCCGATGGCCGAGCCGAGCAATGCCCAGAAGGCCGCGTAACGATTGGCGATGAACATGCCGATGGCGATCAGCAGGCCGGCCAACGGCTTATCGAGCAGGAAGATCTGCCCCAGGCCCCGGCCCAGGGCATACAGTGGGTTGGCCTCGACCGGCGCGTTGGCGGCAGTCGGCTCGGCCAGCAGCAGGGTGCCCCAGCCCAGCAGTACGAAGGGCGAGGTGTAGGCGATCAGCAGTTTGCCACCGCGCTTGCGCCACTGGTGGGTGATGATGCTGGAGAGGCCGCCGGCGGCGATGATCAGCGGCGGCAGGATGGCCGACCAGGGCAGCACTGCGCTGATCAGGATGCCGATCAGCACGCCGTTGTAGCTATACAGCCCGGCTTGGCGGTCGGCTCGGTCGTAGCCGCGGCGTTGGGCGGTGAGCAAGCCGGTGAGGGCGCCGAGCAGGGCTCCGCCGACCAGGCTGGGGGCGGTCAGAAGGATGGCCAGCAGGCAGCACAGGCCACACAGTGGGTTGCGCAGCAGCAGCACCTGGCTGAAGCCATTGAGCAGCGCCGTGGCCCAGTCGGGGCACGGGTTGACGAAATTCTTGGTGTACATGGGGCAGTCAGGAAGGTTGAGGGGGAGCGGTGGGCCTCTTCGGGGCCTCGGTTTTTCCGCAGTGCTTTTGTGCCCTGGCACCTGTAGGAGCGGACTTGCCCGCGATGGCGATGGATCAGGCGGCAAGGTTGTCCATGCCGACGCTATCGCGGGCAAGCCCGCTCCTACAGGGGATCAGCAGCGTTTCAGATCAAGGTTTCGATCCGCAGGGTGTTAGTCGATCCCGGTTTGCCGAAAGGCACGCCAGCGGTGATCAGCAGGGTGTCACCCCGGCTGGCCATACCCTGGGCCTGGGCGATCTCCAGGGCGGTGGAGCAGATCTCGTCGACTTGGCGCAGGCGGTCATTGACCACCGAATGCACGCCCCAGGTAACGCTCAGGCGGCGGGCGGTGGCCAGGTTGGGCGTCAGGTTGAGGATCGGTGCCCGTGGCCGCTCGCGGGCGGCGCGCAGGGTCGAGGCGCCCGACTCGCTGTAGTTGACCAGCACCGCCACCGGCAGGATGCCGCTGATGCGGCGGATCGCGCAGCTGATGGCGTCCGACACCGTAGCCTCGGCCTTGGGCCGACCAACGTCCAATTGGGCCTGGTAGTCCGGACCGTTCTCCACCTGGCGGATGATCTTGCTCATCATCTGCACCGCTTCTAGCGGGTAGTCACCGGAGGCGGTCTCGGCCGACAGCATCACCGCGTCGGCGCCTTCGGCCACGGCGTTGGCGACGTCGGTGACTTCGGCGCGAGTCGGGGCTGGCGAGAAGCGCATGGACTCGAGCATCTGCGTCGCCACCACCACCGGTTTGCCGAGCTGGCGGCAAGTGCCGATGATCTGCTTCTGGATCTGCGGCACGCTTTCGGCCGGCACTTCCACACCCAAATCGCCCCGGGCGACCATGATCGCGTCGGACGCTTCGGCAATGGCCTGCAACTGGGCCACGGCCGAAGGTTTTTCGATCTTGGCCATCAGGTAGGCGCGGTCGCCGATCAGTTGGCGCGCTTCGGCGATGTCTTCGGGGCGCTGGACGAACGACAGGGCTACCCAGTCCACGCCCAGCTCCAGGCCGAAGGCCAGGTCGCGGCGGTCCTTGGCGGTCAGCGGGCTGAGGTCGAGCACCGCCTGGGGTACGTTGACGCCCTTGCGGTCCGACAGCTCGCCACCGGCAAGCACTTCGGTGTCGATGGCATCGCTGTGCTTGGCGGTCACCCGCAGGCGCAGCTTGCCGTCATCGAGCAGCAGGTCCATACCCGGCTCCAGCGCAGCGATGATCTCCGGGTGCGGCAGGTTGACTCGGCGACTGTCGCCCGGAGTGCTGTCCAGGTCCAGGCGCAGGGCCTGGCCACGCTGCAGCTGGACCTTGCCGTCGGCGAAGCGGCCGACGCGCAGTTTGGGCCCTTGCAGGTCCATGAGAATGCCCAGCGGGTAGTTCAGCTGGCTTTCCACTTCGCGGATCCACTGGTAGCGCAGGGCGTGGTCGGCGTGTTCGCCGTGGCTGAAGTTGAGGCGGAAGATGTTCACCCCGGCTTCGACCAGTTGACGGATCTCGTCGATGCCTTTGATCGCGGGGCCGAGGGTGGCGAGGATTTTGACTTTTTTATCAGGCGTCATGATTGCGGGTCTCGAGGATCAGGATGGCGCGGAAGTCGTTCACGTTGGTCCGGGTCGGCTCCGTGATGATCAGTGCATCGAGCGCGGCGAAGTAGCCGTAGCCGTTGTTGTTGTCCAACTCGTCGGAGGCCGACAGGCCCAGGGCCTGGGCGTGGGCGTAGCTGTCGGGAGTCATGATGGCCCCGGCATTCTCCTCCGAGCCGTCGATACCGTCGGTGTCGCCGGCCAGGGCATAGACGCCGGGCAGGCCTTTGAGGCTTTCGGTGAGGCTGAGAAGGAATTCGGCGTTGCGTCCGCCACGGCCATTGCCGCGTACGGTCACGGTGGTCTCGCCACCGGAGAGGATCACACAGGGCGCCGGCAGTGGCTGGCCGTGCTGGACGATCTGCCGGGCGATGCCGGCGTGGACCTTGGCCACCTCGCGCGACTCGCCTTCCAGGTCGCCGAGGATCAGCGGGCTGAAGCCGGCCTGGCGGGCTTTCACTGCTGCCGCTTCCAGCGACTGCTGGGGCCGGGCGATCAGTTGGAAGTGGCTGCGGGCCAGGGCCGGGTCGTCGGCCTTGACGGTTTCGGAGGCCGGGTTGTTCAACCAGTCGATGACGGCCTTGGGCGCTTCGATGTTATAGCGCTTGAGGATGGCCAGGGCATCGGCCGAGGTGCTCGGGTCGGCTACGGTGGGGCCGGATGCGATGACCGTGGCCAGGTCGCCCGGCACGTCGGAAATCGCGTAGGTGTAGACAGTGGCGGGCCAACAGGCCTTGGCCAGGCGGCCGCCCTTGATCGCCGAGAGGTGCTTGCGCACGCAGTTCATTTCACCAATGGTCGCGCCGGATTTGAGCAGCGCTTTGTTGATCTGTTGCTTGTCGGCCAGGGTCAGGCCTTCGGCAGGCAGGGCGAGCAGCGCCGAGCCTCCGCCGGAGAGCAGGAAGATCACCCGGTCGCTTTCGTCGAGGTCGCTGACCAGCTCCAGTACGCGCTTGGCCACGGCTAGGCCGGCGGCGTCGGGAACCGGGTGAGCGGCTTCGACCACCTCGATCTTCTGGCAGTTGGCGCCGTGGCCGTAGCGGGTCACCACCAGCCCAGAGACTTCGCCCTGCCAACTGCGCTCTACCACTTCGGCCATGGCGGCGGCGGCCTTGCCGGCGCCGATGACAATGACGCGGCCGCTGCGGTCGCGGGGCAGGTGGGGTTCGAGGACCTGGCGGGGGTGTGCGGCGTCGATGGCTGTGTCGAACAGCTCGCGGAGAATTTTTTGCGGATCGACCGACATGGCAGGCTCCCAATCTTATTGTTATGCAGAATCGAAAACGCCCCCGGATCTGCCTCCGTGCAGGCCGAACCAGGGGCGGTGTTGCTCGTTGTCATGTAGGAGCGAGCATCAGCCGTGGCAACGTTGTTGTCTGAGCGATCGCAATCGCGGGCAAGCCCGCTCCTACAGCGACAGGACCTGAAGGGCTTACTTGTCGTCGCGGATCGAGAAGTTGGCCATATGCTCCAGGCCTTTGATCAGCGCCGAATGGTCCCAGTTGCCGCCACCGAGGGCGACGCAGGTGCTGAACACTTGCTGGGCGTTGGAAGTGTTGGGCAGGTTGATGCCCAGTTCCTTGGCGCCCTGCAGGGCCAGGTTGAGGTCCTTCTGGTGCAGGTTGATGCGGAAGCCCGGGTCGAAGGTGCCCTTGATCATGCGCTCGGCATGCACTTCGAGGATTTTCGAGGAGGCGAAGCCGCCCATCAGCGCTTCGCGTACCTTGGCCGGATCGGCGCCATTCTTGGCGGCGAACAGCAGGGCTTCGCCAACGGCCTGGATGTTCAGGGCGACGATGATCTGGTTGGCCACCTTGGCGGTCTGGCCGTCGCCGCTGCCACCGACGTGGGTGATGTTCTTGCCCATGGCCTGGAACAGCGGCAGGGTGCGTTCGAACGCTTTCGGACAGCCGCCGACCATGATGCTCAGGGTCGCGGCTTTGGCGCCGACTTCACCGCCGGACACCGGGGCGTCCAGGTAGGCAGCGCCGGTGGCCTTGATCTTCTCGGCGAAGACCTTGGTGGCGGTTGGCGAGATCGAGCTCATGTCGATCACCACCTTGTTCGGGCCGATGCCCTCGGCCACGCCGTTGTCACCGAACAGGACACTTTCGACCTGCGGGGTGTCGGGAACCATGATGATGATGAACTCGGCTTCCTGGGCCACTTCCTTGGGATTGGCCAGGGCGACGGCGCCAGCAGCGACCAGGTCGGCCGGGGCAGCGCCGTAGTGAGTGGAGAGGAACAGGCTGTGACCTGCTTTCTGCAGGTTCTGCGCCATGGGTTTGCCCATGATGCCGGTGCCGATGAAACCGATTTTAGCCATGAGAATTTGCCTCTTTGTACTTGTTCAGTTCAGACGCCGCGGGCCCTGTAGCGGCGCTTCGACGCCCCGACCTGCCCGTGATAGCGGCGGTAGGGGGCGCCATCGCAATCGCGGGCAAGCCCGCTCCTACAGGGATGGCGTCAGGCTTTAGATTGCGTTGTGGGTCTTGAGCCAGCCGAGGCCTGCCTCGGTGGTGGTCAACGGCTTGTATTCACAGCCGACCCAGCCCTGGTAACCGAGGCGGTCCAGGTGCTCGAACAGGAAGCGGTAATTGATCTCGCCGGTGCCCGGTTCGTTGCGGCCGGGGTTGTCGGCCAGTTGGATGTGGTTGATCAGGCCCAGGTTGGTTTCCATGGTCCGCGCCAGGTCCCCTTCCATGATCTGCATGTGGTAGATGTCGTATTGCAGGAACAGGTTGGCGCTGCCCACTTCGGCCTGGATTTCCAGGGCCTGTTGGGTGGTGTTCAGGTAGAAGCCCGGGATGTCGCGGGTGTTGATCATTTCCATGACCAGCTTGATCCCGGCGGCCTGCAGCTTCTCGGCGGCGTACTTGAGGTTGTCGACGAAGGTCTTGCGCACGGTGGCGCAGTCCGGGCCCTGTGGGCGGATGCCGGCCAGGCAGTTGACCTGGGTGTTGCCCAGGACCTTGGCGTAGGCGACGGCCAACTCGACACCGGCGCGGAAGTCCTCGACGCGGTCAGGGTGACAGGCGATGCCACGCTCACCCTTGGCCCAGTCACCGGCCGGCAGGTTGAACAGCACCTGGGTCAGGCCGTGGGTATCGAGCTGCTGCTTGATTTCGGCCGAGCTGTAGTCGTAGGGGAAGAGGTATTCGACACCGCTGAAGCCGGCGTCGGCGGCCGCCTTGAAGCGGGCCAGGAAGTCCTGCTCGGTGAACAGCATGGACAGGTTGGCAGCGAAGCGAGGCATGGTTGTCTCCTTGCAGAAAAAGGGCCCCCGGCACGCTGGGCGCGGGGGCACTGGGCGGTCAGTCCAGCATCGAGATCGCGGTAGGTGCGTCGTTACCGACCAGGGCCAGGTCTTCGAACTCGTTGACAGCGTTGATCTCGGTGCCCATGGAAATATTGGTCACGCGCTCGAGAATCACCTCGACCACCACCGGCACCTTGAACTCTTCAGCCATCTTCTGGGCCTTGAGCAGGGCAGGGGCGATCTCGTCCGGTTCGAACACGCGGATGGCCTTGCAGCCGAGGCCTTCGACCACGGCCACGTGGTCGACACCATAGCCGTTGACTTCCGAGGCATTGATGTTCTCGAACGCCAGTTGTACACAGTAATCCATCTCGAAGCCACGCTGCGCCTGACGGATCAGCCCCAGGTAGGCGTTGTTCACCAGCACGTGGACGTAAGGCAGGTTGAACTGCGCGCCCACGGCCAGCTCTTCGATCATGAACTGGAAGTCGTAGTCGCCCGACAGCGCGACGACCTTGCGGCTCGGGTCGGCCTTGACCACGCCCAGGGCTGCCGGAATGGTCCAGCCCAGGGGGCCAGCCTGGCCGCAGTTGATCCAGTGGCGTGGCTTGTAGACGTGCAGGAACTGCGCGCCGGCGATCTGCGACAGGCCAATGGTGCTGACGTAGCAGGTGTCCTTGCCGAAGACCTGGTTCATCTCTTCGTACACACGCTGCGGCTTGACCGGCACGTTGTCGAAGTGGGTCTTGCGCTGCAGGCTGGACTTGCGCTGCTGGCAGTCTTCCAGCCAGGCGCCGCGGTCCTTGAGCTTGCCAGCGGCTTTCCACTCGCGGGCCACTTCCAGGAAGGCGTCCAGGGCGGCGCCTGCGTCGGAGACGATGCCCAGGTCCGGGGTGAAGACGCGGCCGATCTGGGTCGGTTCGATGTCCACATGGATGAAGCGGCGGCCTTCGGTGTACACCTCGACGGAACCGGTGTGGCGGTTGGCCCAGCGGTTGCCGATGCCGAACACCAGGTCGGACTTGAGCAGGGTGGCGTTGCCGTAGCGGTGCGACGTCTGCAGGCCGACCATGCCGACCATCAGCGGGTGGTCGTCGGGGATGGTGCCCCAGCCCATCAGGGTCGGGATCACCGGCACGCCGGTCAGTTCGGCGAACTCGACCAGCTTGTCACTGGCATCGGCGTTGATGATGCCGCCGCCGGCGACCAGCAGCGGACGCTCAGCTTCATTGAGCATGGCCAGGGCTTTTTCAGCCTGGACGCGGTTGGCGGCAGGCTTGTGCACCGGCAGCGGCTCGTAGGCGTCGATGTCGAACTCGATCTCGGCCATCTGTACGTCGAACGGCAGGTCGATCAGCACGGGGCCTGGGCGACCGGTGCGCATCTCGTAGAAGGCCTTCTGGAAGGCATAGGGCACCTGGCCCGGTTCCAGAACGGTGGTGGCCCACTTGGTGACCGGCTTGACGATGTTGGTGATATCGACGGCCTGGAAGTCTTCCTTGTGCAGGCGCGCGCGCGGGGCCTGGCCGGTGATGCAGAGGATCGGGATGGAGTCGGCCGAAGCGCTGTACAGGCCGGTGACCATGTCGGTGCCGGCAGGGCCGGAGGTGCCGATGCACACGCCGATGTTGCCTGGGTTGGCGCGGGTGTAGCCCTCGGCCATGTGCGAGGCGCCTTCGACGTGGCGAGCGAGGACGTGATCGATGCCACCGACTTTCTTCAGGGCCGAGTACAGCGGGTTGATGGCAGCCCCCGGAATGCCGAACGCGGTATCTACACCTTCACGGCGCATGACCAGAACGGCTGCATCGATTGCTCTCATTTTGCTCATGGTTTGTGCCTCATCGATTTTGTAATTGTATACAACTTGCTTTTCGCTAGAGTGTATTCACGCTGAGCAACCTAGGTCAATCCATTTTCATCCTGAAAAGGCGCTTTCGTCGGGAAGCCTATAAAAAAGGCTTTTGGCAAGATCGTGCACGATAGTATAAAAATATTGTATACAAAAACTGTTCTGGCTGTGTTCTATTTGTCCTATCGGTTTTTAACCTGCCTCCGGGCTTCTCACAACAAGAAGAGGACCTTTTCATGAACGCTTTGAACCTGAAAGTCGCTGTCAGCCTGGTCAACGCCGCGCTGGCCGCAGGCCGCAAGATCAACGCCGCACCGCTGACAGTGGCGGTGCTGGACAACGGTGGTCACTTGCTGGCCCTGCAACGGGAGGACGGCGCCAGCCTGCTGCGGCCGCAGGTGGCGATGGGCAAGGCATGGGGAGCCATTGCCTTGGGCAAGGGATCGCGCCTGTTGGCGCTCGACGCTCAGCAGCGCCCAGCGTTCTTCTCTGCGCTCAATGGTCTGGGCCAGAGTCCGGTTGTGCCGGCGCCGGGAGGCGTGCTGATCCGTGATCAGCAGGGGGTGGTGCTGGGAGCGATCGGTATCAGCGGCGATACCTCGGACATCGATGAGCAGTGCGCGATCAGTGCGATCGAAGAGGCGGGGTTGACGGCGGATGCAGGGGTGGCGGCGTAAGTAGCATCAGGCCTGTAGCGGGCAAGCCCCGCTACAGGCGTAAACGTTGCTTCTATTGTTGAGCCTCTGGCTCGCAGCCTTTGAGCACCAAGCGGATGATGGTCTGCGCCGCTGCCTCGTAGTCGCTGTCGTCGAGTTTGTGCTTGCCGGTGACGACAGAGATCTGCCAGTCGAAATCAGCGTAGGTCTGGGTCGCGGCCCAGATGCTGAACATCAGGTGGTGCGGGTCGACCGGGGCGATCTGCTTGCGTTCGATCCAGCGCTGGATGCACTCGATGTTGTGCCGGGCTTGTCCGTTGAGCTGCTCGACCTGGCTGGGGCTCAGGTGCGGCGCGCCATGCATGATCTCGCTGGCGAATACCTTCGAGGCGAACGGCAGGTCGCGGGAGATGCGGATCTTCGAACGGATGTAGGCGCTGAGCACTTCCTTGGGCTCACCCTCGGCGCTGAACGGCGTGGAGGCCTGCATGATCGGCTCGATGATGCTTTCCAGGACCTCGCGGTAGAGGTTTTCCTTGGACTTGAAGTAGTAGTAGACGTTCGGCTTGGGCAGCCCGGCCTTGGCGGCGATGTCGCTGGTCTTGGCCGCGGCGAAGCCCTTGTCGGCGAACTCTTCACTGGCCGCGCGCAGGATCAGTTCCTTGTTGCGCTCGCGAATGCTGCTCATGGTTGGCGCTGTTCCTTGAGTCTGGCCGCTGGCTTCAACGGCCCGGCAGGGTGGTCGGGCATGGTAGCACCGGCCTTGCAGGGCGCTCAAGGCAGCGTCTTTCGGTCAGGCCTCAGCTTTCGAGGCCACTGGCTATTGGCCCTCCAGATCACAGCACTGCTATAGGAGATCGCCCAGCCTCTTGGGCTGCGCTGTTGCGCGTAGGCGCGGGCTTGCCCGCGAATGCGTCGGTAAATTCACTGCCGCAATCGCGGGCAAGCCCGCTCCTACAGATTCATGCTAAATCAAAGAGTTATCTGTTGCTCTATGAGGGCCTGCGTCAGCTGGCGATGGGCCGCGTAGCGGCCCTGGTTGCAGGCCCTCAGCTCAGAAGTGCACCTTGAGCAACAGGCTCGCGGTGTTCTGGTCGGTATCGAAGGCATCGGTGTCCTTGATGCCATATTTGTTCTTCCAGTAGTCGTACTCGATACCTACGTACAACTGCTTCTCGCCCAGGTTCAACGCTTTGCCCAGGTCGTACTTGATCTGTGGGTTGAAGTGCAGGTTGGCCTGGTAGCTGCCACGGCGGTTCTCGTCGTTGTCCACCACCCAGTCCATGAAACCATCGATGAGGATGTCGGACTTGCCCACGGGAATGGTGTAGGACCAGACCGGGGTGATCTGCCAGACGTTGTCGCCCGGGCGGCTGCCATCGGTGGTGCGTTGGTAGAAGTTCAACTGGAAGTAGTCGAAGCCCGGGATGTCCAGGTCGAAGCCGGGGCCGATCAGGTAGGCCTCGGTGTCTCCTTCGCCGAACTCGTAGGTCATGGCCAGCAGCACGTCCTTGACCGGGCCGAACTCGAACTTGCGGTCGAAGATCTTGCCGAACGACAGGCGCGGGCTGATCTCGCCGTAGTAGGTGTTGGGGCCGTTGTTGGCGTCCTTCTTGCCGTTGTAGAAGATGCGGTCGAAGAAGATGAAGGTGTCACCGTACTTCCAGCCATTGGCGTGCTCGAAGGTGAAAGTCTGCTGGATTTCAGGGTTGACCGTGAAGTCCTTGCCGTAGAGGTAGGTGATGCTGTTGTTCTGCCATTGCAGCAGGTCGCCAGCGAGGCTGGCGCCGGATGCCAGCAGGCCGCTGGCAAGGATCAGGCTGTTGGTAATGCGCATCGCGTAGGTCGCTCCCTTGATTGGATCTGTTGTCAGCGCTCATTGGGTGGCACTGTTCTTTTTTGTCTAATACTTGTCTTTAAAGTCAGCTTTTTTCGATTGGCCACAGCTGTTTGGCAAGAGCTGCGCCAACTTTCCGG
Source organism: Pseudomonas sp. X10 (assembly GCF_054889225.1). Taxonomy (NCBI): domain Bacteria; kingdom Pseudomonadati; phylum Pseudomonadota; class Gammaproteobacteria; order Pseudomonadales; family Pseudomonadaceae; genus Pseudomonas; species Pseudomonas sp. X10. Next base: position 3,916,196 of record NZ_CM142677.1, on the reverse strand, counting down.
GTACGGCACAACCATCCTGCTCGACGTCGTTCTGAACGGATGAAAAGGGTGTTTCAGGCTGGCAACACGTTGGCCAACCGCCCGAATTCATTGACTGAGCGGTCAGTAAACGCGGGCAGGATCCGTCCTGCCCTGATCGAGGGGGCGCGCAGATTACTGGCTTGCGCGCCAGGCCTCAAGTGCTCCGTCCTGGAGCAGGTGGTGCAAAAATTGTGCGTTCGGTCAGCTTTTAGAAATGCACCTTGACCAGAGCACTGGTCACGCTCTGATTGCTGTCGACGTTGCCGCGGCTGTCGATGCCGTATTTGTCCTTCCAGTAGCTGTATTCGATGCCCACGTAGAGCTGTTTGGCGCCCAGGTTCAGGGCCTTGCCCAGGTCGTACTTGACCTGTGGGTTGAACTGCAGGTTGGCGTGGTAGGTGCCGCGGCGGTTCTGGTCGTTGTCCACCACCCAGTCCATGTAGCCGTCGATGAGGATGTCGGACTTGCCTACGGGAATGGTATAGGACCAGCTCGGGGTGATCTGCCATACGTTGTCGCCTGGGCGGCTACCCTCGGTGTTACGCAGGTAGAAGTTCAGGTTGAAGTAGTTGAAGCCGGGGATCGCCAGGCTGAAGCCGGGACCGATCAGGTAGGCTTCGTTGTCGCCTTCGCCGCGCTCGTAGGTCATGGCCAGCAGTACGTCCTTGACCGGGCCGAACTCGAACTTGCGATCGAAGATCTTGCCGAGCGACAGGCGTGGGCTGAATTCGCCGTAGTAGGTGGTGACCCCTTTGTTGGGGTCGGCCTGGCCGTTGTAGAAGATCTTGTCGATGAACAGGAAGTTGTCACCGTACTTCCAGCTGTCGGCGTGCTCGAAGGTTACCGTTTGCTGGATCCGCGGGTTGACCTTGAAGTCCTTGCCGTACAAGTACGTCAGGCTGTTGGTCTGCCACTGCAGCAGATCCCCTGCGATAGCCGGAAGGGTGGCCAGCAGGCTGCTGCCCAACAACAGGGACGAGGTGATGCGTTTCATGTCGTGATTCCCGGTTCTTGTTATTGTTTGCGGTTTTTTGGCGCGCAGCGCCCCGGACGACCCGCTCCTGTGGGTCGACGGTCCAGCGGTGACTGACGGGTGGAGCAGGGCGGCAAAGCGCCGCCCAATGACTCAATGCTGGTGGGCGGCGTTGTTGTGCGCAGCGCGTTCGGCACCACCGAGAATGTTGAACAGCAGGTTCAGGACCAAGGCGCTGACCGTGGCCATGGCGATGCCGCTGTGGGTGATAGGCTCCATCCACTGGGGCATCTGGGCGAAGAATTCCGGGCGTACTACCGGGATCAGGCCCAGGCCGACGCTCACGGCAACCAGCAACTGGTTGCGCCGGTCGGCGATGTCCGCTTCCTGGAGAATCTTGATGCCGGTGGCCGCGACCATACCGAACATGGCGATCGAGGCACCGCCGAGAACCGCCGGCGGGATCGAGGCGATCAGGAAGGCCGCCTTGGGCAGCAGGCTGAGCAGGATCAGAATGCCTCCGGCCATCACCGTGACGTAGCGGCAACGGACGCCAGTCATCTGCACCAGGCCGATGTTCTGGGCGAAGGAGGAGTGGGTGAAGGTGTTGAAGAAACCAGCGACGAACGAGGCACCCGCGTCGCACATCAGGCCCCGGCGCAACATGCCTGGGGTCACTTCACGCTCGGTGACCTTGCCCAAGGCCAGGAACATACCGGTGGATTCGACGAAGATGATCACCACCACCAGGCACATGGACAGGATCGGCGCTAGGCTGAAGGTCGGCATGCCAAAGTGCAACGGGGTGACCACTTGCAGCCATGGCGCTTCGTTCAGGCCGGTCAGGTCGACCATGCCGATGGAGCCTGCCAGTACGTAGCCCAGGCCCATGCCGATCAGCACCGAGACATTGACCCAGAAGCCACGCATGAATCGGTTGATCAGCAGGATGGTGGCAAGCACCAGGCCTGCCACCAGCAGGTAGATGGGGGAGCCGAAGGGTTCCGCCGTATGGCCGCCGCCCGCCCAGTTGACCGCGACAGGGAATAGCGACAGGCCGATCGAGGTGATCACGGTGCCGGTCACCAGGGGAGGGAAGAAGCGCACGACCTTGGACATGAACGGTGCGATCAGCATGCCGAAGAAACCGGCGGCGATGGTCGCGCCGAAAATCCCCTGCAGACCGACGCCTGGCATGCCGGCCATGGCCACCATGCTGCCGACGGCCGCGAAGCTGGCGCCCATCATGACGGGCATGCGGATACCGACAGCACCGATACCGAACGACTGGACGATGGTGGCGACACCAGCGACCAGCAGGTCGGCGTTGATCAGGAAAGCGACTTCTTCACGAGACAGTCCGGCGGCCTGACCGATGATCAGCGGCACGGCGATCGCACCTCCATACATCAGCAGTACATGTTGCAGACCCACCAGGATCAATTGGAACAGGGGCAAAGGCTGTCGCGGGGGCGCAACGGGAATGTACGCCTTGCGTGACTCGGACATGCAGCACCTCGAGTTTTGTTTTTATTCTCGGATCCAAGCGTCAGGCGCCAGGCGGTGGCTTTGTGAAAAAGCCTGCCGCCTTAAGCCTTAGCTCGATGCTTGCTACGTAATACTTGCAGCTTGCCGTTTGAAGCATGCGGTCGCTGTCAGTTGGTTGGCGCGCCCTTGGCGATCCATGCACCGACCAGTTCCCGCTCCTGCTGGGTCATCTGGGTGATGTTGCCCAGCGGCATGATCTGGCTGGCGACCGCTTGCGCCTGGATGCGCGCGGCCTGCTGCTGGATCTGCTGTGGGGTGTCGAAGACCACGCCGGCTGGCGCAGTGCTGAACAGCGGGCTGGTCGGCTTGGCCGAATGGCACACGGTGCAGCGTTCCTGGATGACGTTGTGGATCTTTTCGAAGCCAGCGTCGTCCAGCTTGGCAGTGGCCTGTTCCGGGGCTTCGGCGGGAGCGGCCGGTGCGGCAGCCTGTTCGGCGGCTTTTTCGGCAGCGGTCTTGCCACCTTGAGCGGTTTCCGGCAGCGGCTGGTATTCGATCTTCGCAGCAGCTTGCTCAGGTGCTGTCGACATCGGTTTTGGACCGGTCACGTAGGCCAGGCAGATCATCGCCAGAGCGCCGACAGGCAGAGCCCAGGCGTACCTGTGACTGTCGTGGCGGGTGTTGAAGTAGTGACGGATCAGTACTGCAGCCACGGCAATCCCGGCCAGGATCAACCAGTTGTACTGGCTGCCATAGGTGCTCGGGAAGTGGTTGCTGATCATGATGAACAGCACTGGCAGGGTGAAGTAGTTGTTGTGGCGCGAACGCAGCAGGCCTTTGGCCGGCAGCACCGGATCAGGGGTTTCGTTCTTCTCGATGGCGGCTACCAGTTGGCGCTGGGCCGGCATGATGATGCGGAACACGTTGCCGACCATGATGGTGCCGATGATCGCGCCGGTGTGCAGGTAAGCGCCACGGCCGCTGAACACCAGGCTGAAGCCCCAGCAGGCGGCGATGATCAGCACGAACAGCACGCCGCCGAGCAGGGCGGGGCGCTTGCCCAGGGGCGAGTCGCAGAGGAAGTCGTAGATGAACCAGCCGGCGATCAGCGAGCCGATACCGATGGCCACGCCCTCGGCACCGCTCAGGGTGCTGCCGGGTGCCAGCAGGTACAGGGTCGGGTTCCAGTAGAACACCAGGCAGAGCAGGGCGATACCCGACATCCAGGTGAAGTAGGCTTCCCATTTGAACCAGTGCAGGTTCTCCGGCATTTTCGGTGGGGCGAGTTTGTATTTCTCCAGGTGGTAGATGCCGCCACCGTGGATAGCCCAGAGGTCACCCGACAAGCCGTCGCGCGGGTTGGCCCGATTGAGGTTGTTCTCCAGCCAGACGAAGTAGAACGACGCGCCGATCCAGGCCACGCCAGTGATCATATGAACCCAACGCACGCTCAGGTTCAGCCATTCCAGCAAATGTGCTTCCACAGTCTTTACCTCCACTGGCGCCCTGTTGCCGGGCGCTCAGGTCTTCTCTTATTGGTGGGGGTTGAGGATCAATTGCTCATCCTCTTTGAAGAAATGTTCGTCGCAGTTGTTGCCAGAACCGCTGCGATCAACCACCAGGAAGTCATCCCGCTTTTCGATCGTCAGCACCGGGTGGTGCCAGACGCCGCGATGGTAATTAACGCCCTGCCTGCCATTACTGCGGAAGGCTCGGACCAAGCCTGATACAGGTGCATCGCCAACTGGCGCGACCACGATCAGAAAGGGGTTGCCGAGCAGCGGGATGAAAGCCTGGCTGCCCAGCGGATGGCGCTCCAGCATGCGGACGGTCAGTGGCATGTCCAGCGCGTCGGCGCGGAAGATGCTGATGATCGCCTTGTCTTCGGGCTCGGCGGTCTCGACCGTGGCGAGCTTGTGAAAGCGCATCGTCGAGCCGTTGTTGATCATGAAGTGGTCGCTGCCGTCGGTTTCGATCACGTCACCGAAGGGGGCGAAGGCTTCTTTGGTCAGGGGCTCAATCACTAATGTGCGCATGCGGGTATCTCTTTATTCTGTGTTATGGGGGACTGTTGCAAGAAGCAGGCCCAGGGTGCGTTTGCATCGCTCGCTCGGGCCAGGCCAGGTGCAACCGTCCTTAAAGTTGTTGCAGGCGGAACAGGGCGATCAGGTTGATCTGCGCCAGGGCTTCCTTGAATTCGGCATCGGCGTCGTTGTGGATGCGCTTTTCGAAGGAGGCGAGGATCTGGTGCCGGTTGCTGCCCTTGACCGCCATGATGAACGGGAACTTGAACTTGGCCTTGTAGGCATCGTTGAGTTCGGTGAAGCGCGCGAACTCCTCAGGGGTGCACTGATGGATGCCTGCGCCGGCCTGCTCGTTGGTGCTCGACTCGGTCAGTTCGCCCTGGACTGCCGCCTTGCCGGCCAAGTCCGGGTGAGCATTGATCAGCGCCAGTTGCTCGGTGTGGCTGGCGCTGAGCAGGATATCGCTCATGCGTTGGTGCAGCGCTTCGATTTCGTTCAGTTCGTCCAGCTGACCCAGGTCGTAGGCCTTCTCGGCGACCCACGGCGAGTGCTCGTAGATATCGGCGAAGGCCTTGACGAACGCGTCGCGGTCCAGGGTCGAAGGCTTGAGGGTCTTGAAAGCGGTCATCAGGCGTTCTCGGCTTTGTAAGGGTGGGTGGCGTGCCAGTGGCGGGCGATGTCGACACGACGGGCGAACCAGACCTGCTCATGGCTCTTGGCGTAGTCGATGAAGCGCTTGAGCGCAGCCAGGCGCGCTGGACGACCGACCAGGCGGCAGTGCAGGCCGATGGAAAGCATCTTCGGTGCCTCGGCACCTTCGGCGTAGAGCACGTCAAAGGCGTCCTTGAGGTACTGGAAGAACTGCTCGCCGCAGTTGAAGCCTTGAACCTGGGTGAAGCGCATGTCATTGGTGTCCAGGGTGTAGGGGATCACCAGGTGCGGTTTGCCGGTCGGGTTGTTCGGCTCCCAGTAGGGCAGGTCGTCGTCGTAGGTATCGCTGTCATAGAGGAAGCCACCTTCCTCCATCACCAGGCGACGGGTGTTCGGGCCGGTGCGGCCAGTGTACCAGCCCAGCGGGCGCTCCCCGGTCAGCTCGGTGAGGATGCGGATGGCCTCGAGCATATGCTCTCGCTCCTGAGCCTCGTCCATGTACTGGTAGTCGATCCAGCGGTAGCCATGGCTGCAGATTTCGTGGCCGGCTTCGACCATGGCGCGGATCACGTCAGGGTGGCGCTGGGCGGCCATGGCCACGGCGAAGATGGTCAAGGGTACGCCACTGTCCTTGAACAGCTTGAGCAGGCGCCACACACCGGCACGGCTGCCGTACTCGTACAGCGACTCCATGCTCATGTTACGCACGCCCTGCAGCGGCTGGGCAGCGACCATCTCGGACAGGAAAGCTTCGGACTCTTTGTCGCCATGCAGAATGTTGCGCTCGCCGCCTTCTTCGTAGTTAAGGACGAAAGACAGCGCGATGCGGGCGTTGCCCGGCCATTGCGGGTGAGGTGGGTTGTTGCCGTAACCGATCAGGTCGCGAGGGTAGTCAGCGCTCACTGCAGTCTTCCTTTTGTACGTTAGTGCGGGTGGTGAGCGGGCCGCGTCGGGATGTCGCACTCACCGGATGGGATTATTGTATACAACTTCTGAAACCTTTTGTAAGCCTGTTTTTCTGCATTTCTTCCCTGCGGTCCCATTGGAATGTACTGCAAGAAACCTGCCTGATTGGTCAGCTAATGACGCTGCCGTCGGCATAGGGCCTGTATTTGCGACTTATGGTGTATTTATAGGGGGCCTGGCAGGGTGTGCAGGGAAGGGGTGAAAAATTGTGTACAATTTATCTGAAAAGTGTCTTAATGGCGTTACTGCCGTACACCGCAACCCCTCGGCGCGGTGTTTCGCGTGTATTTTCTGCCCACGGATTCAACAAGAGGCGATAAGCAAATGGGACGTTTGACCACGCACGTACTGGATGCCGCTCATGGCTGCCCCGGCAGCTCGATCAAGGTCGAGCTCTACCGTGTCGAAGGCCAGCAGCTGGAACTGGTGAACACTGCCCTGACCAACAGCGATGGCCGCGTCGATGCGCCACTGCTGCAGGGTGACGATTACCGCACGGGTGTGTACCAACTGCAGTTCAGCGCCGGTGACTACTACCGTGCCCGCGGCGTGCAACTGCCGGAACAGGCGTTCCTCGATGTGGTCGTTCTGCGTTTTGGCATCGATGCCAACCAGGATCACTACCATGTGCCGCTGTTGATCTCGCCGTACAGTTACTCGACCTATCGTGGAAGCTAGTTGGTCGCTAGAAGAATCTTCGTAGGTCCTTGCCCGCTCTCACACTGGCGGGCTTTTTTATGGCTCGCGGAAGCATGCCTTGGATTGTTTGCTGTTCTTGAGATCCCGCTCCGCTCGCGACACAAGGCCGCTCCCACAGTACCTTGGTGCTAGGCGAAAGATTATGTAGGGGCTTGTTGCGCCCACCTCGATACCTCTAGCCATGGCACGTTGCAATCGATGTGGGAGCGGCCTTGTGTCGCGATGCGCCGCGCGGGCGGCGCGGGATCTTGAGGGCGCCAAAAGACTTAAGGTATGCCCCTGGTAACATCGGGCTGTAACCGGTAGTTAGGAGCAAGTGACCTGTCAAAAATGACAGGCCACTTGCAGCTCGGACTTACGGGCTTACAAGAACACGAACTTGGCAATGAAGATCACGCACAGTACCCACAGGCTGGCAGACACTTCGCGCCAGCGACCGGTACCTGCTTTCAGTGCTACATAGCTGATAAAGCCCAGGGCAATGCCATCCGCGACCGAGAAGGTCAGCGGCATCATGATCACGGTGACGATCGCCGGGATGCTGTCGGTGGCGTCGTCCCAGTGGATATGCGCCATGCTGCCCATCATCAGCATCGCCACGTAGATCAGTGCGCCTGCTGTGGCGTAGGCGGGGATCATGCCGGCCAGGGGGGCGAAGAACATGGCTGCGACGAACAGCAGCCCGACCACCACCGCAGTGAGGCCCGTGCGCCCACCCGCAGCGACCCCGGCAGCACTCTCCACATAGCTGGTCACTGGCGGCACACCTACCGCCGCACCAAACACGCTCGATGCACTGTCTGCCTTCAGCGCTCGCGACAGGTTCTCGATGCGTCCGTCCGGGGCCACCAGGTTGGCTCGCTGCGCCACGCCCATCAGGGTGCCGGCAGTGTCGAACATGTGTACGAAGAGAAAGGCCAGCACCACGCTGATCATGCTGACGTTGAACACCCCGGCCACGTCCATGGCCATCCAGGTCGGCGCCAGGCTCGGCGGCAGCGAGAACACGCCGCCATACTGCACCATGCCCAGACCCCAGCCGGCCAGGGTGACGGTGATGATGCTGATAAGGATGGCACCGAATACGCGGTGGTAGCTGAGTATGGCGATCATCAGGAAGCAGATGGCCGCGAGCAAGGGGCCGGGCTCATGCAGCGAGCCGAGCTTGATCAGGGTGGCCGGGCTGTCGACGACGATGCCCGCGGTTTTCAAGCCGATCAGTCCGAGAAACAATCCGACGCCGGCGCCCATCGCATGCCGCAGGCTCACGGGAATGCTGTTGAGCAGCCATTCGCGCACCCGCGAGAAGGTCAGGATCATGAACAGTACGCCTGAGACGAACACCGCGCCCAGCGCCGCCTCCCAGGTGTAGCCCATGGTGCCGACCACGGTGTAGGTGAAGAAGGCGTTGAGCCCCATGCCTGGTGCCAGGCCCACCGGCCAGTTGGCGTACAGGCCCATCAGCAGGCAGCCGAGGGCGGCGGCGAGGCAGGTGGCGACGAAGGCCGCACCGTGGTCGATGCCGGCGTCCGCCATAATGTTGGGGTTGACGAAGATGATGTAGGCCATGGTGATGAAGGTGGTCACCCCGGCGATCAGTTCGGTCCTGACGGTGCTGCCATGTCGCTTGAGTTTGAAAATCCGCTCCAGCCAACTCGTTTCGAGCGGTGGAGCGAGATCCAGCGTAGGGGCTTCGGATTTGCGGCTTTCCACAGCGAGTACTCCTCAAGTCTTTCTTGTTGTTCGGAGCCTGGTCCTGCGCCAAGGCACTTGGGGGCTCCGCGAGGGGGCAGACGACTAGACCGTTTGTTGACTTTAAGGTCAAGAAGTCGCTCGGTGGATTATGCGTTTGTGTACAAAGAATGCAAATAATGTTTTATCTTCTGTGCGCACAATCTGGCGCTCTGCCGCTATATGGGAAATCGCCACCTGCAGAAACCGGTAGGCCTGTGTACAATAGGCCGATACCTTAATCGTTTATTTTCTTACCAGGACTTGCCAGCGCCCCTCTGACTGGTATTACAGTCAAGGTCCGACTGGCCGATCCCCGTGCTCGAGTGCCCATGAACGAACAGCTGCAACCTCTGAAGAAACCTGCGCGTCCCGGCAAGGCTGGCCGCAGCGGAACCCAGGACGACATTGTCTATGCGCACATTTTCGAGGCGATCCTCGAGCAGCGCCTGGCGCCGGGGACCAAGTTGAGCGAGGAAGCGCTGGGCGAGATCTTCGGGGTCAGCCGCACCATCATCCGCCGCGCCCTGTCGCGCCTAGCCCATGAAAGCGTGGTGTTGCTGCGGCCCAACCGTGGTGCGGTAGTTGCCAGCCCGACGGTCGAGGAAGCGCGCCAGGTGTTCTTCTCCCGGCGTATGGTCGAGCGCGCCATCACTGAACTGGCAGTGCAGCACGCCACTGCCGAGCAGCTTAATGAACTGCGCCAGATGGTCCGTGAGGAGCGCGACAGTTTTTCACGTGGCGACCGTGGCGCCGGCATCCGCCTTTCTGGCGAATTCCACCTCAAGCTGGCCGAGGCGGCTGGCAACGCGCCCCTGGTCAGCTTCCAGCGCAGCCTGGTGTCGCAGACGTCGCTGATCATCGCCCAATACGAGAGCGGCAACCGTTCGCACTGCTCCTATGACGAGCACATGCAACTGATCGACGCCATCGAAGCGCGCGATGCGCAGCAGGCGGTGGACCTGATGATGCACCACATGGATCATATCGATACCAAACTCAACCTCGACGAGGACAGCGCTTCGGACGACCTGCATGCGGTGTTCTCGCATCTGTTGCAGAGCAAGAAGCGAGTGCCTGCCAAAAGTTGATCGTTTGCCCGGCGCTGTCCGGCAGCCCGCTGCAGCCCATTCCTCGCCCGGCCTGAGAACAGCCGGGTCCCTGTAGGCGCGGGCCTTGTGTCGATAACCTGGCAAATCGCGACTAATCCCCCTGGGGCTGCTGGCCATAGGCCAAAGCTCTGCTAGATTCACATCTGCAAACCTTCATCAAGCAGTTGGGCTTGCGCATCCATTGCGTTCAACTACTTGAGGACAGGTATATGACTATGCCCCTGGGGACGCGCATGGGCGCCGAGCTGATCGGCACCTTCTGGTTGGTCCTGGGCGGGTGCGGCAGCGCAGTACTGGCCGCCTCTTTTCCTACTGGCATTGGCGCCCTGGGTGTTGCCCTGGCGTTCGGCCTCACCGTCCTGACCATGGCATTCGCCATTGGCCATATCTCCGGATGTCACCTCAACCCCGCGGTATCCGTGGGGTTGGCGGTGGGCGGGCGATTTCCGGCCAAGGAGCTGGTGCCCTATATCATCGCCCAGGTGATCGGCGCCGTGCTGGCGGCGGCGGTGATCTATTTCATCGCCAGTGGCAAGGCCGGTTTCGAGGTGTCGTCGGGGCTCGCGTCCAATGGCTATGCCGAGCATTCACCGGGCGGTTACTCGCTGGCGGCGGGCTTTGCCAGCGAGGTGGTGATGACCGCAATGTTCATCCTGATCATCATGGGCGCCACCGACAAGCGTGCCCCAGCTGGCTTCGCGCCGATCGCCATCGGTCTGGCCTTGACCCTGATCCACCTGATCTCCATCCCAGTAACCAACACCTCGGTCAACCCGGCGCGCAGCACAGGGCCGGCGTTGTTCGTCGGCGGCTGGGCGTTGCAGCAGCTGTGGCTGTTCTGGGTGGCGCCGCTGATCGGGGCGGTGATCGGCGGCGCGCTGTACAAAGGCCTGCTGGGTCGCGAACCTTAGCGCTGGTGCACGCAGCGCCCGGCAGCGAAGGTCTGGCGCACGGTGCGGTCATCACCGAGGGTGGTGAGGACGAACAGGGTTTCCTCGATGCTGTTGGACTGCTGGATACGGTAGTCCAACAGTGGCGTGGCCTTGTAGTCGAGCACCACGAAGTCGGCGTCGTTGCCTGGGCGCAGGCTGCCGATACGGTCATCCAGACGCAGGGCGCGGGCGCCGCCGAGGGTCGCCAGATACAGGGACTTGTACGGGTGCAGGCGCGCGCCCTGCAGTTGCATGACCTTGTAGGCCTCGTTCAAGGTGGACAGCAGCGAGAAGCTGGTGCCGGCACCGACGTCGGTGCCCAGGCCGACCCGGACCTTGAAGCGCTCTGCCTGGGGCAGGTTGAACAGGCCGCTGCCGAGGAACAGGTTGGACGTCGGGCAGAAGGCCACGGCCGAACCAGTTTCGGCCAGGCGCTGGCACTCGTCGTCGCACAGGTGCACGCCATGAGCGAACACTGAGCGTTCGCCGAGCAGTTCGAAATGGTCGTAGACGTCCAGGTAACCCTTGCGCTCGGGGAACAGCTCCTTGACCCAGTCGATCTCCTTGAGGTTCTCGGAAAGATGGGTGTGCATGTACAGGCCCGGGTACTCCTTGAGCAGTTGCCCGGCCAGGGTCAGTTGCTCCGGCGTGCTGGTCGGGGCGAAGCGTGGCGTCACCGCATAGTGCAACCGGCCCTTGCCGTGCCAGCGCTCGATCAGTGCCTTGCTTTCGCTGTAGCCCGACTCGGCGGTGTCTGTCAGGTAGTCCGGGGCGTTGCGGTCCATCATCACCTTGCCGGCGATCATGCGCAGGTCCAGGCGCTCGGCGTGCTCGAACAAGGCATTGACCGACTCCGGGTGCACGCTGCCGAACACCAGGGCAGTCGTGGTGCCGTTGCGCAGCAGTTCCTCGATGAAGAGCTTGGCCACCTTGTCGGCATGGGTCTTGTCGGCGAACTGCTTTTCGCAGGGAAAGGTGTAGGTATTCAGCCAGTCCAGCAGTTGCTCGCCGTAGGAGCCGATCATGCCGGTCTGCGGGAAGTGGATGTGGGTGTCGATGAACCCCGGGGTGATCAGGGCGTCCTGGTAATGCACCACCTCGATGTCGGCGTCCAGGCCAGGCAACAAGTCACTGGCATGGCCGATGGCGCTGATGCGGCCGTTGTCGATGACCAGCAGGCCATCCTCGAAATACTCGAAGGACGCATCGACACCGACCTCGGCCGGGTCGGCGACGCTGTGCAGGAGGGCGGCACGGTAGGCTTTGCGTGTTTGGGTTGCGCTCATGAAACTCTCGTCAAATGGCTTGGCTGCGCCGGGAGGGCGGCAGCAACTGGGCAATGGGGCCGGCGTTGGCGGCAGTGTCGTGCTGGCCAAAGCAGGCGTTGTAGGTGGCAATGATTTCCGCGGCGATGGACACGGCGATCTCGATGGGCAGCTTGCCCTTGACCTCGGCCAGGCCCATCGGGCAGCGCATCCGCTGCAGCAGTGCGTCGCTGTAGCCGCGCTCGCGCAGGCGGTGCTCGAACTTGACCCGCTTGGTTTTCGAGCCGATCAGGCCGAACCAGGTGAAATCATTGCGCTTGAGGATCGCCGCGGTCAGTTCCAGGTCCAGTTGGTGGTTGTGGGTCATGACGATGCAATAGCTGCCAGCGGGCAGCTCGTCGACTTCATCGACCGGCTCCTCACTGACCACCTTGTTCACCCCGGCGGGGATGATCTCGGGGAATTCCTGCTCGCGCGAATCGATCCAGCGCACCCGGCAGGGCAGAGCGGCGAGCAAGGGTACCAGAGCGCGGCCGACATGGCCTGCGCCGAACACGGCGATCTGCGCCTGCACCGCGCCCATGGGTTCGAACAGCAGCACGGTGGCGCCACCACAGCATTGGCCGAGGCTGGCGCCCAGGCTGAAGCGCTCCAGATGAGGGGTGTCGCGCCGCTCGGCGAGCATCTGCCGGGCGATGTGCAGCGCCTTGTATTCAAGGTGCCCACCACCGATGGTGTCGAACAGCTGCGTAGCGCTGACCACCATCTTCGAGCCTGCGTTGCGTGGGGTCGAACCGCGCTCCTCGATGATGGTCACCAGGACGCAGGGTTCGCCACGTGCTTGTAGGTCGGAGAGGGCATTGATCCATTCGTGCATGATTCGAATCCTCTTGGGACGACACGGCCCTGTAGGAGCGGGCAAGTCCGCTCCTACAGGATCACGGCGCTACGGTCTCCACGTGTTGTTCGACCGCCTGGCTGGCCACCGCCACCTTGCGCATCTGTTCACAGCCCCAGAGCACACGCTCTGGCGTGGCAGGGGCATCGATCCGTGGCTGCATACGGTAGTCCGCCAGGCTGGCGACGGCGTCCTTGATCGCACACCAGGCGGCAATGCCGAGCATGAACGGCGGCTCGCCCACGGCCTTGGAGTGGAACACCGTGTCTTCCGGGTTCTTGCGGTTCTCCACCAGCTTCACGCGCAGGTCCAGTGGCATGTCGGCGACAGCAGGGATCTTGTAGCTGGCCGGGCCGTTGGTCATCAGCTTGCCCTTGGCGTTCCACACCAGCTCTTCGGTGGTCAGCCAGCCCATGCCCTGGATGAAGCCCCCCTCGACCTGGCCGGTGTCGATGGCCGGGTTCAGTGAGGCGCCGACGTCATGCAGGATGTCGGTACGCAGCATCTTGTACTCGCCGGTCAGGGTGTCGACGATCACCTCGGCGCAGGCGGCGCCGAAGGCGAAGTAGTAGAAGGGCCGGCCACGGGCTTGGCTGCGGTCGTAGTAGATCTTCGGCGTGCGGTAAAAGCCGGTGCTCGACAGCGACACCTGGGCGAAGTAGGCCTGCTGCACCAAGGCCTCGAAGCTGAGAATCTCGTCACGTACACGCACATGGCCATTGCGGAACTCCACGTCTTCCTCGCTGACCTTGTAGTGCCGGGCGGCAAACTCGATCAGGCGCTGCTTGAGGATCTCGGCGGCATTCTGCGCGGCCTTGCCGTTCAGGTCGGCGCCGCTGGAGGCGGCGGTCGGCGAGGTGTTGGGCACCTTGTCGGTGTTGGTAGCGGTGATCTGGATGCGCTGGAAGTCGACCTGGAACACTTCGGCCACCACCTGGGCAACCTTGGTGTTCAGGCCCTGGCCCATCTCGGTGCCACCGTGGTTCAGGTGGATGCTGCCATCGGTATAGATGTGGATCAGCGCGCCAGCCTGGTTGAGGAAGCTGGCGGTGAAGGAGATACCGAACTTGACCGGCGTCAGTGCCAGGCCCTTCTTGAGGATCGGGCTGTTGGCGTTGAAGCGGCGGATCGACTCACGGCGTTCAGCATAGTCGGCGCTGGCCTCGAGCTCGGCGGTGATCTCTTCGAGCATGTTGTGCTCGACGGTCTGGTAGTAGTGGGTGACGTTGCGTTCGGTTTTGCCGTAGTAGTTGGCCTTGCGTACCGCCAGCGGGTCGAGGGCCAGGTGACGGGCGATATGGTCCATCACTTCCTCGATGGCGACCATGCCCTGCGGCCCGCCGAAACCACGGTAGGCGGTGTTGGAGGCGGTGTTGGTCTTGCAGCGGTGGCCGTGCACCGTGGCATCGCCCAGGTAGTAGGCGTTGTCGGCGTGGAACATGGCGCGGTCGACGATGGACGCCGACAAGTCCGGCGAGCAGCCGCAGTTGCCGGCCAGGTCGAAGTTGATGCCGTGCAGGCGGCCGCTGTCATCGAAGCCGACGTCGTATTCGATGTAGAACGGGTGGCGCTTGCCGGTCATGAGCATGTCTTCGACCCGGGGCAGGCGCATCTTGGTCGGCTGCCCGGTCAGGCGCGCGATCACCGCGCACAGGCAGGCGGGGCTGGCGGCTTGAGTTTCCTTGCCACCAAAGCCACCGCCCATGCGGCGCATGTCGAGCACCACCTTGTTCATCGGCACGTCGAGGACTTCGGCGACCAGCTTCTGCACTTCGGTGGGGTTCTGGGTGGAGCAGTAGACGATCATCCCACCATCCTCGGTGGGCATCACCGAAGAGATCTGGGTTTCCAGGTAGAAGTGCTCCTGGCCGCCGATGTGCAGGCTGCCCTGCAGGCGGTGCGGTGCACTGGCCAGGGCGCTGGCCGAGTCGCCGCGTTGGTGGGTGTGGCTCTCCAGCACGAAATGCTTCTTGCGCAGGGCCTCGACTACATCCAGCACCGGCTCCAGGTCCTCGTACTCGACGATCGCCGCCATGGCTGCCTGGCGTGCGGTGTCCAGATCGCGAGCGGCGACGGCGAGCACCGGCTGGCCGACGAACTCGACCTTGTCGATAGCCAGCAGCGGATCGCCAGGCAGCAGGGGGCCGATGTCCTTGAGGCCGGGGATATCCTCATGGGTAATGGCAATGCGCACGCCCTCGAAGGCATAGCAGGGCGTGGTGTCGATACGCAGTACCTTGGCGTGGGCGCGGTCGGACAGGCGCGCATAAACGTGCAACTGGTTGGGGAATTCCAGACGGTCATCGATGTACACCGCTTCGCCCGAGACGTGCTTGTCGGCGCTGTCGTGCTTGAGGCTGCGGCCAACCCCGCTGGTCAGGTCCTGGCGGAACAGCTCGGCCATCTCGGCCTGGCTCTTGACAACGTGATGGTTAGACATAAGCGGTCACCCGGGTTTCGATGTGCGGCGTTTGCAGTTCGATGAAGTATTTGCGCAGCAGGTTCTGCGCGGCGAGCAGGCGGTACTCCCTGCTTGCGCGGAAGTCCGACAGCGGGGTGAAGTCTTCGCCCAAGGCCTGACAGGCGCGTTCCAGGGTGGCCTGGTTCCATGGTTTGCCGAGCAGGGCGGCCTCGCAGGCGTGGGCCCGTTTGGGAATGGCCGCCATGCCGCCGAAGGCGATCCGCGCACCTTCGACTACGCCGTTGTCGATGCGCAGGTTGAACGCCGCGCAGACGGCGGAGATGTCGTCGTCCAGGCGCTTGGACACCTTGTAGGCGCGGAAGGCCCATTCGGCACTGGCGAGCGGCACGATGATCTTCTCGATGAACTCGCTGTCTTGGCGCGCGGTGATGCGGTAGTCGATGAAGTAGTCTTCCAGGGCCAGGGTGCGCTGGCGCTCGCCCTGGCGCAGGACGACCTGCGCATCGAGGGCGATCAGCAGGGGCGGCGAGTCACCGATTGGTGAGGCGTTGCCGATGTTGCCGCCGAGGGTGCCCTGGTTACGGATCTGCAGCGAGGCGAAACGGTGCAGCAGCGCACCGAAGTCCGGGTACTGCTCGCTGAGTGCCGAATAGCAGTCGGTAAGGGGCGTGGCCGCGCCGATCTCCAGGTGCGTGGCGGTCTTCTCGATGCGTTTGAGCTCGGCGACATGGCCAACATAGATCATCACCGGCAAGGCCTTGTGCATCTGCGTGACTTCCAGCGCCAGGTCGGTACCGCCGGCCAGCAGACGCGCCTCGGGGTGCGAGCTGTAGAGGTCGGCCAGGTCGGCGACGGTCAGTGGCACCAGGCAGCGCTTGTCGCCGCTGTTCAGCTCGCCGGTTTCCTGTGGGGCGATGGCCTTCAGACGGGCGATGGTCTGGGCCTGCTGTTCGTCGAACTGGTCCTTGCATGGCTGGCGGCAGCTCTGCTCGGCAGCTGCCAGGATCGGCCGGTATCCGGTGCAACGGCAGAGATTGCCGGCCAGGGCTTCCTGGGCCTGGTGCAGATCGTGACCTGAGCTGTTCTTCTGCAGGGCGAACAGCGACATGACGAAACCGGGGGTGCAGAAACCGCATTGCGAGCCGTGGCAGTCAGCCATGGCCTGTTGCACGCCGTGCAGCTGGCCTTGATGCTTGAGGCCCTCGACGCTGATCAGTTGCTTGCCATGCAGTGACGAGACGAAGGTCAGGCAGGAGTTGAGGCTGCGGTAGCGCAGGCTGTCGCGGCCCTGTTCATCCTGGGTGAGTTCGCCCACCACCACGGTGCAGGCCCCGCAATCGCCGCTAGCGCAGCCTTCCTTGGTGCCGGGTTTGCCAAGGTGCTCGCGCAGATACTGCAGCACCGTCATGTTCGGATCCAGGGCATGCTCACGGTGCAGCTCCTGGTTGACAAGAAACTGGATCACGGGGAAGGCCTCACAATGGGTTTATTGTTGTTGAGTGGACTCTAAGCAAGGCTTGACCTTGTGGTCAATAATTTTCTGACTTAAGGGTCAGGAAATTTTGCATGATTGATCCTGCCCGCTCCACGCGCCTTTCCTTCAAGCATAGATCGCGCCGCTTGCGCGTGGCTTTTTTGCGCCCGGCGGGGCAATTAAAGGTGATGGGGCCTCTGCGCGACTGCCAGGCAAGTGCGCTACAATTCCGCCCTTGTGCACAGTTCAATGATTTTGAAGGAAAACCATGACGTTCAAGGCGCCGGACAGCCTCTCCGAGCAGATTGCCCACTATTTGGCCGAGCGGATCATTCGCGGCGAACTCCAGCCTGGTGAGCGAATCCAGGAGCAGAAGGTTACCCAGGCGTTGAATGTCAGCCGTGGGTCGGTGCGCGAAGCCTTGTTGATCCTCGAACGGCGCCACCTGGTGGCGATCCTGCCACGCCGGGGTGCCCACGTGACCGAGCTGGACGAGCACAACGTGCGCAGCTTGTGTGCTTTGATGGGTGAGCTGTACAGCCTGCTGGGCAACGCCGTTGCCCAAGGCTGGCGCAGCGAGGGCGACCTGCAACCGTTCCTGGCCATCCAGCAGCGCCTGCGCGAAGCGCATGGGCGCCAGGATATCAAGGCCTTCGTCGCCGACAGTTTCGCGGTGATGCGTGCGGCCTACCCGTTCGCCAACAACCCCTACCTGCAGGAGACCGTGGAAAACCTGCAGCCGGCCATGAGCCGCGCCTACTACCTGGCCCTGGACCAGCGCCAGGCCAACATGAACGATTTCCTCGTGTTGTTCGCCCAGCTGCTCGACGCAGTGGTCGCGCGTGACCAGGCGCGCATCCGCGAAGTCCTCAGCGCGTACTGCCTGCGCAGTTGCGAGCTGGTGCTGGCGGCGCTGGCACCGGCCTGACCATGCGCCTCAAGTGCATACGCCTGGCCGGGTTCAAGTCCTTCGTCGACCCGACCACGGTCAATTTCCCCAGCAACATGGCTGCGGTGGTCGGGCCCAATGGTTGCGGCAAGTCCAACATCATCGATGCGGTGCGCTGGGTGATGGGCGAAAGCTCGGCCAAGAACCTGCGCGGCGAGTCGATGACCGACGTCATCTTCAATGGCTCGACCAGCCGCAAGCCGGTCAGCCAGGCCAGCATCGAACTGGTGTTCGACAACAGTGACAACACCCTGGTTGGCGAGTACGCGGCCTACGCGGAGATTTCCATTCGCCGCAAAGTCACCCGCGACGCCCAGAACACGTATTACCTGAACGGCACCAAGTGTCGGCGCCGGGATATCACCGACATCTTCCTCGGCACCGGCCTGGGGCCGCGCAGCTACTCGATCATCGAGCAGGGCATGATCTCCAAGTTGATCGAAGCCAAGCCCGAGGAGTTGCGGAACTTCATCGAAGAAGCGGCGGGCATCTCCAAGTACAAGGAGCGCCGCCGCGAGACCGAAAGCCGCATCCGCCGCACCCAGGAGAACCTGGCACGCCTGACCGACCTGCGCGAAGAGCTCGAACGCCAGCTCGAACGCCTGCACCGCCAGGCCCAGGCCGCTGAGAAGTACAAGGAATACAAGGCCCAGGAGCGCCAACTCAAGGCCCGTCTGTCGGCCCTGCGTTGGAAAACCCTGGACTCCCAGGTCCATCAGCGCGAGGCAGTGATAGGCGACCAGGAGGTGGCCTTCGAGGCGCTGGTGGCCGAACAGCGCAATGCCGATGCCAGTATCGAGCGCCTGCGTGACGGGCACCATGAACTGTCGGAGCGCTTCAATCTGGTGCAGGGCCGCTTCTATTCGGTGGCCGGGGATATCGCCCGGGTCGAGCAGAGTATCCAGCATGGCCAGCAGCGTTTGCGCCAGTTGCAGGATGACCTCAAGGAAGCCGAGCGCACACGCCTGGAGACCGAATCGCACCTGGGGCATGACCGTACCTTGCTGGCCACGCTGAACGAAGAGCTGGAAATGCTCGAGCCGGAGCAAGACATTACCCTGGCTGCCGCCGAAGAGGCCTCCGCGACCCTGGAGGAGGCCGAGCTGGGCATGCATGGCTGGCAGGAGCAGTGGGACAGCTTCAATACCCGCTCGGCCGAACCGCGACGGCAGGCCGAAGTGCAGCAGTCGCGCTTGCAACAGTTGGAGTCGAGCCTGGAGCGCCTGGCCGAGCGCCAGCGCAAGCTGGGCGAGGAGCGCGACCAGCTCAGTGCCGACCCCGAAGACGCCGCCATGCTTGACCTGGGCGAGCAGGTGGCCAGTAGTGAACTGCTGCTCGAAGACCTGCAGTTGCAAGAGCTGCAAGTGGTCGAGCAGGTCGAGGCGGTGCGCGAGCAATTGCAGCAGGCGAGCCAGGCCCAACAGCAGTTGCAGGGTGAGTTGCAGCGCCTGGGCGGTCGCCTGGCGTCGCTGGAGGCCTTGCAGCAGGCTGCCTTGGAGCCAGGCAGTGGTACCGCCGAGTGGCTGCGCGGGCAAGGCCTGGAGCAGCGCCCACGCCTGGCCGAAGGGCTGCGGGTCGAGCCCGGCTGGGAACTGGCGGTGGAAACCGTGCTCGGCGCTGACCTGCAGGCGGTGCTGGTAGAGGATTTTGCCCAACTGGATTTCACTGCCCTTGAACAGGGCGACCTGCGCCTGCTGATGGCAGCCGGCGACGGTGCGCGGCTGCCGGGTAGCCTGTTGGACAAGGTCGAGGGCCGGGTTGACCTGGCGCCCTGGCTTGGTCAGATCAGGCCGGTGGAAGACCTGGAACAGGCCCTGGCCCTGCGTGTCGGGCTGGCCGATGGCCAGAGCCTGGTCAGTCGTGATGGCTATTGGGTCGGACGGCACTTCCTGCGGGTCAGCCGAGCCGGTGAGTCCCAGGGCGGCATGCTGGCGCGTGGCCAGGAAATCGAACGCCTGGGCCAGGAGCAACTGGAGCAGGAAGCCCTGCTCGAACAACTTGAGCAACAAGTCCAGGCCCTGCGCGACCAGCAACGCGAGCTTGAGGAGCAGCGCGAGCAATTGCGTCGACGCAGCCAGGAAGAAAACCGCCAGCAGGGCGAGCTCAAGGCCCGCTTGTCGGCGGGCCGGGCCCGCGCCGAGCAGGTGGAATTGCGCCGCCGCCGCCTACAGGAAGAACTGGCTGAGTTGCAGGAGCAGCGTGCTCTGGAATACGAGCAGCTCGGTGAGGCGCGCCTGTTGCTGCAAGAAGCGCTGGAGGTGATGGCCCAGGATACCGAGCAGCGCGAGCAGTTGCTGGCGCGTCGCGACAACCTGCGTGAACACCTCGATCGCATTCGCCAGGAAGCCCGGCAACACAAGGACCACGCCCATCAACTGGCGGTGCGCCTGGGCTCGCTGCGTGCCCAGCATGATTCCACCCGCCAGGCCTTGGAGCGTCTGGAACTGCAGGCTGCACGCCTTGGCGAGCGTCAGGAGCAACTGAGCCTGAACCTGGAAGAGGGCGAGGCTCCCCTGGAGGAGCTGCGCCTGAAGCTTGAGGAACTGCTCGAGCGGCGCATGAGTGTCGACGAAGAAATGCGTCAGGCGCGCCTGCACATGGACGAGGCCGACCGCGAATTGCGTGACGCCGAGAAGCGTCGGGGTCAGGCCGAACAGCAAGCCCAACTGCTGCGTGGCCAACTGGAACAATCGCGCTTGGAGTGCCAGGGCCTGGATGTGCGGCGCAAGACCCTGCAGGAACAACTGCTGGCCGACGGTTATGATCTTCAAGGCGTGCTTGCCACTCTCGATGGTGAGGCCAGCGAGGAGGGTACCGAGCACGAACTGGAACAGATCGAAGGGCGTATCCAGCGCCTGGGTGCGATCAACCTGGCGGCCATCGACGAGTACCAGCAGCAGTCCGAGCGCAAGCGTTACCTGGATGCCCAGGACGCCGATTTGGTCGAGGCCCTGGACACCCTCGAGAACGTCATTCGCAAGATCGACAAGGAAACCCGCAACCGCTTCAAGGATACCTTTGATCAGATAAATGCCGGTTTACAGGCACTTTTTCCAAAAGTTTTCGGTGGTGGCAGCGCTTATCTGGAACTGACGGGCGAAGATCTACTCGATACAGGGGTGACGATCATGGCGCGCCCGCCGGGCAAGAAGAACAGCACCATCCATTTGCTGTCCGGTGGCGAGAAGGCGTTGACCGCCCTCGCACTGGTGTTCGCCATTTTCAAATTGAACCCGGCACCGTTCTGCATGCTCGACGAGGTCGATGCACCGCTGGACGATGCCAACGTCGGGCGCTACGCCAGGTTGGTCAAGGAAATGAGTGAGAGTGTGCAGTTCATCTATATCACCCACAACAAGATTGCCATGGAGATGGCCGATCAGTTGATGGGCGTGACCATGCATGAGCCGGGCTGCTCACGTCTTGTTGCAGTTGATGTGGAGGAGGCGATGGCCATGGTCGACGCCTGATGAGCGAAGATAGTGCGTGATCGGTGGGCAAATGCGCCAGTCGGGTGTTACAGACGGTGTAAAGTTCTCTTTGGTCGTGCTAGCTTAATGTCATATGTCTTTTGCGTGGGTAAAACGCCTGTCAGAACATAGAGTTGGCGCCACGTTTTAAAGGGGTTTAAACCCTTTATTTTTCAGCATTTTTTACAGAGGCACGGGATTACATGGAAATCGGTCTGCGCGAGTGGCTGATCGTCATCGGCATCATTGTCATTGCCGGTATTCTTTTCGACGGCTGGCGCCGCATGCGTGGCGGCAAGGGCAAGTTGAAGTTCCGTCTGGATCGCAGTTTCTCCAACCTGCCGGAAGACGAAGGCGGTGCCGAGGTTCTCGGGCCTGCGCGGGTGCTTGAGCCCCACCAGAAGGAGCCGGAGCTGGATGAGCAGGATCTGCCGTCGGTCAGCGCCCCGGTGCGCGAGCGCGAAGGCAAGCCGGCCAAGGCCGCCAAACGTGGCAAGCGCAGCCTCGAACCCCAGCAGGGCGACCTGAACCTCTCGGCCGAGCCCCGTGAGCCCGACCTGTTCGCCAATGTCGATGACGATTACCCGGACGAAACCCGCAGCGGCGGTTTCGCCACCAGCAATGCCAGCAAAGAACTGCCACCAGTTGAGGAAGTGCTGGTGATCAGCGTCATCTCCCGCGATGAAGGCGGCTTCAAAGGCCCGGCCCTGCTGCAGAACATCCTCGAAAGCGGCCTGCGTTTCGGCGAGATGGACATTTTCCATCGTCATGAAAGCATGGCTGGCAATGGCGAAGTGCTGTTCTCCATGGCCAACGCGGTCAAGCCAGGCGTGTTCGACCTGGACGACATCGACCATTTCAGCACCCGTGCCGTGAGCTTTTTCCTTGGCTTGCCGGGCCCGCGTCATCCAAAGCAGGCTTTCGACGTGATGGTCGCCGCCGCCCGCAAACTGGCCCACGAGCTCAATGGCGAGCTCAAGGACGACCAGCGCAGCGTGATGACCGCGCAGACCATCGAGCACTATCGCCAGCGCATCGTCGAGTTCGAGCGCCGTGCGCTGACCCAGAAGCGTTGATAAGCTCGTCGCAAGCCCTACCAGTTTGCACAAGGCCCCATGTGCCTCGACTCATGCGGCCGACACGCAGCCTGCGATGACGGCAACACCGATTCAAGCGAGAGCAGCCCAGGCTGCTCTTTTGCTGTGCAAGAGAAGATGAAGAAATGACCGCCGAATCCCGAATCCTCGAACTGCGTGCCGAGCTCGACCAGCACAACTACCGTTACTACGTGCTCGACGAACCGAGCGTGCCCGACGCCGAGTACGACCGCCTGTTCAACGAGCTCAAGGCACTGGAGGCCGAGCACCCCGAGCTGGTCACGCCGGACTCGCCGACCCAGCGCGTCGGTGGCACGGCGTTGGCCGCGTTCAGCCAGATCCGCCATGAAGTGCCGATGCTCAGCCTCGGCAACGCCTTCGAGGAGACCGACCTGCGCGAGTTCGACCGTCGTGTGCTGGAAGGCCTGGACCTGCCAGACGGTGGCCTGTTCGCCGAGGCTGTCGACTACAGTTGCGAACCCAAGCTTGATGGCCTGGCCGTCAGCTTGCTGTATCGCGACGGCCAATTGGTGCAGGGCGCCACCCGTGGCGATGGCACCACCGGCGAAGACATCTCGGCCAACGTACGCACCGTGCGCAACATCCCCCTGAAGTTGCAAGGCAGTGGTTGGCCCTCGGTGCTTGAAGTGCGCGGCGAAGTGTTCATGAGCAAGGCCGGTTTCGAGCGTCTCAATGCCGCCCAGGCCGAGGCCGGCGGCAAGACCTTCGCCAACCCGCGTAACGCCGCCGCCGGCAGCTTGCGCCAGCTGGACTCGAAGATCACCGCCAGTCGTCCCCTGGAGTTTTGCTGCTATGGGCTGGGCCAGGTGTCCGCGGCGATCGCCGACACCCATATCGGTATTCTCGAACAGCTCAAGGCCTGGGGCCTGCCAATCAGCCGCGAGCTCAAGCATGCGGCCGGCATCGAGCAGTGCCTGGAGTACTACCGCGATATCGGTGCGCGCCGCAACGACCTGCCCTACGAGATCGACGGCGTGGTGTTCAAGGTCAACAGCCTGGCCTCCCAGCGTGAACTGGGCTTCCGCGCCCGCGAGCCGCGCTGGGCGATCGCCCACAAGTTCCCGGCCATGGAAGAGCTCACCGAAGTCCTCGATGTGGAGTTCCAGGTCGGCCGTACCGGCGCGGTGACGCCCGTGGCGCGTCTGAAGCCGGTCAAGGTGGCGGGGGTCACAGTGTCCAACGCGACTTTGCACAATATGGACGAGGTGGCGCGCCTGGGTCTGATGATCGGTGACACAGTGATCATCCGCCGTGCCGGTGACGTGATTCCGCAGGTCATGCAGGTCGTGACCGAGCGCCGTCCCGCCGATGCCCGGCCGGTGCACGTGCCCAGCGAGTGCCCGGTGTGCGGTTCGCAAGTCGAGCGCACCCAACTGGTCAAGCGCAGCAAGGGCAAGGAAACCGTCAGCGAGGGCGCGGTGTACCGCTGTGTCGGCCGTCTGGCCTGCGCGGCCCAGCTCAAGCAGGCGATCATCCACTACGTCTCGCGCCGCGCCATGGACATCGACGGCCTGGGTGAGAAGAGCGTCGAGCAGATGGTGGACGAAGGCCTGATCCGCTCCCCGGCTGACCTGTACCGCTTGACCTTCGAGCAAGTGGTCGAATTGGAAGGTTTCGCCGAAGTCTCCAGCAACAAGCTGCTGGCGGCTATCGAAGCCAGCAAGAAACCGAGCCTGGCACGTTTCATCTACGCCCTGGGCATCCCCGATGTCGGTGAAGAGACCGCCAAGGTGCTGGCCCGCTCCCTGGGCTCCCTAGCGCGCGTGCAGGTGGCATTGCCGCAAGTGCTGACCTATCTGCCGGACATCGGCCTGGAGGTGGCCTACGAGATCCACAACTTCTTCGAGGACGAGCACAACCGTGGCGTCATCCAGCAGTTGCTCGGCGGTGGCATACAGCTGCAGGACGAAGGCGAACTGAGCGCCGAGTTCGCCGCCAGTACCACCCTGGCGGGTTTGATCGCCAAGTTGGACATTCCTTCGGTGGGGCCGACAGGCGCCGAGAAACTGGTGGCCAAGCTGGACAGCCTGGACAAGATCTTCGCGGCGGATAGTATCGACCTGCGTCAGGCCCTGGCCACCAAGCAGGCCGACGCCGTGCGCGAGTTCTTCCGTGATGAAGCCAACCAGCGGCTGGCGCGCGCCATCGAAGCCCAATTGCAGGAGTTCGGCATGCACTGGGCCAGCGAGAAGAAAATCGCCGAAGGCCTACCCCTGGTTGGCCAGACCTGGGTGCTGACCGGTACCCTGGAGCGCATGAGTCGCGATATCGCCAAGGACAAGCTGGAAAGCCTTGGGGCGAAGGTCGCGGGTTCGGTGTCCGGCAAGACCCACTGCGTAGTGGCCGGGCCCGGTGCGGGCTCCAAGCTGGCTAAGGCCAGCGAGTTGGGGGTCAAGGTGCTGGACGAGGACGCTTTCGTCGCCTTTCTCGAGGTGCACGGGATTGCCGTCTGACCGGTGGTATGGCAAGTCATTGAGAAATGATGGTTTTTTCTCGACGCAAAGGTTGTAACTTCGCCCCAGACCGGTACAATGGCGCGGCTCGTCACCTGACGAGCCGCGTCGTGGTGGCCCCATCGGTCCCCCCGCAACGATCAGCCGTGAACCCGGTCAGGCCTGGAAGGGAGCAGCCGCAGCGGTGACATTGTGTGCCGGGGTGTGGCTGGTGGGGCCGCCTCCATTTCAGGGTTCGTATTTTCGACGAGCCTGCGCTCGAAGTTTCTCTTGATCCTTTCTTGTTATCGGCGGAATCCGCCGCACTGCCGCCTGTGCTGCATTTTTCGCTTGTCTGACTTGGTCAGCCCCGCTGTGGAGCATTTCTGCATGCAGGGAGGGCTGGACAGGCCATGGACTTGTGTGTGGCGCTGATTCTCTGAAATGACCAACACCAGCACGAAGGCTGGCGTTGGTCATTTTGGGTCTCAGTGGCAAGCGCCAGGTATCACAGCGTCCACTTCAGGCTGAACATCACGTTACGTGGGTCGCCATAGACGCCGCCGCCACCGCTGCTCGGAATGCCTTGCCAGTACTTCTTGTCGAACAGGTTGTTGAGGTTGACGCGGCCATCCCAATTTTCGTTGAAACGATATCCGGCCATCAGCCCGACCAGGGCATAGCCTGCTTGGTCGGAGGTGCCGGCGCCTACATGCTTGAAGGTGGCGCTCTGGGCATACAGATCAGCACCTACGCGCCACTGGTTGAGGTCGCCCGGCAGGGTATAGCTGGTGGCTGCCTTGAACAGGTGCTTGGGCTGCTCGGGGGCGAACAGCTTGCCTTCGTTCTTGGGGTCCTTCTGGAAGGTGCTGTAGACAAAGGTGTAGGACGCTGAGAACTGCCAATCAGGCGTCAGTGCGCCGCTCAGTTCGGTGTCGATACCACGGCTACGCACTTCGCCGGCGGTGTCGTAGCAGGTCTGGTTGCCGAAGCAGCGGTCGGGGAGGGCATAAGCACGCTTTTGTTGGGTCATGTCGAAGAGCGCCACCGAGCCATTGAGCGCGCCATCGAAGTATTCACCTTTCAGGCCGATCTCGTAATTCTCGCCGGTCATCGGTTCCAGCGAGCTGCGGGTGACGGTCTGGCCGGCTTGTGGCTTGAAGATCTGGGTGTAGCTGCCATAGACCGAGTAGGTGTCGTTGAGGTCGTAGACCACTCCCGCGTAAGGGGTGACCTTGCGGTTGACCTTGTAGTCGCCGTCAGCGGCACGGTTGTCGAAGTCGTACCACATGACACGGCTGCCGACGATGACATGCAGCGGATCGATCGGGTTGAAACGCGCCGCCGCGTAAACCGCTTTTTCGGTCGCGGTGTTGCGGTACTGCCAGAGGCTCATGTCGATCTCTGGTTTGGGCGCGTTGTGGCCGTAATGGCGTGGGTCGGTGATGACGGCGCCGTCGTTGGACCAGCCACCCCACTGATCGAAGACGTCACGGCGCCAACTGGTGCCGACTACCAGTTCGTGTTCGCGCCCCATCAGCTGGAATGGACCGGACAGCGACGCGTCGACATTGGTCTGGTCGTCGGTGTCGTCGTACTTGCCGGAGTACTCAGTGATGTTGGTGCCATCGTATGAGGGGTAGCTGGAGAAGGTCCAGGCCTTGGCCCAGGTCTTTTGCGCGGCAAGCTTGCCGGTCCAGCCGTTGTCGAAACGATGGGTCAGGTCGGTGAATAGGCTGATGTTGTCCTTGTCCCAGTAGGCCCAGTCGCTGCTGAGGAAGGTCGAGCGCGGCAGGTGGAGGTTCTCGCCGTTGACGCCGCTGGGCAGGCCGCCCCAGTCGGAGGTGTTGTCGTCGCGCTGCTTGGAGGCACCGATGGTCCAGGTGGTGGCGTCGCTCAGGTCGGTTTCGAGGATGCCGTAGAAGGTCTGGCGCTGGTTGTCGCGCTGATCGGTGAAGCTGTTCTGGTCCTGGTAGGCGGCTACCACGCGGCCCCGCACGCTGCCGGATTCGTTGAGTTTGTTCGAGGCGTCGAACTCGGTGCGGTAGCGGTCCCAACTGCCGGCGCTGGTGGTGATGCTGACCTGAGGGGTGGCGGTCGGCCGCTTGCGCACAAGATTCAGGGTAGCCGAAGGACTGCCGGCACCGGTCATCAGGCCCGTGGCGCCACGCACTACTTCGACGCGGTCGTAGATGGCCAGGTCGGCCGAGGACACCACGTCCTGGGTATAGGTGCTGATGCTGGTCGGCAGGCCATCGTACATGATGTTGTCGATCTGGAAGCCGCGCGCCAGGAACTGCTGGCGGTCCGAGCCGAATTTCTTCAGGGTCACGCCCGGCGCATTCTTGACCACGTCATTGAGGTCGTTCATGCCCTGGTCTTCGATACGTTGACGGGTGATGACACTGACCGACTGGGGCGTTTCGCGGATCGACAGTGGCAGCTTGGTCGCGGTGTTCATCGAGCCGGTGGTGTAGGAGCGGGTGCCTTCGGTGGTGGCCTGGCCGGCGAGGGTGTCGGCGTTCGCGGTGACCTGGCTGGCGCCGAGTTGGATGACGTCGTCGGCAAAGGCCTGGGGGCCGGCAGCGGCGAGGGAGACCAGCAGGGCCAGGGGGCGCAAGGAGAAGCGGTTCATTCTTGTAGAAATCCTCGGGCACAACTCTAGAGGACCCACGCCCGGAGGCGGAGTCGGATTCAGTGATGGGAACGTCCTTTTAGGCGGGTGACGCGCCGGATCTATGGCGCTGGTGGAAAGGCTATGGAATTGTGAAAAATATGTAAATAAAAATCTTTATCATTAGCATCAGTGTTTCTATCGAATGGAGGTTCTCAAATAATGTCTTGCTGTTGTATGCCCTTACGCCAGGCTGGGCTCAATGTGTTCCTGCGGCATGCTGCACTTCTCGGTAACCGAGACGTGCAACACTGGTTGGCTCAGCAGGCCATGGCTGCCCCACAGCAGCAGGATGAGCAAGCTACATCCTCCCTGATGGCAGAGAATCCGCTGGCCCGTTCCATGGCGTGGGCGTGATCGGCAGGGTGCAATTTTGCCCCCGCTCCGCTAGCATTAGCGGTCTTCTGCTTATTCGGCTGCGATGGTTTTCCATGAGTTATCAGGTTCTTGCACGTAAATGGCGTCCGCGCTCGTTCCGCGAAATGGTCGGCCAGGCCCATGTGCTCAAGGCCTTGATCAACGCGCTGGACAACCAGCGCCTGCACCATGCCTACCTGTTCACCGGGACCCGCGGCGTGGGCAAGACGACCATCGCGCGGATAATTGCCAAGTGCCTGAACTGCGAAACCGGCATCACCTCCACACCCTGCGGCACCTGTTCGGTATGCCGGGAGATCGATGAGGGGCGCTTCGTCGACCTGATCGAGATCGACGCCGCCAGCCGCACCAAGGTCGAGGACACCCGCGAGCTGCTCGACAACGTGCAGTACGCGCCGAGCCGCGGGCGCTTCAAGGTCTACCTGATCGACGAAGTGCACATGCTCTCCAGCCACTCGTTCAACGCCTTGCTCAAGACGCTGGAAGAGCCGCCGCCCTACGTCAAGTTCATCCTTGCCACCACCGACCCGCAGAAGCTGCCGGCAACCATCCTGTCGCGCTGCCTGCAGTTCTCCCTGAAGAACATGAGCCCGGAGCGAGTGGTCGAGCACCTGAGCCATGTGCTCAGTGCCGAGAACGTGCCGTTCGAGCAGGATGCCTTGTGGCTGCTCGGGCGCGCCGCCGATGGCTCCATGCGCGATGCCATGAGCCTGACCGACCAGGCCATTGCTTTCGGTGAAGGCAAGGTCTTGGCCGCCGATGTGCGGGCCATGCTCGGCACGCTCGACCATGGCCAGGTCTATGGGGTTCTGCAGGCGCTGCTCGACGGCGATGCCCGCGCCCTGCTCGAAGCGGTGCGCAACCTGGCCGAGCAAGGGCCGGACTGGAATGGGGTGCTGGCCGAGATGCTCAATGTCCTGCACCGCGTGGCCATCGCTCAGGCGCTGCCGGAGGCGGTGGACAATGGCCAGGGCGACCGTGACCGGGTGTTGGCCCTGGCGTCGGCCCTGCCAGCCGAAGATGTGCAGTTCTATTACCAGATGGGCCTGATCGGCCGTCGCGACCTGCCACTGGCGCCGGACCCGCGAGGCGGGTTCGAGATGGTCCTGTTGCGCATGCTGGCGTTCCGGCCGGCCGACACCGACGATGCGCCGAAGCCGGTCCTAAAGCCGGTGGGGATCAGCCAGGCCACAGCTGATTCTGCAAGTCCGGTGGCAGCCGTGGCGCCCGTTGTTGCCACCGTTGTTGCGCCAGCGCCCGTCGAGGCGGTTGCACCGGTGGAGGCGCCGTCTCCAGCGCCCGAGCCTGAGCCTGTGGTCGAAGCCGCCGCGCCTTCTGCGCCGCAAGCGGTCGCGGCCAGTGAACCCAATCCTGAGCCCGAGCCGCAATCCGAGCAGGTCGAGGAGGAAGTGGACCTGCCGTGGAACGACCCGGTTGAGCCATCCACTCCCGTTTCCCCGGTGGCTGAGTCAGCGCCTGCCGAGCCTGAGCCTGCGCCGGCCGTAGAGCCGATCGCCAGTCAGGTGGCAGATGACGAGCCACCATTCGACGCTAGCGCCTACAGCCCTGCTGGCATGGACCGGGACGACGAACCGCCACTGGACGAGGACTACTACGCCCCCGAAGTCGACCCGGTCGGTTTCAGCTACCTCGACGAACTGGCCGAGCACATCCACGAGCCTGAGCCGGTCAGCGCGCCGGAGCCCCTGCCAGCCGCGCAGCCGGCCACTGGCCTGGCCTTGCAATGGTTGGAATTGTTCCCACAGTTGCCGATCTCGGGCATGACCGGCAATATCGCCGCCAACTGTACCCTGATCGCCGTCGAAGGTGACGACTGGCTGTTGCACCTGGACCCGGCCCAAGGCGCGCTGTTCAACGCGACGCAGCAACGGCGCCTGAACGACGCGCTGAACCAGCACCTGGGGCGTCCGGTGAAGTTGTCGATCGAACTGATCCGCCCCGAGCAGGAAACGCCGGCCCAGGCCGCCGCACGCAAGCGTGCTGAGCGCCAGCGCGAGGCCGAGGTGGCGATCGAGGGCGACCCACTCATCCAGCAGATGATTCGCCAGTTTGGCGCGACGGTGCGGCAGGATAGTATTGAACCAGTAGAGGTCTTGGTCAGTCAGGGCCAGTAACTGGATAGACCATACCGGATAAACCGTGCGGTCGGCGGTCGCCGACCGTAATCACGTAACTCAATCGAGGTGTTCCCCATGATGAAAGGTGGCATGGCCGGCCTGATGAAGCAGGCCCAGCAGATGCAGGAAAAGATGGCCAAGATGCAGGAAGAACTGGCCAACGCCGAAGTGACCGGCCAATCCGGCGCCGGCCTGGTCAGCGTGGTGATGACCGGTCGCCATGACGTCAAGCGCATCAGCATCGATGACAGCCTGATGCAGGAAGACAAGGAAGTGCTGGAAGACCTGATTGCCGCTGCCGTCAACGACGCCGTGCGCAAGGTCGAGCAGAACAGCCAGGAGAAGATGGGCAGCATGACCGCCGGCATGCAACTGCCGCCGGGCTTCAAGATGCCGTTCTAACGCAGGCCAGGCGTCACCCCGCATGGGAGCAACGGCTGCACGGCCGTTGCTCCCATTGTTGTTTTATCTCCCATCCGAAGAACTGGCAGGCCTACAACCATGAGCTTCAGTCCCCTGATCCGCCAACTGATCGACGCCCTGCGCACTTTGCCCGGCGTGGGTCAGAAAACCGCCCAGCGCATGGCCTTGCAGCTGCTGGAGCGTGATCGCAGTGGCGGCACGCGCCTGGCACAGGCCCTGAGCCAAGCCATGGAAGGCGTCGGCCACTGCCGGCAGTGCCGCACCCTGACCGAACAGGAGTTGTGCCCGCAATGCGCTGACCCTCGCCGCGACGATACCTTGCTGTGCGTGGTGGAGGGGCCGATGGATGTGTATGCGGTGGAGCAGACGGGGTATCGCGGGCGTTACTTCGTGCTCAAGGGCCACCTGTCGCCGTTGGATGGCCTGGGCCCGGAGGCCATCGGCATTCCTCAGTTGATGGCGCGCATCGAGGAGCAGGGCACCTTCACGGAAGTGATCCTGGCCACCAACCCGACTGTGGAAGGGGAGGCAACCGCGCACTATATCGCCCAACTGCTGGCCGACAAGGGCCTGACCGCTTCGCGCATTGCCCATGGCGTGCCACTGGGGGGCGAGCTGGAACTGGTGGATGGCGGGACCCTGGCGCACTCCTTTGCAGGGCGCAAACCGATTTCGCTCTGACAGGGCGAGTTTGCAGGAGCGGGCAAGCCGGAGCGCCGCTCCTACGAAGGCTGCGTGATGATCAGTACTCGGCCAGCGAGAACTCGGTCAGGCAGAAGGTCGGTACACCGGCAGCTTGCAGGCGGCGGGAGCCTTCCAGTTCCGGCAGGTCGATGATCGCGGCGGCTTCGAACACCTGGGCACCGGTGCGGCGGACCAGATTGGTGGCGGCCAGCAGGGTGCCGCCGGTGGCGATCAGGTCATCGAAGATCAGTACCGAGTCACCTTCGCACAGGCTGTCGGCATGCACTTCCAGGAAGGCTTCGCCATATTCGGTCTGGTAGGGTTCGGCGAGCACGTCGGCCGGCAGCTTGCCCTGCTTACGGAACAGAATCAGCGGCTTGTTCAGTTGGTGGGCGATGATCGAGCCGATCAGGAAACCGCGCGCGTCCATGGCGCCAATGTGGCTGAATTCAGCTTCGACATAGCGCTCGATGAACTGGTCGGCGACATAGCGCAGGCCCCGGGGCGACTGGAACAGCGGGGTGATGTCGCGGAAGATCACGCCCGGCTTGGGGAAGTCCGGTACCGGGCGGATCAGGGCTTTGAGGTCGAAGGTGTCGCTGTGCATGGGGCGGGTATCCTGAAAAACGAACGCTCGTCAGTATACCCTGTATGAGTCGGCCTCAGGCTTCCAGCGAGCCACCGGCCAGCGCGCACAACTGGATCGGGTCGAGGATGTGCACTTCCTTGCCCTCGGCACTGATCAGGCCGTTCTGCTGGAAGCGGGTGAACACCCGCGACACGGTTTCTACCGCCAGGCCCAGGTAGTTGCCGATCTCGTTGCGCGACATGCTCAGGCGGAACTGGTTGGCCGAGTAGCCACGGGCGCGGAAGCGCGCCGAGAGGTTGACCAGGAAGGTGGCGATGCGCTCGTCGGCGGTCTTCTTCGACAGCAGCAGCATCATCTGCTGGTCATCGCGGATCTCCCGGCTCATCACCCGCATCAGTTGGCGGCGCAACTGCGGCAGTTGCACCGACAGTTCATCCAGACGTTCGAAGGGGATCTCGCAGACCGAGGTGGTTTCCTGTGCCTGTGCCGATACCGGGTAGGTATCGGTGTCCATGCCCGAGAGCCCGACCAATTCGCTGGGTAGGTGGAAGCCGGTGATCTGTTCCTCGCCGCTGTCGCTCAGGCTGAATGTTTTCAGGGCGCCGGAACGCACCGCATAGACCGAGCCAAAATTGTCACCCTGGCGGAACAGGAACTCACCCTTCTTCAGTGGGCGGCCGCGCTTGACGATTTCATCCAGTGCATCCATGTCCTCGAGGTTGAGGGACAAGGGCAGGCACAGGGGCGCCAGGCTGCAATCCTTGCAATGGGCCTGGCTGTGGGGGCGCAGTTTGACTGGCTCGGACATTTCTTTCGATCCTTGTGGGAAAGCACACATAAGTCGTAAGGGTAACTCACGACACAGGGTGTAGGCCAGCACGCGCTGTCGTGTAGCGGGCTGGCCCGGTTCCGGCGGATGGGCGCCGGTTCGGTTCCTTGTCCATAGTGTGCTTTGCAAGGAAACATGTCCATGCGCTCGATCGCCTCACCAACCTTAGATCACCCGTGAAAAACGCTGGTGGCTGTGCGATGCCAGGTAGGCATCGAACAGCATGCAGACCGAGCGCACCAGCAGGCGACCGGCGGGCAGTACCTTGATGCCTTGGGTATCCAGGCTGATCAGGCCGTCCTTGTGCATGGCCTGCAATTGCGGCCATAGCGCCTTGAAGTAGCCCTGGAAGTCGATGGTATAGGTCTGTTCGATGCGCTCGAAATCCAGCTCGAAATGGCAGATCAACTGCTGGATGATCGCCCGCCGCAAACGATCGTCCTGGTTGCATAGCAGACCGCGCTGGGTGGCCAATTGTGCGCTGGACAGGGTGTCCTGGTAGGTGTTCAGGTCGCTG
Organism: Pseudomonas sp. X10; assembly: GCF_054889225.1. Classification (NCBI taxonomy): domain Bacteria; kingdom Pseudomonadati; phylum Pseudomonadota; class Gammaproteobacteria; order Pseudomonadales; family Pseudomonadaceae; genus Pseudomonas; species Pseudomonas sp. X10. Next base: position 3,883,339 of record NZ_CM142677.1, on the reverse strand, counting down.
CTGTTCTGGCAGTAGAGGTCGCCGATCTGGCTGATCGCCGAGACGCCGAGGCCGATCAGGTCGCAATGCCCGTGGGTGGTGTAGCCCTGGAAGTTGCGCTGCAGGGTGCCTTCTTCCTGGGCGATGGCCAGTTCGTCGTCGGGCAGGGCGAAATGGTCCATGCCGATGTAGCGGTAGCCGGCGGCGGTCAGTTGTTCGATGGTGTTATGCAGCATCTCCAGCTTGACCGTTGGGGCAGGTAGTTCGTTGCTGTCGATGCGTCGCTGCGGCATGAAGCGCTCGGGCAGGTGCGCGTAGTTGAACACCGAGAGGCGGTCCGGTTGCAGCTTGATCACCTCGTCGACAGTGCGGGCGAAGCCTTCCGGGGTCTGCCGGGGCAGGCCATAGATCAGGTCCAGGTTGACCGAGCGGAACTGCAGGGTACGCGCGGCTTCGATCAGGGTGCGGGTTTGCTCCAGGCTCTGCAGGCGGTTGACGGCGCGCTGCACCAGCGGGTCAAGGTCCTGCAGGCCCAGGCTGACGCGGTTGAAGCCCAGTTCGCGAAGCAGGCCCATGGTCGACCAGTCGGCTTCGCGCGGGTCGATCTCGATGCCGTAGTCGCCGGTATCGTCATCCAGCAGGTTGAAATGCTGGCGTAGATGGGCCATCAGCCGGCGCAACTCCACATGGCTGAGGAACGTCGGGGTGCCGCCGCCGAAATGCAATTGCTCGACGGCCTGCTTCGGGTCCAAGTGGCAGGCGATCAGCTGGATTTCCTGCTCCAGGCGCTGCAGGTAGGGTAGGGCGCGGCCGCGGTCCTTGGTGATGACCTTGTTGCAGGCGCAGTAGTAGCAGATGTTGGCGCAGAACGGCACGTGTACGTACAGCGACAGTGGGCGCACGGCGCGGCGGCTCTCGCGCAGGGCATGGAGCAGGTCGAAGGAGCCTACTTCGCTGTGCAACTGCACGGCGGTTGGGTAGGAGGTGTAGCGTGGCCCGGCCAGGTCGTAGCGGCGAATCAGGTCGGTATCCCAGCGTAGGGCGTCGAACATGTGGGCAGTCCCCGGAAGAAGCAGCAGTGTCCGGAGTCTAGGTTTGGCTGTAGGAATTGGTGTTGATTTGTATCAACGGCGCTTCAGTGGCCCATCAGCCAGTGCTGGTGCGGGCCAGGCAAGGTCCACAGGCCGAACAGCATCACCAGCAGGCCGCCGGCTATCCGCACGCTGCGTTGGCGTAACAGAGTGTTTATCCGTTCGGCGGCAAGGCCGGTGGCCAGCAGCACCGGCCAGGTGCCGAGACCGAACGCCAGCATCAAGGCCGCGCTGTCGATGGCGTTGCCCTGGCTGGCGGCCCATAGCAGGGTACTGTAGACCAGGCCGCAGGGCAGCCAGCCCCAGAGCGCGCCGAGCAGCAGGGCACGGGGCAGGCTGGACACCGGCAACAGGCGCGTAGCCACAGGTTGGATGTGTTTCCATAGGCCGCGTCCAAGTCCTTCGATACGTGTGAGCCCGCTCCACCATCCGGCCAGATACAGGCCCATGCTGATCAGCAGCAATCCTGCCAGTACGCGCATGGCCAGCGCTGCTGGGCTGTTGGCCAGGGCCCAGCCAGCCAGGCCGAGGAGCAGCCCGGCGCTGGCATAGCTGAGGATGCGCCCAAGGTTGTAGGCCAGCAGCAGGCGCAAGCGCCGGCTGCGTTGTTCGGGCGGGATGGCCAGGGTCAGGGCGCCCATCAGCCCGCCGCACATACCCAGGCAGTGGCCGCCTCCGAGCAGGCCGAGGACCAGTGCCGAACCGAGCAGGGGGAACAATTCAATCACGAGGGGCGGGGCCCTCATCGCCAGGCTTGTGCTCGGTCTTGGGCACGGCGGCCTGATGCTTGGGGTCCTGGTCATCGAACAGGATGCTGTGGGCCGGCCCTTCGAGGTCGTCGTACTGGCCGCTGTCCACTGCCCAGAAGAAGATGTACACGGCGACGCCGACGATCAGCAGGGCTGCCGGAATCATGACATAGAGGGCGGGCATGCTAGGGCTCCTGCTCAGGCCGTGGCGGGTTGCGGGGCGTCGGCGGTGGCCTTGGGGCCCGGCAACCGGGTCAGGCGCAGGGCATTGAGAACCACGATCAGCGAACTGACCGACATGCCGATGGCCGCCCATACCGGCGTGATCCAGCCAAGGGCGGCGAACGGCAACATGAGGCCATTATACAGGGTTGCCCAGAGCAGGTTCTCGACGATGATCCGGCGGGTGCGGCGGGCCAGGGCAAAGGCCTGTACCAGCGCCTGCAGGCGGTTGGACAGCAGCACGGCATCGGCGCTGGTCTTGGCCAGGTCAGTGGCAGAGCCCATGGCGATGCTGATGTCGGCCGCGGCCAGCACTGGCACGTCATTGACCCCGTCTCCCAGCATCAGCACCTTGTGCCCATGCTCCTGCAAGGTCTTGAGCCGTGCCAGCTTGTCGTCCGGACGCAGGCCGCCGACGGCTTCGTCGATCTGCAACTGTGTAGCCACTTCCCGGACCATCGGCGAGCTGTCGCCGGACAGCAGCAGGGTGCGCCAACCACGTGCCTTGCAGGCGTCCAGCAATTGGGCGGCATCGCTGCGCAGGCGGTCGTCGAGGACGAACCATGCCAGCGGGCCCTGACGGTCGCCCAGCAGCAGCCATTGGCCGCTGTGCGCGGGTGAAGCTGGGACTGGAGCACCGCTCAGGGCGCAGACGAAGGCGGCCTGGCCGATGCGCAGGCGCCGCTCGCCAACCTGGCCCTCCAGGCCCAGCCCGGCTACCGAATGAACGTCCTCAGCGGCGGTGCTGGCGCGGCCAAAGGCCCGGGCGATGGGGTGCTCCGAGCGGTTCTCGAGGGCGGCCGCCAGTTCCAGGCACTGGTCCATGTTCAGGCTGGCCAAGGGGCGGATGCTGCGCAGGGCCAGGCGGCCCTCGGTCAGGGTGCCGGTCTTGTCGAAGATCACCGTATCGATCTGGTTCAGGCCCTCCAGTACATGGCCGCGGGTCAGCAGTAGGCCGAGCTTGTGCAGGGTGCCAGTGGCAGCGGTGAGCGCGGTCGGGGTGGCCAGGGATAGGGCGCAAGGGCAGGTGGCGACCAGCATCGCCAGGACGATCCAGAAGGCTCTCGTCGAATCCAGTTGCCACCAGAGCAGGCCGATGCTCGCGGCGGCGACCAGGGTGAAGAGCAGGAACCATTGCGAGGCGCGGTCGGCGATTTCCGCCAGGCGCGGCTTCTCTGACTGGGCCCGCTCGAGCAAGCGGACGATGGCCGAGAGACGGGTGTCCTGGCCCAGGGCCTGGACCTCGATGGTCAGGGCGCTTTCCACGTTCAGGGTGCCGGCGGTGACTGCGTCGCCATGGTGTCGTGCCTGAGGCAGGTATTCACCGGTGAGCAATGACTCGTCGATGCTCGAACGGCCCTCGACGATGCGCCCGTCGGCGGGAATCACTCCGCCCGGCTGCACCAGCACCCGGTCGCCATGGCGCAGTTCGCCGAGCAGGATGCGCTGGCTCTGGCCGTCAGCCCCGAGGCGCAGGCAGGAGGCCGGCAGCAGGTTGACCAATTGCGCCGTGGCCGCGGCGGTGCGTTCGCGGGCGCGGCGCTCCAGGTATCGGCCGGTGAGCAGGAACAGGGCGAACATGCCCACCGTGTCGAAGTACAACTCGCCGCTGCCGGTGATGGCTGTCCAGATCCCGGCGCTGTAGGCCAGGCTGATGGCCAGTGATACCGAGACGTCCATGGTCAGGTGGCGGGTACGCAGGTCACGGGCCGCGCCCTTGAAGAACGGCGCGCAACTGTAGAACACGATTGGCGTGGTGAGGAACAGCGCGACCCAGCGCAGGATAGTGTGTAGCTCAGGGCTCAGGTCGATGTTGAATTCCGGCCAGGTGGCCATGGTCGCCATCATCGCCTGGAACCACAGCAGGCCGGCCACGCCGAGGCGGCGCAGGGCGGTGCGGTTTTCCCGGGCCAGTTGCTCGGTGGCCTGGTCGGCCTGGTAGGGGTGGGCGGCGTAGCCAATCTGGCGCAACTCCGCCAGCAGGCGCGAAAGGGAGAGTTGGCTGTCTGCCCAATTCACCAGCAGGCGATGGTTCGACAGGTTCAGTCGTGCTTCAGCCACGCCTGGCAGGTTGCGCAGGTGTTTTTCGATCAACCAGCCACAGGCAGCGCAACTGATGCCTTCGACCAGCAGGGTGGTTTCGGCCAGGTCGCCGTCATGGCGGACGAAGGGTTGCTGGACGTCTTCACGGTCATAGAGGGCCAGTTCGTCCTGCAGTTGCCTTGGCAGGGCCTCCGGGTTGGCGCTGGCTTCGCTGCGATGCTGGTAGTAGCTCTCCAGGTTGCCCGCGACGATGGCCTGCGCCACCGCCTGGCAGCCAGGGCAGCAGAATAAGCGCTGTTCGCCCAGGACCACGGCGGTGAAGTGGGTGCCGCCAGGGACGGGCAGGGCGCAGTGGTAGCAGGGGATGGGGTTGGTCATGGGGGATTGCGCCTTACACCAATCTTCTGGTTTGCCGCAGCCTTTGTAGGAGCGCCGAACCGCCGCTCCTACAGGTGTGCGCTAGGTCATTCCAGGTGCTCGGCCCCTTGCAAGGCCTCGTCGCCCAGCTGCAGGGTAACCCCGTGCTCGACCTTCTCTTCCTCGAACAGCCGCCAGACATGCTCATCCTGGCTGCCCAGCAGTTCGACGAAGCGCCGGCCTTCGACGCGGTCGTCGAGCTGGCCGATGTAGCGGCCGGGCTCGCTGCGGGTCAGGGTGATCTTGCGGTCCTTGTCTGGCTGGGTCGGCGAGATCAGGTTCAACTCTAGGGTCTGCGGTTGGCTGTTGCCGGTCAGGCGCAGGTCGACTTCGCCAGTCAGTTCGTCCAGGTGCACGCTGGCCTTGAGGTTGAGGGTCTGGGCCAGCAGTTCGCGGTCCAGGGAGCGGTTGATGCCTTTGCCGGCCTCGTAGTAGTTGTCGTTGACCAGGTTGTCCGGGTTGCGCACGGCGATGCTGACCATGGTCAGGCTCAGGCACACCGAAGTGGTCAGGATGCCAATGATGATCCAAGGCCAGAGGTGCTTGTACCAGGGGCTGGTGGCAGTAGCAGAAGGCATGGCGGGTTCTCTTAACGGATTTGCGGGCCGATGAAGCGGCTCTTGGCTTCAACCTGGGTGCCGCTGTCATCGGCGTCCTTGAGGATGAAGGTGATTTCGTTGGTAGTCGAGGGTAGGCGCTCCGGCGCCACCGACAGCTGCACTGGCAGGCTGACGATATCACCCGCGGCGACACGGATCTCGCGGTTGCCTTCGAGCTTCAGGCCCGGCAGGCCGGCTGCATCGAGCACATAGACGTGGTCGTGCTGGTCCTTGTTCATGACTTTGAGGCTGTAGACGTTCTCGATCCAACCCTGGGCGTTCTCGCGGTACAGCACTCTGTCCTTGCTGACGTCGAAGCCGACCAGCGAGCGGGTGGCGAAAGCCGTGGCGAGCAGACCGACCATCACCAGCAACACCATGGCATAGCCGATCAGCCGTGGGCGCAGCATGTGGGTCTTCTGGCCCGAAAGGTTGTGTTCGGTGGTGTAGCTGATCAAGCCCTTGGGGTAGTTCATCTTGTCCATGATGCTGTCGCAAGCGTCGATGCAGGCGGCGCAGCCGATGCACTCGATCTGCAGACCGTCGCGGATGTCGATGCCGGTGGGGCAGACCTGCACGCACATCGTGCAGTCGATGCAGTCGCCCAGACCTTTGGCCTTGTAGTCCATGTCCTTCTTGCGTGGGCCGCGGGTTTCGCCTCGGCGTGGATCGTAGGAAACGATCAGGGTGTCCTTGTCGAACATCACGCTCTGGAAGCGGGCATAGGGGCACATGTACACGCACACCTGCTCGCGCAGCCAGCCGGCGTTGCCATAGGTGGCCAGGGTGAAGAAACCGACCCAGAAATAGGCCCAGCCGTCGGCCTGGCCTGTGAAGAATTCGAGCACCAGTTCGCGGATCGGCGAGAAGTAGCCGACGAAGGTCATGCCAGTGACGAAGCCGATCAGCAGCCAGAGGCTGTGCTTGGCCGCCTTGCGCAGGAACTTGTTGGCGCTCAGCGGCGCTTTGTCCAGCTTCATGCGCTGGTTGCGATCGCCCTCGGTGACCTTCTCGCACCACATGAAGATCCAGGTCCAGACGCTCTGCGGGCAGGTGTAGCCGCACCAGACGCGTCCGGCGAACACGGTGATGAAGAACAGGCCGAACGCTGCGACGATCAGCAGCCCGGACAGGAGGATGAAGTCCTGCGGCCAGATGGTGGCGCCGAAGATGTAGAACTTGCGCTCGGGCAGGTTCCACCAGACCGCCTGGTGATCTCCCCAGTTCAGCCACACCGTGCCGAAATACAGCAGGAACAGTACGGCGCCACCGACGATACGCAGCCTGCGGAACAGGCCGGTGAAGGCGCGGGTGTAGATCTTTTCCCGGGAGGCATAGAGGTCGACGCTGTCTTTCCCCTTGCTGGCAGGCGGGGTGACGTCATGTACCGGAATTTGCTTGCTCATCATCGAGTCCCACGGCAGTGGAGAAGTGCCGCGGCCAGTGCGTGCCGGCCGCAGTCGGAAGCTACTATCGCTTCGGGGCCATGATACGCCTGTGCTGGCGCCATCGGGTCGTGCTGCGACCTTTAGTCGCGTTGGGTTTTATGGGTGAATCGTGTAGTGGCGGCTGTCAATTGATCCAGGTCATGCATATGTCGTTTAGCCATGTGCAGGAGCGCTGGTGCGATGTCCGGGCTTGCCCGCGATAGCGTCAACCGGGTGTCGATGTCGCACCTGCGGACGCATCGCGGGCAAGCCCGCTCTTACAGAAGCATGCCTACTCGGTCTGGGCCGTTTCTTGCTGGTCCTGGTGCGACAGGCTGTAGACGTAGGCTGCCAGCAGGTGGACCTTGTCGTTGCCTTGCAGCTCCGCCTGGGCCGGCATCTGGCCCTGGCGGCCGTAACGGATGGTCTGCTGCAGTTGGGCGAAACTCGAACCGTAGATGAACGCTTGCGGGTGGGTCAGGTCCGGCGCGCCCATGGCCGGGGTGCCCTTGCCTTCAGGGCCGTGGCAGGCGACGCAGTTGGCGGCGAAGATCTTCTGGCCGTTGGCGGCGTCGGCCTTGATGCCTTCTGGCAGGCTGCGGCCATCGAGGTTGGTCAGGACGAAGGCGGCGACATCGGCCACGCCCTGTTCACCGATGACCTCGGCCCAGGCCGGCATCACGCCATGGCGGCCGTTCATGATCGAAGCCTTGATGGTTTCCGGCTCGCCGCCCCAGCGCCAGTCGTTGTCGGTCAGGTTGGGGAAGCCGTAGGCGCCCCGAGCGTCGGAGCCGTGGCACACCGAGCAGTTGGAGGCGAACAGGCGTGCGCCCATCTTCAGGGCTTGTGGGTCCTTCGCGACGTCTTCGATGGGCATGGCAGCGAACTTGGCGAAGATCGGCCCGAAGCGTGCGTCGGCCTTGGCCATTTCCTTTTCCCACTCGTGCACGCCGGTCCAGCCGGCCTGGCCGTTGGCGAACTCGGTCGGCTCCTGGTAGCCCGGCAGGATGCCCTTCCAGTTGCCCAGGCCCGGGTACAGCACCAGGTAGCCAAGGGCGAAGATAATGGTGCCGACGAACAGCCAGAACCACCATTTCGGCAGCGGGTTGTCGTACTCCTCGATGCCGTCGAAGGCATGTCCTACGGTTTCGTCGGTGGCTTCGCTGCGCTGGCCCTTGCGGGTCGACAGCAGCAGCCAGGTCAGGGCAAAGATGGTGCCCAGGGTCAGGACGGTGACGTACAGACTCCAGAAGGTAGTCATTCGTTGTTACTCCTAGAAGCTCTCGCTTGCGCTTGCTCGACGTGCTTGATGGCTTCGGGATCATCCGCGAAGGGCAGCAAGGTCGCCTCGTCGAACTCTTTCTTGCGCCGAGAACTGAACACCCACAACGCCAGGCCTATAAAGGCCACCATCACCACGACGGTGCCCAGGCCGCGAATCATCCCGATATCCATCAATGTCACCGTTTGCTCTTGATGAGGGTGCCCAGGCCTTGCAGATAGGCCACCAGGGCGTCCATTTCGGTCTTGCCCTTGACCGCGTCGGCGGCACCGGCGATGTCTTCGTCGGTGTACGGCACGCCCAGGGTGCGCAGGACCTCCATCTTCTTCGCGGTGTCCTTGCCGTCGAGCTTGTTCTCCACCAGCCAGGGGTAAGACGGCATCTTCGACTCAGGAACGACGTTGCGCGGGTTGTACAGGTGGGCGCGGTGCCAGTCATCGGAGTAACGGCCGCCGACGCGGGCCAGGTCCGGGCCGGTGCGCTTGGAGCCCCACAGGAACGGATGGTCCCAGACGCTTTCGCCAGCTACCGAGTAGTGGCCATAGCGCTCGGTCTCGGCGCGGAACGGACGGATCATCTGCGAGTGGCAGCCGACGCAGCCTTCGCGGATGTAGATGTCGCGGCCTTCGAGCTCCATCGCGGTGCGCGGCTTCATGCCTTCGACTGGCTTGTTGGTGACGTCCTGGAAGAACAGCGGGACGATCTGGGTCAGGCCGCCGATGCTCACGGCGATGACCATGAAGAAGGCCAGCAGGCCGATATTCTTCTCGACTACTTCATGCTTCATCAGTGAGCTCCCACGACGACGATCTTGGCGGCGGCTTCAGCTTCCGCCGGCTTCGAGGCGCGCACGGTGCGGTAGACGTTGTAGGCCATCAGCAGCATGCCGGAGGCGAAGAACGCGCCGCCCAGGGCACGGACGATGTAGCCCGGGTGGCTGGCCTGCAGGGCTTCGACGAAGGAGTAGGTGAGGGTGCCGTCGTCGTTGATCGCGCGCCACATCAGGCCCTGGGTGATGCCGTTGACCCACATCGAGGCGATGTACAGCACGGTGCCGATGGTCGCCAGCCAGAAGTGCGCGTTGATCAGGCCGACGCTGTGCATCTGCTCGCGGCCGTAAACCTTGGGAATCAGGTGGTAGAGCGAGCCGATGGAGATCATCGCCACCCAGCCCAAGGCGCCGGCGTGGACGTGGCCGATGGTCCAGTCGGTGTAGTGCGACAGGGAGTTGACGGTCTTGATCGCCATCATCGGCCCTTCGAAGGTCGACATGCCGTAGAAGGCCAGCGACACCACGAGGAAGCGCAGGATGGGGTCGGTGCGCAGTTTGTGCCATGCCCCGGAGAGGGTCATCATGCCGTTGATCATGCCGCCCCAGCTCGGTGCCAGGAGGATGATCGACATCACCATGCCCAGCGACTGGGCCCAGTCGGGCAGGGCGGTGTAGTGCAGGTGGTGGGGGCCGGCCCAGATGTACAGGGTGATCAGCGCCCAGAAGTGGACGATCGACAGGCGATAGGAGTAGATCGGCCGCTCGGCTTGCTTGGGCACGAAGTAGTACATCATGCCGAGGAAGCCGGTGGTGAGGAAGAAGCCCACGGCATTGTGGCCGTACCACCACTGGATCATCGCGTCGGTGGCGCCGGAGTAGGCCGAGTAGGACTTGAACCAACTGACCGGTAGCGACATGTGGTTGACGATGTGCAGCATCGCAGTGACCACGATGAAGGCACCGTAGAACCAGTTACCCACGTAGATGTGCTTGGTCTTGCGTTTGACGATGGTGCCGAAGAACACCAAGCCGTAGGTAACCCAGACAATGGCCAGCAAAATGGCAATCGGCCATTCCAGCTCCGCGTATTCCTTGGTCGTGGTGTAGCCCATCGGCAAGGTGATGAGCGCACCGACGATCACCGCTTGCCAACCCCAGAAGGTGAAGGCCGCGAGGCTGTCGGAGATCAGTCGCGTCTGGCAGGTGCGCTGCACGACGTAGTAGGAAGTGGCGAAGAGTGCACAGCCACCGAAGGCGAAGATCACCAGGTTGGTGTGCAGCGGGCGCAGGCGTCCGAAACTCGTCCAGGGCAGGTCCAGGTTGAGCTGGGGCCATACCAGTTGCGAGGCGATGTAGACACCAAGCCCCATGCCAAGGATCCCCCAGACCACCGTCATGATGGCGAACTGGCGGACGACCTTATAGTTATAAGCAGTCGGACTGATTGCTGTGCTCATTCTAAGGTTCCACGGTTTGGGTATTTTTGTTGGTTAAAAAATCGGCGCAAGTATCTATAAACAGTGTGGTTATTGCAACGCGATGGCCCTCGCGCCGACCCGTGTCCAGGCCCTGTCAGCCGCCGTTTCTCGGCTTATGGGCTGAACGATTGTACACAAATAAACATTTGTAATGTGTACCATTTTTCGCCTTTTTCTGTCCGATCGGTCAAGCTTTTTCTTGCGCCAATTGTTCCGGTTGGTCAGGCCGGCAGGGGCAAGCGCCGATGTCCACAGTCTTTGCGCGGAATTGCCAGGACGCCGCACCAGTCAGCCGCTCTGCGGGAGCGGCTACTGTGGCAACAAGCTTAGTTCTGATCGGAGGGGCTGCAAGGCAGCGAACTGGAGCGGTGCGACACTAAGTCGCAAGAGAGGAGAGGCCGCCGCGCCGATGTCAGGCGCGGCGGCTGGGGGCAAGGCTCAGTCAGTGAACATTGTTACTGTGCAGACAGGGTCTGCCCTTCGGCCGGTGCATCCTGGGACAGGCTGTAGACATAGGCCGCCAGCAGGTGGACTTTGTCGTTGCCCTGGATATCCTGCTGGGCCGGCATCTGGCCTTGGCGGCCGTAACGGATGGTCTGCTGCAGTTGGGCGAAGCTCGAGCCGTAGATGAACGCCTGCGGGTGGGTCAGGTCCGGTGCGCCCATGGCTGGGGTGCCCTTGCCCTCAGGGCCGTGGCAGGCGACGCAGTTGGCGGCGAAGATCTTCTGGCCGTTAGCAACGTCGGCCTTGATGCCTTCGGGCAGGCTGCGACCATCGAGGTTGGCCAGGACGAAGGCGGAGACATCGGCCACCCCCTGTTCACCGATGACCTCGGCCCAGGCTGGCATCACGCCGTGACGGCCGTTCATGATCGAAGCCTTGATGGTTTCCGGCTCGCCGCCCCAGCGCCAGTCGTTGTCGGTGAGGTTGGGGAAACCATAGGCGCCTTTGGCGTCGGAACCATGGCACACCGAGCAGTTGGAGGCGAACAGGCGGCTGCCCATCTTCAGCGCTTGCGGGTCCTTGGCGACTTCCTCCACCGGCATGGCGGCGTACTTGGCGAAGATCGGGCCGAACTTGGCATCAGCCTTGTCCATTTCCTTTTGCCACTCGTTGGCTCCGGTCCAGCCGTTCTCGTAGCCGGGCAGGATGCCTTTCCAGTTACCCAGGCCGGGGTAGAGGACCAGGTAGCCCACCGCGAACACCAGAGTGCCGACGAACAGCCAGAACCACCACTTGGGCAGCGGATTGTCGTACTCCTCGATGCCGTCGAAGCTGTGGCCCATGGTCTGGTCGGTGGTGCTTTTGCTCTCGCCCTTGCGGGTGCTGAGCAACAGCCAGGTCAGGCCGATCAGGCTGCCGATGGTCAGTACGCTGATGTACGTACTCCAGAAGGTGGTCATTGCCGGGTACTCCTCAAGGCAGGTTCCTGCCCGGCAGGGGGCAGGCGGTCATCGACGAAGGGCAGCAGGCGCGCTTCGGCGAAATCACGGTCGCGGCGACGGTTGAACACCCACAGGCTCAGGCCAATGAAGGCGATCACCACCACCAGGGTTCCCAGGCCACGGATCAGGCCGATGTCCAGTGAGAAATCCATCGCGCTTACCTCTTGTTCTTGATCGCGGTGCCCAGCACCTGCAGGTAGGCGACCAGGGCGTCCATCTCGGTCTTGCCCTTGACCGCGTCGCGGGCACCGGCGATGTCCTCGTCGGTGTACGGCACGCCGAGGGTGCGCAGGGTGCGCATCTTGGTGTCGGTGTGGGCGTTGTCCACCTGTTGCGCCACCAGCCAGGGGTAGGCCGGCATCTTCGACTCCGGCACGACGTTGCGCGGGTTGTACAGGTGAGCGCGGTGCCAGTCGTCCGAGTAGCGGCCGCCGACGCGGGCCAGGTCCGGACCGGTGCGCTTGGAGCCCCACAGGAACGGGTGGTCCCAGACGCTTTCACCCGCTACCGAGTAGTGGCCATAGCGCTCGGTCTCGGCGCGGAACGGACGGATCATCTGCGAGTGGCAGCCGACGCAGCCTTCGCGGATGTAGATGTCGCGGCCTTCCAGTTGCAGGGCGGTGTAGGGTTTCATGCCTTCGACCGGCTTGTTGGTGACGTCCTGGAAGAACAGCGGGACGATCTGGGTCAGGCCGCCGATGCTCACGGCGAACACCATCAGCAGGGCGAGCAAGCCGACGTTTTTCTCGATGACTTCGTGTTTCATCAGGCTTTATCTCCTCAGGCCAACTGGGCAGTCGCAGGTGCGCTGGCGGTGGCCGGGGCGCGCACGGTGCGCCAGGTGTTCCAGGCCATCAGCAGCATGCCGGTGAGGAAGATCGCCCCGCCGACGAAGCGCACGATGAAGCCTGGGTGGCTGGCCACCAGGGTTTCGACGAAGGAGTAGGTCAGGGTGCCGTCGCTGTTGACCGCACGCCACATCAGGCCTTGGGCGATGCCGTTGACCCACATCGAGGCGATGTACAGCACGGTGCCGATGGTCGCCAGCCAGAAGTGCGCGTTGATCAGGCCGATGCTGTACATCTGCTCGCGGCCGAAAACTTTCGGGATGGTGTGGTACAGCGCACCGATGGAAATCATCGCCACCCAGCCGAGGGCGCCGGCATGGACGTGGCCAATGGTCCAGTCGGTGTAGTGCGACAGGGCGTTGACGGTCTTGATCGCCATCATCGGTCCTTCGAAGGTCGACATGCCGTAGAAGGCCAGTGACACCACGAGGAAGCGCAGGATCGGGTCGCTACGCAGTTTGTGCCAGGCGCCGGAGAGGGTCATCATGCCGTTGATCATACCGCCCCAGCTTGGCGCCAGGAGGATCAGCGACATCACCATGCCCAGCGACTGGGCCCAGTCGGGCAGAGCGGTGTAGTGCAGGTGGTGGGGGCCGGCCCAGATGTACAGGGTGATCAACGCCCAGAAGTGGACGATCGACAGGCGATAGGAGTAGACCGGGCGCTCGGCCTGCTTGGGCACGTAGTAGTACATCATGCCGAGGAAGCCTGCGGTGAGGAAGAACCCTACCGCGTTGTGGCCGTACCACCACTGCACCATGGCGTCAGTGGCGCCGGCATACAGGGAGTAGGACTTGGTCAGGCTGACCGGCAGCTCCAGGTTGTTGATGATATGCAGCATCGCCACCGTGAGGATGAACGCGCCGAAGAACCAGTTGCCCACGTAGATGTGCTTGGTGGTGCGCTTCATGAGGGTGCCGAAGAACACCACGGCATAGGCGACCCAGACGATAGTGATCAGGATGTCGATCGGCCATTCCAGCTCGGCGTACTCCTTGGAGCTGGTGTAGCCCAATGGCAGGCTGATCGCTGCCAGCAGGATCACCAGTTGCCAGCCCCAGAAGGTGAACGCGGCCAAGCGTGGCGAGAACAGGGTGGTCTGGCAGGTGCGCTGCACCGAATAGTAGGAGGTGGCGAACAACGCGCAACCACCGAAGGCGAAGATCACTGCGTTGGTGTGCAGCGGGCGCAGGCGGCCGAAGCTGGTCCAGGGCAGGTCGAAGTTCAGGGAAGGCCAGACGAGCTGTGCGGCGATGAAAACGCCGAGCCCCATCCCGACGATTCCCCACACCACCGTCATAATGGCGAATTGGCGGACCACCTTGTAGTTATAGGCGGTACTGCTGGTTGTGTTCATGTATGGGTTCCCATCCACGGTTATAGGCAGACTAAACAGCGAGGCAAGCATGAGTAATGGGCAATTGGCCGGTATTGACGGGGATCAATGGGCGCGGCTGGCGCAGACCCCTGGCTGGCGCTGCAATGCCCCGCAAAATCAGGGGGATGGCGTGTATCCGGGGTGCCTGATCCTGGCCCATGGCGCGGGCGCGCCAATGGACAGTCCATTCATGGACGACATGGCGCAAAGGCTGGCGGGGCAAGGGGTTGGCGTGGTGCGTTTCGAGTTCCCCTATATGGCGCAGCGGCGCTTGGATGGCGGCAAGCGGCCGCCCAATCCGCAGAAGGTATTGCTCGAATCCTGGCGTGAGGTGTACCAGCAGGTGCGACTATTGGTCGCTGGAACCATCGCTATCGGTGGCAAGTCCATGGGCGGCCGCATGGCCAGTTTGCTGGCCGATGAGCTCCAGGCCGATGCGCTGGTGTGCCTGGGTTATCCGTTCTATGCCGTGGGCAAGCCTGAGAAACCACGGGTCGAGCACCTGGCCGGGCTGCGCACGCGGACCTTGATCGTCCAAGGCGAACGCGATGCCTTGGGCAACCGCCAGGCCGTGGAAGGGTATGTGCTCTCGCCGGCCATCGAGCTGTGCTGGTTGCAGGCAGGGGACCATGACCTCAAGCCGTTGAAGGCCTCGGGATTTACCCACGAAGGGCATCTGCAGGTGGCGGCGCAGCGGGTGGCGGGGTTCTTGCGGGGGTGACAGAACGATGCAGGAGCCAGCGTTGGCTGGAGAGGGTGCGCATGGCAAGGCTTTGCCTTGCATCGCCAGCTAGCGCTGGCTCCTACAGGGGCAGTGGCGTCGCCTACCTTAGTCGCGGTACTCGCACAGGTAAGCGGTATCCACCGCCACCTTCAACTGGAACTTGCTGTCGGCCGGCACATTGAATTGGTCGCCGGCAGTGAAGGTTTCCCAGTTGTCGCTGCCCGGCAGCTTGACGGTCAGGGCGCCGGACACCACGTGCATGATCTCGCGCTTGGCCGTGCCGAACTCGTATTCGCCCGGGGCCATGACGCCGACGGTCGCCGGACCTTCCGCGCCGGTGAAGGCGATCGACTTGACCGTGCCATCAAAGTACTCGTTGACTTTAAACATGGGCGACTCCTGAACAATCGGATGAAAAAGGCTGGCCAGTATGCCCAAGGCATCGGGTGCCGTCATCCGCTTTCAGGTACCGTTGGCCGGCAGGCTCAGGGGCAGCAGCCGCGCGGTGTTGCGCGCATCCTCGAGGGCGCGGTGCTGTTGCCCGGAAAACTGCAGCCCGGCTAGTTGCAAGGCCCCGTTGAGCCCCGCCGGGCGCCGCAGTTGGCGGGTTTTGGCGAAGCGCTGCTTGAGGTTGATATGGGGGAGGTCGGCCAGCAGGCTGCGGACTTGGTGTTGCTGCCATTCCAGGAGCAACTGTTGACGGTCGTAGTCCCCCCAACTGACCCAGGCCTGCAGATGCGCCTGGTGGTGTCCCAGCCAACGCTCGAACTGGGCCCAGACTTCAGGAAAGGACGAAGCAGCGTCGACATTCGCCTGGCTGATATGCGTCAGCTCACGGCAGAACGGCGTCAGTTGCGGGCGCCGCCGCGGGCGCACGAAGCGCTGGAAATGGTCGACCTCGCGACCGTCGCGGGTGACCAGGCTTGCGCCGATTTCAATGACTTCCATTTCCGTGACCGGCCAGCCACCGTCGTCGGTGGTGGCCTCCAGGTCGATCACCAGCCAATGGCCCATACAAGGCTCCCATGCAAATCCCTGCTAGAGCGTAGCTAATGGTGGCGGTTGGCGACAGATCCTGGCACTTTGGCATATCCGACAGTTGTGCCCCTGGGGGAAAACGCCTAGCTTTAGCGCATTCTGGTCCGAACCCTCGATGAGTGTGTTGCTTTGACTCCTGTGCCCAGCCTCAAGGCCTTGTCTTCCCTGTTCATGCTCGCTGCGCTTTGGCTGGCCGCTCCAGCCCGGGCGTTCGAGGATGTCGAGGTCAAGATCGGTGCAGCGCATTTCCCGCCTTACGCTGTGCGCCCGGAGCAGGGCGCCGACAGTGGCTTGCTGCCGCAACTGGTGCAGGCGTTGAACCAGATGCAGCACCAGTACCGTTTCGTCCTGGTACCCACATCGATTCCTCGGCGTTTCGGCGATTTCCAGCAGGGACGCACCGATGTGGCGATCTTCGAGAATCCAGCCTGGGGCTGGCAGCGGATTCCCCACGTGGCTGTCGACATGGGCTTGGAGGATGCGGAAATTTTCGTGGCACGCCTGCAGACTGGACGTGACCAGCGTTATTTCGATGACCTGCGAGGCAAGCGCCTGGCGCTGTTCAACGGTTACCACTACGCCTTCGCCGGTTTCAATCCCGACCCGCGCCATCTGAGCGATACCTTCAAGGCAACCTTGACCTATTCCCACGACAGCAACCTGTTCATGGTCCAGCGTGGTCGTGCCGATATCGCTTTAGTGACGCGTTCCTTCTTCAGGGACTTTCTCGTGCGCAACCCGGCCAGCGTCGGCCAGTTGATGGCCTCGGAACGGGTCGATCAGGTCTACCACCATTACGCGTTGCTGCGCCCAGGTGCGCCCATCAGTGGCGAAGCCTTCGCTGCACTGTTGCAACGACTGCACGACAACGGCGAACTGTTGCGTATCTTCCAGCCCTACCAAATCACGGTCGAGTCGCCACAGGGTGACTAAATTCACCAGGCTTGGTCACGTCATCCAGAGTGAGCCCATCATTCAATCTTCGTGAGCCATGATCATGCCGTTCGATGCTGCTTCGCCGTCCCTGTCCTTACCGCGTTGGCACAGCCTCAGCGCCGATGAGCGCGAGCGCCAGTTGAGTCTGACCCTCGAGGGGCGCCCCTTGATCCAGGTGCGCCTGGTCCCTGGCGACGTTCTGCAGGTGCATCTGGAAAGCTGCAGCCCGGAGCGGCCGCACCAAGCCTTGTGGGCTGCCTGCTATTGGCTGTTCGCCCGTGACCCTGCCTGCCAGCGTCTGGCCTGGCAGCTGGCGCAACCGCCACGAGAGGCGCTGGTCAGTGGTTTGCTGGTGGCTGGCGAGAAGCCCGGCCAGTACCACTGCGAACGCACCCTGTTCTGGCAGTTGCCGCAACCCTGGCTTGGCCAGTCGGCGGATGGCATCTACCCGCAGCAGATGCGGATCAGCGACGGCAAGCGCCATCCGCGCCGGCCACCCAAGCCGCGTGGTGAGGTCTACCGGCGCTTCGATGCCCGGCTCGGTGCCTGGGTCTCCTTGCGCACCTTGGAGATCGACCAGGACCTGGAGCGTTTCAACCGCTGGCAGAACAACCCACGGGTTCTGCAGTTCTGGCAGGAGGGCGGCAGCCTGGAGCAGCACCGGGAATACCTGGACAAGCTGGAAGCCGACCCGCACGCATTGACCCTGATCGGCTGCTTCGACGACGAGCCTTTTGCCTACTTCGAAGCCTACTGGGCCAAGGAAGACCGGATTGCGCCGTTCTATCCGGCCGATGACTATGATCGCGGTATCCACATGCTGGTCGGTGAAGACAAGCACCGAGGTCCGCACAAGGTGGCCAGTTGGCTGTCAGCCCTGGTGCACTACCTGTTCCTCGACGACCCACGCACCCAGCGGGTGGTGGCCGAGCCTCGGGCGGACAACGGCAAGATGATCGGTTACATGCAGGACCAGTGCTTCCACTGCGAGAAGGAGTTCGATTTTCCGCACAAGCGGGCGGCGCTGATGATCCTCGGGCGGGAGCGGTTCTTCGACCGTTGCACGCTCGTCTGACGGTGTGCACCGCAGGGCCTCTGTAGGAGCGGGCTTGCCCGCGAATACGGCAGTGAGTCTATCGACGCATTCGCGGGCAAGCCGGGGCGCTGAACCGCCGCTACAGGCGCAGTGTGTTCTGCAGAAATTGAGTCATGTGGGGCTGGTCCGCCTTGCCAGCGATTGAGCGGGCACAGGCCGCTCAAGCCTTGCGGGCGGAGACCTTGCGGCAGTGCACCATGGCGTCGCGGATCATGAAGTTGACCAGTGTCGGCGATACCCCCAGTTCCTTGGCGATGTCTTTCTGCGGCACGCCGTGCAGGCGGTACATTTCGAAGGCATAGCGGGTGCGTTGCGGCAGTTCGTTGAGCGCTTCGGCAATGTGTTCGAGGGTCGCCAGGTTGATGTGGGTGGCTTCGGGCGAGGCGTTCTGGAGAACCACGTTCAGGCCTTCCTCTTCGCTGCCGGAATACTTCAGCTCCATGGCCTGCTTGCGGTAGTGGTCGATGGCCAGGTTGCGCACGATCTGGAACAGGTAGCTGAGCTGGGCCTTGAAGGAGGAGGTGATCTGAGGCGCGGAACCGAGTCGGAAAAAGGCGTCCTGCACCACATCCTCGGCACGTGAGCGGCAGCCGGTGATGCGTGCGGCAATCTTGACCAGGATGCTGCGGTTGTCGACGAACGCCTGGAGCAATGGTGAATCGCACTTACTTGTGGATAGTTGTTCCGCCATGGAAGTCACCTAGTCTCTGGTTGGGGAGGAAGCAACCGATAGGGAGATGCTTCCAGCGACGTGCGACAAACTATTCGTAATGATAATGATTGTCAAATGCAGAAGTAATTGAGTTGCTATATTAAAAAGTTCTAACGGTTTCCCGTTTACGCCGCTGCTGTATCAAAGGTGTTTCCCCCGTAGGCCCGGCCTTCGCGCTTAATTATTTTCCCTGACCATCCGTTCCTCTGTGTACATCCTCCGGCCGCATGCCAGGTGTCCGCCATCCCCCCATGGGCGGTTCGCCCTGTCTCGCGCCGGGCTTACCAAGACACTGGCAGGAACCCCCCATGACGGACGCCTTCGAACTTCCGCTTACGATGGTCCAGGCCCTGGCGCAACGCGCCGAGCAGGCCCCGGACCGCATCGCCTTGCGCTTTCTGGCCGACGATCCTCGTGAGCAGGCCGTGCTCAGCTACCGGGAACTGGACCTGCGGGCGCGCACCATCGCGGCTGCCCTGCAGGCACGCAGCGAGTTCGGCGACCGTGCCGTGCTGCTGTTCCCCAGTGGTCCGGACTACGTCGCGGCGTTCTTCGGTTGTCTCTACGCCGGTGTCATCGCGGTGCCGGCCTATCCGCCGGAATCGGCGCGCCGCCATCACCAGGAGCGCTTGCTGTCGATCATCGACGATGCCAGGCCTCGTCTGCTGCTGACGGTAGAATCGCTGTGTGACAGTTTGCAGAGCCTGGATGCCCTTTGCGCGGAAGATGCGCCGGCGTTGCTGGCTGTGGACCACCTGGACCCGGCGCAGGCTCAGGGCTGGCAGGCTCCCGCCCTGGCCGCCGACGATATCGCCTTCCTGCAGTACACCTCGGGTTCCACCGCATTGCCCAAGGGGGTCCAGGTCAGCCACGGCAACCTGGTGGCCAACGAGCAACTGATCCGTCATGGTTTCGGCATCGATGTGAATCCGGATGACGTCATCGTCAGTTGGCTGCCGCTGTATCACGACATGGGCCTGATCGGTGGCCTGCTGCAACCGATCTTCAGTGGCGTGCCCTGCGTGTTGATGTCGCCGGGCTACTTCCTTGCCCGGCCACTGCGCTGGCTTCAGGCGATCAGCGAGTATGGCGGCACCATCAGCGGCGGCCCAGACTTCGCTTACCGTCTGTGCAGCGAGCGGGTCAGCGATGCGGCCCTGGCCGGGCTCGACCTGAGCCGTTGGCGCGTGGCCTATTCCGGCTCCGAGCCGATCCGCCAGGACAGCCTGCAAGCCTTCGCCGAGAAGTTCCGGACCTGCGGCTTCGAGGCGCAGAGTTTCTTCGCCAGCTACGGCCTGGCTGAGGCCACTCTTTTCGTCAGCGGCAGCCGCCGGGGTCAGGGCATTCCAGCGTTGGAGCTGGATGCTGCGGCCTTTGCCGCTAATCGCGCAGAGCCGGGCAAGGGCAGTGTGCTGATGAGCTGCGGCTATAGCCAGCCGGGGCATGCGGTGCGGGTGGTCGACCCACAAAGCCTGCAAGTCCTGGGGGAAGGCCTGGTCGGCGAGATCTGGGCCGCAGGCCCAAGCATCGCCTTGGGCTATTGGCGCAACCCTGAGGCCACGGCGCGTACCTTCGTCGAGCAGGACGGCCAGACCTGGCTGCGCACCGGCGACTTGGGCTTCCTGCGCCAGGGCGAACTATTCGTCACCGGACGCCTGAAGGACATGCTCATCGTGCGTGGCCACAACCTCTACCCGCAGGACCTGGAAAAGACCTTGGAGCGGGAAGTCGAAGTGCTGCGCAAGGGCCGTGTGGCGGTGTTCGCCGTCGATGACCAGGGCGAGGAGGGGATCGGCGTCGCGGTGGAGATCAGCCGCAACGTACAGAAGATCATCGAGCCGGCGGCCCTGATCAAGACCCTGCGCCAGGTCATCGCCGATGCCTGCCAGCAGGCGCCTGCGGTGGTCCTGTTGCTCAACCCCGGCGCCTTGCCCAAGACCTCCAGCGGCAAGCTGCAGCGCTCGGCCTGCCGCCAGCGCATGGACGATGGCAGCCTGGATTGCTACGCCTGCTTCCCCAGTGCCGACATTGCGGCGACCGTGGCCGACGGCACCACGGCCGACGAGTTGCAGGCGCGTATCGCCCGTCTCTGGTGCGAACAGTTGCAAGTGCAGTCGGTAGCGGCGGACGACCATTTCTTCCTGCTCGGCGGTAACTCCATCGCGGCGACCCAGGTGACCGCACGGTTGGCGGATGAGTTGGGGCTGGCGCTGAACCTGCGCACGTTGTTCGAAGCGCCGACCCTGGCGCAGTACAGCGCTGCCGTGGCGACCGTGCAGGCCGAAGGTGGTGGTGCTCAAGGTCGCATCGACGGCCTGACGCGCGGCCAGGCCCTGCCGCAATCGCTGGCGCAGAACCGCCTGTGGTTGCTCTGGCAGTTAGAGCCGCAGAGTGCAGCCTACAACATTCCGGCTGGCTTGCTTCTGCGCGGCGAACTGGACGAAGCCGCACTGGAGGCCAGTTTCCAGGCTCTGGTTGCGCGTCACGAATCCTTGCGCACGGTATTCAGCGAAGCCGATGGCCAGGCCCTGCAGCACATCCTGCCCGAGCTGGCATTCGAGCTGCAGCGCCTGGACTTGGAGGGGCTCGACGGCGCAGAGGTGACCGCACGCCGTGAAGCGGAGGCCCAGCAACCCTTCGACCTGCAACAGGGCCCGCTGCTGCGCGTGACCCTGGCGCGGCTGGACGACGAACAGCACCAGTTGTGGGTGACCCTGCATCACATCGTCGCCGATGGCTGGTCGCTGAACATCCTGCTCGACGAGTTCGCCCGCCTCTATGGCGCTCACTGCCAAGGCCAGCAGGCCAGCCTGGCGCCCTTGGCGCTGGGTTATGCCGACTATGGCAACTGGCAACGCCAGTGGCTGGCCGACGGCGAGTCCGCCCGGCAACTGGCCTACTGGCAGGCTCAACTGGGCGATGCGTTGCCAGTGCTCGACCTATGCACGGACCACCCCCGTTCCAGCCAGTTGGACAAGCGTGCCGAGCGCCTGAGCCTGAAAGTGCCGGCCAAGCTCGCCGACGCCCTGCGTACCCTGGCCCGTGACGAGCAGGCCAGCCTGTTCATGGTCCTGTTGGCCGCCTGGCAAGGCCTGCTGCACCGCTACACCGGCCAGGGCGAGATCCGTGTCGGTGTGCCCAACGCCAACCGCCCGCGCCTGGAAACCCAGGGCATGGTCGGCTTTTTCATCAACACCCAGGTGCTGCGTGCCCGACTGGACGGGCGCCTGTCGTTCCAGCAACTGTTGAACCAAGTGCGCCAGGCCACCCTGGAGGCCCAGGCGCATCAGGACCTGCCGTTCGAGCAACTGATCGAGGCCTTTCCTGAAGCCCGCGAACAGGGCCTGTTCCAGGTCATGTTCAACCACCAGCAGCGCGACCTGTCGGCCCTGCGCCGTTTGCCAGGCCTGCTGGCCGAAGAGTTGCCGTGGCACAGCCGCGAGGCCAAGTTCGACCTGCAACTGCACAGTGAAGAGGACCATCAGGGCCGCCTCAGCCTGGCCTTCGACTACGCGTCCGAGCTGTTCGAGGCTGCCACGGTCAAGCGCCTGGCCAGCCACCTGCTGGCATTGCTCGAGCAAGTTTGCGCCGAGCCGACGCTGGCGTTGGGCGATGTGCAGTTGCTCGACAGCGACAGCCGTGCGCAGTTGCTCGACTGGGGCCAAGCACCGGCTCCGACCGCCCAGCGCCTGCTGGTCGAACAGCTCAACGAACAGGCCCGCCTGACACCGCAGCGCACGGCGCTGGTGTGGGACGGCGGCAGCCTGGACTACGCCAGCCTGCACCAGCAGGCCAACCGCCTGGCCCACTACCTGCGTGACAAGGGCGTGGGCCCTGAGGTCTGCGTGGCCATCGCCGCCGAGCGCTCGCCGCAGTTGCTGGTCGGCCTGCTGGCCATCCTCAAGGCCGGTGGCGCTTATGTGCCGCTGGATGTGGATTATCCCGCCGAGCGCCTGGCCTACATGCTCGCCGACTGTGGTGCGACGCTGCTGCTCAGCCAGAGCGAAGTGCTGCAGCGCCTGCCGAAGGTGGCGGGCGTCAGTGCCATCGCCTTGGACCAGCTCAAGCTCGACAGTTGGCCGAGCCATGCGCCAGGCCTACACCTCGATGGCGACAACCTGGCCTATGTGATCTACACCTCCGGCTCCACCGGCCAGCCCAAGGGCGTGGGCAATACCCATGCGGCCCTGGCCGAGCGCCTGCAATGGATGCAGGCCACCTACGCCCTGGACGACAGCGATGTGCTGATGCAGAAGGCGCCGATCAGTTTCGATGTCTCGGTCTGGGAGTGTTTCTGGCCGCTGGCCACCGGCTGTCGCCTGGTGCTCGCAGGCCCTGGCGAGCACCGTGACCCGCGGCGCATCGCTGAACTGGTGCGTGAGCACGGTGTGACCACGTTGCACTTCGTGCCGCCACTGCTGCAGGTGTTCGTCCAGGAACCCTTGGCTGCCGAATGCACCAGCCTGCGGCGGCTGTTCTCCGGTGGCGAGGCACTGTCGGCCAGCCTGCGTGAGCGGGTCCTGCAGTCTCTGCCGCAGGTGCAGTTGCACAACCGCTACGGCCCGACCGAGACCGCCATCAACGTCACCCATTGGCATTGCCAAAGTAGCGATAGTGATCGCTCACCCATTGGCCGGCCATTGGCCAACGTGCTGTGCCGCGTGCTCGATGACGGCCTGGAACTGGCCGCGCCGGGCGTGCCCGGTGAACTGTACCTGGGCGGTGCCGGCCTGGCCCGCGGCTACCTGGGCCGTCCGGGGTTGACCGCCGAGCGCTTCGTGCCTCAGGCCGACGGCAACGGCCAGCGCCTGTACCGCAGCGGCGACCGTTCGCGCTGGCTGGTGCAGGCCCAGGCCTTGGAATACCTCGGGCGCCTGGACCAACAGGTCAAGGTGCGCGGCTTCCGTGTCGAGCCGGAAGAGGTGCAGGCCTGCCTGCTCGCCCAGCCGGGCGTCGAACAGGCATTGGTACTGATCCATCAGGACAGCGTGGGCGCGCAGTTGATCGGCTACTACAGCGGCAACCAGCAGGATGACGCTTTGTTGGCAGCGCTGGCCGAGCGCCTGCCGGCCTACATGGTGCCAGCGCAGTTGATCCACTTGGCGCAGATGCCCCTGGGGCCGAGCGGCAAGGTCGAGCGCAAGGCCCTGCCTGCTCCGGTCTGGCAGCAGCGCGAGCATGTCGAGCCACAAACGGCCCTACAGCAGCAGATCGCGGCGATCTGGTGTGAAGTGCTGGGCCTGCCACGGGTAGGGCTGCAGGATGACTTCTTCGCCCTGGGCGGCCATTCGCTACTGGCCACCCAGATCGTTTCCCGTACCCGCCAGGCCTGCGATGTCGAGCTGCCGCTGAAGGTATTGTTCGAACACAGTGAGTTGGCGGCCTTCTGCGCTGAGGTCGGGCAGATCCGACAGCGCGGCGGCCACAACCTGCAGGGTGAGATCGCCCGGGTCGACCGCCGCCAGGCCGTGCCCTTGTCCTACTCGCAGCAGCGCATGTGGTTCCTCTGGCAGATGGAGCCGGACAGTCCGGCCTACAATGTCGGCGGCATGGCGCGGCTGCGTGGCGTGCTGGATGTCAGCCGTTTCGAGCAAGCCTTGCAGGCGCTGATCGTACGGCACGAGACCCTGCGCACCACCTTCCCGAGCATCGACGGCGTGCCTTACCAGTGCGTGGTCGATGACAGCCCGTTGCAGTTGCAGTGGCAAGATTTCTCCGCCGACAGCGCTGAGCGCCGTGAGCAACGCCTGCGGCAACTGGCCGAAGAGCAGGCGCACCAGCCGTTCGACCTGGAACATGGCCCGCTGCTGCGCGCGTGCCTGGTCAAGGCCGGCGAGCGCGAGCACTACTTCGTCCTGACCTTGCACCATATTGTCACCGAAGGCTGGGCGATGGACATCTTCGCCCGCGAGCTGGGCGAGCTGTACGAAGCCTTCGTCGATGAGCGCGAATCGCCGCTGGCACCGTTGCCGGTGCAGTACCTGGACTACAGCGTATGGCAGCGCCAGTGGTTGGAGGGCGGTGAAGGCCAGCGCCAGTTGGACTATTGGAAAACCCGCCTGGGTGACGAGCACCCAGTGCTGGAGCTGCCGTCCGACCGGCCGCGCCCGGCGGTGCAGAGCCATCGCGGCGAACTCTATCGCTTCGACCTGGCGCCAGAGTTGGCGGCCCGCGTACGCGCCTTCAACAGTGAACGCGGCCTGACCATGTTCATGACCATGACCGCGACCCTGGCCGCGCTGCTCTACCGCTACAGCGGCCAGCACGACCTGCGCATCGGCGCGCCAATGGCCAACCGTATCCGGCCGGAGAGCGAAGGACTGATCGGCGCCTTCCTCAATACCCAAGTGTTGCGCTGTGAGCTAGACGGGCAGATGAGCGTCGCTGAACTGCTCGACCAGGTGCGCCAGACCGTGATCGAAGGTCAGTCGCATCAGGACCTGCCTTTCGACCAGTTGGTCGAGGCCTTGCAGCCGCCCCGCAGCAGCGCCTACAACCCGCTGTTCCAGGTGATGTGCAACGTCCAGCGCTGGGCTTTCCAGCAGAGCCGCGAGTTGGCGGGCATGCAGGTGGACTACCTGGTCAACGATGCCAGCGCGACCAAGTTCGACCTTTACCTGGAAGTCACCGACCTCGACGGCCGCCTGGGTTGCTGCCTGACCTACAGCTGCGACCTGTTCGACGAGCCGCGTATCGCGCGCATGGCCGAACATTGGCAGCACTTGCTGCTGAGCCTGTTGGATGATCCGCAACGCCGCCTGTGCGAGTTGCCGATGCTGGCCAGCGCCGAGCAGGAAGTGCTGCTCGGCCAGTTGCAGGGCGAGAACGACTTCGAACTCAGCCAGACCCTCCACGGCCTGTTCGCTGCCCAGGCCGCGCGCACGCCACAAGCGCGGGCACTGACCTTCGCCGGCGAGCACTTGACCTACGCCGAACTCGACCAGCAGGCCAACCGTCTGGCGCGGGTGCTGCGCGAGCGTGGCGTTGGCCCGCAGGTACGCGTTGGCCTGGCGCTGGAGCGCTCGCAGGCGATGGTGATCGGCTTGCTGGCCATCCTCAAGGCGGGCGGTGCCTATGTGCCGCTGGACCCGGAATACCCGCTGGACCGCCTGCACTACATGATCGAGGACAGCCGCATCGGCCTGCTGCTCAGCCAGCGCAGTCTGCTCGAGGCGCTTGGCGAACTGCCGGCCGGCGTGGCCCGCTGGTGCTTGGAGGAGGGTGCGGCTCTGGCCGGCTACAGCGCCGAGCCGCTGGACAACCGCAACCTGCCGCAGCACCAGGCCTACCTGATCTACACCTCCGGCTCCACTGGCAAACCCAAGGGCGTGGTGGTCAGCCATGGTGAGATCGCCATGCACTGCCAGGCGGTGATCGCCGCCTTTGGCATGCGCAGCGATGACTGCGAGCTGCACTTCTATTCGATCAACTTCGACGCCGCCACCGAGCGTCTGCTGGCGCCACTGCTGTGCGGCGCCCGTGTGGTGCTCAGGGCCCAGGGCCAGTGGGGTGCGGAAGAGATTTGCCAACTGCTGCGTGAGCAGCAGGTGAGCATCCTCGGCTTCACTCCGAGCTATGGCAGCCAGCTGTCCCAGTGGCTGGCCAGCCGCAACGAGCAGTTGCCAGTACGCCTGGTGATCACCGGTGGTGAAGCGCTGACCGGCGAGCACCTGCAACGCATCCGCCAGGCGTTCGTGCCACAGCAGTTCTTCAATGCCTATGGGCCGACCGAGACCGTGGTCATGCCGCTGGCCTGCCTGGCACCGGAGCAACTGCCGGCTGATGCGGGCAGTGTGCCGATCGGCCGGGTGGTCGGGGCGCGGGTCGCCTATATCCTCGACGAGGACCTGGCTCTTCTGCCAGCAGGTAGCATCGGCGAACTCTATGTTGGGGGCGCCGGCCTGGCCCAGGGTTACCACGACCGGCCGGGGCTGAGCGCCGAGCGTTTCGTCGCCGACCCATTCAGCCAGCAGGGTGGACGCCTGTATCGCACTGGCGACCTGGTGCGCCTGCGGGACGATGGCCTGGTGGAGTACATCGGCCGTGCCGACCACCAGGTGAAGATCCGCGGCTTCCGCATCGAGCTGGGTGAAATCGAGAGCCGCCTACAAGAGCATCCGGATGTCGACGAGGCCGTGGTCCTGGCCCTCGACCTGCCCGGTGGCAAGCAACTGGCTGCCTATTTGGTCTGCGCCCAGGCGCGTGCCGACGGCGAAACCCAGGCGGCGCTGCGTGATGCGGTTAAGTCCCATGCCCGCCAGCACCTGCCGGACTACATGGTGCCCGCGCACATCGTGCTGCTGGAGCAGATGCCGCTGACCGGCAATGGCAAACTCGACCGCCGGGCCTTGCCGGCGCCGGACCTGGAGCAAGGCCGCCAGCACTATCAGGCGCCGGCCAGCGATCTGGAAGAGCAACTGGCGCAGATCTGGCGTGAAGTGCTGAACGTCCAGCGCATTGGCGTGCAGGACAACTTCTTCGAGCTCGGAGGCGATTCGATCCTGTCGATCCAGGTGGTCAGCCGCGCGCGCCAGTTGGGCCTGCAGTTCACCCCGCGTGATCTGTTCCAGCACCAGACCATCCAGACCCTGGCCGCAGTGGTCACCTGCAGCGAGGCATCGTCCGAGGTCGAGCAAGGGCCGTTGCAGGGCCGTACCGCGCTGACGCCGATCCAGCACTGGTTCTTCGAGAGCGAAGTGCCGCAACCGCAGCACTGGAACCAGGCGGTCCTGCTCGAGGCACGCCAACCGCTGCAGGCCGACACTGTGGAGCAAGCCCTGCGCGGCCTGGTGCAGCACCATGACGCCTTGCGGCTGCGCTTCACCCAGGTGGAGGGCCGTTGGCAGGGCGAGTACGCCCAGCAGGAAGCGCATCAACTGTTGTGGCAGGCCACTGTTGCCGATTTCAGCGAGTGCCAGACCCTGTACACCGATGTGCAACGTAGCCTCAGCCTCCAGGAGGGGCCGCTGTTGCGTGCCTTGCTGGTGGCGGACGGGCAGGGCGCCCAGCGCCTGTTGCTGGCCGTGCATCACCTGGTGGTCGATGGCGTGTCCTGGCGGGTGCTGCTGGAAGACCTACAGGCGCTGTACCGTGGCCAACCCCTGGGAGCCAAGACCCGGGCCATGGGTGATTGGGCCGCACGCCTGGCCAGCTATGCCGGCAGCGACTCGCTGCGTGACGAACTGGACTGGTGGCAAGGCCAACTGGGCGCCGCCCACCGTGAACTGCCTTGCGATCACCCGCAAGGCGGCAACCTGCACCGTCATGCCCATACCGTGAGCATCGCCCTGGAGGTGGAGCAGACCCGCCGCCTGTTGCAACAAGCCCCGGCGGCCTACCACACCCAGGTCAACGATCTGCTGCTGACCGCTCTGGCCCGCACCTTGTGCCGCTGGAGTGGCGACAACGCAGTGCTGGTGCAACTGGAGGGCCATGGCCGCGACAGCCTGTTCGAGGATGTCGACCTGACCCGCAGTGTTGGTTGGTTCACCAACGCTTATCCGCTGTGCCTCAACCCCGAGGTGGGCGAGGACTCGGCTGCGCGTGCTGCATCGATCAAGCGCATCAAGGAGCAATTGCGCCAGGTGCCGCACAAGGGCATCGGCTACGGCGTGCTGCGCTACCTGGCCGACGACGCCAGCCGCGAGCGCATGGCGGCCTTGCCGCAGGCACGGATCACCTTCAACTACCTGGGGCAGTTCGACCAGCAGTTCGACACTGCCGCGCTGTTCCAGCCGCTGGATGCGCCCGCCGGCCTGGCCCATGACCTGGATGCGCCGCTGCCTAACTGGCTCAGCGTCGATGGCCAGGTTTACGGCGGCGCTCTGCAACTGCGTTGGACCTTCAGCCAGGAACGCTACGACAACGAGACCATCGCTGCCTTGGCCGAGGACTATCGCCAGGAGTTGCTGGACCTGGTCGAGCACTGCCTGACGGAGGGCAATGGCAGCTTCACGCCGTCGGACTTCCCGCTGGCGCAACTGACCCAGGAGCAGATCGATGCCTTGCCGGTTCCGGCGGCGAGGATCGAGGATGTCTACCCACTGACGCCGATGCAGGAAGGCCTGCTGCTGCACACACTGCTGGAGCCGGGCACCGGCATCTACTACATGCAGGACCGTTACCGCATCAACAGTGCCCTGGACCCCGAGCGCTTCGCCCAGGCCTGGCAGGCGGTAGTGGCGCGCCATGAAGCCCTGCGCGCGTCCTTTAGCTGGAACGCCGGCGAAGCCATGTTGCAGATCATCCACAAGCCAGGTTCGACGACGGTGGACTACCAGGACTGGCGCGGACTCGACGAGGCGGCCCAGGAAGCCCGCCTGCAGGCCTTGCACAAGCAGGAGCGCGAAGCCGGTTTCGATCTGTTGCAGCAGGCACCGTTCCACTTGCGCCTGGTGCGTGTCGACGAGGCGCGCTACTGGTTCATGATGAGCAACCACCACATCCTCATCGATGCCTGGTGCCGCTCGCTGCTGATGAACGACTTCTTCGAGATCTACCAGGCCCTCGGTGAAGGCCGCCAGGCGCAATTGCCACTGCCACCGCGCTACCGCGACTACATCGGTTGGCTGCAACGCCAGGACTTGGTCGAAGCGCGCCAGTGGTGGCAGCGCAACCTCGAAGGCTTCGAGCGTGCCACGGTCATTCCGAGTGACCGGCCGCTGCGCCATGAGCATGCCGGCGACGGCATGCTCGTCGGAGACTGCTACACCCGCCTGGACGTGCGTGATGGCGTACGCTTGCGCGAGCTGGCCCAGGCCCACCAACTGACGGTCAACACCTTTGCCCAGGCGGCCTGGGCCCTGGTGCTCAGCCGCTACAGCGGCGAGCGTGACGTGGTCTTCGGCGTCACCGTCGCTGGCCGCCCGGTGAGCATGCCGCAAATGCAGCGCACCGTCGGTCTGTTCATCAACAGCATCGCTCTGCGCGTGCAACTGCCGGCCGCGGGCCAGCGCTGCAGCGTGCGGCAGTGGTTGCAAGGCTTGCTCGAACGCAACATGGAGCTGCGCGAGTACGAGTACCTGCCGCTGGTGAGTATCCAGGAGTGCAGCGAACTGCCTAAGGGTCAGCCCCTGTTCGACAGCCTGTTCGTGTTCGAGAACGCACCGGTGGAAACATCGGTGCTCGACCATGCCCAGCACCTCAACGCCAGTTCCGACTCAGGCCGGACGCACACCAACTTCCCATTGACGGCGGTGTGCTATCCGGGCGACGACCTGGGCTTGCACTTGTCGTTCGACCAGCGCTACTTCGACACCCCCACGGTCGAGCGCCTGCTGGCCGAGTTCAAGCGCCTGCTGCTGGCACTGGTGGAGGGGTTCGAGGGCGAAGTGGCCGAACTGCCTCTGCTCGGTGAGGCCGAGCAGCGCTTCCTGTTGGAGGACTGCAATCAGAGCGAGCATGCCTATACCCTCGAGCAGAGCTATGTGGAGCTATTCGAGGCGCGGGTCGCGGCGCATCCGCAGCGCACCGTGGCACGTTGCCTGGATGCGCGCATCGACTATGCCGGGCTGAACGTCGCGGCCAACCGTTTGGGCCATGCCCTGGTCGAGGCCGGTGTAGGTGTCGACCAGCCGGTGGCCTTGCTGGCCGAGCGTGGCCTGGCACTGCTGGGCATGATCGTCGGTAGCTTCAAGGCCGGCGCTGGCTACCTGCCGTTGGACCCGGGCCTGCCTTCGGCTCGCCTGCAGCGCATCGTCGAGCTGAGCCGTACCCCCGTGCTGGTGTGCAGTGCAGCCAGTGTCGAGCAGGCCCGCCAGTTGCTGGACGAGCTCAGCGCCAGCGCGCGCCCGCAACTGCTGGTTTGGGAAGACATCCAGTGCAGTGGCGTGGCCAGTCACAATCCGGGCATCTACAGTGCGCCGAACAACCTGGCCTACGTGATCTACACCTCTGGCTCCACCGGCTTGCCCAAGGGGGTGATGGTCGAGCAGCGCGGGATGCTCAACAACCAGTTGAGCAAGGTGCCTTACCTGCGGCTGGACGAGCAGGACGTGATCGCCCAGACCGCCTCGCAGAGCTTTGACATCTCGGTCTGGCAGTTCCTTGCCGCGCCGCTGTTCGGTGCTCAAGTGGCGATCGTGCCGAATACCATCGCCCATGACCCGCAAGGATTGTTGGAGCATGTGCAGGCCACTGGCATCACCGTGCTGGAGAGTGTGCCTTCGCTGATCCAGGGCATGTTGGCCAATGAACACCAGCAGCTGGATGGTCTGCGTTGGATGCTGCCGACCGGCGAAGCGATGCCGCCAGAGTTGGCGGCCCAGTGGCTGCAGCGCTACCCGCAGATCGGCCTGGTCAATGCCTATGGCCCGGCGGAGTGCTCGGACGATGTGGCCTTCTTCCGTGTCGATGCCGAGTCCACCCGTGGCAGTTTCCTGCCGATCGGCACGCCGACCGACAACAACCGCCTGTACCTGCTCGACGAAGACCAGGCCCTGGTGCCGCTGGGCGCGGTGGGCGAGTTGTGCGTCGCCGGCACCGGTGTTGGCCGTGGCTACGTCGGTGACCCGCTACGCACTGCCCAGGCCTTCATCCCGCACCCGTATGGCGGGCCGGGTGAGCGCCTGTACCGCACCGGCGACCTGGCGCGGCGGCGTCTGGACGGTGTGCTCGAATACGTCGGACGCATCGACCATCAGGTGAAGATCCGTGGGTACCGCATCGAACTGGGCGAGATCGAGGCCCGCCTGCACGAGCAGGTGGAGATCCGCGATGCCGCCGTGGGCGTGCAGGACGGGGCCAACGGCAAGCACCTGGTCGGTTACCTGGTGGCCCACGACAGTGTCACCGCCGACGCCGGGCTGCTCGAACAGGTCAAACAGCGCCTGCGCGCCGACCTGCCGGAGTACATGGTGCCGCTGCACTGGGCGTGGCTTGCGCAACTGCCGCACAACGCCAACGGCAAGCTCGATCGCAAGGCCTTGCCAGCCATCGACATTGGCAGCCAGTACAACCAGCAATACCTGGCCCCGCGCAACGAGCTGGAAGAGACCCTGGCGCAGATCTGGGCCGAAGTGCTCAAGGCCGAACGGGTCGGTGTGCGTGACAACTTCTTCGAGCTGGGCGGCCATTCGCTGCTGGCGACCCAGATCGCCTCGCGGGTGCAGAAGCGCCTGCAGTTGAACGTGCCGTTGCGGGCGATGTTCGAGTGCAGCAGCGTGGAAGAGTTGGCCGAGTACGTGCAGGGGCTGCAGGACAGCGCGCTGAGCGAGGACAAGGTCGACCGGCTCAGTGACCTGATGGCGGAGTTGGAGGCGTTGTGATGAGTTAAGTGGCATCCGCTGTCTGTTGTACGCAAAACGCCTGGTGTAACGCACCGGGCGTTTTGCGTTGCACTTTACCTGCGTCGGCACTGTCCGGGCGGCGCTAATTTTTTGTTACCTGAATCCGTTTCGTAGGGATAGCCGGGCCCTCCCGATGTTCAATCGTTACGGAAGCATGCAGATGAATGCCGAAAAGTCCCTCCAACTCGCCAGTCGCTTCATCGAGCTGCCGTTGGAAAAGCGCAGGTTGTTCCTCGAACGCCTGCGTAAGGAGGGCATTGATTTCGCCCAGTTTCCGATTCCGGCCAACGTCCAGGTCGCTGACCGTCAAGCCTTGTCCTATGCTCAGCAGCGCATGTGGTTCCTCTGGCAACTGGACCCGGACAGCGCCGCCTACAACCTGCCGAGCGCCGTGCGTCTGCGCGGTGCCCTGGATGTCACGGCGCTGCAGGGGGCCTTTGACAGCTTGGTCGAGCGTCACCAGTCCTTGCGTACGGTGTTCCAGCGTCAGGCCGACGACAGCCTGAGCCAGGTGCCGCTGGATCAGCCGGTGCACATCGAGCAACTGGACTTCACCGCCATCCCGGCGGATGAGCGCGAGGCCCGAGTACAGCACGAAGCGCAGTCTGAGTCCTTGCGGCCCTTCGACCTTGAGCGCGGTCCGTTGCTGCGGATGCGCTTGCTGAGGCTGGACGCGCAGGAGCATGTGTTACTGCTGACCATGCACCACATCGTTTCCGACGGCTGGTCGATGAACGTGCTAATCGACGAATTCAGCCGCACCTACGATGCTTTGGCCCTTGGGCGGCAGCCTGACTTGCCGGCCCTGTCGATCCAGTATGCCGACTACGGCCTGTGGCAGCGGCGCTGGCTGGAAGCGGGGGAGCAGGAGCGGCAACTGGCTTACTGGCGCGAGCAGCTGGGGGGGGAACACCCGGTGCTGGAGCTGCCCACTGCCCGGGCAAGGCCATCGCAGCCGAGTTTCAAGGGGGCACGACTTGAGTCGCAGCTCGAACCGGCATTGGTCGAGCAGTTGCGTGGCTTCGCCCGGCAGCAGAATGTCTCGCTGTTCATGGTTCTGCTCGCGGTCTTCAATGTCCTGCTGTTCCGCTATACCGGTCAGTGCGATCTGCGAGTCGGCAGCCCGGTGGCCAACCGTAACCGCAGCGAACTTGAAGGTCTGATCGGGTTTTTCGTCAACACGCAGGTATTGCGCACTTCACTCGACGGACGCCCGTGCTTCAGCGAGTTGCTGCAAGCCACACGGGACACCGTATTGGGCGCGCAGGCGCATCAGGATCTGCCATTCGAGCGCCTTGTCGAGGGGCTTCGGTTGGAACGCAGCCTCAGTCATTCACCGCTGTTCCAAGTGATGTACAACCATCAGCCAGAGGTTGCCGATGTCACCTCGATCAGCCTGGCCGGTGGGCTGGAGCTGTCGGTGCTCGACTGGCGCAGCCGCACCACGGAGTTCGACCTGAGCCTGGACACTTACGAGCAGGGTGGCCAACTGCGTGTGGCCTGGACCTATTCGACTGATCTTTTTGATGGCAGAACCCTCGAGCGCATGGCTGGGCATTGGCTCAATCTGCTGCGGGCCGTGGTTACCGGCACCGACATGCGGATCGACGAACTACCGTTGATGGCTGCCAATGAGCAGCGGCAACTACTCACCCAATGGGGGCGTGCCCCATTGCATCGGCCGAACGGCCTGCAGGTTCACCAGTTGTTCGAGGCCTGCGCTGCCGAGCGGCCAGAGGCGCTGGCTCTGATTTGCGAGCAGACGCAGCTTACCTATGGCGAGCTTAATCTTCGAGCTAACCGCCTGGCGCGGCATCTGATTGAACTGGGGGTGGGGCCGGATGTACTGGTGGGTATTTCTGTGGAGCGCAGCCTGGACATGGTCATTGGCTTGATGGCCGTGCTCAAGGCCGGCGGCGGCTATGTGCCACTCGACCCGCAGTACCCGCAGGAGCGCCTGCAGGCTATGATCGAGGACAGTGGTACCTGTCTGGTCCTGACCCAGAGTCATGTACTTCAGCACCTGGCTGTTCTGGCTGCCAACGATTGGGTCCGTACTTTTTGCCTGGACCAGGAGGGAGCCTGGCGCCATCAGGACGGCAGTGATGTGGGCAGGCTCGTAGACGGCGACAATTTGGCCTACGTGATGTTCACTTCCGGTTCCACGGGTCGCCCCAAGGGGGTCGGAATCAGTCACCAGGCACTGGTTGGGCATGTGCATGTGGCTCGGGAGTTCTCTAGCCTTGGCCCTGATGACTGTATCTTGCAGTTCTCTACTTTCAACTTCGACGCTTTCGTTGAGCAGTTGTATCCAGCGCTGACCTGTGGCGCCAGCGTAGTTCTGCGCGGCAATGAAATATGGGATAGCGAGCGTTTCTACCAAGAACTGATCGACAAGCAGATCAGCGTCACGGATCTGTCCACTGCCTATTGGAACCTGCTGGCCAAGGACTTCGCCACGGCCGGACGACGGGACTATGGCAACCTCAGGCTGGTGAGCATTGGGGGGGAGGCAATGCCGGCGGAAGGTATTGCTGCCTGGCGGGAGGCCGGGCTGACGCATGTGCGGCTGCTCAATACGTATGGACCAACCGAAGCTACGGTATGCGCTACGACCCTCGATTGCACCGATTACGTCAGCGGTGTGCGTGACACGCCGTTGACCATACCCATTGGCAGTGTGCTGCCAGGGCGCAGCATTCATATCCTTGATGACAATGGTGCTCTGGCCCCCATCGGTGTAGTTGGAGAACTGGTGATCGGCGGTGATCTGCTGTCACGCGGTTACTTCAACCGTCCTGGGCTGACCGCCGAGCGCTTCCTTCCCGACCCGTTCGCTGAACAGCCTGGCGGTCGCTTATACCGTACTGGTGACCTTGCACGTTTCAATGACGATGGAGTGATTGAGTACGCCGGGCGGATCGATCATCAGGTGAAGATCCGTGGGTTCCGTATCGAGCTGGGCGAAATCGAGGCGCATCTGCAGGAGCAGGACGGTATCCGCGAAGCCGTGGTGCTGGCCCAGCCGGTTCTTGGTAGTTTGCAACTGGTTGCTTACCTGGTCGCAGATGCTGCTCAGGTTCGCGCAAGCGCCGAGTTGCAACAGATACTGCGCGAGGTGATCACGACGCGGCTGCATGAGCAGTTGCCCGACTATATGGTTCCGGCGCAATGGGTCTTTTTGGCGCAGCTACCGCTGAGTCCCAATGGCAAGCTGGACCGCAAAGCGCTGCCAATGGTCGATATCGCTCAAGTGCGGCAGGACTATGTGGCGCCACGAAACGAACTGGAACAGCAGATAGCCGCGATCTGGCAGGAGGTGCTGAAGGTCGAGCGGGTTGGGTTGCAAGACGGTTTCTTCGAGTTGGGCGGCCATTCTTTGCTGGCGACCCAGGTGGTTTCGCGCGTGCGTCAGGTACTGGGCTTCGAAGTGGCTTTACGCACTTTGTTCGAACACAGTCGTCTGGGGGCGTTCGTTGCGTCCCTGCAGGCGCGTCAGGCTGTGGACGAGCCCTCTATCGTAGCGGCAGACCGTCGGCAGCCATTGCCGCTGTCCTATGCTCAGGAGCGCCAGTGGTTCCTCTGGCAGCTGGATCCGCAGAGCAGTGCCTATCACCTGCCTGCTGCGCTGCGCCTGCGTGGTCACCTGGATGTGCCTGCGTTGCAGCGCAGCTTCGATGCTCTGCTGGCCCGGCATGAGAGTCTGCGCACGCACTTTGTCGAAGTGGACGGGCAGAGGTGCCAGGTCATCGCGGAGCAGGCAACTCAGGTCATTGAAATTGGGCAGGCAAGCGACCAGCAGGTGAGGGTCCAGGCTCTGGTGGAAGCCGAAAGCAACCGCTTGTTCGACCTCGGTCAGGGGCCGTTGCTGCGGGTCAAGCTGTTCCAGTTGGCGGTCGACGACCATGTTCTGGTCCTCACTCAGCACCACATCGTTTCCGATGCCTGGTCGATGCGGGTCATGGTTGACGAGCTGATCACCCTGTATGGCGCTTACAGCCAAGGGCGAGATGCCGAGTTGCCGGCATTGCCGATCCAGTACGCCGACTACGCTAGTTGGCAGCGGCAGTGGATGGCGGCGGGTGAGCGAGATCGCCAGCTGGGGTACTGGCTGGAGCAACTGGGCGGCGAGCAGCCGGTGTTGGACCTGCCCAGTGACCGTGTCCGCCCGAGCCAACGCAGCTTCCACGGAGCCAAGCTGGACGTGATACTCGATACCGAGTTGAGCGAGGGATTGAAGGCACTTGCCCGGCAGCAGGGTGTAACGCCTTTCATGCTGTTGCTCGCCTCGTTCCAGGCCTTGCTGCATCGCTACAGCGGACAATCTGATATCCGTGTCGGCGTCCCAGTGGCCAACCGCAACCGTCTGGAGACCGAGCGCTTGATCGGTTTCTTCGTCAATACGTTGGTGCTCAAGGCGGATGTGAACGGCCAGTTGGCGTTCAACGAGCTGCTGCAGCAGGTTCGCCATTCCACCCTGCAGGCCCAGGCGCACCAGGATTTGCCGTTCGAGAAGTTGGTGGAAGCGCTACAGCCAGGTCGCAACATGGCTCTCAGCCCCCTGTTCCAAGTGCTGTTCAATCACCAGGGGCAGGAAGGTGAAGAGTTACAGGCTGTCGGGCGCCTGCAGGGACTGGAGGTCGAGCGGCTCAGCTGGGACAGCCAGACCGCGCAGTTCGACCTGTCGCTGGACACCATGGAAACCGCTGACGGTATCTCTGCCATCCTGGTCTATGCCACCGACCTGTTCGAGGCTGTGACCATCGAGCGTCTGGCCCGTCACTGGCAGAACCTGTTGCGCGCCATCGTCGACGATCCACGGCAACGCATCAGTGCCTTGCCACTGCTCGATGCCAGGGAACAGCAAGCCCACATCGCCGAGTGGAACCCCAACGCCCAGCGGTTCGCCAGCCAGCAGTGCATCCATCAACTGATCGAAGCCCAGGCTGCCTGTACCCCGGACGCCATCGCCCTAACCTTCGGCGAGCAGCAACTAAGCTATGCCGAACTCAACGCCCGTGCCAATCAGTTGGCCCACGCCCTGATCGAACAGGGCATCGGTGCTGAGGTGCTGGTCGGCCTGGCGGTCGAGCGCAGCTTGGCGATGGTCGTTGGTCTTCTGGCCATCCTCAAGTCTGGCGGCGCCTACGTACCGTTGGACCCGGCCTATCCCGAAGACCGCCTAGCCTACATGATGCGGGACAGCGGACTTGGTGTGCTGCTGACTCAGGCCCACCTGCAGGATCAACTGCCGGTCCCGACCGGCGTGCGCAGCCTGCTGCTGGACACCGACTACAGCGGCTACAGCCGCGCCAACCCGGATCTGGTCCTGGACCCGGCCAACTTGGCCTACGTGATTTACACCTCCGGCTCTACTGGCCAGCCCAAGGGTGCGTTGCTGGCCCACCACAACGTGCTGCGCCTGTTCGCGGCCACCGAGCACTGGTTCGGCTTCGATGGCACTGACGTGTGGACCCTGTTCCACTCCTACGCCTTCGACTTCTCGGTCTGGGAGATCTTTGGTGCGCTGCTCTACGGTGGGCGCCTGGTGATTGTGCCGCAGCCTACCATCCGTTCGCCGGAAGAGTTCTTCGCGTTGCTGTGCGAGCAGGGCGTGACCGTGCTCAATCAGACCCCCTCGGCCTTCAAGCAACTGATGCAGGTGGCTTGCGCACCGGAGCAGCGCACGGCGCGCACCGCGTTGCGCCATGTGGTGTTCGGCGGCGAGGCCCTGGACGTGCAGAGCCTGCGCCCCTGGTTCGAGCGCTTTGGCGACCAGCAACCCCGGCTGATCAACATGTACGGCATTACCGAGACCACTGTGCACGTCACCTACCGTCCGGTGAGCCTGACCGACTTGGCGGGCGATGCGGCCAGCCCGATCGGCGAACCGATCCCGGACCTGTCCTGGTATCTGCTCGACGCCGACTTCAACCCGGTGCCCAAGGGCGCGATCGGCGAGCTGTACGTCGGTCAGGCCGGCCTGGCTCGCGGCTACCTCAAGCGTGCCGAGCTCAGTGCCACGCGCTTCGTGCCGGACCCCTTCTCGGCCCAGGGCGAGCGCCTGTACCGCACCGGTGATCTGGCGCGCTACCGGCATGACGGCATCATCGAATACGTCGGCCGTATCGACCACCAGGTGAAAATCCGCGGCTTCCGCATCGAGCTGGGCGAGATCGAGGCGCGGCTGGTGCAGCAGGAGGCGGTGCGCGAGGCGGTGGTGCTGGCGGTGGATGGCCCGAGCGGCCAGCAACTGGTCGGTTACGTGGTGCCGCATCGGTTGCCGCAGGAGCCATCGGCCTTGCGCGAGCAGCTCAAGGCCGGGCTTAAAGCGCATTTGCCGGAGTACATGGTTCCGGCGCACCTGCTGTTCCTCGAGCAATGGCCGCTGACGGCCAACGGCAAGCTCGACCGTCGGGCGCTGCCGGCGCCGGATGCCAGCTTGCTGCAGCAAGCCTATGTGGCGCCAGAGGGTGAGCTGGAGCAACGTATCGCCGAAATCTGGCAACAGGTCCTGGAGCTGGACCAGGTGGGCCGTAATGATCACTTCTTCGAGTTGGGCGGGCACTCGCTGCTGGCGACCCAGGTGGTTTCACGTGTGCGTCAGACGCTGGGCTACGAAGTGGCGTTGCGTACTCTGTTCGAACACAGCCTCCTGCTGGACTTTGCAGCGGCACTGAGTGCTTCGATCCGTATCGATGAGCCACCCCTATTGCCAGTGGCACGTACTGGTGCGATGCCGTTGTCCTATGCCCAGGAGCGCCAGTGGTTCCTTTGGCAACTGGATCCGCAGAGCAGCGCGTATCATCTGCCTGTGGCGCTGCGTTTGCGCGGTCACCTCGATATGCATGCTCTGCAGCGTAGTTTCGACACCTTGCTGGTTCGTCATGAAAGCTTGCGTACTACCTTTGTGCAGGTCGAAGGGCAGGTGCGGCAACACATCGTCGGGTCGACGTCGTTGGCTGTCGACTTCGACGTACTGCCTGAGCAGGTTGATCGGTTAGCGCAGATCAGGTCGTGCGTCGAGAACGAATGCGAGCGCCTGTTTGCCCTTGATCAAGGGCCGCTGTTGCGCGTCAAGCTGTTGCAACTGGCCATGGATGACCATGTGCTGATTCTCACCCAGCATCATATCGTCTCCGATGGTTGGTCGATGCAGGTGATGGTCGATGAACTGATCCGCTTGTATGGCGCCTACAGTGAAGGGCGTGAGTTCGTCCTGCCAGCGTTGCCGATCCAGTACGTTGACTTTGCCGTCTGGCAGCGTCAGTGGATGGATGCTGGCGAACGTGAACGCCAACTGAGCTACTGGAGGCAGCAGTTGGGTGGTGAGCAGCCTGTGCTGGAGTTGCCGGCCGATCATCCTTACCCGAGCCAACGCAGCTTCCACGGGGAGAAGCTGGACCTGCAACTGGACAGCGGACTTGCCGAGGGGCTGCAGCAATTGGCTCGCCGACAGGGCGTGACACCATTCATGCTGCTGTTGAGCTCGTTCCAGGTACTCTTGCATCGCTACAGTGGCCAGTCTGATATCCGTGTCGGTGTCCCGGTGGCCAACCGCAATCGCCTGGAAACCGAACGGCTGATTGGCTTCTTCGTCAACACCCTGGTGCTCAAGGCGCAGATGAAGGGGCAAATGGCATTCAGCGAACTGCTGCAGCAGACTCGCCATGCCACGTTGCAGGCCCAGGCCCACCAGGACCTGCCTTTCGAGCAGTTGGTCGAGGCGTTGCAGCCTGGACGCAACCTTGCACGCAGTCCGCTGTTCCAAGTGCTGTTCAACTATCAGACCGGAGGGGAGGGGGACCGCGCGGTCGAGCAGTTGCCCGCCTTGCAGGTGGAGGAACTGGCGTTCGATACGCATACCGCACAGTTCGACCTGTCGCTCGAAGTCTCTGATCGGGTTACCGGTATTGCCGTCTCGTTGACTTACGCCACCGACCTGTTCGAGCGTAACACCATCGAACGCATGGCCCGCCACTGGCAAAACCTCCTGCGCGCCATGGTCAGCCTGCCTGACCAGGCCATCGGTGAACTTCCGATGCTCGAGGCCGATGAGCTGGACACCCAACTGCTGA
The DNA here is from genome assembly GCF_054889225.1 of Pseudomonas sp. X10. NCBI lineage: Bacteria > Pseudomonadati > Pseudomonadota > Gammaproteobacteria > Pseudomonadales > Pseudomonadaceae > Pseudomonas > Pseudomonas sp. X10. Next base: position 3,843,739 of record NZ_CM142677.1, on the reverse strand, counting down.
GTTGGAACGCCACCGCTGTGTCGTACCCACTCGACACCGCCGTGCACCAACTGATCGAGACCCAGGTCGAGCAGGCGCCAGACGCCCCGGCCCTGGTCTTCGGCGAGCAGCAATTGAGCTACGCTCAGCTCAACCAGCGCGCCAACCAACTGGCCCATGCCTTGATCGCCCAAGGCGTCGGCCCGGACGTGCTGGTCGGCATCGCCACCGAACGCAGCATCGAAATGGTCGTCGGCTTGCTGGCCATCCTCAAGGCCGGCGGCGCCTATGTCCCGGTCGACCCGGAATACCCCACCGAGCGCCTAGCCTACATGCTCGAGGACAGCGGTATCGAGCTGCTGCTCGCCCAGTCGCACCTGCAACTGCCCTTGGCCGAGCGTGTCCAGCGCCTGGACCTGGATCTGCTCGACCTTTCCACCCAGCCTGGGCACAACCCGAACATCGCCCTGCACCCGGAAAACCTCGCCTACGTCATCTACACCTCCGGCTCCACCGGCAAACCCAAGGGTGTCGGCAACCGCCACAGTGCCCTGACCAACCGCCTGTGCTGGATGCAGCAGGCCTATGCCCTGGACGCACGCGACACCGTGCTGCAGAAGACCCCGTTCAGCTTCGACGTCTCGGTCTGGGAGTTCTTCTGGCCGTTGATGACTGGCGCCCGCCTGGCTGTGGCAACTCCGGGCGATCACCGCGAGCCGGCGAAGCTGATCGAGCTGATCAACCGCCACCAGGTCAGCACCCTGCACTTCGTGCCGTCGATGCTCCAGGCCTTCCTGCTCGACGAGGCCGTGTCCAGTTGCACCAGCCTGACCCGCATCGTCTGCAGTGGTGAGGCACTGCCGGTGGATGCCCAGCAGCAGGTGTTCGCCAAGCTGCCCAAGGCCGGCCTGTACAACCTCTACGGTCCGACCGAGGCGGCCATCGATGTCACCCACTGGACCTGCCGCGAGGAAGGCAAGGACAGCGTTCCGATCGGCCAGCCGATCGCCAACCTGGGGACTTTCATCCTCGACGGCGAGCTGCAACCGGTGCCGGTTGGCGTGGTCGGCGAGCTGTACCTGAGCGGTGCAGGCCTGGCCCGTGGCTACCACCGCCGTCCTGCGCTGACCGCCGAACGCTTCGTCACCAGCCCGTTCAACAGCGGCGAGCGCCTGTACCGTACTGGTGACCTGGCCTGCTACCGCGCCGATGGTGTGATCGAGTACCGTGGCCGCATCGACCACCAGGTAAAGATCCGTGGGCTGCGTATCGAACTCGGTGAGATCGAGGCACGGCTGATGGAGCTGGAGGCGGTGCGCGAAGCGGTGGTGCTGGCGGTGGATGGCCCGAGCGGCCAGCAACTGGTCGGCTATGTAGTGCCCAACGGCGGACTCGAACAGGATGGCCTGCGCGAGCAGTTGAAGAGCGCGCTCAAGGCGCACCTGCCGGACTACATGGTCCCGGCCCAATGGGGGCTGCTGGAGCAGATGCCGCTGAGCCCGAACGGCAAGCTCGACCGCAAGGGGTTGCCGAAGCCGGATGCCAGCCAGCAGCGCACCTATGTGGCGCCAGAGAGTGAGTTGGAGCAGCGCGTGGCAGCGGTCTGGGCCGAAGTGCTTAAGCTGGAGCGTATCGGCCTGCACGACAGCTTCTTCGACCTGGGTGGCCATTCCCTATTGGCGACCCAGGTCATTGTCCGCCTGCGAGAACAACTCGGTCTGGAAGTCCCGCTCAAGGAGCTGTTCATCACCGATGACCTGCAGGCATTCTGCGCCAGTGTCGCCACGTTGCAGGCGCAGACCCAGCCGGTGGAAGACGAATTGGCTAAATCTCTGGCCGCCCTCAAACGTTTATCAGCAGAAGAGCTCGACAAGCTCATTTCATGAACCAGGAGTAGTGGCGTGCAAGAATTGATCGGGGCGGTGGGCCAACTGTCGGCAAAGGAACGCAAGGCCTTGGCGGTGATGCTCAGACAGAAGGGCATCAACCTGTTCGGCATTGCTCCGGTCTTCAAGCGCAAGCCCGAGGAAGCACTGTTGCTGTCTTATGCTCAGGAGCGCCAGTGGTTTCTCTGGCAACTGGAGCCGGATAGTGCCGCCTACCACCTGTCCAGTGCCTTGGCGCTGAAGGGACGCCTGGATATCGAGGCGCTGGAGCGCAGCTTCTCCACCTTGCTGGCTCGTCATGAGGTGTTGCGCACTACCTTCGTCCAGGACGGTGAACAGACCTTGCAGGTGGTGGCCGAGCAGTTGCCGTTCTGCTTCGAAAGGGCGAGCTTGACTGTCGCCGCCGATGACGCTGCTTGCGACGCGGCGATCAAGGCCTATGTCGAAGGGCAGACCCGCCAGCTTTTCGATCTGCACAACGGGCCGCTGATGCGTGTGGCCTTGTTGCAGGTCAGCGACGAACACCATGTGCTGGTGATTACCCAGCATCACATCATTTCCGATGGCTGGTCGATGCAGATCATGGTTGACGAGCTGATGCAGCTGTATTCGGCCTACAGCCAGGGCCAGGCGCTGGACCTGCCAGCGTTGCCGATCCAGTATGCCGACTACGCGCTGTGGCAACGGCAGTGGATGGAGGCGGGGGAGCGTGAGCGCCAACTGGAGTACTGGCTGGCGCAACTGGGGGGCGAGCAGCCCGTGCTGGAGCTGCCGTTCGACCATCCCCGTCCGGCTGTGCAGAGCTTCAAGGGTGCGCAACTGGGCATCAAGGTGCCGGCACAACTGGGCGACGCGCTCAAGCGCCTGGCCCAGGCCGAGAACGTGACCTTGTTTATGCTACTGCTGGCGTCGTTCCAGACGTTGCTGCATCGCTACAGTGGCCAGGGCGATATCCGTGTCGGTGTACCGGTGGCCAACCGCAATCGGGTCGAGACCGAAGGCTTGCTGGGGTTCTTCGTCAATACCCAGGTCCTCAAGACTGAGTTCGATGGCCAGCAACGCTTCCGCGAGCTGCTCGCCCAAGTCCGGCAGACCGTGCTGGGTGCGCAGGACCACCAGGACCTGCCGTTCGAGCAATTGGTCGATGCCTTGCAGCCGGAGCGGACCTTGAGCCACAACGCCCTGTTCCAGGTAATGTACAGCCACCAGGGGCGGGAGGATGGCGCCTGGGCCGAGCGACAACTGCCGAGTTTGAGCATGCAGGCGCTGAACTGGGACAACCCCACGGCCCAATTCGACCTGACCTTGACCACCTATGACAGCCAGCAAGGCCTGGATGCCTCGCTGAGCTATGCTTGCGACCTGTTCGAGGCCGGTACGGCAGAGCGTCTCTCGCGTCACTGGCTGAACGTGCTGCAGGCTATTGTCGCTGACCCGGCCCAGCGTATCGCCGACCTGTCCTTGCAGGACCGCGAAGAGGAGCAGGCCAACCTGCGCCAATGGAACGCCGCCTCGGCCACCTTCCTCAGCCAGTGCAGTCTGCAGCAACTGATCGAGCGCCAGGTCGAACGGACCCCAGAGGCCATCGCCCTGAGCTTTGCCGGCACTCAACTGAGCTATGCCGAACTCAACCGTCGCGCCAACCGCCTGGCCCATCGCCTGATCGAACTGGGCGTCAGCGCCGATGTGCGGGTGGGCCTGGCGGTCGAGCGCAGCCTGGAGATGGTCGTCGGCCTGCTGGCCATCCTCAAGGCCGGTGGCGCCTACGTGCCGCTGGACCCGGCCTATCCGACAGAGCGCCTGGCCTACATGATCGAGGACAGCGGTATCGCCTTGCTGCTGACCCAGCCCTCACTGTTGCAACAACTACCGCTGCCAGCCAGCCTGCCGCACCAGTTGCTGACCGAGGACGCCGCCCTGGGCTACAGCGAGGCCAATCCCGAGGTCGCCGTGGACCCGGCCAACCTGGCCTATGTGATCTACACCTCCGGTTCCACCGGCAAACCCAAGGGTACGTTGCTTGCCCACCACAACGTGCTGCGCCTGTTCGCTGCCACCGAGCACTGGTTCGGCTTCGACGGAACTGACGTGTGGACCCTGTTCCACTCCTATGCCTTTGACTTCTCGGTCTGGGAGATCTTCGGTGCGCTGCTTTATGGTGGCCGTCTGGTGGTGGTGCCTTATGATGTCAGCCGCTCGCCGGAGGACTTCTACCGCCTGCTGCAGGAGGAGCGGGTGACGGTACTCAACCAGACGCCGTCGGCTTTCAAGCAACTGATGCAGGTGGCCTGCGCACCTGGGCAGGCTGCTGCGCGCACCGCCCTGCGCCATGTGGTGTTTGGCGGTGAGGCGCTGGAGGTGAAGAGCCTGCGGCCCTGGTTCGAGCGCTTCGGCGACCGCCAGCCGCGGCTGATCAACATGTATGGCATCACCGAGACCACGGTGCACGTGACCTACCGTCCGATCAGCCTGGCGGATCTGGAGGGCGAAGTGGGCAGTCCGATCGGGGAGGTGATCCCAGATCTGTCCTGGTATCTGCTCGACCCGGTGCTGAATCCGGTGGCCAAGGGCTGCATCGGCGAGCTCTATGTCGGCCAGGCCGGCCTGGCGCGCGGCTATCTCAACCGTGGCGACCTGACCGCCACACGCTTCATTCCCAACCCCTTCGGCGGCAGTGGCGAGCGGCTGTACCGCACCGGTGACCTGGCGCGCTACCGGGCCGATGGAGTGATCGAGTACATCGGCCGGATCGACCATCAGGTGAAGATCCGTGGCTTCCGTATCGAACTCGGTGAGATCGAGGCGCGGTTGCAGGCGTTGCCCGAGGTGCGCCAGGCCGTGGTGTTGGCGCAACAGGCCGCCAGCGGCGCGCAATTGGTCGGTTATGTGGTGCCGCATGGGCAGGGCAGCGACCAAGCTGCGCTGCGCGAATCGCTCAAGCGCCAGTTGCGTGAAGACCTTCCGGAGCACATGGTCCCGGCGCACCTGCTGTTCCTTGAGCGGTTACCGCTGACCAGCAACGGCAAGCTTGACCGCAAGGCCTTGCCGCAACCCGACGTGAATCTGTTGCAGGGCAGCTATGTAGCGCCGCAGAGCGAACTGGAGCAACGTATCGCCAGCATCTGGCAGGATGTGTTGAAACTCGATCAGGTTGGCCTGACTGACAATTTCTTTGAGCTCGGTGGTGACTCGATCATTTCCATCCAAGTGGTCAGTCGCGCGCGCCAGGCCGGTATCCGCCTCAGGCCCAAAGACCTGTTCCAGCACCAGACCGTGCAGAGCCTGGCCAGCGTGGTGCAGATCAGCGCCGAGGCCGAGCAGATCGACCAGGCTGCCTTGATCGGGCCGACCCCATTGTTGCCGATGCAACAGGTGTTCTTCGCCGACTCCATCCCGCAACGCCACCATTGGAACCAATCGGTGCTGCTCAAGCCAGCCCAACCCCTGGACGCCGCGCTGCTCGAGCGGGCCTTACAAGCAGTGGCGCAACAGCACGACGCCTTGCGTCTGACTTTCACCCAGGACAGTGGCGGCCAATGGCAGGCGAGTGTGGCGGCACAGCCGACTGCCGGCCTGCTGTGGCATCGCGAGTGCTGCTCAATCGACGACCTCGATTCTTTGGGCGAAGCGGCGCAAAGCAGTCTCGATCTGGAGCGGGGGCCATTGATGCGTGGCCTGCTGGTCAGCCTGCCAGCAGGCGAGCAGCGCCTGCTCCTGGCTATCCATCACTTGGCCGTCGATGGGGTGTCCTGGCGTATTCTCTTCGAAGACCTGCAACAGGCCTACTCCGCCCTACGGGACGGACACGCTGCGCGGTTGCCGGCGCGGACTCGCTCGGTGAAATGGTGGGCCGAGCAGCTGCAGCGGCATGCCGGTGGGGCTGCCCGGGAAGAGCTGGGCTACTGGCAGCGGCAGTTGCAGGGCGTTGCTTTGGATTTGCCTTGTGACAATCCGCACGGCGCGTTGCGTGGTGACCTGGAACATCAGGTCAGTACCCGCCTGGATGCTGACCTGACCCGGCAGTTGTTGCAGGAGGCACCCGCCGCCTACCGCACCCAAGTCAACGATTTGTTGCTCAGTGCCTTGGCGCGGGTGCTGACGTGTTGGACGCAGAGCCCGGCGGTGGTATTGCAAATGGAAGGCCACGGCCGCGAGGAGCTGTTCGCCGACCAGGACCTGAGTCGGACGGTCGGCTGGTTCACCAGCTTGTTCCCGGTCAAGCTGACACCGCAGGCCACCCTCGGTGACTCGATCAAGGCGGTCAAGGAGCAACTGCGCGGCATCCCCAACAAAGGTATCGGCTATGGCGCCCTGCGCTACCTGGGCGATGAGCAGGTCCGTCAGAGTCTGGCCGCACTGCCGGCACCACGGGTGACATTCAACTATCTGGGCCAGTTCGACGCCAGCTTCGCCGCTGCCGATGCGTTGTTCGCCCCCTGCAGTGATGCTGCTGGTAGCGCACGTGACCGTGGAGCGCCGCTGGACAACTGGCTGAGCATCAACGGCCAGGTGTTCAAGGGCGAGTTGGAGCTGAACTGGACTTTCAGCCGCGACATGTTCGACAGCGCCACAGTGCAGCGCCTGGCGGATGAGTACGCCGAGGAACTGCGCCTGCTGATCGAGCATTGCTGCCAGGAGGCGGTAGGCGGAGCAACGCCTTCGGACTTCCCGTTGGCGGGACTGGATCAGGCACGGCTGGATGCGCTGCCATTGCCGTTACGCACGCTCAAGGACCTTTATCCACTGTCGCCCATGCAGCAGGGCATGTTGTTCCACAGCCTCTATGCTCAGAACAGCGGCGACTACATCACCCAGATGAGCCTACCGGTGACTGGCCTCGATCCCGAACGTTTCGTTCAGTCCTGGCAGGACGCTGTCGACGCCCATGACATTTTGCGTACCGCATTCCTCTGGCAAGCCCCTCTGCAGCAACCGCGGCAGGCGGTGCTGAAGCAGGCCAAGGTGCCTTACGATATCCTCGATTGGCGCGGCCGCGCCGACCAGCAGCAGGCCTTGGCCGAGCTGGCCGACGTCGAGCGCGCCCGTGGTTTCGACTTGGCCCAGGCACCGTTGCTGCGGCTGCTGCTGGTGCGTCTGGACGACCAGCAGTACCAGATGATCTATACCCACCACCACATTCTCATGGACGGCTGGAGCAACTCGCAGCTGATGGGGGAAGTGCTGCAGCGTTATTGTGGACGGGCACCAGAAACAACCGCAGGTCGCTATGGCGACTACATCGCCTGGCTGCAGCAACAGGACCCGCAGCGCAGCGAAGCTTTCTGGCGCGAGCAACTGCGCGACCTGGACCAGCCGACGCGCCTGGCCCTGATCTCCAGTGCCCCGGCCGGGCCGGGCTACGCAAGCCACTACCTGGACCTGGATACCGAGCAGACACAGCGCCTGCACGGCTTCGCCCAGCAGCAGAAAGTCACCGTCAACACCTTGTTGCAAGCGGCCTGGTTACTGCTCCTGCAGCGCTATACCGGCCAGGCGACCGTGGCCTTTGGTGCGACCGTGGCGGGGCGGCCCACCGAGCTGCGTGGCATCGAGCAACAGATCGGTCTGTTCATCAACACGTTGCCGGTCATCGCCAGCCCGAGGCCGGAACTGACCCTGGGCCAGTGGTTGCAACAGGTCCAGGCGCAGAACCTGAGCCTGCGCGACTACGAGCACACCCCGTTGTTCGATGTACAGCGCTGGGCCGGCAAGGGTGGCGAGGCGTTGTTCGACAACATCCTGGTGTTCGAGAACTACCCGGTGGCCGAGGTGCTGGAGCAGAGCGCCCCCGATGGTCTGCGCTTCGGCCAGCTCGACCAGCACGAACAGACCAACTACCCACTGACCCTGTCCGTGGGCTTGGGCGAGGTGCTGTCGCTGCACTTCAGTCATGACCTGACGCAGTTCGCTCCCGCCACTGTCGGGCAGATCGCCACGCAACTGGCCAATCTGCTGCAGGCCATGCCAGATGCGGCCGAGCGTTGCCTGAGTGCCTTGCCACTGCTCGATGCCAGGGAACAGCAAGCCCACATCGCCGAGTGGAACCCCAACGCCCAGCGGTTCGCCAGCCAGCAGTGCATCCATCAACTGATCGAAGCCCAGGCTGCCCGTACCCCGGACGCCATCGCCCTAACCTTCGGCGAGCAGCAACTAAGCTATGCCGAACTCAACGCCCGTGCCAATCAGTTGGCCCACGCCCTGATCGAACAGGGCATCGGTGCTGAGGTGCTGGTCGGCCTGGCGGTCGAGCGCAGCTTGGCGATGGTCGTTGGTCTTCTGGCCATCCTCAAGTCTGGCGGCGCCTACGTACCGTTGGACCCGGCCTATCCCGAAGACCGCCTGGCCTACATGATGCGGGACAGCGGACTTGGTGTGCTGCTGACTCAGGCCCACCTGCAGGATCAACTGCCGGTCCCGACCGGCGTGCGCAGCCTGCTGCTGGACACCGACTACAGCGGCTACAGCCGCGCCAACCCGGATCTGGTCCTGGACCCGGCCAACTTGGCCTACGTGATTTACACCTCCGGCTCTACTGGCCAGCCCAAGGGTGCGTTGCTAGCCCACCACAACGTGCTGCGCCTGTTCGCGGCCACCGAGCACTGGTTCGGCTTCGACGGCACTGACGTGTGGACCCTGTTCCACTCCTACGCCTTCGACTTCTCGGTCTGGGAGATCTTTGGTGCGCTGCTCTACGGTGGGCGCCTGGTGATTGTGCCGCAGCCTACCATCCGTTCGCCGGAAGAGTTCTTCGCGTTGCTGTGCGAGCAGGGCGTGACCGTGCTCAATCAGACCCCCTCGGCCTTCAAGCAACTGATGCAGGTGGCTTGCGCACCGGAGCAGCGCACGGCGCGCACCGCGTTGCGCCATGTGGTGTTCGGCGGCGAGGCCCTGGACGTGCAGAGCCTGCGCCCCTGGTTCGAGCGCTTTGGCGACCAGCAACCCCGGCTGATCAACATGTACGGCATTACCGAGACCACTGTGCACGTCACCTACCGTCCGGTGAGCCTGACCGACTTGGCGGGCGATGCGGCCAGCCCGATCGGCGAACCGATCCCGGACCTGTCCTGGTATCTGCTCGACGCCGACTTCAACCCGGTGCCCAAGGGCGCGATCGGCGAGCTGTACGTCGGTCAGGCCGGCCTGGCTCGCGGCTACCTCAAGCGTGCCGAGCTCAGTGCCACGCGCTTCGTGCCGGACCCCTTCTCGGCCCAGGGCGAGCGCCTGTACCGCACCGGTGATCTGGCGCGCTACCGGCATGACGGCATCATCGAATACGTCGGCCGTATCGACCACCAGGTGAAAATCCGCGGCTTCCGCATCGAGCTGGGCGAGATCGAGGCGCGGCTGGTGCAGCAGGAGGCGGTGCGCGAGGCGGTGGTGCTGGCGGTGGATGGCCCGAGCGGCCAGCAACTGGTCGGTTACGTGGTGCCGCATCGGTTGCCGCAGGAGCCATCGGCCTTGCGCGAGCAGCTCAAGGCCGGGCTTAAAGCGCATTTGCCGGAGTACATGGTTCCGGCGCACCTGCTGTTCCTCGAGCAATGGCCGCTGACGGCCAACGGCAAGCTCGACCGTCGGGCGCTGCCGGCGCCGGATGCCAGCTTGCTGCAGCAAGCCTATGTGGCGCCAGAGGGTGAGCTGGAGCAACGTATCGCCGAAATCTGGCAACAGGTCCTGGAGCTGGACCAGGTGGGCCGTAATGATCACTTCTTCGAGTTGGGCGGGCACTCGCTGCTGGCGACTCAGGTGATTGCCCGGGTACGCCAGGTACTTGGTCTGGAAGCCGGTCTGCGTGACCTGTTCGGCGCCCCGACTTTGAGCAGTTTTGCCGCCGCGCTGCAGGTGCTCGGCAGCACGGAGCAATTGGGCTTGCCGACGCTGGTGGCCCATGGGCCGCGCGCTCAGGTACCGCTGTCGCTGGCCCAGCGCCGTTTGTGGGTGGTCGAACAGTTCGCCGCGCCGAGCGGCGCCTACGGTATGCCGTTGGCCCTGCGGGTCGAAGGAGAGCTGTCGGTGCCTCTGTTAGAAGCCAGCCTGGCGCAGTTGATCCGCCGCCACGAGATCCTGCGGACCGCCTACGTGGCCGACGATGAGGGTGATCCCCTGGCGGTCGTTGCCGAACAGGTCGAACTGCCGCTGCCGGTGCTCGATCTCTCGGCGCTGCCGGCCGGCGAGCGTGAGGCGCGAGTGGCTGAAGCCATCGAAGCCAATGCCCGCCAGCCGATCAGCCTGCTACAGGTGCCGCTGCTGCGTGGCCAGGTGCTGCGCTTGGGCGAGCACAGCCATGTGCTGCTGTTTTGCATGCACCACATCATTTCCGATGGCTGGTCGATGTCGTTGCTCGGCAACGAGGTGGTGGAGGTCTATGGCCGCCTGCTGGCCGGCAATGACACGCCGCTACCCGCGCTGGCGGTACAGTATTCCGACTATGCCCAGTGGCAACTGGCCCTGGAGCAGGCTGGCGTGCTGGATGCGCAGGCTGCCTATTGGCAACGCACCCTGGCGGGACACGATGGTCTGCTACGGTTACCTACCGATCAGCCACGCCAGGCCAAGGCGAGTCAGGCCGGGCGTGACCTTAGCTTCACTCTGCCGCAGCCTCTGCACGAGGCGCTCAAGACACTGGCTCGCGAGGCGGGCGTGACCCTCTACAGTGTCTTGCTGGCGGCCTTCCAGGTGATGCTGCACCGCTTGAGCGACAGCGATGACGTGCTGGTCGGCGCCGACGTTGCTGGTCGTTCGCAGCCTGAGCTGGAAGCTCTGATCGGGTTCTTCATCAACGTGCTGCCATTGCGCTCGCGCTGGCAGGCCCAGTTGTCGGTGCGCCAGTACCTGGCCAAGGTGCAGGAGACCGCGCTGAGCGCCTTCGAGCACCAAGAGTTGCCATTCGACCAGATCGTCGACAGTGTCGGCGCTCCTCGGCACAAGGGTACCAACCCGCTGGTCCAGGTTCTGTTCGTGATGAACAACCTGCCGGTGCGCCAGAGCGGCTTCCAGATCCTACAGGCCGAGGCTATCCCGAGTACCGGAGGCTTCTCCAAGTTCGACATGGCGCTGTTCATCGACGAAGAAGCGGGTCAACTGCATGGCACCTGGCAGTACGCCAGCGACCTATTCCAACAAGAACGTATCGAGCTCTGCGTGAAAGGCTGGATGACCATTCTCGAACAGATGGTGAGTGATCCAGATAAACGTCTAGGGGACATCAAGATGCCTACCAACACTGCGGCCCAGGTGGTCGCGCCTGCAAAACCCGCTGTACCGAGCAAGGCCGACAAACTGGGCAAGTTCCTCAAGAAGGCCCAGGGCCCGAACGTGAAGCCGGCCATCAGTGTGATGCGCGAAAGCCTCATGGTCCCGGGCCAGGTCTTCCCGGTAATGTGGGAACCGACCGATCCCGGGCTGGACCTGATCCAGTGGATCAACAACAACCGCACCCTGGTCGAGGAGAAGCTGGCCAAGCACGCCGGCATTCTCTTCCGAGGCTTCGCGGTGCGTGACATCCATGACTTCGAAGCCTTCGCCGAGGCCGTGCAGCCTGGCCTGTACGGAAAGTACGGCGATCTGCCGAAGAAGGAGGGCGGCAAGAACACCTACCGCTCGACCCCATATCCGGAGAAGAAGATGATTCTTTTCCATAACGAGAGCTCCCACCAGGACCGTTGGCCACGCAAGCAGTTGTTCTTCTGTGAGCAACCTTCGCCGGTCGGCGGGGCTACCCCAGTGGTGGACTGCCGGCTGATGTATCAGCGCATGCCAGACGCGCTGCGGGAGAAGTTCGAGAGCAAAGGCCTGCTGTACGTGCGCACCTTTGCCGACAAGCTCGACGTCTCCTGGCAGCACTTCTTCAAGACCGAGGATCGCGCCGAGGTGGAAGCGCGCTGCGAGGCCGCCGGGATCCAGTGGACCTGGCTGGACAACGACGAACTGCAGATCCGCACCCCGTGTCCTGCGATCATCCGTCACCCGCTGACCGGTGAGAAAAGCTTCTTCAACCAAGTGCAACTGCACCACATCCATTGCCTGGATCCGGATGTGCGCGAGGACTTGTTGGCGATGTTTGGCGAGCAACGCATGCCGCGTCACGTCTACTACGGTGACGGTTCGCCGATCGAGGACGGGGTGATGCAGTTGATCGGAGAGTTGTACGAGGCCTGTGCAGTGCGCTTCGACTGGAAGAAAGGCGACGTGATCTTGCTCGACAACATGCTGGCCGCCCATGCTCGCGACCCATTTGAGGGGCCCCGCAAGATAGTCGTCGCCATGGGTGACATGATCGAACGCAGTGCTTTGGAAGCACTGAACGAGAGCCAGGGTGGCTCGCTGGGAAAAAATGGAGCAGGTGCATGAGCGAGACACTGGATACCGGCCTGGCCTTGTTGCCTGAACAGGAGCGGCACTTAGCGTTGCTGACCGTGGGCGCCCCACGCCGCGAGAGCGCCCATTGCCTGCTGGTCGAAATCGCCGGCCCGTTGCAGGCCGGGCGCCTGCAGCAGGCTCTTGAGCAACTGTTGGCCCGCCATGGCGCGCTGCGTTTACGCCTGGCCGCGGTGCCGGGTTACCACGGCATGCGTCAGTTCCTTGAGGATGAAGCCGCGCCAGTGACGTTGCACCGGGCGGCACCAGGCGCTTCGTTGGATGCCTGGCTGAACGCGCCTTGGCCGCAGACTGGCACACAGTTACAGGCGTTGTTGTTGGAACAGGGGCAAGACCGTTGGCAGTTGGTTGTGGCTGTGCCTCGCCTGGCCGCTGATGCCGGTAGTCTGGCGGTGCTGTTCGATGGCTTGGCCCAGGCCTATGAGGCCGAGATGCATGGCGAAATCGAGGAAACCGGGCAGTTCGCTCAATACCTGGAGTGGCGCAGCGAAGTATTGTTCGACGAGGACGCCGAATCCGCACGCCAATACTGGCAGGCCCAACTGCCTGACGAGCAGGGCGCGCTCGCGCCGAGTTTACCGTATCGCCAGGACCCTGCCGTCGGCCAGGTGCATCGCTGCGATGCGATACTCGACGACGGTTTGCGCCAGGGTCTTGTTGCACTGGCCGAGCAATCGGGGATCAACCTGGAGACCTTGCTGCAGAGCGCCTGGTGGGCTTTGCTGGGACGCATCAGCGGACGTGACAGCTTTACTGTTGGCTGGCGTCATGACGGACGTGACGACTACGAGTTCTTCGCCAGCAGCATTGGCCTGTTCGAGAAGACCCTGCCGCTGAGCCTGAAGCTTGACCTGGGCCAGGGTTTCGCGGCTTGGGCCGTGCAACTGGCCGGCTTGCTGGAGCAGCACACGACCTGGCAGGAGTACGCAGCAAACAATGTGCCGCGCCAACTGGCCAGCCCGGCGTACGCCTTCGTCGTCCGCAAGGCCCTGGCGTCACGCCAGGTGGCTGGCGCGTGCTGGCAGCCGTCCCGCCTGGACGAGACGCAACCGCTGTTCGAACTGCAACTGCAGGTTAGCGTCGATAACGGCGTTCAACTGCGCCTCGAGGGGCAGGCCGGGCATTACAGCCAGGTGGCGGTGCAGATCTTGCTGGAGCAACTCCTGACCTTGCTGCAGGGCATTGCCGAGGATGGTCAGCAAGCGTTGTCGAGCCTGAACCTGTCCAGCGCGGCGGCCAGGCTGGCACTGCTCGATCCCAACCCAGGTGTAACGCCGCTGGAGCAGCGTGTGCTGCTGCCCGAGCGCATCGCCCAATGGGCCGAGACCGCACCGGACGCCCCTGCGCTGGTGGCGGACGGCGCCACCCTGAGCTATGCAGAACTCGACCAGCGAGTACGCCAGTTGGCAGCCGGACTGGCCGGGCAGGGTGTGGGCAAGGGGGATCTGGTGGCCTTGGCACTGCCCCGTTCAGCGCAACTGGTGGTGGCGATCCTGGCCAGCTGGCACCTGGGTGCCGGCTACCTGCCACTTGACCCGCAATGGCCGCAGGTGCGGCAGTTGCAGATGATCGAGCAGGCTTCGGCCAATCTGCTGCTGGTCCAGGCCTCGCAGGCGGCCGGGTTCGAGGGGCAGGCCATCAAGGCGCTGGACATCGAGACGTTGCCACTGGAGGCGGGCGAGGTATCCGGTCCTGCCCTGGGTGGTGAGGATGTCGCCTATGTATTGTTCACCTCCGGTTCCACAGGTGTACCGAAGGGGGTGGTGGTCGAGCACCGGCAGTTGCTCAACTACAGCGCCGGCGTCTGCCAACAACTGAACCTGGAGCAGTGTCGTCGCTTCGCCTTGACCTCGACTGTGGCCGCCGACTTGGGCAACACCTCTCTGTTCGCTGCCCTGTACCTGGGCGCGGCGCTGCACATCGCCGATGACGACAGTATCCAGTCGCCGGAAGCCTTCGCCCGCTTCATCCGCGAGCAGCGGATCGACTGCGTGAAGATAGTGCCATCGCACCTGTCTGCCCTGCTCGATGCCCAGGCGCCCTGTCTGCCCGCGACCTTGGTGCTGGGTGGTGAGGCCGCGAGCGGTGCTCTGGTGCGGCGCATTCTGCAGGTAAAGGGGGATTGCCGTGTGTTCAACCACTACGGCCCGACCGAGGCCACGGTGGGCGTGCTGGTCCACCCGGTGCGTGGTGAAGATTTGCAGGCTGCTTCCCTGCCCCTGACCCAGGTGCTGGCGAACAACCGTGTGCTGATCCTCGCGGCGGATCAGCAGTTGGCTGCCTGCGGCGAGCTGGGCGAACTGTACATCGGTGGCCAACAGTTGGCCCGTGGGTATCTGGCGGCACCTGAGCAGACCGCGCAGGTGTTCGTCACTGTGGGCGGTGAGCGCTTTTACCGCACGGGTGACCTGGCCCGCTACCGGCCCGAGGGCGGTGTGCAGCTCTATGGGCGTGCCGACCAGCAGGTCAAGGTGCGCGGCTTCCGTATCGAACTGGCCGAGATAGAAGCCCAACTGGCTAACCTGGCGGACGTCAGTGAAGTGGCTGTGGTGCTGGCGACCCTGGCAGACGGTGAGGCAGCGCCGGTGGCCTATGTGGTACCACGCAGCGATGCCCCCGCGGACCTGGCTGCGGCGTTAGCCGCTGAGCTGGCCTTGCGCCTGCCGGCTGCCATGTTGCCACGGCATATCCTGCTTCTTGCGCAGATGCCGCGTTTGGCCAACGGCAAGATCGACCGGGTGGCGTTGTACCAGCGGCCGGTTTCGGCACAGGAGACCGCAGAGTACGTGGCCCCGCGTGATGCCCTCGAAGAACTGCTGGCCAGCCGCATGGCGCAACTGCTGGGCCTGGATCGGTTGAGCGTGGAGCAGGACTTCTTCGCCATCGGTGGCCATTCCTTATTGGTGATCAAGCTGGTGGCAGGTATCCGCAAGCTGTTGCAGTGCGAGATCCATCCGGGTGTGGTGTTCGACAACCCCAGTGTCGCAGCTCTGGCTCAGGCCTTGCGCTTCCAGGAAACAGCGCTGGGACAATTGGAGAAACTCGCTGCGGCGCGCTTGCGGCTGGACAGCCTGAGTCCCGAAGAGAAGGCGCGGTTGCTGGAGAAGGCCCAGCAGTTGCGAGGGGCCAGCACCCAGGTGTGATGCCACGGCAAGCTCCATAACGCCCGCCAGGTCGGTCTCCGGCCTGGCGGGCGTTTGTTTTTCCAGGGAGACAAGCGCCTGTTACCACATAAGAAAATGTTTCTCGAATGTGAATTGCTCCTAAATTTTCATTTTTGTTTTCGTCTGTTCTCTAGCTCGGCAACAAAACTGCAGGAGCGCCGGCTCCTTGGCTTCACCAGGCGTGCCGCGACATAGGCCGTGGAAGGCCACTGACCGATCAGCTGCCCGCAAGAGGTGGCGATTTCTTGACTTTCGACTGAACGTTATTGGGGTGATCCGACACTATGAAACTCGAGCAAAAGAACGGCCTTCCAGGCGCCATAAGGCGAGCTACGGCCAACTGGTGTACATCGGCGTCGATGGTGGTCCTGGGCTTGGCTCTGGGGATGGGCAGTGCGGCCTATGCAGAGAACAAGGTACTGAATATTCCTGCTCAGTCGTTGGATAAAGCCCTGTTCGAGCTGGGGCAGCAGACGGGCCTGCAGATTCTCTATGGGCCGGAGTTGGTCAGTGGCAAGCAGGCGCCAGCGGTGGTTGGTGACATGGAGCCACAGCAGGCGTTGGAGCAGATGTTGCGCAATGCGGGGTTGACATACCGGATTGAGAACAATGCGGTCTATCTGATTAATGATGCGCCTGTCTCGGATGCGTTGGAACTGGGGACTACCACCATCCAAGGGCAGGGGATGGGGCAGATGACCGAGAATAGCGGTTCCTATACACCCAATAAGGTCAGTGCGGGTTCCAAGACACCAACCAGCCTGCGGCAAACACCACAGAGTGTTTCGGTTATCACCAATGAGGTGATACGAGACAAGGGCATGAACGATCTGACGGACGCGATGCAGGCGACGCCAGGCGTGACAATCCAGCAGAGCAATGAGCGAATTTTCCAGTATTATTCGCGTGGATTTCCCATTGAAAATATCCAGATTGATGGTGCGGCACCCATGGCGCTGGGTACCACCGCTGGTAGTTTCTACTCGAGCAAAGTATACAACCTTGCCGAATTCGACCATGTCGAAGTCTTGCGTGGCGCCTCGGGGCTCTTCGGCGGGACCGGCGATCCAGGTGGTATCATCAATCTTGTTCGCAAACGTCCGCTCGACACGTACCAACTGAAAGTAGAAGCGTCGGCCGGGTCTTGGGACAACTATCGTACGCAAATGGATGTGACCGGGCCTATCGCATTTGACGGTAAGTTACGTGGGCGTTTAGTGACCGCTTATTCTGATCGACAATACTTTGTCGATGAGCGCAGTTCGCAAACTCCCACGATCTATGGTGTGCTCGAGGCAGATATCCTTCCCGATACGCGCTTGACGTTTGGCGGGCGCTATGAACGAGTAAATGAAAACGGCGCCAGCGCCGGTTTGCCTCGTTACAGCAATGGTGACGATATCGGTCTGCCTAGGCATACCAACTTGACCGATAGTTGGGCTTTTCAAGACGGTCGGTCTCAGGAAATATTTGCCAAGCTTGACCATGATTTTTCCGATGACTGGAAAGTGAACCTCAGTTATACCCAGACTCAAGACGTAGGTTTGCAAAAGCGCGCGTTCAACGTAGGCAGCCTCAATCCTGTCACCAATACCGGACCTACTCGTTTCGGAACCGTTGCCCGTTACAAGAGTGACCAGCAACTGACGGATATGAACCTAGCCGGGAAGTTCGATATGCTGGGGCACGAGCAGGAATTTCTGTTTGGCGCCGACTATCAGAGGATAACCAGCCAATGGACTGGGACCGGGCAACTGGATGGTGCCTTCGGACCGATCGATGTCTTTGATCCTGATGCGACCCCGTGGCCTGAGCCACCGACCCGCAAGGACTACAATAATACCTACAAGCCCAACACGCAGATCCAGTATGGGCTTTATTCAACTCTTCGCCTGCACCTGACGGACCCTCTACATGTGATCCTTGGTGCACGGGTACAGCGCTATAAGTTTGAGCAGAAATATAGCGAGCGCGTAGGGGATACGTGGGATGTCAAGTCTGATATTTCCATGCGCGAGCCCACTAAAGTGGTGCCCTATGGTGGAGTGGTCTATGACCTGAGTGACGAATGGTCGGCTTATGCCAGCTATTCCGAAATCTACAAACCTCAACAGGATAAGATCGAGGGACCAAGAGAGAGTGGTAATTCGCTCAAGGCGATGACTGGTAAAACATATGAGACCGGCATCAAGGGTGAGTTGTGGGGCGGTGCGTTGAATACCTCCTTTGCCGTGTACTACACCAAGCGAGAAAATCAGGCAGTCGAAGACCTACGATATCCTCAAGAAGGTGTACAGTTTGGGGGGAGTTGCTGTTATCTGGCGCAAGGCGAAGTGGTCAGCAAAGGCTTTGACATGGAGGTTAGCGGTGAGATTCTCCCGGATTGGAGTATCATCGGTGGCTATACGTACAATAATAACCGTAACCGAAACAGTGATGACGTTTTCAGTAGTATTACGCCGAAGCACCTATTCAAACTTTGGTCAACTTATCGGCTGCCGGGAGAGTATAGCGACTTCAAGGTGGGGGGGGGTGTGAATGTACAGAGTGCCAGTTACGTCAGCGGCATGGCTTCGATCATAGACAGTAGTGGAGAGCCGATTGGCTCTGAGAAATATGATTACCGCCAAGCGGGTTACACTGTATGGAACGCCATGGCTGAATACCGCTTGGATGATAACTGGACTCTCACTTATAACCTCAACAATGCCTTTGACAAAAAATACTACCTTACCGTTGGGTCTTCAGTAGTTGGCAACTGGTACGGCGAACCACGCAACCACATGCTGACCTTGCGCGGTACTTTCTGGTAGTCTGATCGCTGGGTGAAAAACCGCCCCCACGCGACCTGCAGTTTGCAGCCTCGTGGGGGAGGGTTCACCCGCGGCACGTTCTACAGCTTGGATAGCCAGTCATCCGCAGCCGCATAGATCGCTGCCACATCCCCCACGATCCCACCCATGCGCAGGAAGTCATGGGTCAATCCCTTCTGTATCTGCAAGGTCACAATGGTACCGGTGGCTTGCAGGTGTCTGGCATAGGCCATGCCTTCGTCATACAGCGGATCATACTCGGCCAGGCTGATATAGGCTGGTGCCAGTGCGCCGTTCAGTTCGGCCAGCAGCGGTGAGATGCGCCAGTCCAGATGTTGCGCCGGATCACGGCTGTAGTGTTGGTAGAACCACTCCAGTGTCGCGGTTTCCAGCAGGTGGTCTTCGGCATAGCGACGGTGCGAGTCGCGTTGGCACGACGTGTCGGCCACCGGGTAGAACAGCAGTTGGGCCTTGGGTACCAGTTGAATCTGCTGTGGCTGTTGTACTGCGGTGATCGCCAGCACGGTGGCCAAGGTCGCTCCAGCACTGTCACCGGCGACCGTCACCTGGCGGTTGTCCAAGCCCAGCGAGCGGGCCTGTTCGGCCAGCCAGTTGGCCGCATCCAAGGCGTCTTCTACGGCGGTCGGGAAAGGGGACTCAGGCGCCAGGCGATAGGCTGGTGCGAGCACGGCCTGCTGCCCACTGGCGGCCAGGCGCCGACACACTGAGTCGTGGGAGTCCAGGCTGCCGACCACGTAACCGCCACCGTGGAAATACAGCAGGCTTGGTTGGGCATCCCCGCTGTAGCCCGAGGCGCGGTAGAGCCGCGCCAGGATCTGTTGGCCGTCGCGGGTGGGGATGCTTAGCTCAGTGACACTCACTGCGGCAGGTGGGCAAGGATCGAGCACTTGTGAGGTCTGTTCGAAATCCGCACGGGCCTGGGCAACGGGCAGTTCATGCAAGGGGCGACTCTTGCCGCTAAAGCGGCCCAGTTGGGCCAGTTCCAGGAAGCCTTCGAGGTCTGGGTCCAGAGGCATGGTGAATCCTTGATCGATTGATAGGTGAGTGCCGCCCCGGTGACCGGGGCGGCGCTGTTTCAGCTGATGGGACTGGGTGCCTCCTGCAACTGCTGCAGGAGTTGGCGTAGCAGGTCGGCATGCTTGAGCATGTCGTAGTGTCCGGCACCGATGGGTTCGTTGGTCAGTGCGTGGTCCAGCACGACCGAGGGTTGCCCGTTGGCTGTGGAGGCCCACCAGCAGTGAGCTTGGGCGCGGGTCGCCGGCAGCGTGGAGATGCCGCTGGACAGGGCCTTCAGGCGCATGGCCACGAGGAAGGTATGAGCCAGCTCCTCAGTGCTGATGCTGGCATAGGCCGAGGCCACGCCCGACTGCGCTTGCACTTGCGCGATCAGTTTTTCCACTTGCGCCGTATCACTGCGGGCTGGCAACGACAGGGCCGGCAACTGCTCGGCCGGCCCCCCGAGGATCACCGCGAGGAAGCTGCCAAGATCTTCGCCCCAGTCCGTATCGACCGGGGCTGCCGCGGTGGCGGGCGAGGGTAGGAAACTGTCGACCAGGCCGAGGAAGTTGACGCGCTGACCTTGTTTCTCCAGCTCCTCGGTGACCAGTACAGCCAGCGTGCCCCCCAGAGACCAACCCAGCAGATGATACGGGCCACAAGCCTGCTTCTGGCGGATGTACTGGGCATAGTCGATGGCCATGGCTTGCAGGTTATCGTCTTGCCAGTCGCGGTCGAGCAGCATGCGGCACTGTAGGCCGTAGACGCTGCGCCGGCCGTCCAGGCGGCGGGCCAGAGGCTCGTAATCGAACACTGTGCCGAAACCGGCGTGCAGGCAGAACAAGGGCGCATTGTCTTCGACCTGGCTGTTGAGCAGCAGCAGAGGATCGAGCGAGGTGTCCTCATTGTTGTAGCCGGAGAGCTCGCCGATGGTTGGGCGGGCCATCAGGTCGCGCAATTTCAACTCGATGCCCAATGTCGGTTGGGCGCGGACTTTTGACAGCACCTTGAGTACCCGCAGCGAGTCACCACCGAGCTCGAAGAAGTTGTCGGTGACACTCACCTGCTCGACTTCCAGCACCTCCTGCCAGATCGCCGCCAAGCCTTGCTCCAGAGCGTTGCGTGGGGCGACGAAGGTGCGTGCCTTGAAGTCTGGGTTGGGCAGGGCCTTGCGGTCCAGCTTGCCGTTTGGGTTGAGTGGGAAGGTATCCATGACCAGGATCTGTACCGGCACCATGTAGTCCGGCAGGTCGGCCTGCAGGGCGGTGCGCAGGTGCTCACCCAGACCGTCCCCGCGGGCGGCGACCACGTAGCCGATCAGTTGCTTGCCGGTGCTGGTGTCGCGCGCTACTACCACGGCATCCTGCACGGCATCCTGCTGGCGCAAGCGCGATTCGATCTCACCCAGCTCGATGCGGAAACCGCGCACCTTGACTTGGTTGTCCAGGCGACCGAGGTAATCGAACACACCGTCTGGACGCTGGCGCACCAGATCGCCGGTGCGGTACAGCCGGCTGCCGTCGGCGAACGGGTCGGCGACAAAGCGCTCGGCGCTCAGCCCTGGGCGTTGGTGATAGCCCCGGGCTACGCCCAGGCCACCGATGTACAGTTCACCGGCGACGCCCACCGGCAGCGGGTTGAGCTGCTCGTCGAGGACGTAAAGCGTGCGCTGGCCCACACGAGTGCCGATGGGGGCATAGGCCGCTTCGCAAGGTTGGCTGACATCGACCTTCCACAGCAGTGGCGTGACCACAGTCTCGGTTGGGCCGTAGCCATTGGTGAGGAACGCCGGTTTGAGCGTGCGCTTGACCAGCTCGAAGTTGGCATTGGCCACTGCGTCACCACCGAAGCAGTAGATGCGTACCGCCGGTGGCGCGGCGTCGACGTTGTCGGCGTACTCGGCCAGTTGCTGCAGGTAGGCCGGCGGGAAGCAGGCGATGTCGATGGCGTGCTGGTGCAGTGCCTGCCAGGTTTCTTCCGGAGTCCACAGGCGGTTGTCGCGCAGCACTAGCTGGCCGCCGCCGAGCAGGGTCGACTGCCAGCGTTCCTGGGCGCCGTCGAAGGCGAAGGACATGAACAGTAGTTCACGGGTGCTGGCGTCCATCTCGTAGCGCTCGGCGATGGCCAGGCAGTGCATGCGGATCTGCCCATGGCTCACTGCTACGCCTTTCGGCTGGCCGGTGGAGCCGGAAGTGTAGATCAGGTAGGAGAGGTTATCCTCCAGGGCGCGGGATGGAGGGCAGTCGGCCGGTTGGTTGTCCAGGGCCAGGCTGTCCAGTTCGACCAAAGCGCAGCCGGCGATGCCGGTGAGGCGGCTGCGCACCGAGCTCTGGGTGAGCAGCAGCGGCATGCCGCTGTCTTCGACGATCCAGCGCACCCGCTCCTGCGGGTAGTCGATGTCCAGCGGCACGTAGGCGGCGCCGGTCTTCATCACTGCGTAAAAGGCTACGATCACCTCGATCGAGCGTTCCAGGGCAATGCCCACGCAGGTTTCGGGGCCGACACCCTGGGCGATCAGATAGTGAGCCAGGCGGTTGGCGCGAAGCTCCAGTTCGCCATAGCTCAGGTCAATGTCCGCGCAGGTGACGGCGATGCGGTGCGGTTGCTGTTGGGCATGCTTGCGGATTCGCTCGGCCAGCAGTGGCGTGCCGCCGTCGGTCGGAGCCAGGCTGTTGCGCTGGGTGAGCGCTTGTTGTTCGTCTGTGGTCAGCATCACCAAGCTGCCGAGACTGGCCTGGGGGTTGTCGAGCAGCGCCGTGAGCAACATCTCGAAGCTGTCGCGGATCTGTGCGGTGGCCGCTTCGGTGAAGCGGTTGCGCAGGTAGAGGAACTCGATCTTCAGGCTGTTGCCCAGGTTGACCGCCAGGTCCATGGCGAAGTTGGTGACGTCGCGGTTGCTCACCTCGCCGAAGCTCAACTGGTTTTGCTCGGCTTCCTGCAGGCGCTCGTCCACCGGGTAGTTCTCGAACACGACGATGCTGTCGAACAGCGCCTGGCCGCTGTGGCCGGCCCAGCGTTGCAGGTCGGCCAGCGAGGCATGCTCGTAGTCGCGTGCTTCCAGGTTGTAGCCCTGCAGCGCCTGCAACCAGTCTTCGGTACGCTGCTGTGGCTGTGGTGCCTGGATGATTGGCAGGGTATTGATGAACAGTCCGAGCATTTCCTCGGCACCGTTCAGGCTGGCTGGTCGGCCGGCCACGGTAGCGCCAAAACAGACAGTCTGCTGGCCTGTATAGCGTTGCAACAACAATAGCCAGGCGGCTTGTATCAGGGTGTTGGGCGTGACTCGCAGTCGTTGGGCCTGATCGCGCAGGCGTTGGGTGCGCTGCGTATCCCAGTGCAGGTACAGGGCATCATGGCCCTCCAGTTCGGCGGGCGGACGCGGTGCGAGACTGTTGGTCAGTTGGGTCGGGCCATCGAGTCCTTGCAGCTTGTCCTTCCAGAACTGCTCCAGATCGGTCTGCGACTGGCGTTGCAGCCATTGGATGTAGTCGCGGTACTGGCCACGCTTGGCCACCGGGGTGCCGCCGTTGTACAGCTCGAACACCTCACCGAGCAGGCGTGAGCTGGACCAGCCGTCCATGAGGATGTGGTGGCTGGTCCAGACCAGATGGTGGTGCTGCTCGCCGAGGTTGACCAGGGTCAGTCGGGTCAGGGGGGCGCGTAGCAGGTCGAAGCCTTCGGCACAGTCGGCTTCGAGCAGTTGCTGCAGAGCCTGTGGGGTAAGGTCGCGATTGCGCCAGTCCAGTTCGCGCACTGGCAGTGTGGCGGTCTTGTAGACCACCTGTAGAGGCTCGGCGAGTTCGTTGGCGGTCCAGAAGCCGCTGCGCAGGATCTCGTGGCGGGCAATGACCGCGTTCCAGGCGGCGATGAAGCGTTGGCTGTCGAGACCTTCGACGGGCACGCTCATCTGGTTGATGTACAGGCTCGCCTCCCTGGATTCTAGGGTGTGGAACAGCATGCCCTGCTGCATCGGCGACAGCGGGTAGAGGTCTTCGACTTGGCTGCACGGTACCGGCAGGTGGTCCAGCTGCTGCTGGCTGATCGAGGCCAGCGGGAAGTCCGAGGGGGTCAGGCCCTGGTGCCGTGGATCGCAGCAGTGGGCGATGATGACGGCTAATTCCTGGCTGAAGTCATCGGCCAGTCGCTGGACAGTCGCCTCGTCGAACATCTGCGTGCTGAAGTTCCAGTTCATGCTCAACTCGCCACCATAAACCTGGCCGTTCAGCTCCAACCAGTTGCCCAGATTGGCCTGCGGGCTTTGGTTGGCACCGGTGCTTTCGGCGGCGGGGCGCAGCAGTGTGCCTTCGTCGCTGTCGAAGCTGCCGTCGAACTGGCCGAGGTAGTTGAAGGTGATGCGCGGGGTAGGCAAGGCGCCCAGGGACTGGCGCGCCGGTTCATCACCGAGGTAGCGCAGGGTGCCGAAGCCGATGCCCTTGTCCGGGATCGCCCGCAACTGCTCTTTGATCGCTTTGATCGAAGCGTCCAGGTCGGCAGCCGGGGTCAGGCGCACCGGGAAGAGGCTGGTGAACCAGCCGACAGTGCGGGTCAGGTCGATGTTGTCGAACAGGTCTTCGCGACCATGGCCTTCCAGTGCGATCAGAGTGCTGGCGTGCTGGCTCCAGCGACCGATCACTCGGGCCAGGGCGGTGAGCAGCAGATCGTTGATCTGCGTGCGGTAGGCGGCGGGCGCTTCCTGCAGCAACTGACGGGTCAACTGCGCATCGAGACCGCTCTGTACGCTGCGTACGAAGCGGTTTTGCAAGCTACCCTCCGGACGCTCGCAGGGCAGAGCGGCGGGGGCGTCTTGCAACTGAGTCTTCCAGTAGTCCAGTTCCTGCTGCAACGCCTCGCTGCGAGCATACGCCTGCAACTGTTCCACCCAGGCCTTGACCGAGCTGGTCTTGGCGGGAAGCTTTACGGGTTGGCCGGCGAACAACTGCTGGTAGGCCTGCTGCAGGTCATCGAGCAGGATGCGCCAGGACACACCATCCACCGCCATGTGGTGAATTACCAGTAGCAGGCGCTGGCTGCCATCAGGCAGGGTGGCGAGCAGGGCACGCAGCAGAGGGCCTTGCTCGATATCCAGACTGGTCTGGGTGCGGTTGGCCCATTCATTCAGGACTTGTTCATTTTCGATCTGGGCCTGCCAGAGCAGGTTTGCTGTCGTGTCAGGCGGGGCAATGCTGGCTACCCATTGGTTTTCTTCCTTGCGCAACCTCAGGCGCAGGGCGTCATGGTGGGCCGCCAGCAGATGAAGGCTCTGCTCCAGGAGCCTTGCATCGAGTGTCTTGGCAGGCTCAAGCATGACCGACTGGTTGAAGTGGTTCTGCTCGCAAGAGGCATGTTCCAAGAACAGTTGCTGAAATGGCAGCAGGGCGGTCTCGCCCGTGACCGTGCCTTGGTCGATATTCAAACCTTGCATGTCCATGCGGGCCACGGTGGCCAGGCTTTGCACTGTCTGGTGTTGAAACAGTTCCTTAGTGGTAAAGCGTATCCCTGCCTGGCGGGCTTGGCTGACCACTTGGATGGAGATAATCGAGTCGCCACCGAGCTCGAAGAAGTTGTCCGTCACGCTGATTTTTTCGCGTTTGAGGACGTTCTGCCAGATATGCGCGACGCGCTGCTCCAGCTCACTCTCTGGCGCCACATAGGTGCGCTGCTGGCTGGCATCCGGCTTCGGCAACCCCTTGCGGTCGAGCTTGCCGTTCGGGCTCAGCGGCATCTGCTCCAACAGCACCCATTGGGCCGGGACCATGTAGTCCGGCAGGTGCGCCTTGAGCGCGCTCTTCAACTGCTCGCGCAGGCCATCCTGTTCGAGTCCGCCGTTGGGCACTACATAGCCGACCAGTTGCTGGCCGCTCGGGCCATCCACCGCCAGCACCACCGCTTCGCGCACCGCCTCCAGCTCCATCAGCCGTGCCTCGATCTCACCGAGTTCGATACGCAGCCCACGGATCTTTACCTGGTGGTCGATGCGGCCACGGTACTCGATCACACCATCGGCGCGGTAGCAGGCCAGGTCACCAGTACGGTACAAGCGCTCGCCGCTGTTGAACGGGCTGGTGACGAAGCGTTCGGCGGTCAGCGCAGGACGGCGGTGGTAGCCACGGGCCAGGCCTGCACCGCTCAGGTACAGCTCGCCGACCACGCCAACCGGCACCGGTTGCAGCTCGCCGTCGAGGATGAAAGTCCCCAGGTTGGCGATCGGCTGGCCGATCGGAACGCTGTCCTTGCCTTCCTCGCGGCAGGTCCAGTGGGTGACATCGATGGCCGCCTCGGTCGGACCGTAGAGGTTGTACAGGCCGGCCTTGGGCAGCTTGGCGAACACCTGCTGCTGGGCATCCACCGGCAGTGCCTCACCACTGCAGACGATGCGGGTCAGGCTGGTGCAACTGGACACGGCCTCGTCGAGCAGGAAGGCCTGGAGCATCGACGGCACGAAGTGCAGGGTGCTGACCTGGTGGCGGTTGATCAGCTCGATCAGCTTCGCCGGCTCGCGGTGATCGCCCGGAGCTGCCACAGCCAGGCGGGCGCCAGTCATCAACGGCCAGAAGAACTCCCAGACCGAGACGTCGAAGCTGAACGGGGTCTTCTGCAGCACGGTGTCGCGTGCGTCCAGGGCATAGGCCTGCTGCATCCAGCACAGGCGGTTGGTCAGGGCACTGTGGCGGTTGCCGGCACCCTTGGGTTTGCCGGTGGAACCGGAGGTGTAGATGACGTAGGCGAGGTTTTCCGGGTGCAGGGCGATGTTCGGGTTGTGCCCAGGCTGGGTGGAAAGGTCGAGCAGATCCAGGTCCAGGCGCTGGACACGCTCGGCAAAGGGCAGTTGCAGGTGCGACTGGGCGAGCAGCAGCTCGATACCGCTGTCCTCGAGCATATAGGCTAGGCGCTCGGTGGGGTATTCCGGGTCGACCGGGACATAGGCGCCGCCGGCCTTGAGGATGGCCAGCAAGCCGACGACCATTTCGATGCTGCGTTCGGTGGCGATGCCGACCAGCACGTCCGGGCCGACGCCTTGGGCGATCAAGGCATGGGCCAGTTGGTTGGCGCGCTGGTTGAGCTGAGCGTAGCTCAATTGCTGCTCGCCGAAGACCAGGGCCGGGGCGTCTGGCGCCTG
The DNA here is from genome assembly GCF_054889225.1 of Pseudomonas sp. X10. Classification (NCBI taxonomy): domain Bacteria; kingdom Pseudomonadati; phylum Pseudomonadota; class Gammaproteobacteria; order Pseudomonadales; family Pseudomonadaceae; genus Pseudomonas; species Pseudomonas sp. X10. The sequence continues at coordinate 3,817,389 of NZ_CM142677.1, read as the reverse complement.
CTCGACCTGGGTCTCGATCAGTTGGTGCACGGCGGTGTCGAGTGGGTACGACACAGCGGTGGCGTTCCAACTCAGCAGTTGGGTGTCCAGCTCATCGGCCTCGAGCATCGGAAGTTCACCGATGGCCTGGTCAGGCAGGCTGACCATGGCGCGCAGGAGGTTTTGCCAGTGGCGGGCCATGCGTTCGATGGTGTTACGCTCGAACAGGTCGGTGGCGTAGGTGAAACTGGCCTTGAAGCCCTGAAAAGTCTCAACGGTATTGAGAGTCAGATCGAACTGCGCCGTGTGGGTGTCCCATTGCAGGCTTTCTATGTCCAGGGAACTGGCTGGATTCTTGTGTTCATCAGTGGATCCACTGTGATTGTAGAGGACCTGAAACAGTGGCGTGACACTGAGGCTGCGGGCCGGTTGCAGTGCTTCGACCAAGTCGCCGAACGGAAGCTCTTGGAAGGCTTGCGCCTCAAGGGCGGTTTGTCTGACCTGCAGAAGAAGGTCGGCAAAGGTCAAGGATTCGGTGAAGTCAGCTTTGTAGACCTGCGTGTTGACGAAGAAACCAATCAGCTTTTCAGTTTCCACTCGATTGCGATTGGCCACCGGTACACCGACGCGAACATCTTCCTGTCGGCTATAGCGATGTAGCAGAGCTTGCCAGGAGGCCAGTAACAACATGAAGGATGTTACGTTATGCACTTGAGACAAGTGTTTGATGTCCTCGGCTACCGAGGTCTCAAGGCTGACATCCAGCCGTGCTCCACGATAACTCTGGGTGGCCGGGCGGATATGATCCAAAGGCAACTCCAATACCGGCTGCTCGCCACCGAGTTTGGCAAGCCAGTAGTCAAGTTGCCGATCGCGCTCACCGGCCTCCATCCAGCGCCGTTGCCAGATCGCATAGTCGGCATACTGGATCGGCAGTTGAGGCATATCCGGTTTGCGACCCTCGCGAAACGCTGTATAGAGCTGCACGAGATCGTGCACCATGACTTGCAGCGAGGCCGCATCTGAAACGATATGGTGCTGAGTCAAGACCAGCAGGTGGTCTTCCGTGGACAGACGGGCCAGGGCAATACGTAGTAGAGGGCCCTGTTGAAGATCAAAGGGTGTGCCAGTCTGATCTTCGATGAAACGAATGATGGCTGTATTGGCCTGTTCAACTTCGTTCGGCAAGGCCAAGGCATGCCGGGCGATACCCAGCACCAGCCGTGGTGTAATTGTTTGCACGGGACCGCTTTCAGTCACGGTAAACCTTGTGCGCAGGCTTTGGTGGCGGGCAACCAGGGCATTGAAGCTGTCTTCCAATGCCTTGATGTCCAGTTCACCGCGTATGCGCAAGGCTGTCGAAACATGGTAAGCACTGCCTTCGGGCTCTAGTTGCCATAGGAACCACTGGCGCTCCTGGGCGAACGATAGTGGGATGCTATCGACCTCTTCGCTGATCTGAGGTATTGGCAGGTTCGCAGGTGACACACCTTCACCAAGCATCTTTTCCAGAAACGCTTTGCGCTTTTCCAGCGGCAGTGTGATGAATCGCTTGGCGATCCGAGCGGCCATTTCCTTGTCCATCACACTTCCTCCAGTTCGTCGAACAGTGCTTCAAGTTTGCTCAATTTGCTGTTGTCGACCTGATTCATAGTCTGTTGTAGTGCAGCAATCAGCAGAGCCAACGTCGGTGCATCGAAAAGTGTCTGTGCCGACATTTGCAGGCCCATCTCCAGTTGAACACGTGCGACCAGGCGGACAGCGAGTAGCGAATGTCCGCCCAGTTCGAAGAAGTTGTCGCTCAGGCCTACCCGTTGAACCTGCAGAAGGTCTTGCCAGATGGAAGCCATCTGACACTCTTGCTCGGAACAAGGGGCCTCGTAGGGGCGGTTGGCCTGTATGTCCGCCGGCTTGGGAAGTGCCTTGCGGTCGAGTTTGCCGTTTGGCGTCAGTGGCATCTGCTCAAGGAAAAGCCACTGTCCTGGCACCATGTACTCCGGCAGATCGGCCTTGAGCGATGTCAACAGTGCATCGCGCAAGGCTTGCTCGCCCTGCGAGTCAAGCGCTTCGCTGGCCACCACATAGCCCACCAGACGTTGCCCGGCCGGGGTCTGCTGGGCAACGACGGTCGCTTCGCGTACTCCTCTTACCTGCAGCGCATGTGATTCGATTTCACCCAGCTCTATACGTAAACCGCGGATCTTCACTTGGTGATCGAGGCGGCTGAGGTACTCGATCACGCCATCTTCTCGATAGCGTGCCAAGTCGCCCGTTCGGTACAGACGGGATCCTGGCTCGCTGGCGAAAGGATGCGGTATGAAACGTTCCGCGGTCAACGACGGGCGTCGGAAGTAACCACGAGCGAGCCCTTGGCCACCGATCAGTAACTCACCAGCAGCTCCGACAGGAATGCTGTTCAGACCGTCATCGACGATGAAGAGGGTGGTGTTGTCGATCGGATGGCCGAGGTAGGGTTTCGGCTTTCCGTGGTTCAGAGCGTAGAGCGCAGACCAGATGGTGGTTTCTGTGGGGCCATAGAGGTTCCAGATATTCGGCGACAGTTCGAGCATGCGGTTGGCCAGGTCGTCAGGCAGTGCTTCTCCGCCACACAGGAACTTACAGTCGCGCAGGATGCCGGCGGTCGGATGTTCAAGTAGCATGCGCCAGGTCGAAGGTGTGGCCTGCAGCACACTGATGTTCTGGGCTTGGACCAACTCAAGCATTGCTCCGGGATCCAGATTCATCCCTTGGCGAGTCAGTGTCACGCTGCACCCGCTGGCCAGCGGCACATAGAGTTCCAGGCCGAAGATATCGAAGGAAAAGGTAGTCAGAGACAGCATGCGATCCTGTTCATTCACGCCGGGAGCATGGCTCATGCTTAGGACAAAGTTGCTCAGGGCATGGTGAGGAATCATTACACCCTTCGGGCGACCGGTGGATCCAGAGGTGTAGATGACATAGGCCAGGCTTTGTGGAGTATGCGCAACATCAGGGTTGTCTTTGCCGTGTTTGTCGCTTTGCGGATGGTCAAGCAACAGCACGGAGAGTTGGGGCGGCAATGGCCAGCGAGATTGGAGGTGCGACTGTGTCAGCAGCAACTCGATGCCGCTGTCCTCGATCATGTAGGCCAGCCGCTCAGCCGGATACTCCGGGTCCAGTGGCACATAAGCTCCGCCGGCCTTGAGGATCGCCAGCAGTGCGATGATCATCTCGACACTGCGTTCGGCTGCAAGCCCTACCAGAACGTTGGGACCGACACCGAGTTCGATCAGTTGGTGCGCCAACTGGTTGGCCTGCTGATTGAGCTGGCAGTAGCTTAAGGTCTGATCATCGAAGTTCAGCGCTGGCGCGTCAGGGCGGGCTTCTGCCTGGGACTCGAACAAGCGGATGACCGACGGGGTATGCACGCGTTCGACCTCCGTAGCATTCCACTGCACTTGCTGAACATGACGTTCCTGTTCTGCGAGCAACGTGAGTTCTCCGACAGCCCTGTTCGGTTGTTCCACCATATTCAGCAACAAGGTGACCAGGTAACCAGCCAGGCGCTCGATGGAGTCTGCGCTGAATTGCCTGCGGGCATAGCGCAGTTGTAAGGTGAGGGTCGCGCCTAGGCCGACCATCAAACTCAGGGGATAGTTGGTCTGCTCATGGCTGTCGATGCTGCCGAAGCTCAGCGACTCGCTGGCCGTCTGGGCCAGTGCTTGGGAAACTGGGTAGTTTTCGAATACCAGGATGTTGTCGAAGAGGCTCTCGCCACCTCTGCCGGCCCAGCGCTGGATGTCGAACAGTGGCGTATGTTCGTGCTCACGCAGGTCGAGGTTTTGTGCCTGGATGTGCTGAATCCACTGGTTGACTCTGATTTCCGGACGAGGTGTGGCAATGACGGGCAACGTATTGATAAACAGGCCTAGCTGTTGCTCTACCCCTTTGAGTTCGGCGGGGCGCCCGGCAACCGTTGCGCCGAAGCAGACCGTCTGCTGCCCGGTGCAGCGTTGCAGGAGCAGTAGCCAGGCAGCCTGCACTAGAGTATTGACGGTGACCTTCTGTTGGCGGGCGCAAGCCTCCAGGAACTGGGTCCTCGTCGGATCCAGTGCTGTTTCATACAGACCTTGTCCGAGCTGTTTGGTGCTCCAGGGATTGATGGCGGGAGCGAGGCGGGTAGGCTCTTCAAAGTCTCGCAGTTGCTCGATCCAGAACTTCTCGTTGCTCTGCGCATCCTGCTCCTGCAACCAGGCGACATAATCGCTGTAGCGTCCAGTAGCCTGCGGCACTACCTGACCGCTGTAGCGTTGCATGATCTCGCCCATCATCTGCGAGTTGCTCCAGCCATCCATGAGGATGTGGTGGTGAGTGTAGATCAGGTGATGGCTATTGCTACCGGTGCGCAGCATGTGCAGGCGCAACAGGGGGGGCTGGGCCAGGTCGAAGGGCGTTGCCAGGGCTTCGGTGGCTAGGGTGTTCAGGGCCTCCGCCAGGTCTGGGCGCGTTGACCAGTCGAGCAGGGTGAAGGGTAGTTCGACTTGCTTGTACACCACTTGCAGGGGCTCGTTCAGTTGGCCTTGCCAGAGGAAACCGCTACGCAGCACATCGTGGGCATCCAGGGTCGCCTGCCAGGCAGCGCGGAAACGCTCGGCATCGAGGCCGCTGACGTCAAGGCGCATCTGGTTGATGTAGTTACCGTTCTCCTGTTGGTAGAGCGTGTGGAACAGCATTCCTTGCTGCATCGGGGCCAGCGGGTAGATCGTCTCGACCTGTGCAACTGCCACCGGCAGGCTGTCCAGCTGTGCCTGGCTTAGCCGGGCCAGGGGCACGTCCGAGGGAGTCAGGCCATGGTTGTCCGGATGCAGGCAGTGTTGGATCAGTTGGATCAGTTGAGTTAGGTAGTCATCGGCCAAGGCCTGGATGGTTTGGTCGTTGTACATGTCGCTGTTGTAGCCAAAGGTCAGTCCCAGTTTTCCGTCGAACACCTGGCCGTTGACGGTCAGCCAGTTGCCTTGTTGGGCTTCCAGGCTCTGGGCGGTGCCCGCGCTTTCTCCGGCTGGGACGAAGAGGGCGTCCCGCCCGGTGTCGAAGCTGCCATCGAACTGGCCTAGGTAGTTGAAGGTCAGGCGTGGAACTGGCAGTGCCTGCAGGGTTTGTTGCACATGGGGATCGCCTAAGTAGCGCAGGGCACCGAAGCCGAGGCCTTTGTTAGGGATGGCACGCAGTTGCTCCTTGACTTGCTTGATGGTCTCGCCAAGCTCTGTAGCCGGAGTCAGACGCACAGGGAAGAGGCTGGTGAACCAGCCAACGGTGCGGGTCAGGTCGAGGTTGTCTAACAGCTCTTCACGGCCATGGCCTTCCAGTTGTAGCAGCAGATCAGGTTGGCTGCTCCAGCGGGTGATGGTGCGAGCCAGGGCACTGAGCAGCAGGTCATTGACCTGGGTGCGGTAGGCGGCCGGTGCCTGTTGCAGTAACTGGCGGGTGCGTTGAGCGTCTAGTGTCACCTGGACACTGCGGGCCTGGCGATTGGGCAGACGCTCCACTGTGCGGTCGCGGGGTAGGTCGGGGTTCACGCCTTGCAGCTGCTCTTGCCAGTAGCCCAGCTCCTGCTTGAGCTGACCATTGCATGCGGCTGCCTGCAATTGTTCGGCCCAAGCGCGCAAGGAACTGGTCTTTTCCGCTAGTGTGCAGGGCTGGCCTGCCAAGGCTTGCTGGTAGCCGGTTTGCAGGTCTTCGAAAAGCATGCGCCAAGACACACCGTCGATCACCAGATGATGGATGGCCAACAGTAGGCGCTGGCTGCCGTTGGCCAGTTCGACTAGTACCGCACGGACCAGCCCGCTTTGCAGGTCAAGGCTGCGCTGAGCGGACTCGAACAGGGGCTGTAGGGCTTGTTCATCGTCGACCTTGTGCTGCCAGAGCAGGGGCGTTTGTATCCAGACCTGCTGTTGCGCTTCAGGTGAGCGGAACTCGGCCTGCCAGCCATCGGCGGTTTCGTCGAAGCGCAGGCGCAGGGCGTCATGATGCAGGACCAATGCCTGAAGCGCCTGCTCCAATGCCCGGGCTTCAAGATGCTGGTCGCTGCGCAGCAGCACTGCCTGGTTCCAGTGGTGGCGTTCGGGCATGGACTGGCTGAAGAACAGTTGCTGGATCGGTAGCAGCGGTGTCGGTCCGTGCAGGGCTACCTGCTCGAACACCGGGCTGCTGTCGCGGGTCTGGGCGACGGCGGCCAGGCGCTGGATAGTCTGCTGTTCGAACAGCGCCTTCGGCGTGAAGTGGATGCCGGCCTGGCGGGCGCGGCTGACCACCTGAATAGAGATGATCGAGTCACCGCCCAGTTCGAAGAAGTTGTCTGTCACGCCCACACGCTCAAGCTTCAACACCGATTGCCAGATATCCGTCAGGCGCTCTTCCACGACATTGCTGGGGGCGACATGTTCGTGTTGCAGGCGGGCGTTGTCTATGGCCGGCAGGGCTCTGCGGTCGAGCTTGCCATTGGGGCTCAACGGCAACTGCGGGAGCAGCACCAGGTGCACCGGTACCATGTAGTCCGGCAACATCTGCAGTAGTTGTTGCCGGACCTGCTCACGCCAATGCTGCTGCTCCGTGGCCGAGGCGTGCACCAGCGCTCCCTGGCTTGGTACCAGATAGGCGGCCAGTTGCAGGCTATTGCCGGCCTTCACCGCCAGCACCACCGCTTCGCGCACCGCCTCCAGCTCCATCAGCCGTGCCTCGATCTCACCGAGTTCGATACGCAGCCCACGGATCTTTACCTGGTGGTCGATGCGGCCACGGTACTCGATCACACCATCGGCGCGGTAGCAGGCCAGGTCACCAGTACGGTACAGGCGCTCGCCGCTGTTGAACGGGCTGGTGACGAAGCGTTCGGCGGTCAGCGCAGGACGGCGGTGGTAGCCACGGGCCAGGCCTGCACCGCTCAGGTACAGCTCGCCGACCACGCCAACCGGCACCGGTTGCAGCTCGCCGTCGAGGATGAAAGTCCCCAGGTTGGCGATCGGCTGGCCGATCGGAACGCTGTCCTTGCCTTCCTCGCGGCAGGTCCAGTGGGTGACATCGATGGCCGCCTCGGTCGGACCGTAGAGGTTGTACAGGCCGGCCTTGGGCAGCTTGGCGAACACCTGCTGCTGGGCATCCACCGGCAGTGCCTCACCACTGCAGACGATGCGGGTCAGGCTGGTGCAACTGGACACGGCCTCGTCGAGCAGGAAGGCCTGGAGCATCGACGGCACGAAGTGCAGGGTGCTGACCTGGTGGCGGTTGATCAGCTCGATCAGCTTCGCCGGCTCGCGGTGATCGCCCGGAGTTGCCACAGCCAGGCGGGCGCCAGTCATCAACGGCCAGAAGAACTCCCAGACCGAGACGTCGAAGCTGAACGGGGTCTTCTGCAGCACGGTGTCGCGTGCGTCCAGGGCATAGGCCTGCTGCATCCAGCACAGGCGGTTGGTCAGGGCACTGTGGCGGTTGCCGACACCCTTGGGTTTGCCGGTGGAGCCGGAGGTGTAGATGACGTAGGCGAGGTTTTCCGGGTGCAGGGCGATGTTCGGGTTGTGCCCAGGCTGGGTGGAAAGGTCGAGCAGATCCAGGTCCAGGCGCTGGACACGCTCGGCCAAGGGCAGTTGCAGGTGCGACTGGGCGAGCAGCAGCTCGATACCGCTGTCCTCGAGCATGTAGGCTAGGCGCTCGGTGGGGTATTCCGGGTCGACCGGGACATAGGCGCCGCCGGCCTTGAGGATGGCCAGCAAGCCGACGACCATTTCGATGCTGCGTTCGGTGGCGATGCCGACCAGCACGTCCGGGCCGACGCCTTGGGCGATCAAGGCATGGGCCAGTTGGTTGGCGCGCTGGTTGAGCTGAGCGTAGCTCAATTGCTGCTCGCCGAAGACCAGGGCCGGGGCGTCTGGCGCCTGCTCGACCTGGGTCTCGATCAGTTGGTGCACGGCGGTGTCGAGTGGGTACGACACAGCGGTGGCGTTCCAACTCAGCAGTTGGGTGTCCAGCTCATCGGCTCTGAGCATTGACAGCTCGCCCAGGTGGCGCTCGGCGTCGATGCTCATGGCCTCGAGCAGGTTGACCAGGTGCTGAGTAATGTCTTGCACGGTGGCGTCGGCGAAGTGTGTGCGGGCAAAGCTGGCGTGCAATACCATCTGCTTGCCGACGCTGATAGCCAGGGTCAGCGGGTAGTTGGTCTGCTCGTGATAGGACACCTTGTCGAAGGCCAGTCCCGCTGGCGCTTCCTGCTCCAAGGCTTCGGATACTGGGTAGTTTTCGAATACCAGAATGTTGTCAAACAGTGCCTCACCGCGCTGGCCGGCCCAGCGCTGAATGTCGCTCAATGGCGTATGTTCGTGCTCGCGCAAGGCCAGGTTGTATTCCTGCAGGTGCTGTAGCCAATAGGCCACGCTGTAGTCGGGGCGCGGTTTGGCGATGACCGGCAGGGTGTTGATGAACAGCCCGACCTGTTGCTCCACGCCTGTCACCTCGGAGGGCCGGCCGGCCACGGTTGCACCAAAGCACACGCTGGGCTGCCCACTGTAGCGCTGCAGCAACACCAGCCAGGCGGCCTGGACCAGGGTATTAAGGGTGACTTTCTGCTGCCGGGCGAAATCGTTCAAGCGCTGGGTGCGTTCGGCATCAAGGTGCAGGTATTGCGAGGCGTGTCCCCGCTCGCCACTACCATGGGCGATGGACTGGGCAAGACGTGTGGGTTCGTCGAGACTGGCCAGTTGTGCGTGCCAGTACGCCTGGTCGGCCTCGACATCTTGGCGGCCCAGCCAAGCAATGTAGTCACGATAGCGACCTGGCGTCACGGCGACGGTATGGCCGCTGTAGCGTTGCAGGACTTCGCCGAGCAATTGCGAGGTGCTCCAGCCATCCATCAGAATGTGGTGGCTGGTGTGGATCAGATGATATTGGTCGACAGATGTCCTGACCAGCACAAGTCGGAACAGCGGCGACCGGTCCAGTGGCCAGTCCTGTTGCAATTCGTCGCGAGCCAGTTGCTCCAGTGCTGCTGGCAGGCCTTGGCGTTGTTGCCAGTCGAGCAGGACGAGAGGCACCGGCAGGTGTTTGAGTACGACCTGCAGCGGCTGGGCCATGTCTCCTTGCCAGAGGAAGCAACTGCGCAGGGTGTCGTGCTGGTCGATCGCTGCCTGCCAAGCTTTGGCGAAGGTCTGAGGATCCAGGCCGCCGATGTCCATGCGCATCTGGTTAATGTAGCTGCGGCCAGCCAGTTGCTCGCTATCTTGCTCGTAGAGGGTGTGAAACAGCATGCCTTGCTGCAGTGGTGACAGCGGATAGAGGTCATCGATCTGCCCCAGGTCGATCGCCAGGGCATCCAGTTGCGCCTGGTTCAGACCTGCCAGCGGGAAGTCCGAGGGTGTCACGCCCTGGTTGCAAGGATTGCAGCAGTGCTCGACCAGTGCGTGCAGCTCGGAGATGTAATCTTTGGCCAGGCACTCGATCACTGCCGGGTCGAACCGGCTCTGGTCGAAGGTCCAGCTAAGGGCGAGCTCGCCACCATAGACTTTGCCGTTGATACTCAGCCAGTTGCTCAGCGGAGCTCCGACATCCTTCTCGGCGCCTGCTGCTTCTGCGGCAGGGACCAGCAAAGGTTGATTGTCACGGTCGAAGCTATTGTCGAATTGGCCCAGGTAATTGAAGGTGACACGGGCTTGAGGCAGGGCCTGCAGCGCTTGGCGAGCCATAGCATCGCCGAGGTAGCGCAGGGCGCCATAGCCGATGCCTTTGTCCGGCACGGCGCGCAATTGTTCCTTGACCTGCTTGAGGGTTGTCTCAAGGCTGTCGACGGCTGACAGCTTCAGCGGGTAGACGCTGGTGAACCAGCCTACGGTGCGGGTCAGGTCCAGGGTGTCATGCAGTTCTTCGCGACCGTGGCTTTCCAGCTGGATCAGGTTGTCCGCATGGCCGGTCCAGCGTGACAGGACGCGCGCTAGAGCGGCGAGTAGCAGGTCATTGACCTGGGTGCGGTAGGCCGCGGGGGCCTGCTGCAGCAGGCGACGGGTCTGCTCGGCATCCAGATGCAACTCCAAGTGCTTGACGTGTACCGGGCCAACTGGCTGTTCATTGGCTACAGGCAGGCCTTCGGTCACGTCCTGGTGCTGTTGAAGCCAGTAGTCCAGCTCGGCTTTCCGCGCTGGACTACTGGCATGGGCCTGCAGTGCTTCGGCGAACGCCTTGAGTGAGCTGGTCCTGGCCGGCAACTGCGGTACATGGCCGAGCAGGCATTGCTGATAGGCCGTTTGCAAGTCTTCGAAGAGGATGCGCCAGGACACCCCATCGATCACCAGATGGTGGGCTACCAGCAGTAGGCGTTGGCGACCGTCGGCTAGTTGAACCAGCAGGCCGCGCAGCAAGGGGCCGTCAGTCAGGTCCAGGCTGCGTTGAGCCTGTTCGCAAACCTGTTCTAGTTGAGCATTGTCGCTGACTTCGACTTGATGCAGTACGCCGTGGGCGGAGGCCGGTGCGCGGTAATGGCTGCTCCATCCGGTATCGCTCTGGATGAAGCTCATGCGCAAGGCGTCATGATGGTTGAGCAGGGCGTCCAATGCCTGCCCTAGCACCTGGCTGTCGAGCACTTCTCCTGCAGGCTTGAGCAGCACCGACTGGTTCCAGTGGTGGCGTTGTGGAATTGGCGCTTCGAAGAATGCCTGCTGGATCGGCAGTAGAATGACGTTCCCACTGGCGGGTGCTTGATCAGCCTGGGGGCTCTGGTCGTCGTATCGAGCGACCAGAGCCAAACTTTGCACGGTCTGGTGCTGGAACAAATCTTTGGGTGTGAAGCGGATACCGGCCTGGCGGGCGCGGCTGACCACCTGGATGGAAACGATCGAGTCACCGCCCAGTTCGAAGAAGTTGTCGGTGCGACCAATCTGCGGTTGTTTGAGCACATCTTGCCAGATTGCGACGAGCTGGCATTCCAACGGTGTCTGCGGGGCTGTGTAGAGATGTTCTGGCGCATCGGCGTCCGGTAATGGCAAGGCCTTGCGGTCCAGCTTACCGTTGCTGGTCAGGGGTAGACTATCGAGCAGCACCACGTGTGCGGGCACCATGTAGTCCGGTAACTGTTGCTTGAGTTGGCTGAGCAGTTTCTGGCGCAATTCGGCTTGCGCCTGAGCATCTGCCAGTTTGCCGCTGGCCACAATATAAGCCACCAGCCGTGGCCTGCCGAGGAATGTGGGGGCCAGCACTACAGCCTCACTGACCTCGGGCTGCAGCAGCAGGCGAGCCTCGATTTCGCCTAGTTCGATGCGCAGGCCGTGCAGCTTGACTTGATGGTCGATACGCCCGACATATTCGATCACTCCACCGTCACGGTAGCGGGTGAGGTCGCCACTGCGATAAAGGCGGGCGCCGGCTGCACCCAGTGGATCGGGCACGAAGCGCTCAGCGGTGAGTCCGGGGCGCTGGTGGTAGCCTCGTGCCAAGGAGTCGCCGCCGATCAGCAGCTCCCCGCTGACACCAAGGGGGCAGGGGTGCAGGTCTTGGTCCAGGACATGAGCACGGACATTGCTGATTGGCTGGCCTATCGGCACGATGGCCGAATCCATGGGGTCTTGCACCAGGAAGCAGGTGGTGTCGATAGTGGCTTCACTGGGGCCATAGAGGTTGTAGATGTGCGCGTCGCTGTGCTGCTGCAGCTGTTCCACGAGGGTTGGGCTCAGAGCTTCGCCACCGAGCAGGATTGCTCGCAGGCTGGCCAGTTGTTCACGGCTGGCCTGGGGCATCAGGGCCTGCAGCAGCGAAGGCGCGGCTTGCACGACAGTGATGCCTTGGGCGTGGACCTGCGGCCAGAGCAACGAAAGGTCGTCGCTCAATTCCGGGCTGGCCAGGACCAGTTGCGCTCCATTGAGTAGTGGTAGCCAGAATTCCCAGACCGAGGCATCGAAGCTGAAGGCGGTCTTCTGTAGTACTCGGTCGGTGGCATGCAACTGCAGGACCTGCTGCATCCACAACATATGGTTGGTGAGTGCGCCATGGCGTACCTGCACGCCCTTGGGACGGCCGGTCGAGCCGGAGGTGTAGATGATGTACGCCAAGTTGTCGGCATCCATGGCAGGTGCCGGATTGCTTGCGGGATAGTTTGCGAGCAGCGGGGCTACCTGGTCCAGTGCGATAGCCTCAACGTGCCCGGAGACCGGCAGGCGTGAGAGTACTGAGGCCTGGGTCAACAACAGGTCGATGCCACTGTCCTCGATCATGTACGCCAGACGGTCCAGGGGGTAGCTCGGGTCCAGCGGCACATAGGCGCCACCGGCCTTGAGGATGGCTAGCAGACCGACGACCATTTCCAGACTGCGCTCGCAAGCAATGCCGACCAGGCTATCAGCGATAACCCCCTTTTCGATCAGTTTGTGGGCTAGGCGGTTTGCCTGTTCGTTAAGGTCACGATAGGCCAGGGCCTGGTCACCCAGGCGCACGGCGATAGCCTGCGGTGCGGCTTCGGATTGCTGCTCGAACAGCCGTTGCAGGCTGGCGGTGTGTTCGAAGCTGGCGCCGGTGCGGTTCCAGTCCATGACCATATGCTGCAGCTCGGTGCTGTCGAGCATTGGCAGTTCGCCGAGGCAGCGCTGCGGGGAGTCGATCAAAGCATGCAGGAGGTTCTGCCAGTGGCGGGCCATGCGTTCGACAGTCTCGGCATTGAACAACACGTTGCTATAGCTGAAGGTGGCTTCGACCTGCCGCTGGCTGTAGTCGACTTCCAGCGACAGGTCGAACTTGGCTTCCTGCTGCTCAAGTTGTAGGAACTCCAGCTGTAAGTCGCCTAGGCGCAGGGCGTCGGTGTCCTGGTTGGCTACTCGCCAGTTGAACAGGGTCTGGAACAGTGGGTTGGCCTGGGCGCTGCGTTGCAGTTGCAGGTCTTCCAGGATCAGCTCCACGGGATAGTCCACGTGATCCATGGCGGCCATCGACTGTTTGCGCAGGTCCTGGAGGAAGGCTAGCGCGCTTTGTCTGCTGTCGACCCGGGCGCGGTAGATCTGGCTGCTGACAAAGAAACCGACCAACTCTTGGGTCTCGCCCTGGCTGCGGGTGGCATTGGGTACGCCGACGGTGAAGTCTGGCTGGCCAGTGTAGCGATTGAGCAGAAGCTGCCATGCGCCGAGTAGGGTGATGAACGGCGTCAGGCCCTGTTGCTGGCTGAAACGCTGCAAGGCCTGGGTCAGGTCGGGGGGCAGTACGATGCTGTGGTTAGCGACGGTGTGCCGCTGGTCTGGGCTGCGCGGGGTGTCCAGCGGCAGGTCGAGGGCAGGAATTTCGCCGTCGAGCAACTGCTTCCAGTGGCGGGCCGCCTGGTCATGAGCCACGCTCTGCGGATACTGTTCGCGTTGCCAGTGAGCATAGTCGGCATACTGGATAGCCGGGCGCGGCAGCGGCGTGTCATTACCCTGGCTGAGCTGGGCGAAGGCTTGCACCAGATCCTGGATAAGGATTGCGTTCGACCAGGCATCGGAGACGATGTGGTGCATGTTCAGCAGCAACACATGTTCATACTCGGCTGTACGCAGCAGGGTGGCGCGGATCAGCGGCGCCTGGGCCAGGTCGAATGGCTGGCCGACTTCGGCCTCCAGGCGCTCGCGCAGCATGGCCTCGCGTTCTGCCGTAGGGAACGGGGTGAGGTCTTCGCGGCCCAACGTGAGCCTGGCCTGGTGGTCGACCTGCTGACGCGGCTGGCCATCGACCTCGACGAAGCGGGTCCGAAGGATGTCATGCCGGTCGATCACCGTATTCAGTGCCTGCTCGAGCAGGTCCCCTGCCAGCGTGCCGGTCAAGCGCAGGGCTCGGGGCAGGTTGTAGGCATTGCTCTGCGGGGAGAACTGTTGCAGGAACCACAACCTTTGCTGAGCGAAGGACAGAGGCATGGACCCCTGTGCGCTGCCGGCCTTGATCGCGTGCTCGGGGCTGGTCTCATCGGCCAGGAGCAGGGCCAGCAGGTCGTCATCAGGGTGTTGATTCAGTTGATTCATGTCGATCTCGTCGCCGTCGGCAGAGGAATTGAGCGTTGTCAGGAAGACGAAGGGCGACGAATGCGATTTAGTTGCAAAGACAGGCATCGGCGAGCGACGGTGCGCTCGCCGGGTGGTTCGTTCAGGCCAGGGCGCGCTCGCTGATCACACGGCCGCTTTCCATGCGCACCAGTTGATCGGCGACATCGAAATAGCGGTCGTCGTGGGAGATGACGATGATGGTCTTGCCCAGGCGTTTGAGGTCTGGCAGCAGCTCGGTATAGAACACGCGGCGGAAGGTCGGGTCCTGGTCAGCGGCCCATTCGTCGAACACTAGCACCGGGCGCCCGTCGAGCCAGGCATTGACCAGTGCCAGGCGTTTGCGCTGGCCGGTGGACAGGTCGGTGGTAGTGAAGGCGCCGTCGCGGATGCTGACCTTGTGAGCGATCTCCAGACGCTCCAGGTACTGGGCTGCGTCGTCGGGCAGGGCGCCCTGGCGTGGCACCAGTTCGTCGAACAGGAAGTAGTCGGCGAAGATGGTGGTGAACAGTTGCCGGTAGTCGTCCAGGCCGCGGGCGTCGACGGTGTTGCTATTGAGTATGACTTGGCCCTGTTGCGGCGTGTAGAGCCCCAGTAGGAGCTTGATCAGGGTGGTCTTGCCGCAGCCATTCTCACCGACGATGAACAGGATCTCGCCTGGCTCGATGTTCAGGTTGACCGGCCCGAGGCGGAAAGGGGTGGCGCCTTCGACCGGTGGGAAGCTGTACTGCACGTCGCGAAGCTCCAGGCCCTGGAAGGGCACGTCGGGTTTTTCCGCTGCATTGAGCAAGAGGTGTGGCTCAGGGGAGGAGAAACGTTCTGAGAGGTCGGCGATGCGACGGAAGGCGATCTGCGCACGGCTGATGATCGGAATGTTGCCGATCAGGTTTTCCAGCGGGCCTTTCATGTACAGCAGCACCAGCACGAAGCCGCTCATGGCTGTGGGGTTGCTGGTCGGCCAGAAGGCCTGTAGTGCCAGGGCCAGGCCGATGACCACGAAGAACAGCATCGAGCCCAGACTCTTGGCAACGACGAAGATGTTGATGGCCTTGACGTGGGTGTTGCAGATGAAGTCGGCGGTGCCTTGGATGTTGCGGGTGAACATGGCGTGGCGGCGAGGGCGGTCGATGCGCAGTTCCTTGGCGCCCTCGGCGATGGCCTGGTAGTGCTTCTGCAGGTTGTCCTCGGCGTCACGCGCGGCATGGAAGCCTTTCACGCCGCGGTTCTGCGCGGCGAACTGGATGGCTGAGCCGATACCGATGGCCAGCAGGGTCATCACGCAAATCGGCCAGGACAGCATGGCTAGGTAGCCCAGGCAGCCGAGCACCACGGTCATCGAGATGGCCAGCGGGGCGAAGGCGAAGGCGAAGTCGCTGATGGTGTCGACATCGTGGGTCAGCACCGGGATCAGGCGGTGGGTGCGGTAGCGCTCGATCTGTTCGATGGGAGCGGCCAGCACCTTGGCACCGAGGTCCTTGCGCAGCTTGGCAATGATCTTCTGGCCAACGAAGTTGGTACCGATATCAGCCAGGATGGTGCTCAGCAGCGCCATGGCGACCAGGCCGATGAAAGCCAGGACCACACCTTTACCCATGCCGGCCGGATCGTGCAGGCCCTGGTTGACGGTCGCCAGCAGCGCCGTGACGCAGAGCCCGCCGAGGACGCCGAGTAGGATGGATGACAGGACGATCAGCCGGTAGGGCTTGAGCAGGGTCAGGAGTTCGCGAATAGCGCTGGGCGGTGCTGCGGTCATGAAACTACCTCGGTCGCGACGTGGCTACGTGCAAGGGGCGAGTGGTGGGCCGTACCGCGCGGATGCGCAAGGAGGGCTGTCTGATCTGTGGACGAGTGCCGTGAGGCGGGATTTAGTCGCGGCAGTAGTGGGCCGGGTTGCCTTGGGACAGCCCGGCCAATGGCATTACAGGTCGCGCATCACGCGAAAGCCTAGCCAATCACCGGCGTTGTAGGAGCAGCGGTCATTGCGGTTGCCAGAGCGGGAGAAGATCGGCGCCTCGGTCCAGTCGTTGCCGCGGATGTGGCGGTAGTCACAGTCGGCCTTGGGGGCGACCGGGCTGATCCAGGCGCTGCCATCGGTCGGGGCGCCGACATAATCGTCGTGTACCGTGTCGGCGACCCATTCGTAGACGTTGCCGTGCATGTCATACATGCCGAAGGCGTTGGGCTTGTAGCTGCCCACGGGAGCGGTGTAGCTGAAGCCGTCTTCCGGACCATAGGTGTTGGCGTGCTTGGCGATGCTATATTCCTTGCCTTCATCCAGCGGAAACGGGAATGGTCCCGTGCTGCCACCGCGGGCAGCGTACTCGCGGACTGATTCGCTGAGCATGCGGTACGGCTTGCCGGTCTTCTTCGACAACCAGTCGATGTAGCGCTGGGCTTCGTGCCAAGTCATGCACACTGCCGGATGACGGTCGGTGATCGGGTAGCTGGGAATGCCGGCGCTGCAGTGTCGACCTGGACGACTGTCGGCGTCCTGCATCTTGTAGCCGGTCTCGCGCAGAAACACCTTCCATTCGCCGAAGGTGACGGTGAAACGGCTTACAGCGAAGGGTTTGCTGAAGGTTACTTCGTGCAATGGGCCTTCGTCGGGTTGGCGGCCCAGTTCATCGTCTGGCGTGCCCATGGTGAAGGTGCCTTTGGGCAGGACCACCATTTCCGGGCAGTCCTTGCAATCCTTGAAGACCTTGCCCGGCTCGGGCGTGGAGGCCTGGGTTGTGGTGAAGGGCAGCAGGCTCGCGAGGACCGTGAGCAGGAGAAGGCCGTGACGGCGTTTGCGCGAGGTGGCGGCGAAGGGTTCAGCGGACATCGGGGGTCTCCGTTGAGGCAGTCGCACGGGCGTGCGTGGCCACGGGTGTGACCATTGCTTTCGAGGGGGAGACGAGTGGTTGCGCGTTAAATTTATTGGCGAACCACTCGGGAGGGGTAGCCAGCTTGTCCGAGCAGGCATATGCCTGCCTGGGGGGATCTCCTACTGGACTTGCCACCCGCCACCGAGCGCCTTGTACAAAGCGATGCTGGCCTGCAGGCGTTGCAGTTGCAGGGCTACGGCCTGGTCCTGGCTTTCATAGAGGGTGCGCTGGGTGTCGAGCACGTTCAGCAGCAGTTCGGCACCGGCCTGGTAGCGATTCTGGGCGATCTCGAACGCCCGTTGCGCATGTTCTAGCTCGATGCGCTGCCATTGTTGTTGACGGTCTAGCCAGGCAATGCTGTTCAAGGCTTTCTCGACATCGGAGAAGGCGTTGACCAGCGTTCCGCGATAGGTAGCCAGCAATTCCTCCTGAACGGCGAGGGTACGGTCACGTTCGCCGCTGAGGCGGCCATTGTTGAAGATCGGTGCGGCGAGTCCGGCGGCCAGGTTGTAGAACGGGCTGCGCAAGACGTCGTCGAAGATGTCCGAGGAAGAGCCAAGGCTAGCCGTGAGGGTCACCTTGGGCAGCATGGCGGCACGGGCGACTTGGACGTCGGCCTGGGCTGCCGCCAGGCGCGATTCGGCGGCGGCGACGTCAGGGCGGCGGCTGATCAGGTCGCTGGGCAAGCCAGCATCAATGCTGGGCACCTGGATCTGGTTGAAGTTGCTGTTGCGTACCTCGACGGCTTGTACCGGTTGTCCAAGCAATGCGGCCAGGGTGATGTGGGCCTCGCCGGCCTGTTGCTGGAGTAGCGGCAGGCGACGTTGCTGAGTGGCTACCAGGATCTCCTGCTGGGCCACTTCAAGGGCGGTGGCCGATCCGGCAGTATACCGGGCACGCACGACGTCGAGCACCTTTTGCGCGTTGTCCAGGTTGAGGCGGGCGATACGCAGTTGTTCATCGAAAGCCAAGGCCCTTAGGTAGGCATCGGCAACGCCGCTCAACAGGGTCAAGGTCACCGTGCCCTGGTCGAATTCACTGGCTTGCAGGGCGTGCAGGGCGCTGTCGCGAGCGGCGGCGTTGCCGCCCCAGAAGTCGAGTTCGTAGCTGGCGTTGAGGCTGGCCGAGTATTCGACGGTTTCGCGGTTACTGCTGTCGCTGTCCTGGTTATAACCATTGTGGCGCATCTGTTTTTGCCGGCTGCCATTGAGTGACCCGGTGAGCTCCGGCAGCAGCGGGCCGCCGGCGACCACCGCCGCGGCGCGGGCTTGGCGAACCCGGGCAACGGCGGCGGCGACATCGTAGCTGCCCGCCCGGGCCTGGGTGATCAGTTGATCCAGTTCTGGGCTGGCGAAGCTGCGCCACCACTGTTGCTGTTGCTGTTGCAATGCCGTGGCGCTGGGCGAGTACCAGTTGGCCGGCGGCTGGATGCCGCTTTGCGGTTTGCCCGGTGGGCTGCTGCAGGCGCTGAGGGCAAGGGCCAGGCCGAGAGCGCTGAAGAGGGGTTTCATCACAGGTTCATTCACTGGTAAGGGCCTTGACCGGATCGAGTCGGGCGGCCTTGCGCGCTGGCATGAAGCCGAATACCACGCCGGTGATCACTGCGCAGGCGAAGGCGCCGAGCACGGCGCCCAGGGAGAAAGCGACGGCGATATCGGCCAGCAACAGTCCGCCGCCGATCAGTATGGCCAGGGCGATACCGGTGAGGCCGCCGACCATCGACAGCAGCACTGCCTCACTGAGGAACTGGCGCAGGATGTCACGTTGGCGTGCGCCGGTAGCCATGCGGATGCCGATCTCGCGGGTGCGTTCGCGCACGGTCATGAGCATGATGTTCATCACGCCGATACCGCCGACCAGCAGGGAAATCGCGGCGATGGAGCCGAGCATCAGCGACAGGGTGTTCTGTGTGCGGGCTTCGGCCTGGATTAGCGCGGCGTCGTTGGTCAGCTCGTAATCATGCTTGCCCTTGTGTAGGCGCCGCATCAGGTGGTCGATGGCCTGTTCAGTTTCCTTGACTCGTTGCGAGTCCGTGGCGGCGATGGCCACATATTCTGGGTCGCGTTTGCCGAACAGGCGGATTGAGGCCGCGGAGTAGGGCACTGCGATGCGACCGTCGCTATCAGTATCGCCGGAGCTCGAGCCCTTTTCCGCGAGGACCCCGACGACCTGGAACGGCACGTTGCCGATCAGGATGTATTGGCCGATCGGGTTGCCTGCCTCCTTGAGCAGCTTCTTCTTCACTTTCTGGCCGATCACTGCCACGGCGGTGGCATTGCGCTCATCGGCTTCGGTGAAGTAACTGCCTTCGACCACGGGCCAGTTGAAGATCCTTGGGAAGTAGGTGTTGTTGCCACCCACATAGAACTTCTGGCTATTGTTGCCATAGCGCACGGTCAGTTCGCTGCCGTTCACCGGCATGATCATTTGCACCTGGGGCAGCTGTGCGACCGCCGCCACATCATCGAGCGTGATCACGCCGGCTTTGGATTGGTGGGTCGCGTTACTGCCGCTCAGGTACAGGATGTTCGAGCCAAACGCGGCCATCTGCGCGACGACCTGGCGCTTGCTGCCTTCTCCGACCGCCAGCATGACCACGACGGAGGCAACGCCGATGACGATACCGAGCAGGGTCAGGGCGGTGCGGAAGCGGTTGATCCACATGATCCGCCAGGCCGCCTGGAGGGATTCGAGCAGTTCGCCTTTCCAGGCGCCGCTAGCGGTGGCGCCTTGGTCCAGGCGCTGGCGCAAGGCCTCGGCATCCAGGCTGGGCACTTCCGGCCGGAGCGGGGCCTGTTCGTTGGCCGAGTCGCTGATGATCAGGCCGTCACGGATCTCGATGACCCGTTTGGCCCGCGCCGCGACTTCGCGGTCGTGGGTGATGAGGATGACCACGTGCCCTTGGCTGGCCAGTTCGTCGAGCAGGGCCATCACCTCGGCGCCGCTCTGGCTGTCGAGAGCGCCGGTTGGTTCGTCGGCGAGGATGATGTGGCCGCCGTTCATCAATGCCCTGGCGATCGACACCCGTTGCTGCTGGCCGCCGGACAATTGGTGCGGTCGGTTGCCTGTACGCGTCGCCAGGCCCAGGCGTCCGAGCAGAGCGTTGGCGCGGGCATGGCGTTCGGTGGCTGGCGTGCCGGCATAGATGGCCGGCATCTCGACGTTTTCCTGGGCCGAGCCCGAAGCGATCAGGTGATAGCCCTGGAACACGAAGCCAAAAGCTTCGCGGCGCAGCCAGGCCAGCTCGTCGCTGCCCAGGTCGGCGACGTCCCGGCCCGCGAAGTGGTAGCTGCCGCTGGTAGGCCGGTCCAGGCAGCCGAGGATGTTCATCAGGGTCGACTTGCCGGAGCCGGAAGCTCCGACGATAGCGACGAATTCACCGGGGTGGATAGTCAGGCTGATGCCACGGACCACTTCGACCTTGGGGGTATCGATGCCACCGTAGCTCTTGCGGATATCGCGCAGTTCAATGAGAGGGGTGGACATTCAACCCCCGCTCGCGGCTGGAGCGCCGATCAGTAACTGGTCGCCTTCGTTCAGGCCGTCGACGATCTGCACGCGCAGGCGGTCGCTCAGACCGGTGCGTACCTGACGCTGTTCGACCTTGCCATTGCTGCCGAGGACCTGGGCCAGGCGCTGGTGGATATGCTCGTCATCCTCCTCAAGGGCCGCCACCGGGGCGGTGAGCACGTCCTTGGCGTGCCCGGCGACGAAGAACACCTGGGCGGTCATTTCCGCCATCAGTGAGTTGTCGGCGTTGTCGACATCCAGCAGGACGGTATAGAGCACCACCTTGCCAGTGCCGTCGTTGCTGGCGCTGGGGGCGCCGCCACCCTGGCTGGTCTGGTCCAGCGGCTTGGGGGGCACGGGTAGGATCTGGCGCACGGTGCTGCTCCAGCGCCGCTTGCCGCCGGCCAGGGTGGTGAAGTAGGCCTGCATGCCTGGCTTCACATGGCCGATGTCGGCCTCCGAGACTTCTGCCCATACGGTCATGGGCGACAGCTTGGCGATGCGCAGGATCAGCGGGGTCTGTTGCTGGGCGTTGAGGGTCTGCCCTTCGCGGGCATCCACCGCCACCACTGTGCCGGACATCGGGGCGTAGATGCGTGTGTAGCCCAGCTCGGCCTCGTCGCTGCGCAGGCTGGCTTCGGCCTGGCGGATCTGTGCCCGGTACATGCCGATGCGGGCGCGGGTCACTTCGACCTGGGCCAAGGCATTCTGCAAGTCTTCGTCACGGGTGGAGCCGCTGGCTGCAAGGTTCTTCTGGCGCTGGTACTGAGTTTGCGCGAGGCGGTGCTGGGCGCGTTGCTCCTCCAGTTGGGCCTTGAGGTTTTCGATCGAATATTTTCCGGCGTCGAGTCTGGCGCGTTGGGTGGAAGGGTCGATCTCGACCAGCAGTTGGCCTTGCTCGACCTGGTCGCCGACTTCGACGTGCAGCTTGCGGATCTGCCCGCTGGCCTGCGCGCCGACGTCGACATAGCGGCGGGGTTGCAAGGTGCCCAAAGCGGTCACGCTGCTTTCGATATCACCGCGACTGACGCTGACGGTGTTGAAGGGGGCGCCGTTGTCCGGCAGGAATTTCCATGCGGCAAGGGTGCTGATGCCGATCAGGCCAAGGCCGCACAGCAGCAGGCGGCGTTTTTGCGATGGACGTCTCATGCGGGGTTCCGGCCAAGGGGGATTGATCCGTGGCCGGAAATACACGGCCGACCACGGGAAACTCCCAGTTAAACGAGGGTCCGGCGCGGTAATTTACCCGCACTGACTGCGGATGGCCCGTGGCCGGGGCAGCGCCTGGCGAGGGTTGGTCGCTGGCCGATGGCTGCTGAGAATAATTTTAATTACGATGAAAGCCTATAGCTGTGGACCGTCGCTTCATGTTTTTCTTGCTGACATGCCGGGCTTACGGATTGTTGAAAATTCAGTATGGAGATGACTTGATTTCTCCGGAATTCCCGACAACTATCATTGAAGACCCCTCATCCGGTGAGCGGCCCGCTAAGAGCCCGCACTGGCGCAGTATGGTCATGGAGCGCTTTTCCCCTTACTGCCCAGGTCCGGACGATGCCGAACAAATCCATGCGGATCCTCATCGCTGACGAGCACCCCAGCCAACTGCTGCAGTTGGAGAAGATGCTCAACGGCCTGGGTTATTACCGCATTGCTCCGGTGGAAAGCTTCGAGGACCTGCAGCGCCTGGTGCAGAGTGCCTTGCAACCGTTCAGCCTGCTGGTTGGCAACATTGACCTGGCCAGCCATGCCGGGGTCGATCTGGCGCGCTTCTGTCAGGTCAATACGCAGATCCAGCACGCCTTGCTTTACCATTCCCAGCACCTGAAGGTCCCCGCCATTCCCCCTGCCGAGCGCAAGGCGGTCAGCGTCAGCCTGCCCAAGGTCCCGGACAGCGAGGCGCTGGAGTCCTTCATGGCGATCATCGATGTTCCCGTGGTCGTGGGCCAGTTGCCGCTGCCGGCGCAGATGCCGTGCAGTTCGTCCTCATCACGGCGCCGGGTGAACTTCGGCCATACCGTGTTCTGCCGCTCCTGAACCGCATCGGCCACCGTGGCCAGGCATTTGCTATGCTCTTGCGCTTTGCCGATTTGCGGAACTGCCATGACTGCCATCGATATCGCCCGCCAGCCCCGGCTCACGCGAGGTGACCACAAGACCTTGGGCCTGGCGGCGCTGGGTGGGGCGCTGGAGATCTATGACTTCATTATCTTCGTGTTCTTCGCGCTGACCCTCAGCCAGCTGTTCTTCCCGCCGGAGATGCCTGAATGGCTGCGCCTGCTGCAAAGCTTCGGGATCTTCGTCACTGGCTATCTGGCGCGGCCGCTGGGCGGCATCCTGATGGCGCACTTCGCCGACCACCTGGGGCGCAAGCGGGTATTCAGCCTGAGTATCCTGATGATGGCCCTGCCGTGCCTGTTGATCGGCGTGATGCCGACCTACGCCGACATCGGCTATGCCGCGCCACTGATCCTGCTGGCCCTGCGCATCCTGCAGGGCGCGGCGGTGGGCGGCGAGGTGCCGAGTGCCTGGACATTCGTCGCCGAGCATTCGCCACCCGGGCGCCGGGGCTATGCCCTGGGCTTCCTGCAGGCGGGGCTGACCTTCGGCTACCTGCTCGGCGCGCTGACCGCGACGCTGTTGGCGCAGATGTTCACGCCGCAGGAAATTCTCGATTACGCCTGGCGCTATCCGTTCCTGCTCGGTGGGGTGTTTGGCGTCATCGGCGTGTGGCTGCGCCGTTGGCTCAGCGAAACGCCAGTGTTCCTCGCCCTGCGCGCGCGCCAGGAGCAGCCAGTGACGTTCCCGCTGCGCCGCGTGCTGGGCGAGCATCGCCGGGCGCTGGTGCCAGCGGCCTTGTTGACCTGCGTGCTGACCTCGGCGGTAGTGGTGTTGGTGGTGATCACCCCGACAGTGATGCAGCAACGCTTCGCCATGAGCGCGGGGCACACTTTTGCCCTGAGCAGCCTGGGCATCGTCTTCCTCAATATCGGCTGCGTGCTAGCGGGCATCATGGTCGACCGTCTGGGCGCCTGGCGCGCCCTGATGATCTACAGCCTGCTGTTGCCGCTGGGGATCGGCGGCCTGTATGCCAGCCTGGTGGGGCAGTGGGGCTGGACGGGCTTTGCCTATGCGCTGGCTGGATTGTCCTGTGGCGTGGTGGGTGTGGTGCCGTCGGTGATGGTTGGCTTGTTTCCCGCCCAGATCCGCGTTTCAGGCATCTCCTTTACCTACAACATCGCCTATGCGCTCTGGGCCAGTACCACACCGCTGGCGCTGATTGCCTTGATGCCGTGGAGCCCTTGGGTCTGTGTGGGGTTCTGCCTGATCATGGGGGT
The DNA here is from genome assembly GCF_054889225.1 of Pseudomonas sp. X10. Lineage (NCBI taxonomy): Bacteria > Pseudomonadati > Pseudomonadota > Gammaproteobacteria > Pseudomonadales > Pseudomonadaceae > Pseudomonas > Pseudomonas sp. X10. The sequence continues at coordinate 3,793,692 of NZ_CM142677.1, read as the reverse complement.
GGTGGGGCTGCTGACGGCCGCGTACTTCGGAGCAGAGGACGGCCTGGTGGTCGAAGATGAGCCTGTGCGCTGCTGACACCTTGACCCTCTCTAAAACAAAAGCCCCCTGAGCCTGACGGCCAGGGGGCTTTTGCATGTCGAGGGGCAGGATCTACATGTTCGGGTAGGTCGGCCCGCCTGCGCCTTCCGGAGCTACCCAGGTGATGTTCTGGGACGGGTCCTTGATATCGCAGGTCTTGCAGTGCACGCAGTTCTGCGCGTTGATCTGGAAGCGCTTGCTGCCATCTTCCTGGGTGACCACTTCGTACACGCCAGCCGGGCAGTAGCGCTGGGCCGGCTCGTCGTACAGCGGCAGGTTGGTGTCGATCGGGATGGCCGGGTCGGTCAACTTCAGGTGGCAGGGTTGTTCCTCTTCATGGTTGGTGCTGGAGAGGAATACCGAGCTGAGCTTGTCGAAGCTGAGCTTGCCGTCCGGTTTCGGGTAGTCGATCTTTTTCGAGTCGGCCGCGAGCTTGAGGCAGGCGTAGTCCGGCTTGGTGTCGTGTAGGGTGAACGGCAGCTTGCCGCCGAACCAGTTCTGCTCGATGTAGTTGAACGCACCGCCGAAGATCGGGCCGAACTTGTGCAGCGCCGCGCCGAAGTTACGGCTGGCGAACAGCTCTTCATGCAGCCAGCTAGCCTTGAAAGACTCGACATAGGCGTTGAGCGTATCGCCGCCTTCGCTACCGGCGATCAGCGCATCGGCCACGGCTTCGGCGGCGAGCATGCCGGACTTCATGGCGGTGTGGCTGCCCTTGATCTTGGCGAAGTTGAGGGTGCCCAGGTCGCAGCCGATCAGGGCGCCGCCGTTGAAGACCATCTTCGGCAGCGAGTTCAGGCCGCCTTTGCAGATGGCGCGGGCACCATAGCTGATGCGCTTGCCGCCTTCGAGGTACTGCTTCATCACCGGGTGGTGCTTGAGACGCTGGAATTCATCGAACGGCGACAGGTAAGCGTTGCTGTAGGACAGGTCGACGATCAGGCCGACCACCACCTGGTTGTTCTCCAGGTGATAGAGGAAGGAGCCACCGGTGTTTTCGGCGCTGATTACGTCCAGCGGCCAACCGGCAGTGTGCACCACCAGGCCTTGCTCGTGCTTGGCCGGGTCGATTTCCCAGATTTCCTTGAGGCCGATGCCGTAGTGCTGGACGTCGGACTCGCTGTCGAGGTTGAAACGCTTGATCAGTTGCTTGCCGATGTGGCCACGGCAGCCTTCGGCGAACAAGGTGTACTTGCCGCGCAGTTCCATGCCCGGGGTGTACAGGCCCTCTTTCGGGTTGCCTTCGCGGTCGACACCGAGGTCGCCGGTGATGATGCCGCGGACCACGCCATTTTCGTCGAACAGCGCTTCCTGGGCGGCGAAGCCCGGGTAGATCTCCACGCCGAGGTTCTCGGCCTGCTGGGCCAGCCAGCGGCAGAGATTGCCCAGGGAGATGATGTAGTTGCCTTCGTTGTGCATGGTCTTGGGCACGAACAGGTCAGGGACCTTGATCGAGCTGCCTTCGTCCTTGAGCACATAGATGTCGTCGCGCTTGACCTCGGTGTTCAGCGGCGCGCCCAGTTCCTTCCAGTCGGGGAACAGCTCGTTCAGGGCGCGGGGTTCGAACACCGCGCCGGAGAGGATGTGGGCGCCAACCTCGGAGCCTTTCTCGACCACGCAGACGCTGATCTCGTTACCGGCTTCGGCGGCCTTCTGCTTCAGGCGGCAGGCGGCGGACAGGCCAGCCGGCCCAGCGCCGACAATGACCACGTCGAATTCCATGTATTCGCGTTCCACAGGTTCTCTCCTACTCAAGGCTCATCGCTTTTGCTTTGTCTGGTGGGTGTCTGGCGGTACTACAGCTACGCTGGCTGTAGCTTCCAACATGACGGACTACACCGTTTTGTCTTGGTCGCGCATTATATCTACACCACCTTGCGGGTCCAATACAAACGTTTGTTTGAATTTGCCGGAGCCCAGTAAAATCACTGAAGCGCGGCTGGATGCTGGCCGATTTGCCGTATTGACCGGATTGGGCGTTACGGTCAAGATACGAGCGGTTTTACGCTCGCCGTAGGCTGACCGTCGGATGCAGGTGCACCCCTAAAGACCAGGCGAAAAGCAGGGCAGTTAAGCCAAAACCCGCTTTGTAGTGGAGTCTACACGGCACGACAGAAAATGACCCGTGGGTTTTGCTGCTTGGAAGGTCGAAACGAGACTGATTGGTCAGTCGTAAATTCGCCCGCCCGTGATCGTTTTTAGAGGTGCCCTTGTACCCACGCGCAATCGCCGGGAATGCCCCCAGGCGACATTCTTTTCACCGGAGAGTAACGAGGAATCCATGAAGGTTCTTGTAGCTGTCAAACGAGTGGTCGACTACAACGTCAAGGTTCGCGTCAAGGCGGACAACTCCGGCGTCGACCTTGCTAACGTCAAGATGTCCATGAACCCCTTCTGCGAGATCGCCGTGGAAGAAGCCGTACGCCTGAAGGAAAAGGGCGTAGCCACCGAGATCGTTGCCGTTACCATCGGCCCGGTTGCCGCCCAGGAACAACTGCGCACCGCGCTGGCCCTGGGGGCCGACCGTGCCGTCCTGGTCGAAGCCAATGAAGAACTGAACTCCCTGGCCGTGGCCAAGCTGCTCAAGGCTGTGGTCGACAAGGAGCAGCCGCAGTTGGTGATCCTTGGCAAGCAAGCCATCGACAGCGACAACAACCAGACCGGCCAGATGCTCGCCGCGCTGACCGGCTTCGCCCAAGGCACCTTCGCCTCCAAGGTGGAAGTGGCAGGCGACAAGGTCAATGTCACCCGCGAGATCGATGGCGGCTTGCAGACCGTCGCGTTGAACCTGCCGGCGATCGTCACCACCGACCTGCGCCTGAACGAGCCGCGCTACGCGTCGCTGCCGAACATCATGAAGGCCAAGAAGAAGCCGCTGGAGAACATCACGCCAGACGCGCTGGGCGTTTCCACCGCCTCCACCAACAAGACCCTGAAGGTCGAAGCGCCGGCTGCACGCAGCGCGGGCATCAAGGTCAAGTCGGTGGCCGAACTGGTCGAGAAACTGAAGAACGAGGCGAAGGTAATCTAAATGACTATCCTGGTTGTCGCTGAACACGAAAACGGTGCCGTTGCACCGGCTACCCTGAACACCGTTGCCGCTGCCGCCAAGATCGGTGGTGACATCCACGTGCTGGTCGCAGGTCAGGGCGTCGGTGGTGTCGCTGAAGCCGCTGCGAAGATCGCTGGCGTTTCCAAAGTACTGGTGGCTGACAATGCCGCCTATGCGCACCAACTGCCGGAAAACGTCGCCCCCTTGGTCGCGGAGCTGGGCAAGGGCTACAGCCACGTGCTGGCTGCTGCCACTTCCAACGGCAAGAACATCCTGCCACGCGTCGCTGCGCTGCTGGACGTGGACCAGATCTCGGAAATCATCTCGGTCGAATCCGCCGACACCTTCAAGCGCCCGATCTACGCCGGCAACGCCATTGCCACCGTGCAGTCGAGCGCTGCGGTCAAGGTCATCACCGTGCGTGCCACCGGTTTCGACCCGGTTGCCGCTGAAGGTGGCTCGGCGACCGTCGAAGCCGTCGGCGCTGCGCACGATGCCGGCCAGTCGGCCTTCGTTGGCGAAGAGCTGGCCAAGTCCGACCGCCCAGAGCTGACCGCTGCCAAGATCGTCGTTTCTGGTGGTCGCGGCATGCAGAACGGCGAGAACTTCAAGCACCTGTACGCCCTGGCCGACAAGCTCGGCGCTGCCGTCGGCGCTTCCCGCGCTGCGGTGGACGCAGGTTTCGTCCCCAACGACATGCAGGTCGGCCAGACCGGCAAGATCGTTGCGCCACAGTTGTACATCGCCGTCGGTATTTCCGGCGCGATCCAGCACCTGGCGGGGATGAAGGACTCCAAGGTGATCGTGGCGATCAACAAGGACGAAGAGGCGCCGATCTTCCAGGTCGCCGACTACGGCCTGGTCGCGGACCTGTTCGAAGCGGTTCCAGAGCTGGAAAAGCTGGTCTGATCCGCCTGCTTCACTTATAAAGAAGCCCGGCCCCCATACTTGGGGGCCGGGCTTTTTCGTTTTGGGCAACAAGGAGTGAAGGCATGGTGAGGCTCGGCCGGATAGGTGCAGTGCTGGCGTGTGGAGCAGCACTGTTGTCGCCGCTGGCAATGGCCGCGGGCAAGTGCGAGCGCCTGGTGGCGACGGGCAGTCCCGATGCGCCCCCCTATTCATGGCAAGACCCGAAGGACCCCCGGCACCTGATCGGCGCCAACGTCGACCTGCTGCGCCAAGTGGCGCGAGAGCTGGGGATTGCGGTCGAGGTGTTGCATGCTGGCAGGCGTGAACAGGCGTTGGAGGAGGTGCGCAGCGGGCGCATCGACCTGCTGGTCGACACCCCCTTGCTGGTTAGCGAGTTGACCGCCCTGGACTATGTGCATCCGCCTTTGCAGCTCAACGAATACCTGGTCTGGACGCGCCATGATTCGCCGGTGGTCTATAACGGGCCGGCCGACCTGCAGCAGTACCAGGGCAGTATTTCAGAGAGAGCCCGGCTGACTTCGGCCTTCGAGACCTTCGCCAAGGAGCAGCTCAAGCTGGTGCCGGCGGAGAACCTGACCCAGGCCTTCCAGAAGCTGGTGCTGGGCCAGGTCGATTATGTACTCGCCGGGCGCTATGCCGGAATGGCGATGGCACAGACCCTGGGGGTGAGCGATGACCTGATCGCCCAAGGCCTGCCCTTGGACCGGCCGGGGCTATACCTTACCCTGTCGCACAACTCGGCCTGCAACGATGCCTGGCTGCGCGGACAACTGGCGAAAAAACTGACAGAATTGCCGATCTCCGGTGTGTCCCAGACGGTGCTGCAGCGCAATGTCGAGCGCTGGAAGGCACAGATGCAGGCGCCGCTGGATGCCCCCAAACAGTAGGAAGATTGTGTGAGAACTCAACCGCTAATCCTTGCCCTGGCCATGCTGGGCCTGGCTGGCTGCGCCAATGATCCGGCTCCTCGCGAGCAGATGCGTCTTACCGAGCAGGCACTGGAACAGGCCAAGGCCGTCGGTGCCAGCGACCAGATCGCGGAACTGAAGATGGCCGAAGACAAGTTGTCGCGTGCGCAGGCCAACATGACGACCGAAGCCTACCGTGACGCCCGTATGCGTGCTGAGCAGGCCGAGCTGGATGCGCGCCTGGCCGAGGCTCGGGTGTTGACCCTGAAGAGCGAGGAGCAGTTGGAGTTGTTGCAGTCCCGGGTCACGCGCTTGCGCAAGCAATTGGAGGAGCAGCCATGATGCGTTTCAAGCCATTGGCGGCTCTGGCGTTGTTGACCGTGGTTGGCCTGCAGGGTTGCGCCAGCCCGCGCAGCGAGTCCGCCCTGGACGAGGCCGGAGCGGCCTTCCAGGCGGTCAAGGACGATTCCGATGTCCTGCGCAGCGCGCCGCGTGATGTGATCCGGGCTGGTGAGTCGTTGGCACGGGCCGAGCGTCTGTCGAGCTACATCGGTACCGGTGCCGACGTGCGCCACTATGCCTACCTGAGCCAGCGCTACAGTGAGATCGCCCGTGAGCATGCCAAGTTGGCATTGAATCAGGAACGCTTGGCCAAGCTCGACCTCGAGCGCCAGCGTCTGCAGCTCGCATTGCGTGAGGCCAAGTTGCTCAGCGTGCAGCAGCAGGGCAAGTGGTTGGAGGCGCAGATCGCCAGCCTGACTACCCAGCAAAGTGATCGCGGCCTGGTCATGACCCTGGGAGATGTGCTGTTTGACACCGGCCGTGCCGAGTTGAAGAGTTCCGCCAGCCGTACCGTGCTCAAGCTGGTGCAGTTCCTTCAGCTCAACCCGCGTCGGGTGGTGCGCATCGAAGGCTATACCGACGCCACGGGCACGGCAGAGGACAATCTCAAGCTGTCGCGCGATCGGGCGCAGGCGGTGGCCGACATGCTCGTCGATCTGGGGATCGATGAAACGCGCATCCTGGTGGAAGGCTACGGTGATCAATACCCGGTCGAGGCCAATGCCTCCGAGCGGGGGCGAGCGAAGAACCGGCGGGTGGAGATCGTGTTCTCCGACGAGAAAGGCAGGCTCGGCGCTTCGCGCTGAGCTGCATGCTGAAGAAGCCCGGCGCTTGCCCGTGATGCTGTTTACTTAAGCTGGGGTGTCTTCTGGTGGGGCTGCTAGGTAGTCCATCGTGACACAAGGCCGCTCCCACAGATGCCTTAAGTGAGCAGCATTAGGTGCTTGCGCCGGGTTTTTTGTGCGCGTCTATCGGGTAGGGCAGGTGATGGGGGATCTGTCACTGTCATGCAGCTGTATTGTTGACTATTCTGCGATCTGTCCCAGTACACTTTGCAACTGTTACGGTATTCTGGCTCATCTGTGAGTCGTACAAGAACAACGAATAGCCTGCGCATCGAGAAGCTCGCCATGACCAACCTGCTGCTTTACCAGCGCATTGCCCAGCAACTGGCCGATGACATCCGCCGCGGTGTCTACCAGCCCGGCGAACGTGTGCCGTCGGTACGCAAAATGAGTGCCCAGCTCAACGTCAGCCATGCCACGGTGCTGCAAGCCTATGCGAACCTGGAAGACCAGGGGTTGATCCGCGCGCGCCCACAGTCGGGCTATTACGTGCATCAGACACCGGCGCTGACCGCGCAGACGCCGGACATCGCCCGGGTCGAGCGTCCTGGCCTGGTCACCCGGGCCAGCATCATTCAGCAGGTGTTGACCGAGGCCCGTCGCGATGGGGTCTTCCCCTTCGGTGCAGCGGTACCCCATGTGGATTACCTGCCGGTGAGAGCCCTGCACCAGCAGCTGTCCAAGGTCACTCGTTTCCATAGTCCACGGGCGTTCAGCTACATGTTCAGCCCAGGCTTCGAGCCATTGCGTCGGCAGATCGCTATCCGCATGCGCGATGCCGGGGTGCTGGTGGACCCGCGCGAGGTGGTGGTTACCCACGGTTGTGTCGATGCGCTGCAGATGTCGTTGCGGGTGCTGACCCGCCCTGGTGACCTGATCGCGGCCGAGTCGCCGACCTATTATGGTCTGTTGCAGTTGGCGGACTTGTTGGGCCTGAAGGTCATCGAGATTCCCAGCGACCCCTCCACCGGGATCAGCCTCGAAGCTTTGCAACTGGCCGCCAACCAGTGGTCGATCAAGGCCCTAGTGCTAACCCCGCGGTTGAGCAATCCGCTGGGCGGGACCATCCCCGAGGAGCGGCAGAAGCAATTGCTGCGCCTGGCTTCGGACTTCGACATACAGATCGTCGAAGACGATATCTATGGCGAGCTGATGTTCGAACAGGGGCGGACCAAGGCGCTCAAGGCTTTCGACCGCCTGGACCGAGTGATCTACTGTTCGAGTTTTTCCAAGACCTTGTCGCCCGGTGTGCGCATTGGCTGGATGATCGCTGGACGCTACCAGGATGAAATCCAGCGCCTGCAGACCTTCAGCACCCACTCGGCGTGCAGCGTGACCCAGATGGGGGTGGCGGCCTATCTGGAAAATGGCGGTTACGACCGGCACCTGCGCTACATCCGCCAGGAGTACCGCAAGAATCTCAGCGCCTACCAACTGGCGGTGCAGCAGCACTTTCCTGAGGGGACGCAAATGACGCGGCCTACGGGTGGCTTCATTCTCTGGGTCAGCTTGCCGGGGCGGGTCAATACTCAGGAACTGCACGTGCGAGCCTTGCAGCAGGGCATCAGTATTGCACCTGGGTTGATCTTCAGTAATACCGAGCAGTTCAACCACTGCATCCGGCTCAACTGCGGTATTCCGTGGAACAAGGAGGCGGAGCGTGCGGTGATCACGCTCGGGTTGCTGGCGAACCAGTTATGCCAGGAGTCCAGCGCAGCGCTGTTCTAGCTTGCCAGGCGAGCACGGAACAGGGAGCATAGCGGTCTTTGGTGGATGCTCCCGGTGTTCGTTCATGAAGCTCCTGCGCTCTCTTGGTTTGCTCCTGTGTCTGGCGCCGTTCTGGGTGTTGGGAGGTCCGGCCCATGGGGCGCAGGCCTCGGGCAATGGCAAGGCTGCCGTGGCTCAGGACAAGGCGACCAAAGCCAGCGCCGAGCCGGTGCGCAAGAAGGCCTCGACTCAGCGCAAGGTTCCGGCCAAGACCTCTACCAGCGGCAAGCGCAAGGCAGGGGCCAAACCCAGGATAGACCTGAGCCTGCCTGTCGAGCTGGTCAAGGACCTCAAGCCGCAGGTCAGTGGTGAGCCGCTGGCGCGCAAGCCCCTGCTGCCCTCGATGTTCACCGAGAAGCCGGCCACCGACAGCCCGTTCCAGCTCAATGGCCGACTGATCAGCAACGAAATGCAGCTGCAGTTGCGCAACGATAGCCGGCGCGATGTCGAGGGGGCGGCCATCGATTTCGAGTTCAAGCAGTAGCCAGGTCAACTGACTGCTCAGTCACGGTGGATTTCATCCTGCCAGTAATTTCAAACGCTTGTTTCAGCGGTTACTATCCAAGCACTTTCATCCCGTTCTGCTCCGAGGAGTTTGTTGTCATGAATTGCCGTGAAGGCTGCGGCGCCTGCTGTATCGCCCCTTCCATCAGCTCGCCGATCCCGGGGATGCCCAAGGGCAAGCCGGCCGGCGAGCGTTGCCTGCACCTGTCCCTGGACAATCTCTGCGCGCTGTTTGGCAAGCCCGAACGCCCGGCAGTCTGTGGCGGCTTCAAGGCGGATGTGGAGGTGTGCGGCAGTGACCGTGACGAAGCCATCAGGATTCTTGGCTGGCTGGAGCAGATGACTGCGGCGTGAGAGCCTGGATCTTCGACAATAAGGAACAAGATGATGGGATCGTTCAAGCGTATTGCACTGCTGTGTGGGGTGGGGGTCATGCTGGCGCCGGTCGTCCAGGCCGAGGACTGGCAGGTGGCCAAGGACGAGCAGGGCATCAAGGTCTCGCTCAGCGAGGTGGCGGGCTCCAAGTACAAGGCTTACCGAGGCGTGACCTTGATCAAGGCGCCGCTGGCCAAGGTCAAGGCGTTACAGGAGGATGTGGTCGGTGCTTGCGCCTGGGTTCATGAGTGCAAGTCACAGAAGCTGCTCAAGCACGAAGGGGATCAGAGTTGGACCTATACCCAGTTCAATACCCCATGGCCAGTGACGCCGCGTGATTCGGTTCTGCATGTCACTACTGTCCAGGAGGCTGATGGCAGTCTGACCCGCAATCTTGAAGGCCAGCCGAAGTACCTGCCGGAGGAGAATGGCTTTGTACGAGTGGCCCAGGTACAAGGTTTCTGGAAGCTGGTGCCCAAGGGCGACAGCACTGAAGTGACCTACCAGGTGCATACCGAGCCGGGCGGTAGTGTGCCGTCGTGGTTGGCCAACAAGTTCGTGGTGGATGCGCCGTTCAATACCCTCAAAGGGCTGAAGGAGAGGGCGGAGAAGCCCTGAGTAGCCGCTGACGCGGTGCCCAGCTGTGTAGAAACAAGAAAGGCTGCCCGAGGGCAGCCTTTCCTTGTTTTCGGCTCTGCTGAGCAGTGCTTACTTGCGTTCGTCCAGGCTGACGAGGTCGCGCTGCTCGTAGCCGGTGTACAGCTGGCGCGGACGGCCGATCTTGTACGGGCTGGAGAGCATTTCTTTCCAGTGCGAGATCCAGCCCACGGTACGTGCCAGGGCGAAGATCACGGTGAACATGCTGGTTGGAATGCCGATCGCCTTGAGGATGATGCCGGAGTAGAAGTCGACGTTCGGGTACAGCGAGCGCTCGATGAAGTAAGGATCGGTCAGGGCGATCTCTTCCAGGCGCATGGCCAGTTCCAGCTGCGGGTCGTTCTTGATGCCCAGCTCGCGCAGGACTTCGTCGCAGGTCTGTTTCATCACGGTGGCGCGCGGGTCGCGGTTCTTGTACACGCGGTGGCCGAAGCCCATGAGCTTGAACGGATCGTTCTTGTCCTTGGCCTTGGCGATGAACTTGTCGATGTTGGAAACATCGCCGATCTCATCGAGCATGGTCAGTACCGCTTCGTTGGCACCGCCGTGGGCTGGGCCCCAAAGTGCGGCGATGCCGGCGGCGATACAGGCGAACGGGTTGGCGCCCGAGGAACCTGCCAGGCGTACGGTGGAGGTGGAGGCGTTCTGCTCGTGGTCGGCGTGGAGGATGAAGATCCGGTCCATTGCCTTGGCCAGCACCGGGCTGATCGGTTTGATCTCGCACGGGGTGTTGAACATCATGTGCAGGAAGTTCTCCGCGTACGACAGGTCGTTACGCGGGTACATCATGGGTTGGCCCATGGAGTACTTGTAGACCATCGCCGCCAGGGTCGGCATCTTGGCGACCAAGCGTACCGCGGAGATTTCGCGGTGCTGCGGGTTATTGATGTCCAGCGAGTCGTGGTAGAACGCCGACAGGGCGCCGACCACACCGCACATCACCGCCATCGGGTGGGCGTCGCGACGGAAACCGTTGAAGAAGGACTTCAGCTGCTCGTGGACCATGGTATGGTTCTTCACGGTGCTGACGAACTGGGCCTTTTGCTCGGCATTCGGTAGTTCGCCGTTGAGCAGCAGGTAGCAGGTCTCGAGGTAGTCCGATTTCTCGGCGAGTTGTTCGATCGGGTAGCCGCGGTGCAGCAGCACGCCCTTGTCGCCGTCAATATAGGTGATCTTCGACTCGCAGGATGCGGTCGCCATGAAGCCGGGGTCGAAAGTGAAGTGACCCGTGGCCCCCAACCCTCGCACGTCGATAACATCGGGACCAACGGTGCCGGTTAAAATGGGCAGCTCGACGGGGGCTGCGCCCTCGATGACCAACTGCGCTTTTTTGTCAGCCATGTGGCCTCCTATTAATGCTTGAAATCATCAGACAGACCCCCCACGCAGGGCCCGCACCACTATAGAGGGATAAATTCGAATGTCAATTTGCCTAAAGGCTGGTTGAAAAGCCCTCGCAGCCCTTGTTTTTCCCGAAATTCTCGCCCGTTTACGCCTTTTGCTCGCCAAAGGCAATCCGCTATTTGGGCTAGCCCATCACGTTGTCATAAGCAGCCTAACTGTCTATACTCGGCAGCCGACCGCCAGGGGCTTGCAAGCCCGTTCCGCTGGGGGTCGTCGCTCCCTGGGTGGTGGGTACCTGACCAGTACACTTACCAACAACTTTGCCCTGTTAGCTAGGGGCTCTTCAGTGTGAAAAAAGCCGTGAAAAGCCAACGACCTGTAAACCTAGACCTAAGGACCATCAAACTTCCGATCACTGCCTACACGTCCATTCTTCACCGTATCTCCGGCGTCATCCTGTTTCTCGGCCTGGCCATCATGCTCTATGCGTTGAGCAAGTCCCTGGGTTCCGAGGAAGGTTTCGCAGAAGTGAAGGCGTGTCTGACCAGTCCGCTGGCCAAGCTGGTGATCTGGGGCCTGCTGTCCGCCTTGCTGTATCACCTGGTGGCGGGTGTTCGTCACCTGATCATGGACATGGGCATCGGTGAGACGCTGGAAGGCGGCAAGCTGGGCTCGAAAATCGTCATCGTCATCTCCGTGGTGGTGATCGTTCTGGCGGGAGTTTGGATATGGTAACCAATGTCACGAACCTGTCGCGTTCGGGCCTCTATGACTGGATGGCGCAGCGCGTTTCTGCGGTCGTTCTCGCGGCTTATTTCATTTTCCTGATCGGCTACCTCGTGGCGCACCCAGGCATCGACTATGCCCAGTGGCACGCCCTGTTCTCCAACAACGCGATGCGTATCTTCAGTCTGTTGGCCCTGGTGGCCCTGGGCGCTCACGCCTGGGTCGGCATGTGGACCATCGCCACCGACTACCTGACGCCGATGTCCTTCGGCAAGTCGGCGACTGCGGTACGTTTCCTGTTCCAGGCGGTTTGTGGTGTCGCGATGTTCGCGTACTTCGTCTGGGGTGTGCAGATTCTCTGGGGTATCTGATTCATGGCTATCATTCCAACGATTTCTTTCGACGCCATCATTGTTGGTGGCGGCGGTGCCGGCATGCGCGCTGCGCTGCAGCTGGCTCAGGGCGGTCACAAGACTGCCGTGATCACCAAGGTCTTCCCGACCCGCTCGCACACTGTTTCCGCCCAAGGCGGCATCACCTGCGCTATCGCCTCCGCCGACCCGAACGACGACTGGCGCTGGCACATGTACGACACCGTCAAGGGGTCGGACTACATCGGTGATCAGGACGCGATTGAATACATGTGCCAAGAAGGCCCGGCTGCAGTCTTCGAGCTGGACCACATGGGCCTGCCGTTCTCGCGTACCGAAACCGGCCGTATCTACCAGCGTCCGTTCGGCGGCCAGTCCAAGGACTTCGGCAAGGGCGGCCAGGCGGCGCGTACCTGCGCGGCTTCCGACCGTACCGGTCACGCACTGCTGCACACCCTGTACCAGGGCAACCTGAAGGCAGGCACCACCTTCCTCAACGAGTACTACGCCGTTGACCTGGTGAAGAACCAGGATGGCGCCTTCGTCGGTGTGATCGCGATCTGCATCGAAACCGGCGAGACCCAGTACATCCGTTCCAAGGCCACCGTTCTGGCCACTGGCGGTGCCGGTCGTATCTACGCCTCCACCACCAACGCCCTGATCAACACCGGTGACGGTGTCGGCATGGCCCTGCGTGCCGGCGTGCCGGTGCAGGACATCGAGATGTGGCAGTTCCACCCGACCGGCATCGCTGGCGCTGGTGTACTGGTTACCGAAGGTTGCCGTGGTGAAGGTGGTTACCTGATCAACAAGCACGGTGAGCGCTTCATGGAGCGCTACGCGCCCAACGCCAAGGACCTTGCCGGTCGTGACGTCGTGGCCCGCTCCATGGTCAAGGAAATCATCGCCGGTAACGGCTGTGGCCCGAATGGCGACCACGTGATGCTCAAGCTCGACCACCTGGGCGAGGAAGTGCTGCACAGCCGCCTGCCAGGTATCTGCGAGCTGTCCAAGACCTTCGCCCACGTCGACCCTGTGGTCGCACCGGTACCGGTCGTTCCAACCTGTCACTACATGATGGGCGGCGTTGCCACCAACATCCATGGCCAGGCCATCACTCAGGACGCCAACGGCGAAGACCAGATCATTCCAGGTCTGTTCGCGGTCGGTGAAGTGGCGTGCGTATCGGTTCACGGTGCCAACCGCCTGGGTGGCAACTCGCTGCTCGACCTGGTGGTCTTCGGCCGTGCGGCCGGCCTGCACCTGGAGAAGGCGCTGACCGATGGTATCGAATACCGTGACGCCAGCGACACCGATGTCGAAGTTGCGCTGAACCGCCTGAACAAGCTCAACGAGCGTACTTCCGGCGAAGACGTGGCAACCTTGCGTCGCGAGCTGCAGAGCTGCATGCAGAACTACTTCGGTGTATTCCGTACCGGCGAATACATGCAGAAGGGCATCGAGCAACTGGCTGGCCTGCGCGAGCGTATCGCCAACGTCAAGATCAACGACAAGTCCCAGGCCTTCAATACCGCGCGTATCGAAGCGCTGGAGCTGCAGAACCTGCTGGAAGTCGCTGAAGCCACTGCAATCGCTGCTGAAGTACGCAAAGAGTCCCGCGGTGCTCACGCCCGTGAAGACTTCGAAGACCGTGACGATGAAAACTGGCTGTGCCACACCCTGTACTTCCCAGGTGAGAAGCGGGTTGCCAAACGTGCAGTCAACTTCGCGCCGAAGACCGTACCGGCGTTCGAACCAAAAGTCCGGACTTACTAAGGGTGGCCGCTATGTTGAAAGTCGAAGTTTATCGTTATAACCCGGACACCGACTCGGCGCCCAAGATGGAGTCGTTCGACGTCGATACCGGTGGCAAGGACCTGATGGTGCTGGACGTGCTGGCGCTGATCAAGGAGCAGGACGAGGGCTTCTCCTATCGTCGTTCCTGCCGTGAGGGTGTGTGCGGTTCCGATGGCATGAACATCAACGGCAAGAACGGCCTGGCGTGCATCACGCCGCTGTCGTCCGTGGTCAAGGGCAACAAGCTGGTGCTGCGTCCGCTGCCTGGTTTGCCGGTGATCCGTGACTTGGTCGTCGATATGAGCATCTTCTACAAGCAGTACGAGAAGGTGAAGCCGTTCCTGCAGAACGATACCCCGGCTCCGGCCATCGAGCGTCTGCAGTCGCCGGAAGAGCGCGACAAGCTGGACGGTCTGTACGAGTGCATCCTGTGCGCTTGCTGCTCGACCTCCTGCCCGTCCTTCTGGTGGAACCCGGACAAGTTCTTGGGTCCAGCCGCGCTGTTGCAGGCCTATCGCTTCCTGGCCGACAGCCGTGACACCAAGACCCAGGAGCGTCTGGCATCGCTGGATGACCCGTTCAGTGTGTTCCGCTGCCGCGGGATCATGAACTGCGTAAACGTTTGCCCCAAGGGCCTGAACCCAACCAAGGCAATCGGTCACGTACGTAACATGCTGCTGCAAAGCGGCACCTGATTCTGAAAGTGTTGTACCCGTAGCACGCCGAGGTGCGGGCATCAGCCCGCACCGAGGTGAAACCCGAGCAAAGGCCCGCAACGCCTGAGCTCTTACCTATGAAGATATGAGACCAGCAGGGGCTTCCGGGCTGGTACCCGGAAAATCTGCAGGATCCTCGGTGGCGTGGTTCAGTCGCTGTACTCGGGCTTTTCCAGGTTTGCTGTGGCTCTTGCCGATCAGTCCCCTAACCGAGGGTGACCAAGCATGCAAGAAAGCGTGATGCAGCGCATGTGGGAAAGCGCCCACCTTTCAGGTGGTAACGCTGCATATGTGGAAGAGCTCTATGAGCTCTACCTGCACGACCCTAACGCTGTGCCAGAAGAGTGGCGCACTTACTTCCAGAAGTTGCCCGCCGAAGGCAGCACCGCTACCGATGTATCGCACTCTACAATCCGCGACCATTTCGTACTGCTGGCGAAGAACCAGCGCCGCGCCCAGCCGGTTTCCGCCGGGAGCGTGAGCAGTGAACACGAGAAGAAGCAGGTTGAAGTGCTGCGACTGATCCAGGCCTACCGTATGCGCGGCCATCAAGCCGCGAAGCTCGACCCCTTGGGGTTGTGGCAGCGCCCTGCGCCAGTAGACCTGTCGATCAATCATTACGGCTTGACCAATGCCGATCTTGATACGACCTTCCGTGCCGGCGACCTGTTCATCGGCAAGGAGGAGGCGAGCCTACGCGAAATCCTCGACGCGTTGCAGAAGACATATTGTCGCACCATCGGCGCCGAGTTCACCCACATCGTCGACTCCGAGCAGCGCAGCTGGTTCCAGCAGCGTCTGGAGAGCGTCCGTGGTCGCCCTGAATTCTCCGCCGACATCCAGAGCCATCTGCTTGAGCGCGTTACCGCGGCCGAGGGCCTGGAAAAGTACCTGGGCACCAAGTACCCGGGCACTAAGCGTTTTGGTCTGGAAGGCGGCGAAAGCCTGATCCCGATGCTGGATGAAATGATCCAGCGCTCCGGTTCCTACGGGACCAAGGAAGTCGTGATCGGCATGGCCCACCGTGGCCGCCTGAACGTGCTGGTCAACACCTTCGGCAAAAACCCGCGCGAACTGTTCGACGAGTTCGAAGGCAAGAAGAAGGTCGAGCTGGGCTCCGGTGACGTGAAGTACCACCAGGGCTTCTCGTCCAACGTGATGACCGCCGGTGGTGAAGTCCACCTGGCCATGGCCTTCAACCCTTCCCACCTGGAAATCGTCTCGCCAGTGGTAGAGGGTTCGGTCCGTGCCCGCCAAGACCGCCGCAACGATACCGTCGGCGACAAGGTCCTGCCGGTCTCCATCCACGGTGACGCGGCATTCGCCGGTCAAGGCGTGGTCATGGAAACCTTCCAGATGTCGCAGACCCGCGGTTTCAAGACCGGCGGCACCGTGCACATCGTGATCAACAACCAGGTTGGTTTCACCATCAGCAACCCGCTGGACTCGCGTTCCACCGAGTATTGCACCGACGTTGCCAAGATGATCCAGGCGCCGATCCTGCACGTGAACGGCGATGATCCTGAAGCGGTGTTGTTCGTCACCCAGCTGGCCATCGATTACCGCATGCAATTCAAGCGTGACGTGGTCATCGACCTGGTCTGCTACCGCCGCCGTGGCCACAACGAGGCCGACGAGCCGAGCGGCACCCAGCCGCTGATGTACCAGCAGATCGCCAAGCAGCGCACCACCCGCGAACAGTACGCCGAAAGCCTGATCCAGGCCGGCCGTATCGACGCCGAGCGCGCCCAGGCCAAGATCGACGAGTACCGCAACGCGCTGGACAACGGCCTGCACGTGGTCAAGAGCCTGGTCAAGGAGCCGAACAAAGAGCTGTTCGTCGACTGGCGTCCGTACCTGGGCCATGCTTGGACCGCGCGTCACGATACCCGCTTCGACCTCAAGACCCTGCAGGAACTGTCGGCCAAGCTGCTGGAACTGCCGGAAGGTTTCGTCGTCCAGCGTCAGGTTTCGAAGATCTACGAAGACCGCCAGAAGATGCAGGCCGGTGGTCTGCCGATCAACTGGGGCTACGCCGAGACCATGGCCTACGCGACCCTGTTGTTCGAAGGTCATCCAGTGCGTATCACCGGCCAGGACGTAGGTCGCGGCACCTTCTCGCACCGCCATGCGGCGCTGCACAACCAGAAGGACGCCACCACCTACCTGCCACTGCAGAACCTGTACGCCGGCCAGCCGAAGTTCGACCTGTACGACTCCTTCCTCTCGGAAGAAGCAGTGCTGGCCTTCGAATACGGCTACTCCACCACCACGCCGAACGCGCTGGTGATCTGGGAAGCCCAGTTCGGCGATTTCGCCAACGGTGCCCAGGTGGTCGTCGACCAGTTCATCACCAGTGGCGAGCACAAGTGGGGTCGTCTCTGCGGCCTGACCATGCTGCTGCCGCACGGTTATGAAGGGCAGGGGCCTGAGCACTCCTCGGCGCGTCTGGAGCGTTACCTGCAACTGTGCGCCGAGCACAACGTCCAGGTCTGCGTACCGACCACTCCGGCCCAGATCTACCACCTGCTGCGTCGCCAGGTCATCCGTCCGCTGCGCAAGCCGCTGATCGTGCTGACACCGAAGTCGCTGCTGCGCCACAAGCTGGCCATCTCGACCTTGGAAGAACTGGCCGAAGGCTCGTTCCAGACCGTGATCCCGGAAATCGACAGCCTCGATCCGGCCAAGGTCACCCGCCTGGTCCTGTGCAGCGGTAAGGTTTACTACGACCTGCTGGAGAAGCGCCGTGCCGAAGGTCGTGAAGACATCGCCGTCGTGCGTATCGAGCAGCTGTATCCGTTCCCTGAGGACGACCTGGTCGAAATCCTCGCGCCATACACCAATCTGAAAGATGCGGTGTGGTGCCAGGAAGAACCGATGAACCAGGGCGCCTGGTACAGCAGCCAGCACCACATGCGTCGCATCCTGACCCGCCACAACAAGGAGCTGGTCCTGGAGTACGCCGGTCGCGAGGCTTCGGCCGCGCCAGCCTGTGGTTACGCTTCGATGCACGCCGAGCAGCAGGAAAAACTGCTGCAGGATGCCTTCACTGTTTAATGCCTTCGCGCACCTGAAACCGAATTTAAGGAAACCCTGATAATGGCTATCGAGATCAAAGCCCCAACCTTCCCGGAATCGGTTGCCGACGGCACCGTTGCCACCTGGCACAAGAAGCCGGGCGAAGCCGTCAAGCGTGACGAACTGATCGTCGACATCGAGACCGATAAGGTCGTCCTGGAAGTCCTGGCCACCGCCGATGGTGTGCTGGGCGACATCGTCAAGAACGAGGGCGATACCGTCCTGTCCGACGAACTCCTGGGCTCGATCGTGGAAGGCGGCGCTGCCGCTGCTGCTCCGGCTGCCGCGCCAACTGCCGCTGCTCCAGCCGCTGCTGCCGATTCTGGTGAAGACGATCCGGTCGCTGCACCTGCCGCGCGCAAGCTGGCTGAAGAAAACGGCATCGACCTGGCCAGCGTTGCTGGTTCCGGTAAAGGTGGTCGTATCACCAAGGAAGACGTAGTCGCTGCGGTTGCCGCCAAGAAGGCAGCACCTGCCGCCGCTCCGGCTGCCAAGCCTGCCGCTGCCGCTGCTGCACCAGTGGTTACCGCCACTGGCGACCGCACCGAGAAACGCGTGCCGATGACCCGCCTGCGCGCCAAGATCGCCGAGCGCCTGGTCGAAGCCCAGTCGAACATGGCCATGCTGACTACCTTCAACGAAGTGGACATGACCGAAGTCATGGCGCTGCGTTCGAAGTACAAAGACCTGTTCGAGAAGACCCACAACGGTGTGCGCCTGGGCTTTATGTCCTTCTTCGTCAAGGCCGCCACCGAAGCGCTGAAGCGCTTCCCGGCAGTCAATGCCTCGATCGACGGTAACGACATCGTCTACCACGGTTATGCTGACGTCGGCGTCGCCGTCTCCAGCGACCGCGGCCTGGTAGTACCGGTACTGCGCAACGCCGAGCAGATGAGCCTGGCCGAGATCGAGAACGGCATTGCGACTTTCGGCAAGAAGGCCCGTGACGGCAAGCTGGCCATCGAAGAAATGACCGGCGGTACCTTCACCATCACCAACGGTGGTACATTCGGCTCCATGATGTCGACCCCGATCGTCAACCCGCCACAAGCGGCGATCCTGGGTATGCACAACATCATCCAGCGTCCGATGGCGATCAATGGCCAAGTGGTCATTCGTCCGATGATGTACCTGGCGCTGTCCTACGACCATCGCCTGATCGACGGTAAAGAAGCTGTGACCTTCCTGGTGACCATCAAGAACCTGCTGGAAGATCCGTCTCGCCTGCTGCTGGACATCTAAACAACAGCTGCAAGCTGCAAACATCAAGCTTCGAGTAGAAGCGGGTTGTCTTGCAGCTTGCGGCTTGTAGCTTTTAGCTGATAAGGAATCTTTTATGACCCAGAAATTCGACGTGGTAGTGATTGGTGCAGGTCCTGGCGGCTACGTGGCCGCGATCAAGGCTGCACAGCTTGGTCTGAAGACTGCCTGTATCGAGAAGTACACCGACGCCGAGGGCAAATTGGCCCTGGGCGGTACCTGCTTGAACGTGGGTTGCATTCCTTCCAAGGCCCTGCTGGACAGCTCCTGGAAGTACAAGGAAGCTAAAGAGAGCTTCAACGTCCACGGTATCTCCACTGGCGAAGTCAAGATGGACGTCGCCGCGATGGTTGGCCGCAAGGCCGGTATCGTCAAGAACCTGACCGGCGGCGTCGCCACCCTGTTCAAGGCCAACGGCGTCACTTCTATCCAGGGCCACGGCAAGCTGCTGGCTGGCAAGAAGGTCGAAGTCACCAAGGCTGACGGCACCACCGAAGTCATCGAAGCCGAGAACGTGATCCTCGCCTCCGGCTCGCGTCCGATCGACATCCCGCCGGCTCCGGTCGACCAGAATGTCATCGTCGACTCCACTGGCGCCCTGGAATTCCAGACCGTACCGAAGCGCCTGGGCGTCATCGGTGCTGGCGTGATCGGCCTGGAGCTCGGTTCGGTATGGGGCCGTCTGGGTGCCGAAGTCACCGTTCTGGAAGCCCTGGACACTTTCCTGATGGCCGCCGACACCGCGGTTTCCAAGGAAGCCCTCAAGACCCTGACCAAACAGGGACTGGACATCAAGCTGGGCGCTCGCGTCACCGGCTCGAAGGTCAATGGCGAAGAGGTCGAAGTGACCTACACCGACGCCAACGGCGAGCAGAAGATCACCTTCGACAAGCTGATCGTCGCGGTCGGCCGTCGTCCAGTCACCACCGACCTGCTGGCTGCCGACAGCGGCGTGACCATCGACGAGCGTGGCTACATCTATGTCGATGACTACTGCGCCACCAGCGTACCGGGCGTCTACGCCATCGGTGACGTGGTTCGCGGCCTGATGCTGGCGCACAAGGCCTCGGAAGAGGGCATCATGGTCGTCGAGCGCATCAAGGGTCACAAGGCCCAGATGAACTACGACCTGATCCCGTCGGTCATCTACACCCACCCGGAAATCGCGTGGGTCGGCAAGACCGAACAGGCCTTGAAGGCCGAAGGCGTTGAGGTTAACGTGGGCACCTTCCCGTTCGCGGCCAGCGGCCGTGCGATGGCGGCCAACGACACCGGTGGTTTCGTCAAGGTCATCGCCGATGCCAAGACCGACCGCGTCCTGGGTGTACACGTGATTGGCCCATCGGCTGCCGAACTGGTGCAGCAGGGTGCGATCGCGATGGAATTCGGCAGCAGCGCCGAAGACTTGGGCATGATGGTCTTCAGCCATCCGACCCTGTCCGAAGCGCTGCACGAAGCCGCGCTGGCAGTGAATGGCGGCGCCATTCACGTGGCCAACCGTAAGAAGCGTTAAACAATAAGAAACCACGGCGGGTGGCCCGTCGTGAGTCTTGCGTGCATGACTCACCGCGGAAAATCCGCCGGACCGGGCTTGCGGGTCAACCCGCAGGTTAACGGTCACAGGTGGCGCGGCGCCGGCAACGGCGCAGCGCCGAAGCGCAGTACCTAACGAAGACGGTAAAAAGCATGAATCTTCACGAGTATCAGGGTAAGCAGCTGTTCGCTGAATACGGCCTGCCAGTTTCCAAGGGTTTCGCGGTCGATACCCCGGAACAAGCAGCAGAAGCCTGCGACAAGATCGGTGGCTCCGAGTGGGTTGTCAAAGCCCAGGTTCACGCCGGTGGTCGCGGTAAAGCGGGCGGCGTCAAGCTGGTTCGCAGCAAAGAAGACGCCAAGGCGTTCGCTGCGCAGTGGTTGGGCAAGAATCTGGTCACCTACCAGACCGACGCCAACGGTCAACCAGTCTCCAAGATCCTGGTCGAGTCCTGCACTGACATCGCCAAGGAACTGTACCTGGGCGCTGTAGTGGATCGTTCGAGCCGCCGCATCGTGTTCATGGCTTCCACCGAAGGTGGCGTGGACATCGAGAAAGTCGCTCACGAGACTCCTGAGAAGATCCTCAAGGCTACTATCGATCCGCTGGTCGGCGCTCAGCCGTTCCAGGGTCGTGAACTGGCTTTCCAGCTGGGTCTGGAAGGCAAGCAAGTCACCCAGTTCGCCAAGATCTTCGTTGGCCTGGCCAAGCTGTTCAAGGACCACGACCTGGCCCTGCTGGAAGTGAACCCGCTGGTCATCAAGGCCGACGGCGACCTGCACTGCCTCGATGCCAAGATCAACATCGATGCCAACGCCATGTACCGTCAGCCCAAGCTGAAAACCTTCCACGACCCGTCGCAAGACGACGCGCGTGAAGCCCACGCTGCCAAGTTCGAGCTGAACTACGTCGCGCTGGAAGGCAACATTGGCTGCATGGTCAACGGTGCGGGCCTGGCCATGGGTACCATGGACATCGTCAACCTGCACGGCGGCAAGCCGGCCAACTTCCTGGACGTTGGCGGTGGTGCAACCAAAGAGCGTGTTACCGAAGCGTTCAAGATCATCCTGTCCGACAGCAATGTTGCGGCGGTCCTGGTCAACATTTTCGGCGGCATCGTTCGTTGCGACATGATTGCCGAAGGCATCATCGGTGCAGTGAAGGAAGTTGGCGTCAAGGTACCGGTTGTCGTCCGTCTGGAAGGCAACAACGCCGAACTGGGCGCTAAAGTACTGGCAGAAAGCGGTTTGAACATCATTGCGGCAACCAGCCTGACCGACGCTGCTCAACAAGTTGTCAAAGCTGCGGAGGGCAAGTAATGAGCGTCCTGATCAATAAAGACACCAAAGTCATCTGCCAGGGCTTCACCGGCTCGCAAGGTACTTTCCACTCCGAACAAGCCATCGCCTACGGCACCAAGATGGTTGGCGGCGTGACTCCGGGCAAGGGCGGCACCACTCACCTGGGCCTGCCAGTGTTCAACACCGTGAAAGAAGCGGTAGAAGCCACCGGCGCTGACGCCTCGGTGATCTACGTACCGGCTCCTTTCTGCAAGGACTCGATCCTGGAAGCGGCATTCGGCGGCATCAAGCTGATCGTCTGCATCACCGAAGGCATTCCTACCCTGGACATGCTGGACGCCAAGGTCAAGTGCGACGAGCTGGGTGTTACCCTGATCGGCCCTAACTGCCCAGGTGTCATCACTCCGGGCGAGTGCAAGATCGGCATCATGCCAGGTCACATCCACCTGCCAGGCAAGGTCGGTATCGTTTCCCGTTCCGGCACCCTGACCTACGAAGCGGTCAAGCAGACCACTGACGCTGGTTTCGGTCAGTCCACCTGCGTCGGTATCGGCGGCGACCCGATCCCAGGCTCGAACTTCATCGACATCCTGAAGCTGTTCCAGGAAGACCCGAAGACCGAAGCGATCGTCATGATCGGTGAGATCGGCGGTTCGGCTGAAGAAGAGGCTGCTGCCTACATCAAGGCCAACGTCACCAAGCCTGTGGTTTCCTACATCGCTGGTGTGACTGCCCCTGCGGGCAAGCGCATGGGCCATGCGGGCGCCATCATCTCCGGCGGTAAAGGCACTGCAGACGAGAAGTTCGCTGCCCTGCAGGACGCCGGCGTGAAGACCGTTCGCTCCCTGGCTGACATCGGCAAGGCCCTGGCCGAGCTGACTGGCTGGGAAGTCAAGAAGTAATACGCTGTACCCCCCCACGCAACACAAAGGCCACCTTCGGGTGGCCTTTGTGTTTTTGGCGGCGGAGTAATGGTGTACTGCGGCGCGAAGATCTCATTGACGAACGGGCTGTCATCGGCCGGTTTGAGTGCCGAGGAGCGCAGAATCATCTCGACCTTGACCGATGGGTAGCTATCGTTGAGGTCGATGAATGCCTCGGCGGCGCTCTGGCCGGAGCCAATAATGGCGATGCGCATGGGCTTGCCTTGGGCGCAAGGCAGTTTCTCCAGCGCACTCAGGTAGCTGGAGTGGTGGAATACGCGCGGATCGTCCTTGAACGGGCGGAAGATTTCCGGAGCCTTGGGCGTATCGCCACGCTGCGGGTACGACGGCTGTATTCCTTGCCCTGCTGGTCGCGCGAGACCAGGTGCAGGCTGGCGATGTGGCCGTCCTCGAACTCTGGCTCGATGCGCAGCACCTGCTCGCCGTAGCGGGCCTGCTGGGTGAAGTGCTCGGCGATCCAGCGCAGGTAGTCGTTGAACTCCAGGCGGCATGGGTAGAAGGTGCCGAGATTGATGAAGTCGATCAGGCGGTTGTTGCTGTGTAGGTAGTTGACGAAGCTGTAGGGGCTGGTGGGGTTGCGCAGCGAGACCAGGTCCTTGAGAAAGGATATCTGCAGTTCGCTGTGGCTGGCCAGGGTATCGCCATGCCAGCGGTAGTGGGTCTGCTTGTCCAGGTAGAGGGCATCGAGCTTGTGGCCGGTGCTCTGTTCCAACTCTTGCAGCGCGATGGCCAGCGCCAGGTTGGAGGGGCCGAAACCGACCGTGATCAAGTCGTGGATCCTGTTCGAAGCGTTCGTCTAACTCATGGGGCAGTCCATTCGTTGGGAGTGGATTCCCAGTAAACGACTGGCTACCTGGCTAATTTGCAGCCTGGTCGGCAAAGGCCGACCAGGCGGTTCCTCAAAGTTCGCGGGTCACACGGAAACCGAGCCAGTCGCCGCGATGGGTGCGTACGGATGTGTTGCGGTTACCGGAGCGTGAGAAGATCGGCGCCTCGCCCCAGTCGTTGCCGCGGATCTGCACGGTCTTGCAGTTACCCTCCATCCAGGCGCTGCCGTCGCTCGGCGCACCCTCATAGCTGTCGTGCCAGCAGTCGGCGACCCACTCGTAGACATTGCCGTGCATGTCGTACATACCAAAAGCGTTGGGTGGGAAGCTGCCGACTGGCGAGCTGTAGCTGAAACCATCCTTGGGGCCGTATACATTGGCGTGTTGGCTGATCTGGTATTCGCCTTCGGAGTCGAAGGGGAAGGGGTCACTGCTGTCGGCTCGCGTGGCATACTCGCGTTCGGCCTCGCTGACCATGCGGTAGTGCTTGCCTGTCTTTTTCGACAGCCACGCTACGTAATGCTCGACGTCCTCGTAGCTCATGCATACAGCCGGCAGGCTCGGCCCCTTCGTGTAGCTGGGCTTGCTGTTGGTACAGCGCCGGCCGGGGCGGTCATCGCCGTCGGTGATCACTGTGCCGCTTTCCTTGAGGTAGGTGTCCCATTACCAGCAGTGACCTGGAAACGGCTGATGGCGTAAGGCTTGGCGAAGGTCACCGGGTGCTGTGGTCCTTCGTCATCCTGGCGGCCCATCTCGTAGTCGCGGCCATACAGCCGGCCAGCAAGGCGGCCAGGGTCAGGTGGTGCAGAGTGGTGGTCATCGGCAATGCCTTGTTCAGAGTTTCTGGGTGATCAGGGTCATGACCCGATCGATCTGCTGTTCGTCGTTGAGTAGGCTCGGAGCCAGGCGGATCACTGGGCCGGCATCGCGGTAGACGGCGTCGCTCATCACTTTGTTCGCCACCAGGTGAGCCGCCACAGTGTCCGAATCACGGCCCTTGACCCGGAAAAAGGTGAAGCCGGCAGAGAGCTCGGGGCTACGCGGGGTCACCAGCTCGATCTGGCGGTGCTCGGCCAGTTGTGTTTTGAGCAAGCTATTGAGCTGGTGGATGCGCGCCTGGACGTCGGCCTTGCCCAGTTGCAGGTGAAGCTTGAAGGCCTCGCCCAGCGACCAGCGGTGTTCGAAGGCGTGGTAGCCGCCGGGCGTCATGATGGTGGCGAAGTCCTCGTCGCGAGAGAAGGTGGCGACGCTGGGGGTGAGGTTGTCCATCGTGGTCGAGGCGGCGCAGATGATCCCGGTGCCGCGTGGGCCGAACATCCATTTGTGGGTGCCGGCGATGAAGTAGTCGCAGTTGAAGTCGGCGAAACGTTGGTTCTCCACACCGAAGCCGTGCACGCCATCGACCACGTAGAGGATGCGCTCGGCCTCGCTGCGCTCGCGGTTGTGCTGGCGTACCAGCTCACCGATCTCGCCGACCGGCAGTTTGACGCCGCTGCCGGAATGGACCCAGGTCATGCCCAATACGCGGGTCTCGGGGCGGATGTTCTGTTCGATCGTACTCAGTACCTGGTCGGTGGAGGCCTCCCAGGGCTTGTCGAATAGACGGATCTTGCGCACCCGGGTGCCTTGGCGCTGGGTGCGAAAGGCCAGGGCCTTATGGGTGGAGTAGTGCTCATGCTCGGTGGTGAGGATCTCCTGGTGTGCGCTAACCTGCAGGCCTCCATAGATCATCGCCAGGCCTTCGGTGGTGCTGCCGGTCAGGGCTATTTGTCGCGGACCGACCTCCAGGTAGCGTCCGGCCCAGTCGCGCACCTCGTCCTCGCGCTGCCATTCGTACTGGCTTTCCCAATCCATCAAGGCGGCGGGGTTGCGGTCCAGGTCGGCGCGGTGGCGGTCGATCGCCTCTTGCACGGGGCGGGGGTGGGCGGTAACCAGGAAGTTGGCGAAATGCGCCACCTCCGGGTCGAGCGGGAACAGCCTGCGCAGGTTACGCCACTTGTCGGCGCCGGCCAGTACTGGTGTTGCTGGCGTGGCAGCCAGGGCGCCAGGCAGCAGCGGCAGGGTGGCGGCGACCAGGCCGGCCTGCTTGAGAAAGGTACGACGGTTGCTCATGCGTGACGGGCCTTGTTCAGCGGGTGGTGGCGATGGGGTGACCGGCTTTCTGTACCTGCTCCCAGACCCGCAGGAAGTTGCCGGCCCAGAGTTTGGCGATGTCGGTCTCGCTGTAGCCGCGAGTGAGCAGTTCGGCGGTGACGTTGCGGATCTCGCTGACGTCCTTCCAGCCCTCCAGGCCGCCACCCTCGTTGAAGTCGGAGCTGATGCCGACGTGGTCGATGCCTACTTTTTTCACCGTGTAGTCGATGGCGTCCACGTAGGTCTTGAGGGTGGCCTTGGGTTCTTCGTCGAGGATGCCGTACAAGCCGCTGGCATATTCACCGAATCGCTGTTCGGGCCAGATGGTGATCGCCGGGTCGCCTGGCATCAGGGCGTAGTTGAGATCCTTCAGTGGGCCCAGGTCGAAGCGTGCGCGCAGGCTGTCGAGCTTGTCCACGGTCGGCTGGCTCAGGGGTTTGAGGTAACCGCTGAAGCCCACGACTTGGATCAGGCCGCCGCTGTCCTTGATCAACAGCATCTCCTTGTCGCTGAGGTTGCGGCGGATGTCCAGCAGCCCGCGTGGCGCCGAGTGCGAGGCGACGATGGGGGCGCGGCTCAGGCGTGCCACATCTTCCAGGGCGAGGGTCGACATCTGTGAAACGTCGATCATCACGCCCAGGTCGTTCAGACGAGCCACGGCTTTTTCTCCAGTCGGCGACAGACCGCCCAGGGCATCGGCGGTGTCGTTGAAGAACGGCATCGGCCGGGAGGAGTCGGCCCAGGCGTTGTTGCCGATGTAGCTGAAACCGAACATACGCATGCCGCGCTTGGCCCACAGGTCCAGCAGCGACAGATCGTCACCCAGCGGGTAGGCGTTGAGCATGCTGATGAATACGGCGAACTTGCCTTCTCCGTTGAGCCGGCGGAAGTCCTCTGGGGTGTAGGCGATGCCGACCTGATTGGGGAAGTCGCGCACCATGTTGCTGATTATCTGGTAGCGCACTTCCTGCTGGTGGCGGGCCTCATCGACAAAGCCAGGCGTCGGTTTGTGCGGGGCATTGGGGCCGTTCCACATCTCGGGCCAGCCAAGGATGGTCAGTGCGGCACCTGACAGTCGACCCTTGCCGGCCTTGACCAGGTCGAACTGGTGCGGACCATCCTTGTCTGCTTCCTGGCCATGGGTGCCGAAGTTCAACGGCACGGTGATGTGCCCGTCGAAGGAAAGCATGTGCTCGTGCATATCCCTGGCTTGCTCGACGATCTTGCTCGGATAGCCGGCGTTTTGCTGTTGCCAGTAAAAGTAGCCGGCGACGCTCCCCAGGGCGACCACCAGGGCCAGGGGCAGGCCGATGTACAGGGCTTTTCGGGAACGGATCTTGGTCATTGCCATCTCGTTGCGGGCTGATCGGATCGGCTCACCGGCTGGGCTCACGCCCAGGGGCAAGGCTCGGGTATCAGGTGGACGAACGGCGGAGCGGCAAATTTATTGCGGATGTGTTGCGGGAAAGATTCAACGTTCAGTCAGGCGACCGCTCTGGCGTCCGGCTAGATCGAGGGATTGGGTGGCGATGCGAGGTGTTTTCGATAGGTTCTATAGGAATTTTCAGACAGAATTTTCTGCTCCGCCTGCGATAATCCCCACCGTTCTTAGTCATTCAGACGACAAGAACATACGCACATCGGACAAGCATCGCTGTGCCAGTGCGTTTGCCGAACAAATTAGTTACCCTACGCATTCATCTTGTGCCCGTACCCCAAAAGGGAACGACACGCTAAACGGGTCTGGCTCATCAAGCCGGGCAGCATTTCCCTCATCCATGGGGAAATCCCCTCTCGAATCCCGATTTCAGCAGTGTGGTACTTCCTCAAATGAAAGTGTTAAAAGGCCAGGACATCCTGGCGCTTGGTTTTATGACGTTCGCGTTGTTCGTCGGTGCGGGGAATATCATCTTTCCGCCCATCGTCGGTCTGCAATCCGGTCCGCATGTATGGATGGCCGCACTGGGCTTCCTGGTGACCGCGGTTGGTTTGCCGGTCATCACCGTTGTCGCCCTGGCCAAGGTCGGTGGCGGCATGGACGCCTTGAGCAGCCCGATCGGCAAGTTCTTCGGTGGTCTGCTGGCGGCGGTCTGCTACCTGTCGGTAGGGCCGCTGTTCGCTACCCCACGTACCGCCACCGTTTCCTTCGAGGTCGGTGTGGCGCCGCTGACGGGTGAAAGCCCGCTGGCGCTGTTCATCTACAGTCTGGTGTACTTCCTGGTGGTACTGGCCGTGTCCATGTACCCGGGCAAGTTGCTGGATACTGTGGGTCGCTTCCTGGCGCCATTGAAGATCATCGCCCTGGCTGCGCTGGGCATTGCTGCTTTCATGCTGCCGGCCGGAACCGTCGGCGAGGCGCAACCTGCTTATGTGGCCGCACCGTTCTCCCAGGGCTTCATCAATGGTTACCTGACCATGGACACCCTCGGTGCGCTGGTCTTCGGCATCGTTATCGTCAATGCCATCCGTTCCCGTGGCGTCGAGTCGCCTAAGCTGATCACCCGTTACGCTATCATCGCCGGCCTGATCGCCGGTGTCGGCCTGGCCCTGGTGTACATCAGCCTGTTCCGCCTGGGTTCCGGCAGCCATGATATCGCCGCAGACGCGACCAACGGCGCAGCCGTCCTCCACGCCTATGTGCAGCACACCTTTGGTTCCCTGGGCAGTGGCTTCCTGGCCGTACTGATCGCGCTGGCATGTCTGGTCACCGCTGTTGGCCTGACCTGCGCCTGCGCCGAGTACTTCAGTCAGGTCCTGCCGCTGTCCTACCGCACGCTGGTGGTGATTCTCGCTGCGTTCTCGCTGCTGATCTCCAACCTGGGCCTGACCAAGCTGATCCTGTTCTCCATCCCGGTGCTGACTGCCATCTATCCACCGTGCATCGTGGTGGTGGGCCTGAGCTTCTGCAAGGACCTGTGGAATTCGCCGGTGCGCATCCTGGCGCCAGTGATGCTGGTGTCCTTGCTGTTCGGCATGGTCGATGCGATCAAGGGCAGCAGCTTGGGCCACATGCTGCCGGATGCCATGGCGCACCTGCCATTGAGTGAGCAGGGCCTGGCCTGGCTGGTGCCTTCGGTGCTGACCCTGGCCGCTGCCGTGGCCTGCGACCGCATGCTCGGCAAGCCGCGCGAGGCGCTGGCCTGATGCGTTGAAGCGACAGTGCTGGCGCCGGCCACAAGCCGAAGGGCGCCGGCCATTGGCTGATACCTCAACCCCGCATCCCACCGGATGTGGGGTTTTTTGTTACAAGGGCGTGTCTTTTCCTGCGGCCGCGCGTCGAAAGCCGGTCTATACCATTCTGTGCACGAAACGTACGGGAAACTGCATGAGCTTCATTCAAGCTAATTTGAGTAATCTGCTGGCGGCCTGCTGGTTCGCCATCTGCTGGGGTGGCTATACCCGCTATGCCACCTGGAAAGGGCGTGACACGGCGTGCCTGGCCAGCGTTCTGCATCTGTACCGGGAAGATTGGATGCGCCGCATGCTGCTGCGCGATAACCGCATCGCCGATGCCAGCGTGATCGGCAACCTTGAGCGCAACGCCTCGTTCTTCGCTTCCAGCACACTGATCATTCTGGCGGGCATCCTGACCGTGCTGGGGGCTTCGGACCGTGCGCTGTCGCTGCTGGCTGACTTGCCCCTGGTGCAGCAGGCATCCCAGGGTATGTCGGAAATCAAGCTGCTGTGCCTGGCGATGGTCTTCGTGTACGCCTTCTTCACCTTCAGCTGGTGCATGCGCCAATACAACTTCGCTGCCGTTCTGGTTGGCTCTGCGCCCATGGTCGGCGAACGCCAGGTCAACGAGCTGGAGCGCAAGGCCTTTGCCTCGCGGGCTGCGCGGGTGCTGTCCCTGGCAGCCAACCAGTTCAACTTGGGCTTGCGTTCCTATTATTTCGGCATGGCCATGCTGAGTTGGTTCATCAGCCCTTGGTTATTCATGTTGATGAGTATCGGGGTCGTGCTGATTCTGTACCGTCGCGAGTTCCATTCGGATGTGTTGGAAGTCATGACGTTTACTCCGACGGCAAGTACGCCGGCGGAAGCGAGTAGGGAAGTGGCAAATACAACAGACTGAAACGTTTGAGTGTGCTTATCGAGCGCCAAAAAAACCCGACATTGTCGGGTTTTTTTGGGATTGCCAATTACTGCTTGGCAGGATCGGCTGGAGCAGTCGGATCGGCCGGGCTGGTCGGAGTATTTTCTGGCGCTGGGGCCGGTGCGGCTTCTTCGGCAGCCTTTTCTTGCGCTTCAGCCTGATCTTTGGCGGCTTCGGCGTTTTCCTCGGCGGCTTCGTTCATCTTATCCTGAGCCTCGCCCATCTTCTCCTGAGCTTGCTCGGCGTGTTGCTGTGCGTCCTGGGCTTTGTCTTCGCTGGCTTTATCGCAAGCAGCCAGGCCCAGGGCAGCGGCCAGCATCAAGGCAAAAGCAAAAGGTTTACGCATGGGTGTCTCTCCTTGTGGAATAACTTACTTGGTCCTTCGAGTTCAAGTAATGGAAATAAGTTCCGCAAAGATTACAGATATATAACAGGCGGATCTATATAGACTTTTCACCGGACCCGCGCAATTGCCGGGACGGTCACAAAAAAGCAGGCAGTCAGATGAGTGATACATCGTTGATGGCAATGGCCCAGCGCTTTCTTTCGGCATTGCGGCATTGCCAGTTACTGCAAATGCGTGTGCATCATGCGGATGCCGATGGCATGACGCTGGTACTGCCCTGGTCTCCCCGTATTGTAGGCAACCCGCAAACTGGTGCCGTCCATGGCGGCGCCTTGACCACGCTGATGGATACCACCTGCGGCATGGCCACGCTCTGCGTCCTGCCACAGTTCGAGGTCTGTCCTACCTTGGACCTTCGCATCGACTACATGCATGCGGCCGAGGCGGGCAAGGACATCTACGGCCACGCCCAGTGCTACCGAGTGACCCGTGATGTGATCTTCACCCGAGGCACGGCCTACCAGGATGACCCGCAGCAGCCTATTGCCCAAGTGGTGGGGACCTTCATGCGCCTGGGCAAGGACGTCAAGGGCGGCATTCGTTTCGGCAGCAGCCTGAGGGAGGGTGACGCATGATTCCTGTGCATGTTCGTCAGCAGTTGCGCGAGGCCCATGCGGTCGGCAACTACCAGCCCTTGTTGCAGTTGATTCCCTATGCCGGCCTGATTGGCATCGAATGTTCGCGTGAGGGGGATGACTTGCTGTTCCACCTGCCGGCCAGCCAGGACAACATCGGCAACCCCTTGCTGCCGGCAATCCATGGCGGTGTGATCGCAGGTTTCATGGAGCTTTCGGCAGCGCTATACCTGCTGATCTTCAGTGAGAGCACCAGCATTCCGAAGATCATCGATTTCTCCGTCGACTACCTGCGCGCCGGGCTCTACCGGGACACCTACGCCCAGTGCCAACTCTGGCGCCAGGGGCGACGGGTGACCAATGTCGCCATCACGGCCTGGCAGGGCGACCGAGACTCGCCGATTGCCACGGCGCGCGCGCATTTCAAGATCGAAGAGCCGCCAAGGCCTTGAAATAGCAAACGCCGCCCCCATCTGCTTGACATCCCGCCATAAAAGCAGGCCAAGGCACTGCCTTGCCGCCGGGCGACAACTGCCAATCAGATCGGAGTTTTGAAGACCATGAGTGTGGAGACTCAAAAAGAAACCCTGGGCTTCCAGACCGAGGTGAAGCAACTGTTGCACCTCATGATTCATTCCTTGTACTCGAACAAGGAAATCTTCCTGCGCGAACTGATTTCCAACGCCTCCGATGCCGCTGACAAGCTGCGCTTCGAGGCCCTGGCCAAGCCCGAGTTGCTCGAGGGCGATAGCGATCTGAAGATCCGCGTCAGCTTCGACAAGGATGCCGGGACCGTCACCCTCGAGGACAACGGTATCGGCATGAGCCGCGAGGATGTGATCACCCACCTGGGCACCATCGCCAAGTCCGGCACTGCTGACTTCATGAAGAACCTCACTGGCGACCAGAAGAAGGATTCGCACCTGATCGGTCAGTTCGGTGTCGGTTTCTATTCGGCCTTCATCGTCGCCGACAAGGTCGATGTATTCAGCCGCCGGGCCGGGCAGCCAGCCGCCGAGGGCGTGCACTGGTCGTCCAAGGGCGAGGGTGAGTTCGAGGTCGCGACCATCGACAAGCCCCAGCGCGGCACCCGCATCGTCCTGCACCTGAAGAAAGGCGAGGAAGAGTTCGCTGACGGCTGGCGCCTGCGCAATGTGGTCAAGAAGTATTCCGATCACATCGCCCTGCCTATTCAACTGCCTAAGCAGGCCGAGGCGGCTGAGGGCGAGGAAAAGCCGGCCGAAGAATGGGAAACCGTCAACCGCGCCAGTGCCCTGTGGACCCGTCCACGCACCGAGATCAAGGACGAGGAGTACCAGGAGTTTTACAAGCACATCGGCCACGATTTCGAGAACCCGCTGGCCTGGAGCCACAACAAGGTAGAAGGCAAGCTCGAGTACAACTCGCTGCTCTACGTTCCGGCCCGCGCCCCGTTCGACCTGTACCAGCGCGAAGCGCCACGCGGTCTGAAGCTGTATGTGCAGCGTGTGTTCATCATGGACCAGGCCGAGTCGTTCCTGCCGTTGTACCTGCGCTTCATCAAGGGTGTGGTCGACTCCAACGACCTGTCGCTGAACGTCTCGCGTGAAATCCTGCAGAAGGACCCGATCATCGATTCGATGAAGTCGGCGCTGACCAAGCGCGTGCTGGACATGCTGGAGAAGCTGGCGAAGAACGAGCCTGAGCAGTACAAGGGCTTCTGGAAGAACTTTGGCCAGGTGATGAAGGAAGGTCCTGCCGAGGATTTCGCCAACAAGGAAAAGATCGCAGGTTTGCTGCGCTTCGCTTCCACCCAGGACGACAGCGGCGAGCAGAGCGTGGCCCTGGCCGATTACCTGGCGCGTGCGAAGGACGGTCAGGACAAGATCTACTACCTCACCGGTGAGTCCTACGCTCAGGTCAAGAACAGCCCGCACCTGGAAGTCTTCCGCAAGAAGGGTATCGAGGTGCTGCTGCTGACCGACCGTATCGACGAGTGGCTGATGAGCTACCTCAACGAGTTCGATGGCAAGGCTTTCGTCGACGTCGCCCGCGGCGATCTGGACTTGGGCAAGCTGGACTCGGAGGAGGACAAGAAGGCCCAGGAAGAAGTCGCCAAGGAGAAGGAAGGCCTGGTCGAGCGTCTCAAGCTGGCCTTGGGTGAGAGCGTCAGTGAAGTGCGTGTGTCGCACCGCCTGACCGATTCGCCTGCGATCCTGGCCATCGGCGAACAGGACCTTGGCCTGCAGATGCGTCAGATCCTCGAAGCCAGCGGGCAGAAGGTGCCGGACTCCAAGCCGATCTTCGAATTCAACCCGACCCATCCGCTGATCGAGAAACTGGACAACGAGCAGAGCGAAGACCGCTTCGCCGAGTTCTCGCACATCCTCTTCGATCAGGCGGCCCTGGCGGCCGGAGATAGCCTGAAGGATCCGGCGGCCTACGTTCGTCGCCTGAACAAGCTGCTGGTCGAGCTGTCTGCTTGAGTTGATGCAAGGAAAGCCCGCTTCGGCGGGCTTTTTTCATGATGCAAGGAGGAGTGGATGAGCAAGGTTATCGTCGAATCGCTGGTCTATCACCTGGCGGGCAAGACCTATGAGAGTCGCCTGGTCTACACCCCGGGCGCCCTGGCGCAGCCGGGCCTAGTGATGGCACCGAACTGGATGGGGATTGGCGAGGGGGCCGAACGGATCGCCAAGGAAGTGGCCGAGCAGGGTTATGTCGTGCTGATCGCCGATCTCTACGGGCAATCGGTGCGTCCGTCCAACGCCGACGAGGCAGGGGCGGCGATGATGCCGTTGAAGAATGATCGCGCCGAACTGCGCAAGCGTATGGACGGGGCGCTGGCGCAGTTGCTGGCTCAATCCAGGGCGCTGCTGGAGCCTGGCAAGGTAGCGGCATTCGGTTTTTGCTTCGGCGGCTGCTGCGCCCTCGAGCTGGCCCGTAGTGGTGCGGACCTGAGGGCCACTGTGTCCTTCCATGGCACCCTGGACACGCCGAACCCGGCCGATGCCCAGCGTATCAAGGGTTCGGTGCTGGTATTGCATGGCGCATCCGATCCGCTGGTGCCTCGTGAGCAGTTGCCGGCTTTCGAGGAGGAGATGAGTGCCGCCAAGGTGGATTGGCAACTGCTCAGCTATGGTGGTGCGGTGCATTCGTTCACTGACCCGTCGGCCAATGTGCCGGGCAAGATGCAGTATGACCGCCGCACTTCGCAGCGAGCGTTCCAAGCCATGCACAACCTGCTGGAAGAGGTCTTCCAGGGCTGAGATGTGTCGATTGCTGGCAAGGACTGGGTTCTTGCCAGCAATGCCACGGTGCCGGCCCTTAGCGTGGCAACTCGATCCGCTCGCTTTCCCCTGGCACCGTTGGCCAGTCTCCTGCTGCCCAGCGTGCCCGGGCCTGTTCGATCAGTGCCGGATCGCTGGCCACGAAGTTCCAGTTCATCCGCCTCGGCCCATCCAGTGGCGCGCCGCCGATCAGCACCAACTGACACCCGCTTTCGGCGTAGAGCGTGACTTCCTCGCCTTCAGGTAGCACCAGCAAGCTGCAGGGCTCGACGTCCTCGTCATCCAGCATCAGTTCGCCATCGAGCAGATACAGCGCACGCTGGGCATGCTCGGTGGGCACGATCAAGGTTGTCGCCGGCTGCATTTGTACATGGGCATAGAGGGTCGGTGACAGCACCGGCACCGGCGACTCCAGGCAAAAGCCGCTCCCGGCAATCATGCGGATCTGCACGCCTAGGTTGTCGCTGACCGGCAGGTCTTGCGCCAGATGGTGGCTGTAGCTCGGCGGCCCTTGCTCGGCCTCCCTTGGCGAGGCCAGCCAAACCTGCAGGCCATGCAGGCGCGAACCTTGGGCGAAGGCTTGCGCTGGCGTGCGTTCGACGTGGGCGACGCCGCTGCCGGCCGTCATCCAACTGACGTCACCGGGCCCAACACGTTGGTTGGAGCCAAGGCTGTCCTTGTGCAGGATTTCACCCTCGAACAGGTAGGTCAGGGTGGACAGGCCAATGTGCGGGTGCTGGCGGATGTCCATGCCGCTGCCAGGGGCGTAGTCGGTTTCCAGCATATGGTCGAAAAACACGAATGGGCCGACACTACGGCATTGGGCCGATGGCAGCGGCCGCAGGATCGGTTGGCCTTCGACCGATTCGGCGCGAGGGCGGATGACCAGGGGGCTGCTCATGCTGATGCTCCGGCAAGGTGTGGTTGTCCAAGCATAGCGAATTGATCCCAGCGGCTACTAGCGACTGAACCGTCGAGTAGGGCGCCCGGTCTACTCTGTCTTGATCAGTAGAAGGAAGCTGCCAATGATTGCCAGAGGCCTGGCCTGGGTGTTGCTGTCGGGGTTGTTGTGCCAGGGGGCGCAGGCACGGGATTACCGCTACAGCGATGCCCATCTGCACTACGTCGATTTCTTCCAGGAAACCGCCGGCATGCCGGCCTTGCTCAAGGCCATGGACGAGGCGGGGATCGATCAGTCGATGATCTCCGGCATACCGGTGGCCAAGAAATGGCACGAGGATGAGCCCAAGCGCCCTCGCTACTACGCCGGTGATGATGCCGATGCGTATTGGTACAGCGCCACCGACGTCTTTGTGGCAGCCGCGCTGGAGCAATTGCCGGCGGAACAGCGGCGTCGGTTCCATCCCTTCTTGTCTGGCCTCAACCCAGTGGACAAGAACGCCGTGAGCCATATCGAGCGCATGCTCGAACTCTATCCTGGGTTATGGCAAGGCATCGGCGAGGTCTTCACCCGGCATGATGACCTGACCGCCTTGACCACCGGCGATACCCCGCGGGCCAACAACGAAGCCATGACCCGTATCTACCATCTCGCGGCGGAGCGTGACCTGCCGGTGCTGATCCATTCCAATATCACCTCCAAGCGTGAGCGCAATCCGTTGTACCTGACCGAGATCGAAGAGCCGCTGCGCAATCACCCGCATACCCGCTTCATTTGGGCGCATGCGGGCACCAGCTTGGAGATTCATCGCCACCAGACCCAAATGGATTTCCTGTTGCCGACGTTGACGCGCTTGCTGAAGGACTACCCTAACCTGTACATCGACCTGTCCTGGAGCGTGCTTGAGCCTTACCTGCTGGATGAGGAGGGCACGCCTCGCAAGGCCTGGGTCGAGCTGGTGACACGGTTCCCTGAGCGCTTCATGCTCGGCTCCGACGTGGTGGGGCGTTTCAATACCCTGGGTGAGCAGATGCATGGCTTCAAGCCGTTTCTGGATGCGTTGCCGGAGGATGTGGCGCAGAAGGTGGCGAAGGATAACTTCCTGGCGGTGCTGCCGAAGGGACGTTGAGCTGCCTGCGATAGAAGCTCTACAGGAACCGAAAAGAAACAAAAACGCCCCGAAATCGGGGCGTTTTCTTTAGCACATCAAGGCTTACTTGCCCTGCCAGCGCTTGAGCACGAGGGTGGCGTTAGTGCCACCGAAGCCGAAGCTGTTGCTCATCACGGTGTCGATCTTGGCGTTTTCCTGGGTTTCGCGCACGATCGGCATGTCGGCAACGGCTGGGTCCAGCTCGTCGATGTTGGCGGAGCCGGCGATGAAGCCGCCTTCCATCATCAGCATGCAGTAGATGGCCTCGTGAACGCCGGCGGCGCCCAGGGAGTGGCCGGACAGGCTCTTGGTGGAGCTGATGGCCGGTGCCTTGTCGCCGAACACTTCACGTACACCTTTGATCTCCGCGACGTCGCCGACCGGAGTCGAGGTGCCGTGGGTGTTCAGGTAGTCGATCGGAGTGTCGACGGTGGACATGGCCATCTGCATGCAGCGGATGGCGCCTTCGCCGCTCGGGGCTACCATGTCGTAGCCATCGGAGGTGGCGCCGTAGCCGACGACTTCGGCATAGATCTTGGCGCCACGGGCCAGGGCGTGTTCCAGTTCCTCGACCACCACCATGCCACCGCCGCCGGCGATGACGAAGCCGTCACGGTTGGCGTCGTAGGCGCGCGAGGCCTTTTCCGGGGTCTCGTTGTATTGGCTGGACAGGGCGCCCATGGCGTCGAACAGGAACGACTGGCTCCAGTGCTCTTCTTCACCGCCGCCGGCGAAGACGATGTCCTGCTTGCCCATCTGGATCTGCTCCATGGCGGTGCCGATGCAGTGCGCGCTGGTGGCGCAAGCGGAGGCGATGGAGTAGTTCAGGCCCTTGATCTTGAACGGGGTGGCCAGGCACGCCGAAACGGTGCTGCTCATTGTCCGGGTGACGCGGTACGGGCCAACGCGCTTGACGCCTTTCTCGCGCAGGATGTCCAGGGCTTCCATCTGGTTCAGGGTCGAAGCGCCGCCGGAGCCGGCGATCAGGCCGGTACGCGGGTTGGACACCTGCTCTTCGCTCAGGCCCGAGTCCTTGATCGCATCCTGCATCGCCAGGTAGGCGTAGGCAGCTGCGTGGCCGACGAAGCGGAAGACCTTGCGGTCGATCAGTTCTTCGAGGTTCAGGTCGATGGATCCGGAAACCTGGCTACGCAGCCCCATTTCCTTGTATTCCGGGTTGAAACGAATGCCCGGACGGCTCTTGCGCAGGTTTTCGGTGACGGTAGCTTTGTCATTGCCCAGGCACGAAACGATGCCCAGACCAGTGATAACGACGCGGCGCATGCGAATAACCCTTAGAAATTGTCAGTGGAGGTGAACACGCCGACCCGTAGGCCGTCGGCGGTGTAGATCTCGCGGCCGTCGACGCTGACCGAGCCATCGGCGATGGCCATGTTCAGCTTGCCTTTGAGGACGCGCTTGATATGGATGTTATAGGTGACCTTCTTCGCTTGCGGCAGGACCTGGCCGAAAAACTTCACTTCGCCCGAACCCAGCGCACGGCCGCGGCCCGGCAGGCCTTGCCAGCCGAGATAGAAGCCGACCAGTTGCCACATGGCGTCCAGACCCAGGCAGCCCGGCATTACCGGATCGCCTTCGAAGTGGCAAGCGAAGAACCACAGGTCAGGAGTGATATCCAGCTCGGCGACCAATTCACCTTTGCCGTACTTGCCCCCTTCGGCGCTGATATGGGTGATGCGATCGACCATCAGCATGTTCGGTGCGGGCAGTTGCGCATTACCTGGGCCGAACAGCTCACCGCGACTGCAGCTCAGCAGGTCTTCCCGAGTAAAGGCGTTTTGTTTGGTCATGCGAGCTCCTCAATAATCCCCATGCGGCGGGGGCAAATCTTCCCGACCGACCCAGAGTGCTTGCGCATGGGGCGGTAGCCTACAGGTAGACTATTGCGTTGTAGTGAAAGTCACAGTGCGCAGCGTAAAAGAGTACACCTGTGCACTGAAATGTTTATTTTCAGGGCCGAAGACGGTCCTGTCCAGCCCTTGAGGCCTGTTGCAGTTTCCCTAGACTGCCGCAATTTAGCATTTATCGCCAGTCGCAGCTGTCTGGCCGGGTAGCCAGCGCTCCAATGTGCGTTTCAGGTCGGCATGTTTGAAGGGCTTGCTGAGGTAATCGTTCATCCCGGCCTTGAGGCAGCGTTCGCGATCGCCCTGCAAGGCATTGGCGGTCAAGGCGATGATCGGCAGGTGCGCACCCAGGGGTAACTGGCGGATGCGCCGGGTAGCCTCGTAGCCGTCGACTTGGGGCAGTTGGCAGTCCATCAGGGCAGCGGCGAAACCTTCGCGGCTGACTTGCTCCACGGCCTGGGTGCCATCGACCGCGATGCTCACCTCGAAGCCCAGGTTGCGCAGCATGGCTTCGATGACTGTCTGGTTCACCGGGTTGTCTTCCACCAGCAGAATGCGCCGCCCCTGGGCAGTATGGGGCTGGGCCAGCGGATCCTGGATGAGCAGGGCGGCCGGCGCGCTGGACAGCGACAGCGGCATTTCCAGGGTGAAGGTAGACCCCTGGCCTTCACGGCTTTCGCCCCGCAGTTGGCCACCCATGCGCTCGGCTAGGGTGCGGGCGATGGAAAGTCCCAGGCCCGTACCGCCATAGCGCCGGGAGATTGAGCTGTCGGCTTGTTGGAAAGCGATGAACATCATCTCCAGGCGGTTGCTGTCGATACCGATGCCTGTGTCGTGTACCGCACAGGTGAACCAGATCAATTGGCGGTCGAGCACTTGCCAGCGCGCTTCGACCTCGACCCGGCCTTGTTCGGTGAACTTCAGCGCATTGCCGATCAGGTTGAGCAGGATCTGGCGGATGCGGGTCGGATCGCCGATCACCTGCAACTGTTCGATGCCTGGCGGCAGCTCAAGGCGCAGTTCAAGGCCCTGTTGCTGGGCACTGTGCTGGAACGACTGCACGCTGCTGCCGATCACCTCGCCCAGGTTGAAGTCGATATGCTCCAGTTCCAGGGCGGTGCGTTCGATGCGCGAGAAGTCGAGGATGTCATTGATCACTTTGAGCAAGTGCCCGGTGGATTCGCTGGCCACGGCAGTGTATTCGGCCTGTTCGCTGGTCAGTCGGGTGGTCTCGAGCAATTGCAGCATGCCCAGCACGCCGTTCAGCGGCGTGCGCAATTCATGGCTCATCATGGCCAGGAAGTCGGATTTGGCCTTGTTGGCCTGTTCCGCCTCTTCGCGTGCCTGGATCAACTGGGCAATGGCCTGCTGCTGTTCATGGCTGGCCTGGGCCAAGGCGCTGGCCAGGTTGTTGATATGGAGGGCAAGATGGCCCAATTCGCTGTCGTCGACCACCGGCAACGGCGCGTCGAACTCACCCTGCTGGATGGCCTTGACCGCATGGCCCATGTCGCTGATTGGCTTGGCCAGGCTCAAGGCCAGGCGGCGCGCCAGGAGGAAGGTGAACAACAGGGCGAACAAGGCCAGGATCCCGGCCTTGATGACGATTTCTTGCTGACGCTGGTTGAAGGCGTCATCGGACATGCCGACGATCACGCGCCCCAGGTAGTCGTCGCCGACGCTGGGAGCAGGGCTCTTGCCCTGCAGCAGGAAGTCGTTGTCCAGGCGGATCTGCTGCAAGCGGATCGGTGCCTGGAACACTTCCACCTGTTGAGCGCGGTTGGTGCTTTCATCCGCTTGCTCGACATAGACCAGGATGTGGTTGCGGCTGTCTTGCACCTCGAGAAAGCGCACGTGGGGAATGCTCAGGGTGGCATGCACCAGGCTTTCCAGCACTTCGTTGTTGCCGGAAATCACGCCGTATTCGGAAGCAGGCGCCAACTGGTTGGCGATCAACTGGCCGGTGTGATTGAGTTCCTGGCGCAGGTCCTGGATACGCACGAAGGTGAAGAAGCTGATCAGCAGCAGCGTCAACAGCAGGGCGGGGCCCAGGCTGATAATCTGGGTGCGGGTATGGATATCCCAGCTCCGGCGCTTGCTCATGGGACGGTTTCTCCTTCGGCCAGGGCCAGGGCGGCGGCGTTCGGATCAATGGGTTCGAGGCCCAGCGCCCGGGCCACTTGTTGGTTGCCGTTGACTCCGAAATGGTCGGGGTAAAGGCTGCGTGGCCATTTGGCTGGCGGCTGGTCGAGCAGACGGTCGATTACCGCCAGCCAGTCGTCCTGGTCGCTGAAGGTGCTGGCCAGGGCACCCGCGCGGACGAAGCCGGCATTGGGGCCGATCAGCGCCATCTGTCGGGCATAGCTGCTGAGCAGCAGGTTCTTGGCGGTCTTGGAGTTGTACAGCTGCGGATCGTCGATACCCAGGAGCACATCGCTGTTGCCCAGCAGGTGCTGTAGCGGACGGCTGTCGCGCAGGTCCGGCCATGCCTGGGCGACGATCTCGAGGCCCAGCGGGCCGGCCGCCTGGCGCAGCTCGTCGAGCAGGAAGCTGCTGTGCTCGGCATACAGCACCCCGACCCGGCGCGCCTGCGGCAGGAGGTAGCGGGTCAGGCGCAATTGCCGGGCCGCGGGAGGGTCGCTCCAGAGCAGGCTCAGGTAGGCCGGGCGCAGTTCTCCCAGGCGCTGCTGGGCTTGCACGCGGCTGATGCGCAGGGCCAGCGCGGGAGGGCCGGCGGTCTCCCCTAGGCGCCATTCCAGCGCGACGCTGTCGAGCAGCACCAGGCGGGTGTCGGTTTTCAGCTGGCCTGGCTGCGGCAGTCGGGCCACCGGCATGAAGTGCACATGATCCTGCGGTCGATACGCATCCAGTGCTGCCACGAAGCTGCGAATGCCCGGTGACTCCTCGGCGCCGACGACCAGGATTTCGCTGGCTGACAGCGTGCCTACCGGCCAGAGGCACAACAGCAGCAGGCAGCGCAGCAGGCGGACCATCAGAACTCCAGCTCCGCGCTGAAACTCAGGCGATGGCGGCTGTCGTAGCGGTTTTCGTAGAGGGTGGTCGGCTCGTCATCCAGGCGTTGCTGCCACAGGGCGGCCAGTTCCAGGCTGGTGCCCTGCCAGCGGATTCGCTTGGCCAGGCGCAGATCCAGGCGTTCATAGCGATACTCGTTGAGGGCATCGGCACCGTAGTAGAACAGGGCGCTGGACCAGCCTTTGCCCCAGTCACGTATCCAGCCGGCCGAGCCGCTGTTGCGCGCGCTCATGCTTCGGTCGTTGGGGTTGCTGGCCCAGGCATCGACGTAGGCGTAGGTCAGGCGCAGGCGGTCATTCAGGGTCGGGCGCCAGTCCATCTGGGCTTCGCTGCCGGAGAAGCGGGATTTGTTGGCGTTGCTGGCGATGTATTGGTTGTTGCGCAGCGGCTCGCTGATCATCCCTGTGATCTCGTCGTAGAACAACTTCACATCCAGACTCAGGTCGATTGCGCTGAAATAGCCGTTGTAGCCCAGCTCCCGCGAGCGCATCCGCTCCTGGTCGAGGTTGCCCGGGCCGCGGGTCTTGACGAAATATTCGCCGTGCTGCTGGCCGAAAGCGGTGGGGCTGAGGTTGTTGACCCGGTAGCTCCAGTTGACGTTGTTCTCGAACATGTCCGGCGAGCGTACAGCTTCGGAGTACACCGCGCGTATGCCGTGGCGCGGGGTGATCAGGTAGTTGACCGCCACCCTCGGGGTCAGCGAGCTGCCTGCCAGACGGGTGTCCTCGAACATGGCGCCGCCCTGGAGAATCCAGTGTTCGTCGGCACGCCATTCCAGTTGCCCGAACA
Organism: Pseudomonas sp. X10; assembly: GCF_054889225.1. Classification (NCBI taxonomy): domain Bacteria; kingdom Pseudomonadati; phylum Pseudomonadota; class Gammaproteobacteria; order Pseudomonadales; family Pseudomonadaceae; genus Pseudomonas; species Pseudomonas sp. X10. The sequence continues at coordinate 3,752,118 of NZ_CM142677.1, read as the reverse complement.
GGCGCCAGGTCTGGTCGTCGAGGCTGCCGTTGAAGTAGGTCTGCGAGTCGGCGCGATCATAGCGGTAGTTGAAGCCGCTGAGCAGGCGCAGGTTGTCGGTCAGGCTGAGGGTGTCCTGGACTTCCAGGTCGTAACGGGTTTCCCGGGTGCTTTGGTCGACGTCGCCACAGACCACCTGACTGCCGCCCTCGTTGTCCCACTGGTGCTTGACCTGGTCGCGCAGCGCCTGCTGCAGCGGATCGTTGCGGCTGGGCGGTGCGTTGATGTTGCGCGCCACCTGTTCGGCAAAGTCTGGGTTCAGTTGCCATAGGCGGGTCAGCTCCGGGCTGAACGACAACGCGGCATCGCAGGCGCGCCAGACCTGCTCACGCTCGAAATGTTGCGCCGATCCCTGGATATACAGGCTGTGTTCGGGGCTGAAGTCGATGTTCCAGCGCAGCGAACCAGCATAGTCCTTGGCATTGATGTCGGCGTTGTTACCGGCGGCCGTGACGTAGGGGAATACCGGCTTGTAGGTGTAGGGACGCTGGTTGCTGCCTTCCTTGGCCGCCAATTGCCACTCAAGGCTCTGGTTGGCTGCCAGGTTGTGGCTGGCGCTGAGGTTGAAGCGGGTCAGGCGGCGGCTGTCGCGGTAGTCTTGGCCGGACGGGGTGCTGTCGAAGCCGTCGTCGGCCATGCCCGACAGCGACAGGCGCAGGTCGCCGCCGTCCCAACCCATGCCCTGGCTGGCGTACCAGTCATTGATGCCGTCCTGGCCGCGGGTGATTTTCAGGCGCGTGCCATGGCTGTCGGCGGGGTTGCGGGTCAGGATGTTGACCACCGCCATCAGGGCGTTGGCGCCATAGCTGACCGTGTTGGGGCCGCGGAACACTTCGATCCGCTCGATGTCTTCCATGGCCAGGGGAATGTCGCTCCAGTCCACCGTGGCCAGGCCTGCCCGGTACACCGATCGGCCATCTATCAGTACCTGCATGCGCCGGGCGTCGCTGACGTTGCCGCCGTGATAGTTGACCGTCGGCTGGTTGCCGGCGCCGTAGCCGATCATCATGCCTGGCACCAGGCGCAGCAGCTCGGGAATATCGCGGGCACCGCTAGCGCGAATCAACTCACTGTCCAGCACGGTCATGCTGCCGGGAACCGCCGCGGGCGATTGTTTCAGTCGGGTTGCGGTCAGAACCTGTGGCAGGGTTTGGTTGTCAATGAACAGATCGTCTGCCAGCGCTGGACCGCCCAGTAGGGCAGTCAGCAACAACAGGCGTGGGGCAGGTGGCGGGCCAGAGAGCACGGTACGGCCTTGTTTCAAGGGTGAGCCAGGCATGTTAACCGACCGTACGGCTTTTGCCAGTGACCTGTGATCGCGGTGCCTGCCACTGGTCCTGCCCGGCTCGGCCCGTATAATGCGCGAGTCGCCACTTTCTATTATTGGATTAAACGGATTGGATATGACTGAACAGCAGCCTGTTGCAGTTCTTGGAGGCGGTAGTTTCGGTACCGCCGTGGCGAACCTGCTGGCGGAAAATGGCGCTCGGGTACGGCAGTGGATGCGCGACCCCGAGCAGGTCGAGGCCATGCGCAACAATCGGGAGAACCCGCGTTATCTCAAAGGCGTGAAGCTCCAAGCGGCGGTCGAGCCGGTCAATGACCTGCTAGCGACCCTGCAGGCCAGCGAGCTGATCTTCGTTGCCTTGCCCTCTAGTGCCTTGCGCAGTGTGCTGGCGCCCCATGCCGGGTTGTTGCGTGGCAAATGTCTGGTCAGCCTGACCAAGGGTATCGAGGCACAAAGTTTCAAGCTGATGAGCCAGATTCTCGAAGAAATCGCGCCCGACGCGCGCATTGGTGTGCTGTCGGGGCCGAACCTGGCCCGCGAAATAGCCGAGCATGCCCTGACCGCCACCGTGGTGGCCAGCGAGGATGAGGACCTGTGCCAGCGCGTGCAGGCCGTGCTGCATGGGCGTACCTTCCGTGTCTACGCCAGTGCCGATCGATTTGGTGTAGAGCTGGGTGGCGCGCTGAAGAACGTCTACGCCATCATGGCTGGCATGGCTGCGGCCATGGGGATGGGTGAGAACACCAAGAGCATGCTCGTTACCCGGGCCTTGGCCGAGATGACCCGGTTCGCCGTCAGCCAGGGCGCCAACCCGATGACCTTTCTCGGGTTGGCCGGGGTCGGTGACTTGATCGTCACCTGCTCCTCGCCCAAGAGCCGCAATTACCAGGTTGGCCATGCCCTTGGGCAGGGGCTGAGCCTGGAAGAGGCAGTCAACCGCCTGGGTGAGGTGGCCGAAGGGGTCAACACCCTCAAGGTGCTCAAGGCCAAGGCCCAGGAACTGCAGGTGTACATGCCCCTGGTGGCGGGCCTGCATGCCATTCTCTTCGAGGGCCGCACCTTGAACCAGGTGATCGAGTTATTGATGCGCGCCGAGCCGAAGACTGATATCGACTTCATCCCCACCAGCGGTTTCAACTGACGTACAGGAGCAACACATGAGCGACTCCCCGAACCGCGCCCAGCGCGAATCGATCATCTTGCGCGTCCTGTGGATGCTGGTGTTCCTGGTGGTCTGGCAACTGGCCGAGCTGCTGCTCGGCGGCCTGGTGCTGGTGCAGTTGATCTATCGCCTGGTCTATGGCGCGCCGAGTGCCAGCCTGATGAACTTCGGCGACAGTCTCAGCCAGTTCCTCGCTCAGATCGGCCGGTTCGGCAGCTTCCACACCGATCAGAAGCCTTGGCCCTTCGCTGACTGGCCGACCCCGCGTACGCCTGAAGGCGAGGCGCCGCACCGCGTGGCCCCGGCCGAGCACCCGGTGCGTGACGAGGAGCCCAAGCTGTGAAGCTTTGGGTATTGCGCCACGGCGAGGCCGAACCGCATGCCAATAGCGATGCACAACGGCGCCTGACCGCCCACGGCCGCGAGCAGGTGCTGCGCAGTGCAGCACGCCTGCTCGGCCAGCCCTTGCAAGCGATCGTCGCTAGCCCCTACGTGCGCGCCCAGCAGACCGCCGCGTTGGTGCATGAGGTGTTGGGCCTCGCCGAGCCAGTGCGTACTGTGCCGTGGCTGACCCCCGAGACCGATCCACTGCAGGTGATTGCCGAGCTGGATCGGTTGGGCCTGGAGCAGATTGTGCTGGTCAGCCACCAGCCATTGGTAGGGGCCTTGGTAGGATTCCTCGAGCACGGCCACTACCAGGCTCCTGCCGCCATGAGCACCGCCACCCTGGCGGAGCTCGAAGGCGATTGGCCGCTGGCGGGGTTGATGACACTGGCTGGTCTTTACGCGCCCTGAGCGGTCTGGCGAAGGGTGTGTGAGGGCCTGTCGTTTGACCTGATCACCCTCACCGATGGCTTATCCGGGCATTGCCGGGGTAAGCCGGCGTGCCGACAATGGGCCATCATTTCCTCATCGGACCGGACGGTCATGTCGCAGCAGATCTTCTTCGCCCATGCCAACGGCTTCCCCTCGGCCACCTACGCCAAACTGTTCGCCGCTCTGGCGCCGGACTACGAGGTCCGGCATTTGGCCCAGCATGCCCATGACCCTCGGTTTCCGGTCAACGACAACTGGCAAAGCTTGGTTGACGAACTGCTCCATCACCTGCAGCAACAGGCCGAGCCGGTCTGGGGGGTAGGGCATTCGCTCGGTGGTGTGCTGCACTTGCATGCGGCCATGCGCTGCCCCCAGTACTACCGCGGCGTGGTCATGCTCGACTCACCGGTACTGACCCGGGCCGACCAGTGGTTGATCCGTACCGCCAAGCGCTGGGGTTTCATTGACCGTCTCACCCCAGCGGGGCGCACCCTCGGGCGGCGCGAAGCGTTTCCTGATCGCGAGACCGCCCGTGCCTACTTTGCCGACAAGACCCTGTTCCGCCATTTCGACCCGGATTGTTTCGAGGCCTACCTCGAACATGGCCTGCAAACTGTCGATGACGGCCTGCGCTTGAGTTTCGACCCTGCTACCGAGATCAGCATCTACCGGAGCCTGCCCCATGTCAGCCCTGGGCCTGTGCGGCAGTTGCAGATCCCACTGGCCATGGTGCGTGGCAGCCAGAGCCGGGTGATCCGCCGACATCATGCCTACGCGGTGCGTGGCATACCCAAGGGCGAATACCACAGCCTGCCGGGCGGCCACATGTTCCCGTTGGAGCGGCCGACGGACACTGCCAGCCTTATCAAGGGCCTGTTCGACCGCTGGAGCCAAGCATGAACGCCCAAGTTGAGGAGGTGCGCCTGAGCCTTGGCCATATCGAATTGGCTGCGCACCTGTTCGGGCCGGCCGACGGCCTGCCGGTGATCGCTCTGCACGGCTGGCTGGACAATGCCAACAGCTTCGCCCGTCTGGCGCCACACCTGAAGGGGTTGCGCATCGTCGCCCTGGACCTCGCCGGGCATGGTTATTCCGAGCACAGGCCGATCGGTGCCAGCTATGCCCCGGCCGATTATGTACACGATGTGCTGCGGGTGGCCGAGCAGCTCGGTTGGCAACGCTTCGGTCTGCTCGGGCATTCGCTGGGGGCCATCATCTCGGTACTACTGGCGGGCGCCTTACCGGAGCGGATCAGCCACTTGGCATTGATCGACGGCGTGATTCCACCCACCGGCGGCCCGCAAGACGCCGCTGAGCGCATGGGCATGGCCCTGCAGGCGCAGTTGCGCCTGGATGGCAAGCGCAAGTCTGTGTACGCGACCCTGGAGGAGGGGGTGCAGGCGCGCATGAAGGGCATGGTCGCGGTCAGTCGCGAAGCCGCCGAGCTGCTCGCCCAACGCGGCCTGATGCCGGTGCCGGGCGGCTACAGCTGGCGCAGCGACAGCCGCCTGACCTTGCCGTCACCCACTCGCCTGAACGAAGACCAGGCCCTGGCTTTCGTCCGCCGGGTGAGTTGTCCGGCGTGTCTGGTGGTGGCGGCTGACGGCATGCTGGCTCGCCACACAAGCCTGCTCGAGCAGCTACCCTTTGAGCAGGTAACCCTGCCCGGTGGCCATCATCTGCACCTGAATGATGAACAGGGCGCAGCGCTTGTTGCAGACTGTTTCAATCGCTTCTTTGGCTTTTCTTGACTTGCGTCGGGCAAGTGTCGAGGCTTGGCGGGTTGAACAGGGAGACAACCGATGAACATGCCAGACACCCATGACCTTATTCTTGATGTGAGCGGCCGATGAGCATGCATGGTCCTATTCGAAATGCCATGGCCGCGTGCCTGTGCCTAGCCAGCCCGTTGCTTTGGGCTGCCAGTCTGCCTTTACCGGTCGATGCCAAAGTGGTCGACGAACGTCCTGCCGTGGAGCAGGAACGCCTCTATCCGATGGGGCCGCTGCGCAAGATCAGTGGCCGCCTGCGGCTGGAAGAGAAGGTCGAGAGCCGCGGCCAGGTCAGTTCCACTACCTATGAGCTGCCCCGTGAACGTACTGCTCGCGAGGCGTTCACCAGCGCCCGCGAAGCCTTGCAGCGAGAGGGTGGCTATCCTTTGTTCTGGTGCCAGGGGCGTGACTGCGGCGAGGCCAGCCTGTGGGCCAACGATATCTTCGGGAACGCCCGTCTCAATGGTGGCGACGAGCAGCAGGCTTTTATCCTCCTGCGCCGTTCCGGCGAGCAGAGCAATACGCTGGTGTCGCTATACAGTGTGACCCGGGGCAACAAGCGGGCGTACCTGCATGTGGAGGAGTTCGTCGCCGACAGCCCGCTGGGCACGGTGTTGCCGACAGCGGCGACCGTCCTGCGCGAGTTGCGCGACACGGGCAAACTCGACTATCCGGACCTCGCTGAACCTCAGGAGGACTGGGTGAACTTGCTCGGACGCAGCCTGAACTTGGACAGCACCTTGCGCGCCAGTCTCAGCGGCGCTCAGGCTGAAGGTTGGCGTGAGCAACTGGTTCGCACCGGGGTGCGCAGTGCTCGCCTGGAAGTGGGGGCGGTATCGACCGAAGGCCTGCATCTTGAACTGATCCCCTGAGTGAGCCCAATCATGCCCAACAATGACCGTCTGCTGGTCCAGATCATCTTGCTGGCGCTGTTGGGCGCCGGTCTGTGGGTGATGGCGCCGTTTATTTCGGCGCTGCTCTGGGCGGCGATCCTGGCCTTCGCCAGTTGGCCCCTGATGCGCCTGCTGACGCGTCTGCTCCGTGGGCGGGAGAGCCTGGCCGCGGGCCTGCTTACGGGGGTTTGGATGCTGTTGGTAGCCTTGCCGCTGGTCTGGCTGGGTTTCAACCTGGCGGATCACATTCGCGATGCCACTGCTTTCGTCCGTGATGTCCAGGTCGATGGCCTGCCCGATGCGCCAGATTGGCTGGGGGGGATTCCATTCGTGGGCGAGCGCCTGGTCGGTATGTGGAACACGCTGGACCAGCAGGGCGCGGCGTTGTTGGCCTCGGTCAAGCCCTACCTGGGCCAGGTCGGCAACTGGCTGCTGGCGCGCAGCGCGCAGATCGGCAGTGGCATCCTCGAGCTGACCCTGAGCCTGGTGTTCGTTTTTTTCTTCTACCGTGACGGGCCGCGCCTGGCGGCCTTTGTCCTGCGTCTGCTGCAGCGGCTGATGGGCGAGCGTGCCGAGTACTACCTGGGTCTGGTGGCCGCCACCGTGCAACGGGTGGTCAACGGGGTCATTGGCACCGCTGCGGCCCAGGGGCTGCTGGCACTGATTGGCTTTCTCATCGCTGGGGTGCCAGGAGCGCTGGTGCTGGGGCTGGTCACTTTCATGCTCAGCCTGATCCCCATGGGGCCGCCGTTGGTCTGGATACCGGCCACGGGCTGGCTGATCTGGAAGGGCGAGTACGGCATGGCGGTGTTCCTGGGGATCTGGGGGACTTTTATCATCAGCGGCGTGGACAACGTGCTCAAGCCGTATCTGATCAGCCGGGGCGGTAACTTGCCGTTGGTGATCGTGTTGCTTGGGGTGTTCGGGGGCTTGCTGGCGTTCGGATTCATCGGGTTGTTTATCGGGCCGACCCTGTTGGCGGTGGCTTATAGCTTGTTGCTGGATTGGAGTCGGAGTGCGGGGCCGCCGCCGGTTCAGCGATGAGGGGCTTTTGGGGTTGGCTTTACGTTGCGCAACTTCGGCTGACGCCGAAGGTGCTGCACACTAGTCCTTCCACGATACCTCCGCTCGGCCCTACTGGTTAACGGGGCGGGTGGGTCAAAAGCAAGATCAAAGGCGCAATGCGCTTCGCTGTTGCAAGAGCGAGAGAGGCAGGAGGCACCGCGTCGCTATTGCGGCGCGGTGTTGGCGCAGTCGTTGTCGAGGAATGCCGCTTCCAGTAGTTGCCGGGTGTAGGCGTGTTGTGGCGCATGGAAGATCGCTTGGGCATCGCCTTGCTCCACGACGTGACCGTGTTTGATCACCATGAGCTGGTGGCTGAGCGCTTTGACTACGGCGAGGTCATGGCTGATGAACAGGTAGGTTAGGTTGTACTTGCTCTGCAATGAACGCAGCAGTTCCACGACTTGGCGTTGTACGGTGCGGTCCAGTGCCGAGGTCGGTTCGTCGAGCAGGATCAGTGCCGGCTTGAGTACCAGGGCGCGGGCAATGGCGATGCGTTGGCGCTGGCCTCCGGAGAATTCGTGGGGGTAGCGGTGGCGGGTGCGTGGGTCGAGGCCGACTTCCTCGAGGGCGGCGATGATCGCGGCTTCCTGTTCCTGCGCTGTGCCGATGCGGTGGATGCGCAGGCCTTCACCGACGATGTCGGCCACGCACATGCGTGGGCTGAGGCTGCCAAAGGGGTCTTGGAACACCACCTGCATTTGCCGTCGCAGGGGGCGCACGTCTTTCTGGTTCAGGCTTTCCAGCGGCTGGCCCTGAAAGCGGATGCCGCCCTGGCTGGAGATCAACCGGAGGATGGCCAGGCCAAGGGTCGACTTGCCCGAGCCACTTTCACCGACGATGCCCAGGGTCTGGCCCTGGGGCAGGCTGAAGTTGATACCGTCGACCGCCTTGACGTGGTCGACGGTGCGCCGCAACAGGCCCTTTTTGATCGGGAACCAGACGCGCAGGTCGTCGACTTCGAGCAGGGGCGCACCGACCGGGTTATCGGCAGGGAGGCCGCTGGGTTCGGCGCCGATCAGCATTTGTGTGTAGGGGTGCTGGGGGCTTTGGAACAGGGCGTCGCAGTCGGCCTGTTCGACGATCTGTCCGTGTTGCATCACGCAGACGCGGTGGGCGATGCGCTTGACCAGGTTGAGGTCGTGGCTGATCAGCAGCAGGGCCATGCCCAGCCGCGCTTGCAGGTCCTTGAGCAGGTCGAGGATCTTCAGCTGTACGGTCACGTCCAGGGCTGTGGTCGGTTCGTCGGCGATCAGCAGTTCCGGCTCGTTGGCCAGGGCCATGGCGATCATCACCCGCTGGCGTTGGCCTCCGGAGAGTTCATGGGGCAGGGCCTTGAGACGCTTGCGCGGCTCAGGGATGCCAACCAGTTCCAGTAGCTCCAGGGTGCGCGCAGTGGCTTCCTTGCCGGTCAGGCCCTTGTGCAGCAGGAGGATCTCGTTGATTTGCTTCTCGATGCTGTGCAAGGGGTTCAGCGACGTCATCGGTTCCTGGAAGATCATCGCGATGCGGTTGCCACGAATGCGCTGCATGGGCTTTTCGCCCAGTTGCAGTAGGTCCTGCTTGTCGTAGTGGATGCTACCGCTGGGATGGCGGGCCAAGGGGTAGGGCAGCAGACGCAGGATCGAATGCGCGGTGACCGACTTGCCCGAGCCGCTTTCGCCGACCAGAGCCAGGGTCTCGCCCTTGCGGATGTCGAAGCTGATGCCATCGACCACGCGGTTGACCTGCTCACCAGTGACGAACTCGACCGCGAGATCACGGATTTCGATCAGGTTGTGTTCGCTCATGTCATTTCCTCGGGTCGAAGGCATCACGGGCGGATTCGCCGATGAACACCAGCAGGCTCAGCATCAGGGCCAGTACGGCGAAGGCACTGATGCCCAGCCAGGGCGCCTGCAGGTTGGACTTGCCCTGGGCCACCAGCTCACCCAGCGATGGTGCGCCTGGCGGCAGGCCGAAGCCGAGGAAGTCCAGGGCGGTCAAGGTGCCGATGGCACCGGTGAGGATGAAGGGCATGAAGGTCATGGTCGAGATCATCGCATTGGGCAGGATGTGCCGGTACATGATCGCGCCATTGCGCATGCCCAGGGCGCGGGCGGCGCGCACGTACTCCAGGTTGCGGCCGCGCAGGAACTCGGCGCGCACCACATCCACCAGGCTCATCCAGGAGAACAGCAGCATGATGCCCAGCAGCCACCAGAAGTTTGGCTGGACGAAGCTGGCGAGGATGATCAGCAGGTAGAGCACCGGCAGGCCCGACCAGACCTCCAGGAAGCGCTGGCCGACCAGGTCTACCCATCCGCCGTAGAAACCCTGCAGGGCACCTGCGATGACACCGACGATGGAGCTGAGCACGGTCAGTGTCAGGGCGAACAGCACCGACACGCGGAAACCGTAGATCACCCGGGCCAGCACGTCACGTCCCTGGTCATCGGTGCCTAGCCAGTTGTCTGCGGAGGGCGGGGCCGGGGCCGGGACTTTGAGGTCGTAGTTGATGCTTTGGTAGCTGAACGGGATCGGCGCCCAGAGCACCCAGCTGTCCTTGGCCGCGAGTAGTTCGCGGATGTAGGGACTCTTGTAGTTGGCCTCCAGGGGGAACTCGCCGCCGAAGGTGGTTTCCGGGTAGCGTTTGAACGCCGGGAAATACCATTCGCCGTCGTAGCGCACGGCGATCGGTTTGTCGTTAGCGATCAGTTCGGCCCCCAGGCTCAGCCCGAATAGGATCAGGAACAGCCAGAGCGACCACCAGCCACGCCGGTTGGCCTTGAAGCGCTCGAAGCGCCGACGGTTCAGAGGAGACAAGGCCATGTCAGTGCTCCCGGCTGGCGAAGTCGATGCGAGGATCGACCAAGGTGTAGGTCAGGTCACCGATCAGTTTCACCACCAGCCCCAGCAAGGTGAAGATGAACAGGGTCCCGAAGACCACCGGGTAATCGCGGTTTATCGCCGCTTCGAAGCTCATCAGGCCGAGGCCGTCGAGTGAGAAAATCACCTCGATCAGCAGGGAGCCGGTGAAGAAGATACCGATGAAGGCTGAGGGGAAACCGGCGATCACCAGCAGCATGGCGTTGCGGAACACGTGCCCGTAGAGCACCCGCGGCCGGCTCAGGCCCTTGGCCTTGGCGGTGACCACGTATTGCTTGTTGATCTCGTCGAGGAAGCTGTTCTTGGTCAGCAGGGTCATGGTGGCGAAGTTGCCGATGACCAGCGCGGTGACCGGCAGCACCAGGTGCCAGAAATAGTCGAGGACCTTGCCGGTGGTGCTCAGCTCGTCGAAGTTGTTCGAGGTCAGGCCGCGCAAGGGGAACCAGTCGAAGTAGCTTCCGCCGGCGAACAGTACGATCAACAGGATGGCGAAGAGGAACGCGGGGATGGCGTAGCCGACGATGATCGCCGAACTGGTCCAGACGTCGAAGTGACTACCGTGGCGCACCGCTTTGGCGATCCCCAGGGGGATCGACACCAGGTACATGATCAGGGTGCTCCACAGCCCGAGGGAAATGGATACCGGCAGCTTTTCAGCGATCAGGTCGATGACCTCGGCATCACGGAAGAAGCTTTCGCCGAAGTCCAGCTTGGCGTAGTTCTTGACCATGATCCACAGGCGTTCCGGGGGCGATTTGTCGAAGCCGTACATGCGTTCGATCTCGGCGATCAGCGCCGGATCCAGGCCTTGGGCACCACGGTAGTTGGAGCCAGCCACCGAAACCTCGGCCCCCCCACCAGCGATGCGGCTGGTGGCGCCGTCGAAGCCTTCGAGCTTGGCGATCATCTGCTCGACCGGGCCGCCGGGGGCGGCCTGGATAATGATGAAGTTGATGACCAGGATGCCGAACAGGGTCGGGATGATCAGCAGCAGGCGCCGCAGGATATAGGCGAGCATGTCAGTTCGCCTCGTCCTTGGTCGGCGCTTCTTGCGCCGGCGCCTGCGGCACCACCGGGGCTACGTCGGGCTTTATCCACCAGGTATGGATACCGATGTCGTACTTGGGTGATACCTCAGGATGGCCGATGTGGTTCCAGTAGGCTACGCGCCAAGTCTTGATGTGCCAGTTGGGAATTACGTAGTAGCCCCACAGCAGCACTCGGTCCAGTGCCCGGGTATGGGCGATCAGGCTCTGCCGCGAGTCGGCATTGATCAGGCTTTCAACCAGGCTGTCGATGGCCGGGTCGCGCAGGCCGATGAAGTTGCGGCTGCCGGGGTTGTCGGCGCTGCTGCTGGACCAGAACTCACGCTGTTCGTTGCCCGGCGAGTTGGATTGCGGGAAGCCGCCGACGATCATGTCGAAATCACGTGAACGCAGGCGGTTGATGTACTGTGAAACGTCCACCCGACGGATGTTCAGGTCGATGCCGAGGTCGGCCAGGTTGCGTTTGAAGGGCAGCAGGATGCGTTCGAATTCGGTCTGTGCGAGGAGGAATTCGATCGAGACCGGCTTGCCCTGGGTGTCGACCATCTTGTCGTCGACGATCTTCCAGCCGGCTTCTTGCAGTAGCCTGTAGGCCTTGCGCTGCTGGTCGCGGATCATGCCGCTACCGTCGCTGACCGGGTTGGCGAAGGCCTGGGTGAAGACCTGTTCGGGAATCTTGCCACGCAGGGGCTCGAGGATCTTCAACTCGTCGGCGTCCGGGAGTTCGCGGGCGGCCATCTCCGAGTTCTCGAAGTAACTGCCGGTGCGGGTGTAGGCACCATTGAACAGCTGCTTGTTGGTCCATTCGTAATCCAGCAGCAGGCTCAGTGCCTCGCGTACCCGGATGTCCTGGAACAGCGGGCGACGCAGGTTGAAGATGAAGCCCTGCATGCCGGTGGGATTGCCGTTGCGTAGCTCTTCGCGGATCAGGCGCTTCTCTCGCACCGCTGGCACGTTGTAGGCGGTGGCCCAATTCTTCGCGCTCGTTTCCAGCCAGTAGTCGAACTGGCCTGCCTTGAGCGCCTCCAGGGCGACGGTATTGTCGCGGTAGGAGTCGTAGGTCAGCACATCGAAATTATAGAAACCGCGATTCACCGGCAGGTCCTTGGCCCAGTAGTCCTTGACCCGCTCGTAGCGTATCGAGCGCCCGGCCTTGACCTGGGCCACCTTGTAGGGGCCGCTGCCCAGTGGGATTTCCAGGTTGCCGCGGCCGAAATCGCGGCCTTCCCACCAGTGTTTAGGCAGCACCGGCAACTGGCCGAGGATCAATGGCAGCTCCCGGTTGTTCTTGTGCTTGAAGGTGAACAGCACCCGCAGCGGGTCTTCGGCGACCACTTCGGCGACGTCGGCGTAATAACCGCGGAACAGCGGCGCGCCTTGCGTGATCAGGGTGTTGAAGGTGAACACTACGTCGTCGGCGCGGATCGGATGACCATCATGGAAACGCGCTTCCGGCCGCAGGTAGAAGCGTACCCAACTGTTGTCCGGGGCCTTTTCGATCTTGCCGGCGACCAAGCCGTACTCGGTAAAGGGCTCGTCCAGGCTCTGGGTCATCAGGGTGTCGTAGATCAGGACGACATCCTCTGCCGCCACACCTTTGCTGATGTATGGGTTGAGGCTGTCGAAGCCGCCGAAGCTGGATTGGCGGAAGGTGCCCCCCTTGGGGGCGTCGGGGTTGACGTAGTCGAAGTGCTTGAAGTTCGCCGGGTATTTGGGCGGCTCGTCATACAGGGTCAAGGCATGCTGCGGGGCAGCCAGCGCTGGGACGCTCAGGCAGGCGAGCAACAGGCTGCCGGCCAGACGGCGCAGTCGGTGCGTTGGCATCATTTGGCGTTCTCCGAAGTCTTGAGCCACCAGCTGTTCAGGCCCAGGGTGTAGGGCGGCGTGGTGACGAAGGCGAACCGGTTACGGTAGGCCAGGCGGTGATTATCGAGATACCAGTTGGGAATCATGTAGTACTGCCACGACAGCACCCGGTCCAGGGCGCGGGCGGCGGCGACCTGGTCGTCGCGGGTGCGAGCGGCGAGCAGGGTGTCGAGCAGGTGGTCGACGACCGGGTCTTTGATGCCAGCATAGTTCTTGCTGCCCTTGACGTCGGCCTGGCTGGAGTGGAAGTACAGCCATTGCTCCAAACCGGGGCTGATGGGCTGGTTCAGGGTCATCAGAATCATGTCGAAATCGAACTGGTCCAGGCGCTGTTTGTACTGGGCCCGGTCCACGGTGCGCAAGCGTGCGTCGATACCGATGCTGGCCAGATTCTCGACATAAGGTTGCAGGATGCGTTCGAGGTTCGGGTTGACCAGCAGTAGCTCCATCCTGAACGGGCGGCCCTTGCTGTCTTGCAGGCGCTGGCCGTTGAGCGTCCAGCCGGCCTGGGCGAACAGACCCAGTGCCTGGCGTAGGGTGTGACGGCTGATGCCGCGTCCGTCTGTGTGACTGACCTGGTAGGGCTCCTTGAACAGAACCGCGGGCAGTTGGTCACGATAGGGCGCCAGTAACAGCCACTCTTTGCCTTGCGGTAGGCTGCTGGCGGTGAACTCGCTGTTGGGGTAGTAACTGGTCGAGCGGCGGTATGCGCTGCTGAACAGGGCGCGGTTGGTCCACTCGAAATCGAACATCAGGCCGAGGGCCTGGCGCACCCGCGCATCACTGAAGTTGGCCCGGCGGCTGTTCATGAACAGGCCTTGGGTTTGGGTTGGGATCTTGTGCGGGATCTGGGCCTTGATCACCTGGCCACGGCGTATCGCCGGAAAGTTATAGCCATTGGCCCAGTTCTTCGCCTGGTGCTCGATATAGATGTCGAACTCGCCGGCCTTGAAGGCTTCGAAAGCGACCGTCGAATCTCGGTAGAACTCGTATTCGACACGGTCGTAGTTGTACTTGCCACGGTTGACTGCCAGGTTCCTGCCCCAGTAGTTCTTCACCCGCTCGAATACCAGGCTGCGCCCGGGGCGAACTTGGGTGATGCGGTATGGGCCGCTGCCCAGGGGCGGCTCGAAAGTAGTGGCCTTGAAGTCACGGCCTTGCCAGTAGTGCTTAGGCAGTACTGGCATTTCGCCCAGGCGCAGGATCAGCAGCGGGTTGCCGGCGCGCTTGAAGACAAAGCGGATGCGCAGTGGCCCGAGGACATCGACCCGTTTCACCTCCTGCAGGTTGGTGCGGTAGATCGGGTGTCCTTCCTTGAGCAGGATGTTGTAGGAAAACGCCACATCGGCGGAAGTGATCGGCTTGCCGTCATGGAAGCGGGCTTCCGGGCGCAGGTTGAAGACTACCCAGCTGCGGTCCTCGCTGTACTCCACCGAGCGGGCAATGAGGCCGTAGCTGGAGGTCGGCTCGTCGCCAGACGGGTCGTACTGGCCGGTACCGACCATCAGAGGCTCGTTCAATTCGCTGACGCCGTACTGCAGGAAGTTCGGCGTGGTCACCGGGCTGCTGCCCTTGAAGGTGTAGGGGTTGAGGGTGTCGAATGTGCCGAACGCCATGGCCCGCAAGGTGCCACCCTTGGGCGCCTGCGGGTTGACCCAGTCGAAGTGGGTGAATGTAGCCGGGTACTTGAGCGTGCCGAACTGGGCGTAACCGTGGCTTTCGCTGACCGTTGCGCCTGCGGGAAAGCTCAAGGCCAGGCTGAATGTCAGCAACAGGAGGGGACGTATCAAGTCAGTGATCCGATCCAGGCGGCTTGGGCTTTGTTCGAGCTACAGTAACAGCTTGTATCGGATGGAAAAAGAGTGCTGCGCAGGCAGTGTCGCTGGGCCTGCGCAGAGGGCATCAATGCGGCAGGTAGACGGTCAGGGTCTGGCCAGGCCTGAGGGCGTGGCCGCTGCGCGGGTTCCAGCGCTTGAGATGCTTCATTTCGACGTTGAAGCGCTTGGCCACCAGGTACAGGGAGTCGCCCTTGCGTACCTTGTACTGGGTCGAGCGCTGTTTGTTGGCGGCAAGCCTGTTGGCGCTCGCCGGGACTGTACCACCGCGCAGGGCCAGGACCTGGCCAGCCTTGATGTGGGAGCCCGAGAGGCGGTTCCAGCGTTGCAGGTCCCTGACCGAGACGCGGTGCGCCCGGGCGATGCTGCTCAGGTTGTCGCCACGCTTGACCCGGTAGCTACGGTTGCCGCGAGCCGGTGCGGAGGCTTCGGCGAGGGCGGCCTCGAACACGGCCTTTTGCGGCTGCAGGGTGAGCAGCTCTTCTGGCTTGAGGTTCGATAGGCTGCTGGACAGCAACTGGGCTTTGGCAGTTGGGACCAGCAATTGCTTTGGCCCATCCACCGTCATACGTTTCTTGAAGGCGGGGTTGAGCTGGATCAGCTCGTCTTCGTCGATCTCGGCGAAGGCGGCGACCCGCGACAGGTCGAGGCGGTCCTTGATCTCGACCGCGGCGAAGTAGGGTTCGTTGGCGATCGGGTTGAGGTTCACGCCGTAGGCTTGGGGTGTCATCACCACCTGTGACAGGGCCAGCAGTTTGGGCACGTAGTCACGGGTCTCCTGCGGCAGGGGCAGGTTCCAGTAGTCGGTGGGCAGGCCGAGCTTTTCATTGCGCTCGATGGCGCGGCTTACCGTTCCTTCACCAGCGTTGTAGGCGGCCAGGGCTAGTAGCCAGTCACCGTTGAACATATCGTGCAAGCGGGTGAGGTAGTCCAGCGCGGCATTGGTCGAGGCGGTGATGTCGCGGCGGCCATCGTAGAAGTTGGTTTGGCGCAGGTTGAAGTAGCGGCCAGTGGATGGAATGAACTGCCACAGGCCGACCGCGTGGGCGCGCGAGTAGGCCATCGGGTTGTAGGCGCTCTCGATGGCCGGGAGCAGGGCCAGTTCCAGCGGCATGTTGCGCTCTTCGAGGCGCTCGACGATGTAGTGGATGTACAGGCTGCCGCGGTCGCTGGCGTTTTCCAGGAACGATGGGTTGCTGGCGAACCACAGGCGCTGCTGCTCGATGCGCGGGTTGACGCCGATGTCATCCTGCAGGGCGAAGCCCAGGCGCATGCGTTCCCAGACGTCCTGGGGCGCCTGCTCGACCGGTTTGGCCGGGACAATGACGGGCTTGCGCTTGATCCGTACTTGCGTCTGGTAGTTGTGCGCGCGAACGCTGTCGGTTTCGTCGAGCTGACGGGTGCTCTGGCAGCCCACCAAGGTGGCGGCCAAGGCCAGGGCGCTGGCTTGGGCCAGGCGCGTCAGGGCGACGGAATGGAAGGTTCTGCGGCTAGGAGACGACATTGGCTGGGACAAAGTTCCGGGCGAAAATGTCGGGCGATTCTAGGAAGCACCCCCCGCCTGGTCAACCTTTGACCGTATGTCCAGATATATCCTGCTGTTATCAGAAGCTGTCTTTCCAGCTGCGCAAGGCAGCAAAAACAGCGCTTGGGCTGCTGCTGGAATGCCCTTTCCGTTCGTCTGCTTTTTGTTTCACTGATGTTTCAGTCGTGCGAAGAAAGGGGTTGGTGAGCTTCTCCAGGCTCAGCGTGGATGGCAAGGTGATGCGATCCTCGGCACGCAACTGGGTAACGTCGGCGAAACGCTGGGCAATGTATGGGTTGTTCGGTTCCACGGCACATGCGAAGCGCAGGTTGCTCAGTGTGTATTCATGGGTGCAGTAGACCAAGGTTGCGGCCGGTAGGGCCGCCAGGCGCTCGAGGGAGTGGTGCATCTGCTCGGGCGTTCCTTCGAACAGCCGGCCGCAGCCGGCGGCGAACAGGGTATCGCCACAGAAGAGTAGCGGAGTCGGCGTTTGCGCAGTGTAATAGGCGATATGGCCCAAGGTATGTCCGGGTACCGCCAGTACCTGGAAGACCAGGCCGAGAACACTGACTTGCTGGCCGTCGTCCAGGGCTAGGTCGCGTGCCGGGATGCGCTCGTTGGCTGGGCCGCAGACGCGGGCCCCGGTGGCACGCTTCAGGGCTTCGACGCCGCCGACATGGTCATGGTGATGATGGGTCACCAGGATGTCTTCCAGAGCCCAGCCCGGGTTCGCCTGCAGCCACGCCAGCACGGGGCCGGCATCGCCCGGATCGACCACCGCGCAACGGCGTTTGGCAGTATCCTGTAACAACCAGATGTAGTTGTCGGAGAAAGCGGGCAGGGCATCGATCTGTATCATGGTGCGAATCGCCAAGCGTGGGACATGTGGGCATCTTAGCCGCGATGGCGCGCGCAGAGAACCTTCGAGGAGAGCGCAATGACTGACAAAGCCTTCGCCCAGGCCGACCCGGATTGGGTCGAACTGATCAGCCTGGCCCGCGACTGGTTCGAAGGGCCGTTGGGGCAACTGATGCTGCAGGAAGAGCAGAAACTGCTCGAAGAGGAACTGGGCCGCTATTTCGGTGGCTTCCTGGTGCATTATGGCCCATGCGCCGAAGCGCCGCCTGGCGCGCCCCAGGTGCAGCGCAACGTGCGCCTCGGCGCGCCTCTGCCGGGGGTCGAGATCGTCTGCGAGGAACAGGCCTGGCCACTGAGCGAACACGCCGCCGACGTGGTGGTGCTGCAACATGGCCTGGACTTCAGCCTCTCGCCCCATGGCTTGTTGCGTGAAGCCGCCAGCAGTGTGCGCCCTGGTGGCCATCTGCTCATTATCGGTATCAACCCCTGGAGCAGCTGGGGTGTGCGGCATTTCTTCGGCCATGGTGCCTTGCGCAAGGCACGCTGTATCTCGGCATCGCGGGTGGGTGACTGGCTCAACCTGCTGGGTTTTGCGCTGGAGAAACGGCGGTTCGGGTGCTATCGTCCGCCGCTTGCCTCGCCGGCCTGGCAACAACGCCTGGCGGGTTGGGAGCGGGTGGCCGGGGGCTGGCAGAGCGCCGGCGGCGGTGTCTACCTGCTGGTGGCGCGCAAGATGGTGGTCGGCCTGCGGCCACTGCGCCTGGAGCGCCGCGAGCCGATGGGCAAGCTGCTGCCGCTGCCGATGGCCAAGGTCAACCGGCGCAACACCGAGTCTTGAGCTGCGCGTCAGCGAGCGATTATCTGAAGAACTGAAGGCGGTACATGAGCGATAGCGTCGAGATCTACACCGATGGTGCCTGCAAGGGCAATCCTGGCCCGGGCGGCTGGGGCGTGCTGTTGGTCTGCAAGGGCATCGAGAAGGAATTGTGGGGCGGCGAGCGCGAAACCACCAACAACCGCATGGAGCTGATGGCTGCTATCCAGGGCCTGCAGGCGCTCAAGCGCGAGTGCGAGGTGCTGCTGGTCACCGACTCGCAGTACGTGATGAAAGGCATCAACGAGTGGATGGTCAACTGGAAGAAGCGGGGCTGGAAGACCGCCGCCAAGGAGCCGGTGAAGAACGCCGACCTGTGGCAGCAGCTCGACGCGCAGGTGGGCCGGCACAAGGTGACCTGGAAGTGGGTGCGCGGGCACATCGGCCATCCCGGCAACGAACGCGCCGACCAGTTGGCCAACCGCGGTGTCGACGAGGTGCGCGGGTTGCGTTGAGCTAGGGTACAATGTCCGGCTTTGCAGAACACGTACACACGGAGACCACCGACGTGGAGCAACCCAACAGTCGCTATGTAGTCCTCGACACCGAAACCACCGGCATGCCGGTCAACGACGGCCACCGGATCATCGAGATCGGTTGCGTCGAGGTGATCGGTCGGCGCCTGACTGGGCGCAACTTCCACGTCTATCTGCAGCCTGACCGCGAAAGCGATGAAGGTGCCATTGGCGTCCATGGCATCACCGACACCTTCTTGATCGGCAAGCCGCGTTTTGCCGATGTTGCCGAAGAGTTCTTCGAATACATCCAGGGTGCGCAGCTGGTCATCCACAACGCAGCGTTCGACGTTGGCTTCATCAACAACGAGTTCGCCTTGCTTGGTCAGCACGACCGGGCCGATATCTCGCAGCACTGCACCATCCTCGACACCCTGATGATGGCCCGCGCCCGCCACCCAGGGCAGCGCAACAGCCTCGACGCCTTGTGCAAACGCTACGGCATCGACAACTCGGGCCGCGAACTGCACGGCGCCTTGCTTGACTCGGAGTTGCTGGCAGACGTCTACCTGGCCATGACCGGCGGGCAGACCAGCCTGTCGCTGGCCGGGCACGGGGCCGATGGTGACGAAGACGGTAAGGAGCGCGGTGGCAGCGAGATCCGCCGCCTGCCGGCCAGCCGTCAGCCGGGGCGGGTCATCCGCGCCACACCGGAAGAACTGGAAGCCCATGTGGCACGTCTCGAAGTTATTGCCAAGTCGGCCGGCGGCCCGGCCCTCTGGGAGGCCTTGAACTAGTGGTCATAAAGGCCGCCAGAGTCTGCTGAGGCAAAAGCGCGCGGTGCCTGCGGGCAGCTTCTACCCTGAAAGGACGGACCTGTCCCGCAGAGGAAGTGGTTGCCCATGTACAAGGACCTCAAGTTTCCCATCCTGATCGTCCATCGCGATATCAAGGCCGACAGTGTCGCCGGCGAGCGTGTGCGCGGTATCGCCCAGGAGCTCAGTCAGGATGGCTTTTCCATCCTGCCGGCGGTGGACCATGCCGAAGCCCGCCTGGTCGCCGCGACCCACCATGGGCTTGCTTGCATGCTGATCGCGGCCGAAGGTGCCGGCGAGAATACCCACCTGCTGCAGAACATGGCTGAATTGATCCGCCTGGCGCGCTTGCGCTCGCCGCGCCTGCCGATCTTCGCCCTAGGCGAGCAGGTGACCCTGGAGAACGCTCCCGCCGAGGCCATGGGTGAGCTGAACCAACTGCG
Source organism: Pseudomonas sp. X10 (assembly GCF_054889225.1). Lineage (NCBI taxonomy): Bacteria > Pseudomonadati > Pseudomonadota > Gammaproteobacteria > Pseudomonadales > Pseudomonadaceae > Pseudomonas > Pseudomonas sp. X10. Next base: position 3,732,501 of record NZ_CM142677.1, on the reverse strand, counting down.
CGGTATTCTCTATCTGTTCGAAGATACCGTGCCTTTCCTGGCCCGCCAGGTGGCGAGGGCGGCGCACAATTACCTGGATGGCTTGCTGCCGCCGTTCTTCAAGGCCCTGGTGCAGCACACCGCACAATCCAACTATTCCTGGCATACGCCCGGCCACGGGGGCGGCGTGGCCTATCGCAAGAGCCCCGTGGGGCAGGCATTCCACCAATTCTTCGGCGAGAACACCCTGCGTTCGGACCTCTCGGTATCGGTCCCTGAATTGGGCTCGCTGCTCGATCACACAGGACCGCTGGCCGAGGCCGAGGCGCGCGCTGCGCGCAATTTCGGCGCCGATCACACCTTCTTCGTCATCAATGGCACTTCCACCGCGAACAAGATTGTCTGGCACTCGATGGTCGGGCGCGACGACCTGGTGCTGGTGGACCGCAACTGCCACAAGTCGGTGGTCCACGCGATCATCATGACCGGTGCCATACCTTTGTACCTCTGCCCGGAGCGCAACGAACTGGGCATCATCGGGCCTATTCCGTTGAGCGAGTTCAGCCCCGAGTCGATCCAGGCGAAGATCCAGGCCAACCCGCTGGCCCGTGGGCGCGAGGCACGGATCAAGCTGGCGGTAGTGACCAATTCCACCTATGACGGGTTGTGCTACCACGCCGGGCAGATCAAGCAGATGCTGGGGGGCAGTGTCGAGGTGCTGCACTTCGACGAGGCATGGTTCGCCTACGCGGCCTTTCATGACTTTTTCAACGGCCGCTATGCCATGGGCACGCAGCGCAGTGCAGACAGCCCCTTGCTGTTCAGCACCCATTCGACTCACAAACTGCTGGCGGCATTCAGCCAGGCCTCGATGATCCACGTGCAGGATGGCGCTTCACGACAGTTGGACCGTGACCGTTTCAACGAAGCCTTCATGATGCACATCTCCACCTCACCGCAGTACAGCATCTTGGCCTCGCTGGACGTGGCCTCGGCGATGATGGAGGGGCCGGCGGGGCGTTCCCTGCTGCAGGAAATGTTCGATGAGGCCTTGAGCTTCCGCCGAGCCCTGGCGAACCTGCGTGAGCACATCGCGGCGGACGACTGGTGGTTCAGCATCTGGCAGCCCCCATCGACCGAAGGCATACATCGCCTGGCTGCGCAGGACTGGCTGCTGCAGCCTGGCGCCGAATGGCATGGGTTTGGCGAGGTGGGTGAGGACTATGTGCTGCTCGATCCGCTCAAGGTCACCCTGGTGATGCCGGGGCTGACAGCCGGAGGCGCGCTCGGTGAGCATGGCATTCCCGCCGCCGTGGTCAGCAAGTTCCTCTGGGAGCGTGGCTTGGTAGTGGAAAAGACCGGCCTGTACAGCTTTCTGGTGCTGTTCTCCATGGGTATCACCAAGGGGAAGTGGAGTACCTTGCTGACCGAGTTGCTGGAGTTCAAGCATCACTACGACAACAACACCTCGCTTGGCGAGTGCCTGCCCTGCGTGGCCGCTGTCGACCCGGTGCGTTACCTGGGCCTTGGGCTGCGTGACCTGTGCGACCAGTTGCATGCCTGCTACCGCAGCAATGCCACGGCCAAACAGCTCAAGCGTCTGTTCACGCGCTTGCCGGAGGTGGCGATGACACCGGCCCAGGCTTATGACCGGTTGGTGCGGGGCGAGGTGGAGGCGGTGCCGATCGAGCAATTGCTCGGCCGAGTCGCGGCGGTGATGTTGGTGCCCTATCCGCCGGGCATTCCCTTGATCATGCCTGGCGAGCGTTTTACTGAAGCCACGCGCTCGATCATCGACTACCTGAGTTTCGCCCGGGCCTTCGATAGTGGTTTTCCTGGCTTTGTCGCGGATGTGCATGGGCTGCAGTCCGAAGACTGTGGGCAAGGACGGGTCTACACCGTCGATTGCATCCGAACATGAAGCCGATCAGGGAATCCGGATGATTTCCACACCGCTATGGGCCAGTTCGAAACGGTCGTCACCCAAGTGGTTGACTCGGTCGCCGATAGCCAGGCGGTAACTGGTGATGGGCGCGGAAGGTGCACTACCGTCGGCCTGAAGGGTGGCTTCCTGGAACTCATGGACGGGGTAGATGCGGCCCTCGGCATCCCGTGCATGAAATTGACCGACCAGTACTGCTGTCATTTACCGTGCAACCTCTAAAAATAGAAAGGATCTGTAGGGCATAGACCACTGTATTACCTAGGAAGTTTTGGTTTGTAGGAAAAAAACTTACAACCCTGTAGGACGGTCATCTATAACTACAACGTTCATTTACCCAGCAAAGGTTGGAAATCGCCATGAGCCAGGTGTATTCGGTAGCCGTCGTCGTCGGCAGCTTGCGCAAGGACTCCTACAACCGCAAGGTCGCCCACGTCCTAGGGGAGTTGGCGCCGTCCAGCTTGTCCCTGAAGATCGTCGAGATCGGGGACTTGCCACTGTATAACGAGGACATCGACGTCGATCCGCCGGAGGCCTACACGCGTTTTCGCGAGCAGCTTCGTGGCAGTGACGCGGTGTTGTTCGTCACGCCCGAGTACAACCGTTCGGTGCCAGGGGTGCTGAAGAACGCTATCGACGTGGGTTCCCGGCCCTATGGGCAGAGCGCCTGGAGTGGCAAGCCGGGAGCGGTGATCAGTGTGTCGCCGGGGGCTATCGGTGGGTTCGGTGCTAACCACCACCTACGCCAGTCACTGGTGTTCCTCGATGTGCCCTGCATGCAGATGCCCGAAGCCTATATTGGTGGTGCGGCCAGCCTGTTCGACGAATCGGGCAAGCTGAGCGAGAAGAGCCGCCCGTTCCTGCAGACCTTCATCGACAAGTTCGCGGCCTGGGTGAAGCTGAACAAAGGGGCGTAAGACCAATCACGACAAGGTCGCACTGGATCTTGCGGCCAACGCCATAGGCAGAAGCCAGCGTCAGCTGGCTCCTGCTTTTCTGTGAGCGTTGACGAGGCCTGCGATCACACGGCTTGCGGCATCTCGCCACGCGCCAGGCGCTTGTTGATATCGGCAATGACTTCGGGCAGCTCGTTGATCGTGTCGATCAGGTAGTGTGGTCGCGAGCCTTCGAATAGCGCGTGGATGCGTTGGCGTTCGCTGGCCAGCTTCTCTGCGCTCAGTGCCTGGTAGCCTTCCCAGGTCAGGCCCAGGGCGTTGCCCGAGCAGACCAGAGCCACGGTCCACATGCCGGCGCGGCGGCCTTCGAGGATGCCGGGCACGGTGTCGTCGACCTTGACGCAAGCCGCCACGTCATCGATCCCCAGCGCAATCACGTTGGCCAGTGCCTGGGCCGGCCATGGGCGGCCATTCGGGGTTTCGTCGGTGGCCACCACGTGGTCGGCGACATAGCCGTTCTTGGCGGCCAGCTCGACGACCTTGTCCATCACCACTTTCGGGTACCCGGAGCAGGAGCCGATCTTCAGGCCATTCTTGCGCAGCCCGGTGAGGGTCTCCAGGGCTCCGGGGATCAGTGCCGAGTGCACGGCGATCTTCTCGATCTGCAGAGGCATGAAGCGGTTGTAGATAGCGGTGACATCATCGTCGGTCGGAGTGCGACCGAACACCTTGCGGTAGCGCTCGGCGATTTCCGGTTGGTCGCACAGGGTGCGGATGTGGTCCCACTTGCCCATGCCCATTGGGCCACGGGCTTCCTCGATGGAGACTTCGACGTCGAACTCGGCGAAGGCCTCGACGAAGATCTGGGTTGGGGCGAAGGAGCCGAAATCCACCACGGTACCGGCCCAGTCGAGGATGGCGGCTTGCAGTTGCGTCGGGTTGCTGTAGTTCATGTCCAGTGGTCCTTGAAAAAGAGTCTCAGGCAGTTTGCGCGTTCAGATTTCCAGCACTTCCATTTCTCGCAGCACTTCGGCCACGGCATTCACGGCGGCCTGCATGCCGTCCGGCCCGACGACGCCGATGCAGCCGACGCGGAAGGTCTCGACCTGGGTCAGCTTGCCCGGGTAAAGGATGAAACCCTTGGCTTTTACCCGCTCGTAGAAGTCCTTGAACTGATAGCGGGTATCGCTGGGGGCGTGGAAGGTGACGATGATCGGTGCCTGGATCTCGGCCGGCAGGAAGCTGCGCAGGCCCAGGGCCGCCATGCCGTCGAGCAAGGTCTTGCAGTTGTCTGCGTAGCGCTGGTGACGGGCAGGCAGGCCGCCTTCCTCGTTGTACTGCAGCAGTGCCTCGTGCAGGGCGGCGACCACATGGGTCGGCGGAGTGAAGCGCCACTGGCCGGTCTTGGCCATGTAAGCATGCTGGTCATGCAGGTCCATGGCCAGGGAATGGGCGTTGCCTTCGGCGATGGCCAGGGCGTTCTTTTCGGCGAAGACGAAGCCCATGCCAGGCACGCCTTCCAGGCATTTGCCGGACGCGGCGATCAGGGCGGTGAACGGGACTTCGCTGGCGTCGATCGGCAAGGCGCCGAAGGAGCTCATGGCGTCGATGATCAGGTGTTTGCCATGACGGGCGACGACCTGAGCGATCTCGGGCAGCGGATTGAGAATGCCGGTGCTGGTTTCACAGTGGATCAGCGCCACATGGGTGATGCTGCTGTCGGCGGCCAGCAATCCTTCGACGTCATCGGCGGTGGTTGGCTGGTCTTCGGCGGTTTCGAAGGTGCTGTAGGCGCGGCCCAGGACCTTGCAGATCTTCGCCAGGCGTTGGCCGTAGGCGCCGTTGATCAGTACCAGGACCTTGCCATCACGCGGCACCAGGGTGCCGATGGCTGCTTCCACGGCGAAGGTGCCGCTGCCTTGCAGAGGCACGCAGTGGTGGCTGGTGCTGCCATTGATGATTGCCAGCAGTTGTTCGCAGACGCTGGCGGTCAGTTGGTTGAAATCCTGGTCCCAGGAGCCCCAGTCCACCAGCATGGCTTGGCGGGTACGGGACGAGGTGGTCAGGGGGCCAGGGGTCAGAAGGATCGGGGCGTTGCTCATTCCGGTATTCCTCAACAAGCGGTGGGCTGAAACTACGGTGCCTAAGTTGCAATTCGGCGCGCTATCAATCAAATTGTTTGTTGTTATTCCAGCCATAAGTCAGGCCGATAGATATGAACCTGTTCCAGTTACGCGCCTTCGATGCCGTGGCCCGCGAGGGCAGTTTCACCCGAGCCGCCGCGCGGCTGTTCATCAGCCAGCCGGCCGTTACCGGGCACGTCAAGGCCTTGGAGGAGCACTACCAGATCACCCTGTTGCGGCGGACCGCGCGGCGGGTCGAGCTGACGGAAGAGGGCACCCGTCTGGCTGCCATCACCCGCGCCATGTTCGGCCTGGCCGAAGAGGCCCAGGCCATGCTCGAGGCCAACCGCCAACTGCTCACCGGACGCCTGGAGGTGGCCGCCGATGGTCCGCACCGGGTAATGCCGATGCTTGCCCAGTTGCGTGCGCGCTATCCCGGTATCACCGTCAATCTGCGCCTGGGCAATGCCCAGGAAACCCTGGCGGCGTTGTTGTCGGAGCATGCCGACGTCGCAGTGCTGACCGAAGTCGAGGCGCGCAAGGGCCTTTACCTGCAGCGTCTGGGTGAATCGAGGCTCTGCGCCCTGTTACCTGTAGGGCACCCCTGGGCGGCTGAAGAGGGTGAGTTGGCGATCAGCGCCCTGGACCGGCAGATCATGGTTCTGCGTGAACCCAGCTCCATCACCCGGCGCACCTTCGACCAGGCTTGTGGACTGGCGCAGGTCCAGCCGCGGGTGCTGCTGGAGTTGGACAGCCGCGAAGCGGTCACCGAGGCGGTGGCGGCCGAACTGGGCATCGGCATTGTTTCTTCGGTGGAGGTGGCACATGACCCGCGCGTGGTGGCGCGCCCCATCGCCGGTGAAGCGCTGGTCAACCAGCATATGATCGGTTGCCTGGAGCGGCGCCGCGAATTGCGGCTGATACAGGCGTTCCTCAGCTTGGCGGCAGGCCTCTGATGCAGGGCTGGCGTTTTTTCGACAGCGGCCTAAGATGGCCGCCTGAGAGACCACGGGCGCTGGATGGCCGATGAGCGAGAAAGACACCATTTCCATGCAACTGGTGCGCGAGGCCCTGTTGCAAACCTGTCCGGCGGGCGCGCCTGACACCGCTTTGCTGGCGCGTGCGGGCATCGAAGCGGGCCTGCTCGACCAAGTCGATGCCCGGGTCAGTGCCACGGCCTATGCACAGCTCTGGCGCCTGTTGGCGCGACGTTGCAACGACGAGTTCTTCGGCATGGATCCGCGTGGCCTGCGCAGCGGCAGCCTGGCCTTCCTCTGCCGTGCGGCCATGGCCCAGCCAACCCTTGGGGCCGGCCTGGACACGGCCCTGGCGTTCTTGTCGCTGATGCTCGAAGACCTGCAACCGAGCCTGGTGCGCCAACAGAGCCTGGCCGAGCTCGTTATCGGCGAGCCCCGCGAGCAACCGCGCCGTGCCTTCACCTACTTCACCTTCTGGATGATCGTCCACGGCGTGGCCTGCTGGCTGGCCGGGCGGCGCATTCCGATCCTGGCCATCGAGCTGCGCTGCGCCGAGCCGCCATTTTGTGACGACTACCGGGTGATGTTCTCGGAAAACCTGCAGTTCGACCGGCCACGCACGCGCATGATCATCGCTGCTGACAATCTGGATTTGCCCCTCAAACGCACCGCTGAGGAGCTGGAGCGCTTCCTCGCCGAGGCACCAGGCAACATTTTGGTCAAGTATCGCGACCCGGCAAGCCTGGCTCGGCGCATTCGTCAGGATCTGCGGCAACTGGACCCCGGCCAGTGGCCGGACGCCGACAGCCTGGCCAGGCACCTGTGCCTGTCCGCCTCGACTTTGCGCCGGCGCCTGGCCGAGGAGGGCCAGACCTACCAGGGCCTCAAGGACAGCGTGCGTCGCGAGCTGGCCATTGCCTGGCTGGCCGAGGAAGCACTGAGCTTCGTCGAGATCGCCGAGCGCCTGGGCTTTGCCGACAGCAGTTCGTTCTACAAGGCGTTCCGCAAATGGTTCGGTTGCAATCCCGGGCACTATCGGACGTTGATCGTCCAGGGCGGCACCTCGGAATGAAGGACGGGTCTCTTTCCGTCTGTTAGTGATTCATGCGTTCTCCAGCTTGCTGTAGGCGCCAGGACCGTCAATGCCACGGATGACTTCATCCGTTCTGGGAATGCCTGGACGTACTGGAGGGTCGTGACTACCTGCAGTAGATCGGACAGTTGCTCAGCGCTGGTGAACAGGTGCTGAAGGACCTAGTGGTGCAACTGGCCGCGAAGTGAGGCCGGGAGCGGCCAAACCGGTCATCCAGATTGACAGCTTTGGCCATTGTCCCAGGCGGTCTGCGGCGCGACTATCTCAAGACCTATGGTTCTACTCCAACAATAAGAAGCCAGGAGTCTGACGATGCGCGATTATTCCGTCGCCTTGAGCACGTTCAATTACCCGCAGGCCGCCGCCGCGGCCCTGCATGGCTCGCTCGAGGCGCTGAACGCCTGTATCGAATGTTGCGACCGGCATGCTGGCAGCGACAAGGTCGCCCTGAACTGGGAGGACCGGGACGGCAACAGCGCGGCCTACAGCTTCGAACAGTTACAGCGCATGGCCGCGCGTTTCGCCAACGTCCTCAAAACCCAGGGTGTTGCGCCGGGTGACCGGGTCGCCGGCCTGCTGCCTCGTACGCCAGAGCTGTTGGTGACAGTCTTGGCCACTTGGCGCTTGGGCGCCGTCTACCAACCTTTGTTCACTGCCTTCGGGCCCAAGGCCATCGAGCACCGACTCGAGCAGTCTGGAGCACGTGTGGTGGTCACCGACCGGAACAACCGGAGCAAGCTGGACGAAGTGCCTGGTTGCCCGGCTGTCATCACGGTCGGCGCCGAGGCCGGTTCCGGTGATATTTCGTTCCATTATGCCCTCGAAGCTGCGGCCAGTGATTGCGATCCGGTGCTGTTGCCTGGCGATGCACCCTTCTTGCTGATGTTCACCTCCGGTACGACAGGCGCGGCCAAGCCCCTGGAAGTACCGCTGCGTGCCATCGTCGCTTTCCAGGGTTATATGCGCGATGCCATCGACCTGCGTGAAGACGACAACTTCTGGAACTTGGCCGATCCAGGCTGGGCCTATGGCCTCTATTATGCGGTTACCGGGCCCTTGGCGCTCGGCCATGCCACCACCTTCTACGATGGTCCGTTCAGCGTTGAAAGCTGCTGCCGGGTGATCAACAAGTACGGCATCAGCAACCTGGCCGGTTCGCCCACCGCCTATCGCATGCTGATCGCTGCCGGGCACGAGTTCGCCGCACCGATCAAGGGCCGCCTGCGGGTGGTCAGCAGTGCTGGCGAGCCGCTCAACCCCGAAGTGATCCGCTGGTTTGCCGACGAACTGGGCGTGACCATCCACGATCATTACGGCCAGACCGAGCTGGGCATGGTTTTGTGCAACCACCATGGGCTGGCCCATCCGGTACACCTGGGGTCGGCCGGTTTCGCCATCCCCGGGCACCGCATCGTGGTCCTCGATGAGCACAACAACGAGCTGCCAGCCGGGCAACCGGGCATCCTGGCGGTGGACCGCGAGCAGTCTCCGCTGTGCTGGTTCGGGGGCTATCACGGCTTGCCAACCAAGTCCTTCGTTGGCAAGTACTACCTCAGCGGCGATACCGTCGAACTCAACGAGGATGGCAGCATCAGTTTCGTCGGGCGCAGTGACGACGTGATCACCACCTCCGGCTACCGGGTCGGCCCCTTCGATGTGGAAAGCGCCCTGATCGAACACCCCGCTGTGGTCGAGGCCGCAGTGATCGGCAAGCCGGATCCTGAGCGCACAGAACTGATCAAGGCGTTCGTGGTCCTGGCCGCAGGCCATGCCGCCAGCCCCGAACTGGAGGAAGCGTTGCGCCAGCACGTTCGCCAACGGCTGTACGCCCATGCCTACCCACGGGAAATCGAATTCGTCAGCGAGCTGCCCAAGACTCCGAGCGGCAAGCTGCAACGCTTCATCCTGCGCAATCAGGAAATCGCCAGACAACAAGCCGCGCTAGCCCAGTCCGCCAGCGCCTGAAGGATAATTATCATGCAGATAGCCAACAGCAACTTCATCGTCAGCGGCGCGGCCTCGGGCCTTGGTGCCGCCACCGCCCAGATGCTCATCGAGGCCGGCGCCCAAGTGATGCTGGTCGACCTCAACGCCGAGGCCGTGGCGGCCAAGGCCCAGGCGCTGGGCAGCAAGGCTCGCTACGCGGTGGCCGACATCAGTGACGAGACCGCCGCCAAGGCTGCGGTCGATGCGGCCGTCAGCGCCTTTGGCAGCCTGCACGGGTTGGTCAACTGTGCCGGCATCGTCGGTGCCGAGAAGGTCCTGGGCAAGCAAGGGCCCCATGGCCTGGACAGCTTCGCCCGGGTCATCAACGTCAACCTGATCGGCAGTTTCAACCTGCTGCGCCTGGCTGCCGCGGCCATGGCCGAGAGCGCGGCGGGTGAGGGCGGCGAACGGGGGGTGATCATCAACACGGCCTCCATTGCCGCCTTTGATGGCCAGATCGGCCAGGCGGCCTATGCTGCCTCCAAAGGCGCGATCGCCAGCCTGACCCTGCCGGTGGCCCGCGAGCTGGCGCGTTTTGGCATCCGTGTGATGACCATTGCTCCAGGCATTTTCGAAACCCCGATGATGGCCGGCATGACCCAGGAGGTACGCGATTCGTTGGCCGCCGGCGTACCGTTCCCGCCACGTCTGGGGCGTCCGCAGGAATACGCTGCGCTGGCCCGCCATATCATCGAAAACAGCATGCTCAACGGCGAGGTGATCCGTCTCGACGGCGCCTTGCGCATGGCCGCCAAGTAAGTGCAGGAGAATACGATCATGACCCTCGCCAATGACCCCATCGTTATCGTCAGTGCCGTGCGCACGCCCATGGGCGGCCTGCAGGGCGACCTGAAAAGCCTCACCGCCCCCCAACTGGGCGCAGCTGCCATCCGGGCCGCCGTCGAGCGTGCCGGTGTCAGTGCCGACAGCGTCGAACAGGTGCTGTTCGGCTGCGTGTTGCCCGCAGGCCTCGGTCAGGCCCCGGCGCGCCAGGCAGCCCTGGGGGCGGGTTTGAACAAGAGCACCACCTGCACCACCCTGAACAAAATGTGCGGCTCGGGCATGCAGGCCGCGATCATGGCCCATGACCTGCTGCTGGCCGGCAGCGCCGAGGTTGTCGTCGCCGGTGGCATGGAGAGCATGTCCAACGCGCCGTACCTGCTGGACAAGGCGCGCAGCGGCTACCGCATGGGACACGGCAAGATTATCGACCATATGTTCTTCGATGGTCTGGAGGATGCCTACGATAAGGGCCGGTTGATGGGCACCTTCGCCGAAGATTGCGCCGAAGCCAATGGCTTCAGCCGCCAGGCTCAGGATGATTTCGCCATCGCCTCGCTGACACGCGCCCAGCAAGCGATCAAGGATGGCAGCTTTGCCGCCGAGATCGTCCCGGTCGAAGTGAAGGATGGCAAGACGCAGCGCCTGATCACTGATGACGAGCAGCCGCCGAAGGCGCGGTTGGACAAGATTCCCCAACTCAAGCCGGCCTTCCGCGAGGGCGGTACGGTCACTGCCGCCAACGCCAGTTCGATCTCCGATGGCGCCGCCGCGCTGGTGCTGATGCGCCGCTCCCAGGCCGAACAACGCGGCCTCAAGCCGTTGGCCGTGATCCATGGTCATGCGGCCTTTGCCGATGCGCCGTCGTTGTTCCCCACTGCACCGATCGGCGCCATCGATAAGTTGTTGCAACGCACAGGCTGGAACCTGGGTGACATCGACTTGTTCGAGATCAACGAAGCCTTCGCCGTGGTTACCCTGGCGGCGATGAAGCACCTGGACTTGCCCCACGACAAGGTCAACGTGCACGGCGGCGCTTGCGCCCTGGGCCATCCGATCGGTGCTTCCGGGGCGCGGATCCTGGTCACCCTGCTGTCCGCCCTGCGTCAGAAAAACCTGCGCCGTGGTGTGGCGGCCATCTGCATTGGCGGTGGCGAGGCCACGGCCATGGCTGTCGAGTGTCTGTACTGAGGTGTCCCATGCTAGTCAATGAAGAACAGCAGCAGATCAGCGACGCGGTTCGGGCCTTCGCCCAGGAGCGCCTGAAGCCTTTCGCCGAACAATGGGACCGCGAACACCGCTTCCCTAGGGAGGCTATCCAGGAGATGGCCGAGCTGGGCCTGTTCGGCATGTTGGTGCCGGAGCAGTGGGGTGGCAGCGATACTGGTTATGTCGCCTATGCCATGGCCCTGGAGGAGATCGCTGCCGGGGATGGCGCATGCTCGACCATCATGAGCGTGCACAACTCGGTGGGCTGCATGCCGATCCTCAGGTTCGGCAGCGAGCAGCAGAAGCAACAGTTCCTCACGCCTTTGGCCAGCGGTGCGATGCTCGGCGCCTTTGCCCTCACAGAGCCGCAGGCTGGCTCCGACGCTAGCAGCTTGAAGACCCGCGCGCGGCTGGATGGCGACCACTACGTGCTCAATGGCAGTAAGCAGTTCATCACCTCCGGGCAGAATGCCGGGGTGGTGATCGTCTTCGCGGTGACCGACCCCGACGCCGGCAAGCGCGGGATCAGTGCCTTCATCGTGCCGACCGATGCGCCGGGTTACCAAGTGGCCCGGGTCGAGGACAAGCTGGGCCAGCATGCCTCCGACACCTGCCAGATCGTCTTCGAGAATGTGCAGGTGCCGGTGGCCAACCGCTTGGGCGAGGAGGGTGAAGGCTACAAGATTGCCTTGGCCAATCTTGAAGGCGGACGCATCGGCATTGCTGCCCAGTCGGTGGGTATGGCCCGGGCTGCCTTCGAGGCGGCGCGCGACTATGCCCGTGAGCGCCAGAGTTTCGGTAAACCCTTGATCGAGCACCAGGCGGTGGCCTTCCGCTTGGCCGACATGGCCACGCGCATCGCTGTCGCCCGGCAGATGGTGCTGCACGCCGCTGCCTTGCGTGATGCGGGGCGTCCAGCGCTGGTGGAAGCCTCGATGGCCAAGCTGTTCGCCTCGGAAATGGCCGAGAAGGTCTGCTCCGATGCCTTGCAGACCCTCGGCGGATATGGCTATCTGAGCGACTTCCCGCTGGAGCGCATCTACCGCGATGTGCGGGTTTGCCAGATCTACGAAGGCACCAGCGATATTCAGCGCATGGTCATTGCGCGCAATCTTTGAAGGAGCAACCTGCATGGCATTCGAAACCATTCTGTTGGACATCCACGGCAAGGTCGGCCTGATCACCCTCAACCGGCCCCAGGCCTTGAATGCGTTGAACGCGCAGATCGTCAGCGAGATCAACCAGGCCTTGGACCAACTGGAAAAGGACCCGAACATCGGCTGCGTGGTGCTCACCGGCTCTGCCAAAGCCTTCGCTGCAGGGGCCGACATCAAGGAAATGGCCGAACTTGCGTATCCGCAGATCTACGTGGACGACTTGTTCAGCGACGCCGACCGCATCGCCAACCGGCGCAAACCGATCATTGCCGCAGTGTCCGGCTTTGCCCTGGGGGGCGGCTGCGAACTGGCGATGATGTGCGACTTCATCCTTGCTGCTGACAATGCCAAGTTCGGCCAGCCGGAAATCAACTTGGGCGTGCTGCCAGGCATGGGCGGCACCCAGCGCCTGACGCGTGCGGTGGGCAAGGCCAAGGCCATGGAACTGTGCCTGAGTGGTCGCCTGATGGGCGCCGAGGAAGCCGAACGCGCCGGCCTGGTGGCCCGCGTGGTGCCCCAGGCGGAACTGCTGGAGGAAGCCTTGAAAGTGGCGGCGAGCATTGCCAGCAAGTCGGTGCCCGTGAGCATGATGGTCAAGGAAAGCGTGAACCGGGCGTTCGAGGTCACCCTCAGCGAGGGCGTGCGCTTCGAGCGCCGAGTCTTCCATGCGGCTTTCGCCACCGAAGACCAGAAGGAAGGCATGGCCGCGTTCATCGCCAAGCGCGAAGCGCAGTTCAAGGATCGCTGACAGTAATGGGCGCTGCCAGGGGCTGCTGAGGTTTCTTGCACCGACGCGGTCGGGAATGAAACCTCAACAGAACCTAGGCAACGTCAAGGCTTAGTCGCCTGCTACAACCCGCCCGTAGCTGGTTCCTGTCGCTACCAAGGAATCAGCCGAATGCTTCCAATGGGCCATTCGTTTGTCGCGTATCGGCGCATACGATCCTGTCACCGCCCATCATTGCGAAGGGCCCGAGCATTCGAGGGTTTAACGATGATTTATGCTGCTCCTGGCACAGCAGGTGCCCTGGTCGAATTCCAGTCACGCTATGGCAATTACATCGGTGGCGAGTTCGTTCCGCCTATCAAGGGGGAATACTTCACTGCCATCTCACCGGTGAACGGCCAGCCGATCGCCGAATTCCCCCGTTCCACCGCCGAAGACATCGAGAAGGCCCTGGACGCCGCCCATGCCGCTGCCGATGCCTGGGGCAGCACCTCGGTGCAGGCGCGTTCGCTGATCCTGCTGAAGATCGCCGACCGCATCGAGGCCAACCTGGAAACCCTGGCTATCACCGAAACCTGGGACAACGGCAAGGCCATCCGCGAAACCCTCAACGCCGACATCCCGCTGGCGGCGGACCACTTCCGTTACTTCGCCGGCTGCCTGCGCGCCCAGGAAGGCAGTGCCGCGGAGATCGATGGCAACACCGTGGCCTACCACATCCATGAGCCCCTGGGCGTGGTCGGCCAGATCATCCCGTGGAACTTCCCGATCCTGATGGCCGCCTGGAAGCTGGCCCCGGCCCTGGCCGCCGGCAACTGCGTGGTGCTCAAGCCGGCCGAGCAGACGCCGCTGGGCATCACCGTGCTGGTCGAGCTGATCGGCGACCTGCTACCGCCAGGCGTGCTCAACGTGGTGCAAGGCTATGGCCGCGAAGCGGGCGAAGCCCTGGCCACCAGCAAGCGCATCGCCAAGATCGCCTTCACCGGCTCCACCCCGGTCGGCTCGCACATCATGAAATGCGCCGCCGAGAACATCATCCCGTCCACCGTGGAGCTGGGCGGCAAGTCACCGAACATCTTCTTCGAAGACATCATGCAGGCCGAGCCGGCCTTCATCGAGAAAGCCGCCGAAGGCCTGGTGCTGGCGTTCTTCAACCAGGGCGAGGTCTGCACCTGCCCGTCGCGGGCGCTGGTGCAGGAGTCGATCTACCCGGCGTTCATGCAAGAGGTGCTGAAGAAGATCAAGCAGATCAAGCGCGGCGACCCGCTGGACACCGACACCATGGTCGGCGCCCAGGCCTCCGAACAGCAGTTCGACAAGATCCTCTCCTACCTGGAGATCGCCGAGAAGGAAGGTGCCGAGCTGCTCACCGGCGGCAAGGTCGAGAAGCTCGAAGGCAGCCTGGCCAGCGGCTATTACATCCAGCCGACCCTGCTCAAGGGCACCAACCAGATGCGCGTGTTCCAGGAAGAAATCTTCGGCCCGGTGGTCAGCGTCACCACCTTCAAAGACGAAGCCGAAGCCCTGGCCATCGCCAACGACACCGAGTTCGGCCTCGGCGCCGGCGTCTGGACCCGCGATATCAACCGCGCCTACCGCATGGGCCGCGGTATCAAGGCCGGCCGCGTGTGGACCAACTGCTACCACCTGTACCCGGCGCATGCCGCGTTCGGTGGCTACAAAAAGTCCGGCGTCGGCCGCGAGACCCACAAGATGATGCTCGACCACTACCAGCAGACCAAGAACCTGCTGGTCAGCTACGACATCAATCCGCTGGGTTTCTTTTGACCGGAAGTCGTGTCGGACCGGTCCTAAAGTAGCAGTAGACCCGCACCGGCAACGGTGTATTAATAGGTGCACCGCAATCTCGTGGTGCCAGAGGAGGATGAACCTATGTGGAAAAAACCTGCGTTCACTGATCTGCGTATCGGTTTCGAAGTGACTATGTATTTTGCCAATCGCTGATCATATTGCTTGTCGCAACAGCCGCCGGCGCCGGCCATTGTATGCAGTGGTCGGCGCCGGCGCCGTTTCTGCCTGATGGTCTGATTGCAAACCCGGTAGGATGATTTAGGCTGACGCTCTTACTCCTAGAACAACAAGAATAGGCGTTGAATGAGCCCCAACCTGAGTCAGTTGCGCAAGTTCGTTTCCCCGGAAATCATCTTCGGTGCCGGTTGCAGGCACCATGTTGCCAACTACGCTCGGACCTTCGGGGCGCGCAAGGTGCTGCTGGTCAGTGACCCCGGTGTGATCGCCGCTGGCTGGGTGGCCGACATAGAGGCCAGCCTGCAAGGCCAGGGCATCGACTACTGCCTGTATACCGAGGTCTCGCCCAATCCCCGGGTCGAGGAGGTCATGGCGGGCGCCGAGTGCTATCGCAGCGAGCAATGTGACGTAATCGTCGCCGTCGGCGGGGGCAGTCCCATGGATTGCGCCAAGGGCATCGGTATTGTGGTCGCCCATGGCCGGCATATCCTCGAGTTCGAAGGGGTCGACACCATTCGCGTGCCGAGCCCACCACTGATCCTGATTCCAACCACCGCCGGCACTTCGGCGGATGTCTCGCAGTTCGTGATCATCTCCAACCAGCAGGAACGCATGAAGTTTTCCATCGTCAGCAAGGCGGTGGTGCCGGATGTGTCGCTGATCGACCCGGAAACCACCCTGAGCATGGATCCGTTCCTGTCCGCTTGCACCGGTATCGATGCGTTGGTGCATGCCATCGAGGCCTTCGTCTCCACTGGCCACGGCCCGCTGACCGACCCCCATGCCCTCGAAGCCATGCGCCTGATCAACGGGCACTTGGTGGAGATGATCGCCAACCCGCAGGATATCGCCCTGCGCGAGAAGATCATGCTTGGCAGCATGCAGGCCGGCTTGGCGTTCTCCAATGCCATCCTCGGTGCCGTGCACGCTATGTCCCACAGCCTGGGCGGTTTTCTTGACCTGCCCCATGGCCTGTGCAACGCCGTGTTGGTCGAACATGTGGTGGCCTTCAACTACAGCGCTGCGCCGGAGCGCTTCAAAGTCATCGCCCAGACCCTGGGCATCGACTGCCGTGGCCTGAACCATGAACAGGTGCGTCGGCGCCTGGTCGAGCATCTGATCGCTCTCAAGCAGGCCGTGGGGTTTCACGAGACGTTGGGCCTGCATGGTGTCGGCTGTAGTGACATTCCCTTCCTGTCCCGCCATGCCATGGACGACCCGTGCATCCTGACCAATCCGCGCAGTTCCAGCCAGCGCGATGTCGAGGTGGTCTATGGCGAGGCCCTCTGAGCCAGGCGCCGACGCCCTGGCGGGCTTGCTGGGGCTGAGCAACCACACGGTCCGCAAAAGCCACTACCCGGAGCTTGCTGCGCGCCTAGATGAGCTGGAGGCCGAGCGCAATCGCTACAAGTGGCTGTTCGAGCACGCGGTGCATGGCATTTTCCAAGCCAGCCTGGAGGAAGGCATGCGGGCGGCCAACCCGGCTTTGGCGCGCATGCTCGGCTACCCGGACACCCTGGCGGTAATGTTCTCGCCCAGCGACCTGGCCAGCCAACTGTTCGTCGGTGGGGCAGGCGAACTGCTGGCGATCGTCCAGGTGCTGCAGCGTGAGCGTGCCCTGCTGGGGTACGAGACCCGCCTGCGAAGGCGCGACGGAAGCAGCATCGATGTGCTGATGAACCTGTTGTTGCGCCCGGATGAGGAGGGGGTGGTCGAAGGCTTCGTTGCCGATATTACCGAGCGTAAGCAGGCACAGGAGCGGTTGCAGCAGCTCAATGACGAACTGGAGCAGCGGGTTGCCGAACGCACCAACGAGCTGATCGAGGCCCGTGATGCGGCACAGGCCGCCAATCTGAGCAAGGACAAGTACCTGGCAGCCGCCAGCCATGATCTGTTGCAGCCACTCAATGCCGCGCGCCTGCTGATCTCGACCCTGCGCGAGCGGTCGCTAGCCGAGGCCGAGCAAGTGCTGGTGGAGCGAGCGCACCAGGCCCTGGAAGGTGCCGAGGACCTGTTGACCGATCTGCTGGACATCTCGCGCCTGGACCAGGCCGCGATCAAGCCCGACCTGGATCTTTATCGTTTGGACGAGGTATTGCGGCCGCTGGGTTCGGAATTCCAGCCGGTAGCCGAGGCCGCGGGGCTTGGACTGCGTGTCCGTGGCGGCGAGCGCGTGTTGTACACCGACCTGCGCCTGCTGACGCGGATCCTGCGCAATTTCCTGAGCAATGCCTGCCGCTATACAGAACATGGGCGGGTACTGCTTGGCTGGCGCCAGCGCGCAAGCACCTTGCGCATCGAGGTCTGGGACACGGGCCGGGGCATCGCCGAGGACCGCTTGGCCTCGATCTTCCTCGAGTTCAACCAGATTGAAGTCAGCCGTGCTGCAGACCGCAAGGGTGTGGGGCTGGGTTTGGCGATCGTCGAACGCATCGCTCGTATCCTCGACTACCGCATTCGGGTGCGCTCCTGGCCGGGGCGGGGTTCGGTGTTCAGCATCGATGTGCCGCTGTCCACCGAGCAGCCCGCCCGAGCCGTGCCGTTGTTGCCCCTGGCCAGTGTGGGCGACCCGCTGCCGGGCCGGCGTCTGCTGGTGCTCGACAATGAACTGAGCATCCGCCAGAGCATGGCTTCGTTGCTTACCCAGTGGGGCTGCGAGGTGCTGACCGCCAGCGATCTGGAAGATGCCCTGGCGGTGCTGCAGGGCCGACCGCCGGAACTGGTGCTGGCGGACTTCCACCTGGACGATGGCCTGACCGGTTGCCATGTGGTGCGCGACTTGCGGGCGCATTTCGCTTGCGCGATCCCGGCGGTGATGATCACCGCCGACCGCAGCGAGCAGAGCCGTCGGGCCATGCAGCGGCTCAAGGCGCCCTTGCTGAACAAACCGGTCAAACCAGGCAAGTTGCGGGCGGTGCTGAGTCAACTGCTGGGCTGACAGAACGGTGTTTGTTAGCCCATAGTAAGAACTTCCCGGATAAATCACTGACAAAGCTGCGTATCAGGAAGGTATCGGCCCGTCTCGGTATAGCCGATAAGCGGAATTCAGGCCGTTTCAGTCAATTGCCCTGTCATTTCTGTTGCCCGCTGCGACGCGGCACCTTAGACTGCCGCCCCCTGTAAATAGAGCGCCGGATGGTGCTTGAAGAATTCCGTTGCCGGCGAGCTGTCGCCGGTGGCATCTGATTCGCCTAAATGCACGAATTTTTTCATAGAGAAATCGATGACCAAGGAAAAGTTGCTGGCCATGCCGGCCGATGACTACATGAACGCCGAGCAACTGGCGTTCTTCACCGAGTTGCTGCAGTCGATGAAAGTCGAGACTCAGGAGCGCATCGAGCAGAGCCGCATGACCATCGAGAGCCTGGACAGCCCGGCCGACCCGGCTGACGCTGCCTCCGTCGAGGAGGAGCGCCACTGGCTGGTCAACGCCATTGAGCGCGACCAGCGCTTGCTGCCGCAGTTGGAGATGGCCCTGGGCCGGATCGCTGACGAAAGCTTTGGCTGGTGTGACGACAGCGGCGAGCCGATCGGCCTGCAGCGCCTGCTGATCAGCCCGACCACCAAGTACTGCATCGAGGCCCAGGAACGCCACGAACAGCTCGACAGGCACCAGCGCCAGGTCTGACCGGCAAGGGTGATTGATGAGGCCCCGTGGATAAGGTCCACGGGGCCTCATGCATTTCTTGTCTTGCATCAAGGTTTGCCGGCTTACATCCAAGGAAGTATGGATAGTGGCGTTATAGTGGCGTTTAATGTCGCCACAATAACGATAATCCGGATGGAGCCACGACATGATGCAAGAAGGATCTCTGTCGATTAGCGAGATCTCCCGGGACGCGACAGCGCCTGCAAAGCTCAGCGGCATGATCGCATTACTGCAGGGCACGGCGCTGTGTGTCGTGCTGGCGGCTGTGGCCTACGCCCAGTTGGCTTTCTACTTGGCGCTGCCTCTGGCCCTGCTGGTACTCTGGCTGCCGCTTTGGCGGCGCAAGCCGGTTGAGTCGGTGGTCGAGAAGGCACCGGCACAGGTGCTGGCCCGCGACCTTGCCCGCAGCACCAGCCAGAACGCCCTGTCCGCGGCCGCGGTGGCGTTCTCTGTGCAACAACTGGCGGATCGGTTGCAATCGCAACTGGCCGCAGCCGAGCAGATCGTCAGCAGTGCCGAGGTCATGATCGGTACTGAGCACGCCACGGCCCAGCTCAGCCAGCAGGCACTGGAGGCGGCACGCTCTGCCCACGGCAACAGCGCCGCAGGCCGTGGGGTGCTGGCTGAGTCCATCGAGCGCATGCATCAGCTCAGTGCCAGGGCTTCGGCCAGTCGTGAGCTGATCGAGGCCTTGCACCAGCGCAGCGAGGACATCGCTCGTGTCACCCTGGTCATCCAGTCCATCGCCAGCCAGACCAACCTGCTGGCACTCAATGCCGCTATCGAGGCCGCCAGGGCTGGGGAACATGGCCGCGGCTTTGCCGTGGTGGCCGATGAGGTCCGAGGACTGGCAGGGCGCACGGCCAGCGCCACCGAGGAGGTCGGCCAGATGGTGGCTGATATCCAGCAGCGCACGGCGCAAGTGGTTGGCCAGATTCGCGAGCTGTCGGATGACCTGTGCAGTGGCGTCGAACAGGTCGAGCACACCGGCGAGCAACTGTCGCTGATCGCTGGCCTGGCTGCACGGGTAGAGCAGCAGATCGGCGAAATCGCCGTCGGTACGCAAACCAACCAAGAGCAACTCGACAACCTGTTCCAGGCGGTGGCGCGGGTACGAGGAGACCTGGAGGTCAGCGACCAGCAGACCCGCCGTCTGGCCCAGGCAGCCGTGCAGATGGAGGGGCAGGCCGAAAGCATCAGCGAGCGCTTGGCCGAGGTCGGCCTGGATGACTATCACCAACGTGTCTATGACCTGGCGCGTCAAGGCGCACAACAGATTACCGCACAGTTCGAGGCGGACATCGCCCAAGGGCGCATCAGCCTCGACGATTTGTTTGACCGACACTACCAGCAGATATCCAATACCGTTCCGTTGCGTTACCGCACACGCTTCGACCCTTACACCGACCAGGTGTTGCCCGGTATCCAAGAGCCGTTGTTGCAGCAGCATGAGGGGCTGGTGTATGCCATTGCCTGTACCCAGCAAGGCTATGTGCCTACGCACAACACCGCTTTCAACCAGCCGCTGAAAGGCGATGAAGCTTGGGATACAGCGCACAATCGTAGTAAGCGCAAGTTCGATGACCGTACCGGCATTCGGTGTGGCAGTCATCAGCAGCCTGTCCTGCTGCAGACCTACACCCGTGATACCGGGGAGCTCATGCATGATCTTTCCGTGCCGATCTTCATTCACGGTCGCCATTGGGGCGGCTTGCGCCTAGGTTACCGGCCTCAGCAAACGCTCTCCTGAGTGGGTTTGTTGCTGCGGGTGTAATACAGCTGTTCCAGCAATGGCTTTTTCCGGAGGAAGGGCGGGCGTATCATGCGCACATCGTTAGGTTGCTAATTAAATTCCGGAGGGGATGATGGATAGCCGAGTCGATGTGGCCGTGATGATTGGGAGTGGTGTTCCCGCTATCTTGCAAGCTATGGGCAAGCGTGTGTGCTGGGTGGTGTTGGTCAATGGCGAGCGGCGTGGCACCGCCTTTGCCAGCCGCTCTGAAGCAGTTGAATGCCAGGTTGCCTGGCTTGAGCAATTGCAAGGGGCAAAACGGCCTGAGGCAGTGCGTCAGGCCGTATGATGGGTCAGCTTTCGAGCGTACGGGCCAGTGCGCAGGCGTCGCTGTGCCTGCGGCGGAAGCCCTTGACCTGGCCTGTGGCACAATCGGTGATGTGGAAGAAGCTGATACCTGCCGGGACTACGATATAGCGCGGCCTGTTTTGGTCCCTACCTTTGCTTCTACCATTGAGGTAAGAAATGTTCTTAGCCTCTCGACGGATTTCGGTGTTTTCGTGCATATTCGCTTCCTTGTAATGTGCAGATGAATACCGGGGCCCGTTCTGCCGAGGGGCCTGACCTCATCTATCGCATTTTTTCTGGCAGTTTTGATGTCAGATTTTACGGCTCCCTTGACGGAAATCTGCCGAAAGTCTGTCGCGAGGCCTTGGCCTGCAAGATAGTGTGATGATTCCTGCGCACTTCTTCACTCATCTGCACAGACGTGTCGTGGATGTACCTATTAGTCTTTCAGACTTTGACTTTGTAGTGCCCGTTGCCTTCGCGGAGCAATGCTGTCCGCGCCATAGCGGGATGTAATCGGTTTGAGGAATTTTTCATTGGCAGTCAGCACTCTGGATACCCATGCCCTGTTTGCCCTGGGCGATCTGCGGGCCAAGTTGGTCAAGCAGTTTCAAGGGCGTTTCGTCTATGTCACCGAGCAGAATGCAGAAGGCCTGTACATGGCCGAGATCGACACCGAAAGTGCTTTGGTGGTCGATGACAAGCAGCGTCTCGAGTTGAAAGTGGGCGACCACTTCCGCGCCGCGGTGCTACCCAGCCGAGAGGGCGGCAAGCTGGAGATCCGTTTTCGTGATATCAAGCTCAACGTATATGGCGTGGGCGATTATGCGTTTGTCTCGGCCCCGGAAGGTGACGGCATCGTGTTTCGTGAAGGCCAAGGCGTGATGCTGGTGTTCGCGGCTCACCAGCAGTTGCAGGAGGGTCTGGGCAAGGTGCTCAAGGCCGTCACAGGCAAGGTGGCCAAATGGCGCAAGGGTGAATTGACCACCTTCAAGGCCAGCGAATGAGCGCCGAGGGCGATGCGCCTGGCGGGCGGGCCGAGTTCCACCGCCACCACCAGGCCCAGGCCGTGGCCGAGCAACTGTTGGCGCAGCGAGCACAGATGCAAGGGGCTTGGCTTGACTGGGTCGCTGGCCAGCTTTACCAGCTCACACCGCCCGAGTACGCGGCGATGGTTCGGCGAGAGTTGCAGCGCTTGAGCCAGGAATGACGAGCGATCGCGGGACAGGCCCCCATGATGATGGGGCCTGTCCCGCGATTGTTCAATTTCCGCGGTGATGGCCGCTGCTCACTTCCTCGGGTACGTCATCGCCGGATACACGTTTGCGAAACAGCGCAGCCCTGGCCAGCAGCAAGGTCGTGACCGGCACGGTGATCGACAGCAGGATGGGAATCAGCCAGGCATGCAGCACCGGCCCTTCCTTGAGTACGGAAAAATACAGGATCGAGGCCAGGGAAACGCACCAGGCACCGATGGTCGATGCCAGTGCGGGCGGGTGCATGCGCTGGAAGAAATCTTTCAGGCGTACCAGGCCCAGGGCCCCGATCAGGGCGAACACGCTGCTGGTCAGCAGCAGTGCGGCCGTCACCAGCTCCAGCCAGAAGGGCAGTTGGATGGTTGGGTTCATTCGATCACCTCGCCGCGCAGGAGGAACTTGGCCAGTGCAAAGGAGCCGACGAAGCCGAACAGGGCGATCAGCAGGGCACCTTCGAAATAGGTGTCGCTGGCGTACCGAATGCCCAGTACCAGCATCATCAGCATGGCCAGGATGTACAAGTAGTCCAGGGCCAGGACCCGGTCCTGGGCCGAAGGGCCGCGAAACAGCCTGACCAGCGCCAGGGCCATGGCGAGGGCGAAGATGAACAGGCTGGCGAGTATGGCATTGGCGAGCAGGCCAGTCATTCGAAGATCTCCATCAGCGGATGTTCATAGGTCTGCTTGAAGTGCTCGATGAAGGAGGCTTCATCCTCCAGATCGAACACATGCAGCAGCAGGACACTGCGGTCCAGAGCCAGCTCCGACCAGATGGTGCCGGGGATCACCGTGGTGATCATCGACAGGGCCGCCAGGCCGTGGGCATCGCGTAGTTCCAGGGGGATGTGCACGAAGTGCGGACGTGGCGGATATCGTCGGGCGCTCAGGATCCCGCGAGCGACTTGCAGATTGGACACCACCACATCGGCGCCGACCTTGAGGATTAGACGGATGATGGTGCCGGGGCGGCGGATGTGTGCGACCTGTGGCCGCAAGGGGGCCATCAGCACCGGCGTGAGCACGGCCAGTATCGCCGCGAGCAGGAGGTCGCCTGGGCTCACGGACAGGTTCAACACCAGCCACAGGACGAACAGCGACAGAGACAGCAGCGGGGCAGGGAAGAGTCGGCTCATGGCTGCACCTGTGCGTTGAGAGTGGTGGGGCCAGGGATGGGTCGGGTGCCCATGACTGCTTTGATGTAGGCGTCGGGCGCCTGCAGGCTGGCAGCGGTGTCCTGGGTGTAGCGCAGCAATGGCTCGGCTTTGAGGCTGAGGATGATGCACAGGCCGAGCAGGATGACGATCGGCAGGCACTCGTAGCGGCGCAGCAGGGGGGAGGGGCGCTCCTGGGGCTTCCAGAAGCGCTGGATGCCAACCCGGCCAAGCGCGATCAGCGAGGCCATGCCGGACAGGATCAGCAACGCCACCAGGCCCCAGCCTTCCGTCGACAGGGGTTGTTCGGGCGTTACGCCCAGCCCCTGCGGGTTGAACAGCGCGCTGATCAGGCTCAGCTTGCCGATGAAGCCTGACAGCGGCGGCATGCCAATGATCAACAGGGCGCAGGCGATGAAGCTCAAGCCAAGGAACGCCATGGTCCAAGGGATGATCTGTCCGATCACGGCCTTCTGCTCGTCGTCCAGGTTGATGCCCTTGGGCGGATGCAGGGACTCCAGCGGGGACGGCATGCCGTCACCTTCGTCATCCAGCGGCGCCTCATTGGCTGAACGAGAGCGTTCGATCAGTTCGGCGAGCAGGAACAGCGCGCATAGGGCCAGGGTGGAGCTCACCAGGTAGAACAGGGCGCCACCGGTCAGGGCCGGCTGGCCGAAACCGATCGCTGCCAGCAGGGTCCCGGCGGACATCAGGATGCTCAGGGCAGCCATGCGCTCCAAGCGCTGCGCGGCGAGTATGGACACGGCCGCGATAGCCAGGGTGGCCAGGCCTCCGTAGATTAGCCATTGGCCGCCGAAGAAAGCCGAGGCCCCGGCTTGCCCGGAAAACAGCAAGGTCCACAGGCGCAAGACAGCATACAGGCCAACCTTGGTCATGATGGCGAAGAGTGCGGCCACCGGCGCGCTCGCCGACGCATAGGCCGGCACAAGCCAGAAGTTGAGCGGCCAGATGCCCGCTTTGACCAGGAACGCCATGGCCAGTATCGCCGCTCCGGCATGCAGCAGGCCGCGATCGGCCTCTGGTACCAGCGGGATCTTCAAGGCCAGGTCTGCCATGTTCAAGGTGCCGGTCACGCCATAGAGCATGGCGGCGCCGACTAGGAACAGGGACGAAGCGAACAGGTTGATGGCGATATAGTGCAGGCCGGCCTTGACCCGTGCGCGCCCGGAACCATGCAGCAGCAGGCCATAGGATGCTGCCAGCAATACCTCGAAGAAGACGAACAGGTTGAATAGGTCAGCCGTCAGAAAGGCCCCATACAGCCCCATCAGTTGCAACTGGAACAGCGCATGGAAGCTGGCCCCGGCGCCGTCCCAACGGGCTCTGGCGAAGATCAGGGCGCTGACACCGATGATACCCGTCAGTGTCAGCAGCAGTGCCGAAAGGTGGTCCACAACCAGCACGATGCCGAACGGAGCCGGCCAGTTGCCCGGCAGGTAGACACCGATCGATTCGGCCTGGCCCTGGTTGCGCACCCACAGCAACAGGCTAATGGCTACACCCAGGCCCAGCAGGCTGGACAGCAGGTTCAGGCGGCTTTTGAGCGGGCGGCGCTTTTCGCCCAGCACCAGCATCAGTGCTGCCGTCAGCAGGGGCAGAAGGATGGGGGCGACGATCAATTGGTTCATCAGGTTCATTCGTCACGCTCCCGGCCATCGACGTGGTCGGTGCCGGTCAGGCCGCGCGAGGCCAGCAGCACCACCAGGAACAATGCGGTCATGGCGAAGCTGATGACGATGGCGGTCAGAACCAAGGCCTGGGGCAGTGGGTCGGTGTAGTTGAGCAGGTCTTGGGGCACGCCGTCCTTGATGATCGGCTCCTTGCCGATGAACAGGCTGCCCATGCTGAAGATGAACAGGTTGACGCCGTAGGAGAGCAGGCACAGGCCCATGATCACCTGGTAGGTACGTGGGCGCAGGATCAGCCAGACCCCCGAGGCGGCCAGGACGCCGATGGCGATTGCAATGACTTCTTCCATCAGGCGGCTCCTGCTTGGCTGGGTTTCGGGTGGGCGGCCGGGCGGGCGCGCACTGACTGATGCGCCAGGGCGGTGAGGATCAGCAAGGTCGCACCAACCACCACGGTGAACACGCCGATGTCGAAGAACAGCGCGCTGGCCACATGGATGTCACCCAGCAGCGGCAGATGCAGGTGCGCGGTGTGCGTGGTCAGGAACGGATAGCCCAGGACCATGGCGCCGATCCCGGTCAGGGTGGCGCAGAGCAGCCCGGTTCCCATCCAACGCAGGGGACGCAGGCTCATCTGTGCCTCGACCCACTGGGTGCCGGCCACCATGAACTGGAGGATGAAGGCGACCGACATGACCAGGCCGGCGACGAACCCGCCGCCTGGCTGATTGTGCCCACGCATGAACAGGTACATGGACACCAGCAGGGCGATCGGCAGCAGCAGGCGCACCAGGACGGCGGGCACCATCATGAAGCCCAAGGCGGTGTCGGGGGCGTGTCGCGGATTGATCAGGTCGGTGACCACGTCCGGTGCCAACTGACGCTGCTGGGCTGGCAACTGCATGCTTTCCTTGGGTGGACGGAAGCGGCGCAGCAGGGCGAATACGGTCAGGGCAACGGCCACCAGTACGGTGATCTCGCCCAAGGTATCGAAGCCACGGAAGTCCACCAGCATGACGTTGACCACGTTGGTGCCACCGCCCTCGGGTAGGGCCCGGCTCAGGTAGAAGGAGGAGATGTCGTTGGGGGTCGGCCGGGTCAGCATGGCGTAGGACATCAAGGCCATGCCGCCACCGACCAGTACCGCCAGCAACAGGTCGCGCAAGCGACGCAGGCGTGCTCGGTCCTGGCTGCCCGGCAGTGACGAGACACCCTCGATCCGCCTTGGCAGCCAGCGCAGGCCGAGTAGGATCAGCACGGTGGTGACCACTTCGACCACGAGTTGGGTCAGGGCCAGGTCGGGCGCCGAGAACCAGACGAAGGTGATACAGGTCATCAGGCCGCAGACACTGACCATGATCAACGCCGCCAGGCGGTGGTACTTGGCTTGCCAGGCAGCACCAATGGCACAGGCAATGGCGATCAACCAGAGCGCGACGAACACGCCTGACCCTGGAATCTTCGGTCGGTCGCCCCAGGTCAAGCCGCTGTACAGCAAGGGCATCAGCCCGGCTAGGAAGGCCGCGAGGACGAGCATGAACAGTTGCTTCTGCAGGCGTCGGGTGGTCAGCAATTGCTCGATGCCTCGGGCCAGACGCATCAGGTGCACCTGGCCACGCTCGAACAGGCGCTTGCCATTGAAACGTTCGATCAGTGGCGGATAGGGGAAGCGCCCGAGCCGCAGTTGTTTGCGCAACAGCAGGTAGAGCACGATGCCACCGCACATGGCGATCAGGCTCATGATCAGCGGTGCGTTCCAGCCGTGCCAGATGGCCAGGCTGTATTCCGGCAGGGTGCCGCCGACTACCGGCAGCGCCGCCGCGGCTAGCAGGGGGCCGACCGACTGGGCCGGGAAGATACCGACCACCAGGCAGGTCAATACCAGTAGTTCGACCGGGGCGCGCATCCAGCGCGGTGGCTCGTGCGGGACGTGTGGCAGGTCCTGGGCGGTCGGGCCGAAGAAGACATCGACCGTGAAGCGCAGCGCATAGGCCACGCTGAACGTAGCGGCCAGGGTGGCGATCACCGGCAGTGTCGCCTCGACCCAGGTGCTGGAGGTAATGAACACGGTCTCGGCGAAGAACATCTCCTTGGACAGGAAACCGTTCATCAGTGGCACGCCGGCCATCGACGCACTGGCCACCATGGCCAGGGTCGCGGTAAAGGGCACCAAGCGGAACAGGCCGCTCAGGCGCCGGATGTCGCGGGTACCGCTTTCATGGTCGATGATCCCCGCGGCCATGAACAGCGAGGCCTTGAAGGTGGCGTGGTTGAGGATGTGGAACACGGCGGCCACTGCGGCCAGGGGGCTGTTCAGGCCCAGCAGCAGTGTGATCAGGCCCAGGTGGCTGATGGTCGAATAGGCCAGCAGGCCCTTGAGGTCGTTCTGGAACATGGCGGCGAAGGCGCCCAGCAGCAAGGTGCAGGCACCGGCGCCGCCGACGATCCAGAACCATTCCTCGGTGCCGGAGAGCACCGGCCAGAGCCGCGCCAGCAGGAACACTCCGGCCTTGACCATGGTCGCCGAGTGCAGGTAAGCCGAGACTGGAGTAGGCGCCGCCATGGCATGGGGCAGCCAGAACTGGAAGGGAAACTGCGCGCTCTTGCTCAGGGCGCCGATCAGGATAAGGGGCAGTAGGACGGGGTAGAGGGCATGTTGGCGAATCTGTTCGCCGGCAGCCAGGACCTTGTCCAGGTCATAGCTGCCGACCACATGGCCGAGCAGCAGCGCCCCCACCAGCAGGCACAAGCCTCCGGCGCCAGTGACCATCAGTGCCATGTAGGCGCCACGACGGGCATCGCTGCGGTGATGCCAGTAGCCGATCAGCAGGAAGGAGAAGAGGCTGGTCAGTTCCCAGAAGAACACGATCTGGATCAGGTTGCCGGAAATCACCAGGCCGAGCATGGCACCCATGAAGGCCAGGAAGAACGCGAAGAAGCGCGGCACTGGGTCTTGCGGCGACATGTAGTAGCGCGCATACAGCGACACCAGAGTGCCGATGCCCAGGACCAGCAGGGAAAACAGCCAGGCGAAGCCATCCATGCGCAGGACCAGGTTCAGCCCGAGGCTGGGCAACCAGAGGAATTCTTCGCGAATGACGCCGCCGTGGGCGACTTGTGGGTACAGCAGCGCCACCTGAACGGTGCCAACCAGGGCCACGAGACCGGCCAGCAACGACTCGGTGTTACGTGCGTTGTGCGGCAGGACAGCCGCCAGGCAACTGCCGATGAACGGCAGAAGCAATAGCACTATCAATGACATAGAGTTCTAATCTGCAGAAGTTTGCCAAGGATCATACGTGGCGTACGGTTGATCACCAACACGGAAGCTGTCGCAGAATCCTACAAATGTGGAGTGACAAGCTGTTTTTTTATAACAGTTTTTTTCAAAGGATAGTCATTAATCGCGACTTCACAGGCCAGGTTCGCGTTCGCGACCCCCATGTTCCTCTAGCGTCTGCCGCTCTTCTCTCGGGCGTTTGAACTTCAGTTCGCTGACCACTACGGCGATCACGATCAGCAGGCCGCCGATCAGGGCCACGCCCGGCAGGCGGTCGCCGGCAAGGCGTCCGACGATGCCAGCCCAGACCGGTTCGCCGGCGTAGATCAAGGTGGCACGGGTAGGAGACACTGACTTCTGTGCCCAGTTCATCGCCATCTGGATCACCGCGCTCATGGCGCCAAGCCCGAGGGCGCTGAGCACCAGCAGCCAGGAAAAGTCCGGCAGGCGCTCCTGAGTTGGCACGATCATGAGGAAGGACAATGCCGAAGCGGTGGCCAATTGCACCACGGTCACCCGGCGCACATCGACCTTGCCGGCGTAGCGGCTGATCAGGATGATTTCGCCGGCAATGGCCACGGCACTGAGCAATGTGACGAGCTCGCCCTCGCTGAATTGCAGCGAGCCGCCTTGCGGGCCAGCCAGGAGCATCAGGCCGACGAAGGCCAGGACGATGCCCAGGCTTGGCATCAGACCTGGACGGCGTCCCAGGATCACCCACTGCAGCAGTGGCACGAAAGGCACATACAATGCGGTGATGAAGGCCGACTGGCTGCTGCTGATGGTCTGCAGGCCCATTGTCTGTAAACCGTAGCCCAGCATGATGGAGACGCCGATCAACAGACCGGCCTTGAGCTCGGTGGCGGTCAGCCCCGACAAGGCGCGTGCCGATACTAGGCCGACGAACAGCGTTGCGGCGGCAAAACGCAGGCCGACGAAGAACATCGGCCCGCTGACGGTCATGACGTTGTGCACCAGCAGAAAGGTACCGCCCCAGAGCATGGTGATGAACACCAGCACCAGTTCGGCCTTGCTCAACCGAAAGGAAACGGAAGAGCGTTCTGTGGTATCGCTTCGGGTCATGGTCTTGCACACTCGGAGGGGGCGACGCACAATTGGCCGCAAAGTGGGCAGTATACTGCGCAACCCCTACCAGTGAGCAATATAGTGCACAAAGATTCCGGCCACCGTGCATCGGTGCTGCAACATGTCAGTCAGAACATCCGCCGCTTGCGCAATGCTGCTGGCCTGAGCCAGAGCGCCTTGGCAGAGCGCTCTGGGGTCAGCCGGCGCATGTTGGTGGCGATAGAGGCTGGCGAAAAGAATGTCAGCCTGACGACCCTGGACCTGATTGCCGAAGCCCTGGGAGTCGCTTTCAGTTACCTGATCCAGGCTCCGGACCAGCGCGACCCCAGCCGCATCAACGAGCTGGCTTGGGCTGGCGAGCATCCCGGCAGCAAGGCCGTGTTGCTCGCCAGTTGTCCTGCCAGCCGTGAGGTCGAACTCTGGGAGTGGCGCCTGGAGCCCGGTGAGCACTACCCCAGCGACGTCGATGCCGACGGTTGGAGCGAGCAGGTCTATGTATTCGAAGGTTGCCTCACTTTGCTGATCGAAGAGCGCGAGCACCGTTTGCAGGCTGGCGAATTCTTCGCGTTCGCCAGCAACTGCCGGCATGCCTACCGCAATGACGGTACGGTGGCCACGCGCTTCGTCCGCAATGTGGTGATCTGAGCTTCGGGGGCGCTCAGTAGTTGAGTAGGCAGGCCTCGGTGCTCTCCACCTGCGCATAGGCAAAGGCCAGCGCCGCCATGGCTGCGGCCTGCGCTTGCGCCGCCGGTACCTCCACCCCTTCGAATGTCAGCGGCAGGGTCGCGCAGGCATCGTGGGCCACGGTCACGTTGTAGCCAAAGTCCACCGCAGCACGGGTGCCTGCGTCGACGCACATGTGGCTCATGCTGCCGACGATGGTCAAGTCCTTCACCCCATGCTCTTCCAGCAGCGCTTTGAGCCCGGTGCCTTGGAACATATTGACCTTGTGCTTGAGCACCACGGGCTCGCCCTCGGCAGGCGCCACCTTGTCGTGAATGCGTGCGCCAGGGGAGCCCGGTGTGAAGAAGGGGGCGTCGGCGCTCTCGAATTCATGACGCACATGCACCACCAGATCACCGCGTTCGCGAGCGGCGGCCAGCAGGCGGGCGGCGTTATCAGCAGCGATGTCGGCGCCGTCGAGGGGCCATTTGCCGCCAGGGAAGTAGTCATTCTGGATGTCGATCAGGATCAGAGCGGGTTTGCTCATGGTGGATGCTCCTTTGGCAGTGGTCGGTTCGTAGCGATAGTTATAGGCTTGGGCGTCCTCCTTGTGGATTGGCGCGACCGACAAAATGGCGGGAAAAACTGACACACGTGAAAGCCTGGAAATCGGCCTGCTGATATACCCCGGTGCGCAGAGCGCAGCCGTGGATGGCTTGACCGACCTGTTTACCGTGGCCAACCGTCTGGTGCTGGAGCTGGGGGCACAGGCGTTGCCGTTGTTACGCATCACTCATTGGCAGGCCGGAGAAGATGGTCAACTGCAGGTGGCTTATGACACTTATCCGCTGGCGGCCCATGACGTGCGCGCCCTGATCATTCCTCCAAGCTTGAGCGCTGTCCCTGACCCCGAACTGCTCAAGCGCTACCGTAACGCGCTGCGCCAGTGGCATCGCCAGGGCACGGTGCTGGCCTCGGTCTGCATCGGCGTTTTCTTCATCGCGGCCAGCGGCTTGCTCGATGGCCGCGCAGCGACCAGTCACTGGAACTACGTCCAGTCCCTGGCTGATCGTTTTCCTAGGGTGGAGGTGGAGACCAACCTGCCACTGCTCGACGATGGAGACATCATGACCTCCGCCGGCCTCATGGCCTGGACCGAGTTGGGGTTGCGCCTCATTGAGCGCTTTCTGGGACAGACTCTGGCGCGTGAAACCGCGCGCTTCATGGCGGTGAAACCGGTCGCGACGCCTTTGCCGGGTACTGTTTTCAGCCCGCGTCTGGACCACGGCGACGAAGCGGTGCTCAGGGTGCAACACTGGCTGCAGGGGAGTGGAGCGCGGGAGGCGAGCCTGACCGCGATGGCTGTCTGTGCCGGGCTTGAAGAGCGGACCTTCCTGCGCCGTTTTCGCGCTGCCACCGGGTTGCGACCGACCGAGTACTGCCAGCAGGTGCGTGTCGGGCGTGCGTGCCGCCTGCTGGAGTTCACCCGGCGCAGCATCGAGCAGATTGCCTGGGGTGTCGGCTACCAGGACCCAGGCGCATTCCGCAAGGTGTTCCACAAGGTCACCGGCCTGGCCCCGAGCGATTATCGGCGACGCTTTGCCGTGGTCGCCGACTGACTCCTCCTTTGGTACCGACCGGCTGCATTGTCCTGCCAGCTGCGCTTATGATCCACAGCACGAACCTGTGGAGAATCCCATGAGTAGCCGAGATCGGCTCGATGCCGACATCCTCATCATCGGCGGTGGTCTGAGCGGCAATATGCTGGCCGCCCAACTGCTGCGCCAGCCTGGGCAGCGTCGCTTGCTGATTATCGAGCCGCGTGCCGAACTGGGACGGGGCGAGGCCTACAGTGCGACGGAGCTGGGGCATACCCTCAATGGCAATGCGGCACGCATGAGTGTCGATCCGGATAATGCCAATGACCTGACCGACTGGCTCGAGCAGTACATCGGTGCGGGTGGCTGGCCTGAGTCGGCTGAGCAGCACGTGCCGGTGGCCGAGTTGTTTCCGCCCCGAGGGCTGTTCGGGTGCTATGCGCGCCAACGGCTGGCGGAGGCGGAAATCCTGGGGGCCGGACAGGGCTCGGAGCTGCTGCATGTGCAGGCCGAGGCCGTTGATGTGCAGGTGGATGGGGAGGGTGTGCAGGTGCAACTGGCAGATGGGCGCTGCTGCCGCGCGCGGCGGGCGGTCCTGGCCACGGGTATGTTCACAGCCGCACACACCGCGCGTTTGGCAGACAACGGCTTGAACGCACAGGCGGTCGATCCTTGGGATGTCGAGGGTATGAAACGCCTGGAAGCCGATGGTACCGTGCTGATCATCGGCTCTGGCCTGACTATGGTCGATGCCCTGGTGTCCCTGCAACAGGCCGGCCACCGAGGCCTGATCGAAGTATTTTCGAGGCACGGTTTGCTGCCTCATATACGTCGTCAGCCGCCAGCCTGGGATGATTTCCTGGCTGCCGACCCAAGCCTGCGTAGCCCGTTGCAGTTAAGTCGCGCGCTCCGCGAGCAGTGCCGTCAGGCGCAGTCGATGGGTATCGACTGGCAGGCGCCTCTGGACACCGTCAGGGTCCATATCGCCCGCTTGTGGAGCCAGGCCAGCGACCGTCATCGTCGCCAGTTCGTCCGTCATCTGCGGCCCTGGTGGGAGAGTCATCATCATCGTTCGCCACCCCAGGGCGCGGCGTTGGTCGAGCGCTTGCTGGCAGAAGGTCGGTTGCAGGTGAGGGCCGCGACGCTGTTGGGGGTGGGCTGCAGCCCTCTCGGCCGACCGGAGATTCGCCTGCGCCTGCGTGGTGAGGACGGGCAAATACGTCGCACAGGTTGTGCGCTGATCAACTCGACGGGGATCGAATATGACTGGCGTCGGGTCGACCATCCCTTGCCGCGTAACCTGTTGGCGCGGCAACTGATCCGTCCTGGCCCGCTGGCCCTGGGCATCGCCGCGGATGCCGGTGGGGCGCTGATCGATGGGCAAGGGTGTGTCGGTGAGGATCTGTTCGCTCTGGGGCCGCCGTTGCGCGGCCTTTGGTGGGAAAGCACGGCGGTCACCGATGTCGCGCTGCAGGCCAAGGCTCTGGCCCTGCGCCTGGTGGCCTTGGCCGAGGAGGCGGTGCCAGACCGTCACTAGAGATGTGCTGGCGGCTCGGGCGGGTGGGGGCCTGGCCCCTGGTCGCCCAAGCGGTCGTGGTAGTTGCGCAGCGGGCACTCCTTCAGCGATAGGCAGCCACACCCGATGCAGCCATCCAACTGGTCGCGCAGCATCAACAGCTCGTCGATACGCTGGGTCAGGTTGTCGCGCCATTGGGCGGACAGGTGTTGCCAATCTTCGGCTGTTGGGGGGTGGTCTTTCGGCAGGGTGCTCAAGGCCACGGCGATATCCGCCAACGCAATCCCCAGGCGCTGGGCCATCTTGATCACCGCGACCCGACGCAGCATTGCCCTGTCATAGCGGCGCTGGTTGCCGGCGTTGCGCGTGCTGTATATCAAGCCCTTGCTTTCATAGAAGTGCAGCGCAGTGACGGCAACGCCGCTGCGTGCAGCCAACTGCCCGACGCTCAGGAGCTTGGCCTGGGACGTGGGTTTTTGCTCGGACATGGCATTCACCTCTTGACCTCGAGTTAACTCGAGGTTTTACCCTGCTGACCGTCCCATCGCAAGTCCCAGGCGCAAGGAGAATGCCCATGAAGGCTACTGTTGGTTCCCTGTGGTTCACCCAGATGATCGAATATGAAGTACTTCCCGGCCATCAGCAGGCGCTCGCCGACGCGCTGGTGCTGCGCAGTGAGCAAGTGGCCGAGCACTGCGAGGGCTTGCTGGGTGTCAGTGTCCAGGCCAGTGATGATGGTTGCCGTGTGTTGCAATACCTGCAATGGCAGTCACGTCGCGAATGGGTGGCCGCGGCCGAGCGTTTCATGGAGGAGCCCTTCCTCGATCTGTTACGCCGGCATCAGGCCCGGGGCGTGAACTTCTCTGCTTACCAGACTGTGCGTAGCTTGGTGCGTGGGATCGATGGCGGCCTGCATTGCCAGGTTGGTGGGGGTCAAGCGTACCAAGGGGCGTAGTGCGGATAACGGTCGAGGCGCGCACCTATGACCATTTCGCTGATCCAGGCGCCGAGTATCGAGCTGTAGGCCTTCTGGTTCTCTTCGCTGGACAGGGCATGGTCGGCACCATCGACGATCCGGTGCGTGAGCGAATGGGCATTGATGAACGCTGAGCGATAGCTCATCAGTGTGTTGTGCGGCACATAGTCATCCTGCTCGGACTCCACCAGCAGGACGTCGCCGCGGAAGTCTACGCAGGCCGCCAAGGCTCGGTTGTCGCCGGGGCCGAGAATGCGCTGGCGGTAGGCCGACAAGCGCTCCCGGTCCAGGGCCTGCTTGGGGACCTGCCACTCATCGTCCCAATACAGCGCCGGGACTCGCAAGGCCAGCCATTTCACTGGCCGTAAGGTAGTGAGCAAGGTGGCCAGGTAGCCGCCGTAACTGCTGCCGATCAAGGCGATGGCGCTGCTGTCCACCGCCGGGTGGCTGACCAGCCGATCATAGGCGGCGAGCAGGTCGCTCAGGTTCTGTTCGCGAGTCACACTCAGGCGCTGGCTGGCGGTTTTCTCGTGGCCGCGCAGGTCAAAGGTCATGCACACGCAACCGAGCCCGGTGATCTGTCTGGCACGGGCCAAGTCGCGCTGCTGGCTGCCACCCCAACCGTGGACGAAGAGAATGCCCGGCATCTTGCTGCCGGGGCTGACCAGGGTGCCGGCGATGCTGTCGCCTTCGACCTTGAGTTCCACCGTTTCGCTATGGATGGTCATAGTCGCGAATCCGTGCATATTTGCTGAGTTGTCCGAGTTCACTGTCTTGTCCCTGATAAAAGAGTATGGCGTCGGCGGGCAGGGTTGGCGTGCCGAAGACTTCATGACTGGAGGCGCGTACCCGAGCCAGCGCCGGGTTGTCGGCAAAGGCCTGCAAGGCCAGGAGCTCGGCACTGCTGGCACCGCCCAGGCGCCAGGACTGTTCGAGCACGCCACTGCGCAGGTGCTGGCCCTGGTCGAGGCCGCGGGCAATGTCATAGTTGCGCCGCGACGCGATAAAGCCGGGGAAGTGCTGCTCCGCCGCCTGTTCGTAAGCCATGGCCTGGATGATTGCCAGGCGCTGGTGATCCTCCAGCGGGAGCTGCAGCAAGGCTTGGTAGCCGCCACGCACCACCACCAGATCGGAGCCGCCATAGACCTGTTCGCCCTGATGGTCGCGGGTCAGTTGCTGGGTCCCGTAGTAACTGCACATCAGCCCGGCGACCCGCACTTGGCCTACGCTGAAGGTTTCCACCTCGCTGAGATCTTCCTCCAGTACAAGGCCCCAGAGGCCGAGTGCCTGGTCGTCCATATTTGCGAGCAGCGACTCCAGTTCGGCCTGCTCCTCGATGACCTGTTGTCCGCGACCGGCGCAGGCGAGTACTGGCTTGATCCGCAGTGGGCCGAGCTGCAGCAGCAATTCGGCAGCGCGGCGAGCATCGGCCTTACTGAACACTGTGTAACCGCGCAGCAGGGCGTCGCTCGCCTGGCGGGCGAACGCATCGGTCCAGCCGGGGGGGAAGCAGGCATTGGCGGGTAGCGGGTGGGAAATGGCCTTGGTTGCCATGTAGGGATGGCTGACCAGCCCGCCGAACAAATCCTGTTCGCTGACGATACCCATGGGGCGGTAGCGCGCAGGGTCGATCAGCGTTTCTGTCGGCAGGTAGTAGAAGTTATCGCTGGTGGTGGGCGAATGATCGAGCTCGGCTCGTGTGGTGCCCAGCAACCGGGCCAGGCAGTCGGCAAGCTTGAGATGGGTTGCATGATCATGGTCCGGTGTCTGTTCGCGGCTATCGAGCAACACCACAGCGGCTTTCTGGTCGGATGAGCGAGGCATGGTCGGGCGCTTGTCCGCAAAAAGAATGTACAGGTTGTGAAGTCAGTGGCGGCGGGAAGTTCAGTGGGATGGATAGATGGCGCCCGGAGAGGCCCGCAGTTCCGGCAATCGATGTGCTGTGTTGGGCGCGGCCCTGCCGGTGGTTGCCGGGTGCTGACACCTGCTCCATTATCTGCGGCTAGTCACAATCAATGGCGTGCCAGCAGGAGTTCGCATGAACAGTCAATCTTTAACACAGGGAACCGTGCCGTCGCGTCTGGTGCGCGTGCGCGAGGTCATGGTCAGGGAGGGAGTCGACGCCTTGCTGGTGCCTTCGGCCGATCCGCACCTGTCCGAGTACCTGCCGGGTTACTGGCAGGGGCGCCAATGGCTTTCCGGTTTCCATGGCTCGGTGGGTACCTTGGTGGTGACCGCCGGGTTCGCTGGCCTTTGGGCGGATAGCCGTTATTGGGAGCAGGCCGAGAATGAACTGTCTGGCAGTGGCATCCAGTTGATGAAACTGCTGCGAGGGCAACCCGGTCCGCTGGACTGGCTGGCCGAGCACGTGGTCGAGCAGGGCGCAGTCGCGGTGGATGGCGCGGTCATGGCCCTGGCGGCGGCTCGTCAGTTGGGCGAGCGTTTGAAAGCACGTGGTGTGCGGTTGCTGACCCACTTGGACCTGCTCGCTCAGGTATGGGAAGGGCGTCCGGCGCTGCCGGACAATCCGGTCTACCAACACCTGCCGCCGGAGGCGACGGTCTGTCGCGCCGAGAAGCTGGCCGACCTGCGCCGGACTTTGCAGAGCAAGGGGGTCGATTGGCACTTCATTGCCACGCTCGACGATATTGCCTGGCTCTTCAACCTGCGCGGGAGTGATGTTTCCTACAATCCGGTGTTCGTGTCCTTCGCCTTGATCAGTCAGGAGCAGGCGACGCTGTTCGTTGCCCTGAACAAGGTCGATGATCATTTGCGCCAGGTGCTGGCACTTGATGGCATTCAGTTGCGCGACTACGCCGAGATCGGCCAGGCGCTGGCGGCTATCCCGGCGGGCAGCCGCCTGCTGGTCGATCCAGCGCGGGTCACCTGCGGTCTGCTGGATAACCTAGGCGAGCAGGTGCAACTGGTCGAAGGGCTCAATCCCACCACCCTGAGCAAATCGCGCAAGAGCGAAGAGGATTTGGTGCACATCCGCCAGGTCATGGAGCAGGATGGAGCAGCCTTGTGTGAGTTTTTCGCCTGGTTCGAAGCGCGTCAGGGGCGGGAGGTTATCACCGAACTGACCGTAGACGAGCAGTTGAGCGCTGCTCGGGCCCGGCGTCCCGGATTCGTGTCGCTCAGTTTCTCGACCATTGCAGCCTTCAATGCCAATGGTGCCATGCCGCATTACCGAGCCACTGAACAGGCTCATGCCCGGATCGAGGGCGATGGCCTGTTGCTGATCGACTCCGGCGGCCAGTATCTGGGTGGTACCACCGATATTACCCGGATGGTGCCGGTGGGAACGCCAAGCCTTGCGCAGAAGCAGGATTGCACGAGGGTACTAAAGGGTGTGATCGCCCTGTCGCGGGCCCGCTTTCCGCGGGGTATCTTCTCGCCCTTGCTCGATGCGATCGCACGAGCGCCGATCTGGGCGGACCAGGTCGACTACGGGCACGGTACCGGGCACGGGGTCGGTTACTTCATGAATGTGCACGAGGGGCCGCAAGTCATCGCCTATCAGGCCGCTACTACGCCACAGACCGCCATGCAGGCTGGAATGATCACTTCGATCGAGCCGGGAACCTATCGTCCCGGGCTGTGGGGTGTGCGGATCGAGAACCTGGTCGTCAACCGCGAAGCGGGGCACAGCGCCTTTGGGGATTTCCTCGCGTTCGAGACGCTTACGCTTTGCCCGATCGATACCCGTTGCCTGCTGCCGGAGCTACTGAGCCAGGAGG
>NZ_CM142677.1:920000-3690000 GCF_054889225.1 Pseudomonas sp. X10 | reverse complement strand
AGAGCACTGTTTCGGCTAGGGGGTCATCCCGACTTACCAAACCGATGCAAACTCCGAATACCTGGAAGTGCCGAGCATGGGAGACACACGGCGGGTGCTAACGTCCGTCGTGAAAAGGGAAACAACCCAGACCGTCAGCTAAGGTCCCAAAGTCATGGTTAAGTGGGAAACGATGTGGGAAGGCTTAGACAGCTAGGAGGTTGGCTTAGAAGCAGCCATCCTTTAAAGAAAGCGTAATAGCTCACTAGTCGAGTCGGCCTGCGCGGAAGATGTAACGGGGCTCAAACCATGCACCGAAGCTACGGGTATCACTTAGGTGATGCGGTAGAGGAGCGTTCTGTAAGCCTGTGAAGGTGAGTTGAGAAGCTTGCTGGAGGTATCAGAAGTGCGAATGCTGACATGAGTAACGACAATGGGTGTGAAAAACACCCACGCCGAAAGACCAAGGTTTCCTGCGCAACGTTAATCGACGCAGGGTTAGTCGGTCCCTAAGGCGAGGCTGAAAAGCGTAGTCGATGGAAAACAGGTTAATATTCCTGTACTTCCGGTTATTGCGATGGAGGGACGGAGAAGGCTAGGCCAGCTTGGCGTTGGTTGTCCAAGTTTAAGGTGGTAGGCCGAGATCTTAGGTAAATCCGGGATCTCAAGGCCGAGAGCTGATGACGAGTTGCCTTTAGGCGACGAAGTGGTTGATGCCATGCTTCCAAGAAAAGCTTCTAAGCTTCAGATAACCGGGAACCGTACCCCAAACCGACACAGGTGGTTGGGTAGAGAATACCAAGGCGCTTGAGAGAACTCGGGTGAAGGAACTAGGCAAAATGGCACCGTAACTTCGGGAGAAGGTGCGCCGGTGAGGGTGAAGGACTTGCTCCGTAAGCCCATGCCGGTCGAAGATACCAGGCCGCTGCGACTGTTTATTAAAAACACAGCACTCTGCAAACACGAAAGTGGACGTATAGGGTGTGACGCCTGCCCGGTGCCGGAAGGTTAATTGATGGGGTTAGCTAACGCGAAGCTCTTGATCGAAGCCCCGGTAAACGGCGGCCGTAACTATAACGGTCCTAAGGTAGCGAAATTCCTTGTCGGGTAAGTTCCGACCTGCACGAATGGCGTAACGATGGCGGCGCTGTCTCCACCCGAGACTCAGTGAAATTGAAATCGCTGTGAAGATGCAGTGTATCCGCGGCTAGACGGAAAGACCCCGTGAACCTTTACTATAGCTTTGCACTGGACTTTGAATTTGCTTGTGTAGGATAGGTGGGAGGCTTTGAAGCGTGGACGCCAGTTCGCGTGGAGCCATCCTTGAAATACCACCCTGGCAACTTTGAGGTTCTAACTCAGGTCCGTCATCCGGATCGAGGACAGTGTATGGTGGGTAGTTTGACTGGGGCGGTCTCCTCCCAAAGAGTAACGGAGGAGTACGAAGGTGCGCTCAGACCGGTCGGAAATCGGTCGCAGAGTATAAAGGCAAAAGCGCGCTTGACTGCGAGACAGACACGTCGAGCAGGTACGAAAGTAGGTCTTAGTGATCCGGTGGTTCTGTATGGAAGGGCCATCGCTCAACGGATAAAAGGTACTCCGGGGATAACAGGCTGATACCGCCCAAGAGTTCATATCGACGGCGGTGTTTGGCACCTCGATGTCGGCTCATCACATCCTGGGGCTGAAGCCGGTCCCAAGGGTATGGCTGTTCGCCATTTAAAGTGGTACGCGAGCTGGGTTTAGAACGTCGTGAGACAGTTCGGTCCCTATCTGCCGTGGACGTTTGAGATTTGAGAGGGGCTGCTCCTAGTACGAGAGGACCGGAGTGGACGAACCTCTGGTGTTCCGGTTGTCACGCCAGTGGCATTGCCGGGTAGCTATGTTCGGAAGAGATAACCGCTGAAAGCATCTAAGCGGGAAACTTGCCTCAAGATGAGATCTCACTGGAGCCTTGAGCTCCCTGAAGGGCCGTCGAAGACTACGACGTTGATAGGTCGGGTGTGTAAGCGCTGTGAGGCGTTGAGCTAACCGATACTAATTGCCCGTGAGGCTTGACCATATAACACCCAAGCAATTTGCTGACGCAGATGGCGGTGGTGAAGACGCAACAGCCGAAGATTCGCAAGACCACAAATGCACATATCCGAATTGACTGGAGTGTCCAACAGGACGTTCTGGTAACAGAATTTCTTGACGACCATAGAGCATTGGAACCACCTGATCCCATCCCGAACTCAGCAGTGAAACGATGCATCGCCGATGGTAGTGTGGGGTTTCCCCATGTGAGAGTAGGTCATCGTCAAGATTCATTTCGCAAAACCCCTATCTGCGCGAGCAGGTAGGGGTTTTGTCTTTTCCGGGGTTTGAAGGGCAGGGCTGCACCCTCAGCTGCCGAGCTGGTCTGTCTCTGTGGGAGCGGCCTTGTGTCGCGATGGGCTGCGCAGCGGCCCCCTAGCAGGACATAAAAGCCTCGCGGCCCTGTCCATGGTCCGGTGGCGTAGAGCTCGCCCTACATTCGGGCGGGAGTCACCCCCGCGCCAGCTCCGTCAGATGCGCTGCCGCTTCCTCGCTTTTGAGTACCAGTACATCGCTCTCCAGCGAATCGAGCACCACCTCAGCGGTATTGCCGATCAAGGCTCCGGAAATGCCGGCACGTGCCACAGTGCCGATCACCGTCACCACGGCATCGTATTTCTTGGCGGTGAAGGGGATCAGCACGTCTGCAGGCCCTTCGGCGATATGCAAGCGTTCATCGCTGATATCGAACTCAGCCTGGAATGCGCTGCATTCCTCACGATAGCGTTGTTCGATGCTTTCCTTGAGCTGGTACACCGGGTCTGCTGACGAAAGCATGGGCGAGGGGTGGGCACTGATCACGTGCAACTCGCCCTTGGCCAACGCGGCTATGTCATAGCCATGGTCGATGATATTGGCATGCAGCAGACGATGGGCTTCATCATGGTTACCCACATCGATGGCTGCCAATATCACGCCACCGGTCCATGGGCGTTCGGTTTTGACCATCAGCACTGCGCACGGGCACTGGCGCAGCAGTTTCCAGTCGCTTGGGGTCAGCAATGCTTTTTTCAGCGGATTATCCGGGCGATGTTCCTTTATCACCAGTTCACAGCCTTCGGCTTGCTGCACAGCGACGATCGATTCGTGCAAGGTGTCATGCCAGGCCTGTTCCTGGGTGACATTGTCATAACCATCATCATGTAGCTGACTGCAGAGCAGGCTGAGCAGGGCGCTGTGGTCTTGCTTCTTGTCGCACATCAGCAAGTGCAGGCGTGCGCCGGTGACGCCCGCAATCAGTTTGGCCCTGGTCAGGGCACGGCTATGGGCGTGCTCGGGATCGAGGACGACGAGAATGCTGCGGACGGTTTGCATGGACGAGTGCTCCCTTTGGAAATGACGGCCAATGCCTGACTATAGTCGGCGCCCCTCTGAGCGTAGTTTGATACACATCAAAGCATAGCCACTGGTGATCGGCGTCGCCCCCGGTATAATCGCCGGTCCTGCCGATGGCCTGTGTTTGTGAGTTTATGTACCTGACTGCTGAAATCGACGCCTTCCTGGGTTGCCGCACCCCTGATGCCTGGATCGAGGCGGCGCTTGCCGACCAGGAAACCCTGCTGATTGACCACAAGAACTGCGAGTTCAAGGCGGCTAGCACGGCCTTGAGCCTGATCGCCAAGTACAATACCCATCTCGACTTGATCAACATGATGTCGCGCCTGGCCCGGGAAGAGCTGGTGCACCATGAACAGGTGCTGCGTTTGATGAAGCGACGCAAGGTCCCACTGCGTCCGGTCTCGGCAGGGCGTTATGCCTCCGGCCTGCGCCGACTGGTGCGCGCCCATGAGCCCGTCAAGCTGGTGGATACCCTGGTGGTTGGCGCATTCATCGAAGCGCGCAGCTGTGAGCGTTTCGCCGCGTTGGTGCCACACTTGGACGAAGAACTGGGCAAGTTCTACCACGGCCTGCTCAAGAGCGAGGCGCGCCATTACCAGGGTTATCTGAAGTTGGCCC
Source organism: Pseudomonas sp. X10 (assembly GCF_054889225.1). Lineage (NCBI taxonomy): Bacteria > Pseudomonadati > Pseudomonadota > Gammaproteobacteria > Pseudomonadales > Pseudomonadaceae > Pseudomonas > Pseudomonas sp. X10. The sequence goes on along the minus strand of NZ_CM142677.1, from coordinate 3,685,986 downwards.
ACCAGTATGGTGACGAAGCGGACATCGCCCGTGTCGTGGAACAGGTAAGGGAGGCCGAAGCAGAGTTGATTTCGACACCGGACAACGAGTTCCGCTTCCACAGCGGTATTCCTGTCCTGAAATGAAGTAAAAGGAAGCGGGCGCAATGCCCGCTCCCTGTGATGTACCAGGGGACGTACTAGGGTTAGTTGCGCCGCCCCAGCAGCAGCCCCACCACCAGCCCGAGCCCTGCGGAAATGGCCACCGTTTGCCACGGATGATCGCCGATATACTCCTGAGTAGCTTCGACCACCGGTTGTGCCTTGCTGCGCACGCCATTGACCGCATCGCGGGCCTGGCTCAGTTTCAGACTGATCTGGGCGCGCAAGGTCTCGGCTTCTTCGCCGACCAGCGATGCACTGTCGTTCAGCAGCTTTTCCGACTCTTCGATCAACGCCTGCAACTCGCTGAACGCTTGATCCTTGATCTGTTCGCTTTCGGTTTGCACGGTGGTTTTCCTGGCCATGGACGCGTCCTCGTAGGGATGATGGTAATGAGCAGTGGATGCCGGCGGGTCTGGAAAGTTGCAGCGGCGTACCGAACGGTGACCGCTACAGTGTAAGATAGCCCCCATTTTCCAGCGGTAGGAACATCCCCATGAGTTTCAATCTGGCCAACAGGAGCTTCGCCGAACGCGCGCAGATCGAATCAGAGAAGGCCCGCCTGTTCGAGCTCTGGCAGAACAACCTCGGCAAGGCCAAGGGCGAAGCAGCCCGGCTGATTTCCGAGAAACCCCGGCGCAAAGGCAAGTGGGCCGAATGGGTCCGGGCTGAGCTGGACGGCATGTCCCCGCCCGAATACGCCAACATGGTGCGCAGTGAAGTCAATAAACTGATGGCAGCCGCGAACAACGCCAGCAGGTAGTTCAAGCAAACATCTCCAGGGCTGCTGCCCCAGACTTCACCACGTGGAACTGCCGCCTTGGGGCAGGTCCAGTTTTCCGCGGTCGGTGAAGCGTACGGTGCCCAAAGGGCCGCTCGCCAGCTTGCCCCGCAGCACGTAGGGCAGACCCTGCAGTGACTCCAGGCGACTCAGGCCATAGGCCTGGCGCAGCACGGCAAATGCCGTGACGCTCACCGGCACCACCAGCACCTGCTCGTCATAACGGTCGATACGCCCTTGCTGGTCGCTGACCCCAGCGGCCAGCTGTTGGCCATTAACTTCTAGATTGAGCGCGATGCCGTTGTAGTCGATCGGGGTTTCATTGGGGTTCTGTACGCGGATCTTCACTGCCATGCGCAACTCCAGTTCCTGGCCGGGCAGTGGCTCGATGCCGATCACGCTGATGTTCAGCGGATCACGGGCCTGGAACAGGGAGCAGGCATTCAGGCCGCCGGCCAGCAGCAGGAGCAGGCAGAAGCGGATGAAGCGGTGCAGTGGTACGGGCATGTGGGCAGGCCTTGACGAGAGGGGGACGTCGAGTGTGGCAAATGCACGGCGACGTTGAAAGTGCGGGCCATAATGAAAGATACTGTTTCTCATTAACGCCCGATAATTCCTCTTACTGGCCTTCCACTTATTCATGCTGACGTCCCCCGTGTCCGGTCTGCTGGCAAGCTTCCAGGAGCACTATGATGACCTGCTACAGTTCCTGACCCGGCGCATGAACGATCGTCAGCGCGCAGCCGACGTCGCCCAGGAAACCTACCTCAAGCTGGTCAAGATCGAGCAGCAGGCGGTACCGGTGCTGCATGCGCGCAGTTTCATCTTCCGTGTCGCTGGCAACCTGGCGATCGATGCCCTGCGCCGGGAGCAACGCCAGGCAGCCAACCTCGGCGACAGCGAGTTGGCGGGGGAGGTAGCCTGTCCGGCTCCGGCACCCGAGGCGGCATTACTGGCCAGCGAACGCCTGGAGATGCTCGACGAGGCCCTCCTGCAACTTTCCGACAATGCCCGCCAGGCCTTGCTGCTCAACCGCATCGAAGGCCTGACCCAGGCGCAGATCGCACAACGGTTGGGCGTTTCCGACAGCATGGTGGCAAAATACATCGGCCAGGCCTTGCGCCATTGCCGCGACTGGCTCAAACACAACCATGACTGATGCCCTTGCCATGTCCGTGCCGCAGCCGATGAGCGACTTGTCCGATGATGCCCTCGATTGGCAGGTGCTGCTGCACTCCGGCAGTGCCACGGCCAGCGACCGTGAGCGCTACCTGCGCTGGTGCCAGCTGAGCCCGGCCCATGGCGAGGCGGCCCGTGAGGCAGAAGCCTTGTGGCAGGATATCGGCCAGACCAACAGCGCCCATGCCTTTCGAGCACCTTCGGCACCGCGTCGGCGACGTTGGGGCACGGCGCTGGCTGCTTGCCTGGTGTTGGCGGTGGCAGGCTACAGCGGCTGGCAACAGGCACCGGCCTGGCTGGCTGACTACCACACCAGTGTCGGTCAGCGGCAGAGCATCACCCTGGCGGATGGTTCGCGGGTCACCCTCAACAGCGGCAGCGCCCTGTCGGTCGCCTTCAGCGACAGCCAGCGCAAGGTCGTGCTCAAGGCCGGCGAGGCCCTGTTCGAGACCGCCAGCGATCCCCGTCCCTTTGTCGTCGATGCGGGAGGCGAGCCCGTGCAGGGTGACATGGCTGTGTTCAGCGTACGTCGCCAGGCTCAGGGCAACACGGTGGTGCTAGCCCAAGGCGAGGCCCGGGTCGGCGAGCGGCGGCTGCAGGCGTCGCCCGATGCCCGGGCCTTGACCGCCTGGCAGCGTGGCAAGCTGATCTTCAATGGCAAACCGCTGGCCGAAGTGCTGGCAGAACTCGAGCGCTACCAGCACGGGCGCATCCTCATTTCCGATCCGAAGCTGGCGGCGCTGAAGGTCAGTGGCGTGTTCGATCTCAATGACCCCGAAGGGCTGCTGCGTACTTTGGAGCAGCGGTATGCCCTGAAAGTGACCTACCTGCCTTGGCTGGCAGTGGTCTACTGACACCCGGGGCTTGCAGTCTCAGCATCCACGCAGCGGTCCTGAAGTCGACATCCGAAAAATCTGAAAAAAATTCTAACCGGCACTGCAAGTTCCTAAGTGCCAGATCGTCGTAGTGAGACTGATCAGCAACCTATTCTCATTTACGACTTGTCTGGATGCTTATTGTGAAGGCTACGCTCAAGCCCCTGCACCGCTGTGGCGGTTATTTCAAACATGCCCTGTTGTCTTGCACTGCCGTTGCCACGCTGGCCGGTCCATTGCTGGTCCAGGCGGCCACGCCTGCCGTGGATGCCAGTGTTCAGGCGCGCCAGGTCCAGGTGGACCTGCCCGCCCAGTCCCTCGACCAAGCCCTGACCGAGTTTGCCGACCAGGCTGGACTGCACTTGCTGTACACCACCAGTGATGTGGCCGGCTTGCAGAGCCAGGCCCTGATCGGCAACTACAGCATCGAACAAGCCTTGCAGCAGCTGCTGGCCGGCAGCGGCATGAGTTGGCGCTTCAGCGACAGCAAGACCGTGATCTTGCGCAAGGCCCAGCCGGCGACGCAGAGCGTCAACCTCAAGCCGATCGAGGTCAGCGTGGCCTCGCGCACCAGCACCGCGATCAGCGAGATCCCCGGCACTGTCTGGGTGGTCGACCAGCAGCAGTTGCGTGAGCAGATCGACAGTGGCGTGAGTCTCAAGGAGGCCATCGGCAAGCTGGTGCCCGGTCTGGATTTGGCACCGGAAGGGCGTACCAACTACGGCCAAAACATGCGTGGCCGCAATGTCCTGGTGATGATCGACGGCGTCAGCCAGAACAGTTCGCGCGGCCTATCGCGCCAGTTCGACAGCATCTCGCCGTTCAACGTCGAGCGGGTCGAGGTGCTGTCGGGTGCCAGCGCTATCTATGGTGGCGGTGCCACCGGCGGCATCATCAACATCGTGACCAAGAAAGGTGAGGCTGGCCCTGCCCGGTTCGAGACCCAGTTGGGGGCCAGCAGTGGCTTCAACAACAGTGACGACCTGGCCACTCGCATTGCCCAGTCGATCAGCGGCGGCAACGAACGGGTCAACGCACGCCTGGGCATTTCGGCTGAACAGAACGAGGCCTTCTACGATGGGGCCGGGGATCAGATTTTCATCGACAACACCCAGACCGACCTGCAATACAACCGCACCATCGATGTGCTCGGCAGCCTTGGCATCAAGCTCACCGATGAGCAGAGCCTGGACTTCCTGGCCCAATACTATGACTCCGGCAACCATGGCAGCACCGGCATCTATTTTCCCAACCTGAACCACAACGCGCCTTCGGATCTGGAAGACGCCGAGCTGCGCAGCGGCTACTCCTCGGACCTGGAGCCGCGCACCCGGCGCCTGCTCCTCAATGCCAACTACCATCACGCCGACGTACTGGGCCAGGACTTCTACCTGCAGGCCTCGTACCGTAAGGAAGACGACAACTTCTATCCGTTCCCTTACTACAACAGCGGCACGCCGACCGGGTCGCGCGGGGTGTACTTCGCTGCCTCGCAGCAAAACTTCGAGGTCAGCAGTCTCAAGGCGCTGTTCGCCAAGCAGTGGGATACGCTCAAGCTGACTTATGGTGTCGACCTGGATCGTGAACGTTTCAATGCCGAGCAGACCACCTTCGACGCCCTGACTTCGTCCGAGAGCGGTGGCTTGGACCTGGTCAAGCAAAGCAAGGCGCCGCGTTATCCCAGCTACCGCGTTGACGGTGTTTCGGCCTACGCTCAGCTGGACTGGCGGGTGACCGACAACCTGACCCTGTCCGGTGGCGCCCGGCGCCAGCAGATGGACGTGGACGTCAGCGACTTCAAGGGCGTGCCGGGCGGGAGCAACGACTACCAGGTCAATCTGTTCAATATCGGCGCCATCTATGACTTCAAGAATGGCCACCAAGTGTGGACCAACTACGGCGAAGGTTTCGACCTGCCGGACCCCGCCAAGTACTACGGCAAGCCGGGCCTGAGCGTCGAAGACAACCCGCTGGCCGGGATCAAGAGCCGCCAGGTCGAGCTGGGCTGGCGCTATGCCGACCTGGACTGGGATGCCCAGGCGGCGGTGTACTACATCTGGTCGGACAAGGTCATCACCACTGATTCGGCGACCTTGACCATCGATGTCGAAGAGCAGAAGAGCCGTGACTTCGGCTTCGAGGGTGCCTTGACCCGTCACTTCCAGAGCGGCTGGGAGGCCGGCGGTAGCCTGCACTTGGTGCGTTCGGAAGAGGAAGATGCCGACGGTGACTGGATCAAGCGCGATGCTCGCTACGCCTCGCTGTCCAAGTCCACCGCTTTCGTCGGCTGGAAGGGCGATGGGCGCAGCGCACGCCTGCAGGCCAACCATGCCTTCACCTTGAAGGACGATGCCGACCACAAGATCAGCGGCTACACCACCTTCGACCTGTTGGGCAGTCAAGATACCCGTTTCGGCACCTTCAGCGCCGGTATCCAGAACCTGCTGGACAAGCAGTACAGCACTGTCTGGGGCCAGCGTGCGACGTTGTTCTATTCACCGACCTATGGGCCGGCCTACCTCTATGACTACCAGGGACGCGGGCGTACCTACACCCTGACCTGGAACCTGGCCTACTGATTCAGCTGAAGGCCGCCAGCAGGTCGTCATTGAATGCCTGCTGGGCCTCGCTCGGAACCTGGGCTCGGTGGCGGGCGAGGGTGAAGGGCACGCTGAAGTCCAGGGCGGGGTCGAGCGCGCGCAGCAATCCCCGCTCAACCCAGGGCTCGGCGGCGTGGCAAGGCAGGTAGCCGATGTGCCGGCCAGAGAGGATGAAGGTCAGGGCGCTGTCGATCTGTTCGGCCAGTGCCGAGCTCTGACGGCTCTGGAAGGGTTCGCCGCTTTTGAGGAAACGGTAGGGGTGGCGTACCTGGTCGGTATCGAGCAACTGCTCAGGGTCGATCTCGGGGCAGTCGAACAATGGGTGGCCGGGAGCGCAGAACAAGCGCTGGGTCTCCTCGAACAACGGTTGGTAATCGAAGGCCGCCTGGCTGCCGGAGAAGTAGCTGATCGCCAGGTCCAGGCGCTGTTCCAGCAGCAAGCGTTCCATCTCTGCCGGCGGCGCGCTGATCAGCTCCAGTTGCACTGACTCCTCGCGCTGGCGAAAGCACTCGATGGCCTTTGCCAGGCGCAGGGTGATCGCACTGTCCTGGTTCTCCGCGATGCCGATGCGCACCCGGCCAAGCAGGCGGCCCGCCACGCCATTGGCCTGGCGCCGGAAGCTCTCGATCTGCACCAGCAGTTCGCGGGTCGCCTTGAGCAGCACTTCACCCTTTGCTGTCAGACGGAATCCGCTCTTGCCCCTGCTGCACAAGCGGTACCCCAGGCGAGTCTCCAGGCGTGCCATCTGCTGGCTGATACTTGGCTGGCTCAAGCCCAGCACGCCTTGGGCGGCGCTGAAGCCACCGGCCTCGACTACAGTGACGAACAGCCGCAGCAGGTGCAGGTCGGGGTCGTGCAGTTGTCCGAGCATCACACATTGCTCCTGATGAATGTCAGCTTGAGTGACTTGCCATTTTTGTAATGTACCTCGCCAGGCATGCTGTCGGTATCCGCCCACTCAAGAGGTGTCCGATATGCGCCTGTCGCTGTGTGTTCTGTCCCTGGTGTTGGCCTTGCCGGCCATGGCCGAGGACAAGGTCGTCAACCTGTACAGTTGGGCCGATTACGTTGCCCCTGAAACCTTGCAGCGCTTCGAGCAGGAAACCGGCTACAAGGTGCGCTACGACACCTTCGACACCACCGAAGTCCTGGAAACCAAGCTGCTCACCGGCGGCAGCGGCTATGACGTGGTGGTGCCGTCCTCCACGGTACTGGCCCGAGCCCTGACAGCGGGGGCCTTGCAGCCCTTGAACGCCCAGGCCATGCCGGGTTATGCCAACCTCGACCAGGACCTGCTCGGCAAGCTGGCCGAGGTCGACCCCGGCAACCAGTACGCCGTGCCTTACACCTGGGGGACTCTCGGCCTGGGCGTGAACGTGGAGGCTGTACGCCAGCGCTTGGGCGATGTGCCGTTGGACAGCCTCGACCTGTTGTTCAAGCCCGAATACGCCAGCAAGCTCAAGGCCTGCGGGATCGCCATGCCCGACTCGCCCCAGGAAGTGATCGGCCTGACCCTGCATTACCTGGGCAAGGACCCCTACAGCCAGGACAAGGTCGACCTCGACGCGGCCCAAGCCTTGCTAAGGCAGTTGCAACCTTCGATCAGCTATGTGGCCAACGGTCGGCAGATCAACGACCTGGCCAACGGCAGCGTGTGTCTGGCGCTGACCTACAACGGCGATGCGGCGATGGCTGCCGACCAGGCCCAGCGTGCCGGCAAACCATTCGAGGTGGTCTATCGCATTCCCCGTGAAGGCACTCTGGTCTGGCAGGACAACCTGGTGATTCCCAAGGATGCGCCGCATCCCGAGGCGGCCCGGGCCTTCATCGCCTTCATGCTGCGGCCCGACTCGGTGGCGGCGTTGACCAACACGCTGTTTTTCGCCAATGCCAACCACGCGGCCACGGCCCTGGTGGATGAAGCGGTGCGCAACGACCCGGACATCTACCCCTCCGCTGAAGTACGTCAGCGCCTGTATGCCGACCGCAGCATGGCCCTGTCCGACCTGCGCCAGCGCAACCGCCTGTGGACGGCGTTCCGTAGCCGCCAGTAACCCATGACGCCAAAGACAAAAAGGAGCTAGACCGTGGAGCACGCCCAGAACAACGACCAGGCATTGACCCGCGACAGCCTGTACGGCACGGCTGCGGAAAGCACCTACGCCGGCATCACCAGTTTTTCCAGGCGCCGCTACAGCCGAGATCTGCGCGGTGTGGATGTGGTGGTGAGCGGCGTGCCGTTCGACACCGCCACCAGCAACCGCCCTGGAGCGCGCTTCGGGCCGCGGGCGATCCGCGCAGCGTCGGTGCAACAGGCCTGGGCCCGGCATTGGCCCTGGGATTTCGACCCATTCGACCATCTGGCGGTGACCGACTACGGCGATTGCGCTTTCGATTCGGGCCTGCCACAGACGGTTCCGGACAGCATCGAAGCCCATGCCTCGTGGATCCTCGACGCTGGTTGCGCGATGCTGACCTTGGGGGGCGACCATTTCATCAGCTACCCGCTGCTAAAGGCCCATGCCCGGCGCCATGGCCCCCTGGCGTTGATCCATTTCGACGCGCACAGTGACACTTGGCCGGACGAGGAGGGCAAGCGCATCGACCACGGCACCATGTTCTGGCATGCCGCCCGCGAGGGGCTGGTGGACCCTGCACGTTCGGTACAGGTCGGCCTGCGAACCACCAACGATGACAGCCAAGGCTTCGCCATCCTCGATGCGCGGCAGGTCCATCGCCAAGGCACCGAGGCGGTAATCGCGGCTATCCGCCAGCGGGTGGGCGACCATCCGGTGTACCTGACCTTCGATATCGATTGCCTTGACCCGGCGTACGCCCCCGGCACCGGCACGCCGGTGTGCGGAGGCCTGACTACGGTCCAGGCATTGGAAATCCTCGGTGGACTGCGGGGTATCAACCTGGTGGGCATGGATTTGGTGGAGGTGGCGCCGGCCTATGACCATGCCGATATCACCGCCTTGGCCGGGGCGTCCCTGGCGATGGAGATGCTCTGTCTGTATGCCGCGCGCCACAAGGTTGACCGGGCTGGCTAACGGCTATGCTGTAACATCAGGAATTATCTCCGGGGCAAATCGGGGTTTTGCTGCGAACCTGTCGCGCCGTAGGCTATCCAACGCTTGGATGCGTCTTTTCGCGCAGGAGGTGAAGCATGAATCCTACACTGCCGGCCTTTGTCATCGGACTGCTGCTATGCGCCAACGTGCAAGCGGCACCGCCAGCAGCGTCGCCGCCGCTTCTGGCGGCCAGCGACAGCAACAACCCCTACAACAGCCCGATCCAACGTGCCAACCCCAACAGCCGTCAGGGCAGCGTCCCGGCTACGCCGCCGGTACGGGGGCCTTCGACCCAGCCCAACCCGCGGCCACCGACCCTGGACAACCGCGGCATCGGCAATGGTGAAAATCTGCGCCGAGAACAACAGGCCCCACGCCTGGAACCCATCCGGCCGCCTCGCGACTCGCAACGCGCGCCGTGATCCTCGTCCTCCTACTGGAAGGAACCATGCATGATTCCACGTACCTGGTTGACCACCCTTGCCGCTGCGGCCCTTGTACCGGTGCTGGCGCAGGCGGCCTCTGAGCAGGTGTTTCCCAGCGAAGAGGGGCAACTGACCGTCAGCACCGTCGCCGACGGCCTGCGCAACCCTTGGGCCTTGGCCTTTTTGCCCGACGGGCAGGGCATGCTGGTAACCGAGCGCCCGGGCAACCTGCGAATCGTCAATGCAGAGGGCAAAGTCGGTCCAGCCATCAATGGCGTGCCCAAGGTCTGGGCCACGGGCCAGGGGGGCTTGCTGGATGTAGTGCTGTCACCCGACTTCAAGCGGGACCGCACGGTCTACCTGTCTTATGCCGAAGAAGGCGAGAACGGCAAGGCCGGTACCGCGGTCGGCCGTGGGCAACTGTCGGAAGACCTTGCCCGGCTGGAGAACTTCAACGTGATCTTCCGCCAGGAGCCCAAGCTCTCCGATGGCAACCATTTTGGCTCGCGCCTGGTATTCGATCGCGATGGCTTCCTGTTCATCGCCCTGGGCGAGAACAACCAGCGGCCGACCTCCCAGGACCTGGACAAGCTGCAGGGCAAGGTCGTACGCATTCTGCCCGATGGAGAGGTGCCCAAGGACAACCCTTTCGTCGGGCAGAAGGACGTACGCTCGGAGATCTGGTCGTTCGGCCATCGCAACCAGCAAGGTGCGGCGCTCAACCCCTGGACCGGCAAACTCTGGACCCACGAGCATGGTCCGCGTGGCGGCGACGAGATCAACATACCGGAGCCCGGCAAGAACTACGGGTGGCCGATCGCTACCCATGGCATCAACTACTCGCTGCTGCCGATCCCCGAAGCCAAGGGCAAGCATGTCGACGGTATGGTCGATCCGCACCATGTCTGGGAAAAGTCCCCGGCCATCAGTGGCATGGCTTTCTACGACAATCCCCGGTTCAAGGCCTGGGATCACAACCTGTTCATCGGCGCGCTGGCGACCCAGGAGTTGATTCGCCTGCAACTGGACGGTGACAAGATCGTGCACGAAGAACGCCTGCTGGGTGACCTCAATGCACGTATCCGTGACGTGCGGGTCGGGCCGGATGGATTCCTCTATGTGCTGACCGACGCCAAGGATGGGGCCTTGCTCAAGGTGGGCCTGCAGGAGGAATAAGGGCTTTTGAGGTGAGCCGATGACGCTGCCTCGGCACTGTCTGGTGAAAGGCGCTCAAGCGGCGTACCCTTGCCCCTTTTCCTTGGGCCCCGGCATGACCTCCACCCCCCTGTCCCTCTACCGTCAGGCCGTCGAACACGACGGTTTCGTCGCCGACCCCGCGCAGCGCCAGGCTGTAGAGGCGCTGCAGGCTTGCTTTCAGGCGCTGCAGCGGGGCGGCCCGGCGCAGGGTGTCTACCTCTGGGGCCCCGTCGGGCGCGGTAAGACCTGGCTGATGGACCAGTTCTATCGCTGCCTCGCCGTACCCGCCCGCCGCCAGCATTTCCATCACTTCATGGCCTGGGTCCACCAGCGCCTGTTCCAGCTCAATGGCACCGCCGATCCGCTGCAGGCACTGGCCCGTGAGCTGGCCGGGCAGATCCGCATTCTGTGTTTCGATGAGCTGTTCGTCAGCGACATCGGCGACGCGATCATCCTTGGGCGCCTGTTCAACGTGCTGTTCGAGCAAGGTGTAATCCTTGTCGCTACCTCCAACCAGCCTCCCGCTCAGTTGTACAGCGATGGCTTCAACCGCGAGCGCTTCCTGCCGGCCATTGCTGCCATCGAGCGCAACATGCAGGTGCTGCCGGTGGCCGGTGAGCAGGATCACCGCCTGCATCCGGGGGCGACGCGGCAACGCTACTGGGTGGCCGAAGCAGGGCAGCCCAGCGTCCTGGGGGAGGTGTTCCGGCAGTTGAGCCAGGCTGACCGCGGTACTGACCAGCCGCTGCTCATAGGCTCTCGCCAGGTACAGGTGGTACGGCGCAGCGACCAGGCTGTCTGGTGCCGTTTCGCCGATCTGTGCGAACAGCCGCTGGCGGCCATGGAGTTCATGGCCCTGTGTGATCGTTATCCAGCCATCTTGTTGGGCGAGGTGCCGGCCTTGGGCGGCGAGCAGCGGGCTGGCAAGATCGCCCGGGGCACCGAGGATGGCGCCCGCCGGGTAGAGGCCGGCGACCGTGAGTTGCCGGCCTTGTCGCCACGGGACGACAGCGTGCGGCGTTTCATCGCCCTGGTCGATGAATGCTACGACCGGCGAGTCGCCTTGTACCTGGAGGCCGAGGTTGCGCTGGATGCGCTCTACACTCAAGGGTATCTGGCGTTCCCGTTCCGGCGAACCCTGAGCCGGCTGCGGGAGATGCAACTGCAACGCTTCGCCTGAAGGAGTCGATCATGGAGCCGCTGTCGCATCATCTGCTTACCCAGGCCTACAACAATGGTTGGGCCAACCACCGCCTGTACAAGGCATGCCTGCAACTGAGCCAGGACGAGTTCGTCGCCCCGCGTTGCAGCTTTTTCCCCTCGATCAAGGCCACCCTCAATCACCTGCTGACGGTGGACTGGTTCTATTTGCAGGCGCTTGAGTGCGAACAGCGTGGCGAGGCGCCTGATCCGGACGGAGAGCGTTTCTTCAACCCCGAGCAGCCCTTCGCCACCTGTGCCGACCTGCATGCCGAACAGGCGCAGGCCGATCACCGGCTGATTGCCTATTGCCAGCAATTGCGCGATGACCAGTTGCAGCGCTATGTCAGCATCGTGCGTCCGGACCGCCTACAGCGCGAACAGCGCCTGCGCCTGCTGTCACACTTGTTCGAGCACCAGATCCACCACCGTGGCCAGGTCCACGCCATGCTCAGCGACACCACGGTGCGCCCGCCGCAGTTGGATGAGTTCTTCTGCGAGGAAGAGGCACACCTGAGGGCTGACGATTTCGCCGAGTTGGGCTGGACCGAGGCGCAGGTCTGGGGCCGTTAGCGGCTCAGCCAGTCGATCAGTGCCTGGTGGAAGCGCTGCGGTTCCTCGATCTGCGGCGCGTGTCCCAGACCTTCGAAGGTGACCAGTTGGCCCTGGGGGATCAGCTTGGCCACCTGCGGGCCGAGCAACTTATAGTTGCCCAGGCGTGCCTTGACCTCGGGCGTGGCGATGTCGCTGCCGATGGCCGTGGTGTCCTTGTCGCCGATCAGCAGCAGTGTCGGCATCTTCAGATCCTTGAACTCGTAGGCGACCGGCTGGGTGAAGATCATGTCGTAGATCAGTGCCGAGTTCCATGCTACCGCCTCGTGCCCAGGCCCCTTGTTCAGGCCCACCAGCATTTGTACCCAGCGTTCGTACTCGGGCTTCCAACGTCCGGCGTAGTAGGTGTTGCGCTCATAGTTGCGCACCCCCTCGGCGTTCAGCTTGAGCTCGCGCTCATACCACTGGTCCACGGTGCGGTAGGGCACGCCCAGGGCCTTCCAGTCTTCCAGGCCGATGGGGTTGACCATGGCCAGGCGCTCTACCTGCTGTGGATAGAGCAGGGCATAGCGGGTGGCGAGCATGCCGCCGGTGGAGTGGCCTAGGACGATGGCTTGCTTCACCCCCAGGTGCTCGAGCAAGGCGTGGGTATTGTGCGCCAGCTGCTGGAAGCTGTACTGGTAATGCGGGGGCTTGCTGGAGGTGCAGAAGCCGATCTGGTCGGGGGCGATGACCCGGTAGCCGGCCTCGCTCAGGGCATCGATGGTGCTTTCCCAGGTGGCGGCGCAGAAGTTCTTGCCATGCATCAGCACCACGCTGCGGCCATTGGCCTTGCCCTTGGCGGGCACGTCCATATAGCCCATCTGCAGGGCTTGGCCCTGGGACTGGAAGTCGAAATGTTCGAGCGGATGAGGGTAGTCGAAGCCTTCCAGTTGCGCGCCGTAGGTCGGCGCTTCGGCGGCGAAAACAGGGCTGGCGAGCAGGCAGGTCAGGGCCAGGGCGGTCAGGCGTGGCATCAGGTGCTCCAGGTAGGGGGCAAAGACCCGACTCTAGCAGCCTGGGCTCAGCCTTGCAGCCAGCCCAGGGTCAGCAGGGCCAGGACCAGGTAGCGTCCACCCTTGGCCAGGGTGACCAACAGCACGAAGCGCCAGAAGGGCTCGCGCATGATCCCGGCGATCAGGGTCAGCGGGTCGCCGATTATCGGCATCCAGCTCAACAGCAGTGACCATTGCCCCCAGCGCTGGTAGCGCTGTTGGGCGCGTTGCAGTTGCGCTGCGCTGAAGGGGAACCAGCGCCGCTCGCGCAGGTGTTCGATGGCCCGGCCCAGCAGCCAGTTGACGATGGACCCGAGCACGTTGCCGAGGGTGGCGACCAGCAGCAGGATCACCACGGCATCGGGTTGGCGCAGCAGCAGGCCGACCAGCACCGCCTCCGACTGCAACGGCAGCAGGGTGGCGGCGCCAAAGGCGCTGAGAAACAGCGCCCATAAGCTCAGCATCCGTGGCGGGTCAGTAGCTGGCCACCACTTCGTCCTTGCCATCCTCGGTCAAGCCAATGACTTGGTAAGGGTCCTTGTGGTCGCCCATCTCCATCCCTGGCGAGCCCATGGGCATGCCGGGTACGGCCAGGCCCTTGAGGTCGCTGCGCTGGGCCAGCAGCTTGACCTGCTCGGCCGGGACATGGCCCTCGATGAACTTGCCATCGATCACCCCGGTGTGGCACGAGGCCAGGCGCGGCGCCACGCCCAGGCGTTGCTTCACCTCACTCATGTTGGGTTCGACATGATCGTTTACGGTAAAGCCGTTGTCGCGCAGGTGGCTGATCCATTTCTTGCAGCAGCCGCAGTTGGGGTCACGGTAGACGTCGATGGTCTGGCCGGCCTGGGCCAGGCTGGCGATGGCCAGCAGGCCGAGCGCGATCAGTTTTTTGTACAGCATGCAGGATTCCTCTGGATACGCAGGTACCGGGCCAGCGGTGAGTGCCGGCAGCATAGCTTAACCGGCTGCCGGGTGGTGCGGGGGCTGTTGGTATTGTAGACGCCTACACCTGTCAGCCACCTGAGCCTGGCATTACAGTTCTGTCAGCCAGGCAACTCGTCCGGGGTCAGGTCGCGCATCAGCAGGCCATAGCCCAGCGGCACCTGCTCCGGGATCGGCAGGTACACCACATGACCGTCACCGGGCGCCACCTCGATCGCTTGCTGCTGGCGGTCGCGCAGATGGTCCAGGTCGAAATGGTAGTTGCCGTGAGGGGTCATCAGCTCCAGTTGATCCCCCAGGGCGAAACGGTTCTTGACCTTGACCTCGGCCAGTCCATCGACCCGTTCGCCGGTGAGCTCGCCAACGAATTGCTGGCGCCCGGACACCGAGTTGCCACGCTGGTAGTTCTGGTATTCGTCGTGCACATGGCGGCGCAGGAAGCCTTCGGTGTAGCCGCGCTGGGCCAGTGATTCGAGGTTGAGCATCAGGCTGTGATCGAACGGGCGCCCGACCACGGCGTCGTCGATCGCCTGGCGGTAGGCTTGGGTGGCGCGTGCGCAGTAGAAATGCGACTTGGTCCGGCCTTCGATCTTCAATGAATGCACGCCCATGCGCGTCAGCCGCTCGACGTGCTGGATGGCGCGCAGGTCCTTGGCGTTCATGATGTAGGTGCCATGCTCGTCCTCGAAGGCCGGCATCTCTTCGCCAGGGCGGTTGCTCTCCTGCAGCAGGAACACCTGCTCGGTCGGTGCACCGATGCCCAGGGTCGGTTCCACTTCCCGGACGATGTCGCCGGCAGCGTTCTCCGTGGCCGGGGTGGCCTGGTAGCGCCAACGGCAGGCGTTGGTGCAGGTCCCCTGGTTAGCGTCGCGGCGGTTGAGGTAACCCGAGAGCAGGCAGCGCCCGGAATAGGCCATGCACAGCGCGCCATGGACGAAAACCTCCAGCTCCATCTGCGGCACTTTCTGGCGGACTTCTTCGATTTCTTCCAGCGACAGCTCGCGCGACAGGATGATCCGCGTCAGCCCCTGGCTGCGCCAGAACTCGACGCTGGCCCAGTTCACCGTATTGGCCTGCACCGAGAGATGGATGGGCATCTGCGGGAAGTGTTGGCGCACCAGCATGATCAGGCCCGGGTCGGACATGATCAGCGCGTCTGGCGCCATTTCGATCACTGGCGCCAGGTCCTTGAGAAAGGTCTTGAGCTTGGCATTGTGCGGGGCGATGTTGACCACCACGTAGAAGCGCTTGCCCATGGCATGGGCTTCGTTGATGCCCAGGGCCAGGTTGGCATGATCGAATTCATTGTTGCGCACCCGCAGGCTGTAGCGCGGCTGGCCGGCATAGACGGCATCGGCGCCATAGGCGAAGGCGTAGCGCATGGTCTTCAGAGTGCCGGCGGGGGCCAGCAGTTCGGGCTTGGCAAGTGGGGTCATGATCGCACCGGGGCAAAAGGCGCGGATGCTAAGGGTAAACGGCCAGGGCGTTGTTGATCTGCATCAATGGCACTTTTGCCTGCGGCCCGAGCACTAAGCTGTTGAGCCTTCGAGGAATGCCCATGAACGAAACCGCACTGCAAAACAAAGCCCTGGCTGTGCTTCTGGCACTGGTCACCGTCGCCTTCATCTGGATCCTGCTGCCGTTCTATGGCGCGGTGTTCTGGGCCGTGATCCTCGGGATCCTGTTCGCCCCTCTGCAACGCCACCTGGTGCTGCGCTTTGGCCGACGGCGCAACCTGGCCGCAGGTATGACCCTTCTGGTCTGCCTGCTGATCGCCATCCTTCCGGTGATCATCATCAGCGCCCTGCTGGTGCAGGAGGGCGCGGCCCTGTACCAGCGCATCGCGAGCGGCCAACTGGACATCGCCGGCTATATCGAAAGTTTCAAGAACATGTTGCCGGCCTTCGCCCAAAATGGCTTGGAGCGCATGGGCGTGAGTGACCTGGAGGGCTTGCGCGACAAGATCGCCAAGGGCGCCATGCAGGGCAGCCAGTTCTTCGCCAGTCAGGCGTTCAGCTTCGGCCAGGGTACATTCGACTTCCTGGTGAGCTTCGGCATCATGCTCTACCTGCTGTTCTTCTTCCTGCGTGAAGGTGCCGAGCTGACGCGCAAGATCCGGCTGGCCGTGCCGCTGCCCGAACACCAGAAGCGCCGCCTGCAGCAGAAGTTCAGCCGTGTGGTGCGTGCCACAGTCAAGGGCAACCTGCTGGTGGCGATCACCCAAGGCGCCTTGGGTGGCCTCATCTTCTGGGTGCTGGGCATCCCCAGCGCGCTGGTCTGGGGTGTGCTGATGGCCTTCCTGTCATTGCTGCCGGCCGTTGGCGCGGGGCTCGTCTGGGCACCGGTGGCGGTTTACTTTCTGGCCACCGGGGCGATCTGGCAGGGCATTGTGCTGATCGCGTTCGGCGTGTTGGTGATCGGCTTGGTCGACAATCTGTTGCGGCCGATCCTGGTGGGTAAGGATACGCGTATGCCCGACTACCTGATTCTGATCTCCACCCTGGGTGGTCTGGCGGTGTTCGGTCTCAACGGGTTCGTCATCGGGCCCTTGATCGCCGCATTGTTCGTTTCCAGCTGGGCGATCTTTGCCGATACTCAGCCGCAGGTGCAGTTACCGTCTTAGCGGAAGGTATAGGAGACCCCGGCATACACGCCGAAGCCCTCCCCAGGAGTGGAGCGGGCGATATCCTGGCCGTTGTCGTTGTAACCCGGGGTCACGGTAGCGGCGTAGCGCTTGTTGGTCAGGTTGCGCAGGTCGAGCCAGGCCTGCCAGTCCTGTTTCGGTGCGTTGTAGCCCAGGCGGGCGCCGAGCAGGGCGTAAGCATCGGCCGGGTAGCTGTTGGCGTAGTCGACCTGGACCTTGGACGCCATCTGCGTGTTGATGCCGGCATAGAGGCCGCTGGGCAGGTCCAGGCGCAGCTCGGCCTGGTAGTAATGCATGGGAATGCCGGGCAGTCGGTTGTCACCGAAGGCGTCGTCGTCGCGGTAGTGGAAGTCGCTGAAGGTGTAGGCCTGGCGCAGCGACAGCTTGCCAACCCCTGCGCGTTCCCAGAGCAGGCTGTCCAGGCCAGCCTCGATACCCTGGTGCACGGTGGGGCTGGCATTGAATTCCGCGGCGGGGTTGCCAGGGACGATTTCCACCGCCAGCAGTTCGTGGCGCACCGCCGAGTAGTACCAGGCCAGGTCCCAGCGGCCGATGGCCGAGTCGCCACGGGCACCCAGTTCGAGGGTGGTGGCGGTCTGGTTCTGCATCTCGATGGGTTGGGTCTGCAGGCCAGCAATCGCTGGCGAGCTCCAGATCAGCGCCCAAGGGTGCGGTGGCTCCACCGAGCGGCTGAGGTTGCCGTACAGCTGCAGGCCAGGATTGAGGTCGTAGCGCAAGCCCAGGCGCGGAGCGTAGTCCCAGTCGTGTTGGCTGACCTTGCCGCCTCCGGCCGGGTAGGTCACGGCGCTTTCCCGTCGGGTGTAGATCATCGCCAGGCCGCTGGTGAGCCACAGGTCCGGCATCAGCTCCAGCTCGTTGCCAATGTGCACGACGCTGTCGGAGCCCTGGTAACTGAAGTCCCGGGTACGGGTGCCGATGGGCATGTCGGGGCGTGATTGCACGCGCACGAACTCCGAGGCGCCGCTGTTGGGCAAGTGCTTGGTAGTGCGCCAGCCGAGAGTGGTCTTGCTCTCACGGCCGAACAGGGTGTCGCGACGCAAGTAGTTGAGCGTGCCGCTGACATCGGTGTAGGCGACCTTGAGGCGGTTGGGGCCTTCGCGCAGGTCCATCGGATAGTCGTGATAGACCAGGCCGGCTTCCAGGCGCGAGTCGTCGTCCAGGTAGAAGGTGGTCTTATTCGCCAGCCAGGTGCTGCCCGGTTGTGGCCGACTCGCATCGCGGCTCAGGTAGAGCGGGTTGGCTGCCCGCGGATGGTGTTTGATCTGCTCCTTGGTCAGGCGCCCGGCCAGGTCGTTCTCGGTTTCCCGGTAGCGCAGGTAGAAGCGGGTTTCCAGGTTAGGGTTGAAGCGATAGCCGATGTTCGCGGCCACACCCTTGGCGCTGCCGCTACTGTGCTTCTGGTAGCCGTCGTACTCGGCGTCGGTGAGGGCAACGTAGTAATCCAGGTCGCCCAGCACTTGGCCACTGCTGATGTGCCGGCGGGCATAGCCACGGCTGCCGGCTTCGTAGCGCAGTTGCAGGGGCGCGGCATCGTAGCCTGTGTGGGTCACATAGTTGATGGCGCCACCCAGGGCCAGGGCGCCCTGGTCAAAACCGTTGGCACCCCGCAGTACCTCGGCGCGGCTCAGCCACAAGGGCTCGAACAGTTCGTAGGGGGTGCCGCCGGGGCCGGTCAGCGGCAGGCCGTCGAACATCGTATAGACCCCCGAACCATGGCTGCCTGGCGCCCGGTTGATCCCGGAGCCACGGATCGACAGCTTGATGCCATCGTTGCCGGCCGATTGGGCGAATACCCCGGGTTGGTAGGCCAGGACGTCTTGGTTGCTGGCTACACGGCCCTGTTCGACCTGTTGCAGGTCCACCAGATTGCTGGCGCCTGGCACCTGGCGCAGACGCTCCCGGGCCGCATCCAGTTCGCTCTGTGTCTGCTCCTCGATGAGCACCTGCCCTAGCTCCACGGGGGCAGCCTGTGCCGGCTGGGCTGCGAGGATGAGGCCGAGCAGGCCGAGCGAGGAAGGGAAGGGCGGAACGGGGCGCATCGAACGACTCCAGGATCTATGGCCAGTAAGTAGGCAATGGAGCTCAGACGAACGAAGTGTCGTTCAGAGCACGCCGAGGGGGTTTATCTCTTGGCAGATGCTGTTTTACCCAATCGACGACTTGCAGTGCCGGGCACGGATCGCTGGTAATAGTCACCTTCAGGAGTCGCACGTGAGCACTTACAAGCTGGTATGCCCTCATTGCAACAGCCGCCTGCGTATTCGTACCAGTGAAGGATGGCATATCTTTCTACGGGTGGCTTACCTGCAATGCACTACTGAAGCCTGTGGCTGGGCCGTGCGTGCGGAGTTCGAGATGACCTATGAACTGTCGCCCTTCCCAAAAAAAACACCCCGCCTAAGCGGGGTGCTTATCTTTCTTCGCGGAGCTATCAGCCGATCAGTTGCAACCCTGCCTGCTGGACCAGCTCCAGCAGAGGTTGCGGATAGACGCCGAGGACGAAGGCGAGGATGGCGATAGCTAGCAGCATGACGCCGCCGGTACGTTGCTCCCACTTCAGCGGGGCGTCGTGACGACGCAGGTTCGGCTCGATCAGGTACAGAGTGACCATGACGCGCAGGTAGTAGTACACGCCGATGGCACTGCCGATCACCAGCGCGCCGACCAGCCACCACAGCTGCGATTCGACGCCGGTGGCGATGATGTAGAACTTGCCGATGAAGCCGGCGGTCAGTGGGATACCGGCCAGCGACAGCATCATCACGGTCAGCACCGCAGTCAGGTATGGACGGCGCCAGAACAGGCCGCGGTACTCGTACAGGGCATCGGCGTCACGGCCACTGTAAGGCGAGGACATCAGGGTGATGACACCGAAGGCGCCCAGGCTGGTGATCACGTAAGTGACCAGGTAGACCCCGATCGCCTCGGTGGCCAGGCCCTTGCTCGCCACCAGGGCGATCAGCAGGTAGCCGAAGTGGGCGATCGACGAGTAACCGAGCAGGCGTTTGAGGTTGCTCTGGGTCAGTGCCAGCAGGTTGCCGATCAGGATCGAAGCGACCGCGATTACCGCCAGGACAGTGCTCAGCACGCCGCTGCTGGCGGCAGGGGAGAGCATGAACAGGCGAACCACCACGGCGAACACCGCGACCTTGGCGGCGGTGGCCAGGAAGGCGGCGACCGGTGCCGGGGCGCCTTCATAGACGTCTGGGGTCCATAGGTGGAAGGGAACCAGCGACAGCTTGAACGCCAGGCCGACCAGCATCATGCCCAGACCCAACTGCGCCAGCAGGCTTGGCATGCCGGTAGCAGCGAGGGCCTGGCCGATGCCGTCGAAGCTCAGGCTGCCGGCATCGGCGTAGAGCAGGGCCATGCCGAACAGCAGGAAGCCCGAACCGGCGGCCGACAGCACCATGTACTTGATACCGGCTTCCAGCGACCGCTTGTTGAAGAAGGCGTACGCGATCAGGCCGTAGACCGGCACCGACAGCAGCTCCAGGCCGATGAACAGGCCGGCCAGGTGTTGCGCGCTGACCAGCACCAGGCCGCCCAGGGCGGACATCAGCAGCAGCAGGTACAGCTCTTCGCGGTTGCCTGGGTAGCCCTTGGCGCCGTCACCCAGGTAGGCATGGGCCAGGGTTACGCAGGCCAGGGTAGCCACGAGGATCAGCGCCATGTACAGGCAGGCGAACTTGTCGATGGTCAGCAGCGGGGTGACCGCCAGGGGAGCCACTTTAAGTGCCGGCAGGATCGACAGCAGGGCCAGGTTCAGCCCCACGGTGGACAGCAGGAAGGTTTGCGAGTGGTTGCGGCGCCATGCGATCGCCAGCATCACCACGATCGTGGTGATGGTGGTGATCAACAGCGGCGCCAGCGCGATAAAGTGTTGAATCGTGAATTCCATAGCGCTCTTACCGGGCCGAAGCGAGTTGAGTGAAAGCGGAACCGAGCCACTGCTGCACACCGCTCATGGTGGCGGCAGAGGTGTCCAGGAACGGCTGCGGATAGACGCCCAGCACAATCAGCAGGACCGCCAAGCCCAGCACCATGATCAGCTCGCGGCCGTCCATGCCAGCCAGTATGGTGTCGGACTTGGCCGGGCCGAAGTAGGCACGGTGGATCATGATCAGCGAGTAGACCGAACCGAAGACCAGGCCACAGGTGGCGATCACGGTGATCCATGGCACGCTGGCGAAGCTGCCGATCAGGATCAGGAACTCACCGACGAAGTTGCCGGTACCTGGCAAGCCCAGCGAGGCGGCTGCGAAGAACAGGCTGATGGCCGGCAGGTAAGCGATACGGTGCCATACACCACCCATCTGGCGCATGTCACGGGTGTGTAGGCGTTCGTACAGCTGGCCACTCAGGATAAACAGCGCGGCGGCCGACAGGCCGTGGGCCAGCATCTGGATCACCGCGCCTTGCAGGGCCTGCTGGCTGCCGGAGTAGATGCCGATCAGCACGAAGCCCATGTGCGAGACGCTGGAGAAGGCGATCAGGCGCTTGATGTCGGTCTGCGCGAAGGCCAGGAAGGCCCCGTAGAAGATACCGATCAGGCCCAGGGTCATGGCGACTGGGGCGAACTCGGCCGAGGCGTTCGGGAACAGCGGCAGGGCGAAGCGCAGCAAGCCGTAGGCCGCAGTCTTCAGCAGGATGCCGGCCAGGTCGACGGAGCCTGCGGTCGGCGCCTGGGCGTGGGCGTCAGGCAGCCAGGAGTGGAACGGCACCACCGGCAGCTTCACCGCGAAGGCGATGAAGAAGCCGAGCATCAGCAGGTACTCGGTGCCGGCCGGCAGTTCGGCCTTCAGTAGGTCGGTGTAGTTGAAGGTGATGATACCGGTGTTGCTGTAGTTGACCAGGACCAGGCCAAGGATCGCCACCAGCATGATCAGGCCGCTGGCCTGGGTGAAGATGAAGAACTTGGTCGCAGCGTAGATCCGGGTCTTCTTGCCGTCCGAAGAGCTGTGACCCCAGAGCGCGATGAGGAAATACATCGGCACCAGCATCATTTCCCAGAAGAAGAAGAACAGGAACAGGTCCAGGGCCAGGAACACACCGACCACTCCGCCAAGGATCCACATCAGGTTGAGGTGGAAGAAGCCGACGTGGCGCTGGATCTCTTTCCAGGAGCAGAGGACCGACAGCACACCGAGCAGACCGGTGAGCAGGATCATCAGCAGCGACAGGCCATCGAGGGCCAGGTGCAGGCTGATGCCGAAGCGTTCGATCCACAGGACCTTGAATTCCAGGGTCCAGTTCGGGTCGACGCCCGGGGCAGGGGCCAGGGTGTAGTCCCCGTTGGCCCACAGCCAGAGGCCGATACCAAGCAGCAGGGACATGGTCAGCAGCGCGATCCAGCGTGGCAGGGTGGCGCCGAAGCGCTCACCCAGCCAGCACAGCAGGCCGCCGATGAAGGGGATCAGGATCAGCCAAGGCAAAATCATGACGGGCTCAATTCCTTTCGCAAAGTCGCAAGGTTCATAGTCATACCGCAGCCATCAGTACGGCACCGAGCACGAGCACGGCACCTACGGCGATCGAAGCGGTGTACCAGCGCAGCTGGCCGGTCTCGGTCTTGCTCATGGCGACGTGTCCGCCGCGAGCCATCCGAGGAATCAGGCCGATGCTGCGGTCAACCGGATCCTTGCGCAGGATGTGGCTGATCAGCAGGTAAGGTTTGACGAACAGCTTGTCGTAGATCCAGTCGAAGCCCCAGGCGGCGAACCACCAGGCCGAGAGGATACGGCCGATGCCGCTGTTGGCGATGGCGGTGACCAGGCGGCGCTTGCCCAGGAACAGCACTGCGGCCAGCAGGATGCCGGCGATGGCGATGGCGCCCGAGGCGATCTCCAGGCTGTGCTTGGCTTCGCCACCGGCATGGCC
This sequence comes from Pseudomonas sp. X10, assembly GCF_054889225.1. Taxonomy (NCBI): domain Bacteria; kingdom Pseudomonadati; phylum Pseudomonadota; class Gammaproteobacteria; order Pseudomonadales; family Pseudomonadaceae; genus Pseudomonas; species Pseudomonas sp. X10. The sequence continues at coordinate 3,663,439 of NZ_CM142677.1, read as the reverse complement.
GGCGCTCTGCGGCAGGACACCCGCCAGTGGCGGATGGATCCAGGCGCCGACGAAGGTCGACAGCACGATCAGCACGCCCAGTGGCAGCCAGTGGGAGATGCCGTGGCCAGCGTGGGCTTCGGTCTTGGCTTCGCCGTGGAAGGCGATGAAGATCAAGCGGAAGGTGTACAGCGAGGTCATGAAGGCACCGAGCAGGCCGGCGTACAGCAGATTGCTGTGGCCGCTGGCGAAGGCTTCCCAGAGGATCTCGTCCTTGGAGTAGAAGCCGGCGGTGAGGATCGGCAGGGCAGCCAGGGCAGCGCCACCGACCACGAAGCTGGCATAGGCCAGCGGCAGCTTCTTCCACAGGCCGCCCATCTTGAAGATGTTCTGCTCGTGGTGGCAGGCGACGATCACCGCACCGGAAGCAAGGAACAGCAGGGCCTTGAAGAAGGCGTGGGTCATCAGGTGGAAGATCGCGCCTTCCCAGGCACCGACGCCCAGGGCCAGGAACATGTAGCCGATCTGGCTCATGGTCGAGTAGGCGAGGATACGTTTGATGTCGGTCTGGACCAGCGCGGCGAAGCCGGCCAGGACCAGGGTCACGCCACCGATGATGCCCACCAGGTGCAGGATGTCCGGCGCCAGCAGGAACAGGCCGTGGGTACGGGCGATCAGGTAGACACCGGCGGTCACCATGGTCGCGGCGTGGATCAGTGCCGAAACCGGAGTCGGGCCCGCCATCGCGTCGGCCAGCCAGGTCTGCAGCGGCAGTTGGGCGGACTTGCCGACCGCGCCACCGAGCAGCATCAGGGTCGCCAGGACCATCCAGGTGTCGCCAGCCTGGAATTTCTGCGGCGCCAGCACCAGCAGCTCTTGGATATTAAGGGTGCCCAGCTGGACGAACAGGATGAACAGGCCGATGGCCATGAACACATCGCCGATGCGGGTGACGATGAAGGCCTTGAGTGCCGCGTTACCGTTGTTGCGGTTGCTGTAGTAGAAACCGATCAACAGGTAGGAGCACAGGCCCACGCCTTCCCAGCCGAAGTAGATGAACAGCAGGTTGTCGCCCAGCACCAGGAACAGCATGCTGGCGATGAACAGGTTGGTGTACGCGAAGAAGCGCGAGTAGCCGGCTTCGCCGCGCATGTACCAGGACGCGAACAGGTGGATCAGGAAGCCCACCCCGGTCACCACGCCGAGCATGGTGACCGACAGGCCGTCCAGGTACAGGGTAAAGTTCGGCGCGAAGCCGTCCACCGACATCCACTGCCACAGCAGCTGGCTGTACGCGCCGCCTTCAGGCGGAGCGACATTGAACTGCCAGATCACGTAGGCGGAGACCGCGGCCGAGAGGCCCACGGAGCCGACGCCGATCAGCGCGGACAGGTTCTCCGAGAACCGACCGCGGGAGAACGACAGCAGCAGGAAGCCGATCAGGGGGAAGACGAAGGTCAGAAAGAGAAGGTTCATCCGCGCATCTCACTGGCAGCATCGATGTCGAGAGTGTGGAAGCGGCGATATAGTTGCAGCAGGATCGCCAGGCCGATACTGGCCTCGGCCGCCGCGAGGCTGATCACCAGGATGAACATGACTTGTCCATCCGGTTGCACCCAGCGTGCGCCAGCAACGACGAACGCCAGGGCAGAGGCGTTCATCATGATTTCCAGGCTCATCAGCACGAAAAGAATGTTGCGCCGGACCATCAGGCCGACCAGACCGAGGCTGAACAGGATGCCGGCGACAGCCAGGCCATGTTCGAGAGGAATTGCAGACATGTGATTACTCCTTCGCCTCGTTGCGGCCGAGGTGGAACGCCGTCACCGCTGCGGCGAGCAGCAGCATCGAGGCCAGTTCAACCACCAGCAGGTAAGGACCAAACAGGCTGATGCCGACGGTTTTGGCGTCGACGGTGGTGCCGCTGATGGCGGCGCCGCTCGGTTCGGCGAACAGCACGTAGAGCAGTTCGAGCAGCAGCAGCGCGCCCAGGAACACCGGGCCTGCCCAGATGCCTGGCTTGAGCCAGCCACGTTCCTGGGCGACCGCAGCCGGGCCCAGGTTGAGCATCATCACCACGAAGACGAACAGCACCATGATGGCGCCAGCGTAGGCGATCACTTCCAGGGCGCCGGCAAACGGCGCGCCGAGGGCGAAGAAGGTCATCGCCACAGCGATCAGGGAAATGATCAGGTAGAGCAGGGCGTGCACAGGGTTGGTGTTGGTGATCACCCTGAGGGTGGACACCACCGCGACACCGGATGCGAAATAGAAAGCGAATTCCATCTTTCTTCCTTATGGGAGCAAGCTCTTCACGTTGATCGGCTCGGCCTCGTTCTGCGCGGCGCCTTTCGGCTTGCCGGCAATGGCCATACCTGCAACACGGTAGAAGTTGTAGTCAGGGTTCTTGCCGGGGCCGGAGATCAGCAGATCTTCTTTCTCGTACACCAGGTCCTGACGCTTGAACTCGGCCATTTCGAAATCCGGAGTGAGCTGGATCGCGGTGGTCGGGCAGGCTTCTTCGCACAGGCCGCAGAAGATGCAGCGCGAGAAGTTGATGCGGAAGAACTCGGGATACCAGCGGCCGTCCTCGGTCTCGGCCTTCTGCAACGAGATGCAGCCGACCGGGCAGGCTACGGCGCAGAGGTTGCAGGCAACGCAGCGCTCCTCGCCATCGGGGTCGCGGGTGAGGACGATGCGGCCGCGGTAGCGCGGCGGCAGGTAGACCGGTTCTTCCGGGTACTGCAGGGTGTCGCGTTTACGGAAACCGTGGGAGAACACCATCACCAGGCTGCGCAGCTGGGTGCCGGTGCCCTTCACGATGTCGCCAATATATTTGAACATGGGTCAAATCCTCACTGGGCCGCAACAGCTGGCGTGTTGTAGAGCACAACAGCAGCGGTCACCAGCAAATTGATCAGGGTCAGCGGCAGGCAGAACTTCCAGCTGAAGTCCATCACCTGGTCATAGCGTGGGCGCGGGATCGAGGCGCGCAGCAGGATGAACAGCATGATGAAGAACGCGGTCTTGAGGGCGAACCACAGGAACGGAACCTGTGGCAGCAGGCCGAACGGGCCATGCCAGCCGCCGAAGAACAGGGTCACCAGCAGCGCCGAGATCAGGATGATGCCGATGTACTCACCGACGAAGAACATGCCCCACTTCATGCCGGCATACTCGATGTGGTAGCCGTCGGCCAGTTCCTGCTCCGCTTCCGGCTGGTCGAAGGGGTGACGGTGCGTCACGGCCACGCCAGCGATGAAGAAGGTGCAGAAGCCGAAGAACTGCGGAATGATGAACCACAGGTTCTGCGCCTGGTAGTCGACGATGTCGCGCATGTTGAAGGAGCCCACCTGGACCACCACGCCCATCAGCGCCAGGCCCAGGAACACCTCGTACGACACGGTCTGCGCCGAGGCCCGCAGGGCGCCGAGCAGGGCGTACTTGTTGTTCGAGGCCCAACCGGCGAACAGCACCGCGTAGACCGACAGGCCGGCCATGGCGAAGAAGAACAGCAGGCCGATGTTCAGGTCCGCGACACCCCAGGTCGGGGTGATCGGGATGACCACGAAGGCGATCAGCAGGGCGCTCATGGCCACGACCGGTGCCAGGGTGAAGATCACGCGATCGACGAAGGGTGGGTTCCAGTCTTCCTTGAAGAACATCTTCAGCATGTCGGCAGCGATCTGGAACATGCCGAACGGGCCTACGCGGTTAGGACCATAGCGGTCCTGCCACCAGCCCAGCAGGCGGCGCTCGACGAAGCTGAGCAGCGCGCCGCACACCACCACCGCCAGTAGGACCACGATGGCCTTGACGACAGAGAGGATCACTTCGATCACTTCGGGGGTGAACCAGCTCATTGTGCTGCCTCCTGCAGGCCTTCGACGGATGCGCCGAAGATGGCTGGCGGGATACCGGCCAGGCCTTTCGGCAGGGCGACCAGGCCTGCGCCCAGTTCTTCATTGACACGCAGTGGCAGGCGCAGGGTCTGGCCGGCCACGCTCAGGCTGAGCATGGCGCCGTCGTTGACGCCCAGGCGGTCCGCCTCGGACTTGGCCAGGGCCACGTAGGCCTGCGGGATGCGCTCCTGCACCGGAGCGGCGCGCGAGGAGTTCTCCTCACTGCCGAACAGGTGGTAGAACGGCACGGCCTTCCAGGTGCCGCGAACCGGGTTGAAGGCACCCGGAATGGCGCTGAACCAGCCCAGGCGATCGCCTTGGGACTCGATCAGGCGTACGCCTGGATCGCCAGCACGCAGGTGGCCGCCGACCTCATCCTGAAACTTGTTCCAGGCCTGGGGCGAGTTCCAGCCCGGCGACCAAGCGAACGGCACCTGCTGGCGCGGTTCGGCCGAGCCCGAGTAGCCTTCCATGGAGAAGGAGAACGCGGTGTCCTTGTCTTGCGGGGTGCGCGGCTCGTGCACGCTGATGTTGGCGCGCATGGCGGTACGACCGGAGTAGCGCAGCGGTTCGCGGGCCAGTTTCAGGCCCTTGATGCGGAACGCGGCCGATGGCGCGGCGTTGACGATGCCGGCCAGTTGCGGCGCGGCTTCGGCGCAGGCGCTGGTGACGTGGTCCAGCTGGGTCCAGTCGACCGGCTTGTTCAGCAGAGTCGCACGCAGGGCGTGCATCCAGCGCCAGCCTTCGTGGACCAGGATGCTGGCGTCCAGGTAGGTCGGATCGAAGACCTGGAAGAAACGCTGGGCACGGCCTTCCTGGCTGACCAGGGTGCCGTCGCCTTCGGCGAAGGAGGCGGCCGGCAGCACCAGGTCGGCGCGGTCGGTGGTGGCGGTCTTCTGGTGGTCGGCGACGATCACCACCTTGGCTGCGGCCAGGGCGGCGTCGACCTTGGCTGCGGAAACACGGCTGTACAGGTCGTTCTCGAGGACGACGATGGCGTCGGCCTTGCCGCTGATCACAGCGTCGAGAGCGTCGTCGATGGACTCGCCACCGAGCATGGCCATACCGAGGCTGTTGGCTTCAGGCACCACCAGGCTCAACGAACCGTTCTTCTCACGCAGTTTCAGGGCTTTGGCGATGTTCGCCGCAGCTTCGATCAGTGCTGGCGAGGCCAGCGAAGTACCGGAGACGATCAGCGGACGCTGGGCGGCGACCAGGGCATCGGCGATGCGCTTGGCCAGTTCCAGGGCCTCGGCATCCAGGCCTTCGACGGCCGGGGCGCTCGGGTCGATGGCGTGGGCCACGGCGAAGCCGAGGCGGGCCAGGTCGTCCGGCGCGGCGTGCACGCATTCTTCGGCGACGTCATCGAGCTTGGTCTCGGCCAGGCTGGCGATGAACAGCGGGTACATGGCGTGCTGGCCGATGTTCTTGACGGCGGCGTCGAGCCAAGGCTGTACGCGCATGGCGTCGGCCATGGCCTCGGCCTTGCCCTTGACCGACTGGCGCAGGGCCAGGGCGACGCGGGCGGCGGTCTGGGTCAGGTCTTCGCCGAGGACGAACACGGCGTCGTGGTCTTCCATCTCGCGCAGGGTCGGGACCGGCAGCGGGCTGTCGTTCAGCACCTGCAGGGCCAGGCGCACGCGGGCCAGCTCACCGGCCTCCATGCCCGAGTAGAAGTAGTCGGCGCCGACCAGCTCGCGCAGGCCGTAGTTGCTTTCCAGGCTGGCGCGTGGCGAGCCGATGCCGACGATGGTGCGGCCGCGCAGCATGTCGGCGGCCTTGTCCAGGGCAGCGTCCAGGCTCAGCTTGGTGCCGTCGGCCAGCAGCGGCTGGCGTGGGCGGTCCTTGCGGTTGACATAGCCGTAGCCGAAGCGCCCGCGGTCGCACAGGAAGTACTGGTTGACCGAGCCGTTGAAGCGGTTCTCGATCCGGCGTAGCTCACCGTAACGTTCGCCCGGGCTGATGTTGCAACCGCTGGAGCAGCCATGGCAGATGCTCGGGGCGAATTGCATGTCCCACTTGCGGTTGTAGCGCTCGGAGTGGGTCTTGTCGGTGAACACACCGGTCGGGCAGACCTCGGTCAGATTGCCGGAGAACTCGCTCTCCAGGGCACCGTCCTCGACGCGGCCGAAGTACACGTTGTCGTGGGCGCCATAGACACCCAGGTCGGTGCCGCCGGCATAGTCCTTGTAGTAGCGCACGCAGCGGTAGCAGGCGATGCAGCGGTTCATCTCGTGGGCGATGAACGGGCCGAGGTCCTGGTTCTGGTGGGTACGCTTGGTGAAACGGTAACGGCGCTCGTTATGGCCGGTCATCACCGTCATGTCTTGCAGGTGGCAGTGACCGCCTTCCTCGCACACCGGGCAGTCGTGCGGGTGGTTGGTCATCAGCCATTCGACGACGCTGGCACGGAAGACCTTGGCTTCTTCGTCTTCGATGGAGATCCAGGTGCCGTCGGAGGCAGGGGTCATGCAGGACATGACGATACGACCGCGGGTGTCGTTTTCGTCGGTGTACTGCTTGACCGCGCACTGCCGGCAGGCACCGACGCTACCAAGCGCCGGGTGCCAGCAGAAATAGGGGATGTCGAGGCCGAGCGACAGACAGGCCTGTAACAGGTTGTCTGCGCCGTTGACTTCGAGCTCTTTGCCGTCTACGTGGATAGTGGCCATGGTTCAAAGTTCTTCGTTGGCCCGCGTGGGCGGGCGTGGCTAATGGAAATCTGTGTGCCTGCGGCCCGCGCCGGCAATTCCGGGCGAGCTGTCGAGGCAGCGGGCGGCACGGACCACCCGCGTTTCATTTGTTATGCGCCGACCACAATCGGCTTGGCCAGGTTCGGGCGCAGGGCGGCGCTGCCAGTGGCAGCGATGCCGGCCTCGAACTCCGGACGGAAATACTTGATGGCGCTGCCCAGTGGCTCGACGGCGCCTGGGGCATGTGCACAGAAGGTCTTGCCTGGGCCGAGGAAGCCGACCAGACCCAGCAGGGTCTCGATATCGCCGGGCTGACCTTGGCCTTTCTCGAGGGCGCGCAGGAGCTTGACGCTCCACGGCAGGCCATCGCGGCACGGGGTGCAGAAGCCGCAGGACTCGCGGGCGAAGAACTCTTCCATGTTACGCAGCAGCGACACCATGTTGATGCTGTCGTCCACTGCCATGGCCAGGCCCGTACCCATACGGGTGCCGACCTTGGCGATGCCGCCGGCGTACATCTGGGCGTCCAGGTGCTCGGGCAGCAGGAAGCCGGTACCGGCACCGCCAGGCTGCCAGCACTTGAGCTTGAAGCCGTCGCGCATGCCACCGGCGTAGTCTTCGAACAGCTCGCGGGCAGTGACGCCGAAAGGCAGTTCCCACAAGCCCGGGTTCTTCACCTTGCCGGAGAAGCCCATCAGTTTGGTACCGTGGTCTTCGCTGCCTTCACGGGCCAGGGACTTGTACCAGTCGATGCCGTTGCCGACGATGGCCGGCACGTTGCACAGGGTCTCGACGTTGTTCACGCAGGTCGGCTTGCCCCACACGCCCACGGCAGCAGGGAAGGGTGGTTTGGAGCGTGGGTTGGCGCGGCGGCCTTCGAGGGAGTTGATCAGTGCGGTTTCTTCACCGCAGATATAGCGGCCGGCACCAGTGTGGACGAACAGCTCGAAGTCGAAGCCGCTGCCGAGGATGTTCTTGCCCAGCAGGCCCGCGGCCTTGGCTTCCTCGACCGCGCGGTTGAGGTTGCGAGCTGCGGTGGTGTATTCGCCACGCAGGAAGATGTAGCCGCGGTAGGCCTTCAGCGCACGGGCGCTGATCAGCATACCTTCGATCAGCAGATGGGGCTGTTGCTCCATCAGCATGCGGTCTTTCCAGGTGTTCGGTTCCATCTCATCCGCGTTGCACAGCAGGTAGCGGATGTTCAGGGACTCGTCCTTGGGCATCAGGCCCCATTTGACGCCAGTCGGGAAGCCCGCGCCGCCCCGCCCCTTGAGGCCGGAATCCTTGACGGTCTGGACGATATCGTCCTGGGACATCTGCGCCAGGGCCTTGCGGGCGGCGGCGTAGCCGTTCTTGGCCTGGTACTCCTCGAGCCAGATCGGCTCGCCGTCGTCGCGCAGGCGCCAGGTCAGCGGGTGGGTCTCGGCGGACCGCGCAATGCGGTTGGCCGGGCCGAAGGAAGTGATGGTCATGCGTAGCCCTCCAGCAGTTTGGCCACGCCGGCAGGTTGCACGTCGCCAAAGGTATCGTCGTCGATCATCAGTGCCGGGGCCTTGTCGCAGTTACCCAGGCAGCACACTGGCAGCAGGGTGAAGCGACCGTCCGGGGTGGTCTGGCCCAGGCCGATGCCCAGCTCGTTCTGGATCTGGCTGACGACGGACTCGTGGCCGCCGATATAGCAGACCATGCTGTCGCAGACGCGGATGATGTGCCGGCCGACCGGCTGACGGAAGATCTGACTATAGAAGGTGGCCACGCCTTCGACGTCGCTGGCGGGAATCCCCAGCACTTCGCCGATGGCATAGATGGCGCCGTCCGGCACCCAGCCGCGTTCCTTCTGGACGATCTTCAGGGCTTCGATGGACGCCGCGCGCGGGTCCTCGTAGTGATGCATCTCGTGCTCGATGGCCGAGCGCTCGGTTTCGCTCAGGACGAAACGGTCGGTTTGGATAAGCGTGCTGTTCATGCTTAGCGGTCCACGTCAGCCATAACGAAGTCGATACTGCCCAGGTACGCGATGAGGTCGGCGACCATGCTGCCGCGGATCACCGAAGGGATCTGTTGCAGGTGCGCGTAGCTCGGGGTACGGATCCGGGTGCGGTAGCTCATGGTGCCGCCATCGCTCGTCAGGTAGTAACTGTTGATGCCCTTGGTCGCCTCGATCATCTGGAAGGACTCGTTGGCCGGCATGACCGGGCCCCACGAGACCTGCAGGAAGTGGGTGATCAGGGTTTCGATGTGCTGCAGGGTGCGCTCTTTCGGTGGCGGCGTGGTCAGCGGGTGATCCGCCTTGTACGGGCCTTCCGGCATGTTGCGCAGGCACTGGTCGATGATACGGATACTCTGGCGCATCTCTTCGACACGGACCATGCAGCGATCGTAGGCATCGCCGTTGTGGGCCAGCGGTACTTCGAACTCGAAGTTCTCGTAGCCGGAGTAGGGGCGGGCTTTACGCAGGTCGAAGTCCAGGCCGGTGGAACGCAGGCCGGCACCGGTGACGCCCCACTCCAGGGCTTCCTTGGTGTTGTACTGGGCAACGCCGATGGTCCGCCCTTTGAGGATGCTGTTCTGCAGGGCGGCCTTGGTGTATTCGTCCAGGCGCTTGGGCAGCCACTCGACGAAGTCCTTGACCAGCTTGTCCCATCCGCGTGGCAGGTCGTGGGCAACGCCCCCGATGCGGTACCAGGCCGGGTGCAGGCGAAAGCCCGTGATGGCCTCGATCACGGTGTAGGCGCGCTGACGGTCGGTGAAGGTGAAGAACACTGGCGTCATGGCGCCGACGTCCTGGATGTAGGTGCCCAGGAACAGCAGGTGGCTGGTGATGCGGAAGAACTCGGCGAGCATGATGCGGATCACGTCGACCTTCTGCGGCACCTGGATGCCGGCCAGCTTCTCCACCGCCAGCACGTACGGCAGGTTGTTCATCACCCCGCCGAGGTAGTCGATGCGGTCGGTGTAGGGGATGAAGCTGTGCCAGGACTGGCGCTCGGCCATCTTTTCGGCACCACGGTGGTGGTAGCCGATGTCCGGGACGCAGTCGATGATCTCTTCGCCGTCCAGTTGCAGGACGATACGGAAGGCGCCGTGGGCCGAAGGGTGGTTCGGGCCCAGGTTGAGGAACATGTAGTCTTCGTTGGCGCCGTGGCGCTTCATGCCCCAGGCTTCAGGGTTGAAGCGCGCGGATTCTTCTTCCAACTGCTGCTTGGCCAGGTTCAGGGTGAACGGGTCGAACTCGGTGGCGCGGGCAGGGAAGTCCTTGCGCAGTGGGTGGCCTTCCCAAGTCGGCGGCATGAGGATGCGCGACAGGTGCGGGTGGCCGGCGAAGTCGATGCCGAACATGTCCCAGACTTCACGCTCGTACCAGTTGGCATTGGGCCACAGGCTGGTCACGGTGGGCAGGTTCAGGTCGTTCTCGCTCAGGGCGACCTTGATCATCACGTCGCTGTTCCGTTCCACCGAGAGCAGGTGGTAGAACACGCTGAAGTCGGCACTTGGCAGGCCACGGCGCTGGGTGCGCAGGCGCTCGTCGACGCCGTGCAGGTCGTACAGCATGCTGTACGGTTTGGCGACGTTGCGCAGGAAGGTCAGGACTTCGATCAGCTTGGCACGGGTAACCCAGAGCACCGGCATGCCGGTACGGGTCTCTTGGGCGACGAACGCCTCCGGGCCGAATTTGTTGTTCAGTTCGACGACCACATCTTGGTCGTCAGCCTTGTAAGGCGGAATATAAATAGCGGTGTCCGCTGTCATGGTCTCGGTCGCTTTCGGTCAACGTAGAGAATGAAGCCAGGCCGCCGGTTCGCTGGAACGGGCGGCAGGTCGCTGGATCAGACTTCGTCGGGGCTGCGCAGGTTGGTGACCTGGATGCGCTGTTCACGACGCAGATCTTTCTGGGCAGGCATCTCGGCACGGTAAATGCCTTGATCACCAACAACCCAGGAAAGCGGGCGTCGCTCCTGGCCAATCGACTCCTGCAGCAGCATCAGGCCTTGCAGGAAAGCTTCAGGGCGAGGCGGGCAGCCAGGCACGTAGACATCCACGGGGAGGAACTTGTCGACCCCCTGAACGACCGAGTAAATGTCGTACATGCCACCGGAGTTGGCGCACGAACCCATGGAGATCACCCACTTCGGTTCGAGCATCTGCTCGTACAGGCGCTGGATGATCGGCGCCATCTTGATGAAGCAGGTACCGGCGACGACCATGAAGTCGGCCTGGCGCGGCGAAGCCCGGATGACTTCGGCGCCGAAGCGGGCGATGTCGTGGGGCGCCGTGAAGGCCGTGGTCATTTCCACGTAGCAGCAGGACAGGCCGAAGTTGTACGGCCAGAGGGAGTTCTTGCGGCCCCAGTTGACCGCGCCACGCAGCACATCCTCAAGCTTGCCCATGAAGATGTTCTTGTGGACCTGGTCCTCTAGCAGCGAGTCGGAGACGGTTTCCCGGTCCCCGACTGGATACTGCTCGTTGGGCGCATCCGGATCGATTCTGGTGAGATTGTATTGCATTGCCAAAGCCTCATTGTTTCAGCTTCGCTTGCCGCTTGCGACGACCCACGGGAGCCCAATCGAGCGCCCCGACCCGCCAAAGGTAGACAAGACCAGCCAACAGAATTGCTATGAAAACGAGTGCTTCGACGAATCCGGTCCAGCCGCTTTCGCGGACGGACACAGACCAGGCAAAGAGAAAGAGGGCTTCGATATCGAAGATCACGAACAGCATCGCGACCAGATAGAATTTGGCGGACAGGCGCAGGCGGGCGCTGCCGACGGGCAGCATGCCCGATTCGAAGGGCTCGTTCTTGCTGCGGCCCCATGCCTTGCTACCGAGCAGGCTGGACAGACCGAGCATGAAGGCGCAAAGGCCGACGACACCCAGAAGGAAGATGGCAAGGCCCCAGTTGTGGGCGATCAGTCCTGTCGAATCGGACATGCTAGAAATCCTTATACAGAGACCCAGCTCTGCAGTCTGAAATAAGTAATGCAGTGACGAAATGTCGCAGCGGAATCTATCGCGCTGATTTTATGGGTAAACCCGTAGCAAGTAAAATTTCTGCAGCAAATTTATTCGTAGGATTAAGAACAAAAATCTTTCGTAACTGGCTGTAGCCCTTGAAAAATGGGCATTCCGCCGGCTTTTGTTAATTATGTTTCTTGCCTGGCGTAATGAATCCTTACTTCCTCAATGATAATTAGTCTCATTACGATTTGATCATTGGTCTTACTTGTACCAGGTCCTCTAAGGCTCATTGTGTACCCCTCGCAGTACTTGCAAAGAAACTGCGCAGGTTCTAGCAGTTTTTGGCCACCTGCGAACCGCTCTGGGTCAATACTTTATCGATTGAGCTGTGATTCGCTGAGGTGGCGATCGCCCATTGGCCAGCCCAGTAGGTCAGGATGATCAGGTACTGTGCCGCAGCGAAGGCGGACACGAAACGGTCGATGCCGATCAGGCTATCGGACAACACGAATGCACAGGCGCCCAAGGCTGCCAGTCCGCCGCAGGCCAGGGCGCGCCAGAGCATGGCGCTGATCGCCAGGGCGTACAAGGCGACGGGGATCATCAGTGGTCCCAGGCCATGGCTGGCGAGCAGGCTGAACAGGACTACGCCGCTGGCGGTGGAGAACAGCAGAGCCGCAATGGCAAGCCGTCGGGTCCTGACGCAGTAACCGCGCAGATAGGCCAAGTGTGCGCAGAGGAACGCCGCTAGGCCGAACACGAACAGGTCTCCAGGGACCGCCAGCAGGATATCGCCCAGTACCGAGAAGCCTAGGCCAATCATGATCCAGTGGCGATAAGGCGTGGCCGGTGTAGCGCGCAGCCAGAGGATCAGGACCAGTACCGGAACGGGTTTGGCCAGTAGGCAGAGGATGGCATTGCCGCTGGTCAGTGCATATAAATAGAGGGCAGCGGCGACCAGGGCCAATACGAACAGTCTGGTTGGGCGGGACATGGAGGGTCCTTGCTGGTGTCGTGGCCCAAGCATAGACGTATATATCCCGGGCCGCGCAGCACCTTGGAGCCGGCCGCGCCGCGCGTATGCGCGACACCCAGAATGCTGTCGCTGCGCGACAGGTCGTGGGCAAGCCCGCTCACAGGGTAGGCGCCGTGCTTGTGACATTTGTTCGCTGCACGACAGCGCGGACCAAAGGGGGGCGGTTTCCTAGGGGATTGCGTGCAACCAATAAAGAAGGCCCGGGCACCCTCACGGGCTCCGGGCCTTCTTTACTTCAGCAGCAAACCGCTATCAGTGGAACTGCTCTTCCTCAGTCGACCCGGTCAGGGCGGTCACCGACGAAGCGCCACCCTGGATCACGGTGGTCATGTCATCGAAGTAGCCGGTGCCCACTTCCTGCTGGTGCGCTACGAAGGTGTAGCCTTTGTTGGCGTCGGCGAATTCCTGCTCCTGCAGTTTGACGTAGGCGGTCATGTCGTTGCGGGCGTAGTCGTGCGCCAGGTTGAACATGCCGTGCCACATGTTGTGGATGCCGGCCAGGGTGATGAACTGGTGCTTGTAGCCCATGGCCGACAGCTCGCGCTGGAACTTGGCGATGGTGGCGTCGTCCAGGTTCTTCTTCCAGTTGAAGGAAGGCGAGCAGTTGTACGACAGGATCTGGTCCGGGTATTCCTTTTTGATCGCCTCGGCGAAGCGGCGGGCTTCTTCCAGGTCCGGCTTGGCGGTTTCGCACCAGATCAGGTCGGCGTAAGGGGCGTAGGCCAGGCCGCGGGAGATGGCTTGGTCGAGGCCAGCACGCACTTTGTAGAAGCCTTCGCGGGTACGCTCGCCGACGACGAACGGCTGGTCGTACGGGTCGCAGTCACTGGTCAGCAGGTCAGCGGCGTTAGCATCAGTACGGGCCAGGATGATGGTCGGCACACCGGCTACGTCTGCGGCCAGGCGGGCAGCGACCAGCTTCTGCACGGCTTCTTGGGTCGGCACCAGTACCTTGCCACCCATGTGGCCGCACTTCTTCACCGAAGCCAGCTGGTCTTCGAAGTGCACGCCAGCGGCACCGGCTTCGATCATGTTCTTCATCAGTTCGTAGGCGTTCAGCACGCCGCCGAAGCCGGCTTCGGCATCGGCCACGATCGGGGCGAAGTAATCGACGTAGCCGTCATCGCCCGGGTTCTTGCCGGCTTTCCACTGGATCTGGTCGGCGCGACGGAACGAGTTGTTGATGCGCTTGACCACGGTCGGTACCGAGTCGACCGGGTACAGCGACTGGTCGGGGTACATGGACTCGGCCGAGTTGTTGTCGGCGGCAACCTGCCAGCCGGACAGGTAGATGGCCTGGATGCCGGCCTTGACCTGCTGAACTGCCTGGCCACCGGTCAGGGCACCCATGCAGTTGACGAAATCTTTTTCTGGGCGGAAGGACGGGTGGGCACCTTCGGTGACCAGCTTCCACAGTTTTTCTGCACCCAGGCGGGCCAGGGTGTACTCCGGTTGTAGGGAGCCACGCAGGCGAACGACATCAGCGGCGGTGTAGGTACGGGTCACGCCTTTCCAGCGCGGGTTCTCGGCCCAGTCTTTTTCGAGGGCTGCAATTTGCTGTTCGCGTGTCAGTGCCATGGAAATAAACCTCGTCGCATCGATCTTGGGTAAATGTGCTCGTGCTCGTGACGCGGATCAGAGGCCTTGGCGGCTGTCCTGTCTGGCGAGATGGCGGCGGCGAACGAGGAGGCTCGAAGGGGAAGGGGTGCAGGCCAGGCGAAGGTGTGTTGCTGCAGGCAGGCTCGTGGATGCCGTACTGCGGTTCAACAGGGATTGCCAAGTACTGCGGTGATGCGCTTCCGTCCCTCGGGACAACTTCTTCGTTGCAGTCGCAATCCCATCAAACTGCCTTGTGGGCCGTATAGACACGAGACGCCTCCAGGGGTAGGGAGGAGCGCGTCTCGAAGGCCCTTGCCAGGGCCTCTGATTAGCGGGAGCGGGGCCATCATGCCTCTGCTAAACAGGACTCGTCAAATGTTTTGTAGTGTTTTTTCATGCTCACTACATCTTTCGTCTAATGCGACTCGCCAGTCAGTTTCAAGGCCTTTGGTCGAGGCCTTGATTTGTCTGGGATCAGTCCAGGGCGTCGACTTTGACACGCAAAGTCATGTTTTCACCCAGCTGGGTGCTGTAACTGAGGCTTGACGCACTGCGTTCGGTCTGGCTCTGCTGATTGAACCCCGCCAAGGTGATCCACTCGCCGAGCCTGCCAGTGATATTTGTGTCGGTGCTTTGTACTTTCACTACATCGGCACGTTCCCCGCTCATTCGATCATTATTGGTGCTGATCGCCAGATGAACCGTGTCACCGCTGAGGCTCGCCGTCACGTAGAAGCCCTGGGTGACATTGCGGTATTCGGTGTCGCTCTGCACCCGGCCGTAGCCGTCGGTGCTGGTGCTGGTGACTGGCACGCTTTGGCCGATCTGGATCAGCGCCGGCTTGCCTTCGCTGGCCTGCACCTGTTGCAGGCCGCCGTCCCGGTTGGCCGTGCCATAACGGATGACCCGCGCATTGCCGCGGTTGTCCTGGACGTTGCTGTCATCGTTGTCGACGCTGATCAGCAGGCGGCGAGGGACGGTGTCCAGTTGCTGCAACAGGGTGCGCAGGTCATCGATGCGTTCGGGGCTGGCATTGACGATCAGCTTGTTCTCGAAGCTGCTGACCGTGCCGTCCTTGCCGAGGAAGGATTGGACGGTGGGCAGCAGCTCGGCGCTGGTACGGTGCTGCAGCGGCAGTACTTCGGTGGCGGCCTGGGCGCCTAGGCTGGCAGCCAGCAACAGGGAAGCGAGGAGGGGGCGTAGCGGCATGTCCATGATCTCCGCGGGTGGAAAGGCCATGATGGCAAATTTGCTCGTGTTTCGCTGGTCACAGCTCAATTCTCTCGACAATCCTGTACTGAACCTTTGTTTCGCCACCCCGGTCGGATTGGCAATAGAGGGTATGGAGGGTCGCTCCCCCATGAAAACCTGCCTGGGTATGCTGCTTTGCCTGCTGCTGAATACAGCGGTGGCGTCGGACGGCATGCGCATCAAACAGTTGCAACGTTGCGGCGACCTGCTTGCCCAAGAAGTGCAGCATTGGTGTTTACGCGTCGAAGGCTTGGGCCAGGGGGCGCCGACTGTCTGGCTGGATGACAGGCCATTGCCAGCCGAAATCATCCAGCGCAAAGGCGACACCCTGCGGGTGAAACTGGACAAGCCCGCCCAGCGCAGCGCTCCGCTCTGGCTGGAAGCGAGCGGCCAGCGCAGCAATCCGGTATGGCTGACCCAGCGGCGCAGCCACGTCGTCGCGGCTGGCCCTGATGAAGTAGCGAAGAATATGGACGGCCTGACGACCTACCTGGACCTGGTCAGCCTGCTGATCGAAGAGCAGCACGACGGACTGAAGGAAGCCCGACGCATCGCCGGCAAGTATGGCGCCAAGGTGGTCGGTGCGATCCCGCCCTTGAATGTCTACCAGTTGCGCCTCCCGGTCCGTGGCCTGGTCCAGCGCGATGCCCTGATCTTGCGCATGGGCAGTGAAGCCAGTGTCGACGCAATGATCATCGAGGAGTCGGCCCCGGAGGGTGGCGAAGAGGGTGCTGCCGGCCGGGCAGCGAAGGCGACCAGTCAGGCGGACGAATGGGCGTCGAACCGCTTCATGGACGCCCTCTACTACTACCAGCGGCGCATTCCCGCTTCAAAAATCCCGGTACAGCCCATTCGGGTCGGGGTGATCGAGCGGGAGGTGGATTTCGATACGCCCGGCTTTTCAACCTACCGGGGGCGTTGCCAACCTGGGCACACTTGCCTGTATGCCCGTGATGGCGACCGTGCCGAGAGCCATGGCAGTTATGTCGCCGGCATCCTCGCGGCCAGAGGCAAGGGTGCTCAAAGTGGTTTCCTCACGGGGTTGGGCGCTTCCAGTCCGGGGTTCGACGTCATCGTCGAGCGCAACTCCGATGCTGGCATCACCGCCAATATCGCCGCGTCGGTCAACCTGGTGGAGGACGGTGTGCGGGTGCTGAACTGGAGCTGGGGCATCCATCGGGTCGGGGCCAAGGACATTGCCGGGGACGAAGTCGATTCGCTGGTGCGTTCGGGCCTGGCGATGAGCGGCTACGAGGAACTGTTGGAAGAGTTCTTCCTTTGGTTGCGCAAGGAGCATCCTGACGTGGTGGTGGTCAATTCGGCTGGTAACGGGGCTTCCTGGTCCGGCACCGACGAGTACCGTCTGCCGTCTTCCTTCATTACCGAGCAACTGCTGGTGGTCGGTGGCCATCAGCGCAGTGAGCGGAACACGCCGGTGGAGAACCCGGCCCACGTGGTCAAGCGCGACAGCTCGAACATCGACATGCGCGTGGATGTCAGCGCCGCCGCCTGCATCCGGACGGGCGCTGGCAAAGAGGCGCACTGTGGCACCTCCTATGCCACGCCGCTGGTCACCGCGACCGTGGCCACCATGTTGTCGATCAACCCGTCACTGACGCCGGAGCAGGTGCGCATGCTGCTGCGCCGCAGTGCTCTGACCTTGGGGACAGAGCAGGACTTCGAGGCCATGGATGCCGAAGACCTGACCGCGCCGATCCTGCCCTCCGAACGCAATGGCCAACTGCATCACCCTGACCTGGGGCGCTCGGCCAGGCTGGACATGCAACGTGCCCTGGACCTGGCAGTGCAGAGCCTGGACCGGGTGCGCTGACACGCGCCGTGGTGGCCGCTGCCAGACAAATTTCGTAACATCGCTCCTCGTTTTTTTTACGCTTCGGCCAAACGGGGCCTGGACGGTAGATTTGGATGCGCCGCCGTCCCTGCGGGAGCGGTGGTGTGTGTGAGTTCACCGCACGGTCCAGTGGCCGGACAAACCACAGGAAACCCATGAAACCAGCCCGCCTTCGCGCCGACGTGCTCGCCGGCCTGACCACGTCGTTCGCCCTGGTGCCCGAGTGCATCGCCTTTGCCCTGGTCGCCCACCTCAACCCACTGATGGGCCTGTACGGCGCTTTCATCATCTGTACCCTGACGGCTTTGTTCGGCGGCCGCCCTGGCATGATTTCCGGTGCAGCCGGATCGATGGCGGTGGTGATCGTCGCGCTGGTGGTGCAGCACGGCGTGCAGTACCTGCTGGCTACGGTGTTGCTTGGCGGGTTGCTGATGATCCTGTTCGGCGCACTGCGCCTGGGCAAGCTGGTGCGGCTAGTGCCGTACCCGGTGATGCTCGGGTTCGTCAACGGCCTGGCCATCGTTATTGCCTTGGCTCAGATGGAGCACTTCAAGGCTGGCGGGCACTGGCTCAGCGGCCCTTCGCTGTATCTGATGCTGGGACTGGTGGCCCTGACTATGCTGGTGGTCTACCTGCTGCCGCGCCTGACCCGTGCCGTACCGCCAGCGCTGATCGCCATCCTCGGAGTCGGCGTGCTGGTGTACCTGCTCGATCTACCGACCCGTACCCTCGGTGACATGGCCCAAATCGCCGGTGGCCTGCCGCAGTTGGCCTGGCCGGAGGTGCCCTGGAGCCTTGAGACCTTGAGGATCATCGCCCCCTACGCGGTGCTGATGGCCATGGTCGGCCTACTGGAGACCCTGCTGACCCTCAACCTCACCGACGAGATCACCGAGAGCCGTGGCTTCCCTGACCGCGAATGCATGGCTCTGGGCGCGGCCAACATGGTCTCCGGGCTGTGCGGCGGCATGGGTGGTTGCGCGATGATCGGCCAGACCGTGATTAACCTCAGCTCAGGTGGCCGTGGTCGCCTGTCCGGGGTGGTCGCCGGGGTGATGATCCTGCTGTTCGTCCTGTTTCTTTCACCGCTGATCGAACGCATTCCACTGGCGGCGCTGGTCGGGGTGATGTTCGTGGTGGCCCAGCAGACCTTCGCCTGGGCCTCGCTGCGGGTGCTGCGCAGGGTGCCGGCCAGCGATGTGTTGGCGATCATCGCGGTGACGGTGGTCACGGTGCTCACTGACCTGGCCACGGCGGTGCTGTTCGGCATTGTCATCGCTGCGGTCAATTTCGCTTGGCAGCATGCGCGTGAGTTGTATGCCGACAGCCATGAGGACGATGAGGGCGGCAAGGTCTACCAGGTGCACGGGACGCTGTTCTTCGCCTCCAGCACACCGTTCCTCAATCAGTTCGACCCGGCCAATGACCCGCCGCGGGTGACCCTGGATTGCCAGCACCTGAGCTTTGTCGACTATTCGGCGATTGCCGCGTTGAAGACGTTGCGTGAGCGCTATGCCAAGGCGGGCAAGCACCTGCGGGTGGTGCACTTGTCTGAAAGGTGCAAACAGTTGCTCAAGCGGGCAGGGGAACAGCAGGCCTGACAACGGCGAGACTACGCCCCTGCAGAAGCCGGCAAGCCAGGTCCTGCAGGGGCGTGGGCACTGTTATTCGCCTCTGTTCTTCTTGACGATGACGTCGGCGATACTCGCGGGCGCCTCGGCATACTTGGTGAACTCCATCGAATAGCTGGCCCGTCCCTGGGTCATCGAACGCATGTCGGTGGAGTAGCCGAACATCTCTCCCAATGGCACCTCGGCACGGATCACCTTGCCGGCCGGGGTTTCGTCCGAGCCCTGGATCATGCCGCGCCGGCGACTCAGGTCGCCCATGATGTCGCCCAGGTACTCCTCGGGTGTCACCACCTCGACCTTCATCACCGGCTCCAGTAGCACCGCGCCGCCTTTCTGAGCCAGTTGCTTGGTGGCCATGGACGCGGCGATCTTGAAGGCATTCTCGTTGGAGTCGACGTCGTGGTAAGAGCCATCGAACACGGCGGCCTTCAGGCCAATCAAGGGGTAGCCGGCGAGCACGCCGTTCTGCATCTGTTCCTCGATGCCTTTCTGGATCGCCGGGATGTACTCGCGCGGGATCACCCCGCCGACGATCTCGTTGATGAACTCCAGGCCCTCCTTGCCTTCCTCGCCGGGTGTGAAGCGGATCCAGCAATGGCCATACTGGCCGCGTCCACCGGACTGACGGACGAACTTGCCTTCGATCTCGCAGGTGTTGCGGATCTTTTCTCGGTAGGCGACCTGCGGTTTGCCGATATTGGCCTCGACGCTGAACTCACGCTTCATGCGGTCGACAATGATGTCCAGATGCAACTCGCCCATGCCTGAGATGATGGTCTGGCCGGTCTCCTCATCGGTCTTGACCCGGAACGACGGGTCCTCTTGGGCCAGCTTGCCCAGGGCGATGCCCATTTTTTCCTGGTCGGCCTTGGTCTTGGGCTCCACGGCCACGGAGATCACCGGGTCGGGGAAGTCCATGCGTTCGAGGATGATCGGTTTGTTCAGGTCGCAGAGGGTGTCGCCGGTAGTGACGTCCTTCATGCCGATTAGCGCGGCGATGTCGCCGGCGCAGACGTTCTTGATCTCTGCCCGTTGGTTGGCGTGCATCTGCACCATGCGCCCGACCCGTTCCTTCTTGCCCTTAACCGAGTTGAGCACCGCATCGCCGGAGCTGAGCACGCCGGAGTAGACCCGGGCGAAGGTCAGGGTGCCGACGAACGGATCAGTGGCGATCTTGAAGGCCAGGGCGGAGAACGGCTCGTTATCGTCGGCGTGGCGCTCCAGATGTTTTTCCTCGTCGTCCGGGTCGGTGCCATTGATCGCCGGAATCTCGCTGGGGGCGGGCAGGTAGTCGACCACCGCGTCGAGCATCAGTGGCACGCCCTTGTTCTTGAAAGACGAACCGAGAATGGTCGGCACGATCTCGTTGGCCAGGGTGCGCTGGCGCAGACCAGCCTTGATCTCGTCGATGGAAAGCTCCTCGCCCTCGAGGAACTTCATGGTCAGCTCGTCGTTGGCCTCGGCGGCGGCTTCGACCATGTGTGCGCGCCATTCCTGAGCCAGTGGCAGCAGGTCGGCGGGGATTTCTTCCTCACGGTAGCTGGTGCCTTGGTCTGCCTCGTTCCAGTAGATGGCTTTCATCTTTACCAGATCGATCTGGCCGGCGAAGTTTTCCTCGCTACCGATCGCCAGTTGGATCGGCACCGGGTGATGTCCCAGGCGCTGATCGATCTGTTTGACCACGCGCAGGAAGTCGGCGCCCTGGCGGTCCATCTTGTTGATGTAGGCCAGGCGCGGCACATGATATTTGTTGGCCTGGCGCCAGACGGTCTCGGACTGCGGCTCGACCCCGTCGGCACCACTGAATACCACCACCGCGCCATCGAGCACGCGCAGCGAGCGTTCCACCTCGATGGTGAAGTCGACGTGCCCGGGGGTATCGATGATGTTGAAGCGGTACTTGTCGGCAAACTGGTTGGCCGAGCCCTGCCAGAAGGCGGTGGTCGCCGCGGAGGTGATGGTGATGCCGCGCTCTTGCTCCTGGGCCATCCAGTCCATGGTCGCCGCGCCGTCATGCACCTCGCCCATCTTGTGATTGACGCCGGTGTAGAACAGGATGCGTTCGGTGGTGGTGGTCTTGCCGGCATCCACGTGAGCGACGATGCCGATGTTGCGGTACAGCTCAATAGGGGTTGTGCGGGCCATGGTCTGTCACCTGTGGGTGAGCGGGTATTCCCAAGGTAGCAGAACGGGATGATCCTGCTTTGGCGATGGTGTGAAAAATCTGCGGTTGTCAAAGCGCCGAGTGCTGCCGCCTAATCGTGGGCTTGCCCTGTTATCTGCATGGAGTATGCCTCATGGCCCTGGACGTACCGCTGGAGACCTGGTGCCGGCAGCACCCGCTGATCGCCGACCTGGTGCGGCATGCGCCGGTCACCTGGTTCAACCCGGCCCTGGCACCGGCCGGAACGGCGCTGGCGGATGTGCCGCTGGACGCCAGCGATATCGCCCAGGCCAGCGCCCGTCTGGCGCGTTTCGCGCCGTTCATCGCTTCGGCCTTTGCGCAAACGGCGGCGGACGGGGGCTTGATCGAGTCACCGCTGATGCCGGTGCCGAAGTTGCAGGCCGCTCTGTTTGAGGAACTCGGCATCGAGCCCAGTGGCGCCCTCTGGCTCAAGGCTGACAACCTGCTGCCCATCTCCGGCTCGATCAAGGCCCGTGGCGGTATCTACGAGGTACTCAAGCATGCCGAGGACCTGGCCCTGGCCGGCGGCCTGCTGCAGGTCGGCGACGACTATGGCGTGCTGGACAGCGACAAGGCGCGGGCCTTCTTTGGCCAATACAGCATTGCCGTCGGCTCGACCGGCAACCTTGGCCTGTCGATTGGCATCATGGGCGCTCGCCTGGGGTTCAGGACCACGGTGCACATGTCTGCCGATGCCCGGCAATGGAAGAAGGAGCGCCTGCGTGCTTGTGGTGTCGAGGTGCGCGAATACAGTGCCGACTACAGCGTCGCCGTGGCCCAGGGCAGGCACGAGGCTGACGCCGACCCACGTTGCCACTTCGTCGATGACGAGAATTCCACCGACCTGTTCCTTGGTTACGCCGTGGCGGCGCAGCGCCTGCGCGATCAGTTGGCGCAAGCGGGCGTCCAAGTGGATGCCGAGCATCCATTGTTCGTCTACCTGCCCTGTGGTGTCGGCGGCGGGCCGGGTGGCGTGGCCTTCGGCTTGAAGCAGGTATTCGGCGATGCGGTACATTGCCTGTTCGCCGAGCCGAGCCATTCGCCTTGCATGTTGCTGGGGGTTTATACCGGGCTGCATGAACAGGTCTCGGTCTACGACTTCGGCCTGGACAACCAGACCGCCGCCGACGGCCTGGCCGTAGGGCGTCCTTCCGGTTTCGTTGGCCGTGCCTTGCAGCGCTTGATCGATGGCTACTACACCGTCAGCGATGCTGAGCTGTTCCGCCTGCTGGCGCTGGCCCACAACCTCGAGGGACTGGAGTTGGAACCCTCGGCCCTGGCCGGCGTGCCGGGCATGGGCCGGGTACTGTTAGAGGCACAAGGCTATCGGCAGCGCCTGGGGTTGGACGGGCAGCGGATGGCCAGGGCCACCCACCTGGTTTGGGCGACCGGCGGCAGCATGGTGCCAAAGGACGAAATGGACGCCTACCTGGAGAAGGGCCGTGCAGTTTTGCACGGCCGCTAGATCTCAGTCGGCCAGCGCCTGCAACTGCCACTGCCCTTCGACTTCCCGGGCCAGGCCGCTGGCTGGGAGCAGGGCCAGCAAGCGTTCGTGCAGGGACGCGTCGGTGAAGGTCTTGATGGTGGTCAGGTCGAGTTCGCCGACCGTATTCAGTTCGGCTTTGGTGTACGACAGCCAGGCCTTCTTCAGCACCAGCAACACATCGCTGCCGGCGGTGTTGGCAAAGCGCCGGTGTACTTGGCGGCCTTCCAGGGCGAAGCTATGGCGGTGGGTGTAGCCGCTTTCGTCGCCGCCGCTTTCCAGGCAACGGTTGCAACGGCAGGGCCCGTCGCCGAAAGCGTTGCGCAGGTAGGTGTTGAAATCTACCACCGGCTTGAGGTTCAGGCGTTTGTCGACCTCGAACAGGTCTGCGATCAGGGGTTCTTCGGCGCTCACTCGGGATCCTCGTGTCGTGTCGCTTTTACTGGCGGGCACCATACCAGCCGGGGCGGGGGATAGCCATGCGTGTGACGGCTGGGAGGAGGGCCTGAAGGTGATGAGGTGCCTGCGTTGGCCCATTCGCGGCATGCCTGGAGTCCTGGGGCGCTCTTGAGATCCCGCGCCGCCCACGCGCGGCATCGCGAGCTGACGCTCGCTCCTACTTCGAGGCTGCAACACCAGAAAAGCCTGAGGCGATGGAATCTCTACTCGTCGAAGACGCTTTCGTGACATACCCTAGGCGCCCCTGGCGCTACCGGGCGCCGATCTACCCTGTCGTTGGAGTCAATGTATGTACCAGTACACAGCCACCGTAACCGTCAGCGCCGAGGAGCGAGGCGGCGAGGTCGAGGCGGTCGAGAACACTGCCGTGCGCATCGGCCTGGAAGCGGTGACCGAGTCGCTGAAGAAGGTGCACTTCGTCGGCAGCCTGGCCGCACCGGACGGCGCGACCCATATCTGCGTAACCCTGGAGAACGGCCTGACCTACTACGGCCCGATCGTCAATGGTCATGCCGAACTCGAAGGCGGCTGGATCGCCTTCGAATGCGACATGCTCACGCCTCAGGAACTGGGGCTCTAACTCAGCTCAAGCCGCCCAGGCAGCCTTCGAGGATGTCCAGGCCTTCTTCCAGCACCTCGGGCTCGATGGTCAGGGGAGCCAGCAGGCGGATGATGTGCCGCGCCTTGCCGCTGGGCATCAGCAGCAGGCCGGCGGCACGCGCCGTTTGCAGCAGTTGCGCCAGTTGTGCCGGCGCCGGGCTGCCATCGGCATTGATCAGCTCGATGCCGCGCATGGCGCCGGTGCCGGTCAAACGGCCGAGCCAGGGCGACAGGTTGTTGGCCTTCCAGCGTTCGTAGCGGCTGACGATGGCCTGTTCCTGGCGTTCGCCCCAGGTGGCCAGGTTCCCATCGCTCATCTGCGCCAGGCTGGCCAGGGCCGCGGCACAAGCGATCGGGTTGCCCGAGTAGGTGCCGCCCAGGCCGCCCTTGGGCAGGCTGGCGAGCAGGTCCCGGCGCCCGACCACTGCGCCCAGCGGCATGCCGCCGGCAATGCTCTTGCCCAGCAGCAACAGGTCCGGTTCGATCCCCAGTCGCGAGAACGCGAAGCGCTGACCGGTGCGGCCGAAACCCGACTGGATTTCGTCGATGATGACCAGGATCCCGTGCTCGTCGCAGAAGCGCCGCAGGACCTGGGCGAAGGCTGGCTCCAAGGCGAGAAAGCCGCCTTCGCCTTGCACGGGTTCGAAGATGAATGCCGCCACGTCCTCCACCGCGATCTCGACGCTGAACAGACGCTCCATGGCTTTGAGCGCCTGCTCGGTGGTAACGCCGGTGTCCGGGCTGGGGTAGGGCAGGTGGTACACCGGTCCAGGCAGCTCGCCCACCCGTTGCTTGTAGGGCGCGACCTTGCCGTTGAGGTTGAGCGTGGCCAGCGTGCGGCCATGGAAGCCGCCGTCGAAGGCGATGATGGCGCGCTTGCCGGTGGCGCCACGGGTGATCTTGAGGGCGTTCTCCGCTGCCTCCGCGCCGCTGTTGGTGAGCATGCCCGCCAAGGGGTAGCTGACCGGTACGAATTGTTCCAGACGCTGCATTAGGTTCAGGTAGGGCTCATGTGGCGCGGCATTGAAGGCGTAGTGGGTCAGGCGGGTGGACTGGGTCTGGATCGCCTCGACTACGGCCGGGTTGCAATGGCCTAGATTAAGTACGCCAATACCGCCGACAAAGTCGATATAACGTTTGCCATCGTTATCCCAGACTTCGGCATTACGGCCATGGGAAAGTGTAATTGGGTGAACGATGGCAATGGATTGGCTGATACTTTCCTGATTCATCTGCACGCGGCCCTTGTTTGCGTTTCTTATTATCCAAGCGCGCCGGGGCAACATTCCGCAAACGAATTATCGGATTGCAATCATTCCTGCAATTCTGGAAGTTGGGCCCTCAACGCTCAAAGCGCTCTCGGCCACCCGCTCGCGGATCCATTGGACGAAGGCGCGCACCTTGGGCACTTCGGCGGCGTGCTCGGCATGGGCGATGAAGTGCGAACCATCGCTGGGCACCGGGTAATCCCAGGCCACCGCCAGCTTGCCTTCAGCCAACTCCTCGGCCACCAGGTAACGCGGGATCAGGGCGATGCCACAGCCGGAAATGGCCGCGCGGATGCACAGGTAGAAGGTGTCGAAACGCGGCCCGTGGTAGCTGTTCTGGCTGTGCAGGCCTTGGCCGAGAAACCATTCATGCCAGGCTTCCGGGCGTGACGCGCACTGCAGCAAACGGTGTTCGGTGAGAGCCTCGGCGCTGTCGAAACGATACCTGGCCAACAGATCGGGGGCACACACCGGCACCACCTCTTCCTTGAACAGCTCGATGCAGGTCGCCCCGGGCCAGGTGCCCTGGCCGAAGAAAAAGGCGATATCGGCCTTGGCCCGCACCAGGTCAAAGGGTTCCAGCTCGTTGCGAATATCCAGGTGGATGCGCGGATGGCGCTCGCCGAAGCCCTTGAGGTTCGGCACCAGCCAGCGCGCGCCGAAGGTCGGCTGGGTGGCGATGCGCAGCACCTCGGTTTCGTCGCCATAGCTGAGGATGTAGCGGCTGGACATGTCGATCTGGGTGAGGATTTTGTTCACTTCGGTGAGGTACAGGGCCCCGGCCGGGGTCAGGTGCAGGCGTCGGCGGATGCGCTGGAACAGCGGGTGCGACAGCATGTCCTCGAGCTGGGCCACCTGTTTGCTGACAGCGCTCTGGGTCAGGTGCAGCTCTTGGGCGGCACGGGTGAAACTCAGGTGGCGGGCGGCCGCCTCGAAACACTGCAGGGCGGTGGTCGAGGGCATCAGGCGTTTGGACATAGGGGGCGTGCACCGGGCAAAAAAGGAAGAAGGTCATTCCGTTAAGGAATCATGTGCTTCGAAAAGGTCGTTTGTTAGCCTTGCCCCTATAGATTAATACTGACCTGCATCAGTGATTACAACCCGCTGTCGATGTAGGAGAAGAACAAGATGGCCGATGACCTGCTCAAACGCTTGGGTGTGTCCGAAAGTGGCGCTGGGAATTGTGTTCGACGGCTTGGGTAACTTGCCGAATGGCAGCTGTTGCTGCTGCGGTGCGGTCCATCGCGATACAAGGCCGCTCCCGCTAGAAACATGCCTATCTCAGAAGCGCTACCGCACCTCTCTGAAATAACAAGAACATAGTTGCACAGACTTACAAGAAACCTGCTCCAACTCAGCCGCGTGCACTGCGGCCGACCCACTTGAGGGTTCACCATGGCATCGCTACAACAAAAGAAACAGCGTTCGCTGCAACACGGCCTGACGTCCCGTCAGGTATCCATGATTTCCATTGCCGGCATCATTGGTGCTGGCCTGTTCATCGGTTCTTCCAACGCCATCGCCACCGCCGGCCCGGCCATCCTGATCTCCTATGCGATGACAGGACTGCTGGTGTTGCTGGTGATGCGCATGCTCGGGGAAATGGCCATCGCCAACCCCAACAGCGGCTCCTTCTCCACCTACGCCACCGAGGCCATCGGGCCTTGGGCGGGCTTTACCATCGGTTGGTTGTACTGGTGGTTCTGGGTGCTGATCATTCCGGTCGAGGCTATCGCCGGCGCGGATATCCTGCATGCCTATTTCCCTGGTGTGCCGTCCTGGCTGTTCGCCTTCTTGATCATGATCGTGCTGTCGTGCACTAACCTGATCAGCGTGAAGAACTTCGGTGAGTTCGAGTACTGGTTCGCCTTGATCAAGGTCATCGCCATCCTCGGCTTCATCGTGGTCTGTAGCCTGGCGGTGTTCGGCTTCTGGCCCCTGGCCGAGACCTCTGGCGTCAGCCAGCTATGGGCCAATGGCGGCTTCATGCCCAACGGTTTTGGCACCGTGCTCGGGGGCGTGCTGATCACCATCTTCTCGTTCTTCGGTGCCGAGATCGTCACCATTGCCGCCGACGAGACCTCCAACCCGAAAGACAAGATCCGCCGCGCCACCAACCTGGTGGTGTACCGCATCGCCATCTTCTACCTGGCCTCGATCTTCCTGGTGGTATCGCTGGTGGCCTGGAACGACCCTGGCCTGAAAGCCGTCGGCTCGTTCCAGCGGGTGCTGGAAGTGCTCAATGTGCCGGGGGCCAAGCTGATGGTCGACCTGGTGGTGCTGGTGGCGGTGACCAGTTGCATGAACTCCGGCCTGTACACCGCCTCGCGCATGCTCTATTCGCTGGGTGCGCGGGGCGAGGCGCCGGCCATGATCAAGCGCATATCCGGTAATGGTGTGCCGACGGTGGCCGTGGTTCTGTCGACCCTGGCGGGCTTTGCCGGCTGCTTCGTCAACTATGTGTTTCCCGGCAAGGTGTTCGGCTTCCTGCTCTCGACCACGGGCGCCATCGCCCTGCTGGTGTACCTGGTGATCGCCGTGTCGCAGCTGCGCATGCGGGCCCGGGCTGACCGTGAAGGCACCGAGCTTGCGCTGAAGATGTGGCTGTTCCCGTGGCTGACCTGGCTGGTCATTGGCCTGATCCTCATGGTCCTGGGCTACATGCTGTTCAGCGATGCCTATCGTTACGAAACCCTGATGACCGCCGGTGTGACCCTGGCTATCCTGCTGATCTCCCTGACCCGCCGACGGGGTGGGATTGCCCCGGCGAATGCCGCCGTGGCCAGCGGGGAAGGTGCCTGACAGCGCCTGGCTGCACCCGAGCCCATGGCCTTGCCATGGGCTTTTTCATTGGCGCGGTGTGGGCGCGGCGCTACCCTAGTGACCTTTTCCAATACTGACAATTACAGGAATTCCATGAACGACCAAGTACTTTCCCTCCAGGAGTTGGCCGCTCCGGACGGTATCTGCTACGGCTGCGGTTGCTCCCACCCCAGCGGCTTGCATGTCCAGAGCCACTGGGACACCGACGGCATTCACGTACTGTGCCGTCATTCTCCCGACGGCGATTTCACCGGCTGGCCTGGGCTGGTGTACGGAGGCTTGCTGGCGATGCTGGTCGATTGCCATTCCAACTGGACGGCCATGGCCTACCACTACCGCGCCGAGGGCCGCGAGCCAGGTAGCTTGCCGTGTATCGACTGCGTCACCGGGCAACTCAGCCTGAGCTACCTCAAGCCCACGCCCATGGGCGTCGAACTGCTGCTCAAGGCGCGGGTCGAAGGCGAGGTCGGGCGCAAGAGCCGGGTGATCTGCGAGGTCTGGGCCGGCGACGTGCTGACCGTGACGGCGGACTCGGTGTTCGTACGAGTGGACACCGAGAAACTCAAGCTCAAAGCCCATGGACAAGCCTGAAGAGGACAATGATGACTGATCTCAGCGCATTCCTGATTACCCGCAAATGGCCGGCGCGTCACCCTGAGCGCCTGCAACTGTATTCGCTGCCCACGCCTAACGGCGTCAAGGTTTCGATCATGCTCGAGGAGACCGGGCTGCCCTACGAGGCGCACAGGGTCAGCTTCGACAGCAACGACCAGATGAGTCCGGAGTTCATCTCCCTAAGCGCCAACAACAAGATCCCGGCGATCCTCGACCCGAGCGGCCCCAGTGGTGAGCCGCTGCCGTTGTTCGAGTCTGGGGCGATCCTCCAGTACCTGGCCGACAAGACCGGACAACTGCTGAGCCAGGACCCAGCCCAGCGTTACCAGACGATCCAGTGGCTGATGTTCCAGATGGGCGGCATCGGCCCGATGTTCGGCCAGCTCGGTTTCTTCAACAAGTTCGCTGGCAAGGACTATGAAGACAAGCGTCCGCGTGACCGCTACGTGGCCGAGTCGCGGCGCCTGCTGGGCGTGCTCGATCGGCACTTGGAAGGGCGTGAGTGGATCATGGACGCCTACAGCATCGCCGACATCGCCACCTTCCCCTGGGTGCGCAACCTGGTGGGCTTCTATGAGGCCGGGGAGCTGGTGGGTTTCGACGACTTCAAGAACGTTCAGCGGGTGCTGTCGAAATTCCTTGAGCGGCCGGCGGTGCAGCGGGGCTTGAAGATCCCGGAATGAGGTTGTCCCTGTAGGTGCGGCGAACCACCGCCCCTACAGGTGATGCGTACACTCAGAAGACCAGGTTCAGCAGCCAGTAGAGACTCCCCGCCAGCAACATCGCTGCCGGCAAGGTCAGCACCCAGGCCATCAGCAGGTTGAGCAGGGTGCGCTTCTGGATTCCCGAGCCATTGGCGACCATGCTCCCGGCCACCCCCGACGACAGCACATGGGTGGTCGACACCGGCAATCCGTACATGTCCGCGGCCGCGATGGTGCACATGGCTACCACTTCCGCCGAGGCGCCCTGGGCGTAGCTCAGGTGGGTCTTGCCGATCTTCTCGCCTACCGTGACCACGATGCGCCGCCAGCCGACCATGGTGCCCAGGCCCAGGGCGATGGCCACGGCGACCTTGACCCACAGCGGGATGTAGCGGGTGGCGTCGTCCAGTTGTTTCTTGAACAACTGCAGGTGATCGCGGGTATCGGTGTCAAAGTCCACCAGCGGCTGCTTGTCTAGCAGGCGGATGGCTTCGCTGGTCAGGTACATGTCGTTGCGCACGTTGGCCATGGCCTCGGCCGGCACCCGGTTGAGCGAGCCATAGCCTTTGACCTCGCTGCCGATCATGCCGGTCAGTGCTGCCAGGGCAGGGACCAGTTCAGGGTTGGCCTTGGGCTCGGCGATGAAGGCGGTGAGGGTCTGGCGCGGATCGGCCGTTGCCGGCTGCGGCGCGCTGCGCACCAGCGCCTCGCGGGTTGCTTCGGCGACGGCGGAGAATTGCAGCGCCTGCTCGCTGGGCATGGTCTTGTTCAGGGCATAGGCCATGGGCAAGGTGCCGACCAGGATCAGCATGATCAGGCCCATGCCTTTCTGCCCGTCGTTGGAGCCGTGGGCGAAGGACACGCCTGTACAGGTAAGGATCAGCAGGCTGCGGATCCACCAGGGCGGCGGCTGTTTGCCCACCGGCGCCTGGTACAACTCCGGGCGCTTGACCAACTGACGCAGGGCCAGCAGCAACAGCGCGGCGCAGGCGAAGCCGATCAGCGGCGAGAACAGCAAGGCATAGCCGACCTTGCTTGCCTGGGTCCAGTCCACGCCACTGGTGCCGTCGCGGCCGTGCATCAGTGCGTTGGCCACGCCGACGCCGATGATCGAGCCGATCAGCGTATGCGAGGAAGAGGCCGGTAGGCCCAGCCACCAGGTGCCCAGGTTCCAGATGATCGCCGCCAGCAGCAAGGCGAAGACCATGGCGAAGCCCGCCGAGGAGCCGACCTGGAGGATCAGCTCCACCGGCAGCAAGGCAATGATGCCGAAGGCCACCGCGCCGCTGGACAGCAGCACGCCGAGGAAATTGCAGCAACCGGACCAGACCACCGCCACGGGGGCCGGCAATGAGTGGGTGTAGATCACCGTGGCCACAGCATTGGCGGTGTCGTGGAAGCCGTTGACGAACTCGAAGCCCAGGGCGATCAGCAGGGCCAGCCCCAGCAACAGAAAGGGGGCCCAGGTGGTGACCACTGTACCGCTGGCATTGACATCTTGGGTCAGGCTCCAGGCGGTGTAGCCGAGTCCGGCCAGGAGCAGGCCGTAGAACAGGGTGAGCGTGGCACGGCCGGGTTTGTGGGAAAGCTGCGGGCGGGCGTCGAGGTGGGGCAGGTTAGCCAGTGACGGGGTTGCCATGAGGGCTCCGGTTGCTTCAGGTGGGGGTGCCTCAGGCCGCCAGCATAAAAACTCCCTGTGACGGAAACGTGACCTCGGTCAATGAAAGTCCTAGGCTGGAAGGGAAAGGATGCCGCAGGAGCCCGCCATGATCCGTTGCAAGCGCGTGTACGACCCCGTCGACCAAGCGGATGGCCAGCGGGTGCTGGTCGACCGGCTGTGGCCGCGCAACAAGCGCAAGGATGAGCTGCATGGCGAGTGGATGCGCGACGTGGCGCCGTCCAATGGGCTGCGCCAGGCTTTCCACAAGGGCGAGGTGGATTTTGCTGAATTTGCCAAACGCTACCGCCAGGAGCTGTCCGCCCATCCGGAGTACTGGTGGCCGCTGTTGGGCCTGGCAAGCAAGGGCACCTTGACGCTGCTCTATGCCGGCAAGGACACCGAGCACAACAATGCCCAGGTGCTGGCCGGGTGGCTGGAAGACGAGCTGGACCGGCAGGGGCCGAGGAGCTCGCCAGTGTGCTATGCCGGGGAACTGAAGCATGAGCCGTGATCGCTTTTCCCAGAGGGGCTTATCGCCTTGCAGCGCCAGCAGATAGAACGTCTTGAATCAGGAAACCATGGCAATGCCTCTCGCCCTGACCCCCGCCACCGACCAGTACCGTACCTTCGCCCGCGACCTGACCCGGCAGGCAATGTTGCCGTATTACCGTGAGTTCGACCTGTTGTGGATCGAGGAAGCTTTCGACGAGGCCTGGGGCTGGCGCGAGCAGTGGCTGGTGGTGGAAGAGGATGAGGTCCTGGGCTTTTGCAGCCTCAGCCAGGACCGCCAGGCCCTGTTCATCCGCGAGCTGCACCTGGTGCCCGGGCAGCGTGGGCGCGGTGTGGGCAGTTGGGTGCTGGAGGAACTGGCCAGTTGGGCTGCCCAGCGGGGTTTGCCGCTGCTGCGCCTGATGGTGTTCAAGAGCAACCCGGCGCGGGCCCTGTACCGGCGTCGGGGCTTTGTCGAGATAGGGGAGGACGAATGCTTCGTGCGCATGCAGCGCACTATCAGCTAGCGCTGCGCGGGCGACTGATCGAGCAGGCTGTGCAGGAGGTGATGACGCGCCTTGTGTGGTCATATCTGTACAAGTGGCCGGAGGGTGTCTTGTGCCTCCGTCAGGCCTGCTGCATAGTGCGGACTCGCGGGTCGTAGAGCGACTCGATCGGTGGCCGGAAGCCACCGTTTTGCATCTCAATGTGGAGGAGGATCGAGCTGATGAGCGGGCTTGGTGCGCGTATCAGAGAAGAGCGTGAACGGCTGGGCATGACCCAGCGGATGTTTGGTGACATCGGCGGCGTCGAGCCCAATGCCCAAGGCAAGTACGAAAGCGGAGAGCGCACTCCGCGGGTCGATTATCTCGCTGCCGTCGCAGCGCGCGGCGTGGACGCGCTCTATGTGCTCAGCGGTGCGCACACCCCCGCGCTGCTGGAGAGCCTGAGTCAGGAGGAAGGCCAGTTGCTGGACTACTTCCGCCGCCTGCCATCGACCGATCAGGCTGTGGTCTGGCACCTGTTGGCCCGCCTCGCGGGGGAGGTGGCGGAGTGCCGGCGGCCGGTGCCGCGCGTGCACGACAATGATGCTTTGCGCTAGGTCTGCGTAAGGAAATTTTGCTAAGGTGGCGGGATCCAATTGCCGCCGCATTGACGAGGTGTCTGCTTGATAAGGGTCCTTGTGGTCGATGATCACGATCTGGTGCGTACCGGCATCACGCGCATGTTGGCCGATATCGATGGCCTGCAGGTGGTGGGCGAGGCGGATTCGGGGGAAGCGGCGCTCAAGGTCGCCCGCGAACTGAAGCCGGATGTGGTCCTGATGGACGTGAAGATGCCTGGCATCGGTGGCCTGGAAGCGACCCGCAAACTGTTGCGCAGCCATCCGGACACCAAGGTGGTGGCCGTGACCGTGTGCGAGGAAGACCCATTCCCCACGCGCCTGTTGCAGGCCGGCGCCGCGGGTTACTTGACCAAGGGCGCCGGGCTGGATGAAATGGTCCAAGCCATCCGCCTGGCGTTTGCCGGCCAGCGCTACATCAGCCCGCAGATCGCCCAGCAGTTGGCGCTCAAATCGTTCCAGCCACAGGGTTCGCCCTTCGATGCATTGTCCGAGCGGGAAATCCAGATCGCCCTGATGATCGTCGGTTGCCAGAAGGTACAGATTATCTCCGACAAGCTGTGCCTGTCCCCTAAAACCGTCAATACTTACCGCTACCGGATCTTCGAAAAACTCTCGGTCACCAGCGATGTCGAACTGACCTTGCTGGCGGTCCGCCACGGTATGGTCGACGCCAATCTGTAAACCATATGTCCTCAATCTTTGATGCCAGCGCCTTCCTGGCGACCTGCAGCGGCCGCCCGGGTGTTTACCGGATGTTCGATGCCGAGGCCCGGCTGCTCTACGTGGGCAAGGCCAAGAACCTGAAGAAGCGCCTGGCCAGCTATTTCCGCAAGACGGGCCAGGCGCCGAAGACGGCTGCCCTGGTCGGGCGCATCGCCCAGATCGAGACCACCATTACCGGCAACGAGACCGAAGCGCTACTGTTGGAGCAGACGCTGATCAAGGAATGGCGGCCGCCGTACAACATCCTGCTGCGTGACGACAAATCCTACCCCTATGTCTTCCTCTCCGACGGTGCCTTCCCACGCTTGGGCATTCACCGTGGAGCGAAGAAGGCCAAGGGCCGCTATTTCGGACCCTACCCCAGTGCGGGGGCGATCCGCGAAAGCCTGAGCCTGCTGCAGAAGACCTTCTTCGTGCGCCAATGCGAAGACAGCTATTTCAGCAACCGCACCCGGCCGTGCCTGCAATACCAGATCAAGCGTTGCAAAGGGCCTTGCGTCGGCCTGGTGGAGCCAGAGGAATACGCCGAGGATGTGCGCCATTCGGTGATGTTCCTCGAAGGGCGCAGCCAGCAGTTGAGCAATGAGCTCAACAACGAGATGGAGCAGGCGGCGATGGCCTTGAACTTCGAGAAGGCCGCTGAACTGCGCGACCAGATCGCACTGCTGCGCCGGGTCCAGGACCAGCAGTACATGGAAGGTGGTAGCGGCGACATCGACGTGGTGGCGGCCTTCGTCAACCCGGGCGGTGCCTGCGTGCACCTGATCAGCGTGCGCGGCGGGCGGGTGCTGGGCAGCAAGAACTTCTTCCCCCAGGTAGGCATCGAGGAGGAGGTGGCCGAAGTCATGGCCGCCTTCCTGTCCCAGTACTACCTGGGCAATGCCGAACGCGAACTGCCGGGCGAGTTGATCGTCAACGTGGTCCATGAGGACTTCGCCGCCATCACCGAAGCGCTGCAGACATTGCGCGGCCGCGAGCTGGTGATCAGCCATCGGGTCCGAGGCACCCGCGCGCGCTGGCAGCAATTGGCGGTGACCAATGCCGAGCAGGCCTTGGGCGCGCGTCTGGCCAACCGCCAGCACATGGCGGCGCGCTTCGAGGCCCTCGCCCAGGTGCTGGGCCTGGACGAAGTACCGCAGCGCCTGGAGTGCTACGACATCAGCCACTCCAGCGGCGAGGCCACGGTGGCCTCTTGCGTGGTGTTCGGCCCTGAAGGTCCACTGAAGTCCGACTACCGCCGCTTCAATATCGAAGGCGTGACCGCTGGCGACGACTACGCTGCCATGCACCAGGCCCTGACCCGTCGTTTCGGTCGGATCAAGGACGGGGAGGGCAAACTGCCCGACGTGCTGCTGGTGGACGGCGGCAAGGGCCAACTGAACATGGCCCGCGATGTCCTTCAGGAGTTGGCCGTCTGCGACCTGACCCTACTGGGGGTGGCCAAGGGCGTGACCCGCAAGGCCGGCTTCGAGACCCTCTACCTCAACGAGGTGGCCAACGAATTCACCCTCAAGGGCGATTCACCAGCCTTGCACCTGATCCAGCAGATCCGCGACGAAGCACACCGTTTCGCCATCACCGGCCACCGTGCCCGCCGTGGCAAGGCCCGGCGCACCTCGAGCCTGGAAGATGTGGCCGGGGTCGGGCCGAAGCGGCGCCGCGACCTGCTGAAACACTTCGGTGGCCTGCAGGAGCTGACCCGCGCGAGCATCGACGAGATCGCCAAGGCGCCTGGGATCAGTAAAAAGCTTGCCGAGTCGATTTATGCCAACCTGCATAGCGAGTAGAATGCCCAGTTCAACTCGCAGCCAGTCGTACCGATGAATATTCCAAACCTGCTCACCGTTCTACGCGTCCTGCTCATTCCGATCTTCATATTGCTGTTCTATGTGCCGTATCACTGGAGCTACCTGGCCGCCAGCAGCGTCTTCGCCATTGCCGCAGCCACCGACTGGCTCGACGGCTACCTGGCCCGGCGCCTGCAGCAGAGCACGCCGTTCGGCGCCTTCCTCGACCCCGTCGCTGACAAGCTGATGGTGGCCGTGGCCCTGGTGTTGCTGGTGCAGGTGCACGCGAACTTCTGGCTGACCCTGCCGGCGGCGGTGATCATCGGGCGCGAGATCGTCGTCTCGGCCCTGCGCGAGTGGATGGCCGAGCTTGGGGCGAGGGCGCATGTGGCGGTGTCCAGCCTGGGCAAATGGAAGACCGCCGCGCAGATGCTGGCGCTGGTGATCCTGCTGGCCAACCCGCCGATCCTGGATTTTTGGGTGATGCTGGGCTACGCGCTGTTGATGATCTCCGCCGGCCTGACCCTGTGGTCGATGGTGCATTACCTGCTCGCCGCCTGGCCGCATCTGCGTGAAGGTTCGGAGCAGCAGAAATAAAAGTTTTTTTGAATCAAGGGGTTGACGCCATTCTTCAGATCGCTAGAATGGCCAGCACCAAGACGCGGGAATAGCTCAGTTGGTAGAGCACGACCTTGCCAAGGTCGGGGTCGCGAGTTCGAGTCTCGTTTCCCGCTCCAAATTATGATCTACAGACTTCCACTGGGGTCTGTAAGTCGTTGAAAAGAGGAGCTTCGGCTCCTTTTTTCATTCCAGCAAAAGCCACTGGAATCCACCGACAGCCAGCGTTTTTGAGGCCAAAAACAAGGCCAAAGAATGCGGGTGGTTCCGGTTCCGGGTTGTTGCTGGGGTTTGGATCGGGATGACCAGCAGCATCGGGCCTAAGTCCAAGACTTAGGAGCTTCGATGATGGCACTCTCTGATCTGACTGTGCGGCAAGCCAAGGCCGCTGACAAAACCTACAGCCTCCCCGATACCGATGGCCTCGGCCTGGTGGTTGCCCCTACCGGCGGCAAATCGTGGCACCTGCGCTACTACTGGCTCGGCAAGCAAAAGCGCATCTCCCTGGGCAACTACCCCGAGATCGGCCTGCGCGAAGCGCGTACCTTGCGCGACGAAGCCCGAGCACTCCTGGCCAAGGGCATCAACCCTCACACCGACCGCAAGCAGAAGCGCCATGCCGTGAAGCTGGCGGCCGACTACACGTTCAAGGCAGTCTTCGATGCCTGGGTCGAGCATCGGCGCAAGGAACTCAAGGAGGGTCGTCAAAGCACCCTCTCGCAGATCCTGCGGATTTTCGGCAAGGATGTGCTGCCCACCCTCGGGAAGATGTCGATCTACGACATTCGCCGGCCCCAGCTTCTGGGCGTCCTGGCAAGGATCGAGGAACGCAAGGCCTTCACCACGGCAGAAAAGGTCTGCACCTGGTTGAGCCAGCTATTCCGCTATGCCCTCGTGATCGTCGAGGGGCTGGAGGCCAATCCGGCTTCTGACCTGGATGTGGTGGCGGAGCCCAAGCCTCCGGTGACCCACAACCCATACTTGCATTTGCCCGAGCTGCCCGAATTCCTCCAGAAGCTCCGGCTCTACAACCCGCGTGGTTGGCAGACCCAGCTCGGCATCCGGCTGCTGTTCCTCACCGGGGTGCGAACCGGCGAGCTGCGGCTGGCGACCCCGGATCAGTTCGACCTGGACCGCGGCCTCTGGATCATCCCGCCCCAGATCGTCAAACAGCTTCAGGACGAGATGCGCAAGGCCGGCAAGCGTCCCCAGGATGTGCCGCCCTACATCGTGCCGCTGTCCCTTCAAGCCATCGAGATCGTGAGCTACCTTCTGGGGGTGATGCGGCCGGCCCAGCGCCACCTGCTGGCGCATCGCAGCGAACTCAAGAAGCGCATCAGCGAGAACACCCTCAATGCCGCCTTGAAGCGGATGGGCTACGAGGACCAACTTACCGGCCACGGCATCCGCGGAACGATTTCGACGGCGCTCAACGAGATTGGCTACCCCAAGATTTGGGTGGATGCGCAGCTTTCGCACTCGGACCCGAACAAGGTAAGTTCGGCCTACAACCACGCCAAGTATGTGGAACCGCGCCGCCGGATGATGCAGGACTGGGCCGACCGCCTCGACCTGCTTGAACAGGGCCAGGTGGAAGCGGCCAGCGCTCACCTCACCATTCGTATCGAGGGGGTGCCGGCGATGGCAGAAGAGGAAGAGCCTGCTGCCACCGTCGCTGTGCCCCCTGAAGCCTCTGTGCCGCCTGTGGTGGCAGCTCCCATCGTCATGACGCCGAACGATGCAGGCATTAGGTTTCAGCGGCTGTCCCAGGTGCCTCCACCGCCCACGCGGCCCCCGGAACCGGAAGTGTCCGCAATCCAGCGCGAGCGCGAAGAGATGCTGGCCATCTACGAGTCGCCGAGCTGCCTGCCGGTGCCGCTGTTCGGCAAGCTGGCAGGGAAGTCCAAAGACCAGATCAACCGCGAGTTGAAGGCCGGCAAACTGCTGTCCATCAGCTTGGGCAACCGGGGGCAACGAGTTCCCGATTGGCAACTGGTGCCGCTCAAGCACAAGCTGGCCCAGGTGCTCATGCGCCAGTGTCCGCAAGCGGATTCGTGGGAGCTTTACCGCATGTTGACCCGGCCACACCCGGACCTGGGCGATCGCGCGGCCATCGATTTGGTGACGCCAAGCAATCTGGGCACGGTGGTCCAGGTTATCGCAGGCGGTAAGCAGCATGTGGACGTCCCGGAGACCGTCTCGTCTCGCCCCATTCCCGAGGAGGTGCGGCAGAGCGTTCGCCGGTTGGTTGACGGCGTGGTGGTGCTCGACGGTGCGTAAGGGCCAAAGCTAGCGTGGGGGCCTTGTGCCCCCACGCTAAATCTGCGCCGCCTGCATCTTCCACCGATTGTGAATGTGGGGAGTCGCGTCTCCGAGGATTTAATCGGCGTAGGCAGCCCATCGGGCGCAACTAAGCTGCAGCATCCTTGGCGACCTGCAGGGCTCTACGCTCGAACCGCTCTGAAATGGCGTTAGCAGGTTCGTTGGGCTGCTGCAGGTGCGTCACGATCTTGTAAGGGCCGTCGCCGAGCGGACGCATGGCGATTCCCCACCTATGAGCATGCTCAATGCGTGATCCCGCAGATACCCCGATTCCATAACCGGCCGCGACCCATAGCGCCATCATCTCGAAGGACGTCACGTGCTGAATGTTTCGCTCGTCCGCAGGTATAAGAGCAGACAGCCGTTGATCCAACAAGGGGCAGGCCTCTGCCTGCCAGCGAAACAGTGGGCAGTTCAGCAGATCGGCGACCGTGAGCTTCCCCTTGTCCAGCAACGGGAAGCGCAATGGAAGCGCAACGGCCATGTCATCGCTCCACAGAGGTTGGCTTTTCAGGGACGGGTCGCTTACTTCCCGAAGCGAGAGGCCTGCGTCGTAGCGACCTTCGTGGAGGCCCGTATGCAGGTTCTCAACTGTGACCTCAAAAAACGCGATGGCGATGTCCGGCTCTTCCGCGCGTTGCAGCGCGAGCAGTGCCGATAGATGCGATGAGGGTACGCCAGGCGCTATAGCGAGCCTGAATCGGGATAACTGGCTGGTGGCGTCGTGCATAAGAGCCCCCAAAAAGCAATCGGGTTAAAAAGGCGAGCCAACATGATAGCCAAAAGAGTTAAGTTTAACGTGGTTAAGTTCCATTGATTGCTTGACGCTTCTGGTAATGCAGAAGCGTAGCGTTCAACGGGGCCGCCCCCCTGGTACAACCACCTATGAAGCCGAGCCGGCACAGGCTTTCGGTCAAGCGGTGCGTGCCGCTCGTATGGACCAAGGGATCGCTCAAGAAGAGCTTGCCTCTTTGGCCGGCATTGAGCGCTCGCACATGGGAAAAATCGAGCGTGGAGAGCATATGCCCACGCTGGCCCTGATACTGAAAGTAGCCGCTGCACTCAGGATAAGTTCTGCTGAACTGATGACTGCAACAGAGCGCAATATCGGTCTCGGCCCAGATTCTTGAGCGGATTACCGGTGGGCAGCTTTGTTAGCCACCGAAATGGGTGCGTAGGCGAATGATAAATCGCTCCAGCGGAGCCGGCAGGCTGTCATTGTCGGGCCGAAGCAGGTAGGTCGTGATCACTGCGGAATCCACCGCCAATGGGCGGATGACCACATCCGGTCGTTGGCACGCTGCGATTCTGGTTTCCGTTGTGAAACCGACGCCGAAGCCTGCGCCGACAAGAGTAAGCATCATGTCCAGTGACGACACATGCTCAACAACATTAGGCTCGTGTTCCAGTGGCCGAAGCAGGCGCGCAAGTTCGCGGCAATAGCCCTCGCACACATGCGGATCACATAAGACGAGTGGGTGGCCCCCCAGCTCATGAAGAGGGACTTCCTTGTGGGCGAGCAATTCGTGCCGCGCAGGAACCGCGATGACCAGCGGATCTTGCCAAATGGGTTCGGCAACAATGCCATCACCAACATCGGCAGTGTGCGCGAACCCTATCGTAAAGTCGCCAGACCGCAGGCCACGCAGTTGCTCAGCCAAGGGTAGTTCGGAGAGGCGGATCTCGATCTCCGGTTCCTCCGCGCGACAACGGGCCAGAAACGCCGACAACCGAGGATCGATCGCCCCGTCAGAGACTGCGATGCGGATGCTCCCTCGCAAGCCAGAGCCGACGGCCTTGGCATTTTCTCGCGCCTGCTCAAGGATGGTGAACAGCCTACGAACGTCCTGCAAGAACGTCGCGCCTGCTGCCGTCAGCACGGTTCCTCGGCGGTTCCGATCGAAAAGCAGCACACCCAGTTCTTCCTCAAGCTCTTTGATGGCTCGCGACAGAGGCGGCTGTTCAATATGCAAGCGCTCGGCAGCGCGTGTGAAATGCAACTCCTCGGCCAGAACGACAAAAAAGCGAAGATGTCGCAATTCCACAGGTGAGCCTCCTTGAGTAAGAACGTCCTTTTATGCGCTTATTTCGCAGGCTTGCACCCTAACTACCACCGGCCCTCCAGGAAATCTCATGTCTCGACCAGCGTGCAATAACCAGTCTTAGCCATCGCCCGCTCTATGCCCGTTGCAAGCCAAACGGGGCGCCCCCTGAATGGCTGGCACGGTGTGCACAGAGCCCCCCGTTGAGGCTCTTCTAGCTATCTCACGAAGCAGCAACGCCTGAAACGTGTCCGCTTCGTGCTCGTTGGAGCATCAAGGAATCAATAGGGTCTTGATCGCGCGACGTTCGTCCATCGCCCGATAACCTTCCGCCACTTGATCCAACGGTAGCGTCAGATCAAACACCTTGCCGGGGTTGATCTTTCCTTGCCAAACTAGGTCAATTAGCTCTGGGAGGAATTGGCGCACCGGTGCAGGACCGCCGTGGAGATGAACGTGTTCAAAGAACAGTTCTTCGCCATTGAGTTCGACGCCGTGCGGAACTCCGACGTAACCCACATACCCCCCTTGGCGAGCGCAGTGGATCGCTTGCATCATGGATTCCTGGGTGCCAACACACTCCAGAACAGAGTCGGCACCGAGGCCGTTGGTCATTTCCATGATGCGCGCCACGCCGTCTTCTCCGCGCTCGGTCACGATGTCTGTCGCACCGAACTCCAGAGCGAGCTTTTGCCGGGAGGGATGACGACTCATTGCGATGATCCGTTCGGCACCCATCTGCTTGGCAGAGAGCACACCGAGCAGCCCGACCGCGCCGTCACCAACAACAACGGCCGTCACGCCTGGCTGGACGTTGGCTGCCACGGCGGCATACCAGCCTGTCCCCAGCACATCGGACGTGGCCAGCAGACTCGGAATCAATTCTTTCGAGGGAATGTCCGGCGTGGCGACCAATGTGCCGTCGGCGAGGGGCACGCGCAGTAGCGGAGCCTGAGCGCCGCCGACAAACTCAGCTTGCTGGCAGGAGGACTGGTAGCCATGCTGGCATACCGGGCACACGTTGTCCGAGGCGAAGAACGAGCCGATCACGAACTGACCCGGCTTGATGTGGCGTACTTCGCTGCCGACTTCTTCCACCACGCCACAGTACTCGTGCCCCATCGGCATGGGCTCGGCAATGGGCTGGATACCCCGGTACGGCCACAGATCCGAGCCGCAAACGCAGGCTGCGGCGATGCGCACGATGGCATCGGTGGGTTTGACAATCTGGGGAGCCGGACGATCCTCGAAGCGGATATCGCGCGGGCCGTACAGTATGGTGGCTTGCATCGTTATTTTGCTCCCGACTTGGTGGCTAGTTGCCGCTCCAGCGCCTCGCGTGCACGGCGAGCATGCTCGGCATCCACGCGGTCGGCGAGGACCTGAGCGAGCTGGCGCAACTGACTGGCAGTCAAGCCGACGTTCATGCTGATGCCCATGTGCGACTGCAATTGCGACTCGGCGCCAGGCAGCGCCGCCAGCATCCCCACCGTGGCCAGCTCGCGGCTTTGCCAGTCGAGGTTGTCGCGCTCGAAGATGTCGCCGAACAGATGCGCCTTGAGGTATTCATCGATGGCGGGGGCGAAGTCGAACAGCGGCCCCTTGACCGGCGCGCCTGCCAGTTTGGTCTGGTTGGCCGTGCCTGCAGCGAGCAGCTCGTCACCCTTCGGGATGGGGCGGCTGGGCAAATGACCGGGTGCGTCCTGGATACCGCGCTGTTTGCGTGCCTCCAGCACCTTCATCAATTCGCCCAGCGCATTGAGGCTGCGCGGAAAGCCCGCATAGGCGTATAGCTGCACCAAGATTTCCTTGGTATCGCTTACGGTCAGGCCGGCATCCAGTCCTTGATTCAGAGCCGCGTTCAGTTTGGCGATGTCACCCGCTGCAGCGAAGGCCCCGATGGGCACGATGGCCTGCTGGCGGATCGAGAGGGTTTCAGATACGGCGGCGTTCATATCTCGGGGCTCCTGCGTGTTCGAGGCAGCTTGGCTCAGCGTCGTCGTCAGGCCGAGGACGATGGCAGCCAGCGCACTGGCCATGGGGCGCTTCTTATCGTGCATGTTTGCCCTCGTATTGGTCATCCGTGACTTTCTCCATCCAATCAACATTCTTGCCATCCACGGTGCCTGTGACGGTCAGGTAAGTCACGGCGGTCTTGGGCGCAGCGCCGTGCCAGTGTTTAACGCCCGGCGGGCACCAGATCGCATCGCCAGGGCGCACGACCTCGACCGGCTTGCCCCATTCCTGAACGAGTCCGACACCCGAACTCACTACAAGACGCTGTCCGTAGGGATGGGTATGCCACGCCGAACGGGCACCTGGCTCGAAAGTGACCATAGCGCCAGCGGCGTTGATGTCTTTGTTGGGCGACCACAGCGGGTCAATCCGCGCCCGGCCAGTGAAGGTCTCCGCAGGACCGGCGATCGAGGCCTGACTTCCTGCAAGCACGATCTCCTGCTGGGCGGGCGCCGATGCGGCGCTATCGGCCTGGGGGGCGGCTACAGCAGCCGTGGCGGCTTGTAGTGCGGCTGCGGTCAGGAGAATTTTGAAGAATGAGATTCGCATAGAGGGACTTTCCTTGTAGTAAAAGGCCTATCGGCGGCCATTCAGCCGTTCTCGCCGCCACCCGGCGGCGGGCCTGCGAGGTACTGCTCGTCGGTCACGTGCTCCAGCCAGTCCACGTTCTTGCCGTCAAGTGCTTCCTGGATTGCGATGTGCGTCATGGCGGTGGTGGGCGTAGCGCCGTGCCAGTGCTTATGCCCGGGCGGACACCAGATGACATCGCCCGCTCGGATCTCGACGATGGGCTCACCCTCGCACTGCGTCCAGCCGCAGCCTGCGGTGACGATCAGCGTCTGGCCGAGAGGATGGGTATGCCAGGCCGAGCGCGCGCCCGGCTCGAAGGTCACAGCCGCGCACGAGGTACGAGCCGGAGCGGGAGGGTTGTTGAGCGGGTCGATACGGACAGTGCCGGTAAACCACTCGGCAGGGCCTTTGGCCGAAGGTTGAGTTCCAGCGCGTTTGAGTTCCATGGACGGCTCCTTTCA
Source organism: Pseudomonas sp. X10 (assembly GCF_054889225.1). Taxonomy (NCBI): domain Bacteria; kingdom Pseudomonadati; phylum Pseudomonadota; class Gammaproteobacteria; order Pseudomonadales; family Pseudomonadaceae; genus Pseudomonas; species Pseudomonas sp. X10. The sequence continues at coordinate 3,620,589 of NZ_CM142677.1, read as the reverse complement.
ATGAGTCGGCTTCGCTCACTGCATCTCTTGCAGAGCAAGCAAATAGTTCCTCTCGGCATCGACATCGCATTCGTGAACGGGGAACCACGTTCCCCTTTGTGAGGAACCCGCGCTACGCGGCCAGGATTTCCGGAGGAGCGTTGAGAATGCTCAACGACTTCGATAAGCATTCTCTCCAATGTAGTAGGAGCAGCTTCGCGCGACTAGACGTCAGAAACTATATGCAGCCATAAATGGTGCTCATGAATCGAGTTGCCCGGTAGCCTGGGATCGCGTTAGCGCCGGTAACGCAATTTCTCGACAATCAGTGACAGTGCGGGTGACGACTGACGCCGGCTGGCAAAGTAGATGTGAAGACCGGGGAAAGTGGGACACCAGTCTTTGAGTACAGCCCGGAGTTGGCCGCTCTTCATATGAGGGCGCGCAAGTTCTTCGGGCATGTAAGCCAAGCCGAATCCCGCCAGTGCGGCCTCGACAGCCGGATAGATGCAGTTGAATGTCCACGAACCATCAACCCGCACCTGCAGGTTTCGTTCGCCCTTCTTGAGTTCCCAGGCGTACACGCCGCCGCGCACGGAGAAGCGCATATTGATGCACTCGTGGTCGGTCAAGTCTGATGGCGTCTTGGGTGCCGGATGCCCTTCCAGGTAGGAGGGTGCCCCGACGATTACCATGCGGATGTCCGGTGAAATCCGAACCGCTGTCATGTCCTTGGAAATCTGGTCGCCGAAGCGAACGCCGGCATCGAAGCGCTCCGCCACAATGTCGGTCAGACCCGGCTCGATCGCCACCTCGATCTTGACGTCAGGATACTTCTGCTGGAGCTTGGAGAGCTTGGGCCAGAGGATCGTGTTCGCTGCAAAATCAGAGGCTGTGATACGCACGGTCCCAGCAGGCTTGTCGCGTAGCTCCTCGAACGCGACCAGTTCGTCGGTGATCGCCTCGAATCGAGGGGCCACTCTCTGGATAAGGCGTTCCCCTGCCTCCGTTGGCGACACACTGCGGGTCGTGCGCGTCAGCAAACGCAGCCCCAGCCGCGCCTCCAATGCGCGAATGGTGTGGCTTAGCGCCGACTGAGACACGCCCAACTGAGCCGCCGCGCGGGTAAAGCTCCGCTCTCGCGCAACAGCGAGAAAAGCCAGGATGTCGCGAAAATTTTCACCAGACATACGAGGAACTCCGCTGCTATTGCCGGTAACGCAAGGCTTCGACCAGCAAGGTCATCGCACGCGAAGGCTGGCGCCGGTTTGGGTAGTAGAGATGGAAGCCGGGCCACACCGGGCACCAGTCCTCCAGCACGGAGACGAGTTGCCCCTTCGCGACATAAGGGCGAACCATGTCCTCAGGCAGGTAGGCCAGCCCGAAGCCAGCCTTGGCCGCCTCGAAAACGTCGTAGGCGTTGTTGAAGGTAACTGTTCCGTCCACACGGGCATTCACTGCGCGCTTGCCCTTGGCGAACTCCCATTCGTAGAGGCCACCATAGGTGGACGTTCGCAGATTGATGCATGCGTGCTCGGTGAGGTCGCGCGGAGTCTTGGGCACTGGCCGGTCCGCGAAGTAGGACTTCGATCCCACCACCATGTTGCGAACGTCAGGGCCGATCCGCACTGAAATCATGTCCTGGGCCAGTTCCTGGCCGAACCGCACGCCAGCGTCGTAGCCGCGCGCGGCGATATCGACGCTTTCGTACTCGTTAACCAGCTCGACCTTGATCTTGGGATATTTCGGGAGGAACTTCGCCAGCTTGGGCCAGAGGATGCTTCGGATGGCGTAGTCGATGGCGGTGATCCGGATCGTTCCCATGGGCTCGTCCCGCAGCTCACCAAGCGACTGGATTTCGGCCTCGATCTCGTCGAATTCAGGGGCGAGACGATCCAGCAGCCGCTGGCCCGCCTCGGTGGGCGACACGCCGCGCGTGCTGCGCATGAGAAGACGGACGCCCAATCTTTCCTCCAACGCCCGGATGGTGTAGCTCAAGGCCGGTTGTGTGACCCGAAGCTGGGCTGCCGCGCGCGTAAAGCTGCGTGCGCGCGCCACGGCGATGAAGGCCAGCAGGTCGCTGAAGTTGTCACGCGACATTGATGAACCCCCTTTATAGGACTGTATGTATTTTACAGGCTTCGTCTGAACTTCGCTCGAAAAACAACCATATTGGATGCCTCGATTCATGAACAGGTCTTATGGGACTATGCGAATTCTGCCGTCTATTCAATGTTGGGCGCGCGATCTAAAGTTCAGTATCAGCCAAGGAAGGCAGGCCTTCTGCCCGGAACGCCAAGCCCTGCAAGCGAGCATTGAGGCAGCGCAGAAGCACCCGCTCCAGCCGTCATAGGCCTCTGGCATGGGTTGCCCGATTGCATGATTCGGATGAGCGTCAGCATGGCGCTGAACGTCACGATCGGTCGAATTGGGAACGCTTGGTGCAGGCTGGATCGTTGCGTCGCCATACGGCGCTTTTTGTCCACTGAATAGTGAAGGAGCAGACCCGATGAACGAGCAAATTTCCTCCAGCCGACGTGACCTGTTGAAGGCAAGCGCAACGGTCGGCGCAGCCGTATGTGCCACGCCTCTCATGATGGGAACCGCCGTCGCACAGCTAGCCACAACGACCTCATCGGGGAGCAATGCCATGGACCTACCCAACATTATCAAGCAGCGAACCCTGGGTTCAGGCGACTTCCGCATGGAGGTGTCCGCCCTGGGCTTTGGCGTCATGGGCATGAACTACAACCGCGGCGTCCATCCCGACCGCAAAGCCATGATCGAGTTGCTGCATCAGGCAGCCGAGCGCGGCGTCACGCTGTTCGACACCGCGCAAATCTACGGTCCTCTGATCAACGAAGAACTGGCCGGTGAAGGGCTGTACCCGTTCCGGGGCAAGGTGAACATCACCACAAAGTTCGGACACCGCATCGTTGACGGCAAGTACTTCGAAGGCGAGCTGGACAGTACGCCCCAGAACATTCGGCGTGTCGCGGAAGAATCGCTCAAGCGTCTGCGCGTCGAAACCATCGAACTGTTCTATCAGCACCGTCTCGATCCCGCTGTGCCGATCGAGGACGTCGCGGGCACCGTCAAGGATTTGATACAGGAAGGCAAGGTCAGGCGCTTTGGGCTTTGCGAGGTCAATGCGCAGACCATCCGCCGCGCCCATGCCGTGCAGCCGGTGACCGCCGTGCAGAGCGAATACCACCTGATGTGGCGCGGCCAGGAAAAAGAAGTGTTTCCGGTGCTCCAGGAATTGGGGATCGGCTTCGTGCCCTACAGCCCGCTCAACCGAGGATTCCTTGGCGGCGGCATCACCGAGTACACGCGCTTTGATTCCGGCAACGACAACCGCAACACGCTGCCGCGTTTCACGCCGGAAGCCATCCGGGCGAACCTGGCGGTGGTGGAAGTGCTCAACACGTTCGGCAGAACCCGGGGGCTCACCTCCGCGCAGGTGGCACTGGCCTGGATGATGGCGAAGGCCCCCTGGATCGTGCCGATTCCCGGCACCACCAAGCTGGCCCACCTGGACGAGAACCTGCGCACCGCCGAAGTGGCGCTGACCCCGGCGGAAGTGCAGGAACTGGAGACCGCCGTCTCGAAGATCCAGATCGTGGGTGATCGCTATCCGGCCTCGCAGCAGAAACAGGTCGAAAGCTGATAGTGAAAGGTAGCCGCGCATTTCCGCCCCTTCGCCAACCCGGAGTCACGAACATGCTGACGAGCAGAAGGAGTCTTGTGGGATTCGGCGCCGCCGCGGTGCTGGTCGGCAGCGCGCTGCTGGCTGCTCCCCCGTCGAGCAAGGCTGCCACCGCACAGGCTTCAGGAGAATCACGAATGAACTGGTCAAGTGAAGAACTCAGCAAGATCGTCAAAGCCGACGATCTTCACATCGCGCCGTTCCGCGAGGATGGCGTGACCTATGGCACGCCCACGTGGATCTGGTGCGTGGCCGTCGATGGCGATCTCTACGTGCGCGCCTACAACGGGGTCAACTCCCGGTGGCATCAGGCCGCGATACGCGAGAAGGCGGGCCGAATCGTCGCAGCCGGCATGACAAGGGAGGTTTCCTTCGAGCCGGTCGCAGGGCCGATCAACGACCGCATCGACGATGCCTACCGGGCGAAGTATTCGGGCAGCCAGTACCTGCAACCCATGATCAGCGAGCGCTCGCGCGCCGCGACGGTGCGGATCATTCCCCGCGACGCCAAGCAGTGAAGGAATCGAAATGTCTATCTTGAAAAACTCATTGATGTCCGCCGCGATCCTGTTCGCGATACCCACGTTTGCGCACGCCGCCGAACCGACCACCGTGGCACAAGGCGTGAACGTGGTCGGCTCCCAGAAGGTCACATTCAACAATAGCGGTGTCCAGATGGCTGGCAACCTGTACCTGCCCGCCAACTACGACAGCAGCAAGACGTACCCGGCGATCGTCGTGGCGCACCCCTGGGGCGGCGTGAAGGAGCAGACCTCCGGCCTGTACGCGCAGCAACTGGCCCGCAAGGGCTTTATCACGCTGGCCTACGATGCCTCGCACTACGGCGAAAGCGGCGGCGAGCAGCGTGACCTAGAAGACCCGGCCGACCGTGTGCAGGACATCCGCAGCGCGGTGGGCTACCTGGCCAGCCTGCCGCAGGTCGATGCAAACCGCATCGGTGCTGTGGGCGTCTGCGCCGGCGGCGGCTACACGCTGCACGAGGCCCAGACCGATCTGCGCGTGAAGGCGGTGGCCAGCGTGGTTGCCTACGACATCGGGGATGCGACCCGCACCGGCATCCAGGGTGCTCCAGTCACGGCCGAGGATCGCCAGAAGCTGCTGCAAGGTGTCGCCGAACAACTGAACAAGGAAGCAGCCGGCGCACCCGTACTGGTGCAGCAACTGCTGCCGTCGCGCGATCAGGTGAATGCCAGCACCGACAACTTCACCCGCGAGGCGACCGAGTACTACCTGACGCCGCGCGGCGCGCACCCGAATGCCCGCAACCGCTTCGTCGTGACCAGCCCAGGCCTGCACATGGCGTACTACCCGCTGGAACACATGGAACTGATCTCGCCCAGGCCGGTACTGCTGATCGCGGGCGAGCGCGCCGAGACGCGCAAGTTCAGCGAAGCGGCGTATGCCAAGGCCCAGCAACCCAAGGAACTGATGATCGTCCCCGGCGCCTCGCACTTCGACCTGTACGACAAGCCGCAGTACGTGACGCCTGCCGTGGACAAGATGGCCGAGTTCTTCGGCAAGCACCTGTGAACAACGGATGACACGGGAGTCACTGACATGAGGCCATTGCTCATCGCCCTATGCGTTCAGGCGCTGTCGGTGTGTGCCGCCCCGGCGGCCCTGGCACAGGACGCGGCCGGCACCGTGCGCATCCAGGCCACCGCGCCCGGCGACTGGGCCATGCAGGTGGTGAGCGACGGCCTCGACTATCCCTGGGACATCGCGCGTTCCGGCGACCGGTTCGTGCTGACCGAGAAGGCCGGCAACATCGTCGTGATCGAGAACGGCCGGCAGCAGCGCTATCCGCTCCAGACCTCCGACCCCATCGTTCATGAAGGCGGCGCGGGCCTGCTCGGCATGGCACTGTCGCGCGATTTCGCGCAAAGCGGCATCGCCTACTTCTACCATTCGTACCGGGCCAGTGCGGGCCTGACCAACAAGGTCATCCAGGCGCGGTTCGACGGCACCGCCTGGCGCGAAACCCGCGTGCTGCTGGCGGGCATCCCCGGCCATCGGCTCTACAACGGCGGGGCCATCGCCATCGGGCCGGACGGACACCTGTACGTGACCACGGGCTGGACGGCCAACCGCGAGCGGCCGCAGGACCGGGGCAACCTGGCCGGCAAGGTGCTGCGCATGACGCTGGACGGCCGGGCGCCGCAGGACAACCCCTTCCCGGGTTCACTGGTCTATTCCTACGGCCACCGCAATCCGCAGGGCATGGCCTGGAATCCGGCCGGCGAGCTGTTCGTGGTCGAGCACGGCGAGTTCGGCCACGACGAGATCAATCGGATCAGGCCGGGCGCGAACTACGGCTGGCCGCTCGCCGAAGGCGCCGAGCGGCGCAGCGGCATGGAACCGGCCTGGATCGAATCCGCCCGCGGCACCTGGGCACCCGCAGGCGCCGCGTTCGCCGGCAACGAGCTGTTGGTCGCAGCGCTCGGCGCACGGGGGCTGTTCGTCGTGGACGAAGAGGCCAAGGCGCTCAAGCCCGTGTTCAGCTCCGGCGACCGCATCCGGGGCGTGCTGCCCATGGGACGCGACCTCTACGTGATCACGACGAATCGGTCCCCAAGAGGGGAAGGCCCCTCGAAGGACCGATTGTTGCGACTGTCGCCGAGGCGATGACATGAATCGCCGAAATCTGCTCGCACTCGCGCTCGCCAGTCCTGTGGCCTTCTCCGTGGCACGCGCTCAAACGCTGTCGTCCGGCGACTACCGCCAGATGCAGGCGGGGCGTGACGAACCCATCCTGGAGCCGGATCTCCCCATCATCGACGCGCACCACCACCTGGTCGATCGGCCCGGGCTGCGCTACATGATCGACGACTATCTGGCGGACACGCGCGCCGGCCATCGGATTGTCGCTTCGGTGTACGTGGAGACCTTGGCTTTTGCGAGAACGGACGGCCCCGAAGTGCTGCGCCCGCTCGGCGAGATCGAATTCGCCAACGGCATCGGCGCGATGTGCGACAGCGGCCGCTACGGCTGCCGCGTCTGCGCCGCCATCGTGGGCCACGCCGACCTGCGGCTGGGCGACCAGGTGGCCGAACTGCTGGACCGGGCGATGGAGCGCGCACCGGACCGTTTCCGGGGTGTGCGCCAGGTCACCATCGAAGACCCGTCCGAGGCGCCATACCGCTTCATTCCGACCCGGCCGCCGAGCGGCGTGATGAAGAGCGCGGGCTTTCGCCCGGCCTTCGCCCACCTCGCCAGACGCGGTCTGAGCTTCGACGCGGCGGTCTTCCATCACCAGTTGCCGGAGGTGATCGAGCTGGCGGATGCGTTCCCCGACACCACCATTGTGCTGAACCACTGCGGCCATGCGATGGCGATGGACCTGGACGCGCTGGCACGGGAACAAGTGTTTCGGGCGTACCGCCGGCTGATGACCGAGGCGGCCCGGCGCCCGAACATCCACTGCAAGGTGGGTGGCCTGGGCATGCCTTTCTGGGGCTTCCGGTTCGAGGAGCGCAAGGACCCCGTCGGATACCGCGAGCTGGCGGCGGCCTGGCGCCCCTATGTGGAAACCACCATCGAGGCGTTCGGCGCCGACCGTTGCCTGATGGAAAGCAACTACCCTCCGGACGGTCGATCCGCAGGCTTCGTGCCTCTGTGGAGCGCACTGAAGTACATCGTCCGGTCGGCTTCGGCCGATGAGAAGGCGGCGCTGTTCCACGGCACGGCCGCGAAGGTCTATCGCATGCGCGTGCCGGTTGCGCAGGCCGGGAAGGCTCCAAGCACGTAGGCCCAGGGGCGAGGCCCCAGGGAGCAACCGCAAACGCAGCGCACCCAGGTGCCGGGGCCATTTCGTCGCCCCATCTTTATCCAGAACACATCTCCAACAGAGGATCTGAAATCATGAAAATCTCCTTCGAAAACCAAGTGGCACTTGTCACCGGCGCGGCGTCGGGTATCGGTCTGGCGACCGCCAAGGCCTTCGCGCAGGCCGGTGCGTCCGTTGCGCTGGCGGATGTGAATGGCGACGGCGCACGCGCCGCTGCCGACGAGCTGGTCGCGGCTGGATTCAAGGCCATCGGCATCCGCTGCAACGTGGCCGATCTGGGCGAGGTCGAGGCGATGGTCAAGGAAACCGTCTCCACCTTCGGCCGCCTGGACGTGGCCTTCAACAATGCCGGCATCCAGAACGCTCTCGCGGAGACCGCCGACGCGACGGTCGAGGACTTCGACCGTGTGAATTCGGTCAATCTGCGCGGCATCTGGGCGTGCATGAAGTACGAACTGCAGCACATGCGCCAGCAGGGAAGTGGCGCCATCGTCAACTGCTCGTCGCTGGGTGGACTGGTCGGCGGTGCCGAGCGTGGCACCTACCATGCCGCAAAGCACGGTGTTCTCGGGCTGACCAAGAGCGCGGCATTGGAATACGCCACGCGCAACATCCGCGTCAATGCCGTGTGCCCGGGCCTGATCTGGACGCCGATGGCCGAACAGATGGCCGCCTCGGGCCAGAAGGAGGCGCTGGACGCCATGGTCGAGGGCATCCCCATGCGCCGGCACGGCCGCGCCGACGAGATCGCCGACGCCGTGCTGTGGCTGTGCAGCTCGGCTTCCAGCTACGTGACCGGCCAATCCATCTCAGTGGACGGCGGGCTCATCATGCGCTGATCGCGCCCCGCGTGGACGAGCGTTCCTGCCACACCGGCGAACGCTCGTCCGTTGCCTTTTTCAACCCGATGGCGGCGCTCATGCGAGCCGTGCCAAGACAAATCAGGAGACACGCCGCATGCTCGAAGATTCCACTTCCCCCAGCCGCGCCAGGGCGAAAGCCCTTGGACTCAGAGGCATTGCGCTGATCGCGCTCGGCCTGGTGATCGTGGCCTTCGGGCTGTTCATGCTCGTGGGCGGGGTTCGCCTCATCACCCTCGGCGGCTCCTGGTACTTCGCGCTGGCCGGCATCGGGTTCGTTGCCGCAGGCATCCTCGCCATGCTGCGGCGGCCGCTGGGCACGGTGGTCTATCTGGCGGTCCTTGCCGCCACGGCCGTCTGGGCGGTATGGGATTCGGGATGGGCGTTCTGGCCGCTGTTCTCGCGCCTCTTTGCGCTGGCCGCGATTGCAGTCCTATTGCTCTTGCTCATGCCTGCCTTGCGGGGCGGTGAACCTTCGGCATTCCGACGGCCGGGCTACGTCTTGGCAGGGCTGATCGCCGTGGCCTTGGGCGCAACGCTCTACACCGCCTTGCAGCCGCAGCCGGTCCAGACGGCGGACGGCGCACCTGCGCCCGTGCCGGGCAACGCGGTCGGTGCTGCGGCGGGCGGCGACTGGCGCCACTGGGGCCGCACGCCCTCCGGCACGCGGCATGCCCCACTGGACCAGATCACCCCCGAGAACGTGGCCGGCCTGCAGGTCGCCTGGACCTACCGGACGGGCGAGATTCCCAAGAGCGGCAGCCAGACGCACGTGGTGACGCCCCTGCATGTGAACGGCATGCTGTACGGGTGCACGCAGTCGAGCCGCCTGTTCGCGCTCGATGCGGAAACCGGCCAGGAGCGCTGGACCTTCGACCCGAAGACCGGCGAGAGCATCTTCCCCCGTTGCCGAGGCGTGGGCTACCACGACGCCACGACAACCGGCGCCGCCTCGACCGTGCCTGTCGGCGAGCAGCCGAAGGCAGCCTGCACGCGCCGAATCATCGCGACGACCGTCGATGCCCGTATCGTCGCGGTGGACGCGCTCACCGGCCAGCCCTGCACGGACTTCGGCGACAACGGCATCGTGAGCCTGCGCGTCGGCATGGACAAGGGCAACCCGGAGTTCTACTTTCCGACCGCGGCGCCCACGGTGACGCGCAACCTCGTGATCGTCGGCGGCCTCGTCTGGGACAACCAGGAACTGGGCGAGCCGTCCGGGGTTGTGCGTGCCTTCGACGTGCGCACCGGCGCGCTGGTGTGGGCCTGGGACCTGGGCAATCCGGCCATCACCGGCCTGCCGCCCGAAGGCCAGAGCTACACGCCCGGCACGCCGAACGTCTGGTCCACGCCGGCCTTCGACGAAGCCCTCGGCCTCGTCTATCTGCCCACCGGCAACGCCACGCCGGACTTCTGGGGCGGCCACCGCACGGAAGCGGACGACCGCTATTCATCGTCCATCGTGGCGCTGGACATCGCCACGGGGCGCGAGCGCTGGCGCTTCCAGACCGTGCGCCACGACCTCTGGGACTACGACGTGCCCTCGCAGCCCGCGCTCTACGATGTGCCGGACGGCAAAGGCGGCACCATGCCTGCACTGATCCAGACCACCAAGCGCGGGCAGATTTTCATGCTCGACCGGCGCGACGGCACGCCCATCGCCGAAGTGGTGGACCGGCCCGTACCCCAAGGCGGCGTCCCGGATGAACGCCTGGCCGCCACGCAGCCGTACTCGGTCGGTATGCCGGCCATCGGCACCGAGCCGCTGAGCGAGCAGCGCATGTGGGGCCTAACGCCGCTGGACCAGTTGATGTGCCGCATCGACTTCCGCAAGGCGCGTTATGAAGGCGAGTTCACCCCGCCGAGCGAGCAGTGGACGATCCAGTATCCTGGCTGGATGGGCGGCACCACCTGGGGATCGGCATCGGTGGCCGAGAACCTGGGGTATCTGATCGTCAACGACACCCGCGTGGCGGTTCTGAACCGGCTGGTTCCCCGCGCCGCTTACGACGCCAAGGCCAGCGCGGACGGTGGACATACCGGCGGCGCGCCACAGCGCGGCACTCCCTGGGGCATCGAGCAGCAGCGCTTTCTGTCGCCGCTGGGCGTTCCTTGCCAGGAGCCGCCCTACGGCACGATCAACGCCATTGACCTGAGCACCCGCCAAGTCGCCTGGTCGATGCCGCTGGGTACCACCGAGGAAACCGGCCCCCTGGGCATCGCCACGAGGCTGCCCATGCCGATCGGGATGCCGACGCGGGGCGGGCCGATCACAACCTCTTCCGGCCTGATCTTCATGGCGGCTGCACAGGACTACTACTTCCGCGCCCTGGACGTGCGCACTGGCCGCGAACTCTGGAAGGAGCGGCTGCCAGTCGGCGCCGAGACCGTACCGATGACCTACGTGTCGCCGGCCAGCGGCCGCCAGTTCGTGGTCATCAGCGCGGGCGGCAATTCCTCGACGACGCAGAAGGGAGATTACGTCGTGGCGTTTGCTTTGCCACGGTAGAACCCGTCCCGACGCATTGAATGAGAGCAGAGTTGGACACACGCACGACAACCTCAGGCGCAGGCGATCGATCCACGTTAGGTCTCGCCTTGCTCTCGTTCGGCGCGGGAAGCATGGATGCCATCGCCTTCCTTGCCTTGGGCGGGGTGTTCACCTCGGCGATGAGCGGCAACACCATCGTGCTCGGCCTTGCTATCGGGCAGGGGCATGTCACCGCAGCTCTACATGCGGTCACGGCTCTCCTTGGCTATCTGGCGGGCGTGGCGGCGGCCTCCCTGACGCTCGCAAAATTCGGTCGTGGTAGCGGCTGGACGCTTGGCCTCGAAGGCGTCTTTCTCGCCATCTTTGCTGGGCTGTGGCTTTCCCTTGGCGGCTCCGTCGATTCGGCCGCCGTCTATGGCCTGATCATCCTGTCGGCTGTCGCGATGGGAATGCAAGGAGGCATTGGCCGTGCGATCGGTGCGCCGGGGATCATGACGGTGATTTTCACAAGTACCTACACGGCGATTGTCGGCAACCTCGTGGAGCGAGTGGTCGCAGGCCGCCGCCCGTTCATCACCATGCTGGCGGCGAAGCAATTGGTGGCGCTTGCCGCCTATCTCGGCGGAGCTGTAGTTGCTGCCATTATCACCACGCAGTGGCGAGCGCTCGCACCCTGTGTTCCTCTTGCTGCGATCCTGATCCTGCTCGCCGGATTGAGGCTCCGCCTGATCAGTTTTGGCCAGAACGCGACATGACACATAAACTGGCCGCTTGGGGCGCGGCGGGTCGAGGGAGCGCCGTTTTGAAGGGGAGTTATTTTTGCGTTGGTTCATGCGACTGAGCTTGGCTTGGCGCCAGGTCAAAACCACATTTCTGTCACGAGCCCGGTTGGCTGCGCGCGATGCGGTAGCCACTGCACTGGCTTGTGCGCTTGCCTGGGTATTGGCCGTTTGGCTATGGGGGCACCAACGCCCCACGTTTGCCATCGTCACTGCCGTGGTATGCCTAGCACCAGGTTTGCCCAGTCACCTCAAACAAGCCCGCAATCTGGTGATCGGTTGCGCGCTCGGTATCGTGATGGGCGAGCTGATGTGGCAATTGCCCGATACGCACCCGCTAGTGCGCATGAGCATCGGTATGTTCTTTGCCATCTTGACGGGCGCCGTCATTGGACCAGCGCCGGTGGTGCCAATCCAGGCCGGTGTTTCGGTGGCGCTGGTATTGGCCATGGGACCAAGCACGGCCGGGAGCACCCGTTTACTTGAGGTCGTGCTGGGTGCCTCGGTGGGACTGCTGTTCAGCCAGGTGCTCTTCACGTCCAGCCCGTTCAAGGACATGGGCCGTGCAGCCTCTGACTTCCTGCGTCAGCTCGGCAATGGCTTGGATCGAGTGCTCAAGGCCTGCGAGGCACAAAGCGGTGACGCTGCCGAGGCTGCATTGGGCCATCTGTCGCAGGCACAGGAATCATTGGCTGCATTGCGCGCCGCCGTGGCAGAGGCGCAAGTGAGCAAACGCTGGTCGTTGCGGGGACGACTCAATGCCGACCGACTGGCGCTCGTCACCCGTCGCTATGATCGCCACGCCGTTCGGGCCTATGCCATGGCCCTCCTGCTGGCCGAAAGCCTGGGCCGAGCCACCTCGCACACGCATACATCGCCACCGCCGGCACTGGCGGCGTACTGCCAATGGCTGTCCGACACCTGCATGGCGCTTGCCAAACAAGCTGCAGTGGTGGCGCTCGATGACGGTGATCCGCAAGCCAATATGGGAATCCGGCCGCAGCCCGCCGCCGCTGATGCGGCGACTCTTCAGTCCGAATGGGTTGCGGTCCAGGACAACGCCCAGCAGTTGGAACAGGCACTGCGGGCGCTGCTGGAATCGCGCGATGCGTGATCACGCCGTGCTGTTGGCGCTGTCGCCCCCCGTCACGTCGTAGGTAGCGCCCGAGACCATGTAGGCGTCGTCGCTCGCAAGAAAGACGACCGCCGGCGCAATGGACTCCGGCGGAAGCCAGGGAACACCCAAGGGCGACTTGGCCGTGAGCTTTTGTTTCGCCTCGGCTTCCAGTTTTTCCAGCGGCTCGGCATTGTTCAAATCATCCACCGCTTGCGCGTACCGCTGCCGGTGTCGCGTGAGCGGTGTGTCGATCAGGCCGGGGATGACGGCGTTGACGGTGATGCCGTATTGCCCGAGTTCCAGGGCAGCCGATTTCATCAGCCCGATGATGCCCCACTTGGAGGCCGAGTAGGCCGCACCGAACTTGGTGCCATGCTGTCCCTGCGTCGAAGACGTGACGATGATGCGGCCGCCGCCGTTCTTGACCAGATGGGGTGCAATCGCGCGGATGGCATTGCAGGTGCCATTGAGATTGACGTCGATCTGATCGTGCCAATCCGCATCCTCCATGTCGAGAAGCGACTTGAACGCCTGGATGCCGGCGTTGGCAAAGAGGATGTCGATCTTCCCGAAGGTTTTTTCCGTCCATGCGGCGGCCTCGCGCAAGGCGGCGATATCGCGCTGATCGAGCTGGCGGGAGCCCCATTTCCCGCCTGCCGCGGTCACGAGTCTTCCGGTTTCGTCGAGTTCTTCGATCGTGGCGGGAACCACCTCCAGGGTCTTGCTGACTGCTCCCGCGATATCGATCCCGACGACGCTTGCCCCCTCGCGTGCAAAAGCGATTGCGGTGGCGCGCCCGATGCCGCGCGCGGCACCCGTGACGATGGCAACCTTTCCTTCAAGGCGTTTCGATGACATGGGTTTTCTCCTTTTCGAAAAGTAGGCCATTGCCAGCCAGCAAGACCCTATGGGTTTCGTCAACGCCGAGGTGGAGGACTGCAAACCTCGTCGTGTCTTGAAGGAGTGCTACGGGAGATAGGCGAACAGTCCCGTTGGCGCACCGCCAAACAATGAAATTGAGCCTGCACCGACAGCCGCCAACAGGAAGAAGCCGCCGGCCATCGCCACATGCGTCAGCAGCAGGCTGATGTCTTTTCTATGGGCGGCATAACCGGCGACCAGGCACCACAGGCCGAGCAGGACGCCCATCGTTCGCACCGGATAGCCGATGGTGACCCCCACACCGCCAATCAATTCGCAAAGACCAACCAGATACGCCAGGAGCTTGGCGTCTGGCATGCCCAGCCCCGTCAGCATGGGTTCGAGTTTGGCCTCGCCACCACGCAGCTTCATCACACCCCATAGGATGAATGGAATACCAAGAAAGAGGCGGGCGATCAGTACGGCTTCATCGTTCATCGGGAATCTCCTAAATGCACAACAAGATTCAGCGGCGGCAAGGGCCTGATCATGCCGGTGGAGCTGGTGTGGAAACCCACCGTCAACCAGCTGCCGGGCGAGTACCGGGTCGGCGCCTACTACAGCACTGCAGACGCCGATGACGTGCACAGCCGGGAAGTCCCGGGCGACATGAACAGCCCCCTGCGCAGCCGAGACAGCAAGTATGGTTACTGGCTGGTCGCGCAGCAGCAGGTTACCGCCCATGCCGGAGATCCGAACCGGGGCTTGTCGCTGTTCGCCAACCTGACCGTGCAGGACCGGGAAACCAGTCAGGTCGGACACTTCATCCAGGCCGGGTTGACCTATAAGGGCTTGTTCGATGCACGGCCGCAGGACGATATCGGCTTTGGTATCGCGCGGGTCCACACCAACTCGCGCTACCGCGACAACCAGCGTGCGCTGAACGCCGCCAATCTGCAGAGCGACTATGACAACCCGGCGTACCAGCCCCTGCAGGGCAATGAATACGACGCCGAGCTGTACTACGGCATCCACGCCACGCGCTGGCTGGTGATCCGCCCGAATGTGCAATACGTGCGCAACCCGGGCGGGGTCAGTGAGGTCGATGATGCCTGGGTGCTTGGTTTGAAAGTGCAGAGCAGCTTCTGATGGGCGCGTCTGGACCAACCCTAAGCCACACTAGCCAACACGCCTGAGCCGGCAGGAAAGAGCGCTAGGCGCCATTCGTTCATTGGATGGCGTCCTGTCGCTACGCGAACAACAGGTCCAGGGCGCGAGCGACAGGTTTTTCTGAATCGATCAGTTATCGCTGCAACACCAGAATCCTCGACAGCAACTCATCCCGATCCACATAACACCCCTGGAAATGCCGCGTCCCGCTGGCCGGGTCGAACGCATCCCGTGCATGCAGCACCCGGCGGTTATCGAAGCACCATAGCTGGCCCGCCTCCAGCCGCCGTGTGAAGCGGAAACGCGGCTCGCGGGTCATTTGTATGAAGCGCCGATACGCGAGGTAATAACCAGGCATCACGTCAGCCGGCATACGGAACGGTGCGCGCAGGAAGTTCGCCAGGCGGATCTCCTGGACTTCGCCGTTGCAATCCAGGGCGATCACTGGCGCGGTGCATCGATAGTCGCTATGGCGATCCTTGTTGCGAAATTCCACAGGGATTTCGCACAGCAGTCGGTAGGCTGGCGGTGCTTCGACGCGCAGAGCCTCGGCGATGGCGAAGCCGTCGACGAAGGTGCTGTCGCCTCCGGTCGCGTCATTGACCAGGCAATGCAGGAATTGCAGCCCCGGCTGCAGCTCACGGGTCGGCAGGTCGGTGTGCAGCGGCAAGTTGAATGCGGTATAGGCGTTGCTATCGGCATCGGCCTTGGAGCGCACATCGAACAGCACGCCGAAGTTGCTCTCGCGGATGAACGAAATGCGCCTGGCCAAGGAGGTGAGGGTGCCAGGCTCGCAGGGCACGCCCTGCAACTGGGTCAGCCCGAGATCACGGACGGCAAGCAGCCACTGTAGCAGCGCCTGATCGTCATGCATCACGGACGCGTAATTGAACACCGGCAGCGACAGCCCAGCCTCCCAACGCTGCTTGCGCGGCCTGCCGGCCTCGTACTCGGCCAGGCTCTGCGCGTCATAGGCATGGGCGCGCAGCCAGCCCGGGTCGAAGGCGCTCACATGGCCGTCGTCCCAACGCACGGTCAGGCGCCCGTCATCGCTGATGGACGCCGCTTGCGCCTGCATATCCTCCGGTACATCCGCCACCTGGAAAACCTGCTCCCGCGTGACCGTGTAGACGCATTCGGTACAAGGGCAATTGTCCCGCAGCCAAAGGCTGTGGAAGGGGCTGACTCGGCCATCCGCCCACGTCACTGTTATGCCGCCCGGAACCCGCTCGACGCTGTCTAGGGGGCTGATGACCGGGAAGTTGCGGTAGTCTGCGATCGCGTTCATTTCGTTGACACTCCTCTGCGGTGGGTGAGCGCCGTGCCGGATAGGGCAGGGGCCAGGATGAGGCGGATGGCACGGACGGTACCGGCGACCACCAGTACCAGGCCCATGACTTCGAACAGGCTGGGTGCCCGGCCGACGAAGGCCAGGCCCATCAATGTCGCGAAGACTGACTCCAGTGCGATCAACTGCCCGGACAGCACCATGGGCAGGTGGCGGGTCGCGATGTTCCAGGCGCCGGCACCGATCAGCGATGAGGCCACGCCGATCAGCAGCGCCCAGCCGTACAGGTGCAGCGCGCCGGTGTCGAACCAGGCCTCTTGAGGCCAGCGGAGCAGGTCCATGGCTGCGACGAGGGGGGCGATGAGCAGGGCGCCGAAACCTGCGCCGGCCATCATCAGGCACGTCCATGCCGTTGTGGCCCGTACGTCCAGGTGCTCGATCGCCTTCTGGTTAATGAGGCTGAACGACAGCCACGACAGGATCGCCGTGAATGCGAAGGCCACCCCTAAGCCGCCGTTGCGTGGCGTCGCGTGGCTGTAGAACACGTCCAGGTTGATCAGGCTCAGGCCGACGGCGAGCAGTCCGATCGGTAGCCCCAACTGCCTCCAGCGCACCCGTGGGTTACGCGCATTGCCAAGCAGTGCTTGCAGGACGGGGACACTGCCGATGAAGGCCGCGATCAGTGTCGGCCCGCCGAAGATCACGCTGCCGGCGATGCTCCCGCTGTAGGCCAGATAGCCAATCACGCCCAGGGCCAGCCCGGTCAGGCACTGACTTGGCGTCAATCCGCGCAGTTGCTTGCGGCACGCCAGCAAGCCCAGCACGCCCAACGACCCGGTGAACAGATACCTGACCAGTAACAGATCGAGGATGCCGTACTCACCGGTGACGTACGGGGCAATGAAATTGCTCGCCCAGAAGAAGGTGGCGAGGACGGCGAAGGTAACGCCCCGGCGGCTTTGTGACGGTGCTGCAGCCATGGCTCCTCCTGGATCAGGTCGCGGCGTTGCGATGCTCTCAATGCTGCTTTTGCGCCGGCTGTGCTACAAATGATCTTTCAGCCAAAATGGTTTACCAGAAGTTATGAATAGGCTCGGCAAGTCACTCCCGCCACTGGCATCCCTGCTGCCCTTCGAGGCGACCGCCAGGCTCGGTAGCGTTTCGCGCGCCGCGCAGGAGCTTCATATCACCCAGGCCGCGGTAAGCAGGCAGATCAGAGCCTTGGAGCTGGACCTGGGCGTCACCTTGTTCGAAAGGCGCAACCGAGGAGTTCACCTGACCGAGTCGGGGCGCAGCCTGGCCTTTACCCTCAGTAATGCGTTGACCGAGCTCGCCAGCGAGGCCGACAGGCTGCGCGGCGTTGCCGGCGTCAACCAGGTGGTCCTGTTGTGCCAGATGTGCGAGGCCTTCCATTGGCTGATGCCGCGCTTGTCGAACTTTCACCAGCGGCATCCGCAAATCGAACTCAAGGTCACCACGCTTACGCGGCCGTTAGCGGAGTTTGACGGGTATTTCGATATCGCCATGCAAAGCGGCAATCGCGACCGAGGCGCTCATCAGTTGTTGTTTAGTGCGTCTGACGAAGTGTTCCCGGTATGCGCCCCGAGCTACAGGGCGAAGCAGGCGGGGGGCATGCTGGCGCTCGATCGATTGGCGCAATACACCCTGCTGCACCATCAGACGGTCCCGCACTACGAACTGGAGTGGGACACATGGCTGGCGGCTCACGGCCTGCAACTGCCGCAAGGGGGAAAGACCCTGACCTTCGACAGCTACTCGTTGATGTTGCAGGCGGCCGTGGCCGGGCATGGTCTGGCCATGGGCTGGCGGCGCACGGCGGAGCCATTGCTGTCGCGTGGGGAGTTGGTGGCGCCGTTCGCCCAATCCATCGTTCTGGACGATGCAATTTCGGTCTGCATGCGCCACGGTCAGGTCAAGCGCAGGGAAAGCCAACTGCTCGCGGCTTGGCTCAGGGATGAGCTCGCCTGATCGGGAGGTCATGATCCTGAGCGTTAGACCCTGATGTTTTTCAGTGATCTGCCCCAGTCCACCTGCAGACCAATGCCGCTCTACGTAGTACTACGTAGTCATCCCGCGTATTAATGCGAATTTTCTCCCAGGCCCAGGAGGCCGAGAGTGTGCAACGCCCTACCCGGGCACACACAACAACAAAAACCGCCGCAGCTCACCCGCCCGCGGCAGGAGAAAACCCGATGTCCAATCTGGCTACCCGAATTGCCTGGTTCGCCGTTGCTCTGCTTGGCGCATTCGCGCTGGGCACCCTGGCCTTGCGCAGGGGCGAAGCCATCAATGCCCTTTGGATCGTAACCGCTGCGGTCGCGATCTACCTCGTTGCCTACCGTTACTACAGCCTGTTCATCGCCACCAAGGTGATGCAACTCGACCCCCGTCGAGCCACGCCGGCGGTGCTCAACAACGATGGTCTGGACTACGTGCCGACCAACAAGCACATCCTCTTCGGTCACCACTTCGCCGCCATCGCCGGCGCTGGCCCGCTGGTCGGTCCCGTGCTCGCCGCGCAGATGGGCTACCTGCCGGGCACGCTCTGGCTGATCGCCGGCGTGGTGCTGGCTGGTGCGGTGCAGGACTTCATGGTCCTGTTCCTGTCCACCCGGCGCAACGGCCGCTCCCTGGGCGACATGGTGCGCGAGGAAATGGGCCGGATTCCGGGCACTATCGCCTTGTTCGGCTGCTTCCTGATCATGATCATCATCCTGGCGGTGCTGGCGCTGATCGTGGTCAAGGCCCTGGCCGAGAGTCCGTGGGGCATGTTCACCGTGATCGCGACCATTCCGATCGCGATGTTCATGGGCATCTACATGCGCTACATCCGCCCCGGGCGCATCGGCGAGATCTCGCTGATCGGCGTGGTCCTGCTGCTGCTGTCGATCTGGCTGGGGGGCCAGGTGGCAGCCGATCCGGTCTGGGGCCAGGCGTTCACCTTCACCGGCGTGCAGATCACCTGGATGCTGGTGGGCTACGGTTTCGTCGCCGCCGTGCTGCCGGTATGGCTGGTGCTGGCGCCGCGTGACTACCTCTCGACCTTCCTGAAGATCGGCACCATCGTCGGCCTGGCCATCGGTATCCTGATCATCGCGCCCGAGCTGAAAATGCCGGCGCTGACCCAGTTCACCGACGGCACCGGCCCCGTTTGGAAGGGCACCCTGTTCCCGTTCCTGTTCATCACCATCGCCTGCGGCGCAGTGTCCGGCTTCCATGCGCTGATCTCTTCGGGGACCACGCCCAAGCTGCTGGACAACGAAGTCAACGCCCGCTACATCGGCTATGGCGGCATGCTGATGGAGTCGTTCGTCGCCATCATGGCCATGGTTGCCGCGTCGGTGATCGAGCCAGGCGTGTACTTCGCCATGAACAGCCCGGCCGCGGTCGTCGGCTCCGACGTGGTGTCGGTGGCGCAGACCGTCAGTAGCTGGGGCTTCCTGATCACCCCAGAGCAACTGGAGGCGGTCGCCCGCGACATCGGCGAGCATACCGTGCTGGCCCGCGCCGGCGGGGCGCCGACCCTGGCGGTCGGTATCGCGCAGATCCTTCACCAGGTGTTGCCGGGTGAAAACACCATGGCCTTCTGGTACCACTTCGCGATCCTGTTCGAGGCGCTGTTCATCCTCACCGCCGTGGATGCCGGCACCCGTGCCGGGCGTTTCATGCTGCAGGACCTGCTGGGCAGCTTCGTGCCAGCCCTTAAGCGTACCGAGTCGTGGGGTGCCAACCTGCTCGCCACCGCCGGCTGCGTGGCCCTCTGGGGTTACCTGCTGTACCAGGGCGTGATCGATCCGTTGGGCGGTATCAACACCCTCTGGCCGCTGTTCGGTATCTCCAACCAGATGCTGGCGGGTATTGCCCTGATGCTCGGCACCGTGGTGCTGATCAAGATGAAGCGTCAGCGCTATGTCTGGGTCACCCTGTTGCCGGCGGTATGGCTGCTGATCTGCACCACTGCCGCAGGCCTGATCAAGCTGTTCGATCCGAACCCGGCGGTGGGCTTCCTGGCTCTGGCCAACAAGTACAGCGAGGCCCTGGACGCTGGCCAGGTCCTGGCCCCGGCCAAGGACATCGCCCAGATGCAGCATGTGATCTTCAACGCCTATACCAACGCGACGCTGACAGTGCTCTTCCTGTTCGTGGTGCTGAGCATCCTGTACTTCGCCCTCCAGGTCGGACGCCGTGCTTGGGTCAAGCCTGAACGCACCGACAAGGAGTCGCCGTTTCAGCCCGTTCCTGAGGCCTGAGGGTTCGCATCGATGTTCAACGACTTGAGCAAGATGGGTAAATACCTGGGCCAGGCCGCTCGGATGCTGGTCGGTATGCCTGACTACGACTACTACGTCGAGCACATGCAGACCAAGCACCCGGACAAGCCGGTAATGAGCTACGAGGCGTTCTTCCGTGAGCGCCAGGATGCGCGCTACGGCGGAGGCAGCGGCCGCCCTGTGCGTTGCTGCTGACGCTTGAAAAGATGATAAAGAGCGCCACGCCTGTCGTGGCGCTCTTGCTTTTGGGGTAGGGCATCAGGCAAAACCGATTGCCACACTGCAACGGGACCGACCATGCAACTCAAACACAAAATCGTCACCCTCAGCGTCCTACCGCTGTTGGTGTCGGTGCTGTTCATCTGCGTCTTGGTGTTCGCCCAGAGCCGCAAGCTCGAGGAAGACCAGGCGCGGCTGGTGCAGAGCAGCATCATGGCCGCCAAGAAGGCAGAACTGAAAAACTACCTCGAACTGGCGATGAGCCTGATCGCACCGCTGTACGAAAGCGGAACGGACGACAAGACTCGCCAGCGTGCATTGCAGATCCTCTCCCACGCCAGCTTCGGCGTGGATGGGTATTTCTTCGTCTATGACCGTCACGGCAAGAACCTGATGCACCCTCGGCAAGCTGAACTGGTCGGTAAGGACCTCATCGGCATGACCGACAAGAACGGCCTGCCGGTGATCCAGGCGCTGCTCAACAGCGCCGCGCAGGGCGACGGCTACCAACTGTACGACTGGCAAAAGCCCTCTACCGGCCAGGTCACCGGCAAACTCGCCTATGTGGTGATGCTCGAACGCTGGGGTTGGATGTTAGGCACTGGTATCTACATCGACGACGTGGAGGTCGCCACGCTCAAGTCGCGTCAGGAGGTCGCCTCAGGCGTGCTGACCACGGTGCTGGCGATTGCCTCGTTCTCCTTGTTGGCCGTACTGGTGATCTTCGCTGGCGGCCTGATGCTCAACGTCAGCGAGCATCGCTTGGCCGACCGCAAGCTCTCGGCGCTCAACCAACGTATCGTCAACCTTCAGGAGGAGGAGCGCTCGCGCGTGTCCCGTGAATTGCACGACGGTATCAGTCAGTTGCTGGTGTCGATCAAGTTCCAGTTCGAGCTGGCGGCCATGGAGGTGGCCAACGGTCGGGCAGAAGGCCTGGACAATCTGCGCAAGGGCACGACTCGGCTGGGCGCCGCGATCGGTGAAATCCGACGTATTTCCCACGATCTGCGCCCGTCGCTGCTCGATACACTGGGTCTGTCGCCCGCCATCGACCAGCATGTGCGCGAGTTCGAACAGCGCACCGCGATCCGCACCCAATACGAATGCGGGTTGGACGACACGGCGGTGAGCGCCGACCTTTCGCTCACGCTGTTTCGCATCATCCAGGAGGCCCTGGCCAACATCGAGCGCCATGCCAAGGCGGGCGCCGCTATAATTTCGCTTTCCGCCCACAAGGGCGTTATCGTGCTGCGGGTGCAGGACAACGGCGTCGGCTTCGACCCCGGTGCCGCGGATGAGAGCCATGGCATCGGCTTGCGCAACATCCGCGAGCGGGTCGACCATCACCTGGGTACCTTCAGCATCGCGTCATCAGCCGGCCGCACGGAATTGCAGGTCCAAATACCGATCCGCAGTGTGTGATCGGGCTTATCTCCTGGAGTGTCCGAGACTGCTATGAACCTTATCACTCCAATCAGAATCGCCCTGGTCGACGACCATGTCCTGGTGCGTGACGGCGTCAAATCCCTGCTCAGCGCGGTGCCGCATTTCCAGGTGGTCGGCCAGGCCGAGTCTGGCGCCCAGGCCCTTGAGCTGGTGGCGTCCACCGAGCTGGACATCCTCCTCGTCGATGTAGGCCTGCAGGGCATGAACGGGCTGGAACTGACTCGCAAGTTGTGCAGCCTGTACCCTGGCATCAAGATCCTGATGCTGAGCATGTACGACAATCAGGAGTACGTGCGCACCTCCATCAACGCCGGTGCCTTGGGCTACGTGCTGAAAAACGCCCCCTCCACCGAGCTGATCGCCGCCATCGAAGCTATCGCGGCCGGTGGCAGCTTCTACAGCCCTGAGATCACCAGGAAGCTGGTCAGCAACAACCGTGACGAGAATGACCTGACACCGCGGGAAGTGCAGGTGTTGTCGATGATCGCCAAAGGGGCGAACAACAAGGAGATGGCGCGCGAGCTTGGGATCAGTGTGCGGACGGTGGAGACGTACCGGTTGAGCATACGGCGCAAGCTGAATATCGATACGGCGGCGGCGTTGGTGAAGTATGCGATCGAGCAGGGGCTGGTTTCGATCTGACGGGAAGACTGCGGCACTTGCTCAGCGTTTACTGGACGCCAACTGAAGGGCAAATGGCTCGGATATCATCCCCGTCGTGTGATCAATCCACGCTTGTCTGTTCTTCCTTGTACACCCGCATCCCCCGCGCCTGGTAGTTCGACAGCGCCGCTGGGTGGTCCTGCGTGCAGGTATGCACCCACACCCGCTGAGTCCCAGGCCATTCCCAGGCGCTGCGAATGGCCTGGCTGAGCAGCACCCCACCAAACCCCATGTCCAGGAACTGTGGCGCAAGGCCGAAGTAGTGAATCTGCGCATCCACGCCGTTGGGCCGGTACAGCTCGAAGTACCCGGCAATCGCGCCGCGATGATAGGCGACCCAGGTGCGGTGGCTTTCTTGTTCGACCAGCGCCTGCCACTGGGCATCGCTCCAGGCGTTCAGGTCGTTCCAACCCCAGGCGGCGCCCACCAGTTGATAGAGAAACCGGTTCAGTTGCGGCTGCGCAACCTCGCACTCGACGATCCGCAAGTCCTCGCGCGCAGGTTTGGCCTTGAGCTCACTCGCGCAAGTCATCTCTAGGTAGTAAGTGGTCAATGGGGTTGTCACCGTTACGCCTCCAAGTCGTTCTTTGATCCCTGAGCACAGGCGCTGCACTCTATCCTGAATGGCGAGCTCGCAGAAGCCTGTGGCAGACGGACTTGACTACGCAGCAGTGACTGTTCGCCGCTGAACAGTCGGTTACCAGTCGCCTGGTCGACGTCAGCCTGAAACTCCAGCCCAGTCACACCCCTGTCATCCCTGGCTATTAGTGTGCTGACGTATTTGCGTCCAGCTCCGACCTGACGAGGTGAAGGTGTACTCCAGCACGACCCGCAAGCAGATCATCCTCCGCTCTGACGATATGCGCAGCGACGACTTCGGCGCGCTGTTCGCCCGCTTGTTCGGCAACCTCTATGCGGATACGCCGCCGCTACCGACGGGGATCGTCATCGGTGGCGTCTATGGCCGGCACGAGGGCGTCAGTTTTCGCCGCATGCGCTACCGTGGCGATTTCTCCATCCGCTTTCCTGAGCTCCAGGACGAGATCACCTTCGTCCTGCCTACCGCTGGCAAGATCATCTTCGATCATCGCACCGAGTCGGTCGGTTTCGCCCGGGTCGGTTTGGCGGTGGACAAGGCCGAGATCCGTTCGGTGCGCTTCGTCGAAGACCACGCCCAATGCGGCATGTCGATTCGGCGAGCCCTGTTTGCCGAGCGCTTGTCGACGCTGTTGGGCAGGCCGGTGTTGGCGCCGATCCGTTTCGCACCGGTGGTGGACTTGGACCTTCCGGCTTTCCAGGGCATTCGCGCGTTGCTGGAGCTGGCCACGGGCAACGAGTTCGATCACTTGATCAATGCCGGTGCGTTGATGCCGGCGCGCTTGCAGGAGATGCTGGTCGACGCGGTGCTGGAAGCCTGGCCGCACAACCACAGCGAGGCGCTGCGGCGGCCAACGCCGTTGATCGCGCCGCGCCATGTGAAGCTGGCCGCCGAGTATATCCGTGAGCATCCGCAGCATCTGGTCAGCGGTAGCGAGTTGGCGTGCCTGGTCAATGTCAGCCTGCGTGCTTTGCAGGAGGGTTTTCGCCGGTTCCTGGGGACGTCGATCGTTGGTTACCAGCGCCAGGTGCGTCTGGAACGGGCTCATGAGGCCTTGGTCCGTGGTGACATGGCCTCGGTGAGCGAGGTGGCGCTGCGTTATGGGTTCAGCAACGCCGGCCGATTCTCGCAGTATTTCCAGCAGGCTTATGGGGTGAGCCCGGCCGAGGTGAAGAGGGGGCTGCGGGTGTCGTCGTTCTAATCGCACCCTTGTGCACGTCGTCGCGAGGCTTGTTGCTCCGGGGCCGCGTAGCGACCCTGGAGCACTGCCTAGCTGTCAGAACGCATAGCTGGCCTTCAGGCTGCCGCTGACGCCATGGCTGCTGCTGCCACCAATGGCCGCAACGTCGGCGCCCAGGCTCAAAGCGCCGAGACTGGCCATCAGGTTGACGGCGCCGCTGAACTGGTCGCGGTTGTCGAACGCTGCGCGCTGCTCGATATCCAGGCCCAGTAAGTGCCCCTGGCTGTCGACCCGGTGATCACCGAACGCACGTTCATAGCCCACCTCCACACCCGGCACCAGTTGCCAGCCACCCGCCAAGGCGACGGGGGCGAAGGAGGCCTTGAGGTTGGCCACGGCGCTACGGCGGGTGGCCTGGATGCTATCCACATCGAGGGCCAACTCGCTGCCTTTCTCGGTGAAACCCGACAGGTCCAGATGGCTGATCCGTACACCGAGGCTCGGCTCCAGGATCATGCCTGCGCTGGGCAGGCGATAACCCAGTGCCAGGCTGGCCCCAGTCAGGGTGCCGTGGCTGTCGCCCTTGGCCGTGCCCAGGCCGCCGCCGAGGTCTCGCTTGCTGTCGTAGTCGAGCCAGCCGGCGCTGGCGTCGGCGCTGACGAATAGGCCATGCTCCAACCCCTGTGGGGCGAAGCGCATGCCGGCACTGACGAAGGTCAGGTCAGTGTCCGCTTCGCCACCGGCTCCGCCGACGTTGCCGCGGCTGTAGCCGAAGCCGGCGTGAGCGCTGAGTTGTTCGGAGAACCGTTGGCTCAGGCCGACCATCAGTCCCTGGCTATGCTCATTACTGCTGGCGGCGTGGGACGATCCGTCGGTGCCCAGGTAGCCGGCCAGGGCGGTGCTCCACAGGCGGGCTTGGCCGACCTTCAGATCGGTACCAGCGGCGAAAGGCGCGGCAGCCCGGTCGATCAGCGCGCCTTGGCGCAGCAGGTGGCTGGCAGCATCGGCGTGCACCTGGCCGCCGACGGTGGAGTCGACGCCGCCCAAGCTGCCGGCGTCGATGGCGGCCTGCAGGTAGTAGTTGTAGGCGCTGTAGCTGCCCGACAGCGGGCTGTCCTGCAACTGCTGCAATAGCGCCGCCCCGGCGGCAGCATTGCCTACGAGATCGCTTTGGCCGGGCAGGCTGTTGTAGCGGACCATCTTGCCGCGCAGCACATAGATCGTTTCCTGAGACAGGCCCAGGCCCTGCTTGAGGTAGTTGTCCATGCTGCCGTACTGCGCGGTGACCTGGTCCAGGCCGGCCTGCAAGTAGCTGGCATCGACGCCCAGCAGCGGTTGGTAGATCTCTGCCATGTCCGCTGGCATCGCGGCCAAGGTCGCTGCCATCCGGGCGGCGGTGTAGTCGTTGGTGGCCAGGTAGTTGCTCATGATGCTGGCCTCGTCCACCCCGGCGATGCTCTGCAGCACTGCGGCGGTCCAGCCGGTGCGGTCCTTGCCGGCGGTGCAGTGGAACAACGCCGCGCCATCGGCGCTGGCCAGTTCGTTGAACAGCACGGCAAACTGGCCGCGCATCCCGGCGTCGCTGACGAAGGCACGATTGGTCTCTTGCATCATGGCCACGGCCTGGGCGGCGCTGCTGAAGGAGATGTTGGTGATGTCCGAGCCGGAGCTGGTGCTGCCGATGATGTCGATGTTGCTGTAGCTGGCGCCGGTGGGCAGGGTGTCGGGCGTGGCGGCGATCTCGCTGGGGGTGCGCAGGTCGTACACGGCGCGGATGTCCAGGCCATTCAAGGTGGCCAGGTCCGTCGTGGTCGGGGTTAGGGCGTTGGCGCGGTAGAACACCCCGGCGCGCATCGTGCCATCGTGGGCGGTTGTATAAGCATTGGTGATGCCGGCGATATCGCGGAAGTTGTCCATGCCGGCCAGGCGCGGGGTATCGAGCACGGAAGGTTCGGCAGCGTGGGCGGCGGTGATGGACAAGGTAAGGACGGACAGGGACGACAGGACGCGATGGAGCACGGTGTAGCCTCATGTGGGATGCGGTGAAGGGCTACTATCGGCAAGTGAGTGAAACGCAATGTTACAGCTTGCGGCAGAAAGGAAATGCCTGCGTGAATCGGCCGCAAGTTGCGTTTTCTGTCCGTTCCATCAGCCGCGCATAGGCACCCAGCCACGCCTTGGTCACACCCGGATGTTTGGCCACAACGCCGCTTCCAGGCGCCGAGCCGACGCCAGCGCGTCTTCAGCCGTCGCAAAGTTGGCGAAGCCCATCAGCAAACCACCGTGCGTTGAAGCGCCCAAGCGCCAGTCGCTCAGCGCGTGAACGGCTAGCCCCCTGGCCCGGGCTGCCTCGGCCAGGACCTTGTCGCTCTGAGAGGTGTTCAAGTGAGCCAATACATGGATGCCGCCCGCCTGCGGCTGGACGTGCAGGCGCTCTCCCAGGGTCTGCGTCAGCGCATCGACCAGATAGCCGCGCCGGGTCGCATACAGGGTGCGCATTTTGCGCAGGTGCCGGGCAAAGTGCCCCTGTTCGATGAAGTCGGCGACCATGGCTTGAGGCAAGAGGGAGCCAGGGCCGGGAAGGTGGTTCAGCACATCCCTGAACTTGCCGACTTCAGGCGCGGGCACAACCAGGTAAGCGAGGCGCAAGCCGGGGAACAGCACCTTGCTGAAGGTGCCGGTGTAGAGCACCCGTCCATTACGGTCCAGGCTTTTCAACGCGGGCAAGGGCCGGCCGTGGTAGCGGAACTCGCTGTCGTAGTCGTCCTCGATAATCCATGCGCGGCGCTGCGCCCAGTCCAATAGTTCCAGCCGCCGTGGCAGCGACAGGGCCACGCCCGTCGGACTTTGGTGCGTCGGTGTCACCACGACGAAACGTGCATTGGCGGCACGTCGCTGGCCGAAACGCACGTCCAGGCCTTCCTCATCGACAGGCACCGGCTCCAGGCGCATGCCTGCGCGTTCCAGAAATTGCCGGGCAAGGATGTAACCAGGGTCTTCGTGCCAGCCCAAGTCTCCAGCTTGCAGCAGCGTTCGGCACGCTAGGTCCAGAGCCCCTCGATAACCCGTCGTCACGAATACCTGTTCGTGCGAACAGGCGATGCCACGCGAAATGCCCAGGTAGGTGGCAATGGCGCGCCGCAGAGGCTCGTATCCCGCCGGGTCGGGATAGGTCATCGCCACCGTCTCCAACGTGCGCAGGTTACGCCCGGCCAAGCGCGCCCAGGCCTTGCGCGGGAAGGCATCCAATGCCGGCAGGCCGAGTTGGAACGGCAGGGCCTCCCCAGGTTCGGCCAGCGGATGCGGCGATGGCTGGGCCGGGGGCTCGGACACCTTGGCGCTGCGAGCTCCAGTCAGGCTCCCCAGCCGTGGTGACACCACTGTGCCCGCCGCGCCACGTGCCACGAAATAGCCTTCGCTGACCAGCATCTGGTAGGCCATTTCAACTGTGCCGCGTGCCAGGCCCAGCTCGCTGGCGAGGCTGCGCACCGACGGCACCCGGTCGCCCGGACGCAGCTTGCCGGCAGCGATCGCCTCCCGGTAGCGTCGGTACAGCTGCAGGTAGATCGGTGCATCTAGCGCTCGGCTCGGCCTGAGATGTTGCAGGTTCATCAATAATGTCCCATTGATTTTCTCAATTCTTGCCCCTGTGCTCTGGGACATGATGCGCCTAACTTACCCGCTCTACTACAAGGAAATGCCCATGAGCACCTTTCGATTGAGCCTTATCGACAGCGATCAGGACTACCAGGCCTGCTTCAGCGTCATGCGTGAACTACGTCCCCATCTGACCGAGCCCGCCAGCTTCGCCGTACAAGCGCGTCGTCAGTCTGAGCAGGGCTATCGTCTGTTGGCCGCCTGGCAGGACGGGCAGGTCAAGGGTTTGGCGGGCTACCGCGTTCAGGAGAACCTGCTGTACGGGCGCTTCCTCTATGTCGACGACCTGGTGGCTGCCTCCGACGCCCGTCGCCATGGCTTGGGCGGTCAGTTGATCGATGCATTGCGCGAAGAGGCACGACGGCAAGGCTGCGCGCACTTCGTTCTCGACACCGCCTTGGGCAATGCCCTGGGCCAACGCTTCTACTTTCGCCAAGGCCTGTTGGCCAAGGGAATGCATTTCTGCCAGCCGCTGTAGCCCCGTGGGCCATGAACGTGGCCGCGTTTTCATTCTTCCTTCCATGCAGGAGAACTGCCATGAGTACCCTTCGTTTACCCTACTGGACCCTCTCTCCCGAAGCCTACCAAGGGTTGGCGGCCACCAAGAAAGCCCTGGAAAAGAGCAGCCTTGGCAAGCCATTGATCGAGCTGGTCTGGCTGCGCATGTCACAGATCAACGGCTGCGCTTTTTGCCTGGAAATGCACGCCAAAGCGCTGCGTGCCGGTGGCATGTCGGATGCCAAACTGGACAGCCTGGCCGGTTGGCGGGTGGGTGAGCATTTCAATGAGCGTGAATGCGCGGCACTGGCCTGGACGGAAGCGCTCACGCATGTGGATCAAACCCACGCGCCTGACGAGGATTTCGAGCCCCTCAAGGCACATTTCAGCGATGTTGAAATCGCCGACCTGTGTTTTGCCATCGCCTTGATGAGTGCGTTCAACCGCTTGGCGGTTGGAATGCGGCAATGAGGAACGGCGCGTAGCGACGCAAGCCAGCAGCGTTGCTGGCGTATGAACGAGTCATGGAGCACGTTGTATGAATATTCTGCATATCGATTGCAGCCCAAGGGCGGAGTCGCAGAGCCGCCAGCTTTCAGCTGCGATTGTCGCGCGGCTGCTTGAGAGTGGCCCCGGTGCGAGCGTCACACGCCGTGACCTGGGCCGGGAACCCATACCGCACACCGAGTCCGCCTACGCGACCGCGCTGTCGTCCCCTAGTGCTCTGGCGGCCGGGCTGGCGAATGGGGCGGTACAGTTATCGGAACAACTGATCCAGGAAGTTGAGGCGGCTGACGTTCTGGTCATTGGCACGCCGATGAACAACTTCACCGTCCCTTCGGTGCTCAAGGCGTGGATCGACCAGATCCTGCGGATCGGGCGTACCTTTGCGCCCACGCCGACGGGAAAAACAGGCCTGCTGCGAGACCGACCGGTATTCATCGGCATCGCCTCAGGGGGCGTCTTCATGGGCGAGCGCGCCAACCAGCCGGACTTTCTCACCTCCTACATGACGGCCGCGCTTGGCTGCGTGGGGTTGAACTCGCTGCACTTCCTGCCACTGCAAGCAACGGCGTTTCTTGATCACGAGCGGCTCTCGGCAGCACGGGATGCGTTGTTGGGGTCCATTGACCTGGCCGCCGTGCCGCAGTGATTGACAGGGGCAGAGAGGAACGAGCGTCCTTCTGCCCCGGTATCGCTTGGGTGGGGGCAAGCTAATGGGCTCCCCCATCACTCGGGAAAGTCAGCACTCTCCGTCACCTGCGCCCAGCCCTCGAAATCCTTGCTCAAGGCCTGGACCTTGTTGCGCGCACCCGCGAGGGCGGCCTTGCCCAGCAGTAGGCGCAGCGGGGGCTGTTCGGCTTCTACCGTGTTGACGATGGCAATGGCTGCACGTGCCGGGTCCCCTGGCTGGCTGCCGCTGTAGCCGCGCATGGTCGAGATCCGGCTGCCGGCGGTTCCATGGTAGTCGGCAATACTGTGCGGCGCTTCGTTGGCAGAACGACCGGCCCAGTCGGTGCGGAACGGCCCCGGTTCGACCACCAAGACCTTGATGCCCAGCGGGGCGACTTCCTGGGACAAGGACTCGGAAATCGCCTCGACCGCGAACTTGGACGCGTTGTAGAAGCTCAAGGCAGGGAAGGCGGCGATGCCCCCGACCGAGGAAATATTGACGATCTGGCCGCTGCGCCGCGCGCGCATACCCGGCAATACCGCCCGGGTCATGGCGCTCAGACCCCAGACGTTGATTTCGAACATCTTGCGTGCTTCAGCCAGGTCGCTTTCTTCAAACGAGCCGAAGTAGCCGATACCGGCGTTGTTCACCAGCACATCGATGCGTCCGAAGCGCGCTTCAGCGGCGCTCACGGCCGCCTCGACCTGAGCCGGGTCGGTCACATCGAGCGGCAGCACCAGCGCATGGTCGGCGTACTGACTCGCGATATCCTCAACCTGTTGCCGGTTGCGTGCCGTCACCACGGTAGGGTAGCCAAGGCTCAGCGTGTGCAAGGCCAATTGGCGGCCGAAGCCGGTCGAACAACCTGTGATGAACCAGACGGGTTTTGCTGTCGTTGCGTTCACGATAATTACCTTCAGCGAGTGGTAGAGATGTTGCCAGGCAAAGCATGCGCTCCCATGTTGATCCTAAAAAGATGGATAATCCGAAAGCCCTTTTTGGTAAAACCGCATAATGAACGATCCCGATATCCAGCAATTGCGCCTGTTCATGCAGGTGGCCCAGGCGCGCAGCTTCACCCAGGTCGCGGACGCCACGGGCTTGTCCGTTTCCACGGTCAGCCACACAGTGCGGGCGCTTGAAAAGAAAATGGGGCTGCGCCTGCTGGACCGGACGACGCGCAGTGTCAGTGTGACGGAGGCGGGGAAGCGCCTGATCGAGAAAGTCGCGCCGCTGTTGGAAGAGCTCCAGGGCGCACTGAGCAGTGTTTCGGCCGACGCTGACGAGGTCGCCGGTACGTTGCGCTTGAACGTTCCCTCGACGGCCGCGAGGCTGGTCATCCAGCCGATGCTCCGGCGCTTTCTGTTGAAGCACCCGCGGTTGAAGCTGGAAGTGGCCGTGGACAACAGCCTGATCGATATCGTCAGCCAGGGTTTTGACGCCGGTATCCGTTACGACGACGTGCTGTCCGAAGACATGGTGGTGGTGCCGCTCATCACCGATATGAAGTTCGTCGTCGTTGCCTCTCGCGAATACCTGACCACCCGTACCGTACCGCTTGCCCCCCATGACCTGGTCGACCATGAATGCATCAACTACCGCAGCGCAGAGTCAGGCGCATCGCCCAAATGGGACTTCGAAAAAGGGGATAAACGGCTCAGGATTGCCGTGCAGGGCAGGCTGGCAACCAACGATACCGACCTGATGATCGGGGCCGTACTGGATGGCCTTGGCTTCGCCTATCTGGCCCGCGGCCCCATCGAGTCCTATCTGCAGGACGGCTCCCTGGTGGCCGTCCTGGAAGACTGGTCACCTCCCGGCACCCTGTACCTGTACTACTTCAACCGCACCAACATGCCAAAAAAGCTTCGCGCCTTCATCGACTTCCTCAAACACGAAGACGCCCCGAACGCTTCAACTGAAGGGAGTGCCTGAGGGCCTGTCCTTGGCCACCAGGCAATGCCAGACGGGATGCCGGAGGGCTTATAGCGACACCAGCACATCGCACTTGGACTCGTTCAGCACATGCTTGGTGACGCTGCCTACCAGAAGCTCCTCCAGCGCGCTCTCGCCATGCCTGCCCATCACGATCAGGTCGCAGTCCAGCTCCTGCTCCTGCTCGACAATGCGCCAGGAGGCATCGCCATGCACCACCACCAACCGCGTCTCGGGCGGCAGCCCGGCTTCCTTGCGCAGGGTGGTGAGTTGTTCCACTGCGTCTTTCTTGATGATGTTCCGGTAGTGGTTGAGGGTGTCAGTATCGACATTGGCAAAGCGCATGCTGCCTTCGAATGGCGCCTCATACACATGCAGGAGCACGATCTCGGCTTGCGGGGCGATGGCCAGGGCCGTCCAGATCGAACGCAGCGACGACGCGGAGAAGTCGACCGGGACCAGCAAGGTACGGTACTCCCGGCGCGGCGCCTCCTTGACCACCAGCACCGGGCAGACCATGCGACTGAGCAGCCGCTGCGCCGTCGAGCCCAAGAGCAGGTGACGCATCACGCTTTCACCTTTGGCCCCGCAGACCAGGAGCGTCGTGGCCTTGTCCAGGATCTCCTTGCTCAGCTCCGTGAGCACCGAACCGGTCACTGCACGGGTGTTGGCAACCACGCCCTGGTGTTGCAGGAGGGTATCGGCCAGTTCCTGAAGCTTTGCCTGGGCGGTGGCGAGCACCTGCTGGCGCAGGTCTTGCTCGGGCGCCACCATTTGCTTGAGGCGCTCCAGAGGGGCGAGGTTTGCCACGTAGATCAGGTCCAGGGAAGCCGACAGTTGCCTGGTTAACAGTGCGGCCCGCTCCGCGGCGTGGCGGGCAGGGACGGAAAGGTCGGTGGCGGCCAGGATGCGGGTAAGTTGGCTCATGGTGGGCTCCGATTGTAGGGCTAGGCCAGGTTAACTATGGCTCATCGTCGGGAGATCCGGGGGAGGGGAGTTGATTTGCATCAAGGGTGGGTGGAAATGGTGCGGGGGAGCGACGGGCGGTTGCCAAGGGCTATTAAGCGCAAGCCCAGTGAGAAACCGGAAATTCAGGAGGAATTTTCATATTGGGGAGGCGCATCTTGTCCTCCATCTATTCAAGGCAGGGGTAGGTGTCGCAGGTAAGCTATCGAGAAATGCGGCAATCTGCCGGGGACCGCGCAAGCGCACCGTAGGCATCGCGGACCAATGGTCAGGCGTCAGTTAAATCAATGGGGCCGCCGTGCGGCCCAATCGCAGGCTTCGCCAACTCCCACAGGTTCTACGTCAACCACAAGAACAGAGGTGTTCAGGGGCCCAGTGGGAGCACTGTCTTCAAGCTTTTTTTCAGAGAGATTTTCTCGCACATGACTTCGCCAGCGATACAGCCAAAACAGTGTCGCGGCGAGACCCGCTTTTAGCGATCTGCTCCCAATGGCGCTCAGGTTCAGGCCTCTGCAATCTTGCCTGCCACCACCTCACTGTCTGCCACCATCCCCTCGCGCATCCTCTGCGCATCCCGGCTGAAACAGCGCGACGCCAACAGCAGGAACACCAGCGTCAGCATCAGCGCCATGGGTATCAGATACATCGCGTCGTGCAAGCCTTCAGCCTTGAATGCTTCGCTCATCTGCGCCTCTCCCGCAGCCTGCATGGCCGCTACGGCGAAATGGTCCGATAACATGCCCACCACGACCGGCCCCAACCCACCCCCGAGTAGATACAGCCCGGCAAAGAACAATGCCATGGCCGTAGCCCGCAAGCGCGGCTGCACGACATCCTGAATCGCGGTGTAGACGCAGGTATAGAAGTTGTAGGAAAACAGCCAGCCAATACCGAACACGGCGACGAATACACCGATTTCTATCCGCCCTGCATGCAGAGCCCAGGCGGTGGCCAGGGTCGCAAGCAACATGCTCAGGGCTGCGAACAGCAGGCGGCCATTGGCAAAGCGCTGGTGCACTTTGTCTGCAACCCAGCCGCCGAGGGTCAGGCCCACCAGCCCTGTCAGGCCGACGATCACCCCGGTGGCCACCGCTGCCTGCTGCAGCGAGAGCAGAAAATACCGCTGCAGCATCGGCACCATGAACGAGTTGCAGGCGTAAGTGGCGAAGTTGAAGGTCAGGCCGGCCAGCACCAGCCAGTAAAAGGTCGGCACGCTCAGCACTCTGCGCAGTGGTCGGTCCACCGGGGCCTGGGAGATGGCCACTGACTCTGCCGCACCGCGCGCAGGTTCGCGGATCATGAAGATAAACAGTGCCAGCAGCAGCCCCGGCACTGCGGCGATGAAGAATGGGGCTCGCCAGCTATCGAATGCCTGAACCATGGCACCAATGCTGAAGAAGGCGAGCAATAGGCCCAACGGCAAGCCAAGCATGAAAATACCCATGGCCCGCGCCCGCCGCTCGGCCGGAAATAAATCGCCGATCAGAGAGTTGGCGGCAGGTGCATAACTGGCCTCACCGATGCCCACCCCCATGCGCACCAGCAGAAAGCTCCAGAAACTGCCGACCATGCCGTTGACCGCGGTCAGCCCGCTCCAGGCCATCAGGCCCCAGCCCATTAGTTTTCTGCGTGAACCGTTGTCGGCCAGGCGCGCCAGCGGTAGCCCGGCAATCGCATAGACCAGCGTGAACGCTGTACCGATCAGGCCGATCTGAAAGTCACTCAGGTGCCATTCCAGGCGGATCGGTTCGATGATGATGGCGGGAATGGTGCGGTCAAAGAAGTTGAACAGGTTGGCCAGAAACAGCAGAAACAGGATTCGCCAAGCATTCGCCGCTTGAGTGGAGCTCTGCATCGTTCAGTCCCTCTTTATTATTGTTCGGGGCTTTCCAGCACACTGAACGAATCTAGAGGGCTATCAGGAGTCTGTCTGCCACCATTGACCGCACTGATACTGAATAATAGTAACTATTTTCAGATTCATCGGAAGGGGCATGCCTTCGCCACGAGGTAGAGCGCGTTGAGGCGTGTTCTGCCTGGTGCCATCTGTCTATTGCTCGTGCAGATTCGGCTTGTCCGCTTTGGCCTGTATTGCCCCCAGCAGAACATTGGCGCCTGCTTCGCACCAGTGCGGCAACGGTGTACGTCGTAATCGTAGCGGGTGGCCTCGCTGCCGATGATTTCAACCTTCAGGGCGTCGTCCTTCTCCCACAGTTCCTGCAGGGCAGCGAAGCTTTGCAGGCTC
This sequence comes from Pseudomonas sp. X10, assembly GCF_054889225.1. Taxonomy (NCBI): domain Bacteria; kingdom Pseudomonadati; phylum Pseudomonadota; class Gammaproteobacteria; order Pseudomonadales; family Pseudomonadaceae; genus Pseudomonas; species Pseudomonas sp. X10. The sequence continues at coordinate 3,585,654 of NZ_CM142677.1, read as the reverse complement.
GGTCCATTCGGTTCGCGGGCGGCAAATTGGCGTTCGGCGGCGACGGATGCACTGGCAACGGCCTCGCCGATCATGTTTTGGGCCTGCTGCTTGCCGTAATCGCGTACCAGGATTTCGTGTTTGATGATCTTGGCGTCGATGCGCCTGTCGGTAGCGGATCAGTGCTGCGCTGCAGATAACACGCCCCGCGCTTCTGGCGGCTGCTCAAGCCTGGCAAAGCGACCTGAGCATGTGCCTCCCGGCAGGTGTGCTTGCGTATCTGTTGTATTATGTTTATAACAACATGACTTTTGCGTTTCGCAGTCACGATAAAAGGGAAGCAACATGATCACATCCACCCTCAGGGAGCAGCTTGCCGCCCCCGGCATGATCATCGCGCCAGGGGCCTATGACGGCATCGGGGCACGACTTATCGAGCAGGCCGGTTTCGGCGCGGTGTACATGACTGGCGCCGGTACCTCCGCAGCACTTGGCTATCCCGATTTCGGTCTGCTCACGATGAGCGAGATGGTCGACAACGCAGCGACAATGGCCCGCGCTATCGGCGTGCCGCTGATCGCCGATGCCGATACTGGCTACGGTAACGAACTGAATGTGACGCGCACCGTGCGCGAGTTCGAGGCGCGGGGCGTGGCGGCCATCCACATCGAAGATCAGGTATCGCCCAAGCGCTGTGGGCATCTCGACGGCAAACAGGTGATCTCCCGCGAAGAATTCGTGTCGAAGATCCGCAGCGCTGTGCAAGCACGCCGCAGCACGGACTTCATCATCATCGCCCGCACCGATGCACGCGCTATGCACGACCTGGACGAAGCGATCTGGCGCGCCAATGCCGCCCTTGAAGCCGGCGCCGACATGGTCTTCGTCGAGGCCATGCAGTCTGTCGACGAAGTGGCGGCCGTGCCCAAGCGTGTTCACGGTCCCTGCTTGTTGAACATCGTGCCAGGCGGACGCACGCCTGTGTTCGATCTGCGGCAGGCGGAGGAAATGGGCTACAAGATGGTCATCCTGCCTGGGTTGATCTTGAAGGCGGCGGTCGAAGCCGGAGACGCCGTGCTCGCCGAACTCAAGGCCACCCTCGTTGCGCCTAGTTCCACTGAATCCGTTGCCCAAGTGTTTCGCCGATTCGGTGCCGATGAATGGGACGAGTTGCGCACGCGTTTCAATGCCGGCGCGACGATGGGGAACTGACCATGGCACGTACCCTATTCGACAAGTTGTGGGACGCCCACGTTATTCGCGACCTCGGGGATGGCTGGGCGCTGTTGCACATTGACCGTCATTTACTGCACGACCTCTCTGGACCGCCTGCGCTGGCAGATGTCGCCGCACGCGGCCTGCCGTTGCACAATCCTGAACTGGTGTTCTCCACCCCTGATCATGCGGTCTCCAGTCGGCCTGGGCGTAACGCCACCACGTATCCGGTCGGCGGCAAATTGCATGCCGCACTCAAGGGCAGCAGTGATCGCATGGGCGTGCGCATGTTCGACCTCGGTCAGCCTGGGCAGGGCATCGTGCATGTGATGGGCCCGGAACTGGGAATCGTGTTGCCGGGGTTGACTGTCATCTGCGGCGACAGCCACACCTGCACCAACGGTGGCCTTGGTGCGATGGCGTTTGGTGTCGGATCATCGGAGAGCACCCATGCGCTCGCCACCCAGACCCTGCGCCAGCAAAAGCCGAAACAGATGCGTATCCGCTGCGAAGGTGCGCTGCGCACCGGGGTCACGCCCAAAGACTTGGCGTTGCACATCATCGGCAGGCTGGGGGCGGCTGCCGGCGTTGGGTCGATCATCGAGTTTGCCGGCCCGGCGATCGAGGCGATGGAAGTGGAAGGGCGGCTTACGCTGTGCAACCTATCGGTGGAGTTGGGAGCGCGCTTCGGCATGGTCGCTCCGGACCAACGCACCTTCGACTTTCTGCGTGGCAAGCCATTTGCGCCGCAGGGCGCGGCGTTCGATGCAGCCATCGGCGATTGGTGCCAGCTGTACAGCGACGCAGATGCCCACTTCGACCGCGAAGCAATCATCGACGCATCTTCGGTGCGCCCGACCATCACCTGGGGCACTAGTCCGGAACATGCGGTCCCGATTAATGGACGCGTGCCCGATCCAGCTGATACGACGGATGCGGCCCGCCGCGAGACACTGCTCGCAGCGCTGGATTACATGGGCCTGAGGCCAGGCCAGGCCATCGCGGGAACGCCGATCGACTGGGTGTTTATCGGTTCATGCGCCAACTCGCGGTTGTCCGATTTGCGCGCGGCCGCTGACGTGGTACGTGGCAAGCGAGTGGCAGACCGGGTCACGGCCTGGGTCGTGCCGGGGTCGGAAATCGTCAAGCGCGCAGCCGAAGCCGAAGGTCTGCATGAGGTGTTCAAGGCCGCGGGCTTCGTCTGGCGCGAGCCCGGTTGCAGCATGTGCGTGGCGGCGAACGGTGAACAGGTGCCGCCGCAACAGCGATCAGTGTCGACCTCGAACCGCAACTTCGTCGGGCGGCAAGGGCCGGGGGCACGCACGCATCTGGCGAGCCCGGCGATGGCCGCCGCTGCGGCCATCGCTGGAGCAATTACGGATGTCGATGAGGTGACCCTATGAGCCTGCAACCCTTCACTATCGTCAGCGGTGCCGCCGCGTATCTGTCGCGCGCCAATATCGATACCGATGTGATTATCCGTATCGAACGTCTGACCACCCTCACCAAAGACCAACTCGGGCCCTACGCATTCGAAGCCCTGCGTTATCGCGAAGACGGCAGCGAAGATCCAAGTTGCGTGTTTAACCAGCCGGCGTTTCGCAATGCGCCTTTCCTGCTGGCGGGCGATAACTTCGGCTGTGGTTCGTCACGCGAACCTGCGGTCGCGGCACTGCAGGGCATGGGTGTGCGCTGCGTCATCGCGCCGAGTTTCGGTGATATTTTTTTCGGCAACTGTTTTCAAAACGGCGTGTTGCCAATCCGGCTGCCTGCGCCTCAGGTCGATGCACTGGCCAAGGCCTGCTCCAACGGCGAACCGCTCACGGTCGATCTGAAAGCGCTCACCATCCAGACCCCCGACGGGATTGCTGCCACCTTCACGGTCGATGCGTTGCGCCGCGAAGCATTGCTTCAGGGGTTGGACGATATCGGCCTGACGTTCCAAGACGAGGCGTTGATCGTCGAGTGGCAGCAGGCCGACCGCACGCGCAGACCCTGGGCCTGGCCGTCACCGGCTGAGCCGGATGCACAGGCCCTTTGAACGCTATTCGCAGGAGTTCCTCGAATGCCCCATCAGCACACCGCATCACCGGAGTAGTCGTGAATCTGGAGCAGGCTGAGCTACTCGGCACGTTCCTGATGCGCCGCTTGTTGGCGCTTCTTGCTTCAGCGAGACCTACGGTCCAGCCAAACAATGACAACAATAAAGCAGGAGTATTTTTATGCGAGAACACGCCTTTGATGCGTCAGTTGCCGCTGTCGAGAGGTCTTTGCCTCATGCGACGTCGGCCGGTGACATAGCCGCACGGCTTGACCGCCTACCGGCGACGCGTTCGATCTGGTCGATGGTGCTGCTACTAGCGGTAGGCTCGTTCTTTGAGTTCTACGAACTGGTGTCTACGGCTTATGTCATGCCAGGGTTGATTCAGAGTGGAATCTTCAGCACCACGACGGAAAGTATGTTTGGCTTGACTGGCGCGGCGAGTTATATCGCGGCGACGCTCGTCGGAATCTTCCTGGGTGTGCTGTTCTTGGGCCCAGTCACCGATCGACTGGGGCGCCGCGCTGTTTTCACGTTCGCGCTACTCGGGTACTCGGCCGCCTCAGCCATCATGGCTTTCCAGACTGACGCCTATGCGCTCAGCTTCTGGCGACTGGTGGCGGGAGTGTTCATTGGCGTGGAACTCATCACCATCGACACTTACTTGAGCGAGATTGTCCCTGCCAGGATCAGGGGGCGCGCCTTCGCCATTTTGAGAACGTGCAGTTGGGTTGCCGCGCCCGTTGTTGCATTGATCTCTTATCTGTTGGTGCCCACTACGTTGCTAGGCTTTGATGGGTGGCGCTGGGTGTTCTGGATAGGGGCGTGTGGCGCATTGTTCGTTTGGTTTTTGCGCCGCAATTTGTCGGAGAGCCCTCGCTGGTTGGCCAGCCGCGGCCGCTTTGATGAGGCGGATGCGGTGCTGTGTGAGTTAGAGGCAAAAGTACGAAAGGATCATGGAGGGGAGTTGCCCAAGCCCGAGCCAGTGGCTGTACCCGATGCCAGGGAATCGGTCCATTTTGCCGGGATCTGGAGCCGGCCTTACCGCGCTCGCACCTTGATGTTGCTGGTGTGTCAGGTCGGGATGGGTATCGCGATATATGGGTTCACATACTGGATGCCTACATTCCTTGTTGAACACGGCATCGGGATCACCAAGAGCCTGGAATACAGCCTGATCATTTCCTGCGTGTACCCGCTGGGCCCATTTGTGGCGATCTTTTTCGCCGACCGGTTTGAACGTAAATGGCAGTTGCTCGTTGTCGGCTGTCTACTGATTGTTGGCGGCCTGGTTTTTATCGACTTGCGCAGCACGTTGCCACTGATCCTGGCTGGTTCGGCTGTCACGTTGGCCGTCGCTGTCGTGCCCATGGTGGTGCACACCTATCAAAATGAACTGTACCCCACTCGTAATCGCGCGTTTGCCACTGGTTTCGTGGTAGCGGTCGGGCGTCTCGGCGGGGCGGTGAGCGGGTATCTAATCGCCGCCGCGCTCAGATATGCGGGAGTGACTGGAGCGCTGACGGTCATTTGTGGCGCGATGGCCATCTCGATGCTGGCTGTCGTTCTGTTTGGACCGAGAACGCGCGGCCGTTCTTTGGAAGCGTTAAACCCACACTCCCAAAACTAATTGATCCTCCACTTGCTGGTGAATGTGATCCAGTGCAACCCCAACCTAACAGGAGTCATACAACAATGAAAATCAATGACATAAAAGGCGATGCTCGACGCGTCATCGACATCGTTAAGGACGGAGGTATCGGGCTTGTACCCAATGACACCGGCTATGCCTTTGTCGGGTCGACGCTTGAGCCGATGCAAAAAATTTTCGATACGAAGATGCGTGGAAGTCATAAGCGCAACGCGATGGCTGCCACTCTTGACACGCAGCGAGAGTTGCACACGCTCGACAAGCGTGCTCAACAAATGGTCGACGCATTGGTCCTTGATCACAACTTGCCGATCGCCGTTGTTGGTTCTTTTCGCCAAGATCATCCTATGATCCAGAAGCTCGGTCCGGAGCTTCTCAAGGCCAGTTCAGCCGCTGGAAGGATTGGAGTGCTATTGAACGGAGGTACTTTCCATGCCGAACTCTGTCGGATAAGCCAGGAGGAAGTAGTACCCTTGCTCGGGTCATCCGCGAACTATACGGGCGCCGGATCTCCATTTCTTATTGAAGATATCCCCGACGAACTCCGAAAAATTGCAGACATTGAGGTCAATCATGGTCTACGTCGAGGGCATGTCTATAAGCGGGCGGGAACTGTAATTAACTTCGATACTATGGAGGTCATCCGTATCGGCGCTTGCTATGAACTGATCTCAGATGTCCTGCGCAGGTTCTTTGATGTAGAGCTTCCAGCCGATCCGGGCATGGACACCTTGCCATCGGGTCATCTCAATGAGTTCGCGCTCAGGGGCGTGGAGTAACTATCTCTTAAGAAGCCGCACTATTCGTTACACTGTTTTTTACTGAGGAATGTGCGCGGCGTCAGCGTGGCATCAATCCTCTGCTTATGCCTGAGGTCTTGGGCGAAAGTGGTTTACGCAACTTGAACAAATCGATCCCGTGCTGCTTTGCGATATCCTGCACACGGCAGTACGCGATCGACTTCCCCGATTCGGCACAGTGCCCCAAGACAACAGTCGGATGTATGGACAACTGTTCTGTCTGGATCGGCCGCCGCTGTCTGACGTCAGGAAGGAGCATCCGGGGGGGGAGCATCGAGTATTACCTGGCCGGCGGCCAACGTATTCACATCGGCACCTGCGATCTCCATCAAGATGCTGGCACGCTCGGCGGCCATGTGGATTGTGAGGTGCAGCACCGGACGTTCGTCCATGTCGTGCATCAAACGCACCATCTTCAGCAACGGGCTGCCCACTTCCGTATGCAGCAGGCGAGCGCGATGCGGGTCGCCCACGGTAGCACTGATCTCCTGCACCACGCGGCCGAACTCGATGCCTTGTGCCATCAGGATTTCGTAAAGCGCCTTCTGCATGAGTGCTTGCTGGGTGACTCGTTGCCCTACCGAAGTCAGCACCCAGGCGTCGGTGAGCATGGCCGGCTCACCCTTGTGGTTAACGCGCAGCCGCAACGCGTGTACCGCTTTCGTGGCGGGCGCTAGCTGCAGCAGCCGGGCCACGTCGGGCGGCGGCACAGCTTGCTCCACTTCTAGCACCTGCACCACCGTCTCGATTGCTGTTTTACGCAGGCTATCGATCAGGTTGAGGCTGGGTGGCAAGCGTGTATGGGACAGTCCACCCGAAACAAACGTGCCGCGTCCGTGGCGCCGCTCCACCACACCCTGGGCAGCCAGGTCGGCCAGCGCACGACGCACTGTGATGCGCGACACGCCAAAACGCTCGCATAGCGCCTCTTCGTTTGGCAGCGCGCCTGTGGGGTACAAATCACGCGCAATTTCTTCGCGCAATACCAGAAATATCTGGCGGTGCAGGGCGGTTCCCCGGGTGCCAGTAAGCGGCGGAGTGGTAGTCGGTGTGTTCATGCGCCCAGCATAGCAGGTTGGCCCCATATCGATAATCCCGATCATTCGGCGGCTGGTTAAGCCTGCCACGACGACCTGAGGCGCCTTGTGGCAGGTCAGCTTGTGTTTGTGTTGTATTATGTTTATAACAACATGACTTTGGCGTTGCGCCGTCATGCTAGACATGAAATCAACTGCCCTGAAGTGCATGGACGCAGAGGGAGCTCGCGCCCTGCATGACGAGAGATACGCCGGAGCACTTACAACAATAAGATCTAAAGCGAGAAGGGTTATTCCAATGATAAGAACGCCTTGTCTTCCTGTTAAAACGTCCGTGCTCCTGACGGCCGTACTGATAACGCCAATGGCCTGCGCTGATTTTCTGGGTGATGCCAAAGGTGAGTTAGATCTGAAAAACTTTTACTTCAGCCGGGATTTTCGCGATGGCGACCCGCCGCAGTCCAGGCGCGCGGAGTGGGCGCAGGGTTTTCAGCTGAACTTGAAGTCAGGCTACACCCAAGGTCCCGTGGGTTTTGGTGTGGATGCCGTGGGCATGCTCGGTGTCAAGCTTGACTCAAGCCCGGCGGTCGCGGGTTCCGGTATCTTGACGCGTGGAGAGCATGGGGCCGGTGATAGCTATTCCAAGTTGCTGGTCACGGCAAAAGCCAAGTTTAGCGAGACCGAGCTTCTCGTGGGTGGATTAAGCCCGCTGTTACCGCTGCTCGTTTCCAATAATACGCGCCTGTTTGACCAGTATTTCAATGGTGCGCAGATTACGTCCAAGGACCTGGATAATTTCACCTTTCACTTTGGCAAAGTGGACCGGACCAAACTGCGAGACTCCGCCAGTTCCGATGCGCTTACCACTACCCCACCAGCAGGGGGCTCCTCCAGTGCGGCTACCAGCGATGGTTACACTTACGGCGGGGTTGACTATAAGCCATTGCCCAACTTGGTACTGAGTGCACACGCCAGTGAGCTGCAGGACTTCTACACTCGGCAATACTTGGGGCTGATCTACAGCATGCCGGTGGGGTCGGGCAAAGCCTTCACCGAGCTTCGCTACTTTCGAGCCAAGCAGACCGGGCAGGAAAAAGTCGGCAAGGTCGACAACCGTGTCGTCAGTACTAATTTCGGCTACAAGTGGGGCGGGCATACCGTCAGTGGTGGCTACCAGAAAGTCTCTGGCGACACGGCGTATGTCTACGTGGGTGGGACCGGTACGTATTTGTTCGGCGAACAAATGACCAGTACCTTTTCTGCGCAGAATGAGCGCGTGTGGCACGCCCGGTATGACTATGACTTTGCCGCGCTGGGTGTTCCTGGCCTGAAATTCAATGTTCGCTATGTGAAGGGCGATGAGGTGGACCCGGAGCATTTGTCCAACGGCAAGGGCGGATTGCTCCGTGCCAGCGGGAAAGAAGGGCGTGAGTGGGAGCGCAGCACGGATATCAGCTACGTCATTCAGAGTGGTCCGTTGAAAGATTTCGGCATTCGCTGGCGCAACAGTATCAACCGCTCCACATACGCCGAAGGCGCCAATGAGAATCGTGTGATTCTCATGTACAGGATTACCTTTTAGGCCATTTGCAGATGGCGCATAGGCGTCTGCGGCGTTGCCGTCATCGGGGGCTTGCGCCGCCGATGGCGAAGGCGACTGCGACCACCGCGTTGGGGTGATGCCTATCAGGTTTGCGAGTCGATATTGCCAGCAGTAACTTCCCCCGCTTCGATGTCAATCCAAATAGCGGCGAGCCAGAGGGCCAGGCCAGCATGAAGCGGATTGCGCGCAATACGGTCCACATGATGCAAGTAAGACCGTCAAGAATCAGGCTGACAGTGCTTCACCGCCTATCCAGTAACCTCGCGAACACGAAAGTTGCCACGACAGCCAGTACGACGGCCGTCGTGATAGACAGCAAAGCGCCCCATTGCAAAATCGACACTTTGACGGTCAGGTAGAAGCCCACGACGCCAACAGCACCAATAGCGTTGCCTCGGACTATTGAGCCGAGCTCGTGGTGCCCGCCCTGGACGTGGGCGAATACTGCAAGCGGCCAGGCGATCACCGGTATCGGCGCCAGCAAGCCACTGGCCAGAGGCCCGAGCCACTCTGCGCTTGCGGTAATTGCCAAGAGCAGCAGTGTGGCCGTCAACATTCGCATCGGGATGATCCAACGGGGTACCGGAACATAGTGCGCTGCGCTTGTCGGTGCTTGTTTCGACGTGACGGCAATGATCACGGCGACCAAGAGCAGCGTCGCAATGATGGACAGTGCCAGCCACCCCAGACGGCTCATCACGAACGCCGTTGAAGCGTAAAACACCAAGGCTGCAAGGCATCCAATAAACGCGGAAACCCGTCGGGTTATCAGGAAATAAAATAAGTAGGTCGCCTGGATCGCAGCCAACCCGGCCAATGCTCCAGGTACTGCCATTGACGCGAATACCTCTCCCTGCTCCAGGCTGAGAAATAGCATTACCAGCGCCGAAGTGAGGGGCAGCCCAGATAGAAGCCCTCCGATTTGAGTGCCCCAACGCTTTGCGGCCAACGAGATGAACAGCATCAGCGCAGGTGTGATGAACAACTTGAGGTAGAAGGCAGTCATGAGGGGGACGTCAGGCTCATAAAGTATGCAGGCGCGTGCTCTCAGGCTCTCTTTGCCTGGCGAAACCTCATGCTAGTTGAATTGTGCATCTGGCTGCCAGTGGCGTTGACCGCGGTAGTTGCTGACGCCATAGAGCGGTATGCCGATGAGGGAGGCCTTGTGATCGGCAGCTCCTGGCCGAGCCCCGGTCGCGGGAATTTGAAATGCGTGGCATTGCCCGATAGAGTCGCGTCCCAATCCGGTCATGGGTGCCGGATGTTCGTGGTGAAAAGGGGCTGCGGTTGAACGAACAGACATTGTCCATGCGCCTGGAGCGGGTGGCGGCGCATGTGCCGGCAGGGGCGCGCTTGGCCGATATCGGATCGGATCACGGCTACCTGCCGGTAGCATTGATGCGCCGTGGCATCATCGAGGCGGCGGTGGCTGGCGAGGTGGCATTGACCCCGTTCTGCTCGGTCGAACGTACCGTGCGCGAGAATGGCCTGGAACAGCGGATTGCCGTGCGCCTGGCCAACGGTCTGGCGGCTATCGAGCTGGAGGACGGGATCACGGCGATCAGCATTTGCGGCATGGGCGGCGAGACGATCCGCGACATCCTCGACAGTGGCAAGGCACGCCTGAGCGGCCAGGAGCGCCTGGTTCTGCAGCCCAACGGCGGCGGGCAACCACTTCGCCAATGGCTGATGGAAAATGGCTACCGCATCCTCTGCGAGGAGGTGCTGCGGGAAAACCGCTTCGACTACGAAATCATCGTCGCCGAGCGCAGCGGGCCGGTGATGTACAGCGCCGAGGAGCTGTACTTCGGCCCGTTGCAGATGCAGGCACGCAGCCCGGCGTTCCTGCTCAAGTGGCAGCGCATGCTGCGCCAGAAGCAGAAAACCCTGGCCAACTTCGCCAAGGCGCGTCAGGCGGTGCCCGAAGAGAAGGTGCAGGAGGTTATCCGGCAGGTGCGGTGGATCACTGAGTTGTTGGTTGAGTCGCCCTCAAATGCGTAGAAACGGCTGAATGACCGTTATCCAAGCGTGCCGGGGAGGTGCCCCCACAGGTGGCTGCAAGGCCTCAATCCCTATGACCGATTGCTGTAACTGTGAGAGCGGGCTTGTCAGCGAGTAGGCTGCACTCCGTGCCGGTGGGGGATGTTCGTGGTCAGAGCTTCTCCAGCTTTTTCACGACCTCGTCGGTCGTGAATATACCGTTGGCGATATAGCGGAAGTCGACCAGTGCGCTGCCGTATCCATCTCCATCAGGAAGTTTCGGGCCGGCGATAGCGTCGCGCACGACGACCACCTCGAAACCGCGTTCCAAGAACTCACGAAGATGCGATTGCACGCACAGATTGGAGGCCATTCCCGCAAGGATGATCTTGTTAATCCGTTGCTTGTTCAATTGCAGCATCACATCGTTGCTCTGGGGGCCATACAACTTGTGCGGCGAGGCGATGATGGTCTTGCCATCCTCGATGAAGGGCTTGAACTCCGGCATGAAGTCGGCGCCCGAGTTGCGGAATCCATCCAGGGTCAGGGCACCTTTGCGATCGAAGAGGCCGAGCTTGTGCTGGACGGTCTCCGCCGGCCCCTCGTATGTCCAGTTGTGGTCGTGGGGGTAGTAGTAGTGTGGCGAGATGGCTACGGTCATCCCGGCCTTTTTGACGGCTGCGAAAAGCCGGCTCAGGTTCGGGACCAGGTGCTGCTCGGTAACGCTCTCACCAAAGATCGGCCAGCCTGCTCCTTCCGGGCTCATGAAGTCGATTTGCGGATCGATCACGACCAAGGCGGTCCGGCTCAGGTCCCACTCAAAGGTCGACACCGGGAGCGCCGGCTTGACTGGGTCGGCATAGGGGGGGGCGGCGGCGAAGCCGGTACTGGGTGCCAGCAGGATGGCGCCCAGCAAGGCTGCGCAGGTGACCATGCGCCTGGAATGAAGTGCATAAAAGGTCATCATCTGCAGTTTCCTGTAGTGGAGTGGGGTATCCACAGTACGGTGGGTAGAGGGCACGAAAAGGACGTTTATCCTTGGAATCCGGCCGAAATCCGGGTGAGGCGGGCGTGCTTCGTTGACTGCCTGGACGGCGGGTGCTTCTAATGGGCGCCCAGCTAGGCGATGGGGGCGAGCCATGCCACGTCACGTGTGTTTCCTGGTCTACTCGGACTTCGTTCTGCTGGACTTGAGCGGTCCGCTCGAAGCTTTCAGCAATGCCAATCGAGCGCATCCCTTGGGATATCGTTTCACGGTTGCATCCCTTGGCGGCGGCCGGGTCCACGCCTCGGGTGGGCTGGAGGTCACGACCGAGGCATTGCACAACGTCGACCGCGTCGACACGCTCATCATAGTCGGCGCGCCCGCTGTTCCCAGCGGTGACTGGATGATGCCGATGGCGGCTGCCATCCGGCACATGTCCTTGCGCGCTCGTCGAACCGCCAGTGTTTGCACTGGCGCTTTCGTACTGGCCGAGAGTGGACTGCTCGACGGTCGGGTGGCTACCACGCACTGGAACTATGCCCCGCAGTTGCAAGCACGTTACCCCTTGTTGCATGTGGATGGGGATCGGATCTGGACCGAGGATGGAAATGTCTGGACGTCCGCTGGCATGTCGGCCGGCATCGACATGGCCCTGGCCATGATCGAGCAGGACCTGGGCAGAGAGGCGGCGGGCTTCGCGGCACGCATGCTGGTGGTCTACTATCGGCGCCCGGGTGGGCAGTATCAATTCTCTTCGCTTCTAGATCTCGACCCCGGCTCTGACCGCATCCGCACGGTGTTGAGCTATGCACGCCGCCACTTGCGTGACGATCTGTCCATCCAACGCCTGGCGGACATTGCACACATGAGCGTGCGCCAGTTCAGTCGAGTGTTTGCGGCATCCGTGGGGGTGACGCCGGCTAAAGCCATCGAGCGCCTTCGCATCGAAGCCGCTCGGCCGCTGGTCGAAGATGGCAACCAGACCTTCGAGGAAATCGCCAGGGGCTTCGGCTTCGGCGACGCCGATCACATGCTGCGCAGCTTCATGCGCGTCATTGGGCGGACGCCACAGGAGCTGCGCCGGAGCGCCCGTCAGGCCAGGGGATCATGCCTTGCTCGTACTGGCGCAAATCGTCCTGCTTGAGCTGCGATCGGCTGCGTGCCGTTCTGGGCGATCATCTCTGCGGGGAAGTGCCGTGGGGAATGGGATCTTCAGATTTTCCTTATTTCCTGTAGTCCATTTCCCAATCATACTTTTACCGCCTTTGAGCCATTGCAGTGGTCCAGTTGGGGTTCTAGCCTCGGAGCACCTGGTCTGTGCGCTGACCGTCGCTGAGTAGGCGGTGTTGCTCTATCCCAAACCTGGCGGACAGGTGCTGGCCTTGGCGGTGATACACGAGATAGAAGCGGCGCATTACCTGAGTGCGATGGCCAAGGCGCTGATCGATGATGTGGAGATGTGGTTGCGTCAAGACGGGGGCAGCCACGACGGGGGGGGCAGGCCTGCTCAAGATAGCCTTGAGGCTTGAAAGCACCGTTGTTTCAACGGGAATGAAAAGCCAGACCCAGGACCACTGCCAGTCAGTCAAGGCCATGGGCTGCGAAGCAGCCCCAATTTCCGCGCCGATTCAACGTCATTCGAGTTGAGGCCAGTGATCCTGCAGCTCATACCACGTAGCCTTGGATTCAACCTGAACATGTTTTTGCTTCTGTGATGTGAAGGGGGTGTCCAACGTGCCTAGCGCTATTGAGATCCAGTCGGAGTACTTACCCTGGCTTCTCGACCAAAATAGCGATGAACCGCAGTGGGCACAGAATTGGCGAAGCACCCATTCGGATGATGGGTAGGACTTGATATGTTCTGCACCGGTCAGGAGGCGAAGATCGCGACGCAGAACACTACCGTAGCTGGCGAATGCCGCCCCATGGCTTTTTCGGCATTGACTGCAGTGGCAATGACTCAGTGCCTTTGGCGGGGCAAGCAGTTCATAGCTGACCGCTGCGCAAAGGCAGCTTCCCTTAAAGTGCTCAGTCATCCTGCTCGACCGCCCTGAAAAAGAGAACAGCTTAAACACCGCTGACTCAGCCGTCGAACATCGGGTTTGGTCGATCGCGTTCCACCATGAATGACCACTTTCGGCCCAGTCTGTGTCGAAAGTCGATAATCATCTCTTGATTCGGATTTGGGCTTGCGTCCGACTTCGACATCCCACGCAGGTTGGACGCAACCCAAACCCAGCAAGCGGTCAATAATCCCAGAAGGCCGCTATCCAGCGGAAGGCATCACCGTCGACAGCCACCCGGCCAACGGAGGGGAAGGGCAGGTGAGTGGCCACCAGCAGTTCACCGCTCGCCGCCGCCTCTTGCAGAAGGCGGACCCGAACACGAACCGACTCCTCCGGGTCATGTTCAAAACCGTTGTGCCAGTCGGGGTGGTCGAAGGCGACCGGGAACAGGGCGTCGCCTGCGAATGTCAGGCGTTCACCGCCGGAGGTTACGTAAACCACACAGTGCCCTGGGGTGTGGCCGCCGGTGAGTTTGGCGACCACTCCCGGTGCCACTTCATACTCGTCCTCGAACGTGCGCAGCTTGCTGCGGTACTCGTTCATGAACTGCTCGGCGGTTGACCGCAGGACGTCCGGCACTGGCGACGGCATGGAGGTGAGGGTGAAGTCGGGCGAGGCCCAAAACTCGACTTCGGTTTTCGCAACGTGGATCCGCACGTCCGGGCGCAGTCGGTTCTTCACCTCGTCGACGAGCAGTCCGCCAATATGGTCCATGTGCATGTGGGTAATCACCACATCGGTTACGGAGGCCAGATCGATACCGGCAGCCTCCAGCCGCTTGGGGAACTGCCCGGCCCGCGGGAAGCCGGGGAACTGCCCCCCCAGCCCGGCGTCGACGAGTACGGTCTGCTCGCCGCTACGCACCACAAGGACGTTCAGCGCCCAATCGAACGCGTCCGGCCCCAGGAACATGTCCTTGAACCAGGCCGCGCGGGCCGCGGGGTCGGCATTGGTGGACATCGTCGCAGTGGGCAGCGGCAGCACCCCATCGCTGACCACCAGCACATCGATCTCGCCAACCCGCAGCGCATAGCGCGAGGGAACCAACTCCTCGAACTCCCGCTGAGCGGTCTGTTGCTGATCGGGTCCATCCTTTTGAGTGGGGGTGTTCAGTTGCGTTGTCATGGTCGTACTCCTGTTGCTTAGGGCAAGTCTCAGGCGAAAGCCGGTAGCAGTGGCCAATAACCGGGGAGCGGGCTACTTCAAGTTCGGCGGGACGATGTATGAACTCCGAAATGCCGGGGGCTATATTCGTTACAGCGAATCTTTCGCTGTGAGTCCATGGTATGAATGGCCTCTTCCTGGCGCACTTCTACATGGGGTCTGTAGCGCTATACGTCGGTGGCAGGAGGGGATACGAAGGTGTCTGTTTGGCACCCCTGACAGGGCCTGACTTGAAAACCGCTCTTTAACGGCGCGTGTTGCAATGGGTGCACTGAGTTGGTGCGCAATGTATGCATTACAGCCCTACAGGCTGAGGCCACTAGAAAGGCGGCTCTTCGAAACTGCCCGTATTGACGTGATCGTTAGCATGCGTATGAGTTGGCGTGTTACTTGCTGTCAATTTGCCATCTGAAGGTCGCAGGTGGGGATATTGATGTCGCTTTCAAGTCATGCCATGCAGTTGTCTTCTAGCGAGAAGCGCTGGTTACCCTGGTTCGGGAAAACGGGGAAAATCGCGATGGGCTGGTCGTGCCGGCTCAACCAGTCGATTTACCCGGTAATCGAACAAACATTCGAAGCCATTGCTCAGACCCGCGTGCATTTATTGCAAAGCTGGACCCGCGAGTACTGGGAGCACTTGGCCGAGCTGGCGGAAAGCCTCGCCGGTGATTTCGCTCATCTCGACAGCACTGTGTTAATGGACAAGCTCATCCAGGCAGAAGACTTTTCAGAGTTGTTTGTCGTTGATACTGCCGGCACTGTGATCGTCTCGACTTGGCCTCAACGCGGTAATAAACGGCTCGAGTACACGGCTGCATTGATGGAGGGATTGAAGGCGCCGTTTCTCCATGGCCCCTATAGCGACCCACTGACCCTGCAAATTGGCCCCTCGTCGTCTCGCTTTCACGATGAAGTGACGTTGATGTTCTACCAGCCCCTGAAGGAAGATGGAAAAGTCCTGGGCTGCCTCTGCGGTCGTGTACCGAACGATGTATTGGGCGATCTCATCCAGCGCGAGGCCGGGCACATTTTTGCCGAGTCGGGCGATAACTATCTGTTCATGGTGCAATCGCGCTTTGATCCGTCGATCCAACCGGGAACTGCCTTGTCACGTTCGCGTTTCGAGGACGGCACGTTCACCCATGGGGAAAATCTCAAAAGTGGGGTGCATACGCCGTGGGCAACTGTGCGCATACAACGGCACACCGAACTGGAGCTGCGCTTTACTGATCCTGCGACTCAGCAACTCCACCCGGGAGTTCGAGAAACTATTCGCTGTGGCGCCAACTTGTTCGTGACCTATCCCGGTTACTCGGACTATCGGCATATTCCGGTGGTCGGCAAGGGCATCACCTTTCAATTGCCGGGCTCTCCTGACCGTTGGGGCATGATGTGCGAAGCTGACCTGGAAGAGGTCTACCGCCGGCGTTCTCTCAGTTATGGGCTGATGAAACCTTACATCGTGACCATGGCGGGATTGTTTGGCTGCAACTTCCTGGTTCAACATTACGGTGGCCTGACCCAGGGTATGAGCGATGCCGTCGAGGTCCTGAGCATGATCTGCGCCACGGTCCTGTTCAGCGTGCTGGGGCCCAAGCGTCTTGCCACCAGGTTGAACGGGATGACCAATGTGATCCGGACCATCGCCGAGGGTGAAGGCAATCTTCGTCAGCGTCTGGACACCAGGACCATGGCCAACGATGAGACCGGTGATATGGGGCGCTGGATAAACAGCTTCATCGATCGTCTGGATTCGGTTGTCGGGCAAGTGGTGAAGGCCACCCGTAACGTCGGCACGACCAATCAAATGATGCTGGGGCGCAGTCAGGAAGCCAGTCTCAATTCCACTGAGGTTGCCGAAGCGGTGCATCACATGATGATTATCGTCGAAGACCAATTGGGCGAGATCCAGCAAGCATCTGCCAGTGCCGAGCAAATGAAGCAGGCGATGGATGAAGTCGTCACCCGTGCCCATGAGCAGTTCCTCGCCGTGCAAGAAGGGACGCAGTCTATTCGGGATGTGGTGGAACGCTCATCTTCGAGCGTGCAGTTGCTCGACAGCAGGATGACCCAGATCGGCAACATCACCGGGCTGATCAGCGACATCACCAATCAGACGAACCTGCTGGCGCTCAATGCGGCCATCGAGGCCGCGCGTGCTGGCGAGCATGGGCGAGGATTCGCGGTGGTGGCCGATGAGGTACGCAGCCTCGCCGCGCGAACATCGCGCGCTGCCGACGACATTCGGCAGATGGTCGAAGGCTTGCAGAGCGAAACCCAAAAAGCGGTCAGTTTCATGGAGGAGGGTGTCAAGGACGTCGATAACAGCCTGCGCCTGGCCGAAGATGCGTCCTCGGAAAACGTGCAGTTGCATCAAGCAGTGGAAAGTATGTTTGCGATCATTCAGCAGCTCAACAAGAGCAGCCTGGACTACGGCAAGACGATCAAGAAGGTCGATCAATCCTCCACAGAGATGCGCCAGACGGTTGTGGTGCTGCAAAACAGCGCAGAAACCGTGAAGGTCAATGCCAACAAGCTGCAAAAATTAGTGGGCCAGTTTGAGGTAAGCAGCAACATCGAGCGTGTGGCGACGGCTTGAAGGTGTAGGGCTGTCGTAGCCAGCTGCGGACTTTCGAGTCGACAGCCCTTTTCGATATCAATCCTGGCGACTCAGATTCACGACCGTGACCTTTCGGGCGCCCAGCTGCGTCAGTCGCTCATCGAGCGATTTGAGCAGATTGATCGTCCCCTTATCGTAATTGGCCAGCATCTCGTAGGCGTCGTTCCTGCTTTGTCTAATCGCGTTGAATGTATCCATCACACCGCCAGAACCTTTGTCCTCCATCGCCTCGTCAGCTATGCCCTGAAGCACGGTAATACTTCGCGATTGATATTCCACATCAGCGGCGAGCTTTTGAATGTTATAGGGGCTGACGGCCTTTCCCTCATCAGCATTAACCGTGCTGGTCGGGCCGATGGGGATGTAGTCGAGATCGATGAGCGTATCGGCCATGTCCTTGCCGAAATATCGTGCGAGCTTGAAGTGTTGCGCGATCATCCGCTGGTGCCAGCGGCGTTGGAAGGCCATGTAGTCTAGCCAGGCGCCTTTGGAGAACGCTTTCCAACCGGTGTCCTGTGTTGCCGAGATCAGCTTGTCCAGAGCGTTGTAGCCGTCATCGAGAATGACGATGGACTCCTGCACCGTGGCGTGCGCCGCATCAAGAAAACGGCTCGCATCGTCCCGCGCCTCTTGGCGCGATTGCTGGTAGTTCGTGCCCAGCAGGGTAAGCATCGAGGTCAGAACAGCGGTGACTACAGCCGTCAGGAATGAATTATCGGCCATCGGGAACCTCCATTTTCGGTCGGGCGTTTTACGCTTCGAAGGGGAAAACAGCCGGGTAACGTAGATGTGGTGCAACTGATGCGGCGCTGCAAAGGCTCCGGTCAAGTGGTCGTCGATGCGGTACTCAACCAGGCTGTTCCACATTGTGTAGCCGGCTTGGTGGAAGGCATAGGGGCTTCCTCTTCCGGCATTCGAACTCGCCGAGCGTCAGCTCGCCGGAAACTTCGCGGTCGATGCCCTTGCTGGTCACCTCGCCGGAGGTGTTGTAATCGGCATGCTGAAGTACCTTTGTTTGATGTTATTTGACAGCTGTCGGGAGAGTAAACATGGATGTACAGATCATGCCTGCAAGTCCGGAGGACCTTCCTGATATAGCGACGGTGACGGTGCGGGCCTGGCAGGCAACATTCTCTGGCCTATTACCGGATGCATTTCTGGCCGACCTGAATGTCGAAGAGCAACTGCAACGCCACCAGAAGCTCTACTCAAGCCCAAGCGTGATCTATTACGTGGCCAAGGCAGCGGGGGAGGTAGTGGGCTTCGCGTCTGGCGGACCGAATCGCAGCACAGCGTTTGATGCGGCCAATGAGTTGTACGCCTTGTATCTGTTGCCGCATTGGCAGCAACGGGGCGTGGGATGGCAGTTGTTCAGGGCAGTGGCGATGCAGCTTCAGGCTCCGGGGCGGCAAGGGTTGCTGGCTCTGGTACTGTCGAATAATCCGCACCGTTACTTCTATAGTCGGTGTGGGGGCCTGAAACAGCTAGCCGAGCCAATCGAGTTGGGTGGCCTGTCATGGCCGCTTGAGGGCTACCGTTGGTCTCAGGCGCCAGCGGTAGATACGCGAGTGTTCAACCCAGACCACTACTTGGAGACGGTCGGCGGGCGGGTCTTTACCCAGCAGCGCAATGGCGATGCCTGGAGGCTGGCGATGCAGGCCTTGCAGCACGCGCTGTCCCGGTCGGGGCCAGATAGGCGTTTGATGCTGGTGATCGGTGTACAGGGTTCAGGTAAGAGCACGTGGATCGACCAGCATCGGGCAAGTGCAGACGCCACATACCTCTATTTCGATGCGGCGCTGCCCCGTCGTGAACATCGTGCGCCCATTCTGCAATTAGCCGCTCGATACGGGGTTTCGGTCACGTCTGTATGGGTGAGGGTCTCGGTGGAGGAGGCGCTGGCGCGTAATGCGTTGCGTCGGGAGGATCATCGGGTACCACAAGCAAGTATCGAGGCCGTCAATGCTGCATTCGAGCCGCCGACGGTGGCAGAAGGGTTCGATGAGGTGCTTGAAGCATGACTCAGCGATCAATCTATTTGGCCCGAACCTTACTCCCCGCCGCCGGGATAATCGAAAGCCCGATCGTGTGCCCCGAGGCTTGGCATGACAACACGTGCAAGTGCGGATGAGGCCCCGATACCGCGTCCACCGCCATTCTGAGTATTACTGGTGCACTCCGGGCTAACACTGACAACGTTGCATCCTGTGGGGCTATTGATCGTCGTTGGACGGCGGTGTACGCCAACACTGGTGCTATCAACACTTCGGATGCGCGTGAGAAGACTCAAGTCATCGCCTTGACCGAAAATGAGATCAAAGCTGCCAAGCTGTTGTCCCGGGAGATCGGCACCTACAAGTGGCTCGCTATGGTTGCTCAGAAGGGCGATGGCGCGCGTTTGCACATCGGTATGACGGTCCAGCGGGCTATAGCGATCATGGAGTCTTGTGATCTGAACCCATTTGATTATGGCTTCATCTGCTACGACCAATGGGCAGATGAATATGAGGACCGAGAAGCCACCTACGAAACTGTGTACGACGACGATGGCAACGCGGAGAAAATTGAATTGATGTCCTACGAAAGGGTTAAGGTAAGTGACGCTGGTGATCGCTACTCTTTTCGTCACGATGAACTGCTGTTGTTCATTGCCGCGGGTGTAGAAGCACGTCTTGCCGCATTGGAAGAAGCTGCCCTGTAACGGGCAGTACGGTGCCGCTGGCAGAACACGGCTCGCGCAGGTGTCAGTTGTTCTGCACGTTGTATCCAGCTTTCCAATGACACTGGAGCGGGCGAGGATTGAGTACTCTTCTGGCCGACAGCTATCAGCGCCGAACGGCCGCAATGGTGCCGAGGGCGCAGACAATAACAGCCCAGTGCAATCCAGGCCTCACACGTCCAACACTAAACGCGCACTGCGGCACCCCGATACACACGGAGCAATCCATTCGCCGCTGCGACGCTGAGCGTCGCTGAGGTACTCGTCGCGGTGTTCAGGTTCGCCTTCGATGACCCGGCTGACGCATGCGCCGCAAATGCCCATGCCGCACGAGACCGGCAGTTCCACACCGACCCGCGACGCGGCTTGCACAAGGCTTTCCCCGGTGCGCACATCGACTTCGAGACCGCTGCGTTGCAAGACCAGCGAATAGGCGTGCTCGGATGCCGGAGCGCAGGTCGGGGCCTGAAAGTGCTCGCGGTGCAGCGCCGTGGCGGGCCAGCCGCTTGCCAGGGCCAGTTGTTCCACGCACTCCATGAAGCCGGCGGGGCCACAGCAATACAAGCTCGCCTGGCCGTCCCAGGTGGGCAACTGTTCGGTCAGGCGCGCGGCGATCTGGTGGGCACGCAGGCCGCCGTACAGGTCGATGCCATTGTCCAGGCGTTGGATAAAAGGTGCCTGGCGGGCGTCGCGGGTGAAATACAGCAAGCGCACTGGGCGCCCCTGGGCTTGGCATTGCCGGTACATGGGCAGCAGTGGCGTGATGCCGATGCCAGCCGCCACCAGGATCACCGGCCCTGCGCCAGGTTGCAGGGCAAAGAGGTTGCGTGGTGCGCCCACTTCCACCCGGGCGCCCAGCCGCAGATGCTCGTGCAGCCATTGCGAGCCGCCGCGGGAGGCTTTTTCACGCTTGATACCCAGGTACACATGACCTTCCTCGGGCAGGCTGATTACCGAGTATTGGCGCACCGCGCCGTTGCCCAGGCGCAGGTCCACATGGGCTCCGGGAGCCCAGTCGAAGGGCAGGGGCGCTGTGTTCAGCGGGGCCAGCTCTATGCCCAGCACGTCTTCGGCTTCAAGGCGCAAGGCCCGTACTTGCAGAGGTGTCCAGTTCATGCGCGCACTCCTGCGGCCTGTTGCAGGCGCAGCACGGCCTCTCGCGCCTGGCTGCCCAGTTCGGCGAGATCCACGCCGGGCAGCGTATCGTTTTCCACGCTTAGGCGACCGCCTACCACCAATGCCCGCAGCGTTGGGCGACCACCCCCTACCACCGGCGCGATGCCCAGGTCATGCAGGCCGAAGTAGCGGGGTTGGTCGAGGCGGTAGATCGCCAGGTCCGCCGCCATGCCTACCTGGAGCGTGCCGATGGCGTCCAGGCCTAGCACTTGCGCGCCACCGGCGGAGCCCCAGCGCACCACGTCTTCCACGCTGGCGGCATGGGCGCCACCTTCCAGGTCGCCGCCGGCATGGCGGGGCAAGGCCCGCTCGCCGGCCTTGGCTCGCTGCAGCAACCAGGCTGCGTGGGCTTCGCTGATCATGTCGCAAGCTTCGTTGGAGGCGGCCCCATCCACGCCGATCGAGATTGGCATGCCTGCCGCTTCCATGGCGACGATGTCCGCGATGCCGCTGCCAAGCCGGCCATTGCTTTGCGGGCAGTGGGCGATGCCGGTGCCGGTAGCCCCCAACAGTTGGATTTCCTCGGCGCTGAGCTTCACCAGGTGCGCGAACCACACGTCCGGGCCGAGCCATTCCTGCTCCGCACAGAACGCCACGGGCGAGAGGCCATAGCGGGTGTGGACTTCGTTCTGGTACTCCACGGTTTCGCTCAAATGACTGTGCAGGCGGATGCCCAGGCGGCGCGCAGCTCGGGCTGCTTCTCGCAGGTGCTCGGGTGGCATGGAATAGGGCGGGCTGGTGGGCGCCATCACCACTCGGCGCCAGGCATCGGCGGCGGGGTCATGGTAGCCCTGTACCAGGCGCTGCACGTCGTCCAGATACTGCTCGAGGGTTTCCGGCCCGGCTGCCGCGGGACCTTCCGCCTGGCGTACCTGGGTTGCGCCGCCCCGGCACAGGACGAAGCGCAGCCCCAGGCGCTCGGCCTCTTCGAAGAGGATCTGCGCGCTGTCGAAGGCCATGCCTGGCAAATACAGATAATGGTGGTCGGCCACGGTACTGCAGCCAGAGCGGGCCAGTTCCACCAGGCCGATCCGTGCGGCCAGGCGAAAGCTGTGTTCGTCGAACAACCCGCGATAGCGATAGGGCACAGCGCTCAACCACGCGCCGAGGCTCTGGTCGATGCCGGTGGGGATGCCCTTGAGCAAGGACTGGAACAGGTGATGGTGGGTATTCACCCACCCCGGATACACCACGCAATCGGTGGCATCCAGCACTTGTTCGCCCGGCAGCGCCCTCAAGGCGCCGAGTGCGGCGATGCGCCCCTGGGTAATGCGGATATCGGGCCCGGCATGACGGGCAGCAGCGCCGCGCAGGCCGGTGAGGATGGCGCTGGCGTTGCGGATCAGCCAGCTGTCGGAGTGGTTCATGTTCGTCTCCATACGCCGTGCGGCGGTTTGTATGGGATCAGCCCAGTTCGCTTTCGTGCCAGTGGCGCAGGCTCAAGCGAGCCAGCACTGCCATCAGGCTGAATAGCGCTACGCCAGTCAGGGCGATCAGCACCAGGGCGGCGAACAGGCGGGGAATATTGAGCTGAAAGCCCGCCTGCAGGATCTGGTACGCCAGGCCCGCGCCCGTACCGCCGGTACCCGCGACGAACTCGGCCACCACCGCGCCGATCAATGCCAACCCGCTGGCGATGCGCAGCCCGGCGAAAAAGCACGGCAAGGCGCTGGGGATGCGCAGGCGCAGCAGCACTTGCCAGCGGCTGGCGCGGTTCAGGCGAAACAGGTTGAGCAGGCCAGGGTTGACGCTGCGCAGGCCCAGGACGGTATTGGCGATGATCGGGAAGATCGCCACCAACGTCGCGCAGATCACCAGTGCCAAGGTGGTGTCGCTGCACCAGATGATGATCAGCGGCGCGATGGCCACCACCGGGGTGACCTGCAGCAGGATCGCGTAGGGAAACAGGCTAGCTTCCACTACACGGCTCTGCACGAACACGAACGCAGCCAAGGTACCGATGACCACCGCGAGGGTGAACGACAGGAAGGTGATCTTCAGGGTCATCCATAGCGCACCCAACAGCATCGGACCATCAGCGACCAGGGTGCGGCCGATATCGGCCGGTGACGGTACCAGGTACACCGGGACTTTCCAGGCGATGCATGCCAGTTGCCATACGCCGAGCAGCACGGCGCCAACCAGCAGCGGTGAAGCGATGCGCAGCACGGATGGATGACGTAGCCAGGGAGTAGAGGGTCGGCTCATGATGATGTTCTCAAGAAGGGTCGCTATTGGCCTGGGCCAGCAGTCGGGACAGTTGTGCGCATTGTTCGATGAAGGCTGGCGAGGTTCGGTACGCCTCGTCGCGCTCTAGCGGACCGTCGATGGCCACGTCGGCGATCACCCGTCCGGGGCGCGCGCCCATCACCACCACTCGCGAAGACAGGTACACCGCCTCGAAGATGCTGTGGGTCACGAACACCACTGTCAGGTCGCGCTGGGCCCAGAGCTGGCGCAGGTCGCTGTCGAGCTTGTTGCGGGTGAACTCATCCAGGGCGCCGAAGGGTTCGTCCATCAGCAACAGGTTGGGTTCGGTGGCCAATGCCCGGGCGATGGAGGCACGCATCTGCATGCCGCCGGACAGCTCCCGCGGGTAAACGTCGCCGAACTTGCCCAGCCCGACCAGCTCCAGGGCGGCCTGCACTTTGGGTTGGCTCTGGGCCTTGGCCACGCCGGCCAGGTCCAGGGGCAAGCGCACGTTGTCATGCACATTGGCCCACGGCATCAAGGTGGCTTCCTGGAACACCATGGCCAGGCTGCGGCCCGGTGTGCCAGGGCGCAGGTCAGTGCCAGGAGCGTCCTTGCCCCACCAACGCACATGGCCGGCGGAGGGTTGTTCGAGCCCGGCGAACATTTTCAGCAAGGTGCTCTTGCCGCAGCCCGAAGGGCCAAGCAGCGAGACGAACTCGCCGCGCTGGATCGCCAATTTCACGCGGTTCAAGGCATGGGTGCCATTGCTGTAGGTTTTTTCCACCTGATTGGCGAACAGAGGAGTGTCCACGCCGACAGCGTTGACGTTCGGCAGGGCCTGCGGTTGGGCACCGGCCTTGGATAGGGTCTGCATCAACATATCGCTCTCCCCGTGGGTCATGAGCGGTTGTGAATGCCCCGGCGTACCGGGGCGCTGAACAGGGGGTCAGTGGCTGAGGAACACTTCGCTTTCGCCATGGGCTTCGAGCAGGCCCAGCAGTTGCCGGCGGATGACCAGCCCTGGCTTGTCCGATGGCATGTGCAGCTCGACCCGTCGGCGGGTGTCGACACAGGCGTCAGGGTCGGTAGCCTCCAGGATGTCGCGGTCCTCTGCGGTGATCGCCGCGTCCCAGTCGATCAACTCCTGGGTCGAGCATTGTGCTTCGCTGTCGTTGCGGTACAGCCACTGCACCAGCATCAGCCGACTGTCGTCGATGGGCGTGGCGCAGTTGTAGATGATGTGATGGATGCCGCTGTCCGGGTACATGCAGCCAAAGCGTCGGGAGAACGGCAGGTAGTAGCGGTTGACCAGGTGACGCTGGGTGATCGGCTCGGTGGTGCCGGTGATGCGGAAGCTCTCTTCGGGGTTGCGGATCGGCACGCGGGTTTCGGCTTCGAAGCCGTAGTCGGTTTCACGGAACTCGTAGCTGGCCGGTTGCGGCTGGTCGAACAGGCCGAAATTGGCCTTGTGCACGAAGGAGAAGTGCGAGTTGTCGAAGGAGTTCTCCATGACCCGCAGCGGGCTGGTTTTCCACTCTTCGTAGAACTGGAAGATGCGCCGGTAACCGGGGGCGCCGTCCTCCGGGAATTCAGGGATCGGTTGCAGCGGATCGTCCAGGGCGACCCAGGCATAGCCGTACTTTTCCTGGCAGTGGTAGGCCTTCACCGCTGCGCCAGGTGGAATGGCGCCCGTGGGATTCTGCGGGATCTTCACGCAGGCACCGGTGCAGTCGTATTCCCAGCCGTGGTAGCCGCAGGCGATGTTGCCGTCTTCGCTGACAAAGCCTTTGGACAGTTTCGCGGTGCGGTGACAGCAGCGATCACGCATCGCTACCGGGGTGCCATCGGGGCGTTTCCACAGCACCAGGGCTTCACCCAGTAGGGTGAACGGCTTGGGGCCATCGTCCAGGGCGGTCATGGGCAGCAGGGCGTACCAGAAGCGGCGCAGTACAGGTTGTTTGGTGACCAACATAATCAGGGTTCCTCACAGCTCTTGGCTTTTTTATGGGGTTCAGCGGCTGGCGGCTTGCTCGGCGGTGGGCAGCACGTTCAGGCCTTGTACGAAGCGGGTGGTGAAGGCCTTCTGCCAGGGCGCGGAGGCGCCGAGCAGCCCGGCCTCGACCATGAAATCGCGGGTGGCTTGCCAGCGGCTGTCGTTCATCGTGCCGATACCGTGGGTCGCAGCCTCACCGCCAGTCACCAGGCGATACTGCTTGAGGGTCGAAACGCCCCAGGCCAGCAGCTCATCGCTCATGTTGGGGTTGTCGCGCTTGATCAGCGCGTTGCCGGCGGCAGGGTTGTCCAGATAGCGCTTCCAGCCCTCCATGGAGGCGCGCACGAAACCTTCGACCCGCTCTGGGTGCTGCTCGATGATGTCCTGGCGAGTGACCACGGTGGACCCGTAGGGTGGATAGCCGGCATCGGCGAACAGGAAGAAGTTGGGGGCCTCACCGGCCTTCATGGCCTGGAACAGTTCCGAGCTGGCGTAGGCCTGCTGGGCGGTGTCCGGGTCGGCGAGAAACGGCTGCAGGTTGAAGGTGTAAGGCCGCGCCTGGTTGTCCGCCAACTGGTATTTGCCCTTGAGCCATGGCCACCAGGTTTGTTGGCCCGAGGTGGACACCAACACATGCTTGCCGCTCAGGCCATCCAGGCCGCTGACGTCCGCGTGGGTCATCAACCCCTGCGGGTCCCCCTGAAAGGCGGCGGCCACCGCGACCACCGGCAGGCCTTGCTCCACGCTTTTGAGGATCTGCAAGTCGTAGTTGACGATGAAGTCGGCTTGCTTGCTGACCAGCAACTGCATGCCATTGACCTGCGGGCCGCCCATGCGGATGGTCACGTCCAGGCCCTCCTGTTCGTACAAGCCATCGGCCAGGGCCTGGTAGAAGCCGCCTTGTTCGGCCTGGGCATACCAGGAGGTGAGCAGCACCACCTTGTCCTTGG
Organism: Pseudomonas sp. X10; assembly: GCF_054889225.1. Classification (NCBI taxonomy): domain Bacteria; kingdom Pseudomonadati; phylum Pseudomonadota; class Gammaproteobacteria; order Pseudomonadales; family Pseudomonadaceae; genus Pseudomonas; species Pseudomonas sp. X10. Next base: position 3,559,482 of record NZ_CM142677.1, on the reverse strand, counting down.
CCACAGCCAGCGGAGCCATCGTCAGGACGGTGGGGAGCAATGCGGCCACCAGCAGCGAGCGACCCAATGCAAAGCGAGTTTTCATGATGTGTTCTCCACCTCGATTCGAAAACCGCCGCGCGCCACATGGGCGCACCAGCGAGGGAGCCGGTCGGAGAGAACGTGGGAAGAGAAAGAGCGCACGGGGCGCAAGGGCGTGAATTCACGGTTGGCTCTTCTCTCTTGCCCGTGGCTGTCAAAGCCGCGTTCAAACATCCGCTCGGATGTACGCCCCCCAGAGGGCGCAAGAGCAATGCCCCATGCCATTTCTGGCACTGACCGCTTCTACTCGCCGGGATACAAAGCCAGAAGCATGCCAATTCCAGAAAGCGGCTGAATGCGGGCTGCTGCGGTGCGCAAGCGTCTGACCGAAGCGGTGAAGTGAATCGAGAAGGTGCAAGGCGTGGGTACGGAGCGCTAATAGAGTGCGCAATGCTCGCCTAACGGGTGTTCATTAACAGATTGAATTGCTCACAATCCAATGGGTGCTTGTATCCGATCAGTTGGCACGAGCCCTGCTAGTGCTGACTCGAGTAGAAGCGGTCAGTGCCAGAAATGGCATGGGACATTGCTCTGGCGGCATAGCGCCGCACACCCGGCAAGGGTGGCGCCTCGGCACGAGCTGGGGCCAGGGGAGAGGTCGTCCGCTGCTGCGCATCCCTTGCCGGTGAATCTCAATGATCATGACCCAAGGGATGCAGATGAAACCGAACCCTCTTTCCTGGCTGTGCCGCAGTGTCCTGCCACTTTGCGCCATGGCCAGCGCAAGCGCTCAGGCGGGCCCGCTGTTGTGGAGCGATAACAGCCTCAGCTACCTCTATGGGCACAACTATAAAGTCGAAGGCACCGGCAACGACATTCAGCAAACCGTGACCTTCGAGCACGTCAGTGGCTGGACCTGGGGCGATGTCTTCCTGTTCGTCGACAACAAGTGGTCCAACGGCCTGTCCGGTAACGACGGCCATACCTATTACGGTGAGTTTTCCCCGCGGTTATCGCTGGGCAAGATCAGCGGTCGGGACCTGAGCTACGGCATCGTCAAGGATGTGTTGATCGCCGCCACCTATGAGCGTGGCGAGGGGCGCAACCGCAAGTACCTGCTTGGGCCCGCCGTAGACCTGGAGCTGCCCGGTTTCGACCGTTTCTCGTTGAATACCTACTACCGCAAGCCCGATGGCATCACCGGCAAGGCGTCAGGGCAGTGGCAGATCAACCCGACCTGGGCGGTGACGATTCCGGTCGGGCGCTCGGACATTTTGTTCGATGGCTACCTGGAGTGGTACGTCAACGATGTGGGCACCAAGGGCACCTCGAACTACGTGGCCAAGAGCTTTCACTTCAACCCGCAGATCAAGTACGACGTGGGCAAGGCCATTGGGCAAGCGCCAGCGCGTTTCTACGCCGGGATCGAGTGGGACTATTGGTCCGACAAATACGGGATCGAAGACAGCCATGGGTTTCCTACCGACCAGAACGCCGTGAGCGCATTGCTCAAGGTGCATTTCTAGGCGGCTCCGTATACTGCATGGCGTGATCGTACCGAGGCAGGTTGCCCTGCGTGCTGTATCCGACCGTCCTATGACACCGGATACAGCACACTGCGGATGATTACCTCAGAAGCGCATATCCACCGCCACCTCAAAACTCCGTGGTGCCCCCATGTAGTACTGCTCCCCATACGCTTGCTTGGCATACACCTCATCGGTCAGGTTACGCACCCGCGCGGTGATCGCGGTGTGTTCGTCCAGGCGGTAGCGGGCGAAGGCGCCATACAGAGTGTAGGCGGGGGCCTTGAGGGTGTTGGCGTTGTCGGCGTACACCGAGTCGACGTAGCGGGCATCCACGCCGGCGGCCCAGGCTGGGGTGAAGTCGTAGGCCAGCCAGAGGTTGGCGACGCTGTCGGGCACGTTGATCGGGGTGTTGCCTTTGCGCGAGACCGAGATGCCGCCCACCGATTCGTTGAATTCATCGTACTGGGCGTCGACATAGGCGTAGTTGGCTTCGGCCAGCAGCTTGGGTGTGATCTGCAGCTTGCCGGCCAGTTCGACGCCGCGTGAGGTCTGTTTGCCGGCCTGGACGGTGAGGTTGGGGTTGCTGGAGTCGCGCACTGCAAAATCACGCCGCACGATCTGGTACACGGCCACGGTGGCCGAGCCGCGCCCGTCGAGGAAGTCGAACTTGCTGCCGGCTTCCCATTGTTCACCCTTGGACAGGTCGAACAAGCCGACGTTGGAGTAGGTGGCCGAGGCCAGCGAGCCGGCCGGCAGGTCGGCGGCGGTGCTGTATTGCAGGTAGAGGTTGGCCGACGGGGTCAGTTCGTAGACCACGCCGATGCGGCCGCTGAGTGGCTCCCAGCGGCGCTCGAAGAAGGCCGGGCTGGTGGGTGTCACGGCGCCGTAGTTGGTCACTTCCATGTCCAGGTGGTCGTAGCGCAGGCCGGTGAGCAGGGACAGGCGCTCGGTCAAGGCGAGGCGGTTTTCCAGGAATACCGCCTGGGTGGTGATCTCGTGCCGGCGCTGCTTGGTCAGGCCGGCATTGACGCCAGGGATGTCGTCGAAGCTGCCGGGGTCGAAGTGGTCTGGGTCGACCACGTCGCTCCAACTGGCGGAGGTTGGGTGCAAGGTCTGGCGCATGCGCGAGTAATCCAGGCCCAGCGACCATTGGCTGGCCAGGCCGAACAGCTGGTTGTCGTGGCGCAGTTCCAGGCGGTCGCCCAGCACGTTCTGGTCATGGCGCTGCAGGTAGGGGCCCGAGCGCACGACGTTGCCGGCGCTGTTGTAGCTGTAGGATTCCAGGTTGCGGTAGTCGCGTTGGGCGTTGTAGTGGTAGATCGTGTTCTGCAGGCTGGTGCTGTCGCTGAGTCGGTAGTCGAGGATCGAGCGCAGCCAGCGTACCCTCTGCTCATAGCGGCCGTCGCCGACGTTGTAGTTCTCGAAGCGGCGGCTCTTGTCGATCTTCATCGTGCCGCCGCCGCTCCTGCGCACCGGGGAGCCCCAGTAGGGGCTGTCTTCGCGGTCTTCCAGATACTCGACGGCCAGGGTATGGCTCAGGTCCGGGGTCAGGTCGCTGAGCAGGGAGAAGGCGAAGCTGTTGGTCTCGCGCTTGTTGCGATCGATGTAGCCGTTGCTGTTGCCACGGCTGAAGTCCAGGCGCATGAAGTGATGTGCGTCGGCCGGGTCGCCTAGGGCCTGGTTGATGCCGAAGGCCACTTCCGACTCGTTGAAGCTGCCGTAGCGCACACGGCCGTCGATGACCTGGCTGTCACGGCTGGCCAGCTTGGTGATGTAGTTGATCGAGCCGCCGACGGCACCGGCGCCATGCAGGAAGGAGGAGGGGCCGCCGATCAGTTCGACGCGGTCGATGACCCAGGCGTCCACCGGCCGAGTGGCGCTGCTGTAGCCCAGGTTGATGCCGTTGTAGAGCTGGGTGACCTGGTTCTGGGTGAAGCCCCGGTAGGCCACGAAGCCGCCGTAGCCGGGGTTGGCCGAGGCGTTGACGCCGGTCATGGCGTTGATCACGTCTTGGGTGTCCTTGGCGCCACGCTGCTCGATGATACTGCGGTCCGAGACGCTGACCGAGGCGGGTGTTTCCCGCGCGGTCAGCCCCAGGCGCGAGCCGGTCTTTATCGGCTCGTCGAGTTGCAGGCCGGAGGGCTTGTCTCGTTCGCCGTCGATGGTCAGGGCGTTCAGTTCCAGGGGCGCGTGATCGGCCCAGGCAAGGTTGCAGGTGCCCAGCAGGAGCACCAGTGAGGTGTTGCGAATCATTGTTTATTTCCACGCAAAAAGGTCATGGCTGGCCCAGGCGGCACGCAAGGCGTGGCCGGCCTGGGTCAGGCTGTCGGGTTTGCTGCGGGGAAGTCGTGCGGGGAGGCTCGGGGATTGAGCGACGGCCATAGCTGTCGTGGTGGCGGTTGCGCCCAACTGCGCACGACGATAGGAGCGACGCTGGTGCCAGGCAACTGGCCTAGGGTCCAGCCGTGGCCGTCGACGATGACTGCCAGGCCAAAGGAGGAGCACAGCGGGCAACTGAACTGCGCCATGGCGTCCGGGCCTGACCCTTGCGGGTCGACACTCGGTCCATGGTCCGCGGTCAGCGAGCAGAAGGCGCCATCCAGGCCGCTCAGGCTCAGCCCGGCCATCTGCCCATGGTGCAGGCCGCAAACCAATAGGCTGAACAGGACGCTGGCGTACAGCGCCCAGGCAATCAGCGAGCGATCCTGGCGGGCAAGTTTCATGGCGGCGATTCTAGCACCGGGATGTGAGGCCGCCCACAGGTCTGCGGCCCCCCAAGGGTCAGCGCAGCATGCCAACCATCTTCGCCAGGGTTTCCAGCACCGCTCCGGCCAACGCCTTGGAGCGCTCGCCCGACCAACCGGTGATTGCGTTCGGGGCGTCGTTGTGGTCCTTGAACGGCATCTCCAGGGTCAGTGACAGGCAATCATAGGCTTGGCCCACGGCATTGCAGGCCAGGGTCATGTTGGCCTTGCCGGGCGCGTCCAACGAGTAGCCATGCACGGTCTGGAAGTCGGGCGTCACGCTGCACAAGGTCTTGCGGAAGGTCGACTCCAGTTCAGCCAGCCGCGGCGTATACCCTGGATTGCCTTCGCAGCCGGCGGTGAACACATGGGGGATTTCCTCATCGCCATGTACATCCAGGAACAGGTCGACGCCATGTAGTTTCATCTGGGTCTGGGCGAAAAACACCTCAGGCGTGTGTTCGACGCTGGCGTCCTGCCAGGCGCGGTTGAGGTCCTTGCCCTTGAAGTTGGTCCGCAGGTGGCCATTGAAAGCACCGTCGGGGTTCATGTTGGGGATCAGGTAGAGGTCGGCGGCGGCGAGCAATTGCTGCACGGTCGCATCGTTGCCTTGCAAGCGGTCGATCACGCCCTCCATGAACCATTCGGCCATATGCTCGCCCGGGTGCTGCTGGGCGATGATCCACAGCTTGCGCTTGCCGGGTGCGCCATCGCCAGCGCGCAGTAGCGGGATGTCGCGGCCCTGGACGCTGCGCCCGGTGGCCAGCAACTCGACGCCTGGCAGTTGGCGGGCGCGCTCGATCAACTGGTTGTGGCGGGCACGGGGGTAGGGCTCGAAGTAGGCGAACCAGGCTTGCTCTTCCCGGGTTTGGAGTTCGAAGACCAATGTCTGGCCGTCGAACTGGCTGGGGATGCGGAACCAGTGTTGCTGGTCAAAGGACGCCACGGCCTGATAGCCGCTCCAAGCCTTGTTGTAGGAAGACTGGCCGGCGTTTTCCAGGCTGAAGCGATGAGTATGGCCCGGGGTCAGGCCGCTGGCCTTGAAGTAGAACCACTGGTAGTGATCGCTGTGGGTGTCGGGGCGGATGGCCAGGCTCACCCGGCTTGGGTCGCCGACGTCCAGCACCTGGATGTTGCCAGCGTCGAAATCGCAATCGATGTGCAGCGGGGACAGCGTCACGGTCATTGCCAGGCTCCTGTGGCTTTGTTGTGACGCTACTCTACACCCCCTAGGGGGCGTTGATGTTTCATTCCCGGGAATGAAATGGGCTCAGGCCCAGAACCCTATCGCCAGCAGTGCCGCCAGGCCCAGGCCAATGGCAATCGAGCAGCCACCCAGAGACAGTGCAGCGCGCGGCTGCCGGTACCAGCCGTCATGGCCCAACTGCCGGGCCGGGGCGAGCAGGCTGCGCCAGCGCAGTTCGGTCTGGTGGAAGGCGTGCAGGTGCTCGGGAGCGGCATCCAGCCAGCGACGGAAGTCGATACGCTCGCTGGCGGTCACCTGCGGGCTTTGCAGGCGCACATACCATTGGCCAGCGATATTGGCCAGGGCATCGCCTGACGCCCGGGTGGTTTGCAGGGCCTGGTTCATGTGGCGCTCGAGGGTCAGCAGTGGGATGTCCAGGCGCTTGGAGATGGCGGCGAAGTCGAGTTGGTCGAGGCGGTTGAGCAAGAACACCTGCTGGACGCGGCGGGGCAGTTTTCGCAGCCCTTGCAGCAAGGCATCTTCGGAAAGGTCCAGAGTGTGTTGCGGACGGTGCTCAAGAGGCAGCAGCAGACGGGACATGGACAAGCTCCTTGCTCGGGGTGGAGGGAGGACCTGGGGGCGTCTTCCCTGACGCTGCAGCAAGCTTATTCTTAACGAGATTGATTCTCAAGTGCTGATTGCGCAAAGTGTTGTTACAACCATTCACGGACTGACACACCTTTGCTATCATCGCCGCCATTCAAGCGGTTACCGATCTTCATTAGCCTGAAGAGCCAAAAAAAAGACCCGGCAAAAAGCCGGGTCAAAAACCGTGATTAGCCTGATGAGGAGATAATCTGAGAGTCCGACCTAAGGGCTTCCAGTTTATCCAGCCGGTCTCGCGACCAGCTGAGTGCAATAATAATCGTTATCATTTGCCAGTCAAATGAATTTTCAGTTATCCGGTAAAAAAGTTTTTCCGGTGCCCTCACCGTCCCGGCAATCGGGGCTTTGCCGGATGCCGGCCATCACGCTCTCCCTTCGCTTAATCCAATTGCCCTTGCCCGTGAAACGCATCCTGCGTGGCTTGCCTCTGGTCGAGCAGGGCCCTGGCCATGTTGATCATGTGCATCAATGCGAACATCAATTCTCTTGTCGAGCCCTGTAGATGGGTGCCGGTCTCGTGCGCGGTGGCGGCTGCGCAGCGCAGTAGGTCCAGGGCATGGGTACCGGCCTGTTCGGCTGTCACGTCGTCGCGCAGGGTCCAGAGCATCTGGTCCGGGTTGGGGCTGACCGGGGTGGGGTTGAGGTAGTAGTCGAGTGCGCGGCGTGCCGCTTCGCTGTCCAGTTCTGTTTCTGATTTTTTCGTGAGTTTCATCCTGATACCTGTTTGCCTTCACTTTCTGGGTAGTGAATGCCGAGCATAGATCAATCTGTACTATGTATGTTCTATAAAATAATACCGAGTGTGTATTGAGCGCTTCAGTACAGCCCGTATTGTTCCAGCGATGGAAAACTGGATCGGATTTCTCACGCGATACAAACGTGAGCACAAGCTCTCGCAAGACAAGCTCGCCGAGCGCCTGGGCATGACCCAGGGCGGGGTGGGGCATTGGCTGCGGGGTACGCGCAAACCCACTCTCGAGACGATCAACGAAGCGCTGGTCAAACTGGGTATGTTTCATCTGGAGGCCCAGGTGATGGTGGTCGGCCGCGGTGTGATCGGCGAGTCGAGCGGGTCATACGCCGATGACCGTTCATTGCCAACTGAGCTGCTGCGTTACGTGAGCTTCCGTTTTCCCGTACTGGCCTGGGCGGACCTGCAGAAGCCGCTGCCGAGCGAAACCGAACGGTACGAGCAGACGGATTACGCGGCCGAGGGCAAGGCGTACTGGCTGCCCGTTGAAAACGACGCGATGACCGCGCTGAGTGGCAAGAGCGTATCGGAGGGCATGCTGATCCTGGTAGACACGGGGTTGGAGGCCGTCCATGGCAAGCTGGTCATCGCTCGCCAGCCCGGCAAGCCAGCGGTGTTTCGTCAGTTGATCGAGGACGGTGGTGAGCGTTTGCTCAGGCCGCTCAATACCCGTTACCCAACCGTGCTGTGCGAAGAGGGCTGTGAGTTTCTTGGCGTAGTGGTGCGGGCGCACGCCAGGCTCTGAGAGGCATGGCACTTGCAGGCGCCAGCGTCGGCTGATGCTGGCGCCTGCCTTGAACGTGCTCCCCGCGACTAGTCCGCCAAGGCTTCGACCTCTACCAGCGCCGCCCCTTCACTGACCATATCCCCCTCCTGGCAGAACAGCGCCTTGACCGTCCCGCCGTGGGGGGCGCGGATACTGTGCTCCATCTTCATGGCCTCGAGCACCACCAGCGGCGTGCCGGCCTCGACCGCTTGCCCCACCTCCACCAGCACCCGCACGATGCTGCCGTTCATGGGCGCGCCGAGGCCGCCTTGGTGGCTGTGACTGGCTTCGGCCTCGGCAATCGGGTCGAAGGCGGTGATCGCGTGCAGTTCGCCGTCCCATTGCAGGTACAGGATCTGGCCACGGCGGACCGCCAGGTGGCGGCGGCGCACGCCGTCCTGGTCGTGACACAACTGCTCGCCGCTCAACTGGTAGGACGAAGGCGCGGTCTGCTCCAGGCCCAGGGCCTGATCCTCGCCGTCACAGCTCAGGTGCAGGCTGGTGCGCGCTGGCAGGCCCAGGCGCAAGCCGTTGACCTGGGCCCAGGGCGAGTTGGAGTCATCGCCGCGCTGCAGGGCGGGCTGGCTCTGCAGCCAGGCTTGCGCCGCGGCCTCCCAGAACGCGACGGGCAGTGCGCTGGCGGCGGGCAGCAACTGGGCCTCGTGACGCGGAATGAAGCCGGTGTCCAGTTCCGCGGCGGCAAAGGCCGGGTGGGCGAGAATGCGCCGCAGGAAGCCGATATTGGTCTTCAGCCCGCCAATGGCGAACTCATCGAGCATGGCCAGCAGCCGCAGGCGTGCTTGTTCGCGGTCTTCGCCCCAGGCGATCAGTTTGCCCAGCATCGGGTCGTAGAAGGGCGAGATGCTGTCGCCTTCGTTGACCCCGCTGTCGACCCGTCTTCCTGCGCCTGGCGTGGACTCGCGGTACAGCGCCAGGGTGCCGGTGGCCGGCAGGAACTCGTTGGCCGGGTCCTCGGCATACAAGCGCACTTCGATGGCGTGGCCATTGAGCGGCACTTGCGCCTGGCTGATGGGCAGGGCCTCGCCGCAGGCTACGCGGATCTGCCAGGCCACCAGGTCAAGGCCGGTGATGGCCTCGGTGACCGGGTGCTCGACCTGCAGGCGGGTGTTCATCTCCATGAAGAAGAATTCGCCACGGGCGTCGAGCAGAAACTCCACGGTGCCGGCGCCGACATAGCCGATGGCCTGGGCCGCCCGCACTGCGGCCTCGCCCATGGCCTGACGCAGTTCGGCAGAGAGCCCGGGGGCGGGCGCTTCCTCGACCACCTTCTGGTGCCGGCGCTGGATCGAGCAGTCGCGTTCGTTGAGGTACAGACAGTTGCCATGCTGGTCGGCGAATACCTGGATCTCCACATGGCGCGGCTTGAGCACGTACTTCTCCACCAGCATGCGCGCATCGCCGAACGACGATTGCGCCTCACGCTGGGCCGAGGCCAGAGCGTCGGCGAGCTGGCTTTCGTCCTCGACCACCTTCATGCCCTTGCCGCCACCGCCAGCGCTTGCCTTGAGCAGTACCGGGTAGCCGATGCGTTCGGCGGCGGCGCGGAAGGTTTCAAGGTCCTGGGCCTCGCCGTGGTAGCCCGGCACCAGCGGCACCCCGGCATTCTCCATCAATGCCTTGGCCGCCGACTTGCTGCCCATGGCATCGATGGCGCTGGCCGGTGGTCCAAGGAAGATCAGCCCGGCCTGTTCCACGGCGCGGGCGAAGTCGGCGTTCTCCGAGAGAAAACCGTAGCCGGGGTGGATGGCCTGGGCGCCGCTGGCCTTGGCCGCGGCCAACAGCTTGGCGACGTCGAGGTAGCTTTCGGCTGCCTTGGCCCCGCCCAGGTCGACGCGGATGTCGGCCTCGCGGCTGTGCCGGGCGTCACGGTCGATGGCGCTGTGCACCGCGACCGTGGTCAGGCCCAGGGCCTTGGCGGTGCGCATGACCCGGCAGGCGATCTCGCCACGGTTGGCGACCAGCAGGGTGGTCAGCGTGGGTTGGCTCATGGACGAGGCTCCTTGTGGGTGGCGGTGGCCTGCCAGGCAGGTTGGCGTTTTTCCAGGAAGGCGCGCAGGCCTTCCTGGCCTTCGGCGCTGACCCGGATGCGGGCGATGGCATTCTCGCAGTAGCGGCGCAGGGCAGGGGTCAGTTCGCCTGGGCCGACCTCGCGCAGCAGCTCCTTGCTGGCGCGCATGGCCTGAGGGCTGTTCTGCAGGAGGTTGTCGACCCAGGCCTGGACCTGCTGTTCCAGCTCGGTGGCCGGGTAGGCCTCGGCCAGCAGGCCCAGCTCGCGGGCACGCAGGCCGCTGAAGCGCTCGGCGGTCAGGGCATAGCGGCGTGCGGCACGCTCGCCCATGGCCTGGACCACGAAGGGGCTGATCACCGCCGGGGCCAAGCCGATGCGCACCTCCGACAGGCACAGTTGCGCGTCTTCGGCGCCGATGGCCATGTCGCAGCAACTGATCAGGCCCAGGGCGCCACCGAAGGCTGCGCCCTGGACCACCGCCAGGGTAGGCACCTTGAGGCGGGCCAGGTTGTACATCAGTTCGGCCAGTTCGCGGGCGTCGTCCAGGTTGGTGTTGTAGTCCAGCTCGGCCGACTGCTGCATCCAGGCCAGGTCGGCTCCGGCGCTGAAATGCCGGCCGCGGCCACGCAACAGGAGAAAGCGCAGACTGGCGTCGCCGCCGACCTGGTCGATGGCCAGGATCAGCTCGCGGATCATCTGCGCGTTGAAGGCGTTGTTCTTGTCTTCCCGGCTCAGCCAGAGAGTGGCGTAGCCACGAGGGTCCTTGACCAGTTCAAGGGTGCTGAAGTCGCTCATGGGTCACATCCGGAAAATGCCGAAACGGCTCTGTTCGATCGGGGCGTTCAGCGCGGCGGACAACGCCAGGCCGAGCACGTCGCGGGTTTGCGCGGGGTCGATGACGCCGTCGTCCCACAGGCGGGCGCTGGAGTAGTAGGGGTGGCCCTGGCGCTCGTACTGGTCGAGGATCGGCTGCTTGAGCCGCGCCTCGTCCTCGGCGCTGAAGGCCTGGCCGCTGCGTTCGCTCTGTTCGCGCTTGACCTGCGCCAGCACCCCGGCAGCCTGTTCGGCGCCCATCACGCCGATCCGTGCGTTGGGCCACATCCACAGGAAGCGCGGGTCGTAGGCGCGGCCGCACATGCCGTAGTTACCGGCGCCGAAGCTGCCGCCGATGATCACCGTGAACTTCGGCACCTGGGCACAGGCCACGGCCGTGACCAGCTTGGCGCCGTGCTTGGCGATGCCGCCTTCCTCGTACTTCTTGCCGACCATGAAGCCGGTGATGTTCTGCAGGAACAGCAGCGGAATACCGCGCTGACAGGCCAGCTCGATGAAGTGCGCACCTTTCTGCGCCGCCTCGGCGAACAGGATGCCGTTGTTGGCCAGGATGGCCACCGGATAGCCGTGCAGGTGGGCGAAGCCGCACACCAGGGTGGTGCCGAACAGAGCCTTGAACTCGTCGAACACCGAGCCGTCGACCAGGCGGGCGATCACCTCGCGCACATCGAAGGGTTGCTTGGCATCGGCCGGCACCACGCCGTACAGCTCCTCGGCGTCATACAGCGGGGCGATCGGTGTCTGCTGCTGGAGCTTGCCGAGCTTGTGCCAGTTGAGGTTGGCGACGCTGCGTCGGGCCAGGGCCAGGGCATGTTCGTCGTTGTCGGCATAATGGTCGGCCACGCCGCTGGTGCGGCAGTGCACGTCGGCGCCGCCCAGGTCCTCGGCGCTGACCACTTCGCCAGTGGCGGCCTTCACCAGGGGCGGGCCGGCGAGGAAGATGGTCGCCTGCTGGCGGACCATGATCGCTTCGTCGGCCATCGCCGGCACATAGGCGCCGCCGGCGGTGCACGAGCCCATCACCACGGCGATTTGGGCGATGCCCAGGGCGCTCATGTTGGCTTGGTTGAAGAAGATCCGCCCAAAGTGCTCGCGGTCCGGGAACACCTCATCCTGGCGCGGCAGGTTGGCGCCACCGGAGTCCACCAGGTAGACGCAGGGCAGGCGGTTCTGCAGGGCGATGGTCTGGGCACGCAGGTGCTTCTTCACGGTCAGTGGGTAGTAGGAGCCGCCTTTGACCGTGGCGTCGTTGGCCACGATCATACATTCGACTCCTTCGATGCGGCCGATGCCCGCGATCAGGCCGGCGGCGGGCACATCTTCGCCATACACCTCATGGGCGGCCAACTGGCCGATCTCGAGAAAGGGCGAGCCGGCATCGAGCAGGCGGTCGATGCGCTCGCGCGGCAACAGTTTGCCACGCGAGGTGTGCCGCTCCTGGGCCTTGGGCCCACCGCCCAGACTGACCTGGGCGAGCAGCGAGCGCAGCTCTTCGACCTGGGCCGCCATGCTGGCCGCGTTCTGGGCGAACTCTGGCGATCTTGGATTTAGCTGTGATTTCAGAATCATCTTTGCTCCCGGCGCAGCCGCTTCGAGCTTCAAGCGTCAAGCTGCCAATTGATCAGTGTTAACGCATATCTGCAGCACGCCGCGATGCTTTTTTTGTCGCGTGCAGCGTGCAGCTTGGGCGCGTTTAGCGCGTCTCATTGAACAGTTCGCGGCCGATCAGCATCCGCCGGATTTCGCTGGTGCCAGCGCCGATCTCGTAGAGCTTGGCGTCGCGTAGCAGGCGGCCAGCCGGGAATTCGTTGATGTAGCCGTTGCCGCCGAGGATCTGGATCGCCTCCAGGGCCATCTGGGTGGCGCGTTCGGCGGTGTAAAGGATGACCCCGGCGGCGTCCTTGCGGGTGGTCTCGGCACGGTCGCAGGCCTGGGCCACGGCGTACAGGTAGGCGCGGCTGGCGTTGAGCTGGGTGTACATGTCGGCGATCTTGCCCTGGATCAGCTGGAACTCGCCGATGCTTTGGCCGAACTGCTTGCGGTCATGGATGTAAGGCACCACCAGGTCCATGCAGGCCTGCATGATCCCGGTCGGGCCGCCAGCGAGCACCACGCGCTCGTAGTCCAGGCCGCTCATCAGCACCTTCACGCCGCCATTGAGCTGACCGAGGATGTTTTCTTCCGGCACCTCGACGTTGTCGAAGAACAGCTCGCAGGTGTTGGAGCCGCGCATGCCCAGCTTGTCGAACTTGTTGCTGCGGCTGAAGCCTTTCCAATCACGTTCGACGATGAACGCGGTGATGCCGTGGGGGCCCTTGTCCAGGTCGGTCTTGGCGTAGATCACGTAGGTGTTGGCGTCTGGGCCATTGGTGATCCAGGTCTTGCTGCCGTTGAGCACGTAGCGGTCGCCGCGCTTTTCGGCGCGCAGCTTCATCGACACCACGTCGGAACCGGCGTTCGGCTCGCTCATGGCCAGGGCGCCGATGTGTTCGCCGCTGATCAGCTTGGGCAGGTACTTGAGCTTCTGCTCATGGCTGCCGTTGCGGTTGATCTGGTTGACGCACAGGTTGGAGTGGGCGCCGTAGGAGAGGGCGACCGAGGCCGAGCCGCGGCTGATCTCTTCCATGCTCACCACATGGGCCAGGTAGCCCAGGCCTGCGCCGCCATATTGCTCCGGCACGGTGATGCCCAGCAGGCCCATGTCGCCGAACTTGCGCCACATGTCGGCTGGGAACAGGTTGTCTTGGTCGATCTGCGCGGCGCGGGGAGCCAGCTCGCTGGCCACGAATGCCTGGACCTGGTCGCGGAGCATGTCGATGGTTTCGCCCAGGGCGAAGTTCAGGGTCGGGTAATGCATGCGGGCACCTTTTGTTCTTGGATTTGGATCACACCGTCGCTCATGGCCGTTGCACCGGCCCTTGTAAGAGTGGGCTGGCCCGCGATTGCGTCAGGTCAGACAGCGATGTTGAACCTGCTGATGCCATCGCGGGCAAGCCCGCTCCTACAAGGAGGTGCGTGCCTGGAAGTCCGGCACTGTTTTCACCTTTACGTTAACGTAAACCTGCGTCCGTATACTGTCAATCACCCTGTGACCTTTACGTTAACGTAAATCTAGGCCAGAGTAGTGTCCGCTTGCTTCAGTCATGCCCAGAACAATCACAAGAAGGGATAACCATGAGTCAACCGAGCTATACCCGTGGTCCCCAGGACCAACCCCTGCTGACCCTGACCATTGGCCAGGCATTCGACCGTACGGTGGCGCGCTATGCCGAGCGCGAGGCACTGGTGGTGCGGCATCAGCAGCAGCGCTACAGCTGGCGGGAACTGGCCGAACAGGTCGACCGCCATGCCCGCGCGCTGATGGCGCTGGGCCTTGCCAGCGGCGACCGGCTGGGCATCTGGGCGCCCAACTGCGCCGAGTGGTGCATTCTGCAACTGGCCAGTGCCAAGGTCGGCGCCATCCTGGTCAACATCAATCCAGCCTACCGGAGCGGCGAGCTGGACTACGTGCTGCGCCAGTCGGGTTGCCGCTGGCTGGTTTGCGCCGGCGCCTTCAAGACGTCCGACTACCACGCCATGCTCCTTGAGTTGCTGCCCGAGCTGGCCAGCCAGGCGCCGGGCCAGTTGCGCAATGAGCGCTTCCCGCAGTTGCGCGGGTTGATCAGCCTGGCGCAGCAGCCACCAGCAGGCTTTCTGCCCTGGCGGCAGTTGGGCGAGTGGGCCGAAAGCACCGACCTGGCCACCTATGAGGTGCGCCAGCAGAGCCTGCAGTTCGACCAGCCCGTGAATATCCAGTACACCTCCGGCACCACCGGTGCGCCCAAGGGCGCCACTCTCAGCCACTACAACATCCTCAACAACGGTTTCATGGTCGGTGAAAGCCTGGGCTTGAGCGAGCAGGACCGCATGGTTATCCCGGTGCCGCTGTACCACTGCTTCGGCATGGTCATGGGCAACCTGGGGTGCATCACCCACGGCACCACCATGATCTACCCCAACGACGCCTTCGACCCTGAGTTGACCCTGCAGGCCGTGGCCAGTGAGCGTGGCACCATCCTTTATGGTGTGCCGACCATGTTCATCGCCATGCTCGATCACCCATCACGCACCCACCTCGATCTCTCGACCCTGCGCAGCGGCATCATGGCCGGTGCCACCTGTCCGATCGAAGTGATGCGCCGGGTGATCGACCAGTTGCATATGAGCGAAGTGCAGATTGCCTACGGCATGACCGAGACCAGCCCGGTGTCCCTGCAGACCGGCCCCGATGACGACCTGGAACTGCGCGTGACCACCGTCGGGCGCACCCAGCCGCAGTTGGAGAGCAAGTTGATCGACGAGCACGGCTGCATCGTTCCGCGTGGGCAGATCGGCGAGCTTTGCACCCGGGGCTACAGCGTCATGCTCGGCTATTGGGACAACCCTCAGGCGACCGCCGATGCCATCGACCCGGCCCGCTGGATGCACACTGGCGACCTGGCGGTGATGGACGAGGCGGGCTATGTGCGCATCGTCGGGCGCAACAAGGACATGATCATCCGCGGTGGCGAGAACATCTATCCGCGTGAGCTGGAGGAGTTCTTCTACACCCACCCAGCGGTGGCCGATGCGCAGGTGATCGGGATTCCGTGCAGCAAATATGGCGAAGAGATCGTGGCCTGGATCAAATTGCACCCAGGGCATAGTGCATCAGCGCAAGAGCTGCAGGCCTGGTGCAAGGCGCGGATCGCCCATTTCAAGGTGCCGAGGCACTACCGCTTCGTCGAGGAATTTCCGATGACGGTGACGGGCAAGGTGCAGAAGTTTCGGATGCGTGAGATCAGTATCGAAGAGTTGAACGGCTTGCCGCATCAGGCCTGACCCTCCGTTGGTTGCGTCGGCCTCTTCCCGGGCAAGCCGGCGAAGAGGCCGGTGAGGGCGGTCAAAGATGTCTGCCTCACCCCGGCCATCTCTCTATCCTTGTCTATCCTTAGGCTTTCACCGGTGGCTCCTGGCTCGGTGGATCCCCCACGGGCGGCGGCTCGCTCGGTTTGACCGGCTCGTCGTCAGGCGTCTCGTCCGGCCCGGGCGGCGGCAGGTCGGGGTCGTCGATGTTGGGATCTGGCGTTTCCGGTGGAATGGGAATGTTCATGGCCTGACCTCGCGTGGTGAGTAGAGGGGTACTGCAGGCTTCGACCCTGGCAGGCGCCATTCGCTCATTTTTATTGAACCCCCCGCAGGCTCTCCGGCTCTGAACTCTTACCGCCACAGCTAAACGGAGCAAGGTTCGATGTCCCGTAATGAGCCCTTTGAAAGCGTGCCCATGGCGAATGACCACCCGGACCAGGCTGTGAGCCTGTCCCAGGCCTTGCTGGCGCCACGCATCGTGATCGAGGACACCCAACCGGTGCTCGATGGCGGCACCTTCGCCGCTAAGGCGGTCAGCGGGCAGCCTGTCGTGGTCAGCAGCAAAGTCTATGTGGATGGCCATGACCGCCTGGCGGTCATGCTCAATTGGCGCCAGGCCCACAGCCAGCGCTGGCATTGCGTGCCGATGCAGGCGCTGGGCAATGACCTCTGGCAGGCCGAGTTCACCCCGCTGGGGCTGGGTCTGCACCTGTTCAGCATCGAGGCCTGGATCGACCCCTACGCCACCTATTGCCACGACCTGGAGAAGAAGTACCACGCCGGCGTGGCCGTGAACCTGGAGCTGGAAGAGGGCCGGCTGTTGCTGGGCCAGGGCATCGAGCGCAGCGAAGGGCTGCTGCGCGAGCGCTTGCAAACGCTGCAGCAACGCTTGCCCGGCCTGCCGCTGGCCGAGCAGGTGACTGTGCTGCTGCACCCCGATACCGCCTTGCTGATGGCCGAGGCCGAGCACCGCACCTACCTGACCCGCAGCGCCGAACTGCCCCTGGACGTGGACCGCGAGCGGGCGCTGTTCGCCAGCTGGTACGAGCTGTTCCCCCGTTCGATCACCGACTCCCCCCAGCGTCACGGCACGTTCAACGATGTGCACCAGCGCCTGCCGATGATCCGCGACATGGGCTTCGACGTGCTCTACTTTCCGCCGATCCATCCCATCGGCATGCGCCATCGCAAGGGCCGCAACAACGCCTTGCTGGCCGAGCCGGGAGATCCGGGCAGCCCATACGCGATTGGCAGCGAGGAAGGTGGGCATGACGCGATCCATCCGCAACTGGGCAGCCGCGAGGACTTCCGCCGCCTGGTGGCCGCTGCCGCCGAGCACAGGCTGGAGATCGCCTTGGATTTCGCTATCCAGTGCTCCCAGGACCACCCTTGGCTCAAAGAGCACCCTGGTTGGTTCAGTTGGCGCCCGGACGGCAGCATCCGCTATGCCGAGAACCCGCCGAAAAAGTATCAGGACATCGTCAATGTCGACTTCTACGCCGCCGAGGCCGTGCCCTCGCTGTGGCTGGCCCTGCGCGACGTGGTGGTCGGCTGGGTGGAGGAGGGGGTCAGGACCTTCCGTGTCGACAATCCGCACACCAAGCCGCTGCCGTTCTGGCAATGGTTGATCGCCAACGTGCGTAGCCGCTACCCGGACGTGATCTTCCTCGCCGAGGCCTTCACCAAGCCTGCGATGATGGCGCGCCTGGGCAAGGTCGGCTACGCCCAGAGCTACACCTATTTCACTTGGCGCAATACCAAGGAGGAACTGCGCAGCTACTTCGAAGAGCTCAACCAGCCGCCCTGGCGCGACTGCTACCGGCCGAACTTCTTCGTCAACACGCCGGATATCAACCCGTTCTTCCTGCATGATTCCGGCCGCGCCGGCTTTCTCATCCGTGCCGCCCTGGCCACCATGGGCTCAGGCCTTTGGGGCATGTATTCGGGCTTCGAGCTGTGCGAGTCCACACCGCTGCCGGGCAAGGAGGAATACATGGACTCGGAGAAGTACGAGATCCGTCCGCGGGACTTCACCCAGCCCGGCAACATCATTGCCGAGATCGCCCAGCTCAACCGCATCCGTCGGCAGAACCGCGCGCTGCAGACGCACCTGGGCACCGCCTTCTACAACTGCTGGAACGACAACATCCTCTACTTCGGCAAACGCACCGCCGAGAAGGACAATTTCGTCCTGATCGCCGTCAGCCTCGACCCGCACAACGCCCAGGAAGCGCACTTCGAGCTGCCCCTGTGGGAACTGGGCCTGGACGACAACGCCGACACCTACGGTGAAGACCTGATGAGTGGCCACCGCTGGACCTGGCACGGTAAGACCCAATGGATGCGCATCGAACCCTGGCACTTGCCGTTCGGCATCTGGCGGATCAGTCGCAGCTGAAAGCTTCACGTTTCAAGCCGCAAGTTAAAAGCCAATGCAATAGCGCCTAAAGCAGCGCACGAGAAAGGAGTCGAACATGGCCAAGCGTACCCGCCCGGCAGCCTTCATCGACGACCCGCTCTGGTACAAGGACGCGGTGATTTATCAGGTACACGTCAAGTCCTTCTTCGATTCGAACAACGACGGCATCGGCGACTTCCCGGGGTTGATCGCCAAGCTCGACTACATCGCCGACCTGGGCGTCAACACCCTCTGGCTGTTGCCGTTCTATCCCTCACCCCGGCGCGACGACGGCTACGATATTGCCGAATACAAGGCGGTGCACAGCGACTACGGCACCCTGGCCGACGCCAGGCGCTTCATCGCCGAGGCGCACAAACGTGGCCTGCGGGTGATCACCGAACTGGTCATCAACCATACCTCCGACCAGCATCCCTGGTTCCAGAGGGCCCGCTACGCCAAGCCGGGGAGCAAGGCCCGGGACTTCTACGTGTGGTCCGACAGCGACCAGAAGTACGACGGCACGCGGATCATCTTCCTCGATACCGAGAAGTCCAACTGGACCTGGGACCCGGTCGCCGGCCAGTACTTCTGGCACCGTTTCTATTCGCACCAGCCGGACCTGAACTTCGACAACCCTCAGGTGATGAAGGCAGTGATCGGGGTGATGCGCTACTGGCTCGACCTGGGCGTCGATGGCCTGCGCCTGGATGCCATCCCCTATTTGATCGAGCGCGACGGCACCAACAACGAGAACCTGCCTGAGACCCACGAAGTGCTCAAGGCCATTCGCGCCGAGATCGATGCCAACTACCCCGACCGCATGCTCCTGGCCGAGGCCAACCAATGGCCCGAGGACACCCGGCCCTATTTCGGCGAAGGTGAGGGCGACGAATGCCACATGGCCTTCCACTTCCCGCTGATGCCGCGCATGTACATGGCCCTGGCCATGGAGGACCGCTTCCCGATCACCGACATCCTGCGCCAGACCCCGGAGATCCCGGCCAATTGCCAATGGGCGATCTTCCTGCGCAACCATGATGAACTGACCCTGGAGATGGTCACCGACCGCGAACGCGACTACCTGTGGAACTACTACGCCGAAGATCGCCGCGCACGCATCAACCTGGGCATCCGCCGGCGCCTGGCGCCCTTGCTGCAGCGCGACCGGCGCAGGATCGAGCTGCTGACCAGTTTGTTGCTGTCGATGCCGGGCACGCCGACGTTGTACTACGGTGATGAAATCGGCATGGGCGACAACATCTACCTGGGGGACCGCGACGGCGTGCGCACCCCGATGCAGTGGTCGCTGGACCGCAATGGCGGTTTCTCCCGGGCCGAGCCCCAGCGCCTGGTGCTGCCACCGATCATGGACCCGCTGTATGGCTATCAGTCGGTGAACGTCGAAGCCCAGTCCCACGACCCGCACTCGCTGCTCAACTGGAATCGCCGCTTGCTGGCGGTGCGCAAGCAGCAGAAGGCCTTTGGTCGCGGCAGCTTGAAGATGCTGACCCCCAGCAACCGCCGCATCCTGGCCTACCTGCGCGAATACACCGACGACAACGGCCAGACCGATATCATCCTCTGCGTCGCCAACGTTTCGCGGGCAGCCCAGGCGGCGGAACTGGAGCTGTCGCAATATGCCGACAGCGTGCCTGTGGAGATGCTCGGTGGCAGTGCCTTCCCGCCCATCGGCCAGTTGCCGTTTCTGCTGACCTTGCCGCCCTACGGTTTCTATTGGTTCCTCCTGGCACCGCGCGACCGCATGCCCAGTTGGCACGTGGAGCAGACCCAGAGCCTGCCGGAGTTCACCACCCTGGTGCTGAAGAAGCGCATGGAAGAGCTGCTCGACGCACCCTCCCGTGACACCCTGCAAGACACCATCCTGCCCCAGTACCTGCCCAAGCGGCGTTGGTTCGCCGGCAAGGAGGCGCGTATCGACCAGGTGCGCATCCGCTATGGGGTTCGCTTCGGCTCGGCGGCCAACCCGGTGCTGCTCAGCGAAGTCGAGGTACAGGGCGGTGGCCAGACTAGCCACTACCAACTGCCTTTCGGGCTGATCAGCGAAGAGCAGATCAACAGCGCCTTGCCTCAGCAGTTGGCTCTGGCCCGGGTGCGCCGCGGCCGCCAAGTCGGCTTCATCACCGACGCCTTCGTCCTCGAACCGTTCATCCGTGCCGTGCTGCGTGCCTGCCAGGACCGCACTTACCTACCGAGCGATGCTGGCGAATTGCGCTTCGAAAGCACTGGGCAACTGGCCGAACTGAATCTGGGCGAAGACAGTGAAGTGCGCTACCTGAGCGCCGAGCAGTCCAATAGCTCGGTGGTGGTCGGCGACAGCCTGGTACTCAAGTTGATCCGCCGGGTCAACTCGGGCGTGCACCCGGAACTGGAAATGAGCGCCTACCTGACTGCTGCAGGCTTCGCCAATATTTCGCCCCTGCTGGGTTGGGTCAGCCGTGTCGATGAGCAGGGCGAGCCGCACCTGCTGATGATCGCCCAGGGTTACCTGAGCAACCAGGGCGATGCCTGGAGCTGGACCCAGAACACCCTGGAGCGGGCCATCCGTGACGAGATGGAACCCCCCAGTGCCGAACCCGACGCGCACACCGACGCGCTTGAAGAATTGACCGGCTTCGCCGCCTTGCTCGGCCAGCGCCTGGGCGAGATGCATCTGTTGCTGGCGGCGCCGAGCAATGATCCGGCGTTCCAGCCGCGAGCCAGTAGCGCGGCCGACAGTGAGCGCTGGGGCCGGCAGATCAGCGCCGAACTCAGCCTGGCCCTCGACCTGCTGGCCCAGCACCGCGACAGCCTGGACCGCGACAGCCAGGCGCTGGTCGACGACTTGCAGCAACAGCGCGACGGGCTGGCCCAGCATGCCGAGCACCTCGCCAAGCAAGCCCAGGGTGGCCTGCTGATGCGCGTACATGGCGACCTGCACCTGGGCCAGGTGTTGGTAGTGCAGGGCGATGCCTACCTGATCGACTTCGAGGGTGAACCGGCCCGGCCGCTCGACGAGCGCCGCGCCAGGCACAGCCCGTACAAGGATGTCAGCGGTGTGCTGCGCTCCTTCGACTATGCTGCTGCAATGATCCTGCGCAGCGCCTCGGCGGTGGACCTGTCCGAGGCGGCGCGCCAGGCGCGTCAGCGGGTGGCCCGCCTGTATCTGCACCAGTCCCGGCAGGCCTTCGTCGAGGCCTACGGACTGGCCACCGCCGCCATGCCCCATGCCTGGGAACAGGCTGAAGGCGAGCGTGCCGCGCTGGAATTGTTCTGCCTGGAAAAGGCAGCCTACGAGATCCTGTATGAAGCCGAGAACCGGCCGAGTTGGCTGGCCGTGCCTTTGCATGGCTTGCATGGACTGATCAGTACTTGGGGAGAGTCATAAATGAGTGCAACCTCGCGTGAGAACGGCGGCCTTCGGCAACGGGACATCGATGCCCTGGCCCGCGCCGAGCACGCCGACCCGTTCGCTGTCCTGGGCCCGCACCCGGATGGTGCAGGGGGCCTGTTCGTCCGTACCTACCTGCCCAATGCCCTGAGCGTGCGCCTGCTGGCCCAGCATGACGGTCACCTGCTCGCCGAGCTGGAGCAAGGCTCGTTGCCGGGCCTGTTCACCGGCCATCTGGGCGAGGCGCACCCCTACCTGCTGCAGATCGCCTGGGCCGGCGGCGAGCAGATCACCGAAGACCCCTACAGCTTTGGCCCGCAGCTTGGCGAGATGGACCTGTACCTGTTCGCCGAAGGCAATCACCGCGACCTGTCCGGGCGTTTCGGCGCCCAGCCGGCGCAGGCCGATGGCATCGATGGTGTGTGCTTCTCGGTGTGGGCGCCGAATGCCCGGCGGGTGTCGGTGGTCGGCGACTTCAACAATTGGGACGGTCGCCGGCATCTCATGCGTTTGCGCCATGACGCTGGGGTCTGGGAGCTGTTCGTGCCGCGCCTGGGTATTGGCGAGGCCTACAAGTTCGAGGTCCTGGGCCAGGACGGCGTGTTGCCGCTCAAGGCCGACCCGCTGGCTCGCGCCACCGAACTGCCGCCCAGCACCGCCTCGCGGGTGGCCGGCCCCCTGGGTCATGAGTGGCAGGACCAGGCCTGGATGCAGGCGCGTGGCGAGCGCCACGCCTACAACGCGCCGCTGTCCATCTACGAGTTGCACGCTGGCTCCTGGCGCTGCGAATTGGACGATGTCGGCGAGGTGGCGCGTTTCTACAACTGGCATGAACTGGCCGAGCGCCTGGTGCCCTATGTGCAGCAGATGGGCTTCACCCATATCGAGCTGATGCCGATCATGGAGCACCCTTTTGGCGGGTCCTGGGGCTACCAGCCGCTGTCGCTGTTCGCGCCCACGGCGCGCTATGGTACGGCAGAGGACTTTGCCGCCTTTGTCGATGCCTGCCACCAGGCCGACATCGGCGTGATCCTCGACTGGGTGCCGGCGCATTTTCCCACTGACGAACATGGTCTGGCCCGTTTCGACGGCACGGCATTGTACGAGTACGCCAATCCGCTGGAGGGCTTCCACCAGGACTGGGACACCCTGATCTACAACCTGGGCCGCAATGAAGTGCGCGGCTTCATGCTGGCCTCGGCGCTGCATTGGCTCAAGCACTTCCACATCGACGGCCTACGCGTCGATGCGGTGGCCTCGATGTTGTACCGCGACTACTCGCGCAAGGCCGGCGAATGGGTGCCCAACCGCCACGGCGGCCGGGAGAACCTGGAGGCGATCGACTTCCTGCGCCAGCTCAACGACGTGGTCGCCCTGGAGGCTCCGGGCAGCCTGATCATCGCCGAGGAATCCACGGCCTGGCCGGGTGTCAGCCAGCCCACCCAGCAGGGCGGCCTGGGGTTTGCCTACAAGTGGAACATGGGCTGGATGCACGACACTCTGCACTACATGCAGAACGACCCGATCCACCGCACCTACCACCACAACGAGATGAGCTTCGGGCTGATCTATGCCTACTCCGAGCATTTCATCCTGCCGATCTCCCATGACGAGGTGGTGCATGGCAAGCACTCGCTGATCGACAAGATGCCTGGCGACCGCTGGCAGAAGTTCGCCAACCTGCGCGCCTACCTGACCTTCATGTGGACCCATCCGGGCAAGAAGTTGCTGTTCATGGGCTGCGAGTTCGGCCAGTGGCGCGAGTGGAACCATGACAGCGAACTGGACTGGTACCTGTTGCAGTATTCCGAGCACCAGGGCGTGCAACGCCTGGTCAGCGACCTCAACCGCCTATACCGCGAGCTACCGGCCCTGCATGAGCAGGACTGCCAGGCCGAGGGTTTCCAGTGGCTGATCGGCGATGATGCGCACAACAGCGTCTACGCTTGGCTGCGCTGGAGCTGCGAGGGCGAGCCGTTGCTGGTGGTGGCCAACTTCACCCCCGTGCCGCGTGGGGGCTACCGCATCGGCGTGCCGTTCGGCGAACAGTGGCAGGAGTTGCTCAACAGCGATGCCGAGAGCTATGCCGGTTCCAACGTCGGCAACCTCGGCGCCGTGGCCAGCGAGGCGCTGCCCAGCCATGGGCAACCGCTGTCACTGGCACTGAACCTGCCACCGTTGGGCGTGTTGGTGATGAAGCCGCAGTGACGGATCAAGCGACAAGCCAGCTCCAAGGCTCTGCATGAGGTATGCAGGGACCCAGCTGGCTTGTCGGGGCGCCGAACCGCTGTGATTGGGCCTGCACTGGCAATACACCTCCTTTCCCTTACCAACGCATCCTCACGCCAAGGCTGCCGATCAATCCATTGAGGTCATTGTCATCCACGTCACTGCTGTAGTCGGCGCTGACGAACAGCGCCACCGTGGGTGTGATCCTCGCCACCAGGCCCAATCCCAACTCCACGGTCGTGGAGTTACGTCCGCTGCTGATCTTGTCGACCTTGTCCAGCTTCACTGTCTCGGCATTGTTGAAGTCGTACCAGACGTTGGTGCGCACAAAGGGTTCGATAGGCATGCCGCGCACTTCATAGCGTGCCGACAGCTTGGCGCCGACCCGGCCGCTCCAGTTCGGCTGGTTGTCGAAGGCCTGCAGGGTTTCGGCATGGGCTTGGCTGCCGGGGAAGAATTGTTGATTGATCACCTGTGCCTGGGGCTCTATCACCCAGTTGGCTCCCAGGCCGATGGGGTAGCCGCCTTCCACCGAGAGGGTCACCGCATGGCCGCTGTCGTCCAGGCGCTGGCCGCTCTCGTTCCGGCCGTTGATGTCGAAGCGCGTGCCCATGGCGACCGCGTCCAGGTGCCAACCCTGGTCATGGGTCATGCTCCAGTACACCCCCAGGCTTTCGCCACTGAGGTTGACGGCGTTTTTCTGCTTGTCCCCCAACTGCGGTTTCATACCGTTGAAGCCACTCTGCAGGCTGCTGTGGCCAACGAAGATCCCGGCGCGGTGGATATTGCCGCCGCTGGTTTCACGTACGAACAGCTCCGGGCCGATCTGCAACTGCTGGTTGGGTGCCTCCAGGCGTGCCGGGGCCGGTGCACCTGGTTTGGGCGTGCCGGGGAAGAACTGCGCCCACTGGCTGGCGATCTGGTCCGGCACCGGCTGTGCGTGGCGTTCGGCCAATTGCTCGGAAAAGGCGCTCAGGGTACTCAGGCCCAGGCCCCCGACGCTCACGGGTTCGAGCGACAGCTGCGGCATCGCCTGCTGTTGCAGCAGGTTGGCGAAAGGGTCGTTGTCTTTCTGGTCTAGGGCATGGGTTTCCACTGGGGTTGCCAGAAGCAGCGACGTGGAAACCGCATAGAAAACGTACTCAAAGCCCGAAGGGTTCGACGTTTTTTTCATGGCGGTTCTCCTCTGTGTGTTACAGCCAAGGACCTGGCCTGATGTCACGAGCTGTGCGGCGCAGCAGAGGGCGACCCAAACCAGCACGCCGGAGCCGTGCCCGCGTGCAAAGCCGCGAGATAGAGGCGCCGGAGCGATTTTTTCAGCGATAGCATTATGTGAAGCTAAGGAGAGGACACAGCGGGCGTCAAGAAAGTGTGAAATAACCGTTGTAAAGCTGTTTGGCGGTTTAATTCACTGAATATAAAGCTTTTTTAATTGGCTATAGCCGAGGTGGTTCTTTAGGCGTCCGTGGCTATGCCGAATCATTGCTAAAGCCGTACCTCTACCGCCAGCGGCAGGTGATCGGAAAGGTGGGTCCAAGGTTTGTGCCCGAGGATTTGCGGTGCATGGCTATCGGCGTTGCGCAGGTAGATGCGGTCCAGGCGCAGTAGCGGCAGGCGCGCTGGGTAGGTGCGGGCGAGCAGGCCATGATGACGTTCGAAGGCTTCGTGCAGGCCGCGCTGGCGGCCCAGGGTGCGGTTGCCGCGCAGTTGCCAGTCGTTGAAGTCGCCGGCGATGATCACCGGCGCGCCGGCGGGCAGGGAGTCGAGCAGTTTGCCGAGCAGGTGCAGCTGTTTCTGCCGATGGCTTTCCAGCAACGACAGGTGCACGCAGATGGCATGTACTTCTTGTTGGCCGGGCACATCGAGGATGCAATGCAGCAGGCCGCGACGCTCGGGGCCGGTGATCGACACGTCGAGGTTGCGATGCTCGATGATCGGGTACTTGGACAGCAGGGCGTTGCCGTGGTGGCCGTCTGGGTAGACGGCGTTGCGCCCGTAGGCGAAGTCGCTCCACATGCTGTCGGCGAGGAACTCGTACTGCGAGGTCTTCGGCCAGCCGGGATAGCGGGCGGCATGGCGGTCGTGGCTGCCGAGCACTTCCTGGAGGAAGACGATGTCGGCCTGGGTACTGCGTACCGCCTCGCGCAGCTCCGGCAAGATGAAGCGGCGGTTGAAGGCTGTGAAGCCCTTATGGGTGTTGACCGTCAGCACGCGCACCCGGTGCACGGCCGGGGCCTGGCTGACGGCTGCGAAACCTGGACTGCCGGCTTCGAGGTTCACGGTGGCTCCTGGGTAGTGGCGGTCTAGCCTGTCGCGGCGCGGGCAGCATGCCTTGAGCTCCTACAATGCCTGTGCCAGGCGCGGCGACGCGGCGCATGTAAAGTCTAGGACCGGGCACAGGCGTTCAGGTTCACTCCTCGTCGCGCTCCAGCACCAATAACAACAATGAGCGCCCCTTGACCTCGAACACGGTGTCGAAGGCCAGGTGTTGAGGCTTGCGTAACTGCGGACGGTCGGTATCGATCAGGCAGCTCCAGTATTCGCCCTCCGGCACGGTCGGCAACTGGAACGGCACCTCGTCGTGATGGGCGTTGGCGATCAGCAGCAGGGTCGCTTCAGAGCCCGGGCGGGCGATGCCACTGACCTGGGCGCGGCCGTCCATCAGCATGCCCAGGCAGCGGTTTTGCGGGTCTTGCCATTGTTCGACGGTCATCTCGCTGGCGTCCGGGGCCAGCCAGGTGACGTCCTTGACGCCGATCGTCTCGTTGTAGTCGCCGACCAGAAAGCGCGAGCGGCGCAGCACCGGATAGGCCAGGCGCAGGCGGGTCAGGCGCTTGACGAAGGTCAGCAGGGCGGCGCCGTCATCGTCCAGGTCCCAGTTGACCCAACCGATCTCGCTGTCCTGGCAGTAGGCGTTGTTGTTGCCGTTCTGGGTACGGCTGAATTCGTCGCCCGCGACGATCATCGGCGTGCCCTGGGACAGCAACAGAGTGGCGAAGAAGTTGCGCATCTGGCGCATGCGCAGGGCGTTGATCTCGGGGTCATCGGTGGGGCCTTCGACGCCGCAGTTCCAGGACAGGTTGTTGTTGGTGCCGTCCTGGTTGTCCTCGTCATTCTCTTCGTTGTGCTTGTCGTTGTACGAGACCAGGTCGCGCAAGGTGAAGCCGTCGTGGGCGGTGATGAAGTTGATCGACGCGTAGGGCCGCCGGCCACGGTTGTTGAACAGGTCGCCCGAGGCGGTCATGCGCGAGCCGAAGTCGGCCAACTGGCCTTCGTCGCCTTTCCAGAAGGCGCGCACGGTGTCGCGGAAGCGGTCATTCCATTCCGCCCAGCCCGGCGCGAAGTTGCCCACTTGGTAGCCGCCGGGGCCGCAGTCCCAGGGTTCGGCGATCAGTTTGACCTGGCTGAGCAGCGGATCCTGGCGGCAGGCCACGAGGAAGCTGTGGCGTTCGTCGAAGCCATGGTGATAGCGACCGAGGATGGTCGCCAGGTCGAAGCGGAAGCCATCCACGTGCATTTCGCCCGCCCAGTAGCGCAGCGAGTCGGTGACCAGTTGCAGGACGCAGGGGTGGCTCAGGTCGAGAGTGTTGCCGGTGCCGGAGTCGTTGATGTAGTAGCGCTTGTCTTCCGGCATCAGCCGGTAGTAGGACGCGTTGTCGATGCCGCGCATGGACAGGGTCGGGCCCAGCTCGTTGCCCTCGGCGGTGTGGTTGTAGACGACGTCGAGGATCACTTCCAGGCCGGCATCGTGCAGGTGCGCGACCATCTCCTTGAATTCGGCGATCTTGCCGTTGGCCAGGTAGCGTGGGTGCGGGGCGAAGAAGGCGATGCTGTTGTAGCCCCAGTAGTTGTTCAGGCCTTTTTGCAGCAGGTGTTGGTCGTTGACGAAGGCGTGGATCGGCAACAGCTCGATGGACGAGACGCCAAGGTCCTTGATGTGCTTGAGCAACTCGTCGTTCATCAGCCCGGCGAAGGTGCCACGATGGGCCTCGGGCACCGCCGGGTGGCGCATGCTGATGCCGCGCACATGGGCTTCGTAGAGGATGGTGCGCTCCCAGGGTATCTGCACGCGCTGGTCGCGGCCCCAGGTGTAGGCCGGGTCGATGACCTTGCACTTGGGCACGAAGGGCGCACTGTCGCGCTCGTCGAAGGAGAGGTCGCCGTCCGGGTGGCCGATGGTGTAGCCGAACAAGGCTTCGGACCATTTCAGGCCGCCGACCAGTTGCTTGGCGTAGGGGTCGATCAGCAGCTTGTTGGGGTTGAAGCGATGGCCGTTTTCCGGCTCGTAGGGGCCATGGACCCGATAGCCGTAGATCAGTCCCGGGTGCGCGTCGGGCAGGTAGCCGTGGTAGATCTCGTCGGTGTACTCGGGCAACTCGATGCGCTCGATCTCGTTCTCGCCGCTGGCATCGAACAGGCACAGCTCGACCTTGGTGGCATTGGCCGAAAACAACGCGAAGTTGACCCCCAGACCGTCCCAGGTTGCGCCGAGGGGGAAGGGCAGGCCTTCACGGATACGGGAGGGGGCGACGGAGCGATTGGGTTTCTTGGGCATGCGTGGGGTCATAGCGTCCTCTTTCGTCCTTCATAGGCGGATTGCCGCAGTTCCTGTAGGAGCGTCGAACCGCCGCGTCTACAGGAACTGCGGTGGTTACCCAGCCGTCGGCTTTTTTACTGCGCGTGGTTTCTTCGTGGCCGCAGGTTTGGCCTCTTTAGTCTCGGTGGTCGCCTTTGGCTTGGCCGGGGCTTTCTTGCGTGGGCTGGCCTTGGGCGCCAGCGCTTCGGCTTCGGCCAGCTTGCGGGCCATTTCCCAGTGCCGTTCTTCCTGGCCTATGGGTTTGCCCTCCGATTCCCAGATCTGGTAGGCGAATTCGCGGATACGCTTTTCATCGACACTCATCTCGACGCTCCTGGTTCTAGGCATGTTCAATCAACAGGTTGACCGGGAAGTCCGCCAGCGCGGCGCTGAGCCACACCTCCTTGGAAGGGGTGAGCGCACCGCCGGCAAAAAGTCCCGTGCAGTGGGCAGGCGACAAGGCAAACGGCAGTATCAGCCGGGTATCGTCCCAATTCTGTGCTGGGATCAGGGGAACCCGGGTGTTACCAAGCAAGGCACAGGCCAGGCGTGGCACGATGACGATGGCCCGCTCGCCATCACCGAGGCGGGCGAAGGCCACTACCTTGTCGGCGTGGCGGCCCTGCACGGTCAACGGCAGGTAGGTGCCGCGCCGGAACAGCTCGGGATGGGCGCGCCGGCAGTCCAGCACGCGGGCGATCAGGGTCTGCTTCACCCGTCCATCGCGCCAGTGCTGCAGCTGTTGCGCCAGGGGCATGCCGTCGTCCAAGGCCTGGCGCCGGATGTTGTAGTCCACGGCGCGGCGGTTGTCCGGGTCGACCAGGCTGAAGTCCCAGAATTCGTTGCCCTGGTAAAGATCCGGCACGCCCGGGCTAGTCATGCGCAGCAGGCACTGGGCCAGGCTGTTGAGCGCGCCGGGGCAGGCGATGAAGTTGGCGGCATCGGCCAGGGACTGGCGCAGTTGCTGGTTTTGCGAGTCCAGCAGCAGGCCGTCGGCATAGGCCGCGCAGGCTTGCTCGTAAGGTTCGTTGGGGGCATTCCAGCTGCTGCGCAGCTTGGCCTCGCGCAGGGCTTTGCGCTGCCATTGGCGGATGCGTTCGGCGTACTGGCGCAGCCCTTGGTCATCGTGGCTGTCCAGGTCCAGCGGCCAACTGCCGAGCAGGGTCTGGTACAACAGCAGCTCATCACCGGGGCTCGGCGCTGGGCCTTCATCCTGGGCCTGGCGCAGTGGCGCGGCCAGTTCGCGCCAGAGCTCGATGCGGTTGGCCAGCCAGGGGCCGTGTTCGCTCAGGACCGCGAGGCGCGCGCGGCAGTCTTCACCGCGCTTATGGTCGTGGGTGGCGGTGGCCAGGAGGTTGTCCGGGAAGTCGTGTAGGCGGCGCTGTGCTTCATCGTGGAACACCTCGGGCCCTGCGCTGAAGCATTCGGCCTCGAAGCCCACATCGTTGCGTGAGAACAACCGCGCCGAGCGGTAGAAGGCGGTGTCTTCCACGGCCTTGGCGGCGCTGGGCGCGGTCAGTTGCTGAAAGCGCACGCAGGCGTGGCGTAGGTGCTTGCGCGGCCGACCCGGTGGCAATTGGCGCCAGGGCTGGCCACCGAGCCAGTGTTGCAGGTAATCGAGCAGCGGCCAGTCGGCTTCGCCTAGGCTTTGTCGGGCACCGGCCAGGGCGCGCTGGAAGAAGGCTTCGTCTTCGGCTGGACGCCCCAAGGGGTTGATGTAGGTGCGGTAGACCGGATAGTGCTCGACCAGCGCCTGCAGGGCGCGGCGGATGGCGCCGAGGGTCAGGTCGCGGGTCATCAGGTCGTCGCGGGCCACTTGCAGCAGGGCCAGGGCCACCGACTCGAAGTCCCCGGCCAGGCTGCCATTGAGTACTTGCTGACGGGCCAGGCGCACCTCTTCGGCAAAATCGGGGCGCTCGCTGACGCTGCTCCACAATTCAGTCAACGGCGCCTCGCCAGCCGGGTCGTGCTGCAACAGCGACACCTGGTTCATGAACTCGTAACCGGTGGTGCCGTCCACCAGCCAGTCCTGGTGCAACTGTTCGCCAGGGCCGAGGATCTTTTCCACGTAGATCGGCAGGTGTTCCAAGGCTGCGTGCAGCGGCCGCCGAGGCAGCAGGCGGTTGACCCGCCGGCGCAGCTTGCGGCAGTAGCCGCGCGGGTCGGCCAAGCCATCGATATGGTCGATGCGCAGGCCATCGACCAGGCCGCGCTCGATCAGCTCGAACAGCTTGGCGTGGGTGGCCTCGAATACCGCCGCGCGCTCGACGCGCAGGCCGCCCAGTTCATTGATGTCGAAGAAGCGCCGCCAGTTGATGTCATCGGCGGCGGTGCGCCAGCTGGCCAGGCGGTAGGTCTGGTGTTCGAGCAGTAGGTGCAGGCGTTTGAAGCCCGCCTCGCTGCGGCTGTCGAAGGCGCGAAGGGCGCCGCCTAGGTCGGTGTCGCCGGCCGCCAGGCGCGCCAGTTCGGCGTGAAGGGGCAGGGCATCGAGCACCGGGTCGGCGGACTCGGGCAGGGCGCTGAAATGCTGGGCCAGGGATTGCAGGCGTGGGTCTTCGCTGTGGGCCAGGACCCGACCATAGTCCAGCGGGCAGATCGGGAAACGGTGGTCGTAGTGGGCGATCTGCAGCAGGCCTTGCCCGGCGTCGAAGGTCAAAGGGATCTCACCGGCCTGCAGGGCAGCGCCATAGTCACTGCCGAGGAACGGCAGCAGCAACTGCCCGGCCAGCAGCGGGTCGCTGGAGTTCCACTGAATGTCGAAGAATTCCGCATAGGGGCTGCGCCGTCCCCAGGCCAGCAGGCTCTGCCACCAGGGGTTGTCGGCACCGCCCACGGCCATGTGGTTGGATACGGTATCGAGGATCAGCCCCATGCCGTGCTGGCGCAGCGCGGCCACCAGGCGTTCGAGCGCCGCTTCGCCGCCCAGCTCGGGGTTGACCCGGGTCGGGTCGACCACATCGTAGCCGTGCCGTGAGCCAGCCCGGGCGCAGAGGATCGGCGAGGCATACAGGTGGCTGGTCCCCAGGCGGGCGAAGTAGGGCACCAGCGGCACCGCGTCATCGAGGCTGAAGTCGGCGTGGAACTGCAGGCGCACTGTCGCGCTAAGAGGATTCATCGGTCACGCTCGTAGGCTTGTTCACGGGCCTGGGCCAGCAGCTCCAGACGGCGGGCGGCATCGCTGTCGTCGAGCAATTGGCTCGCCGCCAGGGCGAAGCGCCGACGCCAGTTGGGGTGCCCGTCGGTGGTGCCCGGCAAGTTGGGTTGCTCGTCGCAGCCTAGCAAGTCTTCCAGCGGCACCAGCACCAGGGGCGCGCGAGTATGGCCCAGGTAGCGGATGCTGGCGTCGATCAGCGCGTCGTTACTCTCCAATGCTCCACTGTAGTTCTGCTCCAGCGTGCGGCGCAGGCCTTGGCGTTCGAGCTGGCGGGCATGGCGCCAGTGCAGTTCGGTCGCGGTGTCGAGCAATTGCAGGCGGTGGCTCCAGTCGATGTCCCGGGCGCCCAGCCAGCCGGCCAGGGGCGGCAGGTCGTGGGTACCGGTGGTGGCCAGGGCGTTGTCCGGCCAGTCGAGGATTGGTGTGAAGTGCCCGGGTGGGTCCTGTTCGAACTGCAGCACGCGCATCCCCAGCACCGCTTTGGCCGCCAGGGTCTCGCGCAGGCCCTCGGGCACGGTGCCGAGGTCTTCGCCAAGGACGATGGCCTGGTGGCGCACCGACTCCAGGGCCAGCAGGCGCAGCAGGTCCTGCACCGGGTAGTGCAGGTAGGCGCCTTCGCTGGGCCTGGACCCGCGGGGGATCAGCCACAGGCGCTGTAGCCCCATGACATGGTCGATGCGTAGGCCGCCGGCGTGGGCGAAGTTGGCTCGCAACATCTCGATGAAGGCGCGATAGCCGTTGCGCCGCAGCCCTTCCGGCGAGAAGGCGCAGATGCCCCAGTCTTGCCCGGCGCGGTTGAGGATATCGGGCGGGGCGCCGACCCGCAGGTCGGCCAGTAGTTCGTCCTGGCGGCTCCAGGCCTGACTGCCGGCGCCGTCGGCACCCACCGCCAGGTCGGCGATCAGGCCGATGGTCATGCCATTGCCATGGGCGGCCTGCTGTGCGCGTTGCAGGCAGCGCTCGGTCAGCCACTGGCAGAAGGCGTGGTACTCGATCTCGCCCGGGCAGGCGCTGGCAAAGGCCTCGACCTCCGGGTGGTAGGGGTCGTGCCAGGCGGCGGGCCAGTTACGCCAGTCCGCGCCCAGGCCACGGGCCATGGCTTCGGCCTGCAACACTTCGAACCTGCAGTGATGCTCCAGGGCTTGGCCGCCGGCTTGGCGGAAACTCTCGAAGTCTTCTCGCTGTGGGTGTTCGCTGTTGTTGAAGTCGTTGTACAGGGCGCGCAACAGCGTCTCATGGGCCTCGGCTGCCCGTGGCCAGTCGACCAGGGGCTGGCTCTCCAGTACCTCCAGGGTACCTTGCAGCTCGCAGGCCTCGATGGCCAGGCGCACCGTCCGTTCACCAAGTACGGCGGCTGGGCTGGCGTACAGGCTGTTGAGCAGCAGCCGGCTGGAAGGCGAGTAGGGGCTGTAGTGCTGCTGGTCGGCAAGGGACAAGGCATGCAGTGGGCTGATGGCCAGGGCATCGGCGCCGCGCTCGGCGGCGCTGCGCGCCAGTTGCTCCAGGGCCATGCAGTCGCCATAGCCGCCGTCCCCTGGCCGGCGCAGGCTGTACAGTTGCACGCTCAGACCCCAGCAGCGCGGGGTGGGGTGGGCGGCGGCATCGGCAATGCTGTGGCAACGTGGCGGCGCTACGGCGAGGGTAAAGGCCTGTTCGGCGAAACTGAGCTGGTGATAACCGATGGGCAAGTCGCCGGGCAGACGGGCCTGATCGTCCAGTCGGATGTCGCGTCGGTTGCCGTCTTCCAGGAGGCAGTGGCCATGGCTACCGGCGGCGAAATAGCGTTCCAGGGGCAGGGCCTGGCCGATCTCGGCGGTCAGCAGCGGTGGCAGGTGCCGGGCGTCATGGGCTTGCTCCAGAGACTGCAGGCTGCTGGCGATCTCGCTGTCGTCCTCGGCAGGGTGGCCAAGCCCAGCCAGGACCTGTCGCAACACGGTGTCGCTGACCTGCTGCGGGCGGCCATTGGCGTCCACCCAATCGCGGGCGATACCGGCCCGTGCGGCCAGGCGGTGCAAGGGCTGTCTGTTCATGGGGCCTCCTG
This sequence comes from Pseudomonas sp. X10, assembly GCF_054889225.1. NCBI lineage: Bacteria > Pseudomonadati > Pseudomonadota > Gammaproteobacteria > Pseudomonadales > Pseudomonadaceae > Pseudomonas > Pseudomonas sp. X10. The sequence goes on along the minus strand of NZ_CM142677.1, from coordinate 3,526,280 downwards.
GCCGGCGGGTATCAGGCTGACCACGCAACTGTGTGGGGCCAGCGCGGTATCGGGGTGGAGCGCGGCGGCGCTGTCGAACAGGCGTTGCTGCGCGGGTGGGAGGTGGACTGGTTGCGGTTGCGCTGCGAGGTTGAGATCGATGCGCAGTTGTTGGCCATTGCCCAGGCGCCAGCGTGCAGTGAGCGCCTGCTCGCCCAGCACTTGGGCGCCCAGGGCCCGACTGCCGGGCAGGTGCGGGATGACGTGGCGTTGGCGCAGGTCCAGCAAGCGACGGTACAGCGCCTCCCAGCCATCTCGCTCGGCACTGGGTTCTTCGGGCCGCGAGGCTTCGAAGGTGCCTGGCGCGTTGGGATCGGGGATCCGCTCGCGTTGTTCGGGCTCGCTGAAGGCGGCGAAGCTGGCGAACTCGGCACGGCGGCCTTCGCGCACGGCATCGGCGAGCTCGTCGTGATGGTCGGTGAAGAACAGGAATGGCTGGCGGCTGCCGCTGTCATCCCCCATGAACAGCAGCGGGATCATTGGCGCCAACAACAGCAGGCCGGTGGCGGCGCGCAGGGATTGCGGCGGGCACAGGTGGGTCAGGCGCTCGCCCAGGGCGCGGTTGCCGATCTGGTCATGGTTCTGCAGGAACAGCACGAAGGCGCTGGGTTCAAGGTGATCACTGGGCTCGCCCCGTGGCGTGCCATGACGGTTGGGCTGGCCCTGGAAGACGAAGCCCTGACTCAGGCAGCGGGCCAGCTTTTCGATCGGCGCGTCACGGTAGTCGGCGTAATAGCCTTCTTCTTCGCCGGTCAGCAGCACGTGCAGGGCGTTGTGGCCGTCGTCGTTCCATTGGGCGTCGAAGCCTTGTTCGAGCAGCGAGGCCTGGTTGTGCTCGTTCTCCAGCACCAGCCAGACCTGGCGGCCGGGCTCCACGGCCTGGCGTATGCGCTGGGCCAGTTCGACGAGAAAGTCAGGTTGATCGATGGCATGCACCGCATCCAGGCGCAGGCCGTCGAAGCGGTAGTCGCACAGCCACATCAGTGCATTTTGAATGAAGTACTCGCGAACCTCGGGGCGGCGAAAGTCGATGGCCGCGCCCCAGGGCGTCTGGCGGTCTTCACGGAAAAAGCCGCTGGCGTACTGGTGCAGGTAGTTGCCGTCCGGGCCGAAGTGGTTGTAGACCACATCCAGCAGCACCATCAGGCCGTTGCCGTGGGCCTGGTCGATCAGCGCGCATAGCTGGCGCGGGCTGCCGTAGGTGTGCTGCGGGGCGAAGGGCAGCACGCCGTCGTAGCCCCAGTTACGCTCGCCGGGGAACTGCCCCAGTGGCATCAGCTCGATGGCGCTGATGCCGAGGCCGGCCAGTCGGGGCAACTGTGCTGCAACCCCGGCGTAGCCGCCGTACAGGCCGACGTGCAGTTCCTGGATCACGGCTTCGTGCCAGGGCCGTCCTTGCCAAGGGTGCTGCCAAGTGTATTGGCTGATATCCACCACTTGGCTCGGGCCGTGCACCCCTTCGGGCTGGTAGCGTGACGCCGGGTCGGCGACCGCCAGCGCAGCGTCGATGCGGTAGCGATAACGGCTGCCCGCCTGGCAGGGGGCGACGCCGCTGAACCAGCCATTGTCCTCGGGCAGCAATTCGATCGCAGGTTGTTGTTCAAGCTCCAAGGCCACGCTGCGCGCATCCGGCGCCCAGAGGGCGAAACGCGCCGACGTGGCGTCCAGCATATGTACGCCATGCAGTGGCATCGTCGGCACCTCGCTCAGTAACGGGCGAACTGGGCCTGTTGCACCAATTGTTCATAGAGGCGGGCGTAGGGCTCCACCGCCTGGCACCAGTTGAATGGCTGAGTCATCGCCAGGCAGCGCATGGCGTAAAGCAGGTCTTTCTTGCCATAGACATAGAAGGCACGGGCGAGGGCTTCGCGGTAGCTGTCGACGCCGGATTCGTCGAACAGAAAGCCGGTGACGCCGTTCTCGATGGTGTCCGCCAGGCCACCGGTATTGCGCGCCACCGGCAAGGAGCCGAAACGTTGCGCGTACATCTGGCTCAGGCCGCAGGGCTCATAGCGCGAAGGCATGAGCAGGAAATCGCTGCCGGCGAACATGCGCCGTGCGTCGGTCTCGTTGAAGCCGATGCGCACACCGATCTGCCCAGGGTGGCGCAGGGCGAGTTCGCGCATGGCCTGTTCCTCTTCCGGCTCGCCGCGGCCGATGATCGCAATCTGTCCGCCTTGGCTGACGATGTAGTCGGCGACGCCCAGGGTCAGGTCCAGGCCTTTCTGGTACACCAATCGCGACACCACGGCGAACAGCGGACCGGTGGAGGGTTGCAGCTCGAACAGTTCACGCACCTGCTGGGTATTGCGTGCCTTGCCCTCCCAGTCATTGATGCTGAAGGGGTGGCTCAGGTGCTGGTCGGTGGCGGAGTTCCAGCTTTCATCAATGCCGTTGGGAATGCCGCTGAGCAGGCCTTGCTGGGCCTTGCTGCCGAGGAAGCCATCGAGCCCGCAGCCGAACGCTGGGGTGGTGATTTCGCGGGCGTAGGTGGCGCTCACCGTGGTGATGTGGCTGGAGTAGGCCAGGCCCGCCTTGAGGAACGACAGCTTGCCGTAGAACTCCATGCCTTCCTGCTGCAGGGCATGGTCGGGAATGGCCAGCTCCGGGCAGCAGCCGCGGCTGTACACGCCTTGGTAGGCGAGGTTGTGGATGGTGAATAGTGTCGGTGTGCGCAGGCCACGCCAGTGCATGTAGGCCGGGGCCAGGCCGGCAGGCCAGTCATGGGCGTGGACCAGCTCCGGCTGCCAGTGGGCCATGCCTTCGCCAGCGGCGATTTCCGCTGCGGCCAGGCCCAGGCGGGCAAAGCGGATATGGTTGTCAGGCCAGTCGCGACCGTTATTGGCACCATAGGGTGTGCCTTCGCGCTGGTACAGCTCAGGGCAGATCAGTACATAGATGACCAGGCCGTCGGGCAGGTCCATGCGTCCGATCTTGCAGGGCGGCAGTGCCGCGTGCCCGCCCAATTCGCCCACTAGGTGGATCGGATTGTCGCTGTCGAGCACTTGGGGGTAGCCGGGGATCAGCACCCGCACATCATGCAAGTGCTTCAATGCCCGGGGCAGCGCTGCTGATACATCGCCCAACCCTCCGGTCTTGACCAGGTCGGCGATCTCGGAGGTGACGAACAAGACTTTACGCTTGTCAGGGGATTGGCGGCGCTGGGCGCCGGGTGCCTTGGCTGTCGTGGCGAAGTCCGTGACGAGCGGTTCGCGGTTATCCGGGGTGAAAGACTCTACATGAGGTTCGACAGCGGCACTGATCATACTTCTCTCCGTCCCTATGTTTGTTGCGGGTGCTGATACCCGTTTGCGTTACTTCGTGCTGGTTCTCTCTTAAGTGGTTTACGTGTTGCCCCCCAAGCCACGAAGCCACACGCGCAAACGCTGCGCAATCCGGCGCTCCTGCCGATGGCGTTGTGGCGTGATGGGGTGGGTGGGCCGAGCCAGGGTGTCCTGTTGCATGGGCCTACTTAGTTCCTGACCCGCCAGGGCGTTGGAAAGTTTCGACTTTTTTCTGTCGTGTATTCCGAGCGGTTGGCGGGCCGAACCTTGAGTGTAGGAGAGATGGCGATAAAAATGTGACCCGCTGGTCACTTTCGCGGGGTTAATAGCCAGGGGGAGGTGCTGGGGAAGCGTCCCGTTCCAGCTGGCTAATGCTCTTCTTCACCTAGACCAGATTGCCTGCATTGGGCAGCCCCATTGGCCTTAACTGAAAGGCATTAACAGCATGGGGACCTTTTTATTTATTCTGGTCGCGCCCTTGGTCGCTGAACCAAGGGCGGATACGCTGGACTAATCTGAAAAACTGAACTGTAGCTATTTATTTCGAGGGGAGCATCGGCACATGCAATTGGGAATCGTCGGGCTGGGCCGCATGGGCGGCAATATCGCAAGACGGCTGATGCGCGCAGGCCACCGCACCGTGGTGCACGATCGTAACAAGGACGCCATCACCCACTTGGTCGGCGAGGGGGCCACAGGCGCCCACGACCTTGGCGCCTTGGTACAGAAGTTGGAAGCGCCGCGTGCGGTATGGGTGATGCTGCCGGCTGGTGAGGCCACCGAGCAGACCATCGCCCAGTTGGCTGACCTGCTCGAGGCCGGCGATGTGATCATCGACGGCGGCAACACCTTCTATAAGGATGATGTGCGCCGTGCCGCGCAACTGGGCCAGCGCGGCTTGCACTACATGGACGTGGGCACCTCCGGAGGCGTCTGGGGCCTGGAGCGTGGCTACTGCATGATGATCGGTGGCGAGGCAGCGGTGTTCCATCGCCTGGAGCCGTTGTTCTCAGCCCTGGCGCCCGGCGTCGGCGATATCCCGCGCACCCGTGGCCGCAATGGCGAGCCGGGGCGGGCCGAACAGGGCTACATCCACGCCGGCCCTGCCGGTGCCGGGCACTATGTGAAGATGGTCCACAACGGCATCGAGTACGGCCTGATGCAGGCCTACGCCGAGGGTTTCGACCTGTTGCGCAGCAAGGGCGGCGAAGAGCTGCCGGAGGACCAGCGCTTCGACCTGAACCTGGCCGAAATCGCCGAGGTCTGGCGGCGCGGCAGCGTGGTGACGTCCTGGTTGCTCGACCTGACGGCCGATGCCCTGGTGGCCGATCCGCAACTGGCCGACTACAGCGGCTCGGTGTCTGACAGCGGCGAAGGGCGCTGGACTATCGACGCCGCCGTGGAGCAAGCGGTACCTGTGCCCGTGCTGTCCAGCGCGCTGTTCGCCCGCTTCCGTTCGCGCCAGCAGGAAGGCACCTATGGTGACAAGCTGCTGTCGGCCATGCGTTTCGGCTTTGGCGGCCATGTCGAGAAGCGCGAATGACGAAGCGCTCAGCCATCGCCGCACCTCCGTGCACCCTCTTTCTGTTCGGCGCCAACGGCGACCTGGTCAAGCGCCTGCTGATGCCGGCGCTGTACAACCTCAGCCGTGACGGGCTGCTGGACAAGAACCTGCGCATCGTCGGAGTCGACCACAACGCGGCCAGCGCCAGTGAATTCGCCGAGCGCTTGCACGCTTTCATGGCTGAACGCGACAAGGGCGGCGATGGTTCCGGCAAGTGCCTTGACGAGAAGCTCTGGGCCCGCCTGGCCAAGCGCATTGGCTACCTGACTGGCGACTTTCTCGACCCGGCCACCTATGAGGCCATCAGCCAGCGCATCGGCAAGGCGGCCACGGGCAATGCAGTGTTCTACCTGGCCACTTCGCCGCGCTTCTTTCCCGAGGTGGTGCAGCGCCTGGGCGCCGCCGGGCTGCTCGACGAGTCCCCGGAGGGCTTTCGCCGCGTGGTGATCGAGAAGCCCTTCGGTACCGACCTGGCCAGCGCCGAGGCGCTCAATGCGTGCCTGCTCAGGGTGATGAGCGAGCAGCAGATCTACCGCATCGACCATTACCTGGGCAAGGAGACGGTGCAGAACATCCTGGTCAGCCGCTTTTCCAATGGCCTGTTCGAATCGTTCTGGAACAACCACTACATCGATCACGTGCAGATCACTGCTGCGGAAACCGTGGGAGTCGAAGGGCGTGGTGCTTTCTATGACAACACCGGTGCTCTGCGCGACATGGTGCCCAACCACCTGTTCCAGTTGCTCGCCATGGTCGCCATGGAACCTCCGGCCGCTTTCGCCGCCGATGCGGTGCGCAGCGAGAAGGCTAAGGTGATCGGTGCCATCCGCCCTTGGTCTCGCAACATGGCGTTGAAGTATTCCGTGCGCGGCCAGTACGTGGCCGGCAAGCAGGGCCGCAAACGCGTGCCTGGTTACCGGGAAGAGCCTAGGGTCGACCCCGCCAGCCAGACCGAGACCTATGTGGCGCTGAAGGTGATGATCGACAACTGGCGCTGGGTCGGCGTGCCGTTTTACCTGCGCACGGGCAAGCGCATGAGCGTGCGTGACACCGAGATTGCCATCTGCTTCAAGCCGGCACCCTATGCGCAGTTCCGCAAGTCCGACGCGGAGCGTCCCAAGCCCAACTACCTGAAGATCCAGATCCAGCCCAACGAGGGCATGTGGTTCGACCTGCAGGCCAAGCGTCCGGGGCCGGAGTTGGTGATGGAGAATGTCGAGCTGGGGTTCGCCTACAAGGACTTCTTCAAGATGATGCCGTCCACCGGTTACGAGACCTTGATCTACGATTGCCTTACCGGTGACCAGACCCTGTTCCAGCGGGCCGACAATATCGAGAACGGCTGGCGCGCGGTGCAGCCCTTCCTCGATGCCTGGGCCAGTGGCGGTGAAGTGCAGCCTTACGAGGCCGGAGAGGACGGGCCGGAGGCGGCCGACCAGTTGCTGGCCCGGGACAAACGCGAGTGGCACCCGCTTGGCTGATGGATAAGGAGGTGAGATGCCTGCGCTGATCGAAGACTACGCCCTGTTGGGCAACTGTCGCAGCGCGGCCCTGGTCAGCCGCGACGGTTCACTGGACTGGTTGTGCCTGCCACGTTTCGATGCCCCGGCTGTGTTCGCCGCCTTGCTCGGCAACGAAGAGAACGGCCGCTGGCGCCTGGCGCCCAGCGACCCAGTGGAGCAGGTCACGCGCGAATACCTGGAAGACACCCTGGTACTGCAGACAACTTACGTCACTGCTCACGGCCGGGCGCGGGTCACCGACTGCATGCTCTTGGGCGAGCAGAACACTGTGCTGCGCCTGGTCGAGGGCCTGGGTGGCGAGACCAGCTTCGAAATGGACCTGGTGATTCGCTTCGACTATGGCCGCAGCGTACCCTGGGTAGAAAAGCTCGACCCGCTGACCCTCAGCGCCGTGGCTGGCCCCGAGCGCCTGGTCTTGCGGGGTACTGTCGAGACCCATGGCCGTGACCATCACAGTGTTTGCCGCTTTCGTGTGTGTGCCGGCGAGTCCCAGGTGTTCTGCCTCAGCCACCAGCCGTCGCACTTGCCGGTCCAGCCGGATTTCGACGTACAGCAGGCCCTTCAGCGTACCGTGGAGCAATGGCAGGTATTCACCGCGCGCTGCCCGGATGTCGGCCCGTGGACGGCCTTGGTCAAGCGTTCGCTGATCACCCTCAAGGCCCTGACCTACGCGCCGACCGGGGGCATCGTCGCGGCGGCGACCACGTCGCTGCCGGAGCGCCTGGGTGGTGAGCGCAACTGGGATTACCGCTATTGCTGGTTGCGCGATGCGACCATGACCTTGCTGGCCTTCATGAACCTTGGCTACTTCGAAGAGGCCCAGGCTTGGCGTGAGTGGTTGCTGCGCTCGGTGGCCGGCAATCCGGAGCAGATGCAGATCATGTATGGCCTGGCGGGGGAGCGGCACCTGCCGGAATACCCGGTGCCCTGGCTGGCAGGCTACGAAAACTCCCAGCCGGTGCGCATCGGCAATGCGGCGGCGCAGCAGCACCAACTGGACATCTATGGCGAACTGGCCGACGCCATGTCCCAGGCCATTCGCGGCGGCCTGCCGCGTCATCCGCGCAGCGCCGCTATCGCCCGCCTGATCATGCCTTACCTGGAGCGGATCTGGCGCGAGCCGGACGAAGGCATCTGGGAGGTACGCGGCGGGCGCCAGCATTTCGTCCACTCCAAGGTCATGGCCTGGGTCGCCTTCGACCGCGCCGCGAGCCTGGCCGACACCACCGAGGAAGACCGCGAGCATGGCCGGCACTACCGCAAGGTGGCCGACCAGATCCATCGCGAAGTCTGCGACCAGGGCATGGACCCCGAGCGGCATTGTTTCGTCCAGGCCTATGGCTCGACCGAAATGGACGCCAGCTTGCTGCAGATCGCCCTGACCGGCTTTCTGCCGGCCGAGGACCCACGTTTTCTGCGTACGCTGGAGCAGATCGAAAAACGCCTGCTGCACAACGGTCTGCTGCTGCGTTACGACACCGACAGTTGCCGTGACGGGCTGACGCCGGGAGAAGGAACGTTTCTGGTCTGTTCGTTCTGGCTGGCGGATGTCTATGTGCTGCTGGGGCGCCAGGACGAGGCGCGGGACTTGTACGAACGCCTGACCGGGCTATGCAACGATGTCGGCTTGCTGGCCGAGCAGTACGACCCGCTGAGCGGGCGTATGCTCGGCAACTTCCCTCAGGCGTTCAGCCATATCGGCATCATCAATACCGCGCTGAACCTGCATAAGGCGCAGTGCCCGGTCAGGGACCGCGCCAGTTTCGGCTAGGGCCGCAAGCGCAGCGAAGGCGACCGGCAACTTGCCGCTCCGAGGGCTCGTCGCGGACTGGCCTTGGCAAACCCATGCCCTCAGGCCAGTGCCTCGCGGCTGCTGCTGGCTACCCGGGTATGCCGCAGCGTCGGCAGCAGGAAGGCGATGGCTAACAGGCAGGCCGTCACTAGCATGACGAAGCCGCCGTCCCAGCCGAAGTGGTCGACGGTGTAGCCCATGGCTGCGCTGGCTGCGACCGAGCCGCCGAGATAGCCGAACAGGCCGGTGAACCCGGCGGCGGTGCCGGCGGCTTTCTTCGGCGCCAGTTCCAGCGCCTGCAGGCCGACCAACATGACCGGGCCGTAGATCAGGAAGCCAATGGAGAACAGCGCGATCATGTCGATGGTCGGGTTGCCTGGCGGGTTGAGCCAGTACACCAGGGTGGCGACGGTGACCAGGGCCATGAACACGATGCCGGTCAGGCCACGGTTGCCACGGAAGATCTTGTCCGACATCCAACCGCACAGCAGGGTGCCTGGAATGCCGGCCCATTCATAGAAGAAGTAGGCCCAGGACGTGGTGTCGACGGTGAAGTGCTTGGCTTCCTTCAGGTAGGTCGGCGCCCAGTCCAGTACGCCGTAGCGCAGCAGGTAGACGAAGACATTGGCCAGGGCGATGTACCACAGCATCTTGTTGCGCAGCACGTACTGCACGAAGATCTGCTTGGCGCTGAACTCTTCCTCATGGCTGGCATCGTAGCCTTCCGGGTAATCGTTCTTGTACTGCTCCACTGGCGGCAAGCCCACCGACTGGGGCGTGTCACGCATGGTGGCGAAGGCGAACACCGCCACCAGCACCGCTACGGCCGCTGGCACGTAGAACGCGGCGTGCCAGTCGTTGGTCCAGCCCAGGCCGAGGAGGAACAGCGGGCCGATCAGGCCGCCGCCGACGTTGTGCGCGACGTTCCACACCGAGACCACACCGCCGCGTTCCTTTTGCGACCACCAGTGCACCATGGTCCGCCCGCTCGGTGGCCAGCCCATGCCTTGAGCCCAGCCATTGATGAACAGCAGCACGAACATGATTGCCACACTGGATGTGGCCCAATGCGCGAAACCGAACACGAACATCACCGCCGCCGACAGCAACAGGCCGAACGGCAGGAAGTAGCGCGGGTTGGAACGGTCGGAGACCAGCCCCATCAGGAACTTGGACAGGCCGTAGGCAATGGCGATGGCGGAAATGGCCAGGCCGAGTTGTCCTCGCGTGTAGCCTTCCTCGTCGATCAGGTAGGGCATGGCCAGGGAGAAGTTCTTGCGCAGCAGGTAGTAACCGGCATAGCCGAAGAAGATACCTGCGAAAATTTGCCAGCGCATGCGCCGATAGGTGCTGTCGATCCGGTCAGCGGGCAATGGCGCTTTGTGCACAGCAGGGCGGAAGAAGGCGAACATTTTGAAGCTCCAGCATTGTTGTAGGTATGCGAAAGCGAATATTACATTTTCACTAAGGAAAAAATATCGCTTTTGCTTGCTGGATCTGTTGGTTTGTGAACTTGGTTGGAGTGGGGCGGCCCTATCGCAGGAAAAGTTGCGGAAGGGCCGCAAGCGACAACGAGTATCCGCAGTCGCGCGTCACTGGTTGCGTGTCACCCTCCACACGGTATTGGCCAGGTCATCGGCAATGATCAACGCACCGCGTGGGTCGACCGTGACCCCGACGGGGCGCCCACGGGTCTTGCCATCGTCGCCGCGAAATCCTGTGGCGAAATCGATAGGCTCTCCCGCCGGCCGGCCGTTGCTGAACGGTACGAAGATCACCTTGTAGCCCACCGGATCGGGCCTGTTCCAACTACCGTGTTCACCGACGAATACGCCATCGGCGAATTGCTCGCCCATGGCCGGCAGGGAAAAGTCGACGCCAAGCGCTGCCACGTGCGACCCCAGGCTGTAATCGGGTTTGATCGCTGCTGCCACCTTGTCCGGGTTCTGCGGTTGCGCACGCGAGTCGACGTTCTGGCCCCAATAGCTCCAGGGCCAGCCATAGAACGCGCCTTCGCGCACCGAGGTCAGGTAATCCGGCACCAGGTCAGGCCCCAGTTCATCCCGCTCGTTGACCACTGCCCACAACTGTCCGGAGCCTGGTTGGACCGCCAGCGCTGTCGGGTTGCGCAGGCCCGTCGCATAGGGCTTGTGGGCACCGCTCAGGGCATCGACCTGCCAGACCATGGCCCGGTCGATCTCGACCTCCATGCCGCGCTCGGTGATGTTACTGTTGGAACCGATCCCGACATACAGGAAGCGGCCATCGGGGCTGATGGCCAGTGCCTTGGTCCAGTGGTGGTTGATCTCTGCAGGCAGGTCGGTGACCTTGGTCGGCGGACCGCCGGCCTTGGTCTGGCCTTCTTGGTAGTCGAAGCGCACCAGCGCATCCTGATTGGCCACGTACAGCTTGCCGTCGAAGAAGGCCAGGCCATACGGCGCGTTGAGGTTTTCGGCGAACACCGTCTTGAGCTCATAGGTGCCGTCGCCGTCGGCATCGCGCAGCAAGGTCAGGCGGTTGCCGCTTTTCACCCGGGTGTTGCCTTTTGCCTTGATCTGGCTGGCGATCACATCCTTGGGCTTGAGTTTCGCGGCGTTGCCGCCACGGCCTTCGGCCACGAGGATGTCGCCATTGGGCAGGATGAGGGTCTGGCGCGGGATCTGCAGGTCGGTGGCGATTGCCGTGACCGTGTAGCCCTCGGGTACCTTGGGCTTTTGCTCGCCCCATTCGGCGGGTTGGGCGATCTTCATGCTGGGCAGAAGGCTGCGTTGGGGGTCAGGCAGTTTCGGGTCCGGGCCGCGGGCCTGGATGGCGTCTCCTTCGCCGCCGCATGCACTTAGCAGCAGGCTCATGCCCAGGGCAGTCAGTGTGCTCGCAGGTCTCATGCCGCACCTCCCGAACGCAGGTTGGTCAGGCCTATCCAGGTGGCAGCGCAGGTGAGCAGGGTGACGATCACCGACAGTATCAGGCCCGAGGGCATGACGGCCCAGGCATCCTTGGCATGTTCGAAGGCGTTGATCAGCCCCAGTACCCAGGTGGCCAGCAGGACCAGAAAATACAACACAGGACGCCCAGCCCTGTGCTCCGCCCGGATCAGGTTGGCCAGCGCGAACAGCAGCGCCAGGCCGCAGAACAGCAGCCCCCCGGCGAGCAGCCAGGAGGCGAAGTTGCTCCACTGGATCTGGTAGGTCTGGTAGTAGGCGATGTCACTGAGCAGGGCTCCGAGGAAAAGCGGAACGGTGCCGGCAAGCAGGGTCGCGTGCAACGGTCCCGGCGTGCATCGGTAGGTGGCTTGGACGGTCGTGGTCATGGCGGCTTTCCTTTTCTGCGATGAGGGGCAGCGTGTGGCTGGCTGCACTTAGGAGAGGATCGCGAGGGGGCGCTTTAGTTCAGCTTAAGCAGTCGTACCTGTGAGCAGGTTCGTCCCGGGCCCCACACCCAGTCCCGCTTTTGGCACATGTGCTGCCTGGTGGGTGCGCTATAGTCCGGCGCTGTGACCCATTTCCCTTGCAGGAGTGCCGCCGTGACCGAGTACAGCGCTTTCAAGGTTGAACTGACCGACAACATCGCCCACGTCCAGATCAACCGCCCCGAAAAGATCAATGCGATGAACGCCGCCTTCTGGGAGGAGATCATCGATATCTTCCAGTGGATCGACGACACCGACGCGGTGCGTGTAGTGGTCCTCAGTGGCGCCGGCAAGCACTTCTCCTCGGGTATCGACCTGATGCTGCTGGCCTCGGTGGCCAACCAGATGGGCAAGGACGTCGGCCGCAATGCCCGGTTGCTGCGCCGCACCATCCTGCGCATGCAGGCCTCGTTCAATGCTGTCGACAACTGCCGCAAGCCGGTCCTGGCGGCGATCCAGGGTTATTGCATCGGTGGTGCGATAGACCTGATCTCGGCCTGCGACATGCGCTATTGCAGCGGTGATGCACAGTTCTCCATCAAGGAGATCGACATGGGTATGGCCGCCGACGTCGGCACCCTGCAACGCCTGCCGCGGATCATCGGCGATGGCATGCTGCGCGAGCTGGCCTATACCGGGCGCACGGTGGAGGCGGGGGAGGCGCAGCGGATCGGCCTGGTCAACCGCGTCTACGACGACCAGGCGGCGCTGCTCGACGGGGTCTTTGCCATCGCGGCCGAAATTGCGGGAAAATCCCCCATTGCCGTGGCCGGCACCAAGGAGATGCTCAGTTACATGCGCGACCATCGCATCGACGATGGCCTGGAGTACATCGCCACCTGGAACGCCGCCATGCTGCAGTCCAATGATTTGCGGGTCGCCATGGCGGCCCACATGAGCAAACAGAAACCCGAGTTCGCCGACTGACCGACAGCGGCGGGCACGCCTGAAGGAACCCGAGCATGTCAGCACGCTGGAGCACCGCAGTACTGGATCCCCAAACCTCAGGTGGCTGGGCGGTCGCCCGTTCTGCCGAAGGGTTCCTGGTCGATGACAATGGCGCGCTGTTCCCGCGTGACTGGCTCAAGCGTCAGGAGCTGGATGTGTTGTGTGAACATGGCATCGGTCACCTCGATGGCCAGCCGGTGTTCCTCCTCGAACTGCGTGCCCCCCAGGCCGTGTCGGGTTGCAGCTGGCGCGGCCTGCGTCAGTTCATGCTCGAAGGTGACTTCGAGACCTATACGATCCTCGGCTACGCCGCGCAGATCGGCACCTGGGCCCGCGAGCACCGCTTCTGCGGCAGTTGCGGTCAGCCTATGACGCAGATCCACTGGGAGCGGGCGATGTACTGCGAGCCCTGCGACTTGCGCAGCTACCCGCGCATCTCGCCGAGCATGATCGTGCTGGTGACCCGTGGCGACGAGATCCTCCTGGCCCGTTCGCCACGCTTCGTCACTGGGGTCTACAGCACACTGGCCGGGTTCGCCGAGCCGGGCGAGTCGGCCGAGGCTTGCCTGGTGCGCGAAGTGCGCGAGGAAGTGGCGGTCGAGGTGAAGAACATCCAGTACGTCGGCAGCCAGTGCTGGCCGTTCCCGCATTCGATGATGCTGGGCTTTCATGCCGAGTACGCCGGTGGCGAGATCGTCATGCAGCCTGACGAGATCGAGGATGCCAAGTGGTTCAGCGTCCACGACCTGCCGCCCCTGCCGGCCGGGCGCTCCATCGCCCGTTACCTGATCGACCTTTATGTGGCGCGGCGTTTAGGCTTGGCCGACCCAGTGCTGCCAAACTAGGCGCACGGTCAGGGCCAGCACCACGGCGATGAACACGGGGCGGATGAACTTGCTGCCGCCTCTGATCGCCGTGCGGGCGCCGAAGAAGGCCCCGACCATCAATGCCGAGCCCATGCTCAGGCCGACCAGCCAGTCCACCTGGCCGGAGAAGATGAATACCGACAGTGCCGCGGCGTTGCTGACGAAGTTCATGCTGCGTGCCACGCCGCTGGCGCGCACCAGGTCGATGGGGTAGAGCAGCAGGGTGCTGACCGTCCAGAAGGCACCGGTGCCGCGGCCGGCGACGCCGTCGTAGAAGCCCAGGCCGAAGCCTTGGGGGAACTGCCAGGTCTTCTTGATCGGCACATCCGCATCCAGCGGCGCCTTGGGCGTGCCGCCGAACAGCAGGTACAGGCCACAGGCGAAGACCACCACCGGCAGCATCTTGTTCAGCCATTCGGCCGGCAGGTAATGCGCGACCACCGCTCCGATCAACGCGCCGGCCAGGGTGCCGAACAGAGCAGGGCGCCACTGGGCCGGGTGGAACAGCTTGCGCCGGTAATAGGTAAAGCTGGCAGTGGCCGAGCCGAAGGTCGAGCTGAGCTTGTTGGTGCCCAGCACCAAGTGCGGCGGCATGCCGGCGGTCAGTAACGCGGGCGTGGTCAGCAGGCCGCCACCACCTGCGATGGCATCGATGAAACCGGCGATGAAGGCCACGGCGGCGAGGATGAGCAGGGTGAGAGGTTCAACGGTGAGTTCGAAAGGCATGGAATCGATTTGACCGGCAGGGCGCAAAGGGGTTGCGCAGAAGGTTCGACATGTTAAACCCAGGGGGCGTGGGTTGCCAGGGATCACCTAGTTGATACAGCAATCTTGGCGGTCTGACGCGGGCGCTGTAGGAGCGACGGCGTCAGGATGGTTTCGTCGCTGTTTTCCGAGCCTGGCGCGGTTTGCCGGTCGCTTTGCCCTTGCCGGTGCCGCTCCTGCGCTTCTTCTTCCAGGGTGCCCCGCCACGCCCGGCCGGGGTGGCCGGTCCGCTGATGGTCAGTTGCAACCCGGCGCAGCGCTGCACCTGCTTGCTCATCCATGCCGACTGCTTGGCGACGAACTCGTCCAGACTCATCTCGCCGCTTTGCACCATGTCCAGGGCCTGTTCCCAGATCGCGGTGGTGCCCGGGTCGGCGATGGCGCGGGGCACGGCATCGATCAGGCTGAAGGCCGCCGGGGTGGCGCACAGGGCTTTGCCTTGCTTGACCAGGTAACCACGGTCGAGCAGGCCCTGAATGATCCCGGCGCGGGTTGCCTCGGTGCCGATGCCGGTGGTGTCCTTGAGCTTCTGCTTCAGGCGAGGATCATCCACCAGCTTGGCGACGTTCTTCATCGCCTTGATCAGGTCGCCTTCGGTGAAGGGCTTGGGCGGCTGGGTCCACAAGTCTTTGAGGTGTAGGCCGAGCACCGCACAGTCCTGGCCCTGGCGTAACGCCGGCAGGACCTGGGCCGGTGGCGCCTCGCGGCCTTTGCCCGGGGTCAACGCCTCGGGCAGGGCGCGGCGCCAGCCCGGCTCGACGATCTGTTTGCCGACCGCGCGCAGGGCATGGCCGGCGCAGTCGAACTCGGCCTGGGTGCGGTCGTATTCATGGTTGGGTAGGAACTGCGCCAGGTAACGGGCGCGGATCAAGGTGTAGACGGCCTTGTACTTGGCGGGCAGGCGCGATGGATCGCTGGTGGCCGCGGTCGGGATGATGCCGTGGTGGGCACTGACCTTGGCATCGTTCCAGGCCCGTGAGCGCCGTTGAGGCTCCAGGTGCGGCTGCAGTGGTGCCAGGCTACTGTCGGCACGCTGCAAGGCGGTGAGGATGGCCGGAGCCTCTGCATGCTGGCTCAGCGGCAGGTAGCCGCAATCGCTGCGCGGGTAGGTGATCAGTTTGTGGGTCTCGTACAGGGCCTGGGCAATGTCGAGGGTTTCCTGGGCGCCGAGGCCGAGTTTCTTCGAACACAATTCCTGCAGGGTGCCCAGGTCGAAGGGCAGCGGTGCGGCTTCACGCACGCGCTCCGTGGCCACCTTGAGCACCCGGGCGCTGCCGGCTGCGCCGATGTCGGCGGCGGCCTGTTGCGCCAGGACCTGCTTGAGGCAACGACCCTGGTCGTCGCAGGTATCCTCGGGAGCGCGCCACTGGGCGTTGAACGCGGTGCCGGCATGGTCCAGTTGCACCTCGATGGCCCAGTAGGGTACCGGCACGAAATCGGCGATGCTGCGGTCGCGGTCGACCACCAGACGCAGGGTTGGGGTCTGTACCCGGCCGACAGGCAGCACGCCCTGGTAGCCGGACTGGCGGCCGAGCAGGGTGAACAGCCGGCTCATGTTCATGCCGATCAGCCAGTCGGCGCGCGAGCGGCCCAGGGCCGAGTGGTACAGGCTGAAGGTCTCGTGGCCCGGGCGCAGCCGCGCCAGGGCCTTGCGGATCGAGGCATCGTCCAGGGCCGACAGCCACAGGCGCTGAATCGGCCCACGGTAGCGGCAGTGTTCGACCAGTTCGCGGGCGATCATCTCGCCTTCGCGGTCGGCGTCGGTGGCGATCACCAGTTCGCGGGCCTCGCCGAGCAGACGTTTGACCGCCTTGAACTGGCTGGCGGTCTTGGGCTTCACCAGCATCTTCCACTGGGTCGGGATGATCGGTAGGTCGGCCAGCACCCAGCGCTTGTAGCGATCGTCGTAGCGGTCTGGCGGGGCGGTTTCCAGGAGGTGGCCGATGCACCAGGTCACGCAGAGGTCGTTACCACGCCAGCAGCCGTCGCCTTTGCGGGTGGCGCCCAGGACCTTGGCGATGTCTTTGGCTTGTGAGGGTTTTTCGCAGAGAAAGAGGCGCATGGCCGGCAACGCTTCATAGGCAGAGATGAGCGTTAGGATGCGCAATGCGGGGCAGGCAGGCAAGCTTTATCTGTATGTATATACAGTTTTTTGCCTGGGGATGTGTCACTGGAGGCGGGCCGGCAGAGCCGGCCCGATTCGATCAGGCGAGGTCGCGTGAGTCGCGGACCATGTCCACATGTGGAATGCCGGCCTCGAGGAACTCCTCGCTGACCACCTTGAAGCCAAGGCGTTCATAGAAGGGCGTGGCATGCACCTGGGCGGTGAGCATCTGCTGCTTGAGGTCGCGGTTCTGCGCTTCGACGATCACAGCGTTCATCAGCGCGTCACCCACCTTCAGCCCGCGCCAGTCCTTGAGCACGGAGACGCGGCCGATCTGGCCGTCGGCCAGCAGGCGAGCGGTGCCGATCGGGTAGTCGCCTTCCAGGGCGAGGAAGTGCAGGGCGGTGTGGTCGTCCGAATCCCACTCCAGCTCTGGCGGTACGTTCTGTTCGGCGATGAACACCGCTTCGCGAATGCGACGGATATCGGCGTTGTCTTTCTGCCAGTCGGCGAGGCGAACCCGAATCTTATTCATTGGCAAATCCCAAGCTTCCTTGTTTGACCAGTTGGCAAATCAGTGTCAGGCCTTCTTCGTTTTCCAGCCACTGTACAAGGTTTTCGATGTGCAGGGCGTCGGCAGCGCAGATCAGCTTCAACAGTTCGCGCAGCTCGCCCGGGAGCAGGCGGCTCTGGCCGCTGGCGAACAGCAGGAGGTTGTCGTCGACCTCCGACCAGGCCAGGCGCGCGCTTGGATTGCGGATGAGGATGGCGCCCTGCTCAAGGCTATCGATCAGCTCTTCCTCGCTGAGTTCCTCTCCGCTGACCAGCTCTGGATAGCGCGGCTCGGTCATGAACTGGCCGAACCAGGTCAGCAGCAGCCGTTCATCGCCCATGTGCTCGCTAAGCAGGGCTTTCAGGCGGTCCAGGGCGTCATGCTGGATCTGGTGCGGGTCGCTGGCCGGCTGGGCGTCGGCGTCGCTGTAGCGCTCTTCATCAGGCAGGAACTGGCTGAGGAAGTCGGTGAAGTGGGTCAGCACTTCGGCCGCACTCGGGGCGCGGAAGCCCACCGAGTAGGTCAGGCAGTCGTCCTCGGCCACGCCGTAGTGGGCCAGGCGCGGTGGCAGGTAGAGCATGTCGCCCGGTTCCAGCGTCCATTCGTCGCTCTGCTCGAAGTCAGCCAGGATGCGCAGGTCGGCGTGCTCCAGCAGCGGGCTGTCGCTGTCGCACATCTGGCCGATCTTCCAGTTGCGCTTGCCATGGCCCTGCAGCAGGAACACGTCGTAGTTGTCGAAGTGCGGGCCGACGCTGCCGCCCGGTGCGGCAAAGCTGACCATCACGTCGTCGATACGCCAGCTGGGTAGGAAGCGGAAATGCTCCAGCAGTTCGCCCACTTCCGGAACGAACTGGTCCACCGCTTGCACCAGCAGGGTCCAGTCACGTTCGGGCAGGCTGGCGAAAGCGTCCTCGGCGAAGGGGCCGCGGCGCAGTTCCCATGGGCGCTCGCCATGCTCGATGATCAGGCGCGACTCGACTTCCTCTTCCAGGGACAGGCCGGCCAGTTCGTCGGCATCGATCGGGCTTTCGAAGTCCGGGAAGGCCTGGCGTACCAGCAATGGCTTCTTCTGCCAGTAGTCGCGCAGGAATTCACGGGCTGTGAGGCCGCCCAGCAGCTGCAGTGGAGTATCAGGATTCATGTTCAACCTATTGAAAAAACGTAATTTTCATCCGGGAATAAAAACGCCCGGCTGAGCCGGGCGTTGTACGCAGGGCGCAGATCAGATGCGTTTGGCCTGGGCCGCTGCGTTGCCGATGTAGGACGCCGGGGTCAGCTGCTTGAGCTCGGCCTTGGCGTCGGCCGGCATGTCCAGGCCATCGATGAAGGTCAGCAGCGCCTCTGGGCTGATGCCTTTGCCACGGGTCAGCTCCTTGAGCTTCTCGTAGGGGTTCTCGATGTTGTAGCGACGCATGACGGTCTGGATCGGCTCGGCCAGGACTTCCCAGCAGGCGTCCAGGTCGGCGGCGATGCGCTGGGTGTTGATCTCCAGCTTGCCAATGCCCTTGAGGCTGGCTTCATAGGCGATGACGCTGTGGGCAAAGCCCACGCCAAGGTTGCGCAGCACGGTGGAGTCGGTCAGGTCGCGCTGCCAGCGCGAGATCGGCAGCTTGCTGGCCAGGTGCTGGAACAGCGCGTTGGCGATGCCCAGGTTGCCTTCGGAGTTCTCGAAGTCGATCGGGTTGACCTTGTGCGGCATGGTCGAGGAGCCGATCTCGCCAGCGACGGTCTTCTGCTTGAAGTAGCCCAGGGAGATGTAGCCCCAGACGTCGCGGTCGAAGTCGATGAGGATGGTGTTGAAGCGGGCGATGGCGTCGAACAGCTCGGCGATGTAGTCGTGCGGTTCGATCTGGGTGGTGTAGGGGTTGAACACCAGGCCCAGCTCGTCCTCGATGAAGGCGCGGGCGTTGGCTTCCCAGTCGATCTGCGAGTACGCCGACAGGTGGGCGTTGTAGTTGCCTACGGCACCATTGATCTTGCCCAGCAGCGGCACCGCAGCGACCTGGGCGATCTGGCGCTCCAGGCGGTACACCACGTTGGCCAGTTCCTTGCCCAGGGTGGTCGGCGAGGCCGGCTGGCCGTGGGTGCGCGACAGCATCGGCACGTCGGCGTGCTGGTGGGCCAGGGCGCGAATGGCGTCGGCGATCTGGCGCATCAGCGGCAGCAGCACGTCGTCACGACCGGCGCGCAGCATCAGGGCGTGGGACAGGTTGTTGATGTCCTCGCTGGTGCAGGCGAAATGGATGAACTCGCTGACCTTGGCCAGTTCCGGCAGCTTGGCGGCCTGCTCCTTGAGCAGGTACTCGATGGCCTTGACGTCGTGGTTGGTGGTGCGCTCGATTTCCTTGACGCGCTCGGCATGCTCCAGCTTGAAGTCGCTGGCCAGGTCGTCGAGCAGGGCATTGGCTTCGGCGGAGAAGGCCGGGACTTCGGCGATCTGCGGGTGGGCGGCCAGGCGCTGGAGCCAGCGGACCTCGACCTGGGCGCGGAAACGGATCAGGCCGTATTCGCTGAAAATGGGGCGCAGGGCCTGGGTTTTGCCGGCGTAGCGGCCGTCTACAGGGGAAACCGCAGTGAGCGAGGAAAGCTGCATGGGGTGTTCTCGGACAGTCAGGCTTTGAAAAGGGCGCATATCATACATGAAAAACGCGCCCGGGTCGGGTGGCTGACCAAAGGTCTGCCGGGATGTGTACCGCCTGTAGGAGCGGGCTGCCCACGATAGGGTGGTGGGCCGCACCGCCGCAATCGCGGGCAAGCCCGCTCCTACAGGCGTCGCGCCGCTGCGATTAGCCGCGCAGCAGCGGGTAAAGCTCCTTCAACAGCTTGCGCCGGCTGAACACCAGTTGCCAGCGGTGTCCGCCGAGCTGACGCCACAGGTGCGCGGCGCGGATGCCGGCCAGCAGCAGGGCACGGATCTTCGAGGCATTGCTGGGCTGCTGCAGGTGGCGCATGTCGCCGTGCACCTGGATGCGCTGGCGCAGGGTACTCAAAGTATCTTGGTACAAGGCGCCGCTGGAGGCGATGACGTTTTCGTGAACCAGGCCGAAATGCTCGGCCTGGGACTGGATCTGTGGCAGGCGCTTGCCAATGGTGTCGAGCATGTCGCCGCGCTTGGCCAGCTGGCGCTCGAGACCGAGCATCGACAGGGCGTAGCGCAGTGGCTCGCGTTGCAGGCTGCCTGGGTCGCGCTCCAGGGCACTGGCCAGGGAGCGGTAGCCGTCGCGCAGGTTGAGGTCGTCGCCGCCGAAGACTTCCATCGTGTCCTTCGGGTCACGCACCAGCAGGCTGCCGAGCATGCAGGCAAGGTTGGCCTCGCTGGCCTGGCCGGTGCGGGCTATGCGGTCGACCAGCACGGCGGCCTGGAACACACCGGCGAGGGCGATCAACTGCTCCTGGGTGTTGTTCATCCGCGGGCGCTCCATGGCTCAGCGGTCTCGATCACGCCGCCGCCAAGGCAGATCTCGCCGTCGTAGAACACCACCGACTGGCCTGGGGTGACGGCACGCTGCGGTTCATCGAAGACCGCGCGGTAGCCCTCTGCGGTGCGCTCCAGGGTGCAGGCCTGGTCCGCCTGACGGTAGCGCACCTTGGCGTTCAGGCGGCGCGGCTCGGTCAGGTCGAGCGGGTTGACCCAGAAGATTTCCGAGGCGAGCAGGGCGCGGGAGAACAGCCATGGGTGTTCATTGCCCTGGCCGACCACCAGCACGTTGCGCGCCAGGTCCTTCTCCAGCACGTACCAGGGTTCGTCGCCGGCGTCCTTGAGGCCGCCGATGCCCAGGCCCTGGCGCTGGCCGATGGTGTGGTACATCAGGCCGTGGTGGCGGCCGATCACTTCGCCTTCGGTGGTCTGGATCTCGCCGGGTTGGGCGGGCAGGTACTGCTTGAGGAAGTCGCTGAAGCGGCGTTCGCCGATGAAACAGATGCCGGTGGAGTCCTTCTTCTTCGCCGTGGCCAGGCCGTGCTTTTCGGCGATGGCGCGTACTTCGGGCTTCTCCAGTTCGCCAACCGGGAACAGGGTGCGGGCAATCTCCTTGCCGCCGACGGCGTGCAGGAAGTAGCTCTGGTCCTTGTTCGGGTCCAGGCCCTTGAGCAGCTCGGTGCGGCCATCGCTGTCGCGGCGGCGCACGTAGTGGCCGGTGGCGATCAGGTCGGCGCCCAGGGACAGGGCATAGTCGAGGAAGGCCTTGAACTTGATCTCGCGGTTGCAGAGGATGTCCGGGTTGGGGGTGCGCCCGGCCTTGTACTCTTCGAGAAAGTGCTCGAATACGTTATCCCAGTATTCGGCGGCGAAGTTGGCGGTGTGCAGCTTGATGCCGATGCGGTCGCACACGGCCTGGGCATCGGCCAGGTCTTCACGGGCGGTGCAGTATTCGGTGCCGTCGTCCTCTTCCCAGTTCTTCATGAACAGACCTTCCACCTGATAGCCCTGCTCCATGAGCAGGAGGGCGGAGACGGAAGAGTCCACGCCGCCGGACATGCCGACGATGACGCGGGTCTTTGCGGGGTCGTAGAGTGCTGAGCTGGACATGGCTACCGGTGTGTATCTGGAAAAAGATGGCGATTCTATCAGGCCAGGCCGATCAAGGCTAAGTGCCTGTCAGTCACGCAGCAGGGCGAGGCTGTGCAAGGGGCCGGCAAGGTAGTCGTCGATACAGCGTGGCACCAGTTCGCTGCGCCAGCGAGATGGGTCGGCCAGCAGTTCGTCACGGGTCAGCCAGACGGCACGGACGATGTCGCTGTCCAGCGCCAGGTCGGCATGGTGGCGCACGGGGCGCGCGGCGAAGCAGATGCGCTGGTAGGTCACGCCGTTGCTCGGTGCGGTGTACAGGTAGATGCCGACCACGCCGGTCAGCTCGACTTCCCAGGCGGTTTCTTCGAGGGTTTCGCGCAGGGCGGCCTGGGGCAGGGTTTCATTGGGTTCCAGGTGCCCGGCCGGCTGGTTGAACACGTGCTGGCCGGCCTTGAACTCCTCGACCATGAGGAAGCGGCCTTGGTCTTCGATGACGGTGGCGACGGTGATATGGGGTTGCCAGGACACGGTCGGTTCCCTCTCGGTTGCAAGTTCCAAGCTACAAGCCACAAGAAGAAGCCGATCGTGCTCCGCTTCTTCTTGTGGCTTGCAGCTTGAAGCTTGTCGCTAAAAAGAAGCCCCGGTGCGTGGCCGGGGCTTGTGGTGTTACGTCAAGCGAACCTTACAGTGCGGCAATGGCGCTGTTGAAGGTTTGGCTTGGGCGCATCACCTTGGCGGTCAGCTCGGCATCCGGGGCGTAGTAGCCACCGATGTCGGCCGGCTTGCCCTGGACAGCGTTGAGCTCGGCGACGATGGTCGCTTCGTTCTCGGCCAGTACCTTGGCCAGCGGCGCGAAGCGCGCTTGCAGGGCGGCGTCGTCGCTCTGAGCGGCCAGTGCTTCGGCCCAGTACAGGGTCAGGTAGAAGTGGCTGCCACGGTTGTCGATGTTGCCGACTTTGCGCGCTGGCGACTTGTTGTCGTCGAGGAACTTGCCGGTAGCCTGGTCCAGGGTAGCGGCCAGGACCTTGGCGCGTGGGTTGGCGTAGGCTTCGCCCAGGTGCTCCAGGGAGGCGGCCAGGGCCAGGAACTCACCCAGCGAATCCCAGCGCAGGAAGTTCTCTTCGACCAGCTGCTGCACATGTTTCGGTGCCGAACCGCCGGCGCCGGTTTCGAACAGACCACCACCGTTCATCAGCGGCACGATCGACAGCATCTTGGCGCTGGTGCCCAGCTCCATGATCGGGAACAGGTCGGTCAGGTAGTCACGCAGCACGTTGCCGGTCACCGAGATGGTGTCCTTGCCTTCGCGGATGCGCGCCAGGGAGAACTTGATGGCGTCGACCGGCGCCAGGATGCGGATGTCCAGGCCGCTGGTGTCGTGATCCTTCAGGTACTTCTGCACCTTCTCGATCATTACGCCGTCGTGGGCGCGGACCGGGTCCAGCCAGAACACCGCAGGGGTGTTGCTCAGGCGGGCACGGTTGACGGCCAGCTTGACCCAGTCCTGGATCGGCGCGTCTTTGGTCTGGCACATGCGGAAGATGTCGCCGGCTTCGACGTTCTGCTCCAGCAGCAGGTTGCCCTTGCTGTCGACCACGCGGACAACGCCGTCGGCCTTGATCTGGAAGGTCTTGTCGTGGGAGCCGTACTCTTCGGCCTTTTGCGCCATCAGGCCGACGTTCGGCACGCTGCCCATGGTGGTCGGGTCGAAGGCGCCATTGGCCTTGCAGTCCTCGATCACGGCCTGATAGATGCCGGCGTAGCAGCGGTCAGGGATGACGGCCTTGGCATCTTGCAGTTCACCGGCGGTGTTCCACATCTTGCCCGAGTCGCGGATCATCGCTGGCATCGAAGCGTCGACGATGACGTCGCTCGGTACGTGCAGGTTGGTGATGCCCTTGTCGGAGTTGACCATGGCCAGGGCCGGGCGAACGGCGTACAGGGCCTGGATGTCCGCTTCGATCTCGGCCTGCTTGTCGGCCGGCAGGGACTTGATGCGGGCGTACAGGTCGCCGATGCCGTTGTTGGCGTTGAAGCCGACTTCAGCCAGGGCGGCGGCGTGCTTGGCCAGTACGTCGTTGTAGAACTCTTCGACGATGACGCCGAACATGATCGGGTCGGAGACCTTCATCATGGTGGCCTTCAGGTGGACCGACAGCAGCACGCCCGAAGCTTTGGCGTCGGCGATCTGCTCTGCGATGAAGCTGCGCAGAGCCTTGCGGCTCAGCACGGCGCAGTCAATCACTTCAGCGGCTTTGACCGCGGTCTTTTCCTTCAGGACGGTGGTGGTGCCGTCTTTCTCGACCAGCTCGATGCGCAGGCTGTCATCGGCTTCGATCAGCGCGGCCTTCTCGCTGCCGTAGAAGTCGCCCTGGGTCATGTGCGCCACGTGGGACTTGGAGTCGGTGGCCCAGGCACCCATCTTGTGTGGGTGCTTGCGGGCGTAGTTCTTGACCGACAGCGGGGCGCGGCGGTCGGAGTTGCCTTCGCGCAGGACCGGGTTCACGGCGCTGCCCTTGATGCGGTCGTAGCGGGCGCGGGCTTCTTTCTCGGCGTCGGTGGCAGGGGTGTCTGCGTAGTCAGGGATGTTGTAGCCCTTGGTTTGCAGTTCCTTGATCGCGGCCTTCAGCTGCGGCACCGAAGCGCTGATGTTCGGCAGCTTGATGATGTTGGCTTCAGGAGTGGTGGCCAGTTGGCCCAGTTCCGCCAGGTGATCGCCTACCTGCTTCTCGGCACCCAGTTGCTCCGGGAATGCGGCGAGGATACGGCCGGCGAGGGAGATGTCGCGGGTTTCAACGGCGATGTCGGCCGAAGCGGTGAAGGCTTCGATGATCGGGAGCAGTGAATAGGTGGCGAGGGCAGGAGCTTCGTCAGTGAAGGTATAGATGATCTTGGAACGGGTGGGCATATTCGGGTTAACTCTCTGTTTTGCTGAGCGTGCTCGAAGTCTCGAGGTGCGCAGGGTAGGCGCTTCGCCCGGGCGATGCCATGGGCAATTGGTCGAGAGGCTACGAGCGGTGATGGTGGATGCATCAGTCGAGCGTCAAACGGCTGGGATGCGGTAACAGCCCAGGCTTTCTGGCCATTCATGGCCGAGGGCGAGCCGCGATTTTCCAAGGGTTCGCCCCAAATGACCCTGCGGTCAGCTGCGGAGTATACCAAACCCTTTGGCCTAATCAGCAAGGCGAAGTGATATCGATCCCTTTATAAGACGAAAGATGTAGGGGCAATGTGGTGTGATGCCGCAGGGCGTGCGGGCTTCACGTCGCACGCTTCAAGCGGCCCGGCACGCCGTCCGGGCAGGCTTTCATCTTGATGCCCGGTCGCGGGGCCGGGCGGCGCATCCACTGCTGAAATTCTTGCCGCTTGCCGCTCGAAGCTTGCAGCTCGGAAAAGCTGGTTTAGGCTCAATGGATCGCAGGATGTCTTTCACATCAAAAGAAAGCGGAGTAGTGCAGCATGGGATACCAGAAAATCAAGGTTCCGGCAGACGGCGCCAAGATCACCGTCAATGCAGACCATTCGCTGAATGTTCCAGACAATCCGATCATCCCGTACATCGAAGGCGATGGCATCGGCGTCGATGTCAGCCCGGTCATGATCAAGGTGGTCGACGCTGCGGTCGAGAAGGCTTACGGGGGCAAGCGCAAGATCGCCTGGATGGAGGTCTACGCTGGCGAGAAGGCCACCCAGGTGTATGACCAGGACACCTGGCTGCCTCAGGAAACCCTGGATGCGGTGCGTGACTACGTGGTTTCGATCAAGGGCCCGCTGACCACTCCAGTAGGCGGCGGTATCCGTTCGCTCAATGTCGCTTTGCGCCAGCAGCTCGATCTCTACGTGTGCCTGCGTCCGGTCCTGTGGTTCCAGGGCGTGCCGAGCCCGGTGAAGAAGCCTGGCGACGTTGACATGGTGATCTTTCGCGAGAACTCCGAGGACATCTATGCCGGTATCGAGTGGAAGGCCGGCTCGCCCGAGGCGGACAAGGTGATCAAGTTCCTCAAGGAGGAAATGGGCGTCACCAAGATCCGTTTCGACCAGGATTGCGGCATTGGCATCAAGCCGGTCTCGAAGGAGGGCACCAAGCGCTTGGTGCGCAAGGCCCTGCAGTATGTGGTGGACAACGACCGTGAGTCGCTGACCCTGGTGCACAAGGGCAACATCATGAAGTTCACCGAAGGCGCCTTCAAAGACTGGGGGTACGAGGTGGCGCAGGAGGAATTCGGCGCCGAGCTGCTCGATGGCGGCCCTTGGATGAAGTTCAAGAACCCCAGGACGGGCCGCGAGGTCATCGTCAAGGACGCCATCGCCGACGCCATGCTCCAGCAGATCCTGCTGCGTCCGGCCGAATATGACGTGATCGCCACCCTCAACCTCAATGGTGACTACCTGTCCGACGCCCTGGCGGCGGAAGTCGGCGGCATCGGCATCGCGCCGGGGGCAAACCTGTCCGATACCGTGGCCATGTTCGAGGCGACGCACGGTACCGCGCCCAAGTACGCGGGGCAGGACAAGGTCAACCCGGGTTCGGTGATCCTTTCGGCGGAGATGATGCTGCGCCACATGGGCTGGATCGAGGCGGCCGACCTGATCATCAAGGGCACCAACGGCGCTATCGCGGCCAAGACCGTCACCTACGACTTCGAACGCCTGATGGACGGTGCGACCTTGGTCGGCAGTTCAGGCTTTGGGGATGCCTTGATCAAACATATGTAAGGCAAATGAAAACCGGCCAATCTTGAGGATTGGCCGGTTTTTTGTCTGTGGAAGAGGCGGAGAGATCAAGCCTCGGCAGTGGTGGCCTGTGTCGCGCTGTCGATCTGCGCGGTGGCCTCGCTGAAGTTCCTGATATTGGTAGCGTGAAGCCCCTTGGGTCCTTGAATGATCTCGAAGGTCACGGCCTGCCCGGCTTTGAGTGTCTTGTAGCCGTCCATCTGGATGGCCGAATAGTGAGCGAACAGGTCTTCGCTCTTGCCCTCCTCGTTGATGAAGCCGTAGCCCTTGGCATTGTTGAACCACTTGACTTTACCGCTTGCCATCCTCATATCCCTCTGCAAAGGACTCCATCACTGGAGTATCATCCACTCCATCCGCATATGAACCTGCGAAAATTTCTGGTTGACTGCGCGGATCTTTATCGACCACGGTGGGTTCTTATTGGTTGTAACACCGTTTTGCCGATAGTCAAGGTCAGGCGACGGTCGCTCCGGCGTAGGCTTTCGCGGTCAACCCATAACCTTAACCTGTCGATATGATGAAATTCTTTCCATGCATGCACACAGCCAGATTCGACTAACATTCAATCAGGATCGCCCGCAATCGCATGAGGACGATGGTTCCGGCCTGGCGGTGCAAGAAGCCAAGCCGGCCCTGCAGGCGCCACCGATGTACAAGGTGGTTTTGTTCAACGATGACTACACGCCGATGGATTTCGTCGTCGAAGTGCTCGAGATGTTCTTTAACCTGAACCGCGAGCTGGCGACCAAGATCATGCTGGCCGTCCATACCGAGGGGCGGGCAGTGTGCGGATTGTTTACCCGCGACATCGCCGAGACAAAGGCCATGCAGGTCAACCAATACGCCAGGGAAAGCCAGCATCCGCTACTCTGTGAAATCGAGAAGGACGGTTAA
The DNA here is from genome assembly GCF_054889225.1 of Pseudomonas sp. X10. NCBI lineage: Bacteria > Pseudomonadati > Pseudomonadota > Gammaproteobacteria > Pseudomonadales > Pseudomonadaceae > Pseudomonas > Pseudomonas sp. X10. Next base: position 3,499,292 of record NZ_CM142677.1, on the reverse strand, counting down.
TCGCCGACCACTTGGGTATGAGGTGAAGCTATGTTAAACCGCGAGCTCGAAGTCACCCTCAATCTGGCCTTCAAGGAGGCTCGTTCGAAGCGTCATGAATTCATGACGGTCGAGCACTTGCTGCTGGCGCTCCTTGACAACGAAGCGGCCGCCACCGTTCTACGCGCCTGCGGCGCCAACCTCGACAAGCTCAAACATGACCTGCAGGAGTTCATCGACTCCACCACACCGCTGATCCCGGTGCACGACGAGGACCGCGAGACCCAGCCTACCCTGGGCTTCCAGCGCGTGCTGCAGCGTGCCGTGTTCCATGTGCAGAGTTCGGGCAAGCGTGAAGTCACCGGCGCCAACGTGCTGGTGGCGATCTTCAGCGAACAGGAAAGCCAGGCCGTGTTCCTGCTTAAACAGCAGAGCGTGGCCCGTATCGACGTGGTCAACTACATCGCCCATGGCATCTCCAAGGTGCCGGGCCACGGCGAGCACTCGGAAAACGACCAGGACATGCAGGACGAGGAGGGTGGCGAAGCCTCTTCCTCGGGCAATCCGCTGGACGCCTATGCCAGCAACCTCAACGAACTGGCTCGCCAGGGCCGTATCGACCCGTTGGTGGGCCGCGAGCAGGAAGTCGAGCGCGTTGCCCAGATCCTCGCCCGTCGGCGCAAGAACAATCCGCTGCTGGTCGGTGAGGCCGGCGTCGGCAAGACCGCCATCGCCGAAGGCCTGGCCAAGCGCATCGTCGATGGCCAGGTGCCGGACCTGCTGGCCCAGAGCGTGGTCTACTCGCTCGATCTTGGCGCGCTGCTGGCCGGCACCAAGTACCGTGGCGACTTCGAGAAGCGCTTCAAGGCGCTGCTCGGCGAGCTGCGCAAGCGCCCGCAGGCGATCCTGTTCATCGACGAGATTCACACCATCATCGGGGCCGGTGCGGCATCGGGTGGGGTGATGGACGCTTCCAACCTGCTCAAACCGCTGCTGTCGTCGGGTGATATCCGTTGCATAGGTTCGACCACCTTCCAGGAATTCCGTGGCATCTTCGAGAAGGACCGGGCACTGGCACGGCGTTTTCAGAAGGTCGATGTCACCGAGCCTTCGGTGGAAGACACCGTCGGTATCCTGCGCGGCCTGAAGGGGCGTTTCGAAACCCACCACAGCATCGAGTACAGCGACGAGGCTCTGCGTGCCGCCGCCGAGCTGGCAGCGCGCTACATCAATGACCGGCACATGCCGGACAAGGCCATCGATGTGATTGACGAGGCTGGCGCCTACCAGCGCCTGCAGCCGGAGGAAAACCGGGTCAAGCGTATCGATGTGGCCCAGGTGGAAGACATCGTCGCCAAAATCGCGCGGATTCCGCCAAAGCACGTCACCAGTTCCGACAAGGAGCTGCTGCGCAACCTGGAGCGTGACCTGAAGCTGACCGTGTTCGGCCAGGATGCGGCGATCGACTCGCTGGCAACGGCGATCAAGCTGTCGCGGGCCGGGCTCAAAGCGCCGGACAAGCCGGTCGGCTCCTTCCTCTTCGCCGGCCCGACCGGTGTCGGCAAGACCGAGGTGGCGCGCCAGTTGGCCAAGGCGCTGGGTGTCGAGCTGGTGCGGTTCGACATGTCCGAGTACATGGAGCGGCACACCGTGTCGCGCCTGATCGGTGCGCCTCCTGGCTATGTTGGGTTCGACCAGGGTGGCCTGTTGACGGAGGCGATCACCAAGCAGCCGCACTGTGTGCTGCTGCTCGATGAGATCGAAAAGGCTCACCCGGAAGTCTTCAACCTGCTGCTGCAGGTGATGGACCACGGTACCCTGACCGACAACAACGGCCGTAAGGCGGACTTCCGCAACGTGATCCTGATCATGACCACCAACGCGGGGGCTGAAACCGCTGCGCGGGCCTCGATCGGCTTCACCCAGCAGGATCATTCGTCCGACGCCATGGAGGTCATCCGCAAGAGCTTCACGCCGGAGTTCCGCAACCGCCTGGATACCATCATCCAGTTTGGCCGCCTGAGCCACGACGTGATCAAGAGCGTGGTGGACAAGTTCCTCATCGAGCTGCAGGCCCAGTTGGAAGACAAGCGGGTGCTGCTGGAAGTGAGCGATGCGGCGCGCAACTGGCTGGCTACCGGCGGTTACGATCCGCAGATGGGCGCGCGGCCGATGGCGCGGCTGATCCAGGACAAGATCAAGCGGCCGTTGGCCGAGGAGATCCTGTTCGGCGAGCTGGCCGAGCATGGAGGCGTGGTGCACGTCGACATGCGCGATGGCGAACTGGTGTTCGACTTCGAGACCACGGCAGAGATGGCCTGAGGGTAGGCAATATGCAGGTGGCGCAGCTTAGCTAGCGCTTGCCTGCATAGCATCGATTACAGGGGCTGAGGCAGGCCTGTCCCCACGGTACCATCAACAAAAAAGCCCGGCACATTGGCCGGGCTTTTTCATGGCTGGAGCTTAGCGGGCGCGATAGGTGATGCGGCCTTTGCTCAGGTCATATGGCGTCAGTTCGACGCGGACCTTGTCGCCAGTGAGAATACGGATGTAGTTCTTGCGCATCTTGCCGGAGATGTGCGCGGTAACGACGTGCCCGTTTTCCAACTCCACGCGGAACATGGTGTTGGGCAGGGTGTCGACGACAGTGCCTTCCATTTCGAAGCTGTCTTCTTTCGACATGCAGTAAAGCCCTCGGTATCCAGTGGTGGCCCGACACACGACTGCACCGGGCAAAAAAAGTGGCGTGGATTATGCCCGAAAACTGCTGTTCAAGCCAATGCTTTCAGTTGAGGGTGACCCACCGCTGGTTGATCAGCAGCTCGATGGGGCGGTACTGGGTCTTGTAGTTCATTTTCTTGCAGTTCTTGATCCAGTAGCCAAGATAGACGGCCTCCAGATCTTGGCGCAGGGCCTCGGTGATTTGCCAGAGGATGGCATAGCGGCCCAGGCTGCGGCGCTCTTCGTCGGGCTCGTAGAAGGTGTACACCGCCGACAGGCCGTTGGGCAGCAGGTCGCTGACCGCTACGGCCAGCAAGCGCTCCCCCTGACGGAACTCGTAGAACCAGCAGAACGACAGGTCGCGGACCAGGAAGGTGGAAAACTGGTCGCGGCTCGGGGGGTACATGTCGCCGTCCGCATGGCGCTGTTCGATGTAGCGCCGGTACAGGTCGAAGTACTCCTCCTTGAAGGCCGGGCGGGCGGCGGTGACGGTCAGGTCGGCGTTGCGTTTGAGGATGCGCCGTTGCTGGCGGTTGGGTATGAAGCGCGAGGCCGGTATGCGTGCAGGCACGCACGCATTGCAGTGCTGGCAATGGGGGCGGTACAGGTGGTCGCCGCTGCGGCGGAATCCCATCTCCGACAGGTCGGCGTACACGTGCACGTCCATCGGCTGGCTCGGGTCGAGGAACAGCGTGGTGGCCTGTTCATCCGGCAGATAGCTGCAGGAGTGGGGCTGAGTGGCATAGAACTTCAACCGCGCCAGCTCTGTCATGATCAACCCCCTAGGCAAGACTTTGCCTTAAGTGTAAGCCAGCTGGGAGAACTCGACTAGCGAACCCAGGCCAGGTTGCTGGGCTTTAGGGTTTGTTGGCGTGCGGCGTGGCCGGGAATGAAACGTCAACAGCCCCTACGTAGCGGGCCAGGTAGTCGGCGAAGCTGGCGCGGCTGATGGCGCGGGCCCCGAAGCTGTGCAGGTGCTCGGTCGGCATCTGGCAGTCGACCAGCACGAAACCGCTCTGCTTCAGCTGTTCGACCAGGGTCACGAAGCCTACTTTGGAGGCATTGTCGGCGCGGCTGAACATCGACTCGCCGAAGAACAGCCGGCCCATGGCCAAGCCATAGAGCCCGCCGATCAGCTCGCCCTCCTGGCGTACTTCCACCGAATGGGCGATGCCGCGCTGGTGCAGTTGGCAATATGCTGCCTGCATGCTCTCGGTGATCCAGGTGCCGTCGCTATAGCTCCTTGGTGCGGCACAGGCGGCGATCACGCCGGCGAAGTCGGTGTCGAAGCTCACCTGGTAGCGGCCTTGGCGCAGCAGCTTGGCCAGCGAGCGCGAGACGTGCAGTTCATCGGGGAACAGCACGGTGCGTGGGTCAGGCGACCACCAGAGGATCGGCTGGCCATCCTGGTACCAGGGGAAGCAGCCATGGCGGTAGGCCTGTTCCAGGCGCTCGGCGCTCAGATCGCCGCCAGCGGCGAGCAGGCCGTTGGGGTCGTGCAGGGCCTTTTCCAGAGGGGGGAAGGTCAGGGAGTCGCGGTTGAGCCAGGTCAGCATGGTCTTTTGCGGTGGGGGAGGGGAGGAGGGGTCAGCATGGCGCGCAGACCGGATGAGGTCAATGTGCAGGACCTGAGCGTCCAGGCGTATGCCGTTCACGCGGCAGGCGACCGTTCGGCTTGGGATGCAATCTGGTCTATGCCAGGCATACCGTCGCCCAGCCCTCGCCCTGGCTGGCGCAACTTGCCAGCATACTTGTTGTCACACCTGTGTAAAAACACAGCATAAGCCTTTGTCACGAAAGCGAATGCGTGCTCAAATTGCATCTTATATGGAACCGGCCCCGTTCACGCCTTCATCCGGCGTGCCGCCATGGCGGCGGGAGGGCAGTAATGTTAAAAGTAGTGATTCATTGACTGTTCATCTGGGTCGATCACTGTTGGACGCGCACCACGCGCAGGAATAGACGCGTTTTGAAGAAATCCACCGCAACCCCGACTCCCTTGCCTGTGCCGCTCTGGCGTCAGCAACTGCACTACCGCCTCAAGGAAGGTGCGCTGATCGCCATCGGCGCCTTGTGCCTGTACCTGTGGATGGCGCTGCTGACCTACGACACGGCGGACCCAGGCTTCAGCCACACCAGCAATGTCGAGCAGGTGCAGAACGCTGCTGGCCGCGCCGGAGCGTACTTCGCCGATATCCTGTTCATGGTTCTGGGGTTCTTCGCCTATATCTTCCCGTTGCTGCTGGCGATCAAGACCTGGCAGATCTTCCGTGAGCGCCATCAACCCTGGCAGTGGAGCGGCTGGCTGTTCTCCTGGCGCCTGATCGGCCTGGTGTTCCTCGTGCTTTCTGGCGCGGCGCTGGCGCATATCCATTTCCATCCGCCGCAGACCATGCCGTTCTCCGCTGGCGGCGCCCTGGGTGAGAGCCTCGGTGACCTGGCCAAGAGCCTGCTGAACGTCCAGGGCAGCACCCTGATGTTCATCGCCCTGTTCCTGTTCGGCCTGACCGTCTTCACCGACCTGTCGTGGTTCAAGGTCATGGACATCACCGGCAAGATCACCCTCGACCTGTTCGAGCTGGTGCAGAACGCCGCCAACCGCTGGTGGGCCGCGCGCAATGAGCGCAAGCGCCTGGTGGCGCAGCTGCGCGAGGTCGACGAGCAGGTCGATGAAGTGGTCGCCCCGGTGGTGGCGGACAAGCGCGAGCAGGTCAAGGCCCGCGAGCGCATCATCGAGCGCGACAAGGCTCTGACCAAGCATGTCGTCGAACGCGAGCAGCAGCCTGCCCCGGTGATCATGCCGGCCCCGGCCAAGGCGCCGGAGCCGAGCAAGCGGGTGATGAAGGAAAAACAGGCGCCGCTGTTCGTCGACAGTGCCGTCGAAGGCACCTTGCCGTCGATCTCGATCCTCGATCCGGCCGAGAAGAAGAAGGTCAACTATTCGCCCGAGTCCCTGGCCGGTGTTGGCCACCTGCTGGAGATCAAGCTCAAGGAATTCGGTGTCGAGGTCTCGGTGGACTCGATCCACCCGGGCCCGGTGATCACCCGCTACGAGATCCAGCCTGCGGCTGGGGTCAAGGTCAGCCGTATCGCCAACCTGGCCAAGGACCTGGCGCGTTCCCTGGCGGTGACCAGCGTGCGTGTGGTCGAGGTGATCCCCGGCAAGACCACCGTGGGGATCGAGATTCCCAACGAAGACCGTCAGATCGTGCGCTTCTCCGAGGTGCTGTCGTCGCCCCAGTACGATGAGGCCAAGTCGCCGGTGACCATGGCCCTGGGCCATGATATCGGCGGCAAGCCGGTGATCACCGACCTGGCGAAGATGCCACACCTGCTGGTAGCCGGTACCACTGGTTCGGGTAAGTCGGTGGGGGTCAACGCCATGATCCTGTCGATCCTGTTCAAGGCGGGGCCGGAAGACGCCAAGCTGATCATGATCGACCCGAAGATGCTCGAACTGTCGATCTACGAAGGTATTCCGCATTTGCTCTGCCCGGTGGTCACCGACATGAAGGACGCCGCCAACGCGTTGCGCTGGAGCGTGGCCGAGATGGAGCGGCGCTACAAGCTCATGGCAGCCATGGGCGTGCGCAACCTGGCTGGTTTCAACCGCAAGATCAAGGACGCCGAAGAAGCCGGCGAGCCGATCTACGACCCGATGTTCAAGCGCGAAAGCATGGATGACGTGCCGCCGCTGCTGAAAACCCTGCCGACCATCGTGGTGATCGTCGACGAATTCGCCGATATGATGATGATCGTCGGCAAGAAGGTCGAAGAGCTGATCGCCCGTATCGCCCAGAAGGCCCGGGCCGCCGGTATCCACCTGATCCTCGCTACCCAGCGTCCATCGGTGGACGTGATCACTGGCTTGATCAAGGCCAACATCCCGACCCGCATGGCGTTCCAGGTGTCGAGTAAGATCGACTCGCGGACCATCATCGACCAGGGCGGTGCCGAACAACTGCTTGGCCACGGTGACATGCTCTACATGCCGCCAGGCACCAGCCTGCCGATCCGCGTTCATGGCGCTTTCGTCTCCGACGACGAGGTGCACCGCGTCGTCGAGGCCTGGAAGCTGCGCGGCGCGCCGGACTACAACGACGACATCCTCAATGGCGTCGAAGAGGCCGGCAGCGGCTTCGAAGGTGGCGGCGGTGGCGGCGACGGCGATGACCCCGAGGCTGACGCGCTCTACGACGAGGCCGTGCAGTTCGTGCTGGAAAGCCGCCGTGCTTCCATCTCCGCGGTGCAGCGCAAGCTGAAGATTGGCTATAACCGCGCTGCGCGGATGATCGAAGCGATGGAGATGGCGGGCGTGGTCACCCCCATGAACAGCAACGGCTCGCGAGAAGTGATTGCTCCGGGCGGCCCGCGCGATTGATGATCACCCTGCCGGGCGCCAAAGGCGGCGCCCGGCCTACTCACTGCTCAATGAGGATTCCCATGCGCGCGATTCGCATGCTGTTGGTTTCTGCCCTGGTCATGGCGCCCTTTGCCGCCCATGCCGATGAAAAAGACGTGGCGCGCCTCACCCAGTTGCTGGAGAAGTCGCAGACCCTCACCGCCCGTTTTTCCCAGCTGACCCTGGATGCCGGTGGCACCAGCCTGCAGGAAACCAGCGGCGAGATGGCGGTCAAGCGCCCAGGCCTGTTCTACTGGCACACCGATGCCCCCCAAGAGCAGGTGGTGGTCTCCGATGGCCAGAACGTCACCCTGTGGGACCCGGACCTGGAACAGGCCACGGTCAAGAAGCTCGATGTACGCCTGAACCAGACCCCGGCGCTGCTGCTGTCCGGTGATGTGTCGAAGATCAGCGAAAGCTTCGACATCACCTCCAAGGAGCAGGGCGATGTCATGGACTTCACTCTCAAGCCCAAGACCCGGGACACCCTGTTCGACTCCCTGCGCGTGTCGTTCCGCCGTGGCCTGATCAATGACATGCAGTTGATCGACAGCGTCGGCCAGCGCACCAATATCCTGTTCAACGGGGTCAAGGCCAATGAGTCGATCCCGGCGAGCAAGTTCCAGTTCAAGATCCCGGAAGGCGCGGACGTCATCCAGGAATAAGAGGTCATAGAGCCCGTCATGGACCTGTTTCAAAGCGAACCCGTCGCCCAGCCCCTGGCCGCGCGCCTGCGCCCGGCCAACCTGGACGAGTACGTCGGCCAGGAGCATTTGCTGGCGCGTGGCAAGCCGCTGCGTGAGGCGCTGGAGCAGGGGGCGCTGCACTCGATGATCTTCTGGGGCCCGCCCGGGGTCGGCAAGACCACCCTGGCGCGGCTCCTGGCGCAGTTCTGTGACGCCCATTTCGAGACGGTCTCGGCGGTGCTGGCCGGGGTCAAGGAGATCCGCCAGGCGGTGGAGGTGGCCAAGCAGCAGGCCGGGCAGTACGGCCGACGCACCATTCTGTTCGTCGATGAAGTGCACCGCTTCAACAAGTCGCAGCAGGATGCCTTTCTGCCGTATGTGGAGGACGGTACGCTGATCTTCATCGGCGCCACCACCGAGAACCCGTCCTTCGAGTTGAACAACGCCTTGCTTTCGCGGGCGCGGGTCTATGTGCTCAAGAGCCTCGACGAAGCAGCCCTGCGCAAGCTGGTCAACCGCGCCCTGAGCGAAGACCGTGGCCTGGGCAAGCGCCAGCTGCGGGTCGGCGATGAAGCCTTCCAGATGCTCATGGCCGCTGCCGACGGCGATGGCCGGCGCATGCTCAACTTCTTGGAAAACGCCTCGGACCTGGCCGAAGACGGTGGCGAGATCGGCGTCGAGCTGCTGCAAAGCCTGCTCGGCGACAGCCGCCGCCGCTTCGACAAAGGGGGCGAGGCTTTTTATGACCAGATATCGGCACTGCACAAGTCGGTGCGCGGCTCCAACCCGGACGGTGCGTTGTACTGGTACGCGCGCATGCTCGACGGTGGTTGCGACCCGCTGTACATCGCCCGTCGCGTGGTGCGCATGGCCAGCGAGGACATCGGCAACGCCGACCCGCGCGCCCTGAGCCTGTGCCTGGCGGCGTGGGACGTGCAGGAGCGCCTGGGCAGCCCCGAGGGCGAGCTGGCGGTGGCCCAGGCCATCACCTACCTGGCCTGCGCGCCGAAGAGCAACGCGGTGTACATGGGCTTCAAGACCGCCATGCGCGAAGCCGCCGAACACGGCTCGCTGGAAGTTCCGCTGCACTTGCGCAATGCCCCGACCAAGCTGATGAAGCAACTGGGCTATGGCGAGGAGTACCGCTATGCCCACGACGAGCCGGATGCCTATGCCGCGGGCGAAGACTATTTTCCTGAACAGTTGGAGCCGCGTCAGTACTACCAGCCGGTACCCCGTGGCCTGGAGCTGAAGATCGGCGAGAAGCTGCGCCATCTGGCCGAACTGGACCGCAACAGCCCCCGCCAAAGGAGAAAACCGTGATAGCACTTGTCGCTGCGGTCAGCGCGGGCGGCGTCGCCGGCACCTTGCTGCGCTTCGCTGCTGGCAATTTGGTCAATGCCTACTGGCCACGGCACTTCTATCTCGGTACGCTGGCGGTCAACCTGATTGGCTGCCTGCTGATCGGCCTGCTCTATGGCCTGTTTCTGCACCGGCCGCTGGTGCCGGTCGAACTGCGCGCCGGGCTGATCGTCGGCTTTCTCGGCGGCCTGACCACTTTTTCATCCTTTTCACTGGACACCGTGCGCCTGCTCGAAAGCGGGCAGGCGCCGTTGGCCTTCGGTTATGCTGCAGCCAGCGTATTGGGCGGGCTGCTCGCGACCTGGGCCGGCCTTTATTTGACCAAATTCTGAACCAAACGAGAGAACGATATGCTCGATTCCAAACTGTTACGCGGCCAACTTCAGGAAGTGGCGGACCGCCTGGCCTCCCGTGGCTTCAGCCTGGATGTCGCGCGCATCGAATCCCTGGAAGAGCGCCGCAAGGCGGTGCAGACCCGCACCGAGCAACTGCAGGCCGAGCGTAACGCCCGTTCCAAGTCCATCGGCCAGGCCAAGGCCAGGGGCGAGGACATCGCCCCGCTGATGGCCGACGTCGAGCGCATGGCTACCGAACTGGCCAGTGGCAAGAGCGAACTGGACGCCATCCAGGCCGAACTGGACGGTATCCTGCTGGGTATCCCCAACCTGCCAGACGCCAGCGTGCCGGTCGGTGCGGACGAAGACAGCAACGTCGAAGTGCGCCGCTGGGGCACGCCGCGCCAGTTCGACTTCGAGGTCAAGGACCACGTGGCCCTGGGCGAACTCAGCGGCGGCCTGGATTTCGAGACCGCAGCCAAGCTGTCCGGTGCTCGTTTCGCCTTGCTGCGCGGCCCGATCGCACGCCTGCACCGCGCTCTGGCGCAGTTCATGATCAACCTGCACACCAGCGAGCACGGCTACGAAGAGGCCTACACCCCGTACCTGGTGCAGGCACCGGCCCTGCAGGGCACCGGCCAACTGCCCAAGTTCGAGGAAGACCTGTTCAAGATCAGCCGTGAAGGCGAAGCCGACTTCTACCTGATCCCGACCGCCGAGGTCTCGCTGACCAACATCGTCGCCGGCGAAATCCTCGACGCCAAGCAACTGCCGATCAAGTTCGTCGCCCACACCCCGTGCTTCCGCAGCGAAGCCGGTGCTTCGGGCCGTGATACCCGTGGCATGATCCGCCAGCACCAGTTCGACAAGGTCGAGATGGTGCAGATCGTCGAGCCGGGCAAGTCCATGGAAGCCCTGGAAGGCCTGACCGCCAACGCCGAGCGGGTGCTGCAGGCCCTTGAGCTGCCTTATCGCGTGCTGGCTCTGTGCACCGGTGACATGGGCTTCAGCGCGGTCAAGACCTACGACCTGGAAGTCTGGGTGCCGAGCCAGGACAAATACCGCGAGATCTCCTCGTGCTCCAACTGCGGCGACTTCCAGGCCCGCCGCATGCAGGCGCGCTGGCGCAACCCGGAAACCGGCAAGCCGGAATTGGTGCACACCCTCAACGGTTCTGGCCTGGCGGTCGGCCGTACCCTGGTGGCGGTGCTGGAGAACTACCAGCAGGCCGATGGCTCGATCCTTGTGCCAGAGGTGCTCAAGCCGTACATGGGTGGCCTGGAGGTCATCCGCTAAATGGATTTCCTGCCGCTGTTCCACAAGCTGCAGGGCAGCCGCGTACTGGTCGTCGGTGGTGGCGAGATCGCTCTGCGCAAGGCGCGCCTGCTGGCCGACGCCGGTGCCGCGCTGCGGGTGGTCGCGCCAGAGGTCGAAGGTCAGTTAGCCGCGGTTGCTGGGCAGAGTGGAGGTGAGGTTCGGGTGCGCGGCTACCAGCCGGGCGACCTGGACGGTTGCCGGCTGGTGATCGCCGCCACCGACGACCCGGTGCTCAATGCCCAGGTCTCGGCCGACGCCCAGCAGCGCAGCCTGCCGGTCAATGTGGTGGACGCTCCGGCGCTGTGCACGGTGATCTTTCCGGCCATCGTCGACCGTTCGCCCCTGGTGGTGGCAGTGTCCAGCGGCGGCGATGCGCCGGTGTTGGCCCGGCTGATCCGGGCCAGGCTGGAAGCCTGGATTCCGGCCGCCTATGGCGAGCTGGCCGGCCTGGCTGCGCGCTTTCGCGACAAGGTCAAGTCGCTGTACCCGGACGTCAACCAGCGCCGTGGCTTCTGGGAGGACGTGTTCCAGGGCCCCATCGCCGAACGCCAGCTGGCCGGGCAGGGCGCTGAAGCCGAGCGCCTGTTGCAGGCCAAGGTGGATGGCGCGCCGGTGCAGCAGGGAGGGGAGGTCTATCTGGTCGGGGCAGGGCCGGGTGACCCGGACCTGCTGACCTTTCGCGCCCTGCGCCTGATGCAGCAGGCCGACGTGGTGCTCTACGATCGTTTGGTCGCTCCGGCGATCATCGAGATGTGCCGGCGCGACGCCGAACGCATTTACGTCGGCAAGCGCCGCGCCGACCATGCCGTACCCCAGGATCAAATCAACCGCCTGTTGGTCGACCTGGCGAGGCAAGGCAAGCGCGTGCTGCGCTTGAAGGGCGGTGACCCGTTCATCTTTGGTCGTGGTGGCGAAGAGATCGAGCAACTGGCCGAGGAGGGGATTCCTTTCCAGGTGGTGCCTGGGATTACTGCGGCCAGCGGTTGCTCCGCTTATGCAGGCATTCCGCTGACCCATCGCGACTATGCCCAGTCGGTGCGCTTCGTCACCGGTCACCTCAAGGACGGCACCAGCAATCTGCCATGGGATGACCTGGTGGCGCCGGCCCAGACCTTGGTGTTCTACATGGGGCTGGTCGGCTTGCCGACCATCTGCAGCGAGTTGATCCGCCACGGCCGCGCGGCCAGCACGCCTGCGGCGCTGGTGCAGCAAGGCACTACCCGCAACCAGCGGGTGTTCACCGGCACCCTGGCGGACCTGCCGGAGCTGGTGGCCCGGCACGAAGTCCACGCACCGACGTTGGTGATCGTGGGCGAAGTGGTGCAGCTGCGCGACAAGCTGGCCTGGTTCGAAGGGGCACAGGAGTAGTTCCGGCGTCCATATGGCCCTGTGGGTCATATGATCGACGCTATGCCGGTAGGAGCCAGCGTCAGCTGGCTCCTACCTTGTCTTGCATCGAGCGCAGGCGCCTCAGAACAACGGCACCGAATAGCTCACCGCCACGCGGTTCTGGTCCTGGTTCCACTCGCTTGGTACGCCGCTTCGCAACATGCCGTTTCTCCAACTGAACGCCAGCCCTTTGAACGTTCCGCCCTGCACCACATAATCCAGGGCGATATCCCGTTCCCATTCCTTCTCATCGCCGCCCGTGGCCATGCGGATGTTCGTGCCCTTGAGGTATGCCACCGACGCCACCAGCCCCGGTACCCCTAATGCAGCGAAGTTGTAGGCGTATTGGCCAAAGGTGGTGCGCTCGCCGGCTCGGGTGAAGCTGGTTACCAGTCGGTCGGTGAATAGGTAGATGCTGGCTCCCGCCGCGCCTTCGCCGGTATTGCCCTGGTTGAGCTGGACGAAGTTGCCGCTGTCGGACACCCGCTGGTGGCCGACCAGGATCGAGTGCCCGCCCAGCGCATAGGTGAACATCGCGCTCCAGGTGTCGTTGTCGATCTTGCCCGCGGTATCGGCCAGCCCGCTGGCCTGGTAACCCTCGGCGCGCCCGGCGGCCGAGTCGTTGCGGCCATCGGCGTCGGTCTTGAAGTAGCGCAGGTCGGTGGTCAGCGATTGGCTCTCGCCCAAGGTCCAGACATGCACCAGACCACCGAAATGCTGGACGTAGTAATCCTCGAGCTGGGCCACGTAGTACTGCAGCTTGAGGGCTTTGGTCGCCTGATAATCGGCACCGGCGAAGAGAAACTCGTTGCTCTGCTGCGTGCCGCCAGCCACTGCCAGCCCGGAGCGGTTGCTGGAGCCGCGGCCAGTGGTGTGCTCCAGGCGCCCGCCGACCAGAGTCAAGTGGTCGATATCCTGGGAGGTAATCATCCCGCCCTCGAAGGTTTGTGGCAGCACGCGTCCGTCGTTGGCCACCAGGATCGGCAGCTTCGGCTGCAAGGTGCCGTAGCGCGCCTCGGTCTTCGAAAAGCGCAGTTTGCCGGTCAACCCCAGGCGGCTCCAATCATCTACGGCGCTGCCGTCACGTTCATCAGGGATCATCGAACTGCCGCGGTGGTTGCCTGCACCACCGTCCAGGCGCACACCCAGCAGGCCCAGCGCATCGACACCAACGCCGACCGTGCCGTCGGTGAAGCCGGACTGGTAGTCGAGCACGAAACCCTGGGCCCACTCGGCCGTCTTGCTCTGCCCGTCCGCGCCGGGACGGTCGCGCAAGTCGTTGTTGAAGTAATAGTTGCGCAGGTTGAGGGTGGCCTTGCCGTCCTTGACGAAGTCCGCCTGGGCGACGGGAGCGAGGAGGGCGCTGCTGGCGGTCAGCAGGGACAGGTGCACGAACGGCTTTTTTATCATTGTTGTTTTCCTGGTTGCAGAGGAGCGCCCGAAAGGCGGGCGCAAGGGGGCCGGGCGCCGCGCCCGGGTTGAATAGCGAAAGAGAGTGCGCTCAGTCAGGCAGCCACTCCTGCAAGGTCAGCTCGACTGTGATGAACGATAGGTTGCGGCCGCGTTGTAGCCGGCCTGCGAAGATATTGCCGTCGGCATCGGCGACCACGGCCTGCAGGCGGCTCTCGCCGGCGGCGACTTCGCCGCTGATGCTGAGGATTTCAACGCCAGGCCCCGGCACGCGGATATCTTGCATGCCGCCACGGCCAAGGTAGTGCAACTGGGCGTCGATCAGGCTGCCGAGGCCGCCACGCACTACGGCCAAGCGGATGCCATGGCTGACGCACAAAGCCTCGGCGCTGTCGATGATGTCTTCGTTGGGCTTGAGCCGGGCCACCACCAGTCTGCCCAGCCGGCCACTCTGGACCTGGGATTCGGCCTGCGCCGCTGCAAGGTTCATGACGCCTCCTGGAGCACGGGGTGAAGTAGGTTGAAGTGGGTTTCCGCATCCGGCTGTACCTGGTAGGCCACTTGGTCGAACAGGCACAGCCGGATCACCAGCGCCTCGCTGCCGACGACCAGACGGTCGAGCACCAGGTGGCCGCCGTGCTGGTGTCCATCGCGGTCGATGAAGCCGGCATGGCAGTGCAGCAAGGGCGCGCCCGCTGCGTCCCGACCCACGGTGAGGGCTCCGCTGATGAAGGTGATGTAGCCGTCCAGCACCACAGGCTGCCCATAGTCGTAGGGACGTTGGATGTTGCTGGTGGTGACCATGCGGTGATAGCTCAGGTGTGCGGCGCCGCCACAGAGGATGCGTCCCACCGCGCTGCGGTAACGGCGTCCCTCCAGTGCTTCGAGCAAGCCTTCGGCGACATTGCAGGCCAGCGGCAGGACGATGCGCAGCTCTTCGCCGTGCGACACCTCGCACTCCAGCAACCGCGGCTGTCGGGGTTGGCCGCCATGGATGAACAGCCGTACGCCATCGCGCTCTTCGAAGTGGGGGTTCATAGGGCAGGCTCCTCGCATGCGTCCAGCAGCGCGCGGATCTGTTTCTTGACGATCTTGCCGTACCCCGACTTGGGCATCTCGCTCCAGCGTACGAAGCGTTTGGGCCATTTGTAGCGGGCCAGGCGTGGCTCCAGGTGTGCGAGCAACTGCTCGTCGCTGACCTCTTGTGTGGTGACGATCACTGCGCAGCCGCATTCGCCCCATTTCTCGTCCGGTAGGCCGAGCACGGCCACCTCGTTCACCGCCGGGTGGGTGAGCAGGGCTTCTTCGATTTCCCGGGGATAGACGTTGGAGCCGCCAGAGATGTACATGTCTGATGCGCGGCCAGTGATGAACAGATAGCCCTGTTCGTCGAGATGGCCTAGGTCACCGGTGTGGAACCAGCCGAAGCGGAAACACGCCGCGTTGGCCTCGGGGTTGTTGTAGTAACCGGCGAACACCGCCGGGCCGCGCACGCAGATCTCGCCGTCGACCCCGCTGGGCAGCTCGTTGCCCTGGTCATCGAGGATCGCCACTTGCATGCCGGTGCGCGGGTAGCCGCAGGAGCCGACCTTGGCCTCGGGGCGGTTCTCGGCGTCATGACAGTTGGCCGGCAGCACGGTGATGTTGCCGGTCACTTCACCCAATCCGTAGTACTGCACCAGCACCTTGCCCAGGGTGTTCAGCGCATGGCATTGGTCGGCACGGTACATCGGCGCGCCGGCGTAGATCACGTAGCGCAGGCTGCTGTGGTCGTAGCGGTCGACGGCTTCGTCTTCGGTGAGCATCTTGACGATGGTCGGCACGGTGAACAGGTTGTCGATCCGGTGTTCCTGCACCAGCCGCCAGGCTTCGTCGCAATCCAACCGATCACCGGCCGGCAATACGCAGGCGGCACCGCGGGCGACGTTGACCAGGGCGTGGATGCCCGCACCATGGGACAGTGGCGCCAGGACCAGCGAGCGCGAGTGCCGGTCCAGGCCCGGCATCAGATCGGCCAGGTGGTTGTTGATCACGAAGGCCATCTGCCCATGGGTCAGCACGCCGGCCTTGGGGTGCCCGGTGGTGCCCGAGGTATAGAAGAACCACAGCGGGTCGTGGTAGCGCACCTCGGCGGGACGGAATGCCGGTTGCAGGGCAGTGCCTTCGTCGAGCAGGGCGTCGTAGCCCAGTTCGCCTGGCCGGGGTGTGCCGATAGCGATCACTTGGCGCAGGGCGGGCGATGCGGCGCGCACGGCGTCGACGTAATGCTCCAGGCCGTCGTCGTAGAGCATCGCCACTGCGCCGCTGGAGCTGCCCAGGTAGGCGGCCTCCGGAGGAGTGATGCGCACATTGGTCGGTACCCAGACCATGCCCAGGCGGAAGGCGATCCAGGCGCTTTCGAACAACTGTAGGTTGTTGCGCGAATGCACTAGCAGGCGGTCACCTTTGCCCAAGCCGCGAGCGCGAAGGGCGGCGGCGACGCTGTCGATGCGTGTGATCAACTGGCGCCAGGAGCAGGCCTGGCCGGCACGGATGAAGCCGGGTTCATCCGGATAGCGGCGGGCGACCTGGGCCAGCAGTTCACCCAGGTTCATGACGTTGTCGATACCGGTCATCGCACGGCCTCCAGGATGCTCACGTAGTTGGTGACGGCGGCACCGCCCATGTTGAACACGCCGGCGCGGTCGGCCCGGGCCAGTTGCATGTCGCCGGCCTGGCCGGTGAGCTGCATCGCCGCCATCACGTGCATCGACACCCCGGTCGCGCCGATCGGGTGGCCCTTGGACTTGAGCCCGCCGGAAGGGTTGACCGGTAAGCGGCCATCCTTGCGGCTGATGCCCTCGCTGATGACCCGTGCGCCCTGGCCACGTCCGGCCAGGCCCATGGCTTCGTACTCGAGCAGTTCTGCGATGGTGAAGCAGTCATGGGTCTCCACCAGCGACAGGTCATCCAGCGTCAGCCGCGCCTCGGCCAAGGCCTGCTGCCAGGCGCGGGCGGCGCCTTCGAAGACCGTGGGGTCGCGGCGTGACAGCGGCAGGTAGTCGTTGACCTGCACCGCCGCCCGGAAACGCACGGCATGGCGTTGCCCGCCGACCTGGTCGGCGCGGCTGATCACCAGTGCCGCCGCGCCGTCGGTGATCAGCGAGCAGTCGGTACGTTTCAGCGGGCCGGCGACGAAGGGGTTCTTCTCCGACGGCATGCGGCAGAAGTCGTAGCCAACATCCCGGCGCATGTGTGCAAAGGGGTTGAGCGTACCGTTGGCGTGGTTCTTCGCGGCGATCATCGCCAGGGCGTCGGACTGGTCGCCGTAACGGTCGAAATAGGCGCTGGCGATATTACCGAACACTCCGGCGAAGCCATTTTCGATTTGCGCTTCCTCACGGGTGTAGCAGCACTTGAGGAGGACCTTGCCGACCTCGGCGGTGGGCAGGCTGTTCATCTTCTCGAAGCCCACCACCAAGGCATGTTTCGACTGGCCGCTGAGCACCGCCTGTAGGGCTGAGTGGATTGCCGCCGAGCCGGTGGAGCAGGCGTTTTCCACGCGCACCGATGGGGTGAAGCGCAGCACCGGCAAATGGTTGGCCAGCAGTGCGGAAGGAAAGTCCTGGTAGAGGAAGCCGGCATTGAAATGGCCGACATGGACCGAGTCGATCTGCTCGGCATCCAGCTGCGCATGGTTGAGCGCGCCAACGGCCGCTTCGGCCATCATCTGCTCGGGGTCGATATCGGGAAACTTGCCAAAAAGGGAGTGGTGCCAGCCGCTGATTACGGGCGATTGCATGAGGTGCGTCCTCGCTTGATGTTGTTTGCGAGGTCGATAGCAAGAGCGGTGCCAAGGCCTTTCAGGGACGCCGGGAGGGCTCTGCGCCGGGGTTTTCCTGGTCATGAAGGGGGGCTAACGGTAGCAAGGCGACGCCTACAGGTGTCGCCTTGCTGGCCAGAGCGACAGTTCAGGGAGACACCTGTTACACCGTGCGGCGTAAGCTGCGGATGGCTTTACGGACCGACGCCTCGACGCCCTGAGAAAAATTCATCGGTAAAACATGAAGTTGAATACCGCATGGCGGCGTGGGCCGGATAGGACGTCGGCGTTTTCCCAGGGTGGCACCCGTATTGCTACATCTCGGGCAACCATCGCCGTATACCCGTAACTCGATCAATAAGAACAATAAGTCAGGAGAGCTTCATGAGCGATTTTACCCGCCGTTCCTTCATCAAGACGGCTTCCCTTGCTTCTGCTGCAGTCGCCGCTGCCGGGTTGGGACTTTACAGCGGCGGCAGCCGGGCCGCCGATTTCAAACTCAAGTTTGCCAACAACCTGCCCATCAGCCATCCGATGAATGTGCGGGCGCGGGAAATGGCCAAGGCCATCAGGGAGGAAACCAACGGCGCGCTGAGCGTGCAGGTGTTCCCCAGCAGCCAACTGGGCAGCGACACCGACACCCTGGCCCAGGTGCGCTCGGGTGCGGTCGACCTGTTCGCATTGTCGCCGGTGATCCTCGGCACCCTGGTGCCGTCGGTACAGATTAGTGCCATAGGCTTCGCTTTCAAGGACTACCAGCAGGTCTGGAGCGCCATGGACGGCGCGCTGGGCGCCCATGTGCGCGAGGAGATCGCCAAGACCGGCACTTTGTTCGCCTTCGACAGGATGTGGGATAACGGCTTCCGCGTCACCACCACCAGCACCCGGCCGGTCGCCACGCCTGATGACCTCAAGGGCATGAAGCTACGGGTGCCGCCCAGTCCGATCATCATGTCGATCTTCCGCGCGCTGGAAGCCGCGCCTACCAGCATCAATTTCGCCGAGGTGTATTCGGCGCTGCAGACGCGCATCGTCGAGGGGCAGGAAAACCCGCTGACCCTGGTGTCCACGGCCAAGCTCTACGAGGTGCA
This sequence comes from Pseudomonas sp. X10, assembly GCF_054889225.1. Classification (NCBI taxonomy): domain Bacteria; kingdom Pseudomonadati; phylum Pseudomonadota; class Gammaproteobacteria; order Pseudomonadales; family Pseudomonadaceae; genus Pseudomonas; species Pseudomonas sp. X10. Next base: position 3,480,798 of record NZ_CM142677.1, on the reverse strand, counting down.
GAAGTACTGCTCGCTGACCAACCACGTGTGGGACGGCTTCTGGATGCTTGGCAACAGCGCTTCGTTCGCACGCCTGCCACAAGACATGCAGGCCATCGTGCGCAAGCATGTCGATGCGGCTGTGATGGCTCAACGCGACGATCTTGCCAAGCTCGAAAGCACCACCCGCGACACCCTCAAAGGCCAGGGGCTGGAGCTGGTCGAGTCGCCGGCCGAGGCCTTCCGCGAGAAGCTGCGCAGCGCCAATTACTACGCTGACTGGCATGGCAAGTTCGGTGACGAGGCCTGGGCCATCCTCGAGCAGTACGCCGGGACGTTGGCATGATGAGCGCTCCAGCGGTCACGGCCTCCACTGCTTCGATGCGCCTGCCGGCCCGGGTGCTGATCTGCCTGAATACCTGGACCATGCGCGTGGTCGGGGTGATCACCGTCGTCTTGATGGTGGTCGAGACCCTGGTGCTGCTGGCCGGTGTGTTCGCCCGCTATGTCCTGCACAGCCCGTTGATCTGGTCCGACGAGCTGGCGTCTTCGCTGTTCATCTGGCTGGCCATGTTCGGCGCGGTGCTGGCACTGGACCGGGGCGAGCACATGCGCATGTCGGCGCTGGTGAACAAGCTGCCTGCCGTCTGGCGTGGTTTCAGCGAGACGCTCTCGGCGCTGATCGTCTGCCTGTTCGTGGCGATGATCATTTCCCCAGCCATGCAGCATTCCCATGAGCAGATGTGGATCACCACGCCGGCTCTGGGTATCCCTGACGGCGTGCGCGCGGCGGCTTTGCCGGTCGGTGCGGTGCTGATGCTGTTGGCGGCGGTGGCACGCATGGCGCGTTACTCGACGGTGCGCCAGTTCATGGCCGGCCTTGCCGTGGTGACGGCGGTCGCGGCGGTGCTGTGGCTGGCGCAGCCGTTGTTGGCGAGCATTGGTAACTACAACTTGGTGGTGTTCTTCCTGGTGCTGCTGGGAGCCTGCGTGTTCGGCGGCATCCCGATCGCCTTCGCTTTCGGCACCGCGACCATGGCGTACCTGGCCCTGGCCACCCATGCGCCGCTGTCCATCGTGGTCGGCCGCATGGACGAGGGTATGTCGCATATGGTGCTGCTGGCCGTGCCGTTGTTCGTCCTGCTCGGTGTGGTGCTGCAGTTGTCAGGCATGGCCCGGACCCTGATCGATTTCATGGCCTCGTTGCTCGGGCATGTGCGGGGTGGGTTGCAGTACGTGTTGCTGGGGGCGATGTTTCTGGTCTCGGGGATTTCCGGTTCCAAGGTCGCCGACATGGCCGCCGTGGCTCCGGCGCTGTTCCCGGAGATGAAACGCAGGGGGTCCAAGCCCGAAGAGCTCGCCGCTCTGTTGGCCGCCACCGGGGCCATGACTGAAACCATTCCACCGAGCCTGGTGTTGATCACCATTGGCGCTGTGTGCAGTGTGTCCATCACGGCGCTGTTCATCGGTGGCCTGATGCCGGCAGTGGTCGCCACCGTGGTGATTGCCCTGGTCTGCTGGTGGCGTTCGCGCAAGGACCCGAGCCCGGCTATCCCACGTGCGCCGATGTCGATGGTGTTGCGTACCTTCCTCATTGCGCTGCCGGCCCTGGCGTTGCCCTTGCTGATCCGCATCGCGGTACTGGAAGGGGCGGCCACCGCCACCGAGGTGTCGACCATCGGTGTGGCTTATGTGGTGCTGGTGGGGCTGGTGATGCACCTGTTCATGCGCCATATCGAGTTCAAGAAGCTGTACCCGATGATGCTCGAGGCGGCGGCTTTGTCCGGGGCGATCCTGCTGATCATCGGCATGGCTTCAGCCATGGCCTGGGCGCTCACCCAGTCCGGTTTTTCCGCCTCGCTGGTGGAACTGATCGAGGACATTCCCGGTGGCACCCTCGGTTTCATGATCGTCACCATCGTCATCTTCCTGGTACTGGGCAGTGTGTTGGAAGGCATTCCAGCCATTGTGCTGTTCGGCCCGCTGATGTTCCCGCTGGCCGAGATGCTCGGCATCCATCCGGTGCACTACGCCATGGTGGTGATCCTGGCCATGGGCATCGGCCTGTTCGCACCACCGCTGGGCGTTGGCTTTTACGCCGCCTGCGCGATCAGCAAGGTGTCGTCCGACCATGTCATACGGCGCGTCTGGGGTTACCTGGCGGCGCTGTTGGTGGCCTTGGTGATCGTCGCCTGCTTCCCGTGGATTTCCATCGGTTTCCTCTAAGAGAGTCCTGTCATGAGTCAAGCTGCGAAAACAACGATGAACCTTCCGGGCCATGGCCGCGTGGCACTGGTGACCGGTGCCGCCATGGGCATCGGTGCCGCGATCGCCGAACGCCTGGGCCACGATGGCCATACGGTGGTGGTCGCGGACATCAACCTGGCGGCGGCCGAGGAGATGGTCGCGGGCTTGCGGGTGCAGGGCATCGACGCCCTGGCCATGGCCATCGATATCGGTGACCCGCAGTCCGTCGCCGACCTTTTTGGGGCGCTGCGCGAGTGTTACGGGCGCTGCGATGTGCTGGTCAATAACGCAGGCATTGCTCGCACCCAGGCTTTTCTCGATTGCGATCTGGAAAGCTGGCAGCGGCTGATGAACGTCAATCTGACCGGCACCTTGCTCTGCAGCCAGCAGGCTGCCCAACTGATGCGCGAGCAGGGTTGGGGGCGGATCATCAACGTCGCTTCGATCAGTGGCTTGCGTGCAAGCATGGGGCGTACTGCCTATGGCACATCGAAGGCGGCAGTCATCGGCCTGACCCGGCAGATGGCGGTGGAACTGGCCGAGCATGGCATCACCGTCAACGGCATCGCTCCGGGTCCGGTGGACACGCCGCTGACCCGGACCTTGCACTCGGCGGCGACGCGTGAGTCCTACGCCCGGGCCGTACCGCTGCGCCGCTATGGCACGCCGGCGGAGATGGCTGGGGCGGTGGCCTTTCTCGCTTCGCAGGATGCGTCATACATCAGCGGCCACGTGATCCCGGTGGATGGAGGGTTCATGGCCTCTGGGATCCTGGAGATCTGAGGCGTCCTTCACGCCGGGCGCTGGCGCTCCTGCTCATCTTCGAGCGTCGCCTGCTCCCCGGCCTGCCTGGCCGTTTCGACGAAGGTGGCGATGCAGGGGTTGTGGTTGTCGCCTTTCCAGACGGCCACCACCTCGATCACCGGTGCTGACCTGAGCGGTTTGAAGCTGGTGGTGGCCAGGCGCATGTTGCGCATCGAGCGCGGTACGATAGCGATGCCCAGGCCTTCGCCCACCAGGTTGACGATGGTCTGCTGCATGTTGATCTCCAGCCCGATGTTGGGCGTGACGCCGTGCTGCAGGCAATAGTTGAAGATCATGTCGTGCAGCGCCGGGGCGATGCGCCGGGGCACGATGATGAAGGTTTCCCCGGCCAGTGCTTGTGGGTCGATCACCTCCTGATCCATCAGGTGATGGCCTGGTGGCAGCACCACAGTCATTTCCTCCCGGTACAGGGTCATGGTTTCCAGGCCGCTGCAGTCTTGTGGCCGATACATGATCGCCACATCCTTGTTGCCGCTGGTGATGTCCTGGGCCAGGTCCAGCGGCAGGGTTTCGGTGAGCTTGAGGTTCACCTGCGGATAGAGGGCGGCATAGCGTCGGGTGATGGCCGGAGTGATGCTGTAGGCGGTCGACATCATGAATCCTACCGACAGCTCGCCAGCAGCACCGCGCGCGGCTGCCAGGGCATTGCGCTTGGCCTGCTCGAAGGCGGCGAACACTGTTCCGGTGTCGAGGTAGAAGCGCTGGCCCGCCTCGGTCAGCTCTACCCGGCGGCGTGAGCGGTCGAACAGCTTGACTCCCAGTTCCTCCTCCAGCAACGCGATCTGCCGTGACAACGGTGGCTGCGAAATATGCAGGCGCTCGGCGGCACGTCCGAAGTGCAGGGTTTCGGCCAGGGTGCGGAAATATTGCAGGTGGCGAAGTTCGATCATGATGCTCTGAAAGGTATCAGTGGATGCTTTATTATGTATTGGAAAATATAAGTGCGCCTACCTATTGTGAACGGGCAACACCCTCTCGGCCCAGGCAGCGCCACAAGCGTCGCCCGTCGACATAGTCACAAGCTATAGAACAATAAAAGGTGACGCTGATGCCCTCTGTACTCGATCACGTTCGTCCTCACGCCACTGTTGTTCCCGAATGCGATATTGCCCACGACAGCGACCCACAGGTGCGCCAGGCTTTTCGCCGTGCGCTGCGCCTGATGGAGCGCGGCATCGCTGTGTTGATCCGCGGTGAGACCGGCACTGGCAAGGAAGTGCTGGCCCGTGCCCTGCATGCGCACAGTCAGCGTCGTGCCGCGCAACTGGTGGCGCTCAACTGTGCCTCGATTCCCGAAACCCTGATCGAGAGCGAGCTGTTCGGCTATTCGCGTGGGGCCTTCTCCGGTGCCTTGCCCTGTGGCAAGAAGGGTAAGGTGCTGCAGGCCGATGGCGGCACCTTGTTCCTCGATGAAATCGGTGACATGCCCTATGAACAGCAGAGCCGCCTGCTACGGGTGATCGCCGAGCGTGAGATCACTCCGCTGGGCGCCGAGCGCAGCATACCGGTGAACTTCGCCCTGATCTGCGCCACGCACCAAGACCTGGCCGCACGGGTGGAGCAGGGCAGTTTCCGCGAAGACCTGTTCTACCGCATCGCCACTGGCGTGGTGCAACTGCCACCGTTGCGTGAGCGCAGCGACCGTGGCGAGCTGGTATGCGCCATGATCGCCCACGAGCTGCCAGGCTGCGATCCGCGCCAGGTGTTGGCGGCGGATGTCTGGCCGTTGCTGCTCGAACATGCTTGGCCGGGCAACTTACGGCAGATGCGGGCGGTGATCCGTTACGCCTGCGCGGTGATGGAGGGCCCGCGTATCCAGCGCAGCGACCTGCCGGCCGACTTCCTTGCCCAGGCTGGTGCAGTGTCGGCACCGGCGCGCGCTGCCCTGCAGAATGTCACGCCGATCCGCCCGGTAGCGGCGGCGGCCCAACCGGCGGATGAGCGCTCGGATGTGCTGGGTGTGCTGCAGGCCTGCCGCTGGAACATGACCGCAGCTGCCCGTGAGCTGGGTATCTGTCGCCCCTCGTTGTACCGCGTGCTGCGCCGCCTGGACATTCCGCCGCTCAAGGAACAACTGGCGCTGGCTGGTTGTTCCACCGCCTGATTCATCTCTCTTTCCAACGTTTCTGTGCACGTCCCCTTCCTGAAAGGGGGCGGGCTTTGCTTCGACCATTTCAAGGGATAACAACAATGAACGCCCCTGTCGGTTCTGCTCCACTGAGTTTTGCGTTGGATGGCCGTAACGCCCTGGTGACGGGGGCGGCCCGCGGTATCGGTTACGCCATTGCCCTGGCACTGGGGCAATGTGGCGCACGGGTGGCTATTGGCGACTTGGACCCCGAGGCTGCCGAGTGCGCCGCAGGGCAACTGCGCGAGCTGGGTATCGAGGCCATTGGCCTGGGCGTGGATGTGTCGGATGAGCAGCAGGTGCAGGCCATGGTCAGCCGTGTGGGGGAGGTATTGGGCAGGGTGGATATCCTGGTCAACAATGCTGGGATCGTCTCGACCGCACCGTTGCTGGAGCTGAGCACGGCGGAGTGGAACCGGGTCATGGCCATCGACCTGAACAGCGTCTTCTATTGCGTCAAGGCGGTGCTGCCGGGAATGATGGAGCGGCGGACAGGGCGCATCATCAACATTGCCTCCGTGGCGGGCAAGCGCGGAGGTGGTTTGCTGGGCAACAGTTGTTATGCGGCGGCCAAGGGCGCGGTGATTGCCTTGACCAAAGGCTTGGCGCGGGAGGCGGGGCCCTTCAACATCACGGCCAATGCTGTCTCGCCGGCATTGACCGATACCGAGATGACCAGCGTGCTGGCGCCTCAGGCACGGGCCCAGGTGCTGGCGCAGATGCCCATGGGGCGGGCCGGCACGCCCCGGGACATCGCGGCAGCGGTGTGCTTCCTGGCTTCGGCAGAAGCGGGCTTCGTCACGGGGGAGATCATGGACGTGGACGGCGGCTTCATGCGTGACTGAGCTGCATCAGGCGCCGCTCTTGCGCCAGATGCCACGTCCTGCCAGGCGTTCCCGGTCGTGCTCTGTGTTGAAGTCCTGTGATGGGCCTTTGGGCACGATCCCGTTCGGGTTGATGGTCTTGTGGCTCATGTAATAGTGCTTCTGGATATGCTCCATGTTCACCGTCTGCGCGATCCCCGGCCACTGGTACAGTTCGCGCAGCCAGTTGGTGAGGTTGGGGTAGTCCGCGATGCGCCGCAGGTTGCATTTGAAATGCCCGAAGTACACGGCGTCGAACCGCACGAGGGTGGTGAACAGCCGAACATCCGCTTCGGTCAGGTACTCGCCGGCCAGGTAGCGCTGGCGGCCTAGCAACTGCTCCAGGTAGTCGAGCTCGCTGAACAATTGGTCGAAGGCTGCTTCGTAGGCTTGCTGGGTGGTGGCGAAACCGGCTCGGTACACGCCATTGTTCACCGCCGGGTAGATGCGTTCGTTGAGCCCATCGATCAGTGGGCGCAGGGGCTCGGGGTAGAGGTCCAGGCGGTTGCCGGTGAGGCCATCGAAGGCGCTGTTGAAGATGCGGATGATCTCCGCCGACTCGTTGTTGACGATGCGTTGTTCCTGTTTGTCCCACAGCACCGGTACCGTGACCCGGCCGCTGTAGTGCGGGTCATCCAGCGTGTAGCGCTGGTGCAGGTAGGCCAGGTCATCCAACTGGTCGCCAGTCGAGCCCTGGCTCTTGTCGAAGGTCCAGCCGTGCTCGCCCATCAACCAACTGACCACCGATATATCGATCAGCGGTTCCAAGCCTTTCAGCGAGCGGAAGATCAGGGTGCGGTGGGCCCAAGGGCAGGCCAGCGACACGTAGAGGTGATAACGCCCGGCTTCAGCCGCAGGCAGGCCGTTGCGCCGTTGCGCGTTTTCCCGCTGGAAGGCGCCGTCCTTGCTGTTTTCGTACCACTGGTCATGCCAGCGGCCGTCGATCAAAAGGCCCATGCTGAACTCCTTGGAGTGATCATTCTCGTTGGAGCCCAGTGTACGGAGTATCGTTCGAACGAATGGTGCAAAGACTGCACCAGTTTTATCGAATTCTTCGATTGGCCGCTCAGGCTATTCGGTTGTCCCAATAGCGCTGGGCTGTGTTGAACGCTTGCTCCCGGCCCTGGCCCAAGCCGCGCAAGGCCAGGGCCATGGTGGCCAGCACCGCCAGTTCGCCATAGCTGTCCTGGGCCTCGCCGCGCCACACCGCCAACAAGTGTTCGGGTTGCAGGCTGGCGGGTTTGACATGGCGCTGGGCGCTCAGGGCTGGCCATTCCTCGTCCCAGGCTTCGCCGCCGGCGGTGCCGTAGAGGTGGCTGGCGACATCCGGGTTGACCTCGATCTCGCCACCGTCGCCCTTGATCACGATAGCTGGGTCGCCGAGCAGGCGGCTGGCTTCGCGGTGTACCGCCTGGTAGCCGGGATGGAAGATGCTCTGCAGGCCGCAGCGGGCGGACAATGGGTTGAGCACCCGGGCCAGGGAGTGGATCGGCGAGCGTAGGCCGAGGGTGTTGCGCAGGTCGATCATCCGTTGCAGCCGGGGTGCCCAGTCCTGCAGAGGGAAGAAGGCCAGTTGCTGGTCATCCAGGGTCTGGGCCACGGCGCTCCAGTCGCGGCACAGGGGAATCTGCAGCAGCTCCAGCAGTTGCTCGCTGTACAACCGCCCGGCGGTGTGCGCGCCACCGCCATGCATGAGGATGCGCACGCCGTTGGCGGCTAGGCACTTGGCGGCCAGCAGGTACCAAGGTAGGTGGCGTTTCTTGCCGGCGTAGGTGGGCCAGTCCAGATCCACGGCGATGGCCGGGGCGTTCAGGTTGGCGCGCAGGGCTTCGGTGAAGCCGGCCAGTTCCTCGGCGCTTTCCTCTTTGTGCCGCAGCAGCATGAGAAAGGCCCCGAGCTGGGTATCCTCGACCTTGCCTTCGAGCAGCAGGGTCATAGCGGCGCGGGCCTCTTCGCGGCTCAGGCCGCGGGCGCCGCGCTTGCCTTTGCCAAGGATGCGCACGAACTCGGCGAAGGGGTGCTCGGCCGGGGTTTCCAGGGTCAAGGGACGGGGATCGGTCATATGCAGTTGGTCGGCTTGGGCAGGCCCGCCAGCTTGGCGGCGAGTTTGGCGGGAGTGCCATTGAACAGGCGGTTCAGGTGCGGGCTGTTGCCTTTTTCCGGGCCCAGCTTGAGCGCGGTGTACTTGATCAGCGGGCGGGTGGCCGGCGACAGCTGGTACTCCTGGTAGAACTGCCGCAGCAGTTCCAGGATGTCCCAGTGGTCGGGGGTCAGGGTTATCTGTTCGCGAGTGGCGAGTGCCTCGGCCACGTCACGGGACCAGTCTTCCAGGTCGACCAGGAAGCCGTCCTTGTCCAGGGCGATCTGCCGATCGCCGACAGTCAGGGTGCTCATAGCCAGCTGTTGACCTTGTCGTACTGCAGCGACAGCTCGACGAAAACCGGGTAATCCACGGCCTTGGCCAGCTCGCTGCGGATGGCGCGGGCCTGCAGGTCCTCGTCGAGGGCGAACAGACGGTGCTCCAGGCCGGCAGCCTGCAAGAGACGTTGCGGCTCGCTGCCGGGCTGCAGGGCATAGACGGCATCGCCGCACAGCAGCAGCGCGTCGTCCGGGCCGAGCAGGCGCAGGCAACTGCTCAGGCGGTTATCGCCGAAGGGCGAAGGGGCAATGACGTGCAGGGTACTCATCAGAGGGTCACCACCTGGTCGAATCGGGCAATCAGGGCGGCCAGGGCCGCGTCATCCAGTACCTGCACCGGTAGGGCCAGGCCGGCGCCATCCAGTCCGCGTTCGGCCAGGCTGTGGCCGCAGGCGAACAGTTCTTCGATGCCGAACATGGGCAGGGCCTGCAGGTTGGCGGCCAGGTTCTTCTGCTGCAGCAGGGCAGGTTGCTGCTGACCACTGAGCTGGAACACGCCATCGTCGAGAAACAGCATGCCCAGGGGCAGGTCGAAGGCGCCGCCGGCCAGGGCGATGTCCAGTGCTTCGCGGGCGGACGGGCCGCTCCAGGGCGCCTGGCGGCTGATGATCAACAGGGATTTGGCCATCTCAATCGCCTCCAAAGCAGATCAGGCGATCGGCTGTCTGCGCCGCCTCGTGCAGCTGTCCGAGGCCGGACAACTCCCAGGGGGGCGGAAGGTTCACCGCTGGGCGCTGGTAGCGCTTGGCCTCTTCTTCATTAAGTACACCACGACGCAGGGCCGCGGCGATGCACACCACGGCATCGAGCTGCTGCTCGCTGATGAATGTGCGCCATTGGGCCGCTACGTCCAGTTCATCCTGGGGGGCGACCACGTTGGCCGAAGCGCTGTGCACGCCGTCCTGGTAGAAAAACAGCCGGACAATCTCATGCCCACCCGCCCGCGCCGCCTGGGCAAAGCGCAGGGCGCGGCGCGAGGAGGGTGCGTGGGCCGGGGAAAAAACCGCGATAGCGAACTTCATGGAAGACTCTGTCAGCAAATCTGCCGCCATGATAAAGCAAAAAGCCCGCACCTGTAGGCGCGGGCTTGGTGTTCAGCTCATCATCAAGGGAGAGAAGGCTACATGCCGTCCCGGACCTGTTTACTGTTCCTTGCTCTCCGGCAGGAACCAGTTCAGCACCAGGGCGCAGATGCCGCCAGTGGCCACCCCGGACTCCAGCACATTGCGTAGCGCCGCCGGCATATGGGCGAGGAACTCCGGCACCTGCGCCACACCCAGGCCCAGAGCCAGAGACACGGCGATGATCAGCAGGGCACGGCGGTCCAGGCGGGTGCTCGCCAGGATATTGATACCCGACGCCGCGACCGCGCCGAACATCACCATGGCTGCGCCGCCCAGGACTGGCTCCGGCACCGCCTGGATCACCCCGGCGACACTTGGGAACAGGCCCAGCAGCACCAGCATGGCGGCGATCCAGATGCCGATATGGCGGCTGGCGATGCCGGTCAGCTGAATGACGCCGTTGTTCTGGGCGAAGATCGAACTCGGGAAGGTGTTGAACACCCCGGCCAGCAGCGAGTTGGCGCCATTGACCAGCACGCCGCCCTTGATCCGCTGCATCCACAGCGGGCCCTCGACCGGCTGGCGCGAGACCTTGCTGGTGGCTGTGACGTCACCGATGGCTTCCAGGGAGGTCACCAGGTAGATCACCAGCATCGGGATGAACAGCGACCAGGAGAAGCTCAGGCCGAAGTGCAGCGGCATCGGTACCTGGAACAGCGCCGCTTCGTGCATGCCGGTGAAGTCCAGGCGGCCCAGGTAGCCAGCCAGGGCATAGCCGACCGCCAGGGCGATGACGATGGCGCAACTGCGCATCCACACCACGGGGATGCGGTTGAGGATGACGATGATCGCTAGCACCACGCCGGACAGCAGCAGGTTCTCGCCATTGGCGAAGGTGCCGTTGCCCATGGCGGCAAAGCCGCCGCCCATGCTGATCAGGCCGACCTTGATCAGGGTCAGGCCGATCATCAGCACCACGATGCCGGTCACCAACGGTGTGATCAAACGCTTGATGAACGGCAGGATGCGCGACACGCCCATCTCCACGAAGGAGCCGGCGATCACCACGCCGAAGATCGCCGCCATCACGCCTTCCACCGGCGTACCTTGCTTGACCATCAGCGCACCACCGGCGATCAGCGGGCCGACGAAGTTGAAGCTAGTGCCTTGGACGATCAGCAGCCCGGCCCCGAACGGCCCGAAACGGCGGCACTGTACGAAGGTGGCGATGCCCGAGATTACCAGCGACATGGAGACGATCAGGTTGGTATCACGCGGAGAAACCCCCAGCGCCTGGCAGATCAGCAGGCCAGGGGTGACGATCGGCACGATGATCGCCAGCAGGTGTTGCAGCGCTGCCAGCAGGCCGATGAACGGCCGTGGCTTGTCCTCGAGGCCGAGGACCAGTTCGTTGGTGGGCGTGGCCGCGTCCGGCCCGTGCTCGATGGAACTCATGGGAAAGCTGCCCCGGAAGAAAAAAGGAGCGCATTCTACGGGCCAAGGCTGGTTTGGGGTAGTGTCTGGCCAGCAAGCAGCCACGAAAAAGCCCGCCGAAGCGGGCTTTCTCAAACATTCACAACCGATCAGTCATCACGACCCATCAGGCCGAACAGTTGCAGCAGGCTGACGAACAGGTTGTAGATCGATACATACAGGCTGATGGTCGCCATGATGTAGTTGCGTTCGCCGCCATGGATGATCGCGCTGGTCTGGAACAGGATGCAGACCGACGAGAACAGCACGAAGCCGGCGCTGATCGCCAGTTGCAGGCCACTGATCTGGAAGAAGAAGCTGGCCAGCACGGCACCCAGCAGGACGAAGAAACCGGCGGTGATGAAGCCGCTGAGGAAGCTCATGTCCTTGCGGGTGATCAGCACATAGGCCGACAGGCCACCGAACACCAGGGCGGTCATGGCGAAAGCCGAGCTCACCACTTCAGCGCCACCGGCCATGCCCAAGTAGCGGTTGAGGATAGGGCCGAGGATGAAACCCATGAAACCGGTCAGGGCGAAGGTCGACACCAGCCCCCAGACCGAGTCACGCAGCTTGGCAGTGAGGAAGAACAGCCCGTAGAAACCGATCAGCACCACGAAAATATTCGGATAGCCGACCCGCATCTGCTGAGCGATGAAAGCCATGACACCGCTGAAGGCGAGGGTAAGCGCCAGCAGACTGTACGTATTGCGCAGGACGCGGCTGACCTCCAGCTGCTCTACCTGCTGGCCGTGGTTGACGGCATAATCCTGTTCGCGCATGGCGACACTCCTGTGGTTTTGAAACGTTCAGATGCAAAGATCATATCAGAGCCCTTGCAACCGGCGACATAGAGAGTTTGACAGCTTGTTTCATTACGGTATGATTGCCGCCGCAAAACGAAGGAAGCGTGGCCGAGTGGTTTAAGGCAACGGTCTTGAAAACCGTCGATGGGCAACTATCCTAGAGTTCGAATCTCTACGCTTCCGCCACATTTCTCATGAGAGCCCCTGAAAATGGGGCTTTTTTGTGGGTGGCTGTTTTACTACCCACGTTTGTACCCATTCCAGAAAAGCTGTCACTGGTAGTGGTTTTAGGCTTGAAATTGAGCTGAGTGTCCTGACGAGGGTGGGCTGGGGGTGTATAATTTGGCAAATTTTGTCAAATGCGGACAAAACCATGAGCACCATGAACATCTCTCTGCCGGATGCCCTCAAGTCCTTTGTCGATGATCAGGTTAGCCAGCGAGGCTACAGCACCAGTAGCGAATATGTGCGGGAGCTGATTCGCAAGGACCAGGATCGGCAGCATCTGCGTAGCTTGCTACTGGCTGGGGCTGAATCGGCCCAGGCTACTCCTGCGGATGGTGATTATTTCGAATCTCTGCGCGCGAAGGTTCGTAAGGCTCGAGGATAAAGGTCAAGCCCGTCATTCCACGAGCGCTTGCCAACCAAGACGTAGAAGACGCTATCAGCTATTACCTTGGCGAGCAGGCCGAGCAGGCTGCACTCAGTTTTATCGATGCCTTGGAAAGGACTTATACCCACATCAGTCGGCATCCGGCCCTGGGTTCAGCTCGGTACGCTCATGAGTTGGATCTGCCGGGATTGCTCTATTGGCCGCTGAAGCGCTATCCCTACTTGGTGTTCTATGTTGAACGCGATGACCATATCGATGTATGGCGCATTTTACACGGTATGCGGGATATTCCTGAATGGTTGGTTGAAAGCGCTTCCCATTAGTGGCAGTAAAGATTGTGCTTGGATGGTGGATGTCTTCTGCTTGCGCTCAATTGGTTTCGATAAGCAGTCTGTCGCTTAGGGAAGAGGCATCACATGCACCACAAGACAATTGCTCCCTGAGGGTTTTACTAAGTCAATGAGCTAGCGCTTGTCCAATAGGTGTGGTCGGTTCGCTGCCGCAACTTGCCCGCGATGCGCCGCGCGGTCTCGAGGCACTGCAAAAGCAAACATTCACCCTGGTGGCGGCTTGAGGAAAAGATCTAACGTACCGGCGACGATCCTGCCGTGGCTTTTCATATACGAAACGCCGCCAATGATTTGGTAGACCTTGCCATCCACGCCACAGGACACCCGATCCCACTCCCGTGCATGCGCAATGCCAAACATCATGATGCGGGTGTCGGCTTCTAGAGCCGTTCCCCCGCATGTCGTTTTGTCGCCTAGTCGAATGAAATGACCAACTGCCATGCCCGCTCCTTGGTTGCAAGAATTGAGGGGCGAGCATATTCATACATCGCTACCTGTTGTATGTAGAATGAATTCGAAATTGATTAAGAGCGTGCGTTGGAAATCATTGCAATTGGAGTATTTAAACCAGTTAGGGAGCAGCACTGAAAAGGCAGGTCGGACTCTTGTGACACCGGCGCCTTGCCCACAAAACAATAGGAAAGGTGGTGGACGGTGTCTCCCAGTTTGATCATAGTCGGACACCCAATATCCCTATCCATAGCAAGCATCAGCGGATGCCAGCTGGACAGTATGCAACCCCCGTAAGTAAGGAGAACGATATGATCCGGCTAGCCGAAGCGAGTGATGAGCCCCATATCAGAGATTGCGCTGAACAGGCTTACGCTCGCTATGTGCCGATGATCGGGCGCAAGCCAGCTCCGATGATCGCTGATTTCATCGCGCAAATAGCGGCAGGGCTGGTCTACGTTGCGACGGATGATCAGGCCGGCTTCCAGGGTTTTATTGTGTTCTATGCCAAAGAGGGATATTTCCTGCTGGAAAACGTGGCAGTCCTGCCCAATGCGGCCGGACTTGGTGTCGGGAAGGCGCTGATCAGCTTCTGTGAAAACACCGCCCGGCAGCATGGTGTGAGCGCCGTCCATCTCTATACCAATGAAAAGATGACGGATAACCTCTCGATCTACCCCAGGCTCGGCTATGTGAAAATAGCGGAACGCACGGAGGATGGTTTCAAACGCGTTTACTTCGAAAAAAACCTTACCTAACCGGGTGAGGCTCGCCACGGACTGGTCCAGGCGGCAAGCCTTCGTGAGGTGGATTAGCCAAACGCTCACCGACCCTCTACCCGTTCATGATCTTTTCCGTCTGGACGTTGCTCAACGTCCAGAGCTGCGAACTATCGAACTGCTCCACGTTTCTCAGGCTGCTCGCCGACCGATGTTGCTGTCATGCCAGGAGTGGGGGACGATGGGCCCTCGGTGGACCAGCGTTTATCGTCCGTTCTGGAAAAAATCAGGATGGCGACAACGGTGATGCCTATAGGCAGCGCTGAAAGCATCAGCAAGTTAGCGGTGCTCCATTGCAGTGTAAGCAGGCCGCCACCGATGATTGGCCCCATGATGCCACCCAGGCGGCCGAACCCCAGGGCCCAACCTAGACCGGTGGAACGCAGGGCTGTCGGGTAATAGGTCGATGCCATGGTGTTGAGCAGGGCTTGACCGCCCAACGTGCCAAAACCTGCCACGGCGATGAACAGATAGGCCCAGTGAATGCCAGCATAACAGAGGCTGAAGAATACGATCGCCAAGCCCGCAAGGATGAACGTTGGCAACAGCACCACGACGTAGCCTTTGCGGTCCACGCACCATCCAAGCAACCATGTGCCGCCAAGGCCGCCAAGCCACAATGCGGCGCCGGCGAGAACCGACTCGGAGGCGGCATGCCCGGCGTCACTCATCAGCACAGGGATCCACGACGCGAGGAAGTACACGCATAGCATATTCATCAGGTTCATGAGCCACAGCAATAGCGTCCCGCGGCCATGTTCAGCATCGAGCAGGCCTCTTACCGAAAGGCCGGATTTTTTGGCCGAGTTCATGACTATCGTATGGGCATCGTCGATGATCAGGTTGGGGTCGATCTGATTCAGTGTCTTGGCCACGCGTTTGGCGGATTTACCCTTAGCCGTCAGCCACTGCATGGACTCTGGCATCAGTGCCAGCATGAGCAGGGCCAAGACCAACGGCGCGATCGCACCGGTATAGAACACGCTATGCCAGCCAAAGAGCGGGATCAGCCAGGCGGCGATTACCCCTCCGACGATACCGCCGAATACCATGCCCGAGGACACCAGCATCAGCAGCGTGACTTTGTTGCGGTTGGGCGCGAACTCGGTCGCCATCGCGATGGCGTTAGGTACGATCGCCCCCATGGCCAGACCGCTTAACAAGCGCATGACCATCAGGCCGGTTATCGACTCGGCATAGGTCGTCGCGAACATGGTCAGCGCAAGCAGGAGATGAGCGGCGATCAGCACGGGGCGTCGGCCGATCGCGTCGGCGATGGAACCGAAAATCAGCGAACCTAGAAGCATGCCCACTAAGCTGACGCCGAAAACCGGCCCCAGGCTGGCTTTGGCGATCCCCCATTGGCTGATGATTTCGGGCGCGACGTACGCCATCGACTGGATATCGAAGCCGTCGATGGTCATGCAGGTAAAGCACATGAACAACACCAGCATCTGGTAAGGGCCGAGGCGGCTGTTGGCTACCACCTGTGTGACATCGATCTGAGAGGTCATGGGTATCGTCTCTTTATTAGGTTTATTATCGAGCAACGAAAAATTCGGTTTAGCCGAGCGCGGGATGAGCCACGCCCGGTATTGACCGCGTGGCAGCGGCGCTGAGAGCTGTTGCGCACCGATGCCACGCATTACTTACAGGCGAACCAGCCCACCGTCCGCCATGATGGTTTGCCCGGTCACCCAGGCGCTTTCTTCACTGGACAGAAACATCACGGTGCCGACGATGTCCTGGGCCGTTCCCGGACGCTTGATCGCCTGCATTTTCGCCACCTCTTCAATCAGCTCGATAGCGATGTGGGATTTGCCGCCGGCCGTCAGCGAAGCCGTCGGGCCGACGGCATTCACGGTGATGCCGAACTCGGCAAGATCAGTCGCCAGGCCGCGAGTAAAACCGATAACGCCTGCCTTGCTGGACATGTAGTGGGCAAGACCGGTCGCGGTCAGCCCCAGTGAATTCGACGTCAGGTTGACGATCCGTCCATAACCGCTTTTGGTCATGAACGGCAGTACGCCTTTGACCATCAGAAACTGCGAATCGAGGTTGACCCGGTGCACCTTTTGCCACAGGGCGTAATCGGCCTCCAGGATCGACTTGGTGGGAAAGATCCCGGCATTGTTGACCAGGATGTCACAGCGTCCGAACTCGTCTTCAAGTACCTTTTCGATACGTTCACTGACACTTGCATCCGAGACATCGGCGACCACTCCCACACCGCGTACACCCAATGCCTGAACCTGGGCCAGCGTTTCAGCGCTCTCGGAAAGGTCGACCGCCAGCACGTCGATCCCGCGCTTGGCGAACCCGATGCTGATGGCCTGGCCGAAGCCCTGGGCTGCGCCGGTGACCACTGCTACTTTGCGAACTTGAGTCATAGTTGATCTCTTTCAGGTAGTCGTAGATTACGCAGGCCGTTGTCAGTGGGCAGCGTGACTGCTGGTAGTGCTGAACGTGATGTGTTTTATTTCAAGGAAATCGTCGATACCCGAGCTGCCATTGAGGCGACCCATGCCTGATTTCTTGTAGCCGCCCTCTTCGAACTCATCGTGAACCTGTGCCCAATCGTTCAGCCATACAGTGCCTGCTTCCATGCGTCCAGCGACCCTGAAAGCCCGCGCTGTATCGCGCGTCCAGACGGCGGCGGCCAGACCGAATTCGCTGTCATTGGCCAACGCGATGCCTTCTTCTTCTGTTGCGAAGGTCTGTACCGTCATCACCGGACCGAAAGTTTCCTGCTGAACGATGCTCAGGTTCGGATCAGTGACCTTCAGCAGGGTAGGGCGGTAGAACGCGCCGCTTGCCAAAGGTCCTTCAACGACCGGGCCCCCGCGGAACATCACCTCTGCGCCGTCCTCAATGGCCTGCTCGACCGCCCGATCGACACGAGCCACGTTGCCCTTGTCGATCATGGGGCCCATCTGACTCTGCGGATCGGCGGCGGCCCCTAGACGCAACTCGGCGAAGCGTCGCTTGATCCCGTCGATGACGTTTTCAGCGATGTCCTCGTGCACGATGACGCGAGAACCGGCCATGCAGAACTGACCGGCGAATACCGTGACCGAGGCAGCCAGGGTTGGAATCATGAGCTCCAGATCGGCATCGGCGAAAATCAGGTGCGGGGTCTTGCCGCCCAGCTCCAGACTGCAACGCTTGAGGTGCCTTGCGGCTTGGGCAGCGATCATGGCACCGACGTGAGTCGAGCCGGTGTAGCTGATCACCGGTACGTCAGGGGACGACACCAGCGACTTCGATCCCTCGTCGCCGGATTCGGTGAAGAAGTTCACGATCCCTTTCGGCAGCTCTGGCACCTGCGCAAAAATGCTGGCTACCAAGGCGTTGAGAAGGGCGGTCTGGGCCGGCATTTTCACCACCACCGCATTGCCAGCCGCCAGAGCGGGTGCAACGGAGCGAATCATCAAGACGACGGGCGAGTTCCACGGCACGATGACACCGACCACGCCCACCGGCTCATGGACGATCATCGACATGGAGCCCGGCCGTGCGCTGCCGCTTTCTCCTTTGTACGAACGGGCCAGCGCGCCGTTGTAGCGCAGCTTGGGTGCAAGCATCGTGATTTCGAACAGCGCTTCGCGGCGAATCTTGCCGTTTTCCAGGCAGAGGGCCGCCACCAGTTCTTCGGTGTGATGCTCGAAGCAGGCCGCCAGCTTTTCAATCACATCGGCGCGAAAGTTCTTGTCCTCGCGCCAGCGGCTGTTGGTGAACGCTTTCTTGGCGGCGTGAATGGACGATTCGGCTTCGACCGCGCCGCCGTCCGCGAAACGACCTATGACATTGCCAGTCGCCGGATCGATCGATTCTCCGACGCTTTGTGATTCGACCCACTCACCGTTGATCCAGTGTTTTGCCAGTTGCGCGATCATTATTGTTCTCCTGCAGGTGGCGATAATGTGTAGGGCTCAGGTCGGACGTGATTGCTGACCGGGATGCAAAGACTTCCCGGTCCTGAGCGGTCTTGCCGAACTACCTGTCCAGCTTGAACAGACGGGCAGCGTTGGTGCGGCCGATCTTCATGCGGTCGTTGTCGCTGATCGAGGCGTTGTCGAGCCAATCGCAAGCGTGGTCGATATTTTCGAAAGGCCAATCGGCGGAGAACAGCAGGCGGTCGGAACCGATTTCCAGCATTGCATCGATCAACGTCTGATCGTTGAAGTTGCCGGAAGTCGTCAGGTAAAAGTTCTCGTGGAAATACTCGGCGATCTTGCGCTTGGCCGGATAGTTGCCCGGGATGTTCATCCATCCGTTTCGGTTGTCGACGCGCCACATGCTGTACGGGAGGCCTTCGCCCAGGTGCCCCAGGATGATTTTCAGTTTCGGATGATCGTCGAACAGCCCTGACCCCATCAGGCGCAATGCATGGACAGCCGTTTCCTGGCCGAACGCCCAGGTCGGGCCCAACAACCAAGGATGACCGTCATAGATCGGAGCGTGAGAAGGCAGCGGGTTGCGTGGGTGCAGGTAAAAAGGCACATCCAGCGCCTGCACCTTTTCCCAGAATGGACGGTACTGCGGCAGGTCGTAATAGCGCACGGTGTCGATGTCGCCGACCTGAGAGAAGCCATTGACCAGGGCGCCGACAAAGCCCAGCTCATCGACGCAGCGTTGTAGTTCAAGGGCTGCCAGCTCAGGGTCTTGCATCGGCAGCGCAGCGAAACCTTTGAAGCGGGTTGGGTTCTGTGCGATCTGTTCGGCCAGATAATCATTGGAGCGGCGCGCCAGGTCGTTGGCTTCTTGGATATTGGGGACGGCCTGTACCGCTGGAGCGTTCAGCGAGAGGATCATCAGCGCGATGCCATGACGATCCATCTCCTCGATGCGCCGCTTTTGAATGTCCAGCAGTCGGGCCTTGAGTTCCGGGCCCACGGACGCTGGCATCTGTCCCAAGGAGTCCTGCAACGTTTCCTCGGTCGCGAAGTGTTCTTCGAGGGCGATCTTTCCGGTGACTTTAAACATGGTGAGCTCTCTTGGTTGTTGTTCGAGGCGTGAGCGCAAATGTGCAGACGATCAATATTGACCCTTGGGCTCCAGGCCCAGCGCCAGCTGCCCATACATGGTGCCGACGGCGTCCCAGTTCATGCTGATGTGCCGTGACACGGCATTGACATCGCGCCATGCGCGTTGAACCGGGTGTGAGGTGTCCAGCCCCTGACCGCCGGTGGAGGCGTTCAAGGCTTCGATGGCGCGGACGGCCAGTACGACGGAGAACGCCTGGCCCAATCGGCTTTCGATTCGCTCATTGACTGAGATGGTTTCGCCGCGTTTGATCGTCGACTCGCGTTCCTTGAGGTCTGCAATCAAGGTGCGGTGCGCGGCCGTGCAACTTGCCTGGGCATCGGCGACCCGCAACTGAACGGTGGCGAACTCGGCCATACGGTTCTGGCCACCCGCGACAGCACCACGAGTAACCCGAGTGGCTGTGCGTTCCAGGTAATCCTCCAGCGCGCCTTTGGCCGCACCGATCGCAACGGAGGCAAGGCAAGAAGGGATGTTGCAGAGCATCGGCATCTTGAAAACGGGGTTTTCGCCATGGACGTCGGCGCCAGGGCCTGTGCCATTGCTGGTCTCGGCGAAGGTCAGAACCCGGTGCGCGGGCACGAAGACATTTTCCATCACCAATGTCTTGCTGCCGGTGCCGGCGAGCCCCATGACATTCCAGGTGTCTTCGATGGCGTAGTCCCGGGCGGGGACGAGCAGGAAAGCAGGGCCGGCCGCGCGCGTTTCATCGGCAGGCAGGATGGCTGCGCACATCGCCCACTGGGCACAGTCGCTACCACTGGCAAAGCCCCAGCGCCCGCTGATGCTATAGCCGTTGGCGACAATCTCCGCCTTGCAGGCTGGGGCGTAGGATCCGCATACCAAGGCGTCTGGATCGTTATCCCAGACGTCCTTCTGCGCTTGTTCTGGGAACGTGGCCAGCAGCCACTGATGGGCGGCGAGTAGCCCTGCAACCCACGCTGTCGATGCGCAGCTTTTGGCCAGACCGATGTTCAGTTCTACCAGATCCGAAAAGTCGAACTCGTAACCGCCAAATGCCTTGGGCTTCATGACATCGAAGTAACCGATCTTGCGCAAAGCCTCGATGTTCTCCAGGGATACTCTTCGGTCCGCTTCGATCTGGCCGGCTCGTGCGGCGAGGACGGGGGACAGTTGGGCGACGTGGGCCTGCAATTCGGCGAGTCGGGGGCGATGGGGCTGGCGCCGGGATGTGGGCTGACTTGGAAATTCGATCGTGTTCATGATTGCTACCGAGATGGGCTGGAGAGATGACGCGAAGCCGGTTTCGAACCGTCTTGCCCGTCAGCTTTCGAAGGGGGCTCAACCGAATGTCGCGTTCCGGTAAAGCAGAGGCTTGACGTCGTCTTCGAGAAGAACCTCTACAACCGTGCCCACGAAGATGGTGTGGGTGGCATAGGGAATGGCCGCTGCTTTCTTGCAGACGATGACGGACTGGGCATCACGCAAGTACGGAAGTCCGTCGTGACAATTGCGCCAGAACCTATCGGTGAAGCGCTCTTCGGCAGGCACGCCGCCGCTGAAGGCCTTGCACAGCTCGGCCTGGTCGTGACGCAACACGTTGACGCAGAACTCGCGGCCGGAATGCAGGATGTCATTGAGCAACGTTGACTGGTTGACGCAGATGATCATCGAAGGTGGGGACATGGACAGCGAACTGACAGCCGTCATCGTCATACCGTGGCGGCGGGAGTGATCGGAGGCGGTCACGATGGTTACGCTGGCTGCGTAGCGACGCATCGCGCTACGGAACGATTGTTCAACGGTTTGTGGGGCAACGGCGGCTTCCATGGTGTCTCCTTGTTCTTATCGGTAGCCAAGTTGCAATCACAATATTTGCAAATGCAAGTGTTGTCAAAGAAATATTTCCATCCTTTTGATATAGTGCACAGGTCATTCAAGAGGCCTGCGTAGTGTTCAAACTGATCGATTCCTATCCCTTTCTGCTCAACCGGGTCGGCGTGCGATTCGGTGATCTCTTCTCCCGACGTATCGCGGGCTATGGCGTTACCGTGCCGATGTACCGCGTGATGAGCGCTCTGAGGGAGTCGGGGTATCAACGTCTCAACGACCTTGCCGGTATGACCAGCATTGAGATCTCGACTCTGTCGCGGCTGATCGGAGCCATGGAAAAGCTGGAGCTGTTGTCACGCAGTCGCGTCGAGAACAACGCACGCAGCGTTGAAATCAACCTGACGACGAAGGGAGAGGCGCTGATCGATGAGCTCATGCCGATAGCCAAGCATTTCGAAGATGTGGCCATCGCCCATCTCTCCCAGGAAAAACGCGAGCTGCTCAAGGAAATACTGATCGACATCTATGATCGGTTGGAGGTGATAGAGCCCTGACGCACTGTTCCAAGGGGCGCACGGTGTGTTTCAGATCTTCGCTCTGAGCGCGATATCCAGATAGGCTTTCACCGCTCCGGTGGTTTCCGCGCTGCGGCTGAGCAGAAACAGGTGAGCATTCAACTGCCCGGACTTCACCGGCTTGTAGACGAGGTTTGGAATGTGTACTTGCATCAATGGCTCGGGTACGAGCGCCACGCCGAGCCCCGACGCGGCCAACGCTAGGACCGTGAGTGTGCTGGCTACCCGATAAGCGATGAAGGGGCTGCATCCCATCGATTTTTCCAAGGCAGGTTCCAGGGTTTTGTATCGCTCATCTGCCGTGTAGAGAATGATCGGCTGATCGATCAGCGAAGCGGGAATCAGATGGGGCTGGCCTGCAAGGATGTGATCGTTGCGCATCGCCGCGATCACTGGCCACTCGCCGATCCGCGTGCGTCGCAACATCGAGTCGCTGTTCACGCTATGCCCCGAGGTATAACCCACATCCAGGCGGCCGGATAGAATCGCGGCGCCTTGCAACTGCGGTGACATCTCCTGTACCTGCAACTCTACGTCGGCATGTTCGCGGTGGAATGTGTTGACGTCATCCATCAGGCGGCCACTGAACACTGCGTTGCCGGCAAAACCGACTCGTACGATGCCAGAGCCGCCACTGAGCGAACGCTTGACGGCTCGCCGCGCATGATCGGCTTGATCGACCGTATGCTGGGCCTCGCGCCTGAGCACTTCGCCGGCCTGGGTAAGGGTGACTTTGCGCGTAGTCCTGATGAACAACAGGCCGCCCAGTTCATCTTCCAGCGCCTTGATTTGCACGCTCAGCGCGGACTGGACGATGTTCAGGCGTGCAGCGGCGCGACCGAAGTGGCCTTCCTGCGCGACGGCAAGAAAGTAACGAAGGTGGCGCAGTTCCATCGAAGACCTCGTTGATCGATCTGTGACGGGGGGCGCGGCCACCCCGTGGCTCAGTCATCTAGAAGTAGACCAATGCCTCGATGGCACCGGTCAACTGATTGCGGGCATCGCCATTGCCGAACGGACGATCATGTTCCCGTGCGTCGAATGTGTCGTAACGCAGCTCGGGACGCAACACAAGATATTTGTTGACGTCGTAACGCAAGCCAGTAGTGATCGCACGGTATGTGCCGCGGGCGGTGGACGCGGGGAACTGAATGAAACCATCTCTATCGTCGAAGTGTTCCAGTCGCGTGGAAAACGACAAGTCCTTGCGAATTCGATAGGTCAATACTGCGTTGGCCCCCCACCACCTCGCGCCGTTGAAACCTGGTCCGGTAATCACGTCTACTGTGCTCGGCTTGCCGTCGCCATCCTGATGCCCGTAAAGCACTTCCGCGCCCATGGACCAGTTCTGATCGAACTTGTGCCAACCGTTCAGGGAATGCATCTGCTTGAACTGGCCATCGGGAGAAGTGATCCTGCCTTTGGGCGTCTGCACATCGCTGAAGCTGTCATTCTGCGAGTCCCCGAGCAGGAACTCGTAGTCGATCCAAGTATTCATGTCCGCCGTACGCCAACGGACAGCACCCATGACCGACTTTTCATCGTTGTTGTCGCGCACGTTCGCCTGGCCCTGAACGACACCCAGTTCCAGCCCCAGCAACATGTCCTTGTCATTGACCACGCGAGTGCCAACTAGCACGCCGGCGAGGGGGCCGGCCTCGGCAATCAGGGCGTAAGAGTGGGTGGCGAAAGGGTTCCGGGCAAACCTCAGGTTGGAAGGGATTTCATAGCCGATCCCTGAGCCGAAGATACCCGCCATCACAGTCACCCCACCCGCAAAAGGAAGGTAGGCGGTTGCAGCCAGGTTCGGGGTGGACAGGAAATTCTGCCTATCGCGTGTCGCCTTCGCAGAATCCTTGTCACCCGGCGAGTTGATGCCCCAGTGAGCGTCCCAGCCGTAGAGGCGGGAGTTTTGCGCGTTGCGCCCGTAAAGCGTTTCCATGGTAAAGCCGAAAGACGCTTCTGTCGGAGCTGGGCCTGGCAGTGGAGTGACCCTTAGAACCTCCGTGGTTTTGATCGACTTGTCGACGAACAGATGCAAACCGGCCAGCTCGAATCCTTCATCGGAAAGTCCGGTGAGTGGCGAGTTGGTCAGCCCTGATTTCCGGTCTTTGCTGGAAGAGTTGTTATTCAGTGAAACACCAGCATTCAGCAGGCCAGAGACAGTGATTCCATACTCGTTTTCGAGAGTGTCACCGAAAACACTGCGAAACACGGTGCCTTCGGCCGCAGGTTCAGTAGTGCCCGCAGCCAGGCAACCGGTTGAAAGCAGTACAGCAATCAGCGTACCAGACGCTTTGATGTCGAGAGGGGTCATGACTCGTTCACTTTATTATTGTGGGACAGCCGGATATGAGCTGTCATGTGTTCACAGCAGTCAGTCAGCGCAAATGATCATCGAGATCGGGTTGAGTTTTTCAGGAAACTTCGCGGGGTGATGAACCTCGATGCGCAACGATGTAGGGAAGTTGAGCGTGGTATTAGCCTGGGGTTTAAGTTATCAAGCCAACCACGCACTGGCATCAGCCCGCATCTTCTGTTCCATTGCGTCGCCTCGGGTGGCGAACTTTCCTTGCAGTGGAAAACCACTATGTTCCAGTAGGTAGGCTAATGCGGCATATTCGCGCGGGTAGTTTCGAAGCGACTCTTGGTCGATTTCTACCGGCCCTTGGGGGAAAGTGAATGCACCCATGTCATAGATGGTCTGACGCTTGAAAATCTTCCATTGACCGCGACGTTTTTCAACCAGGTCGTAGAACCGGTTGTGGACGGTGCATCCCAGCTTCAGTTTTGCGTTTTCACCGATGATGACGGCGTTGGTTTCGACGACAGGCTTGTCGCCGTTGAATGTCACGACCGGATTGGCGATCACGTGTTTCGTCCGAAAATCGGAGGCTCCCATGCGCTGCGAACCTTTGACGAAGTCGCTGAACAAGCCCTTGAACCAGGTGATTTCGATGGTCCCGTCGGGATGGGCGAGGTTGAGCAACTGCTCCCATTGACCGAGATCACGGTGGATCCAGCCGGTCATGAGATCGGAGATTTGGAGTCGATCTTCAACATAGTTCTGCATGGTGCTTCCTGAGGCAGTTCTTGAGGGTGTGGAATTAGCCTCCGATATAAGTGAAGCAATATCCAATGAATTAATAACAACAATTGATCGCTTTTAGAGATCAATAGGGCGGATGAGGGACAGGCTTCTCTATGGCACAGCATGCCGGCGCGAAGACAAGCGGGTAGGGCGTCGAGCATTAGTCGAGCGAACCGGCTCCTCTGGCGCATGGGCGGTGTAGTGGTCAACTAAGCCCGGACACTGCGTTAAGTTTTTCCTCGGCCACAGCGGGCCAGCAAGATCGGCCAACTGCTTCCGTATCAATGGACACCTGCCTGAATCAAATAGGTCTCCAGTGCGGTCATCGCTCTTCACAGGTTCCGACAGCAGCTAAAAGCCGCTCCAAGACCTCTGCTTCAATCCCCCCATCATCGCTGCCCTCCCTGAACACAGAGCAAGTCGCCGCATTATTGCCACTTGAATAATGAAATACTGCGATTACGCCGCCTGGCCCGACTCCTGTGTGCCCAGAGCCTGATCCAGTCGGCACGTATGGATGGACATGATCCGTACGCCCACCTCAAGGAGGTACTGATGCGGTTGCCGACGCAGAAGGCCAACGAAATTGCTAAGTTATTACCCCACACTTGGCGTATGAATGCGACCATAAGCTAGCTGGGTACTCCCAGGACTATTGATGAGGTAAACATGGAAGTTAGGCAAATCACCCTCAATGACCTCAACGGGTTTTACTCGCTTTTTTGTGAAGTGAATGCCGAAGGTCGTTACTCAGCTCGCTCAACCCCGCCCCCTCTAGAAGCAATAGAGCGAGCGTTAATCCAGGTTGTAAAAAAATCTTGGCCTGTATACGTAATTGAGCATGACGGGCAAATATTAGGCTCGGCGGAAGCCTACCCAGAAAGCTTCTGCCGACCTGGCGGTAGCGACAGCATCGGGATTCTAGGGATGCAAGTGAAGCGAGAGTATCGCCGCAATGGCCATGGCTCTGCTCTCCTTTCAATCGTGATTGAGCATTGCCGAAGTGCCGGCTTCACCTCGCTGGATCTCAGTGTGTTTGAATCGAACAAGCCTGCCAGATCACTTTACGAAAAGCTTGGTTTTATCCGCCTCGAATACCTCCCGCCTTGCGCGCTTTCGTGTGGCAAGGTTGAACAGCCCATCAAAATGCGACTAGCGCTCTAATCGTCCTTTGGATGCTGGACTCAGGGCCAACATTGTCAATGTGTGATGACTAGACGCTTACCTATCTCCAGCAGCGCAAAGAGACTCTGGTCGCGAAGGTTTCCTTAGCTTTCGACAATTTGCTTGATTGCATCAATGTGAGTGAGGACGTCATGGCGCAAATTGTGCCGGAGCAGACGGTCAACTGCGACAAACAGATTGGCCTGCGACCTACCAGGTGGCCTGCCTTTCAATGAAACCTGACCAGTACCACTGTGGCATTGTCCCGCCCACCATACTCGGCGGCGAGTTCGATCAGCCGTTCACTGGTGGCCTGCAGGTTGTGCTGGCACACGTGGCGTAGCAGTCGGGTGATTTCGTGGTGGGGTATGCTGCCATGAATGCCATCGCTGCATAGCATCAGCACATCTTTAGGCTGTACCGGATGGATGCCGATCTCCGGCTCTACCCGTGGCGAGGGGCCGATCGCCTGCAGCAGCATGTTGCGCGCTGGCAGGCGGTCGAAATGTCCGGCGTCGAGTGCCTGCTGGTACCAGGTCTGGTCGCGGCTCAGTTGTTCCAGTGCTCCAGCGCGGTAGCGGTACAGGCGACTATCGCCGACATGGAACGTCAGCAGCGGACCACCCGCCTGGGGACGCCAGATGCCGGTCAGGGTGGTGCCCATGCCACGGCCTTCGCTCACGTGCCGTGCGACGTTCTGCGCATACAGGCGAGCATTGACTGCTTCCACCGCATCCTGCAAGACCCCCACGGCTTGCATTGCCGGGACCTGGCAGGTCGCGTCCGGGTCGCTGGAGCCGAGTCCGACATGGACGATCTCCCGGGCCAGGTGATCGCGTAGGGTTTCCAGCGCCAGGGCACTGGCCAGCGCTCCGGCGTCATGGCCTCCCATGCCGTCGGCCACGGCCAGCAATTCGAGATGGGCATCGAGTAGGTAGTGATCTTCGTTGTGCTGACGGGCAGGGCCGGTATCGCTGTAGCCGAACGCCATGGCCCCACGCAGTGGACAGGGGGCGCTGGCGCCGTGGTTCTGCGCCTTGCTCATGGCAGGTCCCCGTTGTTGTCCGATTGGCGCAGGAATTCATGGCGCACAAGCGGATCGTCGATATGCCCGGCGACGCCGTCCAAGAAGGCCTGGCGACTGCTCGCACGCTCTAGGGCACGGCTCACTACGATGCGTGCGATGGGGCCGATCAGGTAAGTCAGGTGTGTTTCCACTGCCTGCGTGAACGCTTCGTCAATATCTTGCGGGGCACTGTCGAGGCTCTCGTCCATCGGCCTTGCTGGTGCCATGTCATCGGTGGCGGGGCTGTCCTGGGTGGCGCTGAAGGACTGGTAGAGTGCATCGGTCGCGTTGATGAATTCTTCCCGGCCACGTTCGGAGGGGATGTGTGGCAGCAGGGTGCTACGCATGCTCGGGAAGTCGCTGGCGCTGGCCAAGCTGCGCTTGACCAGCAGGCGCGCTAGGGGGCCGATCTGCTGCGAGAGCAGCGACTCGAGCTGCGGCCTGACCTGGTGCTTCCAGGGCGTCAGGGTATCGAGCGCTTCGGCGCTGGCATTGCTGCCCAGGCCGGTGCTCGGTGTCGTGGTCAGGCTGCCTGGACCGACGCGGGTGGGCATCATCAGGCGGGTACGGTCGTCATCGAGTTCCGCGGAATCCAGCGCCTGCTCGCCGGTAAATGCCTCCAACGCCCGGAGAAACGCCTCGGCCGATTCGAAGCGCGCGTCGGGTCGCTTGGCCAGGGCCTGGTCAATGATGTTGTCCAGGCGCGGGTCCAGGGTCGGATTGAGGTTCGATGGCGGTACCGGCGTCTGATTGAGGATCTGCTGCATGACCATGGTCGCCGAGCCCGAGAAGGGGCGCTCGCCGGTCAGCAACTGGTAGAGCACGATGCCAGCGGAAAACACGTCGGATCGGCCGTCCACCTGTTCGCCGCAGAATTGCTCCGGTGACATGTAGCTGGGTGTACCGATCATCGAGCCGGTCTGGGTCAGCACCGAGGTGTCGATACGGGCGATGCCGAAATCGGTGACCTTGACCTGGCCGTCGGCGGTGATCAGCAGGTTGGCCGGCTTCACATCACGGTGCACCACGCCTTTGGCGTGAGCATAATGCAGTGCCGACAGCAACTGGCGCATCCAGGCGAGCACCTGGGACAGCTGGCGCGGTTCCTGGTTCTGTAGTCGAGTGTTGAGGGCGATACCATCGACGAACTCCATGGCGATGTAGGCGGCGCCATCGTCCTCGCCGTAGTCATACACCGCCACGATGTTGGGGTGGCTCAGGCGTCCGGCGGCCTGGGCTTCATTCTGGAAGCGGCTGACCACCTGTTGCTGCTGGCCTTCACCGAGCAGCTCGCGGCGAATCGTCTTGAGCGCGACAACTCGCGCGATATGGGGGTCGAAGGCCTTGTACACGGTGCCCATGGCGCCTTTGCCGAGCACGCTGTCGATGCGGTACTTGCCCAGTTGTTCGAGCATGGTGGCTCCCGGTTATTCTTCGAGCATCTTCATGGCGCTCACCAAGCTGGTGCGCATGCGCACGAACGACTGGCCCATGCGTGCCAGTTCGTCGTGGCCGCTGACGTCCATTTCCGGCACATCGTCCTCACCGAGGCTGACCCGGTCGGCCAGCGCCGACATGGCTTGCAGGCGACGGGTGACGAACAGATGGACCATTACGTTCAGTGCGCAGAACAGGAACACGAAGATGCCCAGCATCGATAGCATGAAGGTGTGCAGCATCTCGCCTGCCCGTTGCAGCGGCACTGCCAGTGGCACCGAGACCAAGCGTGCGCCGATGATCTCGTTGAGCTTCCAGCCAAAGCCGTTGTGCGTACCATAGAGGTCGACCACGGTCTTGGGTGCCGTTTCAGGTGAGGTGTGGCAGGCCAGGCATGCAGGGTCGGTGATCTGGATAGGCTGGGCGACGAATAGCGAAGGTCCCTTGTCGTCGGTGCGTTCGCCGATCAGTTCCTTGGTGTCGGGTTTGCCGCGCAGTTGGTTGACCACCTCGGTTTCCCAGCCGGTGGCGCGGTTACGCGGGTTAGTGGGGTTCAGTGTGGCTTCCTTGTAGAGGAAGTCCGGATAGGCCTTGAGCATTTGCTGCAACTGCTCGGTGGCGGCGAAGGAAGGGATTGACTGTGGCAGGAACTCGAACTTCAGGCGGTTCTCCAGCAGTGGCACGATCTGATCGGAGGTGTAGGTGCTACTGGCGGTCGCCGCGCCCATGAGCATGCGCGCCTTGTCCAGCGACTCGTCCCGTGCGCTGCGTTGCAGCAGGTAGTTGGCAAACAGGCTGCTGGCGATGAAGCCGACGACGAAGACGATCAGGAACACGACGTTGAATTTGATGGCCAGTGACAGTTTCATGGGGCATTTTCCGAGGACTCGGTGAGGGGCGGGTGGCGTTCGGTCAGTGTGTACCGGCCCTGCGTTCGAAACGGTACAGTTCGGCTTCCCATGGCAGCGTGCCGCCGAAATGCTGCAGGATCGCCTGGCGGAATGCCGGGTCTGACAGCCGCGGCGAGAAGCGTGTGGCCAGCGAGCGGGCGTTGCTTTTCAGTGGGCCGAGCAGCAGTGGGGAGACATCGGCGAAGGTGACGTCGCGCAGCTTCTTCAACGTATCGCCTGCGCCTTTGCGCGGCGATACGGCGGGCAGCGGATCGAAGAACGCCGCTGGCATCGTACTGATGAACGCGCTGGGCGGGCGTCCTGCGGCGCTCAACGGCGAATCGTCCAGGCGCCGGGCGTACTCTTCGCGCTTGAGGCTAGCCTTGCGGCTTTCGCGGCCCTTGGATTCGACCATACCGAGCGTGCCGTCCTCAACGAAGACTTCGGTACGCATCCCCTGGACGTGAATGACGCTGGCGCTGTGGCTGGCGTCCAGCATCAGATTGGCTGTATCGACGCGTAGGCTTGAGGGTTTCCCGGACAGTGGCTGCAGCTTGAGCCAGCCCTCGAGCAGGCCGATGTGGGTGGTATTACCGTTCTGTTCCAGGTAGATACGCGTTTTCGGGCCCAGGGCCAGGCGTACGCCAGCCACCTGGTCGAGCAGCAGGCCAGCGCTGCCGGATTCGAGATAGTCGCTGGCCTTCAGGCGAGTACCGGCCGCGGCTTCGTACAAGGACGTGGCTCGGATCAGTTGCGCAGGCTTTTCCGCCACGCTGAGCACACCAAGGTCGGTTGGCGCGGCGAGCGCTGACGACAGGCTCAGCAGGCCGGTCAGGAGAAGAAGTATCGGGGTTCTGTCCATGGTTCTGCCATCGAAAGGAACGGCGGCCACGGGGCTGTCCGTCAGGGCTGGAAATGTGCGCAGAGTAGCTGCTGAGGCGCGTTGGGGAACGTCAATTTTCTCTATGTATTTCAATGGGATGTATTGACCGATTTCATGGAATAAAAGCTTGTGCCCGAGTGTTATCGACCTGTGCGCGACGGTGTAATGCGGACGGTGGCGAGTCGCATATCCCGGGGAATAAGTTGTGAGGCTGGCCTGTTGTGTCTGCTCCAATCCATCACCGGAGACAGACGATCATGTATGACATCTCACTGCTCGGCGTGCGGCGTGCGTTAGCGTCATTCGCAGGCTGCAGCCCGCTTGGCTACTGTGCCCTGACCCTGTTGATGTTGGCGGGCTCGGTGCGTGTCGCGGTGGCCAACGAAGCGTTCCCCCCAGTGCCTGGCGCTACTGAACTGCTCAGCGTGCAGGCGCACGGCGTACAGATCTACGAGTGCCGTGTCGACGACGCGGGCAAGCTGGCCTGGGCTTTCCGCGAGCCGCTGGCGACCCTCATCCTCGATGGCCGAACCGTTGGGCGCCATTTCGCTGGTCCTTCATGGCAGATGACCGACGGCACGTTGGTGACTGGCAAGGTCGTCGCCCAGGCGCCGGGGGCGAATGAGCAGGATATTGCCCAACTGCGCCTGGAGATTGTGACGTATCAGGGGGCGTTGCCAGCGGTTCGCGAGGTGCAGCGTCTCGATACCCATGGTGGCCAGTTCGCGGGGAGTTGCCAGGAGGAGGGGGCGTTGCACCTCGAGCCGTACAGCGCGAGGTATGTATTCCTGGGCCAATAAGCCCTGTCGAGCGAGCGCGGGCCTGCTTCTCAGCTACCGTTCTCATGTATGTGAAAGCCATGGATACTGGTCGGAAGTGCCGTCAGCCTGGGGACAGAGTGCGCGGAAGGCTCCGTACCAGGTGACGCTTCATCCGCGACCGCCTCGGTAAAGTTTGTAGGGAATAGTCGGGAAAGTTGTCCGGTCGATCGAACCGGGCAGTCGTGAGCTGGCGGCGAGAATAGGAGTGAATAGAACGAAATGGCAATCGAAAGAGATAATAAATGCTATGGAATAAACGCGCATGACCAAGTGTTATAGCGAACTTTTCAACGGTGGAAGTTGCGCGACGTATGGCGGTGACTTTATTTATTAAAATTGGTTCCCGATACTTGTAAAAATACTGGTGGCAGCGCACTGTGTCAGTAATGCGGGCAAAGCGGCGCAGGTGTGTGAAAACAAGGAGGAGGGCGCATGCAAGCGCCTGAAGATGAACGTTGTTCGCCAGGAGGTGGCTCAGGTCTGCAGCAGGCTGTGGCCATTTGCAGGCCGTTCCAGGGTGTCGCTGAACAGTGTGCCAATCGTTTGCCTGGCCCGCGACAAGCGACTCATGACTGTGCCGATAGGCACCTCCAGAATTTCAGCGGCTTCCTTGTAGCTGAAGCGCTCGATGGCCACCAGCAGCATGACTTCGCGCTGGCCGTCGGGCAAATTGTTCACCGCCGTGAGGATCTGCTGGTGCATCAGGTCGCTTTCCGGCGTTTGCGCAGCCGGATCGGTGACGCCCTCGATAATGCTGTCGTTCCATTCCTGGCGCGAGCGGCTACGCACCTTGCGCGAGCGGACTTCGTTGATCCAGATTGTGTGGACGATGGCGAACATCCAGCTCAAGGGGGAGGTGTCGGGTTGCAACTGATGAGCGCGCTCCAAGGCGCGGACGCAGGCCAGCTGGACCAGGTCCTCGGCGTCGTGGCGGTCGCCGGAAATACGCAGAGCAAAGGTCCACAGGCGCGGCAGCATGCCGGGGAGCAGTGTGGGAAGGTCTGCACCAGTGATCGCCATAGTTCCTCGTTTCGTGTAATAAAGTCGACATGAAGTCAGGATGCGCCATGCCCCAGCCCACACACAGGCTGGCGGGTCCCTTCGCATGTCTTGGACTTCAATGTCACAGAGCCGATACACTGTGTGGATTGTGCCATCCCGGAGAATAAAAACCTATCCGGATGCGCCGCGCAAACGATTTATAATGCACTTTTGCGATGCTTTCGATCTCTTTTCAATGATCATGCATGCAGCTTGCGATAGTTTGGGCGATATTAATATGATGGCGTGCCGGCTATCCGCCAGCCCGTCGAGCGGCTCACAAGGCCAGAGCGACGTAGTCAAGACGTGAAGTACCATGAACAATGGAGTTCGGGAAGTGACCACCACTATAGCGGACGATGCTCTGCTAATGGCTTATGTTGACGGCGAGCTGTCGCCGCAACAGTGCGAGGAAGTCGAGCAGCTCATGAACGCTTCGCCGGAAGTGGCCGAGCGTGTCGCGCTGCTGATGTCGTCGGTCCTGCCATACTCCGAAGCCTTCGCTCGCCAGGCGGTGCCGCCGGTGCCCGAGAGCCTGACGCGCAATATCGATGCACTGGTCGCCGAACATACTGCCAGGGCGCAAGCCGTTACGCCCGAACCGACTCCTGTTTCCCGCCCCCGTGCTCCGGTCGGCGAGTCCGAGAGCCTGTTGTCCCGCGTGTTCGGCAAGCCGAAGTTCGGCTGGCTGGCCGTGGCCTTCGCCACGGGCGCAACTTGCTATGGCCTGGTGTTGCAGTCCGGTATCTTCGACGGTGCGCTGAATACCGACAGTGCTCTGCAGGCCCCGGCCGTGGCCCAGGTCCAGCCGTCGCCCTGGGTGCAACAGGCGGCAGCCTATCAGCGCCTGTACAGTCGCGACACGGTGAGTTACGTCAAGGCCGATGGCGAAGATGTGAGCCGCACCATCTCCGATATCCGTGAGCTGGATGGCCTGGAGCTGCGCGTGCCCGACCTTAGTGCCGCCGGGCTTACCCTCAAGCGCGTGCAGCGCCTGCGTTTCAACGGCAAGGCGCTGGTCCAACTGGTATACCTGCCGGTGCAGGGTGATCCGGTGGCGCTGTGCGTGATGAAGGAGCCCAAGCCCGACCAAGCGCTTACCCAGATAAACGTCGCGGGTATGGATGTTGTGATGTGGCGGCAGTCTCAGCTAGGCTACGCGCTGATCGGCACCCCGCAGGGCGTCGATCTTGATGCTGTTGCACGTTTGGTGGCCGACCGCAGTACCGGTCAGCTGTTCGGTGCCGAGGTAGCGCCGCCATCTTCGCTGTGGGTTGCCGATATTCGCCAGTAGAACCCCAGGGAGTCGGGTGCGGCGCAGGCGCCTTGATCCTGGACCGTTCCAATGCACCGCACCGTTTCCCGGCGTTTCCTCTCCATCGCAGCCCTCATTCTTCTAGCAGGCATGGGCTGCGCCCTGTCCATCATGCTGTCCGGGGCGTTTTCCACGCGCGCCGACGCCGCGCGCATGGTCGATGCCTTCGAAGCTGCGACTGGCGAACATCCGGGCTTTCGTCGCAATCACGCCAAAGGCATATGCATCAGTGGCCGCTTCGACAGTAACGGTCGTGGTGCCGAGTGGTCCCACACAGCGTTCCTGCGCCAAGGTAGCTTCCCCGTGATCGGACGGTTTTCCGTGGCCGGTGGTGACCCTTCAGTCAGCGATACTCGCAGCCACCTGCGCAGCTTGGCCCTGGACATGCGCGAGGGTAACGAGTCGTGGCGCATGGCGCTCAACTCCGTGCCGGTGTTCTTCGTCAGTACGCCCCAGGCATTGTTCGAACAACTGCGGGCTGCGGTGCCGGATCCGGGCACTACCGTGGCCAACCCCCATCGCTTGAGCGAGTTTCGTCGCACCCACCCCGAAATACGCCCCTTCGAAGAATGGCTGCAGGCGCACCCGCCGTCCTCGGGGTTCGACAACGGGACTTATTACAGCGTCAACGCCTTCTATTTCACCGACGCCGCAGGTGGCAAGCACCTGGTGCGCTGGCGCATGGAGCCGGAAACCCCGTATACCGCGCTCAATGAGCGACAGATCGAACAGAATGATCCTGATCTGCTGACCTACGACCTAGTCACACGCCTGGCCCAGAACGCGGCGCGCTGGCACCTGATCCTGACCTTGGCGCTGCCTGGCGATGTGAGCAACGATGCGACCCAGCGCTGGAGCCGTCCTGGCCATCGCGAAATCGATGCCGGTGTGCTGGTGATCGACCAGCAGCAGTCCCAGATCGATGGCCCGTGCCGGGATATCGACTTCAATCCATTGGTGCTGCCCAGGGGCATCCAGCCCTCGGACGATCCGTTGTTGCACGCCCGAGCGGCAGCTTATGCCGAGTCCCATCGACGCCGTCTCGCCGAGATGGGTGGGCACTGAGTCCAGGTTCACAGATCACCCTCTAACGGAACAAGCGCGTTTGGGGAGTGATGTAAAACTGGCTCGCCTGGCACGATAAATTTTTCATTTTCTATCGGAATAAAACCCGGACTCCGTTTGTTATTCCTTCACGAATGCAGATTCTTCGTGACTGACGGGGTATTTCGATGGGCCTTTCCGATCCGTGTGCAAGCGACACCTGGACAAGTGAACTCGCAAGCCTGGCTAGGCCGTTCGATGGCGAGCACCCCTGTGGTGAGAGCCTGGAATACGATGCCGACTACCTGGATCTTGAAGCCCTGGCCCAGGGCACGCCGGAGGTCGAGTACGGCAGCATCCTGACCCAGGCCACCGCCCCCGACTGGAAGGAGGTCGCCCGCCTGGCGCTGGCGCTATCTGCACGCAGTCGCGATTTGCGCCTGGCGGTGTACCTGACCAGCGCAGGACTGAATCTGCATGGCCTTCGCGGCTTGGCGGCCGGCCTGGCGCTAGTCGAGGCACTGCTGGACGAGCACTGGGAGCAGGTACACCCACAACTGGATCCGGGCGACGACAACGATCCGCAACTGCGCGTCAGCGTGCTGGCCAGCCTGTGCGAGGCCGCAGGCCTGTTGCAAGCCCTGCGCGAGACGCCGCTGGTCGAGGTGGTGGCGCTTGGCAAGGTCAGCCTGCGCGATATCGAGTTGGCCACCGGCGAGTTGGGTGCTTCCCCCGACCAGGCCGCGCTGTCGCTGGCGATGATCGAAGCGACGTTTCAGGAGGCCGGCCAGGAGACTCTGCAAGCCACCCTGACGCTGCTGGAGCAGGCCCACCAGAGCAGCGTGCATATAGAAAACTTGCTCACCGAGCGTGTCGGTTTCGCCAGCGCCATCGACTTGAGTGCCCTGTCGAATCTGTTGCGCCGCGCTGTCGACAACGTGCGCCAGCGTCTGCCGCAACAGACCGTCACGGCGCCAATGCAGGCAAGTGCCGATGCGCCGCAACCACTTGCAGCGTCATGCGGCGAGATCGGTAACCGCGATGACGTGCGCCAGACTCTGGATCGGCTCTGCGCCTACTTTGCCGTGCACGAGCCGACCAGCCCGGTGCCGCTGTTGCTGCAGCGCGCCCGCAAGCTGCTCGACCTGAGTTTCATGGAGCTGCTGCAGGACTTGGCCCCCGATGGCCTGGCGCAGATGGCCCTGGTCAGCGGCGTTCGCCATGACAGCGGCAGCGACGATTGAATCCACTCAACCCAGCCTATCGTCCCCTAAGCACAGGAGAAGCCCCGTGGCAGAAAACAGTCAGAAGTTCATTGCCCGCAACCGCGCCCCACGCGTGCAGATCGAATACGACGTGGAGATCTACGGCGCCGAAAAGACCGTGCAATTGCCCTTCGTCATGGGCGTGTTCTCGGACCTCTCCGGCAAGCCGGCCGAGCCGCTGCCGCCAGTGGCCGAGCGCAAGTTCCTGGAGATCGACGTGGACAACTTCGACGAGCGCCTCAAGTCGATGAAGCCGCGTGCGGCTTTCCAGGTGCCCAACACTCTCACCGGCGAGGGCAACCTGCCGGTGGATATCACCTTCGAGAGCATGGACGACTTCACCCCCGGTGCCGTGGCGCGCAAGGTGCCGTCGCTTGAAGCGCTGCTGAGCGCACGCAACCAACTCTCCAACCTGCTGACTTACATGGATGGCAAGACCGGCGCTGAGGAGCTGCTCGCCCGGGTGCTCAAGGACCCTGCGTTGCTCCAAGCCCTGAGCGCTACGCCCAAACCTCAGGCCGACGCGTTGCAAGACCTGCACGCCGACTGACAACAACGACCCGTTGAACGACCTGTAACCCGGCTGGGCCCTCGCGGCACCGGCAGATAGATCCTTTTGCCCAAAAATCGAGGGATGCTGCAAATGTCCACCTTGCAAAGCCAAGACGCAAACGCGTTGTCAGCACCAGGCGAAATCGACCTCGGTGACTTCGCAAGCCTGCTGCAGAAAGAGTTCAAGCCCAAGACCGACAAGGCCCGCGACGCGGTGGAAAACGCCGTGCGCACCTTGGCAGGGCAAGCGCTCCAAGACACCCAGCTGATCAGTGGCGATGTGCTTGGCACCATCGAGGGGCTGATCGCCGAGCTCGATCGCAAGCTGTCCGAGCAGATCAATCACATCCTCCACCACGAGGAATTCCAGTCGTTGGAAAGTGCCTGGCGTGGCCTGGATTACCTGGTCAGCAACACCGAGTCGGATGAGTCGCTGAAGATCCGAGTGATGAACATTTCCAAAAGCGAAGTGCACAAGACCTTGCGCAAGTTCAAGGGGGTAGCCTGGGACCAGAGCCCGTTGTTCAAGAAGCTCTACGAGGAAGAGTACGGCCAGTTCGGCGGCGAGCCCTATGGTACCTTCGTTGCCGACTACTACTTCAACAACAGCGCACCGGACGTGGAGTTGCTGTCACAGATGGCCAAGATCAGCGCCGCGACCCATTGCCCGCTGATCACCGCCGCCGACCCCAGCGTGATGCTGATGGAGTCGTGGCAGGAGCTGGCCAACCCGCGTGACCTGACCAAGATATTCCAGACTCCCGAGCATGCCGCCTGGCGCAACTTCCGCGCCTCGGAAGATTCGCGCTACGTAGGCCTGGCCATGCCACGCTTCCTGGCACGTGCGCCGTACGGTGCCAAATCCAACCCGGTAGAAGACTTCGACTTCGAGGAAACCACCGACAGCGTGGGCAGCAAGGACTTCACCTGGGCCAACGCCGCCTACGCCATGGCGGTGAACATCAACCGCTCGTTCAAGCACTACGGCTGGTGCTCGCAGATCCGTGGCATCGAATCGGGAGGGGCGGTCGAAGGGCTGCCGGTGCACACCTTCCCGACTGACGATGGCGGTGTCGACATGACCTGCCCGACCGAGATCGCCATCAGCGACCGCCGCGAAGCGGAGCTGGCCAAGAACGGCTTCATGCCGTTGGTGCACAAGAAGAACAGTGGCCTGGCCGCGTTCATCGGTGCCCAGTCGATGCACAAGCCGGCCGAGTACGACGACCCGGATGCCACCGCCAACGCCAACCTGGCTGCGCGCCTGCCATACCTGTTCGCCACTTGCCGTTTTGCCCATTACCTCAAATGCATCGTGCGCGACAAGATCGGCTCGTTCAAGGAGCGCGCCGACATGCAGGTCTGGCTCAACAACTGGATCGGCCGCTACGTCGAGCACAACCCGGCCACTGCTACCGAATCGGACAAGGCGCGCAAGCCCCTGGCCGGTGCCGAGGTAGTGGTCGAGGAGGTCGAGGGCAACCCCGGCTACTACCACTCCAAATTCTACCTGCGCCCCCACTACCAACTCGAAGGGCTGACGGTATCGCTGCGCCTGGTCTCCAAGCTGCCTTCGGCCAAGACCTGATGGTCGCTGGCTTAGCAACCTCGCTGCACCCCTCACTGATCGACTGAAAAGGTATTGACCATGATCCTGCTCAACTTCAACGGCAAGAAAATCAAAGGCACGTCGACCGTCTCCGGCCACACCGACTGGATCACCATCGATGCCTTGCAGATGGGCGTCGGTCGCGCCATCTCCACCAGCGGTGGCGGGGCCGACCGTGACACCAGCAACCCTTCGTTCTCGGAAATCTCCCTGACCAAGGCCACCGACCTGGCCTCGGCCGACCTGTTCATGGAAGCGGTGTGTGGCAAGAGCCTGGGCAAGGCCGAGATCCACTTCATCCAGACCGGGGGCGCCGAGAAGAAAGAGCAGGTGTTCCTCAAGCTGGAACTGGAGGAGGCGATCATCAGCTCCTATTCGGCCAACAGCAACGGCGAGCGCCCCAGTGAAACCTTCTCCATCAACTTCACCAAGATCAGCTACCAGTACGACTCCTTCAGCGGTGAGAAGATCACCACCGGCACACCGAAGAAGTGGGACCTGGAAGCCAACGCCAAGATCTGACCCAGGCCTGGGGCGGGCCGGTATCCCGGTACTGGTCCACCCCATGAGTCGACTGGAGCTGCGTCGATGATTGTCTCCCTATCCTATCTCCCGAAGGCCTGCCCATGGCCGAACTGACCAGCAGGGAACGCTTGCAGCCCTCGTTGCTCGATCGCCTGAGCGACGATGCCCGCGAGCAGACCCAAGAGTTGCGCGAGCAGCGCGTGTTGTCGATGCGCAATTTGCGCCGGGCAGTGCTGCGCGACCTGGGCTGGCTGCTCAACAGCACGAACCTGGGCAGCGTCCAGGAGCTTGGCGGCTACCCACTGGCCAGGCGCTCGGTGCTCAACTTCGGCTTGCCGGACCTGTCCGGCAAGACCATCACGGGGCTTGATCCGCAGGCCCTGGCCCGGCGCATCCATCAGGTCATCGAGGATTTCGAGCCGCGGATCCTGCGCGACAGTATCCGCGTCACGTTGTTGCCGGTGGTCAGCGAACAAGGCAGCCCCAACCAGGTGGCGTTCGAGATCCATGGCGAGCTGTGGGGGCAGCCGTTGCCCGAGCGCCTGTACCTGAAGACCGAACTGGACCTTGAGGCCGGTGAAGTGAAGCTCTACGACATCGATTTCGGAGGCGCCCGGTGAACGAACGACTGCTGCGCTACTACGAGCGTGAGCTCCAGCACCTGCGGGAAATGGGTGGCGAGTTCGCCCGTGATTATCCCAAGGTCGCCGGGCGCCTGGGGCTTGAGACCCACGCCTGTGCTGACCCTTATGTCGAGCGTCTGCTCGAAGGCTTCAGCTTTCTGGCGGCACGCGTGCAATTGAAGATCGATGCCGAGTTCCCGCGGTTCACTAACCATCTGTTGGAGCTGGTCTACCCCCATTACCTGACGCCGATGCCCGCCACTGCGGTGGTGCAACTACAACCGGACATGAGCGAAGGTAGCCTGGCCCAGGGGTTCACCGTGCCACGCGGCACGGCGCTGCATAGCCTGCTGGGCAAAGGCGACCAGACCGCCTGCGAGTTTCGCACTGCCCACGATGTCACCCTATGGCCGATAGCGCTTACCGAGGCGCGCTATTTCGCCTGCGCCGGACAGGTCGGCGGCGTCGAGCTGTCGCGCCTGGGGCCGGTCAAAGCCGCGTTGC
This sequence comes from Pseudomonas sp. X10, assembly GCF_054889225.1. Taxonomy (NCBI): domain Bacteria; kingdom Pseudomonadati; phylum Pseudomonadota; class Gammaproteobacteria; order Pseudomonadales; family Pseudomonadaceae; genus Pseudomonas; species Pseudomonas sp. X10. Next base: position 3,441,558 of record NZ_CM142677.1, on the reverse strand, counting down.
GCCTGCGTCTTGAGGTCGGCGCAGGGCTTGTCTTCAACGAACTGGACCTGACCAGCCTCAGCTTGTACCTGCGTGGTGCCGACGGCCATGCCGGGCGCATGCTCGAGCAGTTGCTGGCACAGTCGGTCGGCCTGCTGGTTCAGCCGGTGCAGGACGACAGCCGCTGGCATGAGGTGCTCGAGCGCCCGGTGATCCGCGTCCATGGCTTCGATGACGAGCAAGCGCTGCTGCCGGCAGGGCCACGCTCGTTCCAGGGGTATCGCTTGCTGCAGGAGTACTTCACCTTGCCTCAGCGCTTCCAGTTCGTCGAACTGGGTGGCCTGGGGGCGGCAGTCAAGCGCTGCGAGGTCAGCCAGTTGGATGTGATCGTGCTATTGCGCAGCTTCAACCCGGTGCTGGAAAACAGCACCAGCGCCGCCCAGTTCGCTTTGCATTGCACCCCGGCGATCAACCTGTTCCCCAAGCGCGCCGACCGTGTGCACCTGTCCGATCAGCAGTCCGACTACCACGTGGTGCCGGATCGCACCCGTCCCATGGACTACGAGATCTACCAGGTCACCGGCGTCACTGGCTATGACAGTGGCGCCGAGGCCGAGCAGCATTTCGCTTCGTTCTACCATGCCAATGATCTGCAGGGCGTGGGGGCCGGCGCCTGGTACCAGGTACGCCGCGACAGACGGGCGCTGTCCGAGCAGCAGCGTCGGCAGGGCCCGCGCTCAAGCTATATCGGTAGCGAAATCTTCCTGTCGCTGGTCGATGTACACGAAGCGCCATACCGCAGCGATCTGCGCCAATTGGGGGTCGATACCCTGTGCACCAATCGCGATCTGGTACTGAGCATGCCAGTGGGCGGTGGCCGGACCGATTTCACGGTCGAGTCTGGCGCGCCGGTACGGGCAGTGCGTTGTGTAGCCGGGCCCACCGCGCCGCGTGTCTCGTTCGCCGAGGGCGAGACGGCCTGGCGGCTGGTCAGTCACCTTTCACTCAATTACCTGTCGCTGCTCGACCAGGACCCGGAGCAGGGCGCCACGGCGCTGCGCGAGCTGCTGCGTCTGTATTGCGGCCCTGATGACAGCTCGGCGCACAAGCAGATCGACGGCCTGCGCTCGGTGGCCGCCCGCTCGATCGTGCGGCGCCTGCCGTTGCCGGGGCCGATCACCTACGGGCGCGGCCTGCAGGTCAGCGTGACCCTCGACGAAAGCGCCTTCGAAGGTGCCGGGGTGTTCATCTTTGGGGCTGTGCTAGAGCAGTTCTTCGCCAAGTACGTAGCGCTCAATGCCTTTACCGAGACGCAGGTCATTAGCACCACGCGTGGGGTGATCATGCAGTGGCCGACGAGGGTAGGGCGATGCGAGATCCTGTAGCCCTGCTGCAACGCCTGCAGCAGCACCCCGCAGCTTTCGACTTCCACGCTGCGTTGCGCCAGTTGGAGTGCGCTTTCGCCGACCGGCCGCGGATCGGCCAGGCCAGTCACCCCGCCGACGAAGCGCTGCGCTTTGGCCAGCAACCGTCGCTGGCCTTCGAGCCGGCGATGCTCGCCAACTTGCACCCGGCTGACGAGCAACGCCCACCGCTGCTGCTGTTGAATTTCTTCGGCCTGCTCGGCGCCAACGGCCCGATGCCGTTGCACCTGAGCGAATACATCCGTGATCGTCAACGCAACCTCAACGATCCGACGTTGGCGCGCTTCTGCGATGTATTTCATCACCGCCTCATCAGCCTGTTCTACCGCGCCTGGGCCTGTGCGCAGCCCGCAGTGAGCCTGGACCGTCCGGGGGCGGATCGCTTTTCGATGTACGTCGCCTCGCTGATCGGACTGGGCATGCCCTCGCTGCAGGGGCGTGACGCCGTGCCTGACCTGGCCAAGCAGCACTACGCCGGGCGTCTGGCGCCGCAGGTCCGCAATGCTGGCGGACTGGCGGCGCTGTTGGGTGATTTCTTCCGGGCGCCGGTCAAGGTCGAGCAGTTCGTCGGCCACTGGATGACTCTGCCTGCCGATGGCCTGTGCACCCTGCGCAGTGGGCCCGACGCCGTGCGCCTGGGGGAAGGGAGCGTGCTCGGTCGCAAGGTATGGAATGCCCAAGGCAAATTCCGCGTGGTCATCGGCCCGCTGGACATGGACCAGGTTCGCCGGCTGCTGCCGGGCGGGGAAAGCCTGCAGCGCCTGAGCGCCTGGGTCCGCCAGTACGCGGGGCTGGCACTGGACTGGGACGTCAACCTGGTCGTCGCCCGTCAGCACCTGCCCGGTACCCGCCTGGGCAAGGAGGCGCGCCTGGGCTGGAGCAGTTGGCTGAGCGGCGCTCCACCGGACGAGGACGACCGTCAGTTGCTGATCAATCCCCGTGTTGCGTTATCCACTTCATCGCAAGGAGCCAGTCATGGCTGAAATCAGTCGGGTTGCCCTGTTCGGCAAGCTCAATGGCCTGTGTTACCGGGCCATCGAAAGCAGCACAGTGTTCTGCAAATTGCGCGGCAACCCCTACGTGGAGCTGGTGCACTGGCTGCACCAGTTGCTGCAACTGGACGATTGCGACCTGTCACGCGTCGTTCGCCACTATGAGCTAGACCCGGCACGGCTGGCGCGTGACCTGACTACGGCGCTGGATCGCCTGCCGCGTGGCTCGACCTCGATCACCGACCTGTCGTCGCAACTGGAGGAGAGCGTCGAGCGCGCCTGGGTGCAGGCGACGCTGATGTTCGGTGAGTCGCAGGTGCGCTCCGGGCACCTGCTGGTCGGCCTGCTCAAAGACCGTGGCCTGCGCAATGGCCTGCTGGCGGTGTCCAGCGAGTTCGCCAGGGTCAAGGTCGATGACCTGATTGAGCGCTTTGCCGAACTGCTGGATGGCTCGCCCGAGGCTCGTCAGATCGCCACCGATGGCTTCCAGCTGGCGCCGGGCGACGTCTCTGGCGCCCTCGCTCCATCTGCGCAGGGTGGCCAGCAGGCGCTTGCGCAGTTCACCATTGATCTCACCAGGCAGGCCCGTAGTGGGGAGTTGGACCCGATCGTCGGACGTGACGACGAGATCCGCCAGGTCATCGACATCCTCATGCGTCGTCGGCAGAACAATCCGATCCTGGTGGGCGAGGCGGGGGTCGGCAAGACCGCCGTGGTCGAAGGTTTCGCCCAGCGCATCGTTCGTGGTGACGTGCCTCCGGCGCTGCGCGAGGTGCGGCTGCTGGTGCTGGATGTCGGCCTGCTGCAGGCCGGGGCGAGCATGAAAGGCGAGTTCGAGCAGCGCTTGCGCACGGTGATCGACGAAGTGCAGGCCAGTAGCAAGCCGGTGATCCTGTTCATCGACGAGACCCACACCCTGGTCGGTGCCGGTGGCGCCGCGGGCACCAGTGATGCGGCCAACCTGCTCAAGCCCGCGTTGGCCCGTGGCACATTGCGTACGATCGGTGCCACCACCTTCGCGGAGTACAAGAAGCATATCGAGAAGGACCCGGCACTGACCCGGCGCTTCCAGACCGTGCAGGTCGATGAGCCCGACGAAGCCCGCGCATTGCTGATGCTGCGCGGTATCGCCAATGCCATGGCCCATCACCACCAGGTGCAGATCCTCGACGTGGCGCTGCAGGCAGCGGTGCGTCTGTCCCACCGCTACATCCCCGCGCGGCAGTTGCCGGACAAGGCTATCAGCCTGCTGGACACTGCCTGTGCCCGGGTCGCCATCAGTTTGCATGCTACCCCGGCGCAGGTGGACGACAGCCGGCGGCGGATCGAGGCGTTCGAGACCGAACTGGCGATCATCGACCGCGAGCGGGCACTGGGCGTCGATATCCAGGCGCGCCAGGCCACTGTCGATGAGCAACTGCTGCAGGAGCGCGGTCGTCTCGACGAGCTGGAGGCGCGCTGGGCCAGCGAGCAGGAACAGGTGGCGGCGATTCTCGGACTGCGCGCGCAATTGGCAGGCGACGGCGGTGCGAGTGGGGACCTGGACGAGCTTCGCGTCCGCCAGCACGCCCTGACCCAGGCCCAGGGCGAAACGCCGCTGATCCTGTCGACCGTCGATGAACAAGCGGTCGCCTCGGTGGTGCAGGACTGGACCGGCATCCCGGTAGGGCGCATGGTGCGCAACGAGATCGACAACGTGCTCAACCTGGCCGACACCCTGGCGCGTCGTATCATTGGTCAGCCCCATGCGCTGGAGGCCATCGCCCGACGCATCCAGACCGCCCGAGCGGGTCTGGACAACCCTGGCAAGCCGGTGGGCGTATTCCTGCTCGCGGGTACCTCCGGGGTCGGCAAGACCGAGACGGCCCTGGCGCTGGCCGAGTCGCTATATGGCGGTGAGCACAACCTGATCACCGTCAACATGAGCGAGTACCAGGAAGCGCATACCGCCTCCAGCCTCAAGGGCGCGCCACCGGGGTATGTCGGTTATGGCGAGGGAGGGGTGCTGACCGAGGCGGTGCGGCGCAAGCCCTACAGCGTGGTGCTGCTGGACGAGATCGAGAAGGCGCACCCCGACGTGCACGAGTTGTTCTTCCAGGTGTTTGACAAGGGCTGGATGGAAGACGGCGAGGGCAGGGTGATCGACTTCAAGAATACCGTGATCCTGCTCACCACCAATGTTGGCACCGAAACCATCAGCCGGCTGTGCCATCGCTCGGACCTGCCGCCCGACCCGGAGATCCTCGGCAAGGCCCTGCGCGAGCCGCTGCTGAATGTGTTTCCGCCGGCGCTGCTTGGGCGTGTGGTGGTGGTCCCCTATTACCCGCTGAGCGACGCCATGCTCGCCAGCATCATCCGCCTGCAGTTGGGCCGCATCGGACAACGCCTGCGCGAGCGTCACGGCCTGCCGTTCAGTTTCGACGAGGACGTGGTGGCGCTGATTGCCAGTCGCTGCACCGAGCTTGAGAGTGGCGGGCGGATGATCGACGCGATCCTGACCCATTCGGTACTGCCCGCCATTAGCCGTGAATTCCTCGAACGGATGATGCGTGCTCAGCCGGCCACCCAGGTGCATGTCAGTGTGCGCGATGGGGCGTTTCATTACGTGTTCGATGACACCGTAGGAGTGGACCCATGATCATCACCATGCATTTGCATACCGGCTTTTTCCTCTACGCCGAGGCCATCGCACAGATGCGTACGCTGCTTAAACTGGCTAACGGGCGTAGGGGTTATTTTCGCCTCGACCTGATACTGGAGCCCGGCCAGGAGGTGGCCGCAAGCCTGCTGATGGCGCGCAAGTCGCTGTACATCGTTGCCTTCCTCGGCGCTTCCAACACCTGGTACCGCTTCGCTGACTGCGATTGGTCGTTGGACGCTCAACTGGCCGTCGGTGGCAACAGCGTCAAGGTCAAGAATACGGAAATGAAAAGCTCCCATACCGAGTTGCGGACCAATACCCAAACGACTACCTATTCGGCCTTCACCCGCATGAAGCTGGCGGCGCTACGCGACTACAGCGGTGGCAATTACGACCACCTCAGGTTGCCGTTGTCGTTCGCCGTGGTGGCTTGCGCCGAGGCGGTGCGCTTCAAGGAAACCGAGCGGCGTATCGAACGGCTGCTGGCCAGCGAGCACGAATCCTATAAACCGCTTGCCGACTGGCAGACGCTGTTTCGGGACTGGGAAAAACTGACCGACAGCAACGATGCCAAAGTCTGGGTGCGCCACCTGCGCTGAAGCGCGCGACCGTATCCTGGCCGACCATTGAGGTAACGAGCATGTCTGAACGCGACGGCAAGAAAAACAGCTACGAATTCATCAAGGCTCTGGAGGAGGCGGCGGACCCCGACTTCGTCAAAGCCGACAAGAACGGGCCGATCCTCAACCTGTACAAGATCGACTTCCGCTACCTGCCGGTGGATGCGCGAGTCAAGCAGCTGATGCGTACCCTCATGCAGTCGGCGGCCCCCTATGATTGCAGCGCCAATGCCACCTCTATCGGCGACGACACCCTGGGCGCGATGCGTCAGATCCATGCCAACACCCCCTGTTACCTGCCGCAACTGACGGCCCAGCAACCGTCGTCCGGGCGTGGCCAGCTTTACGATGCCTATGCACGGGCCAACAAGCATCACTCCTCCGATCGCGGCGGCGGCAACAGCTCCACGGGCTATGTCGAGTACACCGCGGGCGACCTGGACAGCTACGGGTGGGGCGGCAATCGCTTTCGTATCGTCTTCGACTACGTCAACTCGCGGTTGTACTTCGCGCCGCTGCACTACGCCTCGTGGCGCTACAGCGGCAGCCAGTTGGAGATCGTCGACAAGCCCGCGGCGTTCTCCGGACATCCCAACCCGTTCTTCTGGATTACCGACATCAAGTGACCCCGGGCCTGCGTGCCTTCGAGAGCTTTCCATGAAAAAGAAACAAGACTTCGCTTTCTCCTGTGGTGCGGCCTCCCTGCTTTGTGCGGCGATGGAGCTTGGTGTCGACCGTCTGCCGGAGACCGGTTCGCGCTGCACGGGACAGGCCCTGCAAGCCAACTACTTCTGCGAGGCGGCGCTGTACCAGATCACCTCGGGCTCGGTCACGGGTGGTCGGGTGACACAGACCGACCTGACCAAGCTGGGCTATTCCTTCCCGCATAACGTCGCCATCGCTGCCCGCGAGCTGGGGCTGGACGTGAAGATCTACATGAGCGGCATGATCGCCAGCGCGCTGTCGACCTTCTACCCCGATGCCGAGGCCAAGTGCGTTAGGGCCGGTTTTGCCATCCTCCATTGCGAGCCACCTGCGCTGGCGGCCAATCGCCGCGCACTGAAGATCGTGATGACTTTCGGCATTGGCCTGCACTACGTGATGCAGCGGCCAGACGGCACCTTCATGGACCCGGGGGACGGCAATGACTTTTCCGATTTCAAGAAGATGAACACCTGGTCCAAGCTCTACAACGACACCGGCATCACCCTGGTGCTGGAGCGGCCCGTACCCGCCGCTGCGGCCTGATAGCGCGCCCGCGCCTACACCGCCCTGCAGAGCGCTGCCGTACCTGCAGGCGCGGGCTTGCTTCGCGATGAGGCCGGCACTGACGCCCATACAGCTGGCCCGCATGTTTTCCAATCCGCATGGAATAAACCTCCACCTCCGCCTGTTGTATCCGCATGCCAGCTCTCCTGGCCGAGCCCGCGTGAAGGAGTCGTCGATGCCCGTTATCCAAGCCAACCGCGAAATTGCCGTGACCAGCGTACTGGGTGCCGATGTGCTGTTGTTCCGGCGCATGAGCGCCAGCGAAGGCCTGTCGGTCCTGAGCGAATACCGCATCGACCTTTACAGCGAGCGCACCGACCTGGAATTCGACGACCTGTTGGCCACGCCCATGACCGTCTCGGTCGCGCTACCCAAGGGCGGGCAACGTCATTTCAGCGGTATGATCACACGCTTCGCCTATACCGGGCGCCAGGGGCGCTTCGCCACCTATCATGCCGTGTTGCGACCGTGGTTGTGGTTCCTCACGCGCAGCAGCGATTGCCGGATTTTCCAGCAGCAGAGCGTGCCGGACATCGTCAAGGCGGTATTCGCGGCGTACACCATCGCCGATATTGACACGGCCGGACTCAGCGGCAGCTACCCGGTGCTGGAGTACTGCGTGCAGTACCGCGAGAGCGATTTCGACTTCGTCAGCCGCCTGTTGGAACAGGAGGGTATCTACTACTTCTTTCGCTGCTCGGCCGGGCGTCATACCCTGGTACTGGCCGACGGTTATGGCGCCCACGCACCGGCGCCGGGCTACGCGCAGGTCCGCTACATGCCCGCGCAGGATCAGGCCATGCGCGACAGCGAGGTGATCTACGACTGGCGGATGAGTGGGGAGGTCGAGCCGGGCGCTTGGGCGTTGCAGGACTACGATTTTGAAAAGCCCTCGGCCAACCTGCTGGTCAAGTCGACCCAGGCGCGCGACTACGCTCAGTCGCGCCACGAGTGCTACGACTATCCCGGTAAGTACCGCGAGCGCCACCAGGGCGAGACCTACGCGCGTCATCGGGTCGAGGCACGGCATACTAGCCACCGCCGTATCGAGGGTGAAACCCGTGCGCGTGGCCTGTTTCCCGGCGCCTTGTTCACCCTCGCCGAGCACCCGCGCGACGATCAAAACCAGCAGGTGCTGGTGCTCGCCGCCCGCTACGAGCTGTCGTCCGATACCTACGAGCCGACCCGCCCCGAAGACCCGGCGCCGGTGCTCACCTGCAGCTTCACCGCGCTGTCGTGCCAGCACGAATTCCGCCCGCCCTGTGTGACGTCCCGGCCACTGGTGCATGGTCCGCAGACCGCCAAGGTCGTAGGCAAGCAGGGCGAGGAGATCTGGACCGACCAGTACGGCCGGGTCAAGGTGCAGTTCCACTGGGACCGCGAAGGTAAGGAGGATGAGAACAGCTCCTGCTGGATCCGTGTGGCTCAGGGCTGGGCGGGCAAGCGCTGGGGTAGCCTGTTCCTGCCCCGCATTGGCCAGGAGGTGATCGTCAGTTTTCTCGAAGGCGATCCCGACCGACCGCTGGTCACCGGCAGTGTCTACAACGCTGAGGTCATGCCGCCCTACACGTTGCCGGAACAGGCCACCCGCTCCACCCTCAAGAGCCACTCGTCCAAGGGCGGCAGTGGCTACAACGAGCTGCGCTTCGAGGACAAGAAAGGCGCCGAGCAGGTGTTCATCCACGCTGAAAGGAACATGGACCAGCGCATCGAGCAGGACGCCCTGGACTGGGTGGGCGGCGAGCGTCATTCACAGGTCAGCAAAGACGTGCGCGAGCGTATCGGCGGTGATCGCCACCAGCATGTGCTGGGTGACCGCAACGACAAGACCGGTGGCAGCCTGGCCCAGGTCGCCGGCTGCGACCTAATTCTCGACGGTGCCATGAAAGCCAGCCTCAGTGGTGGCACGGACGTGTACATCAAGGGTGGCATGAACGTGGTGATCGAGGCTGGGGCGAGCATCACCCTCAAGGCCGGCAGTTCGTTCCTCAGCATCGGCCCGACCATCATTGCCTCGATGATCCCGCTGCCTCTGCCGCAGGCCGCCGCAGCCGCCAACGCCTTGGTGCTGGCCAGCCGGCCGGGGGCAGTCGGCGCACCACTCGAACCTAAGGAGGCCGACAATGGCAAGCAATGATTCGTGCGCCTACTCCTCTGACAGGAGATCGCCATGCCACTGAAACTGCAGGTCAAGACCTACCGTGAGCAGCCGCTCGTGTCCGAGCTGTCGTGCCTGGTGGAGGCGGCCGCCAGCCTGGGCCGCGCGCCGGGCAACGATCTGGTGCTGGACGACCCGGGCAAGTACATCTCCCGTGTCCATGCTCGGGTCGAGCGGCGCGAGGCGAACTGGTACCTGGTGGACATTGGTAGCAACCCCAGCGTGGTCAATGAGCGCCTGCTCGGCAGCAGCCGCGAGACCTTGTTGCGGGTAGGCGACCAAGTGGTGATCGGCGATTACCGGATCGAAGTATCGCTGCAAGATGACGGGGGGGACCCGGACCAGACTGGCTTGGGTGGCACCCAGACTTTGGCGGTATTCGTGCCGCCCCCAGCATCCGAGCCCAAGGTGCTGCCGCCGCTGCAGGAAGCCCCGGTGGTGCGTAGCGAACCGGGCTTCAGCAAGCCCGAGGTGGAGGTCGATCCGCTGGCTGCAGCCAGCATCCTGCAGCATGAGGCATTGTTCGCGCCTGTGGCGCAGCATGACGATCCATTGGGCCTGAAGCTATTCGGCCAGGACGCGCCGGCAGTGCTGCCCCCCTTGTTCGAGCGCAACGAGCCCGAGCCGCTGCTGCCGGTGCTTGAAGGGGCGCAGAGCGATCACCTGTCACCGGAGCTGCAGGCTTTGCCTCCTGCCGCGCCTGTACCGGCCAGCGCGTTGATTCCCGATGGCTACGATGCCCTGGCCGATCTCATCGCGGCGCCGGCACTGCATGAACCCATCACGCCGGTGTCGACTGTGGCGCAGGTCGAAGCGCCCGAGCTGGCAACACCGGTGTCGGGCGAGTCGGTCGTCACCGAACCCGGTACCGACACTGCTGTGCTCCACGCCCTGCTCGCAGGTCTTGGGCTGCCCGGTTTGCGCACGGCGCGTAGCCCCGAGGCGTTGGCCCGGTTGGCTGGCGAGATGCTCCGCGAAGCCACTGGCGGCACCATGGGCGTGTTGATGGCCCGTGCTCTGACCAAGCGTGAGAGCCATATCGAGATGACCATGATCGGCGCCCGCTCGAACAACCCGCTGAAGTTTTTTCCCGATCCCGTCAGCGCCCTGAGCCAGATGCTCAGCACCGATGCGCCAGCCTACCTGCCCGCCGTGCAGGCCCTGCGCGCGGCCTTCGATGACCTCAAGGCCCATGAGCTGGCGCTGATCGCCGGCATGCGTGAGGCGCTGAGCGAAGTGGTACAGCGCTTCGAACCCGGACAGATCGAACGGCGGATGGCTGCGCCTAATGCCCTGCAGCGTTGGTTGCCCGGTGGGCGCAAGGCGCGCCTGTGGGATCGCCTCACCGAGCTGTACGAAGAGCTGGTCCGCGATGGCGATGACGATCTGCAGCGGATCTTCGGCGAGAAGTTCTCACTGGCCTACCAGCAGCAGGTCGCGCGACTGCGCGAACAGCCCTAGCTGTATGTCTGCTTGTTTTCATTTGCTCACGCGAGACCCCGTCATGTCCTGGAACAGCAAAGTCATATGGTCGGAGGGCATGCTCCTGCAGCCCCAGCATCTGCAGCAGCACGACCGTTTTCTCAATACCCACCTGGAGGCCCGGGTCGTTGGCCTGCGCCCTTATGCCTGGGGCTTCTCGCGCCTGGAAATCGACGAGCAGCACCTGGCGCTGGGCAAGCTGGCGCTCAAGTCCTATAGCGGTGTACTGCCTGACGGCACGCCGGTCGGCCTGCCGTTCGACGAGATGCCCGCTCCCCTGGAGGTTTCCGCCGATGCCCGTGACCTGACAGTGGTCCTGGCGCTGCCTACCGCCCGCCACGGCGTAGCCGAGGTGGATGGGCGCGAGGGCGCAGAAAACTTCGCCCGTCATCGCAGCGTCGAGTATGAGGTCTGGGACAGCAACGGCCTGGATAACAGCGCTCTGATGAACATCGGCAAGCTGCGCTTGCGCCTGGCCTTGGCCAGCGATGTCGCAGACGCCCACGCTACCCTTGGGGTGGCCCGGATACTCGAGCGCCGTGCCGATCAGCGGGTCGTGCTGGATCCGGTGTTCTGCGCGCCGAGCCTCGATGTGCGTGCCGCGCCGCGCCTGGCCGAGTTTGTCGAGGAACTGCTGGGACTGCTGCAGCAGCGCGGCACGGCCATGGCAGAGCGTCTGGCGCAACCTGCGGCCAGCGGCGTGGCGGAAATCGCCGACTTCCTGCTGCTGCAGGTGCTCAACCGCAGCGAGCCGCTGGTACGTCACCTGGTCGACATGAGCGGCTTGCACCCGGAGATGCTGTATCGCGAGTTGAGCCAACTAGCGGGTGAACTGGCAACCTTCACCCAGGCCGACAAGCGCGCCCGGCGTTATCCGGTGTACCGCCACGACGCCCTGGCCGAAACCTTTGCCCCGGTGATGCTCGACCTGCGCCGTGCACTGGCCACGGTGATCGATGCACGGGCCATCCAGATTCCTCTCGAAGAGCGTCAGTTCGGCATTCGCGTGGCGGTGCTGCCGGACCGCGCGCTGCTGCGTTCGGCCACCTTCGTGTTGGCGGTGCATGCGCAGATGCCGGCTGAGGCGCTGCGCAGCGGCTTCCCGCCTCAGGTCAAGCTGGGGTCGGTGGAGAAGATCCGTGACATGGTCAACCTGCAACTGCCCGGTATCGGCTTACGGCCATTGCCGGTGGCGCCTCGGCAACTGCCATTCCATGCCGGCTTCACCTATTTCGAGCTCGACCGCAACAGCGAGTACTGGCAGCAACTGACCCAGTCGGCGGGCTTCGCCATGCACGTGGCCGGTAGCTTCCCCGGGCTGGACATGCAGTTCTGGGCCATCCGCAACGCCTGATCGATGCCCCTGAGGGCAGGTAAACCAGCATGAACGACAACGATTTCCCAGTGTCCGGGCAAGACCCGGACCACACCGTACTGTTGCCAACACCTGGCGGTCGACGCCCGAGTGGCGCTGCGACCGGCGAGCCCCGCGCCGTTTTCGCGGAGCCGGTGCCGGCGTTGTGCGGCGACGGCTTGAACCCCTTGGTGCGTGCTGCCAATCCGCTGCTCGACCTGGTAGTGCCGCTGCGATCGATGACCCGCCTGCCGGACATGGAGTCACTGCGTGAGCGCTTGGTGCAGGCCATCCAGCAGTTCGAGGAACAGGCCCGCAACGCTCGCGTCGAACCCCAGAGCATCGTCGCGGCGCGCTACGCGCTTTGCACCTTGGTTGACGAAACCATTTCCAGCACGCCTTGGGGTGCAGGGGTGTGGGGCAGTCGCAGCCTGCTGGTGACCTTCCACAACGAAGCCTGGGGCGGTGAGAAGTTCTTCCTCATCCTGCAGCGCCTGAGCCAGGACCCGCGAACTCACCTCGACGTGCTGGAGCTGATGTATCTGTGCCTGGCCTTGGGCTTGGAGGGGCGCTACCGCGTGCTCGATCGTGGTTTTGACCAGTTGGCGACCCTGCGTGAGCGCCTGCTGCAACTGATCCGCCAGCAACGCGGGCCCATCGAGCAGGATCTGTCGCCACGCTGGCGTGGCGCGCCGACTGCACCGCGCTCGATGCTGCGGGTGGTGCCGTTGTGGGTGCTGGCGGCGGTGACGGCGGTGCTGTTGGCGATCTTGCAATTGACCTTCAATTGGTTGCTCAACAGCGATTCCGATCCGGTGTTCGCGCAGATGGCCGAGATTCGATTGGCTTCGCCGTTGAAGGTGGCGACACCGGCGGGGCCGGCGCCAGTACGGGTGTCGGGCTTGCTCGCGGCGGAGATCGCCCAAGGCCTGGTGAGCGTGCGCGAAACCGACGATCGCTCGATCATCACCCTGCGCGGTGATGGTGTGTTCGCCTCCGGCAGCGCCGAAGTCGCGACTGCCTTCGAGGCGTTGCTGGGACGTATTGGCGACGCTCTGAAGAGCGTGCCGGGCGAGGTGTTGGTGGTCGGGCACACTGACAATGTGCGGCCATCGGCGTCGTCACGCCTGTCATCGAACTTCGACCTTTCCAACGCTCGCGCCAAGGCGGTGGTGCGCCTGCTGGCCGAGCGTGCCGGCCCGGCCTCGCGCTACCGCAGCGAAGGCCGTGGCGAGAGCGAACCGCTGGTGGCCAACGACTCGGCCGCCAACCGCGCCCGTAACCGGCGAGTGGATATCACTGTATTTGTTCCTGCGCAGCCGCAGTGAGGATCAGGCCATGTCGTATCTGTTGAACCTGTTCGGACTGGTCAAGCGTTTTCTGGAGTGGTTCGCGCGCTCCTGGCTGCTATCGCTGCTGGGGGTACTGCTGCTCTCGCTGCTGATCTGGTACGAAGGTCCGCTGCTGTCGTTCGACGGCCGCGAGCCATTGGCCTCGGAGAGCTGGCGCTGGCGATTGATCGTCATGCTGGTGGCCCTGTGGGGAGGGTACCTCGCCTGGCGCGGCTATGTGGCTTGGCGTGCCAACCGGCAATTGATGGCCGGCGTTGCCAATGTCGACGCCGATACCCGTACACCGGGGGCCAAGGCGTCGGAGGCCGAGGTGGCGCTGCTCGGCGAGCGTATGCGAGCGGCCATGGCGGTCCTTCGCAAGGCCAGCCCAGGCCGGACTTTCGGTGGCCAGTACCTGTACCAATTGCCGTGGTACATGTTCGTCGGCGCGCCGGGCAGTGGCAAGACCACAGCCCTGACCCATTCGGGATTGCAGTTCCCCCTGAGCGAGTCGCTGGGTGCGGCCGCCATCGGCGGTATCGGTGGCACGCGTAACTGCGACTGGTGGTTCACCGACGAGGCGGTGCTGCTTGACACCGCAGGACGTTACACCACCCAGGACAGCGACACGGAAGTCGACAAGGCGGCTTGGCGCGGTTTTCTCGACCTGCTGAAGAAACATCGTCGCCGCAGCCCGCTCAATGGTGTGATCGTCGCCTTGAGTGTCAGCGACCTGTTGCAACAGGGCGACGCTGAGCGGCAGGTCCAGGCGCGGGCCATCCGTGCCCGTCTACAGGAACTGTACGAGCGGCTGGGCGTGCGTTTCCCTGTGTACGTGGTGGTCACCAAGTGCGACCTGATTGCCGGTTTCGTCGAGTTCTTCGAGCACTTCGGCCGTGAAGAGCGCGCGCAGGTCTGGGGCATGACCTTCGACTTGCCCGCTCCGGACCAGCCGGAGCAACCCGGCGCAGTGCTGGCCAGGTTCCCCGGTGAGTTCGATGCGTTGGAGCGCCAGTTGCAGGCCAGAGTGCTGGAGCGTATGCAGCAGGAGCGTGACCTGTCGCGGCGCGCCTTGCTCTACAGCTTCCCACAGCAGTTCGCCAGTATCGGTGATGTGCTCGGCGGCTTCCTTGGCAACGTATTCGAGCCCAACCGTTTCGAAGTACCGGCGCTGCTACGAGGCGTGTACTTCACCAGTGGTACCCAGGAGGGCAGCCCCATCGACCGGGTGCTGGTTTCGCTCGCTGCCTCCTTCGGGTTGGGGCGCAAAGTGTTGCCGGCAGGCTATGCTAGCGGGCGCAGCTACTTCATCACCCGGCTGCTGCGCGAGGTCATCTTCAAGGAGGCGGGCCTGGCTGCTGTCGACGCCCGCGTGGAGTGGCGACGGCGGCAATGGCTGCGGGCCGGCATGGTGCTGATCGGCGCGGTGTCTCTGCTGTTGGTGGTGGGTATGGGCATCAGTTACCAGCGCAACGAGACGCTGATCGAGCAGGCCAGGCTGCGCACCGCGGAGGTTGGGCAACTGGCCAGGGCCCTCCCGCGAGGGGGCTCGGTGCTACAGGCCTTGCCGTTGCTCGACGCAGCCCGCGAACTGCCTGGCGGCTATGCTCGACGCGACGATGGCGTGCCTCTGCTGATGCGCTTCGGTCTTTACCAAGGCTACAAGCTTGGCAGTGGTGCGCAGAGTTTGTATCGGCGTCTGCTGCGTAGCACCCTGCTGCCACACATCGTCGCCGACATGGAGAGCGCCCTGCGCCGTGGCGATGCCAGCAATCAGGAGTTCCTCTACGAGACCTTGCGCGTTTACCTGATGCTCGGCCAACGCCAGTTCTTCGATGCCGCCTCCGTGCAGGCCTGGGTCGATGTCGACTGGCGCCGCACGCTGCCCCAGGCCAGCGAGGCGCAGCGCCAGCAGTTGTGGGCGCATGTCGGCGCCTTGCTTAAGGACGAGGATGCCGAGCCTGCGCAACTGGATGCCGAGCTGATCGCCAAGACGCGCCTGACCCTGGCCGGGATGCCCTTGTCGCAGCGTATCTACAACCGTCTCAAGCGTCAGGTGGCCCAGGCCGGCCTGGCCGAGTTGAGCGTCAATGCCGCTGCCGGGCGCGATGCCTCGTCACTGCTGGCACGCAGCAGTGGAGCGCCGTTGTCGCGGGGTGTCAGCGGTGTCTACAGTGTCGCCGGCTACCGCGAACTGCTGGGCAAGCGTGAGCGCGCGGTGCAGGACATGGCGCGCGAGAGTTGGGTACTGGACCGCCAGGAGGCAGTGCTTGGCGCTGATAACAGAGCGTCGATGGCCGACGCTGTGCTGCAGCTGTACTACGCCGATTACATCCGTCAGTGGGATGCCTATCTGGCAGATATACGTCTGGTGCCGCTGACGGGGCTGAACCAGGCCTCGCTGGTGACCAACGCCCTGGCCGCCGCCGACTCGCCGCTGCGCCGCTTCCTGCAGGTGGCGGCGCAGGAAACCACGCTGGCCGGGGAGTTGGTCGAAAAGCCCGGCAATCCGGTCGAGCGTCTGGTGCGGGATAAGCTCGACACGGCGCGCAAGCGCCTGGAAAGCGCGTTGGACGATAACGCCACGGTGCCAGCCGCCGTGCCTACCGGTAATCCCGTGGACCAGCATTTCGCTGCGCTGCATGCCCTGGTCGGCAGCGCCACTCCGGCGTCGCTGGACGCATCCCTGGCCTTGCTCAAGGATGCCGCGCAGTTCTTCGACGGCGCCGAGGCCTCCCGTGGTGGTGGTGCGCCGGCGCCCTCTGGCGAAGTGCTCGGACGGGTAAAGCGTGCGGCGGGCGAGCAGCCGGCGCCGTTGTCGGCGATCCTGCGGGATGTCGACAGTGGTGGCGGTGCGCTGACTCTGGGTAACGAGCGTGAGCGTCTCAACGCGTTGTGGATGGCCACTGGCGCGCCGTTCTGCCGCGATGCCATCGCGGGACGCTATCCGCTGGTGCGTGATGCCAGTCGTGATGTGACGGCCGACGACTTCGGCCGTTTCTTCGCCCCTGGTGGCATCCTCGACGATTTCTTCAACAAGAATCTGGTCCCCTATGTCGACATGAGTCGAAGCCAATGGCGCTGGCGCAGCACCGGCAGCGCGCCGCTGAACATCCCCCAAGCCGTGCTCGACCAGTTCCAGCGCGGCGCGCGCTTGCGCGACATGTTCTTCGTCGCTGGCGCCCGGCAGCCGTCGCTGCGCTTCGACCTCAAACCGTTGAGCGCGGATCCTGGCCTGTCCCGGGTCGATCTGGACATCGCAGGTCAATCGGTGCCGTTCGAGGCGGGTGGCAATCCAGCCTTCACCCCGATCGTGCTACCCAGCGGCAAGGGCAGCGATTTGGTACGCCTGCAGGCGATACCGTCCCTGGGCCCAGGCCTGCGCAGCGACGGGCCATGGGCCTGGCTGCGCCTGCTCGACCAGGGGCAGGTGCGCGTGGACCAGGGCGAGCGCTACCTGCTGGCCTTCAGTGTGGAGGGGCGCGAGGTAACCTATGATCTGCGCGCCAGCAGTGTAATCAATCCGTTCCGCCGCGAGGCGCTCGAGCAGTTCCGCTGCCCTGCACGGTTCTAAGGGTAGGCGCATGGAACAGATGCATTCGCGTACCGGTTTCTACGGCAAGCTGGCCAGTCATGGCGATTTTCTCAGTCGGCGGCTGTCGCCGGCGTTCGTCAGGTGCTGGGACGAGTGGCTGCAGGCGGGCTTGCGCTACAGCCGTGAGCGGCTCGGGGTAGGATGGCAGGAGATCTATCGATGCAGTCCGCTTTGGCATTTCGCCTTGGCGGGCGGAGTCTGCGGCGAGCCGGCCTGGGCCGGGGTGCTGATGCCCAGTGTCGACCGGGTCGGGCGGTATTTTCCGCTGACCTTGGCCTATGGCGGGCCGCAGGTGTCGGTTATGGAGCGTTTGCGCCGTGATGGTGAGTGGTATGCCGAACTTGAACGCTTGGCCTTGTCATCGCTGGAGGGCGGGTTTTCCCTGGAGCGCTTCGACAGTGCGCTCAGCCGCGTGCCCAAGCCCTTGCAGCCCGAGGCCTGGGCTCGGCCGACGCTTGGCTCGTCGGCGGCAGGTATGTTGTGGCTGGAGCGACCGGAGGAAGAGGGCATGGCGCAGGCAATCGAGCAGTGGTCAGTGCACTTGGCCGGTATCGAGCGGGAGCGTTCGCAGGCCGGGCACGCGCTATTCTGGACCGAGGGTTCACCGCTGCTACCGCCGACCTTGGTGATGAGTCAGGGGTTGCCCTCGTTGAAGGTGTTTTTGGCGATGTTGGCCGGGAGGGGGGAGTATCCTGAATAGCGGGCGGCCAGTCTGCCCCAGTACCTTTCCCGTACTGTCATCCGTCACGATCCAGAGCATGTCAGGCCGTGGACCCTGACACAGCATTGACGCCCTCTAAAGTCGCAAAGGAAATGTCTTTTGCTGTGAGCAGGAAATCACTCATGTAAGGCACTTCGAGCATATCGCTGCGAACAGCCGCGAATAGCGTGGCCTGCAACCCTTTCTTGCCCAGGCGCTTGGCAATGACATAGCCGCGAGAGGTGTATTCATGCACCGCCCAGTTCGGCAGGCAGCAAACACCACGGCCGCTGGCCACCAACTGCATCATCATAACTGTCATCTCTGCGGTGCGTACCTGGGCTGGCTCGATGTCTGCCGGGTCGAAGAAGCGGGTGAAGATGTCCAGGCGGTTTCGCTCGATCGGGTAAGTGATCAGGGTCTGGCTGGCGATGTCGGCAGGTTCCAGATACGGCTTTTCGCGCAGGGGATGATGCTTGTCGATGGCCAGCATTGCCTCGTATCCGAACAGCGGTACGTACGTGATACCTGGCAACGTCACCGGGTCGGAGGTCACCACGAGGTCGAGGTCCCCCCGTTCCAAGGCCGGCAGTGGCGCGAACGACAACCCTGAGGCCAGGTCCAGTTCAACCTCCGGCCAGGCGCCGCGGAAATCGTCCACCGAGGGCATCAGCCATTGGTAGCAGCTGTGGCACTCGATGGCGATGTGCAGCCGGTCGGCCGTGCTGCCTGCCAGTTTGCTCAGGTTGCGCTCTGTCGTGCGAATCAGGGGCAGCACCTGGTCGGCCAGTTGCAGCAGCTTGAGTCCGGCAGTGGTGAAGCGCACCGGCTTGGACTTACGCACGAACACTGGCATGCCGATGCGATTTTCCAGCTCCCGGAACTGGTGCGACAGCGCCGACTGTGTCAGGTGCAGGAATTCGGCGGCTTCGGGCAGGCTGTCCGTTTCGCGCAAGGCATGAAGGGTGCGTAGGTGTCTCAAGTCGATCATGAGAAGAAGGCAAACACTCAAACCGCGCCATGCGCGGTGAGGTTGCAATATTGTCCTTTGAAATACAGCAATGGTTGCGTTGCAGCAGCTTCCTGCAAGTTCAGCGCTTTCACTTCGCCAATCACAATGAGGTGATCACCAGCAGCGTGTTCGGCGTGAATTTCGCAATCAAGCCAGTACAGGCTGCCGGCAATGACCGGATTACCCAGCGGCGACGCCTGCCATTCGACCCCATGCCACTTGTCCGTACCTTTGCGGGCGAACTGGTTGGAAATCCCGACCTGTTCACCCGAAAGGATATTGACCGTGAATCGGCCCGCTTGGCGAATTCCGGGGTAGCTGGCCGAATTGGCCATCACGCTGAATGACACCAGCGGCGGGCTCATCGACACGCTATAGAACGACTGGCAAGTGAAGCCAATCGGCTCGCCATCGATGAGTGATGTGATCACCGTGATACCGGACGCGTAGTGCCCGAGCGCTTCGCGAAAGCTCAATGGCTCGATGGCAGTACTGGGAAGTGACATGGTAGGTCCTGACGTTTGGCTGCCTTTAATTGACCGAGAGTTCTCTGCGGACGATTTCTGCTCCTGCACTCAAAGCACTTAGCTTGCCTCTGGCCACCTGACGAGGTAGGGGGGCCATACCACAATTGGTGCAAGGATAGAGTTTGTCGGCATCTACAAATTGAAGTGCTTTTCGTAGGGTATTGGCGACTTCCTCAGGTGTTTCAATGGTGTTGGTCGCCACGTCAATAGCGCCTACCATCACTTTTTTACCTCGGATGAGTTCAATCAGATCCATGGGGACGTGAGAGTTGTGGCATTCCAGCGAGATGATATCGATACTAGATTTTTGCAGCTTGGGGAATGCTTCTTCATATTGTCGCCACTCTGATCCCAGTGTCTTTTTCCAGTCTGTGTTGGCTTTGATGCCATAGCCATAGCAAATATGTACGGCAGTTTCACATTTAAGGCCTTCAATGGCCCTTTCCAGGGTGGCAACCCCCCAGTCATTCACCTCGTCGAAGAAGACATTGAACGCGGGCTCATCAAACTGGATGATGTCAACACCGGCAGCCTCTAACTCCTTGGCTTCCTGGTTGAGAATCTTGGCGAATTCCCAAGCTAGTTTTTCGCGGCTTTTATAATGGTTGTCATAAAGCGTATCGATCATGGTCATGGGGCCTGGCAGAGCCCATTTTATGGGCTGCCTGGTTTGCTGACGCAAGAACTTGGCGTCGTCAACAAAAACCGGCTTTTGACGAGCGACAGCACCCACCACCGTCGGTACGCTTGCATCATAGCGATCACGGATTCTGACAGTCTCACGTTTCTCGAAATCAACGCCGCTCAGGTGCTCGATGAATGTAGTTACAAAGTGTTGGCGCGTTTGCTCGCCATCACTGACGATATCAATACCTGCGTGTTGCTGCTCCTGCAATGACAAGCGCAGCGCGTCCTGTTTGCCTTCGATCAACGCCTGATCTTGCAACTTCCAAGGAGACCAGAGTGTCTCGGGTTGTGCGAGCCAAGAGGGTTTAGGCAAACTGCCGGCAGTAGACGTTGGTAACAGTTTTTTCATGAGGGATGACCTTGTGTCTCTAGTTAGTCAGGAAGCGTAGTTGGCGGACCACTGCTCAAGAATAGCGTGGTAAGGTTTGATAAAGTGCTCCTCGACAAATCTTCCCTGCTCAATAGCCAGCCGGCTACGTTCTTCTCGATCATAAACAATCCGAGTCAGCGAATAATCCTCATGCTTTAAGCTGGGTTGGTAGAACTTTCCTGCAACAGAATTCGCATTGTAAATCTCGGGTCGGTAGATTTTCTGGAAGGTATCCATCGTACTGATAGTGCTGATCAGCTCAAGGTTGGTGTAGTCACTGAGCAAATCACCGGAAAAGTAGAAGGCTAAAGGCGCAACACTGTTCGGAGGCATGAAGTAACGAACCTTTAATCCCATTTTTTTGAAATATTCATCGGTCAAGGAATATTCATCTTGCTGATATTCAAAGCCCAATACAGGGTGCTGGTTTTCAGTTCGATGATAGGTCTTGCTGCTCGAAACGCTCAGGCAGATGACAGGTGGTTTGGCAAAGTGCTCTTTATAAGCGTCTGAGTTCACGAAACGCTTGAACAGCTTTCCATGCAGCTCCCCAAAATGGTCTGGTGTGCTGAACGTTGGCTGGTTTTTATTGTGTCCCAGTAGCAGTACGCTAAAATCGTAATCCCGTACGTAGGACGAAAAATTGTTCCCCACCATGCCCGCGATGCGCTCGCCGGTTTTTCGATCGACAATATTTGTTTTCAATATTTCAATCAAGGGCAGGGCGTTATCGCCGCTTTCAGCATCGATAGTCATCTCGACGGAAATTATTTCAAGCTCGACGGTGTAACGATCCCCTTTGGGATTGTCCCAATGCGCCAAGGCGTTGAAGCGGTTGTCGATCATTCCCAAAGTGTTGCGCAAGTTCTCCTGACGACGCTCGCCTCGCGCCAGGTTGGCAAAGTTGGTAGTGATGCGCGTATTTTCGGAGGGGTGATAATTTTCGTCGAAGCAAATGCTCTTGATGGAAAATTCAAAATCTGTGTTTGTCATGACTGGGTGTTTCACTCAAATATTTATAGGCTCTATAATTAAGACGTATTTTATGTTGAGGTACTGATCGAGTGGAACTGAATTGATTTCACAAAAGCTTTAGTCATGTTCATGATGAGCATTTCGGTACCTGCCTGGCCGATGGTTACGGCGCGCGCTGGAGCTTGCGTAAAGGTCTGCGGCACACCACAGTTGTCGATCGTCACGGGTAGTGGGTGGCCGCAGCCTGGGCGAGTCCGGGCAGATTCAATGTGGCCAACAGGGCAGCGAAGCGGGGCAGCATGGGGCGATCTCCTATCGAACGGTGCGTGGGAGAGACACACGGGCAGGCACGGGGCAAGAACCTGGGCAGGGCAAAAGATGGCCATCCCGGACACCCCGCCGGTTGGTGAATGTTTGCCGGCAGGTC
This sequence comes from Pseudomonas sp. X10, assembly GCF_054889225.1. Classification (NCBI taxonomy): domain Bacteria; kingdom Pseudomonadati; phylum Pseudomonadota; class Gammaproteobacteria; order Pseudomonadales; family Pseudomonadaceae; genus Pseudomonas; species Pseudomonas sp. X10. The sequence continues at coordinate 3,420,015 of NZ_CM142677.1, read as the reverse complement.
TCCTGACTGAAGATGCCCTATGCCATCGACGTCTTTGCATCAGGCCGCCACGGCCTGTTCGTGCCCCTCACGCGCGTGAAAGTGCGCAGTGCTTTGAGTGGTGGATTACACACCTGGGAAATGTTGTGAAAGTTCATCGGCCCTGCCTGTCAGCACATAAAGGGCGGTGCTAGATTCGCACTGCGTTGCCGAAATGGGCTTTACAGGGTGACGTATCAACAGACTCATCTCTCAAGGAAAAAACACCATGAAGAACGTCGCAAAGTTGTCTTTCGCTGCATTTGCCCTGGTCGCCGCCGTTGGCCTGAGCTCCTCGGCCATGGCAGGCGGCTCGGACTCTTCGCCCAACCCGCCCAACAACGGCAACGGCGATATGGGCAAGTGCCAGCAATGCGTGCGTATCGGCGGTGCCTACCTGTGCTTCCCGGTCTGCTGATCCGCTGCACGGCGCAACCTTCGCCCTATGCTTTCCCAAGCGTTTTCCCAAGGGCTTGGCGCGTGTAGTCATGAGCACCTGAAGGCTGGGGCACTAATGCCCCGGCCTGCCCCGCGATGAGGCCATCCGTACCAGCGCCACCGATGCCATTGTTCCACCGCTACTGCCTCCGCGTCCGGGCGGTGCCATGGGGGCAGTTCGCAGACGTCCCAGCAATCCTACGCGACTTGGATGCTCGGAAAGCCTACGACCTCGGTGAAATCAATGAGGAAGGTAAAACTGCTGGAAGTCCGTCAAAGATCACGTGTTGGGAAAAACAACGTGAAGCAGATCGTTCGGGGCCGAGGCTGTTCGACACTCACTTTGCCCCCATGCAACTGCATGATCGCCGCAACGATGGCCAGGCCCAAGCCATTCGAATCGGAGCTTTGATGGCGCGAGGCATCGCCTCGGTAAAACCGGTCGAACAGCCTGCGCAGCGTCTCGTCAGGCAGGACTGGTCCCTGGTTCTGCACGTCAATCCGCCAGCCGTCGCTGGCAGGTTCGATTCGCATAAGAATCTCGCTACCCTCATCGGCGTAGCGTATTGCATTGGCCACCAAATTGCTCAGTGCCCGTCGGAGTAGCAAGGGGTCGGCTACGACTATGCCCTGGCCGCTGGTATGCACCGATAGCTGCCGCTCTTCGGCCAAACCTTCGAAATAACCTGCGATGCGCTGCAATTCGTCCTGCAGTTGCAGACGTTGAAGTTGAACCGCCGATTGCGCTTCATCAGCGCGAGCGAGAAACAGGATGCTTTCTACCATGCGAGAAATACGCTCCAGCTCCTCCAGGTTCGACGCCAGAAGTGCCTGGTAGTCCTCTTCGCTGCGGGGCTGACGCAGAGCCACCTGACAATGGCCCATCAACGAGCCCACAGGCGTGCGTATTTCGTGGGCGAGATCCGCGGAAAACTGCATCAGCCGCTGGTAGCCGTGGGCAAGCCGATCCAGCATCGCGTTGTAGGCTTCGCTCAATTGTTGAAGTTCGATAGGTGTTTCTTCGCTATCCATCCTGCTATCGAGTCGCTCGGGTGTGATCCGCGCCGCGTGCTCTGCCATCTTGCGTATCGGCCGCAGGCCACGCTGCAAGAGGATGTAGCCCAGCAACGCGGTTAATAGGAATGCCAGCAGTACCGCGAGGTATATGCGCTGGCGGAACGCTTCGAGCATAGCCATCTCTTTGACCATGATGTGCGCTGCGCTCAGGCGCACTTCGCGACCGCCAGAAGTCGTCAGCACACTCGCAGCGCGCAATGGTACGCCCGCGTCGGTTCTGCCGCTGCGCAAATCGTTAACACTCAATGGCGTCGTGGGTTGCACCAATGGCAGTTCGGGTAACACTGTGTTGAGTGGGTTGACCAGGATGACCGGTAGCTGACCTGGCTCAGCGATAATAAAAACGTCGTCTTCGCTGTTGAGCATGTTTTCGAAGATTTGCGGGCTGTCGCGCAACTTGTCCAAGGTCAGGTCGTAGTGCAGTAATTTGCGAAAATGATCCAGACGTGCCAGCACCGCGTGATCGCTGTTCAGCAATACCGAGGCCTTCATCGACGAATACAGGTAGAGTCCGGCGCCAGCTACCGTGAGCATGGCAACTAATGAAAACGCCAGCGTCGAGCGTAAGGTCAGGGACGGTTGGCGTCGGGGCTGCATGGCCGTGCCTCGCAGAGGTAACCGATACCCCGCACAGTGTGGATCAGTTTGACAGGGTACGGCGCATCGATCTTGCTGCGTAGCCGTTTGACGGCGACATCCACCACGTTGGTGTCGCTGTCGAAGTTCATGTCCCAGACTTCCGAGGCGATCTCGATGCGGGACAATGCTTCGCCCTCGCGGCGGACAAATAGATGCAGCAGCGCGAACTCCTTGTTGGTCAGTGCAATTGCCTGTTGTTGGCGCGTTACCCGGCGACGTACCAAGTCCAGCTCGAGGTCGGCGACGTGGAAATGATCGGCTTCCCGGAACACCCCGCGGCGCAAGATTGTGCGGATACGCAAGAGAAGCTCGGTGAAGGAAAATGGCTTGACCAAGTAGTCGTCCGCACCCAGCTCAAGGCCGCGGATGCGGTCATGTAACTGATCCCGAGCCGTGAGAAACAGCACCGGCACATCTTGCCTGGCGCGTAACAGCTCAATGATCTGGAAACCATCGATACCCGGTAGCATCACATCCAACACGATCAGGTCATAGGACGTTTCCAAGGCCAGATGCAAGCCATCGGCGCCGTGTTGAGTCCAGTCGACGTTATAGCCAGACTCGCCAAGGCCCTTCTTTAGGTATTGGCCGGTTTTTGTGTCGTCTTCGATCAGCAATATATGCATTGGCGAGGGGCTCGGGTCTCACGGCCTTCGGTTCCAGGCCGAGGGTTTTTCGGGCTCGAATAATGAGCTGCTGCAAATTTTTCAGAGCGAGTTTAACCAGCTGCGAAAGCGCTGTCGGTTACATTTTTGTCATTCGCAAAGTATGGGCCGAATGACAAAAAAGTAACCGCCCGGTCATCGTGCCGGCCCGGCAGCGTGTGGAAGATGGGGCATCCAAACCCGCAGAGGAACTACCGCAATGTTCATGAAAACTGCTTTTTCCATCTCATTTGGTTTGCTGATGGGGGGGGCTGCAATGATGGCTAGCGCCGCCGACATGCCGGTCATCAAGCCGCTACGAGGCGTCGTCGAAACGGTGGGCGATAATATGCTGACCTTCACCACACGCAACGGTGAGCACCAGACCATCGGCCTGACCGAGCAGACCGGAGTGCTTCAAGTGTCCAAGGCAGAGGTCGACTCCATCAAAGCCGACAGCTTTGTCGGTTCGGCCGCCATTCCGCAGGCTGACGGTACGCTCAAGGCGCTTGAAGTAACGGTTTTCGAGCCCAGTCTTAAGGGCAGCGGGGAAGGTCACTATGGATGGGAGAACGCCGATGGTAGCACCGGCACCATGACCAACGGCACGGTGGGCAAGTTGTCCAGCGCGAATGGCCGCACCTTGACCGTTAATTACAAAGGCGGTGAGAAGAAGCTGGTGGTGCCTGACGATGTGCCTATCGCTTACGTTGAGCCGGGCAAGGTGGAGGAATTGGTCAAAGGAGCCAAGGTCGTGGTGTTTCTTGCGGAGGACGGCAAGAACGCGCGGGGTGTAGCAGTGGGTAAAGATGGCTTCCAGCCGCCTATGTAAAAGCTCCAGTAGGCTGAAGCGAGGCCCACGCAGCCTCGTTTCAGCTCCGGTAGGTGCTATTGGGGAGAGGGGGCCATGAAACGAGTTGTCCATGCATGGCCGGTGCGGGTGATGCACTGGCTCAATGTCGTTTGCATGCTGTGCATGTTCATGAGTGGTTGGGCGATCTACAACGCATCGCCACTGTTCGGTTTCAGATTCCCCGTGGAGTTGACGGTAGGGGGCTGGTTGGGCGGTTCACTCGCCTGGCATTTTGCGTTCATGTGGTTGTTGGTCATCAATGGCCTGTTGTACGTGTTCTACGGTTTGATCAGTGGTCATTTCAAGAGTGACTTCCTACCAGTGACAGCAAGGGCGGTGCTGCGTGACATGAGCGCTGCAGTGCGCTTTCGGCTGGTGCATGAGCACGGTGTTTATAACGCAGTGCAACGCTTGATGTACTGGTTGGTGCTCGCGGCCGGGTTGCTTGTGGTGGTGTCAGGGCTGGCGATCTGGAAGCCCATACAGTTGCACGCGCTGGCAACGTTATTGGGCGGTTACGACGCTGCGCGTTATGTCCACTTCGCGGCGATGGCTGGCATTGGCGTATTCATCGTCGTCCACCTGCTCTTGGTGCTGCTGGTGCCGAAAACGTTGTTACCCATGATCATTGGCCGCCTGCGTTTCATTGAAAGAGGAAGTCCCGATCATGACTGAGTCGGATAAACGCATAAGGCAGCGCCTTCAACTTGAACCATCCCAGCGGCTGCAATTGGAAAACATCCAGCGCAGGCACTTCCTTCGTGGCGGCCTCACCGTCGGTGCCATGGCGATGCTCAGCGGTTGCAACTTGCAAGACGGCGACCAGGTCGATCGAGTTCTGTGGGCCATGTCGCGCTGGAATGACCGGGTACAGGCTTGGTTGTTCAATGGCCAGAAGCTCGCACCTAGCTATACCAAGGCGCAAATTACAACGCCATTCCCGTTCAACGCATTCTATGGCGAGGATGATATCCCGGAGCTTGATTTGTCGGACTATGCCCTGGCGGTATCAGGCAGGGTGCGTGACAAGGCACCGTGGACGTTAGCGCGCCTACGCAAGCTGCCGCAGCGTACAGACATTACGCGTCTGGTGTGTGTCGAAGGTTGGAGTGCCATCGGGCAGTGGGGCGGCGTGCCTTTGAAGACTTTTCTCGAGCATGTTGGGGCGGACACTACTGCCAAATTCGTCGGCTTCAAATGTGCTGACCGGTACTACTCGAGCCTCGATATGGCTACGGCCTTGCATCCACAGACACTGTTGGCGCTGGATTATGGAGAAGTTGCCTTGCCACCCGAATATGGTTATCCGCTGCGGGTACGAGTGCCTACCAAGCTGGGTTTCAAGAACCCAAAGTATGTCGTCGAAATATTCGTCAGCAATGATAACCCCGGTGGGTATTGGGAGGATCAGGGGTATAACTGGTTCAGCGGTATCTGATCAAACCGACCGCAGGCCTAGCTGCGCGAACCGAGTGTAGCGATATGCCGCTATCCTGGACTCGTGCAGAACTGCATCCTCCTTCACAAAGCGCTTTTCATGCGATCCACGTTCTCGCCTGCGACACTCGTCAGTCGACTGAGAAGAATGGTCGGGTCAATTACAGGTCTGTTGCCGCGTAGATGGACACCCTATTTACGATGCAGGCGTATTTGCCGAAAACTCATCGCTGGACCGCGATGCACTTGATCTCCACGAGCAGGCCCGGTCGAGCGAGTTCACTGACACCGATGCATGTCCATGCACAGGTGCTCCTTGGAAAGACTTTATCCTTCACACGTCTGAAGAGTGGCATGTGGCGGTGCATGTCGATGTGATAAGTCGTCATTTCGACTACATCCGCAAATTCACAGCCACCGGCTGCCAGGACGAGTCGGAGATTTTCCCACGCCGCCAAAAACTGTTGCTCCGGGTCTTCAATAACGGACAACTCCGGTGTGCGGCCTACTTGACCAGCACAGTAGAGGGTTTTCCCCACCTTTACAGCTGGCGCGTAACCAGCATGTTCGGAAAGCAACCTCATGCTGTCTGGAATGATGATCTGGCGATCATTCATGATGGTGAAAGCCAAAGATATGAACGGATACGAAACCTACCCCAGCTAGCAGAGCTCCGTCCAGCTGAGTCACTTTTCTTATTGCGGCTTGGTCGCAACTTTGGCTTGCTCGTCATAACATTTGCGCGCTGCGGTAAACTCTTCCGCGTGCTCAATCACCCACGTCCACAGTGGAATCATCTGCACCAGCAGGCCCATTCCTAATGCGGTCAACGAGTATTCGACGCGTAGTGGCTTCTCATGAAAATCGTATCGCTTGATTAACCCATCACGCTCAAGCTGCCGCAGCGTGTGGGTGAGCATGCGTTGTGTCACTCCGTGCAGCCGGCGGCGCAGTTCGGCATGCCGTAATGGGCTGGTGACGCCAAGGGCGTGCACAACCCCGAGTGACCACCTATTACCGGAGTGGCCCAGGATGTCGCGCTTAAGACCGTCCTCATCTTCGCTGAGCGCTTTACAGGCCGCCTGCGATCGCCTCACCAGTTCCTCTGCATCCAGGCCGCTCGGTATCACCGATGTACCTACTTTTGGCTCGTTAGTGTCCATGACAAGATCTCCAGAGCTGAACCAATTTGCTCAGGAGCTAACGATGAAGGCCGACATTTCAAACGTCAAACAGCAAATTCTGGTCATTGGAGCTGGTGAACTAGGGCTCGCCGTATTGCGAGGGTTGGCCGCCAGAGCGGCAGAGTCAATCAGTCTCACAGTGCTCCTGCGTCCAGGCGCTGTGGATCCCCGAGCCCCTGGGAAACAACGGCAACTCGAAGAGATCAACAGTCTGGGCGTAGCCATAGAGCTGGGCGACGTAATGGATGCCACCATGGAAGAATTAGCGGACGTGTTGAGCCGTTACCATACGGTGATCAGTTGCGTGGGATTTGCGGCCGGCCGGGGCACTCAGCGTAAACTCACAGAAGCCGCGCTTAACGCGGGCGTGAAGCGATACGTTCCTTGGCAATTTGGTGTCGACTATGACCTTATTGGGCGTGGCAGCCCACAAGACTTATTCGATGAGCAACTCGACGTTCGAGAAATGTTGCGGTCTCAGCAGCAGACCGAATGGCTGATTGTTTCGACGGGTATGTTCACCAGTTTCTTGTTTGAACCCTCGTTCGGTGTAGTCGACTTGGGTGCCGGGCGAGTGTCTGCGTTGGGTAGCCTGGATACTGCTGTGACGGTCACTACGCCGGATGATATTGGCTCGCTCACCGCTGCTGTGGTATTGCACAACCCGCCCATTAGGAACCAAGTGGTATACACCGCTGGAGACACCCTTACCTATGGGGATTTGGCCGATCTGGTCGAGCGGGTCACCGGACGCACCGTTGTGCGCGAGGAGCTAAGTGTGGAGCAGTTAAAGGCAGACCTGGAGAAAATGCCCGATGACAACTTGCGCAAGTATCGAGCGGTTTTTGCGATGGGGCGGGGAGTCGCATGGGATAAGGCGAAGACTTTTAATGCCCATCAAGGATTGCCTGTAACCAGCGCGGAGCAGTGGGCGCGCTCTAACCTGAAGCATGATTAAAGCACCGTCTGGATGCAAATTGCGCCACGTAAACCGAGGGAAACCTGGTGCTCACGCCAGTCTGTTCGCCAGTGATTCGAACAGCGCCGAGTACAGCCGCTCGACCTCCGGAAGCTCTCGCGCCCGCAGGCAACCATGGACCAACCCCAGGCCCGGAAAGTAGTCCACCGATACGCCATCGCGGCGCAGTCGTTGGGCATAGTGCAGGCTATCGTCGCGCAGAGGATCGAACTCAGCGACACCGATGAACGCCGGGGCCAGTCCGGAGAGGTCGTCGGCATACAGGGGCAGGGCCAGAGCGTGCCGGTACTGGGTGGGTTCAGGCAGGTAGGCGTCCAGGCAGGCCAGCATGTCCTGGGTGGACAGCAGCGGGGCATCCGAACAGTCGAGCCGCGAGGCTGTGGCTTCGTTGCCCAGGGCCGGGTAGACCAACGCCTGGGCCCGTGGCTGTGCTTCGCCGGCATCGCGTAGGGTCAGGCACAGGGCGGCGGCCAGGTTGCCACCGGCGCTGTCGCCGGCCACTGCCAGGCGCGTGCGGTCGATGGGGATGTCCAGCGCGCCGTCGCGCAATGCGCGCCAGGCTGCCAGGCTGTCTTCCAGAGCCGCGGGGAAGGGGTGCTCTGGCGCGAGCCGATAATCCACCGCCACCACCAGCAGGCCCAGATGCGCGGCCAGTTCGGCGCAGAAGAAACTGTGGGAATCCAGGTCGCCGAGCATCCAGCCGCCGCCGTGCAGGAACAGCACTGCGGGCCAGCCGCTGGCCGGTGCCGAGCGGGCAGGGCGGAACAGGCGCAATGGCGGCAGCCCGGCCAGGGCTAGGTCGCGCACCTGCAGGCCTGGCGGGCGTGTTGGGGTGAAAGCGGCGGCCATGCGCGAATAGGCGGCGCGCTGCGCGGCCAGGGACGGATCGGCGGTGGTGAAGGCACGGGTGCGTTCGACGAAGGCCGTCATGCCGGCGGACAGTGGGTAGGTGGCCATTCACGTTAGCTTCCTTACTGGAAGGCGAGGAGCCGTGCCGCATCGGCCGGCCTGCCGTCGAAGGTGGTCACCCCGCTCAGCCAGGCTGTGACCTGTTCGGGGTGGGCCTTGAGCCAAGTACGGGCGGCGTCCAAAGGCTGACTGCGTTCGAGGATCGGCGCCATCACCTGGCTGACTTGCTGGCTGTTGAAACGCAGATTGTGCAACAGCGTGGCGACGTTGCCGCACTGTTGCTGGTAGCCGGCGGCAGTCATGATGGAAACGGTGGCGGCGCCTTCGTCGGGGCCGAACACGTCGTCGCTGCCGGAGAGGTATTTCATGTCGATCTGCAGGTTCATCGGGTGCGGCTTCCAGCCGGAGAACACCACCCATTGCTCGCGCTTGATGGCGCGCTTCACCGCAGTGAGCATGCCGGCCTCGCTGGACTCGACAGCTTGGAAGCCCTTCAGGCTGAATTTGTCCTCGGCGATCATCTGCGCGGTGATGCGATTGGCACCGCTGCCAGGTTCGATCAGGTAGATTCTGTTGTTGAGCTTGTCGCGGAACCGGGCGATGTCGGCGAAGGTTTTCAGGCCGCCATCGTAGGCGTAGGCGGGCACCGCATAGGTGGACTGCGCGTCGCCCAGGGTGGCTGGGCTGATGACCTCGATCTGCTGTTTATCCAGGTAAGGTTTGGCCACTGCCTGCATGGTCGGCTGCCAGTAGCCGAGGAACACATCGAGGCGCTTTTCGGCCATGCCGGCGAGGATGATCTGCTGTGAGGCGCTGGTCTGCTTGACGTTATAGCCCAGGCCGTCGAGCAGAGCCTCTGCCACGGCGCTGCTGGCCACCACATCGGTCCAGTTCACCGAGCCCATGCGCACTGTCTGACAGGCAGCCGGCTCGGCAGCCCAGGTACCGCTGGCGACGGTGAACAGCGCGGCACAAGCGGCCGCTGTGATCGATAGCTTCATGACTTTCCCCTCGAGGCCTTCGTGGCAGTGGTTATCGTTGTTGTGTCATGGGCCCCGCGCGGCGGTGGCTGGCGCTACACGTTACGCAAAGCCAGCGGGGGCAAATCGCACCCTGGCGACCTGCACTTGCACGCTGGCGACCTCTGCGGGGCCGCGCCATGGGGGCAGGGTCCAGCAACTGCGGGTGGGCGCTAGCTTCTTTGCCCAGATCATGCCCAGAGCGCGGCGGTCCAGGCCGAGCATGGCGAGGACTACAAGATGGATGGCGTGCTCGCTTAAACGTTGCCTCGAAATGAGCACGTCTACGCTCGCGTTGATAGGTGAGTACTGTTCGCCGGCCAACAGTGATCGGACAGCAGTGCTGGATTAGCAACAGATCATTGGCGTCGCGAGAGCCTGCAGGCTCCGTTTCTTGCGGTTTCTTCGCACTGGCATGATGTCTGCTCTATATCCCGGGAAAGTCATGTATTTCAGGGGCAGATGTGAGCGTTAATGAATACCCACTCATTTCCAGTGGCCGAGTGGATGACTCTGTGTCTCCCAAGACCGATGCTGAGCCTCTTTCCTTGGTAGCTTCACCGGTCGTCGACATCGCGCTGGAGTTCCGCAAGGTAACCAAGCGCTATGCGAGTAGCGGGCGCCAGGCTCCGAAGAATGCCGTGGAAAGCGTCAGCCTCGCAGTTCGGCGGGGTGAGGTGCTTTGCCTGATGGGCACTTCCGGCAGCGGCAAGTCGACATTGTTGCGCCACGTCAATCGGTTGGTCGAACCCAGCAGTGGCGAGGTGCTGATCGATGGCACTGCGCTGGGAGGACTGTCGGTCCAGGCACTGCGTGAGTTGCGCTCGCAGCGTATTGGTATGGTGTTCCAGCATTTCGGACTACTGCCCCATCGCAATGTGCGGGAGAACGTCGCCTTGCCCCTGGAGCTTCGCGGGGAGACAGAAGCGGCCCGGTATGCTGCGGCGCAGCGGCAATTGCAGGCGGTCGGGCTGGAAGAATGGGGTGAGCACTTTCCTCATGAGTTGTCCGGCGGTATGCAGCAACGGGTAGGGCTGGCGCGGGCTCTGGTGACTGAGCCGGATATCTTGCTGATGGATGAACCTTTCAGCGCGTTGGACCCGACGATCCGGCGGGACTTGCAGGGCCGCTTCCTGCAGTTGGTGCGTGATCGTGGCATCACGACCTTGTTGGTCACCCATGATCCTGGTGAAGCCCTGCGCTTGGCGGATCGCATTGCCGTGCTGCGTGGTGGCGAACTGATTCAGGTCGGGACTCCACAGGAATTGCTTGAGCACCCGGTGGATGCGGGGGTAGCTGACTTCTTCGATGAACGTCCACGCGCTACTCCAACAACGCCAATGCCGGTCCCACCAGAGACTGTTGCCCCTGCGCGGAGAGCCGGTGGGGCGCGGTCCATCGACGTCTGGGCCAGGCAGTGGCTGTTGGGCCCTGTAGCGCTGGCGGCGGCGGGACGCAACGGCTTGTTCTGGCTGGCGCTGTTGATCGAGTTGCTGGCGCTGGCATTGCTTGGCAACGCCTGGGGCGACGGCTCTGCAACTGTCTTTTCCATCGCGCTCGGCGTGTTGGCCGGGAACCGCGCCGCCAGCACCTGGTTGAGCGGGAGCGGCCATGTACGCGAACCATGGGCATTGCCTCTGGCCCTGCTCCTGGTGAGCCAGGTGCTGACGATCTGGCGTGCCGTTACGCCAGACGCCGCGGGTAGCTGGCTGCAGTTCCCGGCTGACCGCGACAGCATGTTGGCGGTAGCCAGCGCGATAGACCAGCTCATCGGCTGGTCCCAGGTGACGTTCGAAAACGTCTTTGTCGGGGTGATCGTTGCTGTGCGAACGGTCATCGAGGGCGTCGAGGGTGCGTTGGGCTGGATACCCTGGCCGGTCCCGGCGCTGGCATTGATCTACCTGGCTTGGCGGTCTGCGGGGTTGACGCTGGCGCTGACCAGCGCGTTGGCGCTGGGTTACATCGGCCTGTTCGGCTTCTGGGAGCGTACCGTTTCCACCATCGCCCTGGTCGGTTCTTCGGTGCTGCTTTCGCTGCTGATTGGCATCCCCACGGGGGTCTTGCTGGCCAAGCGCCCCTTGGCGCGGCGCTTGATCACGCCTCTGCTGGACGTCATGCAGACACTGCCGACCTTTGTATACCTGATCCCGGCCGTGGCGTTCTTTTCTGTCGGCAAGACACCTGCGGTCATTGCCACGGTGATCTTCGCCCTGGCACCGATGATCCGCCTCACTGCGCTGGGCATCCAGGAAGTTCCCAAGGCCGCGGTGGAGGCCGCGCTGGCCCATGGCGCGACGCCTTGGCAGACACTCACCCGTGTCGAGCTTCCCCTGGCGGCAGGCTCGCTGTTGCTGGGGGTCAACCAGACCATCGTCATGAGCCTGTCGATGGTGGTTGTTGCGGCGCTGATCGGAGCCGGCGGTCTCGGCTACGACGTTATGACCGCGTTGCGCAACATCAAGGGTGGGGAGGGCGTCCTTGCCGGTATCGCTATTGTCTTCTGTGCCTTGGTGCCCGACCGGATCATCCAGGCATCCCTTCGCAAACGACATCGTCCCATCCAGGAGTAATGACTTTACATGGCCAGATTCTTTTCCCGTCCCCTTGTCGGCGCAGCCCTGTTGGGGGCTCTTCTGACGGCTACGACGGTCTTTGCCAAAGACAAGATCGTCATCGGCGAGCAGAACTGGACCGGCGCCATCGCCATCCAGCACATCCTTGGCGAGGTCATCAGTTCCCGACTTGATGGCGATGTTTCTTATCTCGCTGGCGACCTTCCGGTGCTGCTCGCGGCAGCTTCCAAGGGCGACGGTTCGGTAGACGTTCTGACCGATATCTGGCTGCCGAACCAATCCGCAGCCTGGAACAAGTACGTCACTGGCGGCACTCGTTCGCTGGTCCCGAACAAGCAGCCTTATGTGGGGGTACAGGGCTTCTACATCCCCGGTTATATCCAGGACAAGTACGGCGTGAAGTCAGTGTATGACCTGCAGAAGCCGGAGGTGGCCAAGCTGTTCGCGCCCCTGGGCGGCGGCAAGTCCCAGTTGCTGGTAGGGCCGGCGGGCTGGGAGTCGACCTACATCGGCCAGATCAAGGCCAAGGACTTTGGCTTCGCCGATAACTTCGAGTCAGTCTCCACTGAGGCTGCAGTGACCTACGCCAGGTTGGACGCTGCCTACAAGGCTGAGCGCGGAGTGATCTTCTATGCCTATACGCCGGACTGGATCTTCTCTGCCTATGATTTGCGCCGTCTGGATGAACCGCCATTCGATGGCTACGCCCAGGACAACAAGAAGGGCGATCCGCTGTACAAAGCCGACGGCTGCTGGAAGTTCATCAGCCCGACCGTGGATGCCGATTGGCTGAACAAGAGCAGCATCACCTGCGCCTACCCTGACGCCAAGGTGCATATCCTCGCGTCCGTCAACCTGCAGAAGCGCGCGCCTCGCATTGCCGCCTTCCTGAGGAATGTGAGCCTTGACCCTGCATCGCTGAACGAGCTGATTCTGAAAATCGAGCGCGAAAAACAGCCTGCAGAAAAGGCCGCCAAGGATTGGGTGGCGGCCAATCAGGCAACCGTGGACAAGTGGCTGGCAGCCGCAGAGGACAAGCTGGCCTCTCAATGAGCAGTCGTATGGGGGCCTTGAACTCAAGCAAACAGCAGTGCGGGAGAGGAATCTATGAGTGAGTTGCAGCGAGCCACCTTTGGCGCTGGGTGTTTCTGGGGCGCCGAGGCGTCCTTGCGCAAGCTGGCCGGTGTTGTGCAGAGTCGGGTCGGCTACGCAGCCGAAGCCGGGGAGGACAAGCCTCTGATCGAAGTGGTGCAAGTCGATTTCGCTCCCGACGTCATCGGCTACTCGGCTTTGCTCGAAGCGTTCTGGGGGCTGCATGATCCGACTTCCACGGACCGTCAGGGCGAACATGTGGGGGTGAAATACCGCTCTGCGATCTTTGCCCATTCACCAGAGCAAGCGGCTGTTGCCGAAGCTGCGCGTAGGCAGCTCGAAGTGTCGGGGCGTTATCAGCGTCCCATTGCCACGGTCGTCGTTGCGCTGGGACGCTTCGAGTTGGCAGCGCAAGAGCATCAGCGTTACCTGGAGAGGAATGGCCTCACAGCTTGCTCGATCAGCCGGGCTTAAAACCCTTGGGGCCGTGAGCCCCCGACGGCATTCGCCTGCTGGGTGATGTGCTGATCCTACGTAGGCGCTACCGCCAGGCAGCGTCTACGGTTTCAGGGTCGACTCGCGGGGAACCAGGGTGGCCAAGGGGGCGTCGATGCGCTGGCGCTGCCCGGTATTGTTGATTTGCTCGAAGAGCAGCTCGATGGCCTGGGCTGCCACGTCCTCAAGGTGCATGTTCAGCGCCGTCAAGGGCGGCGTGCATTCCCGAGCACGCAAGCCGTCATAGCGCGTTACCACTTTCACGTCTTGAGGGACTGCGAGCCCTCTGTCCAATAACGCCCTCACGGCACCTGTCGCAAAGGCATCAACCGGAACGCACAGGCCGTCAACGTCGGGGTGTGCCTGCAACAACTCAAGGCACGCCGCGGCCCCGGCTGCTTCTCCACCTCCTTCGTCTGCTCGAACAATCGCCGGGGCCTGGTTGTTGGTTGTGCAGTAGGCACGGTAGGCCTGCTCCATATCCAGGTAGGAATGCCGGGACTGGACTCCGATTATCAGGCCAACGCGCCGGGCGCCCTGTTCACGTAGGTGGTCCAGCAACAGTGTGCCGGCCGCCTCGCCATGCATATCGATGTACGGTAAGGCAGCCTGCGCCTCGGGTTGGCGCCCTATGGACACCAGCTTGACGCCGCGTTTGCGCAAGCGCGCTACATGCGGGTCGTTGGCCACCGGCTCGATGATTACCGCGCCGTCGATATCCAGCGTATCGAGCAGGTCTTGCGCCTCATCCATGGGCGGAACCAGCACCAGGGCCACGCCTCGACGCAGTGCTGCTTCCGTCGCGGTGGCGGCAATTTCCATCAAAAACCCCAAGCGCGACGACCCGCCGGCAACGGCAAAAGGCATGGAGGAGAGCAGGGCGATGGCATTGGCGCGTCCGGTACGCAGGCGCTGAGCGCGCAAGTTGGGGCTGTAGCCCAAGCGCTCAGCGACTTCCTTCACCAGTGCCCGTGTCATCGGGTCGACTTGCCCGCGATCGTTCAGCGCGTGGGAAACGGTGGTGCGGGATACCCCGGCGGCGCTGGCGACATCGGCAATGGTGAGGCGGCGAGAAGGGCTGTTGGGCATGGACAAGATGGCTCTTTAAGCGATGCCGCAGTTATACGCTGCCTGAAGGCTATCAGCTACTCAGGCACTCAGGTGATGACGCTCCCGTTGACAGTGACTTTGGACAGGAATACATTCACCCAAATCGATTTGGGTGAATTAAAAAATCGATTTGGTTTGGGAAATGCCTGCATTTTCCTGCCAAGGCTACGTCCAGATCCAAATAACAATAATTCAATGGGCCACTGATGGTGGCTCAGGTCGAGGTGGGATATGCCGGATAACGATAAGAGCCCTGTTTGCCCTGTTGATGAGCGCCTGCCGTGGCGCCAGTTGCTGATGTTCGGTGCCCAGCATGTGTTGGTGATGGCGGCATCGCCTATTGCGTCGGTGTTCTTGATGGCCACCGCGTTGGGCTTTTCCAGTGAGCTGACCCTCCAGTTGCTGAGCGCCACCTTCTTGGTCTGTGGCCTGGGCACGCTTGTACAGTCGCTGGGGTTGCGTGGCTGTGGGGCACGCCTGCCGTTCATCATGCTCCCGGGTGGAGCGCCCATCATGCTGTTCATCCTGATTGCCCAGCAAAACGGGGTGGCGACGGCGTCTGGCGCGGTGATTCTGACCGGGGTGTTCTACTTTCTGGTGCTGCCAGTGTTTCGACGCCTACTGCGGTTTTTTCCTTCGGTGGTGGTGGGCACCATGTTGCTGCTGGTGGCGATCAACCTGGTCAAGCTGTCGGGCCAGTTGATTGTCGGCCAACCCGGTAGCGCCCACTTCGCGGCCCCAGAACAACTGCTACTGGCCTTTTCCACCATCGCCATCACGGTGCTGTGCGCGCGGCTCTTACGCGGCACGTTGGGCCAGCTGTCGATTTTGCTTGGACTGCTGGGCGGCAGCTTGCTGGCGGTCGCCATCGGCGCATTCGATAGCTCCGGGGTCAGTGTGTACCCCTTGTTGAGCCTGCCCACCTTCATGCCATTTGGCATGCCGCACTTCGATGTATTCGCCTCGATCCCGCTGATGCTCTTTTGCCTGGTGTCCATGGTGGAAGCCACCGGCCAGACCGTAGCGATCAGTGAGGCGGTAGACAAACCCCTGGATGTAAAACGCGATGTGGTGCGCACCATCCGCGGGGATGCGCTGACCTCTATCTTCGGTGGCTTCATGGGGACCTCGCTGATTATCACCAGCGGCGAGAACATCGGCGTTATCCGTGCCACGCAGGTGCGCTCGCGTTACGTGACCGCCGTTTCCGGGGTGCTGTTACTGTTGTTTGCACTGCTTGCGCCTCTGGCGCGCTTGATCGAGGGCGTGCCTGAGGCCGTGGTCGGCGGTACCAGCCTTATTGTCTTTGCCATCGTCGGCACCATGGGCATCGACATGCTGCGCAAAGTGGACTTGCGCAATCACGGCAACATGTACGTGGTGTCGGTAGCCCTGGCAGTGGGGCTGCTGCCGATTCTCGTTCCTGGCGTTTACAGCCAGTTCCCCAACGGCCTTGCCGGCCTGCTCGGCAATGGCGTGGCGATGGGCGCGCTCACGGCGGCCGTCATGAACTTCTTTTTCCATTGCATTGGCCACCAACGCACTCCGGCGGATGCCAAGCCAAAGCTGATCAACTCCTGAATCCGCACACTAAGGCTTTTATATGAACTGCACTGTTTCCAATCACTTGGCGACTTCGCCTGAGCAGCTTGTGGCTCCCGGTCAACTGTTGGCCCCTGAATGGCTGTTGCTGCCTGAAGGGCCGCGTCGTGATCAGGCTGTATGGGTTGTAAATGGCCACTTCGCTGATGTCGGTCCGTTGGCGTTGTTGCAAAGCCGTTATCCAGGCCACTCGGTTCGCCGTCTCGAAAACCAGTTGTTGATGCCCGGGTTTATCGACACCCATCACCACCTCAGCCAGAGCTTTGGTAAAGGCCTGGTGTTTGGCGAGCCGTCCGAGATTTTCCGCCGTGTCTGGATTCCCCTTGAGGGCACGCTCGATACCGACCTGCTGTACCTGACCAGCAAGCTGGCCGCATTCGAATCGCTGCGCGGTGGGTTCACCACGGTGTGTGATGCTGGCACACGCTCAAAGGAAGGTGTCGAGGCGATCGCCCAGGCTGTTCATGAAGTGGGCATACGTTGCGTACTGGCCAAAACCTGCAATGACCTCGAAGGCGAGCGTGTGCTCGATGCCAGCCAGGTACTTTCGCTGGGCGAGCAGCACCTGTCGGAATGGGACAACGACCCGTTGATTACGCCGTCCCTGGCAATCCCTATTCCGGAGATCGCCACCGACAATACGCTGGGCGCGGTGTACCGCTTGTGCCATGAAGCGGGGAGGGTGTTCCAGAGCCACGTCAACGAGCATCTGGTCGCTGTAGAACGCTCGCTTGAACGCTATGGCGTCCGGCCATTGGAACACCTGCATCGGGCCGGCGCGCTTGGTCCCGGGGCGCTGCTTGCCCACGCAACGCTACTCACCTCGGAAGAGATCTGCCTGTTGCGCGAGAGCGGCGCTGCCGTGAGTTACAACCCGGTAGCCAGTGCCTGGAAAGGCAATGCCGTTGCCCAGGCGCACTTGATGCACTGCCTGAAAGTTCCGCTTGCGCTCGGTACCGATGGCACTCGCGGTGATGGGTTTCGCCTGCTCGATTACGCCGAGGCCGCGCAACGCTTTGCCCATGGATTGCCGGTAGGTGACTCGGTATGTGGCGGTGGGCAGCTCTGGCTGGACATGGGAACCCGGGACGCTGCCGACGTACTTGGGCTGGGCAAGGTGACCGGGCGCATCGCTCCGGGCAGGGCGGCGGATTTCTTGTTGGTGGACCTGGCGGTGCCGGAACTGCTGCCGTCCTGGAACCTCACCTGGGACCTGGTGAGGCTCGCCAATCGAGACCAGATCCAGGCCGTAGTGGTCCAGGGCAAGGTGCGCTTGTGGCAAGGGTGGCCCACGGACTGGGATGCACGGTCCCTGATGCGCCAGGTCGATGCGCTGGCCAGGAACGTCGTGGACCAAGCCCCCATCCATAAAGTGCATCCCTTGCCGACTGTGGCTTAACGACTTGGAACGAGTGGACGATGAATCTACCCTTCGACCCCCTGTACATCATTGCTATCGCTGTCGCGTGCGGTGCGCTTATCCAGGGTACGACGGGGATGGGCTTCGCACTGATCGTGGCGCCGGTCATGGGATTGCTGGCACCCGAATCCTTGCCCATCAGCCTGTTGATACTCATGTTGCCGTTGAATGCCGTGGTTGCCTGGCGCGAGCGCGGCGCCATCGATTTTCGAGGCAGCTCGTGGATTACCCTGGGGCGTTTTGTCGGTACTTTCGGCGGACTCTGGATACTGCTCTGGCTGCCGCTCTCGCAACTCAACTTGTTTATCGGGTTGTCAACGATCGCGGCGTGCCTGGCCACCTGGATGGCGCCGTCTTTCGTGCCCGGGCGCCGGGCACTGATCTCTACTGGCGTGATCACGGGTATCACTGAAACCGCTACCGGGGTCGGCGGCCCGCCGCTCGCACTGGTGTATCAGCATTCGCCGGTGGCCACGTTAAGAGGATCTGTCGCCCTGTGCTTTCTGGTGGGGGAAGTGATCTCGCTGGTGGTACTGGCTGCGGGTGGGCATTTGCGCATCGAGCAGGTCTCGCCGGTGCTGGTCCTGTGCCTGCCCTTGGCATTGGGTGTGATCGCAAGTTACTGGGCCCGGAACCTGATCAACGAGCCGCGCCTGCGCCGCTTCGTGCTCATCTTCGCCTTCGTCTCCGGGACGTTGTTGCTGGTGCAATAAGCCAGACATCAGCGCATTCCACAAAAGAACGCAGCAAAGGTTCGCCATGTTCTCTTTGAAAACCCCAATAACTGGGTGTAATGCTGTTCACTTAAGACATCTGTCGTAAGGTTTGGGGCCGCTGCGCGCCCATCGCGACACAAGGCCGCTTCCGCAGAGGGCTTGCCTTGTGGGAGCGGCCTTGTGTCGCGATGGGCTGCGTAGCAGCCCCACTTGAAGGCACTCCAGCTTGAGTGAACAGCCTTACAATAACTGGGTGGGGCTGCTGTGTACGCCCGTCTGCCCGGTTATTGTCGATGCAGGTGTCATTGGCGGCAGTAAGGTGACCTTGCAGTTGCGTAACTTTTTCTTTTGCCGCATATCACAGGTTCAGCGGGTATTCGATGATCAGCCGCACTTCATTGATATCCGGTAGGTCGGCCTGCGCTTCGTGGTTGCCCCGATAACTGGCCACGCGAGTCCGTAGGGAAAGGTCGCGGGCAGGTCCTTGTTGCACCACGTAGCGCATCTCGACGTCCAGTTCGTGCCACTTCGCACCGTCATACTGCCCATAGGTGGACAGCGCTCCGCCTGCGTAGCGATGGCCAGGGCGCCAGTGCTGGTCGCTGGCGCCCCGGCCGGTGACGTAGCGGGTCATGAAGCTCAGGCCGGGGATGCCGTACCCCGCCAGGTTTAGGTCATAGCGGGCCTGCTGGGACTTCATGCCGGGAGCGTTGAAATCGGAAATCTGCACCGAGTTGGCCAGGTCGATGGACAGGCCGCCGACATAGTCGAAGGGCGTGTCGCCGTCGATCTGCTGATAGGCCAGAGTGATGCGATGGGCACCGTGGCGCCAGGCGCCGGCGAGGCTCCAGCTGGTGTTGTCCACCGGGCCGGAGCGTGCATGGCCGGTGGCGTCGCTGCGGTACAGGTGCATGTCGAAGTTAAGGCCGCTGGCCGGGGTAAACGGCACGTCTTGATTGATGTTCAGGTAGTTCTGTAGCCAGTTGTCCTCGGCACGGGCATGGAACAGTTTGACGCGTAGGGTGTCGTTGACCTGGTAGCTGGCACCGAGGAAGTTGAGGCTGCGCACCTCCACGTCGGAGTAGCGGGTGCGCAGGCCGTCGTCGCCATTGCTGGAGGCGAAATCATGGTAGGCGGTGAAGTGGCCCGCTTCGAGCAGCAAGCCCGACAGGGCGTCGTTGCGCAGGTACAGGCCGGTGGCCATCTCCGGTAGCAGGCGGCTGTCGGCGGTCGTGAAGACCGGAGTCGAGGTGCGCATCTCGCCCCATTTCACCTCGTTGCCGAGCCAGCGCGCCTTGAGTGCGGCACCCGCGTGGCTGTAGTCGTCTTTCACTTCGGCGTTGCGTTGGCGATTGTGGCTGATCGGCAACAGCAGGGTGCCGGTTCGCCCTGGGCCGCTGTCGAGTTTGAGGCCGAGCTGGGCGTGGGCATCGAGCCCCAGGCCCACGGTGCCTTGGGTAAACCCGGAGTCGAGGCCGAGCATCACGCCATGGGCCCACTCCTCGCGGTACCCCTTGCGTTCGTCGGCAGGCCGGGCGGCATTGTCGCCTTGAGTATTGCTGGCGCCGTTGCGCAGGTCGCGGTTGAAATAGAAGTTGCGGTTGCGCAACTCCAGTTGGCTGTCCTCGACAAGACCGTGGGAAGCAGCCAGAGCGTCGGTAGCCAGCAAGGCGGTGCAGAGCAGTGTGGTATGGCGATGGAGCATGAAGGGGTCACCTGTTGTTCTTGTTTTAGGCGCAGCCGGGTACCGCAGGCCGGAGCCTGAGGGGGTGAAGGAAAGGAGGGCTGTGAGCTGGGATCAGTCGAGGTCCTTGCCGGCGGTTTCCGGGGCCAGCTTCAGGCCGATCAATGACAGTAGGATCGCCGCGATGATGTAG
The DNA here is from genome assembly GCF_054889225.1 of Pseudomonas sp. X10. Taxonomy (NCBI): domain Bacteria; kingdom Pseudomonadati; phylum Pseudomonadota; class Gammaproteobacteria; order Pseudomonadales; family Pseudomonadaceae; genus Pseudomonas; species Pseudomonas sp. X10. The sequence goes on along the minus strand of NZ_CM142677.1, from coordinate 3,399,933 downwards.
AACGCCGGTGCATTGGTGTTCCCGGTGAGGCTGACCAGGCCGGCGGCGAACAGCTGGGCGAAGCCGCCGAACAGGGCCACGCCGATGCAATAGGCCAGGGACATGCCGCTGGCACGGATGCGGGTGGGGAACAGCTCCGGCAGGATCGCCAGGTTGGGCACGATGGTGTAGGTCAGCGGGATGCTCAGCAGGGTCACCACCGTCAAGAGCACCTCCAGCCGGGGGGGCTGGTTGAGCAGCAGAAAGGCCGGATAGATCGCCAGCAACAGGATCGGCAATGGCCAGAAGATCGCCTTGCGCCGACCGATACGGTCGCTCAAGCGCCCGGCATGGGCAGACAACAGCAGCGGCGGTAGGCAAGCGACGATCGCCGCCCAGGTGCCGCTGCTCAGGGGCATGCCAAGCACACCGATGGCATGGTTCGCCAGGTAGAACTGGATGGTGTAGATCGGCACGGTGGCACCAATGACCAGCAGCACGCCAGCCAGCATCTGCCGTGGGTGCTGCAGTAGCAGGGCCAACTGCTTGCCCTGGGACACCGGCGCGCGGTTGCGGGTGGCCTGGCGGTGAGCGTGGGTTTCCTCCAGGCGATGGCGGATGTACTCACTGACCGGAATGCCCAGGATGCCTATGGCGAAGATCAATCGCCAGCCCCAACTGTCCATGGCCGCCGGGCTGAGCAGATTGCTCAGCAGGGTGACCATCAGCCCGCCGAGGCAGATGCCCAGGCTTTGGCTGAAGGTCTGCCAGCTGCAGTAGTAGCCGCGCGAATGCTTGTCGGCATACTCCATGAGCATGGTGGTCGAGGTGCCGATCTGGCCTCCCACGGCGAAGCCCTGCAAAAGCCTGGCGACGATCACCACCGCCGGGCCGAGCAAGCCTGCTTGCGCGTAGGTGGGGGCGATGGTGAACAGCAGCGAGCCAATCGCCATCAGCCACAGGGTCAGGCGCATAGCCGCTTTGCGTCCGACGCGGTCAGCGTACAGGCCGATCACCAGGCCGCCCAATGGGCGCATGACGAAGCCGGTGCCAAACACCGCCAGCGACAGCATCAGCGGGATCAACGGGTGGTCGCTGAAGGGAAAGAACAGCCTGGCCATGAGCGTGGCCAGCAGGCTGTAGACCAGGAAATCGTAGAACTCCAGGGCATTGCCCACGCAGATCGCGGCGATCGCTCGGCGCTTGCAGGGTTGTGGGTGACTGGTTTCGATGGCGAAGTCTGTTGTTTTTGTTGTCATCGTCTTTGCTCTCTTGCGGTGGCCGTCAGGCCAGGAAGTGCCGCACCAGCCGCACCCAGAAGGTCGCACCCAGTGGCAGTGCCAGGTCGTTGAAGTCATAACCGGGGTTGTGTACCTCGCAGCTACCGCTGCCTTCGCCATTGCCGATCAGCAGGTAGCAACCGGGTACCCGCTCTAGCCAGAAGGCGAAGTCGTCGCTGGCGCAGATCGGTTGCTGCCGGGGGGCCAGGCCCTCTTCGCCGAGCCAGTCGCGTATCACGTGTTCGGCCAGTTGGCTGGCGTGCGGATCGTTGACCAGCACCGGGTAGCCCTCACCGAAGCTCACCTCGGCTGTGGCACCGTAGCCTTGGGCGTGCTGCTCGGCCAGGGCCTGGATGCGCTGGCACAGCAGGTTGCGTACGGAGGGATCGAGCGCTCGCACACTCAGGCGCAGTTCGGCCTGGCCTGGAATGACGTTGGCGGCATCGCCGGCGAGAAAGGCACCCACAGTAATGATCGCTGTCTCGCTGGGCGGCACGTTACGCGAGACGATGGTCTGCAGCGCCAGCACCAGCGAAGCCCCGACCACCACGGGGTCGGTCGCCCTGTCCGGCATCGCACCGTGGCCGCCATTGCCCTGGATGACGATGGTCACGCTGTCGGTGGAGGCCATGCGTGGCCCGGCGAGTACACCGAACTGGCCGACAGGCATGCCGGGGGAGTTGTGCAGGGCGAACACGGCGTCGCAGGGGAAGCGCTCGAACACCCCCTCATCGAGCATGCGCTTGGCGCCTGAGCCGCCGTGGCCTTCCTCGGCGGGCTGGAAGAACAGGTGCAAGGTGCCATGCCAGTGGCGTTCACGGGCCAGCTCGCAGGCGGCGGCCAGGAGCATGGCGGTGTGCCCGTCATGGCCGCAGGCGTGCATCTTGCCCGGTACCGTGCTGGCCCAAGGCCGTGCGCTCTGTTCGTCGATCGGCAAGGCGTCCAGCTCGGCGCGCAGGCCCAGCGTCGGGCCATCGCCATTGCGCAAGGTGCCGACCACGGCGGTGCCGGCCAGACCTTGGTGGATTTCGTAACCCCATTGCTGCAAGTGACTGATCACCCGGGCGCGGGTGGCGAACTCTTCGAAGCCCAGTTCGGGCTGGCGATGGATCGCTCGGCGCAGCTCGACCATGGCAGGCGTGATGGCGGCGATGCCGGGGGCGATGCAGGTAGTGTTCATATTGTTATTTCCTGGTCTGAGAGGCGACACTGCGTGACCCGTTGGCGGCCCTGGCCTCGTGCTCTAACCTAGCGCCACCGACGGCTGGGCATAAGCCGCAAAAATGTTGTCATGACGACCCTTGGTGTTCAGGCAGGAGATTCTTAGTGAAGCTGCATCAGCTACAGGCCCTGATCGCCGTGGCCGACCACGGCGGAATCCGTTCGGCCGCCCGAGCCCTCGAGCTGTCCCAGGCCGCCATCACCCGTGCCCTGCGCGAGTTGGAAGAAGAGCAGGGGCTGCCGCTGCTGGCTCGGCATGCCGGCGGCGCACGCTTGACCTCGGCGGGCCTGACCCTGCTGCCGCATGCCCGGCAGATCGCCAGCCAGTTGGAAAAGGCCCAGCGCGACCTGGCCAGCCTGCGCGGCGAAACGCCAACCCGGTTGTGCGTGGGGATCACACCCTGGTTCGGGCAGACCTTGCTGGGTGCGGCGCTGCAAGCCTTTCGCCAGGAAATGCCGACGGTCCAGCTGGAGCTCTACGAAGGCCTGCAGGCGGTCAGCCTGGCGCTGCTGCGCAGTGGCCAGATGCAGTTCTCCCTGGGGCCGGCCGGGGGGCTGCCAGGGCAAGAGTTCAGCCATCAGGCGCTGGCCTACTACCCCATGCGTGTGCTGGCGCGCTTCGGCCACCCCCTGCAGGACGCGCGCTCGCTTGGCCAGTTGCTGGAACAGGAGTGGGTCATGAACTTCACCCAGGCTGGCCAGCACTCGCTCATGCATCAGTTGTTCGGCCGTCATGGCTTGAGCATCGAACCCGGGCGCATCGTCTGCGCCCAATCCAGTGCCATGCTCAGCAGCCTGATCGTCGACGCTGGCATGCTCGGGTTTTCACCCGAGCCGATGTTGCTGTGCGAGCCGTTACGCGGCAAGGCGCGGGCATTGGCTCTGGAGGAGCCGTTGGAGGAAGGGGATATCAGTGTGATTCACCTGCGTGACCAGGTCCTGGACCCGGCCGCGCGTTGCTTCGTACGCTGCCTGCAACAGGCGTTGAAGGCCTGCAGCCGTTCGCGTGATGCCGATGATCGGCGTCTGGCCGACATGCTCAGGTTGTGCTTCTGAACAGGCCGCTAATCCTTGCTGACGGCGGCGTGCGTTACGTCCTTGATCATCTGGATGCGGATGAACTCACCAGGGTATAGAGGCCACGCGATCTAGGCCGCCAGCGTCCCGAAACGGTATCGCTCTATCAGTTCCAGCAGCGTTGCTGCGATGTCCAGCATGTCGCTGCCTGGGCCAAACACCGTCTCGACCCCCAGGGCGAGCAGTGCCGCGATATCGGCCTCGGGCACGATCCCGCCGACCACCACTGGTTGGCGGTTGGGGCGCGAGGCCAACTGTTCGAGCAAGACGCCAAGCAGTGGCGCATGGGCGCCAGCGAGGCTGGAGATGCCCAGCAGGTCGATCGACGGGTCTTCGTCCAGCCGGGCCAGTAACTGTGTAGGTCCTTGAAAGAGGGGCAGCAGGGTGACGCTGAAACCTGCATCGGCCAACACTGAACTGATCAGCCGGATACCACGGTCATGACCATCCTGGCCAAGCTTGCTCAGCAGTACATGAGGGGCGCGGCCATGGCGAATGCTGAAGTCCTCCACCCGCTGGCGCAGCGCTTGCCAACCCTGGCAGGCCGTGCGCAGGTCAGCGTAGAGCCCTGTGGTGAAGGTCGGCGTTTGCCGATACCGAGGCCATACCCGTTCCAGTGCGGCCATGCACTCTCCGACGGTCGCCCTGGCAGCCATGGCCTCCACGCATAGCGCCAGCAGGTTCTGGCGCGCATTGAGCACGCCTTGCTCCAGGGCGTGCAATCGTGCGCGGACTGTAGGTTCGTCGCGCTTCAGGCGCAGCCGCCGCAAGCGCTGGCATTGCTGTTCTCGTACGGAGCGGCCATCGATCGATTGGGTCGGCGGTGTTGCCGCCATGTTCGGTCCGCCGCTGCGCTCGCCGACTCTGATGTGCTCGCCACGGTCCAGGCGAGCCTGGCTGGCCAGAGCCTGGGCATGAATGAGGGCGCTGATGCTGCCGCTATGAATCGCTGCCACCACTCCGCCCTCGGCATCGATCCTGGCGATGCAGTCGCGTACCTGGTCGCAGACCGACGCGGTCAACGACTCCATCATGTAGGAGCCTGCCCAGGGGTCGATGACATCGCAGATCCCCGTTTCCTGCTGCAGGATGCGCTGGGTGTTGCTTGCCAGGCGTGCCGAGTCTGCGCTGGGCAAGGCCAGGGCCTCGTCCCAGGCGTTGGTGTGCAGCGACTGGGTGCCGCCGAAAACGGCGGCCAAGGCCTGTATGGTGGTGCGCACCACGTTGTTCATCGGGTCATGGGCGCTCAGTGAGTAACCTGAGGTCTGGCAGTGCGTGCGCAAGGCGCGCGCACTGGCCTGGGTGACTCCGCACGTCTCGCTGATCTCGCACCACAAAAGGCGTGCCGCCCGCAGTTTGGCTACTTCGCTGAACAGGTTGTTGCCGATGCCGAAGAAGAAACTCATCCGAGCACAGAACCGATTCACGTCGAGCCCGCTGTCGCGCACCTGTTCCAGATAGGTGCGGGCATTCATCAAGGTCAGCGCCAGCTCCAGCACCGGATCGGCACCGGCTTCCTGGAAGTGATAGCCGGACACGGAAATGGGGTTGAACCGCGGCAGATGCTTGGCCAGGTAGTGGATGACGTCGGTGCATATGCGCAGGGAGGCTTGTGGCGCGAACACATAGGTGTTGCGCACCATGAACTCCTTGAGGATGTCGTTCTGCAGGGTGCCGCTCAAACGGGCAGGATCTGTCCCGCTTTCTTGGGCTGCGACGATGAAGGCAGCCATGACGGGCAGCACGGCAGCATTCATGGTCATGGACACCGAGACCTGGTCAAGGGCAATGCCGTCGAACAGCGCATGCATGTCCTCGACGCTATCGATGGCCACCCCAGCCATGCCCACATCGGCGCTGCACCTGGGATCGTCAGAATCATAGCCGCGTTGGGTGGGCAGGTCGAAGGCAATCGAAAGACCCTGGGCGCCGTTGGCCAGATGCTCCTTGAGCCGTTGGTTTGTCTCGCGTGCATCGGCAAAACCGGTGTATTGGCGAATGGTCCAAGGCTTGTGGGTGTACATGCTGGCATAAGGGCCGCGGACGAAAGGCGGTTGTCCGGGCAGGCTGTGCAGGTGCGCCAGGCCATCGAGGTCGCAGGCTTGGTAGAGCGGCTTGAGTGTTGGGCCGCAAGGGGGCCACGGCATGGATCGATTCATGGGCGGGAGCACTCCGAGGGCCAGGTTTTTTCGCTGAAGACATCGGCAAGCTTTGCGCCATCCGACTGACGGAACACTTCGCACCAATGGGGCGTGAACTGCCCGGGGGCGGCGATGTGCAACTGCACCAGGAGGTTGTCGTGCAGATTGAGGTTGCCGTAATAGTGGATTTCCCGCTGGCGTATGTATCCCGGTCTGCGCAGGCCCAGCACCTGCCATTCGGTGCGTTCCACCAGTGCCTGGAAGTTAGCGAAGTAGAAGAGCTCGGCACCGTTGTAGTCGATGTCAGGGCACGGCGTGAAGGAAAAACCGGGCAGGGCGACGCAACTGTCCCTATCAAGCTGGAAATGGTTGTGCCAGTCACCGTTGCGTATCTGCTTGCCAAGCCCATGCAGTTGCCGCCATGGCGTGTCAGAGGCGATCGCCATGGCGGGAGCATCTTTGAGGCAGGCTTTGGCCACGCTGCGGTTGTCACCTGGCGTGTGGCGGCTGATGAACGCCGAGGTCAGGGCGATTTGGCCGACGCAACGCTCGCGCAGTAGCAACCGTTGTTCGCTGAAGTGGCGGTTCTGGGCCACGCGCCACAGACGTGTCTCCAGGGTGAAGGTGCGGTTCTCGGTGATGGCCTGCAGTTGCAGGCCTTGGCACTTGACCTGGGTGAATGCCGCGTAGGCGATGCGGCCCTGTGGGTCTCTGAAGTCCGGAATGGGGCGTCCATACAACGCCGCCAATGCCAGCCAGTGCTGGTGGCCACACTCCTTGAGCAGCCAGTTTTCCGAAAGCCCGGTGAAGGCCAGGTTGGGCATCGAGGCCAAGTAGTGCTCTTGCAGATGCACCGGGGGAGCAGCGTTGTCAGGCATACCGCCTCCTTGAGGCCAGCCCGTCCGGGCTGGCGGATGGAAGGGGAAGGGCGCGTTTGGCTCAGCGCTGGTCGTTGCGCTGGCTGCCAAGGTGAGCGACCACGTACTCCGCGTCGCGGGCCACGCCACTGAAGCGCCCCGAGCCCCAGGTATGCAGCCAGGGCAGGCCGAGGAAATACAAACCTGCCTGGGCGGTGACCCCGCGTTTATGGCCGGGGTAGCCACGGCCGTTGAAGACTGGCACGTCGACCCAGCTGAAGTCGGGGCGAAAGCCAATGCACCAGATGATACTGGTGATGCCCGAACCTGCCAGGTCCAGCGTGGTGGCGGCCTGTTCGGGATACCACAGAGGCTCGTAGGCGGTGGCGGCGGGGGCCTCTATGCCTTGTTCGGCGATGTATCTGTCGATGCTGGCGTTGATGCGGTTGTACACGGCATCGGCCGCATCCAGATTGGCTGCCAGGTCGTCGGCGAAGGCCAGCATGGTCCCGTTAAGCGACTCCAGGCGACCGAACAGACGCATGCCCTCCTGGGCGAAGCGCCGCAGGTCGATGTCGCGACCACCGTCGCGTCCGGTGACGTAGTGGTTGGTGTTGTCACGTACGCCTTCACGCAGCGGGTGGCTGTCGACGTCGATGTCGTAGTAGCCCATCTGCGCCAGCCAATCGACCACATCCTTGCCTCGGTAGAAGCGCGCGCAGCGTGGCGCGTCACCGACCGCCAGGAACACCTGGCGCCCTGCGAGGTGCAAGTCCTCGGCGATCTGCGCGCCGGACTGGCCGGAGCCGACCACCAGCACGGCGCCTTCAGGCAGGCTTTCCGGGCTGCGGTACTGCTCGGAATGGATCTGCTTGATGTCGGCGGGCAGGCGCTCAGCCAGGGGAGGGATGATCGGTGTGTGGTAACCACCGCTGGCGACTATGACCTGGTCGGCGCTGAAGTCGCCTGCGCTGGTGTTGAGCCGGTAGCCGCCTTCGGCCCGCGTGGTCAGCCGCTGTACTGCGACACCCTCGCGCACAGGTGCGTTGACCTTGGCGATGAAGCCGTCCAGATAGGCAATGATCTCGTCTTTTTTCATGAAGCCGTGCGGGTCATTGCCGGTATAAGGGTGGCCGGGCAGGGTGCACTGCCAGTTGGGTGTGACCAGGCAGAAGGCGTCCCAACGCTGGTTGCGCCAGGTGTGGGTCAAGGTGTGCTTTTCCAGCAGCAGATGGTCAATGTCCAGTTGTTGCAGGTAGTGACTGGCCGAAAGCCCGGCCTGGCCGCCGCCGACGACGATTGCGCTGTAGTGGGTCATGTGGTTCTTCCTCGAGGTTCAGATATCGCCGAAGGCGGCGTAGTTGACTGCAGTGGCGCCCTGCAGGTGGATGTCCAGGACGGTGACAAGCAGCGTGTCGGCGGTGTACGACCGTGCCCGCATGCGCAGGCCGCTGAGGCTGTCCATCGCTGAACTGCAGTAGAAGCCCTTGACCTCCCGGACGCGTTCGGAGGCGGCAGTGAGGGCGTTTTCGGCGAGGCGTAGGAATTCGGCCATGGGGTAGCTTTTGCCGATTTCCAGGTAGTCATGGACGCTGGTGGACGGCGAGTAGGTATCGGTTTCCTGGCCGTCGGGCCAGCGCAGACGGATATTCACGGCGGGCATGTCAATGTTCCTCGGGGTGGCTGAAGCCGGTGAAGGGGCGGTTGTCCAGGTTCCAGAATTCCTGGTGTTGCTGGCCCAGGCTGACCCGCAGGCGGGCGCTGTCATCGATCTGGCCGATGGCGGCGCAATGCAGGCCCTCGAAGGCGAATGCCGTTTGCACGTCCGGCAAGTCATCGGCGGCCAGGGTGAGCAGGAAGCCGTAGCTGGGAAACGCTTGCAGCCAGCGCTCAAGTGGCGCACCGGCAGGCCGGGGCAGGCGCTCGAGGTCCAGGTGGGCGCCACAGCCGGTGGGTTCGAGCAGCATCAGCAGCGTGCCGAGCAGCCCGGCATTGCTGATGTCCTTGGCGGCCCGCAGCAGGCCGGCCTCGGCCAGGCGTGGCATGACGTCCAGCTTTGCCCGCAGGCGCTCGCCTGGCACGCCTTCGAAGGCTTTCCAATAGGGCATGTCGCCATGCCACTGGCCATCGAGGTCGACCACCATGGCCAGGCACTGACCGGGCTCGACATGCAGGGTCGACAGTAGGCGCCTGGCCCAGCCAGTGATCGCCACGGCCAACGCCGTGGGATTGCCGGGTGCTTGGCTGGTGTGCCCGCCGGCCAGTTGCAGGCCATACGCCTGGCAGGCGTCGCGAATGCCCAGGAGGATGTCGTTGGCCGATTGCTCGTCATGGTGCCAGTAGGCATTGACAACGGCTGTCGCGCGGCCACCCATGGCAGTGATGTCGCTGACGTTGGCCATCACCGCCGACCACCCGGCAAACCAGGGCGCCTGGTCGACGAACTGCGGCAACATGCCTTCGATGGCCAGCAGTTGATACTGGTCGCCGCAGCGGATGGCCGCGGTGTCGTCGCCAGGCAGGGCATACAGTGCGTCGCGGTGGGCGCTGCTGGCCGGCAGGACCCTGGCCGGATGCTGGATCGCCTGTTTGGCGCGCATGGCCGGGGTGTCGCTCAAGCTGCTGAGCAGCGCGTGCAGATCAGTGTCCATGGTGTGGCCTCCGCTGGCGCATCAACGCCACCTGGCGGGGCAGGAACGGGTACATGCCCAGGCGCGCCTGCATCAGTACATGGGGCTGGCCGAGCAGTTCGATCGGTTCGAGGGTGTCCCAGTGCAAGCTGTGGAAATAGCCCTCGTTGGCGTGCTGCACGGTGGCCAGGAACGTCTGGCACCCCAGGTCGATAGCCCGCGATACCGCTTCGTTGACCAGTGCCTTGCCGATCATGCCGTGACGGCGATAGCGCCGTTCAACGCACAGGCGGCCGCCGTACCAGACGCCCGGGGCGGTGGTGTAGATGCGCACGGCTCCGATGACCTGCTCCGGTATGCCGCAATGGTGGGCCACGGCGACGATGGGGATGGCCTGGAAGTCGCGCTCATCCTTGTCCTGCTCCAGAAGTCGCTGTTCCTCGGAAAACACCGCACGGCGCAACGCGTAGTAACCAGTGCGCTCCCAGGCCTCGGCCGCCGGTTTGACCCGCAGGTGCCCGGCGAGGAAGTCCCCGAATGTGTCGTCCGTCAGTGCGAAGGCGTGTTCGGCCATGGCGGTTCTCCTGTCACTCGTGGTGCTTGAGTGCCGAACAGGCGCCGCACTTGGCGCAGCCGGCATTGATCTTGTCGGAATGCAGCCCGTGACGGCGCAGGCTTGCGCCGATGCGCGGATACAGACGTTGCATGAAGGCACTGTCGGGTTTGGGGTGGTGGGCCAGCGGGGTGTTGTCGATCGGCACGAAGGGCACCACGAAGGGGTAGACTCCCAGCGCCGCGAGGCGCTCGCTCATAGCGGCGATGGCCTCTTCGCTGTCGCCCAGGCCGGCGAGAATGTAGGTGCTGACCTGACCATGCCCGAACACTTTGACCGCCGCCTCGAACGCGCTGAAGTAGCGCTGCAGCGGTACTTCGGCCTTGCCGGGCATGATGCGCTGGCGCACCGCGTCGGTGACCGCTTCCAGGTGCATGCCCAGCGACACCACGCCGCTGTCCTTGAGCCGTGTGAACCAGCGGTCATCGTCCGGTGGCTCGCACTGTGCCTGTATTGGCAGGTCGACGGCAGCGGTCACGGCGGCAGCGGATTCGCACAGGATCGCTGCGCCACGGTCCGCTGTCTGTGGAGTGCCGGTGGTCATCACCATGTGCTTGACGCCGTCCAGCTCCACCGCCGCCTTGGCGACCTGGGCCAGTTGTGCCGGGCGCTTGCGGGCGATGGTCTTGCCCGTGGCAAGGGACTGGTTGATTGCGCAGAACTGACAAGCGGTGGCGGCATCGTTCATGCGGATGCAGTGCTGCAGGATGGTCGTGGCCAGCACGTCCTTGCTGTGCAAGGTGGCAATCTTCCAGTAAGGAACGCCGTCATCGGTGCTCAGGGCATAGAAGTTCGGTACCCCTGGCAACTGCACCTGGCCCACCTGCAGGCCTTCACGAAAGATCAGGGCCTGGCCGCCACTGTCGTCCGGTACGGCGCTGTAGGGCGAATCCAGGGACGCACGGTTGAGCATCGGCACCATGGCGGTACGCGCGCCCAAGGTCAGGGCCTTGTGGTCCGAGGGGCCGGCGCCGCCCTTGCGGCTCAGGCCGTCGGAGCCCTGCCAGCGCACGCCGTGGCATTGCAGTTCGGTCAGCAGGTCGGTGGCGATCACTTGACTATTCATGTTCGGCCACCTCATGGCGTTCATGAACATGGCGGGCAGGGCGTCGGTCGATCAGCAGGCTGAGCAGTTCCGGACGGCTGTAGTGGCCCACCGAATCCATCATGCGTTTGCGTTTGTCGATCAGGGCCAGGTCCAGGTCGGCAATGATCGCGCCTTCGCCTTCGGTCTTCTGCGCCAGGACCTTGCCTTCCGGGCTAATGATGGCGGTGAAGCAGCCTCCGGAGATCGGTTCTAGCGCGCAGCCGGTATCGGCCATGATCTGCGCTTGCTGTTGCTCATCCAGCCAGGCGGTGGCGTTGACCACGAAGCAGCCGCTTTCCAGGGCATGGTGGCGGATGGTGACTTCCATCTGCTCGGCGAAGATCGGCCCGACCAGGGAGCCTGGGAACATCGCCGCGTGAATCTGTTCGCCGTCGGCCATCAGCGCATAGCGGGCCAGCGGGTTGTAGTGTTCCCAGCACGCCAGGGCGCCGATGCGTCCGACGGCGCTGTCGGTGGCACGCAGGCCGGAGCCGTCGCCTTGGCCCCAGACCATCCGCTCGTGATAGGTGGGGGTGATCTTGCGCCGATGCTGGATCAAGGTGCCGTCAGCGTCGAACAGCAGTTGTGCGTTGTAGATCGTGCCGTTGTCGCGCTCATTGATGCCGATGCAGGCAACGATGCCCGACTCGCGACAGGCCTCGGCGATCTGGTGGGTGGAGTCGCTAGGCACGCTGACGGACTCTTCGAGCAACTGGAGGTGTTGCCTGCCCATGGCGAAGGGCGGCTGCACGAAGGAGAAATAGGGGTAGTAGGGCACCACGGTTTCCGGGAAAACCGCGAACTGCACGCCTTCACGGCCCAGTTCCAGCAACTGGCCGCAGAGTTTGTCGACGGTGGCCTGGCGTGAGTAGAGCACTGGGCTGAACTGTACAGCGGCGGCGCGGATGACGGGCATGGCAGGAGTCCTTGCAGCGAGTCGGGAGGATGGGCAGCCTCTGCGTAGGGGGTGCGAGCGACGGAACCGCTACGCAGGGGCATGCACCGTTTTTACTGGGGGGCGGTGGTCAGGCCGTCCAGGTATCGATGATCAGCGCGCCCTCGCGACGCATCAGCAGGCGCAGGTCCATCACGTCCAATGGGTTGATGGGGCGAATGCCTTCGATCAGGGCTTTTTCGGTCTGGCCGTAGAGCGCTTGCAGGGCGAAGCGGCAGGCGTAGACTTCACCGCCCTCGGCCATGAACGCCTTGAGTTGATTGTTGACTGCCAGGTGGCCCGGGAAGGCCTCCGTACCCAGTGTGGGGAAGCCGCGTTGCACACCCAGTTGCACGCCCGGTCCGTAGAGCAGGACCTTGGTTTCGAAACCCTTGCGCAGTAGGCGTTTGGCCTGCAGCAGGTTGACCAGGCCAATGGAGCCTTCGAAGGCGATGGTGTGGAATGTCAGCAGTGCTTTTTCGCCCGGCTCGGCCTTTACATCCTCGAAGACTTTTTCTTCGTAATTGACCAAAAAGTCGCCGTCTTGATAGTGGGAAATGTCCACGGTAGGCATATCGTCTTCTCCGGTTGTTATCGCTGTGATCGATCGCCGGTGCGGCGTATCGTTGCAGGAGACAAGTGCGAAGGACGTGCCAGGCTTTACCCGCTGATTCTGTGTGTTGGTAACTTGTTGATTTAGTAGAAGATTCTCATCTGATACGGTTTTTTTGCATTCACCTGAGCCTGTTCTCGAACTACGTAAATGCGTAGAACTACGATTATTCGTAAAGCGGCTTGCGAGATTTCGTACTATGTCCGAGACCGATTTCCTCAGCGGCTGGGCTGACCTGGCCTACTCTTCGCGGCACATGGTGTTCGAGCACTGCGCCGATGCCATCGCCTTGCTCGACCCCTACGCGGACCGTTTCTGCGATCTCAATATCGCCACCTGCAAGCTCTTCGGCTATCAGCGCCAAGAGCTGTTGGTGCTGCCGATCAGCAAGTTGTTCGGGCATCAGTTGGCCGACTTGATCGTGTTTAGCCAGGCAGTTCTAGAGAAAGGGCATGGCTGGACGGACGAGTTGAGCTGCAACTGCAAGAGCGGCGAGCGGATCGAGTTGGAAATCAAGGCCACCACCCTGCAGGTCAAAGGACAAGCGCAGATCATCCTGGTGCTGCGTGAGCAGAGCCAGCAGCGCTACCAGCAAGACCAGGCGGATACCGAGCGGGCCATGCGCGGCGGGTTGATCGAGTGGCGCAATATCCTCAACCTGTTCAAGGAAACCGAGCGCGACAATCAATTGCTGCTCAGCGCCGTGGGGGACGGTATCTACAGTATCGACAACGAGGGACTGGCGACCTTCGTCAATCCCGCTGGCGCGCGGATGCTCGGCTGGGAGCCCGCCGACATGATCGGCAAGAACATCCACCGGATTCATCATCACAGTCATGCCGATGGCTCGCACTACCCTGTGGAGGACTGTCCGATCTACCGGGCCGTGCACGATGGCGTGGTGCACGAAGGGCGCCAGGAGGTGTTCTGGCGACGCGACGGCAGTTGTTTTCCCGTGGAGTTCACCAGCACACCGATCATTTCCGATAGCCAGCTGGTGGGGGCGGTGGTGGTCTTTCGCGACATCACTGAACGGCGTACTACCGAGTTGCAACTGCAAACCGCGCTGGACGAGCTCAAACAGCTCAAGGCTCGCCTGGAGGAACAGAATGCCTACCTGCAGGAAGAAATCCACATCGAGCATAACTACCGGGAAATCGTCGGTCAGAGCGAGCCGATCCGTAAGATCATCAAGCAGATCGATGTGGTAGCACCCACCGATGCGAGCGTGCTTATCCATGGTGAGTCGGGCACCGGCAAGGAGTTGATTGCCCGGGCTATCCACCAGGCGAGCCGGCGCAGCAACTCTCCGTTGATACGGGTTAACTGCGCGGCGATTCCGACCGAGCTGTTCGAGAGCGAGTTCTTTGGGCATATCCGCGGCGCCTTCACTGGCGCCGTGCGCGACCGTGTCGGGCGTTTCGAGTTGGCCGATGGCGGTACGTTGTTCCTCGATGAAATCGGCGAGATCCCCTTGGACCTGCAAAGCAAGCTGTTGCGTGTCTTGCAGGAGGGGCAGTTCGAGCGAGTCGGCGAGGAGCGCACACGCAGGGTCGATGTGCGCATCATCGCTGCGACCAACCGTAACCTGCGTGAAGAGGTGCAGAGCAGGCGTTTTCGCGAAGACCTGTATTTCCGCCTCAATGTCTTTCCAATCCAGTCACCGGCATTGCGTGAGCGGCCGATGGATATCGCGCCATTGGCCATGCACTTCATCACTGAGATCGGCAGGCGCCTGAACCTTCCTGGCAGGCGCCTGCGGGCCGTGGACATGGAACGGCTGCAACGCTATTCATGGCCGGGCAACATCCGTGAACTGCAGAATGTCATTGAGCGGGCGCTGATTACCGCGCAAGACAACAATCTCAACATCGATCTGCCCGATGACATGCTGCAGAGCCGCGTGTCGCGTGTCACCCAGGCGACCTCCACGATCCTGACCGATGAACAGGTGCGTGCGTTGGAGCGCGAGAATACCCAGGCGGCCTTGCGTGCTTGTCATGGCAAGTTGTTTGGCAAGGATGGAGCTGCCCAGTTGTTGGGGATAAAGCCAACCACACTGGCTTCTCGCCTCAAGCGCCTGGGGGTCAAGACTGACGTCGATGACAAAGAAGGCTGAGCCGCACCCGCGTTGTCTACCGTTACCTATCACGGGATCAGCAACAGTCTCCGAGCTCCGGGCTCGGCAGGTTATCAATAGCCATGTAGAACCTCAGCTCGCTCGGTACGCGCCCGGTCCAGCGCTTGAACGAGCGGCGGAAGTTGGTGTTGTCGCTGAAGCCCAGGTATTGGGCCACTTCATCGTTGCTGTAGCCTTTGACCTGATACAGGTACAGGGCGAGATCACGACGTACCCGGTCGAACTGCTCCTGGAAGTTCGTGCCGTGTCGGGCCAACCTGCGCTTGAACGAGGCCGGGCTGGTGGCGAAGGCGGCGGCGACCCGCTCCAGGTTCAGCGGCTGCCGGATCAGGCCGAGCAGGTGTTCGTGCAACTGGTCCAGGAAACTCACTCGCCAGCCCCAGGCGTCGAGCTGTGCATCGCAGGTTTGGCGGGCGACCTGCTGGGCGGTGGAGCCTGCGCCCGGCCAGGGCCGTAGCAGGTATTCCCGTGGCAGGCTCATCACCGTCGAGGGGCAATCGAAGTTCAGTGCGTCGCCCAGGTGCACCCAGTACTGCTCCACATACGCAGGCTCGGCATGGGCGAATTGGAAGCGCCATGGTAGATGCTCGTTCTGCTGGCGGCGGGCGAGGGCGACCACGGCGGTCACGCTGGCCTCAAGCAGGAATAGCGACTGCTCACCGATGGTGCAACTTTCCCGCCAGTACAGGTGCAGGTAATGCTTGTCCAGGCGCAGCACGGGGGTCAGTAGCGGTGAGAGCAGGGCGCGGTATTGGTCGACCCGCTCCAGAGCCTGGAGCAGGTGGTCGGCCTGTTCCAGCAACAGGCTGGCGGTTCCATAGTGCCCTGGCCACAGGCGCTGGCCATAGAGAAAGCTGCTGTCGTCGGCATCCAACAGGCGCCGGGCGTTGGCGATCAGGCGCAGGAACTGTTGCGGGCTGATCAGCGCCTGTCCGGTGATGATGTCGTCGTAGAACAGCTCGCAACCGCTCAACAGGCGGTGGGTGTCGATCCGCCGCGAGCGCGCCAGGTCGATCAGCGCGGCGGGTAGGTGATGGGCCGCGATGAAGCGGCTGTCGTATTCGTAACCATTCATGCGCTGCGTACCTGGTGTGGCTTGGCCTGTACCAGGGCCAGGTTGAGGCGCTTGAGCAACTGCGCTTCGTCCTCGTCCAGGGCCATGACGCTGGCGACGCTGGCCGACAGTTGCAAGCGCTCGCCGTGGCGGCTGGTGTGGTGGGCGAGGTGGCCGATGCTCTGGCGCAGGTCCTCGGCCATGGCCTGGGCCTGACGCTGGCCAGTGTTGGGCAGCACGGCGACGAAACGGTCACCGGCCAAGCGGCAGAGCATGTCCTGTTGGCGCAAGTTGAGCAGTAGTAACTGGGCCACCACCTGCAGCACCTGATCGCCTTCTTCCTGGCCATAGCGCTGATTGACCTGGCTGAAGTCGTCCAGGTCGATCGCCACCAACGACAGGGGCTGCTGTTCGGCTGCGGCGTGCGCCAGTGCCTGCTGCAAGTGCTGGCGCAGGTACTGGGCGCCAGACAGCGGGGTGAGCTTGTCGAACAGGCGGTGCTCACGGAACAGCTGCTCGCGCTTGCGCATCTGCTCGGTGATCGCATGCTGCTCCTGCTGCAGGTGGTACATGCCCAGGGTCAGCAACAACATGCCCACCGGCATGGGCGCGGTTTCCAGCCAGTTGTCCCAGACGGCCTCGGCGGGCAGGCGGATGAACTCGTCCAGGGTATCCATCCACATCGAGAAGGCGGTGAAGCACAGGCCCAGTGATAGCAGGCGGGTGACCCGTCCGGCCGGGCGCCCGCGCAGCAGCATCAGCAGCCAACCGCAGAGGATCAGGCAGGTGCCGCCTTCGCCGGCCACATCCATCCAATTGATCTCGGCCCAGGTCTTGAGCGTGCCGGCGGCCAGGTAGATGAGCACGCCGGCGTTGGCGGCGAGGATCAGGCCGGCCAGGGTCCAGCCGTGGAGTTTCAGGAGGGATCTGAGGTTCAGGTTCATAGCAGGGTGGGCTTCCTTCGTATGCGCTGTTGCCTGTACGGGCCCTGTCGCGGGACACCCCATACAAAAGGGCCAGCATGCAAGCCGATTGTCTCAATACGATGACGCTCACTTGCCCCGCGCAGTGCACGGTAAGCCATCCGGCCCCATGCTGAGCTCACAGTAGCGCTCGGCGGCCAGGGCCAGCTCTGGCTCGTGCAGGAACTTGCGACCCTGGGCGTCACGCTGGATATCGAACGCGTCGTACAACGCATCGTCGGCTGAGTAGGTACGCACCCGCAGGCGGTCCTTTTCGACGGCGATGGTCTGGTACAGCTGGGTATCCTCGGCGCTGCGGTCGGGCTGGCTGCGGGCACGGTCGTTAAGGCTGTACATCTTCGAACCAGTCACCGAGACCATGTACACCGGGCCGATGGCTTGCTGCTGGTGTTGGGCGGCCTGGCTGGCCTGGCGGCCTTCGGCGTGGGTCAGGCGGCTGTAGCAGTGGTCATGGCCTTGCAGCACCAGGTCGACCTGGTAGTGCTCCAGCACGGGTTGCCAGGCGGCCTTTAGCGGCTCGGTGTCTTCAGGACGGGCGCAGGTGTAGACCGGTTGGTGCATCACCACGATGTTCCACTGGGCCTGGCTGCTGCGCAGCACGTCCTCCAGCCACGCGGTCTGCGCCTGCAGCGTGCCCAGGTCGAGGGCCGAGGTGCCGTCGAGAACGACGAAGCGCACGTTCTGGTAGTCGCTGAAGTAGCTGGTACCGTCCACCCCGGGCGCGCCATTGCGCGGCAAGGCGAACTGGGCGGGCACATGGGGGCTCAGGACCCGGTTTTCGCTGCCGTCCGGGTTGAGGCTTTCCAGGTACTCGTGGTTGCCGAAAGCGGGCAACTGCGGGATCGCCGCGTACGACCAACCACCGGCCTGGGTCCACTCACCCCATTCGTCATCGTGGGCCAGGTCGTCGCGCGAGGCGACCAGATCGCCGGCATGCACCACCAGTGCCGGATGGGCCACGCTGCGCAGGGCCTGGCGGATGGTGCGCGAGGCGATGGCGAGGATGTCGTTCTGGGTGTCGCCGAGGTAGAGGAAGGTGAACGGCGCGAAGCTCGCCTTGGCGGTACGGAACTGGTGCCATTCGCTCCAGCCGGCACTGCCTTTGACCCGGTACACGTATGCGGTGTCGGGTTGCAGTCGCTCCAGGCGCACCTGGTGGTAGTTGGCCGGACCGTTCTCGCTGTCCAGGCGCTGGGTGTCGCCGCTCACCTGGCTGGCCTTGGCCGCCAATGAGGGGCTGGCCAGGGCTGGGCCGAACTCGAGCAGGGCTGTGGCCTGCGCCAGGTCGGTGCGAAAGCTGAGCGCCATCTGCGTCGAGGCGTCCTGCCCTGGGGTTAGCACGATGCGGTCCGCCAGGTTGCCCGCCGCATAGGGCTGGCCGACAGAGCGCTGGATGGGAGTGTCGTTGGCCTGTGCCAGTCCTAGGGGTAACGCCGCGCAGAGCAGGGCGGCGAGCAGCAGGGGGCGGTGCATGTGGATTTCCTCGATAAGCCCGCAGGCGTGATGGGTGGCCAAGGAAACAAAGCCACATGACGGTTCGGTTACCTGCCGGGGGGTCGATTCGGCTCAGGTCATCGCCGCCGCGCAGAGCCATTTTTTCAGGGTGAATTCAGCCCAGGGTGTTTGCCGCGAAGCGCCCTATGGGCTGCTCGGGCCGCGCCATCACCAGGGTTGGCAGGCACTGTCCGACCATGCGCCAGCGGCGTGGGGCACTGCGCCAAGGGTGCTTGGCAAGCCAGTCGTAGGGGTCATTTCAGCTCAACAGGTCGGCGAAATGCCTCGAAAAGAGCCTTTCCTGGGGGCTGCTGATGAACACTGTCATGCAAGTGCCACACAGGATTTCTAGCGTTCGCAGCCATTCCCGGATTCGCCGGGCCACTGCAAGCGAGGGATTCAAGGTGGCAATGCCGTTTCGTCACATCCGCAACGCTGGGTTCAGGGTCAGCCTGTTGACCGTCGCTATCACTGCTGCGCCAGCCTGGGCGGATGAGGAGGCTGTCGAGCGGGTCGAAGTGATCGGCCAGGCGGCCAGTATCGACAAGGCGCTGCGCGAGCAGAAGAGCTCCGACAGTATCAAGAGCGTGGTGCACGCCGATGGCGTTGGCCAGTTGCCGGACGACAACGCCGCCGAGGCCCTGCAGCGGATTCCCGGCTTGTCGGTGGAGCGCGACCAGGGCGAAGGCCGCTTCGTCAGCGTGCGCGGCATCGCTCCAGACCTCAACAGTGTGACCATCAACGGCACCCTGGTGCCTGCGCCGGAGGGCGACCGCCGCGCCGTGGCGCTGGATGTGCTGCCTGCGGAGCTGGTGCAGTCGCTGTCGGTGGTCAAGACCCTGACCCCGGATATGGACGCCAACTCGCTCGGTGGCACCATCGAGGTGGAGAGCCTGTCGGCCTTCGATCACGATGGGCTGTTCTACACCTTCAGCGGCGAAGCCAGCCACGATACCAATGTCAGCCGCGACAGTCCGAAGTTCTCCGGCGCCATCAGCGACCGCTTCAGCCTTGGCGACGGCGTCGACAACTTCGGTGTGGCGGCGGCGTTCAGTTGGCAGAAACGCAAGTTCGGCTCTGACAACGTCGAGACGGGCGGTAACTGGGATTTCGACGACGGCGCGCGGCTGGAGGAGGTCGAAGCCCGCGACTACGAGATCACCCGCGAGCGCACCGGCTTCGGCCTGAACTTCGACTATCAGCCCGACGACTTCTCCAACTATTACCTGCGCACGCTGTACAGCAAGTTCAAGGACACCGAGACGCGCAATGCCCAGGGGCTGGAGTTCGCTGACCCGCAGGCCTCCGGCCAGCGTGGCGAAGCCGAGGGCTGGCGTGAGCTCAAATCGCGTGAAGACACCCAGGAGATTCAATCCTACGTGATCGGCGGCGAGCGCATCATCGACCTGTGGACCGTCAGCGCCCAGGCCGGCTACAGCCAGTCCACCGAGAAAGACCCGGGCGGCATCTCTGGCGCCAAGTTCGTCGGTGACTTCGACGGCGTCGGCTTCGACGGTACGCGCAAACCTAGGCTCAGTGTCGGCAACGACTTCTACGATCCGGAGTCTTTCACGCTCGATGAAGTGGAGTGGGAAAAGGTCAAGGGCAAGGACAAGGAAAAGAACATTCGCCTGGACCTGGCGCGTGACTACGAACTGGGCGGCAATGCCGCGCAGGTCAAGTTCGGCGGCAAGCTCAGTCGCCGCGACAAGACCAGCGACACCGAGGCCTGGGTGTTCGACGACTTCGATGACATCAGCCTCGGTGGTTATCAAAGCGGCAATGTCGACTATGCGCTGGGCAACTTCGGCAATGGCATCAGCGCCGGCGCCATCAAGGGACTGATCGGCGGCCTGGACCGGGCGGCGTTCTACGACGAAGAGGCCTCCCGCATCAACGATTTCGACATACGCGAAGACATCAACGCCGCCTACCTGATGAACACCCTCGACATCGGCGACTGGCGCCTGATCGCCGGCCTGCGCTATGAGGGCACCGAGTTCGAGGCCAAGGGCACGGGCCTGCGCGATGGCGTCTACGAGAGCACCCACAGCAAAAGACGCTACGACCACTGGCTGCCGGGCTTGCATGCGCGCTATCAGCTGTCACCGGACACCGCGATCCGCGCCGCCTGGACCAACACCGTGGTGCGCCCGACCTTCGGTCAACTGGCGCCAGGCTTCGTGATCGACGACAACGACGCCTCGTTCGGTAACCCGCAGCTCAAGCCGCTGGAGTCGATGAACTTCGACCTCGGCATCGAGCACTACATGGGCCGCGCCGGCGTGGCTTCGGCGTTCCTGTTCTACAAGGACATCGATCATTTCATCTACAGCACCGACCTGGCCGGTACCGGCGACTGGATCGATTTTGACGAGGCGCAGAGCTTCGAGAATGGCAGCGGCGCCAAGTTGTATGGCCTGGAGCTGGCTTACTCGCAGAAGTTCGACTGGCTGCCGGCACCGTGGAACGGCCTGCTGCTGAGCGCCAACCTGACCTTGAGCAAGTCCGATGCAACCCTCGAAGGGCCTGGCGGCAAGCGCGGCATCGACCTGCCCAACCAGTCCGATACGGTCGGCAACTTCATGGTCGGTTGGGAGAACGACCGCTTCAACATGCGCCTGGCTGCCAACTACAAGTCCAGCTACCTGCTCGAAGTCGCCGCTATCGATGACAAGGCCCACGACCAGTATGCCGATGAGCAGTTGTACGTCGACTTCAAGGCCGGCTACTTCATCACCCCCGAGCTGCAGTTGACCTTCGAGGCGCAGAACATCACCGACGAGTCCTACTACGTCTACACCGGCCGCCGTGGCTACAACGCCCAATACGAAGAATACGGCCCGACCTACAAGATCGGCCTGACCCTCACTCACTTCTGATTCGCTGCCTTCAGGGATATTGCCTGCTCATGCGTATGTTCACCTTGTCCATGCTGGGGCTGTGTACCGCCCTAGCGCACCTGGGCGCCAGCGCGGCGCCAAGCCTGACCCTCAGCCCCGCGCTGATCGACAGCGAATACACCCAGTGGCTGGCGCCACTGCCGTTCCTCAAAGGAGCCGAGCGCCTGCAAGTCTCGGCCAAAGCGTTGCAGTTGGTAGACAGCAAGGGCCGGGTGGCCAGCGAGCTGCCAGGGCGCTTCGAAACCCTCGACCACCGCAGCGATGCCACGGGTGTGCTGGTAGCGACGCTCGACAAGACGCGTCAGCAAGCGCTGCTGGTGAGGCTCGGCGATGGCGGTACATGGGGTGCACCGCACTACTTGGCGAAAACGCGTTTTGCCATCGAGGGGCTGTGCCTGTATCGCGACAGCGCTCGGAATGACTTCCTGTTCCTGGTGGGCGAGGAGGGCATTGGCGAGCAATGGCTGGTGGCCCAGGACGGGCAGGCATTGGCCCAGGCCCGTCGGGTGCGGGCCCTGAGCCTGCCGCCGCAGAGTGGTTTTTGCCAGGTCGATGACAGCACCGACGACCTCTATGTCAATGAAGAGAACGTCGGCCTTTGGCGCTACGCGGCTGGGGCCGAGGCGCCGCTGCAGCGCGAACCGGTAGACCTGCGTACGCCCTTTGGTGGGCTGGCGCAGGCGGCCGCGGGCATGGCGCTGGTTCCAGGTGGCTTGCTGGCCCTGGACCCAGCGGCGGGGGCCTTGCACCTCTATCAGCGCCGCGCCGAGCAGTGGCTGCGGGCGGGCCGGGTGGCGTTGCCGGGGCTGGACGAGCCGGAGCAGGTCAGCGCCCGCGTCGCGGCCAATGGCCTGGAGCTGTTGTTGACGGATGACCAAGGTACACACCGCGCGACTCTGGACTGGATACCGCAAGCCGTGCCGGTGACCCCGCCGCTGCCCCAGCTCACCCCACTGGTGCAGACCGAGGGCGTGCCCAGCCTTGGTGATGCGGCGGACGACCCGGCCATCTGGATCGACACCCAGCGGCCAGAGCGCAGCCGCGTGCTCGGCACCGACAAGAAGGGCGGCTTGCTGGCCTACGACCTCAATGGCAAGCAGCTCCAGGACCTGCGCGTGGGCCGTTTGAACAATGTCGACGTGCGCACGGGCTTTCGTCTCGGCGAGCGTGAAGTCGACTTGGCCGTGGCCAGTAATCGCGACCATAACAGCCTGCACCTGTTCGCCATCGACCCGGCCAGCGGCGAACTCGCCGACATCGGCCAGATACCCACGCCGCTCAAGGACATCTACGGCCTGTGTCTGCTCAAGGACCACCAGGGCGCCATCCACGCCATCGCCAATGACAAGGACGGCCGCTTTATGCAGTACCGCCTCGACGGCAGCGGCGGCAAACCGAGCGGTGAACTGGTGCGCAGCTTCAGCACCCAGACCCAGCCGGAAGGCTGTGTTGCCGATGACCGCAACCAGCGCCTGTTCATCGGCGAAGAAGATGTGGCGGTCTGGACCCTGGACGCCCGCGCCGATGCCACGGCGCAACTGGAGAAGGTGATCGGCGTTGGTGGGCCGATACAGGACGACATCGAAGGCCTGGCGCTGTACCAGGGTGACAAGCGCGATTACCTGGTGATCTCCAGCCAGGGCAACGACAGCTATGTGGTGGTCGAGGCCGAGGCGCCTTACCGGTTGCGGGGCAGCTTCCGGGTCGGCCTGGATGCGCTGCGCGGCATTGACGGCGCTTCGCAGACCGATGGCCTGGAAGTGACCTCGGCCAACCTGGGAGGCCCCTGGCAGCAAGGGATGCTGGTGGTGCAGGACGGCCGCAAGCGCATGCCCGAAGGCAACCAGAACTACAAGTATGTGCCCTGGTCGGCGATTGCCGAGGTCTTGGGCCTGGAGTGAGGCCTGCGGGGCTGCTTGTCATCCGGACGCAACCTCTCTGCCATTGACTATGAGCCCAGCGGCTCGACCGATAGGAAGGACATCGATATGCAAACCCAAACCCCGCTTGAACACACCAGCGTCTGGGGACTGATCAGCGAGGCTAGCCTCGTGGTCCAGGCCGTGATGCTGTGCCTGGTGCTGGCCTCGCTGCTCAGCTGGTACCTGATCGTCCAGCGCGGCAGCTTGCTGCGCCGCTGCGAAACACATGGCAAGGTTTTTCTCAAACAGTTCCGCAGCACTGAAATCGGCCAGTTGTATCAGGACGCCGGTCGCCATGCGCCCGCCGCCGACGCCGGCTTGCAGCGGATCTTCCTCGCTGGGTACCAGACCTTCCAGCAGCTGCAGCCTCAGGCCGGTCAGCAGCCGGACAGTGTGCTCGAAGGTGTCGAGCGCAGCCTGCTGGTGGCCATCGCCGAGCAGGAAGAGCGCTTGGAGAAAGGACTGCCGTTTCTTGCCACAGTTGGCTCGGTCAGTCCGTACATCGGCCTGTTCGGTACGGTGTGGGGGATCATGAATTCGTTTCTTGGCCTGTCCCAGGTGCAGCAGGCGACCCTGTCCACCGTGGCGCCGGGGATTGCCGAAGCGCTGATCGCCACCGCCATCGGCCTGTTCGCCGCGATCCCAGCGGTGATGGCCTACAACCGCTTCAGCGCCCGTAGCCAGACCTTGATTGCCCGTTACTACGCCTTCGGCAACGAACTGCAAGGCCGCCTGCAGCGTCGCCTGCAGGGCACGTCGGCAGGCCTGGCGGCCGCCGCCTGAGGAGGAATGCAGCATGTTGGCCAGACCCGTCCGCAAACATGGCTTGAAAGCCGAAATGAACGTGGTGCCCTACATCGATGTGATGCTGGTGCTGCTGGTGATCTTCATGGTCACCGCGCCCATGCTGGTCCAGGGCGTGCAGATCGAGCTGCCGAAGGTGGCCGCCGAGGCGCTGCCGACACCCAACCAGCAACGCATCGTCACCCTCTCGGTGAAGGCCGATGGTAGCTATTACTGGAACCTGGGCAGCGAGGTGGACACCACCACGCAGACCGACAGCGCCGTGGACAAGACGCAGATGCGCAAGAAGATCGCTGCCATCGTCGCTGAATACCCTCAGACCCAGGTGTACCTGCGCGCCGACCGCAGCACCGACTACGCCGCCGTGGTGGCTGGCATCGCCGAGCTGCAGCGCGGCGGCGTGAGCCGCCTGGGCCTGATCACCGAGGCGCCCTGACCATGACCAGCCTGATCCTCGAGCCATCCGCGCCGCGTACGTTTTGGCCCGCCTGGCGTGAGCATGGCACGGCGCTGGGGGTTGCCGTGGCCTTGCACGCGGGGCTTGCCTACGTCTTGCTCAACCTGTCTCACACGCCGGTTCTGCCGCCGGCTCCCGCGTCGGTGATGCAGACGCAACTGGTGTCATTGCCGACGCCGGCGCCCGAGCAGCCGTCGACCCCTGTCGCATCACCGGCGCCCCCGCCTGTGCTTACGCCCGAGCAATCTGTCACGCCAACGCCGGTAGCACAGGCGCCCGCTGTCGACGACGCAGCTCTGGCGCTCAAACGTGTGCAGCAAGAGCGCCGCGAGCGCCAGCAGCGCTTGGCGCGGGAGCGCCTTCAGCGCCAGGCCGCCGAGCGCCGCGAGCAACTGGCCCGCGAAGAGCAAGCGCGCGAAGCACGCCTGCAGGAGGAGCGTCTGGCCCAGGCGCGCAAGGCGCAATCCGTGCGCCAGGCCGCCGCTGACCGTGCCCGCGCCGAAGCCGAGGCCGCGAGCCGGCAATACCTGCCGATTGCCAAGGAGGCCCCTGAATATCCGCAACGGGCCCTGGATCGGCGCATCGAAGGTGAGTGCACGGTGGCCTACACCGTGGACACCCTGGGCCGGGTCACCGATCCGCGAGTGGTCGGTAACTGCCATCCACTGTTGGTCAAGCCGTCGCTGACCGCCGCCAAGCGTTTCCGTTACCAGCCCAAGGTGGTGAATGGCCAGGCGGTGGCAGTGGCCAATGTGAAGAACACCTTCAGCTACAGGATCGAGTAGTCGGTGGCGTGGGTGGCCTGGCGTGGCGCGAGGCAGCTGAACTCCCGCGCTTCATTGCCCGTCGGGCCAGGCAGGCGTAGCGATCACGCTTGTGCGGGTGGCAGAGCGGGCAGTTTGAATTGAATAACGGCGCCTCGGGGTTGGTTGGCGCTCGCCCACAGCCGTCCACCATGGGTTTCAATGATCGAGCGACAGATCGATAGCCCCATCCCCAGGCCTGTGGACTTTGTGGTGTGGAACGGCGCGAAGATCTGTTCGGTGCATGCCGAGGCGAATCCCACGCCCGAGTCCATCACACTCACATGCACCCAAGCTGCTTCGTCCAGGACTGTTCTGATGTGCAATTGCCGTGGCTCGTCGTCGACGTCAGCCATCGCTTCGAACGCGTTGATAATCAGGTTGAGCAGGACTTGCTGCAGCTCGACAGGGTCCCCTTCGATGGGGGGCAGGCCGTCGGCCAGTTGCGTCTGTATCGAGACAGCGCATTTCACGGCCTCGCCGCGAGTGAAGTCGATCATTTCGTGAATTGCAGCGTTGACGTCGATGGGTTCCTTCTGCGGGGCGGCCTTGCGAATCAGCCCGCGAATCCGACCGAGTACGTCCGCCGCGCGATTGCCCGCCTTGATGACGCTGTCGAGCAGTTGCTCAACCTCATTGAGTTCAGGCGGCTGGGCCCCCAGCCAGCGTCTGGCGGCGTAGGCACTGGTCAATGTCGCGGTAATGGGCTGGCTGACCTCATGCGCGATGGACGCGACGAACTGCCCCATCGTCGCGACGCGGCTCGCATGAGCCAGTTCCGCCTGTACTTCGCGGTAGCGTTGCTCGCTCTCGCGGACTTTCTGCTCCGCCAGCTTGCGCTCGGTCAGGTCGAGGACGAAGGCGACACCTTCCTTGCGATTCGCTTCGAACATGGACAAACCGACGATGACGGGCAGGCGGCTGCCATCTCGTCTGATGTATTCCTTTTCGAGGGGGTAGGTGTGGCCTGCCAACAGGGTTTGTGCCAGGGCGTGCTCGCTGTCCTGGCGCAACTCAGGAGGCGTGAAGTCCCTCCAGTTCATGTGACCCGAGGTAAGGTCTTCCCGCTGATACCCCAGCATACGCAGAAAGGCGTCGTTAGCCTCAATGATCTTGCCATCGGTATCCCAGACGACGATGCCGGCGATGTTGGCGTCGACCAGCCGGCGGATCTTCGCCTCACGTTCGGCAACGTCGCGGTACAACCGGGCATTCTCCAACGAAATCGCAGCTTGCGAGGCCATCAGCGTCAGAATGCTGATCCGGCCTGGGCAGAACACCCCGGCGGTCAGGCTGTTTTCGAGGTAGAGCGCGCCGGTCAGCTTCGCTTGGTTCAACAAGGGCAGGCAGAGAATCGATCGACAGTGCTGGTCACGGATGTAGGGATCGGTGGCGAAGAAGGGATCGGCTACGGCGTCGTCCAGGCAGATGCTTTCCTGGGTACGCAGCACATGATAGAGCACCGACTCCGGCAACAGCGCCCCGCTGACCGGCGCATCGTGCAACCGCAAGCGAGTGGTGCGGTCGACGAGCTCTGCTTGCGCGGCGATCCGATGCTCGTTGCCGGCTGACAGGATCAACAGGCCGCGTTCGGCGCCAGCCTGCTCGATTGCCGTGCGCATGATCATGTCGATCAGCTTTTCCAGAACGATCTCGCCGGAGGTGGCCTGCAGCACCTTGAGCACGGTCGCAAGGTCAAGTTGTTCGACTGGGGTCGTGATGGTGGTCGTAGCCGCAGGGTCAAGCTTGGGGGGCGCTGTCTTCAGGAGCGGATACTTCGCCTCGAGTTGCCGCACTTTCCCTTCGGCGCCCCAGCGCAAGTAGCTGTCGCGAGCATCCTGCAGGTAGACGCGGGCCACCTTTCCAAGACCGCGAGTGGCGTAGAAGTCGCCCGCCCGTTCATTGGCGAGCGCCTCGATATGCACGAAGCCGCTTTCCTGCGCTGACTGGATGGCCTGCTCATAAAGCCGCTCGGCACTGGCCACTCGCTCTTCGAGTCGGGCTATTTCGGCTTCCACCAGCGAAATCTGCCCGGTGAAGTTCTCCGGGCACAGATCTGCCCAGATCTGCAGCTCACTCCGATGCAGGGCCAGGGTATCCAGGCACTGTTGTCGCTCACCGGTCGGGGTCGAGTCGCAGAGAGCGGCCATGGCGAGTGCGGCATAAAAGTAGTATTCGGCCTCCTCGATGAACGAGTGCGATGTCCAGAGCAGCGTTTGGGCCTTGGTGGCGGCCGCCATGGCCGCTTCGTGGTCGCCGGCCAGATAGCGTGCCTGTAGCTTCCGGATCCAGTACCAGCACGCGAGTACCGGCGAGTCCATGGGCAGGCGCCGTTCGATATCCGCTTCGCTGGATTGTCCTTCTTCGATGCAGCCAAATGTCTGTGTCAGGCCACGGAGCGTACGGATCAGCGCAAGCTGGTTCTCGATGAATCCGATGACCAGGCCGAAGCGCACCGTGTTGGCATAGGCCAGGGCGTGCTCGGCTTCGCTTTGCAGCTCGACCAATGACTCGCCGGTGAATAGCAGGTTGGAGATGAGGCTATTGCATGTGAACGCGCCAAACGGCAGGTCGCCGGTCCGTTTCGCTATGTCGAAGACTCGGCGCAATGGGTCGTGGCAGCTCCGTACGGGACGCGCCCAGCGCTCGACGAAAAGCGAGAAGGAGAGGTAGGTTCGGGCCTCGTAGCGCTCCAGGCGGCGTCTTTCGACGAGTTCGCAGCCGAGCTGGCCGAAGCGGAATCCGGCCTGGTAGTCACCGAAACGCCGCCCGGCGACCCTGGGAATATTAGCGTAAGCCACGCAGGAGGCATCGCCATTGCCGTGTTCGAGGCTGATATTGATCGCTTTGCATATCGTCAGGCACGCGAGGTTGCCATCGGTATGCAAGGCGGGTGAAAAGAGCGTTGTCAGTGCCTCAATGGTGGCGAGGGCGACCGTATCCTGCATCGGCGGCAGGTCGATGAGCGAGTCGATGCTGCGCTCCCCGAGCAGCGAGCCAATGCGCTCGTATTCGCTTCGCACCGTCTCCTCATCCGGATGGGGTGGCCAGTCGATGCCCACGTGGCGAAGGAAGGTGAGGCAGACGGCTACCGCGTTTTCCCGCTGATCGAGAATCAGGTACACATCCACCTGCAGGCAGGCGACCAGGGCGCCTTCGACTGTCGTCGCCGCTCGGCCTGACAGTGTCTTTAGCCGCTGTTCGGCGGCCAGCAGCTGACCCGTTACGAATTCGCATTCGGCCCGGCCTGCCTCCAGAGCGAACATCAGGTCATGCCGGCTCTTCCAGCAGGCGTCGTGCAGCAGTCCTGCCCCAGCGGTGAAATAGGCGAGCGCCGAGCTGTAGGCGGTGGATGCCTTGGCGCGCTGACCGGCAAGCAGGTTGAGTTCGGCCAGTTGCTCGCGCTCGGCCGGCGTGTCGATCAGGGCGGTGCCGCGGTTGAGTTGGCCGACGATCTCGAAGATCGCTTCCTCGCGTTTCTCCGGCGGTGTCCGGGCGACAAAAAGATGCCCGATGCGCAGGTGGATTTCGGCGCGCTGGGCCTCGGGGATCAGTAGGTAGGCGGCTTCCTGGATACGGTCGTGAGCGAATGCATAGACGCCATCCAAGCGTTCGACCAGCTCCTGGCGAAGCGCATCCCACAGCACCTGGTGCACCCGGGCCTGCGGGATGTCGAGAACGCTCGCAAGCGTGGCAACCTCGGCGGCGTTGCCCAGGCAGGCAAGCTGTTGCAATGCCTGCCGCGTTTCAGCCGGCAAGCGGATCAGCTTGCCGACCATCAGGTCTACCACGTTGTCGGTGTATCGCTTGGCATGGATGCGGTCGGGGTTCCACTGCCATTTTCTGGCGTCGGGGTCGAGGGTCAGCAGCTTTTCTTCGGCGAGGGCCTGCAGGAACTGAATCACGAAGAACGGATTGCCGGCCGTTCTGTCCTCCACCAGTTCGGCCAGGGGCCCGATGTGTGGCGGCTCGCAATGAAGCGCATCGGCGATCAATTGTTCGATGTGTCCACGGGCAAGGGGGGCCAGGTTGACTTCATCAATCCGGCCTCCTGCCTTCCTCATTTTTTGCAGCGCGCCCCGCAAGGGATGGGTGGCGTCCACCTCGTTATCGCGGTAGGCCCCGATCAGCATGAGGTGCCGTAGGCCCGGGCGGGTCAGCAAGTCCCCGAGCAGATCAAGGGTTGCAGCGTCAAGCCACTGCAGATCGTCAAGGAAGAGCGCAAGGGGATGTTCCTCCCGGGCGAACACGCCGATGAAGCGCCTGAAGACTTGCAGGAAGCGGTGTTGTGCTTGTTGAGGCTCAAGCTCCGGAACCGCTGGCTGCTCTCCGATGATCAGCTTCAGTTCGGGAATGAGGTCGGTCATGAGTCTCGCGTTGGGCTGGAGCGCCTCCGACAATGCGTCGCGCCAGCTCGCCAGTTCGCTGTCATTCTTGCCCAGAAGCGGGCGCACGAGGCTTTGAAAGGCCTGCACCAAGGTCGAGTAGGGGATGTCCCGCTTGTATTGATCGAACTTGCCGGATGCGAACAGGCCACGTGACGGCACCAGTACCTTGTGGAGCTCATTGACGACCGAGGACTTGCCGATGCCGGCGTAGCCACTGACCAGTACCAGCCCCGGCGCATCGCCTCGGATGGTCCGCTCGAACGCGGCGACCAAGGTGTCGACCTCGCGTTCACGGCCATAGAGCTTTTCTGGAATCAGTAGCCGGTCCGGTGTGCTGTGTTCGTCCAGCGTAAAGTCGCCGATGTGGCCATGGGACTCCCAATCCAGCAGACAGCGGCGCAGGTCATGTTCGACGCCGGCGGCCGTCTGGTAGCGCTCTTCGGCGGTCTTGGCGAGCAATTTCAGGACCAGCCGGGAAACCGCTGCGGGGACCGTTGCTACCCGTTCGCTGGGGGGCACCGGCTTCTTGGCAATGTGGCAGTGCACCCACTCCATGGGATCGGCAGCGGTGAATGGCAGCGAAGCGGTCAGCATCTGGTAGAAGGTGACGCCGAGGGCATAGAGGTCGCTGCGCGAATCGATCGAGCGGTTCATCCGCCCGGTTTGCTCGGGCGCCATGTAGGCAAGTGTCCCGGCGATGGTCTCCGGCGGCTCAGGGGAAAGCCGTTCACGGGGTAGCCGAGAGGCAAGGCCGAAACCGCCGAGACGCGCGTGACCATCGTTGCAGTTCACCAGGATATGGTCGGGTTTCAGGTCCTTGTGTACCAACCCCCTCTGGTGCAGCTTACCCAGCGCTGCGGCGATATCGGCTGCAAGGTGCAGGAATGCGCTTGTCTGCATGGGTGTGCCGAGCAGGCACGAAAGCGGCTCGCCGCCGGGGTCCTTGTACACCAGCGCGGTACGTCCGCTTTCCCGCAGCAGAGCCAGTGGGCACAAGGCCCAAGCATCATCCAGCTCGTCCTTCAGGGAGAACTCGTGCGCGAGGCGGTCGATATTGGCGGAGCCGGCCCGGATGATAGCAGGGCGTACAACGAGGACCCTGTCGCTACCATGTTGATGGGAGCGCTGTTCGCGGCAGACGATGCGCTCGCCGTCATTCCATGCGATCTGAAGTTCTTTGCCCAACGAGGTCGAGGTCATATACGAAGCCTTAGCTGTTCACGCGTCGCTATCGGCCTGTTATCTGTTCTCGACGTACCTCGGGTGCCCGCCTGCAAGGGCGGTGGAAGTGCCGCGACCGACTGTTCGATGATAGGGCGAAGGTATCCGGGCGGCGAAATGCACGCCAGGACATAAAACCCTGAATCTCGGCCAGGGGCGAAGCCGGACACCGGACCGCCGCATCAGCTCATGTCGTCGCCTTTTCAAGCCCCGCTAGCGTCGGCCCATTTGTCCCAGTCGGCGATGCGGGCGGCATAGACATTGGTCTCGAACTGCGTACGCACGTCGTCCAGGTCGAGTTCTTCGACAGTACCGCCCAGTCCATAGCCGGCATTGCTGACGACGACATCAAGATGGCCGAAGTGGGCATGGCCCTTCTGTACGGCGGTGACGTCCAGGGGCAACGGCAAGACGGCATCGCCGTAACAGTCGGCCAGGATCTGCAGCGAAGCGGTGTCGCGTGCGGTCGCGACGACCTTATCGCCGCGCTGGAGAGCGGCTTCGGCCCAGAGGCGACCAAAGCCGCGCGATGCGCCGGTGATGAACCAGACTTTTCCGGTGGACATGAAACAGACTCCTTCGATGCCGGTCCTGCGTTCCTGATAGGGGACTCTTCAGTGCGCGCATCGTAGAAGGAAACCTGCCGTGCCAGAAAGGCCATATATCCCTGGGTTTCTGCCGTTGGGTGCGGGTGAACTCTACGTATCACCTCCCGATACCCATAGATGATGGTGTGCGCTACTCGCCTGGCAATAGGCTTTCCTGGCTGGTTTACGGGCGCTGCGCAGAGCGCGACTGTTCCGGCAAACCTGGTTCCACCAACCCTTATTCACCGCAACAGCGGTGCCACGCGAGAGAACGCACCATGACTGACGAAACCCCAGGAACCACCCGCCGCTCCCTGATGAGTGCCGGTGTAACGGCTGCAGCGCTGGCCGTGACCGTGCCGGTCTTGGCGGGTCAAGCAAGCAAAGGTTCGGCTTCTGCAAGGGATGGCCAGGGCGGCAAGAGCCGGGGCTCGGACTACCTCACACTCAAGGATGGCACGCGTCTTTTCTACAAGGATTGGGGCACAGGCCAGCCGATCGTGTTCCATCACGGCTGGCCACTGTCCAGCGACGACTGGGACACCCAGATGCTGTTCTTCCTCAGCAAGGGCTACCGGGTCATCGCCCATGATCGGCGCGGCCATGGCCGCTCCACGCAAACGGCTTCCGGCAATGAGATGGATACCTACGCTGCCGATGTGGCGGAATTGGTTACGCACCTGGGCCTGAAGGACGCGATACATGTCGGTCACTCGACCGGCGGTGGCGAAGTGGCCCGCTATGTCGCCCGCTATGGGGCTGGCCATGTCGCCAAGGCGGCGCTTATTGGTGCCGTACCGCCGATCATGGTCCGTACGGAAAAGAACCCTGGAGGCTTGCCGCTGACGGTCTTTGACGGTTTCCGCCAGGCCCTGGCGGAGAACCGCGCACAGTTTTATCGCGATGTGGCAGCAGGCCCTTTCTATGGCTTCAACCGGTCGGGAGCCAAAGTCTCCGAGGCGGTGATCGACAACTGGTGGCGCCAGGGCATGGTCGGTGGTGCCAAGGCGCATTACGACTGCATCAAAGCCTTTTCGGAAACCGACTTTACTGAAGATCTGCAGAAGATCGAGGTGCCGACGCTGGTGCTGCATGGCGAGGATGATCAGATCGTCCCCATTGACGACTCGGCGCGGCTGGCTATCAAGTTGCTCAAGCGAGGCACCTTGAAGACCTACCCTGGCTTGCCCCATGGCATGTGCACGACCCATGCCGAGACCATCAATGCGGATCTGCTGGCGTTCATCCGGGGGTAATGCACAAGCCGTTGCGCGCTGCCGAGCTTGGAAGGGGCTTTCCAGACTCGTGCGCTGGTGGCGGGGCCAGGCGCAAAGCCTGGCCCCGCTGCAACGCGGCTTGGAATGGAACGTCAACAGCCTCTAGATCTGTCCGAAGCCACCATCGACACACAGGTCGATGCCTGTGATGTAACTGCTGTCGTCTGATACGAGGAAGAGCGCTGCTTTGGCGAGCTCTTCAGGTTGTCCGATTCTGCCCAGGGGGATCTGTGCAGCGAGCATGGCCTCGAATTCGCCACGCTGGTCAGCACCGATGCCCATCTTGCCGATGATTGGCGTGGCGGTCGGGCCTGGGCTCAGGCAGTTGACGCGGATGTTCCTCTGCTTGAGGTCGACCATCCAACTGCGTGCGAATGAACGGACCGCGGCTTTGGTCGCGGCGTAGACGGTATGGGCTTCGAGCGCCTTGAAGTGGGCTATCGAGGAGACCAGGACGATCGAGCCACCATCGCAGAGCAGCGGGAGGGCCTTCTGGATGGTGTAGAAAACACCTTTCACATTGATGTCGAACTGCAGGTCGAACTGGCCTTCCTCGACCTGCTCCAGGGGGGCGGGGAAAATGACACCGGCATTGGCGACAATGATATCCAGCCGGCCATGCTGCTTGGCGATGTCCGCATAGAGATCATCGAGATCGGACAAGCGGCTTACGTCGGTATTGAAGCCTGTGGCTTTGTGCCCGATCAGCTCGACCGCTTCGTTCACCACGTCCGAGCGTCGCCCGGTAATCAGTACTTCTGCGCCTTCCTGGGCGAACAATTGCGCTGTGGCAAGGCCGATTCCACTGTTCCCTCCGGTCACAAGGGCGATTTTGTTGGTCAACTTTCCCATCGTCACTCCATTACGGTTTTCGTGATTTCGTCAGTTCGTCGTCAATGGAGGTTGATTCGGCCGAATCGGGAACATGGGTGTCATGCAGGCATGTAGCGCTCTATCCTGGATGCCAGGCGTGCGCGACGCTCCGCCAACTGAGCCAGAAGCTCATCCAGCGCCTGGAGCTTTTCCACGTGTTGCTGTAGGCAGGCCAGGAACCCCTCGCTGTCGTCCTCCTCCTGCAGATACCGCAGCAGTCCTTGGATCTGTCGGGTGCTGAAGCCACAGTCGATGAGTTCGCGCACCCAGATCACGCGTTGCACCATGGACGGCGGATAATCGCGATAGCCGTTTTCCAGTCGCACGGACTCGATCAGTTCCTTCGATTCGTAATGACGCAATACGCGCGTGCTTACACCGGCTTTCGAAGCCAATTCCCCAATCTGCATGGCAACCTCCACATGCCGATCCTATGACCTTGACGCTAGTGTCAAGGTCAAGCGTTTGTAATCCAGCACCTATTCATCGCTCCCGGGGCGGCCAAGGCAGGCCGTAGGGCTCAAGCACGAGAAGCCGCGAGCAGCCGGTAGCGATTGAAGCTGGTGCCGTCGAGTTCAACCGCGCCATCAGGCCGGAAGCCAAGTCGAAAAAGGCCCTTGACCCGGGTCCTGCTGGGCGGCAGCAAAATGGTGACGGACCCTAGGCCCATTTCCTGAAAGGCCCGCCGGACAATCTCATCGAAAATAGTTTTGCCAAACCCCCAGTAGTCCGGGTGCAGCACCAGGGCAAGGTCGGCATCGCCTTCTTCCAACTGCAACCCACCCCAGCCAGCGAACGCCTGATCGATCATGAAGGCCCATGGCCCATACCCATTGAGCCCCCACTGCGACTCTTTCTCCGCGACCCAGGCCAGACATTTGGCTTCGTCGAAGTCAGGACTGCCCAAGGGCATTTGACGCAAGACGTCAGGGTGGTTGTTGAGGTTGATGATGTCAGCAGTGCTGACTTCACTTAGCCGCTTGAATTGCAGGTTTATGTTTTGCCTTTGCATATCGCCGTGAGCCCCCATCGGTAGCTGGCTCCAAGCATTGTACTCACAGCGGGGCAGCGTCAGGCCAGGTAGCCACCATCCACCGTAAAGCTTGCACCGGTGACAAAACTGCTTTCTTCACTTGCCAGATAAGCCGCCACCGATGCGACCTCATCGGCTTTGCCCAGTCGTCCCAGCGGTATCAGGTTGACGAGTAGGTCGTGCACGGCGCTGTCCTCTGGCGTCATGTCCGTCGCGGTCGGCCCTGGCTGGATGTTGTTGACGGTGATCCCGCGTGGGGCAAGGTCGATTGCGAGCGCACGGATCATGCCTGCCACGGCGGCTTTGGTCATGGAGTAGCCGCTGGAGCCCGGAAATGCGGAACGCTGCGCGGCCACGCTGCCGATGGTGATGATCCGCGCGCCGGCCTCCATGACGCGGGAGCAGGCCTTGGCGGCAATGAAGGCCGCTCGCACATTGATGGCATACAGCTCGTCAAGGGCTTCGACGCTGAAATCATCCAGCGTGCCCACGCTGAGCCTGCCGGCATTGTTGACCAGGATATGCAGTGCGCCGAAGGCTTTCAGTGTGGCGGCAACCGCGTTCTCGATGTCTTCTTGGCTACCGCTGTCGGCCTTGATGGCCAGCGCTTCTGCGCCTTCTGCTGCCAGGCTCGCCACCAGGGCATGGGCTTGGCTATCGGAGGATGCATAGGTGAAGGCGACGCGGGCGCCTTCCTGGGCCAGACGGCGCACGATGGCGGCGCCGATGCCGCGTGATCCGCCGGTGACCAGGGCGACTTTGCTTTGAAAACGATTGAGGATGATGGACATAAGGCCTCCAGAGGTGTCGAGGGTGTCTGCTGCAGGCCAAGGCAGTTGAGCGCACTGCCTTGGCTACCTGGTTGTCCTGTTACAGGTGATCAGCGTCGATCACCGCCTGGACGAAGGGTTGTGGTGCTTCCTGTGGCAAGTTGTGGCCGATGCCCCCGCTGATCAACCGGTATTCGTACTTGCCGGTGAACCGCTGGGCATAGGACTCGGCAGGTGGGTGCGGGGCGCCGTTGGCGTCCCCTTCGAGGGTAATGGTCGGCACGCTGATCGAAGGAAACTTGGCCAGCCGCTGTTCCAGCGGGTCGTACTTGGTCTCACCCTGCGCCAGGCCGAGCCGCCAGCGATAGTTGTGAACGGTGATCGCGACCTGGTCAGGGTTGTCGAGGGCTGCCGCGCTACGCTCGAAGGTCGCATCGTCGAAGGCCCATTTCGGGGAAGCCAGCTGCCAGATCAATTTGGCGAACGCGTGGCGGTTAGCGTCATAGCCGGCGCGTCCGCGCTCGGTGGCGAAGTAGTACTGGTACCACCATTGCAGTTCAGCGCTGGGCGGCAGCGGGGCCTTGGCCGCTTCCTGGCTGCTGATCAGGTAGCCGCTCACGGAGACCAGCGCCTTCACACGTTCAGGCCACAGGGCTGAAACGATGTCGGCCGTGCGGGCGCCCCAATCGAAACCTGCCAGCACGGCCCGCTTGATCTTGAGTGCGTCCATGAAGTCGATGACGTCGCTGGCCAGCGCTGCGGGTTGGGCGTTGCGGGGTGTGTCAGGCGACAGGAAACGGGTGTCGCCGTAGCCGCGTACGTAGGGGACAAGCACCCGGTAGCCTTTCGCTGCCAGCAAGGGCGCCACCTCTTCGTAGCTGTGTATGTCGTAGGGCCAGCCATGTAGCAGTAGGACCACCGGGCCATCGGCAGGGCCGAGTTCGGCGTAAGCCACGTCCAGTACACCAGCCTTTACATGCTTGAGTGGGCCGAACGTATCGGACGCGGCGCTGGGAGCGCTCACGCTGGTCGTGGCCGGGCCCTTGTCACTGCTGGCGTTGGCGCCAAAGGCAGCGAACGGCATCAAGGCGCAGGCGAGCAGTGCCGGAGCCATCAGGCGGCGGTGCTTGGAGGGGGCTTGTTTGGATTGGGTGATCATCACGGACGTTCTCCTTGGCGAGACCTGCGGCTCTGCGTGGCCTGGAGCGGCAAGTCTCCAGGGGGGCTGATTGACGAGGTCAGTTAAAGGTGCCGGTGTATCCACGATGTGTCTGATAGCGCGCTGGGGTGATTCCTTGTGTATCGAACGCTAGTTCATACACAAAAAGATACAAAGCACCAGGGCAAAGGGTACGGCGGCATCAGTCGATACCCCGGTATGCGATGGGCCGCGCAGCGCTGGCGCCTACAAGGCTTGTCGGGCCTTGAGGGCCAGGCTCTCTGTGGGGCGCAGTGACTTGCGTTAGCATGTCGCCCCGTTTCTGTTTTCCGGTAATCGCCTATGACCACTCCAACTTTCCGCCAGGCCCTAGCTACGGACGTAGACCGCTGCTACCAGATCGAAACCACTGCCTACGACGGCGATGAGGCCGCCACCCGGGAGAAGATCGCCACGCGCATCGCCGAGTACCCGGAGGGTTTTTTGATCCTTGAACTCGATGGCGAGGTGGTCGGTTTCATCAACAGCGGTTGCGCCCATGAAGTGGTGATGTCCGATGAGGCCTTCAAGGAACTGGTCGGACATGATCCGCAGGCACCGAACGTGGTGATCATGTCGGTGGTGATAGACCCGGCGTGGCAAGGGCAGGGGCTTGCGGTACAGATGATGGATCGCTTCGTCGGGCAAATGCGGGTGGCCGGGAAGCAGAGCATCCACCTGATGTGCAAGGAACGGCATGTCGGGCTCTACCAGCGCATGGGTTACCGCTATGTCAGACCTTCGGCTTCGGATCACGGCGGCATGGCGTGGCACGAGATGGTGATGGAGCTCTGAGGGCACCCGGCACGCCATACCCGCGCAGAGTCCATCAGCAGATTGCTTGACGACGTGCGCGGGCGTTGGCGAGGAGAGAACGGGACACTGCAAAAAAATAGAATCGAATAGGTAGGTGGTCTTGACCAAGATCGATTCGCAGAGCGCGTGAATCCTGAATCAGACGCCTGTTCCGGTAATTCTGGCCGGATGCCATCTATTCATTTTATTGCACTCATGGCCCATTTTATTTCAGTTAATTTCATAGCTCCGCGCCTCTAAGCTCTTCCTGTCGCCGCGCAGTCCTGCGGCTTCAGGAGTAGTCTCATGTCGTTTTCCTATGCTACACGCGACTCTGCCACACCCCCTCACGATGACCTGGTCGACTGGCTGCGCCTGCTGCTGCGCGCCGAGCGCGCCGGTGCCCGGTTGATGCTCGACAGTGCCCGGCAGACTGACGACCCAGCGCTGCTGCAACGCCTGGAGCATCTGCACCATGGCGAGGCGGAAAGCTGCCGCCGCCTGCGTAACTGCCTGGAGCGCCTAGGGGCTGCGCCGGGGCAGGGCATGGGTGAGTTCCATGCCAAGGCCATGGCCATCCCCGACCTGCACGAGCGCCTGCTGTTCATCGCACGGGGCCAGCGCTGGGTTGCCCGTCAATTGCAGGAGCGCCTGCCGCTGATTGCCCAGCCCTGGTTGCGCCGGGAACTGGAAGTGGTCCTGCAACTGCACCAGCCCACGCCTGACGCCTGAGCGCGTCCGATTTCCAACATCAACAAGGACACACCATGCCTTCCGAGCTTTCGTCCGATCTGCAGGCCGTCGCGCCGGCCAATCGCACCACCCGTTTCGCCCGCTCATTGCTCACTCAGGCCGGCCTTGGCCTGGACGGCGAGCAACCCTGGGACATGCAACTGCACAAGGCCGACGTGCCGCAGCGTGCCCTGGCGCAAGGCAACCTTGGCCTGGGCGAGGCCTATATGGATGGCGACTGGGACTGCGCGCAGCTCGATGAGTTCTTTGCCCGCCTGTTGCGCTCAGGCGTGGCCGACCAGGTCAGCCCAGTGGCGCTGATCTACCATGCCTTGCAGGCGCGTCTGAGCAATCGACAGACCGCCCGGCGCGCCTGGGCCGTGGGCGAACGGCACTATGACCTGGGCAACGATTTCTATGCCGCCATGCTCGATCCGCGCATGACCTATACCTGCGGTTACTGGAAGGACGCCAGTGACCTGGCCGAGGCCCAGGAAGCCAAGCTCGAGCTGATCTGCCGCAAGCTCGGCCTGCGCCCCGGCATGCGAGTACTGGACATTGGCTGCGGCTGGGGCAGCTTCATGGGGTACGCAACTGAGCATTACGGCGTCGAGTGCGTGGGCGTGACCATCTCCCGCGAGCAATGCCAGTGGGCACGGGAACGCTACACAGGTTCGGCACTGGAGTTTCGCTTGCAGGACTACCGCGAGCTGGATGAGCGTTTCGACCGCATCGTCAGCATCGGCATGTTCGAGCATGTCGGGCGCAAGAACCACCGCACCTTCATGGAGGTGGTTGCGCGCTGCCTCGATGAGGAAGGCCTGCTCCTGCTGCACACCATCGGCAAGAACCGCCGCCGCGATGTGCCGGACCGCTGGATCGACAGGTACATCTTCCCCAATGGCGACCTGCCTTCGATCGGCCAGATCGGCGATGCGGCTGATGGCCTGCTGGTGGTCGAGGACCTGCATAACTTCGGCGCCGACTATGACCGTACCTTGATGGCCTGGCATGCCAATTTCGAAACCCATTGGCAACAGTTTGCCTCCGAGTTGGGCGAGCGCTTCCGGCGCATGTGGCGCTACTACCTGTTGTCCTGCGCGGGAGCCTTCAGGGCCAGGGATATTCAGCTCTGGCAATGGGTGATGTCGCGAAAGGGTGTGGTCGGTGGGTATCAACGGGTCAGCTGACAGGTCGGCATGCAGGCGAGCCGAGAGGCACACTTCACATGAACCTGCTCGTCTCGGCTCTCGTGCTTTCCATCTGATCTGCTTTTTTCCACATAATCTGAATCTGTAACCGTATCAGTCACCGGCCGACAATACGCCTCGAGCCCAGCCCTTGGGGCGGCGTGCGCTGGGCTTGCTGCGCCCGCCGCATTGCCAAATGCACTGTCGAGGTCCTGATGATCAAGCTTGCTGTGTTCCTGGGTGGGTTTCTGTTGTTGACCCTCCTCATCGGTTTGCTGGGCACTATTCCACCAAGCTGACACCCACCATTGGTGGCAAGCCCGAGCCACCCGGCCTGGGCTTGCCTCCATCCCTCTTGGCGCCATGGCCGGTCGCCAACCTCCTCAACACAGGTGGCCTCTGCAAGCGCATTGCGCCTGTGTTGAGACACGTATGTTTCAAGGGAAAAACTGTCCACAAAAATCGTGGGTAGGTCTGTGGATAAATTGCTGTAGGCCAGACTGGCGGCGGCCTTTGTTAAATTGTGTAGAAATTGAACAGTGACAGGATGCGTCGAATCACGCAGTAGGCCGGGCGTTTCGCAAGGTCAGGTTGGGTCGGATCTGTTCCTGATCTGGCTGTGTGTGTTGACCGTCAAGCTGTCCTGGGATCTGCGAGTGGCCGGATCAAACTGCCTGGCGTTGAGCCTCGGCCAGTTCGATGCGGTTGCGGCCGTGGGCCTTGGCCCGGTAGAGCGCCTGGTCGGCTTGGGCCAGCAGTTCGTCCAGAGCAGGGGCGGCGGCGTCTTCGCTACAACCGCCAAGGCCGATGCTTACGGTGATCTGCAGGCGCTGGTCGGCTTGGACCACATGCAGGTCCTGTACGGCACGGCGCACCCGTTCGGCGGTGAACTTGGCCTGCTGCGCAGATTGGCCAGGCAGGACGATGACGAACTCTTCACCGCCCAGTCGGGCGAACAATCCGCCTTCAGGCAACTGGTCGGCGACCGTGCGAGTGAATTGCTTGAGTACCTGGTCGCCCACGGCATGGCCATGGTGATCATTGATGGTCTTGAAATGGTCGATGTCGAGCATCAGCAGGGCCAGGGGTAGGCACTGGGCATGTTGCTGGCGTGCGTCGAGCAGGGCGTTGGCACGTTGGGTGAAGGCGCTGCGGGTCAGGATGCCGGTCAGGTGATCGTTGTTGGCCCGGTGCGCCAGGCGGTTCAGTAGGCTGCGGTTGGCCTGGCTGACGCAGGCCACCACCAGTGGGCCGAGCACCAGCATGGCGATGCCCAGGCGCGCCGACACCAAGGTGGTGATGCCCAACTCGCTCTGCGGTGCGCTGAAGTGCATGAGGTTCTGCGCTACGGCGATGATCAATGCGCTGCCGGTCAGCACGGTCAGCAGGGCGACCAGGAAGGATGAATAGGTCAGGGCACACCATAGCAAGGCGGCAATAGGGAAGGCGATCGCACCCGGACCACCGAAGGCGATGCCCAAGGTCAACGAAAGCAGCAGCACCAGCAGCGGAGCGAAGCGGATCGGTTGGCTGTCGCCGCGTATCAATGCGCCCGGCGACGGCACCGTGAGCAGCGCCGGCAGCACCAGGATGCTGGTAGAAAATTGTTCGCTGAACCAAGCCAGCCAAGTGGGTTGCAATGATTGTTCGAACCAGGGCGTGGCCA
This sequence comes from Pseudomonas sp. X10, assembly GCF_054889225.1. NCBI lineage: Bacteria > Pseudomonadati > Pseudomonadota > Gammaproteobacteria > Pseudomonadales > Pseudomonadaceae > Pseudomonas > Pseudomonas sp. X10. The sequence goes on along the minus strand of NZ_CM142677.1, from coordinate 3,359,211 downwards.
TGACACAGGCCAGGCTGGCAGCTACGGCGGCGCCTGCTGCGCATGCAGCGAACAGGCAAAGCACGCCGTGCGGAGTGCGCAAGCGCCGATGAGCGCGTGGCAAGCGGATTAGCAGTTGCCAGACGGTGAGGATAAAGCCCAGGTTGCACAGATTGAACCAAAGGGCCGGTTGCCAGGCACTGCCACAGGCCAGGTCGGCGCATACCATGGCGGCATACATCAAGGTGACACCCTGGGCTGTGGCCAGGCGCGGATAGCGCAGCAGTACACCGGCCAGCACGGCATTGACCGGCCAGAACAGCGACAGGGATTCGATCGGGCGGGCCAGGATGCCTGCCAACGTCAGGGCGAAGGTCAAGGCGAACAGGATGAAATAAGGCAGCAGGCGCGAATGGGTTGAAAACACCATGGGCTTGACCGACAGGCTGAGACGGAATCCAGGACGACGTCTGTAGGCACCTGGCTTGGATCCCGTCAGTGTGTTCAAGAAGGTATTTGATGTCAATTGGATATTATCGTGTAGCGAACTGCACGGATAATATCCAATATGCCTTTATTTGCGCCGGGCTTTGCTCAGAGTCCGAAAAACCAGGGTACCATCACCACGCTGACCAGCATCACCAGCAAGGTGAAGGGTACGCCGACTTTGACGAAGTCACTGAAGCGGTATTGTCCAGGGCCCAGCACCAGCGTGTTGACTGGCGACGACACCGGCGTCATGAACGCAGCCGAAGCGGCCAGGGCGACGATCATGGCGAAGGGGTAGGGCGACAGGCCGAGTTGCTCTGCGGTGCTGATCGCTACGGGTGCCATCAGCACTGCGGTGGCGGTGTTGGAAATGAACAGACCGATCAGCGCCGTCAGGGCGAACAGGCAGGCCAGGATGGCGCTGGGGCCGGCATCGCCGAGGGCGCCGACCAAGGCGCTGACCGCCAGGTCGATGCCGCCGGTCTTCTGCAGGGCCAAGGCGAAGGGCAGCATGCCGACGATCAGCACCAGGCTCTGCCAGTGGATGGCGCGGTAGGCGCTGTTCATGTCGATGCAGCGGCCGGCGCCCATCAGCAGGCAACCGATCAACGCAGCGATAACATTGGGCACGATGCCACTGACCATTAGCCCAACCATCACGGCCAGGCTGACCAGCGCGTAGGGCGCCCGGGTGCGTGCCGGGGCTACCTGGTCGATTTCCGTTGGCAGGCTGAGCACCAGGAAGTCGCGGGGCTTGCCCTGCAGTTGACGTACGGCTTTCCAGGGGCCGATCACCAGCAGGGTATCGCCGAGCTTGAGCTTTTCTTCCACCAGCTGTTCTTCTATGGCGCTTTGCTCGCGGCGCAGGCCGACCACGTTGAGGCCGAAGCGGCTGCGAAAGCCCAGTTCCAGGATGCTCTTGCCGATCAGCTGCGAGCCGGGTGGCAGTGACACCTCGGCCATGCCCAGCTCTTGGGACTGGTCGATGAAGTAGGCGGCCTTGAAGTGCAGGGGTTCGAGCAACATGGTCTGGCACAGGTTGCGCAGATCGTCGCGGTTGGCGAACAGGTCGAGCAGCAGCACGTCGCCCTGGTGCAGGATCGTGCTGGAGTCGGCGTTGATCACCCGGGTGGTGAACTTGTGCTGGCGCTCGATGCCAACCACGTTGGCACCATGCCGGGTGCGCAGTTCCAGCTCGCCCAGGCTGTGGCCGATCAGCGGCGAGCGGGGGCGGATGCGCAGGCGTCGTTCGCGGCCGGCCAGCTTGTAGTCGAGTATCAGGTCAAGGAGGGTGCGGCGCGACTCCACCCGGCCATCTTTGCGCACCTCGCCATTGAGCCAGTGGCGGGTCAGCAGCATGTAGCCAATGCCCAGCACCAGTACCACCAGGCCGAAGGGCGTGAAGCTGAAGAAGCTGAAGCCGGTTTCGCCGTGGCGCACCAGTTCACTGTGCACCACTACGTTGGGTGGTGTGGCCACCAGGCTGAGCATACCGCTGATCAGGCCGGCGAAGCTCAGCGGCATCATCAGCCGGCTGGGTGAAATCTGCAGGCGCGCGGCAATGCTCAACACCACCGGGATGAAGATGGCGACCACGCCGGTAGAACTCATCACCGAACCGAGGCCTGCCACGGCGACCATCAGCAGCACTAGCAGGCGGGTTTCGCTGTTGCCAGCGCGTTCGGTCAGCCATTCGCCGATGCGGTAGGCGATGCCGGTGCGTACCAGTCCCTCGCCGATCACGAACAAGGCGGCTATCAGCACCACGTTCGGATCGCTGAAACCGGCAAGGGACTGTTCGACGGTCAGGATGCCCGACAGGGGCAGTAGCACGATCACCAGCAGGGCGACCACATCCATGCGTGGTCGGTTGGCAATGAACAGGGCAACGACAATGGCCAGCAGACCAAGGACCCAGAGCAGATCATGGTTCATGGGACGAGGGTGTTCCTTCACAAAAGGGCACGCAAGATATGTGCGCCAGTGTGCCAGCTCGCACTGGAGGCGTCCTTGATGTACTGCAGTTTTTTCTTCGACGCAAACAGAAAACCCCGCCAAGGCGTAATGCTGTTCACTTAAGACATCTGTCGTATGGTTTGGGGCCGCTGCGCGCCCTATCGCGACACAAGGCCGCTCCCACAAGAGGCTTGCCGATACGTAAACGCGTGGCTTGCAAGCCCTCTGTGGGAGCGGCCTTGTGTCGCGATGGGCTGCGTAGCAGCCCCACCCGAAGGCACTCCAGCTTAAGTGAACAGCATTGCCGCCAAGGCGGGGCTTCTATTGGTCAGTGACGGTGGCGGCGCTTGTGCTTGTGCTTCTTGCTGCCGTTGTCATCGCCCAAGTGATTGCCAATGGCACCGCCAGCCGCACCGCCAAGGCCTGCGCCGATGGTCGAACCGGTGGAGCCACCAACCTTGCCACCGAGCAGCGAACCACCCGCCGAGCCCAGGCCACCGCCGAGGGCGGCCTCGGTGCGATTGCCCTTGCGCGCGCCGACCGCGCTGCCGGCCGCGCCACCTACGCCAGCGCCGATGGCCGCACCGGTGCTGCCGCCGATCTGCTGGCCGACGACATTACCCAGGGCGCCACCGAGGCCGCCACCTATGGCGGCGGTGCCGTCACCGGCCAGTGCGTTTTGGCACAGCAGCAGGCCGAGGGCGAAGGAAGGCAGAGTCAAACGCATGGTATGAACCTCGAAGAAATCATCAGGGGAAGGCGCCGCATGCAAGGCGGCGGGTCAAAGGGGCCATTCAACGGTAGCGGCGGTCGCGGTAACTACGGCGATCACCATCCCGGTCATGGCGCTCGTAGCGGCGGTCATGATGATGGCGGTGCTTGTCGCGGTCGCGCCAACCATCGTTGCGGTCATGGTGATGGTGGCTGCTGCAGCCGGTCATCAACAGCGCGGCGGCGATCAGTGGAAGGCTTGCAAAGCGGGTTAGCACGATATAGGTCCTTGATCCGCAAAGGTTTACGGGGCACACCCTGAGACCGGGTTTTGTCGATTTTGTTTCTGCAGCGCGCAAAATATTGCTGCGCCAGCGATGAGCGGCATGTTTGCCGGGTTGTTGTTCTGTCCCGATGGGTCATGGCCGAGCAGGATGCTGGCCTCTAGACTTTGCCGTAGCCGCGCATGACGCCGGCCATCTGCCCCGGTGAAACATTGATGATCGCCCATACCCCGACCCTTTTCGGCACCGTCGCCCTGGTCGCAACTATCCTGGCGTTCTGTCTGCTGCTGGTCGGTCAGCTCAACCGACGCGACAACATGCTGTTGACCGGATGCGGATTGCTATCCCATGCCTTGGCCTATGTCTGTTACACCCTCTACGGCCATGTGTCGCTGTGGATCAGCTACAGCCTGGGCAACAGCCTGCTGTCGCTGGCGCTGGCGTTCTATTCCGCAAGCCTGTTCCGCGTCCGTGAGCAACCAGTGCCCTGGCGTGGCCTGTTTTGCCTGCCGCTGGTGATGCTCATCGGTCTGGCCGCGTTGTTCGACACCTTGGAGCCGCGCATGCTGCTCGCTTCCCTGGTGCTGATGTTGCAGTGCGTGCTGATTCTCTATTGGGCGCAGCGTCATGCCGAGCGCCACGGCAAGGCGCATTTGCTACTGGTGATGGGCGCGATGGTCAGCCTGGTCGGTCTGGGCATGCGTGTGCTGGCGATCCTCGGCGGCGGTGCGTCGGAGATGCGCTACGACACCAGCAACCTCAAACAGACGATTTCTGTGAGCATCGGCACTGCCACGGTGATGATGTATTCCATCGGCCTGGTGCTGATGGCCAAGGAGCGCAGCGAATCACGCCTGCAGCATATGGCGTTGCGAGATGTGCTGACCGGGACCTACAACCGCCGGGCGATCCTGGAGCGCTTCGCTGTCGAGCTGGAGCGGGCGCGGGGTGAGCAGAGCCGCTTGGCGGTAGCCATGATCGATATCGACCACTTCAAGCGCATCAATGACCTGCATGGTCACCTTGCCGGCGACGAAGTGCTTTGTCATTGCGTGCGCCAGTTGCAGCAACGCCTGCGCCAGGGCGACAGCCTGGGGCGCTATGGGGGCGAAGAGTTCCTCCTGCTGTTGCCGCGCACCGACCAGGTGGGGGCCATGGCTGTGTTGCAAGGCTTGCGCGAGAGCATTGCCCACAGCCCAGCCTGTTATGCCGGGGCGGACATCCACCTGTGCTTCAGCGTTGGCCTGTGGTGCGGCGTGCCGACAGCGCAGGACAACACCGCCAGCCTGATCGCCATGGCCGATGCGGCGCTCTACCAAGCCAAGGCGGGCGGGCGCAATGCTGTGCACATGGCCAGGGTTGTCGGCCTGGGATGAACCGGTCCCGCCCAGGCGGGCATTTCATTTGGGAAATCCGCATTCTCGTCTGGGGCCGGCAATGCTAGAGTCGGACTCCTTTTACCTTGAGGATGCAATATGCGATCAATTGTGGCGATGGCCGCGGCGATGCTGCTGGCCGGCTGTGCGTCGTCGGCCATGGAGGCTGCGCGGGGCAAGGCGCCGAGCGCGCAGATGGATTCGCAGAAGGCACAGGAGGTCGTTGCCCAGTGCATCCAGTTCAGTTGGCAGGACGAGGCTGTGTTCGGTGTCGATGCCAGCGGCTACCTGGAGCCACGCAAACAGGGTGGTTTCACCATCTATACCCGCGAGGCTGAGTCGTTCGCCGATGTCTACCCGCAGGCCGGTGGCACCCGCGTCGATTATTACGCCCAGAAGACCAACAGCATTGCCCTGCGTCGCAAGGCAGCCGCTGCCACCTGCCTGTGATCCTCAGCGGGGCATATAGCGCAGTTGCCAGCGCCGCGGGATCTTCAGCGACACCAGGCCGAGAACCGCTGCCAGCAGCGCGCTGAACAGCAGCGCCGCCAGCTCGAACCGTTGCTCCAGCAATACGCCGACAACGGCGCCGAGGAACATGCCGGTCCAAGGGATCAGTTGCACCCGCCAGCCCAGGCGTTGCTGCCCCAGCAGGGTACGGCCCAGGCCCCGGCCAAAGCGCGACAGGGCACCGGTGACGTAGGTCAGGCCGATGGGCAGGCCGTTCACTTCCTCGACCACGGCATTGATCATGCCCATGGCCAGCACCGCCGCGACCAGCGCCAACAGCTGTATTGCCGGCGGCAGCAGACCAGCCAGGGCCAGCAGGGTGGCGATCAGGGTCAGTAGCGGCCAGGGGCGGCGGCCGCTCTTCGCCGCGATGATCACGCCTACCGCGTTGCCGAGGACAAAGGCGCCGATCACTAGGGTCAGGCGCAACACCGGTCCGAGGTCGGCAGCGCCCAGCGACACCGCCAGGCGCGTGGTATTGCCACTCATGAACGAGATGAAATCGCCGGTGGCCATGAAACCGATGGCATCAGTCATGCCCGCCAGCACCGACAGACAGGCGACGAAATACAGGCCGACCGTACCCCGTTGTTGCACCCACTTTTGCCGCTGACCCTTGGGGGACAGGCTTCCTGGTAACATGATGATTCCTCGGCAGATCAGGTCAGACTGGCCAGGCGCGTCTCGAGCCCGGCGGTATGTTCGGTGTTGTCCAGACTGAGGCCGGCCATCTTCGCTCCCTCAAGGGCATGCTGTTCTGGAGCGCTGGCCGAAGCCGGCAGTATACCCGAGCGCCCCCTTCGGTTGACGGCCTCGAGGGCCTTTCGTGGGCCAGCGGCCTGAGGGTTGCCATCGATGCGCAGCGCTGGTTACCGTAGCTTCGTGCCACCTTGGAGCAAGGATACTCATGACCCGCTCATTCGAACTCAACCGCGCCAGCTGGGACGAGCGGGCGCCGTTGCATGCTGCTTCCTGTGATTACCAGGTCCAAGCGTTCCTGGACAGGCCCGATCACCTGTCCGAGGTGGTGCGCTTCGACCTGTCACGCCTCGGCGATATCCAGGGCCTGCGCACGGTACACCTGCAATGCCACATCGGCACCGACACCTTGTCGTTGGCCAGGCTTGGCGCTCAGGTCACAGGCCTGGACTTTTCGCCGGCGTCGCTGGCGCAAGCGCGCCAACTGGCCGAGCGCTGCGGCACGCTCATCGATTATGTCGAGGCGGATGTCTACCGTGCCCATGAGGTCTTGCCCGCCGGCAGCTTCGACCTGGTCTACACCGGCATTGGCGCGCTCTGTTGGCTGCCCAGTATCCAGCGCTGGGCGCGCGCCGTGGCCGCCTTGCTCAAGCCGGGTGGGCGCTTGTTCCTGCGTGATGGGCACCCCATGCTCATGGCGGTGAACGAAGATCATCAGGATCGCCTGCAACTGGACTATCCCTACTTCGAACAGGAAGCCCCGACGGTGTGGGTCAGCGACCAGACTTATGTCGATACCGACACGGCTTTGACCCAGACCGAAACCCATGAATGGAGCCATGGTCTGGGCGAGGTCATCACCGCGCTGCTGGACAACGGTTTGCGCCTGACCGCGCTGGTCGAGCACCAGAGCATTCCCTGGGAGGCATTGCCGGGGCAGATGAGCAAGGGAGAGGACGGCGAATGGCGCCTGCTGCGCGAGCCCTGGCGGTTGCCGTTGAGCTACACGCTGCAGGCGCTCAAGGACTGAGGCTCAGGACAGGAAGCCGCCGTCCACGTTCAGGGCGACGCCGGTGGTGTAGCTGGAGGCATCGCTGGCCAGGTACAGCACCGCGCCGGCCATCTCCTTGGGATCGGCCACGCGCTTGAGCGGGATTTGTTGCAAAGCGGTGTTGAGGATGGCGTCGTTCTTTACCAGCGCGGAGGCGAACTTGGTGTCGGTCAGGCCTGGCAGCAGGGCGTTGCAGCGGATGCCGAACTGCGCGCATTCCTTGGCGAAGACCTTGGTCATGTTGATCACCGCGGCCTTGGTCACCGAGTAGATCCCCTGGAAGATCCCCGGCGACACGCCATTGATTGAGGCGACGTTGATGATGCTGCCGCCTCCCTGTTCGCGCATCAGCTTGCCGGCTTCCACCGACATGAAGAAATAACCCCGGATGTTGACGTCCACGGTCTTCTGGAAGGCGCCCAGGTCGGTGTCCAGCACATTGCAGAACTGCGGGTTGGTCGCCGCATTGTTGACCAGGATGTCCAGGCGCCCGAACTGCTCACGGATGCCTGCGAACACCTGGGTGATCTGCTCCATCTCACCGATATGGCAGGCCACGGCGGTAGCTTTGCCGCCGGTCGCGATGATTGCGTCAGCGACCTGCTGGCAACCTTCGAGCTTGCGGCTGGAGACGATCACATGGGCACCTTGCTGGGCCAGCAGGTGAGCGATGGCTTCGCCGATGCCTCGGCTGGCGCCGGAGACGAAGGCGATCTTGCCGTCGAGGTCGAACAGTTGGGTCTTGGACATGATGTTTTCCTTGTTGGATGTCGTCAGAGGCTGGATTTGCCGATCACCTGCAGGCTCATCTGCTCCAGCAGCCGGTTCATGTGGATGAACTGGGCGAAGCGTTTGTCCTGGGTCTGGCCGTGGTAGAAGCGGTAGTAGATCTGCTGGACGATGCCGGCCAGGCGGAACAGACCGTAGGTGTAATAAAAGTCGAAATTGTCGATGGCGATGCCGGCGCGCTCGGCGTAGTAGTCGACGAACTGGCGACGGGTCAGCATCCCGGGTGCGTTGCTGGGCTGGCGGCGCATCAACTGCACGGGAGCAGGGTCGCCGGCCTCGATCCAGTAGGCCAGACTGTTGCCCAGATCCATCAGTGGGTCGCCGATCGTGGCCATCTCCCAGTCCAGCACGCCGATGATACGCATGGGGTTGTCGGCATCGAGGATCACGTTGTCGAAGCGGTAGTCGTTGTGCACGATGCTTGGACGTGGGTGGTCGGCAGGCATTTTTTCGCGTAGCCAGGCGACTACCTGTTCCCAGCGCGGCGCATCGGGGGTCAGGGCCTTCTCGTAGCGTGAGCTCCAGCCTTCGATCTGGCGTTGCACATAACCTTCGGGCTTGCCCAGATCGCCCAGGCCGCAGGCGTTGTAGTCGACCTGGTGCAGCTCCACCAGGCGGTCGATGAAGCTCTTGCACAGGGCTTCGGTGCGGCCGGTGTCCAGGCCCAGTTCCGCTGGCAGGTCAGAGCGCAGGATGACGCCTTTGACCCGTTCCATCACGTAGAACTCGCCACCGATCAGTGATTCATCGGTGCAATGCACATAGGCCTTGGGGCAGAAGGGAAAGCCGCTGTTGAGCTGGTTGAGGATGCGGTATTCGCGGCCCATATCGTGAGCCGATTTGGCTTTGTGGCCAAAAGGCGGGCGGCGCAGCACGAATTCCTGTCCGGGGTACTTGACCAGGTAGGTCAGGTTGGAGGCGCCGCCAGGAAACTGGCTGATGGTCGGCACGCCGGACAGTCCCGGAACATGCGCTTTCAGGTACGGGTCGATAACCGCTGCATCGAGTTCTTCGCCGGGGCGTACCTGGGTGGACTGGTCGGTGAGCGTCATGCGTTTACCTTATGATTCAGGTCAAGGACTATTGGCTAATCTAATCCCCGCTCCAGACTGGAACAAGCGTCCCAGGGCCTTATTGGCGCGGGTGTTGCCGGGCGATCAACACACCTGATGCCGCAGGCTCCGGCCCTGGCGCAGGCAAAAAAAAGACCGAAGCGCGTCACGCTTCGGTCTTCTTCATTGCCAGGGCAGCCGCCACTCAGGCTGGGAACAGCTCGCTGAGCTTCATCGATAGCATCATGTCGCCTTCGACACGCAGCTTGCCGCCCATGAAGGCCTGCATGCCGTCGGTTTCACCGCTGACGATGCCCTTGAGGGTCTCGCTGTCCAGCACCAGGGTGCAGTTGGCATCGGGGTTCTCGCCTTCCTGCACGTCGCAGGTGCCGTCCTTGATGATCAGCGAGTAGTGCTTGTCTTCATCGGTGATGTTGAAACCGAATACCAGGTCCAGGCCAGCGGCGGCGGCTGGGTTGAACTTGGCTTTCATCGCTTCGACGGCTTTTGCTACATCGCTCATGGTGTGTTCCTTATTTAGTGGTTGTGGCGGCCGGTCGAGGCCGTCATGGGCCGGGCTTATCGATAGGTAACAAGCTCCGGCGTCCTCAACAACTGCACATGGGCTTGGCTGTTGAAGAAAGCTAGGGCTACGTCGCGGCCGCGGAACTTCAGCTGGCTGAGCGACGTGTTGATGATCTGCCAGTTCAGCGCGAAGGCTTGGCTGGGCGTGATCCGGGTAACCAGGTGGAGCAGGGCGGCGATGGTGCCGCCTGAGGTGAAAATGGCAATGTTGTGGCCGCTTTCGGCTTGCTGCAGTATCCGCTGCAGGCCCGCATCGACACGGGAGATGAAGGATTGCCAGCTTTCCAGGCCGTCGTCCGCATGTTCGCCGTCGTGCCAGCGTTGCACCATCAGGGCGAATAGGCGCTGGAACTCGCTGCGGTTCTGCGCGCCATTGCGCAGGATGTGCAGGGCTTCGGGTTCTTCCGGCAACAGGCCAGGGAGCAGAGCGCGGATCACGCCGTCGGCATCGAATTCGTTGAAGGCCGGATCGGTCTCCAGGGCAGGGTTCGGGCAACCGGCGGCCTGCAGGCTTTCCAGGGCTAGGCGTGCGGTATCCTGCTGGCGCCGCAGGCTACCAGCCAGGCAGCGATCCAGGCGCAGGCCGAGTTGGGCCAGGTGTTCGCCCAGTGCTTGGCTCTGACGCACGCCCACGGGCGAGAGGACATCATAGTCGTCGGCACCGAATGAGGCTTGGCCATGTCGAATCAGGTAGATGCTGCCCACGTCGGTCATCCGGCAGTGGTAAAGGTTGATGCGAGGTTAGGTCGCAGGCAGGAGGCTGTCAACGAAAAAACATACAAGCGTTTGAAAAGAGCGTTTGAACTGTGTTGCCAGCATTTTCCCATGCTGGCAGCCGCCCAGACGCATCGGTATGCTTGGAACAGTTTCGCGCCGCGACGGCGCTGGTCTATCAAGGAGTCAATGTGGAGTTTCTTGCCGAGTACGCAAGCTTTCTCGCCAAAACCGCAACGCTGGTGATTGCCATCCTGGTCATCCTTTCGGCCATCGCCGGATTGCGTGGCAAGGGCCGGCGCAAGGGCGGCGGGCAGTTGCAGGTCACCCGTCTCAACGAATTCTACAAAGAGCTGCGCGAGCGCCTGGAGTCGGGCTTGCTCGACAAAGCCCAGCTCAAGGCCTTGCGCAAGCAGCAGGCCAAGGCGCAAAAGCAGCAGAAGAAAAAGCCCGAGGACAAGAGCCGGGTATTCGTTCTCGACTTCGACGGCGACATCAAGGCCTCGGCCACCGAGAACCTGCGCAACGAAATCACCGCCCTGCTGACCCTCGCTACCCCTCGGGACGAAGTGGTCCTGCGTCTGGAGAGCGGCGGTGGCCTGGTGCACAGCTATGGCCTGGCTGCCTCTCAGCTGGCCCGCATCCGCCAGGCGGGCATTCCGCTGACCGTGTGTATCGACAAGGTCGCTGCCAGCGGCGGCTACATGATGGCCTGCATTGGCGAGAAGATCGTCAGCGCCCCCTTCGCCATACTTGGCTCCATTGGCGTGGTGGCGCAGTTGCCCAACGTCAACCGCCTGCTGAAAAAGCACGACATCGACTTCGAAGTGCTGACCGCCGGCGAGTACAAGCGCACCCTCACCATCTTTGGTGAAAACACCGAGAAGGGGCGGGAGAAGTTCCAGGAGGACTTGGACGTCACCCACCAGCTGTTCAAGGACTTCGTGTCCCGCTACCGTCCGCAACTGCACATCGACGATGTGGCCACTGGCGAAGTCTGGTTGGGCGTTGCCGCCCTGAACAAGAAGCTGGTCGATGAACTGCGTACCAGCGACGAGTACCTGAGCGACCGCGCCCGAGAGGCCAACCTGTTCCACCTGCACTATGCCGAGCGCAAGAGCCTGCAGGAGCGGGTGGGGCTGGCGGTCAGCGGCTCGATCGAAAATGCTCTGGTCAGCCTTTGGAGCAAACTCGGCCGCTTTCGCTAAGACGTTGAACCCCTTGAAGATTTTTTCCAGGCAAGGGGTTGCAAGCTTCATCGAATGCAGACATAATGGCGTCCATCGAAACGCAGCGGACTTGAAAAAGCCGAGCGATTTCAAGGAGATAGCAAAGCGTCAAGCAGCTGTTTCCGAGCTTTGAGGCCGAGTAGCAAAGTGGTTATGCTCCGGATTGCAAATCCGTCTACGCCGGTTCGATTCCGACCTCGGCCTCCACATTCGAAAGCCCCGCAGATTAACGTCTGCGGGGTTTTTCTTTGCGGGTCAGAAAAGTCATGGGTTCCGAAACTAAAGGGGTTGAGTTCCGAAACAACGTTTCCTCCAGGCCAGAACGGAATCTCAGAAAATCATACCGCCAGCGACATCGAGCGTGGTACCCGTTACCCAGCCTGCATCTTCCGATACGGCATACGCCACCGCCGCAGCAATATCCTTAGGTTTGCCTACGCGTCCCAACGGGGTTTTGGCGATAAAGAACTCATCCATGCCTCGTGCCGACTCCGCATTGCCTTCTGTGTGGACAAACCCTGGCGCTATGCCTACTACACGAATACCTCGGTGGCCCAGTTCCAGACCGAGGGAGCGGGTCAATGTATTGACCGCGCCTTTGGTGGCGCAATATACATGTACCTGTGGGTAGGGGCTGTGGGCCAGGCCTGAACTGATATTGACGATAACCGAACCAGCCTTCATAACCCGAGCAGCTGCTTGCGTGGTGAGTAATAGCCCCCGAACGTTCAGGTTGAAATGCTCATCGAAACTTTCGGCACTCAACTCTTCCAGTGAATCGGGTTTATATACGCCGGCGTTATTGACCAGAATATCCAGCCTGCCAAATGCTCGGACAGTCGCGTCGATCAATAGGGCGATTTCGTCCGGACGGGAGATGTCTGCCTTGTGCGCCAAGGCCTTGCCACCCGCCGCAGCGATACGCTTGACGACCTTTTCTGCGTCTTCGGCGCTTCTTGAATAGTTGACGATAACTTTGGCGCCTTCGGCTGCCAGGCGTTCGGCAATCCCCGCACCTATGCCTTTGGAAGATCCGGTGACGATGGCAACCTTTCCGGTCAAATCACTCATGCATACCGCTCCTATCAGATTGAGGCTCCATGGTAGGCTCGGAAAAACTTCTCAGTAACAGGCGTAATCAGCATGCAGTATGAAGATTTGCTTCACAATGGAGTCATACGATCAGACCTGTTGCCCGGTATTGCCGCCTTTGCCCAAGTCGCTAAATATGGCAGTTTCACCAAAGCGGCGGCGATGATGGGTATCTCGGCATCGGCACTTTCGCAAACTGTGCGCACGCTCGAAAGCCGGCTAGGCGTGCGTTTGCTTGAACGCTCCACGCGAAAAGTTGGCTTGACTGAGTTTGGTGAGCGTTTTTTGCAACACGCGCAGCCAGGCCTAGCCGCTCTCGCTTCGGCAATCGAAGACGTCAATGAGCTGCGCGATAAACCCACTGGGCTGCTGCGACTCAATCTCTCCCGAACTGCGGCGGATATTGTCCTAATGCCTCACTTGGTAGCTTTTATGGAGGCCTATCCAGACATTGTTCTGGAGATTAATTGCGACAATGCATTGTTGGACTTGGTGGCACACGGTTTTGATGCGGGTATTCGGGTAGGTGAACACCTCGCCCAAGATGTTGTTGCGTTACCCATAGGCGGCGCTCATCGTATCGCCACTGTTGCCGCGCCCCGTTACCTGCGGGGCCGCGAGCACCCGCACACACCTGAGGATCTGCGCCTGCATCGCTGCCTCAACATTCGCCTGGCCGACGGAGTTCGGCGCTGGGAGTACAGTCAAAACGGACGCACCGTAGATATCCAGCCTCCCGGCCCACTGATCAGCAACGACGCAGACACCATGATGCAAGCTATTCGTGCAGGGGCAGGAGTCGGGTGTTCGTTTGAAGCCCAAGTGCGAGCCGAGATCGATAGCGGGCAACTGATAGCACTACTCGAACCCTGGTGGCCTAGTGTCTCGCTGTTCCATCTTTACTACCCGAGCCGTACCCACGTTCCACGGAAACTGCGTGCTTTCATTGATTTCATGAGAGAGCAGTAGAACATTTGAGTCCGCAGCCGCCCTCTGAATCAGGTAGCCGTTCACGTGGTGCGGGGGATCTAAGGCATGAAACAGTATTGGTTTGCGTTTCTCTGTTAGATGCTAGGAGCGTTCATCGATCCGTTCAAGTTGGGCGTTCTAGGCAAGGACCTCAGGGAGGTAAAAGAAGCGGTTTACGATAATAACGGAACCCTTTTGGAGCCAACCCTGGAAGCCGGGGATGTCTACAACGTTCGTTTGACTGAGTTCCTCGCCCTCAAGTGTGCAGCACTATCTCGCAACCTGAAGTGGCTAGAAGAGCGCTTGGCAGCGCTTGAGGCTAAGTAGTTGAATTTTCGGGGCAAGAGTCCTACTTGCCCCGATAGTTTGTAGCAACTCCAATAACGCCCGTGTCGACGGGCGTTATCAAGTAAGCTAGATGTTATCAGTCCCGCGTCTATGCCAGAATCCTTTGGGTACGGGCAATTGCATGTGAATTAGTTTTCTGTCTCATTGAAGTGCTCGGACTCTCGCTTCATTACTTCAAGACGAATGAGGTCCTTAATTGCTTCGATTTGATCTGGCGTGAATATTTCTGAAAGCCTTTCATTGACTTCTGCTTCAAGCTTCTCTATTGCTCTAGGGCTGATGTCTTCCATTAGTTCCCGCCGATAATAAGTATTTAAATTTTTGTTAAGTGGTTTTATGTTTTAAGACAACCTAAAAGCGGCTGTCAATAGCATTTTGACATAATAGTGAATAATACCTGCTCCATTGAAGTCAAGAGACTTCTGGCTGGAGAAGCCCATGGCTCGATTTTCTACTGCCCAAGGGAGGGCGTGAACGTGCTCGCCTTCGACCATCGCCTCCAGCAATGACGGCTACAACGTCCTGGTTGGCGGCAAGCTGTTCACCGACTACAGCAAGTACCCGCGTGTGCTGGCGCTCTTGCCACGCTATGGGTTCAAGGGACGGTTCATCCCTGAGGCCTAGGACCTGGCGGTGATCAAGCTGCTGACTGAGTGCGGCGCACTGCCGCTGATCAGGGCTGGAGGCGATCGCTAAGGCCGCCCCGATCTTGGCCAGTCTGCCCGGCCTGGGTTTGGCCATCGGCACCTGATTGCCTCAATTGCTTTCGACATAGATCAATGTGTATTTCATTTCCTGAAGGACGGATACCTCACGCAACCTGCCCAGGTGAGCTAATCGCAACTGGAGCTCGATCCGCTATCACTGGAGCCGCTGTCACTCGATGAGTGGCTACCGCTATCAGGGTCGTAGCCGCCATGGCTATGACTGGAGCAACTGTGGGATCGGGATGGCTCGCTGGTGTCGATGTGGTTGACCGTATACAGGGTGCTCATCGGGCTTGCTGGGTCGGGCGTTTTATCTGGGTGCTTGGCTGAAGCATCTCGACGGGAGGCGCCTGGTGGTTGCGGCTGCTTCTTGCGTCCAAAAAGTCGAGTCAGGAAATTAGGCATGTTCCATCCTTGCCGCCAGGCGCGGGTCTGGGGTCGGGGTGCAGGGTTGAAGGTGCGCCGTACCCGGCACCTCCTTGCATGATTGGCCTGCACTGGCGTTGCATTGAACGATTAGGCAACACGCAGCGCCAGATTCACAGCTTGGGCTCATCCGTCTCGCGTGTCGGAACGGTCGCTGTTTCTACGGCGGGGGTGGCAGTGTCAGCCGACCGGGAAAAGGTCACTGCATATTTCCCCAGGTCGTCGTCGATCCGCTGAAAGTTGATCGTCACCTTCTCGCCCTTCCAGGTCAGTACCTCATTGAGGTAGGACGCTCCGGATTTCATCTTGATCCAATGGCTTGTCTGTTCAGCGGGTTGTCCGTATCGCTCTGTCAGCATGTCGGTGACCAAGTAGAGGCTGCTGGCATTGCCCGTGAAGAGCAACTGCTCTATTCGCCCTTGCTGCAGTTTTGCCACAAGGCTATAGCCTGGCGGAATTGGCAGGTAGGGGAGGCCGCGGATGACATGTTGATCCGGAGCGGCAGTGATTTCACGGCAGATCTTTTCCAATTTCGCGACACCAGCCGGGCACTCCTTGACCTGTTCCAGAAAGTCTCCGTGCAGATCGACACCGAGGAACGTGCTTGGCTCCTGGGGCCATGGGGTGATGATTGCCGTCCTGTCAGTGGCGCATACGGGAAGAGCACCGATCAGGCCTGCCGATAAAAGGAGGAGTGAAAGAGGCTTCATTGAACCGTCCTTGGGAGCGTAGTGCTAGAGAATCCCTCATGGTACAAGAGTACTCAATGCTGTCACTAGGCTATTGCCATGACTCGGAGAGTTCGCCCTGTAGGTTGGGAAATTTCCGACTGAAGGGGTAGGGCTGGCAGGCGGGGAAAAAGAAAACCCGCCGGTGGGCGGGTCAAGAGAACGTATCGAAGTGGTTGTAGAGTGCCTGATCGGATGTCAGAAATTCGTGAAGAGGATGTGAACTGGTCGTTCTCATCACCTCATGCGCTTTGGTAAGTAAGCGCCGTATCTTGGAGGGCATTCACGCCATTGGTACAGCCAGTCGTCGCTGTCGATTTCGCCTATGACTCCCGTCACAAGTATTTGTGTTCATGTCGTTCTTCACGCTATTGGAGAGATTGGGTGTTCTACCCGGTCGGGCAACCCTCCTGCCAGTCGTTCGCGTTGGGCGTCTGCCGCCAGCATTTCGTGCGGGAAACCGAGTGCAATAGCACTTGCAGCGTCCAGGCGTGCTAACTGCTCGGTTGTCAGATCGACACCTGACGCGGCCAGATTGTCGCGAAGCTGATCGGCTGTTCTGGGACCCAGGATCGGGATCACGCCCTGCGCGCCCACCCATGCCAGGGCGGCGACTGTCGGTGTCACGCTGGCCTCGTCAGCAACTTCCAGTAGCGCGTCGACTGTTGCGGCCTTTACTGGGTCGGATTCGGTGTGGATCAAACGATTGAAGGTCGTAGCACGACCCTCTTCGCCGCGGCGGTACTTGCCGGTGAGCAGGCCGCCGCCCAAAGGTGACCAGCCAACCGTACCAAGGCCCAGGCCTTTCGCCATCGGCAGCAATTCCCGCTCAGGCGTCCGCTCTACTAGGCTGTACTCCATTTGTAGGCCCACAACCGGAGCCCATCCGCGCAACTCGGCGATAGTCGCAGCCCGGGCTACGCGCCAGGCCGGGAAATCCGACAATCCGATATAGAGGATCTTTCCGCTACGAACCAGGTCATCAAGGCCGCGCATCAATTCGTCGGAAGAGGTGACACCATCTGGCATGTGTACCCAGAGTAGATCGATACGATCCGTTTGCAGGCGCCGCAGGCTTGCCTCGACCGAGCGCACCATTGTTTTACGGCTATTGCCCACAGCGAGGACGCCATTGCTGGCGTTCGCGCCGAGCGAGAATTTCGTGGCAAGCACGAGATCATCACGGGTGTGCTTGATGAACTCGCCCAGCAGTTCCTCGGACTCACCAATTTGATAGGAGTCAGCGGTGTCGATGAAGTTACCGCCAGCGTCGATGTAAGTGTCAAACATGCGCCGCGCCTCGGTGGGTTCGGCGCCATAACCCCAGCGTGTACCGAACGTGCCACAGCCTAGCGCCAGTTCGGACACCCGAAGGCCCGAGCCCTTGCCGAAGAGTCTGTATCGCATGGAACACCTCATTCATGTTGGTTG
Source organism: Pseudomonas sp. X10 (assembly GCF_054889225.1). NCBI lineage: Bacteria > Pseudomonadati > Pseudomonadota > Gammaproteobacteria > Pseudomonadales > Pseudomonadaceae > Pseudomonas > Pseudomonas sp. X10. Next base: position 3,342,086 of record NZ_CM142677.1, on the reverse strand, counting down.
TCATGTTTATTATAATCATGTTTGGGAACATGTATAGTGCCCCCCCGAAACGAGAGAGGTAGCTATGAAAGTGAGCCGGGAACAGGTCGCCGAAAACCGCCGCAACATCCTTGATGCGGCAGCTCGGCTATTCAAAGAACGGGGCTTCGATGCGGTGACCGTCGTCGAAGTGATGAAGGCGGCAGGCCTGACCCACGGTGGGTTCTATGGGTACTTCAGGTCCAAGGACGACTTGGTCACCCAGGCATGCATTCACGCGATAGAGGCAATCCAAACCACCAAGCCGCAATCGCTGCAGGACTATTCATCTCGTTACCTGAGCTCGAGGCATCGCAACAATCGGGCAGGTGGCTGCCCGTTCGCTGCGTTGGGGTCGGAGGTATCGCGCCAGTCGGCAGAAACGCAGCATGAGCTGACCCAGGGTTTGCGGCTGACCATTGAGCAACTCTCCAAGGCGGCTCCAGGTGAGACGGCCGATGCACGTCGTGCCGCTGCAATCGCTTCTTTCTCTGCGATGCTCGGGGGGATCATCCTGGCTCGCATCGTAGATGACCCTGTATTTTCGGAAGAGATACTGGTCGCTAACCGGAAAGCTTTAGGCGCAGTGCCTGAGAACGAGTGAACGGGGTAAGCCCTACCCTAGCTGACGCGCTGTGCTGTTGATGGCGAAAGCGGTGTCGCTGGCGCCAAGCTCAGGGCGGCACTCGTCATCTCCTCATGGGTCCTTGGTACTGCCTTCTGCACGCTCGCGGATGGCTTCCCATGCTTCTCGCATGGGCAAGTTCTTCCGCTGCATGCGTGTGCGGATTCAGATGGCCAAGTCGATGTCCTTCGCTTTCGCTCCTGACGTTATTCATATCTGGTTTGTGGCATGTGCTCCATGGAATGGCTTGACAGGTTACATGATGGCAATCATATAATTTTAATCATGATATGTGTAATGTAATTTCGCTGCCGTAGGCACAAGCATCCTGGGTCAGGGCATTACTACCGTGCTCGATGCGCTTTGACCATATGCCATGGCCGCACTCATCTCATGCCGGTGGGGTGCTCACTATGCGCATGGCATCTCTTCCTGCCTGATCGTCCATCCGGAGGCCAAACGTGGTTGATAATGCGAGCGTTACTCAAACAGTTGCGCCGATCGAGCAGCAGTTGACCCGTAGCCAATTGCTCCTGCTCGCTGGATTGGCGGCACTCGGCGCCTTGTCTACCAACATCATGCTGCCCTCGTTTCCTTCGATAGCGCAGGCATTGCAGGTTCCAACCAGTGCGTTGGGCATGACGCTGAGCAGCTTCTTCGTCGCCTTTGCCGTGGGCCAGCTTGCGGTAGGGCCGCTTTCGGATCGCTATGGACGCCGGTCGCTGGTGCTTGGTGGGCTGGCCATCTTTCTGGTGGGGAGCGTGCTTTGTGCCAGCGCCACCGAGATGCCCACGCTCATAGTGGGCCGTATTGTTCAAGCATTGGGCGTCTGCGCGGCGTCGGTACTTTCCAGAGCGATCGCGCGTGACCTGTTCGCAGGGGAGGCGCTGGCACGTGTTCTCGCGCTCACCATGGTGGCAATGTCTGCGGCACCAGGGTTCTCGCCATTGCTGGGTGGCGCGCTGGAACAGGCTTTCGGTTGGCGTGCCGCATTCATTTTTGTGGCGATCATCGGCATCGTGTTGGCAGCTCACTATGTGCTGGTTATTGGCGAAACCCACCCAGTGCACCGGCGTGCTCCGATTTCACTGCGCACCATTGCCTACGGTTACGCGAAACTCGCTGGCAACCGCCTGTTCATTCGCCCGGCTTTGGCGGTAAGCCTGATTATCGGCGCGTTGTATGCCTTCTTCGCGACCGCTCCTGCCATTCTCATGGAGATACTTGGATTGTCGGCCATACAGCTCGGGCTGTTCTTCGCGGCCACAGTGCTGGTTGTTTTCGCTGCCGGCATGCTGGCTCCACGCATGGCCCACCGATACGGCGCGCGCAGTACGGCAACCGCCGGTTTTGGTATCGCTCTGCTGGGTGGCCTGGCGCTGGTTCTATCGGCGAGCCACATTGGCTTGTTGACCTTCTCGATGGCGATCACGATTTTCCTGTTTGGGATGGGACTGGCTAATCCCTTGGGAACTGCTGCCGCGTTGCAGCCATTCGGTCAGCAGGCGGGGCTCGCTTCGGCCTTGCTTGGATTCCTGCAGATGGGCTGCGCGGCAGCCGTCATTGCTGTTGCGAGCGCTCTGCCGGTTACACCCGTCGCATCGTTGGGGTGGGTACTGACGGGGGCTTCGCTGCTTGCCGTTTTCTTGATGGCGTATCGCGGGTCATTACTGAGATGAAAGAGGCAGCATTCCTTAGGCAGATTGCGGCGGGTCAGTGAAATAAAAAAGGCCCGCTAAGGTAGCGGGCCAAGACGTTTGAAGGGAGAGCGTCCAGAGTAGTGGAGGTCGGGTTAAGCCAGCATTAACCCAGCGTGCTCTTGGGCTGCCGGCCATCTGGTCATTGACCTTGGTATCCGTTCCGCCTATATAGGCGGGCCGTTATCCTGGAGAAGGTCATGCGCGACGAAGACGATATCCCCGAACCTGAGCACGATCACTTGCTCGATCACGAGTTCCATGACGGCGGTGCCGGACAGGAGCTTGATGCTTCTCCCTTCGACGACGCGCTGGACGAAGACGAAGCTCTGCTCGACGAACTCGAAGGTATGGACCATCCCGCCTGGCACGACGAAGTCGCTGACGACTGAGGCTCCCGGTACGCCGGGAGCCCTGCTCTGAAAAGTGTCAGCCGCGGTCGAGGGAGAAGCGTCCGGCGCCGGTCACTGCGAGTAACAACATGCCGCCGACGATGCTCAGGTTCTTGAAGAACTGTGTCATGTTGGCGCTGCGCTCCGGATCGACCATGCTCCAGAACGGATGGCCGATCAAGGCTGTGCCCAGCACGAACAGGGCGAACAGGAAGGCCAGTGGCCGGGTGTAGAAACCCAGGATCAGCACAATGGCGACGAAGAACTCCATGATCACCGCGATAGCGGCAGCCAGCATGGGGGCGGGTGCTCCCAGGGAGGTCATGTAGCCGACCGTGCCTTCGAAGCCGGTCAACTTGCTCCAGCCGGACATGACGAACAGGATCATCAGCAGGATGCGGGCTAACAGGATGATGGCGTCTCGTTGGCCTTCGAACAGGGTATGGCGCATGGTGGATTTCCAGTGGACAAGGGTCATGTTCCACTCTAGCAGCTGCGCGAAAGTTTTCCGGTCGAGTGGCAGATAGCGAAAAGGCGCCTCTAAGGCGCCTTTCTCAGAAGATGGTGCGAGTGGCGGGACTCGAACCCGCAAGGCTCACGCCGGCAGATTTTAAGTCTGCTGTGTATACCAATTCCACCACACTCGCACGCTTGAAAGGGTCATGGCGACCGGGCGCGCTTCAGATTAGAAGGGCCAGGAGAGAATAGGTTTTCTCCGCAATCAAGCGGGCTTTATAACTCATCGTTATATTTGCGTCAACCGCGTCGTCCTCTTGCAACCCATGCACTTGGGGGCAACCCTTTCTGATGCTCTTGGTCGTGGATGTCTACGGCGGCTTGGCGCACGCCCCGCGCTTGACGGCTCCAGGTGACTAGGTGCTGATTCTGGGGGCTGTCTGTGGCCGTTGAAAGTAGTGATACACCATCGCTTTCGCCCTGTGGCCGTGGAGAGCGAAACCTGAACATTCGCTTCACAGGAATTGTCGACGGGGGCTATTGTCTACGCTCAATAATGTCGAATGCGGTGCCTGTGGAGTTGTCATGGTTCCTTCCGACCGCTCGGATTCTTTTGTCATGTCCTCCAACCGCTATGAGCAACTGGTTCAGGCGGTGGTGGACTACGCTATCTACATGCTCGATGTTTCCGGCCATGTAGTGTCATGGAATCCTGGCGCCGAGCGTATCAAGGGCTATCGCGCCGAAGAGGTCATCGGACGGCATTTCTCGCTGTTCTTTACCGAACAGGACTGCGCCGAAGGGCGGCCCGACTGGCTGCTGCAGCGCGCCTTGAGCACGGGCGGGGCCCAGGATGAGGGCTGGCGCGTGCGCAAGGACGGCACGCAGTTCTGGGCTTTGTCGGCGTTGGATGTGATCCGCGGTCCACAAGGTGAGATCGTCGGCCTGGCCAAGGTCACCCGTGACATCACTGACAGGCGTGACTCCGCACTGCAACTGGACGCCATGCGCGCCCAGTTGTTCCAGGCACAGAAGCTCGAAGCGCTCGGCCAACTCACCGGTGGCCTGGCCCATGACTTCAACAACCTGTTGACCATCATCATCGGCTCGGCCAGGTTGGCGCTGGGCAGTCAGGATCCGCAGCGTGCCCAGCGCTTGCTGGAGCACATTCTCGATGCCGGCCACCGTGGTTCGCAGCTGACCCAGCAACTGCTCAGCTTTGCCCGGCACAAGCATTTGAACGTAACGCGCATTGCTCCTGTCGAACTGGTTGAGTCCACCCGTGGCCTGGTCAGCCATGCGCTGCCGGGCGGGGTCGACTTCGAAGAGCGCCTCCAGCCCGACCTACCTTTTATTGAAGTGGACGCGGGGCAACTGCAGATGGTCCTGCTCAACCTGATCTTCAATGCCCGCGATGCCGTGGGCGCGGAAGGGAGCATTACCCTAGCGGTGAGCTGTGGTGAACTCAATGGAGAGGTGGACGGCTTGCAAGGGCCCTTCGTGCGTTTCGATGTGCGTGACAACGGGCAAGGGATCGACGCCAAGGTAATGCCGCGGATTTTCGAACCTTTTTTCACCACCAAGGCGTTTGGCAAGGGTACCGGCCTGGGGTTGAGCCAGGTCTATGGTTTCGCCAAGCAAAGCAATGGTGCCATCACCGTGTCCAGCGTGGTGGGCGAGGGGACTTGCATGAGCCTCTACCTACCCGCCTGGCGAACGGCCGATGACATCGAACTCGACGGGTGACTGCGATGGTTGAACCACTCAAGCGTCTGGCCACGGGAATCAGCGGACTCGATGCCCTGCTCAAGGGCGGCCTGGTGGCAGGGGCGTCCTATATCGTCCAGGGCCGCCCGGGGTCGGGTAAGACGATCCTGGCCAACCAGCTGGCCTGCAACCACGTCCGGCAGGAGGGGCGGGTGCTGGTGGCGACGCTACTCAGCGAGTCCCACGAGAGACTGTTCCAATACCTGTCGACTCTGAAGTTCTTCGATCCGTCGCTGGTTGGCGACCAGATCCAGTTCGTCAGTGCCTTCGATACCCTGGAGGAGGAGGGCCTTGGCGAGGTGGTCAAGGTCTTGCGCCAGGAGATCGCCCGGCACCAGGCCAGCCTGCTGATCGTCGACGGGTTGCTCAATGCCCGATCCCGAGCGGACACCCCGCTCGACACCAAGAAGTTCATTTCCGAATTGCAAGGGCATGCGGCGTTCGCCGGCTGCACTGTCTTGTTGCTGACCAGTTCGCGGCTGGACGATGGCAGCCCCGAGCACACCATGGTCGATGGCGTCATCGAGCTGAGCGAGCAACTGGTCGGTAGTCGTGCGGTACGGCAGATCCAACTGCGCAAGACCCGCGGCAGCGGCGCGCTGTCGGGGTTGCATGAGTGCGAGATCACCGACGAGGGGTTGCAGGTCTATCCGCGACTGGAGTCACTCTACAGCCACCCCAGCCACTTGGGTTGCGCCACCCTGAGCCGTGTCTCCAGCGGCATCGAGTCTCTCGACCGGGTGCTCGCCGGAGGCCTGGCGGAGGGAGCGGTAAGCTTGGTGATGGGCCCTTCGGGTATTGGCAAGACCTCGCTTGGTCTGAGCTTCCTGGCAGCATCCACGACCGCAGAGCCTGGGCTGCATTTCGGTTTCTACGAAACGCCAGCGCGGTTGCGTCTGAAAGCGCGTTCATTGGGGCATGACTTCACGGCATTGGAACAGCAAGGCTCCCTGCATTTGTGTTGGCAGCCGACCACCGAGGGCCTGCTGGACCAGGTCGGCGCCCGGTTGCTGCAAACCGTGGAGCAGCACGGTATCAAGCGCGTGCTGGTCGACAGCCTGGGGGCGTTCAGCCGCCTGGCGAACAACCCGGCGCGCCTGAACGAGTTCTTCCGTGCGCTGACCGGCGAGCTGCGTGCCCGCAATATCAGCGTGCTGCTGACTTGGGAGATGCGCGATATCTTCGGTTCGGAAATCAACGCTCCGGCACCGGACCTGTCGAGCATCGTCGACAACCTCCTGCTCATGCGGTTCGTCGAACTGGACTCCCAACTCAAGCGCATGCTCTCTGTGCTCAAGGTTCGGGACAGCCAGTACGATCCGGCCCTACAGGAAATGCTCATCAGTGGGCAGGGTATTACCCTGCGCAAGGCCTTCTCTGGTGCCAGCGGCGTGCTTACGGGTACGCCGGTGCCGCCAGCGCAGAGCTGATGAGAAAGGTGATGGGACGATGAACACCATTCTGATCGTCGACGACGAGTACCTGATTGCCGATATCCTCGGTTTTGCCTTGGAGGACGAGGGCTACCTGGTGGAAAAGGCCAGTAACGGCAAGAAGGCACTGGATGTTCTGAACGAGAAGCGTGTGGAGCTGGTGATCACCGACTACATGATGCCGGTGCTCAATGGCGAGGAGTTGGCGCGGGAAATTCGCGAGAAGCTGCAGATGCCTGATTTGCCAGTGATCCTCATGAGCGGCGCGCAGGCCAGCATGGGGCGGACCAGTCCACAATTGTTCGCCGCGGTGTTCGACAAGCCTTTCGACATGGACAAGATGGTCGCCAAGGTGCGCGAACTGCTTGGCACCTCCTGAGGCAAAGGCAGATTCCCGCACGGGCGGGCAATCGGGGTCAAGCGCATCCGTGCGGCTTGAAGCAGTCGCCACTCAGTGCTGGTCGTCCCCTTTCTCCGGAGCCGGAGTGCCGGCCTGAATGCGCTTGTAGATCTCTTCTCGGTGGACCTGGACATCCTTCGGCGCATCGATGCCGATCCTCACTTGCATCCCTTTGACGCCCAGAATGGTGACTTTGATGTCATCGTTGATGACGATGCTTTCGCCAACCTTGCGGGTGAGTATCAGCATGTAGTTCTCCTTGGTGATATTGAAAGCCGCGCAGCAATCGCCGCAACGGCCGGGAGCGGGGCCCTGTGGCCTGTCCCTCTTCCTTCTCATTAAAGACGCTTTCGGCGGATATTAATTCCTCCGCAGACAAATTCTGTAGCGTGTCTTTAGTCGCAGGTGCCCACAGTCAACAGGGCCAAAGACTGTCGGTGGAGGTGCTCTGGTGGCAAGGATAGGGGGCTTGGGCCGATATGGGAAATTTCTCTTCATGATGAAGGGTATAGACCCAATCGATGAGCTCTCACAGGGCTTCAAGTCACGCCGGTGCCGGTGCTCAACCCAGCAGCGCCACCGACTTGATCTGAGCCCACAACGCTTGCCCCGGGTGCAGCCCGAGCTGGTCGGCCGAATAGCGGGTGATGCGGGCCAGCAGCAGGTTGCCAGCAGCGTCCAGGCTGACCAGGACATGGGCTGCGTTATCGGCAGGGCGGAATTCGCGCACTTGCACTGGCAGGCGATTGAGAATGCTCGACGCACAGTCTTCGCTCAGGCTGAGGCTGACATCACGAGCTTGCACCTTGACCCGCAGCGTGGTGCCTGTGGCTTGGGCGGAATGGGTGATGCGCAGCAGTGGCCCGTCTCCTGGCAACTGCAGGTCGAGCAATTGGTAGTGTGGGTCATGGGCGCGTACCCGGCCCTCTAGCACTACGCCGGCATCCTCGCCCTGAGCCAGGGGCAGGTCGAGGCGGGCCAGGGTATCGGCGACCGGCCCGCTGGCCATGGCCTTACCCTGTTCCAGCAGGACCACGTGATCGGCCAGGCGGGCGACTTCGTCCTGGGCATGGCTAACATAGACCAGTGGGATATCCAGCTCGTCATGCAGGCGTTCCAGGTACGGCAGGATCTCACGTTTGCGAGGGCCATCCAGGGCTGCCAGGGGTTCGTCCATCAGCAACAGCCGCGGGCTGCTCAGCAACGCCCGGGCAATGCCGACGCGCTGCGCCTCGCCGCCAGACAAGGTGGCGGGCTTGCGCTGCAGCAGGTGGCCGATGCCGAGCAACTGGCAGGCTTGGTCCAGGCTGACCTTGCGCTCGCTGGCTGCAATGCGGCGCCAACCGAACTCGAGGTTGCCACGCACCGACAGGTGTGGAAACAGGCTGGCTTCCTGGAATACATAGCCGACCGGGCGTTTGTGTGGGGCGAGGAAATAGCCGCGCTGGGAGTCTTCCCAGACCTCGCCATTGATTTCGATGTAGGCCTGGGGCGCGCGTTCCAGGCCGGCCAGGCAGCGCAGGCAGGAGGTCTTGCCCGAGCCGGAATGGCCGAACAGCGCGCTGATTCCGTGTCCAGGCAGTTGCAGGTCGACATCCAGGATGAAATCACCACGGCTGAGGGTCAGCCGCGCATGGATCGCTGTACTCATGTTCAGCTCCAGCCCGCCTTGCCACGGCGTCCGGCATAGAGCATCAGCAGCACCAGGAAGGAGAACACCAGCATGGCACCGGCCAGCCAGTGGGCTTGCGAATATTCCATGGCCTCGACGTGATCGAAGATCTGCACCGAGACCACACGGGTCTTGTTGGGAATGTTGCCGCCGATCATCAGTACCACGCCGAACTCGCCCACGGTATGGGCAAAACCGAGGATGCTGGCAGTGATGAAGCCAGGGCGGGCCAGCGGCAACACGACATGGACGAAGGTATCCCAGGGACTGGCGCGCAGGGTCGCGGCCACTTCCAGGGGGCGTTCGCCGATGGCGCTGAAGGCGTTCTGTAGCGGCTGCACCACGAAGGGCATGGAATAGACCACCGAGCCGATCACCAGCCCCGTGAAGCTGAACACCACGCTGCCCAGGCCCAGGGCTTGGGTAGCCTGGCCAATCCAGCCGTTCGGGCCGAGGGCGAGCAGCAGGTAGAAGCCGATCACGGTCGGTGGCAATACCAGCGGCAGGGCCACCACCGCGCCTATCGGCCCGCGCAGCCAGGAGCGCGTGCGCGCCAGCCACAAGGCGATAGGCGTGCCTACCAGGAGGAGGATCAGGGTGGTCAGGCTGGCCAGTTTAATGGTCAGCCAGACTGCGCCCAGGTCGCTGGCGTCAAGTGGCATCAGAGTTCGTAGCCGTACGACTTGATCACTGCAGCGGCTTTCGGACCTTTGAGGTAATCAACCAGTGCCTTGGCGGCCGGGTTGTCCTTGCCTTTGTTGAGGATCACCGCATCCTGGAGGATCGGCTCATGCAACTCGGCCGGGACGATCCAGGCAGAACCGCTCTCGACCTTGCCGTCCTTGTAGATCTGCGACAGCGCCACGAAACCCAGCTCGGCATTGCCGGTGGAGACGAATTGGAATGCCTGGGTGATGTTCTGACCCTCGACCAGTTTTGGCTTGGTCGCTTCGGTCAGGTTGAGCTTGTCCAGCACCTGGGTGGCGGCCAGGCCGTAGGGCGCGGCCTTGGGGTTGGCGATGGAGAGGTGCTTGAATTCGTTCTTCTTCAGCACTTCGCCCTTGTCGTCGACATAGCCGGGTTTGGCCGACCACAGTGCCAGGGTGCCGATGGCGTAGGTGAAACGCGAGCCGGGAACGATCTCGTTTTCCTGCTCCAGCTTGGCGGGTGTGGTGTCATCGGCGGCGAGGAACACCTCGAAGGGGGCGCCGTTCTTGATCTGCGCGTAGAACTGGCCAGTGGCGCCAAAGGCGGCGACCAGCTTGTGACCGGTGTCCTGCTCGAAGTCCTTGGCAATGGCCTGGATTGGTGCGGTGAAGTTGGCGGCAACAGCGACCTGAACTTCATCGGCCCAGGCGCTGCCGAGGGCGAACAGGCTGGCCAGGGCACCGAAGGCCATATGGGACGGGCGAATACGCATGAGGACAGCTCCTTGGGGCGGGTTATCGTTATGTGGCCGACTATATAGCGATAACCCGTCCGTCGGGAAGTGGGCAATGAGCGCGGCTGCGCAGCTCATAACAGGTTTCCTGCATACCTCGTTCATCTAGTCGACGTAGCAGGGCCTGTAGGAGCTAGCGTCAGCTGGCGAAGTGTGATGAAAGACAGTTGTCCTTGCCTGGGCTCAACGCCCCAACAGCTTCAGGGCGTTTTCCGCCAGGTTGCGGGTCAGCTCGCCAGCCGGCAGGTGCTGGCCCAGGCGCAGGGCCTGACCAGACCAGAGGTTGCTGAAGTCGCTGCTGCCCTGGGGCTCACTGATCGCCCGCAGTGGCATCAGGGCGCCTCCTGCCAGGGGGAAGCGTGGTGCCAGCCCGCTGATCGGCCCCAGCTCGCGCATGATGCGGTTGTTGATGCCACGGGCCGGACGGCCGGTGAACAGGTTGGTCAGTGCCGTGTCGCTGGCCGAAGCGTTGTCCAGCGCGTGGCGGTGGGCTGGTGAGACCTTGGCCTCGGGGCTGAACAGGTAGGCGGTGCCGATCTGTACCGCCGAGGCACCCAAGGCCAGGGCCGCGACCAGGCCGCGGTGGTCGCCGATGCCGCCGGCTGCGATCACTGGCACCTTGACCGCATCCACCACCTGCGGCACCAAGGCGAAGGTGCCGATCTGGCTGTGGATGTTCTCGGTGAGGAACATGCCGCGATGGCCGCCGGCCTCATAGCCCATGGCAATGACCGCGTCGCAGCCATGGGCCTCCAGCCACAGGGCTTCCTCGACCGTAGTGGCGCTGGACAGCACCTTGGCGCCGCTGGCCTTGACCCGTTGCAGCAACGCTGCCTCGGGCAGGCCGAAGTGAAAGCTGACGACCTCCGGGCGCAAGGACTCCACCAACTCGCAGCTCTGTTCATCGAACGGAGCGCGGTTGGAGACGGGCGTCGGTGCCGCGAAGTCCGCGCCCACTTCCTCGTAATAGGGCTTGAGTGCCTGCTTCCACCGCGCATCGTGCCCGGCATCGGGGGCGGGCGGCTGGTGGCAGAAGAAGTTCAGGTTGAGCGGAGCTTGGCAGCCCAGGCGGAAGACCTCGATCTCGGCGCGCACTTGCTCGGCCGTGAGCATGGCGCAGGGCAGGGCACCGAGGCCACCGGCATTGCCTACCGCAATGGCCATGGCCGAACCGCAGGCGCCGGCCATGGGCGCCTGGAGAATGGGCACCTCGATGCCCAGAAGGTCGAGGATGCGGCTGTCTGGCCAGGTGCTCATGCGCGGAGGCTCCTTTCTATGCGGCGTGTTGATCCTGTGTTCAGGTGGATTACAGGGCCTTGCTGACCTGGATATCGCTGATCTTCCCGGCGTCATCGCCATGGATCTTGCGCAGGGCTTGCTGGGCCTGCTCCAGCGAGGCATCAGGCATGTGTGCGAAGTCCCAGCGGCGCTCGCCGTCGAGCTTGTACTTGATCACGTATTTGATGGTCTGGGTCATGGCGCTTTTATCTCAGTTGCGACGACGAACGACGGATGATCTTGATCTTGTGGGTGAAGGTCGGCTTGCGCACCACCGAGAGGGCGCGGGGGCCGACAGTGTCGATGGTGATGTTCCAGAAGCCGGTGCTTGGAACGGTGATCTTGGCCGGGAAGCGGATGAAGGCACCGCCGTGGTAGGTGTGTCGGCCACCGTTCTTGAAACTGCGGAAGTTGGCGTCATTCATCAGACGGATGTTGCAGCGCTGGGAGCATTCGATGACGACGATGTCGTCCTCGTTGAGGTGCTCGCGCTGGTGTACGAATTTCATGGAGGTCTCCGCAAGGGATTGGTTCAGCAAAGGCAAAAGATACCACGATGTCGGGCTACACTGGCGGTTCAGAGGGTGGGGCAGGGATAAAACCGCCAGGCAAGGGAGCAAAATTGCCTGGGCATTGTCCAACCGTTTCTTTAATGGCAGAGGTGTTGCGAATGAGGTGGATGTTGGCAGCGTTGGCAGTGACGCTGGGGGGATGCGTCAGTGTGTCGGAGCTCGAGCAATCGCGTGAGACGATGGATGTGATTTCCGGCAAGACGCCACGTGAATATGCCGATTGCATCAAAGCGAAACTGGCTGATACCCGCGAGCCACTGCAGGAAGAAACACGCGATGAAGGCTACCGTCTGGTCGTGCCGCAGAAGCTGGCTGGCGGGCCGGCTGCGTTGATCGATATCGACAAGCGCGGCAGTGGCAGTAGCATCAAGGTCCATGAACGTTTGAATAACTTCCCCCTGCGCCTGGGCGATGTACGCACCGCGGCCACCCAGTGCATCTCCGGTTCTTGACTCAGCTCAGCAAATGATCGATTAGCAGGCAAATTGCCACTTCCTTGTCCGCCCGGGCGTTGTTCCTGGGCGGCTATAGGCCTAATATTTTTAGGCTTATATCTTTTAAGCCTAAGCTTATAACAAGGAAAGGGAGTCCCGTGATGAACCTACTGGGTCGCTTTTTGATCAGCAGTATGCTGATAGGGGGCTGGTCTATGGCGCAGGCCGCCGATGGCCAGAAAATCTTCACACAAGGCGGACAGGACCCCGCCGCCATGGCTTGCCTGGGGTGCCATGGCCCTGATGGAAAAGGCGTTGCCGCTGCGGGGTTTCCGCGTTTGGCGGGCTTGCCAGCCGGTTACCTGAGCAAGCAACTAGCAGACTTTCGCAGTGGCAGCCGCAAGCACGCCATCATGGAGCCACTGGCCAAGGCGCTCAGTGATGAGGAGATTCAGGCCGTCAGCGCCTCGCTGGCCAACATGCCGTCTGATCCCGCACCGGACTTGCGTCGTCAGCGGATGACCAGCGATCCGGTGGAGAAGTTGGCGCTCTACGGCGACTGGAACCGGCAGATCCCTGGCTGCGTTCAATGTCACGGACCGGGCGGCAGTGGCGTTGGCGAGCATTTTCCACCTCTTGCCGGGCAACCGGCGACCTACCTGATCGCACAACTCGATGCCTGGCGCGACGGCAGCCGCAGCAATGACCCGAACCAGTTGATGGTTGGCGTGGCCAAGGCCATGACCGATGCCGAGGTCAAGGCAGTCGCTGAGTATTTCGCCAATGTCGTCAGCCAGGAGGCCCAACAATGAAACGCTTGACTCCAGCCATTCTGGCCCTCGGTCTGGGCAGCACCCAGGCGGCGACCATCGCCATGGAAGACCAGTCCCAGCTCAAGGTCCCGGGCAGCCAGGCTGCCCCAGTGTTCATGCCGCCCGCTGAAAGCGACTTGCCGGACAACGCATTCGGCGAGATGGTCCGTGAAGGTTACGCCTTGTTCGTCGATACCCGCCGGCTGATGCCGGAAGCCGTGGGCAATGGCATGAACTGCAGCAACTGCCACCTTGACCAGGGCCGTATGGCCCATTCCGCGCCATTGTGGGGCGCCTACCCGATGTACCCGGCCTATCGCAAGAAGAATGACAAGGTAAATACCTACGCCGAGCGCATCCAGGGTTGTTTCCAGTTCAGCATGAATGGCAAGCCCCCAGCGGCCGATAGCCCACAGATGACCGCGCTGTCGGTCTATTCGTACTGGTTGGCGAGCCAGGCCCCCATCGGTGTGGAAACCCCTGGCCGTGGCTACCCCGAGGTACCACAGCCCAAGGGCGGCTATGACTTCAAGCGCGGTGAGCAGGTCTACCAGCAGCAATGTGCGATCTGCCATGGTGACAACGGGGAGGGGCAGAAGGTCGCCGGTGAGTACGTGATGCCGCCTTTGTGGGGCAAGGACTCCTACAACTGGGGGGCCGGCATGCACCGGATCAACACCGCCGCTTCCTTCATCAAGCACAACATGCCCCTGGGCAAGCCCTCCAGCTTGAGCGACCAGCAGGCCTGGGACGTGGCTGCCTGGATCAACCGCCACGAACGGCCGCAGGACCCACGCCTGGTGGAGGGCTCGGTCGAGAAAACGCGGCTGAAGTTCCATGGCAACGACGGCGTCAACCTCTATGGCCAGCAGCTCGATGGCGTGCTGATCGGACAAGGTACCGATGGCTGATAGACCCTGAGTGCAAGGCACGCCACTCCCACACGCGGGCGACAGCCGAAGGAGCGTGCCTTTTTGGGGCTGTTGGCATGGCTTCCACTGTCACCGCATTGCCCCAAGGCTGTCACCGCCCTGCAATGGCCCTTGGGTGCAATGGCTGCATCTTGCTGAGGAGGTGCGGCCATGGAGCTCTGTGTGATCGGTGCGGGGTATGTGGGGCTGGTCACGGCGGCCTGTTTCGCCGAGATGGGCAACCGGGTGGTCTGCCTGGAGCGTGACCAGGCGCGCCTGGCGCAACTGCGGCAAGGACAGTGTCCCATTCATGAGCCGGGCTTGCAGGCGCTGCTGCAGACCCAATTGCGCAGCGGCCAGCTGAGCTTCACCGAGCAGTGGGAACAGGCGCTGGCCAAGGCTGATGTCATCTTCATCGCCGTGGGTACGCCCAGTCAGGAGGACGGCTCAGCCGATCTGCAGCATGTGTTGGCGGTGGCCGACAGCCTTGGCCGCTACTTGGTGCGCTCTTGCTTGGTGGTCAACAAGTCAACCGTGCCGGTGGGCACCGCAGAGCGTGTGGCAGGGCACATCGGCGCAGGTATACGTAAGCGGGGAGCATCCTTTACCGTCGACGTGGCGAGCAACCCAGAGTTCCTCAAGGAGGGCAGTGCCGTCAGCGACTTCATGAGGCCAGACCGGGTCATCATCGGCTGCGATAGCGAGCAGGCGAGCCAGTGCCTGCAGCGGCTCTACGCGCCGTTCGTTCGTAACCACGAGCGGGTGTTGCTGATGACTCCGCGCGCTGCCGAGTTCAGCAAGTACGCGGCCAATGCCTTCCTTGCCACCAAGATCTCCTTCATCAATGAGTTGGCCGGGTTGTGCGCGCACCTGGACGTGGACATCGAGCAGGTGCGCCGTGGCATAGGCAGCGACCGACGCATCGGCAGCCATTTCATTTATGCCGGTTGCGGCTACGGCGGTTCGTGCTTTCCCAAGGATGTGCGGGCGCTGATCCATTGCGCCGAGCAGCAGGGCTATCGGCCTGCGATCCTGCAGGCCGTGCAGGCACGCAATAACGAGCAAAAAGCCTTGTTGTTCCGCGCCTTGCATCAACATTTCGGAGGCTTCCTACGCGGCCGCACCGTGGCGCTCTGGGGGCTGGCCTTCAAACCGGGAACGGACGACCTGCGTGAAGCGCCGAGCCTGGTTCTGCTCGAGGCCTTGCTGGCAGCGGGGGCTCGGGTGCAGGCCTGCGACCCGGCAGCCCTGGCAGGTGTCGCCAGCGCCCATCCGCAGGCCCTGGCCAGCGGCCAACTACGGCTGATGGAGGACCCTTACGCCTGCGTCGAAGGCGCCGATGCCCTGGTGCTGGTGACCGAGTGGAAGCAATTCCGCCAACCGGACTTCTTGCGGGTGCGCGGGCTGATGCGCATGCCGGTGCTATTCGACGGGCGCAATATTTACGATCCATTGGAACTATCTACGCTGGGTTATCTCTATCATGGAATTGGCCGGCCGCCGGCGGGGCATTGTAAGGTGTCTGCCGCCTGATTAGACTGCGCCGAGAGTTTCGTACGCAAAACCCTTGTTAAGGATGGATATGATCAAGAAATGCTTGTTCCCGGCAGCCGGTTACGGCACCCGCTTCCTGCCCGCTACCAAAGCCATGCCCAAGGAAATGCTGCCAGTGGTCAACAAGCCACTTATCCAGTATGGCGTCGAAGAAGCGCTGGACGCTGGCCTGAACGAAATCTCCATCGTTACCGGCCGTGGCAAGCGTGCACTGGAAGACCATTTCGACATCAGTTATGAGCTGGAAACCCAGATCAAGGGCACCGACAAGGAAAAATACCTGGTCGGCATCCGCCGCCTGATCGACGAGTGCTCTTTCTCCTACACCCGTCAGACCGAAATGAAAGGCCTGGGCCACGCTATCCTCACTGGCCGTCCGCTGATCGGCGATCAGGCGTTCGCGGTGGTCCTGGCGGATGACCTGTGCGTCAACCTCGAAGGTGACGGTGTGCTCAAGCAGATGGTCAAGCTGTACGAGCAATTCCGCTGCTCGATCGTCGCCATCCAGGAAGTCGACCCGCAGGAAACCAACAAGTACGGCGTGATTGCCGGCGAGATGATCCGCGACGACATCTACCGTGTGAACGCAATGGTCGAGAAGCCCAAGCCTGAAGACGCCCCGTCCAACCTGGCGATCATCGGTCGCTACATCCTGACGCCAGACATCTTCAAGCTGATCGAAGAAACCGAGCCGGGCAAGGGCGGTGAAATCCAGATCACCGATGCGCTGATGAAGCAGGCGCAAAACGGCTGTGTGATGGCCTACAAGTTCAAGGGCAAGCGCTTCGACTGCGGTGGCGCCGAAGGCTACATCGAGGCGACCAACTTCTGCTTCGAGAACTTCTACAAGTCGGGCAAGGCGTACTAAGCCACAAGCTACAAGTCGTCCGCGCAAGCTTCTCGCACTTCCTGTAGCTTGGAGCTTGAAGCTTGGCGCAAAAGAAGCCACCCTCGGGTGGCTTTTTTGGAGGAGTTTATTGTGGCCTACGATTTTGATCTGTTCGTGATTGGCGCCGGTTCCGGCGGCGTCCGGGCCGCGCGCTTTGCCGCGGGGTTTGGCGCGAAAGTGGCAGTGGCTGAGAGCCGCTACCTGGGGGGCACCTGTGTCAACGTCGGCTGCGTGCCGAAAAAGTTGCTGGTTTATGGCGCGCACTTCGCCGATGACTTCGAGCAGGCATCGGGTTTTGGCTGGTCACTGGAGGATGCGCAGTTCGACTGGGGCACGCTGATCGCCAACAAGAACCGCGAGATCGAGCGACTCAACGGTATCTACCGTAACCTCCTGGTCAACAGCGGCGTGACATTGCTGCAAGGCCACGCTCGACTTACCGCTGCCCACGAGGTGGAGGTCGAGGGGCAGCGCTACACTGCCGAGCGAATCCTTATCGCCACCGGCGGATGGCCGCAGATCCCGGACATTCCTGGCAAGGAGCTGGCGATCAGTTCCAACGAGGCCTTCTATCTCAAGCAACTGCCTCGGCGAGTGCTGGTGGTCGGCGGCGGCTATATCGCCGTGGAGTTTGCCGGCATCTTCCAGGGCCTGGGTACCAGCACTACCTTGCTGTACCGCGGCGACCTGTTCCTGCGAGGCTTCGACGGGTCGGTGCGCACGCACCTGAAGGAAGAGTTGGAGAAGCGCGGCCTGGACCTGCAGTTCAACAGCGATATCCAGCGTATCGACCAGCAAGAAGATGGCAGCCTCAAGGCGACCCTCAAGGATGGTCGCGAGTTGGTCGCCGACTGTGTGTTCTACGCCACTGGCCGCCGTCCGATGCTGGACGACCTGGGGCTGGAGAACACCGGCGTGGAGTTGGACGCACGCGGGTACATCCGCGTCGATGACCAGTACCAGACCACCGAGCCTTCTATCCTCGCCATTGGTGATGTGATCGGCCGTGTACAGCTCACCCCGGTCGCCCTGGCCGAAGGCATGGCCGTGGCCCGCCGCCTGTTCAAGCCCGAGCAGTACCGGCCGGTGGACTACCTGAACATCCCCACGGCAGTATTCAGTCAGCCACCGATCGGCACCGTCGGCTTGACCGAAGAGCAGGCGCTCGAGGCCGGGCATAAGGTACAAATCTTCGAAAGCCGCTTCCGGCCGATGAAGTTGACCATGACCGAGGTTCAGGAAAAGACCCTGATGAAGCTGGTGGTCGACGCCGAGACCGACCGCGTGCTCGGTTGCCACATGGTCGGGCCGGACGCCGGCGAGATCATTCAAGGCCTGGGCATTGCCCTCAAAGCGGGGGCGACCAAGCAGCAGTTCGATGAAACCATCGGTGTGCACCCGACGGCGGCCGAGGAATTCGTGACGCTGCGTACGCCGACCCGCTGAGCGCCAGTCGGCGAGTATGGCTCTCTCGAATCGCGGGCAAGCCCGCTTCTACAGGACATCGGTGTCTGCGCCGTAACTGTAGGGGCGGGCTTGTCTGCGATAGGCCTGTACAGGAGGCGGTACATCATCCTGAATCCAGGGTGGCCTTCAGCTCAATCCCTTCTATTAATATCCACCCGTTATAGCCAAAACCAATCACCAGCATGAGCTTTGCCAATGAGCCTTTGTCGGCAGCGTTGGTTAGTATTCTCCCATCAAGTTTCTCAACCCCTGAAGGAGCGTCACTCATGCCTATCATCAATAGCCAGGTCAAACCGTTCAACGCTACCGCTTACCACAACGGCGAATTCGTCGAAGTGTCCGAAGCCGACCTCAAGGGCAAGTGGTCCGTTGTGTTCTTCTACCCAGCCGACTTCACCTTCGTTTGCCCGACCGAGCTGGGCGACCTGGCTGACAACTACGCCGAGTTCCAGAAGCTGGGCGTGGAAATCTACGGTGTGTCCACCGACACCCACTTCACCCACAAAGCCTGGCACGACACCTCGGAAACCATCGGCAAGATCAAGTATCCGCTGATCGGTGACCCGACTCACGCTATCGCTCGCAACTTCGACGTGCTGATCGAAGAAGCTGGTCTGGCTGACCGCGGTACCTTCGTGATCAACCCAGAAGGCCAGATCAAGATCGTCGAAATCAACGACGGTGGTGTAGGCCGCGATGCCAGCGAGCTGCTGCGCAAGGTCAAGGCTGCTCAGTACGTCGCTGCCCACCCAGGCGAAGTCTGCCCGGCCAAGTGGAAAGAAGGCGAAGCCACTCTGGCTCCTTCGCTGGACCTGGTCGGCAAGATCTAAGACCGTGCGCCAGCCGCGGGCGGTGAGCAGCCGCCACACCTGATGTTGTCACCGCCCCGCCAAAACGCCCGGGCGAATCTGCCTGGGCGTTTTTATTTACACCGTTTGAAAAAGGAATCGCCCGTTATGTTGGACGCCACGCTTAAATCGCAACTCAAAGCCTACCTGGAGCGGGTCACCCAGCCGATCGAGATCGTTGCATCGCTCGACGACGGCGCGAAATCCCGCGAACTGCACGACCTGCTGGTGGAAATCACCGGCCTGTCCGACCTGATTTCTCTGCGTGTGGACGGTGACGACGCCCGTCGCCCATCGTTCGCGCTCAATCGCCCTGGGGGTGATATCAGCCTGCGTTTCGCCGGCATCCCCATGGGCCACGAATTCACCTCCTTGGTCTTGGCACTGCTGCAAGTCGGCGGCCACCCCTCCAAGGCGAGCGCCGAAGTGATCGAACAGATCGCCGGGCTCAAGGGTGAGTTCAACTTCGAAACCTACTTCTCGCTGTCCTGCCAGAACTGCCCGGACGTGGTCCAGGCCCTTAACCTGATGGCGGTGCTCAATCCGAATGTGCGCCATGTGGCCATCGACGGTGCGCTGTTCCAGGATGAGGTCGAGGCCCGCAAGGTCATGGCTGTGCCGAGCATCTACCTCAATGGCGAAGTCTTCGGCCAGGGCCGCATGGGCCTGGAGGAGATCCTCGGCAAGATCGATACCAGCGCCGGTGAGCGCCAGGCCGAGAAGATCAACGCCAAGGACGCCTTCGATGTGCTGGTAGTCGGTGGTGGCCCTGCCGGCGCTGCAGCGGCCATCTATGCGGCGCGCAAAGGCATCCGCACCGGTGTCGCGGCCGAGCGCTTCGGCGGCCAGGTGCTGGACACCATGGCCATCGAGAACTTCATCTCGGTCCAGGAAACCGAAGGGCCGAAGCTGGCCAGCGCCTTGGAAGAGCACGTCAAGCAGTATGACGTCGACATCATGAACCTGCAGCGTGGTGAAGCGCTGATCCCAGCCAGCGACGGTGGCCTGCACGAAGTACGCCTGGCCAGTGGCGCCTCGCTCAAGGCCAAGACCGTGATCCTGGCCACTGGTGCCCGCTGGCGTGAAATGAACGTACCGGGCGAGAAGGAATATCGCAGCCGTGGCGTGGCCTACTGCCCGCACTGTGACGGCCCACTGTTCAAGGGTAAGCGCGTAGCAGTGATCGGTGGTGGCAACTCCGGCGTGGAAGCGGCCATCGACCTGGCCGGTATCGTCGCCCATGTGACCCTGATCGAGTTCGACAGCCAGCTGCGAGCCGACGCCGTGTTGCAGCGTAAGTTGCACAGCCTGCCGAACGTCAAGGTGATCACCTGCGCTTTGACTACCGAAGTGCTGGGCGACGGTGAGAAGGTCAACGGCCTGCGCTACAAGGACCGCACCACCGAGCAAGCGCACGACCTGCAGCTCGAAGGCATCTTCGTGCAGATCGGTCTGTTGCCCAACACCGATTGGCTCAAGGGCACGGTCGAGCTGTCGCCGCGTGGCGAGATCATTGTCGATGCCAAGGGCCAGACCAACCTGCCGGGCGTGTTCGCTGCCGGTGACGTCACCACCGTGCCGTACAAGCAGATCGTCATCGCCGTGGGCGAGGGCGCCAAGGCTTCCCTGGCTGCCTTCGACCACCTGATCCGCACCTCGGCACCGGCCTGAAACTGATCGGGGCCTCCGCGGCGGGTGTCTATAGTGAGACAGATACCTGCCGGAGAGGCCCCGATGACGTTGATCAGCCGTGAACCCTGGTGGCTCGTGCCACCCAAACCCGGTCAGCAGGAGAAAGACCTGCACTGGGGCTACCTGGAAATCTACGCTGATGGTCGCACCGTGTTCGTCGACCAGCGTCCCAGCGATCAGGAACTGGCCGAGCGCAAGAGCTGCCGCAACTTTCCCGAACCTGATAAAAACTGAGCCAGTTCGCTGTTCGCGCCGGTTTGACGTGTTTCCTATGGTCGGCACGGGACCAGTAGGAGCCAGAGACAGGGCCGTTAGGCGGACGTCTGCATCACCGGCTATCGCCAGAAGCGCTTGCTGCCAAATCCGCGTCCTCGCTGTTACTCCAACTCGGCCAAGCGCGCCTCCAGCGCAGCGATCCTTGCCTCCAGCGCTTCGATCCGCTCTTCCGATACCCCGCTACCACCGCTGCGTTCGCCACCTTGCTGGCGTGCGGCGAGAATCGCCTCGATCTCTGCCGGGTCGCCCAGGGCATGGGTGTAGCGGTCTTCACGCTGGCCGGCTTGGCGCGGCAGGTGCAGGGCCAGTTCGCGGGAGACCAGGCGCTCGAGCTGGTGCTGGACCTGCTCGGCGTCCTCGAAGGCATGCAGGCGGTTGCTGCGGGTTAGCAGTTCGTTGACTGTCTGCGGGCCGCGCAGGAACATCAGGCCCAGCAGGATTAGCTGTGCCGGCACCAGTTCCAGTGCTTTGTCGGCCCGCTGTTCCCAGCGGTCGGCGCGGCTGCCCATCTGCAGTCGGGTCATGCCCTGTGCCTCGAGGGCGCGCAGGCTCTGGCCGACCTGGCCTGGGGTGAGGTTCATCACCGGTTCCCGGCTGGTCTTCTGGTTGCAGGCCAGGACCAGGGCATTGAGGGTCAGCGGGTAGCTTTCCGGGCTGGTGGCCTGTTTCTCGATCAGCGAACCGAGGATTCGGATCTCGACGCTGCTGAAACGGCCTTCGCCGGAGGTATCGTGTTCTGACATGGCCCTGTCTCTATACGAGGAAAGGCCCCTAGCCTAGGGGCGTGACAGGGCAAAGACAAGCTGCCGGCGCATGGGGCGCCGGCGGTTGGGAAAGTTTCAGGCGCCTTGGCGCTCTTTGGCCTCACAGGCCGCGGCGGTGAAGATCACATCGGTGGAGGAGTTCAGCGCGGTTTCGGCCGAGTCCTGCAGCACGCCGATGATGAAGCCCACGGCCACCACCTGCATGGCGATCTCGCTCGGGATGCCGAACAGACTGCACGCCAGTGGAATCAGCAGCAGCGAGCCGCCGGCCACGCCCGAGGCGCCGCAGGCGCAGATCGATGCCACCACGCTGAGCAGCACCGCGGTCGGCAAGTCCACCGGAATCGCCAGGGTGTGCACGGCAGCTAGGGTCAACACGGTGATGGTGATCGCCGCTCCGGCCATGTTGATGGTGGCGCCCAGCGGGATCGACACCGAATAGGTGTCTTCGTGCAGGCCGAGTTTCTCGCTCAGCGCCAGGTTGACCGGGATGTTGGCTGCAGAGCTGCGGGTGAAGAAAGCAGTGATGCCGCTCTCGCGCAGGCACAGCAGAACCAGTGGGTAGGGATTGCGGCGGATCTTCCAGAATACGATCAGCGGGTTGGCCACCAGCGCCATGAACAGCATGCAGCCGATCAGCACCGTCAGCAGGTGCAGGTAGCCAAGCAGGGCGTCCAGACCGGACTCCGCCAAGGTCGAGGCGACCAGGCCGAAGATCCCCAACGGCGCGAAGCGGATTACCACGCGTACGATCAGGGTTACGCCGTTGGACAGGTCCTCGACTACGGTACGGGTGGTTTCACCGGCATGGCGCAGGGCTATGCCCAGGCCGATAGCCCAGGTCAGGACACCGATGAAATTGGCGTTCAGCAGCGCATTGACTGGATTGTCCACGGCGCTCAGCAGCAGGTTTTGCAATACTTCGGTGATGCCACCGGGAGCGCTAAGCGATGTCTCGGTGGTGCTGAGCACCAAGGTGGAAGGAAAGGTCATGCTGGCAACCACGGCGACCACGGCAGCGGAAAAAGTACCGAGCAGGTACAGCCAGAGGATGGGACGGATATGGGTTTCCTGACCGTGGCGATGATTGGCGATCGACGCCATGACCAGGATGAACACCAGTATTGGCGCCACCGCCTTGAGGGCCGAGACGAATACCTTGCCGAGGAACGCCAGATTGCTGGCTGCCGAGGGCGCGATCAGGGCCAAAGCGATGCCGGCCACCAGGCCAATCACGATCTGCGTCACCAGGCTGGTGCGGTTCAACAGGTGGAGGACAGGGGTCATGTGGGTGGATTCTCTGTCTTGTAAAAGTAATGAGTTCGGGGCGTACCCACGAAAAGGGCGCGACTTTAGCACAGAGCGGAGAGGGCTTCGCGTTTCGATCCGTTTCCACCATCCAGAAAACCTCCGCTCTGCGCCGACCTTTAGTGCCCCTCACCAGTTGAACAGTTCACGCCGTGCCCCTTCGGTGATGGCGACGATTCCCGGGTGCTTCACCTTGCGCTCTACCGAGATGGCGTAGAACGACTCATTGACCGCTTCGGTCTGGCCGATCAACTGCACGCCATACTGGCGGCACACTTCTTCGGCAATCACACTTGGCGCGACGAAGATGCCGCTGCCGGATTGACCGAAGGCCTGCATCAGCGCGCTGTCGTCGAACTCGCCGATGATCTGCGGCTGCACCTGCTGTTCGGCCAGCCAGCGCAACAGGCGGCTGCGAACCACGGTTTCCTGACCGGGGATCAGCAGCGGTGCATGGTGCAGGCAGGCAGGGAAGGGCTGGTCATGCTTGCGGGCCAGGTCGGCGGTGGCGAAGAAGCTCAGGCCGCATTCGCCGAGCTTCTGGCTGTAGCCCTTGATGTCCAGGTGGTTAGGCATGGGGCTGTCGGAGATCACCAGATCCAGGCGCTGGATCGCCAGGTCGGCGAGCAGGCGTTCGAGCTTGTCTTCCCGACAACTGATGCGCAGCACGCTGTCCAGCTCCATGGTTGGTGCCAACAGGCGGTAGACGATGGACTTGGGCACCACGTCGGCCACGCCGACTCGGAACAGGATCTGCTGTTCCTCGGGCCGGGCCCGCAACATGGCCTCCAGTTCGCTGCCGATCTGGAACATTTGCTCGGCGTAGGTAAGGGTCTGGCGGCCACTCTCGGTCAGCTCCAACTGACGCCCCACGCGCTGGAACAACTCGATGCCGTAGGTTTGTTCGAACAGGCTGATCTGCCCGCTGATGGTTTGTGGTGTCAGGTTCAGTTGCTCGCTGGCGCGCACGATGCTGCCGGTCTTGGCCACTACCCAGAAGTAATGCAACTGCCGGTAATTGAGCACGGGGGTGCCTCTATTCGTAAAAACCGAAGTATAACCGGTGAAAATACGAATTTTCCTGATGTATTGGCGTCCCTAGAATGCATTCACATCAGGCGCCGGGTAGGCGCTGACGAATCATCGACAAGAGAGGGATCCATGCTTCAATTCAAATCTATCGGTACGCCACTGGTGTTGCTGCTGGCCGTGCTATCCACGGCAGGTTGCGACCAGGCTGAGAAGTCCACTCAGCAAATGCTCGACCAGGCTGCCGAATCGGCCAAGCAGGCCATCGACAAGACCAATGCGGCCGCCCAGCAAGCGCTGAGCGAAGCCATTGGCAGTAACGGTGAGAAGGCGCCCAGCGATGCTGGCGACAAGAGCAAGACCCAGGACATCTGACCCAAGACCCGATGCAGGATTGATTCATGGAATATTTGCTGGAACTCGCTGCAAGCCCGACCGCCTGGGTCGCCTTGGCCACTCTGGTGGCCATGGAGATCGTGCTGGGTATAGACAACCTGATCTTCATCTCCATCCTGACCAACAAGCTACCTGAGGCTTACCGCTCCAAGGCGCGACGTGTCGGCATCAGCATGGCCTTGATCATGCGCCTGGCGTTGCTCAGCACCGTGGCCTGGATCGTCCAACTCACTGACCCAGTGTTCGAGGTGTTCGACCAGAGCTTCTCCTGGAAGGACATGATCCTGATCGCTGGCGGCCTGTTCCTGTTGTGGAAGGCGACCAAGGAAATCCATGAGAGCGTCGATCCACGCGGCGCCAAGGAAGAAGCCAAGGTTTCCTCGACCATCACCTTGGGTTTCAGCGCGGCGATTTTCCAGATTCTGTTGCTGGATATCGTCTTTTCGGTGGATAGCATCATCACCGCCGTGGGCATGACCGAGCACCTGCCGATCATGATCATCGCCGTGATCAGCGCCGTGATCGTGATGCTGGTGGCGGCCGACCCGCTGGCCAACTTCATCAACGACAACCCGACCGTGGTGATGTTGGCCCTGGGCTTCCTGATCATGATCGGCATGACCCTGATCGCCGAAGGTTTCGGCGCCCATGTGCCCAAAGGCTACGTCTATGCCGCTATGGCCTTCTCCACCGCGATCGAGGTGCTGAATATCCTGTCGCGCCGGGCAAGGGTCAAGCGTGAGGCGGCTGAAAGATGACCGTTGGTCGACGCTGAGTCTGTAGCCATCAATGCGCGTTGGCGTGCCGACGCGCGCGACGCGCAGGGGCGGTTGGCAAGGTCTTGGGCGGGGCGGAATGATGGGGGTGATGGCGGCGAACGATTCGCAGCACACCCCAAAGCATGGCGGCCGCGACGCTAAGCCACATACCGACCAGCATGAGGATTGCCATTGTAAGGCTCATGTGTGCCTCCTTCTCTCTGGCGGGCCTCGTGGCTCGCCATCCAGACACTGCTTAAGTCTAGCCTGTCGCCCATGACGTTCCATTGACCGATGGTCTATCCCCTTGGGCCACTTTGTTCTAAGGCAGGGGCAGGCTATACCCGGGCGCGCCGCCAGCCTATGATCAGCCTCCAGGGCCGGGCGCTGTCTGCCTGGCGTCGATACAAGCGAGTGCCCATGTTGCAAGTTTCCGCGAAGTCGTTCACCGCCCCGCGCCGCCTGCTGGCGGCCTGCCTCGTGGCTGCATGCCTGGCTGGTTGCGCCAGCCAGCCACCCTCAGCGCTCAACGGGCTTGCCCAGCGTGTCGAGTTGGGCAGCGTGCCGTTCTATCAGGGCAATGCCAACCACAGCGGCGCCATGGCCCTTGCCGCGCTGCTGTCGCAGCAGGGCGTACAGATTACCCCGGGTTTGCTCGACAAGCCGCTGAACCTGCCCCAGGGGGCCGAGTCATTGCAATCCGGCATACCCAAGGCGGCCCGTGAATATGGCATGGTCGTCTATCCGTTGGAGGCGCGCCTGGATGCCTTGCTGGCACAGGTCGCTGCGGGCAATCCAGTATTGCTGCGTTATCAGGAAGGTTCGGCGTTCTGGAGCGAGCCGCGCTATGCGTTGCTGGTCGGTTACGACCGTTACAAGGAGCGGGTGCTGTTGCGCTCCGGGATGAACCGGCGGTTGCTGATGGACTTCGATGACTTCAATACGGCTTGGGCCAAGGAGGGGAGTTGGGCTGTATTGGTCCAGCCACCGCGGCAATTGCCGGCCCAAGTGGACCGGCAGCGCTGGTTGCAGGCCGCCGATGAACTGGCCCGGGCAGGCCAGGAGTTGGCGGCGCGGCAGGCGGTCAGCACTCTGGGGCCGTGACCGCTCGCCGGGTGTCGCTTAGATGCCCAGGCGGTCGCGCAGGCTGTAGTACCAGGCGCCCAAAGCGCTGAATGGTACGCGCAGCAACTGGCCGCCCGGGAACGGGTAGTGCGGCAGTTCGGCGAAGGCGTCGAAGCGCTCGGCCTGGCCACGCAGGGCTTCGGCCAGCACCTTGCCTGCCAGGTGGGTATAGGTGACGCCGTGGCCACTGCAGCCCTGGGAGTAATAGATGTTGTCGCCCAGACGGCCCACTTGCGGCAGGCGCGACAGGGTCAGCAGGAAGTTGCCGGTCCAGGCGTAGTCGATCTTCACGTTCTTCAGTTGCGGGAAAGCCTTCAGCATCTTCGGACGGATGATCGCTTCGATGTTCGCTGGGTCGCGGGCGCCGTAGACCACGCCACCACCGAAGATCAGGCGCTTGTCACCGGTCAGGCGGTAGTAGTCGAGCAGGTAGTTGCAGTCCTCGACGCAGTAGTCCTGTGGCAGCAAGGTCCGGGCCAGCTCATCACCCAGGGGCTCGGTGGTGATCACCTGGGTGCCGCATGGCATGGACTTGGCGGCCAGTTCGGGCACCAGGTTGCCCAAGTAGGCGTTGCCGGCGACGATGATGAACTTGGCGCGCACCTTGCCTTGCGGGGTATGCACCACGGGGTTGGCACCGCGCTCGATGCGTACGGCTGGGGTTTGTTCATAGATGATGCCGCCCAGCGACTCGACTGCCGCGGCTTCGCCCAGGGCCAGGTTCAACGGATGGATGTGGCCGCCGCTCATGTCGAGCATGCCGCCGATATAGTTGTCGCAGGCCACTACTTCGCGAATGCGCTTCTGATCCATCAGCTCCAGCTGGTTGTGGCCGAAGCGTTCCCACAGGCGTTTCTGCGATTCCAGATGGCCCATCTGCTTGGCGGTCAGGGCGGCGAACACGCCACCGTCCTTCAGGTCGCACTGGATGTTGTACTTGGCCACACGCTCACGGATGATACGGCCGCCTTCGAAGGCCATCTGGCCCAGCAGTTGCGCCTGCTTGGGGCCGACGGTGCGTTCGATCACATCGATGTCGCGGCTGTAGCTGTTGACGATCTGGCCACCGTTGCGGCCCGAGGCACCAAAGCCAACCTTGGCCGCCTCGACGATGGTCACCTTGAAGCCGTTCTCGAGCAGGAACAGGGCGCTGGACAGGCCGGTATAGCCTGCACCGATGATGCAGATGTCAGTTTCCACCTCGCCCTGCAGCGCCGGACGTGGCGGCACCGGGTTGGCCGAGGCGGCGTAGTAGGACTGGGGGTAGGGGGTATTGGCCATGCTCAGGAAACCTCTGTTTTATATTTTTTACGAATGTACCGATGCTATCAATAATAATAAACACCCGCTAGTCGTCTGTTGAAAATCCTTTACCCGTCATTCAGGTAAATAGTTTTTAGATTCAGTGGGTTAGGGTGAAAAAAAGAGTTGACACTCTTTTCGGAATGAGTAGAATGGCCGCCACACGACAGGCACATAGCTCAGTTGGTTAGAGCACCACCTTGACATGGTGGGGGTCGTTGGTTCGAGTCCAATTGTGCCTACCAAATTGAAAAGGGCGATCCCGCAAAGGGTCGCCCTTTTTGCATTCTAGGCTGCTCTCTCCCTGTAGGGAGGGGCTGGCCCGCGATGTGCCAGCCCAGGCAACTTCACGCCAGCAGCGGCAACGCCGTTTGTACGAACTTCGTTTGCCGGCACCCCGCAAAGTTTTTGATTTTTTTGAGAAAAACTACTTTACAGGGTCACGCTTCCTCCGTATTATGCGCCCCACACGACAGGCACATAGCTCAGTTGGTTAGAGCACCACCTTGACATGGTGGGGGTCGTTGGTTCGAGTCCAATTGTGCCTACCAAATAAAAGTCCCGGTTTCCGGGCACATGAAGGGCGATCCGAGAGGGTCGCCCTTTTTGCTTTTGCAGAATATTTGCAAAAGCACCCATCTCAACGCGGTTCATTCTGGCCCCGACCACCGGTCAGATTGCGAGATCCGCCTTCACTTCGACGTACTGAGTTTCCTTTGGTACGTGTCCTTCCCGATACATCTTTGTCATCCCTGGGGTGATGCATCACAGCCCGCGAGCGCCCAGCCGGGAGTGCCTCGGAATGACCAGGTAGACCATCAGAAACACCATCCCATCGCCACAGGGTCCCCGTTCAAGGGGCGACTTCGTAGCACCGACAAGAGAGGTCGAGTGTTCACGAAATAGAACTCTGCAGGCCATTTTTTTGGCCTACCGCCGACGGTGATATCCAACTACCGTGAATGCCTACGGTCGTGATGCAGGGCGGGGCAATGAAAAAAATCCTGGGTGTATACACCAGTGCCAGCTCCCATTGGGTAGGGGACGGTTTCCCAGTGCGCACGCTGTTTTCCTACGACAGCTTAGGCAAGCACATTAGTCCATTTCTATTGCTCGACTTTGCTGGGCCACAAGATTTCGCGCCTACCACGAGCCGTCGAGGCGTGGGGCAACATCCACATCGTGGCTTTGAAACAGTCACTATTGTTTTTAAGGGAGAGCTCGAACATCGAGACTCTACAGGGGCCGGTGGGCGCATTGGCCCCGGAGATGTGCAATGGATGACGGCTGCGTCGGGCATCCTCCATGAGGAGTTCCACGCCGAAGCCTTCAGTCGCATTGGCGGGACGCTGGAAATGGCGCAGTTATGGGTCAATCTGCCCGCGCGGGACAAATCATCATCGCCGCGCTACCAGACTATTCTCGACAACACCATTCCGGTCATCCCGCTGGCCAGGGACGCCGGCACGCTTCGCCTGATTGCCGGCGCCTTCGATAACCAGCAAGGCCCCGCCCGAACTTTTACCCCCATCAATGTCTGGGACGTGCGGCTCAAGCGTGACAAGTCGATCAAGCTGCTGTTGAGCACAGGGCATACCGTCATCCTGGCAGTGTTGCAAGGTACGTTGCAGGTGAACGGTAACCAGATCGTACGGGAGGCCCAGACGGTGTTGTTCGATCGCGTCGGCGACAGGGTGCTGCTGGAAGCGAACGATGAAGCCCATGTACTGCTACTGAGCGGGGAGCCCATCAATGAGCCAGTCGTTGGCCACGGACCTTTCGTGATGAATAGCAACGCTGAAATCCAGCAGGCGATCCAAGACTTCCAAGCTGGGCGATTCGGTGCGCTGGACGACTAACGATTCTGTTACCAGCAGCAGGATGGCCTTAAATCCGTGCAAAGAGGAAATCATCATGAGCAATTTTGCGCAAGTCGCCAACTTCAATGGCCAGGTTCCCAGGATCGACCCCGATAATGCCGCAATGTTGTTGATTGATCATCAGAGCGGATTGTTCCAGACGGTCAAGGACATGCCCATGACCACTCTCCGGGCCAATGCCATTACGTTGGCGAAGGTCGCCACGCTGGCCAAAATCCCGGTTATTACTACCGCCTCTGTCCCGCAGGGCCCCAACGGCCCGTTGATTCCGGAAATCCACGAAGCCGCGCCCCATGCCCAGTACGTCGCCCGCAAAGGTGAAATCAATGCCTGGGACAATCCCGAGTTCGTCGCGGCGGTGGAGAAGACCGGCCGCAAGCAACTGATCATCGCCGGCACTATCACCAGTGTGTGCATGGCCTTCCCCAGCATCAGCGCGGTGGCTGCCGGTTATCAGGTGTTCGCCGTCATCGATGCGTCTGGCACCTATTCCAAGATGGCCCAGGAGATCACTCTTGCGCGCATCGTCCAGGCTGGCGTGGTGCCTATGGACACCGCCGCAGTGTGTTCGGAAGTGCAGCAAACTTGGAACCGTCCAGACGCCGCTCAGTGGGCCGAAGCCTACAGCGCTGTGTTCCCGCACTACCAACTGCTGATCGAGAGCTACATGAAGGCGCAGTCGGTAGTGACCAACAAAGAGCAACTGGATTCTGATCGCAAGTGACCTACCACAACGAAGAAAGGAGAATACCCATGGCTTTCCAATACAAGCGTCTGGACAAGAACAACGCTGCAGTTCTGTTGGTCGATCACCAGACCGGCCTTCTCTCCCTAGTGCGGGACATCGACCCAGACCGGTTCAAGAACAACGTACTGGCCCTGTCGGACCTGGCCAAGTACTTCAAGCTGCCGACCATCCTTACCACCAGCTTCGAGAACGGCCCCAATGGCCCGCTGGTGCCCGAGCTCAAGGAGCAGTTCCCTGAGGCGCCCTACATCGCCCGTCCCGGCAACATCAATGCTTGGGACAACGAGGACTTCGTCAAGGCGGTGAAGGCCACCGGCAAGAAGCAACTGATCATCGCGGGCGTGGTGACCGAGGTGTGCGTGGCCTTCCCGGCGTTGTCGGCCCTGGAGGAGGGCTTCGATGTCTTCGTGGTCACCGATGCTTCCGGTACCTTCAACGAACTGACCCGGGATTCGGCCTGGCGCCGGATGGAAGCCGCCGGTGCGCAGTTGATGACTTGGTTCGGCGTGGCCTGCGAGCTGCACCGCGATTGGCGCAACGATATCGAAGGCCTGGGGACCTTGTTCTCTAACCACATCCCGGACTATCGCAACCTGATGAGTAGCTTCAGTTTGCTGAACGCTCCTAAATGATCCAAGGGCGAGGAGTCATATCGTAGCGTATGGCTCCTCGACCCGATGAGTTCCCAATTGTTGTGCAAACGATTTTCAATGAGGAATTGCAATGGGAGAGCCCACCGTCCGCGCATCCTTTGGAGGCGTGGCATTCCAGGTGAACCTGACCGATGGTCAGCATCGGTGGGGCAGTGATGTCCCTGTGGCATTAGGGGGTGGGGATACAGCGCCGACGCCTCACCAACTGTTGTTGTCGTCTTTGGGAGCTTGCACCTCCATCACGGTCGCCTCAAGGGCATGTGGAATCAGTATTACATAGGGGGCGCAGGCTTTTGGGGTAAACGATGCGCTTGTCCTCAAGCTCTCCCTGCACTATTACAAGGCGCAGGACCAGGGGCGCAGCCAACTGGGCGACATCGATAACGACACCTACGGTGCTGGAGTCTGCGCAACCGCTTATGGCCAGACCTTGACCCTTGGGCTGCAGAAGGTCGACGCAAGAACGCCCTTCGACTACATCACGCAAAACGACCGGATCTTCCTCTATCTAAGCAACTCCCACCAGTTCATCGCCACCTACACACGGGGCGAGGCAGACCTGACCCGCGTGGGCCCCAACAGCGTCGGCTATGGTTACATCTACAACCCGGATGGCAGGTATGCGAAGCATTGGGAGCGGGACCTTGTCGTCAAATACCAAGTACCTTCATTGCGCTGGGCCACTCACCGTGAGGTGTGATGGTTATACCGCTCCAGGCAATATGCGGGGCAACTCCAGAGCCGATGAGTACCGCTTGATCCTCGATTATCCGATCAGCTTGTTTTGAGACATCCAATGGCGCCGTTGATCTCCTATTTCAAACTGGCACTTAACCCCGGCCGCGCGGTGCTGTTCTTCTCTCTACGCACCATCGTCGCGGGTCTGTTGTGCCTATACCTGGCGTTCATCTTCGACTTGGAGCAGCCGAAGTGGGCGCTGATGACCGTGATCATCATCAGCCTGCCGCTGGCCGGCATGACCCTCAAGCGTAGCTTCGCCCAGGTACTGGGTACGGCGGCTGGGGCTGCCGTGGCGGTGGCGATCATGGCGCTGTTCCCCCAGGCGCCGATGCCCTTCATTGTCTGCCTTGCCCTGTGGCTGGCGTTCTGCACGGCTGGTGGCACGCTGCTGCGCTACACCGATTCCCATGCCTTCGTCTTGAGCGGATTTACCGCTGTCGTGGTAGCGATGCTGGCGATCCCGGAGCCGGACGGCATCCTCATGCTGGCCATCACCCGGCTGACAGAAACCCTTTTGGCGGTGGCCTGTGTCGCCGTGGTCAGCCTGTTGACAGCGCGCCCGCAGGCCGTGTCGCAGAGCTACTTCAGCAAGGTCGACAGTCTGGTCAAGCTGATCGCCCGGCATGCTGCCGAGGTGGTCAGGACAGAGGAAGACGAAGCCGCCTTCCACCAGCGCCAGGCTCAACTGATCGCCGAGATCAGCGCGTTGGAGGGCCTGCGTCGGCATCTGTATTTCGACGCGCCACACCTGCGCAGCGCCGATGGGCTGGTGCAGTTGCTGGCCAACCAACTGGTGCTGCTGGTGTCGCGCCTGCTGGTGCTGCGTCAGCAACGCGCGCTGATCAAGCAGCACTGGCAAGGACCATTGCCGGCAGACATCCAATTGTTGCGCCAAGCCGAGCTGGACAGCCTGGATGCGCTGGCCCGTGACGGTGTGGCGCTGTCAGCGCAGTGTCGCGAGTCGATCCGCAGCCTGCACCAGGGCTTCGATGAGGCGGCCGACCGTGCCGAGTTCCTCAGCGAGCCATTGCCGCCGCGCATGCGCTCGCTGGCCTGGGCCCTGCGTTGGGAGCAAGCACGCTTGCTACAGCAACTGAACGAACTGATCGAACTCGACGAGGCGATCCAACAGGGCAGGGCGGCCAGCAGTCCTCACGCCCAAGGGCAGGTCAGTGCCTTGCACTTGGATTTCCGCCTGGCTGGCATGAACGCCGTGCGGGCCTTCCTGGCGTTGTTTCTCTCCGGCTGGCTGTGGATCGAGACAGCCTGGGACGGTGCGCGTGCCGGGGTGATTCTGATCGGCGTGATGTGTTCGTTGATGGCGACACTACCCCGGCCCTTGCTGGCCAGCCAGAACTACAACCGCGGCCTGCTGGTCGCGCTGGTGTTGTCGGCCGTGTACCAGTTCGCCCTGTTGCCGATCTTCACCGATTTCGAAATGCTCGCCTTGTGCCTGGTGCCGTTGCTTTATCTCTCCGCTGTCGGCCT
The DNA here is from genome assembly GCF_054889225.1 of Pseudomonas sp. X10. NCBI lineage: Bacteria > Pseudomonadati > Pseudomonadota > Gammaproteobacteria > Pseudomonadales > Pseudomonadaceae > Pseudomonas > Pseudomonas sp. X10. The sequence continues at coordinate 3,309,260 of NZ_CM142677.1, read as the reverse complement.
GGCCAACCCCATGACCGCGGGCATCGGCATGGGCATCGGGCTGATCAGCTTGCTGATGATTGGCCCCCAGAATGTCAGCGTTTACCACAACACGGCCATCCAATGGTTCGAGTTCGCCGGGGGGTATTCGGCCGCTGGCGTGCTGGCCATGGTGGTGTTTGCCCTGGTGTTTCCGTTCAACCCGCAAAAGCGTATGGCCCGGTTGTTCAGCCTGAGCCGCGAGGACGTGTACCTGCTGGTGACCGCGCCGTCCAGCCTGGTGCGCCAGTTCGAATTCGAGAGCCGCATGCTGGATCGGCTCTCGGCGATGAGCGGCGTACTGCCGGCTACCAGCGATGCCCGCTCCCGGGAACTGTTCGATTGCAGCCTGGTGTGCCCGGCGTTGGCCATTGCCCTGGTTCAGGCCCAGGCCCAATGCGTCAGCAGCGAGGTACTGCCGGAAGGCATGAAGGCGCGTTTGCACCTAGGGTTGCAGGAGATGGCGGATGTCATTGGTGCGCGCCGCCTGGTGGATATAGACGGTTTGCTGCAGGAACTGGACGAACTCGGCGAAACCCTGGACGCGTTGCACCAGGCGCATTTCGAAGCCGGTCGGAAAGCGTTGCGGCAGTTGTTCATCCTGCGCGTCGCGCTGGCCATCGCCGGCCAGTTGTTGCAGCGCTATCGAGCGGTCCTGGCGTCGGCCGCGTTGTCTGAAGAGGAGGGCGTCTATGCCCATTGATTTCGAGTTCGGCGGTGTCTACCTGCCGCCGATTGCGCAGGCCCTGCTGCTGGCCTTGCCGCTGTTTTTGATCGCCGACGCGTTGTTGCGCCGTGTCGGCGTGCTGGCGCTGGTGTGGCACCCGGCCTTGTTCCAGGGCGCCCTGTATACCGCGATCTGCGCGGCTTTGGTGTTGTCGATGGGAGTGAGCCTGTAGATGTCTGCGTTGAAACCTGTTCTTTCCAAAGCCCTGACCCTGGCGGTGCTGGCGCTTGCGCTGGTGCTGGGCTGGTTTGCCTGGGACTACTACACCCGTGCGCCCTGGACCCGTGATGCCCGGGTGCGGGCAGATGTGGTGACCCTGTCGGCTGAGGTGGCGGGACGCATCATCGAGCTGCCGGTGCACGACAACCAGTTCGTCCGCCAGGGCGAACTGCTGCTGCAGATCGATCCGGCTCGCTACGAGCTGGCCGTGCTGCATGCCGAGCGTGCCGTCGAGGTCGCGCGTGCCGCTCTGGGGCAGTCGCAGGCCTCGATCGTGGCCAACGAGGCCCTGCTCAAACAGCGCCGTAGCGAAGAGCAACGCCGACGCAAGCTTCAGTCATTGTCGGCGATCTCTGCTGAGGAGTGGGAGAAGTCCAGCACTGATGTGGCCGTGGCCCAGGCCGACCTGTTGCGTGAGCAGTCCAACCTAGGCCTGGCCCAAGCCAACGTGCAGCTCGCCGAGGCCATGCTGAAGCAGGCCCGGCTCGACCTGGAGCGAACCCGGGTCACCGCTCCTGTCAGTGGTTATGTGACCAACCTGCTGACCCGCCAGGGCGACTACGCCCAGCCGGGGACGCCCCTGTTGGCCTTGGTAGATAGCGCATCGTTCCACGTCAGTGGTTACTTTGAGGAAACCAAACTACCCAAGATCAAGGTGGGCAGCCGCGCGCGCATCGCCCTGATGAGTGGCGAGGTGCTGGAGGGCACGGTGGAGAGCATTGCCTACGCTATCACCGACCGTGAGAACCAGCCGGGCGACCGCCTGCTGGCCAACGTCAACCCGAGCTATACCTGGGTCAAGCTTGCCCAGAGGATTCCGGTGCGCCTACGCCTGGAACGCAGTGCCGATGCGCCGCCGCTGCGTGCCGGGACCACGGCGACGGTCACCATTCTGGAGTGAAAGTGGGTGAGCCTGTCGCATGTTTGATCTGAATGACCTGTATCTCTACACCAAGGTGGTCGAGCATGGTGGCTTCGCGCCCGCCGGGAGAATCCTCGGCTTGCCGAAATCACGCCTGAGCCGGCGCGTCGCCAAGCTGGAAGAGCGCCTGGGCGTGCGCCTGATCCAGCGCTCGACCCGACAGTTCGCGGTCACCGAAGTCGGCCTTGAGTACTACCATCACTGCGTATCGATGATGGACAGGGCCTTCGCCGCCGAGGATGTGATTGAACGCAGCCGCATCCTACCCAGTGGTATTGTCCGCCTGGCCTGCAGTACGCCGCTGCTGGACTCGCGTTTGGCACCGATGCTGGCACGTTTCATGGCGGGGTGCCCGGTGGTGGAGTTGCTGGTCAAGAGCTACAACCGGCGGGTCGATGTCATTGGCGAGGGTTTTGACCTGGTCCTGAGCGTGCGTCACCAGCCGTTGGAGAGCAGTGAGCTGGTGATGCGTAAGCTGGCCCAAAGCCGCCAGTGCCTGGTGGTGGCGCCACGTCTGTTGGGCGGTCACGACTGCCCGCTGCTGCCGTCGGACCTGTTCGAACTGCCGAGCCTTGGCTGGGGTGCCAATATTCAGGAATACATCTGGGACCTGGACGGGCCGGACGGAGCCGGGGTGTCCATTCGCTTCCGGCCGCGCCTGGTGTCGGACGACCTGGCCGTGTTGCATCAGGGCGCCTTGGCTGGTGTCGGTGTGGTGCTGCTGCCAGAAGAGCTGGTGCACGCCGATCTGGCGGCTGGGCGCTTGGTGCATGCACTGGAAGGTTGGACGCCACGGATGGGCGAAATCGTCGCGCTATTTCCTTCCCGTCGCGGCCTGATGCCGGCGGTACGCAAGTTAATCGATTTTCTGGTCGATGAGTTCGAAAAAGAGGTCGGTGCGTATTGAAGGGTCGGCACAGGAGTACAGTGCTTGTACCTCTATAGCTGCTTGGTCTCAGGGTAATCCAGCCCCTGGCATGGTAGACTCCGGGCCTCGAAATCAGGAGGTAGGCGCGTGCGCAAAGTGGCGGTGGTAATGGCGGTGCTGGTGCTGGCCGGCTGTGAGAACGAAGTCGAAGGCGTGCACAAGCAGGTCGCCGAGCATCTGCAGAACCCCAAGACAGCCAAGTTCGCCAACGTGCGAATCGACACCCAGGGTTCTATCTGTGGCCAGGTGCGCGGTAAGGATGACGCCGGTACTTTCGAGCCGTACCGCAGCTACGTCGCGATCAAGCACGATGGTCAGTACGAAATCCTCATCGACGGTGTCGGCGACGCCGGCACCATCCTGCGTATCCGTGAAGTCTGTGGCGGCGCCGACCTGCAGCGCCGCGCCGATGCCCTGGCCGACCAGCCGGCACCAGACGGCTGGGATGTGGAAGTGATCCAAGGCCCGAACATGGGCGCCCTGAGCGACATGACCGCGCGCCTGATCGAGAAGGGCATCCCGTCCTCGGTGGAATACCGCAACGGCAAACCGGTGGTGCTGATGGGACCGTTCCCTAGCAAGGCCGAGGCTGAGGCGCGCAAGGCCGATGTCATGGCCCGCCTGGGCACCGACTCGATCGTTATCCAACACGGGGCTGAGCGCTAGGCTGGAGCGACGAGGGGCTAATCGCCCTGCTGCTAGCTCATAGGGTCGGCGCTATATCGGTAGGAGCCAGCGCCAGCTGGCGATGCCGCCGGTTCTCCAACCCGACGCCATGGTGTTGATGTCGAAGGACATTTGCTTGACTATGCTTCATATCAAGGTGTTTTTGAGGACACCTGTGTCATGCTGCGTCGAACGCTGGAGCAGGAGGGCTCATGTCAACACTGGAGCGGGCTATCGCAGTGGCGGCCAGGGCTCATGAAGGGCAGCGCGACAAGGGAGGCTCGGCCTACATCCTTCACCCATTGCGGGTGATGTTGCGGGTCTCGACGCCGGAGCAGCGGATCGTCGCGGTGCTGCACGATGTGCTGGAAGACTCGCCACTGACCCTGTCGGACCTGGCGCGGGAAGGCTTTGCCCTCAAGATTCTTGCGGCGCTGCTGGCCTTGAGCCGCCGCGCTGATGAAAGCTATGAGGATTTCGTCGTTCGCGTCGGGGGCGATCCCCTGGCGCGAGTGGTCAAGTTGGCTGACTTGGCTGACAACAGCGACCTGTCACGCATTCCTTGCCCTGGCCCGGCCGACATGGCCCGCCTGGCCCGCTACCAGCAGGCCAGCGCCTACCTGCAGGCGCTGGCCTGAGCCTTAGCTGCAGGCTCGGAGGTTGACTGGGCCGACAAACTCGTTGCCGTGGCCCATGATGCAGGCCACCTGCTGGTTGCGTTGCTGCTCCCAGGGTTGCGGCGGGTAGGTCTTGTTCCAGGCATTGAACAGTTGCCGGTCCTGCTTCGACAGGCGCAAGTCATAGTGCTTGCTCATATAGAAGTAGGTGCGCGCGATCATTCCTCGGATCGACGGGCGAGGCATGACCTTTCTGGCCTTGAAGTCGACCTGGGTCAGGCAACTGCCATATTGCCCTTGCTGCTGGGGTAGCCAGCCGAAACTATAGTTGCTGCGGTCTCCGTTGACCTCGCCGATACTCGGCACCAGGTTGTGCAGGTCGGCTTCGGCCCGCTGGAAGACCTTGTCGTTGCGTGAACAATTCTTGCGTCCACCGTTCTGCCAGCATTGGCGCTGGTGGCCGATGTGCCAGGCCGGGACGATATGCTCCCATTCGATGCGTGAGGCGCGCTGGGCATTCTTGCGCGGGACGTAGCCGCAGGTCTTCAAATCCACCTTGTTGCCCTTGTATTTGCAGCCGCAGTAGAACTCGGTGGATTGCGGCGCATACAGGCGCCACGCGACCTTCTTGGCTTCACTGAAGGTGCGCGGGGCGTCGGCATGGGCGAGGGTGGCGGTGAACAGCAGGCAGGCAGTAGCGAAAAGCGAAACTCTCATGCGGGGTCAGTCTTCCTTCGGCACGGTCCAGAAGATCTGCACACCGCCATCGTCGCGGTGAGCGATGGTGACGTTGTCGTTCTCGGCAATTTCTTCGAGCAAGGTTTCCCAGTCGTCCGGCGACTCATGTTCAAGGCGCATGAGCAGGGCGGTACGGCTGCGCTGGGCGATCGGGCTGTTGATGATCTTCTGGATACGCAGACCCAGTTGTTCATAACTGCTGGGGGAAGAGGCTGCGGGGGTGGCCACGGGATGTTTCCTTATTTTGCTGTATGCGCATACAGTATTTCACTGTACGAAAATTCGCAACTGAGCATCAGTAAAAGAGCGCATGTGACCGTGAGGCGCTCATTCTGCTGCAGCAAACAGGAATATTTTTTGGCGAGGGTAGGGTGGGGCGAGGGCTGTGCCCTTGATTACGGGCAGTAGCAGCCTCAGGGGCTGCGCGCGGTCTTGTGTCGCGGTGACCGCGCGGCAGCCCGAAGGCCTTTATCTAATCAGTATTCCCAGAAGATCCGCTGCAGTTCCTTGCTGTCCTGGGTCTTGGTCAGTGCGACCATGGCCAGGATCCGCGCCTTCTGTGGGTTCAGGTCATGGGCCACGACCCAGTCGTTCTTGTCGTCAGGCTGTTCGGCATTGCGCAGCACGAAACCGCCGCCATTGACGTGGGAAGAGCGGATGATCTGCACGCCATCCTTGCGCAGCTCCTGCAGGGCAGGGACTACGCGCGAGGAGACCGAGCCATTGCCGGTGCCGGCGTGGATGATTGCCTTGGCGCCGTTCTGAGCCAGAGCCTTGTAGGCGGTATCGGTCACGTTGCCGTAGCCGTAGGCGATATCCACGGCTGGCAGGCTGCTGATGTTCTTGATATCGAACTCCGAATCGGTGGTGTGGCGCTTGGCGGGCAGGCGGAACCAGTACGATTTGCCTTCGACCACCATGCCCAGTGGGCCCCACTGGCTCTTGAAGGCTTCGGTCTTGATGTTGATGGATTTGCTCACATCGCGGCCGGACTGGATCTCGTCGTTCATGGTCACCAGGACGCCTTTGCCCTTGGCATCCTTGCTGCCGGCCACGGCCACGGCGTTGTACAGGTTGAGCATGCCGTCGGCGGACATGGCGGTGCCTGGGCGCATGGAGCCGACGACCACGATTGGCTTGTCGGTCTTCTCTACCAGGTTGAGGAAGTAGGCGGTCTCTTCCAGGGTGTCGGTGCCATGGGTGATGACGATGCCATCGACGTCCTTGCTGTCGGCCAGCTCGGCAACGCGTTTGCCCAATTGCAACAGGTTGTCGTTGCTGATGCTCTCGGACGCGATCTGCATGACCTGCTCGCCACGTACGTTGGCGATATCGGCCAGTTCCGGTACACCGGCGATCAGCTTGTCGACGCCGAGCTTGGCGGCCTGGTAGGTGGCGCTGTTGGCCGCGCTGGCGCCCGCGCCGGCGATGGTGCCGCCGGTGGCGAGAATCACCACATTGGCCAGTTTCGTCTGGTTTTCGACTTCCTTGGCGTTGACACCTGAGGGGAGGACCAGCAGCAGGGCCAGGGCGCCCGGAACGAAGGAGTGGAGGACAGCTTTCATCATTATTTTCTCTTCTGAATGGAGTTTTCGCTGTGTTGCCTATGAAGATAGGCAGTTTTCGTACCAGCTACTACCGTTCGTCGTGTTTCATTTTCAAGTGCTTGAGATTCATCTGTTTGCCTGTCCGACAGGATAGGTCGTTCAGGCTCTTTTATTCGGCATTCCGAATATTCTTATTAAAAGTGTTCGGTTTTCCGAAAATTTCCCGGATAATTCCTACCCGCGCCGGCGCGGGTCAGGAACGGATTGACAAAAACGGGAGTCGTTCGCATAGTTAGGCAACGCAAACGTTTGCGACCCGACAAAAACCATAAGATCCGGAGTCATTACCCATGAAGTTGCCGTTCCCCGGCCGTCTGCTGGCCATCGCCGTCCTTTCTTCCCTGTCGCTTGCCATGCCGCTCTCCCAGGCCCACGCCGAGGACAAGCCCAAGGTCGCCTTGGTCATGAAATCCCTTGCCAACGAATTCTTCCGCACCATGGAAGACGGGGCCAAGGCCTACCAGAAAGAGCACCCCAATGATTTCGAACTGGTCGCCAACGGCATCAAGGACGAGTCCGATACCGGCAACCAGATCCGTATCGTGGAACAGATGATCGTCTCCGGCGCCAAGGCGCTGGTCATCGCGCCAGCGGACTCCAAGGCCCTGGTGCCAGTGGTGAAGAAGGCCATGGACGCTGGCATCACCGTAGTCAATATCGACAACCGTCTAGACCCCGATGTGCTCAAGAGCAAGAACATCAGCGTGCCATTCGTAGGCCCGGACAACCGCAAGGGCGCGCGTCTGGTCGGTGACTATTTGGCCCAGCAGAAGCTCAAGGCCGGCGACCAGGTCGGTATCATCGAGGGCGTGCCGACCACGACCAATGCCCAGCAGCGCACCGCTGGCTTCAGGGACGCCATGGAGGCCGCGCAGATGAATGTGGTCTCGGTGCAGTCGGGCAACTGGGAGATCGACAAAGGCAACGCCGTGGCCGCCGCCATGCTCAACGAGTACCCCGAGCTCAAGGCGTTGCTGGCAGGCAACGACAGCATGGCCCTGGGCGCCGTCTCCGCCGTACGTGCCGCGGGCAAGACCGGTCAGGTGCAAGTGGTCGGTTACGACAATATCAACGCCATCAAGCCGATGCTCAAGGATGGCCGCGTGCTCGCGACCCTCGAGCAGCACGGTGCCGACCAGGCGGTGTACGGCATCCAGGCCGCGTTGAAGATGATCAAAGGTGAGAGCCCTGAAGTGGATGCCGACAATGTCATCCAGACCCCGGTCGAACTCGTCACTCAACCCTAGTCGTAACGCGCGCCTGCTGTGCGGGCGCACCAGGAGAACCGGCCATGTCAGCGACGGCGAATGTCGTGCTAGCAGTCAGCGCCCTTGGCAAGACTTACGCCCAGCCGGTGTTGGGTGATATCGAATTGAGCCTGCGCGCGGGCGAGGTCTTGGCCCTGACCGGTGAGAACGGTGCAGGCAAGAGCACCTTGTCCAAGCTCATCAGCGGACTGGAAATCCCTACCACCGGGCACATGCATTACCGTGGCCAGCCCTACAGTCCAGGTAGTCGCAGCGAGGCCGAGCGTCTCGGCGTGCGCATGGTCATGCAGGAGCTCAACCTGCTGCCCACCCTGACCGTGGCCGAGAACCTGTTCCTAGACAACCTGCCCAGCCGTGCCGGCTGGATCAGCCAGAAACGCCTGCGGCAGTTGGCCACCGCCGCGATGGCCCAGGTCGGCCTGGACGCCATCGACCCGGACACCCCGGTCGGTGAGCTGGGCATAGGTCACCAGCAGATGGTGGAAATCGCCCGCAACCTGATTGGCGACTGCCATGTACTGATTTTCGACGAGCCCACGGCCATGCTCACCGCCCGCGAGGTGGAGCTGCTGTTCACCCAGATCGAGCGCTTGCGTCAGCGCGGCGTGGCCATCGTCTATATCTCTCACCGACTGGAGGAGCTGCAACGTGTGGCCCAGCGCATCGCTGTGTTGCGGGACGGCAAGCTGGTCTGTGTCGAGCCGATCCAGCGCTACAGCAGCAATGAGTTGGTCAACCTGATGGTGGGTCGTGAGCTGGGCGAGCACATCGACCTGGGACGTAGGCAGATTGGTGCACCGCTGCTCAAGGTCAATAACCTCAGCCGTGGCGACAAGGTTCGCGACGTGTCGTTCGAGGTCCGCGCTGGCGAGATCTTCGGTATTTCCGGGCTGATCGGCGCTGGCCGCACCGAGCTGCTGCGGCTGATCTACGGCGCCGACCATGCCGACAGTGGCAGCCTCGAGATCGGCCAGCCGCCGCGTCCGGTGAGCATCGACTCGCCCAAGGCCGCCGTGCGTGCCGGCATCGCCTTGATCACCGAGGACCGCAAGGGCGAGGGGTTGCTGCTGTCCCAGTCGATCAGCGCCAATATTGCCCTGGGCAACCTCGGCGCCGTGTCTCGCGCCGGTGTGCTCGATGGCGATGCTGAGCGGGCTCTGGCCCTGCGCCAGATCGCTGCTATGCGCATCCGCAGCGCCGGCCCGGCTCAGGCGGTCGGCGAGCTGTCTGGTGGCAATCAGCAGAAGGTGGTGATCGGCCGCTGGCTGGAGCATGACTGCCAGGTGCTGCTGTTCGACGAACCGACCCGTGGCATCGACGTGGGTGCCAAGTTCGATATCTACGGCCTGCTGGCCGAGCTGGCGCGCCACGGCAAGGCCCTGGTGGTGGTGTCCAGCGATTTGCGTGAGTTGATGCTGATCTGCGATCGCATTGCCGTGCTCTCTGCCGGGCGCCTGATCGACACCTTCGAGCGGGAGCATTGGAGCCAGGACCAGCTCCTGGCCGCTGCTTTTGCCGGATACCAGAAACGTGACGCGCTGCTGAACGATGCAGCTCCCAGGACGGACGCATGAAGACCACTCCTCTCGACACCCCGAGCAGCACACCTGTGCGGCGCAGCGGCACCTATTACGGCCTGGGCACCTACCTGGGCCTGGCAGGTGCCTTGCTGGCGATGGTCGTGCTGTTTTCCTTCCTCAGTAGCCACTTTTGGTCTTACGCCACCTTCAGCACCCTGGCTAACCAGATCCCTGACCTGATGGTCTTGGCGGTGGGCATGACCTTCGTCCTGATCATCGGGGGCATCGACCTCTCGGTCGGCTCGGTGCTGGCCCTGGCCGCTTCGACGGTCAGTGTCGCCATCCTCGGTTGGGGCTGGGGCGTACTACCCGCGGCTTTGCTGGGCATGGCCGTGGCGGCCATGGCTGGCAGCATCACTGGCGGCATCACCGTGGCCTGGCGCATCCCATCGTTCATTGTGTCCCTGGGCGTGCTGGAGATGGCCCGTGGCTTGGCCTACCAGTTCACCGACTCTCGCACCGCCTACATCGGCGATGCCTTCGCCTGGTTCTCCAACCCGATCGCCTTCGGCATCTCGCCGTCGTTCATCATTGCCTTGCTGGTGATCATCCTCGCCCAGCTGGTGCTGACCCGCACCGTGTTCGGCCGCTACTTGATCGGCATCGGCACCAACGAAGAGGCCGTGCGTCTGGCCGGTATCGACCCACGCCCATACAAGGTCCTGGTGTTCGCCCTGATGGGGTTGCTCGCCGGGCTTGCAGCGCTGTTCCAGATTTCCCGCCTGGAAGCCGCTGACCCCAATGCTGGTTCGGGCCTGGAACTGCAAGTGATCGCCGCCGTGGTCATCGGCGGTACCAGCCTGATGGGTGGGCGCGGCTCGGTGATCAGCACCTTCTTCGGTGTGCTGATCATCTCGGTTCTGGCCGCCGGCCTCGCGCAGATCGGCGCTTCGGAACCGACCAAACGCATCATCACCGGGGCGGTCATCGTCATCGCCGTGGTGCTCGACACTTACCGCAGCCGGCGTGCGAGCCGGCGGAACTGAACTATGGCAACGATAAAAGACGTCGCGGCACTGGCGGGTATTTCATACACCACCGTGTCCCATGTACTGAACAAGACCCGCCCGGTCAGCGAGCAGGTGCGCCTGAAGGTCGAGGCGGCCATCGCCGAGCTCGACTACGTGCCTAGCGCCGTGGCCCGCTCGTTGAAGGCGCGCAGCACTGCGACCATTGGCTTGCTGGTGCCCAATAGCGTCAACCCGTACTTCGCCGAATTGGCCCGAGGAATCGAGGACGCCTGCGAGCGCAACGGCTACTGCGTGATCCTCTGTAATTCCGACGACAACCCGCAAAAGCAGCGCAGCTACCTGCGTGTGCTGTTGGAAAAGCGCATCGACGGCCTGGTCGTCGCCTCGGTCGGTGAAGACAAGGACTTGCTCGACAGCTTGGCCTGCGTGCGTACGCCGATGGTCATCGTCGACCGCGCTCTGGAGGGTGTCGATGCCGACTTGGTGCGCATCGACCACGAACTCGGCGCCTACCTGGCCACCCGGCATCTGCTCGATCTTGGCCACAGCGACATCGCCTGCATTGGTGGCCCGGCCGATACCGGTGTCGGCCAGTTGCGCCTGGCCGGGTTCCGCCGGGCCATGGCCGAAGCTGGCGTGAGCGTGGCCGAAGGGCGCGTCCTGCACAGCGACTTCACCAGCGATGGCGGCCACGCTGCCGCGGCAAGCCTGCTCGACGGCCAGCGGCCCACGGCGATCTTCGCCGGCAACGACATGATCGGTTTCGGCGTGCTGCGCGCCGCTGCCGAGCGCAACATTGGCGTGCCCTGCGAACTGTCGGTGATCGGTTTCGACGATATCCAGCTCAGCCGCTACGTGTACCCGGCGCTGACCACCGTCGGCCAGTCGATCCGTGAGCTGGGTGAAAGCGCCGCCGAGGTGCTGCTCAAGCGCATCGCCAAGCCCCTGCTCGGGGAGCGGGAGCAGCGCATCGTCAGGCCGAAGATCGTTCTGCGCGAATCCACCGGGCCGCGCCCGGACCTGTTCAATGATTACCGTTGAGAGCCCAGTATGGATGCCAAGGTAGTAGTAGTCGGTAGCCTCAACATGGACCTGGTGGCTCGCGCCGAGCGCTTGCCGCGTGGCGGCGAAACCCTGGCCGGTGACAGTTTCTTTACCGTGCCCGGCGGCAAGGGGGCCAACCAGGCGGTGGCGGCGGCGCGCCTCGGCGCCACGGTGGCGATGATCGGCAATGTTGGCGATGACGCCTACGGCCAGCAATTGCGCCAGGCCTTGGCAGATGAGCAGATCGATTGCCGGGCGGTGAGCGTCTGCCCGGGTGTCTCCAGTGGCGTGGCACTGATCGTGGTGGACGCCGACAGCCAGAACGCTATTGTCATCATCCCGGGCGGCAACGGTCAGTTGCTGCCGGAATCTGTGCAGCGTTTCGATGCCTTGCTGCAGCGTGCCGAGGTGGTCGTCTGCCAGTTGGAAGTCCCTCCGGCCACCGTGGCCTGGACCCTGCAGCGCGGCCGAGAGCTGGGCAAGACGGTGATCCTCAATCCGGCGCCGGCCACGGGGCCGTTGCCGCAGGACTGGTACCGCCACATTGACTACCTGATCCCCAACGAGAGCGAAGCCGAGGCCCTGACTGGCCTGCCCGTGAACGACCTGGACAGCGCCCGCCGTGCTGCCGAGCGCCTGCTGGCGCTGGGTGTCGGCAAGGTCATCGTCACCCTGGGTGCCCAGGGTGCGCTGTTCGCCAGCGCTGTCGGCAGCCAGCACTTCCCGGCACAGATGGTGAAGCCGGTGGACACTACTGCAGCTGGCGACACCTTCGTCGGAGGCTTCGCTGCCGGTTTGGCGAGAGGGCTGGAGGAGGGCGAAGCGATCAGTATCGGCCAGCGCGCCGCCGCCCTCTCTGTGACCCGCTCCGGGGCCCAACCGTCCATCCCGCGCCTGGTGGAGCTGACGCCGTGAAGAAGACACCGCTGCTGAACATTGCCCTGTCGCGCACCATCGCCAGTCTTGGCCATGGCGACATGTTGGTAATCGGCGATGCCGGCCTGCCGGTGCCGCCGGGTGTCGAGCTGATCGACCTGGCTCTCACGCGGGGCATTCCCGATTTCTCCAGCACCTTGCGGGCGGTGCTGAGCGAGATGCAAGTCGAAGCCCATGCTGTGGCTGACGAGATATTCCAGGCCGTGCCACCGGCACTGGCGCTGATCGAGAAACTCCACGGCGAAGGTCAACTGGGCATGCGCCAGCAGTTGTTGCATAGCGACTTCAAGCTCCTGTGCCGTAGAGCCCGAGCCGTGGTGCGCACGGGTGAGTGCCAGCCCTACAGCAATATCGCCCTGATTGCCGGTGTAACCTTTTAGATCGCAAGCACAAGGAGTGTCTGATGTTCGTTCGAGCTGCCAAACGTTTGCTGCAAGGAGCCTTGCTGATGTCCACGCTGACCGTCACCGCGCTGCAGGCTGCCCCACGTGACTTGATCATCGACACCGACCCAGGGGCCGACGACGTGGTTGCACTGTTGCTGGCCATGGCCTCGCCAGATGAGTTGAAGATCCGTGCCATCACCACCGTGGCTGGCAACGTGCGTCTGGACAAGACCTCGCGCAATGCCCGTCTGGCCCGGGAGTGGGGCGGTCGGGAAGAGATCCCGGTGTACGCTGGGGCAGGGCGGCCGTTGGTGCGAGCGCCCATCTATGCTGCCAACGTGCATGGCGAGGAAGGCCTGACCGGCGTGCAGGTCCATGAGCCGCGTAAGGGGCTGGCCAAGGGCAATGCCGTGCAGTATCTGATCGATACCCTGGGCCAGGCCGAGCCGCACAGCATCACGGTCGCCATGCTCGGCCCGCAGACCAATCTGGCTTTGGCGCTGATCCAGCAGCCGGACATCGTCAAGGGCATCAAGGAAGTGGTGGTCATGGGCGGCGCCCACTTCAATGGTGGCAACATAACGCCGGTGGCCGAATTCAACCTGTTCGCCGACCCGCATGCCGCCGAGGTGGTGCTGGCCAGTGGGGCCAAGCTAACCTACCTGCCGCTGGACGTGACCCACAAGCTGCTGACCAGTGACGCCCGACTCGAGCAACTGGCTGCGGTGAACAATCAGGCCAGCAAGCGCGTGGTGGATATCCTCAACGCCTATATCCAGTACGATATGCAGCACTACGGCATGCCCGGCGGCCCGGTGCACGACGCCAGCGTCATCGCCTACCTGCTCAAGCCCGAGCTTTTCAGTGGCCGGCAGGTGCACATGGTGGTCGACAGTCGCGAGGGCCCGACCTTCGGCCAAACCGTTGCTGACTGGTATGGTGCGCTCAAGCAACCGGCCAACGTGATGTGGATCGAAAACGGTGACGCCCAGGGCTTCTTCGACCTGCTTAGTGCCCGTCTGGCACGATTGAAATAGCCGCGTGCGGCGCGTAGCGCTCGAACACCTGTTCGATGAAGCTGCGCGCCGCCTCGCTGCCGCGGTCGCGCACCAGCAGGTCGATGGCGATCAGCAGCAGTTCTTCCGGGGTGGCGGGGCTGTAGGCGCTCTGGCCTTCGGCCCATTTGACCTTGATGTCGGCATCGATGCTGTGGCTACTCATGGGGAAAATCTCGGCTGCAGGCCCGTGCTGTTGGTTCAAATGCCTGACCCTGGCGTTTGAAGGGGAGGCGTGGTGCGCTCCACTTAGTGCAGTAAAACATGACATTGCGCCAATAGCCCAGCGACTTAGGTATAAGAAGGCGGACGTGGCAAACTAACGGTGCGATGCAAAATTCGGTCACGATTGCCTTTGGCCTGCCTTGGCCGATTCAGGCAGACTTGGGCGGTTTTGCAACAAACTGTGAGCGGAGCTGTCGCATGGACAGTTCCCGAGATCGATTTAGGAGGATTCATGTTCCGTACCCGTGCTTCCCTGGCAACCTTGCTGGTGGCTGTAGTCCTGGCAGGTTGCAGCACTGGTGGCTCCTCGCATGGTGGCAGCAGCGCGCCCGCGGCGCCGGCCAACAACGATGGCCGCTGCCAGGCCAGCGGTGCCGATTTCACTCTCGGCAAGCCAGGTACTGCTGAACTGCTGGAGCAGGCGCGACAGTCCAGCGGTTCGCAGACGGCCCGTATCCTCAAGCCCCATGATGTGGTGACCTTGGAATACCGCTCCGACCGACTGAACCTGAATGTCGATGAGCAAGGTGTGGTGACTCGCGTCAACTGCGGTTGACCTGTCGGCCCAACGAGTCGAAGTGGGCAGGCTCACTGTAAGAGTGTGCTTGCCCTCGATTGGCTGGTGCAGGACTTGTGTAAGAGTCAGCGTCAGTTGGCGATGCAAGATGAAGCCTTGCCAGGGGCAGGACCGCTGCGCAGGCGTGCTCGTCACCGGCCCATCGCTATTCACCCCGAATCCCAGGCAACAAAAAACCCGCCACTAAGGACGGGTTTTTTACAGCTCTACCGAATTACTCCGGGCGAACCTGTGCAGCCTGCATGCCCTTCTGGCCTTTCTCGGCAACGAAGGAAACGGTCTGGCCTTCTTTCAGGCTCTTGAAGCCGTCGGTTTCGATGGCTTTGAAGTGAACGAACAGGTCGTCGCCGCCACCTTGTGGAGTGATGAAGCCGAAGCCTTTTTCATCGTTGAACCATTTGACGGTGCCGGTTTGGCGATTGGACATGGGTGAATCTCCAGAAACATGATTTTCAATGGTGCGATGTTGCCGAGGCCACAAGGTGCACGAGCGACATCATAGTCTAATTCTGCGGGTGTGGTGTCTTTTACCTTCGCAGAATGCTGATCCAGGGCAAATAATTTTTCGTTTGGCCTGGCAAAGCCTATTGTTTCGGGGCGCAGGACTCGGTCACGACCGCCTGTGCACGCTGCATCAACCTGGCATCAACACCGTCCTTGCTGTCCAGGTCCTCGATCTCCTGGGTCGTGAAGTTCTTTTCGATGGCATCGGCTCCGCACTTGCAGTGTTGGTCGGCCGTCTTGGCGTCAACACCTTGTCCGGTGGCCACCTGCACGCACTGGTCCATGTAGGCGCCTTTCTTGCCGGCAGGCCACGGACCGGCGTTCGCGGCCAGGGGCAGCAACAGCGCGCCAGCGGCGGTCAGGGCCAGAAGAGACTGAAATCGCATAGCCAGACACTCCTTGGGTTGGGTCTTATCAAGAGTAGGATGCTTCAGAAACTCTGAGGGAAAAAAATCCGTACAAGTTCACCTCAGCGGGGCAATTTCCAAATATTTCTGCCTGGCCTCCGAGCTGCGTGCTAGGATGGCCGGCTTGCTGCTCACCACTTGCAGCTTGCAACTAATTTTTCCAGTCACTCTGGTTCGCCCCTGGCAGGCCGAAAGGCCTCTGCCACTGTGAGGCAGGCTTTCCCGATGGAAAGGCTGGGCGGATCTTGTACTGGCTCATCCCAACCCACGTGACCTTTGGTAGGGGTCACCACTAGGAGAGGAGGCGCCATGCCCATTATTACTCTTCCCGATGGCAGTCAACGTACGTTCGACAAGGCCGTCACCGTAGCCGAAGTCGCAGCCTCCATTGGCGCGGGCCTCGCCAAGGCCACCGTGGCCGGCAAGGTCGACGGCAAGCTGGTCGACGCCTGCGACCTGATCGAGAACGACGCCACCCTGCAGATCATCACCCCTAAAGATGAAGAGGGACTGGAGATCATTCGTCACTCGTGTGCCCACCTGGTCGGTCACGCGGTCAAGCAGCTGTACCCGACCGCCAAGATGGTCATCGGCCCGGTGATCGACGAGGGCTTCTATTACGACATCGCCTACGAGCGTCCTTTTACCCCTGAGGACCTCGTAGCGATCGAGCAGCGCATGCACCAGTTGATCGACAAGGACTATGACGTCATCAAGAAGATGACCCCACGGGCCGAAGTCATCGAGGTGTTCCAGGGCCGTGGCGAAGACTACAAGCTGCGTCTGGTCGAAGACATGCCTGATGAGCAGGCCATGGGCCTGTACTATCACGAAGAATACGTCGACATGTGCCGCGGTCCGCACGTGCCGAACACCCGCTTCCTCAAGGCGTTCAAGCTGACCAAGCTGTCCGGCGCCTACTGGCGTGGCGATGCCAAGAACGAGCAACTGCAACGCGTGTACGGGACCGCTTGGGCTGACAAGAAGCAACTGGCAGCCTACATCCAGCGCATCGAAGAAGCTGAAAAACGCGACCACCGCAAGATCGGTAAGCAACTGGACCTGTTCCACCTGCAGGAAGAAGCGCCGGGCATGGTCTTCTGGCACCCAGCTGGTTGGACCGTCTATCAGGTGCTTGAGCAGTACATGCGCAAGGTTCAGCGTGACCACGGCTACGTCGAGGTGCGCACCCCGCAGGTGGTTGACCGCATTCTCTGGGAGCGCTCCGGCCACTGGTCCAACTACGCCGAGAACATGTTCACCACTTCGTCGGAAAGCCGTGACTACGCGGTCAAGCCGATGAACTGCCCGTGCCACGTGCAGATCTTCAACCAGGGCCTGAAGTCCTACCGCGACCTGCCGCTGCGCCTGGCCGAGTTCGGTGCCTGCCACCGCAACGAGCCATCCGGCGCCCTGCACGGCATCATGCGCGTACGCGGTTTCACTCAGGACGACGCCCACATCTTCTGCACGGAAGACCAGGTGAAGAAGGAAGCGGCTGACTTTATCAAGCTAACCCTGCAGGTCTATCAGGACTTCGGCTTCACCGACATCGCCATGAAGTTGTCTACCCGCCCGGTCAAGCGCGTGGGTTCCGACGAACTGTGGGATCGCGCCGAAGGCGCCCTGGCCGATGCGCTGAACGAGTCCGGCCTGGCCTGGGAGTACCAGCCGGGCGAGGGTGCGTTCTACGGTCCGAAGATCGAGTTCACCCTGCGCGATTGCCTCGGCCGTAACTGGCAGTGCGGTACGCTGCAGTACGATCCGAACCTGCCAGAGCGCCTGGATGCCAGCTATATCGCCGAAGATAACAACCGCAAACGCCCGGTCATGCTGCATCGTGCCATCCTCGGGTCCTTCGAGCGCTTCATTGGCATGCTGATCGAGCACTACGCGGGTGTCTTCCCGGCTTGGCTGGCGCCAACCCAGGCGGTGATCATGAATATCACCGACAAACAGGCCGATTTCGCCCTCGAAGTCGAAAAAACCCTGAATGACAGCGGTTTCCGTGCCAAGTCTGACTTGAGAAATGAGAAGATCGGCTTTAAAATCCGCGAGCATACTTTGCTCAAGGTCCCGTACCTTTTGGTTATAGGGGACCGTGAAGTCGAAACGCAAACCGTCGCTGTGCGTACTCGCGAAGGCGCAGACCTGGGCTCCATGCCCGTCGCCCAGTTCGCTGAGTTTCTTGCGCATGCGGTTTCCCGGCGTGGTCGCCAAGAATCGGAGTAATTACTATTAAGCGTGAAATGAGAAACGATAAACGAACTGCACCGAAGGCCCCGATCAACGAGAATATCTCGGCACGCGAGGTTCGGTTAATTGGCGCTGATGGCGAGCAGGTTGGCATCGTCTCGATTGATGAAGCGCTTCGTATCGCTGAAGAAGCGAAGCTGGATCTGGTAGAGATTTCTGCTGACGCCGTACCGCCCGTCTGTAAAGTCATGGACTACGGCAAGCACCTCTTCGAGAAGAAGAAGCAGGCCAACGAGGCCAAGAAGAATCAGAAGCAGATCCAGATCAAAGAAATCAAGTTTCGTCCAGGGACGGAAGAAGGGGATTACCAGGTAAAACTACGCAACCTGGTACGTTTCCTTAGTGATGGGGACAAGGCCAAGATTTCCCTGCGTTTTCGCGGCCGTGAGATGGCTCACCAGGAACTGGGCATGGAGTTGTTGAAGCGGGTTGAAGCTGACCTCGCCGAATATGGCACCGTTGAGCAGCATCCGAAGATGGAAGGACGCCAACTTATGATGGTCATCGCCCCCAAGAAAAAGAAATAACCACCAGGGCACGGCAGGCCTTGCGGTTATGTTTATCCACTGAATGCGGAGTATCCGAACATGCCAAAAATGAAAACCAAAAGCGGTGCCGCGAAGCGTTTCCTGAAAACCGCTTCCGGCTTCAAGCACAAGCACGCTTTCAAGAGCCACATCCTGACCAAAATGTCGACTAAGCGTAAGCGTCAACTGCGCGGTAGCAGCCTGCTGCATCCGTCTGACGTTGCAAAAGTCGAGCGCATGCTGCGCGTACGTTAATTTCGGTCAAAGATAGAGGAAGTTACTCATGGCTCGTGTAAAGCGTGGCGTCATCGCTCGTAAGCGTCACAAGAAAATTCTGAAACTGGCTAAAGGCTACTACGGTGCGCGTTCGCGCGTATTCCGCGTTGCCAAGCAGGCTGTCATCAAGGCTGGCCAATACGCCTACCGCGACCGCCGTCAGAAGAAGCGTCAGTTCCGCGCTCTGTGGATCGCTCGTATCAACGCTGGTGCGCGTACCAACGGTCTGTCCTACAGCCGTCTGATCGCTGGCCTGAAAAAAGCGTCGATCGAAATCGACCGCAAGGTTCTGGCCGATCTGGCAGTGAACGAAAAAGCGGCGTTTGCTGCGATTGTCGAGAAAGCTAAAGCCGTCTTGGCTTAAGTACCCACGACAATCATCCGGCGACGCTTGCGGCGCCGGGTGTTAAACGTCATCGATAGGGGAAGAGCCTGTAAAGCTCTTCCCCTATTTCGTATCTGGAGTCTGTACATGGAAAACCTGGATGCGCTGGTCTCCCAAGCCCTGGAGGCCGTGGAGCGCGCTGAAGACATCAATGCCCTGGAACAGATCCGGGTTCAATTCCTCGGCAAGAAAGGCGAGTTGACCCAGGTGATGAAGACCCTGGGCAATCTGCCGGCTGAAGAGCGGCCAAAGGTTGGCGCGCTGATCAACGACGCCAAGGAACGCGTCACCGAAGTGCTCAACGCGCGCAAGGCTGCCTTCGAAGAGGCCGAGCTCAGCGCTCGCCTGGCTGCCGAATGCATTGATGTGACCCTACCAGGCCGTGGCCAGACGACCGGTGGCCTGCATCCGATCACTCGGACCCTGGAGCGCATCGAGCAGTTCTTCACCCACATCGGCTACGGCATTGCCGAGGGCCCTGAGGTCGAAGACGACTACCACAACTTCGAAGCCCTCAACATCCCAGGCCACCACCCGGCCCGGGCGATGCACGACACCTTCTACTTCAATGCCAACATGCTGCTGCGCACCCACACCTCGCCGGTGCAAGTGCGGACCATGGAGTCCACCCAGCCGCCGATCCGCATTGTCTGCCCGGGCCGCGTTTATCGTTGCGACTCGGATATTACCCACTCGCCGATGTTCCACCAGGTCGAAGGCCTGCTGGTCGACCGCGGGATCAATTTCGCCGACCTCAAAGGCACCATCGAAGAGTTCCTGCGCGTGTTCTTCGAAAAAGAGCTGTCGGTGCGCTTCCGCCCGTCGTTCTTCCCGTTCACCGAGCCTTCCGCTGAAGTCGACATCCAGTGCGTGATGTGCAGCGGCAACGGCTGCCGCGTCTGTAAGCAGACCGGCTGGCTCGAAGTCATGGGCTGCGGCATGGTCCACCCGAACGTACTGCGCATGTCCGGCATCGATCCGGAAGAGTACCAGGGCTTCGCCTTCGGCATGGGTGCCGAGCGCCTGGCCATGCTGCGTTATGGCGTCAACGATTTGCGTCTGTTCTTCGACAACGACCTGCGGTTCCTTGCGCAATTCCGCTAGGCCCGTACCCGTAACGCAACTTTCAGGAGAACAGCATGAAATTCAGTGAAAAGTGGCTGCGCGGTTGGGTCAACCCGCAAGTCAACCGTGACGAGCTGGTCGCTCGTCTGTCCATGGCCGGCCTCGAAGTCGACAGTGTCACCCCGGCTGCCGGCCAGTTCAGCGGCATCGTCGTCGGCGAAGTGCTGAGTACCGAACAGCACCCGGATGCCGACAAGCTGCGCGTGTGCCAGGTCAGCAACGGCAGCGAGACCTTCCAGGTGGTGTGCGGCGCGCCCAATGTGCGCCCCGGCCTGAAGATCCCGTTCGCCATGATCGGCGCCGAACTGCCAGGCGACTTCAAGATCAAGAAGGCCAAGCTGCGTGGCGTCGAGTCCAACGGCATGCTCTGCTCGGCTGCTGAACTGCAGATCAGCGAGGAGAACGACGGCCTGCTCGAACTGGCCGCCGACGCCCCTGTGGGCGAAGACATCCGCGTCTACCTGGACCTGGACGACGCCAGCATCGAGGTCGACCTGACCCCGAACCGCGGCGACTGTCTGTCCCTGGCCGGCCTTGCCCGTGAAGTCGGCGCCCTGTACGCCGCTCCGGTCACCCGCCCAGTCGTGCCAGCCGTTGCCCCGGCCCATGACGAAGTGCGCCCGGTCGAAGTCCTCGCCCCGGCAGCCTGCCCACGCTATCTGGGTCGCGTCATCCGCAACGTCGACCTGTCCAAGCCGACCCCGCTGTGGATGGTCGAGCGCCTGCGCCGTGCCGATGTGCGCAGCATCGATGCCGCTGTCGACATCACCAACTACGTGATGCTTGAGCTCGGCCAGCCGATGCACGCCTTCGATCTTGCTGAAATCAACGGTGGCATCCGTGTGCGCATGGCCGAAGAGGGCGAGAAGCTCGTCCTGCTCGACGGCCAGGAAGTGGCCCTGCGTGCCGACACCCTGGTCATTGCCGACCACACCCGCGCCCTGGCCATTGCCGGCGTGATGGGAGGCGAGCACAGCGGCGTCTCCACCAATACCCGTGACTTGTTCCTGGAAAGCGCCTTCTTCGACCAGATCGCTGTCGCTGGCAAGGCCCGCTCCTACGGCCTGCACACTGACGCCTCGCACCGCTACGAGCGTGGTGTCGACTCGCAACTGGCGCGCGAAGCCATGGAGCGCGCCACTGCGTTGCTGCTGGAGATCGTCGGCGGCGAAGCCGGCCCGATCATCGAGACTGTCAGTGAACAGCACTTGCCCAAGGTCGCGCCGATCACCCTGCGCGCCGAACGCATTAACCAGATGCTCGGCATGGAAATGGACGGCGCCCAGGTCGAGCAACTGCTCAACGCCCTGGGCCTGATCACCAGCGCCAATGGGGCAGGGCAGTGGCAGGTCGAAGTACCGAGCCACCGCTTCGATATCAGCCTAGAAGTCGACCTGATCGAAGAACTGGCCCGTCTGTACGGCTACAATCGCCTGCCGGTCCGTTACCCGCAAGCGCGCCTGGCCCCACAGGGCAGGCCTGAGGCCCGTGGCGAACTGCCAAGCCTGCGCCGTCTGCTGGTTGCCCGCGGTTATCAGGAAGCTATCACCTACAGCTTCATCGATCCCAAGCTGTTCGAGCTGTTCAGCCCGGGCGTCGAACCGCTGCTGTTGGCCAACCCCATCTCCAGCGACATGGCGGCCATGCGTGCCTCCCTGTGGCCGGGCCTGGTCAAGGCACTGCAGCATAACCTCAACCGCCAACAAGACCGCGTGCGCCTGTTCGAAAGCGGCCTGCGCTTCGTCGGTCAACTGGGCGACCTCAAGCAACAGCCTATGCTCGCCGGCGTGGTCTGTGGCAGCCGTCTGCCAGAAGGTTGGGCCAACGGCCGTGATGGCATCGACTTCTTTGACGTGAAAGCCGACGTGGAAGCCGTACTGGGGTATGCCGGTGCCCTGGCTGAATTCAACTTCGTCCCTGGCAAGCACCCGGCTCTGCACCCTGGCCAGACCGCCCGCATCGAGCGTAACGGTCAGGACGTCGGCTACCTCGGCGCCCTCCACCCGGAACTGGCCAAGACCCTCGGCCTGGACCGTCCGGTGTTCGTCTTCGAGCTGGTACTGGGCGATGTGGTCGAAGGCCGCTTGCCGAAGTTCAGCGAGCTGTCGAAATTCCCAGAAGTGAGGCGTGACCTGGCTTTGATCGCAGGACGTGATGTAGCTTCTAGCTCCGTGTTGGACGTAATTCGTGACAATGCAGGCGAATGGCTCACGGACCTCAGGCTGTTTGATGTCTATCAGGGTAAAGGTATTGATCCGGATAGAAAAAGCCTCGCCGTTGGCTTGACCTGGCAGCATCCATCGCGCACTCTTAACGACGATGAGGTGAATGCCACCCTGCAGACGATCCTCACTTCGCTCGAACAAAGGTTGAACACCACGTTAAGGAAATAGCGTATGGGTGCTCTGACGAAAGCTGAGATGGCCGAACGGCTCTATGAAGAGCTGGGCCTGAACAAGCGTGAGGCCAAGGAGCTGGTCGAACTGTTCTTCGAGGAGATCAGACACGCGCTTGAAGACAACGAGCAGGTCAAATTGTCCGGTTTTGGCAATTTCGACCTGCGGGATAAACGCCAGCGACCGGGTCGCAACCCCAAGACGGGGGAAGAGATCCCGATCACCGCCCGGCGTGTCGTCACCTTTCGTCCAGGGCAAAAATTGAAAGCCCGAGTTGAAGCCTATGCTGGAACCAAGTCATAACGACGAGCTTCCGCCGATCCCAGGCAAACGCTACTTCACCATTGGTGAGGTCAGCGAGCTCTGTGCAGTAAAACCGCACGTGCTGCGCTACTGGGAGCAGGAGTTCCCGCAGCTCAACCCGGTCAAGCGCCGCGGAAACCGCCGGTATTACCAGCGCCAAGACGTGCTGATGATCCGTCAGATCCGCGCGCTGCTGTATGACCAAGGCTTCACCATCGGCGGCGCACGGTTGCGTATGTCCAGTGAAGAAGCCAAGGAAGACACCACCCAGTACAAGCAACTGATCCGGCAGATGATTGCCGAGTTGGAAGATGTACTGGTGGTGCTGAAGAAGTAGACGAGGCCTGGTGAATGGAAGTTTTTTCGAAAAAAAGCTTCCATCTTTCAAAAGGTTAAGGTACATTCTTCATCGTTCTCAGCAGCATCGAGAACATGCTTCAAGCCCAGTCGGGGCGTAGCGCAGCCCGGTAGCGCACTTGCATGGGGTGCAAGGGGTCGAGTGTTCGAATCACTCCGTCCCGACCAAAAACTCCAAGAAATCCAGTCACTTAGCGGTGACTGGATTTTTTTATGGGCGGCTCTGCGCAAAACTTGCGCAAAATGGGCGTAAAACTATCCGGCGAATTCGCCAATATCCAGGTCGGCTTCGACCTCGGACCACACCACATCTTCGTGCCCCTTCTGGTAGTTCCTGGTCATACCTTCAGTGGTATGACCCGCGATCTTCTGGCCATCTTTCCCGGCCCGCTTGTACAGATGAAGGGATAGGGCGCGCACTTCATGAAACCCCGGCATCTCTTCTTCTTTGAGATCTCTGTAGCAGCCGGCGGCATCTATCTGTCCATCCACAGCGCGGCCATGACCCGGATGCTGAATCGGCTGGAAGGCAAGGCACTGATCGTTCGCACTCGGGACCCTATCGATCAGCGCCAGATGCAATTGGCGCTGACAGAGAAAGGGCTGGCGGTGAATGAGCGGTTGCCGAAGCTGGCGGGGGCGGCCATGAACGAATTCGCTGCCGGGCTTACCGCTTTGGAGCTTTCGCAGTTGGCGGTTCTGCTGGAGAAGATGCTGTTGGCACGGGGCACTGAAGGAACCGTGTGCCACTGCACCTTGCGTTCGGCCAGCTAGCTGCACCCGCCTGGCCGACAGCCAGGGCTGCGTTGACGCCACGTGCAACACCGCCCACCGGTGGCGGCGCTGACTGTCATGGCGTGATGGAATGACGCGACTTTGGGGGAGTGACAACGGGAAACGATGAGCATCTTGGGCATCAGGGGCTGCTCGAAGCGATCAAGGTGTGAACTGCCTACTGAGGCGCCGGTATGCGTGCCCCAAAGACCTCAAGAACCACTCATACCGCCACATGCGTCCTACGCAAGGCCAGTTGGGCCAATCCGCGTAATCGAGTTGCCCACCCGTATCGACACCTCGATCTGCGGGTAATCGCGGTAGTAGCGGTCGATCATCTCAATCACATGGAACGGCCCGACTGCGCCCTGCCTAGCGGGTCGCGGGTTCGGTTGTGGCGAAGATGCTGGGGGAGGACACAGCTGACGACAGCTTGCGTATCGGCCATCCACTTGGCGTGATGGAGGTGAAGGTGGTTGCCGATCAGGTGGATGACAACCCGCAGATGATCGCGTTGGGTCTGACGCGAACTGCCCGCCGGCTTATGGCCGGTGTTGTACTTTTACCTGAGGCCGGATAATAGTACGCGTCCGGCCAAGTAATCTTCCTAACTCCAGCATTAAGGCCGATGGTGTCCGCGTATTTTTCAGAGCGCCGTTTTTTTGAATCAATCCGGCCAGTACTCAAATCCATGGAGCGTCAACTTGAAGTTGCGTTAAAAGCGCCATTCCTCACACAGGTCAAAGAGGTTGTGCTCGTGAGGCCTCAATCTATGGTCTTCCACAAGCACCCGCTCTACTCAAGATTCGACAAGCTTTTCCGTCTGTTAAATGGTGGTCTTTCTTTTGTAGGAGCACTGTTCATAAACACAGTGTATCTTTGCTAAGCTCGCAAGGAAAACATTTGTATTCTTGCGGTGACGAGCGTTATGAATGATCTGGACGGGCAGCCGTTGCAGTGGCAAGACCTCTTGGCACACCACCGGGTAGTAATCCTGTCTGAGGCAGGCTCCGGGAAGACGCAGGAAATTCGACAGGTGACCCGCACGCTTCGGGAAGAATGCAAGCGTGCATTCTTCATCCGTTTGGAATATGCGAGATCGGATATCGAAGATGCCGTCGAGGAAGGTGACGCCTAGAGACGTGCTGAGAATGGCATACCAGACAAGTGTACAGGGCAGCAACGGTGGACTTCCGGGCTGATTCAAGGAGTTGTATGTTGGTCTATGGGAGAGCGGCGGAGGCTGTGATAATGGGGGCAATTACAAGGGCCATGTCATGCTGATCATCTCCAATAACGTGCATCTGCCGGATGCCGAAATCGAACTAACATACATCCGCGCACAAGGCGCGGGTGGGCAGAATGTCAACAAGGTGTCGAGTGCCGTGCACCTGCGCTTCGACATCCCGGCCTCATCGTTGCCCGAGT
The DNA here is from genome assembly GCF_054889225.1 of Pseudomonas sp. X10. NCBI lineage: Bacteria > Pseudomonadati > Pseudomonadota > Gammaproteobacteria > Pseudomonadales > Pseudomonadaceae > Pseudomonas > Pseudomonas sp. X10. Next base: position 3,284,038 of record NZ_CM142677.1, on the reverse strand, counting down.
TCTACAAGGAGCGGCTGCTGGTGCTGCGTGACAGTCGCATCACCGGCGACGGCGTGTTGATCATCAAGGGCCAGCAATACCGCACCCAGGAGCAGAACCGTGCTGACGCACTGGCGCGTCTTGCCGAATTGATCATCACTGCCGGCAAGACCGAGAAGAAACGCCGTCCCACGAAGCCGACCCTCGGCTCGAAGACCCGCCGCCTCGAAGGAAAAGCCAGGCGGAGCACTGTCAAGGCGGGTCGGGGCAAGGTGGAGTTCTAGTGCTGGTGGTGGAGCGTTGCTGGCAAGTTCAGTGTTGGTAATGCCAATATCGCCTGAGTGAGCAATTTAGGGCTGGGATCAGCCACGGCCAAAGCCCTCGTTTAGAGCCTTAAACGCTGGGTGGCGCTGACGCGCTACCTGGAAGACGGAGCCGTGTCCATCGACAACAACCCAGTGGAGAACCAGATCCGACCATGGGCCCTTGGGCGTTCGAACTGGTTGTCTGCCGGGGCGTTTCGCAGTGGCAAACGGGCGGCGGCGATCATGAGTCTGATCCAGTCGGCACGCATGAACGGGCATGATCCGTATGCCTATCTGAAAGATGTGCTGACTGCTACCGCATCAGTGGGTGGCTGCAGAAACCACGTAAGCCCCGATGCTTTGAGACTTACAGGGATGACGCAATTAAGGGAGTGGTCAAGACGATGATTTTGGTTGTTGAAGGTATCAGCGCCAGCGGGAAAACCACTTGGTGCGCTAAGCATGGAGGGCAACATGTCATTCCTGAAAACGGCCGTTTTGAAAACGAGCCGGATCGAATAAAGGATCCAGTGGGAGCAGCAGCTTTTTGGGCAGAGCGAAACGTGGATCGCTGGCAAACGGCACTGGCCATGGAAGACATTTCTTCGTGGGCTTTGTGTGACAGTGACCCTCTCAAGCTCCACTACATTTGGAGCCTTTGGCAGATCGGCGAGGCGAGCGAACACGACTGGCGAATGGAGTTGGACGCCACAAGAGAAACTATCGCACAAGGACGTATTGGCTTTGCTGACTATTACATTATCGGCTGCATAGAGCCTCAGCTCGCGCGCGAACGAGCCAAAGCAGACACGACCCGTCGCCGGAGTAAGTTCGAGCTACACGTGCGCCTCCAACATGCTCTGCTGACCTGGTACTCAGCTATGAATGAAGTGCTTCCCGGCAGAGTGCGATTTGGCTTTCCTTCAGAAATGCCAACCCTGAAAAGCATTGATGGAAGGTATGCGGTGACGGCCTTTGATCAAATGATCGCATCGCTCCCACGACCCACTCACACCTCTTGGTAAGACGGAGCCTTATAGAGGTCGGAAGCGGATCGAGGTGAGGGCGAAGTAAAGATGTGTTCACATCCGCTTACTTTATAAGCAGGAAATCGTTTCCTTGAGGAACCCGCAGAACCATAGCTGGGCAGTGTTATCACCACTGTGCTCATGCCAGTGCAGGCTGACCTCAAACTTAGGCACAGTGAATGGTAGCTCCATGGTTTTAAGGCCATTACGCTCCGCATAGACTTTCGCAACCCGCTCTGGAAGCGTTACCAGCAGGTCGCTGGATGAGATGATTTCGGGCAGAACGCTGAAGTGAGGTACTCGAAGGCTCACAGTTCGCTCAACGTAAGCGTCTGGCCATCACACCATAAGTCCGCCTCGCTCGATTGGGGTGAAGATTGGCTCCGCTTCCTGCCACCCTGAAGCAATCGCTTCGCACGTGAAGCTATGAACGAGTATCAGGATCTTTTCGAGTGTCCGCTGTGAGGACGCATGTAGCTACCGTAAAATGGAGGCAGTTTGCTATTGATCCCTGCGCAAGTCTGCACGACCACTGTACCCTGTAATACTCGATGCTCTTTTCTGCCGAAGCCTTCGCTGGTTTCAAGACTTCGCCCTACAAGGATGTCTAAGGATGTTCTACTCCACAATATTGAACGGTAAACAGTTGCCTACGGAGCAATCACAAGTGGTTGTCCCTTGGTGGAGCTTTACCAAACCGGTGCTAGCTGCGGCGGCGCTTTCTCTTGTTCGTGATGGATTGATCCAGCTTGACGATCCTGTTCAGGAAGGCCAATTCACCCTTCGGCAACTCCTCAAGCACCAAGCCGGACTTGCGGACTACTCGGATCTGACGGAGTACCACACGGCAGTTGCCCAGCGCCAGGCTCCATGGTCAGCAGATGAAATGATGCAACGTCTTGACGGTTCCAGATTACGCTATGCACCAGGGGCTGGCTGGCGATACTCCAATGTGGGCTACATGTTCGTTGCCAGATTGATCGAGCGGGTTACGGGGCTATGCATTGAAAAGGCACTGACCCAACGTGTGTTGTCGCCACTTGGTTTGACACATGCTCGACTCGCAAAAAAGCAAGAGGATCTGGATGAGGTATATCCGGAAACCATTACGTCATACCACCCTGGCTGGGTCTACCATGGTCTGCTGGTGGGCCCGCTCTCAGAAGCGACTACTTTGCTGAACCAATTGCTGACCGGAAAGCTTCTCCCTTCTTCATTGCTGTGGGAAATGCAAGATGCAATCGCACTCGGAGGGCCAATGCCAGGAAGGCCGTGGGCCACTCCAGGCTATGGGCTGGGCTTGATGATCGGCGGAACTAAAAGTGGGCACATGCTTGTTGGGCACACAGGAGTCGGGCCAGGCGGCGTAATCGCAGTATTTCATTATTCAAGTGGCAATAATGCGGCGACTTGCTCTGTGTTCAGGGAGGGCAGCGATGATGGGGGGATTGAAGCAGAGGTCTTGGAGCGGCTTTTAGCTGCTGTCGGAACCTGTGAAGAGCGATGATCGCACTGGAGACCTATTTGATTCAGGCAGGTGTCCATTGATGCGGCAGCAGTTGGCCGATCTCGCTGGCCCGCTGCGTCGGCAGCCGCGTCAGCACATCCTTGAGGTAAACATACGGATCATGCCCATTGATACGCGCCGACTGGATCAGGCTCATGATCGCCGCCGCCCGCTTGCCGCTGCGCAGCGACCCGGCAAATAACCAGTTAGACCGCCCAAGCGCCCACGGCCGGATCAAGTTCTCGATCTGGTTGTTGTCGATGGGCACAGCACCATCTTGCAGGTAGCGCGTCAGCGCTACCCAGCGTTTAAGGCTGTAATCCAGAGCCTTGGCCGTGGCTGAGCCATCGGGCAGAAGTTCACGCTGGGCCAGCATCCACTCATGTAGTTTTTCAGCGATGGGCACCGCCGTTTCCTGGCGTAGTCGCCAGCGATCTTCGTCGCTCATTTCCTTGGCGTGTCGCTCGACTTCGTACAGCCCGCCAATCGAGTGAAGCGCTTGCTCTGCCAACTTGCTTTTATTGGCTACATGCAGGTCGAAGAACTTGCGGCGCGCATGCGCCATGCAGCCGATTTCGATGATGCCCAGCTCGAAGCTGGCCTTGTAGCCTGCGAAGTCATCGCAGACCAGCTTGCCGTTCCAGGAGCCCAGAAAGTTACGTGCGTGTTCGCCGGCACGGCTGGGGCTGAAGTCGTAGACCACGGCTTTGAGTGCCGAAAACGGCGTCGAGACATAGGCCCGGCGGGTTTTCTTCTCGCCTGGCGCAAGCATTTGAACCGGTGTTTCGTCAGCGTGAATCACGCTCTGTTTGCTGTCACGTGTCTGGGCGTGCAAGTCAAGGAGGGGCGCAGAAAGGCTGCCTGGTAAGCATCGGCTGATGCATGATGCAGGCCGGGATGTGGGTATTACAACGCATCCCGCGCCTTGCCCCGGTACACCCGCAACACATCCGCCATCACCGCCAGTGCGATCTCCGCTGGCGACTTGCTGCCCAGGTCCAGGCCGATGGGCATGTGCAGCCGCTGGATCTGTTGGTCGCTCAACCCGCCAATCCGCTGCAGCCGCTCGGCGCGCCGCGCCGATGTTGCCGCCGACCCCATTGCCCCGATATAGAACGCCGGCGTATTCACCGCTTCCATCAATGCCAGGTCATCGATTTTCGGATCATGGGTCAGCGCCACTATGGCAGTGGCTGCATGGCAGCCGCCAGCGGCGATAAACAGCGAGGGCAGCACCCGGTGCATCTGTGCGCCTGGTATCTCGATATACGCCATCTCTTCACGCGGGTCGCAGGCGATGACCTCACAGCCCAGCGTTCGGGCGATATCGGCACAGGCTTCGGCGACCGGCGACAGCCCGGCCAGCACTAGGCGCAGGGCAGGGCCGATACCGATATGCACTGCGTCTTCATCCATGCGCACGGCAACACCGTTGTCGCCATGCAACTTGAAATCTCCCGCCGGCAAACTGACTTTGCGCGTACTCCGTTGCTGCCCCAGCAGCGCCCCACGCAAGGCCTGCAGATGCTCCAGCCACGCGCCATCCGCCGGCCGCCGCTCCACCAGTACCACAAGCACGCCGCCGCACGGCAGGCGCAAACGCCGGCTCTGCTCCTGGCCATCGCCATAACGCACTACCTGCGCTGGTTGGCTGAACGCGCCCTGCGCCAGGCTGGCTAGGAACTCCTCTTCCACGCAGCCGCCAGATAATGAGCCGACCCACTCCTGCGCGCTGCGGCACGCCAGCATCGCCCCAGGCGAGCGGGGTGCCGAGCCATAGGTGGACAGCACCGTGCACAGCCACACCGTGTCCCCGGCCCGGGCCCATTGCAGGGCCTGGTCGATCACCTGCAGGTCGAGATGCTGCATGCTCCGCTACCTCGCTCATTTCGTGTAGTGTTGGTTTTCTGGCCAGCCCCACAGGGACCGACATGCAAACGCGTAAAACAGGGGTTCGCGCCCAACAGGCCGACCGCACCCGGGACAACATCCTCAAGGCCGCGGTGAAGGTCTTCAGCAAGGAAGGCTTCACCGGTGGGCGCGTCGAGCAGATCTCCACCCTGGCCAGGTCCAACGACCGGATGATCTATTACTACTTCGGCAACAAGGAAAAGCTGTTCATCAGCGTGCTGGAGCACATCTACGCCAGCTTCAACCAGGCCGAAGCCAGGCTGCGCCTCGACCTCGCCGACCCAGAGCAGGCCCTGCGTGAGCTGGTGGCGTTCATCTGGGACTACTACGTGCGCCATCCGGAATTCGTCACCATCCTGGCCACCGAAAACCTTCACCAAGGCCAGCACGCGCGCAAGTCGCAAAACCTCAAGGCATTGTCTGGCGAGGCGGTCGGCGTGTTGCGGCCAATCATCGAGGCGGGCCAGGCCAAGGGCCTGTTCCGCGACGACATCGACATCACCCACGCCTACCTGATGATTGCCTCGCTGTGCTACTTCTATAACTCTAACCGCCATACCCTCAGCTCGTTCCTCGCCGTGGACCTGGCCGACAAGCAGGCCAAGGCCGACTGGCTGGCCTTCATCAGCGACCTCGCCCTGCGCGGCCTGCGCCGCTGACCTCAGTGGCTGCCGGGGTTGGCGCGTACCTGTGCAGCCTTGGCCGCCAGCCCTTGCCAAGCCGGCTTGTCGGCGGCAAAGCGCTGGCGCAGGTAGGCCGCCAGGTCGGCGACCTGGCGGTCCGACAGGCTGTCCTTGAAGCCGGGCATGTAGCCCAGGTCGCGGGTTGCCGGGGTTGGAATGCCGTGCAGTACCACCCGTAGCAGGTTGTCCGGCAGGTCGCTATGGACGTTGCTGTTGACCGCCATCGATGGGCTGACGCCAAACAGCTTCGGCCCCAGGCCATCGCTGTGGCACGCCATGCACGCGCCTTTGAATACTCGTTCACCGTTGCTCAGCGACACTTGTGTGTCGGCCTGGGGCGCGGCCTTGGCTGCTTGCGCCTGCGGCTCGCCATCGAGTGAGCTGAGGTAATGGGCGATGGCGCGCACATCGCTTCTGGGCAGGGTGGCCAGTTCGCTGACGACCGGGCCCATGGGGCCGGCCGCTACACCGTGCTTCTCGGAGAATCCGCTGCTCAGGTAGCTGAACAGTTCGTCTTCGCTCCACGGCGTGGACGACTTGCCCAGGGCGTTCAGGGCCGGGGCTTCCCAGCCATCGACCATGCCGCCAGCGAGGTAACTGCTGCCGCCTTTTTCTGCGCCCATCAGGTTGCGCGGCGAGTGGCAGGCGGTGCAGTGGCCCAGGCCGTCGACCAGGTAGGCCCCACGGTTCCACTGCGCACTGCGCTGCGGGTCGGGCTGGTATTCGCCGTGCTGCAGAAACAGCGCGTTCCAGCCGGCCATCAGCGGCCGCTGGTTGAACGGGAAGCGCATCTGGTTGGCCGGCGCTTCCTGGCGTACCGGTGTTTGCGACATCAGGTAGGCATACAGCGCCTGCATGTCGGCGTCGTTGATATTGCGAAACGAGGTGTAAGGGAAGGCCGGGTACAGGTGCCGGCCGTCGCGGCTGATACCTTCGCGCATGGCCCGCTCGAACGCGGCGAACGACCAGCGGCCGATGCCGGTTTCCGGGTCGGGGGTAATGTTGGTGCTGTACAGCGTGCCGAATGGTGTTTCCATCGCCAGTCCACCGGCATTGACCTTGCCGCCGCTGACCGTATGGCACACGGCGCAGTCGCCGGCGGCCGCCACCTGGCGCCCGCGTTCGAGCATCGCCGCGCTCCAGCTGCCTGCACCAGGCGGGGTAACCGGGGCAATCTCGGCGCGCCAGGGCAGGGCGGTGGCAAGCATGCCCAGCGCTGCGCCAAATACGCCGGCCAGCCCGCCGAACCACCACTTGGAACGCTTGGCTGTCGGTTGCGCCGGCGCCGCTGCCTCAGGCCCCTGGCTTTCGCCAGCGAGCGCCGCGCGCACCCGTTCGGCCGTGATCGGCAGCTCGCGAAAACGAATGCCGGTGGCGTCGAAAATGGCGTTGGCGATGGCCGCTGCGCTCGGCACCGATGCCGACTCGCCACTGCCCATCGGCGGTTCGTGCTGGCGCGGCAGCATCATCACGTCGATGGCCGGCAACTCGGGGAAGGTCAGGATCGGGTAGCCGCCCCATTCCTTGCTCGCCACGGTCGACTCTTCGAAGCTGACCTGCTCCTTGAGCACTCGGCTGGTGGATTGGATGACATTGCCGTGGATCTGGTGACGCACACCTTCGGGATTGACCATCATCCCGGCATCGTGGCCGATCACCACGCGGGTGACCGCGACTTCACCGGTACGCCGGTCCACTGCCACATCGGCGACCCATGCCGCCCATGCCGCGCCAAAGCCGGGGAACTTGCTGTGGATGTAGCGCGCATAGGCAAAGCCGCGGCCACGCAGCACATCACCTTCGGCCTGTGCCTGCATGGGCTGGGTATGTGGCTGCCAGTCGGCGCGTTCGGCGGTGGCCTTGACCAGGTCGATGGCACGCGGATCCGACAGGTGCTTGAGGCGATACTCGACCGGGTCGATGCCTGCGGCGAAGGCCAGCTCATCGATGTAGGACTCATGGGCAAAGCTGTTGGGCATGGCCGACACGCCACGCATCCAAGAGGCGCGCACCAGCGGCGTCATATCGTTGATGGTGACGCGCATGTGCTCGTAGTCATACGGCGGGATCGAGGTGCGGTCGCCCATTTCGAACAGCGCCGGCACCGGCTCCACGGCGCCGGTCAGCAGCAGGGCCAGGGTAGGTGCGCCGTTGGACGGGTAGCTGGTCTGGAAGTCGTAGGCGGCCACGCTGCCGTCGGCGTTCAGGCCGCCGTCGATCTCCATCAATTGCGCGGTGCCCTTGGGTTCCCACACATGTTCCTGCTCGCGGGTCAGTTGCACCCGCACCGGGCGCTGCACCGCGCGCGACAACAGCACCGCATCGGCGCACACGTCATCGGCGCAGTTGCGGCCATAGCAGCCGGCGGCCTCCATGCGGATGATCTCGATGCGTTCTTCGCCGCATTCCAGCAGCCAGGCCAGGTCGGCACGCAGCAGATGCGGGTTCTGCGTGCCAGACCACACGCGGATCTGCCCTGGGGTAACGTCGGCCAGCGCGCATGATGGGCCGATCGAGGCATGCAACTGGTACGGCCACAGGTAGCTGCGGCTCAGGCGCTGGCTGGCATTGGCGATGCCGGCGTCGACATCACCCTGGTCCAGCACGGTACGTTGTACTCGCGGGTTGTCGCGGATGGCCTGGGCGACATCGCTGAGGTCGGGCAGCTTGCCGGTAAATGGCTTCCAGCTGATTTTCAGGTCATGGGCTGCACGGATCGCTTGCTCTTCGCGCTCGGCCACCACGCCGACGAAGTCACGGATGACCACCACAGCCACCACACCGGGCACATGGGCGATGGAGGATTCATCGACCGCCAGCAGGCTGTTGCCGACGAAGTCACCGCTGTCGTGGCCGGCGTAGGGCGGGCGGATCACCCGGCCATGCAGCATGTCGGGCAGGCGCATGTCGTGCACGTAGGTCAGCTCGCCGGTGGCCTTGCCGGGGATGTCTACCCGTGCGGCGCTGCGCCCGACCAGGCGGTAGTCCTCGATGGCTTTCAGTGGGGCATCGTCGGCAATGCGCAGTTGCTGGTTATCACCTTGCACCAGTTCGGCATAGCTCAGCGTGCTGCCGTTGCTGGTGATCACCGTGCCTTCTTCAATGCGCAAGGCATCGGGCGTGCAGCCAAGACGTCGCGCGGCCTGTTGCAACAGGTAGCGCCGCGCCGTGGCCGCCGCCTTGCGCAGCGGCACGGCGGAAATCTGCAGGGTGGCGCTGGCGATGGTCGCGCCCTGATTGGGTGCCCGCTCGGTATCGCCCAGCACCATGTGCACCTGGTCCATGCGCAGGTCCAGCTCTTCGGCGACGATCTGCGCCAGCGAGGTGCGGATGCCGGTGCCCAGGTCGACGTGGCCATTGAAGGCGTAGACCATGCCGTCGTCGCTGACGGCGATGAACAATGCCAGCTCGCGTTCCTTGACCACAGGTGTCACACCCTTGGCCACCGGGCCGGAGGGTGGGGTGATCTGGTCGACGATCAGCAGTACACCGGTCTTGGCCAGCAGCTGGTCGCGGCTGGGCACCTGTTGTGAGTGGTTCATGTTTTTCTCCGGGGCTCGGCGGCGCGACGCACGGCGCGCAGGATTTCGACGTGGGTGCCGCAGCGGCACAGGTTGCCGGACAGTTCATGGCGGATCTGTTCGTCGCTGGGGTTGGGGATACGGTCGAGCAGGGCCTTGGCGGTCATGATCATGCCGTTCATGCAGTAGCCGCACTGGGCTGCCTGCTCGTCGATGAACGCCTGTTGCACCGGGTGTGGGGCGGCCTTGCAGCCCAGCCCTTCGAGGGTGGTGATGTCGCGATCTGCGGCGCCGGCCAGGGGGATGACGCAGGAGCGCGCGGCCACGCCATCGATGATTACCGTGCACGCCCCGCATTCGCCCAGGCCGCAGCCGTACTTGGGGCCGTTCAGGCACAGGTCGTTGCGTAGGATCAACAGCAGCGGGGTGTCGGGCATGGCGCTGACTTCGACCGACTGGCCATTGATCCGCAGGGAGATGGTTGTTTGCATTATGGGCTCATCTCTGGAGGTTGCTTGCGCTACCAAAACACTCAAAGGCTGCGTGTATTTCGGTAAGTACTCACTACATGAAATGAGATAGCAAGAAGCAGGCCAGGGATGAATTTGAAGCTTTCTATCCGGTTGCAGGGGGCTGTGGGAACTGACGTGATCAAAATCTAAAGGCTGGAGTTAGTCCTGTGGGAGCTGGCTTGCCGGCGATCACCAGCAAAGCCGGTGCCATTCAGCGCGTCGCCTGTTTCGCGGGCACGCCCACTCCCACAGATGCTGTGCTGGCTTTGAGATTACGCTATATCTGTGGGAGCGGCTTCAGCCGCGAACACCGGCGCAGCCGGTGCCATCCACTACAAGGCTCAGCCCGCGCTGTCGTCGCTGTCGATCATCTTGCGCAGCAGGTACAGGATCGCCACGCGCTCACCGGCATTCAGGCTGCCCATGCTCAGTTCGCTGATCTGCCGGGCGCAGGGGATCATTGCATCGAGAAGCGCGGAGCCGCTGTCGGTGAGCTCGACGATGACCTTGCGCCGGTCGCCCGGGTCCGGCGACAGCTGCACCAGTTCGCGCGCCTTCAGGCGCTCGACGATGCCGCGAATGGTCGCCTGGTCCACCGCTGTGGCCTTGATCAGCTCGGCCTGGGAACTGGGGCCGTGGTCGCGCAGGGCGCACAGGGTGACGAACTGGATCGAGGTCAGCTGCGGGTCGCAGGCCTGTTGCTGGAAGATCGCCGTATGCCGCTGGTAGGCCTTGCGCAGCAAGTGGCCGACCTGTTCGGTGACGTCGTAGGGGGTGGTGTCGAGCGGGGCGCTGCTGGGGGTGGTTTTGTTCGGCATAGAATGGCTTGGGCTGGTGGAAAGGTGCTGGCCGGCCGCCAATAGCGGAGCGCCCGGCCAGTATAACCACTATCGTGCCCGTGACTCCTCTGGTGCGACCACGTCGCCCGCCAATACCACGGCCTGGTCATCCAGATAGATATCGCAATTGCGCAGTGGGATGTCCAGGTGGCACGGGGTCTTGCGTTTGCCGCCGACCTCGGTGTTGGGGCCGGTGGAGAACAGGAAGTTGCCGTAGAACGCGCGGGCGTCCATGCACATGCCGTCGTTGCGGTCGTGCAGGCCCATGGCTGTCCACTGCGCACGTGGTTGCAGGCCCCAGCCGATGTGCGAGATGCCGTACACCTCGGGGTCATTGAAGTATTTCATGTAGTCGCGCAGATATTCGGCCTCGAAGCCGCCATGGATGCCGGTGATAAAGCCTTTTTCGATTTCCAGGGTGATGCGCTCGCGGCAGTAGTTCTTGAACGGCAGGATGATGTCGCCCACGTCCAGCACCAGCGTGCCTTCGGCGCTGTCCTCGTTCGGCCAGGTGAACAGGAAACCGCTGGGCCAGTGGTCCCAGCGCCCCGGCTCGTCGGCATAGCCGTATTCGGTCACGGCTGGGTACTGGCCGAGCGGGGCGTGGAAGTCGCTGCCGGCCTTGGACCGCACATGCATGCTGCGCGCCTGTTTCAGCAGGGTTTCGGCAGCCAGTACGCGGCGTTTGTCGTCTTCTGTGGGCAGCATGCGTGCCAGCACTTCCGGCGGCTCCACGGCCAGCAGGATGCGCGTGCCGGTCTTGAGGATCTGCTCCTGCTCGGGCGAGTGCAGCAGCATCATGGTGTCGACGATCAGGTCGGCCGCCTCCAGCGCGCGCTGCGCCGCCAGGTTGCCGGTGAGCGCGGTGTCGCCGCAGTAGGCGGTCATGTCATTGCCCATGGCGGTCGGGTGGTTGAACGCCGGCAGCTCTACTGCATACACCTTGGCCTTCAGGCGCTGCGCGGCCTCCATCGCGGCGTTGACCGTGCGCGGGTCGGAGTAGTGGCTCTTGAGCACGGCAACGCTCTGCGTCTCGTCCACGCGAGACAGCTTCAGTACGTGCTCGAACATCTGGGTCAGTTGTGCATTGCTCACCGGCATCGGGGTTCTCCTGGGTGGCGTTGACGGGGGAGAGGTGCTGCACCATGGCGGTGCCTGGCGCTTCATCTCGGTGCAAATTAATAGTGTGTACACCATACTTTTGCAGATGAAAGCGCATCCTGCCGGCAAGCGCAAGTTATCTGTAGAGCGTTACCTATTCACACATAACGCCAATATTTACTGTAACAATCTCTTGGTCGTGGTTTTCGATCAGGTGTTTGAAAAATATTTGCTCGGACCTCTTTTCAAAAAACAATTACAGCGTATACGCTATAAATCGTCGAGCGGTCGAGCCGCTGGCCACACATCAGAACAAGAGGAGAGACGCCCATGCGGGGTAGGCAGAAAATCGCAATCGTCGGTGCAGGTCTGGGTGGGGCAGCCGCCGCCACGCTGCTGCAGCAGGCCGGCTTCGATGTCGAGGTGTACGAGCAGGCGCCGGAATTCACCCGCCTGGGTGCGGGCATTCACATCGGCCCCAACGTGATGAAGATCTTCCGCCGCATGGGGCTGGAGCAGAAGCTGGAGCTGATGGGCTCGCACCCGGACTTCTGGTTCAGCCGCGACGGCGCCAGCGGCGATTACCTGTCGCGCATCCCGCTGGGTGAGTTTGCCCGCCGCGAGTACGGCGCGGCCTACATCACCATTCACCGTGGCGACCTGCACGCCCTGCAGATCGACGCGATCAAGCCGGGCACCGTGCACTTCGGCAAACGCCTGGAAAAAATCGTCGATGAAGGCGACCAGGTGCGCCTGGACTTCGCCGACGGCACCCACACCGTGGCCGATATCGTCATTGGTGCCGACGGCATCCACTCGAAAATCCGCGAAGAGCTGCTGGGCGCCGAAGCGCCGAACTACAGCGGTTGGGTGGCGCACCGGGCGCTGATCCGCGGGGTCAACCTGGCGCAGCATGCCGATGTGTTCGAGCCCTGCGTCAAGTGGTGGTCCGAAGACCGCCACATGATGGTCTACTACACCACTGGCAAGCGCGACGAGTACTACTTCGTCACCGGCGTGCCGCATGAAGCCTGGGACTTCCAGGGCGCGTACGTCGACAGTAGCCAGGAAGAGATGCGCGCCGCTTTCGAGGGTTACCACCCCACCGTGCAGAAGCTGATCGATGCCACCGAATCGATCACCAAGTGGCCGCTGCGTAACCGCAACCCGCTGCCGTTGTGGAGCCGTGGTCGCCTGGTAATGCTCGGCGATGCCTGCCACCCGATGAAACCGCACATGGCCCAGGGCGCGTGCATGGCCATCGAGGACGCGGCCATGTTGACCCGCTGCCTGCAAGAGACCGGGTTGTCCGATCACCGCACTGCGTTCGCGTTGTACGAGGCCAACCGTAAAGAGCGGGCATCGCAGGTGCAGTCGGTCTCCAACGCCAACACCTGGCTCTACACCCAGGAAGATCCGGCCTGGGTCTACGGCTACGACCTATATGGGCAGCAGCTTAAAAGCGGGGAGGCGGCATGAGTACCTTCGTCGCCGGCGGCAACGTCAGTGCCAATGGCATCCGCCAGCATTATCTGCGCTATGGCGGCAGGGGCCAGGCGCTGGTCCTGGTGCCGGGCATCACCAGCCCGGCGATTACCTGGGGTTTCGTTGCTGAGCGTCTTGGCCAGTACTTCGATACCTATGTACTGGATGTGCGCGGGCGTGGCTTGTCTTCGAGCGACCCGGAACTGGATTACGGCACCGACGCCTGCGCTGCGGATATCCCGGCCTTTGCCGCGGCGTTGGGGCTGGCCAGCTACCACCTGGTCGGGCACTCGATGGGGGCGCGCTTTGCCATCCGCGCTGCTGCCCAAGGTGCGCCGGGGCTACAGCGGCTGGTGCTGGTCGACCCGCCAGTGTCCGGGCCGGGTCGCCGTGCCTACCCGAGCAAGCTGCCGTGGTATGTCGACTCGATCCGCCAAGCCACGGCGGGCATGAGCGGCGACGACATGCGCGCTTTTTGCGCCACCTGGAGCGACGAGCAACTGGCGCTGCGCGCCGAGTGGCTGCACACCTGCTACGAGCCGGCGATCGTGCGTGCCTTCGATGATTTCCACCAGGTGGACATCCACCAGTACCTGCCCGCAGTGCACCAGCCGGCGCTGCTGATGGTGGCCGGGCGTGGCGGGGTGATCGAACCGCGCGACATCGCCGAGATACGCGAGCTCAAGCCGGATATCCAGGTGGTACAGGTGGACAACGCCGGCCACATGATCCCCTGGGATGACCTGGATGGCTTCTTCGCCGCATTTGCCGACTTCCTCGACCAACCCCTTGTCTGACGGAGCACGAGACATGACCAAGCTATACCGCATCGGCCAGATCGTGCCGAGCTCGAACACCACCATGGAAACCGAGATCCCGGCGATGCTCAACGCCCGCCAGGCCATCCGCCCCGAGCGCTTCACCTTCCATTCCAGCCGCATGCGTATGAAGCAGGTGAAGAAGGAAGAGCTGGCGGCCATGGACGCCGAGTCCGACCGCTGCGCCGTGGAGCTGTCCGACGCCAAGGTCGACGTACTGGGCTACGCCTGCCTGGTGGCGATCATGGCCATGGGCCTGGGCTATCACCGCCAATCGGAGAAGCGCCTGCAGCAGGCCACCGCCGACAACGACGCGCTGGCGCCGGTGATCACCAGTGCCGGGGCGCTGGTCGAGGCCTTGCATGTGATGAAGGCCAAGCGCATTGCCATCGTCGCACCCTACATGAAGCCGCTGACTGAGCTGGTGGTGAACTACATCCGCGAGGAAGGCTTCGAGGTGCAGGACTGGCGCGCCCTGGAAATCCCCGACAACCTCGCCGTGGCCCGCCACGACCCGGCCAACCTGCCAGGCATCGTCGCCGGCATGGACCTGGAAGGCGTCGATGTGGTGGTGCTGTCGGCCTGCGTGCAGATGCAGTCGCTGCCGGCTGTGGCCAAGGTCGAGGCGCAAACCGGCAAGCCGGTGGTCACCGCTGCCATCGCCACCACCTACGCCATGCTCAAGGCGCTGGACCTGGAGCCGGTCGTGCCGGGCGCTGGTGCCTTGCTGTCGGGCGCCTACTGAACCGGGAGACGGACATGAACGACGCACAAAGCGCCCGTGACAACTACCAGGGTGTGTGGGGCCAGCGCATCGGCTTCGGCCGCAAGCCGGCGCTGCTGATGATCGACTTCATGCAGGGTTACACCACCCCCGGCGCACCGCTGTACGCCCCAGGCGTTGTCACGGCGGTGGAGCAGGCCGCCGGCCTTCTGGCGCTGGCCCGCGACTGCGGTACATTGGTGGTGCACACCAATATCCGCTACCAGCCGCCGCATTTCGCTGATGGCGGCGTGTGGGTGCGCAAGGCGCCGGTGATGAAGGACATGGTCGAAGGCAACCCGTTGGCCGCGTTCTGCGAGGCCGTCGCGCCACAGCCGGGGGAGGTGGTGCTGAGCAAGCAGTACGCCAGCGCCTTCTTTGCCACCAGCCTGGCCCCGCTGCTGCATGCCCAAGGGGTGGATACCGTGGTGCTGGCCGGTTGCTCCACCAGTGGCTGTATCCGCGCCAGTGCGGTGGATGCCATGCAGCATGGTTTTCGAACCATCGTGGTGCGCGAGTGCGTCGGTGACCGCCACAACGACCCGCACGAAGCGAACCTGTTCGACATCGACAGCAAGTACGGCGATGTCGTCACCCGGCAGGACGCCATGCAGCAACTCAGGCAGCTGGCCGGCTGAACGCCGGGCAGCGCTTACCCAATAACAATCAAGGAACGGTGCCGGAAGCCCGTCCATGACCGCCTGCTGTCCGGGCGGTCGCCCCGCAGGAGCACTCGGGGTCTTTCAGGCGCTGCCCAGGCTCGCCGCGTATAGTGCGCGGGGTGCCCGGCGCGTCGAAAACTGCTGGCCTTAAAACAACCACTAAGTCGCCCGCCAGGAGACAGGAAATGCCAATTGCGAATGCAACCACGGTCCACAGTGGCATCGACCATGGCACAAAAGCGCTGTACAGCAAGATCACCTGGAGGCTCATCCCCTTCCTGTGCTTCTGCTACCTCGCAGCTTATCTGGACCGCATCAACGTCGGCTTCGCCAAGCTGCAGATGCTCGAAGACCTGCAGTTCAGCACCGCCGCCTATGGCCTGGGTGCCGGGCTGTTCTTCGTTGGCTACATCATTTTCGAAGTACCGAGCAACCTGATCCTGCAGCGCGTTGGTGCCAAGCTGTGGATCGCCCGCATCATGATCACCTGGGGCCTGCTGTCGGCCTGCACCATGTTCGTCAGCACCACCACGCAGTTCTACATCCTGCGTTTCCTGCTCGGCGCGGCCGAGGCCGGCTTCCTGCCGGGCGTGCTGTTCTACCTGACCATGTGGTACCCCACCTATCGGCGCGGGCGCATCATTGCCCTGTTCATGATCGGGTTGCCGCTGTCGAGCGTGATCGGCGGGCCGATCTCCGGCTGGATCATGGGGCATTTCGACCAAGTGCACGGCTTGCACGGCTGGCAGTGGCTGTTCCTGCTGGAAGCGATCCCTAGCGTTCTGCTCGGCATTCTGACGTTCTGGGCATTGCCCAACCACTTCCAGCAGGCCAAGTGGCTGTCGACTGAGGACAAGGCGCAACTGGCGGCGGACCTGGCCGCCGACGACGCCGAGGGCAAGGACAGCAAGCACAGCTTCCGCGACGGCTTCTTCAACCTGAAGGTGTGGATGCTCGGTGGCATCGACTTCTCGATCCTGCTCAGCGCCTATGCCATGGGCTTCTGGATGCCGACCTTCATCCGTGATGCGGGCGTCAGCGACACCTTCCACATCGGCCTGCTCACGGCCATCCCGAGCCTGGCCGCGCTGGCCGGCATGCTGATGATCGGTGCCAGCTCCGACCGCCACCGTGAGCGCCGCTGGCACATCATCGTGCCGTTCATCATTGGTGCAGTCGCCATGGCCAGCAGCACCTTGTTCAGCCAGAACCTGGTGATGACGGTGGTGCTGTTCGCCATCGCTTCGGCAGCGATCATCGGCGCGGTGCCGGTGTTCTTCAGCCTGCCGGCGACCTTCCTCAAAGGCACGGCGGCTGCCACCGGTTTTGCCCTGGCCTGCTCGGTGGCCAACATCGCCGGCCTGGTCAGCAACTCGCTGATGGGCCTGGTCACCGACCTCACCGGCACTTCCCACGCGGCACTATGGGTGTTTGCCGGCTGCCTGATCCTCAGCTGCTTCCTGGTCATCGCCCTGCCAGCGAAGCTGGTCAACCGCTAGCGGCCCAGCGCTTTTCGCAATGGCAGGGTAGGCGGGCCGGGTGCCCGCCTGCCGACTCGTTCTCGATGCAATCCCACGTCGGGGGCCGCACAAGGTCGCCGCATCGGGTTGCTGTTGCCCGAAATCCAGGAGTAGCCCATGCAAGGTTCCACTGCACCGCGTTTTTCCTCGTCTGCGCGCCTGGCCGGTGGCTGTATTGCCGTCGCGCTGTGTGCCGAGGCCTCGGCAGAAGAGGCCGGTTTCATCGAAGGTGCCCGCGCCACGCTGCAGGCGCGCAATTATTTTTTCAGCCGCGATTATGCCGATATCAAGGGCGCCAGCACACAGTCGCGTACCCAGGAATGGGCACAAGGTTTTATCCTCAATGCCAGCTCGGGTTATACCCAGGGCACGCTCGGCGTTGGCGTGGATGTGACCGGCCTGCTTGGCTTCAAGCTCGACAGCAGCCCGGCGCATGCCAAATCCGGCTTGCTGCCCAGCCTGGACAGCGGCAAGTCGGCGGACGAATACAGCCGCCTGGGGGCGGCGATCAAGTTCAAGGTGTCGCAGACCGAGCTGAAGGTGGGCGAGCTGATGCCCAACCTGCCTGTGCTGTTGTTCAGCGACTTGCGTCTGCTGCCGCCGACCTATCAGGGGGCGATGCTGGAGTCGCGCGAGTTTGCCGGGCTGACCCTGAATGCCGGCCAGTTCCGCTCCACCAGCCTGCGCGACTCGTCCAACAGCCAGAAGATGTACGCGCTGGTCAACGACCCGATCAACCCGGCGCGGCTGGCGCGTTTTACCAGCGACCGCTTCAACTACGTGGGTGCCGACTATGCGTTCAATGACAACCGCACCAGCGTAGGCGTGTGGCAGGTGCAGTTGGAGGATATCTACCAGCAGCGCTTCTACAGCTTCAAGCATGCCGAGCCGCTGGGTGACTGGACGCTGGGGGTGAATGCCGGTTATTTCGATGCCCGCGAGGACGGGCGCAAGATTGCCGGCGACTACGACAACCATGCGCTGTTCAGCCTGTTCTCGGCCAAGACTGGCGGGCATACCTTCTATGTGGGCTACCAGCAGATCGGCGGCGATGACGGTTTTATCCAGGTAGGGGCCAACACCAACCCGATGGGCAACACGCTGCCAACCTATGAGTTCTCGGCGCCGGGTGAGCGCTCGTGGCAGGTGCGGCATGACTACAATTTCGTCGCACTGGGCATTCCGGGCCTGACCTCGACCCTGCGTTATGTGAAGGGGCGGGATGTGGACACCGGGCTAGGGTTTGAAGGGCGTGACCGTGAGCGTGACCTGGACCTGGCCTATGTGGTTCAGAGCGGGCCACTGGCCGGACTTGGGGTGCGGGTGCGCAACGTGATGGCGCGTTCCAATTATCGGACCGATATTGACGAGAACCGCTTGATCCTGAGTTACACGGTCAAGTTGTTCTGATGCTCCAAAGCCTGTGCGGTCCCTGTAGGAGCGGCCTTCGCGATCGGGGCGCAAGGCGCCCCTGGTAATTCATGCGTCGCCGCTGAAATCCTGGGGTTGCTTTGCAGCCCGATCGCGACACAAGGCCTACACGGATCGTGTAGGCCTTGCAGGAGCGGGCTGCCCGCGAGCCTTCACTGCAAGGTCACCGGTTTCATGCCATCTGGCAATTGCCCAATCGCCGCCTCCAGGCGGGCAATCGGCCCCGCCAGCTGGTCCGCTTCCATGTCCTTGCCTTCGTTTCTCAGGCGATCACGCTCAACCCGCAGGTTAAGCAAGTTTTTCTGCAGCCTCAGGGCAGCGGTATTGAACGTGTCCATGCTTTTCTCATGCAGTGGGCCTCCATGCCGTTGTAGGAAAAGTGGACCGTAGCAATTCGAATTTGCTGGTGAAACTGATCTTTCATACAGCTAAATGTTGCTGGCTCTATCCTTCCTACGTTGCGCGGTAAAAGATCCTACAAGCTGCGTTTCAAATAGTGTCCTTCAAATCAAGCTCAATCCCGCGTGGTAGCGGGGGTATGCTCGGTTTTCAGCAACGCAGGCCCTCAAGGTGATTCACGCAGGGCCTGCCGTGCTTTTCGAAACCTTATGTAGCAATTGCCGCCTTGCAAGCTACAAGTGATCCGCATCCACCACTGCCTGGGTAAACGCCTGCGGCGCTTCCTGGGGCAGATTGTGGCCAATGCCGCCGCTGATCAGCCGGTACTCGTATTTGCCGGTAAAGCGTTGCGCATAAGCTTCGGCCGGTGGGTGTGGAGCGCCATTGGCGTCTCCCTCCAGGGTAATGGTCGGTACGCCGATGCTGGGGAAGCTGGCCAGTTTGGCTTCAAGCGGGTCGTAGCGCGTTTCGCTTTGGGCCAGTCCCAGCCGCCAGCGGTAGTTATGCACGGGAATGGCCACTTGATCGGGGTTGTCCAAGGCTTTGGCGCTGCGTTCGAAGGTGGCGTCGTCGAAGGCCCACTTGGGCGAGGCGGTCTGCCAGATCAGTTTGGCGAAGGCATGGCGATTCTTGTCGTAGCCGGCCTGGCCGCGCGCGGTGGCGAAATAGTACTGGTACCACCACTGCAATTCGGCGCTGAGGGCAGGGGGCTTGGCCGCTTCCTGGCTGCTGATCAGGTAGCCGCTGACCGACACCAGCGCTTTTACTCGCTCGGGCCACAGCGCCGAGACGATGTTTGCGGTGCGCGCACCCCAGTCGAAGCCGGCGAGCACGGCGCGCTGGATATGCAGCGCATCCATGAAGGCGATGACATCGCTGGCCAGCGCCGCTGGCTGGGCGTTGCGTGGGGTTTGTGCGGACAGGAAGCGGGTTTGCCCGTAGCCGCGTACGTAGGGCACCAGCACCCGGTAGCCTTTTGCCGCCAGGGCGGGGGCGACGTCCTCGAAGCTGTGAATGTCATACGGCCAGCCATACAGCAGGATCACCACTGGCCCGTCGGCCGGGCCTTGCTCTACATAGGTCACATCGAGCACACCAACGTTGACGTGTTTCAGTGGGCCGAAGTCATCCGCCGCGACGGCTGCCACCTGGGGCTTTTGTGGGGCCGCCATGGCGCTGTTCGCGGCTACCAGGCCAAGCGGCAGCAGGGCGCAGGCGAGCAATGTACGGCCGAAACGGCGTGGGAGGGCGGTGGTCGAGTGGCTGGCAGACATCGGGTATCTCCTTGGCAAAGCCATCGGTGCGGTTGATGGGGGCCAGTAAAGATTGACCTGCTCCCCGATTTCAGTACCCACGCCGAACTTAGTAGAGTCCGTTATCCGAGCAGGAGACGGCAGTGAAAAAGCGTTTTACGGAAGAACAGATTCTCGACTTTCTGAAGCAGGCGGAGGCCGGTGTGCCCGTGAAGGAGTTGTGCCGGCGGCATGGCTTCAGTGATGCCTCGTTCTACACCTGGCGCGCCAAGTTCGGTGGCATGACCGTGCCGGATGCCAAACGGCTCAAGGATCTCGAACTGGAGAACAGCCGGCTGAAAAAGCTGCTGGCCGAAGCCCATCTGGATATCGAGGCACTGAAGGTGGTCGCTCGGGGAAAAGGGTAAGCCCGACAGCTCGGCGGGAAGCGGTGCAGGAGATGCAGGCCCGAACCGGCATTTCCCAGCGCCGTGCCTGTCAGCTGATCGGGCTGTCTCGCTCGGTGCTGCACTATCAACCCCGTGCCAGCGAGCAAAACACCAAGCTGCAAACCCAACTCGTGGAACTGGCACAGGAGCGCCGGCGTTTCGGCTATCGGCGCCTGCATATCCTGTTGCGGCGCGCTGGCGTGCAGGTCAACCACAAGCGGATTATCGCCTGTACCGGGCTGCCGGTTTGATGGTGAAGCGGCGGAGGCGCCGTCACGGCGTCGCCATAGAGCGCGAAGGCCTGAGCCTACCGAGCGCGCCGAATCAGGTGTGGTCGATGGACTTCGTTTTTGATGCGCTCAGTACGGGGCGGAGGATTAAATGCCTGACGGTGGTCGATGACTTCACCAAGGAGGCGGTGGGAATCCTCGTGGATTACGGCATCAGCGGCTTTCGCGTTACTCACGCACTGGATGAAATGGCTCGGTTCCGCGGCTACCCGGCAGCAATCCGCACCGACCAGGGCCCCGAACTCACTGGCAAGGCACTCGATCAATGGGCCTATCAGCGCGATATCAAGCTGAAGCTGATTCAGCCTGGAAAACCCACACAGAATGCGTTCATCGAGTCCTTCAACGGCAAGTTTCGAGACGAATGCCTGAATGAGCACTGGTTCTGCTCACTGGCCGAGGCCAAAATTCGCATCGCGGCCTGGCGGAGGGATTACAACGAACACCGACCGCATAGCGCTATCGGAAATCTCACCCCGGCGGAGTTTGCCGCGAAATGGCGGGCGAGCCAGCAGCAACCGCGACATGAAAAAACGATATCAACCCCAGGGCCTACTAACTAGGAAGCGGTACTAAAACTGGGGGCAGGTCAATTGCGACCATAGCGGCTGCGATAAAATTGCGAAGTGCGAACATCCCTGACCCCTTGTTAGTTTCATCAGCTCTCTCCCGCACGGGGCAAGAGCAGGCCATTCTATAGTATGTGATGGCATTTTGCCTTGCATGCTTCAGGGAGCAGCCGGTGTTTGGCTAATGAGAAGGGGAGAAAAACCGCCGATGCAGTAGGCCTGTCAGACTTTCCAGTCTGGTAGAAAGTGACGCTCAAGGCGGCAATGGCTACGCCAAGGCCTACAGTAGTCAGCATCGCGCCCCAGATGTTCAGCTTTAGTCTGCCAAGCTTGTCCATGTCACGGCGCACACCAGCAATAGATTCATCAAGGCGACGATCTCTCTCTGCCTAGGCAGCAAGGAATCCGTCGATTTTTGACGAAATGGACTCTCCTTGAGCGCCCATCTTCACCTCGATCGTTTCCAGTTTGGCGTTGAATTTTTCGCGCGTGATGTCGTTCACGGGCTGAGCATCGTGTCTTTGCTCAGGTTTGTTACGATCCAGAGGCCCCATAAACTGAGGCCAATTAGGAGGTGCCTTTGCTGATGTTCAGGTCTTGCTCAATGCCAGCGGTAGCGTCAAACCCGTAGTTGAGCGTTACCGCCTCGCAACTGGGCGTCAAGTATGTGGTTTGCTACCGGTACATAGTTCACCTGTAGCTCGAATCAGCGCCAACTCATGCAAGTGATCGCTGGCTAGCCGCGGTCGTGCCTGGTTCAGCCAGGTAGAGCAGGCCGGGTTTGCCCTGAATGGACTGAACTTGGCGTACTGCTCTAGCAGGCGGTTCTGGAGCTCATCCAATAGCGGCCGGATCTGATTCTTCAGATCCGGCCGCTTCGTTTCAGGGGCTTTTCCTGCCGTTTGCCACTCAGCAAGCAGGCCATATTGAACGAGTTTGTTCGCTTCGATCTGAGCTGCCAGCAATTGCACGATATCGTCCTTGCCAACCCCGAACCTGACGGCCTGCTGTTGGGCGTTGGCGATCACCTGTGACTCTCTGTCACTGTCCTGGATCGGCTTCGCGCTGTCCCATTTGGTGAGTGCGACGAGATCTGCGATTTCAAGACGCTCGTTTATGGTTGCCAGCAGCGATTTCAATTCTTCGGGAGCGGGTTCGGTTATGGGGGAATTGGTTTGCGCCGCGATGGCGTTCAGGCTAATGAAGGCCAAGGGTAGCAGGGCGGTTCTAAATACAGATTTCAAGAGCACGTGAGCACCTCATACAACATTGACAAGCCAGCCAGTA
The DNA here is from genome assembly GCF_054889225.1 of Pseudomonas sp. X10. Lineage (NCBI taxonomy): Bacteria > Pseudomonadati > Pseudomonadota > Gammaproteobacteria > Pseudomonadales > Pseudomonadaceae > Pseudomonas > Pseudomonas sp. X10. Next base: position 3,261,747 of record NZ_CM142677.1, on the reverse strand, counting down.
TGAACAGTCGGAGAATGGGAGGCATGATGCAACGCTGGCAGCCCTGGCTGGCGTCCAGTCGCATCAGGCATCAGGAGTCTTTCGTTGTCGAGGGGCGTGGCGCATTTGCGGCCTCATGCGCAGATGCGATCTGTCTGTGCCGCTGGACTACCTCACTGATGACGAACTCCATCAACCTCTCGACGAAGGCTGGATCGAGATTGGCATTCTCCGCAAGTGCTGTCAGTCGCTCGTACTGGTGTTGCTCTCTGTCCTTATCAACCGCAGGCAATTGATGTTCTGCTTTCAGCACACCGACCTGATCGGTACAGCGAAAGCGTTCAGCGAGCATATGAATAAGCGCGGCATCAATATTGTCGATTGTCTGTCGAAAGGATGAAAGCCGAGTCGTGATGTCAGGCGTTTCCATAAAATGTCCTCTTTACAGGCTGGTCCAGTGATTCTTGAATGCTACTGTGATGGACCTTTCGTGACTGCCTGGTCCGATTGGCTGGAGCAGGCGGGTAGGCAAATTGGTTCCCTGCGTCGACGTCTGTCGTTATCGCCGTTGATAGGGAGTGCTACTGGAATAGCACAGGGTAGAGGGATGCAATGAGCAGCAACGCCATCGCGATACTGAGGGCCCTGAGTCGTGGGCCTGACAGCCAATGCCGCAGGGCGGGGGTCCCCATTCCACTCCAGATTGCATTCGAGGCCAGGCCGATGATGGCCAAGGCCCTTTTCTCCGGGGGCGCTCGTCGATCCTTCTGGCGATGAAATCAATGGCCGAAAACCTACTAGAAGGTAGTTTTTCTTGCAATAACTAACATTTGCTCAACCTGAGGAAAAGCGCCGAGCCAAACCCGCTGGTACTCCGATGCTATCTGGTCTCTGGCATCAGGGAGGCTTACAAAAACGCGGGTTTGACGCAAAGCCTACCAGAAGGTAGGGTGTGCTCCATGGCTAATCATTCAAACACCTTTTTCGAAATCCTCAGTTGCGCCCGCTCACTCATCATTGCTGGTGGATACAGCAGTTTTAGCTATGCAGACATATCCGAGTTCGTGGGCATCCGCAAAGCCAGTATCCATCATCATTTTCCAACCAAGGTTGATCTTGTACGTACGCTGGTCACTCAATATCGACAAGAAGCGGAGGTTGGAATTGCCCATCTTGAACGTCTGTACCCAGACCCGGCCGATCAGCTCCGTGCCTACACAGGCTATTGGCAGGGGTGTATTGAAGATGCGACCAAGGGCTATTGCGTATGCGCGTTGCTCGCGACCCAGATTCCAGTATTGCCTCAAGAGATCGTCCTGGAGGTAAGAGCTCATTTTCGGACGCTGTCCGCATGGCTCACTTCCGTATTCGAGCGAGGGTCAAAGCAGGGTTGTCTTATGTTGCCGGGCGATGCGCGTTCTGAAGCAGAGAGATTCATGGCGACCGTTCATGGCGCCATGCTGTCGGCTCGTGCCTACGGCGATCCTGAAATGTTTGGTGCGATTACTCAGCCGATGATCGAAAGGCTCGTCATCGCGAAATGATTCAAAGACCGGTGCTGGTCGTAAGCCATATCCACTGGAAACCATACTACGTACTCACCCACCGCAGAATGGGTTTTCGCTGAGCGATCCCGCTATGGAAGAAGCATTGTACGAAATCACCTCGATGCGCCCAGTTCGACAGTAGTGTTTGACGGGGTTCGGATCGAAGGTAGGTGACGCAACTCATGTTTGCGCCACCTTTGGTCCGGCGGCTGTCAGTCAGCAGACGTGTCTGATGTGCCGGGCCAGTCCTCATCAGGGATGTCGGCGAGGGTGCCATTCTCGATGCCGTCAATGCCATAGCGTTGGATGGCATCGCCGAGCACGTCGCCAAACGCGTCAGCCTTTCTCTCCTGTTTGCCTTCTGCGATCAGGCTGGGAATGAGTGCACCCAGTGCCGCCACGCCCGCCCCGACGGCGCCCAGTATGCCGGCTGCGCTTGCCACCGCTGGGAGGAACCGCGGCAGATTGGCGCCCAGCAGACCGAGGGTGCCCTCAATGGCCGAAGCCGAGCCCGCAAGAATGCCCAGCGATCCTGCGGTAATGCTGAAACCGCCAGTCACCGTGTCGCCTCGACGGATGGCTTGAACGCCGTCGAAAATCCCGTAGGCCCCCGCGGCGATCCCGACGATACCACCCACGCCTTTGGCGCTTTCCTCAAACCGCTTGGCAATGGTTCTGTCATTACCCGCGCTGACGTCTTTCTTGACTTGGTCGAGAAATTCGCGGGGTAGGTCAGGGTGCGCGTCGACCCATTGGTCGGCTTTCTTGATCGCGTCGTTTATATATTTCTGGAAAGCTTTGGTACCGCCCTCGGTGAGAACCGTTGCGGTCTGGATAGAGCCCGCGGTGATGTCGACGATATTGCGGTCCGTCAGTTTGCCGCTGTTCTGCGCACCCCGGGCGATAGTGATACCCGCCAGAAACAGACCGCTGACCCCGTGCAGCACGCCTCTGTCGTATGCCCCCTTGACGTCGCCGTTGGTATCGAACATCGAGAGCAGGTTCATCTTGTCCAGGGCCTTTGTGCCTTGGCGGAACTCGTCCCAGTTGCCGCGGAAACTCGTCAGAATCTGATCGGCAGTGGCCACGGTCCCGTCTTGGTTGAGCAGCAGTTCCGGCGATTCTTTACGTATCTGCTCAATCAGCTTGCGGACCTTATCTTCATCGAGCTCCGATCCTCCATCCTTGCCGAACGCAACTTTCAGGTCATCGAAACTGGCGTCTTTGAAGGCGTTTTCCTGCACGACAATGGAGAAGTTATCGTTGAGTTGCTTGTCGAATTGTCCGGTGAACTCAGGGTCCAGAGTGGCGTTGTACAAACCCACTTCCAGGGTATACGCGCTGGTCGCCGCTTCCGGTGTCTCTGTCTTGAGGAGCTCGCGCAGGCGATCGCCGGTAGCCAGCGAGCCTTTGTAATAGTTCTTCAGTTCTTTGCTATGGGAGGACTTGCCGACGGCGGCCTGGATGTCGCCAATGTTGTCGATGCCCAGGATCGATTGCAGGCCTTGGGCGGTGGCGTAGAAGTTGCTCAGGGCTTCTGTCTGATCGACCTTTCCGTCCTTGGTGGCAGCCTGCCATGATTGGTCCAGCGCCTTGCCGGATTTGATCTCGTCCTTGTAGGTTTGCGTCACGGCTTTCTTGAGTTCTGGATCGGACTCGAACAGCGCTTTGGTGGCGTCAGCGGTGCCTTTCTTCAGGTAGTCCGCCGTGGGCTGATCGTTCTGCAGAATGCTGATATGTTCATTGATGTCCAGGAGGACTTTGTCCGGTTCCCAAATAGCGCCGGAACGGTTGGCAATCGATACCTTGCCGTAGTCATCTCCCCACAGGCCTGCGTTGGCCCCATCGATCACCAGTTTCTGTGCACCTTGCAGGTCGAACAACACGGCCGCCTTTTCCTTGGCCGTGTAATTCTCGGGATGCTCGAACACATCTTTGTCCAGCTTGCTGGTGTCAACGTTGTGGCTGAGGTTGCCTGTGACCACGCCCGACAGCAGACTGGTCACACCGGTTGCGTCAGCCGGGGCGTCAGATTTGAGCCAATTCTGGATATCATTCTTGCTGACTTTGCCGTCGGCCTTGTCGCCTGTCTTATCACTGGCAGTGTCGAGCATTTTGTAGGCACCTGGCTGGCTCCAGAAACTCAGTGCTGCTTTTTCTTTGTCACTGAGCTGCGGGTTGGCGTCTATATAGTCTTTGATATTCTGCTCGGTCAGCGGACCGTCAGAGCCGTTCTTGCCGCGGATCGAATCATATTTCTGGTCCAGGATCGCCGTGTATTCGGCGACTTTCTTCGAACCTGTGTCGGCGTTGGGGTTGCTCTTGAGATAGTCTTTGTAGCTCGACAGCTCTTCGCTGGCCTGAGCGTGGGGCAGGGCCTCGAAGCCATACTTGCCGAAATCCTGGAGCCGGCCAGCCTCCGTGCCATGCTTGGCTTCGCCGCTGTTGGTGAAACCGTCCACACTGCTGTTGGCCACGCTGTCGCCGCTGAGGGCCTTGCCGTTTTCATCGTAGCCGACGATGCGGTCCAGAACCTGGCTGGCGCGAAAAGCCGCATCGGGGTCGTTCTCGAAATCGCCTACGCGTTCTTTAAAGGCGTCCCTCACGCCGCTCTGGTTACCAAGGTTCTTGAGCAGCGGATTGGCGTCGATGATGTCTTTGGCAGAGCGATCATCATCCTTTGGCAGTTCCCATACGATACCCGCGTCTTCGCCTGCCTTGCGCGCCTCGCGATCGTTACCCACATCGGCGACGTTCTTGAGTTTGCCATGCAGGCTGTCGAAGCCATACTTGCCGAAATCCTGCAGTCGACCGGCTTCGGTACCGTGCCGGGCTTCACCGCTGTTGGTAAAACCGTCGATGCTGCTGTTGTTGACATCCTTTCCGGCCAGACGCTGACCGTTATCGTCGAACCGCGTAATGTGGTCCAGCACCTGAGTGGCGCGATAGGCAGCATCGGGGTCACGTTCGAAATCGCCCACCTGCTGTTTGAGTGCGTCTTTCACGCCACTTTGATTGCCAAGATTTTTCAGTAGCGGGCTGTCGTCGATGATGTCCTGTGCCGAGCGACTGTCGCCTGCGGGACGCTCCCATTTGATGCCCAACGATTCCGCTTTTTTACGGGCGGCCGGGTCCTCTGCCGCTGCGTCGACGTGCTTGAGTTCACCTTTGAGGTTTTCGAAGCCGTATTTGCCGAAATCCTGCAAGCGGCCTGCTTCGGTACCGTGTCTGGCCTCAGCGCTGTTGGTGTAGCCGTCCACTCTGCCATTGCCGATATTCTTGCCCGCAATGCGGTTGCCGTTTTCGTCCAGTTGCTCGACATGATCCAGCACTTGTACCGCGCGATAAGCTGCGTCGGGATCGGTTTCGAAATCGCCGACCCGTTCCTTGAGCTTATCTTTTACACCGCCTTGATTGCCCAGGTTCTTGAGCAGTGGGCTGTCGTCGATGATCTCTTGGGCGGAGCGATGATCATCGTCGGGGCGTTCCCATTCGATGCCGGCATCCTTGGCCCGTGCACGCTCCATCGCGTCGCCCCAGCGGCCCGTGGATGCATTGCCGAGCGCGCCAAATGTGACGGGAAACAGAGAGGATATATCGGTGATTGTGAGTGGCATGTGCAGGCTCCCGTGATGAGGTAAAGAAACAGTCGAACTCAAGAAGGCGTGTACGGATTAACGCTAAAGGGCCGGATGAATACGTTGACTTAGTTAGCATTCAGGGGAATGGTATTGTCGCAGGCATTCACCCGTGCAGCGAACTGTCAAAAATAAATCCGGCTCGATATGTAGACTGGCGGCATTTCCACCCTGGAAAGATAGCGTCCTGCTGTCCCGCACAGCACATCAATCCAACGGTTGTTTCTGCGAAAACAGTACCAGAGAGATGTAATGACGGATGACAGTGGCGTACGCTTTCACAACATTTCACACGCCTGGAGTCGCTATGTTGCGGCGCCTGGCAGGAGTATTTCGTTTGGTCGGTAGTGTGAGCGCTGAAAATACAGCTACTCTTGTGTTTTTGCAGAAATATATTAAGTCTCATGTTTTTCTTACATTAATGTCGAAGGCTATTTGATTCCGATTGATGAAGGCCAATTAATGTTTTTCGCTGCAATTTCATTACGCCGTTGCATTACCGGTCGCTCTTTCACAACGTTTCACGGTGGCCGCCTCAGTACCCTGCTTACTATTAATTCGTGTGGTGCAGTCATGCCAAGGCGTTCGTGGCGCGAGCATGTCTGCATTAGCCACAGGAAGTTTCGTACCTCAAGACATCAGGTTCTACTGGCGGTGCAGGCGCAGCCATCGTAAAAGTGGAAGCGGTGTTTCTGACGTGAGCGTTCCAGTGCTCAGCATCGCTCACAGGATCGACGCCCAATTGGCCGTGGACATCGCCAGGCGCGCAACCCTAGGCGACCCGGTGCCCGATCACATGTTCCAGGCCGTAGCAGACGGGCTAGTGTCGGCGTGGTTGATCTGAAGCCTGACCTCAGATCGTTTGCCTCAACTCGCGCTCGTTGCAGCCGTCACTAACAACATGCGCTGATGCTGTTGCACAGGGCAGCTTTCAGAGTCGCTGTTGAGGCCGCGTTTGATCCAGCCCTGGCATTCATCTGTCAATGACAGGCGCGACCAAAGCGGGACGCTGACCAGCGTCAGCTCTACGGCCAGTTTCGCGTCACCGTGTGTTGAGTAGGCCCAGGCCAGCGCCGTGCGAACGCTGTCAATCTCCGCACCGTAATGCTCCAGCCACGCTTGCGGTGTCATACTGTCGAGGTCCTCAACAGATCGTTTCTGTTCATCAAGCACCCATCTGGCGTGTCGTCGTGCCAGCAGATCTTTTTCAGCCTGCGTTCCGACTTTCTGCGCAGCGTAAAGCCGTGTCGTTTCCAGCAGCCGGTAACGTTTGACCGGGCTTTGTCCACGTGAAACCACCAGCGACTTGCTAACGAGGCGCTCCAGGGTCTGCGCGAGATCCTGCCCATCGGCGTGTATCACGGCCGTCACTGCACGCAAGGTGAACGATCCGGAGAACACAGACAATTGGCCCAGCATCGCTTGCTCCTGACGCGACAGCAGGGTGTAGGTGAAGTCCAGCGCCGCAGCCAGCGAACGATGTCGGTGCGGAGCCGTTCGCCGACCGATCATCTGCAAGCGCCAATCCCCATCGACCATCTCGGCCAAGTGCTCCAGACCGAAGCTGCGCACCCTGGCAGCGGCGATTTCTATTCCCAGCGGGTTGCCATCGAGCTTTTGACAGATGGCCACCGCTGCACGAACGTGTTGATTGGTGAAGATATAACCCATGTTATGGGCGACCATACAGTTGACCAACAGCGTGATTGCGGGATAACTCAGCGCTTTCACGCTGTCCAGCTGATCGCTGGTCGTCGGAAACTGTAGGGGAGCCAGTTCGTGGACGAACTCGCCGTTTGCTCCAAGCGGCTCACGGCTGGTGACCAGGACCAGGCACTGTCGGGCAGAGCGTAGGATCGCTTCAATCACTTGTGCCGTGTCTTCCAGTACAGCTTCGCAACTGTCGAACACGAGAAGCATCTTGTGCGACTCGAGGTGTCTGGTAACGACCCGCAGCGGATCTTCGGTAAGGCAGTCTAGTCCCAGAACCTGCGCGATAAGCGTGGAAACGGGCAGATTTCGGTCGCTCGTTGCGAGATCGATGAACACATTGCCTTCTGGATATTGCCGCTGCATCCGGTTCGCCAAGGCAAGCGCGACGGTGGTTTTGCCAACGCCTGCGTGCCCGGTAATGGTCACGAAACGGTGGCTCGCCAGTTTTACTTCAAGAATGCCTAGCAGTTCCTCACGACCGAAACTTCGAGCTATAGAGGGCTCGTATACTTCGTCCATCTCGCGGGAGGTGCGCTCAGTGCTGATCGATCGGCGACTGATCGGTGCGACGAAACGGTAGCCACGCCCCGCAACGGTAACGATCCAGTCTCTGCCCTCACCGAGCGCACGACGTAAGGCAAGAACCTGTGCTCGCAGGTTGCATTCCTCGACCACTAATCTTGGCCAGACATGGGCGAGTAGTTCGGTCTTTGCCAGCAGTTCTCCTGGGCGGGAGACCAATGCGATCAATAGAAGAATCGCACGGCTTCCCAAAGGCACCGGCTCGCCATTTCTTAGCAACAAATGCTGTTGTGGGAAAAGGACAAATTCACCGAAACAGATTTCGTTGGCCCGAACACGATCATTCTCTTCGTTGTTGGCGCTTGATGTCTCGGCAACGAGAATGTCTGAAACCATCACGCTGCTCCATGAATGGGACGACGGGCGCTCCTGAAACGCACCCATAGTGTCAGGGGACAGTGGCAGTAAGTATCCACATCGATAGTTACGTTTTTATTCTGAGTCTGACTCTGATTTGTCATTCGAGGTCAGGAATGCAAAGTCATCATCGTTCAACCGGAGCAAGGCCGTGTAGTGACCATGGGTCAATCGAATAGCCGCTGAGCACGTGCTCTCGCGGCCACCTTGAACAGCGATAGTTGGTGACGAACGGGTGGTTACCTGATCCTGGCCGGCGCATGAGGGGTGGCAGTTATCTGTCGCTCTGCGCACAGATCTGTACATGCGGAACTACCCTATACGGCTTCTGCCTCGGATATGTGACGCGAAGCGACCCTCGGAGTAGGGCCTCCAGCAATCCATCCGGAGCGCGTGTACCGGAGTAGTGGAGACATGAGGGGGCTACATAGTTCCCTACATCAATTACAACCGACAGTCCGCCTTCGGGCGGTTTTATTGCCCGGAGGAAAGCATTGGGGGCGAATTGTTTGGGGAAGCGCGGCGATAGGTGCAGAAAACCTTCAATCGGTGGGACGATTCGCACAATCACTGGGGCGTTCCTCGCACTGCGAGGCCTCGCGGAATTCACTCGGGGTCAGCGTGCTGTTCTTGCGGAAGAAGCGGCTGAAGTAGCCGACGTCGGAGAAGCCCAGGTCGTGGGCGATCTCCTTGATGCTCAGGCTGGAGTAGGCCAGTTCACGCTTGGCCTCTAGCACCAGTCGGGCGTTGATCACCGCCATCGGCGTCATGCCCAGCTGTTCCTGGCACAGGCGGCCGAGGGTGGCGACCGTGACGCCGAGGTCGCTGGCGTACTCGTTGACCGCGCGGTGGCCACGGTAGTGGCTGTCGACCAGTTCGCGGAAGGCCTTGACCTGTTGGCTGCGCCGGCTGTTGGCGGCTACCGGCTGCTCGGCGTCGAATCCGGCGAAGCGCAGGACATGGATCAGCAGCGCGAGCAGTAGCGACATGCTGCAGGCCTGGTGTTCGCGCTCGCGGTTGAAGTATTCCTCGCGCAGTTGCCGGCAAAGCGGCAGCAGCGGGTCTTCGGCGTCGCTCCACTGCGGCAGGGCGAGCACATGGGGTTTGTGCAGCAGTGTCAGCAGGTTCGGCGAGAGTATTCGGGCGACGCCCTCCAGCGGTGGCTGCACTGCAGTGATCACTAGGCCCTCGACCCGGCCGTTCCAGTTGAAACCGTGCACGGTCTGCGCCGGGATGACGATGGCGCAGGGCGCCTGCATCCGTATCCGCGCGCTGTCCGCCAGCACTTCGCCGGAGCCCTGCTGGACGTAGAGGATCTGCAGCAGGCCGTCGTGACGGTGGGCGGCTATCTCCCAGTCGTAGGCGCCGGAACGGGTGGAGATCGACTCCACGTGCAGGGACTCGTGCCAAGCCGGCTGCGGTGCTTCGCCGTAGAGGTCGTAGCTGGGGATCTGGCTCATTGTTGTTGTAATTGGGGAGGCGGTGTTTTTTACCATAGCGAAGACTTCACCCCGTGCGCAAACCCCTGACCCTATGTACGAGGTTTCTATCTGCCTGCCCAATACCACCACCTGGACATTTGCCGAAAATGTCTGGCTGCTTGTGAGTTTTGTCCATTCTGCGCTCGTCCTGGCTGGTCATAAACTCTGCTCCACGTGAAGAGGCTGCCGAGTTCCTCCTTCGCCTTTCTTGCCCAGCACGCTGGAGATAACAATGACCAAGATCCAAGCGCATAATTCCTGGCTCGCTCTCGACGGAGCCGTCTGCGTCGTTACTGGCGCGGCCGGCGGTATCGGTAGCGAGATAGCCACCTCCCTGGTCCATGAAGGGGCGCGCGTCGTCCTGCTGGACCGCGACGAAGCCAAGTGCCGCGACCTCGCCGGCAGCCTCGCCGAAGCTGCCGGCACCGAGGTCCCGGTGATCGCCTGCGACATCGCCGACCCGGCCAGCGTGCACGACGCCGCCGCCCAGGTCGAGGCGCTTTACGGCACCTGCGACGTCTTGGTGAACAACGCCAGCGTACTGCGGCCGGCGGCGCTCGAAGATATCACCCTGGAACAGTGGAACGCGGTGCTGTCGGTCAACCTCGGCGGCTACCTGCTGTGTGCCCAGGCCTTCGGCCGGGCGATGCTGGCCCGTCAGGGCGGACGCATCGTCCATGTCGCCTCCATCGCCTCCCATTACCCGCAGACCTGGAGCGGTGCCTACAGTGCGGCCAAGTCGGCGGTGAGCATGCTGTCGCGGCAACTGGCCGCCGAATGGGGCGCGCGTGGGGTGCGCAGCAATGCCATCTGCCCGGGGCTGATCCGCACGCCGCTGTCGGCGGCCTTCTACGCCGACCCCAGGGTCGAGCAGCAGCGCCAGGACATGACCGCCAACCGCCGTATCGGCGAGCCTCGAGACATCGCCGACGCTGTGCTGTTCCTTGCCAGCCCGCGCTCGGACTACATCAACGGCGCCGAGTTGACCGTCGACGGCGGCCTGGAAAGCATGCTGATGGCGCTGATTCCGCGTCCCGGCTACGAGTCGCCGATCGCCCGCTGAGTACAGCGCCCCACCAAGACCACGACCCGTTATCGGCCGCCCTGACGGCCGGTGCCCGGTCATGCCCGGAGAACACGACCATGACCCAGCAGACTGCTTCCACCCTCCATTGCGACGTACTGGTGATAGGCGCCGGAGCTGGCGGCTTGTCCACTGCTATCACCGCGAAGAAACACGGCCTCGACGTGGTGGTGATTGAGAAGGAGGCCTACTTCGGCGGCACCACCGCGTTTTCCGGCGGCGTGCTGTGGATTCCCGGCAACCCGCATGCGCAGGCCAATGGCGTGAGGGACAGCCGCGAGGCGGCGTTGACCTACATGAAGAACGAGGCCGGTGCCTGTTTCGACGCCGAGGCGGTGGACGCCTTCCTCGACACCGCCCCGGAGATGGTCGAGTTCTTCGAGCGCGAGACCGAGGTCAGGTTCGTGCCGACCCTGTACCCGGACTATCATCCGGACGTTGCCGGCGGTGTCGATATCGGCCGCTCGATCCTCGCCGCGCCGTTCGACATCCGTACGCTGGGCAAGGACATCGAACGCCTGCGGCCGCCACTGAAGACCATCACCTTCATGGGCATGATGTTCAACTCGTCGAACGCCGACCTGAAGCACTTCTTCAACGCTACCCGCTCGTTGACCTCGTTCCTCTACGTGGCCAAGCGCCTGGCCGTCCACCTCAAAGAGTTACTGCTGTACCGCCGTGGCGTACAGGTCACCAGCGGCAACGCTTTGGCCGCGCGGCTGGCCAAGTCGGCCCTGGACCTGGGCATCCCGATCCACACCGGTACTGCTGCCCGCCAGTTACTACTGGAGCGGGGCAGGGTGATCGGCGCGCAGGTCAATGATGCACAAGGTACGGTGCGCATCGAAGCGCGGCGTGGCGTGGTGCTGGCCTGCGGCGGTTTCTCCCACGATCTGGCACGAATCCGGCAGGCCTATCCGCACCTCAGGCGCGGCGGCGAGCACTTCTCGCCGGTGCCGAGCGGCAATACCGGCGATGGCGCGCGCATGGCCGAGGCGGTCGGCGGCAAGGTCGATATCCGCTTCCCGCAGCCGGCGGCCTGGATGCCTACCTCCAAGGTGCCCCTGGGCAACGGCCAGTTCGGCGCCTTCCCGCATCTGCTGGACCGCTACAAGCCGGGGGTGATTGGCGTGACCCGCAATGGCAAGCGCTTCACCAACGAGTCCAACTCTTACCACGACGTCGGTGCGGCGATGGTCGAGGCCTGTGCTGGCGAGCCAGAAACCGCCATGTGGCTGGTCTGTGACAGTCGCACCATCGGCAAGTACGGCCTCGGCTACGCCAAGCCAGCACCGATGCCGCTAGCGCCGCTGGTGCGCAACGGCTACCTGGCCAAGGGCCGGACCCTCGCCGAGCTGGCGCGCAATGCCGGGCTCGACGCGGCGGGGCTGGAGCAGACCGTGCGCGAGTACAACCAGGGTGCGCAACTGGGCGTGGACAGCCAGTTCGGCCGTGGCAGCACCAGCTTCAACCGCTACCTGGCCGATCCCGAGCACAAGCCCAACCCTTGCGTGGCGCCGCTCAGCGAAGGGCCCTTTTACGCACTGAAGGTGGTGATGGGGGACCTCGGTACTTTCGACGGCTTGCGCACCAGCGTCGAGGGCGCGGTACTGGCCGACGATGGCAGCGCGATTCCCGGCCTCTACGCGGTGGGCAACGACCGCGCCAGCGTGATGGGTGGCAACTATCCCGGCGCCGGCATCACCCTCGGCCCGATCATGACCTTTGGCTACATCACCGCCCGCCACCTGGCCCGGGTCGAGCCGGCTGCCGTTGCGCAGCAGAACAAGCAGGAGGTGGCTTGAGATGAACCACAAACCGATCGTCGACCACCGCATCTACAGCATCTCCCCGCGTGGCATGGCCGAGTTCCTCGAACTGTTCGACCGCTTGGCCATGCCGATCCTGCTCAGGCACCTGGGCGCGCCGCTGGCCTTCTACACCAGCAGCATCGGCCCGCTGAACCAAGTGGTGCACTTGTGGGGCTACGACAGCCTGGACGACTTCGAGAAGCGCAGCGCCGCGCGCGACAGCGACCCGGCGTTCAACGAGTACCTGCAGGCCACCCGACACCTGGTGGTGGCCCAGGAGACGCGGATTATCAAGCCGGTACGGTTCAGGGTGCTGGAAGGGCTCTGAGTTCCGGCTACTCCTTTCCCATTCATATGGGGGAGGGGATCGCTCCGAGGAGACAGCCCCTTCCCCGACAGCCCTTGGGGAAGGGGGCAAGGCAACACCTTGGCCACCCGGCCATCGCTTCGACAACAAGAAAGAGGCCGCCCACCTTGGCGACCCGACTATGAGAGGTGACTGCTGTGAACAAAGCGCAAACGCTGGACGTGCGTGAGCTGATCGACAACCGACCCATCGGCGGCTACCAGAAATGGGTGGTGTTCTTCGGGTTCCTGATCATCGCCCTGGATGGTTTCGATGTGGCGATCATGGGCTTCATCGCCCCGCAATTGCGGATGGACTGGGGTATCGATCACCAGGCCCTGGGCCCGGTGCTGAGTGCCGCGCTGGTCGGCCTGGCGATCGGCGCCTTGGTCGCCGGTCCCCTGGCCGACCGCTACGGACGCAAGATCGTGCTGGTGGTCAGCACCTTCTTCTTCGGCTTCTGGACCTTGGCCACGGCGTTTTCCACCGACATCACCATGATGGTCATTTTGCGCTTCCTCACTGGCCTCGGCCTTGGTGCGGCGATGCCCAACGCCAGCACCCTGGTATCGGAGTACGCTCCCGAGCGCAGCCGTTCGTTCCTGATCACCGTGGCCTTCTGCGGCTTCTCCCTCGGTGCCGCCGGCGGTGGCTTCCTCTCCGCCTGGATGATTCCCAACCTGGGCTGGCACAGTGTATTGGTGCTCGGTGGCGTGCTGCCGCTGATCGTCGCACCGATCCTCTACTTCAAGCTGCCGGAGTCGGTGAGCTTCCTGGTGGCGAAGAATGCTCCCGCGGCGAGCATTCTCCATATCATCGATCGACTGGCGCCGGGCCTGGCCGACGCGAATACCCATTTCGTCGTGCCCAAGGCACCTGTCGCCAACACCAGCGCCGCGCGGATAGTGCTGTCGCCGCGCTACCGCTTCGGCACCCTGATGCTGTGGACCGGCTATTTCCTCTCGCTGTTCCTGGTCTACCTGTTCAGCAGTTGGCTGCCGACCCTGGTCAAGGAAGGCGGCGGCTACAGCATCGCCGATGCCGCCATCGTCACCTCGATGTTCCAGGTCGGCGGACCGGTTGGTGCGCTGACGGTTGGCTGGGCGATGGACCGCTGGAGCCGCTACAAGGTGATCATGTTGACCTTCCTGGTCGCCGGTGTGGTGATCTTCGCCATCGGCCACGCCACTCACGAGTTCGTCTTGCTGTGCATGGTCGCCTGGGCGGTGGGTTTCTGCTTGAACGGTTCCAGCGTCGGCATGAACGCCCTGGCCGCCTACTGCTACCCCACCGAGGCACGTGCCACTGGGGTCAGCTGGATGAGCGGGGTCGGCCGCTTCGGCGCGATCCTCAGCGCCTTCGCCGGTGCGCAGATGATGAGCCTGGGCTGGTCGTTCGAGCAGATCTTCGCCGTCCTGGTGATCCCCGCCGGCCTTGCCGCTCTGGCAGTCCACGCCCAGGGGCGCCAGTATGCGCGCACGTGCCAGGCTTACGGGCTGGAGGTGTCGTCACACTGATTTGGCGTGGCGGCGCCTTTACCCAAGGGGCCGTCCGCCTTTTTCTCTATTTCCTACCCCAGCGTTGGACCAATGCCGGCGGGGGATGGCTTGCAAGGTATTTGCTGAGGCGGGGTAGGAATGAGATCCACCCAGCAATTCAGTTGGATGGGCACTTCGCATGCAAGGGCCAGGGCTTGCTCCTTGCTAGCACAAGGGCCTACAGGCTTGCACGAAAGAGGGGCGAGGCACACACGGCGTATCGCCTCGATGATGCAGCTGTTCAGACTGGTCCGACCAGGCGGCCATGGGCGATACCGCGTTCTTGTCATCCGAAAAGGCTAGCCTGGCATGGGCTGTGCACTTGCCAGAGCAGGCAATCTTCCTGCATCCCATCGAGGTCATCCCCATGAAAACCTTCCGTTCCCTGCTCCTGGCAACCCTGTTCTGCGGCGGTGCCCTGGCATTGCCCCAGGCCCAGGCCGATGCCCTCGCTGACATCAGCGCACGTGGCGTGCTGAAGGTGGCCGTGCCCCAGGACTTCCCGCCGTTCGGCTCCGTCGGCCCGGACCTCCAGCCGCGTGGCCTGGATATCGACACCGCGAAGCTGCTGGCCGACAAGCTCGGGGTGAAGCTGGCGATGACCCCGGTCAACAGCACCAACCGCATCGCGTTCCTCACCACCGGCAAGGTCGATCTGGTGATCTCCAGCCTGGGTAAGAACCCCGAGCGTGAGGCGGTGCTCGACTTCTCAAGCTCCTATGCGCCGTACTACCTGGCGGTGTTCGGGCCTGAGGCGACGAAGGTCGAGTCAATCGAGGCTCTGGTGGGCAAGACCATCAGTGTCACTCGCGGCGCGATTGAAGACATAGAGCTCAGCGCGGTAGCGCCCAAGGGGGCCATCATCAAACGTTTTGAAGACGGCAACGCGACCGTCGCCGCTTACCTCTCCGGTCAGGTCGAGCTGATCGCCAGCGGTAGCGTGGTCATGGCCTCCATCGCTGAAAGGAATCCGGCCAAGGTGCCGCAACTGAAGGTCAAGCTCAAGGACTCACCGGTCTACGTCGGCCTGTCCAAGAACGAACCCGCACTGCTGGAGAGGATCAACACCAGCCTGGCGGAAGCCAAGGCTGATGGCAGTCTGAGCCGCAACGCCGAGAAATGGCTGAAACAGCCGCTGCCTGTCGACCTTTGAGAAGTTGCCAGTGGTTTATCAATTCGACGTCGTGTCTGTGTTGGCGCAGGCGTAGGGTATTGAGTCTGTAATCACCTCGTCGCGCCCAGCAGGGGTGGGTAGCTTCTTGCAACATCCTGCAATCAGCTTCTAGGATGGCCGTTTCTTTGGAGATCCATGGCCATGCTGGCTGAGCTGTTTGCCGTACTCGCCCCTGTTTTCATCGTCGCCGGTATCGGTTACGGCTGGGCTCGCAGTGGTCATGTCTATCCCACGGATTTTATCGCTCGTTTGGTCATGACCATTGGCACACCGTCTCTGGTGCTGTCGACGTTGAGCCGTACCAACCTGGACCCGGGTGCATTCGCTTCCATGGCGCTTGCGTGTGTACTTGCCATGACCGCTATGGGCCTGCTCGGGGTGCTCTTGAGCCGTGTGTTCCGCCAGCAATGGCGGGTGCTCGTGCCGGCGTTCATGTTTCCCAATACGGGCAATATGGGGCTGCCAATCAGCCTCTATGCCTTCGGTGATCACGGTTTGGCGCTGGCTGTAGCGTTTTTTCTGACGCTGTCGATCTTCCAGTTCACGATTGGTCTGGCAATTTCGGGCAGTGCTGCGTCTATCAGGGACCTGGTACGCAATCCGATCGTGATCAGCTTGGCGCTATCCATGCCGATCATTTTCTTCGATCTGCAATTGCCACGCTGGCTGGGCAATACCGTTGATTTGTTGGGCGGGATGACCATTCCGTTGATGCTGCTGACGCTGGGTGTCTCGCTGGCCAGTATTCGCTTGAGCCACCTTGGCAACGGCTTGCTGCTGGGTGGGTTGCGGATTCTTTTGGGGGCCGGCGTGGGCTGGGGGCTGGGGTATGCGCTGGGGATGGAGCCGTTGGCGCATGCGGTGTTGGTGGTGCAGTCGTCGATGCCCGTGGCGGTTTTCAACTACCTGTTGGCGGTACGGGCCAATCGTTCTCCTGAGCAGGTGGCGAATCTGGTGATGTGCTCGACGGTACTGTCGTTTGTTTTGTTGCCGGCGATTCTGGTGTGGTGGTTGGCACCTTTGAACTAAACATTTTGGGTATGGCTCGTTTCCTGTCGTACACCTGAGGCGGCAGCCAGATGCGCTTGTTCGATGGCTATGGATCAGGCAGTTATCACTATCTACAAGCTGTAACACGGAAACTTTTCTCGCAGTAACGGCAAAATGATACTAAGGTTGACTAGGGCGTATTTTATGGAAACGCCCTGATGCTTGGCTGAGAAAGCTGACGAACGGCTAGCGGATGATGGATGCTATCAGCATCCAAGAAGGTGCTCAGTGACTGGAATACTCGGCAGCCAGATAACCGCCGTATCTAACGAGGGCCTGATTCTCTTCGCCTTGATGACGTTGACGAATTTATTTCTCACCATGGCGAACGTTATAAGTTGGACGATTGGTAAGGTGACCAGCTTTTTTGCCAACAATGTCGTTGACTCAGTTTTCCGTCAGTCGACGGACTCTGCTGACAGAGCACATAAAAGAAGTGAGGCTAAGGACTTCATCACGGATGAACTTGGCACCGGCAGGCCTTTAGGGCAACTGGTCGGATTGATTGAGCGACAACTTTACATCTATGCGCTGCTTCGGGGCGTGCCGGACATAATAGTGGCTACCCTGCTGTTCAAGGCTTTTCAGCTCTGGTTGGAAGCGAGGTATCTGAGGCTCCCCTTTGAGGAAAGGCTCCTCCTTTCTTCCGGTAAAAGAACGCTTTGCATTTCTCATTACTACTGTTATGCCATGGGGAACTTTATCTCGCTGATGTGGGCGCTAACTATCTGTGAGACCTGGATCTATATTGCTGCTAATACAACCGTATGCATTAGGTTCATGAGTTGGATAGTGGCGTAGGATAGCTTGCTTCATACCCTCTTCAGGTTTACCGATAGTCCAGCGTGGCCCCATGGCAGAAAAGGTTGAGGATTCTGCTGGGGCTTAGCGGACTGCAAAACCGATGAAATCTTCAGACTTTCCTTATTCCTTGTAGTCCATTTCCCAATCATGCTTTTACCGTTGCGGCAGTATTCATCCGGTCCTGTCAAAACCGGTCGTGAGTGTTGTTCTGCGTGTGTCGCTTTATGGCGGCTGTGCGTGGGGCACCCTCGTGTGCGCCGAGTTCCAATACTCTCAGTCTGTCAACCCGCGTACAGCTGCCACCTTCTCGTTTGACAGCAGGGCCGTGGCGGTTCCACCAGTATTGGGGGTTGCTATGTTAAAGACCGTCCCCGACCCACCATGCATCCCAAAAGACACCAACGTCACCCTCGAAGACCTCCTTATCCAGACCTCCGAATACCTGGTCTGCGCCCTGACCCCACCCCAAACCCTCAAGCCAGGTTTTCACCCTGGCGACGATGCATGAGATCGACAACTCCCGGAGCCTGGTCGAGATGGCATTGAGCAAGGTGCAGTTGCATCACTGACCCATCTTTGCCAGTTAAGTGATTGGGAGCGGGTGCTGCATTCGGTGGGTAAGCACGGGTCTGTCCACTGGCTTGCCAGCGAAAGGACCGCTGCAAGCAGTACCTGCGCAAGGCGAGGACTTTGTCCTCGATCGCAGGCTTCGCCTGCTCCTACAGAGGGTGCGGCGACCGCAAAAATTGAGGTATGCAGGGGACAGACAGGGAGTAATGCATGAGCGAAAAATCCGATACGACGGAATCCACGGTCACGACACCCCTCAAGCCTGTCGGCATCGGCAGTTTTGGCGAGGGCGTTGGCGGTTGAATAGATGACCGCCTGCTCCGCGTTACGCCAGAGCATGACGTGGGCTATGCCCGCGACATGCTGCCGATGTTTGGCGTGATTGCGGGCACCCAGGTGTATGTGGGGCTCAGTGAACTGGCGTTCTGTTTTTTCGGAAAGTGAACACGCGCTCTTGCACGTCAATCGGCATCCAACAGCAACAATGTCCTGACATGGGGGGTGGAGAATGAGAATGGTCCGGGATGATCAAGCCGCTTTTTCATTCTGCGGCTTACGTGCAACCGCTCGCTCGAGCGATCATTGTATTGCGTTTACGTAACATCTTGTATAAAAGACTTCCCTATGGACCAATGGCATATCGCCATAGAAACTCGTCAAGGGGATCGTAGTGTATGGCTGTCTGGGTGATTGCTGCTGGTGGCTTGAACGACCCCACTGCTATTGAAAACTACGATAAAACGCTGACTGCACCCATCTCACAGGTTCGCCTTCAGGCACTTCCCCCACAGGTTACGGTGCCACAGGGCGATCTCTATGCATGGGGTTTTCCCAAAACGGCAAAGGGCGGGAATGAACGGAAGTTCGATGAGATCGCGGTAGGAGACATCTGTTTTTTCTGTACGACGCGTTGTGAAGGGCCTAAGGCGTCCTGGACGAATGCCTATCGCTGGGTGGCCAAGGTCTCTGGTCTGTTCAGGAAACCCGACGCTGCGGCAGTGTCCAGGGCATTCTGGGATTCGGACGATTTTTTTCCCTACCTGCTGGAGCGCCCAATCCCTATCGACGTTTCATTCCAGGCATTCAGCAAGGAAATCAATCCTGCTGGGATTCACTACGCGCGCAGTCCCCAGAACTCAACGAAGTTGGTGGATCCGGCAAAGCTGCGGAATGTGATTGACCGTTATGGCTCCGTCGACAACTGGGCTGAAGATTACATGGCTCGTTTGGCACAGGCCAGCCTCGCAGGTAATGAGCGCACGAGGCGCGCTCTGGAATACACGTCCCGACTTCCAGCCATGCGCCATTGGTTGATTGCCTTGGCCAAGGCTCATGGCACTGTCTCTTACATGGAGATAGCGGAAGTTTTTGGCATTACCGACAGGTTCACACTCGAACATAGTATGGAGCTGTTAGCAGAGCAGGCATTAGCGCTCAATGAACCGATTATTACGGCGTTGATAATAGGGACCCGCGAAGAGAGTTCATCTGATGGCTTGCCAAAGTTTGGCATCGAGGATGAGGAGCGTGAGCGACTGAAACTCTATGCGTACTGGTCCGACAAAGAGTTCCTTCTGCAACCAGCCGTTCAAGGCGAGTCGCTGGAAGCGAAGGCGGCCAGGTTTGCCTGCGTGGAGATACGTCCAGACCAGGCCGCGTTCAGGCGCAAGGTATTCACGGCCTTCGGCGGCCGTTGTGCGATCAGCGGCTGTGCAGTTGAGCGGGCGCTCGACGCCGCACATCGTCACGGTAAGAAGTGGCGACAGGGTGATAACAACGCGAGTGATGGCCTGCTGCTGCGCAAGGACTTGCATGCCCTGTACGACTCGCATTTGCTGACCATTTCCGAGGACGGGCTGATAGGGCTTGCCGAAGACGTTGTTGACTACTACACCGAATTCAATGGCAGAAAGGTCGCGATGCTGGAGTAAGCGGCGTCAGACCAATCAACAATATAAAAGAAAGGCGGCCTGGGATGACCAGGCCGCCTTTCTCACATCCGCTTACTCGCTACTCACCTTCGCCCCCAACGTCGGCGTCTCATCAAAGAAATTCCAAGGCTTCATCAACACATGCACCCATTCGGTCGGCATGATCGGCCACTCTTCGGCCCGGGCCACGTGGGTGGTGCCGGTGGTCAGCCAGACCACGTTGTCGGTGTTCTCGATCGACTGGTCATCCTGGGTGAATTGCCCCAGCCCGGTGTCTTTGTCCGAGCGGTTGGGGTAGCGGCCTTCAGGGAAGCGCTCGTCACGGTCGTAGCGGGTCACCCACAGTTGCTTGTCCATGAAGCTCAGGCGGTGGTACAGCCACTCATCCGAGCCGAAGTTGGCGCCCTTGGCCACAGGGTGGGTGCCGCCGGCATAGGGGATCAGTTGGTACGAGACGGGGTTGCCGACTTTGTTTTCCTTGCCCGGGTTGCTCAGCAGGCGGATGGTGCCGGGGTCGAATTTCTGTGCGGCCTGCTGCTCGTGGGTGACGGTGCGCTGTTCGGTGCGCATGGTGCTGGTGCGCGGGCCGCCGCTGTCGTTCTTGGCGACCACGGGGTTGATCTCGACCAGGGAGTTGTTCTCACCGTCGACGTCCAGGTCGAGGCGGAAGTTGTAGATGTGCTGGTGAGTGGTGCCGACGATGTTGTGGTCGATCAGGGTGCCGAAGCGGGTGTCGTGTTCGGCGCTGTGGTCATGCATGGTGCTGGCCTGCACGCCCTTGACCGCTTCGATGCCAGTGGCGCCGGCGTCGATGCCGATGGTGCCGTTCTGGTGGAAGACCCAGTCGAAAATGTAGTCGTAGTTGCCAACGGTGCTGATCCAGCGCACCACCAGTTCGCGGCGCTCGCTGCTGACGTTGGGACGGCCCAGCTCTTGGTGCTTGTACTCGGGGCCGGCGTAGCGCTCGAAGATGGCCATGGCCCGCGGGATGGTGGTCGGCTCGCCGTTGTAGTCGGCGATGGTGGCGTCGAGCAGCACGGCGTTCTGCGGGGCGTCCTTGCCACGCTCGATCGGCGAGGTGAGGGTGCCCATGCCGTAGTCGCCGGAGTCGAGGTAGGCCTTGAAGTACCAGCCCACGTCCGGGTCGCCGTACGGCACGATCATGCCGCCGAGGTTGCCTTCGTACATGATCTTGCGTTTGACGCCTTTATCGTTGTAGGTGACGGTCGACAGCACCGGGCCGACGCGTGAGTCCAGGCGCAGGTGCAGGTCCCAGTTTTGCCACTGGATGCTGTTGCCGGCGATGGTGTAGTTCTTGCCTTCGGGTTCGAGGATCTCCAGCGGCTTGAGCGGCTGTTGCTGGCGGTCACGGCCGTCGTACGGGCGCGGTGCGAGGGGGACGGGGACGACGCCGGCGTCTTCGATCTTGATCACGGCCTTCTGTTCGAGGTCGACCACCGCCACGAGGTTTTCGATCGGGTGGGCCCAATAGTTGCCATCGCCCACGTCTTGGTAGCTGACCACCTTGAGCAGGCGCTTGTCTTGCTGCAGGCCATCCTTGCCGTCGAAGTAGCCGACGGTCAGTGGTGTGGTGATGACCTTCTTGATGTCGGTGATGCCGCGCTTGGCCACGGCCTGGGCGAACTCAGGGCTGCTCTCGATGATCGATTGTACGGCGACGAAGTCGTCCAGCAGGACCATGCCGTGGGCGCCTTTGACCGGTGTCCAGGACAGCACCTCGGCACTGTTAAGGTCGACCAGTGCTTCGATCACGTGCTTGCCGTCGAGCACCGCCACGGCTGCCTGGCGCGGCGCGGTGACGGGGGCGCCGGTGAGGGCGAAGTTCCATACCTGGGCCTTCTCTGGCTCGTGCAGGGAAACCTGGGTGAAGCGCAGGTTCGGTTGGTCCTTGTGGGCGGCCTTGATGGCGTTGACGGCGCGCTTGATCTCGTCGGCAGTCAGCGGGTTGAGCGGGTGGGGGCGGGTTTCGAGGACGAAGGTCTTGTCCAGGCCGGATTGGAACACCTGGTTGATGAAGCCCTTGCCCATGTAGGCCGTGTCGCCCTTGAATACCACCGGCACTTCGAGCTCCACGCGCTTGCCGTTGAGTTGCGCGGTGTGGGCCTTGGGTTTGACCTTGACGAAGGCACCGTCCTTGGCAATGACGAAGACGTCGGCGTAGTCGTCCCATTTCACGGTGGCACCAAAGGCTTCGAGAGTCGATTGCAGGGGCACCATCTCTGCTGCGCCACCGTGGGCCAGGGCATCGGGCATCAGGCCGGGTACGGCCTGGGTCGCCAACGACACCGCCAGGGCCAGGCCGGTGAAGGTTTTACGATGGCGCCTGTTGAATGAACTGAACATTGCGAAGTTCCTCGAAGTAACCGGCGTTTGTTATTGCCTGGTTCTTTTGGTAACGAGCGGAAAATTTGCTTTTGTTTTTCTGCCAGGTTTTTTTGTTTCTCTGCCAACCAGGCGGGGCGGCTGGGTTAATTGCCGGGCCCCGTTGTGACGAATAAATACTAAGTGCCGGTCAACCGGGTCGAGTAACACAAATCGGCAATTGATGAAGTGTGAAACTTCATTCATTTGAGGTGCTGCCCAATGCCCTGCGCTAGTGCGTTTGCTGCTGCAAAACGGTGCTATCCGTGGGGGCGCCGAAGGGGCTGACGAAGATGCCGGCGGCTGTCGAGGCTGGTGGCGGGCGAGGGCGGTTGGCGCGCATCTTGCTCGGCATTGTCCACCGCGTTCCCATTGCCCTTCCGAGCCCCAGCATGCGCCATACCTTCCACAGCACTGATATCCATGAGCACGCCGGCGCCTTGCCGGGTTGGCAGCAGCGTTACGACCAGCTCAGTCGCGGCAAGCTCGATGGCAGCTTGTCGTTGACCGAGGTCGCTGGCGTGTCGGTGTTCCGCGAGCGCCTGAACCAATCGGCGGTGCAGCACATGCGTTTGCCGGAGGGCGCGGTGAACGTCATCCTGCCGCTGTCTTGGCAGCATGCCGAGGAAGACCTGTCCAGCGATACCCTGGCGTTCATGCCCAGCCAGGGCGAGTTTTCCATTGTCAGTCCGGCGGACATGGACGTGCTGTGCCTGTCCATCGGCATCGAGGCGCTGCGCCCGCTGGCCAGCGAGTCGGCCTTCGAGCGCCTGGGCGCACGTGAGACATTGCAGTCCATCAGGCTTTCGCACCAGCGGAAGGCCCATGCCTTGACGGCTCTGCTGGCGTTGCTCGATGGGCCTCAGGAGGGCGCCCGGGCCGAGGCTAACGCCCAGGAGGTGATGCTGCTGGCGGCGGACTGGCTGGAGGCGCTCGAGGATGAGCCGCGAGCGCTGCCCTGTGTGAGCACCCGGCGTTATATCGTCAACCGCTGTCACCAATGGTTGCTGGAGGAGCCCGACAGTGCCCTGAGCGTGATCGACCTGTGCAAGCGGCTGAAAGTGTCGCGGCGTACGCTGCAATACAGTTTCCAGTCGATTGCCGGGGTGACGCCGGTGCAGTACTTGCGTTCGGTGAGGTTGAATGGCGCCCGGCGGGTGATCAGGGAGCGGCCACTGGCGAATATTTCCGATATTGCGGCGAGTTGGGGTTTTTCACATACCAGTTACTTCAGTCTGGAATATCAGAAGTTGTTTGGCGAGTTGCCTTCGGCAATGCGCAAGTTGCTGGGCGAGGTGCAGAGTTGGAGGGCTGTGGTTTAAGTACGTAGTGAAAGCCCCATCATCAAACGACGTGATCGCATCATGCTGGCCATTACCGTACAGGACACTAGAGCAGTTCAGCAGAGACCCAGCAGTGACATCTTGCCCCTTCGGGTAGTACCGAGATAGGGAGAAACATCATGATTACTGGCGCAGGAGATTGTGGCAAGCTCTGCCTGATTGGCTCTCTGTGGGTGGAGCTCCTGGGGTTCACCCGCTGCTTAATGAACGAAGAAGCGGATAGGCATTTAAATGAGAATTTTGATTGTCGGCGGCGGCGTTGCGGGGCTGTCGTTAGCCATTGCTTTAGAGCAGCGTGGTATCAAGGCGGACGTAGTGGAACAGCAAGCGAGCACGTCGCCCTCTGGAACCGGGCTGTATCTGCCAGGTAACGCGGCGCGTGCCATTGAACATCTTGGCCTGTTAGAGCGCGTGCGCGAGAAGGCCGTCCCAATCGAGAATCAGCGCATCCTCGACAGCCAGGGCCGGCAACTGAGTAATACCCGCACGAGGGATGTATGGGCAGCATGTGGCCCATGCCTTTCCCTTCCGCACGCCACGTTCCATGGCATGTTGCGCAGCGCCCTGGGTGACATCAAGGTTCGCTCTGCCATGTCCATCAACGCCATCAATCAATCAGCCGGACAGTGCGAGGTCGTATTCACCGATGGCACATCAGATGTGTATGACCTGGTCGTCGGTGCGGACGGCATCAATTCCGTCGTACGCAAGATCGCTTTCCCGCAGGTTGTACCGCAGTACACCGGCCAGGTCTGTTGGCGCTTTATCACGCAGAACATTTCTTCTGTAGATTGCTGGACCGCGATGCTTGGAGATGGCTGCACGCTTCTGGCTATTCCCGTGAGTCCCGGTGAAGCATACGTCTATGCGGATGTTACGTTGCCCGCGAGTGCGGACCCTGAGTCGCTTAGACATAACGGCCTCGCAACGCTGTACCAAGGATTCGCATCGCCTGTGTTGCCCCTTGTCGAAAAGGCGTCAGATAGCGCACACATTCATTTTGGGCGCATTGGCCAGGTCGTGATGGATAACTGGGTTCACGGACGTGTCGTACTCATCGGCGATGCTGCCCACGCTTCGTCGCCAAGCATGGCGGAAGGCGCGGGCATGGCGATGGAGGATGCGTGGGTGCTAGCCCAGGCGCTTGCGACAGAGGTCAGCCTGGACGCTGCACTGTCCTTCTATACAGCTAGACGCCAGCCCCGGGTGCGCTGGGTTCAACGACAGTGTGCCGCCAGGGACAAGATGCGTACACTGCCCGCACTGGCCCGCACCGGTATCCTCAGGTTCTTTGGTGACAGGTTATACAGGCGCAGCTATGGGCCGTTGCTTGCCCCGGTGTAGAGCGTTGATAGTTGTTCGCCGCTATGCTGAGACCGCCGTCATCGGCTTGCTTGTGAGTACCTAACGAGCAGCGCGCGGCCCTCAATTCAACACAATGATCTTCGACACCAGCTCCGCGCTGTTCTTCGCCTGCAGCTTCTTCATCAGCCGCGCCCGGTGCACCTCCACCGTGCGGTGCGAGATGTTCAGTTTCCTGCCGATTTCCTTGCAGGTCAGCCCGTTGACGATATGCGCGGAGATCTCGCGCTCGCGTGGCGTGAGGTTGACCGTGGGCCGGAACACCCGGTCCATGCGTTCGAAGTGCCAGACCATCAGTTGGAACGGGTCTTCCGGGGTCAGGGTGTAGCCATTGGCCCGAGCCCAGAACACTTCACCGCTGTGGTGCTGCATGAAGCGTTCGTCGGAGTAGGCGCCGTTCTTGGCGTGGCGTAGCCAGCTCAGGCTGCGTTCGCCGATGGCCTGGTAGTCGGCCTGGGAGGGGTAGAGCTTGAGAATCAGTTCGCCGATCAGCTCTTCGCGCTCGAAACCGAACAGGCTCTGGAAGGCTTCGTTGAGGTCGAGGATGCGGCGGTTGCCGGTGATCACCTGGGGCGCGGGGGAGACTTGAAACGCCAGGCGTTCGAGGTCTTGCAGTTGACGTGAAGGGTCGCTCATCGGGGCAGGCCTGGCGTGTTCTTGTTCTGGTGTCCGATAGAGTATCCACCCATCGGGCTACTCATCCCTATACGTAGTTGCACGAATAGCGAGGGCGCGCAGTGGTGGGCCATTGTAGGTCACGCCTGTTCAACAAGAAGGATAAAACAATGGCTGCCGACTCTGTAAGCATCGTTGCCGCTGCCCATACACGCTTCGGCCGCTTGGCCGATGCCACGTTCGAAGACCTTGTCGTCGAGGTGACTCGCGCCGCGCTGGCCGAGGCGCAGGTCGAGGCGTCGCAGATCGACGCGTTGTTCCTCGGGCACTTCAATTCCGGCCTGGTGCCGGATGGTTTTCCCGCATCCCTGATGCTGCAGGCCGACCCGGCCCTGCGCTTCACGCCGGCCACCCGCTGCGAGAACGCCTGCGCCTCGGGCGCGGCGGCGATCCAGGCGGGCATCCAGGCGATTCAATCGGGCGCGGCCGAGCTGGTGCTGGTGGTGGGCGCGGAGAAGATGACGTCCAACAGCACCCCCGAGGTGACCCGGGCCTTGGCCGGCGCAGGCTACCAGCACGATGCGGAGGAGGCGGGGCTGAGCTTCCCGCAGTTGTTCGGCCTGGCGGCTGCGCAGTACGCCCAGCGCTATCAGAGCCCGTTCTCGGCCATGGCCGCCATCGCTGTGAAGAACCACGCCAACGCCTTGGCCAATCCCCTGGCGCAGATGCATAGGGCAATGAGCTTCGAGCACTGCAATACAGTCTCCGAAAGTAACCCATACATTGCCGAGCCCTTGCGCATGACCGACTGTTCGCTGATCACCGACGGTGCAGCCGCCATCGTGCTGGCCTCACCCGAGCGCGCCCGCCAGTTCAGCAAGGCTGTGCAGATCCGCAGCATGGTTCAGGTCAACGACTTTCTGCCGCTGTCCAAGCGCGATGTGCTGGCGTTCGAGGGGCCGCGCCGGGCGATCCGCTCGGCCTTGGACAAAGCGCAGGTGACGTTGGATGACCTGGACTTCGCCGAGGTGCACGACTGCTTTACCATCGCCGAACTGCTGATCTACGAGGCCATGGGCCTGGCGCCGCAAGGGCAGGGGCATCGGGCGCTGGAGGAGGGCATCGTGCAGGCCGGCGGCAAGCTGCCGGTGAACCTCTCGGGCGGGCTCAAGGCCAAGGGGCATCCAGTTGGAGCAACGGGCGTGTCGATGCATGCGCTGGCGTTCCGTCAGCTGACCGCAGAGCCGATCGGCCTGGCGGTGCCGGGCGCCGAGTTTGGCTTGCTGTTCAACATGGGCGGCATGGCCGTTGCCAACTACGCCTCGGTGCTGCAAGCGCGGAGGGCGTGAGCATGAACATTGCCAATTGGTTGCACGCTGCTGCGCAGCGTTGGCCTGAGCGTCCGGCGTTGTTCGAGGGGGCGCGTCAGGTGGCCGACTACCGCGGCTTCGCTGACCGCGTGCGAGGGTTGGCGTGGACGCTCAGCCACGAACACGACGTCCAGCCGGGTGACCGTGTCGCGTTGTTCATGAAGAACTGCTGCGAATACCTGGAGCTGCTCTACGCCGTGTGGTGGATCGGGGCCGTGGCGGTGCCGGTCAACTGCAAGCTGCATCGCAGCGAGGCGAGCTGGATCGTCGATAACGCCGAGGCGCGGGTGATCTTCACCGACGATGGTCAGGTGTTCGCCGCGGGTGAGTTGGCGCGGGATTGCCACGAGCTGGCCGGGTGTGGCCAGCGGAGCACAGTGGGCGGGCAGTTGGATGCGCTGGCGGCCCCGTACAGCTGCCACGGCGATCACCTGGCCTGGTTGTTCTACACCTCGGGCACGACTGGGCGCTCCAAGGGCGTGATGCTGTCCCATGGCAACCTGGTGGCGATGTCCCAGTGCTACCCCATCGATGTCGACAGCGTCAGCGGCAAGGACGCGGTGCTGTACGCCGCACCCATGTCCCATGGCGCCGGGCTCTACAACTTCATCCATGTGCGTGTCGGTGCCCGGCACGTGGTGCCGGAGTCCCGTGGATTCAACGCCAGCGAGATGTTCGAGCTCGCCAGTCGGCTGGGCGACGTCAGCCTGTTCGCCGCGCCGACCATGGTCAAGCGCATGGTCGAACAGGCGCGCCTGGTGGGTTATGCCGGCGAGGGCATCCGCACCATCGTCTACGGCGGCGCGCCCATGTACCTGGCCGACCTGCAGGACGCGCTGGACACCTTCGGCCCACGCTTGGTGCAGATCTACGGCCAGGGCGAGAGTCCGATGACCATCAGCGCGCTGCCCCGTGAACTGGTCGCCGGACGTGAGCGGCCGGACTGGGCGCGCCTGGCCTCCTCGGTCGGGGTGGCGCAGTCCTGCGTGGAGTTGCGGGTGCTGGACGCCCAGCGCCGCCCGCTCGCCGCCGGGCAACCCGGCGAAGTCGCCGTGCGTGGGCCGACGGTGATGCGTGGCTACTGGCGCAACGAAGCCGCCACCGGCGAGGCCTTGGTCGATGGTTGGCTGCTCACCGGCGACATCGGTTACCTCGACGCCCAGGGCTACCTGACCCTCACCGACCGCAGCAAGGACGTGATCATCTCCGGTGGCAGCAACGTGTATCCCCGCGAGGTGGAGGAGGTGCTGGCGTTGCACCCGCAGGTGTTCGAGGTCTGCGTGGTGGGCGAGGCGGATGCGCAGTGGGGCGAGTCGGTGGTGGCCTTCGTCGTCCCCCGTGGCGACAGCCTGTTGGACGAGCGCGTGCTGGCTGCCTGGTTCGTCGAGCGCATGGCCTCGTTCAAGAAGCCGAAGAAGTACGTGTTCCTGCCCGAGCTGCCGAAGAACAGCTACGGCAAGGTGCTCAAGACCGACCTGCGGCACAGGCTGAAGGAAGCCATGGGCACCGCCGCCGCACCCTGAGTGTTTCCCCATGAGTGTCTTCCATCAATAAGAACAAGACAGGAATACCGCTATGGCTACCCAACAGCACAACCCGGCCCGGCAACGTCGGCGAGCTTTTATCGGCGCCACTTCAGGGCACTTGATCGAATGGTACGACTACGGCGTGTACGGCTTTCTGGCGGTGTATATCGGCCAAGCGTTCTTCGTCTCCGATGACCCGACCACCAGCCTGCTCAGCAGCTTCGCCGCCTTCGCCCTGAGCTTTTTCGTCCGCCCCTTGGGCGGGCTGTTCTTCGGGCCTCTGGCGGACAGGATCGGCCGGCGCAAGACGTTGATCACCGTTCTGATCATGATGTCTGGCTCCACTTGCCTGCTGGGCTTGTTGCCGACCTATGCCTCGATCGGTATCGCTGCGCCGATCCTGCTGGTGCTGATCCGCTGCGTGCAGGGCTTCTCTGCCGGGGGTGAGATCGGCACCATCACCAGCTTCATTTCCGAATATGCCGGGCCGGGACGGCGCGGTTTCTCGACCTGCTGGCTGATGGTCACGGCGGTGCTCGGGCTGGTGCTGGGCGGGGTGGTGGCCAACGGCATGACTTGGTGGCTCGGCACCGAGTTGATGCAGGACTGGGCTTGGCGCATTCCCTTCCTGGTGGCCGGGCCCATGGGGCTGATCTCCATGTACATCCGCCTCAAGCTGGAAGACAGCCCGGAGTTTCTCGCCCTGCAGAAGGCCGGAGAAACCTCCAAGGCGCCGCTGCGCGAGGTCTGGCAATGGAAGCGCGCAATCACCCTGGTGTTTTTCATCATCACCCTGCACAGCTCGATCTTCTACCTGGTGCTGACCTTCGCCTCGACCTACATGTCGCGCATCCTCAAATTCGACAGTGGCACCACGCTGCTCTATGTGTTCATTGCCAGCCTCTCGGCCGCCTTCGTCATGCCCTTTGGCGGGATGTTCACCGACCGCTACGGACGCAAGCCCTTCCTGGTGGTGGTCGGGGCCCTGGCGACGCTGGCGATGTTCTGGTTCTTCAAGGCGGCGCCTGGCGCGACACCAGCATCGTTCTTCCTGCCGTTGATGGCCGTGGCGATCCTGTTCGGGCTGTATGCCTCGTCCACCTACGCCACCATGAGCGAACTGCTGCCGACTCGGATCCGTTCCACCGGAATCGCGGTGGCCTACAACATTCCGGTGGCGGTGTTCGGTGGCAGTGCGCCGCTGATTTCCACTTGGTTGATCCAGCAGACGGGGGATATCTCCTCGCCCTGGTACTTCTACATTGGTACCGGGATCGCCTCGCTGATTGCCTTGGTGGTGCTGCGCAAGGAGGACTTCGTGGCCTGTCGCGGCGCCGCCGACGCGCTGGCCGAGCATCCGGAGTCGAATGTCGGCGCAAGGGTGCGGCCGGCGCATAACTGAGTGTGGCGGCCTGGAGGCTGGTCCTGCCCTGCGTCAGCTTCGCGTCGTTGTCTATCGGTGATGCGGTTGAGGTAGGATCAGTGCTCCTTTCCCTTGCTCAAGGACAACTGCTTCATGCCGGGCTTTCACTGTGCCACCTGTGGCGACTATCACCAGGACCTGCCCATGACCTTCGGGGCCTTGGCCCCGGCGGCGTGGTACGCCCTGCCCGAAGGGGAGCGCGAGCAGCGAGCGCAGTTGTCGAGTGACCAGTGCGTCATCGACGATAGCTTGTACTTCCTGCTCGGGCGCCTGGAGATCCCGGTCATCGATGGTGACGAACCCTTCACCTGGCTGACCTGGGTGTGCGTCAGCGAAGCGGACTTCGAGCGTGTTTCCGCACTCTGGGAAAGCCCTGGCCGCGAAACCGAACCACCCTGCGCTGCCACGGTGCAGAGTGCCTTGCCTTATCCCGATGGCACGCTCGACCTGCGCGCGACCCTGCATACCCAACCTGTCGGTGAGCGGCCTTGCGTGTTCCTCGACGACGCCAGCAGCCTGCTCGGCGCGGAGCAGCAGAACGGGATCACCCTGGCGCAGGTCCAGGCCATGGCCGAAATGGCTCTGCATGGGCACTGAGCGCTAACGCTTTCCTGGACCAGCTGTTCCGGGCCTGGAAGCTGGGGCGCCAGACGGTGGACGACGGCATCCTGCTGCTGGTTGCCAAGAACGGCCGCAAGGTGCACATCGAGGTCGGCATTGGCCTATTCGCCGTCCGGTCACGGCTGCAGCGTACGCGCGGGCCCCGGCTGTCCATCCTCTGAGTGGGATGGGGCAGGGGTCAGCAGGCGCATCAGTACCCAGGCCGCCAGGTAGGCACTGGCACAGGCGATGAAGATCAGGTTGTAGCCCAGGTTCAGTTGCTCCAGGGCCTTGTAGTGCTCCAGCACCAGGCCGACGATCAGTGGGAAGATCATTCCGCCCACTGAGCCCGCGGTACCGCCAATGCCCATGACCGAGGCGACTTGGGCCTTCGGGAAGTTGTCCGCGACGGTGGTGAACAGGTTGGCCGACCAGCCCTGGTGAGCGGCAGCGGCCAGGCTTAGCAGAGCGACCATGACCCACATTGTGTCGATGTAACTGGCAAGGGCGATGGGCAGCACCAGCAGCGCCATGACCAGCATCGCCGTGTCGCGGGCCTTGCGCGTCGACCAGCCGGCGCCGATCAGCCGCGACGACAGCCAGCCGCCGAAGATGCTGCCGATGGAGGTGGCGCAATAGACAACCATCAGCGGCAAGCCGAGGTGCTTGAGGTCCAGGTCGAAGCGGCTGGAAAAGTACGACGGCAGCCAGAACAGCATGAACCACCAGATCGGGTCGGTGAGGAACTTACCGGTCACGAATACCCAGGTCGCACGCAGGCGCAGCAGCGTACGCCATTTGACCTTCTCCTGCGGCTCGGGTTGGGCACCCTCGTTGATATGGGTGAGCTCGGCGAGGCTGATGCGGGCGTGCTTGTCCGGAGCCCGGTAGAGCCACTGCCAGAACAGCAACCAGACGAAGCCGGTCAACCCAGTGACGATGAACGCCGCTTCCCAGCCATAGGTCGCCGCTAGCCACGGCACGCAGGCGGGCGCGAGGATGGCGCCGACACTGGTGCCAGAGGTCAGGATGCCGACCGCCAGCGCACGCTCCTTGCGTGGGAACCACTCGGAAACGGCCTTGATCGCCGCCGGGAAGTTGCCTGACTCGCCCAACCCCAGCAGTGCCCGCATGAACAGAAAGCTCAAGGTCGAATGGGCTGCCGCATGGCCAATGGCGGCCAGGCTCCAGACCACGATGCACAGGGCGTAGCCAAGCTTGGTGCCCAGGCGGTCGATCAGCGTGCCAAATACCAGCAGGCCGATGGCGTAGCTGGCCTGGAATACGATCACCAGGTAGCTGTAATCGGTCTCGCTCCAGTGGAACTGCTGCTCCAGCAGTGGCTTGAGCAGGCCGAGAACCTGACGGTCCAGATAGTTGATGGTGGTAGCGAAGAACAGCAGGGCGCAGATCTGCCAGCGGTAGCGGGACATGGGGGCGTTCTCATTCTTGTTGTTGTAAGGAGGGGGTGGTCAGCAGCGTTGTTGCAGGCGTTCGGCACAGGTGCGTAGCACCTCGTCCGGCGCGCGTTGCCACCAGTTGTCGCGGGAGAAGATCTCGACCTCGATGGCGCCTTGGTAACCGGCGGCCTCGACGTCATGGCGCAGGCCGCGCAGGTCGATGACGCCGTCGCCCATCATGCCGCGGTCGAGCAGCAGGTCGCGCGTTGGCACCAGCCAGTCGGACAGGTGCAGGCCGAGAATGCGTTGTTGGCGGCCAGCGCGCTGTACTTGCTCGGCGAGCTTGGGGTCCCACCAGCAGTGGTACGCGTCGATCGCCACGCCCAGGTGCTGGAAGCCGTCCGGCTCCAGGGTGTGGCACAGGTCCAAGGCCTGCTCCAGGGTCGACAGGCAGGAACGGTCCGCGGCGTACATCGGGTGCAGCGGTTCCAAGGCGAGGGCGACGTTGTGCTGGCGGGCATGCTCCAGCAGCAGGGCGACCCCCTCGCTCACCTGACTGCGTGCGGCACTGAGGTCGCGGGAGCCTTCGGGTAGTCCGCCGACCACCATGATGAAACACTCGGCCTGCAGCTCGGCGGCGTCTTCGATGGCCCGGCGATTGTCGGCCAGGGCCGCCTCGAAACCTTCGCGGGTGGCTGCGGGCAGGTAGGTGGAGCGGCAATAGGCGTTGACCTTGAGCCCGCAGTCGCGCAACTGTCGGCGTGTCTGTTTCAGGTCGCAGCCCTGCAGGTCGCGGCGCCAGGGGGCGACGTGGCCGAAGCCGGCGCGGGCGATAAGCTCTAGGGTTTGTCCGATGGGCAGGCGGTGGCCGAGGGTAGCGGTGTTGATCGAGCAACGGTCGAGGCGCTGCTCCAGGGTTGAATAGGTCATGCGGCAGTCACCAGGGCAGGTGGACGAATATGGAGCGCCGCATATCGCGGCGCCTCTCGTGACAGGTGGCCTGAGTGGTCAGCCCGACTCAGCGGACCGACCGTACAGGTCACTAGCCGTCGACGCCGTAGAGCGCGAGCAAACGCTTCATCCGCGTGACCGCCAGGACCGGGTCGGCGAGCAGGCCAGCCTGATCGGCCAGGCGGAATATCTCGCAGAAGTACGGCAGCGGCCGCATGGCCTGGTGGCCTCCGAGCATGATGAAGTGCTCCTGGTGGCCGTTGAGGTAGGCCAAGAACACGACACCGGTCTTGTAGTACTGGGTCGGGCTACTGAAGATCAGCCGGGCCAGGGGGAGCGTCGGTTCGAGCAGGCGCTGGTAGCCCGCCATGTCGTCCTGGGCCAAGGCGGCCAGGGCGTGGGCAGCGGCCGGAGCGATGGCGTCGAAGATCCCCAGCAGGGCGTGGGAGTAGCCATGCTCGTCGCCGGCGATCAGCTCCGGGTAGTTGAAGTCGTCGCCGGTGTACATCTTCACCGAGGCTGGCAAGCGCCGGCGCATGAGGATTTCCTTGTCCTTGTCGAGCAGGGAGATCTTGATGCCGTCCACCTTCTGGACGTTTTCATGGATCACCTCCAGGCAAGTGTCCAGAGCCTCCTCGAAGCGCTCGCTGCCCCAGTAGCCCTGCAGCGCGGGGTCGAACATATCGCCCAGCCAATGCAGGATCACCGGTTGTTCGGCCTCTGCCAGTACTTTGCGGTAGACCAGGCGGTAGTCGAACGAGGTTTTCGCCACTCGGGCCAAGGCCCGGCTGGCCATGAGGATCATGCGCCCGTCGAGTTTGGCGACGGCGTCGCGCTGCTCCCCATAGGCGCGCACCACGTCGTCCAGGTTGCGGGCTTCGTCCGCTGGCAACTGGTCGGTGCCACAGCCGGAGAAGATCACGGCGTGAGGGATGTCGCGGGTCTCGGCCAGGGTACGCTCGATCAGTTCGAGCGCCGTGGGCCAGTCCAGGCCCATGCCGCGTTGGGCGGTGTCCATCGCCTCGGCGATACCCAAGCCTTGTTGCAGTAGATAGCGGCGGTATTCCAGGGTCCGCGTCCAGTCGATCGCGGCCTTGCCACCTGGTGGGGCGGCGCTGAACGGGTCGGCTACCACGTGGGCGGCGGACAGGGCGATGCGGTTAGCCGGCAAGGGGGTTTGCGGTGGCAGTAGTGGTTCGCCGGAGAGGGTGTAGCGCTGCAGCGGATGACCGGCTTCAGCGCTGGGCAGGTTGATGCTCAAGGACATGCGAATCGCTCCAGGTCAGAACTTGGGAATCAGCAGGCCGCCATCCACAGGGACGGCATGACCGACGGTATAGGGCAGGGCGCCGGTGGCCATGCTGACCACCACGCGGGCGACATCCTCGGGCTGCCCCCAGCGTTTGATGGCGGTCAGTCCGCGGTCGATCTCGGCGTCGTAGCGGGCTTTCGAGGGCGCGGTCATCTCGGTGGCGATCAGGCCGGGCTGCACCTCGTAGACACCTATGCCGATTTCAGCCAGGCGCACTGCGAACAGGCGCGAGGCCATGGACAGGCCGGCCTTGGAGATGCCGTATTCGCCACGCAGCACGGACACCGCCTGGGCGTTGGAGGAGGTGATGGTGATGATGCTGCGCTGCGCCTGGCCCACCTCCCGCTGCACCAGGCGCCGGGCGAAGGCCTGGGTCAGGAAGAAGGTGCCGCGGGTATTGATCTGCA
Organism: Pseudomonas sp. X10; assembly: GCF_054889225.1. NCBI lineage: Bacteria > Pseudomonadati > Pseudomonadota > Gammaproteobacteria > Pseudomonadales > Pseudomonadaceae > Pseudomonas > Pseudomonas sp. X10. The sequence continues at coordinate 3,227,451 of NZ_CM142677.1, read as the reverse complement.
TACAGCGATCGAAGCTCTCGGGGGTCACCTCCAGCAGGTCGCCACGTGACAGCACTGAGACACCGGCATTGTTGACCAGGCAGGTCAGCGCGCCGATGGCCTGCTCGGCGGCATCCAGCAGGGCCTCATGGCGGTCGATGGCGGCGATGTCACCGGCCAGCGCGACGGCACGGGCGCCGTGTTGCGTGGCCAGGGACGCGGTCTCCTGCAGCGCGGCATCGGCTTGCAGGTCCACCAGGGCGAGGTCGAAGCCGGCCTGGGCCAGGCCGATGGCGATGGCTCGGCCGATACCGGCGCGGGCGCCGGTGACCAGAGCGGTTGGGCGGGCAGTCATGCGCGTGCCCCCTGGTTGAGCAGCTCACGGGCGATGATCGTGCGCTGGATCTGGTTGGTGCCTTCGTAGATCTGGGTGATCTTGGCGTCGCGGTACAGGCGTTCGACCTCGAAACCGCGGATGAAGCCGCTGCCGCCGAACAGCTGCACGGCGTTGGCGGCCTGGGCGACGGCGATGTCCGCGGCGAAGCACTTGGCCATGGAGCAGGCGATGGTGGCGTTGTCGGCGCGGTCCAGGCGATCGGCCGCGTCCAGCACCAGCAGGCGTGCGGCGCGGATGTCCTTGGCCATGTCGGCGAGCATCCATTGCACGCCTTGGTTGTCGGCGATCGGCTTGCCGAACTGCTTGCGCTGTGGCACGTATTCCAGCGCCGCTTCAAGCCCGGCCTGGGCGATACCCACGGCCAGCGAGGCGATGCCAACGCGGCCCTTGTCCAGGGCGCTCATCATGATGTGGAAGCCACGGCCTTCGACACCTAGCAAGGCATCTGCCGACAGCTCGACGTTGTCGAAATTCAGGCCGCCGACTTGGGACGCGCGCTGGCCCATTTTGTGTTCCTTCGGCCCCTTGGACACGCCCGGCAGATGGCAGTCGACGATGAAGATGCTCATGCCCCGTTTGCCAGCGGCCGGGTCGGTGCGCGCCAGGACAAAGGCCAGGTCGGCCACTGGGGCGTTGTGAATCCACAGCTTCGAGCCGTTGAGTAGCCAGCCTTTTTCGGTGCGCACGGCGGTGGTGCGGATGCCCGACACGTCGGAGCCGGCCTCGGCTTCGGTGATGCAGTAGGCCGGGTGTTTTTCAGCGCGCAGCAGCGTTGGCAGATAGCGCTCGCGTTGTTCGGCGGTGCCATGCACCGAGAGCAGGGTGCCGATCAGTTCCAACAGACCGCACTGGTCGGCGACCGAGGCATAGCCGCGGGACAGCTCTTCCATCACTAGGGCATAGGCGATGGTGTCCAGTCCGGCGCCGCCAAAGGCGTCCGGCACGGTGATGCCGAACAGGCCGAGCTCGCCCATCTGCCGATACAGCGGCGCAGGGAAGCTTTCGTCGTGATCGAGCTGCTCGGCCATGGGGCGGATGGTCTGGTCGGCGAAGCGCCGGGCAAGGTCCTGGATCTGCAGGTGGGTTTCAGAAAGCTGCATTGTTTTTTTCCTTTCTGTGGGCGGCGAGGGGGCTTCGTCGCGTGGGTTGTGTTCTTTTTCGGGCTGGACTAAAGTGTTTTTAAGTAACCAACTGGTTATTTATTTAAAGCGTCCTTTGGCAGGGCGTCAAGCACTCTCTTGCAAACCCGGATTCGCCTGCGACCCGGCAATCGATGAGGAAAAAAACAATGAAAAGAAGCTGTTCATCAGCGTCGGATGTGGCCAGCCGGATTGCCGATGGCTCGACCCTGGCCATTTGTGGCTCGGGCACCTTGCTGGAGCCGGACGCCCTGCTGGAGGCCATCGAAGACTCGTTCCTGCGCACCGGCCACCCGCGTGACCTGACCCTCGTGCATGCCCTGGGCATCGGCGACGGACGCGGCAGTGGCCTGGAACGCCTGGCTCACAAGGGGCTGGTGCGCAAGGTCATCGGCGGGCACTGGAGTTGGTCAGCGAAGATGCAAGCGTTGGCGCGCAACGATGAGATCCAGGCTTACAGCCTGCCTGCCGGGGTGATCATGAGCCTGATGCGCGAGATCGGCGCCGGCCGACCCGGCCTGATCACCCACATTGGCTTGGGCACCTTCGCCGATCCGCAGGTAGCCGGTGGCAAATGCAATGCCAGCGCGAACGAGGACATCGTCGAGCGCCTGCAGATCGATGGGCAGGACTACCTGCGCTACAAACCCTTCAAGGTCGATGTGGCGATCGTGCGCGGTAGCCTGGCCGACCCCAGCGGTAACCTCAGCCTCTGCCACGAGGCCGCCGACCTGGATGCCTATGCCTTGGCGCTGGCCGCCCACAACAGCGGGGGCAAGGTCTACGCCCAGGTGCGTGGGTTGAGCGACACCGCGTTCGTACCGGCGCGCCTGGTGCGCATCCCTGGTGTTCTGGTCGATGAAGTGGTGGTGGTGGACCAGCGCCAATGCGTGGCGGCCGATTACGATCCGGCGATCAGCGGCGAGTGCTTGCCCCAGTCAGCGGCCAGCGAGCAAGTGATGGCCGACGATATCCGGCGCATCATCGCCGAGCGTGCCGCCAATGAGTTCATTCCTGGCATGTCCCTGAACTTCGGTTTCGGCATCCCGGGTGGCATTCCCTCCCTGCTCGCCGAGCGCGGCTTGCAGGACAGCTATTGGGGCAGCATCGAGCAGGGCATCCACAACGGCCGCATGATGGGCGGCGCCATGTTTGGCGCGGCGCTGTACCCGCAAGCGATCGTCACTTCACTGGACCAATTCGATTTCTACAGTGGTGGCGGCGTCGATCTGGCGTTCCTCGGCATGGGCGAGATGGATGGGCTGGGCAACGTCAATGTGTCGAACCTGGGCGGCACCCTGGTCGGTCCCGGTGGTTTCATCGACATCACCCAGGGTGCGCGCAAGGTGGTGTTCTGCGGCGCCTTCGAGGCCAAGGGGCTCGAAGTGGCCAAGGTGGGCGATGCTTTGCAGCTCGAGCGCTGTGGCGAAGTACCGAAGCTGGTCGAGCAAGTGCGCCACATCACCTTCAGCGGCCCGCAGGCGGTACGCGCCGGTCAGGAGGTGCTGTACGTGACCGAGCGTGCGGTATTTCGCCTGTTGCCTGAGGGCATCGAGCTGATCGAGGTGGCCCGGGGCGTGGATATCCAGCGCGATGTACTGGAGCGCATGGCGTTCACGCCGATCGTACGTGACGTCAAAGTGGCGGGCCTGGCATGAGCCAGGCAGCCCCCCGCGGCGCCGTGCGTGGCCGGGAGGGGCTGCGCCCGGTGTGGGCGTCAATCCGGGCGGAGCATGCCGAGGATGGTCTGGACGTTGAAATCGATCCGTGCCTGCAGGGCTTCGGGCGACATCAGGTCGAAGCCGTAGATGATCTCGCCGGTGAAGCGGTTGTTCAGGTAGTAGTAATTGATCGCAGCGATCGAGATGTTCAGCTGGACCGGGTCGACGCCTTCGCGGAATACACCCTGGGCCACGCCGCGGGCCAGGATGTCGCCGACCATCGACACCATCGGGGCGTGCATCTGGTGCATCTTCTCCCGGGAGCGCTTCAGGTGGGCGGCTTTGTGCAGATTCTCGCTGTTGACCAGGGTCAGAAAGTGCGGGTTCTTCAGGTAGTACTTCCAGGTAAAGGTCACCAGTTGGGTGATCGCTTCGACCGGGTCCAGCTCTTCGAGTTTGAGCTTGCGTTCAGCCTGGCGGATGTCCTGGTAGGCCGACTCGAGCACAGCTTCGAACAGCCCCTCTTTGTTGCCGAAATACTCGTAGATCATGCGTTTGTTGGACTTGGCGCGCAGCGCGATGCTGTCGATGCGTGCGCCGCCCAGCCCCAGTTTGGCGAATTCGACCTTGGCGGCATTGAGGATTCTCAGCCGCGTCGCATCGGAGTCACGGGTGGGTCGCGTGGTGGCCTCTTCGGTGGGTTTCCTGGGCATGTAAAGCGCTCTCCAGAGCTTGGGTACTGTACTTCCTGGCGCAGGTAGCAATGGCCTGCGGCGTTAAGGGCGATGAGCTTAGCCGCGAGGGCATAAGGCTGACAAACAAAGCTTAGCCCGAGGCTTGTATGTAAACAACTGGTTAGTTATACCTATTGGGTTGGTAACTGCTTGATGCGAATGCTCGCAGCGGGGTTGCCAGAATAAAACGCTGTACTGAGGATGTTTTCCGTGAACAACAATGACAACACGCCACACCTTACGCTGCCCCAGCAGCCGCGCCTTTTCGAGATGTTCATCGACGGCCAGTGGACCCGCGGCTCTGCGGTCAAGCAAGTCACCCGTTTCAGTCCGGCCCATGAGGTGCCTGTCAGCGTTTATCCTTCCGGCGGCGTCGCGGATGTCGAGCAGGCCGTCGCCGCTGCCCGCCGGGCATTCGACCAAGGGCCTTGGGTCCGCTCGGGCGCGGCGTTCCGTGCTGGCATACTGCTGCGCACTGCTGAACTGATCCGCCAGAACAGCGAAGCCCTTGCCCTTTGCGAAACCCTGGAGACCGGCAAGCCGATCAGCCAGTCTCGTGGCGAGGTGCTGGGTGCCGCTGGCATCTGGGAATACGCCGCTGGCCAGGCCCGTGCGCTGCATGGTGACAGCTTCAACAACCTCGGCGACAGCCTGCTTGGCCTGGTCACCCGCGAGCCAGTGGGCGTGGTCGGCCTGATCACACCGTGGAACTTCCCATTCTTCATCCTCGCCGAACGCTTGCCCTTCATCCTGGCCTCCGGTTGCACCGTGGTGGCTAAGCCCAGCGAACTGACTTCCGGCACCACCCTGATGCTGGCCGGGCTGATGAAGGAAGCCGGCCTGCCCGACGGTGTGCTCAATGTGCTTACCGGCCCGGGCTCGGTGCTCGGCCAGGCGATCAGTGAGCATGCCGACGTTGACATGGTGTCTTTCACCGGCTCCACCGAGGTAGGGCGCCTGACCATGGCGGCGGCCGCGGGCAACATGAAGAAGGTCGGCCTGGAGCTGGGCGGCAAGAATCCGCAGATAGTGTTTGCCGACGCCGACCTGGATGCCGCTGCCGACGCCATCGTCTTCGGCATCTGCTTCAACGCCGGGCAGTGCTGCGTCAGCGGCAGCCGGTTGATCGTCGAGCGCTCGGTCGAACAAGCGCTGACCGATAAGATCTGCGCTTTGCTCGACAAGGTGCGTATCGGCGAGCCCTTGGAAGAGGGCACCCAGGTCGGTTCGATCACCGAGGCCCGGCATTTGGAGCGGGTCTTGGGCTACATCGAACAGGGTCGCAGGGAAGGGGCGCGGCTGCTGCGTGGCGGCCAGCGTATCGAGGCGCCTACCGGCCTTTACCTGCAGCCCACCGTGTTCGCCGATGTCACCCCGCAGATGGTCATCGCCCGCGAGGAAATCTTCGGTCCGGTCCTGACCATCACCGCTTTCGACGACTTCAACGAAGCCATGGCGCTGGCCAACGACACGCCGTTCGGCCTGGCCGCGAGCATCTGGAGCCGCGACCTGGAGACCTCGATGCAGGCAATGCGTGAGATCAAGGCCGGCCGGGTCTGGGTCAACACCACCATTGCTGGAGGGCCGGAACTGCCGTCCGGTGGCTTCAAGCAGTCGGGCATTGGCCGGGAGACCGGACGCTATGGGGTGGAGGAGTACACTGAACTCAAGTCCGTGCATGTGCAGATGGGGCCGCGCACGCCTTGGGTCAGTGCCTGAACGCCGACAGCAGTACAACAAGACTGGAGATAACAAGAATGTACGATTATGTCGTTATCGGCGGTGGCTCCGCCGGTTGTGTGCTGGCGGCGCGCCTGAGCGAGCAGGCCGATGTGCGGGTGTTGCTGCTCGAGGCTGGGCCTGCCGACACCAACCCCTATATCCACATGCCCGTGGGCTTCTTCAAGATGACTGGCGGTCCCCTGACTTGGGGCTTCGATACCGTGGCCCAGGGCACGATGAACAATCGCTCGGTGCTCTATCCGCAAGGTCGGGTGCTCGGTGGCGGTGGTTCGATCAATGCCATGGTCTACACCCGGGGCAACGCCAAGGATTATGACGACTGGGAGCAGGAGGAGGGTTGCCGTGGCTGGTCCTTCCGCGAGGTGCTGCCGTACTTCCGCAAGGCCGAGGACAACGAGCGCCTGGCCAACGAGTACCACGGCACTGACGGCCCGCTGGGCGTGTCCGACCTTATCAGCGTGAATGAAGTGACCAAGGCCTTCATCCGCTCGGCCCAGGAAGCCGGTATCCCCTACAACGCCGACTTCAACGGCGCCCGTCAGGAAGGCTGTGGCGCCTATCAGGTCACCCAGCGCGGCGGCCGTCGTTGCAGCGCTGCGCAGGGCTACCTGGGCAATGCCCGCCAGCGGCCGAACCTGACCATCCAGACCGGCTGCCTGGTGACCCGGGTGCGTGTGGAGAATGGCCAGGCCACGGGGGTCGAGTACGTCCAGGGCAGCGACTCGCGCGAGGTGAGCTTTGCCGCCGCCGAGCGGGAAGTGGTGCTGGCCGCTGGTGCCATCGGCTCGCCGAAGATCCTCATGCTCTCGGGGATCGGGCCTGGAGAAGAACTGGCGCGCCTGGGTATCGAGGTAAAACAGGACCTGCCAGGGGTCGGGCAGAACCTGCAAGACCACTTCGATATCGACATCGTCTACGAACTCAAGGGCAAGCAGAGCCTGGATAAATACGCCAAGCCGCACATGATGCTGATGGCCGGGCTGGAGTACAAATTGTTCAACAAGGGGCCGGTCACCTCCAACATCGCCGAGGGTGGTGCCTTTTGGTACGGTGACTCGCGTTCCAGCACCCCCGATTTGCAGTTCCACTTCCTGCCTGGCGCCGGAGTGGAGGCGGGCATACCGCCGGTGCCGTCAGGGGCCGGCTGCACGCTCAACTCCTACTTCCTGCGTCCGCGCAGCCGTGGCAGTGTGCGGCTGCGCAGCGCCGACCCGCTGCAGCCGCCGCTGATCGATCCCAACTACATCAGCGATCCTTACGATCTGCATGTTTCGGTCGAGGGTATCAAGCTCAGCCGCGAGATCATGGCTCAGCACTCGCTCAGTCGCTACATCAAGGCTGAGCACTTCCCTGGCGACAGTGTGCGCACCCAGGCCGACTACGAAGACTATGCGCGGCGTTGCGGACGCACTGGCTACCACCCGGTGGGCACCTGCAAGATGGGCATCGACGCCATGGCGGTGGTCGACCCGCAATTGCGCGTGCGTGGCGTGCAGCGCCTGCGGGTGGCTGACTCGTCGGTGATGCCACGGCTGGTCAGCTCCAACACCAATGCGCCGTCGATCATGATCGCCGAGAAGGGCGCCGACCTGATCCTGGGGCGCAGCCTGGCGCCATCCGAGGTGCAGTTGCAAAGCGAGCGCAGCGCCCTCCACAAGGCGCTCTGAAGCACTGCAGCGGCAAGGCAGTGCGCGCCTGATGCGGGAGCTGCAGGCGCAGGCGTGCCCGCGAAGCGTCAGTGCGGACAACGTTGTTGTGCCTGCTGGCGTTATCGCGGGAAGCCACCTTCCATAGGGTCGCCAACACACCACAACGATTAGGGATTGCATCCTCGCTGCGTTCGATTTATAAATAACTAGTTGGTTACAAAAATTACAACAAGGATCACTCACCCGGTGCGCAGCACCCGGAGGTCGTATGAATAACAACAATGATCCCGCCCGCTTCCTTGAGATCAACCGGCGCAAACTATTGCTCGGCGCAGCCAGCCTGGCTGGCGTGGGAGCCGTGTCTGCACTCATGCCGGGCATGCTATGGGCACAGACCACGCTGACGTTCTCCAATTCCTTCCGCTCCCTGACCAATCCCTACCACGCGATCTTCAATCGCGGTGGCGCAGCCTACGCGGCCAGCCAAAACATGCCTTATTCGCCTCTGGTGACCGAGGGCAACAGCCAGAAGGGCATCGCCGATATCCGCGCACTGATCGCCAAGACCGAGGGCAATCTGGTACTCAACATCGAACCCAACGACTCCGCCGATGCCCGCGCGATCATCGAGCAGTGCGTCAAGGCCGGAGTCTATGTCACGACGGTATGGAACAAGCCCGATGACATGCACCCCTGGGATTACAGCCCCTATTGGGTGGCGCATATCTCCGAGGATGGCCAGGCCGTGGGCGAGGCTGTGGCCACTGAACTGTTCGAGGCCATGGGTGGCAGCGGCGGTATCGTCGCCCTGGGCGGCATCCTCAGCAACGTGGCGGCCATCGGCCGGCGCAGTGGCTTGGAAGCGGCGCTGAAGAAATACCCTGGCATCACCTTGCTCGACTTCCAGGCCGCCGACTGGAGCGCGAACAAAGCGTTTCCCATCGTGCAGTCCTGGCTGACCCGCTTCAACAGCGACATCAAGGGCATCTGGTGCGCCAATGACGACATGGGCATGGGCGCGCTCGAAGCGCTGCGTGGCGAGGGCCTGGCCGGGATGATCCCGGTGGTGGGCATCGACGGCATCGAGCAGGCGGTCGAGGCTATCCGCACTGGCGAATACATCGCCACCACCAGCCTCGACCCTTACTGGCTCGGCAGCATGGGCCTGGCCCTCGGCCACGCGGCCAAGACCGGGCGCATCGACCCGGCCAAGGAACCCCACGAGCATCGCGAGTTCTACGTGCGCCCGCAGTTGGTGACCAAGGCCAATGTCGAAGAGTTCTACGCCAGCAACTTCAAGTCCACACCTGTGGTGGACGTGAATGATTTCTGGGGACGTGTCGCCGGACCGATCCGCTACACCTCGTAGAACCAAGCGCTCCCGTCATTCGGCCTGCCAGTGGCGTATCTGCCGGGTTGCATGCCGAAGCTTTCTCAATGCCCGTTTTCCGGAGTTATCGTCATGGCCCGCCTGCGACGGTTTTCATCGCTGATTGTCTTGCTGCTCATTGGCCTGCTCATCGGTTCGATCAATACCAACTTTTTCGACCCGATGAACCTGGTCCGCATCGCCACCACCTGCTCGATTCCGCTGCTGATGGCCCTGGGGGGCATGTTCGTGATCCAGATGGGCAGCATCGACCTGTCCGTGGAAGGAGTGGTCGCGGTCGCGGCTGTCTGCTTCGCCCTGTTGATCGGCAACAACCTCAACGCCCATGCCATCGGCCTCTGGGCCCTGCCCGTGGCCATCCTGGTCGGCGCCTTGACTGGCCTGCTCAATGGGCTGCTGCAGGTCAAGCTGCGTATTCCCTCGTTCATGGCCACTCTTGGCGTCGGCTTCGTCGGCATCGGCCTGGCCACCGCACTGTTGCAGGGCAACACCGTGCGTGTGCTGGACATGGACGTGCGGGCGATCGCTCTGTACCGCCTCCTCGGTCTGCCGCTGTCAGTGTGGATCGTGGTCTTGGCGTTGGGCGTTGCGCATTTCGTTTCGCGGCACACGGTGCTCGGGCGGCACGCCCTGGCCATTGGTGGCGGCGAAGACCTGGCGCGCCTGAACGGCGTCAATGTCAGCCGCACGCGCATCAGCATCTTCGCCTTGGCCGGTGCCTTCTACGGCCTGGCTGCGATCCTGGCGGTGGCCCAGTTCGGCCAGGGCCATGCGCTGATCGCCCAGGGCCAACTGTTCACCGCCATCACCGCCATCGTGGTGGGCGGGGCGTCGTTGGCCGGCGGCAATGGCAGCCCGCTGGGCACCTTGCTCGGTGTACTGATCGTCGTCGTGGTGAGCAACGGCATGGTCCTGATGGGCGTTGCGCCCTATGTCCAGCAAGGGGTGCAGGGCGTGCTGATCATCACCGCCGTCGCCATCGCCCTCGACCGTGCCAAGGCACGGGTCGTCAAGTGAGGAAGTCCGTCATGCTCACGCTCAACAATGTCACCAAGCGCTTCAATGGTGTAACCGTGCTCAAGGGTATCGACCTGGAGGTACGCAAGCACGAAGTGGTCGGCCTGATCGGTGAGAACGGCGCCGGCAAGTCGACGCTGATGAAGATCCTCACCGGGGTCTACCAGCCCGATGAAGGGCACCTGGAGCTGGATGGTCAACCCATCGTCCTCGACAGCCCCCGGGGCGCCACCGCGCAAGGGATCGCCATGGTCTATCAGGAGCAGTCGATCCTGCCCAACCTATCCGTGGCGGAAAACCTGTTCATGGGCCGCGAAGACGAGTTTTCGCGTTTTGGCTGGCTGAACTGGAAGAAGCTGCACCGCGCGGCACGGGTGCAACTGGCCAAGGTCAACCTGGATATCGACCCCGGTATGCCGTGCAGCGAACTGAGCTTCAGCCAGCGGCAGATGATCGAACTGGCCAAGGCACTGGCGCTGGAAGAGCGCTGCCAGGGCCATCTGGTGATCCTGCTGGACGAGCCTACTTCGGTGTTGGAGCAACGCGAGATCGATACCCTGTTCCGCCTGGTCCGGCAGTTGAAATCCCGTGCCTCGTTCATTTTCGTTTCCCACCGGCTCGATGAGCTGCTCGACCTCAGCGATCGCGTCTATGTGATGAAGGACGGTGAGGTGGTCGCGCAGATGCCGGCTGCCGAGGCCTCGAAGGAGCGCCTGCACACCCTGATGGTTGGCCGTTCGCTACAGGCCGAGTTCTATCGTGAGTCGCTGCAGAAGGACTGCTTCCCTGAAGTGGCCATGGCGGTGCGCGGTCTGGCATTGGAGGGCAGTTTCGCCAGCCTGGATTTCGATCTGCATCGCGGCGAGATCCTCGGTATCGCCGGGGTGATCGGCTCGGGCCGCGAGGAGCTTTGCCGAGTGCTGGCCGGCCTGCTGCCCAGGAGCGCGGGCGAGATCCAGGTGCATGGCAAGCGCCTGGCCGCTGCTGGCCCTGGCGCCGCTATCCGAGCCGGGATTGGCTACATCCCGCGCGAGCGCAAGATTGAAGGCATCGTTTCGATGCTCAGTGTGGCGCAGAACATGACCCTGGCGCGGATCGGCCAGGTGACCCGTTGTGGCCTGGTGGACGAAGGGCGCGAACGCTCCATCGCCGAAGACTGGATCAAGCGCTTGAGCATCAAGACCCCAGGGCCGGACGCCTTGCTGCTCAACCTCAGCGGCGGTAACCAGCAGAAGGTGGTGCTGGCCAAGTGGCGCAATGCCGGTTCGACGATCCTGATCCTCGACCACCCCACCCGTGGACTGGACGTGGGTGCCAAGGAAGACGTCTACCAACTGATCCGCGAGATCACCGAGGAGGGCGTGTCGGTGATCCTCACCGCTGACACCCTGGAAGAGATGATCGGCCTGAGCCACCGCATCCTGGTGATGCGCGACGGCGAAGTGGCCCAGTCCTTCGAATGTCTGCCGGGGGCCAAGCCCCAACAGGTCGACCTGATCCAGTACATGGTCTGAGAGAACAGAACGATGCCTATCATCCTCAATGGTTTTCGCACCCAGGCGCCCTTGTTGGCGCTGATCGTGCTCGTTGCGCTGATCGCGGGGTACGACCCCGGCTTTATCCACCCCGGTGCCGTGCTCGGCCTGCTCGCCGACACTGCGACACTGTTCATCATGGCCACTGGCATCACCTTCGTGCTGCTGATCGGTGGGATCGACCTGTCGTCCCAGGCGGTGGCCTCGATGGCCAGCGTGGTCATCGCGCTACTGCTGCCGGGCTTCGGCATCTGGGCCTTCGCCATCGGCATCACGGCGGGCATTGCCGCTGGTGCGCTGAGCGGCGTTCTGCACACCTGGCTGCGTATCCCGTCGTTCATCGTCACCCTGGCGGTCGGCGGCGTAGTCACCAGCCTGACCATGCTCGCCTCGAGCAACCGCACCATCAACATCGATGGTGCCCAGCGCGATGCCTGGTTCGGCTGGGTGACCGGGCAGACCGCCGGCATCCCCAACGAAGTGCTGGTCGCCTTCGTCGTGCTGCTGCTGTGCATCTTCCTGCACCGCAAGACGCCGTTCGGCCGCTTCGGCAATGCCGTCGGCGCTGGCGAGCCGGCCGCCTGGGCCTCGGGCGTGAATGTCAACCGGATCAAGGTCATGACTTTTGCGTTGTCGGCGGGCTTGGCAGCCTTGTCCGGGATCATCATGGCCGGCCGCTTGTCCAGTGGCTCGCCGACCCTGGCCAACGAGTTTCTGTTGCCGGCGATCGCCGCCGTGCTGGTCGGTGGTACCGCGCTGACCGGCGGCGTGGGTGGCGTCTGGCGTACCTTGATCGGTGCCTTGCTGGTGTCGGTGGTGCGCATCGGCATGACCTTCGTCGGTATCAGCGTGTTCGCCCAGCAGATCGTCTTCGGTGTGATCCTGATCATCGCCGTGGCTTTCACCCTCGATCGTTCCAAGCTTCCGATCGTCAAGTAACCCATCCCCAAAGGTGGAAACACAACAATGAAAATCCTTGTGTCAATCAAGCGAGTGGTCGACTACAACGTCAAGGTTCGCGTCAAGGCGGACAACTCCGGCGTCGACCTGGCCAACGTCAAGATGGCCATGAACCCCTTCTGCGAGATCGCTGTGGAAGAAGCCGTACGCCTGAAGGAAAAGGGCGTAGCCACCGAGATCGTTGCCGTTACCATCGGCCCGGTTGCCGCCCAGGAACAATTGCGCACCGCGCTGGCCCTGGGTGCCGACCGTGCCGTCCTGGTCGAAGCCAATGAAGAATTGAACTCCCTGGCCGTGGCCAAGCTGCTCAAGGCTGTGGTCGACAAGGAGCAGCCGCAGTTGGTGATCCTTGGCAAGCAAGCCATCGATAGCGACAACAACCAGACCGGCCAGATGCTCGCCGCGCTGACCGGCTTCGCCCAAGGCACCTTCGCCTCCAAGGTGGAAGTGGCTGGCGACAAGGTCAATGTCACCCGCGAGATCGATGGCGGCCTGCAGACCGTCGCGTTGAACCTGCCGGCGATCGTCACCACCGACCTGCGCCTGAACGAGCCGCGCTACGCGTCGCTGCCGAACATCATGAAGGCCAAGAAGAAGCCGCTGGAGAACATCACGCCAGACGCGCTGGGCGTTTCCACCGCCTCCACCAACAAGACCCTGAAGGTCGAAGCGCCGGCTGCACGCAGCGCGGGCATCAAGGTCAAGTCGGTGGCCGAATTGGTCGAGAAACTGAAGACTGAAGCTAAGGTGATTTGAGATGGCAATCCTGGTAATCGCTGAACATGACAACAGCACCCTGGGTGCGGCCACCCTCAACACCCTGGCCGCGGCCAGGCAGATCGGCAGCGAGGTCGTCGTCCTGGTGGCCGGGCACAACGCCTCTGGCGTGGTGGACGCGGTGACCGAGGCGGAGGGAGTCAGCAAGGTGCTGGTCGCGGACAACGCCGCCTATGCTCATCAGTTGCCGGAGAACGTCGCTCCGCTGGTGGCCAACCTGGGGCGCGACTTCAGCCACGTACTGGCTGCCGCCACTGCCAACGGCAAGAACATCCTGCCGCGCGTCGCCGCGCTGCTGGACGTGGACCAGATCTCGGAAATCATCTCGGTCGAATCCGCCGACACCTTCAAACGCCCGATCTACGCCGGCAACGCCATTGCCACCGTGGAGTCGAGCGCTGCGGTCAAGGTCATCACCGTGCGTGCCACCGGTTTCGACCCGGTTGCCGCTGAAGGTGGCTCGGCGACCGTCGAAGCCGTCGGCGCTGCGCACGATGCCGGCCAGTCGGCCTTCGTTGGCGAAGAGCTGGCCAAGTCCGACCGCCCAGAGCTGACCGCTGCCAAGATCGTCGTTTCTGGCGGTCGCGGCATGCAGAACGGCGAGAACTTCAAGCACCTGTACGCCCTGGCCGACAAGCTCGGCGCTGCCGTCGGCGCTTCCCGCGCTGCGGTGGACGCAGGTTTCGTCCCCAACGACATGCAGGTCGGCCAGACCGGCAAGATCGTTGCGCCGCAGCTGTACATCGCCGTCGGTATTTCCGGCGCGATCCAGCACCTGGCGGGGATGAAGGACTCCAAGGTGATTGTGGCGATCAACAAGGACGAAGAGGCGCCGATCTTCCAGGTCGCTGATTACGGTTTGGTGGGCGATCTGTTCGAGGTTCTGCCAGAACTTCAAGCCGCTCTGTAGGGCGGCTTCAGCAATATCGCAAGGGTATCGCTGCGGCCTGTCACGGCAGGCCGCAGTGGTGAGTCGTGCGCCAAACACAACAACAATAGAGGTCGTCACACGATGAATAACGCTGATCTGCGCGGCGGGCATGCCTGCGCCCTGTTCACGGGAACTGTATTCACGGCCCTGGCCCTGGCGGGCAGCCAGGTGGCCCAGGCTGCCGGGATGTTCGACCCGGGTGCGCCGGGCATGACCGGGGACTGGGGCGGGACCCGCACTGAGCTGCTGGAAAAGGGCTACGACTTCAGCCTCGATTACGTCGGCGAACTGGGCTACAACGCCAGCGGGGGCTACGACCAGGACCGCACCGCACGCTGGAGCGGCCAGTTCACCCTGGGGGCGCAACTGGACCTGGAGAAGATCTTCGGCTGGGAAGATGCGACCTTCAAGCTGGCCATCACCGAGCGTGAAGGCCGCAACATCTCCAATGACCGTATCAGTGATCCACGGGCGCCGATGTATTCCTCCAACCAGGAAGTCTGGGGGCGAGGGCAGACCTGGCGCCTGACCCAGATGTGGGTCAGCAAGTCGTTCTTCGAGCGCAAGCTGGATATCAAGTTCGGCCGCTTCGGCGAAGGCGAGGATTTCAACAGTTTTCCTTGCGACTTCCAGAACCTGGCCCTGTGCGGCTCGCAGATGGGCAACTGGGCGGGCGCCAACACTTGGTACAACTGGCCGATCGCGCAGTGGGCCGGGCGAGTGAAGTACCAGCTGACGCCGGAGCTGTTCGCCCAGGTCGGCGTGTTCGAGCACAACCCCTCGCTGCTGGAGACAGGCAACGGCTTCAAGCTCAACTTCAGCGGCGGCAAGGGCCTGATCATGCCGGTGGAGCTGGTGTGGAAACCCACCGTCAACCAGCTGCCGGGCGAGTACCGGGTCGGCGCCTACTACAGCACTGCAGACGCCGATGACGTGCACAGCCGGGAAGTCCCGGGCGACATGAACAGCCCCCTGCGCAGCCGAGACAGCAAGTATGGTTACTGGCTGGTCGCGCAGCAGCAGGTTACCGCCCATGCCGGAGATCCGAACCGGGGCTTGTCGCTGTTCGCCAACCTGACCGTGCAGGACCGGGAAACCAGTCAGGTCGGGCACTTCATCCAGGCCGGGTTGACCTATAAAGGCTTGTTCGATGCACGGCCGCAGGACGATATCGGCTTTGGTATCGCGCGGGTCCACACCAACTCGCGCTACCGCGACAACCAGCGTGCGCTGAACGCCGCCAATCTGCAGAGCGACTATGACAACCCGGCGTACCAGCCCCTGCAGGGCAATGAGTACGACGCCGAGCTGTACTACGGCATCCACGCCACGCGCTGGCTGGTGATCCGCCCGAATGTGCAATACGTGCGCAACCCGGGCGGGGTCAGTGAGGTCGATGATGCCTGGGTGCTTGGTTTGAAAGTGCAGAGCAGCTTCTGATAGCGCGGCCCATCCGCAGCAGGTCTACACCGGAAACACCACGCCGGTGCGCGACGCCGCATTGCGGATGTGCTCCTGCATCGCCCGCTGTGCCCCTGCCTGGGCACGGCGGGCGAGCTGGCGGAGGATCTTGCGGTGTTCTTGCCAGGTCTCCATGGCCCGTTCGGGGCGGATGAAGGGCAGTTTCTGACTCTCCAGGAAAATGTCTTGGCTGGCGGTGATCACCTGCAGCATGGCGTGGTTGCCGCAGGCTTCCAGCAGTCGGCGGTGGAACTCGAAGTCGAGGCGGGCGGCTGCCTCGAAATGACCAGCGCGCAATTCCAGGCGCATCGCTTCGACATTGGCCTCCAGCTGGTCGATGTCTTCGGCTGTCAGCGACAGGGCCGCTTGGCCAGCAGCGAAGCCTTCCAGGGCATAACGCAACTGGAAGGTGTCGACGGCTGACACCTGCTCGGCATAGGGCCAGGAGAACCCGGGAGAGGGTTGATTGGCCGGCGCGGGCGTCTGGACGAACACTCCCTTGCCCGGTTGCACGCTCACCAGCCCCAATGCACTCAATGAGGACAGCGCCTCGCGAAGGGAGGCGCGGCTGACGCCGAGTTGCTCGGCCAGGTCGCGCTGGGAGGGCAGGGCGTCGCCAGGCTGGTAGCCGCCTTCCTGGATCAACTTGCGGATGGCTTGCAAGGCGATTTCCGGGACGGCGCGGGGAAGGATATCGAGCATGCTGTTCAGACCAGTCGGATGGGGGATCTGTGCTTTGTAAGGGCTTTGCCTGCACCTGGCAAGCGTTGCTCCGACCTGGAGCAGGGCGCGGCAGGCATGCACGAAAGGGGGGCGGGGCATACCAGGGCGGTGGCTCCGGTCGCACAACTGTTCAGACCAGTAAGACCGCGAAGTCATGGGCTTCGCGGCATTTTTGCCATTGCAAGGGCCAGTCTGGCATGGGCTGTGCACTTGCCAGTACAGGCAATCTTCCTGCATCCATCGAGGTCATCCCCATGAAAACCTTCCGCTCCCTGTTCCTGGCAACTTTGTTCTGCGGTGGCGCCCTGGCGTTGCCCCAGGCCCAGGCCGATGCCCTCGCCGATATCAGCGCACGTGGCGTGCTGAAGGTGGCCGTGCCCCAGGACTTCCCGCCCTTCGGCTCCGTCGGCCCGGACCTCCAGCCACGCGGCCTGGATATCGACACTGCGCAATTGCTGGCCGACAAGCTCGGTGTGAAGCTGGCCCTGACGCCGGTCAACAGCACCAACCGCATTCCGTTCCTCACCACCGGCAAGGTCGACCTGGTGATCTCCAGCCTGGGCAAGAACCCCGAGCGTGAGGCGGTGATCGACTTCTCCAGGCCTTACGCCCCGTTCTATCTGGCAGTGTTCGGGCCTGAGGCGACGAAGATCGAGTCCATCGAAGACGTGTCGGGCAAGACCATCAGCGTCACCCGCGGTTCGATCGAAGACATGGAACTCAGCGCCGTGGCGCCCAAGGACGCGATCATCAAACGCTTCGAAGACAACAACTCGACCATCGCCGCCTACCTCTCCGGCCAGGTCGAGCTGATCGCCAGCGGCAGTGTGGTCATGGCCGTCATCGCCGAGAAGAACCCGACCAAGGTGCCGCAGTTGAAGGTCAAGCTGAAGGACTCGCCGGTCGCCATCGGTTTGTCCAAGAACGAACCTGCGCTGCTGGAAAAGGTCAACGCCAGCCTGGATGAAGCCAAGGCCGATGGCAGCCTTGGTCGCAACGCCGAGAAATGGCTGAAACAGCCGCTGCCAGCCGATCTCTGAGGCGTTGCCGATGGCTTACCAATTCGACTTCGCGCCGGTACTGGCGCAGGGCGACCTACTGCTCAAGGGCGCACTCTTCACTTTGGAGCTGACCGCTGTCGGCACCCTGCTCGGGGTGGCCATCGGCGTGGTCGGCGCCGGGGTCAGGGCCTGGCGCCTGCAGCCGTTCGCCTGGCTGTTCGGTGTCTATGTGGAACTGATCCGCAACACGCCCTTCATCGTCCAGTTGTTCTTCATCTTCTTCGGCCTGCCGTCTCTGGGTGTGCGCTTGACCGAGTGGCAAGCGGCGCTGCTGGCGATGGTGATCAACCTGGGTGCCTATTCCACGGAAATCATCCGCGCCGGTATCCAGGCCATTCCCAAGGGGCAGCTGGAAGCTGCCTCGGCATTGGCGATGAGCCGCTTCGAGGCCTTCCGCCATGTGGTGATCCAGCCGGCCTTGGCCAAGGTCTGGCCGGCGCTGACCAGCCAGATCGTGATCGTCATGCTCGGCTCGGCGGTCTGCTCGCAGATCGCCACTGAAGAGCTGTCCTTCGCCGCCAACTTTATCCAGTCGCGCAACTTCCGCGCCTTCGAAACCTACCTGCTGACCACATTGCTGTACCTGGCCATGGCGATCCTCCTGCGCCAGTTGCTGGCCTGGGTGGGGCAGCGCCTGCTGATGGGGAGACGCTGAATGGACTTCACTCTCTGGGATATCGTCCGCAACCTGCTCACCGGCCTGCAGTGGACCCTGTTGCTATCGTTGGTGGCCTTCCTCTGCGGCGGCCTGGCCGGGCTGCTGGTGTTGCTGGCGCGGATCTCCGACAACCAGTCCTTGCGCGTCCTGGCGCGGGGCTATATCGAGCTGTTCCAGGGCACGCCGTTGCTGATGCAGCTGTTCATGGTGTTCTTCGGCATTGCCCTGTTCGGCATCGACGTGTCCGCCTGGATGGCAGCGGCCATTGCCCTGACCCTGTTCACCAGCGCCTTCCTGGCCGAGATCTGGCGCGGCTGCGTCGAGTCCATCCCGCGTGGCCAGTGGGAAGCTTCCGGCAGCCTGGCGCTGAGCCGCGTGGAGCAACTGCGTTACGTCATTCTGCCCCAGGCCTTGCGTATCGCTGTCGCGCCCACGGTGGGCTTCTCGGTGCAGGTGGTGAAGGGCACCGCCGTCACCTCCATCATCGGTTTCACCGAGCTGACCAAGACCGGTGGCATGCTGGCCAACGCCACCTTCGAACCCTTCCTGATCTACGGCCTGGTCTCCATCGGCTACTTCATCCTCTGCTATCCGCTCTCCCTGAGCGCACGTCATCTGGAAAGGAGGCTGCATGCCCCTGCTTAGCGTTTGCGCATTACACAAGTACTACGGCGACAACCACGTGCTCAAAGGTGTCGACCTGAACATCGAAGAAGGCGAAGTGGTCGCCATCATCGGTCGCAGCGGCTCCGGCAAGAGCACCTTGCTGCGCACCCTTAATGGCTTGGAGTCGATCAGCGACGGCGTGATCGAAGTGGACGGGGAATACCTCGACGCCAGCCGCGCCGACCTGCGCGCTTTGCGCCAGAAGGTCGGCATGGTGTTCCAGCAGTTCAACCTGTTCCCCCACCTGACCGTGGGCGAGAACGTCATGCTCGCGCCCCAGGTGGTGAAGAAGACCAGCAAGGCTGAAGCTCGCAAGCTGGCCGAACAGATGCTTGCCCGGGTCGGCCTGGCGGAGAAGATCGATGCCTACCCCGACCGCCTCTCCGGTGGCCAGCAACAACGCGTCGCGATTGCCCGCGCCCTGGCCATGTCGCCCAAGGTGCTGCTGTGTGACGAAATCACCTCGGCGCTGGATCCGGAGCTGGTCAACGAGGTGCTCGGTGTGGTGCGTCAACTGGCCAAGGAAGGCATGACCCTGATCATGGTCACCCACGAGATGCGCTTTGCCCGGGAGGTGGGGGACAAGTTGGTGTTCATGCACCATGGCAAGGTGCATGAAGTGGGTGACCCCCGGGAGTTGTTCGCTGCGCCCAAGACACCGGAGTTGGCGAACTTCATCGGAGCGGTACAGGCCTGACCTGGCGGTAGGCGTGCCCCGTAATGCTCAGCGAATGGCCACGGGGTTGACGTTCACCTGGGTCGAGCCCTTGTACAGCGGCTGGCCCAGCACGAAGAGGAACTCGAAGGCCTTGTCGCGCACCAGGGCCCGGGTGTCGATCAGTTCCAGGTTGTAGATGCCGCGCTTGGCGAGCATGAACTGGTTGACCGGGAACTCTTCACCCGTCGGGTTGGGGTACACCTCCGACGCCCAGGTGTCGCCGCCGAAGGCAACGATCCCCTGGTCGGCCAGCCACTGGGCGGCAGGCAGATCGATGCCCGGCTCGGTGGCGAGGAACTGCTGGTTGTCCTTGCCGATCAGCTCCAGCCAGCCGGTGTTGAACAACACCACATCGCCCTTGCGCAGGGTGATGCCTTGCTTCTTCAGCACCGCCTTGACGTCGTCGACGGTAAACGAAGTACCGCCGGGCACGATGGCCTTGCCGTAATGGACGGTCATGTCCAGCACCACGCCGCGGGTGACCATCGGCGGCACCTTCTCGACGCCCAGCTTGGTGACGCCTTCGACCGTGACGAAGTCGGCGGCTTTGTTGCCGTTGTAGTAGACGTTGTCGATGCCGATATGGCCGATGCCGTTGAGCTGGGTGCCGACGCCGGTCCAGCCGTTGACCAGTTCATCGTTGAAGCTGAACTTGTTCACTCCCAGGGTCTGCCCGGCCTGTTCGCCGGGCTGGATGTTGTAGAGGTGGAAGCTGCGGTGACGGAAGGCCGGCAGGTCCCTGCTCACTGGCACGCCCAGGGAGTAGGTTTTGCCGGTAGTGACCAGGCCGATGGCCTTCTTCACGACCTCGGGGGTGAGCAGATTGGCAGCACCGATCTCGTCGTCCGGGCCATAGGGGGCTGGGTACCAGTCGGCGGCCAGGGCAGTGTGGGCGGTGGCCGTCAACGCGGCGGCGAGCAGCAGGGGCTTGAAGCGTTTCATAGGGTTCTTTCCTTGGGCAGATCAGTGGGCCGTACCGGCCAACGTGGGGTAGTCGGTCAGGCCCTTGGCGTCGCCGCGTTGCAGCGGTTGGCGCAGAGGCTCGCAAAGGCACTGAGGGTGAGGGCAAACGAGGCAAGCGGAAGGGGCATGGGAATCACCTGTCGAAATGGATGGGTGGATTCTCGGCATGCACGGCCAGCGGAAAAAGCGGCCTTGGGGACAATGACTTTTGACTCAGGGGCAAGAACCGATGGCAGATGAAGTCTTGCCTGACGTATGCGGCTCGGGGTGGGCTTGCAGGAGGGCCGGGCTGGCACGACCTAGGACGGCGGCCCGGGATACTTTAGTGGCGCCAGCGCCGACGCCTCGCGGGCAAGCCCGCTCCTACAGGGCTTGCATACCTTGATACCTGCAATCGACAGTGTCGTTTGGCCTTACACCTTGCCTGGTTGCGTGCGCTGCGCCATCCGGCACCTTGGCCAGTGCCTGCCAGGCGGCTGCCGGCGGTCTCGCCCAAGGTGATGCCGAGGTTGAAGGCGGAGATGTTCAGGCCCGAGGCGAAATCCACGGCCCTGGGTGTGTAGCGCTCGGCGGTGTCGAGCATGCCGGCCTGGAAGCCCGGGGTCATACCAAAGGCCAGCACGCCCCAGACGAACAACAGCACCACCATCGCCACCGGCGAAGACAGGGACAGGCCCAAGAGCACCAGGGTCGCCGCCAGCAATACGAACAGCAGACGCAGGGCGCGCTGCCAACCGAGGCGGTCGGCCAGGCGTCCGCCGGCCAAGTTGCCGATCAGCGTGGCGACGCCGAACACCACCAGTAGGCTGCTGGCGGTAGCCGAGGAGAAGCCGGTGATGTCGGTGAGGATCGGGGTGAGGAAGGTGAAGGCTGCAAAGCTGGCGCCAAAGCCGAGGATGGTCATCAGCATCATCGACCAGATCGCCGGCTGCCCAAGGGCAGCCAGTTGGGTGCGCAGGCATTGCCCGGCTGGCCAACTTTCATGTTGGTGCGGATATCCAGGCGGGGCGCCTGGTGCCGTTGCTGGAGGATTTCGACAGTGGCGAGCAAGACACCCTGCACGCGGTGTTCATCGGGCCGGGCCGGCAGTTGCCGCAGCGGGTGAGGGTGTTCATCGATTTTCTCGTGGAGCGGCTGGACGTACGGTATTTCAACTGATCGGACCCAAGACGCGACATGGGGGCGGCGGTGGTGACAATACCCTGCACCTGCTGTATACATGAGCACCACCAAGGGGAGCCCGGCAACGGGCTGAGAAACCGCTGGCAGCTGCAGCGCGGTGACCCTTCGAACCTGATCCGGATCATGCCGGCGAAGGGATGGGATTTCGGACCTGCCTTTTTGCCGGCCTCACTGCGAGGCCGCTCCATGCCCCAGGCAACGGTCTCGCTGTCACCTCACAGAGGACAGCACCATGACCGAACGCTTCACTGAAACCCTGCGCCGCCAGAGCGAGCCAACCTGGTCGGCCGCTGTTGGGCACCGCTTTGTCAGCCAGTTGTTCGACGGCAGCGTGCCGGACCCTGTCATGGTCCGCTACCTGGTGCAGGACCATCGTTTTCTCGACAGCTTCCTAACCCTCCTGGGCGCCGCCATCGCCACGGCGGACACCTTCGAGGCACGTCTGCGCTTCGGGCGTTTCGCAGGGATGATCTCGGGCGAGGAGAACACCTATTTCCTGCGCGCCTTCGAGGCTCTGGGCGTCAGCGAGGCGCAGCGCAGCGAGCCGCAGGACACGGTGCCCACCGCCGGCTTCAAGGCGATCATGCGCGAGGCAGCGGCCACCCGCTCGTATGCCGCTGCGTTGGCCGTGCTCAATGTCGCCGAAGGCTTGTACCTGGACTGGGCGCTCAAGGCGCCGCAGCCATTGCCGGAGAACTTCGTTTACGCCGAGTGGATCACCTTGCACGACAACCCGGCATTCCGTGACTTCGTGGCCTTCCTGCAGGCGGAACTGGATCGGGTCGGGCCGAAGGAGGTTGCGATCAGCACCGATTTCTTCCTGCGCACGGTGGCACTGGAGCTTGAGTTCTTCGATGCCGTCTACGACGAGGAGGTATGAGCATGGACATCTTCGAGCGTCTCAAGGCTGCAGCGGCGCCGCAATGGAACAGTTATGTCGACCACGCCTTCGTGCGCCAGATGGGCGAAGGCACCTTGGGCGAGAGTGCCTTCCGTACCTACCTGGTGCAGGACTACCTGTTCCTGATCCAGTTCGCCCGGGCCTGGGCACTGGCGGCCTACAAGAGCCGGCGCCCCTCGGATATCCGCGCGGCACAGGCGGGCCTGGCGGCGATCCTCGACGAGACCGACCTGCACCTGCGTTTGTGCGCCCGCTGGGGCTTGTCGCAGGCGGATATCGAGGCGGCACCGGAGCATCAGGCGACGGTGGCCTATACCCGTTTCGTGCTCGATTGCGGCGCTGCGGGCGACCTGCTCGACCTGCACGTAGCCCTTGCGCCGTGCGTGATCGGCTATGCGGAAATTGGCCGCAAGCTGTCGACCGGTATCGCTGACCTAGCGGCGCACCCTTACCGCGAGTGGATTGGCGAATATGCCGGAGAGGCTTACCAGGGCGTCGCAGACGCGGCGCGCAAGCACCTGGACGAATTGGCGGCGCGCAGCATGACCGAGCAGCGCTTTGTCGAACTGGCGGCGATCTTTGCCCAGGCCTCGAAACTGGAGGCCGACTTCTGGCAAATGGGCCTGGATGGTGCGAACTAGGCACGCCATGTCGCCCTGGCCCTACGGTCGACGCTGCAGGGGGTAGGCGCCAGCGTCATCAGCTGGCGATGCGTCGGCATCAGCGCATGCGGCCCATCGTCAGTTGACTGCGCAGATCATCAAGGCGCCTCTCCATTGCCCTGGCGTGCGCCATGCCCCGTATCCGGGCCTTCCTGCAACGCCTCGATGAACACCGCCTCGGCCCGGCTCATGCGCTGATCCCGGTTCCACAACAGGTGGATGTCCACATCGGCGATCCCTTCATGCGGCGGCAGCCGCCAGAGCAAGCCTGCTTCCACATCGGCCGCCACCACATGCTCGGGCAGGCAGCCGATGCCGAAGCCGGCGATCACCAGCCGGCGCACTTCCTCCAGGCTTGGCGACGACGCGACGATGCGTCCGCTGAAGCCTTGCTGGTCGCGGAAGATGGTCAGCGGCGAGAGCATGCCGCCGATCTGGTCGCTGGTGAAGCTGACGAAGTTTTCACGTTGCAGGTCGCCCCCGGCGATATCGCTCTTGCCGAACAGGCCGTGGTGCTTGCCGCAGAAGAAGGCGTAGCGCTGACGCAGGAACAGGCGCTGCTCCAGACGTGGCTGGGGCTGGCGGTTGAGGCTCAGGCCGAGGGTGGCGGTTTTTTCCTGCAGGGCGCTGACGATGTCGGAGCTGCGCATCACATCGATCTCCAGATCGACCCGCGGGTGCTGGCGGTGAAAGCTGGCGAGAAAGTCATCGAAGCGCTCGGAGCAGATGCGGCTGATCATCAACAGACGCACTTTGCCGATCAGTTCGTCGCCGGGTTGTTCGAGCACGCCACTGAGCTGTGACATCTGCCCATAGACCTCGCCGGCCAAGTGGAAGATCTGCTCGCCCACCTCGGTCAGGGCAAAACGTGGGCCGCGGCGGGCGATGAGCTGGCGACCGAGCTGTTCCTCCAGGCGCTTGAGGGCCTGGCTCACCGCCGGTTGGGTCAGGTGCAGGCGCGCGGCGGCACGGCTGATGCTCAGCTCCTGGCCGATCACGCGGAAGGTGCGCAGCAGGTTCCAGTCGAGGCGGTCGTTGAGCAGGCGGTCGGACATGGCAGTCTCGCGATAATAAATGGGCGTTATAGTTGAAATAATAAATAGAAAATTGACTAATTATAGCCCCGCGACGATAAATCCTTTCCAGACAGGCGCCATCCAGAGCGCTTCCGTGACCCTTACTCCTGCCAGAAAAAAACAAGCAAAGGAGCCTGACCCATGAAGCCCTCCGCTTCGCCCCAACCGCGCCGGGCCGCGGCCGCCGCATTCATCGGCACCATGATCGAGTGGTACGACTTCTACATCTACGCCACCGCCGCAGCGTTGGTGTTCGGTGCCTTGTTCTTCCCTTCCGACGACCCTCTGTTCAGCACCATGGCGGCGTTCGGCACCTTCGCCGTAGGCTTCTTCGCCCGGCCGCTGGGCGGCATCGTTTTCGGCCATATCGGCGACCGTATCGGCCGCAAGAAGTCGCTGGTCATCACCTTACTGATGATGGGCGTGGTCACCGTGTGCATCGGCCTGTTGCCGACCTACGCGCAGATCGGCGCCACCGCGCCGGTGCTGCTGATCCTCCTGCGTATCGTCCAGGGTATCGCCGTGGGCGGGGAGTGGGGCGGGGCGGTACTGATGGCTGGTGAACATGCACCCAAGGGCCGGCGTAATTTCTTCGCCTCCTTCGCCCAGTTGGGCAGTCCGGCTGGCTTGATTCTTTCGCTGCTGGCTTTCAGCGCGGTGACCCGCCTGCCAGAAGAAGACCTGATGAGCTGGGGCTGGCGCTTGCCGTTCCTGGCCAGCGCACTGTTGTTGGTGGTCGGGTTGGCGATCCGTCTGGGCGTCAATGAATCGCCGGAGTTCATCGCCAGCCGCGAGCAGGCCAGCAAGACGGTGCGCAAGGAGCAGGCACCGGTGCTGGAAGTGCTACGTAGCGCCTGGCGGCCGCTGTTGCTGTGCATCGGTGCCAATACCCTGGGCATTGCCGGTGTGTACTTCACCAATACTTTCATGATCGCCTACAGCACCCAACAGCTCGGTTTGCCGCGCTCGCTGATCCTCGAGTGTTTGTTCGTGGTGGCAGTCATCCAGTTCTGCGTGCAACCGCTGGCCGCCTGGTTCTCCGAGAAGCTCGGCGCCACGCGTTTCCTGTGCCTGATGTCGTTGCTGGCGATGGCCTCGCCGTACCCGATGTTCGTGCTGGTCAGCTCCGGCCAGGCGCCGCTGATCATCCTCGGCATCGCTCTGGCGGCGGCGTGCATGGCGTCCTTCTATGCGGTGATCGCCGGCTACGTCAGTGGCATGTTCGAGACCCGCGTGCGCTACACCGCGATTTCCATGGCTTATCAGATTTGCGGTGCGATCGCTGGCGGCTTGACCCCGCTGATCGGCACCTGGCTGGCGCATAGCTTTTCCGGGCAATGGTGGCCGATGGCGCTGTTCTACAGCGTGATCGCGGGCATTTCCCTGGCTTGCGTGTTGGCTCTGTCGCGCCGTTATGCCAATGCCCGGCGCCTGGAACTGGCCTGATCGACTGATTCGAATACTGGAGTACTTGCAATGTTGAAGAGCAATGGCCAACGCCTGTGGGCGAGCCTGATGGCTATGGCCGAAGTCGGCGCCACCGCCCGTGGCGGTAGCTGCCGTCTGGCTTTGAGCGAGGAAGACAAGGCCGGCCGCGAGCTGTTCGGCCACTGGTGCCGCGAGGCCGGCCTGAGCCTGTCGGTGGATGCCATCGGCAACCTGTTCGCCCGCCGTGCCGGCACCGACCCGGACGCCGCGCCAGTGATGATGGGCAGCCACCTGGACACACAGCCTGAAGGTGGCCGCTTCGATGGCGTATATGGCGTGCTGGCTGGACTTGAGGTGGTGCGCTGCCTCAACGACCTTGGCATTCAGACCCGCAAACCGCTAGAGATCGCGGTCTGGACCAACGAAGAGGGCGCGCGTTTCACCCCAGCCATGTTCGGTTCGGCGGTGTTTACCGGCAGCCTGGCCTTGGGGGATGCCCTGGCGATCCGCGACGCCGACGGCATCAGCGTCGCCGAGGCGCTGCAGCGCACCGGCTATGCCGGCCAGCGCCCTCTGGGCGGCCCGGTGGACGCTTATTTCGAAGCGCATATCGAGCAGGGGCCGATCCTTGAAGACAACGCTAGGAGTATCGGCGTGGTCAGTGGAGGCCAGGCCATCCGCTGGCTGGATGTGCAGGTCGAAGGCATGGCTGCCCACGCTGGCACCACGCCGATGCAACTGCGCAAGGACGCTCTTTATGGTGCCGCACAGATGATCCTGGCCATCGAGGCCTTGGCCGCCGATTTCGCTCCGGAGGGCCTGACCACGGTGGGTGAGCTGAGTATCGCCAAGTCCTCGCGCAACACGATTCCCGGTGTGCTGCGGTTCACTGTCGACCTGCGCCACCACCGTGACGAGGCTATCGAGGCCATGGAGCGCGACTTGGGCCGGCAGTTACAGGCCATCGCCGAGCAGCGCGGCCTGAAGTTGAGCATTCAGCGTCACTGGGTCAGCCCAGCGACGCCTTTCGATGCCGATTGCGTGGCCGCCGTGCAGCAGGCCGTGGATGGTCTGGGCTATACCCAGCAGCGCATTGTCAGTGGCGCCGGCCACGACGCGATCCTCCTGGCGCGTTACTGCCCGACAGCGATGGTGTTCATCCCTTGCGTCGGCGGACTGAGCCACAACGAAGCCGAAGACGTTTTGCCCGAGGACGCCCGCCAGGGCGCCGATGTCTTGCTCAATGCCGTGCTGGCCCGCGCCGGTCGGGTCGAATAAGGAGATACCCATGCAGTGCTACTTCCATCCCGAACAACTGCTGCACCACCCGCGCAGCTACTACTCGCGTGGTGCCATGCGCACGCCGCAGGAAGTGCCCGAGCGTGCCCGCAACCTGTTGCAGGCGGCGCGCAACCTCGGCTTCGACATCCGCCAGCCGGAAGATGCCGGCCTGCAGCCGCTGCTGGCGGTGCACGGTGCGCCCTACCTAGCTTTCCTTGAAGAGGCCCATGCCCGCTGGAAGGAAGTGCCCGAGGATTGGGGGGACGAAGTCATGTCGAATATCTTCGTTCGTGAGCCCAACGCCCTGCGCGGCATCCTTGCCCAAGCCGCCCGCTACCTGGCTGACGGCAGTTGCCCGGTGGGCGAACTGACCTGGCGTTCGGCCTACTGGTCCGCCCAGAGCGCCATCGCCGGGGCCAAGGCCCTGCTCGACGGCGAGCCGGCAGCCTACGCCCTGTGCCGGCCTCCGGGGCACCACGCCCGTGCCGAGGCCGCCGGAGGCTTCTGCTACCTGAACAACGCTGCTGTCGCTGCCCAGGTGCTGCGCGAGCGCTACCCGCGTGTGGCCGTCCTCGACACCGACATGCACCACGGCCAGGGTATCCAGGAGATCTTCTACGAGCGTGACGACGTGCTCTACGTCTCTATCCACGGTGACCCAACCAACTTCTACCCCGGCGTCGCTGGCTTCGACGACGAGCGCGGTAGCGGCGTAGGGGAGGGCTACAACCTCAACCTGCCCATGGCCCATGGCGCCAGCGAAGCGGACTTCCTGGCCCAACTGGATATCGCTCTGGATACGGTGAAGGACTTCGGTGCCGATGTGCTGGTGCTGTCACTGGGGTTCGATATCTACGAACTGGACCCGCAAAGCAAGGTGGCCGTCACCCGCGAAGGTTTCGCCACCCTGGGCGAGCGGATACGAGGATTGCGGGTGCCGTGCCTGATCGTGCAGGAGGGTGGCTACCACCTGGAGAGCCTGGAAGACAATGCGCGGGCGTTCTTTGCAGAAAAAGAAGCCTGGCGCTGAGCCAAGGCCGGCTTTTCATGGAACCGCCCCGGCAGCGTTGGAGAGAGGTAGGCGCTAGCGTCAGTTGACGCTTAAACCCCACCCCGCCTGACGTGCTTGACCAATAACTTCTCCAGCATCTCCCACATCGCTGGGTCGGTACTGAACGCCACATTGAACCGCATCCAGCCGGTGGCCTGGGCATCGACCATGAACAGTTGCCCGGGTCCGAGCATGATGCCTTGCTCCAGAGCGTCGTCGAGTAGGGCGGCGCTGTCGGGGATGGCGGGGTGGCGGGTCCAGATGTACATGCCTTCGTCAGACTCGACGAACAGCTCGAAGCCCAGCCGGTGCAACTGCCGGCTGACTTCCTGCTGGGCTTCGGCCAGGCGCTGGCGCAGGCGTTTGAGGTGCTTGCGCCAGCGGCCGTCGATGATCGCGGCATAAACCACACGCTCCATGACCTGGGAGGTGGTCAGGCCTGAACGCATCTTCAGGTGCAGCAGTTGCTGCATCAGATCGGGATTGGCCAGCAGGTAGCCGACGCGCACGTTGGGCGAGATGCTCTTGGAGTAGCTGCCCACATAGACCACCTGTTGCAGGTGGTCGAGGCTGGTCAGGCAGGGCTGCGGTTCGGCGATCATGTCGGCGTAGAGGTTGTTCTCCACCAGGCGCAAGCCGTGCTGGGTTGCCAGTTGCAACAGGCGGTGCAATTGCGCCAGCGGGGTGCGCGAGCAAGTCGGGCTGTGCAGGTGCGGTTGGGTGAAGAAGGCGGTGGGACGGTGGTGGGCCAGCAAGCGCTCCAGGTGGTCCAGGTCGTAGCCCGCCGGGGTGCGCGGCACACCGACCAAGGTCGCGCCCTGGAAACGCAGGATGCTCATCAGGTTGGGGTAGCCAGGGTCATCCACCAGCACCACGTCGCCTGGGCGCACCAAGGTGCGTACCGCCAGGTCCAGAGCCTGGCTGGCGCCGTGGGTGAGCATCACCTGGGCCGGGTTGGTGACGATACTCAGCTCCTGCTGCAGGTTTTGCGCGGTGAGGGCGCGCAGCTCCGGCAGGCCCATCGGGTCGCCATAGCCGCTCAACTCCATCGGGCTGCCGGCCACTTGGCGCAGCCCACGGCGCAGACCATCCTCGAACATCCAGTCGTTGGGCAGCCAGCCACATCCCGGTTTGAACGGTAGTTGGCGGATTTCGAAGATCTGCTGCAGGTACCACTCGGAGTTGAAGGTCGGCCGCGCCGGGTCGGCTTCGTGGTGCTGGTTGTCCAGCAGCTCGCTGGCCGCACGGTTGACGAAGAACCCGGCGTTGCCCCGGCTGACCAGCAAGCCCTGCGCCACCAGGCGGTCGTAGGCTTCGACCACGGTGAAGGTGCTGACCGAGTAGGTGGCGGCAAAGGCCCGGATCGAGGGGACCTTGGCGCCGGGCTTGAGGGTCTGGTTGTCGATCAGCCCGCGCAACCCATCGATGATCTGGTTGACCAGCGGGGTGGAGGAATCTGGACGTAGTTCGAGCATTCGGGATGGGCCTTCAGGTGTGCGTAACGCCAAGCGCCTGCAGGTTGGTGCGGGTGTATTGCATTGGCGGCCTGTACAGTGCAGTGCAGATTTCACTGTGCTGTGCATGGCTCTCTGTGTCGGACATTTTTACATTAGGTGTCAGATATCGCCAGATAAAGCACGACACAGCGTCATGAACAATCACAATGCAACCGCTGCTTTACCGATGGGGGCTATCCCCTTCACCTCTTACGTCACGATGGGGCGGTCAGCCATGACTGCTGCCCGTCCTGCCATTGCACCGTTCAGTCGGCTCGAGGTTTGCGCCTCGGCCGCGTAGGCAGGCTGTCCGCCACGGAAGGCCTGCGTGCGCGTCGTGCACGCCGTCCTGCTCACACAGCACTGATGAATGGGTGGAACCGCCATTGTCGCGGTTCCACGAGTTTCCTTGGATAAAAAGAAACACGGGGTAGACTACTGATGGACGCAATATCCACAACCACATCCACCGCCAAGGGGGAGCCCGAGAGCAAGCTCAGCGCTTCGCTCAAGTCGCGCCACCTGACGATGATGTCGATCGCCGGCGTGATCGGCGGCGCTTTGTTCGTCGGCTCCGGTAGCGTGATCCATAGCGCTGGCCCGGCGGCGATCCTGGCCTACCTGGCCGGCGGCATCCTGGTGGTGCTGATCATGCGCATGCTCGGCGAGATGGCCACATCCTCGCCGGACACCGGCTCCTTCTCCACCTATGCCGAGCGCGCCATCGGCCGCTGGGCCGGCTTCACCATCGGCTGGTTGTACTGGTGGTTCTGGGTCATCCTCATGGCCTGGGAAGCCTACGTGGCGGGCAAGATCCTCAATGGCTGGTTCCCCGAGGTCAGCGTCAATGTCTTCGTGCTGGCCACGACCCTGGTGCTGATTGGCGTCAACTTCTTCAACGTCAAGCACTATGGGGAGTTCGAATTCTGGTTCGCTTTGATCAAGGTGGTGGCGATCATCTGCTTCCTTGCGGTCTGCGGTATGGCCGTGATGAACCTGTGGCAGTTCGGTGAAGTGAGCGGGATAAGCAACCTCACGGCCCAGGGTTTCATGCCCAATGGCATCGAGGCCGTGGTGGTGGCCATCCTCGGGGTGATGTTCGCCTTCCTGGGGGCGGAAATCGTCACCATCGCCGCCTCCGAGGCAAAGGATCCGGCCAACCAGATCGTCAAGGCGACCAATTCGGTGGTATGGCGTGTGTGCCTGTTCTATGTCGGCTCGATCTTCCTGATCGTCTGCCTGGTGCCATGGAACGATCCGATGCTGGGCCAGTCGGGCTACGGCTCCTACCGCCGTACCCTGGAGCTGCTGGGGATTCCGGGCGCCGAGTTCGTGATGAACTTCGTGGTCCTGACCTCGGTGAGCAGCTGCCTGATCTCGGCGCACTACACCGCCTCGCGCATGCTGTTCTCGCTGTCGACCCGTGGCGATGCGCCGTCATTCTTCAAGATCACCCGCGCCGGCACCGGCGTTCCGGTGTTCGCCATCATTGGTTCGTGCTCGGTGGCGGTGTTCTGCGCCCTGATCAACTTCAGCGAAACCCTGCGCCCGAAAGACGTGCTGGACGTGCTGATGAACACCACCGGCATGATCGCGCTGCTGGTGTACCTGGTGATCGCCTTCTCGCAGCTGAAGATGCGTCGCAAACTGGAGGCCGAAGGCAAGCAGATTCGCCTGAAGATGTGGCTGTTCCCCTGGTTGACCTACCTGGTGATCGGCTTCATCGTCGTCTGTCTGGTGGTCATGGCGTTCGTTCCTGACTACCAGGTCCTGGTGGTCTCCACCGGTGCTGCGGCCATCCTCGTGGCGCTGATGGGCGTGGTGCACCAGATCCGTACTTCGAAGCAGCGTTGAACCTGGTTCAGGGCAGGCCCTGAATCAACACATGGGAGCGGGCTTGTGCCGCGATAGCGATGAGTCAATCACATCGCATCGCGGGGCAAGCCCGCTTCCATTTTTGTCGATTGTCGAGGCGCTGATCAGCACCGTCCTCACCACAGCGCCACCGCCGCCGCGCCGACCACCCGGGTGAACACCTCGATTGCCTTGTCTACTTGCCCTTCGGTCGTATACCGCCCCAGGCTGACCCGCACGCTGTTGCGCGCCTGGCGTTCATCCAGGCCAAGGGCCAGCAGGACATGGGAGGCGGCGTTGGCGGCGGAGTTGCAGGCGGAGGTCGAGGACAGAGCCAGTTCGCTGGCCAGGGCCGCGCTGTTGAAACCTTTGGCGTCGATGCACAGGTTCAGGGTATGGGCTATGCGTTGCTCCGGGCTGCCATTGAGGGTGACGCCGGGCAGCCGTAGCAGCCCTTCGCGCAGGCGCTGGCTGAGGCGCTCGATACGCTGGTGCTCGCTGTCGCCTGGCTGGCCGGCGAGGGCGAAGGCAGTACCCATGCCGACGATTTGGTGAGTGGCCAGGGTGCCGGAACGCAAACCGCCTTCATGGCCGCCGCCGTGGATCTGCGCTCGCAGCGCCGGGCGCGCGCGTGGGCCGACGTAGAGAGCACCGATGCCTTTAGGGCCATAGGCCTTGTGCGCCGAGAAGGACATCAGGTCCACCGGCGCTTGTTGCAGATCGATCAGCACCTTGCCAACCGCCTGGGCCGCGTCCACATGGAACAAGGCGCCGTGTTCGCGCACCAGGGCACCGATGCTGGCGAAGTCGGTGAGCGTGCCCAGTTCATTGTTCACAGCCATGAGCGAGACCAGCAGGGTATCGGGGCGCAGTGCAGCCTGTACTGCTGCCGACTGGATCAGGCCGTTGGCGTCCGGCGCCAGGCGGGTGACCTCGAAGCCCTGGCGTTCCAGTTCCGCGGCGGTGTCCAGCACGGCCTTGTGTTCCAGCTGGCTGGTGATCAGGTGGCGGCGCTCTCCCGCGCCTTGGGCGATGCCCTTGAGGGCCAGGTTATTGGACTCGGTGGCCCCGGACGTCCATACCAACTCGCCAGCCTGGGCACCAACTCGCTGGGCCACCTGCTGGCGTGCCTGTTCCACCGCCGTGCGGGCGGCCTGCCCGTAGGCATGGCCGCTTGAAGCGGGGTTGCCGAAGTTGGCCTGGTGGCCGAGGCAGGCGACCATGGTTTCGATGACCCGTTCATCGACGGGAGTAGTGGCGGCGTAGTCGAAGTAGAGCGGTGCGCTGTGCATGATGGCGGCGGATCCGTGCGGGTATTAGGGGCGCCGGTGAGCGGCGGCTTGAAAAATGGTACTAAGCCAGCAGCGGAAAATTTTTATTATTTATTCGGGTAAATCAAGCAGTAGGCGGGAGGAGAATCTCTAAATCAGGTCTTTTATAGAAAACTATTTCGTCATTTTGTTTTTTGGTTAAAACGCTATTTCATTTGGTTATATGTCCTCGTTGGAGCACCTCGTCCGGCAGGGCACCGGGCCTATTGCAGGAGCACGCCGGCCCACATCGCGCCGATGATCATCAACTGCCCGGGTATGACGTACTTGCCAAATGCCGCACCGCCGCTGAACCAGGCCAGCACACACTTGGTGACGGTGTTGCTGCTCATGGCGATCAGTGATGGCACGGCAATGTCGTGCAACGACAACTGCCCGGCTTTTACCAGCGAAGCAATGGAAGCGGTCGCTGCATGGGCGTCGGCCAGGCCACTGAGTGCGGCGGCAATCAGTAGGCCCTTGTGGCCGAGCAGGCTCAACAGCGCGGCGGACAACAGGGTTACGCCTGTCAGGGCCAGCGCGACCACCGCAGCGATCTTGAGGTTGAAAGCTCCTTCGCCAACCTTGGTCGAGGGCGGCACGGTCGATGGGCTCCAGGGCGATAGCAACAGGGAGCCATAGACGGCTGTGGTCACGGCTCCCAGCAACATCGGTATCCATAGCGCTTTCAGGAAAACCAGGTCGACCGTCGCCAGCACCAGACCGAACTGCACGACCGTAGCCAGGTTGGAAAACACCGCCGCCGCAGCGAGCGCCCGGACGGCAGGCCGGTCCGTCCGGGCCAGGTGCCCGACCACGGCGATGGTCGCAGTGCTCGAAGCGAAACCCGAGGCAATTGCGCTGAGTGTGTAGCCGTAGCGCGCGCCCACCGTGCGCAAGGCGATATGCCCCAATGCCCCGACCCCCATCAGCAGGACGATGAGGGTGCACAGGGTGCGGGGATTGATGGCCGCAAAGGGGCCGATAAAGCGGTTGGGCGTCAGCGGCAAGACAACCAAGGCTACGGTCAACAGGATCAAGCCATCGCGGATCTCGGCTTCCGTCAATTGTTCGAGGGCGAAGCGGTGGAGCCTTTGCCGGTGGGCCAGCAAGACCGTCAGCACGACGCCGACAGCGATCGCCAGCGCTGGCTGCTCATGGGTCAAGGCGCCAAGTATCAGGACACAAAGCAGGGCGATTTCACTGGTGATGCCCGGGTCCTTGCCGGACTGTTTCCAGTAGGCGACCGCAATGATCACGGACAGGCCCAGGCTCATGAAGCCGACCAGCAGCGCGCCGCCGACGGCCATGCAGAGATAGCCGAGTACGGAGGTGATGGCGAAGGTCCTCAGGCCTGCGCAGGCCCTGTCTTCGCCACGGCCCTTTTTGCGCTCACGCTCCAACCCCACGAGCATCCCAATGCCCAAGGCCGCGGCGGCATGGGTGATGCTCAGGGTCTCAAGCATGGCGGCCTTACCGAGTCATGCAGGCGTAGGCCTTCACGGTGTGATGGCGATCTTCATGACGCCGTCGCGTTGGTTCGCAAACAGCTCATAGGCCGCTTCGATGTCATCGAGCTTGAAGCGGTGGGTGACCAACGGCGATAGGTCGACGCAACCGCTGGCGACGACCTCCATCAAGCGGCGCATCCGTTCCTTGCCACCCGGGCAGAGCGTGGTCACGATGCTGTAGTCGCCGAGCCCGGCAGCGAAGGCGTCGAGGGGAATCCGCAGGTCCGAGGAATAGACCCCCAGGCTGGACAACGTGCCTCCAGGACGCAGCACCCGCAGCGCCGACTCGAAGGTCGACTGGGTGCCCAGCGCCTCGATCGCCACATCGACCCCGCGACCATCGGTGAGCGTCATGATCTGCTCGACGACATTGCCTTGCTTGAAGTCGACGACATGGGTCGCGCCCAGCTGGCGGGCAACGGTCATGCGCGCGTTCACGGTATCGACGCCGATGATGGTGCTGGCCCCCTTCAGACGCGCACCGGCAACCGCGCAAAGGCCGATGGGGCCGAGTGCGAACACCGCGACAGCGTCGCCAATCTTCACGTCGGCCCGTTCAGCGCCAGAGAAGCCGGTGGACATGATGTCCGGACACATGAGGACCTGTTCATCGCCAAGGTTATCGGGGATGGGGGATAGGTTGGCCATGGCGTCCGGCACGAGCACATATTCGGCCTGGCAGCCATCGATGATATTGCCGAACTTCCAGCCGCCGGTAGCCTTGAAACCGTGCCGGGTTCCGGGGCCATCCTGGGACGCGCACCCGCACAGGCAGGCATTGCTGTGGCCACTGGGGGTGATGGCGCCGGCGATGACCCGTTGCCCTTCGCTGAAGCCCTGGACCTGGGCGCCGAGCTTTTCAATGATGCCCACCGGCTCATGGCCGATGGTCAGCCCCTTGGCCACCGGGTACTCGCCACGCAGGATGTGGACGTCGGTGCCGCATATCGTCGTCGTGGTGATCCGTAGCAGGGCATCGGAGGGGCCGACTTCAGGGATGGGTTTTTCGTCCAGTACGATTCTGTTCTTTTCAACGAAGATTGCAGCTTTCATGGTCGCCATGGCAATGCTTCCTGATCTGGGATCGTGGTATCGAATCTTTGCTCAGCGTGCGCTCAACGGCAGGAGAAGGCTTGATCAGGATCAAGGATTCACGCTTATCCTCACCTGATCAAATACCGTGCGTCGGCAGGGGCCTGTACAACCCTCGCCGAGGCCTGGGAGGAAGGCACCGCCTGGGCGCGGCAATAAGGGAACCTTGATGCAAGTCAAGTCGGCACGTTCAGGCAGGCGCAGGATGGTTTTCCCTACCTATCGTTCTGCGTGAGGTGTGCCATGTCCGATCATCGACTTCTGCTCGTCGTTCCCCCTTTGATGCGCCGCACCGCGGCCTATGACCGGGCTGCGGCCCTGGCGAAAGCTAAAGGCATGGCATTGCACATCGTGGCCTTCGATTACCTGGAGGGGCTGGCCACTGCAGGGCTGGTCAACGAACAAGCCCTGGTTGCGCTCCGCCAGGGGTATGTCGAGCATCACCGCCAGTGGCTCGAAACCCAGGCCCTGCCCATGCGCAGGAACGGGCTGACGGTAACGACAGAGGTCGTCTGGGTGGAGGATGTGCTCGAGGAAATCCTGATACACCTGAAGGAACAGCCTTTCGCGATGCTGATCAAGGATGTCGAGCATGAGTCACGCCTGATGCGCGCCTTGTTCACCACGCTGGATGTCCGGCTGTTGCGTGAATGCAGGGTGCCTTTGCATTTTGTCTGCAACACCCGTCATGTCATGCCGCGCAAGATCCTTGCCGCTGTCGATCTGTCTCGTCCTGAAGATCAGTATCAAGGGTTCAATGACCGGATCATCAAGGAAGCATTGAAGCTGGCCATGCAGTGCAAGGCGCAAGTGGAGGTCCTGTATGCCTACGACCTGGCCTCTATGCACATGGACGTGGATGGCAATGGGCGCAAGTCGTTCTTGTTCTCCTCGAATGTCACCGACACCTTGCACGAGGCCCAGGCCGACGTCTTCCATGAGCTGGCCGAGCGCAACGGCATTGCGCCCGAGGATCGCCGCATGATCATGGGCGATCCGGCGAAGGTCCTGGCCCTTTACGCCGAAACCCATGATATCGACGTGCTGGTGATGGGGCGGGTGCATCACCGTGGCGTGGCCAAGTACATCGGCAGCACGGTTGAACACGTGCTGTACAAGATGCCAGGCAGCGTATTGGTCATCACCCCAGAGCTGCCCGCACCCTGACGCGCCGGCCCCAGCGCGCTTGCCTGTGTGCATGGGCGCGCGCGCCAGGTGGTGCTTGTCACGCCAGCAAGAGGCGATGGATCACCTGGCTGGCGTCGTCCGGATCACGATAGGTCGAGAACCCGAAGGCTTTTGCCAGTTCGTGCATGGCGAGGTTGGCGGCCGAGTCGATGGAGTACATTTCTTCGTAGCCATTGGCCCGTGCCGCGTCGATCAGGTGGCCGAGTAGCAACGAGCCCAGGCCTCGATGTCGCCACTGATCGTCGACGGTCACTGCACACTCGCAGCGCTTGGCTTCGCCGGAACCGGCATAACGGCTGATGCCCACTTCGCGTAGTTCGCCGTCGACATGCGCCAGGGCGATGTAGGCCATGTGTTGATGGTGGTCGATGGCCATGAGCTGATCGAGCATCGCCTTGCCAGGCTCCTTGATCTGGCACAGAAAGCGGAAGTGGCGCGACTCGGGTGAAAGGCGTTGGATGAATGCCTTCTCCCGTTCGCGATCGTCCGCCCGCAAGGGTCTGACAAGGACATGGCCACCCTCCTTGAGCGACTCGATCCAGTGTTCTCCCGCTACCTCGGGAAATGTCCCGGCAACGGGGGCTTGGGCGTTGGATTGAACAGATGCCATGGGGTTGACTCCGACAGGGAAAGGAGTGGAAGGGCGGTGCCCCTTTTCCTGTTTACGCCTGCCAACGTCCGGTCGCTTGATCTACATCAACAACAGCCCGCAGTGGCTCTGGTTGTCGGGACCGCCGGTCTTCCGGCTTGTCCGCAGGGCATCGGCAAGGACGATCCAGGCTGCATCAGGCTTCGGCTGCTGTCGCTTCTCGCTCGTCCTGAGCCACCACCGCCTGGCACAGTTCGATGATCTGCTCGCGCATCCACCGGTTAGCCGGGTCCTGGTCGGTGCTTTCATGCCAGTACAGGTGCGTTTCCAGCGCCGGTACTTCCACAGGCAGGGCCAGGTAGCGCAGTTGATGGCGGCGGGCGAAGCGTTCGGGGACGGTCATGACCATGTCAGTCTGCTGCAGCACCTGCGAAGCCATGAGGTAGTGCTGGGAGCGCAGGGCGATCTTGCGCTGCACACCCATCTTGCCCAAGGCCAGGTCGACATAGCCCAGGCCGTTGCGACGGCTGGAAATGTGGATGTGGGTCAGTCCGAGGTAGCTGTCGAGGCTGAGTTTGGTATCGCTCAGTGGATGGCCCTGGCGCATGGCGCAGACGTAGCGGTCTTGCATGAGCTTGACGTGGCGTACCTGCGGGTCGGTGTTGAGCGGGGCATCGACGGCGAAGTCGAGGCGGCCGGCGGCGAGTTCCTTGGTGGTCTCGCGGCGCTTGCACAGGAAGCTTTCGATCACCAGGGCCGGTGCCAGGCGGCGCAGGCGCTGGAACAGCAGCGGCAGGATCACGGCCTCGGTGAGGTCGGTCATGCTGATGCGGAAGGTCTTGTTGGCCTGCAGGGGGGTGAAGATGCGGCTTTCCTGCACCGAAGTGCGCAGCAGGGCGAGGGCGTTGCGTACCGGGCCGATGATGTTCTGGGCCATGGGCGTGGGCACCATGCCCTGGGCGGTGCGTACGAACAGCGGGTCGTTGAAGGTCTCGCGCAGCCGCGACAGGGCATTGGACACGGCCGGCTGGGTGATACCGACGATCTGCCCGGCCCGGGTCAGGTTGGCTTCGGTGTAAATGGCATCGAAGACGATGAACAGGTTCAGGTCGACCTTGCTGAGATTCATGGGCGCCGCTCTTTGTTGGTGTTATGGGTCGATCATATATCGGTTATGAATGTTTATACACGATGAAAATAGACTAGGTGGATGGGGCGGGCTGATCTAGGCTCTAGGACATCTCCTTATTCCCGTGAAGGTAGCCCCGATGGATTTCGCCTATTCGCCCAAGGTTCAGGAACTGCGCGAGCGTGTCACCGCGTTCATGGATGCCTATGTCTATCCCGCCGAAGCGGTGTTCGAGCGCCAGGTCGCCGAGGGTGACCGTTGGCAGCCCACCGCGATCATGGAAGAACTCAAGGCCAAGGCGCGTGCCGAAGGGTTGTGGAACCTGTTCCTGCCCGAATCGGAGTATGGCGCCGGGCTGAGCAACCTGGAGTACGCACCGCTGGCCGAGATCATGGGCCGCTCGCTGCTGGGGCCGGAGCCGTTCAACTGTTCGGCGCCGGACACCGGCAATATGGAGGTGCTGGTGCGCTATGGCAGCGAGGCGCAGAAGCGCCAGTGGCTGGAGCCCTTGCTGCGGGGCGAGATCCGCTCGGCTTTTGCCATGACCGAGCCGGACGTGGCCTCATCGGACGCCACCAACATGGCTGCTACGGCCGTGCGCGACGGTGATGAGTGGGTAATCAACGGCCGCAAATGGTGGACCTCCGGCGCCTGCGACCCGCGCTGCAAAGTGATGATCTTCATGGGCCTGAGCAACCCGGACGGGCAGCGCCACCAGCAGCATTCGATGGTCCTGGTGCCGACCGATACCCCCGGCGTGAAGATCGTCCGGCCCTTGCCGGTGTTCGGCTACGACGACGCCCCGCACGGCCATGCCGAGGTGCTGTTCGAGAACGTGCGGGTGCCGTACGAAAACGTGCTGCTGGGCGAGGGCAGGGGCTTCGAGATCGCCCAGGGGCGGCTGGGCCCAGGGCGCATCCACCACTGCATGCGGTCGATCGGCATGGCCGAGCGGGCGTTGGAACTGATGTGCAAGCGCTCGGTGGAACGCACCGCGTTTGGCCGACCACTGGCGCGCCTGGGCGGCAACGTCGACAAGATCGCCGACTCGCGCATGGAGATCGACATGGCTCGGCTGCTGACCCTCAAGGCCGCCTACATGATGGATACTGTCGGCAACAAGGTGGCGCGCAGCGAAATCGCACAGATCAAGGTAGTCGCGCCGAACGTGGCATTGCGCGTGATCGACAGGGCCATCCAGATCCATGGCGGCGCTGGTGTCAGCGGCGACTTCCCGCTGGCCTACATGTACGCCATGCAGCGCACCCTGCGCCTGGCAGACGGGCCGGATGAGGTGCACCGGGCTGCGATTGGCAAGTATGAAATCGGCAAGTATGTGCCGAGGGAGATGCTGCGAAGCAGCCATTGAAATGAGAGGTCAGGCCCGCGAATGCGGGCCTTCTTTGGGTCACACTGAAACTCAGACCCGCGGCTGCGGGTCTTTTTCCTTACGTGCCGAGGCATTTACATCGTGGGGCAGGTCAGGACGCGAGGCGTCGTCACGGTCATGCTGATCCCGCGTCTTGAACAGCGACAGCAGCACGCCCCCGAGCAACAGTGCCAGGGTCACTCCCAGTGACAGCAGCGCTGGTACTTCGCCGATCAGGCCGTGGTAGAAGATCTTGCAGCCGATGAAGATCAGCACCAGGGCCAGGGCGTATTTCAGGTACACGAAGCGGTGCATCAGCGCCGCCAGGGCGAAGTACAGCGAGCGTAGGCCGAGGATGGCGAAGATGTTCGAGGTGTAGACGATGAACGGGTCCTGGGTGATGGCGAAGATCGCCGGTACGCTGTCTACCGCGAACACCAGGTCGGCCAGTTCGATCAGCACCAGGGCGAGGAACAGCGGTGTCGCGTAGCGCAGGGCTTTCGACTTGCCGGGCGGGGTGAGGTGGACGAAGAAGTGCGCGCCGTGGATCTGCTCGGTGACACGTATGTGTCGCTTGACGAAGCGCAACACAGGGTTGTTGGCCAGGTCCGGATGGCTCTCTTCGTGGGAGGAGAACATCTTGATCCCGGTGAACAGCAGGAATGCGCCGAAGATGTACAGGACCCAGGCGAAGTTCTGCACCAGCGCAGCACCGACGCCGATCATGAGCGCCCGCAGGAACACGACGCCGAGGATGCCCCAGAACAGAACACGGTGTTGATAGCGGCGGGGGATGGCGAAGAAGCCGAAGATCATCGCCATGACGAAGACGTTGTCCATCGACAACGACTGCTCGACCAGGAACCCGGTGTAGAACTCCAGGGCCGATTGCGCGCCCAGTTCGTACCAGACCCAGGCGCCGAACAGCACGCCGACGCTGAAATAGCCCGAATACAGCAGCAGGCTTTCGCGCATCTCGATCTCGCGGTGTTTGCGGTGCAGTACGCCGAGGTCCAGGACCAGCAGGGCGGTGACGATAGCGATGAAGACCAGCCACAACCAAGTGCTGGTGCCGAGGAATGGTGTGAAGAGAAATGTCTGCAGAGTCGCCATGCGCCCCTCCTTGATTGTCGACGTTGCTGAGCAACAGTGATTCCGACATGGCGGCTTGGCAGCCGTCAGAGGGGCCCGGCATCACATGAGTTTCAGCCTAGACCGACTTCCCGGGGTTTCCGAACGGTGCCTGTAACATTTCGTTGCCTAGACCTCGGTTGCGCCTCCATCATCAGTACACCCACACCTCGACTCGGCGATTGCGCAGGCGCCCTTGTTCGAGGTCGTTGCCGGCCACCGGCAGGTCATCTCCCAGCCCCGTCACCTCCTTGACCTCCACACCGCCCCGGGCCAGTTCCCGACGCACGGCCATGGCCCGCAGGCGCGAGAGCAGTGCCGCACGTCCTGGCGTGGCCTTGGAGTCGCCAAAGCCGACGAGGACCGCCTTGTGCTGCAGCTTGCCGGTCTGGCGCAGGTACTCGGTAACCCGCTGGATGTCCCGCAGGGCCTTGTTGTCGAGGCTGGCGCTGCCTTCCTGGAAACGGAAGTTCACCGACAGACGCCGCGCCTCGCTGGCGAGGGTGCGATAGCGGGCTGGCATGCTGGCTTCGGCGGTTATCGGCAGGGCGTTTACCTGCTGGGAGATGAAGCCTTGTTCGGCGACGATGGCCTGGCCGGCCGGGCTCTGGGCGAATTCGGCCAAGGCTTGGGCCTGTGGCTTGGTGGCCTTGCCTGGCAAGTAGAAATACAGGCGGCGGGAGAGGGGATAGTCCTCGCTGGCGATCAGGGCAGGGGTGGGCAGCATGGACGGAGCCTGCCCTTCGGCGATGGCCAGGACCTTGGCGCCATGCACCGCCGCCAGGCTGCTGAAACCGATGGCCTGGCGGTCAGACTTGACCTGGTCGGCCAGCTCTTCGCCGGATTCGAAGCGCAGTGCCTGGGTTGCGAGACTGCTGTGATGTGGATCTAGCACCAGGGCCTTGAAGGTCTCGAAGGTGCCGGAGCGGTCGTCGCGGGTGTAGAGGCGGATCGCCCCGCCGGTGATACCCAGTTGCTCCCAATGGTTGACCTGGCCGGAGAAAATCTGCGCCAGTTGCGCGGTGTTCAGCTGTGGTAGCGGGTTGTCGGGGTGAACGATCACGGCCACACCGTCCAGGCCAATGACCTGCTCGGCGGCCGGGCTACGCAGATCTCCCAGGGCTTGCAACTGGCTGGCCTCGATGTCGCTGATCGGTCGTGAGGCGCTGGCCAGGTCGGCATCGCCGCTGCGCAAGGCGATGAAACCAGTACTGGAACCGTGGGCCGCGATATCGATCCGCAGTACTTGGCCCTTGGCGTCGCGGGCCTGGACCTGTACTTCGTTGAGCGCCGCGCCCGGCAGGGTTTCGATGGCGGTGGCGCCTTGCGCTTGCAACAGGCCACGCACCAGTGCCGGGGCCAGCGCTGCGCCGATGGTGTTGGACCCCTGGATACGCAACTGCGCCGGCTCGGCCAGAGCCAGCAGCGGTAGCAGGCAAAGCAGCAACGGAAGGAGACGGGGCATGCCGATCATGACCTGTGGCATAGAGTTGCCCAGGAGATTACGACAGTGGGATGAATGAAATATGACCGTGGTAGTAGGGCCGCTGCGCGGATTCTTGCAGTCGACACGAGACCTGTAGGAGTGGGCTTGCCCGCGATGCGCCGGCAGCCATCACTCAGAACGTCGGTGGGGTAATCACCCAGATCACCACAGCATCCTCCTTTCCAGGGTTGCCATAGCGGTGCGGCTCCTGGCTGGAAAAGCTGAAACTGTCACCTTCATTGAGCTGGAAGTGCCGTTCGCCAACCCACAACTCGAAGCACCCGGACAGTACATAGCCTGCTTCCTCGCCTTCATGGCTGTAGCTCTGCTGGCTGTAGGTCCCGGGTGGAAAGCGCGAGTGGAGGATCTCCAGGTGGCGGTTGGGTTGCGGGGTGAGCAACTGGTCGACGATGCCATCCTCGTAGTGCACGCTCAGGCGGCTGTGCTTGCGCACCACGTAGCCCTGGTCTTCGGGCGCGGTGGCGGCTTCGCTGGCGAAGAACCACTGGATGGTCACGCCCAGGCTCCGGGCGATGTTGAACAAGGCCGGGATCGATGGGTACGACAGGTTGCGTTCCAGTTGGCTGATGTAGCCGGCAGTCAGCTCGCTCTGCTGCGCCAGCTCCGTCAGGGTCATGCCGCGGCGCTTGCGCAGTCCGCGGATACGGGTGCCGAGGAACTGAGGTGCCGGGCTGCCGTCTTCGGCAGCGTTGGGCGGCAGGTGGGATTGCTGGCTCATCGGGATCGGTCCATCGGGAAAGCCCGAAGTATAAACAGCCTCAAACCGCGCAGGCGACTTTCAGGCCTTCGTAGATGGCTTCCTCGGCGGTGCGCGGTGCGAGGCAGTCGCCAATGCGCCGCACCTCCACAAGGCCGGTCAGGGACGCGGCCAGTTCGTCGTGGGGCTGGTGGCCCTGGCACAGCACCAAGGTGTCGATGCCTTCGTGGATCATCGGCTCGCCGCTGGCGGTGTGCTGCAGGTAGACGGTGTTGTCGTCGCAGCCATAGAGGCGGGCGTAGGGGATGACCGGGATGCCCAGCTTGTGCAGTTCTCCGGCCATCTGGTCGCGCACATAGAGGGGCAGGGACTCGCCACAGTGGGTGCCATTGACCGCCAATTGCACCTGATGGCCTTCCCGCGTCAGGCGTTCGGCGATACCTGGGCCGATCCAATCGCAGCGCCAGTCCACGACCATGACCGAGCGTCCCAGGGACACTTCATTGCGCAGTACCTGCCAGGCGTCTACCACCTGCAGTTCGCCGGCACGTTCGAAGGCTGGCCAATAGGGTGTGGCGCCGGTGGCGGCGATCACCAGGTCGGGGCGCTCGCGCTCGACCAGGGCACGGTCGACCCGGGTATTGCGCACCACACGCACACCGGCCAGTTGCATCTCCCGTTGCAGATTGGTGCTGGCGCCGCCGAACTCGCTGCGCCGGGGCAACAGTTGCGCCAGCAGGACCTGGCCGCCAAGTTGCGGGCCGGCTTCATACAAGGTGACTTCATGCCCACGAGCGGCAGCCACCGCAGCAGCCTTCATGCCGGCGGGGCCGCCGCCAGCCACCAGGATGCGCTTGCGCACGGCTGTCGGCTGCAACTGGCCGAACTGTTGTTCGCGGCCGGTTTCCGGGTGTTGGATGCAAGAGATCGGCAAG
The DNA here is from genome assembly GCF_054889225.1 of Pseudomonas sp. X10. Classification (NCBI taxonomy): domain Bacteria; kingdom Pseudomonadati; phylum Pseudomonadota; class Gammaproteobacteria; order Pseudomonadales; family Pseudomonadaceae; genus Pseudomonas; species Pseudomonas sp. X10. The sequence continues at coordinate 3,183,900 of NZ_CM142677.1, read as the reverse complement.
CCCCGGTGGAAGTGGCCGATGCATGCCTGGTTGCAAGCGATGCAGGCGCGCACGTCTTCAACCTGGCCTTGCAGGGTCTTGTTGGGCATCTCAGGGTCGCAGATCAGCGCGCGGGTCATGCCGCAGACGTCGGCCTGGCCACGGGCGATGATCAGTTCGGCTTCCTGGGGCTGGTTGATGCGCCCGGTGACGAACAGCGGGATGGCCAGGCGTGCCTTGAAGGTTCCGGCCTCGCGGGCCAGGTAGGCCGGTTCGATGGCCATGGGCGGAACGATATGGATCGCTCCGCCGAGGGAGGCGGACGTACCGGCGACGATGTGCACGTAGTCGAGCTGGTGCTGCAAGGCCTCGACGGCGGCCAGGGATTCGTCCTCGGTCAGGCCTTCGCTATCGCGCTCGTCGGCGCTGATACGCAGGCCGACGATGAACTGCTCGTCGGTGGCGGCGCGTACGGCGGCAATCACTTCGCGCACAAAGCGCAGGCGCTGCTCCAGTTCGCCGTTGTAGCCGTCGCTGCGCTGATTGACCCGTGGATTGAGAAACTGCGCGGGCAGGTAGCCGTGGCTGGCTACCACCTCGACGCCATCCAGCCCGGCCTGGTGCAAGCGTCGAGCGGCGTTGGCGTAGCCCTGGACGATCTCGTCGATCATCACTTGGTCGAGGGCCCGGGGCATGACACGAAAGCGCTCGTTGGGCACCGAAGAGGCCGAGTAGGCCACCGCCAAGAGTCCGTCGGCCGACTCCATGATCTCCCGTCCGGGGTGGAACAGCTGCGACAGCACCACGGTGTCATGGGCATGGCAGGCTTCGGCCAGGCGCCGGTAGCCGTCGATGCATTCATCGTCCGTGGCCATCAGCACATGGGAGGTGTAGCGAGCACTGTCGTGCACCCCGGCCACCTGCAGCACGATCAGCCCCACACCGCCTTCGGCGCGGGCGCGCTGGTAGGCGATCAGGCGTTCGTTGACCAGGTTGTCGGTGGGCATCGAGGTGTCGTGACCACTGGACATGATGCGGTTCTTCAGGCGCTTGCCACGGATCTGCAGCGGTTCGAACAGGTGGGCGAAGGCGGTCGACATGCGCTCAGGCTCCAGCGATGTGTTGTTATTGTTTTTCCATGAAAGTGTAGTGTCAGTAAAAAATCAACTTGTTTTTTTACTGGTCATTGACTAGCTTCGAAAAGGCTCCCGGCACTGGGGCGTACCTCACAACAACAAGAAATCGGGCTTGCCGCGCGTCATCCGGCGAGCACCGGCAGGAGGCACCATCGATGCAAGCATTTCCCCGTAAGACCGGTCTTTGCGCATTGTTTCTGGCTTTGGGCCTGGGCAGCGCGCAGGCGGCGCCGCAGATGGTCGTGGTCGGCTATGGCGGTGCCGGGCAGAAAGCCCAGGACGTGGCGATCTTCCAGCCTTTCAGCGCCCAGGACGGCAGCAAATTGATCCAGAGCGAATACAACGGCGAGATGGCGCGTATCCAGGTGATGGCCGATACCGGTAACGTCGACTGGGATGTGGTGCAAATCGAAGGGCCTGACTTGATGCGTGGCTGTGACGAAGGCATCTATGAGCGCCTGGACTGGCAACGTCTGGGCCACGCCTCGGAGCTCATTCCGGACGCCGCCCAGGAATGTGGCTCGGCGGCCCTGGTGTGGAGCGTGGCGATTGCCTATGACCGCGACAAGCTGGCCGAGGCACCGACCTCCTGGGCTGACTTCTGGGATGTGCAGAAGTACCCGGGCAAGCGCGGCCTGCGCAAGCGCGCGGTGTATAACCTGGAGTTCGCTTTACTGGCCGATGGGGTCAAGGTCGGGGACGTGTACAAGGTCCTGGCCACGCCTGAAGGGGTGGATCGTGCCTTCGCCAAGCTCAGCGAACTCAAGCCTCATATCCAGTGGTGGGATGCTGGCGCCCAGCCAGCGCAGTGGCTGGCCGCCGGCGATGTGGTGATGACCTCGACCTACAGCGGCCGTATCGCCGTCGCCGCCCAGCAGGGCAGCCCGTTGGCGGTGGTCTGGCCAGGCAGCCTGTATGGCATGGACTACTGGGCGATCATCAAGGGTTCGCGCCATACCGAACAGGCCAAGCGCCTGATCGCCTACGCCAACCAGGCGGACACCCAGGTGCGCTATGTCGAGCAGATACCCTATGGGCCGACCAACACCCAGGCGGCTGCCAGGCTCGATCCGGCCCTGGCGAACTGGGTGCCGACCTCGAAGGCGAACCTCGACGGGGCGCTGGCGATGGACGTGGAGTTCTGGGTCGACCATGGCGAGGAATTGGAACAACGCTTCAACGCCTGGGCCAGCCGCTGAGAGGGGCACCGCTGGACAGCCTATGCTGTCCAGTCCTACAGTCCGCTGCACCATGACGCCTGGGAGACACGACAATGACAATCCCCGCACAGGCTATCAACGAACGGCAGTTGCGCCAGGACCTGGCCGCCTGCTATCGCCTGATCGCCCACTTCCGCATGACCGACCTGATCTTCACCCATATCTCGCTGCGCATACCGGGGCCGGAACATCACTTCTTGATTAACCCCTATGGCCTGCTGTTCGATGAGATCACCGCCTCGAGCCTGGTCAAGATCGACCTGCAAGGGCATCCAGTGGAGCCGACGCCGCACCCAGTCAATCCCGCCGGCTTCGTCATTCATAGCGCCATCCATGGTGCTCGCGAGGATGCCCAATGCGTGCTGCATACCCACACCCGCGCCGGGTGTGCGGTGGCGGCGCTGGAGTGCGGCTTGTTGCCGGTCAACCAGATTTCCATGGAGTTCTACGGCAAGGTCGCCTACCACGACTATGAGGGCATTGCCCTGGACATGGACGAGCAGCAACGCTTGGTCGCCGACTTGGGCGACAAGCCGGTGATGATCCTGCGTAACCATGGGCTGTTGACGCTCGGCCGCAGTGTGGCGGAAGCCTTCCTGCGTATGTACTACCTGGAAAAGGCTTGCGAGATCCAGCTAGCCGCCCTGAGCGCTGGCCAACTGGTGCTGCCGTCCCATGAGGTGTGCGCGCACACCGAGCGCCAGTTCAATGAGCCGGCGCGGGTGTTGAAGGAAGGGGAGTTGGCGGACCCGGGGGCCTTCGAACTGGCCTGGGCCGCGCTGTTGCGGCTGCTCGACCGGGTGGCGCCGGATTATCGCGATTGATGCTGATCCTGCGTTTTGCAGGGGTACAGGAGCCCGCGTTAGCTGGCTCCTGCAGGGCACGCAGGGAACCTCTCAGCTCGCCTCAGGCACGATCATCTGCCTAGGCGCTTCTTGTGCGCGGCGCCGTGCCACCCAGTAATACAGCACGCTCGGCACCACCAGTCCGATGATCCAAGACAGGTCGACACCACCGAGGTACGCCACCAGCGGCCCGGTGTAGATCTTGGTGGCGATGAAAGGCATTTGCACCAGTACGCCGAGGGTGTAGACGATGATTCCCGGCCAGTTCCAGCGCCCGTAGCGGCCATTTGGGTCGGCGAGGGCAGGGATGTCGTAGCGCTCTTTGGTGATGAAGTAATAGTCCACCAGGTTGACCGCGCTCCAGGGTACGAAGAAGGTCAGCAGGAACAGGATGAACGACTTGAAGGCGGTGAGGAACGAGTGCTGCCCGAGCAGCGCCACCAGGGTCGCGGCTCCGACGATGCCAAGGACGAACACCAGGCGTTGGGTGCGGCTGATGTTCAAGTGCCCGCGAAAGCCGCTGATGATGGTGGCGATGCACATGAAGCTGCCGTAGGAGTTGAGCGTCGAGATGGTCACCTTGCCGAAGGCGATGCTGAAGTACAGCAACGCCGCCGTGGTGCCCACGCCGCCGAGGCCGACGATGTAGGCCACCTCACGGCCAGAGAACTGGCCATTGGCGATGGCTGCGGCGAACACGCCGAGCATCATCGAGGCCTGGGCGCCGAGCACCGAGCCCAGGCCGGCGGCGAGGAAGGTCTTCAGCGGCGAGGTGCGGCTGGGCAGGTAGCGCGAATAGTCGGCCACGTAGGGGCCGAAGGAGATCTGCCAGGACGCCGACAACGACACCGCCAGCAGGAACGAGGCCCAGCTGAAATGGCGGTTGTCCAGCAACTGGCCGATGTCGGCGATCATCAGGATGCGGCTGAACAGGTAGACGAAGGCGATGATCCCCAACACGCTGGCCAGGCGGCCAATCCAGTGGATCATGCGGTAGCCGAACACTGTGACCAGCACGATCACACTGGCGAAGATCAGGATGCCAGTGCTATCGCTGACGTTCAGCAACTGGCCGATGGCCTGGCCTGAGAGCACCGTGCCGGTGGCGGTGAAGCCCAGGTACATCAGGCACACCAGGGCCATTGGGATGGCCGCGCCGTAGACGCCGAACTGCACCCGGCTGGAAATCATCTGCGGCAGGCCTAGCCGCGGCCCCTGGGCAGCGTGCAGGGCCATCACCGCGCCGCCGATCAATTGCCCGAGCAGCAGCCCGATCAACGACCAGAACACATCACCCCCGAGCACCACGGCCAGGGCGCCGGTGACGATCGCGGTGATCTGCAGGTTGGCTCCCAGCCACAAGGTGAACTGACTGTAGACGCGTCCATGGCGTTCGGATTCAGGGATGTAGTCGATCGAGCGCCGCTCGATCAGGGGCTTGCTGGACATTGCTCGACTCCGCGTATTTGTTGTTGTCAGGCGGTGGCCATCGCTGGGACGCAGGGCAGATGGCCTGAGGCTGATATGATCATGTATATACAAGATCGGTCAAGTGAAGGATCTAGACACACTCAACCAGGCAAGAAAGGCCGGGCGGGCTGTTCCGCGATGAACCCAGCACCGGTGAAAGCAGATCCCAGGCCCAAGACAAGCTGCGCCATGCTGGCCTATAGGAAAGGAATATGCTTATGCTGTTACGAAATATTTCTAAAGAGCCTGGAGAAGAGGAGGCGCTATGCCGCTCAAGGACTTGCTGCTGGCGCTGGTGGTGATTGTCGCCTGGGGTGTCAATTTCGTGGTGATCAAGATTGGCCTCGATGGCCTGCCACCCATGTTGCTGGGAGGCTTGCGCTTCCTGCTGGTGGCCTTTCCCGCGATCCTGTTGGTCAAGCGTCCGCAATTGCCCTGGCGCTGGCTGATCGCCTATGGCGCGACGATTTCTCTGGGCCAGTTCGCCTTCCTGTTCCAGGCCATGTACAGCGGCATGCCCCCGGGGCTGGCCTCCCTGGTACTGCAATCCCAGGCGTTTTTCACTTTGTTCTTCGCGGCATTGTTCCTAGGCGAGCGGCTGCGCCCGGCCAGTGTGCTCGGTCTGCTGGTGGCCGCTGGCGGCCTGGCCCTGATCGGCAACGAAGACAGCAGCCACGTGCCGTTGCTGGCCCTGCTCCTGACCCTCTGCGCCGGCGCCATGTGGGGCATGGGCAATATCATCACCCGGCGTTTCGGCTCGGTCGACCTGGTGGCCCTGGTGATCTGGGGTGGCCTGATTCCGCCATTGCCGTTCTTCGCCCTGTCCTGGTGGCTGGAAGGGCCCGAGCGCATCAGCCATGCGTTGTTGAACATCGGTTGGAGCTCGGTGCTGGCCCTGGCCTATCTGGCCTTCATCGCCACCATGCTCGGCTACAGCTTGTGGAGCACGTTGCTTTCGCGTCATCCCGCGGGCAAGGTGGCACCGTTCTCGCTGCTGGTGCCGGTGATCGGCCTGAGCTCCTCGGCCTGGTTGCTGGGTGAACGGCTGAGCCCGCTGCAGGGCTGGGGCGCGTTGCTGGTGATGTTCGGCCTCCTGATCAATGTGTTCGGCCCACGCCTGGGTCAGCGTCTGCGTGCGGCAGTTTGCTAAGATCGCTTCCTTTGCCCCGGCGCCAGCCGGGGTGTGCACAAGGAGCATCCCATGATCATCACCACCACTAGCCAACTCGAAGGGCAGCCGATTGCCAGTTACCTGGGCATCGTCAGCGCCGAGTCGGTGCAGGGGGTCAACTTCGTCCGGGATTTCTTCGCCCGTTTTCGCGACATCTTCGGGGGGCGCTCACAGACCCTGGAAAGCGCCCTCAAGCAAGCCCGTGAACAGGCCACCGAGGAACTCAAGGCCCGCGCACGCCTGTTGCAAGCTGATGCCATTGTCGGTGTCGATTTCGAGATCAGCATGCCCAGCGTCCAGGGTGGCATGGTCGTGGTGTTCGCGACCGGTACGGCGGTGCGGTTGAAATAAAGCCTTCTGCCATTGGTCGGGCTGGGTTCTTTTTGCCCAATAGGTCTGCAAATGACCGGCTAGTCTCATTTCAACAGGACCGGCGTTTTTTCAGGCAAATACTCTGTTTGCCGACACCGGTTCACCGTCGGAGGGAGACAGGGCATGAGCGAATCCTATTTCGAGGACATGGGTGACGAGTTCCCAATCAACAACCAAGTGCGCTGTGGCCAATCGGCTTTTCGCCTGGGTTTTGCCAACATGACGCTGGACGAGTCGGAGCAACTCAAGCCCGGCCATCTGCAGCGCAGCAAAAAGGGCCGCTTCACCCCCAGGGTGCCACCGAAAAGGTGAGTCAGCGCCCCACACCCCGCTCATCCCACAGTGGGCTTGCCTTGTGGGAGCGGCCTTGTGTCGCGATGGGCTGCGTAGCAGCCCCACTTGAAGGCCCTCCAGCTTAAGTGAACAGCATTACGCTCAATGGCGGGGATTTTTTGGCTTTCTTTGATCTTGCTCATGGCTCCGGCGGGTTGCACTCGCCGGATTGTTGCGACTGTGTCTTACTATCGCGGCATTTCAATACAGGAGGATTGAGTTCCATGCGCATCAGGGAAGAGACCTATTGGCAATGGGCCGACGCACAGCTGCACAGCCGTTGCCATGACGAGGAGCTTTGCGACGGCACCAGCATCGATGTGCAGGTACGGCTGTCGCGCCTCGGCGCCACGCAGTTGTTTCTCGGCTTGTATTCCCGGCAAGGCAAGGCCTTGGTCGAGGAGTACTACCCGGCTCGTCCGGGCGAGACCATGACCCGGGCACTGGTATGGGGCGTGGACCGGGCACGGGCCTTGGCGACTGGCGCATTGCCGCTGGAGTCTGCGCGGCAAGCGCTTCGTCAGGCCTGAGTGTGACGGTTGCGGCTGGCCTGGACGATGCGCTGGGCCGGCACCTGCAACTGGCGCAGCAGGTAGTCTGCGAAGGCTGCCGACCAGGGTTGCTGGGCGATGGCTTGGCGCATGCAACCCAACCAGATGGCGCTGTGCGCCTCATCGATCGGCCACTGGGCATGGAAGGAGGGGATAGCGATCGAGCCGTAGCGTTCACTGTAAAGACGTGGGCCGCCGAGCCAACCGCTGAGGAAGCAGGCCAGCTTGTCCCGTGAGCTGGCCAGGTCTTCAGGGTGCATGCGGCGTACGCTGGCAGCGGTGGGGCTTTCGTCCATGAGTCGGTAGAAATCGTCCACCAACCGGCGCAGGCCATCGATTCCGCCAGCGGCCTGGTAGGAGGTATCGCCAGTGCCGAATGCAGGGGTGTTCATCGAAAGTCTCCAGGCAGTGAACGCGTCGGGCGCCATTCTAGCCGGTTGCCGGTCTTTCCCCCAGGTATGAAAAAGCCCGGCCTTTTGGGCCGGGCAAGAAACAGGGCAATGCAACTCAATTCAGTGGGTCGATCACCTTCACTGCCTGCTGCTCACGGGCGGCAGGCCATTCTTGTTGCAGGGTCTGCAGGACGCGGCCGACGAATTCGGTATCGGCGGCGGCCTTCTTGCCGACGTAGCCCAGGCCACGGCGGTAGACCTTGAAACGGGCGCGCATGCTAGGCATGTGCTCTTCGAACTCATCCTCGACTGTGTTCGGCGGCAGGCGGTCGAGGCGAACCTCGCCCGTCTGGCTGACCCACAGGAGGTGGTCGTCGAGGCTGTCCTTGCGCGCGGCGAACAGCTGAGCCAATTGGTCGATCGTGGGTTGGTCGTTCAAGTTCATCATAAAGCCCCCTATTACCCATTCATTGGTCATTTCACGCTTGGCGCCACAACATGTAGCGCACTACCAAGGCTGCTACAGCAGCACCGCAACAGGGGCTTTCTTCACGCTGCCTTTTGGACAGTTCCCTCTCCACGGACGGCCTGCGTTACCGCGCAGGCCGTCTGGAACACCCTTGCCACCGCTCCCGATCGGGGAGACGGCCTCATCATGCCCAAGGCTGATGAACGGCGTCAACCGTTTTGTAGTGAAAAAATTCCATCACTACATCTTGTCTGACAATCCGTCTTATTGCTCCAGGACCGAGAGTATTTCGTGAGCTGCGCGTACCCGCTCGCCGTTCGGATAATTCTTGTTGGCCAGCAGGACGATGCCCAGCCCACGCGAAGGCACGAAGGCCAGGTAGGCGCCGAAGCCACTGGTGGAACCGGTCTTGTTGTACCAAGCCTGGGGCAGTGCCGGGCTTGCCGGGCGCAGGCGCTTGATTGGTTGTGGTTCGAGGGCCATGTCTGCGCTGTTGCCGTGTTGCAGGGTGTCGAGGCTGACCGGATAAGGGTAGCGCTCCCAGCCCAGACCCTGGGTCATGGCGCCGACCTGGAAGTAGCCGGCCTGGGTGATAGTGATGGCTTGGCGCAGGTTGGTGTCCAGAGGGGCGGGATGCAGGTTCAGGCGCGCGTAGCGCAGCAGGTCGACGGCACTGCTCTTCAGGCTATAGGCTTCATCGCCCAATGGGCCCGGGGTGACCCGCACTGGACGGTCTTGGGCGTCGTAGCCCTGGGCATAGAGACTTTGCTGGCTGGCAGGAACCTGCAGGTAGGTATGTGCCAACCCCAACTGCGGCAACAGTTGCTGTGCCATCACTGTGGCAAAGGGCTTGCCCTGGCTGCGAGCCGCCAGGTAGCCGAACAGGCCCAGGCTCGGGTTCGAGTAGCAGCGTTGGCTGCCATTGGCGGCACGCGGTTGCCAGTGTTGATAGAAGGCCAGGACCTGCTGCGGTGTCTTGACCTCGTCGGGAAACTGTAGCGGCAGGCAGCCGGCGCTGTAGGTGCCGAACTCAAGGACGCTGGCATCGCCCAGTGGTGTGCCACTCAAGGCTGGCAGGTAGCGGTTGGCGGGGGCCTCCAGATCCAGCTTGCCTTCGGCGTGGGCCAGGGCGGCGAGGGTGGCGGTGAAGGTCTTGGTCAACGAACCGATCTCGAACAGGGTGTCGCGGCTTACCGGTTGGTGCTCGGCCTTGTTGGCCATGCCGTAGGTGAAGTAATGCTCATGGCCATCGGCGATTACGGCCACCGCCATGCCGGCAATGCCCTGCTGTTGCATCAGGGGGTGGATGACCGCATCGACCCGCGCCTGCAGTTTGTCGTCGGTGGTGTCGGCTGCAATGGCCTGGTTGGCGCTGATAACCAGCAGAGCTAGCGCTGCCAGGGCTGGCGCGCGGGGAGGGGCAAGGTGCATGATCAGACTCCTGTCATTCGATGGAGGCCCAGGCGGGCTGCCGGGGGCGCGGCTAATCTAGGTCAGCCCAGGTTTGGTGACAAAGGATCATTTTTCAACGCAGTCATTAGAAAATCTTGGGGTCAGCATGCTTCGTCCACACCTGCCGCTCAATGCGCTTCGCGCTTTCGAAGCCTCCGCCCGGCACCTGAGTTTCACCCGGGCGGCCATTGAGTTGTGCGTGACCCAAGCGGCGGTCAGCCATCAGGTCAAAGGCCTGGAGAGACAACTCGGCGTGGCCCTGTTCAAGCGCCTGCCGCGCGGGTTGCTGCTCACCAATGAAGGTGAGCGCTTGCTACCGGTGCTTACCGATTGCTTCGACCGTATTGCCGGCACGCTCGGCCAGTTCCAGGGCGGCCACTACCGGGAGGTCCTGAGCTTGGGCGTGGTGGGCACCTTCGCGGTAGGCTGGTTGCTGCCGCGTCTGGGGGATTTCCAGGCACGCCACCCGTTCATCGACTTGCGCCTGTCGACCCACAACAACCGGGTCGACCTGGCTGCCGAAGGGCTGGATTTCGCCATTCGTTTCGGGGCTGGCGCCTGGCACGGCACTGAGGCCTTGCCGCTGATGACCGCGCCGTTGTCGGTGTTGTGCATTCCGTTCTTGGCCGATCAGTTGCGCAGCCCCGAAGACCTGCTCCAGCACACGTTGTTGCGCTCCTACCGCAGCGACGAGTGGCCCGAATGGTTTCGCGCAGCGGGTGTGGAAACTGGGGCAAGGCCGCTGCGCAGCATCGTCTTCGACAGTTCGCTGGGCATGATGGACGCGGCGCTGCAAGGCGTTGGTGTTGCCCTGGCGCCACCGGCGATGTTCAGCCGGCTGCTGGTCAGCGAGCAGGTCCGCCAGCCGTTCGCGGTATGCATAGAGACTGGCCGTTACTGGCTGACGCGTTTGCAGTCACGAGGCGAGACGGCGGCGATGCAGGTGTTCAGGGAGTGGTTGCAGGACGCCCTGGGCGGCGTCGATAGTGAGCCAGACCCGCCAGTGCAGTCAGCCCTGGGCCCTGCGACCGCGTAGGAACTCGCCGGGCGATAGGCCAAAGTGCTTGCCGAATGCCGCGATGAACGCCGACAGCGAAGCATAGCCACAGTCCAGCGCCACATCGGTGACCCTTTCACCGCGCTCCAGCGCCGGCAGCGCGCTGAGCAGGCGCACGCGTTGGCGCCAGAGGCGGAAGGTCAAGCCGGTTTCACGTACGAAGCGGCGGCTCAGGGTCTTTTCCGAAACACCCTGTTGCCCGGCCCAGTCGGCGAGGCTACGTGGGTCGTCCGGGGCCTCCTGCAGCCACTGGCACAGTTGACGCAGTTGCTGGTCGCGGGGCAGTGGCAGCAGCAAGGGCTCTTCCCGGGCGCTGGCGAGTTGGTCCAGCAGCACCTGTACCAGGCGGCCATCAGGGCCCTGTTCATCGTATTCCATTGGCAGGTCGGCAAAGGCCTGGATCAGTTCGCCGAGCAGGGCAGTGACGGCAATCACCCGGCACTGTCCGGCAGGCCAGGGCAGCGCCGTTTGCTCGATGTACAGGCTACGGATGCACGTCTCGGGCGGGCAACTCACCCGGTGTGGCACCTGCGCGGCAATCCAGACTGCGCGCTGCGGAGGAACCAGGTACAGGCCTTGTGCGGTGCGCACTTCGAGTAGGCCACTGCGGGCATGGGACAACTGCCCCCAAGGGTGCTGGTGGCGGTAGTCCAGGGCGATGTTCGACAGGCCACCGGCATGCCCGTAGACCGGGCGCGGCAGATGCTCCAGTTGTTCGAGGCGTGGCTCGTGGTGTCCGTTCAGCGACACTGGCAGGGGTTCCGGCGTTAGCAAGACAGGAGGCCAGACCTTATCGTTTGGCCTTACATAATGACAAGCCGGAACCTGCCATGAAGTACTTGCGGATGCTCTTCGACAATTTCACCCTGGCGCTGCTCGGGGTGGTGTTGATCGCCACGCTGTTGCCCTGTGAAGGCAACGGTGCCTTGCTGTTTGGCTGGTTGACCAACCTGGCCATTGGCCTGCTGTTCTTCCTCCACGGTGCCAAGCTGTCGCGCGAAGCGATCATCGCCGGTGCCGGGCACTGGCGCCTGCACCTGCTGGTGTTCTGCTGCACCTTCGTGATGTTTCCCTTGCTTGGCCTGGCCTTCAAACCGCTGTTCCTGCCGTTGGTGGGCAATGAGTTGTACCTGGGCGTGCTCTACCTGTGCGCGTTGCCGGCCACGGTGCAGTCAGCCATTGCCTTCACCTCGCTGGCCCGTGGTAACGTGCCGGCGGCGATCTGCAGCGCAGCGGCGTCGAGCTTGCTGGGAATCTTCCTGACGCCGCTGCTGGTGGTGATGTTGCTGGGGGCCGATGGCGATACCGGCTCTGGCCTGGACGCGGTGCTGAAGATCGTCATGCAGCTGCTGGTGCCTTTCGTTGCCGGTCAGATCGCCCGCCGCTGGATCGGTGCCTGGGTCAGGCGCAATGCACGCTGGCTGAAGATCGTCGACCAGGGCTCGATCTTGCTGGTGGTCTACACCGCGTTCAGTGATGCAGTGGTCAGTGGCCTGTGGCACAGCGTGTCGCTGGAGCACCTGATTGGTCTGTTTGCCGTGTGTGGCATCCTCCTGGCGGTGGTTCTGCTGGGCACCCGCCTGCTTGGGCGCGCCTTGGGTTTCAGCCTGGAAGACCGCATCACCATCCTCTTTGCTGGCTCGAAGAAGAGCCTGGCCACCGGCGTGCCCATGGCCCAAGTGCTGTTCGTAGGCAGTGGCATTGGCGCGATGATCTTGCCGCTGATGCTGTTTCACCAGATCCAACTGATGGTCTGCGCAGTGCTGGCGCAGCGCTATGCCAGCCGGGAAGAGGCTGGCGAGGAAGTGTCGGCGGCGTCCTGACCCGATAACACCTTGCAAGGCGTGGGCTTCACCCGTGATCGAGGTCGAAGGCCACGCCGAGCATTCAGCGCGCCAGCCCTGACGCTCGCTCGCGCAGGGCCTTCCTCACTTGTGCCTCGATCTCATAGGCCGGCGCCTCGATGCTCTCGAAGTCTCGGGTATAGCGTCGGGCGAACTCCTCCACGCCCCACTCTTGGTACTGCTGCACATGCTTGAGCTCGTGGGCCCACAGCGCGACATTGTCCTCGGCATCGCGGGCATGGCGGAAGATGATGGTGTCGATCAGGGTTACGGCGTTGACGTCGGGGTTGCGCAGCAGGGCATTGGCGGCGCTGACCTGCTGTTCGTCACCGACCCGGTAGCGCGCAGCGTCCAGCACGGCGAAGTCGTACCAGGGCTCCAACTGCACACGGATATGCAAGGGAAGAGGCTGGCTGCCACGGGCAGTGGCTTCGTCACGGGCCTGTTGCAAGGCGATGGCCAGACTGGTCGAGGCCACGCGTTCGACATCCCGCAGCACCTGGCCGACCTGGCCGAGGTCAATGGGGGAGCAGAAGCAGGTGCCCAGGCAGACCTGATATTGCCCGGTCGGGCAGGCCTCCTCAGTGTGGGCTTGCAGGGGCAGCGCCAGAGCCAGGGCCAGCAGCGTGCTGCTAGCGCTCTTCATGCAGGGCTTGCATCACCAGGTGGCGGCTGGCGTCCAGCACCTGGGTCTGGACGTCCTCGCTGGCCAGCATGCGGCCCACCACCAGGGCGCCCACGCATTGGCTGATCAGCGCCCAGGCCAGCTCAGGGTCTTCGAGGGTGCTGGCCCAGGCCTCATGCAGGGTGACCAACCAGTGCTCGGCTTCTTCGCGCACAGCCTGGTCGGCGCGGGCGATCTCGACGCCCAGCGGAGGCAGGGGGCAACCACCTTCCGGGTTGTGCAGGTGGGCCAGGCTCAAATATTGCTCCAGGCAGCGCTGCAGGCGGGCACGGCTGGCACCTTCGCGAGCCAGGCGGGCCAGTGGACTGTTCGACAGTTCGCGTCGCACCACTTCGCTGAACAGGTCATCCTTGGACGGGAAGTGGTTGTAGAACGCCCCGCCGGTCAGGCCGATGGCCTTCATTAGGCCAGCCACGCCGGTGCTGGCAAAGCCGCCGCGCTTGGCCAGCGCGCCGCTGCTTTCCAGCAGTTTCTGGCGGGTCTGTTGCTTATGTTCGGTGGTGTAGCGCACGGGGGCCTCGGCAGCGTTGGCTTGACGATGGGCGGATCATAGCATAGCGTTCGTTTACTAAATGATCGTTTATCAAAGGAGGCGCCATGCAACAGTTCGACAAGGTGGTCCTGGTGATAGGGGCCGGCGATGCGACCGGCGGCGAAATCGCCAAGCGCTTTGCCCGCGAGGGCTACACCGCCTGTGTGACCCGGCGCCAGGCTGACAAGTTGCAGCCACTGGTGGACGAGATCCGCGCCGCAGGTGGCCGGGCCCATGGCTTCGCCTCGGATGCGCGCAAAGAGGAGGAGGTGGGGGAGTTGATCGAGACCATCGAGCGCGACATCGGCCCGATCGAAGCCTTTGTGTTCAATATCGGGGCCAATGTGCCGTGCAGCATCCTCGAGGAAACCCCACGCAAGTACTTCAAGATCTGGGAAATGGCCTGCTTCGCCGGTTTCCTCACCGCCCAGGCGGTGGCGCGGCGCATGGTCACTCGTGAGCGCGGCACCATTCTTTTCACCGGTGCCACCGCAGGTCTGCGTGGCGCCGCCGGGTTCGCCGCCTTCGCCGGGGCCAAGCATGGCATCCGCGCCCTGGCCCAAAGCATGGCCAGGGAGCTGGGGCCGCGCAATATCCATGTGGCCCACGTGGTGGTCGACGGTGCGATCGACACGGCCTTCATCCGCGATAATTTCCCTGAACGCTATGCCCTCAAGGACCAGGATGGCATCCTCGATCCTGCCCATATCGCCGATAACTACTGGTACCTGCACAGCCAGCCTCGCGATGCCTGGACTTTCGAGCTGGACCTGCGCCCGTGGACAGAGCGCTGGTAATCCCGTCTACCGCCATTAAGGATCACCTTTCCATGAGCAAGACCGTCGAGTTCTTCTTTGACTTGGGCAGCCCGGCCAGCTATCTGGCCTGGACCCAACTGCCCGGCCTCTGTGCCCGTCACGGTGCCCAACTGGTGTACCGGCCGATGCTGTTGGGTGGCGTCTTCCAGGCCACCGGTAATGCCTCGCCGGTCATGGTGCCGGCCAAAGGGCGCTACATGCTCACCGACCTGCAGCGCTTTGCCACGCGCTACGGCGTGACCTTGGCGCTGCCGCCTGGATTTCCGGTCAATACCCTAGGCCTGATGCGCGGGGTGATCGGCACTCAGTTGCAACACCCGGAGCGTTTCGATGATCTGCTCAGCGCGCTGTTCAACGGCCTCTGGGTGCAACGGCGCAACCTGTCCGATGCCCGGTTGCTCGACCAGACACTGGAACAGGCCGGTTTCGACCCCGCCGGGTTCCATGATCTGGCGGGTCAGCCCGAGGTGAAGGAGGCGCTCAAGCGCGCCACTGACGAAGCGGTGGCCAGGGGCGTGTTCGGCGCGCCGACCTGCTTCGTCGGCGAGCAGATGTTCTTCGGCCAAGACCGCCTGGATTTCGTCGCGCAAGCCCTGGCCTGAGGCCTCAGCCGCGCCATACCGGTAGCAACCGCTCGTCCAGTGCCCAGTGCCCCTGGCCCGGTCGCAACTGGACGCCACCCACCCAGCGTTCGCTGCCGATCAGGTCGAAGGCGTAGGCCTTGCCAGCTAGCACCTTTTCGCCCGAAGGTGTCAGGCTCAGCAGGCGTTGCGGCCAGGGCTGTTGCGGTCCTTCCTCGCGGATCAGGGCATTTGGCGAATCGATCAGCGGGCGTAGCAAGGCGTGGAACATCAGGTCGCCGAGGAAGGGCAAGGGTTCGCGTACGGCCATCAACTCGGCGAACACGCGTGCGAAAGGGCATGGGCCGAGATCGCGCAAGGTCTGCAAGGCCAGGCGTTCGGTCAGTGACAGGCCGTCGGCAAGGCCGGGCAGCTCTTGCAATTGGCGCAACAGGGCTGGGCCGAGCAGCGGCAAGGCCTCATGCCGGACATGGGCCAAGGCGGCCCAGGCCTGTGGCGAGGATGCGCAGTAGGCGGCCCAGGCCTTACGGGCCAGGAGCAGCATGCTGGCGTTCACCGCTTGGCGTTGCGGCCAGAGCCAGGCCAGCACCTCTGGCGCCAACTGGCCGATGCCGATGAAGCGTTGTACGCCGGGCACCCGGTCGATCTGGATCAGACCCAGGTTCGGCGGTACTTCACGCAGGCCAGCCAATACCCGGATCAGGAACAACTGGTCGTAGGCGTCGGCTTCGCACCAGAGCACGCCGGGCACCTGTTCGTCGAGCAAAGCGAGGCTGGCGTATTCATTGTCCATGCGTTGCCGGGCCTGCAGTGGATCGATGCCAAAGGCGTGACTGATGAAACTGCTGCGCACGGCGCGGTAGTTGTCTTCGGGCAGGTCCGGCACCGGCCCCATGCACAGCGGGTCGGCCATCATATGGAAGCGCCCTTTGAATCCGGCCAACTGCAGACTGTGCTGGATGTCGTTGCCGCAGCGCCAATGGCAGGTGTCGGGGGTATCGTCGGCGGCGAAGCCGGGATGGCGGCTGGCGAAGGACAGGGCATCGCAGTGAGCTTTGAGCTTGGGCCAACTGGCGAAGCCGAGGCCTCGGGCGATCAGCCACTGCGCATCGGCCAGGCGTGGCGGACGTCGCGGGTCGAGCAGGGCGCGTTGTTCGGCCGCCTCGCCGTTGTGCAGGCGTTGCAGCAGCTCTTTGGCACGCTTGCGTTGCTGGTCGAGGCTCAGGCGGCCATCATCGGCCCTGGCTGAGTGGGGTACTGGCATACGAACTCCTTGGTGAGCCTTGTCCGCTGTCAGGCCGGAGTCGTCATGGGCGATTGGCAATGCAGGTTCCTGGGCGCAGCCCTTTCCGCGGACCGGAGGCGTGGAGCACGCCGGTCGGGACTATAGGCTGCTGGTGGCGGTACTGGCAACTGCCGGGCCTCTGCGTGGCCATCGCTAGCTGACGCTGGCGCCTACCTCGAAACCGCAACTGCAGCATCCCGCAACAGTTGCTCGACCTGCTGTAGTTCCCAGCTGCTCAACAGCTGCACCGGGTTGGTGCCATAGCGCTGCCAGTTGGCGAGGTCGGCGCTGCGACCGTCGGGGCTGCGGCAGTGGGCGCAGTGGGCCAGGCCTTCGTTGTCGAGATGCAGGGCCAAGCGCCAGCCGTCGATTTCGACTTCGATAACACCGTCAGGATGATGGCCGCGAATGATCAATGTACTGACGCCGAGGGCGGCGTCGCGCAGGCATTGGTAGGCTTCGCGGCTGGTCAGCAGTGGCAGAGCGGGCACGGATCAGAAGTTCGCCGGGGTGTTGGCGCTGATGATTTCCGCCTCGTCCGGGCCGATGTTCTTGAAACTGTGCGGCAGGGTGGTGGGGAAGTAGTAGCCGTCGCCGGAGTTGAGCACACTTACCTGGCCATTGACCCAGAGCTCGATGGTGCCACGGGTGACCAGGCCACATTCTTCGCCTTCGGCATGCACGATCGGCTCGCCGGAGTCGGCGCCCGGGGCATACAGTTCGCGCAGCATGCGCATCTGCCGGCCTTCGACGCTGGCGCCGACCAGCAGCATGCGCAAGCCGTTGCTGCCCAGGTCCGGCTGCTCGCCGGCACGGAACACGTAACGCTCTTCACGGGGCGGCTCATCGAAGCTGAAGAACTCCGCCAGGGTCATGGGAATGCCTTCGAGCAGTTTCTTCAGGGAACTGACCGAGGGGCTGACGCGGTTCTGTTCGATCTGCGAGATCGTCGAGTTGGTCAGGCCGCTACGGCGGGCCAGTTCCCGTTGGGAGAGGTTGTTGCGTTCACGCACCAGTTTGAGTCGTGTCCCCGTGTCCATAGCCGCCTTGGTGTCAGAAAAGTAGAGGTGTCAAAAATAATGAGCGACGCATTAAAACATACTCCGGGCGCTGTGGCGCTGTGCTTCTCAGCTTCGTTGGCCGGCGCTGCCCGAGGGGGCTGGCCAGAGTCCGACCAACAACAGCAACGCAGCGACCGCCAGGAACGGCAGGCGCGGGTCGAGTGCGTAGATCAGGGTGCCGGCCAGCGGGCCGATCACCGCTCCCATGCCTTGTGCCGCGCCGATGGAACCGGCGGTCGAGCCTTGTTCCGATGCGTGCATGGCATTGGCTGCCAAGGCCGAAAAGGCGGGGAAGACGAAGCCCATGCCGGCGGCGGCAACGAAGAAACAGGCCCAGAGTACAGGCGCGCTGTCGGCTAGGGCGCTGCTGCCGAACCCCAGCGCCGAGACCGTGGCGCCCACGTGGATCATACGCAAGGGTGGCCATTGCAGTTTGCGCAGTGTCGCCTGGGAGAGGATCAGCGCCACCCCGACAGTGGTCAGGGCGATCCCGGCAGCCTGGGCCGCTTCGGCAGGGGGGAGGCCAAGGCGATCCAAGGCAAAGAAGCCGACCGTGATCTGCACTACGGTAACGCTGAGCATGGCGCTGAACGCCACCAGCAGCGGGCGCCGCAGGCGTGGATCGCTCAGGCGCACAGGATTCGGTGCGTGGGCCAGGTGCAAGGGGTGCGGCTTGAGCCGGTACAGCAGCACCACGAAGGCCGTCGCCGGTAGCAGCGACATGACGTAGAACGGCAGGCTCAGGCT
Source organism: Pseudomonas sp. X10 (assembly GCF_054889225.1). Classification (NCBI taxonomy): domain Bacteria; kingdom Pseudomonadati; phylum Pseudomonadota; class Gammaproteobacteria; order Pseudomonadales; family Pseudomonadaceae; genus Pseudomonas; species Pseudomonas sp. X10. Next base: position 3,165,900 of record NZ_CM142677.1, on the reverse strand, counting down.
GTGCCGCGCCAGCAAGGCGGCCAGCGCTGGCCCCAGCACCAGACCAACGGCATTGGCCGCGCCCAGCGAGGCCATGGCGCGTGCTCGGCCGTGCGGTGCGACATGGTCGGCGATCAGCGCGGCAGCACCGACCGGCAAGGCGGCATAGAAGGCACCGATCAAGCCGCGTGCGAGCATCAGGCCGACAAAGGCCAAGGTCGCGCCAGGCAGGAAGCGTAGGGCGCCGTCGATGAACAGGCAGAGGAACCAGTAGCCCAAGGTGAAACCGGCGCTGCCCAGCAGCAGGATGCGCCGCCGGCCATAGCGGTCTGAGGCTTGCCCCCAGGGGCGCGCCAGCAACACCCAGACTATGCCGGACACGGTTACGGCGGCACCTGCCTGCCAGGTCGCCATGCCCAACAGGCGGGCGATTGGGCCGATCAGGGAAACGAAGGCCATCATCGACATGGTGCAGGCCATGTTCACCAACAGCAGTGGGCGGAGGTCGAAGGCGGTGGAGGGAGGGGCAGGATCCTTTGCGGCGGTCATGGGCAGTCCAGGGCAGTCAGGGCGGCAAGCCGAATAAAAGGTCGGATAGTAGTAATAATTATTTACAGGTGTCGACCCTGATACCATCCAGAGTGTCCGTGGGAGCGGGTGGCTCCCACGGACACTCCGACGCCACCACTGGTGGTGCATCATTCGCTGCGGCGCAGCGGGCCTGGCCACATGCTACGCAATACCCCATCCCGGTGCACCAGCGCATGTACCAGCGCGGCGCCCAAGTGCAGCAAGATGGTGGCGAACAACAAGTAGCCCAGCCAGCCATGGGTCTGGCGCAATACGGTATAGAGCTGAAGGTCGTGAGGCGCGATGGCCGGCAGTTGCAGGGGCAATGGATAGCCACCGGCCGAGAGCATGCCCCAACCGAGCAGGGGCATGCCCAGCATCAGGCCATAGAGCAGCCAGTGCGAGGCGCCGGCGGCCAGGCGCTGCAGCGCTGGCAGTTCGCGTGGCAGCGGCGGGTGCGGCAGGGTCAGGCGCAGGCCGATGCGCAGCAGCACCAGGACCAGCAAGGCCAGGCCGGTGGCCTTGTGCAGTTGAATGAACAGGCTGTGGCGTGGCGAAAGGTCGTTGACCATGCTCACGCCAATGAACAGCATGGCCAGGATCAGCACCGCCATCAGCCAATGCAGCAGCCGGGCCAGGGGGTGGAAAGCGACAGGGGTGGATTTCATGGCTGGACTCCTGGGTGCAGGGATTCGCGGCTGCGGCGGTTGAAAGATTCCGAATAGGCAGAGGAGCGGGCGGCAAGGATCGGGTCGGCGGACGGCTCGATGCCGTGGGGCAGAATCAGCGGATCGAAGTTCAGGTCGCGGCAGGCGCCTTGTTCAGGGGCATCGACATGCTCGATGACCAGGGTGCCGGCGTCGATGCTGGGCCGATCGGCCGGCCAGGGCCGCGCCGGGTCATCCACCGGGTCGCCAGCGTCGGCCAGGGTCAGGCGCAAGGTCCAGCGCAGGGCACCTTGGGCCAGGCGCTGCTGGAGGTCGTGCTGCAGGTACTGCTTGTCGTCGACCTGGGCTGGCAGGGCGGTGAACGGCGTTTGCGCCACCAGACTCCAGCGTACCGGCCGGGCCTTGCCATTGGCATCGATCAGGCGGAAGGCATTGATGCTGTTGTAGTCGGTGCTGGCGAAGCTGTCGCTGGGCTTGTAGGCCGCCGCCCACTGGCGGAAGGCCGCGCTTTCCGGGTGGGCGGCGAAGAAGGCCTGGATCTTGGCCGGGTCGGGCTTGCCAGTGGCCGGGTCTGGCGCTGCTGCCAGGATTTGTTGGTAGAAGCCCTCCGGCGTACTGACTGGCAGCACCGGTGGGTTGTTCATCCCGGTGCGCCAGACCTGGCCATCATCACTGCTCAGCTGCAGCGCGAGACTGCGGGTCGGTGTGCTGGTGTCGGGGCTGTAGGGATTGGCGCCGCCAATGGCGAAGCGGCCGATGACCGGCACGCGCGGTTGGCTGAATACCCGTGCCGTGGACAGCAATGCAGCCTTGCCGCTGCTCTGGAAATAGCCACTGACACACAAGCCCTTAGCGTGGTTCTTGCGATAGCCGGGAAAGTGCCCGGCCTGTGCCTCGAAGGTGTCGATGAAGCGTTGCGGTGTCAGTCGCGGGCTGCCGAACCAGCCAGCGGCGTAGGCGAAGGTAGCGCCCAGGGCTGAGAGGCCCAGGCCGATGGCGGCCAGGCGCAGGACCTTGGCGGGGCCGTGTAGCGGAGTGCTCATGAAGGCGATCCGGGTCAGTGAATGAGCCGGTACGACGCGCCTGCAACGGATTTATTCCATGGCCATGGAATAAATTCGGCGCTAGGGCGTCTGCCCCGTACACTGATTGCCTGTAAGGTCCGGATACTGGCCATGCATGAACTAGACGACCAACGACTGCGCGAAATGCTCCAGCGCTTGCGCCGCTTTGCCCTGTGGCTGACCCGCGAGGCCAGCAGCGCCGATGACCTGGTCCAGGCCACCGTCGAGCGTGCCCTGAGCCGAGGTAACCAGCGACGCGATGACGCCAGCCTGCGGGCCTGGTTGTTCGCCATCCTCTACCGGCTATTTCTCGACGGCAAGCGCCGTGAGCGCCGTCATGCGCGTTGGCTGAGTTGGTTCGGCCAACGCGAGGACAGTGGTGGCGAGACCGAAACCATCATCCTGGCGCAAGCCGACCTGAAGGCCTTTTCTCGTCTGCCGACCGAGCAGCGGGCACTGCTGTTGCTGGTCAGCGTCGAGGGGCTGAGCTACAAGGAGGCCGCCCAGGCTCTGGGGGTACCGATCGGCACGGTCATGTCGCGCCTGTCGCGCGCCCGTGCCGCCTTGCGTGAACTGACCGAGGGCAACCCACCGCCACCGGCTTTGCGGAGACTGAAATGACACGCCTGATCCCCTCCGAAGAAGAGTTGCATGCTTACATCGATGAGCGCCTGGACAGCGTTCGTCGGGCCGAGGTCCAGGCCTGGCTGGCCGCTAATCCGCAAGAGGCGGCGCGGGTCGAGGCCTGGCGCAGCGATGCCCGCCGCTTGCGCGCAGCCCTCGCTGGGCTTGGCGAGTTGCCGGGCAATTCGCAGCTGGATCCGACACGCATCCGCCAGCAACTGCGTCATCGACGTCAGCGCCGCTTCGCCAGCGCTGCGGTGTTGCTGGTGGCGCTGGGCCTGGGTGGTCTAGGCGGCTGGCAGGCGCGCGACGCCGCCCTTGAGGCTGCCGTCGTGCCGATGGCCGATGCGGTCCAGGCTCACCGGCTGTTTGCCGACGCCACCGCCCTGGACGTGCAGGCCAGCGCTCCGGCGCAGTTGCAAGCCTGGCTAGGCCTGCACTTCAAACAGGTCGGGCAGTTGCCGGACCTGGCCAGCTATGGCTTCGAACCGGTGGGCGCGCGCTTGCTCAGCAACGAGCAGGGGCCAGCGGCGTTGCTGGTGTTCCAAGACCGCAACGGGCAGCGCATTAGCCTGTTCCTGCGTTCTCCGAGCGGGCTCTTCGAACGCATGCCTAGCGGCGAGCGCACCGAGGGCCAGTTGCAGGCGCGCTACTGGTCCGATGGCATCTATAACTTCGCCCTGGTCAGCGCGGTGGATGATGTGCGAGGCGAGGAGGTGCGACAGGCGCTGGGGGTTAGCCTGTAGCGCTCAAGGGCTGGCTGGCGATGTGGGCAGCTGTCTCTTCATGGCAAGGTAGCCCTGGCATCGCCAGCCGACGTTGGAGGAAAGCCGGCTTCAGGCCAGTTCCAACCAGATCGGCGCATGGTCCGACGGTTTTTCCATTGCGCGCAGCTCATAGTCCACACCCGCCGCCTTGACCCGTGGCAGCAAGCCGTGGGAGGCGAGGATCAGGTCAATGCGCAGGCCGCGCTTGGGCTCGTCCTCGAAGCCGCGGCTGCGGTAGTCGAACCAGCTGAAGCGGTCGGTCACTTCAGGGTGCAGGTGACGGAAGCTGTCGGTCAGGCCCCAGCTCTTCAGGCGTGCCATCCATTCGCGCTCTTCCGGGAGGAAGCTGCACTTGCCGGTCTTGAGCCAGCGCTTGGCGTTGTCGGCGCCGATACCGATGTCGCTGTCTTCCGGCGAAATGTTCACGTCACCCATCACCAGTAGCGGCTGGTCGTTCCTGAACTGGCTTTCCAGCAGGGCCTGAAGGTCGCTGTAGAAGCGCTGTTTGGCGGGGAACTTGGTGGGGTGGTCGCGGTTTTCACCCTGGGGGAAGTAACCGTTCATGATGGTGATCGGCGTGCCGTCGACGTCGGCGAAGGTGCCCCAGATGAACCGGCGCTGGGCCTCTTCCTCATCGGTGGTGAAACCTTTGTATAGGCTCAGCGGCGCCTGGCGCGAGAGTAGGGCGACGCCGTAATGGCCCTTCTGGCCATGGAAGTGCACGTGATAGCCCAGGGCCTGGACCTCGGCCAGCGGGAACTGATCGTCGCTGACCTTGGTTTCCTGCAGGCCGATCACATCCGGCTGGTGCTTTTCGATCACCGCCGCCAGCTGATGCGGACGGGCGCGCAGGCCATTGATGTTGAACGAGACGATCTTCATGGAAACACAATCCTAGTAAAACTCCGGATGCTAGCCGACATCGGCGGCGGCCACCAGCATGGCGCAAGCCGCCAGGCGCTGCTAACGTGCTGAAGGAGGTGAACGTTGTGCCGTGGTGCACCTCAAAGGCAATTGAGTGCCCTTTCCAGGAGGTTTGCCCGCAATGCCCGAATCCACTGCCGCCCCGGCGAGCATCAGCCTGCTCGATGACGGCTACAGCCGTGAGGCACGCTCCCTGCTTTATCACGCCTACCGGCATGAGCCGACTTTCGCCTACCTGTTCGAGGCCCAGCGGCCAGGTTATGAACGGCGCTTGCGGGTGGTGGTGCGCGAGCGGGTGCGCCAGCACTTCTACATGCAGTTACCCGCTATTGGCCTGATGATCGAGGATCGCCTTATCGGCCTTGCCCTGATCGTGCCGCCATACCGGCGCCTGGGGGTGACCGACAGTTGGGCCTGGCGCTTGCGCATGATCCTTGGCACCGGCTTGCGCTGCACCCGCCGTTACCTCGACTATCAGGCCGCGCTGGCCAGTTGCCTGCCGACAGGGCAGGTCCATGTGCTGCCGTTGCTGGGCATCCATCCGCAGTTCCAGGGGAAGCACTACGGCGAGCAATTGTTACAAGCTGTGCACGATTGGTGCGCGGAGGACCCGAACACCCAGGGCGTCGTGTTGGACACCGGCAATGAGCACTACCTGGCGTTTTACCAGCGCCAGGGTTATCAGGAAATCGGTGAAATCGCGGTAGGCCCGATCCGAGAGCGTGTGTTTTTTCATCCCGGGCCTGAATCCTCCCGCACGGCAATGCCCTGAAACAGCTGTGCCGCCTGGCGTCAAGCTCTGGTAGCATGCGCCGCATGACGTATTCAGGAAGACTAATCTGGGGCCTGATTTTCTGGTCTGCCAGTTTCGCAGTGTGCGCGCAAAGCGAGCTTTTGGTGCGGGTAAAACCGGCCAACAAGGCGCTTCAGGCCAATGTCGAAGGCTATATCGGCAGCCTCGGCGATCGCGACGAGGAGGCCTTGCTGCGCTTGAGCCGTGGCGCGCAGGAACAGGCGCGCAAAGCTGCCCAGGCGCTCGGCTACTACCAGGCGCAGATCGACACGGAGGTCAAGCCGCCAGCAAAGGCCGGCCAGCCGCTGCAATTGATCATCAACATCGACCCGGGCGAACCGGTGCGCCTGCGCAACGTGACCGTGCGTATCGAGGGACCAGCCAGCGAGCTCAGGACCTTTCGCGTTCCCGACGGCAAGGCTCTGCGTCCGGGTGAGGTGCTCAACCATGGGCATTACGAGGACGCCAAGCGGCTGATCCAGAACCAAGCTTCGCGCTACGGGTTCTTCAGCGGGCGCTTCGAGCGCCAGCGCTTGGCGGTCGACCCCCAGGCCGGCGTGGCCGATATCGAACTGGTCTACCAAAGCGGCCCGCGCTATCGCTTGGGCGCGGTCACCTTCGGTGGCGATACGCCCTTGGACGATGATCTGTTGCAACGTATGGTGCCGTTCAAGGCCGACACCCCCTATGATTCCGAGCTGATAGCCGAGCTCAATAGCGCCCTGCAATCCAGTGGTTATTTCGAGGGCGTCAGGGTCGATGCGGCTCCAACCGCAGCGGTGGACCAGCAGATCCCGGTGGACGTCCGGCTGGAAACCCGCAAGCCTCGTACCATGGGGTTGGGCCTGGGCTTTTCCACCGACGTCGGCCCGCGCGGCAAGGCCAACTGGACGCGCCACTGGGTCAATCCCCAGGGCCATAGCTATGGCTGGGAGACCGAGTTGTCGGCGCCCCGGCAGAACGTCGGGCTCTGGTATGACATCCCTCTCGACCCGCCGCTGACCGACAAGCTGCGCTTTGCCGGCGGCTACCAGAACGAGGAAATCGCTGGCACCGACACCCTCAGCAAGCTGCTCACGGTTGGCCCGGAATGGCACTCCAAGTTGCCCAGCGGCTGGCAACGGGTGATCTCGCTGAAGTACCAGCGCGAAGAGTACCGCCTGGGCGACGACTCGGGCTTGAGCAACCTGCTGATGCCCGGCATCAGCTACGCCTACCTGCGCAGTGACAACCGTATCGACCCCCACAACGGCTACCGCCTGCAGTTCGATGTGCAGGTGGCCAAGGAAGGCTTTGTCTCCGACACCAACCTGCTGCATGGCAATGTGCTGCTCAAGGGGTTGACCACCCTGGGGCAGAACCATCGCTTCCTCGGTCGCGTGCAGTTCGGTGGTAGCGCCACCAATGGTTACAAGCACAACATCCCGCCCTCGTTGCGCTTCTTCGCTGGTGGTGACCAGAGCGTGCGCGGTTATGACTATCAGACCCTGTCGCCGAAGAACAGTGACGGCGATCGAATCGGTGGCCGCTACCTGGTGGCGGGCAGCGTCGAATACCAGTACTCGATCGCGGAGAAATGGCGCGTGGCGACCTTCGTCGACCAAGGCAACTCATTCAATTCGCTGGAACTGCCCAGCCTCAAGACCGGCGTCGGCATCGGCGTGCGCTGGGTATCCCCGGTCGGCCCCTTGCGCCTGGACCTGGCCCACGCGCTGGATGACGAGGGCGGTTTGCGCTTGCACTTCTCCATGGGGCCTGAACTGTGACGCGCCTGCTCAAACCGATTCTGCTGACGCTGTTGGCCCTGCTGGTTCTGGTATTGCTGACCCTTGGCCTGCTGTTGGGCACCCAGGCCGGAAGCCGCTGGGCACTGGGCCTGGTGCCGGGCCTGGAGGTGGACGACTTCCAGGGCCGCCTGGGTGGGCAATGGCATGCTAGCCAGTTGCGCTGGGTCCAGGGCGAGGACCGGGTCGAGGTGCTCGCGCCGCAGATGACCTGGTCACCCGCGTGCCTGTTGCGCTCGACGCTGTGCATCGATCGGTTGCAGGCCGAACGGGTCGACATGACCTTCGCCCCCGGGGCCGAGAAGACCGACAGCGGTCCGCTGCAACTCCCGGCGTTGCGCCTGCCCGTAGGTATCGAACTGGGTGAGGTGCGCCTGGGCCAGTTGCGCCTGGATGGCAGCGATTTGTTGGGCGACTTGCAACTGAGCGCGCGCTGGACCCTCGATGGCCTGCACATCGACAGCCTGCAACTGCAGCGGGACGATCTGCACCTGAGCCTGCAAGGTACGATGAAGCCCGAAGGCGACTGGCCGTTGCAGCTCAGCGGTCAGGTCCAACTGCCGGCGGTGGACGGCCAGGCCTGGCAACTGGCCGTGCAGGCCGAAGGCGAACTGCAGAAGACCCTCACCCTAAAGGCTGACAGCAGCGGCTACCTCAATGCACAGTTGAGTGGCGAACTGCAGGCCCTGGCCGAGAACCTGCCGGCCACGTTGCAGATCCGCTCCGAGGCCTTCAAAGCGGCCAGCACGCTACCCGATACCTTGCAACTGAACCAGTTGCAACTTAATGCCAGTGGCGACCTGCTCAAGGGCTACCAGTTGACCGGAACGGCCAGCCTGCCCGCCGAGCAGGCGCCGATCGCCTTGGTCTTGACCGGACGGGTGGATGCCAAGGGGGCGCAACTCAGTGCCCTGGACCTGACAGCAAGTGAGCAGCAACGGGTCAAGTTCCAGGCTAATGCCGACTGGCAGGACGGGCTCAGTGCCGATGCCAAGGTCGACTGGCTGGACTTCCCGTGGCTGCGCCTATATCCGTTGGCGGAAGCGCCGCAGGTCACCTTGCGGCGTTTGAATGCCGAGGTGAAATACCGTGATGGCAACTACCAGGGGGCCTTCAAGGGCGACCTCGACGGTCCGGCAGGCGCCTTCACTCTGGAAAGCCCGTTCGATGGGGACCTGACCCAGATCCGCCTGCCGCAGTTGGCGCTGACTGCCGGGCAGGGCAAGGCAGCCGGTAGCGTCGCAGTCCGCTTCGCCGAACAGTTGGCCTGGGATGTCGACCTGCAATTGTCGGCGCTCGACCCTGCCTACTGGCTGGCCGAACTGCCGGGTACCCTGGCTGGCCCATTGCGCAGCAAGGGCGAAATGAAGAACGACCAACTGCGCCTGGATGCCCAACTTGACCTCAAGGGACGCCTGCGTGGCCAACCGGCGCTGCTGAAGGTTGAAGCAGAAGGCGCAGGGCAGGAGTGGACCCTGGGCACCTTGGCGGTGCAGTTGGGTGACAACCGTATCAATGGCAGCGGCAGTCTGCAGCAGCGCCTGGCCGGCAGGCTCGACCTCGACCTGCCACGCCTGGGCCAGCTATGGCCGCGTCTACAGGGCCAGGTGAAGGGTCGCCTGGACGTTGCCGGCACCCTTGCGGCGCCCCAAGGCACGCTGACTCTGCAGGGCCAGCAGTTGGCCCAGGCTGAAAACCGCGTCCAGCGCCTGGACCTGGATGCGCGCCTCGACAGCGCCCAGCGTGCGCTGATCGACTTGAAGGTCGGCAGTATCCGCTTGGGTGAGACGGCCTTGGGCAATCTCGATGCCAGTGGCAAGGGCGATATCCGCCAACAAGCGTTGACCTTGGCGCTGGACGGCCCGCAACTGAAGCTCGACCTGGGCCTGGACGGTAATCTGGACAAGGGCAACTGGCGCGGGCGCCTGGCCAGTGGGCGGATTCAGGCCGGTGGCCAGGACTGGCAGCTACAGGCGCCGGCGCGGCTGCAACGTCTGGCCAGCGGCCAGCTGGATTTCGGCGCCCATTGCTGGCGCTCGGGCCAGGCCAGCCTGTGTGGTGAAGACCAGCGGCTGGCGCCGGAACCACGCCTTCGCTATCACCTCAAGCAGTTCCCGCTGGACAGCCTGGCCCAATGGCTGCCGAAAGACTTCGCCTGGCAGGGGTTGCTGAATGCGGACATCAACCTCGATATCCCGGCCAGTGGCCCCAAGGGCACCATCCTGATCGACGCCAGCGGAGGCACGCTGCGCGTGCGCGATAAAGACCGCTGGCTGGACTTCCCGTACCAGACCCTGCGCCTGGACAGCACTCTCACGCCGCGGCGGGTCGATACGCGGCTGGACTTCCGTGGCGAGCGACTGGGTGAGCTGAGCCTGACTACGCGCATCGACCCGGTGGCCAGCAGTAAACCGGTTTCTGGCGACTTCCGCCTGTCTGGGCTCGACCTGTCGATCGCGCGCCCCTTCGTGCCGATGGTCGAGCGCCTGTCCGGCCAGTTGAACGGTAGCGGTCGCCTGTCTGGCAGCTTACTGGCACCACAGGTAAACGGCAGCATCAACCTGAGCGGCGGCGAGATCAGTGGCGGTGAGTTGCCGGTCAGCCTGAACGATCTCTCGTTGCAGGCGCTGATCGCTGGCGAGCAGATCCAGTTGAGCGGCGGCTGGCGCAGTGGCGATGCCGGCCGTGGCCAGCTCGGTGGCAACATCACCTGGGGCCAGGCCCTGGCAGTCGACCTGCGTCTGCAGGGGCAGCAGTTGCCGGTCAACGTCGAACCCTATGCGGCTCTTGAGGTGGCCCCGGACCTGACCATCCGCCTGATCGACGACAAGCTGGCGATAACCGGCAAGGTAGAGGTGCCCAAGGGCAACATCACGGTGCGCGAGTTGCCACCCTCGACGGTCAAGGTCTCGGACGACACGGTGATCGTTGGCCATCAGACCGAGGAGGGCAAGCCACCGATGGCCGTGGCCATGGACATCAATGTGGAAGTCGGGCGAGACAAGCTATCCTTCAGCGGCTTCGGCCTTACCGCCAACCTGTTGGGGCATGTGCATATCGGCGACAACCTGGATACCCGTGGTGAACTGAGCCTGGCCGACGGCCGCTACCGCGCCTATGGCCAACGCTTGAACATCCGCCGCGCACGCTTGCTGTTCGCCGGCCCTATCGATCAGCCCTACCTGGACATCGAGGCAATCCGTCGGGTCGATGATGTGATCGCCGGTATCCGCTTGAGCGGAAGCGCTGAGCAACCGACCACCGAAGTCTTCTCCGAGCCGGCCATGAGCCAGGAACAGGCACTCTCCTACCTGGTGCTCGGCAGGCCGCTGGGGACGTCGGGCGAAGATAACAACATGCTAGCCGAGGCGGCGCTTGGCCTCGGTCTGGCAGGCAGTGCAGGGGTGACCGGCAGCCTGGCGTCGAGCCTGGGGATCGATGACTTCCAGCTCGACACCGAAGGAACCGGCAACACGACCAGTGTGGTGGCTAGCGGTAACCTGACCGAGAAACTCAGCCTGCGTTACGGGGTGGGGGTGTTTGAACCGGCCAATACCATCGCGCTGCGCTACAAACTGAGCAAGAAGGTCTACCTGGAGGCCGCTAGTGGCTTGGCCAGTTCGCTGGATATCTTCTACAAACGGGACTTCTGAAAAAGGCTGGGTTTAGCGGACGGTCGCCGCCTCGATGAATTCGTTGCTGTCCTTGGGCGCAGCGGGAGGCGGTTCGGGTTGACGTTGTGGATTGATCAGGTTGGTGTACTCCTCGATCAGGCGGTTGAGCGCCTCGGGTGGGTCGCTCGCCTGGAATTGCATGCGGATCTGGACCTCGTCCGGATCGCGGGCATCGCCGCGCCTGCCCTGGGCGCCGACGGTCACCTTGAAGCGGGCGCGTGGGGCAGGGTCGCCGGCCATCTCCTGTAGGGCATCGACCGTCTCGGTGCCCTGCACGCGCACTGACAGATCGACCTGCATGCGCTCCAGGGCCAGGCCGCGTGGCGACACTAGGGCGATCAGGGGAATCTGCAGGGTGTGTTGGTCATCCATGGCCACTTCGACCATCTTGGCCTTCATCGGCGCGCCGAGCGCTTCAGTGTCGTAATCGAAGAACTGGTCGAACAATTGGATGTACTGCTGGGCGATCAGGTTGTTGGTGGCGGCGGCGGCTTCCTGCAAGCCACGGGTGATATCGCAGAGATCGCTCGACGTCATGGGGGCTTGGCTGGCTTTGCGAGGTTCCAATCGTCAGGCTCCTTGGACGGTCCTTGGAGTCCCCGCCCGCTGGGCGGGGGGCTTGCCATGGGCAGTTGCGGGACAGCTCAGGTATCAGGCTTCCCGGGATTCCTCCTGTGGCTCTTGCTGGATCGTCGGAGTGCTGCCTTGGGCGGTAACCGGCTTGGTCGCGGCATCGGTGAGGAAATCCATCACTCGCCTCAAGGCTTCCGGCGGCTCCTGGCGCCGCACGGTGGTATTGAAGGCGTAGCGGGCGCGGGTGTCGGTCTTGCGGGTCTGCTCGGACTTGTGGCTGACACTGCCTTTGACATTCAGCCTGAACGGTCCCCACCCCAGCGATGCGCTGCCCGAGGCGCTGGCATCGGTGGAACTCCGGCTTTCGGCCATCTGGTTGATGGTCATCTCGAACTCGACCTTACCTTCCTCGATGGCGATGTTGGGGTGGGTGATCGCCGCCATGAGCGGAATCTTCATGGACTTGGAGAGGGTGCCCTGATGCTGGCCTTGCTCGTCCACGACGGTTTCGTCGTAGTTGAACTCGATCGCCACGGCTTGGCCGTCTTGGATGCAGACCTGCATCAGGAAGTCCGCATAGGACTTGCTGGCCGTTACCTGTGCCTGAATCATCGCCTGCAAGGGGCCCGCGATCATGCGGTCCATGGGTAGGGAGTTGATAACCGAGCCAATGAGGCTGTTATCGATGTTTGCCATTTTTCGATTTCCTTATCGTAGGGATGGCAGCGCAGGGACGGTCCCTGCGCTGTGATGTGAATTCAACGTGCGTGGTGGTCCTGTCGGCGGATGTTGCCGATCTGCCGCAGGCTCAGCCCGTATTTGTCCGCGAGCAGGCTGCGCGACAGTCCATTGGCGCTTTCCTTCTGGATCTGCAGGTTGCGCAATTGGCGCAGGAAGTGGTCAGGCTTGGGAATTTCCAGGGCCATGCCGGCAAAGCGCTTGATCAGCTCGTCCAGGGCTTCTGCCGGCAGGATATCGATCAGTTTGGTGCGTTCGCGATGCTTGGGTATGTATTTGGGGCGGCCGCCGTAAGCGCAGGTCAGGCGATAGGCATTTTCGATGCCGATGCATTCAATCAGCGACTGCAGTGAGTGAGGTAGTTGCGCGACATCGATGCGAGTGAGGTCATGCAGTTCCATGGTGACTTCCTTGAGCGAAGGTGGGGCAGCGCAATGCTTGGACATCCGTGCCGAGCGTTAAGAGCCACTGCTCGATGTGCTGTGGAGTGGCCTGGAGCGATTCTCGGGCAGCGCCCCACAAGGTCGCTAGGGGCCAAGCGGACTGGTGTTTGTAGTCGTCTTGGTCACCGATTGCAGGCAGCGATAACTGTCGATGTAGGACTTGGGATCGATCTTGTTTCGCAGCCCTTTAAGTATCGGGGAAGCGTTTTTCCTGCACTGCGATGGTTCGCGCACCCAATGATCAATCGCAGGGATAGCTTCTGAGCAGGCTGACCTGACCCAGGTAGGCCGTCGGCGCATCGATCATGCGCGGTGGCAAGGTCCGCCAGTCGACTTCCAGGCAAAGGGCGTTGAGCTCACGTTCGCCGTGTATGCCGATGAGCTGGGGTTCGAAGTCATGGCGATAGCGTGCGCGTGTCCTGGCGAAGGGCTGGACGCTGTGTGCATTGGTCAGGGCGCTTCGCGCCAGTGCTGGCAATTGTGTCGACGGGAGGCTGAAGTACGGCTGAAGGGGTTGCTCGGAAAAATGCCCTGCCCGCCGGGTGTTCTGCCAGAGTTGCTGCCACTGGCTGCTGCCGGCATGGGTTGCCAGCTTGCTGCCCAGCGCCAACAAGTGTTCAGGCGCCACGGATTCGGTGTCCAGTGCATGGCTGGCCAATGGGCCGCATAGAAACAAGGCGATCAACAGTTTCCGTGTTGACATGAGGAAGCTCCAAGGGAGGGGGCACAGGGCCGGGAGCTCATGTTTTCAGCGATGCCTGACGGGCAGCAGCGGGAAATGCTCCGCCGTCTTCGGGGGACGTTGTATGATTGGCGTCAGCTCGACGCGAGCCTATTGTCCCTGATGTCGCAAGGAACCCTCGATGACACACGTGCAGCGCCTGAAATACTCCATCCTGATCATCCTCGTCGTACTGGGTGTCATGCTGGGCCTGTCCTACCTGCAGAAGCAGGGAGTGATCAGTGAACAGATGTTCCAGTACATCGCCATTGCCATTGCAGTGATCGTCGTGGTGATCAACGGCATCCTGCGGCGCAAGGTCAAGCCTTAGGCCCGGTGGCCTGGCCGGCGCGGTCGCCGGCCATCCGCTCAACGCGCCTGGTCGAGCACCGCGCGAGCCTGGGGGTTGAGGCTGTAGCATTTGTCGCTGCCCAGGCTGATCACACCTTCGGCGCACAGGCGCTTGAGCACCTCGCGTACACTCAGGAACGACAGCGGAATATCCAGTTGTTCGAGCTGGGCGTGCACCCCGCGCACGCCGATGCTGCGGCCGTTGCGGTCGGCGTTGTGCAAGGCATCGATGACCTTGAGGCGTATTAGGCTGGTGCGCAGGCCGAAGACCCGCAGCAGTTCGCGAATCTGTTCGTTGCCCACGCGCTCCTCCGTGCTGGCAGTTTGCCTTGGTTTTGGATTGCCGAGGCTTTCGCCGCTGTGCAACGATGGTTGCGGGTTGTACATGTGAATGCTCCTTTTCGTGGACTGTCCCGAAAACTTGTGGGGGGCCTCATTTACTAAGACGAATGAGTTCGGCAAAACTGCAGCTCCGGGTGAAAAAAAACTGCCACTCCCTGTTCAAGACGTTCCAGCACCGCGCTTGACGTAAAATTTTCATGCTGATTTTCGTTTGATCGGGATGACCCTTGAATCCGTAGGAGTGCCCGTGATCCCCCGTTCCCGTCCCCTGGTGAGCCTTGGCCTAGCCGCCGCACTTGTCGCATCCAGCCTTGCTGTACAGGCCCGGGAGGTTTCCGCTGATGCCACGGCGCAGATCCGCCGTACCAGCTTTGGTGTGCCGCATATCCTGGCCAAGGACGAGCGTGGCCTGGGGTACGGCATCGGTTATTCCTACGCCCAGGACAACCTGTGCCTGCTGGCCAACGAAGTGCTGACGGTCAATGGCGAGCGTTCGCGCTACTTTGGCCCGCAGCAGACCACCTTCGAGCAGCGCAAGAATCTCGACAGCGACCTGTTTTTCACCTGGCTGAACACGCCCTCGGCGGTGTTCGGCTTCTGGCAGGCGCAGCAGCAGGACGTGCGGGCCCTGCTCGAAGGCTATGCCAGTGGTTACAACCGTGCATTGACCGAACGCAAGGCCCAGGGGTTGCCAGCCGAATGTGGTCAGGGTGACTGGTTGCGGCCGATCACGGCCCTGGATCTGGTCAAAATTACCCGTCGCCTACTGGTGGAAGGTGGCGTTGGCCAGTTCGCCGAGGCGTTGGTAGCGGCCGCGCCGCCCAAGGGCGTGGCGCAACGTCGGCAAGCCGGGTTCGAGGCGGCTGCTGCGCGTCAGGCACGGTTTGCCGTGGAGCGGGGCAGCAATGCGGTCGCGGTAGGGGGCGAACGTTCCTTCAATGGCCGCGGCCTGCTGCTGGCCAACCCGCACTTTCCCTGGATGGGCGGCCTGCGCTTCTACCAAATGCAACTGACCATTCCCGGCAAGCTCGATGTCATGGGCGCGGCGCTGCCGGGGCTGCCGGTGGTCAACATCGGTTTCAACCAGCATCTGGCCTGGACCCACACGGTCGACACGTCCAAGCACTTCACGCTCTATCGGCTGCAACTGGACCCTAAGGATCCGACCCGCTACTTACTCGACGGCAAGTCCCTGCCGCTGACCCGGCAGGCCCTGAGCGTGACAGTCAAGGGTGAGGATGGCCAACTGAGCGAGGTCCGCCGAGAGGTCTACGGTTCGACCTTCGGCCCACTGGTGCAGTGGCCGGGCCGCCTGGACTGGGACCGCCAATACGCCTACAGCTTGCGTGATGCCAACCTGGACAACACCCGGGTGTTGCAGCAGTGGTACCGGATCAACCGCGCCGACAGCCTGGCGGCGCTCAAGGCCTCGGTGCAGCAGCTCCAGGGGATCCCCTGGGTCAACACCCTGGCTGTGGATGCGGGCGGCAAGGCCTTGTACATGAACCAGTCGGTGGTGCCCTATGTGGACCAGGAGTTGCTGGGGCAATGCAGCGATCCAGCAGCGGCAGGGCAGCCGTTGGTAGTGCTCGACGGCTCACGTAGTGCCTGCCAGTGGAAGATCGATCCTCAGGCTGCCCAGCCAGGCATTTTTCCGGCCCACCTGCTGCCGAGCCTGGCGCGGGGGGACTATGTGCAGAACTCCAACGATTCCGCTTGGATGGCCAACCCGGCCCAGCCGCTGAGCGGATTCTCCCCCGTGGTCAGCCGCGCCGAGCAACCACTGGGCATGCGCAGCCGCTTTGCCCTGCAGCGCCTGGGCGGCTTGGCGAAAATCGATGCGGCCGACCTGCAACGCATGGTCATGGACGATGAGGTCTATATGGCTGGGTTGGTGCTGCCTGACCTGCTGAACTGGTGCCAGGGCGCCGAGGCCGCGCTACAGCCAGTCTGCAGTAGCCTCCAGGCCTGGAACGGCAAGGCCGACCTGGACAGTGGCATTGGCCTGGTGCACTTCCAGAACATCCTCCGAGTGCTGGAGGAACACCCCGAGATGTGGCGCGTGGCTTTCGATCCAGCCGATCCGCAGCACACCCCGCGTGGCCTGGCGGTCGAGCAGGCGGCGGTGCGCAAGTTGTTGAACGAGGCGGCCCTGGCTTCCCTGGCACAGGTCACCGAGGCCGGACTGGATGCCGACAGCCGCTGGGGGCAGATCCAGCAGTCGGCCGATGGTACGCCAGTGCATGGTGGGCCTCAGGCGTTGGGGGTCTACAACGCGATCCAGAGCGTGCCGCATGGGCAGGGCAAGCGCCTGGTGGTCAGTGGCACCAGCTACCTGCAACTGGTCAGCTTCACCGACAAGGGGCCGCAGGCCCAAGGGCTGCTAGCATTCTCCCTGTCCAGTGAAGCCGGCTCCCGTCATGCCAGCGACCAGACCCGCGCTTTTTCCGCCAAGCACTGGCAGACTATTCCCTTCACCGAAGCGCAGATCAAGGCTGATCCGCAGTATCGCCAGTACGTGATCAGCGAGCGTGACCAGGCCACGGTCGCCGCGACCCAGCACTGAACATCGGGGCCGCCGTGTAGCGGCCCCAAGGCAGTGCCTCAATGAAAGTCGAACGGGGCCAGCTGGAAGCCCTGTTCATCCACTTGCAAGGCCCAGCCCCGGCGATCCCAGTCACCCAGCACGATGCGCCGCGCAGGTGCGCCATCGACCATCAGCTTGTGAATCGCCGGGCGATGGGTGTGGCCGTGCACCAGGGTGCGCACGCCATGTTCCTGCATCACCCGTGGCACTTCCTCGGGCGTGACATCGATGATCTCGGTGGCCTTCATCCGCATCTGCGCGCGGCTTTCGTTGCGCAGCTTGCGCGCCAGCTTCTGCCGGCTGCGCAGGGGCAGGTGGTGGAGGATCCACAGGCTCAGCGGATTGCGCAGGTAGCGGCGCAGTTTCATGTAGCCCAGGTCGCGGGTGCACAGGCTGTCGCCATGCATCAGCAGCACCGGCTCGCCGCCCAGCTCGACCACGCTCGGGTCCGCCAACAGCGTGCAACCAGCCGCTTCGCAGAAGGCCTGGCCGATCAGGAAGTCGCGATTGCCGTGCATCAGGTAAATGGCCGTGCCGCTGTCGCTCAAGGCGCGCAGGGCCTGGCAGATCTGTTGCTGGAAGGGCGTCATGGCGTCATCGCCGATCCAGGCCTCGAAAAAATCGCCAAGGATGTACAGCGCCTCGGCATGGCGAGCGCGGCCGTCGAGCAGATCAAGAAACGCCCGGGTGATGTCCGGGCGTTCTTCTTGCAGGTGCAGATCGGAGATCAGCAGGATCACTCAATGATCTCGGCTTTCTCGATGATCACGTCGTCGTTCGGCACGTCCTGGTGGCCGGACTTGGAGCCGGTGGAGACGCCTTTGATCTTGTCGACGATGTCCTGGCCTTCGGTCACTTCACCGAACACCGCGTAGCCCCAGCCCTGTACGTTCTTGCCGCTGTGGTTGAGGAAATCGTTGTCGGCGACGTTGATGAAGAACTGAGCCGATGCCGAATGCGGTTCCATGGTGCGAGCCATGGCGATGCTGTACTTCTTGTTCTTCAGGCCGTTGTCGGCTTCGTTCTGGATCGGGGCGCGGGTGCTTTTCTGTTTCATGCCCGGCTCGAAACCGCCGCCCTGGATCATGAAGTTGTTGATCACGCGGTGGAACACGGTGCCGTTGTAGTGGCCGTCCTTGACGTACTGAACGAAGTTCTCGACGGTTTTCGGGGCTTTCTCGGCGTCCAGTTGCAGGACGATGTCGCCGTGGTTGGTGCTCAGTTTGACTTTGGACATGCTGAAATTCGCTCTTTCAAGGCATTCGTGAATGGGGCGCAGGCTCGCGTACAACCACCTGACGCGCAGTCTGGCAGCGGCGACACATGGCGCACGGCGGCTATTTTGCACAGGCCATGACAAATCGCGCCAGTTTAGTAGGTGCCTGACTGTCAGCAGCTTGACTGCTTCGGCTATGATAAGCGCTTTGATTCAGTCGGCCTACCCAGGCCGTGTACCCGTATTCAAGGATCCTATGAGCAAGCCCACTGCCGACACCGCTCCCAACGCCGCTGCCAAAGGCGCCCCAGCCGTCCCTGCGAACTTCCTGCGTCCGATCGTGCAGGCTGACCTGGACTCGGGCAAGCACAGCAGCATCGTCACTCGCTTCCCGCCGGAGCCCAACGGTTACCTGCACATCGGCCATGCCAAGTCGATCTGCGTGAACTTTGGCCTGGCCAAGGAGTTCGGCGGTGCCTGTCACTTGCGTTTCGATGACACCAACCCGGCCAAGGAAGACCAGGAGTACATCGACGCCATCCAGAGCGACATCAAGTGGCTGGGCTTCGAGTGGGCGGGCCCGGTGCGCTACGCTTCGCAATACTTCGACCAGTTGCACGCCTGGGCCGTCGACCTGATCAAGGCCGGCAAGGCCTATGTCTGCGACCTGACTCCGGAGCAGGCCAGGGAGTACCGTGGCAATCTGACCGAGCCAGGCAAGAACAGCCCGTTCCGCGAGCGCAGCGTCGAGGAGAACCTGGACCTGTTCGCCCGCATGAAGGCCGGCGAATTCAAGGACGGTGAACGCGTTCTGCGCGCCAAGATCGACATGGCTTCGCCGAACATGAACCTGCGTGACCCGATCCTGTACCGGATCCGCCATGCCCACCACCACCAGACCGGCGATGCCTGGTGCATCTACCCGAACTACGACTTCACCCACGGCCAGTCCGACGCTATCGAAGGCATCACCCACTCGATCTGCACCCTCGAGTTCGAAGGCCACCGGCCGCTGTACGAGTGGTTCCTGGACAACCTGCCGGTGCCGGCCAAGCCACGCCAGTACGAGTTCAGCCGCCTCAACCTGAACTACACCATCACCAGCAAGCGCAAGCTCAAGCAACTGGTCGACGAGCAGCATGTCAACGGCTGGGACGACCCGCGCATGTCGACCCTGTCGGGCTTCCGCCGCCGTGGCTATACCCCGGCCTCGATCCGCAACTTCTGCGAGATGATCGGCACCAACCGTTCCGACGGCGTGGTCGACATGTCCATGCTCGAGTTCAGCATCCGTGACGACCTCGACCGCACCGCGCCACGCGCCATGTGCGTGCTGCGCCCGTTGAAAGTGGTCATCACCAACTACCCGCAAGGCCAGGTCGAGCAGCTCGAGCTGCCGCGCCACCCGAAGGAAGACATGGGCGTGCGCGTCCTGCCGTTCGCCCGCGAGATCTACATCGACCGCGACGACTTCACGGAAACGCCGCCGAAGGGCTACAAGCGCCTGGTGCCGGACGGTGAAGTACGCCTGCGCGGCAGCTACGTGATCCGCGCCGACGAGGCGGTCAAGGACGCCGAGGGCAATATCGTCGAGCTGCGTTGCTCCTACGACCCGGACACCTTGGGCAAGAACCCCGAGGGCCGCAAGGTCAAGGGCGTGATCCACTGGGTGCCGGCCGAAGGCAGCGTCGAGTGCGAAGTGCGTCTGTACGACCGCCTGTTCCGCTCGTCGAACCCGGAGAAGACCGAGGAGGGCGGCAGCTTCCTGGATAACATCAACCCTGATTCGCTGCAGGTGCTCACCGGTTGTCGTGCTGAGCCTTCGCTGGGCCAGGCCCAGCCCGAAGACCGCTTCCAGTTCGAGCGCGAAGGTTACTTCTGCGCCGACCTGAAGGACACCCAGCCGGGCCGCCCGGTGTTCAACCGCACCGTCACCCTGCGCGATTCGTGGGGCAGCTAAGGAATCCTCGTGCTTACCATCTACAACACCCTGAGCAAGACCAAGGAAGTCTTCAAACCACTGGACGGCAACAAGGTGCGCATGTACGTCTGCGGCATGACCGTGTATGACTACTGCCACCTGGGCCATGGCCGCAGCATGGTGGCCTTCGACCTGGTCACCCGCTGGCTGCGCTACAGCGGCTATGAACTGACCTACGTGCGCAACATCACCGACATCGACGACAAGATCATCAACCGCGCCAATGAAAACGGCGAAGCGTTCGACGCCCTGACTGCGCGCATGATCGATGCCATGCACGAGGACGAGCGGCGCCTGAACATCCTGCCGCCGGATCAGGAGCCGCGTGCCACCGACCATATCGCCGGCATGCACGCGATGATCCAGACCCTGATCGACAAGGGCTATGCCTACGCGCCGGGCAACGGCGACGTGTACTACAGGGTCGGCAAGTTCGTCGGCTACGGCAAGCTGTCGCGGCGCAAGATCGAAGACCTGCGCATCGGCGCACGGATCGAGGTTGGCGAAGCCAAGCAGGATCCGCTGGACTTCGTCCTGTGGAAGGCCGCCAAGCCGGGCGAGCCGAGCTGGGAGTCGCCATGGGGCCCGGGCCGGCCGGGCTGGCACATCGAATGCTCGGTGATGTCCACCTGCTGCTTGGGCGAGAGCTTCGACATCCACGGTGGCGGCAGCGACCTGGAGTTCCCGCATCACGAGAACGAGATCGCCCAGAGCGAGGCGGCCACTGGCAAGCCCTACGCCAATGCCTGGATGCATTGCGGCATGATCCGCATCAATGGCGAGAAGATGTCCAAGTCGTTGAACAACTTCTTCACCATCCGCGACGTGCTCGACAAGTACCACCCGGAGGTGGTGCGCTACCTGTTGGTGGCCAGCCACTACCGCAGCGCGATCAACTACTCCGAAGACAGCCTGCGCGAAGCCAAGGGCGCCCTGGAGCGCTTCTACCACGCGCTGCGTGGCCTGCCCCGGGTGGCGGCCAAGGGTGGCGAGGAGTATGTCGAGCGCTTCAAGGTGGCGATGAACGATGACTTCGGCACCCCCGAAGCTTGCGCCGTGCTGTTCGACCTGGTGCGCGAAATCAACCGAGTGCGTGACAGCGAGCCGGACGTGGCCGCTGGTCTTGCCGGCCGTTTGCGTGAGCTGGCCGATGTACTGGGCGTATTGCAGCTCGACGCCGATGAGTTCCTGCGCGCCGGTGCCGAAGGCAAGGTCGATGCGGCCGAGGTCGAAGCGTTGATCCAGGCGCGCCTGGCTGCGCGGGCGGAGAAGAACTGGGCCGAGTCTGACCGTATCCGCGACCAGCTCACCGCCATGGGCGTGGTGCTGGAAGACGGCAAGGGCGGCACTACCTGGCGCCTTTCTGGGGCTTGACGGGCTTCGAGCTGGTTATGGCTAGCGGGGCATGCCTTGGGGTCTTTGGTGTTCTTGAGACCCCGCGCCGCGCGGGCGGCGCGGGATCTTGAGGGCGCCGAGGAACTGTCGGCATGCATCTGGTGGCCATCACGCAATTGCCCCAGCAATCTTCTACTTAAGGCTTGCCGCTAGAAGCTTGCAGCTTACAAGCAACTTCGCCCCGCCCAGCTCGCTGGCCCCTACCTCCAACCCGAACCCATGCAGGTCAACGATCGCTGCGACGATCGACAACCCCAGCCCGAATCCGGCATGGCGCTGACCTTCTTCGCTGCGATAGAAGCGTTTCAACACCGCCTCGCGCTCATCTTCTGGAATGCCCGGGCCGCTGTCTTCCACGGCGATGTGTACGCCTGACGCATCCTGGGTCGCCAGTACCCGTACCTGTCCGCCTTCGGGGGTGAACTTGATGGCATTGCCGACCAGGTTGGCCAACGCCTCGAACAACAGCTCACGGTCGCCGTGCAGTGCTGGCAGTTGGGTCGGCTGTTCCAGGCTCAGGCGGATCCCGCCATCTTCGGCCAGGGGCAGGTAGAAATCATGCAGTTCGGCCAGCAGCGCATGGGGGTCGAGTTCGACAAAGCCTGCGCGGCGCTGGCGGTCTTCCAGTTCACTGATGCGCAGCAGTCCACGGAAGCGCGCCATCAGCGTGTCGGTTTCGCTGATGGCCTGCTCCAGCGCTTCGGCCTGCGGGGCATCGTCGCCGCTTTGCTGGCGGATGCGGTAAAGCTGGGCGCGCAGTCGGGTCAGGGGTGTGCGCAGGTCGTGGGCGATGTTGTCACAGACGCCCTTGACCTCATGCATCAGCCGCTCGATGCGGTCGAGCATGGCGTTGACGATGGCGGCCAGCATGTCCAGTTCGTCGCGCCGTGCCGAGAGGGGTAGGCGTCGGGTCAGGTCGCCGGCGACGATCAGCTCGGCGCTGGCTTGCACGGCGCGGATACGCTTGAGCGGCCGGCGGCGCAGTAGGTACCAGCCGGCAAAGCCCGGAATGATAGTCAGTGAGATACCCCAGAGCAGGGCGTGGAGAATGATCCGGGTCACCACGAACAGCGAACCGTTGTCGCGCACCAGCACCAGCCAGCGGCCATCGCGGACCTTGATCGCCACGGCATCGCAACTGTCGCGTGGCAGGTGCGGGTCGTCGGCGTCCAGGCAGCGCTTGAGTTCGTGGATCTGGCCGTCCAGGCCCAGCTCTGGTGGGATCTGACGGATCCGCCCGCCAATCGGGTTGAGCTGGGCATCGAACAAGCCGTAGGCATCGAAGCTGCGTTCCTCGAAGGCCTGGCTGGCGATCAGGGCATCGTCCAGTTGCTTGCCGGTCATGTGGGCGAACAGGTGCTGGCGCTGCAGCATGGAATGCCGGGTGAGTTTGTTCAGGTAGCTGGACACCTCGAAGTAGAGCACACCCATGAGGATGCTGCTCCAGGCCACGAAGAGGAAGCTGTACAGCGCCAGTAGGCGGCTGGTCGAGGAACTCCAGCCTTTAGACGGGTTCAGCAATGGCATAGCCGGAGCCCCGCACGGTACGGATCAGCGGGGTCTGGCCGGGCGCGTCGATCTTCTTGCGCAAGCGGCCGATATGCACGTCGATCAGGTTGGTGCCGGGGTCGAAGTGATAACCCCAGACTTCCTCGAAGATCATCATCCGGGTGATCACCTGGCCGGCGTGGCGCATCAGGTATTCCAGCAGCTTGTACTCGGTGGGCAGCAGGTTGAGGGTCTGTTCGCCACGGCGGGCTTCATGGCTGATCAGGTCCAGCTCCAGGTCGGCGACCTGCAGGCGGGTCTGGGCCGTCGGCACGCTATTGCGTCGCAACAGCACCTCCACCCGGGCAGCCATCTCGTCAGAGGCGAAGGGCTTGGTCAGGTAGTCGTCGCCTCCTGCGCGCAGGCCGCGTACGCGCTCGTCGACATCCGAGAGAGCGCTGATCATCAGGATCGGTGTGGCGATCTTCAGGTTGCGCAGGGTAGTGACGATGCTCAGGCCATCGACCTCAGGCAGCATGCGGTCCAAGGTGATCAGGTCGTAGCCGCCGGCGATCGCCTTGGACAGGCCCTCACGGCCATTGTCGGCCCAGTCCACTTCCAGGCCGTGGCTGGACAGCTCGGCAACGATTTCCTGTGCGGTGACGGCGTCGTCTTCGATGGTCAGTACGCGGGGCATGCTAATACCTGGGCAGCGAATGGGACACTGATTGTGCCAAAGAATAGACAGTGCCCGGTTTAAGAAAAATTCATCTGGGCCGACGCCTCGGGTACAGGCAGGCGGGCGTTGACGTCAGCGCCCGCGCTTGCGCGACACTCTGGCCTCGATATTTTTGCGTCCGATCAGCAGACTGGGCTTTTCGATCACCGGTTCATCGGCCAGCCATTTGTACATCACCAAGCAATCCACCAGCCCCAGCCGGGCATGGCGATAGGCGCGGGGCAGGCGGCCGACGGTCTCGAAACCGAGCGCGCGCCACAGGGCCACGGCCACTTCGTTGCTGGCCACCACTGAATTGAACTGCATGGCCAGGAAGCCTTCCTGGCGCGCCAGCTTTTGCGAGTGCTCGCACATTAGCCGGGCCACTCCGCGCCCGCGTGCTGCTTCGCAGACCATGTAGCCGCAGTTGCTCACATGCCCGCCGGGGCCAGCGGCGTTGGCCTTGAGGTAATAGGAGCCAAGCAGTTCGCCATTCTCTTCCGCCACCAGGGTGTGCAGGGGTGTTTGCAGCCATAGCTGGCGGGCCTGGTCGAAGCTGGTTGCCGGATCGAAGGCGTAGGTTTCGCGGGCGCCGACGACGGCCTGGAAGGTTGGCCAGAAGCGTTCGAAATCGGCATCGGTCATGGGGCGGATGTGGATCATGGAGGGTCCCTTATGCGTGAGCCCCGAGTCTGGAAGTGTTAGTGTTGCTGTGCAACTTTTTCCCGCAGATCGCTTTCTTGAGAACAAGGACTCGTCTCTTTATATGAACAAACTGCGCGTTGGCATCATCTTCGGCGGCCGCTCGGTCGAACACGAAGTGTCGCTGCAATCGGCCAAGAACATCATCGATGCCCTCGACCGTTCCCGCTTTGAGCCGGTGCTGATCGGCATCGACAAGCAAGGGCGCTGGCACCTGAACCACGAGTCGGACTATCTGCTCAACCAAGAGAACCCGGCATTGATTGCCCTCAACGAGTCCAACCAGGACCTGGCCGTGGTCCCTGGCGAGGCTGGCCAGGGCTTGGTCCAGGCGGGCGGGCAGGGCAGCCTGCCGCCGGTGGATGTGCTGTTTCCCATCGTCCATGGTTCGCTCGGCGAGGACGGTTCGCTGCAGGGCCTGCTGCGCATGCTCGACCTGCCTTTTGTCGGCTCGGACGTGCTGGGTTCGGCCATCTGCATGGACAAGGACGTCAGCAAGCGTCTGTTGCGCGATGCCGGTATCGCGGTCACGCCTTTCGTCACCTTGACCCGTGGCACTGTGGGCGCCACATCCTTTGACAAGGTGGCGGCCGAGCTGGGCCTGCCGCTGTTCGTCAAGCCGGCCAACGCCGGGTCGTCCGTAGGCGTGAGCAAGGTCAGCAGCGAGGCGGATTGGGCGGCGGCTTTGCAGGAGGCCTTCGCCTACGACCATAAGGTGCTGGTGGAAGCTGCCGTGGATGGCCGGGAGATCGAGTGCGCGGTGCTGGGCAACGAGGAGCCGATCGCCAGCGCCTGCGGTGAGATCGTGGTGAGCGGAGGGTTCTATTCCTATGACAGCAAGTACATCGATGGCGATGCTGCCGAAGTGAAAGTGCCTGCCGACCTCAGTGACGAACAGTCGCAGCGGATCCGCCAGGTGTCGGTGGCGGCGTACCAAGCGCTGGAGTGTTCCGGCTTGGCGCGGGTCGACGTGTTCCTCACCCGGGATGGCAAGGTGCTGGTCAACGAGCTCAATACCTTGCCAGGCTTCACTCGCATCAGCATGTATCCCAAGCTGTGGCAGCACAGCGGCATGGCCTACAGCGAACTGGTCAGCCGCCTGATCGACTTGGCCCTGGAGCGCCACGCCCGGCGCAACGAGCTGCGTTTCTCACGCTAGGGACACTCGGCGGCGTCTGGTGCGGCTGCGCCTATCCGGCAGGTACGGTCTCATTGCCGTTGACCTGCCGGATGCTTGGCTCGAGCGTTAGAAGCAATTAGAATCACTCGCATTCATATCTTCGAGCCTCCAGCGTGCCTCCGAATGACCGACTCTGCCGCGGCACCCGATACTTCCCTCAGCACGCTCTACCGTGATCACCGCAGTTGGTTGGAAAACTGGCTGCGCCGGCGCCTGGGTGATGCCTGGGATGCCGCGGACCTGGCTCAGGACACCTTCGTCCGGGTGCTTGCCGCCCAGCAGACGCAACCCCTGGCGGGCCTGCGTGAGCCGCGCGCCTACCTGCTGACCGTCGGCAAGCGCCTGCTGGTCAATCACTACAAGCGGCGCAGCCTGGAGCGTGCCTACCTGGACGCGCTGGCGAGCCTGCCCGAGGCATTGGCACCGTCGCCGGAGCAGCGTTGGCTACTGCTCGAAGCCCTACAGGCGCTGGATGAACTGCTCGATGGTCTGCCGCAGGCCGTGCGTCAGGCCTTCCTTTGGGCGCAGTTGGAGGGAGTGGACTACGCCACCATCGGCGGGCGTCTGCAGGTGTCGGAGCGTACGGTCAAGCGTTACATGGCCAAGGCTTACGAGCATTGCCTATTGGTGGACCTAGAGCTATGAGCGCCCGACCATCCACCCAGACGCGTCAACTGGCCCGTGAAGCGGCGCAGTGGTTGGCTCTACAGGATGCCGGTCGCTTCAGCGCCGCTCAGGAGGCTGAACTGCAACGTTGGCGAGCCCGCAGCGCCGCTCATGAGGCGCTCTGGCAAAAGGCCGAGGCCTTGCGCCAGCGTTTCGCGCAAGTGCCTGCGCCTCTGGCGCTGGCCAGCCTTGACCGGCCGGATCAGGGCCGACGCAAGCTGCTCAACCAGGCGCTGGCCCTGGGGGCCTTGGCGCCATTGGCTTGGCTGGGCTACCGGCAATTACCGGTCGACAGCTGGCGTGCCGACCTGCGCACCGCCACAGGAGAGCGGCGTGGCCTCGAATTGCCCGACGGCAGCCGTTTGCAACTGAACACGGCCAGTGCGGTGAACCTCGATTTCAGTGCAGGGCAACGGAAGTTGCAGCTGCTGGAGGGTGAAATCGCGCTAGACAGCGTCAGCGAGCTGCAGGTGCAGACCCGCCAAGGCACGCTGCTCGCTTCCCGCTCCAGCTTCTGCGTACGCCAGTATCCAGACCATTGCCAAGTCCTGGTCAGCAGCGGGGAGGTACGCCTGCAACCGAGGCAGGGAAGCGCGATGCTCTTGCTGCCAGGGCAGCGCGCGCGGCTGGACAGTGGCGGCGTCAGCGCTGTCCAGGCATTCGATGCGCAATTGCCGGGCTGGCAACAGGGCTTGCTGATCGTCGACAACCAACCCCTGGGCGATGTCTTGCGTGAGTTGGACCGCTACCGTCCGGGGTTGCTGCGCTGGGACCCGGCGCTGGAGCGCCTTGCGGTGACCGGCACCTTCCACCTGGACGACACCGACAAGGTTCTTGCGCTGCTTGCCGCCAGCCTGCCGCTGCAGGTGCATTACCGCACCCGCTACTGGGTCTCGCTGACACCGCGATCACTCATTGGCTGAGCGCTGTTAGCCCACCCGTCCTTCATGCTGCTTGCGATAGGCACCTGGTTGCACGCCAACCGCCTTGGCAAAGGCCCGGGTGAAGGCGGCAACCGACTGGTACCCGGCCTCGGCACCCACCTGCTCGACAGTATTGCCGGCACGTAGCAACTGGCAGGCATGGCGCATGCGCAGGGCCAGCAGCACCTGCCCGGGGGACTGCCCGGCCAGTTCGTTGAAGCGCTTGAAGAAGGCCGAGCGCGACAGGCCGGTGCAGGCTGCCATGCTTTCCAGGGTCCAGGTATGCCCGGGGCGGTCGATCAATTGCTCCAGCAGGCCAGCGAAGGCGCTTTGGCGGGCGAGGGCGACCAGGCCGCCGATGGACTGCTCATCGCGCACCTGTTGGCGCAGGACATACAGGAACAACAAGTGCGTCAGGCGCTCGAGCAGGGTTTGAGAAGGTGCGGGGGGCCGCTGGCATTCCTCCAGGATCAGTTGGAACAAGGCCCGCGCCGCGCTCAGCGCCGGGTCTCCGGCACGCAGGATGATCCAGTCGGCCAGGCCCTCGATGATCAGCGACGATAACGCTGACTGGAAATGGAAGAACCCGCAGACCAGGCCAACTCCGTCGGCGGCGCTCGTATCCAGCGCCTGCATGGCCTGCCGCGGCTGGGCGCAGGCGTTCAGTGGGTCTTCATCACTGGACAGGCGATAGCCGAGGTCGCGCAGCAGGAACACCGCATCGCCGGCTTCCAGGCGCACGCCATCAGGCTGGCCGTCTATATGCAGCCAGCAATGGCCCTGGACCACCAAGTGGAAGCTGGCGCGGCCCATGCCCTGGGTGCTGGCATGCCAGCCGCCGCAGTAGCGGCCGACATGGAACAAGCTGGCATCCAGCTCCAGGCTCTCTAATAACCAATCGATAAGCGGGCTGGCGGAAATCATCTAATGGAAACACTCAAGAGCAAGGAATGACGACTCACGAATATGGCAGGCAATTCTTATAACCAACAGACTGTACGGACCCCAAGTCACAGGAGTCCACTCCATGTCGCGTATTACTCTACACACTCTGCAAAGCGCTCCGGAAGCGGCCCGCCCATTCCTTGAGAATGCCCAGAAAGCCTCCGGCTTCATTCCCAATTTGCTGGGCGTCTTGGCCAATGCCCCAGCGGCGCTGGAAACCTACGTCACGGTCTCTGCGCTCAACGGCAAGGCCGAGCTGAGCCTGCCCGAGCGCGAAGTGGTGCAACTGGTGGCCGCGACCAACCATGGCTGCGATTTCTGCGTGGCCGGGCATACCGCCGTCGCCTTGAACAAGGCCAAGCTGCCGCAGGAAGTGGTGGATGCCTTGCGCGCCCGCAGCGAGCTGCCAGTGGAGAAGCTCGAAGCCTTGGCTGCCTTCACCCGTGAAGTGATCGCCAGCCGTGGCAATGTCAGCGAGGCGGGCTACGCCGCCTTCCGCGAAGCTGGCTACAGTGAAGGCAACGCCCTGGAAGTGATTCTCGGCGTGAGCCTCGCCACCCTGTGCAACTTTGCTAATGTGTTCGCCCAGACGCCCCTGAATGACGAGCTGAGCACGTACCGCTGGCAGCCTTCGGCTTGATCGACGCGTGTTGCCGGCGGGGCCGGCGTATTTCAAAGGAGTAAGGACATGCTTGATCCTGCATTCCGGCAATGGCTGGATGCCAGCGCCGAGGCCATCGATCTGGGACAATGCGACCCGCAGCAGGTGCTGGCACAGGTGGCCGAAGCGCAAGTGCTGCGTATCGGCGTCGACCCTGCTTTGGGCGGTACGGGCGGCCAGGTCGCCGACGCGGTGGAGGCCATTGCCGCTATCGCCAGCCACTCCCTGGCGTCGGCGTTCGTCTGCTGGGGCCAGCGCGCCTTCATCGAATACCTGCTGCACAGCCCCAACCAGGCCTTGCGCGAGCGCTTGTTGCCAGACCTGCTCAAGGGCGAACTGGCCGGTGCGACCGGGCTGTCCAATGCCATGAAGTACCTCTCGGGCATCGAGTCGCTGCAAGTGCGCGGGCACGCCAATGACGCCGGCTGGACCCTCGAAGGCCGCCTGCATTGGGTGACCAACCTGCGTAAGAGCGGTTTCGTGGTCGCAGCGGCCATCGAGCACGGCGAGGGCGGTTCGCCTTTCGTCCTGGCGATTCCTTCCAGTAGCCAGGGCGTGGAACGCTCCGACGACCTGCAACTGATGGGCCTGCAGTCGAGCAACACCGCCGCCCTGGCATTCCATCAGGTCCGCTTGAGCCGGGAGTGGTTGCTGCATGAAAACGCTCGCGAGTTCCTGCCGGCAGTGCGCCCGGGCTTCCTGGCCCTGCAATGCGGCATGGCCATCGGCCTGGCGCGCCGGGCGTTGCTGGAAGTGCAGGGACACCTGCAAGGCCGTGGCTCGTTCCTCGATGAAGCCCAACAGGTACTGGGTGAACGCCTGGAAAACACCGTCAACGAGCTCAAGCGGGGCCTGTCCGACGGCCGCTTCATCACGCAGCCGGCCGCATTGTTCAAGCTGCGTATCATTCTTGCTGAAAGCGCGGCCGATGCCGTGCAACTGGAGTTGCAGGCCAGTGGCGGCAAGGCCTACCTCAGTGCCTACGGCGCCGGCTTCGCCCGCCGCTGGCGTGAGTCGGCCTTCGTGCCGATCGTCACCCCAAGCCGGGTGCAATTGCGCGCCGAGCTTCAGCGCCAGGCGGCAGCATGAGCGGGACCTTGCTCGAAGCCCGGGAGATCAGCCTGGGCTACCCCCGCGAGGGTAGCTGGCAGGCGGTGCTGGAGCAGTTCGACCTGCAGTTGGCGCCGGGCGAGGTGGTCAGCATCCTTGGCCCCAGCGGGGTGGGTAAGTCGAGCCTGTTGCGCGTGCTGGCCGGCCTGCAACAGGCGCACAGCGGCAGCGTGACGCTACTGGGCGAGCCTCTGCAAGGGCCGCACCCACGCCTGGCGGTGGCCTTCCAGGATCCCAGCCTGTTGCCCTGGCTGAGCCTGGAGAAGAATGTCGCCTTCGGCCTCGACTTCGCTCGCCAGCCCAAGCTGGCAGCCGCCGAGCGCCAGGCGCGCATCGACCATGCCATCGAGGCTGTGGGCCTGGCCCATGCCCGTCAGCACTACCCGGCGCAGTTGTCCGGCGGCATGGCCCAGCGTACCGCGCTGGCCCGCTGCCTGGCGCGTCAGCCGCAGGTGCTGTTGCTCGACGAGCCGTTCGGTGCCCTCGATGAAGTGACGCGGGCCGACATGCAGCAACTGTTGCTGCAACTGATCGCCACCCATAACACCGCTGCCGTACTGATCACCCACGATATCGACGAAGCCCTGCTGTTATCCGATCGGGTCCTGCTACTGGGCAACCACCCGGCGCGCACCCTCGGCCAATGGCATATCGACCTGCCGCAGCCTCGCGCGCAACGGGTCGAGGAACTAGGCGCGTTACGTATCGAGATCCTCAAGACCCTTCGGCGGGCAAGCCGCACAGCCGAACCTTCTTCTTCAACCTTGCCGTTGCCGCCGGAGACTGCCCATGTGCATGGACGACTTCACCCACACTCGTCGTGACTTCATCAAACTCAGTGCGCTGCTGACCGCTGGTGGCGCCATGCCGTTGCTGAGCAGCCTGCAGGCGCGTGCGGCGGCAGAGCCGGATGCGCCGGTGCGCATTGGCTACCTGCCGATTACCGACGCCACGCCGCTGCTGGTGGCGCACAACAACGGCCTGTTCGAGGCCGAAGGTATCAAGGCCGAGCGCCCGGTGCTGCTGCGCAGTTGGGCGCAGGTGATCGAGGCGTTCATTTCCGGCCAGGTCAACGTTATCCACCTGCTCTCGCCGATGACCGTCTGGGCCCGCTACGGCAGCAAGGTGCCGGCCAAGGTGGTGGCCTGGAACCATGTCGGTGGTTCGGGCCTGACCGTGGCCCCGGACATCACCGACATCAAGCAATTGGCAGGCAAGACCGTGGCCATTCCGTTCTGGTACTCGATCCACAACGTGGTGGTGCAGCAACTGCTGCGTGACAACGGCCTGGAGCCGGTATCCAAGTCGGCCAGCGCCACCCTGGCGGCCAATGAGGTCAATCTGCTGGTGCTGCCGCCGTCCGACATGCCGCCGGCCCTGGCCAGCAAGCGCATCGCTGGCTATATCGTCGCCGAGCCGTTCAACGCCCTGGCCGAGGACCTCAAGGTCGGCCGGGTGCAGCGGTTTACCGGGGACATCTGGCGCAACCATGCGTGCTGCGTGGTGTTCATGCATGAGCATGACCTGAACAACCGCCCTGAGTGGTCACAGAAGGTCGTCAATGCCATCGTCAAGGCCCAACTGTGGACCCGCGACCACCGTGCCGAAGCCGCCGCGCTGCTGTCCAAGAGCGGGCCGAACAAGTACACGCCACACACTCCGCAGGTGCTGAGCAAGGTGCTGGCGCCAGCCGCTGAAGACCGCGCCGCCTACCTGGCCAGCGGGGCGATCCGGCATGAGCAGTGGGACGAGAAGCGTATCGACTTCCAGCCCTATCCGTTTCCCAGCTATACCGACGAACTGGTACGCCGCCTGAAGAACACCCTGATCGAGGGTGACAGCGCCTTCCTCGCCGGGCTGGACCCGGCCCACACTGCCCGCGACCTGGTCGACGACCGCTTCGTGCGCAATAGCATCGAAGCCGTTGGTGGCCTGTCGGCTTTCGGCCTGGCAGACAGTTTCGAGCGCAGCGAGGAGTTCGCGGTCTGATGGGCAAGCATGTCATGCACGCTGCTCTGGGTTTGGCCGGGCTGCTCGGGTTGCTGCTGCTGTGGTGGCTGGGCGTGCACCTGTTCGGCGAGGCCGATGGCTTGTCGGCGCGCTTTTCGCCCCAGGCGACCTTGGCCAGCCTGATCGAGCTGCTGGGCGAGGGCGAGGTCTACGGGCATGTCTGGGTCAGTCTCAAGCGTATCCTGGTAGGCCTGCTGCTGGCCTTGCTGATCGGTGTGCCTCTGGGGTTGCTGGTGGGCAGCTACCGTCACCTGGAGGCGGCGACCACCCCGGCGTTCCAGTTTTTGCGGATGATCTCGCCGTTGTCTTGGATGCCCGTGGTGGTGATGCTGATGGGCGTGGGCGACCAACCGATCTACTTCCTCCTGGCCTTCGCCGCGCTTTGGCCGATCTTGCTTAACACCGCAGCCGGCGTGCGCCAGCTCGACCCGCGTTGGCTGCAACTGAGCCGCAGCCTCAGCGCCACACGCTGGGAGACCCTGTGCAAAGTCATCATTCCCGGGGTGCTCGGCCATGTGCTGACCGGCGTGCGGTTGGCCATCGGCATTCTATGGATCGTGCTGGTGCCCTGCGAGATGCTTGGGGTCAGCGCGGGGCTTGGCTACTTCATCCTCGATACCCGGGACCGCCTGGCGTATTCGGAGCTGATGGCCATGGTGCTGTTGATCGGGGTGCTGGGGTTCATGCTCGATGCGCTGGCGCGGGGGCTGCACCGGCGTTGGGTGCACGCCTGACGGTACTGCCGTTTCGAGATAGGGAGCCAGCGCCGGCCTTGAGCGTCTGGGGATAGGACTCAGTGTACCGTCGTGCGCTGGCGCACGAACTGCTCGGCCTGCCAGGTCAGTTGGTCCAGCCGGCGATCCCGTTCCTTCTCCGCTTCGATCATCGCTTCGTCTCCATGCTGTTTGAGCAGGTAGGCATGGATCTGTTGCACCTCCAGGGTGCGGTAGATCGGGGCGATGTCGAGCCGGCCGATCAGCGCGCCGCTGGCGTGCCCGGTGTTGCTCATCAGTACCTGGGGCCCAGCGGCGGCGGTCACCTGGAACCCCATGGCTTCGAACCATGGCACCTGGTGGACGAAGCAGTTGAGCTCGACACAGGCATAACGCGCCTGCAGATCGGCCGCCATGGCCCGAGCGATGCCCAGGCGCCGATGACTGGGAGCGACAGCCATGAAGGCCAGGGCGCAGGCTTGCGCATCATCCTGGGCCGGCAGGGCGAGGGCGAAGCCGAGCAGGATGTCCGGTGCATCGGCATCCAGCGCCAGCAGCAACTCCACCGACAGGCCACGTGAACCGCCCAGGGCCTGCAGATACTGGTGCACCTCGAGGCCAACGCCATACTGGTACAGCGGGTATAGCGGGTTGTCCGGAGCGATGGCCACGCTGCTCAGTTCGCTGACGTGGTCGATCACCAATTGGCGGATCTGGTTCTGGAAACTTTCCGGGGGCACGCCGTCGAGGCGGCGAAGGATGAACATTGGTGACTGGGCTCCGGGCTGTTGAGGCATCCCGCGCCAGGCCGGCGCGGGGCGCACAGTTTAACCGGTTTTGCCGATCAGGCTCTGCTCGCGCAGCGCGGTGAGCATCAACTCAAGGTTCTGCACCGCCGCGCCGGACGCGCCCTTGCCCAGGTTGTCGAACACGGCGGTCAGCAGTACCTGGCCGTGCGCCGGATTGGCGAACAGGGCCAGGCGCAGGTCGTTGCTGCCGTTGAGCGCCTCCGGGTCCAACGGCAGGGCCGCGCCAGCCTGATGCAAGGGGGCAAGCTGGACGTGGCGGGCGCCCTGATAGTGCCGCTCCAGGCACTGCTGCAACTGCTCGGCCTGCACGCCCGGCGGCAGCAAGCGCAGTTGCAACGGGATACTCAGGACAATGCCTTGGCGGTAGTGGCCATAGCCCGGCACGAACACCGGCCGTTCGCTGAGGCCGGCATGCCGCTGGATCTCCGGCACGTGCTTATGCGCCAGTTCCAGGCCGTAGAGTTGCAGGGCCGGCAGGTTGTCCGTGTGCGGCTGCTCATGGCGTTCGACCGCCGTGCGGCCGCCGCCGGAGTAGCCGGAAATGGCATGGATGGCCAAGGGGTAGTCCGGCGGCAGCAGCCCTGCCTGGACCAGCGGGCGCAGCAGGGCGATAGCGCCGGTCGGGTAGCAGCCGGGGTTGCTGACGCGCTTGGCGTGGGCAATACGCTCGGCCTGCTGGTCATCCAGTTCCGGCAGGCCGTAGACCCAGCCAGCGCTGGTGCGGTGGGCAGAGCTGGCGTCGATCACCCGCACCTCGGGATTGCGGATGGAGGCCACTGCCTCACGGGCCGCGTCGTCCGGCAGGCAGAGGATGGCCACGTCGGCGCTGTTGATCGCCTCGGCGCGGCGCTGTGGGTCCTTGCGTTCATGTTCGGCCAGGGTCAGCAGACGCAGGTCCTGGCGCCCGTGAAGGCGAGTGTGGATCTGCAGGCCGGTGGTGCCTTGGTCGCCATCGATGAAAACGAGTGGTTGGTGCATGTCATGGGTCCAGGGAAGCGGGAGGGGTGTTTATCCTCGCCTGCGGCTGGACGAAAGAAAATTTGAATATCATGATGCTGGAATTCAAGAAAACTGAACGACATCCCATGCGTGAAATCAGCCTCGACCGCTTGCGTACCCTGGTGGAGATCGCCGACCTGGGCTCCTTCGCCGAAGCCGCCCGGCGCCTCAACCTGGCCCCGCCGACCATCAGCCTGCACGTTGCCGACCTGGAAGCCCGCATTGGCGCGCCGTTGCTGTCGCGCACCCGTGGCCAGGTGCGGCCGACCGCCGTGGGCGAAACCCTGCTGTTGCGCGCCCGGCGCTTGCTGGCCGACGCCGATCAGGCATTGGACGATGTGCGCCGGCAGGTCGAAGGCCTGGTCGGCCGGGTGCGACTTGGCGCCTCCACCGGCGCCATCGCCCATCTGCTGCCACAGGCACTGGAGGTGCTGCGGGTGCAGCACCCCGGGATCGATGTGCAGGTCCAGGTGCTGACCTCGCAGGCGTCCCTGACCCGGTTGCGCGAGGGCAGCTTGGACATCGGCCTGGTGGCCTTGCCGCAGGTGGCGGGGAAGGGCATACAGGTGCGGCCTTGGCGGCGTGACCCGATCATGGCCTACGTGCCCGCCGAGTGGCGGCCGCCGGCCCGGGTCACACCGGCCTGGCTGGCCAGCCGCGCGCTGATCCTCAATGACAGCAGCACTCAGCTGTCCCGGGTCACGTCCGACTGGTTCGCGGCGGCAGGGTTGTATCCCCAGGCGCGGATCGAGCTGAACTACAACGATGCAATCAAGAGCCTGGTCGCGGCGGGCTACGGGGCGACCCTGTTGCCCCAGGAGGGCAGTGCGCCTGAGCTCGACCCGCGCATCGCCAGGCGTGCGCTGCGTCCCGGGTTATGGCGCCAGCTCGGCATCGCCTGCCGGGTGGGGGAGATGGAGCGGGCCACCGCCCATGTACTGGATGCGCTGGCCCGTTTGCAGCCTCCTTGAATGGTGGCGCCTGGTGTAAGCTCGTCCGGCCCGGTGGGGCCTTGCCTTGGGCGAGGCTTCAGCAGCTGACGCTGGTATCGCGCCGAATCAAACAAGGATTATTCCAATGCCCTACGAACTGGACAACCGCCTGGTCATCGGCGTCGCTTCGAGCGCGGTGTTCGACCTGAACGAATCCGACGCGGTGTTTCGCCGCGAAGGCGAGGCGCAATACCGCAAGTACCAGGAGCAGCACCTGAACGCCCCGCTGGGCAAGGGCATCGCCTTTCCGTTCATCAAGCGCTTGCTGGCCTTGAACGATTTGCGCAATGACCCCGAGGACCCGCTGGTGGAGGTGGTGTTGCTCTCGCAGAATGACCCGGATACGGGCCTGCGGGTGATGAAAACCATCGAGCACTACGGCCTGGGCATGACCCGGGCGATCTTCATGCAGGGCAAGTCGCCTTACCAGTACATCCCGGCGCTGAACATCGCCTTGTTCCTTTCGGCCAGCAAGCACGACGTGGACGCGGCGATCAAGGCCGGCTACCCGGCCGGGCAGGTGCTCGACTCACAGTTCGACGACGATGAGGATGATGCCAGCTTGCGCATTGCCTTCGACTTCGACGGCGTGCTGGCTGGTGACGAGTCGGAGTCGGTCATGCAGCGCGATGGCCTGGACAGCTTTCATGCCCATGAAGTGCTGAACGTCACCCAGCCGCACAATCCTGGGCCGCTCAAGGAATTCTTCGTGCGTCTGGCGCGGATCCAGGCGGCCGAAGAGGAGTACAAGGCCAGCCATCCCGGTTACGAAAACCGTATCCGCGTCTCCATCGTCACCGCGCGCAACGCGCCATCCCACGAACGGGCGCTCAATACCCTCAAGAGCTGGGGGGTGATGGCCAATGACGCGTTCTTCCTCGGTGGTATCGAGAAGCGCCGGGTATTGCAGGTGCTCAAGCCGCACATCTTCTTCGACGACCAGTCCGCGCACTTGAAGAGCACCAGCACCGTGGTGCCGTCGGTGCACATCCCGTTCGGCGTCACCAACCAGGGACGCTGAAGCCCGTCAGAACCAGCGGTCGTTGCGCTTGCGGCCGCGGGTCAGGGCCGGCAGGATCAGGCCGGCGAGCAGGCCGATACCGGCGATGCCGCCGCCGTAGACCATGTAGTTCATCATCACCTGCTTGTTCTCGTCGCCCAGGCGTGCCTGGGTGCTGCGCAGGTCGGACTGGGTCTGGGCGAGCTCCTCGTTGAGGCGCTTGTTGCGAGCTTCCAGTTCATCGATCAGGGCTTTGCGCGAGTCGAGGGTTTCCTGCATGCCTTGCACGCGGGTCTTCCAACTGTCGTCGATGGTTTTGAGCTGTTCGCTCAACTGCGTCACCTGGCTGTCCAGCTGGGGCAGGCGCTCTGCCTGGCCTGGCACGTCCTGTAGGTCGCTGCTGGGGATCCACACCACGCTGCCGCTCTCGCCACGCACCTGGCTGTAGCTGCCCTGGCTGCCGATCAGGGTGACCTTTTGCCCGGACTTGAGGGTGCCGACGATCCGGTGGCCATCGGTGGGGCCGCTGCGCACATAGGTGCTCAGGCTGTCACTGACCCAGCGTGCGTCGCTGGCGGTTTCTTCGGCATGCAGGGGGGAGGCAAGCAGGAGCAGGGCGCCGATCAGGCTGCCGCGCAGGGCAGGGAAGGCAGTGGAAACCGGGGAGGCAGGACGGGAATCAGGCATGGTGATCTTCGCATGAACAGGACAAATGAAGGCCCGGTGACTGGGCCGATAAACCGGTCGGGTGAATTGACCGTCAGCGACAGACCGTTTTTATCGAAGCTGGTTCACTCTCCAGTGTAGGAAAAATCCTGCAGAATGTTGCGGGCACCTCTAGTGCCCGCAACCGCAGGTGTCAGGTCACGACCTGGTAGCACGGCACGTATTCGGCGCCGCCCGGCAGTTTCATCCGGTGCTGGTCGACGAAGGCCTGCAACAGGCGGCCCAAGGGGTCGAGCACGGCGCTGTCGCCACGGATCTGGTACGGGCCGTGATCCTCGATCAGGCGGATACCCTTGTCCTTGACGTTGCCGGCGACGATGCCGGAGAAGGCCCGGCGCAGGTTGGCGGCCAGTTCGTGGGCCGGCAAGTCACGGCGCAGTGGCAGGTTGGCCATGTTCTCGTGGGTTGGGTCGAAGGGGCGTTGGAAGCCTTCCTCGATCTTCAGCAACCAGTTGAAGTGGAAGGCATCGTTGCGTTCGCGGCGGAACTGCTTGACCGCCTTGAGGCCGTCGACCATCTGTCGGGCCACCTCGACCGGGTCGTCGATGATGATCGAATAGTGGCGTTGTGCTTCCTTGCCCAAGGTCGAGCCGACGAAGGCGTGCAGTTGCTGCAGGTAGGGCTCGGCGCTCTTCGGGCCAGTGAGGATGACCGGGAAGGGCAGGTCCTGGTTGTCCGGATGCATGAGGATGCCGAGCAGGTAGAGGAACTCCTCGGCAGTACCGGCGCCGCCGGGGAAGATGATGATGCCGTGGCCGACGCGGACGAAGGCTTCCAGGCGTTTTTCGATATCCGGCAGGATCACCAGTTCGTTGACGATGGGGTTGGGGGCTTCGGCGGCGATGATGCCCGGCTCGGTCAGGCCCAGGTAACGGCTGCCATGCATGCGCTGCTTGGCGTGGGCAATGGTCGCACCTTTCATCGGGCCCTTCATGACACCGGGGCCGCAACCGGTGCAGATATCCAGTTTGCGCAGGCCCAGTTCGTGGCCGACCTTCTTGGTGTACTGGTATTCCTCGGTGCTGATCGAATGGCCGCCCCAGCACACGACAAGCTTGGGCTCGACGCCCGGGCGCAGGGTGCGGGCGTTACGCAGCAGGTGGAAGACATAGTCGGTGATGCCCTGGGAGCTTTCCAGGTCGATACGCTGGCTGGCCAGCTCGCTCTCGGTATAGACGATGTCGCGCAGGGCGCTGAACAGCATTTCGCGGGTGCTGGCGATCATCTCGCCGTCGACGAAGGCGTCGGCCGGCGCGTTCAGCAGTTCCAGGCGCACGCCACGGTCCTGCTGGTGGATACGGACTTCGAAGTCTTTGTAGGCTTCGAGGATGGTCTTGGCATTGTCGACATGGGCGCCGGTGTTGAGGATAGCCAGGGCGCACTGGCGGAACAGGGTATACAGGCTGCCGGTACCGACTTCACTCAGTTGCTGGACTTCACGTTGCGACAGCGTCTCCAGGCTGCCTTTGGGGCTGACAGATGCATTGATGACATGGCGTTGGGGCATGCTGGGTTTCCTGTGCGGGTAAACATCCTTCCGATACACCACCATACCGACAATTGCGGGCGGCAACGAGGGGGTGGGTGAAAAAGCGGATGGGATCGCCGACATGGGGCCCACCCCGGGCGGCGACCCAGGGTGGGGCTGGAAACCTCAGTGCGCGCCGGCGGACTTGCTCAGGTCGCTTTCGGCCCATTCGGTATAGACGCAGGCATCGGCGGTGGCCCAGCGGACTTTCACGGTGTCACCCGGCTGCATCGGCATGCCCGCCGCCGACAAGGCCTTGACCGTCAGCTCGGTGCCGCCTGCGGTGAGCACATGGCAGGTCTGGCTCTCGCCGAGAAACAGCACTTCGGCAACCTTGGCGGACACTTCGTTCCAGCCGGCCGGGAGTGGCTCACGGCCGGCCTGCCCGGCGGTCAGGGCCAGGGCCTTTTCCGGGCGCACCATGATCAGCGCATCCTGTTCGGCGGCCAGGCCAGGGGTCAGGCGGATCGCTACCGGCTGGCCTTCGAAACCCGCCGCGCCGTTGCTGTGAGCTTTGACGCGCAGGAAGTTGGAGTTGCCGAGGAAAGAGGCGACGAAGGCATTCGGCGGGTTCTGGTAGAGGTCATAGCCGCTGCCCAGCCCCACGATCTTGCCGTGGCTGAAGATGGCGATGCGCTGGGACAGGCGCATTGCCTCTTCCTGATCGTGGGTGACGTAGACGATGGTGATGCCCAGGCGCCGGTGCAGTTGGCGCAGTTCGTCCTGCAGGTCTTCGCGCAGCTTTTTGTCGAGGGCGCCGAGGGGTTCGTCCATCAGCAGGATGCGGGGCTCGTAGACCAACGCCCGGGCGATGGCCACGCGCTGCTGCTGGCCGCCGGACAGCTGGGATGGCCGGCGGTGAGCGAAGGTATCCAACTGCACCAGCTTGAGCATGGCATCGACGCGCTTGGCGGTCTCGGCGGCGCTTTGCTTGCGGATGCTCAACGGGAAGGCGATGTTGTCGCGCACCGACAGGTGCGGGAACAGCGAGTAGCGCTGGAACACCATGCCGATGTCGCGCTTGTGCGGTGGCACCTGCACCAGCGACTGCCCCTCCACCAGAATCTCGCCGCTGCTCGGTGTTTCGAAGCCGGCGAGCATCGACAGGGTGGTGGATTTGCCCGAGCCGCTGGAGCCGAGGAAGGTGAGGAACTCGCCGTCCTGGATGTCCAGGCTGATGTTGTCCACAGCGGCGAAATCGCCGTAGTGCTTGTTCAGGTTGCGCAGGCTGACCAGGGTCTTGTCGTGCGCGGAATCTTTGATGACTGCACTCATTGTTGTTTTCTCCGGGCGCTCAGGCGCTGACTTCGTTACGCCGGCGCAGGGCGGCGGCGATCACCATGACCAGGACCGACAGGCCGATCAACAGCGTCGAGGCGACGGCGATCACCGGTGTCAGGTCCTGGCGCAGGGTGGTCCACATTTTCACGGGCAGGGTCTGCAGGGTGGGGCTTGCCATCATCACGCTGAGCACCACCTCGTCCCAGGACACTAGGAAGGCGAACAAGGCGCCGGCGATCATTCCCGGGCGGATCGCCGGGAAGGTCACCTTGACGATCGCTTGCAGGCGCGAGGCGCCACAGATCACCGCTGCATCCTCGATCGACTGGTCGAACAGTTTCAGCGAGTTGATGATGGAGATGATGGTGAACGGCAAGGCGACGATCACATGGCTGACCACGAAGGAAAACAGCGTGCCCGTGTAGCCCAGCTTGAGGAACAGCGCGTACACCGCCACGGCGATGATCACCAGCGGCACGATCATCGGCAGGGTGAACAGGCCATAGAGCATCTCGCGACCGGGGAAGCGTCCACGCACCAGGGCGAACGCAGTGGGCAGGCCCAGCAGCACGGCGCAGACCGTGGTGAGCAGGGCGACCTTGAGGCTGGCCAGGGCCGCGTGCATCCACTCCGGGTTGGCGAAGAACTGGCCGTACCACTTGAAGGTCCAGCCCGGTGGCGGGAACACCAGCCACTGGGAGGAGCCGAACGACAGCAGCACGATGAACAGGATCGGCAGCAGCAGGAACGCCGCGATCAGCCCGGTGGTCAGGTACAGGCCCAGGCGCAGTGGCCGGCCCATGGCATTGGGAGTCAGGAGCATGGCGGCTTACCTCGCATTGCCGACCGGGGATTCCGGTTGCAGCTTCAGGTAGAAGTAGAACAGCACCAGGGTGATGGCGATCAGCAACGCGGCGGCCGCGCTGGCCAGGCCCCAGTTGAGGAACGACTGCACCTGCTGGACGATGAACTCGGGCAGCATCATGTTCTGCGCGCCACCGAGCAGGGCCGGGGTGACGTAGTAGCCGAGAGACATCACGAACACCATCAAGGCCCCGGAGAACAGCCCCGAACGGCACAGCGGCAGGAAGACCCGGAAGAAGTTGGTCCAGGGGCTGGCGCCGCAGATCGAGCCGGCCTGCAGCACCATCGGGTCGATAGCCTGCATGGTCGCCTGCAGCGGCAGGACGATGAACGGGATCATGATGTAGCTCATGCCGATCACCACGCCGGTGAGGTTGTGCACCATCTCCAGCGGCGCGTCGATGACACCCAGGGCCATCAACGCCTTGTTGATCACCCCGGAGGCCTGCAACAGCACCAGCCAGGAGTAGGTGCGCGCCAGCAGGCTGGTCCACATCGACAACAGCACGATATTTAGCAGCCAGCGGCCCCAGCCCTTGGGCACCAGGGTGATCGCCCAGGCCAGCGGGAAGCCCAGCAACACGCTGATCAGGGTGACCAGGCCGGCCACCGAGAAGGTGTTGAACAGCACCCGGGCATAGGCCGAGTTGGCGAACAGTTGCTCGTAGTTGCCCAGCCCCGGCACGGGCTCGAGCACGCCGCGCAGCAACAGGCCGATCAGCGGGGCGAAGAAGAACAGGCCGAGGAACAGCAGGGCGGGCAACAGGTTGCGGCTGCCGCGCCAGCGCTGGCTCAAGCTGGGACGCTCCATTGCCGCTGTCGGAGCACTGGCGGCACCTTGCGCGTTTTGCAGGGCGTTGATGGCGACTTTCATTTGACCAGCCACTCATTCCAGCGGGTAGCGATGGCCTGGCCATTCTTCGCCCAGTAGGCGAAGTCGAGGGTTACCTGGTCCTGGGCGTAGGCGGTCGGCAGGTTTGGCGCGAGGTCCGGCTTGAGCTGGTCGATGCTGTCCAGGTTGACCGGGGCGTAGGCTGTGAGGTTGGCGAAGTCGGCCTGGCCCTTGGCGCTGCTGGCGTTGGCCAGGAACTTCATGGCCGCGTCCTTGTTCTTGGCGCCCTTCGGGATCACCAGGAAGTCAGCCATGACCAGGTTCTGCTTCCAGCTCACGCCGACCGGGGCGCCATCCTGTTGCAAGGCATAGACGCGGCCATTCCAGAACTGGCCCAGCGAGGCCTCGCCAGAGGCCAGCAGTTGCTGCGACTGCGCGCCGCCGCCCCACCAGACGATGTCTTTCTTGATGCTGTCGAGCTTCTTGAAGGCGCGGTCCAAGTCCAGCGGATAGAGCGTGTCGGCGGGTACGCCATCGGCGAGCAGGGCCAGCTCCAGCACGCCAGGGCTTGGCCACTTGTACAGGGCGCGCTTGCCTGGGTAGGTCTTGGTGTCGAACAGGGCGGACCAGTCCACCGGCTTGTTGGCGCCGAGCTTGCCTTCGTTGTAGCCCAGGACGAAGGAGAAGAAGAACGAACCGACACCATGCTCTGAGACGAAGCGCGGGTCGATGCGTTCTCGGTCGATGGTGGTG
Source organism: Pseudomonas sp. X10 (assembly GCF_054889225.1). NCBI lineage: Bacteria > Pseudomonadati > Pseudomonadota > Gammaproteobacteria > Pseudomonadales > Pseudomonadaceae > Pseudomonas > Pseudomonas sp. X10. The sequence goes on along the minus strand of NZ_CM142677.1, from coordinate 3,123,806 downwards.
AAATCCAGCGGCTCCAGCAGCCCTTCGGCAGCCGCCCGCAGGGCGAAGTCGGCCTCGACGTCGACCACATCCCATTGCACGTTGCCACTTTCGACCATGGCCTTGAGCTTGCCGTAGTCGGTCGGGCCGTCCTGGACCACACGGACCTTGCTGCTCTCGGTGAACGGCCCGGCCCACGCTTGTTTCTGGGCGTCCTGGGTCGTACCGCCCCAACTGACGAAGTTGAGGCTGTCGGCGGCTAGGGCGGCCTGACAGGTCAAGGTCAGCAGGCTGGCAGACAGCACTGCGCTTACACGTTTGCTCAACAGCATGGTTACGCCCTCATTTCTTTTGTTATTGAGCGGGCTTCCTGTCGCCCGCCATGTGTTCGGGGGAGCAGCTTTCTACAGTGTGGAGAGGCCGTTCGGGCCAGCCTGAAGATTCAAGGTCTACGGGATATCATATTATGGTATTCCAAACTTTTAGCAAGAGGATTGGGATTACCGGCCATCACTCCGGGACGATTTACCGCTCCTACAGACTGCGCCGATTGCAGGCCGCGGGGCTGGAGTCTGTTCGAGCGCTCTTACTCCACGGCCCCTGGTTCGAACGGAATACTCTGCACCACTTCCAGGTCATACCCTGTCAGCCCCGCGTACTTGAGCGGTGGCCCCAGGTGCCGCAGCTTGCCCACGCCCAGGTCCTGGAGGATCTGCGCCCCGGTTCCCACTTCCGAATACACCTTCGACTGCCCGCGCTGGTAAGGGCGCACCGGTTGGGTCAGGTGCGGTACGCGTTCGAGCAAGGCCTGGGAGGACTCATGGTTGGCCAGCACCACGACCACCCCCGAGCCTTCGCTGGCGACTTTCTGCAACGCCGCCCACAAGGTCCAATTGGCCGGCCCGGCGTATTCGGCACCGACCAGGTCGCGCAGCGGGTCGATCACATGCACGCGCACCAGGGTCGGTTCGTCGCGGCGGATATCGCCCATCACCATGGCCATGTGCACGCCGCCTTCGATCCGGTCTTCATAGGTCACCAGGCGGAAAGTGCCGTGCACCGTCGGCAGCTCGCGTTCGCCGATGCGCTTGACGGTCTGTTCGGTGCTCAGGCGGTAGTGGATCAGGTCGGCGATGGTGCCGATCTTGATGCCATGGCGGACGGCGAAGGCTTCCAGGTCAGGGCGGCGGGCCATGGTGCCGTCGTCATTGAGCACCTCGACGATCACGGATGCCGGGCTGTAGCCAGCCAGGCGCGCCAGGTCGCAGCCGGCTTCGGTATGGCCGGCGCGGGTCAGCACGCCGCCTTCACGGGCGCGCAGGGGGAAGATGTGGCCTGGCTGCACCAGGTCTTCGGCACGGGCGCCTGGAGCGACGGCGGCGGCGATGGTGCAGGCGCGGTCGGCGGCCGAGATGCCGGTGGTCACGCCGTGGGCGGCCTCGATGGACACGGTGAAGGCTGTGCTGAAGGCGCTGCCGTTGGCCGGCACCATCTGCTCCAGGCCCAAGCGTTGGCAGTGATCGTCGGTCAGGGTCAGGCAGATCAGGCCGCGCGCGTGGCAGGCCATGAAGCTGATGGCCTTGGCGTCACAGCGCTCGGCGGCGATCAGCAGGTCGCCTTCGTTCTCACGGTCCTCGTCGTCCACCAGCAAGACCATCTTGCCCTGACGGTAGTCCTCGAGGATTTCTTCGATGCTGTTGAAAGCCATGCTGCATGCTCGCTGTGGTGGTGAGTGTTTTATGGTATACCATAATACATATCAACCTGGCATAGGAGAGACGCCGATGAAGGCCTACTGGATTGCCCATGTGGATGTCACTGACCCCGAGCAGTACCCGCACTATACCCAGCGCGCGCCGGCGGCCTTCGCTGCATTCGGCGGCAAGCTCTTGGCCCGGGGCGGGCGCAGCGAGGCGATGGAAGGACGGCCCACGCCCCAGCGCAGCGTGGTGATCGAATTCGAGTCCTATGAACAGGCCGTTGCCTGCTACCACTCGGAGCAATACCAGGAAGCTTGCCGTTTCCGCCAGGGGGCGGCCAGGGCCGAGGTGATCATTGTCGAGGGCTGCCAGCCCTGAAGACAGCTGACACCGGCCCTGGGCTGCGCGCTCGATACGCTCTGGAGCGCATCTGGTGATTGCCTTTGTGCAGCACAACGCTCAGCATCGGAGCCCATGGAATCCGATGTTCGTTTTCGAGAAGAGACAATGAGTTCAAAGGCTGTGCCCGACACCCGGCGTATCCAAAACTACACGACCATCGCCGACTGCATCGCGACCTTGCTGTTCCCCCATGCCGAGGTCGTGCTGCACGACCTGCGCAGCCAGTCGGTGGCTTACATCGCCAACAACATCTCCAAACGCCGGATCGGTGACGACTCCGCGCTGGAGGACCTGCCTGCCGAGCTCGGCACCGAGCTGAGCCTGGGGCCCTACGAGAAGTTCAACTGGGATGGCCAGAAGATCCGTTCGATCAGCAGCGTGCTGCTTGACGAGCAGGGTGAGGCGGACATGATGCTGTGCATCAACCTGAACGTATCAGTGCTGGAGCAGGCCAAGGACGCCTTGCTGCAGTTCTTCCAGGCCAGCCGCTTGATCCCGCAGCCGCAGGCGCTGTTTCGCGACGACTGGCAGGAGCGTATCAACACCTTCCTGCACGACTGGCTACGCAGCCGCAACCTCGGCCTGCAAGCGCTGGACCGCGAGCAGAAGCGGGCGCTGGTCGAGGCGCTGTACCACGAAGGCGCCTTCGAGGGACGCAGCGCTTTCGACTATGTGGCCAGCGTGCTGTCGATGGGGCGGGCGACGGTGTACAAATACGTGAAGGCGCTCAAGCAGCCCTAGCGCAAAGCCATCCTCACAGACTGGCCTCGACCTTGGCGGCGACCTCGATCGGCAGCCACGCCTTCCATACCGCCGGGTTGTCACGCAGGAAGGCAAGCGCCGCATCCCGGGGCGTCTGGCGCGACTCGCTCATACGTGCCAGGGCCTGGTTGAGGCGATCTATGGGTAGGTCGACCTTGCTGAAGAACTCGACCAGCTCCGGGTATTGCTGGTGAAAAGGGGCTGAGACGCCGATGGACAGCTTGGCCGGCAGCGAGCTGCTGCCACGCGGATTCGGGTTGTTGGCATCGGTCAGGGTGGCCCAGGCTTCGGCGTCGAACGGTGGCTCTTCCAGGCGCACCAGGTCGTGGCGCCCCATCAATGGGGTGGGGTTCCAGTAATAGAACAAGACGGGTTGGCCACGGCGGATCGCCGAATTGATCTCGGCATCCAGGGCTGCGCCTGTGCCGCTGCGGAAGTTCACATACAACTGGTCCAGGCCATAAGCCTTGAGCTTCTGGCTGTTGACCGTCTCCGAGGTCCAGCCGCTAGGGCTGTTGAGGAAGCGGCCCTTGCCTGGCGACTCGGGGTCGCTGAACACCTGGGGGTAGCGCTTGAGGTCATCGACGCGGCGCAGGTCCGGGGCCAGTGGCTCGAGGTTGCGTTTGGGGTCGCCCTTGATCACATAGGCTGGAACCCACCAGCCTTCCTCTGCGTTCTTCACCGTATCGCCAAGGCTGAACACCTGGCCAGCCTGCTCGGCCTTGACCCATGCCGGGCTGCGACCAGCCCATTCCTCGGCGATCACCTGCAGGTCATTGCGGGCCAGGGCCACCTCCATACTGACCGTGCTGCCGGGAAGGGTGTCGGTGGGGTATCCGTAGCCCTGCTCGACGATCAGGCGCAGGACTTCGGTGGTCAGGGCGCCGCTTTCCCAGCCGATGGCGCCAAACTGGATCGGTGTGCGTTGCTCGGCGGCGGCGCTGTCGGTACTGGCCAGGCCCAGGGCCAGCACCAGGCCGGCCAGGAGCTTTGGAATTCTTTTCATCGGGGGCCTCGTCGGGGTTGCCGGTCCGTGAGACAGGCAAGTGTAGACGAGGGGAAGGGGCGGCTTGCCCCTCCATGGCTTCACACCCTGAACTGATCCATCAAGCCTTGCTGTTGGTTGGCCAGGCTGTTCAGCGACTGGCTGACCCGCGCCGACTCATTGGCCTGGCCGGACAGCGACTCGGTGACGTCGCGGATGGTGGCGACGTTGCTGTTGATCTCTTCGGCCACGGCGCTTTGCTCTTCGGCGGCACTGGCGATCTGCAGGTTCATGTCGGTGATGACGGTCACCGCTTGGCCGATCTTCTGCAGGGCGGTGGCGGCTTGTTCGACCTGTTCGACGCTGCCCTGGGCCTGGCGGTGGCTGCTGTCCATGGCATCGACCACCTCGCGGGTGCCGGCCTGCAGCTCTTCGATGACCTGGCGGGTCTCTTCTACGGACTCCTGGGTGCGCCGGGCCAGGTTGCGCACCTCGTCGGCGACCACGGCGAAGCCACGGCCGGCTTCTCCGGCCCGGGCCGCTTCGATGGCGGCGTTCAAGGCCAGCAGGTTGGTCTGTTCGGCGATGGAGCGGATCACCTCGAGTACGGAGCCGATCTTCTCGCTGTTGTGTGCCAGGCCTTCGACCTGGGTCATGGCGCTGTTCATGTCGGCGGCCAGGGTATCGATGCCCTGGGTGGTGCGGTCGATCACCGACAGGCCTTCGCGGGTGGCCTGGTCGGCATCACGGGCAGCCTGGGCAGCCTGGGCCGCGCTGCGGGCCACGTCCTGGGCGGTGGCGCTCATTTCATGGGAGGCGGTGGCTACCTGGTCGACCTGGCGGTACTGCTGCTCCATGCCGGCGCTGGTCTGGCTGGCGATGGCCGAGGACTGGTCGGCGGTATCCCGTGCGGCCTGGACCGAGCGCTTGACCTCGGCGATGGTCGGCTGCAGCTTGTCCAGGAAGCGGTTGAACCAGCCGGCCAATTCGCCCAACTCGTCGTGCTTGTCGTAGTTCAGGCGGCGGGTCAGGTCGCCTTCGCCGCTGGCGATGTCCTTGAGCATGGTCGCCACGCTCAGGATCGGCCGGGTGACCGAGCGAGCCATCAGCCAGACCAGGAGCAAGCCGATCAGTGCTGCCAGCAGCCCCAGGCCGAGTTCGATCAAGGTGCCGCTGCTGTTGAGCCGTTCGAGTTCGTGCTTCAGGGTTTCGGCCGGGCCGGTGAGGGCGTCTTCCGGTACATCGAGCAACACGCCCCAAGGCTTGACGCCGGGGATAGGGGCGAAGGAGGCCTGCACCTTCAAGCGCTGCTCATGACGCAGGATGTGCATGGGCTTGCTGTCGGCCAGCAGGCGCACCAGCTCGGCGCCCTGGGCCGGGTCGACCTGTTCGAGGCGCTGGGCCAGCTTACTGGCGTCGGCACTGTAGCCGGCCAGCAAGCCGACCGGGCTGAGGATGGTGACGCGGGTCTGGCCGTCATAAAGGTTGCGGCTGGCGTCCTGGCTGAGGGCCTGCAGGCTATTGAGGTTGATGTCGACCGACAGCGTGGCGATCACCTTGTCGGCCACCATCAGCGGGAACACGATGCTGGTCATCAGCACCTGCTGGCCGTCGATCTCGTAGAAGTAGGGTTCGATCAGGCAGACCTTGCCCGTGGTGCGCGGGCACACCGACCAGGTATTGGCCGGCTCGCCGCTGGGGCCGACGGCCGTGTTGGCCATGTCATGCTCGGGCAGCGCCATGGAGATCAGTTGGCCGGCCTTGGGCTGCGACCAATAGAGGGCAAAGCGGCCGGTTTCGTTGCTGCCCAGCTCGGCCTGGTCGGTGAACAGGGCATCCTTGTTGTCCAAGGCATTGGGCTCGAACACCAGCGACAGGCCAAGCAGTTCCGGGTTGGCCTGCAGGGCCGAGCGCACCTGGCGGGTCAGATCCTCACGCAGGTCGAAGGCATCGAGGAAGCGCTTTTCCGCCTGCTCACGGAGGAACAGCACCTGGCGGGCGAAGCCGGCACCGTACTGGTAGGCATCCATGAACTGGCGACGGATGGTCAGGGCCTGGACTTCGCCTTGCGACTCGATGCGTGCCTGGGCCGCTTCGGTCAACATCTGCGAACTGCTGGCTTTCACCAGCTCGGAACTGTGCTCCATACGGTAGAGCGAAAGGCCTATGAGCAAGGTGACGATGCTGGCCAGGCAGAGGCCCGCAAGCAGGGTGATCTTCCACTGGATGGAAAGCTGTCTGAGCGGCATGGGCGAATCTCTTGAGGCGAAAAGGCTGGGGTGATGACTGTATCGGCTGGTGGGTGGGGTTCTTTATTCGAGCGTTCGATTTAAGGAGGATGGCGTGGGGGCTGCCAGGTGCATGTCTTGGGTTCTTTCGGCGCCCTCAAGATCCCGCGCCGCCCGCGCGGCGCATCGCTGTGCATGTCGAGAGTTTTGTAGCGCCCTCAAGATCCCGCGCCGCCCACGCGGCGCATCGCTGTGCATGTCGAGAGTTTTGTGGTGCCCTCAAGATCCCGCGCCGCCCACGCGGCGCATCGCGACACAAGGCCGCTCCCACATTGATTGCAACGTGCCATGGCCTGATGGACCGAAGTTTTAGTCTTTGTTTGTATGACAGAGGTATCGAGGTGGGCGCAACTAGCCCCTACATAGTCTTTCGCCTAGCACCAAGACTACTGTGGGAGCGGCCTTGTGTCGCGATGCGCCGCGCGGGCGGCGCGGGGTCTAGAAGGCACCGAAGAAGCGCCGGCATGCACAGCGATGCGCTGCAGGATCTCAAGAGCACCAAATAACCCAAGACCTACCCCCCGATAGCCCCACGCCCATTTTCAACGCCCGTGGCTTTGACAAGCGTCCGGGTCTGCTTCAGAGTGTGCGCCCTCCATAAAAACATCCCCTCGTTCGGCCACTGCCCACGGGCAGACTGTCGCCGAAACGCTCGCTTTTCGTCTGGCTCCAAGAGGTAAACCATGAATGCAGTGATTGCCGCGGTCGGCATCATGCTGATATTGAGTCTGTCCCGCGTGCATGTGGTCATCGCCCTGATCATCGGCGCCCTGAGCGGTGGCCTGGTCGGCGGGCTGGGTATCGAAGGCACGCTCAAGGCCTTCAACGGCGGCCTGGGCGGTGGCGCCACCGTGGCCTTGTCCTATGCCTTGCTCGGGGCTTTTGCCGTGGCCATCGCCAAGTCCGGCCTGGCCCATGCCCTGGCCGACCGCGCGCTGGCGATGATCGATCGCCAGGGCCACGCCAACGGCGGCAAGGTCAAGTGGCTGCTGATCGGCCTGATGCTGGTGGTGGCGGTGTCGTCGCAGAACATCCTGCCGATCCACATCGCCTTCATTCCGCTGCTGGTACCGCCGCTGTTGTACGTGCTGACCCGCCTGCAGATCGACCGGCGCCTGGTGGCCTGCGTGATCACCTTTGGCCTGATCACGCCCTACATGTTCCTGCCGGTGGGGTTCGGCAACATCTTCCTCAATGAGATCCTGCTGGCCAACGTCGCCCGTGCCGGTGTCGATATCAGTGGGGTCAACGTCACCCATGCGATGGCCATTCCGGCGGCGGGCATGCTGGCCGGCCTGCTGCTGGCGGTGTTCGTCAGCTATCGCAAGAAGCGCGTGTACGACCTGGAGCGGATCGAGCAGGTCGAGCAGGTGTCGGTGAGCTACAACCCACTGACCTTGCTGGTCGCTGGTGTGGCCATCGCTGCGGCTTTCATCATCCAACTGTGGCTGGACTCGATGATCATCGGCGCCATGGTGGGGTTCCTGATCTTCTCGCTGTCGGGCATCGTGCGCTGGAAGGACACCGATGATCTGTTCACCGAGGGCATGAAGATGATGGCCATGATCGGCTTCATCATGATTGCCGCCTCGGGCTTCGCGGAGGTGATGAAGGCCACCGGTGAGGTCAAGACCCTGGTGGAAACCTCGGCACAGTGGATCGACCACAGCAAGGGCATCGGCGCCTTGCTCATGCTGCTGGTGGGCTTGCTGGTGACCATGGGCATCGGCTCCTCGTTCTCGACGGTACCGATCCTGGCGGCGATCTTCGTGCCGCTGTGCGTGCAGCTGGGGTTCGATCCGCTGGCCACGGTGTGCATCGTCGGCACCGCCGGCGCCCTGGGCGATGCTGGTTCGCCAGCCTCGGACTCGACCCTGGGCCCGACCTCGGGCCTGAACGTCGATGGCCAGCACCACCATATCTGGGACACCGTGGTGCCGACCTTCATCCACTACAACCTGCCGCTGCTGGCCTTTGGCTGGCTGGCCGCGATGATGCTCTGAACAAGGCTGGGAAGGGGGCGGGGCCGGCGGTGGTTTCAGCCTCTGGCCGGCGGCGAGATGCGGTTGAGGACGGTGCTGCCGTCCTTGTTGCGGGTCAGGTACACCGGCAGCACCTTGGGCAAGGTGCTGACCAGATGGTCGACCTCGCCCGTGTTGTAGATGCCGCTGATGCGGATGTTGCCGGCGCTGGCATCTGCCAGCAACAGCGGCTTGTCCAGGTAGCGGTTGATCAACGGCAGGGCCTGATCCAGGCTCAGGTTGTCGAGGATCAGCTTGCCGCTGCGCCAGGCCAGGCTGTTGGAGTAGTCCTCGCTCTGGGCCAGGTGCGGCTCGTAGTCACCGAGGCGGTAGCTGGCCTGCATGCCCGGGCCGAGGCGGTAACCGCCATCGCTGCCGTTGCTGCTGACCAGCACCGAGCCTTCTACCAGGGTCACTTCGACCTGGTCCTCATACTTCCATACGTTGAACTGGGTACCGGTCACCCGGGTCTGGCCCTTGCCCGCGCGGACGATGAACGGGTGCTGGCTGTCATGCACGACCTTGAAGAAGGCCTCGCCCTTGAGCAGGGTGACCCGGCGCTCATCCTTGTAGTTGGTGAAGCGCAGTTCGGTGCCCAGGTTCAGCTCGACCTCGCTGCCATCGCTCAATTGCACCTGGCGCAACTGGTCGCTGCTTTCGAAATGCTGGTAGTGATTGGGCAGCCAGCCTTGTTCCCAGCCGACCCAGCCCGCCAGGGGCAGAGCTAGCAGGGCAATGGCTGCTGCCGAGGCGAACGGGCGCCAGTGCCTGGCGGCAGGCGACCTGCGCGCAGCCGGGTTGAGTTCGACCACGGGAGCGCTGTGGGGCAGAAGGTCGGCGGTCTGCCAGATCTCCAGCATCGCCAGGTATTCCTCTTCATGCCGTGGGTCGGCCGCCAACCACTGGCTGAAGGCTTGCCGTTCGGCCTGCGTGCAGTCATCGGCATGCAGGCGCATGCACCACTGCGCCGCGGCATCGGTGATGGCATCGTCTTCGCTGGGGGTGAGGCGGTCTTGGTTCATTGAGGCTCCCGGTTTTGCCCATTCTACCCTTGCCAGAGGGTTGGCGAGAACCGAGATAATGGCGAATAACTATCAGTTGTGGGATTTTTCGTCGGGAAGCCCCCCGTTTGCACCTTTATGGGCGCCGTTCCACGCCAATGCGTGGAACGGCGCCCTCGGTGTCAGAACTGCTCCGCCGCGAGGCCATACAGGCTCTCGCTGCCCGCCTGGATGCTGGCCTGTAGGGTCAGCACACGTGGCAACAGCCGTTGGAAGTAGAACGCAGCGCTGGCCAGCTTGGCGCTGTAGAACGCCGGTTCCTCGGCCTGGCGGTTTTGGGCGAGCGCCGCCATGCGCGCCCACATGTAGGCATAGGCGACATAGCCGAACAGGTGCAAGTACTCCACCGCCGAGGCGCTGACCAGGTTGGCATCGATACCAGCCTGGCCGCGCAGCCATTCGGTGGTGCTTTCCAGTTGTGCGAGGGCCTGGAGCAAGGGTTCGCGGTACAGCGGCGCGCTGGCGCAGAAGGCACGGATTTCGGCGGCGAAGCCGGCCAGCGCCTGGCCGCCGTCGGCCAACACCTTGCGGCCCAGCAGGTCCAAGGCCTGGATGCCGTTGGTGCCTTCGTAGATCTGGGCGATGCGCACGTCCCGCACCCGTTGCTCCTGGCCCCACTCGCGGATATAGCCGTGGCCGCCGAACACCTGCTGACCAAGCACGCAACTCTCCAGGCCGTTGTCGGTAAAGAAAGCTTTGGCCACCGGCGTCAGCAGGGCTACCAGGCGTTGCGCCTGTTCGCGCTCTTGAGGCTGCTCGGCGTAGCGGGCGATATCCAGTTGCTGACCCACATAGGTGGCGAAGGCACGCCCGCCTTCGGTCAGGGCGCGCATGGTCATGAGCATCCGCCGCACATCGCCATGGACGATGATCGGATCAGCTACCCGCTGCGGCGCCTGAGGACCGGCGGCGGCCCGGCTCTGCAGGCGTTCGTTGGCATAGCGCGCGGCGCTCTGGTAGGAAGCCTCGGCGCAGCCGATGCCCTGGATGCCGATGGACAGGCGCTCGTAGTTCATCATGGTGAACATCGCCGCCAGGCCTTTGTTCGGCTCACCGACCAGGTAACCGACCGCGCCATCGAAGTTCATCACACAGGTGGCCGAAGCCTTGATGCCCATCTTGTGTTCGATCGAGCCGCAGTGCGCGGCGTTGCGCGCTCCCAGGCTGCCGTCGGCATTGACCAGGAACTTGGGCACTAGGAACAGCGAGATGCCCTTGGGCCCGGCCGGAGCCTCGGGCAGCCTGGCCAGCACCAGGTGGACGATGTTCTCGGTCAGGTCCTGCTCGCCGCCGGTGATGAAGATCTTGCTGCCGCTCAGGCGGTAGCTGCCGTCCGCCTGGGGTTCGGCCTTGCTGCGGATGATGCCCAGGTCGGTGCCGGCGTGCGGTTCGGTCAAGCACATGGTGCCGGTCCACTGTCCGCTGTACAGCGGCGCCAGGTAGGTGGCCTTGAGCGCTTCGCTGGCGTGGGCGTCGAGGGCTAGGCAGCAGCCGGCGCTCAGCGCCGAATAGAGGCTGAAGCTGCAGTCGGCGGCATAGAGCATTTCTTCGAACTGCACCGCGAGCATCTTCGGCATGCCCATGCCACCGTACTCGGGGTTGCCGCCCAAGCCGACCCAGCCGCCGTCGCGGTAGGTCTGCCAGGCCTGGACGAAGCCCGCCGGAGTCGTGACCTGGCCATCGTTGAAGGCGACGCCTTGTTCATCGCCGTTGCGGCTCAGCGGCGCGATCAAATGGCCTGTGATTTTCGCTGCTTCGTCCAGAATGGCGTCGGCGGTAGCGGCGTCCACCCGCTCGGCCAGGGCCGGCAAGCGCGCCCACAGGGCCGGGCCCTGGAAAACTTCATGCAGGACGAAGCGCATGTCGCGCAGGGGAGCGTTGTAGTCAGTCATGGCGATTCTCGCAGGTCAGAGGGCCTTGGCCCGGTCGCGCAGCAGGTACTTCTGGATCTTGCCTGTGGAGGTTTTCGGCAGCTCACCGAAGACCACTGTCTTCGGCACCTTGAAGCCCGCCAGGTGTTCGCGGCAGTAGCCGATGATGTCGGCCTCGCGGGTACCATCGCAGCCGGGCTTGAGGGCGACGAAGGCGCAGGGCGTTTCGCCCCATTTCTCGTCCGGCCTGGCGACCACGGCCGCCTCCAGCACCGCAGGGTGCTTGTAGAGGGTGTCTTCGACTTCGATGGTGGAGATGTTCTCGCCGCCGGAAATGATGATGTCTTTGAGCCGGTCCTTGATCTCCACGTAGCCGTCGGCGTGCCACACCGCCAGATCGCCGGTGTGGAACCAGCCGCCACGGAAGGCCTCGGCCGTGGCTTCGGGATTCTTCAGGTAGCCCTTCATCACGGTGTTGCCGCGCATGAAGATCTCGCCCAGGGTGTTGCCATCGCGCGGCACCGGTTCCAGGGTCTGCGGGTCGGCCACCATCAGGCCTTCCAGGGTCGGGTAGCGAACCCCCTGGCGTGACTTGATCCGCGCCCGCTCGGCCAGGGGCTGTTCGTCCCATTCGGCATGCCAGGCGCATACGGTCACCGGGCCGTAGACCTCGGTCAGGCCGTAGACATGGGTGACCTTGATACCCATTTCCTCGACCGCACCGATAACCTTGGCCGGTGGCGCCGCCCCGGCGACCATGGCCTGCACCGGGTGCTCGATAGCGGCCTTGGCGGTCTCGGGCATGTTCACCAAGGCGTTGAGCACGATCGGCGCGCCACACAGGTGGGTGACCCGATGTTCGCGGATCAGGGTGAGGATCTTCTGCGGGTCGACCCGGCGCAGGAACACGTGAGTGCCGGCCAGGGCGGTGACGGTCCAGGGGTAGCACCAGCCGTTGCAGTGGAACATCGGCAGGGTCCAGAGGTACACCGGGTGATGGCCCATGGCCCAGGTCATCTGGTTGCCGAGGGCGTTAAGGTACGCGCCGCGGTGGTGGTAGACCACGCCCTTGGGGTTGCCGGTGGTGCCGGAGGTGTAGTTCAGCGAGATAGCCTGCCACTCGTCCTCCGGCCACTGCCAGGCGAACTCCGGGTCGCCCTCGGCCAACAGGGCCTCGTAGTCCAGGTCACTGACGGCAAGGCCTTCGCCGTACTCGGGGTCGTCCACGTCGACTACCAGTGGCGGGTAGTCCAGGCGCGCCAGAGCGTCTTCGATGACCGCGTGGAACTCGCGGTCGGTGATCAGCACCTTGGCCTCGCCGTGCGCCAGCATGAACGCGATGGCCTCGGCATCCAGGCGCACGTTGAGGGTGTTGAGTACGGCGCCAATCATCGGCACGGCGAAGTGCGCTTCGAGCATCGCCGGGGTGTTCGGCAGCATCACGGCCACCGTGTCGCCCTGGCCGATGCCGCGCCCGGCCAGGGCGCTGGCCAGGCGCCGGCAGCGGGCGTAGGTCTGGCGCCAGTCGCGGCGGATGGTGCCGTGGATCACCGCCGGGTAGTCAGCGTAGACGGCGGCAGTGCGCTCGATGAAACTCAGGGGGCTCAGGGCAACGTGATTGACAGGGGCGGGCGCCAGGCCCTGGGAGAAGATCGACATGCAGTGGTCCTGTAGGGGAGGCAGGCGCAGCCAGTGCGCGAGCCCCCCGGTGGCTGATTGTTAGCTCTGATCAGGGTGTGGGAAGCGCTCGTAGGGGCTTCCTCTGTCGCAAGTTTTACGCGAATCGCTATGGTAGCTGGAAGTTAGACTATAGCAATATGGTATATATACTATAAAAACGAGTCGTAACCGTGGAACAGATCCATACCCTCTTGCTCGCCAAGGACCCGCAACCCAGTCTGCTGCTCGATGCGAGTGCACGGCCGGTCGCGTCCAATGCGGCTTTGCAGGCCCTGATCGCCGAAGGGCCACCGCTGGCGCAGTGGTTGCCGGCCAATTGCACGGCGCTGGTCCGCGCCTGCCTCAGGCAAGGGCGGGCGATTGCCGAGGTGGAAACCGAGGTGGGAGCCCGCATCCTGCTGTGGACCTTCATCCCCGATGACCAAGGCCAGCAGGTGTTCGCCCGCTGCCGCGACGCCAGCGAAGAACGCCATGCCGCCCGCGAGGCCAGCCAGGCGCGGCGCTTGTACCGGCTGATTACCGAGAACACCACCGACCTGATTTCCCGGCACAGCCCCGATGGCCGCTTCCTCGACGCTTCGCCCGCCGCCTTTCGCCTACTCGGTTACTGGCCGGAGCAGTTGCGCGGGACATCGGTGCAGGCGCTACTGCATCCCCGTGACCGGCGCCTGGCCCTGCAGCAGGCCGCGGTGGCGTTGGAGCAGGACGGCTACCAGACCATGACCTGCCGGGTCCGGCATTGCGATGGCGACTACCGCTGGTTCGAGATCGCCAGCCGGGCCATCCGCGAAACCTACACCGGCGCGGTGGTGGAGATCGTCAGTGTCTCGCGTGACATCAGCGTGCGCATCGAGGCCCAGGAGAACCGCCGGCGCTTGGCCGAGGTGGTGGAGGCCAACACTGACCTGGTGCTGTTCAGCGACCGTGCGGGCCGGCTCAGCTACCTCAACTGCTCGGCGCGGCGGGCCCTGGGCCTGGAGGCGCTGCAAGCCTTGCCGGAGCTGTCCGAGTTGCTCGATCCGCAGGCCCGCCAGGCGTTGGACCGCGAGGGTTGGCAATGTGCCGAAGAGCAGGGCGTCTGGCAGGCTGAGGCGCGCCTGCAGCGGTGGGAGGACGGCACGGCCTTTGCGGTTTCGCTGGTGTTGTTGGCGCACCGCGCCGCCGGTGGCGAGCGCTATTACTCGCTGGTGGCCCGCGACATGACCGAACGCGAACTGCGCGAACAGCAGCAGCGTCGGCACCAGGACGAACTGGCGCACACCGCACGGCTGATCACCTTGGGGGAACTGGCGTCCGGCATCGCCCACGAAATCAACCAACCGCTGGCCGCCGTCGTCAACTACGCCGGCGCCAGCCAGCGCTACCTGCAAAGCCTCGACCACGATCCACAAGCCCGCGTCCGCATTGCCCAAGGCCTGCAACGCATCAGCGAGCAGGCGACCCACGCAGCGCAAGTGATCCGCCGCTTGCGCGCCTTCCTGCGCAAGGAGCCCCGCCGCCTGCAGGCCCTGGCCATCGCGGACGTGGCGGGTGAAGCGGTGCGCCTGTGCGCCTGGGAAGCGGCCCGTGACCAGGTGACCATCGAGCAACGCCTGCCAGCCCCCTTGCCATTGGTCTACGCCGACCGGGTGCTGCTCGAACAGGTGTTGCTCAACCTGTTGCGCAATGCCATCGAGGCCAACCGCGAACAGCAGCCCGGCCAAGCGTCACGCATTCTGCTCAGCGCCAGCCAGCAGGACGGCTGGTTGTTGATCGAGGTCAGCGACCAAGGGCCGGGCGTGGCGGCCGAGCGCCTGGATGACATCTTTACCCCATTCACCACCAGCAAGGCGGACGGCTTGGGGCTCGGCCTGAGCATGAGTCGCAGCATCATCGAAGGCTTTGGCGGCACCTTGCAGGCCCGGCCGGGTGACAAGGGCGGATTGACACTGTGCTGCCGTTTGGCAGCGAGCAATGGATAAGGAGAGGTAAAGGGTGCAAGCGAACGTCTATGTGGTCGATGACGACCAGGGCATGCTCGATTCGACGGTCTGGCTATTGGAGTCGGTGGGCTTGCGGGCGCTGCCGTTCACCAGCGGCCAGGCGTTTATCGACGCTTGCGACGACAGCGAGCCGGCCTGCGTGCTGCTTGATGTGCGTATGCCTGGACTGGGTGGCCTGGCGGTGCAAGAGGCCTTGCGCGGGCGGGGGCTGGCGATACCGGTGATCTTCGTCAGTGGGCACGCCGACGTGCCGATCGTGGTGCGGGCGTTCAAGGCCGGGGCCTGCGACTTCATCGAAAAACCCTACAACGACCAATTGCTGCTCGACAGCGTGCAGGCCGCGCTCGACCAGGCCCGGCGTGCCCGCGCCGACAGCGGGGAGCGGTCGCTGGTGCAAGCGCGCATCGACAGCCTGACCCGCCGCGAGCGGGACGTGTTCATTCCCCTGGTGCAGGGCCTGAACAGCCGTGAAATCGCCGAACAGCTCCAGGTCAGCGTGAAGACCGTCGACCTGTACCGGGCGCGGGTCATGAAGCGCATGCAGGCAGCGAGCCTGGCGGAGCTGGTGGGGATGGCGATTGCTTGCGAGCAGGTCCGGGCATTGGGGCTCAAGGTTGTGGGATGAGCCACAGGGACCCTGCAGGCTGCATCAGCTCCTACAAGGTTCTGCGTGGACGACAGCGACCGAAGCGTGTGTCGTCCTGTTGGTGGGACACTGAGTGCTAATTTAGCGGTCTACTCCAGGTATCGTCCCACCTGTATGGTTATCCTCAGCCAAGAGAGGAGGCATCTCATGAAGAAGATCCAAGGCATCTACCGCAGCCCCCATCCCCATTGGGTGGGCGATGGCTTTCCGGTGCGCAGCCTGTTTACCTACGATAACCTGGCCCGCCATATCAGCCCCTTCTTGCTGCTGGACTATGCCGGCCCCCATGACTTCACTCCAACCAGCGCGCGCCGCGGCGTCGGCCAGCATCCGCACCGTGGGTTCGAGACGGTGACCATCGTCTACCAGGGCGAACTGGAACACCGCGATTCCACCGGTGCCGGCGGCCTGATCGGCCCGGGCGACGTGCAGTGGATGACCGCCGCAGATGGCATCCTCCATGAGGAGTTCCATTCCCCGGCCTTCGCTCGCAGTGGCGGCACCCTGGAGATGGTGCAACTGTGGGTCAACCTGCCTGCGCGGGACAAGCATGCCCCGGCTGGCTACCAGACCCTTTTGGCCACGGACATTCCCGTGGTGCCGCTGGAAGATGAGGCTGGCAGTTTGCGAGTGATCGCCGGCGACTTCCGTGGGCACAAGGGACCAGCGCGGACCTTCACTGAAATGGACGTCTGGGACCTGCGCCTCAAGCCTGGCGCCACGTTGCCGCTGTTCAGCGCGAGCGGACGCAACACCGCGCTGGTGGTGCTCAATGGCACCTTGCGGATCAATGGCGAGCGCGAGGCGGGGCCGGCCAGCCTGGTGTTGTTCGATCGCGAGGGTGATCAGGTGCTGGTCGAGGCACTGGACGAGGTGAGCGTGCTGTTCCTCGCTGGCGAGCCGATCGAAGAGCCTATTGTCGGCTACGGCCCCTTCGTGATGAACAGCCAGGCCGAGATTGCCGAGGCCTTCGACGATTTTCAGGCCGGTCGCTTCGGCAAGATGACCAGCGGCTGAGTACGCAGGTGCTGGCGTGACTAACCTCAAAAGCCTTATGGGTGACAGGGTAGGCGCGGCCTTTGCGGCGTAGCCGGCGATCGAGGAGGGCGTCGAGGTGTTCATGGTCACTGACGCTTCGGCACCTTCACTGAAATCCCTCGCGAGTCGGCTTGGCAGCGGATGGCGTTGGCCAGTGCCTCAGCCGGACTGACGCCAGCTCACCTCGGTGATGCCGTAGCGCTCGGCCAGCGGCTTGCTGACTTTCTTGATCTTTTCCCGACCATAGCGGCCGATGCGCCCGACCCCAGCATCGCAACTGGCCCAATGCCAAGCCTCGGCGTTGTCCATGCGTTCTGCGCGGATGATGAAGGATTTGTGCTGCCCATGCAGGGCATAGTCGATCACGAAGAGTTTGGCGTCGTTCATCAGGTACTCGGCATCCTTTTCTGTATTGCTGTGACGATTACGGCCTTATCTAGTGGGAACCTCGGCGTGGCGGAAAAGTTTGAAAAATCTTCCAGCGGCGGGACGAATGGCCCACTGCTGCACACAGAGGGCTTGCAAGTGGGCCTTGCGTCGCGATGGGGCGCGCAGCGGCCTCAAAACACTTAAGTGAACAGCATTAGTCCAAGGCCGACCTTCTGTCGTATACCGGCTGCAACCGGTCGAACTCATCAGAAGGCGAGGGGTTCTTCCGCTAAGGTGCTAAGGGATCGGGCGTACCCCCATTGCCTGGGCGAATGGACCGCCGCCCGGGCATGCGCATTATCAATTTGCACCTTCACGCCCAAGGGCGTAACTCCCCCCAACAGGCCATCCGGATAGAGAGGGTCTTACCATGTCGTTGATTGGAGTTTCCTTGCTTGAAATGCGTCAAATAATCGAACAAGCCTGCCTGCCCGACCGTTGCGAGGTGTCATGCCCTGACGGCACCTGCCTGACCATCCGCCTTGGCCAGGGCGAGAGCATGGACGATTGCCTGGTCGTCACCGATATTCCCCTGGACAGCCTCAACAGCTGCCGGGACCTGGTCGACCTGGTGACGCAGTTGCGCGCAGAACAACGCCTGGGCCACCGCAGCGTGGCCAAGGCCTCTGTCTGAAGACGCCCGTGCCCCGGTCAGCCAAGGCTGGCCGGGCGTACGTATTCAGGCATCAGGACGTTGAACCAGAACAGGATCAGCGACACCAGGATGGTCACCAGCACTAGCAATCCCACACCCCAGACGCAGCTGGCATAGAGCAGGGCCTGTTCCTTACGCAAGCGCAGGAAGGTCTGCAAGCCGCCGAACAGTAGGAAGGTCGCATAGGCCGAGGCCAGCAGCAGGGCGGTTACGGCCAGCCAACGGCTGGGCACCAGGCCGGCGATTCCGGCGACGAACCAAGGCGTGGCGCAATACGCGGCGAAGCCGATGCACTGGTTAAGACTCGGGCGGCTGTCAAAGCTGCGTGACATCCAGCGGATCAGCACCCCCATCAGCATCACTCCCACCACGGTCGACCCATACAGCAGCGCTCCCAATTGTGCCGCGCTGGTGGCGCTCAGGCGTACCCGCTCTTCGCCGATCAGGCTCCAGCCCAGCGTGGTGGTGCCAACGAACAGGCAGACGGCGGGGATCAGCGCCAGCATCAACAGACGGGGCAGGTATTGCCGAGGGTGTGCTTCTTCTGCCCGGCGGATGTCCAGCCAGGCATCACTGGGGTGGGTGAAGAGCTTGAGCAATGGACTGTTCATGGCGTTCTCCTCGAGGCAAGGGCGCTGGAACGTGCGTCCTCTTGCAGTGGAGGGCCCTGGAGGGTGGCGGGTTCATCTTTTTTCGCCGTCACCGATCACTGCAACTCCACCAGCAGCTTCAGGCCACCGTCTCCGCAGTGCGAATGGTGGCGCACCAGGGCGTGGTAGCTGCGGCCTTCCCAGACGAAGGCCAGGCTATGGGAGCGCTCCAACTTCTCAGGCAAAGGTGGGGCGATATGCAATTGCAGCCCAGGCCGGCCTTCCAGGTTCAGTGCGGCCAGTTGCACCTGGCATTCGACGCTCTGGGCCACCGGCCCGAACAGCGTGTCACGGACGAAATCCAGCTGCAGGCAGCTGCTGGGCGCCCGGCAGGACATTTTCATGGTTGGCGGGCTCCATCGTCATCGGTCGGCAGCTCGTCTTGCAACTGCCTGGCCATCTCCAGGTGATGCTTGAGCATGGGCAGGGTATCGCGAGCATAGAGGCGGATGGATTCCTCTGCGTTGGGCGAGCGACCCTGTTCTTCGAAGAGCTGGATGGCCTGCTCATGGGCATTGACCTGATGGCGGGCATAGGCGGAGTCGAAGGAGGCGCCATCCTGCACCTGCAGCGCCATGCTGCGTGCTTTGCTGGTCAGGGCAGCATTGTCCGGGACCTCGAAGCCATGGGCTTGGGCCAGGTCGAGCAATGCCAGGTTAGCCTTGGTGTGGTCATCGATCATGCGTTGGGCGAAGGCCCTGACCGCAGGCGTGTCGGACTTGGTCAGGGCCAGTTGGCTGGTCTGGATCTCGGCCATGCCAGCGCTGGCGGCTTCACTGACGAAAGTACCGTCGGTCGCGGCGGCGTATGCCGGGCCGCTGATCAGAAGCGCCAGGCCTAGGGCGAGGGTAGCTGGACGGAACAGGGACGGTTTCATGGCTCGGGCTCCTTGCAAAGATGACGCTGGTTCTTTGTTCGAAGCCAGAACGAGGGCTGCGTTCAAGTTTTTTGCCGATACCGGACAGGTCAGGGAGCGTGTGCTCAGCGTGCCTGCCGTTGAGGCGTCGCTTGATGCCGGCGGTGTCAGTCAAGCACTCTGAAGCCGTGGGTGCCGTCGCGGTCCAGTTGCGCGATCAGGCCAAACTCCCAGTCCAGGTAGCCTTGCATGGCTTCACGCGGGTTGTCGGTGCCTTCATAGGGGCGCCGGTAGCGGTCGCTGCGCGGCACGGCCAAGCGCGTTTCCCCGCTTTCCAGTGGCAGCCCGGCGGCGATCCAGCTCGTTGTGCCGCCTTCGAGCAGGTACACGGGTTTGGCGGTCAAGGCCTGTAGGTCGGTGGCCGCGAAGCGTGCCAGCAGGCTGCTGCCGCAGGTCAGCACATAGCGCTCGGCCAGCGGCAAGCGCTCCAGCGCCTGGGGCAGTTGGGCGCGTATGGCCCAGTGGGCGCCCGGGATATGGCGCTTCACGTAGTTGGCGCTGGTGGTGACGTCCAGCAACACGGTGCTGTTGTCCTGCAACCATTGGCTGAGTTGCCCGGGGGCGATGGACGCGACCTCGGGCAAGGCAGGCAGCGGCGCTTGCCATTCGCCCTGTTCGCTGAAGTCGTCGGCGGCCAGCCCATCGAGCACTGCCACCTGCCAGCCCATCTGGGCCAGCCAGGAGGCGCTCATGTTGGCGCGCACGCCATCGTCATCCACCAATACGATGCGTGCACCGCGCACGCTGGCGATATGGTCGGTTTCCTGCACCAACTGGCCGCCGGGCGTGGAGCGGCTGCCTGGCAGATGGCCTTGGACGTATTCCTCCGGGGTGCGTACATCCAACAGGTAGGTGGTGCGCCGGGTGTCGGCCTGCCAAGTGGCCAGGCCTTGCTTGTCCAGGCGCTCGACACCTGCCCGGTCGGCCACGGCGCGGGCATTGCGCGCAGCGCTGGCGCGGGTGGCCGGGCTCACCTCGGCGAACTGGCGGTCCTGGCCGTGGGCCAGTTGCTGACCGGCCAGGGTCCAGCCGATGGTGCCGTTACGCAAGGCCGCCACCGGGTTGGGGATGCCGGCATTGACCAGCGACTGGGTGCCGATGATGCTGCGGGTGCGTCCGGCGCAGTTGACGATGACCCGGGTCGCCGGGTCCGGCGCCAGTTCGCCGACCCGCAGCACCAGTTCGGCGCCTGGCACACTGATGCCGCCAGGAATGCTCATGGTCTGGTATTCGTCGAAACGTCGCGCATCGAGGATCACCACATCGGCCTTTTCATCGAGCAGGGCTTGGACTTCTTCTGCGGCCAGCGAGGGGGTGTGGCGCTGGCTCTCCACCAGTTCGCCAAAGGCCTTGCTCGGCACATTGACGTCGCGGAACAGCTCGCCGCCGGCTTCACGCCAACCGGCCAAGCCACCATCGAGCAGCGCCACATCGCTGTAACCGAGGTCCAGCAAGCGCTCGGCGGCCTGGACGGCGAGGCCTTCGCCCTCGTCGTACAGGGTGATCGCGGTGTCGCGCCGGGGCACCCGGGCGTAGATCTCCAGTTCCAGCTTCGACAAGGGGATGTTGGCCGCGAACAGCGGATGCGCTTCGGCAAAGGGCGCTTCTTCGCGCACATCGATCAGGGCCAGCTCTTCCTTGTTCAGCAGGGCCCGGCGGATGGCCGGGAAGGTTCGGGTGGTGACAGTGGTCATGGGGCAGGGTTCTCTTTGGACAGGTCCCAGATGTTGGGCAAGCGGGTGTTGGAATAACCAGAAATGAAAGGCTTCTCGCTGCCGTCGGCAAGGTATACGGCACGCTTGACCGCGCCGATGTTGCCGCCGTAGACGTGGATGCTGATCGACACCTGGTCGTCGAAGGCATTGCTGACCTGGTGGATGTCGCCGATGCGTGGCGAAACGGCTTCGACCTGCCCGGGCGACAGGCGCACCGCATCGCCATCGGGCAACAGGGCGCCTTGCCCGTCGCGGGTGAAGCCTTGTGAGTATTCGGCGCCGCGCAGCATGCCGATCAGCCCCCAGACACGGTGGTCATGGATCGGGGTGCTCTGCCCCGGGCCCCAGACGAAACTGACCAGGGAAAAGCGCTGGCGCGCGTCGCAGTGCAGCAGGTATTGCTGGTAGCGCTCTGCCGAGGGCTGCGCCAGTTCGTCGGGCAGCCAGTCATCGTGGGCCACCAGGCTACGCAGCAGGCCTTGGCCATGGTCGAGGAGGGTGGCTTCGTCTGGGGCTCGGTCAACCAGGTCGGATAGGGCGCCGATGAAGTGACGCAGGCGCTCGAGGCGCAGGGGATGGCTCATGGTTCAGGCTCGGTCAACGGTGTCCTGCACCACCCTAGCAATCCGCTGAATATTCTCAAAATGCCATTTGTGCATAAGCTAATATGCGAGAAATGCATCTATCGGTGGACGAGTATTATCTAAAACAGGCGCATTATGTTTTCATTAGGTTATGCCAAAAACGAATTTTACAGGGTGGCTCTGAGTCGATAGCTTATAAACAATCGTTCATTCAGCGATAAAAGCTATAACCAAACAGACACTGACCCTGGGAATCCCTCCATGAGCGTCCAATTCATCGGCATGATCGGCCACCGCCAGTCTTCGGAAACCCTGGACCCGTCCGGGCCGATCTTCGACAAGGCCTACATCACCCGCTTCGCCCAGGCCCATGAGGCAGCCGGTTTCGACCGCATCCTGGTCGGCTACTGGTCGGATCAGCCAGACGGATTCCTGGTGACTGCCCTGGCCGGGCAGGCCACCTCGCGCATTCACTTCCTGCTGGCCCACCGCCCAGGCTTCGTCGCCCCGACCCTGGCCGCCCGCAAGCTGGCCACCCTTGAGCACCTGCTCGACGGGCGCCTGGCCCTGCACGTGATCAGCGGTGGCAATGACATCGAACAGCGCAAGGACGGCGACTACCTCGAACATGACCAGCGCTATGCGCGCACCGACGAGTTCCTCGACGTCGTGCGCAAGGTCTGGACCGCTGAGCAACCCTTCGACCATGCCGGCACCTTCTACCAGGCGCAGCACGCGTTCTCGGCCATCAAGCCCTTGCAGCAACCCCACCTGCCCATCTACTTCGGTGGCTCGTCGCCAGCGGCGCTGGAGGTGGCGGGCAAGCACGCTGATGTCTTCGCGCTGTGGGGCGAGTCCCTGGAGCAGACGGCCGAGACCATCGCCGCTGTGCGCGAGCAGGCTGCGCGGCATGGACGCCAGGTGCAGTTCAGCGTGTCGTTCCGGCCGATCATCGCCGACACCGAAGACGCCGCCTGGGCCAAGGCCGAGCGTATTCTCGGCCAGGCCCGCCAGCGCCTGGAGCGCGCGGGGCCGGTGTTGGCCAACAAGCCGCAGAGCGTCGGCGCCCAACGCCTGCGCGATACCGTGGCCAAGGGCGAGCGGGTTGATCAGCGCCTGTGGACCGGGATCGCTGCGCTGGTCGGTGGCGGGCACAACTCCACCGCCCTGGTCGGCACTGCGGAGCAGGTGGCCGATGCGTTGCTGGACTACTACGACCTGGGCGTGACCACCTTCCTGATCCGCGGCTTCGATCCTGTGGCCGACGCCGAGGACTATGGCCGCGAGCTGATCCCCCTGACCCGCGCCAAGGTCGCCGAACGCCTGGCCCGGCGCAGCGCCTGAGACACTTCCCCTTACCGGCGAGACCGCGCGCGCGGATCGACTTCTGCCTGACGTGCCCAAGAGGCACCTGGAGATTAGCGTGCGTTACTTCAAACAACTGGCCGCAGGTGTGCTGGCCGTCTCCCTGAGCATTGCCGCCACGGCGCAGACCCTGACGGTCGGCGACCAGAGCTTCAACGCCCGTGCTGTGATGGAAGCGGCCGGCGTGCTCGACGACCTGCCCTATACCCTGGAGTGGAAGCAGTTCACCGCTGGCTCGCCGGTGGCCGAGGCCCTCAATGTCGGCAGCCTCGACCTGGGCCTGCTCGGTGATGCGCCGCCGTTGTTCCTCGGCGCCCTGGGCGCGCCGATCAAGGTCATCGCGGTGACCCGGCAGAACCTCGATGGCGTGGCTATCCTGGCCCGCAAAGATTCGCCGATCCACAGCCTGGAGGATTTGCGCGGCAAGCGTGCGGCGATCTGGAAGGGCTCCTGGAGCCAGCAATTGCTGTTCACCGCCCTGGACAAGGCCGGCGTACCACGGGACTCACTGGAGCTGCGTTACCTCAGCGCCCTGGATGCCTCGCATGCCCTGGACGGCGGCTCGGTGGACGTGATCGCCACCTGGGAGCCGTACGTCACTCAACAGGAGCGCCAAGGCGCGCGGGTACTGGCCACGGCTGAGGGGGTGATTCCGGCCCAGAGTTTCGTGGTCGCCAACGACAAGGCGATCGAAGGCAAGCGCGCGCAGATCAATGACTTCTTGCAACGCCTGAAGCAAGCCCGCGACTGGACCCTGAGCAACCCGGCCAACACCGAGGCCTATGCCGATGCCTGGGCCAAGCGCACCCGTGCCGACCGCGATATCGCCCGCGCCTGGTTCGCCCGCGCCCGCACCGATGTAGCGCCGCTGGACCCACAGGTGCTGGTGGAGGCGCAGAAGACGGTGGACTTCTTTGCCGGGCTCGGCCTGATCAAGACCTATCCGGCCGCCAGTCTGTTCGACACTTCATTCGCTGCTGCGCTGCAACCAGCCAGCGCTAAGGCCGCGCCATGAGCGGTGGAAGGCTTGCGCATGGCGTTGTGTTTTGCTTGACCACGAGGAACGGTTGCAGATGAGCGAAAGAACGATCAAGTTGGGCGCCCTGACCATGGGCTGTGGCGGGCCGGGCAGGCACAACTTGTGGTTGGACCCTGATTTGCCGGCCGATGCCAGCGTCAACATCGACTGGTATATCGATATCGCCCGCCAGGCTGAAGCCGCGCTGTTCGACCTGATGTTCATCGTCGACAGCCAGTTCATCACCCCCGGCTCGCCGTCCCACTACCTCAACCGCCTGGAGCCGTTGACCCTGCTCTCGGCGCTGGCGGTCAGCACCCGGCATATCGGCCTGGTCGGTACCCTCACCACCTCGTATAACGAGCCTTACAACGTCGCCCGCCGCCTGGCCTCGCTGGACCTGATCAGCAAAGGCCGCGCCGGCTGGAACGTGGTGACCAGCGGCGATGCCGGCACCGCCGGCAATTACGGGCGAGATGAGCACTACGACTACGACACCCGCTACGCCCGGGCCCAAGAGCATGTTCAGGTGGTGCAGGGGCTGTGGCATTCCTACGAGGACGATGCCTTCGTCCGTGACCGTGGCACTGGGCAGTTCCTCGACCCTTCCAAGTTGCATGCCTTGAAGCACAAGGGTCGGCACTTCTCGGTGGTCGGGCCTTTGAACATCCAGCGCTCGCCTCAGGGGCAGCCGGTGATCTTCCAGGCCGGTGACTCGGAGCAAGGCCGTGAGCTGGGTGCGGCCACCGCCGACGTGGTGTTCACCCATGCGGCGAGCATCGAACAGGGGCAGGCCTTTTACCGCGACATCAAGGGCCGTGCCGCGCGTCTGGGGCGTGATCCGGAGCAGTTGCTGGTCTTGCCGGGGGCGGAGATCTACGTCGGCGACACCGATGAGCATGCCCGTGAGATCGAGCGTCACTATCATCAGCTCGATCACAGCTTCGAGCTGGCGTTGAAGGAATTCGGGCGCAATTTCGGCTGGCACGATTTCAGCCAGTACGACCTGGATGCGCCGTTTCCGCAACAGAGCCTGGAGGCCGCCCGCAGCAGCTTTTTCACCAACGCCAAGCGTATTGCCGACCAGGCGCGGGAGAAGGGCTTCAGCCTGCGCCAGGCCGTCGAGTTCTCCCGGCAACTGCGCCCCGGCGCCTTTGTCGGTTCGGCCGAGACGGTCGCGGCGAAAATGACCGAATGGTT
Organism: Pseudomonas sp. X10; assembly: GCF_054889225.1. Taxonomy (NCBI): domain Bacteria; kingdom Pseudomonadati; phylum Pseudomonadota; class Gammaproteobacteria; order Pseudomonadales; family Pseudomonadaceae; genus Pseudomonas; species Pseudomonas sp. X10. The sequence goes on along the minus strand of NZ_CM142677.1, from coordinate 3,098,859 downwards.
CGAGGCGCGGGCGCTGGATGGCTTCAACATCTACATCGGCCACCCCGAGCAGTTCCGCCGCTTTACCCAGGAGGTGGTGCCGCTGCTGCAAGCCCGTGGTGTCTACCGCAAGGCCTACGAAGGCACCACCCTGCGTGAGAGCCTGGGGCTGGCGATACCCCGTTTCCGCCGTTGATCCTGTCCTTGCGGGGGCTGGGCGATTCTATGGTGCATGGCAAGTGATGTATTGCCAGTGCCGGCCCAATCGCCCGCTCCCTGGGGGCTTGCATGCCTCAGCTCTTGTGGTTGACGCAGAACCTTGTGGGAGCAGGCGCAGCCTGCGATTGGGCCGCGAAGCGGCCCCGACACTAGCTCAAGCCTTGTAGTCCAGGCCTTCGCGCTCGAGCTGGCGGATCAGCGCATCCCAATGCCGCTGCACACCTGGCCCATGCCCATCGGCGAACACTAGCGACTGTTGGTGGACTTTCTCGATGGCCTCGGCCGAGGCCAGGTGCAGCTCGGCGTTGCCGCCGGCCTGGGCAGCGATCTGGATGTTGCAGGCGCGCTCCAGGCCGTGCAGCTCGCGAAAGGCGTGCTCGACACTGACGCCACCGGTGAGCAGGCCATGGTTGCGCAGGATGAGGATGTTGCTGTCGCCCAGGTTGGCCACCAAGCGTTGCTGCTCGTCCAAATCCAGGGCCACGCCTTCGTACACGTGGTAAGCCACGCGGCTGTAGTACGCCAGGGCGTGTTGCGAGATCGGCAGCAGGCCAGCACGCTGGGCCGAGACGGCGGCGCCGTCGCGCGTGTGGGTGTGCAGCACCGCCTTGAGGTCTGGGCGGGCGCGGTGGATGGCGCTGTGGATGACGTAGCCGGCCTGGTTGATACCCAGGCCCAGCGGGTCGTCGATCAAGGTACCGTCGACATCCACCTTGACCAGGTTGGAGGCGGTGATTTCGTCGAACAGCAAGCCATAGGCATTGATCAGGAAGTGCTCCTCGGGCCCGGGGACCCTGGCCGAGAAGTGGGTGTAGATATGGTCGGTCCAGCGTAACAGCGCGGCCAGGCGGTAGGCTGCGGCGAGCTTGACGCGGACTTCCCATTCCTCGGGGCTGACCCGCTGGCGGGTATCGGGCGTCGGGGTAGGCAAGATCGACAAAGTGGGCATGCAGGGCTCCGGTACGGGGGAGGGTGGCAGAGGGCGGTGTCTCTCCAGGCAAAGCGTGGGGAATGCAGCCCTGGCATGCAGGGTTGAAAGCCGCCGGCAAAGCCGGAAAACAAAGACCGTATGCGGATGGAAAGGCCCTGTAAAAGTCTTTTTGGTTCTATGCTAATTATTTGTTTTTTGAATCTAATTCAGATGATTTTATGAAATTTCTTTATCAAAATGGCTTCATCCCTGAAGCCCTCGGGCGGCCACCTGGCCAAACAGCTCCACTGGCTCCTGCAGGTTGCCCAGGTAGCGAGGATGGAACAGCCAGAGGTCGACCAGGGGCTTGAAATCGCTGACAGCCAGCACGTCCAACTGATCGCGGTGGCGGCTCGCCAGCAACAGCGGTTCGGGCACCAGCCCCAGGCCCTGGCCGTTGGCGACCAGGCCCAACTGCAGTTCGGTGCCGAAGGTTTCAAGGTTGATCGATAAGCTCAGGCCCTGTTCGCTCAGTGCCCGCTGCAGGCCGGCACGAAAGCCGCAGCCGTCCGGGTTGAGAACCCAGCCACGGGTGTAGCAGTCCTTGAGCTTGTAGCTGCGCTTGCTGGCGGTGCCCCGGGCGGCCACGACGCGCAGCGGCATCCGGGCGATGGAGCGGCTGGCGATGCCCTCGGGAAAGATCTTACCCGGTGGGAACAGCGCGGCGGCGGCGTCCAGCTCACCGTTCTCCATGCGGGCGATCAGGCTGCTGCCCCAACCGCTGGTGACCTGGGTACGCAGCACCGGATAGGTTTCGCGGATCTGCGCCAGGGCATCGAGCAGCACGACATCGCCCAGGGTCTGTGGCACGCCCAGGCGCAAGGTGCCCGAGGGCGCGCCATCGTTAGCGACCAGTTCGCGTAGGGCATCGATCTCACGCAGGATGGCTTTGCATTGCTCGTACACGCGCAGCCCCATGGCGGTTGGCTTGAGGGGCTTGGTGTTGCGGTCGAGGAGGGTGGCGCCCAGGTCTTCCTCGAAGTTCTGCACGCGTCGGGTGATCGCCGGTTGCGTCAGCTGCAGGGCTTCGGCGGCCAGGTTGGTCGACTGGCAACGAATGACGGCGACGAATGCGTCCATGTCATCGATTTTCATATTCGGCTCTCACATTATCTGGGCGTTGAGAAATACCTCCCAAGAATAATCTCATACGCGGGGAATGTCACAGTACGCGCCTCCCTGCCGTGGTGTGGCCGTCCCATTCGCGAGGCGCGGCTTCAGGCGCTTTCGCGCACTACCAGTTCGCACGTCAGCAGGTTCAGTTGCGGCACCTCGCCCTCATGGGCGATCACCCCGAGCCGTTGCAGCACGCGCAAGGCCGCCACCTCGCCGATCTCCCGCGAGGGCGGGCGCAGGGTGGTGAGGCTGGGCAGCAGCATGTCGGCGAAGGCGTAGTCGCCGAAACCGATGATCGCCATGTCCTCGGGCAGGCGTAGCCCGGCGCGCTGGCCGGCGAGCAGGGCGCCGGCAGCCAGGTTGTCGTTGGCGAAGATGATCGCATCGGGGCGGGGCTGGCGCTTGATCAGGGCCTGCATCGCCTGTTTGCCTGCCTCAAAGGGCGCGGCGTCGGCGGAAGGCACGAAGACCCACGGCTCCAGCCCGGCCTCTTGCAGGGTCTGGCTGTAGCCGTCGCGTCGTTCCAAGGCACTCAGGTCGCCAGCGACGCTGTTCTGTACGAAGGCGATACGCCGGTAGCCCTTGTCTAACAGGTAGCGGCAGGCCTGGACGCCGACCTCATGATGCAGAAAGCCCACCTGCAGTGGTGCTCGCTCGGGGCGGTAGTCCCAGATCTCCACCACCGGGATGTCGGCATCGGCCAACATCTTCTCGGTGGTGCTGCTGTGGAAATGGCTGGTCACCACCAGGGCCGCGGGCGACCAGCCGAGGAAGGCGCGCACGGCGCTTTCTTCCTGTTCCTCGCTGAAGTAGCTGGAGGCCAGCAGTAATTGGTAGCCATGGCGGCTGAGGGTGTCGCTGAAGGCCTGGATGGTCTGGGCGAATATCGGCCCGGAAATGTTCGGGATGACCATGCCGACGATGCGCCCGCGTGCCGACGCCAGGCCGCCGGCGACCAGGTTGGGCACGTAGCCCAGCGCCTCGACTGCCGCCTGGATGCGCTCGCGCAAGGGGGGGGAGACCTGCTCGGGCTGATTGAAGTAGCGCGACACGCTGATCGCCGAAACACCGGCCTCGCGCGCCACCTGGTTGAGGGTGACGCGACCGGCGCCGCGACGTTTGCGAGGGGAGTCCTTGGCCTGGCTCACGGAAGGGGTCTCAAGAGGAAGGTGGTCGCATGTTAGCGCTAACGACCGGTCTGTTCACAAATAGCTTTAAGGAATATGAACGGTATTTTTTAGTATTTGACCTGCTAACGGCGCCGCTCCGATACTGATGATGTTAGCGCTACCAAGCGCTGCTGTTGGCAATCGGCTGCCACTCGCACGAGCGAGACCAGACAACGACAGCACTTCATGTCGGCCTGCCATGGGGCAGGCCAGGTCTGGTCATTCAGGGCAGTGAGCGTCATGCAGAAATTCCTATCCCACGCCGCCAGGAGCGGTTCGGTTTTCCCTCCCGTGCGTCGCCATCCACTGGCCGCCGCCTTGTTGCTGGCTTCCATCGGCCAGGGGGCCTACGCCGCCGAGCCCGCCGATGACGCTGAGCAGGCCACCGCGTTGAGCGCGGTGACCGTCACCGCCACCCGCCGCGAAGCCAGCCTGCAGGAAGTGCCAGTGGCCGTCTCGGTGGTGCAGGGCGAGCAGTTGGAGCGCGATAACCGCAACAACGTCGCCAGCATCGTCCAGCAAGTGCCGACCCTCAACTACCGTGCCGGCGCATCGAACAAAGACACCTCGCTGTTCATCCGTGGCGTGGGCACCATTTCCACCTCGCCGGGTGTCGAGCCGACCGTGGCCACGGTGGTCGATGGCGTGGTCTTCGGTCGTCCTGGCCAGTCCACCCTGGACCTGCTCGACCTGGAGCGCATCGAGGTGCTGCGCGGGCCCCAAGGCACGCTGTTCGGCAAGAACGCCTCGGCTGGGGTGCTCAACGTGGTGAGCAAGGCCATCCCGGAGCAGACCCAGGGCTATGTCGATTACTCGCACTTCGGCGGTGGCAACGAGAACCGCCTGCGCTTCGGCATCGGCGGGCGCCTGAGCGAGCAGCTCAAGGGCTCGCTGAGCACCTTATGGGGCGACTACGACGGCAATGTCGAGAACGTCGCCAACGGCCATGACGTCAACGGTTACGAGCGCAAGGGCGTGCGCGGCAAGCTGGAGTTCGAGCCCAGCGAAGACCTGCGCCTGACCGTAATCGGCGACTACATGAAAGGCGAGGACACCCTGCCCAGCGGCGTGATCACCCAAGCCAGCGCAGCCTTCGCCAACCAACTGCGCCCGGTGACGCCGAGCAGGCACAACCGCGACATCAACAGCGATTTCAAGACCCATGTCGAGGACGTCAACCAAGGCCTGTCCGGCCAGCTCGACTGGCAACTGGGCGACTACACCCTGACCTCCATCACCGCCTGGCGTGGTTGGGACAACACCCAGTACCAGGACGGCGACCGCCGCGCGCTGCTGCCGCTGACCGCTTCCCACGACAAGGGCACGGTGGACTACAACCAGTACTCTCAGGAGTTGCGCCTGACGTCGCCCAAGGGCCAGTTCAACGAATACGTGCTCGGTGCCTTCTACATGCACGGCAAGTCCGAGGAAACCTACCGGCGCCTGTCGGTCAACGGCGGCGTGGCCGACAGCGGCCGCGCAGACTACAGCGCGACCAACGACAGCGTGGCGCTGTTCGGTGAAAACACCTTCAACCTCACCGAGGACTTTCGCCTTATCTTCGGGCTGCGCTGGACCCACGACGACCTGGAATACGACCACCGTCGCGTCTCTACCTCGCCCACCGCCGTCACCGGCATCCAGCCCTCCACCGCCAGCTCTGGCTCGGTGGACGAGGATGGCTGGAGTGGCCGCACCGGCCTGCAGTACGACTTCAATGACAACCTGACCGGCTATGTCACCTATTCGCGCGGCTACAAGGGGCCGGCCTACAACGTCTTCTTCAATATGCAACCGCGTGACACCGACGCACTCAAGCCGGAGACCTCGGACGCCTATGAGATCGGTCTCAAGAGCAGCACGCTGGATAACCGGCTGGTAGCCAACCTGGCGGTGTTCCACACCGACTACGACAACTACCAGGCCAACTTCTTCGACACCGTGGCCAATCAGGTGGTGACCCGCCTGGTCAACGCTGGCAAGGTCAAGACCCAGGGGGTCGAGCTCGACGCCAGCTTCCAGGTCACCCGCCAGCTCAAGCTGTCGGCGGCCGTGGCCTACACCAAGGCGCGGGTCGATCACTTCAACTGCCCGGTGGGCGCGGCGGCCAATTGCAACATCGACGGTGGCCACCTGCCGTTTACCCCGGATTGGAAGAGCTACTTGCGCGCCGACTACGTGATCCCCCTGGACAACGGCCTGGACATCGAGCTGTCCAGCGACTTCAGCTGGCAGGACGAAGTGCAGTTCAGCCTCGACCAGAACCCCGACACCGTGCAAGGCGCCTATGGCATCTGGAACGCCAGCATCGCCCTGGCCGACTACAACGATGGCTGGCGCGTGGCCTTGCTGGGCAAGAACCTGGGCGACAAGTCCTATGCGCAGATACTCAGCAGCGGTGGCGACCATATCTATCGCTCGGTGCCCCGTGACGACCAGCGTTACTTCGGCGTGCAACTGCGCAAGGACTTCTGAGCCGCGTCCAAGAAACCGAGGAGATTCCATGAGCCATTCCAACCGCCAGCTCAGCCTGGGCGCCTTCCTGATGGCCACCGGTCATCATGTCGCCGCCTGGCGCCACCCCGATGTGCCGGACGACCCGCTGGACTTCGCCAGCTACAAGCGGGCCGCCCAGGTGGCCGAGGCGGCCTGCTTCGACGCCTTGTTCGTTGCCGACAGCGTCGCTGCCCCGAGCGACCCACTGGCCAGCCACAGCGCCCGGTCGGTGTACTTCGAGCCGCTGACCCTGCTTTCGGCCCTGAGCGTGGTGACTGAACGCATCGGTCTGATCAGCACGGTGACCACCAGCTACAACGAGCCGTACCACGTGGCGCGCAAGTTCGCTTCGCTGGACCACCTCAGCGCTGGGCGCGTCGGCTGGAACCTGGTGACCTCCGATGCCGCCGCCGAGGCGGGCAACTTCGGCCGCGATGCGCACATGCCCCACGCCGAGCGCTATGCCCGGGCCCGCGAGTTCCAGCAGGTGGTGCAGGGGTTGTGGGACAGCTGGGCCGATGACGCCTTCGTCCGTGACAAGGCCGGAGGCCGCTTCCATTTGCCTGAACGTGTCCGGGCGCTCAACCACCAGGGCGCGCATTTTCGCGTGCAGGGGCCGCTCAACGTTGCCCGCTCGCCCCAGGGTCGTCCGGTGCTGGTGCAGGCCGGCTCATCTGAAACGGGCCGTGAGTTGGCCGCCGAGAGTGCTGAGGTGGTGTTCACCGCGCAACCTTCGCTGGTCCGCGCGCAGGCGTTCTATGCCGATCTCAAAGGGCGCCTGGCCAAATACGGACGCCACGAGGACGACCTGAAGATTATGCCGGGCGTGTTCGTGGTGGTCGGCGCGAGCGAAGCCCAGGCGCAGGAAAAGTTCGAAGCATTCCAGGCGCTGGTCGAACCCGAGGTCGGTGTTGGCTTGCTCGGACGCATGCTGGGCAACTTCGACCTGTCCGGCTACCCGCTGGACGGCCCACTGCCCGAATTGCCGCTGACCGAGAATGGACAGCGCAGCCGCCAGCAGCTGTTGACCGAGCTGGCCGGTAACGAGCAACTGACCCTGGCCCAGTTGGGCCGGCGCATTGCTGGCGGGCGAGGGCACTACAGCCTGATCGGTACGCCGCGGCAGATCGCCGATGAGCTGCAGGCCTGGTTCGAGGGGCGCGGCGCCGATGGTTTCAACGTCCTGGTGCCGCACTTGCCGCAGGGTCTGGAAGACTTCGCCCAGCACGTGGTGCCTGAATTGCAACGCCGGGGGCTGTTCCGTCGTGCCTATCAGGGCAGCACTTTGCGCGACCACCTGGGCCTGCAACGGCCCGCCAATCCCTATTTCACTGATCGAGGACAGCCATGAGCTACGTCGCCCATCCCGAGCGCTATGCGCGCATGCCCTATCGTCGCGTCGGCCGCAGTGGCCTGGCGCTGCCGGCCCTGTCCCTGGGCCTGTGGCACAACTTCGGCGATGCCACGCCGATCGACACCCAGCGTGCCTTGTTGCGCACGGCCTTCGACCTGGGCATCAATCACTTCGACCTGGCCAACAACTACGGCCCACCCTACGGCAGCGCCGAAACCAACTTCGGCCGCTTGCTGCGTGAAGACCTGCGCGCCTACCGCGATGAACTGATCATCTCCAGCAAGGCCGGCTGGGACATGTGGCCTGGCCCCTACGGGCAGGGTGGCAGCTCGCGCAAGTACCTGATCGCCAGCTTGGACCAGAGCCTGGCGCGCCTGGGCCTGGACTATGTCGACATCTTCTACTCGCACCGCTTCGACGCCGACACGCCGTTGGAAGAGACCGCCATCGCCCTGGCCGACATCGTTCGCCAGGGCAAGGCGCTGTACATCGGCATCTCTTCCTACTCGGCGGGCAAGACCCGCGAAATTGCCACGTTGCTAGATGAACTGAAGGTGCCGCTGCTGATCCACCAGCCGGCCTACAACCTGTTCAACCGCTGGATCGAGCAGGACCTGCTGGACACCACCGACGCGGTCGGCGCCGGTGTCATCGTCTTCACGGCCCTGGCCCAGGGGCTGCTCAGCGACAAGTACCTGAACGGCATCCCCGCCGATGCGCGGGTCAATCGGGCAGGCGGCGGCTCATTGCAGCCAGGGCACTTGTCCGAAGCCAATATCGCCCGAGCCCGTGCCTTGAACGAGATCGCCCAGCGCCGTGGCCAGAGCCTGGCCCAATTGGCCCTGGCCTGGACCCTGCGCGACCCACGGGTGACCTCGGCGCTGATCGGCGCCAGCCGCCCGGAGCAAATCATCGAGAACGTCGCCGCGCTGGACAACCTGGCCTTCAGCGCCGAGGAGCTGGCTGAAATCGACCAGTATGCGGTGGAAGGCGGGATCAACCTCTGGGAAAAACCCTCGACCGACTGGAAGGAGTGAGCCATGAAGCTCGCACGTGCCGCGCTGCTGTTGCTGCTGAGCCTCGCCGGAGCGGCCTGGGCCGCTGATCCGGCGGCCCTGCGTATCGGTTACCAGAAGGGCTCGGCCGGGCTGGTCCTGGCCAAGCAGCACCAGATGCTGGAAAGGCGCTTCCCCGGGACCCAGGTGGCATGGATCGAGTTTCCCGCCGGGCCACAAATGCTCGAAGCGCTGAACATCGGCGCCCTCGACATCGGCTCGACCGGCGACATCCCGCCGATCTTCGCCCAGGCTGCCGGCGCCGACCTGCTGTATATCGGTGCCGAGCCGGCCAAACCCCTGGCTGAAGTGATCCTGGTGCCCAAGGACAGCCCGGTCGACAGCGTGGCAGCGCTCAAGGGCAAGCGCGTGGCTTTGCAGAAGGGCTCCAGCGCCCACAACCTGCTGCTGCGTGCCTTGGCCAAGGCCGGGCTGGGGATCGCGGATGTGCAGCCGGTGTACCTGCCCCCGGCCGATGCCCGCGCCGCCTTCGAGCGTGGCAGCGTCGATGCCTGGGCTATCTGGGACCCGTTCTATTCAGCTATCGAGCTGGAGGGCAAGGCGCGGTTGCTGGTCAATGGCGAAGGCCTTGGCCTGACCGGGCCTTTCGTCCTGGGCGCCCGCCACTATGTCGAGGCCAACCCGGCTTTCGTCCAGCAATTGCTGGATGAGTTGAGCGAAGCCGAGGCCCTGACCCGCAGCGACGAGGCGGGCAGTATCCGCCTGCTGGCAGCTTTCATGGGGCTGCCGGAAGCCGTGGTGCGGCGTACGTTCAGCCACCGCCCAGCGTCGCCGATCCTGCCGGTCACCGATGATATCGTCGCGGCGCAGCAGCGTACGGCGGACCTGTTTTTCGAGAACCGCCTGTTGCCCCGGCAGGTGCAGGTGCAAGGAGCCGTGTGGCGGCCAGGGACCTGATTGATTACGCAGGGGCGATGCTCTACCGCTAGGCGCCAGCCTGCGCCATGTCGCCGGTGGGCATTTCTATGTCATCGGTGATGCACTGGCGCCGGCCGGGGCGATCAAGGGCAGGGGGAACTCCTGGCCGGCGCCGCACCTCATAAAAGTATGGGGCAGCCGCTTTCGGCTCCAATGCTCTGGAGGACACGTCATGCGCCATATCGTACTTGTTCCGCTGCTGGTGTTTTGCCTGCCTATTGGTTCAGCCATGGCCGTGGGCGCCAGGGATGTCGCGACCTCAGCCGGGATTTCCGCCTCGCTGTACTCGACCTTCAAGGACGACAAGAGGGTAATGCCCGCCCGCGATGAGCTCTCTGCTTTCATTGCCAGCGACGGTGCGATCCGGGGCGCCTACCTGGAGTCGGCGCTCCAGCAGATCCGGCGCGACCATCCGGGTCTGACGGTCAGTGATGAGGAGTTGGCCAGGGCGCTTCTGGTGCAAGACGACCCACCCGCTGGCCAGTAGTCGTTGATCGACCGGTCTCCTGCATGAGCTCCTGCATGACCTGTGCCGATACGTAAACCGGTGGTGTACAGCCCGGAGCCATAGCCGGGCTGCAGCGCTGCTTGCACGCGTGCCGATCAATACCTCACTTCAAATCCTACGTACGCTCCTATCCCATCGCCTGGATACAACGCCGCCGTGTCGGCGCCTGCCACGTTGTACTGGGGCGTCACTGCGGTGACATAGGCCTTGTTGGCCAGGTTCTTCACATCCAGCGAGACCTTCCAGTCGCCCTTGGGCGCTTCGTAGCCGACGTTCGCCCCCCAGATCGTGTAGGACGGCGCATAGAAGGTGTTGGCATAGTCCACCGCCGTGCGCGAGGCCGACTGCACGTTCACCCCGGTATAGAAACCACCGTGATGCTGGTACTGCAATTCACCTTGGTAGACATGCTTGGGGATACCCGGCAGTTGGTTGTCGCCGAAGGTATCGTCGTTGCGGTAGTGGAAGTCGTTGTAGGTGTACACCTGGCGCCAGCGCAGCAGGTCGCCTTGTGGGTTTTCCCAGAGGCGGGTGGTCAGGCCGGCTTCTACGCCCTGGTGGATGGTGGGCGAGGCATTGAAGGCACCGGTGACGGCCGGCGTTTCCGGGGTCGCGGCAATCAACTGCACGTTCAGCAGTTCGTCGTGGATCCATGAGCGGTAAAGGGCCAGGCTGCCGTCGAAGCGGCCGGACGAGCCCTTGATGCCGACTTCGAAGGTGTTGGCCTTCTGCTCCACCAGCGGGCGGATGTAAGGGGTGGTCGGGCCGGAGCCGGAATATTCCCAGGACGCGGGCGGATCGATGGAGCGGCTGAAGTTGGCGAATGCCTGCAGTTGCGGGGTGAATTCATAGCGCAGGCCGATACGCGGGGCAACGCTCCAGTTGTCGTAGTCCTCGTAGGTCGGGAAGGTGGTGGTGTTGGCGTTGGCTGCGTAATCGATATTGGTCTTGCGGCGCACGTTGATGAACGACAGGCCGCTGGTGAGCCATAGCCGGTCGACGAGATTGAAGTCGTTGCCCAGGGCGATGACCCGGTCGAAGGAGTCCTTGTAGTTCACCTGCTTGAGCGGGACCTTGGACGCAGTGGTCGAATTGACCTCGCCGCGCAGGTGCTGGGTGGAGGTGAAGGCGATGTTGCTGCGGCTTTCATGGCCGAACCAGTTGTCGATGCGCTCGTAGCCCACGAGCAGGTTCAGGTCATGCCAGTCCCAGTAGCTGGGGTTGCCCGGGCTGTTGGGGCTGTTGTTGTGGGCATAGTCGTGATACGCCACGCCCAGGGTCAGGCGCGCGTCGTCATCGAAGGTGTAGGTGGTCTTGCTGCCCAGCCAGAGGCTCCCCGGGCGACGGCTGCCGGCGCCGCTGGACTCGGCGGTGGCGCTGGCGCGGCGAGGATGGTGCTTGACCGCGTCGAGGGTGGTCGCGCTGGGGTCGTTATGGAATTCGTCGCGGTAGCGCAGCATCAGCCGGGTCTCGAGCTTGGGGCTGAAGCGGTAGCCGAGGTTGGCGACCACGCCCTGGCTCTTGGACAGGCTGTAGTCGCGGTAGCCTTCGTTGCGGTAGTTGTCGACGTTCAGGTAGTAGTCCAGCGCACCTTCCACTCCGCCGACGCTCAGCGCCTGTTTCTGGTAGCCGTAGCTACCGGCCTCGGCCCGCAGACGCAGGCCCGGGGCCGTGTAGCCACTGTGATTGACGAAGTTCACCGCGCCGCCCAGGGTCAGGGCGCCGTACTGGAAGGCGTTGGCGCCACGCAGGATCTCGGTGTAGTTCACCCCGGAAGCATTGAGAAACTCGTAGGGCGTGCCGCCCGGGCCGGTCAGCGCCAGGCCGTCGAAGAGGAACTTGATGCCTTCGCGGAAGTAGCCTGGCGAAGTGTTGGCGCCGGAGCCACGAATGGAAATCTTCGCGGCGTCATTGCCGCCGGTGGACTGTACGAAAACACCAGGCTGGTAGGCGAGGGTGTCCTGCAGGTTGGCGGTGCGGCCTTTGGCGACTTCTTCGCTGTCGACCACGCTGGTGCCGCCGGGCACCTCGGCGAGTTGGCTCTTGGCGCTTTCAGCGGCGCTCTGGCGAGCACCCTGGACGGTGACCGTCCCCAGCGTAGGGTCGGTGTCAGCGGCATGGGCCGGGGCGAGCAGGGCAGAGCCCAGGCCCATGGCCAAGGTGGCGCGGCGTACGGCCAGGCGCAATCGATCCTGTTGTGTGGCGTGCATCAATATGTCCCCTGATGGTCATCAATAATGGTCCTCGGCGTTCTATGGGCATAGTCAGGCCAGCGACGAGCCACGAGCAGGTTTTGTGCCAAACGTTTGAATCCAATAAGTTGGGCGTTCGAACGTGTTGTCTTGAAAAGCAAGTGAGCGGAAGTCGTAAACTTTGTCGGTGGGATGTTGCTGGGCGGACAGTGTCGGTTATATGTAAATTACTTATTGCAAGGATGCTCCGCTTAACGCTGTTGTCGAACAATGTGTCGGTAAATCCAGAGTTCCAGAGCCTTTCAGGGTTTTTTACTGTTTGAGGCGGAGGCAACTGTTGGCTGGCCAACATTGCCTGGTCAGTTTGTCTTGCCTGGCAACTTTCTATATGTGCGGGAACGCCGGAAATACTACGAAAAGTAGCTGGCACGACAACTGCAATAACAGACTCCAATAACTTTCGGTGCTGTTCGAGTTGGTAGCCGATTGGCGACCCGGACATCAGCCTTATAAAGGGGAGTACTTGCAGTGCGTGCAATCAAGCGACAAGCCAGCCTGGCCACAGCGGCCAGCCTGCCGATCCTGTTGGCCGTGCTCGGCCCGGCCGCTCAGGCGGCCGACGAGCCGACCACGACCTTGGGCAAAGTGACGGTTACCGGCGCTGCCGCGAGCGGCGCGCAGAAGGACCAGAAGCGCCTGCAGAAGGTGGCTGGCAACACTGCTGTGGTCGACAACCGCCAGGTCGAGCAGGGCCGGGCGTCCAATGCCGAAGACGTATTGGCCTTGCAGCCGGGAGTGTTCGCCCAGGCCACCAGCGGTACCGGCGCCAACAAGATCTCCATCCGTGGCTCGGGCCTGAACACCTTCTATCAAGGCTATGTGCTGGGCACCAAGTTCCTCTTCGACGGCCTTCCCATCACCGGCCCCGGCGGCACCCAGGAAGACTTCCTCGACATGCAGGCGGTGGATCACACCGAAGTGCTCTACGGCGCCAATGCCTCCGAGTACGCGGCCCTGTCGCTGGGCGGGGCGATCAACTTCGTCAGCAAGACCGGCCGTACCGACCCGGGCAACTACGCCCGTTTCGAGATCGGCAGCTACGGTTACCGCAAGCAGCAGGTGAGCACCGGTGGCGTGGTCGGTGACAGCGATTACTACATCAACCTGCAGCACAACGAGCGCGACGGCTACCAGGACCATGCGCGCAACGAAGCCCGTGGCCTGGCGGCGAACTTCGGCCATGTGTTCAGCCCCAAGCTCGAGACCCGTTTCTTCCTCAAGTACCGCGAAGAGCAGCTCACCAACGGCAACACCCTGACCCGCCATCAGCTCAAGCACGACCCGCGCAGCAACCTGGTGCCCACCGGGCGGCGCAAGGACGGCACCACCTTCCTGGCCAACAAGACCACCTACACCTTCGATGATGGCGGCAAGCTCGAAGTGGGCGCCGCCTACAACAATTACCCCTTGCTCAACGGCTGGCGCTATGCCGTGGCACCACAGGACTGGCGCTCCAAGGACATCAACCTGACCCTGCGCTACTTCCGCACCGGCGACAGCTTCTTCGGCCTGCCCAGCGACAGCAGCATCATCTTCAGCAACACCCGGGCGTACCTGGCCGACGTCAAGTCACACAGCGCCACCACCGGCGCCAAGCTCCAGGAGACCAACTACACCGGCTCGCGTGACACGGTGCTGAGCTTCGGCAACGAGCTGCAACTGACCGACAACCTGTGGTTGTCGTCGGGCTTGTCGTTCATCAACATCCGGCGCAAGGCCGAGATCGAGGCCACCACCGGCAGCAACACCACCGACTTCCCAGACAGCGTCGAATACACCGAGAACGATATCGCCCCGCGCATTGGCGTGCGTTATCAACTGACGCCTGAGTTCCAAGTGTTCAGCAACGTCAGTCGCAGCATCGATCCACCGGTGACCTGGCAGTTGGGTAGCACCAGCACCCCCTACCTGTATGACAACCGTCCGCAGAAGGCGACCACCTTCGAGGTGGGCATTCGCGGCAGCCATGGCATCTTCGACGGCAGCCTGACCTTATACCGCTCCTGGGTGCAGAAAGAGCTGCTGACCGTAGTGGTGCAACAGGCCAGCGCCACCCAGGACCAGATCACTGCGACCTCCAATGCCAGCCCGACCTTGCACCAGGGCATCGAGGCCGGGCTCAGCGCGTTGCTCTGGGCCGGCGCCAACGGCGATACTCTCGACCTGCGCCAGGCTTACACCCTCAACGACTTCAAGTACCGTGACGACGACAGGTTCGGCGGCAACGAGCTGCCGGGCCTGCCGCGCCAGGTCTACCAGGCCGAGCTCGCCTATCGCCAGCAGAGCGGCTTCTATGCCTCGCTCAATGTGCGCGCGGCGTCCAGCTACTACATCGACTTTGCCAACACCTGGCAGGCGCCTTCCTACGTGGTGTGGGGCGCCAAGGTCGGCTACCAGGCGCCGAGCAAGAAGTGGGAAGTGTTCGCCGACCTGCGCAACCTCACGGACCAGCGCTACGCCACTGCCTCCAACACCGCCTACGACGCCAATGGCCAGGACTCGGCGAACTTCTATCCGGGCGATGCCTTCTCGGCGACCACCGGCGTGGCGTTCCGCTTCTGATGGCCAGGGCAGGAGACAATCCAATGGGCCAGCATCCGGCCGCGGTGTTCTGGGCCGCCTGCCTGCTGGCGCTGGCTGCGTGCTCGCCGGCCGCGCCGCCCAAGGCCGTGTCGGCGTTGGCGGGGGAGGCGGTCTCCAGCCAGGAAGGCGTGCTGCGCTACCCCACCAGCGACTTCGTCGAGCAGGGCGTGGGCCGCCGTGGCGGCACCTTGCGGGTATCGGCCGCCAGCGATGCCGGCAGTTTCGATATCCATGCGCTGTCCCACGGCAACGTCCAGTGGCTGGGGCGCATCTTGTTCGACTGCCTGGTGTACCAGGCTGGCGACGGCACCTTGACCCCGTGGCTGGCGAAAAGCTGGGACATCAGCGCCGACGGCAAGACCTACACCTTCCACCTGCGTGATGACGTCACCTTCAGCGATGGCGAGCGCTTCAATGCCGAGGCCGTGCGGGTAAACCTCGAGCACATGCGCGACCCGACGACCAAGTCGCCGTTGGCAGCGGCCTATATCGCGCCTTACCTCAAGGGGCGCGTGATCGATGACTACACGTTCGAAGCGACCCTGCGTGAACCCTACGCCCCCTTCCTCGATGTGCTGTCGCAGGCCTGGCTGGGGATGATCTCGCCACGACAGATCCGCGAAGCACCCGCCAGCATCGCCAGCCATCCGATCGGCAGCGGCCCGTTCGTGCTGAGCGGTTATGTGCGTGACCAGGGCGCTAGCTTCGAGCGCCGGGCGGGTTACAACTGGTCGCCGCCGGCGATCGCCCACTCTGGCGAGGCCTACCTGCAGCGCATCGAACTGAGCTATGTGCCCGAGGCGATGATCCGCTACACCTCGCTCGAATCCGCCCGTAGCGACTTGGCCCTGGACGCGCCGCCGCAAAACGCCGCGGCTATCCGGGGCAACCCGCAACTGGTGCTGCGCAGCCGGATCCGCAAGGGCAACCCGAGCCGCAGCATCACCTTCAATGTCGAGCGCGCGCCGTTCGATGACGTGCGGGTGCGCCAGGCCGTGGCCCATGCCATCGACCGTGAAGGCTTGGCCTGGATTTCCGGCTTTGGCGAGTACCTGGCCAAGGGTGATTTCCTCGCGGTGAACACCCGCGACTACGACCCGGTCGCGCGGCATGCGCTGGACTTCGATCCGGCCAAGGCCAACCGCCTACTCGACCAGGCCGGCTGGACCGACCGCGATGCCCAGGGCTACCGCACCCGCGACGGCCAACGCTTGCAGGCGACGCTGCTGACCTACGACAACCCGGCGTTTCCGGCCAACGTCTCGGTGGCGGTGCAGGCCGACCTGAAGAAGGTCGGTTTCGACATGCCGATCGAAGTGTTGCCCCTGACCCGCGTCACCGAACGTCGCTATGCCGGTCAGTTCGATGCCATGGGTGGTGGTTACTGGCACACCAATACGCCGGATGGCCTGTTCATCCTCTACCACAGCCAGGCCATTCCCAGCGGCAAGCTGATCGGCCAGAACGTCGGGCGCTTCCGTGACCCGCTCCTCGACCGCGTGCTTGGCGAGGCCCGACGCAGCACCGACCCGGCGCGGCGCCAAACGCTCTACCGCCAGGCCCAACAGCGCCTGGGCGAGACGGTCCCAGCGGTGCCTTCGGCAGAAAGCCAGATGCTGGTGGCCTACCGCAAGGCCGTAGGCGGCGTGCTGTTCGATGGTTCGCACAATGTTCCGCTGTTCACCAGCGTCTGGCTGGCCAGGGAGGAGCACCCATGAAGCTGTTCGCGATCATCCTGCGCCGCCTGCGCGATGGCCTGGTGGTGCTCTGGGCCGCCGCCAGCCTGACCTTCCTGGCGGTGAACCACAGCGGTGGCGATACCGCCCTGGCCATCCTTGGCGGTCCGGATGCCTTGCCAACGCCCGAGCTGCTCGCCCAGGTACGTGCCGAGTACGGCCTCGACCAGCCTTTGCTGGTGCAGTACGGCCATTACCTGGCGCGCCTGGCCAAGGGCGACCTGGGCGAGTCCTACCGTTTGCGCATCCCGGTCACCCAGGCGATCGCCGAGCAACTGGGCGCCACCCTGGCGCTGGCCCTGTGTGCGGGGCTGCTGGCGGTCGGCATTGCCCTGGCGTCGGCGTTGCTCACGGCCAACCGTGGTCGGCGGGTGCGTTCGCTGGTGTCAGGCGCGGAACTGGTGCTGTCGTCGGCGCCGAGCTTCGTGATCGGCAGCCTGTTGCTGCTGGTGTTCGCCTTTCAGTTCCACCTGTTGCCGCCGTCCGGCTCCAGCGGCTGGCAGTCGCTGGTGTTGCCGACCCTGGCGCTGTCGCTACCGGTGGCCGCGGTGCTGGCGCAGGTGTTGCGCCACTCGCTGGAAAGCGTGCTCGAACAACCCTTCATCACCCAGGCCCGCGCCCGTGGCATGGGCGATGCCGCTGTGCGCTTGCGCCATGCCTTGCGTCACGCCCTGGTGCCTTTGGTGACCCTGGCCGGCTTCGTCTTCGCCAGCCTGCTTGGTGGCGCGGTGGTGGTGGAGCTGCTGTTCGGCCGTCAAGGCATCGGCCGGTTGATGCTCGACGCCACCGCCAACAAGGACGTGCCATTGGTGCTCGGCGTGACCCTGCTGGCCGCGGCCATCTACGTGCTGGTGAACCTGGTGGTCGATGTGCTGACCCAGCGCATCGACCCGCGCACCGCTACTCCCTGAATCCGAATGCAAGGAACAGCCATGAGTCATGATTCTGAACTACCGCTCACCGACGCCGAACTGGATGCGCGCTTCGACGCGGTCTTCGCGCGGATCAAAGCGGGCGCCGTCGAGCGCGAACAGCAGCGCCTGCTGGCGCACGAGCCCGTCGCCTGGTTGCGCGAGGCCGGCTTCGGCGCGCTGCGGGTGCCGCGCCGCCATGGCGGTCTGGGCGTCAGCCTGGTGCAACTATTGCGACTGCTGGTCCGCCTGGGCGAGGCCGACTCGAACTTACCGCAGATTCTGCGCGCGCACTTCGGTTTCGTCGAAGGACGCCTGTCGGCCCGTGACGAAGCCTCGCAGGACTACTGGTTCGCCAAGGTCGCCGCAGGCGAGCTGTGGGGCGCGGCGATGGCCGAACGTACGGACAGCACCGGCAACAGCGTGAGCCTGACGCCTGTCGCCGAGGAGGGCGAGGCCGGTTTGCGCCTGGACGGCCAGAAGTATTACTGCACCGGCACCCTCTACGCCGACTGGGTCGCGGCGGTCGCCAACGATGGCGACGACTTCGTCAGCCTGGCAGTACCGACCCGGGCCCCGGGCGTCGAGGTGGTGGACGACTGGGATGGCTTCGGCCAGCGCCTGACCGGTAGCGGCACCACCCGTTTCAGCGCCGTGCCGGTGTCGGCACAGCACGTCCTGCGCCGCTACAAGAAGGGTGAATTGCGCGCTGAGTCCTACCTGAGCGCCTTCTATCAGGCCGTGCACCTGGCGACCTTGGCCGGCATTGCCCGGGCGGTGCTGGCCGACGCGGTGGCCTTCGTGCAGGGCCGCACCCGCGCCTTCGGTATCCCCGGCCAGTCCCGTCCGGCCGACGACCCGCTGGTGCAGCGTGTGATTGGCCGCCTGTCGAGCCTGGCGTTCGCGGCCCAGGCCCAGGTCACGGCGGTCGGCCACAGCCTGCAGGCGGCCTACGAGGCCGGGCAGGCCGGTGCGGCCCCGGAGCAGGTCTACACCGATGCCGAGGTCCACGCCTACCAGGCCCAGCAGATCGTCCTGCCCCAGGTGCTGGAGGCCAGCACCTTGCTGTTCGAGGTCGGCGGTGCTTCGGCCACCAGCACCCAGCGGCGTTTCGACCGGCATTGGCGCAACGCCCGCACCCTGGCGTCACACAACCCGGCCATCTACCGCGAGCAAGCGCTGGGCAACTACTACCTCAACGGCATCACCCCCACGGCGGCCTGGCGCGCGTTGCACGCCGAGACGCCGGCAGGGCAGGGCGCTGGCGATGAAGCCAGCGCGGTCTGAACGGAGACAGCACATGAGCAAGCAGCAGCCCCAGATGAGCCTGGGCATGAACATCCTCGGTTTCGGCGCGCACTCGGCAGCCTGGCGCCAAGGCGACGCGCCGGTGGGTGCCTACCTGGACGTCGACTACTACCGCAACATCGCGCGGATTTCCGAGCGCGGTTGCCTGGACGCGATCTTCCTCGCCGACGGCCCGGCGTTGGCCGGTGATATCGCCAGCCAGCCGGGTGGACGCCTGGAGCCGACCGTACTGCTCACTGCCGTAGCGTGCGCCACCGAGCGCATCGGTGTGATCGCGACGGCATCGAGCACCTACAACGAGCCGTTCAACCTGGCCCGGCGAATCGCCTCGTTGGACCACATCAGCGGTGGCCGTGCCGCCTGGAACGTGGTCACCAACGCCGGTGACGCCGCCGCGCAGAACTTCGGCCTGGCCGGCGCTCCGCTGCACGTGGACCGCTATGGC
This sequence comes from Pseudomonas sp. X10, assembly GCF_054889225.1. Lineage (NCBI taxonomy): Bacteria > Pseudomonadati > Pseudomonadota > Gammaproteobacteria > Pseudomonadales > Pseudomonadaceae > Pseudomonas > Pseudomonas sp. X10. Next base: position 3,079,819 of record NZ_CM142677.1, on the reverse strand, counting down.
CGCGCCGAGGAGTTCCTCGACATCACCTTGAAGCTGTGGGACAGCTGGGAAGACGACGCGATCATCGGCGACCGCGCCGCCGGCCGTTTCGCCGACCCGGCCAAGGTCCACACCCTGGACTTCAAGGGGCGGCACTTCTCGGTCAAGGGCCCGCTGAACCTGCCACGTTCGCCCCAGGGCCGGCCAGTGCTGGTCCAGGCCGGCTCCTCCGAGGGCGGCAAGGCGTTGGGGTCGCGCTATGCCGACGCCATCTTCACCACCCAGACCACCTTGCCCGACGGGCAGGCCTTCTATCGCGAGATGAAGAGCCGCGCCCGTGCCTGGGGCCGCGACCCCGCGCACCTGAAGATCATGCCCGGCCTGTCGACAGTGATTGGCAGCACCGAGGCCGAGGCCCATGCGCGCTTTGACCAGCTCAATGCCTGGCATGGCGAGCATGGCCTGCTGCAGCAAGTGGCCGGGCGCATCGGCATCGATGCTAGTGAGCTGGACCCGGACGCGCCCTTGCCCTGGTCGCGCATTGGCGCGGTGGCTGACTTCGAGCGCGGCTCGCAAGGGTTCCTCGAGGCCCAGTTGAACCTGGCGCGACGCGAAAACCTGAGCATCCGCCAGCTGTCGCGACGGATCCTGGTCGGGCACCGCTTACTGGTCGGCACTCCCGAGCAGGTCGCTGACACGCTCGCTGAGTGGTTTCTGGCAGGGGCGGGAGACGGCTTCAACATCATGCCGGACATGTTTCCGTCCGGGGTGCAGGTGTTTGTCGAACAAGTCGTGCCCCTGCTACAACGACGCGGGCTGTTCCGCCACGAGTACACGGGCCGGACCTTGCGCGATCACCTCGGGCTGCCCAAGGCGCACAACCAGTTCAGCGCAACGGCGCGGCCGCTGGCGGCGCTGACGCCTTGACCGGCGCTGGCGGCCCATGGCGGGCAAGCCCGCTCCTACAGGTGCGGTGTTGTCCATAGGGCAGGGCCACTGTAGGAGCGGGCTTGCCCGCCATGGGATGCGCAGCGGCCCGATCGAATCAACAGCCATACAGAGACCAGAAGGAATCCACCATGCTCTACCGTCGTTTAGGCCACACCGACCTTGAGGTCAGCGTCCTCAGCCTGGGCACCATGACCTGGGGCCACCAGAACAGCGAGCAGGATGCCCACCAGCAGCTCGATGCGGCACTGGCTGCCGGAATCAACTTCATCGACACCGCCGAGATGTACCCGACGCCGACCCGCGCCGAGACCTGGACCACCACCGAGCGCTACATCGGCAACTGGCTGGCGGCGCGCGGCAACCGCGATCAGGTGCTGCTGGCCAGCAAGATCGCCGGGCCCGCCCGCGACCCGGCGGCACAGGGGCATATCCGCGATGGCTTGTCGCACCATGACCGGCACAACATCGTCGCCGCCCTCGAAGGTAGCTTGCGGCGCCTGCGCACCGACTACCTGGACCTCTACCAACTGCACTGGCCCGACCGCACCACCAATATCTTCGGTGCGCGCGAATACCCCTATGTCGACGACCATCCGCAGAGCGCTGCCATCGAGGAGACGCTGGCGGTACTGGACGAACAGGTCAAGGCCGGCAAGATCCGCCATATCGGCGTGTCCAACGAAACCCCGTGGGGCGTCGCACGCTTTCTGCGCCACAGCGAAGACAGTGGCCTTGCGCGCATCGCCAGCATCCAGAACCCCTACAGCCTGCTCAACCGCCTGTACGAGAACGGCCTCTCGGAATTCAGCCACCGCGAAGGCGTCAGCCTGCTGGCCTATTCGCCGCTGGCTTTTGGCGCATTGACCGGCAAGTACCTCGACGGCGCCCGGCCAGAGGGGGCGAGGCTGTCGTCGGTGTACCGCACCTTCAACCGCTACGACAGCCCATCGGCCAATGAAGCCATCGCTGGCTACGTCGACATCGCCCGGCGCCATGGCATCGCGCCGGCGCAACTGGCCCTGGCCTTCGTCATCCGCCAACCCTTCGTGGCCAGTGCCATCACCGGACAGACCACGCTGGCCCAGTTGCAGGAAAACCTCGGTGCGCTGGATCTGCGGCTCACCGAAGAGGTGCTCGGCGAGATCCAGGCCGTGCACCGGCGCATTCCCAATCCGGCACCCTGATCGATGACCTGCCAGGAGACCCCCGCATGAGCGCGATCCTCACCGACCCAGCCTTGCCCGCCCTGGACCTCGCCAGGCCGCGCCCGAACATGCGCTGGCGCCCGGGCCGGCCTGGCCTGTGGCTGGCCTGGGCCACCCTTGGCCTGGTGCTGCTGGCCGTGGCCGTGCCCGGCTGGCTGGCGCCGTTCGATCCGCTGGCCGCCGATGCGCGGCTGGCCTACCAGGCGCCGGGGTCGTCGTTCTGGCTGGGCAGCGACGAGAACGGTCGCGACGTGCTCAGCCGGCTGATCCATGGCGCGCGGCCGTCGCTGTTCATTGGTCTTGCCGCGACCCTGGTGGGGCTGGGCATCGGCACCTTGCTGGGGTTGCTGGCAGGGCTGGCGCCCGTCTGGCTGGACAACCTGCTGATGCGCGCCGTAGACGTGCTGCTGGCGTTCCCCGACCTGCTGCTGGCCTTGGTGATCATCACCCTGTTCGGCCAGGGCACCAGCAACCTGATCCTGGCGGTGGGCATCGCAGCGGTACCGCGCTATGCCCGGTTGGTGCGCGCCCAGACCCTGGGTATCCGCCGCGCCGGTTTCGTCGAGGCGGCCATTACCCTCGGCCGGCGACCCGTCGCGGTGGTGGTCAGCCATGTGCTGCCCAACGCCGTGCAGCCTGTGCTGATCCTGGCGTGCATTGGCCTGGGCGGGGCCATCACCGCAGGCGCGGCTCTGAGCTTTCTCGGCTTCGGCGCGCCGCCACCGGCGCCGGAGTGGGGCGCGATGATGGCCATCGGCCGCAACTTCATGGCCAACGCGCCCTGGCTGATGGCCTGGCCAGCGCTGGCTATCACCTTGACCGTCATTTCCATCAGCGCCATTGGCCGTGAGTGGCTGCGGCGCAGCGAGGGCAAACCCCTATGAACATTCTCAACCCTGCAACGCCGTTGGTGGATATCCGCAACCTGCGGGTCAGTTTCGGCGCCGTGCCGGTGGTACGCAGCGTCAGCCTGCAACTGCACGCCGGGCAATGCCTGGCGCTGGTCGGCGAGTCTGGCTCGGGCAAGAGCGTCACGGCGCGCAGCCTGGTGGGCCTTGCCGGACGCGGCGCGGTCATCGAGGCCGAACGGCTGGCCTTCGCCGGCCAGGACCTGCGGGCATTGGACGAAGGTGGCTGGCAGCGTCTTCGCGGTGGCCGCATCGGCTTCGTCATGCAGGACGCCCTCGGTTCGCTCGACCCCCTGCGGCGCGTGGGGGCCGAAGTGGAAGAGCCGCTCTGGCTGCATACCCGGCTCGGCGCTGAGGCCCGCCGCCTGCGGGTGCTGGAGCTGCTGGGCGAGGTCGGCGTGCCGGAGCCCGGCGTGCGTGCGCAGCAGTACCCATGGCAACTGTCCGGTGGCCTGCGCCAGCGCGCATTGATCGCATCGGCCATCGCCTGCCAGCCGCGGCTGCTGATCGCCGATGAGCCGACCACGGCGCTCGACGCCACGGTGCAAGCGCAGATTCTGCGGTTGCTGGAGCAATTGCGCGCGCGTGACAACAGCCTGCTGATGGTCAGCCATGACCTGGCGGTGGTGGCGCGGCTGGCGGACTGGGTGGCGGTGATGCGTGGCGGCGAAGTGGTCGAGCAGGGCAGCGCCGAGCAGATCCTCCAGGACCCTGTCCACCCCTACACCCAAGGCCTGCTCAGGGCCGCGCGGGCCGTGCACTTCCAGCGCCCGGCGGCGCCGACCCTGGCACTGGTGGCGCCTGCGCGGAATGAGCAAGCAGGCCGTCCAGCGTTGCTCGAAGCCCATGGCCTGGCCAAGGCCTTCGACGGCCCGGATGGCCAGAGGCGCCAGGTGCTCAGTGACGTGTCGCTGCAACTGCAGGCCGGCCAGACCCTTGGAGTGGTCGGCGAGTCAGGCTCTGGCAAAAGCACCCTGGGGCGGATCCTGCTGGGGTTGGAGCGGCCCGACGAGGGCCATGTCCGCCTCGATGGCAACGACTGGCTGGCGCTGTCGGCCGAGCAACGCCGCCAGGCGCGCCAGGGTATCCAGGTGGTCTTCCAGGACCCGCTGGCCTCGTTCGATCCGCGCTACAGCGTCTTGCGGGTGCTCAGCGAAGCCCTGGCACAGGCCGGCGTGCCCCGGGCGCTACGCCGTACCGAAGCGGTGGCGCTGCTGGAGCGGGTGCACCTGCCGCCCAGCGTGCTCGACCGTCGGCCGCTGGAGTTGTCTGGCGGTCAACGCCAACGCATCGCCATCGCCCGTGCCCTGGCCATGAAGCCTCGGGTGCTGGTTTGCGATGAGCCGGTTTCGGCCTTGGACGTGACCGTGCAGGCGCGGATTCTCGCGCTGCTGGCCGAGCTCAAGGCGGAGCTGCAACTGGCGTGCTTGTTCATCTCCCACGACCTGGGGGTGATCGAGCAGGTCAGCGACCAGGTGCTGGTGATGCAGGGCGGCCAGGTGGTGGAGCAGGGCGCCGCCAACCAGGTGCTCGGCCATCCGCGCCACCCCTATACCCGGGCCTTGCTCGATGCTGTTCCCGCGCTGCCAGCGGCCCGCCCGGCCTGGTTCAACCGTATCGCTGTATAAGGCTCAAGGAGAGCACTGTGCCCAAGCAACTGCACGTCAATCTGTTCGAGATGAACTGCGTCAGCCACATCATGCATGGCATGTGGGTCCACCCGGACAACAACCGCCACCGCTTCAACGACCTGGACTACTGGACCGAGCTGGCCCAACTGCTCGAGCATGGCACTTTCGACGGGGTCTTCCTGGCCGATGTGGTGGGCGTCTACGACCGCTTTCGCAACGGCCCGGAAACCGCCTTGCGTGAGGGCCTGCAGGTGCCCAGCAACGATCCGCTGCTGCTAGTCCCGGCAATGGCCGCAGTGACCCGCGAGCTGGGTTTCGGCGTGACTTTTTCCACCACCTACGAGCCGCCGTTCACCTTCGCCCGGCGCATGAGCACTCTCGACCACCTGACCAAGGGCCGGGTCGGCTGGAACATCGTCACCTCCTACCTGCCCAACGCGGCGCGCAACTTCGGCCTGGAGCAGGAAGTGCCCCATGACCAGCGCTACGAGATCGCCGACGAATACCTCGACGTGCTCTACAAACTCTGGGAAGGCTCCTGGGACGACGACGCGGTGATCCAGGACCGCGAGCGGCGCATCTACACCGACCCTTCCAAGGTCCGCTACATCGACCATGCCGGCGAGCACTTCAAGGTCGCCGGGCCGCACCTGTGCCAACCTTCGCGCCAGCGCACGCCAGTGCTGTTCCAGGCCACCGGCTCGCCCGCCGGCACGGCCTTCGCCGGTCGCCATGCCGAGGTGGTGTTTACCGGCGGCGCCAGCCCCGAGGACGTGCGCCGCAACATCGCTACCATGCGCCGCAACGCCCAGGCCCAGGGGCGTGACCCGACGGGGATCAAGTTCATCGTCCAGGCCGGAGTGATCGTCGGGCGCACCGACGAGGCGGTGGCGGCCAAGCTCGACAGCTATCGGCGCCTGGTCAGCGCCGACGGCGCCATGGCCCATGCGCAGCTGGGCATCGACCTGCGCGCCTATGCGCCCCAGGAACGCCTGGCCAACATCATCAAGCGCGGCGACATCGGCTGGGGCGCGCTCAACCGCTTCGACCCGGACACCACCGTCGGCGAACTGCTGGGCAGCTTCGCCGGTTTGCAGGAGGACCGCTACTTCGCCGCCGGCACGCCCACGGTGGTGGCCGACGAGATCGAGCGCTGGCTGGACGTGGATGGCATCGACGGCATCAACCTGCGCCAGTACTTGTCGTTCGAGACCGCGCGCGACTTCATCGAGCTGGTAGTGCCGGAGCTGCGTCGACGGGGCCGTTTCCGCGAGCGCTACAGCCCCGGCGAGACCTTGCGCGAGCGGCTGTTCGGCGCAGGCCAGGCGCGTCTGCCGGGCGATCATCCGGCGGCGCGCTACCGCGACCCGACCGCGCTGGGCCAGCCTTTGCCGCCATTGCGCTTCCCGGCGGGAGTGGGTTCATGAGCGAGGGGCGCGACAGCTGGGACATCCGTCACTTGCCAGACACACCCATGGGGTTCGTCTGGACCTTCGTCCAGCGCTATCGCATGGCCTATGCCGGGATGCTCGGGCTGCAGATCGTTGCGGTGGTCTGCGCGGTGATGGTGCCCTGGGCGCTGGGGCAGATCACCCGCTTGGTCAGCCAGGGGCTGGACGCAGCGCGTGCCGTGGACGTGCTGACCTGGCCGCTGGCCGGTTTCGCCACCTTGCTGGTGCTGGAAATGCTCTGCGTACGCGGCGCCAGCAGCTTGCATGTGTACACGCTGCCGCGTCAGCGTCGGGCCGTGACCCATACGCTGTTTGCCTACCTGCAGCAGCACTCGCACCGCTACATCACCAGCGAGTTCGCCGGCGCCCTGGCCCATCGCATCAGCGAAGTCTCGCTGGGCACGACGCAGACCCTGGCGATCCTGATCTTCGACCTGATCCCGCTGCTGGCGACCCTGGCCCTGGCGGTGCTGTTGCTGGCCACCGCCAGCGGCTGGCTGGCGGCCTTCATGGGCGTCTGGGCCGTGGCCTTCCTCGGCCTGTGCTGGTTCCTCGCCCGGCGCAGCCACCCCCTGGCCCGTGCCTTCGCCGCGGCGCGCAGTACCAGCACAGGCAAGGTGGTGGACGCGGTCACCAACCTGACCAACATCCGCCTGTTCGCCCGCCACCCGTTCGAGCACCAGTACCTGGGCCAGTTCCTCGACCGCGAAGTGGCGGCGGCCAGCCGCTCGTTGGGCTACATGGAGAAGATCCGCTGGTTCCAGAACAGCTGCGGCGTGTTGCTCAAGCTCGGCATTCTGCTGTTGGCGCTGTGGTTGTGGCAGCGTGGCAGCATCGACATCGCCACCTTCGTCACGGCCACCAGCCTGTCGCTGATGATCATCACCGACGTGGCCGGGCTGTCGCGCCGGTTGCTGGAGTTCTTCGAGGCCACTGGCAACATCGCCAACGGCGTGCGCACCCTGGTGCGGCCGCATGAAGTCACCGACCCGCCCGTGGCGCGGGAGCTCAAGGTCAGCCATGGCGAGGTGCGCTTTGTCGACGTCAGCTTTGGCTATCACCCCGGCAAGCCGATCTTCCAGCACCTGGACCTGCATATCCCGGCGGGGCAGCGGGTCGGCCTGGTGGGGGCGTCGGGGTCGGGCAAATCGACCCTGCTTAGCCTGTTGTTGCGCCTGTACGACGTCAACGGCGGGCAGGTGCTGATCGATGGCCAGGATGTGCGCGAGGTGACCCAGCATTCGCTGCATCGCCAGGTGGGGCTGATCCCGCAGGAGCCGGGTCTGTTCCACCGCAGCATCCGCGAGAACATCCACTATGGCTGCCTGGAGGCCGAGGACGACGACCTGCACGCGGCCATCGAACGCGCTGGCGCGCGGGGGTTCATCGAGGCCATGGAGCATGGCTACGATTCGCTGGTGGGGGAGCGTGGGGTCAAGCTTTCTGGAGGGCAGCGGCAGCGTATCGCCATTGCCCGGGTGCTGCTCAAGAACGCGCCTATCCTCGTGATGGACGAGGCCACCTCCAGCCTGGATTCGATTACCGAGCGGTTTATCCAGGACAAACTCGACGAGATCATGGAGGACAAGACCACCATCGTTGTCGCGCATCGGTTATCGACTGTCGCCCATTTGGATCGGATTGTGGTGTTCGACAACGGCCGGATTGTCGAGGATGGCAGTCATGAAGCGTTGCTGGCGCGGCGGGGCTATTACCACCGGCTGTGGAGCCGGCAGGGGGAGGTGGCCTGAAGGGACGGGCCTGTATTACTGACCCTATTGGTCTTATTGGTGGGCGCTGAGGTGGGGTGAATATCGATTTGCTGGGGTGGCCTTAAGTCATCTTTCCACGCTTGCGCTCCCCATCGCGACACAAGGCTGCTCCCACAAGGCAAGCCCTCTGTGGGAGCGGCCTTGTGTCGCGATGGGCTGCGTAGCAGCCCCACCTGAAGGCACTCCAGTTTAAGTGAGCAGCCTTAATCCCTGGCCCTGCACCGGTACGTGTCGGCTGCAAGAGTTCGGTACAGGCCGGCGAAGCCTGTCAGCTTTGGCAGAACCGAATCCGATTACCAAAAGGATCGTAGACTTCCAATACTTGTCCCCAGCCCTGTTGAACGATATCCGGGCGACCATACCCATAGCGCTTGGCAAGTAACTCATCACGAAGCAGCTCGATATTTTGCATAGGGACAAAGATCGTCGATCCGGGGCTGGCGTCGCCATGATGCTCGGAAAGATGCAATTGCAGGCCGTCTCGGCTGAGCCCCAGGTACAGCGGCAAATCAGCTTCGAAGCGGTGCTCGAATTCGACGCTGAAGCCCAGGAAGTCTAGGTAGAACTCCCTCGCCTTGGTTTCGTCAAACATCCGCAAGATCGGGATCGGCTTATCGAAGGTAATGGTGGGTTGGGAGGGGGCATGGGGAAGCAACGCCGAAGCGGTGTTCCAGTCCTTGTATCCCAGTTGCTGCGCTACCAGCTCAAGCGCAGTGGAGTGGGGCACTTCCTGATTGCGAGCCTCCAACGCAGCGCGCAGGCGCTTGGCCATCTGCTTGGCCTTCTCGATTGACAACATCATTCCTCCTGGCGTCGAAGCAACTTGGTGCTCGCATTGCCAAACCTCGACGATCAAGAGAGATGCCATGGGGTTCGGAACAGAGATGCTTTCACCTTTCCTTTCCGGAGCGAGCGGCGGGCAGCATCGGCCGGCGTTGATAGTACACAGTCCTCCTAGCAAATAGCTATTCAGCCAACAGCCGGGCCCTTAACTGTTGCCCCAGAAACAGCCTGCCGACACTTTGCCTGTCTTCAATCATCGAGCCTCCCCTGAAACCCCGATAAATCAAGGTATTACGACCCGGCACGGTCCCTGCAACAGCTTCTGCAACGCCTTTGGGCACTGTTATCCGCAGGAGCGACCTTGAACTTCGATACCCGTCCTTTCATCCCGTGGTTCGCGGCAACGGCCTTGGCTCTGGCGCTGGCCGGTTGCGAGCGTGCGCAGCAGGTCAGCGTGCAGAGCGATGAGCCGGTAAGCGGCGGCACTTTGGTGTACGCCACCGACCGCGAACCCACTTGCCTGGACCCGCATGTGGCTGGCGATATGCCCCAGGTGTTCGTTGCCCAGCAGTACCTCGACTCGTTGGTTTCCATGGACGGCGAGGGGCGCATCGGGCCGTGGCTGGCGAAAAGCTGGGAGGTCTCGGACGATGGCTTGAGCTACACCTTCCACCTGCGCGATGACGTGCGCTTCACCGACGGTACGCCGTTCAACGCCGATGCGGTCAAGGCCAACCTCGACCACATGGCCAATCCCAAGACCCAGTCCAGTACCGCCGGGGGCTATATCCGCCAGTACCGTGGTACCGAAGTGCTGGATGACTATACGGCGGTGGTGCACTTGGCCACGCCGTATGCGGCTTTCCTTGAGGTGCTGGCCCAAGGGTTTCTCGGGATCCAGTCGCCCACGGCGTTGACCCGCAGCCGTGACGAGAACTGCGAGAGCCCGGTGGGCAGCGGGCCGTTCAAGGTGGTGCGTTGGGAGCGCCAGAACCAGGTCGAGCTGGTGCGCAACCCCGCCTACAATTGGGCGCCCCCCACGGCTCAGCACCAGGGGCCGGCTTACCTGGAGCGCATTGTCTGGAAGTTCATCCAGGAACCTTCGGTGCGTTTCGCCTCGCTGCAGGCGGGGGAGGTGGATGTGATCGAGGCGCTGCCGCCGGAGTCCCATGAGGCGGCGCGACGCAACTCGGATCTGGAGTTGATCATCGCCCAGCGCCCGGGCAACCCCACCAACGGCACATTCAACATGCTCCGCGCTCCGTTCGACGATATCCGAGTCCGCGAGGCCTTTGTGCGCAGCGCCGATGTCGAGGGGGCGTTGAAGAGTGTCTATTTCGGCGAGTTCCCCAGGGCCGGTGGGCCGCTCAGCGTGGCCACGCCGTTCTACAGCCCAGGCTTCGAGCGCAGCCAGGACTACGATCCGGCCCGTGCCGCGCAGTTGCTCGACCAGGCTGGCTGGAGCGCACGCGATGCCCAGGGTTACCGCACCAAGGATGGCAAGCGCCTGCAGGCCACGGTGCTGATTGGAACGCGCACGCCACCTTCTGAACAAACCTTGTGGGAGCAAGTGCAGGCGACCGCCCGCCAGTCCGGCTTCGACCTGGTGCTGGAGCAGATGAGCGACACCCAGTCCACTGCGCGTCAGGCGGCGTGGGACTACGACATCCGCATCGGTTACTGGAACACCAACACGCCCGATGTGCTGCGCATCATCTTCAGTTCGGCGTTTGTCCAGCCAGCTGGTGTCGGTGGCTATCACCAGAACACCGCCGGGTATTCCGATGCCGGGTTCGATGCGTTGATCGAAAGCGCCCTGGCCACCCAGGACCCTGAACAGCGCCGGCAGATCTACGAGCAGGCCCAGGCGCAGATCGCCGGGCAGTACCTGCAGCTGACGACCTATCCACAAAGTACCCGCCTGGGCATCTACAAGACCGCCCACGGCGTGCGCTTGGAGCCCTCGCTGGCGGTGACCTACCTCTACGACGCATGGGTGACGAAATGAGCACACGCGCAACGCCCCTGGGCGTGACTGACCCCCGCCGCGAACGCCTGGCCGCCCTCGGCCGTCGTGCCGCCATCCGCCTGGCCGGCGGCGTGCTGGTGCTGTGGGCGGTGGCGACCCTGACCTTCTTTGCCCTGCGCCTGATGCCGGGCGACCCGGTGCTGGCGATTCTCGGTGGCGCTAGCGGCAATCCGACGCCAGAGACCATCGAGGCCACGCGCCGGGAGTACGGCCTGGACCAGCCGCTGCCGGTGCAATACGTGGTCTACCTCGGCCGTTTGCTCCAGGGCGACCTGGGCACGTCCTATTCCCAGCACCTGCCAGTGACCCGGGTGCTGGCCGAGCAGGGCGGGGCAACCCTGGAGCTGACCTTGGCGGCACTGGCGTTGGCCTGGGTGCTGGTGTTGCTGCTGACGGTGATCACTGCCGGGCGCGGGCGCTTGATTGGCGGGGCTGCGTCCATGGCTGAGACCCTCTGTGCCGCCTTGCCGCATTTCTGGCTGGGCGTGGTGTTGCTGGCGGTGTTCGCGTTCGGTCTGCGCTGGTTTCCACCTGCTGGCAGCGACAGCCTGGCGACGCTGGTGCTGCCGGCGTTCTCGCTGGCGATCCCGTTGGCTGGCTTCATCGCCCAGGTGACCCGCGAATCCCTTGAGCTGACGCTGGAGCAACCCTTCGTGCTGAGCGCGCGGACCCGTGGCCTGAGCGACCTGGCCGTGCGCTTCAAGCATGCCTTGCGTCATGCGCTATTGCCGGGGGTGTCGCTGTCTGGCTGGGCCATTGGCGCGCTGATCAGCGGCGCGGTGGTCTGTGAGGTGGTCTTTTCCCGCAAGGGCGTTGGCCGTCAGTTGTACCAGGCGGTGCAGGCCCAGGACCTGCCGCTGGTGATCGGCATCAGCCTGGTGGTGGCGACCGCCTATGTCCTGGCCAATATCCTGGTGGACCTGCTCTACCAGTGGATCGACCCACGGCAACAGGAGCAGAACCCATGAGCGACCTGACCCTCGACCGCGCCTATGGCCCGCTGCGGCGCCAACGCCGTCTGCACCTGCCGCCCCTGGGCGCAAGCCTGGCGTTGGCCTTCCTGGCGGCGCTGGTGCTGGCGGCGCTGGTGCCGCAGTTGTTCACCCGTATCGACCCCTTGGCCATTGTCCCGCGCGAGGCGTTCCAGCCGCCGAGCTGGGCACATTGGCTGGGCACCGACCAGTCCGGTCGCGACATCTTTGCGCGGATCGTCCACGGCGCGCGCCAGAGCCTGTTCATTGGCGTTGCCGCCACTGCCTTGTCGATGAGCATTGCCATCACCCTCGGTCTGCTCGGTGGCCTGGGCGGACCGAGGGTCGATCGTGGGGTGGGCTGGGTGTTGGAGGTGCTGTTCGCCTTTCCTAGCCTGGTGCTGGCGTTGCTGTTCGTGGCGGTGTTCGGCAGTGGCATCGGCCCGTTGATCATCGCCACCGGCCTGGGCGGCGCACCGGGCTATGCGCGGATGGTGCGTGGCCAGGTGCTGGCGGTACGCAATGCCGGCTACATCGAAGCGGCCCGGGCGCTGGGCCACCCAACGTCGCGCATCGTGTTGCGCCAACTGCTGCCCAACGCCATGCGTCCGCTGGTGGTGACCCTGACCATGGGCGTGGGCCAGGCCATCGTCTGGGCTTCGGCGCTGAGCTTCCTGGGCTTGGGCGCACGGCCGCCGGCCCCGGAATGGGGAACCATGCTCTCCATGGGGCGCGACTTCATCGCCAACGCCTGGTGGCTGACCTTCTTCCCTGGCCTGTTCATCGTGCTGACCACCCTGGCCACCACCGTGACCGGCCGCTACATCCAACAACGCCTGGAGGGCCGCCTGCCATGAGTGACAAGACCTTGATCGTCGACGGCCTGAGCGTCGCCTTCGCCGGCCAGCCTGTGGTGCGCGAGTTGTCCTTTAGCCTTGCGCCAGGGCGCTGCGTGGCCTTGGTGGGCGAGTCCGGTTCGGGCAAGAGCGTCAGTGCCCGCAGCCTGGTCGGCCTGGCCGGCAGCCGCGCCGAGGTGTCCGCCCGGCAGTTGAGCTTCGCTGGGCATGACCTGCTCGGCCTCAGCGAACGGCAGTGGCGCGGCGTGCGTGGCAAGGACATCGGCTTCGTCCTGCAGGATGCCCTGGTCTCCCTCGACCCGTTGCGGCCGGTAGGCAAGGAAATCCTCGAAGTGTTGGAAACCCACCGCTTCGGTGACCGTCAGCAACGCGGCGCGCGGGTGCTGGAGCTGCTGGAGCGGGTTGGCGTGCCGGACGTGGCCCTGCGCGCCCGCCAGCGCCCAGGGCAGTTGTCAGGCGGCCTGCGCCAGCGGGCGCTGATCGCCAGCGCATTGGCCATGGACCCGGCACTGGTGATCGCCGATGAACCGACCACGGCCCTGGATGCCACGGTACAGGCGCAGATTCTCGAAGTGTTCCAGCAGATCAAGGCCCGTGGCGCCTCGCTGCTGATCATCAGCCATGACCTGGCGGTGGTGGCGCAACTGGCCGATGAGGTGGTCGTGCTGCGTCACGGTGAGGTGGTCGAGCAGGGCCCGATGCAGCAGGTGCTGCGGGCTCCTCAGCATACCTATACCCAGGCCCTGCTGGCGGCGGTACCGGCGGAGCATCCGCGTGGCAGCCGCCTGTCGCCGGAGCGTTCTACGCAGGTTGCCTTGCCACGCGTGGCGCGAGCCGCGGCGGGCGAACGGCTCCTGCAGGCCACAGGCCTGGGCAAGCGCTACCTGGGCCCGGATGGCCTGGTGCGCCAGGTGGTGCAAGGGGTGGGGTTCGAGCTGCGCGCCGGACGCACCCTAGGCATCGTCGGCGAGTCTGGCTCGGGCAAGACCACTGTCGCTCGCATTGCCCTCGGCCTGCTGCAACCCGACGAGGGGCAGGTGCTGTACCGGGACCAGCCCTGGAACCTGCCGGGCAATGCCATCGACGAAGCCCGTCGCCGCCCGCTGCGCCGGGAGATCAGCGTGATCTACCAGGACCCGCTCGGCTCCTTCGACCCACGCTGGAATGTGGCGCAGATCCTCGACGATGCGCTGCACGTTGCCGGAGTCGACGCCGCCCTGCGTCCGGCACGGATCACCCGCTTGCTCAGCCAGGTGCGGCTGCCGGCGGAACTGGCCGAACGCAGGCCGTTGCAACTGTCCGGCGGCCAGCGCCAGCGCGTGGCGATTGCCCGGGCGATCGCCAGCGAGCCGAAACTGATCATCTGCGATGAGCCGGTCTCGGCTCTGGACGTCTCGGTGCAGGCCCAGGTGCTCGATCTGCTGGCCGACCTGCAGGACGAGTTAGGTCTGGCCTACCTGTTCATTTCCCACGACCTGGGCGTTATCCGTCATGTCAGTGACGACGTGCTGGTGATGCGCCACGGTCAGGTGGTGGAACTGGCCCCGGTGGAGCAGTTGTTCAGCCAGCCCAGCCATGAATACACCCGCCGCCTGCTCGGCTCGGTGCCACGCCTGCCCGGCAGTGGCAGCGAGCTGGTGGTGCCGCCGTTGGACCCGGAACACGAAGCCTTCGACCTGTTCGATGAATCACGCCTCTGGAAAATCGCCATCTAGGCCTTAAGGACTGCTCATGACCACCTTTCAACGTTTCCCCTCCCAGGCCCCGGCCAGCAGTGTGGCGGAGCTCAAGGCGCGGATCGCCGCGTTGCTGCCGGCCATCGGTGCCGGCGCTGCTCAGCGCGAGCGTGAACGCCAGCTACCCTTCGACGCGGTGGCCCAACTGGCCGCCGCCGGGCTTTATACCGTGAGGATTCCGCAAAGCCATGGCGGCCCTGGTGGCAGCGTGCGCGATGTCATCGAGTTGTTGTTGCAGGTCGCCTCGGTGGACTCCAACGTGGCCCAGGCCCTGCGTCCCGGTTTTGCCTTCGTCGAGGGGCTGTTGGCCTCGACGGCCGAGGGCGCTGAAGAGGAGCGCAAGCGCTGGTTTGCCCGCTACCTCGAAGGCGCGGTGATCGGCAATGCTGGCTGGGAGCTGGGTGGGGCCAACGGTGCCATCGCCGCACGGCTGGTGCGCGAGGGCGATCATTACCGGGCCAACGGCAGCAAGTTCTACAGTACGGGGGCGCTGTTCGCCGACTGGGTCAGCGCTGTGGCGCTGGACGAGGACGAGCAACCGGTGTCGTTCATCCTGCCGCGTGACCGTGAAGGCTTGGTGCTGCTCGATGACTTCGACGCCATGGGCCAGCGCCTGACGGCCAGCGGCACGACCCATCTGCAGAACGTGCGGGTCGAGGCCAGCGACATCCGCACGCGCACGGTGGAAGAGGGCAAGCGCACCATTGTCACCCCCTTCTTGCAACTGTTCCTGGGCACCGTGCTGGCGGGCATCGCCCGCAACGCGCTGGACGACGCCAGCCGCTTCGCCCGCGAGCATGCCCGGCCGATCAAGCACAGCAGCGCCAAGCTGTCGGTGGATGACCCCTATGTGGAACTGGCGGTCGGCGACATCGCCGCGCGCGCCTATGGCGCCGAGGCGCTGGTACTCAAGGCGGCCGACACTCTCGATCGGGCATGGGCCGGGCAACTGGCCGAGGCCTATGTCGAACAGGCCGCGCTGGAAGTGGCGCAGGCGCAGTACCTGGTCGCCGAACTGGCGCTCAAGGCGGCCGAGACGCTGTTCGACGTGGGAGGCGCCTCGACCACCGGCCGTAGCCACAACCTCGACCGGCACTGGCGCAACGCGCGTACTGTGGCCAACCACAACCCGCGCCACTGGAAAGCCGCAGTGGTTGGCGCCTGGCAGCTCAAAGGCACCCAGCCGCCCGTATCGGGGCTGTTTTGAGCGCACTGCCGGCGCCCTTCGCCGGTACGGCCCAGGGGCCGAAGGTGCCGGTCATCATCGGCGCCGCGCTGTTCATGGAGTTACTCGACAGCACGGCGGTGATGACCGCCTTGCCGCAAATGGCCGCCGATTTCGGCGAGCCGGCCTTGCGCATGAACCTGGTGGTGTCGTTGTACATGCTGGCGTTGGCCTTGTGCCTGCCGGTCAGCGGCTGGGCGGCGGAGCGCTTCCGCCCACGCCAGGTGATGCTGTTGGCGATGGCGCTGTTCACGGCGGCGTCCATGGCCTGCGCCTTGGCCGGGTCGCTCTTCGAGCTATGCCTGGGGCGGATGGTGCAGGGCGCGGCGGGGGCGTTGATGACCCCGGTGGGCCAGGTGATCATCCTGCGCTGGTCGAGCCGCGAGCAGTTGCTCCAGGCCATGTCCTGGCTGGCCCTGCCGGCGCTGGTCGGGCCGCTGGTGGGCCCATTGCTCGGCGGACTGCTGGTGACGGTGCTGTCGTGGCAATGGATCTTCCTGATCAACCTGCCGATCTGCCTGATCGGTTGCCTGCTGATCCTGCGTCACGTGCCGGACTATCCCCCTCGCCAGGTCGCGGCGCTGGACATACGGGGGCTGCTGCTCAGCGGCGCAGCGTTGGCGTTGCTGGTGTTCGGCTTCGAGTCGCTGGGCATGGGTCAGTTGCCACGCCCAGTCGCCCTGGCCATGGTCGGTGGGGGCGTGCTGTGCGCGCTGGGGTACTGGCTCCATGCCCGGCACCGTCGGCATCCGTTGGTCGACCTGTCGCTGTTCCGCTTGCCCAGTTTTGGTTTGAGCCACGCTGGAGGCGGGCTATTCCGCCTGGGGACTGCGGCGCAACCGTTCCTGATGATCCTGCTGTTGCAGAACTGCCTGGGCATGAGCCCTTTGGCGGCAGGCTGGCTGGTGGTCAGCGGAGGCGTCGGCGCCTTGTTGATGAAGCTGCTGGCGGTGCCCTTGGTGCGGCGTTTCGGCTACCGCCGGGTGCTCAGCGGCAATGCCTTGCTCAGCGCATTGGGCATTGCCCTGTGCGCCAGCTTCGACCGTGACACGGCGGTGTGGTTGATCGCCGTGGTCCTGTTCGCCGCCGGCCTGGTGCGCTCGCTGCAATTCACCACCATGGGCGCGGTGACCTACCGTGACGTCCCGGGCGAGCGCTCGGCGGCCGCCAGCAGCTTGTCGGCGATGTCGGTGCAACTGACCATGAGCCTCTCGGTAAGCCTGGCCGGCATGTTGCTGGGCGCCATGGCCGCGGCGCAGGGGCGCAGCGAGACCGCGGTGGGCGACATTGCCGTGGTGCTGCTGTTGTGTGCACTGGTGAGCGCGACGTCGAGCCTGGTGTTTCGCAGGCTGTAGGACGAGCAAGGGAGCAACGGGAGCGACAGGTCATGTATGAACACGATCGATCCGAGGATTCGCTATCGATCCGCGATGCGACGGAACAGGATAGCGACAGCATCGCCCTGATTCATGTCCAGGCCTGGCAGGAGGCCTATGCGCACCTGCTGCCAGGCAGCTATCTGCAGGGGTTCGAGCGTGAAGAGGGCTCATCCCGGAGCCTGGAACGTGGTGGTGTGGCCTTGCTCGAATGGCGCTACCGGCGGGTGTTTTGAGGGGGCGCCATAGGGCTAGGACATGCGTCAGCAGGGCCTGTAGGAGATCACCTTGCCTTTCGGGCTACGCCGTTGCTCGAACCAGACCATCGCCGGTCCAAGGCAACCCCCTTCAGATCACCCGGGCATCATGCAGGGCCTCCAGGGCTTGGCTGCGTAGGTGCGCCAGGGTGTCGTCGCGGCGGTCCCGGGGGTAGTCCAGCGGTACGCGCAGCTCCCGGCGCACGGTGCCCGGGCGGTTGCCGATCACCAGTACCCGGTGGCTCAGGTACAGGGCTTCGTCGACGTCATGGGTGACCACCAGCAGGGCGGTCCGATGACGCTGGGCCAGGTCGAGCAGCAGGTCCTGCAACTTGAAACGGGTGAAGGCGTCGACTGCGCTGAAGGGTTCATCGAGCAGCAGCAATTGCGGTTGGCCATACAGGCCACGCGCGATGGCCACGCGCTGGGCCATGCCGCCGGAAAGCGATTTGGGCAGGGCGTCGGCGAAACCGGACAGGCCAACCTCGTCGATCAGCCCCGCGACGCGGGCACGGTCGTAGCCGTTGTCTTCACTGAAGCCGATGTTTTCGGCCACTGTCAGCCAGGGCATCAACCGTGGTTCCTGAAACACGAAGCCAACCTGTTCGGGACGGCTGTGCAACTGGCCGCTGAAGTCTCGGTCCAGTTGCGCCACCAGACGCAGCAGCGTGCTTTTGCCACAACCGCTGGGGCCGAGCAGGCTGACGATCTCGCCGGGTTGCAGGCGCAGTTCCAACTGGCCGAGTACGGCGGTGTCGCCGAAGACCTTGCGCTCGACCCGCAGGTCGAGCAGCGGCGCAAGCGAGGCAGTCGGTTGAGGTACGCGCAAGGGATGGGTCATGGGTCAGGCTCCTGAGTCCGCGCCGTCGAAGGTGTCGCGCCAGGCCAGCCAGCGTTTTTCCAGGCCGGCCAGCAGGCCATCGCTGAGCTTGCCGAGCAAGGCCAGGACAATGATTGCGGCAAGCACCAGGTCTGGCCGCGAGGTCTCCCGGCCATCGCTGAGCAGGTAGCCCAGGCCGCGGGTGGCGGCGATCAGTTCGGCGGCCACCAGGAACATCCAGCTCAGGCTCAGAGCACTGCGCAGGCCGGTGAACACGCCGGGAAAAGCCGCCGGCAGGAGGATGCGCCGGGCCAGGCGCAAGCGGCCGAAGCCATACATGCGCCCGACCTCGACCAATTTGCGGTCGATGTTGCGGATCGCTGCCACGCCATTGAGGTACACCGGAAAGAACGCGCCAATGGCGATCAGGGTGACCTTGGAGGTTTCGCCGATGCCCAGCCACAACAGCAGCAACGGCACCCAGGCCAGGCTGGGAATGGCCCGCAGGCTGGCGAAGGTCGGTTCCAGCCAGGCCTCGGCCTCGCGGCTCAGGCCCACCCAAGCAGCGAACAGCAGCCCCAGGCTGGAGCCGATGGCGAACCCCGCCAGGACCCGCGACAGGCTGGCGCCGATGTGTTTCCACAGGGCGCCATCGGCGAGCTGGAATAGGGTCGTGGCCACTTCGCTGGGGGCTGGCATCTGATAAGCGGCGATCCAGCCCAGACGCACCACGGCTTCGAGCAGCAGGATGATCGCCAGGGGCAGGGCCAGGCCCTTGGCCCGGCGCCGCCAGGGCGAGGGCTGCTGGACGGGGCGCTCTACCGGGCTGGAGGCTGACAGGGTTTTGCTGGACAGGCTCATGGCTCGATGCTGGCCTGGCCGAAGGATGGATCGATCAATTGGTCGATCACCTGGTTGACGTCGACGCCGCGCTTGACCAGTGCTTCGGAGACCAGGATCGGTGCTGCGGCCTTGGAGGCGGCGATGTCTTGGTCAGTCAGTTGCGGTGCAGAAAGGTCGGTGCGCGAGAGTTGCAGCTTGGCCACGTCCAGCGGCAGCTTGGATTCCTCCGCCAGCAGCTTGGCGAATTCGTCCGGATGCTCAAGGGCCCAGTGACGCGCTTGTTCGTAGGCCTTGATCACCGTGGCGATGGTCTGCGGGTGCTGTTTGGCGAAGGCCTCGGTAACGCTGACCACGCCGTAGCTGTTGAAGTCCTTGTTGCGGTACAGCAGGCGCGAGCCGGCCTGCAGTTCGCTGGCGGCCATGTGCGGGTCTAGGCCGGCCCAGGCGTCGACGTCGCCTTTCTCCAGTGCCGTGCGGCCGTCCGGGTGTTGCAGGTGCAGCAGTTCCACGTCGTCCTTCTCCAGCCCCGCCTGGGTCAGGGCGCGGAGGGTGAACAGGTACGGGTCGGTGCCTTTGGTGGCGGCGATCTTCTTGCCCTTGAGCGCGGCCAGGTCGTGTAGGGGTGAATCCTTGCGCACCACCAGCGCGGTCCACTCGGCGCGGCTGTAGACATACACCGACTTGATCGGGCTGCCATTGGCCCGGGCCAGCACCGCCGACAGGCTGGCGGACGAGCCGAAGTCGGCGCCGCCGCTGTTGAGGTACTCCAGGGAACGGTTGCTGCCCTGGCTAAACACCCAACTGACCTTCGACTCCGGCAGGGCCTTTTCGAGCCAGCCGAAGTGCTTGAGCACCAGGCTCACCGGCGAATAGTAGGCGTAGTCCAGGCGCACCTCCTTCGGTGTGTTTTCGGCGTAGGCGGCCGGGCTCAGGGCCAGGGCGGCCAGGCCAGCGTAGGCCAGGGTCTTGAGAGGGCGGGGGAACAGGGGCAGGGCCAGGTCGATCAGGCGCATCGCGGTATCCAGTCGGCGTCAGGAGAAAGGTTTCAGTGATGAGGGCAGGTTGCAGGTGTCATGCCAGCCGCTAGGAGCCTGTCGGAAACGGCATTTTGGGCATTCGCGCAGGGGAAGAACTGTTGCGCCAGGAGGCAGTCTGTTGCTCTGTTGTTGCTGGGCGAACAGTTGGGCGCTGGGTTGGGAGGGGCCCCAAGCCGCTCGGGTGGCCCTGCAGGGCGCCCGAGCGATGGCTTCAGATCGACAGGCGTATGACGCGGTTGTCCAGCTCGTAGTCCTGGCTACGGCGTTTGTTCACCACCAGTTCGCCGATGGCGATCAAGCGGGTGCGGGTGACGTTGCGCGACAGCCCGAGCAACTGCGCGGTGTGTACCTGGTTGTAATGGCAGAAGTGATAGGCCGAGCGCAGCAGCGCGGTCTCGACCTTCTCGTGCAGGTTGCCGGGCTGTTCCTCGTAGAGCCTGCGGAAGGCCCGTTGCAGCAATTCGTCGACGGTGTTGCCGTCGTCCTCGGAGCGTCCGGGGAAGGGCTCTTCCTGGCGGTCCAGGCGAAGGTTGGACAGGCGTAGGTCGTCGGCCTGGATATGGCCGTCGCAGCAGGTCAGCAGGCTGTGGTGGATGACGTTCTCGAGCTCGCGGATATTGCCGGGCCAGCTGTAGCTGACCAGCTTGGCCTGGGCTTCGGGGGTGAGTTCCACTTGGCCGTAGCCCAGGCGTTCGCTGTAGGTGCGGATGAAGTGCCGGCTCAGCGGCAGGATGTCGCCGGGGCGTTCGCGCAGGGCGTGCAATGACAACGTCACCACGTTCAGGCGGTAGTACAGGTCTTCGCGGAAGTGCCCGGCATTGATGGCCTTTTCCAGTTGTACGTTGGTGGCCGCCAGTACTCGCACGTTGATCGGGATGCTCTTGCGCGAGCCCAGGCGCACCACCTCGCGCTCCTGCAGCACTCGCAGCAGTTTGACTTGGATGGCCATCGGCAGGTCGCCGATCTCATCGAGAAACAGGGTGCCGCCATTGGCCTCCTCGAACCAACCGGCCTTGGCGCTCAGGGCGCCGGTGAAGGCGCCTTTCTCGTGGCCGAACAGCTCGGCCTCCACCAGCGACTCGGAGAATGCGCCGCAGTTGACCGCGACGAACGGGCCGTTGCGGCGGCCGCTGAGGTTGTGGATGTGACGTGCGACCAACTCCTTGCCCGTGCCGGTCTCGCCGATGATCAGGACGCTGGCCTCGCTGGGGGCGACCTGTTGCAGGTGGGCGAGCAGCGCCTGCGATCTGGGGTCTTCGAAGACCTGTGCGGTCGCCCTGATCGAGGTAGCCAATGTCGGGGAAGGGGGGAGGGTCAGCAATTGCATGGACTTGCCTCAGGAATAGAAGGAAGGTGCGGGGCGCTTGCCATTGAGGGCCCACTCACCCAATTCATGAATCCGGTAGTCCACCGGGTCATGCAGGGTTTGCGTCCTCAGGTTGCGCCAGTGGCGGTCGAAGCGCAGCGAGGCATGGGTGGCCCGGGCGCCGGTGACCTCGAACAGACGGTTGCAGATGTCCAGGCCATGGCGGGTGGCCGCGACCTTGGCGGTGCCGATGGCCAGCGCCAGTTGCGCGCGCTCCTCGGCGCTCAGGGTGTGTTCCTTGGACCAGGCCACATCCAGTTGCTCGGCGGCGCGTTCGATCAACAGGCGTACGCTTTCCAGGCCCACCCAGAACTCGCCGTAGTGATGCAGCACGTAGGGGTCTTCGCCGCTGTGGCTGGCGTTGGAGCGGAACCAGGGGCGGCTTTCCTTGAGGGTGTACTGGCGCGCCTCTTCGAACGCGCCTTCGGCGATGCCAAGGAACAGGTTGGCGAAGTGCAACTGGGCGATCAGCGGGCGCAGACAGGCGAACGGCGTGCTCAACGGGCCGGGGTCGAGCAGTAGTTCGTTGTGTTCCACCCGAACGCGTTCAAAGGTGGCGCTGCCGCTGTCGGTCTGGCGTTGGCCGATATTGTTCCAGTCACCGTGCAGGCTGATGCCGGTACGACCGCTGGGGATCGCGGCGATCAGCAGCTTGCCGCCGGCGCGTTCGTCCACGGCCGAGGCGATGAGCATTTCCGAATCGGTGGCGCCGGAGCAGAAACTCTTCTGCCCGGAGAACTCGTACCAGCCCTCGAAGTGCTTGACCACCGTGCGGGTGTCCAGCGGGTTCAGGGCATTGCCCCAGAACCAGTTCTTGCGCGCGGTCTGTTCGAACCAGGGCTGCCATTGCTCGGGACGCGAGAACAGGCGCACGGTGGCCAGCATCAGGTGATGGAAGCCGAAGACATGGGCGATCGAGCTGTCGACCCGGGCGAACTCGCGGACCGCCTCGAAGCTTTCGCGCCAGCTGGCCCCTAGGCCACCGTATTGGCGCGGGATGGCCAGCGCCAGCAAGCCGCTGGCGCGCAAGGCGTCACGTTCGGCTTTGGGTGTGCCGCCGCGAGCATCGCGTTCGATGGCGGTCAGGGCGAACTCCGCGGCCAACTCGCGGGCGATCTGCAGGGGCGGGTGCTGGGCAGGTTTCAGGTGAGCATTCATGTGGGCGTCCTTGCTCAAGCGGTCTTGCGCAACGCATGGTGGGCGGCGAACAGTGGCACGGCGCGCTCGGCGGCCAGGCGGATCCGCGCGGCCAGGGCCTCGCTGGTGACGCGGTAGTCTTGCAGTTCGCCCTGGCTGGCATAGACGCCGATGGGCAGGGTCAGGGCCTGCAGGAAGCTGAACAGCGGACGCAGTTGGTGATCCAGCACCAGCGCGTGGCGTTCGCTGCCGCCAGTGGCCGCGAGCAGCACCGGTACGTCGACCAGGGCGTCCTGGCCGATCAGATCGAACAGGTGCTTGAAGTGGCCGGGGAAGCTGCCACGGTAGACGGGCGCCGCCACCACCAGCAGGTCGGCCTTCTCGATCAGGCGCAGTTGCTGTTCGACCGTTTCGGGCAGTTCGCTGCGCCACAGGGCGGCACCGAGGGGGCGGGCGATGTCGCCCAGCTCGATCAGGTGAGACTTGATGTGCAACTGCTCACCCAGCTCGGCGAGGATCGCCTCGGTCAGGCTGAGGGTGCGAGAAGGACGAGAGGTGCCGCCGGAAAG
Organism: Pseudomonas sp. X10; assembly: GCF_054889225.1. Lineage (NCBI taxonomy): Bacteria > Pseudomonadati > Pseudomonadota > Gammaproteobacteria > Pseudomonadales > Pseudomonadaceae > Pseudomonas > Pseudomonas sp. X10. Next base: position 3,056,916 of record NZ_CM142677.1, on the reverse strand, counting down.
GGCAACGACATTCAAAGGGGCGCTCATGGCAGGTCTCCTGTTCAGGTAAGCAAGGGACTTTGCTGGAGCAATCGTCGTGCCGGATAGGAAATTTTTATATGAATCAGATAGTTGCGTGAAATTTCGGCGGGCGGGCAGTGTTGCCTTGGAAACTTCCCTGTTGATCCGGTGTTGCGCTGCAAACAGTTTGCCAAGTGTTGGCGGCTGTACAGTTGAGAAGGTTATAGAGGATTTTGTGCTGTATTTAAAAAGAATAAGAAATCATATTCTTATTCGATAATTGACTTTAAGGTTGCCGCGAGTAACGCCCTTGAGCAGGGGGCGCGCAGGAGCCGTCTCCCTGGCCCCTGCGCAATACAGCCTTTATTGCATCCAGGGCGGAGGCGGCTCTTCGCTCTTCACTGGCCCGCGCTCGGCCTCGGCGCGGGCGGCGCGGCGGCGGGCGTCTTCGATTCGTGCCGCATCGATCTCGCGCAACACGCCACCCACATCGGCAGCGTGGTCGTCATCCTCGAACTGCCCGGTCAACGGGGTGTCTGGCAGCAGCTCACCGGCTTGATAAAGCGACCACATTTCTCGCGCATAGCGGCTGTCCTTGAGTTCGGGGGCGAAGCGGCCGAAGTATCCGGTCATGTTCGCCACGTCACGCTCCAGCATGCTGAATGCGTGATTGTTGGCCGCCGCGTCCACCGCCTGCGGCAGGTCGATGATCACCGGGCCGTCCGGGCCAAGCAGCACGTTGAACTCCGACAGGTCGCCATGCACCAGGCCGGCACAGAGCATCAACACGATCTGGCGAATGATGAACGCGTGGTATTCACGGGCCTGCTCGGGCTCCAGGTGCACGTCGTTAAGCCGCGGCGCGGCATCGCCGTGCGCGTCCGTCACCAACTCCATCAACAGCACGCCATCGTGGAAATCGTAAGGCTTGGGGACCCGCACGCCGGCGCTGGCAAGGCGGAACAACGCTGCCACTTCGGCGTTCTGCCAGGCGTCTTCGGCCTCCTTGCGCCCGTACTTGGAGCCCTTGGCCATGGCCCGGGCCTGACGGCTGTTGCGCACCTTGCGTCCTTCCTGGTACTCGGCGGCCTGGCGGAAACTGCGTTTGTTGGCTTCTTTATAGACCTTCGCGCAACGCAGCTGGGCCCCGCAGCGCACGACGTAGACCGCCGCTTCCTTACCACTCATCAAAGGCCGCAGCACTTCGTCGACCAGCCCGTCTTCAATCAGCGGTTCAATACGTTTTGGCGTCTTCATCGGTTTCTGTTCGGGGTCCTGTTCTTCTCATATACGGGTTGCCAACCATCCTCTCACAGCCAGACGCGATGTGCTTGGTCACGATACAACAAGCGCCCTCCGGGGCAGGCGGAGGGCGCCAGGATATGTCCAGGGGGCTTCTTGCTGGGGAGGGGCTCAGGCCGGGAGCCTGGCGCCTTGGGTGATGCCCAGGCATCCGGCGGGTGCCAGGCCATTGAGCAGCAGGCGGGCCGCAGTGCAGGCGGCGGCGTCATAGTCGATGTCCTGGCCCCGCAGGTTGGGTATCTGCCAGCCCAGGCTGACGCACGACTGGGCGATGGACCAAACCGTCAGCAGCACGTGCTCCGGGTCCAGCGGGGCAAGCAGCCCGCGATCGATCCACTGGCGCAAGGTGGCCAGGCAGTCCTGTGCCTGCGCTGTCCAGCGCGTGAAGTAGTCGCCGGGCAAGCGTCGGGCGCCTTCCCGAAGTTCGATCATCAGCACCTTGGCGGCGAAGGGTTGCTGCTCGAACAAGCGGATCATGCGGATAACCGTCCGCGTCAGTGCCTCCAGCGGTTGGCCATCCGCCAGGCACGGCATGCAGGCGTCCAGGTAGGACGGCGCGATGTCGCCCAGCACCTGGGTGTAAATGGCCTCCTTGGACTTGAAGTAATAGAGCACGTTGGATTTTGGCAGGCCGGCTTTCAGGGCAATGCTGGACACCGTGGTCGCGGCATAACCCTCTTGGGCAAAGGCTTCGCTCGCCGCATTGAGGATCGCCTCGCGCACCGCTTGCGCAGGCTCGCCGGGCCCGGCGCGGACTTTGCTGGCCGGCCTCTTGGCATCGAGGTGTGGATCGAAAGGCATGATGTACATCGCGTAGTCCTTGTTATGCCTGATTCCATGCAGTTGCACGCAGGGAATCGAGATGCGCAATATACAGAACTATATAGCGATGGAGTGTTGAGCGGTACCCAGTCGGGCAAACAGCGTGACAGACATGATCGGGCTTGGCCTGCCCTTGATCGAACAGGCCGTAGTGGACTCGTGCTAGCGGGCTGCGCCTTGTTCTAGCGGGGCAGCCTGCGCACTGCTGGCCGAGATTCGGATGTACGACACGTAGTAGGCCAGCCCCACGAAGACGGCGCCGCCCACGGCATTGCCGAGGAACACGGCAACGAAGTTCTCGGCGAACTGGGCCCAACTCAAGGTGCCAGCGAAAATCGCTGCCGGAATCAGGAACATGTTCGCGACCACGTGTTGGAAGCCGATGGCGACAAACGCCATGATCGGGAACCAGATACCGAGGATCTTGCCGCTGACTTCCTTGCTGGCGTAGGACAGCCAGACGCCCAGGCATACCAGCCAGTTGCAGCCAATGCCGGAAATGAACGCATGGGTGAAATCGGCATTCGCTTTCGCGGTGGCCGCCGTGATGGTCTTGGCCAGGTACGGCCCCTCGGTGAGCCCCAACAGATGGCCGAAGCAATAGGCGACGAAGAGTGCGCCAAGGAGGTTGGCAACGGTGACCAGCAGCCAATTGCGTGCCACTGCCCAGAGCCGGATCTTCCTGGCGAACATGGCCATGGGAAGGCTCATCATATTGCCGGTAATGAGTTCGCCACCGGCAAGAATCACCAGGATCAGGCCGATGGGGAACACCGCCGCGCCCAGCAAATTGCCAAATGAGGCCCATTGCGCGGGGATCATGGTGCTGACGTGGATCGCAAGCAGGAAGCCAAGCGAGATGAAGGCACCCGCCAGAAATCCCAGGATCATTACCGAAAGGGTGGGCAGGTGAGCTTTCCTCACACCGGCTTCGACGACGAGCTTGGCGATTTTGGAGGGCGTATTTACAGGCATATTGATAGGCTCAGGCTCAGAGGCGGGCACTGGCCACGCGCGAAGGCAGCGCGGCAACGGGTGGCGCCGTTAAAAATGATGTGGGGGATTCCAATCCTGATGCGCGCACTTGTTGTTTGAACAAGACGGCATGTCCCTGTGACACATGGCAGGAAAACGCAAGTGGAATGTTTCGGCCTGAAGCAGCAAGGCAGGCCTGTGTTCAGTTCGTCGACTGAATCAGACCAGGAAAACTAGCTGAGCCAAATTGTCGCAGTCCAATCGTTTGTTCCGATGGAGTGATCGACGGTCTCTATGAGCAAAGCCCCTGGAGTGATGCCAGCAGGTTTGGAACGTCTTATATATCGCAGCCTTCGCAAGGGGAGTGAGCGCGCTAGTAGATGTTGGCGGCTGTCATATAAGCCTGTGGTGGTTCGGGCATTGCAGCCAGCACGTCGCGCAGCCCAGCGGCCCATTGTATGCGGACCGCCGTGAAGTACGGATCATCGTGAGTGACGCGGTAGATTGGCATGCTTGTGAAGCTGTCCTTCCGGTACACCAGCAGATCCAGCGGTGTGCTCACCGACATATTGCTGCGCATAGTCTCGTCAAACGAGATCAGCCCACAGCGCAGGCCATCCGCGAGTGGCGTGCGGTGCGTCAGGTTGCGGTCGAGTATTGGCCTGCCGTATTTGCTTTCGCCCAGTTGCAGGAACGGCGTGTCTTCTGTCGCCTGAATGAAGTTACCTTGCGGGTAGATGCTGAAAACGTCCATGGGGCCGTCCGCGATCTGGCCGCCCACCAGAAAAGAACAGCTCAGGTCGGTTTGGCCTGCCAGCTCGGTGCTGTCCCGGGCGACCACTTCGCGGACAGTTTCGGCCACCGTTACCGTGGCGTCATACAGCGTCCGGACATTCAACAGATGTGGGCCAGGGCCGTTGCAGCGTTGTTTGAGCAAGTTCACTACCGATTGCGACGTGGCCAGGTTGCCAGCCGTTTGCAGCACGATCAGTCGCTCGCCTGGCGTGCTGAAGACAAATAACTTACGGAACGTTGAAATCTGGTCGATGCCAGCATTGGTCCGCGAATCGGAGATGAACACCAACCCGTCGGCCAGGTGCATAGCGACGCAATAAGTCATTTGCGTTAACTCGTGAATATTGGAAAGGTCGCCATGATACTGCCTCCAGTCCCATCAGGGCACTGCATGCCTTGATGCTCAAGGGCGACCCAGGGCCTGTGCAGGCGCCCGCTTACGCTGGCGCCTGCACAGGACGGGGAGATGGGTTTATTGATGCTGGGCCAGCGACGCCACCTGCACCCGCGCCAGCATCGATTCGACCCCACCGCCCCGGCGCATGCCACGCACCGGGCAGGCATCGAGGTAGTCGAGGCCCAGCGCCAGTTTCAGGTGGCGCTCGGGCCGGGCCAGGCGGTTGGTGACATCGAAGCTGTACCAGCCGTCGTCGAGCCAGGCTTCGGCCCAGGCGTGGCTGGCCAGATGGCTTTCATCTTCCGTGCACAGGTAGCCAGAGACGTAGCGGGCGGGAATCCCCAGGCTGCGTGCGCAGGCCAGGAAGGCGTGAGTATGGTCCTGGCAGACCCCGGCGCCGCCCGCGAACGCCTCGACGGCCGTGGTGCCGACGGTGGTCGCCCCAGGGCTGTATGGCATGTGGTCGGCCAGGCCGTTCATCAGGTCGATCAGCGCCACCCGGTCGCGTCGCGTACCGCAATGCTGCACGGCAAAGGCAGCCAGGGCATCGTCCGCTTTTGTCAGGTGGCTGCTGCGCAAAAACGGCAAAGGCGAATGGCTGTCGTGCTCCAGCTCGCGATCCGGATCGATGTCTACCTGGCCATGGGCTGTCAGCACCAGCGCGGCGTGGGGCTCGTCTATGGTCAGCACATGCAGGATGTTGCCGTAGGGGTCGATCTGGCTGCGAACTGGACGTGGCAATTCCAGTTGCCATTGCAGGATGTGCTGGCGCTCGCTGTTCTGGGGTGTCAGGCGCAGGAACTGGATGCTGGCGCAGACTTCATTGGCGTAGTTGTAGGTGGTGTCGTGGCGTATGGACAGTTTCATACGACCTCCAGATAGGAATGATGAACGGTCTGACCCAGGTGGCGGATCTGGGCAATGAAGTCGGTCAACCACAGGTGCAGTCCCGCTTCCAGGATCTCGTCGACCCCGGTGTAGCGCAGCCGCGCATTCAGCTCGGCGGCCAAGCGCTGGGCGGCCCGGCCGCTATTGCCCGGCAAGCCGGCGAGGATATGGTCCAGCTCCTCGATGCAGGCGTGTAGCGAGCGCGGCACATCGGCGCGCAACAGCAGCATCTCCGAGACTTGCCTGGCGTTTGGTGCGTTGCGGTAGATTTCGTTGAAGGCTTCGAAGGACGACAAGGCCCTGAGCAAGGCGCTCCATTGGTAATAGCCACGTGCCGAGTTGTCGCTGACCTCTTCCGACTCTTCGCCGAACATTTCGTAGCGCACATCCAGCAGGCGCAGGGTGTTGTCCGCCCGTTCGAGGAAGGTCCCCAGGCGAATGAAACAGTAGGCATCGTTGCGCATGATGGTGCCCGCTGTTGCACCGCGGAACAGGTGCGAGCGCTCCTTGACCCATTCGCAGAAATGGCTGATGCCATAGCGCGCCAGGCCATTGCGGGCGATGTTGCGCATCTCGAGCCAGGTGGCGTTGATGTTCTCCCACATGTCGGCGGTGATGCGTCCGCGTACGGCGTGAGCGTTGGTCCGTGCCGCTTGCAGGCAGCAATAGATGCTGCCGGGGTTGGTCTCATCGAGGGCGAAGAAGTGCAGCATGCGTTCGCTATTGAGTTCAGCGTGACGCTTGTTGTAGTCGTCCAAGGTACCGGCCGCCAGCAGCGACACTGCCAGCTCGGCTTGGCCATCGGTGCGCCCGGCCTGGGGCATCAGCGATAGCGAATAGCTGACTTCGAGCATGCGCGCCAGGTTCTCGGCGCGCTCCAGGTAACGGGACATCCAGTAGAGGTCCGAAGCGGTTCTTGAAAGCATGGCTCAGTCCTCCACCACCCAAGTGTCCTTGGTGCCGCCACCCTGGGACGAGTTCACCACCAGCGAGCCTTCGCGCAAGGCCACGCGGGTCAGGCCGCCGGGCACCAGGCGGGTTTCACTGCCCGACAGGACAAAGGGGCGCAGGTCGATGTGTCGGGGGGCGATGCCGTTTTCGACAAAGGTCGGGCACGTCGACAGGCACAGGGTGGGTTGGGCGATATAGGCTTCGGGGCGAGCCTTGATGCGCGTGCGGAAGTCCTCGATTTCCGCCGCCGTGGCCGCCGGGCCGACCAGCATGCCGTAGCCGCCGGAGCCTTGGGTTTCCTTGACCACCAGCTCGGGAAGGTGGGCCAGCACGTGGGACAGCTCTTGCGGTTTGCGGCATTGCCAGGTCGGGACGTTGTTCAGGATCGGCTCCTCGCAGAGGTAGAAGCGGATCATGTCGCCGACATAGGGATAGATCGACTTGTCATCGGCCACGCCGGTGCCGACGGCGTTGGCCAGGACCACATTGCCCAAGCGATAGACCGAGATCAGGCCGGGCACGCCGAGCATGGAGTCCGGATTGAACGACAACGGGTCGAGATAGGTGTCGTCGAGTCGTCGATAAATGACGTCCACCTGTTTCGGGCCTGCGGTGGTGCGCATATAGACATGGTCATCGCGGACGAACAGATCGGCGCCTTCAACCAGTTCCACGCCCATTTCACGGGCCAGGAACGCATGTTCGAAGTAGGCGCTGTTGAAGCGCCCCGGGGTCAGCACCACGGCGGTGGGGTTATCCAGCGGGCTGGAGCGCTTGAGGGTGTCCAGCAATAGGTTCGGGTAATGATCGATAGGCGCCACGCGCTGGGCGGCAAAGAGTTCGGGGAACAGGCGCATCATCATCTTGCGGTCTTCCAGCATATAGCTGACGCCGCTGGGGGTTCGTAGATTGTCTTCCAGCACGTAATAGCTGCCATCGCCATCACGGACCAGATCGACGCCAGCGATATGGGCGTAGATGCCCCGGTGCAGGTTCAGGCCTTGCATAGCGACCTGGTAACCATCGTTCGCCAGGATCTGTTCGGGAGGGATGATGCCTTCTTTGATAATGCGCTGGTCGTGGTAGATGTCGTTCAGGAACAGGTTCAAAGCCTGGACCCGCTGAATGCAGCCACGCTCGACCATCTGCCATTCGCTGGCCTTGATGCTGCGTGGAATGATGTCGAATGGAATCAGTCGCTCGGTGCCTTGTTCGTCCCCGTACAAGGTGAAGGTAATACCGGCGCGGTGGAACAACAGGTCCGCTTCGCGGCGACGCTGGTCCAGCACTTCCAGCGGGGTGTCGGCCAGCCAGCGCGCGAACTCCTGGTAATGGGGGCGGCAGTCACCATTGGCATCATACATTTCGTTAAAAAAAGCTCGGGACATAACCACTCCTTGCCGCAGTACAAACGGCGTTTCTTATAACTTCGCTAATCCAGCACGATGAAGCCTTACGGTGTTTGGTTAATACAGATAATGTTTCATGAGTTCGCAGTCCCTTGACGTGTCCCGACGTCATTAGGTGGGGCCATTGCGGGTTATTTGTTGGCGCCAGTAAAAGGGCGCTATTCGTCGTCTCGCCTAGTTGAAAACCCTGTGCATGTTGGTTGGGAAGAATGTAGCAAGGGCTGTGCCTAAGTCTTGCGGAGGTGGGGAAAGAGCGGGAAAGGCCTTGTCAAAGGCAGCGGAAAGGCACTTTGCGCTGATTGCGCAGATTCTGGGGCGGGCAAAAATGGTGCAGCTGAAAACACCTGCGTGTTTTTCTGCCCCCTAACGGGGAAGTTTGTATTCCGGTCGCGACATTCAATAAAAGCGCTGGTTTCACCGGCAGTCCGGATGTTTGTGCCGCCTGCCGGTGCTTCCTGGTTACCAGAAGTTGAAGGTGTAGGTGATCAGCACGCGATTTTCATCCACGTCGGTGGTCTGGCTGCCTCGGTACATGACGTTGCGCAGGCGCAGCCCGAGGCCGGAAAGCGGGCCACTTTGGACGACGTAGCCGAGGTCGATGTTACGTTCTCGCTCGGTGGCGGCCACGCCTGCGATACGGAAGTCGTCGGCACGGATGTAGCGGGCCATGAGGGTCAGGCCGGGAATCCCTATGGCGGCGAAGTTGTAGTCATAGCGCAACTGCCAGCTGTCTTCGTCGGCCCGTACGAAGGGTTGGTAGGTGCCGTTGTTGAACGCCCAGGGGTCGGCTACCAGCAGGAACGGCAGGCCGGTGTCTCCGCTCTGGTGCTGGTAGGCCAGCCCCAGCGAGTGGCCTTGGGTCGAGTAAGTGACCATCGCCCCGCGATAGCGGTTGTCCACCGTGGTGTGTCCGCGGCTATCGCTGTCGAAGTAGCGCAGGTCGGTCTTCAGCGTACGGTCGCCACCGAGGGGGAGGGTATAGACCAGGCTAGCGATGTTCTGCTCGTAATTGTCCTTCAGTTCGGAACGATAGAGCGTGCCGGTCAGGCGCGGGGTCAGGGCATATACCGCGCCGGCGTAGCGGAAGCGGTCGGTGGGGACGCCGCCGCTGGCACCGTCGGCGTACATCACCAGGTCTTCGTAGTCGCTGGAGTCGCGCTGGTGCATCTGGCGGAACTGACCGCCGGTCAGGCTCAGCCTGTCGATGTCGTTGGATTGCACTTGTACGCCTTGGTAGGTCTGCGGCAGCAGCCGAGTGTCGTTGCGTACTAGCACTGGTAGCACGGGCTCGTGGTCGCCGATAGTCAGCACGGTCTTGCCCATGCGCACCTTGCCGGTCAGGCCGAGAAAGCTGAACTCGTCGGCGGGGCTGCCTGTGAGCGGGTTGCGGCGTAGTGCGCCGGTTCCGCTGGTGCCGCTGCCAGAGTCGAGCTTCATCCCGACCAGGCCTAGGGCATCGAGGCCGAAGCCGACAGTGCCTTCGGTGTACCCCGACTGGGCGCGCAGCAGAAAACCCTGGGTCCAGTCTTCTGCCTTGCTCTGGCTTTTACCGTCGTGGCGTGGGGTGTCGGGCAGGTCGGCATCGCGGAAGTCACGGTTCATGTAGAAGTTGCGGGTTTCCAGGCGCAGGTGGCTGTCGTCGATAAATCCGGCGCTGGCCAGTTCCGGCAGCAGCAGGGCGGCGAGCAGGGAAAGTGGTCGGTAACGGGGCGATGTGATGGCGCGATGCAGCATGGTGTTTACCTGTAATTGTTTTTGTTGGTGGTAGCTGCGCAGAGCGTCTGGCGGTCATGCGCGTGGTTACAGGCTATGGTGGCATGTCGATTATATCAATATCATTACTTAAATTATCGATATGATTTGTTGGTATAAAAGGTCGACAGAGACTAACTGGCTGAATTTTCGGCGCTGTTCATGGGAAAGCATGAGGACGTTCAGAGGGGGCGAGTAAAGGTCTTTGCGCTTTTTGTCCATGGCACAGCTATGCCTGGCCATTGCGGCCAGGCGTAGGGCGTGGTGTGTCAGTCTTCGCTGGACGAAGGACTGGTGCCGCCGAGGGAGACCCTGGCCAGGTCGACATTGAGCTTGTTCAGCAGGTGCAGCAGGCTGACACTGTCATCGAAGCTGAAGCCTTGCAGGGCTTGTCGGTAGAACTCGTAGATGCGCGTCTGCAGCGACTCCCAGAACAGCTTGCCGGAGTCGGTGAGCAGCACCATGCGCGCGCGTCCGTCCTCTGGGTGCGGCACGCGCAGCACATGGTTATCTCGCTCCAGGCGCTTGAGCACGCCGTCCAGGTTTTGCCGGCTCACCACCAGGTATTCGGTGAGCTGGTTGAAGGAAACCCCTTGTTCGGCGCCTTCGCGGGACAGGGCACCGAGTACCGCCCATTGCACGGTACTGATGCCGAATTCGCTCTGGACCTGACGCTGCAGGGTGTTTCCGGTCTGGAAGAGCCGGAAGAACAACCGGTTGGGGATGCTCTTCGCCTCGTTGGTGGTCATTACCGCTCCTTGTCCGATCGGCTAACGGGTGCGCTGCCGCTCGGGCGGCGCGGGGTTATTTGGGGGTGAGTTCACGGGCGATGATATTTTTCATGATCTGCGCGGTGCCGTCACCGATCTGCAGGCCCAGCACATCGCGCAAACGCTGGGCAAACGGCAGGTCTTCGCCGTAGCCGGTATGGCCGTGGGCCAACAGGCACTGCTTGACCACGTCGAACGCCAGCTTCGGTCCCCACCACTTGTTCATGGCTGCCTCGGCATTGTGCGGCAGATTGTTGTCTTTGAGCCACAACGAGTAGTAACACTGCAGGCGTGCGGCGTGCACATAGGTCTGCAGCTCGGCCAGTGGATGGGTCAAGCCCTGGAAGGCACTCAGTGCCTGGCCGAAGGCCTGGCGTTCGGTCAGCCATTGCCAGGTTTCGTCCAGCGACTGCTGGGCCAGCGCCAGGCATTGCAGGCCGATCAAGGCACGGCTGTAGTCGAAGCCCTGCATGACCTGCTTGAAGCCCTTGCCTTCTTCGCCCATGCGATGGCTCAGCGGTACTTCGACGTTGTCGAAAAAGATCGAGCCACGGCCAATGGCGCGTTCGCCGGCGTCCTCGAAGCGTGTGGTGCTGATCCCGGGCAGGTCCATCGGCACGAGGAAAGCGCTGATGCCGCTGGCACGCTGTTCGGCAGTGCCGGTACGGGCGAAGACCACCGCCACATCGGCCTGGTCGGCCATCGAGATCGAGGTTTTTTCGCCATTGAGCACATAGGCGTCGCCGCGCCGCTCGGCTTTCAGGCGCAGGCTGGCGGCATCGGAGCCGCCACTGGGCTCGGTCAGGGCGATGCAGACCACTTTGCGTCCGGCGGTGATTTCTCCCAGCCAGTAGCGGGCCAGCTCGGGTTCGGCATGCTGGGCGATGATCTGGCCATTGAGCGAGGCCAGCAACGGAATGTAGCCGACATTGAAGTCGCCCCGTGCCAGTTCTTCGATGATGATCCCGGCGGTGACGCAGTCCAGGCCGCTGCCACCGTAGGCTTCCGGCAGTTCGCCGCCGAGCAGGCCCATGTCGCCGAGCTGGGCGATGGTGGCGCGCTCGATGCGGCCGTCGCGGTCGCGTTGTCGGTAGCCGGGGGCGAGCACTTCGCTGCTGAAGCGGGCGACGCTTTCGCGGATGGCGTTCTGTTGTTCGGTGAAGGCGAAGTTCATGATTCTCTCCAGGCCCGCTGGCGATAATGTGCCGCCCTGGGCGGGGCGGCGCAGGGGGTTACTTGTAGAACTTGCGGAAATCCGGCTTGCGTTTTTCCTTGAAGGCCGTAACGCCTTCGCGGGACTCCTCGGTTTCGTAGTACAGGCTCAGGGCCTGCATGCCAAGGCCGCCGATGCCGGCGATGTTTTCGCTGTCGGCGTTGAACGAGCGCTTGGCGATCGACAGGGCGGTGGGGCTCTTTTCCAAAATCTCGTCGCACCACTTCTGCACTTCGGCATCCAGTTGATCATGCGCTACCACGGCGTTCACCAAGCCCCATTCCAGCGCCTGGCGGGCGCTGTACTTGCGGCACAGGTACCAGATTTCGCGGGCGCGCTTTTCGCCGATCAAGCGCGACAGGTAGGCCGTGCCAAATCCCGGGTCGACCGAGCCGACCTTGGGGCCGACCTGGCCGAAGATCGCTTGCTCGGAGGCGATCGACAGGTCGCAGACCACGTGCAATACATGGCCGCCGCCGATGGCGAAACCGTTGACTCGGGCAATCACCGGTTTCGGCACTTCGCGGATCAGTCCCTGTAGCTCTTCGACTGGCAGGCCGATCAGGCCACGGCCGTCGTACTGGCCCTCATGGGCACCCTGGTCGCCACCGGTGCAGAACGCCTTGTCGCCGGCACCGGTGAAGACGATGACGCCGATGGACTTGTTCCAGCCGGCACGGTTGAAGGCGTCGATCAGTTCCATGCAGGTCTGGCCACGGAAGGCGTTGTAGCGCTCCGGGCGATTGATGGTGATGGTGGCGACGCCGTCTTTCTCTTCGTAGAGGATGTCTTCGTAGTTCATATCGGTGTTCTCTCCTGGATGTTTGGTGGGCTCAGCCGGCCATGGTCAGGCCACCGGACACACTGATGACCTGCCCGGTGATGAAGTTGGCGTCGTCGCTGGCGAGCAGGGCGATGATCCCCGGATAGTCTTCCGGCTGGCCGAGACGGCGCATCGGCACGGCGTTGCGGAAGGCTTCCAGCAGTTTCTCCGGGTTGTTCGAGGTGGCGGCCACGCTCTTGAGCAGGGCCGTGTCGGTCGGCCCCGGGCAGACCACGTTGAAGTTGACATTCTTGGTCGCCAGTTCCCGGGCCAGGGTTTTTGACAGGCCCACCAGGCCGGCCTTGCAGGCGGCGTACACGGCTTCGCCGGAGGAGCCTACGCGGGCGGCGTCCGAGGCCACGTTGATGACTTTGCCACCGCCGGCTTCGAGCATTTTCGGCAGCACCACGTGGTGCATGTTCAGGGCACCGGTGAGGTTGATCGCGATCAGTTGTTCCCAATGTTGTGGCTCAGTCTTGAGGAACGGCAGGAAGCGGTCGAAACCGGCGTTGTTGACCAGTACGGTCGGCACGCCCAGGTCGCTTTCGATGGCGGCGACAGTGCTGGCGATGGCCGCGTAGTCGGTGATGTCGGCCGCATAGGCCTTGGCCTTGCCGCCCTGTTCAAGGATCAGGTCCACGGTCGTCTGGGCTGCTACCGCGTCACGGTCGAGCACCGCGACCAGGCTGCCTTCCTCGGCGAAGCGCTGGCAAACGGCGCGACCGATGCCGCCGCCGCCGCCGGTGATGATTACAGTTTTACCGTTAAGGCCTTTCATGGTGATGTCCTCTATAAGGATGGCTTGGGGTCAGGCAGATCTGGCCGGATTCAGGCGAATGTCCCGGGCGAGCTCGCGCAGCTTGAATTTCTGAATCTTCCCGGAGGGAGTGCGGGGCAGCGCCGGCAGCACTTCGAGGTGCTCGGGCAGGTAGTTCTTGCTCAGGCGGTGTGCGAGCAGGAACTCCACCAGGGCGTCCAGGCTCAGGTCAGGTTCACCGTCGTGCAGGGTCACGTAGGCGCAGACACGCTCGCCCAGGCGTTCGTCCGGGAAGCCGACCAGGGCCACGGCGGTCACGGCTGGGTGGGCGTAGATCAGGTTTTCGACTTCCACCACGGGAATGTTCTCGCCACCACGGATCACCACGTCCTTGGTGCGCCCGGTGATGCGGATGTAGCCGCGCTCATCCATTTGCGCCAGGTCGCCGGTGTCGAACCAGCCTTCGCTGTCCACCGCGTACCACTCGGGGCGCTTCAGGTAGCCGATGAACAGGCTGGCGCCGCGCACCATCAGGTGGCCTTCGATCCCAGGGCCGGCAGTCTGGCCTTGGTCGTCGAGCACCCGCACTTCCATATAGGGCAGGGCGCAGCCATCGGTGTGTATGGCGCGCTCGACCTCGTCTTCGGGGTAGGTCATGGTCACCGCACCGGTCTCGCTCATGCCCCAGGCGGAAACGATGCGCGCTTCGATGGCACTTGCGGCCTTTTCTACCAGGATGCTGGGGATCGGCGCACCGGCGGCGGCGAACACCCGTAGCGAGGCCATCGCCGTGCGATGCTGTGGGGCAATCTCCACCAGGTCGGCGAGAAAGGGCGTTGACGCCATGGTGAAGGTCGGTCGTTCGGCGGCCGCCACCCGCACGGCGAAATGCGGGTCCCAGGTATCCTGCAGGACGGCAGTGGCCTGCAGGTAGACTGGCATCATCAGGCCGTAGAGGAAGCCGGTCTGGTGGGCCATGGGCGAGGCCATGAAGACGATGTCGTCGCTATTCAGATGCAGGCGTTCGGCATAGGGCCGCACGTTGGCGAACAGCGTGTTGGAACTGTGCAGCACGCCTTTCGGCTCGCCTGTGGTACCCGAGGTATAGAGCAGTTGCACGACATCGTCGGCATGCGGGCGGCGGGTGTCGAACAGGGCCTGGACATCGGTTTCCTGCTCCCAGGCACGTTCCAGCAGCAGCTTCGCGAAGCTGTCGTCGCCACCGATGGTCAACACATGTTCGAGGCGGGGCAGGGTCGCGCTCAGGGTATTGGCCATCTCGGCGTAGTTGAACCCGCGAAAACTGTGCGCAACGACCAGTACACGACTTTGCGCATGATCGAGGATGAAGCGCAGCTCTCGTTCGCGGAAGATCGGCATCAGTGGGTTGAGTACCGCGCCGATGCGGACGCAAGCCAGGTGCAGGGCAAACATCTGCCACCAGTTGGGCAGTTGGCAGGACACCACATCGCCTTTTTCCACGCCCATCGCAGCCAGGCCCACGGCAATCCGGGTCACGTGGCGGTCAAGTTCGCGGCGGGTCATCTCGGTGCGCTGCTCTTCGCCTACCCGGTAGGCCACCAGGGCGGTGCGCTCTGGTGCTTCTTTCAGTCCGATATCCCAATATTCTGTAATTATCTTGTCATTCCATGCTCCCGAAGCGAGCAGGTGTGGACGACGTTCAGGAAGCTGGCTTGTTTTTGTTTTCATTGTCTGTACCAGTGATTAGTACGAGGCGTTGTCGACAACGAGGGTGCGTTGGCGATGAGCAGACGATACGCTTTCAAAAAATAATATGTCAACATGTTGTCTTTATCTTTTGCTCTGGATAGACTCGCTCCAAGGTCGGCGCCTTGGCTTCAGGGTGGCGTCGAAATCAGCAGAGGGAGGAACGCCCCATGGCCTATAACAACATCCTCGTCGAGCAGCACGGCCCAGTCGGCCTGATCCGGCTTGACCGGCCGGCGGTTCATAACGCGCTCAATGGCGCCTTGATGAGCGAACTGGGAGAGGCGCTGCGCGGCTTCGAAGACGACACGCACATCCGCGCAATGGTGATTACCGGCAACGACAAAGCCTTCGCCGCCGGTGCCGATCTCGCCGAGCTGCAGTTCAAGGGCTTCGCCGACGTCTATATGGAAGAGTTCGTGACCGCCAACTGGGAGGCTGTCTGCCGTTGCCGCAAGCCGGTGATCGCCGCCGTGGCCGGCCTGGCGCTGGGTGGCGGCTGCGAGCTGGCGATGATGTGCGACTTGATCATCGCCGCCGACACGGCCCGTTTCGGCCAGCCCGAGGTGCGCGTCGGCACCTTGCCCGGGGCCGGTGGCACGCAACGCCTGACCCGCGCCATCGGCAAGGCCCGGGCGATGGACCTGTGCCTGACCGGGCGTTTGATGGATGTCGCCGAGGCCGAACGCTGCGGGCTGGTCAGCCGCGTGGTGCCGGCCGCACGATTGCTGGAAGAAGCCATGCAGGTGGCCGCGCAAATTGCCGGCTACTCGGCGTTGGCGGTCAAGCTGAACAAGGAAGCGGTCAATCGCGCCTTCGAAACCACCTTGGCCGAAGGCGTGCTCTACGAGCGGCGCCTGCTGCATGCCAGCTTCGCCAGCGCGGACCAGAAGGAAGGCATGCAAGCCTTCATGCAAAAGCGCGAACCGGTCTGGAGCCATCGCTGAGGCGAATGCCCCATATGACGGCCCCACCAGAACGAAAGCAGGTGTGTGCCTGCAGGAGCTGTTCGATGTCCTCTCCCGTTAAATTGACGTTAATCGACAACCTGGCGCTGATCTGCGTCGACAACCCTCCAGTCAATGCCCTGGGTCAGGCCGTGCGTGCAGGCCTGCTGGAGGCCTTGCGCAAGGCCGAGGCCGATGCCGCGGTGCACATGCTGCTGTTGTATTGCGCCGGACGCACCTTCATCGCCGGGGCCGATATCCGCGAGTTCGGCCAGCCACCCCAGGCGCCCACGCTGCCGGAGCTGACCCAGGCCATCGAAGCCTGTCGCAAGCCGGTCCTGGCGGTGTTGCATGGCTCCATCCTGGGTGGTGGCCTGGAAGTGGCGATGGCCTGTCATTACCGCATCGCCCAGCCTTCGGCGCGGCTCGGCATGCCCGAGGTGAAGCTTGGCCTGCTCCCTGGCGCCGGTGGCAGCCAGCGCCTGCCGCGCTTGGTCGGGGTGGCGCGGGCGCTGGAGATGATTGTCGATGGCGAACCCATCGACGCGGCGCTGGCGCAACGCTGCGGCCTGGTCGACGAGCTGTTCGAAGGCGAGCCCGCGGCGCTTGGCCAAGCCCATGCCGAGCGGCTGCTGGCCGCTGGTGCGGGACCACGGCGTAGCGGTGAAATCAGCCTCGCCGTGGATGCGGTGGATACCGCATTACTTGAAGCGCGGCGGCAGTTTGAACGCCGTGAGCGCCCCGATCTGTTTGCCCCTCTACGTTGCATTGCCGCTGTCGAAGCCGCCACCTGCCTGCCACTGGCCGAGGGGTTGCAACGGGAGCGGGCACTGTTTCTCGAATGCATGCAATCACCGCAACGCGAGGCGCTGGTGCAGCAGTTCTTTGCTGCGCGCCAGGCCGCCAAGGCCAAGCGTACCGTCGGGTAGGACGCCACCGACCTTTTCTATTGAGGAGTGCTTCATGGACATCGACTACACCCCGGACGAGTTCGACTTCCGCGATCAGGTCCGCGCTTTCCTGGCGGCCCGGCTGCCAGCTGATATCGCCGCCAAGGTGCGCCTGGGCAAACACCTGGGTAAAGCCGACCACCAGCGTTGGCAGCGTATCCTTGCCGAGCAGGGCTGGTACGCCGCCAATTGGCCGGTGGAATACGGTGGTACCGGCTGGAGCGTGGTGCAACGGCATATCTTCGAGGAAGAGTGCGCGGCGGCCGGCGCGCCACGACTGATTTCCTTCGGGGTCAATATGGTCGCGCCGGTGATCATCAAGTTCGGTACGCCGCAACAAAAGGCGCACTACTTGCCACGCATCCTCAACGGCCAGGACTGGTGGTGCCAGGGCTATTCCGAGCCGGGCGCCGGCTCCGACCTGGCCAATCTCAAGACCCGTGCCGTGCGCGAAGGGGATCACTATGTGGTCAATGGCCAGAAGACCTGGACCACCCTTGGGCAGCACGCCGACATGATTTTCTGCCTGGTGCGTACCGATCCCCAAGCGCAGGCGCAACGCGGCATCAGCTTCCTGCTGATCGACATGCACAGCCCCGGCATCACTGTCCGGCCGATCATCACCCTGGAGGGTGAGCATGAAGTCAACGAAGTGTTTTTCGACAACGTGCGGGTGCCGCTGGAGAACCTGGTGGGGACGGAGAACGAAGGCTGGACCTGTGCCAAGTACCTGCTCACCCACGAACGTACCGGGCAGGCCGGGATCGGCGGCTCCAAGGCAGCGCTGGCGCACCTCAAGCAGGTGGCGGCCTGTGAGCGTCGAGGTGGTCGACCGCTGCTCGAGGATCCGCTGTTCCGTGCCCAGGTCGCCGAACTCGAAATGCAATTGCTGGCCATCGAGATGAGCACCTTGCGCATTCTGGCTGCTGCCGAGGATGGTGGCGTACCTGGCGCGCAGAGTTCGATCCTGAAGATCAAAGGGTCGCAAATCCGCCAAGCCATCAGCCACCTGCTGCGCAAGGCGCTTGGCGTGCACGCTTTGCCTTTTGTCGAGGAGGAGCTGGAGCTGGACGAGGGCGTCGAGCCGTTGCACACCGGTTATAGCGCGGCGCCGGCCAGCCAGTACTTCAACTTGCGCAAGCTGTCGATCTACGGCGGCTCCAATGAAATCCAGAAGAACATCATCGCCAAGATGATTCTCGAGCTCTGAGAGAGGCACGCCATGGACTTCAAACTGACTGAAGAGCAGCAGATGCTGCAAGACACGCTGGCCCGTTTAGTGCGCGATGCGTATCCCTTCGAGCAGCGTGAACAGCACGCCCGCAGCGCGCTGGGGTACAGCGCCGTATTTTGGCAGCAACTCGCCGACCTGGGCTTGAGCGCGGTGCCGTTCGGCGAGGCGGTGGGCGGCTTCGGCGGCAGCGGCGTGGAGAACCTGCTGATCATGACCGAACTGGGCCGTGGCTTGTGTCTGGAGCCTTACCTGTATTCGCAGATCTACGCTGGCGGCCTGCTCGAACAATTGGGCGGCAGTGGGCCACAGGCGGCGCTGTTGGAGCAGGCGGTCGCTGGCCGGCTGCAACTGGCGCTGGCCTTCGAAGAAGCACAGAGTCATTACTGCCTCGAAGATGTCGCGACTCGCGCTGAACCCGTGGCCGGCGGCTGGTGCCTGAAGGGACGCAAGGTGGTGGTGATGGGCGGTGGCAGTGCCGGGCGCATTCTGGTGAGTGCCCGCACTAGCGGCGCCGACCGTGACGAGCAGGGCATCAGCCTGTTCTTGATCGACCCGCAGGCACCCGGTGTCAGTCGGCGTGAACATGCCAATATCGACGGGCCGAGGGCCTGCGAGCTGCTGCTTGAGGACGTGCAGGTGGCCGCCGAGCAGTTGCTCGGCGTGCCGGGCCAGGCATTACCGGCCATGCGTTACCAGCAGGGCAGAGCCATCGCCGGGCACTGCGCCGAGGCGTTAGGCAGTATGCAGGTGGCCTGCGAGCTGACCCTCGATTATCTGAAGACTCGTAAACAGTTCGGTGTGCCCATCGGCAAGTTCCAGGTATTGCAGCACCGCATGGCCGATATGCGAGCCGAGTTGGAGATGGCCACCTCGATGGCGATCCTGGCTGCCTGCGTTGCCGACCAGCCGGACAGCGTGGCGCGCAGCCAGCGCCTGAGCGCGGCCAAGTTCATCGTCACCCAGGCGGCGCGCTTCATCGCTGAGCAGGCGATCCAGTTGCATGGTGGCATTGGCATGACCTGGGAGTACGTGTTGGCGCATCACGCCAAGCGCTTGGTGATGCTCAGCCATCAACTGGGTGACGACGATCACCATCTGCAAGCCTACGCCGCGTTGTTGGACGCGGCCTGATCCATCCTGGCGAGCCTTCGGGTGCAAGGCCCGAAGGCCGGTATGTGACATGAGGATTCGTGTATGAAAGTTCTGGTTGCGGTGAAGCGTGTCGTGGATTTCAACGTCAAGGTGCACGTCAAGGCGGACAACTCCGGCGTCGACCTGGCCAACGTCAAGATGGCCATGAACCCCTTCTGCGAGATCGCCGTGGAAGAAGCCGTACGCCTGAAGGAAAAGGGCGTAGCCAACGAGGTCGTAGTGGTCAGCGTCGGCCCGGCACTGGCCCAGGAACAACTGCGCACCGCGCTGGCCCTGGGTGCCGACCGTGCCGTCCTGGTCGAAGCCAATGAAGAACTGAACTCCCTGGCCGTGGCCAAGCTGCTCAAGGCTGTGGTCGACAAGGAGCAGCCGCAGTTGGTGATCCTTGGCAAGCAAGCCATCGATAGCGACAACAACCAGACCGGCCAGATGCTCGCCGCGCTGACCGGCTTCGCCCAAGGCACCTTCGCCTCCAAGGTGGAAGTGGCTGGCGACAAGGTCAATGTCACCCGCGAGATCGATGGCGGCCTGCAGACCGTCGCGTTGAACCTGCCGGCGATCGTCACCACCGACCTGCGCCTGAACGAGCCGCGCTACGCGTCGCTGCCGAACATCATGAAGGCCAAGAAGAAGCCGCTGGAGAACATCACGCCAGACGCGCTGGGCGTTTCCACCGCCTCCACCAACAAGACCCTGCAGGTCGAAGCGCCGGCTGCACGCAGCGCGGGCATCAAGGTCAAGTCGGTGGCCGAATTGGTCGAGAAACTGAAGACTGAAGCTAAGGTGATCTGAATGACTATCCTGGTTGTCGCTGACTTTTCACAAGAGCAGGAAAACCGTGCCGTTGCACCGGCTACCCTGAACACCGTTGCCGCTGCCGCCAAGATCGGTGGTGACATCCACGTGCTGGTCGCAGGCCAGGGCGTCGGTGGTGTCACTGAAGCCGCTGCGAAGATCGCTGGCGTTTCCAAAGTACTGGTGGCTGACAATGCCGCCTATGCGCACCAACTGCCGGAAAACGTCGCCCCCTTGGTCGCGGAGCTGGGCAAGGGCTACAGCCACGTGCTGGCTGCTGCCACTTCCAACGGCAAGAACATTCTGCCACGCGTCGCTGCGCTGCTGGACGTGGACCAGATCTCGGAAATCATCTCGGTCGAATCCGCCGACACCTTCAAGCGCCCGATCTACGCCGGCAACGCCATTGCCACCGTGCAGTCGAGCGCTGCGGTCAAGGTCATCACCGTGCGTGCCACCGGTTTCGACCCGGTTGCCGCTGAAGGTGGCTCGGCGACCGTCGAAGCCGTCGGCGCTGCGCACGATGCCGGCCAGTCGGCCTTCGTTGGCGAAGAGCTGGCCAAGTCCGACCGCCCAGAGCTGACCGCTGCCAAGATCGTCGTTTCTGGCGGTCGCGGCATGCAGAACGGCGAGAACTTCAAGCATCTGTACGCCCTGGCCGACAAGCTCGGCGCTGCCGTCGGCGCTTCCCGCGCTGCGGTGGACGCAGGTTTCGTCCCCAACGACATGCAGGTCGGCCAGACCGGCAAGATCGTTGCGCCGCAGCTGTACATCGCCGTCGGTATTTCCGGCGCGATCCAGCACCTGGCGGGGATGAAGGACTCCAAGGTGATCGTGGCGATCAACAAGGACGAAGAGGCGCCGATCTTCCAGGTCGCTGATTACGGTTTGGTGGGCGATCTGTTCGAGGTCGTACCGGAATTGGAGGCAGCCCTGTAAGGAGGCCGCATGCGCACATTCAATCGGATTGGCATTATCGGTTGCGGGGCGATGGGGCGTGGTATCGCCCAGCTGTTCGCCTCTGCCGGGGTCGAAGTGCTGTTGCATGACAGCCGCCCTGACGCCATCGAACAGGCCCTGGCCGACAACCGCCAGCAGCTCGAACGCCAGGTGAGCAAGGGCAAACTGGATGCCCGGGCGCTGGATGCGATTCTGGCGCGCCTGCACCCGGCCCGCACCCTGGCCGAATTGGCTGGCTGCGATTTGCTGATAGAAGCGATCGTCGAGCAACTGGATGCCAAGCAAGCATTGTTTCGCGAGCTGGAAGCCCTGGTTGCGCCCGACGCCGTGTTGGCCAGCAACACCTCATCGCTGTCCGTCGGCGCTATCGCCAGCGTTTGTCAGCACCCGCAGCGGGTGGCGGGGTTTCATTTCTTCAACCCGGTGCCCCTGATGAAAATCGTCGAGGTGGTACGCGGTGAGCGCACCGCGCCCGGGGTGGTCCAACGGCTTTGTGCGCTGGCCGCGCAGGCCGGACACTTTGCCGCGGTAACGCCGGACTCACCTGGCTTTCTGGTCAACCACGCTGGCCGAGCCTATGGCCCGGAGGCCCTGCGTATCCTGGATGAAGGCATTGCTACGGCGGAGCAGATCGACCGCATCCTCAAGGACAGCCTGGGCTTTCGCATGGGGCCGTTCGAACTGTTCGACCTGGTTGGGCTGGATGTGGCGCATGCGGTCATGGACTCGGTGCACCGGCAGTTCTACCAAGACCCGCGCTACGCTCCCTGCGCGCTGGTGCCGGCGCGGTTGGCGGCCGGCTTGCTCGGGCGCAAGACCGGCCAGGGCTTCTACCGCTATATCGATGGGGTTATCCAGGCGCCAGTGGTCGAGCAGACCTTACCGGTGGCGATCACCCGGCCGTTCTGGCTGGACAGCCGCGACCCGTCGGTGCGCGAGCAGGTGGCCGCGGTGTTGGCCCGGGCCGGGGCGTTGTTAGAGGAGGGCGACCAACCGAGCGCGCAAGCGGTCTGTTTGGTGACGCCGTTGGGCGAAGATGCCAGCACCCTGATTTCCCGCAAGCTGCTGCCGCCCCGGCGCAGCCTGGCGCTGGAAACCTTCGCGGGGTTCGACAAGCGCCGCGTGCTGATGCGCCAGCCGGCCCTCGATGCCCAAGTGCTGGCCGAGGCCCGTACCGCCCTGGCCAGTGACGGTGTGCCGGTGGAGGTGATCAACGACTCACCGGGTTTCATTGCCCAGCGCGTGTTGGCCACCATCGTCAACCTGGGTTGCGAGATCGCCCAGCGTCGCATCGCCGATCCGCAGACCCTGGACCGGGCCGTGCAACTGGCGCTGGGGTATCCCCACGGCCCGCTGAGCTTCGGTGACCACTATGGCGCGGAGCTGATCGCGCAGATTCTCCAGGAAATCCACGGCCTGTATCAGGAGCCGCGCTACCGCATCAGCCCCTGGTTGCGCCGGCGCGTGCAACTGGGGCTGCCTCTGACCACAGCGGAGCAATGAATATGACCGCGTATCTCTACGATGGCCTGCGCACCCCCTTCGGCCGGCATGCCGGTGCTCTCGCCAGTGTGCGTCCGGACGACTTGCTGGCCGGTGTGGTGCGGGCCCTGCTGGCGCGCAACCCGTTCGCCGCTGATGCCTATGAAGACCTCATTGCCGGCTGCGCCAGCCAAGCGGGTGAGGACGGACGCAACCTGGGGCGGCATGTGGCATTGCTTTGCGGTTTGCCGGTGTCGGTGGGCGGGCTCACCGTCAACCGGCTGTGTGGCTCCGGGCTGGCGGCGGTACTCGACGCAGCGCGGGCCGTGCGTAGTGGCGAGGGCGAGTTGTTCATTGCTGGCGGG
The DNA here is from genome assembly GCF_054889225.1 of Pseudomonas sp. X10. Lineage (NCBI taxonomy): Bacteria > Pseudomonadati > Pseudomonadota > Gammaproteobacteria > Pseudomonadales > Pseudomonadaceae > Pseudomonas > Pseudomonas sp. X10. Next base: position 3,034,449 of record NZ_CM142677.1, on the reverse strand, counting down.
GCCGAAAGCATGAGCCGGGCGCCCTTTGTCATGGCCAAGGCGCAGAGTGCCTATGCGCGGGATATCCAGGTCTACGACAGCTCCATTGGCGCACGCTTCCCCAACCCGCGGATCGAGTCTGGATTCGGTGCCGACAGCATGCCTGAGACCGCCGACAACATCGCCCGTGAGCTGGGTATCAGCCGCGAGCAGGCAGATATTTATGCGGCGCGCAGCCAGTCACTGTACGCAGCAGCAGCCCGTGAAGGCTTTTTCAGCGCTGAGATCCATCCGGTCGAAGTGCCCCAGGGACGCAAGCAGCCGCCCAAGGTGATCGACCGTGACGAGCATCCGCGTCCGGCCAGCACCTATCAGGCGTTGGCTGCGTTGCGGCCATTGGCAGAGGGCGGAGTGGTAACGGCGGGCAATGCCTCGGGAGTCAACGATGGCGCTGCAGCAGTGCTGATCGGTTCGCGGGCGGCGGGCGAGCGGGCGGGGTTGGCGCCGCGTGCGCGCATCCTCGCCGGCGCGGTGGCCGGGGTCGAGCCGCGGCTGATGGGGTTGGGGCCAGTGCCGGCCTCTGCCAAGGCGCTGCAACGGGCCGGGTTGAACTTGTCGGACATGGATGTCATCGAGATCAACGAAGCCTTCGCCAGCCAGGTATTAGGTTGCGCCCGCCAGATGGGCCTGGCGTTCGACGATCCGCGCCTGAACCCCAACGGGGGGGCGATCGCTATCGGCCACCCGCTTGGCGCTTCCGGCGCGCGGCTGCTGTACAGCGCTGTGCGACAACTGGAGCGCAGCGGCGGGCGCTATGCCTTGGTCAGCCTGTGTATTGGCCTAGGGCAGGGGATAGCCTGTGTAGTCGAACGGCTCGGTTGAGCGCGTCATGTCGTTCACTTGAGTATCGCGTCCTCTGTAATTGGGGCTGCTTTACAGACCATCGCGGGTGCCTGCCTATTTGCCACATGCTCGGCTATGAAGACCTCAAGCGTGCTCTGGACCTGATCACCGACAACAGTGAGTGCGCGAACCTTGCACTTGGGTGAGCGCTATGGCCTGCAAGCCGGGCGCCCGGCCAACTTGTTGATCCTGTCGGCCCCGGACGACTACGAAATGATCCGCAGCCAAGGTCAGGTCTTGGTATCGGTCCGCGCCGGCAAGGTGCTCATGCAGCGCAAACCGGCACGTGTGGAGCGGTTCGTAGGTTAGGTGCTCAACCGCTGATCGAGTGGGCGCGTGTTGCCGTGTCGGTCAGTACTTGTTCGCTGCCCGCGCGCAGGATGGCCAGCCGGCGTTGTTCGTATTCCGCGTGGGACAGGCCCTGGCGCTGCAAGGCTTCGAGTTGCAGTTGCCGGGTTTCCTCGGCGGTATAGGGGCGTAGTTCAGGGTGGTTGGCGCAACCGCTCAGCACGGTGATGGCGAGAGCGGTCAGAGCGGCGAGCAACAGGCGGGCGGTGGTGTTCATCGGGCGGCTTCCATGTTTCGTGGATTCGCAGATGTGGAATCGATGAAACAAGGTTATGGGGCGCGCTCGATCAGTAGAAATTGCCTTTCTCGATAGTGACTATTGAGGCGGCTGTTGGTACGGGGGAGGCCCGTGCGCCAGAGAAGCGTCAGGGCTTGGAGCTCACGTTGGCCTCCGGGCTGTATAGCAGCCCGGGGAGCGTCGTTTTCTATTGTTCATGTGGCGAGCGATGCCCCCTCACGCCCACCCTCTTGAGTGATGTTGGCAGGAAAAGTGATCGGAGCGGGTTTTCGCCACAGGTTTGACAAGGTTTACAGCGTCATGTCGCGGTTAACGTTTTTGTACAGCAAGTATCGGGCAGTCTCCCATCCGGTGGCATAGAAAAACTGCGGACAGAAGGGCGCCATGTAGATGAAATCCTTGGTCCAGCACTCATGCCAATCCCCCTGCAAGAGATACATGCCTTGGCCCTCCAGCATGTACAGCCCGTGTTCCATGACATGGGTTTCAATCATCGGGAAGTAAGTGCCAGGCTCGAAACTGAGAATATTGACCGCGAAGTCGAACTGGATGTCATCCGGTAACAGATGCTGCCATGTCCGGCCTTGGGTGTGTTTATTCAGCTTTTCCACTTCGTCGCTATGGCCTACCAGCGCGCTGGGCAACTCGATGCCAGCGACCTGTTCGTAGGCTTTCCTGATCCAGATGACTTGACTGCCGAGATCAGTGTCGTTGTGAAGTTTGAATGGCGTGCCCGGCGGAACATAGGCAAAGGCTCCAGCGGATAAGTCATGCCTTTGCTCCGCAATGTCGAGTACCACGTCGCCTTCGATTACATAGAAGAACGATTGCAGCGGCTCATTACGTGGCGCAGTCATGCCGCCGTGGGCCTGGATATCCAAGAGAATCTGGATGAATTCGGCACCAAGGCCTTTAGAGGCTTGGACATGGATAGACGTGCGTTCGATGCCTGGAATACAACTTGGCAGGATACCCTCCGGGGGCATGACCGCATAATGAGTGGTCAGGGCAGCGCGGTGATGGGCGAAGACTCCGGGTGGCTGGATCTGTTTGTTTGACATTGTATTTACCTTGGTTAAAGGGTGAGATATGGTCCTACTGGTAGGGCCGGTGTAGTTATGCTGATGCGGGTTGTAGCGTCATGCCATCCAAGCAGTCACGCGCTTATCAGGACAAAACAGATGGACGAATCGCAGGGCAAGACCCAGCGGGTTAACATGCGGCTGGAGCGTCTTCCGGTAAGCCATTACGCAATCGAGAAAATCCAGGAACGGATCCTTAGTGGGGAATGGCCGGCAGGTCATCAGTTGCCGCCTCAGCGCGACTTGGCGGAGCAACTTGAGGTCAGTCGCAATTCGTTGCGCGAAGCCATGAGCGCATTGGAGTCGTTGGGGTTTCTGCGGGTTGAGGCCGGCAAGGGTACGTTTGTCTTGAACGACGAGCAGCGCCAGGCCCAGCTCAATGATCAGTGGCAGCCTCCCGGTAAATTCGACCTGGAGGAGATTTATCAGATGCGCTTTGGCCTCGAGGGCTTGGCGGTAATGTTGTTGGCGCGTTCTTGCAGCGATAAACAGCAAACCGAGTTGCGCCGGATTGTTGAGCATATGCACGCGGCGGCGCTGTCCCGCGATTTGCATCAATTGAGCCAATGCCATATCGATTTTCACTTGCGGATACTTCGTTGGTCTAACAACCGGATGCTCGAGCAGGCCGGCGAGAATCTCCGCTCGGCAATTGAACGCAGTAACCAGTGGGCTTTTGCCGACCAGCGTTTCAATTCCATCGTGGCCTCTATCGAAGAGATCGAAGACATCATCGAGGCGCTTGTCGAGCATGACCCACTGAAAGCTCGCATGGCAGTTGAAACTCATATCATGTATTCCGCGGAGCGAGCCGGCGTAGTGCTCGGTTTGCCTGTCGATAAAGTAGGTGCCTGACATGCACACTGATACTTTGACGCTTGAGCCCCTGACCCAAGCGCGTTTCAAACCCTTTGGCGACGTCATCGAAAGTACCGGTAAGCAGGGCTTCAGCTTGAACGACGGTATGGCTGAGCGCTTTCACGACCTGGCGACCATCGACGTGGACAAAGCCCGCGGGCGGCCGATTGTCAGTCTTCTCAATTCCAGGCCCCAACAGTTCCCGTTCGTTGTGAAGTTTCTGCAGCGGGCCCCTTTGTCCAGCCAAGCCTTTATTCCTCTGACTGCCCATCCTTTCATCACAGTCGTGGCATCCACGGACGAGCAGGGGCTGCCTGGCGAGGTGCTGGCGTTTATCAGTGATGGCCAACAGGGCATCAATTATCGGCCGGGAGTTTGGCACCATACCGTTCTGGTTCCTTATCATGCCGCGCGCTTCCTGGTTCTCGATCGGGGTGGCCCCGGAAAGAATTTCGAAGAGTTCTGGTTCGCTGAGTCGGATCGGCTGTTGTTGGGCTTGCCCTAAGGCGCCACGGGTTCTTCTGGGCGTACGAACGCCTCTTGCCCCGCCAGTACCCGGCGCGCCTTGTCCACGTCCAGATGCCCCTCCCAGCGTCCAACCGCCACGGCGCCCACACAGTTGCCAATCAGGTTGAGCGCAACCCTGAAGAAGCCCAGAAGTTTATCGATGGGCAAGATAAGGGCGATGCCGATCACTGGCAGGGAAGGGATGGCGGTTAGTGTTGCGGCCAGCACTACGGTGGCGGCCCCCGGTATTCCATGAGAACCCTTGGAAGTAAGGATCGACACCAGGAGGATCAGCGCCAGAGCCTCGAAAGTCAGCGGGGTGTTGGTTGCCTGGGCAATGAAAATCGCAGCGCAGGTGAGCCAGATCGAGAAACCGTCCAGATTGAACGAGTAGCCCATGGGAATTACCAGGGCCACGGTGGTGTTCTTGACGCCCAAGTGATCCAGTTTTTTCATGACGTTAGGCATGACGGCATCGGAAGAGCCAGAGCCCAGCGCGATCAGGATCTCGTCCTTGAAGTAAACGATGAACTTGACGAGGCTCAACCCGCATAACCTCATCACCAGGCCCAGCACGGCGAACAAGAAGAAGGCGCAGGCCAGGTAGTAAGTCAGGACCAAGGCAAGCAGTTGTTGAAGCGTGCCGAAACCGAACTTACCGACTGCGAACGCCATCGCCCCCATGACACCCAGCGGCGCCAACTTGACAATGTAGCCGATGAGGTTGAGCAGTACTTCGGTAATGCTCTCGAACAGCCGCCCAACTCCCGTGGCTTTTTCCCCTGCGGCTAGCAGGGCACAGCCAAACATTATGGAAATCAGCAGGACCTGAAGAATATCCCCGGTGACGAACGGTGCGACGAACGTACTCGGTATGATGTTCAGGAGAAAGCTTTTAATGTCCGTTACTTTATCCGCGTTACCCACGAAACTGGCGACGGAGGATGCGTCCAGTGTCGTCAAGTCGATATTCATGCCGGCACCGGGTTTGAGCATCATTGTGGCGATGACGCCGATCAGTAACGCCAGTGTGGTAATGATTTCGAAATAAACGATGGTGCGAAAGGCCACCCGCCCCGCGACCCGCAGAGATCCCGCTCGAACAATCCCATTAACGACGAAGCAGAATACGATGGGCCCCAGGCACATCTTGATCAGCTTGATGAACCCTTCGGCCAATGGCAGTAATTGCATCGCGATGGGAGGATATGAATAGCCGAGTATGCAACCTAGAACGAAACCTATCAAAACTTGCACATATAACTTTCTAACGTGTGAAAGCATTTTCAATTTCCCGGTATCAAGGCACGCTCTTATTACCTAGCGTTTTGCTGCGAATAGAATGTTCCTTGCCATACGAGAGAGCATGGCCAAGGGCTGGTCGGTGGGCAGAAATTGAAAGATGGTTCTTGTTTTAGTATTTGGTCCGACTGGTAGGACCACGGAAATAACTCTACGGCTGGCTTGATGCAGCGTCAAGGGGGCGAGTGATTGGCAAGTGCAGCGCAGGAGCGGCCATAGGTGTTTGACTTATCCAGTCTGACGCGAATGTGCGCACCAATATGGGGCCGCTAGAGTTTGAAAAAATCGAATAGACAACCAGTAGGAAGTCCGTAGGACTCAATCCAAAGCATGTCGGCGCGTCCAGTGGTCAAAGAGCTGGTTTGGTGCGAGTCAGGATAACGGCTACCCAAATAGAGGCAAATAAACCGGCACGACGTTTGTGCCGAGGGCAAAAAAATTTATCTCCATTGATAAGGCCGTCGGTAAAACCGAAAATCTGCGGGTGGGCTAAACCTTTACCAGGAAAGCCACGATGATCAGGCCCACTGAGCGTGCGCCACTACATCACACATGACGACGCAAACGACGCGACCTATTCGAGGACAACATGGCTGATGAAGCTCCAGGCATGAGCAGCAATGACAGTATCCAAGCGTCGGTCTATACCCGCTGGCATCAACTCGCGGTGCCTTTGGCCTTTGCGCTGGCTGCGGGGGGCTTCATGTTCGTGGTGTTCAACCGTGGGCCGTTGGGGCTGGCGGCCGTGGTCGCCTTGATTGGCTTGCTGCTGCCGCCCATCGTCGCTTTCAAGGGCTTTCCCACCCGCAACCAGGTCAAGGTGACGCCTGAGGGGCTGGCGTTCTCGCACCGTGCGCCGGTCGCTTTTGCTGAGCTGACCAGTTGGGGCACCGACGATTTCCTCAAACTGGTTCGCCCGGGCCATCCCACATTGCTCGTTAGCCCCGTGGACCTCCCGAGCCGCGAGCGCTTGCTGCGTGAATTCCAGGCCTCGCTCCAAGCCTGGCAGAAGCGGCAACCCGCCGGTACGCTGGCTGCGCGGCGGACTCATTTCTACGGTTCCATGGGGGCTCGCGCCATCGGTGCGATGATCGCCGTCTTGGGCTTCGGGTCGGCGATCATGGCGCTGAGTCTGCGCGAGCCATCATTCTCGCTGGCCTTGGTCGCAGGCCTGGGGGCGTTGTTCGGCGTGGTGATGTTGCTGGGCAAGCGGGCTTGAGTTGCGAGTTGTCCGGTCTTGACGGTCTTCAGCGCAGGCGTGTCATATGGAACGTCAACTTGGCCGGAATCTAGAACAGGAAGACCATGTGGCAATTTGATCCAGTTTCGCTGCGGCTCTTCATCGCGGCCTGCGAGGAGGGCAGCATCGCTGCGGCGGCAGCACGGGAGTTCATCGCGCCCTCGGCTGTGAGCAAGCGAATCTCGGATATCGAGTCGGCGTTCGCTACAGCGTTATTGAAGCGCAGCAAGAAAGGCGTGACTCCCACGCCGGCAGGGCAGGCGTTGCTTCGCCATGCGCGTAAGTTCATGCGCGATATCGAGCGCCTGCAGGGCGAGCTGAGCGAATATGCCGAAGGCGCTCGGGGTCATGTGCGGGTGCTTGCCAATGTATCGTCGCTCATGGAGTTCTTGCCGGAGGAACTCGCCCGCTTTCTGGCCGACAACGAAAATATCCAGGTCGACGTCGAAGAGCGGTTCAGCTCGGACGTGATTCGCGGCATAGAGGAGGGGCACGCCGATATCGGTATTTGCCGCAAGTCCATGGCTGAAGGTGACCTGGAGTTCCATCCGTACCGCACGGATCACCTCTCGGTCGTGGTCAATGCCGGTCATCCCCTGGCTCATCGTGAAAGCATCAGCTTCGTAGAGACACTGGATTTCCACCACCTGAACATCTCCGCCTTTTCCACGCTCGGCACCCAGATGCAGAAACTGGCCCGGGCTGCCGGCAAGGATCTGCAATATCGAACCTGTGTGTCGTCCTTCGATGCGGCGCTTCGCCTGGTGGAAGCGGGAATGGTGCTGGCCATCTTTCCCCAAGAGGCCGTCGCCCGTTACGTCGAGTTGTTTGGGCTTCGGGTCATTCCGCTGACGGACGACTGGGTGACGGGGGAGTTCGTGATCTGCGTACGGGATAGCGCCAGCCTTTCGCTGTCGGCGAGGCGTCTGCTCGATCATCTGCTGGCGGCCCCTGCGTCTGCCTAGGTCACAAGCGCTATCCATCTCAAGCGGAGATGGATAGCACCGCCAAAAACGTCTTTTCGATGGGGAGCAAGCTACTTAGGCTGGCATCACTTCCGCTCGCCCGAGAGCCCGCATGAACGAAATAAGAATAAACGAGGTGGGTATGCGTGACGGCCTGCAGAGCCTTCGCAGCATCATGCCCACCTCGGCAAAACTGAAATGGATCGACACGGCCTACGAGGCTGGTGTGCGGCATATGGAAGTCGCTTCGTTCGTGCCGCCAAAGCTGCTGCCGCAAATGGCCGACGCCGCCGAGGTCGTCGCGCATGCCCTGGCTTATCCCGATCTGACCGTGACTGTGCTGGCGCCCAACTTGCGCGGGGCGCAGAACGCGCTCGCTTCGGGCGCCCAGCGCATCATCGTACCGGTGTCCGTTAGCGCAGCCCATAGCCAGTCGAACGTGCGCTGCACTCCGGAGCAAATGGTGGAGGTGTTGGCGCGCATAGGTGAACTCCGTGATCAGGCGGGTCATCCAGTGCAGGTGATCGCCGGCATGTCGACCGCCTTCGGGTGCACCCTTCAAGGCCAGGTTCCCCTCAGCGATCTTGTTTCGTTGACTTCGAAGGTCCTGGCGGCCGGTTGTGACATCGTTTCCCTGGCGGACACTACCGGCCATGCCACCCCAGGCCAGGTCGAGAAAACGCTGCAGGCGGTGCGGGCCGTTGCGGGCGAGAAGCTTCAGTCAGTTCATTTCCATGATACCCGCGGGCTGGCCCTGGCCAACTCACTGATCGCTGTCCAGCACGGCATCCGTGAGCTGGACGCCTCCTTGGGAGGCATCGGTGGATGCCCATTCGCCCCTGGGGTTTCGGGGAATGCGGTCACCGAAGATCTGGTGTTCATGTTGCAGGGCATGGGTTTTCGAACCGGTATCGATATCGAGCGTTTGCTGGCGTGCCGAGCGCTTGTCGAGTCTGCGCTGCCTGATGAAGCACTGTATGGCCACATAGCACGTGTCGGCCTGCCCAGGAACGTCCAAACCATCGCTTGATTTCATGCAGGCCGCAATGCCTGGAACGGAGTACGTCAAATGTCAAAACTGCCGCTTGAAGGTATTCGTGTCGTCGAACTGTCTCATATGGTGATGGGGCCTGCGTGTGGCATGGTGTTGGCCGATCTGGGCGCGGAAGTGATCAAGGTCGAGCCTGTCAAAGGGGACAGCACGCGGCACCTTCCGGGGGCCGGCGCAGGTTTTTTCAGAATATTCAACCGCAACAAGAAAAGCGTTGCCGTGGACTTGAGCAGTGCGGCTGGCCGGGAAGCGATCCTTGCCTTGGTCGACACTGCCGATGTGTTCATCGAGAATTTCAAACCTGGGCGCATGGCCGAACTCGGGCTGGACTACGACGCCCTCAGCGCGCGCAACGCCGAGCTTATCTACGTTTCTCATAAAGGATTCCTGAAGGGGCCTTATGAGAATCGCCTGGCTTTGGATGAAGTCGTGCAGATGATGGGCGGGCTCGCCTACATGACAGGCCCTGTGGGGCAACCGTTGCGTGCGGGGAGTTCGGTAAATGACATCATGGGGGGCATGTTCGGTGCGATTGGAGTGCTGGCCGCACTGAATGAGCGGAACCGGACGGGTAAAGGCAAAGTGATTCAGAGCGCCTTGTTCGAGAACTGCGTACTGCTTTGCGCCCAACATATGCAACAGTACGCCGTCACCGGGCAGGCGCCCGCGCCAATGCCCAGCAGGATCAGCGCCTGGTCGATCTATGACGTTTTCAGGTTCGCAGGTGGCGAGCAGATGTTCGTTGCGGCCACCGGCGATGGTCAGTGGGCGGCCTTGTGCAAGATCCTCGGCCAGGAGGCGCTGCTGGATGACCCCAGCCTGGCGACGAACACGGCGCGCGTGGCGCAGCGCCCTCGACTGCTCGCTCACTTGGCGGAAATCTTCGCCACCCTGGATGCAAAGAAGCTGGCCGTCGAGCTGGAACTCAGCGGCATTCCATTTGCAGCGATATGCAAGCCTGAGGACCTGTTCGACGACCCCCACTTGAAGGCAAGTGGGGGGCTGGCCACCTTGCATCTGGACGACGGCTCTCGAACCGAAGTGCCGTTGCTGCCCTTGAGCTTCGATGGGGACCGGCTCCAGGCCCGCCTACCGCTCGCGCGCGTGGGCGAACATACCTGCCAGGTCATGCAAGACCTTGGTTATGACGATGTCCAGATCGAGCGCCTTCAGGCGGCGGGCGTTTTCAGGGTGGACGATAAAGGTGATGCGCTTCGCGTCGTCAAGCATACGTAGATGAACAGATGACACTGAAGTCGACTGTCTGGACTTCTACTCAGATTAGGCAAGGAAAGAGAGCAGCAACTTCTCTCAATCTCCAACAACTAGAAAAACTGGAGAAATCACATGGTCAGCGCTACCCATACATCGGCTAACCAGGCCTCGGACGAGGAGCATCTAAAAGAGTTGCTGCTCTACCGCAGGGTGGCCTGGCGTATCGTCCCTCTTGCCATCATCTGCTTCCTGTTCTCCTATTTCGACAGGATAAACATCAGCTTCGCCAAGACGCAGATGCAGGCTGAGCTGGGCCTGAGCGATACGGCCTACGGTTTAGCCGCGAGTATGTTCTTCATTGGCTATGTGCTGTTCGAAGTGCCCAGCGGCCTTGGCTTGAGGAAGTACGGCGCGCCGGCATGGATCTGTCGCATCATGATCTCGTGGGGATTGGCGACTGCCGCCCTCGTGTTCGCCTACTCACAATACACCTTGTACTTCTTGCGCTTTCTGATCGGAGTCATGGAGGCGGGGTTTGGGCCGGCCATTCTTTTCTACATGGCGTGCTGGTTCCCCAAGAAGCAGTTGGCCGGCATCAACGGGATCTGGTTTCTCGCCATACCGCTGTCTGGCGCTATTGGCGCGCCACTCGCAGGGCTTGTGCTCAATGGCATGGACGGCTTCCTGGGGCTGGCGGGTTGGCACTGGTTGTTCGTCCTATCCGGCCTGCCGTGCTGCTTGATGGGGCTTATCGTCCTGTGGAAATTGGATCGGGACATCCAGTCCGCCAAATGGCTTACCCAGGAAGAAAAAGACTTGCTGCAGAAGAATGTGGGGGTAGGGCGCGAGAACGTGCCTGAAAGCCACTCCTCATTCTGGAAGGTGCTGGTGACGCGAGAGGTGGCGGTTTTCGCGTTCGTGTATTTCGGCATCAAGATGGCGAGCTACGGTCTCAACTTCTGGATGCCACATCTGATCGCCCAGTCAGGTGTCGAGGACATGCTGCATGTCGGCGTTCTAACGGCCTTGCCTTACGCTGTCGCGTGCGTTGGCATGGTCTGGATGACGCGGCGCTCTGACCGTACAGGGGACCGCAAGTCCTATCTGATGCTGTGCATGCTGGCGTCCACGGTCGGTTATATCCTGGCCTGCTTGTTCTCCGACAGCCCGGTGGTGTTGATGGCGGCCTTGGTCCTCGCGACCTCGGGATCGTTCATCGCGATACCGATCTTCTGGTGCCTGCCTCAATCGACGTTCTCTGGAATAGCCATCGCCAGTGCCGTTGCCGCCGTGAACTCCATGGGGCAACTGAGCGGCATGATCGCACCCGCCATGGTGGGTTTCATCAACGACCTGACGGGGCAAACCTACATGGGCATGCTGGCGATCGTTCCGGTATTGATCGCCAGTTGCTATGTCATTTTCCGCTATGTGCGCAATCCGGCGCTGGGCTGATTGGCTGTTGATGCAAGGGCGGTCAGAACGTCTTGCCGACCGCCACCAGCACGGTGATCGTGAAGCCCATGTAGCTGGCGCACTCAGCCTGGGACAGGTCGGTGTCGATGTAGCTCAGCGACCAGTCCAGTGACAGTAGCGCGCCTGCAGGCCAGTGTCGTAGGGCAGTTGCGTACCATACGTAGTCGAACCCCCTAACGAGGGGTGAAAAATGATAACCAGAAGGGGCTGGTATGCGAAAACGATAATCGGGTGGGTGCGAACACGCTAACACTCACCTAAATTTGCTAACGAATCAGCTATTCGCGCCGAAAATGATAACGACTAGGCACCGTTGGACACTTGCCCTGGAGGCAATGTCAGGGGAGCTCAAGACTTGGTAGCACTTGGAGTGCTGGGTCTGCAATCGCCGAGCAAGCGGATGCGATTTGCGCAAGGTGCACCCTTGATGGAGTTCTCTCCGGCCCAGGCCGCGCTTTTCATGGAAAGCAAAGATGGCTACTTCCTGGTTGCGAACAGCTTCGGCAATGAGGCGAGCTTGTCGAAGAACGCCTCCGGAAGCTCGGGCAGCGCCTGCCTCAATGCGCTGATCGGGTCCTTCATGAAATATTCCATGCGTGATGCATCACCACCTAGCCAGGCAAAGAAGCGCTGTTCGTTCGCTGTCATTTCCTGGATCAGTCGCTCTACCGTGTCCGCTGTCGCGGAGTCGGTTTCAGCAAGCTTGCGGATGAGGGGATGGTTCTCCCCGGTTATCGGCGGCCTTGGTCCTCGGGAAGAAAAAGTGACGTAGTGCTCGCCCTGGGCGCCATCTTTCATGCGGTACTTCACGAAGTGAGTCGACTGGTTTGCCATGGCAGGCCTCCTGTTGTTCCGTATGTATCCACGAACGCTGGCCTTGGGTTGAGCGGCCCTAACCCGTGAGTGTGACGCGGGCTAGACGAACAGTGGATCACCGCCCAGTTGCAATGAAATGTTCGGATGGACGTAATCGAGCTTGAACGAGTCGCTGCCCGTCCATTTGATCGGGTCGACAGCGTTGATCATAAGCAGGTCCACGGCAGGGGAGGTGTCCTTGTTGACTGACTCGATGGTCGCCGTGGCGATTTGTGATGCTCCCAGGAGCAGCCCGATCACCAGGCCGCCGACGACGATCGATGCGCCGTCCGTGAGCGGGGCGCAGATCAGCGAAACCAGGCCAATGATGATCGACAGGATGATCTCGGTGACGATCACGCCAGGATCCTGGTGGACGGCGTACTGCTGATCCGTTGGTTGTGTCTGGATGAAGGTAATGGTTTGCCCGTTGTTGGAAGTGCCGAGGTCGAGGGTGTACCAGTTGGTGGCTGTCGTCTGCGATGTGACGCCGAAGGTGATGTAGGTGTTGGTGGTGCTGGTGACGGTGAATGTTTCGCCGTCGGTCTCGACAGTGAGGGCGGTGAGCTTCGGATAGTAGGTCGATCCGTCATGTTCCACTGGCGGCATGTCGACGGACACGCCTTGCACCAGGTAGAGGCGGGTCTTGTCGTCGCTCATCAGGAAGTTGTCGTTGGTCAGCCCCGGATAGGCGACCATGATCGCCGGTCGCACCAGGTCGTAGAGGGTTCGCTCCTGGGACACCAGAAACCCAGCTTCACTGCCCCCGGGAATCGCCGACGGAGAAATCTGTTCGCTCAGGGATTCACCGCTTCGGTCACCGGTCATGGTGAGAACGCCCAGGACACTGTCCTCGAGGGTGCTGCCGTCGAGGTAAGCGTAGCTGGTGTAGTTGGGGGTCACGAACCCCCACTGTTGCTGATCGATCATCCGGTTGAGATCGACCACCGAGAAGATGTGGTTGAACTCATCCAGATGATCATTGATCCAGTCCAGCAGCGCTTGGCCAAAGACTGCGCCGGTGACGGTCCCAGGGTCGGGAGACAACGTCACCTGCCCGACCAGGGCCGCCACGGGGGTCGAAGGGTCGTCCGAGGTGGTTTTCGCTACCAGCGCAAAGGGATTGGAGGCGACATCACCCGATGCTTCATGGGGAATGTAGTGAAGGTTGATTTCAATGACCGCGGTACCCGTGTCGCAGGTCACCCGCGCTCCACTGCTGTAGTCGACCACGATCCCGGTCATGGGGATGGAAAAGCGCACGTTCTTTCCATCCCCTCCCATGCAGACCTGCCAGTCGCAGAAATTGGCCGAAACCGTGTAGGCGTCAACCGCCGTGATCGTGAAAGCGGGCGGTGACGACTTCTGGTCGACAATGGTCTTGTTTACGTCCGGGATCGGGATGGCGAAGGCGGTATCCCAATTGTAGGTGTAGACCCCCGCAGTGCTGATCGCCATGAAGCCTCTCCTTTTCCGTGCGCCGTTGCGTTTATTTCGTTTTCAGACCGATCTGAAGTGAGTCGGCAAGCCACGCCGACGTGAGGTCATAGCCATTGATGCCAGGGAAGGTGTACGGCTCGATGGCGTCGTTGGCAAAGTCGTCGAACCCGGGCACATCATCCCATTCGTTCTTGTACGCCGCTGACATGATCGCGGAAACGGCTATCTCGACACCGTAGGCGGCGCCGATGGCGGCAGTGATGCCGCCAAACACCTTCCAGCGGGTGGAGTTGAAGGCATTCTTGATGCGGGTCATCCGGCCTGCGACCTGCTCGGCGCCATTGGCCAGGGCATTCTCCTCGTTGGCGATGTTCTGCTCCTGCGCCTGCTCGCTGCCACTGAGCTCGTCGACGAACGCGGCTTCATCGATGATCGCGCTGCCTTCATCGACGCTGGCAACAGTCACCTCCGCCGCGCCGGCCAGGCCGTCGACGATCGGACCGAGCACGGCGATCAGGGCAAGGCTGGCGGTTACAGCCCCCATCACGATCTGGAAGGTGATCTCCGCCTGGGTCTTGGTGACTTCGACGGTCATGTTGCGCACTGACTGGGTGAAGTTGAAGATCTGCTTCGTCGCACCCGTCGATGTGGTGACCGTTTTCAGGCCAAGGTTTACCTGCTCGGTGTAGTTGATGTGCACGTCGTACTGCCAGCTTTGCGAGTAGGTCAGGTCAATGAACTTGATTTCGAGGAAACTGTGCTCCAGGTTCATCTCGAACTGTCCGGCGGCGATGGTGACCTGGGTCGCCGTGTAGAACTCGAGCTGACCGTCGTTGAGGTCAACGATGTACTCGGAGCCGTTGCCACTGAGGAACCATTGGCTGCCCGCGACGTTGACCTTGACGGTATCGCCGCGCAAGTCAGGGTTGTAGTAATAGCCGCCTTGGCTATCCGAGTGCTTGAAGGCGTCGACCAGGCCCTGGGGCAGCGAGCCATTGTCCAGCTCGGCGGAGTAACCATTGTCCGCGGTGGTGGCGTCGGGGTCGTCTTCCATCTTGAAGTAGCCGTAGGTCAGCGCGTTGACGTTCTTGATGGACAAGCCATCGTTGAATATCGAGAAATCATCATCGCTGGCATCGTCGAACAGGTTCTTGGCGCCTCCGAGCATCATGTTCTTCATGAAGTTCTGCCCGCTGATCAGCAACCCCACGTCGGCGCCGTTCGCGTCGCTCCCTGAGGGAATGGCATTGGGTGATACCTGATGGTTCGAACCGGGTGTGTTGTTCTGGACCATGGTCAGTACACCCATCACCGAACTGGCCATGCTCTGCTCGTCAATGACGGCATAGCTGGTGGCTGTCGGGTCGATCCAGGTGTAGCTGGGCGACTGCTCAAGTTGGGGTGTCAGGTCGATGACCGAGAAAACGAAATTGAAATAGCTGATATTGCTGTTGAACCATTCGCTCAGCAGGTCGGGGAGCACCGCGTTGCCGATGCTGCCGGCGTTTGGCGGGTTCAGAATATTTATCACCACGACAGCTGGCGTTCCGCCGGCTTCCGTGCTCAGGGCGCGAAGCTGGCTGGTAAACGACTCGGTGTACTGATAGACAGAAAGGAACTTGTTCTGGTCCTTGTCCTCGCTGAAGAACAGGTAGTAGAACGTGTTGTCGGTGGCGGCGATCAACCAGGCGGCGTCCGGGGTAACCGTCGAAAGCTTCGACTCGCTGGTGATCGTGACACCGTTGGCCGCGAAGTCGGCAATGAGGGCCGCATCGACGATGTTTTGCTCGAGGTCGGCGACGATAGCATCCACCCCGCTGTTGATCACGAAGGACTTCTGGTCAGGGTCGGGGATCCAGTCCATGTTGATCTGGATGATTACGCTCATGCCCAGCCCGTCCAGCGAATAACTATTACTGCCGGCCTGGTAGACACCGCTGGCGATTGGAACGCTCATGTTGATGTTCTTGCCGTCACCGCCGGTGGTCAACTGCCAGGCGTCTAGGCTGGCCTGAATCTGATAGGACGGATCGTCGCTGGCTGCCTGCGAAATGGTCTTCGCCCGGCTGTCGACGCTGCTCCAGTTGTCGGTGAGCGCAGTATTGGTAGTGTCGAAATGCAGGGCCACCACCGTATCCCAGTCATAGGTATCAGCCGTTGGACGGGAGGGGATTTCTGATACGGGCTCAGGGGCGAGCGAGGTGTTGTCGGTGGAGTTTGCCATTGGCTGTTTCCTCCTGGGTGGGCGGATCTATTTCCCGGCATGGAGCCTGGGCCGGGTACTTGGAATGCTCAGGAAAGGTTTCCCCGGAAGTAGAGGGCACCGTCGAGCCCGCCGTCGGTCAACTTGAACGATTGGCCATTGGCCTGCCAGTCGAGGAGGTCGGTGACGTTCACCGCATGGTTGCCGAGGGTGGACTGCAGCGCCTTATTGATGTTCGACACGCCTGCATCGTTGACCTGGTCGCCGAAGTCGTTGACGGCATCGGTGATGTCGGCAATCAGGCCTACCAGCGTCAGGCCCAGCCCCACCAGGATGATGTAGTCGTACCAGGGAATATCCTGGTCGTGGGTGGTCTTGGGGGTCGGGTCCTGCCTGAAGATCATTGTTCCGCTCGAAATGTCCAGCGACAGCGGGTTGACCGTCTGGGCGGTCCAGCTGTAGGAGGCATCGGGGAGATTGGCCAGGCCGAAGAGGAAGGTCAGGGGGCCGCCGCCCGCAGAGGAGGTCTGCAATCCATCCCCGGCATCGGAGGGCCATAGGGAAAATCTGTTGGTGTTGATCGCGTCGCCGCCAACTTTCACGGTAAAGGAGCCATTGTTGGAAATCAGCGAATGTTGGTTCGATTGGCTGACGGAAAACGACCCTCCCGGAAAGGTAGCCTCGACACCGGGTAATAGCGTGTTTTTGAAAAAGGCCTCCTGCGAGACGAGGGCCACAGCGTTGGCGCCTGGCACCAGTGCCGTCGAGTCGAACGCGGGGGTGGACGGAAACGGCGTATCGTCGAGCATGGACAGGAAGCAGAGTGCTTCGATATCACCCGATGCAATGTAGTACTGCCATTTGTACGGGCGCAGCCATGTCGTCGCCCCGGCGGGCACCGGAACGACCCCGGCGAATACATACTGCAGGTTGTCCCGGTTCTCGTAGAAGGCCGCTTGGATGATCTGCTTGAGCATACCGATGGCGGCACTCGTCAACTCGCCGGAAGGATCTGTAACCGTGAGTACTGCAACGTAGCCGGGGTCGCCAGGTGTTGCGTCTTGAGCAGGAGAGAACACCAACTGGGTCAGTGACCCTTCACCGTTGAGTTCCTGTTGGTTACCGGGGCCCATCCAGCCCAGCGTTATCTCCAGCAACAGGGAGACCCCGGACATATCCCACTCGCCGTTGACGCCGGGGAGATTGGAAATGCTCAGGTTGCCATCCTTGATGGGCACGTTGAGCTTCATCAGACTGTTCTGGCCACCGTCAGCCATGCTCCATACATCCAGATGGACATCGAGGGTGGTGATCGCCCCGGTGATGGGGTCGTGGTCTGTATAGGCGATAGGCATCGAAACGGATGCCAAGTTCTTGCGCATGATGTCGTTGACCTTGTCCTGGGTCAACGCATAGGAATAGTCATATCGATAGGTATCCATAAGAGCATCCCTGTCTCTTGTTTTCCGCTCACCCGATGAATAACGAGTGGTGTTTCTAGGCTAGTCGCTTTCCTGTGTGGGTCAACTCTTTTCAATAATAAAAAGTGGTGCCGGTTAAGACTTGGCCGGAGGCGAAGAGGGCGGCGCAAGAGCTCTTCAGATAGAATCTGAACTATGTGGCAAGGCATCATCGCGGTTCGGCATAAGGACGCCCCATGGCCGCAGCGACGCTCGATCTCAACCAAAAAACTTTGCTTGAATGGAATAACTTAATCTCGGCGACATCCTCCTCAACAATCGCCGTTATATGACGTCAGCTGGCAGGCAGTTTCGCTTGCAATAACCCCGCCGTAAGTATCGGGGAATATGACTCATAAGGAAGACAGGATGAAATGGCCGAATATTGATCAAGTGCGCAACTTCACTCCCTTGCCCGAACATTATGTTTGGGATTTCTTGAGAGCCGATGAAATTGACGTCGCTATCGCATTTTTCGAAACGTGGTTTCCCTCCATTTCGGTGGGTTTGGGCAGCCCGTCGCTAGGTGGTATGCGCAAATTTTCAATGATGACGGGCCGGTTTCGTCGTAACAGGGGAGCAGATGAAGAGCGGATTGGATGAACTGCGCTTCCCCGCTAGCGTCGACAGCCCCCAGGAAGGTGGGTAAGGGCAGGGCGTTGATCAGGTTGTGCCAATCATCTCGCCCGCCAGGTCGGCGAGTGCGCGAAGCCGGTCCATCTGTCGCATATCGTGGTGATAACCCATCCAGATATCGCGCCCGGGCGGCGCCTCGTCGGTGTCCAGCAGCCTGAGCGCGGGCAATTGGTCACCCAGGACGCGGGGCAGTACGGCAACGCCCAACCCAAGTGCGCACATCTGAGCCTGGACCGTACGGCTACTGCTGGTGAATACGGTTCTGGCCCGCGGGTACAGCTCTTGCAACCAGAGCACGTCGGGGTAATGCGATTGTGCGATGTTCATGGTGATCAGGCCGACACCCTCACCATCAGCTCGTGGCAGGAATGGTACCCGTGCACTCGCGTACAGCCCGTAGCTCAGCGTAGTGAGCCGTCGTTGGACGATGTCGGGTTCGGTGAAGGGAACGATGCGGAATGCAATATCCGCTTCTCTGCGTGTCAGGTCGAACAACCGGTGTCCGGCGATCACCTCGGGCTCGATCAATGGATACCGCCGCAAGAGCTCGCTCAAGACGGGGCCGAGTACGTAACAGGCGAACCAGTCCGCTGAAGAGATCCGTAACAGGCCTTCAGGCTGGTCGCTTTCGCCCGCGATGCGCCGCTCGATCGTCAGCGCGCTACGTTCCATTTCCTCGGCCAGTTCGAAAATACGTTCACCACTGTCGGTCAGCACCAGTCCCGACGCAGTACGGCGAAAGAACACCTGGCCGCTGGCCTGCTCGAGCACATGCAGGCGCCGTCCCACGGTGGGGTGGCTGACGCCCAACAGCTTCGCCGCTGCGCCCAGCGAGCCGCCCCGCGCGATGGCGAGGAAGACACGCAAGTCATTCCATTCCATGGCGTACCTCGTACAAATGTGAACGGCGAAGATGCAGCAATGACAGTCCCGCCGCAACCCTTCGGTTCGCACAATGAACCCATGAACGCAGGCAACGACAGCGGGAGGTATTGATGCACATCGAATTCAATGGCATGGGGGCAAGGGGATGAGCACCGACCTCGAGAAAAGCGCGGCCATCCCGAACCGTTGCGCACAGCCGTGGTTTGACGCACCGCTGACCACCTCGCGCCGTGGCTATTTCTGGATCACCGGAGAGCGAGTGGCCAAGGCGGGTAAACATTTTCAGAAAGGGCCCATGTTCGTCGCGTGGGAGTCCCCCGAGCGCATTACCCGGCCATACCCGGTGGTTCTGGTGCATGGCGGCACACTGCAAGGCACTGAGTGGCTGGCAACGCCGGACGGCCGCCCCGGATGGGCGCAGCGCTTTATTGAAGACGGCTACGTGGTGTTTTGCGTCGATCGGCCGGGCCACGGCCGCTCACCTTACCATCCCGAGATCATGGGACCGATGGGGCCGGCCTTTTCCTATGAGCGCGCCCGCGAGGTTTACTTTCCCGAAGGTGGTGGTGAAACCCAGTGGCCGTTCGCGACAGAGGACGAGGTGGCCTTCGATGCCTTCATCGCGGCCTACGGGCCCATGCCTGCCGACCTGGCGGCGTCCCAGGCCCTCGATGCCGATCGCCTGGCTCAGTTACTGGATCGCATCGGCAAAGCCATCGTCATCACGCACTCCGCTTCTGGCCCCGACGCCTGGCTGTTGGCTGACCGCAGGCCAGGTATGCTCGCCGCCATCGTCGCGGTCGAGCCAATGGGCCCGGTGTTTGGTGAAACACCCGGTATCGGCTCCCTGGACTGGGGGCTGACGGCGGCGCCGATCACCTTCGATCCACCTTGCGCAACGCCAGCTCAGGTGCGCACAGCCGATCCCTCGGCGTTGAAGATTCCCGCGCTTAAGGGCGTTGCTGTCGGGCTGGTGACCGGGGAAACCTCCGTGTTCGCCTCCTTCGCGAGCAGCATCGTGCCGTTCCTGCGCAATGCCGGCGCCAACGTCCACCACCTGGATCTACCATCCCTCGGCATCCATGGCAACGGGCACGGGTTGATCTATGAACGTAACTGCGACGATGTCTTCAAGGTGGTTTCGCAGTGGCTGGACACAACCGTCAGCCGGGCCGAACAGGCCTGACCTATCCACTCACAGAAGAATGTAACCATGAATATTGAAACCCTGGCTGCCCGCCTGGAGGCATTGGAAAGCCGCATGGCAATCGAATCGCTGATTTCCGGTTACGCCAATGCATTCGATCTTATGGACATCGATCTCTTGCGCACCCTTTGGCATGACGACGCCACTCTGGACCTACCTGGCTTCGGCGCCGGGGGAAACCCTGAAGAGATACTGGTCATGGCCCAAAGGAGCTGGCGAAAGATGCCCCACATGCATCATTGGATGTCCAACCCCATGATTCACATCGAGGGTGCCGTGGCTGCGGCAACCGTCGCGGCCGACTGCTTGTTTCATGACATCGAAAAAGGGCCGGTGCAGGTCAGCGGCCTCTATTACGACCGCTTCGAACGCCGCGAAGGTCAATGGCGATTCACGTCGCGACGCTTCGAACTGCACTTCCTGACACCGTTGGCAAACTGGAAGCCGATTGCCGGTTCGGAAAAGTTTGAGGGCGTTTAACACATAACCCCCGTCGTGCTGTGGGTGCATCGCATGGTCAGTACGGCGATGCGCCCCTTGATTGATTCCGTATGAAGGCTGCCCATGTTCCGAGATGATGTTTCCCAACCCGACCCACGCCGCTGGGCGATGTTCGTGGTTCTATTGATGGGCGCGTTCCTGCCACCGCTCGATTTCTTTATTGTCAACGTCGCACTTCCGTCGATCCACGAAGAATTGGGCGCCTCGGCCTCCGCCGAGCAGTTGGTCATTTCCTCGTATGCCGCGCTTTATGCCGTGACGCTGATCACTGGCGGACGGCTCGGCGACCTATACGGAAGAGGCCGTGTGTTTTTGCTCGGGCTGATCGGCTTTGCGGCCGCATCGATGTTGTGCGGTTTCGCCGCGTCGCCCGGGGTATTGATCGCCGGACGCGCCTTGCAGGGCGTGACGGCTGCGGTGATGGCGCCGCAGGCGCTGGCGTCGGTGCAGGCCATCTTCCCCGAATCGGAAAAGCCGCTCGCACTTAGTCTATATGGCGCTGTCTTCGGCCTGGCCTCAGTGATTGGGCAGGCCTTGGGCGGTATCCTGATTTCGCTCGACCTCATGGGCCTGGGGTGGCGGGCAATTTTCCTCGTCAACTTGCCGGTGGCGGCGCTGGTCGTGCTGTTCGGCATTCCCTTGTTGAAAGAAACACGCGTGCGCCACGCCACCAAGCTGGACATGGGCGGCATGGCCTTGTCGATGATCTGCCTCGGTGCGCTCATCGTGCCGCTGATTGAGGGGAGGGAAGCAGGCTGGCCGTGGTGGTCGTGGCTGTCTCTCATCGCAATGCCGGTGCTGGCGTGGCTGTTCTGGCGTTATGAGGCCCGCCTGGGGCGCTTGGGCGGTGCGCCTCTACTCGATCCCGATGCATTGAAGGCTCCGGGGCTGGGACGTGCGCTGCTGATCGCATTGTTGCTCTACTCGATTGGGGTTTTCTTCCTGCTGTTCTCGATCTATCTGCAGCAGGCGCTGCACGTATCCGCGCTGAGCGCCGGGTTGGTATTCCTGCCGTTTGGTGCAGGGTTTCTGCTGGGACCGCTGCTGACGCCGTTGGGCAGACGCATGCTCGGCGCCTATGTCAACCCACTCGGCATGGCCCTGGAGTCCATCAGCTTTCTCGGCCTGGTCTGGCTCATCCTCGCGACACCGGCCGGAGTGCAGCCGGCCCCCGTACCGCTTGGTGTCGTTCTGTTCGTGATTGGTTTTGGACAAGGGCTGGCGCTGCCGACCTTGATGCGAATGGTCACCGGCCGCGTTGCGCCGGCGTATTCGGGCATGATTGCCGGCATCGCCAGTTCGACCCTGCAAGTCAGCACCGCACTCAGCGTCGCGGTGATTGGTGGAGTTTTCTACACCATCCTCGGCTCGCGCACCGATCCGGCAGCTATCACCCAGGCATTTATCGCCGCGGCCCTTTGCATTGCCTTCTGCCTGGCCGCGGGTGCGGTACTGGGCCTTACGCTCGCTCGGTGGCCCGTTGCGAGCACGCCCGGGCGCAGTACGAGTGCCGGTGTACGAGCAAGCATGGACCAGCAGTACCGGGGCGGGGCCGAGCAGAAGTTGTAGCAGGAGAGGAGCGGGGGGGCTTGCACCCGCTCCCCCGGTTTCAGCTACGGATGACGGTCAGCAGACGGTAAGGCGTTGTTCAATGAACTCGTCGACGGTGATGACCTTGAGTAGCCTTGGCTCGGCCAGATTCCGGATTTCGAAGTGGGTGTTCGCCCAATGGGTACACGTTGCCATCGTGGCTGTACACCAGGGCTGCGCTACTGGCATCGGCGGGGAGCCCAGGTCGACCTAGCCGACGGAGTTTGATTACTCACAGTTTTCAGGAGTGAACGGCGAGAACAATCTTGCCGATATGTTGGCCTGAGTCCATCAGCTCATGCGCGGAACGAGCATCCTGCAGGTCGAATGTCTTGAAAACGAGAGGTTTGATTTCGCCTTTATGGATGTGCGGCCATACCTGATCTTCCAAGGCGTCGATGATCAGCTTCTTCTCGTCGTGACTGCGTGAGCGCAAGGTCGAGCCGATGTGGGTCAGTCTCTTGACCAGCATGGGGAATAGGTTGACGTTGGTCGCTGGACCTTTGATGACCCCGATCTGCACAATGCGCCCATTCATGGCCGCGGCTTCGAAGTTGCGACTCACATAGTCGCCACCAATGATATCGACTACCACATCGGCGCCTCGTCCATCGGTTTCTCGCAGGACCTCTGCGACAAAATCCTGCTCGGTGTAGTTGATCGGGTGGTCGGCACCCAGGGATCGACTGGCGCGTTGCTGTTGTTCATTCTTGACCGTGGTGAAGATCTTCGCGGCGCCGAAGGTCTTCGCGAGCATCGTCGCGGTGGTACCTATGCCAGAGGCGCCGCCATGGATCAACACTGTTTCCCCACGCTGGAACTGGCCGCGTTGGAACATGTTGACCCATACCGTCATGAACGTTTCCGGGAGGGCCGCCGCTTCCTCCATGGTCAGGCCCTTGGGCAAGTGCAGGGACGTGCGTTCGTCCGCGACCGCATATTCGGCATAGCCGCCACCCGGAACCAAGGCGATGACCTTGTCGCCCAGGGCGAACTGCTTCACTTCAGCACCCAAGGCGACGACCTCGCCGGAAACCTCCAATCCGGGGATATCCGACGCCCCAGGTGGTGGGTCATACAGCCCCTTGCGTTGAAGTACGTCCGGACCGTTGACGCCTGCGGCCTGCACTTTGATCAGTACCTCGCGTACGTCGGGTTGGGGGACTGGTCTTCTGACCGCTGCCAGGACCTCTGGACCTCCCGGACAGCTGATCTCGATCGCAGTCATGTCTGCGGGAATGTGGGGCTGATTCATTAGGAGAACCTCCTGTACGAAATACACTGTGAAAGCGGTCTTGCTTGCGCCGACAATGGCGCCACATCCGTTCGGTGGGCATTGAGTTGACGTGCAAGGCGAGGGAGCGGGGCGGGCTTGCACCCGCTCCCCCTTGGTATCAGCTGCGGATGAAGGCCAGCAGATCGGCGTTTATCTCGTCTGCGTTGGTGGTGGGCATTCCATGTGGGAAGCCGGCGTATGTCTTCAGTGTGCTATTGCGCAGCAGCTTGGCGGAGAGTGGACCCGAGTTGTCATAGGGCACGATCTGGTCGTCATCGCCATGCATCACCAGAACCGGGACCGTTACGCTTTTCAGGCTCTCGGTGAAGTCGGTCTGGGAGAATGCGACGATCCCGTCATAGTGTGCCTTGGCGCAGCCCATCATGCCTTGCCGCCACCAGTTCAGGATCACGCCTTCTTGCGGTGTGGCGCCAGGGCGGTTGTAGCCATAGAACGGGCCTGCCGGAATGTCGTGGTAGAACTGCGCCCGATTGGCTTTGAGCTGGGCCTGGAGGTCATCGAACACCGACTTGGGTAGCCCACCCGGATTGTCGGCCGTTTTCACCATCAGTGGTGGGACTGCGCTGATGATAGCCGCCTTGGCTACGCGGTCTTCTCCATGGCGAGCAATGTAATGGATCACTTCGCCACCGCCGGTCGAATGCCCCACGTGCACGGCGCCCTCGACCCCGAGGTGTTTGACTACCGCCGCCACGTCGTCGGCGTAGTGGTCCATGTCATGCCCATCCCAGACTTGGCTGGAGCGCCCGTGGCCTCGTCGGTCGTGGGCGACGACACGATAACCTTCGGCCAGGAAGAACAGCATCTGGGCATCCCAGTCATCGGCGCTCAGTGGCCATCCATGATGGAAGTAGATCACTTGGGCATCGCGTGGGCCCCAGTCTTTGTAGAAGATCTCAACCCCATCTTGTGTTGTCACGTATCCCATTTCGCGTCTCCTGTCATAAGGCATGCAGCCGGAACATCTGCTCCGACCGTGGCCTTGCGTGAAGTAAGTTCAGCTCAGTCTTCCTCCGTGAAGGCAAGCTGATGCGGTGCGGATAGTTTCAGCAATCTGACCCCTTGGCCGCTAAACGACTTTAAGATTAAAGTAGGCTTTAAGGTCAATGCATATTTGGAAGGTGCCTCATGAGAATAGGAGAGCTGGCCAAGATCACCGGACTGGCCCCTTCGCGCATCCGTTTCTACGAGGCGAGTGGGCTGATCCAATCGGTCGAGCGCAAGGCCAATGGCTATCGTGATTATTCAGAGGAGGCCGTGTGGATGCTGGAGTTGATTACCAGTGCCCAGGCGGCAGGGTTTTCCTTGGAAGAGATCCGACAGTTGTTGCCGCTCAGTTCGAACGGTTGGCGGCATGACGAACTGCTCCACGGGCTCAAGCGCAAAGTCGAGGAAATCGAAGTGCTGCAACAGCGCCTGGCACGCAACAAGGAGCAGTTGCTGGTGGTAATCGAGGGCATTGAAAGCAAGCCTGAGGGCATGCCGTGCGTCGACAACTCCCAGCGGGTGCTTGAGCGGCTGCGGGAAGAGATCGCGTTGAACAAGGCGAGCGCCGCGCCTGCCAAATGAGCCTGGAAAGGCCTGAATCAAAGCAGGCGCCGCCCCTGGGAGGCGACGCCTGTGTCTCGTCAATCGCCGGCGTTCAGGGCCGCCAGCGGCTTGGGCGCATAGAGCGCGCTCTGGAACTCTGGCACGTATTCGTATTTCACCATCTTGCCCAGCTTCAACGAGCGAATGTAGCTCGACAGGCTGCCCTCGCCGAGCACGAGCTCTGCCGAGTCCGCGTTCGTGCTTGACCCGTGGCTGGTTTGCCGGGAGGTCGCATAGCCGTAGCTCAGTTGGCCATTGTGGTCGAGATTGGTGAAGCTGTTTGTCACCAGGCTGGCGTCGCTGGACAGGTCGTCTAGTTTCTTCGCCTTGAAGGTCACATCGACCTTGCCCGTCTGGGCATCGACGATGTCGTACGACACTGTCGCGGTTTCTTCGCGGCGGTTGATGTCCGTCAGCCACTTCGGCAGGTTGTAGCCCACCACGCCTCGAACACGGGCAAGTTCGGTGTTCACGGGCAGCTTGAGTACGTAACCCCAGAAGTCCTTGGACATCGACTGCCCGATCAGAGTGAAGGGCCCGAGATTGGACTTGCCTGGCTTGTTGGTGATGATCGACAGGGCGATTTCGTTGTAGCTGTCGTTGTCGCAATAGTCGTAGGTGTAAGCAGTGAAAGCCACCAGGCCGCGTCCCGGCCACACTTGGAGGGGCTGGACCTGTTCGAGCACTTCGGCGGGTATCAACTCGCGCAGGCGATCGAGGTCCGCCGTGTAGACCGCGGTTACCCGGCTGTTCTTGTAGTAGAAGTTCGGTGAGTACGACTCGAACCCCATGTCGACCTTGGTCTTTTCCAGGCCTTTGAACCAGCTCAAGTCCATTTCCGGCGCTTCGGCCTGGATCACAGACAAGGGAGGGTTGGAGCGATAACGGTCGTACAACCCTCCTTTGAGGATTGGTACCTGGTGGCCTGCAATATCGATCACCGTGGTCTCGGCATGCTTAGGGATGCCGCTGGTATCCGCTATAGCGGAGTTGGCGGTGGGCGTCAGGAGTACACCTGCCATGGCGGCGACGGTTCCGAGTTTCACTTTTCAGTTTCTCCAGAGAGTTGCATCACGCTTGATGAATACGGCCAGGGCATTTTGCTTGGCACCATGCTTGGGGCTTTCACGCTCACCTTAACTTTCAACTTAACTTTAATGTCAAGGCTCCGGGTTCCGGTTTTTCAGCCATTGAAGGCGACATTACGACCGCGCCCGCAGCGTGAAGGCGATGACGAACTCGGCCAGCTTGCCGAAAGGTGCCCTGAGCAAGCTGGGTAGGCTCCAGCGGCCCTGGACGAACACACCCTTGGCATGGCTCATGGAGCGCAAGCCCTCGATGCCGTGATAGGCACCCATGCCGCTGGCCCCTACGCCGCCGAACGGCAGATCGTCCACGGCAACGTGCAGCAGGGTGCTGTTGATGCCGACATTGCCGGAGGTGGTGTGCCTGAGTATTGCTTCGCTGTCGGCATCCACATTGCCGAAATAGTAGAGCGCGAGTGGGCGCGGCCTGGCGTTGATGTAGTCGATTACCTCACCGAGGGAGCGGTAGGTACGAATCGGTAGCAGAGGGCCGAAGATTTCTTCGCGCATGACCAGTGCCTCATCCCCAGCTCCCACGATCAACATCGGGGCCAGTGTCCGCGGCCGCTCTGCCGCTCGTTCGGGGACCACGCCTGCTTCGATCACATTGGCGCCCTTGGCGCGGGCGTCTTCGATGAGTGTATGCAACCGTATGTAGTGCCTGTCGTTGATGATCGAGGTGTAGTCCGGGCTGGTCGGGCCCTGCGGATAGCTACGGGCAACAGCGGCGCGGTATTGGTTGATGAACTCGTCCAGGTCGTCCTCATGGACCAAGGCATAGTCCGGCGCGACACAAGTCTGGCCGGCATTGGACAGCTTGCCGAAGACGATGCTCTCCAGTGTGCCGCGCCCGGCATGGCCTGGCGCCACCACCACGGGGCTCTTGCCGCCCAATTCAAGGGTCAGTGGCACCAGGTTGTCACTGGCGGCGCGCATCACCATTCGGCCCACCTGGGTGCTGCCGGTGAACAGCAGGTGGTCGAAGGGCAGGGCGCTGAAGCAGGCGCCTGTCTCAGGGCCACCGAGCACCACCGCAACCTCATCGACGGAAAAAACGCTCGCCAGCATGCGCTGGATTAGATCGCTGGTGCGTGGCGTCAGCTCGGAAGGCTTGATCATTACCCGGTTGCCCGCCGCGAGCGCGGTGGCCAGGGGGATGAAAGTCAGGGAAAACGGGTAGTTCCAAGGCGCCATGACGCCAATCACGCCCTTAGGCTGGTACTCCACATAGGCACTGCCGGCGCGATGGAATGCCGCGACGTGACGACGCTCGGGTTTCATGAAGCGGCGCAGGTGCCGTAATAGGTAGTCGATGGCCTGCACCACGCCAAGCAGCTCCATGATGTCTGTCTCGTGGCGCGAGCGATTACCGAAATCG
This sequence comes from Pseudomonas sp. X10, assembly GCF_054889225.1. NCBI lineage: Bacteria > Pseudomonadati > Pseudomonadota > Gammaproteobacteria > Pseudomonadales > Pseudomonadaceae > Pseudomonas > Pseudomonas sp. X10. The sequence goes on along the minus strand of NZ_CM142677.1, from coordinate 3,007,158 downwards.
GCGCTGATCGCATCCTCCACTTCACGCCGGTGAGCGAGAACTAGCGCGCGCAACTTGACCAGGTTGGCCTTGCGTCGCTCGAGGTTGGGTGGCCCGTCATTGAGAAACGCTCGTCGCTGTTGCTCAAGCGTTGTTGCTGCGTCGATAACTGATGGGGCTTCTGCGGCGATAGTCATCTTGCACCTCTCAAGATCATTGCAATGTAGACAGTGTCAACTTGATTCGGGCGGATCATAGGAAGACAATGTATTCACTGTCAACATTTGGAGGCGCTGCCGTATGTCACTCGACCCTGACTCTTGCCAGGCCAAGCCTTATCACCATGGCGATTTGCGTCGCACCATCATCGATACCGCCTTGGCGACCCTGAAGGAGCAGCAAGGTTGGCAATTCACTTTGCGTGAGATAGCCCGCCGCGCCCAAGTGAGCCACTCGGCGCCGTATCGGCATTTCCCGGACAAGGCGGCGCTGCTCTACGAGCTGGCTTTACTCGGCTTCGAGCGATTGTGCGAGGCGATGCGAGCCTCGCTGCAGCCCGCAATGCCAGCTCCCGAACGCTTGCAGGCAATGGCCTATGCCTACCTGGAGTTCGGCGCGGACAACCCAGACCTGTATCGGTTGATGTTCTCGACGCAAGCAGGAGAGCCATCGCAGCTCCATGTCGACCCCCGAGCCCAGGCGCCTTTCCACCTGGTGATCGAGGTGCTGGAGCAGGGGCAGCGGGAAGGGACGATCCGCACCCGTTCCGCCTTGGGGCAGGCCACCGCCAGTTGGGCACACCTGCATGGGTTGACCATGCTTTCGATCGATAGTCGGCTGGTGCCGGAAAAGGTCGGCGATCACGCCATCGAGGATGCGTTGACGACCTTGCTCGATGGCCTGGTACGTGACCGGGCAGATCAATGACCTGCCGCCTGGCTTCAGGGCTAACGTTAAAAGACCGTGTCGCCCCGACGCAGGGCGATGCTTGGCCATTCACATGCGATCAGGTACCTGAGCATGACTAAACGCATCTTGCACGTCGTTACCAACGTCGCCCATTACAGCGACCCAGACCAGCCCACGGGGTTGTGGCTGGGTGAGTTGACCCATGCATGGCATGTGTTCGCTGGCAGGGGCTACGCACAGCACTTGGTGAGTCCACGAGGTGGAGCGTCGCCCCTCGAGCCTCGCTCGCTCAAGTGGCCGCTGCTCGATAGCACGGCCAAGGCTTGGTTGAATGACCCGGCGGCCATGGCGCGTCTTGCCAGTACCTCGCGGCCGGAGGAGTTATTGTCATCCGATTTCGATGCCATTTACTTTACCGGTGGCCACGCGGTGATGTGGGACTTCCCCGAAGACATGGGGTTGCAGCGCCTGACCCGAGAGATCTACGAGCAAGGTGGAATCGTCTCATCGGTGTGCCATGGGTATTGCGGCCTGCTCAACACACGGCTGTCCGACGGTCGCCTGTTGGTTGAGGGGCGCCGCCTCACTGGCTATGCCTGGGTCGAAGAGGTGCTGGCGGGCGTTGCCAGCAAGGTTCCATACAACGCCGAGCAAGAAATGAAGCGCCGTGGAGCGCACTACGAAAAAGCCTTGTTGCCGTTCACCTCCAAGGTCGTCGTCGATGGCCGGCTGGTGACAGGGCAGAATCCACAATCGGCCAAAGCGACTGCCGAGCAGGTAGCGGCGCTGCTTTAGGAGGACCTGCCGACAAGGGCATTGACATTAAAGTTAACTTTAAAGCTAATGTCTGGGCACGCTCACATTGAGGTGCCCCCGATGAACGTGTTCACCCCCCTGACTCTCCCTAACGGTTCGACCGTTGCAAACCGCATTGCCAAGGCTGCCATGGAAGAAAACATGGCCGACACCAACCATGCGCCTTCTGCTCGACTGATGCGCCTTTATCAGGCGTGGGCGGACGGTGGTGCAGGCTTGATCATCACCGGTAATGTCATGGTCGATAACCGTGCGATGACGGGCCCGGGTGGCGTGGTGCTGGAAAATGACCTGCACATCGACAAGTTCCGTCAATGGGCTGGGATTGGTCGATCGAAGGGCGCGCAGTTCTGGTTGCAGATCAATCATCCCGGCCGGCAGATGCAGGCCAACCTCGGCCAGATGACTTGGGCGCCCTCTGCCGTACCGTTGGAGCTGGGCACGATGTCCCGTCATTTCGCAACTCCCCGGGCCATGACCCAGGAAGTCATCGATGATGTCATCCGCCGCTTCGCGCATACCGCGCTGCTGGGTGAGCAGGCTGGTTTTACCGGGGTGGAGATTCATGCCGCGCATGGTTACTTGCTCAGCCAGTTTCTTTCGCCGCTTACCAACCAGCGGACGGATCAGTGGGGCGGCTCCCTGGAGAACCGCACCCGCTTGCTGCTCGAGATCGTCAAGGCTGTACGTGCAGTGGTTTCGCCCGGCTTTGCCGTGGCGGTCAAACTCAACTCGGCCGACTTCCAGCGTGGCGGCTTCAGTGCTGACGACGCCAAGCAGGTCGTGCGTTTGCTCAACGAGCTCGATGTCGACCTGGTGGAGCTTTCTGGCGGCAGCTACGAAGCACCGGCGATGCAGGGCGAGGCCCGTGATGGTCGGACCCTGGCCAGGGAGGCCTACTTCCTGGAGTTTGCGCGTGACATTCGAGCGGTAGCGAAGATGCCGGTGATGGTGACCGGTGGCATTCGTCGGCGACCGATCGCGGATCAGGTGATACAGAGTGGCGTGGACATGGTGGGGATCGGCACTGCGCTGGCTATCGATCCTTCCTTGCCGCGTGACTGGCAAGACGGCAAGAGCAGTGCTCCTGAACTTCCACCGATCACTTGGAAGAACAAGGCGCTTGCCTCACTGGCCAACATGGCTGTGGTCAAGTTCCAACTGCGTAAATTGAGTGAAGACAAGGCGTCCAATCCACGCGTTTCACCCTGGTGGGCCTTGATTGTGCAGCAGGTGGCGAACGCCACCCGCACTCGCCAGTATCGTCGTCGAATGGCCCGTCGAGCCGGGTAGAACGCTCGGCTGGGTGGTGATCATGGTTCATTAACGTGCGGACCGGAGCTGTCGCCACAAGGTGGTCTGGCTGATACCGAGGCGACGCGCGGCTTCGTCGAGGTTGCCCTGGCAGCTTTCCAGCGTCTCTTGTGTGGCGTAGCTGCGCGGCCTTGCCAATGGTGTGCAGGTCCGTTTCGCGTGATGGTTTTTTCTGGACTGGCGAAAGGGATCGCTCTTCGCACAGTTCGGGTAGCACGCGAGCCAGGTACTGTTCGTTCACGACGTTGTCGTGCATGAGTTCACGGGCCGAGAGCATGGCGCGCTCGATCACGTTCTCGAGTTCGCGGACGTTGCCCGGCCAGGTATAACGTGTCAGGTAAGGCTGCAAGGCTACTGGCAAGTCCGCGGCGCCCGGAGGCTGGCCCTGGACCCAAGCGCTGGCTGATGCCGCGACTGATCAGGGCGATGTCTTCAGGCCGCTCTCGCAACGGCGTGGTCTGCAAGCGAGGGTATCGGCACGATTCATGATGTTTTCCTTTTTGTTCGTTCCCGCCAGCGATTGACACTCTTTTCTGGTGCATCAGGAAATCGCCACGGCACGCCGTGGCTGGATGGTTACTTCGTCCCTAAGCGGCTTGTGAGCCGATGAAGTTCTTGCCCCGAGAGCCCTGCATGGCGAACGCAATGATCTGCTCGGCTTCCTTCGCCGAGACTCCGTAGTCGGCGAACTCGGTCTTCACTTGGAGTGCATGGAGGAAGGCGCGCAACCGCGTCTGGGCGGTGGCTAGGTCACTGCCGAACACCTGCTGCAAGGTACGGTCGCGCGCCTCATCGCGCCCCCAGGCCAGGCCCAGGACCAGCGGCAAGGTAAAGGAACAGGCGATCCCATGGGGCAGGCCATGGCGCAGGGTCATCTCGTAGGAAATGGAGTGGGCAAGGGCCGTCTTGGTGTTGGAGAAGGCCATCCCGGCCTTAAGTGCTGCTAGTGCCATGCGTGACCGCAGTTCTTTGTTGGACAGGTCCCTGGACAATTGCGGCAGGCATTCGAGAATGTCGTGAATCGCCGAAATTGCGAAACTGTCGGAGACGGGGTTGGCATTGACGTTCCAGATCGACTCAAGCGCGTGGGACAGTGCGTCCAGCCCCGTGGAGACGGTCACGCCGGTGGGAACGGTCAGCATTAGTTGCGGATCGATGATTGCCACCTTTGGCCAGGTGCATTCCAGGTGCAGGGAGTACTTTCTCTGGCTGGCACTGTCCCAGATCGTCGCCCAGGGTGTGACTTCGCTGCCAGTGCCTGCGGTGGTAGGTACGGCGATCAATGCCTTGCAACGAGCGGGTACGAACGGCTTGCCCGTTGCCAACAAGCCCAAGAGCTCGTCGAAGGTGCCGCTTTCGGTCCCTACGATCAGTACCTTGGCTGTGTCGATGGCGCTACCGCCACCGACGGCGATCACCGTTTCACACTCCGCTGCTTCACGCCAGAAGCGCTCATAGGTGCCGCGCAGTTGAGCGACATCAGGGTTGGGCTGGACATCTTCTATGAGGTAGGCCAGGCGATCGCCCAACAGATCCTGAATGCGCCCCAGCAAGCCCAGGCCACGCGCCTCTGGAAAGATCACCAAGGCTACCTTCTGCTGATCGGTAAGGGATACCAGTTCCAGCAGGCTGTCATAGCCATAGCGTGTATCGACCGGGTTGTGAAAACGAGCAGTCATGGCGACTCCTTAGCCTGCCTGTCACGCGTCCCAGATACGCGCGAGGCAGGAAAACGGGGCAGCGGGTCAGTGACGGGTGTTGCCCTGGATGGCGTGACGCAGACGGTTGGAAACCAGATCGGCAAGCACCACCATCAGCGTGATGACCAGGATGCAGGTCGCGGTTTCCTGGTACTTGAACAGCTTCAGGCTGCTCACCAGTTCAAAGCCCAAGCCGCCGGCCCCGACCATGCCCAGCACTGTGGCTGAGCGCAGGTTGACCTCGAAGCGATAGAGCACCACGGCAATCCAGGCGGTTATCACCTGCGGCAGTACGCCGAACACGATCACCTGCAGCGGTCGCGCGCCGGTGGCCTGCAGGGCTTCGATGGGGCCCTGGTCGATTTCCTCGATGCTTTCGGCGAAGAACTTGCCGAGCATGCCTACCCCATGCAGGGCCAGGGCCAGCACGCCGGGAAAGGGGCCCAAGCCCACCGCCGAGACGAATACCAGGGCGAGGATCAGCTCGTTGATGCTGCGGATCACGTTGAGCAACTGGCGGGTGCCCTGGTAGAGCCAGCGGTTGTCGTGCAGGTTACGCGCGGCTAGCAGGCCCAGCGGCACAGCTAGGATGATTCCTAGCAGGGTACCCCAGAGGGCGATTTGCAAGGTTTCCAGGGCCGGGCGCCAGAGACTCGGCAGGATGCTCAGGTCCGGCGGCAGCGAGCGGCTGAGAAAATCAGCGATCTGTGGCATGCCGCTGGCCAGTTCGCGCCAGCTCAGTTGCGCGCCTTCGGCGCTCCAGTGCAGGCCATACAGCAACGCCAGCAGCAGCGTGGCGGTGCTTACCCAGCCGCGCGGGGTGCGCGGGGTATCGACCATCCAGCGATGGCTTTGCAGGTTCATGTTCAGGCTCCTGTTTCGCGGCTGTACAGCGCCTGGATACCGACGTCCGGTACCGGTGGCTCGCTGGCCGGCTGGCTGTGGTAGATGCGCTGCAGCGCGACATCGTCGAGTTGCTCGCGGTGCCCGTCGAATACCAGCCTGCCGTTGGCCAGGCCGATGATCCGGTCGCCAAACTCAAGGGCCAGGTCCACCTGGTGCAGGTTGCACACCAGGGTGATGCCCAGGGTGCGGGTCGCCTCGCGCAGGTAATGCATGACCAGCTGTGCAGTCTTCGGATCGAGGCTGGCCACCGGTTCGTCGGCGAGGATCACCTGGGGCCGCTGGGCTAAGGCGCGGGCGATGCCGACGCGCTGCATCTGCCCGCCGGACAGGGTGTCGGTGCGGACCTCGGCCTTGTGTTCGAGCTCCACTCGGCGCAGGCATTCACGGGCCAGGCTGATGTCCTCGTGGCGGAACAACTGCAGGATCGAGGCCAGCGTGCTGGTGTAGCCGAGCCGGCCGGTCAGCACGTTCTTCAGTACCGACAGGCGCGGCACCACGTTGTGATGCTGGAAGATCATCGCCACCCGGCGGCGCAGTTCGAGCTGGTTGCCGGCCAGCATGGCGTCCAGCCCGGCAACCTGCAGGCTGCCGCTGTCGGCCTGGGCCAGGCGGTTCATGCAGCGCAGCAGGGTCGACTTGCCGGCGCCGGACTGGCCGAGGATCACCACGAACTCGCCGGCTTCGATGTCCAGGTCGATGCCGCGCAACACCGGGTTATCGTGGTAGGTCTTGGTCAGTCGTTCGATGCGGATCATTTCAGGCTCCGCAGATCGAGGTCGAGCACCCTGGCGGTGTCGCGCACCACGTCATAGGCGCTGTCGCCGGTGGGCTGGAAGCCGTTGAGCATGCCCTGGTCGCCCCACGGCACATCCTTGATCGCGGCGAAGGCGATACGCAGTTTCTGCTGCAGGGCCGGGTCGAGGTTCTTGCGCCAGACCATCGGTGACTCGGGGATGTCGCGGGAGGTCCAGACCACCTGAAAGTCGTCCTGCTTGACCTGACCGGCGTTCACAGCGCCGCTGAAGATGCGATCGGCAACTGCGGCGGCATCGACCTTGCGATTTTCCACGGCAAGTATGCTGGCGTCGTGCGAGCCGGAGAAGATCACCCGCGAGAACAGTTGCTTGGGGTCGTGGCCGGACTGCTCAAGGCCGGCCTTGGGGAACAGGTGGCCGGAGGCAGAGCTAGGGTCGACGAAGGCGAAGGTATGGCTCTTGAGGTCGTCGAGGGTGCGGATGCCGCTGTCTTTGCGGGCGATGATCAGGCTGTGGTAAGCGCTGCTGCCGGTCTTCTTGGTGACCGCCACGGCGAAGGCTTCCGCGCCGGCGACCTGGTTGGCCAGCACGTAGGAGAACGGGCCGAGGTAGGCGACATCAAGTTTGCCCGCGCGTAGCGCCTCGATCACGCCGTTGTAGTCGCTGGCGACGAAGGGCTTGATCGGCATGCCCAGGCGCTCCTGCAACTGGTCGAGGACCAGTTGGCTGCTCTTGATCATGGCCTGGGAGTCCTCGGAAGGGATCAGACCGACGGTGAGCGCCTGCTCGGCCTGCACGGCAGGGGCGAGCAGCAATGACAGCAGAGCGAGGCGAGCGCAGCGGAACAGTCGGGTCAGGGGCGTCATGGTGATACCGGTAGGTTGTTGTCGGTAGCGTCAAACTAGGGTTGTCATGTGACAGTCACAGCACCGATTCAATATGGGTTTTCACAGCAAATCATTGATTGGAGCTATGGATGTCCAGCGCCCGTCTGCGTACTTTCCTCGCCGTCGCCCGGCACGCCAGCGTCAGCGCCGGGGCGCGGGCGATCGGCCTCACCCAGCCGACGGCGACCACCCAGATCCATGGACTGGAGCGGGAATTCAACGTCGAGCTGTTCCATCGCCGCGGCCGACGCATCGAACTGACCGCTGTCGGCCGTGCACTGCTGCCGATCGCCCAGCAGATCTCGCTCCTCGAATCCGAGGCGCACAACCTGCTGCGTGATTCCGGCAAGCTCAATCGCGGCCAGTTGAAAGTGGGGGCGGTGGGGCCTTTTCACGTGATTGAGATGGTCGACCTGTATCGCCGCGAATACCCGCAGATCGAGGTATCAATCCGCATCGGCAACTCTGCGACGGTGCTCGCCGACCTTGAGAACTACGTGATCGATGTCGGCGTGCTGGCCGGGCGGCATAACGATCCGGCGTTCGTCGCCGAGCGTTACGCGCACCATCCGGTGATTCTTTTCGCGCATGCCGATCATCCCTTTGCCCGTCACGACGTGGCACCGCTGCGCGCCTTGCAGGGGCAACCGTTGCTGCGTCGCGAACAGGGCTCCACCACCCGCCTGGCGCTTGAGCGGGCGCTGGAGGAAGCCGACGTGACGCCGCGTATCACCATGGAGATCGGCAGCCGTGAGGCGCTGCGCGAGGCGGTGATTCGCGGCATTGGCATCGGCGCGGTGTCCGAGGCCGAATACATCCCCGACCCGCGGCTCAAGGCGATCCGCATTGCCGATGACCAGGTGTTCACCGAAACCTATCTCTACTACCTGGCCGAGCGGCGCAGCAGCCAGGTGATCGCCTCCTTCCTGCGCTGTCTCGCGTGCTCAGCTAGCACGTAAGGCTTGCTCTGCGGGCTGGATGCAGGGTACTCGCGTCCCCTTCGCACGGCTTTACGGAGCTCTGTGGAATTCCGTCACAGACTATCCGGGTCGCCAAAAAACATCTGAATCCTTGACCGCAACCAACGCTCAGCCGGGTCGTTGTCCTGGGCGCCGCGCCAGGCCATGTGTAGTTCGAAGCTGCGCACTTCGATGGGCAGGTCTTCGGCGCGCAGGCCGCCGGCGGCGGTGAGGGCTTCGGCGGTGTAGTCAGGGACGGTGGCGACGATGTCGGTGCCGGCCAGCAGGCTGCCCAGGCCGTTGAACTGGGGGACGGCGAGGACTACGTGACGCTTGCAGCCGATTTCCTCCAGGGCCTCGTCGATGAAGCCAGAGAGGTCGCCGGCAAACGACACCAGGGCATGGGGGCGGGCGCAGAAGTCTTCCAGGCTGATGCTGCCGGGCATGCTGTCGGCACGCAGCAGTTTGGGCTTGCTGCGGCGCAGCACTTTGCGTTTGGCGTTGGCTGGCAGGTCGCTGGTGTAGCTCACGCCCACGGAGATTTCGCCCGAGGCCAGCAGTGCTGGCATCAGCAGGTAGTTGACCCGACGCACCACCAGGACGATGCCAGGGGCTTCGGCACGGATGCGCTTGAGCAACTGTGGGAGCAAGGCGAACTCGGCATCGTCGGACAAGCCAATGCGGAACACCGAGGTGCTGGTGGCCGGGTCGAACTCGGCAGCACGGCTGACCGCGGTCGAGATCGAGTCCAGCGCCGGGGAGAGCAGGGCGAAGATCTCATGGGCCCGGGCTGAAGGCTCCATGCTACGCCCGGTGCGTACGAACAGGGGGTCGTCGAACAGGTTGCGCAGGCGTGAAAGCGCGGCGCTGATGGCCGGCTGGCCGAGAAAGAGTTTCTCGGCCGCGCGGGTCACGCTACGCTCATGCATCAATGTCTCGAAGACGATCAGCAGGTTCAGGTCGACGCGACGCAGGTCGTTACGGTTCATCGGTGCTCTTCGCAATGAAGTGGGGCAGGGGTGAATCTTAAGGCCAAAGACTGGTAACCTGCACCGATTTCCAGGTGCCAATGCCGATAAATTCCAGGAGCCCAATCAATGACAGGCATGTCGACTATTAATAGCCACTGATGGCCGAACGCGCAAAGCCCGGATAGAGTCCATGGTATTAGAGGTTCACAAGGCGAGGTTTGCGATGTCCCGCATGATCCGTTTCCACAAGTTCGGCGCGGCCGATGTGCTCAAGTGCGAAGAGCAGGCCGAGCCGTCACCCGCTGCGGGCGAAGTGCAGATCCGCGTCGATGCGATCGGCGTGAGCTGGTATGACGTACTCTGGCGGCAGAACCTGGCGCCGTCCCAGGCGCGGCTGCCAGCCGGTATCGGCCACGAGATGGCCGGTGTGGTCACGGCGCTGGGCGAAGGCGTCGAGGATCTTGCGGTCGGCGACCGGGTGGCCAGCTTCCCGGCCACCAGTGCCAACGACCATCCGGTCTACGGCGATGTGATCGTTCTGCCGCGCACAGCCCTGACCCGTTACCCCGACATCCTCACGCCGATAGAGGCGAGCGTGCACTACACGCCATTGCTGATCGCCTACTTCGCCTTCGTCGATCTGGCCCGGGCCAAGGCCGGGCAGACCGCCCTGGTGACCGATGCCAGCCATTGCGCCGGGCCGGCCTTCGTGCAATTGGGCAAGGCCTTGGGGCTCAAGGTGTTTGCCGCCACCAAGGAGCCTGAGCAGCGCGAGTACCTGCTGGGGCTGGGTGCCGACAAGGTGATCGTCACTGAAGAGCAGGACCTGCTCCTGCAAATCGGCAAGTACACCGAAGGGCGTGGAGTGGACATGGTCCTCGATGGCTTGGGTGGCCCGCAGATGTCGCTGCTGGGCGATGTGCTGGCGCCACGGGGTAGCCTGGTGCTGTACGGCTTGCAGGGCGGCAACCAGACACCTTTCCCAGCCTGTGCAGCGTTCCAGAAGAACATCCAGTTCTTCGTCCACTGCATCGGCAACTTCACCGGCAAGCCCGAGCTGGGCATCTGCCAGGACCAGGTCGCGCTGCAGCGCGCCCTGCGCGATATCAACCAGTTCACCGCTGACAAGCTGCTGACGCCACAGATCATCAAGGTCTATCCGTTCGAGCAAGTGGTCGAGGCCCATCGCTACATGGACGAGTGCCCCTGTGGCGGCCGGGTCGTGCTGGACATGGGAAACCACTGACTTTATTGCCTCCCTCGTCTGAAGAAGCCCGAGCATTGTCTCGGGCTTTTTTTCAGCTATTTCAGGCGGCTTCTTGAGAATTTTCTTACGCGTTCGGCGCGGTTTTTCCCCAATACATCCACTATGGTCAGCGAGTGGGAAAAATCCTTTCAGCTACCGGGAATAGCGGCAGTGCTGAGAGATTGCTCAGCGAGCCGCAGTGGCGAACTGGGCAGGGAAAAGTTGGGGATGCTGAAGGAAATCAGCCATGAAGAGAGGGATGACACCATGAGCAACATGCATGACCAAGCCATGCAGTTTATCTATCAGCAGGTGTTGCAGCGCTTGCTCGAGCATATGTCACAGGCGCAACGCGCCTCGCTGCAATTGCTGATTCAGCGCTTGGTGGTTGCCGCTGGAGGTCTGGAGTACATCGATAATTTCAGGTTGCTGGTGCTGGACGGCGGCGATCGACGCAGCGCCCATGGCCTGGCCTGTCTGCGTGCGGCACAGTTGAGCATTGCTTCACGTGCCCAGGGGACCTTTGCGCTGCGGGTTGCCGTGGCCCGGCAGGCCGAAGCCGGCCAGTCGCTGCTGACCCATTGCGAACGCCGTTACGGCGCCTTGTTCCTGCATGATGACCCTCGGGTAGAACTGCTCATGATTGAGGATGGCCAGGTGTTGCCCTTCGACGCCAGGCGGCCGCTACCGGACAGCCTGCAGGCGCAGGAGCGCGAGGCGCTGCTGCTTTTGGGGCACCTGGCCCGTGGCCGGCCCATCGACCTCCTGGGCAGCCGGCGGCACCTGGCGCTGGCCGACGCTTATGGCAAGGTCCTCCAGTGGCACAACGGCGTGGATGCGCTCATCACGGTCATGTCACCCCTGCAACGGCAACGCTTTCTCGCCTGGGCCCGGCGTTGCTTGCGCGTGGCGGGACAGCCAGCGGGCTGGCCCTTGCAGCAATGCGCGCGCTCCTTGATCGATGGCTTGGGCAAGGTCCATCAGCAGCTCATCCATCACCTAAGGGGGATAGAACCTGACGAGGGCTGCGCCAGGCACTGTAAACCGGTCGAACGGCCTTTGCGGGTCATTGCCATCGATGATCTGCTGCAGGACATGACGGGGCAGGGGAGGCTCGACAAGATGCTCGGTGATACCGCTCCTTGGCCCTGTGCGCCAGCGTTGTCGCCGCCGCTCGATTCGTTATTACCGGCTCACCTACATGGCCTGCATGCCCAGTTCGTCTTGCAGCGTGGCTATCACCAGGGGCTCGGGGCGTTCGCAGGCCCTGCCCAGCAACTTGGGGCCAGGCAAGCTGCCGAGGCGTTGCGGGCCGATGCCGAAGCTCAGCTGTACCAGGCGTTTGGTGTGAATGACACGCATCTGGGTTGTCTTTTGTTCTCGCCCTTCATCGGACGAGGAGAGCAGTTGGAGCTGTTCCTGCGGCGTTGCCATCCGGCGATGCGGGTGGCCTTGCCCTACCTGCACAAGGCGTTGCAAGGCAGGGCCTGCCCAGAATCGGTAGAGCAATGGCTGGTGAAGGTCAGCGGCTTGCCTTTGCCCCGGTTGCAGATGCTCTACCGGCGGCGGCCCTGGCGAAAGACCGGTGATTCGCTGCTGGCGGTCCTGGCTCGGCGGGATATCGACTTGCGCTATGCACGGCAGGCCACCTTCGCGACCAAGTTTGAGGCCGAACCCATGGTGCCGTGCTGAAGGCGGCGATGGCCGTTCGGCGCTGGCAAGCGACCGTCGATCCGCGGCACTTGCCAGTGTAACGAGTCTGTATGTATAACCAGTGTCCGACTGCTGACCTGACCTGGACCCGTGATTGCCCATTCCGTCGAAGATCCCTTCTACTACCTGCATAACTTCCAACAGGTGCTCGAGTGGGTCGAGCTACGTTATGCCGACCTGCTGAGCAGCGACGAGCGCTCCTTCATCCAGGCGTTCGGCCCGTTGCCGCTCGCATCGCGGGCGCTGCTGGTGCGCATGGTCATGCGCAAGGGCCAGCTGTTTCGCGCCAGCAAGTTGGACTATACGGAAATCGGCAGCACCCATGAGGCATTGCAACCACTGCTGGCCCTTGGCTGGGTTGCTGTCGATGCCGAACTGAGCCTCGAGCAACTGTTCGCCCTGCTGCGCAAGGACGAGCTGGCCCTGTGTTTCGCTGACCAGTTGGCCCGACCGCGCGCGGGCAAGGCCGAGCTGCTGGCCCAACTGCAGCTACAGGGCCTGCCAGCCCGGTCGTTCGCGCAGTGGTATCCGGCGTGCCCCGACCTGATCGTCGAATGGCGCCTGCAGCCCCTGTGCGACCGCTTGCGCTTGCTGTTCTTCGGCAACCTGTACCAGGACTGGTCCGAATTCGTGCTCGCCGACCTCGGTCTGCTGCGCTACGAGCAGGTTGCTTTCAGCGATGACTCGCGGGCCTTGCGCCAACGGGCCGATCTGGAGCTGGCGATGGCCTTGCACGCTTGCGCCGAACGGCTGGAGCAGGGCGATCCACCTGATCAGGTACTGATGGCCCTGGAAGGCCTGCACAGCGACAATCCGTGGCTGGCTCGGCGGCGCTCGCGCCTGTTGTTCCACATCGGGCAGCAGTGCGAGCGGCTGGGCGACTGGGACCTGGCGCTGCGGGTCTACGCCGACTGCGCCCATCCCCAGGCGCGGATCCGCCAGGTTCGCGTGCTCGAACGCAGCGAGCAGTGGCCGAAGGCGCTGGAGCTGGCCTCGCAGTTGGCGGCGGCCCCGGCCAATGCCCTGGAGGTACAGGCCTTGGAGCGCATGCTGCCGCGTCTGCGGCGCAAGCTGGGCGGGCCGGCGCAGCCTCGACGCAGTGCCTCGGCGGTCAGCCTGATCGAGCTGCAACTGCCCGTCGAGATGGCCACGCTGGGGGTGGAAGAAGCGGTGCGGGTCTATCTGGAGCAGGAGGGTGGCCAGGTGCACTATGTGGAGAACACCTTGCTCAACAGCCTGTTCGGTCTGCTCTGTTGGGATGCACTCTTCGCCCCGGTGCCGGGCGCCTTCTTCCACCCGTTCCAGGCCGCGCCGCTGGATTTGCATGACCCTGGCTTCCAGGCACGGCGGCGTGAGTTGTTCGACGCCTGCCTGGCGCAGTTGGACGACGGTCGCTACCGCAGCAGCATTCGTCAGTGCTTCACGGCCAAGCAGGGCCTGCAATCCCCCTTCGTGGCCTGGCAGGTGCTCACCCCGCAATTGCTCGAGCACGCTTTGGCCTGCCTGCCGCCGCAGCACCTCAAGCAGTGTTTCCTGCGCCTGCTGCAGGATGTGCAGGGCAACCGTGCCGGCATGCCCGACCTGATCCAGTTCTGGCCCCAGGAGGGGCGCTACCGCATGGTCGAGGTAAAGGGCCCTGGAGACCGTCTGCAAGACAACCAACTGCGCTGGCTCGACTTCTGTCGCGAGCATGGCTTGCCGGTCGAGGTCTGTCATGTGCGTTGGTGCGATGAGACGGCATGAGCTACACAGTTGCTGTCCGCGCCCTGTGCGAGTTCACCGCCAAGGAAGGTGACCTGGACCTGCGCTTCACCCCGTCGCCCACTGCCCAGGAGGGTGTCAGTGGCCATCAGCGGGTGGTGGCGCGGCGCGACCCGGGGTATGAAGCTGAGGTTGTGCTCGAAGGCCAGTTCGCCAGCCTGCGCGTGCGCGGGCGTGCCGATGGTTATGACCCGCAACGCAACCGCCTGGAAGAAATCAAGACCTACCGCGGCGACCTGACGCGCCAGCCGGCCAACCACCGGCTGCTGCACTGGGCCCAGGCCAAGGTCTATGCCTGGCTGTTGTGTCAGCAACGCCAGTTGGCCGAGATCGAAGTGGCCCTGGTGTACCTGGATGTCGACAGCGACCGCCAGACCCTGATCAGCGAGCGCCATACAGCCCAGGCCCTGGAGCAGTTCTTCCAGCACCAGTGCCAGGTGTTCCTGTGCTGGGCCGAGGGCCAGGAGCGGCGTCTTGCCGAGCGCGACCGCGGCCTGCAGGCCCTGGGCTTTCCCTACGCCAGCTTTCGCCAGGGGCAGCGGCAACTGGCCGAGACCCTGTACAAGGCTGTCAGCACTGGCCGCTGCCTGATGGCCCAGGCCAGCACGGGCATTGGCAAGACCCTGGGCACCTTGTTCCCGCTGCTCAAGGCCATGGTGCCGCAGCGCCTGGACAAGCTGTTCTTCCTGACGGCCAAGACCCCAGGCCGCGCCCTGGCCCTGAATGCCCTGCGGCAAGTGATGGACAGCGCCCCGCAACCGGGCTTGCGCTGCCTGGAACTGGTGGCTCGCGACAAGGTCTGCGAATACCTCGGCAGCGCCTGTCATGGCGAGTCCTGCCCATTGGCCAAGGGCTTCTACGACCGTTTGCCCGCCGCCCGCGAGGCAGCGGCGCGGCAGCCGATGCTCGATCAGGCCAGCCTGCGCGAGGTGGCGTCGGCGCACCAGGTCTGTCCTTACTACCTGGGGCAGGAGATGGCGCGCTGGGTCGATGTGCTGGTGGCCGACTACAACTACTATTTCGACGCCCATGCCCTGCTGTTCGGCCTGACCCAGGCCAACCAGTGGCGGGTGGCGGTGCTGGCGGACGAGGCGCACAACCTGGTCGAGCGCGGCCGCCAGATGTACAGCGCCAGCCTCGACCAAGGGCAGTTGCAGGCTTTGCGCCAGAGCAAGCCGGCAGGGCTGGGCAGCGCCCTGGACCGTCTCAATCGCCAGTGGAATGCCCTGTACAAGGCACAACTGGCGCCTTACCAGGCCAGCGAGCAATTGCCGCTGGCCTTCCTCAAGGCCTTGCAGCAGTGCGTCGGTCTGATTCAGGAACGCCTCAACCAGGCGCCGGCCGAGGTGGAGCCGCAGGTACTGCAGTTCTTCTACCAGGCTTTGCAGTTCAGCCGTGTCAGCGAACTGTTCGATGAGCACTTCATTTTTGACATCAGCCTGCGCACCGGGCCACGCAAACGCCGCTTGGCAACGCTTTGCCTACGCAATGTGGTACCGGCCAGGCAATTAGGGCCGCGGATGCGTGCGGCGCGCAGCGTTACGCTGTTTTCCGCCACCCTCAGCCCCCGGCATTTCTACACCGACCTGTTGGGGATGCCAGAGGACACTGCCTGGCTGGACGTGGCCGCACCGTTTCGCGCCGAACAGTTGCAAGTGCGCATTGCCAGCCAGGTGTCGACCCGCTACCACCAGCGGCAGGCCTCGCTGACGCCGATCGTCGAGCTGATCGCCGAGCAGTACCAGGCTGCGCCGGGCAACTACCTGGCGTTCTTCAGCAGCTTCGAGTACCTGGACCAGGTCGCCACCCTCTTGGCTGAGCGCAACCCGGCGATCCCGCACTGGTCCCAGGCGCCGGGTATGGATGAGGGACAGCGTGAAGCTTTTCTTGCGCGTTTCGTGGCGGGCGGGCAGGGCGTGGGCTTCGCCGTGCTCGGTGGCGCTTTCGCCGAAGGGGTAGACCTGCCCGGAACGTGCCTGATCGGGGCCTTTGTCGCCACGCTCGGGCTGCCTCAGGTCAACCCGGTCAACGAGCAGCTCAAGTTGCGTATGGGGCGGCTGTTCGGCGCTGGTTTCGACTACACCTACCTGTACCCGGGCATCCGCAAGGTGATCCAGGCCGCAGGCCGGGTCATCCGGGGCGACGAGGACCAAGGCGTGCTCCTGCTGATCGACGAGCGCTTCGCCGAGCCCAGGGTGCAGCAGATGTTTCCCGCCTGGTGGCGGCTCGACGACCAATAAACCCATGCGGCCAAGTTCCGGTGCATCGCACACCGCTGCAACTCTCAGTACACTGCGCGTTCTAAATCCCCACATTCTCTTGAACTCGAGGTTTCTGCATGACGCTCAGTCCTTTGGCAGGCAAGCCGGCACCCGCCAGCGTGCTGGTCGATATCCCCCGACTGTTGACCGCTTACTACACCGGCCGGCCCGATGCCGCCGTGGCGGCCCAGCGCGTGGCGTTCGGCACCTCGGGGCATCGCGGCACATCGTTCGAGCTGAGCTTCAACGAGGACCATGTGCTGGCGATCACCCAGGCGATCTGCCTGTATCGCCAGGCCAAGGGCATCGACGGACCGCTGTTCATTGGTGCGGACACCCATGCCCTGTCGGCACCGGCCTCGGCCAGCGCCCTGGAAATACTCGCGGCCAATGGCGTGCAGGTGATGCTGTCGCAGGACGACGAGTACACTCCGACCCCGGCGGTGTCCCACGCCATCCTCTGCTACAACCGTGGCCGCCAGCAGGGCCTGGCCGACGGTATCGTCATCACCCCATCGCACAACCCGCCGCAGAGCGGTGGCTTCAAGTACAACCCGCCCAATGGCGGCCCGGCCGACAGCGACGTGACCAAGTGGATCGAAACCAAGGCCAACGAGTTGCTCGCCGCCGGGCTCAAGGACGTCAAGCGCATGGACCATGCCCAGGCGCTGCAGGCCGCTACGACCCAGCGCCATGACTACCTGGGCAACTACGTCGCGGACCTGGAGAGCGTCATCGACTTCGACGTAATCCGCGAGGCCAACCTGCGCCTGGGCGTGGACCCACTGGGCGGCGCCGGCGTGCGCTACTGGTCGGCGATCGCCGAGCGCTACCGGTTGAACCTGGAAGTGGTCAATACCGAAGTCGATCCGACCTTCCGCTTCATGACCGTGGACTGGGACGGCCAGATCCGCATGGACCCATCCTCGCCCCATGCCATGCAGGGCCTGATCGGCTTGCGCGAGCGTTTCGACGTGGCCTTCGCCTGTGACCCGGATCACGACCGCCACGGCATCGTGACCGCCGACGGCCTGCTGGCGCCGAACAACTACCTGGCCGTGACTATCGACTACCTGTTCCAGCACCGTCCGCAGTGGCGCAGCGACGCCGCGGTGGGCAAGACCGTGGTCAGCAGCGGCCTGATCGACCGCGTCACCGCGCGCCTGGGGCGGCGGCTGTATGAGGTGCCGGTGGGCTTCAAGTACTTTGCCGAAGGCTTGTTCGACGGTTCGCTGGGCTTTGGCGGCGAGGAGAGTGCGGGCGCGTCCTTCCTGCGCAGGGATGGTAGCGTCTGGACCACCGACAAGGACGGCTTGATCCCGGCGCTGCTGGCGGCGGAGATGACCGCGCGCACCGGGCGCAACCCAAGCCAGGCCTATGCCATGTTGACCGAGGCGCTGGGCACGCCGTACGCCACCCGCGTCGAGGCCAAGGCCAATGCGCAGCAGAAGGCCCAGTTGAGCAAGTTGGCGCCGGAGCAGGTCAAGTCCACGAGCCTGGCTGGCGAACCCATCGAACAGATCCTCAGCCATGCGCCGGGCAACGGCCAGGCCATTGGCGGCCTCAAGGTGATGACCGCCAACGGCTGGTTTGCCGCGCGGCCGTCCGGTACCGAGGATATCTACAAGATCTACGCTGAAAGCTTTGTCGACGAGGCGCATCTCCAGCGCCTGGTGAGCGAGGCCCAAGCGTTGGTGGATGCGGCGATCGCCTGATCATTCCGACACGCCCCCACAGGTTCCCTGCATGGACGCAGGGCCTGTAGGAGCCGTAGGGTCAGGCGACATCCACCAGGACGATCTCGCTGTCCTCCAGCGCCACGACCTTCAGCACTTCTTCCTGCTCGATGGCCACGCCATCCCGGGCTGCAGCCCGCAGTCCATTGATCTCCACCTGCCCCTTGGCGGGCACCAGGTAACCCCGGCGACCGGCGTCGAAGCGGTATTCGGCGCTTTCACCGGCGCGCAAGGTGGCTGCCACCAGACGCGCATCGGTGCGGATGCGCAGGCTGTCTTCATCCCCCTCGCGACCGCTTGCCAGGGTCACGAAGCCTTCGCCACGCTCACCTTTAGGGAAGGGCCGGGTGCCCCACGACGGCGCTTCGCCAACCCGCTCCGGCACGATCCAGATCTGGAAGATCCGTGTGTCGACCTTTTCCAGGTTGTACTCGCTGTGGACGATGCCGGTGCCGGCACTCATTACCTGTACATCGCCGGCTTCGGTACGGCCCTTGTTGCCGAGGCTGTCCTGGTGGGTGATGGCACCTTCACGCACATAGGTGACGATTTCCATGTCGCGATGCGGATGCGGTGGGAAACCGCTGCCAGCGGCGATCAGGTCGTCGTTCCAGACCCGCAGGTTGCCCCAGTGCATGCGCGCCGGGTCGTAGTACTCGGCGAACGAGAAGTGATGGTGAGCGTCAAGCCAGCCATGGTTGGCGTGGCCGAGGCTATCGAACGGTCGCAGTTGCAGCATGGCGTTGCTCCTTGAATCAGTGGAATGAAGCCATGATGCGTCATTGAAAGATCGAAAATAAGCGTAAATATCGGCTAATTATTATCTGTTTAGTGGATGTATAATCTTGCCGTTGTTTATGCGATTCATCGCCTAATCAACTGATCTGCAAGCATTCGCTGGCGATTTTCGACGGATAAGGCGAACATGGTCGCTGATTCATTCTTGAGTGTGGAGTGGCTGTGTCGCACGAGCATCCCCAGCCGCCGGTGGAGCTGACGCCGCCGGCCCAATTGCCCTGGTTTCGCCGCCTGGCCGCGCGCCTGCTTGGCCGGGGCCTGAGCCGGCTGCAGGCGCAGCATCGTGATTCCTGGTTTCTCGGCCATGCCACCGGGCAGCGCAACGGCCATGCCGATGGCCTGCGCGAAGGTTATGAGCAGGGGCGGGTGGATGGCTTCGAAGCTGGCCGCCAGGTCCTGGTGATCCGTGATACGCGCCCGCAGACCCATGGCGTGCCCGGGCAGGACGACAAGCTGTTCGACGACTGGCGCCTGCCGCTGAGCAGCGAGCTGAAGAAGCGTTTCAAGGCCGACGTCGCCCGGCGCCTGCCCGCCGAGGCCCAGCCTAGCGCGGCGCAGTGGAAGATGATCTTCAGCGACACGCCATCCACTTGCGTGATCGCTGGTGCCGGTGCTGGCAAGTCGACCTCGCTGGTGCTGCGTATCCTGCTGCTGCACCACTACCTGGGCCATGAACTGGACGCCATGACCGTGGTGACCTTCACCCGCGAGTCGCGCAAGGATTTCATCACCCGGCTGGTGCAGGTTTTCGCTCGCTGGGAACTGGCCCTGAGCCCGGCCCAGGCCCGGGAGTTGGTGCGTACCTTCCACTCGCGCATCCTGCCGTTGGTGCGCAGCCTGCCAGGCTTTGGCCAGGTGCGCGCCTTCGAAACCCTGGGCAGCGAGATGCCAGCGGGCAGCGAAGCCAACGCCCAGAGCAACCCGTTCGATCTGCGCCTGAACGACGCCCAGCGCCAGCAGTTGAACCTGTGCTACCGCGACCTGCTGCACGACAACCCGCGTTTTGCCGAGCTGATTGCCAGCCTGCGGCGCGAGGCTTTGCAACTGAAGTCCCTCGACCGTGACCATCCCGACGTGCAGAAACGCGTGGCCGTGACGCAACTGTCGGCCCAGCGCGACGAGGAGCTCTGCGACCTGATCGAGGACCTGTGGTTCTCGGCGGGGGCTTGGCCGATCAAAGGCATCGAGCCGAGCCGCCAGACCGTCGAGATCAACGGCAGCCGTTTTCACGTCCATGGCCATGTAGCCGAGCTGGACGCTTGGGTCGTGCTGGGTTTCGACCCAGGGGAGAGCCAACAGTACAAGCGTCCTGGCGCCAAGTTACCGGTCTGGGCGGAATGGGTGATAAAGCGCACCCTGTTTCAAGCTTTCTGCGATAAGCCAGTGATCTGGCTGGAAAACTATGCTGCAGCCAGGCGCCTGGCCTCATCCTTGGCCGGGGATGCAGTGGCCGGTCCCGGCTTCGAGTACAAGGTCAAGGGCGAACTTGCGGCCGTGCCCTTGCTCGATGCGTTTGTCGGCGCGGCTGGCTTCATCGAGAACCTCGGGCTGGAAGTCTCGACGGCGGTGGCCGGCATGAGCTTCCCGGCGGGGGACAACGATGCGTTGTTCTTCGAAGCCCTGAGCCTGTACTGGAAGGCCTTGGAGGCCCACCTGCTGGCGCAGTCGCCACCGATCATGAGCTACAACCGCATGTTCGCCCTGTTCGGCGAGAACAACCCGGAGAACCTGCAACTGCTGCCGGACCCGTTGCTGCGTCCACTGGCGCACCTGATGATCGATGAGTTCCAGGACGTTTCGCCGCAGATCGTCAGCTGGCTGCGCGCTTGTCTGCGCGAGATCCGCCGTCGTGGTCCGGCCTTGCACATTGGGCGTAGCGCGCAGCATTCGTCGCTGCTGTGCGTGGGGGATGATTGGCAATCGATCTATGGCTGGCGTGGCAGTTCGCCGAAGTACTTCATGGAGTTCGCCAAGGAGTTTCCGGCGCCGTCCAACACCCGGGTCATGTTGGTCGACAACTACCGCAGCCACCAGTACATCATTGACGCCGCCGAGCACCTGGTGAAGCCAGCGCCAGCGATCAGTGGCAAGAAAGCCAAGGCCTGCGGCCCGGCGGCGCAGCTGTCCCTGTCACCGGTAAAGGTGCTTGAACGCGACGACGCAAGCTTGGCGCAGACCGTGTTGGAGCATTACCAGCAAGGTGAGTCGGTGATGATCCTGTTTCGAAAAAGTAGCGATAAGTTGTTGATATCTGATCATTTAAAGTCAGTTATTAATCTGGATTCTAGCTTGCCTGCCGGTCAGCGCCGGCTGCGCCAGCTGACCTACCACAGTGCCAAGGGCCTGCAAGCCGACGCGGTGTTCATGCTCGGTGATTGCCAGCACCTGACCAGTTCTCCCTATAAGAACCAGGCCTATCGTATGGCCGGGTTGGGGCGCGACGGCGACGCCCAGGCGTTCGACACGGCGCAAAAGGACGAGGTCCTGCGCCTGGCTTATGTCGCGGTCACGCGCGCGGTCAAGCATTGTTACTGGTATGTGGAGGCGCCGAGCACAGAGGCGGCAAAGCTGCCGCGCGCGTCCAAGCAGGTGGATGGCCGGCAGGCCTTCTTCGAAGACCTGCGCAATCAGTGAAGGCGGCGGCCCCGTAACCATAGGGTAATGCGACACCTTGGAATTACCTTGACATCAAGGCAGTGACCATCCCAGAATTCCCAAAAACTTTGCGCGCAAAGTTTAGGGTCTGCCCTCGTCGTGCCAGCGATGAGCAGGGCGAGCGCACCGTATAAGAAACAAGGGAGCACCCCCATGCAGCTTTCTAGGGAAGTAGTACTGCAGGCCAAGGCACAGTTCGGCACGCCAACCTACCTGTATGATGAGGCGGTCTTGCGCAGCAGTTACCTTGAACTGCGTGACGCACTGCCCGAGTACGTAGACATCTTCTACGCGCTCAAGGTCAACCCGAACCTGTCGTTGGTCAGGCTGATCCGGTCTTACGGCGGCAATACCGAGGTCTGTTCGCTCGCGGAGCTGGAAATCGCCCTCAAGGCAGGGGTAGCACCGCAAGACATCATTTTCCTGGGCCCCTGCAAGAAGCCCGAGGAACACCGCCGGGCCCTGGAGGTCGGGGTCTACGCCATCGTCGTCGAGTCCGAGAGCGAGCTGCTCAGGCTCTCCGCCCTGGCCGGGCAGATGGGCTGCGTCGCCCCGGTGGCGATCCGTATCAACCCCAATTTCAGCGCGGCCGGCTCGCCCTGGAAAATGGGCGGTCGGCCTACCCATTTCGGTATCGAGGAAGACACAGCGGTGGCCGGCTTCGCCCGCTACCTGGCCTTGCCGAACCTGCGCATCCGCGGCATCCACGTCTATAACGGCACCAAGATCCTCGATGCCCGCGCGGTCTACGAAAACACCCGCTACATCCTCGAACTGTTCCGCAGCCTTTGCCGGACCCACGGCGTCAGCCTGGACATGGTCGATGTCGGTGGAGGCCTGGGCATCAAGTACTACGCCAATGAACAGGAGCTCGACAGCGCCGCGCTCAAGGTGCTGCTCTGGCCGTTGTTCGAGGCATTCCACCAGGACTTTCCGCGGACGCGGATCCTGCTCGAGTCCGGGCGTTTCATCGCTGGCCGTTGCGGCGCCTTGCTGGTCACGGTCGACCATCTCAAGGACAACCATGGCAAGACCTTCGCCGTGACCGACGGCGGCACCCACTGCCACGGCGCGGCGGTCGGCAGTGGCCAGGTCCTCAAGCGCAACTTCCACATCGTCCACGCCGCAGGCGGCCGAGGCGGGCCGCGGCAGCCTTATCACATCTCCGGTCCGCTCTGCAGTCCGGATGACCTGCTGGCGCGCGACTTGATGATCGAGCCTCTGCGCGAGGGCGACTTGCTTGCCGTGACCGCCTCCGGTGCCTATGGGCCGACCGCTTCGCCGACCTTGTTCCACAGCCAGGGGCACCCGGCGGAGGTGCTGGTCAGCCAGGGGCGCCTGGTGCTGTTGCGGGCGCGACAGGAAGCGCTGCAGATCCGCGATAGCCATGCCGATGTGCCGCTAACCGAGTTGCTCGGCCAGGCGCCGCAGGCGGACGTGGCCGTGCAAGCGCAGGACACCTCGGTGGCGACCCAGCAACAGTTGATGGAGATCCTGCGGGAGGTCCTCAAGTTATCGGCGCAAACGCCGATTCGCGCTGACTCGCATCTGCGTGACGACCTCGGCCTGGATTCGCTGACGTCCATGGAATTGCTGCTCAGCCTGGAGGACAGCATCGACGGCTTCCAGGTCGACCCGGACACCCTGACGCCAGCCCATTTCAACAGCGTGGCCAGCCTGGCCGCCTATATCGACAGCCACCGCCATACGGCCTCCGGCCAACCGGCCTCGGGCGAGGTTCATCATGCGTCAGCCTAACCTGCTGTCGCAGGTTCTGGAGAACACGGCACAGCTGTACCCGGACAAGGCGGCGATCATCTATGCCGATGAGACCTACACCTACGCTCAGCTCGACGAGGCCAGCACCCGTCTGGCCGCTGGCCTGCAAGGCTGCGGCCTGCAGCGCCAGGAGCGGGTGGTGATCTGCCTGGGCAACCGGGTCGAGACCGCCTGCGCTTTCTGGGGTGTGCTCAAGGCGGCCGGTGTGGTGGTCAATGTCGGCTTGGAGGCCAGCGCCGAAAGCCTCGGCCACATCCTGCGCGATGCCGAGCCGACGGTGCTGGTCACCACCTCGGAGAAGTTCGCCGCCCTGGGCCGTGACAGCGGGCGGCTGGCCAGCCTGCGCGCCATTGTGCTGCTCGATGGCGTCGCCGACGCGGTCGATACCTGCACCTTCGAAAGCCTGCTCAGCCACGAACTCAACCTGATGTCAGATGCGCCGAACCTGGACCTGGACCTGGCTGCGATCATCTATACCTCCGGCTCCACCGGCGCGCCCAAGGGGGTGATGCTGACCCACCGCAACATGTTGGCCGCGCTCGATTCGCTGCACACTTACCTGCGCTACAACGAGAGTGACCGGGTGCTCTGCTCCTTGCCACTGGCGTTCGACTACGGCCTGTACCAGATGATCATGTCCCTGGCCGTTGGCGCCACCCTGGTGCTGGAGAAAGAGTTCACCTGGCCGATCTTCCTCATCCGCAAGATCCGCCAGTACCAGGTCACCATCATTCCTTTCGTGCCGACCCTGCTGACATTGCTGCACGAATATGCCTTCCGCCGTGGCGCGCGTTTCAGCGATGTGCGCATGGTCACCAACACCGGTGCGGCGCTCAAGGCCTTGCACATCACCCAGATGAAACAGCTGTTTCCCCAGGCGCAGATCTACTCCATGTACGGTCTGACCGAATGCAAGCGCTGCACGTACCTGCCGCCGGAGGACATCGACAGCAAGCCCGGCAGCGTCGGTATCGCCATTCCCAACACCGAACTCTGGCTGGTGGATGATGAGGGCCGGCGTATTGTCCAGGCGCATCAGGTTGGCCAACTGGTGATTCGTGGCTCGACCGTCATGGCCGGATACTGGCGTAACCCCAGGGCCACGGCAGAGAAGCTCAAGCCAGGGCCCTATCCGGGGGAGAGCGTGCTCTACACCGGGGACTACTGCAGTCTCGATGAAGACGGCTACCTGTACTTCCACGGGCGCATGGACCATGTGATCAAGTCGCGGGGCATGAAGGTGCGCCCCAGCGAAGTGGAAGACTTTCTCTATGGGGTGGCCGGCGTACAGGCTGCGGCCGTGGTCGGTGTCGAACATGCCACGGTCGGCGAAGGACTCTGGGCGTTCGTCAGCCTGGAGGACGGTATCGAGCTGGATGCCGCACAATTGCTCGAGCGGTGCCGGGCTGGCCTGGAGGCGCACAAGGTACCCTTGGTGATCCGCGTCGAGCCCCATTTGCCCCGTACCCCCAATGGCAAATTCGATCTAGAACAGCTGCGTCAGGTGGCAGCCAGGGAGAGTACTCATGAGCCCACCGTCTAGTCCCCGGGACCATGCCCTGGACCTCAATGGCATCGAGTTCGCGGTACGCACCTGGGGCCCACAAGATGGAACGCCAGTGTTGGCCTTGCACGGCTGGCTGGACAACGCCGCCTCCTTCGAGCGCCTGGCCCCCTTGCTGGAGGGCTGCTTCGTGGTGGCGCCGGACTTGATCGGGCATGGCCGCTCCGATCACCGTCGTGGCGACAGCGGCTATTACCTCTGGGAGCATGCCGAAGACATGCTGGCCCTGGTCGACAGCCTCGGCTGGTCACGTTTTCATGTGCTGGCCCATTCCATGGGCACCGGCGTGGCCTCGATCCTCGCCACGCTGACCAGCGGTATCGCCAGCATGATGTTTATCGATGGCATGGGCGCGCCCTTCACCGTGGCGGAGGATGGCCGTCTCGAGCACTTGAGGCGCGCCTACCGCCTCAAGCGCCTGGCCCAGCGCACCCGGCTGCATGGGTTCTCGGCGCCGGGCAGCGTCCAGTTCGATAGCCTTGAGAGCGCGCTGCAGCAACGGCGTAGCAGCATCGATGGCAATTTGTCCCTCGAAGCCGCTCGCATCCTCGCCCTGCGCGACCTGCTGCGGGTGGGCGATGGCTACCGCTGGCGCCACGACCCACGCCTGGTGTTGCCCGAGCCCATGCCCCTGACCGAACGCGAGGCTTGCGAGCTTCTGCGGCGCATCCGTTGTCCTCTGTACCTGATGCTTGGCCGCCAGGGGTTGTTCGCCGGTGATCTGTTCGACAAGCGCCAGCCCGCTTTGCCCAGGCACGCTCAGGTGTTCTGGCATCCTGGCGGCCATCACTTCCACCTGGAATCAGCCAGCCCGGCATTAGCTGGCCAGATCCTCGGCGTGCTGACAATGCACGGCCCGGGGACTCTACGGCGCTTGGTCAATGAATGAGACCGTAGGTCCCGGCGAGGGCCGTGGACGATTCCTTCGGGGCCAAAGGCCGCGTTACCATCGGCCTTGGCCCGTGAAACTTCCGGGTTGCCTGACCGTGTCCCGTTCTTTGCCTACCCTGCGTGAGTTGACTGTCCTTGCACACTGATGACCCGACCTTCGATTTCGAGAAGATGCTCTGCTTCTCACTGTACGCGACCGCTAATGCCATGGTTCGCGACTACGCGGAGCCCCTCAGGCGCCAGGGCGTGACCTACCCGCAACTGCTGGTGATGGCCGGCCTTTGGGGGCAGGACGACCTGTCCATCAGTGCCTTGAGCGAGCTGACCCTGTTCGACCTCGGCACCCTGACGCCTATTGTCCGGCGCCTGGCTTCCAATGGTTTCGTCACCGTCTACCTGGACCCGAAAGACCGCCGTCGGCGCAACCTGCTGCTGACCGACAAGGGCCGTGCGCTGAAAGAGGAGGCGGCCAAGGTGTTCAACAGCATGGCTTGCAGGGTCGACCTGGAGGCTGAGGATGTGGAGCGGGTGCTGAAGGTGTGCAAGCGGATCCGCTCGCGCTTGCAGTAGGGCGTCGCGACGAGCTCCTGCGTCCGCTGATCAAGGCCCGGAAGCATTGACTCTGGGCCGTTGTGCGGGTCGTCCTCCCTGGGCGCCCGGCAGGGCCAGTCCCCCGATTCAGGGGAAGCCTTGGGGAATGCCCCCCAGCGCGCTCTGGTCGTTTCCATATCTTATTGATCTGAAAGGATAATTTTTCTGGCACGCGGCTTGCTCCGGGGCTTGCAGAGTTCCTGTGTCCCGGAGGCGCGCCATGATGACCCCGTTAAAAGGCTCTGTCCTGACTTCACTTGTGCTGGCCATGTTCGGCTGGCACATGACCGGCGAGGCGGCAGTGCAGTGCCAGCGCACGTTGGTCGCCAATGTGGTGGCGCTGGACCAGCCACTGATGTTCAACCGCCTGGGCGCGCAGAACGCCAATGGCATGATGTTCGCCCTGCGCCAGGACGTGGTGGACGAGCACCAGGTGCCCCTGGGCAAGGGCGGCGCGGCGGTGCCGGGCAAGGTCAGCCTGCGTCCGGACAAGCGTCCGCGCCCGATCGTGCTCCGGGTCGCGGCCGGTGACTGCCTGACGGTCAACCTCACCAACCTGCTGGCTTACCAGGCCAACCCGAACAAGCACGGCATCGGCCATGACGAGAACGAGGACGAGGAAGAGGAGGGCGCCAACAATCATGAAGGCGGCGAAGACTTCGTCGCCGACGAGCAGGTCACCGACCGTCATGTGGGCTTCCAGGTCAACGGTATGCAGGCGGTCAACAGCATCGGCGACATCGCTGCCAACACCGGTCGTAACGGCAACTTCCTGATCGCTCCCGGCGCCACCCGTAGCTACACCTTGTACGCCGAGCGCGAAGGCGCTTTCGCCGCCACCAGCCTGGGCGCCACCTTCGGCGGCCAGGGCACGGCCGGCAACGTCTCCAATGGTCTGTTCGGCCAGGTGGTGGTGGTACCCAAGGATGGGCGGACCTATCGCAATACCCTGACCGAAGAAGAAATGCGCCTGGCTACCACTGGCCGTACCGCGACCGGCCAGCCAGTGATCGACTACGAGGCCCGCTATCCGCAGCAGGCGCCATGGATCGCCGAGGGTAAGGCCGGGCGGCCGATCATTGCCATGGTCGATGGCAACGAGATCATCAACAGCGAGAGCGACGCCATTGTCATGGGCCCTAATCCCGATGGCAGCTTCCCGGCTTCGACCTACCCGCTGGAGCGCATCGGCAAGCGCAACCCGGCGCTGCCCAACCGCCTGGAAGCCTTTCGCGACTTCGCCTCGCAATTCACCGACGAGGTCGCCGCGACCCAGGCGTTCCCTGGTTACTGGGCGGACCCGGTGATGGGACATGTGCTGGAGCCGACCCGCGACTCCTTCATGATCAACTACGGCTCCGGCGGCATGGGCGCCGAGGTGGTGGCCAACCGGCTCGGTGTCGGGCCGATGCACGATTGCTTGTCTTGTGCCTACGAGGAGTTCTTCCTCAGCGCCCACACTGTGGGCGACGTGGCGATGCTGGTGGATGTACCGGCCAACGTCGGCCTGGAGAGCATCCGCCCGGGTGAAACCCCGCATGCCAGCCGGGTGGGAGTCAAGGCCAGCATGGCCCTGTACCCAGCCGAACCTGCCAACGTCAACCACAGCTATATCGGCGACTTCGTCAAGTTCCGCAACACTCACAATGGTCACGAGCAGCACATCTTCCACCTGCACGGCCATCAATGGCTGTTCAACCCCAACGACGACAACTCCGATTACATCGACGCCCAGGGCATCGGCCCGGGTGTCGGCTACACCTATGAAATCGCCAACGGCGGCTCGGGCAACCGCAACCGCGTGGCTGGCGATGCCATCTACCACTGCCACTTCTACCCGCACTTCGCCCAAGGCATGTGGGCCATGTGGCGGATCCACGACGTGTTCGAAGAAGGCACTCGCCTTGAAGTCAGCGAACAGGGCGAGCAGGGCTACCACAGTACGCCGTTCGCCCTGCGCAGCGGCAAGCCGGCTGCCGGCGCACGGGCTTTGCCGGATGGTGAGATCGTCGCGGGCACACCGATTCCGGCGGTGGTGCCGCTGCCGGGCAAGGCCATGGCGCCGATGCCGGGCAAGGTCGCGGTGGTGCCCAAGCTGGCTGAGCCGATGATCGCTGGGCATGACGATGACGACGATGATGATGAGCACGATGACGACCATGGCTACGGTTCCTCGGGCCCACGCGCCATTGGCTCCCTGGCCCTGGTGGACCGCAGCGAGAGCAACCGCAATGCCGACGGTAGCCTGAAGAACCCTGGCTTCCCGTTCTGGATAGGCGGCATGGAAAGCAGCGTCGGCCAACGTCCGCCGACCCCGCCGCTGGACATGCTTGACCCGGCCCTGGCCCAGCAGCTCAAAGACAGCGGCAACGCCCTGTGGGCCGACCTCGACCCGGCCCAGGTGGATGGCTGGGACGGCGGTTTGGGCCGGCACGCGCTGGACGGCTTCGCCTCCGGCGGCGATGCCCAGGTCACCACCACCCGGTTGGACTTCTCCAAGGTAGTGACCAAGGCCAAGGCGATCTACCTGCCGGAAGAGGGCACCGAGGTCGAGCAGGCGGCCATGAAGTTCCATGCCCAAGCTGAACACCCAAGCTTCGCCCTGTTGCCCGGCAGCCAGCCGGTGGCGCGCAACTTCCGCACCAATGGCGCGTTGCCGGCTGCGGGCGCACCGTTCTACGAGCCCTGCATGGACGACCGTGGCAAGCGCCTGACCCAGTCTTCTGGCGTCGGCGAGTACTTCAGTGGCGAGCGCCTGGACGGCATGAACTTCCGTGGCACTTCGGCGTTCACCGCCGACCGTCCGCGGATCTACAAAGGCGCCAACATCCAGTTCGACGCGGTGTTCAACAAGGTCGGCTACCACTTCCCGCAAGCCCGCATCACCGCCCTCTGGGAAGACGCCTGGCCGGTCATCACCAAGCAGCGCCCGCCAGAGCCGCTGGTGATGCGCATGAACACCTTCGACTGCACCATGTACCAGCACACCAACCTGATCCCGGCCTTCTATGAGATGGACGACTACCAGGTGCGCACCCCGACCGATGTGATCGGCCAGCACATCCACCTGCCCAAGTGGGACCTGACCGCCTCCGACGGCTCGGCCAACGGCTGGAACTACGAAGACGGCATCCTCTCGCCCGGCAGCCTGGTCGAGCGTGTCCATGCCATCCGCGAGTTCAACCAATGTACCGAAGGGGATTCGCGCGACGGCACCAGCGCCTGCCCGAAAGCCAAGCAGCACCCGTTCTTCGGCCGCTATGGGCGTGCCGACTGGCTCGGCGCACGCACGGCCATGCAACGCTGGTTCGCCGACCCCGTGGTCAACGTGTACAACGTCGACCGAGGCCTGGGCACCATCTTCACCCATGACCACTTCGGCCCATCGACCCACCAGCAACTGGGTCTGTACGCCACCGTGCTGGCCGAGCCGGCGGGCTCCACTTGGTACCATGCCGAGACCGGCGAGCAGTTGTACAACCCGGCATTGCGCCAGGATGGTGGGCCGACCTCGTGGCAGGCGGTGATCAGCACCAGCGACCTGGACGGGGACGGACGAAACGACAGCTACCGCGAGTTCTTCCTCGAATACAGCGACTTCCAGCATGCCTACGAGGCGGGCGTCTATGTCGGCGCCGGCCCTGACGGTGTCCCCGATGCTCAGGCCTACCCAGCGACCGCCGACAGCTTCCGCTTCGCGATCAACCCGCCGGTCCGGCAGAAGGCTTCCAACCTGCTGGAAGCTGTGGTCGAGTCCCGTGGCGGCCTGAGCCCGGGCTGCCCGAGCCGGCCATGCCCGCAGGCGATTTCGGTGGATGACCCGGGCATGTTCGTCGTCAACTACCGCAACGAGCCGCTGGCCCTGCGGGTGTTCGACCCGAACAAGGTGGGCCCGGACGGCAAGCGCGGCATGCAGGCCGACGGCCTGGCCGGCGACCTGGCCTATGCCATGCAAAGCCGTACCGACCGTGTCATCCCGGCGATGAACCTGGCGCCTTCAGCCGTCACCTCGGCCGTCGGCCCGACCGGTGGCACCACACTGTTCCCACCGCACATCAACAAGGGCGGCAGTGAGCCGGGCGATCCATTCACGCCAATGCTGCGTACCTACTCCGGTGACAACGTGCGCCTGCGCATGCATGCCGGCGGTCATGAAGAGGAGCACAACGTCACGCTGCACGGGGTGAAGTGGCTGCAGAACGGCTCCGGCTACGGCAGCAGCTCCAACTCTGGCTGGAAGGCCTCGCAAATGGTCGGTATCTCCGAGCAACTGGGCTTCATGGCGCCAGTGGCGATGATCTCCAGCTCCGCAGCCAGCGACGGCGACTACCTGTACTCCCTGGATGCCGCCCTGGAAGGCTACTGGAACGGAATCTGGGGCATCATGCGCAACTACACCACGGCGCGCAGCGACCTGTTCCCGCTGCCGAACAACCCGCAGCCGGTGTCTGCGCGCAACACCGTGGCCTTCGACGGCATCTGCCCGCGCTACACCGCCAACCCCACTGGCATCGGCACCCGGCCGACGGTCAAGCGCAACTACGAAATCGTCGCCGCCCTGGCCAACGATATCCTGGAGAACCGCCACGGGGTGAGCATCACTGACCCTGCCGGCAACGGCCAGCACGTCGGGGGGCCGCTCAAGGTCAACGGCGGCACCCTGGTGTTCAACAGCCGCAACACGGCCATCCCGCAAGCCACGGTGATCGACGAAGAGGACGGCGAGGTCTTCACCATCGGTGGCCACAGCGCGCCGCTGCATGATCCGACCGCCATCCTCTATGTGCGCAAGGCCGACCTCGACCTAGTCAGCGGCAAGCTCAAGCCTGGTGTGCCGGTGGAACCGCTGGTGCTGCGTGCCAATGCCGGCGACTGCATCAGCGTGACCCTGGAGAACCGCCTGCCACTGGTGATGCCTGACCTGGCCAGCACGGCGGTGATGCAGAACGTGGTCAAGCGCGACCGCAATGGCAGCGAAGGCTCCACCGCCTTCAACAACAACATGATGCGGCCGTCCAGCCATGTGGGCCTGCACGCCCAGTTGCTGAGCTATGACATCACCAAGTCCGATGGCGTCAACGTCGGCCTCAACCCGGTGCAGACCGTGCCGCCACGCAACGGCAGCAGCGGCGCCTACCCGACCAAGGTGTACCAGTACTATGCCGGGCACCTGGAACGCGAAGGCAAGCCGGTGGTCCAGCTGGGGCGCACGGTGGACAACATCAACACCACGGCCATCGAGTTCGGCGGCCTCAACCTGACCCCGGCGGATGTCATCAAGCAGCCGCAGAAGGGCCTGGTCGGTGCCATGAGCATCCTGCCGCAGACTGCGACCTGGACCGAAGACACGGCTAGCCGCGCCTCGGCCACGGTACAGCTCAGCGGGCAAGCCGCCTACCGCGACTTCGTCACCGTTTGGCAGCGTGCGCTGAACATGCGCTGGGCCGATGGCCGGCCGGTGGAAGGCATCGCCACCGAGGGCAATGGTGTGCCGGGGGATCCGAAGGACAACTCCGACATGGCCATCAACTACAAGACCGAGCCTCTGTGGCTGCGCTTCGGCCTGGCGCCGGACGCGCCATTCGGCCATGCCGATGGCCATGGTTGGGCCGATGTGCCCAATGCCCACATGGCCTACAGCAACGCCCTGGTCGGTGGCGACCCGCAGACCCCGATACTTTGGGCCAAGCCCGGCCAGCCCGTGCGCAACCATGTGCTGATGCCCAGCGGTGGCAGCCGTGGCATTACCTACCAGCTCGACGGACACCTGTGGCCGCTGCATGCCTTCCAGGCCGAGAAGAATGACCAGGACGGCTACCCCATGTGGCTGCCGGGCATCGGTTCGGTGCGCTTCGGCTACAACCCGATGTCGATGTACATCGGCGCCCAGGAGAGCGTGCTGCCAGCGGCGCACTTCAGCTTCATGCTGCCGAGTGCCGGAGGGGCCAACGCGGTGCCGGGGGACTACCTGTTCCGCGACTACGCCGCCTATGGCAATGCCGCCGGTCTCTGGGGCCTGCTGCGGGTCACCAACGAAGCGCCGCCGGCCACGGCTCCGGCGCAATAGGACACGAGGAAAAGGGGAGCATGGGCATGGACAAGAAGAATCGCCCCGCGTACCTGGGGGGGCTGTTGGGTGTGGCGTTGATCGGTCTGGGTGTGGCCTACGAGCAGCTCTGGTGCGACCCGCGCGAGCTGCTGCAACAGCCGGCGGCCGACTCCCAGGCCCTGCACCGGCTCAGCCGGGACGGCGTGACCGTCGAGTTCGAGGCCAAGCCGGCGGATGGCAGTGGGCAGTTGCGTGAAGGCGGCTTCGCCAGCATCCGCTTCAAGGTCACCGACCAGAGCAGCGGCCAGCCGCTGTCCGGCATGGCGCCAGGGGCCTGGCTGGACCCGGCACAAAGCGCGCCGGCCAGCGGCGGACGCGATGCCAGTTGCAAGGCGCGGGTGGCGCTGTTCCTCAAGAGCAGCATTGGCGCACGGCCCTTGCTCGACCTCAACAGCTACTTCCTGCTGGTGCTGAACAAGGACGCCAGTCTGACGGTGATCGATCCAACGGTGTCGGTGGGTGGGGTCACCAGCACCCTGGCGCGTATCGAGTTGCCGGGCCAGCCGATGGACTGGGTGGCCAGCAGCAATGACAAGCAGGTGTTCGTGTCCATGCCGGAGCGGGGCCAGGTGGCGTTGATCGACACCGAGACCTTCCGCCGCGTGGCCAACCTGGAGGCTGGCGAGCAGCCGTTGCGCGTGGCCCTGCAGCCGGACGAGCGCCGGCTGTGGGTTGGCAACAACAGCCAGGACCCGGCGCGAAGCGGGGTCACGGTGATCGACGTGCCCAGCCGCCGCACCCTGAAGTTCTTCGCCACTGGCACCGGCCACCATGAAATCGCCTTCAGCGCCGACTCGCGCTATGCCTACGTCAGCAACCGCGACAGCGGCACCCTGAGCATCATCGATGCCGCCGAGATGCGGGTGGTGAAGACCCTGGACGTTGGCCCGCACCCGTTGTCCGTCGCCTATTCGGCGTTGTCCCAGGCGGTGTACGTAGCCGATGGCCGCGAGGGCAGCATCCGGGTCATCGATGCCCGCAGCCACAAATTGCGCCATCAGGTTCAGGCCGGGCAGGGCCTGGGGCCGATGCGCTTCAGCAGCGACGGCCGCTACGGCATCGCGCTCAACACCCTGGAGAACCAGGCGCTGGTCATCGACGCCAGCACCGATCGGCTGATCCACCGCATTCCGGTGGCGGCCGAGCCCTATCAACTGATCTTCACCAAGGCCTATGCCTACGTGCGCGGCCTGGCGTCGCCCAAGGTCAGCATGATCAACCTGGGCAGCCTGGGCGAGGGCCGCGAGCCCATCGTCCAGGGCTTCGAAGCCGGAGCGGCGGCACCGCGCCAGGCTGGTGACCTGCCGCTGGCCCAGGGCCTGAGCGTGTCACGGGACGACAATTCGGTGTTCGTGGTCAACCCGGTGGACAACACCACCTATTTCTATGCCGAGGGCATGAACGCGCCGATGTCCGGCTATGCCAACCGTGGCCATCAGGCTCGCGCTGCGATCGTCATCGACCGCAGCCTGCGCGAGCTGGCACCAGGGGTCTACGGCTCGACGGTGAAGTTGCCGGCGGCCGGAGCCTTCGACGTGGCCTTCCTGCTCAACCAACCGCAGATCATCCACTGCTTCAGCACCGAGGTGGCTGCCGCTCCGGGGGCTGTGCAACGCAAGGGCGTGCGCGCCGAGTTCCTCAGCGACGGCCAGCCCTTACTGCAACACAGCGCCTACACCGCGCGGGTGCGCATCCTCGGCGACGATGGCCTGCCTCGCACCGGCTTGCGCGACATCAGCCTGCGCTACTTCCTGGCGCCGTCTTCGCTGGCCCGCAGCCTGCCGTTGGAGGAGGTGGGCGATGGCGTCTACCAGGCCCCGCTGGAGCTGCCCGAGGCGGGTGCCTGGTACCTGCATGTGCAATCGCCTTCCCTCGGCCGGCGTTTCGCCGAGAACAACTACACCAGCCTGCGTGTCCTGCCGGCCGCAGCGCCTACCGCTTCCCAAGGGGAACCCAGGAGTGTGCGATGAACCTCGGTCAACACGGCAAACTGCTCGGCTTGAGCCTGCTGCTGGCGAGCAACCTGGCGCTCGCCCATGCCGGTCACGATCATGACGGGCACGTCCAGCCGCCGCCCGCGGCTCATCAGGAGAAGGCCAGCGTGCGCTTCGCCGATGTCTCCCTGCTGAACCAGGACGGCATGCCAGTGCGCCTGGAAAAGGACCTGGTCGGTGACAAGCTGGTAGTGATGGGCTTCATCTACACCAGTTGCACCACGGTATGCCCGGTGGTCTCGTCGATCATGGGCAAGGTCCAGCAGCAGTTGGGCGGCCGGGTTGGCGAGGAGGTGCAGTTGGTATCGATCAGCGTCGACCCGCAGCGGGACGATCCCAAGCGTCTGCAGGGCTATGCCAGGACCTTCCAGCATGGCCCGGGCTGGAGCTGGCTGACTGGCTCGCCCTATGCGATCAGTGAGACCCTCAAAGGCCTGGGCAGCTTCAGCGCCAACCTGGCCGAGCACCCGCCGTTGATCCTCGTGGGTGACGGTCGCAGCGGCCATTGGACGCGGTTCTATGGCTTTACCGACCCCTCGGCGCTGATCAGTGAGATCGATCGCTTGAGCGCCCGCCGGGTGCATGCCCGGCACACCGCCATTGCCGGGACGGAGGTGCAACCATGAGCAGCGATGCTTGCCGGCGCCCAGGCATGCGCGGCCTCGACTGGCTGGCCCTGGTCGGTTGCCTGTGGATCCTCGCCTCGGTCGCCTTCGCCCATGAGGGCCACGCCCCGGCCACGCCCACGCTGCCAGCCGAGGCCAGCAACGCCACCGGCACCCGTGACGCCCAGACCTGGTTCACCGACACCGTGCTCAAGGACCAGAACGGCCGAGAGCTGCGCTTCTACAGCGATGTGCTCAAGGACCGGGTGGTGATGCTCAACGTCATCTTCACCCACTGCAATGACGCCTGCCCGCTGATTACCCGCAAGCTGCGCGAGGTGCGCGAGGCAATGGGCGCCGAACTGGCCAGCCAGGTGACCTTCATCTCGATCAGCAGCGACCCGCAGAACGATACCCCGGCGGTGCTCAAGGCCTTTGCCGAAAAGCAAGGGGTGGATGGGCCGAACTGGCTGTTCCTCACTGGCGACAAACCCCAG
Source organism: Pseudomonas sp. X10 (assembly GCF_054889225.1). Lineage (NCBI taxonomy): Bacteria > Pseudomonadati > Pseudomonadota > Gammaproteobacteria > Pseudomonadales > Pseudomonadaceae > Pseudomonas > Pseudomonas sp. X10. The sequence continues at coordinate 2,971,762 of NZ_CM142677.1, read as the reverse complement.
GTCGATCTGGTGCTGGGGCGCCTGGGGCACTTCCTGCCCAGCCCCGAGCAGCACTCGACCCAGTTGCTCGCCGGTGACGTGGCCGGTAAGCGCTGGAGCAAGATTCGCCCGGATGCGCCGCCAGCGGCCATTGCCCAGCGCATGCAACTGCTGGCCCAGCCTCTGGCGGGGCGGTGAACGCCATGGCCCGGCTGCTGGCGCTGTGGCTGGGACTGGCCTTGGCCTGGCCTGTCGCCGCCCTCGAGCTGAGCGCGGCGGAGCAGGCAGGCAAGCGTCTGTACCGGGAGGGGCTGTCGAGCAGCGATGCCCAGGTGGTGGCGCGGGTCGGCGCCAGCGGCATGAGCGTGCCGGCCAGCGTGTTGCCCTGTGCCAGCTGCCACGGCAACGATGGCCGTGGTCGTGCCGAGGGTGGCGTGCGGCCGGCGGTGCTCGACTGGCAGCGCCTGGCCCTTGGGCAGGGCAATCGTCAGGTCAATGGCCGTCAGTACCCGGCCTATGGCGACGCCAGCCTGGCCCGGGCCATCCAGGAGGGCGTGGACCCAGCCGGTAATCGCCTGGACCCGGCCATGCCACGCTTCGTCCTGAGCACGGCCGACCAGCGCAACTTGACCGCCTACCTCAAGCGCTTGGGCGAAGAGCGTGACCCGGGCGTAGAAGACAGCAGCCTGCGCCTGGGCACCCTATTGCCAGGCAAAGGGCCGTTGGCCGAGGCGGGGCGGGTGGTGCGCGCGGTGCTGGAGGACGGTATCGAACAGCTCAACCAGCAAGGCGGCATCCACGGCCGGCGCTTGGCGCTGCGGGTGCTCGATCCCGGCCCGGACCAGGCCAGTGCCGAGCGGGCCCTGGTGCGTTTGCTGGAAGAGGAACAGGTGTTCGCCCTGATCGCCCCGCTGGCGCCGATGCTCGACCAGCGACTGGCCGGCCTGCTGGAGCAGGCCCAGGTGCCGCTGATCGGCAGTACACCGCGAGGTGGCGGCAGTCCGCAGATCTTCGACCCGTTACCAGGCCTGCGCGAGCAACTGCTCAGCCTTGCCAGCTATGGTCGGGACGCCCTGGGGCTAGTGTCGGGGCAGGTGCGGGTGGTGTATGCCGGAGAGGAGCAAGCCGTCTTGGCCGAAGCCCTGCAGCAGCGCCTGCGACAATTGGGCTGGGCGCCTTTGCCGGTAGAGGCCTTCGACGGCCAGGCGGTGGATGGGCAGGCGCTGTTCTTTCTCGGTCGTGCCTCGGCCTTCGCCGAGCTGGCCGAGGCACTCCAGGCGGCGGACCGCAGGCCCTACCTGTTCGCGGCCTCCAGCCAAGTGGCCAGCGAACTGCCCCAGCTCTCCGCCGTTTGGTCGGAACGGGTGTTGTTGGCCTATCCGTTCGTTCCCAGTGACTGGAGCGAGCAGGGCCGGGCGGTACTGGCGGCGTTGCAGCAGCGTCAGGGCCTGGATGGTCGCCAGGCGTCGCTGCAGGTCAGTACCTGGTGCGCCCTGCGGTTGTTCAGCGAAGCACTCAAGCAGGTGGGCCGGGACGCTAGCCGGGAGCGACTGGTGCGGGCGCTGGAAGGCCTGCACGACGTCCCCACCGGACTGACCCCGGCGCTGGGATTCGGCCCAGGCCGCCGCCAGGGCTTGGCCGGCGCCCATGTGGTCACGGTGGCCATGCCCGGCCCGCGTTTCCGGGCTGTCGCCCCTTACCGGCCCGTGCCGGATAGCCCTTGATCGGAGGTTGCCATGCGCGTCCTGCTGTTGTGCCTGTTACTTGGGGTCGTACCGTTGGCGCTGGCCGAGCTGGTGCCGGCGGCGCGGGTCAATGGCGTGGATATCAGCGTCCTGCGCCTGGAGCGCTATTTCGCCGAGTACCTCCAGGCCCAAGGCCGCGCCGTGGCCAGCATCCGTAGTCCGAGCCTGTACCGGCGCCTGCGTGAACAGGCCCTGGATGAGCTGATCGACAAGGAACTGCTCTGGCAGGAAGCCCAGCGCCGCGATGTACAGGTCAGCGAGGCCGAGGTGTCGGCGCAGGTGATGCGCTTCGAGCAGGCGTTCGGCAGCGCCGAGGCGTTCGAGCGGCGGCTGGCCGCGGCCGGCTTCGATCGGGCCAGCTTTGCCGACTACACTCGTCACGAGTTGGCCGCGCAGCAGGTATTCGCTCAATTGAGCGCGGTTGACGAGCCCAGCGACGAGCAGGTACATGCCTTCTATCAGGCCAACCGGGAAAGGTTGCAGGGGGACCAGAACCAAAGTGATAACACTTTGGTCGAAGCGGAACAGGGTCTTGCAATGGCCAGGGCGACGCTCACCGGACAGTTGCAGGCCCAGGCCCGGCAGGCGGTTCGACAGCGCCTGCGGGACGCGGCGCAGGTGGAGCGGCGGGAGTGAAGCCAGCGCCAATTTCCAGGGTAGGTTGCAGGCCTTTGCCGCACCTGCGCAGCTCAAGCCACCGGGGCCTACCTGACGACAGGGTTTTCCCCAGAGTTGGGGACAGTAGCTGGGGTCATAATGCCATCATCTTCCCCGCAGTTGGGGAACGCTGTGCTGACCCTTCTGGGGGGACCCAGAAAAATCAATGACATACAGTGGTGCAACATGACACTTCATGCCTGGCACGAAGCCTGCTCAAGCCTATACAAGGCCGCACTTCACAGACCGGGTTCCCGGGCAGTTCTCAGGAGTCGACCTTGGTGAACAGAGTATTGGTAGTCGATGACGAGCAGACCCTCGCGCAGAACCTGCAGGCCTACCTGCAAGCGCAAGGCCTGGACGTCCATGTTGCCCACGACGGCGCCAGTGGTATCGAACAGGCTGCAAGCCTGGCGCCGGAAGTGATAGTGCTCGATTTCCGCTTACCCGATATGGAGGGGTTTCAGGTTCTGGAGACTGTGCGCAAGAACAGGAGCTGTCATTTCGTGCTGATCACCGCCCACCCGACTGCTGAGGTCCGTGAGCGGGCCGCCGAACTGGGTGTCAGCCATGTCCTGTTCAAGCCATTTCCCCTGGTGGAACTGGCCCGTGCCGTCTTCGACCTGATGGGCATCGAGCGTCAGCGCAGGGCAACGGACAATCCGGCCGAGGGTTTCGTCGAACGACGCCATACGAGGAACGAGACGTTCCCCCTGCAGTTGTACGATGGCAGCTGGGTCCTGGCCGACCGCCGACGCAACGGTGCCAAGCCACCGGGGCCTGACGACGACCAACTGCTCACGGGGGAATAGAGGCGCCAGCGGCGTTTCCGGCTCCCGCCGAGAAGGCTTGCGACGCGCCCTTGAGCGGAGTCGCAAGCCATGTCCAGGTCGCCTGTCGCAGTCCCCGAAGCCCCGCTGGCTGGCTACCCCCGCGAGTTGCTCGCCCAGGCCCGTGCCGAGTCTGGCGACGAACGCCTGTTGCAGTGCCTGGAGCGCCTCAGTGGCGACAGCGCCGAGTGCTTCACCCGGCGCCTGGGCATCACCCTGCATTACCCGGTGCTCGACAGCCAAGCGCTGTTCGCCACCAGCCCCTTGTTCGAACGGGTCAGCCTGGCCCACTGCCTGAAGCGCGAGTTCATCCTGGTGGAGCAGGGCGGCCAGGCCATCGGCGTGTTCGCCGACCCTTTCGACCCGGCCCGCCTGGCCTGGATCGACGACTGCCTGCAAGACGCGCCCCTGTTCCTGGTGCACGCCAGCGACCTGGCCGGCTACCTGGCCCGGCACGAAGAAAGCTTTCACGCCGTCGACTCCCTGGGCCATGAAGGCGAAGCCAGCGCCGAGGCCGACAGCCTGCAAAGCCTGTCGCTGGCCAGCATCAGCGAAGACCAGAGCCATGTGGTCAAGCTGGTCAATTCGACCCTCTACGACGCCCTGAAGATGCATGCCAGCGACATCCACCTGGGCATGACCGGCACTGGTCTGGTGATCAAATACCGCGTCGACGGCGTGCTCAACAGCGCCGGCAAGGCCAGCGGCAGCAGCTTCGCCGAACAGGTGATCTCGCGGATCAAGGTCATGGCCGAGCTGGACATCGGCGAGAAGCGCGTCCCCCAGGACGGCCGCTTCAAGGTCGCCATCAGCAATCGTCAGATCGACTTCCGCGTTTCGATCATGCCGAGCATCTTCGGCGAGGACGCGGTATTGCGGGTGCTCGACAAGCAGGACCTGGCCGACCGCGTCAGCGGCGTGCAGTTGCAGGCCCTCGGCTTCGAAGAGCAGACCCTGCGCTGCCTGCGGCGCCTGGCCGCCGAGCCCTACGGCATGATCCTGGTCACCGGCCCCACCGGCAGCGGCAAGACCACCACCCTCTACGCCATGATCAGCGAGATCAACCACGGCGTGGACAAGATCATCACCATCGAAGACCCGGTCGAGTATCAACTGCCGGGCGTGCTGCAGATCCCGGTCAACGAGAAGAAGGGCCTGACCTTCGCCCGTGGGCTGCGTTCGATCCTGCGCCATGACCCGGACAAGATCATGGTCGGCGAGATCCGCGACCCGGACACCGCGCAAATCGCCGTGCAGTCGGCGCTCACTGGCCACCTGGTGTTCACCACCATCCACGCCAACAACGTCTTCGACGTGATCGGCCGCTTCAGCCAGATGCAGGTCGACCCCTACAGCTTCGTCTCGGCGCTCAATGCCGTACTGGCCCAGCGTCTGATCCGCCTGGCCTGCCCGCACTGCGCCACGACCTGGCAGCCCGACAGTGAAATCCTGGCCGCCTCGGGACTGGCCGCCGAGGCCGTGTCCGCCTGGCGCTTCGTCCGCGCCCAGGGCTGCGGCCAATGCCGGGGCAGCGGCTACCGCGGCCGTACGGCGATCGCCGAGCTGCTGCAACTGGACGACGACCTGCGGCAGATGATCGTCGAGCGCCGTCCCCTGGCACAGATCAAGACGCTGGCCTGCCAGCGTGGCCTACGCCTGCTGCGTAGCTCGGCCCTGGACCTGGTCCGCGAGGGCCGTACCACTTTGGAGGAGATCAACCGTGTCACATTTATTGCCTGAACGGTATTGCGCCGTACTCGGCGCCGAAGGTGTCGGCCTGGGACGCTGGCACGGGCGCGAACATCAATGGCTGGGCAGCCAGGCCTTCACCTGTGGCGCTGGCCAACCCGCCTGGGAACCCGCCCTGGCCGCGCTCGCCGGCTTGCTCGGCGAGCACGCCGGGCAGGCCGGCCAGTTGCGCGTGTTGCTCTCGGCCCGCTACAGCCGCTTTTGCCTGGTGCCCTGGAGCGAGGCCATCAACCACCCGGACGAGTTGCAAGGTTATGCCCGGGCCTGCTTCGAGACCCTCTATGGCCAGCGCCTGGACGACTGGCGGATTGTCCTTTCACCTGAGCCCGCCGGCGCTGCGCGCATCGCCACGGCGTTGCCCCATGCCCTGCTGCAAGGCCTGCAGGAGCTGAGCAAGGACGCCCGGCTGAGCCTGCGCTCGGTGCAGCCATACCTGATGGCGGCCTACAACCGCTGTTCGGCGCAGTTGGGGCAGAGCGACTTCCTCTTCGTCCTCGCCGAGCCACGGCGCAGCGTGCTGCTGTTGGCCGCTGGCGGTGTCTGGCAGCAGGTGCTCGCCCAGGGCTGCGCCGACAATGACCAGGCCCTGCAGGCGCTGATCGAACGTACCTGCGAGCTGTACGGTGCGCAGCTGCCACGGGTATTCCTGCATGCCCCTGGCCGGCAGGATCTGCCTGCCGTGCCTGCCGTGCGCTTGTGCCCGCTGGCCGGCGACGCGGACCCGCTGTGCGCCATGTGGCGGGCGGTGGCCTGAGATGCGTTCCCTCGACCTGGAGTTCCAGCCCCGGCGCGATGGCCCTGTGGCCTGGTTGCTGCTTGCTCTTGGCATCGGTCTGCTGGCGCTGTTGCTGGTCGCCCGGCAGCAGTGGCAGGCGGAACAGGCCGAACTGGAAGCACAGGTACACCGCCTCGAGCAGCAACTGGGCCGGCGCTCGGCCAGCAGCGTGCCACAGAGCAGCGCCGCCAGCCGCGAACAGGCCGAACGCCTGGCGCAGATGCGCTCGGTCTCGCAGCAGCTCAAGCGCCCCTGGGAACAGCTGTTCGGCATGCTCGAAGCCTTGCCCCAGGATGACGTCGCCCTGCTGACCCTGACGCCGGACGCCCGCAAGGGCCAAGTACGCATCAGCGCCGAGGCGCGCAACCTGCAAGCCATGCTGCAGTTCCATCAGCGTCTGGAGCAGAGCGCCGAGCTGCGCGACGTGTCGCTGCTCAACCACGAGATTGTCGCCAGCCAGCCCGAGCACCCCGTGCAGTTCAACCTGTCCGCTACCTGGGAGACCGGCAATGCGCATCCCTAGCCTGATCCTGCATGAACAGGCGCGGCGCCTCGGCCGCGCCGGCTTGGCAGCTGTACTGGTGGCGACCCTGGCGCTGCTGGTCGCGTTCTTCGCGGTACTGCCGCAGTGGCAGCAAGTGCGCCAGCTGCGAGCTGCCGAGGCCGATGCCAGCCTTCAGGTCCAGCGCCTGCAGCGCGGCGAGTTGAAGATTGTCGTCAAGCCTGAGCAGCAGGCCCTGGACGACCTGCGCCAGCAACTGCCGGACCAACCCCAGGCCAGCGAACTGATCGAGCGCCTGTACCGCCTGGCCCGTGCCGAGCGCATCAGCCTGGCCCGTGGCGAATACGCCTTGGGCGTCGACCCCAAGACCCATCTGGCGCGCTACCAGATCGTGCTGCCGGTGCGCGGCAGCTACCCACAGATCCGTGGCTTCCTCCAGGCGTTGCTAGGCCAACTGCCGACCCTGGTGCTCGAAGACCTCGAACTGCAACGCAAGCGCATCGGCGACGACGAGCTCAACGGCCGCCTGCGCATGACCCTTTACCTGTCGAGGTCGTGATGAACAGCCAACGCGTGGTGATGTGGATCGGTTTCCTTGGACTCAGCGCCGCCCTGGCCTGGGCGCCCGGGCACTGGTTCGGCCAGCCGGAAGACGAGGGCCTGTTCGTCGACAAGCCGGAACGCCGCACAGATACAGCGTCGACCGCAGAAGCCGGAGCGTTGCCGGGGCCTGTGGCTGACGCGCCAGCGAATGGGCCCGTACGGCGCGCACGCAACCTGTTCCCCAGTCAGCGCTGGAGCGCGGCGCCGACCCTGGCCAAGGTCATCGAACAACCTGTGGTGCTGGCCGCCCCGGTGGTCGCCGCGCCCAGCGCGCCGGTCCTGCCATTCCAGTTCGTCGGCCGCCTGGATGACCGCCAGGACCAGCAAGTGTTCCTGCAGCACGGCGAGAAGCTCTATGTCGTGCGCCAGGGTGATGTGATCGAAGACACCTACCGGCTCGAGCAGATCTCCGCCACGGAGCTGAACCTGGTCTACCTGCCACTGCACCTTTCCCAGACCCTGTCTGTTGGGAGCGCACCATGAAGCCATCGACGCTGTGCAAGCCTGCCCCGTTCGTGCTCCTGGCCCTGTGCGTGGCCTTGGCCGGTTGCGGCTCCAATGCCGCACGCAAGGACGGCCAGGCACTGATCAAGGAAGGCCAGTACGAGGCCGGCATCGCCCGCCTGGAAGACGCCCTGCGTGACGACCCGCGCAACACCGAGCTGAACATCGCCCTGGCCCACGGCCGCCAGGAGGCGGTGGAGGCGCTGCTGACCCAGGCCGACAGCGACCGCTCGCGCCATGACTTCCCCGGCGCGCGCATGGGCTATGGCCGGGTGCTGACCCTGGAGCCGAACAACCGCCGCGCCTTGGAAGGTGTGCGCCAGATCGAGCAGATGCGCAACCTTGGCGAACGCATCGCCCTCGGCCAGGCGGCCTTGCGCCAGGGCGACCTGTTCGGCGCCGAGCGGCACATGCGCGAAGTGCTGCGCCTGGACCCACAGAACGAAGGTGGCCTGGCCCTGCGCCGCGATATCGAGACTGTCCAGGCCCGTACCGCCCAGCCTTACCCACAGTTGCGCAGCAAGCTGGAGCGCCCAGTCACCCTGGAGTTCCGCGAGGCCAACCTGAAGACCATCTTCGAAGTGCTGGCCCAAGTCGCCGGGATCAACTTCATCTTCGACAAGGACCTGCGCCCGGACATGAAGGCCACCATCTTCGTCCGCGAGGTGCGCATCGAGGATGCCGTGGCCTTACTGCTGGAGCAGAACCAGCTGCACCAGAAGATCGTCAACGACAACACCTTGTTGATCTATCCCGACTCGCCGCAGAAGACCAAGGACTATCAGGAACTGGTCATGCGCACCTTCTACCTGACCAGCATCGACGCCAACACCGCGCTGAACATGGTCAAGACCATGCTCAAGACCCGCGACGTGTTCGTCGACGAACGCCTGAACACCCTGACCATGCGCGACACCCCCGATGCCGTGCGCATGGCCGAGAAGCTGCTGCAGTCCCAGGACCAGTCCAACCCGGAAGTGGTGCTGGAGGTGCAGGTGATGGAAGTGGCGCGCTCGCGCATCCTCGACCTGGGGCTGCAATGGCCCAACACCTTCGGCGTACTCAACAGCGAAGGCAACGCGGTGACCATCCTCGACCAGTTGCGCGGCATCAACTCCGGGCGCATCACCATCTCGCCTTCGCCACAGGCCAAGATCAACGCCCAGGACAAGGACATCAACACCCTGGCGAGCCCGGTGATCCGCGTCAGCAACCGCGAGCAGGCGCGCATCCACATCGGCCAACGGGTGCCGATCGTCAGCGCCACCTCGGTGCCTTCCACCCAGGGGCCGGTGATCACCGAGAGCGTCACTTACCTGGACGTGGGCCTGAAGCTCGAAGTCCAGCCGACCGTACACCTGAACAACGAAGTGGCGATCAAGGTGGCCTTGGAGGTGAGCAACGCCACGCCGCTGGAGCCGACCCGCCAGGGCACCATCCCGGTCCAGGTCGACACCCGTAACGCCCAGACCAGCCTGCGCCTGCACGATGGTGAAACGCAGATCCTCGCTGGCCTGGTGCGCAACGACAACAACGCCAGCGGCAACAAGATCCCGGGCCTGGGCGACATTCCCGGCCTGGGGCGGCTGTTCGGCAGCCACAAGAACGACATGAACAAGTCCGAGCTGGTGCTCTCGATCACGCCGCGCATTGTCCGCAACCTGCCGTACCAGAGCCCCTCGGACATGGAGTTCGCCACCGGCACCGAGACCAGCATGCAGATCCGCCAACTGTCGCAGCCGGTGGAACTGCCCGTCGAGCCTGTGGCTGCCGTGCCCGTCGGCAGGGGCCTGTAGCCATGAAAGGGCGCATGGGTGGTTTCAGCCTGATCGAAGTGGTGCTGACCCTGGCACTGCTCGGCTTGCTCGCCTCCATGGCCGCGCCGCTCACCGAGACCGTGGTGCGCCGTGGCAAGGAACAGCAACTGCGTGAAGCGCTGTACCAGATCCGCGATGCGATCGACGCCTACAAGCGCGCCTTCGACGCCGGTTACATCGAGAAGCGCCTCAATGCCAGCGGTTACCCACCGAACCTGCAGGTGCTGGTCGACGGCGTGCGCGACGTGCGCAGCGCCAAGGGGGCCAAGTTCTACTTCCTGCGCCGCATCCCACAGGACCCGATGCTCGCCGCCAAGGCTGGGGAGCAGGGCGGCTGGGGACTGCGTGCCTACGACAGCAGCGCCGACAACCCACGCGAAGGCGAGGACGTATTCGACGTGTATTCCAAGGCCCCGGGCAAGGGCCTCAACGGTATTGCCTACGGGCAATGGTGAACAGCATGGGCCGCAACCGAGGTTTCACCCTGATCGAGCTGCTGGTGGTGATGGCGATCATTGCCACGCTGCTGACCATCGCCATGCCGCGTTACTTCAACAGCCTGGAAGCCTCCCGCGAAGCGACCCTGCGCCAGAGTCTGGCGGTACTGCGCGAGGCCTTGGACCACTACTACGGCGATACCGGGGCCTACCCCGACTCGCTGGAGCAACTGGTGGAGCAGCGCTACCTGCGCAGCACCCCCGTAGACCCGATCACCGAGCGCCGCGATGCCTGGCAGATGGTGGCGCCCCCGGAAGGCGTGGACGGTGGGGTCGCCGACATCAAGAGCGGGGCAACAGGGAGGGCGCGCGATGGCAGCCTCTATGCCGAATGGTAGCCGTGCCGAGGCCGGCTACACCTACCTGGGCACTCTGTTGCTGATCGCCGTGAGCAGCATGGCCCTGGCCGCGACGGGCACGCTCTGGGCCACCAGCGCTCAACGCGAGCGCGAGCGCCAGTTGCTCTGGGTCGGTGGCCAGTATGCCCAGGCCTTGCGCAGCTTCTATCGCAGCTCGCCAGGGCTGGCCCAGTACCCGCAGGATCTGGGCGAGCTACTGGAAGACAACCGCTTTCCCTCACCGAAGCGGCATATCCGCAGGCTCTACCCCGACCCGATCAGCGGCAGCGATGACTGGGGCCTGTTGCGCGAGATCGATGGCCGCATCACCGGCGTCTACAGCCGCTCGCAGCAGACCCCTCTCAAGCAGAGCGGCTTCACCGCTCAATGGTCCGGTTTCGAGGGATTGCAGCAGTACAGCGACTGGCAGTTCGTCGCCGAGCAGGCCTTCGCCGAAGGCGCCGCTGGAGCGCGCCGGCACAACGGTCCGGGAGGTGCGCCATGAGTCGCTGGCTGGCTGCGTGCGTCCTGGGACTGGGCTTGATGCTGGCCAACCCGCTGGCACGGGCCAATGCCGAGGACGAGATGATGGGCTTCATCGTCGACAACACCATCTCGCACATCGGCCACGAGTTCTACGCCAATTTCACCGACCGCCTGCGGGCCACCAGCCGCCTGGACTTCAACCTGGTGGTCCGCGAGCGGCCAGATGCCCGCTGGGGCAGCCTGGTCACCGTCGAGTACGAACGCGAAGTGCTGTACCGCCGCTTCCTGCCACCGAACACCACGCAATTGAAAGAAGAGGCCGTCGAGGCCGCCGACCTGGTCAAGCAGCAGATCATCCAGCGCAAGTTGCAGAGGCTGCTGCAGGACACCACCGATCTGGAGAGGGACGAGCTATGAATACCCACATTCCACGCGCTCTGGCCGCATGCGTCCTGGTTGGCGCCCTCGGCAGCCAGGCCCTGGCCACCGAGCTGGTCTACACCCCGGTCAACCCGTCCTTTGGCGGCAACCCGCTCAATGGCACCTGGCTGCTCAACAATGCCCAGTCCCAGAACGACCACGAAGACCCGAGCCTGAAGAAGCGCGCCTCGGCCTTTGCCGGCACCTCGGCCTTGGAGCGCTTCACCAACCAACTGGAGTCGCGCCTGCTGTCGCAGTTGCTGGACAACATCAACAACGGCAACACCGGCAGCCTGTCCACCGACTCTTTCATCATCAACATCATTGACGATTCCGGCGCATTGAGCATTCAGGTCACTGACCGCGCCACAGGGGAAGTGTCGATCATCGAGGTCAGCGGCCTGAACCCCTGAGAGGGACAGGTCAACGGGGAGAAACCACCATGAAACGCCTGCTGAGCACACTACTGATCCTCGCCGCCCTGCAGGGCTGCGGCACCCGCGATCCGATGCCGGCCGAACAGGACAGCGAGATTCCGACCCTCACGCCACGGGCCTCGACCTATTACGACCTGCTCAACATGCCACGGCCCAAGGGGCGGTTGATGGCGGTGGTGTACGGTTTCCGCGACCAGACCGGGCAGTACAAGCCGACCCCGGCCAGCTCGTTCTCCACCAGCGTCACCCAGGGCGCGGCGAGCATGTTGATGGATGCCCTGAACGCCAGTGGCTGGTTCGTGGTGCTCGAACGTGAAGGGCTGCAGAACCTGCTCACCGAACGCAAGATCATTCGCGCCTCGCAGAAGAAGCCCGACACCCCGGTGAACATCCAGGGCGAGTTGCCCCCGCTGCAAGCGGCCAACCTCATGCTGGAGGGGGGCATCATCGCCTACGATACCAACGTGCGCAGTGGCGGCGAGGGCGCCCGCTACCTGGGCATCGGCGTTTCTCGCGAATACCGCGTCGACCAGGTCACGGTGAACCTACGCGCCGTGGACGTGCGCACCGGTCAGGTGCTGGCCAACGTCATGACCAGCAAGACCATCTACTCGGTCGGGCGCAGCGCCGGGGTGTTCAAGTTCATCGAGTTCAAGAAGCTGCTCGAAGCCGAAGTGGGCTACACCACCAACGAACCTGCGCAGCTTTGCGTGCTCTCGGCCATCGAGTCAGCGGTGGGGCACTTGCTGGCCCAGGGCATCGAACGGCGGCTGTGGCAGGCAGCGGGGGATGAGAGTGGGGACAAGGCCGCGCTGGAGAAGTACCTGAGCCAGTATCAGCAGTGAAGCGGCATGACTCTGCAAGGGGCTTGGCCTGCGCTCAGCCCGCTTTGCGCAGGGTCAGGTTGATCCGCCGCTCTCCCAGGCGCGGGTGGGCGCCGGGCTTGAGTGGCAACACTCCATGAAAGCGCAGGCGGTCCTCGCCGCCCCAGACCAATACGTCGCCGTGGCTCAGCGGGATGCGCCGGGCCTGCTCGGAGCGTTCGAGCCCACCCAATAGGAACACCGCCGGCAAACCCAGTGAAACGGACACGATCGGTTGGCCAAAATCGCGTTCGTTGCGATCCTGGTGAAGGCTCAGGCGGGTGCCGGGACGGTAGTGGTTGATCAGGCAGGCGTCGGGATGGAAGTCGGTAAAGCCTGCGAGGGCCGCCGCACGGGTAGCCAGCTCGGCAAGCACCGGCGGCAAGGCGGGCCAGGGCAGGCCGCTGAGCGGGTCGGTCGGGCTGTAGCGGTAACCCTTCTGGTCGCTGATCCAGCCCAGGGCGCCGCAATTGCTCAGGGCGACCGCCATCGGCAGGCCGCCTGGAGTGCGCATATACCGGAAAGGCGCGGCGCGCAGCACTGGGCGCACGGCATCGAGCACGGCATCGGCCTGCGCCAGGGCAAAGCCCGGCAGCAGCACGGTTTGTGTTGCAAGCTGCAACGGCTGGGGGCCGAACAAGTCGAGGTCGGACTGGATCATGGGGCAGGCCCGGAAAGGTGGATGATAGGCACTGGTCTACCGCTCGCGCATGAAGAAGCCGGCAACGTACTTGCGAAAGGTGTCCAGGCTCTTGAAGTCGGCATAGCGCTTGAAATTCTCGGTGTCCGGTTCCGGGCCCAGGGGTTGCTGGGTGAGGGATACCGAGAGAACCCGGTCCTGGTCGGAAGTCAGCACCAGTTCATCCATCACCTGGCCACCGATCACCGGTCGGCGCATCAGCACTTTGACGCCCTTGCTGGCCATCCAGTCGATCAGCGACACCAGCATCTTCAGCGGCTCGCGCTCTTCGTCGCGGTACACCGGGAACAGCTGCCCGCGCGACAACACTGGCACGCTGGCCACGTGGATCAGCTCGTAGTAGTGGCTGCCGGCGCTGGTTGGCGAATACAGCGCCAGTGCCAGCAATGGCCCTGGCGTCTTGTTGCCGCCCCAGATCAGGTGATGGCCCTGGAAGTCGAAACCGTCTTCGCTGCGCGCGTTGAACAATTTGCGGCCCTTGATCTGCTCGACACAGTCGAGCAGCAGGCCATGGCGGCGCTGGTTGCCGAACACCGAGGCCTCGCGCAGACGGGCCTTGAGCATCATCATGTGCTTCATGTCCAGGCGGGTTTCCAGGTAATTGCTGGCAGGCACCCGCTCGATCAACGGATAGCGGCTGGCGACGCTGCGCAGCTCGGCGAACTGGCCGGTGAGGTCCTTCTTCAGGTGCGTGGCATAGAGGTTCAGGCCGCTGGTCTCGATCAGCGTCAACAGCAGTGACAGCAGGCGTTGCTGCTCGCGCCGCTCGCCGTTTTCGCCAACGCCAGGGCCGCTGCTGTCGGTGGTGCGGCGGAAATCGCCGATCAGGCGCAAAGGCGTGTCTGGCGGCAGCCAGGCCGGTGGTGGCGTGGTGTCGCTCTCACGCTCGGTCGTTTCACGTTCGTCCTTGGTGAAGGCGCAGCCGGGCGCGTGCTCGGCGGTGCCGGGGTTGTTCTTCAGGAACAGGGTGCCGGTGTGGCCGTTGAGCGTGACGTTGAGCACCGGCAGGGCATCGTTGCGGCAGTCGCAGGCCAGCCAGTGACCGGCGTTGCGCACCTTCATCAACAGTTGGTTGGCCTGCAGCAGGCGAGGGCCGCCGAGCGTGCCGAGGGCGAAGCCGCGCAGCAGCTCTTCTTCGGCCGGAGTGAGGGTGCGCACCAGCGCCGCGTTCTTCTCGATGATTCGCATAAAGCAGCTCCAAGCTTCAAGCGACAAGCTTCAAGCAAAGCCGCACCGCTTTCAACTTGAAGCTTGGGGCTTGCAGCTTGTCGGTCAGGCCCCGCCGAACAGCTTGGCGGCGCGGGCACGGATTTCTTCGACCGTGAGGTCTTCCTTGTGGGTGGCGACGAACCAGAGATTGCCGAACGGGTCCTTCAGGGTGCCGCTGCGGTCGCCGTAGAACTGGTCCTGCACGGCACTGACCTGGGTAGCCCCGGCCGCGATGGCCTGGGCGAAGCGCGCATCGACATCCTCGACGTACAAGTGCAGGCCGATGGCCGTACCGCCGAGCGACTGGCTGCTGGTCAGGCCGCCGTCCTGGTCGCAAGGGTCGGCGAGCATCAGCGAGGAGTCACCGATCTTCAGCTCGGCATGGCCGACACGGCCATCAGGGCTGTCGAGGCGGAACATCTCTACTGCGCCAAAGGCCTCCTTGTAGAATTCGATGGCCTTGCCGGCGTCCTTGATGCCCAGATAGGGAGTGATGCTGTGTTGCCCTTCGGGGATGGGTTTGGCTGCCATTTTGTTGTTCCTCCTGCGGGGTGGGCGAAACTGTATATTTGTACAGTTTTTGGCTTTGTGCAAATGGCTTTTGCCATTGGAGGACCAACGGTTTTCTTGGGGGGATCACCAAGTGCATGCCTTGAGTCTTGTGGTGCCCTGAAGACCCCGCGCCGCCCGCGCGGCGCATCGCTGTGCATGTCGAGAGTTTTGTAGCGCCCTCAAGATCCCGCGCCGCCCGCGCGGCGCATCGCGACACAAGGCCGCTCCCACATCGATTGCAACGTGCCATGGCCTGATAGACCGAAGTTTTAGCCTTTGTTTGTACGACAGAGGTATCGAGGTGGGCGTAACAAGCCCCTACATAACCTTTCGCCTAGCACCAAGGCTACTGTGGGAGCGGCCTTGTGTCGCGATGCGCCGCGTGGGCGGCGCGGGGTCTTGAGGGTGCCGAAGGGCTCAAGGCATACACCTGGTACCCTCCAGCATCCCCCTAAAAAACCTAGAAGATGTAATCCGTAGTCAAGAAACTCGACTGGCGGTTGCGGATGATCTCGCTGATCAACTGCTTGTTGGCCTCCTGGAACTTGGTCGCCACCAGGGTACGGATGGAGAAGACACGCAGGGCGTCATGCACCGACAGCGTGCCTTCGGCGCTGTTCTTGCGGCCGTTGAAAGGGTAGGTGTCGGGGCCGCGCTGGCATTGGGCATCGCGACACAAGGCCGCTCCCACATCGATTGCAACGTGCCATGGCCTGATAGACCGAAGTTTTAGCCTTTGTTTGTACGACAGAGGTATCGAGGTGGGCGTAACAAGCCCCTACATAACCTTTCGCCTAGCACCAAGGTTACTGTGGGAGCGGCCTTGTGTCGCGATGCGCCGCGTGGGCGGCGCGGGGTCTTGAGGGTGCCGAAGGGCTCAAGGCATACACCTGGTACCCCCCAGCATCCCCCTAAAAAACCTAGAAGATGTAATCCGTAGTCAAGAAACTCGACTGGCGGTTGCGGATGATCTCGCTGATCAACTGCTTGTTGGCCTCCTGGAACTTGGTCGCCACCAGGGTACGGATGGAGAAGACACGCAGGGCGTCATGCACCGACAGCGTGCCTTCGGCACTGTTCTTGCGGCCGTTGAAAGGGTAGGTGTCGGGGCCGCGCTGGCATTGGGCGTTGAGGTTGATGCGGCCGACCTGGTTGGCGAAGGTGTCCACCAGCATGCCGACGGTCTGCGGGTCGGTGCCGAAGATGCTCAACTGCTGCCCGAAATCGGAGTCCAGTACGTACTCGATCACGGTCTCCAGGTCGCGGTAGGGCACGACGGGTATCACCGGGCCGAACTGTTCTTCCTGGTATACCCGCATGTCGGCACTGACCGGATAGAGCAGGGCCGGGTAGAAGAACGAGCCACGGCTCTGGCCGCCACCTTCGTTGAGCACCCGCGCGCCCTTGGCCAGGGCATCGGCGACCAGGCCATCGAGGTAGTCGACCTTGCCCGGCTCCGGCAGCGGCGTCAGGGCCACGCCCGGTTCCCAGGGCATCCCCGGCTTGAGCGCCGCCAGTTTGCGCTGGAACTTGTCGAGGAAGCTGTCGACCACCTGCTCATGGACGAACAGGATCTTCAGTGCGGTGCAACGCTGGCCGTTGAACGACAGGGCCCCGGTGACCGCTTCGTTGACGGCGTTGTCCAGGTCCACCTCGGGCAGCACGATGCCTGGGTTCTTGGCGTCCAGCCCCAGAGCGGCGCGCAGGCGGTGCGGGCGCGGGTGCAGTTTTTTCAGGTCGCTGGCAGCCTTGTTGGTGCCAATGAAGGCGAATACGTCGATCTTGCCGCTGGCCATCAGGGCGCTGACGGTCTCGCGGCCACGGCCATAGATGACGTTGATCACCCCGGCCGGGAAGCTGTCGCGGAAGGCTTCGAGCAGCGGGCGGATCAGCAGCACGCCGAACTTGGCCGGCTTGAATACCACGGTGTTGCCCATGATCAATGCCGGGATCAGGGTCGTGAAGGTTTCGTTCAGCGGGTAGTTGTAGGGGCCCATGCACAGCGCCACGCCCAGCGGCGCACGGCGGATCTGGCCAAGGGTGTCCTGCTCCAGCTCGAAGCGGCTGGAGCGACGGTCCAGGTCCTTGAGGGCGTTGATGGTGTCGTTGATGTAGTCGCAGGTGCGGTCGAACTCCTTTTCCGAATCCTTGAGGTTCTTGCCGATCTCCCACATCAGCAGCTTGACCACTGCCTCGCGTTGCTCGCGCATGCGCGCCAGGAAGGCTTCCACATGCTGGATGCGCTCGGCCACGCGCAGGGTCGGCCAGGCGCCGCGGCCCTTGTCATAGGCTTGCACGGCGGCGTCGAGGGCTGTCAGGGCGGTGTCGGCATCGAGCAATGGCGCACTGCCGAGGATGACCTGGCGGTCGCCGTCATCCTCCTTGAGCCACACCGGGCTGCGCACCGTGGCCAGCGGACCGTCCCAGCGCCTGAGCTGGCCGCCGACCAGGTATTCACGTTGCTCCAGCGGTTCGCCCAGGCGCCAGGCCTCGGGGATCTCGTTGGCAGTGGGGAACAGCGAGTCGAGCAGACGGTCCATGGGCGCAGCACCTCTTGTATTGTGTTGATGAAGCGTTTCAGCCCGAGCATAAACCCAGCAGGGAGAAAAAGACCAGTCTGGTCCAACATTGCCGGTCGTGCGCCGCTAACGGATGAAGGACGTGCCCAGGGACGATGGCGCGCTGGCCAGCTTCAGGGGGGCGAACGCAAGTAGACAGGTGTCGCCAGACCGGCGGCCATCGGGGGGGCTATGGCTCGCTCAGGGGCAGGTCGCTTTGTCGAGGGGCGCTGTTGAGGCAGTAGCCAGTACGGCATACCCCACCCGGGGCACCCCGGCCAGTTGCTGCTCGATCAAAGCCTTCAGCGATTCCCCGCTTTCAAGGTAGGCATCGCCAAAGTCCTGCCCGCCCAATGCGCTGGGATGGGCCACCACTTCCAGCAGGCCCTCTCTGGGCGCGAGTCCTGCGCGCAGGTCGGCGGGCGTGCAGACATAATCCGCCGTCGCCCCGCAGAGCTGCCGCAAGCGTCGGTTGAGCAGTGTCTTGAACGCTCGCTTGAGCGGTCCGATGTTGTGTCCCAGGTTGCGGGCCAGGCGCACCGGCACGTCATGCTCGGCCGCAAAGCGCGCCACGATTTCGCCGATGGGCCAGATGTTGTGCACGTGCTGGTGCGAATCCAGATGGCTGGGTGTCAGCCCTCGATCCAGGCAATGCTGCCATTGGGCCTGGAGTTCTTGTTCAACGGCTTCGCGTTCGCTACGGCTCAGGCGCAGGGTACGGCGCTTGAGGCGCAGCGCGAACTCGCCATGGGCGGCGCAGAAGCGCGGTTCGGCCAGGATCGCCTGGCTCAGCGGCCGGCCATAGGTCAGGTTGAAATGCAGGCCGACCCGCCCACGCAGGGCCGCTTGCTGACTGAGCACGCAGGCCGCGGCAAAGGCCGGCATGTTGGCCATGGCCGTGGCCGAACTGATCAGCCCGGCCTGGAAGGCATGCAGGATGACCGCGTTGGTGTGGGCGCTGAGGCCGAAATCGTCAGCGTTGACTATGACCTGGGATGGCATCCGGGCGCTCCTGTGACGGGGAAAGGGGGGCGCTCGCGGGCGCCGGCTCGACCTCGCGGCGCTGGCGCAAGCGTGGCTTGAGCCACTGCCAGAGGCGCAGGACCAGGCCCAGGGCGAGGCCGTCGGGGCGCCAGCTGTAGTAGCTCAGGCGCCATTGCTCGAGTTGTGTGGTCATGCGTTCGTGCAACTGATGGCTGGAGTTCGTCAGGCTGACCCGCGAAGCGTCGACCCAGTCCCAGCCATCGTCCAGGCCCCAGTGGATCCACTCTTCCAACAACACCCGACCACTGCCCAGGTCGCGGTAGGCAGGCTCGAAGGCCAGGTTGTAGTCGTAGACCCGGCCCCGTTCGAGCAGGCCCAGGCGGTAGCTGATGCAGCGGCCGTTGAGTTCCAGCAGCACCAGGCACACCAAACCTTCGGCGGCCAGGGCGGTGAAGGCTTGGTACATCCATTGCCGGCGTTGACGGCCTGAAAAGATGCCGACCTCGTCGTCGCCTTTCCAGCTCGCCGCCTCGACGGCGCTAGCGGCATCGAGCAACGCCTGGATGTTCTGCGGCGTGGCCAGTACCCGGCGTACCTGAGCGCCGCAGGCGGCGATGCGCTTGCGCGCGCGGCGTAGCTTGTAGCGTGGGTCACCGCTGACTTCCTGGCGGTCGCTGTCGCTGATGCGGTGCACCGGCACCTTGCAGGTCAGGCGCTGTTCATGGGTGGAACTGCGCCGGGCCCAGCGGCGCAGCCAAGTGTCGCTGCCGGGGGCGGTAGGCACCTCGCTCATTTGCAACAGGGCATGGGGCAGGTGTTTGCGGATGGCCCGCAATACCTGCCCGGCGGTGCTGGCTGGCAAGTCGATCAGCAAGCCGATGCGGTCGCTGAGTGGATAGCCCAGGTGGCGGACCACCGGCAGGCGCACGGGGCCGAAGGCCTCGCGTTCGCGCACCAGGGGCAGGCACAGGCACAGCCGGCCTTGGCGGCGCCCGAGCAGGACTTGCAAGCGCTGCCCAGGCAGCAGCGCCTGCTCGGCAGCGCGCAGCCAGCCAAGGTGGTTGAACGGCGTGCTGCCGGGCAGGCGCTGGCGCAGCTGCTCGTACTCGGCGGCGGGGAAGTCGTCGGCGTGCAAGGAATCGCACCAGGTCAGTTGCACTGTCATGAGGTCAGGACACCGTGGCTGTGGCGGCTTGTGGCTCCGGTTTGCGCAGGGCATCCAGGCGTGAGCCGCTGTAGCGGGTCTCGCGATAGAACTTCCAGCGCCCGAACAGGCAATACACGTTCATGATCCGCCCTTGCTCCTTGTAACCCATGCGCAGGTGCAGCTTGAGCGCCGGGATGTTGTGGTTCTCGCAGACGTCCACTACCTTGGTGCAGCCCTGGGCCGCCATGGCTTTCCACAGCGCCAGTTGCAGGTCCACCGAGAGCTCGCTGCCCCAGTATTTGCGGATCAACTCGCCGCCGAACTCGAAGAACTCGCCAGGGCCGACCGGGAACCAGCAGCCATAGAAGTGCCGGTCATGGTAGTGGCGCGGGCTGCCCCAGATGAATGCCACGGTGTCACCAGCCTCATCGAGGAACATCAAGCCGGTGTGGCCCTCGGCGGCCAACTCGCGCATGGTCTCGACGCGGTCGCCGAAGTGCCGGGCAAACGCCTGCACGTTGTGCACGGCGATCGGCTCGACCCGCAGCGGTGGGTACGGCCTGAGCCGGTGTGGCGGAACCGGGCTCACCAGGTCGCGCTCCATCCACAGCAGCTCCCAGTGGTAGAAGACGCAGCGCTTGTAGGCGCTCTTGAGGGTGTCGCGCAGTCCCTTGCGCTGGATGCGGTCTCGGATTTTGCTCATTGCATTCATGGTGCCTCCTGTTTCTTGCAGGTCGAGGTGCCCCTTATGCCGGCCTCCGTTGCAGCATTTGGCGAAGCGGGGCGAGGTCGCTGGGCAGGATGACCAAGGTTTGCAGCAGCGGCACACCGCTGAGCCGGCAATACAGCACCAGCATGGCCAGGGTCACGACCAGGTAGGCGATGGACGAGGCTGCTGCCGCGCCGACGATGCCCCAGGTCGGGATGAGTACGATATTGAGCAGCAGGTTGAGCACGGCGCCGGCGCCCATCATCAGCGACACCGTGCCAGGACGGTTCTTGCCCAGCAGGTCCAGGCGCAGGATGCTGGCGTAGCACAGTCCCAGCAGCCCCGGCAGCAAGGCCAGCAGGGCCGGATAGGCCGGCTGGTACTCGGCGCCGAACAGCGTGACGATCAGCCATTCACCGATCAGCGCCATGCCCAGGCAGGCCCCGAGCATGACTGTGGCGGTCAGGCGCAGGGCCAGCGGCGTGAGCTTGTCCATGCCTTCGTCCTGTTGCAGCAGGCGCTTCATCAAGGGCGTGGTCACCGCTTCGGGGACGATCAGCAGCAGCTCGGCGGCGGCGCTGGCCATGGCGTAGTGACCAAGGGCCGTGCTGCCGAGCATGGCGCCGATGAGCAGAAAGTCCGAACGCAGGATCAGTTGCTGGAACAACAGGTCGGGGTGGCTCTTGACGCTGTAGGCCAGCAATTCGCGCTGGCCGCTGCGATCCCAGGTCAGGCGGATCGAATGTTGCCGACCCAGCCACCACAGGCCGAGCGCCACCACCAGGGCGATGCCCAGCAGCCAACTGATCAGCGCCGCCTCCAGGGCCTGGTCCCGCCACATCCAGAACAACCCGAGGAACAGCAACAGAGGCAGCAGCGATTCGGCCAGGCGCAGGGCGTTGAAGGCGCCGACACCGCCGCTGGCGTTGTGCAAGGTCAGCAGGCCGCTCTTGAGCACGGTCAAGGGCACCGCCAGCAGCAACAGCCAGGCCAGCAGGCCGAGCTGTACCGTCACCTCCAGGTCGGTGCCGAACTCACGCACCAGGAAAACGCAGATCAGTGTCAGCAGCGCCGCCAGCAGGGAGCCATAGACCAGCACCTGGGTCAGCAGCAGGCCCATCGGCCGCTGCTTGGCCGCCTGATAGCCGACAGCGCTGTTCAGGCCGCCGCTGGTGGCGGCGCTGATCAGGTCCGGCAGGATGCTGAGCAAGGCGAACAGGCCGCGTTCGCTGGGGCCGAGGATCCTGGCGAGCAAGACGTTGCGCAACAGGCGCAAGGCGATCATCGCCAGGCGCGTGCCCATGCTCAGCACAAGGTGACGCAAATAGTGATTGCGGCTCATGCCCGGCCTCCACGGCTGATGCGCCAGGCCAGCAATGAAGGGCGACTGGCGTTGCGCTGGCTGACGCCGATGCGCGGCAGCGCAAGGGGATCGTCATGGCCCTGGCAGATTCCGGCGCGGGTGCTCAGGGCATAGGGGTAGCGATGTGCGGCCAGGCGTTCGCGGACGCGGGCATCGTGGTCGCCGTTGGGGTAGCAGTACACCGGCAAGGGTTGCTGGCAGCCATGCTGCAAGGCCTCGTGGCTGCGCCGCAGTTCTTCTTCCAGTTGCTGGTCGTCGAGACCCGGCAGCAGGGCATGGCTGGCGCCATGGGGGCCGAAGCGGATCAGCCCGGTGTTTTCCAGCTGGCGTACCTGATTCCAGTCCAGGGCCTGGGGCAGCGACTCGGTCGGGCAGGCGTCGGTCAATAGGCGCAGGGCCTGGGGGGACAGGGACTTCAGGCTTTGCAGATAGCGGGCCAGCACCTGGCTGCGGGCGTGCGCGCGCTCATGAATGAAGTAGGTGGCCGGCACTGGCCGGCCGATCTTGCGCAGGTGTTCGATCAGGGCCCGGCGCGGCGCTTCGCCATGGCTTCCCCACAAGGTCTCGCCCAGGCTTTCCCACCAAAAGCGCTGACGGCTGCCAATGTAGTCGGTGGACAGGAAAATGCTCGCCGGCACCTGGTATCGCTGCAGCAAGGGAAAGGCGTGCAGGGCATTGTCGCGCCAGCCGTCATCGAAGGTCAGGGCGACCTTGGGACGCTGCTGGCCGCGAGGGTGTTCATGGGTCTTGAGCAGGTCCATCAGGTGCACGCAGTCGAAATGCCATTGCAACCAGCGCAGCAGGCGCTCGAAGGCCTGGGGCCCGACGCAGAGCTCGTTGCGGTGGGGCAGGGCCGCGCTGCTGTCGTCGGCCAGCACCCGGTGCAGCATGAGGATCACGCCGGCGCCACGCAGTTGACTGCGGCCCTTGGGGGAGTTCAGGTACAGCCAACCGCTGGCACGCTTGATACTGGTCTTGATCGGCATGTCAGGCACTCATCGAGTCTGGTCGGGGTTCCATTGGTTGTAGCTGTGCCCGCGCAAGAACTGCCACAAGCCGACGCTCATACCGGCCAGGGTCACCAACACGAACGCCGCCAGGCGAAATGGCTTGGGCAGGCGGTGACGCACATCCAGCAGGCCCGCCACGGCAATGGCGTAGCAAAGCAACTGGGCGGCCAGGGTCAGGCGGTAGAAGCCGTGCCCGTCGAGCAACCAGAGGTTGGCTATCAGCAAGGGCAGCAGCAGTACAGGGGCCAGGCGGCGGATCAGTTTGTGGCTGATCAGGGCAATGGCGTACAGGCCGTGGCGCAGCGGGTTGAGCAGTTCGCGCCGGGCGGCGAGGCTGATCAGGCCGCCGACGGTGACACGCTGGCGGCGGCTGAATTGCCGGCCAGCCTCGTCCACGCCTTGATCCAGCACTTTGGCCTGGTCGACATAGACAACGCGCTTGCCCGCGACCGGGGCGCAGGTGTTGATGAAGAAGTCGTCGTTGACCCGAGCCGGAATCGCTTGGTAAAGCTCGCGGCGCAACGCCTGCAGGGCACCGTCGGCCGAAACCGTGCAGCCGGTGCGGCTCTCCACCCGGCGCAGCCAGGCTTCGTAGTGGCGGTACAGACTTTCCCCCAGGCTCAGGCCCTTGCCGGCGACGGGGATGACCATCTTGCCGACGGTACCGCCGACATGCGGATCGGCAAAGGGCGCCAGGAGCGCGGCGAGGGTGCCATCGAGCCAGTGCACATCGGCATCGGTGAATACCAGGATATCGCCTGTGCAGTGTTCGACAGCGGCGTTGAGCACGCTGTTCTTGCCTTGGCGCGGCAGGTCGAGCACCAGGATCCGCGGGTCGTCGAAGCTATGGGCGAGGGGCACGGTGCGATCGCTGGAGCCATCGCTGGCCACCACGATCTGCACGCTGACGCCTGGACAGTCCTGCGCCAACAGGTTGCGCAGCTTGTCTTCGATATGACATTCCTCATTGTGCGCGGCGACCACCACGCTGACCTGTTGCGGCGGCAAGGGGCCTGGCTTGTGCCGGGGAAAGAACGGCCCGGCGGCGGTGAGCAGCAGCGGGTAGCCGAGCCAGGCATAGAAGGGCAACAACAGGCATAGCCAGAAAATGGATTCAGCCACGGGCGGGCCTCCTTGCGTTCCAGTTGAACAGACTGAGCACGAAGGCCGCTCCGGCCAGGTGCAGGCGGACCCAGTGCAGGCCCCAGAGCTGCAGGGTGAGCAACGGGTCGCGGTGTTTCAGGCTCTGGCGCAGGCTCAGCACCAGGGCGGGCAGGGCGCCGACCAGCAGCAGGAGCAGAGCGGCGTGCCCATTGCCAGCGAACAGCATCGACAGGGCCAGGGCATCGAGCAGCCAGATCGCCAGGGACAGCAGCGGGAAGCGCAGCAGGCGCAGGCTCGGGCCATTGCTGCGCAGCAGTTGCAGGTGGCTGCCCTGGCGCCAGAGTTCTTTGCCCAGCCACTCCGCCCAACTGCCCTCGAAGCCCCAGTGCAGGGCTACCGGCTTGCGCAGTACCCGCAGGCGCGCACCGGCCTGGCGCAGGCGCAAGGTGAAGTCTTTGTCTTCCCCGGTGCGCAGGCGTTCGTCGAAGCCACAGACCCGTTCGAACCACTGTCGCTGCATCAACAGGTTGGGGGTCGGCAGCCAGTTGCTGTCCTGCAGCAACTGCCCGGCGCGTAAGGTACGGCGCTGCCAGGCGTAGGCGAACCAGGGCGCCTGACTCGGGGTATCGCAGTCCAGGGCGAAGACATCGCCTTCGCCTTGGCGGTGCAGGTCGAGCAGGCGGCTGAGCCAGTCGCTGGGCACCTCGATGTCGGCGTCGAGAAACGCCAGCCATTGCCCCTGGCTGGCCCGCGCGCCGTGGTTACGCAGGGCGCCGATGGCCATGCCCGGCAGGCTCAGCACGCGGGCGCCAAGGGCCTCGGCGATTTGTGGGCCGGCGTCGCTGGAGCCGTTGTCCACCACCAGCACTTCACAGGCAAGGCCCGCTTGCTCGGCAGCGTTGTGCACAGCTTGCAAGGTCCGGGCGATGTGCCGTGCCTCGTTGAACATGGGAATCACGATGCTGACCAGGCTCATGCCGCCCCCTTCTGCGTACGTGCCTCGGCGGCCTCACGCCAGGCCACACTGGACAGCGCCATCATCAACCACAGGTACTTGAGGCTCGGAGAGCTGAGGAACATCAGGAACAGCGCGATGGCCAGCATGCTGATGGTCAGGTGGGTCATCATGTCGGCCTTGTCCTGCTCGCCGGCGGCCCGCCAAGCGGCACGTGCCTGCCAGAAGTTGCGCAGGGCCAGGGCGATCATGCCGACGAACAGCAACCCGGCCGGCAGCCCGACTTCGCTGAAGATCTCCAGATAGGTGTTGTGGGCCCGACGGTAGAGGTCGGTGGGTTGGCTGTTGACTGGGGCAAAGGCCTTGGAGAAGCCGGTGTCGGCATAATGCAAGGGGAAGGTGCCTGGGCCGGTGCCGAGCACCGGACTGTCGCTGATCATCTGCTTGCCCACCACCAGGTAGGAGGCGCGGCGGCCCAGGGACTCGTCCTTGTGCGCATTGACGCCGGACTTGAGCAGGGCCAGCGTCTGAATGCGCTCGATGTAGCTGGCCGGGATGACCGCGGCCCCCAGCGGCAGCACGATGGCCAGGCCGAGCATGGCGAAACCGAGGTGGCGCGGGCGGATGTGCTTGAGTTGCTCGCGGTAGTTATAGAGCATGATGCCCAGGCTGATCATCAGCACCACCAGGCCCGAGCGCGAATCGGTCTTGGTCATGCCGGCCAGCAGCAACAGGCAGCAGCCGGCCCAGAACAGTTTGAGCAGCAGCGTGCGACTCTTGATGGCCAGCCACAGACCCATCGGCATGGCCACGGTGATCATCATCGCGAACAGGTTCGGGTCGAGCATGGCGGTGGCCCGGCCGCCCTCCTGGTATTTGCTGGAAAAGATGCCGAACAGGCACATCACGCAGACGCTGACGGTCACCAGTCGCGCCAGCATGGCCAGGTTCAGCTCACGGCCGATCAGCAACGTGATGACGAACAGCACCAGGCCGACAGTGAGCTCGCGCAGGTGGCCCAAGGACAAGGTGAGGTTGTCGCTGGTCCACAGGCTCAGCAGGTAGAGCGCCATGAAGGCGACCAGCAGGCGCCAGTGACTGCTGCGCAGGCGTTCGCCGGGCAACTGGCGGATGGCCAGTTGCAGGGTCAGGATCAGCGCCAGGCCGATCCCGACCAGCTTGGCGCCGGAGAGCAGGCCGTCTTTGAGCAGCCCTTCCAGCGGTACCAGGGTGACGATCGCCAACACCCCCCAGGCGGGCCGCCGGTACAGCGTCAGCGCCCCGGCCAGGCCCAGCACTGCGCCTGGTGCCAGATAGGGGTAGGGACTGGCCAGCAACCCCAGGCACAGCAGGGCGACCAGGCTGACCAGCGACAGTGGAATGATCATGCGACAACCTCCTGTGTAGCGCCCCGGTAAACCTGGGCCCAGCGTTGGGCCAGGGTCGGCAGGTGGTAGCGTTCCTGTTGGGTCCGGCGGGCCCGGGCGGCCAGTTCGGCGGCCTGCGCCGGGTCATCGAGCAGGGCTTGCAGGTGCTGCTCCAGTTCGTCCACCGCCAGGGGCCTGGCCAGCAGGCCATTGCGGCCATGTTCGATGACATCGGGTATACCGCCGACGCTGAAGGCCACCACCGGCACACCATCCTGCATGGCTTCGAGCAGGATCATGGGCGTGCCCTCGGTGCGCGAGCTGATCACCAGGGCATCCAGGCGTGCCATCCAGACGCGCATGTCGCGCTGGAAGCCGGGCAGGGTGATGCGCTCGGACAGGCCCGCGGCGTCGATGCGCGCCTGCAGCGTGGCGCGCTCCGGGCCCTCGCCGAGCATCACCGCGTGGACCCGGGGCTGGCGCTGGCACAGTGGGATCAGGGTGTCGAGGAACAGGTCCGGGCCTTTTTCGCTGCTCAGGCGCCCCGCATAGCCAGCCATCCAGTGACCGTTGCCGTGGGAGCGCTCGGGCAGATCGAGGGCCTGGGGCAGGCCATTGGGTATTACTTGCAGCTTGTTTGCTGCGACACCGGCCTGACGGTGCAGGCGGGCGATGCTTTCGGCCACGCAGACGACCCGGTCCACCGTGGGAGTACGGCACAGTTGCAGGGTCAGCCAGGTATAGAAGCGCTGCTTGCGACTGCGCGGGGTGAAACCGTGTTGGGTGGTCACCAGCGGCAGGCGCCAGAGCGTGGCGCCCAGCCAGCCGTACAGCAGGCCCTTGAAATTGTGGCTATTGATCAACGGCCGCTCGCCGCGCTGCCGGCGCAGCAGCGCCAGCAACTGGCCCAGGCCCTGGCAGGACTGGCACTCGACGCCGGCCTCGCGAAAGCGCGCCACCAGCTCGGCCGGGGCACCGAGGAACAGCACTCGGTGCTGCCCCGGCGTGGCCTGGCAGTGGTCCAGCAACATGCGCTCGGCCCCATAGAAACCACCACTGCTGAGCAGGTGGAGGATCGGTGGGTGGCCGGCGGGCACGGCGGCGTTCAATTGCGTACCCAGTGCATCAGACGTGGGACCGACCACGACCGGTGCGGATTGGGCAGGGCCGGGGTCTGGTCGTTGATCACCAGCAGCACCGGCAGGTCGAGTTGCTGGGCGATCTGTGCCGGATGCTTGAAGCGGCGGTCGAAGAACTCCTTGACGTAGACCAGGGCGATCGACAGCAACATGGCGGTGAGCAGGCCGAATGGGATGATCAGGCCGGGTTTCGGGAAGGCCGCCGAGGTCGGTTCGTACGGCGCGCTGAGGATCCGGGCGTTGGACTGGCTGCCATCGAATAGGCCCTGGCCGCGGCTTTCTTCATAGCGCTGGGCGTAGGTGGAGAAGGCCTTGTGCAGGGCATCGATCTCGGTGTCCAACTGGCGGGTCTTGCTCTGGGTCTCGCGCAGTTGATGGATGCGCGCCTTGTAGTCGGCGATGCGCTGGGTCTTCTGGTCGATCACTTGCTGGGTCACGGCCAGGTCTTGTTGGCGTTCGCGGATGCGGTTGTCGACGATCTTGAGGAACTGCTGGCGGGTGCGGACGATCTGTTCACGCAGCAGCAGCATGGGTTCAGCGTTGGCTTGGAACACGGCCAGGTCGGCGCCGTAGCGGGCCACCTGAGTGGTCAACTGCTCACCCAACTGCTTGATCTCGCGGTCCTCGAAGGCAACGTTGTCGACGGTGGTGGTAAAGGTGTAGGGGAAGCTGTAGTCCGTCATCCTGGCTTTGTTGGCCAGACTCATGCTGCTCTTGAGGTAGTCCAGCCATTGCTGGTTCTGCAGCTGCCGGTCGCGGTACAGGTTCAATGCCTGTTCCTCGGTGCTGATGGCGTTGAGACGGAAGGTGATCTCCTCTTTCGGGTCCGACGATCCGACTGCTTCGAGCAGGCCGAGGCGCTGGCCCTCGAGGTCGCCGAGGCGGGCCTGGTAGTGCATTTTCTTCTGCTCGTAGAAGGCTTCCGGCAGTTCGTTGGACTGCAGGTCCTGGCGGTTCTTCAGGAAGTTGTCCAGCAACCGGGCGACGAACAAGGTGCCCAGCTTGGGATCGTCGGCGCTGTAGATCACCGAGATCACATTGGAGCCGGGCAAGGTCTCGACATTGAGGCCCTTGATCGCCTGGTCGGTGAGGCTGTCCAGCTCGGTATCGCGCTGCTCGGCCACGTCGTTGTTGAGCAGGCGCTTGAGCGGGTCGACCACAGTCTCGCGCAGAGGCGTGAACACATAGCGTTTGAGCAGGCCGGGCTCGGCTTGGTAATGGCCCTCCTTGCGCAACTGGTCGATGGTTTGGCGGATCAGGGTCGGCGAGCGCAGGATGTTGCTCTCGGTCTCCATGTCGGCCAGCGTCGGCGGAACGAAGCGGTCGGCCTCTTGCGACAGGGCCGAGCTGGTGTCGCTCTGCGAGAGCTTCTTGGACTGCACGATGACTTCGGCAGTGATGTCATAGCTCTGCTTGAGGGCCAGCGGCAGCACGACGGCGATCACGGCGAAGACCAGGAACACCCGTTTGACCAATTGGCGGTTGGCGAAGAAGATCCGGAAGAACTCATGCACATAGTTCTCTTTGGGCTGCGTAGTCATGGACCTTTCTCCGATCATTGGCCTGCGGTTCCAGCTGGAGCGCCGGAGCCATCGCTGTTGCCGTTGTTGTTACTGCCGTTGTCATCCTTGCTGTCGAGGCGGTAGCCAAAGCTGACACCGATCCCCTGGAACAGCACCACGTCGGCCAGTTGCCGGGCCAGTTCGCCGGCGCTGGCCAGCTTGGTCTTGGGCACGTAGAGCATGTCGTCGGGTTGCAGGTAGGCGATGCGTTGGTTGTCGCCCGTCAAGGCCTTGTCGACGTCGTAGTTCACCGCCTGCACCTGGTTGCCGTTGCGGCGCATGATCACCACCGAGCCGAGCTGGGCCTTGAGGGTCGGGCCACGGGCCAGGGTCAGTGCCTCGAGCACCGAGACCGGGCGACGGATGGAGAAGACGCCGGGCTGGCCGACTTCACCGAGCACATAGATCTCGTTGGCCGAGGTGGACTTGAGCAGTACGTCCACGGTCATGCGTCCGGGCAGGTTCGCGTAACGTTCGTTGAGAAAGTCGCGCAACTGGTTGACGGTCATGCCCTGCAGCGGAACCGAGCCGATCTCCGGGAAGGTGGCGCGGCCATCGTTGCCCACGGTGATGTCGCGGCTCATGCCAGTGCCAGGGTGGGTCAGGGTGTTCTTCAGGTTCACCTCGTTGCTCATGGGGCTGAGCACCCGCACCGTGACCTGGTCGCGGTTGCGCTGGAACACGCGCTTGTTGCGATAGGCCTGCTGGATGGCGTTCTCGGCTTCGCTGGCGGTCATGCCGGCGACGGGCACGCTGGCGTTGGTGCTGGGCAGGGTGATGGTGCCGTCGGGCATCACCAACTGGCTGCCATTGAGGGAGCTGGCGGCCATGAAGTTGAGGTCGACGGTGTCACCGGACTGGATGCGGTAGACGCCTGGCGTGCTGTTGCCGATATGGAAGATCACTTCCAGCACGTCCTGCGGCCGCAGCACCTGCTCGCGATGGGCGATTTCGGTGTTCTGCGCCTCGGCCGGCGGTGCGGTGAGGATCTGTACCGGCATCTGCCGGGTTTCCTGGCTGGCGCAACCGGCCAAGGCCAGCAGGCACAGGGCAATCGATGGGTATTTCATGGTGGGTTTCCTGTGCAGGCCTCAGAGGTTGTTGTACAGCCACTTGGGCATGTAGTACTTGCGCCGGTTGAAGACGCTGCCGACTAGCCGGGCGCCGGCCTGGGTCAGGCGTTGGGCCGCGGCCTGGGCCACCTCCCAGCGGGTTTCCTCGGCGCATACCACCAGGATCACGCCGTCGACCAGCGTGCTCAGTACCAGGCTGTCGGCACTGGCGTAGACGGCATCGCCGTCGACCACCACGAAGCGGTACTGCTCGCTGAGCCTGCGCAGCAGCACCCGCAGCAGGTCCGGGTTGAGCCGCTCGCGGCCACGCTTCCAGGTGCCGCCCGGGAGGATGTCGAACGGCTGGTCGGACAGCCGCACGATGCAGTCCTGGGCCAGGGGCGGAGTGTCCTGGTCGAACAGCAGGTCAGTGAATCCCGGCAACTTGTGCAGGCCCAGTTGCTGGCTGAGGTTGCTGCCACTGTTGCTGCTGTCGATCAGCAGCACGGAGCCCGCGCTCATCAGCGCCAGTTGGCTGGCGAAGGCCAGGGCACTGGTGCTGGTGCCGCTGCCGGTGTTGGCTGCGGTCAGTAACAGGATGCGCTGGTCTTCATCGAGCATCGTGGCGGTCAGGTTGGCTTCGCTCGGGGTGGCGATGCTCAGGCTTCTTGAAGTAGAACCGTCCATATCAACTTGCTCCGTGGCCGCTGAAGACTTTGAAGGGAGTCTTGAAGAGGATCTTCAGGTCCAGCATCAAGCTCTGTTCGTTGATGTAGCTCAGGTCCAGCTCGACGCGCTGGTCGAAGTCGATGTCGCTGCGCCCAGAGATCTGCCACAGGCCGGTCATGCCGGGATAGATGCTCAGACGTGCCAGGTGGTTGTCCTTGTAGCGGTAGGCGTTGAAGGACGTGGGCCGGGGACCGACCAGGCGCATGTCGCCGGTGACCACGTTGATCAGGTTGGGCAGTTCGTCGAGGCTGGTACGGCGCAGCCACCTGCCGATGGGGGTGACGCGCGGGTCCTTGTCGATCTTGAAGTCGATGGCGTCGGCGCCGTGCTTGTTCAGGTGGCGCAGCGAATCCTTCAACGCTTCGGCGTTGACGACCATGGTGCGGAACTTGAACATGCCGAAAGTGCGGCCCCGGTAGCCGGTCCTTTTCTGGACGAAGAACACCGGCCCAGGACCGCTGGACTTGACCAGTACCGCCAATACCAGCAGCAGGGGTGCGATCAGCACCAGCAGGACCAGGGCGCCGAGGCAGGACAGCAGGCGGTTGGTCCGCGACAGGGTCCAGGGCCTGCCACCGACGCGGCGGGTGAGCCAGCCGCGCCCCTGCATGTGGATCGCCGCATCGATGCGTTGCCGATGCGCCGGGTCCATGCGCTTGTCCTGGTATAGCGCCTGCAGTTGCGCGCTTTTAGGTTGTCCTGTCATACCGCCCTCCGTTGATGCCTGTGCTCGCTGGCCTCCAAGGGGTGTGCGAGTAGTAGCGATGAAACCAGGCGACGAATCGCCCGAGCCCTTCATCCAGGGAAACCTGTGGGGTGAAGCCGGTGAGCTGCTCCAGCGCGCTGGTGTCGGCGCAGGTGGCCAGCACATCGCCCGGCTGCAGTGGCAGTAGCTCGATTTCGGCTTTGCGCTGCAGGTGCTTTTCCAGCAGGGCCAGGTAGTCGGTGAGCTCCACTGGCCGCTGGCCGCCGATGTTGAACAGGCGCCAGGGGGCATGGCTGCTGGCCGGGTCTGGCAGGTCGTGGTTCCAGCCCGGGTCGGCTTGCGGTGGCAGGGGGATGAGCCGCACCAGGCTTTCGACGATGTCGTCGATGTAGGTGAAGTCGCGCTGGTGGCAGCCATGGTTGAACAACTGGATCGGTCGGCCTTCGGCGATCGCTCGGGCGAACTGGATGGGCGACATGTCCGGGCGGCCCCAGGGGCCGTAGACGGTGAAGAAGCGCAGGCCGCTGCAGGGGATGCCGAACAAATGGCTGTAGCTGTGGGCCATGGCCTCGTTGGCCTTCTTGGTGGCGGCGTACAGCGACAGCGGGTGATCGACCGCATGCTGGACCTGGTAGGGCGTGCGCTGGTTGGCGCCGTACACCGAACTCGACGAGGCGTACAGCAGGTGCCGGACCGGATGACGGCGACAACCTTCGAGGATGTTGAGGAAGCCGCACAAGTTGCTGTCGATGTAGGCCTGGGGGTTTTCCAGGGAATAACGCACCCCGGCCTGGGCGGCCAGATGCACTACCACCTCGGGTTGTTCGCGGGCGAACAGCGTGGCGATGCCATCGCGGTCGCCCAGGTCGAGGCGGTGCAGCGGGAAGGGCCCGGCCTGGCTTTCGATCCAGTCCAACCGCGCGTGCTTCAGGGCTGGGTCGTAGTAATCGTTGAAGTTGTCCAGGCCCAGCACCTGATGCCCGTCGCGCAGCAGGCGCAGGCTGGTGTGGGCACCGATGAAGCCGGCCGCGCCGGTGACCAGGATCTTCATGGTGCGCTCACCTGCGGCGGGACGTTTACCTGTGGTGGGACTTGACGCAAGCCGATCCCGGTGTAGCTCAGGCCATGGGCCGCGACCTGCTCGGGGTTGTACAGGTTGCGTCCGTCGATGATCAGCTTGGCCCGCAGTTTCTGGGCCAGCAGGGTGAAGTCGACCACGCGAAAGTTCTTCCACTCGGTGCAGATCACCAGGGCGTCGGCGTCCTGCAGGGTGTCGTCACGGGTAGCGCACAGTTGCAGGTCGTCGCGGTAGCCATAGAGGCGCCGGCATTCATCCATGGCTTCCGGGTCATAGGCGCGTACCGTGGCGCCTTCGGCCCATAGAGCTTCCATCAGGTAGCGGCTGGGGGCCTCGCGCATATCGTCGGTGTTGGGCTTGAAGGCCAGGCCCCACAGGGCGATGGACTTTCCGCTCAGCGGGCCTTGCAGGTGCTGCTTCAGCTTGTTGAAGAGGATTACGCGCTGGCGGTCGTTTACTTCGCTGACCGTTTGCAGCAGGCGCAGTGGCATGCCGCTGTGCTCGGCGGTGTGCAATAGGGCGCGCAGGTCCTTGGGGAAGCAGGAGCCACCGAAGCCGCAACCGGGGTAGATGAAGTGGTAGCCGATGCGCGGGTCCGAACCGATGCCCTTGCGCACCGACTCGATGTCGGCGTCCAGGCGTTCGCTGAGGTTGGCCAGTTCGTTCATGAAGCTGATACGGGTGGCGAGCATGGCGTTGGCCGCGTACTTGGTCAGCTCGGCACTGCGGTTGTCCATGAACATCAGCTTTTCATGGTTGCGGCAGAAGGGGGCGTAGAGTTCGGCGAGCTGGTCGCGGGCCTGGTCGTCGCTGGTGCCGATGATGATGCGGTCAGGGCGCATGCAGTCGGCCAGGGCGCTGCCTTCCTTGAGGAACTCGGGGTTGGAGACCACGCGCACGTTCAGGTGGCCCTTGCCCAGGCGCTGCAGTTCATCGTGGGCGAGGGCGATGACCTTGTCGGCGGTGCCCACCGGCACCGTGGACTTGATGATCAGGGTCCGGTCCGCTTCCATCAGGCCGGCGATCTGCCGGGTCACGCTGAGCACATGGGAGAGATCGGCCGAGCCATCCTCGTCGGGCGGTGTGCCGACGGCGATGAAGATCAGTTCGGCATGGGCCACCGCATCGCTGCCTTGGGTGCTGAACAGAAGGCGGTCTTCCTTGATGTTGTCTTCCAGCAGGCTGGAGAGGCCGGGCTCGCTGATCGGGGGGACGCCCAGGCGCAGCTGGCTGATCTTGTGTGTGTCGACATCCACGCAGAGTACGCGGTGCCCCACATCAGCCAGGGCTGCTGCTTGAACAAGACCGACATAGCCGGTGCCAAATACGCTCACATCCATGCCGGCGTGCCTCGTATGGAGTAGTAAGGGGAATGAAACAGCGGTGTGATTTCGGTATAGCTCAGCTCGACGGAATTGCGTCAAACCAATGGCATGTTTCGTTGAACTTACAAGCGCTAACGTTCCCGGCCTTTTGCCACCAACCCTTTTCTAATCCGTGCCTTAGCGACGAAAGCTACTGGCACTTAGCCGGATTACGAGGCGATAAACGGTCGTAGGCCGCGAAAATACTGGTCTCTGGGTAATAGATTGTTTCACTGGCGTATCACTTTAAGCGCCAAAATATGGCGTTGTGGTATCGCCGGAAAATTGACTATTTCCGCCTTGTGATTTGTTACAGGACTGCTACGGTTTGAGGAAGGCTCGATGACCGGGGTGGATAATCATGCGCGGATATATCAAGGGACTGCTGCTGGTCATCTACCTGGCAAGCTTCCATGACTATTACTTCGAACGTCTTCAGGCCCTCGGTTTCGGCTTGCCGCTGATGCTTTATCTGGGGGTGTTCGCGGTGCTGGTGCTGGCCCTGTTGTTGAGCGCCTGGATACGCCTGGCCGCCTTGCGCTGGTCTGTGGCCGTGGTGTTTTCGGCCAGTGCGCTGTTCTTCGATGCCTATACCCACATCACCGATTCCTACCTGACCTACAGCGCCTTCGTTTCCATGGTCTATTCCGGTGGTTTCATCGGCGAAGCGCTGCAGCAGTACCACGCGGCGATCCTCCTTGCGCTGGCCAAGGCCTGGCTCCTGCTGTTGGGCATCGGCCTGCGTCCGGCGCCTGTGGCGCGCTTGCCCCGGGGCCTGCCCTGGAGCGCGCCTGTACTGGCCTTGCTCCTGCTGATCGGCATCCTCTTCGTCCGCGCGGGCGAGGGCGCGCGCGGGTTACCGGTGATGTACACGCCGCTGGCCTACATGAGCCTGTTCACCTACGAGTCGCTGCACAGCAGCGTCGGTCCGCGCCAGCCGGTCAGCCTGGCCCGCTCGGGGCCGCCTCTTGCGCGGGATATCGTGCTGATCATCGACGAGAGCATTTCTGGCAATTACCTTGATCTGAACACTCCGGCCGGAGTGACCAGCCACCTCAACCAGCCCCAGCCCGGGGCGAGCATCTTCAACTACGGCTATGCCGCGTCCGTCGCCAACTGCAGCGCGGACACCAATGTCACCTTGCGCTATGGTGGCACCCGCGACGACTACCTGCGTATCAACTCGACCCAGCCCTCGATCTGGCAGTACGCCAAGCAGGCCGGGTTGGGCACGGTGTACATCGATGGCCAGCGCACCGCAGGCAAACTGCAGAACCTGATGACCGAGACGGAAAAGCACGACATCGATCAGTTCATCCAGTTCGACGACACCCCTGTGCTCGAACGCGATATGGCGGCGCTGGCCAAACTGCTGGAGCTGCTCAAGGACGACACGCCCCAGTTGATCGTGATCAACAAGGTCGGCGCGCACTTCCCGGTGCACGACAAATACCCCGATGACTTCATGCGCTATCAGCCGGCGTTGTCCCGTGGGCGCTTCACCGACGTCGCCGACACCGGCACCCGTGATGGCTTCGACGGCGCCACGGCGGACTGGGTGCTCTACCGCAATGCCTACAAGAACACGCTGCTATGGAACGTGGGTGAGTTCTTTCGTCGGTTGTTCGCCGAAGGCGACTTGAGCCAGGCAGTGGTGATCTACACCTCCGACCATGGCCAGGATCTGCATGAGCGCGGCAACCCTGGCTTGAACACCCACTGCGGCAGCGATCCGGCCATGGAGGAGGGCCTGGTGCCGCTGGTGGTGATCCAGGGCCAGGGGTTGCAGACCCTGGACTGGCAGGCGCACCTGGCGCAGAACCGCAATGCCTCCAGCCACTACAACATCTTCCCGACGCTGTTGCGCCTGCTGGGGTATGACAGCTCGGCGATCACGTCGCTGTATGGGTATGCGCTGGATGTGCCGACCCAGGACCCGTTCAGCTTCAATATCCGCTTCAACGCCCGCCTGGGCGCGACACCGGAGTTCCGGCATATCGACCTGCAGCAGATCGTCACGCCCGCCGATGAGCGGGTGGCACCGACCACGACACTGGGTGGCAACAAGCAGGCAGTGAAGTGAGCGCAAGGCTGCCAAAGGCAGGTCCGCTGCGCGCCCCATCGCGACACAAGGCCGCTCCCACAAGTGCGGCGGCCTTGTGTCGCGATGGGCTGTG
Organism: Pseudomonas sp. X10; assembly: GCF_054889225.1. Lineage (NCBI taxonomy): Bacteria > Pseudomonadati > Pseudomonadota > Gammaproteobacteria > Pseudomonadales > Pseudomonadaceae > Pseudomonas > Pseudomonas sp. X10. The sequence goes on along the minus strand of NZ_CM142677.1, from coordinate 2,936,095 downwards.
TAGAAGCCCCAATGCGGACACTCAGCTTAAGCGAATCAGACCTCGGGCAGCGCCAGCGGATGCAGCGCCCTGAACCCTTGGGCTTCCTCCACCAGCCAGTCATGCACTGCCCGCGCTCCGGGCTGGGTCAACCCACCTGGCGGATACAGCAGCACATAGCGTTTGTGATTGGCGATCGGTACCCCGAACGGCACGATCAGCGCACCCCGTTCCAGCTCGTCATTGAGCAAGGTGCGCCGGGCAATGGCCACGCCGATCCCGGCGATGGCTGCTTCGATGGTCAGGTGGTTGCGGTTGAAGGTATGCCCGCGTCGTACGTCCAGCCCGCTGGCGCCGATGCCGTCCAGGTAGAACTCCCATTCGGCATATTCCGAACTGCCGCGCCAGGCGGTGATGTCGTGCAGCAGCGGATAGTGAGCCAGGTCGGCAGGGCCGTGCAGAGGCGGGCGGCCACGCAGCAGCGCGGGCGAGCAGACTGGGAAGATCTGTTCGTCGAGCAACGGGGTCGAGTGCATGCCCGGATAGCTGCCGTCGTTGAGGTCGATGGCCAGGTCGAAGTCGCCTTCGTCCAGGGCCTGGCTGCTGTCTTCGGCGACCAGGCGCAACTCGATGTCCGGGTAACGCTGCTGTAGCCGCGGCAGACGTGGCGTGAGCCATTTGGCCAGGAAGGAGGGCACCGAGCGCAGGCGCAGGGTGCCCCGGATCTCGCCGGCATCCAGGCGCCGCAGTTCCGCGTCGATGCTCCCGTAGGCATCGCTGACGGTTTGTGCCAGGCGCTGGCCTTCGGCGCTCAGCTCCACGCCACGGGCGCGGCGCAGGAACAGGCGGAAACCCAGGCGCTCCTCCAACTGGCGGATCTGCTGGCTGACTGCGCCAGGGGTGATGTGCAGTTCTTCGGCGCACCGGGTGAACGACAAATGCCGTGCCGCACAGGAGAACACATGCAGCCAGACGTACATCTGGCCATTCAATTGCCGTCGCATCGTTTAGTCCTGCTAAAGGCTTGCTTAGAAACTTTCGTTGGTCATCGCCGAGAGGGCACGGCAGTATCGCGTAAATTCGCGGTTCCCTTCAATTTTCCCAGAGGGCCGGTTGGCGAGATTCAACATCGCCACGGTCAGGCATTAGCATGGCTATCAGTGTTTTCGACCTTTTCAAGATTGGCATCGGCCCATCCAGCTCCCACACCGTGGGCCCCATGCGTGCGGCGGCGACCTTCGCCCAGGCCTTGCGTGAACGAGGCCTGCTGGCGCAAGTGAGTCGGGTGCAAGTGCGCCTGTATGGCTCGCTGTCGGCCACCGGTGTCGGCCATGCCACTGACCGTGCCTGCCTGCTGGGCTTGATGGGGCAATGGCCGGATCGCATCGATCCGCAGAGCATCGGTCCACGCATCGATCAACTGATGCAGGAGCGTTGCCTGATGCTCGATGGCAGCCATGCCATCGCCTTCGATTACAGCCGTGACCTGCTGTTGCTGGACGAAAGCCTGCCTTATCACCCCAACGCCATGACCCTGGAGGCGCAGGGCGAGGCTGGCAGTCTGTTCAAGCAGACCTACTACTCGGTGGGCGGCGGTTTCATCATCGAAGCCGCACAGGTAGGGGCTGCCGAGAACGACGGCGAGCAGGTGCACTTGCCTTACGACTTTTCCAGCGCTGCCCAGTTGCTGGCGTTGTGCAAGGCCCATGGCCTGAGCGTCAGCCAGTTGATGATGGCCAACGAGTGCGCCTGGCGTCCTGAAGCCGAAGTGCGTAGCGGCCTGTTGCAGCTATGGGCGGTGATGCGCGAATGCGTCGACAACGGCCTGCGCAACGAGGGCGTGCTGCCCGGCGGCCTGAACGTCAAGCGCCGTGCCGCGCGCCTGCACCGCAGCCTGCAGGAGCTGGGTAAACCCAATGTGATCGGCTCGACCCTGAGCGCCATGGAGTGGGTCAACCTGTTCGCCCTGGCGGTCAACGAAGAGAACGCCGCCGGTGGGCGCATGGTCACCGCGCCAACCAATGGCGCGGCGGGGATCATTCCGGCGGTATTGCACTACTACATGAAGTTCAACCCAGGTGCCTGTGACGAGGATGTGGTGGCTTTCCTGCTTGGGGCCGCCGCCGTGGGCATCCTGTGCAAGAAGAACGCCTCGATCTCCGGGGCCGAGGTCGGCTGCCAGGGCGAGGTCGGTTCGGCTTGCGCCATGGCCGCCGCCGGCCTGGCCGAAGTGTTGGGTGCGACCCCGCCGCAACTGGAGAACGCTGCCGAGATCGCCCTGGAGCACAACCTGGGACTGACCTGCGACCCGGTCGGCGGCCTGGTGCAGGTGCCCTGCATCGAGCGCAACGCGATCGCCGCGGTCAAGGCGATCAACGCCGTGCAGATGGCCTTGCGCGGTGATGGCGAGCATTTCATTTCCCTGGACCGGGTGATCCGCACCATGCGCGACACCGGTGCGGACATGCACGCCAACTACAAGGAAACCTCGCGCGGCGGCCTGGCCGTGGCGTTTGTCGAGTGTTGAGCCGCCACCCGGCTATGTGAGCGGGCGCGGTCGCTGCGCGGCCCCGACCTGCTGTTTGACCCCGCTGTACCCAGCAACAAAAACAACTACAAGGCGATACTGATGACTGATGTAAACAACACCACGACTGTTCGTGTGGATTCGGCTGCCTGCGAGCAATCCCAGGCCTGGAGCCGCCATGACACCACTTGGACGCTGGGCCTGTACGGCACGGCGATCGGTGCCGGGACGCTGTTCCTGCCGATCAACGCTGGGGTAGGGGGCTTCTGGCCGCTGCTGATCCTGGCGCTGTTGGCGTTCCCCATGACCTTCTACGCCCACCGTGCCTTGACCCGCTTCGTGCTGTCCGGGCGCAAGGGCACCAGCGAAGACATCACCGAGGTGGTCGAAGAGCACTTCGGCGTTGGCGCCGGCAAGCTGATCACCTTGCTCTACTTCTTCGCCATCTTCCCGATCCTGCTGGTCTACAGCGTGGCCTTGACCAACACCCTGAGCAGCTTCCTCGAGCACCAGTTGCACATCACCCCACCGCCGCGCGCGTTGTTGTCGTTGCTGCTGATCTGCGGCCTGATGATCGTGGTGCGTTGCGGCCAGGGCATCATCGTCAAGGTGATGAGCGTGCTGGTCTATCCCTTCGTCGCCTCGTTACTGCTGCTGGCCCTGAGCCTGATTCCCAACTGGAACGGCGCCTTCTTCGCCCAGGCAAGCGCCGGCATCAGCCCGTCCTCGCTGTTCATGACCCTGTGGCTGGCGATCCCGGTGATGGTGTTTTCCTTCAACCACTCGCCGATCATCTCTGCCTTCGCCGTTGACCAGAAGCACCGTTATGGCGCCCAGGCCGAGCAGAAGAGCAGCCGCATCCTGGCCAGCGCACACCTGATGATGGTGTTGACGGTGATGTTTTTCTGCTTCAGTTGCGTACTGGCCCTGAGCCCGGCCGACCTGGCGGCGGCCAAGGCGCAGAACATCTCGATCCTGTCCTACCTGGCCAACCACTTCCAGACACCGGTTATCGCCTTCGTGGCGCCGCTGATCGCCTTGGTGGCTATCACCAAGTCTTTCCTTGGCCATTACATCGGCGCCAGCGAGGGCTTCCAGGGGCTGATCGTGAAGAGCCTGCGTGGCCGTGGCAAACAGTGGCCGGCCAAGCGCCTGGAGCGCCTCACCGCATTGTTCATGGTGGTGACCTGCTGGGTGGTGGCGACCCTCAACCCGAGCATCCTGGGCCTCATCGAAGGCCTGGGTGGGCCGATCATCGCCTGCCTGCTGTTCCTCATGCCCATGTACGCGGTGCGCAAAGTGCCATCTCTGCGCCAGTACTCGGGCAAGCTGTCGAACGTTTTCGTGGTGCTGATCGGCTTGATCACCTTGTCGGCGATCCTTTACTCGTTCGCTGCCTGACGCCTCTTGCAAGACCCCGGCGCCTGGCAGGTTTGAGCAAGGCGCCGGAGCTTGGACGCAAGAAATAGCCAAAAAAATGACTGAAACTCTGGAGTAGTTAAGCGGGTTTAACAGGGCTAGGTGTACGATCGTCGGCTTTTTGACTTTTCGCCTTGGCGAGCGGTGAAATCCGGCCTACAACTGTGGGGGTGGCACATTGCCTCGAAGAGTCCGTCTTCAACACCATAGGGAAGGTCAGGCGCATGATTCGTGAAAAGTACCGCACCGATATCGATGGCTTGCGCGCGGTGGCGGTGATCGCTGTGTTCGTGCATCACCTCAATACCACGTGGCTGCCGGGCGGCTTCATCGGTGTCGATATCTTCTTCGTGATTTCCGGCTTCCTGATCACTTCCCAGGTCTTCGCTGAAGTGCGCGAGGGTCGGTTTTCCCTCAAGCAGTTCTACCAGCGGCGCATCAACCGTATCGTACCGGCCCTGGCCACGGTGCTGCTGGCCACTGTGATCGTCGGTGCTTTCCTGCTGTCGCCGGTCGACCTGATGCGGCTCAACGCCACCGCGCTGTTTTCCTTGCTGGGGGTGTCCAACCTCTATATCTGGGTCAAGTACGGCAACTATTTTGCCGCTGACGCCAGCGAAGCGCCCTTGCTGCACACCTGGTCGCTGGGTATCGAAGAGCAGTTCTACGTGGTCTGGCCGCTGCTGGTGATGCTGGTGTTCCGCCTGGCCCCCCGTCACCTGTTGCTGACCCTGGGTGTGGGCGTGGTGCTGGCAGTCGCGTTCTCCCACTACGCCACCGGTGTGTTCGCCACGGCCTCCTACTACCTGTTGCCGACGCGCTTCTTCGAACTGATGCTGGGTGGCTGGCTGGGCATCTACCTGCAACAGCCGCAGACCATCGGCCGATTGCGGGCCGGGGTGTGTACGGTACTTGGCTACCTGCTGATCGGCGTGTCGTTGGCGTTGCTCGGCGAAGGGCTGCCGTTTCCGGGGCTCAACGCACTCTGGCCCTGCCTGGGGGCGGCGTTGCTGATCTATGCGGGGGCTAGCAGCATGTCGTCGCCCTTGCTGGGCAGTCGGCCCATGGTGTTCATCGGCTTGATCTCCTACTCCCTGTACCTGTGGCACTGGCCGCTGATCGCCTACCTCAACTACCTGGGTGTGCCGATCACCCTGGGTGTGGGTTGCGCTGTGGTGGTGGTCGCGGTGGTGCTGTCTTGGCTGTCCTGGCGCTATGTCGAAAAACCGATGCGCCGCAGCGGGGTACGACTGCGCTTCGTCCAGGTCTTTACCCGGCGCTTCGCCGTGCCGGCTCTGGGGCTGCTGCTGGTGGCGGGGTTGACCCAGCAGTTCGACGGCTTTCCCCAGCGCTTCAACGCCAATGTCGAAAGCCTGGAGGCCATGACCCTGGACAAGCCGGCTGACGTGCGCCGGGGCTGTCATGTGGTCAATGCCCTGTACACCACCGGGCCGAACAGCGACTGCCGCCTGGGCGCCGAGAAGCCGGCCATCGACGGCATTCTGGTGGGCGACTCTTTCGCCAACCATTTCAGCGGCATGGTGGACATCCTGGCGCGGCCAGACAACATCAGCCTGATGGACTACACCATCGACAACTGCCTGCCGGTGCTCGGCTACAAAGGCGGCATGCCGCCGGTGTACGCGGCGCACTGCGCCTTGCGCAACGAGCGGGTGTTCGACCTGATCGAGCGCAACCGCTACCGTTATGTCGTGCTGGCCGGCAGTTGGCCACGCGACGAGGCCGCCGAAGGCATCATCGAAGCCAGCATCCGCCGCGCCGTAGAGCACAGCGGCCAGGTCATCGTCATCCTTAACAACCAACCCATCGACAAGGCGGCCACCTGCCCGATCCGCCGTCTCATGTTCGACCTGCAGCGCCACTGCGAAACCGACGAAAGCACCCGGCCACGCTACTGGACGCAGATCCGCGCCAAGTTCCCTCAAGTGCGCTTCATCGACCCCAACCAGGTGATCTGCCCCGATCAGCGCTGCAGCCCGTTGATCGACGGCAAGCTGCTGTACCTGGACAACGCCCACCTCAACGAGGTCGGCTCGCGCTTTATCGGCCAGACGTTGCTGGAGCGGGGCTATTCGCTGTTGCGGGACCCGGCGGGGCGGTCGTGATGGGAGGCTAATGCGTCGGAGGGAGCGAAGCCGCCTACGCGGCGGCTCCTTTCAGCCCAGCGCCTCCCGCAGTCGGTACCACAGCATCCCCAGCGCCAGCAGCGGCGAGCGCAGGGCCTTGCCGCCGGGGAAGGTCAGGTGCGGCACGGCGCTGAACACGTCCAGGCCCTGGCTCTGGCCGACGGCGATGGCCTCGGCCAGCAACTTGGCGGTCCAGTGGGTGACGTTCAGGCCGTGGCCTGAATAGCCTTGGGCGTAGAACACGTTGGGATGCTGGCTGAGCCGACCGACCTGGGGGAAACGGTTGGCCGTGATGCCTATCATGCCACCCCACTGGTAGTCGATGCGCACGTCGGCCAACTGCGGGAACACCTTGAGCACCTTGGGCCGCATGTAGGCGGCGATGTCGCGTGGGTCGCGGCCGGAGTAATGGCAGGCGCCGCCGAACAGCAGGCGGCGGTCGGCAGTCAGGCGGTAGTAGTCGAGGCCGACCTTCTGGTCGCACAGGGCCATGTTCTGCGGGATCAGTTCGGCAGCCACCGCTTCGGGCAGCGGCTCGGTCGCCACCACATAGCTGCCAGCTGGCAGCACCTTGCCGGTCAGACGTGGTTCCAGTTCGTCGAGGTGAGCGTTGCAGCCGAGCACCAGGCTGTTGGCCCGTACCCGACCATGGGCACAGTGCAGGGTGACCGTGCTGCCGTGCTCGATACGCAGTACCGGGCTCTGCTCGAAGATGCGCACGCCCAGGCCATGGGCTGCCCGTGCTTCGCCCTGGACCAGGTCCAGCGGGTGCAAGTGGCCCGAACCCATGTCCACCAGGCCGCCGGCATAATTGTCGCTGGCCACCACTTCACGCATTCGCTCAGGGCCGACCAGGCGGGTCTCGTGGCGGTAACCGAGTTCGGCCAGCTCTTGTTGCTCGGCCTGGAAGGCGGCGAACTGCGCCGGCGTGTTGGCCAGTTCGCAGAAGCCCCAGCGCAGGTCGCAGGCAATGCCGTACTGCTCGATGCGCTGGGCGACCAGGGCTACCGAATCGATCCCGGCCTGCTTGAGGTAGCGCACGCCATCCTGGCCGACGTAGCGGGCGAAGCCGCTGACGTCATGGCCGATGCCGCGGATCAGCTGGCCGCCGTTGCGCCCGCTGGCGCCCCAGCCGATGCGCCGGCCCTCCAGAAGGATGACCGAGAGGCCGCGCTGGGCCAGCTCCAGCGCGGTGTTGACCCCGGTCAGGCCGCCGCCGACCACGCAAACATCGGCGCTCAGGTCCTCGGCGAGCGCCGGGTAGGGCGCGGTGTCGCGAGCCGTGGCGGCGTAGTAGGAGGCAGTGTGTTGGTTAGTCTGGACCATGGGTTGTACTCGGCTCATCGATTGGACTTGATCTTGCTCCAGGAGCGGGTCATCAGGCGCATGATCTTGGGGGTTGGGGTGTTGGAGATGTACAGCTTGTCCAGCACCTCCTGGGGTGGGTAGATCTCAGGATTGGCTACCAGCTCCGGGTCCATGAATTGCTGGGCGTCCGGGTTGGCGTTGGCGTAGCCGACGCTGGCGCTGACCTTGGCGATCACTTGTGGGTCGAGCAGGTAGTTGATGAAGGCATGGGCCTGCTGCGGGTTGCTGGCATCGGCAGGGATGGCCAGCAGGTCGAACCAGAGGTTGCTGCCTTCCTTGGGAATGCTGTAGGCCACCTTCACGCCGTTCTTGGCCTCGACGGCGCGGTTGGCCGCCTGGAACACATCGCCGGAGTAGCCGAAGGCCACGCACACGTCACCGTTGGCCAGGTCCGATACGTACTTGGAGGAGTGGAAGTAGGTCACGTAGGGGCGCAACTGAAGCAGTAGCTTCTCGGCCTCGGCATAGTCCTCCGGCTTGTCGCTGCGTGGGTCCTTGCCCAGATAGTTGAGCACCGCCGGGAACAGTTCGTCGGCCGAGTCCATGAAGGCTACGCCACACTGCTTGAGCTTCTTCAGGTTCTCCGGCTTGAACAGCACGTCCCAGGAGTCGACGTGGTCGATGCCCAGCACTTGCTTGACCTTGTCGACGTTGTAGCCGATGCCATTGGTGCCCCACAGGTAGGGCACCGAGTAACGGTTGCCGGGGTCGTTTTGCTCCAGCAGCTTGAGCAGCGCCGGGTCCAGGTGTTTCCAGTTCGGCAGTTGCTCGCGGTCCAGCGGCAGGAAGGCGCCGGCCTGGGCCTGGCGCGCAAGGAAATGGTTGGAGGGCACCACCACGTCGTAGCCGGTGCGACCGGCCAGCAACTTGCCCTCCAGGGTCTCGTTGGAGTCGAACACGTCGTAGACCACCTTGATCCCGCTGCTGGCCTGGAAGTCCGCCAGAGTGGTGTCACCGATGTAGTCGGTCCAGTTGTACACGCTGACGCTGGGCTGGGCCTGGGCGGCCGCGCCGAACATCAGGGCCAGGGTTGCGGGTAACAGGGATTGCAGCAGACGCATGTCGACACCTCGTGGGTTCTTGTTGTGTTGTGCGATGTGGTTGACGCGGTACGGATCAGACGCTGAGCAGCAGGAACTCACGCTCCCATGAGCTGATCACTCGTTTGAAGTTCTCGTGCTCGGCGCGTTTGACCGCCACGTAGCCCTGGACGAACTGGCGGCCCAGGTAGCGCTGCACGGTCTCGCATTCTTCCATGTGCGCCAGGGCATCCTCGATGGTGATCGGCAGGCGCAGGTTGCGCCGTTCGTAGGCACGGCCCTGGACCGGCGCGCTGGGGTTGATCTTCTCGATCATGCCCAGGTAGCCGCACAGCAGGCTGGCGGCGATCGCCAGGTAGGGGTTGGCATCGGCGCCGGGCAGGCGGTTTTCGACCCGCATCGCCTCGGGGCTGGCGGTGGGCACACGCAGGCCGACGGTGCGGTTTTCCTCGCCCCACTCGACGTTCACCGGTGCTGAAGTGTCCGGCAGGAAGCGACGGAACGAGTTGACGTTGGGGGCGAACATCGGCAACAGCTTGGGGATGTACTTTTGCAGGCCGCCGATGTGGTGCAGGAACAGCTCGCTCTTTTGCCCTTGGTCATCGACGAAGACCGGCTTGCCGGTGGCGATGTCGATCACGCTCTGGTGCAGGTGCATGGCGCTGCCGGGCTCGTCGGCCACGGGCTTGGCCATGAAGGTGGCGGTGACGTTGTGCTTGAGCGCCGCCTCGCGCATGGTGCGCTTGAACACGGTGATCTGGTCGGCCAGGTCCAGGGCGTCGCCGTGACGGAAGTTGATCTCCATCTGCGCCGGGCCGTCCTCGTGGATCAGCGTGTCCAGGTCCAGGCCCTGGATCTCGCACCAGTCGTAGACGTCCTCGAACAGCGGGTCGAATTCGTTGGCCGCGTCGATGGAGAACGATTGCCGGCCGCTTTCGGCCCGGCCCGAGCGACCCAGCGGCGCCTGCAGCGGCAGGTCCGGGTCTTCGCAGCGTTGGGTCAGGTAGAACTCCATCTCCGGCGCGACGATCGGCTGCCAGCCTTGCTCGGCATACAACTGCAGGACCTTCTTGAGCACGTTGCGCGGCGACAGGGCGATGGGGTTGCCCTCTTTGTCGAAAGTGTCGTGGATAACGATGGCGGTCGGCTCGATGGCCCAGGGCACCAGGTAGACCGCCGACGGGTCGGGGCGGCAGACCATGTCGATGTCGGCCGGGTCGAGCAGATCGTAGTAGATGTCGTCGTCGACGAAGTCGCCGGTGACCGTCTGCAGCAGCACGCTCTCCGGCAGGCGCATGCCGCGCTCATGGAGAAACTTTGCCGTGGGGGCGATCTTGCCGCGGGCAATGCCGGTCAGGTCGCTGACCACGCATTCGACTTCGGTGATCCGGTGTTCTTTCAGCCAGGTGGACAGCTGATCGAAGGGGGCGTTCATACAGACCTCTTGGTTGGGTTTTATAGGCGTCGTTTCCGCTGGAGCTTCCCCTGCGGCGCGCTGAGGACTATCTTGGCCGCAGCACATGGATAGGATCTATCCACTTTCTTCGTCAGTAAATGCACCAAAAGAGTGCATAAAGGATGGCGCGTGACAAGCTCCAACGCCTTGCAGGTTCAGGCTTATATCACTACCGACGTAACGGAACAGGTGCGTGCCACGCCGGGCTGGCAGCAGCAGTACCGGCAGATGTCGCCTGGGCATTTCAATGGCCAGCTACGCTGCCTCGGGCTCGATGGCGTGGAGGTCTACGAAGAGCGGCTGAACACTCGGGTCGAACAATTCTTCCGGGCGCCGAGCGGTTCGCTGGCGTTTTGCTTCGACCGCAGCGAAAACAGCCTTTATCTGCTCAACGAAGAAAGCCGCAACATCTGGATCACCCCGGAGAACTACCAGGAAGTGGCGGTGGTGTTCGACCAGGCCTTCCTGCAACGCCATGGCCTGGATGTGCAGCGCCTCGAAGGCTTGTTCATGGTGCCCTTGGGCAGTGTGCAAAACGCTCTGTTCGGCGGTTGGCTGAGCGCCACCCTGACGCGCATGGCCCAAAACGCCGAGGGCCTGGATGAACAGGCCCTCGGCGAGCAACTGCTGGACGACTGCCTGTTCATCCTCGACAACGCCTGCCAGCGCTTGCAAGGCGATGCCCTGGGGCGGCGCGGCGAAGAGCGGGCGATCATGCGGCGGGTCAGCGAATGGGCCGCCGACTCACCGGAAGAAACCCTCAACCTGATGGAACTGGCCCAGGTCGCCGGGGTGTCGCTGCGTCAGTTGCAACAAGCGTTCAAGGCCTTCACCGGCATGCCGCCAGCACATTGGTTGCGCCTGCGCCGGCTCAATGGCGCGCGGCGCGACCTGCTCCGGCAGGGGCCGGGAGAGGTGACCGTGGCCGAGGTGGCCATGCGCTGGTCGTTCTGGCACCTGGGGCGGTTTTCCGAGAGCTACCGGCAGTTGTTCAAGGAGTTGCCGAGCGAGACGCTCAAGCGCGGGCGAAGGTGTCGTCCTCGCTAACCGCTAACCCTCGATTGTTGATATGGTGCGCGCCCCATCGCGACACAAGGCCGCTCCCACAAGGGGCTTGCCGATACGTAAGGCCCTTGGGTCGCGATGGGCTAACGTAGCAGCCCCACCTAAAGGCACTCCAGCTTAAGTGAACAGCATTACCCCGAGGTCCCGATGTTTTATCTGCCGTTGACCGTTGAGCAGGCCGAGCGCTTGACCGATGCCCAGTCCCCGGGCGAACGGTCCTTGACCGATGCGACCACGCTTGAAGCCGCTGCGGTGCTGTTCATCCAGAACCTGCCGCGCCAGGTGCAGGGCAAGCCTTCGCCCGAGGCGTTGGAACGCCGGTTTGCCGAGGTGGTGGCGATCGCCGATGAGGTGGAGGCCGCGGCGCCGGGACGTTTCCAGGACCAGGTGGCCCAACGCTTCGAGATCGAGACGTTCGCGGCCGGGCTCGGGCTGCTCGGCGCCCATGGCATCGGTCTGCTGTTGGCCGACGTGCCGCTGCAAAGCAGCGAACTGCGCAATGCCGATGGCCATTGGAACCTGCAGTTTTCCAGCACGTACCAACAACGGGTCACACCGTTTCACCCGGTCGAGCTGCCTTCGCTGGGCTGCAGCCTGAACCTGAGCGATCAGCAGTACCGGCTTCTGCGCGAGTTCCAGGTGGGCATGGAAGAATCGGTGGCGGTGCAGGGCTTTGCCGGTACCGGCAAGACCTTCCTCATCCAGCAATTCGCCCGCCTGTTGCCTGCGCAACGGACCTTACTGCTGGCACTGACCGAAGGCCAATTGCGGGCGCTGCAGGCCAGGGTGGCCGGTGCTGGCCAGTTCACCGCCTGTACGTTCGGCCAACTGGCCGATGAGATCCTCAACCGCAACCTGACCAGCAACGGCTGGCGCCTGCGCGACCCGCACCGCACCCGGCGCTCGTGGCGTCCGCTGGAGACGGACGTGATCCGTTGGCTGGCGCTCCCTGACATCGGTCCGCTCACCGCCCGCGCCGTGGCCGGCCTGTGCCTGAAGGCCGTGCGCAGCTTCTGCTACAGCGCTGACACGCAACTGCAGGCGCATCACCTGCCACGGGTAGGGCTGGCGCCGGGCAGTCTCGATGAGCGCGTGCTGCTGGAAAAGGCCCGGCTGTACTGGCAGGAGCTGATCCGTCCCTCGGCACGGGAGATCCAGTTGCCGGTGCGCGACTATCACCGGGTCAAGCTGCTGTCACTGACCCGTGAAGTCATCGATGAGCGGTTCACCCACATCATCGTCGACGAGGCCCATGAGCTGTCCGCGCCGATGCTGGATATCCTCGACCGTAGCCCACAGTCAGTCCTCGCCCTGGGCGACGAGTTGCAAAACCTCCAAGGGCTCTCATCGCAGCATGGTTCGTTCATCCGCCAGCGCTACATCGACCATTCGGTGCGGGCCGGCCAGGCCATGGAAACGGTGCTCAATCCCTTGATCCAGGCACACCCCGCCGCCATCAGGGCAGCGTTCAGCGGCGCCGCCGAGCACTACACGCGGGTGAGCTACTACGACGGGATCAAGGTGCCAGAGCAGCCCACCATCCTGATCGTCGAGGATGAATGGGGCTTGTTCGGCTGGTTCCAGCGCCTGAGCCACCAAGGTGTGCCGTTCGTGCTGCTCAAGGGCGCGCGCCAAGACTTCGAACTCTTCGTCGAGGACTGTATCGAGCTGTACCGGCACGGTACGCGGCCGCGTCACAACATGCTGTTCCGCCATGCCAGTTGGCAGGCGCTGGAGCAGGCCATGGGCGATGACAAGGCATTCGTCGCCGTGGCCAACATGCTGCGCAAGGGCTACACCTCGGCGCATTTCGCCCAGGCCAAGAGCCGTTACCGCTGGACCAAGGAGCCGAAGTTGTTCCTTGGACGGGTCAGGGATGTGAAGAACATGGAGTTCTCCCGGGTCATGGTGTCGCCAGAGCTGATGGTGGCGCCTGCGCCGGGGCAGGGCCGCAATGAGCTGGCCAGGTTGCTGGCAGGGCTTTACACCGCATGCTCGCGGGCGCGGCATGAGCTGATCGTGCCGGGGGACATGCTCGATTGGGTCAAGGACAGGACGCGCAATTAGCCCCGGCCCTGGGCTGCATACCTCAGTTCCTATGGCCGACGCTGTCCAGCGTCGGCCGCAGGAATTAAGGTAGGCAGGCGTCGAGCGAGAACCTCAGTTGCGATCCAGCCATACCGTCTGCACGTTGCAGAACTCCCGCACGCCGAAGTGCGACAGCTCGCGGCCAAAGCCACTCTTCTTCACACCGCCGAACGCCACGCGGGGGTCGGAGGCGCAGTAGCCGTTGATGAAGACGGCGCCGGTGTCGAGGGCCTCGGTCATGCGCTCGGCCAGGGCGGCGTCGGCGGTGTAGAGGGTCGAGGCCAGGCCGAAATCGCTGTCGTTGGCCAGCGCCACGGCGTGGTCGGCGTCACGGGCGCTGATGATCGCGGCCACCGGGCCGAACAGCTCCTGCTGGAACGCCGTCATGTCGCGGGTCACGCCAGCCAGTACGGTCGGCTCATAGAAGTTGCCCACGCCTTCGGCTTTCTTGCCGCCCAGCAGCAGGGTAGCGCCTTCGGCCAAGGTCGCCTGGACCTGGCCATCGAGTTCGTCACGCAGGTCGAAACGCGCCATCGGGCCGATGTAGGTGTCGTCCTGCAGCGGGTTGCCGACCTTCAGTTGTCGGGTGGCTTCGACGAACTTGCGGGTGAACTCGTCGATGACGCTGTCCTCGACGATCAGGCGCTTGGCCGCGGCGCAGACCTGGCCAGTGTTCTGGTAACGGCCGATGACCGCCGCCTTGACCGCCGCGTCCATGTCCGCATCCGCGAGGACGATGAACGGATCGGAACCGCCCAGCTCCAGCACGCATTTCTTCAGGGCGGCACCGGCTTGGGCACCGATGGCCATACCGGCACGCACGCTCCCGGTCAGGGTCACGGCGGCGATGCGCGGGTCGTTGATGGCGCGGGTGACGCCTTCGGGAGCGACGTTGATCACTTCGAACACGCCTTGCGGCAGGCCGGCTTGCTTGAAAGCCTCCTGCAGCAGGTAGGCGCTGCCCATCACGTTCGGTGCATGCTTGAGCACGTAGGTGTTGCCGGCGATCAGGGCCGGAACGGCGCCGCGCAGCACTTGCCAGATCGGGAAGTTCCACGGCATGACGGCAAGGATCGGGCCCATCGGGCGGTACTCGATGCGCGCCTTGTCGTTCTCCACCATCGTTGGCTCAGAGGCGAGCATGGCCGGGCCGTGCTCGGCATACCACTGGCAGAGGTTGACGCACTTGGCGACTTCGCCACGGGCCTGGGCGATCGGCTTGCCCATCTCACGGGTGATCATCTCGGCCAGGGCTTCGCTGTTGGCGGCCAGGGCGTTGGCCAGGGCCAGCAGGTATTCGCTGCGCTGGGCCAGGGGTTGGCGGCGCCAGTGGGCGAAGCCGCGCTTGGCGCGCTCAAGCGCGGCGTCCAGGGCGGCATCGCTGTCGAAGGCGTAGTGGCCGATCTGTTCGCCGCTGTAAGGGTCGACGGAGATGGCGTGGCTCAGGGGGCTGATCTCAGGCATGGCTGGGTTCCTGTTGTTGTTCGAAGTGCTGCCAGCATAGGGGCCTGTGTCTTTATTAAAAACTGAATAATAATGATCGAAACATTCACGAATGGAGAATGACCGTGGACTTGGTGCAACTGGAAATCTTCAAGGCCGTGGCCGAGCAGGGCAGCATCAGCGCCGCGGCCCAGCACATCCATCGGGTGCCCTCGAACCTGACCACGCGGATCAAACAGCTGGAGCAGGACCTGGGCGTCGAGTTGTTCATCCGCGAAAAGCACCGCCTGCGCCTGTCACCCGCCGGCTGGAACTTTCTCGAGTACACCCGGCGCATTCTCGACCTGGTGCACGAGGCGCGCTTGACCGTGGCCGGTGAAGACCCCCAGGGCACCTTCGCCCTCGGCTCGCTGGAGAGCACGGCGGCGGTGCGCATCCCGGCCTTGCTGGCCGCCTACAACCAGCGCTACCCCAAGGTCGATCTGGACCTGTCCACCGGGCCCTCGGGGACCATGCTCGAAGGTGTGTTGGCCGGTCGTCTGGTGGCTGCTTTCGTCGATGGGCCGCTGCTGCACCCGACCCTGGAAGGCATGCCGGTGTTCGAGGAAGAGATGGTCATCATCGCGCCGCTCAAGCACGCCCCGGTCACTCGCGCCAAGGATGTCAATGGCCAGAGCATCTACGCCTTCCGCGCCAACTGCTCGTACCGCCATCACTTCGAGAACTGGTTCGTTCAGGACAAGGCCGTGCCGGGCAAGATCCACGAGATGGAGTCCTACCATGGCATGCTCGCCTGCGTCAGCGCGGGCGCGGGCCTGGCGCTGATGCCGCGGAGCATGCTCGACAGCATGCCGGGTTGCAGCACCGTCAGCGTGTGGCCGCTATCGGAGGATTTTCGTTACCTCAAGACCTGGCTGGTATGGCGCCGGGGCACTGTCTCGCGCAGCCTGAGCATGTTCGTCAAGCTGCTGGAGGAACGCAGGGCAGTCGGGTAGGGAGGAGCCATTCCTGACCCCTCCCCCCCTAAGAACCGTACGTGCACCTTTCAGCGCATACGGCTCAAGCCTTTACGAAGCTCCCATGGGGAGCCGGTTTGCTCACGTGCAGACCACGCGTGTGGAGCTGGCTGTGACAGTTGGGGTGCAAGAGTACCCGATTGCCCAATTCATCGCCACCGCCCGAAGCGCGGTGAATGATGTGGTGGTCATGCCACCCTGTTTCCCTGGTTATCGGTTGCTTACACAGCAGACACAGTCCATTTTGACTGGCGAAGAGGCTGTTGATTTGTTTCCGGTACTTGAGCTTGCTCAGCATCCGGTCCATCCGCAGTTTCTCGCCTTGAGCCTCCATGGTGGGATCGTAGGGGTTATAGTCCCCACTCACCTTCCTGTGCCGTTCGATCGGAGTACTCGCGAGCGAGTACAACTCGACCTCCCTTTTACCTCCAGCTTCGTCTACTACCGTGGTGGCAAACACCCAGCTCCTGTCGCCTGAGGTCCGGAAATATTTCTTCCTTACCCAGTCGAGGGACTTGTTGGGGTGTCGCCTTTTCGCCCAACGCCAGAGTTTGATAAACACTCTGTGGTCCATTCGGCTGTACGCCTGTTTCGCGACAACTGGTTGGTGGTACAGCGCCCAGCCCCTCAGTTTCGGGTTGAGCAGTCGGATCAGATCCTCCTGCTTGACCGTCTTGTGAGAGTCAATCGCCTCTCTGATCTTGCTGTAGAACGCTTTGACGTTCTTCTTGCTCGGCTTGATCAGTAACGTTCCGTCGTACTTCCGGAAATTCCATCCAAGAAAGTCGAAGCCTTCGTCGATGTGGGCGATACGCGTTTTCTTGAGTGACAGCCGCAGCCCACGCGTTGCGAGGAACTGCTCTACCCAAGGTTTAACTTCGTTTTCCAGAACCTCCGGAGAGGCCCCTGTGATTACGAAGTCATCGGCGTATCGCACCACGTTCACCTTCAGCTTCTTCGCCCTTGTCACTCCTAGGTGCTGCTTAAGGAGTCTTTCCAGACCATCCAGTGCCAGATTCGCTAACACGGGGGAGATAATTCCCCCTTGTGGCGTACCTGCGTCCGTTGCGTGTAGCTGCCCCTTGTGGATAACTCCAGCTTTTAACCACTGCCGGAGAATCCGTGCATCCGTGGGGGCGTTCCTTAATAGCCATTCGTGGTTGATGTTGTCGAAGAATCCCTCGATGTCCGCGTCTAATACCCAGCAGGCCGAAGCCCGCTTGGATAGGCACAAGAACAATTGCGCCATCGCATCCGCCGTACAGCGTTCGATCCTGAAGCCGTAGCTGTTCGGATCTCCTCGGGTTTCAGCGATGGGAGACAGGGCCAGCATGTACAGCGCTTGCATGGCTCTGTCCGTCATGGTCGGTATTCCCAGTGGGCGTTCCCGTCCGTCCGACTTCGGGATGTAGACTCGCCGTAGTGGCCGAGCCTCGTATCCCCGCGTCTTCAACTGACCAACCGCAATCCATTTTGCGTTGGGTGTATCCCAGAGTTGCTTATCGACTCCCGCCGTGCGGCTCCCCTGATTTTCCGTGACTCTCCGTACAGCCAGGTATCTGGCCGACTTCGAGCGGGTGAGCATCCGTTGCAGAGATTTGACTCTGCGCCATTTGCCTTCCCGACAAGCCTTCGCAATTCGCATCTGCATTCCCCGGACATTCCGGTGGACTCGGCGCCAATCGACGTCGTGCCACTGTTGCGGAGTGCCGGAAAGCGCAGACTCACCTTGCTGGCTGAGCTCTTTCATGCTGCTTTCCTCTCAAAGTGAAACCACCCGAGCGGAAGGCGCACGTACCCCCTGAGGGGTGCATGCACCCCGTCAGGGTAGGATTATCAAGGGCCAATGGAGCTAGGCCCTGAGGTTAATGAGACGGTCTCAGTCAGAGTTATTGCGACGAAAGACCACGCAGAAGTCTGCCCGGTTTCCCGTGAGGTGATGTTTCAACCTCTATCCAGAATATTACGGTCTGGCATTCGCTTTCTCTGCGATCCCATACCCGCATAACTAACAGTGTTCCTTACGGTCCACCTGCCCTGAGGGCAGATATACGGGCTTACCACGTTCCCTGTCTGTCACACGACTGGGTTAGGCCCCGCCTTTTCACCGGAGGTTATGATGGCGACGTATCCCCACATCCCACAGGGATATCCAACCTCGTACCATTTTGGTTCATGCCTAACAGCAGCTTTGGCATGGTTATCCTTACGGTGTTTATCAGCGATTCACTTGTGTTGGCCGTACCAGCCAGCCTAGCGCCTCAACCCGGTACTGCTCCGAGTCTCTGCATTCTTCCTCGCGGGAGAGATGCACCCATATGGGGGCTACGTTGTCTGACGGGCTTCACACACCACCGTTGTCAGTGATGCATGCCGTCGTAGGCTACCGTTGGTCGCACAACGAGTCCGCTACTGCTCCATAGAGGCGGCAGTTGGACAATGACAGACAGAGCTTTCGCTCATGTCTCCTGGAAGACCGAACCAAGACAGCAAGATAGCCGTTGGTCGGAAAGTTGATGCCTCCTGGTTCAAAATGAGCAGGAGGAGACCCCTGCGGGGGTCAGATCCCCCGCTTGGGTTGGTATGTAGAGGGCTCTCCAAAACCGGATGTTGCTGGTTTTGCGGTCGTGCTACCGAGAGCTGAACGACCTTGGGTTTTGCCATCCGCCGCAGCGGTAAGTTCTTGAAGGCAATGAACTTCTGGGCTGGTTTTGTTTCTTGGGGATGGATACCCAAGTATTCGATTTCCTCCCGGAAATCCCATCAAGCTGACCATACAGCTTGGTGGAGGAGACACGCTACGCGTGTCGCACGGGGAGGTGGATAATAGGGCGACCAGTCCTTGATGAAGGAGCGGCCCCATGCACGATTCATCCAAGGTGGAGGCCTGCATTGGTGTTGAATAGCAGATTTCCGATAAGAGTACATCTGTACTCCTGTCGCGGCCAGGTGCCCTGCCATGAACCTTGACGCGCACCTGCAGGCGTTGCAGGACGAAGGATTCGTGTTGATTACCAGCGTGCTGGACAGCGCGCAGATCGCGCTGTTGCGCCAGGCTATCGATGCGCTGCGGCCCATCCACTGGGATTACCAAGGCCTGCTTGAACACTACAAGTGCGTGTTCAACCGGGACCCGCTGTGGTTGCCGTTTCTCGACCTGCCGCCGCTGATCGCGCTGGCCGAAGCGGCCTTGGGCGATGACTGCCACATCATCGGCCAGACGGCCTGGCGCAGCCATCCTGGCTATCCGGGCATGGGGCTGCATCTGGACTATCTGCCCATGGCGCTGCCGGCGTGGGTCTGGGCCCGACCAGGATTCAGCCTGCCCCTGCAAGTGTTCACCGCGCAGCTGTACCTCACAGATATCGACGAAGCCGTCGGACCTACCTGGATAGTACCCGGCAGCCATCGTGCCGGGCGTGCGCCGGAGGCGGATGAAAGCGGTTGGCAAGGGCAGGCCGCACGACCTGTGCTGTGCCAGGCGGGGGACGCCCTGGTGTTTCGCAGCGATGTCTGGCATGCCGGTGGCGCCAACATCAGTCCGGACCGGGTACGCGACATGCTCCAGGTGCATTACGGGCGGCGCATGGTGGCGCAGAAGTTCTCGCCATACCTGTACTGGCGGTTCAACCCTCGGGTACTGGAGGCCGCAACTCCGCGTCAGCGCCGGTTACTGGGGGAACATGGGGAGGCGGAGTACGACTAGGGGCGCACGGCCGCAGTGCGGCGATTTTTCCTACGCACTTCACACTTTTGTATTAGCCATTAGTACCAAATGACTTCCAACTTTTTGAGTAACTGATTGATAATCCGGGGACTATTACGACTTGTAAACTGGCCGGTTTCGCCAGCGTCAACAAGCTGAAAACGAGAGGCCCAAGCCTCCAGTGCCAACAGGCCAGCGCCTTGTGCGCTGGCCTGTCCGTGAAGACATCAGGAGATTGTCATTGATGAAAACCCGTCTCGCTGTTTCGTTGGCTGCTGTCCTGGCCTTTGCCGGAGCCAACGTCGCTCAGGCCGCGCAAGTCTCCGGCGCCATTGGCGCCACCGGCCAAGGTGATATGACCTATCGCATCGGCCTGTCCTTCGACTGGGACAAGAAGTGGTTCGAAAGCAGCACCGGCCACCTGGGGGGCTACTGGGACGCTGCCTACACTTACTGGGAAGGCGGTGAGGCCAGCGGCGCCCACTCGCTGTCGTTCAGCCCGGTCTTCGTCTACGAGTTCAGTGGCTTCACCTACACCCCCTTCATCGAGGCCGGTATTGGCCTGGCGGCGTTCTCCAAGACTGACGTCGGTGACCAGCGCCTGGGCTCCTCGCTCAACTTCGAAGACCGCCTGGGCTTTGGCCTGAAGTTGCCGGGCGAGCAGAAAGTCGGCTTGCGCGCCATCCACTACTCCAACGCCGGCCTCAAGCAGCCTAACGACGGCATCGAGTCGTACTCGCTGTTCTACAGCAAGAGCTTCTGACCGCCTGGCCTCCGGGTGTAGGGAGCCTGGCTCCCTGCACCCACGCTAAATGCCTTTTGCACTCGTTCAGAGCACCCCCTTGATCGCCAGCACATTGCACAGCGGATGTTCCAGCACATGTTCCGTGGTGCTGCCGAGGAAGGCCTGCATCGCATCGTGCCGGTGGTTACCCATGACGATCACATCGGTGCGGCTGTGGCTGACGAAGTCGGCGATGGCCCGGGTCGCGGTGCCTTCGAGGAAGTGCCGTCGTTCAAGTGCGATCTCATAATGATCGCCCAAGCGATTGAAAGCCTTGCGTTTTGCTGTTCGCACACTCTCATTGAAGCCCGGCATGGTGACCGTGCCAGCACCGAAGTCGGAGATGTGGGTCTGCGCCGCATCGCAGACATGCAATAGATGCAGTTCGCCGTTGCATTGCAGGGCCAGGGCATGGGCCGTGCGGATCACCTGTTCGTCCAGGCTTTCACCGTGGCCGGCAGCGATGAGGTCGACGGCAGCGGCGATCTGGCGCGGCAACGGGCAGCGGATCTCGCTGACCAAGTGCACAGCGACCGGACTGTCCTTGAGCAACTGCCAGTCCAGTGGCGTGACCAACAGGCGCTTGAGCACCGGCTCGTGTTGCACATCCTTGATCAGGAGGTCGCAGCCCAGCCGCTCGACTTGCTGCAATACTGCCGCGAGCGGGTCACGGGTCACCAGCAGGTCAGTGGACACGTCCAGGCCGTTGTTGCGCAGTTGCTCGCTTTCGTCGGCCAGCCACTGGCGATTGTCGCTCAGCAGCCGCTCGCGTTCGCGTGGGTCGCTCATCAGGCCAAAGGTGTCGACATCATCGACGCAAACATTGATATCCAGCAGCGCGCCACTGGACTCGGCCAGCGCGGCCGCCCGTTGCAGGGCGGGTGTATGGCGCATCTGTGGGCCGAGCATGACGAACAATCGTTGGAACTGGCTCATCTCACACCTCCACGTGCGGCAGCCCCCCGTTCGTGCCTGTCAATGGTCACCGGCGCCGCACGGCGCCGGTGTCCTCCTTCAGTCTAGTCTGGGTTGGGCGCAAGGCAGGTCGGCGGGGTGGTCGATGTCCATGAGGATGCCGGGATCGTCGACCTCTACGCGGTGAACCGCCTCGTGGTGCCGTTGCAGGACGGTGCGCGCGCCGCTGTCGCCCTCCAGCTGGCACAGCTGCGGCCAGAAGGCGCGGCCGAACACTACCGGATGCCCCATCCGGCCCTGGTGGCTGGGCAGGCAGATGCGCCCGGCAGCGCTGCGGGCGAGCAAGGCATCGAGGGTGCCAGGCTGGATGAAGGGCATATCGGCGAGGAAGATCGCCACGGCCTCGGCTTGTGAGGCCAGGGCAAGCTGCTCGACACCTGCGGCAATGCTATGGCCCATCCCCAGGCGGGTACTGGCGCCCTGGACGACCCGCACCCCGGGCGGCAGTTGCAGCCATGCCTCATCGGGCCGCAGCACCAGCCAGACCTCATTCAGCCGCGCGCAGGGCAGGGCAAGGCTGGCCTCCAGCAGGCGCTGGCCGTTGTCCAGGCGCTGCTGGCGCTTGTCGCTGCCAAAGCGCTGGCTGTAGCCGGCGGCCAGTACCAATGCGGCGACTTCACAGGGCATCTGGAGGCTCCTTGGCCTTGGGGATCGCAGCCAAGCCTACCGGAGCCGTGCCAAGCGATCATTAAGTTTGCCTTCATGGCGCTTGCAGGCATTCAAGGTTTCCTGTGCTCGCTGCAGTTACTACGCTTGCAGGAATCTATTGTCCAGGCAACTGACCTGGACGCCCGCCAAGAACACGGCGCCCGAGCGCCGGCATGACGTGATAGCCAACCGATAACAGGTCCGTCCGCGGACCGCGAGGAGATTGCCATGGTCCACAGGCTGATGATCAACGGCCGCGAGCATCAGGTGGATGTCGAGGACGACACCCCGCTGCTCTGGGTACTGCGTGACGTGCTGGGCATGACCGGCACCAAGTTTGGTTGCGGCATGGCCCTGTGCGGGGCTTGCACCGTGCATATGAACGGTAGCGCCATCCGTTCTTGCATGATGCCGGTCAGCGCCCTGGCGGGGGCGCAGATCACTACTATCGAAGGCATCGGCGAAACCGAGGTCGGCAAGCGTGTCCAGGCTGCCTGGCTCGCCCATGAGGTGGTGCAGTGCGGTTATTGCCAGCCGGGGCAGATCATGTCGGCCACGGCCCTGCTGGCCAGCAACGCGAAACCGGATGACAACGCTATCGACAGTGCCATGAGCGGCAATATCTGCCGCTGCGGCACCTATGTGCGCATCCGCGAGGCGATCAAGAGCGCCGCCGGCCATGCCCCGGCGCAACAGGCGGAGGCATGACCATGACCCTTCCTGAAACCATCCCGAGCCTCAGCCGGCGGGGCTTTCTCAAGGCCAGCGCCGCAGTGGGCGGTGGCCTGCTGATCAGTTTCGCCTTGCCCATGACAATGCGTGGCGCCCAGGCCGAGGAGGGGAGCTTCAACCCCAATGCCTACGTGCGTATCGACCGTGAGGGGCGGATCTTCCTGACCATCCAGCCGGTGGAGATGGGCCAGGGCACCTACACCTCGATGCCGGCGCTGATCGCCGAAGAACTCGAGGTCGGCCTCGATCAAGTGACCATCGAACATGCGCCGGCCGACGACAAGCGTTACGCCAACCCCATGCTCGGCTTCCAGGTCACGGGCGGCTCGACTTCGGTGCCGGGCAACTGGAAACCCCTGCGCGAGGCGGGCGCCGCTGCGCGCATCCTGCTGATCGGCGCTGCGGCGCAGCAGTGGAACGTCGACCCCGCGAGCTGCAAGGCCGAACAAGGCAAGGTCGTGCACACGGGGAGCGGCCGCGAGCTCGGCTACGGTGAACTGGTGGACGCCGCCGCCGGCCTGCCGTTGCCGGAGTCTATCGCGCTCAAGGACCCCAAGGACTTCAAGTTGATCGGTACCCCGGCCCGGCGTACCGATTCGCCGGTCAAGGTCAATGGCTCGGCGGTGTTCGGCATCGACGTCCACCCCGAGGGGATGAAGATCGCAGCCGTGATGCTCTGCCCGGTGGTCGGCGGCACCCTTGCCTCGGTCGATCCGGCACCGGCCATGGCGGTTAAGGGCGTGCATCAGGTGCTGCGCACCGACAACTCGGTGGCGGTGGTGGCCGACCACACGGGAGCGGCCCGCAAGGGGTTGGCGGCATTGCAACCGGAATGGGACGGGGGCGCCAATGCCGGGCTGTCCAGCGCCCAGATGCTCGAAGCCATCCAGAAAGCCTCCGAGCAACCCGGGCTCCAGGTGCGGGCCGAAGGCGACGTCGAGGCAGCCATGGCCAAGGCCGCCAGGAAGGTCGAGGTCGTGTATCAGGTGCCGTGGCTCGCCCACGCCTGCCTGGAGCCGGTCAACTGCACGGTGCATGTGCGCAAGGATGCCTGCGAGTTGTGGCTGGGGATCCAGGTCCCGGCACGGGCCAAGGCGGTGGCGGCCCAGCTCACCGGCCTGCCGGAGGATGCCGTGGTCGTGCACAACCACTTGATCGGTGGCGGTTTCGGTCGACGCCTGGAAGTGGATTTCGTCAGCGACTCGGTGAAGCTGGCCAAGCAGGTCGACTACCCGCTCAAGGTCATCTGGTCGCGTGAAGAAGATACCCGCCATAGCACCTTGCGGCCGTTCCACTACAACCACCTCAGCGCCGGTCTGGACGAGCAGGGCAGGCCCGTGGCCTGGACCCACAAGGTCACCGGTGGCTCGATCCTGGCGCGCTGGGCGCCGGCGGCCTTCATCAATGGCATTGACCGCGATGCCGCGCGCGATGCCTGTGGCCCCTATGCCTTCCCCAACCTCAGCGTGCACTACGTGCGCCATGATCCTCCGGCGGGAATATTGCCGGCCTTCTGGCGAGGTGTCGGGCATACCCAGAACGCGTTCATGGTCGAAGGCTTGATGGACGAGCTGGCGCACTTGAGTGGCAGCGATCCCTTCGAATACCGCTACCCCTTGCTGCAGGATCATCCGCGCGCGCTGAAAGTGCTGGAAATGCTCAAGGACAAGTCCGACTGGGATTCGCCGCTACCAGCCGGCCAGGGGCGCGGATTGGCCCTTACCTACTGCTTCAGTACCTATGCGGCGCAGGTGGCGCAGGTCAGCGTCGATGCCGCCGGCAACGTCAAGGTCGAGCGCATCACCACCGTGGTCGACTGCGGCATCGCCATCAACCCCGACAGCGTGGTCGCGCAGATCCAGGGCGGCACGCTGTTCGGGCTGACGGCGGCGCTGTTCGGCAATATCACCTTCAAGGAAGGCCGGGTCGAACAGGGCAATTTCGATACCTACAGGTTGTTGCGCCTGAACGAGACGCCGCAGATCGATACCTTCCGGATCGACAGTGGCGAGTCGCCGGGGGGCTTGGGCGAGGTGTCGACCGTGACGGTGGCGCCAGCGGTGGTCAATGCACTGTTCGCGGCGACCGGCAAGCGCTTGCGCAGCCTGCCGATCGACCCCGAGGCCTTGCGCCAGGCCTGACGCCGCTCAGCCGCGCAATGCGGGCAGCGCCTCATGGATGGGGGCGTTGCGCTGCTTGAGCGGGCGGCCGTCGCGGCCATTGAAGTAGCCGGTGATCTCCGCCAGCACCGACAGCGCCACGGCTTCCGGTGCCTCGGCGCCGATGTCCAGGCCCATGGGGTAGTGCAGGCGCTGTAGGGCATCGGCAGGCGCGGCGATCTCGGCCAACAGCCGTTCAGTGCGGTCCCGCGGGCCTAGCTGGCCGATATAGGCGCTGCGGTGGCGCAGTGCCTGGGCCAGCCAGTGGCGGTCCTGGCTCAGGCTATGACTCATCACCACCACCGCCGCGCCGTCGAGCAACGCCTCCAGCGAGGAGGGCTGCGCCAGGTCCAGGTGCAGCACTTGGTCTGCCTCGGGAAAGCGCTCTGGGCGGGCGAAATGGCGGCGCGCATCGATCACGCTGACCAACCACCCTTGTTGCGCCGCCATGCGCGCCAGCGGCTGGGCATCGTGACCGGCGCCGAACAACACCAGGCGGCGCGGTGGTGCCAGGTACTCGAACAGCACTTCGCAGGCTTGCCCACGCAGTTGGTAGTGCTGGGACGCAGAGCGGCGCTGGGCGAGGATGGTGTGCAGGTCACTGTCCAGCTGTTCCGCCAAGGCCACTGGAAGGCCAGGTGGCAGGTCGACTCCGCGTGGGTCAAGGCCGGCCCGCTGGCCGAGGCCGAAGCCGTCCAACTGGCCGTCGATCACCGTGGCCAGCACAGCCGCTGAGCGGGTGCTGCGGACGTGCTGCAACAACTGCGCAGGCAAGTATGGTTCGCCTGTGCGCACGCGCTCCAGCAGGATCTGCACAGTGCCATTGCACCCCAGCCCGAACGCCAGGGCTTCTTCCTCGTCGGCGTCCCCGTCCTTGATGCCGGTACGGTAGGTGCGCACCACCGGTTGCCCGGACTCGGTCAGCCACCAGGCGCGGCGCGCCAGCTCCCCCTCCAGGCAACCGCCACTGACGGTGCCCACGGTACCGCCATGACGGGCGATCAGCATGCGCGCGCCGGGGCGCCGATAGGCCGAGCCCTGGACCTTGACCACCGTCGCCATCACCCCTTCCTCAGCGTCGCGGGCCAGGGTCTCCAGAGCCGCCAGTAACCTGCAGATCTCGCTCATCTTTATGGTTTTCCGCTTGTGCAGATAAAGCTTGATTATTCACCAGGAATGGCCGGGCATTGGCCAAGCATCCTTGCAAGGGCTTTTAAGGCCGACTTCATATTGCTCAGGCGAGGCTGCGCAGGCGCGCCCGGTCCTTGAGCGGCGAGGCGCCGAATAACCGGCTGTATTCGCGGCTGAACTGGGAAGGGCTTTCATAGCCGACCTGGTATGCCGCGCTGGCCACGTCGATGGGCTGGCTCAGCAGCAAGCGGCGGGCTTCCTGCAGGCGCAGTTGCTTTTGGTACTGCAGCGGGCTCATGGCGGTGATGGCTTTGAAGCGGTGGTGCAGGGTCGAGACACCGAGGTTCACCCGCTGGGCCAGGGCCTCGATGCGCAAGGGCTCGACATAGTGGTGATTGAGCCACTCGATGGCGCGGGTGACCCGGTAGGCCTGGCTGTCGACCACGGCGATTTCATAGAGGCGTTGGCCCTGTTGCCCGCGCAGCAGGCGGTAGAAGATTTCACGCAAGGCCATGGGGGCGAGCGGGGAGATATCGTCGGGGTTGTCGAGCAGTTGCAGCAAGCGCAACAAGGCATCGAGCAATGAGCCGTCGACCTGGCCCAGGTACAGGCCGCGCCCGGCGTCCTGGCTGGGTACGCCAATCGGGCTGCTGTCGGCGATCAGTTGACTGATCTGGGCCGGGTCGATGTCAATGCGCGCACACAGATAGGGCACCGACGGCGAGGCCTGGATGACCCGACCGGCGAGCGGCAGGGTGACCGAGACCACCAAATAGTTGAGCGGGTCGTAGACATAGCGCTCACCGTGCAGATGCACCTCCTTGCGGCCTTGCACCAGCACACACAGCGCGGGCTTGTGCACACTGTGCAGTGTCTCGGTCGGGGTGTCGCTGCGAATCAGGCTGAGCGCTTCGATGGCCGTGCAGTGGACGCCGCAAGCCGGGGCGTAACGTTGGATGATCGCGGCAATCTCGGCACGGCGCGGGGCAAGGAGGTCGTCAGAGAACTGGGCTGTGTTCAGGTTGGATCCGGACATGGCGGGCTACCCCAGGAACATCGACAGAGGCAGCGTAGACCATCGAGTATGGCGTGGTCTGCAAGCAGGGCAGCCCGGACGACAAAAGGCCCGGTGTCTGCCGCCGGCTGATGTATTGCCAGTGCCGGCCCAATCGCTGCGATTGGGCCGTTACAGGATTATCCGCGGATCTTGTTGGCCAGGCGGTCCGAACCGCCTTCGGCGATGCGCTGGAAGCCTGGGGTACGGTCTGAACCACCTTCGGCAATACGCTGGAAGCCCGGGGTGCGGTCTGAACCGTCCTCGGCGACAACAGGTTGCTGGCTGCTGCGGGCTTCGCTGAGCAGAGGTTGTTCCTGACGGCTGTGGGCGGCGAAGACATTGGCGCTGAAGGCAATCAGGGTGGCGCTCAGGATGACGGACTTGATCGATTTCATGGCGGCGACTCCAGTTGGCTGAGTGAAGTGCGGGTTGCGCAGCCAGTAGAAGTTCGCTGCTGACCCGTTGCAGAGGGAGACATCCCTTGCTGCATGGGTACAGATTAATTTTCCGTATCGATTGGCGTTATCTGATAAATGCCGGTGTTTTGCCTGATCCTGCCGCGGGTGGTGACCGCTGCGGACCTTGATCATAGTTTTCGTGGCGCAGGCCTCAGCAGTCCACTAGATCAGGAGCTCTTCCCCCTGTGGCCCCCAGCTTTTTTCTTCACGCAGAAAATCGATCAACGCCCGCAGCTTGGCAGGCACCCGTCGCCGGTCCGGGTAATACAGCTGCAGGCCCGGGAACGACGGGCTCCACTCTTCCAGCAGGCGTACCAGGCGGCCCTGCTGGAGAAAAGGCTCGATGTAGCCGTTGATCATGTAGGCGATACCCAGGCCATCGAGCGCTGAACGGACAAGGATCTCCGAGTCGTTGACAGTCAACCGCCCGTGCAACTGCAACTCGAACTGCTCTTCGCCCTGGGCGAAGGCCCAGCGTTCGATCTGCCCGGTGCTGCTGTGGCGGAAGCCGATGCAGTCATGCTCCAGCAACGCGCGCGGGTGCCCTGGGCGGCCATGCACCGCCAGGTAGTCCGGCGAGGCGATGACCTGGGCTTGCAGTGCGGGCCCGACCGTCAGCGCGACCATGTCCTTGTCCACGGGCGCGCCAAAGCGGATACCGGCATCGAAACCCTGGGCGACGATGTCCACCAACTGGTTCTCGACCCGGATCTCCAGGCTGATTTCCGGGTAGCTGGCAAGGAACCGGCGCAGGATGGGCTGCAGCACGATGAGGTAGGCCGCACGCGGTACGTTCAGACGCAGCAGGCCGCTGGGATGCTCGGCTTCACGGCCCAGCTCGCGGGAAGCGCTGGTCAGTTGCTCCAGTGCGGGCTGCACACGTTCGAGGAAGCGTTCGCCGATCTCGGTCAGCGCGACACTGCGGGTGGTGCGGTTGAACAATACCAAGCCCAGGCGTTGCTCCAGGCTGCGAATGCTCTGGCTTACCGCCGAGGGTGAGATGCCGAGCCTGACGGCGGCGGTAGAGAATCCCTTCTCCTCGGCAACGGCGAGGAACGTCACCAGGCCGTCGAGGTGGTCTTGACGCATGAGAGAAATCTCCACATCCAGGTGGCCCGGCCAAGCGCCGTGCCTCTTGTAAGTAAAAACTGGCCCCCGGCCAAGTGCTAGCACCAGGTGCAGCGGGGCCGTCGGTAGCTGTAACCAAGCATTACAAAGAAGCATCCCGCTGGCTGCGGGCGAATTCGATGAAGGCCTTGAGCGCGGCGGGCACCTGGCGGCGGCTCGGGTAGTACAGGTGCAGCCCCGGATAGAAGTAGCACCAGTCGGCCAGCACTTGCTGCAGTCGCCCGCTGGCCAGGTGATCCTTGACCATGTCCTCGAACACATAGGCCAGGCCCACGCCTTCCAGGGCCGGC
Organism: Pseudomonas sp. X10; assembly: GCF_054889225.1. Lineage (NCBI taxonomy): Bacteria > Pseudomonadati > Pseudomonadota > Gammaproteobacteria > Pseudomonadales > Pseudomonadaceae > Pseudomonas > Pseudomonas sp. X10. The sequence goes on along the minus strand of NZ_CM142677.1, from coordinate 2,907,479 downwards.
CCGAGCATCAGGCCGACCTCGCCGAGCACCAGTGGCCCTTGTACATCCACCTCCAGGCGCATGCCTGCGCGTTCGAACTCCCAACGGTACAAGGCACCGCTGGGAAAGCGGTGGCCAAGGCAGGGCAGTTGGCGCAGGTCCTTGGGGTGCTGTGGCACAGGGTAGCGCTCGAAGAAGGCCGGCGAGCCGACCACTACCGAGCGCATATAAGGGCCGATGGGCAGTGACACCATGTCGGCCTGCAGGCGCTCGCCCAGGCGTACGCCGGCATCGAAACCCGCGCCGACCATGTCCACCAGGGCATCGTCGCTGACGATTTCCAGGCGCACGTCCGGGTAGGCGGCGAGAAAGCGGTTGGCCAGCGGCAACAGCGCCAGTTCGGCGGCGACGCGTCCAGCGGTGATGCGCAGGTTGCCGGAGGGCGTGTCGCGAAAGCTGTTGAGGTCTTCCAGGGCATCGGCGATGTCGCGAAACGCCGGCTGCAATCGCTGGTACAGGCGCTCGCCGGCCTCGGTAAGCGCCACGCTGCGGGTGGTGCGGTTGAACAGGCGCACGTCCAGGCGGTTCTCCAGGGCACGCAGGGCGTGGCTCAGGGCTGAGGGCGTGAGGCCCAGCTCAACGGCGGCGCGACTGAAGTTAAGGTGCCGGGCGATACACAGGAAAAGGGACAGGTCGGCAGTACTGGGTGATTTCATTGCTGAACAATCCTCACAGCCTCATGCAAGATTATTGGGATTATCACAAGAATCCCGGAGTTTTACAGTGGCCTCAACTCATCGAGAAGGCCCTGCATGGTGCAGGGTCCGATACAGGAGGAGTTGACATGCGTACTTGGCTCATCACTGGCGCTTCCCGTGGTTTTGGCACCCTGATCGCACAACAGGCCTTGCAGGCCGGCGACGCGGTCATCGCCACCGCCCGCAAGCCTGAAGACATCGAGGCCCGCCTGGGCCAGCACCCGAACCTGCTGGCCGTGCGCCTCGACGTCACCCGAGAGGACGAGGCCCTCCAAGCGGTGTCCGCCGGCATCAAACGTTTCGGCCGTATCGATGTCCTGGTCAACAACGCCGGTTTCGGCGTGCTCGGCGCAGTCGAAGAGACCAGCGCCAGCGAGACCGAGCGGCTGTTCGCCACCAACGTCTTCGGCCTGCTCAACGTGACCCGTGCTGTATTGCCGCACATGCGCCGCCAGCGCAGCGGGCATGTGATCAACATTTCCTCGCTGGGCGGCTACCAATCCTACATGGGCTGGGGCGTATACGGGTCGACCAAGTTCGCCGTCGAAGGCATCAGCGAAGCGATGCATCAGGAGTTGTCGCCACTGGGCGTCAAGGTGACGGTCGTCGAGCCGGGCTTCTTCCGCACCGACTTCCTCGACGAGCAGTCGCTGGTCAAGACCGCCCTCGAACTGCCTGACTACGCTAGCACCGTTGGGGTCATGCGCGGCTTCGCCGAGGCGGCCAACCATGCCCAACCCGGCAACCCGGTGAAACTGGCCGAGGCCCTGATGACCCTGGCCAACGCCAGTAACCCACCGCTGCGCCTGGCGCTGGGCAGCGATGCCGTGGCCCGTATCGAAGCCAAGCATGGCTTCGTCGAACAGGAACTGGCGCAATGGCGTGAACTGTCGCTGTCCACTGACTTCCCCCAGTGAGCTGAGCGCACAGAGCCCACGACCCTGGACCGGGGTCGTGGGTGTTTGGCATTTAAAGAAGACGGCCACCAGGTTGATCTTCCTGACGCCCGACTCGGGTATGATGCGGGCCCCTTTCCCAGAGCGAGGCCTTTGCCCATGTCCCTGACCCGCGAGCAGATCGGCGAGTACCGCACCTTCGCCGAGCAACTGGCCGATGCCGCGGCCACCGCTATCGAGCCTTACTTCCGTGCCAGCCTGGATGTCGAGGACAAGGGCGGGCGCCTCTACGATCCGGTGACCGTCGCCGACAAGGCTGCCGAACAAGCCATGCGCGCGCTGATCCAGGCCCGTTATCCGGAACACGGCATTCTCGGCGAAGAACAGGGGGTGGCCACCGGCAGCAGCCCGTTGACCTGGGTGCTGGACCCGATCGATGGCACCCGCGCCTTCATCACCGGCCTGCCGCTGTGGGGCACGCTGATCGCCTTGAACGACGGCACCCGCCCGGTGCTTGGCGTCATGAACCAGCCGTTCACTGGCGAGCGCTTCATCGGTACGCCGGAAGGCGCCTGGCGCAGCGGCACGCCACTCAAGACCCGGGCCTGTGCAGACCTGGCCTCGGCCACCCTGATGTGCACCACGCCGGATATGTTCGATACCCCGCAGCGCAAGGCGGCGTTCGAATCGGTGGCCGGCCAGGCGCGGTTGATGCGCTATGGCGGTGACTGCTATGCCTACTGCATGCTGGCGTCCGGGTTTGTCGATGTGATCGTCGAAGCCAGCCTGCAGCCTTATGACGTGCAGGCGCTGATCCCGATCATCGAAGGGGCAGGGGGAGTGATCACATCCTGGGATGGCGGTACTGCACAGAACGGCGGTGCCGTGGTGGCGTGCGGCGACCCGGCGTTGCATGCGCAGGTGCTGGCGCTGTTGCGCCACGCGGCCTGACGCTTTGCTGCTGGCAGTCGGGGGCTAGGGCGCAGCCCCTCGTCTGAAGAGTGCACGCTCGCTCAGCGGTTCACATCGACCACCACGCGCCCACGCACCTTGCCCTGCAACAGTTCACCCGCGACTTCGATGCTTTCGTCCAGGCCGATTTCCCGGGTGATCAGTGCCAAGCGGTCCCGGTCCAGGGCTGCGCTCAAGCGCTCCCAGGCCTCGACACGCCGCGCATAGGGCTGGGTGACGCTGTTGATGCCCAGCAGGCTGACACCGCGCAGGATGAAAGGCGCCACGGTGGCAGGGAAGTCCATGCCCTGGGCCAGCCCGCAGGCCGCCACCAGGCCCTCGGCGCGGGTACCGGCGCAGACGTTGGCCAGGGTGTGGCTGCCCACCGAGTCGATGGCGGCGGCCCAGCGCTCCTTGCCCAGCGGGCGCCCTGGTGCGGACAGCTCACCACGCTCGATGATGCTGCTGGCGCCCAGGCGCTTGAGATAATCCGCTTCTTCAGGCCGGCCAGTGGCGGCGATCACTGAATAGCCGGCCTGGGCCAGCAGGCTGATGGCAAAACTGCCAACGCCGCCACTGGCACCGGTGACCAGGACCTCGCCCCGGTCCGCTGTCAGCCCATGACGCTCCAGGGCCAGCAGGCACAGCATCGCCGTATAGCCCGCCGTGCCCACGGCCATGCACTGGCGTTCGTCCAGGCCCACAGGCAGCGGGATCAGCCAGTCGCTACTGAGCCGCGCTTTCTGCGCCAACCCGCCCCAATGGCTTTCGCCCACGCCCCAGCCATTGAGCAGAACCCGGTCACCCGGCTTGTAGGCGGCATGGGTACTGGTCTCGACCGTACCGGCCAGGTCGATCCCTGGCACCATGGGAAACTGCCGGACCACCGGGGCCTGGCCGGTGATGGCCAGGCCATCCTTGTAGTTGAGCGTGCTGTAGGCCACGCGTACGGTGACGTCGCCTTGGGGAAGGCGGGCGTCCTCCAACTCGTGGATGCGGGCCTGGTACACGCCGTCGTGCTGGTCGATCAGGACTGCCTTGAACATTGCGGTCTCCTGTCTGCGTCGTTCTTGCACTGGGGCGGGTCAGGCCCCTTGGTCATGGGACATCGCACTTTTTCACATTTTGCGGCTCTATGCATGGCCAGGCCGTGCCGATTCCCGGTACGGCTGTTGATTTCACACCCGGTGCCGATGGTCGCTTCGCTCTCGACAACCCTGCTTCGAACCTCACGCCTGCCGCTGTGCGTGGCCGCGTTCATGTGCCTTGGCGCCTGCACCCAGCAGCAGGGGCGCGACATCATCACCCAGTTCGGTGAGGGCACTCCCCACGAGCTGTTCCAGACCAGCGTCGACCGCATGGCGACCCTGTCCATGCGTGACAACCTGGACAGCCTCTACCTGCTGATGAACAAACTCTACTTGCGCAATCCCAGCCAATGGAAACAGTCCGGCTTCATCGACGCCGCCACCGCCGAGCGGCAGATCCGCCAGGCCATCGAACGGCGCCAGCCGTTGCCGCAACTGGGCGACCGTCGCGATCTGGTGGCGCTGAGTTATGCCTTGAGCCCGGAGTTCCGGGGGGACCGCGTCGGTGCATTCATCTACGCCATCGGCAGCATGTTGATCACGGCCCACGGCGGGCATACCGAGTTCTACATGACCGATACCATCGACCCGCTGTTCGTCAACAACGCCGCGCGCAACATCGAAAAGGCCACTTGGATGCTCAGTCAGCGCCAGGATGCCAATGGCGTGCTGTTGCTGTTCTCCAACGAGATCTCGGAGGAGGGCCGCAACCTGAGCTTTGCCGTGGAGTTCGGCAAGATCGTCGCGCGCCTGGACCTGCTGGCGCAGATGTTGGATGAGCGCTACCGGAGGATTGGCCTCAACTACGCGCAGAGCCTGCTGCTGATGAACTTCCTGCCGGTGCAGTGAGGCTAACGCCCTTCAGGTGGCCGGCGCAGCGCTTGATGGCAACGCAGAGACATTGCTGTGCAGCAGGGCATCGATGGCCTGGCGATAACGCTGGCCGGCCAGGCTCATGCTGTTGTTGTGGCTGGCGCCGGGCACCAGTAACAGGGTCTTGGGCTGCTGCGCGGCCTCGAACAGCTGCTCACTGAAACGCGGCGGGACGTAGCGGTCGTCCAGGCCGTGAACCACCAGCAGCGGCATGGCGATGGCGCCGATCTTGTCGATGGAGTCGAACTTCTGCGACAGCAGCCAGCGCACTGGCAGGTTGGTGTTCGCTACCACGGCGGCCACATCGCCCAGGGAGGTGAAGGTGGATTCCAGGATCAGGCCCCGTGCAGGCATGGCGCCGCCGTCCTTTTCGGCCTGGCGGGTCAGCTCGGCAGCCAGGTCGACCGCCACCGCGCCACCCAGTGAGTGGCCATAGATCAGGCGTTTGCCCGGGTCGGGCTGCAACTGGCTGAAGCGCTCCCAGGCGATCCGTGCATCCTCGTAGACCGTGGCCTCCGACGGCAGGTCGCCACGGCTCTGACCGAACCCACGGTAATCGACCGCCAGCACCGAGTAGCCCATGGCATGCAACTGCTCGATACGGAACAACTGACCAGTAAGGTTCCAGCGCACCCCGTGCAGGTAGAGGATCGCCGGCGCATTGGCGCGTTTGGCCGGCCACCACCAGGCATGCAGGCTCTGGCCGTCCTGGAAGGTGCGGGGGCGCAGTTCCAACTCCTGCACCGTGCTCGGCAACCCGCGATACCAACTGGCGTTGCCGGGCTCGATGCGGAACACCAGCTCGCGCTCCTTGTGTTCGAGCACGCTGCAGCCGACCGGCAGGCCAACGACCAGGGCGGCCATGCACAATGTGGAGAGCCAGCGGCGCTTGATGCGGTCGAACAGCGATACAGCCATGGACACCTTTACCTCCGGGAATATCGAGGCGTTGTAACAGATGCCTTGGGCTTACTGTACGAAATTTCTCCCAACGGCAGGGTAGGACAGTTGCAAGCTGTGTCAGAGTCTTCAGTGTGCGGTATTCGCACGCTGATCCTTCCGGCGCATTGCCAAGGCTCGGGGATTTTGCTTAGTGTGAAGCAGCGGTGCCGACCGTCGACTGCCATTCCGACCCGGCCGCAGCTGTATAGAATGACCGTGAACGACCGCATCCACAGGCCTTGGCCGGTAGGAGGCGGCGACTAGAACAATAACGATATCGAGTGCCTTGCCTATGGAAAGCCGCCTGCTGAGCGAGCGCAGCAACGTGTTCCGACACGCCGACCCCTATGCCGTCTCCGATTACGTGAACCAGCACGTCGGCCAGCATTGCATCGGCCTTTCCCGTACCACCCATCCCCAGGCCAGCCTCAATCACCGCAAGTTCGCCGAGCTCGACCTGTGCCGCATCAGCTATGGCGGCAGCGTGCGGGTCACCTCGCCGGCGCTGGAGACCATCTACCACCTGCAGGTGCTGCTCAATGGCAACTGCCTGTGGCGCGGGCACAAACGTGAGCACCACTTGGTGCCCGGCGAGCTGCTGCTGATCAACCCGGACGACCCGGTCGACCTGACCTACTCGGAAGACTGCGAGAAATTCATCCTCAAGGTCCCGGTGCGCCTGCTCGAATCCATCTGCGACGAACAGCGCTGGCAGCGGCCCAGCGGTGGCGTGCGCTTCTTGCGCAACCATTACCGGCTGGAGGAGCTGGACGGCTTCGTCAACCTGCTGGCCATGGTCTGTCACGAGGCCGAGGTCAGCGATTCGCTGCCACGGGTGCAAGGGCACTACAGCCAGATCGTCGGCAGCAAACTGCTGTCGCTGATGAGCACCAACATCTGCCGGGAAAACCTCAGCTCGCCGACCGCCAGCCTGGAACGCATCCTCGACTACATCGAGCGCAACTTGAAGCTGGAGCTGTCCAGCGAGGCACTGGCCGAGCAAGCACGCGTGAGCGTGCGCTCGCTCTATGGGCTGTTCGACCGGCAACTGGGCACCACGCCCAAGCAGTACATTCGCCAGCGCAGGCTGGAGCGCATCCATGCCTGCCTGAATGACCCAAGCTGCCCGGTACGCAGCCTGACCGAACTGGCGCTGGACTATGGCTTCCTGCACCTGGGGCGGTTTTCCGAGAGCTACCGGCAGCAGTTTGGCGAGTTGCCGTCCGAGACCCTCAAGCGCCGGGGCTGACACCCAGCACGACACTCCCCCTGCAAGAACCAGCGTCAGTTGGCGAAGCCTTGCCGACTGACACTTGCCTCGAACCACGCATACCTCAATGTCCATGGGCCACAGGCCTTGTGCAGAAAACGGATAACGATCTGCACGAACTGGATATTGCCCCCTGACCGATCGCCCTAACCTGACCTGGCCTGAACAATAACAACGGAGGCCCTGGCCATGTCCCTGGGAATCGACTATCTGAATGCCATGCTCGAGGAAGATAGGGAAAAGGGCGTCTACCGCTGCAAACGGGAGATGTTCACCGACCCCCGCCTGTTCGACCTGGAGATGAAGCACATTTTCGAGGGCAACTGGATCTACCTCGCCCACGAAAGCCAGATCCCCAACAAGAACGACTTCCTGACCACCACCATGGGGCGCCAGCCGATCTTCATCGCGCGCAACAAGGACGGTGAGCTCAATGCCTTCCTCAATGCCTGCAGCCATCGCGGCGCCATGCTCTGTCGACACAAGAGCGGCAACCGCTCCAGCTATACCTGCCCGTTCCACGGTTGGACCTTCAACAACAGTGGCAAGCTGCTCAAGGTCAAGGACCCGAGCGAGGCCGGCTACCCGTCGAGCTTCAACTGCGAGGGTTCCCATGACCTGACCCGGGTCGCGCGCTTCGAGTCCTATCGCGGCTTCCTGTTCGGCAGCCTGAATGCGGACGTTCTGCCGCTGGTCGAGCACCTGGGCGAGTCGGCGAAGATCATCGACATGATCGTCGACCAGTCGCCGGAAGGCCTGGAAGTGCTGCGTGGCTCCAGCTCCTACATCTACGAAGGCAACTGGAAGCTGACCGCCGAGAACGGCGCCGACGGCTACCACGTCAGCTCCGTGCACTGGAACTACGCCGCCACCCAGAACCAGCGCAAGCAGCGTGAAGCCGGCGAAGAGATCAAGACCATGAGTGCCGGGGCCTGGGCCAAGCAGGGCGGCGGCTTCTACTCCTTCGATCACGGCCACCTGCTGCTCTGGACCCGCTGGGCCAACCCCGAGGACCGTCCGGCTTATGAGCGCCGCGAGCAACTGGCTGCCGATTTCGGCCAGGCCCGTGCCGACTGGATGATTGAGAACTCGCGCAACCTGTGCCTGTACCCCAACGTCTACCTGATGGATCAGTTCAGTTCGCAGATCCGCATCGCCCGGCCGATTTCGGTGAACAAGACCGAGATCACCATCTACTGCATCGCCCCCAAGGGTGAAAGCGCCGAGGCACGGGCCAAGCGCATCCGCCAGTACGAGGACTTCTTCAACGTCAGCGGCATGGCGACCCCGGACGACCTCGAGGAGTTCCGCTCCTGCCAGACCGGCTACGGCGCCGGCACCGGCTGGAACGACATGTCCCGTGGTGCCGACCACTGGGTCGAAGGCGCTGACGAAGCAGCGCGGGAAATCGAGTTGCAACCGCTGCTGTCGGGCGTGCGCACCGAGGACGAAGGCCTGTTCGTACTGCAACACAAGTACTGGCAGGACACCATGCTCAAGGCCATCGCCGCCGAGCCCACGCTGATTCCCGTGGAGGCCGTGCAATGAGCAGCACTTACGAGACCGTGCGGGACTTCCTCTACCGCGAGGCACGCTACCTGGATGACGGCGAATGGGATCAGTGGCTGGAGCTCTACGCCGCCGACGCCAGCTTCTGGATGCCGTCCTGGGACGACAACGACCAGTTGACCGAGGACCCGCAGAGCGAGATCTCGCTGATCTGGTACGGCAACCGCGGGGGGCTGGAGGACCGGGTGTTCCGGATCAAGACCGAGCGCTCCAGCGCGACCATCCCGGACACGCGCACTTCGCACAACCTGAGCAACATCGAGATCGTCGAGGAGGCCGACGGGCTGTGCCAGGTGCGCTTCAACTGGCACACCCTGAGCTTCCGCTACAAGACCACCGACAGCTATTTCGGCACCAGCTTCTACACCCTCGACCTGCGCGGCGGGCAGCCGCTGATCAAGGCCAAGAAGGTGGTCCTGAAGAACGACTACGTGCGTCAGGTCATCGACATCTACCACATCTGAATCGACCGGAAGGCGAGCGTTCGACGGTGCATCTGCGGGTACGCCGAGAACCTGCTCGCCAGCGAGGTGCAACATGAGCTTCCAGATCGCACTGAATTTCGAAGACGGGGTGACCCGCTTCATCGAGGCCGCCGGCCACGAGACCGTTGCCGACGCGGCCTACCGCCAGGGCATCAACATCCCACTGGACTGCCGTGACGGCGCTTGCGGCACCTGCAAATGCCAGGCCGAGGCGGGCCGTTACGACCTGGGCGACAACTTCATCGAAGATGCCCTGAGCGAGGAGGAGATCACCGAGGGCTACGTGCTGACCTGCCAGATGCGCGCACTGAGCGACTGCGTGGTGCGGATACCGGCGTCGTCGCAAGTGTGCAAGACCCAGCAGGCCAGCTTCGAGGCCGCCATCAGCGACGTGCGCCAGCTCTCCGAGAGCACCATCGCCCTGTCGATCAAGGGCGAGTCCCTGAGCCGCCTGGCGTTCCTGCCTGGCCAGTACGTCAACCTGCAGGTGCCGGGCAGCGAGCAGACCCGCGCCTATTCCTTCAGCTCGTTGCCGAAGGACGGCGAGGTCAGCTTCCTGATCCGCAACGTGCCGGGCGGGCTGATGAGCAGCTTCCTCACGGGGTTGGCCAAGGCCGGCGACAGCATGACCCTGGCCGGCCCCTTGGGCAGCTTCTACCTGCGCGAGATCCAGCGGCCCTTGCTGTTGCTGGCTGGCGGTACCGGGCTGGCGCCGTTCACGGCGATGCTGGAGAAGATCGCCGAGCAGGGCAGCGCCCATCCGCTGCACCTGATCTACGGGGTTACCCACGACTTCGACCTGGTCGAACTCGACCGCCTGGAAGCCTTCGCCGCGCGGATTCCCAACTTCAGCTTCAGCGCTTGCGTGGCAAGCCCTGAGAGCCAGTACCCGCAGAAGGGCTACGTTACCCAGCACATCGAGCCGCATCACCTCAATGACGGCGATGTCGACGTGTACCTGTGCGGCCCACCACCAATGGTTGAGGCGGTCAGCCAGTACATCCGCGAACAGGGCATCACCCCGGCCAACTTCTACTTCGAGAAGTTCGCCGCCGCGGCCTGAACCTTTTCATGGGGCCGCACGCATCGTGCGGGTACGGGCGGCCTCTTTTTTATTCCGAACTGTGTAGGAGCGGGCTTGCCCGCGATAGCGAACGACCATACGGCATCGCTGCTCTTGCGGACGCTATCGCGGGCAAGCCCGCTCCTACAGGGGCGTGGCGAACGGGAGAACACACATGAACAAGCGATTCCAAGGCAAGGTCGCCCTGGTCACCGGCGCGGCCCAGGGTATCGGCCGCCGGGTATGCGAACGGCTGCGGGGCGAGGGCGCGCAGGTGGTGGCGGTGGACCGCTCCGAGCTGGTCCACGAACTGGAAGGCGAGGGCGTGCTGACCCTGACCGCCGACCTGGAGCAGCACGACGATTGCGCCCGGGTGATGGCGTCAGCGGTGCAGGCCTTCGGCCGCTTGGACGTGCTGGTCAACAACGTCGGCGGCACGATCTGGGCCAAGCCGTTCGAGCACTACGAGGTGGCGCAGGTCGAGGCGGAAGTGCGCCGTTCGCTGTTCCCCACCCTGTGGTGTTGCCATGCCGCACTGCCGTACATGCTGGAGCAGGGCAGCGGCGCCATCGTCAATGTCTCGTCCATCGCCACCCGCGGCGTCAACCGCGTGCCCTATGGCGCGGCCAAGGGCGGGGTCAACGCACTGACCGCCTGCCTGGCCTTCGAGACCGCCGAACGCGGTATTCGCGTCAATGCCACCGCGCCCGGTGGCACCGAAGCACCGCCCCGACGCATCCCGCGCAACAACGCCGAGCCGAGCGCCCAGGAGCAGGCCTGGTACCAGCAGATCGTCGACCAGACCGTCGACAGCAGCCTGATGAAACGCTACGGCACGATCGACGAACAGGTCGGCGCGATCCTCTTCCTGGCCTCCGACGAGGCCTCCTACATCACCGGCGTGACCTTGCCGGTGGGTGGTGGCGATCTGGGTTGACCACGCCGCCAGCAAGGGTTTCTAGACAACAAAAACAACAGAGACAGATGCCATGCGAAAAATAGACGTGTACCCGATCATCGATAACGCCCGTTTCACGCCCTTTCACTGGATGGTCATGGGCTGGTGCGCCTTGTTGCTGGTTTTCGACGGCTACGACCTGTTCATCTATGGCGTGGTGCTGCCGGTGATCATGCAGGAGTGGGGCCTGACCCCATTGCAGGCCGGCGCCCTGGGCAGCTATGCGCTGTTCGGCATGATGTTCGGTGCCCTGGCGTTCGGCAGCCTGGCCGATCGCATTGGTCGCAAGAAGGGCATCGCCATCTGCTTCGCGCTGTTCTCCGGCGCGACCATCCTCAACGGTTTCGCCAGCAGCCCGAGCGAATTCGGCGTCTATCGTTTCGTTGCCGGCCTTGGCTGTGGCGGCTTGATGCCCAACGCCGTGGCATTGATGAACGAGTACGCGCCCAAGCGCTTGCGCAGCACCCTGGTGGCGATCATGTTCAGCGGCTACTCCCTGGGCGGCATGCTCTCGGCGGGTGTCGGCATCTACCTGTTACCGCGCTTCGGCTGGGAGTCGATGTTCTTGGTCGCCGCGCTGCCGCTGCTGCTGTTGCCGGTGATTCTGCATTACCTGCCCGAGTCCATCGGCTTCCTGGTCCGCCAGGGACGCACCGACGAGGCCCGCCGACTGCTCAAGCGCCTCGACCCGGCCTGCGATCTGCAAGCGGACGATGAACTGCAATCGCACGACGCCAAGGGCAAGGGCGTGTCGGCGCTGGCGTTGTTCCGCGATGGCCTGGCCGTGCGCACTTTGGCGCTCTGGGTGGCGTTCTTCTGCTGCCTGCTGATGGTCTATGCGCTCAGTTCCTGGTTGCCCAAATTGATGGCTAATGCCGGCTACAGCCTGGGCTCCAGCCTGTCGTTTCTGCTGGCCCTGAATTTCGGTGGCATGGCCGGGGCGATCCTCGGAGGCTGGCTGGGCGACCGCTTCAACCTGGTCAAGGTCAAGATCGCCTTCTTCATCACGGCCGCCGTGTCCATCAGCCTGTTGGGCCTGAATAGCCCCATGCCGGTGCTCTACCTGCTGATCTTCATCGCTGGCGCCACCACCATTGGCACGCAGATCCTGCTCTATGCCGGGGCCGCGCAACTGTACGGCCTGTCGATCCGCTCCACCGGCCTTGGCTGGGCCTCAGGCATCGGCCGCAACGGCGCTATCGTCGGGCCGCTGCTGGGCGGGGCCCTGATGGGCATCAACCTGCCACTGCAACTCAACTTCATCGCCTTCGCCATTCCCGGCGCCGTGGCTGCGCTGGCCATGGCCGTGCACGTGGCCAGCGGCAAACGCCAGCGCCTGACGGCAGCGGCGGCCGGGGCGCAGGCGTAACCCCATTCGCTCAACTGGAGGCCTTTACATGACACACGCACTGATCGAACGGCTGGACGCGATCATCGTCGACCTGCCGACCATCCGCCCGCACAAGCTGGCGATGCACACCATGCAGCAGCAGACCCTGGTGATCCTGCGCCTGCGCTGCAGCGACGGCGTGGAGGGCATCGGCGAGGCTACCACCATCGGCGGGCTGGCCTACGGCTACGAAAGCCCGGAGGGCATCAAAGCCAACATCGATGCGCACCTGGCGCCAGCGCTGATCGGCATGGCCGCGGACAACATCAATGCAGCCATGCTCAAACTGGACAAATTGGCCAAGGGCAACACCTTCGCCAAGTCCGGTATCGAAAGCGCGCTGCTCGACGCCAAGGGCAAGCGCCTGGGCTTGCCGGTCAGCGAACTGCTGGGCGGGCGCGTGCGCGACAGCCTGGAGGTGGCCTGGACCCTGGCCAGCGGCGACACCGCCCGCGACATCGCCGAGGCCGAGCAGATGCTCGAAGCGCGGCGCCACCGCATCTTCAAGCTGAAGATCGGTGCCAACCCGCTGGAGCACGACCTGCGCCACGTGGTGGCGATCAAGAAGGCCCTGGGCGATCAAGCCAGCGTGCGGGTTGATGTCAACCAGTACTGGGACGAGTCCCAGGCCATCCGTGGTTGCCAGGTGCTGGGCGACAACGGCATCGACCTGATCGAGCAGCCCATCTCACGCATCAACCGTGGCGGCCAGGTGCGCCTGAATCAGCGCAGCCCGGCGCCGATCATGGCCGACGAATCCATCGAGAGCGTCGAGGACGCCTTCAGCCTGGCCGCCGACGGCGCCGCCAGTGTGTTCGCCCTGAAGATCGCCAAGAACGGCGGCCCGCGTGCCGTGCTGCGCACCGCGCAGATCGCCGAGGCAGCGGGCATTGCCCTGTATGGCGGGACCATGCTCGAAGGCTCGGTCGGCACCCTGGCCTCGGCCCATGCCTTCCTCACCCTCAAGCAACTGACCTGGGCCACCGAGCTGTTCGGCCCGTTGCTGCTGACTGAAGAGATCGTCACCGAGGCGCCGCTCTACCGCGACTTCCAGCTGCATGTCCCGCGCAGTCCGGGGCTTGGCTTGAGCCTGGACGAAGAACGCCTGGCGCGCTTTGCCCGCCGCTGAACCCTCTGCCCGTTGAAGGAGAACCACCATGCTGTTCCACGTGAAGATGACCGTGAAACTACCGGTCGACATGGACCCGGCCCAGGCCGCCCGGCTCAAGGCCGACGAAAAGGAGCTGGCCCAGCGTCTGCAGGGCGAAGGTAAGTGGCGCCACCTGTGGCGCATCGCCGGCCACTACGCCAACTACAGCGTGTTCGACCTGGCCAGCGTCGAAGAGCTGCACGACACCCTGATGCAACTGCCGCTGTTCCCCTACATGGACATCGAGGTCGATGGGCTCTGCCGCCATCCCTCGTCGATCCACGCCGACGATCGTTGAGCGGCGGTTTTTCAAGCATCCCTTGTACAAGAACAACATGAGGTAAGCACCATGACCGTGAAGATTTCCCACACTGCCGAGATCCAGGCGTTCTTCGAAGAGGCCGCAGGCGTTGGCAACGACAACGGCAACCCGCGCCTCAAGCGCATCGTTCTGCGCGTACTGCAGGACACCGCTCGGTTGATCGAGGACTTGCAGATCAGCGAGGACGAGTTCTGGCATGCGGTCGACTATCTGAATCGCCTGGGTGGTCGTGGCGAGGCCGGGCTGTTGGTCGCGGGCTTGGGCATCGAGCACTTCCTCGACCTGCTGCAGGATGCCAAGGATGCGCAGGCCGGCCTCACCGGCGGTACCCCGCGTACCATCGAAGGCCCGCTGTACGTGGCCGGCGCGCCCATCGCTGAGGGCGAGGTGCGCATGGATGACGGCAGCGAGGAGGGCACCGCCACCCTGATGTTCCTCGAAGGCCAGGTGCTCGACCCGCAGGGCCAGCCGCTGGCCGGTGCGACCGTCGACCTGTGGCACGCCAACACCAAGGGCACCTATTCGTTCTTCGATCCGAGTCAGTCCGAATACAACCTGCGCCGGCGCATCATCACCGATGCCGAAGGCCGCTACCGCGCCCGCACTATTGTGCCGTCCGGCTATGGCTGCGACCCGCAGGGGCCGACCCAGGAGTGCCTGGACCAGCTCGGCCGCCACGGCCAGCGTCCGGCCCATGTGCACTTCTTCATCTCGGCGCCGGGGCACCGCCACCTGACCACCCAGATCAACCTCTCGGGCGACAAGTACCTGTGGGACGACTTCGCCTATGCCACCCGTGACGGCCTGGTGGGCGAGGTGGTGTTCCGCGAGGACGGCGCCCGTGGCGTACCGGGTCGTTACGCCGAGCTGAAGTTCGACTTCCAGTTGCAGAAGGCGCCCGATGTCGCTGCCGAGCAGCGCAGCGCACGGCCACGGGCGTTGCAGGGGGCCTAAAAACAGAAGGTTCTGCGTCGGCCACAAGAACAGAGGTATGTAGGGGCCCTGTGGCTGCTGCCGCAGCCTGCGCGATCGAGGGCGTAGCCCTCGCCGTTTTCCATAGCTTGCGAGAGGTCCCATGAAAGACCTGTTCAAGGATTGTTCGCTGTCCGCCTTGGTGGCCGGGATGATCGCCACGCTGATCTCCTACTCCGGCCCTCTGGTGTTGGTGTTCCACGCCGCCGAAGCCGCGCACCTGTCCCGCGCCATGCTGTCGTCCTGGGTCTGGTCCATTTCCATTGGCAGTGCCGTGCTGGGCGCCGTGCTCAGCTTGCGTTACCGGGTGCCGGTGGTGATCGCCTGGTCGATTCCGGGGTCGGCACTGCTGGTCAGTGCCTTGCCGCAGTTCGGCCTGGAGCAGGCGGTCGGGGCTTACCTGGTGGCCAACCTGATCCTGCTGCTGATCGGCCTGAGCGGTGCCTTCGACCGCATCATCGCGCGTTTGCCCGGTTCGATCGCTGCCGGCATGCAGGCAGGCATCCTGTTCAGCTTCGGCACCGAGGTGTTCCGCGCCTTGCCGGTACAGCCCGTGCTGGTCCTGGCAATGTGCGTGACTTACCTGCTGATGCGCAGGGCCTGGCCACGTTACGCGGTGGCGGGTGTGTTGCTGGTAGGCGCGGCGATCACCCTGGGGAGTGGCCAGTTGCGCAGCGAGGCACTGGTGCTGGAGCTGGCTTCGCCGCAATGGATCACACCTGAGTTCAGCCTGCCGGCGATGGTCAGCCTGGCCTTGCCGATGGTGCTGGTGGCCTTGACCGGGCAGTTCATGCCGGGCATGGCGGTGTTGCGCAATGCCGGCTACGCCACCCCGGCCAGCCCGATCATCAGTGCCAGCGCCATCGGCGGCGCGCTGCTGGCGCCCTTTGGCTGCCATGGCCTGAACCTGGCCGCCGTCACCGCCAGCTTGTGCACCGGCCGCGAGGCTCATGAAGATCCACGGCGGCGCTACATCGCGGCGTTGTCCGGTTGTGCCCTCTACCTGCTGCTGGGCATCGCCGGAGCGACTTTGATGTCGCTGTTCGCCGCCTTTCCCGCCGCGCTGATCGCCGCGTTGGCCGGGTTGGCGCTGTACGGAGCGATCAGCGAGGCCTTGGCACGCAGCCTGGCCGAGCCCAACGAGCGCGACGCGGGGCTGTTCACCTTCCTGGTCACGGCGTCGGGCGTGTCTTTCCTGGGCCTGTCGGCAGCCTTCTGGGGGCTGCTGTTCGGCCTGCTGGCCCATGGGCTGCTGGCCGCGCGACGGCCACCTGCCGAGGTGGCGCTGCGTCGCAGCCACTGAAAAGGAGCCATCACCACAAGCGACATCCTTGCTGTCCCGGGCCGCGTGCCAACCGGCGCGCCGCCTCGCTAGCTGCTTCCCAATAAAAACAAGATCAGAGAGCTACCGAAATGAACCACACCCCTTGCGTTGCCCTGGGCATCACCTTGCTCAGCCAACCCCTGCTGGCCGCTGAAAGCGATTTCTTCAAGGACGCCAAGGCCAGCCTGAGCGCCCGCAACTACTACTTCAGCCGCGACTTCTCCGACATCGTCGGGGCCAACCAACAGTCCCGGGCCGAGGAGTGGGCCCAGGGCTTCATCCTCGACTTCAAGTCCGGCTACACCCCTGGTGTGCTGGGCGTTGGCGTGGATGCCATCGGCGTGCTGGGCATCAAGCTCGACAGCAGCCCGGACCGGGCCAACACCGGCCTGCTGCCGGTGCACGGCGATGGCCGCGCCGCCGACGAGTACAGCCGCCTGGCGCCAACCTTCAAGGCGCGCTTGTCGAAGACCGAACTGCGCATTGGCGAACTGCAGCCGAACCTGCCGGTGCTGACCTTCAGCGATATCCGCCTGCTGCCACCGACCTACCAGGGCTTCAGCCTGAGTTCGGCGCAAGTCGAGGGCCTGACCCTGCAAGGCGGCCGCCTGCGTTCGACCCACCTGCGCAACGAAGGCGGCGACGGCAAGATGGCGGCGATGCTCGGCCATGTGCCCATGCGCCAGGCCCAGAGCGATGGCTTCAACTACCTCGGTGGCGACTATGCCTTCAATGGCAATCGTAGCAGCGCCAGCCTGTGGTACGGACAGCTCGAAGATATCTACGAGCAAGGCTTCATCGGGTTCAAGCACAGCGAGCCTGTGGGCGACTGGCTGCTCAGCGCCAACCTGGGCTATTTCACGGCCAAGGAAGACGGCGATGCGCGGCTGGGCAAGATCGACAACCAGGCGTTCTTCTCCCTGTTCACCGCCAGGCACGGCGGCCACAGCGTGCACCTGGGCTACCAGGGCATTTATGGCGACAGCCCGTTCCCACGGGTGTTCGCCAATATCACGCCGCTGGGCAACGAGGTGCCGACCTATGAGTTCGCCTATACCGATGAACGTTCCTGGCAATTGCGCTACGACTACAATTTCGCTGCCATGGGCGTGCCCGGCCTGACGGCGACGGTGCGCTACATCACCGGCAACAACGTCGACACCGGGCAGGGGTTCGAAGGCAAGGACCGGGAGCGGGATATCGATATCGGCTATGCGGTCCAGGGTGGGGTCTTCAAGGGCTTGGGCATCCGCGTGCGCAATGCCGTGGCGCGCTCGAACTACCGCAGCGATATCGATGAGAACCGCTTGATCCTGATGTACAGCTGGCAGTTGTTCTGAGGCGCTCGACAAGCCCACACGCCCAGAACACATGTGGTAGGTTTCCCTGACTGTATTCGCAGGGGACGCACAGTGGATTCATTGACGCAGGCCGTACTGGGCGCAGCCCTTCAGGGCGCGGTGTTGGGGCGGGTACAGGGCCGGCGTTCGCTGATCTACGGCGCGGCCCTGGGCACGGTGCCGGACCTGGATGTGGTGATCAGCTACGCCGACCCGGTGTCGCAGATGACCTACCACCGAGGCTTCTCCCATTCGATCTTCGTGCTCAGCGGTCTGGCCCTGGTGCTGGCCTGGCTGGTCGCCACGGTCGCGCGCAAGCGCTGGCCGAACCGGGGCTACAGCGGCCCCAGGCTGTTCTTGGCATTCTGGCTGGTACTGGTCACCCACCCGGTGCTGGACTCGTTCACCGTCTATGGCACCCAACTGTTCTGGCCGCTTCACAGCATCCCGGAAAGCTGGGCGGCGGTGTTCATCATCGACCCCCTCTACACTGTGCCGTTGCTGGCCGCAGTCATCTACGCCGCGCTCAAGGGCATGGCCGGGCGTAGCGTGCCGCTGCTGGTCGCGGCCCTGGCGTTCAGCACGGCCTACCTGGGGTTCGGGTTGACGGGACGGGTCATGGCCGAGCAGCGCTTCAAGGCGGCGCTGGACGAGCAGGGTATCGCCGTCACCGAGCTACGTGCCGTGCCCATCGCCTTCAACAGCCTGGTATGGCGGGTGCTGGCCAAGACCCCGGATGGCGGTTACTACGAGGGCGTCAGCAGTTGGTTCGACCGTGGCCCGCCGGAGTGGCAGCGCCAGCCCCTGAACCTGGACGCCGCAAGGATCTTGCACGACGACCCCCTGCACGAGCGGCTGCGCTGGTTCACCGGCGACTGGCTGCGCTATGACATCGTTGGCGACGCGCTGGTGGTGACCGACCTGCGCATGGGGATTCCCGGCAACTACACCTTCCGCTTCAACATGGCCACTCGGGATGATCAGGGGCGCTGGACGCCAAGCACGCCATCGTTGTGGATCGGCGCGGGGGCTGGCTCGATGTTCAATGCCGATGACCTGGCGTTGATCTGGCGGCGTATCGTCGCCCAGCAACCGCCGTTGCCCTTGGCCCGCTGGACCCACCAGTACCTGGACCGAGCGACACTGCCGGGCGCGGAAGAACACGGCCAGTGACCAAGCTGCCAGACACCACGCGCCGAGCCGGCCTGGACCTGCTCAAGTGGATCGCTATCGTCAGCATGATCGCCGATCACCTGCGCTACCTGTGGCCCCGGGCCGAGGCCTTGTTCGTCGTGGGTCGCCTGGCATTCCCGCTGTTCTGCCTGGCGATCGCCGCCAACGTCGCCCGCACCCGTCCGGACGCAGTCTGCACCCAAGGCAACGCCCGCTACCTGGGTTGGCTGCTGGTGTTCTCGGTGATCTCCGAACTGCCTTACCGCTGGCTGGACAACGGCTCTGTGACGCTCAACGTGATCCCCACCTTGACCCTGGGCCTGTTGGTCGCCTGGGGAGTGCATCACCGCACCGGCATGGCCGGCAGGGTGGCGCTGGCAGCGGTGCTGGTGGCGACCCTGGCCAGCGATGCGCTGATGTATGGCGTGCCGGGCGTGCTGCTGCCCTCGGCATTCCTGATCGCGATGGGGCGGGGAGGACTGTACTGGCTGCTGCCGGGGCTGCTGGCTGTGGCCGGCAACCTGACCAATGCCTGGGTGCTGGAGAATGCCAGCGAACCCTTCTCGGTCATGGTCCTGGCCAGCGCCTTGTGCTCGGTGCCGTTGGGGGCGTGGCTTCTCCGCTTGGACGACCGGCATCGCATCTGGCCTGTGGGGCGCTGGGGTTATTGGTTCTATCCGCTGCACCTCGCGGCGATCAAAGGCTTGAGCCTCCTGGCGTGAGGCCGGGAGCGCACTTGCAAGGAAACGACATGATCAGAATCTTATGGGCAGCCGCCTTGTTGCCAGCGTTGGCGATGCCAGCCATGGCCTGCGAGGTGCAATTAGCCGATGGACTGTGCAGCCAGCGATCGATCGCAAGGCGGTCGCGGTACTACAGGCGACGATCATTAACCTGAACGTAACGATCACCCACCCTGCTTGATTGATGGTCTTTCGGCCAACGGCCTAAGGTGGCTCCACGACAGCGCAACAGTGGAGCCCACAATGACAACAAGACCCAATCCTGCGCCGCAATGGTCGCGCCGGCGTGCCGAGAAGCAGCGCCGCCTGGCCCTGGTGCGCCACCTCGCCGACGGCGCGGTGCTGCCCGGAGAGCGCATCGTCGAGGCCCTCGAAGCCTTGATCGCTCCGGGCGATCGGGTGGTGCTCGAAGGCAACAACCAGAAGCAGGCGGACTTCCTCTCGCGCTCGCTGGCCAAGGCCGATCCGGGCCGTTTGCATGACCTGCACATGATCATGCCCAGCGTCAGCCGCGCCGAGCACCTGGACCTCTTCGAGCGCGGCATCGCCCGCAAGCTCGACTTTTCCTTCGCCGGCCCACAAAGCCTGCGCATCAGCCAGTTGCTCGACGACGGCCTGCTGGAAGTGGGCGCCATCCACACCTACATCGAGCTTTACTCGCGCCTGCTGGTCGACCTGATCCCCAATGTGGTCCTGGCCGCGGGCTTCATGGCCGACCGCGAAGGCAACATCTACACCGGGCCCAGCACCGAAGACACGCCAGCGCTGGTGGAGCCGGCAGCCTTCAGCGACGGCATCGTGATCGTCCAGGTCAATCAACTGGTGGACAGGGTCGAGGACCTGCCACGGGTGGACATTCCCGCGTCCTGGGTCGACTTCGTGGTGGTGGCCGACAAACCGTTCTATATCGAGCCGCTGTTCACCCGCGACCCGCGCCATATCAAGCCCGTGCATGTGCTGATGGCGATGATGGCGATCCGTGGCATCTACGAGAAGCACAATGTCCAGTCGCTCAACCATGGCATTGGCTTCAACACCGCCGCCATCGAGTTGATCCTGCCTACATACGGTGAATCCCTTGGCCTGAAAGGCAAGATCTGCCGCAACTGGACGCTCAATCCGCACCCGACGCTGATTCCGGCCATCGAGACCGGCTGGGTGCAGAGCGTGCATTGCTTCGGTACCGAACTGGGCATGGAGGACTACATCGCCCAGCGGCCGGACGTGTTCTTCACCGGCCGGGACGGCTCCATGCGCTCCAACCGCATGATGTGCCAGCTCGCCGGCCAGTACGCCGTGGACCTGTTCATCGGCGCCACCTTGCAGGTGGATGGCGATGGCCATTCCTCGACGGTCACTCGCGGTCGTTTGGCCGGCTTCGGCGGGGCGCCGAACATGGGCCACGACCCCCGTGGCCGCCGCCATGCGACCCCGGCATGGCTGGACATGACCACGCCGGACACCTTGCTCGAGCGCGGCAAGAAGCTGGTGGTGCAAATGGTCGAGACCTTCCAGGAGGGCGGCAAGCCGACCTTCGTGGAAACCCTGGACGCGGTCGAGGTGGCGAAGAAGGTCGGCATGCCCCTGGCACCGGTGATGATCTATGGCGACGACGTCACCCACCTGCTCACCGAAGAGGGCATCGCCTACCTCTACAAGGCCCGCAGCCTGGAAGAGCGGCAGCGGATGATCGCCGCCGTGGCCGGGGTGACCGCCATCGGCCTGCGCCATGACCCGAAAGACACCCTGCGTATGCGCCAGGAGGGGCTGGTCGCCTTGCCCGAAGACTTGGGTATCCACCGCAATCAGGCCAGCCGCACGCTGTTGGCGGCGAAAAGCATCGCCGACCTGGTCGAGTGGTCCGGCGGCCTCTACAACCCCCCAGCGCGTTTCAGGAGTTGGTGATGAGAGCCCTTGTCCACAACCCGGCGTTGCCACTTGGCGACGCACTGGCCGACCTCGCCGTCGAGGCGCTGATCGATGAAGCCGACCTGTCGCCCAAGCCCGGCCTGGTCGACCGCCGTGGCAGCGGCGCGCACCAGGACCTCAGTCTCGGCCTGATGCACGCCTCGGCATTGGCTTTGTGGCCTTGTTTCAAGCAGATGGCCGAGGCGGGCCAGGCGCACGCCGCCATTGGCGCCCCCTTGCGCGAGGCGCTGGGGCGTATTGGCCGCGAAGGCGAGCTGGCGATGCTGGCCACCACCGGCGGGGTCAACACCCACCGTGGCGCGATCTGGGCTCTTGGCCTGCTGGTCGCGGCCAAAGCGCTGAACCCTGCCACGACCGACGCCCGGACCCTGGCACTGCGTGCCGGGCGCATCGCCCTGATCGAAGACTCGGCTGCCCCGCGAACCGACAGCCATGGCAGCAAGGTCCGCCAACGCTACGGTGTGCGCGGCGCGCGGGAAGAAGCGCAACTGGGCTTTCCAACAGTGATCGGCCACGGTTTGCCGCAACTGTTGCGCAGCCGTGCGGCCGGGGTCAGCGAGGCCCATGCGCGGCTGGACGCGTTGCTGGCGATCATGGCGGCCTTGACCGACACCTGCGTGCTCTGGCGTGCCGGCATGCAGGGCCTGGCCGCCATGCAGCAAGGGGCCCACGCGGTGCTGGAGGCCGGCGGCAGCGCCAGCCTCGCTGGCCGTCGCCAACTGCGCGCGCTGGACGCCCGCCTGCTTGAACTCAACGCCTCACCGGGTGGTGCCGCCGACCTGTTGGCCGCCTGCCTGTTCCTCGATAACGCCGGGAGCCTGTGATATGGAAACCCTTGAATTTCAATTTCCCGCCGGCCAGCCGGCCCGGGGCCGCAGCCTGGTGGGCTGCGTCAGTTCGGGTGACCTCGAAGTACTCATGGAACCGGGCACGGCCGGAACCCTGGATATTCAGGTGACCACTTCGGTCAACGGCAGTGCGCCGCGTTGGGCGCAGGTGTTCCAGCGCCTGTTCGAAGGGCGCGCCTTGCCCGCCCTGAAGATCGACATCCATGACTTCGGCGCCACCCCGGGTGTCGTGCGCCTGCGCCTGGAGCAAGGCTTCGAGGAGATCGCCCATGACTGATACCACACGCCTGCTGCAAGCGCGCAGCTTCGTTGAACTCGGTGCCCGCCAGCGGGCCAATGCCTTGCTCGATGCCGGAAGTGGCCGCGAACTGTTGGGCCCCTTCGACCGGGTCATGTCGCCTTGGCTGTCGCAGCAGGGCATCGTGCCCCAGGCCGATGACGGGGTGATCATCGCCAAGGGCCGTATTGCCGGGCGCCCGGCCGTGGTCGCGGCCATCGAGGGCGGGTTCCAGGGAGGCAGCCTGGGGGAGGTCGGCGGCGCCAAGATCGCCGGTGCCCTGGAATTGGCCATCGAGGACAATCGTCAGGGCATACCCACCTGCGCCGTGCTGCTGCTGGAAACCGGTGGTGTGCGCCTGCAGGAGGCCAACCTGGGGTTGGCGGCCATCGCCGAGATCCAGGCCGCGATTGTCGAGCTGCGCGAGTATCAGCCTGTCGTCGGCCTGATCGCCGGGCCGGTGGGTTGTTTCGGCGGCATGTCGATCGCCGCCGGATTGTGCAGCCACCTCATTGTGACCCAAGAGGCGCGGCTGGGCCTCAACGGTCCACAGGTGATCGAACAGGAGGCTGGTGTCGAAGAGTACGACTCGCGTGACCGGCCATTCATCTGGAGCCTCACTGGGGGCGAGCAGCGCATGGCCAGCGGCCTGGTGGATGCCTATGTCGCCGATGACATCGAGACCCTCCGTACCACCTTGCAAGGCCTGCTGGCCGAGCCGGGGACAGCGCAACCGCGCAGCCGCCGGCATGCCTGGTTCCTCGAACGCCTGGCCCGCCTGGGCAACGAGTGCGAGCAACTCGACGCTACCAGCGTGCGCAACCTGTACCAAGGAGACCGGACATGAGCCGAGGACTGAACTGGCTGGCCGCCCTGGCCGGTAGCGAATCTTTGCCGGGCTTCCCAGCGTCGCTGCGGGTGGCTGATGGCGAGCTGGACAACCGCCTGGCGCGTTTCATTGCCGTGGTGCCCGACGCCAGCAATCCATTCCCACGTGCCCGCAATGGCGAGGCGGGCCTGCTCGAGGGCTGGGGCCTGGCCAAGGCGGTGGACGAGGCAATCGAGGCGGATGCCGGGCATGAGCAAAAGCGGGCGCTGGTGGCGGTGATCGATGTGCCCAGCCAGGCCTATGGCCGCCGCGAGGAGGCCCTGGGCATCCACCAGGCCCTGGCTGGCGCAGTGGACGCCTATGCCCGCGCCCGGCTGGCGGGTCACCCGGTGATCGGCCTGCTGGTGGGCAAGGCGATGTCTGGCGCCTTCCTGGCCCACGGTTACCAAGCGCAACGCCTGATCGCCCTGGAAGACAGCGGGGTCATGGTTCATGCGATGGGCAAGGCTGCCGCCGCGCGCATCACCCTGCGCAGCGTGGAAGAGCTCGAGGCCCTGGCCGCTAAGGTGCCGCCAATGGCCTATGACCTGGACAGCTACGCCTCGCTGGGACTGCTCTGGCAACGGCTGCCTGTCGAGGCGGCGGAAACGCCAACCGCCACCGACCTGGCCCGGGTGCGCGAGAGCCTGGCCCAGGCGGTGCAGGATATCGGCACCTCCAGCGACCTGTCCTGCCGCCTGGGCGGGCCCAACCGCCACGCTTCGAGCCTGGTCCGCGAACGCCTGCGGACGCAGTGGCGGGAGGCTTGAGCATGGACGCGCCACGTCCTCACGACCTGCTCTGGGGCCTGTCCCCGGAGGCGCTGCCTGACGCCGCGCCGACCTGGGCGCGCCAGGTGCTGGCCGACGGGCAGCCGGTGGTGGTGCGGCGTGCCCGGTGTGCCCCAGGCTGGGTGGCGGTGGGCGTGCGCGGGGGCTGCCGCGAGCAGCGCCTGGCCTGGCAGATGGCGGTGGAGGATATCCAGCGCCTGGTCGCCCCCGAACACCTCAGGCAGGAACGCCCTGGCGGCTTGCCGGCCTTGCAGGCGCTGGCCCATGTCGCGCCGTTGCTGGACTCGACCGGGCTTGCCTGGGGGCCGACAGGTGGCGCGGGCTATCAGCTCGCTACGGGTGTCGCGGTGTTGCATGCCGCCAGTGACCTCGACCTTGTTCTGCGCACGCCGTGCGTGTTCGACCGGCAGCAGGCCCGGCGGCTGTTGGCCAAGCTCGATCCGGCGCCGTGCCGGGTCGATCTTCAGTTGGAGACGCCACAAGGCGCCGTCGCTCTGCGGGAGTGGGCCGGCGGCGCTCGCCGTGTCTTGCTCAAGTCTGCACAGGGAGCACGTTTGGTCGCTGATCCTTGGCAGGCGTTGGAGTGCGCGGCATGAGCAGCCTGTTCGCCTTCCCGGGCCAGGGCGCCCAGCAGCCGGGCATGCTGCACCGCCTGCCCGACGAGGCCTCGGGGTATCTGGAGGAGGCCAGCGATGTGCTGGGTGAAGCGGTCCTGGCCCTGGACAGCGCCGAGGCTTTGCAGTCGACCCGGGCGGTGCAGCTCTGCCTGCTGGTCGCTGGCGTTGCCAGCGCGCACTGGCTAATGCAGCGCAGCCCTGAACCGGATTACGTGGCGGGGCTGTCCATCGGCGCCTATGGTGCCGCCGTAGTGGCCGGCGCCCTGGGTTTCGCCGATGCCGTGAGGCTGGTGGCCTTACGCGGGGAGCTGATGCAACGGGCCTATCCCCAGGGGTACGGAATGACCGCGATCGGCGGCCTGGACCTGGGGCAGGTGGAGCGACTGCTGGCCGAGGTGGGCGGCGAGGTGTTCATCGCCAACCTCAATGCCGACAACCAGATCGTCATCGCGGGCAGCGAGGTGGCAATGGCCGCGGTGGCTGAACGTGCGCGTCAGCGTGGGCCGGGCGTGGCCAGGCGCCTGGCGGTGAGCGTGCCTTCCCATTGCCGGTTGCTGGCAGCACCGGCGCGGGAGCTGGCCCAGGCTTTCGCGCAGGTGGCGCTACGCCGACCCGGCATCGCCTACCTGAGCGGCAGCACAGCGCGGCTGTTGCTCGACCCTGAACGCCTGCGCGAGGACCTGGCGTTCAACATGGCCAGGGTCGTCGACTGGCGTGGTACGTTGCGCAACGCCTATGAGCGCGGCGTGCGCCTGCACATCGAGATGCCGCCCGGCAACGTGCTCAGCGGCCTGGCGCGGCGGGTGTTGGAACAGGGCAGGGTGGTCGCTTTCGACGGCACCCGGGCCGATACGCTGGACGCCCTGTTGCGTCAGGAGGTGAACCAGGAGCGATGACCGCGTTGCAACTCGAAGGACAAGAACAAGCAACTTCGACCTAAAACCGAGGACAACAACAATGATCATTTATGGTGTGGCCCTGTTGGCCGTCTGCACGCTTGCCGGTGTCATCGTCGGCGACTTCCTGGGCGTGCTGCTGGGTGTGAAATCCAATGTGGGTGGGGTCGGCATCGCCATGATCCTGCTGATCTGCGCGCGGCTCTACATGCACCGTCATGGCGGCATGAGCAAGGAATGCGAGTTCGGCGTCGGCTTCTGGGGCGCCATGTACATTCCTGTGGTGGTGGCCATGGCCGCCCAGCAGAACGTGGTGACCGCGCTGCACGGCGGCCCTGTGGCCCTGATCGCGGCGGTGGGCGCGGTGCTGCTCTGTGGTGTCACCATCGCGGTGATCAGCCGGACCCACCGTGGCGAACCCTTGCCGCAAGCCGAAGAACCGGGCCAATCCACCGCGCACGCCGCGCCTGCAGGAGGTCGCTGATCATGTGGTCGCTCATCGAAAACGCTTTGGAACACAACGGCCTGGTCACCGCCTTCGCAGCGGTGGGCGGGATCATGTGGCTGTCGGTCGTGCTGTCGAAGTACCTGACCTTCGGCCGGGTGCATGGCTCGGCCATCGCCATCGTTATCGGCCTGGTGCTGGCCTGGGTCGGCGGTACCCTTACCGGAGGGCAGAAAGGCCTGGCCGACCTGGCCCTGTTCTCCGGCATCGGCCTGATGGGCGGGGCGATGCTCCGGGACTTCGCCATCGTCGCCACGGCCTTCGAAGTGCAGGCCACCGAGGCGCGCAAGGCGGGCTTGGTCGGCGCGGTGTCCCTGTTGTTGGGCACGGTGCTGCCCTTTATCGTCGGTGCCGCCGTGGCTTGGGTCTTCGGCTACCGTGACGCGGTGAGCATGACCACCATCGGCGCGGGCGCGGTGACCTACATTGTCGGGCCGGTGACCGGGGCGGCGCTGGGCGCCAGTTCCGATGTGATGGCGCTGTCGATCGCCACCGGGTTGATCAAGGCGATCCTCGTCATGGTCTTCACCCCGGTCTCGGCGCGCTTGCTAGCCTTGGACAACCCGCGCTCGGCGATGGTCTTCGGCGGCCTGGCTGGCACCGTGTCCGGTGTCACCGCAGGCTTGGCGGCGACCGACCGACGCCTGGTGCCGTATGGCGCCTTGACCGCCACGTTCCATACCGGGCTGGGTTGCCTGATGGGGCCGTCGATCCTGTACTTCTGTGTGCGGGGGCTGGTGGGCGGCTAGGCCTGGCGCAGCATCAGGCAGGAGCGGCGGTTCGGCGCTCCTACAGATTCATCGCCAGCTCACGCTGGCTGCTACGGGGATAGCGTCGGCGCCAAGAGGTCCCGCTCGCGGCTGTACATGCGGCATTCGGCAACCAGTGCCAGCAGGTTGGGGTCGCGTTCCCGGGCCTTGAGGAAGACCACGCCGATGTGCTGCTGCAGGTGATAGCGGCGTTGCAAGCGGATCAGCCTCACCCGGTTCTCATAGACCGCCGCGATGCGCCCCGGCAGCAGGGCGTAGCCCACACCGGAACTGACCATGCTCAGCAAGGTGAAGATGTCGTTCACCTGCATCGCCACCTTGGGCTCGAAGCCCGCCTGCTCGAACACCCGCACGCCATCGCGGTGGGTGGCGAAGCCCTGGGTCAGGGTAATGAAGGTGGAGTCGGCGAGGTCGGCCAGGTCGACTTCATCCTGCAGCGCAAAGGGCGAGTCGGTCGGTACGGCGAGGAAGATGTCGTCGGAGAACAGTGGCAAATGCTCGCAGGCAGGGTCGTTGACGCTTTCGTTCAGCGACACGAGGATGGCATCGAGCTCGAAGTTCTTGAGCCGGTACATCAAGTCCACGTTGGAACCCAGGGTCAGGTCGATATTGAGCTCGCTGCGCCGCAGCTTCAGGCCCATGATCAGCTTGGGCACGGTCTTGACCGTCAGCGAGTAGAGCGCGCCGAGCTTGAAGCGCTCGGAAGAGAAACCAGCGGCTTCACGGGTCAGGCGCACCATCTCGCCGGCATCCTGGATCAACTGGCGGGCCTGTTTTTCCAGAACATAGGCGCTTTCCAGCGGTATCAGGTTGCGCCCCTCGTGCTTGAACAGCGGGCAACGCAGTGCGCTTTCCAGCGAGTGGATCGCCCGGTGCACGCTGACATTGCTGGTCTGCAGCTCGCTGGCGGCCCGAGCCAGGTTGCCGCTGTGCATGAAGGCGAGGAAGATCTCCAGCTTTTTCAGGGTCAGTTCTTCGTCGATGAGCATGGGCTGCATCCGGCCAGGGTGAACCCCGATAGTGCCAGAATGCAGCCTGCTGTGGCATCGAAGCGCATCCTTCTATTGCGTCACAGCGCGGTTCTCTTCGCGGCGCAGGGCCAGGTGTTCGGCCAGCGGTGTCCTGCGGATCACCAGTTTCTCAAGCTCAACCACTGTGTAGACCAGCGCGCCCGCGGCAATCACTTGAGCCCATTGCGCCCATGTCAGGTCGGTGGAGCCGAAGATCTCCTGCATGATCGGTGCATGGGTGAAGAGCAGCTGCAGCGGGATGCAGGCGGCGATGGCCAGCAGCAGGTAGGGGTTGCCGGTCAGTCCTTCACGGTTGGTGACCGGTTCGATCAGCGAGCGCGAATTGATCAGGTAGAGCATTTCGGCGGCGACGACGGCGTTGACGGCCATGGTCCGCGCTGTCTCGATGCTCGAGCCTTCGCTGAGCTGCCAGAGGAACAGACCCAGCGCGCCGCACATCATCAGCACCGACACCATGAGTATGCGCCAGATGAAAAAGCCGGAGAGCAGGGCTTCGTTCGGCGCGCGCGGGGCGCGGCGCATGATGCCGCGTTCCGCCGGCTCGAAGGCGAGCGCTAGCCCCAGGGTGCTGGAGGTCACCATGTTGATCCACAGGACCTGCGCCGGGGTCAGCGGCAAGGCCAGCTCGAACAGGATGGCGGCAATCACCACCAGCGCTTCGCCGCCGTTGGTGGGCAGCATGAACAGAATGAATTTCTTCAGGTTGTCGTAGACCGCGCGGCCTTCGCGCACGGCGGTGGCGATGGTGGCGAAGTTGTCGTCGGCCAGGACCATATCGGCGGCTTCCTTCGCCGCTTCCGAACCCTTCATGCCCATGGCGATGCCGACATCGGCGCGCTTGAGCGCGGGCGCATCGTTCACGCCGTCGCCGGTCATGGCCACGATCTGGCCGTTGTCCTGCAAGGCGGTCACCAGGCGCAGCTTGTGTTCCGGGCTGGCCCGGGCGAACACATCCACGCCGGTGACTACCTGGCGCAAAGCTTCGTCGCTGATCATCGCCACCTCGGCGCCGGTCATGGCCGGCTTGCCCACGCCGATGGCGAGTTGGGCGCCGATGGCCCGGGCCGTCTCGGCGTGGTCGCCGGTGATCATCTTCACCCGGATACCGGCGCGGTGGCATTCGCCAACCGCCTTGACGGCCTCCTCGCGCGGAGGGTCGACGATCCCGACCAGGGCCAGCAGGGTGTAGCCGCTGTCCATGTCTTGCAGGCTCAAGCCGCCATCCCGTGGTGCTGAGCGCTTGCAGGCCAGTGCCAAGAGGCGCAAGCCTTGGGCCGCGGTGTCGGTGGTCATGCGCCGCCAGTAGTCGACGTCGAGTGGCTGCTCGCCCTCGCGGCCCCATTGCAGGGTGCACATGTCGAGCAGACGTTCGGGGGCGCCCTTGACGAAGATCCAGGACTGGCCATCGCCGTCGCGGTGGTGGGTGGCCATGAAGCGGTGTTCCGACTCGAACGGAATGGAGTCCAGGCGTGTCCAGGCCGAGGGCTCGAAG
Organism: Pseudomonas sp. X10; assembly: GCF_054889225.1. Classification (NCBI taxonomy): domain Bacteria; kingdom Pseudomonadati; phylum Pseudomonadota; class Gammaproteobacteria; order Pseudomonadales; family Pseudomonadaceae; genus Pseudomonas; species Pseudomonas sp. X10. The sequence continues at coordinate 2,878,209 of NZ_CM142677.1, read as the reverse complement.
CCGGTCTTTTCGCCGAGTACCAGTAGGGCGCCTTCCGTGGGGTCACCCTCCACACGCCAGGTGTCGTTTTCATTACGCAGGTGCGCGTCGTTGCACAGCACGCCGGTGCGGATGGCCAGGGCCAGCGCCGGGTACTGAGCTGGGTCGACGATACGGCCCTCGATGCTGCAATCACCCACCGGCGCATAGCCCACTCCACCGATGTCGAACACATGCCCGGCGCACACCACCCGCTGCACGGTCATTTCATTGCGGGTCAAGGTGCCGGTCTTGTCGGAGCAGATCACCGTGACCGAGCCGAGGGTTTCCACCGCAGGCAGCCGGCGGATGATCGCGCTGTGCCGGGCCATGCGTTGCACGCCGAGTGCCAGGGTCACGGTCATGATCGCTGGCAGGCCTTCGGGAATCGCCGAGGCGGCGAGGGCGACGACCATCATGAACATGTCCGCCGCTGGGTGGCCGCGCCATAGGGTGCCCAGGACGAAGGTCGCGGCGCAGGCGCCGAGGATCGTCACGGCCAGGGCCCGGCCGAAGCGGTCGACCTTGCGCAGCAGCGGCGTGGCCAGGCCGCGGATGTCGGCCAGCATCTGGTTGATCTTGCCGAGCTCGGTCGCCGTGCCTGTGCCGACGACGATGCCGGTGGCCTGACCATAGACCACCACCGTGCCCGAATAGGCCATGCCATGACGGTCCCCCAGCGGGGCATCGGTTTCCACGGCGTGGGTGTCCTTTTCCACTGGCAGGGACTCGCCGGTTAACGCGGCTTCTTCGACGCGCAGGTCCTTGACGCTCACCAAGCGCACGTCGGCAGGTACCCGGTCACCGGAGGCGAGCAGCACCCGGTCGCCGGGCACCAGGTCGGCGGCATCGATTTCGCGTGGGTTGCCGTCGCGCACCACGGTCGCATGGGGAGCGAGCATTGCGCGGATGGCGTGCAGGGCGCTTTCGGCTTTGCCTTCTTGAATGAAACCGATGATTGCATTGATCACCACGGCGGCCAGCAGGACGCCGGTGTCGACCCAATGGCCGAGCAGCGCAGTGATAACAGCCGCCGCGATGATCACATAGAGCAATATGTTGTGGAACTGCGCCAAAAAGCGCATCAGCGGGCCACGGCGCTTGGGAGGGATCAGCTTGTTCTGGCCATACTGGGCGATACGGCTTGCCGCTTCCGCCTCCGGCAACCCACCGGGGCCTGTCTGCAGGTTTTGCTCGACTTCTTCGACGCTGAGCGAATGCCAGGCGGCGGGCGTCTGGACAGGAGGAGGGGTAAAGGGAGCTGTCATGGGATCAGGCCTTTTCCGTGCCGGGAAGTTGAACGGTGCTTGCGTTTACAGTAAAGGCCGAAATGTCCGAAAGTACTGACAGATATCAGTGAATAGATTGGAATAGGCACCGGCGCCCATGGATGCCGGTGCCTGGCGCATCAGAGGAACCAGCGATATTCCCGGGCGCTGACCTCATGCATGAACGCCAGGTGGTCCTGGCGCTTGTTCTCGCAGTACACCATCACGAACTCCTCTCCTAAGCCCTCCAGCAGCGGCGGGTGATCGCGCATCGCCGCCACCGCGCTCAGCATGTCCTTGGGGAAGTCGATGCCGCTGCCACGGTCTTCATTGAGGGGCGCAATAGGCTCCTGGCCGGCATCCAGGCCATGCTCCATTCCGCAGAGGATTGCCGCCAGTACTAGGTACGGGTTGGCGTCGGCGCCGGCCAGGCGGTGCTCGATGCGCAGGTTGCGTGGCTCCGACTCGGGGATACGGATGCAAGCATCGCGGTCTTCGAACCCCCAACTGGCACGGCTGGCGGCATTGACCATGGCGCCATAGCGGCGGAAGGCATTGTGGTTGGCGGCGAAGACCGGCATGCAGTGCGGCAGCAGCGACAGGCAGCCCGCCACCGCATGGCGCAGCGGCCGCTGTCCGTGCGCCGCCAGCAGGTTGTTGCCGGCGTTGTCGTAGAGGCTGACGTGCACATGCATGCCACTGCCCGGCGCCTCCAGGTAAGGCTTGCTCATGAAGCTGGCACGTAGCCCATGCTTGAGCGCCACGCCACGGGTGCTGCGGCAGAACAGCGCCGCCCAGTCCGCCGCCCGCAAACCATCGTCGCAGTGGCCGAAATTGATCTCGAACTGGCCGGGGCCCAGTTCGGCGGTCATGACATTGGCGTCCACCCCTTGCTCGTTAGCCGTGTCGACCATGTCCCGGAGCACGTCGGAGAACCGCGAAAGGCGTTCGATGTGCATGTTCGGCTGGTCGTCCGGATCGTCGCTGAACGGGTCGCGGGGAAACTGCGGCAGACCGTCCCGGAGGGCGCGGTCGAACAGGTAGAACTCCAGCTCGAAGGCCACCACCGGGTGGATACCGCGCCGCTGCAGGCGTTGCAGGACACGGGCGAGCACCTCGCGCGGCTCGAACTCGATGGGCGCCGCAGTGCCGTCGGAGGTGATCAGCATCTGCCCCAGGGGCTGGCTCTCCCAACTCACCGGCTTGAGGGTGCCGGGGACCAAGCGCCGTGGCGCGTCCGGGTCGCCATCGTTGAAACAGTAGTCGCCAATCGGGAAGAGCCCGCCCTGAACGCCGAGCAGCACGCAGTTCTGCGGCAGTTTCAGGGGGCTACCGGCGGCCACCTTCTCGAGCATGTCCACGGGATAGCGCTTGCCGTAGAAATGCCCCGGAATATCCAGGCTGATGAGGTCGACATGACGCACCTGGGGATGGCGGGCGCGGAACGCGCGAACTTCACTGAGCAGATCGGGGGAGCCTTTTGTTGTTGTCATGGCGTGCAATCCTGCGGCATGGGGTCATCGGAATACCCAGAGGACCCGGGTCGGTTGGTCGGTCAGGTTGGCGTAGCGGAACTGGCTGTGCGCCGGGAGCTGGAAACTGTCGTTCGGACCGAGGGTGACCGGGTCGTCCTGGCCCTCGAGCCACAGGCTCAGGTAGCCCTCGAGAACGAACCCGCCTTGTTCGGAGCTGTCGTCCAGATGGCCCTCGCCACTGCTGGCGCCGGGTGCCAGATGGCTCTCGAGCATGGAGAATTTGCCGGTAAGCGTGGGCGAGACCAGCACGTCGGTGATGCCGCTGGCGTAGTAGAGCGTGCGCCGCTCGCCGGGGCGGGTGACCCAGTCCAGCGCGCGCGGCTTGCTGGCTTGGTAGAAGTAGGTGGTGGGCACGTTCAGGGCTTCGCTGATCGCGGTCAGGTCAGCCACGGTCGGCCTCGACAGGCCGCGCTCGACCTGGGACAGGAAGCCGAGCGAGCGCTTGACCCGGCTGGCCAGCTCGCCGAGGGTCAAGCCCCGGTGCTTGCGCAGGTCGCGGATCAGGATGGCCAGGCCTTCGATTTCATCTTGCATGTGTGGGGGTGTCCTTGGTTCAGACATGGTCACGCAGCCGGTACCAGGCCTTGGCGGCCGCTTCCAGCGGGGCGGCCATCAACTCGCCGCCGGGGAAGCGACCATTGTCGATGCCTTGGTATAGCGCCAGGAGGTCCTCGTCACCGAGGATCGCATCGGCGACCGCCCGTGCCCCGGCCAGGGTCGGTAACACGCCATGGCCGGAAAAACCCTGCAGCCAGTAGCGCTGACCCTGGCGGCCGATATCCGGGGTGCGACGGATGCTGCAGTCGATGTGACCGCCCCAGGCGTAGTCGATGCCGACGCCCTTCAGTTGCGGGAATACCCGCTCCAGGTAGGGACGGGTGGCGCTGGCGACGTCCTTGGGAATACCGCCCAGGTAGGTGCAGCCACCGCCGAACAGAAGACGGTGATCCGGCGTCAGGCGGAAGTAGTCGGGCACGAATTGGTTGTCGATCACGCAACTGTTGCGTGGCAGCAACGACTGGGCCAGTGCCGGGTCCAGGGGGGCGGTCGCCACCTGGTAGGACCCCACCGGCAGCAGCCGGCGCGAAAGGGTGCGGTCCAGGCGGTCGATGTAGGCATTGCAGGCCAGCACCAGCACGTCGCTGCGCACCTCTCCCTGAAGGGTGTGGGCGACGAAGCCGGTGGCGGTTTGCTGATAGTCCTGGACCTGGCTCTGCTCGAAGATGCGTCCGCCGGCGGCCTCGATGGCGTTGGCCAGGCCCTGGGCCAGTTTCAGTGGATTAAGGTGCGCGCCGTTGGGGTCATAGAGGGCGGCCTGGTAGCGTGGGCTGTCGATCCATTCGGGCAAGGCGTCGCGCTCGATCAGACGCAGGCAGTCGTAACCCCATTTCGCTTCGGCTTCGCGCTGGGCCTCCTGCAACTGCTTCACCCGGCGGGGCAGCACGGCGGTCCACAGGCTGCCTGGCCGGTAGTCGATATCGAAGCCGTGCCGCTGAGGTAGCTCGCGCATCTCGGTGGCGGCCCAGCACATGCTGTCCCAGAGCCGTCGGGCACGCTCCTGACCCAGGGACTTCTCCAGCGGGGGCATGTCGCAGGACCAGCCCAGCAGCGCCTGGCCGCCATTGCGCCCGGAGGCCGCCCAGGCCACGCGGCTGGCTTCCAGCAAGGTCACGCGCTTGCCAGCCAGGGCCAGGCGCAGCGCGGTGTGCAGGCCGCTGAAACCGGCGCCGATGATCAGCACCTCGGTTTGCGCGCAGCCTTGCAGGGTCGGGCGCAGGGGGATGGCCGACGGGTAGGTCTGGGCGTAATAGCTGCCAACGTGTTGCGCGGATTGCTTGAACATGGCGGGCCTCGTGAAATTCATCTTGTTTTATTTCATGAAAAAATAGCAAAGAAATTTCACGGCGCCAATTGTGTTTCTTGCCAAGGCGTCAGCTGACGCTGGCGCCTACATCCGTCCCAAGACAGGCACTTGCGAGTATGATCGGCCCCTGGTCTCGCTTGGATGTTCTACCCACAGGAGTGCGACATGCGTCGGCTGCCGTCCCTCACCGCTTTGCGTACCTTTGAATGTGCTGCCCGGCATGGGCATTTCGGCCGTGCGGCGGCCGAGTTGTGCGTCACCGACAGCGCCGTCAGCCACCAGATTCGCCAACTGGAAGAGCAACTGGGCGTCGCTTTGTTTGAACGGGTGGGGCGTCAGGTGCGTCCGAGCACCGAGGCCGAGCGCTTGCTGCATCACCTGCAGCAGGCCTTCGAGCTGATCGGCAAGGCCTGCGACGAGCTGCGCGATCCGGCGTCCCAGGCTGTCCTGCGGGTAGCGGTGACCGCGGAGCTCGCGCAGAAGTGGCTGGTCGCCCGGCTCGCCGACTTCAGCAGCCGCTACCCCCATATCACCTTGCACCTGCACGAACAGCCGATCAGTGCCGGGGCGCCGGCGCTGGACATCGATATCGCGATCACCTACGGCACCAGCGCCCTGGACGCGAGCACCCACTTCGTCCGGCCATTGCCGCTGTTGCAATTCTTTCCGGTGTGCAGCCCAGGGTTGTTCAACCAGGGCGGGCTCAAGCGTCCGCGTGACCTGGTACGCCACTGCTTGCTGCACGACGACCAGGATGGCAGGACCTGGACCACTTGGCTGGCCACCCATGCCGACGATGCCTTGCCGACTCGCCAGTTGTATTTCCCCCACGCGGCGCTGGCCCTGGAGGCGGCGGTGCTGGGGCAGGGCGTGGCCATGGGCGATAACCTGACCTGCCAGGGCGACTTGCAGGGAGGCCGCTTGGTGCGCCCATTCAGCGCCAGCGTGACGGCGCAGGGGCAATACGCGCTGGTCTGTGAACGCTTGCGCCTGGAGCGGGGCGCTGTGGCGCAGTTCATCGAATGGTTCACCGAACAGATCAGCGAATCGTGAATTAAATTCAACTATCGCTTAGTTTTCATCGTTGGAAGCCCATGCCAGGGCGGCGTAGCGTTCAGTCATCCCTATCGATGACGAGGTTCAGCATGGCACGTTCGCTCACCACCACCCCCAAGGCCGATGGTTTCCGCTTGCCCGGCGAATTCGAACGCAAGGCCGGCTGCTGGCTTGGCTGGCCGGAGCGCCCGGATGTCTGGCGCAACGGTGCCAAACCTGCACAGAAGGTTTGGGTCGAGATCGTCAGTGCCATCGCCTCTAGCGAACCGGTGACCGTTTGCGCCTCTGCCGCGCAGTACGCCAACGCCCGGCGCCTGCTGCCAGCCCATGTGCGGGTGGTGGAAATGACCTGCAACGACACCTGGTTCCGTGACAGCGGGCCTTGCTTCGTGGTCAATGACAGCACCGGCGAGGTGCGCGGCGTGGACTTCGAGTTCAATGCCTACGGCGGGCTGGATGGCGGCCTTTATTATCCTTGGGACAAGGACGACCAGATCGCCCGCAAGATCCTCGAGATCGAGAACCTGGACCGCTACCGCGCCCCGCTGATCGCCGAGCTCGGCGGCATCCAGAGCGACGGTCAGGGCAGCCTGCTGACCACCGAGCAATGCCTGCTCAACCGCAACCGCAACGCCCACCTGGGCAAGGAGGAGGTGACCCGCAGGCTGCAGGACTACCTGGGCGCCGAGCAGGTGATCTGGCTGCCCCGTGGCTGCAAGTTCGACGAGACCGACGGCCATGTGGATGATCTGGCCTGCTTCGTGCGCCCGGGTGAAGTGGTCCTGCAGTGGACCGACAACCGCGATGACCCGCAGTGGGAAATCTACCAGGAAACCTACGACATCCTGCGCAGCACCCGCGACAGTCGTGGCCGCGAACTCAAGGTGCACAAGCTGCCACAGCCCGAGGTGCTGCAGTGGACGGCGGAAGAGGCGGCGGGCCTGGACCATATCGAGGGCACCCATGTGCGCGAAGCGGGCACCCGGATCTGCGCGTCGTACATCAATTACTACGCGGGCAACTCGGCCATCGTGGTGCCGCTGTTCGGCGACCGTAACGACAGCGTGGCCCAGGCAACCCTGGCAGACCTGTTCCCCGGCCACCGCATCATCGGCATCGAGAACTCCCGGGAGATCCTGCTGGGGGGCGGCAACGTAGCCTGCATCACCATGCCTCAATATGCCGGAGAACGCCGCTGATGAAGACCCTTGCCCTTGCTATCGCCCTGGGCTGCGCAGCGTCGGCGGCCCAGGCGGCCGACGCACAACAGCCGACCGTCAACCTGTACATCTGGGGCGAGTACCTCGCCCCGGATACCCTGGCCAACTTCGAGAAACACAGTGGGATTCGCGTGGTGGCCGACCATTTCGACTCCCTGGAAACCGCCGAGACCAAGCTGCTCACCGGCCGCAGTGGCTACGACCTGGTGCTCAGTGCCGGCCAGCACCTGAGCCGAGCCATTGCCAGCGGCGCGCTACAGCCGCTGGACAAGGAAAAGCTGCCGCACCTGCAGGGCGTGGGTGAGGAGTTCCGCCAGCACATGGCGGTGTTCGACCCGGGCAACCGTTACGCCGGCACCTATGCCTGGGGCACCACTGGCGTGGGTTTCCAGGAGCAGGCGGTGGCGGCGCGGCTGCCGGATGCGCCGCGTGACAGCTGGGCGATGCTGTTCGATCCGCAGGTGGTGGAGAAATTCGCCAACTGTGGGGTCAGTCTGCTCAACGACCCCAACGAGGTGTTCGCGGCAGTGATGCGCTACCTGGGCCTGGACATCAACCAGCAGCGCCTCGAGGACCTCAAGGTGGCCGAGGCGCATTTGCAGAAGATCCGCCCTTACATCCGTTACTTCGACAACGACCGCAACATCAACGACCTGGCCAACGGCGAGACCTGCGTGGCGATGTCCTGGAATGGCAACGTGGCTATCGCCCAAGCCCAGGCGCAACAGGCCGGCAAGGCCTTTACCCTGGACTACAGCATTCCCCGCGAGGGCACGCTGATCTGGCTAGATGCGCTGGTGGTGCCCAAGGACGCGCCGCACCCCGAGGCGGCCTGGGCCTTGATGGACTACCTGATGCGGCCGGAGGTGATCGCCCCGGTCACCAATACGATTCACTACGCCAATGCGATCAGCGCAGCCGATGCGCTGGTCGATCCGCAGATTCGCAATGCCCCCGGGACTTATCCGCCAGCCGAGGTGCGGGCGCGGTTGTATACCAAGAATGACAATAGCAAGGCGTTCAATCGGGCGTTGACGCGGGCGTTCAGTCGGTTGAAGAGCGGGACTTAGTGCTCGCTGTACTGGGCAGGAGCGGCGGTTCAGCGCTCCTGCAGGCTCAGTATTGACGCGATTGCGAATAGGCCGTTGCACCGGCCCATCGCTTCCGCTCCGTCACAGCTGCTGCGCTGCCTTGCGCAACAGCGCTTCGGTCGATGCCCAGCCCAGGCAACCGTCGGTGATCGACACCCCGTACTTCAGCGCGCCCTTGCCCAGCGCCTGGCATCCATCGAACAGGTGACTCTCCAGCATCACCCCCACCAGCGAGCGATCACCGGCCACGCGCTGGGCCAGTACCTCTTCGAGCACCGCCGGCTGACGCGCCGGGTCCTTGCCACTGTTGGCGTGGCTGCAATCGACCATGATGCGCGCTGGCAACCCGGCCTTGGCCAGCCCCTGGCGCGCCTGCTCGACACTTGCCGCATCGTAGTTGGGGCCTTTGTGCCCACCACGCAGCACCAGGTGAGTGTCGCCGTTGCCGAGGGTTTCGACGATCGCCGGGTGGCCTTGGGCATCCAGGCCGAAGTGGCGGTGCGGATGCGCGGCGCTGCGGATCGCGTCGCAGGCGATGCCCACGCTGCCGTCTGTGCCGTTCTTGAAACCCACCGGCAGGCCCAGGCCACTGACCATTTCACGGTGGATCTGCGACTCGGTGGTGCGCGCGCCGATGGCCGCCCAGCTCAGCAGGTCATCGAAGTAGCCGGCGGCCATTGGCTGCAGCAGTTCGGTGGCGATCGGCAGGCCGCGTTCGAGCATGCCCAGCATCAGGCCACGGGACAGGCCGAGGCCGGCGTGCATGTCATCGCTGCCATCGAGGTGCGGGTCGTAGGCCAGGCCTTTCCAGCCCACCGTGGTGCGGGGTTTTTCGACGTAGGCGCGCATCACCAGCAGCAGCCGGTCGCTGACTTCTTCGCTGAGCGCCGCGAGGCGGTCGGCGTATTCCAGTGCCGAGCGTGGGTCGTGGATCGAGCAGGGGCCGACGATCACCAGCAGGCGCGGGTCGCGGCCTTCGAGAATGGCGCGTACGGCCTGGCGGTGTTGTTCGACCTGGAGGGCAAGGGCAGTGGAGAGCGGCATCTGCTGCTTGAGCAGGTGCGGGCTGGGCAGACGCTGGCTGACAGCGGTGTTGGCAGCTTGGGGCTGGGTCAGGGGCAGAGCGAGAGAAGACGATTGCATGGCGATTGCTTCCTGGGCGGACGGCGGGTTCATGCCCGCGCTGCCGGTCCTATCGAGGTGTTCGACAATTGGCCGGATTGGCATTCAGTGTTGTGGTGCCACCAGTGACGGACCGAACGGAGGCGGCAGGCTGGCCCGAACGGGATTGGCTAAATCGCCAGGCGTAGGTGCGGTAAGCGCGGTAGGTGACGTAGTTCATGGTTCGATCCTCGGTGTGAATGCGTTATGGACGGCCTGAAAAGCAAAACCCCCGGTCGGGGAGCCGACCGGGGGTTGAGTATTCTCGTATTCGGCGGCCCCTCGAAAGTGGGCGCCGTTGTGGGTATCAGCGGCGCCTGTGGCTAAACCAATACCCAAAATAAAAGCTGGCAGGAGCGACCGCCTGGCAACCGACGACAGCCAGCACAGGACGCGCGGTGCGACCAGTGTGACGAGCGTGGTTGAGGATGGCGTTTGACATGAGGCTCTCCAGTTGATGGCTCCGAGCTTACTGCAGCCTGGGCACGGCTTTCAATGGCTAATTGCGATGGCGGTAATTATTTACGCCTATCGTCGTAGGTAGGCGCTGAAGTCGATGTCACCGGCGCTGAGGATCGCCTGTACCCGATTGTGCACGTTGAGCTTGCGCAAGATCGCCGAGACATGGGCCTTGACCGTGGTTTCGGCGATGTCGAGGTGGTAGGCGATCTGTTTGTTCGACTCGCCCTTGGTCATGCGTTCGAGCACCAGCAGTTGCTTGCGGGTCAGGGCTTGCAGCAACTCGGGGGCGAAACCGTGGGGTTCGCTGAGGCTGCGACGGCTGCCAGGCTTTTGCGTGCGGATGATGTCGGGTGGCAGGTAGACGTTGCCGTTGAGGATCTGCTCGATGGCCTCAGTCATCTGCGAGCGCGGCGAGGACTTGGTGATGAAGCCCACCGCGCCGTAGGTGATGGCCTGTAGCACCACCTGTTTGTCTTGCTCGGCGGAGACGATCACCACCGGAATGGTCGGCGCCTCGTTACGCAGGTTCATCAGCCCGCCCAGGCCGTGCATGCCGGGCATGTTGAGATCGAGCAGGATCAGGTCGAGGTCGTCATGGGCCTGGGTCAGTTCCAGGGCGCTGTCCAGGTCGGCGGTTTCCATCACCTCGCTGCCGGGAAAACCGTCCGCGATCACATTGTGGATGGCCTCGCGAAACAGCGGGTGATCGTCGGCGATCAGGATCTTGTACATGGCTTTGCACCTTATTGTTGTGGTTGTACCTGCCAGCATCGTGTTGCCGGTGCTTCGGGCTACGGTAGCAGCAAGGCAAGGGTCAGCCCAGCGCGGACGCACGCGTGTCCACCTATAGGGTATTAAGGGCGAGTAGCAAGGCTTTGTGAATGCGACCATCGACAGCCGAAGCAGTACCAAAGTAGTAGAGGATGCCGGGCCACCCACTTTTAGCATGGAGGTCGTCCTTGAATTAGGGAGAGACAGGACCATGGCCATCCTGCTGGTCGACGATCATCCGCTGCTGCGTCTGGGGCTGGCCACCAGCCTGGCGCAGGCCTTGCCCGAGGTGCCGCTCGCCCAAGTCGGCAGCGGGGAGGAGGCATTGCATTGGGTGCAGGCGCAAGTTCCAGGGCTGGTCATCATGGATTTCGACCTGCCCGGTATCAGCGGCCTGGAAACCACCCGCCGCCTGCGCCAGCGCCTGCCGCAACTGCGTGTGTTGTTTCTCAGCGAACATACCGAGCTGGGCCTGGTACGCCAGGTGCTGGAGGCGGGCGCCTGTGGCTTCCTGTCCAAGGGCGTGGCACCCGAGGTGCTGGTCGAGGCGGTGCGGCGAATCCTGGCAGGACACGCCTATATCGAACAGGCCCTGGCCACTGCGCTGGCCTGCCAGCCGCAACAGGCCGGTACGAGCCGCTTGCAAGGGTTGACCCAGCGCGAAACCGAAATCTTCCTGATGCTGGCCAAGGGCACCTCGACCCGGCTGATCGCTGAACAGCTGTGCATCAGCAGCAAGACCGTGTCCAACCACCTGACCTTGCTCAAGAGCAAACTGCAGGTCAGTTGCCAGGCGGAGTTGGTACACCTGGCGATCGAGGCGGGGCTGCTCAAGGTCGCGGCCTGACGGTTTGCCAGTCAGTTCCAGCTGTCGGGGCAGCCCTGGCAGCCTTCCATGTTGCTGTCCTGGAAGTTCGCATAGTGCTGCCGGCTGCCGCGCAGGTCGGCATTCTCCAGGTTGCTCTCGCCCAGTTTGGCTTCCTGCAGATTGGCATCGGCCAGGTTGGCGCCCTTGAGGTCAGCCTTGCTCAGCCAGGTCATCTCCAGGTCCGCCGCCTGCAGGTTGCTGCCGTGCAGTTTGGCCCCGGAGAGACGGCCGAACTCCAGGTAAGCGGCGCGCAAGTCGGCCTGGTCGAAGTTGGCGCCCTGGGCGAACACGCCCCAGGCCTGGGTCGCCACGAGGGTGGCACCTTGCAGTTGGGCTAGGCGTAGGTTGGCCTGCTGCAGGCTTGCCCGGGTCAGGTTGGCGCCACGCAAGTCGGCCTTTTCCAGGTTGGCCAGGTCCAGTTGCGCATGGCGCAGATTGGCCTCACGCAGGTCGGCGCCCGCCAGGTTTATCTTGCGCAGGTCTTGGTTGCTCAGGTCGGCGCCACGCAGGTTGGCGTTGGGGCACTGGCTCTCCGGAGCGATGATGCAGCCGTTCACAGTCAGCGGGGCATCGCCTTGATCGTCGGCCAAGGCGGAGGAGAGGGCGAGGGTGAGGAGCAGGGGCAGGTACTTCATAGCAGATCTCCTTCGGAGTTGTCGCAGCCGGGCTTGACGCAAAACCTATGGGAGCGGTCTTGTGTCGCGATCGAGGGCAAGGCCCTCCCAGGGCACCGGCTCAACGTCGGATCAGGGCCAGCCCACCCATCCAGGGCGAGCTGGCCTCGGAGCCCTTAGCGCTGGGCGGTCTTGGTGTCCCAGGCGGGGATCTTGAACACCCAGAACGAACCACCCTGGGCCACCGGCTTGGTCAGCTCGGCCATGTCGCCACCCCAGAGCGGCACGGCGCCGCCGTAGCCTACGGTCACGCCGATGTACTGCTCACCGTCCTGTTCCCAGGTGATGGGCGGCGAGACGATGCCGCTGCCGGTCTGGAATTTCCACAGTTCCTCGCCGGTCTTGGCGTTGAAGGCCTTGAAGTAACCGTCGCCGGTGCCGGTGAACACCAGGTTGCCCTTGGTCGCCAGGACCCCGGCCCACAGCGGCAGGCGCTCCTTGTGCTCCCAGACCATCTTGCCGGTGGCCGGGTCCATGGCACGCAGAGAGCCGACATGGTCGTCGTACATGCGCTTGATGCGGAAGCCCATGCCCAGGTAGGCCGAGCCCTTCTTGTAGCTGACTTCCTCGGTCCAGTACTCCTCCTTCCACTGGTTGGAGGGCACATAGAACAGCCCGGTGTCCTGGCTGTAGGCCATGGGGTTCCAGTTCTTGCCGCCGAGGAAGGGCGGCGAGACCTCCACCGCCTTGCCACGGCTCTCGCCGGGTTCAGGCTTAGGCGGACGCTGGCCTGGGTTCTCCACCGGACGTCCGGTCTTGAGGTCGATATGGCTGGCCCAGGTGATGTTGTCGGCGAAGGGGAAGGCGTTCTTCAACTTGCCGTTGGTGCGGTCGACCACGTAGAAGAAGCCGTTGCGGTCGGCGTGGGCGGTCGCTTTGTATTGCTTGCCGTCCTTGTCCTTGTAGTCGAACAGCACCAGCTCGTTGTTGCCAGAGAAGTCCCAGGCATCGTTCGGTGTGTGCTGGTAGAACCATTTCACTTCCCCCGTGCTCGGGTCGACGCCGACCTGGCCGGAGGTGTAGAGGCTGTCGTAGTCGTGCGGGTTGCCGTCTTTCGAGGTGCGGGCCCAGGTGTTCCACGGGCCGGGGTTGCCGGCGCCGACGATGATGGTGTTGGTCTCGGCGTCGAAGCTCGCGCTCTGCCACGGGGCGCCGCCGCCATGGCTCCAGGCTTCGACCTTGCCGGTCTCGGTGTTCGGGTCGTCCGGCCAGGACGGGGCCTTGACGTCACCGGTGGGGGTGCTGTCCTTGCCGTTGAGGCGACCCATGTGGCCCTCGACGAAAGGCCGCATCCACACCTCTTCACCGGTGTCCGGGTCACGGGCGAACAATTGGCCGACCACACCGAACTCATCGCCGGAGCTGCCGTGGATCAGCAGCACCTTGCCGGTCTTCTGGTCCTTCACCAGGGTCGGTGCGCCGGTCATGGTGTAGCCGGCGCTGTGGTCGCCGAACTTCTTGTTCCACACCACCTTGCCGGTGTCTTTGTTCAGCGCCACGACCCGGGCGTCGAGGGTGCCGAAGAAGATCTTGTCGCCATAGATGGCGGCGCCACGGTTGACCACATCGCAGCACGGACGGATGTTGTCTGGCAGGCGGTGGTTGTAGGTCCACAGGCGCTTGCCGGTCTTGGCGTCGAGGGCGAACACCCGCGAGTAGGAACCGGTGACGTAGATCACCCCGTCGTTGACGATGGCCTGGGATTCCTGGCCACGCTGCTTCTCGTCGCCGAAGGAGAAGGACCAGGCCGGGGTCAGTTTGAATACGTTCTGGTCGTTGACCTGGGCCAGCGGGCTCCAGCGCTGGGCATTGGTGCCCATGCCGTACTGCAGCACGTTGTGGGTGGTCTTGTGGTCATCGGCGATGTCTTCCCAACTGACCGGCTTGGCCTGCACAGCGCCAGCGAGGGCAAGGCTGCCGACCAGCAGTACGGTGTGCACGGCAGCGGACAAGGGCGAAAGCGTGGCGGGTAACGATCTTATTGTCATGGTTGGAGTTCCCAGTGAGGTTGTGGCCTGCATAGCCTGGAGCGCCACCGCTGACCGGGATACGGAAAACTTCCCGCCTGTGCCGGGAAAACTTCCCAGTCCGGGCATGATTTGGCACTGCCCCTCAAGCGCTACTACCAACGGAGGAGGGCGCGGCCACCAAAGCAGCATGGGGACTGGCCTGGAAGCTTTCTAGGATGCTTGCACCGCCTTTCAGCCGAGAGGTGGCTGCGTGCAACCTGAGAAGTCGAGGGCAGAATAATGACAATCGTGAAGAACGCCTGGAACAGCGCCCTGCTGGCCGTATGCCTGTGCAGTGCCGGGGCGGTCCTGGCCCATGGCAACGTGACCCCGTCCGCGGTCAATACCGACGGCCTGGAACCACTGGGGAGCGAATGGCGCGAGGAAAACCCCTACCGCAACAGCAAGGACCACGACAAGGCACTGGCCATCGGCGCCTCGGCCTATAACCAGAACTGTGCGGCCTGCCATGGCCTGGAAGCGAAGTCTGGCGGAATCGCGCCGGACCTGCGCCTGCTCGATGAAGGCGCCGCCGGTGACGAGTGGTTCGTCGAACGCGTGCGCAATGGCGCGGTGCGCGACGGTCGGGTGTACATGCCGAAGATGGCTGACTTCCTCAGCCAGGAAGCCTTGTGGGCCGTGCGCACCTACTTGGACAGTGTCCATGTGGACGAGTGAGCGGCGCGCCTGCCGGCAAGGCCGCTAGCGCACGGCCCTGCCTGCTGGACCCGGCGTCACAGCGAATAGTGCTTGAGCTCCCGGGCAATCAGCATCCGCTGGATCTCGCTGGAGCCTTCGTAGATCTGGGTGATGCGCGCATCGCGGTAGTAGCGTTCCACCGGGTAGTCCTCCAGGTAGCCGTAGCCGCCGTGCACCTGAATCGCCATGGAGCAGACCCGCTCGGCCATTTCCGAGGCGAACAGCTTGGCCTGGGAGGCTTCGCTCAGGCAGGGTTTGCCGGCGCTGCGCAGGCGGGCGGCATGGAGGATCATCAGGCGAGCGGCATTGACCTGAACCTGCATATCGGCCAGCAGGTTGGCGATGCTCTGGTGCTCATTGATCGGCTTGCCGAACTGGATACGGTCGCGCGAATACACCAGCGCCGCTTCGAACGCCGCGCGAGCGATGCCCAGGGCTTGGGCGGCGATGCCGATGCGCCCCCCTTCGAGGTTGGACAGGGCGATGGCCAGGCCCTTGCCGCGCTCGCCGAGCAGGTTGGCGGCGGGGATGCGGCAGTTGTCCAGGGTCACCGCACAGGTGTCGGAGGCGCGGATGCCCATCTTGTGTTCGCTGCGTTCGACTACGAAACCTTCATTGGCGGTCGGCACGAGGAAGGCTGACAGGCCTTTCTTGCCCAGCTCCGGGTCGGTGACGGCAAAGACGATGGCCAGGCCCGCACGGCGGGCATTGCTGACGAACTGCTTGGCGCCGTTGATCACCCAGTGGTCGCCCTGCAGCTCGGCACGGGTACGCAGATTGTGCGCCTCCGAGCCGGCCTGGGGTTCGGTCAGGCAGAAGCAGCCGATCACCTCGCCACTGGCCAGGCGCGGCAGCCAGGCCTGTTGCTGTTCCGGGCTGCCGTAGGCCAACAGCGGGCCGCAACCGACCGAGTTGTGGATACTCATCATGGCGCCGGTCGCGCCGTCGCCGGCGGCGATTTCCTCGACCGCGAGGGCATAGGCCACATAGTCGGTGTAGCTGCCGCCCCAGTCCTCGGGCACCACCATGCCGAGCAAGCCCAGCTCGCCCATCTTTTTCACCACGTCATCGTCGATCCAGCCGGCCTTCTCCCAGGCCTGGGCATGGGGGGCGATCTCGCCACGGGCAAAGTCCCGGGCCATGTCGCGGATCATGATCTGTTCTTCGCTCAGTTCCAGGTCTTGCATCTGTGTACTCCCTTGCTCACAGGCCTTCGAAGAATTGCTCGACCCGTTGGCGACTGACGCCGGACAGGGTCGGTGGATTCCAGCGTGGTTGCTTGTCCTTGTCGATGATCAAGGCCCGCACGCCTTCGATGATGTCACCGTGTTCGAACCACTGGCGGTCCAGGTGCAGTTCCATGGCGAAGCAGTCTTCCAGGCTCAGGTGACGGCCACGGCGCAACATCTCCAGGGTAACCGCCATGGCCAGGGGCGAGCGGGTTTCCAGCTGATCGGCGAGTTTCACCGCCCACTCGTGGCTGTCCGCGACGGTCACCGTGCGCAGTTGCTCGACGATGCTGGCGACATCGGGGAGGGCGAAGAAGTGGTCGATCGCCGGGCGCAACTTGGCCAGCGGGGCGTCTTCCAGCACCTGGGAGCCGAGTTTCGCCAGCAAGCCCTGGAGGTCCTTGAGCGGGTGCTCGCCGAAACGCAGGCGGTCGAGGCCGTCATCCAGGTTGGCGAGTTTTGCGCTGTCCAGGTACCAGTCGGCCAGGCCGCAGTACAGCGCGTCGGCGGCCTGGATCTGGTTGCCGCTGACCCCCAGGTAGGTTCCCAGCTCGCCGGGAAGGCGCGACAGGAAATAGCTGCCGCCGACATCCGGGAAGTAACCGATGCCCACCTCGGGCATGCCCAGACGGCTGCGCTCGGTGACGATGCGCAGGTCGGCGCCCTGGGCCAGGCCCATGCCGCCGCCGAGGGTAAAGCCATCCATTAGTGCCAGCACGGGCTTGCGGTAGTGGTGCAGGCACAGGTCGAGGGCGTATTCCTCGACGAAGAAGTCCTTATGCAAACTGTCCCCGGTCTTGAAGCTGTCATGCAGGGAACGGATATCTCCCCCGGCGCAGAAGCCCTTGGGGCCTTCGCCACGCAGCATCACGGCATGCACTTGCGGGTCATCGGCCCAACGGTCTAGGTGGCGTTGCAGGTCGCGGACCATATCCAGGGTCAGGGCATTGAGGCCTGCGGGGCGGTTGAGGGTCAAGTGACCGATATGGTTGCGGACTTCGGCCAGGACCTGGTCCGGCGCTGGGGTATGAGCTTGCGCGGTCATCGCGGTCTCCCTGCTTTGTTATTGATTTTCCAGGTGAAGTCTGGGGGCGCTGGAGGATCGAAGGATCCTAACAGTGCAATTTTGCCTAGCACAATTGGCAAAACTGCAGTGGCTTTCTGCATTTTTACCTCAGGCTGCGCCTTCCGGACGGGGTAGTGCCACTTTAGCGCTGTGACACCAGCGGACAAGGTATTACTTCACCCCGCCCCCTGTCCGGGCCTCCCGGCCAAGGCACTGGCGTTGTGCTGCCAAGGCAGCGTATGGCCGTTGCCCGGGCCTTTCGATAATCGCCTCCGACACCCGTCCCCAAGAATGCGGAGCGCGCCATGTACAACAATAACAATGCCCAACGCCGTATCCTGCCGCTGGCCACTGGCTTGGCGGTGCTTGCCCTGAGCCCCCTGGCCAATGCCGAGATCATGCTCTACGACAAGGACCAGACCACCTTTTCCACCGATGGCTATATCAACGCCTTCTACGTCAACAGCGATATCGACCGCGCCGGCGAGCAGTACGACCGACGCCAGTCGCGAGTGAAGATGGGCTTTTTGCCCAACACCCTCGGCTTCAACATGACCCGGCAGATGGACGCCCTCAAGCTGGGAGGGCGTGCCTCGTTCTGGGTGACCATCAACGATAGTGAAACCAACGGCACCGACACCGACATCGATGTGCGCCAGTTCTACGGCACCGTGGCCAACCCGGAATGGGGCGAGGTGCTGATCGGCAAGGACTTCGGTCTCTTCGCCCGCTCCAACATCCTGCTCGACGAACTGCTCGCCGGTTACGGCCAGGTCAGCGACACCCTGGGGCTGGTGGATGGTGGCGGGGTGTCTTTTGGCAATATCGGCAGCGGTTACCCCTATCCGTTCCCGACCTCGCAGATCACCTATCGCACGCCGCTCATGGAGGGCCTGCGTATCGCCGTAGGTATCATGGACCCGGTCGACACCAACGACGACAGCGCCGTGGGCAAGGCCTACCAGAAGAACCCGCGCACCGAGAGCGAGATCACCTATCAGTTCGACCTGGGGGGCGCGCAGATCTACAGCTGGCTCAACGGCAGCTACCAGACCTCGGACAATACCGACAGCAACGTCGATTCGGTGACGTCCAAGGGCCTGGGTTATGGCGTGCAGGCGAAAATGGGCGCCTTCTCCCTGACCGGCTCGGGCTTCACGGCCAAGGGCATCAACCCGTTCTTCACCAACAACGCCGGTGAAGCGACCCTGCGCGAGGTGGACAGCAAGGGGTATCTGCTTCAGGGCTCCTACCGCTTCGGCAAGAACCGCCTGGCGCTGTCCTATGGCAAGACCAAGGACGACGGCAACGGCGCGGTCAACACCGGCGCCGACTATGAAACCCGCGGCATCGCCCTGTTCCATGACATCAACGACCACCTCAAGCTGGTCGCCGAGTACAACCAGTTCGAAATCGACGGGCACCAGGGGGATGCGCAGAACGAAGACACCGATACCTTTGCCGTGGGGGCGGTGCTGACCTGGTAGAGAGACTCAGCGCAGGCCTCGACTCATTCCCCGAAAGGCTCAGGGGCAATCGCCTTGGCCGCGGCCAGCACCAGGCTGCGCAGCCACTTCGAGGCCTGCGAACGATGTTTGCGCGCGTGCCACAACTGGTAGTACCTCAACGGTTGGGCCGGAACCGGAAAAGGTTCGATACGCAGTGGCAACAACTCGGTGTAGTGCTTGGCAAACGACCGCGTGGTGGTGAACAGCAGATTCGATTTGACCAGGGCGTAGGGCGCCAGGCAGAAGTAGGGCAGGGTCGTCGCCACCCGCCTTGCCAGGCCGCTTCTTGCCAGTTCCGCACCGATCGTGCCTTGCCCAGAGGCGTTGTGGGTCATGACATCAAGGTGGTCCGCCTGGGTGTAGGCGTCCCGGGTCAGGTCGCCTGGGCGGATGGGGTGCCCCTTGCGCATCAGGCACACCAAGTCATCGTCACACAGCGGCTGCAGATGGAGATGTTCCGCCGGGGTTCTCCAGTTGCCTATCACCAGGTCCAGATAGCCGTCCTCCAGGCCGCGCGAGTATCCACCCTCTGCCTGCAGGTGCTTCAGCTCCAGCGTGGCGAAGGGGGCCTGGGCATGGAACAGCTCGATGATGGCCGGCACGAAGAACACGCTCAGGTAATCCGGTGTGCTGATGCGGAAGGTCTGCCGGGTTGTGGTGGGATCGAAGTGGTCGACCGGATGCAAGATCTGCTCGATCCCGCTCAATGCCTGCGAAACAGGATCGATCAAAATCTGCCCATGGGTAGTCAGCACCATGCGACTGCCACTGCGCACTAGCAATGGGTCGCCGGTAATCTCACGCAGCCGGCGCAAGGCGACACTGACTGCAGGTTGGGTCTGTCCAAGCAGTTCGGCAGTGCGCGAAACGCTGCACTCCGTGAGCAGGGTGTAGAGCGTCCGGATCAGTTGGACGTCGCAATGTGGTACGGGCTTGGGCACTGCAGCCTCTATTGTTATGGGGTCAACGGCAAGATGGTCCTTCATCTCGAGTTGGGTAGGGGAATTACGCTATATAAAGATTTATATAGCGTAATTCCCGAGCGCGGTCTATGCAGGCCGCTACCTCCAGTCCGGCAAACTTTTCAGCAGTTCGGCTTTTTCCTGAGTCGCAGCCCCCATCAGCACAAAGCCTTGCATCCGGCTCTGCCGATCATGGTAGATGGCGCGCACATCCGCGATGCCCTTGTGGCAGCGGCCCACCAACTCGGTCGACCACAGCCCTTCGTTGTCCATCGGCGATGCCACGACCGTGGGCAACACGCTGGTCTTGATGGTCACCGGCATGGCGGGGTAGGTGACCGGCGTTGGCTGACCGGCCAAGGTTCGGGCCAACGCGCGCGCTTGCAGCATGATCGGCATCACGTAAGGCAGCACCAGGTCGTGGACCTGCGCGCAATCACCCAGGGCATAGACGTTCCTGGCGCTGGCACGCAGGTAGGCATCGGTGACGATGCCGCTGGAAACCTCCATGCCTGCCGCACGTGCCAGCTCGACCCGTGGCGCCAGGCCAATGGCGCAGAGCACGTAGTCCACCTCGAGCACACGGTCGTCAGCCATCTGCAACTGGAGCCCCTTGCCGTTGCGATGGACTGCGACAGGAGCATTGCCAAGCTCCAGGCGCACACCAATGGACTGCAGCGCATTCGCCATCTCTTCGCCGGCCTCCGAAGGTAGCAGGCGACTCAACAGCCAGGTGGCGCGGTCGACTATGCATACCTCATGGCCGGCATGGCGCAGATCATTGGCGAACTCACAGCCGATCAGCCCACCACCGAGGATGGCGATTCGGCTGTCTACGCCGATCTGTTGGCGAAAGCCCCGGTAGTCTTCCAAGTCGTTCACGGTGACGATGGCGTCCACCCCCTCGCCTTGCAGGGCAGCCCGGCGCGCATCGGCACCCACTGCCAGCACCAGCGCGCTATAGCCATGTGGTTGGCCATCGATATAGACCCGCTGCGCGTCGGCGTCGATCCGTTGGACTGCGGTGTGGGTCCAGATTTGCGCTTGTAGTTGGTTCGCCATCTGCTCGGCGCTGGAGGTGACCAGTTGATCCGGCAGGCGTCCGGTCTGGAAGGCGTTGGATAGCGCCGGCTTGGAGTAAAACTCCCCACCATCGCGGGTTACGATCACGATCGGGGTGTCGGCATCCAGCTTGCGCAGCTCACGTGCGACGGTGTACCCGGCAAGCCCGGAGCCCAGAATGATCACCGGGTCAGGCGGTGCTGGGGATTGCGCTACCGTTTGGTTTGCCTCGGCACTCCCTGAGACCTGAACCATTTCAAAGTCAGCTTTGCCTACGCCGCACTCCGGGCAATACCAGCTGTCCGGCACATCCTCCCAGCGGGTACCCGCTGGGATATCGTGCTCTGGCATGCCCAAGGCTTCGTCATAGATGAAGCCACACACAAGACATTCCCACTTATACATGGTCGATACTCCCTTCAATCGGTCCGCAGCCAGGTCATCAGCTCGTGAAAGCTCGACCCAGGCCAAGTGCGCTCAGGGCGCGGCGGTAAGCGGTGGAGGAACGATCGGCGGGAATGTGGATTTCCAGCGAAAGGTCCAGTGGCAGGTCCTCCGGACGGCACAGTTCAACGATATCGCGGTCCTCTTCGAATACCTGTTGGTTGAAGGCGTACACGTCCTCCAGCGGCATCTCCTTGTCGAAGTTGCGTGTGATGGCGCAGAACATGCGTGTCTTGCGAGCCGAGATCGGGCTGGCCGCGTTGAGAATCACCAAGCGGTGTTCCGGGTCGGGGAAGTTGACGGTCAGACGCGCGGTAAAGGGTGCGAAGACATCGAAGGTGCGGGTCCAGAGAAAGTCGCTCGGTGCACGGTGCTGCATCTGCTTGGGGAAGTTGCTGACGCTGCTGACGTATTCGGCGCGTATCCCGTAGGGTGTGACTTCGGCCTTGTAGGTCGGCACCACGGGATTGTCGCGCTCGGCAAAGGCCTCGTGGTGAATCCAGGCGAAGTGGGCGACATCGATGAAGCCTTCTACCTGGCGACCGGCCGAGGCGGCGATGTCGATCGACGGCGGCAGGATGCGCTGGAAGTTGTCGTCATGCCACGAAGGCATCTCGGCGAAAGGGGCGCTGGTACCGGACATCAGCACCCAGATCAGCCCGTAGTCTTCGCGGGTCGCGTACATCTGGATGCGGTGGCGCTCGGTCAGGTTGGCGTTCGGCTCCGAGGGGATGCGGGTGCAGCGGCCATCGGTGCCGAAGTGCAGGCCGTGATAAGGACAGATGATGTTCTCGCCCTGCACCCAGCCCCTGCTCAGCGGTGCGCCACGGTGGCTGCAGATATCACGCGCGGCATTCACCTTGCCGCCGGCGCGGTAGAGCACGACAGGCTCATCCAGAAGGGTGACGGCGTATGGCTTGTCGGTAACCTCCGCTGAAAAGGCGACGGGGTGCCAGTGCCGGCAAAGGATCTCGCGATCGTGCGCCGTGAATGTACTGGTCTTGGTGATCGGGTTCCAGGTAACGGTCTGGCAGGCTATGGCGGCAGTGGACATTTCGGTTCTCCTTATTATGGAAATGGCACCGGGGTAACGCGTCCGTGAAGTGCCTGGCAGGTGGCTTGCCCAGCCAGGTGGACACCGAATGCGAAATCCATGCTAGAGAACCGGGGCAAGCGTGCCCATGGCGTGGGGAACATAGTGGTTATGTGGAATGGGTTATGTAGGTTCGGCTCTAGGGGGGGTGAGACTCATCGAGAGTTGGCTTGGACGCTTGGCGGCCATCACCCAAGGGGACGGCAGAAGGCATGGACCTGCTGGCCATCTCAGTGGATGTCGCTCGCTCATCGCCTGAACTTCGCCGGTTCTCCCAGCAACATCTTTTGTCGCCAAGCCGGTGCGCTGGTAGGGAAAAGTACTTCGGCCGGGCGAAAGCGGGCAATGCCACAGGCGGCGGCAATGCGCTGGCGTTGCTGGCCCCGGGCAAGCGCTCGCTGAAAGCTGCTTTCGCTCTGCTGCAGCCCCAGCACATAGCCGACGCCCGCCTGGAAATCGCCTCCATGGGCCTGCCACCAGGCTGCGATTGGCTGCGGGTCAGGCCAGGGCAGATCCTCATCGGGGTCCATGACGACATTGGGATCCTCAGGGGCATCGCTCGGGCCGGCATCGAAGTCGGGCAGGTCCTGCAATTCCAGATCGAGCAGCACCAGGTCAGCGCCGGTAATCAGGCTGAAGGCTTCCCCGGCGACGCGAGCATAGGGCAGATTGTTCATCTGCTGGATCAGCCACGGCACGCTGACCGGATCACCCAGCAGCCCAATGGCCTGGATACCAATGCGCCGCTGCTCAGGGTTCTGTATCAATTGGTGTATCCAGGCGATGCTGCGCTCGCGCTTTTGCCAGGCCAACAATACACAGAGCGCGCGGTACTGGAACTCGCCCGGTCGCTCGGCGAACTGTCGCAGCGGTTCCAAGGCGTGCTCATCGCCCATCTGTGCGGTGGCCCAGTTGGCCCAAAAGCGTGTGGCGGCATCCTCATGTAGACGGTGGGCACGAATCGTTGGCATCAGGTCGCGCCGACGCAACTCCCCAGCAGTACGGGCGGCACGTGCCAGTACGCCTGGGTCGGCATGGGAAAGCTCGGAGAGTAGGGTGGGGCCAGGATCGTGGCGATGCATACCACAGGCGGCCAGGCCGAGGCGGCGGAACAAGGGAGCAGGGGAGGCGAGCATGCGATCGATCCAGGGAGATACCCGCTCCCAGTCGAGCCACCCCAAGGCCATCAAATAACCGCGCTCCGTTTCCACGGTGCTTTTCAAGTGCTCGCTGAGGCGCGACAACACTTCCGCATTTTTCGTCTCGAAGGCCAGTAACGCACTGGCGAACATTTCGCCAAGAGCGTGCGGACCAAGCTGGGCCAGCAGAGTCTCCAGGCCCACGGGGTCGGCGATACGCAGGCCATCGAGATGAGCGTCGATGCGTTCGTCCAGTTTGCTGAGGTCATCAAGGTCGTAGTGGGGCGCGTGCACGGCGTAGTCGTGAAGAAGGATGAGGAAGCAAGCTTCTTCGGCGTGCTGGTCTATCATTGATGGAATTGGGACCATGACGTCTCTGCTTCCTGCTTGTTACGGAACCAGGTTACCAAAGAAGTAACGCTCTCCTACTTCAAAGTGCATGGGGGAAGCCATGTATCGATCTAGAATAGCTGTTGCATTAAGAGGTTGGAAATCACCGTTTTTTCCGTAGAAGCTAGAGCAGTCCACTCCAGAATACACCTCGAATTTACGCCTCCAGATCAGGAAGTCGCTCCAATTAACCCAGTCGTCATTGTCTTTGGGGATCAGGGACTTTCTCATGAGCCAGACTTGTTTGTTCATATCGACAGGCACTCCCCCAAGGATCGAGAATCTATCGCTCCCATAGGTGTCCTGCAACTTGGCAAGTCGTGAGTCGACCGCGGCCCTGTATTCGGTTTCGGTCGGGTTATCACCGTAAAGCTCGGGCTCACCCTCGATGGGTTCAAGGAGGTTTGATATATTCGCTTCTACGGCTTCTCGGTCGGCTAGACGATCGAGCATACTCCAAGCCTCAACCATGAAAGGTACCAACCAGAGAACACCAGACCACTGGGCGGCCAGGCAAGCCTCAATGCGCACATAGTCTGGTCCCTCGATCATGAGTTCGGCAAGAAAGTCCAAGTCTGTATCAAGTCCTGCATCAGCCGTAAGACCTAGACAGGCAGACACCAGCGTCGGCGCGCTATCCTTGTCTAATATCCACTTTCTCAGTTGGGATATGTGACTGTAATCTGCATGCTTTGCACCTTCCAGGATCGAAGCAAGCGCAATCCAAGGGTCATTATTCTGCCACCCGTCAGGTGACAATATTTCTCTAGGTGCAGGGCTAGAGTAGTGGTATCCGCGTCCTTTCCAATAGAAGCAGCCTTGAAGAAAATTTGGCCTGTCAGGGTGTTTATAAGTGGTGAAATTCATCGTTAGCTCCCTCGGAAACTATTAGAGCACTTGCCTTGAAGCGAACTTAACTCTAATTCGAGTTTGGCACATTTACGTCCAGTGGGCGCAAGATTGCCTTGCCCGGCCGGACAACCTCCGGCCGCCTTGGGTACTCTATGCGCAACAGGGGCTCCCTGGCTCATTCCTTTCCAGTAAGTATAGCTTGGCTTATTCATTGCCCAGTCGTTTTCAATGTTCTTTTTCTCCCGCTTACTAGTTTTATAATATTTATTACATCCGCTCGGTGGTTTCCCGGCGGGTGGTAGAAGGTGCCTGCACTTGGGGTTCGCACGGACTTTGGCGAGGAGGGCGGCGTTATCAGGATTTTGTGCTGTATCGTAGAATTCATCTTCCGACATATACTCCCCCTTCGCTTGCGCGTCGGTATGCGCTGCGCCGCCACAACACTCACATTTATGTTTGCCCTGCACCTTGGCGTCTTGTTGCACCGGGGCATATTTAGCGGTATTTACCATGGGGACTGCAGCGTTTGCCGCAGGGCTGGCATGATTTGATGTCGTGATATCCGTATGTCGGTCTATGTTCTGGCCTTCGAAAAGAACATCCATTGACCACGAAACAAAATATGTCTTGCCGGTGATAACGTGGGTGATGACACCGGCGCCTTGGCTCCTGGTTGCCGCTTCATCCCCCAAAGGCGAGGTTTTATAAAATGAGCGATTCTTTAACATCACCTCCTTGTTTTTGATTTTTACTGTCTTGCTGCCTTTCTTCATGTCCTTGGAAAATGAGGTGTCGGGATAAGGTACCGGGATTGGACCTGCTGGCGGAGGTGGTGGCGTTAAACAGACGTCCGGGAAAGCGGCTATTACCTTGCCGGCGCCCGCTTTGCATGCAATTTCATCCCCATTTGCGTAGACCTCGCAACTCATATGATACCTCCGGAATTATTGAGGTCGCGCACGACTGCAACTGCTCGCGCGCCTCCCAAGGCGCTTGTTAAACAGATCGCGGTGCTTCCTGGCGCATAGCCTTTCCGGAAAGCCTGATCCGCGAGTATCAACTGGGCGATTCCGGCAATTGCCCCGGTGTCACCAATGGCTTCTGCCCAATGCCAAAGTGGTTGATCCTCTTTTCTCACTGTCCGCAAAAGCCGGGCTTCCATTAGCGGAATTTCCTTAAACCCGTATTGTTCTCCTGTTACATCGGACAGACGCAGATCAATCTCGTGGAAGCCCAGTTTTGACTCCGCAAGCGCCGTGCGAACGGCTGTTGTCAGTCCGCCTGCGCGCAGCGGCTTGCAAGATAAAAGGGGGGCATCCTCTTGGCCAAAGCCAAGGCCTGATATTTCCAGGCATGTGTCATGCTGCCGCTTTGCCCGAACCAGAACGGCTGCGGCCCCTTCGCCAGGAAATAGACCGTCGTGGCTGGTTGTGGTCTTCAACCGGCGCTGGCTATCCAGCCACTGAAGTGTCAACGCATTGAGTAGCGAGTCAACCCCACCCACCAGACAGGCGGGGACATGTTCTTCCCAGATTAATCGACGGGCTTCATGAAGGGCATGCATGCCTGCGACATGTCCGGCAGGGATGATCCTGGAGTGGGTTGGATGGAAGTGTATTCCCAGACGGGAAGAGGCCTCATTTATTATAGTCCGGGCTAACTCTTTGATATCGACTCCGGGGCGTTCTGGTTCAGCCAGGCACAAGAGAAAAGGAACTTCTTTCCAGTCTAATTTCTCTGCATCGTGCATTAGCTCGGCCAGTGCATGGATCATGAGACCAGTCAGGCGCAATGGTGCCGGGATAGCCAGGTCAATAGTGGGAACCGCCGCGCCTATGATGGGTTCGGAAGCATTGTCAAAAAATGGAAGTTCCTGAAGTGCTGAAAGTCCGGCTCGCTTGGCAGCGCATGCGCTAGGAGCGCATAGGCCAACGGGGCAAGTCATGCCCACTTTGGTAATGAACAGGGAATGACCATGCAGGGGCTTCATATCTCCTCCTCAGAGGAAGGGGACGCGCCTTTTGTCCACTTTATTAGTAGATCCAATGACGCGAAGTGTTGCTTTCCTTGCATGCGTTTTTCGCGAGCTTTGCTCTTTTCGAGCTGATCGGTTTTTTGTCCGACGATTACGCTGGCTACTTCCTTGATATTGCGCCCGAGAGGCGAAGAGGCCCGCCATGTTAGCATCATCCGATTAGCGTCAGGCTCAAGAACAACAGTGTCGACAACGGCTGCCGCTTCCCTTGTACTGTCATCGTGAAAGACAATGAGCACCGCTAATTGCAGGTTTGCCGGAAGCCTGAACGCCGACCTGCCTTTATCGTTGAGGTTGAGGAGCACGACCTCTTCACCACCTTGAGGGTAGTCGATCTGCTGATCGTCTGGCGCACACTGGAAGTAGCGCAAGTCAAAATCCTCTGGAAGAAATGGGAACTGATGATCAAGCCACGCCTGATCATAAGTGCCAGCCCAGCGGATACGCTGTCGCCATGCTCGGCCAATCGGGCCAAATGCCATCGGTCTGTAATTCCCGCTGGGCGTAGTGACGGGGCTGTCCAGCTCTTCGGTATTCGGCAGCGGTAAACAATTTATCTCTGTACTATTTGCACCAGGATGAAATCCGACCCCTACAGGGTTCCAGGGGTAACTCTTATGTTTTGTGACGTCTGTAGATGTCCGGTCCACACCTCCAAAAGCCTGTGCGTAGGTAACGGGTATTCTCGTGAACGGAATGGGTTTGCTTATCGAGCATGAAAAGGCGCCAGTCATATAGATCCTTGGTCCAACGACTTTGAATGCTTTTACAAGACTCCCTATCTTCAGCGCTACACTCACTTCTGTGGCGGGCTCTCCATTGGGTGCGTAGCAATGCCCATTGAGCAGAACGTCGCAGCGTGGCTTGTGGAGTGCAAATTCATTTTCGTATAACGCGGCTGATTCTCCAGGCTCACCAGGGAATACATCGGTCATGATCAGCGGTGCCTGCTGTTCGAGCAGCCGAGGTTCATGTCCAGGGTGATCAGGAATTCCGTAGGTTCCCTTCGCTACCACGACTAGCCACTCCCGGCCAGTCTTATCGGTTGAGGTCGTATAGCCACCGATGAGGCGGGTCTTGTTAATCAATTCCATGGCATTACTGCCTCAGTTGATCTGTACCGAACCACCTTTGATGCGATTCACTCCGGATGATCGACTCGATAGGTAGGCGCCTCGGACCAGCACCTTGCCTTCGCGCGTGAGGGTGATGCTGGCCTTGCCGCAGCGCAGGACGATTTCCCGCTCTGCGGTGAATGCCAAGCGCTCGCCGTCCAGGCTGGCAACGGTCGGCGTCGTGGTTTCGGGCAGGCGCTGGATGCGACCGATCACCAGTGGCCGGGTCGGATCGCCAGCTTCGAACATCAGAGCGACCTGGGCACCGATGTCCTCGCGGTTGAGCGGTGTAGTGGTGCGCGCGGCGAGGCCCGAGTCACCGGGGCAGCCGGGGAAGGCCACGATTGGGGCGTCCGCCTTGGGCACATCCAGCAGCACACCAATCACGACGCCCTCCACACGCGCTGGCGTGGAGGAGGGGGGACGGTGGTATTCGACGGTCATAGCGCACACTCCATGGCTAGTTCTGCAGAATCTTCTGACCTTTGACTACAACGTTCCTGTTGGCCTTGATGTTGATGGCACCGGAGCCATCGATGGTGATGTTCTTGCCACGAATCATGATTGTGCCGTCCTTCTTCATGGTGATACTGGCCGCGCCCGTGATCAGGCTGATGGAGTCGCCGGCGGAGAGGGAAAAGTTCTTGCCAACGTCCAGGCTGTCGTTCTGCTTGATGTCAGTGGTGCGGTTTCGG
This sequence comes from Pseudomonas sp. X10, assembly GCF_054889225.1. Classification (NCBI taxonomy): domain Bacteria; kingdom Pseudomonadati; phylum Pseudomonadota; class Gammaproteobacteria; order Pseudomonadales; family Pseudomonadaceae; genus Pseudomonas; species Pseudomonas sp. X10. Next base: position 2,849,923 of record NZ_CM142677.1, on the reverse strand, counting down.
GCGACGTTGCGGGATTCGTTTTGGCCGATCTGGGTACTCTGGTTGCCGTTGATCTCAATACTCTGGTTACCGCTGATCTCGATACCCTCGTTGCCTTTGACCGTTTCGTTACGGTTGCCTGTGATACCGATGGTCTCGTTGCCACCAACATCTTCAGTGCGGTTACTGACGATGGTGATGTTTTCATTGGCGCCGACCTTTTCCGTACGGTCCGCACCTATGGTGATGGTCTCGTTGCTACGCACTTCTTCGGTACGATTGGCGCCGATGGTGATTTTCTCGTCGTTGCCAACGCTCTCGGTACGGTTCACGCCGATGGAGATGGTTTCGTTGTTGTCCACCGTTTCAGTGCGGTCGTGTTTGACGTGCACGGTTTCGTTGTTATCGATGGTCTTGCTACGGTCATGGCCGACCCAGTGGCTCTCGTCATTCTCGACCTCAATGTCCTGGTTCTTCTCGGCGTGGATAAACAGTTGTTCCTCGCCTTTCTTGTCCTCCATGCGGATCTCATTGAAGTTGGCCAGTGAGCCGTCCTTGCTTGAACGGCTTTTCACTCCGCTCTGGGTGGCATTGGCCGGCAGCTTGTAGGGCACGGTCTGTTCGGCGTTATAGACGCGGCCGGTGATGATCGGCCGATCCGGGTCGCCTTCGAGGAAGCTGACGATTACCTCCTGACCGATCCGGGGGATTTGTATCGCCCCCCAGTTCTTGCCGGCCCAGGCCTGGGACACGCGAATCCAACAGGAGCTGTTTTCGTTTGATTGGTCATGGCGATCCCAGTGGAAATGCACTTTGACCCGCCCATACTGGTCGGTCCAAATCTCCTCGCCACTGGGGCCAACCACCACGGCGGTCTGCGGCCCACGGACAATGGGCATGGGGGTCAAGGGGAGGGGACGGAAGGCTTGGCTGGCATCCATGCAGTCCAGCTCGCTGATGAACTGTTCGGTCTGGTCCAACTGCCCGCTTTCATAGGGTTCCTGGCGGATCTGATAGCGTGCGACCACCACTAGGTATTCGCGGTTCTGGTCCGCACGTTCGTAACCGGTCAGCTTGAACAAATGGCCGGAGCCCAGCCCGCGGGCGCAGCCGCACAACTGTACGCGTTCGAATTGGCTGTGAATGGCTTCGATGCGGGTACGCGCGTAGTGCTCGCCATCGTTGTACTGTGAGTATTCGCCAGGGTAGTCGTAGAGCGGATGGTCGCCGTTGCTGTGGTTGCGCAGCACACTGGAGCGCACCTCAAGACTGGTACGGGGGCGCTGGAAGTCATAGTCATTCAGCGCCAGAGAACCGGGCTGTACTTCCCGCGTCAGTTGCCACTCGTAGAAATGATCGCGCTCGCGCATTTGCCGATCGGGTGGATAGAAGGGTACCGAGGCGTAGTTTGCCACCGTGGAGTGGGCGCCATAGGCGTCGGCCAACACCAGTACATGACGCGCTTTTTCATGGCGGAAGTAGTAATAGATGCCTTCCTGCTCCATCAACCGGCTGATGAAGTCGAAGCTGGTTTCGCGGTACTGCACGCAATATTCCCACTCGCGGTAGCTACCGCTCAGGCTGTCTTCGAAATCGGAGAAACCGAGGTCGCGAAACACCTGCTTGATGATCTCCGGCACCGTAATATTCTGGAAAACCCGACAGTCCGAGGTGCGCGTGAGCAGCCAGAACCAGGGCCGCAGGCTGACGCGGTAACCTGCGAACTGGCCGTGGCCGGTCAGTTGCCGGCAACTGCAGGCAATACCGTGGAAGTACCGTTTACTGCCATCGTACAGTTCCAGGGCCAGGCCCATCGGCTTGCCCAGCAACTGGTCGAACTTGATCGCCGGGTCTTCGGAGGTGAGGTCCAATTCGTAGTGGAACAGCCGCCCCAGCTCTTCGCTGCCTTCCATGCTCTGCAGTAGCAGGACATCCTCGCCGAGGGGGCTGTCGACCTGCACCCAGCGGTTGTTTTGCGTGATTGCCATAAACGGCTTCCTCTGGCTCGTGTTCGGGCGTCAGTCGGCCGTCTTGAATACATAGTGCAGCTCGCTGTGAACGCCACTTCCATGGCACTTAGCAAGCGTGGACCCATATACCGAATATGTCGAATCAGAGGTTTAACGGTCGCTGTGACCAGCCCTTGAATCTCGATCTCAATGATCAATGCGATCAAGCAGGCTGTTGCGGCGGTGGTGAAGTGGGCGGCCATCTGAATTTACGTTATTTAACAAGTGGGCGATGTCAGATGTTCATAAGACGCTCTCCAGCGCACTGCACTTGGCTCAATAGCATCAAAACGAATGCGATTGTTCATAGATCCATGTTTATTGACGAGATTTTCCGCTCGTCTGGTCGATGCGAACTTTGGCAGCTCCTCAGCGGTGAGGACGCTGCGGTACCGGGCAGGGAGTTGCATTGGGGGCTTGCCATCACAAAATTCCTTTCCGTAGATGGCTGGGAACCCTACCGAATTTCAATTTTCGAAGGGCGTCGATTGGTTTCTTGGGGTTTCGTAAAGTCCCATTCGTTTCGTATGACGGATTAGCCCCTAAAATACGCAGGTGACTCTACTTCACATAGGCATCTGCCACCCAGACTTCACCCATCGGAACTTTGGCTCTTGAACCTTCGGCCCGCCGAAGTCTTCACCTTCAATCTTGAAGCACCTGGCCATCAGATCCCGCACCCCCCCCAAGCGCTCCATGGCAGTGAGTTCCTTGGTGATGTCCTTGACAACCGTTGTAAACGCCTTAGTCGATTCTGACTTCAAGAACTCGGGAGTGGAGAGAGCGAAATCCCGGTCGGGTAACGAAACCCCAAATAGACTAGTAACAGAGCTTGCCGCCTTGATTAGAAAGCTCCCCTGGATACCTTGGGCAGACCTGAGACCGTAGCTGCGTTTAAGGTCGCCGCAAATCTTGTCGACATCATCCATGAGCTTGGTGATGCGCTTGTTTCCACTCGCGAGCCCTTGCTCGTCGAAGGCAACTCGAATGGCCTTTAGGGTTTCACGCATCGTTACGAAATGGTCTTCGCTGCGGATCTGTCGAGCTGCCTCGATCGCACTGGAAACGCTTCCGGCGGATTGAGTCAGCCATGCCGAAAACAAGGGCAGGTCCAAAGCAACGGTCTGAGTTGCTCCGTGCGACCGGATTTCCGAAATGCTCGTGCTGGTTTTGTCCGAGAGGTTTGCCAGGAGGCGGGCGGTGAAGTCATGGCCGAAGGCGCCGGATTTCTTCATCCAGTGCACTTGATAGGCATGCCTGATGGGATGAATGAATGAGTCTGCTTTCAGGTGTTTGGCTGCAGTCGTGTAATAAATTGATTTGTACGCGAGCCAGTTCAGCGAGGCGACGAACATCTCGAGTTGCTTGGTGGGACCTCCGTAGGCACCAGGATACTCTCTAGTGAACTCTGACTTGCTGAATTCGTGGCCATCCGAACCCACTAGCTTGACATCTTTCGACCAACGTCCGCGCGTTTCACTGGCATCGCTTAACTCTGCGAAGATTGCTGCGCTTAGGGCACTGTATTTGCCATAGTCGTCGGACGCACGGTAGCCCAGCATCCTCATGGTTAGGTAATACACACTGGAGGCTTGATCCCAGGTGCAGACCATGTTCATTTTCAGTTGCTCCAAAAGGGCACTAAAGTCCTCATCCACGAACTCGCCGCCGCGAATTTCAGGACGAATCAGTGATGCTTCTTTTTGAGCGAGCGTATCAACCCCGTCCAGCCCGAACTCGGAAGGCGACAAGAACCTGAGGTAGGGGAATTGTTGCTTGCGGCTTTCTCTGTGATCTGCTTTGTAGTTGTCTATACAGAGGAGGTCGTCGTAAAAGAGGTTGCCTTGCAGGAAATTCTCTAACGCGCACAGGTCTCCATTGATCGTATCGCTGGTCTTGACCGCAACCGCGCCGGTGGCGCGCTGGACGGCAGTGAGGGTGGCGTTGTCTATCAGTGCGTAGGTCATGTATTCATTGCCCATCCTAGTGTGGCTGAGACTATAACCACTGAGATTGGATGGTGGCTATATTCGACGGGCAGTCTTCGCGAACCATGGAGCATAGTCTTGGCGCAGGTGAAGCGCCTTATTCGACTGCACGCTCATTGGCGCAGTTCATACGCGCTTGAGCGTGTAATCAAGTGGATGGGCTCGACTATGCTGGGCCATTCACGATCGGATTGACATCAGGTGCTGGAATACAAAAGAAATACGTCGAGCAACCAGCGATGAATCGGGGAGGGCAGCGATCCATTGAGTGCATTTGGATAATTCTCGAGGCATCTTGGTAACTGCTAGCCATTGCAATGCAATGGCTGGGCGCCGATCTGTGGTAGTGCCAACTAGAATTTAAGTTCACCCTCAGGCCGGGCGGTGCGAAACCTCGACACATCGCATCTTCCAGCACCCGCTACAGCTACTCACTCACTAGCCAGTAAGCTTTTGCCGCGCCCTGACGTGCGTAGCCTATGCAGAACGCCATCAAATCGCTCATGCGCTCATCAACCATGGTGCGCCGAATGCCAGGTTGAACGCCTACCACCGTGAAGGTAAGAGCTGTTGCAGGTGTTGACCGAAGCAACTCGTAGGTTTCATCCCAGTCCCCGCTGACAAAGTACGAAGGAGATGTGTGTCTGCGATGCATGCGATCTTCCATATGATGCAGCAAGGTCGCGACGTTGCAGAAGTGAGCTGACTTTACCAGCTGCCCCGCAACCTCATACACATCACCAACTCGCCCTCCATTAGCTGGCCCTCCTGCACCTTTACAGTGATAGAGGGTTACGTTCACTTCATGGGCTGCATTGACAGTAACGCAGATGTAGTCGGCGGCCTCGCCTGAGCGATGGTCGTAATACAAACACCGGAGATCTGGAAGCGTCAGAAGGTATTGCTCCAAGTGCTCCTGCACAGTTGCTTGGCCATTGAGCTCTGCACGTCGCGCCAGTGTGCGAGGCTCCTGATTGTTCGGCAGGAACTCCACCTCGATCGCGCAACCTGTCCAATCGATTGACTCCGCATCACCTGGAGCAAGTGCGAGGGATCTGAGAAGAGGGGCAGCGATTTTGTTTAGCCCTTCAAACGAAGACTTATCTGTTGCATAGAAAATAGGAGGGTACTCACTAAGCCAATCGGCCAATGGCATCCAGCCATCCTGGCTAGACTCGATCGTCATTGTGGCATCTGGTTCCAGGCAGCGAATCAGTTGGCCACCCTCAAGACTCAGGCGCATACGGATCTGCCCCTCAGCATGAACGATCGAAAAATCCAAGTGCCCGGCTTGTGGATCGCACTCAAAGTCCTGTATATCCCACTCCACAAGCCTAGAGGTTTGTAATTCTTGTTCTTGCGTAGTCCTGAAGTGAATACGAGGATTGCGAGTGAGGCCTTGCCGCGACCAGTTGGCTGCCATCACCGCTTCTGGTAGCTCCCGAAGAGTCGTAGTGGTTCTGACCAAGTCGAGGTGTGTTTGGCTAAACGCAGCATCTCCTACGATGCGCCCATGAAGCGTCTGCACCCAAGCAAAGAAGTCAGGAACGGATAGGCGCTGATTGCTCCAGATTCTGGAGCTGCTACTGGCTCCGATGGTTTCACGCACCTGGCCGTTCATGCCACTTCCGAAGTAGTGACCCTGAGCGTAAGCGCGGCTGTCACCGGCAGTGACCGCGCGCTCGGCTTGAGGGCCAGTTAGGGTTCGATAAGTTTCGACTTGCGAATTGAAGGTCGTGTTCTGCAAGCCAACAGCAAAAAACCTCATCTCCTCCAGTCCGGCCCTCGCTCGGCTCGTTTCTTCATAGCTCAACCCTCGGCTGCCGGCACGGCAAACGATATCCATGATGGTCAGGTACAGCTTCTCTGTCCTGAGGGTTGAGCCGATGAAGCAATAGCTCGATTCAGGAAAATACATCAGCAAGAAGGCCTCGTGCCGAATATCAGTGAGCGTGTTTGAGGTCGACCAGTTCGGAGGTGCTTCATCTGCTGTCAATACGAGAGACAGATTGCCATCTGGCGTTCCCCACTGCTTCACAATCCGAAGCACTCGACCGACCTTTTCTCCTAGCAAGTCGAAATCCGGCCTGCGACTGCAGTGAAACCCTCGGACGTGCGCGTACAAATTGAAGGACAACGCAGACACGGATTCATAGTCAGATTCAGTCATCCGACGCACCGGCAAGCTTTCGATGAATTCTTGGGCTTCAACTGCGCCCTGGATCTCAGTAAGCGCGACATCATCAATCATCTGAGCCAGATCGACTCCCTCTCTGAGCAGAGTCGCGGTCGCCTCACGCAATCTGAATGCCGGTGCAATGAGGGTTGGGCGACCCGTGGCGTTGTCGATCCTAGCGAATCTGCCGATGAACTGGATTGTGGGTACCAGTGATTTGTGGGGTGCGTGCAACGCGGCGACCTTCAGTTTTGGGAAGTCATAGCCCTCGCCAAACATGTCTACGCAGATGATGGCCTTCAATTCACCAGAAATGAGCTTTGCTTCAATTGAGTCCTGTTGTCGTTTGGTCAGTCGGCTGCTTATAGCGGCGACGGAAACGCCCAATTGCTCGTAGATCGGGACGAGCGCTTGCGCGGAAGATATGGTCGAGGCGCGTACGAAAAGCCTATGATCAAAACCGTTAGCAATATCTTCTTCGAGCTGTGCCACTGCAGTTTGGGCAATCACCCGATCAACATGCTCATCATCAAGCTCGTTATCTATTGGGGCCTCCCTAAAGACGATAGGGTCGAACGCCCCTTCAGATACGGCTCTCATCACAGGATATCGGTAGACTAGCTTGCCCGGAATAACGCGGTCATCGCGCCTGAAGGGTGTTGCTGTCAAGAATATAAATCGAGCGGTCGAGTAGTGATCAAGATACGCTGCCCAGGAGTCCGCCGGCGCATGGTGAGCTTCATCGAAAATTACTAGGTCAAAGAGGTCGGGCGCTGCGCCTGGGGCAATCATTGGCGAAGAACTACCGGGGGTTGAGATCACGACGTCGAACTCCCGCAACTGTTCCCAAGCCTCGGGTGTTATCGGCCGCCCCGAATGCAAGTGAGCGGAAGGTAGCGGCCCATCTTCAGGTAGCGCACCGATGCGCCTGAGTGTTGACAGGGTGGAAAAATGCGAGTGCACCTGTTTGCGCAGAGCACTTGATGGCTCGACGACGAGGATCCGGGTTGCTCCAAGCAGAAGCGGTAGCGACATCATCAATGATGTCTTTCCATAGCCAGTGGGCAGGCAGATGATCGCGGGATCGTCTTGCACAGAGAAATGGGCCAATGTTGCATGCATTGCGCCAAGCTGGCCCGGCCTGAAGCCGCTATTAGGCGCATCAGCTTGCTGAAGAAGGTTGAGTGATCCCGCCTGTTCTACGAAAAAGCCAGCCATTTCGACCATCCTTGGATATTTCTAACCAATCGTAATGTGCGACTGACTTTAAACAAGTGGTGAAGGTACAAATTTCTTTCAGCATCTCCTAGCTTCTGCTTGCTTCAGCAGGCATGGGGACTGAGGTTCCACCCGTGAATCGCCACTGGTTTCCAATAGACGCGACGCAATTCCAGGGCTGCAGCTCGCAAACCTCTACTGGGATCTTGTCCCTGGCCCACATCGTCAGAGCAGCTTCCGGACCAGTCTTTGTAGAGTAAGGGTGCCCCTCAGGCTCGACCACGCCAAAGCCGCGCACAGTCCAGCGCTTGCGGCGCCGCACTCATCCTCCGAATTTGGGTCTTTGCGCCGCTATTCGTGCTGTGGTGTAGGCGTTGGCGAACTCGGACTGGTCAATTGTGCCCCTCGTTAGGCTCTCATTGAGCTCGGTATAGATTCGCAACCCTTCGCTAACCGCTACGGATTCCAACTGAGCACATTTCGAACCCAGCAACCGGATAGCAACCCTCTCAAGACGCTCGTCCATCTGGTCACCATGATGAGATTCGACTAACAGCCTGTAAACCGCCCAGAGTCCTTTCGCGCTGGCCTTTGGCAAATGCCCCCTGAGTGCGGCGGCGATGATCAAAATGACAATGGTCTCAAGGGCCTGATCAGGGGCATCACTTTTCATGGCTGCTTTGACATGCCAGTGTCGCATCAGCGCTGCTAGCCCAATCTCAGGAAGCAAAGCCTGATCCACCAGAATACGTAGCACCGATGCGGCATGCTCCAACACTTTCTCAAAGGTCGCGCGGTAATCCCAGAGCGCCGAGATTACTGAGATGAACCTGGGTTCTGCGTCAAGGATTTCTACGGCTTGACGTACGGTTCGTGCAGTAAAGGCAGCCGGGGGAAGCAGCCGTACAATCTCGGACAGCTGCACGATTACCCTGACCTTCCATTCGCACAGCTGCGCAATTTTGCCGGCTTTTTCAATGGGGGAGAGCTGCCCAACCTCTGTCAGTGCGGCCAGGACATCAAGCGTGCAGAAACCATCGACCTCGGAACCTGCGGCACAAAATATTCGCAGCGACTCGTCATCAGAATAGAGCCGGTACCGTTCCGGCTCTTTGCCGAGTATCTCCACCATTTCACTGTTGCTGCGCCCAATGACCCTGGCGGGCGATGCTTCGCTTGCCTCCTCTGGAGGGGAGGGCTGGAGGATCGAGGCTAGATGGGGTTTCAAAGCGTTCTGTAGCTCCAAACATTTGCTTCGCTTTGGGCTTCCAAATACGGGGTTCGTGAACTCGGCAAGCTCCTCCATCGTGGCCCTGGAAACCGCAATTTGACCGAAGAAAGTAATGACGGCGTCGATCAGCCCCAAGTCGTTAAGGACTAACAGCGCTGTCCAATCCAGCAAAGGCACTCGCTTGCGCAGGGCATCGGCACCGATCGGTTGCCACCCCGTATCGTTGACCATCACCAAGTGATACTGGCGATCATCCCGGCTGGACACCTTGGCAACTTCCCACAGGTGTACAATATCGGAAATGTAAGACAGCACCAGCCGCGGGCGCCACGAGAAAGGGACGGTGTTTAATCCCTGCTGTAGGGATCGCTCCATCCGTTTCTGGAACGCTTCTCTGTCGGGCGTCATTCCAGTCAGTGCTTTCAGGCTTTCCACCAACTCCGTGCCAGAGGCGCCCTCTCGAATTTCGCCTCTCCAGAGCATCCGGGAATTCGGGAAATTCCTGAAAAATGCTTCAGCGCGTGTTCGGAACTGCTCTCTATCCCTGGCAAGTTCGATGTCACTGCGTCCCCCCAGAGTGCCGCTCAGGTGCATCATCAAGTAGGTGCCTTCCTGGCTCTCTACACTCTGATCTACCAATTCGCCTGCTCGTAGGGCTAGCTCCAGTAGCCGGTCGCTCGTTGGGTCGGAAAACTGGATGAGAAAGAACAGTAATTTCACGAACTCCAATTGTTCCCCTTTGGATCTCGCAGTTTCGAGCGCTCTTTCCGCTGCCTCCACGGCGTCATCGACGTATCCGCAACGTGTGGCAATCGTCGCATAGGTGTTCAGGGCCAGTGGGTCGTCAGATCCTGTGGCTACAATTTTCAACAACCGATCGCGGGCCTTTTCCGTTTCGCCCAAGTGATCGAGTGCCAACGCCTCGAAGGCCCCCATTCGATCACCAGGCTCAACTCGGACTCGATTGCTTTGACACAGCTCTACGAGGCCTTGCCAATCTTTCAAAGTCACCAAGGCTAAACCAAGCCGCGCAGCCACCGCAGGCGAGAGGACATAGTGCTCAGTGATCCTTTCGGAGAGTTGAACACACGCCTGCGCGCTTTGCGGATCGGTGGGGTCAAGCTCGTGGATGAGGGTGAGTGCAATACTGACGGGCCGATCCAGTTCCTCATACCTGGCCTGCAGCGTTCTCAACGCCTCATCCTTGGCCAACCTGCTGATTTCCAACTGGAGGTAAAACTGTGCGAGGGCGGCTTCGGGGGCCAGAGCAGGATCTGCTTCGAGCAGCCCCATCCACTGGTTCACAAGGCCGGTCTGAACTGATTTGTGAGCCGAAATTGAGGCTGCGGTGACAGCCGACCCAAACAGGGGATGGCTGCGATCCACGTTACCGACGTATGCGCCAAAGCCTTGATAGCATGCCCGAAATTTACGGGTTTCATAGAGCAAAAGCGTACTCCAGAGCTGCTTGTCAGGTGACTCGGGCAACTGATCATTTGCCGACAACGCGAGGGTGAAGTCTGCCAACTGACCCGCAATGCCGCGTAAGACCTCATGGATATGGGGCAAGTCCGGACGCTTCTGCGCAGCATCCTTCAGGTCTGGAAGTATCGACTCTGCCTTGCCAAGGGCCGATGCTGTGGCCCCCCAGATGTCGACGAGCTGCTCTATGTTGGAGCCCCAGCCAGATGCTTTTATGGACAGGACAGCATCGTTAATCGCAACCCAAGCTTCCTCGAGCTTTTGAAGGTCTACACCCGGAAGACCTGCGGGTGGGATAGATTCACGTCGCGGCGTAGTGGCGGTGGCCACTGCGAGGGAAAATTTGGCTCGGGCCCTAAGCAACAGCAACAGTTCACGAATGTCATCGGACGCGTCACAGGCTTCAAGGCCCGCCTCGCAGTCCGTCAGGGCATTCGCCGGTTCTTCAGACAGCCAATGTGCAAACGCTCTGGCGAAAGACCGTTGAGGTTCCGCAAGCAAATTCGCCTGCTCAACGGCCAACTCGTAATGCCCTTGCACGGCATGCAGCCGGGAGCGAATGGCAATGATGGCTGGATCTTCACCTTCCAGTAAATCATGTAGCTCTGCAAGTGAGTCGCTATCGTTCTCGAATCGGATGCGGATCTCCGCTTCCACCTGGGCTGCTTGGAACTTGGGGAGCGGCGTTACCTCGTACGCGTTCTGGTAGGAAGAGACTGCCGCTTTGTTATCTCCCGTTTGAACCTGCCAGTTGCCACGTAGGCGCCAATATTCTGCGCGCTCAAGGGTGGCCGACCCTTCGAGTTTTGGCTCTGCCTCATCGAGCTGGATCTTCGCTCGATCCAGCGCGGTGACCTGTAGATCTGCCTTGGCCTGAGTCAAGTTCCAGGCAAGCGTGCCGCGAGCTGGGTTGACCCAGTAGTCTTCCGTTGGGCCTGCCAAGGCGTTCATCAGTGCGGAGCCTCGTGCAGCCACGCCTTTTACCACGCCCTGAACCAGGGTTAAGCGATCATCTGCTTGCATCCCTGGGTGTGTTTGCTCTGTGCGCTCACTCAGGATATGCCCCATGCGAGACAGTTCGTTCTGGTGGCGAATGTCCTTTGAGAGATCCGTAGCTCTTTTTAGTACGTTCTTTGTGGGTGCACGAAGGGTGACGTATCTGCGTTCGGCGGACAGATCGTCGACCGAGATGCGACTCAGCTCATCCCTGAGCCAAACATAGAAGAGAGGGCAGTCGACAGGATCTTCGTTCACCGATAGGTCGCAGATCACCAAGAGCACCGGTTCTACGGCACGGGCGTAATAGCGGACAGTGGTGGCTTTCAGAGATACCGAAATGTATTCGCCATCCGCCGTCAGGCTCGGAGAGCGGGTGCCTTTAAGTTGGATACGGAAAATATCCGTCGCACGTTGATTCGGCGTGGTCTGCACTTGGAAGTCATAGCCATAGTCGTCAGTCCCTTCCAGGCTTTGCACTCGCCAATCTTTGGGATGTCGAGCCATCAGGCAACGTGTTGCATCGGCATTGATGTCGTGCTGATCACCCGTCCCAGGTAGAGGCCCGTCAACTGGCATGGTGCTTCCTCGGTATTATCAAAATGGGTGCTGGAGGCTCGAACTGCGTTCTGATGCAGCACTATTTGTCCTGAGTATACAGGCCCCCAAACCGCACTTGGGATCAATATCTCTGTATCTGGAGGTGTGAGTCAGGTTGGGTGCGTGCCTGTTTTGTACGAGACTGCCCAACGTTTTTCCGAGGCCCGGCTCATCCAAAGCGCTCGGTAATGGCTTATTGATGCCAGTCCGGTTACGCTGATGTGTAACAGGGAGGAGGCGCAATGAGTCAGTACCTTTTAAGTTTTGCCAAGCAGAACCTTGAGGGGCGTACTGATGCGTACCTGGTGCTTCTTTGGTGTATGTACCAGGCCAACCAAAGCAAGGGCCGCTATTCCGACCACATCAAGTCACACATCACCACGGCGTCGGATCAACTGCTGGGTCGCAACTACCAGCGGGTCGCTGCTCGTTTCAAGAAAGTGCTCGATAAAAGGCCTGAATTGGATCGGACACCCCCCTCGGGCTTGGGGGCGTTGGATTACCTGCGCGTCAGGAATTTCCGGGGCTTTGGCGAGTTTGGTGCCGACGACAAAGGCACGTTCATTCGATTCAGTAAGCTGAAAAATATTTTCTACGCACCCAATGGCGGCGGTAAATCATCGCTCTGTGAAGCCATCGAAATTTGCACCACTGGGGACATCAAGGAAGCCGCTAGGCGCAAGACCAAGCTCAAGCAGTACATTGCGCGAGGGGAAACCAAGCCCCAGCTCGCTCTCCTGGGAACGAATAAGCTCAAAATTGCGCCCAGTATCAGTTGGTCGAGCTGCTTTATTGATCGCAATCGCCTTCAAGAGTTTTCGCTCTTGGGCTCCAAAGACACAGGCAGTGGCGAAAGTGATGTGTTGGCGACCTTGTTCGGCCTGGAAGAGCTTCAGGAAGTCATTTCTCGTTTCGTTCGCCCTGACAGCTTTACGCTCAAGGCATTCATGCGTGCCGACCAGGCCGAGGCCCTGACGAACCTTGAACGCGCTAGAACAGAACTTGGCCAACTGCGTAGCAAGCACAGGACAGATCTGTACGCTGCGATTTCGCAGACCTGCCAACTCTTGGGGTTGAGGGCCGATCAAGATTACGAAATTCGTCCAAAGGTGCAGCGGCTGCGCAAGACGATAGACATGCACATCCGTGGGGCCGAGCGACTGCGAGCAGCCAAAGCACCGGTGGTCATTCCCATCAAGCATGTTGCACGTACATCTGCCATCGCCAGGCGGTTGCTCAGCCGCAAGAAGCAGGTCGAAACACTGTTTCTGCAAATGGCCAGTGACGTTAACTATCGCGCTGTTTTTGAAGCCTTGGAAGCGTTGGAAGCCGCCGAACAGCCGTCTGAGCAGACCTGTCCCGCCTGTTTGACCCCACTTGACCAAGTCACAGTGAACCCGTTTGAAAGGGCTCGTGATCAGATCAAGGCGCTCGAAGCTCTGGAGGCCCTGAAGCAATCCAAACTGAAAAATGACGCTCAGGTTGTCCTCTGGGCTTCAAGGATCGCGACTGGGGTCAATTCCGTGAAGGCCAATGCCTATGCCGATGTACCCTGTCCACTGGCGATGGACGCATTGGAAGCGGTGCTCATCGAGTTCCATACGGCGACTGACCGCACGACAGTGGCGGGGTCTGTCCTTAATGCTTTCATCGCGCTCTGCGCTGACAGTACAGTCCAGATCGAGGCCTATCTGCGTGCCTGCGAGCGCAAGCAACGGGAGGTTGATCAGGCGGAGGTTCAAGCGGCTCGTCTGGATGCGCTCATCGAACACCTCAAGCAGGTCGATGAGTCGCTGAAACGACAGTTTGACCTAAAAACCCAGGCGCTAACCGGGTTCACGGACGCCAATAACAGGATGCTTGCGCTGATAGGGCAGAGAACGGCTTTGCTCAATGACTCGGTGGATAACAGCCATTTCAACCAGTTGCTCAAGGATCTTGAGGCTGAATACCGAACGCTCTACAGCGACCTGTTGGACTACAAGCTGGAGCTTGAAAAGGCGCGCATTACAGGGATCGAAGCCAAGGCTGCCGAGTACTACCGAGCGATCAATAACCACGACGATGACCATGAGCAGATAGAGACGCTGGCCTTTGAAAAGCTTACGGAGAGCTACCGGATCAAGATCACCAACGTGGACGGATCCCTGCTGGATGCGTTTGCTGTGCTCAGCGAAGGGCATCTGAGGGCGCTGGGCTTGTCGATTCTCTTGGCGATGGCTGAGAAAAACAATTTTCCGCTCATCGTTTTTGATGACGTCGTCAACGCGATCGATACGGATCACCGATCCAATATCATCGACTTGTTTTTCAATGATGACTACCTGCGCCGGATCCAGATGGTGGTGACGACCCACGATCGCCTCTTCTGGGAGCGCTTCTGCATCATCGCTGATCGCCATCCTCAATCCGACCAGCATGCACACCATGTGCTCAGCTATACGAACAAAGGCATCGTGGTCATTGATCATGCAGGCGGTTTTCAGAGAAAGGTGCACGTGGCGCTGTCGGTCTATGACGTTAGGCAAGCATTGCTGTATTGCCGGATCTGGTTCGAGTCCATGGTGCTAGAGTTCTGCATTGAAAACGGCGTTCAGGTGACCGCGAATTTCAACAAATCGCAGCTAAAGAAGAGTATGTACCTGCAGGTGAGCCTGGAGCACACCTTCAAGCTGGTGGAGCCCTTCATTGACTACGACCTTTCGCATTTCAATTTCATCAAGAATGACTTGGTGAACTGGAGTGGCCAAAACCAGGAGCACCACGCCTTTGATGAAGGAAGCCTGAACTTTGTGCACTCCAAGACAAGTGGTGAGGTCCTTAAAATCTACGATGCCATCCGCTTTCTGGAATGCCAGCTCTTCATGGACAAAAAGAGAGAGTCAGGAGAAAGGTACCTTGCAGAGGTGAATGAAAAAATTGAGAAGGGCCGCAGGAAATTGGTAGGACTCGCCAGGGCTCCGGAAGAGGTGAAGCAAGAACATCAAGCCGGATTAAAAGCGCTGGAAAAGCGCGCCATTGAGCTCACCCAAGAGCTCCAGTTCATTGAGCGCTGCGTAGTGAGCGTTGCTGACCGCGAGCGAGCCAGGGATCTGCCAGCTGAGTTGCCGCCTACCTAGCCGTGTTGCAAGCCACCGTCTGGATGGTTGTTCGAATGATCAGTTTGAATCGCCCTGCGTTTTGTAGATACCTCGTTGCCCTAAAACTGAGACCGAGTACGAAGAGCCCTGAGCAATCCGCGTCTGGCTGAAAACACAACAGCGATAAAAGGGTGAATACGAGGGAACGTCTTACGAGAGTTCAGTGCAATACAGCAGAAAGGCAAAAGCCCGGTCGTTACCGGGCTTTGCAGATCCCTCAAGGGGAGATAAAGCTCAAGTGCCTCAAGGGCTACCAGACAGACTCTACGAGCGGTAGGCGCACATGTCAACGTTTTGCGTCTGGAACGAAGTAGTCAGGATACGTGTACCGTAATGTGTAGTCGTCAGATCTGACGCAGTCCTGTCTAGCACTGTGGGCGGGTTACCATGCCGTAATCTGTAGTCGATACGAAGACTACTAATCTGATTTATTGGGTGTTTCTCAACGGTGCCATTACTGACTCTACGTCCAAACCGTTCATAAGGCAGTTGTGTGCTATTACTGACAGAGCCTCGAAAAGCTTGTCTCGCTGTCTTGCCAACGCAGCGTTCTCCGCTTGAAGACTTGCAATACGCTCCTCGAGACTTCTGCGTCGGCGGGCACCATCCGGATCCCTCCCGCTTTCTCTCATTTGAACAATACGGGCGGCCTCAATTCTGTCTCCACGCTCACCTCCTAGCGTAGCTCGGCTTGTCAGGCCCAGTCGGCGCTGAACCTCCGGTCGGGAAATGGGAGCGAGCTCCACTCCTGAGCTAATCATCTGGGCGAGGAGAGCGTCTATTGCTTCGTCAAGAGTGCTGCCCCTCAATGTCTGTCGTCGTGCCATAGTTGCCCCTAGTCATCTGATACCGAACTGTGTCGTTTGTCCGAGTCCGCAACCGTGATTGGACGCCCATTTGGAAACACGCGTTGCACACCTCCACTGGTATCGCGTGCAAGGACAGATTTTAAATTGTTAAGCTTGTCTTCCTGGTCTGCTAGCCATACATCGCTGCCTGCCTCTCCGGTCCCTGCGTCTCGCATGATGGATATTGCCTTCGTCAGATTCTTAGCTTGTTCTTCAAGGTTGACCCGCTCCGATGGAGTGCCCATCAGATGTAGATGCGAGCAGCCATTCCAGCACTGAAGATGCTTAGGGCAGGGTGCTTGGGAGAAATCGTGGATACAACCTCCGAAAGGGGTCACATGCAGCGCCGTGGCGTGTACGGTGAGGAATGCTTCTGCAGTTGTTGTACCTTTATCTGATAGCAAAGCATGATAACTGTCGGTCAAAGCGCCATGAATGCGCTTATCTCTTATGCCTGCATGTAGAAAGTCGAGGCGCTCGCGATAGCTATTGAACGCCAGGAACTCATGATGGGCAGCGGTGTTTTCTTCAATGCTCGTGTGTTGGTAATAAACATTTTGGTCGAGGCGTTTGCGCCCCAGGGCCAACGCTTGCTGAACATCGCTCATTCCGGTCAAGTGATAAATGGTGTTCCGCCAGTGTCTAGGCTGATGGCTTGTGAGGCGAATCGGAGTCCCATCGGATTCGGTTAATGAACGGCGCGAAAAAATGGACGTGTATTTTTCATCGTCACCTAATGCGTGATTGATATCCACGATGGTGACCCGACGCGGGACCGCACGAAACACATTCGCCTCACGTCCACCGAAACGAAATTGCCCGTCGAAAGCGATGGCAAGCGTTTCGCTGGTTCTAAGTACAATACGAACCTGTCCCCCGACATTTTCTGTCAGCACCGCGTGCCCACGGAGCTTCGGGACGATCAATCGCTCAATCTCCCCAGCGACGTAGCGCCGCTTTAACGACCTTCTTCGCTTATCGTCCGGTTCATTGTCAAACGGATGGACACCGTTGCGTGTGAGGAAAAGGTATAGATTTCTGCTTGCGCTTCTTGCTTCGCTAAAACCTAGCCAGTCCAAGACTTTTGCATCGGAGATCACTGACTGAGGGGGGTAACTCCAAATACGTCCTGGGTTGAGCTCTTGCCAGGCGGCAATTTTTCGTTGTTCCGTGGTTAGCGTTTTTAATCGCTCTACTGCGCGCCTGGCTAGAGGAATATCGCTTTCAGCCAGCCAGTGAACCCGTGATTGAAATTGCTTTTCTGCAAAGTATCTAATCCCGCATTCGACCAGAGGCTTGCCATGGGCATCGACAACTACTTCTCCTGTCGCCCCTTTGATCGGCCTTTCGACCCAACAATCATAGGGTATTACTGTTACTTCGTTACCTCGTTGCCCAGTCGCTATCAATAAGTCGATAACTCGCAGCAAAATTTCTTCGCCGTCACTAAGTGGATTGTTCGAACATATAGCATATGCCTCCATCGCCTCACGAGAAGGTAATTTATCATCAGATTTACGCTGTTTTACCGCTCGATCAGGATCGTGCAGTGAAATGTAATCGTGCCGGCGTTTTTCCGGTTTCGCATCATGCTCAAAGTGGATGGCGATCTCGGTTAATTGCAGATTATCAATCGTATCCGCTATTACTTGGAGGTGAGAGATCGCATCATAGAGATTCTTGTAGCCACTCTCACGGAGAAATCCCACGACGCGATCAAAGTCGCCACGTGTCAATTGTGTGGGGTCGGATACTCCGCGCTCAAACAAGGGGTTATATAGCCGCCGGACGGCAATATTGTATGCAGCCACCATTGAAAACTTCAGGCTCCGGGTGCGTTGTAAATACACAATCAGGGCCTTGTTAAAATCTTGGAACACGAGAGGGAGTGGGCCCTTCGCCGGAGTAGGATAGCCCGTTTTTTCGAGTGCTTGCCGGTGCGTCTCGAAGGTGAGCGTATTTTGCTTTCCCCGTTGTGGTAACCAACCTCCGACGCCCCATAACGATGACGCCCACGGTGTTGAAATCGGTAGCGAATGGAAAATCGCTTGTTCCTGTGTAACAAAACCTTCGAGGCGTTGACTTGCTCTAGACAGCGTCATCTGCAGCATCCTCATTTTGTTGCCGGCAGCGCTCGATCGTAGCGCTTACCGCTAGGATGGTTGTCTGATGCTGGGCGAGGGGCCGGTTGTGTATGAGGTCACCGGCTAGTTCTGCCATATCAATGAACCGTTGGGCCTCCCGCTGGAGCGCATCCTTTACCTGCTCATGGCGGCCGTCAGCAAAGGGGTGGAACTTCTTGCAGGTGTAGCACGCGTATATAGGGTTGTAGGGACAGTGGGTATGAACGGGCAGGGCGCAGGCACCAATATCGCCTATGTATTGCGTATCAATGACACCGCGGACGGCTCTTTCAGGAGCCGCATCGCGGCGTTGGACGATTTCCCCAGTTAATAAGCTGCGCATGATGCGTTGATAGGCCGGGCTTTTACCTAGTGCTTTCTCTTTGACCCGGGCAATGTTGGGGGTGGCCGTTACGTAAGCACGCGCTGCAACCGTGCTGTTGTGGCCGAGCAGTTCGGCAATCATGTCTGCCGGAGTTCCCTGATCCGCCAAGCCTTGCCCGAGGTGATGACGCAACAACATGGTTACCTGATTCGGCCTATCTATCCCAGCTTCCCCCAGCTCGTGTTTGAGGCCTGAACCGATTTCAATAACCGAGAGACGCCGTCCACAAGGATTGACGAATAATGGTCCACAGTCGCTACCAAAACGGCGTTGAATTTCTAAAACGTGGCGTGAGATTTTCTCACCGAGGCGGGTGGTTATTTTGCGGGGGCGCCGCTCAGGTCTGCGCTGGCCGACCTTTTTAGCCATGGGTAGCCATAGGGTGTAGTACTTCTCATGATCAGCGCTTTCAATGAACTCAAAATCCGTAACGTCTAGTGAATGAAATTGGATCGACCTCGGCGCGAGCTCGAATCCTAAGTGAAGAATTATATTTAGCTGGAATTCCTCCCAAGAATCAGATGAAAGGTCTCGTTCAATGCGCTTAAGGAGTCGAATCTCTTCATTAAGGGCTAGGCCGGACTGGGATAAGAATATCCGCTCATAAGGATCAACGCGGTTCGTCTTTATCTCTTTAAGTGCGAGATATGTTTCTTTGTCGAAGCCCAATATTCCTCGACCAAGCGCCCATCGATAGAAGGTTCTAAAAAAGATGATGCTTTCGCGAGATTTTTTCCATGCACTTACTATCGTGACCACTTCTTGCCTTGTCCAAGGAAATTTGCGTGAGATCTCGCTTTCAGCTAGCCGTCCAAACACTCCGGATGCTTTAAATGCCGTTACCGGTGCGTATTTTTCGAGTGCATATGCAACGAACGCTTTGGCAATTTGCATGATGTCAGGATTGAGATGGAGCTCAGCCCAATCGATTGTCATTGCGAGCCCACCGTCGTACCAGGTCCATATCGGCAAACGGGTATCGACGTACTTTCGCTGATCAGTGGTGCGAGTTCGAATCGCAACCAGAGCCGGGCCCTCGAACACGTAGGCCGGAGGAAAGGAGGAGGGTGATGCCTGTTCGCGATCGGCTGATTTAGTCACGACGAACCTTCTTAACTGTCAAGTCGGCCCCAAGCTGCCGAGGCACGCTGGGCGTTATGGCGGTTCGCAGACTCGGCTAGATAACGACTTGCATAACGACGTGGCATCGCCGAAGTCTCAGCCCACCCGCAGACTCGTCGGAGTTCGTCCGTAGCGCGGTCTAGGTCGTACCTACGTTGCTCGACCAGGTAAGCCAAGAAACGATCGGCGAAGGTGTGACGAAAGTCATGTGCAGAGAGAGTAGGCAACAACCCTGGATGCGCCAGTTCAATGTTCAGAAACAGCCGATCGAGGACGTTAGACAATGCGCGAACCGACAACGGGCGGCCTCGATCCGAGATGAACAAATAGCGGTACGGCAATTTAATCGGTTTACCGTCACGCCAAGGGCGCCGCTCGCTCTGGATATAGTGCTCGTAGACCTCATACAACTGTGTAGAAATACCTACGGTTCGTCCGTGCGTTTTTAGCGCAGGCTCTTCAGCACGGGGGTCGCCCGGGTCATTTTCGCGATCATTGATGCTGACGTAGGCGTGCTGAGAACCCTTATTAATATCCGTGGTGTAGAGCTTCAGAAGCTCTCCGCGACGGATGCCGGTCTCCAAGAGCAATTCAATCATTAGCCAATTACGCAGTTGCAAACGCTCCGGGAACGGATTCTCCGCAGCGCCAGGGCGAATCACTGTCCGAACGATCTGTAGTTGCGTATCTGTCAGGCTGCGGTAACGAGTGCGGTCGGGACGAGCATTGATGATATGGCTCTCAAATCGCCGCTCAATGACGTCGGCGACATCGGCAAATACCACGTCGATGTCAGCGTGTGTGGCTGAGTTCTGACGGGCGCGCGGGAGGTAACGGGTAACACACCAAGACAGGTATTTCTTCAACAAGCGCAGGTACTGGTCCCGTGTTCGTGAACCGATCTGCTGAAAAAATACAGTGTCAGCTTTGCCAATTCGGGCCACCAGGTTGTCGGCTTGGCGGCGACTTTGGAGCCAGATGGCGTAACCGTCCAGTAACGCAAGAATCGCCTCGAAGTGGCAGGCCAAGATGGCTTCATCAATATTGAGGTCACGGCTTTTGGCATAGGTGTAAAAAGCCTGGATCGCGCGCAGGTGCGCTGCGGCGGTACTGTATGCACGATGCTTGAGTTTGAGCTGGACGTAAATGAAAGGGACAAGCATGGGCAGCGGCGCTGCGTCACCAGCTTGCACGAGCAGCGGTAGTCGTTGACCAGAAGAGAAACGGCACTGAATCAGTTTCATGGGCAGCAACCTCACTCGAGGACTCTTCATGAACACTATGGACATGGCCCGTTGCAAGACTAGTCGTCCAAACCGCATTCGTCGAATCAGTGGCTTAGGCAGCTCATGAACATTTCTGACATAGCATCTGGTTTAACATAATATACATTATAGGAAGGCCAATATAGAGACCAGAGGCCCGGTGGTGGACAGATTTGAAACCTGGGACACCCCTTGATTCGCTCCGCAACAACATGCTCCACGTGTTCCCACAACGAAACCTGTGATGAACAGGCTCGTCGAGCCACGTTCCCAGTAATACTCCACGTAGAGTCCTCATCAACATCGATTCATAGAACGTCGAACTCTCGGCTCCATACGGACAACGGCTTGCTGCGAACACCGATCGTTCCTGATTATGCGGCCAGAGATAGCGCCTGGTTGTCTCTGGCCAAGCCATGGCCCGCTGACGGATCCTGCTTTGTCAGGATGCTTGCGACCTGTTTCCCCAATGCCTTGCAGGTGCCGATGCGCAGCAGTAATCGCACCGAACCACGCTCGCGGGTTTCACCAATCGTACCGATCTTGCCGTTCAGGACTGATCGACAAGACTTCCAATCCGATCACAACGTGTACCTGGGAGTCCTGAACAATGCCTGCGCGTAGACCATGCTGTGTTGAAAACAGGCTCGAAATGCTCATTTACAACCAGTAAGCTCGGACGCGATCTCAGTTGTTTCTCGACTGATCTCATCTTGCCTGATCGCCGTTCGGCGACGCCCTAAGGTTGACCACCGCAAGCCGCACCCGACAAAAGATTTTCACGGCCGAGAAGTCGCAATGCAGGAGTTGTTCAGCACCCTCCTACGCTTTTAATAACAAAAACCTATAACTACACTAAATAGTTATTTAGTGTAGTTATAATTATTAACCTAAACCCGGCCCCGCCTGCACGGCTCCGCGAATACCTTCCAGCAGCATACGAAACGCCGGGTTGTCGTTGTCTGCCCGCCAGATCAAGTGCAGTTCGCTCTTTACACCTTCCCCCAAGTCAATTTCGCGAAACACTACATCTTTGAACACTACGTTGGTGGCGCAACGGGGAACTAGGGCCATGCCCAGCCCGGCATTTACCAGTGCCAGGATGGTCAGCGAAGAACCCAGCCACTGTACGTATTCCGGCGCTACTTGGGCGGAGCGGAACATGCCGGTGAGTAGTTCGTTGAACGGCGGATAGGCGGCGTGGGAATACATCAGGAACGGCTCCCCATCCAGGTCCCCTACTCCCACTTGAGCGGCGCTGGCCAGGCGATGGTGCCTCGGCATGGCCAGCACGAATGGCTCGCGTACCAGGCACTCGGTGGCAAAGCCCGGTTGTTGCAAGGGTGCGCGGGCGATCCCCAGGTCGATGCGGCGCGCGCGCAGGGCTTCGTGTTGTTGGTAGGTGTTCATTTCGCTCAGGGACACCTTCACATGAGGTTGGTTGACCTGGGCTTCAGCGATCACTTTGGGCAGAAACTCGTACACCGCGCTGCCGACGAAGCTGATGCTTACCGTGCCGATATCTCCTTCGGCGAAGCGCTTGGCCAGCACCGACGCTTGCTCGGCCCTCTCCAGCAAGGCCTGGGCCTCGATGAAGAACGCCCGCCCGGCAGCGGTCAGCTCGACGCTGCGGGTAGTACGGGTGAACAGGTCCACGCCCAGATGATGTTCCAACAGCTGGATCTGACGGCTGAGTGGCGGCTGGGTCATGTTGAGTTTTTCCGCCGCGCGGCGGAAGTTGAGTTCAGTCGCCACGGTCGTGAAGCAGCGCAGTTGAGCAAGCTCGAACATTGATCTAATCCTGGTATCAATCCTATGCCAACTTAGATTAGACGGGAACAATAGCAAGGTCCATCATCGGCTCAACCCCCACAAAAACAATCATCGGGAGTCGCCCCCTTGAACAATGTCCTGAGTTCGACGGACCCGGCCGTGCTCGCCCGAGCGGCCGCTAAAGTGAAGCGGCACGTGCTGCCACTGTTCGTCGTCATGTTCATCGTCAACTACATCGATCGGGTCAATATCGGCTTCGTGCGTACCCATCTGGAAACCGACCTGGGCATCGGCGCTGCGGCGTACGGCTTGGGTGCAGGGCTTTTCTTCATTGGTTACGCGTTATTCGAAGTCCCTTCCAACATGCTGCTGCAACGCTTTGGCGCCCGCGCTTGGCTCACGCGCATCATGTTTACCTGGGGTTCGGCAGCCATGGCCATGGCGTTCGTCCGCGGCGAAACCAGCTTCTACGTGCTGCGTTTTATCCTCGGCGCCGCCGAAGCAGGCTTTTTCCCCGGCATCATCTACTACTTCACCCAATGGTTACCGGCGGCCGAGCGCGGTAAAGCCATGGCGCTGTTTCTCAGCGGTTCGGCGATTGCGTCGGTCATTTCCGGCCCGGTCTCCGGTGGCTTGCTTGGCATCAGTGGCTTTAACCTCCACGGCTGGCAATGGATGTTCCTGATCGAAGGCTTTGCCTCGGTCGTGCTGTGCGGTTTCGTCTGGTTCTGGCTGCAGTCCCACCCACGTGAGGCCAAGTGGCTCAGCGAAGAAGAAAAAACCGCGCTGATCAATGCCATCGCCGAGGAACAAAGGGCCCGTGAAGCCGTGCAGGTCATCAAACCGTCGATCTTCAAGCTGCTCGCCGACAAGCAGATCGCGTTGTTCTGTTTCATCTACTTTTCCATTGCCCTGACCATCTACGGCGCAACCTTCTGGCTGCCCAGCATGATCAAGAAAATGGGCAGCCTCAGTGACTTCGAAGTGGGCTTGTTCAACTCGGTGCCATGGATCATTTCCATCGTGGCCATGTACGGTTTCGCCGCCCTGGCCAGCAAGTGGAAGCACCAACAAGCGTGGGTCGCCGTGACCCTGGTGATCGCCGCCTTTGGCATGTTCATGTCCACCACCGGTGGGCCGGTGTTCGCATTCATCGCGATCTGCTTCGCAGCTATCGGTTTCAAAGCCGCCTCGGCGCTCTTCTGGCCTATCCCGCAGGGTTACCTGGACGCTCGCATCGCGGCGGCGGTGATCGCGCTGATCAACTCCATCGGTAACCTCGGCGGCTTCGTCGCGCCCACCACCTTCGGCATCCTGGAGCAAACCACTGGCTCCATCGAAGGAGGCCTGTACGGCCTGGCGACCACCTCGTTGATTGCTGCAGTGGTGGTCTTCTTTGCTCGCACTATGCCGCGTGGAGACCAAGGCCTGGTCCCAAAGGATAAACCTGCGCAGGCCCACGCAGCCCTGCGCCCATCGACCAACCTCAAACCCTGAATTGCCGGGAGAATAGAGTTGAAGATCAAACGTGTGACCGTGACCCCCATCGCCTTTCGCGACCCGCCGCTGCTCAACGCCAGTGGCATCCACGAGCCCTTCGCGCTGCGCTCGATCATCGAGATCGAAAGCGACAACGGCTACATCGGGCTTGGCGAGAGCTATGGCGATGCCCCGGCCCTGGCGATCCAGGAGCAGCTCAAAGACCAATTGATCGGCCTGGACCCGTTCAACCTCAATCACCTGCGCCAAGTCGTGCAAGCCACGGTCGCGGCACACAAGCCGGCCAGCCTGGCGGGTGCAGAGTTGGCGCCTGGCTCTCACGCCAGCAAGGCGGTCAGCAACGCGTATTCAGCGTTCGAGGTAGCCTTTCTCGACTTACAGGCGCGCTCGCTGAACGTGCCGCTGGTAGACCTGCTGGGTGGCGCAGTGCGCGACCGTGTGCCCTTCAGCGCCTATCTGTTCTTCAAGTACGCCCAACATGTCGACTCCCCCTACGCGCCCGACAACTGGGGCGAAGCCCTGAGTGAGGAGCAGATCGTTGCCCAGGCCCGGCGCATGATCGAGGCATACGGTTTCAAGAGCATCAAGCTCAAGGCCGGTACCCTGCCGCCCGAACACGAGGTGGCCTGCATCAAGGCCTTGAAGAAAGCCTTTCCGGGTTACCCGCTGCGCATCGACCCGAACGGCAACTGGTCGCTGGAGACCGCCATCCGTATGGCCGAGCTGCTGGGCGATGACCTGCAGTACTACGAGGACCCTACCCCAGGCCTGGATGGCATGGCCCACTTGCATAAGCGCACAGGCCTGGCGTTGGCGACCAACATGGTAGTGACGGACTTTGACGAGTTCCGCCGCAGCGTGGCGCAGAACAGCGTGCAAATCGTCCTCGCCGACCATCACTACTGGGGCGGTCTGCGCGATACCCAGGCGCTGGCCAAGATGTGCGAAACCTTTGGCCTCGGGGTGTCGATGCATTCCAACTCGCACTTGGGCATCAGCCTGATGGCCATGACCCATGTGGCGGCCTCGGTGCCGAACCTGGACTACGCCTGTGACACCCACTACCCCTGGCAAGAGCCGGACGAAGAAGTGATCAAGGGCGGCAAGTTGCCCATCGTCGATGGCTGCGTGCAGATCACCGATCAGCCTGGCCTGGGCCTGGAGCTGGATTACGATCAGTTGGGCAAGCTGAACGATCAGTACCTGAGCTGCGGCATCCGTCAGCGCGATGATGTTAAGCAAATGCAGAAGTACAAGGCCGATTGGAAGGCCGTCAAACCGCGATTCTAATCCGTGGTTTTTGCCAGCAGAGCCCCCATGTCACACGTGGGGGCTTTGTTCAGGGCGTGAAGCCTAGACCCGTGGAAACATCACAATGAAGCTCGTCCCTTCACTCTCCGAGGAAACCACCCTCACCTCCCCGCCGTGGGCCTTCGCTATTTCACGCACGATAAACAAGCCAAGCCCTACGCTTCTCAACTCCGCGTTTTCGTTGTGACCCCGGATCATCGGCTCGAAGAGGTTGTGCGAAAGCCCGGCAGGAATCGGCGGGCCCTGATTGTGTATCGCGAAGGTGACCGTCTCGGCATCCACACAGGATGTGACCGTTACCGGAAACTTCGAATCACCATAAGCCATGGCGTTTGCCACCAGGTTGCCGAGCATTTGACAGAGGCGATCACTGTCGACGACAAGGACACCCTCTCCGATAGCCTTGTGCAGCACCTCATACTCGGGAAACGCCAGACGCAACTCATCCAGGCAACTGGCGACAGCTTCATGAGGGTTCAACGGCGTCGGATTGATGGCAATGCCCCGCCCTACCCGGATCTGGGTGAAGTCCAGGAGGTCTGCGACCAGGCGCTGCGCCCGTTCGGTCGAGCGCGTGATGTGGCCAAGCAACTGGGTTGTCTTTGCGTCCTGTTCCCGACGGCAGAGAATCTCCGCCGCCATCTTGATAGCCGACAGCGGATTGCGCAGGTCGTGAGTGACAATACCAAGCATCTGTTCGGCGAACGCCGCCCGGTCTTCGGCCGCCGCATAGACGGTGTATAGCTCGCCTTGGGCGATGTCCTTGGCGCGCTGTACTTTGAGGTTGTTGGCCAGATGCCGTTCAGCCAGCAACCGGGCGTTTACCAGTTCCCGCTCGTACTTCGGCCAGTCCTCGGCCTTGAACAAGGTGAGTTCATGAAAGATGCCACTGGAGTGCGCACAGCTGATTGCACTCAGCATCATAGGGACTGAGTAGCCGATGTGATGCACAAGCTCGAACTTGACGCTGGCCACGGCACCTTGGAGTCGCATGAGCGGCCTCCAGTAGGCTTGATGGAACGTCCTCGCTTCCAGGCTCATCAAGTCCTGGATCCTCAGCCGGAGCAAGTCCTCCCGTGTGTAGCCAATCCAGCGGCAGAACGTGAGGTTGGCGCTTTCGATGCGCCCATCTTCCGCAGTCAGCAGCAACCCTCGGTCCAGATCGTCAAAAAGGACATCGGCCGAGTGGTTCGCCGCTTCAAGGCGTCCAGACGCTTCAAGGGTGGTGATAATCGGCGGTTTCATGCGGGAGCCGGCCATCAATGAGTGACAAAGCCAGGTTAAGCGAAATGCCCAGGTGGGTCTGTTCGCTACCGAACAGACCGTGCTGCGCCGCCCCGGCAGACTGACTCCTTACTGGTCGGACTTCGTTCAGCAAGGACACTATGGATAACCCTTGGCCTCGCGCCCTCTCCTTCCTCAAGCGCCTGCCAGACACGTTGAGCCGTTGGCGTCCAACGCCGCCGCGTGCGTTTGAGTACGAAAGCCTGTTACGCGCGGAGCTATTCGGCGCCGAACAGATGGCTGGCCATGGCACATTCCTGGCCAGCCAGCATCAGCTCAGCGCCCTCTGCGCTGCCGACGCCCTGCTCGGCCGCCTGGCAGACAATGAAGCCACCCTGTCCACCTGTTGTGCCGCGTTCGCCAAGGCGCTGCCTACCTCGCGCCGGGTGACGCCGGCGGCAGAATGGCTGCTGGACAATTTCTACCTGGTCGAAGCGCACATCCGCATCGCCAAGACCCATTTGCCGCCCGGCTACAGCCGGGAGCTGCCGCGCCTGGCCAATGGCCCGTCAAAGGGCTTGCCGCGTGCCTATGACATCGCCCTGGAGACCATCTCCCATGGCGATGGCCGTGTCGATGCGCAAAGCCTCAGCCGTTTTGTCGAGTCCTATCAAAGCATCAACGCGCTGACCCTGGGCGAGCTGTGGGCAATTCCCATCATGCTGCGCCTGGCCTTGATCGAGAACCTGCGCCGGGTTGCCGCACGGGTCATGGCCAACTGGGCCGATCGCAACCTGGCCAACGATTGGGCCGACCGCCTCATCGAAGTCGCCGAACGCGACGTCAAGAGCGTGGTTCTGGTGATCGCGGAGATGGCCCACTCGGCACCGTCGATGAGCGAGGCTTTCGTTGCCGAGCTGGCCAGGCGGCTGCAAGGACAGAGTGCGCCGCTGACCCAGCCGCTGGCCTGGGTCGAACAGGTACTTGCCGAGTCCGGGCTCAGCATCGAACGACAGGTCCAGGTCGACGCTCAGCAACAGGCGGTTGACCAGGTCTCCATCAGCAATTGCATCGGTAGCCTGCGGCTGCTGTCGACCCATGACTGGCGTGAGTTCGTCGAACGCATGAGCCATGTCGAGCGCACCCTGGGCAAGGACCCCGCCCAGGTGTACCCAGCCATGGACTTCGCCAGCCGCGATCATTACCGCCATGTGATCGAGCGTTTGGCGCGCCATTGCGCGTATAGCGAAGACGCGGTCGCGGGGTTGGCCATTGAACTGTCGAACACCCCTGCCCCCGCACTTGGTGAGCAGGCAGGGCACGTAGGGTTCTATCTGATCGGCCCAGGCCTGTCGCTCCTGGAACAAAGGCTCGGTGCCCGTGTGCCCTACGCTGAGCGTTGGCAGCGCTTGCTGCACCGGGCTCCCCTGACCTTCTACCTGGGGCCCGTAGGGCTGCTCTCGTTTCTCTTCGCCTGGGTCTTCCTCCAGGCCATCTACCATGACGGCTGGTCCGTCGCAGTGCTGGCAATCCTGGCCTTACCCATCTTGTTGATGACCAGCCGCCTGGCCATCGGTCTGGTCAACTGGCTGGTCACCCTGAGCGTTAAGCCCTCCTTCCTGCCCCGCCTGGATTACAAGGACGGGATACCCGCCAATGCCCGGACCTTGGTCGTAGTCCCTACCCTGATGGCCAATGCCGGCGATGTCGAGGAGCTGGTCGAGGGGCTTGAAGTGCGCTTTTTGGCCAACCGCGATGAGCACCTGCACTTCGCGCTGCTCAGTGATTTCATGGATGCCCCGCAGCAGACCCTGCCCGAGGATGCCGGCCTGTTGTTGTTGGCTGCCCAGCGTGTCGAAGCGCTGAATCGCAAGTACCCGGCGGCCGGTGGCGAGCGATTCTTCCTGTTGCATCGGCCAAGAGGCTGGAACGCCGCCGAGCAGGTGTGGATGGGGCACGAGCGCAAACGGGGCAAGCTCGCCGAGCTCAATGCCTTGTTGCGCGGCCGGGGCCGTGAGCGCTTCATGCTGATCGTAGGCGACATAGCGAAACTCGATAACGTGCGCTACGTCATCACCCTGGACACCGACACCCAGTTGCCGAGGGACACGGCGCGCCAGTTTATCGGTGCCATGCAGCATCCATTGAACCGCCCCCGCCCCGACCCGCAAACGGGTCGCATCAGTTCCGGCTACGCCATCCTGCAACCCAGGGTCGGCATCAGCCTGCCCAGTGCGTCGCGCTCGGCCTATGCCCGGCTCTTCGGCAGCGATGCTGGGGTCGACCCTTATACTCGGGCGGTTTCGGACGTCTATCAGGACCTGTTCCTGCACGGCTCTTTCATCGGTAAGGGTATTTACGCCGTAGACGCCTTCGAGCAGGCACTGGATGGCTGCTTTGCCGACAACTGCATCCTCAGCCACGACCTGATCGAAGGCTGCTATGCGCGCTCCGGCCTGCTCAGCGATGTGCAACTGTTCGAAGAATATCCAGCGCGCTACAGCGCTGACGTCAAGCGGCACCACCGCTGGATACGGGGAGACTGGCAACTGCTGCCATGGCTCATGCCTTGGACAGCGAAACCTGCCGATGGGGCAACGCGTAACCGCCTCAGCGCGCTCTCACGCTGGAAGATCTTTGACAACCTGCGGCGCAGCCTGGAACCCGCAGCGTTCCTGACAGTGTTGCTCTGGAGTTGGCTGGTGTCCTCGTCCCCGGCCCTGTGGACGCTCGCCGTGCTGGTGTTGTTGTTGACCCAGCCGCTGTTGAACACCCTCCTGGAGTTGCTGCGCAAGGTTGCTGCGCAAGACCGCCGATGTACCGTTTGGCGAACACCTGTCAGCTGCGTTGCGGGCCTCGGGCCTGCACTTTGTCCGCACCGGCCTGTCACTGGCCTGGTTGCCTTTCGAGGCCTATTACAGCCTGGATGCCATCGCCCGTACCCTATGGCGCATGTTCGTCAGCAAACGCCGGTTGCTGCAATGGAGTCCCTCGCGGGAGGTGGAACGCACCAGCGTCAACACCCTCTACGGCCTCTATCGGAGCTTGTGGGTCGCGCCTGTCATTGCCCTGCTGCTGGCAGGTGCCCTGGTCCTTCAGCCCGTCGTTCTCGCCCTTGCCTCGCCGATTCTGGTCCTGTGGCTGCTCAGCCCGGCACTGGCCTGGTGGCTAAGTCGCGCCAGCGCTGGCACTGCCTTCGATCCTTCGCCTGACGACCTGCGCTTCCTGCGTCGTCTGGCCCGCAGCAACTGGGCCTTCTTCGACCGCTATGTCGGCCCTGAGGACAACTGGCTGCCCCCCGACAATATCCAGGAGCCGCCCTATGCAAACGTCGCCCACCGGACCTCGCCGACCAACATGGGCATGGCGCTGCTCTCGCACCTGGCCGCGCACGATTTTGGCTACCTGGGCGCTGGGCGTCTGTTCCAGCGCTTGACCTCGATGCTTGACAGCATGAGTGGCCTGGAGCGCTACAAGGGGCACTTTTACAACTGGTACGACACCCAAGCCCTCACGCCACTGTCGCCGTTGTATGTCTCGACTGTGGACAGCGGCAACCTGGCCGGCTTGCTCCTGACCCTGAGACCCGGCCTGCTGGCAATGGCCGATGCGCCCTTGTTGGACCAGCGCTTGACCCAAGGCCTGCTGGACACCCTGGACGTACTGCTGCAAGCCCTGAAAAGCAATGGCCGCGCTTATGGCGAGGTACAGGCGATACGCGACGAGACACTGCAGGTGCATGGGCGCCTGCTGATATCGCCAGCAGCCCCGGCGTCACATCTGCCCGAACTGTTGCAACGGCTCATCGCACAGTCGTCTTCTGCGCCCCTCGCGCCTGAAGACGTGAACGCCGACGACTGTGCCTTCTGGTGGCAAACGCTGCGGGAGCAATGCCTGGACCTGCAAGCAGAGTGGCTGCGTTTTCAGCTGCCGCCTGGCAACGATCCGCAGTGGCAGGCGCCGTTGAGTTGGAGGGCGTTGGCACAGCTCGCCCCCGCCGACTGGCCGCTGGCCGAACAGGCCGCCGCCGCCGCCGTCCAGGCCCTGGCAATCGAGCGCATTGGCGTCTCCACGCGCCTGGCAACCCGGATTGCAGGCCTGGCGAAGATGGACTTCAGCTTCCTTTATGACCCCCAACGGGATCTTTTCGTAATCGGCTACAACGCCGACGAGCATCGCCTCGACGCCGCCTTTTATGACCTGCTCGCCTCGGAGATGCGCCTGACCAACTTCGTGGTCATCGCCCAGGGCCAGGTGCCCCAGGACAGCTGGTTCGCCCTCGGCCGCTTGCTTACCAGCAACGCCGGTGTGCCGGTGCTGCTGTCCTGGTCCGGTTCGATGTTCGAGTACTTGATGCCCATGCTGGTCATGCCCAGCTACGAAGGTACCTTGCTCCACCAGACCTGCCAGGCCGCCGTCACCCGACAGATCGATCACGGCAACCAGTCGGGCATCCCATGGGGCGTGTCCGAGTCGGCCTACAACGCCCTCGACATGCATTTCAACTATCAATACCGCGCCTTTGGCGTGCCAGGCCTGGGCCTCAAGCGTGGCTTGGGCGAAGAGCGCGTGGTGGCCCCCTATGCCAGCGCCTTGGCCCTGATGGTGGCGCCGGCTGCCGCCTGCCGTAACCTGCAGCGCCTGGCCGAACAGGGGCTTGCCGGACGCTTCGGGCTGTATGAGGCCGTGGACTACAGCGAAGCACGCCTGCCGCCGGGACAAAGCGCAGTGGTTATCCGTTCGTTCATGGCCCATCACCAGGGCATGGGGTTCCTTGCCCTGACCTCGGTCCTGCTGGACAAGCCGATGCAACGGCGCTTCGGCTCAGACCCACAGTTCCAGGCCTGCATGCTGTTGCTGCAGGAGCGGGTGCCGAAAACCGCCGCACAATACCTGCATGCGTCCCAGGCTCCGGCGCTGGATGAAACGGTCCAGGCCAACGAAACGAAGTTGCGGGTGTTCAGCGACCCCGACCGCCGACGCCCTGCTGTGCAATTGCTCTCCAATGGCCGCTACCATGTCATGGTCAACAACACCGGCGGCGGCTACAGCCGCTGCAATGAGCTGGCCGTGACCCGCTGGCATGAGGACATCGCCAACGACAGCCTGGGAAGCTTTTGCTACCTGCGTGACGTCGACAGTGGCACCTACTGGTCCACTACCCATCAACCGACCCTGCACAAGCCGAAAAGCCAAGAGGCGATCTTCAGTGATGGCCGGGCTGAGTTTCGCGTGCGCGAGCTGGATTTCGACTGCCACACCGAAATGGCCGTCTCGCCCGAAGACGATATCGAACTGCGCCGGCTGCATTTGACCAATCATGGACAGGGGCGCCGCACCCTGGAACTGACCAGTTAC
The DNA here is from genome assembly GCF_054889225.1 of Pseudomonas sp. X10. Classification (NCBI taxonomy): domain Bacteria; kingdom Pseudomonadati; phylum Pseudomonadota; class Gammaproteobacteria; order Pseudomonadales; family Pseudomonadaceae; genus Pseudomonas; species Pseudomonas sp. X10. The sequence continues at coordinate 2,818,195 of NZ_CM142677.1, read as the reverse complement.
GCCGAGGTGGTCCTGGCACCTGCAGTCAGCGATGCGCTGCACCCTGCCTTCAGCAAGCTGTTTGTCCAGACCGAGCTAGTACGACCACTGCAGGCCATCGTTTGCACCCGGCGGCCACGTTCACAACAGGAAGCGGTGCCCTGGATGTGCCATGTACTGGCAGCTCACGGCGTAGATATCGACGCCATTTCCTATGAAACCGACCGGGCCCGCTTCATTGGCCGGGGCCGCACCCTGAAGGCCCCGGCAGCATTGGAACCCGGTGCCGGGCAACTCTCCGGCAGCGCTGGAGCAGTCCTCGACCCGATCGTCGCGATTCGTTGCCGCTTCACCCTAGAGCCAGGGCAAACGGCGACCATCGACCTGGTCACTGGCGTGGCCGCCAGCCGCGAAGCCTGCTTGCAGCAGATAACCAAGTACCGAGACCGCCATCTGGCCGACCGGGTCTTCGACCTGGCCTGGACCCACAGCCAGGTGCTGTTGCGCCAGCTCAACGGGTCGCTGGCCGATGCCCGCCTGTTCGAGCAGATGGCCGCTTCGGTGATCTATGCCAACGCGTCCTTACGCGGCAGCAGCGCACAGCTGGCCAGTAACCGGCGCAACCAGTCCGGCCTGTGGGGGCAGGCGATCTCTGGAGACCTGCCAATCGTACTGGTGCAGATCAGCGACCCCGCCAACATCGAGCTGATCAGGCAGATGGTCCATGCCCATGCCTATTGGCGACAGAAAGGCCTGGCGCTGGACCTGGTGATCTGGAACGAAGACCAGGTCGGCTATCGCCAGCAGTTGCAGGATCTGATCATGGGCGTGGTGGCCTCCGGCAGCGAAGCCGCGCTGCTCGACCGGCCCGGTGGGATATTCATCCGCCCGGCACAGCAGCTCTCCGACGAGGACCGGACCCTGATGCTCTCGGTAGCGCGGCTGGTGCTCAGCGACAGCCACGGTAGCCTCGCCGAACAACTGCACCGCCGGCGCGTCGTGCCCTCACTGCCGCCTTTCGAGCCGAGCCTGGCGGACGTCCACCCACCCGGCAAGAAGCCAACTGTATCGGGGGCTCCGACTCTGCTACTCGACAACCCTTATGGAGGCTTCAGTGCCGATGGCCGCGAGTACATTATTCCTCTGCTGGCCGACAAGCCGACCCCGGCGCCATGGGTCAACGTCCTGGCCAATCCGCACTTTGGCAGCGTCATCTCTGAGGTTGGCAGCGCCTACACCTGGAGCGAGAACGCCCATGAATTCCGCTTGACGCCCTGGCACAACGACCCCGTCAGCGATCCCAGCGGCGAAGCTCTCTATGTGCGTGACGAGGACAGCGGGCGTTTCTGGTCGCCCACCGCGCAGCCCAGCCCCGGCCCAGGCACGTACCGTACCCGCCACGGTTTTGGCTATAGCGTGTTCGAGTACGTCGAAGAGGGCCTGCGCAGTGAGCTCTGGGTCTATGTCGCGCTGGATGCCCCGGTCAAGTTCTCCCGGCTCAAGGTGTACAACACCTGCGGCCGGCCACGCCGACTGTCTGTCACCTGCTTCGTGGAATGGGTGCTGGGGGACCTGCGGAGCAAGTCGGCCATGCATGTGGCCAGCGAGGCCGACCCGTTCAGCGGCGCGCTGTTTGCCCGCAACGCCTACTCCATCGAGTTCTCCGGGCGGGTGGCGTTCCTCGACAGCGACTTGCCCTACCAGGGTGTCACCTGTGACCGCAGCGAGTTTCTCGGCCGCAACGGCACTTACCAAGCGCCTGCCGCTATGGGCCGTGCGCGGTTGTCCGGACGCACCGGCGCAGGCCTTGACCCTTGTGCGGCATTGCAGGTCAGCCTGGCGCTGGCGGATGGTGAAAGCCGTGAAGTGGTGTTCCGCCTTGGCGCCGAGCAGGACGCCACGGCCGCCACCCGGCGCGTGCAGCAGTACCGAGGGCTCAGGGCGGCAGCGGTCGAGCTGGAAAGCGTGCAAAACTACTGGCGCCAGACGCTAGACAGCGTTCGGATCGAAACCCCGGAGCCAGCGCTCGATGTCCTGGCCAATGGCTGGTTGATGTACCAAGTGATCGCCTGCCGCTTCTGGGCGCGCAGCGGTTTCTACCAGTCAGGCGGCGCCATCGGCTTCCGCGACCAGTTGCAAGACAGCATGGCCATGATCCATGCGGACCCTGCGGCAGCGCGCCAGCATCTGCTAACCTGCGCTGCCCGGCAATATGCCGAAGGCGACGTGCAGCACTGGTGGCACCCGCCACTGCAGCGCGGCGTGCGCACCCGTTGCTCCGACGACCTACTCTGGCTGCCGCTGGCCACCAGCCGCTATGTGGAGGTGACGGGGGACATCAGCGTCTTGGACGAGCAGGTCGGTTACATCGAAGGCCGCGCACTGAACGCCGGTGAAGAGTCCTACTACGACCTACCCTCCCGTTCAGCCTTGGTGGAGAGTCTGTACCAGCATTGCCAGCGGGCCATTGGCCATGGCCTGAAATGCGGTTGTCACGGATTGCCGCTGATGGGCAGCGGCGACTGGAACGATGGCATGAACCGTGTCGGTGAACAGGGGCTGGGCGAAAGCGTCTGGTTGGGGTTCTTCGGCCATGAAGTGTTGCAGGAATTCGGCCACACTGCCCAACGCCGAGGCGACAGCAGCTTCGCCTTGCATTGCAGCCAGCAGGCGGCGGCGTTGCGCGACAACCTTGAAACCCATGCCTGGGATGGCGGGTGGTACCGGCGCGCATGGTTCGATGACGGCCAGGTGCTGGGTTCGGCAAGCAATCAGGAGTGCCGTATCGACTCCCTCGCCCAGAGCTGGGCCGTGCTGTCCCAGGTCGCCTCGCCCGAACGGGCCCGCACAGCCATGAGCGCCCTGAACCGCCACCTGGTACGCCGTGACATCGGCATTGTGCAACTGCTCGACCCGCCCTTCGACAAAGGTACGCTGGACCCTGGGTACAAAAGGTTATGTGCCGGGCGTCCGTGAGAACGGCGGGCAATACAGCCATGCCGCCGTCTGGGCCAGCATGGCGTTCGCCCACCTGGGCGATAACGCCAAGGCCTGGGAGCTCTTGCGCCTGATCAACCCGGTTCGCCAGGGCTGTGCGGAATTGATCGATACCTATAAGGTCGAGCCCTATGTGATGGCCGCCGATGTCTATGCCATGCCACCCCATGCCGGCCGAGGCGGTTGGAGCTGGTACACCGGCTCGGCGGGCTGGATGTACCGCCTGATCGTAGAGAGCCTGCTGGGCGTGCAGCGCAGTGGCGACAAGCTGCGCATACAGCCGCGGCTGCCGGCCGACTGGCCCGGCTACGTCCTGCACTACCGCTTCGGCAGTACCCACTATCGCATCGAAGTCTGTCATAGCGATGACGGCGAGTTGATGCTCAGCCTTGACGGCCGGGCACTCGCCGATGGGGTTTTGAGGCTTAAGGACGATGGTGGCGTGCATCAGGTGATTGCCCAATGCCAGCCATCCTCCCTACCGGTACGCTAGGGGCTGTCGAGGTTCGCTCACGGCCCTGCTTTGCCGCGAGCTAAGCCCTAGGTCTGTAGCTCGCTGTTGGCAAAGTCATCCAGCACGGTGGAGGCATGCACGAGGTTTTGCCCGGACTGATAGAAGTCAGCGTAGCGGTCCCGCTGCGCGACAGAGGCGTTGCGATGGATCAACGTGCGGGTGTTTGCCGGTCGGCTATCGCGACGAATCACCCGGATCACATTGCCGGTGTCCCGTGCGATGACGAAATAGAACGGGTTGAAGACCGTGTCCCAGTCGTTGCTCATGGCCGTGGCCGTTCGCGTCGAGGTGGTTCGTTCCGGCTTTGGGGCGGCAGCGGCGCCTCATTGCCTGACTGCCCCTGCTCATGGGGGATCGTCGGGGACTGTGGGTGCCGGCTGACGGGTTTGCCGGGGCCTTGCACAAGGTTCGGATCATGGGGTCTGTTCATGGGGTGATCTCCGACGTTCGGCGCAGCAGTTGCTACGCACCCTCTGGATCATCGCAGATCATCGCCGCCGGGTCGGTGCGCTGGGCCGCTTACAGGGGCTGTTTGTGCGGCACGATTGGACTAATCTGAGCACTCGATCCATTGATCCTTCAACGGTGCGCAGATGCCCGCTACACCCGAGCCAAAGCAGAACCACCTGCTCGCGGCGTTGCCCGCCGAAGCGTTCGAGCGGCTGCTACCAGACCTCAAACTGACCACCCTGCCCCTTGGCAAAGTCCTCTACGAGTCTGGCGACGCTCTTTGTCATGTCTACTTTCCCACCGACGCCATCGTGTCGCTGCTGTACGTCATGGAGAACGGCGCTTCAGCCGAGATTTCCGTGGTCGGCAACGAAGGCTTGATCGGTGTCGCGGTGTTCATGGGAGGCGAAAGCACGCCGAGCCGGGCCATTGTCCAGAGTGCCGGGCATGCGTACCGTTTGCCGGGGCAACGGCTCAAGGACGAGTTCAACCGCCATGGCGAACTGCTGCAACTGATGTTGCGCTACACCCAGGCATTGATTATCCAGATGGCCCAGACGGCCGTGTGCAACCGCCACCACTCCATTGACCAGCAACTGTGTCGCTGGCTGCTGCTCTCGCTGGATCGCCTGCAAGGCGATGAACTGTGCATGACCCAGGAACTGATCGCCAACATGCTTGGGGTGCGCCGCGAAGGCGTGACTGACGCTGCAGGCAAGTTGCAGCGTCAAGGGGTCATCGAGTACAGCCGTGGCCGCATCAAGGTTCTGGACAGGGTTCGTCTCGAACAGCTCACCTGTGAATGTTATGCCGTGGTCAGGAAGGAAACCGAACGCCTGCTGCCCTACCTGCCACAGCATCCCCCCCTCGCGGGGCCTTCCGACGACGGCTGAGGTTGTGTGGCACATGGGAATAAATAATAATACTTCTCATTAGTCATTCTCTCCCGTGCCTCCATGTCGTCTTCGGATACCCCCGCCCTGCGCCACCAGTTGCTGCATCGCCTGTTCGGCGAGCATCACGGCTGGCTGGTCGGCCGCCTACAGGCCCGCCTGGGCTGCCGTCATGACGCAGCCGACATGGCGGCCGAGACGTTCGTCCAGGTGGTTGCCCACCCTGCCCCACAGAGCATCCGCGAACCCCGGGCACTCCTGACGACCATCGCCAAGCGCTTGATCTATGCCAGCTGGCGTCGCCGCGACCTGGAGCGGGCTTACCTCGAAGCCCTGGCCCTGGAGCCGGAAGCGCTGGAACCCTCTGCGGAAGAGCGCGCGCTGGCCATGGAGACCCTGCTGGCGATCGATGCTCTGCTCGATGGCTTGTCGCCCAGGGCCCGGGCAGCGTTTTTCTATAGCCAGCTCGATGGCATGAAGTACGCCGACATCGCGGTGCTGCTGGGCGTGTCCACCATCCGCGTGCGGCAGTACGTGGCCAAGGGCCTGAAACTCTGCTGCCAGGAACTGCTGCGCTGATGAGCACGCCTATCGAACAGGCCATCGAATGGACCGCTTGCTTGCGCTCCGGCGAAGTCACCCCTGGCGAACAGCGGGCCTTCGAGGACTGGCTCGCTGCCGATCCAGCCCATGCCCAGGCCTGGCAGCGGGTTCAAGGCCACCTGACCCGCACCCTTGTGCCGCTGGTTACGGCAGACCCGGCGCTGCGCCGAACATTGCAAACCCCGGCCGTCAACCGCCGTCATCTGTTGCGCGGCGCGCTGGCCATCGCCGGCGTCGGCCTGGGCGTACATTTGTTGGGCCGTCCAGGCATGCCCTTGGAGCTGGGCGCCGACCTGCGCAGTGGCACTGGCGAGCGGCTCGCCGAGACCCTGCCCGACGGCAGTCAACTGCTGCTCGACGCCTGCAGCGCCGTCGACTTGCGTTTCGATGCCTACAGCCGAGAGCTGCTGTTGCGCCGTGGCAAGCTCCTGGTCCAGGCCGCCCAGGGGTCGTTGCCGTTCATCGTGCGTACCCCGGCGGGCAGCGTGCAGACGCCAGGCGCACGCTTCATGGTCGCCCTGCAAGACCAGGCCAGCCGTGTCTGGGTGCAGGAAGCCAGTGTGCGCATCGACACCTTGAACGGTGCCCAGGCCACGGTCGACGCAGGCCAGGGCGCACGTTTCGATGCCAGCAGCATCCAGCCCCTGGCCGCTAACCGGTTCGGCGAAAGCAGTTGGGTGGACGGTTGGTTGAGTGTCGACGACTGGAGCCTGGGCGAACTGGTCGAAACGCTGCGCGCCTATCGCCACGGCGTACTGCGAATCACCCCGGATGCCGCTCGGCTGCGTGTCTCAGGCCTGTTTCCCCTGGACGACAGCGATGGCGTCCTGAGGGCCCTGGAGCAGACCTTGCCGCTGCGCATCGAGCATACCCTGGGCTGGTGGACCCGGATCGAGTTGCGCCCGTCAACCCTGGGCTAGCTGCCGGATGCCAGCAACGCTGCAATTTTTTTTCATGCGCCTATATCGCTTTTCCGCGCTCGTCGCACATAGGCCTTGGAACCGCTTGAGAAAAAGCGGACCTGCCAAGATCTATGGAGCCTATTCATGTACCCACGCCACCCCCTTCTGTTGGCCCCGCTGTTCCTGGCGCTCGCCTTCTCCCTGCCGGCCATGGCCCAGGGCGAATCGGCCCGGGTCGATGCCAGGCAGTCCGTGCAGTCGTTCGACCTGCCCGCCGCCCCCATGGCCGTTACCCTTGACCAGATCGCCCGGCAAAGCGGTCGCACCATCGTCTATGCGCCGGCGCTGGTACGCGGCCTGTCGGCACCGCCAATCAAAGGCGACCTGAGCCCGGAACACGCCATTACCCGGGCGCTGGCCGGCACGGGCCTGGTGCTCCAGGTAACCTCCGGCGGTACGTTCACTCTGGAGCGCCAGGCAAGCGATGCCATCAGCCTGGGCGAAGTGCTGATCGATGCCCAGACCGGGGAAAACGCCTGGGGTCCGGTTGAAGGCTACGTGGCCAAGCGCAGCGCCACCGGCTCGAAGACCGACAGCGCGCTGATCGAGATCCCGCAGACCATCAACGTGGTGACCCATGACCAGGTGCAGGCGCAAGGCGCGCAGAACATCACCGAGGCGGTCCGCTATACCCCTGGGGTCGTTGCCTCCTTCGGCGACAGCGACAGCCGTAACGATGTCCTGCAAAGCCGTGGCTTCTTCCTGCGCTATAACCTCAACGGCTCGCGCCTGCCCTATGGGGCCTATAGCGCGGCGATGATGCGCATCGAGCCCTATGGCCTGGAGCGCATCGAAATCCTCAAGGGGCCGGCATCGGTCCTCTATGGGCAGAACACGCCTGGCGGGCTGGCCAACCTGGTCAGCAAGCGGCCGACCTTCGAGCCCTTGCACGAAATCCAACTGCAGACTGGCAGCAATGACCGCGCCCAAGGCGCCTTGGACCTCAGTGGCCCCCTGAACGAGGAAGGCACCCTGGCATACCGTTTGACCGGCCTGCTCCGGGACACCCAGGGCGAAGTCGACCATGGCTACGACAAGCGCACCTTCATCGCCCCCGCCCTGACCTGGCAGCCGAGCGAAGACACTCGGCTCACCTTGCTCAGCCTGTACCAGAAGGACAAGAACATCTCCGACTACGTCGCGCTGCCGGCCGATGCCAGCCTGCACTCCGGGGCTAATGGCCGCCTGCCTCGCAGCCGTTATCTCGGTGAGCCGGATTTCGACGGTTACCAGCGCGAGCAGTTCTCCCTCGGCTACCTGCTCGAGCACCGCCTCAACGACGTCTGGAGCCTGCAGCAGAACCTGCAGGTCAACAGTGCCAGGATCGACACCACCGCCAGCCCCGGCTACCTGCTCAGCGACGACGGTCGCCAACTCAGCCGCGTGGCCACCCACGGCGAAGGCGAAGCGCGCAGCGTGACCGTCGACACCTTCGGCCAGGCTGACTTCAGCACTGGGCGCCTCGACCACAAGCTCCTGATCGGCGTGGACTACCTGTCCCTGAACGACGAATACCAGTTCGCCTCCGGCCTCTACTCGGGCCCCTTGGACATTTTCGCGCCGCGCTACGGCCAGGCGGTGCCGGACCTTATTCCCCGCATCGACTACCACCAGCAGCGCGAACAGACCGGCCTCTACCTGCAAGACCAGATCCGCCTGGACAACTGGGTGCTGACCCTCGGCCTGCGCCAGGACTGGGTATCGACCCGCACCGAAAGCGGGCTGAATGGCGAGAACAGGAGCAAGCAGCGCGAAGACAAACCGACTGGCCGCATCGGTCTGGCCTACCTGTTCGACAACGGCCTGGCCCCCTACCTGAGCTATTCGACCTCATTCGAGCCAGTGGATGGCACTGACTTCTCCGGCCGCCCGTTCAAGCCGATGACCGGCGAGCAATACGAAGTCGGCGTGAAATACCAGCCGCCAGGCAGCAACAGCTTCATCACCCTCTCGGCCTTCCAGTTGGACCAGGAGAACATCACCACCCCGGATCCGGACCCGACCCACGTCGGCTTCAGCGTGCAGAGCGGCGAAGCTCGGGTGCGTGGCCTGGAGTTGGATGCCAAAGCCAGCCTGAGTGAAGGCCTCGACCTGCTGGCCTCCTACGCCTACATGGACTCGGAAGTCACCAAGGCCAATGCGGCGGCGGATGGTTCCAGCCTGGAAGGCAACGAGCTGGTCCAGGTGCCGGCCCACCAAGCGTCCTTGTGGCTCGACTACACCCTGGGCGAGGGTCCGTTGCAAGGCGCTGGCGCCGGCTTCGGCGCGCGCTACATGAGCAAAGCCTACGGCGATGCGGCCAATACCCTGGAAATGCCTGGCCGCACCCTGTTCGATGCCAGCCTGCACTACGACCTCGGCAAGGCGGACAGGCGCATGGACGGCGCCGAACTGCGCCTGAGTGCCAACAATCTGCTGGACAAGCGCTACGTCGGCTTCTGCCAGAATGCGTTGCAGTGCTATTACGGCCAGAGCCGTACCTTGCTGGCCACCCTGACCTACCGCTGGTAACCCGCACCGTCACGGGGCAAAGCATCTTGGGAGGCATTTCGGGACTCGCACCAGGCGGGAGTCCTCGCCGAAGTGCTCCCAAGGCCTACGGATTTAACCGTTTTTCAAAAAGGCGAAGGAATTTTCAAGACGAGTCGTCAGTTCGCGCAAAAGAATGATGGCAAATCAGCATCTGACTCGACTGACCCATGACTTTTCCTTTTACCCACGCAGCCCCAACGCCTCCTGATCACACTTTCCTTGTCCCGATACGGAGGTATCGGGCAAAAGCTGGCCGTCGGCAGGAGGCGTGCCGATGAGCGCCTGCACCAAGTCCGTTTGCCTGTCCCGCGAGTGCCTCGTAGGCGCATCCTGCCCCCGTCAGGCCACGCATATCTTTGTTGTGCTGCAGAACTACCAGCATTTGTACTGTGCCTATGGCGGAGCTTTGGCCGAAACGGTGCGACAGGAACTCTGCTGGCGACTAAGGGCCTGGGGGGAGCCGACGGCCGTGGCCGGCCAGGGGTTTCTGCTGGCCCTTGAGCAGAACACCACCCCGTCGGCCCTAATGCTGGAAAACCTGCTACTGGCATGTACCACCAGGCCTGTTGAATACCAGGAGGTCGAGGTATTGCCAGTGATTTCGGCCGGTTTTGCCAACGTCGATCCTGTCGCTGACACATTCACCCGCATCGAACGCTGTGGGCCTGGGGGCATCGGCTCGCTGGCGCCGGTCCAGTACAGCTTCGCCTGGCGTCTAGGTTATCGGTGCGACATGGCCAGGGCCCTGAAGTTCGTCCAACACCTGCAGCGGGGGCAGATGTTCTTGGTCTTCCAGCCGATCAGGCGTGTTGCCGGCAGAAGCGCTGAACTCTATCAGGAGTCCTTGCTGCGGATCGTCACACCATCGCAAAACCAGGGACAAGAGGTGGCCGATCTGATTGGTGCGTTGGAGCGCTTGGGCCTGGCGCGCCTGCTCGATCACAGCGTAGTGCGCAGGGTGATCGAATTGCTCGAAGCGGACCCCAGCCTGCGCCTGGGCTGCAATGTTTCGGTGCAGAGCGCGGTAAGCGACGCCTGGTGGGTAAGTGCCTTCTGCTTGTTGCGCCGCGACAAGCAGGTGGCGGCACGCCTGACCGTCGAGTTGACGGAAAGCGCCTCGCCCGGCACAGGGGAAGATCTGCTCGAGTTCGTCAGCCGCCTGAACGCACTGGGCTGCCGCTTGGCGGCGGATGATTTCGGCGTTGGCTTCAGCGGCCTGGGACTACTGCTGGCGGCACAGTTCGACGTCGTCAAGCTGGACCGGCGCTTTCTTCAGGCCGCTCGCCTAGGGCCGTCTGGAGCGGACCTGTTCAACAGCACATTGCGGCTGTGTCGTCAGCTCGCGCTGCAGGTAGTGGTCGAGGGCGTGGAGCGTCCTGAAGACCTGGAACGCCTGATGGGGCTTGAGACGCCCCTGTGGGGGCAAGGCTTTCTCTTGGGGACACCGGGACAGAGCGCCCGTTTGGGCCTGCCTGGGCCCGGAAAGGCTTTGCGCCGGGATCGCTGACTTGACCCTGGTAAGCGCCGGTTCGACGCACAGGGCATAGCCGTGCGTCCGGCCGGATCTCCAGGCCTGCCATGACACCAGCCGGTCCAGCCTCCCCTCGCTTTCAGACATGCCGACAGCGGACGTTCGATAGCCATCATGTGCAAAAACCCGGAAAAGCCGGAGTATCGCCTCAGCGATACGCCTTTCTGTGTCGACAGCGAAGTGACTTTTCTCAAGACGAGCGAGGGCTTGGGCTGGAGTGACGTCTATGCCCAGGTCACCCATGAAGGGCCTAAGGAAGTCACTTGTCCGGGCGGACGGGATATCTGGTTCGTGGTGCCATTGCAGCCGCTGAAGCTGTGGCGGCGTACTGGCTTGCGGCAGCAGCATGGCCTGCTGGGGCCGGATAGCATCGTGCTGACAGGCTCCGGCGATTCCTCGCACACTCTGCTACGCAACAGCGCGCGAGCCCTTCATGTGTTCATCCGCGCGGAGGTATTCGAAGAGGCTGCCCGCGAAATGTCCAGCGCCCTGGGAGCCCCGTCAGCCTCGATCGCCTCTGCTTTCGACCTGCGCGACCGAGGCCTGAGCCTGATGCTTCGTGGCATCAAGCAGGCGCTGGATGATCCTGCGGACATCGCCAGGATGAAAGTTGAATACCTGGCGCGCGCCATCGCTATCCATACCCTCGGGCATAACGGTACCTGGGGCACGCAGGACAGGCATTGCCTGGACAACCAGCGTTTCAAAGCGCTTGTCGAGTATCTGCAGGAAAACCTGGCCAGTGAGCTGCGCCTCGACGAGTTGGCCGCGGCCGCCAACCTTGGGCGCACCACCTTCATCCGCCAGTTCAAGGCCCGTACCGGGCAGACACCCCACCAGTACGTGATGCTCGCACGGGTACGCAAGGCCTGCGACCTGCTCGAAAGGACCCGCCTCCCCCTCAGCGAGATTGCCTACGCCTGCGGCTACTCCGACCAGGCACACATGAGCAGCAGTTTCAGACGTGTCATAGGACTCACGCCGTCCTGCTATCGCAGCGAGCATCTCTGATCCGCGCAGCGACGGCACATGCCCCCATGTGCCTTACCCGGCGAGTCAGGCGCGATTTAGTGGAACGTTTCTGCAAGCCGTGGAGTTTCTTCCAAGACCGGTTGAGCGGCCAATAGCGAAAATAGCGCCAAGCAAAGGAGCTAGGTCGCTATATGGACATTCTCGGTATTCACTCGCCCCGCCCTTGGCAGGGCTTGCTTCTGCTGGCCTGTGGCCTGGCGCCGTTGGCGTTGGCGATGGAACCCGTTGCTACCGGACATGGCGCACAGGGCATCGTGCGGGTCAGCCTCGATGTCGATCGCGGCTGTTTGTTCAGCAGCGGCGGGATGCCGGGCGGGCTGTTGCGCCCGGGGCAGCTCGACTTCGGCCACTACCCTCGACTGGACCCGCCCGGCACGGCGTTGTCGGCGCAATTGATCGACGACGAGGGCTTGCCGGTGGCAAGCGTGCAATGCAACCCCGAGGTCGAATACCAGTTGCAGGTGGATGCCGGCCAGCATGCGGGCGTCGGCGATACCCGCTACCTGCGTCTGGTGAGCGGTGAAGCTGAAATTCCCTACCGACTGTTCCTCGACGCCGCTCGCCAGCAACCGCTGGACACCGAACGGTTTTCTCGGCGCGCGGCCTCGGGACAGGTGGACCTGTCCCTGTATGCCAGCGTCATTCCCCAGGCATCTGCCCCCAGGGCAGGTCGCTACCAGGATCTGCTGCGCATGACGCTGACCTGGTAGTTCATCGCCGGGCAGGAAGCCCCGGCCTGCAATACGTCTATCACCCACCTGAAAGGACCCTGAAACATGGTACTGAAAAAGCTTTATATCTCCCTCCTCGCCGCTGGCGCCGTCAGCATGTTGCCGCTGAGCCAGAGCCAGGCCGCGATCTCCGGCCAGGTCCAGGCCAAGCTGAACATTGCCAGCGGCTGCGAAGTCAACAGCGTTGTCTCGGGTAACGCCAACGACTTCGGCACCTTGGACTTCGGCAACACCAGCCCGACCTGGACCAACGTCCTCACCGCTGAGCTGGCAACCAGCGGTGGCGGCAGCCTGGAAGTGACCTGCGACAGTGGTGTCGGCGCCTTCAACGTGAGCATCGACGGCGGCCTGCAAGGTGGGCGCGAGCTCACCACCAGCGCTGGTAGCGATACCGTCGAGTACAAGGTGTTCCAGGATGCCGGTCGCACCCAGGAGTTCGTCGTCAATACGCCGGTGAGCTATGCCGTCACCTCCGGCAACCCGGTCTCGGTACCGGTCTACGGCGCCATCTCACCTAACGGCACCGCCAAGACCGCCGGCCTCTACACCGACACCCTGACCATGACCGTAGACTTCTGATCCACCGCCACCCTGGCGGCAGTGCCGAGTCGATCTCGGCGCTGCCGCCAGGGCCTGTGTGAGCCCCTGCCATGAGCTACCGCCTTTCGCCTTTACTCGGCGCGACGTCCGCGCTTGCCCTCCTGATGCTGGCCAGCACGGCCTGCTTCGCCCAGAACACCAGAGGCTTCATCGAGGCCAGTCTGGCCCTGACACCCGCTTGCCTGGTGAACAACGGCGCTGTGACCAGCAATGGCAGCGGCGATTTCGGGAGTTTCGATTTTGGCGAGGCGCCCATGTCGTTCGGCCAGCGCGACGCTGCGCTGTTGAGCAGTGCTGGCGAGGGCATTGCGGTGCGCTGCTCGATGGGTACTCAGGCCTCGCTAAGGGTGCTCGGCGGCAGCAATGACGCGAATGCCAGCTCGACCCAGCACGCCTTGGCGAACACCTCGGCGGGAGCGCATTACATCCCCTACGAGCTGTATCTGGACAGCGGACGCACCCAGGTCCTGCACAACGGCACCGCCATCGTCGTGACCGGCGACGGTAGCAGCCAGAAGATCGCGCTCTACGCGCGGGCCTTCAGCACCACGGGGATCGCCGCAGGCCTCTACAGCGACCTCCTTACCTTGCAATTGGATTTCTGACCCGCCATGCATTCCTTGATGCGTCTTCAGCAACCCACGCTACGTGCCTGGGTCTGGCTGTTCACCGCGAGTGCCTGTGCCTGGCCGACAGCGCAGGCCGCAGAGACTTCCATACTGCGCGTATCGGCCAGCATCGCCTCGGGCTGTCGCATAAACGGCGTCGTCGCTGCCCAGGCCGGCAAACTGGGCAGCCTGGACTTCGGTAGCCATCCGGCGATCAGCAGCGACCGCCTGAGCACCAGCTTCGCCGCCAACAGCGCCGTCACCCTGTCCTGCACGCCAGGCGTTGCGCTGAGCATGAGCCTCGATGGCGGCGCGCACTTTGCCAATGGCCAGCGCAACCTCGACGGGGCTGGCGAGCGCATTCCCTACCAGTTGTACCGCGACGTCGGACTGAGCCAGGCGATTCCCGTCGACCAGGCGCTCGCCGTCAGCTACGCCAACCCCGAAGACATCCGCCTGCCGATCTACGCGGCACTGCGCTTGCCGGGCAACAACCCCCCCGGCACCTACATAGATGTCCTCACCGTGACGCTGTCATGGTGACAACAGAAGGCCCCTCCATGCGTATCACTTTTGCCTCTTTCGTTCGCGTCTTGGCGATCTCGCTGTGCGCCATTGCCTGCACCCAGGTCAGCCAGGCCAGCGCCGCCAGTTCGGTGCTGATCTGGCCGATCGATCCGGTCCTGGAAAGCGACCAGCGCGCCAGCGCCCTGTGGCTGGAGAACCGCGGCGCCAAGCCGGTCCTGCTGCAGATGCGGATTTTCGCCTGGCGTCAGGACGGCACGCAGGAACACTACGCCGAACAGCGCGATGTGATCGGCAGCCCTCCGATGATCAACATTCCAGCAGGTGGCCGGCAGCTTCTGCGCCTGACCCGACTGGCGCAGCAGCCGGCCGGAACTGAGCAGGCCTACCGCATCGTCATCGATGAGATTCCCACCCCGCAGACGGAGGACGACGACAAGGACGCCGGCAAGGCCATCCGCTTCCAGATGCGCTACTCGGTGCCGCTGTTTCTCTATGGCGAGAACCTCTGGCTCAAGCCTGTACCGGACAAGAAACGCAGCAACGATGCCGGGGTTCCGCAACTGGGCTGGCGCATCGAGCGCGATGGCGGCAAGCCCTACCTGGTCATTCGCAACGACGGCCCGGTGCACGCGCGCTTGACCCAGGTCGCCTTCGAGCAGGGTGGGCGCTCGATCGAAGTATCCGACGGTCTGCTCGGCTACGTGCTGGCGCACAGCAGCTATCGCTGGCCGCTACCGGCGGCGGCAGGCCAAGGCGCGCAGCTGAAGGCAACGGTCAATGGCGGTAATCCGGCACGGACGATCCAGCCTCTGCAGTGAGGCCGCACTGAAGTATTTGTCATGGAGAAGACGATGACCTCCTGTTTCCTGTCTAACCGTCGGCGCCGTGGCTTCGGACATGCGGCGCTGCTGGTCGCAGCCCTGCCGGCGCTGGATGCCAGCGCGGCGCCGCTGCCGCCACCGCCACGCGTCGGCGCAGCAGCAGTGCTGGCAGACATCACGCTGTACCTGGAGCTGGTGGTGAACCAAGCCGGCAGCGGCAAGGTGGTGCCGGTGCGGGTGCGCGACGGCCATTACCTGGTCGGCGCCGCCGATCTGCGTCAGGTCGGCCTGCAACTCGCCGCCGATGACAACGGCCTGGTGGACGTCAGCGCGGTTACTGACATGCACACCGAGTACGATGGCAACAACCTGCGCCTGCTGCTCGAGGTGCCGGCGCAATGGCTGCCCGAGCAGCATCTGGGACGTTCGCGAATCTTCGAGCGCAGCCCGGCACGCAGCAGCTTCGGCGGCCTGCTCAACTACCAGGCCTACACCAGCGAACCGGAGCATGGGTCCGGCTACACCTCCGTGTGGAACGAGCTGCGCCTATTCGGCGGCTACGGCGTGCTGAGCAACAGCGGCGTCTACCAACACCCGTATGGCGACACCGAGGGGCTGTCCCGGCGTTACCTGCGCTACGACACCCACTGGCGCTATTCCGACGAGGAACGCATCCTCACCTACGAGTTGGGTGACCTGGTCAACAATCCCCTGAGTTGGAGCACGCCAGTGCGCATGGCCGGCCTGCAGGTGTCGCGCGACTTCTCGCTGCGCCCGGACGTGGTCACCTATCCCTTGCCGCAGTTCTCTGGCGAGGCCGCGGTGCCGACCACGGTGGACCTGTTTATCAACGGCTACAAGAACAGCTCGGAGAACGTCAACCCAGGGCCGTTCAGCATCACCAACGTGCCCTTCATCAATGGCGCAGGGGAAGCCGTGGTGGTCACTACCGACGCCCTCGGCCGACAGGTCAGCACCACCATGCCGTTCTACGTCTCCAGCTCGCTGCTACGTCCCGGCCTGTCGGATTTCTCGTTCGCTACCGGCAGCCTGAGACGTGACTACGGCCTGAAGAACTTTTCCTATGGCACCAGCGTAGCCAATGGCTCGTACCGCTATGGCGTCAGCGACTACTTTACCCTGGAAAACCATGCCGAGGCCGCCAGCCGTTTCGGTCTCGGCGGTCTGGGCGGGGTATTGCGCCTAGGCAACCTGGGCACACTGAACGCCGCCTATAGCGGCAGTCTGCAAGACGGCGACAAGGGCAGCCAGCTCGCCGCCGGCTATCAGTACACTCAGCGCCGCTTCAACGTCGGTGTGCAACATACCCGCCGCAGCGGCGGCTACGGCGACCTCTCTACCTACGCAGGCGACTACCAGTTCAGCCGCAGCAGCACCCAGGTGAACGCCAGCTTTTCTCCGGGAGAGCTGGGCAGCTTCGGTGTCGGCTACTTCGACGTCAAAGCGCACGACGACAGCCGTACGCGCCTGCTCAACCTGAGCTGGAGCAAATCGCTGTGGGCCGACAGCAACCTGATGTTTTCCGCCAACCGCGAGATAGGCGGCGACGGCTGGGCCTTGGCTGCTCAGTTGATGATTCCCTTCGGTGGTAGCAGCTCAGTCACCACCAGCTTCGAGCGCAGCACCGACAAGCTGCAGACCCGACGCATAGACTACCGCCGCGCAGTACCTAGCGAAGGCGGCTTCGGCTGGGACCTGGCCTATACCGACAGTGATGACACCGAGGCCTATCGTCAGGCGGGGCTGAGCTGGCGTGGCGATCACCTGCAGATCCAAGGCGGCGTCTACGGCAGCAGCGGCCAATACAACCGCTGGGCAGAAGCCAGTGGTTCGCTGGTGTTCATGAACAATTCCATCCAAGCGGCCAACCAGATCGGCGACGCCTTCGTCCTGGTCAGTACCGACGGCAAAGAAGGCATTCCGGTTCGCTACGAAAACCGCCTGGTCGGCGAAACCGACAACAACGGCCATCTGCTCGTACCCTGGACCACCTCCCACTACAACGCCAAGTACGAGATCGACCCACTCAACCTGTCCTCCAGCTTCGATACCCCCGAGGTCGAGCAACGGGTCTCGGTCATGTCTGGCAGCGGCTATCTGCTGCGCTTCCCGGTGACCCGCGTGGCCGCAGCCACCGTCGTCCTCCACGACGCCACCGGCAAGGCTCTGCCAGTGGGCGCCGCGGTCCAGGGTGACAATGGCCAGAGCGGTTACGTCGGCTGGGATGGACTGCTCTACCTGGAGCGTCTGCGCACGCACAACCAGCTGCGCGTGGAGTTGCCCGAGGGCGGCACCTGTCGCGCCGCCTTCGACTTCGACAGCCAGGCCGACGAAATCGCCTGGATCGGCCCGGTGATCTGCCGCTGAGCCGGACGGATAGCCCCATCAGGAGTACCCCATGACCCTACGTACACTCCCCTTGCCGTTCATGGCATTGCTGTTCTGCTTGTTGTTGCAAGTACCTGGCGCGGAGGCCGGGAAGCGCTGCGGACCCTATGCCGGTGGGCTGTTGGTTTCCCTCGGCAGCGCGGGTGCTCTCGACGCCACGGCCAGTCCCATTGGGGTGGAAGCCCCGGGTGGGTTGTATTGCAACAGGGATGGGTTCTCGCTCTACGGCAAGGACTGGGTACGGGTACAACTGGAGAACGACGGTGGCGGCCGGTTGGTCAACTCTGCCACCGGCGACAGCATCCCCTTCACCATCTTTTCCTCTAACGACGGGCAACCGCTGACGGTAGGCCAGCCTTACGAACTGACCCAGTTCCGCTGGATTGGTAGCAACGCCGAGGCGCTCGACTTCCCGCTGTACTTCCGTACCGTACCGCCACTGAGCAGCCTGCCGGCAGGTACCTACACCGCCAATGTGCAGACGCGCTGGTTCTGGCAGATCTGCCCTGGCCTGCAGACCCTGCAAGCCTGCCTGGCCTGGGGCGGCTGGGATCGCAGCAAAGGATTGATAGGCCTTTGCCTCACCGGTTGCTCGGGGGTTATCAACTGGGGAAGCGGCGAGGTTGCCACGCTGGTGCTCCGGCTGATAGTGACCAAACAGTGCGAAATGGTGACGCCAGACCTGAACTTCGGCACTGCCGCCTTGGCCAGTGCCTTTTCCCCGGCGCTCGGCCTGGTGCAGGTTCGCTGCAGTAAGAACGCCAGCTACAGCGTCGGCATGAGCATGGGTAGCAATTCCGATGCAGGGGTACGACGCATGCGCAACGGCAATCGGTACCTGGCCTACGAGCTGTACAAGAAGCGTACAGGCAACGAGCGCTGGGGCGCACAAGGCAGCGAGCGCCGCGCCAGCAGCGACGCGGACTTCAATGCCAACCTCCTGGACGGCACGACGCCGCAGATATTCACCTATCGCGCCGAGGTACTGCAGGGGCAGCCGACTCCGCCCGCCGGGACCTATACCGACGCTGTCCAGGTCGACGTCAAGTTCTAACCACCGGGCAGGCCCGCGATTGACTCCCCCCCGCATAAATGCTCAGATGCGCCCCTGTTTCAGGTGTCCCCTGCCGCCGCGCAGGGGATTAAACGGGAAGCCGGTGCGTCGCCTCATGCGACCAGTCCGGCGCTGCCCCCGCAACGGTAAGCGAGCGATGCATTCGACAGACCACTGTGCCTGAGGGCACGGGAAGGTGGATGCCTCACGACCCTCGCAAGCCCGGAGACCGGCCTGGCACACCAGTTGGCAACACCCGCGGTGGGCGGGCGCGGGCCGGTCTTCGTGGCAGCGCCCTGCCCGCGATTCCTCCATGCGCCGTTCCATCGAGGTTCATTCAATCCGGAATGGTCGCAAACCCATGCTTGATCCCACCTTGCGCATCCAGGGCCTGAACTGGGCGCCGCGCCAGGGCCAGCCCTTGTTGCTCGATGGCATAGAGCTGCAGGTCGATCCCGGCGAATTCGTCGGCCTGATCGGTCCCAACGGCAGCGGCAAGACCAGCCTGCTGCGCTGCGCCTACCGCTTCAGCCAGCCGGACAGCGGTTCGGTGCTGCTTGAGGGTCAGGACATTTGGCGGCAGACACCGCGCTGGGTCGCCCAGCGCATCGCAGTGATGCTCCAGGAGTTTCCCCAGGACTTCGGCCTGACCGTCACCGATGTGGTCGCCATGGGCCGCACGCCGCACCTGGGCTGGTTCGAGGGCGACCGTGAGCAGGCATTGACCGACACCACCCTGCAGCAACTGGGCCTGGCCAGTCTCGCCCAGCACACCTTCGCCACCTTGTCCGGGGGCGAGAAGCAACGGGTGTTGCTGGCCCGGGCATTGGTGCAGCAACCGCGCCTGCTGATTCTCGACGAACCCACCAACCACCTTGACCCGCGCTACCAGCTGTCACTGCTGGAGCACTTGCGCGGCGCCGGGTTGAGCATCCTGGCCAGCTTCCACGACCTCAACCTGGCGGCGGCCTTCTGTGACCGCCTGTACGTGATCGAAGGCGGGCGGATCATCGCCAGCGGCACGCCGGCGCAGGTCTTGACCGAACAACGCCTGGCGCAGGTCTTCGGAATCCACGCCCTGGTCGACCGCCATCCACTGGCCCACCATCCACGCATTACCTGGATCAGCCCCACATGAAGCCTTACCTGGCCTGCCTGGCCCTGTTGGCCGCGCTGCCCTGCAGCGCGGCCGGCAATGACTTTCCGTTGACGGTGAGCAGTTGCGAACGCAGCGTCACCTTCGACCACCCGCCCCAACGCGCAGTCAGCCATGACGTCAACATGACCGGCATGTTGCTTGCCTTGGGCCTGCGCGAACGCATGGTCGGCTACACCGGCATCAGCGGCTGGAAGAGCCTCGACCCGGCCATGCGCCAAGCCCTCGCCGGCCTGCCTGAACTGGCATCGCGCTACCCTTCGCTGGAGAACCTGCTGGACGTCGATGCCGACTTCTTCTTCGCCGGCTGGAGCTACGGCATGCGCATCGGCGGCCCGGTCACCCCGCAGACCCTGGCGCCCTTCGGTATTCCCGTGTACGAGCTGAGCGAGTCCTGTTCGCGGATCATGGCCCAGCGTGAGGCGAGTCTCGAAGACCTGTATAAGGATCTCGACAGCCTCGGGCGGATCTTCGATGTGCGCGACCGCTCCACAGCCCTCGTCAGCCAGATGCGGGAGCGCATCGCCAAGGTCACAGACCGGACCGCCGCCCTCGCCGAGCATCCCAGCGTGTTCCTCTACGACAGCGGCGAAGACCGTCCCACCACCTCCGGCAGGCTGGGCATGCCGCAGGCGCTGATCGAGGCGGCGGGTGGCCGCAATATCATGGACGACGTCGTGGCCAGTTGGACCGAGGTCAACTGGGAAAGCGTGGTGGAACGCAACCCCCAGGTCATCGTGATCGTCGACTACGGCCCGACGACCTGGCAGCACAAACGCGACTTCCTCCTGCAGCACCCGGCCCTAGGCAGTATCGATGCTATTCGCCAGCAGCGCTTCGTGGTGCTCTCCTACCTCGCGGTCACGCCTTCGCTCGATAACGCCGCAGCCATCGAGACACTCGCCGCCGCGTTGCACCCACGGCTGTTCGCCGAGGCCGGCCGGTGACGCCGGTCCGCAGCCTCGGCGGCTATCGCGCCCTGCTCGGGGCATTGCTTGGCCTGCTGTTGCTCTCGTGCTTGCTGTCCCTGGGCTTTGGCGCGGCGCAGGTGCCCTTGGCCAAGGTAATGGGGATCGTCTTGCAGCAGTTCGACTTGACTGGCGCAGGCGACTGGAGCCGGGGCCAGGCACAGATCGTCTGGCAGATCCGCGCCCCCCGTGTCCTGCTCGGAGCCCTGGTGGGGGCTGGCCTGGCGCTGGTCGGCGGCGCCTTGCAGGCGGTGACGCGCAACCCACTGGCTGACCCACACCTGCTCGGCGTCAGCTCCGGCGCGGTGCTGGGCGCCGTGGTGGTTGTGCTGTTCCTGGGGGAATTCGCGGGTGTCTTCAGCCTGCCCGCCGCCGCCTTCATCGGTGCCCTGGGCAGCATGCTGCTGGTGCTCGGCATCGCCAGCCGACACGGCAGGCTGGAAAGCGAGCGGTTGCTGCTGGCGGGTGTGGCGGTCTCCTTCGTTATCATGGCCCTGGCCAACCTGCTGCTCTACACCGGCGATCAGCACGCGGTGAACGCCGTGATGTTCTGGATGCTCGGTGGCCTGGGATTGGCGCAATGGCGGCTGCTCTGGCTACCCGCCATTTGTGTGTTGGTGGGGTTCGTCGTGCTGATGAGCCTGGCCCGCGCCCTCAATGCCCTGATGAGCGGCGAGCAGACCGCTGTCAGCCTGGGGTTCAACACCCGCCATGTGCGCTGGCAGGTGTTCGTCAGCACCTCCCTGCTGACCGGCGTATTGGTCTCGCTGTCTGGCGCGATTGGCTTCGTCGGCCTGATGCTGCCGCACATGGCGCGCCGCCTGGTAGGTGCCGAGCACCGGCGACTGTTGCCGGTGAGCGCGCTGCTCGGTGCGTTGTTCATGGTCTGGGTGGATGTGGCGGCGCGCACCTTGATCGCCCCCCAAGACCTGCCCATCGGCATCGCCACCGCCGCCATCGGCGGCCTGTTCTTCATTCTGCTGCTGCGCCGGAGGCCTTGAAATGACCTACAGCCGCGTACTCTTCGTTGGTCCTGACCTTGCCGAGGGCTCGTCCGCCCAGGCCTTCCGCCTGCACCTGCAAACCCTGCGCGGCCCGCAGGTGCTTGCCGACCTGATTGACACGGCCACGGGCTTCGACGGGCTCTGGACAACCGTCAGGGTGTTCCTCTCGAAACAGCAAGGAACCCTGCTGCTGGTCGACCTGGACCCCGGCGCCGACAGCGCCTACCTGGATTGGCTACGCAGCGAGCTGCAAACGCTGGCACAGGCATCCGGCGGCCTGGGCCGGCTGTTCGTCAGCAGTGCCCTGCTCGGCCGCCACGAATTGTCGGCGGCCAAGGCTTGCGCCTTGATCGACCAGCACAGCGAACACCTACCTTGCGAAGGCACCGCGAGTATCCCGGCAAAACCGAACTGGTCGCAGATCCCGCCTCACCGTCACCAACTGTTTCTCTGCATCGGCGCCCGCTGCGTGCGACGTGGCGCCCTGCCCTTGTGGAAACGCCTGCGCCAACGACTGGCGGCGGCCAAGGCCATCGAAACCGAAGACGGCGTGCTGATCACCCGTACCTACTGCCAATATCCGTGCAACCGTGGCCCGATCGCCACGGTCCATCCGGCCGGGCATTGGTACCGGATTGCCTGCGAAGCGGATGTGGATCGCCTGGTGGATGAGCAGTTACTCAACCATCGCGTAGCGGCTGGGGTATTGATTGCCCGGGAACCGTGAGTGCAGGCCCCTGTAGGCCTCGATTCCAGCGGCGCCGCGAAAGGTAGGAGCCAGCTTGTAAAGCCTTGCCACAAGCACCGCTAGTCGGCCCACCGCGGCATCAAAAGGACCACCAGGCATCACAGCCACTCTCATGCAGTGAGGGGGAGCAACATCGTTTACCTCTCACGCCTGTTTCGGTCCGCCCTGAGGTGGGCCTTTTTCCTGTGTCTATGCAGCAATAGAGAGGTGCCTGTCATGACCTACACACAGCATCTAGGTGGCGGAAATGTCGCTGACGATTGGCCAGAGCTGGACCCAGACCGGCGCAACGACAAGGCCGATGACCCTGACACCGATCCCAGCGTCGGCGATGAAGAGGAGAACCGTCCCGGCGTCCCGCCTAGCGATCCGGAATCCGGGGCCTGATTCACTTGGAGATAAGGGCGATTGGCTGAGGCTGCTGGGTGCGTGCCTTAGGTCTTTTGGCGTTCTTGTTTTGGTGCTCTTGAGCCCACGCGGCGCATTGCCCTTGCATGCCGGCAGTTCTTCGGGTCCTGAAGACCGCGCGGCACATCGCTGTGCATGTCGAGAGTTTTGTGGCGCCCTCAAGATCCCGCGCCGCCCACGCGGCGCATCGCGGCACAAGGCCGCTCCCACATTGATTGCAACGTGCCATGGCCTGATGGACCGAAGTTTTAGTCTTTGTTTGTATGACAGAGGTATCGAGGTGGGCGCAACAAGCCTCCACACAATCTTTCGCCCAGCACCAAGGCTACTGTGGGAGCGGCCTTGTGTCGCGATGCGCCGCGCGGGCGGCGCGGGGTCTTCAGGGCACCGAAGAACCGCCGACATGCACAGCCCACCCGCCACTCGTCAATCTTCCTGAACCCTCGCCAACGGCCTTCAGTCGCAATTGCATCGGCCGCCTGCCACCCGGTTTATAGAGCAGGCCCGGCGTGAAACCAGGAGTGGAACTGTGACCAAGACCATCCCCGCGCCCACCAGCATCATCGATCGCGTCACCGCCGTGCACCGCTTGAACGTACTCACTATCAACGTGCACAAGGGCTTCACCGCGTTCAACCGGCGCTTCATCCTGCCGGAACTGCGTGATGCCGTGCGCACCACCGGCGCCGATCTGGTGTTCCTCCAGGAGGTGCATGGCAGCCATCAGCAGCATGCCTTGCGTCATCCAGCCTGGCCAGCCACCCCGCAGTACGAGTTCCTGGCCGACAGCATGTGGCCGCAGTTCGCCTATGGGCGCAATGCTGTCTATCCCCATGGCGACCATGGCAATGCACTGCTGTCCAAGTTCCCCATCATCGAGTACGACAACCTCGATGTGTCGATCCGCGGCAATGAGCAGCGCGGCCTGCTGCACTGCCGGCTCGACGTACCGGGCCATGAGCAGGTGCACGCCATCTGCGTGCATCTGGGGCTGCGGGAAGGCCACCGCCAGGAGCAGGTACGCTTGCTGCTCGACCTGCTCGACGCCCTGCCGCCCCAGGCGCCGGTGATCATCGCCGGAGACTTCAACGATTGGCGGTTGAAGGCCGATGCGCTGTTGGCCGAGCGCCTGGTCGAAGCCTTCGGCAAGTGCGGCGGCGCCCCTGCGCGCACCTTTCCGGCGCGTCTGCCGCTGTTGCGCCTGGACCGCATCTACCTGCGCAACGCCACGCCCGGTGATGCCCGGGTGCTGTCCAACTGGCCCTGGTCGCACCTATCCGATCATGCCCCTTTGGCGGCAGAGGTGAGCCTGTGAACAGTCCTTGGGTCGCTGGCAATAGCGTGCAACTGCTGATCAATGGCGAGGACTACTACCCACGGGTATTCGAAGCCATTGGCCAAGCGCGTAAAGAGGTTTTGTTGGAGACCTTCATCATCTTCGACGACAAGGTCGGCCAAGCCCTGCGACAGGCGCTGATCGAGGCGGCGCGGCGTGGAGTCCGGGTCGAGATAGCGGTAGATGGCTACGGCACCGCCGACCTGCCGGAAACCTTCATCAGCGCCATGACCTGCGAAGGCATCAAGGTCCATGTGTTCGACCCGCAACCGCGCCTGATCGGCATGCGCACCAACCTGTTCCGCCGGCTGCACCGCAAGATCGTGGTGATCGATGGCGAACGGGCGTTCATCGGCGGCATCAACTACGGCGCCGACCACTTGGGCGACTATGGCCCGATGGCCAAGCAGGATTACGCGGTCGAAGTCAGCGGCCCGGTGGTGGCCCAGATCCACGCTTCCAGCCGACGCATGCTGGCCCCGGTGCTGGACCCGCCCAGCCAGGTCCATCCCGCCTTGCAAACGAGCGGCGGCGCCAGTGCCGCCCTGGTGGAACGCGACAACCAGCGCCAGCGAACAGCCATCGAGGCCCAGTACCTGGAAGCCCTCCGCTCGGCCCGCAAGCGGGTGGTCGTGGCCAACGCCTACTTCTTTCCCGGCTACCGCCTGCTACGTGAACTGCGCAACGCCGCCCGACGTGGCGTGGAGGTCACGCTGATTCTCCAGGGTCAGCCGGACATGCGCTGGGTCAGGGCCCTGTCCCGGCTGTTGTACAACTACCTGCTGCGCGATGGCGTGACCATCTACGAGTACTGCCAGCGGCCCCTGCACGGCAAGGTCGCGCTGGTGGATGACCAATGGTCGACAGTGGGTTCGAGCAACCTCGACCCCTTGAGCCTGTCGCTGAACCTGGAAGCCAACCTGATGATCCGCGACCGGGCCTTCAACGAGCAGCTCTACCAGCACCTCACCGAGCTGGCCCGCCAGCAATGCAAGCCGGTCACCCTGGAGCGGATGGTTCGCGGCTACTGGTGGCGCGCGCCGTTGATCTTTTTGTGCTTCCACATGACCCGGTATTTCCCGGCCGTTGCTGGTTGGTTTCCGGCACACCGCCAGGTGCTGCAGTCACTGCAACCAGACGCCGAGGCCGATACCCATTACCACGAGGGCAAGACCTGATGGAGCGACAGCGCTGGCAAACCTGGGGCAAGCGGCTGCTGACCGTCTTTTTCCTGCTGCTGGTCCCCACCCTGCTCTATCTCCTGGCCCGCAACCTGGATTGGAACGAGGTCAAGCAATCGCTGCTGGCCTATGGCCCGGGTACCCTGCTTGTCGGACTGGCCCTGGCGCTGGGCAGCTTCGCGGTATTCAGCAGCTTCGACCTGCTCGGCCGTGCCTACACCTGCCATCACCTGCCGGCACGCCAAGTGCTGCCCGTGGCCTTTGTCTGCTACGCCTTCAACCTCAACTTCACCACCTGGGTCGGCGGCGTAGCCCTGCGCTACCGCTTGTACAGCCGCCTGGGCCTGGACACGGCAAGCATCACCCGGATCATCAGCCTCGGCATCCTCACCAATTGGGTCGGCTACATGATGCTGGCTGGCGTGGTGTTCGCCCTGCGCCTGGTGAAACTGCCGGAAAGCTGGGCGGTTGGTGTCACCGGCCTGCAACTGATCGGCTTTCTGCTGCTGGCCCTCGCCGCGGGCTACCTCTATGCCTGTGGCTTTGCCAAACGGCGGACCTGGCGCTGGCGCGAGCACGAGGTCACCCTGCCCTCGCTGCGTCTGGCGCTGCTCCAGGTGGGCCTGGGGGCCAGCAACTGGGCGCTGATGGCCGCGCTGCTGTACTGGTTACTGCCCGATGACCTGTTCTACCCCTCGATCCTCGGCATCCTGCTGATCAGTTGCGTCGCTGGGGTGGTGGCGCACATCCCAGCGGGACTGGGGGTGCTGGAGGCAGTATTCCTCACCCTGCTCCAAGGCCAGACCGGCCAAGGCAGCCTGGTGGCCGCGCTGCTGGGTTACCGCACGCTCTATTACCTGGTCCCGTTGCTGTTGGCGGTGGTCGCCTACCTGATCCTGGAAAAGCGCGCCAGGAGCATGCGCCAAAGCAGCAAGGCGGCGCTGCGCAAGTCTTGATTCAGGGGGCGTTGGCCCCATGCGCAATGCGCTTTCTACCTGACGGAGGAATCACCATGCCACGTGGAAGCAAAGACAAATACACCGATAAGCAGAAATGCAAAGCCGAGCACATCGAGGAAAGCTACGAAGCCAAAGGTGTGTCCAAAGAAGAAGCGGAGTCCCGCGCCTGGGCCACGGTGAACAAGCAATCCGGCGGTGGCGAACGCAGCGGCGGGTCCGGCCAGAAGACCAGCAGCCAAGCCAAGGAAAAAGCCCGCAAATCCTCGGCACGCCACGCAGCCGCGACCCGCAAGGGTGTGCCGCGCCCAGGCAACAAACTGGAAGACATGAGCAAGGCCGAGCTACTGGACCGGGCACGCAAACGCAACATCCCTGGCCGCTCGACCATGCGCAAGGCCGAACTGCTCGAGGCGTTACGGCAGGCTACTTAAACGGCCCGGCTTCGGTAGCGTCACCCTTCTCAAGGGGAGATCGGATCGCTGGCGGGAAATGTCTCATCCAGCGCATTGTCGACGTTGCTTTCCTTCGGCTGGACGTTCTCGCTGCAATGGCAGTCCGGCATGCGGCACGGTTCGCCATTGCGGTGTCCGCTGGCGCAGGCTTCGCAGCAGTAGGCCTTGTCATCCTGCGCTTGCGCATTGGCGTCAACGCTGCAGGAGCAATGGGGGCAGGCACAACGTTGGTCAGTCATGGTCATATCCTCCCGGTTTCGGGGCGTTTGGGTGGCTGCTCATGTCGCTTCTCCATCGTATGGGCTCTGCACAGTCGACTGTCCGCCCCCGGCAATGATTCAGAGTTTTTGCCCAATGGCCGCACGCGCCTGGCGAGCAATAGATTGAACTCTCAAGCCAGCGCCTCCCTCCCATTTCTAGAGAGCCGCGAATCGTCCCGGAGCCCGTCATGGCAAAGCCCCTGCAGGAGTACCAGCGCAAGCGTGATTTCGATGCCACTCCCGAGCCGGCCGGCAAATCCCGGGGCGGCAAGCAGGCCCATGCTTTGCAGTTCTGCATCCAGAAACACGACACCAGCCACCTGCACTACGACTTCCGCCTCGAGCTCGACGGCACCCTCAAGAGCTGGGCCATTCCCAAGGGCCCGTCGCTGGACCCCACGGTCCGCCGCTTGGCCGTGCATGTGGAAGACCACCCCCTGGACTACGCCACCTTCGAGGGGCAGATCCCCGCAGGCCACTATGGCGCAGGCGAGGTGATCGTCTGGGACCGGGGTGTCTGGGAGCCGGAGGGCGACCCGCGCCAGGCCTATGCCAAGGGCAAGCTGCGTTTTCGCCTTCGGGGCGAGAAGCTCGGCGGTATCTGGAACCTGTTCCGTACCCACCTGCCGGGCAAGAAGGAGCAGTGGCTGCTGGTCAAGTCCGATGACGCCGAGGCACGCAGTCAAGCCGACTACGACATCGTCGAAGCGCAACCGGACAGCGTGCTCGGCAAGCGCACGCCGCCAGGATTGGCCTGATGGCGCAACTGATCGACCTGCTGCAGTGGCCAGCCATGTTGATGACGGTGCTGGCTGCCTGGTGCATCGGTTCGCGCCAGCCACGGCGCAGGCGCATCGGCTTTTGCTGTTTCATCGCCAGCAACGTGCTCTGGGTGATCTGGGGCTGGCAGGCGCAGGCCTGGGCACTGATCGTGTTGCAGTTCTGCCTGTGCGCCATGAACCTGCGGGGCTGGAAGAAAAACACCAAGGCGGCCCATGGCGGGCCAGAGGAGTCTACGTCATGAGCATCATTCAGGATTTCGACCTGGGCGACCTCGACCGCTTGCTGCGCAGTTTCACCGAGCGCCCTCAAGCCCTTAACCTCGACACCCAGTTGCCGCTGCTGATGCAGGCGCTGCAAGCGGACCACCTGGACCTGCTGCCTCTACCCGGCCGAGGGCACACCCTGCAGCGTTGGCAGACGCTGGCGCGCATCGCTGGCTGCGACCTGGCCCTGGCCAAGCTCTATGAGGGCCATACCGACGCCCTGGCGATCCTGGCCGAATGCGCGGCTCCACATTTGGTGGGCAACGGTATCTGGGGTGTCTGGGCCGCCGAACCGCCAGCGGCTCGCACCCGTATCCTGGCCCGCGACGGCGACCAAGTCCGCTTGGGTGGGCGCAAGGCCTGGTGCTCCGGCGCATTGCAGATCGACCGCGCGCTGCTCACCGCCTGGGCTGATGACGGCCAGCCGCAACTGGTGGCTATCGAGCTGTCGCATCCCAGCCAACAGATCCTGGTGGACCACTGGCAGGCGGTGGGCATGGGCACCACAACGAGCGTGGAGATCGAGTTCGACGACTCGCCTGGCATTGCGGTCGGTCGGCCAGGACAGTACCTGGCGCGGCCAGGCTTCTGGCATGGCGGTGCCGGCATTGCCGCCTGCTGGTATGGCGCGGCGGAGGCCTTGGCCGATTACCTGCGCGAACATTGCCGGCAACCGCGCCAGGATCCTCATGCCGATGCCCACCTTGGCGCTGTCGATGCCGCGTTGTGCGGCGCCCGAGCAGTCTTGCGCGAATGCGCGGCCTGGATCGACCGCCAGCCCGGTGCCGATGCCAGCTTGGAAGTGCGCCGCGCCCGTGCGCAGGTGGAGCAGGCGGTCGAGCAGGTCATCAGTCATGTCGGGCGGGCTCTGGGCGCCACTCCATTCTGTCGCAGCAGCCACTTCGCCCGGCTCAGCGCCGACCTGCCGGTGTACCTGCGCCAGAGTCACGCCGAACGGGACCTGGCGGCCCTGGGGCAGCAAGTGGCCCAAGTGCCTGCCGGAGCCTGGCAGCTATGACCGAGAACCTCATCCGAAGCAGCGCCGGCACACCCTGGGCCGACTGGCAGCACTCCGCGCACCTGGCCCGGGCCACCTGGATCAGCCCAGAACAACTCTGCCCGCCTGGGCAGCGCCTGATCGTGGTGGCGCCACACCCGGATGACGAGATCTTGGCCTGCGGTGGCCTGCTGTGCAGTTTCCGTGGGCGCGAGCATGAGCTGGTGCTGATCTCGGTCACCGATGGCGAAGGCAGCCACCCGGGGTCCGCCCATTGGACAGCGCACCGCCTGCGCCGAAACCGCCCGCAGGAAAGCCGCCACGCCCTGCAGCGTCTGGAGCTGGCGGTGAACCAGGTGGATTGGCGGCGGCTGAACCTGAAGGACGGCGCCGTAGCGCATGACGAAGCCTTTCTGCTCAACCTCCTGAGCCAGTTGCTCAAGCCGGACGACCTACTGTTGACCACCTGGCGTGGCGATGGCCATGCCGACCATGAAGCCGTGGGCCGTGCCTGTGCCCAGGCCGCCCAGGCATGCCGGGCACGCTTGGTGGAAGTACCGGTGTGGGCCTGGCACTGGGCGAGCCCCGAGGACCCGCGATTACCCTGGCCACGGGCGCACCGGGTCCAGCTCGACGAACAACGCCTGACTTGCAAGCGCCAGGCCATCGCCGCCCACGTCAGCCAGATGACCTCGGACGAGGGGCGTCCCCCGGTACTTGCGCCGGCGCTGCTCGAATGTCTCCTGCAACCTTTCGAACTGGTGTTCCTATGAGGCCTGATCCGCAGTATTTCGCCCAGCTCTACGCGGCCAGCGACGACCCTTGGGCGTTCCGCAGCCGCTGGTACGAACGGCGCAAACGCGAACTGGTGATGGCCAGCCTGCCGCGCCAGTGCTACGGGCGGATCTTCGAGCCGGCTTGCGCCAATGGCGAGCTGAGCGCCGCGTTGGCCGAGCGCTGCGCTCAGCTGTTGTGCCAGGACCTCGACGCCACCGCCGTGCGCCTGGCCCGCGAACGCCTGGGCGATGCTCGCCATGCCCGAGTCGAACAAGGGCGCCTGCCTTCGGACTGGCCGGGCGAACGCTTCGACCTGATCGTACTGAGCGAGATCGGTTACTACCTGACCCCGACCCAGTGGCTGCAGGTGATCGAGCAATCAGTGGCGAGCCTGACCTACGACGGCGGCTTGCTCGCCTGCCATTGGTTGCACCCGATCGAGGGTTGCCCGCAGCATGGCCACGAGGTGCATGCCCTGCTTGCCCGGCATTTGCCGCTGTATCCCGTGTTCCGCCACGAGGAAGCGGACTTCCTGCTGGAATACTGGTGCTGCCAGCCCAGCGTCATCGACCTGGACGAGACCTGCCCATGATCGCTGTCATCATTCCTGCTCACAATGAAGCCCGTCGCCTTGGTCGCTGCCTGGCTGCGGTGAAGCTTGCCGCGCGGCAGGCCGAAGACGCTGGGCACCCGGTCCAGACGCTGGTAGTGCTCGATCAGTGCACTGACAGCAGTGAAGCCATCGCCCTGCGCCATGGCGTTGAAACCCTGGTGGTCGATGCTGGGAACGTTGGCCAGGCCCGCCGCGCCGGTGCGGCGCTGATGCTCGAACGTGGCGCGCGCTGGCTGGCCTGTACCGATGCCGATAGCCGGGTGCCAGCGCACTGGTTGTTGTGGCAGTTGGAGTGTGCCGCCGATGCGGTCTGCGGCACCGTGCATATCGAACACTGGCAATCCTGGCAGGATGCCGGATTGCGCCGACGCTACCGCAATGGCTACCGGGCGTGCGAGGACCACCGGCATATCCATGGCGCCAACCTGGGCGTTTGCGCTCAGGCCTACCAACGCGTCGGCGGCTTCCCGCCCCTGCCGACCCATGAGGACGTGCACTTGGTCAATGCCTTGCAGGCCATCGGCGCCCGCATCGTCTGGACCGCCCGCCATAGCGTGGCGACCAGCAGCCGTGGCGACAGCCGGGCGCGTGGCGGATTCGGGGCTCACCTCAAAGCCTTGGCGGGGCTGTGCATGCAAACGTCGAACGAAGAATCGCCTCAACTCTCGCAGCCGACGCAGGGCCTGTAGGAGCCAGCCCTGCATGTTTCCTATGGCAACGGGTTGCCCCCGGTCACACCGAACACTTCGCCGGTGATGTAGCTCGACTCCTGGGAAGCCAGCAGCACATACAAGGGCGCGCATTCGGCCGGCTGGCCGGGACGCTTCATCGGCGTATGGCCGCCGAAATCCGGGATCTTCTCCGGTGGTTGCCCACCGCTGGGCTGCAGCACGGTCCAGATCGGCCCTGGTGCGACAGCGTTGACCCGGATGCCGCGCTCGATCACCTGCTTGGCCAGGGCTTTGCTGAAGGCGACGATGGCGGCCTTGGTGGTGGCGTAGTCGAGCAAGGTCGCCGAAGGTTGGTAAGACTGGATCGACGCGGTGTTGATGATAGTCGCCCCAGCCGGCATCAAGGGCACCGCCGCCTGGCACAGCCAGAACAGCGCATAGACATTGGTCTTCATCGTGGCATCGAACTGTTCGCTGCTGACATGGCCGATGTCCTTGCGCGCCACCTGCTTGCCAGCCACGTTGACCAGGATATCCAGGCCGCCTAGCTGTTCGTGAGCCTGGTCCACCAGTTGCTTGCAGAAGGCTTCGTCCTTGAGGTCGCCAGGCATGGCGATGGCCGTGCGCCCTTCGGCCTCGATCAGCTTGATGACCTTGCGCGCGTCGGTCTGCTCGATCGGCAGGTAGTTGAGCACGATATCCGCCCCTTCACGGGCGAAGGCAATGGCCACGGCCCGGCCGATCCCGGAGTCGGCGCCGGTGATCAGCGCCTTGCGCCCGGCCAGGCGGCCGAAGCCTTTGTAGGTCTGCTCGCCATGGTCCGGCTCCGGGTGCATGTTGGCATCGAGGCCTGGAGGCGCCTGGGTCTGGCCAGGAAATGGCGGATGCGGGTATTGGGTCAGCGGGTTCTGCATGCTGAACTGGTCGCGGGGTTTGCTGTTGGGCATTGGCCACCTCCTCAAGAATGTTTTTCACCGAACGGCGCATTCCTGATGTTCGAGGCTGCGTATCCGCAGAAGGTTTGCCCGGGTCCTGGTACGCGCCGACCGGTGGTTCTCCAGCAGAACGGATGCGCATGCCATGGATGTCAGCATGCCTAGCCCTTGCTGTGCTCCGGCGAGCTGGAACCGGTGCCAGGCTTGACGCCACGGGGGCCGGCAATGCCCCAGATGACCAGGCCGACCAGCGGCAACATCACCAGCAGCAGCGCCCAGAGGATCTTGGTGGCATCGGACTTCTGGCTGCGGAACACACTGACGATGGCCCATAGATCCACCAGTAGGATGATGACCGCTATTAGATTTTGGGAATTAAACCTGTCGCAGGTGGCCGAGGGTGTCAGCCCCGGCTACCGGCTAACAGTGCTGATACTGGCCAGTACCACTTAGCCTGCCTGCGCAGGTAGACAAACGAAGCTCACCCCGTCGCTGGCTATCATTAATCGCCAGACCATTTAATGGTGTCTGCCATCTGCTTGGTGATCCATTTAAGGAATAACCTGCATTTGGAACTCTCATCGAACGGGCGGGGCGACAGTAAGCAATACTTGGAGCCATCCCGCGTGAAGCCGAATGGGGCTATAAGCTGCCTCGACTTCAGCTCATCCTGGACCATGAGCAAGGACGCCATGCCCACACCCAGCCCTGCAGCCGCTGCTTGTATGCAGAGATAGAAATGCTCGTATTCCACTCTTATCGCCCCCGGCGCCGCGACATCCGCCAGCCGCATCCAGTTGTCCCAGGCCAGAGGGCGAGTCGTACTGCGCAGAAGCGACATGTCGTCCAACTTCTGGCCCTCTGGCCACAAAGCCGGAATGCACACTGGACCGATCCATTCTTCACAAATCGTTTCGCAGTGAATCGACTCGTCCCAGTAGAAGTCGTCCCGACGTAGCGCCACGTCTGCGCCTGAACGGGCGAAGTCGATAGGCCCACCGGCAGCCAGCAGTTGCAACTGCAGGTTCGGGTGTGATGCTTGAAAATCGGGCAGACGGGGTATCAGCCATTTCATCGCGATGGTCGGTTCACAAGACACGACCAGTACTTCTTCGCGCGCATCACGCTGCAACTGGTAAAGAGTTCCTTCGAGCTGTTCGAAGAAAGGACGAGTGACGTTGAAAAGTTGCCTGCCAGCGCTGTTCAGGAAAATTGCCCGATTGCGGCGCTCGAACAGTTCGACGCCAATCGCTTCCTCCAACTGCCTCACCTGGCGGCTGACCGCACCATGGGTGACATGCAGCAAGCGTGCGGCTTGAACAAAGCTCTGGGTTTGCGCTGCGACAGTAAAGAAATGGAAGGAGGTCAGAGCGGGTAATTTCATATGCGCGATGAACTCTCACAGATAAAGGGGACTATAAATCGTTTTTCATCAAGCCAGCAACTTGCCATGCTTCGTCCTGCCTGCACCTCATGTGCAATTTTGGCCAACAGGGAGGAGGAAATAATGAACATAATGGAACGTGCCACTACACAGGTCCAGCAACAGGACGTTTATTTTGCCAGCCAGCACAGCATTCAAAATCTGTGTGAAATCGTAGCGCAAAAAGATTTTGCCCTGGTGTCCTCACGCAAGATCGCGAGCCTACTCAGCGCCATCGAGCCAGGCGCAATGGACGATTGGTCCGAATTCCAACAAAGCTGGAATCGCTTGGAACAGGACATGTACATGAGAGACGGTGGCACTTATCGCTTTCGCCGCCATGCGACCTACAGCTGCTCCCCAGGTAGTATCTGCCCTAGGCACGAGGCACACACCAACCGCATTACCAAATGCCTGGACTACAACTCCCTGAACGGCGACATCGTCCGGCACTTTGCCCCCATCGAGCCCAGCATCACGCAAAACAAGGTAATGACCGCAGCACTGGAATTGTGTTGCACCACATTCAGCCGGCTGGCGCCTTATTACACCTGGCACATCGAGGTGCATCAGTTCCGCATCAATGCCTCGCAGCTGGCGGCTTCGCCTACCCCGGAAGGTGTGCACCGCGACGGTGTCAACTTCGTATTCATGATGATGGTCAATCGGGTCAACGTGGTTAATGGTGAAACCAGCATCTACGACCGCCACAAACGTTGAGCCAGTACACCCTCTCCGAGGCGATGGAGGTAGCCATCGTCAACGATGAGCAGACTCTGCATGGGGTTACCCCCATCATCCAGCTCGACCCACTGCAACCCGCTTACCGGGATGTGCTTGTCATTACCTTCAGCAAACGCTGATCCGCTATAGCGGCATGGCTAGCCCATGCCGCATGGAGTCCTCGGATGAACGAATTAATAGCCGTAGCCGCGATCACTATCCTCGCGGTGATCAGCCCAGGTCCTGACTTCGCGATGGTCACCCGTAATAGTTACGCCTATGGGCGTAGCAGCGGGCTCATGGCTGCTTTCGGCATTGCCTGCGGCGTGCAGGTGCATGTGTTCTATACCGTGCTCGGTATCACTTTGGTCATTACCCATTCGCCAATGCTGTTCATGGCGATGAAAGCCCTCGGTGCGGGTTACTTGATCTATCTGGGCTGGAAATCACTGACCAGCAAGTCATCCCTGCAACTGGGCACTGCCACCGGTCCGCGCCCCTCCGCTGGCAAGGCTTTCGCGATGGGCTTTTTGACCAATGCGCTGAACCCGAAAACCATGCTGTTCGTCGTGGCTACCTATAGCCAAGTCGTGCAAGTCAGCAACAGCCTGGCGATTAACTTCGCTTATGGACTGTTCATGTCGTTCTCGCACTGGCTCTGGTTCAGCTTCGTTGCCCTGTTCTTTTCAGCCGAGGCCCTGCGTCAACGCATGCTGGACAGGCAGCATATCGTCGACAAAGTGATCGGCACCATTCTTATCGGACTAGGCGTAAGCCTGGTGCTGCCTGGGATGGGACGCTGATGAGCAGCTTGAGCAAACTGGCCTGTATCGACCTGGAAGGCGTGCTGGTGCCTGAGCTGTGGCCTGCGATTGCGGCACGTACCGGCATTAGTGAGTTGTTCGCCACAACCAGAGAGATCCCTGACTATGATGTGCTCATGGGCCAGCGCATCGCCCTGCTGCGCGAGCATGGAATTACTTTGAGGGATGTCCAGCGGATCCTCAGAGCGGTTGAGCCATTCGAGGGTGCCCTAGCGTTTCTGCAGGCATTGCAAGGCAGAGGCTATCGAGTAAACATCATCTCCGACTGCTTCCACGAGTTGGCAGACTCATTACTGCTTGCACTGGGCAGGCCAGCGACCTTTTGCCACCGCCTAATGACGGATGACCAAGGGTTTGTCTCGGCCTGTGACTATTACCCACGCCAAGGTAAGGTAGAGCATGTCGATAGAGCGCTTGCCGAGGGCCTGCAAGTACTGGCGGTCGGCGATGCCCTCAACGACATCGACATGCTGCGGCGGGCCAGTCAGGGCTTTCTGGTGAACCCTTCTATTTCTACGCTCAACGCCGCATCGGATCTACGTGCGGTGGAAAGCCTGGGGGAGATTCTTGAGCTGATTGCCTGACCTCGCAGGACCTATCAGAACTTAAGCCCTGCACTGGTTTACGACCTACGCTGCATTGCCCTGGCGTGCCGACTCCTGATGAAGACCGTGAGCAGCTCAGCTTCGCGCCATTGGGTGGAAGCTAAGGTGGTGCGAAGGCAGCACTTCGGCATGCCGAACTGGCCGTAAACCTGGCGGGTTCCATGGCTATGTTCTTGCTTGCGACGTGGGAATCCAGATCTAGCAATAACTGAGGTAGGATCACCGCTCAAAGCCGCGTCTTTACTGGGGGGGGCAGTTTTAATTCTCTAGCGCAATCGCCAGAAGCAGCTTTGAGCGGTCTGCGACAGTTTTGCGCTTTCTCCAATCAAGGTCGCAAGCCCCCCGGAATTCGGGCTCCCGTTGCGACAGTGTTAATTCTCTAACTTCACTACACCGATCCAGAAGTAGAGAGCGAGTTCGTTCATGATCATTTCCTCATATGGTTGAGGGCTCAGGCCTGCTCCTGCGTGGAGGCAGCAGGCGCGGCCGTGGGCGTTTGCTGGCAGCGGGTGTCCTCGATCAGGTGATCGATCACCGCGCGCAGGGCCTGGCGGCTGTCCATTCCGTTGCGGCGGGCGCCTTCATGGCAGGCCAATTGCCGGTCTGCGCTGGTGCCCTCGGCCAGGATGCGCCGGGCATGGTGCAACGAGCGCTCGGCATCCAAGGTGTCGCAGCCGAACCGCGCTTCAGCTTGGGCGAGCCAGCCCAAGGCGCTCACTTGCTGCTGGTCGTGTACGCCAATAAAGGTGCCGTGCCGGCCATAGCGCATGGCCCGCCAGTAGTTTTCCTGGGTGATCCAGCGGGTCTCCCGGCTCACCGGCGCGGCATCGTAGTGCGGCACTGCGCAGCACTCGACCCAGTGCCGGAACAACCCGGCGATGCACAGCGCATCCTCCAGGCGCGGACAGGCATCGCTGATACGCAGCTCCACCGTAGGAAAGCGCCGCGAGGGGCGGACGGCCCACCACAGATCGCCGTCCTCGGCCAGCGAGCCGGTGCGCTGCAATAGCGCCCGGTAGCGTTGATAGGCTGCCCAGTCGGCCAGTGGTTCCGGCAGGCCCATGTGCGGCCACTCGCCGCAGACCACCCGGCGGTAGCTCATGTAGCCGGTCGGCTGACCGCCCCAGAAAGGCGATGACGTGCTCAACACCAGCAGCAGTGGCAGCCAGTACAGCAGGCGGTTGATCAGTTGGATGCGGTCACAGCCCGGGGGCACGCCGACATGCACATGCAGGCCAGATAACAGGCTGCGCCGGGCTACATGCTGGTAGTCGTCGAACACCTGCCGGTAATGCGCCGTGGCCCGGGGACGTTGCAGCAGCCATTGGGCCGTCGGGTGGCTGGCGGCGCAGAACAGGCCCACGCCCTCCTCGGCCAATGCCCGAGCCAGGCGCTGGCGGCTGTCACCGAGGAATTCACGCGCCTGGTGCAGATTGCCGAACACCGGCGAGGCGACCTCGATCTGGCTGCGGAACATCTCTTCGGCAAGGTACTTGCCCATCACCTCCCGGCACAGCCTGGCCACCACCAAGGACGGCCTGGCGAGGACCCGGCCATTGTCCAGGCTCACCAGGAGGTACTCCTCCTCGATGCCGAACTCGCAGGGGGCGCTCATGCGCATCAGCTCCCGCGGGTGACGTTCAAGGCGACAGCGGCGATGCGCTCGACCTGCTCGTAGCCGGGCTCGAGCAATTGTTCGCCGAACACGTCGGGGTCCAGCTCGCGGTAGTACCAGTGCCATTGAGGGCCGGCCAGACGCGGGCGGAAGGCTTCGAGGAAAGGGTCCTGCCCGTCGACCACAGCGACGCCGGTGTAGAGCAACAGGGTTCCGCCCGGGCTCAACCGCGGCAGGGCATGTTCGAGGATGCGCAGCGACAGCGCCGCGCCCAACGGACCACCACCGTGGCGGTACAGGCGCTCATGGGCGTCAAGCATATAGGGTGGGTTGGCAACGATCAGATCGAAGGTCCCGCTGACGCCATCGAGGATATCGCTCTGCTCCACCGAGACATTGCCCAGCCCAGCCAGGGCCGCGTTGATGGCGGTGTAGCGCAGGGCCAAGGGGTTGATGTCGACGGCGCTGACCTGTGCATGGCGGGCCGCACTGGCGATCAACAGCGCGCCGACCCCGCTACCGCAACCGATATCCACCGCGTGCTGGACACTGGCGAAGTTGTGCTGCAGGTGTTCACTGATCACCTGGGCGAAACGGTAGCTGTCGGGGCCGAAGAATACGGCGTCCAGCGCCTCGGTGGGATAGCCCGAATGCACCAGCAGCAGGTCGTTCAGGCTCGACCAACGCACCCGGCTGCGCAGCCATTCGCCCTGCTCGTCCAGCACCTGGGCCTCACGCATCTGTTCCAGCTCGTCCGCCGACAGCAGCGACGCCGGAAACGGCCGGCTCCAGCCGAACACATCGCGCAGGGTACGCGCCCGCTGCGCCGCAGGCCGGGCATTATTGCGGGCGTGGCTGGCGGGGGTCACGCAGATGAACTGGTAACCATCGGCGCGCAGCCGACGGCCCAGTTGCAACAGGGCCTCGTCTGCCACGGCCTGTTCTTCGTTCAGTAGCATCAGCAGGGTCTCCCAGGAGCCAACCCGGTCAGACGGGCATAGGCCTGGGTGGCCCGCAGCCCGTCCGGCAAGGCGTGTCGGTTGCCGGTCATGTGATCGATCAAGGCATCGATATTGGTCGGCAGCGGCTGGCTATCAGTGCTCGGTGGTAGCCTGTCGTCGGTTTCCCAGCGGCCAGGCGGCAGCCGGCGCTGTGGCGGCGCCTGCCAGATGCCTGCGATCCAGTCGTGCCAGAGCTGCCTTTCATAGGGGCTGAATATGCCGAACATGGGCGCGGTCGGTCCTTCGACAAGCGCCCAGAAGCGGCTGTGCGCTGGGTCTTGGTCACGTTTGACCCAACCTTGTGCCTGCAGCGCCTGGAGAAAACCGGCCATGTTGCCGGGCATGGCCAGCCATTGGTTGATGGTGCGCCCTTGCAGACTGCACTGATCGGAGTGCATGCATTGGCCGAAGCTGCGCTTGCGCTCCAAGGTAGCCAGCAACTCGGCCTGCAGATCGAAACCTGCGATCAAGGTCGCGGTAGCGACGCCCAGGTCGTTCAGGCGGTAGCCCCGGGCAACCCGCCGGTAGAAGTCCTGCTCATCAGCGGGTGGACACAGCAGTTGCAGCGCCTGCACCGACTTCTGGGCATGGCCGCTGGCGGCGTTGTCGATGGTCACGTGGAGACGGAAGTAATGGGCATCGATACCCAGCTCCGCCAGTTCATAGGTGGTGACCAGCAGGTGCAGCGGCGGTTGCTCATAACCCAGGTTGTAACCGACCACCTCGGGCAGGAAGGCCTCGGTATTCAGGCCCAGGGCCAGTTGCAGGCACCCCTGCAGGTAACGCTCGTCGGTCAACGGCACAGGTTCCAGGCATCCCAGGCGGCTGAGCAAGCGCTGGTAGACGAGCACATGGTTGCTGCGCGGGTCGCCATCGCCCAGCTCTTCCAGATAGGTACGGATCAGGCCGTGAAAACGCGGATCCCGCCAATGGCGCAAGGTCCCTTGCAACCAGGCACCGTCGACTGCCTTGGTCGGCGCTACCTGCTGCAGGAAGTAGAGAGCCTGGGACCGGTTGGCGAAGAACCGACGTGACTCCCCCTGCCGACGCGCCTCCAAATAAGCGGCATAGTCGTGGGCGGTCCGTGAAGCGGCTTGCGCACTCCAGTGCGCCAGCACCGAGGGTGACGACGGCAGGTCGTCGGACAGGCCATCGGCCCGCTCCAGTTGTTCGGCGAGCCAGTGTGCGCTGTCTGCGCAACGGCCCTCCAGCAGCAAGCGATAGCGGCCCTCCAGACTACCTGCCGGGGGCAAGGTCACAGACGCGGCCTTGGGGGTCAGGAACCTCATGCCTCGACCCTCCGCTGCACTCAGTTGTCTTGCTCAAGCGGCGTCAGTGGCTGCTGCGGTGGCTGCGGCGGCTGCACTGGCTCGGCCGGAATCACCGACTCATCGGGTTTCTGCATCTGCAGCGACGGTTTGCTGGGGTCGGCATCCTTGGCCGGGTGATCATCGCGGTCAAAGCAGCCACCTAGCATCAACAGGCTGCCGAGCAAGCAGAACAAGGGGGCAAGTCTCATAGGTCATCCTCTTGGTCGAGCTGCCGCGCATCTGGCATTACGGGCCGTGGTGACCAACGCCCCCTTGTTGCGCGGCCAGCGTTTCTGTCCCAGTCATTGGCGGGGGCATTACTGATGCCATGCATAGTGTCGAGTGCCCAGACGCTGGTGAGATTCGCTTTATTTCACGCCGTCCGGACCGGTGGCATTAAATAGCCTGGCCAAGGCATTTGGCGCGCCAAGCAATGGTGTTGCAGGAGCGCCGCCAATATTGGCGTGGGCCTTGTGGGCGGCTGTGCGTTGACCCTTTCGGGCAAGGGGCTTATTCTGCGCCACTCGAAGCCTACCTTCCGGTAGGTTATGGTGTAAGCCTGGCATGAGCATGGAGTGACGATCTTGAAAACCCTGACCCCGTCCGCCAGCCGGATTTGCGATGCCGCCGCCGGGCACTTTGCCGAGCACGGCTACGATGCCTCGTCGTTGAGCGAAATCGCGGCCCAGGCCGGTATGCGCAAGGCGTCGTTATACGCGCACTTCGCCAACAAGGATGCCTTGTACCTGCAGACCTTCCAGCGCGCCTTGGCCGAGGAAGGCGCCTACGTCGAGGCCGGTTTGCGCCTGGAAGCGGCCGAGGCTGTACCAGCGGGCCACTGGCATCCGCTGCACCTGGCCGAGCGCTACGCGACGTCAGCCAACCTGCGCTTCATCCTGCGCGCCGCCTTCATGCCGCCGGCAGGGATCAGGCCGGCCATCACACGTGGCTTCGAACATTACCTGGAACAGATTCGCCAGGGCTTCTGCCAGGCCCTGTGCAAGCACTACGCCTGGGCCCGGGACGATGGCACCCGCCTGGAACTGTATGGCGACGCGTACCTGGGGATCATCGACAGCCTGCATGTAGAGTTGATGTACGCCAGCCCTGACGTCTATGCCCGGCGGGCGGCATCGCTGCTGAAGATCCTCGACGACTCGCTACAGGCCACGCAGCAGGCCTGAGCCCTCAGGGCTTGATCTTCTTCAGGTCATTGAGCAGCGCCATGAGTTGCTCGAGCTTGTCTTCGCCGAACTGGCGCTGGATTTCCTGGTAGTTGCGTTCCATTTGCTCGCTCATGGCCAGGAAGCACTGCTGGCCGCGCACGGTCAGGCTGATGAAGACACGCCGCTGATCTTCCGGCGACTTGCGCCGAGCCACCAGGCCATCGCGCTCCAGGCGCTTGAGCACACCGCTCATGCTCGGCTTGAGAATGCAGGCCAGGTGGGCGAGTTGGTGGCTTTCCAGCTCACCTTGCTGGCGCAGGATACGGATCACCCGCCACTGCTGCTCGGTCAGGTCCTGGGCGTTCAAGGAGGGACGGAAGAACGCCATGGTGGCTTCTCGCGCCTGCAGCAGCATGAGGGTCAGGGAAGGTCTTGGAGTTGCCATGGTCATCACGAAAGTCGGAAAGGCCGGGAGTCTAGAGGACAGGCATCGTCGGCGACAAGGCGCCTGCCGGTCGGTTATTAAGATATTAACAAAGTGAAATACATTTCCCCTGCCCTGTCCACCCGCCCCGCTTTGGAAAGTGCAATCGATCGTCCGAAAAGGCCATTTGCCTATGATCCGCCGCGCCGCACCATCGACCAAGAGCCATTCAAAGGGGCGCGAACATGCACGTATCAGCGCGAGATCGCCTGGCGCAGGCGGTATTCACCTGGGGTCATCTGCGCATGGCGCTGGAAGAAACGGCTGAAATAGGCCGGGTCCTTGAAGCCCAGTTGGTAACAGATTTCGTTGGCCGAACCACCGGTGAACAGCAGCAGGCGCTTGGCCTCCTGCATCAGCCGCTCGAACACCAAGCGCTTGGACGGCAGGTCGGCGATGCGCCGGCAAACATCGTTCAGCCGCGCTTCGGTCACACCCAGGGCCGAGGCGTAGGCCGGCAAGGTCCAGTGCTCCAGGTAATGGGCTTCGATCAATTCATTGAAGCGGTGGAACACCTGCAGGTCTTCGTGGCGTGCCGGCGTCGCCTCCAGCGAATTGGCACACAGCCGCAGCAGGCTGATCATCACCAGGCGGGTCAGGCCCAGCAAGGCCGAACCCTGCCCCGGCAGGGCCTGGCTGATCTCGGCACCGAGCATGTCGAACAGTTGCGCCAGGCGCTGCGCCTCCTCGGCGTGGGGCGCTTGCAAGCGACCGAGGGCCACGCAAGCCGGCTGCAGGCGTGGGCCTGGCATCAACGTAGGCTCGGCCTGGAGCAGTTGCCAGACCAGTTGCTGGCGCACGGTCAGCACATGGCCATCGGCATCGGCCTCGGTGACGAAGGCGTGGGCGATGGTCGGCGGCGTGAGGAAGAACATCGGCCCCGACTCCACGTACTGCTGGTCATCCAGGTAAACGCGCACAG
Organism: Pseudomonas sp. X10; assembly: GCF_054889225.1. Taxonomy (NCBI): domain Bacteria; kingdom Pseudomonadati; phylum Pseudomonadota; class Gammaproteobacteria; order Pseudomonadales; family Pseudomonadaceae; genus Pseudomonas; species Pseudomonas sp. X10. The sequence goes on along the minus strand of NZ_CM142677.1, from coordinate 2,776,367 downwards.
TGCCGGTCTTGACGTAATGCACCTGGACGAAACGGTCGTGCCGGTGCACAGGCATGTTGCGCCCGAAGAAACCAGCGAGGTTGCCAAGCCGGTCGTAATGCACCTCGCTGTCGCTGTAGCGCTGGTCGTAGACCTGCCCGATGTTGATGTTGGGAATCGGCTGACGATCTTTCATCGCAATACTCATTCCGGTTGGGATACGGACCGGGCGTTCCATGGTAGCACCGCCTGCTGGCCGGGCTCACACCGGGAGATACCTTGACGGTCGTTAACATATTAATTATAACGTTAACACATTAACGAGTTTCCACGCGCAGCGCCTCCAGCGCTCCGTCACTGCCAGGAGAAAAGCATGAGTCGTGCCTTGCATGAGGTGGCCACCGGCACCTTGTTCGGCGTTGCCCTGAACTACCAGGGCCTGCTGAGCCAACACCTCGAAGCCTTCAATGCGCCGCCCTACAAGCAGCCGCCGGTCAAGCCGGTGCTGTTCATCAAGACCCCGAACACCCGCAACCAGCATGAGCAGGCCGTGGTCTATCCGACCGGTGTCGAGCGCCTGCAGCCCGGCCCGGCCCTGGGCGTGGTGATCGGTAAGGACGCCAGCCGTGTCAGCGCCGAGCAGGCCCTGGCCCATGTGGCGGGCTACACCATCGTCAACGAGTTCAGCCTGCCTGAAGACAGCTACTACCGCCCCGCCGTCAAAGCCAAGTGCCGTGATGGCTTCTGCGCCCTTGGCCCTGAACTGGTGCCCGCTGGGCAAGTCGCCAACCCCCAGGCCCTGGACATCCGCCTCTGGGTCAATGGCGAACTGCGCCAGCAGAACAGCACCGCCAACTGCGTGCGTTCGGTAGCCCAACTGATCGCCGAGATCAGCGAGTTCATGACCCTGCATGCCGGCGACGTGCTGATCACCGGCACCCCGGAAGGTCGTGTCGATGTCCTGCCTGGTGACCGTGTCGCCGTCGAGATCAGTGGCCTGGGTCGCCTGGTCAACCACATCGTGGCCGAGTGAGAGAACCTTTATGAAACACGCCCGTATTCAATTCGATGGCCAGGTCCATGCGGTCACCGTCGAAGACAACCAGCTGCTGCGCCTGGCCGATGGGAGCCTGGTCGGCCAGGACCAGGTGCAATGGCTGCCACCAGCCACCGGAACCATGTTCGCCCTGGGCCTGAACTATGCCGACCACGCCGCTGAGTTGGCCTTCACGCCACCAACCGAGCCGCTGGCCTTCATCAAGTCGCCCGGCACCTACACCGGCCATGAGCAAGTGACCTGGCGCCCGGACAACGTCGCCTACATGCACTACGAGTGCGAGCTGGTGGCGGTGATCGGCAAGCCGGCGCGCAACGTCAAGCGCGAAGACGCGCTCAGCTACCTGGCCGGCTACACCGTCTGCAACGACTACGCCATCCGCGACTACCTGGAGAACTACTACCGCCCCAACCTGCGGGTGAAGAACCGCGATGCCACCACCCCGGTCGGCCCGTGGATCGTCGATGTGGCGGATGTACCCGACCCGTCCAACCTGACCCTGCGTACCTGGATCAACGGTGAGCTGAAGCAGGAAGGCAGCACCCGCGACATGATTTTCGATATCCCCTACCTGATCGAGTACTTCTCCAGCTTCATGACCCTGCAGCCGGGCGACATGATCGCCACCGGCACGCCGGAAGGCCTGGCCGACGTGGTCCCGGGCGATGAAGTGGTGGTCGAGGTCGAGGGCGTCGGGCGCCTGGTCAATCGTATCGTCAGCGAAGCTGCGTTTTTCGAAGAAAAATCGCCCCAGAACAACAAGGCATGAACAGCATGATCAAGCACTGGATCAACGGCCGCGAGGTCGAAAGCAAAGATACCTTCACCAACTACAACCCGGCCACCGGCGAGGCCATCGGCGAAGTGGCCAGCGGTGGCGCCGAGGAAGTCGCCCAGGCCGTGGCCGCAGCCAAGGAAGCCTTCCCAAAATGGGCCAACACCCCGGCCAAGGAGCGTGCCCGGCTGATGCGCAGGCTCGGTGAACTGATCGAGCAGAACGTGCCGCAACTGGCAGAGCTGGAGACCCTCGACACCGGCCTGCCGATCCACCAGACCCGGAACGTGCTGATCCCGCGTGCCTCGCATAATTTCGACTTCTTCGCCGAAGTCTGCACGCGCATGGATGGCCACACCTATCCGGTCGACGACCAGATGCTCAACTACACCCTGTACCAGCCGGTCGGCGTGTGTGGCCTGGTGTCGCCGTGGAACGTACCGTTCATGACCGCCACCTGGAAGACCGCGCCCTGCCTGGCCCTGGGCAACACCGCGGTGCTGAAGATGAGCGAACTGTCACCGCTGACCGCCAACGAGCTTGGCCGCCTGGCCGTCGAAGCCGGCATCCCCAATGGCGTGCTCAATGTCATTCAGGGCTATGGCGCCACTGCGGGCGACGCCTTGGTCCGCCATCCAGACGTGCGTGCGATCTCCTTCACCGGCGGCACCGCCACTGGCCGCAAGATCATGCAGACTGCGGGCCTGAAGAAGTACTCCATGGAGCTGGGCGGCAAGTCGCCGGTACTGATCTTCGAAGACGCCGACCTGGAGCGCGCCCTGGACGCGGCGCTGTTCACCATCTTCTCGCTCAACGGCGAACGCTGCACCGCCGGTAGCCGCATCTTCATCCAGGAGAGCGTCTATCCGCAGTTCGTCACCGAGTTCGCGGCACGGGCCAAGCGCCTGATCGTCGGCGACCCGACCGACCCGAAAACCCAGGTCGGCTCGATGATCACCCAACAGCACTACGACAAAGTCACCGGCTATATCCGCATCGGCATCGAGGAAGGCGCGAGCCTGCTCGCCGGCGGCCTGGAGCGTCCGGCCAACCTGCCGGCGCACCTGGCCAAGGGGCAGTTCATCCAACCGACCGTGTTCGCTGATGTGAACAACAAGATGCGCATCGCCCAGGAAGAAATCTTCGGCCCAGTGGTCTGCCTGATCCCGTTCAAGGACGAAGCCGAGGCCCTGCAACTGGCCAACGACACCGAGTACGGCCTGGCCTCCTATATCTGGACCCAGGACATTGGCAAGGCCCATCGCCTGGCACGTGGCATCGAGGCCGGGATGGTCTTCATCAACAGCCAGAACGTGCGCGACCTGCGCCAGCCGTTCGGTGGCGTGAAAGGCTCGGGCACCGGTCGCGAAGGTGGCCAGTACAGCTTCGAGGTGTTCGCCGAGATCAAGAACGTGTGCGTTTCCATGGGCAGCCACCACATTCCGCGCTGGGGCGTCTGACGCTGCAGTGGCCCTGCTCCTGCCGGCAAGGTGGGAGCGGGTGTGCCCCTCGCTAGCCACACACCTGCAGACCACAAGAACAACAGATCCAGGAGTTTGATCATGGGCGAAGTCGTCCTCGCAGCGAAAGTCTGCCACGTCCCCTCGATGTACCTGTCCGAACTGCCGGGCAAGCACCACGGCTGCCGCGAGGCGGCCATTGCCGGACACAAGGAAATCGGCCGCCGTGCCCGTGCGCTGGGCGCCGATAGCGCAGTGGTGTTCGATGTGCACTGGCTGGTCAACAGCGGTTACCACATCAACTGCGGCGAGCACTTCAAGGGCGTGTACACCAGCAACGAACTGCCGCACTTCATCAAAGACATGCACTTCGAGTACCCCGGCTGCCCTGGATTGGGTGAGCTGATCGGCGTCGAAGCCAACGAAGCTGGGGTGCGTACCCTGGCGCACAACATCCCCAGCCTGGAGTTGGAATACGGCACCCTGGTGCCCATGCGCTACATGCACATGGAGGTGCCAGCCGCCGAGCGCCTGCAGGTGGTGTCGATCGCCGCCTGGTGCGCCTGGCACCGCCTGGAAGACAGCTTCACCTTCGGCGCCGCCGTACGCCGCGCCATCGAGAAGAGCGACCGCAAGGTCCTGGTGCTGGCCTCCGGGTCCCTGTCGCACCGCTTCTCCGACGACCGCAACGCCGAAGCCAACATCCACAACTGGACCCGCGAGTTCGACAAGCAGATGGACCTGCGTGTGGTCGAGCTGTGGCGGCAAGGCCGCTTCAAGGAGTTCTGCGCCATGCTCCCCGACTACGCCGCGCACTGTTACGGCGAAGGCGGCATGCATGACACGGCGATGCTGCTTGGCCTGCTCGGCGGTGCCGAGTACGACAAGCCGGTCGAGGTGCTCACCGAACCTTTCGGCAGCTCCGGCACCGGCCAGATCAACGCTATTTTCCCGCTCTGACCCTGCCCTGCGAGGAATTGCCAATGCCGCATTTCATAGCCGAATACACCGACAACATCGAACAGCAGGCCGACCTGCCCGGCTTGTTCGAGAAAGTCCACGCCTGCCTGGGCGCCACCGGCGTGTTTCCCCTGGGCGGCATCCGCAGCCGTGCCGTGCGCCTGGACACCTGGCGCATGGCCGACGGCAAGCATGACTACGCCTTTGTCCACATGACCCTGAAGGTCGGCCACGGCCGTGACCTGGCGACCCGCCAGCAGGTGGCCGAAACCTTGTTCGAGGTGATCCAGGAGCACTTCGCCGCGCTGCAACGCGAGCGGTTGCTGGCGCTGTCGTTCGAGATGAGCGAGTTGCACGACACCCTGAACTTCAAGGCAAACAACGTGCACGCCTTTCTCGACGCCCAAAGCCGCTGACGCCGCCCTCAGGACGGCCCCGCTGATCACTCACCCAATAAAAAGTACAAGATCATGAGCACAGCCCCCCGCGTACAAGCCATCGCCACTGCCGCCCAGGACCACACCCACGCCAGGGTCACCTGGCGGTTGATGCCCCTGTTGTTGATCTGCTACCTGTTCGCCCACCTGGACCGGATCAACATTGGCTTCGCCAAGGTGCAGATGGCGGCCGACCTCCAGTTCAGCGACACCGTCTACGGCTTTGGCGCCGGCCTGTTCTTCATCGCCTATGCCCTGTTCGGCGTGCCGAGCAACCTGGCCCTGGACCGGGTCGGGCCACGGCGTTGGATCGCCACCTTGATGGTGGTCTGGGGGCTGATGTCGACCAGCATGCTCTGGATCGAAAGCGCCAGCGGCTTCTATGTGTTGCGCTTTCTCCTGGGCGTGGCCGAGGCCGGTTTCTTTCCCGGCATCCTGGTCTACCTCAACCGCTGGTACCCGGCCGGGCGCCGCGCCCAAGTGACCGCGCTGTTCGCCATCGCCGTGCCGATGGCAGGCGTGATCGGCGGGCCATTGTCCGGGCTGATCCTCGAGCGCTTCCATGAGCTGGGCGGGCTGCGCGGCTGGCAGTGGATGTTCCTGCTCGAAGGTGCGCCGGTGGTATTGCTGGGCCTGGTGGTGCTCAAGTGCCTGCCCGATCACTTCGAGACCGTGCACTGGCTCGATGACGCCCAGAAGCGCGGCCTGCGCGAGCAACTGGCGCAGGAAGAGCAACGCAAGGCCATCACCTCTTTCGCCGGCATCCTCGCCGATGCCCAGGTCTGGCTGCTGGTCTCCGTGTATTTCGCGGTGATGCTGGCGGTCAATACCCTGGCGTTCTGGATGCCGACCCTGATCCACGGCGCCGGCATCGCCAGCGACAGCCGCGTCGGCCTGCTCAGCGCCGTGCCCTACCTGGCCGGCTGCCTGTTCATGATCGCTTGCGGGCGTTCCTCCGACCGCCACCGCGAACGCCGCTGGCACCTGTGCGTGCCGCTGCTGATGGCGGCGCTGGGCATCGCCCTGGCCGGCCTGCAACCCGGCAACCCGCTGTTGGTGCTCGGCGGCCTGGTGGTCGCCGGCATGGGGGCCAGCGCGGCGTTGCCGATGTTCTGGCAACTGCCGCCGGCCTTCCTGGCCAACAGCACCCAGGCGGCCGGCATTGCCCTGATCAGCTCGTTCGGCAGCGTCGCCTCGTTCCTCGCGCCTTACCTGATCGGTTGGATGCGCGATGCCACCCACAGCGCCAGCCTGGCGCTGTACGTCCTGGCCCTGCTGATCGCCCTCGGCGGCCTCCTGGTGCTGCGCACCCAAGCCGCCATCGTCAACCCTCACTGAGAGATTCATCGCCATGCTTGACCACAGCCTGATCCTGCAAGCCGCCGCCCGCCTCGACCAGGCCGAGCGCTCGCGCGAACAAGTGCGCCAGTTCTCCCTGGAGCACCCGGCCATCACCCTCGAAGACGCCTATGCCATCCAGCGCGCCTGGGTCGAACAGAAGATCCGCGACGGTCGCAAGCTGGTCGGCCACAAGATCGGCCTGACCTCGCGGGCCATGCAGGTGTCCTCGAACATCACCGAACCGGACTATGGCGCCCTGCTCGACGACATGTTCTTCGACGAGGGTAGCGACATCCCCTTCCAGCGCTTCATCGTGCCACGGGTCGAAGTGGAGCTGGCCTTCATTCTTGGCAAACCGCTCAAGGGGCCGAACGTGAGCCTGTTCGATGTGCTCGATGCCACCGAATGGGTGATCCCCGCGCTGGAGATCATCGATGCACGGATCCAGCAGGTCGACCCTGCCACCCAGGCGACCCGCAAGGTCTTCGACACCATCTCCGACAACGCCGCCAACGCCGGCGTGGTCATGGGCGGACGCGCCGTGCGTCCCCACGATGTCGACCTGCGCAAGGTGCCGGCAGTGTTGTACCGCAACGGTGTGATCGAGGAGTCCGGGGTCTCGGCCGCGGTGCTCAACCATCCGGCCAAGGGCGTGGCCTGGTTGGCCAACAAGCTGGCGGCCTATGACGTCGGCCTGGAAGCCGGTCAGGTGGTCCTTGGCGGCTCATTTACCCGCCCGGTGGCCGCCAGCCCGGGCGATACCTTCCATGTCGACTACGACATGCTCGGTTCCATTGCCTGCCGGTTCGTCTGAGGAGTCGCCCATGGACATGCCTGTCAACCACTTCAAGCAACGCCTGCGCAGCGGCCAGGCGCAGATCGGCCTGTGGCTCGGCCTGGCCGACGCCTACTGCGCGGAGCTGGCCGCCAATGCCGGTTTCGACTGGCTGCTGATCGATGGCGAACACGCGCCAAACGACCTGCGCGGCATGCTCGGCCAACTGCAGGCCATCGCCCCCTACCCTAGCCAGGCGGTGATCCGCCCGGTGACCGGCGATACCGCACTGATCAAGCAGGTGCTGGACATCGGCGCGCAGACGTTGTTGGTGCCCATGGTCGAAAGCGCCGAACAGGCGTGTCAGTTGGTCCGTGCCGTACATTACCCGCCCAGCGGGGTGCGGGGTGTCGGCAGCGCGCTGGCGCGGGCCTCGCGTTGGAACACCATCCCCGGCTACCTCGACCGGGCCGATGAACAGATGTGCCTGCTGGTGCAGATCGAGAACCGCCAAGGCCTGGACAACCTCGACGCCATCACGGCGGTGGACGGTGTCGATGGCGTGTTCATCGGCCCAGCGGACCTCAGTGCTGCCATGGGACACCGGGGCAACCCCGGCCACCCCGAGGTACAGGCGGCCATCGAAGACGCCATCGTGCGCATCCGCCAAGCGGGCAAGGCCGCGGGGATTCTCAGCGCCGATGAGCAACTGGCGCGCCGCTACATCGAACTGGGGGCGGCCTTCGTCGCGGTCGGCGTCGACACCACGGTATTGATGCGTGGCTTGCAGGCGCTGCTGGGCAAGTTCAAGGACGGGGCTGGCGCACCGACCAGCGCCGGCGGCGTCTACTGAGACGGCCGCGGGGTAAGCCTCAACCCTTGGCGACCATCGCCAGCGAGCGCTGCCCCCGACCTCTCGACGCCCCTCCAACCGAGCCAGATGGCAGGCTCGGTCAAAACCAGCGGCACCCTGGGGCAAGACACCTACCGCCCGTTAGGTGCTCAATACGGGCCAAGAGTCAGCGCTTGTGCAAGCCCTGTCGCCTAACAACTCCAACCGTTCAGGCTGCGCCATGATCAACATCGAAACGCCTACCTACTACTCGGCAACCAAGAAGTACAACCTGAGCTTCCCGACGCTGGAAAGCGATATCGAGGCGGACGTCGTCATCATTGGTGGCGGCTTCTCAGGTATCAACACCGCGCTGGAACTGGCTGAAAAAGGCATCACCAACACCGTGGTGCTGGAGGCCCGCTACCTGGGCTTCGGCGGCACCGGGCGCAACGGCGGGCAGATCATGGCCGGTATCGGCCACGACCTGGAAAGGATCAAGGGCAGCGTCGGCGAACAGGGACTGCGCGAGATCTTCGAGATCAGCGAACTGGGCGCCGGCATCATCAAGGACCGCATCGCCAGGTACAACATCGATGCCGACTTCTGCCACGGCTATGGCTACATGGGCTTCAACGCCCGTCAGGAAAAGACCCTGCGTGCCTGGGAGAAAGAGTTCAAGGCGATCAACAGCAAGGACGAAATCCGCTTTCTCGGCGGCTCCGACGTCAAGCAGATCATCGGCTCCGATGCCTACAGCAGCGCTCTGCTGCACATGGGCGGAGGCCACGTGCACTCGCTCAACCTGCTGCTCGGCGAGGCCAAGGCGCTGGTCGGCCACGGTGCCCGCATCTTCGAACACAGCCCGGCGCTGGAGGTCAGCTATGGCGAGCGCATCACCGTGCGCACCGGCCGTGGCTCGGTCAAGGCCAGCAAGCTGCTGTGGGCCTGCGACAGCTTCCTCAACAAGCTCGAACCCGAACTGCATGCCCGCACCATCAACACCTACGCCTTCCAGCTGATGACCGAGCCGCTGGCGGATGAACTCATCCAGCGCATCAGCCCGATCCGCGGGGCCTATAGCGACATACGCCCGGTCATCGACTACTACCGGGTGACCCGCGAGAACCGTCTGCTGTTCGGCGCAGCCACGCCTTTCATCGAGCACATTCCCAAGGACCTCAAGGCCTGGAACCGGGCCCTGATGCTGAAGATCTTCCCCTACCTCAAGGACGTGCGCATCGACCTGGCCTGGGGCGGTCCGATGGCCACCAGTGCCAACCTGTTCCCGCAGATCGGCACCCTGAGCAACCGCCCCAACGCCTTCTATGTCCAGGGTTACTCGGGCTTCGGTGTCACGCCTAGCCACATCATCTGCAAGATCCTCGCCGAAGGCATGCACGAAGGCTCCTCGCGCTACGACCTGATCAGTTCGGTCAAGCATGCCCGCATCCTCGGCAAGGACCACATTCGCCCTCTGCTGCTCAGTGCCGGCAAAACCGTGCACCAGCTGTCCGGTTTCTTCAACGGCCGCCGTTGATTTCCACCCTCACTCACTGGAGAACTGCCATGACCCTCACCGCCGTCAAACACGGTATTCAACTGTCCGAACTCGACGCCTGGGGCACCGTTGCCGACCTGGGCTCGGAAATCCTCGAAGGCGAAGTCAAGGCTTTCGGCAAAATGACCCACGGCGCGCCGACCGACCCGGTCAGCAGCGCCTACTTCGGCACCACCCAGGGCAAGTTCCGCATGGTCTACCCGTTCAGCGAACAGGCGGTGATCGTCACTGGGGAGATCCAGCTGACCGACGAATCCACCGGTCAGGTCACCCGTTACAAGGCCGGCGACAGCTGGTTCGTCACCAAGGGCACAGCGGTGCTGTGGGAAGTGCTGAGCGAGACCTTCGTCAAGCACTACCTTGCCGTGGCCTGAGCCAGCGAGGGAACACCGAGCCACTGGGGCCTCAAGGCTCCAGTGGTTTTTTTTATGGCTAGGCGCTGGCAAGCACCTGGGCGCGGTAATCCTTGGGTGACTGGTCGAACTGCTTCTTGAACGAACGACTGAAGTGCGCCGAGTCGGTGAAGCCCCACTTGTAGGCGATGGCGGTGATGGATTCGCTCTTGAGGAAGGGATTGGCCAGATCATCGGCGCTGCGCTTGAGGCGGGCGCGCTGGATGTAGCGGCAAACGCTGTCGCCGTCTTCTTCGAACAGGCGGTAGAGGTGGCGCACCGAGATGTGCAGGCGGCTGGCCAGGCTGGCGGGGGTCAGCCCGGGCTGGCCAAGGGATTCGTCGATGACCTTTTGTACATAACTGCGCAGGTTGGCGCCGCTGAGGCTCGCCAGATTGCCAGGCAGATCCTCGGCACGCTCGAAACCGGGGCTGAGCAAGGCGATGAAGGCCGCCTGCAGGGCTTCTCCCTGGGTCGAAGCACTGCCACCCTCGTCGCCCTCCCGGCACAACTGGTCCATCAATACGTGCAACATGCGTCCGCAAGCGTTGCTCGCGGAGATCTTGCCGAACACGGCGCCCTGCCCTGGGACGTGCTGGCGCACATGGGCCCGGGAGAGCGACAGCGAGGTGTGCTCGATCAGGCCGAAGGGGGTGATTTCGCAGGGGCCCACCGAATCCATCAGCAGCATGTCACCCGGCGACAATTGGATGCTCACCCCGCCCTGGGTCACCTGGGAGTAGCCCATGCGCTGGCTGACCAGGAAGCAATGTTGGTCGTCGTCGCGGTCGGCGTTGTCGCCCAAGCGCTTGATGTTGCCGGCGTTGGTGCGCAGGTTCGCCAGTGCCAGCCCGGCTCGGGAAAAGGTCGAGATTTCACCGATGAACAGCGAGCGATTGAATGCCAGCTCGGTTTCGAAACGGCCGCAGACCTGTTGCATGGCCGTGGTCCAGCGCTCCAGTCCGTTAGGAATAGCCTGAGGGATCGACATGAGTACCTCCACACGCGAGCATTGTTTTTATGCGCCAATTGTTAACATGTTATCAATGAGCGCACAACTGTCATTCTTCGCGTGTAGAGGGGGCAGTATTCATGCCAGCGTTGCTCAGGCGGCGAGCAAGGCCTGTTCCAGAGCTGCCAGTGAGCGTTGCAGCGAAACCCGCTGGCCAGCACTAAGCGCAATGTAGCGACGAAAGGACGGCACCCGGTTGACCACCTCGCTGCCGCCTATGTGCTCCAGGGTCACCTGCCACTGAGCGTCCCGGCATTCGACCAGCAGCCGCTTGAAGTCCAGCGGCATCAGCGCGGCCTGCAGCGTCGAGTCTTGCAGCAGCCGTGCAGTGACCTGCTCGAACAACGCCCTGTCCCCGCCCCGATAGGCACAGGCCAGGCCGTTGCGCTTGAGTGCGCCGGTATGGCGCACCTCGAACCGTACCCTGCCCTGCTGGCGGGCAGGTACGGTCAGCTGGAACTCGGTCATCACCAAGTGCATCAGCAACTGGGCTTCGGTGCGCTCGCTGACTTGGATGGTGCGGCCACCGGCCTCGAAGACGAGTTCGGCACGGGCGGCGTCCAGCATATGGAAGCGCTCCAGCCCCAGGTTGCGGCGCAGCCGCTGCAACGTCACCCCGGGTCGGTAGCCCGCCGGCGCGCGGCGGGCGCTGAACAGTTCACGCCAGTTTGCCAACATGCGGCACCTGTACGCTGTGTGAGTGACCGGGCTGACTGGCGAACTCTTGCTCCAGCACTGCTTCGACCACGGCAGGCTTGAACGGGTTGACCTTCTGCACGCACAGGGTCCAGAACAATGCGTAGGCCGCAGTGCCGCCGAGCATGATGGCGAACGGCACATAGATGTCGGCCGGGCTCATGCCAGGCGGCGTGATGAACCACATGCCCAGCAGGATGCCGATGCTGGAGACGATCTGCGGCAGTGGAAACAGCGGTGAGCGGTAGGCACGCGGCAGGTCCGGGCGGCGGATGCGCAGGCTGACCACCGATAGGGTCACCAGCAGGTAGGCAGTGCTCCAGGCGCAAACCGCAGCCAGCACCAGGTGCAGGATGTTGTCGGTGTTGCCGCCCAGGTACCAGGCATGCAGGCACGGGATCAGGACGGCGACCAGAATGCACAGCAACGGCGTCTTGAAACGCGGATGCAGGTAGGTGAAGACCTTGGGCAAGGCGCCGTCCACGGCCATACCGTAGAGGATGCGCGGTACCCCGGCCATCAGGGTGTTGATGGTGGCGGCGCCGGCAAAGAGGAAGCCGATGCCCAGCCAGACCGGGCCGATGTCACCCATGACCTGGGTGGCGAACTGCGGGATGGCCATCGGCGTGTCCAGCAGGTGCACGCCGCTGGCCGCGTCCAGCACGACGTTCTCGACCTGGCGCTTCATCGCCGCGCCATAGATGAACATGCAACTGGCGACACCCAGCAGACCGAGGGCCATGGCCCTTGGCATTACCTTGGCCGACTGGCGCAGGTCCGGAGCCAGCGGCGTGACGAACTCGCAGCCAACGAACATGAACATCGCCATGCCGACCAGCGAGAGGATGGTGACCAGGTCGGTGCCGACCATGGACTCGCCGAACAGCCCATCCAACTCCACCGCCGGTGCAGCGATCAGGCCGAGCACGCCGAATACCATCAGGGTGGTCCACATGCCAAAGGTCAGCACCACTTCGGCGCGCCCAAAGGCGCTGACGCCAAAGGCGTTGAGTACGCCGAACACCACCACGAAAGCGACGCCCAGCAGCCAGGAGCCACCGGCGGACTCAGCCAAGGTATTGAGGTGTTCGAAATTCACCAGGGCCATCACACCAGCGAGGATGGTCTCGGCGGTGCCGGCAAAGACATGCACGATCAGGTAGGCCGACAGGGTGCCAGTAATGGCGAAGAAACGGCCCAGGCCGCAGTTGATGTAGTCGTAGACCGAGCCCGTGGTCGGCAGGATCGACGCCGCCTCGGCGAAGGTGGTCGCTTGCGCCAGCATCATCACTGCGGCGATCACCATGGCCACGGCAAAGGCGCTGCCGCCGATGCCGAAGCCCATGGTCGCAGTGAGGATAACCGGGCTTGCCATGATCAGGCCGACGGTACTGGCGAGCGCGGTGGGGAACCCAACGCTGCCACGGTTCAGGTGCTCTGTGAGCTTATTGTTGATTGACATCTGGATCATGCCCTTGGCTTCAGTGTGTGGCGTAGAGGGCAGCAAGCGGACGCGGGCCCGGCGTGCCGCCGTGTAGGCCCACTGTGCGCCCAGCACTGGCCCCCGTCTTGCCAATGGCTGCCGCCTACCTTGTTGCAGGCTGCCACAGCGCCTGAATGCGGGCATCATCCTGCATCTGTAGGATGGTGATCTCGGGAGAGTGCGCGAATACTTCAAACCACAGGCCCTGCCAACGCGACCCCGTCAGGCCCCAACGATTCCGCGTCCAGAACAATAAGAAAGTCGCCTGGAGAGACACCGCATGAGCGATGAGCACAACCGCTTGCTGAGCGTGTTCAGTAATACCGTTCTCGAGATCCAGCGCCTGGCCCAGACCCGGAGCATCGAGCACTTCCACGGCTGCATGATTGAACGCCTTACCGCACTGATCGGCTTCGACAAAGCCTGGTGGGGGCTCGCCGCGCTGATCGATGGCCTGCCGGTCGACCACAGCTCGCAGCTGTTCAAGCTGCCCGGCCAGTACCTGCTGGACTGGCAGTCGATCCGCCATGACGATGTCACCATCGACAGCGTGTACCGCCAGCCTGGCCGTGCGGTCATCATCGACATGGACACCACCGGCGGCCTGGCCTGGCTGGGTCGCCGGCATGGGATCGGGCAACTGATGTGCATCATTGTGACCGACCCGGTCACCCGCCTTTCCGAGCACCTGACGCTGTACCGGAAACCGCAGGCCGAGCCCTTCAGCCAGCAGGATTGCGTGCTCCTGGAAAACGTCATGCCGCACTTATCGGCCGCAGTCGCGGCCAACCGGATCCGCACCCTGATCGCTACCCGCGAGACCTTGAGCAATCCGCACAACCTGGCCCTGGCCGTGTGTGACCATCACGGTACGCTGCACTGCGCCGAGCGCGGCTTCATCGAGTTGCTGCTGAGCAACTGGCCGCGCTGGAGCGGCCCGACCCTGCCCGTGGCCATCGAGCCGGGTGAGCAGGTGTTCGACCGGTTGCACCTGAGCATTTCCAGGGCCAGCGACCTCTACCTGATTGCCGGGCGCCGGCAGAACATCCTGCAAACCCTCAGCCCTCGTGAATATGACGTGGCCCAAGGCTTCGGCGAAGGCAAGACCTACAAAGAGGTCGCCCGCGAGCTGGGGCTGGCCCCCAACACCGTGCGCCACCATATCCGCACGATCTACAGCAAGCTCGGCGTCAGGGACAAGACCGGCATCGCTCAACTGCTGCGCAACGCCTCTGGCTGAGGCTCGCTGAACCTGCATTGACCTTTTATCGCTGCTCGGCTTGAGCGGCCTGGGCACGCTCGTGCCCGAAACCTGCCCTGAACCTCAGTTCCATAACCATAAGAGAACGCACGTGATGAAACAGGCGAATTGGCTGGACAGCGCGCTGAAGCTCACCCTGACCGCCGGGATGGCAACCGGCACTTGCAATGCAGCCGACCTCAATGCGAGGGACTTTTTCAGTGCCCCGGTCGGCACCACTCTCGGCGTGTTCTACCTGCCGATGACACGCAACAACGATTATCACGGCGCTGCCGACACCACTGGCAAGGCAGACCTCAAGGTCAACGCCTTCGCCTGGCGCCAACTGGTTTTCACCGACATCTGCGGCACCCTGTGCACACCCCAATTCATCGTGCCCGTGGTGGATATCGACGCGCGCCTGCCCGGCGCCACTCGGCGCACGGGTGAAAGTGGCGTCGGCGACCCACAGGTCGGTGGCACACTGTTCTTCATCAACGACCCGGCCACCCGCACCTACAGTGGCCTGCTCAGCCTCATCAGCTTGCCGGTGGGTGAGTACCACAGCCACAACCCCGACGTGTCGCCCGGCGCCAACCGCTGGGCAGGACACTTTGTGTACAACTACACCCAAGGCGTCGGCGAGAAATGGGTGCTGGAAGCCAACCTTGAAGCCCAGGTCTACGGCAAGAACGACGACTACTTCGGCGGCGACCTCAAACAAGCCCCCCTCTACCGCCTGCAGGCCTTTGCCTCCTATGACTTCAGCCAGGCGACCTACGCGGCCCTGCGCTTGATCCATGCCGATGGCGGCGAACTGCGGATCAACGGCAAGCGCATCGACGACACCCACAAGCGCGTGAGCCAGGTAGGCGTCGAGGTCGGCCACTGGTTCGACAAACAGAACCAGGCGCTGGTCGCCTTCACCCAAGACGTGGACAGCGACAACAGCTACCACGGCAGCCAGGCATTGCTGCGCCTGGTCCACGTGTTCTGACCCTTGCACCGGAGCCTTGCCCATGACGCTATCACTGGATACGCAAGCCGCCTTACCCGCTAGCACACCCCGGGCGCGGGCACGTTTGGCCGCGATCGTGCTGTTCGCCGCCATCACCCCATCGGTGCTGATGACCGCCCCGGTGGTCGCCGCGCAACTGGCCGGACAGTGGGGCCTGACGCCGACGCAGATCGGCAACCTGTTCATGGTCGAGCTGGGCGCCATGAGCCTGGCGACGTTGCCGGCGGCGTTCTGGCTCAAGCGGGTCGACCTGCGCAAAGCCGCCTTGATTGCCGGACTGATGTTCATCCTCGGCAACCTGCTGTCGACCCGTGTCGACGGCTACAGCCAGTTGATATTGTTGCGCGCCGTCACGGCACTTGGCGGCGGATCGCTGATGATCATCTGCATGAGCAGCGCAGCGCCACTGCCCAACGCCAGCCGTGTTTACGCTCTGTGGGTGTTGGGCCAACTGGTACTGGGCGCCGTCGGCTTGCACGTACTGCCCGGGCTGTTCGCGCAGTACGGCCTGGGCGCGTGCTACCTGACCCTGGCAGGCTTGATGATGCTGGCATTGCCGTTGGCGCGAGCCTTTCCCGCTCACCTCGACCAAGGCACGAGCAACCCCAGCCAGCGGCTACGCACGGGTAAGGCGCTGCTCGGGCTAACGGCGATTTTCTGCTTTTACCTGAGCCTGAGCGGTGTCTGGACCTTCATCGGCTCGCTGGGCGAAGCCGCCTCGATCAGCGCGCAGGACAGCGGGCAAGTCCTGGCCATCGCCACCTTGATGGGCATCCTCGGTGCCGGACTGGCCTCGTTGATCGGCAACCGCCTGCCGCGCAACCTGTTGCTGCTGCTCGGCTATGGCCTGATGGTCACCGCCGTGTTGCTGCTGCAAGACCAACCCGGCCTGCAGCGTTTCGCCCTCGCCGCACTGACCTTCAAGTTCACTTGGACCTTTGTGCTGCCCATGGTCCTGGCCTGCATGGCCGATCTCGACCCCAGCGGTCGCCTGATGAATGTCTCCAACCTGGTGATCGGCGGCGGCCTGGCGGCAGGCCCCGGCATCGCCGGGCAGTTGATCCAGAGCAGCGGCGATTACCAGTCCACCCTCCTCGGTGCAGCCACCCTGACCTTCGTGTCATTGCTGCTTGCCCTGGCCTGCCGTATCCGCAACCCACACTGATCCCTACAGAGAACGATCATGACCCACACCACTGCTTTCTTTTTCGATGAACTGAGCCTTTGGCACAGCGCCGGGCCGCACGCCCTCATCCTGCCGGTCGGCGGCTGGGTGCAACCACCCGCTGCCGCGGGGCACGCCGAATCTCCCGAGACCAAGCGACGCCTGAAAAACCTCATGGACATTTCAGGGCTGACACGACAACTGGACGTCAGGACCGCGACGCCGGCCAGCGAAGAGGACCTGCTCAGGGTGCATACGCCCAGGTACCTGGAGCAGTTCAAAGCGATGAGCGATGCAGGCGGTGGTTTGCTGGGGCCTCACGCCCCGATCGGCCCAGGCAGCTATGAAATCGCCAAGCTCTCGGCCGGCCTTGCGATCGCAGCGGTGGAGGCGGTGCTGCTGGGCGAAGCCAGCAACGCTTACTCGCTGTCGCGTCCGCCGGGGCACCATTGCCTGGCCGACCAGGCGATGGGTTTCTGCTTGCTGGCCAACATCCCCATCGCCATCGAAGCGGCCAAGGCGCGACACGGGCTGGGCAAGGTGGCGGTGCTGGACTGGGATGTCCACCATGGCAACGGTACTCAATCGATCTATGAGCAACGAGGCGACGTCCTCACCCTGTCCTTGCATCAGCAAGGCTGCTTCCCTGCCGGCTACAGCGGCGAGGCGGATCGGGGCCGTGGGGATGGTCAGGGTGCCAACCTGAACATTCCGCTGTTGCCTGGCGCCGGTGACGATGCCTACCTGTATGCGCTCGACACCCTGGTGGTCCCAGCGCTTGAGCGCTTCGAACCGGAACTGATCATCGTCGCCTGTGGCTACGATGCCAACGCCGTCGATCCGTTGGCGCGCATGCTGTTGCACAGTGACTCGTTCCGGGCCATGACCCAGCGCATGCGCGATCTCGCCGAACGCCTGTGCGGTGGCCGGCTGGTATTGGTGCATGAGGGCGGCTACTCGGAGGCCTATGTACCCTTTTGTGGCCTGGCGACACTGGAGGCCCTGTCCGGAGTGCGTACCGAGGTGACCGACCCGATGCTGGAGTTCATCCAGGCGCAGCAACCTGATGCGCGATTGCGCGCATTCCAGCGCGGCCTACTCGACGAACAGGCCCGCTGCCTGGCGTGAGCCCAGCCCTGCGGTCGGCGAATCGAGGCATCGATCGCGCCGGCCGCATGGGGAACAAGCTAGATTGCCAACTGGCGAGTGCAGGCAGGCTCTCAGTTTCTGATGACCGCCTTGAGCACGGTCTTGAAGGTCTCGATCTGCGCTTCGCTGAACTGGCCGAAGACCTTGGCCTGTTGTTCACCGGCTATGCTCCACAAGGCCTCGGTTTCCTCGATGCCCTTGGCGGTCAGGCACACCCGGCCATTGTCATCGGCGACCAACCCCTTGCGCGAGAGGTTGGCGATGGCCTCGACGATTTCCCGTTCGGGCATGGCCACTTCGCGCAGCAGGTCCGGCAGCGCCAGGCCGGCATCGTTCTCCAGCACCATCAGCATGCGCGCTTCACTGGTACGCAGGCCGGTGGACAGTTGGCGTGGCTGGTAGCTGGCCTGGTAGGCCCGCAACGCCTGGGTCATGAGGTAGTAGAGGTTGTGGCTCAAGCGACCCTGGAAGTGGCTGCTCGGGGGCTGGCCTTCCTCGCGCCGGGTCAGGCGCGTGTGCGGCAGTACCATGGAGTAGGCGCCCTGGTGATAGAGCAGTGGCGAGCGACCCAGGTCGTCGAAGGCCAGCACCCTGCCGACGAGTATCCAGTGGTCGCCGCCATCGAGCTGCTGGTACTTCTGGCAGCGAAAGCGCGCCGAGCAGTCGGCCAGCAGAGGCGCCCCGCCCTCGCCTGTCTCGTGCTCGATGCCGGCGAAGCGGTCCTCGCTGGGACGGGCGAAGGTGTTGGACACATCGATCTGGTCGGCCGCCAGAACATTCACCGCGAAATGCCCCGCAGCCTCGAACACTTCAAAGCTGCTCGAACGTTTGTCGATGCTCCAGAGGATCAGCGGCGGGTCGAGGGATACTGAGTTGAAGCTGTTGGCGGTGACACCGACCTTGCGTCCGCTGGCATCAGCGGCGGTGATCACAGTGACGCCAGTGGCGAAGTTGCCCAAGGCACGACGGAAGGCGCGTGCGTCGAATGGGGTTTCAGTTGGGATGGACATGCAAGACTCCCAGGGGCTGCCGCAACGGCAACCCTGTTGTTATGGGGGATGGAGAACGCTGATGCGGCTCAAACCATCGACGGGTCCGGCTCCAGGCCCATCAGCTCACGGCCCAGAATCTGCGCGCAGACGTCATAGTCGGTGTAGGCATGGGCACCGGTCAGGTGCGCGTCGCGGAACAGCCGCTGCATTTCGTTGCTCTCGAACCAGGCTCCGCCACCGGCGGCCTCCATCAAGCGATCGACCGCCTGGATGCACATCTTGGTGGCATAGCCCTGGTTGGTGCGCCAGAACGCCAGTTCCGTGCGAGTCGGGTACTGGTGCAGCGCGCTGTATTCGGCGATCTCTTGCCAGCTCTTCTCCAGCAGAGCCCGGGCGGCGGCCACCTGGTGGGTCGACTCGGCCAGGCGCATCAGCGCCGGAGTCGCGGCGCCGACGGCAGCGCCGGTATAGGCACGTACGCGGTTACGGGTCTTCTCGCGGAATGCCTCGAGCATGCGCTCGGCAATGCCCAGGCTGACAGTGGAAAAACCACTGGCGAAGTACGGACGGTACGGTGCGAAGTAGATCTTGCTGTCCGGATACAGGCCAAACCCGGCGGACTTGCCCTCCATCATGTCCTTAGCCTTCTGGATGCGGTGTTCGGGCACGAAGACCTTGTCGATGATCAGGGAGCGGCTGCCACTGGCGCGCATACCGACTGCATACCAGTCGTCGCGAATGCTGTAGTCGCTGCGCGGCAACACCGCGAAGCAGTAGTCCTGGGTACCTTCGGCATTGCCACGGCGGAAGCCGACGATGGCCCATTCGGCGTGGTCGCAACCGCTGCTCCAACCCATTTCACCGCTGAAGGTCACACCACCCTCGACTTCCTCGGTACGCCCGAACGGCGCGATGCTGCTGCTGGCGGTAGCGTCCGGGTCTGTGCCCCAGATTTCCTCCTGCAGCTTGGCCGGAAACATCGCCAACTGATGGCTGTGGGTGCACAACAAGCTCATGGCCCAGGCAGTACTGGCACAGGAGCCGGCCAGCAAGGCGATGCACTCGGCGAACTCGGGGAGGGAGATTTCCAAACCGCCATAGTGTTTGGGCAGGAACGCACGGTGCAGGCCGATCCCCTTGAGCAGGGCGATGTTCTCGGCCGGGACGGTGCGGTCGCGCTCGGCCTGGTCGGCGTTGGCAGCAATGGCTGGGAGGATGGACTTGAGGTCTTCGAGCAGGGAGTTTGGCTTTTTCATGGTCTGGCTCTTTATTATTGGACCCTGGTGGGCTGGTCGTCCGGAGCCCTGTCGCAGGCAGAAAAAGCCTGGCTCTTCTGGACAATCCGGCAGCTCACTGATGAATGCCAGGCCAGTATGGGTGCCGCTGATACACAGGAAAATGCACCTTCCACAGCCAAGATTGCACTTTTCATGAAGCTCGCTAGCCCCCGCACGGCTGGCACGCTCAGACATGCGGTTGTCAGGGAAAAGCAAGATTGCAATTGCAGCGCACCGTTAAGCTCGGGCTATACGTCCATCGCAGTGCGGCTTCTTGCGCCGTCTGCCCCGCCCGGAGTCCCCCCCAATGAGCGATATCACCCTGCTGCCCTCGGTCACGGCCTTCCTGGCCCGCGACCACGGCTTGTACATTCATGGCGAAAACGTCGCCAGCCAGTCTTCGACACGCATCCAGGTCTTCAACCCGGCCAACGGCGAAAGCATTGCCCAGGTCAGCGACGCCAGTCCCTCGGATGTGGACCATGCGGTGGACTCGGCGCGCCAAGGCTTCAGGACCTGGTCGCGGACCAGCCCGGCCGGTCGGGCTGCGGTGCTGTTCAAGCTGGCCGATCTTCTGGAGCAACACCGCGAGGAGTTGGCGCAACTGGAAACCTGCCAGTCCGGCAAACTGATCGGCATCGCCCGTGCCTTCGAGGTCGACCAGGCCGCGCACTTCCTGCGCTACTACGCCGGCTGGGCGACCAAGATCACCGGTCAGACCATCACCCCGTCGCTGCCCTCCTTCGCCGGTGAGCGCTACAGCGCCTTCACCCTGCGCGAGCCGGTCGGCGTGGTGGCCGGGATCGTGCCGTGGAACTTCTCGACCATGATCGCCATCTGGAAGCTGGCCTCGGCGCTGACCACCGGTTGCAGCATCATCATCAAGCCTAGCGAGTTCACGCCGCTGACCATCCTGCGCATCGCCGAACTGGCGACCCAGGCCGGGCTGCCGGCCGGCGCGCTCAATGTCCTGACCGGCAGCGGCCTGGTAGGCAAGGCTCTGGTCGAGCACCCGGGCACCAACAAGGTCTCGTTCACCGGCTCCGTGCCCACCGGCATCGCCGTGGGTCAGGCGGCCATGGGCGCCAAGCTGACCCGCGCCACCCTCGAACTGGGCGGCAAGAACTCGGTGGCCTTCCTGCCCGATATCAGCCTGGACAAGGCCGTAGAGGGCGTGATCGAGGCAGGCTTCCTGCATTCGGGGCAGATCTGCGCCGCCGGTGAGCGGTTCTTCGCCCACCGCTCGCAAATCGAGCCGTTGCTGGACGCCCTGTCCAAGCGCCTGGGCCAATTGAAGATCGGCTCGCCGCTGGACGAAAGCACCCAGTTCGGCCCGGTGGCCAACAAACCGCACCAACGCAAGCTCGGCGAACTGTTCGCCACCGCTCGTGCCGAAGGCAATCGCATTGTCCACGGCGGGCAGATCGGTGATGGTCCCGGCTGCTACGTGGAACCAACGGTCATCCTCGCCAACGCCATCGAGGACACCCTGCTCAACCAGGAAACCTTCGGCCCGGTCGCGACCTTCTTCCCCTATGACAGCGAAGACGAACTGCTGCAGTTGATGAACAACACGCCGTTCGGCCTCAGTGCCAGCCTCTGGACTAACGACCTGTCCAAGGCCCTGCGCCTGGTGCCGGAGATCGAGGCCGGGACCTTGTGGGTCAACATGCATACCCTGCTCGACCCGGCGGTCCCCTTCGGCGGCATCAAGGCCTCGGGTATCGGCCGCGAGTTCGGCGGCGCTTTCATCGACGACTTCACCGAGCTGAAGTCGGTGATGATCCGTTACTGACGGCCGCACACGGTCAATGACCGCCACTGAGGGTGACCGCCGCTGGGTCACTCTCAATCCCCCATCTCCCAAACGTCCCTTGGGCTGTCCCTCTCCATCAACGCCAGCAATCAAGCACTGGCGATGGCGGACAACGCCTTGGCAGCCACGGGCAAGACTTGCCACGGCGTTCCGGGCGCTAATGGCATGTTGCTGGCCAACACCCAATGGCGAAACCGCCGCAACAGCCAGGCAGCCCTAATAACAAAACAGAGACGGTGCAATGGGAAGAACGCAATCACACTCTTCAAGAACCCTCGCCCTCGGCCTGGCCTTGTTGACCGCCAGCCAGGCGAGCATGGCTTATGAGCTGTACGCCGACGAGGACACTCACCTGAACGCCGACATGCTTGCGGTCTGGGGCATGTTCAACAGCCGCAAGAACTACGACGGCAGCACCGGCGGCTCGACCTGGCGCGAAGGCTTCATCCAGTACGGCGTCAGCGGCGACCAGGCCCTGGGGGGTAATGGCACGCTCTATGGCAAGTTCAACTGGGTCAGCTCCGCGACCTGGGGCGACGGAGATGCCGGCGGCAACACCGATGGTTCCGAACGCACCACCAAGATCGAGGACGCCTACCTGGGCTGGCGTTCGGGCGACCTGCTGCCGTTACTGGGCAAGGACGGCGTGGATATCTCGGCCGGCCGCCAGGTGGTGACGATCGGCCGTGGCTTCCTGATCAACGATGACGGCCCCAACCTCGGCAACGGCCCAGCCGATGGCGCGCTGGACCGTGGTGGTGCCTACTACCTCGCCGCGCGTCATGCGTTCGACCGCAGCGCCGTGCTGCGCCTGGGCGGCGAGGATGGCCTGCACGGCAGCGTGCTGTGGCTGAAATCGGATAACCGGGCGCAAGCGGAGACCGAGCTGGCCGCAGCCACCCTGGACTATACCCACGCCCTCGGCACCCTGGGCCTGACCTGGGTGCACGGTATAGATGTCAGTGACGAATGGGCCAGCGAGTTTCAGAAGGAGCGCGAAGGCATGGATGTCTACAGCCTGCGGGGCGAAGGCAATGCTGGTATCGACAATGCCAGCTTCGCCTTCGAGTACGCCTGGCAGGACAAGGACAGCGGCCCCGAGAAGGCCTGGTACGCCGAGGCTGGCTACACCTTCGCCGGCTTGCCCTGGGCGCCGACGCTGACCTACCGCTATACCCGCTACTCGGCGGGCTGGGATTCACTGTTCACCGGACTGAGCAATGGTTATGGCACCTGGTTCCAGGGTGAAGTGGCGTCCAACTACGCCGGCCCGTTCAACAGCAATACTGGCATTCACCATGTGGGCCTGAAGGCTACGCCGTTGGAGAACCTTACGGTCGGCGCGCTGTACTTCGACTTCGACACCGTGCGTACCCGCGACAGCCTTAACCTCGACGCCCGGGAGCTGGACTTCTACGTGGAATGGGCGATCAGCGATCATTTGATCGTCAGCCCGCTGGTAGGTCTGTACCAACCGCGCAAGGATGAGCGCAACGGCGGCAACCAGGTGGGCGGCAATGGCACCAACGTCTACAGTCAGCTGACCGTAGCAGTGCCGTTCTGAGTGTATCGCCCGTTCGCTGGCTTGCCCGCGAACGGGCTCA
This sequence comes from Pseudomonas sp. X10, assembly GCF_054889225.1. Taxonomy (NCBI): domain Bacteria; kingdom Pseudomonadati; phylum Pseudomonadota; class Gammaproteobacteria; order Pseudomonadales; family Pseudomonadaceae; genus Pseudomonas; species Pseudomonas sp. X10. The sequence continues at coordinate 2,753,346 of NZ_CM142677.1, read as the reverse complement.
GACGTGCTCCTCCTTGCTCTCCATCCGCCGCTGCCGCCGCCCCAGCCAACCACCGGTCACGCCCCAGGCCAGGGCGATCACGGCGCCGATCAGCATTGCCAGCTGCGGATGCTCCCCCATCACGTCCAGGGCGCGCTTGACCCAGCCACTGAGGGCATCGCCGCCGCGATAGACCACGGTGTCGATGAAGTTCTTGGCTTTGTACTTGTCCTCGGCCGGCAGCACGGTGAAGAGCATTTCCCGGCCGGGGCGAACCAGGGCGTATTCGCCAGCGCGGCGCACCACCATGACCACCACGAAGACAGCGAACACCGGCGCCAAGGCCAGCCAGATGAAACCGACCGCCATCACCAGCGGCACCGCCACCAGCAGCACGCCGACGCCCAGGCGCCGGGCCAGGCGGCCGGTGACGAAGACCTGGGTCAGGATGGCCAGGGCCTGGACCACGGCGTCGATCAAGCCGAATACCTGGGTCTGGCGGGTACGGTCGGTGAAGGTTTCGCTGACGATGCGCGCCTGCTCGAAATACAGGAAGGTGCTGACGCTGGCCAGCAGCACCACGAACAGCGCGATGCCCAGCAGGTAAGGCGAGCGCAGCACCGCCGTAGCACCGGCAAAGGGATTGCCGCCCAGTGGCCGGGAGCGCGGGTGCTCGGTGTAGGCCGGCAGCGGGCGCTGATCACGCCACCGTTGCAGGCCCAGGGTCGCGCCAATGCTGCCAAGGAGGAACAAGCCCGCCAGCACCAGCAATCCCGAATGGCCAATGGGCCCCACCAGCAGGGCGCCAAGGATCGGACCGGTGAGCCCGCCCAGGCTGGCACCGGCCGCCAGCAAACCGAACAGGCGCTTGCCCTGCTCACTGGAGAACAGGTCGGCCAACACGCTCCAGGCCAGGGAAATGCTCAGCAGGTTGAACACCGACAACCAGATGTAGAAGACCCGCGCACTCCAGAGGTTGTCTGGGTCGCGTGCGAAGAGCGCGGCGAACAGCAGCAGGTTGCTGACGAAGAACCCATAGGTCCAGGGCAGGATGCGCCGTCGCTGGACCTTTGAAGCCAGCCAGCCGAACAGCGGCAGGCAAATCAGGGTGACGATGAAGGTGCCGGTGAACAGCCACTGGAGGTTGTCCACCCCACCGGCCACGCCCATGGTCTCGCGTACCGGGCGCAGCATGAAGTAACCGGTGAACAGCAGGTAGAACAGGGCCAGGCCACCCAGCACGGCCGGCCCCTCGCCCGCGTTCAGGTTGAAGCCCTTGTTCAGCCGCTGTCGCCAGCTGTTCATGCGTTCACGCGAACTGTTTGATCAGCGCTTGCTGCTGCGCCTCGGTGAGCAACGGCCCGCTGCCGGCCTTGAGCTGGTCGAGCTGGCGCTCCGGCCGGCTGGTGGCGGGAATCACGGTGGTCACCGCCTCGTGGCTGAGGGCGAACTTGAGAAACACCTGTGCCCAGCTGTCGATCCCGGCTTCCTTGACCCAGTCCGGCAACGGCTGGTCCTTGACCCTGGCGAATAGTCGGCCGTCGTCGAAGGCCCGGTTGATCAGCACCGCCACGCCCTTGTCCTTGGCCAGTGGCAATATCTCGCGCGCCGCCTCGGGGGCGTTCACCGAGTAATTGATCTGGATGAAGTCCAAGGGCTCGCTACGCAGGATCTTTGCCAACTCCGCATGGCCACCGGCGACATAGTGGGTGATACCCACGTAGCGGGTCTTGCCCTCGGCCTTGAGTTCACGGGCATAGGGCAACTGGCGCTGCCAGTCGCGCAGGTTGTGGATCTGCAGCAGGTCGACTTTGTCGGTGCGCAGGCTTTTCAGGCTTCCGGCCCATTGGGCCTCGGCGGCGGCGCGGCTGTCGGCGGCAATCTTGGTGGCCAGGAAGCATTGGTGATGCCAGCCACCCTCTTCGAGCAGCTGGCCCAGAATGGCATCGGCACCGCCATAGTTGGGCGACGTGTCGATGACCTTGCCGCCATGCTGGAAGAACAGCTGCAGCACCTGCTTGAGTTGCTGGTACTGCTCGGAGCCGGCCCTCACTTCGAAGCTGCCGGAGGTGCCGGCCCCTATCACCGGCAGATCCTCGCCGGTGGAGGGAATCTTCCGGGTCAGCAAACCGATCGGCGTTTCCGCCCGCAGCCACGGGCTGGCGGCCAGCAGGCCCAAGGCCGCGCCGGCGCGTAGGACATCGCGACGTCCATACATAGGAAAGCTCCCGTAACAATTTGGAAACTTTTTAGGCTAGCCTCTGTGCCTCGTACCGCCGGGTGATTCTGTTTCTGGATGTTAAGTGCTCAGGCCCCGACCAGCAAGCGCAGGTCCAGGCGGCCCTCTGTCATGGGCGGGCACCAGTAGTAACCGCCCGTCAGGGGACGGCTAAAGCGGTACAAGGCATCGACCACGCCGTCTTCCAGGCCGCTCATGCGCCGCAACTGGACTTCGAAGGCCTCGAAGGAATGGCCGAAGGCCAGGAAGGCCAGCCCGGCGCCACGCTCGTCGGCCCAGGCCAGGGAGCGGCGGACCATGAAGGCCTCCGGCTCGAAACTCTCCTGGGCGGTGCGCTTGACGTGGGCCGAGGTCGGTGCCTCGTCGAGCTCTTCGTTGTCGCTCAGGCGGCGGCCGATGATGTCGTCCTGTTCGGCTTGTGGCAGCCCCTTGAAGTAGCCAAGGTCATGGGCCCACAACTGGAAAGCGGCGAAGCTGGAGCCGCTCAGGCCCGGAACATCACCAGGTACGATGGCCGCGTCGACAGCGTCTGCGTCCACCGGGTTCTCAGTGCCATCCTCGTACCCGCTCAAGTCATGGCCGCCCTGGTGCAGGAAGGCGTCGGTGCTGTCCACCAGGCGCAACGCCGGGGCCAGGGCCTGCTGCAGGGCCTGGGCACGCAGGAACAGGTCGCCGCGCTGCTCGCCACGCAACCAGATCCACAGCGCATGCTGGGTACTGGGGTTTTCGACGCTGGCATCGAGTTGCGGGAAAGCACGCAGGCCCGGGATCTCACGCCCCAGTGCCTTGGCCAGCGGTGCGCCGACGCCCAGTATCAGGCCCTGGCCATCCGCCTGCGGCAACAGCAGGTCCAGCGCAGCCGGCAGGGCGTCGCTCGACTCGATGGCGAAGAACAGGTGACGGCCATGAGCTGGCGCGGGGGTGGCAAGAATACCTTGCTGGAACGGCATGACAGGCAAATCCTCGGCAAAAGCGCGAATGCTACCTCAGCCGCAGGCTTCAGGCCAAACGCCACAGGCCCCTGGGTAGCGCAGCTTGCAGCTGGAAACTTGCAGCTACACTCGCAGGGATCCTTTACCGCGAGAATGCCCATGACCGCCTCTCCCCTGCTCACCGCCTTCCTGCCCATCGCCCTGGGCATCATCATGCTCGGTTTGGGGTTGTCGCTGACCCTGGCTGACTTCGCCCGTGTGGTGAAATACCCCAAGCCGGTGGTGATCGGCCTGGCCTGCCAGATCCTGCTGCTGCCCTTCATTTGCTTCCTGATCGCCAATGGCTTCGGCCTGGCGCCAGCCCTGGCGGTGGGCCTGATGCTGCTGGCCGCGTCGCCGGGCGGCACCACCGCCAACCTGTTCAGCCACCTGGCCCACGGCGACGTGGCATTGAACATCACCCTGACGGCGGTCAACTCGCTGATCGCCATCCTCACCATGCCGTTGCTGGTCAACCTGTCGCTGGCTTGGTTCATGGCCTCGGACCAGGCCATTCCACTGCAGTTCACCAAAGTCCTTCAGGTGTTCGCCATCGTCTTGCTGCCAGTGGCCCTGGGCATGCTCATCCGGCATTGGGCGCCTGGTTTCGCCACGCGCATGGAGCGGCCGATGAAACTGGTGGCGGCGCTGTTCCTGGCGTTCACCATCGTCCTGGCGCTGGTCAAGGATTGGCAAACGGTGGTCGAGTATGCTCCGCTGGTTGGCCTGGCCGCCCTACTCTTCAACCTGCTCAGCCTGAGCATCGGCTACTGGGTGCCACGGCTGCTGAACATCCCCAAACGCCAGGCCATCGCCATCGGCATGGAGATCGGTATCCACAACGGCACCCTGGCCATCGCCCTGGCCCTGAGCCCGACCTTGCTGAACAACGCGACCATGGCGGTGCCTGCGGCGATCTACAGCCTGATCATGTTCTTCACCGCCGCCGCGTTCGGTTGGTGGGTCAGCCGTGGCCACGCGGCCGCAGACACGGCCAGCAAGAGCGAAACCGCGAACGGGGGATGATCAGCCGCGCCGCCGGGCACGCAACTGGCGCTTGAGCACGTGCAAAGGCGGGGCATAGAAGAAACCGAAGGACACGCTGTTGCTGCGCCCCTTGATCGCATGGTGCAGCCGGTGCGCGCGGTACAGGCGCTTGAAGTAGCGATTGCCCGGCCGTGGCTTGGTAGGCCAGTGGCGGTGAAAGAAACCATCATGGGCAATCACGTAGAGTACGCCGTAGCCGGCGACTCCGGCGCCGACCCACTGCAGCGGCGCGTGCCCGGCCTTGCCCAGGGCTACCAGGGCCGCTGCGATCAGCGCCAGGGCCACTAGGTAGAAGTCGTTGGTTTCCAGCATGCCCAGGTGCGGTTCATGGTGGGAGCGGTGCAGCCACCAGCCCCAGCCATGCATGATGTACTTGTGGGCGAGCGTACCGACGCCTTCCATGGCCACCAGGGTGCCGAACAGGATGGCGAGATTGAACAGCATGTAACGGTCCGGGTTTGGCAAGAAGGTGCGCAAGATTACCATTGCCAAAAGGCCTTCAGGAGGGGTTTTTGATGAACGATGTGCACACGTCCGCCAGCGCTGGCTATGCCATGCAGTCCGATACCTACGAGCAGGGCCGTCCCGGTTATCCGCCTGCGCTGCAGGCCTGGCTGCGCGATGGACTGGGGGTGGGAGCGGGCCGACCGGTGCTCGACCTGGGGGCCGGCACCGGCAAGTTCACCCGCTTGCTGAGCACCTTGGGGGCACAGGTCACCGCCGTGGAGCCAGTGGCGCAGATGCGTCAGCAATTCAGCGCGCGCTTGCCCGGGGTCGCGGTGCTCGAAGGAACCGCCCAGCATTTGCCGGTGGCCTCCGCCAGCCAGGATGCCGTGGTCTGCGCCCAGGCCTTCCACTGGTTCGCCGAGGCGGCATCGCTGGCGGAAATCCACCGGGTACTCAAGCCCGGCGGACGCCTCGGGCTGGTCTGGAACGTGCGCGACGAGTCGGTCGACTGGGTGGCGCAGGTCACCCGTATCATCACGCCCTACGAGGGCGACACGCCGCGCTTCCATACCGGCAGGTGGCGCCAAGCCTTCGATGGTCGCTATTTCGACGAGCCGCAAGTGACGTACCTGCCCCATGCCCATGAGGGCAGCCCGCAGACGGTGATCATCGAGCGCTGCCTTTCGGTCAGCTTCATCGCCGCCCTGCCCGCCGAGCAGCAGGCCGACGTGCTGGCGCAACTGCAGGAACTGATCGCCCAGCACCCCGATCTGCGAGGCCGCGAGCGCATCGCCTTCCCTTACCAAACCCAGGCCTACCTGTGCCGGCGCCGGGATTGAACGGGCCCCAGGAGGTGCCGGAACGGCAATTGTCATGTTTCTGCCCTTGACCCATCCGACAAGCGGCGTTACCTTGCGCGACGCATTTTTGCATGCCTGAACAGGAGTCCTGCATTGGACAGTAGCCCCAGTCGATTGCGACAGGCCCACACGGCGAGCTAGTCCGGCAGTTCTCCTGCCACTGTCTCGCCGAACACGGTAGACGGTGGTCTTTTCCAGCCTTAGCGGGCTGACGTCCCCCTTCTCTCTTCCCGTTGCCTCGCCCCCTCTGGCGGACGAGCGCGTGGTCCTGCGCATTCTCGGTTTTCGTCAACCGCGCCGTCAGGTGGCGGCGCTCGTACGGGCCCATGCCCGTGGAAGAGGTTTGCTATGGATTGGAAAGTATTTCTGCTGCGCGTCAGCATCGCCCTCCTGCTCGGTGCCCTGATTGGCGCTGAGCGTCAGTTGCGCCAGCGCCTCACCGGCCTGCGCACCAACGCGCTGGTCAGCACCGGTGCCTGCTTGTTCGTGCTCATGACCCAGGCCGTGCCGGGCATGGAACCCACCGATGCCTCGCGCATCGCCGCCTACGTGGTCTCCGGAATCGGCTTTCTCGGCGGCGGCGTGATCATGCGCGATGGTTTCAATGTGCGCGGCCTGAATACCGCCGCCACGCTCTGGTGCACCGCGGCCATTGGTGTGTTGTGCAGCTTGGGCCTGTTGCTCGAAGCCACACTGGGCAGCCTGGTGGTGTTGTGCGCCAACATCCTGCTACGTGACATCGCCCAGCGCCTGGACCAACAACAGGTGGTGCCCGCCAGTGAGGTCGAACAGCGTTTCGAGGTCCGCATCACCTGCCGTGCCGAAGACGAGATCCAGGTGCGCAGCCTGATGTTGCACAGCCTCAGCGACCCCGGGCTGCGCCTGCAATCGCTGCACAGCGAAGACCTGGCCGACCCGGCGCGCCTGGAGGTTCGGGCGCAACTGCTGGGTACTCCGGAAGCCCCGGCCCAGCTGGAGCGCCTGGTGAGCCGGGTAAGCCTGGAAAAAGGCGTCAGTTCGGTGCGCTGGCAGTTGCAGGCATTGGCCGTGGATTAATGCTCAGGCATCGCGCAGGTGTCTCTCTTTCTTCTCCTGCCGCTCCTTGGCCGCGATGCACAGGGTTGCGGTGGGCCTGAGCAACAGGCGGCGCAGGCCGCTGGGTTCACCGGTTTCCTCGCACCCCCCGTATTCGCCACCACTGCCGCTGTTCCTCGGCGCTGCCGATATCCGCGGGATCGCTCTGCGGCTCTTGCTCACGCAGCGCTTCGAACGCATGAGAAAAGCGAGTTAACGTCCACGGTAATGTGGATAACGTTTTTCCGAAAAAGCGGCCACCCCTTCGGCAGCATCATGAGTCAGCAATAACTGGCCCTGCAACTCAGACTCTTTGGCCAAGCCTGCCTCCATAGTTAGTTCAAAGCTGGCAAGCAGTGCATGCCGAGCGGCTGCCACGGCCAAAGGCGCATTTTTTATAATCCGATTCGCGATGGCGACTGCCGTATTTTCGAGCTCGGACTTTTCAGTCAGATCCGTTACCAAGCCATAGGCCAAAGCAGTATCGGCGCTTATTTCATCTCCGGTAAGAACCATTCTCATCGCAGCACCAAGACCGATGACTTTACCGAGCCGCTGCGTGCCACCGCCTCCAGGCATGATTCCCCACCGGACCTCCGGCAGGCCAAAACGTGCAGTCGGCGTTGCGATACGGATGTCGCACGCCAGGGCCAATTCCAACCCCCCCGCGATACAGAACCCGTCAATAGCAGCAATGGTCGGTTTTGCGACTTCTCGATCCGCCGTAAGCCCACCGAAGCTGACGGTGCCCTGGTAACCCTGGCTTTCGGCAATCCTTCGTCGATACGGAAGGTAATCCAGGATATCGGCCCCCGTACAGAACGCACGCCCACCCGCCCCCATCAGAATGGCCACTTTTAAACTTGGGTCGCTATCAAAACGTTTCCAGGCCGCCGCCAGTACACGCTCGTGCTCGACATCCAGGGCATTGAGGCGTTCGGGACGATTGATCGTTATGCGGGCGATATGCTGATTGATGATTTCGAAATCTATTGACATTGAAGGTATCTCACTCCGCACTCAAACTTCAGGGCGAAACATTTCGAATTTTTCCCCGATCCGCGCGTAATCACCACGATAGCCAGCCCGCATGATCGGTTGAGCAGCGTATGTATCGAATAGGCCATCTTTCAGATACTGCTTCTGGATGTGCACCCCCACCACCTGGCCCAACACCAGCCAGTTGTCCGTCGGCCTGCCGTCAAGATCGCGCAACTGCACGATTTGCGACAGTTTGCACTCCAGCGCCGACGGCGACTCGCCAACTCGTGGTACCGCCACGTTGTGTCCTGCTACAGGTGTTAATCCTGCTAACTGAAACTCATCGACATCTGACGCGACGATGGCCGAGGTAAGATTCACCTTTTGCGCCAGCGGAAGCGTCGCGAGATTCCAGACAAACTCACCCGTCTGCTCAATATTATGGAGGCTGTCTTTACGACCTTCACTGCAAAAGCCGATGATTGGCGGGAACGCTGCGAACGCACCGCAGAAGCTATAGGGCGCCAGGTTCAAGCGTCCACCCGAAGACATTGTGGATATCCATCCAATCATGCGCGGCGCCACGATCGCCTTGAAAGGATCATGCGGCAGACTGTGACCTGCAGCAGGATTGTAGAACACGACATCCGAACCAAGATCGACTGCGCTGGCCCTGAACTCACTATTCATGCCTATCTCCATTCTGTTTGTATGTGCCATTGAAAAGTCAGTAAGACCTGACGGCTGCGTGCCACGACGCACACGCGATCGTGCCGAGCGACGACTGCGACTCAGAACATCCAGTTTCTCGGTTACGTGGCACACACCCTCAGGCAAGGGCGTTATCTACGGGAAGGATTCGCTTGCTCCATCACATCCACCTGACCGTATAGATCGTCGGAGGAAGCGATGCTCGAAAGATCACGACCGCGGGTTTCCGGCAGAAGTGCCAGGGCAAGCAGTGCAAAGGAATAGCCAATGAAGCAGTACAACGCGATTGAACTCAACAGGCCGATATACTCCGCTGTTGCGCCAACCAATGCGACACTCAATGCGCCAATCGACTTGCCGACGTTGTACGAGAAACCCATGCACGTGGTTCGAATCTGGGTCGGGAAAAGCTCCGACAGCATCGGGCCGAGCCCGGCAAATACGCCGTTGATACCCATTCCTACCGGAAGCCCCAAAAGCGCCAGCACCCATGACTCCATTGGCACAAGCAAGTAAACGCCCGTCAGAAACGCAGAGAACAGACAGAACACCATTGTGGTGAAACGCCGGCCCAGAGAGTCATTCAAGTACGCAAAGCCGACTTGCCCGATAAAGGAGCCGACACTCATCATTGTCACCATCATGGCAACGGATGACGCCGGCAGGCCACGCACCTGGATCAGCATCGTGGGCAGCCAGACCATAATGGCGTAGCTGCTTCCTTGCAGTCCGGTAATCATCAGCGCAGAGAGAAGGCTCGAACGTCGAACGTCCTTGCGAAAGGATGAGCGCCAAGTTGCCACCATCGCTCCGCCCGTCGCGGCTTTCATGTCGCGGAAGATTTCCGGCTCAGGAATATATCGCCGCATCAGCAGCACCACGAGGGCAGGAAGAACACCGACCCAGAACGCCATCCTCCATGCTATCGACTCCGGGAAATAAGCCAACAGCAAGCCTGTCACCATGGCGGCAAACGCCCAGCCTACAGAAAACCCACTTTGCACCAAGCCCAAGGCTTTGCCTCGATGCTCCGGGTTGATGACTTCCGCCATCAGTGCCGCACCTACGGCCCACTCGGCACCGAAACCGAGGCCCTGCAGCGCTCGCACCACCATCAACTGGTTATACGAATTTGTGCATCCGGCAACGACACTGAAGGTGGTGAACCAGATGATGGCCCACGTCAAAATACGCACACGCCCATAACGGTCGCTCAGAATGCCAGCAATCCATCCTCCTAAAGCGGCAGATAGCAAAGACGACGTCACGATCAGACCTGCCTCCGGCTTGGAGAAGTGCCACGTCGCCATCAGGACAGGCAAGAGAAACGCCAACACCTGATTGTCAAACGTATCCAGAGTCCAACCGCCGAAGCACCCCCAAAATGTCCTTCTTCCTACCGGGGTGGCCTCTCTATACCAGTCAAACATCTTCATATCGATCATCCTCTTGGGAGGAGGCATTCTGCACTCGCAGTGATGCCTCAACGGCATGTCCTCAGGGCAGCGCGACGTACTGACACTACTGTTCGCGCGACATTCATTTAATTGTTGTTTTCGTTATGAAACGTCACTGCATAAGGCGATCGCACTGATCTCCAGCAGCGCTCCGTAATGGAGTGCACCACAGGGCACGACCGTTCGAGCCGGCGCCGGCTCGCCTATAAATTCCCGATAGAGCTCGTTTACCCGAGGCCAGTCATCGATGTTCGACACATAGATTTGTACGCTCACAAGCGACCCGACATCAGTACCTGCCGCGAGCAGTACTTCACGCATGTTTGTAAGGGCTTGATGAACCTGCGCATCGAGCCCTTGCGCGAGGGTGAGTTGGGGGTCGGTTGTCAGCGGCAACTGACCCGACACGAAGACAAAGCCGTTTGCCTTGGTTGCTTGCGCATAGTGACCCCGCGGCAAAGGGGCATTTTGAGTCAGGATATGTTCTATCAAAGCGTTCTCCACTTATAGACCTGCGGGGATTTTCGCTCCGTCGTGCTCGCAACACTCAAGGTTCTCGATGCTCGATGGATTGTTGTTATTTTCGAAATCGATTTCGATAAAACATACCACCACAGATTCAGCACTTCAACGGCACATTTAGATTTTTCAAAACCGTTTACAGAAAAAAATCACCTAGAACGATCTATACAAAAAATCCATGAAAATCTTATATTTTCTGGAAAATTCACAAAAATATGGATTTCAGAAGATTCAAGGCGGTGATGATCGACTGACCAACCACGTCATCGGTGAAGCATCCAGAAAAACTACAAAGTCGTTTTTATAAAAAATGGGCTCACCGTCGCGCGAAACGCCACGCGCTGATAAAATCGTTTTCGGTGTGGAAGCCGGGACAGTCCAAGAGAAGGTGAAATGAATATCCAGGAATTTGCAGCCACGCTCAGCCTTTCCATTAGCACGGTGTCTAAGGCGCTGAACGGCCGGGAAGATGTAAGCCCAGAAACACGCAAGCGCGTGCTCCAGGCGGCGACGGCGCTCGGCTTTTCTGCGGACCCTTCCGCGCGGCGCTTGCGCCGGCAATCGACCGACACCATCGCGTTCGTCTTGTCCCCTCCCCAGACTTCATTCGCCCACCCCTTCTTTCTGGACATGCTGATGGGTGTGAATGAAGCGATGGAAAACAGTGGATACCAGGTCATTTTCGCTTCTGCACAAAGCGTGGAAACGGAGATAGACCTCTTCAAGCGCCTGATCAAACGTCAGCGCGTCAACGCGTTACTCTTTGCACGCACGCGTCGACAGGATGAACGCATCGCCTACCTGCTCGAACAGGACATTCCTTTCGTCGCATTCGGCAGAAGCGAGACCTCCAATGCCTACCCCTATGTCGATATCGATCATCACGTTGTGGGGCGATCCGGTTGTGCTCGCTTCATCGCCCTGGGGCATCGGCGTATTGCGCTGGTCCATGCCCCCGAATACCTCATGTTCAGCCACCTGGAAAATACCGGGTACGCCGAAGCTTTACGTAACGCAGGGATACCCTTCGACGAAACACTCTGTGTAGAAGCAGCTATTTCTGAAGAAGGTGGCGCTGAAGCGGCCCGCCGACTGCTGGCGCTCCCGACCCCACCCACGGCTATCGTCTGCGGCCACGATTTGATCGCACTGGGCGTGTTACGAGGCATCGCCGAAACAGGAAAGGCGCCGGGCCGTGATGTTGGCGTGATCGGCGGAGACAATCATCCAATCGGTCGTTTCGTGCAACCTTCGCTGACCACTTTTTCTGCGCAGACACATCGCGCGGGTAAACGGATGGCGCAAATGCTGCTCGAGCGATTGGCCGGCAGGCCTCCCCAGGAACTTCAGGAGATATGGGTTCCGGAGCTAATCATTCGCGCTTCCGACGGCCCTAATCGTGTTCAGCCCCCTTCTCCTTCACTTCGCCATGATTCGGATGCAGGGCAGCTATGAGCCCTCATGCAATCAGAGGGCCGCTGTCAGCTCCGGCACCATCTCGAAGAGATCCCCAACAAGACCGTAGTCCGCCACCCCGAATATCGGTGCCTCCGGATCCTTGTTGATCGCGACGATCACCTTGCTATCCTTCATGCCGGCCAAGTGCTGAATCGCTCCCGAAATACCTATTGCAAAATAGATGTCAGGCGCAACGATCTTTCCCGTTTGCCCCACCTGATAATCATTCGGTACAAAGCCGGCATCCACGGCAGCACGCGAGGCCCCTAGCGCAGCCCCCAACTTGTCCGCGAGCGGCTGCAGAATGTCCTGGTAATGCTCGCCACTGCCCAAGCCACGCCCGCCTGAAACGATGATCCGTGCCGCCGTCAGTTCTGGCCGATCCATTTTCGCGACCTCCCGGCATACGAATGCAGAGTTGTGTTGGCCCGGCGCAACCTCGACTCGTGTAATCGTCGCGTTTCCACCCGTCGCGCAGACGGGGTCAAAAGCAGTCGCACGAACCGTTATGACTTTCTGGCTATCTTCGGACTGCACCGTCGCGATCAGGCTCCCCGCGTAAATGGGACGCTTGAAGGTGTCTGAACTCTCGACCTCGATCACCTCACTGATCTGCGCGACGTCCAGCGCAGCCGCAACCCGCGGAGCGACGTTCTTTCCGAACGCAGTCGCGGGGGCCAAAATGTGGGAGTAGTCCTTCGCCAGTGTCATGACGGTAGCCTGGACATTCTCTGCCAAATGATCGGCAAGGTGGGCAGCCTCTGCTACCAGGACCTGCCGCACGCCCATTACTTTCGACGCCTCATCGACCGCAGGCTGCATAGCATCGCCCAGCATAAGTAAATCGATATCACCGCCAATCATCTGTGCGGCGGCAAGCGTATTCAACGTTGCGGGCTTGACCGCCATGTTGTCATGTTCAGCAATTACCAAAATAGTCATGTCATACCCGCCCTATAGGACCTTGGTTTCATTCAACTTTTCGAGCAGGGTCCGAACATCCGGCACCTTGATGCCGGCGGCTCGATTCGTCGGCGCCGCGACATGCAACGTCTTCAACCGTGGCGCCACCTCAACGTTAAGCACTTCGGGCGTCAGAACCTCCAAAGGCTTCTTCTTTGCCTTCATGATGTTAGGCAGCGTGGCGTAGCGAGGCACGTTGAGTCGAAGGTCAGTGGTCACGACACCCGGGAGCGTCAAGGACAGCGTTTCAAGGCCGCCGTCGACCTCGCGGATCACTTGAACTCGATCGCCCTGGATGGATACCTTCGAAGCAAAAGTCGCTTGCGCAAGCCCGGACAGAGCGGCGAGCATTTGCCCGGTCTGGTTACTATCGTCGTCAATGGCCTGCTTGCCCAAAATGATCAGCTGCGGGGCCTCGCGGCTTACCAGCGCGTGAAGAAGTTTCGCCACGGCCAGCGGTTGTAGCTCGACAGAGGTTTCGACAAGTATTGCCCGGTCGGCCCCCATCGCTAACGCTACTCGCAGGGTCTCCTGGCATTGCGTCGGCCCACACGAGACGACGACCACTTCAGTCACCTCACCCGACTCTTTCAGTCGAACGGCCTCCTCCACCGCGATTTCGTCAAATGGATTCATGGACATTTTTACGTTGGCGAGTTCGACACCACTGCCGTCGGCTTTTGGCCGGACTTTCACGTTGTAGTCGGCAACACGCTTAACTGAGACTAATACTTTCAATGCGCTCTGCTCCGCAAAATAAACAACCGATGTGCTCTGGGCCCGGATTGTCAGACCGACCGGATAGCACGCCAGAACGGTTCGAAATCCGGGGCGCGCTTTTCCGTGAACGCATCCAACCCTTCCTGCCATTCAGCACGCGGAACATCGGTCACCGACCGTTGCACGCGCGCCCAGTCATATCCAGCGTGGGCATGCAGATTGCGCTTCGCGGCAGAAAGTGCGACGGGGGGCGCCTTGGAAACAATTTCCTGCGCCCATGACACCGCTCTTTCGACAACGGAGTCACGAGGAACCACCGCGTTGACCAGGCCTCTGGCAGCGCCTTCGGCGCTATCGACACGCCTGCCGCTCAAGACCAACTCCAGAGCGAGTCGTGAACCCACCATCGACTGCAAAAGTGCCAGGCCGGTATTGGGAATAACCCCGCGCGAGACTTCCGGCAGGCTGAACCATGCCTCCTCAGCAGCGACGACCAGGTCACAAGACAGCGAAAGCTCGAAACCGCCGCCCAATGCCCCGCCTTGAACGGCGGCAATGACAATACGAGGGTCCTCGACCAGCCGCTTGAACAGTAGCGCCGGGTCGGTCGCCGGATCAGCGCGCTCCATCCAGCCATCACGCAAATCGTCGATATTCGCCCCCGCGCAAAACGCGACTCCAGTCGAAGCAATCACGATCGCTCGCGCCGCTGCGGCAGTGCTGAGTTCAAGGGCCTCAAACACTTCGCTGACGATGCGGCGGGATAATGCATTGCGCCGCTGCGGATCGTTCAACGTGATGATGGCAACGCCATCGCGTATTTCGAAGAGAATTTTCGTGAAGTTCCCAGACATTTTCGTTACCTCGCAGGTGCAGTAGAAACCGGCGCAAAGCTCACGCCTCTTTGAGCAGGTGAGCTCGAATCACGTCCGAAATGGCCGTGGGTTCACGACGCTCAACGTCGATGAGCACGCAGGTCGCCTGCGCGGACGCGCAGCATTGAGAGCCTACGAACAGTCCTTGCGCCAATTCAAAAGATGTGCGGCCCACCCTGAGGGTGCAGGACCCGATCTCGACGACCCCAGGGAAGTACACTTCGCTCAAGAAATCGATCGACAGATGAGCGACCACCACGAGCTTGCCGGCCATCGAAGCTTTCAACCCCTCACCCGCGAGAATCTCCATTCGCGCAGCTTCGAGCAGTGTCGATATCACCGCGTTGTTCACATGGTGGAACTGGTCGGTATCGGCGTTACGAAGTTTCTCCTGGGTCCAGAAACTGCAGGCGTTACGTGCCAGAGGCAGTTTTCGAGCGGCGGATCTCGCGGGGTTTGAGGCTGATGAAGATGCGGTTGACATACCGATCACTCCTCGACCATGTGTACCGTCGCTTCATGCTCGGTTCGCAGATAGAGCGTTTCGGCAATGGGTTGGCGCATTTCTTCCAACACATGCCCGACCAATCCGACCGCTCGCGCCGCAACCGCCAGACCGCGGCAGATTTTCCATGTGATGCCCATTTCTGAAGCGACAGCGGCCATGGCTCCCGTCACATTCAAGGGCAGCGGACGGCCGGCCTGGAGCGTCGCTTGCTCAGCGATCGCATCCATCAATGCGACGTAGGGCCCGTAATAGCCGGTTTCTTTCGCAACTTCGAACAGCGCGACACTGCGCGGATCAATCGGCTTGTGGAACGGGTGCCCGATACCCGGGATGATTTCCTTACGGGAACGGTACCCCGCGACAATCTCCGCCGCCTTCACCTGTGGATCTGCAAGTGTTGCATTGGCGGGAATCGTTTCCTGCAGCAACTTGGCGGCGTTGTCGAGCGAGCCGACAAATACCGACCCAAGACCGAGCAGCCCTGCAGCGACCGCTGCCTGAACGGCCTCTGGCGCGCCACAATAGGTAAATCGCGTGGCCAGGGACGAGGGCGTAATACCATGTTCAACCAAAATGACCATCATTGCGTTGAACATCCGCAACTCACGCGCTTCAGGCAGTCGGCCAAACAACTGCAAGAACGTCATTTGGCCAAAATCAATCTTCCCTACGATTTCGTTACAGAGATCGAGCCCGTGAATAACCACTTTTGAAGGGGTGGCCCAGGCGATATCAGACCGTACCTGAGTGTCTTTCATTCGTTCGCTCCTTATTGTTGTCTTGCGGCAATTACACAGACAGCTCAGCCGCTGCCATTTCGCGCAATGCGGTTTTGAGGATCTTCACACCGTTGGGCCCCGGTTTTTCGGGAAACCTATCGACGAAGACAACGCGCTTCGGCACTTTGTAGTTGGCAATCCCGGCTTTGCAGTAAGCGAGCAATTCTGTTTCTGAAAGATCGCTGTCTTTTGCCATGACAAAAGCAACCGCGACGTCGCCTGTACCTGGTTTTTTCACGGCCACCACCTGGGCGCCGAGCACGCCCTCGTGCTGCGTCAGAAACCGCTCGATTTCCGAAGGGTCGACAAGGTAACCGCCAAGGCGCATGCCATCGTTAAGGCGTGCCAGGTAAATAAACCCATCGGCTGTACGTCGCACCAAATCACCGGTCTTGAACCAACCATCGGCGGTGAACGCGGCAGCGCTGGCGGCCTCATTGTTCAAGTAACCCGTCATGAGGTTGTAACCGATCATCTGCAACTCACCTTGCTCACCCTCGGCAACTTCGAGGCCACTGTCGCAGTCCACGACACGTATGCGAATCTGCGCAGAGACCGGCGAGCCACCTCCGAGCGCTCGCACCCCTGGGTCGTCATGTGGGTAGCGTGTCGCCGCGATGGCAAGACATTCCGACATGCCATACAAGCCGGTGAGCAATAGATTCAGATCCTGCTCGGCTTTATCACAGATGGCGCGCCCTAGCCCCGCGAACTCGGTGAACCCCGCGCGGCGCCAGGACGCAAGCGAGTATTGGGTGGTGGCAAAGATCCGCTCGAAAAGCCCGTCGGAGCCAAAACTGTGCGTGACGCCGTGGCGTTCGATCGCGCGCGCGGCATCCTCGCCCTTGAAGACAGGCATCAGGACGCAAGCTGCGCCAGCGGCAAGCGCAGCGACGGCCTGCCCGAACCCCAGAACGCCGTACAACGGCAGCGCGCACAACATCACATCGCCCGCGCCCACCTCCAGCGCCCGTGCGACATTCAGCGCATGCTTGGCAATTCCCAGCTGTGTGTGCAGTGCAAGTTTCGGATGCCCAGTGGTTCCCGAGGTGCTGAAGGTGATCAGCGGGAGCTGAGCAGGCACCGTTGCAACGTTCGCACGAGCGTTCGCATCATGGCGGATGAGGCCCGCCTGTATATCGACGTCGATGACATATTCAAGGGTTGAATGGCTCGACCTTAGAGAGGCAGCGGCGCCTTGATAGTCGTAATCGAGAAACGCCGTCGCGATCACCAGCCCTTTTGCGCAACTCTGGCCAATCACGTGATCCGCTTCCGCCACCTTGTAACGGGTGCTAATCGGTACGATGATCACACCAATCGATGCCGCCGCGAACAGCAACTGCAACCAGGCGGGGCTGTCTGGAAGCCACACAGCCAGTACGTCACCAGGTTTGAACCCCAACGACAACAAATAACGTGCCGAAGCACAGGCACCAGCGCTGAGTTCAGCTCGGCTTACTGACAACTCTCCAAAGTGGCAAGCGGGCAGTTCAGGATTGTGCGCGAGCAGATCAGCAAATGCCTGAACAGGGCTATCTGTATGGGAGGCAGCGTCGTATTGAGCCAAGACACTCGTCCTGGACTCGTTCAATGCAGAAGTCGTTTTCAAGATGATGGCCTTCCATGCAGTCTTAAACGGAAAGCGCATATCGCGCGATTTGCAGGCGTTGCATTTCCGAGGTGCCCTCCCCGATACGGAAGGCACGAGCGTCACGGTAAAAACGCTCGATCGGAAGTTCGCACATGTAGCCCATGCCCCCGAAGATCTGTAACACCCGGTCCGCTACACGGCACCCCATTTCGCTGGCATACAACTTGGCTCGTGCGGTCGCAATCCTGGCCTCGGGCACGCCAGCCTCGACAAGCTCGGCAGCTCGCTGAATGAGCAGTCGCGCAGCTTCGACCTCGACATCGTTGTCCGCGATCATCAACTGGATCGCTTGATGATTGGCGATCGCTGTACCGGAAGCCATGCGTTCATTCGCGTATTCACAAGACATCGCGTGGGCGCGGCTTGCGAGGCTGGTCGAACGACACGCAGAAAGAATCCGGTCATGGTTGATCGACTCCATCATGACCAGGAAGCCATCCCCTGGCTCGCCGAGCACGTCCGCATCCGGGACGAAGCAGTCTTCCAGGGAGAAACCGTTGAGGTGGTAACCGCGCCACCCCATCTTTTTGTAGCGCGTCATCCCGACGATACCCGGGTTGCTTCTCTCAACAATAAACGTTGTCAGCTTACGCTTGAGAGGCGCGTCGGCATCGGTGACGGCCAGTACGATGATGTAGTCCGACGTTTCGGCATGCGAAATGAAGTGTTTGCTACCGGTGAGCAACCAGCCACCTTCCGTCTTGGTGGCCCGCGTACGCAGATTGCTTAGGTCCGAGCCGGCATTCGGTTCGGTCAGTGCGTAGGTCAGGATTTTTTTGCCCGTCAGCAGGTCCGGGAGTACCCGGGCTTGCTGCTCCGCATTGCAACGCCCCAGCGAGAGCGGAAGATGGCCGAACACTTCGCTCAGAGGCACAGAGGTGTACGTCATTTCCTCCAGAATGGCCAGCTTGGCCGCGGCGTTGAGGCCAGGGCCACCAATCGACTCGGGCAGGTTGAAGCCATACAGGCCCAGCGCCGCGACTTCAGCGCGCAGTTGAGCAAGCAGCGTTTCACTGACATCGTCTGCCGCCTCGATTTCTTCTTCCAGAGGAACCAGGCGCGACCGTACAAAACGACGCGTGGTTGTACGGAGCATTTCGATATCTTCACTGTCCATTATTATTCTCCAATCGGTTTTTTCGAAAACGATTTCGAATCAATATAGACAGCCATAATTTGAATTGCAAGAGAGCGTTGAGGGTTTTTCGAAAACGATTTCGACAAGCGGTCAACGTCACGCCTCTTGCCAGCGCGTGACGGAAATCAGTCGTGGGGGTTGATCAATGGCATACCGTGGGAGGAGCGAAGGATCAGCTCAGGGGTCCAGACTTCTTGCAACTGCTCGGGTGCTTGGCCACCCATCAGCGCCAATAGCAAGTCGACCATGCGCTGCCCTGCGGCAACAGTCGGGGCGGAAAACGTGGTCAGCGGAGGGGTCAGGTATGGGCCCAACGGGTGATCGTCACAGCCGATGATTCCGATGTCCCGACCTGGGCGCCGACCCGTTTCAAGAATGGCCTGGATCGCTCCAGCAGCCATCAGGTCATGCCCGCACATGATGGCCGTGGGAGGGTTCTTCAGTGCCAGCAATTGGCGAGCGCCAGTCAGTCCGCCCTCCTCGCTCATCGGCGCTTCGATCACCAGCGCCGGATCGAATGGCAGCCGGGCGGCATCGAGCGCCGCGCGGCTGCCGTCCTGCAAGTGCTTGCTCATCATCAGTTCATGTGGCGGGCTCAGTAGGCCAATGCGCTGATGCCCCATTGCGATAAAGCGCGCCGTCCCATTGCGCCCAGCTACCGTACGGTCGATGTCCACGTACGGAAAAGGCTCGCCTACTTCACTCCTTCCCAAGGTAGCGAAGGGCATTTTTCGCTCCTGGAGGTAGCGGATTCGCGGATCGTCACGGCGGGTGCGCCCGAACATCACCGCATCGACCCGATGGCGCTCGACAAGGCGCCGGAAGGCTTCAAGTTCGCCCTCAGGGGTTCGCCCTGAGACAATGACCAATTGAAACGGCGTTTTCTCCAGGGCTTGGTCGATACCCATGAGCAGATCGAGAAAGAACGGGTGAGCGAAGTGAGTCTGCGGAGGCGACAGTACAAAGCCGATGGCCTCGGAGCTCTGAGTACGCAATCGTCGGCCGGCAGGGTCGACCACAAAACCAAACTCCTGCGCAGCTTCAAGCACCCGTTTCCGGGTAGCGGCGCCCACGTCCGGACGGTTGTTGAGCGCTTTTGAAACAGTGGAGACCGATAAGCCCAAACGACGAGCGAGCCCTGCGATGTTGATTCGTTGTTCCAATGGAAACTCCGCCATAGTCCCTCTGACATAAGGGACTACTCTACCATTGCTATAGCATGCAACGAATTCGTTTTAGGCCTGAGCGGCGCTTGAGGGCACGAAGCAGGCCAGACTTTTCATCACTTATCGAAAAAGCTGTGATCACCATTGACAGTAGAGTAAGAAGCCACTGCCTACCGGGCGTCAACATCACCCTGAACGCCACCTCCCCCATCATCCGCTCGTAAGCTTCTACCGTGCAGGACAAAGGGAACTCCTCAATGGGGTGCAATGACACAGCACCGTAGCTTGCGGCGCTCCCTTGATCATGTACCGAACCGCGCCGCACAATCGCTGCACGCCGCGAAAAACGGCACGCTCTTGCGCTCGCTCTGACAGGCTGCATTCTCAAAATGTGAGCCTGGCGACACCCCGAGTGCACATGAGGCCGCTGCCGCTGTGCCCCCTTGCCTCGAACCCTGTTCGGCGTGATAGTATGCATGGACCGATCGAAAACGATTTCGATAACGAAATTTTGTCAACGGAAACGCAAATCGTCGTGCGTGATTGGAGGCTGGGGATGGTATTGACAGAACCCTCAACTGTGGCCTGAGGTTTTCGCGTCAACTTGAGAAGAGCAGCGTGCTCTCATAGCAATCCGATCGCGATGCCAGAAGGCGTCATGCTCGTTGACAACCGCAAACGGCGCAGATCAATACAAACCATCACGCTTTCTTTGGTGGAGCCATCATGCTTACAGTCGACGCACCATCCGTTTCGTCACTCAGCGCTCGCGACCGGCTCATCCGCGCCGCAGTTGAGCTGTTCGCAACACGCGGGTTCCAGGCCATCGGCTTACGTGATTTGGCTGGTTGCGCAGGACTGCAAGCCGGCTCGCTGTATTATCATATTGAGAACAAACAATCTTTGTTGTTCGAACTCATCGAGTCCGCGCTGTCGGACCTCTTAGTCATTACAAGACGTCGCCTGAATGGCGCTCGGACACATTCGGAAAAGATACATCGATTCGTTCAGGCCTTTGTCAGTTTTGCACTGAATGAAAAATACCGATTAGCATTGATAACCCGCGAGTTCATTAGCCTCACCGAAGAGCATAAACAGCACGCAGACCAACTAAAAAACAACCACAGCAAATTACTGTACAACATCATTGCGGACAAGCATGGCGTAAAAAACAGCTCTGATGAAAAGACCTGTCTGATCACTAATGCCATAATCGGAATGCTCTATGGACAATCACAATGGGACATGGGAAACATTTCGGAGCAGCACCTAGCAGATCTACTATCCGAGTGTGTATTGCGCATGATCGCAAGCGATAAGGAATGAAGCGTCAGATCGTCTCCAAAGTCACATGCAGGCTCAGTTCGTCTGAGTGATACAGCCACGTTACTGCAAGACGACCAGAAACCTTTTGAAGCGCAGCCGAGAGCTGCGCTTTCTTCCCTCCAACCTCTTGCGCCCCTCGCCTTCCCTGCCACAGACTGCCGACTCATCCATTGCACAGTCCTGCCATGCATATCCGCCTCACCCTGCCCGCCGACATCCCTCTCTTGCCTGCCATCGAACGTTCCGCTGCCCGGGCGTTTGAGCGTATCCCTGGCCTGGCCTGGCTCAGCGATGATTCAGTCATGAACGAAGCTCAGCACTTAGCCTTTCTCCAAACGGGCTGCAGTTGGGTCGTGGCCGACGGGCAGGATCGTCCAGTGGGTTTTCTCTGCGCCCGGCGCGTGGGCCGCGAGCTGCACATCCATGAACTGTCGGTCCGCCAGGAGGCCCAGGGCCAGGGGCTCGGACGGCGTTTGCTCGCAGAGGCCGTGACCTGGGCGCGGCAACAGGGCTTGACGGCACTGACCCTCACCACCTTCGCAGATGTGCCTTGGAACGCGCCCTTCTATGCCCGCTTTGGCTTCCAGAGCTTGGATGCCCGGCAACTGGATGAACGCTTATACGCGATCCTGGATGAAGAACGGCGTCACGGCCTGGACGGCCGCTGTGCAATGCGTCTGACCCTGGGTTGAGCGGGGCCAGGCCGCTCCCCCTTCAACCGCAATCGCCGACTGTCCGTCCGGCGTGGCGCATGCGTAAAAAATCAAACCTTTGCCACGCTCATGGCTCAACCGTAACGCGGCACTGATGTCGCCAACGCAACCCTTCCCAAACTCGAACAGTACCTGGGCATGGGCGAGCGGTTGCAGGCCCAGCGCGGCAAGTGACCGGCCTGCCTCTACTTCCCGGCGCCACCCAAGAGGCCAGACAATGAGCAATCAAGCACTGCAATCAGAAATCCTCACCCGCCTGCTGCATGCCCACCCCGAAGGGCTGGGCAAGGAGGTCTTGGACAACTACCGTGGCGAGAAGGCCGTAGCCGGCATTCTCAAGACCCTGCAGGACCAAGGCCTGA
Source organism: Pseudomonas sp. X10 (assembly GCF_054889225.1). Taxonomy (NCBI): domain Bacteria; kingdom Pseudomonadati; phylum Pseudomonadota; class Gammaproteobacteria; order Pseudomonadales; family Pseudomonadaceae; genus Pseudomonas; species Pseudomonas sp. X10. The sequence goes on along the minus strand of NZ_CM142677.1, from coordinate 2,731,396 downwards.
TCCAGGACGGCAGCGTCAGCATCGCCGCCGACCACGAAATCAGCATCACCTACCCGATCAAACTGTCGGCATCAGGTGTGGAGCAAGCGAAGAAAGTGGACAGTTGAGCGACGGCAAAGTCCCGCTGTAGAGGTAAGGCTGTTCGCTTAAGTGGGCTGCTGAGCAGTCCATCGCGGCACAAGGCCGCGCCTACACGGTCTGCGATTATGGCGTTGCAGGCTTGGGGTCATCGTCGTTGGGCGGCTCGCCCTGCCGCTCACGCAATGCTGCCGTGCTCGCTTGCAGCTCAGCCTGCGCCTGGTGCAGTTGGCGGGCCAGGCCTTCGTTGACCCCACGCTGTTGCTCCAGTTGCTCGCGCCACTCGGCAAGCTGACGCAACAGCTCCTCGCGCGCGCCCTGGGCCTGGGCCAGCGTGCCGCTGAGGGCCTGTACTTCGCCCGTGCGCTGTTCGAGCTGACCCTGCAACTGGCGCTGGTCGCGCCCATGCTGGCGTGCTTCCACCACTAGCCGCTCGTTGTCCCGGTGCAGGCGGGTCAATTCGTCCTGTTTGACGATCAGCCCCTGCTGCAACTGGCGCAATTCGACCTGCAACTGCTGCATTTGGGCTTCATGACGGCGTTGCTCCTGTTCGCGTTGCTCACGGCTGGCCGCGCGGTAGTGCTCCAGAGCGTCGCGGGCATGCTGGTGCTTGTCTTCCAGCGAGCGGACCTGTTCGTCCTTGTCGGCCAGACGTAATTGCAGTTCGCCCAACGACTGGTTGAGGCTGGCATTGCGCAACTGCTCGCTCTGCAAGGCGCTGCGGGCAGTGGCCAGTTCGGCGGATTCGGACGCCAGGGCGCTGGCCTGGATCTGCTGTTGCTGATGCGCCGCCGCCAGTGCCTGCTGGGCGAGGTGTAATTGCGCCTGCAACTGCTCTCGCTCTTCTGCGAAAGCCGCCTCGACTGCATCGATACGGGCTTGGCCCTCTTCTTCAAGCTGTCCGGCCAACTGCTCAACCAGGCTGCTCAACTGCGCGCTGAGGGTCGGTGCGTTGAGCGGTGCTGCCGATTGCTGGCCTTCCAGCTCCTTCAGATAGCGGTGGATGGTGGTTTTCGAGCCAGTATTGCCCAGCTCGATCCGTACCGCATCGATGCTAGGGTGTTCGCCACGGGCCAGCAGCGCCTGACGGGCCTGCTGCACCACCACCTTGTTGATTCCGCCACGGGCCATGTTTGCTCCTACGATTTTGTACCGTATTACGTACTATGTATTTACGTACTAGTATCGCTTGTAGATGTTCACATTAACAGAGTCTTCTAAGATTAAATAATCACGGCTTATCGCATCTGATAGGTTAAAATCGCGGTGAAGCCGTCACCAGGTAGTACGCCAAGCCGGATATCCGCCATGAGCAGCATCGAACGCTACGTAAAGGCCGCCACACGCGAAAACACCCGTCGCAGCTATCAGGCAGCGGTGGAGCACTTCGAGGTCCATTGGGGCGGCTTTCTCCCGGCTACGGCCGACAGCATCTCCCGCTATCTGGCCGAGCACGCCGAACGTCATGCAATCAGCACCCTCAAGCAGCGGTTGGCCGCACTGAGCCAATGGCATGTCAGCCAGGGCTTCCCCGACCCGACCAAGGCACCAGTGGTGCGCCAGGTGTTGCGTGGCATCCGCACCCTGCACCCGGCGCAACCGAAACAGGCGGCGCCGTTGTTGCTGCAACACCTGCGGGCAGCAGCGACGGCGTTCGAGTACGAAGCACAGCTTGCCCGCGAGCAACAGGACCTCCCCGCCCTGCTCCGCGCCCGCCGCGATGCAGCCTTGTTGTTGCTGGGGTTCTGGCGTGGCTTTCGAGGCGATGAACTGGCGCGGCTGCGCGTCGAACATATCCAGGCCCAAGCGGGCGTGGGCTTGTCGATCTTCCTGCCACTGAGCAAGGGTGACCGCCAGGCGCAAGGTGTGCAGCACCGCGCGCCGGCGCTCAAGGCGCTGTGCCCGGTCAATGCTTACCTGCAATGGATAGAGGTGGCGGGTATCGCCCGTGGTCCGGTGTTCCGCAAGATCGACCGCTGGGGCAACCTGGGTGAGGCGGCGCTCAACAGCAACAGCCTGATCGGCCTGCTGCGGCGTATGCTGGAGCGCGCTGGCGTGCCGGCGGCGCTGTACACCGGGCACTCGCTGCGCCGTGGCTTCGCGACTTGGGCGACCGCCAACGGCTGGGAACTGAAAGCATTGATGAGCTATGTGGGCTGGAAGGATGCCAAGTCAGCCCTGCGCTACATCGATGCGGCGCAGAGCTTCGGCGATCTGGCGGTGTTGCCCTCCGGCCCAGTGGCCAGTCTTGAAGAAGATCGCGGCTTGCCTTAACGAGCGTTGCGCGCACAGCACCACAGCCGCACGATATCGCCCGCCCGCGCTTGCAGCAGGTCAGCGGCGTTCGTGCAGGCCTGTTCCAGGCTCATGGGACCGCTTGCCAGGGCGAAGGCAGCGTCGATGCCGTGGCGATATAGCTGCTCGTATCCAGCACCCAAGGTGCCGGCGATCACGACCACTGGCACGCCATGGCGCTTGGCGACACGGGCCACGCCCAGTGGCGTCTTGCCGCGCAAGGTCTGGGCGTCGAAACGCCCCTCACCGGTGATCACCAGGTCGGCACCTTGTACCAAGGCATCCAGCCCGGCCAGCTCGGCCACCACTTCTACGCCGGGGCGAAAGCGCGCCCCCATGAAGGCCTTGGCGGCGAAACCCATGCCACCGGCTGCGCCGCAGCCAGGAAAATCCCGCACATCCTCACCCAACAGTTGCGCACAGTGGTCGGCGAAGTGCCCGAGGGCCTGGTCCAGCGCCACGACCTGCTCCGGGCTCGCGCCCTTCTGCGGGCCGAAGATCGCCGAAGCGCCGTTGGGGCCGCACAACGGGTTGTCGACATCGGCAGCCACTTCCACTTGCACGTCAGCCAAACGCGGGTCGAGGCCACTGGCGTCCAGGGTCGCCAAGCGCGACAAGGCCAGGCCGCCCTCTTCCAGGGCTTGCCCCTCGGCGTCCAGCAGACGCAGGCCGAGGGCGCGCAACATGCCACTGCCGCCGTCGTTGGTGGCGCTGCCACCGATGGCCAGGACAATGCGCTGCGCACCGGCGTCCAGCGCCGCGCTTATCAGTTGGCCGGTGCCCCAAGTGCTGCTGCGGCAAGCATCGCGCTGCGCCGTCGCGACCAGTTGCAGGCCGCTGGCCTGGGCCATCTCGATGATCGCCGTGCGGCTCTCGGGCAGCCACCCCCAACCGGCCTCGACGGCCTCGCCCAGCGGGCCGCGTACGACCTGGCGGCGCAGTTCACCCTGGCTGGCAGCGAGGATGGCGTCCATGGTGCCTTCGCCGCCATCGGCCATGGGGCATTCGATACGCTCGGCGTCTGGCAGCACCCCGGCCAGGCCAAGGGCAATGGCGTGGGCGACACCGGCAGCATCGAGGCTGTCCTTGAACGAGTCGGGGGCGATGACGATTTTCATGGGGATTCTCCTGATCCAGATACCCGCATGCTGACAGTTGTCACGCTAGCGGACCTCGGTCGGATGCACAAAGCAGCCCCCGCGTTGTTTGGGCAAATGCTTCGCCGCTGCTGGCAAGCACCGTAATGATCAGGGCATTACTGAGCCGGCAGCAGTTGCAGCCCCAAGTAGAGGCTGAGCATTCCCTCCAGCCGCAGCGGGTCCACCTCGCCCAGTTCGGCGATCCGCTCCAGGCGATAGCGCAGGCTGTTGCGGTGGATACCCAAAGCATCGGCACAGGCCTGGCTCTGGCCGTCATAGGCACACCAGGCGCGCAGGGTGGCCAGCAACTGGCCGCTGCTGTCCTTGGCCTGGATGCGTTGCAGGGGTTCGAGCAGTTCATCCAGCGCATCGTCGCTGCGGTGACGCCAGAGCATGGCTGGAAGCCGGTAGCGCGACAGGCTCAGCACCTGCTCGCCCGGCAATACATCACGCCCATAGGCCAGCAGATCACGCACTCGCCGATAGCCTCGGCGCAATTGCTCCAAGCTCTGCGCCGCGCTGCCCATGGCTAGGCGCTGGACCTGCCAGCCGTGACGTTGCAGGCGTTCGAGCAGACGCGCCTCGTCCAGCGCTACGCTGGCCGGGCGGCACCACAGCAGCGACTGCCGGGCCGGGCTGACGCACCAGCTGTCCGGGTAACGGCTCATCAGCCAACCGGCCAGGGCTGGCGCCTCGGGCCCCGCGTCGAGCTCGAACAGACAGGGTATGCGTGGCAACTGTGGTTTGAGGCCGAGCTGTTGCGCTTCGTCCACCAGGCGGGGGGAATCGCCGCTGCCACCCAGAAGCAAGGCCAGCAGGTCGTCGCAGCGTTGGCGGCGCCATTGCTGTTCCACTTGCAGGTGACGCTGGGCCAGGAGCATCTCGGCGGTCATGCGCACCAGTTCGGCATAGGTGCGCAGTTGCTGCGGGTCACCGGTCAGGCCAAGCACGCCGATCAAACGGCCATCGAGCATCAGCGGCAGGTTGACGCCCGGTTGTACGCCCTTCAGGCACTTGGCTGCCTCGGCATCCAGCTCGACGATGCGGCCATTGGCCAAGACCAGTTGCGCACCCTCATGGCGTGTGTTGATGCGCTCTGGCTCGCCGCTGCCGAGGATCAGGCCCTGGCTGTCCATGACATTGACGTTACAGGGCAGGATGGCCATCGCCCGGTCGACGATGTCCTGTGCCAAGTCATGGTCCAGTTCGAACATGAGAGGGTCCTTGGAGTCCTAGGCTTCGTTCCGAGGCACAGCGAGCCACGCCAATGGCTGTGCAAAAGCACAAAGACAGCCGCGACCGGCTCGTCGAGACTCGTCATGGCGGCCGCCAACAGGCGTTGCTGCACACATATAACAACAGAGAGTTCATCATGGCACACAGCCCTGCCCCTGACCAAGGCCGAGACCTCACCCGCGATGCGCTGTACCGGCGCATCACCCTGCGGTTGATTCCATTCATTTTCATCTGCTACCTGTTCAACTACCTGGACCGGGTCAACGTTGGCTTCGCCAAACTGCAGATGCTCGATGCCCTGCAATTCAGCGAAACCGTCTACGGCCTCGGCGCCGGCATCTTCTTCATTGGCTACGTACTCTGTGGCCTGCCCAGCAACCTGGCCCTGAACCGTTTCGGTCCGCGCCGCTGGATCGCGGTGATGATGATCGCCTGGGGCAGTCTCTCGACTTGCCTGCTGTTCGTCACCACGCCGATGGAGTTCTATGCCCTGCGCCTGCTCACCGGCGCCGCCGAAGCAGGCTTCTTCCCGGGCGTGGTGCTTTACCTTTCGCGCTGGTTCCCAGCAGACCGCCGTGGCCGCATCATGGCCCTGTTCATGTCGGCGATCCCGGTTTCCGGCCTACTCGGCGGCCCGTTCTCCGGCTGGATCCTCGAGCACTTCGCCGCTGGCCAGCACGGTCTGGCCGGCTGGCAGTGGATGTTCCTGATCCAGGGCCTGCCCACCGTGTTGCTGGGTTTCCTGGCGGTCGCGCTGCTCAGCGACGGTTATCAGAAGGCCGCCTGGCTGAGCCCAGCCGAGCGCCAGATGGTCGAGTTCGACCTGAAGGCCGACGCCGCCAGCAAGCCGACCCAGGCCGGTGACGGCCTGCTCGCGGTACTGACCAACTCGCTGATCTGGACCTTCGGCTTCATCTACTTCTGCATCCAGAGTGGCGTCTACGCCATCAACTTCTGGCTGCCGTCGATCATCAAGACCCTAGGCTTCGATAGCGCCTTGCTGATCGGCTGGCTGAGCGCCATTCCCTACCTGCTGGCCGGCGTCTTCATGCTGCTGGTCGGACGCTCCGCGGACTTGCGCAACGAGCGCCGCTGGCACCTCGTGGTGCCGATGCTGATGGGTGCCCTTGGCCTGCTGATCGCGGTGAACTTCGCCTACAGCCCAGTGATCGCCATCCTCGGCCTGAGCATCGCCACCATGGGCGCGCTGACTGGCCTGCCGATGTTCTGGCCGATGCCGACAGCCCTGCTTAGCGCCAGCGCCGCCGTTGCGGGCCTGGCGATCATCAACTCAGTCGGGCAGATGGCTGGCTTCCTCAGCCCCTACCTGGTCGGCTTCATCAAGGACCAGACCGGCTCCACCGACGCCGCGCTGTACTCGCTGGCTGCGCTGATCGTGCTGGGCAGCCTGGTGGCGTTGCGAGTCTCGCGCCCGCGGGCGCTCGGCGCGGCCCAGGCGCTGTAGAGGCCAGCGTAAGCTGGCGCTGCAAGGCGAAGCGCGGACTTCATCGTCAGCCAACACTAGCGCCTACCTCAAGACTGCATGCCCTGGCTGGGCTTGCAGTCTTGGCCCACGATGCTTTCAAACCACGCCGGACCTGTGTAAAACGAACCCTCCCCCATCATTGCAAAGGGATGTTCGAGCATGATCTACCGTCCTCTGGGCCAGAGCGGCCTTCAGGTTTCCGCCTTGACGCTGGGCAGCATGATGTTCGGCGAACCCACCAGCACCGAAGAGTCACTGCGCATCATCGACAAGGCCTGGGACCAGGGCATCAACTTCATCGACACTGCCGACGTCTACAACGCTGGGCGCTCCGAGGAGATCGTCGGCGAAGCCATCGCCCGCCACCGCCAGGACTGGATCGTCGCCTCCAAAGTCGGCTTCGGCCCGTCCGAGGGCCTGCCCAACCGCGCCGGCCTGTCACGCAAGCACATCTTCAATGCCATCGAGGCGACCCTGACCCGCATGGGCACCGACTACCTCGATATCTATTACCTGCACCGCGAAGACCACAACGTGCCGCTGGAGGTTACCGTTAGCGCCATCGGCGACCTGCTGCGCCAGGGCAAGATCCGCCACTGGGGCGTGTCCAACTTCCGTGGCTGGCGCATCGCCGAGATCTGCAACCTGGCCGAGCGCCTGGGCGTGGACAAGCCGGTGGTCAGCCAGCCGCTGTACAACATCGTCAACCGCCAGGCCGAACCCGAGCAGTTCAGCGCCGCCGCCCATCATGGTCTGGGCATCGTGCCGTTCAGCCCGCTGGCCCGTGGCGTGCTCAGCGGCAAGTACGCGCCGGGTGCCGCGCCAGACGCCAACACTCGGGCCGGGCGCCAGGACAAGCGCATCCTGGAGACCGAATGGCGCCAGGAATCCCTGGCCATCGCCCAGAAGATCCATGCCTATACCGAGGCCAAGGGCGTCGGCATCGTCGAGTTCGCCATTGCCTGGGTGCTCAACAACCGTCTGGTCAGCTCGGCCATCGTCGGCCCGCGCACCGAGGCGCAGTGGGACACCTACAGCGGCGCCCTGGAGGTGAAGATCACCGCCGAGGACGAAGCCTTCATCGATTCGCTGGTCACCCCGGGCCATGCCTCGACGCCGGGCTACAACGATGTCGCTCACTTCGTCAGCGGGCGCCTGCCGCGCTGAGCAGGTGACTGATCGCAGTCTTCAGCTTCATGGGGCGCACCGGTTTGTGCATCAGGGTGTGCCCCAACTCCCGCACCTGCTGTTTGAGTTCGTTACTGTAGTTGGCGGTGATCATCAGCACCGGCACCGCTGACCGGCGCCGGGCATTGATCGCCGCCACGGCTTCGATGCCGGTACGCTGGTGGTCAAGGTGGTAGTCGGCGATCAGCAGGTCGACAGCCGCCCGGCCGACGGCCAGTTGCGCCTGCAAGTCAGCTTCGCTCAAGGCGGAAACCACCAGGCAGCCCCACTGCTCCAACAGACAGCGCATCCCGGCGCAGATCGCCGGATCATTGTCCAGCACCCAGATCCGCACACCTTCCAGGCGTTCCCGTAAAGGCGCTTCCATCGCTGGCATGCTCTTGCGCGGTGCCCGACGACAGCGCGGCACCTCCACGGCGAATACCGACCCCTTGCCCGGCACGGATCGCAGGTGCACCGGGTGGCCAAGGATACCGGCAATCTTCTCCACGATCGCCAGCCCCAGGCCGAGGCCCCGGTCCTGATCCGGACGCTGGGTGTCGCCACGCTTGAACTCCTGGAAGACTTCCGTGCATTTGTCGGCGGCTATGCCCACACCCGTGTCCCAGACCTCGATCCAGACCTTTTGCCCCCGGCGCCGACAGCCCAGCAGCACGCGGCCTTGCGGTGTGTAGCGGATCGCGTTGCTCAGCAGGTTGCGCAGGATCCGGGCAAGTAGCTGGATATCGCTGCGCACACGCAGACGCGTCGACACATAGGCCAGGCGCAATCCCTCGCTGGCTGCCACCTGAGCGAACTCGACCGCCAGGTTGTCGAGCAGGTCGGCCAGGGCAAAACTGCCGACATCGGCTTTGATCACCCCGGCGTCGAGCTTGGAGATATCGACCAGGGTGCCCAGCAGGTTCTCCACGCCATCCAGTGAGTTGCTGACATTGCGCACCAACGCCGGTTGCAGGCCGGGCTCGCGCTGTTCCAGCAAAGCGCTGGTGAACAGCCGCGCGGCATTGAGCGGCTGTAGCAAGTCATGGCTGACCGCGGCGAGGAATTTGGTCTTGGACAAGTTGGCCTGTTCAGCCTCGGCCTTGGCCTCGCGCAGGCGCGCCTCGACCCGGCGTCGTTGGTCGATCTCACGCAGCAGCTGCTGGTTGAGGCTGGTCAACTCGGCAGTGCGCTCGTGCACCCGCGCCTCCAAGTGCTGGTAGGCCTGGTGCAGGGCCTCGGCGTGGGCATAGCGCTCGGTGATGTCGGTGAAGGTGTTGACGAAGCCGCCCGTGGGCAGCGGATGGGTGCGGATCTCCAGCATGCGGCCGTCGAACAGGCGTTGTTCCAACTCATGCAGGCTATTCCCGGCTTCGTCGCGGCTACCGGGTGTCAGCAGGGCCAACTCGCTGTCAGCGATGACCTCGGCGAAGCGCCGCTGGCTGGCGATCGGGGCCAGGCCACTGAGTTCGAGAAAGCGCCGGTTCCACAGCTCCAGTACACCGTCGGTGTTTACCATGGCCAGGCCCTGGGACAGGTTGTCCACGGCCCGTTGCAGCAAATAGGACTTCTGCGCCAACGCCTGTTCGCGGCGGCGGGTTTCCCGTTGCTTGATCCGGGTGATGTCGGTGAACAGCATCACCCGCCCACCATCGCGGGTCGGCCGTTCGCTGACCTGCAGCCAGCGCTCGTTGCGCAGGCGGTACAAGGGTTGCTCGTCCTGGCTGGCGCGGGGCTCTTCGCGCAGCAGGCTGTGCATCAGGCGCTTGACTTCCATCAGGTGCATGCCGCCGACGATGCGCAGGCGGCTGTTGGCCCAGAAGGCCTTGAAGCGCCGGTTGAACAGCACCACCCGCAGATCCGGGTCGAACAGCACGAAGGCATCGGAAATGCTCTCGATGGCGTCGACCAGCCGCTGGTGCGCGGTCTCCGCACGCTGGTGCGCATCGCTAAGCAGCAGGTTGCTGGCCTTGAGCTCGACCAGTACCTGGTTCAAGGCATCGGTGCGCTCGCGCACCTGCTCGGCCAGCACCACCGAATGCTGGAAGGCCGCGAAGGCGTCGTCCGGCCTCGCTGCGCCGGACTCCAGGCGCTCGATCAACGCGGCGTTGATCCGCTTGAGCTTGTGGTTCTCCCGTTGCAGCTGCGCCAGACGCGCTTGGGTATCAGACATCAGGGAGGTTGCGAGGCCGTCCGATGGCAACGCCGGTAAAGGTCTGGTTGATGTGCATGCCATTGAACTGTTCCCCGTAGGTGTTGAACCCCAGTACCCGCTGCTCACGCAGAAAGTCCCCCACCGGCGTCAAGGCGCCCTCGTCCTCCAGCTCCAGACGCCGCAGGAAGCAGTCGCAGCCGATGGTCAGCAGCAACGGTCCGAGCCGTTGGCGCAGTCCTTGGAACAGCGCCTGGAGATCCGGCAGCAACGCCCCGGGGCGCATGGCAGTGAGGACGATGCCGTTCTCCACCGCGCAGTAGAAGCTCAGGCTGTGGTCCTCGTGCACTTGCTGGATGGCCCGCACGTAGTGGTTCTGGTTGATCCGTACCGCCAGTGGATGGGCGGCGAACAGGCGGTGGTCGAGGGCCTCCACCGGAACACCAATCAGTTGCGCGTACTCTTGCGCAGCCGGTTCGGCATTGAGCTCATAGACCCGGCGCAGTTGCCGGTCAGCGCGGGTCACCACCAGTTTTTCCTGGCGTGGACGGATGTGATGGGTGCTGAACACTTCGAAATCCAGCCAGGTGTTGACCAGCAGCACCACCGCCGCGCCGCTGTGAAAGGCACCCTCGAAGTACACATGGGTGCGGTTGAGGTAATTGTCATCCCCGGCCGAGCCACCGAACTGCGGGATATCACCCAGCGCCGCCGCCAGGGCGGCCAGCACCACTTCCTCACGGCTGGACAGACCATCGAACAGGGTCAGGGCGAAGCTGTGGCCCTTGATCGGCGCCAGACTGGCGCTGCGGCATTCGGCAGCCAGGCGCTCGACCAGGGCCTGGGCGTCGAGCAGGCTGAACGGCGGCATGGAGTCGATCAAGGCGGCGGCAATGGAAAACTGGCGCCGGTCGAAACCCAGCGCCGTGATACAGCCGCGACCATAGCCCTGCGGAGTGATCTCCCCAGCGCTAGTGCAGCCAGCCAGGCGCACACCGGCGAAACACGACTCCAGAGCCTGGGCCAAGGCCGGTAAGTCGTACTCGGCAGAACAGAAGAACAGCACGAAACCCAGTTCCGGGTGCAGGAGCTGGTCGGCCAGCTCACGGGCCGCCTGCCCGGCACTGCTGGCCCGCGAAACCGCGCTAACGACGCCTTCGGCCATGACCCACTCCTGAAAGAGGAAGCAATGGCGGCAGTCTAGAAAGCGCAGGCGGCGGGCCGAATGCTACTTGGGTAGCGGATGGGGGTGACATTGGTTGTAGGTTGAACGTAGCGGCCTGCGATTGACAGCAGCAGCGCCAAATCATCACCGCCAGCCAACGACAATCCGATGCCGCACGCTAGCGCGCGTTGCGCCGTTGGGCCACGGCCTGGCGGACGGCCCCGAGGAAGGCGCGCACGGCGCCACTGCTCTCCTTGTGGCGGCTGACCAAAAGCAGATCAGCCTGCGGCTCCGCTTCGTCGAGGCGGCGGTATACGACCCCTGGAATGGACAATTGCACCAGCGGCTCAGGCACCAGGGCTACCCCCATGCCACAGGCCACCAGTGCCAGGACGCTGAGCGTGCTGCCGGTTCGGTGGACCTTGGGCTCTCGGCCCAGGGCCTGACGCAGGCTATCCAAGATGTTCTCATCGGCACCATGGGCGGCATAGACAATCAGCGGCTGCGCGCCAAGCATCGACACCCGCAGCGGCCGGACATCGACCAGCGGGTGAGTGTCGGGCATGGCCATCAACAACGGCCAGGCGCCGATGCTTTCGAAACACAACGAGGCATCGCTGATCTGCCCACCGTGGCTGGGGGCGTAGCCGACGTCCAGCTGGCCAGCTTGGATCGCCTCCACCTGCAGGTGGGGCGCCATTTCGCGCAACACCACATCTGCCGCCGGGTAAGCGGCATGGAACACCCGTACGTCAGCCATCAACCGGCCACTGAACACGGCATTGCCAGCGAAGCCGATGCGCACCGTCCCCATCTCGCCGCGTATCGTGCGCTGCACCATATGCTTGGCATACGCGGCCTGCTCCAAAGTACGTTCGGCCTCGACACGCAGCGCACGACCAGCTTCGGTCAATTCCACCCGACGACTGGTACGCACGAACAGCGGGCCGCCCAGCTCATCTTCAAGGGCCCGTATCTGCATGCTGAGCGCCGACTGCACGATGTGCAGCCGCTGGGCGGCGCGCCCGAAATGGCCCTCCTCGGCAACGGCAAGGAAGTAACGCAGATGACGCAAGTCCATGAGCAGAACCCTTCAGTTTTTATGATCAATCGTTCATATCAATCTATTTGATTTCGCACCACCGTGGAAAGATGCTGAAGCGCTCACTCACAACACAGAGCACCCCATGCACACCTATCTGCAAGACCGCCTGCAAATCACCGACCTCATCACCGGCTGGATTCACCGCGACCTCGGCCAGTGGGATCAACTGGCCGAGCTGTTCCATCCCGACGGTGTGATCGAGATCACCTGGTACGAGGGCCCGTTCACCGGCTTCATCGAAGGCTCGCGGCGCATGGGCGCCTCCGACTTGCGCACCAAGCACCTGATCGGCGTCCCCGTGGTGCAGATGAAAGGCAGCCGCGCCATCGTCGAGACCAATGCCGTGATCGTTGCCGAGAACGTTAGCCTGGGGCTGGGTTGCAGCGTGCACAACCGCTTCTACGACCTGGCGGAAAAGCGCGACGGCGTCTGGAAGCTGCTCAAGCGCCAGAGCGTCTACGACATGGGCGGATTCAGCTTTCCCCGTGGCCCGCAGCCGATCGATGCCGATGAGCTGCAATGCTATCCCCGTGAGTACGCCCCCCTGGCCTATCTGCTGGAAAAGAGCGGCTTCCCCTTGGGGCGAGTGTTCGCAACCCGCGGCAGCGAGCAGGAGCGTTCCATGAAGCAGGCTGCTCAAGCCTGGCTCAACGCCTGACGTGCCTGGCGCGAGTCGGTCGAAAAAACACAACAAAAAGCAGGAGTGAAACCGATGTGCAAGCAAGCCACGCAACAGGACTACGTCGTCCGTGGGCTAGGCATCCCACTGTCCTGTCGCGCACGAATGCCGGAGTCCGAAAGCACGGATCGGTATCCACTGATCATCGCCATCCATGGCGGCATCTACTCTTCGAAGTATTTCGACATAGAGGGTTATTCGCTTCTGGACAAAGCGCATGAGCAACAGTTGCCCATTTTTGCCATCGATCGTCCGGGATATGGCCTTAGCGCGAGCTACGCCGCCAACGCTCCGAGCATCATGAACAATGCAGAGATCCTCGACTCTGCCATTTACGAGCTCTGGCACAGCTACCGGCACAGCGCCTGCGGTGTTGTGCTCATAGGCCACTCAATCGGTGGCGCCATCAGCATTGCTATCGCCGCGCGCCAACCCACCTGGCCGCTCTTGGGCATCGCCATCTCCGGGGTCGGGCTCGACCCTGTGCCAGCGTCCAAGGACAAATGGAACGATATACCTGCGCAACAGGCACTGGTCAGCATTCCAGCGCAAGCGATGGACGGGTTCTTCTTCGGCCCGCCAGGCACCTACGAGCAGGGCGTCATGCCCCAGGCCAGCTACGCAGCCTGTGCTCCCGCCCCGCGCAGTGAGCTGGTCGACATCGGTATGCACTGGCCAAGGCTTGTCAACCGGCTGGCCGCACGGGTCAATGTTCCGGTGCACTATCGGCAGCCTGAGTTCGAGCAACTCTGGCCTGTCGATGACGCAACCTTGAATCTCTTCGCCCAGGCCTTCATCAACTGTCCGGACATGGATGCGGCGATCTTTCGCGACGCTGGCCATTGCATCGACTTCCACCGTGCAGGCGAAGCCTTCCAACTGCAACAACTGGCCTTCGCCAAGCGCTGCGCTGCTCGCACATAGGCCTTGACCACAACGCCTTGGCGGCGACACCTTTTCATCCCCGCAGACGCCGTGCCTCCCCTGGCACGGCGTCGTCCTTTCCCCTCCCCTATGGACAGTCTCCCGCCCTGGCAGAGGCCGCCAGGGCTTCATCCACAGTTGTCAGAAAGAGAAGAGTGCTTCCACCGTCGCTGTCAATTGATCACGACTCCTGCCGTTTCCAAAGGGACGGTCGTGCTCGCGGGCATCGAACCAGTCATAGCGCAGCTCCGGGCGCAAAGAGAGAAACGTGTTGAAGTCGTAGCGAAAGCCGGTAGTGATTGCATTGAAGTTGCCCCGCGAGGTTGTGGTGGGAAACAAGATGAAACCATCCGGGTCGCGGAAGTGCTCACCGCGTACCGAGAACGACAGGTTCGGTCGGGCTTGATAGGTGACCACTGCATTGGCACCCCACCAATGAGCGCCGTCGAAGCCAGGCCCGGTGAGGATATCGATGGTCGAGGGTTTGCCGTCGCCATCCTGGCGGCCGTAGACCAGCTCCGCCCCCATCGACCATCGCTCATCGAAGCGGTGCCATGCATTGAGCGAGTGTTGCTGCCTGAGCTGGCCACTGGGGGAAACCAGTCGCGACATCGGGACTTGAATATCCTTGACGCTTTCGTTCTCCTGATTGCCCACCATGAACTCGTAGTCGATCCAGGTCTGCAAGTTCGCCGTACGCCAGCGCAAGGCACCGAGCAATAGCTTGTCATCATTGTTATCGCGCAAGTTGCTCCAGCCCTGGGCGACGCCCAACTCTACCCCCAACAGCCCCTGCGGCGAGTCGACCAACCGGCTGCCCACCATCACACCGCTGACGGTTGCCAAGTTACTGATGAACGCGTAAGTGCGGCTGGCGAACGGATTGCGGGCAAGACGGATGTTCGGAGGGATCTCATAGCCTTGGGCGGGACCGAAAACCCCCGCCATGATGGTGAACCCTGGGCCGTAAGGCAGGTAGGCAGTCGCCGCCAGGTTAGGCACGGCGAGGAAATTGGCCTTGTCACGCTGCGCCTTTCCGTTGTCCTGCTCATTGATACCCCAAGCCATGTCCCAGCCGTAGGTACGGGCGAACTGGGCGTTGCGGCCATAGACCACCTCGACCGTAAAACCCACGTCAGCGACCTCGGGCTTGGGTCCCGGCAACGGGGTGATTCGTGGGATGAAGGGAGCCTTCAATGGCTTGTCGATGAACAGGTGCAGGCTACCCAGTTCGAAGTTCTCATCAGAAAATCCGGTCACCGGCAAATTGCTCAGGCCATCCTTGCGTTCATCCGAGGTAGAGCGATTGTTGCGTGAGTAACCAACGTCCAGCAGGCCGGCGACCTTGATGCCGTAGTCGCGTTCCACTCCGTCGCCAAACAGGCCTCGGAATAGCGCACCTTCTCCCTGTGGCTTGGCCTCCTCGGCCTGACCGTTGACAATCGCGAAGGCGGCCAACACCGCACCAAGCGTTTTCACCTTGATGTTGCTCATTATCCGATCTCTTATTGTTGTTTTCGTCGATGAGGCCGGCGTCCCTGCCAGTGCGGCCCTTGCGGGCCGCAGTGTTTAGCGGTTGGTAGCGTGGAAGCTCAACTGGCGCCAGCCATCTTGCCAGCGGCGCCAGACCTGGGTGGTGATCACGTCCATCTCCCGTCGCTCGGCGCTGGCGCGCAGTTCGATGGTCTGCAACAGACGGCCAGTAGCCACTGCCAGGTCGCCATAAACCCGTACATCAAGGTCATGGCGTTCGGCACGAAGGAAGGTGATGGCGTTTTCAACCAGCGCCAGGTAAGCCGGCTTGTCGTCGACCGTCCCGGTTGCGTGGACGTGGACTAGGTCGTCGTCGATCAGCGTTTGCAGCGCCGACAGGTCGGCGTTGACCAAAGCGCGGCAACGGGCGTTTTCCAAGTCGATGATTTGTTGTCTGGCGATATCGCGATGCATGGACTTTCCACCTCGTCGGTCAATGTTCATTGGGGTTCGGCGCGGACGCTGTTTTCAATCGCGCCAAGACCATCGATCTCCACCCGTACCCGGTCGCCCTCGCGCAACCAGCGTGGAGGCTTGAAGCCGCCACCGATACCTCCCGGGGTGCCGGTGTAGATCACGTCGCCCGGCTCCAGGGTCATCACCTTCGACAGGTGCTCGACTTGCTGGTAGCAGTCGAAGATCAGCTCGCGAGTGTTGGAGTCCTGGCGCTTCTCACCGTTGACGAAGCAACGGATTCCCAGTTCGTGTGGATTGCCCACTTCGTCTGGGGTGACCAGCCACGGACCGAAGGGCGCGTGGCTGTCGAAGGACTTGCCGAGGACGAACTGCGAGGTGCTCAGTTGCCAGTCGCGCACGCTGACGTCGTTGCCCACGCAATAACCGAAGATCACCCCTGGGGCCTGCTCGCGGGAGACGTGTCGGCAGCGCTTGCCGATGACGAAGACCAACTCCGCCTCATAGTCCAACTGCTGCGACACCCTTGGCAGGTCGATGGGCGCGAAGGGGCCATTGGCAGAAGTGGCCATCTTGGCGAACCACAGCTGATCAGCGGGCATCGGCATGCCCGATTCGGCGACATGGTCGGCATAATTCAGGCCGATGCCCAGGATCTTGCCCGGACGCAACAGCGGCGCCAGCAGCGTCACCTCGTCAAGGTCGAAGTCTGCTGCCTGGATCTGCGCCAGGCGCCGCAACGGTTCCTGCCACATGCTCCATTCATCGATCAGCTTCGCCATGTCCCGTGGCGCTCCGGAAAGATGGTCGGTCACGCGGATGATGCCGTCGCCGACCTGCAGGCCGATGCCTGTCAGGCCGCCCGGTGTCTTGAACGTACAAAGTCTCATGTGTCGGTCCTCATCCTAGAAGCGTACGGGTGCCGGTTGCGGCGGTGCCCAGTTGGCAGAGTTCGATCTCGCTGGCGCCACTGCGCCACAGCGTGACCATGGCGTCCGGGTCGAACTCCAGGCCGATCGGGTCGTTGGCGAACGTTTCGCTGTGGAAGAAGGCCGCGGCATCGGCCGCGTCGCTGAAATTGTCCACCTGCAATTCGATGTCGTTACCCTCCGGGTCGCGGAAGTACAACGAGGTGGTCGGGCCATGGTTGATGCACCAGTACGGGCGAATGCCCTCCTCTTTCAGGCGCAGGTAGGTGCTGAGTAGATCGGCGATGCTGGCGTAGCTGTAGGCGATATGGTGCACGCCGGTGACCTCATCGGACTTCGGCGGCAGGTGCGGCATATTGAAGAAGGCCAGGCGGTGGTGCTCGTCATCGTAGGTGATGAAAGACAGTATCTCGTCCTCAAACACCAGCTTGGCCTGGAACAAGGTGCGGTACCAGTCAACCATGGCCTTGCGGTCGGCGCAGCGGTACACCAGGTGGGCCATCTTGATTGGCGCGATGCGCTCGCAGTCTGCGAGTTCCGTGGGCTTGGCTTGGGTAGCTGTCATCTCGGTTCTCCTTTTTGTTGTAGTCAGATCAGCACCCGGCGAAAGTCGCCGAGCAACGTCACCAGATAAGCGAGGAAGCGCCCTGCCTCGGCACCGTCCACCGCGCGATGGTCCCAGGACAGCGACAGCGGCAACTGCAAGCGTGGCTGGAAGCTGCTGCCGTCCCAGCGGGGTTGCAGCTCGGCGCGGCCGACGCCGAGGATCGCCACCTCGGGCGCATTGATGATCGGGGTGAAATGGCCGCCGCCGATGCCGCCCAGGGACGAGATGGAGAAACAGCCGCCTTGCATCTGTGCCGGCGACAGCTTGCCGGCGCGCGCTTGCTGCGAGAGCTCGGCCATTTCCGCAGCCAGCGCGGCGATGCCCTTGCGGTCGGCATCACGGATCACCGGCACCACCAGGCCATTGGGCGTGTCGGCGGCAAAACCGATGTGGAAGTAATGCTTTTGCACCACCTCGTCGCCTTCCAGGCTCACGTTGAACTGCGGGAAGCGCTGCAGCGCCGCCACACAGGCCTTGATCAAAAACGCCAGCAGGGAGACCTTGGCCTGGCCGTCGCGCGCTTCCTGGTTGAGCTGCACGCGCAGGGCCTCCAGCTCGGTGATATCGGCCTGGCTGTGGTTGGTGACGTGGGGAATCCGCACCCAGTTACGGTGCAGGTTGGCCGCCGAGAGGCGCTTGATGCGCGACAGCGAACGGCGCTCGACCGGGCCGAACTGGCTGAAGTCCACCTCTGGCCAGGGCAGCAGGTTCAACCCTTCACCACTGCTGGCGGTAGCCGTGGGTCGCTCACGCTGGGCCTTGACGAAGGCCAGCACGTCCTCGCGCAGCAATCGGCCGTTGGGGCCGCTGGCCGGCACCTGGTCGAGGTCTACGGCCAGCTCCCGCGCCAACTTGCGCACGGCCGGGCCGGCCAGGGCCAGTTGTGGTTTGCGTACGTTTTCGCTGGCGGCGGCAGGTGCAGCGCTAGGCGCGGCAACTGCGGCAGCGGAGACCACTGGCTCTGGGCTCGTCACGATCGGCGCGGTTTCGGCAGGCGCAGGCGCCGGAGCAGGTGCGGCAGCCCCCTCCCCAGCCAGCTCGATATCGGCGATCACGCTACCGCGCGACACCTTGTCACCCGGCTTGATCAGCACCTGGCGAATGACGCACTGCATGGTGCTGGGCACGTCCATCACCGCCTTGTCGGACTCGAGCACGATCAATGGTTGCTCCAGCGCGACCATGTCACCGGACTTGATCAGCACCTCGACCACCGGCAGGTCCTTGAAGTCACCGATATCCGGAACCTTCAGTTGTTGCATGGCATTAACTCCTCAACGGTTCCAGGGCGCGGCGGCAGCGCCGTCGATGGCATAGCGTTCGCGGGCCTGGGCATGCTTGTCGCGGTCGATGGCGGCCAACGCCGCCAAGACGATGTGCTGACGGTCCACCTCGAAGAAGCGGCGCAACGCCGGGCGCGTGTCGCTACGGCCGAAGCCGTCAGTGCCAAGGGCGGTGTACGGGGCCTGGAGATAGGGTGCGATCAGTTGCGTGTAACCGCGCACATAGTCGCTGGCGGCCACCACCGGGGTGGTGCCGGGCAGGCAGGCTTGGAGGTGGCTGATTCCGCTGACGTCTGCGCCGAACAGTTGTTGGCGCTCGACCTCGCGGGCTTCGCGGGCCAGCTCCGAGAAGCTGGTGACACTCCAGATCTCGCTGGCCACGCCCCACTCCTCGGCGAGTAGCTCTGCAGCCGCTATCACCTCGCGCAGGATCGCCCCGGACCCGAGCAGGCGCACTGCCGGCTGGCCTTCCCCGCGCTGGCCGTACAAGCGCATGCCCTTGATCACGTCGGCGTGCTGCGCAGCTTGCAGCGGTGCCTGCACATAGTTCTCGTTGGTCACCGTCAGGTAATAGAACTCGTCGTGCTGCACTTCGAGCATGCGCCGGCTGCCATGGTCGATGATTACCGCCGCCTCGGCGGCGAAAGCCGGGTCGTATGCACGGCAGTTCGGCACGGTGGAAGCGATCAACTGGCTGGTGCCGTCCTGGTGCTGCAGGCCTTCCCCGGCCAGGGTGGTGCGTCCAGCAGTGGCGCCGATGAGGAAGCCGCGGGCACGCTGGTCGGCGGCGGCCCAGATAAGGTCGCCGATACGCTGGAAACCGAACATCGAGTAGTAGATGTAGAACGGCAGCATGGCTACGCCATTGACGCTGTAGGAGGTGGCCGCCGCGACCCAGGAAGAGATCGCCCCGGCCTCGGTGATACCCTCCTCCAGCAACTGGCCATCGCGTGCTTCCCGGTAATAGAGCATCGCCCCGGCGTCTTCCGGCTCATAGAGCTGGCCGGCCGGCGAATAGATGCCAATCTGCCGAAACAGGTTGGCCATGCCGAAGGTGCGTGCCTCGTCGGCGACTATGGGCACGATGCGCGGCCCTAGCTGCTTGTCCTTGAGCAGGTTGGAGAACAACCGCACCACGGCCGTGGTGGTCGAGCTTTCGCGCTCGTCCGGCTGCAGGGCGAACTGGGCATAGCTGTCCAGCGCGGGCAGCGTCAGCGGCTCGGCCTGGCCGACGCGACGCGGCAGATAACCACCGAGGGCTTCGCGGCGCGCACGCAGGTAGCGCAGTTCGGCGCTGTCCTCGGCTGGCTTGTAGAAGCGCATTTCTTCCAGTGCGGCATCGTCCAGCGGCAAAGCGAATCGATCGCGAAAAGCCTTGAGCGCATCGAGGTCGAGCTTCTTTTGCTGGTGCGAGGTATTGCGCGACTCGCCTGTCTGGCCCATACCGAAACCTTTCTTGGTCTTGGCCAGGATCACTGTCGGCCTTCCCTGGTGCTGCTGTGCGGCCGCGAACGCTGCATGGAGTTTACGGAAGTCGTGGCCACCACGGCGCAAGCCGTCGATCTCTTCGGGACTCATGTGCGAGACCAGGGCCTGAAGCTCCGGGTCCAAGTCGAAGAAGTGCGCGCGGTTGTAGTTGCCGTCATTGGCCCCCAAGGTCTGGTACTGACCGTCGACGGTGTGGGCGAAGCGGCGCAGCAGCACATGGTTGCGGTCGCGGGCGAACAGCGCGTCCCAGTCCGAGCCCCAGATCACCTTGATCACATTCCAACCGGCACCGCTGAACAGCGCTTCCAGCTCCTGGATGATCTGCCCATTACCCCGTACCGGGCCGTCCAGGCGCTGCAGGTTGCAGTTGATCACGAAGGTCAGGTTGTCGAGCTTCTCGCGGGCGGCCAGAGAAAGGGCGGCGAGAGACTCTGGCTCGTCCATCTCGCCGTCGCCGAACACGCCCCAGACATGGCGCTGGGCGGTGTCGGCGATGCCGCGGTGCTCTAGGTAGCGGAGGAAGCGCGCCTGGTAGATGGCGCTGATCGGGCCGATACCCATGGAACCCGTGGGGAACTGCCAGAAGTCCGGCATCAACCAGGGATGCGGATAGGAACACAGGCCACCGCCATCCACCTCCTGGCGGTAGCGTTGCAGTTGGTCCTCCTCCAGGCGCCCTTCAAGGTAGGCGCGAGCGTAGACGCCAGGTGCCGAGTGCGGTTGAAAATACACCAGGTCACCCTTGCCAGCGGCACTGTCGGCGCGGAAGAAGTGATTGAAGCCGACCTCGAAGATTTCCGCCGCCGAGGCGTAGCTGGCGATGTGACCACCCAGCTCGCCATAGGCCTTGTTGGCCCGCGCCACCATGGCCAGGGCATTCCAGCGAATGATCGAGGTGATGCGTTCCTCCATGGCGAGGTCGCCTGGGAAGGCAGGCTGATCGGCCAGGGCAATGCTGTTCTGGTACAACGAATAGGGATGCGCCATCGGGCGTATGCCCAGATGGCTGGCATGTTCGGCCAGGCGCTGCAGGAGGAAGTCGACGCGCTCGCCACCGGCGCTGCGCGCGACAGCCTCCAGCGCATCGAGCCATTCGTGGGTTTCCTGGCGATCGCTGTCCTGCTCGGTACGATCGCTAGGTATTTCGTTGATCTTGGCAGTCATGACATGTTGCTCAATCAGGTTTCACAGGCGCGATCCGCCTCGATGGCACTCCATTACGGAGCCGCCAATGCGTTCGCGCGCTCAGTCAGGTTGTACAGAGGCCTACCAGCCGTCGCGACAGCCGCTCCACTCCACACTCGGCGAGCGGGCATGCACCTGGTGGTAGCGGCCGCTGTAGAACAGCAACGGCTTGCGCTGCTCGCCGATGCGCAGGTGCTCGACCTCGCCGATGTACAGCTGGTGGTCGCCCGCTGGGTGCACGTCCACCGTGCGTGCCACCAGATGGACCAGGCTGCCTTCGAGCAGCGGCGTGTCGCGGTGGAAGCAATACGGCAGCTCCAAGCCCTCCTCCGGGCGCCCACCGAAATGGGCACTCAACGGTCGCTGGGTTTCGGCGAGGAAGTTGACGCCATAGCACACCCCCTCCTTAACCCACTGGTTGAAGCGCGAAGCATTGCGCACCGAGATAAGGATCAAAGGCGGCTCCAGCGATACCGACATGAAGGCGTTGGCGGTCATGCCCGCCGGCTCGCCGTCAGCGACGAACGTCACCACGGTAACGCCGGTGGCGAACTGGCCCATCACCGAACGCAGAAGTTTGGGGTCCATGGCGTTTTCCTCCCGATCAGATCAGTGGCGTGACGGTGTTTTCCACGCCCAGCAGCGCCTTGCCATACAACTCAAGGCCGATCGCCGGCAGCGCCACGGCATGCCGTGCAGCGGTGTTGGAGTCACGCCACCAGCGCTGCATCGGACTGCTCTCGGCGAAGCTGCCGGCGCCATGAGCGGACAGCAAGATGTTGATGGCGTCGGTGATGTGCGAGTTGACCAGGCCAACATCAGCACGGATGCGTGCGCGGGTGACAAGATCGAGCTTGAGGTCGCGCCGGGCGGCTTCGTCGACCTCATCGGCGCAGCGCATGGCCCGTAGCCAAGCGCTGTCGATCTTTAGCGCTGCCTCGGCGATCTGTGTCTGGAACACCACCGAGTCGGTCTGCTTCTCGAACGAGGTGTAGGCAATGGCGCGGCGTGGAGCCTGGTCGATCACATAGTTCAGGGCTGCCCGGCCCAAGCCCAATTGCGCGCCATTGAGGATCAGTGCGGCGAAAGGTACGAACAGCGGCCGGTAGCAGGCCTCGTCCTTGAACGGGGTAGCGTATTCGCCCTCGATGGCCGCCCCCAGGTTCAGCAGTCGATAATCCGGAACGAACACCTCCTCGGCCACGATGCAGTTGCTGCCGGAAGCGCGCATGCCGGCAGTGAACCAAGTGTCATCGATGCGGTAGTCGGCCTTGGGCATCAATGCCAGGTATTGCGCCACCACCGTGCCGCTGGCGTCACGCTCTTCGGCACCGACGACGGCCCAATCCGAATGCAGGCTGCCGGAAGAGGCATACCACTTGCCGGACACCACCAGGCCACCCTCGACCCGCCGGGTGGTCGGCGATGCATTGAAGACCCCCGCCACCCGGGCGTCCGGGTCAGCGCCGAACACATCGTTCTGGGCGCGCTCGTCGAACAGGCCGAGGAACCAGGCGCACACATTGCTCAGCGCCACCACCCATGCAGTACCGCCGCAGCCTTCGGCCAGCGCCGCGGAAACCTCAAGATGCGAGCGCAGCGTGCCTTGGTGCCCACCGAAACGCTTGGGCACCATCAGACGGAACAGGCCGGCATCGCGGATCGCCTGGATATTCTCTTCGACGGCGCGGCGATTCCTTTCCGACTCGACCGCGTTACGGCTCAACAATGGCTGCAGCGCCTCGGCGCGCTTGACCAGTTCCTCCAGGGTGGGGCCTTGCTCGGCCATTGGTAGCACGCTCACGTCGGACACTTTCATCGCTTCTTTCATGGCTTCAACCTTCTTATTTAACAATGACTAAAATGTCATCTATTTATTCTGGGCGAACGGATCCGGCTACCAAGTGCCGAAGCACGATGGACAGGCGGGTTCCTTACGGGCAAGCGGGCTCACTCTGGCGCTTGGCGACGCCAATTGCTCCCCGATTGACCGGAATGACTGCGGGTAGGGTATGTATCAGGTAAGACGGCGCTTGCGGCGCGGGGGTGGAGGAAGAGGACGAGACAGGCGGGGAGTCAAGGCATGACGGATCATTTTTTCGTCTCCTGTTGTTTTTATGACGAAACTGCCGGGCTGACAAATCAGCAAATATGGAACAAACTTGTCATTCCGACATTGGTATGCAATGTAGGACATAGCGCTCCCGCATTCAAGCATTTCGATCAAATATATTTATCTACCCGACAACCTGCATAGTTTTTCACAATGACGTTTTGTCACTTTCAGAGATGAAGTCCATGCCCGACCACGAACGGCCCTCCCCGCCAGGACGAACCACCCCTGACCATCGCCCGAAGATGGCGGAAAAGAAGCGTCTGCTGATGCGCACACGCCTGCTCGACTCGGCCATGCGCGTGTTTGCCGAGGCGACTGGCGCCACGCCGGTGATCGACGATGTGATTCGCGAAGCCAAGGTGTCTCGCGGCACCTTTTACCGCTACTTCGATTCGCTGGATCAGGTACTGGTCGCGCTTGGCCAGGACCTGAGCAACCAGATGACCACTGACATCCTGCCGCTCTACGACATCCTCGAAGAGCCTTGGAAACGTATCTCGGTAGGTTTTCGGGTATTCCTGGTGCGCGCCCTGCTGGACCGCAAGTGGGCAGGCTTCGTTACCCGCGTCGATGTCTGGCCGCACCATGCGTTGGTCGCCGAATACATGAGCCGCGACTTGGAAAGCGGACGTGCCGCCGGTCTGCTGTCTTTCGAGCGCGCTGACGCTGCCACTGACTTCCTCATGGGCGCCTCGGCCCATTGCATCCAGGCCATCCTGCAAGGTGTGGAAAACGTCAACGCTTACATGGACGCCTGTGTCCACATGGCCATGACCAGCGTGGGTCTTGACCACGCCACATGCCAACGCGGTGTGGACTTCTCGCTGACCTACCTGCAGGAGTGGGGGTCGGGCGCGCTGGAACTGCCACGCCCCGTGTGGGCATTGAATCTGAACTCGCGGGAAGGCCGTGAGTTTCTCGCCTACCGCCGAGGGGCGCACTGAGCAGGATCGGGGCCTCCCAATAACAGCGCTTGCTCCAGCACCGCGGTAAGATGGCTTAGCTCGATGTAGTCCGGGTTGATCAGTGATTCATAGATCACCCCCGTCAACATCGTCTTGACCGAACTGGCCGCCCTCTCGACCCGAGTGCAGGGTGTCCCGGAGCCACTGCCATGGCCTCTACTCAACATCGCCGCAATGTAGATTCTGATCCGCTCCAGGATGCAAGTCAGACGTACATGGATGCGGTGGTTCCCATCCACCAGCTCGGTGGTCTGCAGCAGAATCTGGGATACCCGATACAACCGAGGGTCTTTGATGATCGTCTCGATGCAGTGGACCAGAAATTTCGCAAGCTCGGTGGTCGACAGAGGTGTCTCGATCTCGTCGGGGCGTTGTGGCAAGCCGTCCCATGGCAACTGCGCCCGCTCCAGAATGGCATCCAAGAGCTCGGCCTTGTCTTTGAAGTGCCAGTAGATAGCCCCCCGCGTCATCTGCGCTTGCTGAGCGATGTCATGCAGGGTCGTCTGGGAAAACCCTTTCGAGCTGAACAACTGCTCCGCTGTATCCACTATCAGCTCGTAAGTCTTCAGGCTTTCCTGCTTGGTTTTTCTGGCCATGCCTATTTCCCGCCGCGCTAGGCCTCACCCGCAAGCTGCGAGATGGTCGTCTTGCATTCAACGAGCGCATTGATGAGCTCCTCGGATCGTCTGGCGAACCTTGCCGTAGGCGCAACGATGGCAACGGCATGCGGCCCCATGAACGTCGGGATCAAGATGCAGCAAGCGCTGATACCGCGGGTGTGTTCTTCATTGTCGATGGCGATCCCAGTCTTACGGATAGTGGCCAGTTCGCTAAGCAGCGCATCAAGATCCAAGGTGGTGTCGGTCAATTTAGCCAGCGGTTCGGGCAGAAGGGCCTTCACCTGATCGTCGCTCAGGGTCGACAGCAGCGCCTTTCCATCAGCGGTGGCATGCATTTGCATCGACTGGCCCATGGGGAACACCACCCGCAACTCGCGTTCGGCAATCACCCGGTCAATGACCGCGATCTGGTTACCACTGATGCAGGACAAGGTGACACTTTCCTGCACCTCGTTGCACAGCGTCTCCAACGAACGCCGCGCGATCGAGATGATGTCTCGATGGCTCTGATGGATCAGTTGCGCCAGTGCCGGGCCGAGGCGAAAGCCATTGCCAGGACGGGCAGGCTCTACCAATGCTTCCGCCTCCAGCGCAGCCACGATTCGCTGCACGGTGGAGCGCGCCAAACCGACCTCTTGAGCGATCGAGGCCAGCGACAGCCCCTTCGGATTGGCACCTAGCGTGCGCATGATGGCGCTAGCCCGCGCGATGACCTGGATACCGTTTGCCCGCCCCTCGCCGTCTTTATCGGTTTCGTAACTCATATGCCTTCTCATGATGGGCCGCAGCCCAGAGCGTTCTCCAATTGGCCGCGATTCTACAACGCCTCTCATCGAACTGGCGCTTCGCAGGATGTATTGCGCCACACCAAATAACCGCATTATGATACACCGAATCGCATTACGGGTTTAAAGCCTTTCGATGACCGTCTACAGACGGTTGCGTGCATCTTGTGAAGAGGAAAAGTGGAAATGAGACGTCGACACCTTTTGTATGCGCTGCCAATGGCCGTGCTGGCCTTGTCCGCGTGCAAGGAACAGGAGGCTGCCGCCCCTTCCAACCCCCCGGAAGTGGGCTATGTAACCTTGAAGACGCAAAGGGTGCTGCTCAGCAGCGACCTGCCGGGGCGTACCTCGGCGTTTCGTGTGGCCGAGGTGCGTCCACAGGTCAGCGGCATCATTCACAAGCGCCTGTTTACCGAGGGTGCAGTGGTGAAGAAGGGGCAGCAGCTTTATCAGATCGACCCTTCGACTTATCAGGCAGCTGTCGATAAGGCCCGGGCGACCCTGAACACCACGCGCAACCTGGCCCAACGCTATAAGCACCTGGTCGAGAGCCGCGCGATCAGCCGCCAACAGTACGACGATGCTGTCGCCGCTGCGGAGCAAGCGCAGGCAGATCTCAGGATGGCGCAGATCAATCTGGAGTACACCAAAGTGCTGGCGCCGATCGATGGGCGGATCAGCCGCTCGGCTGTCACCGAAGGGGCGTTGGTCAACCAGAATCAGGCCGAAGCACTGGCCTCGATTCATCAACTCGACCCCATCTACGTAGATGTGACGCAGGCCTCGGTCGACATGCTGAGGCTGCGCAGCGAGATGGAACGGGGTGAGCTCACCATGGCTGGCCCTGACCAAGTCAAGGTCCAGCTGAAGCTTGAGGATGGTTCGACCTATAGTCACCCCGGCGCCATGAAGTTTTCCGAGGTTACCGTCGACCCCACGACCGGTGCCGTCACCATTCGAGCAGCATTCCCCAACCCGGAAAACGTCCTGCTCCCCGGTATGTTCGTGCATGCGAAATTGACCGAGGGCGTGCGGGACAAGGCGCTGCTTGTCCCGCAACAAGGCATCGCCCGCGACCTGAAAGGCCAGGCCACCGCCTTCGTGCTGGATAACAGCGACAAGGTCGAGCTGCGCGAGGTGAAGGTCCTGCGCACCATTGGCAACGAATGGCTCGTGGCATCGGGACTGCAGGCAGGCGAACGGATCGTCACCGAAGGTGTGCAACGCATCAAGGATGGGGTTCTCGTCACTGCCGTTCCTGCGCGAAACATTGAACCCAACCCGGCGATGGCAAGCGCTGCCCAATAGCGCGAGCGGCTTTCCCTGCGAAGGAACTATCGATAAATGTCTAACTTTTTTATCAACAGGCCGATTTTCGCCTGGGTGATCGCCATTGTGCTGATGTTGGCGGGCGGACTGTCGATTCTTAAATTGCCAGTCAACCAGTACCCCAACATCGCCGCTCCGGCCATCATCGTCACCGTCACCTACCCCGGCGCCTCGGCCCAGACCGTACAGGACACCGTGGTCCAGGTCATCGAGCAGCAGCTCAACAACCTTGACGGACTGCGCTACATCACTTCGGAGAGCAACAGCGATGGCAGCCTGAGCATCATCGTCACCTTCGACCAGGGCACCGATGCCGACATCGCCCAGGTCCAAGTGCAGAACAAGCTGCAGCTAGCTACCCCGTTGCTACCGCAAGAAGTGCAGAAGCAAGGCCTGCGCGTGGCCAAGTACCAGGTCAACTTCATGTTGATCGTGGGCCTGTACTCCGAAGACGGCTCGATGGACGATTTCGATATCGGCAACTATATCGTGTCGAACATGAAGGACCCGATCACCCGCACCAAGGGTGTCGGCGACTACCTGATGCTGGGCGCGCAATACGCGATGCGGATATGGGTGGACCCTGAAAAGCTGGTGAGTTACCAGCTGACTCCGCAAGATGTCATCAATGCTGTCCAGTCTGAAAACGTACAGGTTTCCTCGGGCTCGCTCGGTGGCCTGCCGACTCATAAAGGCGTGCAGCTCAATGCCACGATCCTGGGCACCTCCAGGATGCAAACGGCCGAGGAATTCAAAGACATCCTGCTGAAGGTCAATCCGGACGGCTCGCAGGTGCGAGTGAAGGATGTCGCAGAAGTCGGACTGGGCGCGGAAAATTTCTCGATCTCCGGTACCTACAACGGCAAGCCTGCTGCCGCCATTGCCCTGCGCCTGGCGACTGGCGACTGGCGCCAACCTGCTGGAAACCGTCAAGTCCGTCCGCCAGACCGTTGCCGAGATGGAACCCTACTTGCCGAAGGGCCTGAAGGTGGTGTTCCCGTACGACACCTCGCCGGTGGTTTCCGCTTCGATCCATGAGGTCGTGAAAACGCTGTTCGAAGGGATCGTCCTGGTGTTTCTGGTGATGTATCTGTTCATGCAGAACCTGCGTGCAACCCTGATCCCGACGCTAGCCGTACCGGTTGTGCTGCTCGGCACTTTCGGTGTGCTGGCGGCGTTCGGCTTCACGATCAACACATTGACCATGTTCGGCATGGTCCTGGCGATCGGCTTGCTTGTCGACGATGCGATCGTGGTGGTCGAGAACGTCGAGCGCGTCATGGTGGAAAAGGGCTTGTCACCCAAAGAAGCCACGAGACAGTCGATGGGCGAAATCCAAGGCGCACTCATCGGCATCGCCATGGTCTTGTCTGCAGTGTTCGTCCCCATGACATTCTTCGGTGGTGCGACCGGAATCATCTACCGCCAGTTCTCGATCACCATCGTCTCCGCGATGGCGCTCTCGGTCGTGGTGGCGCTGATCTTCACGCCGGCCTTGTGCGCGACCATCCTCAAGCCTGTCAACCATGACCATCACGAAAAAAAGGGGTTCTTCGGCTGGTTCAATAGGATGTTCGACCGCAACGCGGACCGCTATCAGTCCAGCGTTGCCAGTATTCTCAAGCGCAAGGGTCTGTTCTTCGTCGTCTACCTCTGCTTGGTGGGAGCCGTAGCCCTGCTGTTCCCGCGTATCCCGACAGCGTTTCTCCCGGATGAAGACCAGGGCACCATGGTCGTCCAAGTGCAGATGCCGCCGAACGCCAGTGCCGAGCGCAACCAGGTCGTGCTCAATGAAATACGCGATTACCTGCTCGAAGAAGAGGCCGGGGTGGTGGAGTCCGCCTATACCGTGAACGGCTTCAACTTCGCCGGCCGCGGCCAGAACTCGGGCATGCTGTTCGTGGGCCTGAAACCCTGGGAAGCCCGTAGCGGCGACGATACATCCATCTTCTCGCTGGCCGAACGTATACAGGCGCGCGCCTCGCAGATCAAAGACGGTAACGTGATCGCCATCGTTCCGCCGGCCATCCTGGAAATGGGCAACGCCAAAGGCTTCGACATGTACCTGCAGGACCGTACCGGCCTGGGGCACAAGCGATTGATGGAGGCGCGTGACCAGCTCCTCGAACTTGCCGCGAAAGACCCACGGTTGATGAACGTCCGGCCGAACGGCCTGAATGACGAGCCTCAATACCAAGTCAAGATCGATAACGAGAAGGCACGCGCGCTGCAGGTCAGCATTTCCGACATCAACGAGACGATGAGTACCGCGTGGGGTTCGGCCTACGTGAACGACTTCGTCGATCGTGGGCGGGTAAAGAAAGTCTACATCCAGGGCGAGATTCAATCCCGCATCTCACCTGAAGACTTCGAGAAGTGGTATGTGCGCAACGCCAACGGCGAAATGGTCAAGTTCTCGTCGTTCGCCAGTGGCTACTGGACCTACGGTTCGCCGAAATTGGAACGCTACAACGGTGTGCCAGCCGTGCAGATCCAGGGTGAACCTGCGTTCGGGTACAGCTCCGGCGACGCGATGAAGGCGGTGGAAGAGATCGCGGAGCAGTTGCCGGACGGAGTGGGCCTGCAATTCACCGGCATCTCGTATGAAGAACGCTTGTCGGGTTCCCAGGCGGGTGCTCTGTACGCGCTGTCGATCCTGATTGTCTTCCTATGCCTGGCGGCCCTGTACGAAAGCTGGTCGGTTCCGGTTGCAGTCATGATGGTCGTACCGCTCGGTGTAATCGGTGCTGTCATCGCGACCTTGGCCCGTGGCTTGTCCAACGATGTGTTCTTCCAGGTCGGTCTGCTGACGACCGTGGGTTTGTCGGCGAAGAACGCCATTCTCATCGTCGAATTCGCCAAGGCGCTTCATGAGGAACACGGCAAGCCATTGCTGGAAGCGGCCGTCGAAGCGGCCCGACTGCGCCTGCGTCCGATCATCATGACCTCGCTGGCATTCATGCTAGGCGTACTGCCCCTCGCCATTTCCAACGGTGCAGGCTCCGGTAGCCAGCACTCCATCGGTACGGGCGTCATCGGCGGCATGATCACGGCGACCTTCCTCGCGGTGTTCTTCGTGCCGATGTTCTACGTCGTGATCTGCCAGCTTTTCATCAAGAAACCTGCGAAAGATGCCGGCGCGGCCGCTACGCATGAGGCACAGGTATGAAAAAGAAACTACACCATGCAGCAATGGCCGTTGCCTTGCTGTCATTCAGCGGTTGCTCGCTGATACCGAAGTACCACCAGCCGCAAGCACCGATCGAAGCCGCCTACAGCGTGCAGACGAAGGGTGAAGCGTCGAAGATCACCTGGGAGAGGTTTTTCCAGAATGAAGGGTTGAAGGCGCTTATCCAGCAAGCGCTGGCCAATAACCGGGACTACCGCGTGGCCGCCCTGAACATCGAGCGGGCCCAGGCGCTCTACCGCATCCAGCGCTCGGACTTGCTGCCTTCGATCAACGCCAGTGGCTCTGGTGTCGGTCAGCGGATACCTCACGACCTGAGTACCACAGGCCAGACAGAAACGACGCACAGCTATAGTGCCGGGCTTGGCTTCACGTCCTACGAGCTGGATTTCTTCGGCCGGGTTCGTAGCCTCAACCAGCAGGCGTTGGAAACCTATTTTTCCACGATCGAGGCAAAACGTAGCGCCAAGATCGCGTTGATCGCGCAGGTGGCAGCGGCTTATTACCAGCTCCAGGCTGACCAGCAATTGCTTGCCATAGCGCAGCGCACCCTGGCAAGCCAGCAAGAGAGCTACGCCTTGGTCAAGAGCAGTTATGACTACGAAGTTGCGACTGAACTGGACCTGACGCAGGCTGAAAGCACCGTCAGAACTGCCGAGTCCGCCAAGGCTCGCTATCAGCGCCTGGTCGAACAGGACAAGAACGCCCTGGTGCTACTGGTTGGCAAGCCGTTGCCTGACACGGCGTTCACCGCCATTGAACTGGACACACTACAGGTACAGGAAGATCTGCCGGCCGGCATGCCGTCCGAGCTACTCGTTTCCCGACCTGACATCCTCTCAGCGGAGCACCAGCTCAAGGCTGCCAATGCGAACGTCGGTGCGGCTCGGGCAGCGTTCTTCCCGAGCATCACGCTGACCGCGTCCGCTGGCTCGGCCAGCGCCCAGCTGGGCGACCTGTTCGCTGGCGGGCAAGGCGCCTGGTCGTTCATACCCTCCATCAACATTCCGATCTTCAACTACGGTCGTAACAAAGCGAACCTCGATGTAGCCAAGATCCAGACCTCGATTGAAGTCGCGAACTATCAGAAGGCGATCCAGACGGCCTTCCGCGAGGTCTCTGATGGGTTAGTGGCGAAGTCCTATCTGGACGCCCAAGTGATTGCCGAACACCAGCGCGTCCAGGCCAATAGCAAAAGCTATGCGCTGGCGGACAGCCGCTATCGCGAAGGCGTTGATACTTTTCTCAATACACTGGACGCGCAAAGGAGCCTATTCAGCGCTGAACAGGACCTGGTCACGGTGAAACTGGCAAAGGTCAATAACCTGATCTCACTCTATAAGGCGCTGGGCGGCGGAGAAGCGGAAGTACCTGTGGAGCTGTAACAACCCTGCCAGAACTCTTCCTCCCTTTGGGATTCTCCGATCAAGTCAGCACAGGCTGCACGACCTGTGCTGAAATGGCCCTTCGTTTAGCCACCCCAAGCAAGCCTTGCCCATGAGTCAGATGAGCTTCTCCGATTTCGAGTACGCCGGTAAGCGCAAGCAGACCCGCCGAGAGCGTTTCCTGGCCGAAATGGAGCAGGTCGTGCCGTGGAGCGGGTTGGTCGCGTTGATCGAGCCGCACTATCCAAAGGCCGGTGGCGGTCGTAAGCCTTATGCATTGGAAACGATGCTGCGCATTCACTTGTTGCAGAACTGGTTTTCGCTGAGCGATCCGGCGATGGAAGAAGCGTTGTACGAGATCACCTCTATGCGCCAGTTTGCTCGGCTGACGCTAAGCGCGCCGATTCCCGAAGACACGACGATCATGAATTTCCGACACCTCCTGGAGAAGCATCAGCTCGCAGCAGGGATTCTGGAAACCATCAACAACTATCTGCAAGACAAAGGCCTGTCACTGCGCCAGGGCACGATTGTCGATGCCACGATCATCCATGCGCCCAGTTCGACCAAGAACAAGGAAGGCAAGCGCGATCCAGAGATGCATCAAACCAAGAAAGGCAACCAGTACTTCTTCGGCATGAAGGCGCATATCGGCGCCGATGTTGAGTCGGGGCTGGTGCATCACGTTCACGGCACTGCCGCGAACGTCGCAGACGTGACGGAAGTCGCGCAACTGCTGCATGGTGAGGAGAATGTCGTCTGTGCGGATGCGGGTTATACAGGTGTCGAGAAACGACCAGAGCATGAAGGGCGGCAGGTGATCTGGCAGATCGCAGCCCGACGCAGCACCTACAAACGCTTGAGCAAACGCAGCGCGCTGTACAAGGCCAGACGCAAGATCGAAAAGGCCAAAGCCCAGGTACGTGCCAAGGTCGAACACCCATTTCGGGTGATCAAGCGCCAATTCGGCTATGTGAAGACCCGCTTCCGTGGGTTGGCCAAGAACACGGCGCAATTGACCACGTTGTTTGCGCTGTCGAATCTGTGGATGGCGCGCCGGCAGTTATTGAGCCCTGCGGGAGAGGTGCGCCTGTAAGGTGCGATAACCAGGGCTGAGCCCTGGCTATCGCAATGATCGGCGGCCGAAATCGAGTCGGCCTGGGTCAAGATGCCGTTCAGTGCTGGTCGCTGAGTAACTTGTTCGGAGTTTCCTTTGGGCTCGGTTTCTACGAGCCCTTTTTTTATCGCCCCCCAGACAAGCATTTCAGCTACCCGTAAGGTTGCCGGTCATTGCCGCCGGTCACTCGCCACTTTCCACCGGCAATGCCGGCGGCTGCCTGGCCAATGTGCGCGGGTCGACGTAAATGCCCCGCAACCACTCGGTCAACGGCAATTCCACCAGGCGATAAATGCCAATCGCCACCAGACAGCACAGGCCAATACTCACAGGGGTCATCACATAAGCGAGGACGCCCGGTGCGTCGAATACATGGAATACCTTGTTGAACACCTTCAATACATAGGGGTGGAACAGGTAAAGGGAATAACTGGCATCGCCGATCAAGACCAGCAACCCGGGCAGGCGGACTCCCGACAATCCATGCACCAGCGCCAGGAAGATCACCGCCGCCGGTATCCCCCAAGCCAGCGAGCGCCCCAGCGATGCGGCCAGTCCGCCGGCAAATGGCATGTAGACCAGGGCCGCGAGGCCGATCAATACCAACGTCGTGCGTATGCCCTTGCCGGGGCGGGAGGCGCGCCATGCAGCCGTACGTGCATACAAGGCATAACAGCCCATGCCCAGGACGAACTCGGCAAGAATCTGCTGGGTATAGAACTTGGCGAGCAGTGTGTCGAAGGTTGCCAGGTGGCCCAACGACACCAACGTCAGCAACAGGCCCGAACAAATCAGCAGGCGGTAACGGTGACTGATGGCCATGGAGATGGCGAACAAGGCATAGAAGAACATTTCGAAGTTCAGGGTCCAGCCCAAGTACAGTAGGGGCTGGACGTACTCGCCCTTCTGGTAGGGAATGAACAACAACGATTTGACCAGGCCAGGTACGTCCGCCGTGGTGTTGTCCAGCAAGTTCGGCAGCAGCAGGGCGACAACGAAGACTCCCAGGGTACCGAGCCAGTAAAGCGGGACGACACGGATTACCCGTTTGCTGAAGAAGTGGCTGCCTGATTGAGCGGTGACCAGAGCCATGATGAAGCCGCTGATCACAAAAAAGATATCCACGCCCCAGTCGCCATTGCGAAACAGTGGGATATGAAAGAAAACCACAGCGAGCGCGGCGATAGCGCGCAGTATCTGAACACTGTCCAGCTTGTCGGCTGGAGCCTGCAGGGCGGAGTTCATGGCGCAGTCCTTTTAGTCTGGCGCGAAAGAGGGAAATCCGTGAGGCAAACGCAGTACCCTGGCCAGCTGGATACAAACCTTGTCAGGACTCGAGCACGGGGCCTTTATGCGTATTTTTGTCAGCAAGCGCCCGGCCAACGGCCTGGCCGGTCATTTCGACATAGCGGTAGGTGAACATCGACACCAGTACCACCAACCCCCCCACCAGCAATGCCATCAGGTTGTTGAACAGTGCATGGCCGGTGTCCAGGTAGCGCGTCCCGTCAATCATCGGCGCGATATCGACGCCCAGAACTTTGCTCCCCACCATGAACGCTGACACCACACAAAACAAAATGGCCGCATGGGTCAGGTAGATGGAATAAGACAACTTGCCAAGAAAACCGAAGCAGCGCCCTGCCAATAACCGCGACAGCGCCCCGCCATCAAAGGCGAATATGAGGATGATCACGCCGAACAACGGGCTGGCCAGCAACGCCTTGGTAGCGAAATCGCTCACCACGAACACCAGCGCCGCGACGACAGCCAGGACCTCAAGCAGCGTCGCCAGCCAGAACCTCGGCTGCCCGGGTTGGGCAAGCTTGTGATACAGGGTGTAGGCGAGGCAGCCGGTAAAGAAGTAGGCCAATCCACGCAACGACTCGATGGTGAAGAAAGTGTTGCCCGTATAAATCAACGCCAGGGTCACCAATACGATGATCGCCCACAGCAATTGCCGGCCGCCCATGAGCATGCTCAGGATCAGTGCGAAAAGCATGTAGGTGTAATATTCGATACTGATGCTCCAGGACGGATAATTGAATGACAATGGATGGGTCAAGTGTGTCCAGGACTGCAGCAGCAGCGCATTCGGCAGAATCTCGGCAGGAGCAAACCTTTCGGTAAATGGCACATTATTGAATACCATGCCCTGCTGGAAAGCCATATATCTGCCGCACTCTAACAGGATGAACACCACCAGCATGAACAGGTGCAACGGCAACAGGCGGAATGTCCGCGCGATGAAAAACCGGCGGAAGTTCAACTGCACGTTATTGCCATAGGCATGCGTCAGCACAAAACCGCTGAGTACAAAGAAGAAAGCAACAAATACTTCGGCATGACGGAAGAATGCCCACTCGGTGAAACTGTCGCTGATGCGCAAGTGATAGAGCACCACCGACACGGCAAACAGCCCCCGGAAACTGTCCAGCGAGTGGAACCGCTTTTCTGCGCTCATGGCGCCCCCCTGCCCTTGCCGATGAACGGCGAATCCGATGTCACATTAGCATCAGCCTTTCAAACAGCAAGTCGGTTTTCAGCGCCGCTGGCAACACAATATTGACGCCGTAATTACGTCAAACATTGGATTAAATGAAGCGATCGCAATAGTTCCGAACAATTAGAAGTTGCGCGACTCGACTTCAAGCAAACAAGACTAAAAAGTTATATGCCGTTTATCGCTTCATCCGGGTGTCTTCGCTGTATAGCTTTCCCTATAACTCTCGCCCTAGAGCGGCTATTGGCAAAAAGCCAAGCTGCCGGGCGTCTGCTATGCGCCGAGCAAGGTGGCAATTCATTGGCGCAGCGTGCTACGACTGATCTATACCCTTTGTAACCGTCTCACCACCTTTACAATTTTCCGGCAGCTACCGACGCGAAGGAACGTATGAAACGATCGCTTTTGGTATTGATGCTTGTCTCCAGCAGCCTGGCCCATGCCGCGCCCATGCGTTGGGGCGACATTCGCGATGGCAGCCTGTACCTGCAGCCGGGTCGCGACGATAAGGTGCGCGTCAGTTGGGTACCGGCCTGGCAAACCAGCGCCAACGAAGAGCGCATCTACCTGCTTGACGGCAAGGGGCAACTGCGAGGCGAGCGCTTCATTGCATCCCGCGAAGGCCGCGGCCAGCAAACCTGGCCATTGCCCGCCAGTGCCGCCAGTTACCGTGTGGAAGTGCCGGGCTACAGTTTCAGGCGCTACCGCTTTGAACATGACGACAACACGGTCGCCCTGTTCGCGCCGACCAAAGTGCATTTCAGCGCCGAAACCGCGAACGATACCGAGCTTTACTTCAAGGTCCGCGGCGGTGAACAGGCCATCCTCTCGGGCAAGTATTTCGGTGGTGTCAAAGCCCTGCAGGCCGAGCGCCTGAGCGATGGCACCAAGGTTGTACTGACGCTCGCCGCCCACCGGGATTACCCACGCTTCGACCAGGTTGCCCTGCCAATTGCCGACACCGACCAAGCCTGGCGCTTGCGCCTGCAAGGCAGTGGCAAGGCCGCCTTCTGGCTGGACGGCACGGCCAACCTGTTCGCCCAACGCCCGCAGCATCTGCAACCGCTGCGCCAGGACAGCGGCCGCACCGAACTCAACCTGCATAGCGACGTGCTCGGTCCCACGCCGCGCCTGGGCATCGCCATGCCCTACCTGCTGCCGCCACCGGCAAGCCATGCCGCGCTCGATGCCCTCAAGCCACGCGCAGCCGGTTTCTACAGCGTCGTCGACATCATGGCCAGCCGGCCCCATTACGAAGATGCCTTCCGGCGCTTTTACCAGGACCGCGCCGGTATCGACATGAATGTCACTTTGCTCGGCGGTAGCCATCGCAAGGCCGACCTGCAAGCCAACAGCCAGAGCATCGCCGGTCTCGACGCCTGGCTGGCAGCCACCGTAGCCCTGGGAGGCAAAGGCACCCACTATCTGTCATTTGCCGACGAACCCAATTACAACTACCGCGACTACGCCACCTACAAGCGCTTCTTCGACACCATGGACCGCCAGGTGCGCGAGTACCCAGGCGCACGCGAAGCCGGTGTACGCATTGCCATGCCCGCGAGTTCGCGCCTGGTCAACGGGCCGTTCACGCCACAAGGGGCCCAGCGCCGCGGCATCGATTGGGCCCGACGCTTGCTCGCTGAGTCGGGGCCGCAGATCGATGCCCTGGCCTGGCACGAGTGGATGATCCGCGACCTGCTGGCCACCCGGGTCTACCGCGACCATGTGCGCCAAGCGGCCGAGGTGGTTGGCTTGCAAGCCAACGGCCGGCCACGCAAGGCACTCTTGCTGGACCAGACCAATATCTCCAGTGGTTCGAGCGTGAGCCCCTACGAACAGGAGACGCACTTCGCCTCCTTGTGGTGGGCCTCGGTCGCCATCAACTCAGCCCAGGATGGCCTGCTCGATGTGCTCAACTGGTTCCAGGCTGCCGACGATCCCGACCACCTCAAAGGCATGATCCGCCTGCCAGGCCCAGACCGCTTCGAACTCAAGCCGGTGGGCCTTGCGCAACAATTCATGCAGGCGCACTGGCTCGATCAGGTCCAGCGCCTGGACAACAGCGCGTTCGAAGTCGATGCCCTGGCCATGGCTCGGGGCCAACAGCGCAGCGTGCTGGGCGTGAACAAGGGCGAACGCCTGCAGCAGGTCAGCCTGCAGGGCGCAGGCAGCGCTTGCCCGTCCCTCACCCTCTTCGGCCCCGACAGCCGGAGCCGCGAGGCCGCGATCGATTGCCGGAGCGGTCGTATCCATTTTGCAGTGCCTGGCGAAACCCTGTTCGCCTTGACCTGGAACGCCCCTGAAAGCGGCCATGCCAGGTCGATGACGGCGATGCCATAGCCACTAAGGCGCAGCGATCGAGCGCGGCGCCCGCCCTGTGGGGCTACGCGGCTTCCCTTCCCTGCGCCACCGCCTGGGCAGCCACCAACATCGCGCGCAACAGCACCGCACAGCCATCGGCCAGGTCCTCTGGCGCGGCATTCTCGATTTCGTTGTGGCTGATCCCGCCTTCACAGGGCACGAAGATCATCCCCGCCGGCCCCAGGTCGGCCAGGAAGATCGCGTCATGCCCGGCACCGCTGACGATGTCCATGTGCGACAAGCCCAACCCCTGGGCCGCACTGCGCACCGCCTCGACACAACCCTGGTCGAAATACAACGGCGGGAAGTCGGCGGTCGGTATCAGGGTGTGGCTCAGCCCATGCTGCTGGCAGGTGCTGCTGATCACCTCGCGTACCTGGGCGATCATCGAGTCTAGCCGCGCCGGCTCCAAGTGACGGAAGTCCAGCGTCATGCGCACCTCGCCCGGAATCACGTTGCGCGAACCCGGATAGGCCTGCAGGCAACCCACCGTGCCACAGGCATGGGGCTGGTGCTCCAGTGCCACGCGGTTGACCGCCGCCACTACCGCGCTGGCACCGACCAGGGCGTCCTTGCGCAGGTGCATCGGCGTTGGCCCGGCATGGGCCTCGACGCCGCGCAGGGTCAGGTCGAACCACTTCTGGCCGAGGGCGCCGAGGACTACGCCGATGGTCTTGTGTTGATCTTCGAGGATCGGCCCCTGCTCGATATGGGCTTCAAAGTAGGCCCCCACCGGATGCCCACTGACCGCCCGCGGCCCGGCATAGCCGATGGCATCGAGCGCCTCGCCTACCGTGACACCCTCGGCGTCGGTCTTGGCCAGGGTTTCCTCCAGGGTGAACTTTTCCGCGAACACCCCTGAGCCCATCATGCACGGCGCAAAGCGCGAGCCCTCTTCGTTGGTCCAGACCACCACCTCCAATGGCGCCTCGGTTTCGATCCCCAGGTCATTGAGGGTACGCATGACCTCAAGCCCCGCCAGTACCCCGAAGCAACCGTCGAATTTGCCGCCGGTGGGCTGGGTGTCGATATGGCTGCCGGTCATCACTGGTGGCAGTTGCGGGTTGCGCCCTGGGCGGCGGGCGAAGATGTTGCCGACCCCGTCGATGCTCACACTGCACCCCGCTTCCTGGGTCCATTTGACGAACAGGTCTCGGGCCTGGCGGTCCAGGTCGGTCAGGGCCAGGCGGCACACCCCGCCCTTGGCCGTGGCCCCCAGTTGGGCCAGTTCCATCAGCGACTGCCACAGCCGTTCACCGTTGATATGACGCAGGTTCGATTGCAGAACGTCCTGAGTGCTTTGCATGGGGTTCTCCTCATCAGGTTTCCGGCCTCTGCGGGCCATGAACGTCACACAGTGGGTTTGAGGCTGGCGCTGCGCGCAGCCTTCAGGCTGCCCAGGGCGTAATAGATCAGGCCACCGAGGGCGGAGCCGGTGAACCAGCCGAAGTCGTAGAACCAACTGAAAGCCTGGCTGTGCAACGACAGAAGGGTCAGCACCACCGGTACGCCGAAGGCGATGAAACCGTCGATGTTCCATGCCGGGTAGGTGTCGTCGCGGTAGAGGCCGGCCAGGTCCAGGGTCTGCTTGCGGATCAGGAAGTAGTCCACCACCATGATGCCGGCGATGGGCCCAAGCAGGCTCGAATAGCCCAGGAGCCAGTTGGAATAGACGCTTTCCAGGCTTACGTCGCTGACGATCCAGCCGAGCTTCTTCAGCAGCTCATGGCCCATCAGCAGCAGCCCAACCAGGCCGGTCAGCAGCACCGCCGTCTTGCGCCCGATCCACTTCGGCGCCAGGTTCTGGAAGTCATTGGTGGGCGAGACAATGTTCGCCGCGGTGTTGGTCGACAGTGTGGCGATGATGATCAAGGCCATGGCCAGGGCCACCCACACCGGGCTCTGGATATGCCCGATCAGGCTGACCGGGTCGGATACCGTCTCGCCGACCAGCGACGCCGACGCGGCCGTAAGCACCACGCCCAGGGCGGCGAACAGGAACATGGTCAGCGGCAGGCCGAGAATCTGCCCGAGTATCTGGTCCTTCTGGCTTTTGGCGAAGCGGCTGAAGTCGGGAATGTTCAGCGACAGGGTGGCCCAGAAGCCGACCATCGCCGTCAGCCCGGCGAAGAAGTAGCCCGCCACGCTGGCCCCTTCCGGACGCTTGGGAGGCTGGGCCATCAGCTCGCTGATCGAGACGTTGGGCAAGGCCCACACCAGCAGCCCCGCACCAACCAATACCAGCAAGGGCGCCGAGAGGACTTCCAGCCACTTGATCGACTCGGCGCCACGCAGCACCACCCACAGGTTCAGGCACCAGAACAGGACGAAGCCAATCACCTCGCCGGTCCCGCCCAAGGCCTTCCAGTCCGCCGACAGCGAGCCGAGGAACAGGTGGATGGCCAGGCCGCCGAACAGGGTCTGGATGCCGAACCAGCCACAGGCCACCAGGGCGCGGATCAGGCACGGCACGTTGGAGCCGATGATACCGAACGAGGAGCGCAGCAATACCGGAAAGGGAATGCCGTACTTGGTGCCGGGAAAGGCATTGAGGGTCAAGGGGATCAGCACCACGGTGTTGGCAAGGAGGATCGCCAACAGCGCCTCGCCCACCGTCAGGCCGAAATAGGCGGTCAGCACACCGCCCAAGGTGTAGGTCGGCACGCAGATCGACATGCCGACCCAGAGTGCGGTGATGTGCCACTTGTTCCAAGTACGCTCCTGAACCTTGGTCGGGGCGATGTCGTGGTTGTACCGGGGGCTGTCGAGAACGTCGCTGCCGGCGTCGAGTTCATACAAGCCGTCGCGTTCGCTCACCTGCGATCTGGTCTGCTGCATGGCTGCTCCACTTTGTTGTGTTTTTTTTGCTCATCGAAACGATGGCTGGAGTACTTGCACGGGCATAAGGGCTATCACGGTTACCCCTGAGAAATCTTGACCATTTCCACAACCTGTCAAGAACGACAGGACCACTGGTCATGCTGACAAAGCACTTAAAATTCAATTTATTACTTATTTTTCAATCAGTTAAATTGGATATAAGTTTATAAATTAATTATTTGCCCTAACCGGTAACAGCTACTAAATTCAATTCCTGACAGCGGTGACAGGTTTTCTCCTGCGCTGCAATCAGTACAAAACCTAGAACCGGCAATAACCGGTCAAGCCTGCGAGGAGCCTCTGATGACGCTTATGATTCGTGGCGCCACCCTGATTACCCATGAGGAAAGTTTCCGCGCCGACGTGCTTTGTGCCGACGGCGTGATCAAGGCCATCGGCACTGACCTCGACGTTCCCACCGGCTGCGAAATACTCGATGGCAGCGGCCAGTACCTGATGCCCGGCGGTATCGACCCGCACACCCACATGCAACTGCCCTTCATGGGCACGGTGGCCAGCGAGGACTTCTACAGCGGCACCGCCGCAGGTCTTGCCGGCGGCACCACCTCGATCATCGACTTCGTCATTCCCAACCCGCAGCAATCGCTTCTGGAGGCCTTCCACCAGTGGCGCGGCTGGGCCGAGAAATCGGCCTCCGACTACGGCTTCCACGTCGCCATCACCTGGTGGAGCGAGCAAGTGCGCGAGGAGATGGGCGAGTTGGTCAGCCAGCACGGCATCAACAGTTTCAAGCACTTCATGGCCTACAAGAACGCGATCATGGCCGCCGACGACACCCTGGTCGCCAGCTTCGAGCGCTGCCTGGAACTGGGCGCGGTGCCCACCGTGCATGCCGAGAACGGCGAGCTGGTCTACCACCTGCAACGCAAGCTGCTCGCCCAAGGCATCACCGGCCCCGAGGCGCATCCGCTGTCGCGCCCGGCGCAGGTCGAAGGCGAAGCCGCCAGCCGTGCCATCCGGATCGCCGAGACCCTGGGCACGCCGTTGTACCTGGTGCATGTCTCGACCCGCGAAGCACTGGATGAAATCAGCTATGCCCGGGGCAAGGGCCAGCCGGTGTACGGTGAAGTGCTGGCCGGCCACCTGTTGCTCGACGACAGCGTCTACCGTCATCCCGACTGGCAGACCGCAGCCGGTTACGTCATGAGCCCGCCCTTCCGCCCACGCGGCCATCAGGAGGCGCTGTGGCACGGCCTGCAGTCAGGCAACCTGCACACCACCGCCACTGACCACTGCTGCTTCTGCGCCGAACAGAAAACCGCCGGGCGCGACGACTTCAGCCGCATCCCCAACGGCACCGCCGGTATCGAGGACCGCATGGCCGTGCTCTGGGACGAAGGGGTCAACAGCGGCAAGTTGTCGATGCAGGATTTCGTCGCCCTGACCTCCACCAATACGGCGAAGATCTTCAACCTGTTCCCGCGCAAGGGCGCCCTGCGCGCGGGCGCCGATGCCGACCTGGTGCTGTGGGACCCGCAAGGCACCAGGACCATCTCGGCCGCCACCCACCATCAACAGGTGGACTTCAACATCTTCGAAGGCAAGACCGTGCGTGGCATCCCCAGCCACACCATCAGCCAGGGCAAGCTGGTCTGGGCCAATGGCGATTTGCGCGCCGAGCGCGGCGCCGGGCGCTATATCGAGCGGCCGGCGTATCCAGCGGTGTTCGACCTGCTCAACAAGCGGGCCGAGCAGCAGCGCCCCAGCGCCGTCAAGCGCTGAGAAAAGCGCCACGCGCGCTCCGGCCGCCAGGGAAGGCAAAGCCTTCCCGACAGCCCCCACAATAAGAAACCTGAGGAAACCACCGTGATCGAGTCCCTCAACCACCTCCCCCGGCCGAGTGCCGACAACGCCACCCTGGCCGAGCACTTCAGCGACCTCGTCCCTGCGCTAAACGCCCGCCAGGCCGCCCTGGAAGCCTCGCGCTGCCTGTACTGCTACGACGCCCCCTGCGTCAACGCCTGTCCCAGCGACATCGATATCCCCTCGTTCATCCGCAACATCCACCAGGAGAACGTCCAAGGCGCAGCGCAGAAGATTCTTTCGGCCAACATCCTCGGCGGCAGCTGTGCGCGGGTCTGTCCGACCGAGATCCTCTGTGAGCAGGCCTGCGTGCGCAACCATCACCAGGAGTGCGCGCCAGTGCTGATCGGCCAGTTGCAGCGCTATGCCCTGGACCATGCCGAATTCACCGAGCACCCATTCCAGCGCGCGGCCAGCACCGGCAAGCGCATTGCAGTGGTCGGCGCCGGCCCCGCCGGCTTGTCGTGCGCCCACCGCCTGGCCTGGCACGGCCATGATGTGGTGATCTTCGAAGCCCGGCCCAAGGCCGGCGGACTCAACGAATACGGCATCGCCAAGTACAAGGTGGTCGACGACTTCGCCCAGCGCGAAGTGGACTTCGTCCTGCAGATCGGCGGTATCGAGATCCGCCACGGCCAGGTGCTGGGTGACAACCTGAGCCTGGGCGACTTGCAGCAGCAGTTCGATGCGGTGTTCCTCGGCCTGGGGCTGAACGCCAGCCGCCAACTGGCGCTGGCCGATGAAAGCGCTCCCGGCATACTGGCCGCCACCAACTACATCCGCGAACTGCGCCAGGCCGAGGACCTCACCGCCCTGCCCCTGGCCGATCGCTGCATCGTACTGGGCGCTGGCAATACCGCCATCGACATGGCCGTGCAGATGGCCCGCCTCGGCGCCCGCGATGTCAACCTGGTGTACCGGCGAGGCCTCGAAGACATGGGCGCCACCGAGCACGAACAACACATCGCCAAGGAAAACCAGGTACGCCTGCTGACCTGGGCCCAGCCCGAACAAGTGCTGCTGGACGACCAGGG
Source organism: Pseudomonas sp. X10 (assembly GCF_054889225.1). NCBI lineage: Bacteria > Pseudomonadati > Pseudomonadota > Gammaproteobacteria > Pseudomonadales > Pseudomonadaceae > Pseudomonas > Pseudomonas sp. X10. Next base: position 2,688,425 of record NZ_CM142677.1, on the reverse strand, counting down.
CCGGGTGCGGGGCATGCGCTTTGCCCGTACGCGCAATGTCGACGGTCGCCTGCAAACCACCGGGGAAAGCTTCGAGCTGGCCGCCGATGCGATCTTCAAGGCCATCGGCCAGGCCTTCGACGACCAGGCCCTGAGCGACAGCAGCGCACAAACCCTGGCCCGCGACGGTGAACGCATTCGTGTCGACGAGCAGATGCGCACCAGCCTCCCCGGCGTATATGCCGGGGGTGACTGCACCCACCTGGGCCAGGACCTCACGGTCCAGGCCGTGCAACACGGCAAGCTGGCCGCCGAGGCCATCCATGCCCAACTGATGCTCAATGTGGAGGCCGCATAATGGCTGACCTGTCGATCGAATTCGCTGGCATCAAGGCCCCCAACCCCTTCTGGCTGGCTTCAGCGCCGCCCACCGACAAAGCCTACAACGTCGTCCGTGCCTTCCAGGCCGGCTGGGGCGGCGTGGTCTGGAAGACCCTTGGCGAGGACCCGGCCGCCGTCAACGTCTCATCGCGCTACTCGGCCCACTATGGGGTCAACCGCGAGGTCATGGGCATCAACAACATCGAGCTGATCACCGACCGCTCGCTGGAGATCAACCTGCGTGAAATCACCCAGGTGAAAAAGGACTGGCCCGACCGGGCGCTGATCGTGTCGCTGATGGTGCCCTGCGTCGAAGCGTCCTGGAAGGCCATCCTGCCACTAGTGGAGGCCACCGGCGCCGACGGTATCGAGCTGAACTTCGGCTGCCCCCACGGCATGCCCGAGCGCGGCATGGGCGCGGCGGTCGGCCAGGTGCCGGAGTACGTCGAGCAAGTGACGCGCTGGTGCAAGCAGTACTGCTCGTTGCCGGTCATCGTCAAGCTCACCCCCAACATCACCGACATCCGCCAGTCCGCCCGCGCCGCCCACCGTGGCGGTGCCGATGCGGTGTCGCTGATCAACACCATCAACTCCATCACCAGCGTCGACCTGGAGCGCATGGTCGCCCTGCCGATCGTCGGCGACATGAGCACCCATGGCGGCTACTGCGGCTCGGCGGTCAAGCCGATCGCCCTGAACATGGTCGCCGAGATCGCCCGCGACCCTGCCACCCATGGCCTGCCGATCTGCGGCATCGGTGGCATCGGCAGCTGGCGCGATGCCGCCGAATTCATCGCCTTGGGCTGCGGTGCCGTGCAAGTCTGCACGGCGGCCATGCTTCATGGTTTTCGCATCGTCGAAGACATGAAAGATGGCCTCTCGCGCTGGATGGACAGCCAGGGCTACCGCAGCCTGCAAGACTTCAGCGGCCGCGCCGTGGGCCACACCACCGACTGGAAGTACCTGGACATCAACTACCAGGTCATCGCCAGGATCGACCAGGAGGCCTGCATCGGTTGCGGACGTTGCCATATCGCCTGCGAAGACACCTCGCACCAGGCCATCGCCAACCTCAAGCAGCCCGACGGCAGCCACCGCTACGAGGTGATCGATGCCGAATGCGTAGGCTGCAACCTGTGCCAGATCACCTGCCCGGTGCAGGACTGCATCGAGATGGTGCCCCAGGACACCGGTAAGCCGTTCCTCGACTGGCTGCATGATCCACGCAACCCCTACCGCGAAGCATCCTGAACGGTAGGCAAAAACAACGAGGGGGATCGTCGATCCCCCTCGTCGCATTCCCCTCAGTACAGGTCAGGGCTCCAGCCCGATCCCCCGTAAGATCACGCTGGTCACCGTCTGCACCGCCCGCTCGAACTGCAGGTCGGTCAACGGTTGGTGATCGTTGAGCAAGCCGACCTGGTGGCTGAAATCGGCATAGTGCTGGGTCGAGGCCCAGATCATGTAGAGCAGACCCGACGGTTCCACCGGCAAGATGCGGCCATCGTCGATCCACTGGCGGATCTTGGCCTCCTTCATCTTCGCCCAGTCGTACAACGGGTCGTCCAGGGCCGCCCCGAGGTTGGGCGCGCCGTGAATGATTTCGTTGGCCCAGACCTTGGAACCATAGGGTCGGGTCCGTGAATGGTTCATCTTGGCGCGGATATAGCTGGAGAGAACGATCCGTGGGTCATCGTAGAGTTCGAAGCACAACGCGTCCTGCTTCCACACTTCGAGCAAGCCGAACAGCACCGCCTGGTACAGCTCGGCCTTGGTACTGAAGTAGTAATGCACGTTGCTGCGCGGCAACTGCACCGCCTCGGCGATATCGGCCATGGCCGCGCCGGCGAAGCCTTTTTCTGCGAAGACCTGTTCGGCCGCCAGGAGGATGTTGTCGACGTTGCGTTGGCGAATACTGAGCTTGTGCCGGGTCATACCCAAATCCATTGCGGGTCACCCTGCAAGACTACCACCAGCACCCACGGATTCGAGCAACGCAGGGCAAAAAGAGTGCATGCAGGGCATGCCCGCTGGCGACATCACGGCAAGGTGAACACGATGCGCTCGCGGGCGTTGCGTTGCCAGGCCGATTCGACCTCGCTCAACGGCACCGCTTCGGCCTCCACTTCAAGTCCAGCGGTGCCTATCGCCTGCAACAGTTGCCCCACCACCTTCACCAGGCCTTCGTTAGACACACTGCCCAAGCCGCTGCCAAGCATTTCCAGGCCAGAGCTGCGCAGCGCTCCCGGGCTCATCGACAAGTGAGCGCCCGCCAGCGCGCCAATATTGACGAAGCGCAGCCGTGGCGCGGCCTCGCCGCTGCCATGGCTGACGACCGCATCGAGGATGCACGCGGCGGGCGGCCCCCAGAGGTAGTCGAGGACGACATCGATACCGTGGCCATGGATTTGCTCACGCAGCGCGGCAGTCAACTGTTCGGCCGGTTGGTCGAGACAGATGAACTCATCCGCGCCCAGTTCACGCAGTTCCGCCTCCACCGTCCGGTTGCGCGCGGTAGCGACCACCCGCGAAGCGCCCAGGTGCTTGGCCACCTGTATGGCCAGACGCCCGGAGGTGCCAGCGGCACCGTTGATCAGCACCCGCTCGCCGGGTTCGAAGCGCGCCCGCTCCTGCAGCGCTGCCCAGGACGACATGCCGGGATTGGCGATCGCCGCAGCGGTGATGTCATCGACGGCATCAGGTACAGGCACGCAATAGCGCGCGTCCACCGCCACGGTCTCGGCCATGGCGCCGATGGGCGTGCGGGGAAAGGCGAAGTACACCCGGGTGCCATCTTCCAACAGGCCGACGCCATCGGCGCCAGGCACTACCGGCAGGGTCTTGCCACTGCTGTAATGCTTGCCACTGGCCTGGGCGCGCACCAGTTGGCTGAGCGCGGCGGCGCGGACCCGCACCAACACTTCGCCAGGCGCGGCCTGCGGCGGGTCGATCTCGCCATAGCGTGGTGGCTGGTCAAAGGAATGGACAATGGCAGCTCTCATGGTGTTACTCCGATCATTCAGGGTCATTGGGGCTGGTAGCGGGTAGACAGGTCTAATGGAGCATTGGCTCCCGACAGTGCTGGAGTGGAAACAGGATAGTCGCGGCCAATTATGAAGTAGAACAGCGCTTCGATCATGGTGGTCAGTTGCAAGCGATCTCGACCGTTGCCGTAGGGACGGTCATGAGTGCAGGCTGCCCCACTCCAGGCCTTCATCGGACATGCCGGTGAGCGGCAGATTGCTCAGGCCCTCCTTGCGTTCATCATGCTTGGAACGGTTGTTGCGCGCGTAACCAAGCCAGGACGGCCAGGACCGCACCAAGGCACTTTCACCTTGATGCTATGCATCGATCTGTCTCTTGTTGTTTTCAGAACGACGCCGCGAAGGCATGTCCCCCGCGGCATCTGGACCTACACCTGGGCCGCGAGCGGCTGGTTCTGCCGTGGGGTACCCCCACGGGCCTCCTGGATGTCGAGGTCGCGGCGCAGCGCATCGAGCAATTGCGGCAGTTCGCCGAGGTCGCTAACGCCGCCATAGATGTAGAAGTCCGGGCGCACCAGCACTGCTTGCAACCCTGCGTCATCGAAGAAGCGGTGATATTTGCCGGACAGGTCGCGGCAAGTGCCCGGGGCACCGTCCAGACTCAGGCGCACGGCTTGGACCTGCAGATGCTCGAGTACCGCCTTGTGCGCCGCGTCCAGGCCGGTCAGTGGGTCGTCACCGATGCTCAGCAGATGGAAGCCTCGGCCGAAAATATCGTCATAACGCTGGCGACGCCCGTCATGCTCGATTTCGCCATGTACGCCCAGGCAACCCGCCGGAGCACAGACAGCCCCCGTGCGCGGCTCCTTGTGCACCGCGCCACCGGTCAGGCCAGGGAACGGCGGCAAAGGCGGCACTTCACCGGCGAGGAACGCCGCATCACGCTCGGCGGCTTTTTGCGGGTCAGCCACGCAAACGACCTTGCCCATCTCGACCGAAGCATCGATCACTGCGCGGATCTGGGGTTTGCGTTCTAGGGTGTAGCTGTCCAACAGTCGTTCGGAGCACAGGCCTTTGAAGACCAGGTCCAGGCGCCAGGACAGGTTCCAGGCGTCACGGATCCCTGAGCACATCCCTTGCCCCATGAACGGCGGCATCAGGTGCGCGGCGTCGCCTGCCAGCAGTACTCGACCGTGGCGCCAGGTCTCGGCGATACGCGAGCGGAACTGATAAACCGCATGGCGCACCAGGGTGGCGGTGTCCGGGGTGACCCAGGGCGACAGCAACTCCCAGACCTTGTCCGGGTTCTGCAGGTCCTCCATGGTCTCGTGGGGCAGGCGCATGAACTCCCAACGGCGATATCCAGGCCCTCCAGGCACCATGGTGGTCGGCCGCGCCGGGTTGCACCACTGACCGATATCCGGCACGTCCAGTTCGACGCCTGGCTTAGGTTGCAGATCGACCACCAACCAGTCTTCCTGGAAGCCCAGGTCCTGCCAGTCGATGCCGCATTGTTGACGTATCAGGCTGTTGGCGCCGTCGGCACCGATCACATAGCGTGCCCGTACCTGGCATTCTTCGCCAGGCTGCGGCTGGCCCTCCCGCTGGGTACGGCGCATACGCAGTTCGCAGCCCCGGGCATCCTGGCTCAGCTCCAGCACCTCCCAGCCCTGGTGGATCTGGACGTTGCCAATGGCTTTAGCGGTGCGGTCGAGGATGGCTTCCAGGCCCGGTTGGTTGAACAGGTAACCAAAGGGGCCGTCACTGATCGACTCGGCAGACCAGTCGATCTCCACCAGCACTTTCCAATCGGCGTTGAACCACTGGTAGCACGCGGAAGGCTGGGAAATCTTTTGCAGCTCTTGCTCCAGCCCCATCATGCGAAAGACGCGGCGAATCTCATGGTCGTGGAATACCGCGCGCGGCAGTGGGTAAAGGGATTGCCAGCGCTCATACACGGCAACGTTGTAGCCCATGCGTCCGAGGAGGATGGCAAGGGTCTGCCCGACGGGGCCGTAACCGACGATGGCTACGTCATGAATCTTGTTTTCGTTCATCTGTGCTGACCTGAAACCGGGTGGGTTTTAGGCAAGCCGCTCCCCGCCTCCCTCTGGATGCAGGGAGGTGTCCGGGCCAGAGCGGCCTGCTTCGCTGGGGCGTTAGCCCTTGACGGGCGCGCTGTCCGTCTCGGTGTTGAGGACGAAGTACTCGGGGACATTCGGCCCCCACAGGTACAACGAGTTCTCTGGCGGGAAGTCGCCCGCCGGCCATTGACTGCCCGCGGCGATGAAGTCCATGTCCGCCGAGTACTCGCAGAACGATCCCCAGGGATCACGGACGTAATGGAAGTAGTTGGAGCCCAGGCAATGCCGCCCGGTGCCCCAACCTTCCCGGAAGCCTGCGTTGGCCATCTGCTCGGCACCGTTGCCGACGTCGTCGACGCTGTCGACTTCCCAGGCAGCGTGATGGAAGCCCTTGGCGCTGCTCTTGCAGAAAGCCATCAGGTGGTGATCGCAGCCATGGGGGGCGTGGGTGAACGCAATGATGTCCTGGGAGTGGTCGGACAGCCGCAGGCCCAAGGCGTGGGCGTAGAATTCGACGGCGCGAGGCACGTCGGGACTGAACAGCAGTACATGGGACAAGCGCCGCGGACGCACCTGAGCCACCGCATCGCGGGTGCAGGCGCCGCGCACGGCCGCTTGCGGTACAGCCAGCGGATGCTTGTGGTCGGGCATATGCTTGGCGCCAGTCTTTACCTGTAGCAGGTTGCCGTCAGGGTCATGGAACCAGAAGCCCTCGCCGTCGCCCTCCACGAATGTGGCACCGGCGGCTTCGGCTTGCTGGCGCAAGGCGTCATAGTCCTCGGCAAAGCAGTTCAAGCTGAGGTAAGCCAAGCTCTTGCGCTGGCCGGGCAATATCCTTGCCCAGCGGTGGCCATCGGCGGCCCTGAGCTCCAGGCCGTCCGGGGTTTCGCCAACGTCCAGGCCGAAGCTGGCGAAAAATGCCCGCGCATCGGCTAGCGAAGGCACGAACAGAGCGTAATGATCGATCGAATGCACACCACGGGTCGTGATATTCATGATCGCCTCCATTGTTGTTCTTTCGTCGAAGCCTCGGAGCGGGAGGCTTCGATCTGGCCGGGAATGCCCGGAATCAATCAAGCTTCGTCGACGATGGGGTTGACCAGGGTGCCGATACCTTCGATGGACACTTCAACGACATCACCCGCCTTCAGGTAGACCTTCGGATCCATGCCGAAACCAACGCCGGCCGGGGTACCGCTGACGATCACATCGCCCGCTTCCAAGGTCACCGCCTCACTGAGGGTGGAGATGATGGTGGCCACGTCGAACAGCATGTCGTCCGTGTTGGCCGACTGCACCACCTTGCCGTTGACGCGGGTCTGCAACAGCAGGCCCTTGCCGCCCGCCGGCAGTTCATCCGCCGTCACCAGGTCCGGGCCGAAAGCGCCGGTGTCGTCGAAGTTCTTGCCGACTGTCCACTGCGGCGACTTGAACTGGTACTCGCGCACCGAACCTTCGTTGAACAACGCATAGCCAGCCACATGCTGCAGTGCCTGCTCTTTTGCAATATGGCGACCACCGCTCTTGAGTACCACCGCCATCTCGCCCTCGTAATCCAAGGTGTCGGAGATACGCGGGCGGATCAGCGGCTTGTTGTGCGCGGTGAGGCTGCTGTTGAAGCGCGGGAACAGCGTCGGATAGTCCGGCTGGGCGTAAGGCGATTCCTTGGTGTGGTCGGCGTAGTTCAGGCCGACGCAGATGATCTTGCCGGGTTTGCTCATCAACGGAAGGTAGTCCTGCTCGCCAACCTCGACCAGCTCGCCCTGCGCCTCGGCGCCGTATGTTGCCAGGTCCACGCCACGTGCCAGCAACGACTCCAGCGATTCCTCGCCGAGCACCCTGACGCCTTCGGCAGTACGAACGCCCAGCACCGGGCGACCTTGATGGGAGAAACGAACGTAACGCATGGAACTCACCTCTTGTTGTGATTCGTGACGGCCGCCAGGCAGAGCGGCATGGGCCCTAAGCTAATCCGAGTAAAATATGTCGTCAACGATAAAATATATTTTTTAAAGAATTATCGACAAAGCGCTTCATTGTGTATGATTTGCTCCATCAACCCTCATCCGTGGTACAGCCCATGAACCGAGCCGAACGCTGGGCGCCGCAGCCCGTAGCCTCGGAAAAACGCACCATGGCCTCGCAACTGGAGGCCCGGGTCCGCGAAGACATCATCAACGGCCGCCTGGCACCGGGCAGCCGCCTGCGCCTCAAGGAACTGGCCGAGCACTACGACGCCGGGGTGATCCCATTGCGTGAGGCGCTATCGCGCCTGGCCACCAGCGGCTTCGTGTCCTCGGAAGACCAGAAAGGCTTCAGTGTCGGCCGCATCTCCGCAGAAGAAATTCTCGACATCACCAGAACGCGCCTGCTCATCGAATGCCAGGCGCTGGCCGAGTCCATCCGCCATGGCGACCTGGAGTGGGAAAGCCAACTGATCGCCGCCCACCACCGCCTTGACCGCCTGCCCATCGTCGAAGGCCCCGAACGGCTGATGAAGCCGGAGTGGGAAAGCGCCCATGAGGCTTTTCACCAGGCGTTGATCGCCAACTGCCGCTCCCCGTGGCTATTGCGCCTGTCGCACATGCTGCGCGACCAGACCTCGCGCTACCGCATGCTCTCGGTGCATTACGCGGACAGCGCCGAGCGTGATGTGCCTGGTGAACACCGCGCTCTGCTCGATGCCGCCCTGGCGCGCGACGTCGACAAAGCCTGCGCCCTGCTCGCCCAGCATTACGAGACCACCACCCGCAGCGTGCTCAGCCATCACGCGCTCAAGTGCTGAGCCTCCCGCTCCCGTACTTCGCATGCCCGGCCCATCGCGGGCCCCACTCCGAGTCGAGCGGGCCCGCGCCTACCACAGGAATACTGGCCTGTATCCGCTGGCGCTGAGCCTTTGCGCTTGCAAGCATGTGACGACAGTGGACGCCTGGTTGTCGCACAGGAAGGTGTAATCACGAAGATTGGCATTGTTATGATTGCCAAAACGATCAGGCGAACGAATGGATAAGTTCACACCGCGCGAATGGCTGCCCCATGAAAAGCCCGCAATGCCAGGGTCGCCGTCCACGCCCTTGCACCCGCCGGCAAAACGACTTGCCTACGGGGTGGTCGGCCTGCTGGTCGCGATCACCGGTGGCCTGGGCAATGCGCTGGTTACGGCAAATCTGCAATTCCTGCAAGGGGCCCTGGGGGCGACCACGGCGGAAATGGCCTGGCTGCCGGCGGCCTTCGTGATGACCAACGTCTCGATGAACCTGTTGCTGGTGAAGTTCCGCCAGGAGTTCGGGTTACGGGCGTTCACTGAGGTCTTTCTGGTGTTGTATGCGCTGGTGACCTTCGCCCACCTGTTCGTCAACGACCTGAATTCGGCCATCGCGGTGCGCGCGGCCCACGGCATGGTGGGTGCAGCGCTGAGTTCGCTGGGTCTTTACTACATGATCCAGGCATTCCCGGCCAAATGGCGCTTGAAAGCCCTGGTCCTGGGCCTGGGCGCCTCGCAGTTGGCGCTGCCGCTGGCACGGATCTTCTCTGATGACCTGCTGCAGATCGCCGAATGGCGAGGCTTGTACCTGTTCGAGCTGGGCCTGGCGCTGACCGCATTGGGCTGCGTGCTCATGCTCAAGCTACCGCCGGGTGACCGCTTCAAGACCTTCGAGCCCCTGGACTTCCTGACATTCGCCATCCTCGCCAGCGGCGTTGCCTTGTTGTGCGCGGTGCTGTCCCTTGGGCGCATCGACTGGTGGCTGGAGGCACCGTGGATAGGCATCGCCCTGGCAGCGTCGATTGCCCTGATCATCGGCGGCCTGGCCGTCGAGCACAACCGCAGCAACCCTTTGCTCATGACCCGCTGGCTGGGCAGCGGCGTGGCCATCCGCCTGGCGCTGTGCGTGATCCTGATCCGCATGGTCACCTCCGAGCAGTCCACCGGCGCAGTGGGGTTCCTGCAAGCGTTGAACATGAGCAGCGAGCAGATGCGCAGCCTGTATTTCGTCATGCTGCTCGGCGCGGTTTCAGGGCTGGTGGTCAGCGCGTTGACGATCAATCCGCAGCACCTGGTGCTGCCGCTGTTCATTGCCTTGGCGCTGATGGCCACCGGCGCGTTCATGGACAACAGCTCCAGCAACCTGACCCGGCCAGCGCAGATGTACCTCAGCCAGTTCCTCCTGGCCTTTGGCAGCACCTTCTTTCTCGGACCGACCATGGTCCTGGGCATCAGCCATGTCCGGGCCAACCCGCGCAACCTGATCAGCTTCTCGGTGATGTTCGGCATCTGCAACAACCTTGGCGGCCTGATCGGCGCAGCCTTGCTAGGCACTTACCAGATCGTGCGGGAGAAGTACCATTCCAGCCATATCGTCGAGCAGTTGACCTTGCTCGACCCACTTGTACTGAGCCGTGTGCAGGGTGGCGGCGCTGGCTACGCGGGCGTGATCGGCGACCCATCGCTGCGCACCGATGTCGGCATCCGCCTGCTGGCCAACGCCGCGACACGCGAAGCGAACATCATGGCCTACAACGATGTCTTCACCCTGATCGGCTGCATCGCCATACTGACCATGGTCTGGATCTTCATCCGTAGCCTGTGGCTGCGGTACAACGCTCGCACCGCCGACCTGACCGCGACTTCCAACCCTAGTGGCGCTTCCGCTCAATGACCGAACCGACTACCACGACCACCACCGCCATCGCCGAAACCCCCGAAGGGGTGGCGCCGCCCTCCTCGCCTACCAGCCAATCGCGCTCGACACGGATGAAGGTCCTGTCCTCGCTGATCTTCACCAGCGTGGCGGTCGTCGGCGTATTGGTGGTGCTCTATGCCTGGCAACTGCCACCGTTCAGCAGCGCCATCGAGTCGACCGAAAACGCGCTGGTGCGCGGCCAGGTCACCATCATCGGCCCGCAGCTCAGTGGCTATGTGTTCGAAGTGCCGGTGCAGGACTTTCAGTTCGTCAAGGCCGGTGACCTGCTGGTGCGCCTCGATGACCGCATCTACAAGCAGCGCCTGCACCAGGCGCAAGCGCAACTCGAACAACAGCAGGCGGCACTGGCCAATAACCTGCAACAGCGCAAGAGCGCCGAGGCCACCATCGTGCAACGCCAGGCAGCGATCAACGACAGCGCTGCCCAAGCGCAGAAGAGCCGCGCCGACCTGCGCCGCAATGAGGAACTGGTGCGCGACGGCTCGGTCTCGCGCAGTGACCTGGACATCACCCGCGCCGCCTATGCCAAGGCCATCGCCGCTCTGGAACAGGCCAAGGCGGCACTGGAAATCGCCAGGCAGGACTTGCAGACCGTAATCGTCAACCGCGCCTCGCTGGAGGCTTCGGTCGAAAATGCCCGGGCCGCGCTGGAAATGGCGCGCATCGACCTGGACAACACCCGCGTCACTGCGCCACGCGACGGGCAGTTGGGGCAGATCGGCGTGCGCCTGGGCGCCTATGTCAATTCAGGTGCCCAGTTGATGGCCCTGGTGCCCGATACGCTCTGGGTGATCGCCAACATGAAGGAAACCCAGATGGACAAGGTGCGCGTCGGCCAACCGGTGACCTTCACCGTCGACGCCCTCAACCACCTCAAGCTGCGCGGCCATGTGCAGCGCATCTCCCCGGCCACCGGCTCCGAGTTCGCCCTGCTGCAGGCGGACAACGCCACCGGCAACTTCGTCAAGATCGCCCAGCGCATTCCGGTACGCATCAGCGTCGACCCTGAGCAACCGCAGGCGCAGCGCTTGCGGCCGGGCATGTCGGTGGTCGTCAGCATCGATACCCAGTACATCGTGGAAAGCGATCGCGAGGGCTCGGCCACGCCAGTGCAGGACTGAAGTTGTCATATTCACGCGGCGCCCTTCAGAATGCCCCGCGCCGTAATGCTGTTCACTCAAGCTGGAGAGCCTTCAGGTGGGGCTGCTATGTAGTCCATCGTGACACAAGGCCGCTCCCACAAAGAGCTTTGCAAGCGGCCTTGTGTCGCGATGGGACGCGCAACGGCCCCAAACCATACGACAGATGTCTTGAGTGAACTGCATTACCCGCGCGCCGGCCATTCAGCGCCGACGCTTTCATTGTTAACCACGAGCAAAAGATCACCATGGCAAATCAGGACATCACTTTCATTCCCGACCCCGATCCGGCGTCCATCTCCTCCGACGTCGCCGGTTTCGGCGGCCTGCTGGTCTCCACCCAGATCCCCACCCGCGCCGATGGCAACCTGGAGCTTGGCGGCATCGTCGAACAGTCCGAGTGCACGCTACAGGCCCTCAAGGTCGCCCTGGAGAAAGCCGGCAGCTCCATGGACCGGGTCCTGCACTTGACCATCTACCTCACCGACATGGCCGACCGCGCCGCCTTCAACGAGGTTTACCAGCGCTTCTTCAGCAAGCCCTGGCCAGTGCGCGCCGCCGTTGGCGTGGCCTCCCTGGCGGTCGAAGGCATGCGTGTGGAAGTCACGGCGATGGCGGCCAAGGGCTGAGCCACTGTTGCAGGCGGCGGCCCTGCTCGGGCAGCGGCCGCCACCGGGCAGCATACGGATGCCCCCCAGGCGTTTCACGGCTACAATGCGCGCCTTGACCGTGACCAGCCTGACCAAAAGAATATGTCCCTGCCCAAACATCACCTGGAATTGCTCAGCCCTGCGCGCGACGTGAACATCGCCCGCGAGGCTATCCTGCACGGCGCCGACGCCGTGTACATCGGTGGCCCGAGCTTCGGCGCGCGCCACAACGCCTGCAACGACGTCAGCGATATCGCCCAGTTGGTGGAATTCGCCCGGCGCTACCACGCACGGGTGTTCACCACCATCAACACCATCCTCCACGACAACGAGCTGGAACCGGCGCGCGCGCTGATCCACCAGTTGTACGACGCCGGTGTCGACGCGCTGATCGTCCAGGACCTGGGGGTCATGGAGCTGGACATCCCGCCGATCGAACTGCACGCCAGCACCCAGACCGACATCCGCACCCTGGCGCGGGCCAAGTTCCTCGACCAGGCTGGCTTCTCCCAACTGGTGCTGGCCCGCGAGCTGAACCTCAAGGAAATCCGCGCCATCGCCGACGAGACCGACGCGGCGATCGAGTTCTTCATCCATGGCGCGCTGTGCGTGGCCTTCTCCGGCCAGTGCAACATCTCCCACGCCCAGACCGGCCGCAGCGCCAACCGTGGCGACTGCTCCCAGGCCTGCCGCTTGCCCTATACCCTCAAGGATGACCAGGGCCGTGTGGTCGCCTACGAAAAGCACCTGCTGTCGATGAAGGACAACAACCAGAGCGCCAACCTGCGCGCCTTGGTCGATGCCGGCGTGCGCTCGTTCAAGATCGAGGGGCGCTACAAGGACATGGGCTACGTGAAGAACATCACCGCCTACTACCGCCAGCGCCTGGACGAGATCCTCGAAGACCGTCCCGACCTGTCCCGCGCTTCCAGCGGCCGCACCGCGCACTTCTTCGTGCCCGATCCAGACAAGACCTTCCACCGCGGCAGCACCGACTACTTCGTCAGCGAGCGCAAGATCGACATCGGTGCCTTCGACTCACCGACCTTCACCGGCCTGCCGGTGGGTGTGGTCGAAAAGGCCGGCAAGCGCGACCTCATGGTGGTGACCCATGAGCCGCTGTCCAACGGCGACGGCCTCAATGTGCTGGTCAAACGCGAGGTGGTCGGGTTCCGCGCCAACATCGCCGAGCCTAAGGGCGAGTTCGAGGAAGACGGCGCCAAGCGCTACCGCTATCGCGTCGAGCCCAACGAGATGCCGGACGGCCTGCACCGCCTGCGCCCCAACCACCCGCTGAGCCGCAACCTGGACCACAACTGGCAGCAGGCCCTGCTCAAGACCTCCGCCGAGCGCCGTGTCGGCCTGGCCTGGACCGCCCGCCTGCGTGAGGACCGCCTGGAGCTGACCGCCACCAGCGAAGAAGGAGTCAGCGCCAGAGTTGCCTTGGACGGCCCGTTCGGCCTGGCCAACAAGCCACAACAAGCGCTGGAGCAACTGCACGACCTGCTCGGCCAGCTGGGCACCACCCAGTACCACGCCACCGCCATCGAACTGGATGCGCCGCAGGCGTACTTCATCCCCAACTCGCAGCTCAAGGCCTTGCGCCGTGAAGTCATCGAGGCCTTGACCGCCGCGCGTGTCGCGGCCCACCCACGCGGCAGCCGCAAGGCCGAGACCGACCCTGCGCCGGTGTACCCGGAGTCGCACCTGTCGTTCTTGGCCAACGTCTACAACCAGAAGGCCCGCGACTTCTACCACCGCCACGGGGTCAAGCTGATCGACGCGGCCTTCGAGGCCCACGAGGAAACCGGCGAAGTGCCGGTGATGATCACCAAGCACTGCCTGCGCTTCTCCTTCAACCTCTGCCCCAAGCAGGCCAAGGGCGTCACGGGCGTGCGCACCAAAGTGGCGCCGATGCAACTGGTGCATGGCGACGAGGTGCTGACACTGAAGTTCGACTGCAAGCCTTGCGAGATGCATGTGATCGGCAAGATGAAAGGCCACATCCTCGACCTGCCGCAACCTGGCAGCGTGGTGGGGCACATCAGCCCCGAAGACCTGCTCAAGACCATTCCCCGGGCGCCGCACTGAATGGCGCAACGGGGCTTGCCTTGGCCCTGAGATAGAGCGCCGCCTGTGCGGCGCATTTGTCGACCTTATGTCGCGATGCGACGCTCGGGCGGCGCGGGGTCTTGAGGGCACCACAAAACTCTCGACATGCACAGCGCTGCACCGCGCGGGCAGCGCAGGATCTTGAGGACACTGGAAAAACCAAGGCATACACCGCGATGCGACGCGGAACCTTGAGGACACTGGCTAAGATGAGAAATGGCAGGGGCGGCTGGATTCGAACCAACGCATGGCAGGATCAAAACCTGCTGCCTTACCGCTTGGCGACGCCCCTGTAGTGTTGCGGGTGATCTTGCAGTGTGGCGGAGATTGCCTCGCTGCTACACGCCTCTGGGAGGCCCTGTGCAAGAATGCGCGACAATTTATCAGCCATTCTTGCGTCTGTGAAGCCCCAGTCGCAAAAAAATGATTTGAAAACAGCTGCTTACTCAAATATCGGCGGCTCTGCGGGCGCCCGACGACTGCCGTCGGGCCCCCATAGGTCCTTAGAGCCTCAACGGCCAGGCTGGTCCTTGGTCCGCAGGCGCTCAGGCAGGCCCCAGTACAACAACGCCGCAGCCAACAAGCTGGACACGCCGATCACATAGAGCGCAGGGGTGGTGCTACCGGTCAGGTCCTTGATCTGGCCGACCATCACCGGGCTGATGATGCCGCCGAATTGCCCCATGGTGTTGATCAGGGCAATCCCACCGGCAGCCCCCGCCCCGGCACCGGCCAGCAACTTCGGCGGCAACGCCCAGAATGCCGGGATAGAGGCGATGATGCCCGCTCCAAGCAGCGCCAGCGCTACGATCAGGAAGGTGGTGTGCTCGGCGAAGATCCCGGCGCAGAAGAAGCCGATGGCGCCGGCCACCACCAGGCCGCTGACGTACTTGCGGCGCTCGCCACTGGCATCGGACAAACGGCCGATCACCACCATGCTGATGGCCCCACAGATGTATGGCACCGAAGTCAGCAGGCCAATGATCACCGGGCTTTCGGTGCCAGCGCTGCGTATCAGCTGTGGCGCCCAGAAGTTCAGGCCATAGGACGCCACCTGAATGAGGAAGTAGATCAATCCCAGCATCATGAACCCGGGCAACCTCAAGGCGCTGAGCAGCGAACCATGCTTGTTCGGCTCATGGCCGGCGATGCGGCTGGCGAGGTAGGTCTTTTCATCGGCGCTGAGCCAAGGCGCATCCTGAACCCGGTCCTTGAGCACGAACAGTACCGCCAGCCCCAGCGCGACACAGGGCACGCCGCCCAGTAGGAACAACCAGTGCCAGCCGCGCATGCCCATCACGCCGTCCAGGTGGCCCAGCACCAACCCGGAGACCGGCGCGCCGATCAGGCCGGCGAAGGCTGACGCCAGGAACAGGGTCGAGGTGATGCGCCCACGGTAGTTCTGCGGAAACCACAGCGTCAGGTAGTAGAGGACGCCAGGTGCGAAGCCCGCTTCCATCGCCCCGATCAGAAAGCGCAGCACGTAGAACTGCCATTCGGCCGTGACGAACACCATCAGCGCCGTCGCCAGGCCCCAGGACATCATGATCCGGGCGATCCAGCGACGTGCTCCGACTTTGTACAGCATCATGTTGCTCGGCACTTCGAAGAGGACGTAACCGACCACGAACAGGCCGGCGCCCAGCCCATAGGCGGTGTCGCTCAGGCTCAGGTCAGCCTGCAGCTGGAACTTGGCGAAGCTGATGTTGATACGATCGAAAAAGGCGAACAGGTAGCAGACCATGATCAGCGGCATCAGCCGCCAGGCCACCTTGCGGATCAATGCTTTTTCCTGGGTGACCTCGTCGAAGGTACTGCCGAGGTGAGTAGCAGACAGGCTCATGTATGTTCTCCAGACGGGCCTCCCCCACGGGGAACCCGATTGTTTTTGTTATCTGGACGGCAACCCGGGTTGCCGTGATCGTGCCCGGGTTCCGGGCACAGGCCACTAGGTGCTACGGCACCGGGTGCAGGTCGCAGTTGCGCCCCGCCTTGGCCACCTGGCCAGGCATTTCGTGGCCCAGCAACGCAGGCAGGCGCCGGGACAGGCGGAGCAACAGCGGCAGGTCGATCCCGGTCTCGATGCCCATTTCATCGCACAGGTTGACCAGGTCCTCGGTGCAGATGTTGCCGGAAGCCCCCGGCGCGAAAGGACAGCCACCCAGCCCCCCGAGCGACGCATCGAAACGCCTGGCGCCGGCCTCGTATGCCGCCAGCACGTTGCACAAGCCCAGGCCACGGGTATTGTGGAAGTGCAGCGTCAGCGCCGTCGCCGGCAGCTGCTCCAGCACACGCTGCACCAGGCGGTGGACCTGGCGGGGGTTGGCCATCCCCGTCGTGTCGGCCAGGGTGATGCCGTCCACGCCCAGTTCCAGGTAGGCCTCGACGATCTGCAGCACCCGATCCTCGCTGACCACACCTTCGAAGGGGCAGCCGAACGTGGTGGCAATGGAGGCGTTGAGGCTGAGCGATGTGCCACGCGCCAAAGCCACGATGTCGGTAAAAGCCGCCAGGGACTGTTCGCAGCTCATGCGCATGTTGGCCTGGTTGTGGGTCTGGCTGGCCGACATCACCAGGTTCAGCTCGTCCGCGCCTGCGCCCAGGGCGCGCTGCGCGCCTTTGAGGTTGGGCACCAAGGCCACGTAGATGACACCCGGCTGGCGCCGGATGCCGGTGAACACCTGCTCGCCATCCCGCAAGGCGGGAATGGCCTTGGGCGAAACGAAGGAACCCGCCTCGATACGCGAGAAGCCGGCCAGGGACAACTGGTCGATCAACTCGATCTTGTCGGCGGTCTCGACCCACACCGGCTCGATCTGCAGACCATCACGGGGCGAAACCTCCTGGACGATCAGGCGCTCGGAAAAGTCGGTGATCATTGCACCACTCCTTCAGTTTTCAGGCGCTGGATATCCGCCCCGGTCCAGCCCAGGTCGTGCAGCAGACCGTCGGTGTGCTGGCCCAGCGCCGGCCCTTGCCAGTTGACCTGGCCAGGGGTGGCGGAAAGCTTGGGCACGATGCCCGGCATTTTGGTCACGGCCCCACCCGGCAGTTGCGCGTCGAGCAGCATGTCGCGTGCTTGGTAGTGCGGATCGGCGACGATATCGGCCACCGAGTAGATGCGCCCCGCCGGCACTTCGGCCTGCTCCAGCGCCTGCAGCACGCTGTCGATGGGCTGGCTGGAGGTCCACTGGGTGATCGCATCGTCCAACAGTTCGCTCTGCGCGGCACGCCCGTCGTTCTGGGCGAAGTCCGGCCGCTCGGCGAGGTCAGGGCGGCCGATCACCTGCATCAGGCGCTTGAAGATGGGGTCGCTGTTACCGGCAATGACCACGTAGGCACCGTCCGCCGTCGGGTAGGTGTTGGACGGTGCAATGCCTGGCAGCGCGCCGCCGGTACGCTCGCGGACGTGGCCGAGCATGGCGTACTCCGGCACCAGGCTTTCCATGACGTTGAACACGCTCTCTACCAGGGACACATCGACCACCTGCCCCTCGCCCTGTCCCGTCTTGACCCGCAGCACCGACATCAGCGCGCCGATCACCGCGTGCATCGAGGCCAGCGAATCGCCCAGGCTGACGCCCACGCGAGCCGGCGGGATGCCAGGGGTGCCGGTGGTGTAGCGGATGCCGCCCATGGCCTCGCCGATCGCGCCAAAGCCCGGACGGTCGCGGTACGGGCCGGTCTGGCCGTAGCCGGAGATGCGCACCAGGGTCAGCTTGGGGTTCAGCGCATGCAGCACGTCCCAGCCCAACCCCAGCTTCTCCAGAGCGCCCGGGCGCAAGTTCTCGATCAAGACATCTGCGCTCTCGGCCAGTTGCTTGACGATGGCAACGCCTTCGGCGGATTTCAGGTTCAGTGCCAGGGACTTCTTGTTACGCGACTGCAGGTACCACCACAGCGAAGTGCCCTCGTGCAACTTTCGCCATTTGCGAAGTGGGTCACCCTGGCCCATCGATTCGATCTTGATCACTTCGGCACCGAACTCGGCCATCAGCCGCGCGGCGAAGGGCGCCGCGATCAGGGTACCGATCTCAATGACTCTCAGGCCGCTCAGCGCCGTCATCGTGATTACCTCTGGTTTTGTTTCTTGGAATTTGGTCCAAGCCTAGAGGACAGGCCGATGCGATTTCCAACCGTAAGATGGCAAGCACCGTTCGCGAAACGCGAACGCCTGGCCGGACGTCAGCCCGCCGGGCCTTGCAGGTGCTCGAACAGCATCCGGCTGCTGGGCGACAGCGATGCCTGGTCACGAACGACGATCAGCAAGCTGCGCGCGGCCCACTCATCCACCAGCGCCACGGCGGTCAGCCCCAGGGACCTGCCGAACAGCTCGAAAGCTTTGTGTGGCAGCAGGCCAATGCCCATGTTGGCCTGCACCATGCGGCACACGGCATCGAAACCGGGAACATGGATACGCGTACGCATGACCTTGCCGCCACTGCGCGCAGCGGTGTGCGCACGCATGTTGATCGAGCTGGCGGCATGCAGGCCGATATGGTCGTAATCCAGGGTATCGGCGAACGCCACCTGCGCATGGCTGGCCAGCGGGTGTTCGGCCCGCATCGCCACCACCAAGCGGTCCTGGCGATAAGGCACGCTGAACAATCCCTTGATGTCGGCATCGGCCGAACACAGACCGATATCGGCCTCGCCGTCGAGGATGCCCTGGACCACGCCACCGCTGGGACGCTCCTCCAGATCCACCTTGACCTGCTGGTGGCTGTTGCTGAAGGCATGCAGGTCCTCGGGTAGGAACTCGATGATCGCCGACAGGTTGGCCAGCATCCGCACGTAACCGCGTACCCCCTGCAGGTGCTCGCCGACGTCGACGCCAACCTTCTCGACCTCCGCCAGAATGCGCTTGGCGTAGTGGAGCAAGGTCTCCCCCGCCGGGGTCAGCGCCATGCCCTTGGCATTGCGCGCGAACACAGCAATGCCAAGGGCTTGCTCCAGGTCGTTCATGCGCTTGCTGGCCGCCGACGCCGCGATCATTTCACGCAATGCCGCACGGGTCAGCGTGCCTTCCTCATGAATGGCGACAAAGAGCTGCAGGGACACCAGGTCCAGGCGGCGCAGAAGCTGTTTGTGAGACATGTGGCGGCGTCTTCATGCTGTGGGATCACGAAAGCATACAGGCTCCGGACTTGTGGTGGCGGCCAACAAAACCCTCGTCTGGCGGAGGGTGGCCGTTACACGAGACACCGCCTGCGCATTTGCGCTAGGCTTGGCCTTTTCCCAAGGAGTACTTCCCATGGCACGCGCCACTGCCCGCCACATCCTGGTTGCCACCGAAGACAAGTGCAACGAACTCAAGGCCCAGATCGAGGCCGGTGCCGATTTCGCTGAAGTCGCCAAGGCCAACTCCACCTGCCCATCCAGCCGCCAGGGCGGTGACCTGGGCTCGTTCGGCCCAGGCCAGATGGTCAAGGAATTCGACACCGTGGTCTTCAGCGCCCCGCTGAACGTGGTCCAAGGCCCGGTCAAGACCCAGTTCGGCTACCACCTGCTGGAAGTGACCAGCCGCCAGGACTGAGCCAGCCTTTGTTCGCCCGCCCCTGCACGGCAGCTGTGGGAGCGGGCTCGCCCGCGAAGGCGTCTGCAGGCACCTCCTCGCTGCCTGGTCAGGCCAGTTCGAGGGCAAGCCCGCTCCTGCTGGCTCTGCGTTGCCTTGCATTGCTGTGCCTGACCTTCAGCGCACACGCCGCTTCCACTCACGCTCTCACCGTCTACGGCGAAGCTCCGCGCTATCCCGCCGACTTCCGCCACTTCGACTACGTCAACCCGGACGCCCCCAAGGGCGGCAGCCTGCGCCGCTCGGCCATCGAGATCGGCCAGTTCGACCATGTGTTGCCCTACATCGACAAAGGCACCGGCGTCAGCGAGGTCAATGGTTGGCTCTATGCGCCGCTGGCGGTTCGATCCTTCGACGAACCCTATACCGTCTATGGGCTGATCGCCCGGCGCATGGAGCGCGGCCCCGGCGATGCCTGGCTGCGTTTCGAGCTCGACCCCCGCGCCCGCTTCGCCGACGGCAAGCCCGTGCGCGCCGAGGACGTGCGCTTCACCTTCGAACTGCTGATGCGCCAAGGCAGCCTCACCTACCGTACCCAGTTCGCCGATGTCGCTGGGGTGGTGGTCGAGGGGCCACACCGGGTACGGTTCGATTTCAAGCAACCGCACAGCCGCACCCTGGCGCTGGATCTGGCCAGCCTGCCGGTGCTGCCCGAGCACGATTGGCACGAGCGTGATTTCGCCAGCGGCGCCGGCTTCAGCAAACCGGTAGGCAGCGGCCCCTACCGCATCGGCCGCATCGACAATGGCCGCAGCATCACCTTCGAACGCGACCCGCAGTGGTGGGCCCGGGACCTGCCAGTCAACCGTGGCCGTTTCAACTTCGAGCGTATCCGTGTCGAGTACTTCGGCGATACCGAGGTGGCCCGCCAGGTGCTGCGCGGTGGCGGCTACGACTACAACCGCGAGTTCTCCGCCACCGCCTACACCCTCGGCTACAACGGTGCCGCCCTGGACGATGGCCGCCTGCAACGCGCCCACCTGGGCAGCCAAAAGCCGCAGAACGCCCAGGGCTTCGTGTTCAACCTGGAGCGCCCGGTGTTCAAGGACCGGCGTGTACGCCAGGCCCTGGCGCTGCTGTGGGACTTCGAGTGGAGCAACCGGCAGATGATGCGCAATATGTACATCCGCCAGCAGAGTTTCTTCTCCAACACGCCCCTGGCCGCCCGCGAACTGCCCGATGCCGACGAGCTGAAGCTGCTGGAGCCGTTGCGCGGTCAAGTGCCGGACGAAGTCTTCGACCAGGTGTTCATGGCCCCGGTCAGCGACGGCTCTGGCATCATCCGCGCCCAGCAATTGCAGGCCCTGGCCTTGCTCCAGGCCGCCGGTTGGCGCCCTGAGGGCGACCAGTTGGTCAACGCCCAGGGCGAGCCGTTGACCTTCACCTTCCTCAATGGCCAGGCCGGCCTGGAGCGCCTGGTGTTGCCCTGGAAGCGCAACCTGGCACAGATCGGCATCACCCTGCAGATCCGCAATGTCGACTCAGCGCAGTACATCAATCGGCTCATGGACCGCGACTACGACATGATCGTCACCGGTTATCCGGTGACGCTTTCGCCCGGTACCGAGCTGTACAACTACTTCGGCTCGGCCGCAGCCAAGGACCCCGGCTCGAACAACCTGATGGTGCTGCAGGACCCGGCCGTCGACAAACTGCTCGATGGCCTGGTGCGCGCCGAAAGCCAGGCCGACATGCAACGCCATGCCCATGCCCTGGACCGGGTGCTGCAATGGAACTACTACTGGATTCCCAACTACTACCCGCCCGGCAGTTCCACGGTCTGGTGGAATCGCTTCGGCATACCCGAGGTCCAGGCCGCCTATGACGAAGGCCTGGACACCTGGTGGGAAATCAGCCCGAAGGCGCTGACCAACACCCAGATGGCCGAGCGTCTGGAGCGTAAGCCATGACCGCCTACATCCTCCGCCGTCTGCTGCTGATCATCCCGACCCTGCTGGCGATCCTGCTGGTCAACTTCGCCATCGTCCAGGCCGCCCCCGGCGGGCCGGTCGAACAGGCCATGGCCCGCCTGCAAGGCATCGCCTCAGGCGCACCTGGGGCGCGGGTCGAGATACAACATGGCGACTCGCGGGCCAGCCGGGGCCTGGACCCCAAGCTCATCGAGGAGATCAAGCGCCAGTACGGCTTCGACAAGTCCGCCCCCGAACGCCTGTGGTTGATGCTTGGCCAGTATGCGCGCCTGGACTTCGGCAACAGCTTCTTCCGCGGCGCCAAAGTCACTGACCTGATCCTCGATAAATTGCCGGTGACCCTGTCCCTTGGCTTCTGGGCCACCTTGATCACCTACCTGGTGTCCATCCCTCTGGGGATCCGCAAGGCGGTGCGCCACGGCAGCCATTTCGACGCCTGGAGCAGTGCGCTGATCGTGATCGGCTACGCCCTGCCCTCGTTCCTCTTCGCACTGCTACTGATCGTGCTGTTCGCCGGCGGCACTTCGCTGAACTGGTTCCCGGTGCGCGGCCTGGTTTCCGATAACTTCGACCAGCTCAGCTTGCTGGGCAAGGTGGCGGACTACTTCTGGCACTTGGTGCTGCCGGTCAGCGCCCTGGTGATCGGCGGCTTCGCCACCCTGACCTTGCTGACCAAGAACGCCTTCCTCGACGAGATCGCCCGCCAGTACGTGGTCACGGCCCGGGCCAAGGGCCTGAGCGAACGCCGCGTGCTCTACGGCCATGTGCTGCGCAACGCCATGCTGCTGGTGGTGGCGGGCGTACCCCAGGCCCTGATCACGGTGTTCTTCGCAGGCTCCCTGCTGATCGAGGTGATTTTCTCCCTCGACGGCCTGGGACGCATGAGCTACGAGGCCGCGGTGTCGCGGGACTACCCGGTGGTGTTCGGCACCCTGTTCATCTTCACCCTGGCTGGCTTGCTGATCCGCCTGCTCGGCGACCTTTGCTACACCCTGCTCGATCCGCGCATCGACTTCGACACGAGGGCACAATGATGCTCTCGCCCCTGTCCCGTCGCCGCCTGCAACGCTTTCGCCGCAACCGCCTCGGTTGGGTCTCGCTGTGGCTGTTCGCCGTGCTGTTGCTGCTGAGCCTGGGGGCCGAGCTGGTGGCCAACGACAAACCGCTGCTGCTCGGCTACAAGGGCGAGCTCTACGTGCCGGCGCTCAAGCGCTACACCGAGCAGGAGTTCGGCGGCCAACTGCCATTCCAGCCGGACTACCGCAGCCAGTACGTACGCCAGCTGATTGCCGACCAAGGTGGCTGGATGCTGTTCGCACCAATCCCGTTCAGCGCCGACACGCCCAACTACGACCTGCAGGTGCCGACGCCCAGCCCGCCCTCGGCGAGCAACTGGCTGGGCACCGACGACCAAGGCCGCGACGTGCTGGCGCGGGTGCTTTACGGCACGCGGGTATCGCTGCTGTTCGCCTTTGCCCTGACCGTCATCAGCGTCCTGATCGGCGTCACCGCTGGTGCTCTGCAGGGCTACCACGGAGGCTGGGTCGACCTGCTCGGCCAGCGCCTGCTGGAGGTCTGGTCGGGCTTGCCGGTGCTCTACCTGCTGATCATCCTCAGCGGCTTCGTCGAGCCGAACTTCTGGTGGCTGCTGGGGATCATGGCGCTGTTCTCCTGGCTGACGCTGGTGGATGTGGTGCGCGCCGAGTTCCTGCGCGGGCGCAACCTGGAATACGTCAAGGCGGCGCGTGCCCTCGGGCTGCCGGACAGCCAGGTGATCCTGCGGCACATCCTGCCCAATGCGATGAACGCCACCCTGACCTACGTGCCGTTCATGCTCACCGGCGCCATCACCACCCTCACCGCCCTGGACTTCCTCGGCTTCGGCATGCCGGCCGGCAGTGCCTCGCTGGGCGAGCTGGTGACCCAAGGCAAGCAACACCTGGAAGCGCCCTGGCTGGGCTTCACCGCCTTCTTCGCCCTGGCCCTGATCCTCTCGCTGCTGGTGTTCATCGGCGATGCCCTGCGCGAGGCCTTCGATCCGCGTGCCTGATCCGGGCATAATCCCAGCCTTGTCCGGCCACAGGCGCAACCCCATGCACGATAGCGACAGCCTCAAGGATTACCCGCAGGTACGGCAACTGGCGATCCGTTCGCTGTTCGAGATCATCGAACAATCCAGCGAAGGCACGGTGATCGTCGACCGTCAGGCGCGCATCGTCTGGATGAACGAGCGCTATGCCCGGCGCTTCGGCCTGAGCGATGCTGCCAGCGCCATCGGCCAGCCCTGCGAAGCGGTGATCCCCGGCAGCTTGATGCGCGAGGTGGTGAGCAACGGCCGGCCGATCCTGCTGGACATGCTCGATACGCCGAACGAGCCCTTGGTGGTCATGCGCCTACCGATCCATGACGCCCGCGGCGAACTGATCGGCGCCATTGGTTTTGCCCTGTTCGATGAGCTGCGCAGCCTGTCGCCCTTGCTCAAGCGCTATTCGAGCATGCAGCAGGAGCTGGCCTCGACCCGTTCGCAGTTGCGTGCGCGCCAAGCCAAGTACAGCTTCGCCCAGTTCGTCGGCAGCAGTGCCGCAAGCCTCGAAGCCAAGCGCCGCGCCCGCCGTGGCGCGGCCAGCGATTCGCCAGTGCTGCTGCTCGGTGAGACAGGCACCGGCAAGGAGCTGTTGGCCCATGCCATCCATGCTGCTTCGCCACGGGCGCACAAGGCTTTTGTCAGTATCAACAGCGCGGCCATTCCCGAAACCCTGCTCGAAGCCGAGTTCTTCGGCACGGCCCCAGGCGCCTTCACCGGTGCCGAGCGCAAGGGCCGTGCCGGCAAGCTGCAACTGGCCGAAGGCGGCACGCTGTTCCTCGACGAGATCGGCGACATGCCCCTGGCGCTGCAGAGCAAGCTGCTGCGCGTCCTGCAGGAGAAGGAATACGAGCCGGTGGGTTCCAACCAGATGCTGCGCAGCGACGTGCGCGTCATCGCCGCCACCTCCATCGACCTGGAATCGGCCATGGCCCAGGG
The DNA here is from genome assembly GCF_054889225.1 of Pseudomonas sp. X10. Classification (NCBI taxonomy): domain Bacteria; kingdom Pseudomonadati; phylum Pseudomonadota; class Gammaproteobacteria; order Pseudomonadales; family Pseudomonadaceae; genus Pseudomonas; species Pseudomonas sp. X10. The sequence goes on along the minus strand of NZ_CM142677.1, from coordinate 2,663,865 downwards.
GCGCTTCCGGGCGGACCTGTACTACCGGCTCAATGTCCTGCCGATCCATGTGCCGCCCCTGCGTGAGCGCCTGGATGACCTGCCGGCCCTGAGCGAGGCGATCCTCGAGGAACTGGGCGCGCAGTACGAGCTGGAAGCCGACGCCCAAGCCCTGCTCACGCGCCACGCCTGGCCCGGGAACATCCGCGAGCTGCGCAACGTACTGGAGCGGGCGACCTTGCTGGCCGACCAGCCGCGGCTGACCGCAGCGGACCTGCAAGCCGCGCTGGGGCCGCTCAGCCCGCTGGCGGCCGACCCCGTGCAATTGGGCTATCGCGAGGCTTGCGAGCAGTTCGAGCGCAAGCTGATCGAAAATGCCCTGGCGCGCGCTGCCGGCAAGGTGCCGGAGGCTGCCCAGGCATTGGGATTGGGGCGGTCGACCTTGTACAAGAAAATGGCGGCGCTGGGGATTATGTCTCAATAAAGAGATAAAAGTCTCAATCTAGAGACAGCCCAAATGTTCCTCTCCATATACATGACCTGGAGGAGCGGGCTTGTCCGCGATGCGCCAGCGCAGACAATACCCAGGCCAAGGCGACAGCGTTGCCCTCGTTTCGCGGGCAAGCCCGCTCCTACAGGCCTTCGGTCATGCATGACCCAGGCGTCAAGTCTCAGATCAGAGACAAGTAAGTTTCATTACACAATAAATTCTTTATAAATCAATAAGTTATTAACATGGCATGATTCCCGCTATCTCCCGGCACCCATAACAACAAGATTCACCCAGGAGATCCCCCCGGATGACCGTGCTCATCGCCCTGGCAGCCTTGACGCTGCTGATGCTGGCTGCCTACCGCGGCTACAGCGTGATCCTTTTTGCCCCTATCGCCGCCCTCGGCGCGGTGCTGCTGACCGACCCTTCTGCCGTTGCTCCAGCCTTCACCGGCGTGTTCATGGACAAGATGGTCGGCTTCATCAAGCTTTACTTCCCGGTATTTCTGCTCGGCGCCGTATTCGGCAAGCTCATCGAATTGTCGGGTTTCTCGCGCTCGATCGTCGCCGCCGCCATCCGTCTGCTCGGCACCCGCCAAGCCATGCTGGTGATCGTGCTGGTCTGTGCCCTGCTCACCTACGGCGGTGTCTCGCTGTTCGTGGTTGTGTTCGCTGTCTACCCCTTCGCCGCCGAGATGTTCCGCCAGAGCGACATTCCCAAGCGCCTGATCCCGGCGACCATCGCCTTGGGCGCGTTTTCCTTCACCATGGACGCCCTGCCTGGCACGCCGCAAATCCAGAACATCATCCCCAGCACCTTCTTCAACACCACGGCCTGGGCCGCACCCTGGCTGGGGCTGATCGGCGCCCTGTTCGTGTTCGGCGCCGGGATGCTCTACCTGCAGCGCCAGCGCAACAAGGCCCAACGGGCTGGCGAGGGCTATGGGCACAACCTGCGCAACGAACCGGAAACCGCTGAAGACCTGACCCTGCCAAACCCGCTGCTGGCCCTCTCGCCCCTGCTGCTGGTGGGCGTGATGAACCTGCTGTTCACCCACTGGATCCCCCAGTGGTATGGCGCCAGCCACAGCCTGCAATTGCCCGGCATGGGCGCCCCGGTGGAGAGCGATGTGACTAAGCTCACAGCGATCTGGGCGGTGCAGGCGGCGTTGCTGGTGGGCATCCTGATGGTGCTGGTCTGTGCTTTCGGTACGATCCGCAGCCGCCTGGCCGAGGGCAGCAAGAGTGCGGTCAGCGGTGCCCTGCTGGCCGCCATGAACACCGCCTCCGAGTACGGTTTCGGCGCGGTGATCGCTTCTCTGCCGGGCTTTCTGGTGCTGGCCGATGCCCTGCGCGGCATCCCCAATCCGCTGGTGAACGAAGCAATCACCGTGACCTTGCTGGCGGGCATCACCGGTTCCGCCTCCGGGGGCATGAGCATCGCCTTGGCGGCCATGGCCGACAGCTTCATCGCCGCAGCCAATGCCGCCGGCATTCCCCTCGAAGTACTGCACCGGGTCGCCGCCATGGCCAGTGGCGGCATGGACACCCTGCCGCACAATGGCGCGGTGATCACCCTGCTGGCCGTCACCGGCCTGACCCACCGCGAGGCATACAAAGACATTTTCGGTATTACCCTGATCAAGACCCTGGCCGTGTTCGTGGTCATCGCCACGTTCTACGCCACCGGTATCGTCTAGAAGGAGCGCTGCATGAATCTCAACGGCAAGACAGCTGTGGTCACCGGTTCCACCAGCGGCATCGGCCTGGGCATTGCCCTGGTGCTGGCCAGGGCGGGTGCCAACCTTGTGCTCAATGGCTTTGGCGATGCTCAGGCCGCCATCGACGAAGTCGCCCGGCATGGCGTCAAGGTTGGCCATCATCCCGCCGACCTCAGCGACGCGGCCCAGATCGAAGCCCTGTTCGCCTACGCCGAGAGCACGTTCGGCGGCGTCGACATCCTGGTCAACAACGCTGGCATCCAGCACGTGGCGCCGGTGGAGCAGTTCCCGGTCGAGGCCTGGGACAGGATCATCGCCCTCAACCTCTCGGCGGTGTTCCACGGCACCCAGCGTGTATTGCCAGGCATGCGGGCGCGCAACTGGGGGCGGATCGTCAACATCGCCTCGGTGCACGGCCTGGTCGGTTCGACCGGCAAGGCCGCCTATGTGGCGGCCAAGCACGGCGTGGTCGGCCTGACCAAGGTGGTCGGCCTGGAAACCGCCACCAGCAATGTCACCTGCAACGCCATCTGCCCCGGCTGGGTACTCACCCCGCTGGTGCAGAAACAGATCGACAACCGTGCTGCCGGCGGGGTCGGGGCGCAACAGGCGCAACAGGAACTGCTGGCCGAGAAGCAGCCCTCCTTGGCCTTCGTCACCCCCGAACACCTCGGTGAACTGGTATTGTTCCTCTGCAGCGAGGCCGGTAGCCAGGTCCGTGGTGCCGCCTGGAACGTCGATGGCGGTTGGCTGGCCCAGTGAGGGCCCGTCCGGGGCCTGGCAGTACGCTCGCGATTTATCATCTGCAAGGAGGCCCTATGCGCCCACGCTCCATCACCGCGTTGTTCACCCTGTCCCTGGCCGCCGCCGTTCCGGCGATGGCGGCCAGCCTCAAGGATGTCGCGCCCTACCCCGAGGCTGAAAAAGGCTTCACCCGCCAGGTCATCCACCTGCCCGAACAGGCCGACGAGTCGGCCTACAAGCTCGAAGTCCTGGCCGGCAAGACCCTGGAGGTCGACTGCAACCGCCAGCGCCTGGGCGGTACGCTCGAGGAACACACCCTGCAAGGCTGGGGCTACAACTACTATCGCCTTGAAAAGGTCGCCGGCCCGGCCAGCACCCTGATGGCCTGCCCGGACAACAAGAAGACCGAGGCCTTCGTGCCGGTGGTCGGCGACGGCTTCCTGCTGCGCTACAACAGCAAGCTGCCGGTGGTGGTCTATGTGCCTGAGGGCGTAGAGGTCCGCTACCGCATCTGGTCCGCCTCCGCCGACGTGCAACAGGCTAAAGTGGAGTAAGACAGCCCTGTAAAAAGAGGAGCGCGGCATGAATGATGTCCTCTGGCATCCCTCTGCGGCGCAGGTCGAATCCAGCCGGATGGAGGCCTTCCGCCGCTGGGTCAACCTGCGCTTCAACCTGGAGCTGAACGACTACCCGGCGTTGCACCGCTGGAGCATCGAACAGCCCGCCGCGTTCTGGCAGTCCCTGGTCGAGTATTTCCAAGTGCGCTGGCACACGCCAGCCACCCAGGTGCTCGACGAGGGGCTGCACATGCCCGATGCGCGCTGGTTCGCCGGCGCCACCTTGAATTTCGCCGAGCACCTGCTGCTGCGCCGCGATGGCCGCCCGGCCCTGATCGCGCTGCGTGAAGACGGTACCCGTCAGGTGCTCAGCCATACCGATCTGGCCCGCCATGTCGCCGGTCTGCAGCGCGCGCTGGAGGCCGCCGGTATCCAGGCCGGCGACCGTGTGGCGGCGGTGATGCCCAATACCTGGCAGACCCTGGTGGCCATGCTTGCCTGCGCCAGCCTCGGCGCCATCTGGTCATGCTCGTCACCGGAGTTCGGCACCCATGGCATCATCGACCGCTTCGGCCAGATCGAACCTAAGCTACTGATCGTCTGCGCTGGCTATCAGTACGCTGGCAAGTCCATCGACCAGGTGGACAAGATCAACCAAGTGCTGGAGCAACTCCCTAGCCTGGAACACCTGGTGGTAGTGCCTTATACCCGCCTGGACACCCGCGCCGAGGCCTTCAACGCCCCACGGGTCAGCCTGTGGGACGACTTCTACCAGGCCGGTGGCGAGCCACGCTTCAAGGCGCTGCCGTTCGACCACCCCCTGTATATCCTCTATTCCAGCGGCACCACCGGCGTGCCCAAGTGCATCGTCCACCGCGCCGGCGGCGTGCTGTTGCAACACCTCAAAGAGCACGGCCTGCACAACGATCTCAAGGCCGACGATGTGTTGTTCTACTACACCACTTGCGGTTGGATGATGTGGAACTGGCTGGCCAGCGGCCTCGCCGTGGGCGCGACCTTGGTCCTGTACGATGGCTCGCCTTTTCACCCTGGCCCCGAGCGTCTGATCGACCTGATCGACGCCGAAGGCATCCAGGCCTTCGGCACCAGCGCCAAGTACCTGGCCGCCCTCGAACAGGAAGGCCTGGTGCCGCGCCAGAGCCACCGCCTGGACAGCCTGCGGCTGCTCATGTCCACCGGTTCGCCGCTGTCACCGCACAGCTATGACTACGTCTACCGGCAGATCAAGCCCGAGCTGTGCCTGGCCTCGATGTCCGGCGGCACAGATATCGTCTCCTGCTTCGTGCTCGGTAACCCGACCCTGCCAGTGCGACGTGGCCAGATCCAGTGCAAGGGCCTGGGCATGGCCGTCGAAGTCTGGGATGAGCACGGCAAGCCGTTGATCGGCGAGAAAGGCGAGCTGGTCTGCACCCGCCCCTTCCCGGCCATGCCCTTGGGCTTCTGGGGCGACAGCGACGGGGCGCGCTACCGTGACGCCTACTTCAGCCAGTTTCCCGGCGTCTGGGCCCAAGGCGACTACGCCGAAGAAAGCCCGGAAGGCGGGCTGGCGATCCATGGCCGCTCCGACGCCGTGCTCAACCCCGGCGGCGTGCGCATTGGTACGGCGGAGATCTACCGCCAAGTGGAAAAGATCGAGGAAGTGCTGGAGAGCATCGCCATCGGCCAGCAATGGCAGAACGATGTGCGTGTGGTGCTGTTCGTGCGCCTGCGCGACGGTTTGCAACTGGATGACGCCCTGCAAACCCGTATCCGCCAGGTCATCCGCCAGTACACCTCGCCACGCCATGTGCCGGCAGTGATCGCCCAGGTCGATGACATCCCACGCACCATCAGCGGCAAGCTGGTGGAACTGGCGGTGCGCAACGTGGTGCACGGCCTGCCGGTGAAGAACACCGATGCCCTGGCCAACCCCGAGGCGCTGGAGCAGTTCCGTGACCGCGCGGAGCTGCGCGATCAGGCATAATGGCGGCTTTTGCCCCGTCGTACAGGTACATCATGAAAACACAAGCCCGCCATATCCTGGTCAAGACCGCTGCCGAGGCCGAACAGCTCAAACAGCGCATCGCCAAGGGCGAAGCCTTCGACGTGCTGGCGAAGAAGTTCTCCACCTGCCCATCCGGCAAACGCGGCGGCGACCTGGGTGAGGTCCGCCCCGGGCAGATGGTCGGCGCCATCGACCAGGTGATCTTCAAGAAGCCGCTGCGCGTGGTGCACGGGCCGATCAAGACAAAATTCGGTTTCCACCTGGTCCAGGTGTTCTACCGCGATTGAGCGTGCGCTAACGGCGTGCCGCCAACAGCCCGACCCCGGCACAACCCAGCAGCGACGCACTGACCCGGTTGAACACCCGGCGCGGTCCCGGGTGGTTGAACCAACGCTGCAAGTAGGCGCCGAGCGCGCCGTAGAGGGCAATCGCCGCCCACTCTAGCAGCAGGAACAACGCGCCCAGCCAAAGGAACTGCTCAGCCACCGGCGTGGCGCTGCCGACCGAGACGAACTGCGGCAGGAACGCGGTGAATATCAATATCGCTTTAGGATTGCCTGCCGCGACCCAGAACTCCTGCCGCGCCAGCCGCCAGGTGCCGCGCGGCTGGTCGGCGGCTTCGGCCACCTCGCCCACGGGGGCGTGCCACAGCTGCCAGGCGATGTAAAACAGGTAGGCAGCGCCCAGCACCTTGATCACCAGGAACAGGTATTCACTGGTGTGCAGCACCACCGCCAGGCCCATGGCTGCCAGGGCAATCATGCCGCTGAACGCAAGGAGCCGCCCGCCACCGGCCACGCACGCGGTGCGCAAGCCATAACGGCTGGCATTGTGCAGCGACAACAGGTTGTTCGGCCCCGGCGCCATGTTCAAGGCAAAGCAGGCAGGGATGAACAGCAGAAGGCTTGAGAGGTCCATGGCGTTTCTCCGATGACAACAGGCGCCACTCTCTCGCCAGGCCAAGGCAAGCGTCAAGGTACAGTCAAAGCAAAAAACTGTATTCCCAGCGCCCCCTCCAACTCTTGCACAACAACGGCTTAAGGCCCGGCTAGAGCCAATCGCTTTTTGCTGCACCACGTTGATAGCAACTCAATATCACCCCGACTGGAAAGCGCATCGACCCTGGGGCTATACCTGCTGTTGGCACTTCAGTGCCCAGGTGCATGGAGCCCTGCATCCGGAGGCAGCGTTACCGCACCTGTACCGTCAAACCTCTCGGAAAAGGAAATTCCACATGGATAGCATCGGAGTCAGCGCCGCCCAGATCAACTGGAACGGCGGTCAACGCATCACCCTCAAGTCCGGTGATACGGCCACCTGCACCACGCTACGCCCTGGTCAGCTGTATGGCGTATTCATCTACAACTCGGCTCAGAACGATAACAACGCCATCGTCAATGTGGTCTGGAGCAACAGCCAGCCGCCCTGTCAGATCACGGTGCCTGGCACCACGGCCGATGCCGGTCTGGCGTCGTTGGGCTTCGTCTCGGGTACCGATACCCAGACCGTGTCGTTGTCGGTTCCACCCAACAGTGGCATCGCCCAGATCGAGGCTTGGCTCGGCAGCGTCAGCATGCCGACCAACACCGCCGGCTTGAACAACCAACCTCTGCAAGCCAATGGCGAGCAGGTGCCGTTCAACAAATACACCCGCTACTACAGCGTGCCCCCGTCAAAGTGGATGAGCCTGACCATCGTCAGCACTATCAACCAGTTCATTTCCTGCCAGTTCCGCCAGGACAAAGCGGTGGTCTTCGTGGTCAACGAAACCTCCAATGGTCTGCTGTCCGGTCAGGTCACGGCCATGGGCCCGACAGCCAGTGAACAGGGCGTGGTGACGATCAGTACCTCGCAGATCCAAAGCATCTCGGAGAACCTGCAAGGCGATGGCAGCCAATGGGTGTGGATGGACGCCGATAGCCAGCAGAACTCGCAAACCGCCAGCATTGCCTTGCAGTCCCTGTAGCAGCAGGTACGCAAGGTCTTTTGAAGGCCCCAGTCGGGGCCTTCTTTTTTATGGCCAGCGGGTGCATGCCTTGAGTCCTGTGGCACTCTTCAGATCCCGCGCCGGCGCATCGCGACACAAGGCCGCTCCTACATGTGTTGCAACGTGCCATGGCCTGACAGACCGAAGTTTTAAGCCCTTGTTTGTTCGACAAAGATATTGAGGTGGTCGCAACAGCCCCCATCCCATCTTTCGCCTTGCGCCAAGGCTGACAACACCTATCTCACAGACCATGGTGTGGGAGCGGCCTTGTGTCGCGATGCGCCGGCGCGGGATCTGAAGAGCGCCACAGGACTCAAGGCAGGCACCTGGTGTGTCATCACACAATCCCAATCCCCCAGTAATCCGTGAAGAACCTTCTTTTTGCGGCGCCGGGCCGGCCCTTGCTAAGCTGCCAACCTGATCGAGGAAGCCGCCATGCCCCCTACCAGCGCCAACCCACAACAGGCATTCTGGCGCGACCCTGCCCTTCCCTTCGTGGAGAGCCGCCGCGCTTGCCATAGCCGCGCCTGTTACAAGGCCCACAGTCATCCGACCTTCTCCATCGGCGCAGTGGATGCTGGCCTCAGCCGTTTCAGTGGCGCCGGCCCAGGCCAGGAGCAGCTGATGCCCGGCACCCTGGTGTGGGTGCCGCCGCACCGGGTGCATGCCTGCAACCCCGAACCAGGGCAGGCCTGGAGCTACCAGATGCTTCACCTGGATGCCGAATGGCTACGGCGCCTGCGCCTGGAGTCCGGCATCGAGGCGAACGAACAGCGCGCCCCGGCGCGGATCAGCCGTCAGCCACAGCTTTACCGGCAGTTCTGCCGCCTCAACGAACTGCTGTTCTCCAGCGCCAAGCCCACCGAGAAGGAAGCTGCGCTGATCGAGTTCATCGGCGACCAGGACCTACAACACTACCCTGCGCTGGCTTGCGCGCCAGCACCGAGCTTGAACGCCCCGGCCCTGAAAGGCTTGATCGAGCAGGTCGCCGCAGCCGACCCCGCGGAGCTGTCCCTGGAACGATTGGCCGCCTGGGCAGGCCTGGGCCGCTACCCGTTGATCCGGGTTTTCCGCACCGCCACCGGCCTGACGCCTCACGCCTACCTGCTCAACGCACGGATCAATCAGGCACGACGCTGGTTACGCCAGGGCCAGGCGCTGGCCGATATCGCCTATCGCCTGGGCTTTGCCGACCAGAGCCACTTCCAACGGGTGTTCAAGGCTCATACCGGAGTGACGCCGGGACACTACCGGTTGTAGTGATCACACCCCCCATCAGGGGTCGCTGCCCACGCAATATTCTTCAATACCACCGGATGACAACGGCGCAGACTCGCGGCTTCTTTCGTGCTGGAGAAGTGCCGTCCCATGGAGCAGTTCCTGATCGTTGCCGCCGCCCATTTCCTTGCCTTGCTGTCTCCCGGGCCGGATTTCTTCCTGGTCGCCCGCACCTCGATCAGCGCCGGATGGCGGGTGGCGAGCGGCGCCTGCCTGGGCATCGCCCTGGCCAATGGCGTGTTCATCCTTGCCGCGTTTACCGGCGTGTCGGCCCTGCTCCCCGACAGCGGCCTGTTCATCACGCTGCAACTGACTGGCTGTGCCTATCTGCTATACCTCGGCGTGCTGTTCATCCGCCACGCCGGCAGCAGTAGCCTCGCGCCGGTCGACAGCCGACGCGCGCAGCCAGGTCATGGGCGTGCTCTCGGCCATCCTCAATCCGAAGAACGCGTTGTTCTATGTCAGCCTGGCCAGCATGGTCGCTGCCAGCCATACCGGCCTGGGCTGGAAGCTGCTGTACGGTGGCTGGATGTTCTTCATGGTGCTGCTCTGGGACCTGCTGGTGGCCGTGGCCATTGGCAACCGCCGCGTGCTGCGACGCTTCTCCCAGGCCCTGCCATGGCTGGAGCGCTGCTCAGGCGCGGTATTGATCCTGCTGGCCCTGGGCGTGCTCATGCACCTGGCGTGGGGCTGAGCAAAGTCAGGCTACGCAGATCGAGCAGACTGAAGTGACCACTGGCCCAGCCTCCCGTGTCGAGGTGCCAGACATTGCCCAGCACCTTTACCCGATGCACCGGCGTATGCCCCACCAGCAATGCGCGCAAACCCTCGATGCCACGGCTGTCGTCCTGCTGCAGCCGCCGCCGGGACCATTGGCAGACCTCCTGGACCTCGCTGTCCGGCCCCTCCTGCAGTTGCCGACGCAACTCGGCCCAATCGGCAAACGGGCAATCGGCATGCAGCAGACCGATCAGACCCTCCGCGCTTTCCACCTCCAGGGCGATCGGCAGGGTGGCGAATACCTCGACGAAACGCTGCTGCTCCGCCTCCGGCAGGTCAAGGAACCAGGCGCCACCTGCCGAGCGGTACAGGGCACGGTCCAGCCGCCCACCGCAGACATGGTTGACCGCCAGCGCCTCATGGTTGCCCTGCACCGCGAAGAACCACGGCCGTGCCAGCCACTCCAGCGCCTGCTCGCTGTCCGGCCCACGGTCCACCAGGTCGCCGACACTGAACAGGCGGTCGCAGTGCGGATCGAAGCCGATACGGTCCAGGCACTGCTGCAAGCGCTGGAAATGGCCATGGATATCGCCCACGGCCAGGTCACGTCCTCTGGAATTGGCGGCTATCCGTTCGATCCGGCTCATGGCAACGCCCCTCTGCTGCTGCTCGTGCAACAGGCGTAGAATGGACGGGCAAGCAGTCCCCCTCTGGAGGTGCATCATGCGTCCCGTTCTGACCTGTGCCGTGCTGATGGTGCTGGCATTCGACAGCATGGCACAAACCGCCCCGACATCGCAGGTCGAGGTCCGTTTCGACCATCCCGAGAAATTCCGCGATGCTAGCCTGAACAGCCCTGGCTACGAGCGTGGCGCTGACGCAGAAGTGATGAAGGCGCTCACCCAGCACTTGCAGAAGCTCGGCCAGCGCTACCTGCAGCCCGGCCAGCAACTGCAAATCGACATCCGCGACATTGACCTGGCTGGACGCTATGAGCCCTGGCACAGCCGCGCCTATAACGTGCGCTTCATGCGTGACATCACTTGGCCGACCATCGACCTGCACTACACCCTGTCGCAGCCGGGTCAACCCCAACAAGAGGCCGCGGACCGTGTCAGCGACAAGATGTACCTGAGCCGGCCAGGACGCCAGACCAGCAGCGACCGCCTCTTTGCGGAAAAAGCCATGCTCAACGACTGGTTCCGCCAGCGCTTCGCGCCACAGCCCGCATCCTGACGCGCTCTCCTCGGACAGGCGCTGGCCGGGCTATCGCGCGGGGTAGTATCCTCGCCAGAACCCTAGCCAAGGATGACCATTCGTGAAGATCTGCGCCGTACAACTGGGCTCGCTCAAGGGCGACCTGCAAGGCAACCTCGAACGGCACCTGCGGACAGTCCGCCAGGCTGTGCGCCTGGGAGCGGGCCTGGTCTTCTTCCCCGAGCTGTCCTTGAGCGGCTACGAGCCCACGCTCGCCCGTGAACTGGCCGAGCCAGGCCAAACACCCCTGCTCGATCCGCTGCAGCGGCTGTGTGACCAGCATGGCATCACCGTTGCCCTCGGCCTGCCATTGGCCACAGAGCACGGCGTACGCATCGGCATGCCGGTCCTGCGGCCGGGGGCGCCACGATTGATCTATGCCAAGCAGCGCCTACACCCCGACGAACTGCCGTGGTTCTCTGCGGGCAACCAGCTTCTGGTATTCCAGGCTGCAGAACTGCGCCTGGCCCCCGCCATCTGCTACGAATCGATGTTCGACAGCCACGCCGAACAGGTACGGGCGCTGGGAGCGGATATCTACCTGGCCAGCGTCGCCAAGAGCGCCAGAGGCGTCGAACAGGGTTTCGAGCATTACCCCGAGGTCGCCCGCCGTTTCGGCATGCCCGTGCTGATGGCCAACTGCGTTGGTGCGGCGGACAATTTCATCGGCGCGGGCCGCTCCGCCGCCTGGGATCACCAAGGCCGGCTGCTGGCTGCATTGGGTGCCGAAGAAGAAGGCCTGGTGCTGCTCGATACCTTGGAGCGAAGCGCCAGCGCCCTGCCCCTCGCCGGCCCGGCGTCATGAAATACCTGCTGCTGGCGCTGGCCAGCTATGCCCTGACCTATTACCTGGTCGGCCTGCTGATCCAGGGGCGGCTGAACGATGTCGCCGAAGGCCTGCGCCATCGCCCGGACGCACCGCCTCCGGGGCAGTATCTACGGGAAGTGGCGGCCCAGGCCCGACGCGCCCGCCTCGAGTACACGGCGCTCGCCGGAAGCCTGTTGGCCGTCGTCTTGGGGTTGCTGGCCTGGCTGTTTGGCTGAGCCTGGGCGCGGCCCAGAGCCACTTCATCAAAGCCCCAGTACTTTCCTCTCAAGCGGTATTTGAGTGAACAGTATCAGGGCTTGTGTCGAATCAGTTGGAAGAAGGTCGACTGTTGCGCCAGAACAGGTAAGCCAACCCCACCGGCGCGATAAAAATCGCGAAGGACCAGCACATGGCCATGCTCATTAGCTTGACAAATAGCATCAGCAAAGCGTTCACGAAGAACACATTGTTGCCCATGATGTAGCCAACGATGCTTTCGTAGACAAAACGCGAATAGGGGTACAACAGAGTATTAATGAGCGCGAACCCCACCATACCCAGCTTGACGCCCGATGGGTTGTTCAGTGCCATAGCGACGATGAGCACTGCGAAGATCAATCCGAACAGGAATTGGCGGACATAATAGCTGGTGGTCAGGCCACCGAAAGTCTTGGCGAAAAATGAGTGCATAAGCTCCCTCTCTACACTGGATGTGAAAAAGGGGGGCACCATAACAAGATGTTTCCAGGTAGACCAGCCAGGTATGGCCAACCCGTTCACAGGTTCAGAAATCCAACGCCAGGCTCTGCCTGCCTTCCAATGCCAACAGGTACTGCTTGGCCTGAAGGCCGCCGGCAAAGCCCGTGAGGCTGCCCGAGGCGCCGATCACCCGGTGGCACGGAGCAATGATCGAGATTGGGTTGCGGCCGTTGGCCGCGCCTACCGCACGCACCGCGGACGGATTGCCGATCTGTCGGGCGATGTCGCTGTAGCTGCGGGTTTCACCGAAGGGGATGGTCAGCAACGCGGCCCAGACCTGGCGCTGGAAGTCCGTGCCGAGAAAGTCCAGCTCAAGGTCGAAACGCTGGCGCCGGCCGGCGAAATACTCACCCAACTGACGTGCGGTTTCCTGCAGGACGGGATGGCCTTCGTCCCGGTGCAACTCGCCCAGGCGCACGCGGTTGGCCCGTTCGTTCTCCCACAGCACCGCCGCCAGTTTGTCGCCCCGCGCCACCAAGGTGAGCGCGCCGACAGGTGAAGGGAGGATGGCAAAGGCATGAGACATACACGCAGTCCGACAGTAGTTGGATGAAACCGAACTCTACGCACAACACTACGTGCGTGCATCCGCTTTCTTGCGCTGCACAATGCCAGGGAAAAGCCCGCAACATGGCCGGCAACGAGCGAACTGTCTGCCGGGCCGGGCCCCATCCCAGTGCCCGCCACCTTGCGGATACCCTGATTTGCCCCTACAACTTAGGTTTTCTGGAGGTGCAACAAATGCGAGCGCGATTCGTGACTGTACCTGCCGTCCCCATACTGAAAGAAAGCTCTCTCAGCGGCGCCCGCTTTCGCGCGAGAACCGAGCCGGGCAGCTTCGATATCTACGATAACCAAGAAAAAGTACGCCTCACGATAACTTTCAAAAGTCGCGCCGAGGCTCAAGCCGAATGCGATAGAAAGAACAGCGAACTCAAATGAAGAACCCGGCCTATGCCGTAATGTTGTTCACTTAAGGCATCTGTCGTATGGTTTGGGGCCGCTGCGCGCCCCATCGCGACACAAGGCCGCTCCCACAAGGGGCTTGCCGATACGTAAATATATTATGGCTTGCAAGCCCTCTGTGGGAGCGGCCTTGTGTCGCGATGGGCTGCGTAGCAGCCCCACCATGTCAGTTGCGTCGAGATGGCAGCTCATCCCGGTAGCTGTACCTTTCGGCATTTGAAGCGCCCAGTGCGCTGTTGCCCTTGGACGGCGCCTGCTCATCTACATCAGGAGTGCACTGTTCCGCGGGTCGGGGCTGCGACTGATGGCCCTCGGCAGCCGATGCAGCATCCTTCTCATCGATGCCCTTGCCCCCAGGACCATTCCCTACGCCATTCTTTTCATTGGTCATACACACCTCTCAAGTGCTCAGGATCCCTGAGCTTCCTGGAGTATGCGCGCCATGACCCAGGAGAAAGCACCTATCGGACCGCCGGAGAACCCGCCCATCAATGATGCGGAGGCGGCTCCTGCTGGCCGCCGCCATGCAGGCCTATACCAAGGCCCTGGCCTCCCCCACCGGCACCACCTCCGCCACCACCTTTTCCTCCGCCGCCTTTGGCCCCATCCTTCTCACCCTTGCCGCCACGGGCAGAGGATGGACGGACCGGCCCCTGCCGGGGAATCGCAAGCTGCGTAGGCACCGGATCCAGGTTCAGCACGCTGCGGATGAAGTCACGCAAGGAAATGACCAGCTCTGCCGTATGTATCGGACGGCCCGCGACCAGTTCCGACGCGGCCTGGGCGGCCAACCGCACTTGTTCCTCGGTGCCCAGCAGAATGATGTCGGACAACGCGGCCTCGACGGCATCACGCATCCGCCGTGCCCGATCACTGCCCGCCACTTCACTATCGGGCTCGACGACAGCCCCCTGCGTCTCGGTGACCTTTTCGCTTTCCTTTCTGCGGAGCAGATCACGCAGGTGGGTCGGATCGACTTCAAGGTTCCCGGTGAAGGAGCCGCCCAGCGTCTTGTAGGCCGCGATGAGGGTGCGCAAGCGTTCATTGATCTGCCGGTTTTCACGCTCTCGCCGCTGCTGGATCGTCTGCATGGCAAGCAGACGAATGCCGACGCCGATCACCGTGATCACTGCCAGTCCAAACAGCGTTGAAAGAATCCCTTCCCAGGAACTGAAGTCCAGATTGCGCATGCACAAGCTCCAAAGACACAAATATTCAAGCAGTTGGCCCAGGTTTGCGGCCAAGAGTCAGCACTCTATCATCACAATGCAAAAGCCTCCCCTTGCTACCTCAACGATTCAAACCTCACAATTAATGGCCATATGACATCGCCCTGACTATACTTGGACCTGCTGAAGGATCAGCACCCATCGTAAAAAGCCCGCCTTTGTGCGTAATGCCAGTCAGTTAAGGCCAATGGGGCCGCTCTGCGCCTTAACTGACAGGCATTAGCCTCCGTGCGGGCTTTTTTTCGTCTTGCGATCCGCCGCACCTCCTGAACAGACCTGAACGCAAACCCTGCCACCAACTGCCCCTCAGGCAACTGTTCACCAAGAAACACCCGGCCAACACCTTGCTGTTCACAGCCGAACACCCACATCTAAAACCAATTGCAACTTATTGAATTAAAAGGAATAACCAGCATGGCATGGTTCATGCTCAGGCGTTCTGTGTTTTCGCACAGCCCCTGAGGAACCCATGTCCACTCCTGCCGTATCCGCCCACTACGACATCCGCCAGCCGGATGCCCATGTCATTCGCGACGATGCCGAAGCCATCGCCGTCGCGCACCGTATCGCTGCGCTGTTGCGCGAAGGGGCTGCCGAGCGTGACCGGCGCCGCGAGGTGCCTGCCGAGGTGGTCGATGCCTTTTCCAACAGCGGCTTATGGGGCATCACCGTCCCTCGCGCGTACGGCGGCGCGCAGGTGTCCTTCGCCACCCTGGCGCAGGTGATCGCCATCGTTTCTGCCGCCGACCCATCGCTCGGCCAAATTCCGCAAAACCATTACTGCCTCTTGGAAGACATCCGCTTGCAGGGCACCGAGGAGCAGAAGCGTTTCTTCTTCGACCTGGTGCTCAAGGGCCATCGCTTCGCCAATGCGCTGTCGGAAACCGGCGGCAAGACCGTACAGGACATCCGCACGCGCCTGGTCGCCGAGGGTGACGGTTACCGCATCGACGGGCGCAAGGGCTATTGCACCGGGTCGCTGTACGCCCACTGGATCGGTGTGCTGGCGCTGGATGATCAAGGCCGCGCGCAGTTGGCCTTCGCACAGCGTGGCACACCTGGCCTGGTGGTAGTCGATGACTGGAGCAGCATGGGCCAACGCACCACCTCCAGCGGCACCGTACTGCTGGACGGCCTGCGCGTGCCAGCCTTCAACCTGTTTCCGAGCTACCGCTCCTACGAGAGCCCGACCCTGGCCGGCCCCTTCGCCCAGCTGACCACCGCCGCCATCGACGCCGGCATCGGCCGCGCGGCGCTGGACGACACCATCACCTTTGTCCGTGAGCACGCCCGCCCCTGGATCGACGCCGGCGTGGAAAAAGCCAGCGAGGACCCGCTGACCATCATCCAGATCGGCTCGCTGGAGATCCGCCAGGAGGCCGCAGAGGCCCTGCTGGAACGCGCCGGGCGCGTGCTGGATGCCGCCAGACCGGCACCGGACGAGGATAACGTCGCCGCGGCTTCGGTCGCGGTGGCCAAGGCCAAAGTGCTGACGACCGAAGTCGCCATCGAGGCCAGCAACCGTCTGTTCGAACTGGGCGGCACGCGTTCCTCGCTGGTGCATCACAACTTCGACCGGCACTGGCGCAACGCCCGCGTGCACACCCTGCACGACCCCGTGCGCTGGAAGTACCACTTGGTCGGCAACTGGGCCCTGAACGGCATCAAGCCGACGCGCCACGACTGGAACTGAGGCCGTGTCATGACCAAGCAGATACGTCTCAACGCCTTCGCCATGAACACCGTAGGCCACCTCTCACCCGGCCTGTGGCGGCATCCGCGCGACCAGGCGACGCGCTACACCGATATCCACTACTGGATCGAACTGGCCAAGACCCTGGAACGGGGCTGCATCGACGGTCTGTTCATTGCCGACGTGCTAGGCGTGTACGACGTCTATGGCGGCAACGCCGACGCGGCGTTGAGCAGCGGCGCCCAGGTGCCGGTCAACGACCCGTTGCAACTGGTTCCGGCCATGGCCGCCGCGACCCAGCACCTGGGCTTCGGTGTCACGGCATCAGTGTCTTTCGAGCATCCATTCCCCTTCGCCCGGCGCATGAGCACCCTTGACCACCTGACCGGGGGCCGCGCCGGCTGGAACATCGTTACCTCCTACCTGGCCAGCGGCGCACGCAATCTCGGCCAGCGCGACCAGTTGTCCCACGACCAGCGCTATGCGATGGCCGAGGAATACTTGCAGGTCTGCTACAAGCTGTGGGAGACCAGCTGGGAAGAAGATGCGGTGCGCGCCGACCGTGCAAGCGGTGTCTACGCCGATCCGCGCAAAGTGCATGGCATCGGTCATGAAGGCACCTATTTCAAGGTGCCCGGCTTCCATCTGAGCGAGCCTTCGCCGCAGCGCACGCCGGTGCTCTATCAGGCGGGCGCCTCAAGCCGTGGCCGGGGCTTCGCCGCCGCCAACGCCGAGTGCGTATTCGTCGCCGCGCCAAGCAAGACCGTACTGAAGAAGCAGGTCGCCGACGTGCGCGCCGCTGCCATCGCTGCCGGACGCAGCGCCAGCGATATCCTGGTCCTCGAACAGCTCACGGTGATCGTCGCGCAAACCGATGAAGCCGCCCTGGCGCGCCTGCGCGAATACCGCGAGTACGCCAGTGCCAGCGGCGCCCTGGCGTTGATGTCCGGCTGGACCGGCATCGACTTCGCCCGCTATACACCGGACCAGGTGCTGCGCGAAGTGCCCAGCGAAGCCATTCAGTCCGCCGTCGAGGCCTTTACCCGTGCCGACCCGACGCGCACCTGGACCACTGCCGAGATCGCCGATTATTGCGCCATCGGCGGTGATGGCCCGGTACTGGTCGGCTCGGCCAAGACCGTTGCCGACCAGTTGCAGGAGTGGGTCGAGGAGACTGGCGTGGATGGTTTCAACCTGTCCAGCGTGGTCGCCCCGGAAACCTTCGTCGCCGTGGTCGAGCTGTTGGTGCCGGAGCTGCAGGCACGTGGCCTGTTCAAACGTGAATACGCCGAAGGCACCCTTCGCAACAAGCTGTTCGGCCAGGGCGACCGCCTGCGCGCACCGCATCCGGTGGCAGCGCTGCGCCAGGAGACCGGACGATGAACGAACTGCTCGCCAACCTCGACTGGGGAGAAATCGGCCAGGCCTGCGTGGACACCCTGAGCATGCTCGGCGCCGCCCTGGGCTTCACCGTGCTGCTCGGCCTGCCGCTTGGCGTGCTGCTGTACCTCACCGGGCAACGTCAGCTACTGGCCAACGCACCGCTGTACCGCAGCCTGTCAGTGGTGGTGAACGTGCTGCGCTCGCTGCCGTTCATCATCCTGCTGATCGTGCTTATCCCCTTGACCACCCTGATCACCGGCACATCGCTGGGGGTGCGCGGGACCATCCCGCCACTGGTGATCGGTTGTACGCCGTTCTTCGCCCGCTTGGTGGAAACCGCGCTGCGCGAGGTGGATCGCGGCCTGGTGGAAGCCGGCCAGTCGATGGGCGGCAGCACCGGGCAGATCATCTGGTACACCTTGCTGCCAGAGGCCCGCACCGGGTTGATCGCCGCAGTCACGGTCACGGCCATCGTGCTGGTGGACTACACCGCGATGGCCGGTGTGATCGGCGGCGGCGGCCTTGGCGACCTGGCGATCCGCTTTGGCTACCAGCGTTTCCAAACCGACGTGATGGTGGTCACCGTGCTGTTGCTGATCCTGCTGGTACAGGCCCTGCAGATGAGCGGCGACCGCCTGGTCCGACATTTCACCCGACGCTGACCCTACTTTTTGGAGCCTCCCTATGAAACGAATCCTGACCGCCCTGGCCGCTGTCATTGCGCTCAACGCTCACGCCAACGAGCATTTGGTCGTCGGCGCCACCCCCGTCCCGCATGCCGAGATCCTCGAGTTCGTCAAACCAGCCCTGGCCAAGGAAGGGGTCGACCTGGACATCAAGGTGTTCAACGACTTCATCCAACCCAACCTGCAACTGGCGCAAAAGAACCTCGATGCCAACTACTACCAGTACCGGCCCTTCCTCGACGACTTCAACAAGACCCGCCATACCGACCTAGTGCCAGTGGTCGGCGTGCACATCGAGCCCTTCGGCGCCTACTCGGCCAAGTACAAGGACCTCGCCGAGCTGCCCGACGGCGCCAGCGTGGCCATCCCTAACGATCCGGTGAACACCGGCCGCGCCTTGGTACTGCTGGCCGAAGCCGGATTGATCACACTCAAGGACGCGGGCAACCCACAGTCGACCCAGCGCGACATTACCGGCAACCCGCGCCACCTGAAGATCCGTGAGCTCGAAGGCGCCATGCTGGCCCGCTCAGTGAAGCAGGTCGACCTGGCCTTCGTGTTCGCTAACTACGCGCTGGAGGCCGGCATCGACACCAGCAGCGCCCTGATCGTCGAAAAAGGCAAGGATCTTTATGTCGAGTTCCTGGTAGCGCGTCCGGACAACCTCCAGGCCCCCGGCATCCAGAAGCTGGCCAAGGCCCTCAACTCACCGCAAGTACGCGAGTTCATCCTGACCCGCTACAAGGGCCAGATCGCACCGGGGTTCTGACCCCTCTCTAGCAGGCGCCGGAATGCTCCGGCGTTCTTTAACTTCGACACATTGGGGCGCTCCGATCGTGACCCGCTTTTCCCAAGAAATCCTTGCTAGTACCGCACAGCTGCAACTACGCGGCGTCACCAAGCGTTATGGTTCGCTGACGGCCCTGCAGGGCATCGACCTGCACGTCCAGCAGGGCGAAATATTCGGCATCATTGGCCGCAGCGGCGCCGGCAAATCATCGCTGTTGCGCCTGATCAACCGCCTGGAAACACCCAGCGAAGGCCAGGTACTGATCGATGGCCAAGACATCGCCAACTTCGCCGGCTCGCGCCTGCGTGAGCTACGCCGCAAGGTGGCCATGATCTTCCAGCATTTCAATCTGATGGCTACCCGCAGCGTGGCCGAGAATATCGAGCTGCCCCTGCGCATGGCCGGCGTACCCCGTGACGAACGCGTCCGTCGCGTCGATGAGCTCCTGCAACTGGTCGGCCTGAGCGAGCGGCGCAACGCCTATCCGGCACAATTGTCCGGCGGCCAGAAGCAACGAGTAGGCATTGCCCGGGCGCTGGTGCTGCAACCACAGATCCTCTTGTGCGACGAAGCCACCTCCGCACTCGACCCGGAAAGCACCCAGGCTATCCTCGACCTGCTGCGCGACATCAACCGCCGCCTGGGCCTGACCATCGTACTGATCACCCACGAAATGGAAGTCATCCGCGACCTGTGCCACCGCGTGGCCGTGCTCGAACGTGGGCACGTGGTGGAACAGGGTGAAGTCTGGCAAGTGTTCGGCGATCCGCATCACGCCGTCAGCCAGATACTCCTGCGCGGCCCTTCCAGAGCCGGCCAGGCCCCGGACAGTGCGGGTGACGAGTTATGGCTGGAGTTGCACTACACCGGCGAACGGGCACTGGAACCCGACCTTGCCGGCATCTCGGCAGCGCTGGGACGGCAAGTGCGCCTGCTGCACGGCGGTATCGACCGCATCCAGGGCCGCGCACTCGGCCGGCTGCGCGTGGCCGTGCCGCTCGACGGCTCCCCTGAAGCGCTGCTGGAACGAGCACGCCAAGTGGCCGACCGGGTCGAACGGATTCGATAGCGGGCTTTATGTGTTGGCCAGCCTCGAACGGTCAGTGACGCGCTGCTCAAGCGGGTGTATCGCAGTGATCCGAAACACAATGGTTCTGCTTCACGGGCTTATAAGGACTTGAAAGTACCGCCTCTCCTAGCTTTGACCATTCTGTACAGTGACCCTCACCCCCGTAGCCACAATCTCGTACTCGGTTTCGGAAATCTTCTTCACGTCACCACCAAACTGCATTTCGAAATGCTTCAGGCCTTCATGTCGAACCATGCCGTCTGGCGAGCGCTCGACGATCTCGTCCTGATATATGTTAATCACGTAGTCCAAGTTATCCGTGCCAACGCCAATTATTTTTCCAACATATTTATCTGCCATGTCCGAACTCCTTGCGTGAAATATCAAGGTAACGGGTACTGGCAGATCAATCCAGAACATTGAATAGTTCAGTCCACCATAATGTTGGTCTGCGCGCGCAATAGACTGACGATCAGACCCTATGGCAGCCCCGGCCGATTGCTCTCAGTCATGGCATTGCAAGCGCCTTATCCCGTCGCTCAGCGGCAGCTCGTGGCGAATTAGGGAGGGCGCTGCTCATGCCGGGGTGGCGAATACGTTGCCGTCGATGCCCAGGGCGACCAAAACCGGCTATTCAACCTCAAAGAGAGATCCATGACCGAAGTAGCCGAAAAGCAGCTCGACCTGCTCTGGCACAACCTGAGCATACGACCCGAGCACCGCAACCGTCGCAAGATCAGCCGCAACGACTTCCTGATCGGCCCTGGAAATTGAGGTACCGAAGGTTGAATACCGATCCAAAAACTTTGGTGCGGCAGTTACCAGACCTTGGGGTCAGACCTTTTATAGGGTTGATCACCGCAGGTTAAGGGTGCGGATCAACAGCTGGGCATCATCAATGTTTCGAATATCGACCGCCCAATGCTCGTCGTCCTTATGCGATGAATCGTCGAAGCTATCGAAGACTCTCTTGATCTCTTTCTTCTGGTAAATCCCGTCCCTAAGCACCGGAGGACGGAAGTGGAAATTGATCACGCCACCCTGGCGAGGGCGGCGCCTGTCTTGAAGATACCCATGAGCACAGTCGCAGTCGTTGGCATGACCGCCAACATGGCGCTGGCCGGGGCGCACGACCACCAAGAACAAGCAGAGCAGTTGGCATCGACGCAGCAGACCAGCTTGTCTTGGAGAACCGTACGGGGATTAACCTGACACTGTCCGTAACGCTGATGACCGGAAACTAAGCCGCTAGGAGAACTGGCCGTCGGCGAGGTGAATAGCGATGAGGTCACGGGGCTAACCCGCTACCTCGGCCATGGATTTGGCCCACATATAGCTCGCAAACGGCTAAGGGGTGTATTCGTACTCCGCCCAGCTGTAGCCCCTCCCTTACAACTCAAGCCCGCCGGCGATTCCGGCAGGCGCCAACGATCAGCAAGGCAACGCCGGGGATCATCAGCCCTGCAGCTGTCCAGCCGAACGCGGGCTGGCCGCTAGCCCCCACTGCGGCGAAAGCCGCGCCAACGGCGATCATTGGTGCACCAGCGATGTAGAACGTTTTTTTTGCAGCCTTGCTCATATCGATCCTCCTGCAGGACAGCCATTTAAACATACCTGCCGCCACCGACAGCAATGCATGGTCGAATTACTCAACCGCTCCCCAGGAACGAACAAAGACCACGCATCACAGGGTTATCCGGCTCAATGAGCGAGCCTTCAACACCATCAGTCAAGCCACGCGGATGGCGACTCTCCGCCGGAGAGCCTCAAAGTCGGCGTACCCGGTCAGCCCTTTCGTGTTCCAACCGAGCAAAGGTGGGCTGTGGATCAACGAGCCAAGTGTTACAATCCGCCACTTCAAATCGGCGCTGAAGGCGCTGAACATCCGTGAACGCCGGCAGTACGATACCCGCCACACTTACGCGACCATGTGCCTGATGGCTGGGATGAACCTCGTGTTCATCGCGAACCAGCTCGGCCACAGCGTCGAGATGTTGCTCTCTACCTACGCGAAATGGATCAGCTCCTCCTCGGACTGGAGGGAGCTGGAGAAGCTGCCGCCTCGAGTCGAATTGGCCCAAAATTGGCCCAAAACTGACGCAAGGGCCTAAATACACCTCTGGAATCCCCGCAGGACAAGCACTTGATTTCTACCGCTAACATCACCATGCAATTCGGCGCCAAGCCGCTGTTCGAGAACGTCTCGGTCAAGTTCAACAACGGCAACCGCTATGGCCTGATCGGCGCCAACGGCTGCGGCAAGTCGACCTTCATGAAGATCCTCGGCGGCGACCTGGAGCCGTCTGCCGGCCAGGTGATGCTCGAGCCGAACACCCGCCTGGGCAAGCTGCGCCAGGACCAGTTCGCCTATGAGGAATTCACCGTGATCGATACGGTGATCATGGGCCATGAGCAGCTGTGGAAGGTCAAGGCCGAGCGTGACCGCATCTACTCGCTGCCAGAGATGACCGAAGAAGACGGCATGGCCGTCGCCGAGCTGGAAACCGAGTTCGCCGAGATGGACGGCTACACCGCCGAGTCCCGCGCCGGTGAGTTGCTGCTGGGCCTGGGTATTCCGCTGGAGCAACACTTCGGTCCGATGAGCGAAGTCGCCCCGGGCTGGAAGCTGCGGGTGCTGCTGGCCCAGGCGTTGTTCTCCGACCCGGACGTGCTGCTGCTCGACGAGCCGACCAACCACCTGGACATCAACACCATCCGCTGGCTGGAAAACGTGCTCACGGCGCGCAACAGCACCATGATCATCATTTCCCACGACCGTCACTTCCTCAACAGTGTCTGCACCCACATGGCCGACCTGGACTATGGCGAGCTGCGCCTGTTCCCGGGCAACTACGACGAGTACATGACTGCGGCCACCCAGTCCCGTGAGCAGTTGCTGGCCGATAACGCCAAGAAGAAGGCGCAGATCGCTGAGCTGCAGACTTTCGTCAGCCGCTTCTCGGCCAATGCCTCGAAGGCCAAGCAGGCCACGTCACGTGCCAAGCAGATCGACAAGATCCAGCTGGCCGAGGTCAAGCCGTCGAGCCGGGTCAGCCCGTTCATTCGCTTCGAGCAGAACAAGAAGCTGCACCGCCAGGCGGTGACCCTGGAGAAGGTGTCCAAGGCGTTCGATGACAAGGTCCTGTTCAAGGACTTCAGCTTTACCATCGAAGCCGGCGAACGCGTGGCGGTCATCGGCCCCAACGGGATCGGCAAGACCACCCTGCTGCGTACCCTGGTCGGTGAGATGACCCCAGACAGCGGCGCGGTGAAATGGACCGACAGCGCCGAGGTTGGCTACTACGCCCAGGACCATGCCCATGACTTCGAGGAGGACCTGAGCCTGTTCGACTGGATGGGCCAGTGGACCCAGGGCGAGCAACTGATCCGCGGCACCCTCGGGCGCATGCTGTTCTCCAACGATGAGATCCAGAAGTCGGTCAAGGTGATCTCCGGTGGTGAGCAAGGCCGCATGCTGTTTGGCAAGCTGATCCTGCAGAAGCCCAACGTGCTGGTGATGGACGAACCGACCAACCACCTGGACATGGAATCGATCGAAGCACTGAACCTGGCTCTGGAGAACTATCCAGGCACACTGCTTTTCGTCAGCCACGACCGCGAGTTCGTGTCGTCCCTGGCCACCCGCATCATCGAGCTGAGCGCTGATGGTGTGGTGGACTTCAGCGGAACCTATGACGACTACCTGCGCAGCCAGGGTGTGTTGATCTAAGCATCGGACGCGGGGCAGGTCCTGCCTGCCCTGCGTTTTCGGCGTATTTTGCGGACGACGCGGGCAAGCATCTACCCCGTCCCCGGACGAATAATTCGTTAGCCTGCTTTCTTTTCTTTCGCGCAGCAGCCATCATGGCCCCACGCCCAACCGCCTGCCCGCGAACGAGCCCCATGACCGCGCAACAACCCGCCCCCGTCAGTACCTTTTCGATCACCCTGCAGATCTTGTCGATCGTTTTCTATACCTTCATCGCCTTCCTCTGCATCGGCCTGCCGATCGCGGTGCTGCCCGGCTACGTGCACGATCAACTGGGTTTTGGCGCGGTCGTCGCAGGTGTGACCATCGGCCTGCAGTACCTCGCCACCCTGCTCAGCCGGCCCTTCGCCGGACGCGTGGCGGACAGCCTTGGCGGCAAGCGGGCGATCCGCTATGGCCTTTATGGCATCGCCGGATGTGGTGTGCTGACCCTGTTTTCAGCCTGGACCCTCAATTTGCCGCTGCTCAGCCTGGCACTGCTGCTCGGCGGCCGCTTGCTGCTGGGCATCGCCCAGGGCCTGATCGGTGTCGCCACCTTGAGCTGGGGCATCGGCCAGGTCGGGGCCGAGCACACGGCACGGGTGATCTCCTGGAACGGCATCGCCTCCTATGGCGCCATCGCCATTGGCGCGCCCGTCGGTGTGCTGATGGTGGATGGGCTGGACTTCAGCGTACTCGGCCCGGCGTTGCTGGTCCTTGCACTGCTCGCCCTCCTGGTGCTGCGCAAGCGCCCTGACGTGACGGTGGTGCGGGGCGAACGCCTGCCGTTCTGGGCCGCCTTCGCCCGGGTCGCTCCTTGTGGCCTGGGCCTGACCCTGGCATCGATCGGCTATGGCACCTTGACCACATTCGTCACCCTCTATTACCTCGAGCGCGGCTGGATTGGCGCGGCCTGGTGCCTGAGCGCCTTCGGGCTGTGCTTCATCCTTTCCCGGCTGCTGTTCGTCAACGCGGTCAACCGCTTCGGCGGCTACTCGGTGGCTATCGCGTGCATGAGTACCGAGGTTCTGGGCCTTGCCCTGCTCTGGCTGGCACCTTCGCCGCCCTGGGCGCTGCTGGGTGCCGGCCTGACCGGGTTCGGGCTGTCGCTGGTGTATCCGGCACTGGGGGTGGAAGCGATCAAGCAGGTGCCCAGCAGCAGTCGCGGGGCGGGGCTTGGTGCTTATGCGGTGTTCTTCGACCTGGCCCTGGCCATCGCCGGCCCGGTGATGGGCGCGCTGGCCGCGCACCTGGGCTATGC
This sequence comes from Pseudomonas sp. X10, assembly GCF_054889225.1. Taxonomy (NCBI): domain Bacteria; kingdom Pseudomonadati; phylum Pseudomonadota; class Gammaproteobacteria; order Pseudomonadales; family Pseudomonadaceae; genus Pseudomonas; species Pseudomonas sp. X10. The sequence goes on along the minus strand of NZ_CM142677.1, from coordinate 2,638,733 downwards.
CTCGATCTTCTGCGCCGCGGCCCTGCTCGCCCTGATCGGTGTCGGCCTGACTCTGCTGTTGGCCCGCCGTGCACGCAGCTACTGAACGAAAAAAGCCGGCTGCCACCCGAGGCGACAGCCGGCTTGTCGAACCTCAGGTTCAGGCGGCGGCGAACAGCTCGTTGTCGATCCGCGCCTGGGCAGCGTCGATGGCTTGGCTGCGATGTTCCGGGCTATAAGCCAGGCCATGGGCACGGACGATCTCCAGGTCGGTGATGCCGATGAAACCGAGGAAGACCTTGAGGAAATCCTCATGGCCAGCAGCAGTCGGCTGGTCCGCATGCAAACCACCGGCAGTGGATACCAAGACCACCTTCTTGTCACCGCACAGGCCTTCAGGGCCGGCTTCGCTGTAGCGGAAGGTCTTGCCAGCGATGGCGACGCGGTCGATCCAGGCCTTGAGCTGGGTCGGCACGGCGAAGTTGTACATCGGCGCGCCAATGACCACGGCATCGGCGGCCAGGAACTCTTCCAGGGTCTCGCTGCTCAGGCGCGCCTCAAAAGCCTGGGCGGCATCGCGCATTTCTTCCGGGGTGCCAGCGGCGACCAAGGTCGCGGCGGAGAAATGGCTGATGGCATCGGCAGCCAGGTCACGGTAGGTCACTTCAATGCTCGGATCGGCGGCCTTCCAGGCCTCGACAACGCTGCGGCTCAGCTGGCGGGAGGCGGAATTGTCGCCCAGGATGCTCGAATCGATATGCAACAGTTTCATGGGGTCTCTCCTGTGAATGAAGACCGCGGCTTGGGCGATCACGATGGAGAGAATCCTACAGACCCAGCGAATAGCTGATAAGTCAGCAAAAATGCATTACTTTGTCCCACAGATAGGACAATGGATATTCAAATGCAAGATCTCAACGACCTGTTCTACTTCGCCCGGGTAGTCGAGGCCGGTGGCTTCGCAGCGGCCGGCCGCTTGCTGGGCGTTCCCAAGTCGCGCCTGTCACGGCGCATTGCCGAGTTGGAGGAACGTCTGGGCACACGCCTGCTGCAACGCACCACCCGGCAACTGAAGCTCACCGCTGTGGGAGAACGCTACCTGCGTCACTGCCAGGCCATGCTGCTGGAAGCGGAGATGGCTGACGAAGCGGTGGCCAGCATGACCAGCGAGCCTCGCGGGCGCTTGCGGGTGTCCTGCCCGGTGGCCCTGGCCAACGCCTTCCTGCCCGAGGTGATCACGCGCTTTCTCACGCAATACCCGCAGGTGCACCTGGACATGGTCCTGCTCAACCGCAGGGTCGACCTGGTCGGCGAAGGCATCGACGTGGCCCTGCGGGTGCGCGAACTCGGCGACGAAGACCCTGCTCTGGTCACCCGTCGCCTGCGCCAGGCGCAGATGCAACTGGTGGCGGCACCAGGCTTCGCTGACCATCTGGAGGACCCTGCGCAACTCGCCGGACTGCCGGCGCTGGGCGCCGTCGAGGAGGACCGCCTGATGCACTTGCGCCTGCACGGCCCCAAGGGAGGACAGCACGAGTTGGTGGTGGAGCCGCGCCTGGCCATCGATGATTTCGTGGTGCGCAAGACCGCCGCCCTCGCCGGGCTAGGCTTCACTGCGCTGCCGATCATGCACTGCGAGCAGGAGCTGGAGCGCGGTGAACTGGTGCGCTTGCTGCCGCAATGGTCGTTGCCAGGCGGCTACCTGCAAGCGGTGTACACCCACCGGCGCGGTGTATTGCCTGCCGTGCGGGTCTGGATCGATCATCTGGTCGCCTCGTTCGAGGCTTGTGGAGACCGTTATGTCTGAAAAAAGGATGAGCCCCGAGCAGGTGGTGGAGCTGTGCCTGAGCCTGCCCGGTGCTCGGGAAGACTACAAATGGGGTGGCGTGCGAGTGTTCTCGGTGGCAGGCAACAAGATGTTCGCCGTGCTCGACCTGGCCGGTGCTGGCCTGTCGTTCAAGGTCGACAGCGAGCTGTTCCTGGGCTACGCCGACCGCCCCGGAATTCGTCCTGCACCCTACCTGGCCCGGGCTCACTGGATCAGCATGGTGCCGCCCTACCCCATGGGCCGTGAAGAGTTGAGCGACCTGCTGCGACGCTCGCACCAACTGGTGGTGCGGCGCCTGCCCAAGCGCTTGCAGCCGGCGTTGCTTATCTGAGCAAGAACTCCGGCAGCATGCCCAGCCAATGCCCGTCAAACAGCAGGTAGTCGGTCCAGAACAGCTGGTGCACAGCGACTATCCCCCAGAAGGTCAACTGGTAGGACGCTTTGCGCGTCTTGTGTCGGAACAACTGCTGGGCCAACAAAGCTCCGGGCCAGCCACCGCAGAGTTCGCTGGCGTGCAATATCTTCTCCGGCGTCCGTCTGGCCTGGGCACGGGCCTGGCGCTTGTCCTGCCGATACAGCAGGAAGCTCAGTAGGCTGACCAGCGGATACGCCAACAATGGCAGCCAGGCGTGCCCACCCAGCGCCATCTGCATCGAGCCGGCCACCGGCAACAGGCACAGCCCCGCGAAGGCCAGCAGTTTGCGGCGGGGATGGCGCACCAGCGCCTCATTGCTAGCGGCACGGCGCATGGTCGATGGGTTGCGGGACATGCTCAACCTTGCGCCGTGGCCCAGTCGACCCAGCCGAACAGCCAGGTGGCCAGGATCAACAGGCCAAAGGCGATGCGGTACCAGGCAAACACGGCATAGCTGTGATTAGCGATGAACTTGAGCAGGCCACGCACTGCGATCATGGCGAAGATGAACGACACCACGAAACCAATGGCGAACACTGGAAAGTCACTGGGCTCGAACAGATCCCGATACTTGTAGCCCGAGTAGACCGCCGCGCCAACCATGGTCGGCATGGCCAGGAAAAAGGAAAACTCGGTGGCAGCCTTGCGCGACAGACCGAACAACAAGCCGCCAATGATGGTCGAGCCGGAGCGCGAAGTCCCCGGAATCATCGCCAGGCATTGCACGAAGCCGATCTTCAAAGCATGGCTCCAGCGCATCTCGTCGACGTGGTCCACCTCGATGCGGTGTTCGCGGCGTTCGGCCCAGAGCATGATCACACCGCCAACCACCAGGGCCGCCGCCACGGTGATTGGATTGAACAGGTATTCGTGGATCAGGTCAGCGAACAGCACCCCCAGCACCACCGCCGGCATGAAGGCGATCAGCAGATTAGACGTGAAGCGCTGCGCGGTGCGTTCGCGTGGCAGCCCCAATGTCACCTCGAAGATCTTGCCGCGAAACTCCCAGACTACCGCGAGGATTGCGCCCAATTGGATGATGATGTTGAAGGCCATGGCCCGCTCACCACCGAAGTTGATCAGGTCGGCCACAATGATCTGGTGACCGGTACTGGATATCGGCAAGAACTCAGTCAAGCCCTCGACGATACCCAGTATGACTGCCTGTAAGGCGCTCCAAAAATCCATCACTCCCCCATGAAACGCTGCTCTCTGCAGGTTCCTTATTCTTTGATTTGCATGCTGGTGCCCAAAACGGCCCGGCTGTTTTACAGCGACACTTGGTCGCAAAGCCAGCTGAAAAGTTCAGGCCGCCTAAAGGTTTCATCTTGCGAGGGCGAAATCCTATCAGAGCAGCCCGGCAAAGGCCCCAGGCTGTCTCAACATAAATGAAGACTGTGAGAGTGTTGTTGCGAGCGTGGTCTAAGCGTCGGACTCTCCCATCAATGCCTATCGGTTGCGTGCACAGCCCCGAGCGACTCCAGCCCGACGGCCCCGCGCGCCTAGCTTCTGCTTGAAGCTGCAAGCCTGAAGCTTGTAGCATCGCGCCCTTCCCTTCAGTGCCAAGGATCGCCGATGTCCGGCCTCGAACTCTTCGCCGCCGTACTCGGCGTCATCGCCGTGTGGCTCACGGTCAAGCAGAACCCCTGGTGCTGGCCGATCGGGCTGGTGATGGTGCTGCTCTACAGTTGGGTCTTCTTTGAGGTGCGCCTGTACTCGGACATGCTCCTGCAAGTGGTCTATGCCGCCCTGCAACTCTATGGCTGGTGGCAGTGGACACGGCCGGACCGGGTCGAGGATGCGCGGCGGGTCACTCGCCTGGGGACCACGCCCTTATTGGCCGGCCTGGGCGCCGGCTTGTTGCTGAGCCTGGCCCTGGGCTCGGCCATGGCAACCTGGACCGATGCCGCCCAGCCCTGGCTGGATGCCGCCCTGACCGGCTTCAGCCTGGTGGCGCAGCTATGGATGGCGCAAAAGCGCCTGCAGTGCTGGCCCCTGTGGGTGGTGCTGGACGTCTTGTTTGTCGGGCTGTTCCTGTACAAGGCGATGTACCTGACCGCCGCCCTCTACGCCTTGTTCACGGTGATCGCGGTGCGCGGCTGGCTGGAGTGGCGACGTGACCCGGCATTGGTGAGCGCATGAAGGTCCTGGTGCTGTGCGGTCCGGAGTCCAGCGGCAAGAGCTGGCTCAGCGGCGAAATCCAGGCGCATTTCGGCGGCGAGGTGGTGGGTGAATATGTGCGTCATTTTATTGACCAGGAGCAGCGCGACACATGCTACGCCGATATTCCCACAATCGCCCGGGGCCAGTTGGCCTGGGAGGATCGGGCCCGGCAGCATGCGCCCCGGCTGCTGATCCTCGACACCCACCTGCTCAGTAATATTCTCTGGAGCCGCGTGCTGTTCGGTGACTGCCCCGCATGGATCGAGCAGGCATTGCTGGACAGGCACTACAACCTGCACCTGCTGCTCAGCCCGCAAGGGGTGGACTGGGTGGGCGACGGCCAGCGTTGCCAACCGCTGCTGGGCGAACGCCAGGCTTTTTTCGACGACAGCCTGGGTTGGCTGCAACAGCACCGGCAAGCGGTCCAGGTCATCGAGGGCAGTTGGCCGCAACGACGCGCCCAGGCCCTGGCCGCCGTGGCGCGGCTGCTCGGCGATCAGGCAGCGGACTGTGCCACGCAATGTTAAGCCACTGAAACACAGTGGGGCTCCACAGCCCCCGGTCTTGGGGCTATTCGCGCATCAATGGGGCAAGTGTTTCAAGCGTGATACAGACCTCTTCGCCTCCCCCCAGGCACGATTCTTGGCGCCTTGACGAGCATCAGAGCGCGCAGTTGTATCAGCGCTGATACAACGATAGGCCGCTATTTCCAGGTAATATCCGCAACGCTTTGATTTACCGATAAAAAGCAAAACAGGCACGGCTCCTGCTCTCCTCCTCGCAACGCTGAAGGGCCAGCGCACAGGAAAGGGAGCATTGCCGTGGGGAATCTCAAGAACACTCTGCCAGCGCTATTGATCATGGGTTGCCTCAGCGTCGCAACCCTGCCCATTCCGGTCTATGCCCAGGGCAATGGTGTCGTGGTCCTGACCCGTGATGTCCAGGCCCGCCAAGCCGCCCGCAAGACCGGTACCCCCGACCCCTACCCGACCACGGTCAACACCAATCCATCAGAACGCGTCATGGCCCAGACCAATGAGCTGAGCGACGGCGACTTCGCCAATGTCGCCAGCGGCTCGACGGTCAACCGGGTGATCATGCCAGACGCCTCGGGCAACATTCGCGGCCTGGGCACCGCCCAAACGCAACTACCCGGCATGGCCGGTGGTTCGGGCCCTGGCGCCGCCAGCGGCAACAACATATCCAACACGGTCAATCAGAACGTCCAGCGCGGCCTGGCGCCGCTGCAGATCCTCACCCGGGGCCAATGACATGAAGATTTCATTGCTCTGCCTGACCCTGTGCTGCGGTACCGCCTTGGCGGGCTCCCCGGTGGTCGACACCGCCACTCTGGATGCCAGCGCACGCAACTACCAGGGCAACCTGTCGATCAACCAGGCTGCCGGCGACGGTCAGCAGCAGAACAACAGCCGGGCCATCGCCATTGGCACCGAAGCCCGCGCCACTACCCACATACAGCAGAGGATCGATAGCCCGGCCAGCCGGGCCATCGATGCCAGCGCCGGTATCCACGGCACCTCCTTCAGCAACGGCAGCGGCATTCTGGGTATCAACCAGTCGGCTGGCGCCGCGACACAACAGGCCAACGCCGTGCGGGTCGGCATCAGTGCCATCCCGCAAAGCATCGACGACAGCATTCTCAGCCAGCAGAACGTGGCGCTGGCAAACGGCTCCGACGCAACTGATCACACTCCCGGCAGCCGCCAGGTCACGACCAGTGACCAGGCCTTCACCGGCAGCCGTGGCGTGATCCAGTTGAATCAGAGCGCCGGGGTGGGCAACCGAATGGCCAACACCCTGAGCGTGCGGGTTGCGGACTGACCCGATTGGCAACACAACACTTAACAACTCAAAAAATGCGGAGAAACACCATGAAACCAAAAATGGCACTCAAGCCTCTGGTATTCGCCCTCGCTGCGGTCATGGCGGTTGCTGCACAAGCTGGCGGACCTGGCAAGGGCGGGCACCATGGCGGCCATCAAAACAACGACCCAAGCCCACTGCTGGCCCTGCTGGTCAACGCTGGCGCCGCCGCCACCGTGATCGACACCCAAAACAATGCTGGCAACCGGGTCCTGAACGAAGCTACCGAGAACAACGCATGGATGGACTCCTCGGCCAACGGTTCCCAAGGCAACCTGGGTGCGAACGTGGCCGCCGGTGACGGCAACCAGCAGGACAACGTCGCCGCCATCGCAACCGCCGACGAGCACTTCATCTTCGGCAGCGCGATCGCTATCTCCAGCGCCACCCAGAACAACATGGGCAACAACGTCAAGAACTACTCGACACAGAACAACGCCGCGCTCAACAACTCCGCCAACGGCAGCTCGGGCAACATTGGCATCAACGTCACCGCTGGCGACTTCAACCAACAGAAAAACAACCTGGCCATCGCCGTGTCCGGCGGCCGTATTGCCACCGCTAGCGCTTCAGCCAACCAGAACGTTGGCGGCCTGACCGTGGATAACAAAGCCGACCGTACCTACAGCAAGGAAACCCTGTACTCCTCCTTTGCTGCCTATGGCCAATACCAAGGCAACGGTACGGGCTATGTCGAACACGAAACCCGTGACAACAAAGGCAAGCCAAAAATCGAAAAAGACCCGCTCAAGTTCCACGAAGAGGGTTCCTTCGGTCTGGCTGGGGTAGCCTCCTATCAAGTGCTGACTCCGAGCGGCTGGAAAAACCCTGTGACCAACAACGCCTCGCTGACCAACTCGCTCAACGGCGTGTCGGGCAACGTCGGCGCCAACGTCTCGGCGGGCTCGGGCAACCAGCAAAGCAACTCGCTGTCCATCGCCGCAGGTTGCAAAGCCTGCATGTAAACCCTGTCGATCGGGGCCCTTCGGGGCCCCTTTCCCTGTTCAGACAGGGTGGAGAAGGTCATGCGCGTTGCTCTGTTAGCCGCACTCATGTTCCTCGCCGGCGTTATCGAAGCCGCCCAGATGCCGATTGCGGCATTGCCTGGCGGCACACTCGTCTACAAGCCCGTGCAAAGTCTGCGCGAACGGCGTTTCGCCGACCTGGTGCAACAGAGAACCGATTTCAGCTGCGGCGCCGCCGCCCTGGCGACCATCCTCAAGCAGGCCTACTGGCTGGATGTGGATGAGGCCCAGGTCATCGAAGGCATGCTGGCCAACTCCGACCATGACATCGTCAAGGTCCAGGGCTTCTCCATGCTCGACATGAAGCGCTACGTGGAAAGCATTGGCATGCGCGCCCGCGGTTACCGGGTCGATGCCGAAAGCCTGCACCGGGTCTCCATCCCGGTGGTGGTGTTGATGGACATCCGTGGCTACAAGCACTTTGTCGTGCTACAGCGCATCGACAACGGCTGGGTCTACATCGGTGACCCGGTGCTGGGCCACAAACGCTACAAATTCGACGATTTCGTCAACGGCTGGAACGGCATCATCTTCGCCGTCATCGGCCCCGGCTACGACAAGGCCAATGCCTTGCTCGACCCGCCAGCCCCCCTGACCGCCAGGAACCGCGTCAACGGTTTCTACCCGGTCGATGACGCACAGTTGATGGAGTTCGGGTTCATCCAAAGCGATTTCTTCTAATGACTACAAGGAGCAGGAAGCTCCGGGGAGCAGCGATGAAAACAACCACCTGGCTAGTCGCCGCATGCCTGGCGACCAGCCTTCCCGCTCAAGCGCAGTTGTTCAAGCCCGTCGAGATCAAGGACCAGGAACTGGCCGAGCTGCGCGGGCGTTACGTGATGCCGGGACGGATCATCAGTTTCGGCGTGGTCATGAGCAGCACCTGGCAAAACGCCGCCGGCGACCGCATCGGCGCCACGGCCACCCTGCAGGTCCAGCAGAACAGCTTCAAACCCCAATTCTACGTGTCGATGACCGGGGAGAATGGCGCAGGTGCTGCGCCCGGACGCGGCAATGGCCTGGTCAACGGCGGTGCCGGCCTGGTCAACACCCAGGGCGTGAGCCAGTCGGTGCGCGCCGCCGGCGACAACAACAGCGCCTACAACAACGTCGATATCAATGTCAGCGAAGCCAGCAAAGCACCCCAGGCGCAAGTGCCGCAAGGCCAAGTACTGGCCGCCGGTACCACGCTGACCAACACCAACAACGCCGGCACCCTGAGCGTCACGAACAACGGCAAGGGGATCCAGATGGCCATCCAGGCCAACAACAACCAGGGCGCGTCGATGCAACGCCTAGCCAATGGCGGCCTGGTCCAAGCCACCACGCTGCTGGGCGGACGTAATGCCGTCAACAACCTGACGCAGCTCAATGTGGTGTTGCGCGACAACCTGCCCACCGCCGGTGCACTGAACTGCAATCTTGATCAACTCAAGGGCCTACGTATTTCAGGATATTGATCTACGCTTCGTCTCAAACATCGCAGTGGAAGGGACGGCTACCCCATGCAACGATCCTTGTCTCTAAAGACATTCGTGTGCTTGAGCGCCCTGGTTCCGTCGACGGTGCTGTACGCGGCCGCCGACCCGCAGGTCGAAGCCCTGAAACAGGAGCTACAGGCGCTCAAGCAACGCTATGAAGCGCAGCAACAAGCCTTGATGGTGCTGGAACAGCGGGTACGGCAAGTCGAGGAACAACCCGCAACCCCTCCCCCCCAGCGCCTGACCCGCTCACCGGCTTCGCAGCCGCGCAACAACCAGGCCATCGCCGCCTCCGGCGAGGGCGCAACCAGTGGTTCTTCCTACGGTGAATCGCTCAGGGACGATTCAGAACCGGCACAGAGTGTTTCCAACCTGTATGACGAGGCCAGCGGCTTCTTCGGCGGCGGCAAATTCAGCGTCGAGACCGGCATCACCTATGCCCGCTACGACACCCGCCAGTTGATCCTCAACGGATTCCTGGCGCTGGACTCAATCTTCCTCGGCAACATCAACCTGGACCGGATCAAGGCCGACAACTGGACCTTGGACTTGACCGCCCGCTACAACCTGGACCAACGCTGGCAGTTCGACGTCAACGTGCCGATCGTCTACCGCGAATCGACCTACCAGTCCGGTGGCGTCGGAGGCAACGCCCAGGGCGTCTCCGAACGCACCATCACCCGCGACCCGACCCTGGGCGACGTCAACTTCGGCGTGGCCTACAAGTTCCTCGACGAGTCGGAGAACATGCCGGATGCAGTGGTCAGCCTGCGGGTCAAGGCGCCCACCGGCAAGGACCCATTCGGCATCAAGCTGCTGCGCGACACGGAGAACGACAGCCTCAGCTATCCCGAAGACCTGCCCACCGGCAATGGTGTCTGGTCGATCACCCCGGGCATCTCGCTGGTCAAGACCTTCGATCCGGCGGTACTGTTCGGCAGCCTCTCCTACACCCATACCTTCGAGGACTCGTTCAGCGACGTCAGCTCGACCATCAACCAAAAGGTCCCGGGCAAAGTGAAGATCGGCGACAGTTTCCAGATCGGCGCCGGTATCGCCTTCGCCCTGAACGAGAAGATGAGCATGTCGTTCTCGATCTCCGACCTGATCGCCCGGCGTTCGCGGATCAAGTCGGCGGAAACCGACAACAGATGGGCCGACGTCAAGAGCAGCGACGCCAACGCCGCCTACTTCAACGTCGGCATGACCCTGGCGGCCACCGATAATCTGACCATCGTCCCGAACCTCTCGATCGGCCTGACCGACGATGCGCCTGATTTCACCTTCAGTCTGAAATTCCCCTACTACTTCTAAGCGAGCCTGGCTCCTCCAGATCAGGCCCCCGCATCGCGGGGGCCTTGTCTTTGCGGGACCGGACAAGAGCCTCTACCCCCTGCCGCCCGCGCGCGCCGCGGGCCCGGAACCCCCGCGCCCCCGCAATACGCCCGCCATCCTGCCCGACGCCTGATATCATGGATCACATTTCTGTGATGTTTTGATGGCAATAAGGGATTTTTTTGTGAAGGTCATCCTTGGCTGGTTTCAACAACCCCGTGCACGTCTCGTGACCCTGGCCTGCCTGGTACTGGTACTGCCCCTGTGCCTGCGCGCAGCGCTGGGCTGGTCGAACCCACTCGGCTACCTGTCGGACCTCGGGATCGGCAGCCTGCTGGTGCTGCTCCTGCACCGCCGTCCCTGGTGGCTCGCGCTGCCTGTCCTGTTGGTCTGGGGCATCTTCATGGTGGCCACCGCCGAACTGGTCAGCGCAGTCGGCAGACTGCCGAACACCGCAGACCTGCATTACCTGTTCGACCCACAATTCGTGGAGAACTCCACCGGCGGCGGTTTTGCCCAACCTTGGGTAGGCGGTGTCCTGGCACTGGGGCTGCTGGCCTGGCTGGCCGCGCGCTGGGCCAACCGCTCCCGGCCTCTCGAAGCATTGCCGCGCGCAGCATGGGCGGCCCCTGCACTGCTGTTGACCGTTCACTGGGGCGCGCAGCAGCTTGTGCCAACCGATGCAGACCAGTGGCGCCTGTTCAACCTGCCGCACCAGTTGCTGTCGGCAGGTGTCGGCGACATGCAACGGCAGGCGCAGACCTGGTGGGAAGGCGATGTGGTGGAAGCGGCCCCGGAGATGGCCGGCCTGACCCAGTCGGACCTCAATGGCCAGCCCCTGCTCGCTGCCCCCGGGCAGGCACGCAACCTGTTGATCATCACACTCGAAGGTATTCCCGGTGCCTATGTCCGGGCCAATCGCGAAGCCCTGCACAGCAGCTACCACGAAGACCTCATGCCCAATCTCAGCCGCTGGGCAGAGCGCGGCATGAATACCCCGGACTATGTGCTGCATACCCACCAGACCATCCGGGGCCTGTACGCCATGCTCTGTGGCGATTACGACAAGCTCGCCAACGGCACCCCCAAAGGTGTCGAGATGCTGACCCAGCAAGACCGCAACCAGGACTGCCTGCCGGCCCAGTTGCGCCAGCACGGTTTTGCCACGCACTTCCTCCAGGGTGCCGGCCTGCGTTTCATGGCCAAGGACATGATCATGCCGCACATTGGCTTTGACGCCACCCACGGCCTGGAATGGTTCACCAACGACAACTACCTGGAATTCCCCTGGGGCAAGGATGACAAGGCCTTCTTCGAAGGCGCCCTGAAGTATGTCGGGCAGATCGACAAGCAGGACAAGCCCTGGATGCTGACCCTGCTCACCGTAGGCACCCACCAACCCTATTCGGCCCCCGAGGACTACCTCAAGCGCTACGGCAGCACCAAGCAGGCCGCTGTCGCCTACCTGGACGATGCGCTCGGCCAATTCCTCGACGGCCTGGAGCGCCAGGGAGTCCTTAAAGACACCCTGGTGGTCATCACCTCGGACGAATCCCACGGTCTCGATGGCGTGCGCCTGGCCTCGTCCTGGGGTTTCAACCTGATGCTCGCCCCGGAACAGCAGCAGTTGCCTCACCTGAAGTCCGGCGTGTACGGCCATGTCGACCTGAGCGCTTCGATACTCGACTATTTCGCCTTCCCGGTACCCTCATCCTTGAGCGGCCGCTCGCTGCTGCGCGACTATCAAACCGGCCGTGAAATCATATCGTTCACCAATGGCAAGCTGCGCTATCACGATGGCCGGGGCACCTTCACTGAATGCGACTTCCAGGAACGTTGCCAGGTGTACGCCAGTGAGGGATTCATCACCGAACGCGCGACCTTCACCGGCCGGGCCGACAGCAAGGAGGCCCGGCTCGTCACGGCAAGAGCCACGGCCCTGGACCACTCCTTGCTCCGCACGCCGCTGAACCAGCATTACCAGTTCGGCAGCACCGCCATCATCGCGCTTCACCCGAGCGTCAGGAATGACTGGGTCGATAACCTGATCGGAGCGCAATACCTTGAGATGCCCGAGGGCTCGCACACCCGCGTGCGCCTGAAGGTACGCCCCATCGACCTGCAGCAGGATGCGTACATCCAACTCAAGGCCAAGGAGTTCGAAAAAGACGTTCCTCTGGACCTGCCGCCAGGAATGGTCGTGACGGCTGACGAACCGCTGGAAGTGGAGTTCGGCTTCGACAACCCGAAAGAGCGCAAGGCCTTCTCCTTCCACCTGCTGGGCTATGGGAGCGGATCGGTGGAAGTGATCGACTTCAGCGTGGTGACCGAGGCGCCGGGGAAAGGTAATTCGCTGGACGCGCACCCCAAGGCCAAGCATTCCAGCTGAGGCGGATGAAACCCGCTTCACCTGGCTGGTCGGCAAGACGACATCGCTGTCTGGATAATCGCTATCGCGGGCAAGCCCGCCCCTGCAGGTCCTTGCACTGCCTCAACGTCAGGGGCAGGCAGGCCTAATGCGGGCTCAACGGATCTGATGCTTGTGCAGCAGCCGGTAGAACGTCGGCCGCGATACGCCCAGAACCTTGGCGGCAATGCTCAGGTTGTCGCTGTGGCGGTTGAGCACATCGCACAGCGCCTGGCGCTCGGCGCGGTGCTTGTAGTCTTCCAGGGTGCCCATGGGCGCTGCTTCCTCGTCCTGCACCTGCAGGCCGAGGTCCTGGGCCTCGATCTGACGCCCCTCGGCCAGCACCAGCCCCCGCCGCACGCGGTTGGCCAGTTCACGGACATTACCTGGCCAATCGTGCCGCCCCATCGCGGCTAAGGCGTTGTCACTGAACGAGCGCGGCCGCCGACCAGTCTCCAGGCTGTAGAAATGGGAGAAGTGATTGGCCAGCATCGACAGATCGCCGTGGCGGTCGCGCAACGGCGCCGTCACCACCTGCAGCACATTGAGCCGGTAGTACAGGTCTTCGCGGAAGCGCCCACTGTCGATGGCCTTTTCCAAATCCACATGGGTCGCCGCCAGCACCCGCACATCCACCGGTATCGGCTGGCTGCCGCCGACCCGCTCGATATGCTTTTCCTGAAGAAAGCGCAACAAGTTGGCCTGCAGTTCCAGGGGCAGGTCACCGATCTCGTCGAGGAACAGCGTGCCACCGTTGGCAGCCTCGATGCGCCCGATCTTGCGCTGGTGCGCCCCGGTGAAGGCGCCCTTCTCGTGGCCGAACAGCTCCGACTGGATCAGATGTTCAGGGATGGCCCCGCAGTTGATGGCGATGAAAGGCTTGTCCTGGCGTTGCGACTGGCGGTGCAGCGTCCGCGCCACCAGCTCCTTGCCCGTGCCGCTCTCGCCGCGGATCAGTACCGGTGATTCAGTAGGCGCCAATTTACTGAGCAACTTGCGCAGATCGCGGATCGGCCTGCTGTCACCCAGCAGTTCGTGTTCCGGCTGGTCCACATGGACGTTGCCCTTGCCACGCAAGCGCGCCATGCCAAAGGCCCGGCCCAGGGTGACCTGGACCCGCGACACATCGAACGGCAGGGTGTGGAAGTCGAAAAACCATTCGCAAACGAAATCCCCCACGTTCTGTGTACGCAGTTCTTCGGCGCTGAGCACGGCGATCCACTCGGTATTGCTGCGACTGATCAGGTCCTTGACCGCATCCGGGTGCCGCAGGTGCGATGCCTGCAGGCGCAGGAGTCCGACATCGCAGGGATATTCAAGCGCCGCGCCCAAGGTACAACTGCTCACGTCCCAGCCGGCGCTGCGTAGGCCGGGCAGTAGACGATGGCAGTCGTCGCAGGGGTCGACGATCAGCAGACGGCGGTGAGGTGCAGGTTCAAGCATGACCTTTCCTTGGCGCCAATTATTTGTTTTTCAAATAGAAACAGTAACTTGGCGAGCCCGATTTAACAGTAGCAACGAACTAAACAAGGCCCACTACCGTTTGTCTGTCAATTGCCCTGCGGACAGCGAGCCGGGGGGTGTTTTCAAAAGCGATCGACGGCACAGGCGACGATGGTTGAATGCCCTTTTTGATTATTTTCAAAAAAATTTCAGGAACTGTGTGACTTCACCCACTACTTGGAGCATCAGTACGAATAACCCCGCGATGCATTTCTTTCCTATCAGGCGCCGCGGACTTTTTCGCTGTTTGGGACCATAGAGAGACCGAACCATGAATGCCCCGCTCCGTGTCAACGAAGCACTGCTGATCGCCGACCACGCCTTTGAACCTTTCCAGTGCGTTGCCTGGGATCTACCCAACGGTACTGGAGAGTTGAGCCTGGCAGTGATCGACCGGACCAGCACACGCATCGGCAGCAAGCAGGTATCGTCCAGCACCTACTCCGACCCGGCCCAGTGGGCCAGCTTCATCGAGGAAGTGCGCGCCGAACTCTGCGAAAAAGGTTACAACCTGCAGCCTTGGTCGATGCCCAAGTAAGTCATCTGCATTGCCAAGTTCAAAGTGCGCGCCTCGCGCGCACTTTTGAAACTTTCCCGATCGCCCGGGCGGCAACTTTCTTATTGCGGCCTATTGTCGCACTTCGTACTTTCCCTTCTTCGCTTCAACCCAAAACCTTGAATTGATCGATATGCCGGTAATCGGCCTGCAGCTGTTCGGCCAATTGCCGCGCCCGGCCTAGACGCACCGGCGCGCTCTCCATGTCCACCAGCAGGCTCGTGCAAGGCAGGGGTGTCAATTCGGGCCAGCGTTGCAGGCGTCCGTCCGTCAGCAACAGGCAGCGCTGGACTTCCTGGGGGTAGCGCTTGCGCCGCGCCAGCAACCAGTGCCGGGCCTCTTCCAGGGCCGCAAGCAAGGGGGTGCCGCCACCAGCACCCAGGGTCTGGAGCCAGGGCTGCAGGGCGGCGGAGGCCTTCAGCCCGTGGCGCTGCCAACATGGTGTGCGGCCGCTGGCGGTGAGCAGGGCCAAACGGGCGCGTTGGCGGTAGGCCTGATCGAAGAACTCGGCCAGCAGCCCCTTGGCCCGGCTCAGGGCCTGGTAGCGGCGGGTCGAGGCTGAAGCGTCGACGATCACCAGCCACAGCTCCGGTGCCTGGGCCCGACGCTGCTGCCAGCACAGGTCCTGGCGCTGCCGTGGCTTGCCCTTGAGCAGGCTCGGCAGCCAGGCTACCCGCCCGGTCGCGGCTGTCCGCGGGCGGCCTCGAGGGCCGCCTGTCATGTGACCGACACGGGGTCGGGCATCCGCCGCCAAGGCGCCTTGCTGACGGATGCTCAGGGCTTTTTTGCCCAGTTTGGGACCTCGCGGCGGGCACCGCTGGCAACAGCCTGGGGCGGCAGCGCGCCCCAGTCACCCTGCCCGGCCTGGTCACTGGCGTGATCGCTGCCTCCTTGCGGGGGCGCCGGTGAAGTCGCCGCCGCTGGCGACTCACGCCGCCGATGGCGCAAGGCGAACTCAGCCACCGCATCCAGGTCTTCCTCCTCTATTGCCGCCCCACCGCGCCAGGCAGCATGGGCCCGGGCGGCGCGCAGCCAGACCAGATCGGCCCGCAGGCCATCCACGCCGGCGACAAAACAACGCTCGGTGATCCACGCCAGGGCCTGGTCATCCAAGGGAATCTGCTGCAGCCGCTCACGCGCCGCCTGGCAGCGCTCGCGTAGCTCCGCCTGGGCCTCGGCCCAGTGCACACAGAAGGCTTGCGGGTCGCTATCGAATGCCAGGCGCCGGCGGATGATCTGTTGCCGCGCCTCAGGCGCAGGCTGCCCCTCAAGGGCGACATTCAAGCCAAAACGGTCGAGCAACTGCGGGCGCAGCTCGCCCTCTTCCGGGTTCATGGTGCCGATCAGCACGAAGCGCGCACTGTGCCGGTGGGAAATGCCATCGCGCTCGATACGGTTAGTGCCACTGGCCGCGACATCGAGCAGCAGATCGACCAGATGATCGGGCAACAGGTTTACCTCGTCGACATAGAGCACGCCACCATCGGCCTGGGCCAGCACGCCTGGCGAAAACTGCGCCTTGCCCTGGCCCAGTGCGGCGTCCAGGTCGAGCGTGCCTACCAGGCGCTCTTCCGTGGCTCCCAGCGGCAGCGTGACAAATGGCCCTTCGCCTAGCAGATCAGCCAGCCCCCGGGCCAGGGTGCTCTTGGCCATGCCACGCGGGCCTTCGATCAGCACGCCGCCGATCCTGGGGTCGATGGCGGTCAGGCACAGGGCCAGCTTGAGTGGTTCTGCGCCGACCACGGCGGCCAGGGGGAATTGTACGGGTTCGGTCATCTCATGCCTCTTCTTCGCCTTCGAGCAACTGCTCCTCGAGCGCCTCGCGGTAACTGCCCGGCTGCTGCCACAAGCCGCGCTGCTGGGCTTCCAGCAGCCGCTCGGTGATGTCGCGCAAGGCTTCGGGGTTGTGCTGGCGAATGAATTCGCGGGTCGCGGCGTCGAGCACATAGGCATCGGCCAGCGACTGGTAATGGTGGTCGTCGATCAGGTGGGTGGTGGCATCGAAGGCGAACAGGTTGTCGACCGTGGCCGCCAGCTCGAAGGCTCCCTTGTAGCCGTGGCGCTTGATGCCATCGATCCACTTGGGATTGAGGGCACGGGCACGGATCACACGGTTCAGCTCTTCCTTGAGGGTACGGATACGCGGCCGGTCGGCCTGGCTGTGGTCGCCGTGATAGCTGGCCACGGACGTATCGGCCAGGGTCTCGGCCGCCGCCAGCATCCCGCCCTGGAACTGGTAATAGTCGTTGGAATCGAGCAGGTCGTGCTCGTGGTTGTCCTGATTCTGCAGCACCGCCTGTACCTGGCCCAGGCGCCGGGCGAACTCGGCGCGCGCCGGGGTGCCGTCATCGGTCGCGCCATAAGCGTAGCCACCGTGGTTCAGGTAGACCTCGGCGAGGTCTTCGCGGTTGTGCCACAGGCGCCCGTCGATAGCATTCTGCACCCCAGCCCCGTAGGCCCCTGGCTTGGCCCCGAAAATCCGCCAACCCGCCTGGCGCGCCGCCTGTTCCGCGTCCAGCCCTGCGGCCAGTAACGCCGCACGCTCGGCGCGCACCTTGGCGGCCAGGGGGTTGAGCTCGTCCGGCTCGTCCAGGGCAGCCACTGCCTGAACGGCAGCATCGAACAGGCGAATCAGATTGCCGAAGGCGTCACGGAAGAAACCGGAGACCCGCAGCGTCACGTCCACACGCGGGCGATCGAGCAGGCTCAGCGGCAGGATCTCGAAGTCATCGACCCGCTGACTGCCGCTGGCCCACACCGGGCGCACACCCAGCAGGGCCATGGCCTGAGCAATGTCGTCGCCACCGGTGCGCATGGTCGCCGTGCCCCAGACCGAAAGGCCGAGCTGGCGCAGGTGATCGCCATGGTCCTGCAGGTGGCGTTCGAGGATCAGGTTGGCCGAGGCGAACCCCAGGCGCCATGCCGTGGTGGTCGGCAGATTGCGCACGTCGACGGTATAGAAGTTGCGCCCGGTGGGCAGCACCTCCAGACGACCACGACTGGGCGCTCCGCTAGGCCCGGCGGGCACGAAGCGCCCTTGCAGGGCAGCCAGCAAGCCTTGGATCTCCGCCTGGCCGCAAGCATCCAGGCTGGGGGCGACCTCGGCGACCAAAGCCTGCAGCACCGCCTGTACCGGCTGCCAGGCGCTGCCCTCCGGCAGGACCGCACGGTCCTCCAGGCAGGCCTCGATCAAGCGCACGGCATGCAGCTCCAAGCGTTCGCGGGTATCGCCGTGGGTGCGCCAGGGCTCGTCGCTGACGCCTTGCAGCAGGGTTGGACGCGGGCCGTTCCAGGGCTGGCCGAGGTCGCAGTCGAGTGGGTCGAAGCCCAGGCCGAACGCCTTGGCCATGGCCCGGATCAAGCTGGCGTTGCCCCCCCGGCCATCGCCCCGCTCCACCCGCAACAAGGCCAGCAGGGTGTCCAGGCGCAGGCGCCCTTCGGGCGACTGGCCGAACACATGCAGGCCGTCACGAATCTGCGACTCCTTGAGGTCGCATAGGTAAGTGTCCAGGCGCGGTAACCAGATGGCCGCGTCGTCCAGCGCACCTTCGAGCTGCAGTTCGCGGTCAATGTGGTTGGCCTTCACCAGTTCGAGGATGTCGCGCTGCAGCTCGCGGGCACGACGCGGATCGAGTAACTGGGCTTCGTAGTACTCATCGGCCAGGCGTTCCAGATGACGCAGCGGGCCGTAGGTCTCGGCGCGGGTCAGCGGCGGCATGAGGTGGTCGATGATCACCGCCTGGGTGCGCCGCTTGGCCTGGGCGCCCTCGCCCGGGTCGTTGACGATGAAGGGGTAGATATTGGGTAACGGCCCGAGCAACGCATCCGGCCAGCACTGTTCGCTGAGCCCGACGCCCTTGCCGGGCAGCCATTCGAGGTTGCCATGCTTGCCGACATGGATCAGCGCATCGGCGGCATAGCCGTGGCGCAGCCAGAAGTAGAAGGCCAGGTAACCATGGGGTGGCACCAGGTCCGGGTCGTGGTAGACCGAGCTGGGGTCCAACTGGTAGCCACGGGCCGGCTGGATGCCGACGAAGGTCAGGCCCAAGCGCAGGCCGGCGATCATCATCCGCCCGCTACGGAACATCGGGTCCTGCTGCGGCGCGCCCCAGCGCTCCAGCACGGCCTGCTGGTTGGCCAGCGGCAGCGCGGCGAAGGCCGCCTGGTAATCGGCCAAGCTCATGCTCTGGGCACAGGGGCGCTGATCGAGGTTGTCCAAGTCATTGGTCACGCCGCCGAGCAGGTCGTGGATCAGCGCGGTACCGCTGTCAGGCAGTTGGGCCACTGGGTAGCCCTCGGCACGCAGGGCCTTGAGGATGTTCAGCGCGGCGCCCGGCGTGTCCAGGCCTACGCCATTGCCGATACGTCCGTCACGGGTCGGGTAGTTGGCCAGTACCAGGGCCACGCGTTTCTGCGCGTTGGGCAGACGCGCCAGCTCGACCCAACACCGCGCCAGCTCGGCGACGAAATCCATACGTTCCCGATGCGGGCGATAGCAGACCACGTCCGACTGGCTGCGCTCGCTGCGCCAGGCCAGGTCCTTGAAGCTGATCGGCCGGGTGATGATCCGCCCGTCCAGCTCCGGCAGAGCAATATGCATGGCCAGGTCACGGGCGCCCAGACCTTGCTCGCTGGCTTCCCAGCCCGGCTGGTTATCCTGGGCACAGATGGCCTGCAGCACCGGGATATCCCGGCGAAACGGCCGCAGATTGGGCTGCTCCGGACTGGACAGGGCAAAACCGGTGGTGTTGAGGATCACCTCGGCACCAACCTCGTCCAACCAATCCTCGACCTGGGCCAGGCAGGCGCTTTCCTTGAGGCTGGCCACCGCGATCGGCAACGGGTTGAGCCCGGCCGCCTGCAAGCGCTCGCAGAAGGCGTCGATAAAAGCGGTATTGGCGGCCTGCAGGTGCGAGCGGTAGAACAGCAGCGGCGCCACCGGTCGCTCGGGATGCCACTGGCCGTACCAGTCCGCTAGGCAAGCATTGCCCTTTTGCGGGTGGTAGACGGCGGTGCGCGGCAGTTGTACCGGCTCATCCCAGGAATAGTCACGCCCCAGCCACTGGCTGGCCAGGCAATTGAACAGGTTCAGGGCATTGCCCTTGCCACCCTGGCGCAGGAAGTGCCAGAGCCGCTCGGCCTGCTCATCCGACACGCTGCCCAGACTCATCAGTTCAGGGTCCGGACGATCGTCACCAGGTACCAAGATCAGCTGTATGCCCTGCTCGGCCAGGGCGACCAATTGCTCGACGCCATAGCGCCAGTAGCCGACGCCGCCGTGCAGCGACACCAGGATGACCTTGGCGTGGCGCAATACCTGATCGACATAAAGGTCGACCGAGGCATGGTTCTGCACCTGCATCGGGTTGGCCAGGCGCAGGCTGGGGTAATCGTCCGGCAACTGCTGGGCAGTTTCGGCCAGCAGCGCCAAGTGCGAATCGCCGCTGCAGAGGATCACCAGGTCGGCGGGGGTCTGGCCGAGGTCGGCGATGCTGTCGTCCGGCACGAAACCGCCGGGCTGGGTCCGCAGCAGGTGCATGGATCAGGCGCCCAGGGCCTGGCGCAGGCGCGCTTCCAATTGCGCCGCGTCTAGCTCCTGGCCAATCAGCACCAGGCGCGTGACGCGTGGCTCGTCGGCGCGCCAGGCGCGGTCGAAGTGCTTGTCGAAACGCGTGCCCACGCCCTGGATCAGCAGGCGCATCGGTTTACCCGGTATGGCGGCGAAACCCTTGGCGCGCAGAATGCCGAATTCGACCACCAGTTGGGTCAGGGCATCGAGCAGCAGACTTTCGTCAGCTTCCGGCAGGTCGATGGAGATCGAATCGAAGGCATCGTGATCGTGGTCGTCGTGGTCATCACCGTCGTGATGGCTGTCATGGTGGGTACGGCGGCCATCGATGTGCGCCTCTGACTCGGCGCCCACGCCCAACAGGACCTCCAACGGCAGGCGGCCGCTGCTCGCTTCGATCACCTTGACTGCCGGCGGCAGCTCTTCGAGCACTTCGGCGCGCACCTTGGCAAGACCGTCGGCGGCGATCAGATCGGCCTTGTTCAACACCACCAGGTCAGCGCTGGCCAACTGGTCGGCGAACAGCTCGTGCAGGGGCGACTCATGGTCAAGGTTGGGGTCGAGCTTGCGCTGGGCATCGACCTGCTCGGGGTAGGCAGCGAAGGTGCCCGCGGCCACGGCCGGGCTGTCGACCACGGTGATCACCGCGTCGACGGTGCAGGCGTTGCGGATTTCCGGCCATTGGAAGGCTTGCACCAACGGCTTGGGCAGGGCCAGGCCGCTGGTCTCGATAAGGATGTGGTCCAGGTCGCCACGGCGTGCGACCAGCTCGCGCATCACCGGGAAGAACTCTTCCTGCACGGTGCAGCACAGGCAGCCATTGGCCAGTTCGTAGACGCGGCCGCTGGCCTCTTCCTCGGTACAGCCGATGCTGCACTGCTTGAGGATCTCACCGTCGATGCCCAGCTCGCCGAACTCATTGACGATGACGGCAATGCGCCGCCCTTGGGCGTTGTCGAGCATGTGCCGGAGCAAGGTGGTCTTGCCCGAGCCGAGGAAGCCGGTAACGATGGTGACGGGGAGCTTGGCCAGTGTTTTCATGTCGATGCCCTTGGCAGGATGGCGGGCATGCAGGACGAGGACCGCCAGCCGGACAAGGCCTGGGCGCGTTCGCCACCGGATCACCCCGCCCGGTTGAAAGTCGAAATCGGAACGAGGCAGGTCTCCTGGCTTGCACCTTGCCGGCCTCGGCCGGGTCGGACGACGCCTTCCCGCGCCTCGGCGCAGTGGCTGTGTCGTTCCTTTCAGTGCTTACAGTTGCGGGGGCAGCCGCGGCTTCACCGCGTTCCCGTCTTAGCTTCGCCTGGCACGGATGCCATTGCGAAGAACCTCGAAGCGGCTAGGCTACGCAGTGCCCTGCAGGCGGTCAACCGCTGCCTGTGATTGACGGGGAAACGGCCCCGTGATTTGCTAGCAACCTGCGTTCAGGTGCCCCTTCGGGGGTGAAACGGGAAACCGGTGCGTCGCAGGCCCTGACCGGGCCGGACAAAGCCGGTGCTGCCCCCGCAACGGTAAGCGAGAAAAGCGTCAAGACCACTGCGCCCGTCGTATGGCATGGGAAGGTGACGCCTCTGACAGTGCGTCCACTGCCCTGTCCTCGTCAGCCCGGAGACCGGCCTGTCGTCGATTGAACACCCCGCGGTGGGCGGGCGTTGTCGCAAACCCCGGCGGGCCGCGTCCGGGGTTTCGTCGCGCTTGCCTGTTGCCCCTAAACAAGCAAGAGGAAAGCGTCATGCCCATCACGACCGCCAAGCACAGCGTCGCCACCCCCGCCAGCCTCAGCCAGCGTGTACTGATCGCCGCCGGTGCCAGCCTGCTGGGCCTGTGCCTGATCTACTTCGCCGGTTTCTCGCACATCGACGCGGTGCACAATGCCGCTCACGACACCCGCCACAGCGCCGCCTTCCCTTGCCACTGAGTACGCCCGCATGATCAAGCGCATTGCCCGTACCGCCGGCTTCAGCGGACTACTCGCCGCCCTGTTACTGACCCTGTTGCAGAGCCTTTGGGTCACTCCACTGATCCTCCAGGCGGAAACCTATGAAAGCGCGGCCCCCGCCGGCGAGCACCACGAGCATGGCGGCGAAGCCGTTGCCGCCCATGAGCACGACGACGAGGTCTGGGCGCCGGAAGATGGCTGGCAGCGCCTGCTTTCCACCACCGGTGGCAACCTGGTGGTCGCGGTCGGCTTCGCCCTGATCCTCGCCGCCCTCTATAGCCTGCGCGAACCAGGCCGGGTCACCACTGGCGCGCTCTGGGGCCTGGCGGGCTTCGCCGTGTTCTGCCTGGCGCCGACCTTGGGCTTGCCGCCGGAGCTGCCAGGCACCGCTGCTGCCGACCTAGGCCAGCGCCAGGGCTGGTGGATCGCTACCGCCGCCGCCACGGCCGTGGGCCTAGCACTGCTGGTGTTTGCCCATCACTGGCTGTTCAAGGTACTTGGCGCAGCGCTGTTGGTCGTGCCCCACCTGATCGGCGCCCCGCAGCCCGAGGTGCATGAAAGCCTGGCTCCCGAGGCCCTCGGCAAGCAGTTCGTGATCGCCTCCTGGCTGACCAACGCGGCCTTCTGGGTAGCCCTCGGCCTGATCACCGCCTGGCTGTACCGGCGTGGCAACCACGCCTGATGCGCACAGCAGGCTGCAGCCCGGCCCTGTACGCTGGCATCGGCTGCCGCCGTGGTTGCCCGGCCAGCGAGCTGGGCGACCTGCTCCATCAGGCCCTTGACACCCATGGCTTGCCCCTGGCAGCGCTCAAGGGCCTGGCCAGTATCGACCTGAAGTCGGATGAGGTCGGGTTACGGCAACTGGCCGATGAACTCGGCCTGCCCCTGGTATTCTTCAGCGCCGCGCAACTGGCCCACTTCGAAGCGCGGTTGAGCCACCGCTCCACCACGGCCTGGCGACACAGCGGTTGCTGGGGCGTCGCCGAAAGCGCGGCGCTGGCCATGGCCACCCGCCATGAAGGCCATGCCATCTTGCAGGTTCCTCGCCGCGTACAGGGCCAGGCGACCCTGGCATTGGCCTGCGGCACCGGGTTTGACGGATAATCGCCGTTTTACCCAGCAAGGATTCCCCATGACGGTCTATTTCATCGGCGCAGGCCCCGGCGACCCGGAGCTGATCACGGTCAAAGGCCAACGCCTGATCCGCCAATGCCCGGTGATCATCTATGCTGGCTCGCTGGTCCCGGCCGCCGTGCTCGAGGGCCATACGGCCCGGACCGTGATCAACAGTGCCGAACTGCACCTGGAACAAATCATCGCAGCCATCCGTGACGCCCATGCAAAAGGCTTGGACGTCGCCCGTGTCCACAGTGGCGACCCGAGCCTGTATGGCGCCATCGGCGAGCAGATCCGCCACTTGCGCGAGCTCGACATCGACTACCAGATCATCCCCGGCGTTACTGCCACGGCCGCCAGCGCGGCCCTGCTCGGCTGCGAGCTGACCCTACCCGACGTGGCGCAGACCGTGATCCTCACGCGTTATGGCGATAGCTCGCCGATGCCGGCTGGCGAACAGTTGGCCGACCTCGCACGCCACCGCTGCACCCTGGCCATCCACCTGGGGGTCAAGCACCTGGACAAGATCGTTGCGGACCTACTGCCCCATTACGGTACCGACTGCCCGATCGCCGTGATCCATCGTGCCACCTGGCCGGATCAGGACTGGGTACAGGGCACCCTGCAGGACATCGTCGAACGCGCCCGGGAAAAGGGCTTTCGCCGCACCGCGCTGATTCTGGTCGGCCATGTGCTGGGCGATGCGCCCTTCGCCGAGTCGGCGCTGTACCGCGCTGGCCATGCCCACCTCTATCGGCCCTGAGCAGGCGAGCTTGCCAGCCCAGCCCTGGCAGTTGCAGACTCGACAGTCCCTCTCCACCCGAGGCCCCCGCCATGCTTGAGCTACGCCCTAACTGTGAATGCTGTGGCACCGATCTGCCGGGAGACAGCCCGGATGTCCTGATCTGCTCGTTCGAGTGCACCTTCTGCCGCGCTTGCAATGACAGCCAGTTCAAAGGGCATTGCCCGAACTGCGCAGGCACCCTGGTCGCTCGTCCGGCCCGCGTCGGTGCGGCCCTGGCGCGCAATCCAGCATCCACCGAACGTATTCTCAAGGCTCATGAAGGTTGCCACGGCATGCGTTCGAACACCTGACCTGGGCAAGCCCCTGATACTGCGCCTGTAAGCACCACGCTCACAGGCCCATCAGCGGCCTGAGCCTGCGTATACTCGCCGTTCCCTCGCTCATAGCAGCAACACCCTCCTCAAAGACAGCCATGCCTGTAGGCCTTTTCAACAGGCCGTCCTTGTTTTTTCAACACCCCTATACTCCCTGTACTAAAACGCCAGGATTCGACGTATTGTTCGCGCGCCGCCCGCTCATCCAGCGCCGAACTGTTCCTGAGTAATACAGGAAACGGACCACATTCCGAAAAGGAGTTCTCCTAATGACTAAGACCACAGTCCTGTTGGTCGACGATCACCCCACGATTCGCCTTGCTGTACGCGTGCTCCTTGAACGCGAACGATTCATCGTCGTGGGAGAAACCGGTGATGGTACAGAGGCAGTGCAACTGGCCCGGAAACTGGCCCCGGACATCGTCATCCTCGATATCGGACTGCCCAGCCTGGACGGCATGGAAGTCATCCGCCGGCTGAAGCTTTTCGATCACCCGCCACGCATCATGGTCCTGACAGGGCAGCCCACCGACCTCTACGTGCGCCGCTGCATGGAAGCGAAGATTTCCGCGTTCGTGCACAAAGACGAGGACCTCGAAGCACTGATGTTCGCCGCCAAGGCCATGGTCAAGGGCTATTCGACCTTTCCAGACATGACGGTCAGCCGTAATACGTTAGACAGCGAAGCCGCGCGCCTGGCCAGCCTGTCCAACCGCGAAATGGAAGTGCTGCGGCGCTTGAGCGGCGGAGAGAGCAACAAATCCATTGGCCAGACCATGAAGCTGAGCGCCAAGACCATCAGTACCTACAAGGGCAGGATCATGGAAAAACTCAAGACCGAATCCCTGGTGGAACTGGTGGACCTGGCCAAACGCAACAATGTGATCTGACCCGTCGATGAAAGCGCCCGCCCTGCTCCTGCTGCTGTTCGTCAGCCTGATGGGGTCGTTGGCCCAAGGCGGGCAAGACGCCGAGCTACGACAGTTGCTGGCGCGCTCACTCAGCGCCACGCCGCCCTTGCAGTTGCCGGCCGACGACCGCCGATGGCTGAAAAGCAGGCAGACGCTGCTGCTGGGCGTTTCGAAGCCCGACTATCCCCCGTTCGACATCAATACCAGCCAGGCGGACTACGAGGGATTGAGCGCAGACTACGCCGGGCTGATCAGCGAGCTGCTGGATATCCCCATACAGGTACGGCGCTTTGCCAGTCGCCAGCAAGCCATCGCGGCGCTGCATGAGGGGCGCATCGACCTGCTGGGCAGCTCCAATGGCTTCGAAGCCGCAGATGCCCAACTGACGCTCAGCCAGTCCTATGCCGACGATCAGCCCGTGATCGTCACCGCACAGCACAATATCTTGCGCAGCAACGATCTGACTGGCATGCGGCTGATCATGGTCGACCACTACCTGCCAAGCGAAACCGTCCGCCGACTGTATCCTGGCGCCCAACTGATCCTCTGCCACTCGACCCTGGCCGGCCTGTCGGCGGTCGCCCTCGGCCAGGCCGACGCTTACCTGGGCGATGCCATCAGCAGCGACTTCCTGATCGGCAAGAACTTCCGTGGCCGGGTCAAGATCAATCATTTCGTACAAGTGCCGCGGGAAACCTTCGCCTTTGCCATCAGCCGCAATAACCCACGGCTGCGCCGCCTGGTCGACCTGGCCCTGGAGCAAATCAGCGACAATGAGCGCCTGAACATCCTGCGCCGCTGGTCCAGCGGCAACACCAGCATCCTCCTGGAACGCAGCTTGGCCGCCCTGACCGATGAGGAACGACGCTGGGCCGAGCAACACCCGCTGGTGCGGGTGATGATCACGCCTTCGCTGGCCCCCCTGACCTTCAACGATGAGCAGCAGAAACTGCGAGGCATCACCGCCGATGTCCTGGAGCAGATCAGCCTGCGGACCGGTTTGCGCTTCCAGATCCTGCAGAGCGACTCGGTCCAGGCCATGATCGAGCAGGTGAGCGAAGGCAAGGCTGATGTGGTCGGTGCCCTGGGATATGGCCAGGAGCGCGAAGAACGCCTGCTCTACACCCGCCCCTACCTGGTCAGCCCTCGGGTGCTGGTGACACGCGCCACACAGACACTGGACTCCCCCGCCCAACTCGCTGGCAAGCGCCTGGCCATCATCCGTAGCTACCCGCTCAAGGCCCGCCTGCTGGAACAGTACCCAGACCTGCGCCTGGTCGAAGTGGACAACCCGTTGCAGCTCATGGAAGCCGTGACTCAGGATAAAGCCGACGTGGCGCTGAGCTCGATGATCAACGCGACCTACTTCATCAGCCGTCTATTCAAGGAGCAATTGCAGGTAGCTTCGCTCTATGGCGACGAACCGGCTACCGCGGCCTTTGCCACGGCTAGCGACAAACCACAACTGCAGGCCATCCTCAACAAGGCCCTGTTGAGCATCCCTCCAGAAGAAATGGACCAACTGATCAACCGCTGGCGGGTCAATGCCGTGATCAGTGACAGCCCCTGGCGCAACTACCGCTCGTTGGTATTGAAGATCCTCGGGCTATCAGCACTGCTGATTCTCGGCGTGATCTTCTGGAACGGTTACCTGCGCAAGCTGATCCATCAACGCACCGAGGCGCAACAGGCGCTCCAGGCACAGTTGGCGCTGTCCCGGGGTCTGCTGGAGCAGTTGCGCCAGGCCAAGGACGACGCCGAGCAGGCCAACCAGGCGAAAAGCACCTTTCTGGCCACCATGAGCCATGAAATCCGCACGCCCATGAACGCGGTGATCGGCCTGCTCGAACTGTCCCTGGAAGACAACGCCCACGGCCGCTACGACCAAGCCTCCCTGAAAACCGCCTACGACTCGGCCGTTGGCCTGCTCGCGCTGATCGGCGACATCCTCGATATTTCCAGGATCGAGTCCGGGCGCATGACGCTCCAGCCCGCCGCCACCGACCTTGTCGCCCTGGTGCAGGCAACGGTCCGGGTATTCGAGGGCAATGTGCGCATCAAGGGGCTGCGCCTGCACACCGAGCTGCCTTCGACTGCGGCCTGGGTGATGATCGACCCGCTGCGCTTCAAGCAGGTCCTCTCCAACCTGTTGAGCAATGCCATCAAGTTCACCGAACGTGGCCAGATCACCGTCAGGCTGACGCTCAATCAGCCCCACCCGACCGTCCCTCGGCAGGTACGCTTGCTGGTCCAGGACAGCGGCGTGGGCATCAGTGCCGCAGACCAGGCCCGGCTGTTCAGCGCCTTTTCCCAAGTCGATGGTCCTCACGCACGCCAGGGTGCGGGCCTGGGCCTGGTCATTTGTCGCACCCTGTGCGAATTGATGGGAGGTGAGCTCACGTTGCAGAGCCTGGAAGGTGTCGGTACCCAGGTAACCGTGCGGATGGACCTGCCAACTGCCGAGGCGCCCGCCGCGCCTGCGCAACCCCAAGCCAGCGGTAATCCGGACGCCCGGCCCCTGGATGTGCTGGTCGTCGATGACTACCCTGCCAACCTGATGCTCCTGGCCAAACAACTGAGCACCCTCGGCCACCGGGTCACCCAGGCCGAAGATGGCCAGGCCGCCCTGGAGCTCTGGCAACGCGGCGCGTTCGATGTGGTGATCACCGACTGCAGCATGCCCATGATGGATGGCCACGAACTGGCCCGGCGCATTCGCAGGCTGGAACAGCTGCGCCAAGGGCAGGATGCCTGCCGCATCCTCGGTCTGACCGCCAACGCCCAGGCCGAGGAGCGTGAGCGCTGCCTGGCCAGTGGCATGGATGACTGCCTGTTCAAGCCGATCAGCCTGCAGACCTTGCGCGCACACCTGTCCCAGGCAGACGAAGCCCTGCTGCCGCCCCCGGCGGAGGTCAAGCAAGACGGCGCCTGCAACTTCACGCTGGACAACCTCCACCACCTGACCCTGGGTGACGAGCGCCTGATCCTGCGCCTGGTCGAACAACTGGCCAAGAGCAACGCCGAAGACCTACAGGCCCTGCGTGCATTGGGTGCCACACCCGACAGCAAGGCGCTCAAGGACCTGGTCCACCGCATCAAGGGCGGTGCGAAGATGTTCAAGGTCAGGGATGTCGTGCAGCTTTGCGAAGCGATCGAACAGGCAGCCCCCGCCACAGCCACCGAGCCACTACTCCGGGCACTGGAGACCAAGCTGCTTGCCCTGCAGAGCGAACTGCAGCGCTGCGCCAGTACAGTCGCCCCCTGAGCCCCGCTGGCAACGCCAAACTGAAGCTTACAACCTGCGCTTCACGTGCTCTCCCGCACCATCAATTCGAAGCCCAGGTCCTGCTGCTGCTTGACTACCCGCTTGCCATCGAGCAGCGCCAGCAACGCCTGGGCCGCTCCGTGCCCGACCGCAGCCCGTGGGGTGCGGATGGAGGTCAGGCGCGGGACCATATGCGCCGAAGCCGGCAGGTCGTTGAAGCCGACCATGGCCACCTGCCGCGGCACTTCGATGCCCTGGCGCAAAGCCTGGAGCACCGCGCCCTGGGCCAAGTCGTCGTTGCAGAAGAAGATCCCGTCGACATCCGGCGCCTGCGCCAACAACTGGCTGAACAACTCGCTGCCCAGGCCGATCGACGACGGTTGCGGCGCCAGCACTTCCAGCTCCGACGCCTGCAAGCCCGCGTCGGCCAGTACCTGGCGGAAGCCCTCGGCACGCTGCATCACCCGGGGGTCGAGCTGCGCGGCAATGAAGCCGAGCCGCCGGCGGCCGCGCTCGATCAGATGCCGGGCAGCCGCGCGCCCCGCTTCATGCTGCGAGAACCCTACCGACACCGCGTGCTCATCGCCCCCCAACTCCATCATGTGCACGCAGGGCACGCCGCTGGCGGCGAGCATCTGCCGCGAGGCGTCACTGCGGTCGAAGCCAGTGAGCAACATGCCGCAGGGCTGGTAGGCGAGATAGTTGCGGATCAGGTTTTCTTCCTCGGCGATATCGTAGTGATAATTGCCGATCAGCACCTCGAGCCCACGCGGACGCATGACCGTGTGAATGGCCTCGAGCGTGTCGATGAACAGTTGGTTGGAGAGCGAAGGGATCAGCACCACCACTGACTGGCTCCGCGCCGAAGCCAGGGCCCGTGCCGCCGGATTGGCGACATAGCCCAGGGCGGCGGCGGCCGCCTGGACCTTCTCGACCAGCTCCGGGGCAACCGTGCTGACACCGCGCAGCGCGCGCGAGGCGGTGATCGGGGAAACCCCGGAGAGCCTGGCCACTTCAGCCAGAGTGGGACGACCGGTAGTACGGGAGCCAGTGCGGGTCATGAGGGTATTGTATTTTTTCGACTTGCCAGGACAGGGAATGGGCACTAAGGTAGCGCTGTCTCGGAGCACAGGCAATGTATCTTTACTAGCAAGCCTGTCCTGGGCATCCATACTGCGTTAGACAAAATCAATAACAGCCGGGAAAGTAGCGTCCGTGATTCAGGTTCGTGCAGCCAAAGACAGCGCTATCTCACCCCGCAGGAGGTACTGATGAACTCTCCCCTGTCCGCGATTGTGGTAATGGGCGTGGCTGGCTGCGGCAAGAGCTGCGTCGGTGCCGCCATTGCCGCCAAGAGCGGCGGCCGCCTGATCGAAGGCGATGCCTTTCACCCTGCTGCCAATATCGAGAAGATGAGCGCCGGCATTCCCCTCAATGATGACGACCGTGCCGGCTGGCTGGTGCGCCTCGGCGAGGAGCTGCAAGCCATCCTCCTGGCCGGCGAGCGCCCTATCCTCACCTGCTCGGCACTCAAGCGCCGCTACCGCGACAGCCTGCGCCAGGCCGTACCGGGGCTGGCCTTCGTCTTTCTCGAGCTGAGCCCTGCCGAAGCCGAACGTCGGGTCCTTGCGCGTCCCGGCCACTTCATGCCGGCCAGCCTGATCGACAGCCAGTTCGCCACCCTCGAGCCGCCCCACGGCGAGCCGCTGACGCTGGCGCTGGATGCCACTCAAGCGATCGAGCAACTTGCCGAGACGGTCGACGATTGGCTAAAGCCCCACGGTGAACCGAGGCTGGCGCGGACCGCCTGACCCGGCGGTCTTCAGTTCACCAAAGACAGCGCTGTCTTGGCGCCCTGTGGCGCCAAAAGCTCCGCCAAAACAATAAAATCGAGGCATAAGAACGATGTTCGGACTGGCTACTGATACCTACCTGCTGCTCGACGCCCTGGTCACCATCGTGGGCCTGGTGCTACTAATCACCCACTTCAAGGTCCACCCCTTTGTCGCCCTGACCCTGGCGGCCGGCTTCCTCGGCCTGACCTCGGGCATGGAGGTGGCCAAGGTCATGAAATCCTTCCAGGACGGCTTCGGCGGTGTGCTCGGTTTCGTCGGCATCGTCCTGGCCCTGGGCACCATGCTCGGCAAGCTGATGGCCGACTCCGGTGGCGCCGACCAGATCGCCCAGACACTGATCCGCGCCTTCGGTGCGCGACGCGTGCACTGGGCGATGATGTTCGCCGCCTTCTTGGTCGGCATCCCGCTGTTCTTCGAGATCGGTTTCGTCCTGCTGATCCCGCTGGTGTTCATCGTCGCCCGACGCTCCGGCGTGTCGTTGATCAAGATCGGCATACCGCTGCTGGCCGGCTTGTCCGTGGTCCACGGGCTGGTACCGCCGCACCCGGGTCCGCTGCTGGCGATCGGCATCTTCAATGCCGACATCGGCAAAACCATCTTCTACGGCCTGCTGGTCGCCCTGCCCACGGCGGTGATCGCCGGCCCGATGTTCGGCAACTTCATCTCCCGCTACATCCCGGGCACGCCGTCCCAGGAGCTGATGGACCAGATCGCACGCGAGTCGGACCAGAAGAACCTGCCCAGCTTCAGCGTCACCCTCATCACCGTGCTGCTACCGGTGTTCCTGATGCTGCTCAAGACCTTCGCTGACGTGGTGCTGCCCGCCGAGCACATCGTGCGCCAGTGGATGGACCTGATCGGCCACCCCATCACCGCCCTGCTCGCCGCCCTGTTGCTGGCGTTCTACACCTTTGGCGCGGCCCGCGGCTTCTCTCGCCAGCAGATCATGAAACTGCTCGACCAGAGCCTGGCCCCCACCGCCGCGATCATTCTCATCGTCGGCGCCGGCGGTGGCTTCAAGCAAATGTTGGTGGACACCGGGGTCGGCAACGTCATCGGGCAAATGGCCGTGCAAGCGCAAATCTCGCCCATTCTCCTGGCTTGGCTGGTGGCTGCGGTGATCCGCATCGCCACCGGTTCGGCGACAGTCGCCACCATCACCGGCGCCGGCATCGTCGCGCCAGTGGTCGATATGGTCCCCGGGGTCAACCGCGAGCTGCTGGTGCTGGCCACCGGTGCCGGCTCGCTGATCCTCTCCCACGTCAATGACGCCGGCTTCTGGCTGGTGAAGCAGTACTTCAACATGACCGTGGCAGAGACCTTCAAGACCTGGAGCATGATGGAAACCCTCCTTTCGGTGGTTGGCATCATCTTCATCATGCTGTTGTCGCTAGTGGTCTGACCGTTTGTCGAACAGAGGGCACCCAGGACGGGTGCCCTGCGCCTATATGGGTAAGCACCTGCTTTCCATCAAAAGGAGTTTGACGATGAAACGCTCCCTGCCCTACGGCCTGTTCCTGGCAGCGGCCCTAGCCGCCCCGTTCTCTCTGGCGGCTGGCACCGGCCCGACCTACCCCGATGACCCACACAGCACGGCCCCGGAACCGGGTGCCGACAGCACTCTCAACCCGATAGAGCGCCCGATGCCCCGCGATACCGACCCGCGCATCCAGGGCAACGACCCTGACAGCCCGCCTGCCGACCAGACCGACGACCGTCGTCTGCCCGGCATGGACGGCAGTGGCTCAGAAGGCACCGGGAGCCAGGGTGATGGCAGCAGCAACGACGGCAATAGCCAGCCCTGATCACCACTGGCGCTTGTCGGGCCGGGTCAGGCCGAGTTTCTCGATGCGGTAGCGCAGCATGTCGCGGCTCAGGCCCAGCAAGCGCGCCGACTTGGTGACATTCCAATCCGTGCGATCCAGGGTTTTGCACACCAAGTCACGCTCCATGTCCGGCAGGCTGGTGCCATGGTCGGGCTCATGGCGCGGCGCCTCGAAGGTTTGTGCCGAGGGAGGCGCCACAGGCTCCTCGACAAGGCCCATGCACAGGTTGAGCTGGTGCGCGGCAATCACCTCGTTCGGCGCCAGCAGCACCGTCTGCTCCAGCATGTTGCGCAGTTCGCGGACATTGCCCGGCCAACTGTAGCCGAGCATCAAGGCCTCGGCCTCGGCGGAAAAACGCAGGTTCGGCTTGCCGTAACGCCGCCCATGATGGGCGAGGAAGTGTCGTGCCAGTATCAGGATGTCCTGGCCCCGGGCATACAAGCGCGGCACCTTGAGGGCGATGATGCGCAGGCGGAAGAACAGGTCTCGACGGAACTTACCCTGCTGCACCATCTGCTCCAGATTGCAATTGGTCGCGCTGATGATGCGCAGGTCGACCTTGCGCTCCTTGACCGCGCCGATCCGGCGAATGCAGCGGTCTTCCAGCAGCTTGAGCAACTTGGCCTGCAACACCAGGTCCATCTCGCCGATTTCATCGAGGAACAGCGTGCCGCCATCGGCCGCCTCGACCAGCCCGACCCGACGCTCCTTGGCATCGGTGAAAGCGCCCTTCTCATGGCCGAACAACTCGGCCTCCAGCAAGTTGGCGGGGATCGAGGCGCAGTTGAACTCGATGAACGGCCCCTTGCTGCGTAAACCGTCGAAATGCAGCGCACGGGCCACTAGCTCCTTGCCAGTACCGGTCTCGCCTTCGACCAGCACCGGTGGCAGGTCATCGCTGGCCATACGCCGCTCGGCATCGAGCAACTGCCGTAACGTGTGCTTGAGACCCAACATGGCCGGGGATTCGCCAATCAGCGCCTGCAACCCGGACTTCTGCGCTTCGCGCTCCTGATAGAACGACAGGGTGCGCTCCATCCGCTCGGTGGCCAGGGCCTTGTCGAGCATCAGCTTGAGCTCGGCCAGCACCACCGGTTTGGTGAGATAGTGAAAGGCCCCCTCCTTCATCGCCAGCACGGCGTCTTCCACATTGCCGTAGCCCGTCATCATGATCACCTTGAGCGCCGGAGCCTGGGCCACCAGGGTGCGCAACAGGTCATGGCCGCTCATGCCAGGCAGTGAGTTGTCGGTCAGCACTGCGTCCGGCTGGCCGCGCTGCAGGTGCTCCAGAGCCAGCTCGGCACTGTGGCAGACCGTGACCTCGAAGCCCTTGAGGCTCAAGTAGGTACGGATGTTGTCGGCAAGAATCTCATCATCCTCGACGACCAGTATGCTGTGCTCCATGGTCCCCTCCCGCTGCAATTTTGAAGATCAGGCAGACGCGGGTTCCTTCCTCTTCTCGGCTGCTCAGGCTGACCGAGCCACCAAAACGTTCCATGATGCGCTTGACCAATACCAGGCCAACGCCAAGGCCACCCTGCTTGGTGGTGAAAAACGGCTTGAAAACCATCCGTTCCTGCTGGCGGGTCATGCCTTTGCCCGTGTCGCTCACGGTCAATTGCACCCGCTGCCCGTCCATGATCTGGACCTGCGCCAACAACCGCCCCCCCTTGGGCATGGCCTCCAGAGCGTTGGCAAACAGGCTGTTGAGAATCTGCGTCAGTTGCAATGGCTGGCTGACCACCCACTGCTGCGCCGGTGCGTCGAGCTCGAAGTGCACCCCATGGCGCTCGGCCTGTTGGGCAAAGGCGTGCCGGGTATCCTCCAGGGCCGCCACCAGTTCCACCGCTTCGGCCTCCTCGTTGGCCGGGCGCAACGACGTCAGCAAATCACGCACCCAGCGCGACATGCGATCGACCTGGCAAATGATGTCGCCAATGTTCTTCTGCGCCCCAGGGCTGGCGATCTCCTGGGCCAGTTCGGCACTGGAACGGATATTGGCCAAGGGGTTGCGCAAACTATGGGCCACCGCCGAAGACATTTCGCCCAAGGCGACGAAGGTTTCTCCGGCCACCAGACGGTTCTGCTGGTTGTGCAGCAGGCTGGCGGCACGGCGCACGATCCAGAACAGGCCGAAATAAATCAGCGTGCCGCCGATCAGGGTCGAGGTCCAGATCAGCACATAACCGCGCTGAATGCGCCGGACCAGGTCCTGGGGCTCCTTGTAGATCTCCACCATCGACAACACCTCTTCGCCCAGGCTGTCGAACATGGGGATGTAGTTTTCGATGAACAGGTACTTGGGCTCACGCAGGAACTTCTGTTCCTCGCGCTCCTCGGCGACCTTGTGATAGCTGGCCGACACCGGCTCGCGCAAGGTGAAGGCCTGGTCCAGGTCGCCATCGCCGAGGATGCGCAGGCCGACCAGCAGCGGATTGGTCGACCAGACGATGGTGCGGTCCCTGCCGTAGACATTGGCCAGCAAGGTATCGGGCAGGTGCTCGACATGGTCGAGGAACTCGGAGCGTGTGGCTTCGGCCAATTCGGGGCTGACCAAGGCGTGCAAGCCGTCCAGGCGTGGGTCGAGCAGTTCACCCATCGTGGTGCCCGGCGGAAGCTGCGAGTGGCGGACCTCGGCCTGGGCCATGGCCTGGATGAACTGGGCGGTGAGCATGGCATCGCGCTCGACGCTGTCGATGACCACGAAGCGCGTCGAGACATAACCCAGTCCGCCGGCCACCGATGCAATGATCAACAGGCTGACCAGAGAGAACCAGCGCAGCAGGTTGAATTCGCGCAGCGGCGCAGCCAGTGCACTGGAAGGCGCTGAAGCCTTGTCGGAGACATCGTTTTCCAGCGTCTGCATCGCGTCGATTCCGCCTGGATGCCTGTCATGGGCCTTGCTGTGCAACCGTTACCAGCTGTAGCAGGTTGATAGCACTTTGCCAAAGCTGCCGCCGCTTCCGTTTGTCGCAATGGTCAAAGCAAGTTTCTGGCCATCGCATTACAAAAAATAAATATTGTTTATTTTCAATTGGTTAAAAACACAACATGATCCTTTATCTAGGATCAATCCCCACCTTTGGGGTACATTTCACCCACCCCTGGCTACTTCTTTCATATCAATAAGTTAGGAGTAATTTTTACTGCTCTACCTCATGATGAGGTTTCAACGAGCCAAGCGAAAGCTCAGCAGCACGCTGGTACCACTGCCCTCCCGGCTGTGCAGACGGACAGACCCGCCGAAACGCTCCATGATCCGCTTGACCAGCATCAGCCCAACGCCCAGGCCACCCTGTTTGGTGGTGAAGAACGGCCGGAAGGCCAAGCGTTGCTGCTGTTCGCTCATGCCCCGGCCGCTGTCGGACAAGCGCAGCGTCAGGTTGCGGCGGTCCTGCCGCACCAGCTCGACGCGCAGGCGGCCACCCTGTTCCATCGCCTCCAGGGCATTGGCAATCAGGCTGTTGAAGATTTGCGCCAACAGCGCCGGCTGGCCAAGCACCTGGACCGCTGGCAGCTTCTCCAGCTCCAGTTGCACGCCTGCGCGCACCAGCGGTACGGCGAAGGCCTGCAGGCTCTCCTGCAAGGCCAGCGGCAGGTCCACCGGCACGGCGTCGTCGTTGAGCGGGCGCAATGACTGCAGCAGTTGCCGCACCCAGTGCGACATGCGGTCGACCTGATTGATGATGTCGCTGATGTTCTTTTGCGCCGGTCCCTCGTCGAAGGCCTGGGCCAGCTCGGCGCTGGAGCGGATGCTGGCCAGCGGGTTGCGCAGGCTGTGGGCCACCGCCGAAGACATTTCGCCCAAGGCGACGAAGGTTTCATTGTTGATCAGGGTTCTCTGCTGCACCGCCAGCAGCCGTGCGGCACGCCGCATGATGCCGTACAGCCCGATATAGACCAGGCCCGCACCCAGGGCGATGGCCAGCCAGATCATCAAAAGCCCGTGTTCGATGCGCACGATCAGGTCATGGGGCTCCTTGTAGATCTCCACCATGGCCGTGACCCGCTCGTCGTCAGCATCGAACAGCGGGATATAGTTCTCGATGAACAAGTGCTCCGGCGGCGTCACGAACTTCTGTTCGCTGCGCGCATCGTCCACATTGTGGTAACTGGCCGAGACCCGCATCTTGTGCTCGAAGGCCCGCTCCAGGTCTTCATCGGAGTCGATCATCTTGCCGGTCAAGGCCGGGTTGCTCGACCAGATCACCGTACGGTCAGGAGCGTAGATGTTGGCCAGCAGCACATCCGGCAGGTGGGCGATGTGATCGAGGAACTCACCGCGCGCCTTGCGCCGGGCCTCGGGGTCGACATCCGGCATGGCCTGATCCATGCGCGGATCGAGCAATTCGCCCATGCTGCGCACATCGGGGATCGATACATGGCGCACTTCGGCGTCGGCGATGGACTGGATGAACTGGGCAGTGAGCAAAGCGTCGCGCTCGACGCTCTCGTTGATGACGAAGCGGCTGGACACCAGTCCCAGCCCAATGGCCACGGAAAAGATGATGGCCAGGCTGACCCAGGCATACCAGCGCAACAGGTTGAACGGCTTGCGTGCCACCCCCGGATCGATCAACCGGAAGCTTGCGGAACTCGGTACAAGGTCCATGACTGACTCCGGGGCGTTCGCCTTAGAAGGTTATAGCCCAGAGTTGGGGAAAGCATGGCCCCGGTGTGGGAAATGAGGAACTGCTTTGTGCCGAGATGGGGCACGCAGCGGCCCCAAACCATACGGCAGATGCCTTGAGTGAACAGCATGACGCTCCTGCCGGGCCCGGCATCACTCGGTTTCTGCGACCGACGCTAGCCCTCTCCCTGCCGGCCGGTCAGCTCCGCGATGCTGATTTCACGCATGCGGAACTTCTGGATCTTGCCGGTTACGGTCATGGGAAAGGCCTCAACGAAGCGGAAGTAGCGTGGCACCTTGAAATGAGCGATCCGCGCCTTGGCCCAGCTGCGCAGTTCATCTTCGCTGACGCTGTGTCCGGGATGGAGCCTGACCCAGGCCACGATTTCCTCGCCGTAGCGGCTGCAGGGAATGCCGATCACCTGCACATCGGCCACCGCCGGGTGGGTGAAGAAAAACTCTTCCAACTCACGGGGATAGATGTTCTCGCCACCGCGAATGATCATGTCCTTGCTGCGCCCGACGATGCGCACATAGCCCTGCTCATCCATCACCGCCAGGTCGCCGGTATGCATCCAGCCATCCTCGTCGATGCTAGCGGCGGTCGCCTCGGGGTTGTTCCAGTAGCCAAGCATGACGCTATAGCCTCGGGTACAGAGTTCGCCGATCTCGCCACGTGGCACGGTACGGCCTTCGCTGTCGATGACCTTGCTCTCCAGGCAGGGTTGGGTGCGGCCGACCGAAGTGACGCGTACCTCCAGCCCATCCTCGGCCGCCGTTTGCAGAGACACCGGACTGGTCTCGGTCATGCCGTAGGCGATCTGCACCTCGCGCATATGCAACTCGTCGATCACCCGGCGCATCACCTCGATCGGACACGTGGCGCCGGCCATGATGCCGGTGCGCAGGCTCGACAGGTCGAATTCGCCACGCTGGGGGTGATCCAGCTCGGCGATGAACATGGTCGGCACCCCGTACAGCGCGGTGGCCCGCTCCTCGGCTACCGCACGCAAGGTGGCCAAGGGGTCGAAGGCATCCCCCGGGTAGATCAGGGTGGAGCCGTGGGTCAGGCAGCCGAGGTTGGCCATGACCATGC
Source organism: Pseudomonas sp. X10 (assembly GCF_054889225.1). NCBI lineage: Bacteria > Pseudomonadati > Pseudomonadota > Gammaproteobacteria > Pseudomonadales > Pseudomonadaceae > Pseudomonas > Pseudomonas sp. X10. Next base: position 2,600,830 of record NZ_CM142677.1, on the reverse strand, counting down.
CAAAGCAGTGGTACAGCGGCACCGGCACCACCAGCCGGTCATGCTCGGTCAGGCCGAGGCTCTCGCCGACCATGTAGCCGTTGTTGAGGATGTTGTGGTGGCTGAGGGTCGCCCCCTTCGGAAAGCCGGTGGTGCCTGAGGTGTACTGGATATTGATCGGGTCCTCGCAACGCAGGCTGGCCTGGCGCGCGGCCAGCGCCTCGGCGCTGACTTCGTCGGCCCGGGCCTGCAGCGCTTGCCACGACAGGAAGCCCGCCGGCGGCTGGGCGGCCAGGCTGACCACCCCGCGCAGCTCAGGCAAGCGTTCACAGGCGAGTTCGCCCGGTACGCTCGCCGCGAGCCCCGGCACCAGATCCAGCAGCATCGCGTGGTAGTCGGAGGTCTTGAAGGCATCGGCGCAAATCACCCAGCGGCAACCGGACTGGGTCAGTGCATAGTCCAGCTCGCTGCTGCGGTACGCTGGGTTGATATTGACCAGGATGGCGCCGATCTTGGCGCTGGCGAACTGGGTGATGCACCACTCGGCGCAGTTGGGCGCCCAGATGCCCAGGCGATCGCCGCTATTGACGCCCAGGGCGAGCAAAGCCCGGGCTTGGCGCTCGACGGCCTCGGCCAACGTCCGCCAGCTATAGCGCAGCGCCTGGTGACGGACGACCAGCGCCTCGCGCTCGGCAAAGCGGGACACCGTCGCGTCGAAGGCATCCCCGATGGTCATGTTGAGCAGGGCCTTGTCCTGCCGGCCTTGGGTGTAGCTCTGCTGGTTCATGGCGGTCTCTTGTTCTGGTTGTACCGGGAACCTTGGGGCGCCTGGGCGCCCCGTGTTGATTTACCTGACGAACACCTGGGTGGTGGTGATCGACATGTCGCCACCGGGCAGCTTGATGTTCTTCACCTTCTCCAGGCTGTTGGGGTCGAACACCGCGATGTCGTTGAAGGTGCCGGCCAAGTAGAGCTTGCTGCCCTGCTTGTTGAAGGCGATGCAGTAGTAAGTGTGGTCCAGGTTGGCAGCCTTGATCAGCTTGCGCTCCTTGATGTCGTAGCGGGCCAGGCGGTTGAGCACGCCGTACATCTGGTTCGGGTCTTTGGGCGAGCGCAAGCCGGTGAAGTACAGCTCGATCAACGGCGCAAACTCACGATAGCTGCTCTTGCCGGTCTTCAGGTCGATGCTGAGATGGCCGTACATCAGGTCGGCGGTGTCCGGGTCCTCCTTTTCGTCCTTGAACTTGGCCACGGTGTAGAGCATCGAGAAGTCGTGCTGCGCGGTCTGGTGCGGCCAGAAGTACAGCACATCAGGTGCGCTGTAGCCCGGGCGCTGCCAATTGCGCAACGGCAGCGCGACCTCGTACTTGCCGGTCTGCACATCCATCTTGTAGATGTCCGGCCCGGCCACGAACAGGCTACCGTCATCGGCCGCCCGCATCAGGTACACCTGGCGTGGCATGGGGAAGTTGCGCACCGGCTTGGCGCCGACCCCGTCGGCGGTACGGAATACTTCCAAGCGCGGTTGCTTGACCACATAGTGATCGTTCAGCCGCTGGGTCGGGTTGACCGTAGCGTAGAGCTCCTTGCCATCTGGGCTGAGGGCGAAGGAGAACATCGAACGCCCTAGTTCGCCGGGTGTGTTCGACAGGTTGGCGTGGAACACCGTCTTGCAGCTATCCAGGTCGATGCCGTAGAGGTCGCCGAAGTGGTTGTTGAGCAGGTACGCGGTGCGGTTGTCCGGCGCCATCATCGCGGTGCCGGGGCCAAAAGCGTCTGGCAGGCGGCAGGTCTTGTAGACCTCGTCGCTGGCCAGGTCCACCACGTGCAGGTTGTTCGGGTAGTTGGTGGCGATCATGTATTCGTGGCCCGGCTTGAGCGCAGGCGCTTGCCCAGCAGCAGCGGTGCTGTCGTCGGCGGCCCAGGCCGCCAGGGTGCCGGCACAGGCGGCAACAGTGAGCGCAAGCTTGGCGAAGACTCCAGGTTTCATGCGGTTTCCCCTTGTTGTTCTTGTCGGCCGGTCACTTGTCTTTCGGGAAGACAGTGCCGAGGTTGCGCCAATCCTCTTGCGAGTTGCTCGCCTGGGCGTTCCAGTCCTGGTAAGTGCTCATCATGTCGGGCACCTGGGCCGGCCACCAGCAAGGGTCCGCGCAACCATAGAGGTCGGCTTCCATCGGCTGGCAGAGCGAGGTCACGCCACCAAAGGCATCCACTTCCCAACCCGGGTCGGTGGTCGCGGTGCAGCCGGCAACGGCGCTCATGGCCACCACTTCCTCGATGCGGTCCTCGGCAGCGGCCTGTTCGAGTATTTGTGCTTTGTTGTTCAGGGGCTTGAGGTGCTTCATGTCAGTGCGCCTTCCTGGGAGTGATGTAGCGGCTGATGAAGGCCGGGTTCGCGGCCATGATGCGGCTGTAGACCTCGATGCCGAAGTCCACCCAGTCGCGCATCAACTCGCAGTAGTGGTAAGTCGGGTGGGTGGGATCGCCGTAGCGCGCATAGCTTTCGTGGTAGCAGCCACCGGAACACAGATTGCGGATGCGGCAGCTGTCGCACCCTGTGCCGCTGCGGTCCAGGCGCTGGGACAGGAAGTCGTTCAGCTCCACCTGTTTCACGCCGCTCTCCACATTGCCGAAGGTCGGCAGGCTGGAGCCGGTGAAGCGGTGGCACAGGTTCAGCTCGCCCTTGTGGTCGACCGCCAGCATCTTCAGACCGGCACCGCACGGCAGGGCCTTCTTGTGGCCCTCATGGATGTCAGTGATCAGTTGATGCAGATTGGAAAAGCCGATGTTGCGGTGTTCCAGCGCCGCCTCCAGGTAGCGGCGGCCCAGGGCCTTCATGTTGGCGAAGACCTCGACCAGTTCATCTCCGGTCAGGTTGAAGTCGGCCAGATCACCCGAAGTCACCGGGGCAAAGCCCACCTCGGCGAAGCCCAATTCATTGAACAGGTGGTCCCAGATGGTCTCCACGTCGGTGATGCCGCGGGTCAGGGTCACTCGCGCGCCCACTGGGCGGCTGTCGTAGCGTGACAGCAACATGCTGGCCTTGCGCCGGACCACATCGTAGGTGCCCTGCCCGCCCACCGTGATGCGGTTGCGGTCATGGACCGTCTTGGGCCCGTCGATGCTCACCGACAGCCCGAAACGGTGGGCATTGAGCCAATCGACGATCTCCTCGGTGAGCAGCGTGGCATTGGTGGTCATGATGAATTCCACCTGCTTGCCCGCTTCGGCGAAGCGTCGCTCGCAGTAATCCACCATATGCTCGATCAATGGCCGGTTGGACAGCGGCTCGCCGCCGAAGAACACCACGCTGTAGCGCGTCTCGTCCGGCGACTCCTTGAGCAGCATCTCCACCGAGGCTTCGGCGGTCGCCGTGCTCATCTTCTTGCCCGCCGAGGGCTTGTCCAGGTCTTCCTTGTAGCAGTAGGTGCAGCTCAGGTTGCAGCCGGTGTTGACGTTCAACACCACGGTGTTGAGCGCCGTGCGCTCGACCCGCTTCAGGCCGATCTCTGGGGTCAGCGGCGAACCGTCGCTGACCACTTCCAGGGCGATCAGCTCGTGCAGGGTCTCCTGGATGTCCTGGCCGGTGAAACGCTGGCCCAGTCGCTGCACCAACTCCTCAGGCGAGCAGCCCTGCTGGCGCAAGGCATCGATGATGCCGCCCGTGACCTCGTCGGTGGCGAACAGCGAACTGCTGGGGATATGGAACAACATGCGGTCGGCATCCACCCGCACCTCGTGCAGGTTACGTTCGACCAGATTCAATAATGCGCCCATGGCGACCTCCGATATTCATCCCGTTCAACGATGGAAACCGGGCGCCGCGGCGCCCGCTCGGCCCCTGCCGGTCACGGCAAGGGTGGGTTGTTCCAGCGCTGGACGGTGACGATCAGATGGCCTTCGCCCTTCTGCCCACCGTCCTCGAGCTCGGCAATCACCTTCAGATTGCCGGCATTGTTGGTCATCATCTTGCGTTCGGGGTTCGGCCCGGCACCGCTGGGCATGAACACGCCGTTCTCCAGCATCTGTCCGGCGAACTTCACGTCTTCATCCTCCTGGGCGCGCTCGTCATACGGCTGCACGGACCACTTGGCCGGCAGGTAGCCGATGCGCAGCGGCTTGCCTTGGGCATCCTTGCCCCAGGCTTCGGCCTCGAAGCGACCTTGCACCTTGGGCGTGGAACCGCCGTTCTCACCGATACGGGCAATGGAGAACGCTGGCACCACCTTCACTTCCTCGACCTTGTCGTACACCGTCAGGGTCACGCCCTTGAGTGCACCTTGGCTGACTTCGCGAACGCCGGGTGCTGCGTCCGCTGCTGCCCGCGCCTTGACCCGGACCTGGCCGGGGCTCGACTCCAGGACCTGGGTGACTTCAATCCCCGCGCCCAGGTCCGGCGTGCCGGACAGGCCACTGCCCACCAGGGTGAACTCAGCTTCGCTGCCCGCCTTGATGAAGGACGGCTGCACGGCCAACAGCTTGGCCTGGCCTTGCTTGACCGCGCTGAAGTCCAGGCCGCGCTCATCGTGCTCGGCCTCGAACATGCGCCCTTTCATCTCACCCTCGAGCGCCGCGAAGACCTGGCGCATCGAGGCATCGCCAACCTTAACGTTGCCGCGCCACTCATAACCGTTGTAGAGGATCGCCGAGCCCGTGCCCTCGAAAGGCGTGCCGTCGGCGTACTGGCCCTTGACCTCGACCTTGAAGGTATCGCCTTGCTCGGCGCTGACCGTCATCACCCCGCGCACGTCGCCCTTGGCCAGCATGTGGCCGCTGAAGGTCCATTGCCCGGGCAGCACGTCGGCAGCGGGACGGGCTTTCTGCCAGTCGGCCCAGGCCTGGGTTTCCAGGCCGAAGCGCTTGGCCAGGTCCGGCACCACCTGCTTGAGGGCGATGTCCAGCCAGTCGCGGTCGCGGGACTGGGCCTGGTACTCGAGCGATGGCCACTGCCCCAGGTGGAAGTTGACCAAGTGCTCCCACTCCTTGGCCGGTCGCCGTTGCAGGGCGACCCGCGCCCCGGAGTGACAGCGCCCACACATCTGGCTCAAGGAATCGTCGAACTGCTCGACGGTGTTCAGCCGGCGCTCCATGGCGTAACGCACGCCGTCGGTCTCGCTGGGCGCCAGGCCCTGCTTGTCCGCCAGGTACTTGACCAGGGTGCGGCGATCGTCATCGCTGATCTGAAGGCCATGCATGACCTGCATGCGGGCGATGCTCATCAACCAGCCCTCGGGCGTCTTGCGTTGATGACTGATGCGGCTGTAGCTGTCGTTGCCTTCCGGAATATGGCAACCCATGCACTTGGATTGCAGCAGGCTGGGGCCCTGTTCTGCAGCCTGGGCCTGGGTGCATAGCAAGGCGGCGGCGATCAGTGCCAGGCTGCCCGTATGCCGCCGGAGTCGAGTCGTCTTCAAGGTCAGACCTCCACGGTGTTGTTCTTATCGTTGTTGCACGCTGGGTGCCGGGTGCATCTGACAACGGTGGATACAGGATCTGTGCCAGTCTCGGTAAAATCCTTTCTTTTCAGCCAGTTGATGGCTTCAAGGGCGGCCATGGCAGGGTTTGGCCACGGGCCTGAACGTCTAATTTCGCGACAGCCTGTTCCACCTTGAGACACCACCTTGCCCACTCCAGGAAAAGGTAGCTCCAGATCTGTTCCAGCGCTGTCTCAGCCCGTCTCAAACTGCAACAACAGCGCTTGAGCCTGTGGCTCCAAAAATTCGGCAAACCCCTTTCCCATCAGTCAATTACCCCTGTTTCGTGGCGTTGGCACGCGGGTTGCGAAAGCCCCTCGCACATCCAATGACAAGAGGCACAGCCCCATGCTTTCCGACCTGCCCGTACTGCCCGCCACCAAAGCCTTTCTCGCCCGCAAGCTGAAGATGCGCATCGGCGCCGACTGGCAGGACGCGGCGAGTGGCCGGACCTTGAATTTCCGCAACCCAGCCAGCGGCGAGATCCTCGGCGAAGTCCCCAGCGCCGACAGTGAAGACGTGGACCGCGCCGTACAGGCTGCGCGCCAGGCCTTCGACGACTCCGCCTGGAGCCGCATGCGTCCCCGCGAGCGGCAGAACCTGCTGTGGCGCCTGGCCGACCTGATGGAGCGCGACGCCCAGCAACTGGCCGAGCTGGAATGCCTGAACAACGGTAAGAGCGCCAGCGTGGCCAAGGTCATGGACGTGCAGTTGGCCATCGACTTCCTGCGCTACATGGCCGGTTGGGCGACCAAGATCGAAGGCTCGACGGTAGACCCTTCGATGCCACTGATGCCCAACGATCAGTTCCACGGTTTCATCCGTCGCGAGGCCGTTGGCGTGGTGGGCGCCATCGTCGCCTGGAACTTTCCGCTCCTGCTGGCCTGCTGGAAGCTCGGCCCGGCCCTGGCCACCGGCTGCACCATGGTGCTCAAGCCGGCGGACGAAACCCCGCTGACCGCCTTGAAGCTGGCTGAGTTGGTCCAGGAGGCCGGCTACCCGGACGGCGTATTCAACGTCATCACCGGCACCGGTCTGAATGCCGGTGCCGCCCTGACCCGCCACCCCGGCGTGGACAAGCTGACCTTCACCGGCTCCACCGAGGTCGGCAAGCAGATCGGCAAGGCCGCCATGGACAACATGACTCGCGTCACCCTCGAACTGGGTGGCAAGTCACCGACCATCGTCATGCCCGACGCCAACCTGCAGGACGCCGCCGCGGGCGCCGCCACCGCCATCTTCTTCAACCAGGGCCAGGTGTGCTGCGCCGGCTCCCGCCTCTATGTGCACCGCAAGCATTTCGACAATGTGGTGGCCGACATTGCCGGCATCGCCAATGGCATGAAGCTTGGCAATGGCCTGGACCCAGCGGTGCAGATGGGGCCGCTGATATCGGCCAAGCAGCAAGACCGCGTCACCGGCTACATCGACCTGGGCCGCGAACTGGGCGCGACCATTGCCTGTGGTGGCGAAGGCTTCGGCCCGGGCTACTTCGTCAAGCCGACCGTGATCGTCGACGTCGACCAGCGCCACCGGCTGGTCCAGGAAGAGATCTTCGGCCCCGTGCTGGTGGCCATGCCCTTCGATGACATCGACGAAGTGGTGCGCCTGGCCAACGACAACCCCTACGGCCTGGGCGCGAGCATCTGGTCCAACGACCTGGCGGCAGTCCACCGGATGATCCCGAAGATCAAGTCCGGCTCGGTCTGGGTGAACTGCCACAGCGCCCTGGACCCGGCGCTGCCGTTCGGCGGCTACAAGCTGTCGGGCGTGGGCCGGGAAATGGGCGCGGCGGCGATCGAGCACTACACCGAGCTCAAATCGGTGCTGATCAAGCTCTGACCCCCGGCATCGAACCCGGTGCTGCACCTGCGGGGCCTGGCTTGCCGGCTCCCGGGTGCTGCACCGGCCATAACAAAAACAAGGAGCACCCCGATGATCCGTACCCTGCGTACTCCCTTGGCCCTGGCCCTGTTGCTCGGCACCGCGCACGCCCACGAGCTCTACAACCAGGACGGCAGCGTCCTCAATGCCGACCTCGAAGCCCTCTTCGGCATTTTCCACAGCGATGAAAGCTACGACGTGGCCGGCAACCGCCAGCCCGGCAGCAGCGCCTGGCGCGAGGGCTACATCAAGTACGGCCTGAGCGGCAGCCAGGCCCTGGCCGGCAACGGCACCCTGTATGGCGCCTTCAACCTGCTCAGTTCTGGCACTTGGGGCGACGGTGACGCCGCCGGGCTAACGCTGGGCAGCGAACGCCGTACCGCCATCGAGGATGCCTACCTGGGCTGGCGCTCAGGCAACCTGTTCCCAGCCTTGGGCGAAGACGGCATCGATATCTCCGGCGGCCGCCAGGTGCTCACCCTCGGCGATGGCTTCCTCATCCAGGGCGACCCGGTGAACCTCGGCGATGTCGACCTGGGCGCCAACTTCGACCGTGGCGGAGCTTACTACCTGGCGGCGCGACAGGCCTTCGACCGCACGGCGGTGCTGCGCCTGGGCGGCAGCGAGGGCTGGCGTGGCGACCTGATCTGGCTGAAATCGGACAACCACTACCAAGCCGACACCGCCCTGGCCATCGGCAATCTGGAACACATCAGCGAAGCCGGCACCTTCGGCCTGAGCTGGATACACGGCCTGGATGTAGACCAGCGCTACGCCGCGATCATGGGCCTGGAGGAGCGCGACGGCATGGACACCGTAAGCCTGCGCGGGCGCAGTAGCCTGGGCGTGAAGAACCTGGAAGTGGCGGCCGAATACGTGACCCAGGACAAAGACAGCGGGCGTGAGAACGCCTGGTATCTGGAGGGCGCCTGGACCTTCTCCGAGATGCCCTGGACACCCACCGCCACCTACCGCTACAGCCGCTTCTCCGAAGCCTTCGACCCGCTGTTCTACGGCGCCAGCCGCGGCTATGGCACCTGGTTCCAGGGCGAAGTGGCGGCCAACTACGCCGGCCCCTTCAACAGCAACAGCCAGGTCCACCACCTGGGCCTGAAGGCCACGCCACGCGAGAACCTGACCCTGGGCGCGCTGTACTTCGACTTCGCCACCCTGGACAAGGACCGCGGCAACCTGGGAGGACGGGAGCTGGACCTGTACCTGGAATGGATGGTCAACGACCACCTGCTGATCAGTCCGCTGATTGGCTTCTACAAGCCCGAGCGCAGTGCCGACAACGGCGGGCTGCAACTGGGCAGCCGCGACACCGGCACCTACCTGCAACTGCTGGTGGGGACCTTCTTCTAACCCTTCAAGCGCCATGCCCCTGCGCGGCCAGCCAGCCGCGCAGCATGGCCTGCTCACTGGCTGGCCTGTCCCGCAACAGCTCATCCACGCCTTGCCCCGCCTGCAGCCCACGCACCAGGGGCGCCAGGGCGACACCCTGCAAGTGCCAGATGCCCAGGGGCTGGTCAGGGCTGACCACCACCTCGGCTTCATCGATGAGGCCCTCACGGATGACCGGCCGGCGCTCCACCCGCAATTGCTGGAAGTCAGCCGCACCGTGGACCGGTTGGGCGTCCGGCCATGTCCTGCGCTTGTCCCAGAACGGGCGCCCGGCCCGACCTTGCTCCTGGGCGTAGAAGTCCCGGCCGATGCGGGCGAAGCGCAGGAACAGCTGTTCGATACGGGCTTGGTGAAAGCCCTGCGCCAGCTCCCCACGCTCAGGATGGCGCAACAAGGTGTTGATCACCGCCGGGGCCTGCAGCGCCGAGGACAGCGACTGGAAGATACCGTTGCCCGACAGCGGGTCCACAGCCATGGCGGCATCGCCAATGCGCAACCAGTTGGTGCCCGCGCACTGCCCTGCAAGAACCGCTGTGCTGCTGCGCGCATGCACTTCGGCGGGCTGGCAGGCGCCCGCACCGAACAGTTCGGCCACCAGCGCGGATTGCTGGCGGCGTTCGGCGCAATAGTCGGGCAACTGCGCCCTCGGCGGCAGACCAGCGGCGCCGGCATCCAGGCTGACCTGCCAATAGCAACGGCCATCCGCCAGTCGCGCCATCCAGGCCCAGCCGTCATCCAGGCTCTCCACCGCCGACACCGGCTCGCCTGGGGACGACCGCCAGAGATTGAGCAGGCTAACGCTTTCTGGCCCACGCAGGCGGTCTGCCGCCAGAGGGGCCTGGCGGCCGCGGGCCTCGACCAGGAAGTCCGCGCTCAGCCTCCTACCGTTGTCCAGCTCCACGTAATGCCCATCGGCGCCGCTGCGCACCTCCCGTACACGGCCTTCGATCACACCGGCGCCGGCTTGGCGCAAGTCTTCGCGCAAGGCCTGGTCGAACAGGCTGCGGTCCAGCAGGCACTCCTGGTTGATCCGCTGGCTGTCACCGTTCCAGACCACCCGGCGCCGTGAAGGCATGGTGGCCTGGGCCAGGGCCCTGGCCAACCCCGCATGGCGCAAGCCCTCCAGCACACGCTGGGAGACGCCCTCCACCGCCGCGAAACGGCGCCAGTCGGAGACCACCTCGACCGCATAGCCCAGCCGCCGCAGGCCGATGGCACAAGCAACGCCGGCGGGGCCGGCGCCCAGCACCAGGATGCGTGGTTCAGGCATGCTCACCTCGACGCTGCTGCGGGCCGACGAAGGCGGCGTTGTCGCGCAGGTACGCCAGCACCTGTTCACGCTTGGCACCCGGATGCCCACGCAAAAACGCCCAGACCTGGCTGCTCAGGGCCGCGCAAGCCAGGCTCGCCCCTGCGGTTCCCCCGGCCGGACTTACGGGGGCGCCGAAATCGGCCTGCGCGCTGTCCAGCCAGGACCACTGCCCCGGCCCGCAACGGGCATCACCGGTGACGCGGATAACCCCTGGGTAGCTGGCCGGATACACCGGCCCACCACGCGCCGGACTCGACGCACATAGCAGCACGCCGGCTTCCACCGCCGTGGCACAGGCCTGGCGCAGCACGTGCCGGTCCTGTTGCAAGCCGAGGCTCATGTTCACCAGCGCCGCACCCTGCTCCACCAACCAGAACAACGCGGCACTGACCTGCAAGGCCGTGGTCGCCCACTGCCCGCCGAACACCTGGGCCACCAGCACCTCGCCGGCGTCGCCGCGTTCCAGCAGGGTGTCGAGTACGGTGCTTCCGTGTCCCAGGGCGTCCGCCTGCAGGTCGCCTTCACGAAGCGCCTCCTGCTCCAGCCAGAAGCGCCGTCCGCCAGCTGAGCGCGCAGCCTGCTGCAACGAGCAGCCCGAGTCGATCAGGCCAATGCGCAATTCACCGGCCATGGCGCAAAGGCTCCTGCTGCAGGCTGCGCAACTGGCCACTTTCCAGGTGCAGGTGGAAATCGGCATCGGCCAGGGTTGCCGCGCGGTGACTGATCAGAATCCGGGTACGGCCAGCGAACAGTTGGTCGATCGCCGCGATCACTTCCCGCTCGGTGGCCTCGTCCACGGCAGAGGTGGCTTCGTCCAGCACCAGGATCAACGGGTCCTGCAACAGCGCCCGGGCAATGGCGATACGCTGCTTCTGCCCGCCGGACAACTGCTGGCCACGTTCGCCCAAGGGTCCGTCCAGGCCCATGGGCAAGGACTCGACCAGGCGGTCCAGGCGGGTCAGCGCCACGACCCGCTCCAGTGCCTCGCGGCTGGCTTCCGGCACGCTGTAGGCGAGGTTTTCCGCCAGGGTGCCGCGAAACAGCACGATGTCCTGGCTGACCACCGCGATGCGTCGGCGTAGGGCCAGCAGGTCGAGGTCGCGCAGGTCCACGCCATCGAGCAGGATGCGCCCGGCATCGGGGTCGTAGAAGCGTTGCAGCAGGTCGATCAGAGTCGACTTGCCCACGCCCGATGCGCCGCTGATGGCCACCTTGAGGCCGGCGGGGATACACACCTGCACGTCGCGCAAGACTTCGCCCCGACGTTGCTCATGGGCGAAATGCACGCCCTCCAAGCGCAACTCACCCCGCCCCTGGGGCATGGGCGCCGGCGTATCGGGCTGGCGCACCGCGACCGGCTCTTGCTGCAACTCCATGACCCGTCCCAGGCTGACGGCCATGCGCTGCACCGCTACATACAGGCCCAGCAGGCTCTGTACCGGGCCGACGGCCATGCCCAGGTAAGTGGAAAAAGCGATCAGCGCGCCCAACTGCCAAGTGCCCTGGATCACCCAGTAACCGCCAACCAGAAAGGCAGCGGCACGACACAGGGACGTCAGGGTGCCAGGCACGGCCTGGGTGAAGAATTCCGTGACCTGCACCTTGAGCAACTGGCCCATATACCCCTGCCCCAGCCGTCCCAGGCGCGCGGACTCGCGCTGCTGCTGGCCGGCCGCCTGGATGAACTTCATCGCCGGCAGGGTCTCGACCAGGAACGACGAGACATCCGCCGAGCGCTCGCGCAGGTTGCGCACCTCGCGCTCGACCTTGCGCCGCATCCAGCGCAGCCAGAGCACCTCGATGGGAATCAGCACGGCCAGCAACAGGGACAACTCCCAGGACAGCATGAGCATCAGGGTCACCGCACCGACCAGTCCGATCAGGCTGGAGACCGCGGAAAACAGCGAGTCCACGGCAAAACGCTGGATTTCCGCCACGTCGCCATCGAGCCGCGAAAGGATGTCACCGAGCCGCTTGCGCCCATAGAACGCCGGCGAAAGCTGTTGCAGGTGGCCATAGAGGTCATCGCGCAGGGCAAACAGGATTCGCCCGGACAAGCGGGTGTGCAGGTAGCGGTTGATCCCCGATAACAGCGTGCCCAGCAGGCCTGCGACGATCATGATCGCCGCCATGTGCCACAAGGTCTGGAAGTCCTTGGCGAGCAGGCCCTCGTCGATCAGGGTCTTGACCAGCCAGGGTTGCGCCAGCACCAGCAACGAGGCGGCCAGGGACAGCCCCAGCAGCGAGGCGATCGCCCGCCAGTGGGGACGCACGAAGCCATACAGCCAGGCCAGGGCGCGGCGCATGAGGTCCGGGTCGGTGGAGTCGACCAGCTTCAGGAAAAGACCACGCATCGCGATCAGCCACTCATCCGCGCAATTGCTTGAGTTTTCGGTACAGGGTCGCGCGGCTGATGCCCAGCGAGTCCGCCGCCGCCGTGACATTGCCCTGGTGCCGCGCCAGGGCCCCGCGGATCAGTTCCACCTCGTTTTCGCGAATGCTGCCGGGCTGCTGCACACTGCCGCTCAATTCGTCGAGCAGGCAGTCGGTGAGGTGTTCCAGGCCCAACACCTGCTCGCCTTCCTCGCGCATGGCCAGGGCCGAGCGCAACACCATCTCCAGTTGGCGGATGTTGCCCGGCCAATCGAAGTTGCCGAGCAGTTCGCTCAGGTCTTTGTCCAGTCTGACGCCCTCGGCGCCGAACTTGCTCAGCAGGTTGTCGATGACGCCGCTCAAATCCTCGCGATCGCGCAGCGGCGGCAAGCGCAAGCTGACGCCGTTGATACGGTAGTAGAGGTCTTCGCGAAAGTGCTTGTCGTGCACCAAGCGCTTGAGATCGCGGTGAGTGGCGCAGATCACCGCCACGTCGATGTCCTGTTCCTCGCCCGCGCCCAGCGGCGCCACCCGGCGTTCCTGCAGCACCCGGAGCAGGCGCGCCTGCAAGGCCAGCGGCATGTCGCCAATCTCGTCGAGGAACAGGGTGCCGCCATGGGCCTGCATCAGCCGCCCGACCATGCCGCCACGGCGCGAGCCGGTGAAAGCCCCCTCGCGGTAGCCGAACAGTTCGGACTCGATCAGGCCTTCAGGAATGGCCGCGCAGTTCACCGCGACAAAGGGTTTGTCCGCTCGCGCGCTGGACTGGTGCAGGGCCCGGGCCACCACCTCCTTGCCGGTGCCGGTTTCGCCCAGCAACAGCACAGGCAGGTCGTTGCCCAGACCCTGGCGCGCCATGCGCAAGGACCGGGCGAAGCGCGGGTCGCGGCCGGCCAGTGCTTCCAACTCCGGGGACTTCTGTGCCACCGGCACCCTACTGCTGGGCTGCGGGGTGCCCAGGCCGGTGTGGCGAGGCAGGTGCAGGGCCCGGAAGAAGAATTCGCCCTTGGCGGTCTGCACGCTGCTCACCCCGCCCTGCCACAGGCGTGCGATGAAAGCCGAAGAACGCTCGCCCATCAGGTCGCTGCAACGCCGCCCGATCAAGGCTTGGCGCGAGACCTGCAACAACTCGCAGGCACGTTCGTTGGCGGCCAGCACTTCCCCGCCCAGGCTCAACGCCAGCAGGCCATGCCAAGCGCTGGCCAGGTATTGCGGGCGGCTGTGGAAAGCCAGCACCAGTTGTTCCGGATAACACAAGCCGAACATGCGGCTCTCGATATTGCCCGCCGCCAGCATCAAGGTGGAGAGGTTGTCTTGCGGTTGGGCCATGATCCCTTCGCGGGTCAGGTCGAGCACGCCGATCACTTCGCCCCGTGGATCGCGCAAGGGCACGGACGTGCAGGAAAACGGGCTCAGCCGGTCGAGGTAGTGTTCGCCGCAGTTGATCAGCGTCGGACGCCCCTCCACCACGGCCGTGCCGATGGCGTTGGTGCCTCGCCGCGACTCGCTCCAGCAACTGCCGGGGCGCAGGTCGCGCAGGCCGAATTGCTTGAGGACGTCCGTCTGGCCCTCGATGGCCAGGACATTGGCTTGGGCATCGCCAAGGATGATGATCCCGCCCTTGCCCTGGCGGGCGACCAGATACTCCAACTCCGGGGTGGCGGCGTCGATCAACAGGCGGTTGCTGTCCAGCAGCGTCTGCAGGTCACTGCGCTGTTGCACTGCCAGCTCGACTTGCTCGCCTTCCAGGCAGTTCAGGCCATGGCCGAGGCTGCGCCGCCAGGAGGCATCGATCTCCTCGCGCAGCATGCCCAGGGGCAGCTCACCGTCGCTGGCCAGCTTCAAACGGACCTGCCGTGACTCATGCAATGGATCAGCGGCGTTTGTTATTGGTAGGTATCGCGCCATCTCTTACTCCAGGCCTATCGGACGCAACGGGCTCAGGGAAACGCAACTCCTGGCAGTTTGCTTGAGATTCGCCGGGCCGTCATCAACTGGTGCCGAGGTTCGGCAAGGCAGAGTGGCATATGGTGCCGCTTACGTAAAGGTAAGGATGGACGTTGAATCCACTGGCTTATCGCGGGCAAGCCCGCTCCTACAGGCACCTGCATACCTCAATATCTTGAAACCGACGCAGGCGCTGTATTCCCACATTATCCACCCCCAATCACCCCCAACCCTGGGGCTGCAAGCCCGCCCCCACTGCCGGGCAAGGTATTGCCCTGGACAACGCCAGGCCTTGCCCCGCAAGGCTTGCAGGCCACCAATCAATGGTTGGTACGGATGTTGCCGAACCCTGCTCAGACGCCCCAAGTCCATGGGCCCGTTTGCAAGAGGGATTTCTCATGCACCGACCAACACCCCACCCACTGGCGCTCGCCATTTTCGCCAGCCTTCTCCAGGTCCCGGTCCAGGCCGCGCTGTTCGACGTCGACCCGGGCCCCTACCTACCCGAAAACGGCCACTTCGCCGCCTGGTATCAAGACAGCCACGGCCGAGTCCTCGACCTGTGCCTGTCCAAGGCGCTCAGCTCCCGCGCCGCCGGCGAGCCGGGCGAGCCTGCATACATGTGCTCCCTGACACCGACCCCCGACATCTTCGATGACACCCAGCCGATCCAGTTTCCCAGCAACTTCCCGGATGAAGCCTTCTGGTTCACCGCCGACGCCGAGATCGTCGATGCCGCCAGCGGCATCGAGCTGAGATACGGCACGGCCATCGAGGCGGCGTTCTCTGTCGACGAGCCCATCGACGGCGACCAGATCAGCTTCGCCCGCGTGCGTATCCGCGTCGACATCCCCGTCGCCGGCACCTACGTGGTCACCCACCCCTATGGCGTGGAGGTGTTCGATGTGCAGGAGCCAGGACGCCGGGCCATCAACATGACTCGCGACATGGGCATCGGCTCGCCGAAAACCTACACCGGCGCACTCAAGGGCGATGTCGGCCCGTTCCTGCGCAGCGTCAACGGCCCCTACACCGAGACCAACCCGGACACCGGCGCCATCGAGCGCTACATCGGTGACCCCAACCTGGAAGAGCCAGTGACCGGCAGCCCGTTCAACACCAACTTCGTGCGTATCGAAGGGCCCAATGGCCTGGACCTGCGTACCGAGCTGTTCGAGGTCTCCGGCAAGCTCTCCGAGGTGAACCGCCCGACGCCGCTGATCCCGCTGCGCAGCACCTACTCGCGGCACACCGAGGGCGGCGACCTGCGTGCCCAGCAGGATGTCTTCGTCATGGCGCCACCGCCTCCGGCAACGGTCAGCCTGGTCAGCCAGTCGCCCAACCTGGCCCTGAGCGAAGCCGATAGTACCGGTGCCTGGTACGCCCAGTCGGCACTCAACCCGAGCTTGCCGCAGACCCTCCAGGTCACCGCAGACAACAGCCCGGCCATCCCCAGCAGCAGCCCGACCACCGCCAACCTTCCACTCGTCGACCTGGTGACCATCCAACGCGCCGAGTACAGCCTGGCCAGCGGCGTGCTGACCCTGGTGGTCAGCACCAGCGACGAAGTCAGCCCGCCTGCACTGACCGCCACCACCGGCAACGGTGCGTTGATCGGCAGCCTCAACGGCAACGGCGCGCTGAAGACATTGACCACCGGGCTCTCGCCGATCCCGCCGGCCACGGTCCGAGTGACCAGTGCCCACGGCGGCAGCGACAGCGAAGACGTGGTGCTGGTGCCATGAACAGTCAAAGGCTCCGCCTTCAAGGAGGCAGCATGAACAATTGGCCACGCCAGGCGCTATTGGCCGCCGGGCTCACTTTCACTCTCACCGGCACTGCCTGGGCAGGCCTCGCCGAGGTCGACCCCGGCCCCTACACCCTGGCCACCGGGCGCTACCCGATGTGGTACAAGGACACCGCCGGAGTGTCGCTGGAACTCTGCCAGTCACGGGCCGTCAGTTCCCGCTCCCCCGGTACGCCGGCGTCGCCGAACTACATGTGCGTACTGGAAACCGAACCGGGTATATTCGACGACAAACTGCCCTTGGTCTTCCCGGACAACTGGCCGTCGGAGCTGTTCTGGTTCCTGGCCGAGGCCGAGATTCCCCAGGTGGGCAACAACGGCTACGAGCTGGAAGTCTACGTCGCGGGTGTCGAAGCGGCCTTCGCCGACGAGAACCCGGTCGATGGCGACCAGCAGAGTTTCGCCAGGATCCGCATCCGCGCGTCGATCCCGACACCTGGCGTCTACACCGTCACCCACCCCTATGGGGTGGAAACGATCAACGTGACCTCTCGCGGCCGCCGCGCCATCAACATGACCCGCGACATCGGCATCGGCGGCCCAGGGGATTTCAGCGGTGTGCTCAACGGCAACATCGGCCCCTTCCTGCAGAGCGTCAACGGCCCCTACACCGAGATCAACCCGGACACCGGCGCCACCGAGACCTACATCGGCGACCCGAGCCGCAGCGAAGCAGTGACCGGTAGCCCGTTCAACACCAACTTCGTACGCATCGAAGGCCCTGCCGGAACCATCCAGACCAACACCTTCACCCTCACCGGCAAGCTCCTTGATCCACGGGCCCAGACGCCGGTGGAACTGGAGCGCGCTACCTACCAGCGCAACAGCGCGGGGACCCGCGTCGAAGTGTTCGCCAAAGCACCGAACAGCGCCAGCCTGTGCATGCGCAACGGCATTGACCTGATCGGCACACCGCCCTCGCCGTGCCAGTTCAACCTGCTGTCGGACAACAACGGCCTGTTCTTCGCCCATCAGTTGAACAGCGCCCCGCCACCGGAGGTGGTGGTGGTCACGGCCAGCAGCCCGACCGGCGACACCCGTCCGACCGCCCTGTCGAGCAAGCTCAATGATGTGGTGAAAGTCAGCACCGCACGCTATGACTGGGCCAACAAGCGCCTGCTGATCGAGGCCCGGTCCAGCGATGAAGTGCAAGTCCCGGACCTGGTCGCCCAAGGCTATGGCCGCCTGTCCAAAGCGGGCACTCTGCAAAGCCTGACCGTCACCGACCTGGCCCAGCCTCCAGCCACTGTCACGGTCAAGTCCGCGGCCGGCGGTAGCGACACCGAACCGGTGATCGTGGTCGGCACAGCACCGGTGGAAGCCGAGAACCAACCGCCAGTGGCCCAGGCCGACGTCGGCAGCACCAGCATCGGCGTGCCACTGACCCTCAACCTGCTGGCCAACGACAGTGACCCAGACGGCCACCTGCCACTGACCATCACCGACCTCACCCAACCCGGCACGGGCCTGGGCAGCGTAGTGCTCAATGGCAGCAGCTCGGTGACCTACACCCCGCCAGCCGGTGCCAGCTCGCCACTGGTGGCAATCTTCAGCTACCGCGCCCAGGACAACAAAGGACTCAAGTCGGCTCCGGCCACGGTGACCATCAACGTCGCCCCGAACCAGCCGCCGACAGCCGTCGCCGATACGGCCGCCACCCTCGGTGTGCCGCTGGTGATCAACGTCCTGGCCAACGACACCGATCCGGAAGGCAACCTGCCGCTGGTCGTGGACAGCGTCACCCAGCCACCGGCCGGCCGCGGCACGGTCAGCACCGACGGTAGCCAGGTCACCTACACGCCGCCGGCCTCGGTCACCACACCGTTCACCACCACCTTCACCTACATTGTGCGCGACGCCCTGGGGGCCCTGTCCGCCCCCGCCACGGTCACCGTACAGGTGTCGCCACAGCCGGCCCAGGAGACCTTCGCGGTCACCGCCGCGACGGTCACGGCGCGTTCCAACAACCGCTTCAACTGGGACTTCAGCGGCACCTCGTCAGTGACCACCGGCAACACCATCACGGTGCAGGTGACCACCCCGAACGGCCTGGTGACCCTGGGCAGCACTCCGGTACCGCTGACCGGCCGCTGGCGCCTGTCGATCAGCAACAGCACCACGGTGATCCCATCGGCCAACCCGACGGCGACCATCACCAGCAGCCAGGGCACCGTGCGCACCGTGCCGGTCAACGTGCAGTAGGCCCTGGAGGACGCCATGAAGAACCTCTTCGCACTGCTGCTCAGCCTGGCCCTGGCGGGCCAGGCCGCCCATGCCGACGACCTGATGGACAACGGCGACCTGGCCGCCGGTTCCGACCTGGGCGACCCCATCACCCTGACCCTGCTGCCCATTGGCAGTGGCCAGCAGGCGGTGATCGAGCAGCAAGGCGCGGGCAACCGTGCCGCCATCGACCAGAACGGCCAGGCCCTGCTAGGCCGCATCGTCCAGGCCGGTGGCGTGCAGGAGGCGTTCATCCTGCAAGAAGGCAGCGACCTGATGGCCTTGATCAACCAGCAGGGCTACGGCAACAACGCCTCGATCCGCCAGAGCGGCAGCAGCAACTACGCGCAGATCGAGCAGATCGGCAACGCCAACAACGCCAGCATCGAGCAGTCCGGCACGGGGCTTTCCAGCGCCGTGACCCAGGCCGGCAACGGCCAACACGTTCAGATCATCCAATACCGTTAGACCTGGAGGCACCACCATGTTCAAGCTCGCTCCCCTAAGCGCCGCCATTGTCCTGGCCCTTGCCGGTCAGGTCATGGCCGACGACAGCACCTCGACCCAGAACCAACTGGGCAACGAGAACATCGCTGAGGTCCAGCAGTTCGGCGCGCCCTATGCCAACGCCACCCAGACCCAGACCGGCCTGGGCCACAACCACCTCGCCGTGCAGGAAGGCAGCACCAGCCAGATCCAGCAAACCGTCACTGGCGAGTACAACGCCGGCTACGCCGAACAGCTGTACGAGAACGGCAGCAGCATCACCCAACAGGCCAGCGGCAGCTTCAACAACACCCATGCCAGCCAGTCACTGGGCTACGACAACGAGGTCCACCAGACCCAGCAAGGCGCTGGCAACTTCTCGTTCGTCTACCAGGACAGCCAGGAAGGCAGCCAGGGCACCACCCTGCAGTGGGGCGAGCGTAACGAGGCCAATGTCGAGCAGCTCTTCGGCGGCGTCGGCAACCGTGGCCTGAGCGTGCAGGCCGGTAAAGACAACTTCAGCGCCGCTGAACACCTCAGCCACCAGAACGGCCTGATCGAGATCTACCAGGACGGCAGCGGCAACTGGGCCTACGGCGACCAGCGCGACGGTCTCGCCGGGACCATCGGCATCCAGCAGGCCGGCATCGGCAACTCGGTGGAAGTCTGGCAAGACAGCCAGATCGATAGCCAAGCCACCGTGATCCAGTACGGCCAGGCCAACGAAGGCATCCTCGACCAGAGCTTCGGCCAGGACAACATCGCCCTTCTCATGCAGAACGGTCAACGCAACGCCACCTGGGCTGACCAATACGAAACCACGCAGTCGGTCACCAGCATCATCCAGGACGGCAAGGACAACCTGCACTTCACCTACCAAACCGGCGACAACCACAGCCTGAGCATCACCACCACGGGCAACGAAAACAAAATCATGGCCAGCAACTGGAAAGGCGACAAACCGGGTGGCCAGTTCGGCAGCAGCCAGCGCGCCGAGATCAACCAGACCGGAGTCGACAATAGCGTCAACCTGACCCAGGACGGTGTGGCACAACTGGCGCGGTTGAACCAGAAAGGCACCGGCAACGAGATGCAGACCAACCAGGTCGACAGCAACAACGAGCTGTACTTCGAACAGAACGGCACCGACAACCTGCTCATCGCCGACCAGCGCGGCATCGACAACTACGCCACCGGCAGCAGCATGGGCACCGCCAACACTATCCAGCTGGAGCAGTCCGGCGCTGGCAACCAGAGCTACACCTGGCAGCTCTATGGCAGCGGCAACCTGGCCAGCATCAAGCAGACCGACGGCGTCAACGTCGCTTACGTGACCCAAGGCGGCAATGCCAACCAGGCCCTGGTCGACCAGAGCGGCGCCAACATGAACGCCGCCATCACCCAGTTCGGCAATGCCAACCAGGCCATCGTCCTGCAGCAGTAGCCTCCCCCTTGGACCGTGGTTGCCTCCGGGCGCCACGGTCACTTTTTCAGCGATGCCCTATTCCACCGCAGGCCGTCGGCCACTGGAACGCGGTGCGCAAGATCAGCTCGATCTCAGCCGAGGAACAGGCGGTAGGCCGGGTTGTCGGTCTCATCCCAGTAGCGGTAGCCCATTTCGTCCAGCGCCTGGGGCAGACCCGGCAGTTCGTCGCCCGGCACCTCCAAGGCGGCGAACACTCGCGCCTCGGCCGCGCCGTGGTTGCGGTAGTGAAACAGGCTGATGTTCCAGCGCTTGCCCAGGCGCTCGAGAAAGCCCAGCAAGGCGCCAGGACGCTCAGGGAACTCGAAGCGCAGCACCCGCTCTTCAGTGCCCGGTGCAGCGTGGCCGCCCACGGTATGGCGCACGTGCAGCTTGGCCAGTTCGTTGTCGGTCAGGTCGAGCACGCTGTAGCCCTGCTCCCTTAGGCTGGCCAGCAGTTGCTCGCGCGGGTCGTGCTGGGGGTGCGTTTGTACGCCGACGAACAAACGCGCCTCCTTGCCCGCGTAGTAGCGGTAGTTGAACTCGGTGATCTGGCGCTTGCCCAGTGCCTGGCAAAAGGCGCGGAAACTACCGGGATGCTCGGGGATGGTGACCGCGATGACCGCCTCGCGCTGCTCGCCCAACTCAGCGCGTTCGGCCACATGGCGCAGGCGGTCGAAATTGACGTTGGCCCCCGAATCGATGGCCACCAGGGTCTGGCCCTTGACGCCTTCCCGGGCCACGTACCGCTTGATCCCGGCCACGGCCAGGGCACCGGATGGCTCGGTGATCGAGCGGGTGTCGTCATAGATGTCCTTGATCGCCGCGCAGATCTCATCGTTGCTAACGGTCAGCACCTCATCCACATAGTGGCGGCACAGCTCGAAACAGTGGGCGCCGACCTGCGCCACCGCCACGCCATCGGCGAAGCTGCCGACCTGCGGCAAGACTACCCGCTCGCCAGCCGCCATGGCAGCCTGCAGGCAGTTGGCATCATGCGGTTCGACGCCGATGACCTTGACCTGCGGACGCAGGTACTTGACGTAGGCCGCGATACCGGCGATCAAGCCACCGCCACCGACCGGCACGAAGATCGCGTCCAGCGCACCCGGTTGCTGGCGCAGGATCTCCATCGCCACGGTGCCTTGGCCGGCGATCACATCCGGATCGTCGAACGGTGGCACGAAGGTCGCGCCTTGGCTGTCGGCCAGCTTCAGGGCATGGGCCAGCGCATGGGGAAAGCTCTCGCCATGCAGCACCACATGACCGCCACGCGAGCGCACGCCCGTGACCTTCAGCTCCGGGGTGGTGGTCGGCATGACGATGGTCGCGCGCATGCCCAGGGTGGCAGCGGCAAGGGCCACGCCCTGGGCATGGTTGCCCGCCGAGGCGGTGATCACCCCGCGTTCGCGCTGGGCCGGGCTGAGCCGGGAGAGACGGGTGTAGGCGCCACGAATCTTGAAGGAAAAGGTCGGTTGCAAGTCCTCGCGCTTGAGCAGCACCTGGTTGCCCAATACCGCCGACAGGGCCGGTGCGGCCTGCAACGGGGTTTCGATGGCCAGGTCGTAGACGGGCGCTGCGAGGATGCGCCGTACCTGCTCCGACAGCAATTGCTGCGGGCTGGTGGCGCGGGGGGTGACGGCAAGACTGGTCATCGATGACTCCTGGTTGTTTTCACAGTGCCCGGGAGTCAGAGAGAAAAAACCCGCCTCCAGGGCGGGTTCGGTGCAAGTGCGCGCTAGCCCGCCAATCCGATAATGGCGGTAATAATGCTGAGGGCGTGCGACTGCGGGAAAGTATTCATGGGGTGGAACTTATCCTGGCCAAGCCGGTGAAGTCAACACTTCGCCGCACCGTGGTCCTTGTGGTCCTCTTGGGCGGAAACCGGAACATCGAACACCTTGTCGAAGCCCCACTGGAAGACGAAGGCATAGACGAAGAAGAACAGGAACAGCGCCAGGTTGGTCAGCAGCGCCGCCCACAGGCTGATGTCCAGCCAGAACGCCACCAGCGGCAGCAGGATCAGCACCAGCCCACCCTCGAACCCCAGGGCATGCAGCAAACGGCGCAGCAGCGTGCGGGAACGACTGCGCTGACGCGCCTCCCAGCGCTCGAAGGCCCAGTTGTAGCCCATGTTCCAGCTCATGGCGATGCCCGACATCAGGATCGACAGCACCGTCGAATGGGCCATACCGGCATCGAACATCAATGACAGGGCCGGGGCCACGCACGCCACTGCGATGACTTCGTAGAGAATGGCTTGGACGATCTTGCGGGCCTTGCCTTGCATGACGCCTCCTCGAAAAAGGCTACAAGCTACAAGCAATGGGCCACAAGTAAAAGCCCGAACGTCGCCTGTCGCTGTTCACTTGAGCTGAAGGGCCTTCAGTTGGGGCTGCTACGTAAATGCGTGGCCTGCCCTCTGTGGGCCTTGTATCGCGATGGGGCGCGCAGCGGCCCCAAACCAGAAGTGAACAGCATTACGCTTGCACAGGGGCTTGCAAACCACGCATTTACGTACCGGCAAGCCCATGCACCGGCTATTGGACAACCCCTCCATTGGCTGCTTGTATCTATTTCGCGCCGCCCCCAACACTCCGGCGCTCGACGGCGGTTGTCATGCCGAGTGTTCGATTTGCGCTATCGCCCTTGGGCGCGAGGCATACTGCTGCTGGATTGAGTTTGTCGACGCCAAGGAGCCGCCACCCCTCCATGTTCAAGACCATCGAAGAACATGTCCGCAAGCAGGTCGCTCCAGCCGCGCTGCGCGCAGAGTTCCGCCAGTACGAATTCGAGACCCTGCGCCCGTTCTGCCTGCTGATCTTCTGCGTGAGCACGGGCATCTGGCTGATCTTCGACCTGATCGTCAGCTACTTGGGCGGCCAGGGCCTGACCTACCTGTCGGCGATCTTCCTCGCCGCACTCGTCGCCCTCACGGTGATACTCGGCTTCGTGCACAAGAGCCATCACTTCGACGTGCTCAACCTGCTGTTCATCGCCGTGATCACCTTGGGCATGCGCCTGGTGATCGAGGGCCTCCCCATCGCCATGCGCCCGGTCTGGCTGGTGTTGGGCGTCTCGACCGTGCTGTACAGCGCCTCGGTGTTGCCGGTGCGACGCTGGTCGTTCTTCTGCGCCATGACCATCACCTGGCTGGTGCTCAACCCCTTCTACCATACGCGCATCGACCCGCTCGACCTCGAGGGCTGCCTGTTGCTGAGCTACGCCGTGTTTCTCAGCGGCCTGATCATCTATAGCTACCTGACCATGCGCCAGGCCAAGCTGCACAACTTCTACATGTCCAAGGTCCTGCTCGACCAAGCCTATGTCGATGTGCTGACCGAAATTCCCAACCGCCGCGCCTTCATGACCAAGGCCGAACGCCAGTTGCAACTGGCCAGGCCCGGGCTATACCTGGCGATGATCGACATCGACAACTTCAAGCGCGTCAACGATCAGTTCGGCCATGATATCGGCGACCTGGTGCTCAAGCGCGTGGCCGCGCACATCAAGGCATCCATGGGCGAGTTCGAATACGCCCGGCTCGGCGGCGAGGAGTTCGCCATTTTCTTCCAGGGCCTGGATCAGCAAGGTGCCGAACAGCGGGTTGCCAGCCTCTGCCGTCGCGTGCGCGAGGACCTGGACGAGCACCCGGTGACCGTCAGCATCGGCCTGACCCGGATCGACGCCGGCGACACCCTGAGCATGGCCCTGGTACGGGCGGACAAGGCGCTGTACGAAGCCAAGCGCAGCGGCAAGGACCGCTTCGTTCTGTGGCACTCGCCGATCTGAGGTTGCCTGAGCACGCCCTGCGACCGGCGATGGGCGCCGGCTACATCATCAGGCTGCTGGCAGGTGGATGCGGAACTGGGCGCCACCCAACGCCGACTGGGCCACCGTTAGCGTACCGCCCTGCCCCTCGATGGCGCGTCGGCTGATCGCCAGGCCCAGGCCGAAGCCACCGGTATTACGGTCACGACTGCGGTCCAGGCGGTAGAACGGCTGGAAGATCCGCTCGCGCTCCTCGACCGGAATGCCAATGCCGTCGTCTTCCACGGTCAGCAGGCAGGCGCCGTCGTCTTCCCGGCGCAAACGCAGCATCAGGCTTTCATCGCAATAGCGCATGGCATTGCGCACCAGGTTTTGCACAGCGCGCGCGGTCAACCGCGGGTCGAGAATGAAGCGCGGCAGCTCGCTGTCGGCGCGCACCTCCCAACGGATACCGCGGCTGTCGAGCTCTTCGGCGAAACCGCCGAGCACGCTGTCGACCAACTCCAACAACGACACCTCGACCCGCTCGCGCGCCTGGTCGGCATTCTGCAAGCGGCTGTAGGAGAGCAACTCCAGCACCAGTTCGTCCAGTTCGCGCACATGCCCGACCAGTTCCAGCAAGCGCTTGCGGCTCGCCGGCGGCACTTCGTCGAACAGCAGCACCAGGCCGAAGTCCAGGCGCGTCAAGGGCGTGCGCAGTTCGTGGGAGACCGCATTGAGCAGTTCGTGCTGGTGGTTGAGATGACGCTCCAGGTCACTGGCCATGGTGTCGAACACACCGGCCAGTTCGCCGATGTTCGAGCGTGGGGAAATCTGCGTACGCTCCGACAATTGCCCTTGCCCCAGGCGCCGGGCGGTTTCCTTCAAACGCTCCAGGTCGCGCCAGTGCGGCCATACCCATAGCAACAGGCAACCGAGCATGGCCGCGCCGATCAGCACAGTCACGCCCCAGGACAACAGGTTGATGTCCAACGGGTCCGGCGGGTTGTGTAGCGTCACCAGCCAGTTCCGGTCCAACGGCGCCATCGCCGTCTGGTAGTAGCCCCAGTCGCCGATGCGGATCACGCTCAATCCATGCTCCAGGCGTGCCCGCTCTGCGCTGGACAGGTCGGCTTGATCCATGCGTACCAATTGAACCTGCAGCGGCGCGAAACTGTCGGCCAGGGCTTGCTCGACGGCCGGCCATTGCTCGGCCGGCGCCTGGCGGAACTGCTTGACGATCAGCGACTGCACCCCCTTGGCCTGGTCCAGGTTGTAGGCCTGGAAGCGTTCGTGGAAGGCGCCGACGATGGCATCGGGAATCAGCAGCAAGGCGCCGGCATAGGCGACGATGATCACCAGGTACAGGCGCACGAGGATCTTCAGCATGGCGCCGTCAGAACTCCCATTCGACGCGGCTGAACAGGTACCCCTTGCCCCAGACCGTCTTGATCTTGCGCGCTTCGCCAGCGTTGTCGTCGAACTTGCGGCGCAACTTGGAGATGGCCACGTCCACGGAACGGTCGGTGCCATTGAACTCAATGCCCCGCAACTGCTGGAGGATGCGGTCGCGGCTGAGCACCTCGCCGGCATTGCGCGCCAGCACCACCAGCAGGTTGTATTCGCCGCTGGACAGCTCCACCTCCTCGTCGCGCCAGGTCACCGTGCGCTCGGTCAGGTCGATGCGCAGGCCACCGACCACGATCAGGTCGCTGTCCAGGCGTGGTTCGTTGATGCTGCTGCGGCGCAACAGCGTGCGCACCCGCGCCAGCAACACCCGTGGCTCGCAGGGTTTGGTCACGTAGTCATCGGCGCCCATCTCCAAGCCCAGCACCTGGTCATGGCTGTCGTCGCGCGCGGTCAGCATGAGGATCGGCAGGCTTCGCGACTCATGGCGCAGCAGGCGGCACACCTGCAGGCCGTCCAGGCCAGGCAGCATCAAGTCGAGGATGACCAGGTCCGGCTTGTTGCGCCGCGCCTCCTCCAGCACATGGTCGCCACGGGCGATCACGCGAACGTAGAAGTCATTGCGTTGCAGGTAGCTGGCGATCAATTCGGACAAGGCGCTGTCGTCTTCGACCAGGAGAATGTTCGGCATGGGCAGTTTGACGGACGAGGAAAGTCAGGCAGGATATAGAATCCTACGCGCAGCCAGCGCAATTCTTAACACTTTTTCACACTCGCCCTACAGTGCTTAACAGCCGCTGCGCTGTTGGCTGCCTTAGCATACGGCCGGTCATTTTCGGAAGATCCGTATGTCTATTTCAACTCCATTTCGCCTGCGCCTATTGGCGCTCCTCGCGCTTATGCCCCTCGCCCTGGCTGGCTGCGGCGACGGTGCCGAGCCGGACGAACAAGCACCGCCACCCCAGGTCAGGATCGAGACCGTCCGCGTCCAGCCATTGGCCATCAGCACCGAGCTCAGCGGGCGCATCCTCGCGCCACGCACCGCAGAGGTCCGCGCCCGTGTGGCTGGCGTGGTGCTCAAGCGCGTGTACCGCGAAGGCAGCGACGTCAAGCAGGGCGATGTGCTGTTCCTGATCGACCCGGCGCCGTTCAAGGCCGACTACGACAGCGCCCGCGCCACCCTGGCCAAGGCCGAGGCCACGCGCTTCCAGGCACGCCTGCAAGATGAGCGCTACCGCGAACTGATCGGTATCAATGCGGTCAGCCGCCAGGAGCACGACAACGCCCGCGCCGCCTTCCTCCAGGCCGATGCCGAGGTCGCCGAAGCCAGGGCCGTACTGGAACGGGCACGCCTGAACCTGGGCTATGCCACGGTCACCGCGCCGATCTCCGGACGCATCGGCCGCGCCTTGGTCACCGAGGGCGCTCTGGTCGGGCAGAACGAGAGCACTGCCCTGGCGACCATCCAGCAACTGGACCCGATCCACGCCGATGTCACCCAGTCGACCCGTGAGCTCAACGCCTTGCGCCGTTCACTGCGGGCGGGTGAGTTGCAGCAGGTCGGCCAGGATCAGGCCATGGCCACCCTGATCCAGGATGACGGCACGCCCTACCCGCTGCCGGGCAAGCTGCTGTTCTCCGATATCAGTGTCGACCCGAGCACCGGCCAAATCACCCTGCGCAGCGAGTTCCCCAACCCCGACCTCGACCTGCTGCCGGGCAGCTTCATCCGCGTGCGCCTGGAGCAGGCAGTCAAGCCAGAGGGCATCAGCGTGCCGCAGCGCGCCATCCTGCGCGACAGCGCAGGCGTGCCCAAGGTGCTGCTGGTGGACAGCCAGGAAACCATCAGCGAACGCCAGGTGGAACTGGGCAGCGCCCAGGGCGATCGCTGGATCGTCAGCGAGGGCCTGGCCCCCGGCGACCGGGTGGTGGTCGAGGGCCTGCAGCACGTCAAGGCTGGCGACCAGGTCCAGGTCGACCCAGGCCAGGACAGCCTCCCCATCGTCAAGCACACCGGCCAGTGAGGGCCTGAGTCATGCCGCAGTTTTTCATTGACCGTCCGGTGTTCGCCTGGGTGGTCGCCCTGTTCATCCTGCTCGCCGGTGCCCTGGCGATCCCGCAGCTGCCCGTGGCCCAGTACCCCAACGTGGCGCCGCCACAGGTGGAGATCTACGCGGTCTACCCCGGCGCGTCGGCGGCGACCATGGACGAGAGCGTGGTCAGCCTCATCGAGCAGGAACTCAACGGTGCCGACAACCTGCTCTACTTCGAGTCGCAGAGCAGCCTGGGCAGCGCCACCATCACCGCGACCTTCGAGCCAGGCACCAACCCCGACCTGGCCCAGGTCGATGTACAGAACCGACTGAAGGTGGTCGAGTCCCGCCTGCCACGCCCGGTCACCCAGCAGGGCCTGCAGGTGGAGAAGGTGTCCACCGGCTTCCTTCTGCTGGTGACCCTGACCGCCGAGGACGGCACCCTCGACGAGACCGCCTTGAGCGACTACCTTGCGCGCAACGTGATGAACGAGATCCGCCGCCTCAAGGGCGTGGGTAAGGCCCAGCTGTATGGTTCGGAACGGGCCATGCGCATCTGGATCGACCCGCAGAAGCTGATCGGATTCAACCTCACGCCCAGCGACGTGGCCGACGCCATCGCCGCCCAGAACGCCCAGGTCGCACCCGGCAGCATCGGCGACCTGCCCGGCCGCCCGACCCAGGAAATCACCGCCAACGTGGTGGTCAAGGGGCAACTGAGCACGCCGCAGGAGTTCGCCGACATCGTCCTGCGCGCCAATCCGGACGGTTCCACCGTGACCATCGGCGACGTCGCCCGGGTGGAAATCGGCAGCCAGGAGTACCAGTACGGCACGCGCCTGAACGGCAAGCCTTCAACCGCCTTCAGCGTGCAGCTGTCGCCTGGCGCCAATGCCATGGAAACCGCGACCCTGGTGCGAGAAAAGCTCGAAGACCTGTCGCGCTACTTCCCGGCCGGCGCCAAATACGACATCCCCTATGACACCTCGCCCTTCGTCAAGGTCTCGATCCAGCAGGTGATCAACACCCTGTTCGAAGCCATGCTGCTGGTGTTTGCGGTGATGTTCCTGTTCCTGCAGAACATCCGCTACACCCTGATCCCTACCCTGGTGGTGCCAGTCGCGCTGATGGGCACCTTCGCCGTGATGATGGCCATGGGCTTCTCGGTCAACGTGCTGACCCTGTTCGGCATGGTCCTGGCCATCGGCATCCTGGTGGACGACGCCATCGTGGTGGTGGAAAACGTCGAGCGGATCATGACCGAGGAAGGCCTGCCGCCCAAGGAGGCCACACGCAAGGCTATGGGCCAGATCAGCGGCGCCATCGTCGGTATCACCCTGGTGCTGGTGGCGGTGTTCCTGCCGATGGCCTTCATGAAGGGCTCGGTGGGGGTCATCTACCAGCAGTTTTCGCTGTCCATGGCTGTCTCGATCCTGTTCTCGGCCTTCCTCGCCCTGAGCCTGACCCCAGCCCTCTGCGCCACCTTGCTCAAGCCGGTGGCCAAGGGCGGGCATCACGCGCGCGGTGGCTTCTTCGGCGGCTTCAACCGCCGCTTCGAGAACATGAGCAACGGCTACCAGCGCTGGGTGGCGCATGCCCTCAAGCGCAGCGGTCGCTACCTGCTGGTCTATGCCGTGCTGGTGGCGGTGCTGGCTTATGGTTTCAGCCAGTTGCCCTCCTCCTTCCTGCCCACCGAGGACCAGGGCTACACCATCACCGACATCCAACTGCCGCCGGGCGCCAGCCGCGTACGCACCGAACAGGTGGCGGCGCAGATCGAGGCGCACAATGCCCAGGAGCCAGGCGTGGGCAATACCACATTGATCCTTGGCTTCAGCTTCTCCGGCAGCGGCCAGAACGCCGCCCTGGCCTTTACCACGCTCAAGGACTGGTCCGAGCGCGGTGCCGAGGACAGCGCCCAGTCGATCGCAGATCGGGCCTCGATGGCCTTCTCCCAGCTCAAGGATGCCGTGGCCTATTCAGTGCTACCGCCACCAGTGGATGGGCTCGGCGAGTCCACTGGCTTCGAATTCCGCCTGCAGGATCGTGGCGGCATGGGCCATGCGGCGCTGATGGCGGCGCGTGACGAACTGCTGTCCAACGCGCGCAAGAGTCCGCTGCTGGTGAACGTGCGCGAGTCGTCACTGGCCGAAAGCCCGCAGGTGCAACTGGAAATCGACCGGCGCCAGGCCAATGCCTTGGGCGTGTCCTTTGCCGACATCGGTGCGGTACTCGACACCGCCGTGGGCTCCAGCTATGTCAACGACTTCCCCAACCAGGGACGGATGCAACGGGTGGTGGTGCAAGCCGAAGGCGACCAGCGCAGCCAGGTCGAGGACCTGCTGAAGATCCACGTGCGCAACAGCACGGGCAAGATGGTGCCCCTGGGGGCCTTCGTCCAGGCCAAATGGGTCAGCGGCCCGGTGCAACTGACCCGCTACAACGGCTACCCGGCCGTGTCCATCTCCGGTGAGCCGGCGGCGGGCTACAGCTCAGGCGAAGCGATGGCCGAGATCCAGCGCCTGGTCGACCACCTGCCGGCCGGCGCCGGCCTGGAATGGACCGGCCTGTCGCTGCAGGAGCGCCTGTCCGGCAGCCAGGCGCCGATCCTCATGGCCCTTTCGCTGCTGGTGGTGTTCCTCTGCCTGGCGGCACTGTACGAGAGCTGGTCGATTCCTACCGCGGTGCTGCTGGTCGTGCCCTTGGGCGTGCTGGGTGCGGTGCTTGCGGTGACCCTGCGCGGCATGCCCAACGACGTGTTCTTCAAGGTCGGTCTGATCACCCTGATCGGCCTCTCGGCGAAGAACGCCATCCTGATCATCGAGTTCGCCAAGAGCCTGGTGGACCAGGAGCACGACCTGGTGGACGCCGCGATCCAGGCCGCACGCCTGCGCCTGCGGCCGATCGTCATGACCTCGCTGGCCTTCATTCTCGGCGTGGTGCCATTGGCCATCGCCAGCGGTGCCAGCTCGGCCAGCCAGCAGGCGATTGGCACCGGGGTGATCGGCGGCATGCTCAGCGCCACCCTGGCCGTGGTGTTCGTGCCAGTGTTCTTCGTCGTGGTCATGCGCCTGGCCGGCCATGGCCGCGCCAAGGCCGACGCCCCGGCGCCAGCGGCCAGCGAAGGCTGACTGGACAAGCGCCCGCCGACATGGGAGGGTTCCTGGCCTGATAGCCAGGAGCCCTTTTCCATGCCTGCTTCCCTCCCCCCTTGCTCTGTTCTCATCCTCGCCGGCGGCCGTGGCCAGCGCATGGGCGGCCGCGACAAAGGCCTGGTCACCTGGCAAGGCCAACCCTTGGTCGCCCATGTGCATGCGGTCGTGCAGCCACTGACCGACGACCTGATCATCTCCTGCAACCGCAACCTGGAAGACTACCGGCGCTATGCCGATCGATTGGTCAGCGACAGCGAACCTGGCTTTCCCGGACCGCTGGCGGGCGTCCTGGCCGGGCTGGCGGCAGCACGACACGACTGGGTGCTGGTCCTGGCCTGCGACGCGCCTCGGATCGACCAGGCCCTACTGGACAATCTGCGGCATGCGGCCTGCGACCACGACAGCCCAGCCATGGTGCGCCAGGGTGGGCATTGGCAACCGATGTTCAGCCTACTGCCCCGCCGCCTGCTGCCTGCGCTCCAGCAAGCCTGGGAGCAAGGTGAGCGCAGCCTGCAGCGGGCGCTGACAGCCCATGCGGTGCAAGCCGTGGAATGCGGGGAGGAGGATGTGCGGTTGAGCAACTTCAACAGTCCGCAGTGGTTGGAGCAAGGACACGGCCGAGGCCTGGCCTGACGCTCACAGCGGCGCATCCACCCCCAGCCCCTGCAGCCGCCGATATTCGCGCAGCACATTCGGCACATACCGCTGCGTCTCGGCGAACGGCGGCACTACCCGCCCCCGGCTGAGCACAGCATCAGGCCCGGCGTTATAGGCCGCCACCGCCAGGGTGACGTCGTTGTCGAAAAGCTTGAGCATGCGCTTGAGATAGCGTGCCCCGCCGTGCAGGTTGGCGGCGGGGTCAAGCACATCCTCGACCCCCATCTCCCGCGCCGTATCCGGCATCAATTGCATCAAGCCCGCCGCGCCCTTGGGTGAACGCGCCTTGGGGTTGTAGCCCGACTCGGCCTGGATCAAGGCATGCAGCAGTGCCTGGGGTACGTCGTGGGCCTGGGCCGCAGCAGCCACCAGGTCAGCGTAGGGCCGGCCGGTGATTAACTGGGCGTTGGCCGGGCCGGCATGCAGCGACGGCTCACTGATGATCTTCTCGTAATGACGCCCCGGCCGATGCACATTGGACAGCACATAACCGCCGTTGGCGTCGATGGATATATAGACCTCCGCCTGCACCGGCGCCGCCAGCCAGGCCATTAACCCCAGGGTGATCCAGCGCATGTCGTCCGCCTCCCCGCCGTTACCCCCGAAGTGGGGGAAATGCCCCGGAAAACCCGGGCTTTCAGGCTATGACGCAAGCACTGTGCCGCCGGCCATGGCGCATGCTGCAAGGGCCCTGGCTGGCGCGCACGGCTCTTGCATGAGCCCCTGCCAGACGCACCCCGGAGGGCTTCACCATGCAGCGCAAATCCATGACCCAACGCGGCTTCACCCTGCTGGAACTCTTGGTGGTACTGGTGGTATTGGGCCTGCTGGCCGGTATCGTCGCGCCCAAGTACTTCAGCCAGCTCGGCCGCTCCGAAGCCAAGGTGGCACGGGCGCAGATCGAAGGCCTGAGCAAAGCCCTGGACCTGTACCGCCTCGAGGTCGGCCATTACCCCAGCAGCGAGCAAGGCCTGGAGGCTCTGGTCGCCGCACCCAGTGGCGAGTCGCGCTGGTCCGGCCCGTACCTGCAGAAAAACGTGCCCCAGGACCCTTGGGGCCGTCCCTACATCTACCGGCAGCCCGGCGAGAACGGCGGTGAGTACGACCTGCTGTCCATGGGCAAGGACGGCCAGCCCGGTGGCGAAGGGGAAAACGCTGAAATCACCAGTTGGCAATGAGGACGACAGAGCATGCGCTATAGCCTCAAGGCCCTAGGCAAGAGCGGCGTGGTCCTGTTGCAGGTGGAGGCACAGGACAGCGAGCAGGCCCGCCAGCAGGCCGAAGACCAGGGCCTGCGGGTGGTCAGCGTGCGCAGCCATGGCCACGGCTTGGGCGCCCTGCCCTGGCGCCGGCCGGCCAGCTTCGACCTGGTGCTGTTCAGCCAGGAACTGGCAACCTTGCTCAACGCCGGCCTGCCGTTGATCGATGCGCTGGAGAGCCTGGCCGAGAAGGCTCCCGGCGCATCGGCACGCAAGGTGCTCGAGCGCCTGGTGCGCCTGCTCTACGAGGGCAAGTCGCTGTCCCAGGCCTTGGGGCAGCAACCTCTGGTGTTCCCCACCCTGTACGTGGCGCTGGTCCAGTCCAGTGAGCGCACCGGCGCACTGGGCGACGCCCTGGGCCGTTACATCAGCTATCGCCAACGCCTGGACCTGGTCCGGCAGAAGCTGGTCAGCGCCTCGATCTATCCGCTGTTGCTGTTGCTGGTCGGGGGCGGCGTGGTGCTGTTCTTGCTCGGCTACGTGGTGCCGCGCTTCAGCCTGGTGTTCGAAGGCATGGGTACCGAGCTGCCCTGGCTGTCGCGCCTGCTGATGCAGGCTGGCCTGTTCCTCCATGCCCAGCAACTGCCAATGGCGCTGGGCACGGGGCTGCTGGTCGCGGCGTTGGCTCTGCTGCGCCGCCAACCCGCCCTGCGCCGCTGGGCGGGCCGGCAACTGGAGCGCTGGCCGGCCCTGCACCAGCGCCTGGTGATGTATGAACTGGCGCGCTTCTACCGCTCGCTGGGGATACTCCTGCAGGGGGGCATTCCGATCCTCACTGCCATGGGCATGGCCCGGGGGTTGCTCGGGAGCGCAGCGGCGCGGCGCCTTGAACAGGCGAGCACCAGGGTCGGTGAAGGCTTGCCGCTGTCCGACGCGCTGGAGGCCGAGAAGCTGGTGACGCCGGTATCCCTGCGCCTGCTGCGCGCCGGGGAGCAGTCGGGCAACCTGGGCCAGATGCTCGAGCGCAGCGCCGACTTCTATGACGAAGAGATCGGTCGTTGGGTCGAATGGTTCGTGCGCCTGTTCGAGCCGTTGCTGATGACCTTCATCGGCCTGCTGATCGGCCTGATCGTGATCCTGATGTACATGCCGATCTTCGAGTTGGCATCGAGCATTCATTGAGCCGGGCTACCGGCCCTTCCTGGTCGCCCGGCTTCAGTAGTCGAAGCGCTCCACGGCACGGCGCCGTTCGTTATCGTCGCGGCGGTCGTAGCTTGCGGTGGTCTGGATGTTGACGTGGTGTGCCAGTTTCTGCGCGATGGACAGGTCGTGTTCTTCGATGACCCGGGTGATGAAGGCGCGGCGGAAGTCATGGGGCATGATCTTGGCCCCGACCTGGGCGCCGCGCTGGCGGGCGATGTAGTAGATGGCATGCTTGGTGATGCGTGCGCGGGTGATGTGGTTGCCACGGCGGATACGGTTGAACAGAAAGTCATCATCCGGCTCGCCGGCCGGCAGTTGCTCACGGCGAAAGTCCAGCCACGCCTGGAGTTTCTCGAAGGCCCAGGCCGGGGCGTACTTGATCAACTGGCGGTTGCCTTTGCCCAGCACCTGCAGGCTGCGCTCCTGGAAGTCCACTTGGTCCAGGGTCAGGTTGACCGACTCGGACTTGCGCATGCCGGTGCCGTACAACAACGCGATGATCGCCGCATCGCGCAAGCCCTGGGGACGAGGATCGGCGGCACAGGCCTCCATCAGCTCGCGGATCAGACTGCGGCGCAGGTTACGCCCAGGCGGCAAGCGACTGCCGCCAGCCGGCTTGACGGAACGGATCTTGAGCAGTTGCTCGTGGCTGATCAGGCTCAGGCGCCAGGCCTCGTTCATCACCCCGCGCACAGCGTTGACGTAGAGCGACGAGGTGTTCGGCGCATAACCGTCGCTGCGCAGGGCAGCCACCAACGCGGTGACGTGGCCAGGCTCGAGCCGGTGCCAGGGCACATCGGCGATGTCGCAGTCCTCGAAACCCAGACGGTCGGCGGCATCCTGGAGGATGTAGCGCATGGTCAGTTGGCTGGACGGTGCCAGCCGGGCCAAGTACTGCAGCAGGGGGTTTTGCAGTGAATCGGACACAGCGTGAATCCTGTAGCGCAAGCCCTGGTGGCACGCCTGAGCGAGAAGCTCAAAGCGCGTGAAGCCCCATCCAGAAGCTTGTCGTCATGACTATAAAACGGTCGAAGTGACCCTGTAATCATCGAGCCATTATGACTCTTGGCGTAGCCATCATCTTGATCGACAAGGGTTTTGCCGATGGCATGGTTCGTGATGGTACCTCATCCGTCCCCTCGCAATCGATCAAAGGTCTGCCATGCTGGCCACGGGTGGATGGCCGGCATGGTCGAGCCACACGATGGACTACAGTTGTTGCCAATGTCCCCTGGCAACGAGGCAGCATGGCTTTCCACCGCCTGACCCGCACCCACCCACGTTTGAGCCTCGCCGCCCTGGCCGGCCTTGCCGGTGGTTGGCTGATCCCCGCCGGGGACCTTATCCAGCGCATTCTTGCCGGCTGGAACCTCGGCGTCTGGCTTTACCTGGCGCTGGTGCTCTGGCTGACCTGGCACGCGACTCCAGAGCAGGTGCGCAAGGTCGCCCGTGTCGAAGACGAAAACGCCGGCCTGGTGCTCTTCACCGTCAGCATCGCGGCCATTGCCAGCTTGGCGGCGATCACCCTGCAACTGGTGGCCAGTCGTGGACTGGAAGGCAGCGCCCTGGCCTTGCGCTACACCTACACCGGCCTGACCGTGGCGGGCTCATGGCTGCTGATCGGCACCATCTTCAGCTTGCACTATGCTCGCCTGTTCTATACCTCGGACCGACACGAACCCCTGCTGCGTTTCCCTGACGGGGAGCGTAACCCTGACTACTGGGATTTCCACTACTTCGCCTTCACCCTCAGCGTGGCCGTGCAGACCTCGGATATCGGCGTGGCCGGGCGCGGCATGCGCCGGGTGGTGCTGGCCCACTCGCTGGTCGGCTTCCTTTTCAACACGGCGATCCTTGGCTTCACCATCAACATCGCCGCCGGCCTGCTCGGCTGAGGCGCGCTCGGCGAGCACCCGGCTGGCGCAACGGGCAACGCGCCGACAGGCTTCTTCGAGCTGCGCGCTGTCGAGCACCAGGCCCAAGCGCAAGTGGCCACCGGCGCTGGGACCGAAAGCATCCCCCGGCAGCAGCGACACTCCCTCCTCAACCAGCAAACGCTGGGCAAATGCCTGCGCGCCAAGCCCCACCTCGCGGATATCCAGCATGACGAACATCCCGCCCGCCGGGCGATGCACGCGTATCCCCGGGCAATCGGCCAAGGCCGCGCAGACCCGGTCGCGCCGCTCGCGGTAGGCCTCGCGCATCTGCCGCACCTGGGGCAGGTCCTGCTCCAGTGCCAGGCAAGCCGCGCGCATGACGAACTCCGGCAGGCCGAACAGCATGGCCATGGCCAGGTTGCCCAAGTGTCCCACCAGTTCCGGCGGGCCAATGACCCAGCCGACCCGCCAGCCGGACATGGCGTGGGACTTGGACACGCTGTTGATGGTCGCGCAACGCCCAGCCATCCCCGGCAGGCTGGCTGGGCTGACGTGCTCGCCTTCGTACAGCAGTTCGCTGTAGACCTCATCGCAAACCAGCCACAGATCATGCTCCCGACACAGCCCGGCCAATCGCTCCAGGTCACTGCGCGTCAGCGCCGCGCCCGTGGGATTGTGCGGACTGTTGAGCAACAGGCCGCGGGTACGTGGAGTGATCGCCGCAGCCACCGCCCGCGGATCGAGGCGAAAGCCCTGCTCCGGCGTCACCGCCACCGGCACCAAGCGTGCAGCGCAAGCCCCGAATACCGCCCGATAGGTGACATACAGCGGCTCGGCGACGATCACCTCGTCGCCCTCCTCGAACAGGCACTGGGCCACTGCGTACAAGGCACATTGCGCGCCGGCCATGACCACGACCTGGTCGGCCGCCACAGGCTGGCCGCTGTTCAGTTCCTGGCGCCGGGCAATGGCCTCGCGCAGCGCCCGGCTACCACGTACCTCGGCATAGTGGGTCTCGCCCTGGCGCAAGCTGGCGACCGCTGCCTCGATGATGGCCGGTGGTGTATCGAAGTCCGGATCGCCCACGGACAGCAGGAAGATCTCATGCCCTAGCCCGCGCAAGGCCAGGGCCTGGTAGTGGATGTCCCAGGCAGTGGCTGCCTCGCCGGCGATACGCTGGGTGAGCGTGGAATAGCGCATGACTGTCTCCTTGTCCGCCTTGGGCTGCACCGCTGGTCCGAAAGCACCAGGCGCCGACTGCCGGTAAAAGTAGCAGAACGCCAGCGGGCCCTCGGCTTCAGCCGCCGGGGCAAACGTTTGCAGCTCAAACGCCCAGCTGAACGGGATTGGCGAGCGCTTCATGACCTGCGTCACGCCTTAGCGCATCTGTCATGTTTTCCGGGGGACACTGCTGTGACAGGTGCTATCGTTAACATTCCCGCCAGGCTGCGCGACAGCCTGCAGATCACCCTGTGCACGTTGAAGAACATGGAGGCTGGCATGAACAAAATGACGTTCCCTAACGCCTGCCAGGTGATGCGCTGGCACTTTCACCCGCTAGGCTTCGAGGCGAGCATGGATGCCCCCCGCAGCATGGTGGCCAGGCTGTTCGACCGGGCGACCGGCGAAACCCTACTGGCCATTGCCGGCATCCCCTGCTCCACCATCATGGCCGCAACGGATGTCGAGCGCATCATCGAAGCGGTCGAGGCCGAACTGGATGCCTTCGTGCCTTTCTGCACCCTGCGTGACGCGGGCTAACCGGCCTGCACGGCTTCACGGCGTATTTCCTCCCTGATCCACAATGAACTGCTCGGCTAGCGGAAGCTGGCCGGGCAGTTGATGATTTCCGCATTTCGGCCAGCCTGGCAAAAACCGACGATCGTACTCAAACGTTCGCCCCCTATAAGCTATCTCGCCCTCAACGCCTCATGACGTCGCACTACCCGCGGCGTCAATGCCACACGCGCCCGCCTGTGGCACCAACTGAATATCGACACGGCGATTGGCCGCTCTCCCGGGCTCGCTGTCATTGCCTGTGAGCGGTTGCCGCGCGGCATGCCCCTGAACTGCGAAGCAGCTGTCAGGCAGGCCACCCACGCGTTGCATCCAGTCTCGCACGGCAAAGGCACGGGCCCGAGACAATTGCAGGTTCTGCTCAGGATCGCCCGTGATGTCAGCGTGGCCAGCGATGACGATCAGCCAACCAGGCTGGGCCTTGATGTCGATCAGGGCCTTGATCAGGGCGTCGTCGGAACCGGCCTTCAATTCAGCGCTGCCCGCATCGAACAAGGTCAGGCTGTCCAGGCGTATGGGCGTCGGTAGGGGCTTGGCCCGCCAAGGCAGGTTTGCCAAGCCCTCCTCCCCCTTCTGGCCCAGCCACCAGGCACCGACCGTCAGGCTGATAATTGCAGCCAGGATCAATAGGCGATAAGCAAGGTGTCGCGTGGAAGGTCTCGTTGAAACGATGAGTTGAGGCAGGCGCGGAGCTCCCGGCATGAACACTGGCAACCGGGTGGGCTCCAGACCGGTGGACAGCCGTAACGGTGCGGCATCGGCACAAAACTGCGGCGGCTGCGCGCGCTGTATCAAAATAGCCAACTGTTGGCGCAAGACCTGCAAGGCCACGGGTGCCTCTTCACTCCAGCGCTGCAATTGAGCATCCAGGCGGGCCAAATCACTGTCGAGCAATGCCAGTGTGGACAGGCTTTGCGCACCAGCCCCCAGGCGTCGTACCAATGGCACAAGATGTTCGAACAGCCAGACCATGATCTCCAAGCGCACACCCTGCGCCCGTGGCCACAGGCTAGGCCACTGGCAAACCAGCGCCTGGATCAACGCCACCCCCTGCGCCATGCCCGCGAAACCATGACACTGGCTACGTGCAAGAGTAAACGCTGCAGCTGTCTGCAGATCCGCGCCATTCTTGTGAAACAGAACCAGGCACAACTGCTCTGCCTTGGGCCAATCCACATCAGGACAGGCCGGGTGATTCAATTTGCTCAGCTCGTCGCGCAACACCAGGAACTCGCTGAAGCCACGTGGGTCCCCGCCCACTCGTACGTGCATATCCGATACAGCCGTCATCCGCTTCCTTTCCTTTTTCATTCAGCTAGGGTTGCTGCTTCAGGTGATGTACCAAGACCTCACCACCCGCTGCCAACGAGGTGCCCAAGCGCACTCTCAGGCCTGCCTTCAGGTGCAGGTCGAGGGCATAGTCCAGTTGGCCAGGTTGGCGTTGCGCCAGAAGCTGCACCTCCACCTTCGCCAACCGAGGTTCGTACTTGAGCAGGGTGGCGGCCAAGGTCGTCTTCAAGCCGTGGGCCGACGTCGGTAGCGTCTGCAGGATCAGGCTCATATCGGGTAGGCCATAGTCCGGCAGGTGGGCCAAGGTGCCGGCACGGCTGTTGAGCAGGCGGCGGACATTGTCCAGCACCGACAGGAGCAACTGGTCGTCTTCGGCCACTTGTGCAAGCTCCAGGTCGCCGTCGAAGTTCTGCAGGAGCATTTCGTAGAGCGAAGGATCGCGATCGGCCATGGGTCAGTCCCTCAACGGCTGCAACGTCAACTGATTGCCAGCCAGTTCGATGACCCGCGCCTGATCCGGGTCAAGCTCATCGCGGTCAAGGACCAGGCGCCAGCTGTCGCGCTGAATGTCCGGTTCCCGCAGCAAGGCCACCACCGCCACATAACGGGCCTTCTCTTCCAGTGGCGCGCTCAGCCGCGCACCTTCGCCAGGACGCAGCAGCACGGAGCGTTGGTGCAGCAAATCGTCCGCCAATAGACGCTCGCTCTCCTCGAGCAGTTGTTCGTAACCGAGCTGTTCCAGGGTCTGACGCTCGCGCAATTGGTAGACCCTGAGCAATACAGGCAGCGACAAATCGCTCATGTCTCGGCTGCTGGTGTTCATCGTTGCCCGTCCTTTGAAATCCAGGCGCAGTTCGGTCACCTGCTTGTAGAAGAGGGACTTCGCAGCGCTACTGGCACCGTCCGATAAGCGCTGGGTCAGGCCGCAACCGGTCAGCAGCAATGCAAACGCCGTGACCAGCACCTGCTTAGGAAAAGTACGTGACATGCTCTGCCTCTCTTTGTTGTGAAGGACCATGCAGACCTTGATAACGTCCCAAGTTGATGGCCAAACAGGGCGCGCCATAGCCTGCTTCGCGCTGCGGTTGCAGGCCGAGCAGCGCCGTCATGCCAAGCAACAGACGAGGTTCGCCCAGCCTTGGCTGTGGCAAACAGGCCTGCGGCAACGAAAGCCGCAGCTTTGCTGTAAAGCGCCAGCCCAGGTACACCCGGAGCAACACCAGCAGGTCGCGGTGCAGGCGAGCGCCGGGCAACCATTGGGCGGCTTCGTTCGTGTCTTCGGTGAGTAGCACCAACAGCAACTGGCTGTTGCCATCGCGTCCGGTCCGACCCAGTGGCACGCCCAGAGACAGACTCACTGGCTGCGACCTGCACAGGCTGGCGGGTGTATCGAGGCTAATGCGCTGTGGGTAATGAGGGACTACCCGCACCTGTGTAGCAGGCGCCAGCAGTCTCACCAGCGCCGCAATCCCTTCGGCATTGCGGGTCGGTAGCCTCATCACGCTCAACAGCGCGAGAAACCGTGACACCGGGGTGGAAACCCGCTCAGCGGTGCCGGGAATACCCAACCCGATCAACCCCAGCAGGCAGCGGGACGTCGCATCCCGGCCGCCCGCCTCGAACGACGCAGGATACGAATACTTGCGCCAGATCCGGTAGAACTGGGTGAAGATCCGGTGGTTGAAGATGTCGAGAAAGGCTTCCAGTGCCTCATGCCCCTCCCGGCGTTGGGTGATGTCATCCAAGTAGGCTGTTGGCAATGGCGAATCGACACCGTACAACCCCAACAAGCGGGTACGCACAGTGGCCGGCTGTTGCTGCTCATCGTTGAGTTCGATCGCCTTGAGCTCGCCAGCCGGAAACCCCATGCCGGGATCAGGCCGAAAGCGTACTGGGTCATCCGCTGGCGAGGCTGTGCTGCCCAAAGTCGGGTGACCCGGCAGGGTTCGCTCCAGCAACTGGCAGAAGCGGTAGAGGTCGGCTTCGGCCACGCGCCCCTTCAGGGCCTGCAGCAGCCCGCTGGCCTTCAGCCGGGAATACGCTGGCTGTGATTCTCGCTCCATCGCAGGCACTTTCCGGTGGGTTGCAAGACCAGCGTGAGCTGGTTGAACAGGTGGATATCGGCATACAAGGCAAAGAAGCGGCTGAGCATCTCGCCAAACAGGCAGATGTCGCCCTCCCCGCAAAAGCCGTCGGCATCCAGGGTGACTTCGATGTCCACCCCGCGTAGCAGCAGGCCGCACTCGAAGCGCTGGACCAGTTGATGACGGACATCGACAATCGCGGCCAGTCGGCGGCGGTTCAGCTCGCTGCCGGTCCAGTCGTACAGCGCTAAAGTGCCGCGCAGCACTTCCGCACTGTCGAGCATGGGCAGGAAGTTGGAGCCCAGATGGCTGAGTACGCGCCAGTGGAAGCGATCACTGTTGGGCGGGTAGCACGGCAAGGTAGGCGCGCACAGGTTGCGCACCTGCGCCCCAACCTGGGTGGACTGCGCCTGACTGTCGAGCAAGGTACTCTGCAAGGCCTTGCGCGAGAGCTGGCCATTGGTCCCGGTCAAGGACAGTGACAGAGTCTCGTCGCCGCCCT
This sequence comes from Pseudomonas sp. X10, assembly GCF_054889225.1. Taxonomy (NCBI): domain Bacteria; kingdom Pseudomonadati; phylum Pseudomonadota; class Gammaproteobacteria; order Pseudomonadales; family Pseudomonadaceae; genus Pseudomonas; species Pseudomonas sp. X10. The sequence goes on along the minus strand of NZ_CM142677.1, from coordinate 2,559,525 downwards.
GCTCCCACCAGCCCCGATCGAACCCCTCGCCACCCAGGATCAGCCAGGTGTCATGCAGGCCGTTGGCACCACGCTTGAGCCGGGTATGGAAGTAATGCTCCGGCGCTTCGTCACGCAACATGCCGCCCTTGTGGCGAAAGCTGGAAAAAGGTACGTACTCATGGCGCTTACCGTCGCGCATGGCCGTGACACGGTCCACCGAGTAGATCTCCGTATGGCCATCCTGCAGGCGCATGGGCCGCAACAGGTAGTCCGTACGCAAGCGTTCGAGGGGCAAGGGGTCAGCCTCCAGTGCGAACAGGTTGATGACTGGCACGGCATGCAGGCGAATGTGTTCAGCGGTCGGGATGAAATCGTGTGCCCATGGTTCAGCCAGCACGGCCTCGAGTTCGAACCAGGGGACACCGTCGGGCATCTCCAGATGCTCCAGGCCAGAGAGGGTCACGAACATGAACTTCTCGCGGAACGTGAAGTACTCCAGCAGCAACTGATAGCCGCTGAAAGCACTGTCGCCCTTCGGCCAGAGCCGATCCTCGTCGGCAAAGCCCTTGGCCGTGAAACAGCCGTCCAGGACCTGGCGCTGCGTCCGGCCCGGCAGACGCACGTACAACTGCCGACTCTTGAGGGTCAAAGCTTGATGCAGCGTGCTGGCCAGCGAGGCATCGGCATTGAGGAACAGCGGGATGTGGCGCAAGTCGACCTGGCTCCAGTCAACCATGCGGCCGCAGGCAAAACGAAAACGCAGCAAGGCGCGACCATCGAGCTCATGGTCAAGGTGGACGGACTCGAGAGCCAGTGGCCGTAGGTCCAGATCCTGGGTGCTGGTATAGCGGCAGCGGGTGCGCTCAGGTCCGACCGGCCGCGACAGTACCTCAAAGCCCTTGGCGACCGTTTCACCCTGCTTCATTTGCTCCAGCTCAGGCGTCAACTCGATGACCGACAGCGAGGGAATGGTACGCAAATAGTGGGGCCACAGCAGGCTGACCAAACCTTCGGTCAGTTCCGGGAGGTCGTCGTCGAGCTTCTCGCGTAGCCGCCCCATGAGGAAGGCAAAGCCTTCGAACAGGCGCTCCACGAATGGGTCGTCAGCACCGGGTCGCCCCAGGTTCAGATGCGCGGCACGATCAGGAAAGGCATGCGCAAACTCCTTGCCAGCCTCGCGCAGGTAGCGCATCTCGGCGTCGAAATAACGCAGTGTAAGGTTGTCCATGTTGTGTTCGCTTCCAATCGGGGTCAGTCGCACAGCACTGCGGCACGGACAGGGTCAATGGCCACCAGCGCGGCGAGCAGGCTCTCCATGCGCTGGGTCAGGGCATGCTTGTCCGCGGCATTGCGTTGTGATTTCTGGCGCAATAGCTTGAGCAGCCGCGCCTTGACTTCGAAATCGAGGTCGGGCTCCCAGGCAGACAGGCGCTGGCGGTCAGCACAGGCCTGCAACTCGCCGAGCAGGTGAATGGCCAGTTCGGCCTTGCCGCACTGTTCAGCGACGCGCGCCATCACCAGGCGCAACAGCCAGTGTTGACGCCCTGGTTGAATACCTGGGTGCGCCGCCAGCCACGCCAAGGCCCGCTCCACGCTGCCGCTGTCGGCCTGAACCAGTGCTTCGGCCTCCAGGGCGTGGATCTGTGCGTCAGCACAAGTCGCCGCTACGTGGGGTTCAGGCAACCACTGCGCGGCACTATCCCCACGGACCTGCTCACTGATCCAGGCGCGGGTGACTTCGTCGGCGAACGGCGAGCCGTCGTTCCAGCACAGCGTCTCCAGGCCTGGCAACCGCTCGAGCAAGGCCTCCAGATCGAGCATGATGACTTTTGCCCAACCGTTCTGCGGCGGAGGTAGCTTGTCCAGGGCCTGATGCAAGTACCACTGCAAGTCCAGCCAGAAGTGGTTGACCGCCTCGGCATAAGCTCCGTCGGCCTGCTCGAGCAGTTCGCTCCAGCGCTGCTGCAGGTGCAGGCGCTTGAGGGCGGCACGCAGTTCGCCTCGCGGCGGTGTCAGCCGGGTGTGGCCTTTGACGTCCTGTGGGGGTGGCTGGTGAAGGGTATCCCAGCGCAAGGCCTTCATCAGTCGATGAGCCGCCAGCCAGCCCTGGGGTTGCTCGCGCAGGTAAGTGGCCAGAGTCCGCCCATTGTCCAGCAGGTCACGGCCAGAGGAGATCGTGGCACAGGCAGACGGTGCAACCGAGGCCTTGATCGTTGCCGGACTGCTGTGTTGAGGCACCATGGCATCGACCCCGCCCGATTGCGCCAGCCTGTCCGACAGAGCGCGATACAAGGTGCCCAGGGCTGGCCTCTGGTCCTCTGGCCACGCCAGCAGAGCACGTTCCAACCAGACCAACCCGGCCACGGTGCGCTCGGCCTCGCTTTTCACCACCTCCGGATGGCGCGACAGGCTGTCCAGCACCTTGGCGCCGGCAAGCCACTCCAGGGCCATACGCCGGCTGTTGGGGCGCGAGGGCAACAGGTTATCGGCAAATTGCTCGACCAGGGCCGCCAACAGCGCCAGGCCATCAGCCAAACCCGCTTCGCCATCGCGATGCAGACGCGCCCACAGGTAGTAGGTCGCCACGCGCAGGTCCTTACAACGCTGCTTCAGGAGCGTCTGCGCCAGTTGCATCACCCGCTGCACATCTGCCCCCGAAAGCTTATTGACCTCCTCGCGCATGCACTGGAAGTCATCGTCGTAGCCAGGATCTTCACCGACAGGGTGATCAGCGCTGATCGGCTGCAGCCAGTCCGCCCAGGCGACAGCCTGCTCACGCGCCAGCGCCAGGGCATCACGCGTACCCAGACAGTTGGTAATCAATTGCTCCAGGCTCATTCGAACACCTCATTACGTGCATAGATCTGTCGGCCCTCCTCCAAGAAGATCCGTTGCGGCAGCTCGAAACCGCGCAAGGCCAGCAATGCCAGGGGCCCTTCGCCAAGTTCGGTGCGCAGGTGCCACGTCAAAGCAAGGCCGTCAGGCGCCTCTATCACCAAGCGAAAGTGGCTGTCGCGGTCATCCAGTGGCGTGACCTGCGCCTGCTCCAGCAGGCGAATCAGGCCCCAGGTACCCGAGTAGTCGGCCAGCAGTCGCTCACCGCTGTACAGCCCGCTCCAGGTCAGGTTGATGCCTGGATAGTCGGTGCGGCCGGGCCAACTGAAGCGCTGCCAGCGTTCCTGCTGATTGAAGTAAAGGTGCTGCTCGCCATTGAGGGTCAGACGTGTCTGCACCAAATCGCGCACCGGCTTGGCCCGCAGCTCGAATGCCAGCCCCATGCCGCCGTCGGTGTAGAGCACATCGGCCAGGTGGCTGAGCTGGTTGATTGCCTCAAGAAAATGCGGGTCGACGCGCAGGCCCTGGCCCTGACGAGGATCGTCCACCCAGCGGCTACCCTCCTTGCGCAGCACGCCGCGCAATTCACGGATCAGGAACTGCTCGATGCGCCCCGTATCGGCACGGATCATCTGGCCCAGCATGGGCAGCGACGCATCACTGCCGGTGACAGCGAACGGGTAGCGCCCGACGAAGGCCTCCTGCCAGGGCTGGACAATGCTCCGCTGCCATTGGTTGTCGAGCCCGGCCGCCGAGGGCTGCAGCACGCGTTGCCAGGCCTGTTCCAAAGGCTGTACGAACAACGCCTGGGCGAAGCCATGCCATTGCGCCCCCAGGCTGGCGGCGATCAGGCCACCGTAGGCCTGGGTGCTGGTGAGATCGATGGCCTTGCCCTGGAACACGGTCTGCGCCAGGGATTGGGCCATCTCCCGGGAATCGGGCGCCTGGCTGACCTGCTGCAGTTGCAGGCGCACTTGGGTCACCCGGGTAAGGAAGGCCTGCAGGCTCAGCTTGTCATCAGCGCTACCTGTCTCAGGGCCCTTGCCCAGCAGCGCCAGCAGTGGTGCGAAGACCGTGTCCAGCGGGCCGCTAGCCCCCACTGGCGGTTGCTCGATGGCCGCGACCTTGTCCTGACCGATCAGTTTCTGCGCCGACTGCAGCAACGAGTTGGCCAAGGCCTGGCCGCGATGACCCGCTTGCCCCTGGTAGGCCAGGGTGTTCATCAGGGCGATCAGCGGCGACTGACGGGTATCGCTGACCAGCGTCAGTTGGTCGATGATCCCGACCAGGCTGTCGCTACGCCGCCAGCGCAGGCTGTTGAGAAAGTCCAACCAGGCATTGCCATAGTCGAGGAAGTAGCGCTCGGTGAGGCGTTCGCGCAGCTGTTCCGGCGTCAGTTGCACAGCAATGTCGTCGGGCTGGTCGCTGAGCACCCAGTCGATCTCCTGGCGCCGGGCCTCGGCCACGGCGTCAATGGCCGGACGCACCTGCGCTTCCCAGGCCTGGCGGGTGAACACTCCGGGGACCTCGCGGTCAGTGGTGAACAGCGCCGCAGCATCCGTCTCACCGACCAATTGCGCCAGGCCCAGCGGCGGGTACTGGTTGGCACTCGCGTCGAGCACTTGCTGGTACAGATTGGCTTCGACAGTGCGCTGCCCGATCTGCTCCAGCAAGACCCGGCGGACCTGAGCGACCAAGCGGGCATCGGCCTCGATGTGCCAGTCCGGGTTGATGGCCAACTGCTCAGCGTAGAACTGCCACAAACCCGGCTCATCACCGCCCAACTGGCGAACCAGAAAGGCCGGCTCCACTCGCTCGGGCCGCGCCAGCATCAGGTAGGCCTTGAGCTGGTCATAGCCGGCCTTGGCGCGACGAGGGCGTTCCGGACTGTTCACCGGCAGCTTGGCCAATTCGTTCAAGTCCCGCATCAGGCTTGCCAGCGCCGGGTCGCGCAGCAGTTGCTGGCTGGCCTGCACATAGTGCGGCCACATGGCCTCGCGCAGCTTGGGGTTCTGGTCCAAGCCGAAGCGCTGGTACCACGGAGCGCCTTGCGTCACCCGATGGTCCACCCGCGCCACCTCGCGCGCCCAGAAGTCCAGCGCCTGATGCCGAGAGATATCGCTGTCCACCTGCTTCAGCTCGGCCAGCGCCGATTGCATCTGCAGCACCTGCGCGCGGTTGCTGATGAACGATAGCAACAAGCCTGCCCCCCAGACCGCTGCCAATGTCAGTAGCAACACGCAGATTGCATGCGGGAAGCTCCAGCCCAAGCGCCTGGATGCCCTGTGCCGCCCGCCGAGAATGCCATCCCAGGCTGGCTGCGCTGGCCAATCGTGGGGCTCGCTGTCGACAGCGGACAACGGCAGACTGAACCACAGCCCACGTAGCGTTGCCTCCCGGGCAAGCGTCCTGGACAGTGGTTCCAGCGCCTGCCACGAGTTCGCCGTGCCTCCGGCCTGCAGATCGCGGGATAAGCGCAGCAAGAAATCGTGCGCCAGGTTGCCCTGCAGTTGGGCCAGCCCCGCTTCACGCAAGGGGTGTTGCAGCCCCTCCAGGCAGGCTTGTAGCTTCATGCCATCGAACCTTACGGGCAATTGGCAGCCTACCGCTTGCTCCGGGCGACCAGATTGAGGCCACTGACTGGCGCAGACCTGCCAAAGGTGCACAGGCAACTGCCAGCCGAGTTCACGGGCCAGTCTCTGCAACCCTTGGGCCCCGGCTCTCATCTGCCGCACGTCAGCGCTCTGCGCCTGATCCAGTGCCCAGACCACGCCATCCAAGCCGCGCCAACGGCACAGACGCTTGCAGATGCTGATTGCCACGGCGTCCGCTGCTTGCGCTGAGCCGCCCCAGAGCAGAAGCGTGTTCTCGCTGGCTTGCCAGCGCACACCCGCCAGGGTTGGGGCGATGCCCTGGAGTTGCTCGGGTTGGCCGAGGACGAGGTATACATGCAACCTGCGCCGAAACAGCCGTCGACCATCACGGCGAAGGTACTGGTGCAGCAACTGCACATTCGAGTCATGCAACAGCCCCACCTCGAGCACTGTGTCGCCCTTCGCCTGGTCTGGCCACTTCGCTTGTATTTTCGAAAGCAGCTCCTGCATGCCAAGTTTTTGCGCCACCCAAACACCAAGCCCATCCAGGGACAACAGCACCAGGCACATGGCCAAAAGCGCAGCTGAGTATTTCAACCGGCCTGACTCATGGGGCACTCGCACGATCGGGTTGTCTGTCCAGATCAACAACCCCCCAACAACCAACAGACATACCAGCACGATCCAGCTGCCGATTCGCTTTCCATTCATGACTGAACCTTCATTCGAGACCCACACACCGGCCGGACGACGCAAAGCTGCGCTGATGCATCTCGAAGCATCAGCAACTGTGGCTGCCCTTCATCGCCAGCCTGTTCGGCAGCGCTGATCAGCGCCATGTTGCCAACCGCACAACCGGCCAACCCAAAAGATCCGTCCAGGTCATGGCCACTGCCGCCAGTCGGCGGAAACCCTTGGGTGCTCAAGGCCTGCGCCAATTCATGCGACAGTTCATCAGGCATCTGCGTCTTCCAGCAGAAAAGCCCTCCTCTCTCGCCAGCGAGACAGCCCCAGTTCAGGCAGTCTTCCAAGGCTTGGGCCACCACCCCGATACGCACGGGTCGATGAACCCAAGCCAGCGGCGCCTGTACCTGTTGGTCGGGATGAGCCAGCAATACCGCGGATACCGACTCGGCCTCCCCTGCAACCGGGTCAAGATGAAGACTGATGGCCAGTGCAAGCACCAGCGGCGTGGGCTCAGGCTGGTCAAGCCACTCATCGAGCCACAGCCATCCATCATCCCGCATGGCGCAAAGCCCCTGATCCGAGGCCCACCCACTGGCGTCGACTGCTCGCCAAAGGTTCACCACCTCTTCATCCTCCAGTATCTGGTTGTGCCGGATACGAACCTGCACCGAGCGGTTGCCAGCTATGCCCTGCAACGCTGGGGCGAGCGTGCTCGCCACTCGCTCAAGGCAGCCTTGCAGGCGTTGCTTGTATTCATCCCTGGTGTAGCGCTCTGCGGCGGGTAGCAACCGGCTCAGTGGCAGCACAACGTCCCTGTGCTCCAGGTAGACCGGCTGAAGGCAACGCCTGCCCTCTCGCAATGCCTGGGCCATGCGGCTGCTGCCCAGTGGTGTGCAATAGGCCGCGTCCAGCAAGGCAACAGGCCGTTGGCCGCGTTGCAACCATTGCTGCTCCTGCTGTTCTCGGCAGCGGTTCCAGCTCTGGACATACTGGCAACGCCGCTCATGCGCCTTCAAACGCACCCCGTAGGTGAGCAGCCCCGTCATCACCGGCAAGCCGAGGACGCAGCTCCAGAACCAAGGCGTGCCGTACCATCTGTCCTGTGGCCAGAACAGAACGAGCAGACCAGCCACCATCAACGAACCCAAGAGAATGACCAGCCACCAACGTCCATGACGCGGTGCTGGAGGCATTGCCAACTTGGCAGGCAACGCCCTGAGATCGATGGGCATGTCATTTCCCCCCGTCACGGTTGGAAGCGGGTCCGGCCTTGGTCTCATTCACAACCAAAGCCGTGCCCTACTTCGCGATCTTCGGAAGAAACGAAAGGTCCACATGGTATTGCCGTGGGTTCCCTCTTTTGACGTAGACCCGCAGCTTTCCACCATCAATGAAATCCGAGGGGTCGAACCAGAGGTTATCGCTCTGGAAAATATGCAGTTCGGAGGTGGCCGGATTGAGCCAGCGACACACGATCTGATATGGATGGCGGCCATTGATGGATACACGACGATTGACCTCAACGCCCTGAAACCCTGCCTCTACGACCGCACCAGTGCGGATCAAATGGGTGTTGCGTCGGACTTTCCATTTACCGAATAGAATAATCAGCGAGCCCGCTAACACAAAAGAACCACCGATGGGCCCTAAGATCGTCGCCGCGCCCCAAACTTCGAAGAAGCTGTCTATCCTTGCCTCGTCTGGGTTCGTTGGCGAATAGAGAATCTCGACCACCTCGCCTACTGTGTAGAGAGGCGGATTGGTCGCCACCGAAGAAATGAGTTCAAAGGTCTGCCCCGCACCAGTTTCGAACTGCACTATCGCCTTGTATGCAGTCGAGTCGCTCCCCTGGGTACTCAATAAGTCAATGACATGCCCTTGGGAAGCAAGCGCATCGGAGAGGAAGGACTTGGTCCTCTGATAGGAGGAATAACCCGCCATCAGTATTGCAAGGCCTACAAAAACAAAAAGGTACTTCAGCACACTTGAAATCTTCATCTTTATATCCTTAGACAAAAACGCAGAGCCAATGCCGTCAGCGCGACTATTTGCCAATTGATGCTGCACCAACTAAGGCGTCACGGATCATTCACCACGCAGCTAGCCATATCGGAAGTTCCCCCTAGCCTCTCAGCAACCGCTTTCCGGGCACGGCAAATCACTGTTACGGGGGCAAAATGGGAAATTGTAGCTGGCGAACGCCGCCCCCCCAATGGAGACCGGCCGGTTGTTGGGATCGGGTTAGTGTCTATAACCACCGCCTATCACTCTCCAATCAAACGCATGACTATTGAGCGGTTTTATTAATGCGCTCCGGGCTATTTACTACACAGCGAGCTGTTTTGGAACTTAAGTACGGATCACCAAAGTCGCTATCAATTCCATTAGGACTTCCAAAGAGTCTATGAACATTGACCCCGCCTCCCCAGATGGGATTCGCATACTCCTGCCCACGTAAGACCTTTGTATATTGGCCAAGGTGATCTTTATGGACTGCTTCATCAGGTCCTTGTGGATCAAGAATGGGTGAGGTCTTATAATAGTCTGGATCATACCAATCTTTGATCCACTCCAAGCCATTATCCGACATGGCATAAACCCCCAACGGATTAGGTGGAAAACCATCGACCGGTAGCGGGGTTAGGGAATCTGTTTTCCATCCCATCTCCTTGGCAAACGCCTTCCTGTCCCACCGTGTAGAGATATTGATGCCTTTAGGGCCGTCTCTCCACCCTTCAGTTATCGGGTCTTTGGTAATTCTGTACGTACCATCATCTGTCGCCACTGCCATATATTGTCCACGGCTGCGCGCGGCATATTCCCATTGGGCCTCCGTCGGTAAGGAAAATGGCAAGCTCGTAACTTCCGCTAACCAGGCACAATATTTTTCTGCTTCATACCAGTCCATATGCGCTGGAAGATTGGATGGAACGCTGATTTTCTGCCAATCCTCTTGGTTTCCCGGCACCCCTTCTCGAAGCTCCAAGCCGTTGGACTCCAAATAAAACTGAAATTCCTGATTGGTCACCTTATACCTGGAAATAGAGAAAGATGTCAGAGACACCCGGTGCAATGGCTTGCTATCTTTATTCCTATCATAAGGCAATCCTTCTTTCCCAAACCTCGAACCGAAGTCCCCCATCAAGAACTCACCCCCTTCGACAAACACAAGCTGTTGCTTCACAACATCAGAAAACTCCCTCACTTTATCCAAGCTCACGTGCGATACCGCTTGCGTAGCAACTTTCTCGTCACATCCCGCAACCAAACCCAAGGCCAAGCCAAACACCCAGACTCTTATATTCATAGCACCCAAACAAATTCAAGAAAATTAAACATCCTTCCCTACACACGGACCGAAACTACCACATCGACAATGGTGCACATCAACAATGCTATTCACCCTAATCTTTATATCCTTAGACAAAAAACGCAGAGCCAATGCCATCAGCGCGACTATTTGCCAATTGATGCCACACCAACTAAGACATCACGAATCATTCACCACGCAGCTAGCCATAATCGGAAGTTCCCCTGGCCTCTCAGCAACCGCTTTCCGGGCACGGCAAATCACTGTTACGGTGGCAAAATGGGAAATTGTAGCTGGCGAACGCCGCCCCCCCAGTGGAGACCGGCCGGTTGTTGGGATCGGGTTAGTGTCTATAACCACCGCCTATCACTCTCCAATCAAACGCATGACTATTGAGCGGTTTTATTAATGCGCTCCGGGCTATTTACTACACAGCGAGCTGTTTTGGAACTTAAGTACGGATCACCAAAGTCGCTATCAATTCCATTAGGACTTCCAAACAGTCTATGAACATTGACTCCGCCTCCCCAGATGGGATTCGCATACTCCTGCCCACGTAAGACCTTTGTATATTGGCCAAGGTGATCTTTATGGACTGCCTCATCAGGCCCTTGTGGATCAAGAATGGGTGAGATCTTATAATAGTCTGGATCATACCAATCTTTGATCCACTCCAAGCCATTATCCGACATGGCATAAACCCCCAACGGATTAGGTGGAAATCCATCGACCGGTAGCGGGGTTAGGGAATCTGTTTTCCATCCCATCTCCTTGGCAAACGCCTTCCTATCCCACTCTGTAGATATATTGATGCCTTTAGGGCCGTCTCTCCACTCTTCAGTTATCGGGTCTTTGGTAATTCTGTACGTACCATCATCTGTCGCCACCGCCAGGTATTGTCCACGACTGCGCGCGGCATACTCCCACTGGGCCTCCGTCGGCAAGGAAAATGGCAAGCTCGTAACTTCCGCTAACCAGGCACAATATTTTTCTGCTTCATACCAGTCCATATGCGCAGGAAGATTGGATGGAACGCTGATTTTCTGCCAATTCTCTTGGCTTCCCGGCACCCCCTCTCGAAGTTCCAATCCGTTGGAGTCCAAATAAAACTGAAATTCCTGATTAGTCACCTTATACTTGGAAATAGAGAAAGATGTCAGAGACACCCGATGCAATGGCTTGCTATCTTTATTTCTATCATAAGGCAATCCTTCTTTCCCGAACTTCGAGCCGAAGTCCCCCATCAAAAACTCACCCCCTTCGACAAACACAAGCTGTTGCTTCACAACATCAGAAAACCCCCTCACTTTATCCAAGTTCACGTGCGATACCGCTTGCGTAGCAACTTTCTCGTCACATCCCGCAACCAGACCCAAAACCAAGCCAAACACCCAGACTTTTATATTCATAACACCCAAAAAAATTCAAAAATTAAACACCCATTTCTACACACGGACCGAAACTACCACGCCGGCAATAGTGCACATCAGCAATACTATTCACCCTATAATAAAAAGAATCATTCATTGCCAAGGCATACCCCCAAGCCACCTCTACTTTCAAGCGACCACGGATCGCCAGCAATTCCTCCTTGGCCTTGAGCAAATCATGATCACGATCAAACCCTTCCTTCAGAAAATTCACAAGATGTTGTTCTTGCGCATCTGCAGTAGAAAATTCATTACTTGAGCTAGCAAGAGTTGAGCCATCAGGTGTCATGCGGCACAAAACCTTTCGCCACTCAGCCTTCGTCTGAATACTGGTCAGGACCAGGATTACAGCCTCTTTTCTCTGCTGATAAATATCAGGAATTAAACCTTCACCATAATTCTCCAAGTCCATATGATCCCAAATTCCATGTCGCGTCAGTAAGTAAAGAAGAACCCCTTTCCCCTCTGGAGTAAACCTCAACAAATCGTTATGACTTCTAACCACTCTAGCCGCTAGATCATTTCTACGCCTAGAACCATTCAACCCATCATCCCCCGACTTCCAGAGACTTTCGACAAATTTGGATAAGTCTGCCACAACCTGGCCAACAGATCTGTTGACATCATTATAGGATCCATAAATCCCCCGCCTTGGGAATGCCATTTGCATTACGCAGATTGCGGTATAAGCCTTAAAAGCTCCTGAATCGATCAAATCCAAGAAACTATAATTCAGCCCATATAACTGATAAACCAACCAACTGCCGAACTCCACAATATTGGCGACACTTACCTCTCCAATTAACCCTCCCTTTGCACCCCGTCCCCAGCACAGACTGGCTGCAACATGAAAGCAGAACTTCCCATTGATAAAGGTGCAGTAAAACTTGCCGCCCGCCCCTACGCCGGCCAGACCGCCAACCTCGCTGGTGATGCTGCAGAAGTCGGTAAACTCTCCAGTCGATTTCAATATCGCTGCAGCGGGGCCATTCATGTCGGGCGGCGGCGCAGGTTTAAGCCACTGCAAAGCACCTTTGAGGCGGCCCTCCACCTGTATGCCGGCAAAGGTCTGGCTACTCAAGCTGAGGCCTTCATCTTCAGCCTCCATTTGTTGGTGGAAAGCCGCTCCCCTGGCCTTCCTTTCACTGAAACGGGGCAGGCGTCCGCCAGGCTGGCCCGCGAGTATCTGCTGATCGTCCTTCACCACCACCTGAAGCTGGCCTTCCAGCAAGACCGACGCGCCGATAAAACCCTTCAATTGCGGATTGATATGGGCACGCAACATGCCCATGTCGAATACCTGGCCGCGCTGGTTCGTGTACTTCAGAGACCAGCCAAGGCGATCCGGCACATAGGCTGAAAGCTGGGCGGTTCCGGACGCCAAGGCAAGATTGGTTTGGCCTTCACCCTTGAACAAAACCTGACCCGTGACGGGATCGTACTCAGCATTGACGCCCACGTTGCTGGCGTAGCGCATGAACTGTGCACTGGCGGAGACGTCCACGCTGTCCCCCCATTGATCCTCACCTTGCAGGCTTTCATTCCAACGCTCGGCCCAACTGAACAGTTCGAAGCCAAAGGGTTTCCAGTCCACCGTACCTTCGGTGTTCAAATCCGCTGTTGGATCCTCGAAACCGAACAGCCTGGCCACATCCTTCAGCCCCAGCTTGAGCGTCGGCGACTGCAGGGTCGTCAACTGCTTGCGCAGCTTGCCGGTGTCGATACGCATCTTGCCGTTCTTGTCCCTGCTGTAGATGCTTTCGCTGGCGCCCTGCTTGTCCTTGGCTTTCAGGGAAACCTTGTGCATGCGCTGCTGCTTGACGTCGTAGTAGCGTTTCTTGACATACACATAACGGTGCCCGCTCCGCCCCTTGCCAGATTGATTACTGCGTTTGCGGGTGTCGGCGATTGGCAGGAGTTCGATGACGTCGTCATAGCGCATGCCCTCGGCGGAGAATTGGCCCAAGTGCTCCTGCAAGGCGGTTCTTCGTTGCTCCAGCACTTCCTCCGCGGCCCTGAGCGCTTTCATCTCGGGCTCGACCACCAGCGCCAAGGCCCCTGGGCTGGAATACGCCTTGGCATAGCGCTCCAAGGCACTGGAGTAACCGGCATTGGCGCTGTGGAAAGCACTCATGCGAGTCAGCATTTCTTGCCAGTGGACTTCGAACTCACCGGCCTCGCTGTCGGCGAGGAAAACCAGCTCTTCTGTATCCGGTCGGAAGTAGCATTGCACCGACTGGTGTTCAACCACTGTGACGCTGCCCTGCCTGGACGTCCGTCCCTGCCCCGCGGGCGTCTCTGTTTGCGCCATGGGATCGATCTCCTTGATCATTCGAAAAACACCTTGATGTCTTGTGGCTCCAGGCCGTGGTGGCCTTGGGTGTAGCCGTGCCCATCGGTCACTCCTCGCACCACGCTGCCATCGCCGGTTTCGAGGCGGTACGCCACATGGGGTTTGGGTTGGCCATTCGCCTTGTCAAGTACCTGGAAACAGCCTTGATTCGGGAACCAATACACAGGGTCCTGAGGCGTCATGGCGCTCAGAGCCTTGTCGAGTGACGCTGCGCCTCCACATTCGATATGGTCATTACGGATACGAAGCTCACCGGGCGCACCGATTTCGATGGAGCCGTCCTTGAGCTTGATGTAGGCCCCCCGGCTGACCAATGTGATGCCATGCCGGGCGTTAAGGTGGATCTCACCATCGACGCTGGCCAGGCTCATGTCCTTATCAGCCTGTAAGGTCATCGCATCGGTCTGCGCCTGAATCTCCACTGGGCCGTGGGCGGCGAAGAACTTCAAGCCAAGTTTCTGGGCAAACAGGCTGATGGCCTCGCCTGCCGCAAGACTGAAGCGCCTGAACACGCTGATGTCGGTGCTGTCGCCAGCCGTTGCGGTCAGGTTGCGACCTGTCGAAAGCTGAAGGTTGCCCGCCGTGGTCAATGCCATGCCAGCAGGAGCCGAAGCCACCAGGCCGGCCCCGGCCATACGTGCAAGGACCTGTTTCAGTGCTTGCTGCCCCTCTACATCGGCCGTCAGCGCTCCGGATGCAGCTGCACTCCGAGCGAGTGAGGAAACCAGCGCCAACGCTGAATCGAGCTGAGCCACCGCAGCGCCCATATCGAGCACCTCGCCCTTCCCCTTGGGCTGTGGGTCGGCGCTGATGAACACCCCTTTACCCGCCCGAATCGCCCCCCAAGCATCGGTGCGCAGTTCGAACCCTTCCCCTCGCCTGTGCTTCTTCTCATTAACCAGATGCCCCAGGTTCAGTTGGCTCTTGCCACCCTGTTCGGTGCTCAGCTTGATGTGTTCCTGGCCACGGCTGTCGTCCAGGCGCAGTTTGTTGTTGGCCGGAGTGCGTAGGACGTTACGCTTATAGTTACCCAGGGTTACGTGGTCGGGGTGGCGGCTGTCGTGCAGGGCGTGGGCTATGTACGGGCGGTCAGGGTCACCCTGCTCGAAGGCCACCGCCACTTCGGTACCGGCCAGCAACGGCAGGTGCAGACCATAGGTGTCGCCGGCATAGGGACGGGCCAGGCGCAAGCAGGCACTCTCCTGGCCTGCCGCCCAACTATCGCGGTCGAACAGGAAGTTGACCCGGTAGCGGCCTTCGCCATCGATATGGGCATAGGGGTCGCCTTTGCGCGTACTGGTCACCCGCGCGGGCAGTGTGCCGGCGATGCGCGGCTTGGGCGGCACGGCCGGACGGAAGCACACGTCTTCCGAGTAAGGCATGGCCTCGAAGCTCACCTCGAGGCTGCGGTCACGAGCGGCACGGGTCTTCACGGCAGTGATCACGACCCGCGGTAGAAAAGCCTGGGGCGCGCCGCCGGTAATATTCAGCACTTGGCCGGCAGCCAGGCTGGCGCTGCTGCTCTGGCCACTGAGGCGGACCTGCTGGTTGAGATAGCGATCATGGCGCAGGCGGGCATGGAAGTAGCCGCTTTCGCAGGTCAACTGCTCATGCCGGGCCAGGGCATCACCAAGCTGAGTGTAAGGCTCGGCATAGTGATAGGCCTCGCCATAGGTGAGCATCGAACCACAGGTCTGGTCGACCTCGCCATCGAGGTGGCGGTAGGCATCCCGATGGTGATAGGCACGCACACTCACCGCCTGCTCCACCACCTGGTGGCGCGACTGCAACTGCCACACACCGTCCTGGCCCGTACTGCTCAAGCCGGACTGTGGACGATAGGGCAAGCTGACACCGAATTCGAGACCACGCTGGCCGTCATGGAACGCCACCACATCGATACTCAGCTTCTCGCTGCAGGTGAAGCGGTAGCAGATGCCGACCTCGGCCAACAGCCGGGCGATAAAGGCCAGGTCGCTCTCACCGTACTGCATTACCTGCTCCCGCCGTGGGTAATCGTGACCAAGATCAAAGGAGAAGTCCTGGCCTTGAAAACCGTGGCGCTCGCGCAGGATGTGCTCGACGATCTCCGGCACCGACTTGTTCTGATAGATCCGGTACTGGCAACCCCGCCCAAGCAGGGCCAAGCGAGGTTGCAGGGTGAGCGCGTAACGTGCCTCGTCTACCGATCCGGCTAAGCGTTGAAACCCAGTGACGACGCCCCGCAAGACGCGCAGCCGCGCCTGCTCGGGGACAGGCAGGCCGGGGATCGCCACCGACGACGACCCAAGCAGGCTGAAACACGCGGGCCGGTTGAGGACTAGGGCAACGTCAATATCAAGATCGCTGCTGGTGAATTCGATCCGACAGGTGAAGGGCTCACTCAGCGCCTCTTGGTGTTCGAAGGCCAGCACATCGAGAGGTGCCTTGACACCAATGACCTGGAGTCGGTGCTGACGGTGATCGAAAAATAGCTGTGGTGATTCGGACATATCAGGCAGCCGCGCTCATCGCATGCGCGCAATAGGGAGCGAACCGCCAAAGAAGGCAGGAAGCGTTGGATTCCATGGGCAGATCCTTTTGCGAGATCGGGAAAAGCACCGTGCCAGGCCAAGCATCCATCAACGAATGCTCGACCCAGTACCGGGGCTGCTAGGTACAGCGATCAGGCAGCAGGTGCTGCCTTGCGCTCATCCCAGGAGTCCGCGTGAATGATGTTGCCGTCCGTGTAGCCCCACGTGATCTTCTCGTAGCGCAACTCGACCTCCTCCAAGTGGTTGTGCTTTTCCTTGGCCGGGTCCTTTATGTCGTGCATCAGCGCGGACACCTTGACTACCTTGACGTTCTCCAGCTTGGTGTTGAAGTACTCCACTTCCTGCCCAGCATCATCGATCTTGTAGAACTTGAATTCGGCTGACTTGAGGGTCTGCCCGGTGGTCACCGCCTTGTACAGATAGGGAGTGGATGCATCGATCTCCTTGGTGATCAGGTACGGGGCATGAACACGCGTGCCAGTCAGCTTTCCAGTGCTGTTATCGGTCGGGATATTGAGGCCATGGTCCAGGGCAACCACTTCAATGCTCCCCTCGCGGTCCTTCACATTCACCGAACCGTTGATAGGTGAATCACCGTCATTTTTCAGCCAGAGGTAAACCGGAATTGCCATGTGAAACTCCTTTTTAGTTACATGAGGGCCGCGGCATGTGGCCCAGGTTGTGCACCCTCTCCCACGACAGGCGACTCACAGGCTCCTGCTGCGGGTATCAGGCGGATATCAACGCGCCGGTTGGCCTTGCGCCCGGCTTCACTGTCATTGCTGGCAACGGGCTGACTGGCGCCAAACCCCTGCACCGCGAAACAACTGTCCGGGATGTCGCCCATGCGGCGCATCCAGTCATGCACCGCTGCTGCCCTCGCCCGGGACAGCGCCAGATTGCGTTGAGGCTGGCCGCTGGCATCGGTATGCCCAGCGATAACGATCAGCCACCCTGGCCGTGCCTTGATACCGGCCAGGGCATTGACCAGCACCTTGGTCGCTGCCGGCTTGAGTTCGGCACTGCCCACCGCGAACAACGACAGGCTGTCTAGGCGGATCGAGCCAGGTATCGATGCCCGCGCGGGCACTTGCAACGATTGGCGGTGCCCGGCAATGGCTGCATGCACCAGGCCGCGCAGCGCTTCGCCGCGATACAGGCCAAACCCCAGTGCTAGTGGCTCGCCCTGGCGGTAGTAGTTGTCCAGCCGCAAAGCATCCTCATGCAGTGCCTGCAAGGCAGGCTCAAGCATCGACAGCGGCCCTACCGATGAGGCTCGGGCGTGGCGCTGAAGGTCGTCGCTGACCTGACGCACCAACAGGGTGTTCTGCCAGGCGGAGCTGGCCAATGCCACGACGCCGGCGAGTCCGAACAACCACAAGGCAATGCTGCTCGTGCGCCCGTCTGATCTGGGCCGGGTCCGAGGCAGCAGGTGCAAAAGCGGGTCGGGAAATGGCAATTGCGCCATGCTTGATTGCCGTGGCGCCCCGCACAGCGACACCCTCTCCAGCAGCCATTGCTGCCACAGGTTGCTCGGTAGGCCGGCCATCGAGGGCACAGGCTTGATGACCCAGGCCAGCACCGGGCAAGCCAGGTAGGGCAAGACCTGCTCGTTCAGCCAGGCCGAGGCAGCATCCAGTCGCACGCAGGCTTGTAACCGGGTTGCGCGCTGCACAGTCCCCACGCCATCCTGCTGCCAGTGCGCCAAGTCGCACCCCCTACTGGCCTCATGCACCAGCGGTCGTGACGCACCCGGTTGCCAACTGAACCAAGCCCCCTCGCTC
The DNA here is from genome assembly GCF_054889225.1 of Pseudomonas sp. X10. Taxonomy (NCBI): domain Bacteria; kingdom Pseudomonadati; phylum Pseudomonadota; class Gammaproteobacteria; order Pseudomonadales; family Pseudomonadaceae; genus Pseudomonas; species Pseudomonas sp. X10. The sequence continues at coordinate 2,542,016 of NZ_CM142677.1, read as the reverse complement.
TGCGGCATGTCCAGGTAGCTGAGCAGCATCAGCGGCAAAACGCGACGCCCGAGTAGGGACAAGCGTTGGCGCATCGCCCGCAGTTGACCGGCCAGCACCGCAGCGTCTTCATGCACGCCTGGGTTGATGACCAACATCACGCTGAAACGACTGCGCCACAGCGGACGCGCCGCTTCCAACCCGGTAAGGATCGGTTCGAGCCGGTCGATCGAAGCAACGCGCACGTAGCAGGCCCGATCCGTCACTCGCAAGGTCAACTGTTCATCGGATGCTTGGCCAAACAATGCCTCCAGGCCATCCCCACAAACCAGCACGATGGGTTGCGCATAGTCGTCAGCGGGCAAGGAGGCACCGCTCGCCAATCGAAGGCCGCCAATACCTCGCTCTGCTGTCCGCTGCCAGGCAAGCAAGACCACAATCGTGACCGCCAGTACGAGCATGGCACGCAGCCAAACAGGGCCCGGCATCACAACCAGCAGTACCAGGGCCAGGCTTGCCGCCCAAAGCCAAAGGGCGCGGATTTGCTTCAGCGTCACCTGAGCCTCCTCATGACAGCCCTCGCGCAAGCGAAGCCACCAGGGAGTCCAACCGATGGTCCAACATCCACCAGGTACCGATCAGCAACAGCATCACCACCCCGGCGTGGACCCAGGGTGAACGCAGACCACGCATAAGGGCTGAGCCTGTTCCGACGCTTGCCTGGGTGAGCATCGGTCGGGCTGGACTCAGTGGCGCGACCCGCGCCTGCAGGTCCTCCAGCAGTTGCACGCGCTCGGGATCGTCGATCTGGCTGTAGCGCCCACGGAAACCGAGCGCCAGCACACGCTGGAATGCGGTGAGGACATGAAGATCCGGGGAAGCCTCTCGCAGCACTTCGCGCAACTCTTCATAAAAGAATTCGCCCGCCTGGTAATGATTGAAAAACCTGGCCTGCAGGGGTTGGCCCACCCAGCCGGCATGGACCTGCCCCTTGGCGCAGTTCAGGACTGTCTCGTCCAGCAACGCACACAGGGCATGGCTAACCAGGTCGACGCTGCGCGAACCGAGACCTGCCTGCCCGAGCGCTTGGCGGAGCGTTTCGACCTGCTGGACGCAACGCACCCACAGTGCACTGTCTTCGACAGCCGTCGCCCCGTATTGAAGCTCGACAACCAGCAGGTAGCTGTTCTGCAACAAACTGTCGATCAGCGTAGCGGCTGCCAGTTGCTGTTCCGTGGCTGTCCGGCTCATGCGCGCAACACCGCGAACAGTTCGAGCTTCACATCAGCCAGCGTGCCCGGCACATAGACGGCACAGACCCCTTCAGCGAGCATCGCCCGTGCCTTGGCATGAGAGAGGTCGAGGGCAAAGTATTGGTTCTCCAGACGCAATGGCACAGCCGCCGGTACGTGCGCAAGCGATTGCAGGGGGACACCATCGAGCGCAGCGTTGACCAGACGGTCGACTTCGTCGGGTGTGCCGACCTTGCACAGGCGTGGGAACTGGCTTTGCACTTGCGCAGCAGGCAAGGCGCAGCGCACGGACAAATAAAAGTCGACCCCGTCGCTGTCACGCAAACGCATATCGTCCAGCGTGACCTGCCAGCGATGGGCACCGACGGCTTCCAGGCGCAAGGCGATCACACGCGAAGGCAAGCTGGCCTCGAGCAGGCTGGAAATGAGCCGCATCAAAGGCGGGAATACGGTTTCCAGCCGTTCGTGGTGATAGGCCGGGATCAGCTCGACGTCGTGCTCCAGGGAAAAGGTCAGCAGGCTCCCCGCCAACCGAACCAGTTCCAGATACACCTGTTCGGGGTGCCTGGCCGGATGGGCCCTGAGGTCTGCCAGCACCGGTTGGTAGGTGTTCATGGCGTTGAGCAACCAGAACAACGACACATCGGCCACCGCGAAGTCCGCCATGCGCTGGTTGCTTTCGCGACGCATGCTCATTAGGCGCTGCCGCCTGCTCGACAACTGGGTGAGCAGGTTGTCCAGTTGCATCAGTAGGCCCCCATGGGCGGAAAAGCTCAGCAGGGGTGGCACGTAGCCAGGATCCAGGCTCCAACGGCCCTGTCCGTCCCGCATCAGGCGGGCGAGCGGACAAGTTTGGTAGTCAGCATTGTCATCACTGGCCAAACGCAGGCTGAGCACATGCTCCAGCACGCCGATGGACTCACGTTCATCACCATACAGGTCCTGAACCTCTCGCCAAGCCTGGCGATACCGCATGGGCCGCTCGGCCCGGCCTTCGGCGAACTGGCAATTGCTGCCATTGGCCTGCTCCAGCGGCAGCGCCAGCACCACGGTCGCTTGCTGCTCTTGCGCCGGCAGACGCCACAAGTCCAGCGCTGGCGGCAAAGGGTCTACATAGGCACTGTCGACCAGCGTGCCGTCTGGCAGACGCAGGCGCAGTTGGCTGGCCTTGAGCTTGCCCAGGCGCAACGCCTCTAGGTCGAAGGCCACGGCCAGAACGCCCCAAGGGTGCATCAGGGACAAATGGGCAAGGCAGTCGTTGGTCCAGGCCTCCCAGCGCGCCTGCTGCTGGAATTGCTGGGGTGACAGCAAGGCGCCCGCAGCCCACAGGGGGCGGTCGATCATCATGGTGTCGATTCCTTACGAGTGGACTCAGGTCTTGGCCTTGGGCATCTGCGAAACCAGCGACAGGTTGATGTCCATGCCTTCCACCTGGAAGTGCGGCACGGCGAACAGCCTGATGCGAAAGAAACCGGGGTTGTCGTCTATGTCTTCGACGACCACCTTGGCCTCACGCAGCGGATGCGAAGCCTGCAGGTCATCGCCCGGGTCAGTCATTTCCGTAACCAGGCCACTCACCCACTTATTCAGTTCCAACTCCAGCAGGCGTCGATCCTTGGTCGTACCGATGTTCTCGCGCTGGATCAACTTGAGGTAATGGGCGATGCGCGACAGCAGGAAGACGTAGGGCAGTCGGGCGTTGATCCGGCTGTTGGCAGTGGCATCGGCGGTGTCGTACAAGGCTGGCTTCTGGGCCGAATTGGCCGAGAAGAAACAGGCGTAGTCACGGTTCTTGTAGTACGACAGAGGGATGAAACCGAGATTGGCGAACTCGAATTCGCGCGTCTCGGGGATCATCACCTCCGAAGGGATCTTGACCTGGTTGCCAGTGCCCAGGTCATAGAAGTGGATCGGCAGGTCGGTCACTGCGCCCCCCGCTTGCGGCCCGCGAATCTGTACGCACCAACCGTTGTTGATAAAGCTCTTGACCATGTTCGCGGCGAAGGCGAAGGCGGCATTGGTCCACAAGTACTTGCCGTGGTCCGGGCCCCTGACGTTCTCGATGTAGTTGAAGCTGCGTACTGGCACAGTATCGGGTCCATATGGCAGGCGCCCCAAGACCCGCGGCATGGTCAGTCCGATGTAGCGCGCATCATCGCTGTCGCGAAAAGACTTCCACTTGATGTATTCGGCACGGTCGAAATAGTTGCCGATGTCCTTGATGGCCGCGACCTCCTCCATCGAGGCCTTACCGAAGAAGGCGGGGCCAACTGCGCCAATGAAGGGCATGTGCGCCGCTGCCGCCACCTTGGCGATGTTGCGCAGCAAGGCGATATCTTGTGGGCTGCGGTCGAACTCGTAGTTGGAAATGGCTGCAGCGATCGGCTCTCCGCCCGGGGTGTCGTACTCCCGGGTATAGGTGTGCAGATACAAACCGCTCTGGGCGATTTCCGGCGCATCCTCGAAATCCTGGACCAGATGATCCTTGCTGACATCCAGCAGTTCGATGCGCACGTTCTGGCGAAAATCGGTCTGGTCGACCAAGGATTTGACACCACGCCAGGTCGACTCGACACGCTGAAACTCGGGATGGTGCATCACCGCGTCCAATTGCCTGCTGATCTGTGCATCCAGTGCCGCGATGTGCTGGTCCAGCAGAACTTTGTCCAGCCGTTCGACCTTCTGTGCGGATTGCTCCAGCAACCTCAGAAAGACACTCACGGCGGCGGTCACACGCTCATCGGCGGACACCTCGGAGAGTGCCTCGGGATGCTGGAAGACCTCGATCCCTCCCATCTGCGAAATGGGGCTGAGGTTGATCTTGCCGAACAACTCAGCGTAAACCCCGTGGCTTCCTTCAGACAGCACTGTAGCGCCGTGCGGAGGCACGGAAGTGTGTTCTACGGACATGAAATTAACTTCCTTGAAATGAACTGAAACTAGTTAGCGGTCTATTCGAGCAGGTAAAGCCGCCAGTTCTGTGCGCAACTCATTACTGAGTATTTCATCCTTCAGAATGTGTTCCAGCTCTCGTCGGAAAGTTGAGTTATCCAGCAAGTTTGACTTGAGATCGCGCAGTAGATTACGCATTGCCAGCAAGGCGCGAAGCTGTGGTATCTGGCGTGCCACCTGCTCGGGCTCGAAGTCTCTCATTCCCTCGAAACAGAGCTCGACAGCCATATCGGCTTCAGCGCTGGCAAGCGCGTCTGGCACCGACAGCCTGAGGCTCGGCGCATATTCAGCCAGGACACTGTCAAAGTTGTTCTTGTTGATGTCGACCTTCTCTCGCCCGGACAAAGAGCGCTGCTCCCTGCCATTGCTGTAGTCGCCCATCAACATCAGTTTCAGGGGTAGTTCGACACTCTTCTGCGCCCCACCTGTATGCAGGTCGAGCTTAATGTTGACCCGTGCCTTGGGCACCTCATTCTGAAAACTACTTGAAGCCATGTTCCCTCCAGTCCCGTCCATGGATTCGCCAAAAAAGTTGGCCAACGGATAATGGAGTGGCTCCCTGGGTATTTCCACCCCTGGAATACAGTTGAGAAATGCCCTACTGGCATGTAAGAACGAACTTACAAGCGAATATTTCCTAGATAGAGTAGGAACTTTTAACGTACTGACCCAGATCAATCAAACTTCAAGTTTTTTAGAGCAAGACAAACCTGACAGCCGATGCGGCTTATTTAAGAGATCTGCCGTTTGCTTTGGGATCGCTGCGCGCCCCCTGCATTGCACAAGGGGCAACGGCGACACACGTATCACTCAGCCTCGGCAAACGCCCCCTGCGCATCCCAGCCACCACCCAGCGCGGTGATCAGTTGCACACTGGCCAGCAAGCGGCCCTGCAGCAGGGTCAGCGCGCTGCGCTCGTTGCTCAGCGCGGTGGTCTGTACGTTGACCACGTCCAGGTAGCCGATCAGGCCGGCCTTGTACTGGTTCTCGGTCAGGCGTAAGGAGTCGCGCGCAGCAGCCAGGGCCTCGTCACGCACCACGGCTTCGTCGGCATATACCTTCAGTTGGACCAGGTAGTCCTCCACTTCCTTGAAACCGGTCAACACGGTCTGCCGGTACTGGGCCACGGTCTGGTCGTAGACGGCGACGGTGCGGTCGACTTCGGCGCTGCGCCGGCCACCGTCGAACAGGGTCATGGCCAGTTGCGGTCCGACCGACCAGAAGCGGTTGGGCAGGCTGATCCAGTCGTTGAAGCTACTGCTGCTGTAACCCCCGCTCATGCTCAGGGACAGGTCAGGGAAGTAGGCGGCGCGGGCGACACCGATACTGGCGTTGGCGGCCATGACCTTGCGCTCGGCCGAGGCGATGTCGGGGCGTCGCTCCAGCAGTTGCGAGGGCAGCGCCACGGGCACTTGCGGCAACGCCGGGATGTCGTCGCTGGCGGCCAGGGCGAAATCGGCCGGGGCTCTGCCCAGTAGCACGGCAATGGCATTCTCGTACTGGGCACGCTGCCAGGCCAGGTCGATCAGGTCGGCCTGGGTGCTTTTCAGTTGGGTCAGCGCCTGGGCCACCGCGTCACGTCCAGAAACGCCAGCGCGGTATTGGTTCTGAGTCATCTTCAGTGAACGTTCATAGGCCGCCACCGTGGCTTCCAGCAGGCGCTTCTGCTCATCGATGACCCGCAGTTGCAGGTAGTTCTGCACCAACTCCGACTGCAGGCTCAGGCGGATCGCCGCCAGGTCGGCCAGGCTGGCTTCGGCGCTCGCCTCATCCGACGCCAGGCCTTCACGCAGCTTGCCCCAGAGATCGAGCTCCCAGCTCACGCCCAGTTGCGCGTTGTAGGTGTCGCGTATACCGCTGCTGTTGTTGCTCAGGCTGGAGCTGCTGCTACCGGTGCCCTGGGCTGAGCGGGTCTTGCCGACGGAAAGGTCGAGGCTGGGGAACAACGCGCCGCGGCTGCTGCGCACCAGGGCCTGGGCCTGGCGGTACTGGGCCTCGTACTGGGCGACGGTCTGGTTGTTGCTGTTGAGCGCTTCGACCAGCGCGTTGAGTCCACTGTCGCCATACAACTCCCACCAGGCGCCACGGGCCATGGCGTCGGAAGGGTTGGCCTGGGTCCAGCCTTCGGCCTGTTTGAAGTGCGCCGGGGTACTCAGCTCGGGGCGGTGGTAATCCGGGCTCAGGGTACAGGCGCTGAGCATCACCAGGCACAGGCCGGCGCCGAGCAAGCGCGAACCGCGCCCTCGAGGCAAGCGCTGCAGGGCGCGGTGAAGAGGAGTCTGGGCAAAGGTCATAGCGGGGTTTCCAGGGCAGCGTCGGTGCGCACGCCGCGCCAACGGTTGAAACGGTGGCGCAGGCGGTCCAGGTACAGGTAGACCACCGGCGTGGTGTAAAGGGTCAGGACTTGGCTGAATACCAGGCCGCCGATGATGGTCAGGCCCAGCGGGCGGCGCATTTCCGCGCCCTCGGCGCTGCTCAGCAGCAGTGGCAAGGCGCCGAGGATGGCCGCCAGGGTCGTCATCAGGATCGGCCGCAGGCGCAGCAGGCAGGCGCGACGGATCGACTCCTCGGGGCTCAGGCCGTCATTTCGCTCGAACTGCAGGGCCAGGTCGATCATCAGGATGGCGTTTTTCTTCACCACACCGATCAGCAGGAACAGGCCCAGCAACGAGATCAGGCTGAACTCCCCCCCTGTCGCATAGAGGGCGAGCAAGGCGCCGACACCGGCTGACGGCAGGGTCGAAAGGATGGTCAGCGGATGGATGTAGCTTTCATAGAGGACCCCAAGGACCAGGTACACCAGCAGCAAGGCGCCGAGGATCATCAGCGGTTGGCCCTCCTGGGTCTTGGCGAAGGCGTCGGCGGTGCCGCCAAGCTTGGCGATCACCGACTCCGGCAGGCCGACTTTGGCCACTGCGCGCTCCACGGCCATCAGCGCCTGGTCAGGGCTGTAACCTTCGGCGACGTCGAAGGCGATGTCTTCGGAGGCGAACTGTCCCTCATGGCTGACCCGGTCATCGGCCAGGCTGTTCTCGTAATGGGCGAAGGACGACAGCGGCACCCGCGCGCCATCGACGGTGATCACCTGCACCTGCTCCAGAGTGCTGGGGTCCCAGGCGTATTTAGGGTTGATCTCCATGACCACCTGGTACTGGTTGAGGCTGTCATAGATGGTCGAGATCTGGCGCTGGCTGTAGGCGTTGTTCAGCACGGCGGTGACCATGTCCATGTCGATGCCCAGGCGCTTGGCCTGGTCGCGATCGACCACTAGGGTGATCTGCTGGGTACCTCTGCCCTCTCTGGCATCGATGGCGGTCAACTCCGGCAGCGCACGCACAGCCGCTACCACCTTCGGGTACCACTCGCGCAACGCCGCCAGGTCGCCGCTCTGCAGGGTGTAGAGGTACTGTGAGCTGCTCTGCTCGCGGCCGCCGCCGCCGAGCTGCAAGTCTTGGTCGGCCATCAGGAACAAGCGCCCGCCCGGCACCTTGGGCAACTCCTTGCGCAAGCGCTCGATCACCTGCTGCGCCGAGAGCTTGCGCTCCTTGATCGGCTTCAGGCGCACCAGCACCATGGCGTTGTTGGTGCCGCTGTTGCCGCCGATGAAGCCGGCAACGCTCTGCACCGCTGGGTCGGCCAGCAAGGCGCGGCGGTAGATCTCCATCTTCGGCTGCATGACGGTGAAGGACAGGCCGTCATCGCCACGGATGAAGCCCATCAATTGGCCGGTATCCTGCTGCGGCATCAGGGTCTTGGGCACCGCCACGTACAGGCCGATGTTGACGGCGATGGTCACCAGCAAGCTGATCAGGGTCAGGCGTTTATGGCGCAGGGCCCAGCCCAGGGTACGGTCGTAGCCGGCGACCATGCGTTTGTTGACCTGCTCGCTCCAGCGTTGCAGTCCGGTCTGGCGGGTGACTTGGTGCGGCTTGAGCCAGCGCGCGCAGAGCATCGGGGTCAGGGTCAGGGAGACCACCAACGAGACGACGATAGCCGCCGCCAGGGTGATGGAGAACTCCTGGAACAATGCCTTGACGATACCGCCCATGAACAGGATGGAAACGAACACCGCCACCAGCGAGACGTTCATCGACAGCAGGGTGAAGCCCACTTCCCTGGCCCCCAGGAAGGCCGCCCGCATCGGCGGCTGGCCCTCCTCGATGTGCCGGGAGATGTTCTCCAGGACCACGATGGCGTCATCCACCACCAGGCCGGTGGCCAGGATCAGAGCCATCAGCGACAGGTTGTTCAACGAGAAGCCGCACAGGTACATCACCGCGAAGGTGCCGACCAGCGACACCGGCACCGCCAGGCTCGGGATCAGCGAGGCACGCAGGTTGCCGAGGAACAGGTAGACCACCAGGATCACCAGGAACACAGCGATCAGCAGGGTGTGCTCGGCTTCCTGGAGAGTCGCCTTGATCACCGGTGAGCGGTCCATGGCCACGTCCAGCTTGACGCTGGCCGGCATCAGCGACTGTAGGGCCGGCAACTGTGCCTTGATCTGCTCGACGGTCTCAATGATGTTGGCGCCAGTCTGGCGGTTGACCACCAGCAGCACCGCGTCCTGGTCGTTGAAGAAACCACTGTTGTAGCGGTTCTCCACGCCGTCGGTGACCTTGGCCACATGGCTCAGTCGCAGCACCGAGCCATCCTGGTAGCGGATCACCAGTGGTTCGTAGTCCTTGGCCGTCTCCAACTGATCGTTGGCCCGTACCTGCCAGTTGCGCTCGGCATCCTCGACGAAGCCCATGGGCCGGCGCTGGTTGGCATTGGCCACGGCCGTGCGCACGTCATCCAGGGCGACCCCGTACTGGTTGAGCAACTGCGGTTCGAGCTCGATGCGCACCGCCGGAAGCGAACTGCCACCGATCTGCACCTCCCCTACCCCCGACACCTGGGACAGGCTCTGCGACAGGATGGTCGAAGCCAGGTCGTAGAGCTGGCCCTTCTGCAGCACGTCGGAAGTCAGCGACAGCACCATGATCGGTGCCTGGGAAGGGTTGATCTTGTTGTAGGTGGGCATGCTGCGCATGCCGCTGGGCAACAGATTGCGCGTGGCGTTGATCGCGGCCTGCACCTCCCGGGCAGCGCCATCGATATCGCGCCCCAGCTCGAAGCCCAGGATCACTCGGGTCGAGCCCTGGCTGGAGCGGCTGGTCAGGGTGGTGACCCCTGAGATGCTGCCCAGCTGGCGCTCCAGCGGCGTGGCCACGGTGGCGGCCATGACCTCGGGACTGGCGCCCGGCAGGTTGGCCTGGACCACGATCACCGGGAAATCCATCTGCGGCAGCGGCGCCACCGGCAGCAGGCCAAAGCTGACACCGCCGAGCAGCATGATCGCCAGGCTCAGCAGCATGGTCGCCACAGGACGGCGGATGAACGGACCGGACAGGTTCACAGGAAGCTCCTAGCTGCAAGCTTCGAGCTGCAAGTAGGTGTGAGTTCAGCCGTTGATTTCGCATACAGCTCGATCCGCTTGAAGCCTGTGGCTTGAAGCTTGTAGCTAACCCCATTCACGCCACTTCTCCTGCCAGGCCGCGCTTGCCGAAGCGGCGTGCAAGCCGGTCGAAATAGAGGTAGATCACCGGCGTGGTGAACAGTGTCAGCACCTGGCTGACCAACAGCCCGCCAACCATCACCAGGCCCAGGGGCTGGCGCAGCTCGGCGCCGGAACCGGTGGCGAGCATCAGCGGCACGGCGCCGAACAACGCCGCCAGGGTGGTCATCAGGATCGGCCGGAAGCGCAGCAGCGCCGCCTGGTAGATCGCCGCCTGTGGGTCCATGCCCTGGTTGCGCTCGGCCTCGAGGGCGAAGTCGATCATCATGATCGCGTTCTTCTTGACGATACCGATCAGCAGGATGATGCCGATGATGGCGATCATGCCCAGGTCGTTGCCACTGAGGATCAGCGCCAGCAAAGCGCCGACAGCCGCCGACGGCAAGGTCGAGAGAATGGTCACCGGGTGGATGTAGCTCTCGTAGAGCACGCCCAGGACGATGTACATGGTCACCACCGCCGCCAGGATCAGCAGCAAGGTGCTCGACAGCGAAGCCTGGAAGGCTTCGGCGGCGCCCTGGAAGCGGGTCTGCACGCCAATCGGCATGCCGATGTCCTGCTGCACCTGCTCGATCGCCTTGACCCCTTCACCCAGGGCCACGCCGGGCGCCAGGTTGAACGACATCATCACCGCCGGGAACTGGCCGATATGGGAGATCGCCAGTTGCGCCTGGCGCTGCTCGATGCGCGCCAGGCTCGACAGCCGCACCTGGCCGCCATCGCTGGTCTTGACGTGGATCTGCTCCAGCACCTGGGGGCCGAGAGTGGCCGCAGCCGCGGCCTGCAGCACCACGCGGTACTGGCTGGCCTGGGTGTAGATGGTGGAGATCTGCCGCTGGCCGAAGGCGTCATACAGGGCATTGGTGATCTGCGAGACATTGATGCCCAGGCGGCTGGCAGCGTCGCGGTCGATCAACAGGTACACCTGCAGGCCCTTGTCCTGCAGGTCGCTGGCCACGTCGGTCAGTTCGGGACGCTGCTGCAGGGCCTGAACCAGCTTGCCGCTCCACTGCGACAACAACTCGGCGTCCGGGGACGACAGGCTGAACTGATACTGGGTGCGACTGACCCTGTCCTCGATGCTCAGGTCCTGCACCGGCTGCATGAACAGACGGATGCCGACCAGCTTGTCCAACTGCGGCTGCAGGCGGGTGATTACTTGCATGGCGGTGACATCCCGCTCGCCATGGGGCTTGAGGTTGATCAGCAGGCGGCCGCTGTTGAGGGTTGCGTTGTCGCCGTCCACGCCGATATAGGACGACAGGCTCTGCACTGCCGGGTCCTGCAGGATCACCTTGCTCAGGGCCTGCTGGCGCTCGCTCATGGCGGTGAAGGAGGTCGACTGCGGCGCTTCGGAAATGCCCTGGATCACGCCGGTGTCCTGCACCGGGAAGAAGCCCTTGGGCACCGCCAGGTAGAGCAGCACGGTCAGTACCAGGCTGGCCACTGCCACCAGCAGGGTCAGCGGTTGGTGGCGCAATACCCACTGCAGGCCACGGCCATAGTGCTCGATCAGCCAGTCTATCCAGGCACCGCTGGCCCGGTAGAAGCGGCCCTGCTCTTCTTCCTTCGGCTCGCGCTTGAGCAGCCGCGCGCACATCATCGGAGTGAGGGTCAGGGACACCACCAGGGAAATCAGGATGGCCACTGCTAGGGTGATGGCGAACTCGCGGAACAACCGGCCGACCACATCGGCCATGAACAGCAGCGGGATCAGCACCGCGATCAGCGAGAAAGTCAGCGACACCAGGGTGAAGCCAATCTGCTTGGCACCCTTTAGCGCCGCCTGCATCGGTGTCTCCCCTTCCTCGATGTGCCGGGAGATGTTCTCCAGCATGACGATGGCGTCATCGACCACGAAGCCGGTGGCGATGGTCAGGGCCATGAGGGTCAGGTTGTTGATCGAGAAGCCGGCCAGGTACATCACCCCGAAGGTGCCGATCAGCGACAGCGGCACCGCGATCGAAGGAATGATGGTGGCGCTGAAGCGGCGCAGGAAGACGAAGGTAACCATCACCACCAGGACAATGGCGATCAACAGTTCGTGCTGCACGTCCTTCACGGCGGCGCGGATGGTCTGGGTCCGGTCGGTGAGCACCATGACATCGAGGCCGGCCGGCAGGTTGTCGGTGACCGATGGCAGCATCTGCTTGATCCGATCGACCACTTCGATGACGTTGGCCCCTGGTTGGCGCTGGATGTTCAGCAGCACGGCCTGGTTCTCGTTGGCCCAAGCCGCCAGGCGCTCGTTCTCGGCGCCATCGACGATCTCGGCGACGTCCTTCAGACGCAGTGGCGCGCCGTTGTTGTAGGCCAGGATAAGGTTGGCGTATTCCTCGGGAGAGCGCAGTTGGTCATTGGCGTCGAGCATCGACACCCGGGTCGGGCCATCGAAGTTGCCCTTGGGCTGGTTGACGTTGGAGGCACCGATCAGGCTACGCACGTCTTCCAGGTTGAGCCCGGCGGACGCCAGGGCATCGGGGTTGACCTTGATGCGCACGGCCTGGCGCTGGCCGCCGGCGATGCTGACCATGCCCACGCCACTGGTCTGGGCGATCTTCTGCGCCACGCGGGTATCGACCAGGTCGTTGAGCTTGGGCAACGGCATGGTCTTCGAGGTGATCGCCAGCGTCAGTACCGGCGTGTCGGCCGGGTTGACCTTGTTGTACACCGGCGGTGCCGGCAGGTCGCTGGGCAGCAGGTTAGTGGCCGCGTTGATCGCCGCCTGCACCTGCTGTTCGGCGACGTCCATGTTCATGTCCAGGCTGAAACGCAAGGTCAGCACCGAGGCGCCACCAGAGCTGGTCGAGGCCATCTGGGTCAGGCCTGGCATCTGGCCAAACTGGCGCTCCAGCGGCGCAGTGACCGCGCTGGTCATCACCTGAGGGCTGGCGCCGGGGTATAGGGTCATGACCCGGATGGTCGGGTAGTCGACCTGGGGCAAGGCCGCGACCGGCAGCAGCGTGTAGGCGATCAAGCCGGCCAGGACAATGGCCAGCATGCTCAGGGTCGTCGCTACCGGACGAAGGATGAACAGCCGCGAGAGGTTCATGCGCCCGCCTTGCGCTGCTCACCGGCACTGGCCGAGGCGTCTTTGGCATCCTGGCCTTGCAGGTGCTGGCCCGGGGTGGTCGGGACCTGCGAGCTGTCCTCCACCACCTCCACCAGGCTGCCCTCCCTCAGGCGGTCAGTGCCTTCGAGCACCACCCGGTCGCCAGCGGCCAGGCCTTCAAGGATCACGCTGTGCTCGCCATCGCTGGCGCCCACCTTGAGCTTGTGGATGTTGACCTTGTTCTCGCTGTTGACCACATAGGCAAACGTACCATCGTTGCCAAACTGGATCGCCGCGGAGGGCGCCAGGACCACCTGCTTGAGGGTGTCGGCCAACAGGCGCACGTTGACGAACTGATTGGGGAACAGCGCCTGGTCCTTGTTCTCGAAGTGGGCCTTGAACTTCAAGGTGCCGGTGGTGGTGTCGATCTGGTTGTCCAGGCTGCCCAGCACACCGGTGGCCTGCAGCTTGCTGTCGCCACGGTCCCAGGCTTCTACTGGCAAGGCGGCACCGGCGCGGTAGCGCTCCAGCACGGTCGGCAGCTCGGTTTCCGGCAAGGTGAAGGCGACGTTGATCGGTTCGGTCTGGGTGATCACCACCAGCGCGGCGGTGTCATTGGCTGCCACCAGGTTGCCGATGTCCAGTTGGCGCAGGCCCAGGCGGCCGCTGATCGGCGCGCGGATCTGGGTGAACTCCAGGTTCAGCCGCGCATCGTTCACCGCCGCCTGGTTGGTCTTGACGGTGCCCTGGTATTGCCCGACCAGCGCTTCAGCAGTGTCGAGGGTCTGCTTGGCGATGCTGTCTTCGGCATACAGGCCTTTATAGCGGGCCACGTCGACCTGGGCGTTCTTCAACTGCGCCTGGTTCTGCGCCAGCGTGCCCTCGGCCTGCTGCAAGGCGATGCGGTAGGGGCGTGGGTCGATCTCGGCCAGCAGGTCGCCGGCCTTGACCCGCTGGCCCTCCTGGAAGTTCACCTTGACCAGCTCGCCTGCCACGCGGCTGCGCACGTTCACCGTATTGGTCGCGGTCACGGTACCCAGTGCCTTGAAGTACAACGGGAAGTCGCCGACCCTGGTCGGCTCTACACGGACCGGCACCGGGTCGCTGGACATACCGAAACCCGGGCGCCCGCCCTTGCCGCCCCGGCCTGCCGGCTCCTTTTGCACGGTCGTGGCAGGCCACAACCACCAGGCCAAAGCGACCACCAGCAGCAGGATCAGCAGGCCGACAAGCCAGCGACGGGGGGAGCGGGAAACAGAAGCTTGCATGGGTTGAACGAACCTTGTTCGAGAATGACGTCTTCGGGAGGGTGAACGATAAGCACTCGTTCTGTTTTAGCAAAGGGCCTTTACCGGGACTTTACCTTCAACTGACGTTGCTAAAACGATGAACTGTAAATGAAAACGGCCTGGCGCAGGGGCCAGGCCGTTGAAACTTCGTGCTGATTGTCGATTACGGCGCGCCTTGGCTTGCCTGAAATCGGCGGGCGCCAGCATCCGTTAGCGCCTACCCCACTCGTGCAATCGACAACAGACAAGCCGCACCGCTGTTACTTCAGCACCGCCAGCGCCGCGTCATAGTTCGGCTCTTCGGCGATTTCACCGACCAGCTCGCTGTGCAGGACCTTGTCGTTCTCGTCCAGCACCACCACGGCGCGGGCGGCCAGGCCAGCCAGCGGACCGTCGGCGATGGCGACGCCGTAGTTCTCCAGGAACTCGCGGCCGCGCAGGGTCGACAGGTTCTTCACGTTCTCCAGGCCTTCGGCACCGCAGAAGCGCGCCTGGGCGAACGGCAGGTCGGCGGAGATGCACAGCACCACAGTGTTGGCCAGGTCATTGGCCTGGGCGTTGAACTTGCGCACGGAGGTGGCGCAGGTCGGAGTGTCGACGCTCGGGAAGATGTTCAGCACTTTGCGCTTGCCGGCAAAGTCCTTGAGCGACTTATCGGCCAGGCCATCACCGACCAGGGAGAACGCCGGGGCCTGGGCACCTGCCTGTGGCAGTTGACCGTTGACCTGGACCGGGTTGCCTTTGAGAGTCACTTGAGCCATGAACGGAATCCTTATGCGGAATTGAAAAGGACCCTGAGTTAAGCATGAAAGCGCCCAACTACCTACGGGCTGCGAAAAATTGTTGTATTGCCGGACAAATATTGTGGACAAAAAAATGCCCGGGTGGCGACAGCCGGCCCGGGCACCTTTACATGGCCTCAGCCCAGCAGCGCGTCAACCACCGAGTAGACCACCGAGGACATGGCCACCAGGCCCACCACTGCGACGAACACGTTAGACATGGCCCCACTGTACTTGCGCATGGCCGGTACACGACGGATAGCGTACATCGGCATCAGGAACAGGATGGCCGCGATCACCGGGCCGCCGAGCGACTCGATCATGCCCAGGATGCTCGGGTTGAGGGTGGCGACGATCCAGCACACCACCAACATCAACGCTGCGACCACGCGGTCCAGTGCCTTGGCCCCCGGACGCAGGCCGGTCTTGGCGATGATGCCCTTGAGCCCTTCGCTGGCACCGATGTAATGGCCGAGGAAGGACTTGGCGATGGCGACGAAGGCGATCAGCGGCGCCGCAAAAGCGATGCTCGGGTTGCTGAAGTGGTTGGCCAGGTACGACAGGATCGACAGGTTCTGTGCCTTGGCTTCGGCCAACTGGGCGCTGCTCAGGGTCAGCACGCAACTGAAGACGAAGAACAGCACCATGGCGACCATCAGCAGGTGGGCGCGGGCCAGAATCTGGCCGCTGCGCTCGTCGGCATTGGCACCGTAGCGGCGCTTCTGATCGACGGCGAAGGCCGAGATGATCGGCGAGTGGTTGAAGGAAAACACCATCACCGGGATCGCCAGCCACAGGGTATGCAGGAAGGCCGAGCCGGATGGGACCTGGCTGGCGCTATCGAGGATACCGCCGTTCCAGTGCGGGATCAGGTACAGGGCCAGCAGCGCCAAGGCGACGATGAACGGATAGACCAGCAGGCTCATGACCTTGACCGTGGCTTGCTCACCGCAGCGCACGATGGCCAGCAGGCCAAGGATCAGCACGAACGACAGCACCGCGCGGGGCGGCGGCGTCATGTGCAACTGGTGCTCCATGAAACTACCGACCGTGTTGGTCAGGGCCACGCTGTAGATCAGCAGGATGGGGAAGATGGCGAAGAAGTACAACACGGTGATCAAGGCGCCGGCCGTGATGCCGAAATGCTCCTCGACCACATCGGTGATGTCGCCGCCATCGCGCCCGGAAAGAACGAAACGGGTCAGCCCGCGGTGGGCGTAGTAGGTCATCGGGAAGGCCAGCAAGGCCAGGATCAGCAACGGCCAGAAACCGCCAAGGCCGGCGTTGATCGGCAGGAACAAGGTACCGGCGCCGATGGCCGTGCCGAACAGGCCCAGCATCCAGGTGGTGTCATGACGGGACCAACTGCCAAGGGCGGCAGCTGGGGTCGATTCGAAGCGCTGTTCAGCGCTTGGGGCCTGCTCATTCATCCGGGTGCAACTCCACTCGCAAGACTGCAACAGGCTGAGAGTGGCGAAACAGACGCTTCGCGCACCTCAACCGAAAAAAGAGGGGCGCGATTGTGCGCTGATTGGTTGCACTTGCAAAGCCCCGTCCGAGGGACGGTTGCACCTGGGTTGCATCCGTGTAGGAGTCAGCGCCATCTGACGATGCAAGGTGCAACCTTGCCAGAGGCGCGGCGCGATCGCCCCATCGCCAGCTGACGCGGGCTCCTACACAGGCCTGGTGTACGGGCCCGCGTCAGCGTGCCTGCACCGCAGCAAACGCCTTGGCCACTTGCTGCAGGTTGTCCGGACGCAGGCCGGCCATGCACACCCGACCGCTGTCGATCAGGTAGACGCCGAACTCGTCGCGCAGACGACGGACCTGCTCAACGCTGAAACCGGTGTAGCTGAACATGCCTCGTTGACGCAGGAAGAACTGGAAGTCCTGGCCCGGCAGTAGCTCGGCCAATGCATCGACCAGCCCCTGGCGCATGTCGAGGATACGCTGGCGCATCTGCTCTACTTCCGCGACCCACTGGGCGTTCAGGCCATCGTCCCCGAGCACGCCAGCCACCAGTTGGGCGCCGAAGTTGGGCGGGCTGGAGTAGTTGCGGCGCACGGTGGCCTTGAGCTGGCCGAGTACGCTCTGGGCGGTGTCGGTATCGTCGCAGACCACCGACAAGCCCCCTACCCGCTCACCGTACAGGGAGAAGATTTTCGAGAAGGAGTTGCTGACCAGGCACGGCACACCGGCACGGGCCATTTCGCGGATGGCGTAGGCGTCCTCGACCAGGCCCTCGCCGAAGCCCTGGTAGGCGATGTCGAGGAACGGGATCAGGTTGCGTGCCTTGACCACTTCCACCACTTGCTGCCATTGCCCTTGGTCCAGGTCGACGCCGGTGGGGTTGTGGCAGCACGGGTGCAGCAGCACGATGCTGTTGGCCGCCAGGCCCTGCAGGGTGGCGAGCATACCGGTGAAGTCCAGGCCACGGCTGGCCGTGTCGAAATAAGGATAGGTATGGACCTTGAACCCGGCGCCTTCGAAGATCGCACGGTGGTTGTCCCAGGTTGGGTCGCTGACCCAGACCTCGGCCTGCGGGAAGTAGCGCTTGAGGAAGTCGGCGCCGACCTTCAGCGCGCCGGAACCGCCGACGGTCTGCACCGTGGCGACACGGCCTTCGCTCACCGCCGGATGCCCGGCCCCGAACAGCAGCGCCTGGATCGCCTGGCGGTAGCTGGCCAGGCCTTCCATCGGCAGGTACAGCGAGGCCTCGTGAGGCTTGTCGGCCAAGCGGCGCTCGGCCTCGCCCACCGCTGCCAACTGCGGCACCACGCCAGCAGCATCGTAGTACAGGCCGATACTCAGGTTGACCTTGTCGGCGCGGGGATCGGCCTTGAAGGTCTCCATCAGCGAGAGGATCGGATCGCCGGCATAGGCATCGACATGTTTGAACACAGCGCACAGCTCCTTGAGTCAGGACAGTTCGGGGAAATGCTGCCCTGAGGATACCTGCAGCAGCGGCGAAGGAACATCTCCAGTGTGCAAGGGAGTCAGTGCAGGCGTGCATAACCAGGCGCAACCGGATACAGCGCCGAGCCGGGGATCAGTGCACCCCCTGCGGGGGGCGTGCCCACGAATGGCTGGCTTAGCCAAGCAAATTCCGCAACTCCTGCAGCTCCTGCTCCGTCACCGCCACCCCTTCGCGGTCCGCTACCGCCCGCTCGCGGTAACGCCGCTCACCCGGCATGCGTTGCAAGCCTGCCGCCTGCATCTGCTCCACCAACTCGCGGCTGCGCAGGGCGAAGCGCTCGCCTTGGGCCTTGCCCGGATCGATGACGATGATCAGTTGCCCGGTCCAAGGAGTCTTGGCGCCCGGATGCTTCGACCAGTCGAACTCCCAAGAGAAATGCCCGCCGGTCAATGCCGCCGCCAGCAGTTCGACCATCATCGACAGCGCCGAACCTTTGTGCCCGCCGAACGGCAGCAATGCGCCACCGTCCAGGATGGCCTTGGGATCACAGGTCGGCTTGCCCTCGGCGTCCACCCCTACACCTTCCGGCAATTGCTCGCCCTGGCGCGCGGCGATCTGCACATCGCCGTGGGCCATGGCGCTGGTGGCCATGTCGAACACGATCGGGTCGCTGCCAGCACAGGGGGCGGCAAAGGCGATGGGGTTGGTGCCGAACAACGGCTTGCGCGCGCCATGGGGCACCACGCAGGTCATGCTGTTAACCACGCTCAGGGCCACCAGGCCTTCATCGGCGAAGGGCTCGACGTCTGGCCAAAGCGCGGCGAAATGGTGGGAGTTGTGGATCGCCAGCACGGCAATCCCCGCCGCCCGCGCTTTCTCCACCAACAGCGCACGTGCCGCTGCCAGGGCCGGCTGGGCAAAGCCGCCAGCGGCATCGACCCGGATGAAGCCCGGCGCCACATCCTCGACCTGCGGCTGGGCCTGGCCATCGACCCAGCCACTGGCCAGGGTCGAGACATACCCGGGAATACGAAACACACCATGGCTGTGGGCCCCGTCGCGCTGAGCACTGGCACAGTTGTGGGCGAGCACGGCGGCCACTGCCTCGGTGCAACCGTGACGCTGGAAGATGCGCTGCAGCAACGTCTGCAGTTCGGCAAAAGGCACATGCACGGTACTGGCGGAAGGTGCGGACATCTGAAGCTCCCTTGTTGGAATTGGTCTGGGCAACAGCGTTTGCAACGACAAGACTTTCCCTCGATGACAGCTAACTGTCAAACATTGACCTGATAACAGAAAACATTCATCTTCATTCGCAAGCCTCATCCAGTCCGGAGCCGCCTGTGAGCCAACCGATCAAGCAACGCCTGGAACACAGCCTGCACAGCGCCACGGCCTCGGGCCGCAAGATCGCCACCTACATGCTCGCCAACCTGCATGAGCTGCCCTTCCAGACCTCGGCCAGCATCGCCGCCAAGATCGGTGTCAGCGAATCCAGTGTCGGACGCTTCTGCCGCTCGCTGGGCTATGCCCATTTCAAGGCGCTGAAACACGACCTACAGAACGACTTGGGTGACGGCCCCTGGCTGGTCGGCGATCGACTGCAAGAATTCCGCCAGAACCGCGAAGACTCGGACAGCTCCCGCAGCCTAGAACTGGAGGTGGCAGCCTTGGTGCGGGTCTACGAATACAGCCGCAGCGACGCCTGGCACCGGGTCGCGCAGCGTCTGGCACAAAAGTCACGGGTGTTCATCGCCGGCTTCCAGACCGAGCGCGGTATCGCCATGTGCATGACCCACCTGCTGCAATACCTGCGTGAGGGCGTGCACCGGGTCGACGGCAGCGCCGGGCATTTCAGCGACGTGCTGCTCAGCCGTGCCGAGGACTGTGCCTTGGTGGTGTTCGAGGCCCGGCGTTACTCGCGCCATGCCCTCCACTTGTGCCGCAAGGCCCGTGAAGCGGGCATCCCGGTGACACTGGTTACCGACACCTTCTGTGACTGGGCCGATGCCAACGCCGACGAGGTGTTCCGCATCCCCACCGAATTCAATCTGTTCTGGGAATCCACCGCGACCATGCTGTCGTGGGTGCACCTGATGGTCAACGAGGTCTGCAAGAAGCTCGGACCGGATGTTGAGAAACGCTTGGAAGCAACTGCCGCGCTACACAACGAGTTCGTCGGCTACACGTCGGCGCCGGCGGGCAAACAACAATAGCTAAGGCCTATATAGGAAGACGCTGCATGCATTGCCAAACCATTGTCCTGGGCGCCGGCATCGTTGGCGTCAGTACTGCGCTGCACCTGCAGGCGCGTGGGCGCCAGGTGATCCTGGTCGATCGTAACGAACCGGGCAGCGGCACCAGCCACGGCAACGCCGGGCTGATCGAGCGTTCCAGCGTGATTCCCTATGCTTTCCCCCGCGAGTTCGGCGCGCTGTTGCGCTACGGCCTGAACCGTCAGCCCGACGTACGCTACAGCCTGCTCCACCTGCCCAAGGTCGCGCCTTGGCTGCTGCGCTACTGGCAGCACTCGGCGCCCACGCCCCTGGCCACAGCGACTGCGGCCATGCTGCCGTTGGTGCAGCGCTGCGTAGAGGAACATGACGCGCTGATCGACGCCGCCGGCCTCGGCGACATGGTGCAAGCCAAGGGCTGGATCGAGGTGTACCGCGACAGCGCCCTGTTCGAGCGGGCCAAGGCGGATGCCAAGGGCCTGGGCCGCTATGGCCTGCAGTATGAAATCCTCGAACGTGGGCAACTGCAGGCCCGTGAACAGCAACTGGGTGGCGCGGTGGTCGGCGGCATTCACTGGCTCGACCCCAAGACAGTGAACAACCCAGGCGGCCTAACCCGGGGTTATGCGGCACTGTTCATCAAACGCGGTGGCCAGTTCATCCATGGCGACGCACGCAGTCTGCGCCAGGTCGCCGGCCAATGGCAGGTGAACACCCGCCGCGGCCCGGTCACCGCCCCGGAGGTGGTGGCCTGCCTCGGCCCGCAATCGGCCGACATCTATGCGCCGCTGGGCTACCGCATCCCCCTGGGCATCAAGCGTGGCTACCACATGCACTACGGCACCCGTGGCGGTGCCGAGCTGGGCCATTCGATCTGCGACAGCCAGGGCGGCTATGTACTGGCGCCCATGGCTCGTGGCGTGCGCCTGACCACCGGCATCGAGTTCGCCGCCAGCGACGCGCCCGGCAACGAAATCCAACTGCAACGCTGCGAAGCCCTGGCCCGCACGCTGTTCCCCGGCCTCGGCGAACGCCTGGACGACACGCCATGGCTGGGCCGCCGCCCCTGCCTGCCAGACATGCGCCCGGTGATCGGCCCGGCCAGCCGCCACAAGGGGTTGTGGTTCAACTTCGGCCATGCCCACCACGGCCTGACCCTGGGCCCGGTGAGTGGCCGCCTGCTGGCCGAGATGCTCACTGGCGAGCAGCCCTTCACCGACCCTACGCCCTACAGCGCGCAACGCTTCGAGTGATGACATTGCGGGAGAACAACAAGATGACGGCCTCACTCAGCCTTGCCAGTGTCATGCCCCTGTCCGCCCGCCGCCTCCCGCCGATCATTGCACCGCTGCAAAGACCCAACTGCATCGTTAAATATAATTGACCTACACTCCCGCCGGACCCTTGCCAATACAGGGCCAAGAGCACCTGAAGTCCCGGAAAACCGGAACCCCCCTCCCCAAACCCGCCGCAGGTCGTTTGACATATCGAACGGCTCTGGCAAGCTATGAATCAGGTTTCGACCGGAAACGGCCCCCTGCCGGGGCTTCCGGCAGTGCTCGAAACCCCAGGCAGCGCAGAGCCTTGAGCCGCGAGCCTGCACAACAATGACAGGCCGAGCCTGTCCCAAGGTGACATATGCCCAACAGCAACATTGGCAATAAGAATCAGACCCTGCGCAAACCCATCGTCCTGATGACCATGGGCACCCAGGAGCGCAAGGGCCATGACTATCAGGTCATGACCCACAAATACATCACGCCTCTGGTCGACTTCGCCGACTGCGTCCCTGTCCTGGTCCCCACCTGCTGCGGCACCGATGATCTGGAAACCTATCTGGACATGGCCGACGGTGTGTACCTGACCGGCGCCGGCAGCAATATCGACCCGGCCCTGTACGGCCAAGAGAACGAAACCCCCGGCAAGGCCCAGGACAAGGACCGCGACCTGTTCGACATCCCTCTGGTGCAACTGGCCATCGCCCGCGGCCTGCCGATCTTCGGCATCTGCCGTGGCATGCAGGAAATCAACGTCGCCCTGGGCGGCGATATCTACCAGAAGGTCTATGCCGAGCCCGGCTTCAACGATCACCGGGAAAACCCGGAAGATCCGGTCGAGGTCCAGTACCAGGCGGTGCACAGCGTCAAGATCAAGTCAGGCAGCTGGCTGCGCGAAACCCTTGGCACTGACGAGATCCGTGTCAACTCGTTGCACGGCCAGGGCCTGAAGAACCTGGGCGAAGGCCTGGAGCCAATCGCTCAAGCCGAAGACGGCCTGGTCGAGGCGATTCACGCGCCAGCCCTGTCGCCCTTCCTCTTCGCCGTGCAGTGGCACCCAGAGTGGCAAGCGGCCAAGAACCCAGACTCGATCAAGATGTTCAAGGCCTTCGGCGACGCCTGCCGCCAGCAGGTGCGCAAGGCCCAGGCGAGCAAGCAACGCCAGAGCGCCTGATAGCTTCAAGCTTTGATCGCGGGGCAAGCCCGCTCCCACAGACCCTCTGCTGGTCTCAGATGTTGCTGCTGTGGGAGCGGGTTTGTCCCGCGATCGTTTCCCGCCTCCCGGCTTGAGACATACGATAACTCCTCGCCTTTTCGCAAAACCCCATTCCAGAGCCGTTACTCCCCCTGAGCCACCTCGACTAGACGGGTGCGTTCGTCTGCCTGTGAGAAAAATCCTGCATTTGGGGGGTAGTCATTGCACAAGTTGTACGATAACTTACCTCCACCTTGGTTCCACCCTATCTTTTCCAAGCGCTACAGGATGCTCACAACAATGAATCCACAAGAACTGCAATCCATCCTTTCCCACGGCCTGCTGTCGTTCCCGGTCACCGACTTCAACGCCCAGGGCGACTTCAACCCAGCCGGCTACCGCAAGCGCCTGGAGTGGCTCGGCCCTTACGGCGCCAGCGCCCTGTTCGCCGCGGGTGGCACCGGCGAGTTCTTTTCCCTGGCGGCCAGTGAATACAGCCAGGTGATCAAGACCGCCGTCGACACTTGCGCCGGCTCGGTACCGATCCTCGCCGGTGTCGGCGGCGCCACCCGCCAAGCCATCGAGTACGCCCAGGAAGCCGAACGCCTGGGCGCCAAGGGTTTGCTGCTGCTCCCGCACTACCTGACCGAAGCCAGCCAGGACGGCGTCGCCGCCCACGTCGAGGCGGTGTGCAAGTCGGTGAACATCGGGGTGGTCGTGTACAACCGCAACGTCTGCCGCCTGAACGCTACGCAGCTAGAAATGCTGGCCGAGCGCTGCCCGAACCTGATCGGCTACAAGGACGGCCTAGGCGACATCGAGTTGATGGTGTCTATTCGTCGGCGCCTGGGTGATCGCTTCAGCTACCTGGGTGGTCTGCCGACCGCCGAAGTGTATGCTGCGGCCTACAAGGCCTTGGGCGTGCCGGTCTACTCCTCGGCGGTGTTCAACTTCATCCCGAAGACCGCGATGGACTTCTACAACGCCGTGGCCCAGGACGACCATGCCACCGTGGCCAGGCTGATCGATGATTTCTTCCTGCCCTACCTGGACATCCGCAACCGCAAGGCCGGCTACGCCGTGAGCATCGTCAAGGCCGGGGCGAAGATCGCCGGCTTCGATGCAGGTCCAGTGCGCACTCCACTGACCGACCTGAGCGCCGAAGAGTACGAGATGCTCGCCGCTCTGATGGACAAGCAAGGCGCCCAGTAACCACCGCTGCAGCCGAAGCGGCCCGCGCTGCTTCGGCCACGGACATACAAGCCCGCACAACAATAATTAGTGGGAGTTCACCAGCATGCAAGCGACGAAAAAGACGCATGTACGCTATCTGATCCTGTTCATGCTGTTCATCGTGACCACGATCAACTATGCCGACCGCGCCACCATCTCCATCGCCGGCTCCAGCCTGCAGAAAGACCTGGGCATCGACGCGGTGACCCTCGGCTACATCTTCTCCGCCTTCGGCTGGGCCTATGTGCTCGGCCAGATCCCCGGAGGCTGGCTGCTCGACCGCTTCGGTTCGAAGAAGGTCTATGCCTTCAGTATCTTCACCTGGTCGTTGTTCACTGTCCTGCAAGGGTTCGTCGGCTACCTGCCGCTGGCCAACGCCATCATTGCACTGTTCATGCTGCGCTTCCTGGTCGGCTTCGCCGAAGCACCGTCCTTCCCCGGCAATGCGCGCATCGTCGCGGCCTGGTTCCCCACCGCCGAGCGCGGGACCGCTTCGGCCATCTTCAACTCGGCGCAATACTTCGCCACCGTGCTGTTCGCGCCGCTGATGGGCTGGATCGTCCATGCCTGGGGTTGGGAGCATGTGTTCATCGTCATGGGCGTCATGGGCATCGCCTTCTCCCTGGCCTGGCTGAAGCTGATCTACAACCCCAAGGAACACCCGATGATCGGCGCCGAGGAGCTCGAGCACATCGAGAAGAACGGCGGCCTGGTGGACATGGACAAACCCCGAGGAGCCGGCGACAGCGGACCGAAGTGGGGCTACATCAAGCAGTTGCTGACCAGCCGCATGATGATTGGCGTCTACCTGGGCCAGTACTGCATCAATGCCATTACCTACTTCTTCCTTACCTGGTTCCCGGTGTACCTGGTGCAGGAACGCGGCATGTCGATCCTCAAGGCCGGCTTCATCGCCTCCCTGCCAGCGATCTGCGGGTTCATTGGTGGCGTGCTGGGTGGTGTGTTGTCTGACCACCTGCTGCGCCGTGGCAACTCGCTGACCTTCGCCCGCAAGGCGCCGATCGTGGTCGGGCTGTTGCTGTCCACTTCGATGGTGATCTGCAACTACGTGGACGCCGAGTGGATGGTGGTCGGCATCATGGCCCTGGCGTTCTTCGGCAAAGGCCTCGGTGCCTTGGGCTGGGCAGTGGTGTCAGACACCTCGCCCAAGCAAATCGCCGGCCTCTCGGGCGGTATGTTCAACACCTTCGGCAACATCGCCTCGATCACCACACCAATCATCATCGGCTACATCATCAGCGCCACCGGCTCGTTCAAGTGGGCGCTGGTGTACGTGGGTGCCAATGCTCTGGTGGCGGTGTTCAGCTATCTGGTGATCGTCGGTCCGATCAAACGCATCGAGCTGCGTGACAGCGTGAAGGATGAAGCAGCCCCAGCACAGGCCGCCAGCAGTGAACTGGCCGGCTCGCGCCACTGAAAGAATGCCGGCGCCCCGCTGTGGCGCCGGTTGCTGAACAAAGCCTGAGAGAAGACAAGAAGGGCCCAACCATGCAGTTGATCGAACACACCGACTCGCCCCGCTACGTCCGCCTGCACGACAACGACAATGTCGTGGTCGTGGTCAACGACCAGGGGCTGGGTGAAGGCAGCCGCTTCGCCGACGGCCTGACCTTGGTCGAAAGCGTGCCGCAGAGCCACAAGGTCGCGTTGGTGGACATCGCCAAGGGTGAGCCAGTGCGGCGTTACGGCCAGGTCATCGGCCATGCCTTGGAAGACCTGCGCCAGGGCAGTTGGGTCAAGGAAAACCAGCTGGCCATGCCCGCCGCCCCGGAACTGGACAGCCTGCCACGCTGCGATGCGATCCCCGAGGCGCTGCCAGCGCTGGAGGGCTACACCTTCGAAGGCTACCGCAATGCCGACGGCACCGTTGGCACCCGCAACATCCTCGGCATCACCACCACGGTACAGTGCGTCACCGGCGTGCTCGACCATGCGGTCAAGCGCATCCGTGACGAGCTGCTGCCCAAGTATCCCAACGTCGATGATGTGGTCGCCCTCACCCACAGCTACGGATGCGGCGTGGCGATCAACGCACGCGACGCGTACATCCCGATCCGCACCGTGCGCAACCTGGCACGCAACCCCAACCTGGGTGGCGAGGCCCTGGTCATCAGCCTGGGCTGCGAGAAGCTGCAAGCCGGCCAGGTGATGCACGACAACGACCCCTCCGTGGACCTGAGCGAACCCTGGCTGTACCGCCTGCAGGATGCCAGCCTCGGCTTCAGCGAAATGATCGAGCAGGTCATGGCCCTAGCCGAAGCCCGCCTGCAGAAGCTCGATCAGCGCCGCCGCGAGACGGTTCCTGCCAGCGAGCTGATCCTTGGCATGCAGTGCGGCGGCAGTGACGCCTTCTCCGGCATCACCGCCAACCCGGCCCTGGGCTATGCCGCCGACCTGCTGGTGCGCGCCGGCGCGACAGTGATGTTCTCGGAAGTCACCGAAGTCCGCGACGCCATCTACATGCTTACCTCCCGCGCCCAGACTCCGGAGGTGGCACAGGCCCTGATACGGGAGATGGACTGGTACGACCAGTACCTGCAACGCGGCGAAGCCGACCGCAGCGCCAACACCACCCCGGGCAACAAGAAGGGTGGCCTGTCCAACATCGTCGAAAAATCCCTGGGCTCGATCGTCAAGTCTGGCAGCGGCGCGATCCAGGGCGTGCTTGGCCCAGGCGAGCGGGTCAGCCACAAGGGCCTGATCTTCTGTGCGACCCCGGCCAGCGACTTCGTCTGCGGCACTCTGCAACTGGCCGCCGGGATGAACCTGCATGTATTCACTACCGGCCGGGGCACGCCCTATGGCCTGGCCATGGCGCCGGTGGTCAAGGTCTGTACCCGCAGCGAGCTGGCCGAGCGTTGGCCCGACCTGATCGACATCGATGCCGGGCGCATCGCCACGGGCCGCTCGACCATCGAGGCGCTGGGTTGGGAACTGTTCCACTACTACCTCGACGTCGCCAGCGGCCGCCAGAAGACCTGGGCAGAAAAGCACAGGCTGCACAACGACATCACCCTCTTCAACCCGGCGCCCATTACCTGAATGCACATGCTCCACTCCCGTGAGCTCAGTGCCTGCAAGGGCGCACCACATGTTTTCTCACTTCAAACAGGAACATCCCATGCCTGAGATCCTCGGCCACAACTTCATCGCCGGCCAGCGCAGCGCCGCCGGCACACAACGCCTGCAGAGCCTGGACGCCACCAGCGGCGAGGCTCTGCCCTACAGCTTCATCCAGGCCACCGAGGCTGAAGTAGACCTCGCCGCCCAAGCCGCTGCCGCCGCCTTTGCCGAATTCCGCCAACTGGCACCGGCCCGCCGCGCCGAGTTCCTCGACGCCATCGCCGCAGAACTGGATGAACTGGACGATGCCTTCGTCGCCATCGTCTGTCGCGAAACCGCCCTGCCCCCGGCCCGCATCCAGGGTGAGCGCGGCCGAACCAGTGGCCAGATGCGCCTGTTCGCCCAGGTGCTGCGCCGTGGCGACTTCCTCGGCGCCCGTATCGACCTGGCGCAGCCTGAACGCCAACCACTGCCACGGGTGGACATTCGCCAGATGCGTATCGGCGTCGGTCCGGTGGCGGTGTTCGGCGCCAGCAACTTCCCCCTGGCCTTCTCCACCGCTGGCGGTGACACCGCCGCCGCCCTGGCCGCTGGGTGTCCGGTGGTGTTCAAGGCACACAGTGGCCACATGGCCACCGCCGACTTGGTAGCCAGCGCCATCATCCGTGCCGCCGAGCGCACCGGCATGCCCAAGGGCGTATTCAACATGGTGTTCGGCGGTGGCGTCGGCGAGTGGCTGGTCAAGCACCCGGCGATCCAGGCCGTAGGCTTCACCGGTTCGCTCAAAGGCGGCGACGCGCTGTGCCGCATGGCCGCCGAGCGCCCACAGCCGATCCCAGTGTTCGCCGAGATGTCGAGCATCAACCCGGTGATCGTCCTGCCAACGGCCCTGGCCAGGCGCGGCGACGTCATCGCCCGCGAACTGGCCGGCTCGGTATGCCTGGGCGCCGGCCAGTTCTGCACCAACCCTGGCTTGGTGATCGGCCTGCAATCACCGGAGTACAGCCAACTGCTGACCGACCTCGGTCAGAGCCTGGACCAGCAGGCCGGACAGACCATGCTCAACGCTGGCGGACTGCGCAGCTATGCAAGCGGCCTGGAGCACTTGCACGCGCACGCCGGTATCCAGCACTTGGCCGGCCAGGCACAGCAAGGCAACCAGGCTTGCGCCCAGCTGTTCAAGGCCGATGCCCGCCTGCTGGTGGAAGCCGATCCACTGCTGCAGGAAGAAGTCTTCGGCCCAACCACCGTGGCGGTCGAAGTGGTCGATCAGGACCAATTGCGCGCCGCCTTGCAGGGCCTGCGTGGGCAATTGACCGCGACGCTGATCGGCGAGCCCGAGGACCTCGAGGCCTTCGCCTGGCTGGTGCCACTGCTGGAAGAGAAGGTCGGCCGGATCCTGGTCAACGGCTACCCCACCGGTGTGGAAGTGTGCGACGCCATGGTCCATGGCGGCCCCTACCCGGCGACCTCCGATGCCCGGGGCACTTCGGTCGGCACCTTGGCCATCGATCGTTTCCTGCGCCCGGTGTGCTACCAGAACTACCCACAAGCGCTGCTGCCCGAGGCGCTGCGCGATAGCAATCCGCTGGAACTGCGGCGGTTGGTGAATGGGCAGTGGAGCGACGGCGCGATCTGATCGCCCCGAGCAATGGAAAAGCCCCGCGATTGCGGTAATGGGGCTGCTTTGCAGCCCATCGCGACACAAGGCCGCTCCCACAAGGGGCTGGGGCCGATACATACGTAAATGCGTGGTTTGCAAGCTCTCTGTGGGAGCGGCCTTGTGTCGCGATGGGGCGCGCAGCGACCCCAACTGAAGTCAAGTGAACAGCATTACCGCGATTGCGGGGCTTTTCATGGCTAGCCCACTCAACTCCCCGCAAGCAAGAACCTCAGCTCTCCTGCGCCTCTGCCGCTTCATGGGCCTGGCGCAGCCGTTCCCGGCTGTTGGCCAGGTGCATGCGCATGGCCATCTTCGCCCCTTCGCTGTCACGCCGGGCAATGGCTTCGTAGATTGCCTCGTGCTCATGACTCAAACGGCTCATGTAGTGCGCCTGGTCGTCATGGGCCAGGCGCGCCGAATTGAGCCGGGTGCGCGGGATGATGCTGGTGCCCAGGTGGTTGAGGATGTCGGCGAAGTAATGGTTGCCACTGGCTTGGGCGATCTGCAGGTGGAACTGGAAGTCCGCCGCCACCGCATCGCAAGCATGGGCCGCACCCTCGTTCAGCTCATCCAGGGCCTGGCGCATGCCTGCCAGTTGCTCGGCGCTGCGCCGTTCGGCGGCCAGCCCGGCTGACTCGATCTCCAGGGCGATACGCAGCTCCAACACCGCCAGCACTTCACGCAGGGTGACGATGGTCGCCGGATCGATGCGGAACCCGCCCGACACCGGCGCGTCCAGCACGAAGGTGCCGATACCATGGCGCGTCTCCACCTGGCCGGCAGCCTGCAGCCGGGAAATCGCCTCACGCACCACGGTGCGGCTGACACCCTCCTCGGCCATGATCTGCGACTCGGTCGGCAGCTTGTCGCCACGCTTGAGCTGGCCACTGCGAATCCGTTCGGTCAGCACCGCGACCAGTTCCTGAGCCAGGCTGCGTGGCTTGCGCCGGGCCCGGGGTTGTACCTGCTGCTCTGTCATGCCCTGCACATTCGATTGGAAAGACAGCCGCCATAATAGCGCAATCAGTTGTACGATCACATACATCTACCACGGGCTTGCCCGAATCCCGACGGCGCCTGACCCATAGCCTTGCGGAACATACTGGAGAACGCGCTCGGGTTGTCATAGCCCAGGTCCAAGGCAATGCGGGTCACCGACTCCCCAGCCGAGAGCCTGGTCACCGCAGCCAACAGGCAGGCTTGCTGGCGCCAGGCGCCGAATGACAGGCCGGTCTGCTGGCGGAAGTGACGATTGAAGGTACGCAGGCTCTTGTTCTGGCACTGCGCCCAGTCCTGTGCCGTAACGAGGATGCTCGGCATCCGCAGGAACGCCTGGCACAAGCCCGCCAGCGCCGGATCAGCGGGAATCGGCGCGAACAGCGGCAGGCTGCGGGCACGGCGCAGCTCGTGAAGGATCAGTTCCAGGAGCAGCCCGTCACGCCCCTGCTCGTCATGCAACAGCGGCACTTCGGCGCTGGCCAGCAACAACTGGTGCAGCAACGGCTCGACTAGCAGGGCCTCGCATTGCTCCCCGGGGCGCGGTACGGCGGCGGGCTCGATATACAGGCTACGGGTGCTGACGCCGTGCATGCGCACCTGATGCCGCTTGCCTGGTGGAATCCACACGCCGTTGTACGGCGGGATGACCCAGGCGCCGTCGTCGGTTTCCACCTCCATCAGGCCGCTCATGCCATAGAGGAACTGCGCGCGCCGGTGGCGATGGCTAGCCAGCAGCGTACCCGGCGGGTAATCGGTGCCGATGGCCAGGACGTCCCGGGACAGATGATCGACCTGGGCCAAAGGAATATTGAGCATGAATACCTACTTGGCCGAAATTCAACGATTGTTGACCGAGGCACGCAAGTCAGCCACTGGTCAGCGGCTTAAGGTGCAACTTTCCCCTGTCTGCTGCAAGGTCTTTCCCATGCTCTATGTCCTGCTCGGTTGCTTCGGCGTGCTTGCCGGTATCACCACGGTGCTGTTCGGTTTCGGTGGCGGCTTCTTCGCTGTACCGGTCCTCTATACCCTGCTGATCGCCAGCCATGGCTCAACGTCCAGCATCGGACAGTCCGCCATGCAGGTGGCCGTGGCCACCTCGACCAGCGTGATGGTGTTCAGCGCCAGCCTGGCGACCCTGCGCCACCATCGCGCGGGCACCCTGCGCTGGGACTTGGTGAGTCCACTGCTGGGCTATATCGCCCTGGGCGCCTCGTTCGGCGCCATAGCGGCCATAAACCTTGAGGGGCACTGGCTGCGCTGGGCATTCATCGCCTATCTGGCATTGACCATTGTCGATGCGCTGTTGCGTCCGGGTTTCGTCCAGGAAGCGCCAAGCCTGGTCCAACCTATGGGGCGCGCAGGCAGCGCCTTGGCCGGAACGGCCATTGGTTGCCTGGCCGCACTGCTGGGTGTCGGCGGCAGCGTGATGACAGTACCGCTGATGCGCCGGCGCGGCGCCAGCATGACCACGGCCACCGCCATGGCCAATCCCCTGACCCTGCCCATGGCGCTGTCCGGCACCTTGGTCTATGCCTTGCTCGCCGGCCAAGGCCACGCGCTGGGCAGTGGTTATGCCGGCTATGTCGACCTGCCGGCTTTCGGCCTCCTGGCGCTTGGCTCCTGGCTCGGCATCCGCCTGGCCGCCCCCTTGATCGGACGGATTCCCGATGCCGTGCATGCCAAGGCTTACCTGGCGTTGTTGGCTGGCGTGCTGTTGGTGATGCTCATCGTGCGCTGAGAGTGCCTCGGCGCCCCACATCCGCGCCTGGACTGTGTGCGCTGAACTGAAGGCAATCTGACGGCAAATTGCTGGCCCCCTAAGTGCCTAAGCGAAGGCAAACTCTCTTTTCCTTCAGACGCTTAGGACAGCAACATGCGGGGAATTCTAGTAATGATGGCCGGCTGCCTGCTGGCCACGGCCGCCATCGGCGTCCAGGCCAAGGCCTTGAACAAGAACGATCGCTACGTCTGCAACTGGGGCTCGCAGATCGCTGCCGACGCACAGCACTCCAAGCTGTCCGGGGTGACCCTGTACGCCGCGCGCAAGAAGCTGCAAGTACGTAAATTCCCCAAACCGTGGATGCGCATGACCGCGTTTGGCATCACCGAGCAAACCTACAACAGCCGCTCGCGGCTAAAGCCGGCCGCGATCAAGCAGACGTATTACGAACAGTGCGTGCAGCATGCACTGGCAAAAAGATAAAAACCTTAAATTTCAATTAGTTGAAAAATAAAAAATAGAAAACAGATGAAGAAATCGCCAAATCAGAACAATTAAGCTGATTTTCTTTAAAATCAACAAGTTGAAATAACATCATGATGTAAAAATGAAAAGGCCGCCCCACGGCGGCCCTTTCCTTCTTCGATCGTTTCAGCATCCACTCAACGCAGGCGCACGCCGCTCACCGGCGAAGAACAGCGGCCGCAAGCGTACACCGATCAGGTTGCCGGCATAGGCGGCCACCAGCCACAACCAGCCGTGCACGCTGCCCGAAGCGATACCACTGAAGTACGCGCCGATGTTGCAGCCATAGGCCAGGCGCGAGCCATAGCCCAGCAGCAGGCCACCGATCACCGCGGCTACCAGCGAACGCAGGGGAATGTTCAGGCTCGGGGCGAAGCGCCCTGCCAGGCCGGCGGCGAGCAAGGCGCCGAGGACGATGCCGATGTCCATCACCGTGGTGATGTCCTGCCACAGCGGGGCAGCCAGGGCCTTGGCATTGGCCGGTGCCTGCCAGAAGGCCCAGGCGCTGACATCGACACCCAGGCCGGTCAGGGTCTTGGCGCCCCACAGGGCGAACGCCGAGGTGATGCCCCAAGGGCGGCCAGCCAGGGCCAGGGTGGCGTAGTTGAGCAGTGCCAGGGCGACCGCGCCCCACACCAATGGCCAGGGACCACGCAGGAAGCGGCGCAGGCCCTGGTGCTCGCTGCTGACCGGCGCTTCCAACTGGCCGTGACGACGCTTCTCCAACACCACGGTCAGCCAGGCGATCAGGCCGAACACCAGCAGGCTCACCAGCAGCGCTGGAACGACACCGAAAGCCTGGACGATGGAGGTGGCCGGGAACGACGGCAGAGCGAACCACCAATCGGCATGATGGGTCGCGGTCACCGAGCCGATGATGAAGAACAGCAGGGTCACCAGCATCCGCGCATTGCCGCCACCAACGGTGAACAGCGTGCCCGAGGCACAGCCTCCGCCCAACTGCATGCCAATGCCGAAGATGAATGCGCCAAACACCACCGATACCCCGGCCGGAGCCACCAGGCCGGTGACCGGCTGGCCGAACAGGCTGCCGGCGGACAACGCCGGGAAGAACAACAGCACCGCCAGGGCCAGCATAACCATCTGCGCACGCAGGCCAGCGCCACGGCGTTCGGTGATGAACACCCGCCAGGCCGAGGTGAAGCCAAAAGCGGCGTGGTAGAGCGTCAGGCCCAGCGCGGCGCCGACAATCAGCAGCAGCACCTGCTTGGCGCCAACGTTGCTGTTCAGGAACCAGGCGCCAACCAGGAGCAGCGCGAGCGCGAACAACGGCGCGCCGAGGCGACGCGGTTCGGGTGTAGCAGTAGCGGAAAGACCCATTGGAATACTCGGATACGGTGGAACGGCCCGCGAGTATAGCCTGTGCTGACGGGGCGAAAAACGCCGTGGTAGTGGGGTCAATCGCTGGCGCCAGGCATAGTGGCCGCAAGAGCTAAGGTACACAGGAGGCCAGGCTGGCCTATGATTGCATCCTGTCTCTCCACCTGCGGACACTCGCCCATGCCCTGCCCCGATGACCCCGAGGATGCCCTGCTGCACAGTTGGCAGCAGAACGCCGCCGCCTGGATCTCAGCGGTACGTGGTGGCGTCATCGAAAGCCGTCAGCAGGTCACCGACCAGGCCATCCTCCTGGCCGTACTCGGGCGTCAACCGCAGCGGGTGCTGGACCTGGGCTGTGGAGAAGGCTGGCTGCTGCGCGCCCTGGCCAGCCGTGGCGTGGCGGCGGTCGGAGTAGATGGTGATGCGACCCTGGTCGCGGCGGCGCGGGAGGCTAGTCCGGCGCCGGTACACCTGGCCAGCTACGCGCAACTGGTCGAGTCGGCAGTGCAGGTCGGTACGGGCTATGACGTGATCTGCGCCAACTTCGCCCTGCTCCAGCAAGACATCGTATCGTTGCTGTCAGCGCTCAACGCCCTGCTCACGCCCGGCGGCGCGCTGGTGATCCAGACCCTGCATCCCTGGAGCGCCGCCGCCGGCGACTACCAGGACGGCTGGCGCGAGGAAAGCTTCGCCACCTTCAGCGGCCAGTGGCACCCCATGCCCTGGTACTTCCGTACCCTCTCCAGCTGGCTGGCCGGGCTCGACCTGGCTGGCTACAAGCTCACCGGCCTGCAGGAGCCGCAGCACCCACAGAGTCCGCAGCCACAATCCCTGCTGCTGGTCGCAGAGCCGCAGCCCCAGGTCACCCCGTGAGCCTGTACAGCCCCAAGGCCATCCCCGCGGCCAGCAGCGACAAGGCTGATCAGGCTCCGGGCTTGCGGGCCGGGACGACAGCCTGGGCCGTGACCCGGTCATCGGCAAGCGGCGCCAGGTGCAGCACACGGTCGCGGCCGCCCTCGGCAAGCAGGTAGCCGCCCTTTCCATCCGGGACGATCGCCTGGGGCGCCTTGAGGAAGGACAGCACGGTATGCTGGCGCCCCTCGGCATCGACGCGCAGCAAACGGGCGCGGTGGGTGGAGTCTTCGCTGATCCACAGGCCGCGCTGGTCACAGAGCAGGAAGGTCGGGTTGCGCAAGCCATCGATCACCACCGGGTCCTGGCCATCGGCACTCAAGGCGCGGATCTGGCCGCTGGCCTTCTCGGTGTAGAGCAGGCGGCCATCGCTGCAGCGGGTCAGGCCTTCGGTCTCGGTCAACCCTGAACGCAGCACTTCGAGACGGCCGTCGTCCCAGCCGTAACGCATCAGGCGACCATTGCCCTTACGGTCTTCGATGGCGTAGAGGTGATCGCCATCATTCCACAGCCCCTGCACGTTCTCGCCCTCGAACAGCGCCGTAATCTGCCCGTCACGCAGCAAGCTCACCGGTGCCTTGCCGCCTTCCTGGCTGAAGACCCAACCCCCTTGGGCAGCGACCATGCCGTCAGGCTTGGACAGGCCATCGACCAGCACGACCCGGTCGCCCTGTGCAGTGATCTTCAGGATACTGCCCTTGCCGTCGTTCAACTCGCGGCTGACCAGCAGGCTGCCATCGGCCAGCGGCAGCAACGAGGCAGCCTTGGCAACCGAGCGGTGCAGCACCTGGTAATCCCAGCCCGTGGCGGCCTGCACCGGGTAGAAACTCTGCCAGGAGAAAAAGCCCAAGGCACCGACCACCAAGGCCGTGCTTGCCTTCAGTACCCACCGTACACCGCGCTTGCGCAAGATCTGGACCATTCTCTCGTCCCTTTGAAGAAGGCCGCGATCCTAGCAAGTCAATGTGAAAAAAATGTCGAGGGGCAAGCGCATCCGGCGGAGTTGCTGCCGACAGCGGCGACGGTGAACGAACGGCATGAAAATAAAAGGATATAAAAAGAACAAAACATTCTAACCAAATGGAATTAAGAAATTGAAACCAGCAAGCCGCCTCCTTAGGCTGAGTGGATGTTTTCCTACGCACCTCTAAGGAGATGACCGTGCCTGCCCGTCCCTTTTCCTCCCTGCGCCGCCTGCTACTCGGCGGTTTGCTGGCCAGCGTCGCCAGTGCCTTGCTGCCCCTGTCCAGCGCCCAGGCAGACAGCGACAAGACGCTGCGCATCGGCTACCAAAAGTTCAACAGCATCAACATCCTCAAGGGTAGCGGTGCCCTGGAAAAAGCGCTTGCCCCCCAGGGAGTCAAGGTCAGTTGGCATGAGTTCGCCGCGGGCCCGCAGTTGCTGGAGGCGTTGAGCACCGGCGCCATCGACCTCGGCCATGCCGCCGACGCGCCGTCGGTGTTCGCCCAGGCCGCCGGCAAGCCTGTGGTTTACCTGGCGGCCGAACAACCCTACCCACGCGGTATCGGCCTGGTGGTGCGTGAGCAGGACCACATCGCCGACATCAAGGCCCTCAAGGGCCAGCGCGTGGCCACCGGCCGAGGTTGGAACGCCCAGTACTTGCTGGCTGCCGCCCTGCAGGACGCAGGCCTGAGCTACCAGGACATCACCCCGGCCTACGTCAACAATGCCGCCGACGCCGTGGCCGCCTTGCAGTCGGGCAGCGTCCAGGCAGCCACCCTGTGGGACCCCTTCCTCGCCGCCGCCGAGCAACAAGCTGGCCTGAAGAACCTGCGTGATGGCAGTGGCCTGTCCAACAACCGCACCTTCTATCTGTCCACCGCAGCCTTTGCCGACCAGCACCGCGACCTGCTCAAGACCTTCTTCAGCGAGCTGTCCAAAGTCAGCCAGTGGGCCAATGCCAAGCCTGCCGAGGTCGCCACCCTGCTCGCGCCGCAACTGGGCATCAACGCCGGCGTGCTGGAAGTGGCCAGCGAACGGCGCAACTACAATGCCGTGGCCATCACTCCGGAAATCGTCGCCGAGCAGCAGAAGCTGGCTGACACCTTCCAGGGCCTGGGCCTGATCCCGCATAAGCTGCAAGTGGCCGACGCGGTCTACCCGGCTTCCGTGCTGCCTTGACGCCGGGGAGGCCGAGCATGTCCCGCCCTATCCGCTTCAACGCCTTCAGCATGAACGCCGCCAGTCACCAATCGCCTGGGCTATGGCGCCATCCACGCAATACCAGCGTGCGCTTCAACCACCTGGACTACTGGACCGATCTGGCCCGGTTGCTGGAGCGCGGGCTGTTCGACGCGCTGTTCATCGCCGATGTGCTGGGGATCTACGACGTTTACCAGGGCAGCCCCGATGCCGCACTGCGTGGCGGCGTCCAGGTGCCGGTCAACGACCCGTTGCTGCTGGTCCCGGCCATGGCCGGGGTGACCGAACACCTGGGTTTCGGCGTGACCTTCTCGCTGACCTACGAACACCCCTACCCCTTCGCCCGACGCATGTCGACCCTTGACCACCTGAGCAACGGTCGAGTCGGCTGGAACATCGTCACCGGCTACCTCGACAGCGCCGCGCGCAACCTGGGCCTGGCCCAACAGCTCGGCCACGACCAGCGCTACGACCTGGCCGAGGAATACCTGGAGGTGCTCTACAAGCTCTGGGAGAAGAGCTGGGACGACGATGCCGTGCTGCTGGAACGCGACACTGGGCGCTATATAGAGCCATCTCGGGTGCACCCCATCGGCCACGCCGGCGAGCACTTCCAGGTGCCGGGCATGCACTTGTGCCAGCCTTCGCCCCAGCGTACCCCGGTGTTGTTCCAGGCGGGGGCTTCGGCGCGCGGCCAGCAGTTCGCCGCGCAGCATGCCGAATGCGTGTTCATCAGCGGCCCGACGCCGACCGTGCTGCGTCGCTACGCCGACGGCATCCGCCAGGCCAGCGAAGCCGCCGGGCGGGGTCGCGACGAGGTGCTGATCTACGCCCAAGCCCTGCTGATCGTCGGCCGTACAAGTGCAGAAGCCCAGGCACGCTTCGACGAATACCGCCGCTACGTCGACCTGGACGCCGCCCTGGCGCTGCTCTCCGGCTGGACCGGCATCGACTTCGCTGGCCTCGACCCAGACGCGCCGATCGAGTACGTGGAAAACGACGCCGGCCGCGCCGCCCTGGCCGCCTTCACCGCCGCGGACCCGAACCGCCGCTGGAGCGTACGCGAAGCGGCCGAGTTCATCGGTCTTGGCGGACGCGGCCCGGTGCTGGTCGGCTCGGCCAACGAAATCGCCGACCAGTTGGAGGACTGGCTCGACCGCACTGGCATCGACGGCTTCAACCTCACTTACGCGGTACAACCAGACGACCTGCAAGCGGTGGTCGAACTGCTGGTGCCGGAGCTGCAGCGCCGTGGCCGCTACCCCTTGGCCTACGCGGACGGCAGCCTGCGCCACAAGCTGTTCGGCCAGGGTGACCGGTTGCCGGAAAGGCATGCCGGGAGACAGGTGAGACTCGCGGAGGATGGTATTCAGTAAGTAAATACCGGGTATTTCAACATTTAATTTGTGGATAGTGCGGACTGTTCTATATCGTGTCCTTCATCCCCCCCGCCGCACCGGCCGGTGCGGCCCCGGCACGGGGACACAACAACAAGTCGAGACTGTCCATGTCGAATTCTTCCTACTTTGCCCCTCACGGTGGGCACCCAGCTCAAACCGAGCTGCTGACAGACCGTGCCATGTTCACCGAAGCCTATGCCGTCATCCCCAAAGGCGTGATGCGTGACATCGTCACCAGCCACCTGCCGTTCTGGGACAAGATGCGCATGTGGGTCATCGCCCGCCCGCTGACCGGTTTCGCCGAAACCTTCTCGCAGTACATCGTCGAAGTCGCCCCCGAAGGCGGCAGCGAACGCCCTGAACTGGACTCGAACGCCGAAGCCGTGCTGTTCGTGGTCGAGGGCGAGATCGACATCACCCTCGAGGGCAAGCACCATACCCTGGCGCCAGGCGGCTACGCCTTCATCGCGCCGGGCGCCGAGTGGAGCCTGCGCAACAACAGCAAGGCCAACGTCACCTTCCACTGGCTGCGCAAGCACTACCAGAAGGTCGAAGGCTTGGCCGCTCCGGAATCCTTCGTCACCCATCGCGACAAGGCTCAGGTCATCGAGATGCCGGGTACCGAAGGCCGCTGGGTCACCACCCGTTTCGTCGACATGGCCGACATGCGCCATGACATGCACGTCAATATCGTGACCTTCCTGCCAGGCGGCGTTATCCCGTTCGCCGAGACCCATGTCATGGAGCACGGCCTGTACGTGCTGGAAGGCAAGGCGGTGTATCGCCTGAACCAGGACTGGGTCGAGGTCGAGGCCGGCGACTTCATGTGGCTGCGCGCCTTCTGCCCGCAGGCCTGCTATGCCGGCGGCCCAGGCCCGTTCAGCTACCTGCTGTACAAGGATGTCAACCGCCACGCGCACCTGACCCTCAACCCACAGCGTTGAGTCCAGGTCGCCACCTGCGAGCCCGCCTTTATGGCGGGCTTTCTGTTTCTGCCGTCCGCTCCTATGCTTGAACCCCAAGCCCCTGCCTGCGGTGGTCCGGATCATGAACCTGCGTTGCCTGCTGGCCGTCCTGCCGTTGCTGTTGCCACTGCCGCCGCTACTGGCCGACGACTGGCGCCTGGCTTATGAAGAACAAGGCATCCGCATCTACCTGAGCCCGGTGCAGGGCTCGGCCTACCAGCAATTTCGCGGCGTGGCGGTGATCAAAGCCAGCGTGCGCACCCTCAGCGACCTGCAGGAAAACCTGCGCGTAGCCTGCAAATGGCTGTACGCCTGTGCCGACATGCGTCTGCTGGAAGTCGATGGCGACAGCACCTGGGTCTATCTGACCACCGCGCTACCTTGGCCGGCCAGTCCACGCGACATGGTGCTGAGGGTGCGCACCGAACGCCTGGATGACGGCAGCCTGGTGCGGACCCTGAGCGCCGAACCCGGCAGGGTGCCCACCAGCCCGGGGCTGATCCGTGTACGCCGCTTGCAGGGCGAGTGGGTCCTGCGCCCGCTGGGCGAACGCGAGACCGAAGTAACCTACCAATTGCAGGCCGACCCGGCCGGCGATGTACCCGGCTGGCTGGCCAACCGCTTCGTCGTCGATGCTCCGCTGGTGAGTTTGCGCACCTTGCGCGCCGTGGCGCAGCGGCAACCCTGACAGAGCCGCCGTGTAGACGCCTAGCGGCCTGTGTCCGAGGGAAACATGCGTGCTCCGAGATAGAGCAGCCCTTCCTATCATTCCCAGTGATAATAACCTTCGGCTCGTTCGATTCGTTCCCGCCGCGCGTGCCCGCCAGAATCCGCCCACTATCTCTTTATATTGGCGGAGTTCTCCATGGAACACTCACTCAAACCCTTGCGCTATCCCCTGGCTGCCTTGGCAGTGCTGGTGATCAGCGCCTGCGGCCGGGGCCCGGATGCCGTGCAGGCTCCCGCCGCCCCCAAGGTCAGCGTAGCCAAGGTCATCGAGCAACCGATCAACGAATGGGATGAGTTCACCGGCCGCCTGGAGGCGCCGGAGACCGTCGAGGTGCGCCCGCGGGTGTCCGGGCAGATCGACCAGGTGGCCTTCACCGAAGGCGCCCAAGTGAAGAAAGGCGACCTGCTGTTCCAAATCGACCCACGCCCCTTCCAGGCCGAGGTCCGCCGCCTGGAAGCGCAGTTACAGCAAGCTCGCGCCACCGCCATCCGCAGCGAGAACGAGGCTCGCCGCGGCGAACGCCTGCGCAACAGCAACGCGATCTCCGCGGAACTGGCCGAATCGCGCAGCAGCGCTGCCGCCGAAGCCCGCGCCGGCGTCGCCGCGATCCAGGCACAACTGGACCTGGCCCGCCTGAACCTGAGCTTCACCCGCGTCACCGCACCGATCAGCGGTCGCGTCAGCCGCGCCGAGTTCACTGCCGGCAACATCGTCACTGCCGATGTCACGCCGCTGACCAGCGTGGTTTCGACCGACAAGGTCTACGCCTACTTCGACGCCGACGAACGCGTCTACCTCAAGTACACGCAACTGGCCCGCGACGGTCAGCGCGGCCAGACCACCCCGGTGTATTTGGGCCTGTCCAACGAGGAAGGCAACCCGCACCTGGGCCAGATGAACTTCGTCGACAACCAGGTCAACCCGCGCACCGGTACCATCCGTGGCCGTGCCGTGTTCGACAACCGTGACGGCCAGTTCACCCCTGGCCTGTACGCCCGCCTGAAACTGGTCGGCAGCGCCACCTACTCGGCCATGCTGATCAACGACGAAGCCGTGGGCACCGACCTTGGCAAGAAGTTCGTGCTGGTCATGGACGAGGACAACAAGGCCGCCTACCGCGCAGTAGAGCTGGGGCCGAAGCTGGAAGGCCTGCGCATCGTGCGCAACGGCCTGCACAAGGATGACCGCATCGTGGTCAAGGGTCTGCAGCGCGTGCGCCCAGGCTCGCCAGTCACGCCAGAAGAAACGCCGATGGCCAGCGATGCGACACTGGCCACCCTCGCCCGCCAACGCCAGGCCCTGGAAGCCAGCAACCCGGCGCCGGTCGCGGCCAGCCCCAGCGTGAAACTCGCCAGTGCCACAGCACCGCGCGGTTAAGGGACAGAACAGATGAATTTCTCCAGATTCTTTATTACCCGGCCAATCTTCGCTGCCGTGCTTTCGCTGGTGACGCTGATCGCCGGCAGCATCGCCCTGTTCCAACTGCCGATCAGCGAATACCCGGAGGTGGTGCCGCCAACCGTGGTGGTGCGCGCCAACTTCCCCGGCGCCAACCCCAAGGTCATCGGCGAGACCGTCGCCTCGCCCTTGGAGCAGGCCATCACCGGTGTGGAAGGCATGCTCTACATGTCTTCCCAGTCCACCTCCGATGGCAAGCTGACCCTGACCATCACCTTCGCCCTGGGCACCGACCTGGACAACGCCCAGGTACAGGTGCAGAACCGGGTCACCCGGACCCAGCCCAAGCTGCCGGAAGAAGTGACGCGTCTCGGTATTACCGTCGACAAGGCTTCGCCTGACCTGACCATGGTCGTGCACCTGACCTCGCCGGACAACCGCTACGACATGCTCTACCTGTCCAACTACGCCATTCTCAACATCAAGGATGAGCTGGCGCGCCTGGGCGGTGTCGGTGACGTGCAACTGTTCGGCATGGGCGATTACTCGCTGCGCGTCTGGCTCGATCCGAACAAGACCGCTTCGCGCAACCTCACCGCCAGCGACGTGGTCACCGCCATTCGCGAACAGAACCGTCAGGTCGCCGCCGGCCAGTTGGGCGCTCCGCCCGCTCCTGGTTCGACCAGCTTCCAGCTGTCGATCAACACCCAGGGCCGCCTGGTCAACGAAGAAGAGTTCGAGAACATCATCATCCGCGCAGGCGCCGACGGCGAGATCACCCGCCTGAAGGACATCGCCAGGGTCGAACTCGGCTCCAGCCAATACGCCCTGCGCTCGCTGCTGAACAACCAGCCGGCGGTGGCCATCCCGATCTTCCAGCGCCCAGGCTCCAACGCCATCGAGATCTCCGACGAAGTACGGGCGAAGATGGCCGAACTGAAGAAGGACTTCCCCGAGGGCATGGACTACAGCATCGTCTATGACCCGACCGTGTTCGTCCGTGGCTCCATCGAAGCAGTGGTGCACACCCTGTTCGAAGCGCTGATACTGGTCGTGCTGGTGGTGATCCTGTTCCTGCAGACCTGGCGTGCCTCGATCATCCCACTGATGGCCGTGCCGGTTTCGCTGATCGGCACCTTCGCGGTGATGCACCTGTTCGGCTTCTCGCTCAACGCGTTATCGCTGTTCGGCCTGGTGCTGGCCATCGGCATCGTGGTGGACGATGCCATCGTCGTGGTGGAGAACGTCGAGCGCAACATCGCCCTGGGCCTCAAGCCGATGGAGGCGACGCAGAAGGCCATGAGCGAAGTGACCGGGCCGATCATCGCCACCGCCCTGGTGCTGTGCGCGGTGTTCGTGCCGGCAGCGTTCATCTCCGGGCTCACCGGGCAGTTCTACAAGCAGTTCGCCCTGACCATCGCCATCTCCACAGTGATCTCGGCCTTCAACTCGCTGACCCTGTCGCCCGCGCTGGCCGCCGTACTGCTCAAGGAACACCATGCGCCCAAGGACCGCTTCTCGCGCTTGCTGGAGCGCCTATTCGGCCGTTGGCTGTTCACCCCGTTCAACCGCTTCTTCGAGCGCGCCAGCCACGGTTACGTGGGCGGCGTGCGACGAGTCATCCGTGGCAGCGGCATCGCCCTGTTCGTCTACGCCGGCCTGATCGGCCTGACCTACCTGGGCTTTTCCTCGACTCCGACCGGTTTCGTACCGGCCCAGGACAAACAGTACCTGGTGGCCTTCGCCCAACTGCCGGACGCGGCCAGCCTGGACCGTACCGAAGCGGTGATCAAGAGGATGAGCGAGATCGCCCTCAAGCAGCCGGGCGTGGCTGACTCGGTGGCCTTCCCTGGACTGTCGATCAACGGTTTCACCAACAGCCCGAACAGCGGCATCGTTTTCACCCCGCTCAAGCCGTTCGACGAACGCAAGGACCCAAGCCAATCGGCCCAGGCCATCGCGGCAGCGCTCAACGCCCAGTACGCCGACATCCAGGACGCCTACATCGCGATCTTCCCGCCTCCGCCGGTACAAGGCCTGGGCACCATCGGCGGCTTCCGCCTGCAGATCGAGGACCGTGGCAACCTGGGCTACGAGGCGCTGTACAAGGAAACCCAGAACATCATCGCCAAGAGCCAGAACGTGCCAGAGCTTGCCGGGCTGTTCACCAGCTACCAGGTCAACGTGCCCCAGGTCGATGCCGCCATCGACCGGGAAAAGGCCAAGACCCACGGCGTGGCCATCAACGACATCTTCGAGACGCTGCAAATCTACCTGGGCTCGTTGTACACCAACGACTTCAACCGCTTTGGCCGCACCTACCAGGTCAACGTCCAGGCTGAACAGCAGTTCCGCCTCGATGCCGAACAGATCGGCCAACTGAAGGTGCGCAACAACCTGGGCGAGATGATCCCCCTGGCGACCTTCCTCAAGGTCAGCGACACCTCCGGCCCCGACCGGGTCATGCACTACAACGGCTTTATCACTGCCGAGATCAACGGCGCCGCGGCTCCGGGTTACAGCTCAGGCCAGGCCGAACAGGCCATCGAGAAGCTGCTGAAAGAGGAACTGCCCAACGGCATGACCTTCGAGTGGACCGACCTGACCTACCAGCAGATCCTGGCCGGCAACACCGCGCTGTTCGTCTTCCCGCTCTGCGTGCTGCTGGCCTTCCTGGTGCTGGCCGCCCAGTACGAAAGCTGGAGCCTGCCGCTGGCGGTGATCCTGATCGTGCCGATGACCCTGCTGTCGGCCATCACCGGGGTGATCCTGTCCGGGAGTGACAACAACATCTTCACCCAGATCGGCCTGATCGTACTGGTGGGGCTGGCGTGCAAGAACGCGATCCTGATCGTCGAATTCGCCAAGGACAAGCAGGCCGAAGGCCTCGACCCGCTGGCCGCAGTGCTGGAAGCCTGCCGCCTGCGTCTGCGGCCGATCCTGATGACCTCGATCGCCTTCATCATGGGCGTG
Source organism: Pseudomonas sp. X10 (assembly GCF_054889225.1). NCBI lineage: Bacteria > Pseudomonadati > Pseudomonadota > Gammaproteobacteria > Pseudomonadales > Pseudomonadaceae > Pseudomonas > Pseudomonas sp. X10. Next base: position 2,498,420 of record NZ_CM142677.1, on the reverse strand, counting down.
GTGCCGCTGGTGCTCTCCTCCGGCGCGGGTGCGGAAATGCGCCATGCCATGGGTGTAGCGGTGTTCTCGGGAATGATCGGCGTGACGGTGTTCGGCCTGTTCCTGACCCCGGTGTTCTTCTTCCTGATCCGTCGTTTCGTGGAGCGCAGGCAGGCCCGCAAGGCCGCCTTGGCACAGCCGCTGGAGAGCCATGCATGAACCTGCTCAAACCCTTGACCCCGAGCCTGCTGGCGCTGGCCCTGGCGGCCTGTGCGGTCGGCCCTGACTACAAGGCGCCGGATACCGCGCCAGCCAGCCTGGCCGCCGCGCAAGCGGCCAAGGTCTACGACCGCAGCCGTTTCGAGAGCAGTTGGTGGCGACAGTTCGATGACCCAGTGCTGAACCAACTGGTGCAAGCGTCGCTGGAAGGCAACCGTGACCTGCGCGTGGCCTTCGCCCGCCTCAAGGCGGCGCGGGCCATCCGCGAAGATATCGACAACGATGCCTTGCCCACCGTCACCAGCCGCGCCAGCAGTGAGATCGGCAAAGGCCAGGTGCCGGGGCAGACCGAGCGCCGGGTCAATAGCGAACGCTACGACCTGGGCCTGGACATGGCCTGGGAGCTGGACTTGTTCGGCCGTATCCAGCGCCAACTGGAAGCCAGCGAGGCCCAGGAAGCCGCGGCCGAGGCCGACCTGCAACAACTGCAGGTCAGCCTGATCGCCGAGCTGGTCGATGCCTATGGCCAACTGCGTGGCGCGCAACTGCGCGAGAAGATCGCCCTGGCCAACCTCAAGACCCAGCAAGACTCACGCAGCATCACCGAGACCCTGCGTGACGGCGGCATCGGCAACGACCTCGACGTGGTCCGCGCCGATGCCCGGCTGGCGGCGGTCGAAGCCACTGTCCCGCAGTTGCAGGCCGAACAGGAACGCGCGCGCAACCGCATCGCCACCCTGCTGGGCCAGCGCCCGGACAGCCTGAGCGTCGATCTCTCACCCGCGCAATTGCCAGCCATAGCCAAGGCCTTGCCGATTGGCGACCCAGGCGAGCTGCTGCGCCGCCGCCCGGACATCCGCAGCGCCGAACGCCAACTGGCCGCTGCCACTGCCAACGTCGGCGTGGCCACTGCCGACCTGTTCCCACGGGTCAGCCTCAGTGGCTTCCTCGGTTTCACCGCGGCGCGAGGCTCGCAACTGGGTTCTTCGGCAGCCAACGCTTGGGCACTGGGGCCCAGCATCACCTGGGCCGCCTTCGATCTCGGCAGCGTGCGGGCCCGCTTGCGCGGCGCCAAGGCCGATGCCGAAGGGGCCCTGGCCAACTATGAGCAGCAGGTCCTGCTGGCCCTGGAAGAGTCGGCCAATGCCTTCAGCGACTACGGCAAACGCCAGCAACGCCTGCTGGCCCTGATGCGCCAGAGCGACGCCAGCCGCAAGGCCGCCGACCTGGCCTCGGTGCGTTACCGCGAAGGCACGGTGGACTACCTGGTGCTGCTCGATGCCGAGCGTGAACGCCTGAGCGCCGAAGACGCCCAGGCCCTGGGCGAGGTCGAGCTGTACCGTGGCATCGTCGCCATCTACAAGGCCCTTGGCGGTGGCTGGCAGCCGCAGACCCTGGCCAGCGCGAACTGACTGATTCAACGACTCCTTTGGTTGGCCCTCCCCCAACCTGTTTGCCCCGCTGGCGCGAGCCCGCGGGGCTTTTTTTGGATTGCTGTGGGAAGCAGAGGGTTTGCGACTGCGTGAGGGCAAGCAGGTGCATGCCTTGAGTCTTTTGGTGCCCAGGAGAACCCGCGCCGCCCGCGAGTAGCCTTGGTGCTGGGCGAAAGATTGTATAGGGGCTTGTTGCGCCCACCTCAATATCTCTGTCGTACAAATACAGGCTAAAACTTCGGTCCATCAGGCCATGGTACGTTGCAATTGATGTGGGAGCGGCCTTGTGTCGCGATGCGCCGCGCGGGCGGCGCGGGATCTTGAGGTCACCGAAGAACTCTCGACATGCACAGCGAAGCACCGCAGACATCCACTCGACCCCGCCAAACAATTGCATTTACCGCCCGCCTGTCCCAAGCTCTGCCTTCCATGCGCCGCGGAATTCCTCATGCCCAGACAACGCCACTACCTGGTCGCCACTTTGCTTCTGGTTACCGTATTGGGTCTGATCGGCTATCTGTGGCGTGATGAAACCCCGGCACCTTCAGCGCTGCCCAAACACAGCTACAGCAAGGCGCTGCACCAAGCACACAACGGCCTGCCCGGCGCGGCACGCGTACTGTATCAACAGTTGCAACGCGAGGATCTGGCGCCGATTCGCCGCGCGGCGCTCTATGCCGAGCTGCCCAACTACCCCTCGCCCCTGGCCCTGAAACTGGCCAGCCAGGACCTCAAGCACGAAGACCCGCTGGTACGCCGCGCGGCTATCGCCAGCGTCCAGCGCATGCTGCCGGACGCCCAGCGCAGCCTGGTGCTCGGTCCGCTGCTCGACGACCCAGAGCAAAGCGTACGCTTCGCGGTGGTCGACGCGCTGCTCGGCCTCGGCCCAGAGGCCATCGGCCTGTACTTCGGCCCCCTGCAGGACGCCCTGGAGCAATACCAGCACGCGTTGCAGCAACAGCCAGAGGATGCTGGCGCCCAGCTCCACCTGGCGCGCTTGTACCTGCATGAAAACGATTTTGCGCAAGCAGCGCAGGCCTTGGAGCAGAGCCTCAGGGTGGAGCCCGACAGCCTGGACGCCCTGGCCACCCAGGTGCGCTTGCTGGAGCGCCAGGGCCAGCATGACGCCTCGCGCCAGGTGCTGGCCAAGGCCCTGGCCTTGCAGCCCGACTCAGCCTTTCTACAACACGAACTGGGCCTTTGGCTGATGCGCCATGACCAGCACGAGTATGCCTTGTTGGCCCTCTCCCGGGCGGTCGAACTGGAGCCGGAGAACACCATTTACCGCTATGACCTGTCCATTACCCTGCACCAACTGGAGCAACTCGAAGCAGCGCAGAAGCAGTTGGAAACCCTGCTGAGCCAGCAACCGGCCAACCGCCGGGCACGAGTCCTGCTGATCGAGTACTGGAAGGAGACCGGGCAGTTACAGAATGTGCAGGTCCTGCTGGCGCAACTGGAACAGCAGAACCCTGACGACCCCCTGGTTCAACAGGGTCTGTAGAGACCCGGTGCAACCGTGTTGAACCCTCGAGGCTGGCCTGTGGTCCAGTGATTAGGACAGCAGGCAGGCCGCTCACGGCCTGCCCACGATCACAGGAGAGTCATCTTGGCCGGTTCGTTGTCACTTGACGAGCGCGCCCTGATCCTGGCACCGGCGCAGTTGCGGGGCGAAACCTCGAAGCTGTTAACCACGGCAGGTATCGGGTGCCTCGCCGTGACAGATTTTTCCCATCTGGGGCAACTGCTGAAGGAAGGTGCCGGCCTGGTGGTCATTGCCGAGCAGGCCTTGCCAGACGATGATCCAGCGCCGTTGCACAACTTCATCGGCCAGCAAGCAGCCTGGTCGGACCTGCCCGTGCTGCTCCTGGCCGCCCCCCACAGCCCAGCGCATGCCAAGCCCGATGAGCGCTTCGCCAGTTTTGGCAACCTGTTCCTGCTACCCAGCCCCTTTCTCCCCGAACAACTGCTATCCCTGGCCCGGGCCGCCTTGCGCGGACGACGCCGCCAATATCAAGAGCGCGACCAGGCATTACGCCTGCAACAGCTCATGGAGGAACAGGACCGCCGCCTGCGGGCTGAACAGCAGGCCTTGCACCAGACGCGCAAGATGGAAGCCATCGGCCAGTTGGCCGGAGGCGTGGCGCATGACTTCAACAACTTGCTCACCAGTATCGGCGGTAGCCTCGAGCTAATGGATAAACGCCTGGCTCGCGGCCAGACCGAAGGGCTCGGCAACCTGCTGCGTCTGGGGCAGGATGCCGTAGGGCGCGCGGCACGCCTGACCCACCGGCTGCTGGCCTTCTCCAGCCGGCAGTCACTGGAGAGCCAAGCCGTCGACCTGCATACCCTGCTGGACGTGCAACGGCTGAGCGAAGCCCTCGCCCCCCAGATCGACCTAAAGGTCCATATGGCGCCAGGCCTGTGGCAAGCCGAGGTCGACAACCAGCAGTTACAGGAAGCCCTGGACAACCTGCTGCACAATGCCTGCGAGGCCATGCCCAACGGTGGCGAGCTGCATATCAAGGCCAGTAACCAGCAGATCGACGACGCTAGCTTCTCAGGAGAAGGACTCGTCAGCGGCGATTACCTGCGCCTGAGCATCCGCGATAACGGCCAGGGCATGTCGCAAAGCACACTGGAGCGGGCCTTCGAGCCGTTCTTCACCACCAAGCCCGTAGGCCAGGGTATCGGCCTGGGCCTTTCGATGGTCTATGGCTTCAGCAAACAGTCTCGCGGCCATGTCAGCCTGCGCAGCCAGATTGGCCGTGGCACCCAGGTGGACCTGTACCTACCCCGCTACTGTGGCGAGTCCAGCGCGCAGACAGTCGCTATGCCGCCCGTAAACGCCCCGGCCAGCCGTGACGTGCTAATCGTGGAGGATGACCCTCAAGTGCGTCAGGTACTGTGCCAGGCCTTGACTGAAGAAGGTTATGAGTGCGGCCTCGCTGGTGATGCCTCCGAAGCGCTGCAGATCTTGCGCTCGACACGGCCAGTCGCCTTGCTGATCAGCGATGTCGGGCTCCCAGGCATGAGCGGGCGGCAATTGGCGGAGATCGCACGCAAGCTTCGCCCACAGTTGCAGATTCTCTTCATCACCGGTTATGCCGAAGCGGCCATGGTCCGCAGCGGCTTTCTCGACCCCGGCATGCAACTGATCTGCAAGCCGTTCGAACTGAAACAACTGCAGCGCCTGGTGGCCCAGATCCTCGGCGAGCCAGGATCAGCCAAAGTCAAGGCTCCAGCATCGCCTGCACCTGCCATACCAACGTCTCGAGACTGAAGGGCTTGGACAACAGCGCGGTGCCAGGCTCATCGAGCATGCGTTGCTCGATCGGCGTCTCGGTGTGGCCGCTGATGAACAGGACCTTCTGGTGCGCCTGCAGCAAGCGTACGGCATTGGCCACCTGGCGCCCACTGAAGCCGCCCGGCAGGCAGATATCGGTGATTACCAGGTCGAAATGGCCACGGGTGCGGTAGAGGCGCAGCGCACTGTTGGCATCCGCCGCATCGTGCACATCGTAGCCATGGTCGAGCAGGATCTCCTTCATCAAGGCGCGCAGGTTGGCTTCGCTGTCGATGAGCAGCACCCGGCCACCCTGCACCTGCGCCGACCTGGCCATCATGGGCATGGCGACCGGCAAATTGGGCTGCTCGCCTTCATAACGCGGGAACAGCATGGTGACCCGGGTTCCCTGGTCAATGGTCGAGTCTATCCATGCCCGCCCACCGGACTGGCGGACGAAGCCATACACCATCGGTAGTCCAAGCCCCGAAGCCTGCCCCTTGGGCTTGGTACTGAAGAAAGGCTCGAACGCCCGGGCCAGGTCTTCAGCCGACATGCCATGGCCATTGTCTTCGACAACGACTGCGACATAGTCACCAGCAGGTAGACCCTCTTCGTTATCCGGTGTGACAGTGAGACGCTCATTGGCGCAGCGAATAGTTACCAACGCGTCGAGACCGCAGGCATCGCGGGCATTGGCACAGAGGTTTAACACGGTATGCTCTAGTTGGCTGGCATCCAGATTCACCAACCATGGCGCCACGTCCAATTGCCATTGCAGGCGCACGTGCGCGCCAAGGGTATGGCGGACCAACGGCTCCAGATCCATCAACACGTGGTTGAGCTCCAGCGGCCGAGGTGCCAGGGGCTGGCAGCTGGAAAATGCCAACAAGCGCTGGTTCAGCGCCACGGCACGCCGGGCGGAGTCCTGCGCCACCTGGACATAGCTATCCAGTTGGTCCGTGCGCCCTTGGGCAATCCGACGGTCGAGCAGTTCCAGGCTACCCATGATGCCCGCCAGCAGATTGTTGTACTCATGGACCATCCCGTACACCATCTGGCCGACGGCGCCTATCCTCTGGGTCCGGTGCAACAGGGTTTCGGCCTGGCGTATCGTTTCCTCCCGTTCCTGAGTGATATCGCGGCCAACGGCTGTCAGCACCTCATCGTCGGCCGTCGCGTCCCAGCGAAACCAACGGTAGTGGCCATCGTGGTGGCGCAAGCGCGTCTCCACTTGTTCAATCTTGCCTCCCCGCAGTATTCGCAGGATCTCCAGCTGGACCTCCGCCCGGTCCGCCGGATGGATCAGCTCCATGACCAGCCTGCCCGTGATCTGCTGCTCCTTCCACCCCAGCGCCTGGCACAGGATGTGGTTGGCCGCGCGCAAACGCAGGTCATGCCCGACCACGACCATCACTTCACGCGACAACTCCCGGAGGTGCTCACGTTCAGACATGAACAGGTCGATCTGCCGCTCGAAATTCAGGGCCAGTTCTCGCCACTGGCGTAAAGTCTCGATACTGGCTGTGGTTTCGACCACGGTGTACAGAAACCCCGTCACCACACCATCATCGTCGCGGACCGGAGTACAGGAAAAGGTGAGGTAGACCTGTTCTCGCACCCCATTGCGATTGATCGTCAAGGGCGCGTCCTCGATGAAGCTCGCCTCACCCTGGAGGGCCTTGAACACCTTGGGGCCCAGGGTCTCCCAGGCATCGCTCCAGAGCTGGTCGAAGCGACAGCCCAGGCTGGCCGACTGCTGCCCGATGATCTTCAGGTAGGCGTCATTGTGGATCACGCTCATTTCCGGCCCCCACACCAGGCAGCTGGGAAACCGCGAGAACAGCATCATGTCTACGGCAATACGCAGGTAGGCAGGCCATTGAGCCAAAGGCCCGAGTGGCGTGCGGCTCCATTCGAAGCTGCGCACCCGGTCATTCATCTGCCCTTCGAGCACCTGGGTAGGCGACAAGTGCACCACTTGGGTAGCCGTTGCCTGCTCCCGATGGTCAACGTCCAATGTCTTCGTTCCACAAATCCGGCTGGCTGGCAATGAAGTCACGCATCATCTGCTCGCAATCATGCGATTGCAGCACGCTGACCTCCACGCCCCGCGAGCGCAGAAGCTCCTCCTCGCCCATGAACGTCCTGTTCTCCCCTACCACCACCTGTCGAATGCCATAGAGCAGAATAGCGCCGCTGCACATGGCGCAAGGCGACAGGGTGGTGTACAAGACCGCTTCCCGGTACACTTCGGCACTCTGCCGTCCGGCGTTTTCCAAGGCATCCATCTCACCGTGGAGAATGGCACTGCCGGACTGCACCCGGCGGTTGTGTCCCCGACCGATGATCCGCCCTTGGTGCACCAGTACCGAGCCAATCGGAATGCCCCCCTCGGTCAGCCCCTGGCGCGCCTCATCGATAGCCGCCTGCATGAAATCAGGCGCAGCAGCGTTCGTGTCCATGATTCCCCCCATGCAACCGATGGTTTTCTTATTCGAGCAGGCTAGCATACTGCCGGTACGCCATGGCATCCCGGCAATCGACGGCTATGCTCAGTAGGTTTTCCTCAGGCGCCCTGGACGACCAGGCCCATTTCGATTAAAGGGGAGCGCAGTCATGAGCAAGAAGATCCTGGTGGTGCTGACCAACACGGCCAAGTATCCAACCTTGAAGCGTGCCACGGGCCTGTGGTTGGGCGAAGCGGTGCACTTCATCGACGAGGTGGAAAAGGCTGGCTACTCGGTGGACTACGTCAGCCCCAACGGCGGCTACGTTCCCATCGATCCGCACAGCCTGCAAATGGCCGAGGATATCGACTGGCAGTGGTATGGCAACAAAGCCTTCATGAACCGGCTGGGCACCACCCTGGCCCCAGGGCAGGTCAAGGCCTCCGACTATTGCGCCATCTACTATGCCGGTGGGCACGGCGTGATCTGGGACTTTCCGGACAACCACGCCCTCCAGGACCTGGCACGCGACATCTTCGAAGCCGGTGGCGTGGTCGCCTCGGTCTGCCATGGCGCTGTTGGCCTGCTCAATATCAAGCTGAGCGACAACAGCTTGCTGGTCCGGGGGCGCCAGGTGACCGGTTTTTCCAACATCGAAGAGAAGCTGGCAGAACTTGATAAAGACGTGCCCTTCTTGACCGAAAACGAGCTGGTTGCCCGTGGCGGCATTTATAGCAAGGCGGAAGAGCCCTGGGCCGCCTATACCGTAGTGGATGGACGCCTGGTGACAGGACAGAACCCGAAGTCCGGACGCTTGGTGGCCGAGCGGGTCTTGGCCACCTTGTAGAGCCAGGCCCTGTTGATGTTTCATTCCAGGTCGTGCCGGTGACCGCGTCCTGCGCCCAGTCAGGGTGGCATTTCTATCTACAACGCGGCCTGGAGTGAAACCTCAACAGCCCCCAACGACAACTCTTACAAAACACTATTTGGTTGGCCCCCTTACGGTAGCCCCAGGGACTACAGCCACTGGCCATCTCACTGCTTAGGCTAGGCCCTCTCGCTTCTGATGCCAGAAGCAATAGCGCTCAACCGGGTGGTGATACCAATGTCTAAAATTTCTCATGCTGGGCGCAGCCTGCTGGATATCCTGCTGCCCCTTGCCGTAGGCCTGGCACCGGTTGCTTGTGGCCTGCTGGTCATAATGCTCCAACTGGACAGGAAGCTCGACGACAACGCACGCATCTCTCTGCAGGAAGCCCACTATGCTATCGACCGGGTCCTCGCCACCCTGCAGGAAGTCAGTGCCAGGGCCCTGTACATGGCTGGCCGCCCCTGTGATGAAGTCATCCAGCCGTTACGCGTCCTGGCCATGAGCCAACCGAACGTACGGTCCCTGGTACTTACTGAGAACAACACGGCTTACTGCAGTACTGTGCTGGGTGGTTTCAACAAGATGATCGCACCAGAGGACTACTTGAAAGGCCGCTTGCACCTGATCTTCGACTCGCTCTCCTCGCCCGGCATACCGGTGTTGGCCCTGAGGATGCTGGACGGTGCGAAAGGAGTGCTGGCAACAGCCAATAGCCAGGCGCTCCAGGCTGAATTGCTGGGCTTCCAGGATGGCCTGGTGCTGGTGATGGAGTTCGACGACGATTTCATCTGGGCTCATGGCGACAGCCAGAGCGGGGACAGGCCGGATCAGAGCGAACATGCCCTGAGCACCACATCGTTCGCCTATGGCTACACGATACGCGCAGGCTATCCGCGGGGGCACGCCTTTCAGGAGCTTCGCCAGTCGATGTTCTTGACTATCCCCTCCCTAGCACTGGTCGGGCTGCTGACCTCTGCCTTTGCCTACTGGGGCCTGTTCAGAAAAAAACGCCCTGCAAGCACCAACGACCACTGAGGCGATCAGTGGCCGTTGGCGATTTGCTTACTCGACGCTCAATACGCCGCGTCGTACCTGGTCACGCTCGATCGACTCGAACAGCGCCTTGAAGTTGCCCTCGCCGAAGCCATCGTCGCCCTTGCGCTGGATGAATTCGAAGAACACCGGACCCATCAGGGTTTCCGAGAAGATCTGCAACAGCAAGCGCTTGTCGTTGGCATCCGAAGCACCATCGAGCAGGATGCCTCGGGCCTGCAGTTCGCCGACCGGTTCACCATGCCCAGGCAGGCGGCCTTCGAGCATCTCGTAGTAGGTGTCCGGCGGTGCCGTCATGAAGCGCATGCCCAGGGCCTTGAGCGCATCCCAGCTCTTGATCAGGTCGTCGGTGAGAAACGCCACATGCTGGATGCCCTCGCCGTTGAACTGCATCAGGAACTCTTCGATCTGACCAGCGCCTTTGGAGGATTCCTCGTTCAGCGGGATGCGGATCATACCATCAGGCGCGGTCATGGCCTTGGAGGTCAGGCCGGTATATTCACCCTTGATGTCGAAGTAACGGATTTCGCGGAAATTGAACAGCTTCTCGTAGAAGCCAGCCCAGTAGGACATGCGCCCGCGATAGACGTTGTGAGTGAGGTGGTCGATGATCTTCAGCCCCGCGCCGACCGGGTTACGGTCCACGCCTTCGAGGTAGTTGAAGTCGATGTCATAGATCGAGCTGCCTTCTTCGAAGCGGTCGATCAGGTACAGCGGCGCGCCGCCAATCCCTTTGATCGCCGGCAGGCGCAGTTCCATCGGACCGGTCTCGATTTCCACCGGCTGGGCGCCCAGCTCCAGGGCACGGGCGTAGGCTTCGTGGGCGTTGCGCACGCGGAAAGCCATGCCGCACACCGATGGGCCATGCTCTGCGGCGAAATAGGAGGCGATGCTCTTCGGTTCGTTGTTCAGGATCAGGTTGATGCCCCCCTGGCGATAGAGGTGCACATCCTTGGAACGGTGGGTCGCCACCTTGGTGAAGCCCATCATCTGGAAGATCGGCTCCAGGGTGCCTGGTGTCGGCGAGGCGAGCTCGATGAATTCGAAGCCCATCAGCCCCATCGGGTTGTCAAAGATATCAGCCATGTTCGTGTCCTCATCAAAAGCAGTAGAAAAACGGTCAACGCTTGCTATCGATGTCGAACAGAGGTGGCGCGCAGGAGATTCCCCTCACACTGCGTGCGAGGTAGTCACCATAGATCAGCTTGAACCCAAGACACTTCATATGAACCCATTCTCGGCGGGCTGATTTCCCGGAAGCGGGAAACCTTATTATTGTATTCGTAAAACGATTCTACATTGCGTAAACCATTTTGTCGCACACAAGTTCATCCGCAACATGCGACAAACGGCTATCCTCTGCCCCTACAGCTATTTTTCAGTACTCTTACAAGGTTAGTCAGTATGCCCCTCTCGGTAAAACGCCCTGGCCGCTGGAGCTGGCGCGCCCTCTTGCCCTGGGGTGTCGGCGTACTGCCGTTAGTCTGTGGCCTGGCCATCATGCACTGGCAGACCGGCCGCGAACTACAGGCCAGCAGCCACGCCACCGCACAGCAAGTGGTGGCGCATGTCGAGCATATCCTCGACAACATCTCCGGTGCCGCCGAGGCTCTCCTGCCCCTGGCAGGCCGCCCCTGCAAGGACGCCACCCTGGCGTTGCGAGCCCAGGTCACCCGTGTTTCCTTCGTGCGCTCGACCAACCTGTTCGAACACAACACCCTTTATTGCTCTTCCTTATTCGGAGACTACGACGAGCCGGTGGACGCCAGCGACTACACCGATGGCCGGCTGTGGCTGATGAACGGCAATTCGGTCACCCCTGGGCATCCGCTGCTGGTGTACCGTGCCAACCAGGGTGACCGGGGAGCGATCACCACGGTCGATGGCGATCACCTGCTCACCGCCCTGCGCCTGATCGGCCCGGAAAACGAACTGCGCCTGCAGGTCGGCAAGCACTGGATGGGCAAGGATGGCCTGGTCCACGATGGCGCCCCGCCGCCGTCGGCCAGTGCCGCCACTTTCCTGCGCTCGAGCCGTTATTCCTTCTCCGTCCATGGCGGCTATGGCCCGGGCAAGCTTAACGAACGGATGCGCAGCCACTACCCGGCCCTGCTCAGCCTGCTGCTGGGACTGGGGGTCCTGGCTGGGGTGGCGTGTCGCTGGCAGATCCGCCGCGCCTTGTCGCCTCGTGCCGAACTGCAGCGCGCGCTGGAGGCCGACGAGCTCCTGCCCTACTTCCAGCCGGTGGTACGCAAGGACGATTACCGCTGGGCTGGCGTCGAAGTGCTGATGCGCTGGCAACACCCGCGCGATGGCCTGGTGCGGCCGGACCTGTTCATCCCCTACGCCGAACACACCGGGCAGATCGTCGCCATGACCCGCGCACTGATGACGCACACCGCCCAAGACCTGGCACCCTACTCAGCCTTGCTCGAGGACGGCTTTCACATCGGCATCAACATTACCGCCGACCACTGCCGCGACCTGGCCCTGCTCGATGACTGCCGCACCTTCCTCCAGCACTTTCCGCCTGGCAGGGTGGTACTGACCCTGGAACTGACCGAACGCAAGTTGATCGAAGCCACGCCGATCACTCTGGAACTGTTCGAGAAACTGCATGCCATGGGGGTGATGATCGCCCTGGACGACTTCGGCACCGGCCAGTCGAGCCTCAACTACCTGCGCCAGTTCAAGGTCGATTACCTGAAGATCGACCAGAGCTTCGTCGCCATGATCGGCGGTGACGCCCTGTCCCAGCACATCCTCGACAGCATCATCGAACTGTCGGCCAAGCTGGAACTGGGCATCGTCGCCGAAGGGGTGGAGACCGAGGTCCAGCGTGATTACCTGGCGCGTCATGAGGTGGATTTCCAGCAAGGCTATCTGTTCGCCCGGCCAATGCCGGTAGATGCCTTCCTGCAGGCGCTGGCCGCCCAGCCCAGCGTCTCGAGGTTGCCGCAAGACTCGCCCCCTGAGATCATGCCCGGTTGATCCAACCGCCCCCCCCCTGCAACCGAGGCATACGTGTCAAAAGGCATTCTTTCATCGGTCATGGCGTCCTGTCTGTTCGCCGTGATGTACTTCTATACCTCCCTGCTGGCCCCGCTGGATGGCGAAGAGATCTTTGGCTGGCGCACCTTGTTGACCCTGCCCTGCCTCACGCTGTTCATGCTGCTAAGCAAAGACTGGCCGCTGGTCACCGCCCTACTGGGGCGGGTGCGGAAAAATCCGCTGCTGTTGCTGGGTATGCTCGGGACATCCTGGCTGATCGGTATCCAACTCTGGCTGTTCCTCTGGGCGCCACTACATGGCCGTAGCCTGGAGGTGTCGCTGGGCTACTTCCTGCTACCGCTGACCATGGTCCTGACCGGCCGCCTGGTGTACGGCGAGCGCCTGTCGCACCTGCAGAAAGTGGCCGTGCTGTGCGCAGCCTCCGGGGTCGGCCACGAACTCTACCAGCACGGCAGCTTCGCCTGGGAAACCCTGGTGGTCGCCATCGGCTACCCGATCTACTTCGTGTTGCGCCGCAAATGCCGCAACGACCATCTCGGCGGGCTGTGGAGCGATATGTTCCTGCTGCTGCCAGCAGCCCTCTACTTCGTCCTCAAGGGGCCGTTGTCAGCGGCCGACCTGGCCGAGCACCCCGGACTCTACGGGTTGATCCCGCTGCTCGGGGTGATCAGCGCCCTGGCGCTGGTCTGCTACGTCCTGGCCAGCCGCCTGCTGCCATTCAGCCTGTTCGGCTTGCTCAGCTATGTCGAACCAGTACTGCTGGTCGGCGTGGCCCTGCTGCTGGGTGAGACCATCGGCCCGGACCAGTGGCTGACCTACCTGCCGATCTGGGCCGCAGTGCTGGTGCTGGTGCTCGAAGGGATCAAGCACCTGCTGCGCCAGCGCCGTCCAGTGTAAGCCGCACCTGGCGCACACGACGCTCCTCCACTGCCACCACGGTCATCCGCCAGCCGTTCCAGGCCAGGCTGTCGCCGACCATCGGCAGGCGGTCGAGCAGGCTCATCACCAAGCCTGCCAGGGTCTGGTAGTCCTCGGTGGGAGCCGCGATGAAGCCAGTATGCGCCTGCACCTGGCGGAGGTTGAGGGCACCGCTGACGACAAAGCCACCAGCCTCTTCGACTATCCCAGGGCCTTCCACCTCACTGGCGTCCGGCAGCTCACCGGCAATCGACTCAAGAATGTCAGTCATGGTCAGCACTCCGGTGAAGTCGCCGAATTCGTTGACCACGAAGGCGATGTGCGTCGACTGGCCACGCATCTGCTCCAAGGCGTTGAGGATGCTAAAGCTCTCCAGCAGGTTCAACGGGACCCGGGCCAGGCTCTCCAGCTCCGGCGTGTTGCCGGCCAGCAGCTCCTTGAGCAGTTCCTTCTTGTGCACGAAACCCAACGGCTCTTCGATGTGGCCGTCACGGATCAGCGGCAGGCGCGAGTAAGGCGAATTCATCAGCGTCTGGGCAATGGCCTCGGGGCCCTGACTGAGCTCGATGGCGTCGACCTCGGCACGCACCGTCATCACCGTGCGAATCGGCCGCTCGGCCAGGTTCAGCACACCGCTGATCATCACCCGCTCGCGACGGTCGAACAGCACCTGCTCCTCTGCGCCCTCGACCAGATCGGCGATTTCCTCACCCACCTCGCCGGCCTCCACCTTGCGCCCACCCAGCAGACGCAGTACGGCATGGGCAGTACGCTCACGCAGTGGCCGGTGCTGCTGCAGGCTGCGCTTGCGACGGGCACGGGCCAGCTGGTTGAACAGCTCGATCAGGATCGAGAAACCGATGGCCGCATACAGGTAGCCTTTCGGGATGTGGAAGCCCAGGCCTTCGGCAGTCAGGCTGAAACCGATCATCATCAAAAAGCCCAGGCACAGCATGATCACCGTCGGGTGGGCATTGACGAAGCGGGTCAACGGCTTGCTGGCAACGATCATGATGCCGATGGAGAAGACCACCGCGATCATCATCACCGACAAGTGCTCGACCATGCCCACGGCAGTGATCACCGCATCCAGGGAGAACACCGCGTCGAGCACGACAATCTGCGCCACGATGGGCCAGAACGCAGCATGGCGCACGGCACCGCTGGCCTGGACGACATGCCCCTCAAGGCGCTCGTGCAGCTCCATAGTGGCCTTGAACAGGAGGAATACTCCGCCAAACAGCATGATCAGGTCACGCCCGGAGAAGCTCTTGCCGAACAGCTCGAACAGCGGCGCGGTCAGGGTGACCATCCAGGAGATGCTGGCCAGCAGGCCCAAGCGCATGACCAGCGCCAGCGTCAGGCCGATCACCCGGGCGCGGTCGCGCTGGTGCGGTGGCAGCTTGTCGGCAAGGATGGCGATGAACACCAGATTATCGATACCCAGCACCAGTTCAAGGACGATCAACGTGGCAAGGCCCAGCCAAGCCGTGGGGTCGGCTAGCCATTCCATGGGCGGGTACTCATGCGCAAGGTGTCACAGGGACAAGGGAAGAGGAAAGAAGGCCAGGACGGCCAGCTACTGGGGGGCTCCGCGAAGGTGCTCATAGGTACCTGAAATCAATTTTGGGATAGAGATCCTACAAGCACAGCAGGTTTTTCTTACAGTGAGAAAATATTACAAAAGCTGTAACAGATTTCGCTCGGGTACTTTTCTTCAATACCCCTGTCCAGGTGGCCGCTAGGATGGCGTGAACTCCAACAAGGAAGACAACATGAGCCTCTCACTCTCCATGGCCGCCTTTGCGCTGGCGGCGTCCATCTCACCCGGGCCGGTCAATATCGTCGCCCTCGGCAGCGGTGCCCGCCATGGCCTACGAGCCAGTCTGGCGCATGCCTGCGGCGCCACCCTGGGCTTCTGTGCGTTGCTGGTGCTGGTCGGCCTCGGCCTGCACGAGTTGCTGTCGCGTTGGCCGTTGACGGGACAGTTACTGCACTGGGGCGGGGTGCTGTTCCTACTGTATATGGCCTGGAAACTGGCCAGTGACAACGGTGAGTTGGGCGCCGAGCGCAAGCACAGGGCGCCCTCGGCATTGCATGGCGCGGCCATGCAATGGCTTAGCCCAAAAGCCTGGTTGGCAGGCGTTGCCGGCGTCGGCGCCTATACCGGCGGCGAGCAGCAATTACTCTGGCTGTTCACTTGGATCTACGCACCGATCTGCTTCCTCTCCGTCGCCAGCTGGGCCTGGGCCGGCAGCGTGATACGCCACTACCTTAGCAATGCGCGCCATATGCGATTGTTCAACCGCTGCCTGGCCGCGCTGCTGGCAGCCAGCGCGCTGTACCTACTACTGGGCTGAGCGATAGTGCCCAGGCGTAGCGGCCAAGTGCTGCTTGAAGGCCCGCTGCAAGTGGGCCTGGTCGGCGAAACCAGCCTCCACGGCTACCTCAGCGATCAACCGGCCACGGCGCAACTGCGCACGGGCGTACTGCACACGCTGGTCGAGCAGATAGCCATGGGGTGTCAGGCCGAACTGCCGGCCAAAAGCACGAATCAGGTAGGAACGTGACAACCCGGCCGCACCGCAGATCTCCTCCAAGCTCAGGGCATCGGTGCAATGGGCACGGATGAAGGCGGCAGCCACCTCCAAGCGTGGATTGCCCGGCCCTTCCGACATAGGCACCGCGCCCAACTGATCGGGCAGTGCGTGGAAAAATCTGGCCAGCATCGCCTCCTTCGCACAGGCCTCATGGTCGATGTCGAACAGCGCGGCGAACACCTGCAACAACTGGCTGTACAAGAGCGGTGAAGTGCTACAAGTGGCATGGGGCAACTCGAAGCCTTGCTCGCTCAGCCATGACAGGTCGACGAACAGCATCAGGTAGGACCAGGGCTCGCCAGCAATAGGATTGCAGGTGTGCACTACCCCGGGATTCATCAACACCACAGTACCGGCTTCCACCTCTCGGTGTATCCCGCCTGTGACGTACGTACTGCGCCCACCGGTGATGGCACCGATTGAAAAGCTCTCATGGGAATGAGGCGCATAACAGACCTGGCGTCCATCCCCTACCCGCCTTGCCTCCACAAAGGGAAGCGCTGGATCGCGCCAGAACCGCGAAACCTCGATCATCCCCCAGCCCTCACCCGTCGCTGTCGTGCACCACCACCAGCAACTGGGCCTGCTGCGGCCCGATCGAACGCAGGCGGTGAGGTGTCTGGGCGTTGAAATACAGGGCGTCGCCTTTTTCCAGCAGCACCCGCTCACTCATGAAATCGACCTCCACTTGCCCCTCATGGACGAAGAGGAATTCTTCACCCTGGTGCTCCTTGAAGGTCGAGTCGCTGAAATCGCTCGGCGGCTGGATGATGAATGGCAGCAGGCTGCGCTGGCCGACCTGGGTAGTCAGCACCGCATAACCCGGGCCTTGCGCATCCCCCACCAACGCCTGACGCTCCCCTTGGCGCACCAGGCTGTAGCGCTCTTGGCCTGGCTGGTCCTCGGCGAACAGTTCCTCGACATTGACGTTCAAGGCCCGGGCCAGCTTCAGCGCCGCGGCAATCGAAGGCGTGTTCAAACCGCGCTCGACCTTGGACAGGTAACTCTTGGTCATGCCGGCCTTCTCTGCCAGCACCTCCAGGGTGACCCCCAGTTTTTTTCTCAATAGTTTCAAACGGATAGACATGTGACGCGGATTTCCCCGGGCAGCGGGCGGATTTCTCCTTGCTTATGACACTTTGTGTCATATAGGATCTATTGTGTCATTCACCTGGCCGCCCTTCCACCGACCAAAGCAGCAGGGCGGGCAAGCACTGACATCCCATCACGCCACCGAGGACGTCCCCCAATGGCCAAGACCCTGACACACAGCAAAGACCAGCTGGTCCATCAGGCCCTGACGCAGATGCAAGGCTCGCTTGCCGATAATACGTGGACTGTACGGGAAAAGCTGGCCCTGACCTGCCGAATTCTCTTCGACCACGGCCACGACTCCGGCCTGGCCGGGCAGATCAGCGCCCGTGGCCCGCAGCCGGGCACCTTCTACACCCAACAACTGGGCCTGGGTTTCGACGAGATCAGCGCCAGCAATCTATTGCTGGTCAACGAAGACCTGGAAGTCCTCGAAGGCCAGGGCATGCCAAACCCAGCCAACCGCTTCCACAGCTGGGTATACCGTGCCCGCCCGGATGCGAATTGCATCATCCATACCCACCCGACCCACGTCGCCGCCCTGTCGATGCTGGAAGTACCGCTGCAGGTGTCGCATATGGACCTCTGCCCGCTGTACGACGACTGTGCCTTTCTCGAAGCCTGGCCAGGCGTACCGGTGGGTAATGAAGAAGGCGAGATCATTAGCCAGGCCCTGGGCGACAAGCGGGCCATCCTGCTGTCCCACCATGGCCAGCTGTCCACCGGTTCCAGCATCGAGCAAGCCTGCGTCTTCGCCCAACTGATCGAACGCGCCGCACGCCTGCAACTGCTGGCCATGTCCGCCGGGCAAATCAAGCCGATCGCACCCGAATTGGGCCGCGAAGCCCACGACTGGATCGACCGCCCCAAGCGCCACGCCGCTGCCTTCAACTACTTTGCCCGGCAGAGCCTGCGCAGCCACACCGACTGCCTGAACTGACCTTTTATAGCCTTGCTTGCGGAGTTACCCTCATGTCCACGATCTTTCACGGCATCATCGGCTACACCATCACCCCTTTCAGCGCTGGCGGCGAGCAGCTCGACCTGGCCGCCCTGGGCCAGTCCATCGACCGCCTGATCGAAGGCGGCGTCCAGGCCATCGCCCCCCTGGGCAGCACTGGCGAAGGCGCCTACCTCAGCGACAGCGAGTGGCAGCAGGTGGCCGAGTTCAGCTTGGCGCATATCGCCCGGCGCGTGCCGAGCATCGTCAGCGTCTCCGACCTGACCACCGCCAGCGCCGTGCGCCGCGCCCGCTTCGCCCAGGCCAAGGGCGCCGACGCGGTGATGGTGCTGCCGGCCGCTTACTGGAAGCTCAGCGAAGCCGAGATCATCCAGCACTACCGCGCCATCGGCAGCGCCATCGACATCCCGATCATGCTCTACAACAACCCTGCCACCAGTGGCACTGACCTGCCGGTGGAGCTAATCCTGCGGATCGTGCGCGAAGTGGACAACGTGACCATGGTCAAGGAGAGCACCGGCGACATCCAGCGCATGCACAAGCTGCACCTGCTCGGCGAAGGCCAGGTGCCCTTCTACAATGGCTGCAACCCCCTGGCCCTGGAAGCATTCGTCGCCGGTGCCAGCGGCTGGTGCACCGCCGCCGCCAACCTCATTCCCGACCTCAACCAGCAGTTGTACCAGGCGGTGCTGTCCGGCGACCTCGAGCAGGCCAAGGCACTGTTCTACCGACAACTGCCGTTGCTGGACTTCATCCTCAAAGGCGGCCTGCCAGCCACGGTCAAGGCGGGACTGGAGCTGACCGGCTTGCCGGTGGGCGAGCCGCGCAGGCCGGTGTTTGCGCTGGATGAAGCGGGACGTGGACAGTTGCAGGCGTTGTTGAACGAACTGCGTCAAGGCCGCTGACCGCAGCGCTGGACAGGTGCCAACCAGTACCCCTTTGGGCCGCATAGCGTCCCCAAGGGGTATCCCGCTATCCGGCTAGAGCCTCCAGTCCAAGCTCACCATCAAGGTGCGCGGCTCACCGTAGTACACGCCGTTATAGAACCCCACATTGTTGTAGTAGTGCTTGTCGAACAGGTTCTTCACGTTCACCGACGCCGACAGGTGCTCATCGAACTGGTAGCGGCCCATCAGCCCGACCACCGCGAAGGCGTCCTGGGTCATGCGCTCAGCAACCGTCACAATGTCTCCTTCGCTATCACGCCCCACCGGGCGCTTGCCCACGCCATAGGTATCGCTCTGCCAGTCCAGGGTGCCACCGACGGTCAGTGCTGGCCGCACCTTGTAGGTGGTGGAGAGACGCACCAGGTTCAGCGGTTGCTCGGTGCTCTTGCGCTGCTTATCGGCGGTGGCGGCATGGGTATAGCTATAGCCCAGGCTGAGGTTCCAGTCCGGCATCACTTCACCCGCGATCTCTGCCTCGAAGCCTTCGACCACAATGCCCTTGCCGCCAGACTTGTAGTACTGCTCGCCGTTCGGCCCCCGCGGGACCGAGTCGTCGATCTCGGGGACGTTATCCTGCTTGCTACGGAACACAGCCGTGCTCAGGTTGGCCCGGTCCTCGAACAGACTGCCCTTGAGGCCTATTTCATAGACCTTGCCGACTATCGGTTCCAGATATTTCTTGTCCACATCCTGCACAGTCTGTGGCTTGAAGATATCGGTGTAGCTGGCATAGACGGTGTACTGCTCGGTCAGGTCATAGAGCACCCCCGCGTATGGCGTCCACTGATCGTTGTGAGTCTGGCCGCCCGGCGTATGCTTGGTGACCGCCAGGTTGCCGTCGTACTGCCAGGAATGGCTCTTCACTTTCCAACTGCCATAGCGGCTGCCCAAAACCAGGTGCAAGTCATCGGTCAGGTTCAGGCGCGTGGCAATGTAGCCAGCCTTCTGCTCGGTGCGGTCGCGCGAGGCATCCAGGCCGGTGGTGGTGTCGTAGAACTTGGGAATCGAGCCCATGTACTTCCAGTCAGGAATCGAGGCGTAGTCCTCAGGCAGGGCGCCACTGATGATGTAGGGCGAACGGTTGCGCCGCTCCGACTCGCCATAGCCGATCATGAAGTCGTGACTACGTCCGAGCAGCTCATATGGGCCTGCCAGATTGAAGTCGATAGCGCTCATCTTCTCTTCCCCGGCAAAGTGGCTGTACCACGCGTGCATACCGCTGCGATCGGCTTCGGGAAAGCCATTGCCGCCGTAGTACACCTTGCCGTCCGTGTCGCTTTGCCGATAGGTATAGGCGGCCTTGAGCAACCAATCGTTGCCCAGTTGCTGGTCAAGGGTGACGAAGGCGGTCTTGTCCTTCAATGGCCAGGAAGACCAGGGCGCCGCCAGGTTGGTCGAGCGTGGCAGGTTGGCCTTGCTGCCATCGGCATTCCAGTACGGCACCGTGCCCCAGGATGAACCCTGCACATGCCTGTTCTGGTAGTCGTAGCCCACCGCCAGCACCGTGCTGTCGCTCAGGTCGGCCTCGAGGATACCGTAGGCCACTTCACGCTGGGACTGGTACTTGTCCATGAACGACTTGCTGTCGCGGTAGGCCAGCACCGTGCGCCCGCGCAAACGGCCATCGAAGCCCAGCGGGCCACCGACATCCAGGTAGCTGTAGTAGTTGTCGTAGCTGCCGGCACTGAGGCCGGTCTTCACCGCCAGCTCATGGGTCGGGCGCTTGCGCACCATGGCGATGGTGCCGGACGGGTCCCCTGCCCCCGTAGTCAGGCCAGTGGCCCCGCGCACGACCTCGATGCGGTCGTAGATAATAGTGTCCGAGTCCGACTTGAGCCCCGAGAAGGTATTGAGCATCCCATCGATCTGGAAGTTATTGATCGCATAACCACGCGAGTAATAGGTCGGCCGCTCCGAGTCGTTGCGTTGCACAGTAACCCCGGTCACATGGGCCAAGGCTTCGGAAAGCGTGTTGAGCTGGAAGTCGTCGAGCTGCTGGCGGGTCAGCACCGACACCGACTGCGGCGTTTCCTTGATCGACAGGTTCAGACGCGTAGCAGCGCTCATGCTGCCGGTGGTATAGGCGCCCGTGTGCTCGGTGGTGCTGCCCAATCCCTGGGCGAGGATCTCGGTGGAGCCCAGTTCCAGTGCCTTGTCCTCAGACCTCGGTTCGGTCTCCTCAGCCAGGGACAGTGGGCTGATGACAGTGGCACAAAGACCCAGGGTAAGGGTCATGGAACGGCTGATAGGTGCGAACATCGCTGCCTTTTCCTTGTTCTTGCGGTGAATTCCGTTTCTGCCGTGGAAGGCATCCATTTGATAACGAATATCGAATAGGAATAGTTATCGGAAATTCCAAAACAAGAAAAAGTCAGATCTATAGCAGCCCTCTGCATGCCTTATTCTTGCGGCTGACACTATCCGTAGGAGCCAGCGTCAGCCGGCGGGGCCTTGCCGGAAACAGCGCCACTACGCGTCCATCGCCAGCTGACGCTGGCTCCTACCTCGAGACTGCAGCACCAGAAAGCCTGATGCGAGACAAAGGCTGCGGTTGTGGCCTGTCGCGGCTCCACTGGCCTTGAGTGACTGGCATAGGTCGCATTGACCACCTTTGCACGGTGCCAGTATTGATCTCTACGGCATCACTGGCGCCGTGTACTGCAACGTCGTCCCCAACGCCCACAGCAGGACCAGCACCAGCGGCACGTGCACCAGCAACTGCACGAAGGAGAAGCCGATCAGGTCGCGTGCCTTGAGGCCCAGCACGCCCAGCAAGGGCAGCATGTAGAACGGGTTGATCAGGTTCGGCAGCGCCTCGGCGGCGTTGTAGATCTGTACGGCCCAGCCCAGGTGGTACTGCAGGTCGTTGGCCACCAGCATCACGTAGGGTGCTTCGATGATCCACTTGCCGCCACCGGAGGGGATGAAGAAGCCCAGCACGGCCGAGTACACGCCCATGAGCACGGCGTAGGTGTCATGGGAGGCG
The DNA here is from genome assembly GCF_054889225.1 of Pseudomonas sp. X10. NCBI lineage: Bacteria > Pseudomonadati > Pseudomonadota > Gammaproteobacteria > Pseudomonadales > Pseudomonadaceae > Pseudomonas > Pseudomonas sp. X10. Next base: position 2,476,613 of record NZ_CM142677.1, on the reverse strand, counting down.
ATCTGCACGAAGAAGGTGGAGATGTGGTGGGCCAGTGTCTGGGCGTCGCCACCCTTGACCTGGGTGAGGATGGCGGCGATCGAGCCATACAGCGGGAATTGGATCAACACCCCGGTGGTGGTCGGCACGGCGCGTGCCACTGCATCGAGGAAGCTGCGCGGGCGCCAGTGCAGCAAGGCACCGAGCATAATGAACAAGAAATTGTAGGTATTGAGGCCAGAAATCGCGGTGATGGCCGGCTTGGTGGAGAACTCATGGTAGAGCCAGCCCGCTGCCAGCACCACCAGCAGCAGGGTCAGGACCGGGCTGTATTCCAGCCACTCGCCCGGACGCGTGCGCTGAGGCGGTGGCGGCGCGCTGAAGCTCGGGTCGACGCCGCAATCTTCGGCGGAGCGGGCGCTGTTCGGCCCTGGCGCGGTGGCGTAGGCAACGATCAGCGAGATGACCACCAGTGCCGCCAACATGACGCCGGACTGCCAGAGGAAGATGGTTTCAGTGAAGGGGATCACACCGGTGATCGCCAGGATCGACGGCGGCAGGCTGGCCGGGTTGGCCTGCAACTGAGCTGCCGAGGACGACAGGCCCAGCGCCCATACGGCGCCCAGCCCCAGGTAGGCGGCGGCACCGGCGGCGCGGTAGTCCATCTTCAGGTCCTGGCGACGGGCCAAGGCGCGCACCAGCAGCCCGCCGAACACCAGCGACAAGCCCCAGTTGAGCAAGGACGCCAGCATCGAAATCAGCGCCACCCAGCACACGGCCGAGCGGCCATTCTTGGGCAGGCGCGCCAGGCGGTCGATCAGGCGTACGGCAGGTGGCGAACTGGCCACCACGTAACCGCCGATGACCACGAAGGCCATCTGCATGGTGAAGGGAATCAGGCTCCAGAAGCCATCGCCGAAGGCCGTGGCGGTGTCGGTAGGCTTGGCGCCCATGGCCAGGGCACCGAGGCTGACCAGGACCACGGCCAGGGCGGCGAACACCCAGGAGTCGGGGAACCAGCGTTCGGCCCAGTTCGAGCAACGCAGGGCAAAGCGGGCGGAGCGGCTGTCTTGCATATCAGCGGCCACAGGATTTTCCTTTTATTGGTTTTTTATGGAACGACACAGGCCCCATCGCGGGGCAAGCCTGCTTCCACGAAGGATGCGTGGTCCGTCGTGAGAGCAGGCTTGCCCCGCGATGGGGCCTTCGGAAACGACGTCTGTCAGAACGTCATTTCTTTCACATCGTCCGGCACGATCAGCTTGCCGGCGGTCTTTTCGATGATTTCTTCAACGCTGACCCCTGGCGCCGTCTCGCGCAGGATGAAGGCGCCATCCTCAATCTCCAGGTAGGCCAGGTCAGTCAACACCTTGCGGATGCAGCCGGCACCAGTCAGTGGCAGGCTGCAGCGGGGCAGCAGCTTGGATTCGCCATCCTTGGAGGCGTGGGTCATGGTGACGATGATGTTGTCGGCACCGGCTACCAGGTCCATCGCTCCGCCCATGCCCTTGACCAGCTTGCCGGGGATCATCCAGGAAGCGATGTTGCCCTCCACGTCCACCTCGAAGGCTCCCAGCACAGTGAGGTCGACATGGCCGCCACGGATCATGGCGAAGGACTCTGCCGAGTTGAAGATCGAGGCGCCACGGCGGGCGGTGACGGTCTGTTTGCCGGCATTGATCATGTCGGCGTCCAGTTGCCCCTCGGTGGGGAATTCACCCATGCCGAGCAGGCCATTTTCCGATTGCAACATTACGTCCATGTCAGCCGGGACGTAGTTGGCCACCAGGGTCGGGATACCAATGCCGAGGTTGACGTAGTAGCCGTCCTTGAGTTCACGGGCGACGCGTTGCGCCATTTGTTCGCGGGTAAGTGCCATGGTCTGGGTCTCTTTGTTGTTCTGTGCGAAGGCCGTTCAGGCTTTGACGGTGCGCTTTTCGATGCGCTTTTCGAAAGTGCCGACGATGACCCGGTCGACATAGATGCCCGGGGTGTGGATCTCGCTGGGCAGCAGCACGCCAGGCTCGACGATCTCCTCGACCTCGACCACGGTGATCTTGCCGGCGGTGGCGGCCAGCGGGTTGAAGTTCTGCGCAGTGTTGCGGTACACCACGTTGCCGTAGTGGTCGGCCTTCCAGCCCTTGACGATGGCGAAGTCACCGGTGATGGCTTCTTCGAGGATGTAGTGGCGGCCGTTGAACTCGCGCACTTCCTTGCCTTCGGCGACTGGCGTACCGTAACCGGTGGCAGTGAAGAAGGCTGGAATGCCGGCACCACCGGCGCGCATCTTCTCAGCCAGAGTGCCCTGGGGGGTCAGTTCCACTTCCAGCTCGCCACTGAGCAGTTGGCGTTCGAACTCGGCATTCTCGCCGACGTAGGAGGCGACCATCTTGCGGATCTGCCGGTCTTCGAGCAGCACACCCAGGCCGAAACCATCGACGCCACAGTTGTTCGAGACCACGGTCAGGCCCTTGACGCCACGGCGCTTGATCTCGGCAATCAGGTTTTCGGGGATACCGCAGAGACCGAAACCACCGGCCAGTACCGTCATGTTATCGGTCAGGCCATCGAGGGCCTCTTCATAGGTTGCTACGCGCTTGTCCAGTCCGGCCATGCTGATCCGCCTTTTGTAGTTGTGAACCGACGAGGCTGTCGGTGAGCGTCTGGCGCATCTTCACCCGTACCAACTAATTTGTTAATTTTGTTTTAATCATCGATTGATAATTTTTTCAAAACAGTGACCAGCCCCTTATGAACATCAAGCAACTGCGCGCCTTCGTCACCGTGGCCAAGTACCAGAGCTTCGCCCAGGCCGGCGAGCACTTGCACCTGTCTCAGCCGGCCCTGAGCCTGACCATCAAGGCGCTGGAGGAGAATCTCGGCGGCGCCCTGCTCGCCCGCACCACCCGTAGCGTCAGCCTGACCCCGGAAGGCGAAGTGCTGCTGCCCCTGGCCCGGCGCCTGCTGGCCGACTGGGACGACACCGAAGAACTGCTGCGCCAGCGCTTCACCCTGCAACTGGGGCGCGTGGCCATCGCCGCCATGCCGGCGTTCGCGGGCAACCTGCTGCCGGCCTCTCTCAAGGTGTTTCGCCAGCGCTACCCCCGGGTCAATGTCACGGTGCACGACGTGATCAACGAACAGGTACTGGAGCTGGTGCGTCACCGCCGCGTTGAACTGGGCATCGGCTTCGAGCCAGACAGTGGCGATGCCCTACACTTCCAACCGCTGTACCTGGACCGCTTTGTCGCCGTGGTCCCGGCCGACTCGGCACTGGCCCGACAGCCCCAGGTGACTTGGCACGAACTGCTGGGCGAAGAGTTCATCGCCCTGCAACGGCCGTCGGCGGTACGGCTGTTGCTGGAGCAGAACCTGGCCGCCGAGCACGGCAAGCTGACGGTAGCCTTCGAAAGCCACCAGCTCTCGACTATCGGCCGCATGGTTGCCAACGGCCTGGGGGTCAGCGCCGTCCCAGCCCTGTGCATCGGCCAGATGCAGGAACTCGGCGCGCGCTGCGTGCCATTGGTCGAACCCAGCGTGGAGCGGCGTATCGGCGTCATCTCGCTGACCGACCATAAACTCTCGACCGCAGCCCAGGCGCTGCTCGACGTGCTGCTTGAACATACCCGTCCTCAGGAGGTGACATGCGTACCGTGAAACTCGCAGGTTCCAGCGTTCCAGCCATTGGCCAGGGCACCTGGTACATGGGCGAAGACGCCCGCAACAAGGCCCGTGAAGTAGCCGCCCTGCAACAGGGCATCGAACAGGGCCTGACCCTGATCGACACGGCCGAGATGTATGCAGAAGGCGGCGCCGAAGAAGTGGTCGGCGAAGCGATTGCCGGTCGTCGCGACCAGGTGTTCCTGGTCAGCAAGGTCTACCCACACAATGCCAGCCGTAAGAGCACTCCTGCCGCCTGTGAGCGCAGCCTCCGGCGCCTGGGCACCGACTGCATCGACCTGTACCTGCTGCACTGGCGGGGCCAGTACCCACTGGAGGAAACGGTCGAAGCCTTCGAGCGCCTGCGCGAGGCCGGCAAGATCCGCCGCTGGGGCGTGTCCAACTTCGATGTCGATGACCTTCGCGAACTGCACAACCCCGACTGCGCCACCAACCAGGTGCTGTACAACCCGGCCCAGCGCAGCATCGAGTTCGACCTGCTGCCCTGGAGCCAAGCGCGTCAACTGCCGACCATGGCCTACTGCCCCCTGGCCCAGGCCGGTCGCCTGCTCACGCACCCGGTGCTGGCGCAGATCGCCGAGCGCCACGGGGCCACGCCGGCCCAGGTGAGCCTGGCCTGGGTGACGCGCAACGACGGGGTGATCGCCATTCCCAAAGCCGTGGAGCCGGAGCATGTGCGGCTCAACGCGGCAGCGGCCGGGCTAGTGCTCAGCAGCGAAGACCTGCGGGCCATCGACAAGGCGTTTCCGCCACCGACGCGCAAGCAGGGCTTGGCGATGGTCTGAACCCGGCGCGTGCTACAGGCTACCCGTCAACAGCAGCTTGGTGGGCCAGTCAGCACCGACCAACCACACTCAAAGCGGCCATCAGGATTGCCGTCGGATCGTCACGCCACCTGATCGGCAGCGCTGTCCTCCACCCTGCCCTGCGCTATCCACACTACCCGGTCGGCGGCCAACATGGCCGCCTGCCGGTGGGCGATGATGATCCGGGTCTGCTCCGGGCGCAGTGTTGCGATACCCGCAAGCACCCTGGCCTCCGTGGCACCGTCGAGGGCCGAGGTGGCCTCGTCCAGCACCAGGATCGGTGCATCCGCCAGCAAGGCCCGGGCCAGCGCCAAGCGCTGGCGTTGACCACCGGAAAGCAACGCCCCATGGCTGCCGACCTGGGTATCGTAACCCTGGGGCAGTTGCAGGATGAACTCATGGGCGCAAGCGGCGGTGGCGGCGCGGACGATCTGCTCCTGGGTGGCGCCAGGATGGGAATAAGCGATGTTGTCCCGGACTGACCGGCTGAGCAACGTCGCCTCCTGCCCTACCACAGCCACTTGGCGGCGCAGGCTGGCCAGAGGCAGGTCGGCAATGTCCTGGCCATCGACCAGAATCCGCCCGCCTTGGAGGCTGTAGAACCGCTGCAGCAAACGGGCCAGCGTGGACTTACCAGAGCCGCTGCTACCGGCGATAGCCACGCTCTCCCCTGGCCGCACGTGCAGGCTCAAACCCTGAAGCACTCGGCGTCCAGTCGAGGGATAGCTGAACTCGACCGCCTCGAAACGTACATCGCCCTTGAAGCTAGCCTGGGCATTGACCCGACCAGGTTCCTCAAGGGGCAGCGCCGTCAATTGCAGGGCGTCGGCGGCATCCTCTAGCCCCTTCTGGGCCACCCGCAGGTTCTCGCCAAAACTGCGCAGGTAACCGGCCATGAGCAGAAAGGTGGTCACCGCAAAAGCCACATCGCCCGCCCCCGTCGCGCCACGCGACCAGGCCAGCAGCGCGACACCGCTCAAACCAGCCAGAAGTACCAGCAGCAACAGGTTCTGCAGCAGGCCGAGATCGACGAAGCGCCGCCACGCGGTTGTCGAGGCCGCCCCCCAGGCACGGGCCATATCGGCCATCAAGGTGCGCTCCTGCTCCTCTCCCGTGAAGCTCTTTACTGTACTGGCAGCCGCCAGCACGTCGGCCGCCAGGCCGCTGAGCAAGCCATCGGAAAGGTTCGACTGCAGATGGGCGGGGCGAATCCAGTGCATGCCCAGCAACAGGTTGCTGCAGACGAATGCCAGGGCCATCACCAGGGCGAAGACACCCGCCAAAGGCTCGCGCCATCCGGTCATGATCACCAGGCCGAGCAGCACCATCAGCGCAGGCCCCAGGTGGATGGTCACCGCATCGGTCACCGCGTCATACCCCGCCATGGCCCGGCGCAAACGGCGCACGGTATCCCCTGTCGACTGCATGGCATGCCAGTCCGCCGGGGCATGCAGCACGTGCTCGAAGCTGCGTAACAAGACGGTCTGCATGTTACGTGAGGCCAAGGGAATCCATAACCGGTGCGCGAAGTTCCGGCTCAGGGCGAACCCTGCAAACGCCACGATCAACAGCCCCCAGCTTTGCCAGACATGGGGCGCGTCGACCTGTGCCGAAACCTTGTCGATGAGCCGGGCTGCCGCCCATGGCAACAGCAGATCGAAGCCCGTGGCCGCCAGCGTCAGGGCAATGCCCAGGGCGAAGGTCCTGCGCTGGCTCAACCAAAGGCCGGCAACGAAACCCAGCACCTGGCGATAGGCGCGTGGCGGTTGCATGTGGCGGATAGTCGGTGGCACGGCGCGGGTTGTCTGGCTCATGGTGTTCTCCGGGTATTCTCCAGTCAGAGGGGCCGGCAATCCGGCAGCGGGGTCAGATTAATTTCCCTTATGGATCTGAGTTACCCGATAAGTGCTGCCTTTTTGCCTGATCCTGTCACCTTGACGGGACGGCTTCCCGCAGAGCTCAGCTCAGCGCAGCGGCCGGCCCATCATCTCTGGCATGCGGATGTAGGTGATGCAGCTCACCAGGCTGATCAGCACCAGGTAGATCCAGAACAGATGACCGAAGCCCCAACCCGCCATAGCCGTCATGATGTAGGGCGAGGTGCCGCCGAACAGGGTCACCGACAGGGCATAAGGCAGGGCAATGCCCGTCACCCGGACTTCCGTAGGGAACTGCTCGGCCATGGTCACTGCCGAGGCCGCGCCAAAACCGGTCAGGATCACCATGGAGATGGTCTGCAACAGGGCCACCTCGGCCAGGCTGATGCCCTGGTACAGCAAGCCGAAACTCGGCCAGGCCCAGAGCATGGCCCCCACGGCAAAAGCGATCAGCACCGGACGGCGGCCGTAGCGGTCGGCCAGCTTGCCCACCAACGGCATCAGCAACAGCGAGACGCTCACGGCGATGGAACCGGCCAGCAGGGTCTCGCGTATCGACATGCCGGTGATCAAGTGGACCTGGCTGGGATAGCTGACCATCCACACGTAATTGAGCAGGTTGCCGGACATGGCCACACCGATCACCCGCAGCACGTCCTTGCGATGGGTGCTGAAGATGTCCCGCAGCGGCCGCTTTGCCACGGCCTTTTTTCCTGCCTGGGACTTGAATACCTCGGTCTCGCGCACCGACAGGCGAATCCAGAGAGTGATCAGGCCCAGCAGCGCGGCAATGACGAACGCCACGCGCCAGCCCCAGGTTTCCAAGGCCGTGTCACTGCCCAAGGACGCCAGGGTAAAGCCCAGCAGGAAGGACACCAGCGTCCCGGCATTGATCGCGAACCACTGCCATGATCCGGCGAAGGCCCGTCGGCTGGGGGCTGCCGATTCGATGAGAAAGGCCGACGCGGAACCGAACTCGCCACCGGCGGAAAAGCCCTGGGTCAGCCGTGCGAGCACCAGGATGATCGGGGCGGCGATGCCGATGCTTTCGTAGTTGGGGCACAGGCCTATCACCAGTGAGGCCAAGGACATCAGCAGGATCGACAGGGTCAGGCCTTTCTTGCGGCCGTAGCGGTCGGCGAACACACCGAGCACCGCGCCGCCGATGGGACGCATCAGAAAACCCACGGCGAACACCGCCAGTACCGACAGTAGCGAGCTCAGCTTGTCGTCCGAGGGGAAGAACTGGCGGGCGAGGATCGAAGAAAAGGTCGCGTAGATCACCCAGTCGGTGTACTCGACGATAGTGCCCAGCGTGGCGGCGACGATCGCCTTGCGTTCGGTGCGGGTCAGGACCCGTCCGCTATCGCCCGCGAGGGCAGTGGAGTTGGCTTGGGGCATGGGAGGGTATACCGCGCTATTGTCATTGTTCATCGTCTGGCTCCCTTGAGCACATGTTCTTTTTGTAAGGAAACGATGGCACCCGGGCCGCACGCGGTGAAGCGAGTTTTGCGCGTTACTGGCTTGAGGAAAAATCAAGGCTGGCAATAGGTTCCACACCGCATGGCGTGAGATTTTCTCAAGCCAAGACCGCTGAAAAATCCGTTGATGGGCGGCGCCCCGCAGGCGAATGATGCCCCTCATCAGCCGTCGCTCCCGCTGCCTGTGACGACCGGGAGTGCAGGCGCCTGTGTGCGATACGAGGAGTCTTGCAATGTTGAAAGTAGAGAGTTTCATCGGCGGGCGGTCATTGCCGCCCAGCGGCCTACAGTATGTCGACAAGATCGACCCGCGCACGGCGCAAAAGATGGGCGAAGTCGCCAATAGCAGCGCCGAAGACGTGGCGCTGGCCATCGACACTGCCCATGCCGCCTTCCCTGCCTGGCGCGATATGCGCCCCGCCGAGCGCGGCCGGATCCTGCTAGACATCGCACGGATCGTGCGCCGCAGCGAAGACCGCCTTGGCGTGCTGGAAAGCGCCGAGACCGGCAAACCTGGCCAGGAAATGGCCAGCCTGATGGACCTGACGGCCCAATACTTCGAGTTCTACGCAGGCCTGGTCAATGTGATGGACGGCGAGATCATCAACCAAGGCCCCGACTACCACGTCTACACGCGGCGCGACCCGTTCGGCGTAACGGGCGCCATCCTGCCTTGGAACGCCCCCTTGCACCAGGCCGCCCGGGCCATCGCCCCCGCCCTGGCCACCGGCAACACCATGGTCGCCAAACCCTCGGAGCACACCTCGGCATCTCTGGTTGAACTGGCCCGGATCGCCGTGGAAGCGGGCCTGCCCGTCGGCGTGTTCAACGTGGTGGTCGGCAAGGGCAGCGTAATCGGCCCTGTCATGGCCCGCCACCCGCTGATGCGCAAGATCTCCTTCACCGGCGGCCTGACCGCCGGCCAGGAACTGGGGCGCATCGCCGCTGAACGTATCCTGCCGCTGACCCTCGAACTGGGCGGCAAGTCGGCCAACATCGTCTTCGACGACGCCGACCTGCAGTCAGCCGCCAAGGGCGCCACCCGGGCCTTCACCTGGAACAGTGGCCAATGGTGCTGTGCCGGCACCCGCCTGCTGGTGCAGGAGAATGTCCATGACCGCTTCGTCGAGCTGCTGGTAGAGCAGGTGGCCGCCTTGAAGGTCGGGCCAGACTTCGACTGCACCTCCGGCCCCATCACCACCCTTGCCCAGTTCGAGAAGATCCAGAGCTACTTCGCCACTGCCAAGGAAGACGGCCTGGTGCCCGCCATTGGCGGCAAGGTGGCCGAAGGCGAACACCTGGGCCAGGGCTGGTATATCGAACCGACCGTCTACACGGGCGTGCACAATGACATGACCCTGGCGCGCGAGGAGATCTTCGGCCCTATTCTCTGCGTAATCCCGTTCAAGGATGAGGCCGATGCGCTGCGCCTGGCCAATGACAGCGAGTTCGGGCTCGGTGCCGGTATCTGGAGCCGCGATATCGGGCGTGTGCATCGGGTCGCTGCCGGGTTGGAAGCCGGGCGCATCGTGGTCAACGAGTACAGCGGCGGCTTCGTACAGACCCCCTGCGGCGGCTTCAAGCAAAGTGGCTACGGCCGGGAGCAGGGGATCGACGCCCTCTCCCACTACACGCAGCTCAAGTCGGTGATCATCCGCCTCTGACAGAGCGCTCCGTGGTCCTTCCCTCCCCCCGCGTTGGCATTCTGCCGCGCGGGGTTCGCCGTGTGTACACGGCCCCTCCCGCACCTATGGTTTAGAATGTCGCTCGTGCGTTCCCTCAAGAAGAAGATCCCCCATGAAGGACAAGCTTCCACCGCTCAATGCTGTCCGGGCCTTTGAGGCCGTAGCTCGTCACCTGAGCATCACCCTCGCCGCCGATGAGCTCAACGTCACGCCTGGCGCGGTGTCCCGGCAGATCCGCAGCCTCGAAGAGTTCATGGAGCAGCCGCTGTTCACCCGTGGCCACCGCCAGATCACCTTGACCCCTGCCGGCAAGCAGTACTTCGATGCCGTGGCGCGCATCATCGAGCAACTGCGCAGCGCTACCCGCAGTATCAAACGACCGCCGAAGCGGCGGCAGATCAAGGTACGTGCCTACACCACCTTCGCCATGCAGTGGCTGATCCCGCGGCTGGCCGGATTCCACCAGGAGAATCCCAAGATCGAGGTGCTCCTGACCGCCTCGCTGGACCCCGTGGACTTCCAGCGCGACGACCTGGATGCGGCGATCCGCCTGGGTGCGGGCGATTGGCCCAACTGCAACTGCCATGTGCTCAGCGACAACCTGCTGGCTCCGGTCTGCGCCCCTTCCCTGCTCGCCTCGCCGCCTGGCCTGCATGAACCGGCCGATGTGGTCGAGTACACCATGCTGCACTCGATCGCCCGTCCCGACGACTGGGCCCATTGGCTGCAGGCGGTCGGAGTGATCGACCGGGTGGATGCCAGGGCAGGCATGAGCTACCAGAGTTCATCCATGGCCTATGCGGCCGCCGTCGGCGGCCAGGGCATCGCCATGGCGCAATTGTTTCTGGTGGAAAAGGAACTGCGGGAAGGCACGCTGGTGCGCCCCTTCCCACAGACGGTCGACAAGGGCGCCTACACCTACTACCTTCTGATCCCGGCTCATAGGCCAGAGTCAGACGACATGAAGGTGTTTCGCCAGTGGTTGCTGGAGCAAGCGCGCCTGACCCGCAGCGAAAACGGACGCCTCAGCTCGGATGAGCCTGCTGCAGAACACCCTGGGCCAGCCAGCAGCCAACCTGCTCCTCGCTGAAGCCAAAGGCTTGCAGCACGCTGTGATTGTGTTCTCCCAAGGCCGGTGCCGGCAGATAGGGTTCAGCGGCGGCCTCTTCACTATTCACCGGAAACCCCACCACCCGCAGGGTGCCATGCCGAGGGTGCTCGACCTTGGCCAGCAAGCCATTGGCTACCAGTTGCGGGTGCTCCAACAGGTCGTCGTAACCTGCCACCCGAGCGCAGAGGATATCCGCTTCACCCAGACGCTGGAGCCACTCGGCGGTGGTGCGGGTGGCGAACACCGCGTTGAGTTCAGCCTGCATCCGCACCCGATTGTCGACCCGCAGCGCCGACGTCAGGTAACGGGGATCTTCGATCCAGTCGGGCCGCTCCAGCACCTGGCACAGGCGCGGCCAGCGGTTGCCGTTATACGCTGCGACCATGATCCAGCCATCCGCCGTGCTGAAGGCTTCGTTGGGCGCGGCATAAGGTGCGGCGCTGCCGATGGGGGTCGGCAACCTGCCGTCGCGGAGGAAGCTGTTGATCGACGACTGTTGTAGGGCCAGGGCCGAGTTCATCAGGCTGACGTCCAGGTGCCCGCCCTGGCCATCCCGCTGACGCGCCTGCAGCTTGGCCAGGATGGCCATGCCCGCCATATAGCCGGTGACCACGTCCACCACAGGCGCCTGGACCTTGCAGGGCGGCTGCCCCGGCAGTCCAATCAGACTCATCAGGCCCGAATCGGCCTGAAGAATGCCATCGACCCCGGCGCGGCCAGCGTAGGGCCCCTGCTGGCCATAGGCGGAAATGGAGCAGTAGATCAGCGCGGGGTTCACCCGCGCCAACGCCTCGTAGCCCAGCCCGAGACGAGTCATGACGCCTGGGCGCATGCTTTCGACCAGGACATCGGCTTCGGCCACCATGCGCTCGATGATGGCGAGGCTGTCCGGGTGTTTGAGGTCCAGGCAGATGCCCTGCTTGCCACGGTTGAAACCGTGGTACAGGGCGCTGTCCGTCCCCACCCAGGCCGGCCCCAGCCCTCGTCCCAGCTCACCTTGCGGTGGCTCTATCTTGATAACCCTGGCGCCCATGTCCGCCAGGAACATGGTGCAGGTAGGGCCGGCGGCGATCTGGGTGAAGTCCAGGACTGTCAGCCCTTTCAAGGCGTCACGCAACATGGCGGCAACCTCCCGGCAGTGGATGTTCGAGCGACATGGTCAGCACCCCTGGTACCTGGGGGCCCGTTTCTCGGCAAAGGCATTGCGGCCTTCGCGGCGGTCCTCGGTATCGCGCAGCACGCCCCAGTAAAGCTCGGTGAGGCGCTGGGCATCGCGGTCGGACAGATGCGCAGTCTGGGTCGACAGGGCTTGTAGGGCCTGTATCGCCAAGGGTGCAGCAGCAGCGATGCGCTCGGCCAGAGCGAACGCCCGATCGTGCAAGGCCGCCGGGGTCTCCAGCACTTCAGAGACCAGGCCGATACTGACCGCCTGTCGGGCGTCGATACGCTCCCCGGTCAGGGCCATTTGCATGGCATAGGCCGAAGGCACCGCCTTGAGCAGGCGGTGCAGGCCATTGACCGCTGGCACCGAACCGACTGCCGCCTCGGGCAGGCCGAAACTGGCATTGGCCGAGGCGATGCGCAGGCTGCATTGCAGGGCCAGCTCCAGGCCGCCGCCGAGGCAATGGCCGTTCACAGCCGCGATCAGCGGCTTGCGCAGCTCAAGGTCAGTCAAGTCCATGAGGCGGATGTACAACCCCGCGTCGGCGGCCTGCTCGTTGGCCAGGAACAAGCCCTGGGCATAGGAGGCCTCGCTGGTGCGGGTCGCCTTCAGGTCGGCCCCGACGCAAAAGGCCCGTTCGCCGCCGCCGGCAAGGATAGCGACACGCACCTCTGGGCGGTCACGGACCTCCGCCAGGTGCCTGCGCAAGGTTCTCAATGCATCGAGGTTCAAGGCGTTGAGCGCTTCGGGGCGGTCAAGGACGACCCGCGCCACCGCGCCTTGGATTTCCAGGGAAACAGCCATTTCGAGCTCCTTACACGCTGGCCGATGACAGGCTTCGCCCGCCACAGACGTAGAGGGTCTGGCCGGTGACATAGCCGCTGGCCGGGCTCAGGAAAAACGCCACGGCATTGGCGATATCGTCAGGCGTGCCGATGCGCTTGACCGGCACCGTATCTTTCAGCCGGGCCTGGACCTGTTCATCGAAGTTGCGGAACAGGGGCGTATCGACGATCCCCGGCGCCACGGTGTTGACCGTGATGCCCTTGGCGGCGAACTCGAGGGCCAGGCTGCGGGTCAAACTCACGACGCCGCCCTTGGCAGCGGAGTAGTTGGCCTGGCCGAAACCGCCGAGCCAGGCCCGAGATGACAGGTTGACGATGCGGCCGAAACGACGCTCGAGCATCAGTGGCAAGGCTGCGCGGCAACACAGGAACTGCGCACGCAGGTTGGTGTTCACCACCAGGTCCCAGTCTTCTTCGCTCATGCTGAGGAAACGCTTGTCGCGCACCACCCCGGCGTTATTGACGAGGAAGTCGAGAGCAGCATGGGCCTCAGCGACCTTCGCGAAGGCACTGTTGACCGCCTCGGCCTCGGTCAGGTCCAGGGCGATGCCTTCAACGCTCAGCCCTTCACCGCGCAGTTGCCGGAGCGCTTCCTCCAGTGCCGCCTCGTCCCGGTCGAACAAGTAGGTGGTGACCCCCGCCTGGGCCAGCCGGGCAGCGATACCCAGGCCTATACCCCGTGCGGCACCGGTGACAACGGCCACCTGGCCGCGATGGAAACCTTGTTGGCCAGTCATGTCACACCCCCAGTACGTGAACAGAGGACGCCGCATGGTCGACACCGGCAATGCCACCACCGGTGCATTGGGCCACGCCAATACATGGCGCATCGGCCTGACGCCGGCCGGCGCGACCTTGCAACTGCCACATCAGCTCGACCATCTGGGCAACACCGGTCGCGCCTAATGGGTGCCCCTTGGCCAGCAGGCCGCCGCTGGGGTTGACCGGCACGCGGCCACCCAAGCGGGTCGCACCGGACTTCAGCAAGGCAAGCGCCTCGCCCGGGGCTGCCAACCCGAGGGCCTCGTAGTAGAGAAGCTCGGCGATGGTGAAAGCATCGTGTAGTTCCACCACGCCGACGTCACGGGGATCGACACCGGCCTGCTCATAGGCCAGGCGCGCAGCGCGGGCGGTGATCTCGGCATCGAGGATGTCGTCCCGAGGCTCCTCGCACAGGCCCGACACCACAATCGAACCCAGCACTCGCACGTCCTTGTGAGGGCCAGGGCGCTTGCCCAATACCAGTGCCGCCGCGCCATCCACCTGGGATGGACAGCACTGCAGCAAGGTCAGGGGGTCGGCGATCATCCGCGAAGACAAGACCTCTTCAAGGGTCACTTCGCTCTGCTGCTGGGCGAATTCATTGAGCGAACCGTGGAACCGGTTCTTCACGGCCACGGCGGCGAGGTCCGCCGGCTGGCCGTCGCGCTCCTGCAGGAAGCGGGTGGCGCGCATGGCATAGACCGCCGGCAAGACCATGCCGGCACGAGCGAACAGATCGGTCTTTCCGTCGTTGCGCTGCATCGGGATGGTGCCGCCACCCAGTTGCGTAAGCTGCTCGATACCGAACACCAACACGGTGTCGTACTGGTTGGCCAGCAGGGCGTGGCGAGCCAGGTGAACGGCGGTGGCTCCACTGGCACAGGCGTTCTCGATGTTGTAGACCGGGATGCCCGCCAGGCCCAGGTCGCGCAGGATGACCTGGCCGAGGATCATGCCGCCAAGCACATTGGCGCAGTAAATCGCCTGGATATCCTTCAGCGCGACACCGGCGTCGGCTACAGCGGCGAGAATGGCCTGTTGGGCCAGTTCCGGGGCCATCACGCCCGGATGCTTGCCGAAGCGGGTCATGGCCCCACCCATTACGTGCATCTGGCTCATTGCCCAGCCTCCATCAGTTCGAACGAGTAGCCATAGGTGTCATCGGGGACAATCCGGCAGCGGTCACCGATCTGCGGCCGGCGGGTACCATTGATCCGGCCGAACAGGCGTGCAGGACCGTCGAGGTCCAGATAGCCCAGGGCGAATGGCGGCAGGCCGCTTTTCGGCGCGGGGTGGATGACGGTGAAGCTGTAGACGATGCCTTCTGCGGCCAGTTGCGCAGGCTCGTATTCAGGGCTCAGCGGCGAGTGGGCTGGCAGCGGTGGAAACACCAGAGCACCGGTCTGACGGTGACAGGATGCAAGCAGCCTTGGCGGAGCCGTTTCGCTCCACAGGGACGTGTTCATGGTTCGACCTCCGTTTGCAGTTGCCGCGGACGCGGCGCCATGGCCCTATGTTCTGCAGGCGGGAGGACGTCGACAAACGATATAAAAAGGGTATTCGGTTGATAAAAACTGAAGTGTACCGACCCCATCGTAGGGCCTGCCGCAGTTGCAGGTGCGGCGGTGACTCAATGAAAATCCCGGCTGCGCACATCCAGCCCCTGCAACAGCACGCTGATGTCCTCCAGCCGCCGTGCGATCAGGTGGCGCACACCACTCTCGTACTCCAGCCGACCAAACACCTTGAGCAGTCGCGAGCCCACCAGCGCCCGGCGCTGGCGCTCGGCCAGGTCGCGCCAGACCACCACGTTGACCATGCCGAACTCGTCTTCAAGGGTGATGAAGGTCACGCCAGTGGTGGTCTGCGGCCTTTGCCGCCCCACCACCAGCCCGGCCACGCTGACGTGGTCGCCATGGCTGACATCAGCCAAGGCCTGTGAACTGCGACAGCCATGGGCCGTCAGGCGCTGGCGCAGCAGGGCCAATGGGTGGGGGCCAAGGGTGGTGCCGAGGGTGGCATAGTCGGCGATCAGGTCTTCAGCGACCGTGGGCGGCGGCAGGTCCACGGCACATTCGGGCGTGGCCTCGACCTGGGCGAACAGCGGCAATTGCGCCTGCACCGCCGCCACCTGCCAGCGGGCCTGGTGGCGGTCACGAGCCAGGGCGCGCAAGGCGCCGGCGTCGGCCAGGCGCTCGCGGGCACGGCTGTCGAGCCCGGCCCGCAGGCACAGGTCCTCGACATCGCGCCATGGACGTTGCGCCCTCGCCTGCTCCAGGCGCCAGGCATCGGCCTCGGCAAAGCCACGGATCTGCCGCAACCCCAGGCGAATGGCCAGGTGACTCTCGTCCTGAGACTCCAGGCTGCAATCCCAGCCGCTGTGGCAAACGTCCACCGGACGTACCTCGATGCCTTGGCGCCGCGCCTCCTGCAACAACTGGTCTGGGCTATAGAACCCCATGGGCCAGCTGTTGACCAGGGCACAGGTGAAGATCGCCGGCTCATGGCACTTGAGCCAGCTGCTGGCGTAGGTCAGCAAGGCGAAGCTGGCCGCATGGGACTCGGGAAAGCCATAGTTACCGAAGCCCTTGATCTGCTCGAAGATGCGCTCGGCGAAGGCCTGCTCGTAACCGTTGCGCAACATGCCCTCGATCAGGCGCTTGCGGTGCGGCTCCAGGCCGCCGTGGCGTTTCCAGGCCGCCATGCTGCGGCGCAGCTGGTCGGCCTCGCCCGGCGTGTAGTCGGCGGCGACCATGGCCAGCTCCATCACCTGCTCCTGGAACAGCGGCACGCCCAGGGTGCGCTCGAACACGGCTTTCAGCTGTGGCGATGGGTAGGTAATCGGCTCTTCTCCCAGGCGTCGGCGCAGATACGGGTGGACCATATCGCCCTGGATCGGCCCAGGCCGCACGATCGCCACCTCGATCACCAGGTCGTAGAACTTCTGCGGCTTGAGCCTGGGCAGCATGGCCATCTGCGCCCGTGACTCGATCTGGAACACGCCGATAGTCTCGGCGCGGCTGATCATGTCGTAGGTCGGCTTGTCATCGCCGGGAATGTCCGCCAGGGTCAGGCGGTAGCCACGGTGGCGTTCAACCAGGTCGAAGCAGCGGCGCAAGGCGCTGAGCATGCCCAGGGCGAGGAGATCGACCTTGAGCAGGCCGACCAGGTCCAGGTCGTCCTTGTCCCACTGGATCACCGTGCGCTCCGCCATGGCGGCGTTTTCCACCGGCACCAGTTGCTCCAACGGCTGCTCGGAAATCACGAAGCCGCCGGGGTGCTGCGACAGGTGCCGGGGAAAGCCGATCAACTCGCCAGCCAGCACCAGGATCCGCCGCAATGAAGGGCTCTGTGCCTGAAAGCCCGACTCCTCCAGCTGTTCAGCCGATGGGATGCGGTCGCTCCAGCGCCCACAGCACTTGGCCAGGGCGTCGACCTGATCAGCCGGCAAGCCCAACACCCGGGCGATGTCACGTACCGCGCCAGCGGCGTGGTAGGTGCTGACCACCGCCGTCAGTGCCGCGCGATGGCGACCATAGCGGCGGAACACGTACTGGATCACTTCCTCACGCCGGTCGTGCTCGAAATCCACGTCGATGTCCGGCGGTTCGTTGCGCTCGCGGGACAGGAAGCGCTCGAACAGCAGCGTGTATTTCATCGGGTCGAGTTCGGTGATGCCCAGCACGAAGCACACCACCGAGTTGGCTGCCGACCCGCGCCCCTGGCAGAGAATGTGCTGGCTGCGGGCAAAGCTGACGATGTCATGAACCGTGAGGAAATAGCTTTCGTAGCCCAGCTCGGCAATCAGCTTCAGCTCACGCTCCAGGGTATCGCGTACCTTCTGGCTCGGTCCGGCCGGCCAGCGCAGGGGCAGGCGGCGTTCGCAGAGCTGACGCAGCCAACTGGCCGGAGAGTGACCTTCGGGCACCAACTCCCGTGGGTATTGGTATTGCAACTGGTCCAGGTCGAAGCGACAGCGCTCGGCGATGGCCAGGGTCTCGGCCAGCAGGTCGGATGGGTAGAGCTCGGCCAATTCCGTCAGCGTACGCAGGTGCCGCTCGCCATTGGCGAACAGGTACTGCCCAGCGTCTGCCACGGTGCAATGCTGGCGGATGGCGGTCATGCAGTCCTGCAGGGCCCGGCGCCGGCGCACATGCATATGCACATCGCCACAGGCCACCGCCGGGATCTCCAGCTGTGCGGCCAGGATGCGCAACCGATGCAGCCGGGCGCCATCGTCATTGCCCCGGTGCAGGTGCACAGCCAGCCAGAGCCGCTCGCCGAAATGCTGCCGCAGCCACTGTCCTGGAGCCCTGTCCGCAGGGTCGTCCGGCACCCAGAGAGCCAACAGGCCCTGGTGGTGGGCTTCGAGGTCCTCGGGCAGCAACTGGTAATCGCCCTTTTTCGCCCGGCGCCGGGCGCGGGTGACCAGGGCGCAGAGGTTCTGGTAGCCCAACTGGTCCTGCACCAGCAGGACCAGCTTCGGCCCCTGGTGCACGCGCACTTCACTGCCGACGATGAGCCTGACCCGTTGCGCCTTGGCCGCCTGCCAGGCACGGACGATGCCGGCCAAGGTGCACTCGTCGGTGACCGCCAAGGCCTGGTACCCCAGTTTATGGGCCCGCTGGAACAGTTCGTCGGCACTGGAGGCTCCGCGCTGGAAACTGAAGTTCGACAGGCAGTGCAGTTCGGCATAGGTCGGTGCATTCATGCGAACCAGCCCTGCAGCCACAGCGGCCCGGCCTCTTCGGCCAGGTCGCGGTAAGCCCAGCCCAGTTGGCCCGAGGGCATCTCGATACGGTAGTAATCACGGCGCACGTCGCCACCATCCCACCAGCCCGATTCGATCCGCTCAGGCTTGCCGAGCAGGCGCTGGCCGGCTATCGGCAAGGCCTGGGGTTGCTGCAGCAGCCAGCCCGGACGGCTGCCGGGCGCCACCGGCAATGGGCCCGGCGCTCCCTCCGTGCCAGGCTGCCATGCCCATTCGGGACGATGATCGGCGCATGCCTGCAGCCCCTTCACCGCCTCGTCGCCTAACCGGGCACGCAGCCGCTCGCGCAATTGGGCCCAAGGCTGGGCCTGCTGCGAGCGGGCTTCGAACAGCGCCTGATGCTGCGGCACGAAGGCCGGCAGATCCTCGGCCACTAGTCGCAGATTGCGCACCGGCGCTGGGATGCGCAGCGGTTCGAGGCGCCCACAGGCCAGTTCGAAAAGCATCCCCGCCTCGCGCTCGGCGGCCAACAGGCCGACCACAAGACGGGTGTCCGGCCCTTCGGCATGCTCCAGGTGCAGGCAGAAACGCTGCACGCCACAGTCACGCCCGGCGAGGAAGGCCGCCAGGTCGCTGATCAAGCGGCGCAAGGGGAATAGCAGGGCCTGGTGTGACTCGACATCGAAGTTCAATTCCAGCCGCGCATCGAAACGGTCTGGCGGCTGATAGAAGGCCAGGCCCAAGGTACGTTGGCCCAGCAGTTGGTCCAGGTGCAGTTGCACCTGAGCGGCAAACCGCCGGGCCAGGGCCTCGCGCGGCAAGGCCAGGACCTGGCCCAGTTGCCGCAATCCCATACGGGCGAAGGCATTGGCCGCCTCCACCGGCAAGCCGACCCGGTCGACCGGCATCCGCGCAAGGACCGCCGTGGTTTCGTCACGGCCAGTCAAAGCCAGGCCGTCATGGCCATTGGTGAGCATGCGCGCCGCCACCGGATTGCTGGCCAGGACGATGCGATGGCGTAGTCCAAGGCCACGCAACTCTTCACGCAGGCGCGCCTCGAACGACGGCCAGGGGCCGAACAGTTGCAGACTCGAACCCACTTCGAGCAGCAAGGCCCGTGGGTAATGCAGGCTGACCTGAGCGCTGAAACGGTAGGCCCAGGCCGCCAGCAATTGCTGCATCTGGTCGATCGCCACAGGGTCGGCCTCGACGCAGGCGAAACTGTCGGCCAGGGCGCGGGCGGTGTTGAGCGTTTGCCCGGCACGCAGACCCAGGCCCGCCGCCGCCGGGTTGACGGCCTGCAACACCCGCCGCTGGGCCGGCCCACCCAGCAGCACCAGCGGCGCCTCAGGATCGTCACGGCCGCGCAAGACGGTGTCGAGCGCCAGTTGCGGCAGGAGGATACAAGCCCAGGCCATGCCGCATCAGCCCCGCCCGGAGCAGGCAATGGGCGCGCTCGGTGGCAGGCCGCCACGGCACTTGAGCACCCGCCACTGGGCCGGACGGGTATCGATGGCAATGCGCAGCGCTGCTGGCGACGGGTTCAGGGCCGCCTGTTGCCCACGGCAGGCGAAAGCCAGGGCTTGGCCCGTCTCGGCGGCCACCTGCAGGCGGCGCAGGGCGCGATCATCGGCACGCTCCGGCCAGCACAGTACCGCTGCGCAACTGCCCGAGCGCAGGCACTGCTCGGCCGCCCACAAGGCCTCGGCCGGGGCCGCGTCGACCTGGGCCAGCCAGCGCAGGTCCACCCCCGCCGCCTGCCAGGCCGGAGCATAGGGAATGAACGGCGGCGCCACCAGCACCACGCGCCCGCCGCCTGCGCTCAGGCGTGCCAGGCTTGGCCAGAGCAACTGCAGCTCACCGCAGCCTGGCGCGGCCAGCAGTAACTCGGTGAGCGATGCCACCGGCCAACCGCCGTCGGGCAGGCAAGCGTCCAATGCCGCGTGCCCGCTTGGCTGCAGGCCGACCGGACGCGCCTGGACCGGGCGCCCACGCCATACCCGACGCTGATCGATCAGCCCGTCAAGGTCGACCACCGCGCCCATCAGTCACGCCTCAGCAGGCCGCAGAACACCCCTTCGATGACGAAGTCCCGGTCCGGCCCGACCTCTATCGGTGCGTAGGCCGGGTTGCGTGGCAGCAGGCGATAGCGCCCGCCGGCCCTCTGCAGGCGCTTGATGGTTACCTCGCCGTCGAGGCGGGCAACGACGATCTGGCCATCACCGGCCTCGCCCTGCTGGCGGATGCCGACCAGGTCGCCATCGAAGATGCCGTCGTCGACCATCGAGTCGCCGCACACCTTGAGCAGGTAGTCCGGGGTACGGCGGAAAAGGCTGGGGTCGAGCAGCAACTGCTCGTGAATGTCGAGGTCCGGGCCGATCGGCGCGCCGGCCGCCACCCGGCCTAGCACCGGGACCTCGAGGATCTCCGGGCGGCGCAGTGGCTCGGCCAGGCGGATGCCCCGCGCCTGGTTCGGCGTGACCTCGATGAAGCCGGCCTCGCACAAGGCCTGGATGTGCTTGCGGGCGACACTGCGCGAGGCGAAACCGAAGCGGCTGGCGATATCGGCCAGGCTCGGCGGCTGGCCGTGTTCGGCAATGCGCTCACGGATGAATTCGAGGATGGCGCGGCGTTTGGGGGATAATGTGCTCATGGAGTACATTTGTACTCTTTTTGGCAACCCCTGACCAGCCCCCTGCGTCGCCAGCTTTTTCGGTATCATCGCCGGGCCTTTTCGTTAGCCCACGGACGCCCCATGCTGACCGCCCTGCTGTTCGACCTCGATGGAACCCTGACCGATACCGACACCCTGCACCTGCAAGCCTTCCGCCAACTGCTGCGGGAGCATGGCCGCGACCTCACCCAGGACGAGTTCGGGGCACAGGTCAGCGGCCGGGCCAACCATGAGCTGTTCGCCGAGCTGTTCCCCCGTGCGCCCCTGGAACAGCGCCTGGCCCTGGCAGACCGCAAGGAGGCCCTGTTCCGGGCACTGTCGCCTGCCCTGCAGCCCATGCCCGGCCTGCTGCGCCTGCTGGAACATGCCAAGGCGCGGTCGATCGGCATGTGCGTGGTGACCAATGCGCCTCGCAACAATGCCGAGCACATGCTGGCAGCGATGGGCCTGGACGGGCATTTCGAGCATGTGCTGGTGGCCGAGGAACTGGCCCGCGCGAAACCCGATCCCCTGCCCTACCTGACCGCTCTGCAACGCCTGCAGGCCAGCGCCGCCCAGGCCTTGGCCTTCGAGGACTCGGTCCCAGGCGTGAGCGCTGCCAGCGGTGCCGACATCTTCACCGTTGGCCTTGCCACCAGCCTGCCAGCCGAGCGCCTGCTGGCCGCTGGCGCGCAACTGGTGATCGATGATTTCGACGACCCGCGCCTGTGGGCGCTGATCGAGCGGATGGAGGGCTGAGCGGGTATCCGTTCGTCGCAAAACCTCCTGGCCTGTCGAATCCGTCATCGTCTCAATCGACCAGTCGCACACACCTGATGTGGAGCGACTGTGATGAACAACGACATCAACCCCAAGGTGGTCTCGCGCAGCCAATGGCTCGCCGCCCGCCGCCAGTTGTGGCTGCATGAAAAGGCCTTCACCCACCAGCGCGATGAGCTCAGCGCGGCGCGCCGGGCCCTGCCCTGGGTCAAGGTCGAACAAGACTATCGCTTCGAGGGCCCCGAAGGTGAGTTGGGCCTGGACGATCTGTTCGCCGGGCGCAGCCAACTGCTGGTCTATCACTTCATGTTCGCCGAAGGCTGGAGCGAAGGCTGCCCGGGCTGCTCCTTCCTGGCCGATCACTTCGATGGCGCCAACCTGCACCTGGCGCACCATGACGTCACCCTGGTCGCCGTGTCACGCGCCCCTTACGCCGAATTCCAGGCCTTCAGGCAACGCATGGGCTGGCGCTTCCCCTGGTTCTCATCCCACGGCAGTAGCTTCAATCGCGACTTTGGCGTGAGTGTCGCCACCGATGGCAGTGACCAGTACAACTACGAGCCTTACAGCGCAGATGAAAGCGAACTGCCCGGCCTCAGCGTGTTCTACCGCGACAGCGACGCCAACCTGTACCACACCTACTCGACCTATGCCCGTGGCCTGGACATCCTGGTCGGTGCCTACAACTTCCTCGACTTGATGCCCAAGGGGCGCAATGAGGACGGGACCATGGATTGGGTGCGGCACCATGATCGCTATGAAGGCGCACCGGGCAAGCCGCATTGCTGTCATGAGTGAGCGACCAGGGGCCGCTGTGCCGGAATTGTCCAGCTAGAATGAGACACAGCCCACACGCGGAAGACCCGGCCATGCGCTTGACGTGGATGGTTATCGGCTTGACCCCGGCCCTGCTCGCAGGCCCTCTCCACGCAGCCAACACCGCGACGGCCGAAATCGCCGAAGACAAAGCCAGGGTGCTGGAAGGCAAAGTCGCCGACGAGGCCCCGCCCCCGAAACAGAGCGAGACCCTGACTCCTGGCGAGGTCCAGGCCATCGACCCAGCCGGCCAGGCGGCCCTGGACGACAGCATCACGTGCCTGGCGCGCACCCTGTACTGGGAGGCCAAGGGCACCGACGCCAAGGACATGGAGGGCGTGGCCAACGTGGTGCTCAACCGCGTGGGCCACGATGGTTTTCCGAACACCATCTGCGGCGTGGTCAAGCAAGGCATCGAAACCCGAAGCTGCCAGTTCTCCTGGTGGTGCGATGGCCGCCCCGACCAGGTCGAGGAAGAACAGCGCTACACCATCGCCAAGGAAGTCGCGCGCAAGGCGCTCAACCAGCAGCTCCCCGACCGCACCCAAGGCGCGCTGTACTTTCACGACCGCAACGTCCGCCCCGACTGGACCAAGGGCTACATCAAGACCGTCGAGACCCGGCACTTTCTGTTCTACAAACCGAGCCAGGCCCTGGCGCGCTAGAAGTCGATGGTCCCGGAAAACTTGACCAGGCGCGGGTCGCCCTGGGTCAGGTAGCCGCCGTTGGCCGAGGCCCAGTAGTTCTTGTCACTGACATTCTCCACGTTCATGCGCAGGGTGAGGTCCTTCTCCTGCAGCTTGAAGCGATAGCGCGCACCGACGTCGAAGCGGTTCCAGGTCGGCAGGCTGAGGGTATTGGCCGGGTCGGCGTACTGCCCGCCGGTGCGTAACATACGTGCGTTGAGCGCCAGGCCCTCCAGGCCCGGCACGTCCCAGTCGACGCTGGCGTTGAGCTGGAAGGTCGGCACGCCGACCGCGTGATTGCCGTCATTGGCGCCGTCCTGGGTGTTTTTCAGTTCGGTGTCCATGCGCGTACCGCCCACCATCAGGCGCAGGCTATGGATCGGCTCGCCGAAGAGGCTCAGTTCGACGCCACGGTTGACCTGCTCGCCGTCCTGGACGAACACACCGTTCTGGTTGTAGCCATCGGTAGGCCGCTCGATCCGGAACACTGCCAGGCTGGCGCCGTAGGTCTGGCGGTCGAGCTTGATACCGGCCTCGATCTGCTTGGTCTTAGCCGGAGGGAACACCTCGCCGAGGTTGATCACGTCGCCCGAGGCGGTCGCGCCCTGGGCCAGGCCCTCGATGCGATTGGCATACAGCGAGACCGAGGGCGTGGCCTTCCAGACGATGCCGTACACCGGGGTAGTGACCGATTCATCGTAGAAGGCATTGCGGCCCGCGTCGGGGCCTTCGCCATCATAGGCATAGCCCTCGACGCGCAGTTGCTGGCGACGTACGCCGGCAGTCAGCAGCAAGGTGTCGTCGAACAGGCCGACGGTGTCCGACAGAGCGAGGCTACGGTTGCGGGTCTTGCCGGTCACGCCCGGGTCATTCAGCTTGCCACCGGTGAAGGTGGGTGTGGTCGGCTTGGGCAACGGGTCAGTGTGGTAGATGTTGGTATCGGCGGAGTTATAGAAAACGAAGGCATTCTCCTGCTGGGTCCAGATACTCGCGCCACCGAGATTGAGCTGGTGGCTGACCGGCCCGGTCCAGAAACGGCCGTTGATTCCGCCCATGACGGTGGTGTTGTCCTCATTGTGCGGGATCATCGAGCCACCAATGCTCGCCGCCCCCGTGCTGGCGTTGGTCAGGATCGGCGTGCCGTAGAAGCCTGTCTCGCGGGTGTGCTTGGCGCCTGCGGCCAAGTACGCGCTCCAGTTGTCACTCAGGTCCCAATCACCACGGGCCATGCCGAAAGTGTCTTCGGTTTCGGTGTATGTCCAGTCCTGGCCGTAGTTGTGGTCAGCATCCGGCGCGCGGGGAATGTGGGTCACGCCCGCGTCCAGGCGCACCGAATTGCGCAGGTGGTTGACCCGCTGTTTCTGGTAGCCGAAATCGGTGGATACGCGGAAGGTGTCGCCACGGTAGTCCAGGCCGGCGATAAACAGCTTGCTGCGGTGGTCCTGGTCATCGATGGCTGTCTCGCCCTCGCGCTGCGACAGGTTCAGGCGCACGCCGAAGCGGTTATCGGCACCGAAACGCTGGCCAATATCCAGATGCTCGCCGAGGCGGCCATCAGTGCTGATGTCCTGGGTGTAGCGACGAGTCGGCGTGTCACCGGCACGCTTGGGCTGCAGGTTGACGTTGCCGCCCAGCCCTGTGCCGGTCGGGCTGGCGCCGTTGAGAAAGGCATTGGGCCCCTTGAATACCTCGACTCGCTCTACCGCATCGATGGAAATCATCTGCCGCGGCAGCACGCCGTACAGGCCGTTGAACGAGACATCGTCGCCATTGAGCGGCAGGCCACGGATAACGAAGACCTGGGATTGGTTGCCAAAGCCGAACGACTGGCGCACCGACGGGTCGTTGAGCAGCACATCGCCGATGTCTTCGGCCTGCTGGTCCTCGATCAACTGCGCGGTGTAGCTGGTCATCGTGAAAGGCACATCCATAATGTCCTGGTTGCCCAGCACGCCCATCTGCCCGCCACGGGCCACCTGGCCGCCGGCGAAGGGTTCAGGGAGCTCACCGCGCGGGGTCTTGAAGGCCTCGGCGCTGACAGCGGTGGCCCCCAGTTCGATGGCACCATCGGCAGCATGGACAGTGACGCCGAGGGAACAGCCAAGAGCAAGCAAGGTCGGACGTAAAGGACAGGATCGTGCCATGGAAGGCTCCCCCACATAATTAAATGAAGGCCTTCCTGGCAATGAGATTGCTTATCACCCAGATCAGGCTAGCAGATGGAATACAAACCATTACCAATCACTCGCACTTTTTCACCAGTGGGTGGTCTACTCCCCCTTTTGCCATACGCAATCGATTGCTACCGGCCTTTTACCCTGCATCAGGCGGGGCAAAATGCCATACGCTTGTGTAGGATGAGCAGCGAACCTCAAGGTCGCTGCCAGCCATAGGGAGATTTTCATGCGAGTCCTGTCATCCGTTGCTCCCCTTGTCGCCCTGTCGCTGGGCCTGGCGTTCTGCGCCAGCGTCCAGGCGGGCGAGGAAGCGCAACTGATCGATTCGATCAACGCCTACCGCAGCCAGGCGCAGCGCTGTGGCGGCGAGGCCTCCCTGGAGCTGCCACCACTCAACAGCGACACTCGCCTGGCCCTTTCGCCGGAAGGCACCCGCGACCTGCAGCAGGCCATGACCCGAGCCGCCTATCCCATGGTCAATGTCCAGGCCATCAGCCTGTCCGGCCCGCGGGATGCCCAAGCGGCGATGAGCGCCATCCAGGAGAGCTTCTGCCAAGTAGTGCTCGACCCCCAGTTCGTCGACATCGGCGTCAGCCAGGAAGGCCGCGATTGGCGCATCGTCCTGGCGCGCCCGCTGATCAGCGGGCGTCTGGGCGACTGGCAGGCCGAGGGGCAGAAGCTGCTGCAAGAGGTCAATGCCGCCCGTGCCCAGCCTCGCCAATGTGGCGGCCAGCCCTTCGCCGCCGCCGGCGCGCTGACCTGGAACGCCACCCTGGCCGGGGTCGCCGCCACCCACACCCGGGCCATGGCGAACCAGAACTTCTTCGACCATATCGACCATGATGGGCGTACCCCGGGCGACCGCGCCGAACTGGCCGGCTACCCCTACCAGCAGATTGGCGAGAACATCGCCGCTGGCCGCGACACGCCGCACAAGGTGGTCAATGGCTGGCTGGCCAGCCCCGGCCATTGCGCCACCTTGATGAACCCGGACTTCCATGACCTCGGCGCCGCCTATGCGGTCGACCCGAAGAGTGACGCTGGGATCTACTGGACCGCGCTGTTCGGCACGCCCTAGCCGGGCCGAACAACGCAAGGGGACTTTGAAAGCCGGCTCTTGGCGTTGACGCTTGCGGGGCGCTCAGGCGGCCCTGCCGAAGTAGGCCGACGGCGACACGCCCAGCGTGCGGCGGAACATGGCGCTGAACGCACTGGGGCTGTCGTAGCCCAGGTCCAGTGCCACATCGAGGATCGAGTGCCCGGCCGCCAGGGCGTCGAGACTGGTCAGCAAGCGCATGCGCCGCAACCATTGGATGAAGCTGAGCCCCGTCTCGCGCTGGAAGGCGCGGGTCAGGGTACGCGGGCTGATACCGCTGTGCCGGGCAGCTCGCTGCAGGCTCCAGTCCTCGGCCGGTGCGGCACGCAGGGCCTGGCACAGGGCGAGCAATTGCGGATCGCATGGGCTTGGCACATGCAGGGCCATGACCGGCAGCACGCGGATTTCGTCGAGGATCAGTTGCATGACCCGCTCATCGCGCCCGCCTGCTGGAACATCGGCCGGGATGTCCATGGCACTGATGATCAATTCGCGCAACAGCGCAGAGATCTCGATTACCTGGCACTCCCTCGGCAAGTCCGGGCGAGCCTGGGGGTCGATGAACAAGGTGCGCATGCGCACCATCCCGGCGATCTTCAGGTCATGCTCCACCGCAGCCGGCACCCAGACACCGCGCCCCGGCGGCACCACCCAACTGCCCTGGCGCGAGTTGACCGTGACCACCCCGCTCAAGGCATGGATCAACTGCGCGCGGTCATGGCAATGCGGAGCGATGCGTTCGCCGTGACGGTAGTTTTCCGCGAGGGGGAGGATGGCCGGTCGGGTCATGGTGATGCTCGGCAAGGTCGGGCCTGAATAGTTGGCAGGGGCGTCATCCTGGAGCAAGCCCATGCGAGAGTGCAATGCTCCCAAACTGGAGGCATTGCAGGAGCCTGAGCCAACGTAGCCTGGCCAGAAGCACAGCCATGGGCAACACGCCTCATCGGCTGCGCAAGAGCAACGAGGCCAGTGCACACCCCAACAGCGCCACGCAGGACACATAAAAGGCATCCGAATAGGCCATCAGGTAGGCCTGCTCCCGCACGCTGCCATCGATCAGCGCCAATGTCTGCATGACCTCCGGCAGTTGCGGTTGCAGCAGCCCGTCAGGCAAGCGCTGTTGCAGGGCGTTGTCGAACTGAGTCAGCCCCTCGCCCACCCGCACCGAATGGAAACGCTCGCGCACCGACACCAACTGGGTCAGCAATGCTGTGCCCAACGCCCCGCCAAGGTTACGCAGCATGGAAATCAGCGCCGAGGCCGAGCCGGCCTGTGTCTTGTCCAGCCCCTTCACCGCCAGCACCGACAGGGCCACCATGATCAGCGGCTGGCCGATGCCACGCACCACCGTCGAGGGAATGATCACGTTCTTCGCCGCATCCCCCGTCAGGTGCGCGCCCAGCCAACACCCCAGCGCCATGATGGCGAACCCGCTGGCCACCAGCAGCTTGCCGTTGAGCCAACGCATCAGGCGGGGCAACAGTGGCGCCAGCAGCAACTGGACCATGCCATAGGCAATCAAGGTGACGCCGATCTCGCTGGCGCTGTAGCCCTGCACCTGTGAGAGGTAGTTAGGTACCAGGAACACCAGACCGAAGGTGGCCGCGCCGAACACCGCCATGGCCAGGCTGGAGACACCGAAGTTATAGCTGGCCAGTAAGCGCAGGTTGATGAAAGGCCGCTGCCCCCACAACTGGCGCTGGATGAACAACGCCAAGGCGAACCCCGCCAACAGACTGAAGACGATGATGAAACGCGAGTCGAACCAATCCTTGCGCCCTCCCTCCTCCAGCACCACCTGCAGTGCCCCTAGGCCCAGGGCCATGGCCGCGATACCCAGCCAGTCGGCCTGGCGCAGGGCACTGCGGTCTCCCGCCTGGCCCTTGATCGACCACGCCACTGCCGTCAGCAACGCCAGCCCTGGCGGCAGTTGCAGGAGGAAAATCCAACGCCAGGAATAGGCGTCGGTCAGCCAGCCGCCAATGGACGGCCCGGCGGCCTGGGCCACGCTGTTGGACAGGCTGAACAAGGCCATGCCCATGGGGATGCGGCTGGCCGGCAGCTCAGTGATGATCAACTGCATCGACAGCGGAATCAGCACCGCGCCGGAAGCGCCCTGCACCACACGCAAAGCGATCATCCCGGCCAGGTTGGGCGCCAGCGCGCAGCTCACCGAACTGACCAGGAACACGAACGAGCCCACCAGCATGACCCGGCGCAAGGAGAACACCTGCACCAGCCAGGCGGTCAGCGGAATCATGCTGATCTCCGCCACCAGGTACGCGGTGGAAATCCAGGAGCCTTCCTCGAAGCTGGCCCCCAGGGCGCCTTCGATCTCGGGCAAAGCGGCGCTGGTAACGTGCACGTTCATGCCCGCCATGAAGCAACCGAACAGTCCGCCGATCACCGCCACCCAAGCGCGCAGGGAGACCTTTTCCTCAACTGCCATGGGCCGGCTCCCGGGTATCCACCGTGGCGATCACCGACATCCCGGGCAGCAAGCGCGGCGCCTCTTCGCTTACGGCGTCCAGGCGGATGTGTACAGGAAAACGCTGGACGATCTTGGTGAAATTGCCGGTGGCGTTGTCCGGCGGCAGCAAGGCGAACACCGCGCCAGAAGCCGGCGCCACGCTGTCCACGGTGCCTTGCCAATGACGGCCGAAGGTGTCCACCTCCAGGGTCACCCGTTGCCCGGGGCGCAGACGCTCCAACTGCGTCTCCTTGTAATTGGCCACCACATAGGCCTGGGCCAGCGGCACCACCGCGAGCAAGGGCAAGCCAGGGTTCACGTACTGTTGCTGGCGCACCTTGCGCTGCCCCACCACACCGTCGAAGGGCGCACGGATTTCCGTATCGGCCAGGGCGTTGCGCGCCAAGGCGACGGCAGCGCCAGCCTGGTCGAGCGCCGCCTGGCGCTGGCGCAACTCAGCCTCCAGTTGTTGCGCCTGCCGCTGCAAGACCTGCTGGCGGGCCCTTTGCCGCGCCAACTCGGCGTCGGCAGCGCGTTGCTGGGCCAGGGCCCGCACTCGACTGGCCTTGGCATGTTCGAGGCGCTGGACGCTGGCTGCATGCTCTAGTGCCAGCACCCGGTAGCGCTGCCAATCCCGGTCTGCGCGCTCGGCCTCGCCAACACTGGCACTGCGTTCAGCCTGGGCCCGTGCCACCGCCTGGACCTGCTCCTCCTGTTCGGCCCCAAAGGCACGCAAGCGGGCCTGTTGCACCTGCACCGCCGCAGCGCTGACGGCCAGGCGGGCTTGCGCCTCGCGCAAGCGCTCACGGTAGTCCCGGTCATCCAGGCGCACCAGCAGGTCGCCGGCCTTCACCGACGCATTGTCGGCCACCAACACGTCAGCCACATAACCACTGACCCGACTGCTGATCGGTGCCCAATCGGCACGTACATAGGCATCATCGGTCTGTTCGAGAAAGCGGCCGCTGCTCCACCAGTACAAGCCATAACCCACCAAGGCGACACTGGCGCAAGCGGCCAGGCCATAGCGCAGCCGTTGCTGGCGCCGCTCAGCACGGGTGTTCAAGGGGGGTTGCGGATCGGGGGTTACCGCTTGGTTCATGCTCGGGCTCCATCCTGTCGGGCGAGGTGTCTCGCCCGGGGTCATTTCCAGGAGGGCAGCTTACGGGGTCACCCGTTGTCGTTCACGCGCGAATCCACCAGCAACCATCGCGAAATGGACAGGCTTCAGGGGTTCAGGAAGGCCAGCACTTCGGCTGCCGCCTCCTCGGGACGTTCCTGCATGAAACAGTGGCCGCCGGACACCTGCTGGGTCGTCACGGCCGGGTTGCTGGCCGCCAGGCGCTTGGCTGAGTGAGGCACGAAGGGATAGGTATCCGCGCCGTAGAGGATCCGGACCGGTGTACGGATCTCGCCCAGGGTCGCCCACATCCGCGCCGGGAAGGAGCTGAAGATCTCCACCTCGCGGCTGGGCCGGCACTTGAGCACCACACCCTCGCCGCAGTCGCCGATGGCATGCTCCACATAGGCCTGCAATGCCGTTTCGCTCCAGCCCTTGAAAATGCCCCGGCCCTGCAGCGAAGCCAGCGCCGCTTCGCGGTCCGGCCAATGGCGGCGGCGCATCGCCGCCTTGCGCGCCAGGGCGTGACGCCGGTGCAGGCCAACCAGCGCGGCGGCCCCCATGATGCCGATCATCCGCCGGCTGAACAGCACTGGGTCCAACAGTACCGCGCGCTGGAACAAGCGGGGCTCGCGAGCCAGGATCAAACCGGTGAGCACGCCACCAAAGCTGTGCCCCAAGGCGTAACAGGGCGCCTCGCCATACTCGCCGCGCCCGACGGCGAACGCCTCCACAGCCAGCTCGGCAGTGCGGTTCCAGCCGCGGAACACACCGCCATGATCACTGTCGCCATGGCCCTGCACATCACTGAGCCACAGGTCGAAGTGTTCGCCCAGATGCATCAGCATCGGTTGATAGGCCAGGCTGCAGAAACCGTTGCCATGCAGGAAGTGCAGCAGCGGCCGCCCGCTGGCCGGCGAACGCCAGCCGCGCAGGGTAAAGCCCTCGGAGCAATCATGGGACCAGGGAATCAACTGCATTGGATACTGCACTCATCGGTCTAGGAAAATGCCGATTCTACAAAGAGCAGTGGATACAGGGATATCACCAGCAACGCTGCCATCAACAGATTGAACACCATCAACCAGCGCGGATTCTGCAGCAGGTTGCGCAGCGCGCTGCCGAACATCACCCAGATACCTACGCTCGGCAGGTTGACCAAGGCGAACAGCGTGGCAATGACGATCACGTTGAAGACATAGCCCTGGGCCGGCGTGTAGGTGGTGATCGCCCCTACCGCCATCACCCAGGCCTTGGGGTTGACCCACTGGAAAGCCGCCGCGCCCCAGAAACCCAAGGGCTTGCGCGTTCCGGAGCCGTCAGCCGAAAGCGGCCCGGAGGTGGCGATCTTCCATGCCAGGTACAGCAGGTAGGTAGCGCCCAGGTAACGCAGGATGCTGTACAACGGCGGCCAGGCCTTGAATACCTCACCCAAGCCGAACCCCACCGCCAGCACCATGACCATGAAGCCGACACTGATGCCCAATGCGTGGGGAATCGAACGGCGCACGCCGAAATTCACGCCCGAGGCCAGCAGCATGGTGTTGTTCGGCCCCGGGGTGATCGAGGACACGAAGGCGAAAAGCACGAAGGCAGTGAGCAGGTCGAACGAGCTGAGCATGGCAGGTAGTCCATGGGCGTCTGGGGTGTGATGACAGTAGCGGACTGTCCCTCGCCTGCGACCCGTACAGTTACCACAAATTGTGCCACTACAATTCACTGTACCTATATGGAATTCGGCCCGGCCCTCGGCAAAACCGCCCGGCTGACGCTAACATGGCGCCCTGCCCTCAACCGGAACCGTCGCAATGTCCCTGACCATCCGCCCTGCCCAGCGCGCCGATGCCGCGCAGATCCTCGCCTTCATCATCGAACTGGCCGATTACGAACGCGCCCGCCATGCCGTGGTGGCCAGTGTTGCCGACATCGAGCGCACGCTGTTCGGTGAGGACGCCAAGGCCCAAGGTCTGATCTGCGAACGCGACGGCCAGGTCATCGGCTTTGCCGTGTACTTCTACAGTTACTCGACCTGGCTCGGACGCAATGGCATCTACCTCGAAGACCTGTACGTCACCCCAGGGCAGCGCGGCGGCGGCGCCGGCAAGCAGTTGCTGCGGCATATCGCCCGCGAGGCCTGTGCCAACGGCTGTGGCCGCCTGGAGTGGAGCGTGCTGGACTGGAACGAGCCGGCCATCGGTTTCTACCGCTCGCTAGGCGCCGAAGCCCAGGATGAGTGGGTGCGTTACCGCCTGGAAGGCGAAACCCTGGAACGCTTCGCCCAAGGCTGAACTGCGCGCTCCATTGCTGGCAGACACTGCCCCCCACATTGGTGCCGCATTTAGGAATCTTCCTTCGCGCCAGCAGGAAGTTTCCTATTTCAACTCGCCAATTTTCAAACCCATGATCCCGGACTGAACAACAGGGTGATGTGCCCCGCCCCCTGTGAACACAGCTCCCGTATGCCGCACGAGGTCTCGCCATGGAACCCGCGAAGTGCCCCACCACCCAGCTCAAGCACAGCCTGCGCCAATTGATGCAGCACGACGTCTCCAACCCCGACGACGATCCACACTGGAGTGGCGTGATGTTCTTCTGCGCCACTGACGAGCACACCCGCGCCCTGATCGAAAAGATCGAAATCCTTGCCAGCGAAGCCTTCTTCGACCCACGCGGCCGGGCCATCATGCAGCATGTCCGCGCCGCCGCCATCGAAGGCGTCCGCGTCAAGCAGCTCAAGGATGCCCCGGCCGACGAAACCATCATCCGCATCTGCCTGCCCAGCAAGGCCTATATCACTGTGAGCGCCGCCAGGCTCTGAGGCATGGCGGCCTCTCCAAGGCTGGTCTATCTTTGCGTCCTGCTCAAAAAACAAGTGCCCCGTGACGGCTGTTTCCCGGGCGTGGCGGGGGCGATACTGCCCTCCTACCCTTCGACACAGAGGAACCGCCCCATGATTATCCCAGCACTCGGCCTCGGTACTTTCCGCCTCAAGGACCAAGTGGTGATCGACTCGGTCAGCCAGGCCCTTGAGCTCGGTTACCGGGCCGTTGATACGGCACAGATCTACGGCAACGAGGCCGAGGTCGGCCAGGCCATCGCCAACAGCGGCGTTGCCCGTGAAGAGCTGTTCCTGACCAGCAAGATCTGGACCGAGAACTACGCCGCCGACAAGCTGATCCCCAGCCTGAAGGAGAGCCTGCGCAAGCTGCGCACCGACCACCTAGACCTGACCCTGATCCACTGGCCATCGCCTGGCGGCCAGGTGCCGGTCAGCGAATTCATGGGGGCCCTGGCCGAAGCGCAGAAGCAAGGCCTGACCACGCACATCGGCGTCTCCAACTTCACCATCGACCTGCTCAAGCAGGCCATCGAGGTGGTCGGCGAGCAGGCCCTCGTCACCAACCAGATCGAGCTGCACCCTTACCTGCAGAACCGCACCGTGGTGGGCTTCATGCAGGAGCAGGACATCGCCGTGACCTCCTACATGACCCTGGGCTACGGCAAGGTGCTGCAGGACCCGGTGATCCAGGCCATCGCCGAACGCCACGGCGCCACACCGGCCCAGGTGACCCTGGCCTGGGCCATGCAACTTGGCTATGCGGTGATTCCATCCTCGACCCGCCGCGAGAACCTGGCCGGCAACCTCAAGGCCCGCGACCTGCACCTGAGCGAGCAAGACATGGCCCAAATCGCCGCCCTCGATCGCGGCGAACGCCTGTGCGCCCCGGAAGGCCTGGCACCAGCCTGGGACTGACCTGCATAGCTGCCGGCGGGGCGGGAATCGGGTTAACCTGAGCCCCCGCCCCTACCGGACCGCGCCATGGAACTGCACATCCGCCTGGCGCGCCTGGATATCGACCCGGCGCTGGACCGGGTCCGCGATACCTTGCAGCGCCTCAACTGAGCGGCGCTACCTCGCCTATCGGCCGTGGCCGCCCCATGGCGCTGGCATAGCCCTGCGGGGCGAAACGTGCCGTCACCAGCAACATGGCCATCACGCTCAGGGCCAGCAGCAGCCATGACGCCTGGAAGTCACCGCTGACATCGCGCAGCCAACCGGTGATGTAAGGCACGATACCCGTGATGATGAAGCCGATACCCTGGACGAAGGCCGCCAAGCTGCCCGCTTCGGCGGGCGTCTTGAGGTGTTCCAGGGTCAAGGTCAGGCTCAGGCTGAAACAGGCGCCCAGGCCCAAGCCGATCATTGCCACCCACAGGCCCATGGCCAAAGTGGGCGCCAGCAACAGGCCGAGAAAACCGCACAGCTGGATGGCCAGGGCCAGCCACAGGCCGGGTCGCCGGTCGGCCAGCCGGCGCAGCAGCAAGGGCAGCCCCAGCGCGCCGACGACCTGGAAGATGGTCATCAGGCCAACCAGCTCACCGCCTCCCTGAGCCGTGCCGCCGTGCTCCAGGTGATAGGCCGGTAGCCAAGCCACCATGCTGGTGTAGCCGCCATTGATCAACCCGAAGTACACCGCCAGCAGCCAAGCCCGGCGATTGCCAAACCAGAACCCGCCGCCGGCCCCACTTACCGTGGCCGTGCTTTGCCGGGGGCGCAGCAGACACCAGCAGACCAGCGCCAACAGCGCGGGTACCGTCCAGATGCCTAAGCCAGCCTGCCAGCGCTCGAAGTGCGCGCTGACATGGGGCCCCAGCACCGCCGCCAGGCCACCGCCACTCATCAGCGCCGCCGAGTACAGGCCCATGGTGGCCGCCAGGCGGGTGGGAAACCAGCGGTTGACCAGACCGGGCATCATCCCCTGCACCACCGCCACCCCCAGTCCGGCCAGCACCGCGCTGGCGATCAACGCCCAGGCGCTGTCCAGTTGCAAGCGCCAGAGACAGGCCAGGGCGATGGCCGATAGCCCGATCAGCATGCCGCCATGTTCGTTCAGCCAGCGTCGCAACCAGGGCTGCAACAACGGCATCAGGCCCATGCACAGCACCGGCAGCGCCGTGAGCAAAGCCGCCTGCTGGTAGCCCAGGCCCGTGCTCTGGCGCATGGGCTCGAGCAATGGCCCGATGCTGGTGAGGATCGGCCTCAGGTTCAGCGCCAACAGCACGACCAGAAGCAGGTTCAACGCGTTTCTCATGCCGGGTGTACCTGCCGCCACTGCAGGTACAGGTCAGCCTCGCCCGCCGGTTTCAGGGGGCGCAACGGCAGGCTCTGCTGCTGGGGTGGCCGGGCCATCTGCGCATACACCTGCGCCGTGGACAGGCCATAGGGCTCGCCCTCGTCATTGTCGTAGGCGAACCAGGCGCGCTCGATACCGCACAGGTGCATGGCTGCCAGGCACATCGGACACGGATGGCCGCTGGCATAGATCTCGGCGCCGTCCAGGCGCGGCCGCCCCAGGCGTTGCGAGGCCTGGCGGATCGCCTGCAGCTCGGCGTGAGCGGTGGGGTCCTGGGTGCTGTGGATCTCGTTGACGGCACGGGCGATGACCTGCCCCTGGTACACCAGCACCGCGCCGAAAGGCCGCCCACCGGCCTTGATATTGGCGCGGGCCAGTTCCAGGGCCTCGCGCATGAAACGTTCATCGGGCATGGAAAAACTCTCCGGGTGCAAGAGCCGCCATTATCCCGGGCCGGGCCGATGCACAGAAATTAATTGATTGGATGCAACCCAGTGGGCGGCTGAATGGGGCCAAGGGGAATTGGCCTCCTGGTAAAGCGGCGAATTGGCTATTCGGCCCGGGCATCGGAGACGCTAAGGTTTCCCCTCCAGACATCAATCGATGGCGATGGCATGCACGCCAACGACGCGCGCAAAGCTGGCGAAACCGAGGCTCGCCTGCAAACCCTAGCGGTCTGGGAAGATACCCGCTTCTTCACGCCCCGCGAGCGCGCCGCCCTGGCCTGGGTGGAAAGCCTGACCCGCCTGCCCGAGCGCCACGCACCGCAACCTGAATACGAGGCCTTGCTGGAACACTTCGAACCGGCCGAGGTGGCCAACCTGACCCTAGCCATCGCCACCATCAACGCCTGGAACCGCTTCGGCGTCGGCTTCGCCATGGTCCCGGCCTGAGCGCCCTCTCAGGGCCTGCCGCGCCCGGCGCCCAGGCGCAAGCGGTAACTGCCCGGACTCTGCCCGGTCCATTTCTTGAAGGCGCGGTGGAAAGCGCTGGGCTCCTGGAAGCCGGTCTGCTCGGCGATCTCGGCAATGCTCAACTCACCTTCGCGCAGGCACTCGAAAGCCATGGCCCGGCGTACTTCGTCCTTGATCTGCTGGAACGAGCGCCCTTCACGCTCCAACTGACGGCGGAAGCTGCTGGCACTCATGCCTTCACCTTCGGCCATGGCGTTCAGGGTCGGCCACTGGCCGTAATGCCGCGCACGCAAGTGCCGGTACACCCTGGCCACCAGGCCGTTCTGATGCCGGAAGCGAATCACCAGCCATTGCGGCGCGCTGCGCAGGAAGGTCTTGAGCGCCGCCAGGTCCTGGACTACCGGCAGGCGCAGGTAGTCAGCACTGAACTCCACCTCAGTGCGCCCGGTGCCCAGTTGCAGGTCGGGGCCCCACAACAGCGGATCGTCCTCCTGGGCAGGGCGGGCAATGGCCAGTTCGGTGCGGTCGATGGCAATGCGTCGCCCGGCCAACCAGCACAGCAGGCTGATCACCAGCACCAGGAAGGTTTCTTCGGCATAGACGCGGGTCAGCGGGTCGTCGATCCGTGCTTGCAGGCTGATCACTGCGCGCCCACCGCGCACCGTCACGCTGCCGCGCAGGTCACGCAGGAACAGGGCGAAATTGTTCAGGCATTGGCGCAGGGCCTTTTCCAGGTTCGGCTCCTGGATCAGCCCCCGGCAGATCAGGGCGAAGCTGCCCAACGGCATGCCATGGCTGTCGAGCTGGAAGAACTCGTCCTCCAGCGTCTGGATCAGCTCAAGCCACAACCGGGCGAACGCCTGGGCCGGTACTCGGGCCTGGGGCTGCCCGAGCACCTGCGGATCGATGCCGGCTGCCCGCAACAGTTCGTCGCGTCGCTGCGGCTGGTCGCGCAGGGCGTGCAACATGGTATGGACGAAGTACACCGCGACCGAATCGCTTTCCCGCATGGTTGTAATCGCTGTCTATGCTGAGTGGCAAAAAATGCCAGGTTGACTGAACAGTTACGGCATAGGCCGCGCCCCAGCCATTGCCTAGACTCGGTCTATTCCGGGGCGGTGGCCATTCTCGCAGACCCTTGCCCCACCCCGCCACGTCTTCGCCAATCGGAGCCCCCCATGAGCAGTGCAGAAATCTATGTAGTCAGTGCGGTCCGTTCGGCCATCGGCAGTTTCGGTGGTTCGCTCAAGGACCTGCCCCTGGCCGACCTGGCCACGGCCGTCAGCCGTGCCGCCATCGAGCGTTCGGGCCTGGCCCCGGAGCAGATCGGCCACGTGGTCATGGGCAACGTGATCCCCACCGAGCCGCGCGATGCCTACCTGGGTCGGGTCGCGGCGATGAACGCCGGCATCCCCAAGGAAACACCGGCCTTCAACGTCAACCGCCTGTGCGGCTCGGGCCTGCAGGCCATTGTCTCGGCAGCCCAGAGCTTGCTGCTCGGCGATGCCGAGGCGGTGCTGGCCGCCGGTGCCGAATCCATGAGCCGTGGCCCCTACCTGCTGCCGCAGGCCCGTTGGGGCGCCCGCATGGGCGACCTGCAGGGTGTCGACTACATGCTCGGCATCCTCCAAGACCCCTTCGAACACTTCCACATGGGCATCACCGCCGAAAACGTGGCCGCCGCCCATGGCATTACCCGGCAGATGCAGGATGAGTTGGCCTTGACCAGCCAGCAGCGCGCCGCCCGGGCCATCGCCGAGGGCCGCTTCACCAGCCAGATCGTTCCGCTGGAGCTCAAGACCCGCAAGGGCAGCATCCAGTTCGCGGTGGACGAACATGTGCGTGGCGACGTCAGTGCCGAACAACTGGCGGGCATGAAGACCGTATTCAAGAAGGACGGCACCGTCACCGCAGGCAACGCCAGTGGCCTCAACGACGGCGCTGGTGGGCTGGTGCTGGCCACCGGCGACATGGTCCGCCGCCAGGGCCTCAAGCCGCTGGCGCGCCTGGTCGCCTATGCCCATGCCGGCGTCGAGCCAGAGCTGATGGGCCTGGGCCCGATCCCGGCCAGCCGCAAGGCCCTGGAAAAGGCCGGCTTGAACGTCAACGACCTGGACGTGATCGAGTCCAACGAAGCCTTCGCGGCCCAGGCCTGCGCCGTGGCACGCGCCCTGGACTTCGACCCAGAGAAGGTCAACCCCAATGGCTCGGGCATTTCCCTCGGTCACCCCGTGGGCGCCACCGGGGCGATCATCGCCACCAAAGCCATCCATGAACTGCAACGCATCCAGGGCCGCTATGCCCTGGCCACCATGTGCATCGGTGGCGGCCAGGGTATTGCCGTCATCTTCGAACGCGTCTGATCCGGGAGCCAAGCAACATGACCATTCAACAGATCGCCGTGATCGGCGCCGGTACCATGGGCAACGGCATTGCCCAGGTGTGCGCGGTCGCAGGCTACGACATCACCCTGATCGACGTCTCCGAGGCCGCGCTCGAGCGCGGCCTGGCCACCTTGGGCAAGAACCTCGAACGCCAGGTCAACAAGCAAACCCTCTCGGCTGAGCAGGCCCAGGCCGCGCTGGCCCGCATCCGCACCAGCACCGACTATGCCGAGTTGCGCCCAGCGCAGTTGGTGATCGAAGCCGCGACCGAGAACCTGCCGCTCAAGCAGCGCATCCTCCAGCAAGTCGCGGCCAATGTCGGCAGCGACTGCCTGATCGCCACCAATACCTCGTCGCTGTCGATCACCCAGTTGGGCGCGACCATCGAGCATCCCGAGCGGTTCATCGGCGTGCACTTCTTCAACCCGGTGCCGATGATGGCCTTGGTCGAGATCATTCGCGGCCTGCAAACCAGCGACAGTACCTACGCCCAGGCCCTGCTGGTCACCGAGAAAGTCGGCAAAACCCCGATCAGCGCCGGTAACCGCCCCGGCTTCGTGGTCAACCGCATCCTGGTGCCGATGATCAACGAGGCGATCTTCGTGCGCCAGGAAGGCCTGGCCAGCGCCGAGGATATCGACACCGGCATGCGCCTGGGCTGCAACCAGCCGATCGGCCCGCTGGCCCTGGCGGACCTGATCGGCCTGGATACCCTGCTAGCGATCATGGAAGCCTTCCACGAGGGCTTCAACGACAGCAAGTACCGCCCTGCCCCGCTGCTCAAGGAAATGGTCGCCGCCGGCTACCTGGGGCGCA
The DNA here is from genome assembly GCF_054889225.1 of Pseudomonas sp. X10. Classification (NCBI taxonomy): domain Bacteria; kingdom Pseudomonadati; phylum Pseudomonadota; class Gammaproteobacteria; order Pseudomonadales; family Pseudomonadaceae; genus Pseudomonas; species Pseudomonas sp. X10. Next base: position 2,437,466 of record NZ_CM142677.1, on the reverse strand, counting down.
AGAGCGGTCGTGGATTCTTCACCTACTGAGGAGTTGCCGCCATGCCCATGACCGCTGCCCTGCGCTGTGCGAATTTCGAAGAGCGGCGTGACAAGGCCATGGCGCTCTTCGCCGAGAAGGGTTTCGGCCAGGTCAGCATGCGTGAGCTAGCCAGCCACCTGGGGCTGACCGCAGGCTCGCTGTACCATCACTTTCCCAGCAAGCAGGACCTGCTCTACGACCTGATCGAGGAACTCTTCGAAGAGTTGCAGGCCACCCTCGACCAGGGTCGGCGGGCGGCTGCCCGCGGACGTCCGGCGCTGCCTTGCTTGATCGCGGCGCACTGGGCGTTGCACACCGAGCGGCCGTTGCAGTTCCGCCTGGCCGAACGTGACCTGTGCTGTCTCACTGAAGGTCAGCAGCAGCGTCTGGCGCGGTTGCGCAAAGATTATGAGACCGGCTTGCTGCGTCTGATCGCGCCTCAGGCGGGGTTGCGCGGCGATGCCCTGGCAGCCACCGCCCATGTCCTGGCCACCCTGCTCAACAGCCTGCCCGGCTGGCTGCAGGCGCGGAACTTGTCCCAGGCCCAGGGCCTGGCGCTGATGGAGAACCTGCTGCTCGGCGGCCTGGAACGCACTTTGCGCGGCGAAAGGCTGGACCTGCCAGCCTGAAGCTCAGCTCAGCAACTTCTGGATCTGCTCATGCAGGCTGTTCAGGTCGAACGGTTTGGCCAGGATCGGGGCTGTACGTGTGATCGGGCTGCCGGAGTCGAGGATTTCAGCCGGATAGCCACTGATGAAGATCACTTTGAGATCCGGACGCAGCTTGACCGCCGGTTCGGCGATCTCTACCCCTGAGATGCCACCCGGCAGACGAAAATCGGTGACCATCAGGTCCAGGTGTGGCTTGCTGGCGAGAATGGCGAAGGCCTGCTCGCCATCCTCGGCCACCAGCACGTGGTAGCCCTCGCCTGCCAGGTAGTCCCGCAGGATCATGCGGATCGCCGGTTCGTCCTCGACGATCAGAACCACATCTTGCGCATCTTCGCTCATGCCAAACGCCTTGACTCTCTACAGATGGCTATAGGACTCCGGGCTCAGGCAGAGGTTGCCTGCTCCCGGTCACTTTCTTTCAGCGACGACGACAGCGGCAGTTGCACCGTGAAGGTCGAGCCCTGCCCTTCCTCGCTGTCGACGCAAATACGACCGCCGTGGGCCAGGACAATCTGCTCGGAGATGTACAAGCCCAACCCCAAGCCGCCCGTGCCCTGGTGCGCGGCCACCCGCTCGAACTGCTGGAAGATCCGTTGCTGGTTCTGCCTGCTGATACCGATCCCCTGGTCCTGGACCTGCACGCACGCCATGCCGGCCTCCGCGAACACCCGCACCTTGACCGGCTGCCGCTCACCATAGCGCAAGGCATTGCTCAGCAGGTTGGCCACCACCTGCTCGATTCGGAACTCGTCCCACTGGCCTTCCAGGGCTTCGCTGCTTTCCAGGTCGATACGCGACTCCAGCGCCGCGGCCTGGGCCGCAAAATTCTCCACCAAGCCGCTGATCAATTGGCCCAGGTCGAAGCGTTTGGTGCGAATCGACAGCTTGCCAGTGCGGATACGCGATACATCGAGCATGTCTTCGATCAGGCGGATCAAGCTGTTGATCTGGCGTTCGTCGCGCTCGACCATGGCCTGCAGCTTGTCCAGGGTGAAGGCATCGGCGTTGTTGCGCGCCAGGTGCATCTTGCGCAATTGGGTTTCCAGGATCAGACCGTTGAGCGGGGTACGCACCTCGTGGGAGACGATCGACATGAAGTCATCGCGCATGCGCACCGCATGCTCGAGCTCGCTACGCGCCACCTGTAACTGGGCAAGCAGTTGCTCCTGTTCCTGTCGGCTGCGTTCGATGGCCTCCAACTGCCGCCCTAAGGCCTTGCGCTGGCGATAGAGATCGACGAACACCGACACCTTGCTCTTCACCGCATGGTTGTCCAGGGGCTTGTGCAGGAAGTCCACCGCGCCGCTTTCGTAGCCCTTGAAGGCATAGTCCATCTCACGGCCGGCGGCACTGACGAAGACGATCGGTATGCTCTTGGTCTTTTCCGTGCCGCGCATCAGCTCGGCCAGCTCGAAACCGTTCATGCCCGGCATCTGCACATCGAGGATGGCCAGGGCGAACTCGTGTTCGAGCAGCAGCGACAACGCGTGCTCCGCGGACTGCGCCTGGTGCACCTCGCGGTCTTCCCCCTGGATCAAGGCCTCAAGCGCCAGCAGGTTCTCCGGCAGGTCATCGACGATCAGCAGTTTGGCTGTGATATGGCTTAGCATGCGCTGGATTCCAGGGTAGCGAGCAAGTGCCCGATACCGCTCAAAGAAAGGATATGGTCGGGCTGGTGCAAGGCCAACGCGGCTTCAGGCATCAACGCGATTTGTGCTTCGCGGGGGTCCTGAACCACGGTTCGTCCGCCGCGCTGTTTGATATAGGCAAGGCCCCGGGCGCCATCTTCGTTGGCCCCGGTCAGCAGTACGCCCAGCAAATGACGGCCATAGGCATCGGCCGCCGACTCGAAAAGAAAGTCGATCGCCGGGCGGGAGAAATGCACCGGTTCCTCCTGGCTCAGGGACAGGCTGAAATCCCGCTCCACGGAAAGGTGATATCCCGGGCCGGCGACATAGATCATGCCAGCGGCGATGCGCTCCTTGTCCCGCGCCTCCCTGACCGGCCGCTGCAACTTGCGCTGCAATACCTCGGCCAGGTGGCTGTGGCGGTTGTCCGGCAGGTGCAGTACGCACAGCACCGGGATGGCAAACTCCGCCGGCAAGGGGTCGAGCACCGTGGCCAGGGCCATGACGCCGCCGGCCGAAGCCCCCATGACGATCGCCCGTGCGCCGCTCATGACTTGCGGTAGATCCGTTCGGGCCTGACCAGGGCCTCGAAACGGTCGCTGTAGGTGGAAAAGTCCAGGGTCTCCTTGCTGCCCAAGACCAGGAAGCCACGGTGGCACAGGGACTCGTGGAACAGGCCGAAGGCACGATCCTGGAGTTCGCTGTTGAAGTAGATCAGCACATTGCGGCACGAAACCAGCTGGGTTTCCGAGAACACGCTGTCGGTGGCCAGGCTATGGTCGGCGAAGGTCACGTTCTCGCGCAGGCTGCTGTCCATGATCGCGTTGCCGTAGGCCGCCGTGTAGTACTCGGCGAACTCGCGGCGGCCACCGGCCTTGCGGTAGTTCTCGGCGTACCCGAGCATGCTCTGCATCGAGTAGATGCCTTGCTTGGCCTTGTCCAGCGAGTGCGGGTTGATGTCGGTGGCATAAATGATGGTGCGCTCCAGCAGCCCTTCTTCGCGCAGCAGGATGGCCATGGAGTAGACCTCCTCGCCCGTGCTGCAGCCGGCGACCCATATCTTGATCGAAGGCCAGGTGCGCAGCAGCGGCACTACCTCCTGGCGCAGAGCCAGGAAGTGCCCAGGATCGCGGAACATCTCGCTGACCGGGATCGTCAGGTACTGCAGCAACTGCAGGAACATGCCCGGGTCATGCAGCACCCGCTCCTGCAGGGCCGAGACCGTGCGGCACTCGAACTGGCGCAAGGCGTGCTGGACCCGGCGCTTGATCGAAGCGCCGGAGTAGTTGCGAAAATCGTAGCTGTACTTGAGGTAGATCGCCTCGATCAGCAGTCGGATCTCGATATCGGTGTTGAGCTCGGTAGTCAAATTCGCTCCAGTTGCGGCAGCCAGACACGGATCAGGGAAAACAGCCGGTCAAGGTCGATCGGTTTGGCCAGGTAGTCGTTGGCACCGGCCTGCAGGCAACGCTGCTGGTCATCCTTCATCGCCTTGGCGGTCACCGCGATGATGGGCAGCTTGCGCCAGCGCGGTTGTTGGCGGATCAGTCGGGTCGCCTCGTAGCCATCCATCTCCGGCATCATCACGTCCATCAGCACCAGGTCGATGTCCTCGTGCTGCTCCAGCCGTTCGAGGGCCTCGCGGCCGTTACGGCCGATCTCCACCCGCGCGCCCTTGTGCTCGAGCGCGCTGGTCAGGGCGAAGATATTGCGCACGTCATCGTCGACCAGCAGGATCTTGCGCCCTTCGAACACCTTGTCGCGGCTGCGCGCGGTCTTGAGCATGCGTTGGCGCTCGTTGGACAGCTGCGACTCGACTTTGTGCAAGAACAGCGTGACCTCATCAAGCAGGCGCTCCGGAGAACGTGCACCCTTGATGATGATCGAACGCGAGTACTTGAGCAGGTCGGCTTCCTCGTCCCGGGTCAGGTTGCGCCCGGTGTAGACGATCACTGGCGGGAAGGCACGGATGTCCTCGGCGGTCATGCGCTTGAGCAACTCGTTGCCGAGCATGTCCGGCAGCTTGAGGTCGATGATCATGCAGTCGTAGATGTTCTCGCACAGCAAATCCAGCGCCTCCTGGGCCATGCCCACGGCGGTGATCTCGATGTCGTCGTCGCCGATCAGTCGGGCGATGCTCTCGCGCTGTAGGTCATCGTCCTCCACCAGCAGGATGTGCTTGAGCTTCTGCGTCAGCTTGGCTTCCAGGCGGGCGAACACCTCCTTGAGTTCCTCGCGGCTGGTGGGCTTGACCGCATAGCCCACTGCGCCCATGTGCATGGCGGCCTCGACGCGGTCTTCCACTGAGATGATGTGCACCGGTATGTGCCGGGTGCCGGCCTGCTCCTTCAGACGTTGCAACACCGTCAGGCCGGAGTGGTCCGGCAGGCGCATGTCCAGCAGGATGGCATCGGGGACATGGCTGGCGGCCAATTCGAAGCCTTCGTCAGCGGCATGGGCGACCAGGCAGCGGTAGCCCAGCTCGTGGGCCAGGTCGAACAGGATGCGGGCAAAGTTCGGCTCGTCCTCGATGACCAGGATGCAGCGGCTGCCGAAGGCCGCCTTGTCACGGTCATCGGCGAAAGCCGATGCCTTGCGCGGCACCGAGGCAGGCACCGCCGCCGGCGCCTCTGGCGCACGCCTCTCGGCCAGCAGGCGGCCGCTGGCCACTGGCGCGTCCTGTTCGACCTCGGGCTGGTAACGCTCGGGCAGCACCAGGCTGAACACACTGCCCTGGCCTGGGCTGCTCTCGACACTGATCTGTCCGCCCAACAGGCGTGCCAGGTCACGGGAAATCGACAGCCCCAATCCGGTGCCGCCATAGCGCCGGTTGGTGGTGCCATCGGCCTGATGGAAGGCCTCGAAGATCGCGTGCTGCTGGTCGGCAGCGATGCCGATGCCACTGTCACGCACAGCGAAGACGATACCCATGCCGGCCTGCTCGCGGACCTGCAGGCTGACTTGGCCACGCTCGGTGAACTTGATGGCGTTGGATAGCAGGTTCTTGAGAATCTGCTCCAGGCGCTGGCGGTCGGTGAACAGGGTCTGCGGCACCTGTGGGTCCAACTCGACACTGAAGGCCAGCCCCTTGTCCCGCGCCAGCGGCTCGAACATGTCCTGCAGGCCTTCGACCAGGCGCGCCAGCGGTGTGCTCTGCGCACGCACTTCGAGCTTGCCGGCCTCGACCTTGGCAATATCGAGGATGTCGTTGATCAAGTTGAGCAGGTCATTGCCAGCCGAGTAGATCGACTCGGCGAACTTGACCTGCTCGTCGCTCAGATTGCCCTGGCCGTTCTCGGCCAGCAGCTTGGCCAGGATCAGCGAACTGTTGAGCGGCGTACGCAGTTCGTGGGACATGTTGGCGAGGAACTCGGACTTGTACTTGCTCGAGCGCTGCAAGTCCTCGGCGCGTGCTTGCAGCTCAAGCTGCGCCTGGTTCAACTCGCCGTTCTTGCGGTTCAGGGCGTCGGTACGCTCGGCCAGTTGCTCGTTGGTCTGCTCCAGCTCCGCCTGCTGGATCTCCAGGTGGGCCTGGGACTCCTTGAGCACTCGCGACTGCTCTTCGAGCTCTTCGTTGGCGGTCTTGAGCTCCTCCTGCTGCACCTGGAGTTCTTCGTTGAGCTGCTGGGTCTCGGCCAGCACCTCCTGCAGGCGCTGGCGGTAACGGGCGCTGTCGATGGAGATGCCAAGGTTCTCGGCAACCCGTTCCAGCAACTCGCCGTCACGCTCGCCAAGCGGGCGCAAGAAACCCAACTCGATCACGCCATTGATCTGCCCGTCATTGCTGGTCGGCATCAGCAATGCGCTACGCGGCAGGCCGCTGCCAAGACCGGAGGCAAGCTTGAAATAGTCTTCCGGCAGTTGCTCCAGGGCAAACAGGCGCGCCTGCTTCACCGCCTGGGACAGCAAGCCATCATGCCCGGCCAGGACCTGGCCGCGGGCTTGCGCCTCGGCGTCCAGGCCGTAGCTGGCCACCCGCTGCAGGTTGCCCTGGGCGTCCCGCACGTAGACCGCGCCGACCACACTGCCCAGGTAGCTGGCAAAAAAGCGCAGGGCGTTGTCGCCCAGCATCGACAGGGTCAGTTGCCCCAGCACCTGCTCAGCCAGCTTGGTCTGGCCATTGCGCAGCCAGGCCTGGCGTTCCAGGCGCTCGGCCGAGCGCTGTTGGGCCTGCAGGTTTTCGACATAGCTGGCCGACAACGCCATCAGGTCACGCCGGCCCATCCAGGCCAGCAAGGCACTCAAGGCAACGATGAACAGCAAGAAGGCAGAGATGGCCGTCACAGTGGTCGTGCTGACCTGCTCGTTGCGAGCCATGCGCAGTTGCTGCTCGGTGACGATGAAGTTGTCGAACTCCTTGCGGATCTCATCGGTCAGGCGCTTGCCCCGGCCATTGCGGATCAGCTCGCGGTACTGGCCGTCGTTGCGGCGCAGTTCGATCATCTCGCGGGCAAAGGTGTTCCACTCCCGCTGCAGGCTGACCAAACGGTCGATGCGGTCAAGCTGCGCGGGGTTGTCCGCGACCATCTTGCGCAAGCTGTCCAGGCTGCTGAAAATCCGTGGCCCGGCCACTTCGTAGGGGTCGAGGAACGCTTCGTCAGCGGTGATCAGGAAGCCGCGCATGCCGGTTTCCATATCGATCGTCAGCTTGAACGTCTCGTTGGCATTACTGATTGCCTGATCAGTGTGTTCCACCCACTGCATGGCCGAGAGCAGGTAATTGATCAGCGCGATGAACGCAATGGCGCTGAGCAGGCCTACCCCCAGGGGCAAGCCGATGTTACGGCTCAATAGCTTGCGAAAACTTTGCTGGTCTATCGAGGCTGCTTGAATCATCTGAAAAACGCCCGAGCAAAAATGAGTCAATCGAAGCGTATGGCAACTACTTCGCGTTTATAGTTCTGGGATTGCGCTGCCCCCACTGCCGCTACAGCGAGTCTAACCACCTTTGCCCTTTTCGGCAGGGCATTTAGCCAGCATTTGAAAGCAGTGCGCGCCAATCGTTCCCTGTGCGCGCAGGGGTCGCTATGCTGATTGAACTTATGCCCCCGCTTCGGGCACAGAATTAAAGACACCCTTTGCACAGGACCTGAACAATGCAACTTCTGGTAGTCGAAGACGACGACATTGTCCGCATGTTGATGGTCGAGGTGCTCGTTGAATTGGGCTACACGGCCATCGAGGCGCAAGACGCCAGCTGCGCCCTGAAGATCCTCGAGGACGCCAGCCAGCCACTGGACCTGATGATGACCGATGTGGGCCTGCCGGACATGGACGGCAAGGAACTGGCTGGAAGGGCCCGCCAAGCGCGGCCGCTACTGCCTATCCTGTTCGCCAGCGGCTATGCCGAGACCGTGCAGGTCCCTGAAGGCATGCACCTGATCAGCAAGCCATTCAGCATCGATCAGTTACGCGAGAAAGTGACGGGGATTCTGGGGCGGGCGGGTTAAGTGAACGTAGTTTTTGAGGTCGAAGCTCAGGTAGGAGCCAGCGTCAGTTGGCTCTCATAGAACAACACATAACGCATTGATTTAGTAGGACTCTGTAGGAACTGGCTTGCCCACGAATGCGTCGGTAAATTCACTGCCGTATTCGCGGGCAAGTCAGGGCACCGAACCGGTGTCTTACAGACGGGTCAAGCGGCCTCACACAAGTATTCGAGCAAGCGCAGCAACATCGCATCGCACCCCTGCAACTGCTCGACACTGACGAATTCGTCCGGCTTGTGCCCCTGGTCCATGCTGCCCGGGCCACACACCACGGTGGCAATCCCCGCCTGCTCGAACAGCCCGCCTTCGGTACCGAAGGCGACGGTGCCGAACTCATTCGAACCGCTGAGCAGCGCCAGCAGGCGCGCAGCCTCGCTGTCGGCCGGCGTCGCCAGGCCGGGATAAGCGCTCAGCGGTTGCAGGCGGATACCGGTGTCGGCTTGCACGGCGCGCATCTTCGGCACCAGCTCGGCCTCGGCGTAAGTCTGTAATTGATCGGCCACGGCCTGGGCCTCGAAACCGGGCAAGGCACGCACTTCGAAGTCGAACTCGCATTCAGCCGGCACGATGTTCAGTGCCCTGCCCCCCTTGATCACGCCCGTCTGCACCGTGGAGTACGGCGGATCGAAACGTGCGTCGTGCTGCTCGGGGCTGGCCAGCGCTGTGCCGATTTCGCCCAGCTTACCGATCAGTTGCGCGGCGTATTCGATGGCATTGACCCCGTAAGGCGCATAGGCCGAGTGGCACGCAGCACCCTGCACATGGCAACGCATGGCCAGCTTGCCCTTGTGCCCGAGCACCGGTTTGAGCCCGGTGGGCTCGCCGATCAGACACAGACGCGGTTTGTGCGGGCGCCTTTCCAGCTCGGCGAGCATGGAACGCACGCCCAGGCAGCCAACCTCTTCGTCATAGGAAAAGGCCAAATGCACCGGTAGCTTCAATGGCGCGGCGAGAAACGCCGGTACCGCCGCCAATACCGAGGCGATGAAGCCTTTCATGTCGGCGGCCCCCCGCCCATACAAGCGGCCGTCCTTTTCCGTCAGGCGAAACGGCTCGACCGTCCAGGCCTGACCATCCACCGGCACCACATCGGTGTGCCCGGACAGCACCACCCCACCCCGCTCCCTCGGTCCGATGGTAGCGAACAGATTGGCCTTGGTGCCTTCGGCGTTGTGGAACAATTCGCAGTCGACCCCGAAGCCAGCCAGGTAGTCACGGATGAAGGCGATCAAGGCCAGGTTGGAATCACGACTGACCGTGGCAAAGCCGACCAGCCGCTCGAGCAGGGCGCGGCTGGACAGCTCACTCATCGCCTGGCACTCCGTAGCTCGGTGCTGCGGTGGGGTCAAGGGCGCGGGTCACGTAATCCTGCATCTGCGGGCGGTAGTCCTGCCAGAGCGCATCGAGCTTGCCGATGGGGTCTTCGTCGGCCCAGTCCACCCGCAGGTCGACCAGCGGCCAGGTCAGCTCGCCGGCAACCTTGAGCGCCGCCGAGTGCACCGGCCCGGCCTCGCCGCCGGCCTTCATCGCAGCATGCATGGCCGCCAGCAAGCGGTCTGCCAGCTGGCCATCGGCCTGTTCGAAAGCGGTGACCATGGCCTCGATGACCTGGATGCCGGACAGCAGGTTGCCGGCCGCCACGCACTGTTCACCGGCGACGGCGTTGTGCACGCCGAGGGCTTCCTGACCGGTGAACAACGCCACGCGGCCGCTGCTGTCGATGGCCGTGACCTGGCGATACTCACTCCAGCCATTGGCGCTGAGCACACGGTCCAGTGCTGCGGCCGGCGCCAGTTGCTCTTGCTCCAGGGCGTCGAGGATCTGCGGGCCGAGTGCCGGCAAGGTGATGTTCTGGGTGGCCACCGCGCCGACCCCGGCACGCACCCAGGGGCAACGGGCCCCGACAGCGATGCTGGACGAGCTGATGGCGATACCGAGCTGGCCGGTCTCCTGGCAGCGACCGATGATGGAGAACGTCATTTTCCTGCTCCTTGTGCTTGTTTATTCACATCGCGGTCAATGCAACTTCCGCGCTATTTCACGATTGATTGCATTCTGGGCAAAAGCCGGCAAACCACGAAACAACCATTTTTATCGTCGCTGAAAAGGAAAAAACTAACGTGATAAAAGCACCACCGGAAAAGCCCTGAAAGCAGCGACAAACACCCTCTAGGCCTCGTTTTCAAAGGCCTTCAGTTATTTATGGGCAAGTGTTAGCTAAATAGTATTTTATCGATCCGATGCGCTTCCCTAGTCTGGCCCCAGGTAGAGGCGGTACCCATACCGACCTGAATAAAATCGCCTTCAACAAGGGCTCGGACATGACAATCGACAAGATAGAAATAGACACACTCGTAGTGGGTGCCGGCCAAGCCGGCGTGGCCATGAGCGAGCACCTGAGCAAACTCGGCGTGCCTCACCTGGTACTTGAGCGCAACCGCATCGCCGAAGCCTGGCGCACCGGCCGCTGGGATTCGCTGGTGGCCAACGGCCCGGCCTGGCACGACCGCTTCCCCGGCCTGGAATTCGACCTCGACCCTGACGCCTTCGCCGCGAAGGATCAGGTGGCCGACTATTTCGAAACCTATGTCCGCAAGTTCAACCTGCCTATCCGCACCGGCGTGGAAGTGAAGAAGGTGGTGCGCAATACCGAGCGTCCGGGCTTCACCATCGAGACCTCCGAAGGAGTGATCCTGGCCAACCGCGTGGTCGCCGCTACCGGCCCGTTCCAGCGCCCGGTGATCCCGCCGATCGCGCCCAAGAGCGAAGCGCTGCACCAGATCCACTCCGCCGCCTACTACAACCCGCAGCAACTGCCCGAGGGCGCGGTGCTGGTGGTCGGCGCTGGCTCCTCCGGCGTGCAGATCGCCGAAGAGCTGATGCGCGCAGGACGCAAGGTGTACCTCTCGGTCGGCGCCCATGACCGTCCGCCACGCGCCTACCGCAACCGTGATTTTTGCTGGTGGCTGGGCGTGCTCGGCGAATGGGATGCAGAGATCGCCAAGCCTGGCCGCGAACACGTGACTATCGCCGTCAGTGGCGCCCGCGGTGGCCACACCGTGGACTTCCGTGGCCTGGCACATGAGGGCATGACCCTTGTCGGCCTGACCAAGGCATTCAACAACGGCGTGGTGAGCTTCCAGGATGACCTGGCGGCCAACCTCGAACGCGGCGACGAAAACTACCTGGCGCTGCTGGATGCCGCCGATGCCTATGTCGAACGCAACGGCCTGGATCTGCCGGAGGAGCCGCAAGCCCGCCACCGTTACCCGGACCCGGACTGCGTGACCCAGCCGATCCTGGAACTCGACCTGGCCCAGGCCGGCATTACCTCGATCATCTGGGCGACCGGTTACGCCGTGGACTTCAGTTGGCTGCAGGTCGATGCCTTCGACGCCAACGGCAAGCCCAAGCACCAGCGTGGCGTGTCCAGCGAACCGGGCGTGTACTTCCTCGGCCTGCCGTGGCTGTCGCGCCGGGGCTCGTCGTTCATCTGGGGCGTGTGGCACGACGCCAAGCACATTGGCGGCCACATCGCCACGCAACGCACCTACCTTGCCTACCGCGACAGCGCGCAACGCCAGGCCGAGGCCCGCACCACCGAACCGACCATCAAGAAAGTCAGCGCCCTGGGAGTCAACTGATGCCTACTCATACCCGCATCCGCATGTTCAACACCAAAGCAACCTACCCCAACCAGACGCTGGACAACGACCTCTGCCAGGCCGTGCGCGCTGGCAACACCATCTACGTGCGCGGCCAGGTCGGCACCGATTTCGAAGGTCGCTTGGTCGGCCTTGGCGACCCGCGCGCCCAGGCCGAGCAAGCGATGAAGAACGTCAAGCAACTGCTGGAAGAAGCAGGCTCGGACCTGTCGCACATCGTCAAGACCACCACCTACATCACCGACCCGCGTTTTCGCGAGGCGGTGTACCAGGAGGTCGGCAAATGGCTCAAGGGTGTCTTCCCGATTTCCACTGGCCTGGTGGTGGCCGGGCTGGCCCAACCGGAGTGGTTGATGGAGATCGACATCATCGCGGTGGTGCCGGACGAGCAGTGATGAAACAAGACCGGGGCCTCAAGCCCCGGTTTTTCTTGGGTACTACGCTGGCGCCTACATCCGCGCCAGTTCCTCCCGGCAGAATTCGACGAACAACTGCGCTGGCTTGGTCAACTGCACCCGCTTCAGCCGCGCCGCCGCCAGCCCGGAGGTCGACACCGGCTCAGCAATGTCGATGGTCACCACCTTCTGCCCATCGTAGGTGCATTCCGAATGTGGCCGAGTGACCAGCAGCGAGAAGCCGAAGCCCTGCCCGACCATACCGCGCACCATTTCGATCGAGGGCGAGCTGAAGACGATATTCGGTGTCAGCCCCAGTTCATTGAACAGGCTGACGAAGTAGGTCCGGCTCGGCGCCACGTCCAGCAGGATCATCGGCTCTGGGCAAAGGTCACGCAATGACACCTGGGTCTGGCCGGCGAAACGGTGCTTCTCCGGCAACAACACATAGGGCTTTTGCGGCGGCATCAGCGGCTCGGCTTCGATAGTGCCGTCCAGGTCGTGGTCGTAGAGGAATGCCAGGTCGAAGGTGCCGGCGGTCAGGCCCTGGATCAGGTCTTGTTGCTCACCGTCGCGCAAACGGATATCCACGCCTGGGTAGCGCTCGCGAAAGCCTGCGATCAGCCGCGGCAGGTACAGCGGCGCCACGGTCTCGAAACAGCCGATATCGATCTGCCCGGCCACCGTGTCGTTATCGGCCAGGGCGTTCTGCTCGAACTCATGGGTCATCTGCAGCAACGCCTTGGTCTTGGCATAGAAACGCTTGCCGCTGGGCGTCAGGGACACGCCTTGGGCGTGATGGCGGATGAACAGCTGCACGCCGAAGCTCTCTTCCAGGCTCTTGATCGCCGTGGAGATGGACGGCTGGGCGATGTACAACTGGCGCGAAGCCTCGGCCACGCTGCCAGCCTCCACGGTGGTCACGAAATACTTGAGTTGTCGCAAGGTATAGGAAGCCACAGGCACCTCTTTGACGCTGTCTCACAGCGTTCTTGTCATATCGGGGGTGCCTATCACCTTACCCTAGCGACCAGGTCACGGGCGCTTGGCCGATGAAGGATTTACCTATGGCTGGACGATATTTTTCATGGCGTGACGGTGTACTTGGCACCGAGTCCCTCGCCCCAAGTCAGACCGCTAGCCCCTTTTGCGCAACTGCGCCGGCGTACAGCCGAAGCGCCGGCGCACGCACTTGCCCAGGTAGCTGCTATCGGCCATACCCACCTCATCGGCGATCTGCGCCAGACTGTGACTGGAGTTGAGCAAGCGCCACTTCACGTGTTGCAGGCGCATTTCCAGCCAGAACGCCTTGGCACTCATGCCCTCGCTCTCCTGGAACAGGCGGTCGAGCTGGCGGCGGCTGATGCCCAGCTCGGCCGCCAACTGCTCGACCGAACCACTGCCCGCCATGCGATGGTGCATCAGCGCGATGGCACGCTGCACATGCCGCCCTTGCACGCCAGCGACTACCTGTGAACGCAAGGCATGGCGGCTGTCACGGGTCTCGTCCACCAGCATGTCGGCCAACCCCTTGAGCGCCCGGGTGCGTCCACAGGCGCGGGTCAGCAGCTCCACCGCCAGGTCGATGGCCGCCGTCCCTCCGGCGCAGGAAATACGCGCGCCGTCGAAGCAATACAGTTGTTCGCGCTGTACCTGGATACGCGGATAGGACACCCGAAACTCAGCCTCGTGCCGCCAGTGCAAGGCCACCTTATGGCCGTTGAGCAAACCACAGGCAGCCAGCAAGAAGGCGGCGTTATCAACGCAGACCAGCTTCAGGCCTGCCCTCGCCGCCCGGCGCAGCAGGGGCTTGTAGGCTGGGGCCAACGCCGCAGTGGCCCCCGCGCTGCGACCACCGAACAGCACCAGATAGTCGTAATCAGCCAGCGTGACCTGGTCAAACGTCGCCTCTACCTGCAGTGCCGCGCCGCTGCTGGAGAAAACCGGCGCCGGCGTCAGCCCGACCAGCGTCCAGCTGCAATAGCGCTGCCGGCTGTAATCCTCGTCATCGGCACTGAAGCGCAGTTTGTCCAGAAACGCGCCCAGCGGCAGCAGGGCGAACTCCGGCAGAGGCAGGATCAGCAGGCGGATATCAGGGGGCATGGGCAAGGTCCAGTTATCACCAGAAAATGTCCAGATAATACCCTTTCTATTCCCCTCGCTTCTCTACACTGGCCGCCTCTGCATACACGAGACACTTCCATGGCCCTGGACACCTGGCTCATCTACCTGCTGGCAAGCATCGGCCTGTCGCTGACGCCCGGCCCCAACAGCCTGCTGGCCCTCACCCACGGCGCGCTGTACGGCGCCCGCCGTACCCTGTTCACCATCTGTGGCGGCGTGGTCGGCTTCAGTTGCCTGATCGCCCTCGCCATGTTCGGTCTGAGCGCGTTGCTGCAGACCTCGGCGTCACTGCTGCAGATGCTCAAATGGCTCGGCGGCGCCTACCTGCTCTGGCTGGGCATCCAGCTCTGGCGCAACCCTGCCCTGCGCCTGGAGCCGGCGGTTGGCGACAATGGCTCGAGTGCCGCGGGGCTTTGCCGCCAGGGTTTCCTCTCAGCCATGGCCAACCCCAAGGTCCTGCTGTTCTACGGTGCCTTCCTGCCACAGTTCATCGACCCGCAGCGCAGCCTGGTGCCGCAGTTCGTGGTGATGGCAGCGACCTTCGCCAGCGTCGAGTTCCTGGTGGAATACCTGCTGGCACGCCTTGCCTTCCGCATCCGCCCCTGGCTGGCCCGGGGCGGCAAGGGGTTCAACCGCTGCTGTGGCAGCCTGTTCGCCCTGATCGGGGTGGCGTTGCCCTTGAGTCGATAAGTGAGGCACGGCATAGGACGAAGGACGGTAGGAAGACTTCATCCAGCGTTGAAACTTGCCGTCCCCTCTGCCGCTCAATCCAGGGACTGCTGTGGATTGACACAAGCGTGATGTGAAAGTCACGAGAGCACGCAATGTGCAGGCTGATAACGAGCTCTATGAATATAAGCAGGAAAGGAAATCTCGCAAAAAAAAGCTGCACATTTAGCGGCCAACTATTGATATCAACCATCTCTGCATTCATGAATCTCCCACCAATAGAAACATATCCCTAGCATGCTGATGACGAAAGGCGACAGCATGAAAGTAAACCCCCACCTAGTTCCCCCAAAAACCTCCCACGCTCAAGACTCCTCATAACGACATCACGGTTTTCCAGCAGAACCATGGCAACCCACTCAGCGCTCACAGGAGGGGTAGGCCTATGTTTCATGGCAGCACAATGCTGCAAACAGATCAGGTACTGGACAACCTCACGAGCCCCCCGCCGACCAGCATCCAGCAGAAACCGATTGCGCTCGGCCACAGTGAAATCAGCATCTTTCGCTTCAGTGCCGGGGGAAAGTTGCGGATCTCATCGGCATCCACTACTCCCCTGCGCAAGTGCAAATACGGGAAAACGACTAAACCGCAGACGCTCCACACCAGCGCCCAGCGAGCTTTGAGACTTGTCGTCCCCCATGAACGTTTCTGCCGCTCAATCCAGGGACTGCTCTGGATCGCCGCAAGCATGATGTAAAAGTCACGAGAACACGCAATGTGCAGGCTGATAGCGAGCTCTATGAATATAAGCAGGAAAGGAAATCTCGCAAAAAAAGCTGCATATTCAGCGGCCAACTGTTGATATCAATCATTGCTGGACTCATAGATCTTTTCACCAGAAAATTCGCCGAGTGCATCACCAGTCAAGCCGCCCGCAAACGAACCGCCACCTACCAGTACGATGGCACATACAGGCGCCCCAACGCCTGCAGTTCCAACGCTAAATGCGCCGCACAACATGGTTGCTGTAAACCCTCCTAGTAAAGAGCCAACTGTGCCTCCTGCAAGACCACCAACCAAGCTCCCCGTTTCTGTCAACCTAACCTTTTTGCACCCTGCCGTTTCTCCAGCACGACACACCTCTTGCACCTTCAGACCAGAAGATGCCCCCCTAACGCAATACCGACATAGCCACCGTACTTCAAGTACTTCGCGGTCTTGGCCACCTCATCCAAATGCGTGGCATACCCCGGAATCTGTCCGGCACCACCCGCGCGTGACCCGTGATGCACCAGGCTCTTGGTTGAAATACGCAGGTCCCGGCGCAGGGTGTTGTAGCTACCGAGATTCAATTGTTTGTTGAGGAAGGCGCTTTTCAGTTGCGCATCCAGCTGTTGCTACAACTGCCGGCGGGCGGTGAAGAAGTCGGGGCTTTTCAAATGGCCGTGCCGATTGAACTCACGCTGGTGCAAGAGTTCGAGGCTACGCAAGGTATCTTCGACCTGCTTCAGTCCTTTGTTCAGCATGTCCACGCCGACGCCCATCGACAAGCTGGCCATGCCGAGCATCCCGGCAATCTCGCCTTGGTAACGCATCATGAAATTAGCTTCTTCGTCGGTGAGTTGCGCCAGCGTTTCACGCACCTGCGCGGCGGCCGCCATCAGGTCGGCCTCTTTCCGCGTGCAAGCCGTGAAGTTGTCCGGGTCACCGATGACAACGATCTCGCCCGCCTTGAAGCCGTCGAGGTAGGTGGGGTTGAGCCGCTGTAGACGGGTGATCAGTTGCGGTCCCTGCTCATCGGTCAGGCGGGCGAGCAGCTGTGGCCAGGACATGCTGCGCGGGACGATGTAGAAGCCCGGCTCGAGTGTGCCGGGAGGCGCACCAGCAAAGGCTGATGAGGACGGTGTGAGGGGAGTCGCCCGTGACGCTGCAGAAGCCGGCACGGCGTTCGTCGCCGACCTTGGCGCTGCCGCCTGTTTCGCTCCGGACAGCGCCCCCAACGGCGCGATCAGGCGGTTGCTACCAGCAGGACAGGCGCAGTGGATCAGCGCTCCATCCACCGCCACTGGCAGCCCGTGGAACTTCATCCGACGCTCGCCTTCGATGATCGTCCCGTTCTCACCGCACCTGGGGCAGGCTGTAGTGACGTCGCCCTGACGCAGGATGCCCCGCCTGTCCTGCCGGGCCTGGGCCAGACTGCTAAGGCAGGTGGCGCCGGTGGTGGTTGCATCGCCATCCAGGCCCTGGCCCTTGCCGAATACGTTCATGCGGTTGCCCATCACTCACCACCGGCTATCAGGGTGAAAGGGGCAGCAGGCAAAAGCTGCCTGGTCATGTGCAAGTTCCTTGTGCAAAAGAAGTCCGGAACCTAGCACCCAGCCGGCGGTTTTATACCCCGCTCAAGTCGATAGAGAAAATTCCTACATCAAATCCAGATCCATCTACCGATCCACAGAAAAAAGATTCATCACAGATTTCCGGGGGAATCAGCGAGGTTGGGGTTGCATGATGATTACCAGCCGCTTGCCGCTGAAGTTGACGGGCAAGCCGCGCCAACCCAGTCTTCCAGAGCACCCCCATTGCCGCGAGCGCCCGGCCCATGCTCATCAACCTGCTCAACACCTTGCCCGACCTCGACCCGCAGGCCGCCGAACATATCGACAACCTGCTCGAGCGCCCTGGCCTGCGTATCGAACGCATCGTCTCCAGTGGCCAATGCAGCCCGCCAGACTTCTGGTACGACCAAGTCGAGGGCGAGTGGATCCTGCTGCTCAGCGGCAGCGCCGGTCTGCGTTTCGAGGATGAAAGCGAGCCAAGGGTGCTGCAGCCCGGCGATCACCTGGACATCGCGCCGCACCGACGCCATCGCGTGGAATGGACGGCCAAGGACGTGGCCACGGTATGGCTGGCGGTGTTCTACGGCAACTGATCCAGTTCAGCGTCACTGATACATGACCCGTTGAGGCCACGACACAATCCGCGCGCGGGTCGGCGCACCTGCGTAGCTCCCCTTGCCGCTGAAATATTTGCACACATTCGTAGCCTAGCGACCAATGGCAAGCCTTCCTGTGATCTCGATATGATTGATAACACTTATCAAAAGCAATAGTACTTTCGTCTCACTGGAAAACAATTCTCATGACGAATACCCTTGTGTCGAATCGCCCCTCTCACCCCTTGATGGCCTCCGCCCTCGGCCTCGCCGTCGCCTCCACCTCGGTTTGCACCCTCGCCGAAGAGCCTCGCAAGAGCACCCTGGAGCTGGGCAACATCAACGTCGATGCGCAATCCGACGGCGACTACCGGACCGAACGCTCCGCCTCCAGCAAATACACCGCCCCGCTGCTCGATACGCCGCAGACCATCACTGTGGTGCCCAGCCAGGTGATCAAGGAGCAGCAAGCCCTGAGCCTGCGCCAGGTGCTGTCCAACGTTTCCGGCATCACCTTCAACGCCGGCGAAGGGGGTGGGGGTTCGGGTGACAGCATCAACATCCGGGGCTTCTCGGCCAACAGCAACATCCAGATCGACGGCTTGCGCGACAGCGCCCAGACCACCCGCTCCGACACTTTCAACATCGACCAGGTGGAAGTCATCAAGGGCCCCAACTCGGTGTTCGGTGGCGCCGGCACCACTGGCGGGAGCATCAACATCATCACCAAGCAACCCCAGGACCAGGCCTTCACCCGCCTGGGCGGCAGTGTCGGTACCGACAACTATTACCGCCTGACCCTGGACAGCAACCAGCCGCTGGAAGGCATCGGCGACAACAGTGCATTGCGCATCAACGTCATGGGCCATCAGAACGATGTGCCCGGCCGCGAGAAGATCGACCGTGAACGCTGGGGTGTCGCGCCGTCCCTGCGCCTGGGCTTTAACGACTCCACCCGTCTGACACTGAGCGCCTTCCACCAGGTGGACGACAACCTGCCCGACTACGGGGTCCCGGCCCTGAACGGCAAGAAGCTGGCCGGCGTCGACCGCAACGACTACTTCGGCTGGAAGAACCTCGACAAGGAAGAAATCGAACAGAGCGCCCTGACCGCCAAGTTCGAGCACGACTTCAACGATAACCTCAGCCTGCACAACCTCACGCGCTACAGCCATATTGCCCGCGACACCACGGTGTCAGCGTCCCATGTCAATACCGAGGGTGTACCGCCAGGCCGTTACCGCCCAGCCGGCCCGCAAGGGTATGGCCGCGACGCCACCACCGAACTGTGGATCAACCAGACCAACCTGATCAGTCACTTCAACCTGCTCGGCATGCGCCATGACCTGGTCGGCGGCGTGGAGGTCTCTCGCGAGACCATGGACCTGAAAACCTACAGCCATGGCCTGGGCAATGCCTTGTACCCTGCCGATGGCTATGATCTGGGCAACCCGCCGGGATACTGGTCAGGGCCAGCCAACAAGGCCACCACCGGTTATTCGGAATCAGAGCTCACCAACCACGCGCTCTACGTCTTCGACACCATCGCCCTGCACGAGCAGTGGGACCTGAACCTTGGCCTGCGCTACGACAAGTTCAAGGGCGAGGCCGAAGGCTTCTCCGCGGCCCATGAGCGTACTTCGAGGTTCAAGTCCACCGACGAGAGGCTCAGTGGCCGTGCGGGCCTGGTCTACAAGCCGACTGAGAACGGCCGCATCTACGTAGCCTGGGGCAATTCCTTCAACCCATCGGCGGAAAGCCTGGCCTCCAGCGGAGGCGGCCTCACCGCAGCCACCGAAGACCTGTCCCCGGAAAAGAACGAAACCTGGGAACTGGGCACCAAGTGGGAGTTGCTGGACAAACGCGTGGAGCTGGACGCCGCGCTGTTCCGGGTCGAGAAGACCAATGCCCGCGAAACCATGGCCGACGGCTCGACCCAACTGGCCGGCAAGCAACGGGTACAGGGCGTGGAAGTGGGCGTGACCGGCCACATCACCGAACATTGGGATGTGTTCGCCAATTACACCTTCCTCGACAGCGAGACCCTCAAGGCCGCCAACACCGACGCAGGCATCGCCCGCGAAGGCCAGGCGCTGGGCAATACTCCACCACGCTCCCTCAACCTGTGGACCACCTACCAATTGCCGGCTGGCTGGACCCTTGGCTACGGTGCGCGCTATGTCAGCGAACGCAACGTCACCTCCAGCACCACCGAGAAGCTGGATGCCTACTGGGTGCACAACGCCATGGTGGCCTACCGGGTCAATGAGAACCTCGACCTGCAGTTGAACGTCAACAACCTGTTCGATAAGGACTACATCGAGCGAGTCCGCCAGCAGAACGGCACCGACGCACGTTCTTCGGCCATCGAATATGGCGATGCACGGTCGGCGATCCTCTCGGCGACCTACAGCTTCTGAGTGAACCGCTCGGGCTGATGCAAGGTCAGCTCGAGCGCAATTGTGGCGGCGGCGCAGCGCCGAAGCGCCACGCCGTCCCAATTGGCCCTAGTTGACCGGAGCCAGTTGGGAGCCGTTTCCTCTCCAGACTTTTCTCGCAGACGCTCTCCGTAAACTAGACTCCGACACGGCTCCCAGCCTTTTCTGCCCTGCGACAACAGGTCTCTTTCAATTATGTACTAACTTGTTAATTAGCTTGCTAAGGGTATAAACTCTGTGCATCCCACAGCGAGATCTTTCGGCATGAAACAAGCACCGCGCGCCTCCGGCGCCCCCTCTTTCATCCTGGTCGGCCTGGGCGTGATCATCGCCTTGCTCGGCCTCGCCCTGGCCGCTGGCGGCATGAAGCTGGCCGGCCTGGGTGGTTCCTGGTACTTCCTGATAGGTGGCCTGGCCATGGCCATCGCCGGTGTCCTCATCGCCCTGCGCAAACCGGCTGGCGCCTGGCTGTTCGCCGTATTCCTGGTGGGTACCGCGATCTGGGCTCTGGCCGATGCCGGCCTGGCGTTCTGGCCGTTGTTCTCACGGCTGTTCATGTTCGGCGCGATCGGTATGGTCGTGGCGCTGGTCTACCCGATGCTGGTGCGCGCCAGCGGTGGCACGCCTGGCCGTGCGGCCTACGGAGTGGCCGGTGTGATGGCGGTGGCGCTGGTCATCGCCGCCGGCAACATGTTCGTCGCCCACCCGAGTGTCGCCCCCACCGGCACTGGCCCAGGCTTGACCCCGGTGGAGCCGGACAAGGCGCAGAAGGACTGGGCCCACTACGGCAACACCGAAGGTGGCAGCCGTTTCGCCGCGCTGGACCAGATCAACCGCGACAACGTTGACAAACTGCAAGTGGCCTGGACCTACCGCACCGGTGACGTCGCCATCAGCGACGGCAACGGTGCCGAAGACCAACTGACCCCGCTGCAGGTCGGCAACAAGGTGTTCATCTGCACCCCGCACAACAACCTGATCGCGCTCGATGCCGACACCGGCAAGGAGCTCTGGAAGAACGAGATCAACGCCAAGTCGGCGGTGTGGCAACGCTGCCGTGGCATGGCCTATTTCGATGCCAGCGCACCACTGGCCCAGCCAACCCAGCCGAACAGCTCGCAAGTCACCGCCGTCAGCGTTCCAGCCGGTGCCAACTGCCAACGCCGCCTGCTGACCAACACCATCGACGCCCGCCTGATCGCAGTCGATGCCGACACTGGCGAGTTCTGTCAGGGCTTTGGCAACAACGGCCAGGTCGACCTCAAGGCCGGTCTGGGCGATGTCCCGGACTCCTATTACCAGCTGTCCTCCGCGCCGCTGATGGCCGGCACCACCGTGGTGGTCGGCGGCCGCGTCGCCGATAACGTGCAGACCGACATGCCCGGTGGCGTGATCCGTGGTTTCGATGTGGTCACCGGGCAGATGCGCTGGGCCTTCGATCCGGGCAACCCGCAGGACCGCAACGCCCCGGCGGCCGACAGCACCTACGTGCGTAGCACCCCCAACAGCTGGGCGCCGATGTCCTACGATCCAGCGATGAACACCGTGTTCCTGCCAATGGGCAGCTCCTCCACCGACATCTATGGTGTCGAACGGACCAAGCTCGACCACACCTACGGCGCTTCGGTGCTGGCCCTGGACGCGACCAGCGGTGAAGAAAAATGGGTCTTCCAGACCGTGCACAACGACCTCTGGGACTTCGACCTGCCGATGCAGCCAAGCCTGATCGACTTCACCAAGGCCGACGGCAACACCGTTCCAGCCGTGGTGATCGGCACCAAGGCTGGGCAGATCTACGTGCTCGACCGCGCCACCGGCAAGCCGCTGACCCAGGTCGATGAAGTGCCGGTCAAGCCGGGCAACATCCCCAACGAGCCCTACTCGCCCACCCAGCCCAAGTCCGTCGGCATGCCGCAGATCGGAGCCCAGCAACTGACCGAGTCGGACATGTGGGGCGCCACCCCGTACGACCAACTGCTGTGCCGCATCGACTTCAAGAAGATGCGCTACGACGGCCTGTACACCGCGCCGGGCACCGACCTGTCGCTGAGCTTCCCGGGCTCCCTGGGTGGCATGAACTGGGGCAGCATCTCCACCGACCCTGTGCATGGCTTTATCTTCGTCAATGACATGCGCCTGGGCCTGTGGGTGCAGATGATCCCGTCGCAGAACCAGGGCCAGGCCGCCTCCGGTGGTGAAGCGCTGAACACCGGCATGGGCGCGGTACCGCTCAAAGGCACCCCGTACGCAGTGAACAAGAACCGCTTCCTGTCGGTCGCGGGCATTCCCTGCCAGGCCCCGCCTTTCGGCACCCTGACCGCCATCGACATGAAGACCCAGAAAGTCGCTTGGCAAGTGCCGGTCGGCACTGTCGAAGACACCGGTCCCCTGGGCATCCGCATGCACCTGCCGATCAAGATTGGCCTGCCAACCCTCGGCGGCACCCTGTCGACCCAAGGTGGCCTGGTGTTCATCGCCGGCACCCAGGACTTCTACCTGCGTGCCTTCAACAGCGCCAACGGTGACGAAGTCTGGAAGGCCCGCCTGCCAGTCGGCAGCCAGGGTGGCCCGATGACCTACGTCTCGCCCAAGACTGGCAAGCAGTACATCGTCGTCACCGCTGGCGGCGCCCGCCAGTCGACCGACCGTGGCGACTACGTCATGGCCTACGCCCTGCCGTAATAAGTCGCTGCTCTTTTCGCGGGTCAAGCCCACTCCCATCAGCGAACGCGCTGCGTGGGAGTGGGCTTGACCCACGACAGCCTCTCCATAGACACCCCCGCGATTCCTTCAGGAAGGCCCGCAATGTCATCCGTTTTTCACTTCACGCCTACCCACTTGGCCGCCGCTCTGCTCATGGGCCTGGCCAGCACCTACGCCCTGGCCGAAGGCGACCTGCTCACCCGCGACACCCTCACCGGCGACTGGGGCGGCCTGCGCCACCAGTTGGACGAGGACGGCATCAGGTTCACCGGCGACTACAGCGGTGAAACCGCCTACAACGCCCACGGCGGCCAGCACCGTTCGGCGCGTTACTCGCAGAACCTCAAGCTGGGCGTCCAGTTCGACCTGAGCAAACTGTATGGCCTGGACAACGGCGGCAAGGTCCAGCTGACCATCAATGACCGGCGCGGTAACAGCGCCTCCGAAGACCTGGTGGGCAACCGCCTGCCGATCCAGGAGAACTACGGTGGCCTCTACACCCGCCTGACCGAACTGAGCTATGAGCGCACCCTGTTCACCCCGGCGCTGAACGTCAAGCTCGGCTACATGGCCATGGGCAATGACCTCGGCGGCCTGGACAGCGGCATCCTCTGCAACTTCATGAACGCCGGCTTCTGCGGCCACCCGCTGAACATGTCCGGCGGCAGCGGCTGGACCAACTACCCCAACGCGCACTTGGGCGCGCGGGTGAAATACGACTTCTCGCCTTCCTGGCAACTGCGCGTGGCCGCCTTCAACGTCGACCCCGAAAGCAACGGCAACTCCAGCCGCGCCTGGCACCTGGGTCCCAAGCACACCACCGGTACCGTGGTGCCGATCGAGCTGGTGTACAAGCATCAGGGCGAACTGCCTGGCGAATACAAGCTCGGTTATTACTACGACAGCTCCAACGTCAAGCGCATCGGCAGCGACAAGGACGTGGCCGGTCGTGGTGGCCACTACCTGCTGATCGACCAAGCCGTGTGGAACTCCCAGGCTTCGCCGGGCCGTAGCCTGCATGCCTTCGGTCAGTACTCCGCAGCCAGCAGCGCGGCCTCGCCATTCACCAAGTGGTATGGCACCGGCGTGGTCCTGTACAAGCCGCTCGAAGGTCGCCCCCATGACACCATCGCTCTCGGCTACGGCCGCGCCGTGCCCAATCCACGCAGCCGCGACGTCCTGGAAGACACCGCGCTGGCCAACGGCGAAGCCTTCCCCAACCTGGACAGCGCGGAGCAGTTGATCGAGTTGAGCTACGGCTACCAGGCTACGCCCTGGCTGACCCTGCGACCGGATGTGCAATACATCATCGAGCCGGGTGCCTTCTCCGGCGAGAACATCGACAACGCCCTGGTGGTGGGCCTGCAGGTCAAGGCGACGTTCTGAGCCTGGCGAGGGCCTTGCCCTCGCTTCGCTGGCAAGCCAGCTCCAGTTGACTTCTACAGCGGATCGCCGAGCCAGCGGCGCGGACCAGGGCCGCTTAGGCCGGAGCGATCACCTGGGTTTGTCAACAAGCATTTCTTCATCGACAGGCAGCCGCAGCCGATGCACTCGTCCATACCGATGTTGAGAGCCTGCAACTGGGCGATACGCTGTTCGACGCGTTTTTTCCATTGCCGTGTGAGGCGCTTCCAGTCCTCGCCCACAGGCACACGGTCCTTGGGCAGGTGCGCGAGTTCGGCCGCTACCTCGTCCAGGCTCAGGCCGACCTTCTGTGCAAAGACAATGAAAGCCACGCGGCGCAACACCGAGCGCGGGTAGCGCCGGTGGCCGCTGTCCACCCGCACAGACTCGATCAAGCCGCGTGATTCATAGAAGCGCAGTGCCGACGCTGCGATGCCGCTGCGCTGTGAAATCCATCCGATGGTGACCAGGGGGTCCAGTGTTGAAGAAGTCATGTCAAAACCCCTTGACTTAAAGTTCACTTGAACTTTTATATTGCCGCGTAACCAATTTCAAGGGCAAGCGGAACAGCTGGCGATATGCACTGGGCCGCGCCGCACATCGGCGGGCTTCTGCTCGCGACTATCCTGGCCGCTCGGCCCCAAGGAGAAAAGCCATGAGCGAAAGCACTCCGCAAGCCGCATCGGCTGCTCCAGCCCCACAATCGACCACAGACACGGCACTCGACCGCATGGCCGTGACACTGGTTATCGTGGCCGGCATAGTGTCGGCCCTGCATGTAGGCAAAGGACCGATCGCACTGCCCGAAATGCAGGGCGAGTTCGACCGCGGCCTTGCGGAGCTCAGTGGCATGCTGTCGGTCTTCGCCATCGTCGGTGTGATCGGCGGCATGGCTGCGGGTGCGCTCGCGCAACGCCTGGGCGACAGGCGTGTGCTGATGGCTGGACTCGTCATCCTGGGCCTGGCGAGCGTGGCGGGTGCCGCTGTGCCCGACTACGGCTGGCTCGTTGCCACCCGCGTCGTCGAAGGGCTGGGCTTTCTCGTGGTCGTGGTCGCAGCGCCTGCCGCGCTCAACCGGCTGACACCGCCCGCGCAGCGCAGCATGGTCTTCGGCTTTTGGGGCACGTTCATGGGCATCGGTATTGCGCTATCGATGCTGCTCGGTCCATTGCTCGGCGGCTGGCGGCAGTTGTGGTTGCTCGACGGTGCACTCGCACTCGTCATGGCGGTGTGCATAGGTCTGCGAGTACCTGCTGTACCCGGTACGCGCAAGGATGCCGGACTCGACGTGCGCAGCGTCCTCCGCTCACGTCCCACTGTGCTGCTGGCGCTGGCTTTCGCGGTCTACAACGTCCAGTTCTTCGCCATGATGTCCTTCCTGCCGAGCTTTCTGATGCAGCGGGTGGGCCTATCGATGGCACAGGCAGGCACAGCAAGCGCTGTGGTCGTGCTTGCGAATGCGGCGGGTAACGTGCTCGGCGGGTTCAGCCTGCAACGCGGCATGACGCCCACACGGCTGATGGCGCTGGGCTATCTGGTCACGGGCTTGCTGGGAGTGCTGGCCTACCTGCCCACCACGCCAGCGCCCGCAGTCCTGATGCTGTGCGTGGCCTTCTCGGCTGCCGCGGGAGTACTGCCCGCCACCTTCCTGGCCAGTGCGCCGCGCTCAGCGCCCGCACCGCACCTGGCCCCCATGAGCATGGGCCTGGTCATGCAGGGGAACTATCTGGGGCAAGTGGTCGCGCCAATACAGACAGGCGCGCTGCTCGCTGCTTTTGGCTGGATTTCTATCAGCGCGCAGATCGGCATCGCTGCGCTCGCTGGGGTCGCACTGAGCTGGGGATACTGGAGGTATCGCTAGCACCTAGCAGTGGCCTGCACCTTTTATCAAGCGAGCGCCATTGTGATTGGTGGTTTCACTGCGGGAGGAGACGCTGACAACTTGCCTAGGTTGATCTAGCAAGTTTCTCTGAGCTATGCCGTCAAAACATTCGCCTCCAGAGGCATCCCGGTGCCCCCTATGACGCCAGAAGTTGAGCTACCCTGCGAATGCTGGCGCACGCCAGTTGCAATGATAGATTCCAGGGTCCGTACGCGTTAAGGAAGAACATGGCGAAATGGCTTGCAGGTGGCGGAGTGATGGCTGAGCGCATCCGCCAACACGACTGGGCGTCCACGCCCCTAGGGCCGCTGGAGGACTGGCCCGATACCCTCAAGACCAGCGTTGCCCTGTGCCTGGCATCACGCTTTGCACAAGCGGTCCTCTGGGGGCCGGAGCTGATCACCCTGCACAATGACGCCTTCTCGCCGATCCTGGGTGACAAGCCGCCTGCACTCGGGTGTCCCTTCAGCGAAGTCTGGCAGGAAGCCTGGAGCGAGATCAGCCACATGGCAGACCAGGCCCTGGCCGGGCAAGCGATCTACATCGAAGACTTCCCGCTGCTCATCGAGCGCAGCGGCACCCCTGAACAGGCCTACTTCACCTTCTGCTACAGCCCGATCTACAACCTCGATGGCCAGGTGGTAGGCATGCTCGACACAGTCACCGAGACCACGGCCGCCGTGTTGGCCAACCGTCGGCTCGGCTTCCTGGATGACCTGGGGCGGGAAGTGACCAACGCCAATGACCCCGACCGGATCATGGCCTCGACCACCCGCATGCTGGGCGAACACCTGCAGCTCTCCAGCTGCGCCTACGCCATGATGGAGCCCGACGAGGAGCACCTCACTGTCTGCGGCGACTGGGTAGCGCCCGGGTCGCCACGCCTGCTGGGGGATTACCGTCTGAGCGACTTTGGCCAACGGGCGGTGAACGAGCTGCGCAGCGGCCGGCCGCTGATCATCAACGACAGCCTGAACGAGCTCGCAGCGCATGAAGCAGCCTCGTTCCAGGCCCTCGGCATCACCGCCGCCCTCAGCATGCCCCTGGTCAAAGAGGGCCGCCTGACGGCGCTGATGGCCATCCATGACAGGTCACCACGAACCTGGACAGCCTACGAACTGGCGCTCATCGGCGAAGTCACCGAGCGCTGCTGGGCGCACATCGAGCGGGTCCAGGCCGACGCCGAGGTACGCCAGGCCCTGGCTGCGCTGGAGGCCTTGAACACCACGCTGGAGCAGCGTGTGGAGGAGCGCACCACGCAGTTGCTGCACACCGAAGCCGCACTGCGCAAGGCCCAAAAGCTCGAAGCCATGGGCCAGCTCACCGGCGGCGTGGCCCATGACTTCAACAACCTGCTGACCATCATCCACTCCTCCATTCACTTCCTGCAGCGCCAGGACCTGTCTGAAGAGCGACGGGCCCGCTACCTCAAGACCATCTCCGACTCGGTTGACCGAGGCACCAAGCTGACCGCTCAACTGCTGGCCTTCGCCCGCCGCCAAGCACTGAGCCCACAGGTGCTGGAAGCAGGTCAACACCTGGAGGCGATCGCCGACATCCTAGACACCGCGACAGGCGCCCATGTGAAGGTCGAGCTCGACCTGCCCCGAACGCCCTGTTTCATCTGTGCCGACCTGGTACAACTGGAAACCGCGATCATCAACATGGCCATCAATGGCCGCGACGCCATGGCCGGCCAGGGGACGCTGACCCTGCGGCTAACACCTGGCCAGGCCATGCCGGCCATTGGAGCGCATACACCACAGCCAGGTCGTTTCGCCGCAATATCGGTCATCGACACCGGCGTCGGCATCGCCCCGGACATACTCGAGCGGATCTTCGATCCCTTCTTCACCACCAAGGCCGCCGGCCATGGCACAGG
This sequence comes from Pseudomonas sp. X10, assembly GCF_054889225.1. NCBI lineage: Bacteria > Pseudomonadati > Pseudomonadota > Gammaproteobacteria > Pseudomonadales > Pseudomonadaceae > Pseudomonas > Pseudomonas sp. X10. The sequence goes on along the minus strand of NZ_CM142677.1, from coordinate 2,409,560 downwards.
CCTCGGACTGTCCCAGGTATTCGGGTTCGCCAAGCAATCCGGCGGCGATGTCCAAGTGAGCACGGCCCAAGGCCAAGGCACCACCTTCACCCTGTACCTGCCCCATGGCGAGCCCACCCAGATGACAAAACCTACCGACTCCGGTACGCCCTAACGCCGTCCTTCGGCCAGCATGCGCACCGCTAACCCAGCCAGCACCGTTCCCATCAACCAGCGCTGAACCTGCTGCCACAGCGGCCTGCCGGCCAGGAATAGCGCGATGGAGCCGGCCATCACCGCGATCAAGGCATTGACGATCACGCTGATGGCGATCTGTGTGGTCCCCAGCGCCAAGGATTGTGCCAGCACGCTGCCGTGCCCGACCGGGTCGATGAACTGCGGCATCAGCGACAGGTACATGACCGCGATCTTCGGATTCAGCAGGTTGGTCAGAAAGCCCATCATGAACAGCTTGCGCGGGCTGTCCTTGGGCAGGTCCCGCACCTGGAACGGCGAACGTCCGCCGGGCTTGACCGCCTGCCACGCCAGGTAGAGCAGGTAGAGTGCTCCGCCCAGGCGCAACGCGTCGTAGGCATGGGGCACGGCCATGACCAGGGCCGTGATGCCGAAGGCAGCGCAGAGCATGTAGAAGACAAAACCCAAAGCCACCCCACCCAGCGAAATCAAACCCGCCACCCTGCCCTGGCAGATCGAGCGGGAAATCAGGTAGATCATGTTCGGCCCGGGCGTCAGGACCATACCCAGGGAAATCAGGGCGAAAGCCACTAGATTGGCGAGATCGGGCATGGGACGGGTCCTTTATGACCGTGGACGGGTTCAGAGACCGTCAACGATCACTCAAGGCGGTCAAACGGTCAATGCCCGTGCTAGACCCGGCTCTATCGCGCCTTGAACATTCGTTCGTCATAGGCGAAGTCGAAAATCTCGCGGACGCGAACCTGCTCCAGTGCCGGATGCAGGGGATTGATCACCACATTGCGCTCCAGCGGCAGCACCACCGATGGCACGATCAAACCCAGGTGGCTGCACGCCTGCAGCCAGCGGCTGCCGAACGCCATGCTCGGGCTGTCCGCCGGCGCGGCATCCCACCCCTCGGGCAGCGCATGCGGGCTTGGCTCCAGATACAGCGCCGGATCGTCGGGCAGTTCGAAGCAGGTGATCTTCATCGCGAACTGGGGACGACCAGAAGCGTGGACAAAAGTCTCCAGGCAGCAAATCGCTGGGGACAGCCCCATGTACAGGGCTGGGATGTCGATCTGGTTCCAGCGTCCACCGACGATGGCCGCCCCCTTGCCGCTGAGGTCATCCGCCCGGGAAGCCTTGGCCACGCGCCAGGCCAGCATCAGACCACACCACCCCATTCCAGCGCGGTGAGCACCCGCCGCACCTGCCTGGCACCGATTTCGGTCTCGCAGAGCATGACCGGCGCGGCACCACCCAGGGCGTCGTTGGAGCGTGACATCCAAGCCGTGGCCTCCTCCTCGCTCTCGAACACTTCGAGCGCCTGATGGCTGATCGCGGCAATACGGTCCAGGCGCTCGGAGGCCACAGGGTCGAGCGGTTTGTTGTCTCGCACGCGGCGCTCGAGGGTGGAGATCGAGGCGTTGAAGAGCTCGGCCAGTTGCTTTTCAGGCAGCCGGAAGACGGCCCTCACCTCCTGGTAGAGGCCGGCGGGCAAACCTTGTTTGATCTGCACCAAGCGCTCGCTCTCGGTCATGGCGCCATGGACTTTGGAAAAGCGCCAAAAAACGCCTGAGCTGTCAGCGCCTTTCTTCCCCACGGTTGCCCGGGCTGGCTCGCTGGAGGCGCGCCCCCCCGCGATGGCCACGAAGCGCCCATCCGCCCCCCGCCTGACACGCTCGGCGCTGTCCTCGGGCTTTTTGCCTCGCGGCTTGCTGGTGGACTCGATCATGCTGCCTCCATCATTTGACTAAAAATGACCGTCAAATGAAGACTACACCGATCCGGGCCCTGGTACACGAGTTTGCATTGCCAGCGCTAGCCCCATGGCGGTGCAGCAAAAAACCAGCGCACCATCCTGGCCTCCCCCGCCGCCACGCAGCCCATACCCAGCAGGCCCTGCGCCGCATGATACGGGCCCTGCGAAACACTGGCACATGCCTTGCTTAGTGACCCCTCCGCCTTTTGCAGGACTTAACTTTTTTAACGTTTATGGGCACATATTTACTAATTTATTCTTCCCCGCCCACTGCTCAAGATCGCTCCTACAAGAAGGCGTCGTCCCCGGCCGACGCTCACCGAAGTACGACCCCGTACTCATCCTTGCCTTGGAGTCCGTCATGACCAGCGCAGCAACATCGGCACCACTCATAGAAAAACACACGATCGGATACGTGCCTCCAGAAGACCGCCACGGAAAGGTAAGGGACCTGTTCACCCTCTGGTTCGGCGGCAATATCGCGCCGTTGCCCATCGTCACCGGGGCCCTGGGCGTGCAGCTGTTTCACCTGAACCTGGTGTGGGGCATCGTCGCCATTCTGGTCGGCCACCTGGTCGGCGGGGTACTGATGGCGCTGCACTCGGCCCAAGGCCCGCAGATGGGCATCCCACAGATGATCCAGAGCCGTGCCCAATTCGGTTCGCTCGGCGCACTGCTGGTGGTAGTGATCGCCGGGGTGATGTACATCGGTTTCTTCGCTTCCAACATCGTCCTGGCCGGCAAGTCCCTGCATGGTGTGGTCGACAGCGTGCCGGTGCCAGTTGGCATCGTGATCGGCGCTCTGGGCTCGGGGATCATCGGCATCATCGGCTACCGCTTCATCCATGTCCTCAACCGCATCGGCACCTGGGTGCTGGGCGTCGGCATCGTGCTGGGCTTCGGCTACATCTTCACTCACATCCAGACCGATGACTTCCTGACTCGCGGCGGCTTCAACATCTCCGGCTGGCTGGCCACCGTGTCCCTGGCAGCGCTGTGGCAGATCGCCTTTGCTCCCTATGTGTCGGACTACTCGCGCTACCTCCCCGCCAATGTACCGGTGGCAGCCACCTTCTGGACCACCTACCTGGGTTCGGCACTGGGTTCGAGCCTGTCATTCGTATTCGGAGCCGTGGCCGTGCTGGCCATCCCGGCCGGCATGGACACCATGGATGCGGTCAAGCTCGCCACCGGCGCCATCGGCCCGCTGATGCTGGTGCTGTTCCTACTCAGCGTGATCAGCCACAACGCGCTGAATCTGTATGGCGCTGTGCTGTCGATCATCACCCTGGTGCAGACCTTCGCCTACCGCTGGATTCCCACGGCCAAGAGCCGCGCGGTGCTGTCGCTGATCGTCCTGCTGGCCTGCTGCGTGGTGGCGGTGTTCGCCTCGGCGGACTTTATCGGCCACTTCGTTGACATGGTCCTGGTACTGCTGGTGGTGCTGGTGCCCTGGACCGCGATCAACCTGATCGACTTCTACGCCATCCACAAGGGCGACTACGACATCGATTCGATCTTCAAGGTCGATGGCGGCATCTATGGACGCTACAACCCACAGGCGCTGCTAGCCTACGCCATTGGCATCGTGGTGCAGATCCCGTTCATGAACACACCGCTGTATGTCGGCCCGGTCGCCGAGCATATCAACGGCGCGGACCTGTCCTGGCTGGTCGGCCTGGCCGTCACCTCGCCGCTGTACTACTGGCTCGCGACCCGTGACAGCGCCTACCGCCGTCGGCAGGTGAGCGCCAAGCTGGCGGCCAATCACTGATATCCGTAAAGCGCACACGCCGGGGACGCCCTGTCCCCGGTCAATCGCGGGCAAGCCTGATCCAACACATCCAGTACGTGCTTTGAGAGTGGCGTGGACCTGAAGCCCGCGATTGCCATCGCCATGACTGCAGCGCCCCTGGCAACCCAGCTTTTTCATATACCCCGAGCATATTTTTAATAATTTTCCTATTGCCCGCGCTGCCGCAGTATCGCCTTAGCCCACAACAACAAACCGACTGCTCTGACGGTCAGGGGGAACTGTAACGTGTTCGATCTCGGTTACTGGCAGCAGCAAGCTGCCCGGTTATCTTTCAGCGACAAGGCTCTGATCGGCGGTCGCCAGGTGGCGGCCTGCTCCGGTGAAACCTTCGACGCCATCAACCCGGCGACCAACCAACTGCTGGCCAAGGTGGCCGCCTGCACCGACGCCGATGTCGACCTGGCCGTGCGCACCGCCCGCCAAGCCTTCGAGCAGGGCCCTTGGGCGCGCATGGCGCCAGTGGAGCGCAAGCGTGTGCTGCTGCGCCTGGCCGAACTGATGCTGGCGCACCGCGAGGAGTTGGCCCTGCTCGACTCGCTGAACATGGGCAAGCCGGTAATGGACGCCTACAACATCGACGTGCCCGGCGCCGCCCATGTCTTCGCCTGGTATGGCGAGGCCCTGGACAAACTCTATGACCAGGTCGCCCCCACCGCGCCGAATGCACTGGCCACCATCACCCGTGAAGCCCTGGGTGTGATCGCCGCCGTGGTGCCCTGGAACTTCCCGCTGGACATGGCTGCCTGGAAGCTGGCCCCGGCCCTGGCCGCCGGCAACAGCGTGGTGCTCAAACCGGCCGAGCAGTCGCCCTTCTCAGCCCTGCGCCTGGCCGAACTGGCGCTGCAAGCCGGAGTGCCGGAAGGCGTGCTCAACGTCGTACCAGGCCTCGGCGAACAGGCCGGCCGCGCCCTCGGCTTGCACCCGGATGTGGATTGCCTGGTGTTCACCGGCTCGACCCAGGTAGGCAAGTACTTCATGCAGTATTCGGCGCAATCCAACCTCAAGCAGGTCTGGCTGGAGTGCGGCGGCAAGAGCCCGAACCTGGTGTTCGAGGATTGCCAGGACCTGGACCTGGCCGCCGAAAAAGCCGCCTTCGGCATCTTCTTCAACCAGGGCGAAGTCTGCTCGGCCAACTCGCGCCTCTATGTGCAGCGCTCCATCCAGGACGAATTCACCGAGCGCCTGCTGGCCAAGGCTCGCCAGTGGCTGCCGGGCGACCCGCTGGACCCGGCCAGCCGTGCCGGGGCCATCGTCGATGCCGGGCAGACGGCACGGATCATGGCCTTCATCGAACAGGCCCAAGGCGAAGGCGCACGCCTGCTCGGCGGTGGCCGGCAACTGAGCTTCAACGGCTCCAGCAACTTTATCGAGCCGACCGTTTTCACGGATGTCGCCCCCGGCATGCAACTGGCCCGCGAAGAAGTGTTCGGCCCAGTGCTGGCGCTCAGCAGCTTCGAGACCGAGGAAGAAGCCGTGCGCCTGGCCAACGACAGCCCCTATGGCCTGGCCGCTTCCGTATGGAGTGACGATCTCAACCGCGCCCACCGCGTCGCCCGGAGGCTCAAGGCCGGCACCGTCTCGGTGAATACCGTGGACGCCCTGGATGTCACCGTGCCCTTCGGCGGCGGCAAGCAGTCCGGTTTTGGCCGGGACTTGTCGCTGCACTCCTTCGACAAGTACAGCCAGCTGAAGACCACCTGGTTCCAGCTGCGCTGAGCACGCTGCAAGGCATCCGCCCTGGCGTGGCGGATGCCCGATTCGCTTTCCACAACAAGAACAGGATCGGGAGTGTGTCATGAGTGCAACTGTGTCTGTATCTGCCCATGGGCAGGTCAAGGAAGCCGGCTTTCGCCGGGTGCTGGGCCTCGGCTCGCTGCTGGCCGTGGCAGTCGGCCTGGTGGTGTCCCAGGGTGTGATGGTGATCATGCTGCAAGGTGCCGGGATTGCCGGGCTGGGCTTCATCGTGCCATTGGGGCTGGCCTACCTGCTGGCGCTGAGCTATGCCTGTTCCTTTTCCGAACTGGCGTTGCTGGTGCCGCGCGCGGGCAGCCTGTCGAGCTACACCGAGGTGGCCCTGGGGCACTTCCCGGCGATCCTGGCGACCTTCTCCGGATACGTGGTGGTGGCCATGTTCGCCTTGTCGGCCGAGCTGCTGTTGCTCGACTTGATCGTCGGCAAGGTCTACCCGGGGGTATTCCCGCCCTTCTCCGTAGCCTTCGGTGTGCTGGGCTTGTTCACGGTGCTCAACCTGTTGGGCATCGATATTTTTGCCAAGCTGCAGACCGCACTGGCAGTGGTGATGATCATCGTCTTGCTGCTGCTCGGGCTGGCAGCCATCGGCAAAGGCACCTCCGAGGGCACCGCCAGCACCCTGTTGCAAGGGGACTGGAACCCAATGGGCGCCGGGGTGCTGACCTTGACCGCCCTGGCGGTGTGGGGCTTCGTCGGAGCAGAGTTCGTCTGCTCGCTGGTCGAGGAAACCCGCAAGCCCGAGCGCAATATTCCACGCTCGATGATCATCGGCCTGACCGTGATCTTCGCCACCATCGGCCTGTACGGCCTGGGCGCGCTGTTCCTGCTGCCGCGCGACGCACTGGCTAGCGATGCCCTGCCTCATTACCTGTTCGCCACTACGGTGTTCGGCAAGACCGGCGAAGTCTTCCTGGTGATTGCTGCCGTCACCGCCACCTGCAGCACCCTCAACACGTCCCTGGCGGCCATCCCGCGTATGCTCTACGGCATGGCGCACAATGGCCAGGCCTTCCCACAGTTCAAACGCCTCAGCCCGCGAGCACGCACGCCCTGGGTGGCAGTGCTGTTCGTCGCGGCCATCACCGGCCTGCCGATCCTGCTGATGGGCCAGGACGCGGCCGCGATCAACCTGTTGCTGCTGGCCGCTGCCCTGGCCTGGCTGCTGGCCTACATCATCGTCCACCTGGACGTGATCGCCCTACGCCGCCGCTACCCGAACCTGGCACGCCCCTTCAAGACGCCGTTCTATCCGCTGCCACAGCTGTTTGGCATCGGCGGCATGCTCTATGCAATCTGGTATGCCTCGCCCAGCCCGGAGATGAGCGCGAGTATCTTCGGCGCAGCCGGCGCAGTGCTGGCGCTGGTGTCGCTGATCGCGGTGCTGTGGATCAAGTGCGTGATGCGCAAACCGCTGTTCCAACCTGAGCCACTGGAGCGGGTGGAGTGACCCGCCATCCCGACAACAACCTGCACGCCCCCAAGGGAACCAAGGAGAAAGTGAGATGAACGCCCAATTCAAGGCGCAACGCGAAACCCGTGACTACCAGGCAGCGGACGCCGCCCACCACATCCACGCCTTCCTCGACCAGAAGGCCCTCAACGCCGAAGGCCCCCGGGTGATCGTCGGCGGCGAGCGCCTGCACCTGTGGGACAACGACGGCAAGCGCTACCTGGACGGCATGTCGGGCCTGTGGTGCACCAACCTGGGCTACGGTCGCCAGGACCTCACCGCCGCCGCGACCCGCCAGCTGGAGCAGTTGCCCTACTACAACATGTTCTTCCACACCACCCACCCGGCGGTGATCGAACTGTCCGAGCTATTGTTCAGCCTGCTGCCGGGTCACTACAGCCACGCCATTTACACCAACTCCGGCTCCGAAGCCAACGAGGTACTGATCCGCACCGTACGCCGCTACTGGCAGATCCTCGGCAAGCCGCAGAAGAAGGTCATGATCGGCCGCTGGAATGGCTACCACGGCTCGACCCTGGCAGCCACTGCCCTGGGTGGGATGAAATTCATGCATGAAATGGGCGGGCTGATCCCGGATGTGGCGCACATCGACGAGCCTTACTGGTACGCCAACGGCGGCGACCTGAGCCCTGAAGCGTTCGGCCTGCAGGCGGCCCGCCAGCTGGAAGACAAGATCCTCGAACTGGGCGCCGAGAATGTCGCCGGCTTCATTGCCGAGCCCTTCCAGGGCGCTGGCGGCATGATCTTCCCGCCGGCCAGCTACTGGCCCGAGATCCAACGCATCTGCCGCAAGTACGACGTGCTGTTGTGCGCCGATGAAGTCATCGGCGGCTTCGGCCGCACTGGCGAGTGGTTCGCCCACCAGCACTTCGGCTTCGAACCAGACACCCTGTCCATCGCCAAGGGCCTGACCTCCGGCTACATCCCCATGGGCGGCTTGGTCCTCAGCAAGCGCATGGCGCAAGTGCTGGTCGAGCAAGGAGGCGTGTTCGCCCATGGCCTGACCTACTCCGGGCACCCGGTGGCGGCGGCGGTGGCCATTGCCAACCTCAAGGCCCTGCGTGACGAAGGAGTGGTCAGCCAGGTGAAGAACGACACCGGTCCTTACCTGCAGCAATGCCTGCGCGAAGTGTTCGGCAGCCACCCGCTGGTGGGCGACATCCAGGGCACCGGCTTCGTCGCCGCGCTGCAGTTGGCTGAAGACAAGGCCACGCGCAAGCGCTTCGCCAACGAGAACGACATCGCCTGGCGCTGCCGCACCCTTGGTTTCGAGGAAGGCGTGATCATCCGCTCCACCCTGGGCCGAATGATCATGGCCCCGGCGCTGGTGGCCAACCGCAGCGAGATCGATGAGCTGGTGAGCAAGACCAAGGCGGCAGTGGACCGCACGGCGCAGGAGCTGGGCGTGCTCTGACAGCCGCTACGCGCAGCCCCGCTCTATCGCGGGTCAATCAGCAGGAGCCAGCCGGCTCCTGCAATTGATCTGCAGGCAGTCCAACACCTTAATCCTCCAGGCGCCTCAGCGGAATATCGCCCCCGCTGCCCTTGCCTTCCCGTCGCTCACCCATCCAGTCATTGACCTGCTCGACAAAAGCCGGCGGCGCCTTGCGCCCGAAACGCCGGGCCAGGTCGAGGATAGTCTGCTGGGCCAGGGCCTCTTCCATGCGCTTCTGGGCATTGAGCATCACCGCATGGATGGCGCAGGTGCCGTCGATGGCCCACGACGGCGGCGAACCCTCGAACAGGGTGCAACGCTCGCGCACTTCGCGGCAGTCAAAGATCTTCTTCGGCCCGTCGATGGCCGTGACGATGTCCAGCACGGTGATCTCGTCCGACGGCCGGTCTAGGCGAAAACCACCCCGCACACCTTCCGTGGCCGCCACCAGGCCGGCCCGGGCCAGCTTGGTGAAGACCTTGGCCAGGTACTCGTGAGGTACCCCCTGGAGCTCCGCCAGGTCCCGCACACTGGCCTCACGGCTCTCGCCCCGCTCGCCCACCAGGAACAGCAGGCAGTGGATGCCGTACTCGACGCCTGCACTGTAAAGCGACATATCTATCTCCGACTGATTCTGTCGTAAATACTAACCGAGCTCGCCCACTTGCCACAAATCGAATGCGACCACCTGTCATTTTCATGGTCGGCGCCACGCCCTTTTACTAAGCGGCCTAGAGCCAAACCTGACGATCACCGTCGGCGCAAACAGCGTCCATCGTGAAAAAAACGCTTGCCGAATAAAACTACGATCAATAGAGTCGTAGTTATTCGACGGACCCACTCAACACCGCCGAAACACTTCCCGACCTGTCCTGATCTTTGCGGAGCACAGCATGAAACAACAGATCCTGATCATTGGTGCCGGCTTTGCTGGCGTCTGGAGCGCCCTGAGCGCCGCCCGCCTGCTCGACCTGAACCAGCGCAGCGACGTGCGCATCAGCGTGCTCGCCCCCCAGGCCGAACTGCGCATCCGCCCGCGCTTCTACGAAAGCGACGTGCAAAGCCTGAAAGCACCCGTGGGTGAACTGTTCAAGGCAGTCGGCGTCGACTTCATCCAGGGCAGCGCCCAACACATCGACGTGGCCGGCAAGTCGGTCAGCTACGTCGATGCCCACGGTCAGCGCCAGCAGGCGAACTACGACCGGCTGGTCCTCGCTGCTGGCAGCAACGTGGTGCGGCCGAATGTGCCGGGCCTGGCGGAACACGCCTTCGACGTCGACCAGATCGAATCGGCGGCCCACCTGGAACAGCACTTGGTCAGCCTGGCCCAGCAGCCCTCCTCCAGCGCCCGCAACACCGTGGTGGTCGCCGGCGGTGGCTTCACCGGAATCGAGACTGCCACCGAAATGCCGTCCCGCCTGCGCGCTATCCTTGGCGCCGACACCCCGGTGCGGGTGATCATCGTCGATCGCGGCCCAAGCATTGGCGCAGCCCTAGGCGAAGGCATCACGCCATCGATCATCGCCGCATCGGAACAATGCGGTGTGCAGTGGCGTGTCAACGCCTCGGTAGTGGCCGTCGATGCCGGTGGCGTGACCCTGGACAGCGGTGAACACATCGAGGCCAGCACCGTGATCTGGACTGTCGGCGTCAAGGCCAGCCCGCTGACCGAGCAGATCCCCGGCGAGCGCGATGCCCAAGGCCGCCTGCGCGTCGACCCATACCTGAAAGTGGTCGGCCAGGAACACATCTACGCCAGCGGCGACGTCGCCTGGGCCGCCACCGACGACCTGGGTAACCACGCCCTGATGACCTGCCAGCACGCCATCCCCCTGGGTCGCCACTGCGGCAATAATGTCGCGGCCGACCTGCTGGGCGTGGCGCCGGTGGTCTACCGCCAACCCAAGTACGTCACCTGTCTCGACCTGGGCGACTGGGGCGCGGCCTATAGCGAAGGCTGGGTCCGTGAACTGAAACTGCAGGGCCTGGAAGGCAAGGAACTGAAGCGGCAGATCAACACCGTGTGGATCTATCCCCCGGCAGCCGACCGCGCCCTGGCACTGGCAGCCGCCGACCCGATGATTCCGATCGCCTGATAGCTGCGTGAGCAAAGGCCCGGCACCGCAAAAGTGCCGGGCCTTTTTACTTGCCCGCGATAGGCTGTAAAGCAGCCCGGATTGTTGACTGCCACGAGCGATCAGTCGTTGAGGCTCACCGCAGGCACCACCTGTTGCGGCTGACTACGCGTCGCCAGGCAGTAATACAGAGGGCAAGTGACCAGCAGCCCAAACAGCCAGGACAGGTCGGCACCTTCCACCAAGTTGGCGTACGGCCCCACGTACAGCGAGGTATTGGCGAACGGTAGCTGTACCAGGATGCCGCAGGCGTAGGCGATGATCGCGTGGCTGTTGAAGCGGCCATAAATACCGCCATCGGCGCTGAAGATCGAGGCGATGTCGTAATGACCTTTCTTGATCAGGTAGAAGTCGATCAGGTTGATCGAGGCCCATGGCACCAGCACCAACAGCAGTGCCAGGATCAGGCCGATGAAGTGCGAGATGAAGTCGGCCGAAGCGCTTAGCGCGACCAGCCCACAGGCGATCAGGATCACCGTGGCCAGGGCCACTCGCACTCTGACGCTCGGCGTCCAGCGGGCGGCGAAGGTCTGGATCGCGGTCACGATAGAAAGCACCGCGCCATACAGGTTCAAGGCGTTGTGGCTGATGATGTTGAGCAGGAACAGCACCATCAGGATCGGCCCCAGCCAGCCGGTGGCCTGCTCGACAGCAGCCATGGCATCGGTGCCTTGCGGGACCGCGAGCACAGCGATCGCGCCGAAGCTGAAGCACAGGATGGTGCCCAGGGTCGCGCCAAAATAGGTGGCCCAGAACGGCTTGGCGATACCGACCTCGCGCGGCAGGTAGCGCGAGTAGTCGGAGGTGTAGGGCGAAAAGCTGATCTGCCAGATCACGCCCAGCGACACGGTGGCGATCCACCCCGACAGGTTGAAGCTACCGCGGCTGAAGAAGTCGGCGGGCAGGTCCTGGGCGAACATCATGATGAAGCCGGCCAGCAGCGCCGAGCCCATGACCCAGGTGCCGATGCGGTTGAGGGTATGGATGAAGCGGTAGCCGATGACGCCGATGGCGGTGGCGCTCAGGGCACCGATGATGATGGCGGTCGGCATGGGCACGCTCGGGGCGATGCCATGGATCGACTTGCCAGCCAGGACGATATTGGAAATGAAGAACCCGACGTAGATCAGCGCAGTAAAGAAGACGATCAGCAAGGCGCCATAGCGGCCGAACTGCCCCCTACTCTGCACCATCTGCGGAATACCCATCTGCGGCCCCTGCGCCGACGCCAGGGCGATGACCACGCCACCAAGCAGGTGGCCGAGGAAGATCGCCAGCAACCCCCACAGCAGGTTCAGATGGAACACCTGGACCACCATGGCACCCGTGACGATCGGCAGCGGGGCAATGTTGGTACTGAACCAGAGGGTGAAAAGATCCCGCGCCTTCCCATGGCGCTCGGCAGGTGGAACGTAATCGACCGTGTGATTCTCGACAAACTGATGTTGCGACGATTGGGACATGGGTCTGAGCTCGAAAGGTTCTGTTTTTATCGTTGTAGGAAACCGCTCAAGGCGGCCTCTCAGCTGCGGACCATATTATGGTATTCCAAACTTTTGACAACACTGATCCGTGGTAAAAACACCCCTCTGATCTGCGTTTTTCCACGTCCTGCTGCGTTTCTTATTCCCGCAAAGCCCCTATCCATGGGGCCTTTAGCCGCCCATCGTGATTTTTCCTGGCTGAAAATTCCGCTTGCAAAATAGGTATTACGGTATACCATCAGACACATCAACGATAAAAAGCGGACCACCGCTGCTCTTCCCGAGGACCACGCCATGATCGACGCAACCGTCTACAAGAACGTTCTGGGCTCCTTCCCGTCCGGCGTCACGGTGATCACCACCCTGGACGACGACGGTCAGGTCGTCGGCCTCACTGCCAGTGCCTTCAGCTCCTTGTCCATGGACCCTCCGCTGGTGCTGTTCTGCCCCAACTACAGCTCCGACTCCTACCCTGTCTTGATCCGCAACAAGCGCTTTGCCATCCACCTGCTCTCCGGCGAACAGCAGGCAGAAGCCTATGCCTTCGCCCGCAAGGGCAAGGACAAGGCCGTCGGCATCGAGTGGCGCCTGAGCGAGCGCGGCAACCCGCTGCTGGCCAATGCCACGGCGATCATCGAGTGCGAACTGTGGCGCGAGTACGAAGGCGGCGATCACGCCATCATGGTCGGCGCGGTGCAGAACCTGATCGTCCCCGAGCAAGCGCCACGGCCGATGGTGTACTGCCGCGGCAAGATGGCCAGCCTACCGGCCTTCGCCTGAGCCCCTATTCTTATGACGGGTGCCGGGCGCCCGTCGAGACTCCTGGCGCCTGTTCCGACAGGCGACACCCATCAGATCCGAGGAATGCCCCATGAAATTTTCGTTGTTCGTACACATGGAACGTTGGGATGAACAGGTCAGCCACCGCCAGCTGTTCGAAGACCTGACCGAACTGACCCTGATGGCCGAAGACGGCGGTTTCAGCACGGTGTGGATCGGCGAACACCACGCCATGGAATACACCATCTCGCCCAGCCCAATGCCACTGCTGGCCTACCTGGCCGCGCGCACCGAGAAGATCCACCTGGGTGCCGGCACCATCATCGCGCCGTTCTGGAACCCCATCCGGGTCGCCGGTGAATGCGCCCTGCTCGATGTGATCAGCAACGGTCGCATGGAAGTGGGCCTGGCCCGTGGCGCCTACCAATTCGAATTCGACCGCATGGCCGGCGGCATGCCCGCCACCGACGGCGGTAAGGCCCTGCGCGAGATGGTCCCGGTGGTGCGCAAGCTGTGGCAAGGCGACTATGCCTTCGAAGGCGAAGTCTACAAGTTCCCGACCTCCACCAGCGTGCCCAAGCCAGTGCAGAAAGAGCTACCACCGATGTGGATCGCCGCCCGCGATCCGGACTCGCACAACTTCGCGGTGAAAAATGGCTGCAACGTCATGGTCACCCCGCTGATGAAGGGCGACGAGGAAGTCCTGGACCTGAAGAACAAATTCCAGGCCGCGCTGGACAACAACCCAGACGTGCCGCGCCCGCAACTGATGGTGCTGCGCCACACCCACGTACACAGCCCCTCCGAGCCTGAAGGCTGGAAGATCGGCGCCCAGGCCATCTCACGCTTCTACCGCACCTTCGATGCCTGGTTCGGCAACAAGCAGGTGCCGGTCAACGGCTTCCTCGCGCCCAGCCCCGAGGAGAAGTTCAAGGAGCGTCCGGAATTCGAGCTGGAGAACATCCGCAAGAACACCATGATCGGCACCCCCGAGGAAATCATCGCGCGCATCAGGTACTACCAGGAACTGGGCGTCGACGAGTTCAGCTTCTGGTGCGACAACAGCCTGCCGCATGCCGAAAAGAAGAAATCGCTGGAGCTGTTCATCAAGGAAGTGGTGCCGGCGTTCGCCTGACCGCTGTACAACCTTCATCTCACCTGTAGGAGCGCCGAACCGTCGCTCCTACAGTCGTTTGCGCCGCCTTTTATCGCGCCTTTCGCCCCCCCTCCAGTAGATTTTTTCGGCAGCCTCTTGCGCAACTAATATTATGGTATACCATCAGACAACAAAGCTTAATTCCCTCCACAGGAGCCGCTCATGAGTTTCGAAATCCGCAAGATCGTCACCTACTCCGAAGAGACCCGCATCGAAGGCGGCAAGGCCACCGACAAGCCGGTGACCATGGTCGGCCTGGCCGTGGTGATCAAGAACCCGTGGGCCGGTCGCGGTTTCGTCGAGGACCTCAAGCCCGAGATCCGCGCCAACTGCTCCGAACTGGGCGCGTTGATGGTCGAGCGCCTGTGCGCCGCGATCGGCGGTGCCGACAAGATCGAAGCCTATGGCAAGGCCGCCGTGGTCGGCGCCGACGGCGAGATCGAGCACGCCTCCGCGGTGATCCACACCCTGCGTTTCGGCAACCACTACCGTGAAGCGGTCCAGGCCAAGAGCTACCTGAGCTTCACCAACAAGCGCGGCGGCCCGGGTACCTCGATCCAGATCCCGATGATGCAGAAGGACGACGAAGGCCTGCGTTCGCACTACATCACCCTGGAAATGCAGATCGAAGACGCGCCGCGTGCCGACGAGATCGTCGTGGTCCTGGGCGCTGCCGACGGCGGCCGCCTGCACCCACGCATCGGCAACCGCTACATCGATCTGGAAGAACTGGCAGCCGAAAACGCTCGATAACAACAACGTAAAACGGGCCGGGGCGTGCCGTGTGAATAGCGCCACGCCCGACCTTCAAGGAGCGCCCTCCATGATTCAGCCTGTCGCTGAACGTACACCCGCCGGGACCAGCTACCTAGCGCTCGGCCAGGGCCAGCCCGTGGTGCTGATCCACGGCGTGGGCCTGAACAAGGAAATGTGGGGCGGGCAGTTCGTGGGCCTTGCCAGCGACTACCGTGTCATCGCCTACGACATGCTCGGCCACGGCCAGAGCCCGCGCCCCGATGCCGGCACCGACCTGCAAGGCTATGCCGCGCAGTTGGCCGAACTGCTCGACCACCTGCAAATCCAGCAAGCCAGTGTGATCGGCTTCTCCATGGGCGGCCTGGTCGCCCGCGCCTTCGCCCTGCACTACCCGCAGCGCCTGTCCGCCCTGGCGGTACTCAACAGCGTGTTCAATCGCAGCCCCGAGCAGAGCGCCGGCGTCGTCGCCCGCGCCGCCCAGGCCGCCGAACACGGCCCCGACGCCAATGCCGAAGCGGCCCTGGCGCGCTGGTTCAGCCGTGAGTACCAGGCAGCCAACCCCGCCCAGGTGGCGGCCATTCGCCAGACCTTGGCCGGCAACGACCCGCAGGGCTACCTGACCACCTACAAGCTGTTCGCCACCCAGGACATGTACCGCGCCGACGACCTGGGCAACATCCAGGTCCCGACGCTGATCGCCACCGGCGAGCACGACCTCGGCTCGACCCCGGAAATGACCCGCCAGCTCGCCGCGCGCATCCCCGGCGCACGCTGCGTGGTCCTCGCCGAACAACGGCATATGATGCCGGTGGAAGCGCCGCGCGAAGTCAACAGGATGCTCCTGGACTTCCTCGGCCACGCCCGAACCCTCTCCGACTCCGCCAAGGAGATTGTTGCATGACCCTCGTTCGTTTCCAGATGTGCATCGACGGCCAATGGCGCGATGCGCAAAACGGCAAGACCTTCGACAGCCTCGACCCGGCCACCGCACGAGCCTGGGCGCAATTGCCCGACGCCGATGAGGCCGACGTCGAGCTAGCCGTGCAGGCCGCGCAACGTGCCTTCGACAACCCGGCCTGGCGTGGCCTGACCGCTACTGTCCGGGGCAAGCTGCTGCGCCGCCTGGGCGACCTGATCGCCGAGAACAAGGAGCGTCTGGCCCAGCTGGAGAGCCGCGACAACGGCAAACTGATCCGCGAGACCCGCGGCCAGGTCGGCTACCTGCCAGAGTTCTTCCACTACACCGCGGGCCTTGCCGACAAGCTTGAAGGCGGCACCCTGCCGCTGGACAAGCCGGACCTGTTCGCCTACACCGTGCACGAGCCAATCGGCGTGGTGGCCGGGATCATCCCCTGGAACAGCCCGCTGTACCTGACCGCGATCAAACTCGCCCCGGCGCTGGCAGCGGGTAACACCATCGTCCTCAAGCCCTCCGAGCATGCCTCGGCGACCATCCTCGAACTGGCCCGCCTGGCCCTGGAGGCCGGTTTCCCGGCCGGAGTGGTCAACGTGGTCACAGGTTACGGCCCAAGCACCGGCGCGGCGCTGACCCGCCACCCGCTGGTGCGCAAGATCGCCTTCACCGGCGGCGCCGCCACGGCCCGCCATGTGGTGCGCAGCAGCGCCGAGAACTTTGCCAAGCTGTCGCTGGAGTTGGGCGGCAAGTCGCCGAACATCATCTTTGCCGATGCTGACCTGGACAGCGCCATCAATGGCGCGGTGGCCGGCATCTACGCCGCCTCAGGGCAAAGTTGCGTGGCAGGTTCACGCTTGCTGGTGCAGGACGAGATCTTCGACGAGTTCGTCGCCCGTCTGGTCGAGCGCGCCAAACGCATCCGCATCGGCAACCCGCAGGACGAGCAGAGCGAGATGGGCCCAATGGCCACCGCCCAGCAACTGGCCGTGGTCGAAAACCTGGTCGCCGCCGCCAAGGCCGAAGGCGCCAAGCTGCACCTGGGCGGCCAACGTGCCCAGGTCGAGGGCGACGGTTGGTACTACGAGCCGACGCTGTTCGAGTGCGACAGCAACTCGATGACCATCATGCAGGAAGAAGTATTCGGCCCGGTCGCTTCGGTCATCCGCTTCAAGACCGAACAAGAAGCCCTGGCCATCGCCAACGACTCGCAGTTCGGCCTGGCCGCCGGAATCTGGACCCGCGACCTGGGCCGCGCCCACCGCCTGGCCCGCGACGTACGCTCGGGGATCATCTGGGTCAACACCTACCGGGCCGTGTCGGCCATGGCGCCGATCGGCGGCTTCAAGAACAGCGGCTACGGCCGTGAAAGCGGCATCGACTCGGTGCTGGCCTATACGGAGCTGAAAACGGTGTGGATCAACCTCTCCACCGCGCCCATGCCCGATCCCTTCGTGATGCGTTGAGAGGTGCACTGACATGATCGAACCCGGCATCTACAAAGACGTGATGGGCTCCTTCCCGTCCGGCGTCACCGTGGTCACCACGCTCGACGCCGAGGGTGGCATCGTCGGCATCACCGCCAGCGCATTCAGTGCCCTGTCGATCGACCCGGTGCTGGTGCTGTTCTGCCCCAACTATGCCTCCGACACCTATCCGATCCTGCGCGACAGCAAGCAGTTCGCCATCCACCTGCTGGCCGCCGAACAGACCGCCGAAGCCTATGCCTTCGCGGGCAAAGGCAAGGACAAGGCCAGAGGCATCGACTGGCACCTGAGCGAGCTGGGCAACCCGCTGTTGCCCAAGGCCACGGCGATCATCGAGTGCGAACTGTGGCGCGAATACGATGGCGGCGACCACGCGATCATCGTCGGCGCGGTGAAGAACCTGGTGCTGCCGGCCGATCCGGTGACGCCGATGGTCTATCACAAGGGCAAGCTGGGCGCCCTGCCGCCTTTGCCTTGAGGTTTGTTGAAGATCGGCCCGGCCCGCGCATGGGCCGCCAAGAACAACGCTGTTTTCCGGGGGCCGCGCTGTCCCCTCACCTTCGGTTGCGGCCCCCATTTTTCATCACTGCAGGAACCCAGCCCATGAGTAACGAGAAGTACGAAAAAGGTCTCGCCATCCGTACCCAGGTACTGGGCGAGGACTACGTCAACCGCTCGATCCAGAATGCCGATGAATTCACCAAACCGCTGCAAGAGCTGGTCACCGAATACTGCTGGGGCCACGTCTGGAGCCGCGACGGCTTGTCGCTCAAAGAGCGCAGCATGATAAACTTGGCCATGATTTCCGCGCTCAACAGGCCCCACGAGCTCAAGCTGCACATCCGCGGCGCCTTGCGCAACGGCCTGAGCCGTGAACAGATTCGCGAAATCCTGCTCCAGGTCGGCATCTATTGCGGCGTACCCGCGGCGGTGGACAGCTTCCGCCAGGCACGCGAGGCGTTCGCCGAAGCCGACGCGGAGTCTACCCGTTAACAGCGGGCTGTTCGGACCCCTGCATGGAGCACCCCAGGTTCGCGGTGCCCTTGCGGGAATGGCGCAACAGCCTCATTCAGAGCGCACACGATGAAACGCCAGCCACTCGACGACAGCTTCAAGGTCAACCGCAATCCCGTAACCCTGCGTGAAATCGTGCTCGACAAACTGCGCGGCGCGATCATGAACTTCCACCTGCTGCCTGGCGACCGCCTGGTCGAGCGCGACCTCTGCGACCGTCTCGGGGTCAGCCGTACTTCGGTCCGCGAAGCCTTGCGCCATCTGGAGTCCGAAGGCCTGGTGGAGTTCGCCGACGCCAAGGGCCCACGGGTGGCGATCATCACCCTGGAAGACGCTCGTGACATCTACGAGCTGCGCTGCGTGCTGGAGGGGTTGATCGTCCAACTGTTCACCCTCAACGCCAAGGCCAAGGACATCCGTGCCCTAGAGCGTGCCCTCGAAGAAAACCGCGAGGCCCTCGAGGAAGGCGAACTGCAACAGGTGATCGACTCGGTGCAAGGCTTCTACGACGTGCTGCTCGAAGGCTCCGGCAACCGAATCGCCGCGACCCAGCTGCGCCAGCTGCAAGCCCGTATCAGCTACCTGCGGGCCACCTCGGTGTCCCAGGAAAACCGCCGCAGCGCCAGCAACCGCGAGATGGAGAAGATCGTCGAGGCGATCAAGAGCGGCGACCCCCTCGCCGCACACCAGGCCTCGGTCGACCACGTCCGCGCCGCCGCCAAGGTGGCCTTGGACTACCTGCGCCAGAAGCAGGACGACAACAGCAAGGTGCGCGGCATTGCCGAGCCCATTGCCCTCAAAGAGCCCCGCATAGGTCGCTGATCATGCCCGCCGCCCCGCGCTACTGCCCGCATTGCACTGCCGAGCTCGCCCGGGGCACACCAGCCGGGGACACCCATGAACGCCTGTTCTGCCCTGGCTGCGGCTACGTCCATTACCTCAACCCAAAGATCATCACCGGCTGCATCATCGAGCGCGATGGCAAGTACCTGTTGTGCCAACGCGCCATCCCCCCACGCCCGGGTACCTGGACCTTGCCGGCAGGTTTCATGGAAAGCGGCGAGACCACCGAAGACGCGGCCCTGCGCGAAGTCTGGGAAGAAACCGGCGTACGTGCCGACATCGTCTCGCCCTACTCGATCTTCAGCGTGCCGAAGATCAGCGAGGTGTACATCATCTTCCGCGCCATCGCCACGCAGGAGACCGGCCAGTACGGCCCGGAAACCCTCGACTACCGCTTCTTCGCCCCGCAGGACATCCCCTGGGACGAAATCTACTACCCGGCCATCCGGCAGATCCTGGAACGCTACATCGAAGAGCGCCAGGCCGGGGTCTACGGTATCTACATGGGCAATGACGACACCGGCAAGGTGCACTTCATTCGCTGACCAGGCTCTAGCGGCCCTTTCCTGCCCCTGATCGCTCCCCAGGGAAAAATACTCATTGCCACGAGTGGAATTTTTATCTACGGTAGATTTTTATTCTACAAACCCTTCCAGGATTCCTCGCATGGCCAACCCGGACGACTCCCTCGCTGCACTGTTCACCGATATCCAGCAAGCCCACGAAGCCCTGCGCCCGCAGGTTGCAGTCACGCCCCTGAGCCACAGCCACGGGCTTTCCACGCTCGCCGGCTGCGAGCTGTATCTCAAGTGCGAACACCTGCAACACACCGGTTCGTTCAAGTTCCGTGGCGCCAGCAACAAGGTGCGCCTACTCGATGCCCAGCAGCGCCAGCAGGGCTTGATCACGGCCTCCTCGGGCAACCACGGCCAGGGTGTAGCACTGGCCGGACGCCGCGCCGGCGTGCCGGTCACGGTCTACGCCAGCAGCACCGCCTCGCCCCTGAAGCTCGAGGCCATCCGTGCCCTGGGGGCGGAGGTGGTCACTCGCGAGCTCGACCCGCTCAGCGTCGAGCTCGAAGCCGCGCGCCAGGCCCAGTTGCAGGGCAAGTTGTTCGTCTCGCCCTACAACGACCGGCAGATCATCGCCGGCCAAGGCACCATCGGCATGGAGTTGGCACAGCAGCAGCCGCAGCTGGATGCGGTGTTCGTGGCCGTCGGCGGTGGCGGGATGATCTCCGGAATCGGCACCGCCCTGCGCCACCTCAATCCTGGGTGCCAGGTGATCGGCTGTTGGCCAGCCAACGCCCCGACCCTGCAGCGTTCACTGGAGGCCGGGCGCATTATTGAAATGGAGGAGCTGGATACCCTGTCCGACGGCACCGCCGGGGGCGTCGAGCCTGACAGCATCACCTTCCCGATCTGCCAGCAAGTCATCGACCGCACCGTGCTGGTCAGCGAAGACGAGATCCGCAGCGCCATGAAGCAGCTCGCGCAGCACGAACGCTGGATCATCGAGGGGGCCGCTGGCGTCGCCCTGGCCGGCGCGCTGCAGATGGCCGCCCAGTACCAAGGCAAGCGCATCGCCGTGGTCCTGTGCGGGCGCAACATCATGCTGGAGAAATTCCTCGGGGCGGTGCAATGAAGCGCTACAACCGTGAGCAGATCGAACGGGCCGTGGATGTCGAGCAGGCCGTGCAACTGCTCGAAGCCGGCTTCATCGCTTTCTCCCGTGGCCAGGTCCAGGTGCCGCCGGTGCAAGCCTTCGACTTCGCCCAGGCCAACGGCGACTGTTGTATCAAGTCCGCCTACGTCAGCGGCGACGACTGTTTTACGGTGAAGATCTCCACCGGCTTCTATAGCAACCCTGACAAGGGTCTCCCCAGCAACGACGGGCTAGTGCTGGTGCTTTCGGCGCAGACCGGGCAGCCACTGGCCCTGCTCGAAGACCAGGGCTGGCTGACCTGCCTGCGCACCGCCCTCGCCGGCCGCATTGTCGCCAGCCGGCTGGCACCTGCCCAGGTACAGGCCATCGGTATCCTCGGCACTGGCATGCAGGCTCGAATGCAACTGGAGCACCTGCTGCCGGTCACCGCCTGCCGCCAGGTCGTGGTCTGGGGGCGTCGCCCGGCGGAGCTGGATCGCTACCGCGCCTTTGCCGAACGACTGGGGTACCGCGTGGAAACCACCCTCGATGCCGAAGAGGTGGCACACCGGGCCAACCTGATCGTCAGCACCACACCTTCACGCCAACCTCTGCTGCGCAGCGAGTGGATACGCCCCGGCACGCACATCACCGCCGTCGGCGCCGACGCACCGGGCAAGCAGGAGCTGGATGCCACGCTGCTGGCCAGGGCCGACCGCGTGGTCGTCGACGCCATCGACCAGTGCAGCCGCTACGGCGAGAGCGCCCACGCCCTTGCCGCCGGGCTGATCGAGAAGGACAGGCTGCTTGAGCTGGGCCGCTTGCTGGCGGGTGAAGTCGAGGGCCGCCGCGATGACCGGCAGATCACCATCGCCGACCTCACCGGCGTGGCAGTGCAGGACGCCCAGATCGCGCGCTGCGTCCTGGCTGGCGGCCACTAGAGCTGGTGCGCCGCCAGCAACCCGGTCAGTACTTCGGCCAGCGCCTTGACCATCACGTCCGCCGTCGGTCGGTGGACGATGACGATCTCATAGCTATCAACCACCGGCAGCCCCTGCTCCATGCCGAGCACCCGGTGTTCGCGGGTCGCTGCACGTGGTGGCAGCAAGCTGATGCCCATACCGTCGGCCACGGCCGCCTGGATGCCGCTGAGGCTGGAACTGGTGAAGCTGATGCGCCAGCGGCGGCCCATGCCCTCGATGGCGGTGATCATGTCATCGCGGTACAGACCGCGCGGCGGGAACGTCACCAACGGGATGGGATCGAGCTCGAAGGCCGGGGTTTTCGCACTGTCGATCCACTGCAACTGCTCCGGCCAGCAGGCCACGCCTTCGCGGCTGTTGCGCCGCTGCTTGAGCAGCACAAGGTCCAGTTCGCCGTTGTCGTAGCTCTGGCTCAGGTCCCGGCACAAGCCGCTGGTGACTTCCAGCTTGACCTGCGGATGCTCGCGGCTGAAGGCCGACAAAGCATTGGTGGTCCGCCCACCGACGAAGTCCTCGGGCACGCCGAGACGCACCGTCATGCCGACCATCGCTCCGGCCAGGGCTTCGAGCATCTGGTCGTTCAGCGCCAGCATGTGCCGGGCATAACCGAGCAGCGTCTGCCCGGCATCGGTCGGTAACACATCGCGGTTGCCGCGCACCAGCAGGCGGTGCCCAACCATATCCTCCAGCCGCCGCACCTTCTGGCTGACAGTGGACTGGGTCGAGTGCAGGCGCGCTGCCGCCGTAGTGAAGCTGCCACAATCGGCCACCACGACAATGGCGCGGAGCAGGTCGAGGTCGAACAGGGCTCTATTCGATTTCACGCTGATAGACATCTGGGTATTCAACTTCTGAATGATCAGCCTGCGTTCTAGCACGCGCGCCGATACCGGGCAACACAGGCAACCGCCTATTCAGATTGGCACTGGATGCCATCCGGATTTTTCACTTCAAGTGCCTTGCCGTGCTTCCTATGATGGGCCTACCTCTTTTCTGTGCCAGGAACCCGCCGCATGCGCTTGCCTTTGTACGCTTTCCTGCTTGCCCTGCTCACCAGCCTCACCGCCCACGCCGAGACGACCACCATGGATACCCGCCTGCTCGACGCCGCCCAACATGGCGACGCCTCCGCCATCCGCCAGTTGCTGACCCAGGGTGCCGCGCTCGAAGCCCGTGACAGCCAGGGCCGCACTGCCCTGCTGGTGGCCACCCATGGCGATCACGTCGAGGCGGCGCGGGCGCTCATCGAAGCCGGAGCCGACGTCAATGCCAAGGACAACATCCACGACAGCCCCTACCTCTATGCCGGCGCCCGTGGCCTGAACGACATCCTGCGCCTGACCCTGACCCATGGCGCCGACCTGAAGAGCACTAACCGCTACGGTGGTACCGCCCTGATCCCCGCAGCGGAACGCGGCCATGTGGAGACGGTGCAATTGCTGATCGAGGCCGGCGTCGACGTGAATCACCTGAACAAGCTGCACTGGACCGCCCTGCTCGAGGCTGTGATCCTCGGCGATGGCGGCCCGCGCCATGTGGAAATCGTCAAACGCCTGCTGGCGGCCGGCGCGGACCCGGGCATCGCCGACAAAGATGGCGTGACCGCGCTAGAGCACGCCCGGGCCCGGGGTTACCGAGAGATGCAGCAGCTCCTGGACGATGCGCGCTGAAGCCGATTATTCAATGGCCTCGAACGGCAAGCCCACGTAGTTCTCGGCGATGTTCACCAGGCCGGCCTGCGAGGTGAAGAAGTACTCGCGGTCGGCCTCCTGCATCTTCTGGTCCCAGGCATCCTTGTGCTCGCCGAAGTCATGCAGCAAGTTGGTCATGAACCAACTGAAGCGCTCGCCCTTCCAAACCCGCCGCAACGCCAGCGACGAGTACTTCTCGAGCAGGTCGGTGCGCGCCTCCCGGTAGACCTTGAGCAGGATGCGGTACAGGTAGTTGACATCGGAGGCCGCCAGGTTGAGGCCCTTGGCGCCCGTGGGCGGGACGATGTGCGCGGCATCGCCGACCAGGAACAGGCGGCCGTACTGCATCGGCTCGACCACCTGGCTGCGCAGCGGAGCGATGCTCTTCTCCAGCGCGCTGCCGGTGACCAGCCGGCTGGCTACCTCCTGCGGCAGACGCGCCTTTAGCTCGTCCCAGAAACGTTCGTCGGACCAGTCCTCGACACGCTCGCTCAAGGGCACCTGCAGATAGTAACGGCTGCGTGTTTGCGAACGCTGGCTGCACAGTACGAACCCACGCTCATGATGGGCATAGATCAGCTCATGGTTGACCGGCGGCGTATCAGCCAGCAGGCCCAGCCAACCAAAGGGATAGACGCGCTCGTAGCAGGTCAGGACATCGTCCGGAATGCTCTGGCGCGACACGCCATGGAAGCCATCGCAGCCGGCGATGTAATCGCAGTCGATTCGCTGCGCCTGGCCATCCTGCTCGTAGGTCAGGTACGGCTGCTCGCCTTTCACGTCATGGGGCTGGACATTGGTGGCGCAATAGATAGTCGGCGCGCCGCAGGCCTGACGCGCCTGCATCAGGTCCCGGGTGACTTCGGTCTGACCATAGACCATGACTGTCTTGCCGCCGGTCAGGGCCTTGAGGTCCAGGCGCAAGCGCCGGCCACCGACCAGCAGTTCCACGCCTTCGTGCACCAGGCCTTCGGCGTCCATGCGCTCGGCCACCCCGGCCTCGCGCAGCAGATCGACAGTGCCCTGCTCGAGCACCCCGGCGCGGATACGGCCGAGCACATAGTCGGGAGCCTGGCGCTCGACAATGACGGTGTCGATGCCGGCATTGTGCAGCAACTGACCAAGCAACAGCCCCGACGGGCCGGCGCCGATAATAGCAACCTGAGTCTTCATTGTTTTTATCTCGCATGGGGATGCCGGTCAGTCACTGGCAGTGGCCCGGCATCTGCTGTTAGGGTTTGCACCTGCATTTTTACTGGCAAAAACCCGCAAAAAGTGTGATTCCTCTTTCCTTTATTGCACTTTTGCAAATACCGTTCGATTAACGAACAGGTGAGCCCGACCATGAAAACCAGCCTCCCCGGTATCCCGTTGTTCCAGCTCTATGGCGAAAACCAGGCCTGGCCCGGCACCGACCTGCTGCACTGCGAATCGATCCCGGCGCGCAGCCGCCTGCACCATTGGGAAATCAAGCCGCACCGCCATGCCGAATTGTTTCAACTGCTGTATGTGCAACGTGGCCAGGCCCGCGTGGAGATCGAGGGGCAACGCAGCGAAATACAGGAGGCCACGATCCAGGTGGTGCCGCCCCTGACCGTGCATGGCTTTCGCTTCAGCGCCGACATTCAGGGCTATGTGCTGACCTTTGGCACTGCCCTGGTCGCCAACTTGGAAGCCCAGTTAGGTGCGCCCCTGAGTGTGCTGGCCTCGGCCGACGCCTATCCGCTGGGCCAGGACCGCCGCGCCCTGAATAGCCTGATCGACACCCTGCACCGTGAGTACCAGGGCCATGCTCCGGCGCGCGGGCTCATGTTGCAGTCGCTGGTCACCGCGCTGATGGTCTGGATCAGCCGCCGCCAGCAACTGGGCAGGCCACCACGCAACCGCGATGAACGCGACCAGCAGTTGCTCGGCCAGTACCTGCGCCTGGTCGAGCGGCACTACCGAGAACACCTGTCGGTGGAAGACTTCGCCACGCGCCTGGGCATCTCCAGCCTGCAACTCAACACGCTGTGCCGCCAACTGAGCGGGCAGACTGCGCTGCAGGTCATTCATCAACGCTTGATGCTGGAGGCCCGGCGCAACCTGATCTACACCCGCATGAGCATCAGTCAGTTGTCCGACAGCCTCGGCTTCAGCGACCCGACCTATTTCTCGCGCTTCTTCCGCCGCTTGAGTGGGCAGACGCCCAATGCGTATCGTCAGGCGGCCAAGACCCAGGGCTGACTTGGAATATGCCGAGGTCGCCGTTTTCGAGTTAGGGGTGGCTGAGTCGAGGTACTGCTTGACGTATACGTCAACCTGCCTTTAGGTTACTCCCATACCTCCTTCCGAGCTTGAGCATGAGCAGCCAGACCTACAGCATCTCCGACCTGTCCCGCGAGCTGGACATCACCACCCGGGCCATTCGCTTTTATGAGGAACAGGGCCTGCTGCGTCCCGAACGCCGGGGCCTGGAGCGCGTCTACTCGGCGCGTGACAAGGTCAGCCTGAAGCTGATCCTGCGGGGCAAGCGCATCGGCTTTTCCCTGGCCGAATGCCGCGAACTGATCGAGCTCTACGACCCGAGCAGCGGCAACCTCAAACAGTTGCACAGCATGCTGGCCAAGATCGCCGATCGCCGCGCCCAGTTGGAGCAGCAGTTGCTCGATATCCATCAGATGCAGTTGGAGCTGGACACCGCCCAGGAGCGCTGCGAG
The DNA here is from genome assembly GCF_054889225.1 of Pseudomonas sp. X10. Lineage (NCBI taxonomy): Bacteria > Pseudomonadati > Pseudomonadota > Gammaproteobacteria > Pseudomonadales > Pseudomonadaceae > Pseudomonas > Pseudomonas sp. X10. The sequence continues at coordinate 2,383,562 of NZ_CM142677.1, read as the reverse complement.
CAAGCCTTGGCCGCCACCTTGAATAACCAGAAGAACAACCGTTGAGCCTGCACAGGAACCCCGCCATGTCATTGCCTGGAAAAGTCCGCCTGGTCGAAGTCGGCCCGCGCGACGGTCTGCAGAACGAAGCCCAGCCCATCAGTGTCGCCGACAAGGTGCGATTGGTGAACGACCTCAGCGAGGCCGGGCTGTCCTATATCGAGGTCGGCAGTTTCGTATCACCCAAATGGGTGCCACAGATGGCAGGCTCGGCCGAGGTGTTCGCCGGCATCGAGCAGCGCCCCGGCGTTACCTATGCCGCCCTGGCCCCCAACCTGCGTGGTTTCGAGGATGCCCTGGCGGCCGGGGTCAGGGAGGTGGCGGTGTTCGCCGCGGCGTCCGAGGCGTTCTCCCAGCGCAACATCAACTGCTCGATCAGCGACAGCCTCAAGCGCTTCGAGCCGATCATGGAGGCGGCACGCGAGCACGGTGTGCGCGTGCGCGGCTATGTGTCCTGCGTGCTGGGCTGCCCCTATGAAGGCGCGGTCAGCGCCGAGCAGGTCGCGCCGGTGGCCCGGGCCCTGCACGACATGGGCTGCTATGAAGTGTCCCTGGGCGACACCATCGGCACCGGTACGCCAGGCGCTACCCGGCGCCTGTTCGAGGTGGTGTCGACGCAGGTACCCCGCGAGTTGCTCGCCGGCCACTTCCACGACACCTATGGCCAGGCCCTGGCCAATGTCTACGCCGGGCTGCTCGAAGGTATCAGTGTGTTCGACAGTTCGGTCGCCGGCCTTGGTGGCTGCCCCTACGCCAAGGGCGCCACCGGCAATGTCGCCAGCGAGGATGTTCTGTACCTGCTGCAAGGCCTGGGCATCGACACCGGGGTCGACCTGGACCGCCTGATTGCCGCCGGCCAGCGCATCAGCCAGGTACTAGGACGTCCCAACGGTTCGCGGGTAGCACGCGCACGCGCCACGCAGTGAACGCACAGTTGTCACATATTTGTGGGTGGGAGTGTTACCCCACCCACACCCGCCAGCGAAAAATCGGGTAACACGGAAACAATTCGACAGAATCTCACGCAGGGTGTTTTCATCGAAAACACACAAACCATTGATTTTAAAGGAATTTAAAAAGTTGGCACGGCAACTGCTTTATCTCTGGTACAACAACAACAAAAAATGTGACACCCAATAAAAACAACACGTAACGGCTCTGACATAACAAAAACAACACGGCAGAGGCGAAGCTAACAGATTTTTTTGGAGTGGATATGCTTTTCCGGGGCGTGCCCCGCAACCTGACAAAGAACAATAAAACTACCTGAAGGTAGCTGCGGTCAGGGTTGGATCAGTAATGATGAAGGCAGATCAGCGCTCAAAAAAATACGTTTGCTCTTGGCCCCGGATGGGGGCCGCTTGCGACACAGGCCAGGTTGCCAATAAAAACAAAAGACCGGCCTCAATAATAAAAAGAGCATGCAACGTCACTTTGAGGGGAGCTTCGGCTCCCCTCAGTGCTTCCCGCCCTCCTCGTTTTTCTTCTCGTTGTCCTCGCCTTCTACCTTGCCCACGAACCAAGGCATGCTGTTAAGCACCATGAGTGCCAGCACCGTGCTGATCAAGGCCGTGGCCTCCCGGCCCATGCCAGCGGCGACACCTATGGCGGCGGTCATCCAAAGCCCAGCGGCGGTGGTCAGCCCCTTGACGTGGCCGGAGTCCTTGCCATTGCCCTTAAGGATGGTGCCGGCTCCGAGGAAGCCGATCCCGGCGACAATGCCCTGGACCACCCGGCTCAACGCATCTTCCTGCGCGCCAGCCATGCTCGGAGCCAGCACGAACAGCGCCGCCCCCATGGCCACCAGCATGTGGGTGCGCACACCGGCGGCCTTGCCCTTGTGCTCGCGCTCGAAGCCAAGCACTGCCCCCAGCAGCGCCGCCACCAATAGGCGCACGGTGATCTGCGTCAGTTGCCGCTCATCAGTGATGTCGGCGAACTCAGCCTGTACGGTCACCCAGACTTGCTGCCACCAAGGCTCCATGGCCATCTCCTGGACGGATCGGGATAAAGGATGGACCGCTGGCCGCTCTGCGAGTGCGGCCGACTCCGCCGAGCGGACCAATGCAGCAACCCCCGCGCAACTGCGGTCACAACTCCATAGGCCCCTTCATCCAGAGGACACCACCATGCCTGTTGAAGTCGACGAAACCACTCAACGCTGCATCCTGACCGGCGATGGAGCGCCTGTCGAAGGCGCAGGCCCCGACATCGAGATCTTCACCGATGAAGACTTGCGCATGTCTGTCGCTGTCCTGGACGACCATCGGATACCAATCACCGAGGCCGAGGCCGACGCACTCACCGTGGTCGGTGCGGTGGATAGCCGCAAACACCTCAAGACCAGCGAGCCAGGCTCGGTGATCTGAAGGCTGCACGGCAATCCAGATTGATCTGATACGGTTTTTATCGCCACACCTGAGTCTGTGCTGAAAACAGATGGAGGGCCATAGTGCCCTGGCCTGACCGAGGCCTGATGAGCGACGAACCATGAGCGATAGAGTCCCCGTCCAGACAGTCGAGATTGCCGCCCCCTCCTTGCTCTCGAAGAAGGCCAGGAGCAAGGTTGCCAACAGCGATAGACAGATCCATACCCGCAGCTTCACCGGCCTGTTCCGCAACCTTCGCATCGGCGGGGGCGGCCTGCTGTTCGTCATTCAGGACAGCGACACGCCAACGATCCGCAACACGGCCCACAGTCGCTCCGTCGCGCCGCTGATCCCGTACACTGCCCCTACAACGTGCCTACGCGAGCCTTGATGAAACGCTACGAACGATTCGCCGACGACATTGCCGAACTGATCCGCTCCGGGGTGCTCGGCCCCGGCCAACGTGTGCCGTCGGTGCGCTACGCCAGCCAGACCCATGGGATCAGCCCATCGACGGTGTTCCAGGCCTACTACCTGCTCGAACGCCGTGGCCTGATCCGCGCTCGCCCTCGCTCAGGCTATTTCGTCAACGCCCATGCGCCCCGGCAGTTCAGTGAACCGCAGATCAGCGAACAGGCCTGCGAATCCACCGAAGTGGACGTCAGCGCCCTGGTGTTCTCCATCCTCGACTCGATCAAAGACCCGCAAACCGTCGCCTTCGGTTCAGCCTTCCCCAGCCCGCTCCTGTTCCCCCTGCAGCGTCTGGCTCGTTCCCTGGCCAGCGCCAGCCGCGCCATGGACCCACGCATGGTGGTCACCGACCTGTCGCCGGGCAACCCGCAGTTGCGCCGGCAAATCGCCCTGCGCTACATGGTCGGCGGGCTGATGCTGCCCATGGAGGAGTTGCTGATCACCAATGGCGCCCTGGAGGCCTTGAACCTGTGCCTGCAGGCAGTCACCCAGCCGGGCGACCTGGTGGCTATCGAGGCTCCGGCCTTCTATGCCTGCCTGCAGGTCCTGGAGCGACTCAAGCTCAAGGCCGTGGAGATTCCGGTCCATCCGCGCGAAGGCATGGACCTCGGGGTGTTGGCCCAGACCCTGGAGAAGCACCCGGTCAAGGCCGTGTGGTGCATGACCAATTTCCAGAACCCGGTGGGCGCGAGCATGCCCGAGGCGAAGAAGCAGGAACTGGTCGAACTGCTGCGCCGCCATCAGGTGCCGTTGATCGAAGACGACGTCTATGCCGAGCTCTACTATTCGCAACAGGCGCCCAAGCCGGCCAAGGCTTTCGACACCGATGGACTGGTGATGCACTGCGGCTCCTTCGCCAAGAGCCTGGCCCCCGGCTACCGCATTGGCTGGGTCGCCGCCGGGCGCTTCGCGCAGAAGATCGAGCGGCTCAAGCTGATGACCTCACTGTGCGCCTCGATGCCAGCCCAGGCAGCGATTGCCGACTACCTGCAGCACGGCGGCTACGACCGCCACCTGCGCAAACTGCGCTACGCCCTGGAGGGCCAGCAGGCGGCGATGCTCGCGGCCATCGCCCGCCACTTCCCGGCGCAGACCCGCGTCAGCCAACCGGCCGGTGGTTACTTCCTGTGGCTGGAACTGCCAGAGCAGATGGACTCGCTCAAGCTGTTCCAGATGGCCCTGGCCCAGGGCATCAGCATCGCCCCGGGGCCAATCTTTTCGCCGACCCGGCGCTTCGGTAACTGCATCCGTCTGAACTACGGCAGCCCCTGGAGTGATACGGCAGAAAACGCCATGGAGACACTGGGGCGGATCGCCCGCTCGTTCTAGTGACAGGCGCGTTCAGCGCCCACCGCCCAGGTCGATGAAGGTCCCGGTGGAATAGGACGCCTTGTCCGACAGTAGCCAGATGATCGCCTCGGCCACTTCCTCGGCCTCACCACCCCGGCCCATGGGGATGCCCGGCGCGAGCTTGGCGACCCGGTCCGGATCGCCGCTCAGGGCATGGAAGCCGGTGAGGATATAACCCGGGCGCACGGCATTGACCCGCACGCCATCCCCAGCCACTTCCTTGGCCAGGCCCAGGGTGAAGGTGTCCAGCGCGCCCTTGGAGGCGGCATAGTCGACATACTCGTTGGGCGAGCCCAAGCGCGCCGCCACCGACGACACGTTGACGATGCTGCCGCCCTGCCCGCCATGGCGGTGCGACATGCGCAGCAAGGCGTGCTTGGCGCAGAGCATGGGGCCGACCACGTTGGTCTTCATCACCTTGAGCAGGCGGAACTCGGACATCTCCTCGACCCGGCTCTGGTGGCCGATGGTGCCGGCATTGTTGACCAGCGCGGTGACCGGCCCGAGCTCTTGGTCGACCCGTTGGAACAGCTGCGCCACCTCGTCCTCGACACTGGCGTCAGCACGCACGGCAATGGCCTCGGCACCCAATTCGCGGACCTGGGCCAGCACCTGCTGGGCCGCGCTGTCGTCGGCGTGATAGTTGATGCAGATGCGGTAGCCCTGGCGCGCCGCCAGCAGCGCGGTGGCGGCGCCGATGCCACGGCTGGCGCCCGTGATGATGATGACCTTGTCCATGGAGCCCCCTTGGAAAGTGATCCCCCAAGGCTAACGCCAGCCCTACCCGCTTTACAACTAATGCCCCGCCGACGCGGGAGCGGCCTTGGCCGTGAACGGCGGCTTGGCGAACCACACCAACAGGATCAGCCCGGCGAATATCCAGGTCATCAAGGTGAAGTAGTCCACCGTCGACATCATGTAGGCCTGGCCGTTGAGAATCTGCTCCAACTGCGCATAGCTCTGCGGATTGGCGCCACCGAGCTGTTCCAGGGTGTGCTGAGTGGCCGGGTCGTATTGACTGATGTGCTCGCTCAAGTAGGCATGGTGCTGGTCCGCACGGCGGATCCAGATCCAGGTGGTTAGCGACGCGGCGAAGCTGCCGCCCAGGGTCCGCAGGAAGGTGGCCAGACCCGAACCGTCGGCGATCTGGTGCGGCGGCAGGTCCGAGAGCAGGATGCTCAGGGTGGGCATGAAGAACAACGCTACGCCGATGCCCATGAACAACTGCACCAGCGCGATGTGCTGGAAGTCCACCTCGTTGGTGAAGCCCGCGCGCATGTAGCAACTGGCACCGATCGCCAGGAAGGCCAGGCCGGCCAGCAAGCGCAGGTCGAAGCGCTGGGCGTACTTGCCGACGAAGGGCGACATCAACACCGGCAACAGGCCGATCGGCGCCACCGCCAGGCCGGCCCATGTGGCGGTATAGCCCATTTGCGTCTGCAACCACTGGGGCAGGATCAGGTTGATACCGAAGAACCCGGCATAGCCCCCCACCAGCACCAGGGTGCCGATGCGGAAGTTGCGATGTACGAACAGACGCAGGTTGACCACCGGGTGGCGGTCGGTCAGTTCCCAAATCACGAAGATGGCCAGGAACACCACCGAGATCAGGCTGCCGATGATGATGAACGACGACTCGAACCAGTCTAGGTCGTTGCCTTTGTCGAGGACGATCTGCAGCGCACCGACACCGATGATCAGGGTCAGCAAGCCGATATAGTCCATCGGCTGGCGGCTGGTAGTGACCGGCCGCGAACGCATCTGCTGACGCACCACAACGGCGGCGAACAGGCCGATGGGCACGTTGATGAAGAAGATCCACGGCCAGCTGTAGCTGTCGGTGATCCAGCCGCCGAGGATCGGCCCGGCAATGGGCGCCACCACCGTGACCATCGCCAGCAGCGCCAGGGCCATTCCCCGCTTGGCCGGCGGGTAGACGGCGATCAGCAAGGTCTGGGTCATCGGGTACAACGGCCCGGCCATCACCCCTTGCAGGACTCGGAAACCCACCAGCTCCGGCATCGACTGGGCAATGCCACAGAGGAACGAGGCCAACACGAACAGCAGCGTGGCCCAGATGAACAGCTTCACCTCGCCAAAGCGCCGGCTGAGCCAACCGGTCAGCGGCAAGGCAATGGCGTTGCTCACGGCGAACGAGGTGATGACCCAGGTGCCCTGCTCGGTACTGACCCCGAGGTTGCCGGAGATGGTCGGCAACGCGACGTTGGCGATGGTGGTGTCGAGCACCTGCATGAAGGTCGCCAGCGACAGGCCGATGGTGGTCAGCAGCAGGCTCGGCGGTGTGAACTGGGCATTGTTGCTCATCGCTGTGCCGTCTTGCCGGAGCCTACGCTGTTGTCATGGATCAGCCGGGCGATCCTGTCGTCGGCCTCGACCAACTGGCGGTCATAGACCTTGGTGGTGAAGGACGCCTGCTGCGGCGGCTGCTGGGCCAGGGCCGGGCCGCTCTGATCGTGCAGGTCGACATCGACCTGGGTCGAAAGACCGATTCGCAACGGGTGTTCGGCAAGTTGTTCGGGGTTGAGGTGGATACGCACCGGCACGCGTTGGACGATCTTGATCCAGTTGCCCGTAGCGTTCTGCGCTGGCAACAGGGCGAATGCGCTGCCGGTACCGGCGCCCAAGCTGTCGACGGTGCCGCTGTACTTGACCTCGCTGCCGTACAAGTCAGCGACCACGTCCACTGGCTGGCCGATGCGCATATCACGCAGTTGGGTCTCCTTGAAGTTGGCATCGATCCACACCTGGTCCAGCGGAATCACCGCCATGGTTGCCGTGCCCGGTTGCAGGCGCTGGCCCAACTGCACCGTGCGCTTGGCCACATAACCGGTGACTGGTGCCACCAGGGTGGTGCGGGCATGGTCGAGGTAGGCCTGGCGCAGGTCGGCGGCGGCAGCCATGACTTCGGGATGCGACGACACTACCGTGTCGTCCACCAGCGCGGTGCTGGTGTCGAGCTGGTGGCGGGCATTGTCCAGGGCGCTCTGCGCCGCGGTCAGGTCATCCCGCGAGTGGGACAACTCCTCAGCAGCGATCGCCCCACTGTCGGCCAGCACCTTGCGCCGGTTGTAGTTCTCCCGAGCCTTCTGCAATTCGGCCTGGCGAGTCTGCACCTGAGCCTTGAGCGCATCGACATTGCTGTACAACCCTCGTACCTGACGCACAGTGCGCGCCAGACGCGCCTCGGACGCCTGCAAGGCGACCAAGCTGTCGCTGGGGTCGAACTCGAGCAGCGTCTGGCCCTCATGGACCAGGTCACCGTCGTCTGCGCCGATGCTGACCACCGTGCCGGTCACCAGCGGGGTGATCTCGACGACATTGCCATTGACATAAGCATCGTCGGTGCCTTGGTACCAGCGGCCATACAGCGCATACCAGGCCCAAGTGACGGCGCCGGCCAGAACCAGCACCAGCAACAGGCCGAGCAACCAAGCCTTGCGCTTGGGCGAGGGATCGGGCACCGAAGTGGTGGTGGACGTGTCCGAAGAAGTGGCCATGACAGTACCTTGAAATAAACGGAATAAGGGTCAACGGTCGCCGAAACGGCGCACCGTCAGGGGGTCGCCCGCATTGAGCAGGACCTTGGCCAGGAGCTTTTCCAGGGTCTGCAGTTCTTCAGGTTGCAGCACGCCAACCAGCTCGTTCATCGCCGAAGCGCCGATCTCGGGCAAACGATCGGCCAGTGCCTGGCCATCCCCGGTCAAGGCCAGGCGCACCTGGCGGCGATCGTCTGGACAGCGGTTGCGCACGATCAGCTCCTTCTGCTCCAAGCGGTCGAGCATGCGGGTCATCGAACCGCTGTCCAGACCCAGGTAGCGGCACAGCTCGGCCGGGGTATCGACCTGGAACTGAGTGACGATGATCAGCACCTTGAACTGCGCAGCGGTGACGCCATACGCCTCCAGGTGCCAGTCGAGAATGCGGTCCTTGAGAACCGACGCGCGGCCCAGCAGCATGCCGATCGCGCAGGTCTGGAAGTTTTCCGGGGTGAAGTGGGACATCGCCTGGGGGCCTGCTCAGGGGTAGTTGTGTGAAAATATTACTGCCTAGGCAGTTAATGTCAAACCTTTGATTAGCAAGCTATGGTTTCGGGAATATTTGGTGATGGGGGCTTCGAATTATTGTTGCCGAGGCCATGCCAGAGGTAGGAGCCGGCTTACGCTGGCTCCTACCTCAACCGGCAACGCCATAAAGGCCTGCGTAAAGGTGACTAAAGGCCCAAAGCCAGCCCTATGGTTTAATAACCCCCTTTTAAACCAAGGCCCCCACCCCATGCCCGCCACACCGCTCCACGTCCTGGTCATCGGCTACGTCTGGCCCGAACCCCGATCCTCCGCCGCCGGCGGGCACATGATGCAGATCCTCGAAAGCTTCCTGCAGCGCGGCTGGCGCATCACCTTCAGCAGCCCCGCCAGCATCGGCGAGCATAAGGCCGACCTGGCCGCCCTGGGCATCGCCGAGCACGCCATCGCCCTGAACGACAGCAGCTTCGACCGCTTCGTCAGCGAACTGGCCCCCGACGTGGTGCTGTTCGACCGTTTCATGATGGAGGAGCAGTTCGGCTGGCGCGTGGAGAAGCACTGCCCCAACGCCCTGCGCGTGCTAGAGACCTCCGACCTGCAGAGCCTGCGCGACGCCCGCCATCAACTGCTGCGTCGACGCCTGGTGGAAGGCCTGGACCCCAATGACTTCCGCGCCCTGTTCGCCACCTCCGGCCCCGACCTGTACCGGCAGATGGCCGGCGCCGATCTGACCCAGCGGGAGCTGGCCGCCATTTACCGCAGTGACCTGAGCCTGATCATCTCCGACGTGGAGATCGACCTGCTGGTCAACGGCTTCGGCATGCCGGACTACCTGCTGCACTGGTGCCCACTAATGGTCGACCCAGCCGAGCAGACGCTGCGCCCCTTCGCCGAGCGCGCGCACTTCCTGAGCATCGGCAACTTCCGCCATGCACCGAACTGGGATGCCGTGTTGTGGATGAAACACAACCTGTGGCCGATGATCCGCCGTCGCCTGCCAGAGGCCGAGTTGCACATCTATGGCGCCTACACGCCACCGAAGGCCACGGCGTTGCACAATCCGCGGGAAGGCTTCCATGTCTTGAACTGGGCCGAGGACGCCCTGGCAGTGATGAGCGCGGCACGCGTATGCCTGGCGCCCTTGCGCTTCGGCGCCGGGATCAAAGGCAAGCTGACCGACGCGATGCTCTGCGGCACGCCCAGTGTAACCACGCCGATCGGCGCCGAGGCCATGCAGGGCGCCCTGCCCTGGCCTGGCGCCGTGGCCGCCACCGGCGAAGGCCTGGCCGAAGCCGCCGTCAGGCTCTATAGCGATGAACAGGCCTGGCAGCAGGCCCAAGATGCCGCGCGACCACTGCTCGCCGCACGCTATGACCGCCAGCGCCATGGCCCGGCCTTGGTCGAGCGCATCGAGCAGAGCCTGGAGCACTTGCAGGAACAACGCCTGTACAACTTCACCGGGGCCATGCTGCGGCACCACCAACACAAGAGCACCCAGTACATGGCCCAGTGGATCGAGGCGAAAAACCGCTTGGCTACAGTGGCCGGCGCAGCAGATAAGTGTCCATGATCCAGCCTTTGCGTCGGCGGGCCTGTTCGCGCTGATCGAGGATCTGTTGCTTCACGGTCTGCAGCGGCCCGGCGATGAGGATCTCGTCGGCGGTGCCGAGGTAGGCGCCCCAGTAGATCAGCAGGTCCGGATCGTCCAGCTCGGCGAAGGCGCACTGGCCGTCGAGCATCACCACCAGGTTGTCGATCCGCACCTGTTCAGCCAGGCGCCGCCCGGGCAGGACTGTAAGCGGCTCGCCAATGCGATTGAGCGGAACCTGGTGGCGTGCGGCCAGGGCCTGCACGCTGCTGATGCCGGGGATGACCTCCAGTTGCAACGCCACGCCACGCCGGCGGACCAAGTCGAGGATGCGCAAGGTGCTGTCGTACAGGCTCGGCTCGCCCCAGAGCAGGAAGGCGCCCACATCCCCTGGGCCCAGCTCGTCCTGCAGCAACCGGGCATACAAGGCGGCGCGTTGTTCATGCCAGTCCTGCACCGCCCCCAGGTAATCAGCGGCCGTGGCGTCGCGACGTGGATCTTCGACCTGCACCAGGCGGTAACGGGCGCTATCGACGTAACGTTCGAGGATGGCCTTGCGCAGTTGCACCAACTCATCCTTGACCGTGCCTTTGTCCAGCACGAAAAACACCGTGGCACGCCTGAGCGCATCGACGGCTTCGTAGGTTACCTGGCGCGGATCACCCGGCCCGATACCGATCAACAAGAGTTGCTTCATCACCCTGCCCTGTGCTGGAACCGGCGGACATTGTCGGCCCGCCACCGGCATTTGGCAAAGCGCGCGGCTCACCAGAGCGAGAAGTTGTAGCTGACGATCACCCGCGTCTCGTCCATGTCCCGTGCCCAGGTCTCGTAGTTGCTGCGGTAGGTCGAGTTGCGCAGGCGCACGCTGACATCCTTGAAGGTGCCGCTCTGCACCTGGTACTTGAGCTCGGTGTCACGCTCCCACTCCTTGCCCTCGGCAGTGCTGCCCGGGACCTTGATGTGGTCACCGTTGATGTAGCGGGTAAAGAAGGTCAGGCCCGGCACGCCGAGCGCCTTGAAATCATAGTCGTAACGCAGTTGCCAGGAGCGCTCCTGGGCGGCGGCGAAGTCGTTGACCTGGGCGTAGTTGACCAGGTACGGGTTGCTGCCATCCAGGTAGGGCATGGCGCTTTCGCCATACATGCGCTGCCAGCCGGCGCTGATCTTGTGCCCACCGAGGCTGTAGCCAAGCATGCCGCTGAAGGCGCGGTGGTCAATCTCGCCAGCGCGGGCGCGGCCGATGTCATCGCTCTTGATCAGGCGCAGGTCGGCCGACAGGCTACCGACCGCCAGGGGCTGGCTGGCGACCAGACCGAGGAAGTGCTGGCGGTAGATGTTTTCCAGCCTGGCCACTTGGTACTGGGCGCTGAGCCGTTCGTTGAAGCGATAGTCGACGCCGGCCAAGTCGAAATGGTCAGCCGTGGTGTCGCAGGCGTAACGTTTGTTCTTGCAATGGACGCGAATGTCCTGGCGGTCGGTGGAGTCCCGCGCGGTGTACTTGTCCAGGCGCGCGAGGCTGAACTTCCAGTCACGAAACTCTTCGGAGGTGAGCATGGCGCCATGGAACAGCGTCGGCAGCAAACGGCCATCGTTGTACTTGAGCAATGGCACGTCCGGCATCATCGACCCGTACTTGAGTACCGTCCGGGAAATACGCATTTTTCCCGCTACGCCCATCTTGGCGTACTGATCGGCGGAGTGCCGTGGATCATGCCCACTGGACGGCAACAGTCCACTGTTACTGTCCGCCGGGCTGGAGTCGAGCTTGAAACCCAACATGCCCAAGGCATCCACACCAAAGCCTAGCGGGCCCTGGGTATAACCGGATTGCACATTGAGAATGAACCCTTGCGCCCATTCTTCACGCTTGGACGCCCCTTGGCTGGAACTGCTGTGACCGTCACGGAAATCCCGGTTGAAGTAGACATTGCGCGCCTCGATCTTGGCACTACTGTCTTCGAGAAAACCGCCTGCCTGCACGGAGAATGCGGCACACATGGCAAACAGCCCGGCAGCATTGCGGCCGGGCAAGAGAGGAAAGGGGGCAAACATGGAAACATCCGAAAGAAGGGCGTAAAAACAAGTCGATGCGTGCGAGGCATCGCTAATGCGGGTGCGTCGAGTGCTTCTCGACGACGCCCCGCGATCATCACGCAAGCGCTCTACGGCAAGCCATTGGACCATGGTCTAAACAGCTGCGACAGCACCAGGCCGAGAACTTTTCGATGTCACGGTAAAACCCGGTAAAGTTCCCGGACTATCGATAAAAAGTTTGTTGTTTACCGTCATCCCGGGGACTACTACACTGATTATCAGTAACAGGCTGTATCCACCCCGTGGCCGGCGTTATTCCATTTTCTTGTTTATAGTGCCAGCCCGCCGCAGACTTACAGGAGTGATGACAGTGTCCAGACTTGCAGAGTTTCGTGCTGCCGAAAAAGCCCTTCGGGAACAGATGGCGCAACTGGAGGCGCTGAAAAAGGATGCCGGCCTGAAACGCGAAATCGAATTCGAGCAGAAACTTGTCGGCCTTATGAAAACCTATGACAAGAGCCTGCGCGACATTATCGCTATCCTCGACCCGAAGGCCATTTCCAGGCAGCCCGCCACCGCGCCGAAACAGCGGCGCCCACGGGTGGTGAAAGTCTATGAGAACCCGCACACCGGTGAACGGATCGAGACCAAAGGCGGAAACCATCGCGGCCTCAAGGCCTGGAAGGAACAATATGGCGCCGAGACCGTCGACAGTTGGGTACGCACATGAATAATCGACACTAACTTCACACTTTTTTCACATCGATTCTTCCAGGATAAAGGCTGCTAAAGGATTAGCGCCCCATCATGCGCCCGCCTCGGCGGGCTTCTAATTTCCACGCCCTGCCCTGCAGGGCGTGTTTCATTTGCGCAATCGCTTCAGTTCCGTATCATGGCCCCCTGTCTGTCCCGCTGGCGCCGCCTGGCCCAGCCCTGTCTCTGGAGTGCCCATGAGCCTGCACGATCTTCAAAGCCTGCCCGGCGTCACCGCGCAGCCGGATGCCGCCACCCACAACTTCGTCTTCAACCACACCATGCTGCGGGTCAAGGACGTCGCCAAGTCACTGGACTTCTACACCCGCGTGCTGGGCTTCAGCCTGGTGGAAAAGCGCGACTTCCCGGAGGCCGAATTCAGCCTTTACTTCCTGGCCCTGGTCGACAAGGCGCAGATCCCTGCCGATGATGCCCAGCGCACCGAATGGATGAAGTCGATCCCCGGCATCCTCGAGCTGACCCACAACTACGGCACCGAGAACAACGCGGATTTCGCCTACCACAACGGCAACACGGACCCGCGCGGCTTCGGCCACATCTGCATTTCCGTGCCGGACATCCGTGCCGCCTGCGAGCGCTTCGAAGCCCTAGGCGTGCCCTTCCAGAAGCGCCTGAGCGATGGCCGCATGAAGCACTTGGCCTTCATCAAGGACCCGGACGACTACTGGGTGGAAATCATCCAGCCGACCGAGCTCTGATCGACCGCCCGACAGGGCACGCTCGTCGGGCCGGGAACTTCCGGCGCCTCGCTGTGGTATACGGAAGTAATACCTTCCAAGCCACAGCGAGGTAAGGACGATGCAAACCCTTCACTGTGAATACCGCAACCACACCATCACTGCCGCCGTCATGACCCACCCCGGGTCGCCCCTGCCTTTTGCCGGCGGATGCCTGATCACCGACCCCGAAGGCCACACCAGTCGGCGCCAGCCGTTGCCGGTGAAGATGGCATTTCTTTCCGATCTCGATAATGCCCAGCATGCCTCGCTGGCCCATGGACGCTGGCTGGTTGACCAGCAACTGGACAAGCAGCAGAAGCGTTTCTGACCTACTGTCGGGTGCAAGACGCGGGCACGCCAGCGCGGGATGAACGCAGGAGCCAGCTGACGCTGGCCCCTGCCGGTATTGCTATTGCCCTCGCCTTCAGCTCCGGGCGTATTCGACCGCCGCCGCCACCTGCTGCGCCGTCGGCCGTACACCGGTGTACAGCACGAACTGCTCCAGTGCCTGCAAGGCAATGACCTCCAAGCCAGTGATCACTGGCTTGCCCAGCGCCTCGGCCCGCTGGATCAGTGGCGTGCGCGCGGGCATGGCGACTACGTCGAATACCCGCTCCGCGACCGCAATCGCCGTCTCGGGAAAAGCCAGCTCACCGGCCTCTGGCCCGCCGGCCATGCCGATCGGGGTGACGTTCACCAGCATCGGCGGGCATAGGTCGTCCAGCTCGGCCTGCCAGCGATAACCGCAGACATCCGCCAGTTGCCGTCCAGCCTGTTCGTTGCGGGCAACGATGATGCCTTCCCGGAACCCGGCGTCGCGTAACGCGCAGGCCACAGCCTTGGCCATGCCACCGCTGCCGCGCAAGGCGAAGGCGGTGCCCGGATTGACACGATGCTGCGCCAGCAGTTGGCGCACCGCCAGGTAGTCGGTGTTGTAGGCCTTGAGGTGGCCAGCGGTATTGACCAGGGTGTTCACCGACTCGATCGCCGCGGCCGAGGGATCGATTTCGTCGACCAGGGCCATGCAGGCTTCCTTGTAGGGCATCGATACCCCGCAGCCGCGGATCCCCAATGCACGAATACCCGCCACCGCGGCCGGCAGGTCCTGGGTGGTCATGGCCTTGTAGTAGTAGTCCAGGCCCAACTGCTGGTACAGGTGGTTGTGAAAACGCACCCCGAAGGTACCGGGGCGACCGGCCAGGGAAATGCACAGGATGGTGTCTCTACTGGGTGCTGCGGCCATTGCCCACTCCTTCGATCTAACTGACCGTTTTCACGGTCATAGTGGCACCCCGGACCGGACACGCGGATGAGGCCAACTGTTGATGAAACTAATGAGCACTATTGAGACTGTCGATTTCAAAGCGCGAGGGCTGTTGCGTAAGGTAGCACCATGTTCCACAGGAGACTTGGCCATGGCCACCATCAACATCATGTCCGTCATCGGCAGCGCTGTCCCCGCCCCCCTGCGTGAGCAAGGACTGCTGGCGTGTTGGTACCTGGTGCATAACGGTGAAGCCGTCAGCGGTCCGCTGACCTCGCTGTCGGCCGCCGAAGCCCTGGCCAATCAGATGCAGGCCAACACCCTGCTCGCCTGACCCTTTTCACCCTGCGTTGCTCCTTACGCTCTATTGCCCGCCTCTTTGGCGGGCTTTTTTATGGCTCGCGGGAGCATGCCTTGTGTTCTTTAGACCCCGCGCGCCGCCCGCGGGGCGGGGTCTAAAGAGCGCCATAGGACTCCAGGCATGCACCCGGTTGCCCACGGACTCCCCCAGCAATCCGTGAAGAACCTTTTTTGCCTATCCAACAAGAAGAATCGATCCAGCATTAAGTTTTCTTCATTTGGCCGACAAGCGTCACAGGGCAATCGACAGCACTTGGGCCATACTCCAAAATGCATCGCTTTACAGGGGAAACCCTTGCACAGCCAACGACATACCACCCATTAGTGAGCCTCAACGTGAAAACTTCCCTGTCCATACTCAGCCTGCTGCTGTTGCTCACAGGAACCGCGACCCTTCCGTCGACCGCTGCTGCGCATTCCCCGGCCCTGGTGCAACGTGACCCGTCCAAGCTGCACCTGGCTTCCGGCAGCGCCTTGCTGATCGACTTGACGACCAACAAGGAACTCTATGCCAGCCATGCCGACCGCGTGGCGCCCATCGCTTCGGTGACCAAGCTGATGACGGCCATGGTCGTGCTCGATGCCAAGCAGCCGATGGATGAGATGCTCACCATGACCATCGCCCAGAACAAAGAAATGAAGGGTGTGTACTCCCGAGTGCGCCTGGGCAGCCAGCTCAACCGCCGAGACACGCTGCTGATCACCCTGATGTCCTCGGAAAACCGCGCGGCCTCGACTCTCGCCCACCATTACCCCGGCGGCTATGACGCGTTCATCAAAGCGATGAACGCCAAGGCCCGCAGCCTGGGCATGACGCACACCCGCTACGTCGAGCCCACCGGGCTGTCGACCCAGAACGTATCCACCGCCCGCGACCTGGCCAAACTGTTGCTGGCAGCACGCCACTACCCCTTACTGAGCGAACTGAGTACCACCCGCGAAAAGACCGTGGCTTTCCGCAAGCCCAACTACACGCTGGGCTTCCGCAATACCGACCACCTGGTCAATAGGAACAACTGGGACATCAAGCTGACCAAGACCGGCTTCACCAACGATGCCGGGCACTGCCTGGTGCTGCTGACAAAGATGGACAACCGCCCGGTGGCTATGGTGATCCTCGACGCCTTCGGCAAGTACACCCACTTCGCCGATGCCAGCCGTATGCGCCAATGGCTGGAAACCGGCAGCGCCAAGCCAGCACCGGCGGTGGCCATGCAGTACAAGGCTGCGCGCCAGAACAGCGGCAACCTGGCCGTCGACTGATAAACCTGGCCGCCCGCCTGACCCGTGGCGGCTACTAGGCCTGGGTGCTGAGCATACCGCCGGCACTGCTGCCGCCGCTCTTGGTCAGGGCCTCCAGCAACAGGGCGGTGGCTGACTGGAGCTCGCCGCTGAGGGTCGCGATGCTCGCCTGCAGCGCCGTGACCGCTGCCAGCTTGGCGGTTTCCTCCATGTTGCTGCGCATCAGATCGGCCAGTTGCTTTTGTTGCTCCACCAGTTGCTTCTGCAATTGCCTGATCTGCTCGCGCAGTTGCTTGATGTGCTCAGGCTCGCCACTCTCCTCGGCCGCGCCGGTCTTGCTGGCACCCTGCCCTCCAGCGCTCGCGCGCAGCCGCGAGAAGTCGACCGTGCGGGACGCCGGTTCTGCCTCGTCCACCGCGCTTTGCTCCGAGTTCGCCAGCACATTCGCCGCGCTGCTAAGGGTCACGCTGTTGATTCCTGTCATTCGATCACCTGCCTTTCGCTGGGTCCTTGCATCGCCCAGCCTATCGGCCGCCCAGCGCACTTCTTGATGCCAGTGCTGCCGATAGATTTGTCTGCACGTCGTTCGTCCACCTGATACCCGCGCCTTGCCCGCGCGCACGCGCGTCGGTCAAGCCGATCCGATCAGCCCTGCAACGAGATGGCAGTGTGTTTCGCGCCAAGCCTGCTCAACGATGAACAACAGATCGAGGCGGGCCATGCAGGTCCCGGCCACGCAGTTGTAGTAACAGCCCATGGCGCCTCTCGCCTGGGCGCCATTTCCGCCTGCCCGCCCCTTGAATCGGTAAATTCCAGCGCACCAGGCTCGTTTTCATGGGTGTACTTGCGCAAGAGCCCGGCGCCGCGACAGGCGCCCATTCTCGATTACCCACGGAACCGCAGCCATGAGCCAGACCCCAACCCCGGAAACAATCAACGACCTGATCGGCGTGGGTTTCGGCCCTTCCAACCTGGCCTTGGCCATCGCCCTGGAAGAGCTTGCCCAAACCCATGGCCACGCGTTGGACGCCCTGTTCATCGACAAACAGAGTGATTACCGCTGGCACGGCAATACCCTGGCCACCCAGAGCGAACTGCAGATTTCCTTCCTCAAGGACCTGGTCTCCCTGCGCAACCCGACCAGCCCCTACAGCTTCGTCAACTACCTGCACCAGAAGCAGCGCCTGGCCGACTTCATCAACCTGGGCACCTTCTACCCCTGCCGCCTGGAGTACAACGACTATCTGCGCTGGGCGGCTGAACACTTCGCGACCCAGGCCGTCTATGGCGAAGAGGTGATCCGCATCGAGCCGGAAGTACACAACGGCCGCGTCGAGCATCTGCGCCTGATCTCACGCGACCAGCACGGCCGCGAGCACAGCCGCCGAACCCGTTCGGTGGTGGTCGGCAGCGGCGGCACGCCGAAGATTCCGGAAGCGTTCAGCGCATTCAAGAACGATCCTCGGGTCTTCCACCACTCCCAGTACCTGAACAGCCTGGCCCAACTGCCGTGCACCGAGGGCAAGCCAATGCGCATCGCGGTGATCGGCTCCGGGCAAAGCGCCGCCGAAGCCTTCATCGACCTGAACGACAGCTATCCATCGGTCAAGGTTGACATGATCCTTCGCGCCTCGGCGCTCAAACCGGCCGATGACAGCCCCTTCGTCAATGAGATCTTCACACCCGACTACACCGACCTGGTGTTCAACCAGCCAGCCGCCGAACGCAGCAAGCTGATCGAGGAATACCACAACACCAACTACTCGGTGGTCGACGTCGATCTGATCGAGCGCATCTACGGCATCCTCTATCGCCAGAAAGTGGCGCATCAGTTCCGCCACAACGTGCTCTGCCGACGCCAGGTGGAAGCTGTCGTTGCGACCACCGAAGGTATCGAGCTGACCCTGCGTGACCTGGCCACCAACCAGCACCAGGCCCACCGTTATGACGCGGTGATCCTCGCCACCGGCTATGAGCGCCGCTCGCACCGAGAGCTGCTGGCCCCATTGCAAGGCTACCTGGATGACTTCAGCGTGGACCGCGACTACCGCGTGCTGGCCAGTCCGGACCTGCAAGCCTCGGTTTATCTGCAAGGTTTCTGCGAAGCGTCCCACGGTCTGAGCGACACTCTGCTGTCGGTACTGCCGGTGCGTGCAGCGGAAATCGGCCAAGCGTTGTACCGTGACCTGTCCCAGAACCATAATCAGGCCCGCCCAGCGATCGCGCTCAGCCGCGCCTGACAGGCTCGCCGACGCCCTTTCGGGCGTGAACCCGACACGATGTCTGTGTCGGGTTTTGTCGTTTCTGAAATATTTGCTTTCATTTTAACTGACAGGTTTTGGATTCTCATTCGTCTTTACTAGTGCAGCCCTCAGGTTGAGCCGTGACTCGACCTCAATTTTCCCCAAATTTAGAACAGTCCGATGGCCCAACAATCGAAAAAGTCCAAATCCAGGTTGTGGTTCCTGGTCCACAGCTGGCTCGCTCTGCCGATCTGGTTCTTCGTCCTGATCGTCTGCTTCACCGGCATGCTCGCCGTGGTCAGCCAGGAGATCGTCTGGCTGGCCAACCCTGATGTGCGCGCCGCCAAGCCTGACGACGCGGCCGAGCGCCTGGACTTTCAGCAGGTGCTAAATGCCCTGCACAAGGCCGAACCGGACATGACCGTGCGTTTCATCAGCCAGCCCGACGGCTCGCACTTCGCCCTCAACGCCGGTGTCACCTTCCCCGACGGCAGCTCGCCGACCCTTTACGTCAACCCCTACACCGGGGCGATCCAGGGCAAGAGCCCGGACTTCAACTTCCAGGCCTTCACCCGTGCCCTGCACGGTTGGTGGCTGGTGCCATTCACCAACGGCTACAGCTGGGGCTGGTACCTGGTCTCGCTGCTCGGCCTGCCGATGCTGGCCTCGCTGGTCACAGGGCTGGTGGTCTACAAGAAGTTCTGGAAGGGCTTTTTCAAGCTGCCGCGCCGCAACCATGGCCCACGGATTTTCTGGGGCGACCTGCATCGCTTGGCCGGAGTCTGGTCGATCTGGTTCATTGCGGTGATCTCCATCACCGGCACCTGGTTCCTGATCCAGGCGATCCTCGCTGACAATCACATCACCATTTCCACCGAACCGGTCGTGCCGGTCATCGCCCGCGAGGACGTGCCCCGTACCGAGGACGGCAGCCCGGCGCCCCGCATCAAACTGGACGACGCCCAGCGCATCGCCACCAGCGCCATCCCCGGCCTGGATGTCAGCTTCGTCTCCTTGCCGGCCACCGCCTACAGTCACATCAGCATGGGCGGCCGCGGCTGGTATCCACTGATGTTCCAGAGCGCCAGTGTCAACCCCTACACCAGCAAGGTCGACAGCCAGTTCCTGCTGTCGGACCGCTCGACCCTGGAGTTCGTCACCGAATCCATGCGCCCGCTGCACACCGGTGACTTCGGCGGCCTGGCGATCAAGCTGATCTGGGCATTCTTCGGCCTGATCCTCACCCTCATGGTGTTCAGCGGCCTGCTGATCTGGACCAAGCGCACCGCCCAGGCCACCGCCGCAGCGCTCAAGCGCAGCGAGCGCCAGCCACGCCAACGCCAACCCCGCCCCGAGACCGCCACGGAGGTCCAGCCATGAGCCAGGCCCAGTCCCTGCCCGCCAGCCCATTGAAACAGTTCTGGCTGAAGTGGCGCTTCCACCTGAACATCCTGCTGATCCTCGTTCCCCTGGGCTTCATGCCCAAGTATTTCGCCGACGCCAAGCTGTTTCGCGGCGAAGCCGGCCTGGGCGTGAACCAGGTCAGCGGCATCCAGGTCGGCCCATACAGTCTGGACCTCGCCGAACTGCGCGCCGAAGCGCCGCAACCCAATGGCCCGGCAGGCTATTTCAAGCAATTCAATGCCGCGCTGTGCAAGGACTGTGTCGACGGCGCCAAAGCCATTTACCTGCGTATCGGCAAGCCACGCAGCCTGCGTGCCGCAGGCACGTTGTTCTTCGGCTCACCGTACCGTATGGGTACCTCTCTCCCGATCCCGCCGCGCACCCGTCCGGACGCCGATATCTGGATTACCATCGAGGGCTGGGACGGCAGCATGCACCAGGCATCGGTGCCATTGACCAAAGCATCGCCGGCCACCGTCGCCTGGCTGAACAAACAAGGAGGCAAGAAATGAAACTCTCTCTCTGCAAGTGGACCTTGCCCCTGCTGATGCTGGCCGCCGGCCCCGCTCTGGCGCACAACCCCATGTGCGAGTGCGAAGCGATCGGCACCGACCAGGTCAAATGTACCGGCGGCTTCTCCGATGGCAGCGGTGCCGCCGGCGTGACCCTCGATGTGATCGGCTATGACGAGCAGGTCCTGGTGCCTGGCAAGCTCGGCGAGGACTCGAGCATGACTTTCAAGCGCCCTGACGGCGAGTTCTATGTACTGTTCGATGCCGGCCCCGGCCACGTGGTGGAAATCGACTACGCCGACATCGGTGAGCCATGAGCCGCGCCCAGGTAGTGCGCCCGGCCGGTGCCGGGCATGAAACCCTCTATGTGCTGCTGGCCAGCCTGTTGATCGTCGCCCTGGCCGCCACCGTGGTGACGCTGCGCGGAGAACGCCAGGACGAAGTAGCCATCGCCGCCCACCAGCTCGACGCCCGCCGAGACCTCAACGCGGCCGAACAGGGCATCTACACCGACCTGCGGGTGGCCTTCGACGAGATCCAGATGCTGCGGGAGGAAAACGCCGCGACACCCAGCGTCGAGACCCTGGCCGATGAAGGCCTGCCGCCCTTCATCGAGGACGCCAGCAGTGCCAGCCGTGGCCGTCATCACTGGCAATGGCTGAACGTCGGTGCCTACCTGGGGCAGAGCCAGGACAACCAGGTGGCCGGTAGCTTCCTGCTGGTCTTGCCCGCGGCAGCCGAAGGCGAGGCCGATGTCTGGTTGCGCCGCGACACCGCCGCGACGGTACCGCAGGTGCTGGACCACGACGCGCTGATCACCGCCGGCTGGCAACAGATCGCCACTCACTACGACGCCGGGGTCACCCGTCAACACCGTCACTGATAAGGACGCCTCATGTTCCGCTCCGCCCTCGCCCGCCGTGTCCTGAGCCTGTTCATCGCCTGCGTCCTGCCGGCCATCGCCCTGGCCGACAACGGCAAACCGCTGCGCATCGGCATCACCCTGCACCCATACTACAGCTACGTGAGCAACATCGTCGGCGACAAGGCCGAAGTGGTGCCGCTGATTCCCGCCGGCTTCAACCCGCACGCCTATGAGCCGCGCGCCGAAGACATCAAGCGCATCGGCACCCTGGACGTCATCGTGCTCAACGGTGTCGGCCACGACGACTTCGCCGACCGCATGATCGCTGCCAGCGAGAAGCCCGACATCAAGACCATCGAGTCCAATGCCAACGTGCCCCTGCTGGCCGCCACCGGCATTGCCGCCCGTGGTGCTGGCAAGGTGGTCAACCCGCACACCTTCCTGTCGATCAGCGCCAGCATCGCTCAGATCAACAACATCGCCCGCGAACTGGGCAAGCTGGACCCGGACAACGCCAAGTACTACACCCAGAACGCCCGCGCCTATGCCAAGCGCCTGCGTGCCCTGCGCGCCGAAGCACTGGCCAAGGTCACCGAGGCCCCTGGCGCCGAGTTCCGCGTGGCGACCATCCACGCTGCCTACGACTACCTGGTGCGCGAGTTCGGCCTGGAAGTCACCGCCGTGGTCGAGCCTGCCCACGGCATCGAGCCCAGCCCTGCCCAATTGAAGAAGACCATCGACCAACTCAAGGCCCTGGACGTCAAAGTGATCTTTTCGGAAATGGACTTCCCCTCCGCCTATGTCGATACCATCCAGCGCGAGTCCGGGGTGAGGATCTACCCGCTCACCCACATCTCCTACGGCGGCTACACCAAGGAGAAGTACGAAGTGGAGATGAAGCGCAACCTCGACACCGTGGTCAAAGCCATCCAGGAGTCGCGCGCATGACCGCGGCGGCCAATGTCATCGCCGCCTGCGGGCCGCGCATCGAATTCGCCGGCATCGACCTGACCCTGGGCCGCACGCGCATCCTGGAGCAGATCAGCTTCAGCGTCGCCCCCGGCAGCGTGCATGCCATCGTCGGCCCCAACGGCGGCGGCAAGAGCTCGCTGATCAAGACGCTGCTCGGGCAGATGCCGCACCAGGGCCAACTGACCCTGCATTGGCCGGGCGACGCCCAGGTGATCGGCTATGTGCCCCAAGCCCTGGAGTTCGACCGTGGCTTGCCCATGACAGTGGATGACTTCATGGCCGCCATGTGCCAGAAGCGCCCGGCCTTCCTCGGCTTGTCCCGGCGCGTGAGCCCGGCTATCGACGCCGCGCTGGAACGGGTCGGCATGCTCGACAAACGCAAGCGGCGCATGGGGGCATTGTCCGGTGGCGAGCGCCAGCGCGTGCTGCTCGCCCAGGGGTTGATCCCAGCCCCGCAACTGTTGGTGCTGGACGAACCCATGTCGGCGCTGGACGAAGCCGGCATCCAAGTGTTCGAGCAACTGCTGCACGGTTGGCGCCAGGCCGGCACCACGGTGCTGTGGATCGAGCACGACCTGGAAGCAGTGCTACGCCTGGCCGACCGGGTCACCGGGCTGAGCCGCAGGGTACTGTTCGACGCCCCGCCGGCCCAGGCCCTGACCCCGGAGCGTCTGCTCGGTTTGTTCTCCATCCACCCTCGCAGCGAGAGCCTCGCCTGATGAACTACGAAGCATTCCGCCTGCTGGTCCAGGAGTGGGCCAGCGCTGGCTATCTGCCCGAGGCCCTGGCCTACGGGTTCGTGGTCAACGCCCTGCTCGCCGGCCTGATGATCGGCCCGGTGCTCGGCGGCCTCGGCACCCTGGTGGTGGTCAAGCGTTTCGCCTTCTTCTCCGAAGCGGTCGGCCATGCCGCGCTGACCGGCGTGGCCATCGGCATCCTACTCGGCGAACCCTACACAGGCCCCTATGGCAGCCTGTTCGGCTACTGCCTGCTGTTCGGCATCCTGCTCAACTTCCTGCGCAACCGCACCGGGTTGTCGCCGGACACCCTGATCGGCGTATTCCTCTCGGTGTCCCTGGCCCTGGGTGCCAGCCTGCTGCTGATGCTCGCCGGCAAAATCAACGTGCACATCCTCGAGAACGTGCTATTCGGTTCGGTGCTGACCGTTAGCGCCCAGGACCTGCTGGTGCTGGGCATTGTCGCCTTGATGGTGCTGTGCCTGGCCCTGCCGCTGTACAACCGCATCATGCTGGCCAGTTTCAACCCACAGCTGGCGGCGGTGCGCGGCGTGGCAGTGAAGACCCTGGACTACCTCTTCGTGGTGCTGGTGACCCTGGTCACCGTGGCCGCGGTCAAGGTCATCGGCGCCATCCTGGTCGGCGCTTTGCTGGTGATCCCGGCCGCCGCCGCGCGTCTGGTCAGCCAATCGCTGAAAGGCTTTTTCTGGGCCTCGGTACTGATCGCTACCCTGAGCACCCTGCTCGGCATCCTCCTGCCCATCGTCTTCGACCTGCCGGTGCCATCCGGCGCTGCGATCATCCTGGTCGCCGGCGTCTGCTTCGCCCTCGCCGCCCTGGCCCGCGCCCTCGTCCCCCGCCTGCAAGGAAACCCGGCATGACCCTGACCTTCAAGCACCTGACCCTGGCCCTGGCATTGGCCGGACTGCCCGCCCTGGGCCTGGCGGCCGAACCGGCCAGCGCCTCCGTTGCCCAGTCCGCGCCCGTGGTCCTGACCACCCTGCCGGTGACCCACAGCCTGGCCAGCGTGCTGCTCGACGGCACCTCCATACAGCTCAAGCGCGCCGCCCCCGCCAACCTCCCAGCCACGCGTCAACCGTCCTACTTCAGCGGCCGTGGCGGCGCCAGCCTGCAGAAGGTCGCGCAACAGGCCGACGCGGTGATCGCCCTGCGCTCGATCTGGCGTGACGACCCGCTCTATCCCATGGCCCGGCGCAGCAATATCCGCATCGTCGAGATCGATGCCGCGCGCCCGGTCGACGGTGCCCTGCCCGGCATCGCGGTCCAGGGCGAGAACGCCTTCGCCGGCTATCCCTGGCTGAACCCGACCAACCTGGGGCGCATGGCCGATGTGCTGGCCAACGACCTTGAGCGCCTGGCACCACCGGACAAGGCGAAAATCCAAGCCAACCTCGCCAACCTCAAGCGCCAGTTGCTGGAACTGACCTCCAGCAGCGAAACCCGCCTGGCCGAGGCCGACAACCTGAGCGTGGTCAGCCTCTCGGAGCGGCTCGGCTACCTGGTCAGCGGTCTCAACCTGGATGCCGTCGAACAGCCGCTGCCGGCTGAAGACAAGTGGGACGCCGCCGCGCTCAAGGCCCTCGGTGAAAACCTCGAGCAGCAAGATGTAGCGCTAGTGCTGCACCACCGCCAGCCCGACCCGGCCGTAGCACAAGTGATCACCGCATCCGGTGCCAAGCTGCTGGTGATCGACAGCGACCCGCAGGACACCCTGGCCGGCCTGAAGGCCAGTGTCGAACAGGTGGTCGGAGTGTTGAGCCAGGGTTGAGGCGACGACACACCAGCCCCCTCAGCGCTTCATGCAGCGCTGATAGCGCTCCTCCACCCTGCCGGCGAACCAGGCTGTGGTCAGTTTGCGGGTGATTTTGGGGCTTTTCAGTTCGATACCCGGCAGCACGGCACGCGGCAGGCGCTTGCCGGCAGCCGCATCAGCCAGGGCGAACACCCCCTTGTAAAGCCTGGTCTGCTCGAGCTCCAGGTTGTCGCCCTGCTCCAGGTGGTCGCGAATCACTGGGTTGCGCAGCCCCAGCTTGGGGCCCAGGCGCCGGGCGGCTTTCTCCGTGCTGCCTGGCAGGATCGCCCCAGGCGCGATCAGGTCGCCATCGAGCGCCAGGTCCACCCCGCTAACGCGGCTCAGGGCCGCCTGGAACGCCGCATTGCGGCTGGCATACCAGCCAGCATTGAAATCAGCGAAACGGTAGATCTGGCGGTCGTAGTGGGCGGGGTAACCCAGCAGGTGCGCGATGCCAAAGTACATGCCGCCGCGCCGGGTGAAGACCTCCTGGCGAAGCGTGCCGCTGTAGGCATAGGGATAATCCTTCGCATGACGCTGGGCGAAGTCGATGCTGACCTGCATCGGCCCACCGGTACGCACGGGGTTCAGGCCACCCAACAGGGTTCGCCCCAGCGGCAAGCTGCCGATCAAGTCGTCGAACAAGGCGCTGAGCTGCCGCTCGCTACGCACCGCGGCCAGCCGCTGCTGATAGGTGCGGCCATCGCTCGAAGGCGCCTGCAGGACGCCCTCCACCAGCACGCCAGGGATATGCAAGCGCGCAGCGCGACGATCGATCTCTTCACGGGCGATGCGGCCAAGCCCAGGGACCTGGGGATCGGCCTGGAAGGTGGATTCCTGCTCGGTCACCGCCAGCACCGCGCACAGGTTGCTCTTGCTCGGCTCGATACGCTGGGCGCTGAAAGCGGTCTCGATATCCTTCGCCCAACCGGCGCGGTCATGGACAGTGGTTGGTAACAGACGCATCAGTTCGGCCCGCACCTTGGCCGGATCGGCCACCGGTTCGCTGCGCTGGCTGGCGCAGCCTTGTAGCAACGCCAGTATCACTGCTCCTGCCAGCGCTGAACGCCAGACCATGATCACCTCCCACCTCTATCAGTGGATGCACCATAGCGGCAGCTGTCGGGCGCTGGCAATCGACCGGCGGGGTCAGGACAGGTTTTTGTTCAAGGCTGCTCGCCCACCAAGTAGGTCTTGCTGATATGCCGGAACAGGGGGTGGCTGGCACTGCCCAGTAGCTCGAACAACACCATCTCCCGGGTGACGATCTGCGCGCCCGCATCGCGCATGCGGGCGATACCGGCAGCCTTGCTCAGTGGGTCACGGCTATCGCAGGCATCTTCCACCACGAACACCTGCTTGCCCAGTTCACGCAGGCCGAGCACGGTCTGCAGCACGCAGACATGGGTTTCCATGCCACAGACGATGACCTGTTCGCGGGCCATCAGGCCGGCCGGCAGGCAGTCGGCCGCCACGCAGGAAAAATGCACCTTCTCCACCACCTCGGCCGCCGGCGACGCGGCTTTGAGCTCGGCCACGGTCGGCCCCAGGCCCTTGGGGTACTGTTCGGAGATGACGGTGGGCAACTCCAGCTCGGCCGTGGCCGCCAGCAGCCAGCGCGCACGCGCCAAGGTACCGGTCGGGTCGCTGACCGCACCGATGAGTTTTTCCTGGATATCGATGACCAGCAGCGTGGCCTGTTGTGGATCGATCAGCATTGCCTGCCCCTTGCCTGGGAAAAGGCCTAGCCTCCCCCAGGCAAAGGATGACGTCAATCAGGCAGACAGCCGATGGGGTTCCAGGGACGCCGCCAGCACGCCCAGGACCCGGTCTTCATGCTCGTGAATGAAGAAGTGCCCCCCAGGAAAGACATCAAGGGAGAACTCCCCGACACTCTCCTGGCGCCAGGCCAGCAACTGATCCTCGGTGGCCCGGTCATCCTCGCCAGCCAGCACATGCAACGGGCAGCGCAACGGCGGACGCTGGCGATAGCCGTACCCCCCGCACAGCAGGAAGTCGGCACGCAGCACTGGCAGGGTCAGGCTCATCAACTCTTCGTTGGCGAGCACTTCCTCCGGCGTGCCTTGCAGCTCGCGCAGCTCGGCAATCAGCTCGGCGTCGCTCTTAGGCTCGCGCCACTTCTTGCCGTCGTAGTCCTCGCGCCGGGTCGGCGCCGCCGTGCCACAGGCGAACAGCGCCACTGGTGCCGGGCAACCCAGGGCCTGCAGCTCGTGGGCCAGCTCGAAGGCCAGCAACGCCCCCAAGCTATGGCCGAGCAAGGCATAGGGCGCGTTGGCGGCCAGACGCTGTTCACTGGCCAGTTGCCGGGCCAGGGCCTGCATGTCGGTTTGCAGCGGCTCGCCCAGCCGCGCGCCACGCCCGGGCAACTCGAGCGGACGCACCTGCACCCAGGCTGGCAATTTGCGCCGCCAGCGGCTGTAGACCATGGCACTGGAGCCGGAGTACGGCAGGCAGAGCAGGTTCAATGCGGACACCGGCCGCCCCTCACTGTGCCGCAGCGGTTTCAGCCATCTTCTGGCGCAGGCTCAACGGACGCATATCGGTCCAGACTTCATCGATATAGGCCAGGCAGTCCTTCTTCAGGCCGCTTTTGCCCACGGCGCGCCAGCCCGCCGGAATGGCCTTGTAGTCGGGCCAGATGGAATACTGTTCTTCGTGGTTGACCACTACCTGGAACACGATGTCGTCGCGGTCGAATACGGAAGTCATTGCCTGTCTCCTTGAATGTTGAGAACGCGCGAGGCCTAAGGGCGTTCGGCGGCTACTGGAGAGACGAAGGGCCTGTGGAAAAAATTAGTGTCCGCCCAGACAGGTATTTAACTTTCCACGATCAGCAGATGATGGCATAACCTTTCTTTCCCTTGGCAATCCCCCCTCAGGAGACAGACACATGCTAGGCGTGACCGACTATGGCGCATTCGTGATCGCTTTCATCGTCCTGCTGGCCATTCCCGGGCCGGGCAACTTCGCCTTGATCACTGCCACCGGCAAGGGCGGTATCAAAGGCGGCCTGGCGGCGACCTGCGGCGTGATTCTTGGCGACCAGGTGCTGATGTGGCTGGCCGTGGCGGGCGTGGCCGCTCTGCTCGCCGCCTATCCTACGGCCTTTCACCTGGTGCAGTGGGTGGGCGCCGCCTACCTGGCCTGGCTGGGGCTGCGCATGGTCATGAGCAAACCTGGCACGGCACCACGGCAGAGCAGCATGGACAGCGGCCACTACCTGCGCCAGACCATGATGATCACCCTGCTCAATCCCAAGGCGATCATGTTCTACATGGCCTTCTTTCCGTTGTTCGTCGACCCGGTGCGCCACCAGGGGCTGCTGACCTTCGCCTTCATGGCCGTGACCGTGGCCGCGCTGACGTTCCTCTATGGCCTGGTGGCGGTATTGCTGACGCATCACCTGGCTGAGCGCATGCGGGGCAGCCCGCGCCTGTCGAACCTGTTCGAGCGCTTGGCTGGCGTGTGCCTGGTGGGGTTCGGGATCAAGCTGGCGGTGATGCGCTAAGCGTCGCGCAACAGGTCATGGGCATTGAGCAGACCGTAGGCCACTTCAGGATTGCGCTCCAGCCCCCGGCGGATGGCGGCTGGAATCGCCTGGCGGGTCTTGCGGCACAGCCCTGGTTGCTCTTCCAGCTCGATGACTATGCCACGCATGGTGCGCACCTCATTGAAACCTGGGGCGATGTGCACGCGGATGCCCAGTTGTTCGTACAGCCGCCGCTGTAAGAGGGCCAGGTCCTCCAGGCTCTTGAGGTTTTCCAGGCGCTCGAGCAGACGCTTCTCTTCCTGACGGGTCAACAGCAGGATGCGCTGGGCCGCCGCCGCGCATTCATGCAGCCGCTCGCGCCCGCAATTGCAGGCACCGGGTGGGCAGGGTTGACGGATGAGCGGGCTGGCGTTCATGAGCGCAAGCATAGCCTGTGGCCAATGCCCATGGGAGATCCCAGGCCATAGCGCCCGCCGGCAGCCGTCACTACCCCGCCCCCTCCGGCAACAGGCTGCGGTCGAACATGAAGGGTTTGTCGCTTTGCGGCGTGTGCTGGAACAGTTGCTGGGGCCGGCCCAGTTTCGGGAAGTTCTTCTCGCCGGTATCGCGGATCCAGCCCTCGGCCTTCATGCGCTCCAGGCGCTTGCGCAACGAGGTGTTGTTGACCGGCTGACCCAGACAGGCCTGGACGGCGTTGAGGGCATCGAGCACGGTGAACTTCTCTGGCGCCAGGTACAACGGCAGGTTGCTGTACACCGTCTTGGCCGCCAGGCGCTCGCAGGCCCGCTGCACCAGCAACTGGTGATCGAAGGGCAGCAGGACCTTGCGCCCCTTCACGCTGTCCAGATCGACAAAACGCAGTTGCGAATCATCGGCCTGCTGCTCCGGCCCCAGCAATGCCAGGTAATAGGTGCTCAACGACCAGCCCCGAGGATCGCGGAAGGCATTGCCCTCGGTACCGACCTGCTCCAGATGCCTCGGCACGACCCGCGCCTTCTCGTGCAAGGCGCGATGAGCCGCGGCGTCTAGGTTGTTGTCCGGGGTGCGGCCATTGACGATCACTCCGGGCAAGGCCCACTCTCCGGCATGAGGTTCGCGCTCACGCTGGTACAGCAGCACCTGCAATCGCGGGTCCTCGGGCGCCAGGCGCAAGGCGACGATGTCGACGCTGGCCAGGACTTCAACGGTACTCACATCAAGTCTCCACCGGCTGCTGAAACGCCATATTCCACCAGAAAAACTAAATCAATCAAGCCGTAACCCATAAAAAAATAAGCACTTGACACACTTATTACACCAAGTGAATTATATGACCATTCCAGCAGAGGAGTCTTCCGATGAAGATCGCCAGCTTCGATGTCGACGCCCAGAACGGTTTCACTCTCCATGCCCCGCAGGAACTGCCAGTGCCCGGCGGCCATGAGATTGCTCCAGCGCTGAATGCCATGGCCCGCCGCGCCGACCTGCGCCTGGGCAGCAAGGACGCGCCCCCGGCCAATGCCGCCTGGGTAGTCACCGACGCCAGCCAAATGCTCAAGCCCCTGCCTCTGGCCAATGCCGACCTGACCTGGGTCAGCCACTGCGTGCCCGGCACACCCGGCTTCGAGCTGCTGGCTGGCTTGCCCGCCCCCATCGACTACGACTATTTCGTCTGGAAAGGCGTCGAGCCCGACCTACACCCCTACGGCGCCTGCTATCACGACCTGGCCGAGCGCCGTTCCACCGGCGTGATCGAATACCTCAAGGTACAGGAAGTCGACGTGGTGATCGTCGGAGGCCTGGCCCTGGACTACTGCGTCAAGACCACCGCCCTGCAACTGCGTGCCGCCGGCTTCCAGGTGTTGCTTTACCTCCCGGCCTGCCGCGCCTTGAGCGAAGCCGGAGCCAGCGCCGCCTGCGCCGAAATGACCAGCGCCGGGGTGATCCTCTGCGCGGATGAAGAGCAACTCGACAAGCAGATCAAGGAAGCCCGCCCATGAGCGACAGTGTCTTCGGCCCCCGCATCATCCAGAACCTGCTGGACACCGACTTCTACAAGATCACCATGATGCAGGCAGTGCTGCACAACTATCCCAACGCCGAGGTGGAGTGGGAGTTCCGCTGCCGCAACGGCGAGGACCTGGCGCCTTACCTGGCGGAGATACGCTACCAGGTCGAGCAACTGGCCGAGGTGTCGGTGACCCAGGACCAACTGGCCTACCTAGAGAAAATCCCCTTCATCAAGCCGGACTTCATCCGCTTCCTCAGCCTGTTCCGCTTCAACCTGCGCTATGTCCAGATCGGCCTGGACGACGCCGGGCAACTGGCGATCCGCCTACGTGGCCCTTGGCTGCACGTGATCCTCTATGAAATCCCGCTGCTGGCCATCGTCTCGGAAGTGCGCAACCGCTATCGCTACCGCGAGGTGGTAATGGAGCAGGTGGGTGAACGCCTCTACGAGAAGCTCGACTGGCTCAAGGCCGAGGCCTCCACGACGGAGCTGGCCGGCCTGCAACTGGCCGACTTCGGTACCCGCCGACGATTCTCCTATCGGGTCCAGGAGCATGTCGTGCACACCCTCAAACGGGATTTTCCCGGCCGGTTCGTCGGCACCAGCAACGTGCACCTGGCCCGTGAGTTCGAGCTCAAGCCGATCGGCACCATGGCCCATGAATGGTTCATGGCCCACCAGCAACTGGGCCCGCGCCTGGTCGACAGCCAGGCTGCCGCGCTGGAGTGCTGGGTCCGCGAATATCGTGGCCTGCTCGGCATCGCCCTGACCGACTGCATCGGCATGGACGCGTTCATGAGTGACTTCGACCTGTATTTCGCCAAGCTCTTCGACGGCCTGCGCCACGACTCCGGCGACCCGCTGGCCTGGGCGGAAAAGGCCATTGCCCACTATGAACGCCTGGGAGTAGACCCGAAGAGCAAGACCCTGATCTTCTCCGACGGCCTGGACTTCCCCAAGGCCCTGTCGCTGTACCGCGCCCTGCATGAACGGATCAACGTCAGCTTCGGTATCGGCACCTCCCTGACCTGCGACATTCCGGGCGTGGACCCGATGAACATCGTTATCAAGATGACCGCCTGCAATGGCGCGCCCGTGGCCAAGATCTCCGACAGTCCGGGCAAGACCCAGTGCCGGGATGAGAACTTCGTGGCCTATCTGAAACATGTGTTCGGGGTGGCGGCCTGAGCCAGGTCAGGTTCGATAAGCCAACCTCCGGCTGCGTTTCACGGGCCAGCGCTCGCTGACGCGGTGTGCACTGATACGGCAAACCGCGCAACAGCGCCGACGAACCTCAGCCCTCCCCAACCACCTCCTGCAACCGTGTCCACAATCGCTCCACGTGCTCGCGCTCGGTGGGCAAGGCCCCCACCGACACCCGCACCATCCAGCGCCCCTCCAGCATGGCTGGGGTCACGTAGGCCGTGCCGGAGGCATTGAGGCGCTCGGCCCAGGCGCGGGTATGGGCATCCAGCGCCTCAGCGGTGAGCCCATCGCCATGGTGACGAATACACAGGGTCTGCAGTTGCACCGGCGCCAGCAGCTCCCAGCCTGGCGCGGCCTCGATCTGCTCGGCCAGCCAGCGGGCGTTGTCCAGGTCGCGACGCAGGCGCTGCTGCAGCGCCTCCACACCTTCGCTGCGGAGCATGAACCACAGTTTCAGGGCGCGAAAGCGCCGCCCCAGGGGAATGCCCCAATCGCGCAGGTTCTTCACCTCACCATCGACCGCCGACTGCAAGTAGCTGGGGTTGGTGCTCATCACCCGGATCAGGTGCTGCGGGTCGCGCACGTAGTACAACGAACAATCGAAGGCCACACCCAACCACTTGTGCGCGTTGACCACCACCGAGTCAGCCTGCTCGATGCCGTCCCACATCCAGCGGCATTCGGGGAGGATCATCGCCGAACCGGCCATGGCCGAGTCCACGTGCAACCACAGGCCATGGGCACGGGCGATGGTACCGATCGGCTGCAAGGGGTCAAGGGCGGTGGTGGCCGTGGTGCCGGTGGTGGCGACCACGGCGCAGGGCTGCCGGCCGGCCGCCAGGTCTGCTTCGATGGCCGCCTGCAGCGCTTCGGGGCACATGGCGAAACGCTCATCGGTCGCGATCAGGCGGATATTGTCGCGGCCGAAACCGGCCAGCAGCGCGGCTTTGTCTACCGAGCTATGGGCATGGGCGCTGGCGTAGACGATCAACGCCTTGGCCTCGGCCTGCAGGCCGCCACGGGCCAGAGCATAGCCGCTGGCACGCTCGCGGGCGCAGATCAGCGCCACCAGGGTACTGGTCGAGGCGGTGTCCTGGATCACCCCGCTCCATTGCTCCGACAAACCGAGCAACTGGCGCATCCAGTCCAGGGTGGTTTCCTCCAGCTCACTGAGCGCCGGGCTGGATTGCCAGGACAGACCGAGCACTCCGAGCCCTGTACTGAGGAAGTCGCCCAGCACCGACGGCAAAGTGCCGTTGGACGGAAAGTAGCCGTAGAAGTCCGGATGCTGCCAATGGGACAGCCCCGGCATCACCCACTGCGAGACATCCTCGAGGATCCGCGCGAACGGTTCGCCCTGCCCAGGTGCCGACCGGGGCAAGGCAGCCTTGAGATAGCCAGGCTCGACCTGGGCCATCACCGGGCGCTCGGCAATGGTCTGGCGGTAATCGGCGATCAGGTCGATCAGTTGGTGGCCATACTGGCGGAATTCTTCCGGGTTCACGGTGTGCCTCCTCGGTTGGATGGGGTCAACCGAGTCTAGGCGTTGTGCCGCGTGGGAAACACGCCGCTTCGCGCATAGCTCCTATGGCGAAGGCGCATGCCCGCCCTGCACGCCGAACTGCGACTGCCGCCACAGTTCGAACACCCGGTTGCGCAACCAACGATGCTCGACCGAGGCCTGCAAGCGCTGATGCCAGACCACCCAGTAGCGCTGGCTATGCTCGACGAAACCCAGCGGCCGCCAGGCCAAGGGGTGCAAGCGGCTGAGTTGGCGAGCGATGTGCTCGGGTACGGTGGCCAGCGATTGGCTGCTGCCGACCACCTGCACCGCTGCCGAGAAAAACGGTACCTGCAAGCCGATCCGCCGCTGCAGCCCTTGGGCGCGCAAGTGGCGGTCGATGAAACTGTCCTTGTCGCCGCCACCGGAGATGCGCACATGCTTGAAGGCCAGGTAGTCATCCTGGCTCAACGCTTCGCTGCGCGCCAATGGATGGTCCCGGCGCATCAGGCACACCGCCCGGTCCTCACCCAGCAGGCGACCGTGCAGGTTGGGTGGGGACTCATCGAACAAGGTGGTGGCCAGGTCGATCTCGCCGCTGGCCAGCAACGCGTACTGGCCTGCTTGCCAAGTTCGGTACTCCAGCGACACGCCTGGCGCTTCCTGCTCTAGAACCGCCACCAGCAACGGCAGCATGTGCTCGGCGACATAGTCTGAAGCGGCCAGGCAGAAACGCCGCTCACAACGCGCCGGGTCGAAGGCCGCCGGTTGGCGCAGGGCCTGCAGCTGCTCCAGCACCTGGCGCAAGGGCTCCACTAGCCCTTCGGCATGTTCGCTCAGTACATAGCCGCGGCCCTGGCGCACCAGCAGGGGGTCGTCGAAGGCCTCGCGCAGATGCGCCAGTTGCCGGCTCAGCGCCGACTGGCTGCAGCCCAGGCGTTCGGCGGCATGGCTGAGGTTCTTCAACTGCAGCAGGCAGTCGAGGGTGCGCAGGTGGGCAAGGCTGAGGGCGGCGAAAACGGGGTTCATGGGATATAGCCTCAACCTCAGAAATTGAGGCATGCCGGATGAGGCAGAAGCCAGCGTCAGTTGGCGATGGCCCGGTGACGCACACATCTGCGCAGCGCCCCCACCTTTGGCAAGGCTGCGCCTTGCATCGCCAGCTAACGCTGACTCCTACAGGTACAGCCTCGGCCGTAAAAGCTGAGATATGCCAGAAATCAGTCAGTCAGCCCGACGTAGACGTTCTGCACGTCATCATGACCGTCGATCTTTTCCAGGAACTCTTCCACCTCGGCCAGTTCTTCAGCGCTCAGACTTGCAGCGCTGACTGGGTTCTTCGGGGTGTAGCCGATCTTCGCCGAGGTCACGGTGAAGCCGTGCTGCGGCAAGGCCTTCTGCACGGCGTCCAGGTCGGTGGTGTCGGTGATGAACAGGGTCGAGCCCTCTTCCTCGCCCGGCTCGAAGTCCTGGGCACCGGCTTCGATGGCGGCCATCTCAGGATCGGCCTCGGCGTTGTCCGGGGTCGCTTCGATCAGGCCGACGTGGTTGAAGTCCCAGGCGACCGAACCGCTGGCGCCCAGTTGGCCCTTGCGGAACGCCACGCGAATCTCGGCGACGGTGCGGTTGACGTTGTCGGTCAGGCACTCGACGATCAGCGGCACCCGGTGTGGAGCGAAGCCTTCGTAGGTCACGGCGGCGTACTGCACCGCGTCGCCGTCCAGGCCGGCGCCTTTGCGGATCGCGCGCTCCAGGGTCTCGCGGGTCATCGAGGCCTTCTTGGCTTGTTCCACGGCCAGGCGCAGGCGTGGGTTCATGTCCGGGTCCGCGCCGGATTTCGCGGCAATCTGGATCTCTTTGGCCAGCTTGCCCATGATCTTGCCTTTGGCATTGGCTGCGGCTTCTTTATGTTTGGCTTTCCACTGTGCGCCCATGTCGACTCTCTTTGTTTCAGGTGCCGGTTCAGGAAGCGACCGGCAAAAGTGGGTGCAGTTTATACGCCCTCCAGCACCCAATCGACAAGAAATCGCTTAACCCTTGTCCGCTTTACCTGCTGCCGCGGCAAAACGTGCCAGGCGTACATCCAAACGGCGTGGCCGGCGGTTCTGGTCCTCGGCCTGCTCCTTGCGGCGGATGGCGTTGCGTACCATCAGCGAGCCCAAGTAGCGGATCGGCTCCGGCGGAAACTGCCCCAGCGGCCCCTTGACCAGCGGCGAACGGGTCCAGGCGTTGTCCAGGCCCAGGGCCAGCGACGAGAGGATCTGCCCTCCCATATGGCACGGCCCGACGCCGCTGCCCGAATAGCCAAAGCCATAGAACACGTTGCCCTGCCCATCCAGGCGGCCGAAAAACGGCAAGCCGGTGACGGACCGATCCGATGGCCCGTTCCAACTGGCCGCCAGCGGCACCTCGGCCAATGCCGGAAAGAAGTCCGCCAGGCTGTCGCGCAACAAACGCTCGTAGGGCGACGGCTGGTCGAATACCGGCAGCATGCGCCCGCCGTAGGCAAAGGTATTGCCACCCTTGCCCAGCATCAGCCGGCCATCGCTGGTGTTGTGGTAGTAGTGAACGAAGATTCGCGAGTCCAGCACGCTGATACCGTTGGCCAGGCCGATCTGCTGCAACAGCTGCGGGCAGGGCTCGGTGATGACCATGTCGCTGGAGACGATGGCCACGCTGCGCTCGAACTGCGGGAAGGCCCGCGCCATCCAGGCATTGAGGCCGAGCACCACACGGTCGGCGCGGACCACGCCCTGGGCGGTGCGCACCTGCACCGGCGCACCGTGCTGCAGCCCCGTCATGGCAGTCCCTTCATGGATGCGCACGCCGCGCTGCAAAGCCACTCGGCGCAGGCCGCGCACCAGTCGGCCAGGCTGCACCGTGGCGGCGGCCGGCGAGAACCAGCCCTCCAGGTGCCGATCAGAACCAGCCAAGCGCTGCGCCTGCTCCAGCGGCAGACGCTCGAAGGAGTTGATCCCCTGGCGCTCCAAGGCCGCGATCACCGCGTCGGTGCTGCCGACCTGGGCACGGTTGGTGGCGGTGTACAGGGTGCCGTCCTGGCGATAGTCACACTCGATGCCGTTGGCCCGGCAGAAGTCGCCGATGGCGCGGATGCTCTGCTCGGACTCGCGCACCAGCCGTACCGCCTCGGCCACCCCGAACAGACGCTCGAGGGTGAAATACTTGGCCGACCAGCTCAGCGCGCAACCGCCGTTGCGCCCACTGGCCCCGGCGCCGCAAATGTCTGCCTCGATCAGCAGCACATCCAGGGCCGGGTTATGTGCCTTGATCATCAGAGCCGTCCACAGCCCGGTGTAGCCGCCACCGACAATGCAGATGTCACAACGCGCATCGCCTCGCAAGGGTGGGCACAGTGCCTCGTCTTCCTGATCAAGTGCCTGTTGCAGCCAAAACGGTCTCATCGGTTTTTCCTCAAGTGCGTGCCGGCTTGATGACCATGCCGGTGTTGGGTGCCACGTCGTTGGCCTGCTCGGCGGTGGCCGGGCGGCTGTTCCAGTGCGGTAGCAGGACCAGGGCGGAGAACAGCGCGCAGCCGGCGAAGACGATGAACACCGTCACGCTGTCGAAGTACCCCGGCAGCAGGCCGCCCAGCACCGCGCCGATCGAGCCGCAGCCGTTGACGAAGCCAGCGGCGGTGGCGCCAGCCTTGGCGGTGCCGAAGTCGATGGCCGCCGCGCCGCTGATCATCGAGTCCGGCCCGTACAGGGTCAGGCCCATGACGAACAGCAAGGCCACCACCAGAATCACGCTGCCGCTGTGCATCGCCGCCATGAACAGCGCCAGCACCACCGTTAGCAGCATCAGGCTGATCACGCAGGCCGGCATCCGACGGGCGCCGAACAGCTTGTCCGAGGCCAGGCCGATGATGATTGGCCCGAGCAGCCCAGCCAGTTCGAAGGCGGTGGGGATGATCGCCGCGCCGACCTTGCCGACCGAGGGCATCTGTTCGAAGACGATCACTGGTCCCCAGAGCAGGATGGCGTAGCGCGCCGGTTTCAACAGGAAGTAGGCAAGGCCCAGCGTCAGTACCGTCCGGTTGTGCAGGATCTCGCGCAAAGGCGCCCAGACACTGCACAGGTTCGAGCCCGGCGACATGCTCTGTGGCTCGGGCTCCACCGCCGGCAGGCCGACATCCTCGGGCTTGTTGCGCTGGAAGATGAAAAACAGCACCGCTACCCCGGCCACCACGGCCGCGCTGGAGAAGAACGCCGCGTGCCAAGTGCCGATCAGGGTGTAGGCCCACCAGCCGGCGAAGGGCGAGGCCACCAGGCCGCCGAAGGCATAGCACGAGCTCCACAAGCCCAGTACCCGGCCACGCTGGGCGGAAGGGAAGAAACTGCCGATGTTCTTGCACAACCCCGCCCAGCCGGTCGATTGCGCCAGGCCCTGGATCAACATGCAGGTGGCGAAGATCGGGAAGGTTGCATAACTGCCCATCACCACCGCCGCCGCAGCAGAAATGAGCAGGCCGCCGAGCACCACCACACGCGGACCGAAGCGGTCGGCGAGCATGCCCCAGGTGAACTGGCCGACGGCGTAGGCCGCCAGGTAGATCGCATCGAGGTTGGCCATCGCGGCCTTGTCGAGGAGGAAGTCCGGGTCTTCTCCGATGCCCAGCTTGGCCACCGAAAATGCTTTGCGGGTGAAGTAGAACGCGGCATAGGCCAGCCAGGTAATAGCGAAAATCTGGACACGCCAGCGTTTGAACGCTGCTAGGGATTGATTCATGGTGACTCTGACCTCGAGAACTGAAGTGTGCCGGCAGAATGTGAAGAAACGCCTGTCTTGTTTTTGTGTTGC
Organism: Pseudomonas sp. X10; assembly: GCF_054889225.1. Lineage (NCBI taxonomy): Bacteria > Pseudomonadati > Pseudomonadota > Gammaproteobacteria > Pseudomonadales > Pseudomonadaceae > Pseudomonas > Pseudomonas sp. X10. The sequence goes on along the minus strand of NZ_CM142677.1, from coordinate 2,345,731 downwards.
GCACTGCATGACGGAGGACCGTCATCTGGTCAGATGGCCCGGCGATCTGGCGTGATCGTTCGGGACCATGGCCGCTCACCGCGTCTTGTGGAAGCGCCGCTCGGCTGATAAGGATGGAACCAATTACTGACTGATAAATAAAATCGATTTATTGTATTTCACACATAAGCTCAGCTTTTAACAGGAATGGTGATGTCGGTCTCCCACGCTCAACTCAAGGCTTTTCACGCTGTCGCTGTGCACGGCAGCTTCACCCGGGCCGCCGAGCGCCTGTTCCTCACCCAGCCGGCGATTTCCGACCAGGTGCGCAAGCTCGAAGAGCGCTTCGGTGTGCTGCTGTTCCACCGCAACAAACGTTCAGTGCAGCTCACCGACCTGGGCGAGCGCCTGCTCGGCATCACCCAGCGCCTGTTCGCCTGCGAGGCCGAAGCCCACGAGCTGCTGCAGGACTCCCGCGCCTTGCACACTGGCACCCTGGTGCTGGCCGTGGACGCGCCGGTGCACGTGCTGCCGCAGATCGCCCGCTTCTGCCAGCGCTACCCCGGCATCCAGGTCAAGATCGAGACCGGCAACACCGACGAGTCCTTATTGCGGCTGTTCAACTACCAGGCCGACCTGGCCCTGCTCGGCCGTGACGTGGACGACGCACGCCTGTTCTGCGTGCCGATGCGCAGCGACCCCATGGTTGCCTTCGTCTCCCATAACCATCCTTGGGCCAGCCGTGGCTCGATCAGCCTGGCCGACCTGGACGACACCCCGATCGTCCTGCGCGAACCTGGCTCGGTCACCCGCCAGACGCTGGAGGAAGAAATGCACCGCGCCGGCCTGCGCATCCGTGCGGCGATCCAGGTCGAAGGCCGCGAGGCCGCGCGCGAGGCGGTGGTGGTGGGGATTGGCGTGGGCGTGGTGTCGGCTGCCGAGTTCGGTGCCGATGCACGGGTCTGCGCGCTGCCGATCGTCGATTGCCAGCGGCACCTGACCGAGACCCTGGTATGCCTGCGCGAGCAGCGCACGCGGCGGGTGGTGGCGACCTTCCTGCAGATGGTTCAGGAAGACCTCTGAAGCGCCCTGCCCTATGCTGATGGGCACCCCTGCCACGAGCGCTGACCATGCTCTACCGGACCGCTGCCGACGCCTTGCTCCTCCTGCACCTGGCCTTCATCCTGCTGGTGCTGTTCGGCGGCCTGCTGGTGCTGAAATGGCGGGCAGCGCTGTTCATCCATTTGCCGGCATTGGTCTGGGGCCTGGCGGTTGAATGTCTGCATCTGGACTGCCCGCTGACCGCCTGGGAAAACCAGATGCTCGCCGCCGCCGGCCAGGCCGGCTACCAGGGCGGCTTCATCGAGCACTACATCTGGCCGCTGATCTACCCCGCCGGGCTGACAGCTCAGGTGCAGGTGCTGCTGGGGGCGTTCGTGTTGCTGTTCAACCTTGGCATCTACGCTTACGTGTTCCGGCGCAGGCGCCGTTAGCGGGTGGCAATGACGAACAACCGCGGGAAAGGCAACAGCACCCTGCCATCGCACGCCAGCGGATAGGCCTGCTGCATAGCCTGCAGATAGCACTGCAGGAAGTCCGCCTGTTCCTGCTCATCCAGCAATGCCAGGTACGGCCGCAACGCCGAGCCCTTGAACCACTCCACCACCGCCTCGGCGCCACCGGCCAAGGGGTGATGGTAGGTGGTGCGCCATACGTCCACCCGGGCGCACAGCGGGCTGAGCAGATCGTAGTAGAAGGCGGCGTTGTGCCGGGGTGGGAGCTGCAGATGGCCGAGCTTGGCGGCCCAAGGGCCTTGGCTGGCGATCTCGCGCAACTGGCGGTGGGCAGGCTCATCGAGGTTGTCGGGGGTCTGGACGGCCAGGCTACCACCCTCCGCCAATTGCCGCACAAGGTGCGGATAGAGCGAGGCGTGGTCCGGCACCCATTGCAGCGAGGCATTGGCCAGGATCAGGTCCTGGGGTTCGCTGGCCGACCATCGGGCGATGTCCGCCACCTCGCAGCGTACCTGCGGCAGGCGTTGACGGGCCTTGTCGATCATGTCCTGGTCGCTGTCCAAGGCCTGGACCCGGGCCTCGGGAAAGCGCTGCAGCAACACCTCCGTGGAGTTGCCCGGGCCACAGCCCAGGTCAGTCGCCTGCCGTACCGGCCGTGGCGGCAGCGCCGCCAGCAGGTCGCGTACCGCGCGCGTGCGCTCGTTTTCGAACAGGGAGTATTGGGTAGCGGACCAGGACATTGCAGGCTCCTTCGAGGGACATGCGGCTTAGCATAAGCCAAACCTCGGCAACGGAGCTGTCATCGATGACGGTATTGTTGTGACGCCGAAGACCTAGGCCGCTCTGCGCTCCTAGGCCCCCTGGCTCCCCTGCGCAGCCGCTGCAAAGCGTCGGCTGGCACTCAGGCACAACACCAGACCCAGCACCGCCAGCCCACCGCCGACCAGGCCGATGTGGGCCACACCCAGTTGGCTGCTGACGATACTGCCAAGCAACGCGCCGCCGCCGATGCCGATATTGTAGATGCCAGAGAACAGCGCCATGGCCACGTCGGTGGCGTCGGTCGCCAGCTTCAGGGTCCTGGATTGCAGGGCCAGGCTGAAACTGAGGATAGCGATGCCCCAGAACACGCTGAGAACGGCGAAGCTGTAGAAGTTCGCCGACAACGGCAACAGCAGCAACAGGCAGGCCGCTAGGCCAGCGATAGCGCCGACCAGGAAGCCCTGCGGGAAGCGCTCGCTGTAGCGGCTGAACAGCACCGAGCCGAACACCCCGGCTCCGCCGAACAGCAACAGCAGCAGCGTGGTGCGCTCGCCGCCGATCTGCGCAACATTGAGAGCGAACGGCTCGATGTAGCTGTAGGCGGTGAATTGCGCGGTGATCACCAGGGCCACCAATACATAGACGGTGACCAGCGCCGGCCGCTTGAACAGCATCGGCAGGCTGCGCAGGGAGCCGGAATTCTGGCTTGGCAGCAACGGCAACGACTTGACCAGGCAGAGCAAGGTGGCCAGGGCCACGCCCGCGATGCAGAGGAAGGTCACCCGCCAGCCCAAAGCCTCGCCCACCACCCGTCCCAGGGGGATGCCCAAGACCATGGCCAGGGTGGTGCCGGTGGCCAGCAGGCCCAGGGCCTTGGCCTGTTGGCCCGGCGGCGCCACGCGTACGGCCAGGGAGGCGGTGATGGCCCAGAACACCGCATGGGCCAGGGCGATGCCGATACGGCTGAGCAGCAGCATGGCGAAGCTCTGCGCCAGCCAGGACAGCAAGTGGCTGAGGATGAACACGGCGAACACCACGATCAGCAACCGACGCCTCTCGATGTTGCGGGTCAACAGCATCATCGGCAGCGACGCCAAGGCCACCACCCAGGCATAGATGGTCAACATCAGGCCGACCTGGGCCGTGCTCATGTCGAAGCTGCGGCCAATGTCGCTGAGCAGCGCCACCGGCACGAACTCGGTGGTGTTGAAGATGAACGCGGCCAGGGCCAAGGCGATGACGCTCAGCCAGCTGCCGCTGGTTGCGGATGCGGGGGTGTTCATAGGTGTGGACGAAGTCTCCGGGAACAAGGCGGCCAGACGCCCACCGCCGCCTCGATACAGGGGGCAGGTGCGCGCAAGGTTGTTATTGGAAGGATGCCGCGCATAGTACGCCTCACACCCGAGGCTCACAACGGGGGACGCACAAGGAGTACCATGCGCGGTCGCCCTACCCTATCGCGGAACAAGGAGTCCGATCCGCTCATGGACAACCAGAACGCCCAGCAACAGTGGCAGCAGGCGGTGACCGCCTATGCCCAGGCCATCAACCGCTATGTCGCGCAAGGTCGCGCCGAGGGCTGGGATCACCTCGAGGAGCCGCAGGCTCCCGCCACCGAACATCTGCTACCGGCCTGGCAAGCCGCCCTGCTGGCCATCAACCAGCCGGGCCAGGCCGAGGCCAGGCGCCAGGCCTTCCGCGACGCCTGGCCACCGGCGCACCTGCCGCTGCTGCCACTGCTCGACGAGCACGGCCAAGGTATCGCCAATGTCCTGCTGCTAGACGACGGCTCGGTCCTGGCCCGCGTCGGTACGCCCCACGAGAAAGGCCAAGTGGTACAGATCGACGGCTACAGCGTGACCCCAGTCATCGGCATCGATCACTTTGGCCGTTGCCCGCAACGTCGCTACTTCGCCTTGGCCAACGCCGAGGGCATCCGTATCACCGACGGCTGGGGAGGCCCGCAAGTGACCCGCCTGGCCTGGCCCCATGGCCTTGAAGGACTGCCGCCCGGCTATCCGTTCGACCCCTTCGACCTGCCGCCAACGCCCACCTCGCTGATCCCCTTCCCCGATGGCAGGCGGGTTCTGCTGGTCAGCGACGATGGCATCTTCCTGCTCGCCCCCGAGGGCGCCACGCGCCTGTTGCGCCAGGAAGAGGACATTCTCGAAGACCTGGCCGACGGCACCGACCCGGACGACATCAGCCTGGGCCTGGCGATGGAGCACGGCGCGGTGTCGCCGGACGGCAGCCTGATCGCCATCGGCGAACAATGCGGCAAACACCTGGTGCTCAACGACAACCTGGAGCGCCTGGCCGAGGTCGGCCCGGCCAGCGAGTATCCCCACTTTGCCCTGTTCAACCGGCGCGGCGACCAGCTCATCCTCAACGCCTGCCACTTCTACCATGGCGGCACGCTCGGAGTGCGGGTGGCTGACCTGCCGGGACTGGACACCGACTTCTACAGCGACGATCCCCGCACCCCGGTGCTGCAGGATGGCGCACGGGTCTATGCCGGCGTGGCCCGGGATGGTGAGTACATCATCGGCGATGCCCACGGCTACCTGCGCGCTTTCGGCGAAGACGGCGAAGAGCGCTGGCAGCACTACCTCGGCTCGACCATCAGCGCCATGGACATCAGCGCCGATGGCCAGACCCTGGTGGCGGCCAGCTATGCCGGCTTCATCTCGTTGATCGCCCTGGACGGCGGCCGGCCTGCGTGGCAGATCGGCACGGGCGAGCATGGCGAGGTGCGGCGGTGGTTGTTCTGGAAGGGATTGGAAAGGCCGCTGGCCTGGTGATGCACAGCGGCCAAGCGAAGGCTCTGCTGGAGCGGGCATGCCCGCTCCCGTCAGCGCGGCATCAGGCCTTCAACGTCGCCATGTCGATCACGAAGCGGTACTTCACATCCCCAGCGATCATCCGGCTGTAGGCCTCGTTGATATCGCGGATGTCGAGCATCTCGATATCGCAAGTGATCCCATGCTCGGCGCAGAAATCCAGCACTTCCTGGGTCTCGGCGATGCCGCCGATCAGCGAGCCGGCCAGCACCCGGCGCTTCATCACCAGGTTGGCGGCGTGCAGCGCCGGGTCCACTGGCTCGATCAAACCGACAAGAATGTGCACACCGTCGAAACGGAGGGTTTCCAGGTATGGGTTGAGGTCGTGTTGCACCGGGATGGTGTCGAGCAGGAAGTCGAAACGCCCGGCCGCCGCACGCATCTGCGCCTCATCGGTGGAGACGATCACATGGTCCGCGCCCTGACGCTGGGCCTCTTCGGCCTTGGCCTGGGAGCGGGTGAACAGGGTCACTTCGGCTCCCAGAGCCTTGGCGAACTTGATGCCCATGTGGCCCAGGCCGCCCATGCCAAGGATGCCAACCTTGTGCCCAGGCTTGACGCCATAGTGCTTGAGCGGCGAATAGGTGGTGATGCCGGCACATAGGATCGGCGCTGCACTCGGCAGGTCGAGGCCGGCCGGGATGCGCACGACAAAGTGCTCGCTGACCACGATGCTGCTGGAGTAGCCGCCCATGGTGTTGCTGCCGTCGACACGGTCAGGGGTGGCGTAGGTCAGGGTCGGGCCTTCCAGGCAGTACTGCTCCAGGTCGGCGCGGCAGGCTTGGCAATGGCGGCAGGAGTCGACCATGCAGCCGACGCCGACCAGGTCTCCGACCTGGTACTTACCGACGTTGGCGCCAACCGCCGTGACCCGGCCGACGATCTCGTGGCCCGGCATCAGCGGGTAGACGGCGATGCCCCACTCGTCGCGGGCCTGGTGGATATCGGAGTGGCAGACGCCGCAATAAAGGATGTCGATGGCCACATCGTCAGGGCGCGGGCTGCGGCGCGTGAAGGTCATGGGGGCCAGGGGGCTGGTGGACGATTGGGCGGCATAACCGATGGCTGTGTACATGCAGAACCTCGCAAGACAAGAACAGGTGAGGCTGCGAATTCTGCTCGCCGCGCCCCTGCCCGCCCACAGCGGATTCTCCGGCAGTCATGCCTGATTCTCCGGACTTGGCCCAAGCGCCCTGGCATTGGACGGCTGATCTGCGATGATGCCAGTGTCTGATTCTCTGCCCCGAGCGACCATGCAACTGACCCACCACCTCGATGCCAATGCCACTCTGTGCGCCCTGATCAAGCCGCTGGCCTTGCGCCCCGGCTTCGTCGAAACCGCCTTGCCCCAGGTCCAGGTCATGTCCTGGGGCCACTATGTGGCAAGCAGCCCGCAGATCTACGAACCCAGCCTGATAATCCTGGCCCAGGGCAGCAAGCTCGCACGCCTGGGGCCGCGCACCCTGGAGTACAGCGCCGGCCATTATCTGGTGCAGGCGCTGTCGGTGCCCTTCATGTGCGAGACATTCGCCACCGTCGACGTACCGTTGCTGGGGGTGGCGGTGGACATTGACCGCAGCGTGCTCAGCGAGCTGGTGCAGAGCATGGGCCTGCCTCCCGACCCGGCGGTACAAGCGCAGACCCCGCAGTCCATGACCTCGGCAGTACTGGATGAAGCGATGCGCGACAGCGTCGAACGCCTGCTGCGTTGTCTGCAAGATCCGCTGGATGCCCAGGTGCTCGGACCGTCGCGGGTGCGCGAAGTGCTCTACACCGCCCTGCGCGGACCCCAGTCCGGTGTGCTGCGGGCGCTGGTGGAGCAACAGGGGCACTTTGCTCGCATCGCCTCTGCCCTGGCCTATCTGCGCGAGCACTATGCCGAGCCCTTGGGCGTCGACGAACTGGCCAGCCGCGCCAACATGAGCGTGTCGACCTTCCACGAACACTTCAAGCGCTGCACCGACCTGGCGCCGATGCAGTACCTCAAGCGCCTGCGCCTGCTCAAGGCCCAGCAGATGCTGATCGGCGAAGGCCTGGGCGTGGCCCAGGCGGCGCACCGGGTAGGCTACCAGAGCAGCTCGCAGTTCAGCCGCGAGTACAAACGCCAGTTCGCCCGCAGTCCTGGCGAAGAGCAGCCATACCAGAGCCTGCCCGTCTAGTGTCCTGCCTCGGAAATAAGCTGTTCACTTTTGCCGGCGCCATGGCCGAACAGCCAAGTCAGTCGCCAAAAGAGAATGCATTTCCGAGACAGGACGCTAGCTGCGCTCCACCATGGCCACGATGGTGGCCTGCAGCTCGGCCTTGGCCTCATCAGCGCCCAGCTCATCGGCCGCCGCGGCCTGGGACAAGGCCTCGGCCGCGCCTACCAACACCCGCAAGCCGGCCACGCCGATATCCCCCTTGGATGCGAACGGCGCCAGGGTGCGGCGGCACTTTTCGAGGAACGGCCCCTCGTACACCCGTTTGAGCGCTTCCAACTCCGGCGAGCCGGACAGGGCCGCGACAACACCGGGAATTTCCCGCCCCTGGCTGAGCACACAGTCGACATAGGCCTGGGCAATGACCCAGGCACGGCAGGCCAAGGTCGCTTCGCCCTCTGCCAGCGCCGCATCGAGCAGGGCCGTCTGGCGCGCGTCGTATTCCTGGAAGAGCGCCGTGAGCAGCCCGGCACGGGTCTCGAAGTGGTCGTACACCACCGGCTTGGTCACCCCCGCCTGCTCGGCCAAGCGCCCCAGGCTCAGGGCATCGGTGCCCTCATCACGCACCAGTTGCCAGGCCACATCCAGCAACTGGCGGCGGCGTTCATCGCGGGTCAGCCGCTTGCGCGGCGGCGTTTTTTCGTCGCTTGACATTGAGTACCTACCAAAAGTAACTTACTAAACGTAACTTACCTTGAGTATATAGCGCTCAACTTTCACCGCAAGAGGACAACCGCCATGCATGCCTTGATCGTCATCGGACACCATGACTCCCAGTCCCTCACCCATGCCCTCGCCGCCCAGGTGGCCCAGGGCCTGGCCGCCGCCGGCCACACCAGCGAACTCGCCGACCTGGCCGGCGAAGGCTTCGATCCCCGCTTCAACCTGGCCGACCACGCCGTGCACCGCCGCCTGGCCTCGCCCCCGGCCGACGTACTGGCCGAACAAGCCCGTATCGACCGTGCCGATACACTGATACTGGTCTATCCGGTCTACTGGTGGTCGCTGCCAGCGCTGCTCAAAGGCTGGATCGACCGGGTGTTCAGCAATGGCTGGGCCTTCGACTACCAGGCCGACGGCACGCTGAGCAAAAAGCTCGGCGGCCTGCCCGTGCACCTGGTCAGCCTCGCCGGCGCCGATGCCGGGACCTTCGAGCGCCATGGCTATGGCCAGGCCATGCGTGTACAGATCGAGCATGGGATCTTCGATTACTGTGGCGCACGGGTGATGAGCCATACCTTGCTGACCGAAAGCGAGCATCAGGATCCGGCGCCACACCTCGAGGCCATCCGTGGCCTGGGCATGCAGTTGTTCGCCGATCTCAGTCCGGCAAGGTCCATTGCGCCAGTGGCCAGTAGCGCCCCTTGCGCGATTCAAACAGGGTGAAGTGCCGCGCGGCGAGGAAAAAGTCCGGTGCCGTGCTGGCCTCCGGGACGTCGCCTCGGAAGTCACGGGACAGGGTCAGGTGCGGGCGGAACACCCGCGCTTGCTCTTCGAAGCCCAATGGCAGCAGCACCTGCTGCAGGGCGTAGACCAGCTGGCGCAGGCTCGGCGGCGTCTGCTGCGGCGCCAGCACCAACACGTTGGCGCGCTGCCAGGCCTGCAACTGGTCGAGCACCAGACGTAACGGCCCGGATGGCAGGCTGAGCGTGTCGACGGCCGCACAGATGCCCGCCACCCGTGCAGCGTCGACATCGCCGAGGAACAGCAAGGTCAGGTGGAAGTTCTCCGCCGGCACCGGCTTGCCGCTGCGCAGCCCCAGGTCGCGCCGCCACTGGGTGATGCTCTGGCGCTGGGCCGGAGTGCAGTCCAGGGCGAAGAACAGGCGTTTGAAGGGGGAGCCCCGGGGGCGTGTGTCCTGAGCCATGGTCAGTCCTTGTCATTAGAGTCGGTAGCCCGAGTGTACCGCTGAGGGGCTGCTTTGCAGCCATCGCGGCAAAACGTTTGCGCAGCACCCTGACCATTGCACTTAAGTCGCCCCAGGGCCATGTAACATTTTGTACAAACAGCCGGCATGATTGTTTATGCTGGCGGGCTTATCCATGGCGTATAGCCACACCGACCCAGTATCCGCCCATGAAAATCGCACTTGTACTTCTTTTCGTGTTCTCGATCGCCTATGTCCACCTGCGCGGTCGGGTACGCCACAAACTGACCCGTCAGTTGGGCGACCATTCCAGCTTCCTGGCACCGGTCAACACCTTCCTCTACCTGTTCTCGAAACTGCCGGCCAAGCCCTACCTGCCGGTCGAGTCCTTCCCGGAGCTGCAACCGCTCAAGGACAACTGGCAGGAGATCCGCGCCGAGGCCCAGGCCCTGCTGCATGTGGGCGAGATCAAGAAATCCGACAACTACGACGACGTCGGCTTCAACTCGTTCTTCAAGAGTGGCTGGAAGCGTTTCTACTTGAAGTGGTATGGCGAAAGCCACCCTTCGGCGATGAAGCTGTGCCCACGCACCACCGAGCTGCTGCAGAGCATCGGTTCGGTCAAGGCAGCGATGTTCGCCACCCTTCCACCGGGTGCCAAGCTGGTGCGCCACCGCGATCCCTATGCCGGCTCCTACCGCTATCACCTGGGCCTGGACACGCCGAACGACGACGCCTGCTATATCGATGTGGATGGAGAGAAATACGCTTGGCGCGACGGCGAGGCGGTGATGTTCGACGAGACCTACATCCACTACGCCGCCAACCAGACCGAGCACAACCGCATCATCCTGTTCTGCGATATCGAGCGCCCGCTCAAGTACCGCTGGGCTAGCGCCTTCAACCGCTGGTTCAGCCGTCGCGTCATGGCCGCCGCTGCCGCGCCCAACGATGCCAGCGACAAGACCGGCGGCATCAACCGCCTGTTCACCCGTATCTACAAAATCCGCGCTCGCGGCAAAGCCCTGAAAAAGCGCAACCGCACCCGCTACTACCTGGAGAAGTGGGCGGTGGTGGCGGCATTGGTGCTGGTGTTCATCTACATCTGAAGCCGGATCCGTTGCGAGGGCGCCGCCCTCGCAGGCCACCTACCAAAGTCGCCCCCGCCCCCTCCCATCGTCCCGCTGCGCCCCTGTCAGATTCGACTAGCCTGAAGGTTCCTGTTTACCCATAAGGTGAAGACGATGAGCATGATGGACTGGGACGCCTACCGTAAGCAGTTGATGGCCGGCATCGGCGATCTCAAGCAACTGTCCCCCGACACGGTCGCTGGCTACATGACCGCCAGCGGCGCGGGAGCCAAGACCAATCACCTGGATGCCAAGACACGCGAGCTGATCTCCCTGGCTGTAGCCGTGACCACCCGCTGCGACGGCTGCATTGCCGTGCACTCGGCGCAAGCGGTCAAGCACGGCGCCAGCCGTGAGGAAATCGCCGAGGCCCTGGGCGTCGCCGTGGCGATGAACGCCGGTGCCGCCCTGGTCTACTCGGCCCGCGCCCTGGACGCGGTGGACAAGGCCTAAGGCCTTTCATTGCCAATAGGCGTGGCATGCTCAGCTACGCACACCGAGCATGCCACGCTCGACGATGAAGTCGATCACCGCCTGCAGCCCCTGTCCGGTCTTGAGGTTGGTGAAGGCCCAGGGCCGTTCCGGGCGCATGCGCTGCGTATCCTTCTCCATCACCTCCAGCGAAGCACCGACATAGGGCGCCAGGTCGATCTTGTTGATCACCAGGAAGTCCGACTTGGTGATGCCCGGCCCCCCCTTGCGCGGGATCTTCTCGCCTTCGGCGACGTCGATGACGTACACCGTCAGGTCAGCGAGCTCCGGGCTGAACGTGGCACTGAGGTTGTCGCCGCCGCTCTCGACGAAGATCACTTCGAGGTTGCCGAACTTGCGCGCCAGGTCTTCCACGGCAGCCAGGTTCATCGAGGCGTCCTCGCGAATGGCCGTGTGCGGGCAGCCGCCGGTTTCCACGCCGACGATGCGTTCGGGCGCCAGAGCGCCGGCTTCGGTGAGGATGCGCTGGTCTTCCTTGGTGTAGATGTCGTTGGTCACCACGGCGATTTCATAGTGGTCGCGCATGGCTTTGCACAGGGCTTCGAGCAGCGCGGTCTTGCCGGAGCCGACCGGGCCGCCGACACCGACGCGCAAGGGTTGTTGGTAGCTTTGCATGGAGGCAGTCCTCAAGAACGGAACAATCGTGTGTATTGGGTTTCGTGACGGGCCGAGGCAATGGCCAGCAGCGGCAGGCTGCCGCCCAGCTGGTCATCGTCCAGCGCGAGCGCATGGTCGAGCACGCCGGGCAGCTCTTCGCCCAGGTCACGCAGCAGGGTTTGCGCAGCCTGTTGGCCAAAAGGCACCAACTTGACTCCGGCCATCACTGCGCCTTCCAGCCAGGTAAAACCGTGGCCCAGGGCCAGGTCGCGCAACGGAATGGCCCAGTGCGCGCCGAGCCAGGCCATGCCGCCCAACTGGCTCAGGGCCAGGCTGTCGCGCCAGGCCGGGGTCTGGGCCAACTGCCAACCGTCGAGCAGACGCGTCAAGGCAGTGCCGCGCTGACGCTCCTCCAGGCGCAACTCAGCGGTTTCGCGGTTGGCCAGCAAGAAGCGGCTCCAGTGGGCGAACACCTCGGCATCCGCGGCCTGGCAGGCACGGTACAGGCGCGCCAGCACGGGCCAGTCGAGGCAACCGAGGGTGTCGTGCAACTGCTCGCGCTGCCAGGCGCAGAAGCTCGCAGCATCACGCACCCAACCGGCCTCGACCGCCCACTCCAGGCCTTGCGAATAGGTGAAGCCACCCACCGGCAGGTTCGGGCTGGCCAGTTGCAAAAGGCGCAGCAGCGCCAAGTCCGGGCTCATCAGCCGGCCAGGACCAACGCGGCGCCGGCCAGCAAGCCGCCACCGAACGCCTTCTGCAGACCGGCATGGCGGCGCAGCAGGCAACCACCGGCAAAGCCGGCGGCCAGCAGCAGCCCGCTGACGGCGACGAAACCGGCGCTGAACACCCAGAACGCCCCTGGGCTGGCCTCGACCCCATGGGCCCAGCCATGGAACAGGGCGAACAGCGGCATCGCCAGGGCCAGCAGCATCTGGCGGCCAGGCAGCAGCATGGCGGCTGCGGCCACCAGCAAGGAACCGACGATCATCTGCTCCATGCCGATCACACCGCCGAACAGATGGCCAAGCACGGCGCCGCCGAACATCGCGCCAAGGGTGGCCAGAGGCAGCGCCAGGGTGCGCCCGGTCAAGGCCGCCAGGACACCGGTGCCGAGCAGCATCAGCAGGTGATCGAGGCCAGTCAGCGGGTGCAGCAGGCCATCCTGCAGCGGGTTGCTGTCATGACCGGGATGGGCGAAGGCCGGGACGGCCACCAGCAGCAGGACAAGGGCAAGGGTCTTCTTCATCGGATACTCCAAGGCAGGTCAAGAATGAGCATGGCCGGGCAGGCGCACGAAAGGATGGTCATGGCTATGGTCATGGCTGTGGCTATGAGGCGCACTTTGGTAAGCACCGGCCTCTGGCTCGAAGGGCGCCTGCTCGGCCTGCACCTCCAGCCCCAGGCCCCGCAGCATGTCGTCCAGGACATGGTCATGCTGGTAGCGCAGCAGGCCCGGCTCGATCTGTAGCGGCACATGGCGGTTGCCCAGGTGGTAGGCGGCGCGGGCCAGCAGCAGCGGGTCGGCGCAACGCACCGTGGACACCGCCTCGGGTGCCGCCACCACGCGGATCACGTGCTCGCCCTGCTCGTCGCCCAGCAGTTCGCCGCCACGCAGCAGATGGCCGCGTTCGAGCATCAGGCCGGCGTCGCGGCCATCGTCGAGACGGACGCGCAGGCGGCTCTTGATCCGGGCATCCACGCTCAAGGTGACACTACCGGTAGGCATGGCGCCCTCGGTGACTCGGCGGGTCAGGACAATCATGTTGACTCCTTCAAAACAGGAAATAACGCTGGGCCAGCGGCAGTTCGCTGGCAGGCTCGCAAACCAGCAGTTCGCCATCGGCACGCACCTGGTAGGTCTGCGCATCGACCTCGATCAGCGGCTGCAGGCCGTTGTGAACCATGTCGGCCTTGCGCACCCGGCGGCAGCCATGGGCCACGCCGATCAGGCTGCGCAAGCCCAGCTCCTCGGCCAGACCACGGCCGATCGCGGCCTGGGACAGGAAGGTCATCCGCGTGGCATGGCGGGCGGCGCCCAAGGCGCCGAACATGGGCCGGTAGTGCACCGGTTGCGGGGTCGGGATCGAGCCATTGATATCGCCCATGGGTGCGGTGGCGATCATCCCGCCCTTGATCACCAGTGCCGGCTTGACGGCGAAAAAGGCCGGTGCCCAAAGCACCAGGTCGGCCAGCTTGCCCACTTCCACCGAGCCCACTTCATGGGCGATGCCATGGGTCAGTGCCGGGTTGAGGGTGTACTTGGCGATGTAGCGTTTGACCCGGAAGTTGTCGCTGTAGTCGGTGTCGGGCGCCAGCGGTCCACGGCGCAGTTTCATCTGGTGCGCCACCTGCCAGGTACGCAGCACCACTTCGCCGACCCGGCCCATGGCCTGGGAGTCGGACGAGGTCATGGCGAAGGCGCCCATGTCGTGCAGGATGTCCTCGGCGGCGATGGTCTCGCGGCGGATGCGCGACTCGGCGAAGGCCACGTCCTCGGGGATGCTCGGGTCCAGGTGGTGGCAGACCATGAGCATGTCCAGGTGCTCGTCGACGGTGTTGACCGTGTATGGCAGGGTCGGGTTGGTCGAGGACGGCAACACATTGGCCTGGCCGGCGGCGCGGATGATGTCCGGCGCATGGCCGCCACCCGCCCCTTCGGTATGGAAGGTATGGATGGTGCGGTCGCCGATGGCCGCCAGGGTGTCTTCGATGCAGCCGGACTCGTTGAGGGTATCGGAGTGGATGGCCACCTGAATGTCCATTTCCTCGGCCACGCCCAGGCAGCAGTCGATGGCCGCCGGGGTCGAGCCCCAGTCCTCGTGCAGCTTCAAGCCCACGGCGCCGGCCTCGATCTGCTCGCGCAGGGCCTCAGGGCGCGAGGCGTTGCCCTTGCCCAGCAGGCCGATGTTGATCGGCAGGCTGTCGGCCGCCTGGAGCATACGCGCCAGGTACCAGGGCCCTGGCGTGCAGGTGGTGGCATTGGTGCCAGTGGCAGGCCCCGTGCCGCCGCCGATGAAGGTGGTGACGCCGCTGGTCAGCGCTTCTTCCACCTGCTGCGGGCAGATGAAGTGGATATGCGAGTCGATGCCACCGGCGGTGACGATCTTGCCTTCGGCGGCGATCACTTCGGTGCCCGGCCCCACCGGTACGGTCACGCCCGGCTGCACATCGGGGTTGCCGGCCTTGCCGATGGCGGCGATGCGCCCGTGCTTCACGCCGATATCGGCCTTGACGATGCCCCAATGGTCGATGATCAGCGCATTGGTCAACACCAGGTCCATGGCGTCGGCCGAGAGCATCTGGCCCTGGCCCATGCCGTCGCGGATCACCTTGCCGCCGCCGAACTTGACCTCCTCGCCGTAGACCGTGAAGTCCTTCTCCACCTCCACCCACAGGGCGGTGTCGGCCAGACGCACGCGGTCGCCGACAGTGGGGCCGAACATATCGGCATAGGCCTGGCGGGAAATACGGCTCATGCCTGGTCCTCCAGTGCGCCCATGACCTTGCCCTGGAAGCCGTAGACCTCGCGCTTGCCAGCGTAGGCCACCAGTTGCACGGTACGCGCCTGGCCCGGCTCGAAGCGCACGGCGGTGCCGGCGGCGATGTCCAGGCGGTAGCCCCGAGTAGGGTCCCGGTCGAAAACCAGAGCGTCGTTGACTTCAAAGAAGTGGTAATGCGAGCCGACCTGCACCGGTCGGTCGCCATGGTTGGCCACGCTGACGCTCAGGGTCGGGCGGCCGGCGTTGAGTTCGATGTCGCCCTCGGCGACCTGGACTTCTCCGGGAATCATGCTGCGCTCCTGTGGCGGTCAAACGATGGGGTCATGCACGGTCACCAGTTTGGTGCCGTCGGGAAAGGTCGCCTCGACCTGGACGTCGTGGAGCATCTCGGCCACGCCCTCCATAACCTGGTCGCGGCTGAGTACTTCGCGGCCCAGGCTCATCAGCTCGGCGACGGTACGGCCGTCACGGGCGCCTTCGAGCACCGCCGCGCTGATCAGCGCCACCGCTTCCGGGTAGTTGAGCTTCAGGCCGCGGTCGCGACGGCGCTCGGCCAGCAATGCCGCGGTGAACAGCAGCAGCTTGTCTTTCTCTCTCGGGGTCAGCTCCATGGTGCTTCTCTCAGGTAGCCCAGATGCGCGGGGGGCATGGCGCCAAGCCGATCACGGCGGGGCGCAGCACATGCCACAGGCGCTGCAGGGTGTGTTGCAGATGTTGGTTGTCGTGATCGAGCAGACGAATCACCAGCAGTTGGCCAAGCAAAGTGGCGCCTGCCGGCGTCGCCAGCGTCTCCAGCTCGGCACGGACCAGGTCGAGGGCCGCGGCGTCGGCCGGTGCGGCGCAGAAGGTCGCCAGCAGCGGATGGCCGGCGAGCTTGTCCAGGTTCCCGCCGTCCAGGCGCAAGCGCTCGTGCAGGCCGGGATCTTCAGGCATGTCGATGATCAGGCGGCTGTCCAGGGCGCCGTGGCTGAACGTCTCGTTCATCACCGGACGGCCCAGGCACAAGGTCTCCCAGGCCAGCAGGCGGGCACCGGGGGCGAGGCTGAAGCGGCTGTGCAGCGCGGCGCGCGCGCCGGCGAAGAAGATGCTGTCCTGGGGCAACCATTCCAGCGTGCTGCCCTCCTCCAGCACGAAGCGCTGTTCGAGCTGCGCGGTCGGCCCGGCGCTGCGGTAGAACTTGCTCGCCCCCGGCATCGTCAGCAAAGCGTGGCTGCCCGGCTCAAGGTGGATGTCCAGGGCCAGGCGGTCGCCTCCGACGATGCCTCCCGGAGGATGCAGCACATAAACGTGGCACGGCGCCCCTTCGGGATAGAACGGGCGCTGCACCAAAAGAGGTCCGAAATGTTTACGCGCACCAATGCAGGTCATGCGCTCGCGTCGGATGAAGCGCAGCTTCAGCTCCGCGCTCCAGCCCGCCTGCGCCTCAAGGTTCGCGATGTTTTCCGGCATGGACATGCCCAAAGCCCCGGTACATGCGGCACAACGGCCGCCTCGGTTGAACAACCTGCATCCGCCCGAAGGCGCATGCCTGACCAATCGATCAGTAATCGATGGGCAGGCCGTTGCAGGTTGCGGGCCAACCTGAGGGGTGCGCTGTTTTGAGGCAGACGGGAATGGAGGCGATGGCCTGGTGGCCACACCACTTAAGGTACGCACCAATTCGTGACTGGCCGTTTCCGATCTGCGGCGGATGTATTATCGTGGCGAGGTGCGCAATTAACAGCGGCCTGAGCGATCAGGCATCTGCAAGACAATAGAGGGTGTCATGAGCAACGAAAGCATTAACTGGGACAAGCTGGGCTTCGACTACATCAAGACTGACAAGCGCTACCTGTCCTTCTGGCGCAATGGCGAGTGGGACCAGGGCACCCTGACCGAAGACAACCAGCTGCACATCAGCGAGGGCTCGACCGCCCTGCACTACGGCCAGCAATGCTTCGAAGGCCTGAAGGCCTACCGCTGCAAGGATGGTTCGATCAACCTGTTCCGCCCGGACCAGAACGCCGCTCGCATGCAGCGCAGCTGCGCTCGCCTGCTGATGCCGCAGGTGCCGACCGATGTGTTCATCGAGGCGTGCAAGCAGGTGGTCAAGGCCAACGAGCGCTTCGTTCCACCGTATGGCAAAGGCGCCCTGTACCTGCGTCCTTTCGTCATCGGCGTGGGTGACAACATCGGCGTGCGCACCGCCCCCGAGTTCATTTTCTCGGTCTTCGCCATCCCGGTCGGCTCGTACTTCAAGGGCGGCATGACCCCACATAACTTCCTGATTTCCAGCTACGACCGTGCTGCCCCACAGGGCACCGGCGCGGCCAAGGTCGGCGGCAACTACGCAGCCAGCCTGATGCCGGGGGCCGAAGCCAAGAAAGCCCACTTCGCCGACTGCATCTACCTGGACCCACTGACCCACTCGAAGATCGAGGAAGTCGGTTCGGCCAACTTCTTCGGCATCACCTCCAACAAGGAGTTCGTGACACCGAAGTCGGCCTCGGTGCTGCCTGGCATCACCCGCCTGTCGCTGATGGAACTGGCAGAATCGCGCCTGGGCCTGAAGGTGATCGAAGGCGACGTGCTGATCGACCAGCTCGACCGCTTCATCGAAGCCGGCGCCTGCGGCACCGCTGCTGTGATCACCCCGATCGGCGGCATCGAGTACCAAGGCAAGCTGCACGTCTTCTACAGCGAAAGCGAAGTCGGCCCGGTCACCCAGAAGCTCTACAGCGAGCTGACCGGCATCCAGAGCGGTGACGTCGAGGCACCGGCAGGCTGGATCGTCAAGGTCGCCTGATCGCCCTTCCCTCTCTCGCCGCCGTGTCCAACGGCGGCGTGTTGTGCAGCCGGACATCGCAGCCGTCGGTGTCCGGCCCGCCGCACAAGCTGGCATCGCCGCACACCAACGCCCCTCCAAACGATTGACTGAATATCCATTCGATGGTCAGATGCGCGCCAGTTTCAGGTGTCCTGCGCCGCCGTGCGCAGGGTGAAACGGGAAGCCGGTGCGTCATGTCCCCATGACTAGTCCGGCGCTGCCCCCGCAACGGTAAGCGAGCGAATCCTTCGACATACCACTGTGTGCAAGGGCTGCTCCCGCTTCATTCGCGACCGCGAATGAAACAGGAACAGACCTAGAGCATGGGAAGGTGAAGGCGTCATGACCCTCGCAAGCCCGGAGACCGGCCTGAAGCTTCGTTTGGCAACCCGCGGTGGGCGGGCGCAGGCCGGTTTTCGCGTGCGCGCCTGCGTGCGTGGTTCCTTCATGCGTTGTTTCCACCGGGATTCATTCATTCCTGTTCGCAGTGGAACGACATGTCCCGCATCAATAAGCTTCACACCCTGGCGGCCTGCCTGGCCGTCTCCCTTCCGGCCCTGGCCGATGAGCAAGACAGCAAGGTCCTGGCCCTGCCCTCCACGGCTATCACCGATACCCGCGACGCCCAGACCATCGACCTGGCCACGCCTGTGCCAGCCGGCTCGCGCCTGAACCTCAGTGCCCTGGAGACCCCGGCCAGCACCAGCAGCATCACGGCCGAGCAGATCCAGCAGCGCGCCAACCTGACCGTACAGGACGCCGTCACCCGCTCGCCGGGCATCACCTCGGCCGGGACTCCGGGTAACGGCGGCACCGCCCTCTCGGCGCGCGGCTTCACCGGCCATGGCTCGGTGATGACCCTGTTCGACGGTGCGCGCCTGTACACCGGTGCCGGCACCCAGACCTTCCCGGTCGACCCCTGGATGGTCGAGCGCATCGACGTGATCCGTGGCCCGGCCTCGGTGCTGTACGGCGAAGGCGCCACCGGCGCGGTGGTCAACGTAATCCCGAAAAAACCCTTCGCCGGCGAGATCCGCAACCATCTGCGCCTGGGCTATGGCTCCTGGGACCGCCAGCAGCTTGGCCTGGACAGCGGCGGTAGCCTCAGCGAGCGCCTGAGCTACCGCGTGACCCTCAACCGCCAGGAAGGCAACGGCTGGGTCGACCGCGGCGATTCGCGCAACCTGGCCTTGAGCGCCGCCCTGCGCTTCGACGCCACCGACGACCTGAGCTTCACCCTGGCCCACGAGCGCGGCGACGCCGAGCCGATGAACTACTTCGGCACCCCGCTGATCGACGGCCACTACCGCGACAGCTTGCGCAAGAAGAACTACAACATCCGCAACGACGTGCAGCGCTACCACGACGAGTGGACCCGCTTCAACACTGACTGGACCATCAGCGACACCGTCAGTGCCAGCAACCAGCTGTACTACATCAAAAGCCGCCGACATTGGCGCAACGCCGAGGACTACACCTGGGATGCAGACCGCGAGCAACTGCTGCGTGAAAGCTTCCTGGAAATCAAGCACAACCAGGAACAGATCGGCGACCGCCAGAGCTTCACCTTCGACCACTCGCTGTTTGGCCTGGCCAGCAAGACCGTGGTCGGTGCCGAGTACAACAAGATCCGCTTCAATGTCGACAGCAACTCGCCATACAACGACATCGGCGGCGATTACATCGACCCGTGGAGCCCAGCGCCAGGCTGGTTCCACAGCGACTCGCCGCTGCGCCCGCAGACCTTGAGCACGACCCACACCTTCGCCCTGTTCGCCGAGAACCGCACCCAACTGACCGAGCGCCTGTCGCTGGTCACCGGCGTGCGCCGCGACCAGAACCACATCGACCGCGACAACCTGGTCGATGGCAGCCGCAGCGACCGCAGCCTGCAAGGCGGCAACTGGCGCGCCGGCCTGGTCTTTGCCGTGACCGACGACCTGTCGCTGTACGGCCAGTACTCCACCAGCGAAGACGGCGTGAGCAACCTGATCAGCCTCAGCCCGACGCAAATGAACTACGACCTGACCGAGTCGAAGCAGACCGAGTTCGGCCTCAAGCAGCGGTTCTGGGAAGGCCGTGGCGAGTGGACCCTGGCGGCCTATCACATCGTCAAGAAGAAGCTGCTGGTCGCCGACCCCATCAGCCATACCAGCCAGCAGGCTGGGCAGCAAACCTCCGACGGTTTGGAAGCGTCCCTTGAACTGGCCCTGGCCAACCAGTGGCAGGTTTCGGCCAACGCCTCGGTCGTACGCGCCAAGTACGACGACTTCTTCGAGATGGTCAGTGGCACTCCAGTGGACCGTGCTGGCAACCGCCCAGCCAACGTACCACGGCGCACCGCCAACCTCTGGGTGAACAAAGGCTTCGCCCACGGCGTGGACGCTGGCATCGGTCTGCGCTACGTCGACCAACGCTACGCCAACACCGCCAACAGCCAGAACGTGCCCGGCTACACCGTGGTCGACGCCAACCTCGGCTGGCAGGTACTGCCGGACGTGCGCCTGGGCTTGCAGTTGAACAACCTGTTCAACCGCGACTACGTGGTCTCGGCACACAGTGGCGAACAGTGGCTGCTCGGCGCGCCACGGTCGTACTTCGCGACGGTCGACTACAGTTTCTGATCGGGCAATGTGAATTGGGGGTAGGAGCCAGCGGCCGGTGCTGCATACGTCTACGTACCGGTCCTGTCTCTGGCGAAGCCCAACACGCAGAAAAGGCTCGCGGCGGCAAATGAAATAGTTATAAGATAACGTTTCATTTGACATCCAACCCTTGCCTGCGACTTCCCCCTTCATGACAAGCACCTGCGCCACGCCCACCCTCATCGCCCAGCGCCTGCAGAGCATCGACGCCCTGCGTGGCCTGGTGATCCTGTTCATGCTGCTGGACCATGTCCGCGAAACCTTCTTCTTGCATCGCCAGGTCAGCGACCCGATGACCATCGATGCCACCGAGCCTGCGCTGTTCTTCAGCCGCACCCTGGCGCACCTGTGCGCGCCGGTGTTCGTATTGCTGACTGGCCTGTCGGCCTTTCTCTACGGCGAGAAGCACCAAGGCCGCCGTGATGTCTCGGCGTTCCTGTTCAAGCGCGGTCTGTTCCTGGTGGTGCTGGAGTTCACCTTGGTCAACTTCGCCTGGACCTTCCAGTTGCCGCCGAGCGTGATCTACATGCAGGTGATCTGGGCCATCGGCATCAGCATGATCGCCCTCGCCGGGTTGGTCTGGCTGCCACGCCCAGGGCTGGTGGCCGTGGGCCTGCTGATCGTCGCCGGGCACAACCTGCTCGATGGCCTGCACTTCGACGCTGGCTCTGCCCTGCACGTGCCATGGGCGATCCTGCATGACCGTGGTTGGCTGGCAGTCTCCGAGAGCCTGCGCCTGCGCACGTCCTACCCGGTACTGCCATGGATCGGCGTGATCGCCCTCGGTTATGCCCTGGGCCCCTGGTTCGCCCGCACCAGCCAGGCCGGCGAACGCCAGCACCGCCTGCTGCTCGCTGGGGTCATCGCCCTGCTCGGCTTCGTCGTGCTGCGCCTGTTCAACGGTTACGGCGAAGCCCCTTGGTCGAGCTACCCCACCGCCAGCCAGACACTGATGAGCTTCTTCAACATCACCAAGTATCCGCCATCACTGCTGTTCCTCACCCTGACCCTGGGCATCGGCCTGCTCCTGCTGCGCGGCTTCGAGCGCGCCGGGCAAGCCCGCTGGATCAGCGCCCTGGCAGTGTTCGGCGCGGCGCCGATGTTCTTCTACCTGCTGCACCTGTATGTGCTCAAGCTGCTGTACCTGGCCAGCGTGGCGCTGTTCGGCCTGAACCAGGGCGATTACTTCGGCTTCGACGGCATTGGCGCCGTCTGGCTGACCGCAGTGCTGCTGAGCCTGGCGTTGTACCTGCCGGTGCGCGGGTTCGCCCGGCTCAAGGCGCGCCGCCGCGACATCGCCTGGCTGAAGTACTTCTGACCTGAAAACCGTTCCGTCCATTGGTCTGATGGTCTACCATGCCGCCCGCCGGTTTCCATATGGAACGAACAGGGAATCCCCGGCCCGCCACACGCGGGCCAAAAGGAACTGCCCCCGCAACTGTAAGTGCCGAGCCTGCTCCATCGATGCCACTGGGACCAACCCCGGGAAGGCTGGAGCCGGGCCTTGACGCACCAGTCAGGAGACCTGCCGGCACACATTCACCAACCGGCGGGGTGCCCGGGATGGCTATCACGCCCCAGCGCAACCTGCTTGCACGGGGCCTGCGATGCCTGTCCGCGCGTACCGTCCGTGTACTGTCCGATAGGAGATCACCCCACATGCTGCCCCGTTTCGTCACCCTGCTCGCGGGCCTCGGCCTGACCGGCCTGGCCCAGGCCGCCGCCACCCACTACCCGCTGACGATCGAGAACTGCGGCATGGCGCAAACCTTCCAGCACGCCCCCGAACGTGCCGTGACCATTGGCCAGGCCGGCACCGAGGTGCTCTACGCCCTGGGCCTGGGCGACAAGCTGGTGGGCACCTCGCTGTGGTTCAACGACGTGCTGCCTGAGTACAAGGAGCTGAACGCCAAGATCGAGCGCCTGGCCGACAACGACCCGAGCTTCGAAGCGGTGGTCGGCAAGCGCCCGCAACTGCTTGCCGTGCAGTTCGAATGGATGGTCGGCGCCCAGGGCGTAGTCGCGACCCGCGAGCAGTTCCACGAGCTGAAGATCCCCACCTATGTGCTGCCGTCGGATTGCGAAGGCAAGGACAACCTGGTCGGTGCCGATGGCACCCGCCTACAGCCGTTCCAGATCGACAGCATCTACAAGAGCGTTGCCCAGTTGGCCGAGATCTTCGACACCCAAGACCGCGGCGCGGCCCTCAACGCCGACCTCAAGGGCCGCCTGGACAGTGCCAAGGCGCGCCTGTCCGACAAAGACCTGGGCGGCACTTCGGCGCTGTTCTGGTTCTCCAGCGCCGACCTGGACATCGACCCTTACGTCGCCGGACGCAAGGGCGTGGCCGACTTCATGTTGCAGACCCTGGGCGTACGCAATGTGGTCGAGTCCAACGAAGAATGGCCAACCGTGGGCTGGGAAACCCTGGCCAAGGCCAACCCGACGTGGCTGATCATCGCTCGCATGGACCGCCGTCGCTTCCCCGCCGATGACTACCAGAAGAAGCTGGAGTTCCTCCGTAGCGACCCAGTGACCCAGAACATGGACGCGGTAAAGCACAACCGCATCATCGTTCTCGATGCCGACGCCATGCAGGCCGGCATCCGCCTGTTCCGTGGCCTCGAGACCCTGTCCGAAGCCTTCGCTTCCGGTAAAGCACCACAACCATGATCCGCCTGCTATCCCTCGGTGCCCTGGCCCTGGCTGCCCTGATGGCGGCCTTGCTGGCGGGCATCGCCATCGGCGAGACCAATCTTTCGTCCAAGGTGATCTACCAAGTGCTGGCCAACCAGTTGTGGCATGCCGGGCATCTGCTCGACCCCATCGACCAAGGCATCGTCTGGAACTACCGCCTGCCCCGCAGCTTGGTAGCCGCTGCCTGCGGTGCGGGACTGGCGACCTGCGGGGTGATCCTCCAGGCACTGCTGCGCAACCCACTGGCCGAGCCCTACCTGCTGGGCCTATCGGCCGGCGCCTCGACCGGCGCGGTGCTGGTCGCCCTGCTGGGCATCGGTGTCGGCACCCTGTCGCTGTCTGGCGGCGCCTTCATCGGCGCCTTGGCGGCCTTCGCCCTGGTTCTGCTGCTGGCCCGCGCCAACGGCTCCACCCACAATAACGCCCAAGTGATCCTCGCCGGCCTCGCCGGCTCACAGCTGTTCAATGCGCTGACCGCCTTCCTCATCACCAAGTCGGCCAGCGCCGAACAGGCACGCGGCATCCTCTTCTGGCTGCTGGGCAACCTCAGTGGCGTGCGCTGGCCATCGGTATGGCTGGCAGTGCCGGTGGCCATGGCCGGTCTGACCGTGTGCCTGTGGCACCGGCGGGCGCTGGATGCCTTCACCTTCGGTGCCGACTCGGCGGCCTCGCTGGGTATTGCGGTACGCCGCGTGCAACTGTTGCTGATCACCTGCACCGCATTGGTCACCGCCGTGATGGTGTCGATCGTCGGTGCTATCGGCTTCGTCGGCCTGGTCATCCCCCACGCCCTGCGCCTGCTGCTTGGCGGTAGCCACAGCCGCCTGCTGCCAGCCAGCGCCCTGGGTGGCGCACTGTTCCTGATCGCAGCCGACATCCTTTCGCGCACCTTGATCCCCGGCCAGGTGATCCCGGTAGGCGTGGTCACGGCCCTGATCGGCGCACCGATGTTCGCCTTGATCCTCATCAGCCGCAGGCAACAACGATGACCGCCATGACACCGCCCCAGCAGACCGCCCTGCTGACCTGCCAAAATCTGGGCTTCCACGTGCGCGACTGCCAGTTGCTGCACAACATCAACCTCGCCGTGGCCCCTGGCGAAACCCTGGGCATCGTCGGCCCCAACGGCTCGGGCAAGTCGACCTTGCTCAAGCTGCTGGCCGGCCTGCGCCCGCCCAGCAGCGGCAGCGTGCACCTGCTCGGCCAGCCCTTGGCGCGCCAGCCGCGCCGCCAGGTCGCCCAGGCCATGGCGCTGGTGGAACAACAGGCCGACACCCATGACGCCATCAGCGTGTTCGACGCCGTGGCCCTGGGCCGCACTCCCTGGCTGTCGGCCCTGGCGCCCTTCTCTGTCGAAGACACCGCCATCGTCGACCAGGCCCTGGCCGACGTCGATGCCCTGCACCTGCGCCAGCGGACCTGGAGCAGCCTGTCCGGCGGCGAGCGCCAGCGCGTGCACATCGCCCGTGCCCTGGCCCAACGTCCGCAACTGCTGTTGCTCGATGAACCGACCAACCACCTCGACATCCAGCACCAACTGAGCCTGCTGCAACGGGTGCAAGCCCTGCCGGTGACCAGCCTGATCGCCCTGCACGACCTCAACCAGGCGCTGACCTGCGACCGCCTGGCCGTGCTCGACCATGGCCGCCTGGTGGCCCTGGGCAAGCCGCTGGAAGTGCTGACACCCGAACGCCTGCTGAGCACCTTCGGCGTGCACGCCCACTACCTGACCGACCTATTCGACGGCGCGCGCATCCTGCGTTTTCGCGCCCCTTGAAGCTGGAAGCCTGAACCATGTTGTTGCGCCCCCTTGCCCCGCTGTTGTCCGCCGCCCTGCTCGCACCCGCCGCGCTGGCCGAAGTCCATGAAGTGAAGATGCTCAACCGTGGTGCCGACGGCGCCATGATCTATGAGCCAGACCACCTGCGCATCGCACCGGGCGACACCGTGCGCTTCCTGCCGACCCAGAGCGGGCACAACGCTGCCAGCCTGCCCTCCCTGCTGCCAGCTGGCGCCGAAGCCTTCAAGAGCAAGATCAACCAACTCCATGAGCAGACCTTCACAGTGCCGGGCCTGTACGGCATCCAATGCATTCCGCACCTGGCCATGGGTATGGTCATGCTGATCCAAGTCGGCGAATCGGCCACCGAGACACCCGCCCTGCCAGACAGCCTCCCCGCGCGCGCCAAGCAGCGCTTCGTCGCCCAACTGGAACAGCTGGAGGCCGGCCAGTGATCGCTTCGTCCCCACGCTCGGCCCTACTGCTTGCTCTGCTCGGCAGCAGCCCCCTGGCCCTGGCCGACTCTGCCCAGTCCCAGTCCAACGGTTTTGTCGAAGACAGCAGTTGGAGCCTGCTCAACCGCACCGTGTTCGACCAGCGCGACTATCGCCACGGCGCCAGCAACAGCGGCGCCCGCAATGCCTATAAAGCGCGCAGCGAGCGCAACGGCAAGGCCGAGGAATGGGCCTATGGCCTGATGGGTACGTTCCAGTCCGGCTTCACCCAAGGCCTGATCGGCGTGGGCGTCGATGCCCACGCCTACCTCGGCGTGCAGCTCGACAGCGGCGGTGGCCGTGCCGGTAAAGCGCGCTTGCTCGGCGTGGACAATGAGGGCCACCCGAAGAACGCCTACAGCCGTGGCGGCGCGGCGCTGAAG
Source organism: Pseudomonas sp. X10 (assembly GCF_054889225.1). Classification (NCBI taxonomy): domain Bacteria; kingdom Pseudomonadati; phylum Pseudomonadota; class Gammaproteobacteria; order Pseudomonadales; family Pseudomonadaceae; genus Pseudomonas; species Pseudomonas sp. X10. The sequence continues at coordinate 2,320,044 of NZ_CM142677.1, read as the reverse complement.
CTGCGGCTGTCCAATACGGTGCTGTCCTATGGCGAGCAGCGGGTCAAGACCCCGGTATTCAGCTCCTCCGACAGCCGCCTGCTGCCCGAAACCGCCACTGGCTTCTTCCTCGACAGCAACGAGATCGACACCCTCAGGCTGGTGGCGGGCCACTTCAATGAAAGCACCGACCGCAACGCCAGCAGCCATGACCAAGGCTTCGTGGTCAACTACTCCAGCGGCCGCCAGGGCAACAGCTTCGACCTGGCCGGCGCGGTGTACAACCCCAGCGCCGACTTCAGCGCCAGCCTCTACACCTCGCGCTATGAAGACACCTGGAACCAGCACTACCTGGGCAGCACCTTCAGCCACGCCATCGATGACCGACGCAGCCTGAGCCTGGACCTCAACCTGTACCGCACCACCGACACCGGCAAGGCCCTGTCCGGGCGCATCGACAACACCACCTGGAGCCTGGTCTCGCGCTACAACCAAGGCCCGCACACCTTCAGCCTCGGCTACCAGGAAGTGGACGGCAACACCCCGTTCGACTACGTCACCCGCGGTGCCATCTTCATCGGCAACGCCGTACAGCTGTCGGATTTCAACGCCCCGAATGAAAAGTCCTGGCAGGCGCGATACGACCTGAACATGGGCGCTTTCGGCGTACCCGGCCTGAACCTCACCGCCCTGTACGTGCGCGGCTTCGATATCGACGGTAGCCATGCCGACGCCAATGGCGGCTATGCCTACCTGGGCTACGGCAAGGGCGGCAAGCACTGGGAGCGTGACCTCGAAGCCCGCTACGTGGTGCAGAGCGGCAAAGCCAAGGGCACCGCCTTCTCACTACGACACAACGTGCACCGGGGTAATACCGCGCAAGCGGAACTGGATGCGGACCAGATTCGCCTGGCGATCGAGTACCCTCTTACCGGCGGGTTCTAGGCCAGCATCAGCTGCATATGGGTGGTCCGCCAAAGCGGATCATCCTCTACATCCACCACCTCGAAACCCTGCTTCTGCCAGAAGGCGACCGCCCCCGGCAGGAACGGGTGGGTGTGCAGGTACAGGCACTCGATCCCCTGCCGCTTCGCCTGCTCGCGCAAGGCCGTGAACAGCGCCGCCGCCAGCCCACCGCGACGGTACCTGGGCAGCACGAACAAGCGGACCACCTCCACCACCCGCCTGTCGCGGTAGTCTAGTTGGGCGAAGCGATGGTCATAGGGCAGGTAGCCGATCGCGGCGATCAGTTGGCCTTGGTCGCGGGCGACCAGAAAGCAACCGCCGCCCTCCACGTACACCTCGCGAAAGCGCGCCAAGTCATCGGGCATGGGGGCGTTGGCGAGCATGGGAAAGAGCTCACGGCGGGCATCGTTGACGAAGGCGACGACCTCGTCGATCGCACCGGCGGCAACGGGTTCCAGGGTACAGGTCTGATGGAGCATGCGGCCTCAGCAATGGTCAGGACAGTCCGGGCCCACACGCTCTGCAGGAGCGGCGATTCGGCGCACCGACTTGTCCGCGATCGGGACTTCCAGTTCAGCACATCCTCCAGCCCTTTGCACGCCGGCTCAGTCCCCGCCCACCATCGCCTGCCGGTACGCCCTCGGCGACACCCCGGTCAGCGTCTTGAACTGCCGGCTGAACGCGCTGTGGTCGGTATACCCACACTGCAAGGCGATATCGGTGATCGGCAGTTCTGTCTGCAACAACCGGTGCGCATGCTCCAACCGCACCTTGTGGATCATCTGCCGGGGCGTGAGGTGGAAAATGCGCTTGCAGTAACGCTCCAGTTGCGCCACCGACAGGCCGGCGATGCGCGTCAGGTCCTGCAGGGTCACCGGCCTGTTGTAGCGCTCGCGGATATAGCTGTCCACCGCGGCCAGGCGCTGGTAGGCGGGGTGGCTGTCGCGGGCTGCCTGAAGGTCCACGGAGATGCCGGCCATGCCGATGACCTGCCCCTCGCGCCCGAGCAGCGGACGCTTGTGGGTCAGGCACCAGCCGGGCTCGCGGCTGCCGTAGAGGTGCAATTCCAACTGATCCTGCAGGACCATGCCCTGCGCCAGCACGCGTTGGTCCTGCTCGGTGTAGCGCGGCCCGAGCTGCGAGGGGAACACTTGGGCACTGGTCTTGCCCAGCAGCGGCTCGATGCTCTTGAAACCGCAGCGCTGGGCCAAGGTCAGGTTGGCAGCCAGGTAGCGCGCCTGCAGGTCCTTGATGAAGAACACCGTGTTGGGGATGTCGTCCAGCAACGGCAGGATAGGCGCGATGCCTTCGAGCAGGCGGTCGATGCTGTCGGCACGCTGGCAGGCCAGGCTGGTGAGGGCCGCGTGGCTCATGGGGTGTCAGGGCTCCTGGGAGGTCGCGTCGAGCAGCAGTGTAGCGATTCGCGCCGGCACCAGGGGCGAGCGTGGCGTACCCGGCCCCCAGCCGAACAAGGCCTGCGCCGCCGTGCCGCACACCCGCCCCTGGCAGGCGCCCATGCCGCAACGGCTTTGCAGCTTGGCAGCCGTCCAGCCTGGCTGCTCGCGCACGGCACTGACAGGGATGTCTTCGCAGCGGCACAGCAGCGTGTCTGGCTGGGCCAGCCCATACACCGGTGGCGTCAGGGCAAAGCTGTGCGCCAACTGGTCGGCGAAGCGCTGCCAACGGGCCTTGCGCGCCAGCAGTTGGCGGGCACGGGCCTCTTCGCCAATCACGGTCCATCCGGCGATCTCGCCTTCGACCAGAGCCAGCTCACTGCCGCCAAAACCGGTGCACTCTCCCGCGGCCAAGTGACCGTCGCGACTGGTGCGTTGCAGCGCATCGACCGCTACCGCCTCGCCCTCCAGACGGCAGCCGAGGTAACTGGCCAACTGGGTATTGGGCACCAGACCGAAACCGCAGGCCAGGCGATCGCATTCGAGCTCTTCGACGCGCTCGCCCTGCTGGATCCGCACCGCCTCCAGGCGCTTCCCACCCAAGGCCTCCAGTACCACCGCACCCATACGGTAGCCCGGGGTCATCAGTTGCGCCGCCTGTACGACCTTGCCCGGCCAGCGCCACAGCTGCGCGGCAAAGCCCAGCACCTGTGCCATCGGCGCCTGCTCAAGCACGCGCAACACCTGCGCCCCGGCCTGCCGCGCCGTAGCGGCGCTGGCCAGCAGCAAAGGACCGGAGCCGGCGATCACCACCCGCTCGCCCTTGAGCGGCAAACCATTCTTGGCCAAGGCCTGCAAAGCGCCGGCACCGGTGACGCCGGGCAAGGTCCAGCCTGGGAATGGCAACAGCCGTTCACGGGCGCCGCAGCAGAGGATCATCCGCTCATAACGCAGCAACATGCCACGCTCGGCATCCTCCAGCAGCAGGCAGCCCGGCTCAGGGGCGGCGACGATGCGCGTGCCAGGCAAATGGCGCACGTTCGCCTTCGCCAATACAACCAAGCGCGCCTGGGCTGCCGGCAGCGGGTCGAAGCCAGGCCCGTGGCGCCAAATCTGTCCACCAGGGCGTGGGTTGTCGTCAAGGATCAGCACATCGGTGCCACGACTGGCGGCCGCGGCGGCCGCCGCCAACCCGGCTGGGCCGGCGCCGACGATCAACACTTCACAGCGCAAGGTTTGTTGCTTCATGGCGTGCGCTCCACCTGCATGCCGGCGCGGCACAGGGTCTGGCAGGCCAACTGGCGCTGGCCGTCGATGGTCACGCGGCACTCCTGGCAGATGCCCATGCCGCAGAACGGCGCCCGTGGCTGGCCAGCGCAGGAGCGCCGGGTCAGGCCGTTGCCGCTGAACGCCAGGGCGGCCGCCACGGTGACGCCTTCCGGCACCTCCAGGGTCCGCTGTTCGAGGTAGATGATCATGCTGCTTCTCCCATCGACAGGCGCCCAGGGGCATAAGCCGCTGCGTCGATTGGCGCGGCCTCGTTGAAGATCTGCGCAGCCAGCAGCCGCGCGCTGCCCGGCGCGGTGGTCACGCCCAGGCCCTCGTGGCCCACGGCGAGCCATAGCCCCGGCTGGCGCGGATGCTCGCCGAGGATGGGCAAGCCATCTGGAGTGGCGACGCGAAAACCGGTCCAGGCACGAATGGCATTGAGCCTGGCCAGCCCCGGCAGATAGTCGGTCGCCCGACGCAGCATACGCGCCAGCAACGGCTGCTCCAGCGCCGGGTCGAGGGTGTCGAACTGCCGCGACGAGCCGATCAGCAATTGTCCCGTGGGGCGCGGCTGCACATTGAAGGCCACCGAGGTGCCGTCGCTGCTGTGCGCGCTGGCCGCATAACCCAGCTCCACCAACTGGTGATGGACCTGCTGCGGATAACGGTCGCTGATCAGCAGATGGCCCTTCTTCGGTCTCAAGGGCAGCTCCGGTAGCAATGCCTTGGCGCCCAGACCATTGGCGACGATCACCAACGGGGCCTGCAGGCACTGCCCTCCCTCCAGCAGCACGCGGGTGCCCTCCAGCGCGTGGACCGTGGCGTGTTGCCGCTGGATATTCGGCTGCTCCTGCAACAGCCACTGGGCGGTGGCCGGTGCATAGAGGATGCCGTCCCCCGGCACCTTGAGCGCTCCGCCCAGGCCCTTGCGCAACATGGGCTCCAGCGCCGCCAGGGCCGCGCCATCGAGTAGCTCGCTGTCGACCCCCTGCCCGTCCAGGCCACGCTGCTTGGCGCGGGCCATGTCCAGCTCGGCAGCGTCCCTGGCCAGCCACAGGGTCCCGCAGTTGCGATAGGCGCAACGCTCCGGCAGGCGCGGTGCCAAGTCACGCCACAACCCGATGGAGTAACGGCTCAGGGCCAGCTCGGCAGCGTTGTCGTCCATCGCCACCAGGTGCCCCATGCCCGCCCCCGTCGCCCCGCCGCGGGCATCGTCCAGCACCCGTACTCGCAGGCCCCGCCCGGCCAGCTCATGGGCGCAGGCGGCGCCGACGATGCCGGCGCCGATCACGATGGCATCAGCAATCACGCGCCGATCCCCCAAGCGAAGGGGTCGGTCTCGTCGATCAGCAAGGTGGCCTCGGCACTGACCCAGGCACTGCCACGCAGGGTCGGGACCACCTGGCCATCGACAAGCTCATAACTGGCGCTGAAGCGGCTGCCGATCACACTGGCCTGGCACCACACTTGCCCTGGCGCCAGCTTGCCGTCCGCCGCCAGGCAGGCCAGCTTGGCGCTGGTGCCCGTGCCGCAGGGCGAGCGGTCATAGGCCTTGCCCGGGCAAAGCACGAAGTTGCGGCTGTCGGCCTGGTCGTCGTCGGCGAACAGCTCGATATGGTCGATCTCCCCCCCTTCGGCACCAGTGATGCCCGCGGCCTCCAGGCCCTGACGCACCGCCCAGGTGTACTGGGTCAGTGCCTCGACATTGTCCCCAGCGATGCGCTGGCCGTGCTCGCTGACCAGGAAAAACCAGTTGCCGCCCCAGGCGATATCGCCGACCACAGTACCGTGCCCCGGCACTTGCACTTCCACGGCCTGGCGATAGCGGTAGGCCGGTACGTTGCGCACACTCACCGACAGGTCCTCGTGCAACGTCGCCTGCACCTCGCCCACCGGTGTTTCGATCACATGCACGCCCGGCTCGATACGGCCCAGGTGATAAAGCGAACGCACCAGGCCGATGGTGCCGTGGCCACACATGCCGAGGTAACCGCTGTTGTTGAAGAAGATCACCCCGGCACAGGCATGCGCACGGGAGGGTGCGCAGAGCAAGGCACCGACCAACACGTCGTTGCCACGAGGTTCGAGCATGCAGGCTCGGCGCCAGTGGTCATGCTCGCGGCGCAAGATGGCCAAGCGCTCGGCCATGCTGCCGTGGCCCAGGTCAGGGAAACCGGTGGTGACCAGGCGGGTCGGTTCACCGCCGGTGTGGGAGTCGAGGATGCGGATCTGCTTCATGGAAGTCCCCTGTTGTCGTTGCACACAGGGTGGCGCGTCGGCGTGGCCGTGGCTTGTGGGTTTTCACCTGCACGGATGACGAAATCGGCACAGTTCGTACCGGTCGCAGCCTTCAGGCTGGTGCTACCCCTCTAGGAGCGGGCTTGCCCGCGATAACACCGGCACTGACGAAACCGGCCTAACGGCAAATAAGGAAGGCCCGCCGGACTATGCCGATTTCGTCTCCCACTGGATGCAAAACCTTCAAGCGCCAGCGGCGGCCCCGGGTCCAACCTATCCCCACCACAACCCAACAAGGACAATCAACGTGAGCCGCAAAGCCATTTCCTGGACCGGTGTGTTCCCGGCCGTAACCACCCAGTTCAACGCCGACCATTCCCTCGACCTGGACGCCACCCACAAGGTCATCAGCAACCTGGTCAACGACGGTGTGTCGGGCCTCGTGGTGTGCGGCACGGTCGGTGAGAACACCTCGCTGACCACCCACGAGAAACTCGCCGTGATCGAAACTGCCAAGGACGCCGCCGGCGGCCGCGTGCCGGTGATCGCCGGGGTCGCCGAGTTCACCACCGAGTTCGCCCGCAACACCGTACGCGAGGCCGCCCGTGCCGGCGTCGACGGCGTCATGGTCATGCCGGCCCTGGTCTACTCCGCCAAGGCCCATGAGACCGCCGCGCATTTTCGCGCCGTGGCCACCGGCACCGATCTGCCGGTGATGGTCTACAACAACCCGCCGATCTACAAGAACGACGTTACCCCTGACGTGCTGATCGCCCTGCAGGACTGCGAGAACATCGTCTGCTTCAAGGACTCCTCCGGCGACACCCGGCGCTTCATCGACCTGCGCAATGCCGTAGGAGACCGCTTCGTGCTGTTCGCCGGCCTGGATGACGTGGTGGTCGAGTCGGTCGCCGTCGGTGCAGAAGGCTGGGTCTCGGGCATGTCCAACGCCTTCCCGAAAGAAGGCGAGACCCTGTTCCGCCTGGCCAAGCAGAAGCGCTTCGATGAAGCCCTGGCCCTGTACCGCTGGTTCATGCCCCTGCTGCACCTGGACGCCCGCCCGGACCTGGTGCAGTGCATCAAGCTCTGCGAAGAGCTGGTCGGTCGCGGCTCGTCCATCACCCGCCCGCCACGCCTGGCCCTGCAGGGCGAAACCCTGGAGGAGGTCAAGGCGCTGGTCACCAAGGCCCTGGCCACGCGCCCCGAACTGCCCGATGTAGGCCTCTGAGATCCCGCGGGGCAAGCCCGCTCCCACGGCACCCAACCCGAGCGGGCGGTGCACGAGGGGCGGGCTTGCGTGGGCACCGGCCCATCCCTGCACTCCCCCCCAACAACCGAACAATAAGACCCTCGAAGACAACCCGAACTGCCGACTCCAATAACAACCCACAAGAAGGCAAGCGCTATGTCAGGCCAAGGCAAATTCAAGAAACAGCTGTCGCTGACCGACCTCACATTCATCGGACTGGGGGCCATATTCGGCTCCGGCTGGCTGTTCGCCGCCAGCCACGTCTCGTCCATCGCCGGCCCCGCCGGGATCTTTTCCTGGCTGCTCGGCGGTTTCGCCGTATTGCTGCTGGGCATCGTCTATTGCGAGCTGGGCGCCGCCCTGCCCCGCGCTGGCGGCGTGATCCGCTACCCGGTGTATTCCCACGGCCCACTGCTGGGCTACCTGATGGGCTTCATCACCCTGATCGCCTTCTCCAGCCTGGTGGCCATCGAGGTGGTCGCCGCCCGCCAGTACGCTGCGGCCTGGTTCCCCTCGCTGACCCACGCGGGCAGCAGCAACCCCACCGCCCTCGGCTGGCTGCTGCAGTTCGCCCTGCTGTGCCTGTTCTTCGTGTTGAACTACTACAGCGTCAAGACCTTCGCCAAGGCCAACAACTTCATCAGCCTGTTCAAGTTCATCGTGCCGCTGTTGGTGATCGGCGTGCTGTTCACCTTCTTCAAGCCCGAGAACCTCAGCGTTCAGGGCTTCGCGCCGTTTGGCATGTCTGGCATCGAGATGGCCGTCTCGGCCGGCGGCATCATCTTCGCCTACCTGGGCCTGACGCCGATCATTTCCGTGGCCAGCGAAGTGCGCAACCCACAGCGCACCATCCCCATCGCCCTGATTCTCTCGGTACTGCTTTCCACCGCCATCTACGTGCTGCTGCAACTGGCCTTCCTCGGCGGCGTGCCGACCGAAATGCTCGCAGGCGGCTGGGAGCACATCAGCAAAGCGTTCTCCCTGCCCTACCGCGACATCGCCCTGACCCTCGGCGTCGGCTGGCTGGCCTACCTGGTGGTGGCCGACGCGGTGATCTCGCCCAGCGGCTGCGGCAACATCTACATGAACGCCACGCCACGGGTGATCTATGGCTGGGCGCGCACCGGCACGTTCTTCAAGCTCTTCACCCGCATCGACGAAAAGTCCGGCATCCCGCGCCCGGCGCTGTGGCTGACCTTCGCCATGTCGGTGTTCTGGACCCTGCCGTTCCCGTCCTGGGAGGCGCTGATCAACGTGGTCTCCGCCGCCCTGGTGCTGAGCTACGCCATCGCCCCGATCTCGGTCGCGGCCCTGCGCCGCAGCGCGCCTGACCTGCCACGCCCATTCCGGGTCAAGGGCTTTGGCCTGCTGGGGCCGGTATCGTTCATCGTCGCCGCGCTGATCGTCTACTGGTCCGGCTGGAACACTGTGTCCTGGCTGCTCGGCCTGCAGATCCTGATGTTCGTGGTCTACCTGCTGTGCAAGCGCCTGGTGCCCACCGACCACCTCAGCCTCAGCCAGCAGGTGCGCAGCTCGGCATGGCTGATCGGCTTCTATGCCACCACCATCATTCTTTCGGGACTGGGCAGCTTCGGCGGGCTCGGTGTACTCAGCCACCCGTTCGACACCCTGGTGGTCGCCGCCAACGCCCTGGCCATCTACTACTGGGGCGCGCGCACGGGTGTGCCTGCGCACCTGGTGCGCCTGGACGGTGACGAAGAGTCCGAGGCCCCGGACCTGGCCGGCCAACCCCTGGGCCGTCCACAACCCCACAACGCATAAGGAGGGCGCACATGCCCATTCATGGTGAACTGCTGATCGGCCAGAGCGCCCGCCGCGGCCGCAACGGCACTGTCCAGGCCATTGCCGCCGCCAGCGGCGAAGTGCTGGCACCGGCCTTCGGAGGCGCCAGCCCGGACGATCTCGAGCAGGCCTGCGCCCTGGCCGAACAAGCCTTCGACCACTACCGCGCCGTTGACCCGGCACGGCGCGCCAGCTTCCTCGACACCATCGGCGCCAACATCCTCGCCCTGGGCGATGAACTGATCGAGCGTTGCATGGCCGAAACCGGACTGCCCCGCGCCCGTCTCGAAGGCGAGCGCGGCCGCACCGTCGGCCAGCTCGGCCTGTTCGCCAAGGTGTTGCGTGCAGGCCGCTACCTCGACTGCCGCATCGATCCCGCGCAACCCACCCGCTCCCCCCTGCCACGGCCTGACCTGCGTCTGCGCCATATCCCACTGGGCCCGGTAGCGGTGTTCGGCGCCAGCAACTTCCCCCTGGCCTTCTCCGTGGCCGGCGGCGATACCGCCTCGGCCCTCGCCGCCGGCTGCCCAGTGATCGTCAAGGCACACTCCGCCCATCCTGGTACCAGCGAACTGGTTGGCCGTGCCATCCAGCAAGCCGTGCGCGACTGCGGCCTGCCGGAGGGCGTGTTCAGTCTGCTGTTCGACAGCGGCCGAGAGATTGGCCAGAGCCTGGTGGCTGATCCGCGGATCAAGGCTGTTGGCTTCACCGGCTCGCGCAGCGGTGGGACGGCCCTCATGCACATCGCCGCCAACCGGCCCGAGCCGATTGCGGTGTATGCCGAAATGAGCGCGATAAACCCTGTGCTGCTGTTGCCCGGGGCCTTGGCCGAGCGAGGCGCCATGATCGCCGACGGCTTCGTGGGTTCGTTGACCCTCGGTGCTGGCCAGTTCTGCACCAACCCCGGCCTGATCCTGGCGATTGACGGCCCGCCCCTACGCCAGTTCGAGCAAGCAGCCGCCGAGCGTCTGCGCACTGTCCCAGCACAGACCATGCTCACACCTGGCATCTGCCACAGCTACAAGGCCGGGGTCGACGCGCTGCGGCAACGACCTGGCGTCGAGAACCTTGCCAGCGGCCTGGCCGGCACCGACCTGCAAGCCACTGCCGCGCTGTTCGCCACCCATGCCGAGGTGTTCCTGAATCAGCCGCTGCTACGCGAAGAAGTCTTCGGCGCCTGCTCCCTGATCGTCCGCTGCCCCGACTCCGTCAGCCTGCACAAGGTGCTGGCCTGCCTCGAAGGCCAGTTGACCATCGCCCTGCACCTCGGCCACGACGACCATGCCATTGCCGCACCGCTGCTGCCTCTGCTCGAACGCAAGGCCGGGCGCATCCTGGTCAACGGCTTTGGCACCGGCGTCGAAGTCGCCCATGCCATGGTCCATGGCGGCCCCTTCCCTGCCACCTCCGACGCCCGCAGCACCTCCGTCGGCAGCCTCGCCATCGCCCGCTTCCTGCGCCCGGTGAGCTACCAGGACTTGCCCGACGACCTGCTGCCACCAGAGTTGCAGCAGGCCAATCCACTCGCCTTGCCGCGCCTTGTCGACGGGGAATACAGCGCATGACCGACACCGTCCACCTCACCCTCGACGAAGTCCACGACCTCGCCGTCCGCGCCCTGACCCACAATGGCATGTCCGACGCCCATGCCCAGGCCATCGCCCGCGTCATCAGCCAATGCCAACGCGACGAGTGCCACTCCCACGGCCTGTACCGCGTGCTCGTCTGCGTCCGTTCCCTGCGCAGCGGCAAGGTCGACCCCGCCGCTTTGCCCAGCGTCAGCGAACTGAGCCCGGCGATTGTCAGTGTCGATGCGCATCACGGGTACTCGTTGCTCGCCTTCGAGACCGGCTTGCCGCTATTGGTGGAGAAGGCGCGGACCTTTGGCTTGGCGGCGTTGGTGATTCGCCACTGCTTCCACTTCTCGGCGTTGTGGCCGGAAGTCGAGGCCATTGCCGCCCAAGGACTCGTCGGCATGGCCATGACGCCAAGCCACAGTTGGGTCGCGCCGCACGGCGGAAACAAAGGCGTGTTCGGCACCAATCCGCTGGCCTTTGCTTGGCCACAGCCTGGGGGTGAACCCTTTGTCTTCGACTTCGCGACCAGTGCCATTGCACGGGGTGATATCGAACTGCATGCACGGCAAGGAAAACCCATACCGCTGGGCTGGGCGGTAGATGCCGACGGCCAGCCGACCACCGATGCGCGGGCCGCGCTGGCAGGTGCCATGCAGACATTCGGCGGGCACAAGGGCTCGGCCCTGGCGGCGATGATCGAGCTGATGGCAGGGGCGTTGATCGGGGATATGACGAGCGTGGAGTCGATGGCCTACGACGATGGCGCCGGAGCTACGCCCTGTCACGGCGAACTGTTGCTGGCATTTGACCCGGGCGTGTTCATGGGCGAGCGGATCGAGGCGGGTACACGCAGCGCAGAGGATTTGTTTGCCAACATCACCGCACAAGGCGCCCGACGGCCTTCCCAACGGCGCTTTGAAGCCCGGCTGCGCTCCATTGCGAACGGGGTCGAAGTCGACCGGCATATATACGATGAGATACGGCGGTTAATGGACTGAGGCGAACCGGCAACGACCCGGCATGCCGACGCTGCCAAACGCTCGCCGTGCCGGGACGCTACCTGCCTCACCGATGGCCAGCCCCACGCAAGAAACCCTGCACCGCCTCCAGCACGACCTCCGGCGCCTCCCGATGCGGCACATGGTGACAGCCCGCCAGAATCCGATACTCGCCCAACTGCGGTGACAGTCGCGCAATACGCGCCGGATGCAAGCTCGAACCGTACTCATCCTGATCCCCATGCAACGCCAACAACGGGCACTCGACCCGCTCGACCTGCTCCTCGAGCGTCCAGCCACTGAACGACTCCGACAACCAACTATCCGTCCACGCCGACAACACCCACGGGGCCTTGTCGCCATGGTATTTCTCCAGCCGCTGCAAATGGCCAGGCTGTTGGAAGTACACCTGGGCCTGCCGAATCCCGTCCACCGTCCTGTCCTCCACGAAGGCCTGTGCCGCGATGGTGATCAAGCCGATGCAGTCTTGGGGATGCAGGAAGGCCACGTTGGCCGCCATCGCCCCGCCGACGCTGTGACCCAGCGCGATGAAACGATCGACCCGCAGCTCCTGCTTGAGCAATGCAAAGAAACGCACGGCTTCGTCACGGATGAAGTCGGGCGGCAGCGCCCCCGGGTATCGATCGGACTGGCCGAACCCGAGCCGGTCATAGGCGATCACCTCATGCCCGGTGGCCTGGCAAAGGAGATCGGGAAAATTCCGCCAAAGTTCGATACAGCCCAGCGAGTCATGGAAAAGGATGATCGGCGGCTTCTGCGCCCTGCCCCCTCCGTCAGTGGTCACCCAGCGACGGGCGAACAGCCGCCCCAGTGGGGTCTCGATCCAATGGCTCTGCACATCGATGAATCCAGTCATCGCGGTCACCGACACCTCCTTTACGCGAGCAAGAGAAGCGCAGTGTAGCGCCCACGCGAATAGCCATCAGCAAGAGCGGGAACTGACTATGATTTCGTAGAGTCACCTGAAGGCGTTGCCGGTTCAGCGTCCTCTGCGCGAACCGCGTAGTTACATGGTACACATGTAGTATGTAACACGAACTCTATCCCTATCCTGTAAACCAGCACCTCAGCGCAATCTTGGGGTACAGACAGATGACGAATCATGCCCAGGTTGTCACCCAAGCCAACGAGAAGGACCTGGACGGCATACTGGACTTGCAGGCCCGCAACCAGGTTGAGCGTGGCGGCTTGCTCGCTGCCAGCCTACCGCCCGAGCGCATCCTGGCGATGATGCGGGAAATGCCGCTGATCGTGGCGCGCCGGGGCACGCGGGTGACAGGGTTCCTGCTCACGGCGACACGCCAGATGAATGCCGACTTCCCCTTGGTCAAGGCTATGCTGGAGGCCTACCCCGGGCCCCCCGATGCTTATATCTATGGTCCGATCTGTGTCAGCGAGGAAGAACGGGGCCAGGGGCTGGCGCAAAGGATGTTCGCCCATCTGTGCCAGTTGGAGCCGGGGCGAGAAGGCATCCTGTTCATCCGCAAGGACAATGAAGCGTCAATGCACGCGCACCTGAAGATGGGCATGCAAGAAGTCGCCACATTCCTGTTCGACGACCACGAGTTCGCGGTGTTCTCCTACCGTGGATAGGCGCCGCCGATTCACACCCGACAGCGCCTGACTGTAGACTCGCCGTATTGCACCCTCCCCCAGCCCCTCTGCCCAAGGCCTTCTCCATGCCACGCTTTAGTCAATTGCTGTTGCCCCTGTTGCTGATCGCTGCCCTGGCCGCATGCGATCAGCAGGACAGCCGCGAAGAGAAGATCCTGGCCAACCTACCGATCCAGGAAGCGTACGAAAACAACATCGACAAGATCGCCACCCTGCTGCAACAGCGCCATGCCGACGTGCCGAAGGAAAAGATCAAGGAAGTGCTGCGCCGACACCTGACGGTCGAAGACCAGCACAGAGACCTGCTCAAGCTGTACAGCGAAAAGAACTTCACCGACGCCGAATTCGACACCATCGTCGAAGCCACCCACGATCCGGTGAAGGCCCGCGACCTGAGCAGCACCGAGGAAGGCAAGCGATTGGGCAAGAAGCTGACCGAACTGATGATCGAAAGCGCTCAGGACGAAAAGACCCAGACGCTGGCGACGGAGCGGATGCAGCAAGTCGAGAAGGAACTCGCGGAACTGGAAAAAGCGGGACGCTGAGTCATTTAGCTTCGTTCTTTTGGAGGGGCGTATGCCAAGATAGTGTTAGCATTTATAGCCAACTGCTATCGCCCTTCAATCAAGTACATGACTACTACTTATTAATGCGCTCCGGATAATCTACCACGCAGCGAGCCGTACTCAAATTGGGGTAACCAAGAAAATCGTCGACACCATCAGGGCTCACAAATTTTCGCAGAACATTAACCCCCCCCCACAAAGGGTTTGCGGTAACCTGTCCACGCAAAACTTTTGTGTACTTACCGTAATAGTTTTTACGGCTAGGCTCGTCCGGCCCCTGCGGGTCATGAAAAGGGGAATTTGCGTAATAATGCGGGTCATACCAATCCTCCACCCACTCCAAGCCATTGTCCGACATGTCATGAAGCCCCAAGGGGTTAGGGGGAAATCTATCAACTGTAACGGGGTAAACGAGTCGGTCTTCCACCCAATTTCTATGGCTTGCTGCCCTTTTCACTATCATATGGCAGTTCTTCTTTCCCAAACTTCGAGCCGAAGTCCCCCATCAAAAACTCACCCCCGTCGACAAACACAAGCTGTTGCTTCACGACATCAGCAAACTCCCTTATATAATCCAACTTCACGTGCGATACCGCTTGCGCAGCAACCTTCTCGTCACATCCCGCAACCAAACCCAAAACCAAGCCAAACACCCAGACTCTTCTGTTCATAACACCCAAACAAATTCAAAGATTAAATACCCATCTCTACACACAGACCGAAACTACCACGCCGGCAATAGTGCACAGATGCGGCAGAAGTCGGTAAACTCTCCAGTCGACTTCAATGAAGCTGGCCTTCCAGCAAGACCGACGCGCCGATAAAACCCTTCAATTGCGGATTGATATGGGCACGCAACATGCCCATGTCGGGGTGTAGCCGTGCCCATCGATCACTCCTCGCACCACGCTGCCACCCAGTCTCCGGAGAAGCGGAAGGAATGCCGGCGGGAAGAGTGGGCGACGGGAGACAACGATTCCACCGGTAAACGGCGAACAGGAAACGTCATAGGCAGGTCTCAGAAACAGCCTACAAAATCATCGATTTGGATAAGGCGTGCGGGCGGCCGGCAAGATACCGGCCGATGACAAGCGCTTTTACACCCCTTGCGGCAACTGCGCCGTCAAGAACCCCATCAACGCCTGCGCCGCCGGCGACAGGCTGCGCCCCTTGCGCGTCAACATGCCGATCTGCCGCTCGACCTTCGGCTCGGCCAGGGGCAAGAACGTGAGTTTTTCGTTCTCCAGCGGGAACGCCAGGTAAGGCAAGGTGCTGATCCCCACGCCTTCTTCCAGCATCGCGATCAGCGAGATCATGTTGGAGACGAACAATCGGCTGTGCTCCAGCAGGCACTCGGCGTCAGTGCCTTCCAGCAACCGTGAAGTGCCGTTGCGGATCATCGGCAAGCCCTGCAGTTGCGACCAGTGCAAGGCACCATCGGCATGCACCAGGGGGTGGTCGGCACGGCACACCACGCCCATCTGGTCATGGAGGATCGGGACAAATTCGATCTGCTCGTCGGCCATCCACATGCTGCTGATGCCGAAATCCACCTGCCCCTGGGCCAGCAACTGCTGGACGCTGTCGGCGGTGCCGTCCTGGATGCTGACCTGTACGTTCGGATGGTCGGCCACGAAACGCCCCAGCGGGCCAGGCAACAGCCGGCTGGCCACCGAGGGCACGGTGGCGATGCTGACTTGGCCAATCTCATGCTGGGCCAACAGGGTGGCCTCACGGGCGATGCGGTCGTGGTGCTCGATCAGGCCACGGAACAACGGCAGGCAGTGTTCGCCAAAAGGCGTCAGTTCAACCCGCCCGCCGCCCTTTTCGATCAGTGCCTGGCCCAGCTTCTGCTCCAGCTCGCGCACCGCCAGGCTTATCGCCGGCTGAGTGCGGTACGCCTGGCGGGCGGCGCCATGGAAGCTCTTCAGGTCGGCGACCAACACGAAATAGCGCAACTGGGCGATTTTCAGCTCGGGCAACATGGTTAGCATTCCTTATCGAATCATTTTTTTTATTAATTTTTATTTGCGCCATATTGCTCGCAAGATGAGAGCCAGGCAAACGGAGGCTTCTCATGTCACTCAATACCTACAAGAACTACATCGATGGCCACTGGTGCGAAGGCCACGGCACTCTCAGCAACCACAGCCCCTCTGACACCCGCGACCTGATCGGCGAATACCACCAGGCCAGCGCCGAACACACCCTGCAAGCCATCCAGGCCGCCCGTGCCGCGCAACCGCTGTGGGCCGCCACTGGCCTGGAAGCACGCCAGCAGGTGCTGATGGCCATCGGCGACGAGCTGATCGCCCGCAAGGAAGAGCTTGGCCAGTTGCTCTCGCGTGAAGAAGGCAAGCCGCTGGCCGAGGGCATCGGCGAAGTCAACCGCAGCGGCCAGTTCTTCCACTACTATGCCGCCGAAGTGCTACGCCAGATGGGCGAGACCGCCGCTTCCGTGCGTCCCGGCATCGACATCGAAGTGCACCGCGAACCGGTCGGCGTGGTGGGCATCATCACCCCGTGGAACTTCCCCATGGCCACCGCCGCGTGGAAGATCGCCCCGGCCCTGGCCTTCGGCAACGCCGTGGTCTTCAAGCCAGCCAACCTAGTGCCGGCCAGCGCCTGGGCGCTGACCGAGATCATCAGCCGCCAGGGCTTGCCCGCAGGCACCTTCAACCTGGTCATGGGCAGCGGCGCCAGCGTCGGTGAAACCCTGGCGCACTCAGCCGACATCGACGCGCTGACCTTCACTGGCTCGCTGGCCACCGGCCGGCGTGTCGCGGTCGCCACCGCGGGCAACCTGGTGCGTTGCCAACTGGAGATGGGTAGCAAGAACGCCCTGGTGGTCATGGACGATGCCGACCTCGACGTCGCGGTGGAATGCGCCCTCAACGGTGCGTTTTTCGGCACCGGGCAGAAGTGCACGGCGTCCTCGCGCCTGATCGTCTGCGATGGCATCCACGACCGCTTTGTCGAGGCCCTGCGCGCGCGCATGCGCCAGCTCAAGGTCGGCCCGGCCCTGGAATCCGGCGTGCACATCGGCCCCGTGGCCGAAGCCCGCCAGCTGGAGCAGAACCTGGAGTACCTGCGCCTGGCCCAGGCCGAAGGCGCCACACTGATCGAGGGTGGCGAACGCCTGCAACTGCAGACCGACGGCTACTACATGCGCCCGGCGTTGTTCATCGACAGCCGCAATGACATGCGCATCAACCGCGAGGAAGTGTTCGGCCCGATCGCCTGCGTGATCCGCGTGGCTGATTTCGAGGAAGCCCTGGCGACGCTCAACGACACCGAATACGGCCTCACCGCCGGAATCATCACCCAGTCGCTGCGCCATGCCAGTGAGTTCAAGCGCCGTGCCCAAACCGGTTGCGTGATGGTCAACCTGCCCACCGCCGGCACCGACTACCACGTGCCGTTCGGCGGCCGCAAAGCCTCCAGCTTCGGCCCCCGCGAACAGGGGCAGTACGCCCGCGACTTCTACACCGTGGTCAAGACCACCTACCTGCGGCCTTGAAGGAGTACGCGCCATGCACGACCTACTGATGATCGACGGCCTGCAGTACTCCAACTGGAGCTCGGAGATATTCCAGCAGATGCAGGCCGGCGGCCTGAGTGCGGTACACGCCACCATCGCCTACCACGAGAACGCACGCGAAACCCTCTCGCGGATCGGCGAATGGAACCGTCGCTTCGAAACCTGGCCCGAGCTGATCCGCCCGGTGCGCTCGGCCAGCGATATCCGCCTGGCCCATGAGGAAGGCCGGGTGGGCATCTTCTTCGGCTTCCAGAACTGCTCGCCAATCGAAGACGACATCGCCCTGGTGGAAGTCTTCCGCCAGTTAGGCGTGTTCGTCATGCAGCTCACCTACAACAACCAGAGCCTGCTGGCCAGCGGCTGCTACGAACGTGAAGACAACGGGATCAGTCGCTTTGGCCGCCAGGTCATCGCCGAGATGAACCGCGTCGGCATGCTGATCGACATGTCCCACAGTGCCGAGCGCAGCACCTTGGAAGCGATCGAGCTGTCGAGCCGGCCAGTGATCGTCTCCCACGCCAACCCGTCGAGCTTCCACGCGGCCAAGCGCAACAAGTCCGATGCGGTGCTGCGCGGCATCGCCGAATCCGGCGGGCTGCTGGGTTTCAGCACTTACCCCTTCCACCTCAAGGGTGCCTCGGACTGCAGCCTGGAGAGCTTCTGCGACATGATCGCCAGCACCGCCGACCTGATGGGCGTCGAGCACATCGGCATTGGCACCGACCTGTGCCAGTCACAACCGTTGACAGTGCTCGAATGGATGCGCAACGGGCGCTGGAGCAAGGAGAAGGACTACGGCGAAGGCTCGAAGGACAACGCCAACTGGCCCGCTGCGCTGCAATGGTTCCGTGACAGCCGCGACTTCCCCAATATCGCCCGAGGCCTGCGTGCCCGAGGGTTTGCCGAAGATGAGGTGCGCAACATCATGGGGCTCAACTGGCTGCGCCTGCTGGAAACCGCCACCACGGCGCAGACCTGAGCCGTCCCCGCATGGACAGCATGAACAATAAAAACAATCGCTGGTCTCTGGAGGCTTCATGAAAAACCCAACCACCCTGCAAGCCGACGGCCAGGCCATGAGCCTGCCGGTCGCCCGGGATATCGACTGGCCGCTGTTCCTGATCAGCGGTGGCTTCCTGGCGGCGTTCCTGGTCGCGGCCCTGGTCGACATCGACGCGGTGTCGGCGCTGGTCAATACCCTGTTCGCCTGGTCGACCAAGGCCTTCGGCCTGTACTGGCAGGTACTGATGCTGGCGACCTTCGCTGTCAGCGTCGGCATCTGCTTCTCAAAATGCGGGCGCGTGCGCCTGGGCGGCATCGAGCAACGCCCGGACATCAGCACCTTCAACTGGATCGCCGTGATCATGTGCGCGTTGCTTGCCGGCGGTGGCGCGTTCTGGGCCGCGGCCGAGCCACTGATGCACTTCGCCAGCCCGCCACCGTTCTTCGCCGGCGTGCAGCCACACAGTGAAGCAGCGGCCACCGCGGCGCTGGCGCAATCCTTCGTGCACTGGGGCTTCCTGGCCTGGGCGGTACTCGGCAGCTTGTTGGCCATCGTGCTGATGCACCTGCATTACGACAAGGGCCTGCCGCTGGCCCCACGCACCCTGCTCTACCCGCTGTTTGGCGAGCGCGCCCTCAAGGGACCGATCGGCACCCTGGCCGACGCGGCCTCGATCATCGCCGTGGTCGCTGGCACCATTGGCCCAATCGGCTTCCTGGGGCTGCAAATCAGCAGCGCCCTGCACGCAGTCTGGGGCGTGCCCAACGACATCCTCACCCAATCGATCACCATCATCCTGGTGACGCTGATGTACACCGTCTCCTGCCTGGTGGGCCTCAAGGGCATTCGTTTCGTCAGCGAGATCAACGTCTGGCTGATGATCGGGCTGGCGCTGTTCATGGTGGTGTTCGGGCCGACGCTGTTCATTCTCAGCAGCTTCCCCTCGGCCCTCGCCCTGCATGTCGAGCACTTCATCCCGCTGGCGATGTTCCGTGCCGACCCCGAGTGGCTGGACTGGTGGACGGTGTTCTTCTGGGGCTGGTTCATCGGCTATGCACCCATGGTCGCACTGTACGTCGCACGGATCTCGCGGGGCCGCACCATCCGCGAGATCATCATGACGCTGTCGTTCATCGCCCCGGTGGTGACCATGTTCTGGTTCACCGTGGTCGGCGGCACCGGCATCGGCCTGGAACTGCAGACGCCGGGCATCGTCACGGCCCACGGCAGCGAACCTGAAGCCCTGCTGCTGGGGGTGACCCAGAACCTGCCGCTGGGCGGCCTGATCAGCGCGCTGTTCCTGTTCCTGAGCTTCATCTCGGTAGCCACCAATGGCGACGCCATGTCCTTCACCGTGGCGCTGGCCATGTCCAGCACCGACAAGCCGAAGAAGTGGCTGCGTGGCTTCTGGGCCATCGGCATGGGCCTCGCGGCCGTGGTGCTGATCACCATCGGCGCAGGTGGCGTCACCGCCCTGCAATCCTTCATCGTCATCACCGCGGTGCCGGTGTCGCTGGTGATCCTGCCGGCGCTCTGGGATGCCGTGCGGATCGCCCGGCACATGGCCCGCGAGCAAGGTCTCTGAACATGATGCGCCCAGGAACAACAATAATGTCCAACAAAGCCTTTGAAGCACTCCCGCTGCGCCCCGCCAGCCAGGTCATGGACCTGGCCCGGCTGGGCAGCCACTTCCAGAGCCCCTTGAGCTTCGTGCGCGGCAGCATGCGCCGGATGATGAAGCAACACTGGCGCATCCAGCGCAGCTGTTTCGAACTGGATGCCGAGGGCTATGGCACGGCCATCTACCGCATCGACACGCCCACGGCGCATTACCACTGCGTGATCTTTTCGGCCTACCTGCCGCCAGAAAAGCGCAGCGACCGGGTGATCGCCGACCAATGGGACGTGAGCTTCGTCCTGGTTGCAGGGGATGTGGATGAGCAGCAACTGGCCGACCTGCGGCGCAACGCGCCCTTGCAAGAGGCCGGCCGCTTCGACGCCCGGGTGCTGGTGCTGTCCCGCGCCAACCGCAGCCTGCGCAATTTCGAGCGGTTCATCACGGCGCTGGCCGAAGGCAACCAGCCTGACCCGCGCCAACTGGCCGAAGTCGGCTACCTCTACCGCACCACCGCCGTGTACGGCAACGGCAAGTTCGGCATCGCCGATTTTGGCTGCCTGCAAGACAACCCGGATTTCAGCCAGCCCTTCAGCGCGCAGATGTTCACCGTGTACCTGTTGCGTCACTTCAGTGTCGAGCAGATCGAACACATGGCGCGGGCACGCAATCCGCAGCGCGCGGTGAAACTGGACGTGGCACTGCAACGCTACCTTGGCGTCGGCAACTCCACCGGGCTCGGTATGGCGCCGTTCCTGCTCAACCATCCGCAGTTGGTCAACCAGTGGATCTGGGCGCGGGAAACCGCCCTTGCCCGGGTACTGGCGCAACCGGCCGCCCCTGCGCAGTTGCAACGCCTGCACCACTTGCTCGAACGGGCACGCCAGCACCTGCAACAGACCCTGACCGAAGACCCGCGCCAACACGCGCAAGACCAACAAACCCTGGCGGACCTCTCGGCCCTGGCCGACTGGCTCGCCCGCCAGCCCAGCAGCGGCGATCTCTGGCCACGCCTGCAAGCCTGGAGCGAAAGCCATGCGGGCGTCGGCTGCCAGGAGCTGCTGGTAAGCCTGTTGCTGGAGCTGTACCCCGACCTGGTGACCCCTCTGGCCGAGCAGATGGGCGTTGTCGAAGGCTGGCGCCTGGATGCCCAGATGCCCCTGACGCAGTTGCGCGAACTGATCGAGACTCGGTATGGATGGGCTTTGGCCTATGACTTCAGCACTGCCGACGCCGAGCATTTCTTCTGGTACCGCTCTGCGGAAAAAGAAGAGCCACGCCTGGGCATGCGCGCCGAGGAGCCAGGTGCCGAAAAGGAGATGCAACTGGGCATCGCGCGCAATATCCAGCGCTGCCGCGCCGCGCTGCTCGACCATCTGCACGCTCATCCGAACGACCTCACCGCGCACTTCCTGATCGCCCAGCCGGCGTTCAAGGGCACGGTCCGCCGCCTGCAGGGCATGGCCCAATGCGCCTACGGTGAAATCCGCGCCAACCTGCTGGCCCACGACATGCTGCCGATCCATCTCTTGCGCTGCAAACTGGCGTTTTTCGGCGCGGGCAAGTTCGACCCCAAATCCAGCCGCTGGGTCCGTATCACCCTGTTCCAGGGCGCGCCGCTGGTGAGCGAGATTGGCCAGCCGTTCGATGACGACTGGAACTTTGCGGTCATGCCAGGCGGAGGTCAGTGAACATGCGCGTATCCCTCAACGAAATCCAGGTGATGTGCCGCAAGGCCTTCGAAGGCATGGGCTTTGCCAGCGGCGATTGCGAAGATGCGGCCGACATGGTCGGTTGGCTGCAAATGCAAGGACTGGACGGCGTCGGCGCGCTGGAAAAGGCACTGGACTACCTACGCAGCGAAGCCGACCAACTCTTTGCCCTGTGCTATGAAGACAGCGCCTTGCTGGTCATCGATGCCAAGGGCCAGAGCGTGCTGCGCTGCGCCGCGACCGCCGTGGAGCTGACCCTCGCCAAGGCGCTGCGCACCGGCCAGGCTATCTTGCGGATCCGTCATTGCCATAACCGCCTGCTGTTGCTCGGTTACCTGTGCCGGGCGGCCGAGCTGGGGCTAGAGGTGCACGCGCGCTGGCGCGATGCCCGCCAGGTACGCATCGCAACCTTCAGTGCCGGCAACAGCCGCCCAGACGTGCACATCGAAGACCTGCCCTCTCCCGGCCAAGGGGGCGAGCAGAGCATCACCGTCACATTCAACCGCCCGACCACCCATGCGCCTGCTGCCGCCGCCATGCACCTGGCGCTCGGGCAGGGTTTCGACGTCAGCGAGCAAACCTGGCAGCGGCTCAAACAATTGGCCGACCATGTGCTGGTCGAAAGCAGCGAAGCCTCGCGTCAGCGTGGCGCTGGCGGCGGCAGCGATGCCGACTGACATTCACCGTCCTGTTCAACCTGGAATCCCGCCATGAAATACGCCATCAAAACCAACCTGTTCGCCGCCAAAGCGCCCCTGGAATGGGCCGTCGTCGGCAATGGCACGCTCTACACCGCGCAAATCCCCATCGACGCCGAGGGCCAGGTGGTCGAAGGCGGTATCGAAGCCCAGGCCCGGCAGACCCTGGACAACCTGCGTCACACCCTGGAAGCCGCAGGCAGCTCGCTGGACGCCGTCACCCAAGTGCTGATCTACGTCACCGACCGCAGCTACCTGGCCACGGTCAATGCCGTGTATGCCGAATACTTCCAGGCGCCCTTCCCCAACCGCGCAGCGGTCGTGGTGGCCGGGCTGGCCCGCGAAGAAATGCTGGTGGAACTGGTGGTGTATGCCTGCATGCCGCTGGTGGCGTGACCGCTACCTCTCAAGGTCGGAGCAAACCGTGTAGGAGATCACCGGCCCATCGCCAGCTGACGCTGGCGCCTACACGGCCTGCGTCGACCGCCAGCATTTCAGATACCGGCCTTGAACGCCTCGATGCCATATTCGCCGAGCGCCGGAACCGCAGCATCGCTGTCCGGCAAGCCGCGGGAGAACTTCACCGGGAAGCCCACGCTGATCGCCCGCTCCGCCGGTAACGGGCGCACCGTGCCGCGCGCCTGGACATGCGGGTCGTCGAACAGTTCGGTGGCAGTGAGCAGCGGCGAGAATGGCAGGTCGACCCCGGCCAACGCCTGGCTCCACTGTGCCAGGGTACGGCTGAGGAAGATGTCCTTGAGCAAAGCATTGACCTCCTGCTTGTGGCCAAAGCGCGCCATGCGGTTGGCGAAGCGTTCGTCCCTCAGTTGCGGGAACTCATCGCCCAGCACCTCGCACAGGGTCACCCAGAACTTATTCTCCAGAATGCCCATGGCCAGGTAGCGGCCATCGCGGGTCTGGAAGATGTCGTTCTCGGGCATCACGGTCGGCGCGGCCACGGGGCTGTCCTCAAAGCCACGGGACAGCCAGGCCATGTGGGCAGTCCAGGAGAGGATGGCATCGTGCACCGACACATCCAGGTGCTGGCCGACACCCTGCTGGCGGGCACTCATGATTGCCACCGACAACGACAAGGCGGCATAGGCGGAAGCCGCGTAATCGGAAAGGCGAACCTTGGGTCGGGCGACCTTGTCTTCGACCTGCACCGGGACCGACCAGTAACCGGCCATGGCCAGGTAGTTGAGGTCGTGACCGGCATAGGCCGCATAGGGACCCGTCTGGCCGAACCCTGAAATCGAACACAGGACAATGGCCGGATTGACCCTGGCCAGTTCCTCGTAACCCAGGCCCAGACGCTGCATGACACCAGGCCGGAAGCCCTCCACTACCGCATCGCAGTGACGTACCAGCTCAAGGAAGTCGGCCTTGCCGGCTGGGTCCTTGAGGTTCAGGGCAATCGAGCGCTTGCCCCGGTTGAACTGGGCGAACACTGCATTGCCGAGCAGGCGCGAAGTATCGCCCGTCCCAGGTTGCTCGACCTTGATAACGTCCGCCCCCAGCTGCAACAGCAGCGAGGTGGCATGAGGGCCGGGCAACAGCTGACTGACATCGATGATCTTTACGTCTTTGAGGCAGGACCAATCCGGTTTCATGCTGCTGCTCCTTATCGAAAAAACACACCAGGGGAGTTCACGCTTGCGCCACTACGCCAGACAGGACCAGCATCGCCAGCGATGCCGTGCATAGGGCCAGAGACAACAGCGGTAGCGGATTGCAGGCCGAGCCCTGACCGGCAAGCCCCTGGTGCGCGCGCCGGTAACAGCGGCGCTGCTCGACCAGGGCCGCCAGCGCCAGCAGCGTTGCCAGGGCGATGCCAGTACCAATCAGCAGCGGGTGCAGGCGCAGGCAACGCAGGGCCAGGCACGCCACCAGCACCAGCAGAATCAGCGTGCGGCGCCAGGCCAGGGTGGTGCGCTCTGGCTGCAGCCCGGCGTCTCTCACCAGAGCCCCCAGAGGGCGGCCATCACACCGCCGACCAGCAATGTGCAACCCAACGACAGCAACGGCGTCAACAACGACACCGGCAGTACGGCTTGCTGGCGCAGCGCCCGCTCCACGCTCAACCAACGCCAGAAGGCGTTGAGGCTGACGATCAGGCTCAAGCCCAGCAAGCCGACCACCAGCCTGCGCTTGGCGCCGGGGCTGAAAAGCTCCAAGGTGAAAGCCTCGACGGCAATGCCGCTGGCCAGAAGGGCCAGCGCCGTGCGTATCCAGGCCAGAAAAGTACGCTCATTGGCCAGGGTAAAACGTGGATCAGGCTCCTGCCCTTGCCCCAGTAACAACCGGCTCAAGGCAGATGAAGAAGCAGTGGGCTTCATGCGGCGGGCTCCGGTGGCCTGGAAGCAACGCATTGAAAATCAACACGCTAGCGTTGCAACACAGGCAATAAACAGGTCATATGAAAGCAATGGCGCCATCCTAGTAAGCCGCTGCGCACGGCACCAATATCGTCTTCGAATACAGCCCATAACGCTCCGGCATGGCCGCGGAAACTCCATGACACTCAAACAACTGCGTTATCTGATTGCCATTGCCGAAGCGGGAAGCTTCTCGTCGGCGGCCCGCCGCGCCTACATCGCGCAACCTGCGTTAAGCCGCCAGATCAACCTGCTGGAAAGCGAACTGGAGATGCAGTTGCTGGAGCGGCTGCACGATGGCATCAACCTCACCGATGCCGGGCGGCGCTTGTACGAGATCGCCCGTTCGGTGGTGCAGACCGTCGATTCGGTCAAGGATGAGCTGGAGTCGACCAAGGGCAATCCCAAGGGCCGGGTGGCCATCGCCATCCCGGTCACCGCGTCGGCCCTGCTGCTGCCGCTGATCATTACCCGCGCCAGCGAAAAGTTTCCTGGCATCGAGCTGACCGTACGCGACGGCCTCAGCCAGGAAGGGGGGGAAGCGATCGAACTGGGCAAGGTCGACTTTGGCGTGGTGCCCAATGCCGAAGAGCTTGACCATGTGCATGCCGAACCGGTCTTCACCGAGGAGCTCTACTGGCTGAGCCTGCAGGCGCCGGCCAGCCCGGGGAGCACCATCACCCTGGCCAAGGCCGTCAGCAGTCAACTGGTGATGGCGCCACGGGCAAGCTCGCACCTGCGCCGGCGGGTGGAGCAGGCCGCCATCGAGGCTGGACTGGAGCTCAATGTCCATTACGAGCAACAGACCGCCCAAGGCGTGAGCAGCCTGGTACGCAGCGGGTTGGCCGCGACCATCGGCAACTGGCCGGCGGTGGAAGAGAACCCACAGCAAGTGGCCCGGCGCATTGTCGAGCCGAGCGTGCGACGGACCGTGTCCATCGCCTACTCGACCCACAGGCCGCTGACCTTTGCCGCCTCGTGCATGCGCGACCTGGTCCGCGCCCTGCTGATCGAAGTGGTGCAGACAGGACGCTGGAAAGGCGAACTGATCGAGCCGGCGCAGGCTCGCCAGGACGCCTGACCCGGTCAGCCACGCACAGCGATGGCGGGCCCCTGCGCCTTGAGTTGGTTGTGTGAGCGCTGCGGGTTCATGGTCAACAGCCCCACCAGGCCGGCCACGACCAGGATCGCGCCGCACACCGCAAAGCCATGGGCATAGCCCTGGCCGCTGAGGCCGTCGGCACTCTGCACCAGGAACCCAGTGACCACCGGTGCCGCAAGACCGGCCAACGAGCCGCAGGCATTGCCGATCGCCAGCATGCTGCCCCGCTGGCCACTGGGCACGACTTCAGCCAGCATCGCTGGGCCGATCGAATACATCACCAGGGCCAGGCCGCCACTGAGGGTCAGGCAGATCATGCGCTCGATGGTCGACAGCCCCGGCAGCACCAGCGACGCGGCGAGGATGCCGCTGCAGATCAGGCAGACCGAGACGAACACGCCACGCGACACCCGTGACGGCAGGCCACGGCGCAACAGGCGCTGCGACCACCAGGCCATGAACAGGCTCAGCGGTGTAGTCACCAGCACGAACACCACGAACATCCGCCCGGCGCTCAGCGAACTCATGCCCAAGCCCTTCTCCAGATAGGACGGCACCCAGGTCAGGGTCAGCGCCAGGGACCAGTTCGCGGCAAAATGGCCGAAGTAGTTGCCCAGGACCGTGGGATCGCTCAGCAGCCGCCGGTAAGGCATGCGCGCCGGGTCCACGGGACCCGCGGCCTTGACCGGCAGGACGCTGTCCAGCTGGCCCTCCTTGCCGAGGCGGTGCCAGGCCACGCACCACACCAGGCCGATGGCCGCCAGCACGGCAAAGTTGGTGCGCCATCCATAGTGCAGGCTCACCCAGGGAATCAGCATGCCGGCCACCAGCAGGCCCATGGCACTGCCTGAATGCAGCAAGGCCACCGGCAAGCTGCGCTTGTCGTCGGGGAACCACTTGTACAGGGCGTGGGTGGCTACCGGCGATGCCGGCCCTTCGCCGATGCCTAACAACACCCGGCAGGCCACGATGGTCCAGAGCGAGGTGGCAAACAGCATGGGCAACTGCACCAAGGCCCAGAACAGGCCCATGCCAAGCAACAGGGTACGCGTAGGCTTGCGGTTGGCCATGAAGCCGCCGACCACTGCCGAAATGGAAAACAGCCAGTGCAAGGCACCGCCGATCAGGCCGAACTGCGCGGGAGTCAGGTCCAGGTCATGCATCATGGGCACGGCGACCAGGCCGATAACGACCTTGTCGAGGAAGTTCACCATCATCATCACCGCCAACAGCGCCGCAATGGTCCAGGCGGCTCTAGGGCGATAGGTGGGTTCGATGCCGGGCATGGAATACCTCTGATTATTGTTATAGGTAGAAGGCACCCGCCGCTCAGGCGGGCGCAAACGCAAGGGCTCAGCCAGGCATGAGGATGCCCTTGGCGATGGTGTTGCGCTGGATCTCACTGGTGCCGGTGAGGATACGCATCATACGTGTGGCGCGGAACATCCACTCGACCGGATTGCCGCGGATCAGACCAGCACCACCATGCACCTGCACGGCACGGTCGACGATGCGGAACGCCGCCTCCGAGGCGTATAGCTTGCACATCGGCGCCTGGGTGCGGATATCGCCGCCAGCATCGTTCAACGCCGCCGTGGCGTACATCATGCTGCGTGCCGCCAGCAGCTCGGTGGCCATGTCGGCGATCATGTGGTTGACCGCCTGGAACATGGCGATCGGCTTGCCGAACTGGGTGCGCGTGCGGGCATGGTCGATCGACAGGTTCAGGGCCAGGCCGGCCATGCCGAGCATGGTCGGGCAATGCAGCAAGCGGTTGAGGGTGATACGCCCCATGGCCAGTTTGAAGCCCGCGCCCTCGTCGCCGATGCGGTTCTCCAGCGGTACGCGCACCTCTTTCAGCTCGATGTTGCCATGGCTGCCCGCACCGGACATCACCTGGTAGTCCGCATCAATCTGCACGCCCGGGCCCTTGAGGTCGACGAAGAAAGCCGAGATGCCAGCCGCGCCCTGCCCCGGCCCAGTCACCGCCAGCAACACGGCAAAGTCGGCATAAGGCGCGCCCGAGATGTAGCGTTTGGCGCCATTGAGGACATAGTGGTCACCGTCACGCTGGGCGCTGGTCTTGATCGCCGTGGCATCGGAGCCGGCCTCGGCTTCGGTCAAGGCAAAACACACCGCTTTTTCCGCCCGGCACACCGGCTGCAAAAACTTCTCCACCTGCACCTGGCTGGCCACCTTGAACAGGTGGCCGATCCGTGGCGGGCCACTCAACTCGCCCAGTACGTGAGGCGCGAGCATCGAGCCGGTAAGAATCGCCGCCTCCTTGACCGCGCACAGGTCCACCACGCTCAAACCGGCGCCGCCAAGTTCCTCGGGCAGCATGACGTTGTAGAAGCCCAGCTCGCAGGAGCGCTTCCAGACATCGGCAAGAACCGACCTGGGGTGCGCCTCTCCCCACTGCAACTGCGCTTTCTTTTCCAGCGGGATGACTTCATCGCGGACAAAGGCTTGCATGTCACTGATGATGCGTTTGGCTTTTTCGCTTGGCTCAATCATTGGGTTCTGCTCCTGCGGCGTCAGATCTTGCGCTGACTGTTTTTCCAGTAACCATCGCGAACCAGGCGGCGCACGACCTTACCGTTAGGGTTCTTCGGCAGTTCATCGATGAAGTCGACGCTGCGCGGCTTCTTGAAGCCCGCCAGGTGCTCAGCGCAGTACGCCATGACCTGAGCCTCATCGAGGCCGGCGCCCGGCTTGAGCACCACCACCGCTTTCACCGCTTCCCCCCACTGCTCGTCCGGCACGCCGACCACGGCAGCCTCGAACACCTCGGGCAGGCGGTAGAGCACCTGTTCGACTTCGCTGGGGTAGATGTTGAAGCCGCCGGAAATGATCATTTCCTTCTTGCGGTCGACGATGAACACGTAGCCCAGCTCATCGACCGTGGCCAGGTCGCCGGTGAGGTAGTAACCGTCCCTCATGACTTCGGCAGTCAGCTCTGGCGCCTGCCAGTAGCCCTTCATGATGTCGTCGCCCTTGACCACGATTTCGCCGATCTCACCGGGGCGGATGTCCTCGAACTGCTCGTCGACCACCCGCAGGTCCGTCTCGAAATAACAGCGTCCGCAGGACGACAGCAGGCGGGCATCGCCGTCCTTGACCAAGTGATCCTGCTCGGTCAGCACTGTCACCAGCGAACAGGTCTCGCCCGCGCCATAGCCCTGCGCCAGGATCGGCCCGAACACCTGGATAGCGCGCTCTACCAGCGCCGGAGCCATTGGCGCGGCGCCGTACATCACCAAGCGCAGGCTGCTGAGGTCGAAGCGTTCGACGCCCTCGACATTGACCAGGCGGTTGACCATCGCCGGCACCAGGAACAAGCGCGTCACCCGCTCCTGCTCGATGGTGCGCAACAGCAGTTCATCGTCGTAGCGTTCGATCAACAGGTTGCAGGCGCCCACGGCCAGCAGCGGCATGATCTGCATGCCGCTGGCATGGGTGATGGGGCCGACATGGGCCATGACATCGTCGGGCCCCGCGCCACGCACCGGGCTGGCCAGGCTCTTGCGCACCAGCGCCTTGCGGTTGCCGAAGGTCAGCATCGCCGCCTTCAGCACCCCGGAGCTGCCCGAGGTGTAGTGCAGCACTGCCAGTTGATCGTCATGGGGATCGCTGTGCAGTGCTCGCTCATCACCCATGTCGAGGACTTCACGATAGGGGATGTCGCCCCCCTCCTCTGCCAGCACGATGATCCATTCAAGGTACGGCAGCGCTTCGCGGTTGGCGGCCAGGGCCGTGGCGTGCGCACTACCGGTGATCACTGCGACGCTGCGCGAGTCGTTGAGCACACGC
Source organism: Pseudomonas sp. X10 (assembly GCF_054889225.1). NCBI lineage: Bacteria > Pseudomonadati > Pseudomonadota > Gammaproteobacteria > Pseudomonadales > Pseudomonadaceae > Pseudomonas > Pseudomonas sp. X10. Next base: position 2,290,508 of record NZ_CM142677.1, on the reverse strand, counting down.
ACGACTTCCTCTGCCGACAAGCGCGCATTGATCGGCACCTTGACCATGGCGGCCTTGTAGAAGGCCACCTCAGCCTCGACCAGCTCGACACGGTTCGCCGCCAGGACCGCCACATGGGCGCCAGGCTCGAGCCCAAGTTTCAGCAAGCCCGAGGCCAGGCGATTGGTCCGCGCTTCGAGTTGCGTGTAGGTCAGGCGCTGGCGGCTGTCGACGACCGCCTCGTTATGCGGCCAGTAACGCGCACTTCGGCTCAGTATCTTTCCGAGGTTCACTTTTTATTCTCCGAAGTAAGACGGGGTGCGCCGATCTTACAAGTGGAGAAAAAAAGCCCGCCAATACAACTCTTGCGGGGTCCCCCATAACAAAATGGGATGGGCCCGCCTACAACCACTCTTGGATATTGCGCTCGCAAGCCTCGTCCTTGAACAGTTCGATCAGGCGCTTGCAGACCGGCGACAAGTAACCGCCCGCCCGGGTGATCAAACCGATACGGCGACGCAGGTCGAGGCCGCCAAGATCCAGGTTCAAGGGGGCAAGCCCTGCGGCCTGGGTCATTCGCCCACAGCGCGACAGTGTCAGCGTGGGAGTGCCGACGATCAGGCCGAACAAGGCTTCGCTGCTGAAGTCCGCTTCGATCCGCAGGGTCGGTGGCGGCAGGCCTTGCTGGATAAAGGCATTGTCCAGGGCCTGGCGGATGCTGATGTGTCCCTCCGGCAACAGCCATTGCTGATCCTGCAAATCACTGAGCTGTACATGCGCCCTGGCGACCAAGGGGTGCCGGGCATCGGCCACTACGGCCAGGCAATCCTCATACAGCGTCTGCGTGTCGAAGCCCTCGGTGGCCGCCGAGATCGGCATGACCGCCACATCGATCTCACCGTTGCGCAACAGCTCGAGCAGTTCACTGGCCAGGCGCCTGCGCATGCGCAGGCGGGCCGCCGGACGCTCGCGCAACAGCCGCCGGCAACTGGCGACCACCAGGGCATCGGGCAGCGAGGGCGAATAGCCCAGGCGCACACCACCCTGCTCGCCGCTGCGAATTCCGCGCATCTCGGCCAGGGCATCGTCGAAGTCGCGGCTCAAGCGCTTGGCCCGCTCGAGAAAGAGTTCTCCAGCCTGGGTCAGGCGCATGCCGGTGGAGGTGCGTTCGAACAACATGACGCCCAGCTGGGTCTCGACACGGCGCACCGCCTTGGTCAGCGAAGGCTGGGTAATGCCGAGCTGCTCAGCGGCCTTGCCCACCGTCCCGCACTGCTGAACCGCGATGATGTACTCCAGGTCACGCACGTCCATGACATTCCTCTTGGCTATGTATCTATAGCTGTTGATGCATTGCGAACAGGTATATCGCGCTCTCAGACTGAGTTCAACGTCAGCTCGCCATTGGGCTGCAACGCAGGGGATAGGCGCTCCCCTCAGGCTGTACCTCCAGGAGATAACAAGAATGAGTGGCAAAAACCCTGAAGCTTCACCCGCCTTCACCGCCTGCACACGACTGCTGCCTGCCCTGCTGCTGGCCATTGCCAGTAGCCAGGCCCATGCCACCACGGACACCAGCGACCCGGTAAGGCTGGGTGTGATGCAGGGCTTTCCACCCGCCATGGACAAGCGCGTGACCCAACACAATGCCTTCGAAATGCCCAACCTGCGCTGGGCCCTGCGCAACGCCCGGGCGATGACGCCCACCACCGGCATCCGCCGCGCGCCCAGCCCCCTGGCGCTGCCAGAGGGTGAGGCCGCCGCGCTGGACCAGCTTGAATTCAACGTCGGGGACCAATCTCTGTCACTGCCCGAATACCTGCGCGCCACCTTCACCGACGGCTTTATCGTCCTACATCGCGGCAAGCGGGTGTACGAGCGCTACCTCGATTCGTTCAGCCCCGAACAACCGCATATCTGGGCCTCCATGACCAAGTCGGTGACCGGCCTGCTCGCCGCCGGCCTGATCGCCGAAGGCAAGCTGTCGCCAGACGCCAAGCTGTCCAGCTATGTGCCGGAACTGGCCGGTACGCCCTTCGGCGAAGCCACGCTGCAGCAGAACCTGGACATGCAGGTAGACGCCGTCTACCCCACCAACGTGCCACCGGATATTGGCCTGTTCGCCGCAGCTGGCATCGTGCCGCGCCAACCGGGCATGCCTGACAGCATCTACAGCTTTCTGCAGGTCACCACATTGCCCGAGAAGGCCAGTGACGGCCCCCTCTGGTACTACCAGAACGGCTCGCCAGAGGCCGTGGCCTGGGCCATGCGCCGGGTCACCGGGAAGAGCTGGACGGCACTGGTGTCGGAACGCATCTGGTCGCAGTTTGCCGAAGACGACGCCTACAGCCAGGTCGATGCCCAGGGTACGGAGATGGCCAGCGGCGGCATGAGCAGCACCCTGCGCGATGCTGCGCGCTTTGCCGAAGCTATTCGCCAGGCCTGGGCCAAGCCCGCTGACAGCTCCGCGTTTGCCCAAGCGGTGCAACTGGCCCTGCAACCCAATGACAACCAGGCATTGATTGCCCAGAGCCCCAGGGCCAAGGACCGCGCTGGCTATGCCTACCGGGACTACTGGTACCAGAAGAACGATGGCGACGGCTCGATCGAAGCGGCCGGGCGCTTTGGCCAGCGGATCTACATCAACCCCAAGCGCGAGCTGGTAATCGTCAAGATGTCCTCGGCGCCCGACATGGCGCCCCGCTCCACCAGCGCTGGCGCGGCGCCGGTCGCGACGGGCCAGGCGGCGGACACCACCACCGCCTTCAACAACATGATCAGCGCCCTGTTGCCCGTCTTGCTGTAGCGCGCCACCCCGTGGCCGGCCCAACAGACCGGCCACCTACACCTCTGTCGATTCAACAGCACCTGGCCGATGCTGCGCCGCGTGCTGCCGGTCCTCCTATAACAATAATCAAGAGGCAGCCACCATGAGCTCCCAACGAGCCCGCCACAAGCCATCACTCCACTGCCACCCTCTGGCACGCTTGCTATTGACGCCTCTGGCCTGCGCCTTGTGCAGCCAGGCCAGCGCTGGCGAATTCAACTGGGGCGAGGTCAGCGGCCGCTACAACGCCAGCCTGAGTATCGGCGGCATATGGAGCGCGGAAAAACCCAGCGCCGACAGTATTTACCAAGGTAACGCCAATGCCATCGGCTATGGCTCGCCGGGTGACTTCAACGCCAATAGCGGCCGTACCGGCGATGACGGGCGCCTGAACTTCCGCAAACGCAACCTGGTGTCCTCCCCCATCACCTTGCTCGGTGAGATGGAATTGAACTGGCGCAACTATGGCGCGTTCGTGCGTGCCAAGGCCTGGTACGACTACACCCTGAGCAACCGTGAAGTGGACTTCGGTCATTCGTCCAACGGCTACAAGGCCAACAGCAAACTGGACGACAGCCACTTCGACGAAATGGCCAAGTTCCAAGGCCTGGCCTTGCTCGACGCCTACGTGTTCGGTGACTTCACCATCGCCGACCACCCGCTCAATGCAAGGGTCGGCAACCAGGTGGTCAACTGGGGCGAAGGCCTGTACTTCCAGAACGGCATCAACGCCATCAACCCCATCGATGTCGCGGCCCTGCGCCGGCCAGGTTCCCAGGTCAAGGAAGCGCTGCTGCCGGTGCCCATGCTCTACGGTAATTTCGGCCTGACCGACAACCTCAACCTGGAAGCCTTCTACCAACTGCAATGGCGTCGTACCGTCCTGGAGGGGTGTGGCACCTACTTCTCGACCAACGATTTCATTCCCCAAGGCTGCTTCGGCGTGCCACGCGGTGGCGCCAACGACCCCGAGAGCTTCGCCAACGACCTGATCATCCAGCGTGCCGGCGACAACGAGCCCTCCAATGCCGGTCAGTTCGGCGTGGCCCTGCGCTACTTTGCCGACAGCATCGGCACTGAGTTCGGTGCCTACGCCATGAACATCCACTCGCGCACGCCCTACTCCAGCCTGATCACCGACCTGCGCCCGGGCCCCGGGGCCGGCTGGCTGCCCGGACAGCAGGACACCAATGGCCGCTACTTCGCCGACTTCCCCGAGGACATCCGCATCTTTGGCCTGAGCTTCTCCACCAACCTGTGGGGCACCTCGGTGTTCGGCGAGTACAGTTTCCGTCCCAACCAGCCCGTGCAACTGGCCACCGGCGACCTGATTCCGGCCTTCGCCGGCAACCCCGGCCAGCTCGGCGAGTTGATCGGCCAGGACATCACCCTCGGCCAGGATGCGCTCAACGCAGAGCCGGGCTCGGCCTACAACGGCTATGACCGGCGCAAGGTCTCGCAATTGTCGCTGGGCGCGATCAAGTCCATCTCCCAGGTGCTGGGCGCCGACAGCCTGAACTTGATCGGCGAAGTGGGCATGAAGTACATGCACGACCTGCCTGGCCTGGACCAGCGCCGTTACGCCAAGGCCGATACCTACGGCTCCGATCTGGCCAGCGGCAGCGCACGAGGCTGTGCGCTCGGGGTCAGCCAAGACAAGTACCGCAAGCTCGGCTGCTCCAGCGACGGCTACACCAGCCGGTTCTCCTGGGGCTACCGCCTGCGCGCGCAGCTGAACTACCCGGGTCTGTTGGCCGGGGTCAACGTCGCGCCCTTCATCGCCTTCGGCCAGGACATCAAAGGCTGGTCATACGACGGTGTGTTCTCCGAAGACCGCCTGCTGGGTTCGGTCGGCGCCAAATTCGATTACCTGCAGAAATACTCTGCAGAACTGTCCTGGTCCGGCAGCGGCAACACCCCCTTCGCCGCCACCGACAGGGATTTTGTCTCCCTCAGCCTGCGCATGGGTTTCTGAACGTGAGGTCTACCATGAACACCACTCTGCTTCATGCTGCCGCCTTGGGCAGCCTCCTCAGCCTGACCAGCAGCATGGCCCTGGCCCAACTGGACAGCGCCGAGATCGCCCGCCTGGGCCAGGACCTGACCCCCACTGGCGCCGAGAAAGCCGGCAACGCCGACGGCAGCATTCCGGCCTGGAGCGGCGGCCTGACCCAGGCACCTGCCGGCTTCACCGCCGGCAAGGGCTATGTCGACCCCTTTGCCAGCGAACAGCCCCTGTACACCGTCAACGCCGGCAATCTCGATCAATATGCCGTCCACCTCACCCCGGGCTACCAGGCCATGCTGCAGAAGTACCCGGACTTCAGCATGCCGGTATACCCCAGCCACCGCACGGCGGCCCTGCCGCAAAGCGAGTACGCGCAGATCCGCAAGGAAGCAGCCGAAGTCAGCCTCGCCGATGGCGGCAATGGGCTGCTCGGCTATGAAAAGAGCAGCGTGCCCTTCCCCATTCCCAAGACCGGCGTGGAAGTCTTGTTCAATCATTTTGTCCGCTACCGCACAGGTGGCTACCAGTACTACCCCACCGAGATGGTGGTGCAAAGCAATGGCAGCTTCACGCCGATCCGCCGTGAGGTCAGAGCCATCATGGCCTCGGCCATGGGCAATCCGGAACCCAACCGCCTCTACTACTACCTGGGCAAGGTGACCTCACCGGAAAGCGTGGCCGGCGGCCAGACGCTGATCCACGAACCCATCGACCAAACCCGGGAAGCCCGCCTGGCCTGGACCTACAACCCTGGGCAACGGCGGGTGCTGCGCGCGCCGGAGGCGGCCTATGATTCGCCGCTGAGCACCTCGGACGGCCTGCGCACCTACGACACCATCGACGTGTACAACGGCGCGACCGACAAGTACGACTGGAAGCTGCTGGGCAAGAAGGAAATGCTGGTGCCCTACAACACCTACAAGCTGGCCAGCCGCGACCTCAAGTACAAGGACATCATCCAGGCCAACCACCTCAACCAGGATTTGCTGCGTTACGAAATGCACCGTGTCTGGGTCGTGGAAGCCACGCTCAAGCCAGGCGAACGCCATATCTATGCCAAGCGGGTGTTCTACATCGACGAGGACAGCTGGAGCATCCTCGGTGCCGACCTCTACGACGGTCGTGGCGAGTTGTGGCGGGTTCAGGAAGCCCACAGTCTGCAGCGCTACGACGTGCTGTCGGCGATCCATATCAGCGAAGTGGTCTACGACCTGCAGGCGCGCCGCTATGCGGTCTACGGGCTGGAAAACGAAGAGCGCGGCGCCAACTTCGGCCTCACCGCCAAGCTGACCGACTTCAGCCCTTCGGCCCTGCGCCGCTCGGGTCGCTGAACCTACTACCGAGCCCCGGGATGGCCTTGCGGCCATCCTCCCCCGCTATTGAGATCTGTGCGATGAATACCCCTACCCTTGTCTGCCGTGGCCTGGCCTTGAGCCTGGGCGCCTGCCTGCTGTCGACCACGGCCTTGGCCACACCGCTGGCCGACCGCCTCGAACGCCCTTCACGACTGACAGCCAAGGCCCAGCACGCTCCGCTTATCGATGTGCAGGCCGTGGCTGATCGGTTGGTCATGGTCGGGGCCGATGGCCATATCCTGACACGCAAGGCCGACGGCAAGGTCGACCAGGCCAAGGTCCCTGTGGACCTGCTGCTGACCGCCGTGCACTTCGTCGACGACCAGCACGGCTGGGCGGTCGGCCATGACGGCGTGGTGCTTCACAGCGACGACGGGGGGGCTTCCTGGGCCAAGCAACTCGATGGCAAGACCATCAATGCACTGATGCTCGAATGGGCACAACGTGAAGTCGAGCGCCTGCAAGCAACCCCTGGGGCGAGCGAGCAAGCAGTGGAAGACGCCCACTTTGCCCTGGACGACATCAGCGCCGGCGCCGAAGCCGGGCCGTCACGCCCCTTGCTCGATGTCTGGTTTCGCACCGCCCGCGAAGGCTGGGTGGTCGGCGCCTATGGCATCGTCCTGCATACCACCGATGGTGGTACCACCTGGGCCTATGCCCCAGGCCTGGACAACCCCGACCGCCTGCACCTGAACACCGTACTGGGCCTGGCCAACGGCGACCTGCTGATCGCTGGCGAAGGCGGACGGCTCTACCGGCAACACGCCGGCCGCTGGCAGTCGGCACAAGCACTGAGCACGGCGTCACTGTACAAGCTGGTGCAACTGCGCGACGGCCAGGTGCTGGCCATGGGATTCGGTGGTGCGCTGTTCAGCAGCAAGGACCAGGGCCAACACTGGCAAGCGCTGGACCTGCCGAGCACGACCAGCCTCTATGGCGCCGAACAACTGGCGGACAACAGCGTGCTGCTCACCGGCCAGGCAGGCCTGCTCCATAGCGAGGACCTGCGGCGCTTCCGTGTACTACAACCACGCGACAAAGCTGCTTGGCTGGAGGCGGCGGCGTTGCCTGACGGCTCGCTCGCCCTGGTGGGCAACCGTGGGTTGCGAATGCTTGAGCGGGACGAGATCAAGGAGTACCTGCAATGAATGCCCCGGCCAAACACCGCCCCCAGCCTGAAGCCCGCTCGAACAGCAACGCAACGCGATTGATGAACGCCCTTGAGCGTGTCTTGTTCCACAATCGTGTGGCCGTACTGAGCCTGTTCCTGTTGGCCTCCGTGCTGCTGGGCTACAAAGCCCTGTCGCTGCGTGCGGACGCCAGCTTCACGCGGATGATTCCAACCAGCCACCCGTACATCCAGAATTACCTGCGTTTCGAGGACGTACTGCGCCCACAAAGCAACGTATTGCGCATCATCGTCGAAAACCCCGAGGGTGACATCTTTACCCCGGTGTTTCTGGAAACCCTGCGCCAGGTCAGTGACCGGATCTTCTACATCCCCGGGGTTGACCGCGGCAAACTCAAATCGTTGTGGACGCCCAACGCCGTGTGGTCCGAAGTCACCACCGAGGGGGTGCGCAGCGGCCGGGTGATTCCCGACGACTACGATGGCGGCCCGCAGGCCCTGACCCAGGTACGGCAGAACATCCTACGGGCCAACATGCTCGGCAGCCTGGTCGCCAATGACTTGCGCTCCACCATCATCCGCGTACCGCTGCTCGACAGTGACCCACAAAGCGGTCAGCCACTCGACTACGGCGCGTTCAGCCAGGCCGTCGAACAGCAAGTGCGCGAGCATTTCGCCGCCCAGGGCGTGACCATCCGCGTGATAGGTTTCGCGCAGATCATCGGCGACCTGCTGGCGGCGGCAGCGAACATTGCCCTGTTCTTCGCCCTCACCGTGGTCCTGACCAGCCTGCTGCTCTACCTCTACTGCCGTTGCTGGCGCAGCACAGTCGTCACCGTGGCCACCTGCTTGCTTACCGTGGTTTGCCAGCTGGGTATCCTCAGCCTGCTGGGCTACGGCCTGGACCCGTACTCGATCCTGGTGCCGTTTCTGATCTTCGCCATCGGCATCAGCCATGCCGTGCAGAACATCAACCTGATGGTCAGCGAAGCCGCCCAAGGCCATGGGCCGATCGAAGCCTCACGGCGCACCTTCCGCGCCCTGTTCATCCCAGGGACCACTGCGTTATTGGCCGACGCCGTGGGCTTCGTCACCCTGCTGGTGATCGACATCGGGGTGATTCGGCAACTGGCGATCACCGCCAGCATCGGCGTGTTCGTCGCCATCTTCACCAAGATGTTCCTGCTGCCGGTGCTGATGTCCTATGTCGGTGTCAGCCCGCGCGCCACGGCCCGCCAACACGTCCGGGCCGAGGCCTCCTGGCCGGTGTTCCGGCGCCTTGCCACAGTGGTTGAACCGCGCCTTGCCGTACCACTGGTGCTGGCTAGCCTGGTGCTTCTGGTTATTGGCTACCAGGCGCGCCAAGACCTGCAGATCGGCGACCTCGACGGTGGCGCTCCAGAGTTCCGCCCCGAAGCCCGCTACAACCAGGACAACGCCTACCTGCTCGCCCACTACACCACCAGCACCGATGTCTATGTGATCATGTTCAAGACCCCGGCGCAGCAGTGCTCGCGCTTTGCCGCCGCCGACCTGGCCAATCAACTCGGGCAGCGGCTGCGCGACGTCGAGGGAGTGGAGTCCGTGCAATCGCTGTACGACACCATGCGCTTCAATATCGTCGCGCGTAACGAAGGCAACCCAAAATGGGCTGAACTGTCCCGCGACCCATACGTGATGAACAATGCACGCTCCGGCGCGCCCACCGAACAGGTCGACAGCGACTGCAGCCTGGTGCCCATCAGCCTGTACCTGCGCGATCACAAGGCCCAGACCCTCAACCGAGTCAGCGATGCCGTTGAACAGTTCAGCCAGCACTACGCCGGCGGCCAGTTCGAAGTCCTTCAGGCTGCCGGCAACGCGGGCATAGAAGCCGCTACCAACAGCGTCATCAAGCATTCCGAAAAACTGATGCTGGTGCTGGTCTTCGCGATCATCTCCCTGGTGGTGCAGTGGGAGTTCAAGTCCGTGAAAGTCACCTTTGCCCTGATGGCTCCGCTCTACCTTTCCACGGTGCTCTGCGAAGCGGTGATGGCGAAGATGGGCCTGGGCGTGAAAATCGCCACCCTGCCGGTCATCGCCCTGGGTGTGGGCATCGGTGTCGACTACGGCATCTACCTCTACAGCCGCATGGAGCACTTTCTGCGCCAAGGCCTGGAACTGCGCGATGCCTACTTCCAGGCGCTGAAGACCACGGGAACATCCGTGGCATTCACCGGCCTGACCCTGGCCCTGGGCGTCAGTACCTGGGCGTTCTCATCGCTGAAGTTCCAGGCGGACATGGGCTTGTTGCTGGTACTGCTGTTTGTCTGGAACATGGTTGGCGCCTTGCTGCTGATGCCAGCGCTGATTTCGCTACTGGGCGCCAGGACGCCACCAAGCCTGAAACACCGGTAACTCAAGGCAGGCGCCAGATTCGAGGGCAAGCAAGGATCCTGCAGGAGCGGGCTTGCCCGCGATTAGGCCAGTGCCGACACTCTCGGCTTACGGCATTGTTTGCGGCTACAGTCTCGACGCAGGAAGCACCCTCGACCGCAAGAACGATCAAATCCTCACGGCGTTCATTTGCTAAGGTCGCCACTGCTTTCGAGGAGCGTCGTGATGCGCAACATTGAAAAAATCCTGTGGTACATCGAGTCGCAATTGGGATCGGACCTGGATCTCGGGCGTGTAGCCGACCATTTCAATCTGTCGCCCTTTGCATTGGCCCGCTTCTTTACCCTGACCACAGGCTGGCCTGTGATGCGCTACATCCGCGCCCGGCGCTTGACTCAGGCGGCCCGGGCCTTGCGCAGCGGCAAGCCGGATATCCTGCAAGTGGCGCTGGATGCCGGCTATAGCTCCCACGAAGCGTTCACGCGTGCATTCTGCGACCTGTTCGGGGTTTCGCCGAAGCAGGTTCGTGAACAGGAGCATGAAAACCTTCCCTTGGTAGAGCCTTTACGCATGAAAGAAATGAAGTTCACCGCACTGTCCGAGCCCCGCTTCGAAAGCCGGGCCGAGTTCATGATCGCGGGCATGGGCGGGCGTTTTACCTTCGACAGGAACGAAGGCATCGTGGGCTTGTGGCAAGCGTTCGATCCTTACATGGGACACGTGCCTGGCCAGGTCGGCGACTGGACCTATGGGCTATGCTGCAATCCCGCACAAGATGGTAGTTTCGAGTACATTGCCGGCATCGAGGTGTCCCGCATCGATGACCTTCCTCCAGCGTTCCGGCAATTCAGGGTTCCCAGGCGGGACTATGCCGTATTCCAGCACCAGGGCCATATCTCGATGATCCATCAGACGATCTTCACCATTTTCAATCAATGGTTGCCCGAGTCGGACTACAGGTTCGCCGACGCCCCTGAATTCGAACGCTACAGCCCTGACTTCGACCCATCACGGGAAATGGGCTACGTGGAGGTGTGGATACCGATTACGCGCCGCCAGTCCCCTGGCCTTGGACAGTGAGGGTCAACCCGCCAGCGCAGCTTCGATCGCCGCGATGTCGATCTTCCTCATGCCCATCATGGCGTCGAACGCACGCTTGGCCGCCGCTGGGTCGGGATGGGTTATCGCGGCCGTCAAAACGCGTGGCGTGATCTGCCACGATATCCCCCACTTGTCCTTGCACCAGCCGCATGCGCTTTCCTCGCCGCCGTTTCCGACAATCGCGTCCCACAAACGATCCGTTTCAGCCTGATCGTCCGTCGCGACCTGGAACGAGAATGCCTCGTTGTGCTTGAACAGCGGCCCGCCGTTCAGGCCGAGGCAAGGGATGCCCATCACCGTGAACTCGACAGTCAGGACATCGCCCTGCTTGCCTGAAGGAAAGTCGCCCGGCGCATGATGGACAGCCACCACCGCGCTGTCCGGGAACGTCTGGGCATAGAAAGTCGCCGCCTCCAACGCACTGCCGTCATACCAAAGACAAATCGTATTTTTACTGATCATCCGCTGGCTCTCCACAATTGGAACGGGTCCGTGAAGTGTAGCCGTGCAGATATCGCCAGCAGGCTGATTGCCCAATCCCCATAGGCAACAGCCTCGGACCCGCCAGGCCTGAGGCCTACCCCTGTCAAAAGCCCACGGTCGCCGAAAGCAGGTAGGTCCTGGGGGTGGACAGCGTCAGCCCTGGTTCGCTGTCATCCGAGGCACCTGCCGAGGCCCAGTAGCGCTCATCCAGCACGTTTTCGACGCTGGCGCGCAGGGTGAGGTCCTTGCCGTCGACCTTGAAGGCATAGCGGGCGCCGAGGTCGAAGCGCTCCCAGCCATCGATCTGCTTGCTGTTGGCCTGGTCCAGGTATTGCGAGCTGGAATGGATGCCGCGTGCGGTCAGGGTCAGCCCTGACACGGCCGGGACGTCCCACTCGGCGCCGAGATTGACGTTGTACTCGGGCGTTGCCGGAGCCCGGTTGCCGTCGAAGGTGCCACCGACGGTCCCGGTCAGTTCACTGTCGATGTACATCACCCCACCAAGCAGACGAAAGCCCTTGAGCGGCTCGCCGAACACACTCAGCTCGACGCCCTTGTTCTCCCGCTTGCCGTTCGGCCCGAACACCCGCGAGGTGGCGTTGGTCTCATAGGCCGGCTGCTTGATGCGGAAGGCGCTGGCAGTGAGGGCGAACGTGCCCAAGTCATACTTGGCGCCGACCTCGACCTGGCGACTGGTGAACGGTGGGAAGATCTGGTCCTCGTTGACCGAGGTCGACGGGGCGATCTTGCCTTGGCTCAGGCCTTCCATGTAGTTGGCATAGATCGACAACTGGTCGCTGACCTTGAACAGGATGCCACCCGATGGCGAGACCTTCTCCTCGTCGTAGGCCGTGTCGCCCTTGACGCCGTCGGTCCAGTCGTCGACCTTGACCCGCTGCCAGCGCGCCCCCAGGGTCAGGAGCAGGCGGTCATCGAAGAAGCCGAGGGTGTCGGACAGCGCCACGCCGGTGAAACGGTTCTCGGTATAGACCTTCGAATCCAGGCGCGTCGGCGTACCCGGCGTGGGCGTCGGCAACGGGTCGTAGAGGTTGCTGGGCGCCGCGGCATAGCGGGCGCCGCCGTTCTCGAAATCCATGTAGAAGTAACTGGCGGCCAGGTTCAGCTCATGGCTCACGGCGCCAGTGTCGAACCAGTTGCGCAGCCCTGCTGTGGCTGTCCTGACCGTCTCATCGCGGGTGAAGTCACGCGGCTGGACGCTGAAGTCGCCGGCGTCGTTGGTGATGGGCACATTATGCCGGAGGAAGTCGTGGTTGCTCTTGCGGGCACCGACCGCACCGTAAACCATGAGCGAATCGCTGACATCGAACTCGCCGTTCAACGCACCGAAGGTATCCCGGGTGCGGGCCTTGCTCCAGGCCTGGGCGTAGTTGCGACGGACATCGTCGGCATCCGGCACCTTGGCATCGGCACCCACCAGCACCCGCTCCTGCGGGGCATCGGTATCACGTTCGGTATGCCCGACATCCGCCGACAGCCGCACCCGCTCACCGCGAAAGTCCAGGCCCAGCACGGCCATCTCGCGGTCGACGCTCTGGTGGTCCCACTCAGTGTCGCCGGACTGCTTCACGCCGTTGAAGCGCAGGCCGAACTGGTTCTGCTCACCGAAACGACGACCGATATCCACGGCACCGCCAACCTGGCTGTCCGACGCGTAGCTGCCGGTGAACTCGGTGAGCGGCTTGTCGCCCGCACGTTTGGGCACCACGTTGATGCCACCGCCCACGCTGCCCCGCGGCGAGATGCCATTGATCAACTGGCCTGGGCCCTTGAGGATGTCCACGCGGTCGGCCATTTCCATGTCGATGGAATAGGTCGGCAGGATGCCGTAGAGGCCGTTATAGGACACATCGCTGTTGAACAGGCTGAGCCCGCGAATGGTGAACTGCTCGAAGCGCCCGCCGGCCGGGTTGGTCGCACGTACCGAAGGGTCGCTGGAAATCAGGTCGCCCAGGGTCCTCGCCTGCTGGTTCTTGACCGCCTCGCTGGTATAGGTGGTCATGCTGAACGGGGTTTCCATGAAGTCCCGCGAGCCAAGCAACCCTTGCGAGCCCCGGCGGGCGACCTGGCCACCGGCATAGCGCTCGCCGTCGGCGTTACTCCCGGCATGGGCGCCCAGGATGTTGGTCGGGGCAATTTCCAGCGCCTGCGAACCTTGTGGCACCGGGACCAGGGTGTAACTCCCCTCCCCAACCGGCTGCAGTTGCAGGCCGCTGCCCTGCAGCAAGCGCGCGAAGCCTTCCGCGACACTGTAGCTGCCAGACAGCCCGGCACTGCGCCGACCGCTGACCAGGGCCGGGTCCACCGAGACACTCACACCCGCCTGGCCGGCGAAGCGAGTCAGTGCCAAGCCCAGGTCACCGGCAGGCACCTCGTAGGTGCGTTGCTCTGTCTCGGCGACGGCCATCTGAGGCGACAACGGACCCAGGCCGAGCAGCAGGCTCAGGCACAGGGTCGGGCAGGAAATCGAAGACGCCAGGCGGGTCCGGTGGCGTGTCAGTGCGGGCATTGTCGGGCTCTCTCTAGGGTTCATTTGCCCTTCATGACAACCGAGCGGAGAAAAGGGGACAGGCTTTATGCAATTCTTTTCGCGTCATGGCCAGCCCCCTCTTGGCCCCTTCCGCTCGAAGCCTGTCGCTACGCCTGACGCCGTGCGCACAGCCACGCTCGAATAAGGGTCCTGCATATCTCAATGCTTGAGATCGACACGTACCACGTCGGCCGGCCCCGGGCACCTCAGGGTAGACTATCCTCCTCTTTTCCCGTCCTCCGGTGCCCCCCCATGAAAGTCGGCGTCATCTCCGATACCCACGGCCTGCTCCGCCCTGAAGCCCTGGCGGCCCTGGAGGGTTGCGAGCGGATCATCCACGCCGGCGACATCGGCAAAGCCGAGATACTCGATCAGTTGGCCGCCATCGCCCCGCTGCATGTGGTCCGCGGCAACAACGACCTGACCGCGCCTTGGGCCGAGGCCATCGCAGACCATCTTCGCTTCGACCTCGACGGCTGGCAGGCCCTGCTCGTGCATGACATCGCCGACGCTCCGGCGTTGCTCGATGAAAGCGTAAGGCTGGTGATCAGCGGGCACTCGCACAAGCCCCTGATCGAGTGGCGCGGCGAGCGCCTGTACCTGAATCCAGGCAGTGCCGGGCCACGCCGTTTCAAGCTGCCGGTGACGCTGGCGTTGCTGGAGGTCCGCCCCTCCCTGGTCGAGCCACGTCTTGTCTCTTTGCTGGAGTGAGCCCCTGCGAGTGAGCGGCAAAAAAAAGCCCCAAGTAGGTCATGGGGCGTTTTCAAACCCTGCAGGTTCGGACTATGGCAGCGGCTCGAACTTGAGCTCGCTCAGGTTCTGCACCTTGTCTTCGCGCACCATTTTGTATTCGGTGTCCGGGCCGATCCAGCGCTCCCAGATAGCGTCGATCTCCCCGGCTGCCTCCATGGCATAGAGGACCTCGTTGACCTTGGCCAGGAATGCCGGCTCGCCCTTGCGCATGCCCGCGCCGACGGGCTCCAGAGCCATAGGCTCCTTGGCGATGGCAAGCTCGACGCCACTGGCTTGGGCCTGCCCGACCAGTTTGATTGCAGTCATGGTGTTGGTGACCAAGCCGATGACCTTGTTCTGTTGCAGGGCCATGTAGGCCGAGCCGGTGTCCTGGAAGGTCACGGGCGTGGCCTCGGCCAGGCGGATGGACTGCTCGGAGGTGGAGCCCTTGGTCGAGCTGATGCGCTTGCCCTTGAAGAACGCTTTGGGCTGGTCGGCATTGGCAGCGCGCACCACCAGAGTTTCCTTGGCGATATAGTACGGGTCGCTGAACTGGATCTGGTCGGCGCGGCTCTTGGTGTAGGCCAGGTTGGCGAAGATCACGTCCACGCGGCCCATCTTCACTTCCGGGATTCGCGCCTCGACAGACAACGGTTTGAGCTCCAACGCCACGCCCATGTGCTTGGCCAGTGCAGTGCACAGATCGACGTCCATGCCAACCAGCTCCCGTGTCTTGGGGTCCGGTGCCGAGAACGGGGGCACGTCGGCATATACCCCGCAGCTCAGGCTTTGCCTGCTCATCACATCACTCAACTGATCAGCCTGGGCCAGCGGAACCGCCAGCGGGGAGAGCGCGAATACAGCCAACATACGTTTCAAGTTCATGGGATTGCTCCTGGATTCGTAGTGATTGAATCAATGACCGCGCGGCCTCAATGGCTGCGCAGGTCGGAAATGAAACGCTGGGCACGCGGATGTTCCGGTTGCTGGAAGAACGCCTCGGGCCGGGATTTCTCCAGGATCTGGCCAGCATCCATGAACCAGATGGTGTCGGCCACTTCCCGGGCGAAGTTCATCTCGTGGGTCACGCACATCATGGTCATGCCCTCCTTCGCCAGGCCCTTCATGACGTTGAGCACCTCCCCGACCATCTCCGGATCCAGGGCGCTGGTCGGCTCGTCGAACAACATCACCGGCGGCTCCATCGCCAAAGCCCGGGCAATGGCGACGCGCTGCTGCTGCCCACCCGACAGTTGGGCGGGATAAGCCCCAGCCTTGTGCGCCAGGCCGACGCGGTCCAGCAGTGCCATGGCCTGGGACTTGGCATCGGTGGACTTCAGGCCCCGCACCTTGGTCGGCGTCAGGATGATGTTGTCCAGCACCGACAGATGCGGAAACAGGTTGAAGCTCTGGAAGACGAACCCCACCCGGCTGCGCAAGCGGTTGACATTGGCATCCGTGCCGTTGACATCGTGGCCGTCGAAAAGAATCTGGCCTTCCTGGATATCCTCCAGTCGGTTGACCGTGCGGATCAGCGTGGACTTGCCGGAACCCGAAGGTCCGCACAGCACGACGACCTCGCCCCGCTTCACGTCGGCACTGATGTTGGTCAGCGCGTGGTAATCGCCATACCACTTGTTGACCTGGGAAAACATGATCATTGGATGCATGGGCGCGCCCTCAATTATCGGTTGTCAGAACAGGGCTCTTGCTCGCCGCGGGCAACGTACCGCCCAGGCGCTTGCGGGCAATACGGCGCTCGAGCGCGTTGGCCAGCCGGGTCAGGCCGTAGCACAGCACGTAGTAGGTGACCGCCAGGATGAAGAACACTTGAAAGGGCTTGGTCAGCAGTTGGTTGTTGACCTGGTTGGCGGCGAAGGTGATTTCCTGGACGTTGATCACATAGCCCAGAGACGTCTCCTTGATGATCGAGATGAACTGGCTGACCAGGCTCGGCAGCGAGTTGTAGAGCGCCTGCGGCAGGATCACCCAGAGGGTGGTGCGCACATAGCCCATGCCCAAAGCCCGCGATGCTTCGTACTGCCCAGGTGGCAGCGCCTGGATGCCGCCACGGATGATTTCGCACAGGTAGGCGCTCTGATAGAGCACCAGGGTGCAGAGCATGGTGGTGAAACCGGTGATGTTGTGGCCGATGACCAGAGGTACCAGGAAATAGGTCCAGAAGATCACCATCAGCAGCGGGATGCCACGCATCACATAGACCCAGACCGTGGCCGGATAACGCAGCCAGCGCCAAGGAGACACTCGGGCCAGCGACATCAACAGCCCCAGTGGGAACGCCAGCAGCAGGGCCAGGGCCGCGAGGATCAGGGTGGTCGCCAAACCGCCCAGGGGGCCATGGGGATACTGGCCGACCAGGAACAGCGTCCAGTTGTCACGCAGGATCGTGAAGATATCGAACATCGCCGCTTACCTCGCCATCGCTTTGTTGAAATGACGAGCCAGCAACGCGCCGAGCCCCATGAGCCCCAGTGAGAACCCCAGGTACACCACGGTGGCGACCAGGTAGGCCTCGAAGGTGCGGAAGGTGTAGTTCTCCACTTCCCGCGTGGCGTAGGTCAGCTCGACCACGCCAATGGCCATGACCAGGCTGGTGTTCTTGAACAGCAACACGCTGTGGTTGATCAGCGATGGCAGGCAGTTGCGCACCCCCTGGGGCAGGATCACGTAGCGCATCGAACGGATGTAGCCCAGGCCCAGCGCCCGCGAGGCCTCGGTCTGCCCTGCCGGGATCGCCCGCAGGCCACCGCGGATGTCTTCGCTGAAGTACGCGGCCTGGCACAACCCCAAGGCAATCAGGGAAAACAAAAACTCCGTACTGTAGTTGGCGAGCCAAAGCTGGGTGGACTCGGACAGCAGGGTCGGGATGCCGAAGTACCACAGCATCAGCTGCACCAGGGTCGGCACGTTACGGTGGTAAGACACATACGCAGCCACCGCATGCTCGGCATAGCGGTTGCCGGTCAAGCGAACCGACACCAGCACGAAGGCCAGCGCCATGGCCAGGCACCAGGCGAAGAACGCCAGTTGCAGCGTCATTCCAATGCCCTTCAGGATCAGCTCGGCATACTCGCCTTGCAGGATCGCGGAAAGATCGAAGTCAATCGTCATGGTCAGGTTCCAGTGACATTCGGCCAAGGGCAGGAGCAAGGCGCCAGGCTGGCTAGCGCAGGTAACACGTGACGGCTTGGGCCGTTCTGCTAATAGGGGACGGCTGCGGCCGTGCCTTCAGTGTTCGCCTGGACGTGCCGTGGACAGTCCGCCTGGAACCTGCAAGGTCGGGGTGATTTCCATATGGCCGACATTCACTGCCACCGGCGCGGCGATCGCAAAAGCGATAGCGTCGGCGATATCCCTGGCTTGCGGCAGTTCGAATCCATCGAGGAAGCGCTTGCGCACCGCTTCGGAGTCCCCGTGCACATGGGCGAAGATATCGGTGGCCACACGGCCCGGGCAGATCTCGGTAACGCGCACGCGCTTGCCGAAAGCGTCCACGCGCAATTGCTTGGAGAGCATGCTCACGGCGGCCTTGGTAGCGTGATAGGTTGCGTTGCCGCCAAAGTTATAGGCGCCGGCGATGGAGCTGATGTTGACGATATGCCCGCGATCACGCTCGACCATGCCCGGCAAGGCCAGGCGGGCAATGTGCAGCACCGCCCGCAGGTTCACATCGACCAGCAGGTCGATGCCTTCGGCATCAGCCTTGAGCAACGAGCCTGGGCGGTCGACACCTGCGTTGTTGACGACCACGTCGAAAGGTTGCGACTGGAACAATGCGCTCAGCCCGGCCAGGTCGGTCACGTCGATGGCATGGGCGATGCAGCCGGTGCGTTCGGCCAGCTCGGCCAGTTTGTCGGCGCTGCGCGCCAGTGCGTGAACCTCCAGGCCCTCGGCACACAAACGCTCGACGACGGCGGCACCAATACCGGAGGAGGCACCGGTGACCAGTGCGGTTTTGTAATCGGAAAAGGGCATGACGTGTTCCTCTGATTCAACTTCGATCGCCTGCCGCAGCCGGCGAAAATGGCCTTTCACTGGACTGTAACCAGTGAGGTCCCAGGCGACAAAGACGCAATGGTTGTGTCGCAATAAGGTTCGCTTATGACCTCAACAGCCGGGATATCGGAGTAATCACCCCACCCTGGCGTTCGATGCTTTCGCGGATGCCCCGGGCAAAGTCGACCGCGCCCGGTGTGTCGCCATGCAGCAGGATCGAGCGCGCGTTGACCGCCACCCGCCTGCCGGTGATGGTGGTCACCGTGCCGTCCTGGAGCAATTGAGCGATACGCGCCATCACCTGCTGGTGATCCTTGATCACCGCGCCCGGCGTACCGCGTGGCACCAGCAGGCAATCATCGTCATAGGCGCGGTCGGCCAGGAAGGTGGTGGCGACACGCAGGCCGCACTTGTCGGCTGCGCGCTCGATGGCCTGGCTGGTCGACGAGCTGATGATGATGCCGGGGTCGAAACGGGCCACGGCCCGCACCAGCGGGCCAGCCAGCTGCTCATCGGCCGCGACCATGTTGCCCAGGGCGCCATGAAAGCTCATGTGGCTGACCCAGTGGCCGGCCGCCGCCGCGATGCCGCTGAGGGCGCCCAGCTGGTAGATCACCATGCAGCACAATTCGTCGATGTCGATGTTCATCCTCCGCCGGCCGAACCCCTGCAGGTCAGGGAAGCCGACATGCGCGCCGACATCGACCCCCCGGGCCCCGGCATTGCGCACGGTGGCATCCATGATCCGTGGATCGCCAGCATGGAAACCACAGGCCACGTTGGCCGAGGAAACCAGCGTCATCAACGCTTCGTCCTCTCCCATTTTCCAGGGGCCGAAGCCCTCGCCCAAGTCGGCGTTCAAATCAATCTTCACAGTGAAACTCCTCAAGCTCGATCAATGCCTGGCCATAACCAACGGCTTGCCCATCGGCCACCAGCACCTGACGCACCCTGCCTGCCAGGTTGCTGCGCACCGGCAGGAACAGCATGCCGACCCGCAGCACTCCGACCAGTTGCCCCTGGCTCAGCACATCGCCGCCTTGCACATAGGGCGCTGCCTCATCTGGATGAGTAGCGAAGAACAGCCCTGGGCCGCTGGCTGTCACGCTGGCCCGTGAAGGTTCGCTGGCGCCTTCGTGCGCTGGCGCGACCACAGGCGAGCTGCTACCCCGCGCCACTTGGACAGCACGCCTGAGCAGCAACGTCTCGTCGCCGCGCTTCAACTCCAGGGCGCTCAACCCGGCCGCGCCGAGCCAGACCGCCAACTGGCGGACCTCGTCAATCTTCATCACGGATGTCCTCAACTGCGCAGCGCCAGCTGCTGGCGGGTGCGTTCGATGAATGCCTGGTTGGCCTGCAGTGCTTCCAGTGCCTCGGCATAAGTGCAGGCAACAAAGCGTACCTTGCTGCCGATGGCCGCCTGGCCCAGTCGCCAGAGATCCGCCTCGATCACCGTCGCGAACTTCGGATAGCCGCCGCTGGGCTGCGCGTCACGCATCTGCACGATGGGCTGGCCACCGTGGGGCACCTGGATCACACCGGGCACGATGCCGTGGGAACGGACCTCAAACGGCTGCTCCGGCAACAGCGGCGTGCCTTCCATGCGATAGCCGTAGCGGTTGCTCTGCGTGGTGATCTTCCATTCGCCGGCGAAGAACCTGTCCCTCGCCTGGGCGCTGAAGCACTCGAACTCCGCCGCGGGCAGTACCCGGATCGCCGGTAGCTCATCCAGCGTCAGCGGTAAAGCACTCAGGGCCGACTCGGCCCCCATGTCGGCCGCCTGGCCATGGCCCAGCCGCCCAGCGGGAATGATGTCGCCACACACCAGGGTGCGCCCCTGCCAACCACCGAAGCCGCCGCGCAACTGTGTACTGCGCGACCCCAGCACCAGCGGCACATCGACGCCACCGGCGAGGCACAAGTAGGCACGGCTGCCCCTGCTGGGATAGTTCAATGCCAGCACTTGCCCCTTGCGTGCGTGGGTGGCCCAGTTGGGTGGCAGGCGCTGCCCATCGAGACGCGCGCCGCACTCGGCCCCGGTGATCGCGAAGGTACAGTCCTCGACAAAGCGCACCTCGAACGGGAACAACGGAATCTCGATAGCCGCCGCGCCAAGGTCGTTGCCCAACAGCAGGTTGCCCAACTGCAGGGACAACGTGTCCATCGCGCCGGAAGTGCCCACGCCATAACCCAGGCTGCCATGGCGCCCCAGATCCTGCACGGTGGCCAGCGCGGCAGCGTTGATGATCTCGATCATCGGATGATCCTCTCGATACGCAAACGCAGTTGGTCGCCCGGCTGCAGGACTGCCGGCGGGTTGCGCTCGGCGTCGAAGAACACCATCGAAGTCCGGCCGATGGTGTTCCAGCCGCTGGGGCCGGCCGATGCGGAGATGCCGGTCTGCACACCGCCGATGGACACGGCGCCGGCGCCGATGTCGAGCACCGGCACCTTGCGCCGTGGCGTAGCCAGGCGCGGGTCCATGCCACCGAGGTAGCAGTAGCCCGGATGGCTGCCCAGGGCGTAGACCGGGTAAAGCGGCTCGCAATGCAGGTTGGCGATGGTTTCGATATCCAGGCCGGTGTGAGCGACGACATCGGCCATATGCGGACCGGCGTCGCCACCATAGACCACCGGCAACTCGACGATCCGCCCTTCCAGCGGCAGCGGCTGGCAGTGCTCCCAGCCCTCGAGCAATTGGCTGCTCAGTCCGGCGATGTCGCGCGGTGGCGTGCGGAATGTCAGCATGAGGTTGTTCATCCCCGGTACCGCTTCGTGCACCGCCGGCCAGTTCTGCGCCAAGCGGGCCAACTCCCAGATGCGCTGCTGCGTGGCCAGCGCCAAAGCCCCGGGCGCCTCGAACAGCAGCGCGGTGGTGCCCAACAGGCTGATATGCGGTGTCATTGGCAAGCCCTCTGTTGCAACCAGCGTTCAAGATGGTGAATGTCCACGCCGCCCTCGCGGAATGCCGGGTCGTCAAGAATCTCGCGGTGCAAGGCGATGTTGGTGGAGATACCGCCGACGGCCATCTCGCCCAAGGCCAGGCGCATGCGCGCCAGGGCCTCGTCGCGGGTCGCCCCCAGGGTGATGACCTTGGCGATCATCGAGTCGTAGTACGGCGGCACCCGGTAGCCCTGGCTGACATGGGAGTCGACGCGCACACCAAAGCCGCCAGGCAACTGCCAGTCCGTGACCAGGCCGGGCGTCGGCATGAAGGTCAGAGGGTCCTCCGCATTGATCCGGCACTCCAGCGCATGCCCAGCCGTACGTATGTCGGCCTGGGTCAGGCCAAGGCGCTCGCCAAGGGCCATGCGGATCTGCTGCTGGACGATATCGATGCCCGTGGTCATTTCCGTCACCGGGTGCTCGACCTGCAGGCGGGTGTTCATTTCGATGAAGAAAAAGGCATCGTCCTCGAACAGGAACTCGAAGGTGCCAACACCGCGATAGCCGATCTGCTGGCACGCCTCGGCGCAGCGCTCACCGACCTGGGCGATCAATCCCGGATCGATGCCAGGCGCTGGCGCCTCCTCGAGCACCTTCTGGTGCCGGCGCTGCATCGAACAATCCCTCGCACCCAGCCACACGGCGTTGCCATAGGCATCGCAAAGCACCTGGATCTCCACATGGCGCGGCTTGCCAAGGAACTTCTCGATGTACAGTTCAGGGTTGCCGAACGCCCGGCGTGCTTCCTCACGGGTCATGGCGATGGCGTCGGGCAACTGCGCGGCATCCTGCACCACGCGCATGCCGCGCCCACCACCGCCGCCGGCGGCCTTGACGATCACCGGGTAACCAATGTCCTCGGCAATCGCCAGAACCGCCCGCGGGTCTGCCGGCAGACCCGCATCCGGGCCAGGCACACAGGGCACTCCGGCCAGGCGCATGGCCCGCTTGGCGGCGACCTTGTCGCCCATGGTGCGGATGCACTCGGCACTGGGACCGATGAAAGTCATTCCGGCATTCTCGATGCGCTCGGCGAATGCGGCGTTCTCGGAGAGAAATCCATAGCCGGGATGAATGGCCTGCGCCCCGCTCACCCGCGCGGCGTCCAGCACCGCCACCTGGTTCAGGTAACTCTGCCCAGGCGTCTCCGGGCCAATGCACAGCGCTTGATCGGCCAATTGCACATACCGGGCGTCACGGTCCGCCTCGGAGTAGACCGCGACGGTCTTGAGCCCAAGGCCCTTGCAAGCTCGCTGAATACGCAAGGCGATCTCGCCACGGTTGGCGATCAGTACTTTGTCGAACATGGAAATCCCCTGACCTGAGACTGGATGAACGTCATGGCGCGCTCACCCCACGCGTACCAACACCTGGCCAACCTCGACCTCGGTGCCACCGGCCACCAAGATCGCCTCGACCACGCCATCGGCCTGAGCCTTGAGCGGATGAAACATCTTCATCGCCTCGATCACTGCCAAGGTCTGCCCCTGGGTGACCTGCGCGCCGACTTCGATGAACGCCGGCTGATCCGGAGCGGGGGTAAAGTGCACGATGCCGTGCAATGGCGCCTTGGACTCGTAGCCGCTCGTGGCAGCAACCGGCTGCGACGCGGCAACGGCAGCGGCCGGCTTGGCGACCGGCAGGCTTTCAGCCGGTACGGCCACGGCTTCGCCGTGCTCGCGCAGCAGACGCAATTGCGTGCCCTCTTCGTTCAAGCTCAGTTCGGCCAGGTCGGACTCGGCCATCAGGTCGATCAATGCTTTGATGCGTTCAAGTTTCATGCACAGGCCCTTGCCGGTAATAACGATTGGCTGTGGGCAATGTAACGAGCGGTTTTCGGGGCGGCCAAGACGGTTTGGCTGTGGGGTAATAAGGTGTCCTTATGACCCCTCGCCCCCCTCTGCGGGGCGGTCCGAGCGCATTTGTGCGACCAGCTCCAGCAGGATCGCCTTGACCGCCTGGGCGGGCACCGACAATGGCAGGTGGCCCGACAAGCACAACGCCAGCGGAGCCTCGATGTCCGGCTCGACAATGCGGCTCAGGTACAGGCCATGCGCCTGGGCCAACACGCGGGCCGCTGACTCCGGGAGGATCGTCGAGCCGAAATGGTCGGCCACCGCGGCAGCCAAGGTGGTGGAGGACTCGATTTCCGCCAGTACCTGGGCGCTCGCTTCGATCCGCAGGAAGGCGTCATCGACCAACCGACGCATGGTGTTGTATGGACGCGGCAAGAGCAGTGCATACGACGCCACCTCCTCCAGGGCAATCTGCTCACGCCCATGCAGCGACGCTTCGGCGCTGACCAGGTAGAGCGGCTCGCGCATCAGGTGCACGAAGCTCAGGCCGTGGACCTCTCGGCCGCCATAGAGCACCGCCATGTCCATGCGACCGCTCATGATCAGTTCGCTAAGGGTGGTGCCGAAATTCTCGTTGAGGTACAGCAGAATGCCTGGATGCTTCTCCCGCACACGCTTGAGCAATGGCAACGACAGCGTCGAGGCCGCCGTGCCAGGTGCCAGGCCTACCGAAACCGGCCCGCACAGCGCATGCCCGCTGGCATTGACATCGCTCTGCGCCTGCTCGCATTGGCGCAGGATCACTTGGGCGTGCCCGTACAACACCTTGCCGGCTTCGGTCGGCGTCACGCCGCGCTTGGTACGGATCAGCAGTTGCTGCTGCATCTCGGATTCCAGGGTACTCAGTTGCTGGCTCAACGCGGGCTGGGCGATGTGCAGCACATCGGCAGCCTGGGTCAGGCTGCCAATGTCGACGATCTTGACGAAATACTTGAGGCGGCGAAGGTTCACGATGGGAGCTCTGCACAGATGGACACCTTCACCTCAGCAATACGCGGGCCAATCCGGCGGAGGCCTCCCTGCGCCAGCCATAAGCAACGCGTATGGCCCCTGCCCGACTTGGCCAGGGCCCTGCCTTGAAGACCAGGCAGGCAAGGCCGCACCAAGCTGGTGCAAAGCACGATCCGGGCCAGCCATAAGCACTTCCTATCAAACCAGAACGAACTTGTCTTATGGCCCCTCTGCGCCCGCGCCGTAACGTAGCCCTCGTCAAGGCCATAACCGAGGACTTCTCCCGTGACCGCATCCCGCATCGCTGCCCGCGTGCTCCGCATCAAACCCTCTCCCAGCAGCGCAGCCGCCGACCGCGCCAACGAGTTGCGCCGCGCCGGCCAGTCGATCATCAACCTGGTCGTCGGCGAGCCGGACTTCGATACCCCGGCGCACATTCGCCAGGCCGCCTGCCAAGCCATCGAGAACGGTGAGACGCGCTACACGCTCAATGCCGGTACGGCAGCCTTGCGCGATGCCATCGTGGCCAAGCTCGAACGTGAGAACGGCCTGCGCTATCCAGCCAACCAAGTGGTGGTGACCAGCGGCGCCAAGGCGGCGATCTTCAACGCCCTGGCCGCGACCCTGGGTGTCGATGACGAGGTCTTGATCCCGGCACCGTACTGGGTCTCCTACCCCGACATGGTGCTGGCCTGCGACGGCCGCCCGGTGACCCTGCCCTGCCCGGAAGAGCAGCAGTTCAAGCTGACCGCCGAGCAATTGCGCGCCGCGATCACCCCACGCACCCGCTGGCTGCTGCTCAACTCACCGAGCAACCCGACCGGTGCCACCTACAGCGCCGCTGAGTGGCGGGCACTGGCCGATGTGCTGCTGGAGCATCCCGAGGTGCTGGTGATGACCGACGATATCTACGAGCACATCCGCTACGACGAACGCCCGCTCAGCCACCTGCTGACGGTCGAGCCTGCACTGCGCGACCGGGTACTGGTCATCAACGGCGTGTCCAAGACCTACGCCATGACCGGCTGGCGCATAGGCTATGCCGCAGGCCCCGCCGACATCATCAAGGCCATGGCCACCTTGCAGTCGCAGTCCACCAGCAATGCCTGCTCGGTCAGCCAGGCCGCCGCCGTGGCTGCGCTGGAAGGCGACCAGAGCTTCGTCGCCCAAAGCGTCAAGGTCTATCAGCAGCGCCGGGACCGTTGCCTTGAGCTGATCAACGCCATCGACGGGCTGAGCTGCCTCAAGCCTGACGGCGCCTTCTACCTGTACGTCAACTGCGCCGCCCTGTTGGGCAAGCGCACGCCACAGGGCAAGCTGCTGGAGGCCGACACCGATGTGGTGCTGTACCTGCTCGAAAGCCAGGGCGTCGCCGTGGTGGCCGGCACCGCCTATGGCTTGGCGCCGTTCTTCCGGATGTCCACCGCCACCACCATCGAAACCCTCGAAAGCGGTTGCGCACGGATCGCCGCGGCCGTGGCCGAACTGCGCTGAGGGCCCGGATGTGACGATGTCGATCCAGCCTTCGATGACCTTCAGGCAGGCGCTGCTGGCGATGCTCGGTGTATCGCTGGTACTGATGCTGTCGGCGCTCGACCAGACCGTAATCGGCAACGCCTTGCCGAGCATCGTCAGCGAACTGCAGGGTTTCGACCTGTATGCCTGGGTCGCCACCGGCTACCTGCTCGCCTCCATCGTCACCATCCCGATCTTCGGCCGCCTGGGCGACTACTATGGGCGCAAGCCGTTCGTCCTGGCCGCTACCGTGGTCTTTACCCTGGCCTCGCTGGTCTGCGCCCTGACCGACAGCATGCTGGTGCTGGTCATTGGCCGCATCCTGCAGGGTGTCGGCGGCGGCATGCTGATCGGCACGGCCTTCGCCTGTGTGCCCGAACTCTTTCCCGATACGCGCCAGCGCCTGCGCTGGCAGGTTCTGCTCAGCGCCATGTTCAGCGTGGTCAATGCCATCGGCCCAGGCCTGGGTGGCTACCTCACCGGCGAATTCGGCTGGCGTTCGGTGTTCTGGCTGAACATCCCCCTGGGGGCGCTGGCACTGTTCTTCGCCTGGCGCTTCCTGCCCTGGTACCGGCCGTCATCGGCCGGTGCAATCAACCTGGACTGGGTCGGTGCGGTACTGATCGTCTTGGTGTTGGGTAGCCTGCAACTGTTGGTCGAGCGGCTGGAGCAGGCCGACCTGATGCTGTGCTCGGTTCTCGGCGCCCTGTTCTGCACCGCCCTCACCGTCCTCTGGCGCTGGGAGCGCCGCTGCCATCATGCCCTGCTGCCACGGGTGCTGTTCACCGACACGCGCATCAGGTTGCTGTTCGTCCTGTCGCTGCTGGCTGGTGCCATCCTGTTCACGTTGCTGTTCTACCTGCCCCTACTGCTGCAGGGCAGCTACGGCTACTCGCCCCAGGATGCCGGGCTGTTGATCACACCGCTGGCCTTGAGCATCACCCTGGGTGCGATCATCAATGGCCGCATCGTCACCCGCATGGCCAACCCCAACCTGTTGCCGTTCGCCGGTTTCTGCACGCTGCTGCTGGCGTGCCTGGGGCTCGCCTGGGTCGGCCTGTCGGCCAGCTTCGCGGTGCTGCTGGGGTTGATCCTCCTGGCCGGCCTTGGGCTCGGCTTCATCCTGCTCAACCTCACGGTATTTACCCAGACCCTGGCCGCGCACCAGTTCCTCGGCATCGCCACCGCTCTCACCCAATCCTTGCGCCTGGTCGGCGGGCTCCTCGGCACCGCTGTCATGGCGGTGTTGGTCAAGCTGCTCTATGCCACCCATCTGCGCAGCAGCCTGGCCGCCGCTGGCGAGAGCGAGGCATTCGCCCGCCTTTGCGATCCCCAAGTGCTGCTGCAACACGGGCCTGGCGCTGCCCAGGACCCTCTGTTCCTGCTGGCCCGAACGGCCCTCGCGCAATCGATCGGGGCCGGGCTGCTTGCCTGCGCCGCTCTCGGCGTGCTGGCGCTGTTCGTCCTGTACCGCCTGCCGCCGGTGACGCTGCCGCGGGTCCGGCCCACCGCTGCTCCTGAAAAACAAGAATCTTGACTGCCGCCCTTTCACTGCCTCTCACAACACTTAACGACAGAGGATAAACACGATGGAGCGTTTTGATCGCGCCCCCATGCTGGCAACGGGCCTTTGCGGACTGCTCATCGCACAGCAGGGCCATGCTGCAGGCTTCCTGGAGGACACCGAGGCCAACATACTTGCCCGTAACTTCTTCAGTAACGCCGACAACCGCAGTGGCAGCGAGGCCCCGAACTACACCCAGGAATGGGGCCAGGGTTTCATGCTCAATGTGCAATCGGGCTTTACCCAGGGCACGGTCGGCTTCGGTGTGGACCTGCTCGGTCAGTGGGGCATCCGCCTGGATTCGGGCAAAGGCCGCCACTACAACCCGCAAAGCACCGCGTTCAACGGCAACGTGTTCCCTACCGACAGCGATGGCCGCGCGGTCGATGAGTTCTCCAGCCTGGGGGGCACGCTGAAGGCACGTTTCGCCAAGACAGAACTACGCTATGGCACCCTGGTACCAGCATTGCCCGTGGTGATGTCGACCGACCGCATGCTGCAACAGACCTTCCGCGGCGGTCAGATCCAATCGAAGGACCTGGACGGTTTTACCTTCACTGCCGGCCAGTTGGAACACGTCATGGGCCGCGGCTCGACCAACCAGATGGGCATGTCGATCCCGGGTGCCAACAATCCACTGACCGGCAAGTTCGTCAATAAATTCTATTACGCCGGCGTCGACTACCAAGCGACCGACAACCTGACCCTGCAGTACTACTACGGCAACCTCCAGGACTTCTACAAACAGCACTTCCTAGGCCTGAAGCACGATATGAAGCTGGGGGCCGGTACCCTGCGTACCGATCTGCGCCACTTCGACAACCACTCCGACGGCGCCAACGGCCACGACAGCGACTACTACACCGTGGGTTACTACGGCAACGGCGTGACCAAAGGCAAGGTCGACAGCCGTCTCTCCAGCGCCCAGTTCACCTACCAGCTCTACGGCCATACCTTCGCCGCAGGCTACCAGGTCGTCAGCGGCGACAGCGATGCCGTGTGGCTGAACCAGGGCGACGGCTCCACCGCCTACTTCATGACCGAGTCGATGATCGGCAAATTCCAACGTGCCGGCGAACGCACCTGGCAAGTACGCTACGGCTACAACTTCGCCAGTGTTGGGATACCAGGCTTGACCTTGCTCGGCATGTACGAAAGTGGTTCCAACATCAAGGCGGTCGAAGGTGACAAGAAGGAGTGGGAACGCAACGTCACGCTCGGCTATACCGTGCAATCGGGCCCGGCGAAGGACCTGAACATACAACTTCGCCACGCACAGTTGCGGTCGACCGTCGGCAATCAGCGCGACGCAGACGAGCACCGGATCCTGATCAACTACCCGATCAACCTCCTGTAGCGCCACCATGGCAGCGGCTGGACAGGCCGCTGCGCCTCCCCAGTCGCTGCCCCCCTGTGCCTCCCCTCGCCTGCGCCATGTCCTGGCGCCTCGAACCTATGACCTGCCGTCATACCCCCTTGAAATCTTCTCCCTACTGCCCGCTTTCACCCCGGTGATACAACTCTTCGCGACTGGCCCCGGCCAGCAGGCTCGCCCAACAACAACAAAGAGCGTCGCGCCATGTCCGCACTTCCCTTGTCCGCCTCTGTTCCTTGCATGACACCCGCCAACCGCCTTGCCGCGCGGTCGCGACGGGTTGCCACGTTGTTGCGCTGAGCACCTGATTCCTGCCGTGGGTAGCCTGTGCTGCCCAGGGTTCGTTCATCTCGTCTATCGCTTGAGGTTTTCCATGAAGCAGCTCGCTCTGTACATCGGTGAAGGTTTCGAAGGGCCCGGTGTGAACGCCGCGCATATCAACATCATGATGGGGCCGCGCAACGGCCCTGCCGGGCAGGCGTTCGCCAACAGCCTGGCGTCGCCCAGCCAAGGCCATTGCCCATTCATGGTGATCGCCCAGCCGAACGTGCCGGTCAAACCCATGACCCTGTACGTGAACAAGGCCGAGATCAACGGCGACCTGCACGCCAACGCCACCTGGGGCGCGTCCCAGGCCGGCATCGCCAAGGCGGTGACCGAGGCGCTGCTGGATGGCACCCTGCCGGCCGAGGCGGAGGATGAGTGGGCCATCGTCACCGCGAACTGGGTCAACCCGGGCTGCGATGACCTCGATGCGGTCTACCTGAACAACTACAACGCCTGCCGCACAGCGATCCGCGCCGCGCTGCTGGGCTTGCCGGAACGCGCCCAACTGGCCGATGCACTCAACCAGATCGGCAACCCCTTCTACACCCCGAAAGCCTGAGGAGAGCGCCATGCAATACATCCGTCTGGGTAACTCCGGCCTGCAGGTGTCCAAGCTCTGCCT
Organism: Pseudomonas sp. X10; assembly: GCF_054889225.1. Taxonomy (NCBI): domain Bacteria; kingdom Pseudomonadati; phylum Pseudomonadota; class Gammaproteobacteria; order Pseudomonadales; family Pseudomonadaceae; genus Pseudomonas; species Pseudomonas sp. X10. Next base: position 2,260,797 of record NZ_CM142677.1, on the reverse strand, counting down.
CGGCACCATGAACATGGGCACCCCCGAGTGGAAACCATGGATCTTCGACGAGGCGGCCAGCGAACCGATCGTGCGCCATGCGCTGGACAAGGGGGTGAACTTCATCGACCTGGCCGACTTCTATTCCGCCGGGGTCGGCGAGGAAGTGGTCGGGCGCATCCTCAAGCGCCTGGTGCGCCGCGAAGACATCGTGGTCACCACCAAGGTGGGCTACGGCACGCGTGCCGGCATCAACGCCAGCGGTCACTCGCGCAAGCACATCCTCGACAGTATCGATGCCTCGCTCAAGCGCCTGGGCATGGAGTACGTCGACCTCTACATGCTGCATTTCTACGACATCAACACCCCAGTGGAAGAAGTGATGGGGGCGCTGAACGATATCGTGCGTGCTGGCAAGGCACGCTACATCGGCGTCTCGACCATGCTCACCGGGCAGTTGGCGAAGATCCTCCTGGCTTGTGAACGCAATGGCTGGGTCAAGCCGATCAACATGCAGCTGCAGCTCAACTGCGCGTACCGGGAAGAAGAGCGCGAGATGATCCCGTTCTGCCGCGACCAGGGCCTGGGCGTCTCGGTGTTCAGCCCCCTGGCCCGAGGCCTGCTGACCGGCGACGCGCAATCCACACGCAACCAGACCGACTTCTTCACCCAGCAGATGTACGGCGACGAAGTCTCGTTCGAGATCGCCCGCTCGGTGCAGCGCGTTGCCCGCCGTCATGGCGTGTCCAACGCCCAGGTCGCCCAGGCCTGGGTGCTGAATCACCCAGGCGTGGACTGCATGCTGGTGGGAGCCGACACGACCGAGCAGTTCGACAGCGCCTTGGCCGCGTTGCAGATGCGCCTGGACGAGGAGGACCTGTACGAACTGGAACGCAACTACACACCTTGCGACCTGATCAACGACTACACCGCCGGCAAGCGCATCCTGCGCGTGGCGCGCCCACTGCACGAGACATTCGCGATCAAGGAGGCCGTGGCATGAACGCACTGTTGAAAGCAGGCCACTACATCGATGGCCAGTGGCTCACCGCCGGCGCCACCTACAGCGTGCTCAACCCGGCCACTGGCGAGTCGATCGCCCAGGTGCCACGCGCCGGGGCCGAAGAAACCAACGCCGCCATCGCCGCCGCCGAACGAGCGCTGCCGGCCTGGCGTGGCAAGCTGGCCAAGGAGCGCGCCGTCATCCTGCGGCGCTGGGCCGAGCTGATGCTCGCCCGCCAGGACGAACTGGCCACCCTGCTCAGCAGCGAGCAAGGCAAGCCGCTCGCCGAAGCCAAGGGTGAAGTCGCCTATGCCGCCAGCTTCCTCGAATGGTTCGCCGAGGAAGCCCGGCGGGTCTACGGCGATGTCATCCCCTCGCCCAAGGCCGATGCCCGGGTGCTGGTGACCAAGGAACCGGTGGGCGTGGTGGCGGCGATCACGCCGTGGAACTTCCCCCTGGCGATGGTCACGCGCAAGGTCGGCCCGGCCCTGGCCGCCGGCTGCACGTTGATTCTCAAGCCCTCGGAAGAAACCCCGCTCTCGGCCTTCGCCCTGGCGCTGCTGGCCGAGCAGGCTGGCGTGCCAGCCGGCGTGTTCAACATCGTCTCCGGCGACGCCGTGGCTATCGGCGGCGCGCTACAGGCATCGCCCGTGGTGCGCAAACTGTCCTTCACTGGCTCCACCCGTACCGGCAAGTTGCTGATGCGCCAGGCCGCCGACACGCTGAAGAAGGTGTCGCTGGAGCTCGGTGGCAATGCCCCTTTCATCGTCTTCGACGACGCTGACCTGGATGCCGCCGTGCGTGGGGCCATGGCCTCCAAGTTCCGCAACACCGGCCAAACCTGCGTCTGCGTGAACCGTTTCTACGTCCAGGACAGTGTCTACGACGCCTTCACCCACAAGCTGGCCGAGGCCGTACGCGCCCTGCGCGTGGGCAATGCCCTGCAAGGCGAAACCGAACAGGGGCCGCTGATCAACGAAGCGGCGCTGGCCAAGGTCGAGCAGCATGTCGGCGATGCCCTGGAGCAAGACGCCCACCTGCTCTGCGGCGGCCGACGCCACGCCCTGGGCGGAACCTTCTACGAGCCGACTGTGCTCACCGAAGCGCAGCCCGGGATGCTGATCGCCAGCGAAGAAACCTTTGGCCCGGTGGCCGCCTGTTTTCGCTTCAAGGACGAAGCCGAAGTGCTGCGCCTGGCCAACGACACGCCGTATGGGCTGTCGGCGTACTTCTACAGCCGCGACATCGGCCGTATCTGGCGGGTGGCCGAGGGCCTGGAAGCCGGCATCGTCGGCATCAACGAGGGGATCATCTCCACCGAGGTGGCGCCCTTCGGCGGTATCAAGGCCTCGGGCATGGGCCGCGAAGGCTCGCGCTACGGTCTGGATGACTACCTCGAAATCAAGTACGTGCTGATGGGCGGCCTGTCGGCCTGACCCGCACCCGGCAGTACCCCGCCGCGTCCCGTTCAAGGGCGCGGCGGGCCCGCAATGCTCAGACCAACAAGAACAACGAGGAGTCAACATGACGGGACAGACAGTCAAGATCGATGACCTGCCGATCGGCCGGTTCCATATCAAGATCGCCGGCCTCACCTTCGGCGCTCACTTCACCGATGGCTACATCCTTGGCCTGATCGGCATCGCCTTCACCCTGATCAATCCGCAGATGCAACTGACCCCCTTCTGGCAGGGCCTGATCGGCGCCTCGGCGTTGCTTGGGTTGTTTGTCGGCAGCCTGTTCTTCGGCTGGATTTCCGACCGCCTGGGGCGGCAGAAGATCTTCCTGATCAGCTTCGTGCTCATCACCCTGGCCTCGGTCATGCAGTTCTTCGTCGAGAGCGCCCTGCAATTGTTTCTCTGCCGGGTCTTGATCGGCATCGGCCTGGGCGGTGACTTCAGCGTCGGCCACGCCATGCTCGCCGAGTTCTCGCCGCGCAAGCAGCGTGGCGTGCTGCTCGGCTCGTTCAGCGTGATCTGGACTTTCGGCTACGTGGCCGCGACGTTCGTCGGCACAGCCCTGCTGCCCCTGGGCGATGACGCCTGGCGCTGGATGCTGGCCTCGTCGGCGATACCGGCGGCGCTGATCCTGATCGCCCGCATCGGCACGCCAGAATCACCGCGCTGGCTGGTGCACCAGGGCCGCGTCGAGGAAGCCCGCGCCATCGTACGCAAGCACCTGGGCGCTCACGTGGTGCTCGACGACGAGATCGCCAGGCCTGGGCAGGCTGGCTTCAGTGCGCTGTTCAGCCGCGAATACCGCAAGCGCACGGCGTTCAACTGCCTGTTCTTCATCTGCATCGTCATGCCTTACTTCGCCATCTACACCTTTCTGCCGGCGATCCTGCAGAAGATGGGCCTGGCCGAGGGCTTCGGCACCGAGATGATGCTCAACGCCCTGCTGATCGTCGGGGCCTTGCTGGGCATCTGGTGCACGGTGCGCTTCAGCCGCAGGGGCTTTCTCATCAACAGCTTCCTGATCCTGTCGGCGGCGCTGTTCCTGCTGGTCCTGGTGCCCGGCAGCATGGCCTGGGCGATGGTCGCGCTGTTCGGCCTGTTCACCCTGGTGCTATCGGCGGTGAGCAACCTGGTGGGGGTCTACCCGGCGGAGAGCTTCCCGACCGAGGTCCGCGCCAGTGGCATCGGCCTGGCCACGGCCGCCAGCCGCCTCGGCTCGGCGGTGAGTACCTTTCTGCTTCCGGTCAGTGTGGCCGACATCGGCTTGAACCCGACCATGGCGATCCTCGCCGGGATCCTGCTGTTCGGCGCGTTGGTGTCGATGGCCTGGGCTCCAGAAACCAAGAGCCTGTCGCTGGCCGATGCGTGCCGGGGAGATGGCAGTACGCCGCAAGATAAAGAGCTGAGCAAGGTGGCGGCGGCCTGATTATTGGGGCCGCTTTGCCAGAGACAGGGCCGACTCGGGCCTAAGGGTTGCTCACCAGCGCCAGCCATTCCTGAAAGCGCTGCACCTTCGACAGGCCGCGCTTGTCCGGCGGGATGTCCAGCCAGTAGCCATAAGGGCCGATCACTTCCACCGGGGTGATCGGCAGCAGGCTGCCGCTGGCCAGTTCGCGCTCGATCATCTGCCGGTCGATCACCGCCAGGCCGCCGCCGGCAAGTGCAGTGTGGATCACCTGGTCAAGGGTGCTGAATTCGATGCCGCTGTCGGCATCGACGTCGGCGCGCCCGGTCGCGGCCAGCCAGTTCTCCCACACCCGCAGGCGCCGTCCTTCGTGGAGGATGTGCAACAGCGGGTGAGCGTTCAGGCAGGGCTCGCGGCCATTCTCGAACAACTCCGGGCTGGCTACGGCGATGTGCCGCTCCATGACCAGCAACTGGCGGCTGCCTGAAGGCTCGCCTTCGCGGCTGAACAGGATGCGGCAGTCCAGTTCACCAGGGTGTTCGTCGTCACGCTGGCTGGTGACGCTGAGGCTGATGTCTGGGTAGCGTTGCATGAAGGTGCGCAGGCGCGGCGACAGCCAGCGGGTGGCCCAGGTCGGTGGCGCGAGGATACGCAGGCGCTGGCGCAGGTTGGGCACGCGCACCGCTTGCAGGGCGCGCTCGATCTGGTCGAAGGCCTCCCCCAAATGCGGCGCCAGGGCGTTGCCCGCCTCGGTCAGCGCCAACCCACGCGGGCCGCGCACGAACAGGATGACACCCAGGTAATCCTCCAACTGCTTGATCTGCCGGCTGACCGCGCCCTGGGTGACGCTCAGGGCATCGGCGGCGCGGTTGAAGCTGCGGTGGCGGGCGACTTCTTCGAAAACCTTGAGCATGTTCAGCGGCGGCAGGGTACGCATGGCATGGAGTCATAGTTCGTTGTTTTTGTAGGACGATTCTACAGCGTGACCGCTCCCAACAAACATGCGTTTTTCTCGGGTTACTGCTGCGTATTGGTCGTTTGTGCCCTGGTGCGATCGTTGGATAGGGTCGCCCGGCAGCCGCGAGGCAAATGGGCCCGCTACGCGCCCCTGCTCCCGCCGGCTCCCGATAACGACAAGAAAACACCCGAGGTCACTGTGCCCCCACTCAACCTACGCCCCACCTACGTCCTGCTCCCTGCCCTGCTGGCCCTGAGCGCCAACAGCCTGGCCGTTCCGGTCACCGACAACCTGGACATCGGCGGCGCGATACGCGCCCGCCTGGACCATGATCCGGACCGTGACATCGACAAGGCCGGCCTCGACACCATCATGCTGCGCGCCACCTACGACTCCGACACCTGGATCGGCGCCGTGCGCTACCGTTTCTACGGCAAGGCCTACCCCTACCAGTACACCGACCAGGTCGGCGATGTGTCCTTCGCCGAGTACGCCTGGATCGGCTACAAGTTCGATGAGGACCGTCAGGTACAAGTCGGCCTGAACCAGATTCCGTTCGGCCTGCAGCCCTATTTCGGCAGCACCTTCTACGAAACCCTCGGCAACGTCATCGGCCTGGAGGACGTCGAAGCGGTGGGTGCCAAGTACATCCACCAACAAGGCGACTGGAACCTGCAGTTCGGCCTGTATGGCCGCACCGCTTGGCCTGGTCGCGGCACCAGCAACGGCAGCACCTACTCCAGCGTGGTCACCCCGGCGGACGACTATGTCACCGACGGCAACCGCAACCAGGAGCGGCAGATCGTCGTGGCACGAGCGGCACGCTCGCTGCAATTGGGCGACTGGCAATCGGAAGTGGGCATCTCAGGGCTCACCTCGCGCCTGGAAAACCGCGACACCCATGACGATGGAAGGCGCAACGCGGTCGCCGTGCACTATCTGGGCAAGAACGGCCCCTGGGGCATCCAACTGCTGGCGGCGCGACAACAGATGTCGCCACGCAACCCCGACGACGGCGAGCGGGTGACCTTTGGCGGCTACGACGGCACCTACAACGTCGCCAGCCGCGGTAACCTGTATGTCGGCGACCTGAGCTACAGCTTTCCCGGCACCTTCCTCGGTGACTGGGTCAGCGGGCTGACGGTGTACGGCAACTACAGCCGCTTCGCCAAATCGGCCCAGGGTTTCGATACATCGGAGCGCTTCATCCTCGGCACGTCATTTTCGGTGCGCAAGTTCTACATCGCGGTGGAATGGCTCAACGGCCGCAACGACCCGTACATCGGCGGCAGCAGCTACACCGACAGCCTGGCCCAGGGTGGCACCGACCACTGGGAGAACCAGCTGTATGCCAACATTGGCTATTACTTCTAGACCCGGCAGCTGATGCCGCAGCAGGAGACCCCGGCGAGTGAAACGCAAGATACCGGCACTCAATGCCCTGAAAGCCTTCGAAGTGGCCGGCAGCACCGGCAGTTTCACCCGCGCCGCGCAGGTGCTCAACGTGACCCAGAGCGCCGTCAGCCGCCAGGTGCGGCAACTGGAGGAGCAACTGGGCGAACCGCTGCTGCAGCGCCGTCATCATCACTTGCAGCTGACCGACGCAGGGCGCACCTTGCTGCGCGCCTTGCAGCAGTCGTTCGACCGCATCGAGCTGACGGTGCGCGGCATCCAGCAGCGCCAGCACCCCACCCGCATCCGCCTCAATGCCCCGCCCACCTTCGCCAGCCGCTGGCTGTTGCCCCGCCTGGGGCGCTTGCGCGAAGCCCTTCCCGGGCTGGAGGTGACCCTCACCACCCACCTGCAAGACAACCTGGCGGAGGTCGCCACCCTGGACTGCGCCATCCGCTTCGGCAATGGCGAATGGGACGGCCTGGACAGCTCGCTGCTGATGCACGAGCGGCACATCGCCGTGTGTTCGCCGACGCTGCTGGCCCAGCAGGATGAACGCCAGGTCGACCTGCGCAACATGACCCTGCTGCATGTGCTGGCCCGTGAGGACCAGCGCTTCCTCACCTGGCGCCACTGGCTGGACGCCGCGCGGATCCAAGGCATCGACCTGCAAGGTGGCTATGAGTTCGACCTGCTGGACCTGGCCATCCGCGCCGCCATCGATGGCCTGGGCATCACCATCGCCGACCGCCAGATGGTCGCCCGGGAACTGGCGGCCGGCCAGTTGGTACAGGTACTCGACGTGCAGGTCGATGGCCACCAGTCCTACTGGTGGGTCTCCCGCCCGGAACAGGAACTGCCGCCGCACGTGGAGCATTTCCGCGAATGGCTGATGCAGGAGGTCTGGCTGGCCGAACGCAACCTGGGTGGCCAGACCGAGGTGGCCGACTGCGAGTGAGCCGGCCAGCCCCTACCGGTAACATGCGTTTTTTGAAGGTTACCCGCTCGCATTAATCGTTTGTTCCAGGTGCCTGGCTGCGACAAATTGTCGGCCATAACCCACAAGAAAAAACCTATACGCCTACCGGACGATAAGGCCGGAGGCCGGGCCTTGTGGGGCCGTTCAACCCGCAACCGGAACCTTCCATGCGTACAGAGCAGAACTTCATCGACGGTCGCTTCGTCGACCGGACCTCCAGCGACAGCCTGCGCGTGCTCAACCCCGCCACCGGCGAGCTGGCTGGCACTGTTGCTGCAGCCAGCCATGAACAGGCCAGCCAGGCCGCCGACGCTGCCGCCCGCGCCCAGCGCGAATGGGCCGCCCTGCCCGCCATCGAACGTGGCCGCCACCTGCAGCGCTTGGCCGATGCCCTGGTCGCCTGCGCCGACGACATCGGCGACGCATTGGCCGCGGAGTCCGGCAAGGCCCGCGAAGAAGCCCGCAACGAAGCTGTCTACGCCGCCGAGATCACCCGTTACCACGCCGAATGGGCACGCCGCATCGAAGGCGAAGTGATCCCCAGCGACAGTCGCGACGAAACCATCCTGTTGCAGCGCGAGCCGATCGGCGTGGTGGCCTGCCTGATCCCGTTCAACTACCCGGTCTACACCCTGCTGCGCAAGGTCGCCCCGGCGCTGATCAGCGGCAACACGGTGGTGGTGCGACCAAGCAACAACACGCCGATGTCGGCCTTCGCCATTGCCCGGGCGGTGCAACAGGCGCAGTTGCCGGCCGGCGTGGTGAACATCCTGGCCATGCAGCACGAGGTGGCCGCCACCCTGTGCAACCATCCAGCGATCGGCATGATCACCCTGACCGGCAGCGTGCGCGCTGGCCGCACGGTGCTCGAATACTGCAAGGCCAACATCGCCAAGCCCTCCCTGGAACTGGGCGGCAAGACCCCGGCGATCATCGAGGCTGATGCCGATCTGGAAGCCGCCGCAGCGGCCATCGTCGCGTCCAAGACCACCCATTGCGGCCAGCTGTGCACCGCCATCGAACGGGTCTACGTGCAGGCCAGCGTCCACGACCGCTTCCTGGCCTTGCTGCGCGAGCGATTCGCCGCCGTGCGCATTGGCGACCGCGCCGTCGACCCGACGTGGATGGGACCGCTGATCAGCGCCGGCGCCCGCGAAGAGATCCACGCCAAGGTCCAGCGCGCGCTCGCCGAAGGCGCGCGCCTGGAGGCCGGAGGCCAATGGCCGGACGGCGCGGGCAACTTCTACCCGGCCACCCTGCTCAGCCACTGCCGCCAGGACATGGAGATCGTCCAGGAGGAGATCTTCGGTCCGGTGCTGCCAGTGCTGGCCTACGACACCCTGGACGACGCCCTGGCCATGGCCAACGACCACCAGTTCGGCCTGTCCTCGGTGCTCTACAGCGAGAACTACCGCACCGCCATGAAAGTGGCCAATGCCATCGAAGCGGGCGAGCTGTACGTCAACCGCACCCCAGCCGACCCGTACCAGGGCTATCACGCCGGCTGGAAACGCTCGGGGCTGGGTGGCGACGACGGCAAGCACGGCATGCTCGAGTTCACCCAGACGCGACTGGTGGTGCTCAAGTACTGACTGACGGCGGCGCGCCTGCCTGCGCGCCATTTTCAACCTTGGGCGACAGCACCGCCCGCGAGAACAACAATGAAAAAAACAATAAATGCCGAGGCGATTTCCGTGGCCGCACCCGCCGCTGCCAACCTGACCCGCTACCTGCAACTGGCCCTCCTGGTGCTGGCGGCTGGCGCTATCTACCCGATGCTGTACCTGCGCCAGGTGTACCAGAGCACCATGCTTGAAGCCTTGGCGATCAACAACAGCCAGCTGGGCTACCTGTACTCGATCCTCGGCACCGCGTTCCTGGTCAGCTACCTGCCCAGCGGCTGGCTGGCGGACCGCCTGTCACCGCGCTTTTTGATCAGCTTCTCGCTGGTCGGCACCGGGCTGCTCGGCGTCTGGTACGCGCAGTTGCCCGGCTTCGAGGCGCTGCTGGCGATCTTCTGCGGCTTCGGTATCACCACGGGGCTGACCTTTTGGGCGTCCTTGATCAAGCGGGTGAAGATGATTGCCGGCGACGCCGAGCAAGGCCGCTTCTTCGGCGTACTCGATGGCGGCCGTGGCTTGGTCGAGGCCTTGCTGGCCACTGTCGCCATCGGCCTGTTCGCCTACGTCGCCGACAGCAACAATGGCAGCAATGCCGTCGGCCTGACCCGGGTCATCCACTTCTATGCCGCCTGCTGCATGGTGCTGGGCCTATTGCTGATGCTGGTGCGCGACCCGCAGGTCAAGGCCGACGACAGCGCCCCACGGGAAAAGGCCAACCTGCTGCAAGACCTGCGCACCCTGCTGGCCATTCCTGAGCTGTGGCTGGTCACCGCCATCGTGTTCTGCGGCTACCACTTCTTCTGGGCCACCTACAGCTTCTCGGCCTACCTGCAGGAAGGTGGTTTTGGCCTGAGCGCCACCGCCGCCGGCCTGATCACCACCGTCAAACTGTGGATGCGCCCGCTGGGCGGCATCGGCGGTGGCTGGCTGGGCGACCGCTACTCGAAGGTCGGCGTGCTGGCCTGGGCCATGGTTCTGGCAGCCGTGGGCCTGCTCGGCCTGATCGTGTTGCCGAGCCTGCGGGTGCTGGGCGTGCTGGTGTTCCTGGTGATCTTCATCGGCCTGATGACCTACGCCATCCGCGGCCTGTACTGGGCCATCCTCGATGACTGCCAGGTGCCGCTGCGGGTCACCGGCCTTGCCATCGGCATCATCTCCCTGGTGGGCTATTCGCCGGACGTGTTCCTGCCGTTGCTCAACGGCTGGATCATCGACAGCTTCCCCGGCTTCATCGGCTACCAGATCTATTTCTCCTACGTCGTGGTGATGGGCCTGCTGGGCGTCGTCGCCACCTTCTTCCTGAACAAACGCATTCGAGAAAAGGCGGGCAAAGCATGAAAATCGTCTCCCTGCAGACTCACGTCGTCGCGGTGCCGCCACCGCACATCGGTGGCATGTACTGGCTGTTCGTAACCCTCAAGACCGACTGCGGCATCGAGGGTGTCGGCGAAATCTACGCGGCCACCTTCCACCCCCGCGCCATGGTGCCGGTGATCGAAGACGTGTTCACACGCTACCTGCTCGACCAGGACCCGCACCACATCGAACGCTTCTTCCGCCGCGCCTACTCCAGCGGTTTCACCCAGCGCCCCGACCTGACCATGATGGGCGTAGTCAGCGGGCTGGAAATGGCCTGCTGGGACATCATCGGCAAGGCCGCGGGCAAACCGGTGTACGAGCTCTTGGGCGGCAAGGTGCATGAGCGCCTGCGCTCCTATACCTACCTGTACCCGGTGAACGCCCAAGGCGAGTACGACTACAGCGACCCGGACCTGGCCGCCGAATGTGCGGTGCAGAACATGGACCTGGGCTTTACCGCGCTGAAGTTCGACCCCGCCGGCCCCTACACTGCGTTCTCCGGGCACCAGCTGTCGCTGGAGGTGCTGGAGCGTTGCGAGACCTTCTGCCGGCGCATCCGCGAAGCCGTGGGCAACCGCTGCGACCTGCTGTTCGGCACCCACGGGCAGATGGTGCCTTCCTCCGCCATCCGCCTGGCCAAGCGCCTGGAAAAGTACGATCCGCTGTGGTTCGAGGAGCCGATTCCACCGGGCCAGGAAGACGCCATGGCCCAGGTCGCGGCGAAGACCAGCATCCCCATCGCCACCGGCGAACGGCTGACCACCAAATACGAGTTCTTCAAGCTGCTGCAGGCCGGTGGCGCCTCGATCCTGCAGATGAACGTGGGCCGCTGCGGCGGCCTGCTCGAAGGCAAGAAGATCGCCAGCATGGCCGAGGCCTACTACGCGCAGATCGCCCCGCACCTGTACAACGGCCCCATCGGCGCCGCCGCCAGCTTCCAGCTGGCCACCTGCACGCCAAACTTCCTGATCCAGGAAAGCATCGGCACCTGGGATGGCTTTCACGCGCAGATCCTCAAGAAGCCACTGCAGTGGGAAGACGGCTACATCATCCCGTCCAGCGAGCCAGGCTTGGGCGTGGAGCTGGACATGGACGTGGTGCGCCAGCATGCGGGCTACGAGGGCGAGCGCCTGCACCTGCAAATGGCGCCACACCCGGTCGACGTCAAGGACGCCTCGCCGGCCAGGGGCTGAGCGTCACGCCGCCCCACTGCCGGGGCGGCCTTCCATACACAGGGTAAGCGACACATGAAGAATTTTGACTACATCATCGTCGGCGCCGGGTCGGCCGGGTGCATCCTGGCCGCGCGCCTCAGCGAGTCGGGGCGCCACAGCGTGCTGCTGCTCGAAGCCGGCGGCAAGGACAGCTCGCCATGGTTCAAGCTGCCGGTCGGCTTTGCCAAGCTCTACTACAACCCGACCTACAACTGGATGTACTACAGCCAGCCACAGCCGCACCTGGCCGGGCGCAGCCTGTACGCGCCACGGGGCAAGGTCCAGGGTGGCTCCGGCTCGATCAACGCGATGATCTATGTGCGCGGCCAGGCCCATGACTTCGATGACTGGGCGGCCAACGGCGCCGAAGGCTGGTCGTTCAAGGACGTGCTGCCGTACTTCCGCAAGCTGGAGAGCCACCCCCTCGGCGACAGCGAGTACCACGGCGGCAGCGGGCCCGTCGGCATCACCCCGATGAAGGGCCATGCGCACCCGATCTGCGACGTCTTCCTCCAGGGCTGCGACGAGCTCGGCTACCCACGCAGCGAGGACTTCAACGGCAAGCACTTCGAAGGCGCCGGCATCTACGATGTGAACATCCGCGACGGTCGCCGCTGCTCCAGCAGCTTCGCCTACCTGCACCCGGCGCTGGGCCGGCCCAACCTGACCCTGGAGCACCACGCCTTGGTCGAGCGTGTGCTGTTCGACGGCAATCGCGCCAGCGGCGTGCGCATCTCCCAGAATGGCGTACAGCGGGAATTCCACGCCAACCGCGAAGTGATTCTCGCCGCCGGTGCGGTGGACACGCCGAAGATCCTCCAGCTGTCCGGCGTCGGCGACCGCGACCTGCTGCAAGCGCATGGCATCGAGACCTTGCATCACCTGCCAGCGGTGGGCAAGAACCTGCAGGACCACCTGTGCGTCAGCTATTACTACAAGGCCAGCATGCCAACCCTGAACGATGAGTTCGGCTCGTTGCTCGGCAAGCTCAAGCTCGGCCTGCAGTACCTGCTGACCCGCAAGGGCCCACTGGCGATGAGCGTGAACCAGTCCGGCGGCTTCTTTCGCAGCGACGAGCAGCAAGCGCACCCCAACCTGCAGCTGTACTTCAACCCGCTGTCGTACCAAATCCCGAAAAGCAACAAGGCCAGCCTCAAGCCCGAGCCCTACTCTGGCTTCCTGCTGTGCTTCAACCCCTGTCGGCCGACCAGTCGCGGCGAAATCCGCATTGCCTCCAGCGACCCGGCTGCGCCTGCGCTGATCGACCCGAACTACCTGAGCACGCAGAAGGACATCGACGAAGCCATCCAGGGCAGCCACCTGATGCGCAAAATCATGCAGGCCCCGGCCCTCAAGGCAATCACCCTGGAAGAAGTACTGCCCGGCCCAACGGTCGACGATGACCAGTCAATGCTGCAGTACTTTCGTGAGAACTGCGGTTCGATCTATCACCTGTGCGGCAGCTGCGCGATGGGCAGCGACACCCGTACCACCGTGGTGGACAGCCGCCTGGCCGTCCATGGTCTGCAAGGACTGCGCATCGTCGACGCCTCCGTATTCCCCAACGTGACCTCGGGCAACACCAATGCGGCAGTGATGATGGTGGCAGAGAAAGGCGCCGACCTGATATTGGAGGATGCCGAAGGTCCGGTGCAGGATGCGCTGGGAAAGCACACGGCCGTGCCTGAGCGGAAAATCGCCTGAAGCAGCCACTCACCTGCCCCTGTCGTGGGGTGGGTGGGATTGCAGGAGGCTTGCGAAGGCATGCCTTGGGAGCCGGGGGTGCCCCCCCGATCATGAAACGTACAAGAACCCGATCACGGATCCAACTTCCCCGCCCGTCGAAAAAATTACTGGCACACAGCCATGCGCCATACTCAGATCGGCAGGAAGCCGCTTGCAGGATGGACACCGACCTCTAACCCCATCAGGGCACTACGATGGACAGGCCAAGCCACCCCAGCCCGCCTCCAGCACTCGTGCGCCTGCTGCCACTGTGGCTACGCCAGGCGCTGGTCAAGACACTGGCCGGGCTGGTCCTGGGGTTGGTCACAGCGATCGTCCTGGTTTGGCTTAGTCACCGTGTGTTTCCCGGCTTGCAGGCCTATGGCGAAGACCTGGGGTTGCGGGTCAGCCTGTATTTCGAACGGGTAGCCAGCAGCGTCCGAGGTGCCGTGCCTGCCAGAAGCGACAGCGATCAATTCGGTTATGTCTTCCTTGATGTCGATCCCGAACTGCCCGCTGCCAGCCCCGCTGTGCCAGCGCTGCCCTCTCCCTCGGAGCAGGCCTGCGCGGCCTACGCCGAGGCGGTAAGCACCGGACAGTCGGCAAGCACACCATACGCTCGCCAGCTCGACTGCAGTTCGGCACGGCCACTCAACCGCTACCTGTTGGCCGCCCTCCTCGGCGAGCTGCAAAGGCGCCAGGCGAAACTGGTGATCCTGGATCTGGTACTGGCCCGCGAATCAGGGATCGTCGCCCAGGCCGAAGACCAGGCGCTGCGCCAAGCCCTGGACCAGGCCGATGCCGCCCGGATGCCTGTGCTGTTCGCCGGCCCCTATGAGATGTATCCATCGGCAACGCCAGGCCAGCCTGGGCCAGTCCGCCTGGTCATGCCCCTGTTGCTGGAGGACAAGCCTGCGGTAGCGCAACGCGCGGCGGTGGCCCTCCCGCTGCCTGGCCAGCCGTTGCGCCGTTACCCCAAATGCCTGCCTCAGGCCACCCAGGGGCCATGGCTGCCGAGCCTTCCATACCTGGCAGCGTTGACCCTGGGCTCTAGCGGCTACAACTGCGCGGAGCTCACAGCCGGCGCCCCCGCGGACAACGCCCCACGCATCGTCTTCAGCCTGCCTTCGCAATACACCCACTTGGACGAAGGTGTCGCCCCCGAGCGGGCACGCTGGGCTGTCTACCGAGGACGCTACGAGCGTTGCCTGGCCGCACACTTCTGGGACAGCGAGACCGCACAGTGCGGCCAAGTCGCGACCTATCGCGACAAAGTAGTGGTTATTGGTGTGTCCAACCCGTTGCGCCGAGACCGACACTACACCCCGCTGGGCGACATGGCCGGTCCCGAGGTGGTGATCAATGCCGTGCGCAGCTTCCTAGCCTACCCGCACCAACAGGACAAGAGTCTCGGTCAACTGATCGCCAAGAAGTGCCTCATCGTGCTCTGGTGCGGCCTGCCCTGGCTAGGCTATTTCGCCGTACGCTGCTACTGCTTCCCGACCCCGGCGGCACCCTCCCGGCCATTGCTCGCCAATGCCTGGCGCATGGTTATGGTCGGCCTGACCTTCTCCTTCGCAATGCTAGGGGTCGTAGGGTTGGCACTGGCCCTGTCATTCGCCCCTGAAGCACCGACTCCCTCGCTAGACGTGCTAGTCCCTGTCATCGCCATTGCCATCGATGAATACATCGAGCAGATGCATCGCCTGGTTCACGCGGTCGAGGAGCACCTGGGAAAGCTGTTCGGCCTCTCGCCCCAGCATCACTGACACTCACCTCAGGAGGCCCGCCATGATTCGATCGATGCCCGCGACAGCCTTGGCCCTGGCGTGCACACTGGGCACTCCCCAGGTCCTGGCGCAGCAGCCTCCGTCACCCTGTCCAGACGGCTGGCTGAGCATACGGGCGCGGGTCAACCAATTGACGCCGACTAACGCCCGCTTGAGTATCGACCGGGCGTCCTCTCAGACCCACGCGCCTGTAACCGTTGGCAGCGTACTGTGCGAGGGTGACACGCTGTTGTTCGAGCCTGGCCAGGAAAACACCCAAGTGGAGCTGTTCGAAGCGGGCAGGCTGTTCATCTGGGAAGGCCAACGTGGCCCCTACAGCGTGCCCTCAGGGACAAAGGCGCGCCTGAACGCCGTGGCAGCCTACCTCAACGCCGCTTTTGCTGGCGCCAACGACCTAGGCCCCACCCTACAACGTGCCAATCCGACCCACGGCCGTGGCGGTGGCGCCAGTAACAACGAGGTCATGCGGGCCATAACGCCTCTGCGTGACCTGCCACGCCAGGCCCTGGTCATCGGTACCCGCACAGTGACCGGCTGGCACAACGGCAGCGGCCCCTGGCGCTGCAATTGGCTGGATTCCGACAGCCAGGTACTGCTGCGCGGTGAAGCTATCCATGCCGCGCACTGCAGGACATCCCCCGCGCCCGCCAACGTGGCGGCCCTGGAAACCGAGGACGCGCAAGGCGCAACGCTGATCTGGCCGGTCGAAGAGGTATCAGCGACCGCACTGCCACGCCCGGAGTGGGTGCCCCCGGGCACCCCGGTGCTGGACGCCGAGACCCGGGCGGCCTGGGCCGTCTGGCTATGGCGCGAGGGAGGCGCGGCCTGGCGCCTGCAAGCGGTGGCCATGCTCAACGAAACCCGCGATGTCTGGCTTGCCGGTTGGCTGCTAGCGGGCATCCTCGCCGAAAACCCACAGGTAGTGCCGAAATGACACACACGATGCCACGTATTACCACCTTCGCCACATCCCTTGCCCTCCTCGCTCTCTGCGCGGCATCAACGGCACAGTCCCAAGTCGAAGCCACAGTAGTAACCAATAAACGCGTGGCGCTCATCGTCGCCAATGCCAATTACGCCAACCCCGCCGACCGCCTCACCGGTCCCTTGCGCGACGCCGAAACCCTGCGCCAGACCCTGACGCAACTGGGCTTCACTGTCGAAACCGAGGAAAACGCCGACCTCGAAGGCCTCAAACAAGCACGCAAGCGATTCCAGGACCTGCTCCAGAACGCCGGGCCGAACGCCATCGGACTGTTCTACTACGCTGGCCACGGCGGTGCCCCTAGCAACGCCAACGACAACTACCTGATCCCGATTGAAGTGGAGTCCATCGCCACCTTGGACTTCGCGCAACAGGCCCTGAGCCTGGGCGACCTGCTCAAGCCACTGCGCATCAATCAGCCGGACGGAGCTACTGTGCTCGTGGTCATCGACGCCTGTCGCACACTGGAACAGCCCCGCAGCCGTGGGGCCACCAGCACGCCGACGCTGGAGCAAACAACGCCTGCCCTGCAAGCGGTACCACTGCGCGAACCCGAGCGTGGTTTTCTGGTGGCACTGTCCACCAGCCAGGGACTGCCCGCTTCCGACGACGGCACCTACGCCAGAACCTTGGCCACCAAACTGGCGACCCCGGGCCTGAGCCTGTCGCAAGTATTCGATGAGGTGCGCTACAGCCTTCAGGCGAACAGCAATCAGTTACCAGTGGCGGTCTCCAAGCTGGAAAAGATCTGCCTGGTCAGTTGCGAAGGTGCGGTCAAGACAGACAGCCTCAAGGTACTTCTGGAAGCCTCGCGCACGTTCTCCCGAGGCGATATCGGCCAAAGCGAGGCGCTGGCCGCGCTGATCCAGGAAGGACGGACTTTCGAGAGGGCCGAGCTGTTCCAGGGCATTTCCTTGCGCAACGGCACACAGTTGGCGAACCTGAAAGCCGCCGGCGCCAACTTCAAGACCACCGACCTGTCCGGCAGCAATTTGTCCGGCTCCGACTTGAGCGACGCCCGCCTGCAGGCGGTCACCGCAAAAGACAGTAACTTCAGCGACAGCCTGCTCGATGGCGCACTCTTGCCACTCGCCGACGCCCCCGGCGCTCACTTCGACAATGCCAGCCTCAAACGCACTGCCTGGCTGGGCGCCGACCTGCGTCGCGCATCCTTTCGCAACGCTGACCTGCGCGGTGCCAGCTTCCGCCTGGCCGATCTGCGGGACGCAGACTTTTCCGGCGCCAACCTGAGCGAGGTTTCGTTCAATGCCGCCGATTTGCGTGGCAGCCGATTCGACGGCGCCACGTTCGCCAACACCAACCTCGACGCCGCACTGATCGGCCACGACAGCCTGACTCCAGCACAACGCCAGAAGGCCTGTGCCACGGTCGATGGCTATGGCGGCCTGCAGTTGACCATGGTGGTGAAGAGCCCCGGCGAATACGGCCGGAAGTATCAAACCCTCCATTACGAGCGTCCCGGCATCGGCTGGACAATCCCCAGCCAGCCCCTGCCCCCTTGCGAGAGCATCGACCCGCAGAACCTGCCCGATGGGTTCGAGAGCCGCACCGACAGGTCATCGCTATTCGGTATCAACCTTCCAGAAGATCTGCTGGAGCAGTCCGGAAACAAAAGCGAACTATACAAACGGCTCAGGCAGCAGATGCGTATCAGCCTCATCGAACGCATGCGCGCCGCCCATGAAATGGGATGGGCACTGCGCTGTCCGTTTGCCTACGACTCTGCCGGAGATTGCAAGAAACTCAGACATGAAGGGCTGAAAGTCGAATGACAACGCCTGCCGGGCCGGAGGGGATGAGGAGCGACTTCGACCATGGCGTGCTGATCTCCATTCCGTCACTACATGACCTGGGCCGCTGGGAGCCCTACGAGACCAGGCGGCAGGTCATATGTTCGGCCAACTTTCCAATCAGCAGTTGGCACCGCGTTATGGCGCCCGGTCATCCTGATGCATCGAGAGCACGTGCGTTGAGCCCAAGGCGACATCGACAGGAGGTGTCAGCGCAGGGGCATGCCAGGGAACAAGCAAGGCGGGAATGAAACGACCGCGGGGCCAGCCGCCCCCACGCTGGGTGGGAGCGGGCTGGCCCCGCGTTTCAGCTCACTTCAGGTCGAAACGGTCGAGCTCCATGACTTTGACCCAGGCGGCGACAAAGTCCTTGACGAACTTGTCCTTGGCGTCGGCACTGCCATACACCTCGGCCAATGCCCGCAACTGGGCATTGGAGCCGAACACCAGGTCGACCCGGGTGCCGGTCCACTTCGGCTGGCCGGTCTTGCGGTCATGGGCCTCGTAGACGTCCTTGTCCTGCTCCGTCGGCTTCCACTCCACGCCCATGTCCAGCAGGTTGGTGAAGAAGTCGTTGGTCAGGGCGCCGGGCTTGTCGGTGAACACCCCATGCTTGCTGCCGCCGGTGTTGGCGCCAAGCACACGCAAGCCGCCAACCAGCACGGTCATCTCTGGCGCGGTCAGGGTCAGCAACTGCGCCTTGTCGACCAACAAGGCCTCGGCGGACACGGTGTACTTGCCCTTGGCATAGTTGCGGAAGCCATCGGCAATGGGTTCGAGGAAGCCGAAGGAGTCGACGTCGGTCTGCTCCTGGGAAGCGTCCGTGCGGCCTGGCCTGAACGGCACGGTGATGCTGTGCCCGGCATTCTTGGCAGCCTGCTCGACACCCGCGCTGCCAGCCAGGACGATCAGGTCGGCCAGGGAGATCTTCTTGCCACCGCCCTGGGCGCCGTTGAACTCGCCCTGGATCTGCTCCAGGGTCCCGAGCACTTTGTCCAGTTGCTCAGGCTGGTTGGCTTCCCAGAACTTCTGCGGAGCCAGGCGCAGGCGGCCGCCATTGGCGCCACCGCGCTTATCGGAGCCACGGAAGCTCGAGGCGGCGGCCCAGGCAGTGGACACCAGCTCCGGCACGCTCAGGCCAGAGGCCAGGACCTTGGCCTTGAGGTCGGCGACGTCCTGGTCATCCACCAAGGGGTGGTCGACATCCGGGATCGGGTCTTGCCAGAGCAGCTCCTCCTGGGGCAGCTCAGGGCCGAGGTAGCGCGACAGCGGCCCCATGTCCCGGTGGATCAGCTTGTACCAGGCGCGGGCGAAGGCATCGGCCAACTGGTCGGGGTTGTCCTTGAAGCGCCGAGCGATCGGCTCGTAGATCGGGTCGAAGCGCAATGCCAGGTCGGAGGTGAGCATGGCCGGGGCGTGGCGCTTGCCCGGGTCGTGGGCATCGGGGATCTGGCCAGCACCGTCACCGTTCTTCGGCTGCCACTGGTGGGCGCCTGCGGGGCTCTTGGTCAGCTCCCACTCGAACTTGAAGAGGTTCTCCAGGTACTCGTTGCTCCACTGGGTCGGCGTGGAGGTCCAGATCACCTCCAAGCCGCTGGTGATGGCGTCGCCGCCCTTACCGGTGCCATAACTGCTGCGCCAGCCCAGGCCCTGCTCTTCCAGACCGGCAGCTTCAGGCTCAGGGCCTACGGCGGTGGCCGGGCCGGCGCCGTGAGTCTTGCCGAAGGCGTGGCCACCGGCGATCAGGGCCACGGTTTCCTCATCGTCCATGGCCATGCGGCCGAAGGTTTCCCGGATGTCCTTACCCGAGGCAATCGGGTCGGGGTTGCCTTCCGGACCTTCCGGGTTCACGTAGATCAGGCCCATCTGCACCGCCGCCAGAGGGTCTTCCAGGTCACGCCCTGGGGCCTCGTTACGGCTCTCTTGGGTGCCGTGGGTCTGGGGTTCGGCAACCAGTGGCCCATCACCGCTCTTGGCGTAACGCACGTCGCCGCCAAGCCAGGTCTTTTCCGAGCCCCAGTAGACGTCTTCATCCGGCTCCCACACGTCGGCACGGCCGCCAGAGAAGCCGAAGGTCTTGAAGCCCATGGACTCCAGGGCGACGTTGCCAGTGAGGACGATCAGGTCGGCCCAAGAGATGTTGCGGCCATATTTTTGCTTGATCGGCCAGAGCAGCCGGCGGGCCTTGTCCAGGCTGACGTTGTCCGGCCAACTGTTGAGCGGTGCGAACCGTTGCTGGCCAGAGCCAGCGCCCCCTCGGCCGTCGCCGGTGCGGTAGGTGCCTGCGCTGTGCCAGGCCATGCGGATGAACAGCGGGCCATAGTGGCCGAAGTCGGCGGGCCACCAGTCTTGGGAGTCGGTCATCAGCGCCCGCAGGTCCGCCTTCAGCGCCTGGAAGTCCAGGCTCTTGAACGCCTTGGCATAGTCAAAGTCCGGGTCCATCGGGTCGGACTTGGGTGTGTGTTGATTCAATATCTTCAGGTTCAGCTGGTTGGGCCACCAATCACGGTTGGTGGTACCGCCGCCAGCGGCTTGATGGAACGGGCATTTCGATTCGTTCGACATCTGCTTGTACCTTTGGGTCGGGTTCTTCCAGATTTCCCAGCAATGCCGGGTGTTCGATCGGCAGAGCCTCATGGCTCACGCCTACCCCTCATCAGGTTTTTGGAACGTCGGTCTTCGCCGGCGCGGGTTTGCGGGCTGACGCAGCCTCCGGCTGCGGTTTTTCACCGATTTGCTGGCATACACCGCCCCGCGCTTTTCGTAACGCCGTGAAAAAGATTAGTCGACCTTGGGCAGAGTTCTAATAGAGGGGGTATTGGGGGCTGATAGGCTGACTCTGTCAGGCCACCCCATCTTCGCCGACTGATGCTGGCACCTACAGGATCCGGGCCATTACATGACCGCAGGATGACGCTTGAAACGCGCCGACCAGACCAAGGTATCGAAGCCCCCCACGAACATATGACCCAGCCGCCTCCAGGTAGAAGTGTTCGGCACCGCCCTGCCGATTACCCTCGTCCATGGATCGGATGCGACAACCCATGGGCAGACCGCCCCTCCTGTCCAGTACTGTCGCAGCCCCGCCACGGCACCCTCACAAGACCCAAGGACAACCTGATGAAGAAGCTGACCACGGCCTCTGGCGCCCCCGTCGTCGACAACACCACCGTCCAGACTGCCGGCCCGCGCGGGCCGGCCCTGTTGCAGGACATCTGGCTGCTGGAGAAACTCGCCCACTTCGACCGCGAGGTCATCCCGGAGCGGCGCATGCACGCCAAGGGTTCCGGCGCCTACGGGACCTTCACGGTGACCCAGGACATCACCCGCTACACCAAGGCCAGCCTGTTCGCCCAGGTGGGCAAGCAGACTGAGCTGTTCGTGCGTTTCTCCACGGTAGCCGGCGAGCGTGGGGCCGCGGACGCGGAACGGGACATCCGGGGGTTCGCCATCAAGTTCTACACCGAACAGGGCAACTGGGACCTGGTGGGCAACAACACGCCGGTGTTCTTCATCCGCGACCCGCTGAAATTTCCCGACCTCAACCACGCGGTCAAGCGCGATCCCCGCACCGGCCTGCGTAGCGCCCAGAACAACTGGGATTTCTGGACCCTGCTGCCCGAGGCCCTGCACCAAGTCACCGTAGTGATGAGCGACCGAGGCATCCCCGCCAGCTACCGCCATATGCACGGTTTCGGCAGCCACACGTTCAGCTTCATCAACGCGGCCAATGAGCGGCATTGGGTCAAGTTCACTCTCAAGACCCAGCAGGGCATTCGCAACCTTACCGATGCCGAGGCCAGCGCACAGATCGGCACGGACCGCGAAACCCACCAGCGCGACCTGTACTGCAGCATCGAAAAAGGCGACTTCCCGCGCTGGACCCTGTACGTCCAGCTCATGCCAGAACAGGACGCCCAGGACTATCACATCAACCCCTTCGACCTGACCAAGGTCTGGCCCCATGCCGACTACCCACTGCATGAAGTGGGCGTGCTAGAGCTCAACCGCAACCCGGACAACTGCTTCGCCGAGGTAGAGCAGGTGGCGTTCAATCCAGCCAACGTGGTGCCGGGCATCGGTTTTTCGCCAGACCGGATGCTCCAGGGCCGGCTGTTTTCCTATGGTGATGCCCAGCGTTACCGTCTCGGCGTCAACCATGCGGCGATCCCGGTGAACGCGCCACGCTGCCCGGTGCACAGCTACCACCGCGATGGCCAGATGCGCGTCGACGGCAACTACGGCAGCACCCTGGCCTATACGCCGAACAGCACCGGCCAGTGGCATGAACAACCGGACTTCTCCGAACCACCGCTGCCGCTCCAGGGCGCTGCCGGCCATTGGAGCATGGAGGCCGAGGACGACCACTTCTCCCAGCCCGGCGCCCTGTTCCGCCTGATGACGCCGCTCCAGCAGCAGGCGTTGTTCGACAACACCGCACGCGCCATCCAAGGGGCTTCCCGAGAAGTCATCGAGCGCCATATCCGCCACTGCAGCCTGGCCGATGCCGCCTATGGCGCCGGAGTCCGGGCAGCGATCGAACGGCTGGCTTGAGCCCGGCGGCCAGCGAGGGACGGGACCCATGAGCAACCTGCAGCTACCACCGATACCTGCCCACAGCGACGCCAATGGGTTGTCGCTGTGCAGCAGGCTGGAACTGATCGAACAATTGCAACGGCAACGCTGGCGCACCGGCGAGCTGCAGGCACACCTGCAACTGGCGCAGTGGCGGCTGCGCCGGGTCAGCTTCAAGGCCTTGCGCAGGTTGTTGCAGAACATCGTACTGATGACCCGCTCCCAACAGCACATGCTCTGTCGCCAAATCACGGCGCTGGGCGGCTTCTCGCCGCTGCCGGAACTCGACGCCTGCGCCCTGGCGCTGCAGTGCCCGGAAGCCCTGTCCTTCTGCGACTGCCTGCGTCTGATCAGCAGGGATGTCGAGGACCTGGCTAGCGCGGCCCGCGAACTCCAGGCCCTGCTGGCGGCCGCCCACGAGCGGGGTGAGCGGGTGCAGGCGGCACTGTTGGCCGAGGTGCTGGACTTCAACCATTACCTGGTCGGACGGATCCGCCATGTGCTGGTGCCGGAGGCCCGGCTGTCCGCCAGCTAGCCAGGCTCCGAACACACCGCCCGCAGGCCCTGACATCGTCCTTATCATCCCCTCGGGGTTGTACTACCATGGAGCGAGGTCAGGGCCGACCGCACGCTCTCGAACGACCTTCTCCGACCCTCGAGCCATCAACAACGCCCCCATGAACAACATTCCCCCTGTTTCCGAGCCCATCACCCTGCCCCTGGAACAACCCCGTACCCTCGTTTTCCTCGCCTACCCGCAAATGGGCCTGCTCGACCTGACCGGCGCCCAGACGGTGTTCTGGGCCGCCACCAAGGCCATGGCCGAACGCGGCCTGCCCGGTTACCAGATGCACACCGCCAGCCTGGACGGCGGCCTGATGCCGACCGCCGAAGGCCTGGCAGTGGGCACCGAGCGCCTGGAACCCCTGCTGGAAGGACCGTTGGATACCCTGATCGTGCCAGGCGCCCCCGAGATGATCCGTACCCTTTGCGAGCACCAGCAACTGGTGGCCTGGCTGCGTATCGCCGCAGCCCGGGCCAAGCGCACAGCCTCGGTTTGCAGCGGCACCTTCCTCCTGGCCAGCGCAGGGCTGCTCGACGGCCGACGCGCGGCCACCCACTGGGCCATGTGCGATGTGCTGCGCCGCGACTTCCCCGATATCGAAGTAGACAACGAATCGATCTTCGTCCAGCAAGGCTCGGTCTGGACCTCGGCGGGCGTCAGCGCCGGCATCGACTTGGCCCTGGCCTTGGTGGAGGCCGACTGTGGCCGCGACGTGGCCATGCAGGTGGCCCGCGAACTGGTGGTGTTCCTCAAGCGCCCCGGCGGGCAGGCGCAGTTCAGTGAACTGCTCAAGTCCCAGGGCGAAGACAGTGCCGAATTCGACGATCTGCACCTGTGGCTGACGCAAAACCTGGAAGACCCCCACCTGACGGTGGAGCGCCTGGCCCAGCAAGTGCGGATGAGCCCACGCAACTTCTCGCGGGTCTACAAGCTCAAGACCGGCCGCACACCGGCCAAGGCCATCGAGGTGTTCCGCCTGGAAGCCGCACGGCGCTTGCTGGAGAACTCGGCCTGCAACATCGACCAGATCGCCCGCCTGTGCGGGTTCGGCAGCGAGGAGCGGATGCGCCACGCGTTCCAGCGCCATCTGGCGGTCTCGCCCCGGGATTACCGCAACCGCTTCGCCCGCCCGGCCGCCTTCACCGCCAGCGCAACCAGCGCAGCAGCCCACCCTTCCTGACCTGCTCGGGCTTCTTCATCACTACCAGGCTGCGGATGCCCTCGCGCTGGTGCTGGAGCTTGTTCAAGGCCACCTTCAGTTCGCTCTGGTGATCGAGCTGGGCCCCCAGCAACGAGCGGTCGATGCGGTACAACCGGCCGCTGGTGATACTTCGGAATTCGGCACGGGAGCGGCCCTCGGCGAGAATGCCCTCCTCGCCCATCACCTCGCCAGGGCCCAGGCGCACCGCCTCAATCAACTGCTCGCCATCGTGGATGGACGCCGATATCACCCCGGTGCTGATGATCATCAGGCAGTTGGCCACTTCATTGAGGGCCAGGATCACCTCGTCGGCCTGGTACTCCACCGCCACCATGGCGTTGGCCAGTTGTTCCCGCGCGTCCTTGCTGAGGGAGCGGAAGATCCGCGCCTCCTCCAGCAGGCGTCGCTGGCGGCTCCAGGGCTGGACCTCCTTGCCTGCCCCGGCCGTGGTCCACCAGGTAATGCCGGAAGCCTCCAGGTGTCGGTGAGCGAGATCGAACATCAGGTTGCACACCTCGTTCTTCTGCCCCATGGTACCGACATAGCCCTTGAGCTCGTATTCGTTGTATTCCAGGTGCGAGCTCTTGAGCGACACCTTGGTCGAGAAGCCCGGCAACAGGTCGCGAGTCCCCTGCAATGCCCGCTCCAGTGCCTCGATGGCCTGGCGGGGGCGCACGCCGCTGGGAATGGCCATCACCACGCTGACCGCGTAGGCGTTGCCGGGACGGCTGTAGTTGAGAATCCGGGTCTTGGCGATCAGCGAGTTGGGCAGGATCGCCAGGCTGCCCTGCCCCGTCATCAGGTGCGTGCTGCGCCAGTCGATTTCCATCACCTTGCCTTCGATACCGTCGATGGCGATCCAGTCGTCGAGCTGGTAGGGCTTGGTGGTGTTCAGGACAATGCCCGAGAGCACGTCGCCCAGTGTGGTACGCAGCGCCAGGCCGACACCAATCGCCACGAACCCCGAGGTCGCCAGCAAGCCCTTGACCGGCAACTGCAGCACATAAGCTGTCGCGGCGACGATGGCCACCAGGAAGATCGCCGCCCCCATCAGGTCATACAGTAGCCGCGCGCTATGCCCATCCCGACCCATCAGGCCATTGCCCAGCAGCACCGTGAGTGTCCGCGCGGCGAACAGCCACCAGCCGATGCCCAGCGCGGTGGCGACGAGGTTCAGGAAGGCATCGTCCGGCCAAGGCGCCGGTTGCAGGGGGCTGATCCCGGCCATCGTCATGCTCCCGCTGAAGGCGGCGAAGATGAGCAGGCGTACTGCGATCCGCAGGGTACGGTACTGGCTGTCGATGAAATGCCAGAGCGCCAGGTCGAGCAGTATCAGCAGCGCGCCGATGGCCAAGGGGTGGGTCTGCAGGAACAGGGGCACGGAACTTCTCCGCGGGCCGGCATGGGCCCGGCTTTGGGTGACGGAAGGCCCGGCGTGCAATGGCAAGCAGCCGCGCGCGGATGATGATGACCGCAGGTTAAGCGCGGGAGGACGGTGCGGTCAGTTGTACATCGGGTTGGCCTATCGATACCTGGGTATGCCTCGGAGCTCCGGCCTACCTCTGTTGCCGCGCTCGGCGGCGTCTACCCAGGCTGTCTTGCCCTCCCACAATGCACTGTATCGCGCCTCGCAGAAGGCCTGGCCGCTGGCAGAAAGTCTGGGTTTTTTGGCCTAGGTGGCGCACACCTTTGCTCTTACGATGAATTACGGTTTCTTCCATCGAGAAGCGCATGACCGACATGAACAACAACAGGTCTGCCAGAGCGCCTGCAGCGCGCTCATTCTTGAACATCACCTGGCGCCCCATCCCACGAGAGGCCGCCGGGCTTTTCGTTGCCGGTCTTCCATCACTGCCTGCTTTCAAACTTTCGTTACCGCCCGGATGTCACGCCGATGAGGAGCGCATGACCGCATGAACATCACCAGGCCAGCCAGTGCACTACGACGCTTCAACTGCTTCAGGAGCAACGAAGCCAAACGCTACAGCCCGGGGTATCACCTGAGTGCGCGTCCGCTGATCGGCATCAGCCCCAAGCCCCTGGAAAACGCCCTTGGATGGATCGTCGGCCTGATCGTCGCCTTCGGCATCGTCATCATCAACGCCGAAACCCACAGCGACCTGGCCCCCACCATCCTCTACATCACCCTGCTGCTGATGGCGGCCAACCTGTTCTCGATCAACGTGGTGATCGCCGTCGCCCTGATGTGCATGAGCCTGCTGGTGGTGCTGTTCCTGGCCAATGGTGGCTACCACAGCTGGAGCACCTCCACGGGCTTCTTCCGTTGTCTGACTGCGTTGTCGGCCATCACCTTCCTCGCCCTGCGCAGCAAGTACGCCGCCGACAGCTTGCGACACAACGAGATCTACCTGATCGGCGCACAGCGCTTGAGCCAGACCGGCAGCATCGGCTTTCGCGCCGGACGCGAGGAGGTGACCTGGTCGGACGAGTCGGCGAGGATCTTCGAGTACCCGCTGGCCGAACAACCCACCTTGTCGATGATCGTGCAGCGCACCCACCCCGAAGACCGCTCGCTGCTGCTGACAGTGCTGGACAAGGCCGCGCGCGAGGAGAGCCTGCTCGAGGTCAAGCATCGCCTGCTGATGCCCGACGGTAGGATCAAGCATGTGCACATGATCGCCAGCCCGCTGTCGACCCAACACGGGCGCCTGGAGTACCTCGGTGCGCTGATGGACATCACCGCCAGCAAGCAGGCCGAGGAAGCCCTCTACCGCACGCAGATGCAACTGGCCCATGTCACCCGGGTGACCTCCCTGGGCGAACTGGCGGCCTCCATCGCCCATGAGGTGAACCAGCCCCTGGCCGCGATCACCAGCAGCGGCGAGGCCTGCCGGCGTTGGCTCGACCGGCCCGAACCCGACCTTGAGGAAGCGCGCCAGTCATTGGAGCGCATCATCGCCAGCGCCAACCGCGCCAGCGAGATCATCAGCCGGGTCCGGACGCTGTCGCGCAAAGGCGATCCGCTGCGCCAGACCGAATCCCTCAACGAGGTGGTCAGAGAGACCCTCAGCCTGCTGCAACACGAACTGGCCCACCACAAGATCACCGCCAAGGTCGAGCTCGATGCCCTGGACGACCAGGTCAACGCCGACCGGGTGCAACTACAGCAAGTCATCATCAACCTGGTCATCAACGCCTGCCAGGCCATGGCGACGGTCAAGGCCGACCGCCGGCTCCTGCACTTGCGCTCCTGGGTCGAGGAAGGCGAGGTGTTGCTGGAGATCACCGACCAGGGGCGCGGCATTCCGGCCGAGGTGCTGCCTAGCCTGTTCAACCCTTTCTTCACCACCAAGGAAAACGGCCTGGGCATGGGCTTGTCGATCTGCCGCTCCATCGTCGACTTCCATGGTGGACGGATAAGCGCCAGCAGCCATGGCGAGCAGGGCGCCAGCTTCCTGCTGGCACTGCCCCAGGTGGCTGGCGAAGCCGGCTGACCCGAGGGCGGGCTGCGCGCCCAGCCCTGTGCAGCCGCATATCCTCTTGCTCAAGGAGCCTGTCATGAACGAGTCACATCCCTTGAACCTCGCCGCCAACGGCGACCCCTATGTCTTCATCGTCGACGACGACACGGCCTTGCGTGAGTCCCTCGGCAGCCTGTTACGCTCCATCGGCCTGCGGGTTGGCTTGTTCGGCTCGGCCAACGACTTCCTCGCCCACAAACGTCCGGACACGCCCAGCTGCCTGGTGCTGGATGTGCGCCTGCAAGGCGTCAGCGGCCTGGATTTCCAGCGCTACTTGAGCACGACCGATATTGATCTGCCCATTGTCTTCATGACGGGCTATGGCGACATTGCCATGACCGTGAGGGCGATGAAAGCCGGTGCGGTGGACTTCCTGACCAAGCCCTTGCGCGAGCAGGACCTGATCGACGCCGTCACCGCCGCCCTGGCCAAGGACCACCAGCGGCGCGATGCTCAGCGCAAGCTGGAAAGCGTGCGCCAACGCTACGCCACCCTCACCCCACGTGAGCAGACTGTCATGGCCCTGGCAGTTTCGGGCCTGATGAACAAGCAGATCGCTGGCGAGATCGGCCTGAGCGAGATCACCGTCAAGACCCATCGTGGCCAGGCCATGCGCAAGATGGGTGCCCGTTCGTTCGCCGACCTGGTGCGTATGGCCGAGGTGTTGGATGTCAATCACTGAATAGCGGCCAACTATACGCAGGTATACTAACTTCGCCGGCCAGGACGGCGTACCTTGCGATTATCACGGCGCCATCATGAGCCAGCCGACATGACGCAAGATTACAATATGCCCGCACCTGCCAATATTTCAGTGGTCGATGACGACGAAGCCATGCGAATCGCCCTGAACAGTTTATTGCGCTCCCATGGTTATAGCGTAAAGACCTATGACAGCGCCCAGGACTTCCTCTGTTCCGATGGTCCCGGCCAGACCCATTGCCTTGTTTCGGATATCCAAATGCCGGGTATGCGTGGCATCGAGATGTACGAAGCCCTGGCGGCGATGGGCTACACCATCCCGGTGATCTTCATCACCGCCTATGCCAGGGGGGTTCCGCCCTTGCGCAGCGGCACGCCGGAGCCCATCGCCTGCCTGCCGAAGCCCTTCCGCTCGGAACAACTTATCGACTATATCGAAGTTGCCCTGAGTGGCTCCGCGGGTCATTAGGAAACTTCTCAGCATCGATACTTTTGTATAACTAGCCGATGCCTTGGCGCCTGTCGCTTAACCGCATGTTGCAGTGCCACCGTCACGCTGAGGGCGTATTATTTTTCCAAGGCACGGCAACGAGTTCTACGCTCTTAGATATATAGAGTGAGTGTATAAACTCGAAGTGCAATATCCACCGTCGCGCCCACGCCAACAATCAAATTAACCCAGTGATATCCAGACACTCTCAGGAGCACAACATGAAACAACAGATTCTGATCATAGGCGCAGGATTCGCTGGCTTGTGGAGCGCCTTGAGCGCCAGCCGTCTGCTGGACCAGCAGGGCCGTGACGACGTGGAAATCACCCTCCTCGCCCCCCAGGCGGAACTGCGCATCCGTCCGCGCTTCTACGAACCGGATGTGCACAACATGGCCGCGCCGTTGCAACCCTTGTTCGACGCGGTGAACGTGCGCTTCGTGCAAGGCACGGCCCAGCAAATCGATGAAGCCGCCAAGACCGTCACCTACCGCGATGCGTCCGGCCAGGATGCCAGCCTGGGCTACGACCGCCTGGTGCTCGCCTGTGGCAGCCAGCTCAACCGCCCCAACCTGGAAGGCATTCACCAGTACGCGTTCGATGTGGACAAGATCGAACAGGCCATACGCCTTGAGCAGCACCTCAAGTCCCTCGCCGACCTGCCGGACAGCGAAGCACGCAACACCGTGGTGGTCGCCGGCGGTGGCTTCACTGGCATCGAGACCGCGACGGAATTGCCCGCGCGCCTGCGCGCGATCCTGGGCGATCAGGCTCGGCCCCGGGTCATCGTCGTCGACCGTGGAGCGAAGATCGCCGCGGCCATGGGCGATGGCATTCGTCCGTCCATCGAAGAGGCCTCCAAGGAACTGGGCATCGAATGGATCTGCGGCGCCAGCGTCGCCTCCGTCGATGAGAGCGGCGTAACCCTCGACGACGGCCGGCGCATCGAATCCAAGACCGTGATCTGGACCGTGGGCTTCCGTGCCAACCCGCTCACCGAACAGATCCAGGGTGAACGCGACCACCAGGGCCGCTTGCACGTGGACGGCCACCTTAAGGTCAAGGGCAGCCAGGACGTGTACGCGGCCGGCGATGTCGCCTACGCCGCCTGCGACGACATTGGCAATTTCGCCCTGATGTCCTGCCAGCACGCCATCCCCCTGGGCCGCTACGCGGGCAACAACGTCGTGGCCGACCTGCTGGGCCTGCAACCGATGACTTACCGCCAGCCCAAGTACGTGACCTGTCTCGACCTGGGCGCCTGGGGCGCGGTGTACACCGAAGGCTGGGAGCGTGAGGTGAAGCTGCTCAAGGATGACGCCAAGAACCTCAAGACCCAGATCAACAGCCTCTGGATCTACCCACCAGCCGCCGACCGCGCCACAGCCCTGGCTGCGGCTGACCCGTTGATCCCGGTGGCGTGAAGCGAGTAGCGCGGGGAGCGGCGGCGTCGCCCTCCCCGGATTGACCCTTGGTTTTGAATGACGTCCCGGGCGTGCCTCCCCCCTCCTCCGACTTCGGGACTTGCGTTGCGCCTGCCATGGATTGGCAGGCGTTTTTTTATGGCGGGTGCCTGCCTTAGGTTCTTTGGTGTCCTTTAGATCCCGCGCCGCCCGCGCGGCGCATCGCTGTGCATGCCGGCAGTTCTTCGGTGCCTCCAAGATCCCGCGCCGCCCGCGCGGCGCATCGCGACACAAGGCCGCTCCCACATCGATTGCAACGTGCCATGGCCTGATAGACCGAAGTCTTAGACTTTGTTTGTACGACAGAGATATCGAGGTGGGCGCAACAGGCTCCCACACAATCTTTCGCCCAGCACCAAGGCTACTGTGGGAGCGGCCTTGTGTCGCGATGCGCCGCATGGGCGGCGCGGGATCGTAAGGGCGCGAAAAGACTTAAGGCATGCGCCTGATGACCATCGCGCTACCCCACTGACTCCCCCAAGCAATCCGTGAAGAACCTTTTTTATGAGGCACTTAGCGCCATGACCATCAGTTGCCTCAACCCACCAGATGCAAGAAGTGCATATGCCGCTCGAAGTGGTCGAGGATGTCGCCGATCACTTCATCCTTGGACCAGCCCATCACGTCATGATCCTGCCCGCCTTCACGCAAGTGCACTTCGGCGCGGAAGTACTTGCGCTCTTCGCTGGGTGAGTCAGTCATCACGAAGCTCGGCATCGCATAGGCATGGGGCCTGATCTCGTAGACGAACGGATTGTCAGCCGGGCCGACCTTCAGGCTGACGCTGCCCTCCTCGCCGTCCTCGACGCTGCATTCATAACCCTGGCGGCGCCATTCTTCGGCCACCGACAAACACGCCGGCCTGGCGACTTCACTGATGAAACGCAGCACATGGGTACGCCGGGGGAACATGGCCAGGGTTCGCAGACGCCGCTGCCAGCTCCCCGTGGCCCGCGATGCGGTCGGCGAGATGCTCAGCGCCTGATGGCGCAAGCCACGCTTGGTGGCATCGAGCTTGAGCGCCTTGAGCAGACCGCGCATGCTGAACAACAAGGCCAGGGTAAACGGCAAGGCGCTGGCGATGGTCGCCGTCTGCAAGGCCTTGAGCCCGTCGGCCAGCAACAGGGCAATGGCCACCAGGCCCATGCTCGAAGCCCAGAAGATGCGCTGGCGCACAGGCGTGTGTTCTTCGCCACCAGAGGCCAGCATGTCCACCACCATGGCGCCGGAGTCGGCCGAGGTGACGAAGAACACCACTACCATCACCACCGCCAGCACGCTGATCGCGCTGGCGAACGGGAAGTGCTGGAGGAAGGCGAACAGCGCCAGCGAGGTGTCCTTGTCGACCGACATCGCCAGGTCGCTCAAGCCCTCGTCGAGGATCATGTGGATGGCGGTATTGCCGAACACGGTCATCCACAGCAAGGTGAACGCGGTCGGCACCAGCAGCACGCCGGTGACGAATTCACGGATGGTGCGCCCGCGCGAGATGCGTGCGATGAACAGCCCCACGAACGGCGACCAGGCCAGCCACCAGCCCCAGTAGAACAGGGTCCAGCCGCCGATCCAGTCGGTTGGCTGGTAGGCGTAGAGGTTCAGGGTGCGGCTGACGATCTCGCTCAGGTAGCCACCAGTGTTCTGCACGAACGTCTGCAGGATCAGCACGGTCGGCCCGAGCAGGACCACCATCAGCATCAACAGCACCGCCAGGCTCAGGTTCAGCTCCGACAGCCGCCGTATACCCTTGTCCAGGCCGGACACCACCGACAACGTGGCCAGGGCGGTGGTCACGATGATCAGGACGATCTGGACGGGGATGGACACCGGCAGCCCGAACAAGGCGTTCAACCCGGTATTGATCTGGGCCACGCCGAACCCCAGCGAGGTGGCCACGCCCAGCACCGTGCCGATGATCGCGAAGATGTCGACCGCATGGCCGATCGGCCCATGGATGCGCTCGCCGATCAGCGGATACAACGCCGAGCGCAGGGTCAGCGGCAAGCCGTGGCGGTAGCTGAAATACGCCAGGATCAGCGCCACGATGGCATAGATGGACCAGGCGTGCAGGCCCCAGTGGAAGAAGGTGATCTTCATCGCCTCTCCGGCGGCAGCGACCGTGTTGCCGTCGCCCACCGGCGGTTTGAGAAAATGCATGACCGGCTCGGCCACGCCGAAGAACATCAAGCCAATGCCCATACCCGCTGAAAAGAGCATGGCGAACCAGGTCGTGCTGCTGTAGTCCGGGCTGCTATGGTCAGGGCCCAGCTTGATGTCGCCGTAGCGGCTGATGCCGAGGAACACCACCGTGCCGAGGATGATCGCCACGGCCAGGATGTAGAACCAGCTGACATTGGTGATGATCCAATGCTGGACCAGGGCGAACAGCGCCTGGGCATGGTCATGGAACACACTGGCATAGAGCACCAGCAACAGCAGCAAGACCGCCGATGTCCAGAATACCGGCGGGTTGAGGGTGGGCGTAGTGGCGGGTTCGTTCTTCGAAGCCATGTACGTGACTCTCCAGGGTGACGCGCGGGCTGGCGCTTGCAGAGGTGAAGGATAGACTCTGACCGCCAGCCACCGCCGGAGTTTGCCTGGGATTGCGTCACGCCCGGCAGTCCCCTGTAACCAAACTGAAACACCAGCTCAGACGAAATGCGCATTGCGCTCTTTCGATATGTATCGAGTGAAGGCACAATGCGTGTCCTTTTTTTGGCCGGCCTGGCCGGGGGCCTCTAAATGATCAAAACGCCGTACTACCTCATCGATAAACAGAAGCTGCTGCGCAACATGGAGAAGATCGCCTACGTGCGCGAGCAGTCCGGGGCCAAGGCGCTGCTGGCGCTCAAGTGCTTCGCCACCTGGTCGGTGTTCGACCTGATGCAGCAGTACATGGATGGCACCACCTCCTCGTCGCTGTACGAGCTCAAGCTCGGCCGCCAGAAGTTCGCGGGCGAGACCCACGCCTACAGCGTGGCCTGGGCCGACGACGAGATCGAGGAGATGCTCGATAACTGCGACAAGATCATCTTCAACTCCATTGGCCAGTTGCAGCGCTTCGCCGAGGCGTCCGAGGGCAAGGTGCGCGGCCTGCGCGTCAACCCCCAGGTGAGCAGCTCGGACTACCTGCTGGCCGACCCGGCGCGCCCCTTCAGCCGCCTGGGCGAGTGGGACCCGGAAAAGATCGAAGCTGTCATCGGCCAGATCTCCGGCTTCATGTTCCATAACAACTGCGAGAACGGCGACTTCGACCTGTTCGACCAGATGCTGAACGTGATCGAGGAACGCTTCGGCCACCTGCTGCACAAGGTCGAGTGGGTCAGCCTCGGCGGCGGCATTCACTTCACCGGCGAAGGCTATGCGCTGGACGCATTCTGCGCGCGCCTGAAGGCCTTCTCCGAGAAGTACGGCGTGCAGGTCTACCTGGAGCCGGGCGAAGCAGCCATCACCCAGAGCGCCTCGCTGGAAGTGACCGTGCTCGACACTCTGTACAACGGCAAGCACCTGGCCGTGGTCGACAGCTCCATCGAAGCGCACATGCTCGACCTGCTGATCTACCGCCTCAACGCCAAGCTGGCGCCCAGCGAGGGCGAACACACCTACATGGTGTGCGGCAAGTCCTGCCTGGCCGGAGACATCTTCGGCGAATACCAATTCGATCGTCCGCTGGCCATCGGCGATCGGCTGTCGTTCATCGACGCAGCGGGCTACACCATGGTCAAGAAAAACTGGTTCAACGGCCTGAAAATGCCGGCCATCGTAGTGAAACAACTCGACGGTACCGTCGAGGTGGTTCGTGAGTTTGGTTTCCAAGACTACCTGTCCAGCCTTTCCTGAGCTGGCAGATAAGGAGAGATAGCTAAATTGAAGAAGAACGTTCTTATCATTGGTGCAGGAGGTGTCGCCAAGGTGGTGGCCCACAAGTGCGCGCAGCATAACGACGAACTCGGTCGTATTGCGATTGCGTCGCGGAACATCTCCAAATGCCAGGCCATCATCGACAGCGTCAAGGCCAAGGGCAGCCTCAAGCAGCCCGCCGACATCCAGGCTTTCTCGCTGAACGCCATGGATGTCGAGGCGACCAAGGCGCTGATCCGCGAAACCGAATCGCAAATTGTCATCAACGTCGGTTCCGCCTTCCTCAACATGTCGGTGCTGCGTGCCTGCATCGATACCGGCGCTGCCTACCTGGACACCGCCATTCACGAAGAACCGGGCAAAATCTGCGAAACCCCGCCCTGGTATGGCAACTACGAGTGGAAACACCTCGAGGAATGCCAGCAGAAGAACATCACCGCCATTCTCGGCGTAGGCTTCGACCCAGGTGTGGTCAACGCCTATGCAGCCCTGGCGCAGCAACAGTATTTCGACAGCATTGATTCGATCGACATCCTCGACGTCAATGCTGGCTCCCATGGCAAGTACTTCGCCACCAATTTCGACCCGGAAATCAACTTCCGCGAATTCACCGGACAGGTGTGGAGCTGGCAGAACAGCCAGTGGACCAGCAACACCATGTTCGAAGTCAAGCGTACCGATGACCTGCCGGTCGTAGGCTCGCAGAACCTGTACCTGACCGGCCACGATGAAGTGCACTCGCTGTCCAAGAACCTGAACGTGCCCAATGTGCGGTTCTGGATGAGCTTCGGCGAGCACTACATCAACGTGTTCACTGTACTGAAGAACCTCGGCCTGCTCTCCGAGCAACCGGTCAAGACCGCCGAAGGCCTCGAAGTCGTGCCGCTGAAAGTGGTCAAGGCCGTGCTGCCTGATCCTGCCTCGCTGGCGCCGGGCTACACCGGCAAGACCTGCATTGGCGACCTGGTCAAGGGCAGCAAGGATGGCCAGCCGCGCGAGGTGTTCATCTACAACGTGGCCGACCACGAGGAAGCCTACGCCGAGACCGACAGCCAGGGCATCTCCTACACCGCTGGTGTGCCGCCCGTGGCTGCCGCCCTGCTGGTCGCCCGTGGCCAGTGGGATGTGCAGCGCATGGTCAACGTCGAGGAACTGCCGGCCGAGCCGTTCCTCAAGGCGCTGGACGTGATGGGCCTGCCGACCCGCGTCAAGGACGAGCGTGGCGACCGCGCTTGGGACGCCACGGCCTGAGTCGTACTGAGACAGGGTGCGCCGCAAGGGCGCGCCTTGTCCGACTCTGCTTCCGAGGCGTCGGCCTGACGCCTCGGAACCTGGCAGGCATGCCTGCTTGATCCTCTCCCTCTCCGGCTCGTCTTGCCTCCAACCATAGAATCTCCCTCAGAGTCCCTGCCAGCAGCGCTGGATTGACCACCACTTGCGATAAAGCCTCAAGCCATTTGCAGCGATGCAAAACCGCAACTGTTGCAAAATGGAACGCTAAAGTTGTTAATCCAGCACCTGTCGCGTAACACCGCGCAACGAAAACAGACATGAGAAGCAGCATGATCGAAGTCACCGAGGTTTCCATCGCCGAACTGCGTGCCGCGCTCGAATCCGGCCAGACGACAGCAGTCGAGTTGGTCAAGGCCTACCTCGCCCGGATCGACGCCTACGACACACCCGCCACCGCCACCGCGCTGAACGCGGTCGTGGTCCGCAACCCCGAGGCGCTCAAGGAGGCCGAGGCTTCCGACGCCCGCCGCGCCCGGGGCGAGACCCTTGGCCCGCTGGACGGCATCCCCTATACCGCCAAGGACAGCTACCTGGTCAAGGGCCTGACGGCCGCCTCGGGCAGCCCGGCCTTCGCCAAGCTGGTCGCCTACCGCGACGCCTTCACCATCGAGCGCCTGCGCGCCGCCGGCGCCATCTGCCTGGGCAAGACCAACATGCCGCCCATGGCCAATGGGGGCATGCAGCGCGGCGTGTATGGCCGTGCGGAAAGCCCGTACAACGCGGGCTACCTCACCGCCCCGTTCGCCTCGGGCTCCTCGAATGGCGCAGGTACCGCCACTGCCGCCAGCTTCTCGGCCTTCGGCCTGGCCGAAGAGACCTGGTCGAGCGGCCGCGGCCCGGCCTCGAACAACGGCCTGTGCGCCTACACCCCATCACGCGGTGTGATCTCGGTGCGCGGCAACTGGCCACTGACCCCGACCATGGACGTGGTGGTGCCTTATGCCCGAACCATGGCCGACCTGCTCGAAGTGCTGGACGTGATCGTCGCCGATGACCCGGACACCCGCGGCGACCTGTGGCGCCTGCAACCCTGGGTGCCGATCCCCAGCGCCGCCTCGGTGCGCCCGGCGTCCTACCTGGACCTGGCGGCGAAGGCCGAGGCCCTGGCGGGCAAGCGCTTCGGCGTGCCACGCATGTACATCAACAAGGACCCGGACGCGGGCACCAGCGAGGCGCCGGGCATCGGCGGACCGACCGGACAGCGCATCAATACCCGGACGACCCTGATCGACCTCTGGGAACAAGCGCGCCAGGCACTCGAAGCGGCTGGCGCCGAAGTGGTCGAGGTCGACTTCCCGCTGGTGTCCAATTGCGAGGGCGACCGTCCGGGCGCGCCGACGGTGTTCAACCGCGGCCTGGTCTCCAAGGAGTTCCTGCACCACGAACTGTGGGACCTGACAGCCTGGGCGTTCGACGACTTCCTGCAAGCCAACGGCGACCCCAAGCTGAACCGTCTGGTCGATGTCGACGGACCGCAGATATTCCCCCACGACCCGGGTACTCTGCCCAACCGCGAAGGCGACCTGGCCGCCGGCATGGACGAGTACGTGCGCATGGCCGAGCGCGGCATCACCCCGTGGAACGAAATCAGCACCCTGCCGGATGGCCTGCGAGGCCTGGAGCAGACGCGCAAGATCGACCTCGAGGACTGGATGGCGCAGTTGGGACTGGACGCGGTGATCTTCCCGACGGTCGCCGACGTGGCGCCAGCGGATGCCGATGTGAACCCGCAGTCCGCGGACATCGCCTGGAGCAATGGTGTCTGGGTCGCCAATGGCAACCTGGCCATCCGTCACCTGGGCGTGCCCACGGTCACCGTGCCGATGGGCGTCATGGCCGACATCGGTATGCCCGCCGGCTTGACCTTCGCTGGCCGCGCCTACGACGACTCGGCCCTGCTACGCTTTGCCGCAGCGTTCGAGTCGACCGGCTCGCGACGCATGATCCCGCCACGTACCCCACCGCTGCAATCCAAGTAGGAAGCAGCGTCAGCTGGCGATAGCTGCCCAGATCGCTCTACCTCAGACAAGGCTTCGCCAGCTGACGCTGGCACCTAGAGGTATTGCGCCTGGGTAGCGACTCCGAACAGCTCGCGCAACCCGCCCACGCCGAGCTTGCGGTACAACCGCTTGATATAGGTCGCGGCGCTCACCGGTCGTACTCCGAGCCGCTCGGCGATTTCCTCGACCGCGCTGCCACCGAGCAATAGGCGCAACAGCTCTTGCTCGCGCAGGGTCAGCTCGACAGGTTGCAGCTTCATCACCCGCTCGGCCAGCAGCAACGGCATTTCATTGGCCTGCAAATAAGCGTGATAGTGCAGGCGCCCCGCCTGGACCAGCAGCGGAGCCAGGGCCTCCAGATGGCCCATCTCCCGGTCCGAGAAGTGCCCATGCTCACGGCCGCGGTAGAAATTGATCGACAACCAACGGTTGCCTTCGCAAGGGGTCAGCAAGGCCAGGCGTTCGGCGATCTGCGGCTGTTCGTAGCAGATACGCCGGTACTCGCCCCGGGCAATGTCGTCGATGGTCTGGCGCTGGACGAGGCTCTTGCCACGGGCACTGCCACCGCTCATGGCCTGCTGGTTGCCATCCTGGCTGTAGAAGCGCTGCACGTAGGTGCTGGAGATGGTGGGCAACGACACTTCCCGAGCGCGGTCGGCAATCGACACCACATGCGGATTGCGCCGCTGGGGATAGGCGAAGATGGTGCACTGGGCCAGAGGCACGCCCGGGCCGATGACCTGCAGCAGATCGGCGGCCAGGCATTTGCTGGGGTTGCCGCCTACCTTGGCCAGCAAACCGACGATAGGGGCGATGTTGACGCCAGGGTCGCTCTGCCCGGAACGCAAGGGCCAGTACTGCATGGCGGATTTCCTCGGAGAAAGGCCAGCCATGACTCTACCACCCTCTCATCGCCGCTGTACCCCGCCCTGCCCGCCAATCGGCAGGCAGAACACCAGCAAGGCCCCCAGCAGCATCAGCAGCGCCGCATAGACGAAGCCTGCCGCAAAACCCAGGGTCACGTCCTTGAGCCAGCCGACCACCAGCGGATTGAGCGCCGAGCCAATGTTGCCCACGGCGTTGATCACGGCAATGCCCACAGCGCAGGCGCGCATGCTCAGGGCCTGGTCCGGGGTGGTCCAGAAGATCGACATGGCGCTGTAGGAGCCACTGGCGGCCATGCAGATGCCGACCAGTTGCAGCAGCGCATGGTCCGACAGCGCCGTCAGCACCCAGCCCGCAGCCGCCAGCAACATCGGCAACACCAGATGCCAACGGCGCTCGCCGGTGCGGTCCGAATGCAGGCCCCAGACGATCATCAGCACGACGGTGCACACCTGCGGGATGGCCGCCAGCAAACCGATCTGCTGGTTGCTGCCGCCAGTGTTGAAGCTTTTGACGATCAGCGGCGTCCACACCGCGATCATCGCCAGGGTGTTGACCAGGCAAAAGTAGACGATGCAGAACAGCGCGATGCGCGGCGAAAACAACTCGGTCCACAGGCTGCCGGCGGGCGCGCTGGCAGGCGCTTTGGCGTTGTCACGGTCGGCCTGCAGCGCCTGCTGCAACAACTGCTGCTCCTTGGCATCCAACCAGCGTGCCTGGGATGGGCGGTCATCCAGGTAGCCGAACACCACGAACCCCATCAGCACCGAAGGCAAGCCCTCGAGCAGGAACAGCCACTGCCAGCCCTTGAGCCCCCATGCCCCATCAAGGCCGAGAATCAACCCCGAAAGCGCGGAGCTGAAGCCAGCGGTAAAGGGCATGGCGATCATGAACAAAGCATTGGCCCTGGCCCGATACAGCGCCGGAAACCATAGGGTCAGGTACAGCAACACGCCCGGCAGGAACCCCGCCTCGGTGATGCCCACCAACATGCGCAATAGGTACAGCGAAGTGGCGTCCCAGGCGAACAGCGTGCAAGTCGAGGCCAGCCCCCAGGCGATCATCAGGCTGCCGATCCAGCGCCGTGCGCCGATGCGCGCCAGGGCGATATTGCTGGGGATGCCACAGGCGATGTAGGCGATGTAGAACACCGTCGAAGCCAGCCCGAACTGGGTGCTGCTCAACCCCAGGTCGTCCATCATGGTCAGGCCGACGAAGCCGATGTTGATGCGGTCCAGGAAGGACAGCACGAAGCAGACGAACAGGAAGGCGATAAGCCGCCGAGAGACCTTGTCGCACACCGGCTGGTAACGGTCGCGCGGGCAGCCGGCCGCCCTGCTCGGCGCCGGGGCATTGAGGCTTGGATTCACGTGGTGGGCTTCCTGGTTCTTGTTATTGGAAGGTGCGCCGGCCTGCCTTGGCAGACCAGCGGCGTGCTGCACGCAGGTAACGGACGGCGCTAGAGGTCCTGCTGGGCAATACGGACCAGCAGGCCGAACTGCTCGGCATCGCCTAGCGCCTCGGCACAGAGCAAGGCCAGTTTCACCAGCATCAGTTGCTGCTTGCCTTCTGGGGAGCCGTCGAGGGCATCGGCGAGTTGGTCGTAGAGGTTTTCAAGGTCGGTGGTGGTCAGTTGCGAGGTCATGACAAAGCTCTCATCCATTGCCCAAGGCGGTTTCGACAGCGCAGCGCAAAGCCTGACCACCGAGCTGGCGCCAGCGGGCGCAAACGTGCTGATCAGGACGCGCCAGGTAGGCACTGCCGGGGCTGGCGCCGTACTTGTCACGCATATGTCCTTCGCGGTCATCGACCAGGCTGTCGGCACCGCGCACAGCGGCGTGTCGGCTACTGGCGACAACAATTACCTGCAGGGCGATACCCCGCTCACGTAGGGCCTGTACCTCGGTCTGAACGTCCTCGGGCAACGCCTCGGCATCGGTGAAATACAGCAGTTGGAAGGCCGCGCCCATCCGGTCGAACAGGAACTGATCATCTCCCAGGCGGATATTGAGCAGCGGCGCGCCCTTGCGGGGACCGCAGCTAAAGCAGCTGTCATCGTCGAGCTGGGCGTTGAGGCAAGAGTCGACATAATCGTGCGGGCGCGAGGTGCGCCAGTGGTAGAGCGGACGCACGAAGGCCTGGCTCAACGACAACGACAGCACCGCAT
The DNA here is from genome assembly GCF_054889225.1 of Pseudomonas sp. X10. NCBI lineage: Bacteria > Pseudomonadati > Pseudomonadota > Gammaproteobacteria > Pseudomonadales > Pseudomonadaceae > Pseudomonas > Pseudomonas sp. X10. The sequence continues at coordinate 2,220,437 of NZ_CM142677.1, read as the reverse complement.
CGCGTAATAGGCGTTGGCCGGCAGTGGGCGGGCTCATGAAGCGTGTGCTCTTGCCCGCCTCGGCGATGATTTCGCGAGCCGCGCCTACGCGCTCGGCGCTGTAGGAGGCGAGCAACCGCGGGCCGGCCAGGCCTTTGAGGGTCATGGCCAACTTCCAACCCAGGGCATGGCAGTCCTGGAAACCGGTATTGGCCCCGCGCACTCCAAAGATCGGCAGCAAGTGCGCGGCATCGCCAGTGAAGATCACCCGCCCGTGGAGGTAGTCCGGCAGGGTCAATGCGCGTGCCGAATACACCGAGCACCAGTCCAACTCCCACTGCGGGTCCTGCACCCCGAGCATGGCCAGTTGCGCATCGATGCGCTCGCGCAGCGATTGCGGCGACAGGGCCTGTTCGGGCGTTTCATCGGCCGGCAGTTGGTAGTCGATACGCCAGATATTGCCTGGCTCGCGGTGCATCAGCACGGTGTTGCCGGGGTTCCAGGCGGGGTCGAAATAGGCCAGGCGTTCGGTAGGCAGATCGAGGTCGATGCGAATGTCGGCGATCACGAAGCGGCCTTCGTAGGATGCGCCTTCGAGCTTCAGCCCGAGCAGGCTGCGCAAGGTCGAGCGGGCACCGTCGGCCGCCACCACCCAATCGGCCTGCAAGGCATAGGGCCCTGCCGGGGTGTCCACCTCCAGGGTGGCGTGGTCCTCGGCCTGGGTCAGTTGGGTCAGCTTGTTGCCCCAGCGCAACTCCACCAGCGGGCTGGCTTGGCAGGCCTCGACCAGAAACTGCTCAAGGCACGGCTGCTGCAGATTGGTCATGGGGGCGAAGCGGTCGTCCGGATCGTGCGGGGCTTCCATGCGGAACACCCGCTGGTTGCGGTAGTAGGAATTACCGAAGCGCCAACCCAGTCCGGTAGCGGTGACGCGCCCGGCCACGCCGACCTGCTGCAGGATCTCCAGCGAGCGGCGGGTGAACACAATGGCACGGCTCCCCTCGCTGACCTGGCGCTCGGCGCTGAGTACCACCGAGGGGATGCCGTGACGGGCCAGGTCCAGGGCCATGGTCAGGCCGATGGGGCCGGCACCGACGATGACCACGCGGTGACGCCCGGCCTCGCCGCCGACGCCGGCGGTATGGGCAGGGAACACCTGGTAATCGAAATATAGGGAGCGACGAGGCTCTGCGAGCGGTGCATGCATCGAACTGCGTCTCCGATTCTTGTGGTTATTACGGATTCGCAGATGACTTTAAGGGCAGCGAAGGCAAAAGATGTCCCCTTGAGGGGACAACTTGAAGGACAGGGCTTCTCAGGCCACCTTGCGCAACGCTGGCAGGCGCACCAGCGACCAGCCGGCTTCCGACTCGGCCAGGGCCAGGCGGATCCCGTCCAGGGGCATGGTGTTCAACAGGGTCTGGGCCAAGTCGCCGACCATCCAATTGGCAGTGTTGGAGGCGATGACCCGGCCGTCGGCGGAGATCAGCACGGCCTCGTGTTCCAGGCGCATCAGGCTGCGCACCAGCAGGCGCTCGACGTTGTGCAGGGACAGGTCCAGCCCGGCGACGCCGATGAAGCGGCCCTGCACCAGGATCGGCATGGTGAAGGTCAGCACGTACATGTTGGTGCCGTAGAGGTCCACGTAGGGGCCTTCTACCACGCTCTTGCCGCTGTCGCGGGGCCGGCGGTACCAAGGCATCTCGGTATAGTCGTAGTAGTTTTCCCGGCGCCGGTCGAAGTTGGGGCGCAGGGGGAGAGTCTTGCCGGCATCGGCCAGGTACCACCATTCCAGATGCATCTCCCGGTCGGCCAGGCAGCCAGGTTCGACGATGACGCCGCCACCGCAACCGAATGCCCCGGTGACCAGCAACTGCCGGTCGATCGCCGGACGCAGCAAGGCCAGGTCCTTGGCGGTAGGCTCGCGCCCCTCGGCCAGGACCCGCTCCCAAAGCCCTCGGGTTTCTTCCACCAACTGGCGGACCTGGCTGAAGATAGTCCCTAGTGTGCTGTCCAACTGCTGGGCGCAGGCCGACAGGGGATCGTTATCGCTCAGGGCAAACATGGCATTACCTCACGCAGGTTCGGCTTTCTTGTTATGGGTTGCTATGGCCTCGCGGGCCTGTCAAAACAATGTGACGCAATTACCACGCCAACCCTGGCGCGTTTCATCCTGAACCGCAGCTTCAATCCTCATCCGATTCGGCCAGCAACTCCAGGCGCAGGCTGATCAGGCGCTTGATGCCGCGACTGACATGAGCCTCGGCCAGTGCCCCGGCCAACACCGCATCGCCTGCGACCAGCGCCTGGAGTATGGCCCGATGCTCCTGCTCGACCACCGTCACATCACCACCACCGGCCGCCTCCATCCAGAGCAGTTCGCCCACTTCCGACTGCAGGCGCATCTCGGCGTTGGTCAAGCGCAGCGACTGGGCGGCAGCCGCCACCTCGATATGAAAGCGGGCATCGGCTCGGTGCCGGGCCAGGCGCGAGCCGGCCTGCTTGAGCGTTTCGATGTGCTGGGCGATGCGCGCTTGCTGCTCAGGCGAGCTGCGCTTGGCCGCAAGACGCGCGGCAGTGCCTGAAATGGCTGTCTGTTCATCGCCCAGGTCGCGCAGATCCGGGCCGCTCATGTCGCGCAGGCGCTGCAGCAGCAACGCCTCGGGCAACTCCACCGGCGCGCAGACGAAACTGCCGCCATTGCGGCCACGGCGGGTTTCGATCAGGCCACGCTGACGCAGCACCACCAGCGCCTCGCGCAGGGTGACGGTGGCGACCCCCAGTTGCAGGGCCAATTCCGACTCGCTGGGCAGTTGCTGCCCTTCGGCAAACAGTCCCAGTTCAATGGCTTCCACCAACCTCCGCGCCACCTCATCGGTACGCCCTTCCTGGCGCAACCGGATGAATGCGGTGTTACGAGCAGTATTCAGGGCAGTCATTGCCTCTCCCTATAGAGCATTGCAAGGCGGGCGCACGGGCCTCGGCTAAAAGGTTCAGTTTCGTATCTTATAGCGAAGCGCCGAACGCACGATACCGATTAATTGCCCATTCTAGTGCTTTGACGCCCCTTTTCGGGACTGTTGGCAAATAACAAACTTTAAGATATGGTTTCATAGGTTTAAGATTTTAAGCAGGCCCGGGGCACACCGCGGCGCCTGCGCTCAGCGACTTTCCACCAACAAGACTGACCAAGGAATACGCCATGCAAACCAAACTCCTGATCAACGGCCAGTTGGTCGACGGGCAAGGCAGCCCATACGCGGTGTACAACCCCTCCGAGGGTTCGGTGCTGGTGAACATCGCCGAAGCCAGCAGCGCGCAGGTCGATGCCGCCGTGCAGGCCGCCGACCAGGCCTTCGACAGCTGGTCGCAGACGCCCCCGAAAGAACGCGCGCAACTGCTGCTCAAGCTGGCCGACCGTATCGAAGCCGAAGCACCGACCCTGGCCCGCCTGGAGTCGCAGAACTGCGGCAAGCCTTATCAGGCAGCCCTGAATGACGAAATCCCGGCCATTGCCGACGTCTTCCGCTTCTTCGCCGGCGCCAGTCGCTGCCTGTCGGGCTCCGCCGGCGGCGAGTACCTGCCGGGGCACACCTCGATGATCCGCCGCGACCCACTTGGCGTGGTCGCCTCCATCGCGCCGTGGAACTACCCGCTGATGATGGTCGCGTGGAAGCTCGCCCCCGCCCTGGCCGCCGGCAACTGCGTGGTCCTCAAGCCATCCGAGCAAACCCCGCTCACCGCCCTGGAACTGGCGCGCATCATGGTCGACCTGTTCCCGGCTGGGGTCGTCAACATCCTCTTCGGCCGCGGCCCTAGCGTGGGCGAGCCACTGGTCAACCACCCCAAGGTGCGCCTGGTGTCGCTGACAGGCTCCGTGGCCACCGGCTCGCGCATCATCTCCAGCACCGCCAGCAGCGTGAAACGCACCCACATGGAACTGGGCGGCAAGGCGCCGGTACTGATCTTCGATGACGCCGATATCGACGCTGCCGTCGAAGGTATCCGCGCTTTCGGCTTCTACAACGCCGGCCAGGACTGCACCGCCGCCTGCCGCCTATATGTGCAGCAAGGCGTCTACGAGACCTTCGTGGGCAAGCTCGGCGAGGCGGTGGCCAGCCTGCGCATGGGCCTGCAAGACGACCCACAGACCGAGCTGGGGCCGCTGATCACCCGCGACCACCTGGAACGCGTCGAAGGCTTCGTCAAACGCGCCAAGGCTCAGCCACACATCCGCGTGATCACCGGCGGCAAGCGTGCCGACGGCCCAGGCTTCTTCTTCGAGCCGACGGTGCTGGCCGACGCCCGCCAGGATGACGAGATCGTCCAGCGTGAAGTCTTCGGCCCGGTGGTCAGCATCACGCCGTTCAGCGACGAAGCGCAGGCCCTGTCCTATGCCAACGACTCCGACTACGGCCTGGCCTCCTCCGTCTGGACCCGCGACGTCGGCCGCGCCAACCGCCTGGCCGCACGCCTGCAGTACGGCTGCACCTGGGTCAACACGCATTTCATGCTGGTCAGCGAAATGCCCCACGGCGGCATGAAACAGTCGGGCTACGGCAAGGATATGTCCATGTACGGGCTGGAAGACTACACCTGCGTGCGCCACGTCATGTTCAAGCATTGAGGACCGGCACGGCGCACCTGACCGGGGCGCCGCGCACCACGCCGAGGCACCGGCAAACGCAACACCCGCTCATCAACCTTGATAAAACCGCCCGGAATGGGCCCTCGACATAAAACATATAAAACCATAGGCAATATGGCATGGGTCCTGCTTTCTCCCCTGCACGAGCCTGAAACCAGCCGTCATTGTTACCTCCCGGCACAGCCGCGGTAACGGCTTACGAGGTGTGTCACCATGCTTATCACCGGCATCAAGAGCCGTCCGGTCTACGACCGGCTGCAACCCATGACAGGTGGGCTACGCCACCTGATCGCGGGCCAGGGCAGCGGCGGAGAGGCCATGCTGCGATTGATCGCAGACATGTCCCCTTCACAGCGCCACAACAGCACCCTGCTCTACTCCACCGAGTCCTTTTCCGGCCACAACCACTTGCAAGCGCTGCAAGAGGCCGACGCGGCCGGGCTTGAAGTGTTCGCCAGCAACCAGGCCTTGATCGACGCCCTGCGCGATAGGCTAAGCGACGCCCACATGGGCACGCGCCTGTACCTGAGCGGCTCGGAAAGCTTCATCGGCACCGCCATGCAAGCCGCCAACGCCGTCGACCTGAACCGCGACGAAGTGCTTCGCGAACACAGCGGCACCTTGGTGCGCCGTGTCTGGTGCGCGCATTGCGACACCTACACCGAGAACGTCACCCAGCGCGTGTTCACCTGCCCCGGTTGCCAGCTCAACCTCGTGGTGCGCGATCACTATTCCCGCCGCCTGGCCGCCTTCCAGGGCATCAAGGCTGACGGCGAAGTCCCGGGCGAACTGCCACCTGCCGAGGAGCTCGACACATGAACACCCATAACGGCACCCTGAGCGTACGCGTTGCCCGGATCGAGCAACTGACGCCGGAAATCAAACGCTTCACCCTGGTCGACCCCGACGGCAAGCACCTGCCCGCCTTCTCTGGCGGCAGCCATGTGGTCGTGCTGCTGGAGGACGGCGACAAGATCCACCGCAACGCCTACTCGCTGATGAGCTCGCCCTACGACTCCAGCGCCTACCAGATCGCGGTGCGCCGGGTCAGCGACGGCCGCGGCGGCTCGCGCCACCTGCACGACAAGGTCAGCGAAGGCGACCTGCTGCAGATCCTGCAGCCAGCCAACCTGTTCCCGCTAGCCAAGCATGCCCGCCAACACCTGTTCATTGCCGGCGGCGTCGGCATCACCCCGGTGTATTCGCAACTGGAAGAACTGCAGCTGAAACAGTCCACCTTCGAGCTGCACCTGGCTGTCCGCGGGCCGGAGCACACCGCCCTGGGCCTGGAACTGCAGGCTAAGTACGGCGAACAAGTGCGCCTCTACGTGCAAGGCCAAGGCCCGCGCATGGACATCCGGCATATCCTCAGCGCCCGCCCGCTGGGCAGCCATGTCTACGTCTGCGGCCCGGACAGCATGATCGACGACACCCTCGACAGCGCCCATGCCCTGGGCTGGACCGACAGCCATATCCACTACGAGCGCTTCGTCGAGCAAGGCTCCACGGGCCAGCCGTTCAGCGTCACCCTGGCGCGCCAGGGCGTGACCATTGAAGTGCCGGCCGAACAGTCGCTGCTCGAAGCCGCCGAACAAGCCGGCTACAAGGTGCCCTATCTGTGCCGAGGCGGCGCCTGTGGCTACTGCGAAACCGAAGTACTGGAAGTCGATGGCGAACTCGACCATCGCGATGACTGGCTCAGCGAGGAAGACAAGCTGAGCAAACGCAAATTCATGCCTTGCGTATCACGTGCCAACTGCAGCCGCCTGGTCGTAGACCTCTGAAACAGGAAAACAACAAAATGACCGTATTCAAGCCAATCGAAACCTACGCCGACGTCGGCGGCGAGCACACCTACAGCAACAGCCGCGACGCAGTGCTGCGGCTGCCCTTCCCCTATCCGGAAGACCAGTACATGTACTCGATGAACGTCGAGCCTCATGTGCCCTTCGGCAACGGCGCGCTGCGGGCGCAGTTCGACATCGACGAGCACTACATCTCCGAGTGCCACCACCGCGCGCAGACCCTCGACAGCCAGCCGGGCGTGCACTACGCCGCCCTGCCGCACATGATGGAAGCCCAGTGGGACTTGCTCGAACTGCTGATGGAGTCCTACTCCCGCGACTTCCCCGAGCATTTCACCCTGGAGAAAAAGGGCAGCCAGTGGCACTGGATCAACCGCCCGCTGCAGATCGACGACACCTTCACCTTCGGCGACGCCAGCACTTTGCCGATGGACCCGATGGAGTACATCACCCGTCAGGCCCAGGGCGAGTTCATCTTGCTCGAAGAGCGTGACGAAACCCTGGTGATGGGCGCCGGCATGGCCACCCAGCGCGCCGACTACTCACTGCGCTTCAACCTCGGCATGAGTTTCATGGAGTTCCACGGGCCGGTGCCCAAGCTGCACGAAATGGGCATCCTGCAGCGGGCCCTGAAATTCCTCCTGCGCCTGCGCCCGGGCCACCCGGTGCGCCGCACCAACTGGTCGATCACCGTCAACCCGCGCCTGGAAACCTCCGCCGAGACCCTGCCGGACTGGGCCCCCGACCGCACCATCGTCACCCCGGAAAACGCCGGCGACCTGGTCAACCTGCGCATCGAGCTGCAACCCCTGCACCGCCTGCCGCGCAGCAACGCAGTGCTGTTCCCGGTACGGACCTACCTGGTCAGCCTCAAGCAACTGGCCGAGTTCGCGCCCCAGTGGGCCAAACGCATGCACCGGGTGATCCGCGATCTGGACCAGGAGCTGGTGGACTACAAGGGCTTCACCCGCTACCGCGATGCCATGGTTGCCTGGCTGTCGCAATACGACGACGGCACGCCGGTCGACGAGAGCCAGCAGTAACCCCAAGCCTGCGAGCGCGCCATAGCGGCGCGCTTCTACCACCGATGTGCTTGCCATCCAGGGACCACCCATGAAAACAATACGCAACTTCTTGCCCGAGAGCTGGAGTCTGGTGTTCTCCGCCGCAGGTTCGGCCTACGGCGTCGGCTTGCTCGGCCTGTGGGCCTTGCCCTTTCTGATCAGCGCCATCATCCACGACCTCAACCTCAACGAAGCCCAGGCCGGTCTACTGATGTCGGCGGAGTTCGGCTTCACCATGCTGGCTTCGCTGCTGATCGCCCCCTTCATGGGCCGCGCGCCACGGCGCACCCTGGCCCTGGCCGGGACCCTGCTGGCCATCGCCGCCAACCTGGCGAGCGCCAACATCGAGAGCATCTATGCGCTGGCCGCGGTCCGCTGCCTTGCTGGCCTGGGCGCCGGCCTGGCACTGGCCTGCGGCAACGCCGCCGTTTCCAGCGCCAAGCATCCGGACCGTGTTGCCGGGCACATGAACGTGTTGTCGGTGTTGCTGATGATCGTGGTGATGCTGGGTTACGCCAAGGTCATGGCACAGTTCGGCCTGCCGGGCCTGTACTACGCGATGGCCGCGACCATGGCGGTGATGCTCCTGGCCATTCCCGCGATGGCGCAACACGCACCGGCAGCGGAGCCCTCCCCCTTGACGCACACTGCCAAAGGCTCTGGCAACATCCTGCTGAGCCTGCCGGCGATCTGCATGATGCTGGCGATGTTCGTGTTCCAAGCCCGCGACACCATGGGCTGGGCCTTCGTCGAACGCATCGGCACCATGGTCGGCTACAGCGGCGACGAGCTGGGCGTGCTGCTGTCGTTCCAGTCCTTCGTCGGCCTGATCGGCCCGCTGATCGCGGCGATGGTCGGCAAGCGCTTCGGCATGAGCACCCCGGTGATCCTGGCCATCCTCCTGACCGGCGCCACCAGCCTGAGCTACGTGCTGGGCGAGCACTCCAAGACCCTGTACACCGCCGGCGTGATGACCATCTGCGTCACCTACTTCTATGCCTTGAGCTACCTGACCGGCCTGGCGGCAGCCTTGGACCGCGAAGGCCGGGTGGTCGCGGCGGCCAGCAGCTTCCTGAGCCTTGGCCTGGCCGTGGGCCCGGCGATCTCCGGCGGCCTGATTTCCCTCGGCGGCTTCACCCTGGCCGCCTGGGGCATTGGTGTGACCGTCGTGTTGACCTTGTTGCTGGTGACCGTCCCGCTGGCCAGCATCCGGCGCGGACATGCGCCCCTGACGCCGGCTACGGTGCTCTAACCGACCTTCGGGGCCAGGTCGCGCAAGGCGGCCAGCGCCCCCCTGCACCCTGGCCTCGACCGTCAGGTCTCCCTCCAGAAACAGCACCGGGCACCGGCGCTCGCTGAGCCAAGCCCGGTGCCCCTCCAGGGAGCGCCCCCCGTCGTTCCCGCATCATAACTGGGTAGCTCAGGCCAGGAATGCTAGGCCGGCCAACGTGGACATGCCGGAGCCAGCAGCTCCGGTAATCAGGGTTTTCATTGCCTTGCGAGTCCGTTCCGGATGGTGCTGCCGGATCAACCCAGATGCCTGGCTTCGTTGACCCGAGCATGAATGCCGTCGAGGTACTGGGACCTGAGTTCCTCGGCCAAAGGCCCGAGGACCGGGTTGGCCTTGAAGGGCCCCAGGAGCCTGTCGATCACGCGGTAGACCTTGGCGATGGCAGCCTCGACGCTCGATGGCACGAGCGGATCGAACCGAATGCTTTCCATCTCCTCATCCAACCGCATGAGCACCGGCCCGGCGCTCTGCATCTGGATGCGGAGCATCTCAACAGACGATTCCATCATCAACCTCCTTGTGTCGGCAGCCCTTGTGATTGGAACGCCAGGTTCTCGGGCACTGCTGTCTTCAAACTGAAACCTGATCGTCATCTTGGCGACACTACTCTTGGAATATTGCACTTATGTGACAGCCCACAGAGAGGTGAGCCTGCAGCCCTTGAGCGAGCAGGATAGAGCGGTTTCATGACAATCCGGGGTTCTGGTTAATGCCTGTCAGTTAAGGCGTAGTGTGCCGCCCAGAGTCAAAACCGGTCAGGGAGAAGGAAAAGCTGAAGATTCCCAGGATTTTCTGTGGGCTGTGGGAGGTTGGCTTTAGACCGTTTTATGGCTAGCAGGCGCATGCCTTGCAATCCTCCACCAAAACTCGCAATGCCCGGACACCGGTCTAAGCTAGACAGCTGTCGGCCCGTCCCCCTTCCACGGTTGCGGCCACCGACGGTTTACCTTTCATGGATCGAGGCCCACCTTATGCAGTTGTCACGCCCACCTTTCGCCCTGGCCCTTGCCCTGTGCATCGCCTGCTCCACGGCCCACGCCGCCGACCTCAGCCCCAATGATCTGCTCCAACAGGCGCAAGCCGAGCGCAGCGGCTATCTGGATACCTTGAAAGCCCTGGTCTCGGTAGACACCGGCACCGGTACCCAGGAGGGCCTGGCCGAAGTCGGCGCCCTGTTGGTCAAACGGCTGGAGGCGCTAGGTGCAAAAGTCGAGACCAGCCCAGCCACGCCGTCGGTAGGCGACAACATTGTCGGTACCTTCACGGGCACCGGCAGCAAGGACTTTCTGCTGATGGTCCACTACGACACCGTCTTCGGCCCCGGCACTGTTGCCAAGCGCCCGTTCCGCACCGAAGGCGAACGCGCCTACGGCCCTGGCGTTGCCGATGCCAAGGGTGGCGTGGCCATGATCCTGCACGCGATCAAGCTGCTCCAGGACCAGGAGTTCAAGGGCTATCGCACGCTCACCGTGCTGTTCAACCCGGATGAAGAAATGGGCTCGGCGGGCTCGCAAAAAATCATCGCCGAACTGGCCCGCAAGCATGACTACGTGTTCTCCTACGAGCCACCGGACAAAGACGCTGTCACCGTCGCCACCAACGGTATCAACCGCGTACACCTGGAGGTCAAGGGCCGCTCCTCCCACGCCGGCTCCGCCCCCGAAGACGGCCGCAATGCCCTGACCGAACTGGCGCACCAAATCGTGCAACTCAAGGACCTCGGCGACACCGCCAAGGGCACCACAGTGAACTGGACCCTGGCCAAGGCTGGCGAGAAGGCCAATATCATCCCGGACCTGGCGACTGCCGATGCCGACATGCGCTACTCAGACCTGAGCGAAGCCGACCGCGTGCTGGCCGACGCCAAGCGCATCGCCCAGAACAGGCTGATACCCGACACCGAAACCACCGTCACACTGCAAAAAGGCCGGCCGCCGTTGGCCAGGAATGAAGGCTCCGAGCAATTGGCCAAAACGGCCCAGCAACTGTATGGCGAAATCGGTCAGAAGATCGAACCCATTGCCATGCGGTTCGGCACTGACGCCGGGTATGCCTATGTGCCGGGCAGCGCAAAACCCGCGGTACTCGAAACCATGGGCATCGTCGGGGCCGGGCTGCATGCCGAAGATGAGTACATCGAACTGGCCAGTGTGGCGCCGCGCTTGTATCTGACGGTGGCGATGATCAGGAAGCTGTCGGAGTAGCGTCCGGCCGGTTCAAAAGATGCTTGCTCGTAGCATTCCTGATTGAGTCAGGGTTGAGAGGTCGATGGCGCAACGCCGGCCTGCTCCCTGACCCACTCGATGAAGTGGCTGGTCGTTTGTGCCCTGCGCGGGGTGGCTAATGCAGACTCTGCAGCGAACATTCGCTAATGGGCGGAGGCGGCCTGCCATGAGCGGCCACGCTCTCCCCATATCACGGACAATTAGCCAGCGATGTCCGAGTACGGGCGAGGTTCGCTTGGCGGACATGTCTGTGGCCCCAGCTCCACGCGCCAATACCCGACGTCATGCCATTGGCCAAGCTTGTAGCCAACCTCCGGAAATGTGCCGATATGACGGAAACCCAGCCGCTCATGCAGTACGACACTGCCAGCGTTGGGCAGTGCGATGCCGGCATAGGCCGCACGGAACCCCAGTCGAGAAAGGATCGGTAGCAACACCGCATAGAGGTTGCGAGCAACGCCAGTGCGACGCGCATGCTGCGCGATATAGACCGTGACATCCACGGACCACCGATAAGCAGCCCGAGCCCGATGTTGGCTAGCGTAGGCAAAGCCGACCACACGACCGTCGCACACGGCCACCAGATATGGGTAGCTGTGCAAGGTTGTGGTGATCCGCTGCCGCATCTCTTCGACTGTCGGCGGCACCTCTTCGAAAGAGATGGCCGAACCGGCCACCACAGGCGCGTAGATGGCCTGAACTTCCGGGGCGTCTCCAGGGTGTGCGTCTCTGATCTCGATAGGCATGGCAATCTCAGATCGAACGTTGATTGACTCGCGCACAGAGCTGCTCGGTACTCTCCTTGCGCTCCGAGTAACGATCCACCAGGAACACCTGACGGTCGCGCAGCAGCAGGGTGAACTTCACCAGCTCCTCCATCACATCGACCACTCGATCATAGTACGCCGACGGCTTCATGCGTCCCGCGTCGTCGAACTTCATTGCGAGCCACCACATACTTGCAGGACCGCTAAGGTCTTGCCTTGGGTGAGACAGACGGCGCCAAGCGTCAGGGGAATCTGCTGCTCATATCTTGACTCCGAACAGTTGAATAACTGCTTGGGTGTCTCCGAGGGGAGGCAAGGTGCCAACTAATCTTCGGAGCAAGCGACATGGGGACAATAGCTTTCCTGAAGTTTAGCGACATCAAGCCTGTATATTTCCCACAACGACAAATTCCTTAAAGCCCCAAAAACCCTAAGATACCGGCAATACCATGTCAAAGGTGCTGCTCTGGTCATTGTGTTTTCCAGCAGTAAAAGGTTCTCCCTCAATATGGTAGACCTTCGGCTCTTCCGAAAAATACTCCTCTAAACCCATCATGAACACCCGATGATCTTCACTCGCCTCGAAGCCTGGCGTGTGATCCTCAAGGGATTGCCAGCGCACTATCAGGTTGAATAGCTGGGGGGTTTCGATACCTTGCGCGAGCATGTGACCGCCGTATCCCTTTGCGCGACTGAGCAAAGGCGAAACTTCGGTAAATGCACGTCTGAACTGTTCAATGCGTTCTTTGTGAACGGGCAGCAGAGCGATTTCATAAATCATGGGGCATTCCCTCAAATTGAGTTCAACAATTAAACATTCGCGCTGTCGAGATGAGCCTGCGGCTCGACTGCAATGGCGATTTTTCCCTGGAGGCCGTTGTTGGGGGTCTCCAGTAGGGCATGGGCGAGTGGAATGTCGGCAAGGGAGTACACCGCACCCACATGTGGCCGCAGCTGTCCACGAGCTATCAATGCGCTCAACTCATCCAACTTGCCGCGGTTTTGTCTGGTGAAAACGAAGTGATAACTGGCGTTCTTGCCCCAGGCCTGCACGAGGTTTTGTGGCTGGGCAATGTCCACAATCGAGACCACGCGGCCAAGTTGTGCGAGCGCGTCGGGGCTACGCGACAATGTATTGCCGCCGATGGTGTCGAACACCACATCGACGCCGTGGCCACCGGTTTCCCGCAGGATAGCGTCGACGTAATCCTCTTTCTCGTAGTCGATGACCACGTCGGCACCCAAACTCCGTGCGAACTCAAAGTTTGCGTCGCGCACGGTGGTGAACACCCTGGCACCTATGGCTTTTGCCAGCTGTATCGCCACATGACCGACGCCTCCCGCGCCGCCGTGCACGAGGATGCTCTCCCCCACTCTGAGCGCCGCACGCACGACCAATGCTTCCCACGCTGTCCCGCCAACCAGGGTCAGGCTGGCCGCCTCGAGATGGCTCAGCGCCGGGGGCTTCTTCCCGATAATGCTTTCGGCAGCAACGTGGTACTCGGCATAACTTCCAGGGCCATCAAAAATTTGCGGGGTGTACCAGACTTCGTCGCCTGGCACGAAGCTCGTCACACCCGGCCCAACCGCTTCGATGACACCAGATACGTCATGCCCGGTAATGGTCGGCAGTGGCACCAGGTCGGAATAGTCGCCACGTCGGACCTGGAAATCCAACGGATTGATGGAGGTTGCGTGCACCCGCACCAGCACTTGTCCCGCGTGCGGCACTGGCTTGGGCACGTCGCACAGCTCGAACGATTCCGGGCCGCCAAATGATTTAAGTATCAGCGCTTTCATTGTAGATCCTCGTTTCGGTAAAAAGGGATATCGGGATTTTTCGATATATAAAGGCAAAGAAATTTACGGGTTTTCCCTATGATCTCAGTTCATTGTGAACCCTCGCTTCGATAAAACGGGATATCGGGATTTTCCGATATTAAGGAGTAAAAAATTACAGCTCCTTGCCTATGATCTCGGCAAGAGCACTGATGTTTGCTTCATTACGCTTGTAGTAAGTCCACTGCCCGATGCGACGGACTTCGACCAAGCCCACTCGTTGCAGCGTCGCAAGATAATCGGACACCGTCGACTGCGACAGGCCGACACCTTCTTGAATACTGCTGACGCAGACGCCCACCGTATGAACGTCCCCTTCATCCTGTGGAGGGAAGTTCTTCACCGGATCCTTCAACCCCTTGAGGATTTCAAGGCGCGTACGGTTTGAGAGGGCTTTGAATATTTCGAGCAATTCCATAAGCCCGATAATATCGAGATTTACCGATATGTCAATGTGAGAATCAACCGCCGGTCGGACATGCAATCCGAGGGTTGCTGCCTGAAGGGTCAGCCAGACTCCGCCGCAACTCTCAAATTTGCTAGCCTCCCGAAAGGGAGGATTTGTACTCAATTCGCACTCGCCTTTTGACAGTCCGCTCGCCTTCAAAGTAATCACTAAGCACGTGCGAATGAGGCTGACAGTCCGCGCCTGCGAGTCCCCCCACTCCGCTGGCGAGATGCCCTTGAACAGCTCAAGTTCGCTCCGGTACTTCAACACCACCTGCGACAACATGGATCGAAAACAGCCCTTCACCCGTGCAGCTTGCCCCCCATGGCCAACGTCACGCCAATCCTTAGCACCTTCAGGACCTCCCCTAAGGCGTTCCATTTCGTCCATGGAGCCGAAAACCAGGACGACAGCGGGCGTTCTCCTCAGGACGTCTCATCGATCGCACTGATGATTACTATCGAAGGGCCCGCCTGTTTGGCTTCCCAAACCGACTCATATAATGGCCTCCAATTTTTCCTCGCTCCCCGCCTGCTTCAGGCCACATTCCCTCCTGGAACCCCGCACCATGCCAAGCGCTAGCCAGGCCCCTCTCGGCCTCCCTGAACATAGTCAACAGAGCATCAAACAGCAGTGGCTGGCGATCCTCTCGGTCGCCGTGGGTGCCTTCGCCTTGGTTACCAGTGAGTTTCTACCGGTGGGCGTACTCAACGATGTCGCCAGCGACCTCGGCATCAGTGCAGGCCACGCCGGTCTGATGGTTACCCTGCCCGGCATAATGGCCGCCCTCGCCGCGCCCTTGCTGTCGGTGGGCATTGGCGCCTTGGACCGTCGCTATCTGCTTATCGGCCTGACGCTGATAATGATCATTGCCAACTCGGTCGTGGCCTACGCCAGCGACTTCAGCCTGCTGCTGTTCGGCCGTGTGCTACTGGGCGTCAGTATCGGCGGTTTCTGGGCTACTGCCATTGCCCTCAGCGGCCGCCTAGCCCCCAAGGGAGTGGGCGTAGCCCAGGCCACCTCGATCATCATGGTCGGTGTGACCTTGGCCACCGTGCTGGGCGTGCCCGTAGGCACCTGGCTGAGTGGCCTGATGGGCTGGCGCATGACCTTCCTGGTAACCGCCCTGGTGGGCGTACCGGTGCTACTGGCGCAGGTCTTCCTGCTGCCGCGGCTCACCCCAGACAAGGCCATTCGCATCAGTGACCTGCCGGCCTTGTTTATCAATCCACAAGCTAGGGTTGGATTGATCGCAGTATTGCTGATTGGCCTGGCGCATTTTGCCGCATACACCTATGTCGCCCCCTTCTTCAAACAAAGTGCTGACTTCGATGGGCCGACTATTGGCTCACTGCTACTGCTGTATGGCGTGGCCGGGGTAGTGGGGAATATTTTCGCCGGTTTCGCCGCCAACCGAAGCGTGCGTCACACCCTGTTGCTGGTCGCGCTAATGATCGGCATCAGCACCGCCCTGTTCCCGTACTTCGCCACCGGCATGACCGGCGCAGCAGTACTGATCGCGCTCTGGGGCTTCGCATTCGGCGCCTTTCCGGCCTGTGCCAGTATTTGGATGTTCATCGTGGCGCCCAAGGATGTCGAACGCGGGATGCCACTATTCGTCGCCATGTTCCAGGTGATTATTGCGTTGGGCTCGTTCTTCGGCGGGCAGATCGTCGACCAACTAGGCAGCTCGGTGCTGTTGATTTTAGCCACAGCCTTGGTGGGCTGCGGTTTTGTTACGGTGCTTGTACTGGGGCGTAACGTCAGTAATAGCTTGGCGGCCCAACCCTGCTAGAACCAGCAGACGGAAGCGCGGATCAACCCCGCTCGACCATACAGGTGGTTGGTGGCTCCCACGCATGGGAACCACCAGACATAATACATGTGCGTTAAAACGCGTAGACCAATGTGGCCGTGGCGCTACGCGGGGTGCCATACCACCCACGTGAACCGATCGCTGTGTAGTACTTCTCGTCAAACACATTATTGAGGTTCAAGGAGACGCTGGTTTGCGGCGTGAACGCGTATTGCGCCATCAGGTCGACTATGCTGTAGGCGCCCTGAGTGAACGTCTCGTCGTTAGGTCCGGCGTCTTTGTAGTACTCCGAACCTTGCCAGCGCACGCCACCACCCACTTTCAACTGCGGCAAGGACTGCAGTCGATAGCTCGTGAACAGTTTGAAGGTATCCCGCGGCACTTCAGTGAGCAGGCGCTCGTCATCCGAATCCTTGATTTCGGCATAGGTGTAACTGGCGGATACTTGCCAATCAGGCAGGATCTCTCCCGCCATTTCTATCTCGAAACCTCGGGTTTTCGTGCCGGACTCGGCACGGTAGGCCCGGTTGCCGTCCGGTGCCAGGTTACTGCCGTCAGCCACGGCGAGGTTGTCCTGTCGCACTTCGAAGACACTGAACGCGGCGGTCAGGCGTTTGTCCCAGAACTCGCTCTTGATCCCCAGCTCGTAGTTCACGCCTTCTTCCGGGTCAAGGTAGCTGCCGCTGACATCCTTGTTGCTTTGTGGCTTGAATATGGTGGTGTAGCTGGCATAGGCCGACCAGTTTTCGGCGAAGTCATAAACAAGCCCCACGTAGGGGGTGACGACCCCGGTTTCGCTTCGCGAGGTGCGGCGGATCTCGCCGCTTGACAGCGTTGTAGAGGCTTCGTCACGTTGCCAGTCAATCAACCGCGCTCCGGTAATCAGCGACAGGTCATCGGCCAGGCTCCAGCGAACCGATGCCACCAGGCCGTCCTGGGTTTCATCCAGCGCATCTTCCGAAGACTTGGTGTGGATGGCATCAGGGATCGCCAGCGAGCCGTCCCATGTGTAGATGTTGTCAATGGTCTGGAACGACCAAAGCGGGTAACCGTCGTTACGGTAGTAGGCTTTGTAGTGACTGGCCCCGAGGTAGAGCTGGTGCTCGCGGGACAGCAGTTCGAAAGGGCCGGAGGCTGACAGGTCGAACGAGGTCTGTCGGGGCTCGCCCGCCCAACGGCCAGTCCAGGTACTGATACCGCTGCCGTCGGGGTTGACAGTGCCGTTGGCAGCGGTGGCAAAGGCATCGTCATAGCTGCGGCGGCTGTGTTCGGCATTGAGTTTCAGCAACCAGCCGTTATCCAGCTGGTGATCCAGGGTGGTGAACAACGTTTTCGTGCGACGCTTGTGGTAGCTCCAGTCCGAAGCCGAGTTGAACGAGCGGGAAGGGCTGAAGTGACTGCCATCGGAGTTGAACATCGGGAAGCCGTGGTTGCCTGCCCCGTTGTTGTCCATCTCCTGATATTCAGCCCCTACCGTCAGCATCGTGCGCTCAGTGAGGTCCCATTCCACCACCCCGTACGCCACCTGCTTTTCCAGGGACTGGCGATCGATATGGCTCTGGCTATCAGTGTTCGACGCGACAAAGCGTCCGCGGACATTGCCGCTCTCTGTCAACTTTCCGGACACGTCCAGTTCGGTCCGGTAGTTGTCCCACGATCCGGCCTTGAGTGTCAGCGTGCGTTGTGTTTCGAGCGTCGGCTTCTTGCGAATCAGGTTGATGGTCGCGCCGGGGTCCCCGGTCCCCGACATCAGGCCCGTGGCCCCGCGTACCACCTCCACCCGGTCATACGTCACCATATCGGCAAGGTCGTCGCGAAAGCCGTAGGTATCGGGCCGGTTGACGCCGTCGACCTGGATGCTACCGACCTCGAAACCACGTACATAGATATGATTGGAGTCGCTACCGGCCGGCCCCATGCTGTCAACGACCACACCCGGAGTCTGTTCAAGCACCTGGGCAACATCCGTCAGATTCTGATCTTCGATCTGCTGGCGGGTTACCACGCTGATGGACTGCGGCGTCTCGCGTGCGGAGAGGCGCAGACCGGTCGCGGTGTTGGCCGAGCCGGTGGTGTAGCTGCCTGTGCCTTCGGTTGTACTACCCAGGCCTGTGTCATTGATGCTGGTCGCACCCAGTTCAACGGCACCGCTGGTTTGCGCCTTGCTCAGCACATACCGCTTTTCTCCCGCCTGCAGCACCCGCAACCCGGTCCCCTGCAGCAACGTGGCAAAACCTTGCTCCAGCTCGAAACTGCCCTGCAGCCCAGATGACTGCAACCCGCTGGTTTCTTCGTTGCTGAAGCTGATGGTCACACCGCTGGCGGCGGCGAACTGGCTGATCGCAGCGGCCAGGCTGCCGGCCGGGATATCGTAGCGCTGCGGGGCGGCCCAGGCGGTCGAGGTCGCCAGTGCGGCACCGCAAAGGCTCAGCGCGAGGGTCGCCTGGCGAATACTGCAGGCTAGCGAGGTACGGCTTACGGACATGAATGGGGGCTCCTGGTCTGGTTGGCTTGGGCGCACCTGATGCGCTCGCCCTCAAGAGCCGAAGCAGCGAAAGAAATGTGTTACCCCCAAATGAAAAAAAATTGCGGGGGTTTGAGGCCGGATGAGTGTGCAGACAGCGCCTGGCGCATAGGTGCTGGTGCATGACGCCGTCCCCCCCCGCCTCACCCCCTCCCCCATGGCTCGAGACGCACCCAATAGCGGGTCATGCGCCGTGCGCGGATCGGCAAGGCGTCTTCCAGGCTGGCCAGGGCGATGTCGGTATCGTCGAGGTTGAATGCGCCGGACAGGCGCAACTCAGCGACCTGCCCAGAGCACCCAAGATAACCGGGGCGATAGCGCGCCAGCTCGTGGACCACATCGCCCAGACGCCAATCGACGCTGACCAGCATGCCGTGGACCCAAGCCTGGGCGTCGGGGTCCAGAGCACGCAGCAGCCCCACGTTGTCGGCACTGAAGCTCAGGCTGTACCCAGTATCTATGCGAACCACCTGAGGCGTTCGGCTTGGTCGCACTTCCACGGCATGGGCGGCTACCGCCACATGGCTCACGCCAGCGTCTTGGCGCACGCTGAAACGGGTGCCGAGGGCAAGGATGTCGCCTTCAACGGTGCGCACAGTCAGTGGGCGCGGGTCCTTGGCGGTTTCCACCAGGATCTCGCCTTGGCGCAGATGGATCAGGCGCCGGCCAGCGTCGAAGATAATATCCACACGGCTGTCGGTATTGAGGTCCAGCCGCGTGCCATCGGCAAGAGTCAGCTGTCTCCGCTCGCCGATCCGTGTCGAGTAATCGGCACTCCACGGCGAGACGCGATAGCCCTGCCAGCCAACCACCCCGACACCGAGCAACAGAACCAATGTCTTCACTGCATTACGTCGATCCCGCCGTGCGATTTCCAGAGTCTGCGCAGCACCGCTGGGTGCGTTACCCAGGCGGTACTGCAACTGCTCCAGGCGCGCCCAGGCTTCGGCATGACGACAATCGGCGGCGCACCAAGCTTGCCACGCGGCGCGGGTAGAATCATCGACGCTGCTCTCATGCAAGCGCACGTACCAGTCCACTGCCTCGCTGAGAATGGCCTTCATGCGCCCTCGATCAGCAAGCAATGCATCAGTGCACGAGCTAGGTGCTTGCGCACGGTGCTCATCGAAACGCCGAGCCGTTCGGCAGCCTTCTCGTAGCTCAGGCCGTCAAGTTGCACGGCGAGAAAGATCGCTCGCGTGCGTGGGCCGAGGCCATCGAGCATGCGATCAATAGCCATCAGGGTATCGAGGATTGCAGCACGGGTTTCGGCAGATGGCGCATAGCACTCCGGCTGCCGCGCCAGGGCCTCGAGGTAAGCGTTTTCCAGGCTGCGGCGACGATACAGGTCAATGACCAGACCGCGAGCGATAGTCGCCAGGTAGTGACGCGGCTCGTTGAGCGTGCCCGCAGTGCGCGCCAGTAACACCCGGATGAAGGTGTCCTGGGCCAAGTCTGCGGCATCGGCGGAACTGTTCAGGCGCTGACGCAACCAGCCGTGCAGCCAGCCGCTGTGCTCGCGGTACAGCGTTTCCAAGCCCATGTGCGCAGCTCCGCTGGGAACAACGGTAGACATCACTCCCCCCTAAAAAGATCACTAGGTGCAAATAAGAATTTGTCTCAAGTGTACTCAGTGAGGCCGGGATTGGGAATGGAGAGATGTGAAAGGTGTTTCTATGGATTGGAATCTATCAGAGGTTTTCGCTGGGACTTGGACATCCCTAGGAGGTCGCCCATGGAGCGGGTGATACTAATCGTCACTGACCGCTTTGATACCCTGCACCGGACCTCACTCAAGGCAGACACATGGACATACCGCCCCGCTTCATCATTCATGAATCCAAGTACTGGCTTATCAACCACCGCATGGACAGTGCGTTGCCAGGCTATTTGATGCTGGGTGCAAAGCAGATGACGAACTCCCTGGCAGCGCTATCGACCGAAGCGCTGGCTGAGCTAGGTGTATTGCAGGCGCGAATCCAGAAAGCCATTGAAGACGACCTGCAACCCAAACGGCTGTATATCGGCCGCTTTGGGCACGATGCGGGTCACTCCATTCACTTCCATTTCATACCGGTTTACCCCTGGGTAGAAGCATTGTTCTGGAGAGACGACAGGTATAGGTTGCTGCAAACCTTCAGCTCGATCGACAGTGCTGCCCAACAGACCGATGGTGCTGAACTGATGCTATTTGTATGGCGAGAGTTCTGTGAGCATCCTGATCCCCCACAGATACAAGGCCCATCGGTTGATCGGGTCATTGCGGCGTTGCGTGAGAAATTTGCTTTTCAGCGTCCTGGTTGAGCTAGACAATCGGACTTCAGTTGCTGGGGGCTACGGGGTAAGACTGGTTCTTGATCATCAGGCCCATTGGACTGGCAACAATCCAGTCACTGAACGCTCGCACGGCATTGGGGCCGAACAAGTAGAAGGGAATACCTGATGACGGTACGAACAGTGGCGATTGCCATCCACAATGGCGTTCAAGCATTGGATGTCGCTGGCCCCATGGACGTGTTCCATGAGGCCAACACCTACCTGGCAAGCGAAGACCAGTACGAAACAGTGCTGGTCGCCACCGACTACAGCCCTCTTCGGGCGTCGAACAGAATGCAGTTGAGAGCAGACCTTACGTTCGCTGAAGCAACCGGGACCTTCGATATTCTGCTGGTCGCCGGGGGCCCCACCTTACCTGACGCGACACCGGACCCGAGTCTCATCGAATGGGTCAGCAAAGCCCCGAATCAGGCGGATATATACGGCTCCATCTGTACTGGTGTGTTTGCGTTGGGATACGCCGGCCTCATCGATCAGCGCCGCGTGACGACTCATTGGCAAAACATACCAAAGCTGGCTACTCGGTTTCCGAAGGCCTGCGTCGAACCAGACGCGATTTATGTGCGCGACGACAGGCTGGTGACCTCCGCTGGCGTCACTGCGGGCATCGACCTGGCCTTGGCCCTGGTCGGCCAGTGCCATGGACAAGACATCGCCCTGACCGTGGCCAAACGGCTGGTGGTCGTGGCCCAACGTCAGGGTGGCCAGTCGCAGTTCAGCCCATACCTCACCGCTCCGGCCAACCCCGTATCGCCGGTAGCGCGTATCCAGGCGCATGTCATGACGCACATCGGCGAGCGGCACAGCCTGGAGTCGCTCGCTGCCGAAGTCGGCATGAGCGCACGTAACCTGGCGCGCTATTTCGTGCAGGAAACCGGAATCACCCCGTACGAATTCGTGCAACGCGCGCGCATCGATGCCGCACGCATGATGCTGGAAGCCAGCGACCGCCCCCTGAAAACCATCGCCTATGACTGTGGCTTCGGCACGGTCGACCGCATGCGCATCATCTTCGGCGAACGGCTTGGCATCACCCCCGCCCAGTACCGGGCCAGCTTCCGCCGCCCGGCACCAACCACACCATAGGCATGCCAACCTCTCAGGCAGGCGGCAGGCCCAGGGCCTTGGCAACACCGGCACCGTACGCAGGGTCGGCCTTGGTGCAGTTGGCAATATGGCGCTGCTTCACCTCCAAGCGTGCATCCCCCATGGCCCGTGCCGTGTTGTCGAATAGCGCCTGTTGCTGCGCGGGCGTCATCAGGCGGAACAGGTTGCCGGGCTGCTCGTAATGGTCCTCATCGATGCGATGGTCCCAATGGTCGGCCGCGCCATCGAGCTCCAGCGGCGGCTCCTTCAGCGACGGATCATCGCCAATCCAAGTGTCTTTGCTGTTGGGCCAATAGCTCGCCGTCCCTCCCAGGTTACCGTCAGTGCGCATGGCACCGTCGCGGTGATAGCTATGGAAGGGGCAACGCGGCGCATTGACCGGGATGTGATTGAAATTCACCCCCAACCGGTAGCGCTGCGCATCACCATAGGAGAACAGCCGCCCCTGCAACATGCGATCCGGTGAAAAACCGATACCGGGCACCACGTTGGCCGGCGAGAACGCCACCTGCTCCACTTCCGCGAAATAATTCTCCGGATAGCGGTTGAGCTCCATCACACCCACCTCGATCAGCGGGTACTCGGCCTTCGGCCACACCTTGGTCAGATCGAACGGATTGTGCTTGTGCGCACGGGCCTGCTCTTGCGTCATAACCTGGATGAACAGTGTCCAGCGAGGGAAATCACCTTGCTCGATGGCATCGAGCAAATCACGGCCATGACTTTCACGATCACCGGCGATCAACGCCGAGGCTTCTTGGTCAGTCAGGTTCTCGATGCCCTGCTGACTACGGAAATGGAACTTGACCCACACACGCTCGTTCGCCTCATTGATCAGCGAAAATGTATGGCTGCCAAAACCGTGCATGTGCCGCAGGCTGCGGGGAATACCTCGGTCCGACATGACGATGGTCACCTGGTGCAGCGCCTCGGGCAGCAGCGTCCAAAAGTCCCAGTTACTGTCGGCCGAACGCAGCCCGGTGCGCGGGTCGCGCTTGATAGCGTGATTCAAATCGGGAAAACGCATCGGGTCACGGAAAAAGAACACCGGTGTGTTATTGCCCACCACGTCCCAGTTGCCCTCCTCGCTGTAGAACTTCACCGCAAAGCCGCGAATATCGCGTTCGGCGTCGGCGGCGCCACGCTCGCCGGCCACGGTGGAAAAGCGCGCGAACAGCGGAGTCTGCTTGCCGACCGCGGCGAATAACTTGGCCTTGGTATAACGGGAAATGTCCTGGGTGACCGTAAAGGTGCCATGGGCACCCCAGCCCTTGGCATGCATGCGCCGCTCCGGGATCACTTCACGGTCGAAGTGGGCCAGTTTCTCGATCAGCCAGATATCCTGCAGTAACGCTGGGCCGCGAGGGCCGGCGGTCATGGTATTGAGGTTGTCCGCTACCGGGGCCCCTGTGGCATGAGTCAGGGTAGGCAGCGCGCCGTTGTCGGGGGAACGTGTGTCGGTCATCTCGATGGCTCCAGGTTCAGGTAGTGATCACGGACACTCGCCTCAGCTCGGCCACGCCGAATTGAGAATGAGCGAGCAGAAGTTCATACGCGTGTAACCCGGAACCTTCAGCGCCAGTACATCGGCCTTCACGTTACCGAACGTGGTCAGCGGCTTGTGTTTTATGCCGTCGGCGAAGTGCTCGATGATGCCTTCCTTGAAGTTCGCCTCGCGTGGATGGTGGTCACATACCTGGCAACGCTGCTCATGGCTGAAGTCATGGTAGGCAATGCCCAGTACATCCATCTCGACCCCTGCCGTCACCAGGGCGATGGTGGGCCGCATGTGCTCGGGGATGCCGGGCGTAGTGTGCAGTGCGATGGCCGCCCAGACATCTTCGATGTCGCGATCCGAGACCCCGTAGCCCTTCATGAAATCCCGAGCCGCGTTGGCACCATCGACCTCGAAGCGCAGTTCGGGGCTGGAGTAGCGCGCCGTCAGCCCCATGTCATGGAACATGGCGCCCAGGTAAAGCAGCTCGGGGTCGAAGTCCAGACCGCGGCGCTCGCCAGTCAATGCCCCCCAGCAGAAAACCCGGCGGCTATGGTTGAACAGCAGGTCGTCCTCGGTATCGCGAACGAGTTCGGTAGCAGCGCGGGCAATCGCGCTATCGGGGATTCTGATACCAGCAACGATTTCGGTCATCGGCATACTCTCCTGATTGGGCAGCGCGGTGAAGCACAGTGCGCAAATGCCAAGGTTGAACTACCGCGACAGCACCGCCCTGGTGGGCGATTGAGCTATCGCGGCGCCTGGAGAAATTCCAACACCGGGCCCGGAACGGAACAAGAAATAGACAACCCCGGATCAGGACAGACAGGCGTCGTTTCACGCCAAGCGCCCCTCCCCCCCAGGTAGAACCAGGCACCCGCCAGGTACCCTGGCAACACACCCCATCCGCCACGCTAAAACCCGGAGGAGCACCATGAGCGACGCCCTGGACAAACGCTCATGGGATGATCTGCGCATCATCAAGGCCATAGGCGAATGCAGCAGCCAGGGAGGTGCCGCCGACGCGCTCGGCGTCAACCACTCGACGGTTTCGCGCAGGCTGTCGGCGATGGAGCACACCCTCGGCGTGGCGCGATGCGTGTCGGAACAGGCCCAGAGCTACAAGGGCGATCTGCTCACCACCACCAGCGCTGCGTTGTTGCTGGACTTCCTCACCCCCATCATCGCCGAGTTTCAGGCTCGGCATCCTGGCAGACGCATCGAGGTCATCGTCAGTAACCAACCATTGAACCTCGCCCGTGATGACTCCGATATTGCCTTGCGTGCGACCTTGGTCCCCCCGGAAAACCTGTTCGGACGCAAGGTAGCCATCGTCGCCTGGGCAATGTACGGGCGCCTGGGTGAGTACACCGGCGGCATACACGCCCTCGACACACTGCGCCAGCGCACTTGGGTTTCCTACGGCAAGGGGTTGTCCAGCTTGAAGGCTTACCAGTTCATCGATGAACACGTGCCACGTGAAAACATCATCTACTGCAGCGACTCGGTCTATGGCGTAGCGGCTACCATCGCTGCAGACATCGGCATCGACCTGCTGCCCTGTATGCATGGTGACCTGGTGCCAGGCCTTGTCCGCATCGGCCCTGTCGAGCCCGAGGTCTATGACGAGCTGTGGCTGCTGACCCACCCCGACATCCGCAAATCAGAGCGTATCGGTGCCTTCATGTCCCATTGCGGCAACACCATCTCCCGCCAGCGCGCCTTCATCGAAGGCCACGGCGCCCCGGGCACAGGCGACCTGTAGGCCGCGCAAGACATTCGCATTCTTGCGCAATCCTTTGCCCCGGAGTGAAGCTGCGGTCGTGGTTATTCACGGCTTTGAACCTGGCACCGTCGATGGCAATGATCGATTGGGGAAAAAGATTGAAGTTGTGGCAAAGCTCTACGAATTGCCAGCAGGCGCTACGAAGGGTTTTACCGTTGTCTTTGCGATAGACAATCGCAGGTGCTTTCATACAGCCGGTATCCAAAGCAGCCATCCAGATGGTGAGTATAAGGATGAACAATGGGGCTCAATGAAAGCCCTTTGCCCTGAAAATCAGGCAGACCGAAACTCCACAGTCAGATGGCTGATTTCGTGAACAGGCGTCAGACGTTCACGAACACTTTCAGCGCTTGCAGTAGCTCCACCAATGACGCTGACGATAGCGGCATGCGCTTCTGGTCCAACTCGCCAAACGTGCAAGTCAGTGATAGCTAAATCGCCTGGCCTCTCAACCAGATCTCGGATTTCCTCTGCAATGTGCTCATCCGTTTGATCCAGAAGTACACCCGAAGTGACGGCCACCAAGCTCCAAGCCCAGCGCGCAATGACAATGGCGCCCACAATGCCCATTACAGGATCCAGCCATACCCACCCGAGATATCGGCCAGCGAGCAATGCCACGATGGCCAGAACAGAAGTAAGTGCGTCTGCTAGAACGTGCATGTAGGCCGATTTCAGGTTGTTATCGTTTCCGTGATGAACATGGCCATGATCATCATGGTCGTGTCTATGGTCGTGCCCGTGACCCAGCAGCAGAGCGCTCACGATATTGACGATCAAACCGACAATCGCGATGACCGTAGCGGTACCGAATTGAACCTCCGTTGGCTGCAAGAGGCGTATGACAGACTCAACGCCAATTCCCAGGGAGACCATACCGAGAATCAGCGCCGAGGCGAACCCGCCCAAGTCCCCAACCTTTCCAGTACCGAAACTGTAGCGCTGGCTGCAAGCGTGGCGTTTTGCGTAGCAATAAGCGAGCGCCGCGATACCCAATGCGCCGGCATGGGTTGCCATGTGAAAGCCATCGGCCAATAACGCCATCGAGCCCGTGATATAGCCGGCGGTGATCTCGCCAACCATCATCACAACGGTCAGTGCCACAACCCAAAGTGTACGCTTGGCATTTTCATCGTGCGCTGAGCCAAGGAACACGTGGTCGTGTGTGTGGTTGATGTTGGTGCTGTTCATAAGTGTGGACCTGGAAGCGTTCACTTGGAGTAACGGCGAATGGCTTCAAGAAGCTCCTCGACGCCCTTGTTTCGCTCTTCTTCGCTGAGCGCAGGGTTCGCGACATGCTCCCGCGCGTGGTCCTCGATGATCTCCTCCATCAAGCCGTTAATGGCACCGCGAGTGGCGGCAACAAGGTGCAGTGTTTTGGCGCAGTCGAGGTCCGACTCCAATGCCCGTTCGACGGCTTGGATTTGTCCAGCGATACGCTTCACACGTTTGAGAAGATCGTCTTTGTTTGCTGCGATATGGCCCACGGGATATCCCCTATCGATGTGTCACTGCATGATAGGTATACCCCCTATACCTATACAAGCTCGACGTACAGGAAGAGATCGTGCAACCCCCGGCAGGAAAGAAAGGCTCCAATTGAGGGGCGGAGCGAGAGAGCCTGGGATGTCCGCTCATGGCCCGTAGCGGCCCGTCACGACTGACCGCTCTCGACCCAAGCTGTGTGAAAACGCCTGCGATTGTCTAACCTTCTGATCGTCGAGATCGTGGCGGGGACGATCATGAAGCGATTCATAGAAGGTGAGTCTCGGACGCAAGTCACGTTGCTGCCGGAGTGCCTGGACGACTACATCGCCGAAGAAAACCCAGTTCGGGTAGTCGATGTTTTTGTCGATGAACTTGACCTTGGGACACTCGGTTTCGAGGGTGTCGATCCTGCGGCAACGGGTCGTCCGGCGTACCATCCAGCAGTGCTGCTGAAAATCTACATCTACGGCTATCTCAACCGGGTTCAGTCCAGCCGCCGGCTTGAGCGCGAGGCAGAGCGCAATGTCGAGCTGATGTGGTTAACGGGCCGGTTGGCTCCTGACTTCAAAACGATTGCCGACTTTCGTAGAGACAATGGTAAAGCCATTCGCAGCGTCTGCCGGCAGTTCGTTGTGCTTTGCCGCAACCTCAATCTCTTCTCCCAATCGATCATCGCCATCGACGGCAGCAAATTCAAAGCCGTGAATAACCGCGATCGCAACTTCACCCAGGGCAAGATCAAGGCGCGCATGCAGCAGATCGAGCAGAGCATTGACCGCTATCTTGCGGCGATGGATTCGGCGGATCGGGCAGCGCCCGAGGTCGCCGAGGCCAAGGCTGAACGGCTGAGCGAAAAAATAGAAAAGCTGAAACAGCAGATGACGAAGCTCAAGGACATTGAAGCGCAGCTTCACGCCAGCTCAGATCAGCAAATCTCTCTTACCGATCCTGATGCACGCTCAATGGCCACGAGCGGCCGAGGTACTGGCACGGTTGGCTACAACGTACAAACCGCAGTCGATGACAAGCACCATCTGATCATTGCCCATGAGGTCACCAATGTTGGCAATGACCGAACGCAGCTAAGCAATATGGCGAACCAGGCACGCGAAGAGATCGGCGCTGAGTCGCTGACAGTGGTAGCCGACCGAGGCTATTACAAAGGTCCGGAGATCCTTGCTTGCGAGCAGGCCGGAATCACCACTTTTGTCCCGAAGCCGCTGACATCAAGCAGCAAAGCGGAAGGCCGATTCGGCAAGCAGGACTTCATCTACATCGCTGCATCGGATGAATGCCGATGCCCTACGGATCAAATACTGACCCGCAGGCATTCTTCGGTGGAAGACGGCATGTTGCTGCACTCCTACTGGTTCTCTGGCTGCCAAAGTTGCTCCATGCAGAAGCAGTGTACGACGGGTAAGGAACGCCGGTTGAAGCGATGGGAGCATGAAACGGTAGTCGAAGCCGTGCAGATCCGATTGGAGCATGACCCAGGAAAGATGAAGGTTCGCCGGCAGACGGTGGAGCATCCCTTCGGAACGCTCAAATACTGGATGGGAAGCCCCCACTTCCTGACCAAAACCCTACCGAGGGTAAGCACCGAGATGAGCCTTCACGTGCTTGCTACAATCTCAAACGAATGATGAGTATCTTTGGCATCGCTGGTCTGATTGAAGCGATCAGGACATGAGTCCAACCGTTTTTTGCGTCCGTATACGGCTATCTGGGCCGCTGCCGCGGCCCAGATAGCACAGGCAGCGCCTTGGTGCCCGACTCAGGTAGATCTGCACTTACATCAGTTGAATTTACAGGCTGCCCCAGCTTCTTTTGCTACTCGACGTACTTACTTGCGTTTTCACACAGCCTGGGTCGATAGCGGTCATTTGCGACTGGCTTCATCCGATCCAAAGCGCATCTCCAGTTCGATCAGCAACTCAATATCGTTAGGGCCTCCTTGTTGAGCAAGCATGACTAGTTGAGTACCACTAGCATGCTCACACCCACATCGTCGAACACGGTTGCCCCCAAGGTGGCGAGTCCGAACACCGTGGTGATTTCAGCTCTGGTACTCCCCTCTATTGGAGGTTAGCTTCAAGCATCGAGCCTCAGACCACTTGAACTCCCCCCGCGAACCCTACAGTCCAAACTACTGTCACCTGTAACAACGAACATCACTGGCATGGCCCTATTCGTTGAACGCCCGCCCTTTATCTGCAAGTGAGCAAAATCGATGCCAGGGCAACAGACAGCAACTCCATGGTTCGCTCGGCAAAAAGCATTAAACCGCTCTGGGGTATCTTGGCTGAAGTGAGGTGAGGAAGTCATCACGAAACAAGCAGGAGTTCAGATTGCTCAGTGTTTAGGTGCTGTTGATTTACTGTTGCCAGAGAAACAGTAAGAGGATTATGCAATTTCGGTCAACATACCTCATAAAAAAGTATAAAAACGCTTTTGCCTAACATCAAGTAAGCGACTAGTTTTCTTTTCGGCACTATCGCCACAGTCAAGAGGCAATGAAATGCAGACAAATAATCGCAAGCACCCAGAGCAAAAAGTCCAACCGCACAATATTATCGTACACAAACGCAAAGCACATGAGTCTGATCGTCAACGTCTTATGCATTTGCCCGGAATGAACTAACGACCTCAGGGCCCTCTGCTTCGGCAGAGGGCTTATGGAATCATATGAATTCATACGACAAGCCTGTTTCACAAGTAATTACGACATTAGCGTGTTTCAGCGGCGCCCGGATGGCTATAGGTGCCATCCATACGTCATTCCTAATTTCAAAAGGGCTATCGCTTCCAGATTTCGCGCTGCTACAGGCGATTTTCTCAGGAACAGTGCTCCTTGCAGAGGTACCGACCGGACTACTATCCGATAGAATAGGCCCGAAGAGGAGCCTGCAAATATGTAGCATTCTTCTTTTGATCTACTTTGTGCTGGGATTACAAGCACCGGAATGGATTCCCTTGCTGGCTAGCTCAATTGTATATGGGGTATGCTTATGCCTAATCTCAGGCAGTGACTCCTCTCTCCTTAAACTTGCCATAGGAAACAGAGAACACAGCGTCTCAGAGTTCAGAGACGCATATCACAAGCTAAACCAAAACTCGTCACTTGCCAACTGCTTATTTGGGGTCGCAGGAGGTGTGTCAGTTTACATCTTCGAGAGCTTTAGCGCTCCGTATTATCTAGGAATAACTTTAGCCATACTCTGCTGCCTGAATGCTAACTTTATACCTAACTCTGCGCCCGGCCCTAAAGCAACGGCATCGTCAACCTACACCCAAGCTGTAATGGCTGTTAAATCCGACGTCGGCGTTACCTACGGTGTATTTCTGATAATATTTACTGCAGCAATGCAGCCAGTGCTATATTTTTGGCAACCTTTCATTATTGAGGCATTTTCAGCCGACAAATTTTCAGACCCTAGGCTTGCGGGACTGGTACTTCCTGCTACATTCGGACTGTACACATTATCAAAATATACATCCAGCAAATATTTACGCCCACTGCTAATGTCTGAAGGAAACGCGTTAGCAATAAATGTTACATGCTGTTTTTTGTCCGCGTTTTTTTTGCTACTGACAATCCTGAGTATCCATAAACAATTTGCTTTAGCCGGCATATTTCTATTTTCCGCATTTCACGCTTTTGTCTCACTACCCGAGTTTGCGATGAAGGGAGAGTTCTCTCGACTTACTGACCAGTCTTGCTGCGCCACTGCAATCTCAATATTGGCAGTATTTGCCAGAATCTCTGGATTAGGCTTCATGTTATTTATAGCAAAAAGCGAAAAAATAGAACTAACTGAGCTATTTTCAATATCCGCACTACTAATAATCCTGTTAGCACCACTGACATATCGGACATTTAAAAACAAGGAAACCCCCTATGTACTCAACAAATAGAAGCATGCACTTCTACCGTGAGAACGGTCGACTTCTCACAACCTTGCCTCACTTTCACGATAGCCTGGAAATTGACGATGTGAGAGGCGACCTGTCAGAAATGCTCAGGTTCTGCACGACAGAGCGATCCCTTGCCGACTTACATGAAAAATTTTCCGACCAAGTGAAAAATCTGGAAAATTTGCTTCATCACAATATTTTAGTGAGCGATTGGCCGGAAGATAGATATGATCGTCATAGGTTGTATTACTCATTGAAAGGGTTAGACCCTATAGCTGTTCAAGCTACTCTCCAACAAGCCACGGTTGGCGTAATCGGAGTAGGCGGGATCGGGTCTAATGTAGCGACGCTTCTTGTTGCAGCTGGTGTGAAATCTATCCGAATTAGCGACGGAGACGCGGTTGAAGAATCTAATCTCACCCGGAGTATAAAATACAATTGTGACCACCTTGGGTGGCCTAAGGTCAATGCCTTAGCATCGGAGTTGATAAAAATAGATCCTTATGTGAATATCAGCTCGCTGCAACTGCCGTTATCGGAAGAACATGCAGCATCCTTCAGAAAGCATTTTTCGGGATGTGACATTATCATATTGTCTGCGGACTCACTTGATAATTTTGATACCCTGAACACAATTATAAGTAGCATTGACTGCCCCATATTGGCAGCCGGCTATATCGACCGAGTTGGTGCTATTGGACCATTCTTTGAGCCAGATAAAGTTGGAGACTATGCAAAGAGCCTACGACAACTGAATGAAGTAGGACGAAAGTCTATTCCGCAGGAATATTACCAGGCTCCGTCTTTTGGCCCATTAAATATGCTGGTCAGCGCTTACTGTGCCAATGAAGCAATTCGCTACCTTGTTGAAGGTCAATCAGTTCTTGGGGCTGCTCGCTTGATAGTATGCCCGGACACCTACCGAACCGAGATATTAGTACATAGCTCTCAAGATCACGACAAAAATTTTGCTGATATAAGCAAAATTTACGCAGTGGAAAGGGAGTCAAACAGTTTGAATCACCGTATAGTCGATCCACTGTTTCGCAGCAAGTCTGAATCGCTCTCCTATAAGGCAGTGCTAGATCTGGGATGTGGAATAGGCACCTATGCAAGAATGTTCTCAAGACGAGCAGAGAATGTTACCGCCGTCGACTTCTCAGATAACATGTTGGAGACCTTTAGGGAACGCGGAGTTCCTGATAATACTAAATTAGTAAAAAGTGACATCTCAGAATTTATTACTCATACAGATCAAAAATATGATATAGCCATCCTTGCACTTGTATTAGACCACATTGATGACATTGCGACTTTTTTGGCCGCTTTAAGATCAAAACTCAAACCCGGTGCAAAAATATTAGTGGTGATCCCAAATAATGTAAGGGACTCATGTGCGCTGTCCGACAATCAGCTATCGCTAAAAGACTACTTCGCGGAGGGAAAAATCGAAAAATCGCGCACTTCAACAGAGGCTCAGGTGGCCACAAAAATCATATCCAACAAGCGAACACTTGCAACTTATCTCAATATTTTTTTGAGTGAGAACTACGTATTGGACGAATACCAAACACCGAAGCTGGAAAAGGACGTGATTGGCAGTGTAGTCCCCTACTTTGATTACCTGGAATTCCACGTCTAAGGAGATATTATGAAAGTTGCTCGAGACCGTATCTTCGATGCAGGCCCGCTAGCAACGGGATCTTTTAAGTTTGATGACAGCGTTTCGGCTGTTTTTGATGATATGGTAGGCAGAAGTGTACCGTGTTACTCCCACTTGCAGAGATGCATTGCGGATCTTTTTGCGGTTTTTTCTCTAAGCAAGGTAGCATTGGATATAGGATGCTCTACCGGCAGTACGCTCAAAGCGATTGCTGAGTCACGGTCTGAAGTGAAGGCGCTTCATGGTATCGATATTTCAGATTCGATGGTGGAGCGAGCCCAGATTAAGCTCGCACCCTACCGAGACAAGGTCACTCTCTCGAATAAAGATTTAGCTATTGGGCCCATCGAAGGGCTCGGAGAGGTAGATTTTGTGATTCTAACTCTGGTGCTTCAGTTTGTGAGACCTATTGATAGGGAGAAACTATTAGCCAATATGGTTGCAAGCTGCCCATCAGTTCGCGCCGTTATTTTAGTAGAAAAAATAGTTTTCCCTCACCCATATATTAATCAGCGCTTTATTGATGCTTACTACGCAATGAAATCAAGGAATGGCTATTCTGACGACGAGATATATAGGAAAAGGCTTGCCCTAGAGAACTTACTCATACCCTATACACATGAAGAGAATATTGAACTCATGCGTACAGCAGGATTTTTTAAAAATGAAATATTTTTTTCGTATTTGAATTTTCGAGGATATATATTTTATCGTGATTGACATCCTAGCTCTACCCGACGAGATTGAGGGCGATGATCTGCGCCTGCTCCGCCCTCAACTGGAGTTTGCCCCATTGCTGCATACAGCCTTGAAGCGCAGCTACAAACTTCATAAGGAATTCCTCAGTTGGCCAAACGCTAATTTATCACTTAAAGAGGTAGAGAAGAGCCTTCAACGCTCAGTTACCGCATTTGATTCCTCGACTGCGGAGACAGAAAAAAAATACTACATCTTCGCAAACGAGCTAGACATCCTAGTTGGCTGCATTGGAGTTCGGTACTTGCCGGAGCATAAATGCAACTCCCTGGGTTACTGGGTAAATTCTGACTGTGCCGGCCATGGTTATATGACCAAGGCGTTGCAGCTTGTTATTCCCTTTCTAAAAAATCTCCCAATAGTACTTTTTATTTCTGAGCACAACCAGCCCAGTAAAAGCTTGGCAGTACGTGCAGGCTTTAAGCTGTCTGGAGCAGTCGTGGGTGACAGGGAAGACGCTCGATACGGCTCTCACGATACGTTAATCTATCGGATTGAAAACCATGACAATCGATAATGACTTTAAGACTCTAACAAACGCCACGCATTGCCCTTTTGCATTGAATGCAAAGCTTATCTTCGCGGAGGGAATTGCGGGACATAATATCTCTCAATACGTAACTTCAAACATAGTACGATTCCTGAAGTTCTGTGAGCATAGTAAGATCAGCGGCTCAGACGGGTTTGTCTTCACTTTTGAGGGGAAGGTACACGGAAAAAACATTGAACAACTATGTAACGTACTGTATTTAACACTGTCTACGATTGCTAGATACGATGACTTTGCGCGAATGTCCATGGCCACGGATTTTCTTGCAGACCATTGGCGATTTATGGCATGCGACAATATATTCACGGTTTTGGCGTTTTCCCCTTGCTACCCAGAACATAATTCTAGATATTCATTTGGAGTAGACCGTGTATTTCTCTTATTTCAACCTTCATCGACTTTTGCAAAATTTAGTGACCCACATACCTCTCGGCTGCCGGCAGGCCTGAAAGAATCTATTCGTGAGCGATTCTCCACTGCCAACCGCAGATACGACCCATCGATATCTTCCCCTGATCGCTCACATGCATTACGTTTTATTCGACCTATGAATTTGAATGATTCACCTGTGGAATGGTGGAATTCCTAGAAAATTTCTGCCGAAAATGTTGATGCCATTCAACTATACGCCCCCACATACCTAATTTTAATTATCGGGCTCCCAGGCAACCGGACCTCAGCCTCAAATGTGCTTTGCGATGGTCGGCAATTTCCACGACCCGGCCATGCAAGCTGTATTCTACAAGGCTGTTTCCATGAAGGTACGGTACCCTGACGACCCTCGACGACAACATTGATGCCGTACGGCAAGGCATAGCGGAGCTGGTAGTGGCGAGCGTAAAGCCTTAAGCGGGCTCCTGTCCGAATAATCGATGCAGTGCTGAGACATCATTAGAAAGTCGAAATCGTATTCGGTGAAAGTGCCGATGCATACCAGCAGCCCCTTTGAGAAGCCTGAAGGACGCGCCAATGTCGTGCCAAATAGGATAAGGACTAATCTGCAGGCTGGGAAGTTATTTGAAATTATGGCTCAGCAATAATCATACCCCAGCGATAGTTTTTCTAAACAGCAGGTTCCTGTTCCACTGAGTACCGAGGTGGCCGTCATTATCGCTCTCTTGCGTCTGCCTGGATCAACCCCTCGCCCCCCACATCACGCTCTCGAAAGCAGTCCATCGTCTGGGTCGGGAGATTGAGCTTCTCGTTAAGAATACTGGCAGTTTCCGTTGCTCTTAGACGAGGAGATACGACAAGCGTGTCCAGATCATGAGGTAAATTCCCTCCTAGCGCTTGAGCTTGCTCACGCCCACGTTCTGTGAGCGATGGGTCGAGCGATCCCAAGTAACGATGCTCGGCATTCGCCCAGGTTTCGGCATGCCGCACGACATACAAATCCATGAAATCCATCTCATCAGGTTAGAGGCAAGGATTGTATCAACCTTGAAGGATCTAGCTCGGATGGTCTCGAATGACCGCTTCATGGCCTGAGAAAGTCAGTGGTGGATGGCTGCTTTCGATCCCTTGCAGAGTCTCAGATGGACGTCCCAATCTCGTGCTGAAACCAGCGCCTCGAACGTCCACTATGGGTCCAGGCTGTGTGAAAACGCAAGTAAGTACGTCGAGTAGCAAAAGAAGCTGGGGCAGCCTGTAAATTCAACTGATGTAAGTGCAGATCTACCTGAGTCGGGCACCAAGGCGCTGCCTGTGCTATCTGGGCCGCGGCAGCGGCCCAGATAGCCGTATACGGACGCAAAAAACGGTTGGACTCATGTCCTGATCGCTTCAATCAGACCAGCGATGCCAAAGATACTCATCATTCGTTTGAGATTGTAGCAAGCACGTGAAGGCTCATCTCGGTGCTTACCCTCGGTAGGGTTTTGGTCAGGAAGTGGGGGCTTCCCATCCAGTATTTGAGCGTTCCGAAGGGATGCTCCACCGTCTGCCGGCGAACCTTCATCTTTCCTGGGTCATGCTCCAATCGGATCTGCACGGCTTCGACTACCGTTTCATGCTCCCATCGCTTCAACCGGCGTTCCTTACCCGTCGTACACTGCTTCTGCATGGAGCAACTTTGGCAGCCAGAGAACCAGTAGGAGTGCAGCAACATGCCGTCTTCCACCGAAGAATGCCTGCGGGTCAGTATTTGATCCGTAGGGCATCGGCATTCATCCGATGCAGCGATGTAGATGAAGTCCTGCTTGCCGAATCGGCCTTCCGCTTTGCTGCTTGATGTCAGCGGCTTCGGGACAAAAGTGGTGATTCCGGCCTGCTCGCAAGCAAGGATCTCCGGACCTTTGTAATAGCCTCGGTCGGCTACCACTGTCAGCGACTCAGCGCCGATCTCTTCGCGTGCCTGGTTCGCCATATTGCTTAGCTGCGTTCGGTCATTGCCAACATTGGTGACCTCATGGGCAATGATCAGATGGTGCTTGTCATCGACTGCGGTTTGTACGTTGTAGCCAACCGTGCCAGTACCTCGGCCGCTCGTGGCCATTGAGCGTGCATCAGGATCGGTAAGAGAGATTTGCTGATCTGAGCTGGCGTGAAGCTGCGCTTCAATGTCCTTGAGCTTCGTCATCTGCTGTTTCAGCTTTTCTATTTTTTCGCTCAGCCGTTCAGCCTTGGCCTCGGCGACCTCGGGCGCTGCCCGATCCGCCGAATCCATCGCCGCAAGATAGCGGTCAATGCTCTGCTCGATCTGCTGCATGCGCGCCTTGATCTTGCCCTGGGTGAAGTTGCGATCGCGGTTATTCACGGCTTTGAATTTGCTGCCGTCGATGGCGATGATCGATTGGGAGAAGAGATTGAGGTTGCGGCAAAGCACTACGAATTGCCGGCAGACGCTGCGAATGGCTTTACCGTTGTCTCGGCGAAAGTCGGCAATCGTTTTGAAGTCAGGAGCCAACCGGCCCGTTAACCACATCAGCTCGACATTGCGCTCTGCCTCGTGCTCAAGCCGGCGGCTGGACTGAACCCGGTTGAGATAGCCGTAGATGTAGATTTTCAGCAGCACTGCTGGATGGTACGCCGGACGACCCGTTGCCGCAGGATCGACACCCTCGAAACCGAGTGTCCCAAGGTCAAGTTCATCGACAAAAACATCGACTACCCGAACTGGGTTTTCTTCGGCGATGTAGTCGTCCAGGCACTCCGGCAGCAACGTGACTTGCGTCCGAGACTCACCTTCTATGAATCGCTTCATGATCGTCCCCGCCACGATCTCGACGATCAGAAGGTTAGACAATCGCAGGCGTTTTCACACAGCCTGGGTCGAAAGCTGCCGTTCGCGACAGACCGCTCCCGACCCGCTGCTTAAATGCGCGCCAGCGCCTGGGCCAGGTCGGCGCGTAGGTCTTCGACATCTTCTACACCCACTGACAAACGCACCAGCGCATCACCGATGCCAAGTTGCGCGCGGGTGTGTGCTGGGATGCTGGCGTGGGTCATGATCGCCGGGTGTTCGATCAGGCTTTCCACCCCGCCCAGGCTCTCGGCCAAGGCGAAGATCTGCACCGCTTCGAGGAAGCGCTTGGCACCGTCCAGGTCGCTGTTCAGGTCAAGGGAAATCATCCCGCCGAATCCGCGCATCTGCCGCCGTGCCAGTTCGTGCTGCGGGTGCGACGGCAGGCCCGGATAATGAACGCGCGCGACCTGCGGCTGACGCTCAAGCCATTGCGCCAGTTCCAGCGCATTGTTGCAGTGACGCTCCATGCGCAGCGCCAAGGTCTTCACGCCGCGCAGGGTGAGGAACGCGTCGAACGGCCCGGCGATGGCACCCACGCCGTTCTGCAGGAAGCCCAGGCGCTCGCCCAGTTCTGCGTTCTGCCCGACCACCGCGATGCCGCCGATAACGTCGGAGTGGCCGTTCAGGTATTTGGTCGTCGAGTGCAGCACGATATCGAAGCCCAGCTCCAGCGGGCGCTGGATCCACGGGCTGGCAAAGGTATTGTCGGCCACACAGAGGATGCCGCGCTCGCGGCAGATGCGTGCGATAGCGGCGAGGTCGGTGAGGCGTAGCAAAGGATTGCTCGGTGTCTCGACCATGACCATCCGCGTGTCGTCCTGCAGCGCCGCTTCGAACGCCGTCAGGTCAGCCAGGTCGACGAAGCTGAAGCGATGCCCGGCGCTATGCCGACGCACCTTGTCGAACAGGCGGAAAGTGCCGCCGTACAGGTCATTGCCGGAGACGATATGCGCGCCAGCGTCGAGCAGTTCGAGTACGGTGGAGATCGCCGCCAACCCGGAGGCGAAGGCGAAGGCCTGGGTACCACCCTCAAGGTCTGCCACGCAACGCTCCAGCGCCCAGCGCGTGGGGTTGTGCGAACGCCCGTAGTCGAGGCCCTTGTGCACACCGGGGCTCTGCTGCGCATAGGTGGAGTTGGCGTAGATCGGTGACATCAGTGCCCCGGTGGAAGGGTCTGGCGCCTGTCCGGCATGGATCACGCGGGTGGCGAAGGCACGTGGCGCGCCGGTTTCATCGTGCTGGCTCATGGTAAGGACCTGCGTAAGTGATTGAGCATGTCGACGCGGGTAATCATGCCGTGGAAGCCCGAAGCGTCTTCGATGATCGCCACCAGCCCACGGTCGAGCTCTGCCTGCAGTTCAGCCAGGCTGGCGTTGGGAGACAGGGTTTCCAGTTTGTCGGTCATCGCGCTGGCCACGCTCATATGGAAGTGCGAAGCGTCTTGGTGCACGCCAAGCAGAATGTCGGACTCGTCGATCACGCCGACCAGGCGCTGGCCATTCTCCAGCACCGGCAGTTGCGACACATCCGCCAGGCGCATGCGCTGAAAGGCGGTGAGCAGCGTGTCGTCCGGGCCTACGCTGATCACCCGGCCATCCTCGAAGCGCCGCGCAATCAGGTCGCGCAGGTCGCCATAACGCTTGCGTGCCAGCAAGCCTTGATCGGTCATCCACTGGTCGTTGTAGACCTTCGACAGGTAGCGGGTACCGGTGTCGCAGACGAAGCTGACTACCCGCTTCGGCTCAGTTTGCTCGCGGCAGTAGCGCAGCGCTGCCGCCAGCAAGGTGCCGGTCGAGGAGCCGCCGAGAATGCCTTCGGCGCGTAGCAATTGGCGGGCATGATCGAAGCTTTCTTCGTCACTGATGGAGTAGGCCTGGCGCACACTGGAAAGGTCCGCGATAGACGGAATGAAGTCTTCGCCGATACCCTCCACCGCCCAGGAGCCAGGCGTACCGAGGGTGCCGCTACGGCTATATTCGGCGACCACCGACCCAACCGGGTCAGCCAGCACCATGGCCAGGTTCGGCTGCAGGCGGCGAAAGAAGCGAGTCAGCCCGGTAAGCGTGCCGGCCGAGCCGACGCCAACGACGATGGCATCTACGTCATGCTGGGTCTGCGCCCAGATCTCCGGAGCGGTGCTGCACTCGTGGGCCAACGGGTTGGCTGGGTTGTTGAACTGATCGGCGAAGAAGGCGTCGGGAATCTCCTGCGCCAGCCGCGCAGCCACATCCTGGTAGTAGTCGGGATGACCCTTGCCGACATCGGAGCGGGTGATATGCACTTCGGCGCCCATCGCCTTGAGGTGCAGGACCTTCTCGGTGGACATCTTGTCCGGCACCACCAACACCACCCGATACCCCTTGGCGCGGCCGACCAGGGCCAGGCCGAGGCCGGTGTTGCCGGCGGTGGCCTCGACGATGGTGCCGCCGGGGCGCAGGCGGCCATCGCGCTCGGCGGCGTCGATCATCGCCAGGCCGATGCGATCCTTGATCGAACCTCCGGGATTTTGCGATTCGAGCTTGAGGAACAGCGTACATGGGCCGGTATCGAAGCGGCTGACACGCACCAGCGGCGTATTGCCGATCAGTTCGAGCACGGCGGGGCGGGAGTCGTTCGGCATGTCGTCACCTCATGGCGGAAGTTCGCACTGGATAGACGGAAACCTGCGGCACAGCGTTGCGCGTCGGCCGCAGCAACAGCTTCGCATGGAACATAGGCCGGGATTGCACCACCCGCAACCGTCCACAGCCAGCCGGTCGAGTGGCTGATCAGCGTGTTCATGGCTTCCCGCTTGCGACCGGCACGCTGTCAGCTAGCGTTTATGCAGTAAATTCCAGTGCAAAAGGGGAAGACCATGGTGGCCCGAACTCGACGGACCCAACCCGGTAACAAGGACGTGCCCGCAGACCCGTTTCGTTTGAAACCTGCCGGGACGCCGCCTGATGACAAGGATTCGAAGGTCCATATCTACGGCGAGCACCAGAACATCATCTGCGACACGGAGTCCCGGGGTTGTGTGCGCAATATCGCCGAGCTGCAATTGGACGCCACCCAGGGCTTCATTCCGCTCTGGCGCGAAGGCGCCATCCTCCGCTGGCGCTTTCAGGAGCAGTCGCTCTCCAGATTCGAGGCGCCTGATGAGGTCAAAGCGAAGATCGAGGAGCTCTTTTGCCTGGCTTTGCAGGCATGGGGGGACGCGGTACCGGTAGCCTTCGCCAAGGATGAGGATGCCTGGGACTTCCAGATCGTGATCCAGGAGGTCGAGCGATGCAATGCGGTGGGCGCTTGCGTGCTGGCCAGTGCGTTTTTTCCCGACCCTGGCCGGCATGACTTGGTGATTTATCCAACCTTGTTCAAGCAGGAGCACGACGAGCAGGTCGAAACCATCGCCCATGAGCTTGGCCATGTGTTTGGCCTGCGCCATTGGTTTGCACCTCAGCAGGAAGCCGACTTTCCGGCCAGGCCTTACGGCTCGCAAAAACGGGTGTCGATCATGAACTATGGCCCGGACAGCCAGCTCACAGAGGATGACAGGAAGGATTTGATCGCACTGTATGCAGACGCCCGAAGCGGAAAGCTCACCCACATCAACGGCACGCCGATCCGCCTGGTGGCGCCATTCCATACGTTAAGAGAGCAGTTTCAACGCCTGCCTGCATGAGTTGGGTCCGCTGCGCGGCCCACTCTGGGTCGACCGCAAGAACCGAGGTATGCAGGCACCCTGTGGGGGTGCAGCCTGCGATGGGGCCACGCAGCGGACCCATTGGCCTTGACTACTGGCATTGGGCCCTGGGCTGCCTTCCTGCGCTAAGCCTTTGATTCGGCTTCTTCAGCCACTACCCCAGTGTCCCTTCTGCCTGCCTGCGCGCGCAATGCTTGCGCCATTTCGCGACAGCGTTTCGCTATGTAGTTTTGTATACAGCGTTGTCACCACTGCCCACCAGCGCTAGGATGCGCAGCGGCCTGGCGTTCTGCCAGCCTGTGTTTTCCTTGCGTGCGACCTGGCTCGCCGACGCCCTGGGGAGGGTCGTCGTCGGGCGTTTCAGGCCTTGCGCTGTATATAAAAATATATAACGAGGCCAGGTGCCGCCCATGGCGATGGCCGACAAAGGAGTTGTCATGATGCCCTTCGTACCCCGTACGTTGATGGCCGCCCTCGCGGCTGTCTCTGCGCAGGCTGCGCTCGCCGAGACGGACAAAGCGTTCACGCTGGGGGAAATCCAGATTTCCGCGCCGCAGGACGAGACGTTGTCCACCGGCAGCAGTGTGATCGAACAGCAAGACATGCGCCTGCATGACCGCGAAACGGTGGGCCGGGCGCTGGAACTGGCGCCAGGCGTGAACCTGGGCTACATGGGAGGCCGCGCTGAGCAGGTGGTCTTCGTGCGGGGGTTCGACCGGCTGCAGGTGCCGGTATACATCGATGGCATCCCGACCTATGTGCCCTACGACGGCAATATCGACCTGGGGCGCTTCACCACCTACGACCTGTCGCGGATCGAGGTGGCCAAGGGCTTTGCCTCGCTGCTCTATGGGCCCAATACCCTGGGTGGCGCGATCAACCTGGTGACGCGC
This sequence comes from Pseudomonas sp. X10, assembly GCF_054889225.1. Classification (NCBI taxonomy): domain Bacteria; kingdom Pseudomonadati; phylum Pseudomonadota; class Gammaproteobacteria; order Pseudomonadales; family Pseudomonadaceae; genus Pseudomonas; species Pseudomonas sp. X10. Next base: position 2,179,115 of record NZ_CM142677.1, on the reverse strand, counting down.
CGGCCCACGGAGGCGTTCGAGGGCGAGGTAGGCGGCGGCCTGGAACTCACCGATCACGGCAACGTCAACGCCTACCGCAGCTACGCCAACGTCGGTTCCAACCAGGGCAACTGGTGGATGCAGGGCGGTGTGTCCTATGTCAACTACGACTACACCCTGCTGCCCGATGACTTCAAGCCGACCAATGACCAGCAGGGCAAGGGGCGCCGGGAAAACAGCAAGAAGCGTGATGGCAAGTTCAGCTTCAAGCTCGGCTTCACGCCCAACGAGACCGACGAATACGTGCTCGGCTATGTCCAGCAGGAAGGGCGCAAGGGCCAGCCGACCTACGCCGGCGACCTGCCCGCCACCGGCCAGCGCAAGCGCTGGTGGGAGTGGCCGCAATGGGACAAGACCAGCCTGTTCATCGCCACCAACACACGCTTTGGTGAGCATGGCCTGAAGACCCGTGTCTATCACGACACCTTCAAGAACTCGCTGGAGAGCTTCGTCTACAACAACGGTATCGTCGGGCCGATGCAGCCGGGCTTCCCGAGCAAATACGACGACGAGTCCACAGGATTTTCGGTCGAAGGCGACCTGGCCCTGAGCGAAGGGAATCGCCTGGGCATCGCCTACCACTTCAAGGAAGACGTGCACCGCTCCCGCGATGGCAGCGACCCGCAAACCCACTTCCGCGACCAGACCCAGTCCATCGCCCTGGAAGACACCCTGCGCCTGAATGAGGTGTTCAGCCTGGTCGGTGGCGTTTCCTACAACTACCGCAAGAGTCTGGACGCCGAGAACTTTGGCACCAACGACGCCTCACCGACGGTCAAGACGCTGTACGACGAACCCACTGGCAGCGATGACGCGGTCAATGCCCAACTCGGCCTGTTCGTCAACACCGGCCCCTTGCTGGACATCGATCACGATGGCCAGGTGCGCCTGACCGTGGCGCGCAAGAGCCGCTTCGCCACCATCAAGGACCGCTACTCGACCCGTTTCGGCACGGTGATCCCCAGCCCGGACCTGAAGTCCGAGCGCGCCACCCACTACGAGCTGGGCTATACCGGGTCATTGGCGGCCTTGTGGTCGCTGGATGCGGCGCTGTTTGTCAGCAATATCGAAGACTCGATCCAGCAAGTGACGGTGGCCCCGCAGCCGAACTGCGCGGCACCATGCGGGCAGTATCAGAACATCGCCAAGGCCCGTAATCAGGGCCTGGAGCTGGGGCTCAAGGGCGACCTGGGCGAGTGGCAGTTGGGCGCCAGCTACACCTGGCTCGACCGCGAGAACCGCAGCAACCCGGAGCTGCGCCCCATCGACACGCCGCGCCACAACCTGTTCGCTTCGGCCACCTGGAACCGTGGCGCCTGGCGCCATACCGGCAGCGTGGAGGCAGCGTCGCGGCGCTACAGTATGTCCGATGGCAGCCAGATGGCGGCCGGCTATGCGGTGTACAACCTCAAGACAGGCTACAGCTTCAGCAACGACGTGAGGGTCGAGGCTGGCGTGCGCAACCTGTTCGACCGTCTCTATGAATACAGCGAGGGTTATCCGGAAATGGGCCGCAACTACTTCGTGCAGTTCAATGTTCCGCTGTAAAGCATGGCTGCTGGCCCTGGCACTGTGCTCGGCCAGCGCGCAGGCCGCTCCGCAGCCGGTGGTGGTGCTGACCAGCTACCCGGAAGAGATGATGACGCGGTTCGAAGACGCCTTCTCCCGCGAGCACCCGCAGTACCGGTTGCAGATCCTCTGGCGCCAGGGCTTCGATGCCCTGCCCTACCTACTGCAGACGGACCAGGGTGGCGTGGATGTCTACTGGGCGCCCTCGCCCGGTAACTTCACCCGCCTGGCCAAGGCCGGTGGCTGGCAGCCGCTGGGGGTCGACCTGGAGGGGTTGCCGGCCCGTATCGGGGGCACAGCCCTGCGTGATCGCCACGCACGCTACCAGGCCACCGAGCTGGCAGGTTATGGCTTCGCCACCCACCCGCCGTCCCTTTTAGCCCTGGGGCTGGCAGCACCAAAGGACTGGCCCGATCTGCTCGATGCGCGCCTGCGCGGACGCATCGCCCTGCCAGACCCGGCCAGGGTTGGTTTCGCCCCGGTGATGCTGGATATCGTGCTCAACGCCTACGGTTGGGAACAGGGCTGGGCGCTGTGGAGCGAGATCGCCGGGCAATCGCGCCTGGTCAGCCGCGGTGGCACCCTGGTCAGCGACGAGGTGGCCAGCGGACGCTCTGCGGTAGGCGTGTCCATCGACTTCTTCGTCGCCTCGGCCATCGCCAATGGCGAGCACGTGGGTTTCGTCTATCCGGCCCATGGAGGCCTGAACCCGGCGCATATCGCCATTACCACCCAGGCGAAGCATGTCGAGGGCGCGCGAGCCTTTGTCGAGTTCGTGCTGTCTGCCCAAGGGCAGAAGCTGTTGGCCGACCCGGACATCCGCAAGTTGCCGGTGCGCCCCAGCGTCTATGTCGACCTACCACGCAGCTACCATGACCCGTTCGCGGCGGCGCGCGAAGGCGCCTATGCCTATGGCGACAACGTGTCTCGGGAGCGCCTGGCCCTGGTGACTTCGTTGTTCACGCAATGGCTCGGCCAGCCCCATCAGCGGTTGACGCAACTGTGGGCGCGGGGGCACGCCGGCGAAGCGGCAGGACGTGACTTGCGAGCTGTGCGCGAGTGCCTGAGTGAGCCACCGATCAGCGCTGCCCAAGCACAGTCCCCGGCGTTGCTGGCGCTGTTCGCCGAACGCCAGGATCGCGGCCTGGAGCGTCAGCCGAGCAGCGAAGCGAACGCTCTGGGGCGCGAGGAAATCGCCTGGCAGTTCCACAGCGCCGCACGCCACGCCGAGGCCGCGCGATTGCTCGAGGCCATGGGCCTGTGAAACGGCATGCGCTATTGCTCGGCATCTTCGCGAGCCTGTGCACCAGCGCAGGTTCGGCTTGGGCCGGGAACAACCGTGAGGCCTTCGCCCGGCCGCTGCCGAGCCTGGTGGGTGAGACACAACTGGAGCGTTTCTATCGCGGCCGCAGCCTGTTTCGCCAGGCCTGGGTGATCGCGCCCTCACGGGACGAGGCCTTCGACGGGCTGGGGCCGCTGTACAACCGCATCACCTGTATAGCCTGTCACCCCAAGAACGGCCGGGGCCAGGCACCCGCCTCGCCTGCTGAGCCGATGCGTAGCATGCTGGTGCGCTTGTCGGTCGCCGGCCACGATGCCCATGGCGGGCCAGCGCCCCATCCGGCCTATGGTGACCAGCTCAACGAGCTGGGTATTCCCGGCGTGCCCGGTGAAGGGCGCGCCCATGTCGTCTGGCAGGAGCGCTTGGTGACCCTGGCCGATGGCGAGTCCGTTAGCCTGCGCAGCCCACAGCTGCGCTTCAGCGAACTGGCCTATGGTCCGCTGGGAGACGTGCAAACCTCGGCGCGAATCGCCCCACCGGTGTTCGGGCTCGGGCTGCTCGAAGCGATCGAGGCCAATACCCTGCAGGGGCTGGCAGACGAAGCTAAGCCAGATGGCGTCAAGGGCCGGGTCAACCTGGTCTGGAGTGTCGAACGCCAGCGCACGGAAGCCGGACGCTTCGGACTCAAGGCCAATCAGCCAGACCTACGCCAGCAGATCGCCAGTGCCATGCATGGCGACCTGGGCATCACCTCGCCGCTGTACCCCGAACAAAACTGCAGCCCGGTACAGCTTGCCTGCCGCCAGGCAGTCAGTGGCGGGGAGCCGGAGCTCGATGCGCTGCAGCTCGGCGACCTGTACTTCTATCTGGCCCACCTGGCGCCGCCGCCACGGCGCGACCGTGGCAAGGCCGAGATCATGCAGGGCGAGCGGCTGTTCAGCGAGATCGGCTGTGCTGTTTGCCACCGCCCTCGCTTGACCACTGGCCACCACTCTGGTTTTCCGGCGTTGTCCCAACAGCAAGTCGAACCCTACAGCGACCTGTTGCTGCATGACATGGGCGAAGGCCTGGCCGATGGCCGCGGGGACTTTCTCGCCAACGGTCGGCAATGGCGCACGCCGCCGTTGTGGGGGTTGGGGTTGAACGAGCGGATCAATCCCGGGAGCGGCTACCTGCATGATGGGCGGGCCAGGACATTGGACGAGGCCGTTCTGTGGCACGGCGGCGAAGCAGCGGCGGCACGGGGCCGCTTTGCTGGTTTGTCCGCTGATGAACGCAGCGCGCTGCGGGCCTTTCTACGGTCGTTGTGATGCGCGAGTGATCGGTCTGCATGACCAGCATTCCTGGCAAGGCTGCGCCGTGCATCGCCAGCTGACGCCGGCTCCTACCGGTACGGTGCCGATCCTACTGCTAACCGCTGGTCGCCTAGCGGGCACCCGCCTCCTGTCCGTGCGGCCGAATGAACAATGGTCAACCGAACAGGAGCTTCGCCATGAACCGAATCCGCCCCCTCCATCTCGCCCTCGCCTTATGCCTGGGTATCGCCGCGCCAGTCAGCTTTGCAGCGACCAACATGGACGGCAGCGGCAACAGCAACAGCCCTCAGGACAGCCAGATACCCGGCAACGCGACCAGCCCCCTGAGCGGTGCGGACACTGGAGGCGACGGCAGCGGTAGCGACTCTGTCGGCACCGCTGGCAATACCGATAGCAGCGACAACAATGGTGCCAGCAGCACCGGCGGAAATGACACCACCGGCACCGGCGGCGATGGCACGGATCGCTCAAGTGGCACGGGAAGCCCAGAAGCCAGCGGCAGTTCAGGTGGCTCCGGCGGCAGCTCGGGTGGAGTAGGCGGCAGCGGCGCCAGTGGTACGGGCGGCACTGGCGGCGGCGCTGGGGGCGCAGGTGGTGGTGGCGGCAGTTAATGACTTGGGGCCCATTCGCTGGCAAGCCCCCCAAGAGCCCTGCAGGCCTCGGTTCTTGGTCGACGCAGAACCTTGTGGGAGCCGGGTTGCCAGCGAATCGAGGTCAGAGCCCTCGCAAAATGACCAGCATTACGCCTTGGCTCAATGACTGGCGGACACCATGCTCAGCACTGTCTCCACCGGCTCTCCGTTCTTCAGCCGGGCCAGCAGTGACGGCTCGTTGCGGTCGGATGTCAGCGCTTGCTCGATAACGCTGGCGACTGTATCGGCGGACAGGACCAGAACGCCGTTATCGTCGGCCATCACCAGATCGCCAGGGCTCACCGTTACACCACCGCAATTGACAGGCACATTCAGGGCGCTGCCCGGCACGCCAAGGAGCTTAGTGGTTAGCTGGGTGGTCCCGCGGGCGAAAACCGGCAGGCCAGCGGCACGCAGTTCGGCAACGTCGGTTACCACGCCATCCACGACTATCCCCACTGCGCCAGCGCATTGCGCGGCGCATTGGGTGACCGCCCCTACGCAGGCGTGAGCGTCGTCGCCAGACATGTCGATCACCAGCACATCACCTGCCTGCAACGCAGCCAGCGCGCGGTTCACCGCCACGGCATCGGCGTGGGCGACACGCAGGGTCAAGGCGCGGCCGATGAATCTGACATTGGGCACCATGGCCCGGATGCCATGGCTGACGAATCCTTCCTCAAGGAAGTGCCCGAGCGTAGCGAAACTCACCTCGCCCAGTTGCCCGATCAGGTGTTGGAACACGGCGTTGTCCATTAGCGTTCCCCCGCATCGATCAGTTGAGCGACACAATCGATTTCCAGCGATACGCCCCAGAGTTGCACGCAGACCGTGGTGCGGGCAGGTGGCGCGTGCCCGAGTATTTCCCGGTAGACCTCGTTGAACGCCTCCAACTGGGTTGGGTCGGTGAGGTAGGCATTGACCTTGATGATATGGTCCAGGCTGGAACCCGCTGCTTCGAGAATCGCCGCCAGGTTGGCGAAGGTCTGCCTGACCTGCTCGGCAAAGCTGGCAGGTTGTTCATCCAGGCTGCCCAAAGCGGGTATCTGTCCCGCCGTGAAGACCAGGTGGCCGCTGACCACCGCCTGAGAATAAGGACCTACCGGGCCAATGGTGCCAGGCGCTGCATTGATGCGTTTCATGCTGGGTATCTCCTGTTCGGATCAGGTCGCCGCCGGGTTGGCCGGCGGCAATATGGAAGGTGCTCAGAAGAGCGGCAGGCTGTAGCTCAGGATCAGGCGGTTCTGTACCTGGTTCGGCTCCAGTTGCGAATGCAGGAGGCCATTTCTCCAGGCAATCCCCAGCCCCTTGAACGCTCCGTCCTGGATCGCGTAATCGAGCCCGATGTCGCGCTCCCATTCGGACCTTGCGCTGCTGGAGGCGCTCTGGATGTGGTTGCCCTTGAGGTACATCAGCGACGCCTTCAGGCCAGGTATCCCCAGCGCAGCGAAGTCATAGCTGTACTGGGCGAAGCCGGTGCGCTCTCCTGCCCGGTTGAAGCTGGCAAGCATGCGGTCGGTGTGCAGATAGATGCTCGCACCGCCCGCGCCTTTGTCCACCAATGAGCCCTGGTTGAGCTGCACGAAGTTGCTACCGTCGGACACCGCCTGGTAACCGGCCATCAATGCGTGGCCGCCGATGCTGTAGGTAAAAGCGGCGCTCCAGGTGTGGTTATCGATCTCGCCTGTGCCGTCTTCGGTGAAACCACCGACACGGTAGCCCGAAGCACGCCCTGCGGCGGTGCTGTTGGCACCATCGGAGGTGGTGCGGAAGTAGCGCAGGTCAGTCTTGAACGACTGTCCCTCGGCGATCGCGAAGCTGTGCGTCAGGCCAAGAAAATGCTGGTTGTAGTAATCCTCCAGATTGGCGAAATAGTATTGCGCCAGCAGCTCCTTGCCGAAGCTGTAGTCGCCGCCGGCAAACAGAAACTGGTTGCTCTCCTGGGTACCGCCACTCACGGCAAGGCCGGTCCGGTCGCTGGAGCCACGGCCAGTGGCATGCTCCAGGCGGCCGGCAGTGAGGGTCAGGCCATCGATTTCATTCGAGGTGATCTGTCCGCCTACGAAGGTCTGCGGCAGCAACCGACCATCGTTGTAGGTCACCACCGGCAACTTGGGCATCAAGGTGCCATAGCGGGCCTCGGTCTTGGACAACCTCAGCTTGGGGGTCACGCCCAGGCGGCTCCATTCACTGGCAGCACCGTCGCCATCATTGGCAATCATCGAACTGCCGCGATGGCGTCCGGCGCCGCTGTCCAGAGTCAGGCCAAGCAGGCCGATGGCGTCCAGTCCGACCCCCACCTGGCCCTCGGTGTAGCCGGAGGTGAAGGTGAACATGAAGCCCTGGGCCCACTCTTGGGTCTTGCTTTGCCCGGCAGGGCCGGGTTGGTCGCGAAAGTCGTTATCGAAGTAAAAGTTACGCAGGTTGAGGCTGGCCTGGCTGTCGGCCAACAGGTCCGCCAGGGCTGCGGGGCTGAACGGAAGCGCAAGCGCACCTGTGGCGAAGCCGAGGTTTTTGACGATCTTTTTCATTGCTTGACTCTGTATTCGGGCGCAGGGAACCCGCCCGGCTCGGGGCGGGCACTCGTGAAAGGATCGGGAATCAGGCGGCGCTGGGAGAGTTGCCCGACACCACATTGAGGTCCTTCTTGAAGGTCTCGGTGAGCAGCAACAGGGCAATCAGCGAAACCAGCGCCGAACCCACCATGTACCAGGCCACCGAAGAGCCCTTGCCCGTCATCGACAGCAGCGCCGTGGTCACCAACGGCGTGGCGGCGCTACCCAACAGCCCCGAGAGCATGTAGCTGATGGACAAACCCGAGTAGCGGACCTTGGTGCCGAACAACTCGGCGAGGAAGGTCGCGATGGGGCCGTAGTTGGCGGCGAAGGCCGTCATCATCAGCAGGTAGCCAGCGAACACCAGCGGCAGCGCCTTGGTGTCCATCAACCAGAACATGGGGAACGCCACCAGGGCCTCGGCGAGGATGCCCGCGACGATGATCGGCTTGCGCCCGATACGGTCAGACAGCGCGCCAAAAAACGGCAACATGAAAATGCACGCGGCACAGGAAACCAGCACCACGACCAGCATCTCGCCCCGCGAAAAGCCCAGGGTCTGGGTGCCATAGGTAAGGCCAAAGGCGACGATCAGGTTGTAGGAGGTACCGGTGGACATGGTCGCAATACCGCCCAGCAGCACCTGCTTCCAGTACTTTCTGAACACCTCGAACAATGGCACCTTGACCTGCGCGCCGGTCTTCTCCACCGCCTTGAACGACGGCGTCTCATGGATGTTCAGGCGGATATACAGGCCGAGGGCGATCAGCAGGATGCTGGCCAGGAAGGGCACGCGCCAACCCCAGGAGAGCAGGTCCTCAGTGGACATGGAAGTGGCGATCAGCAAGAAGACCAGGTTGGCCAGCATAGTGCCCGCCGGCACGCCGATCTGCACCCAAGAACCATAGAGGCCCCGCTGGTGCTTTGGCGCGTGCTCCACGGCCATCAGCACGGCGCCGCCCCACTCCCCGCCCAAGGCCAGGCCCTGGATGATCCGCAGCGTCAGCAGCAACACCGGCGCCCAGATACCGATAGCGTCGTAGTCCGGCAACAGGCCGATACCGAAGGTCGCCGCGCCCATCGTCAGCAGTGAGATCAGCAGCATCGACTTGCGTCCCAGGCGGTCACCGAAGTGACCGAACAGGGCAGCGCCCAGGATGCGCGCACCATAGGCCGAGGCGAAAGTGCCAAAGGCCAACAGCGTACCCACCAGGGGGTCGAAGCCAGGAAAGAAGATTTTGTTGAACACCAGGGCCGAGGCCGTGGCAAAGAGGAACAAGTCGTACCACTCGACCGTCGTGCCTATGACGCTGGCAATTGCGACTTTCTTCATGTCGGTCGTGGGTTCGGATTGCCCACTGGCAACCTCGGTGAACGCAGGGCTGGTCATGCCATTTCTCCCGGTTTGTGCCCTTAGGGCATGGGGTATCGTTGTTTTTGGCAGTTCAATAGGTTGCGGCTGTTTCTTGTTTTTCAGGCAAAGCCTGCCCATGGCGCCCGGCAGCGAGAATGGCGTCCGGGCAACCTGGGTGCTTCGGATAGGTCAGTTTCTGTTGGCTCGGCTCAGGACCGCGTTGAGCAGCACGTCGCAGCCCTGGGTGACGTCATCCGGCAGAGCATCTTCAGCCTCGTTGTGGCTGAGGCCTCCAACGCAAGGGATGAACACCATGGTGGTCGGGCAATGCCGCGCCAGGTGAATAGCGTCGTGGCCGGCACCGCTGACGATGTCCTGGTGCGGGTAACCCAGCGCTTGCACCGCGCGCCGCACGGCATCGACGCAAGCCGGGTCGAAGGGCGTGGCCGGGCTCAGCCAGTGCCGCTCGACCGCCACCGACAGCCCGCGGTGATCGGCAATAGCGGCCATGCGCTCCCGGGCCGCCTCCTCCATGGCGCGAATCTCGGCATCCTCGTGGTGGCGCAAGTCCAGGGTGAAGGCGACGCAGCCGGGAATGGTGTTACGCGAGGAGCGGGCGATGTTCAGTTGGCCCACGGTCACCAACCCCTTGGGCGCGAAGTCGCGGGAGAGTTGCTCAAGCGCGGTAATCATCTCCGACACCCCGAACAGCGCATCCCGACGCAACGGCATCGGCGTGGTGCCGGCATGGGCGGGGACGCCCGTTACCTCGATATCCAGCCAGCAGATGGCCTGGCCGCCGGTAACCACACCCACTGGCAGCCCGGCATCCTCAAGGATTGGCCCCTGTTCGATATGGGCCTCGAAGTAGGCGTCGAACTCACGCCCGAGCGGCAGGTTGCCGGCCTGTTCGGAGTGCGCCAAGGCCTCGGCCACGCTCACGCCCTCGGCATCGCACGAGGCCAGGGCGCGCTCCAGTGGAAGGTCGCCGGTGAACACCGCCGAGCCGAGCATGGCCGGCGTAAAACGTGCTCCTTCCTCATTGGTCCAAACGGCGATTTCCAACGCCCGCTCGGTCTCGATGCCCTGCTCTGCCAGGCGGCGCACAACCTCCAGGCCGGCCAGCACACCATAGATACCGTCGAAGCGCCCACCCTTGGGCTGGGTGTCCAGGTGACTGCCCATCACTACCGGCGGCAACGCCGGGTTGCGCCCGGCCTTGCGGGTGAAGAGGTTGCCGATCGAGTCGGTCCCTGTTTCCATGCCCAGGTCACGGCACCAGCCGCTGAACAACTCGCGCCCGGCCCGGTCCTCGGCGGAAAGCGCCAGTCGGCAATTACCGCCCTTCTCGGTCGGCCCCACCTTGGCCATCTGCATCAGGCTGTCCCACAGCCGCTCGCCATTGCATTTCAACATGCTGGTTTCCTCTTCTGGTCAGAGCTTCAATAGCCCAGGCGCATATCCACAAGGTTCATCAAAGGCTGCCCCGCCTCCAGACGCCGCGCGTTATCCGCGACCTGCAGGGCGATGCAATCATGGGAAGCGGCCGAGGCCATGTGCGGCGTAACGGTGATGCCGGGGGTGGTCCAGAGCCGGCTGTCCGGCGGCAATGGTTCGCGCTCGAAGACATCCAACAGCGCACCACGCAGGCGGCCGCTCTCCACCGCCTCGATCAACTCGTCCACCACCACGTGCTGGCCTCGTCCGCAGTTGACCACCGCCGCGCCAGGCGCCAGGGCCTCGAAAGTGCGATGGCAGAATATGCCGCGTGTCGCCTCAGTCAGCGGCAGCAGGTTCACCAGCACATCGAGGCCATCGAGGAAGCCAGCCAGGCCCTTTTCTCCGGCATGGGTCGTCACACCCTCGATGCACTTGGCCGTACGTGCCCAACCCCGCACGGCGTACCCGGCGGCGGCCAGCTCGGCAGCGATGGACCCACCTAGAGCGCCCAGCCCCATGATGCCGACGCGCAGGTCCGAGGCGCGCTTCTGCGGATGACGCCGCCATAGTTTCGATTGTTGCTGGGCCAGTACCCGGTCGAAGTCACGGTGATAGTGGATCACCGCCCAGCGCACGTACTCGGCCATGCCCTGGCGGTGCGCCGGATCGACCACGCGACAGACCGGTACCTCGGCGTGTTCAGGGTCGGTGGCAAGGTGATCGACCCCGGCGGCAACCGAATGGATCAACCTGAGGTTTGGCAAGGCGCCCAGGCTGCCGGCCGGTGGGAACCAACAGGCGGCGACCACCGCTTCACGGGCCGCCGGTTCGTCAGCGAGCACCACCTGCAGCTCCGGCGCCCGGCGGGCAAAGGCATCCTTGAGCTGACCGAGCAGCACGCTGTCGGCGGACAAGAGTACTAACGGTTTCATGAGCAGTAGGACTCGCGCTGGGATTCGATCAGGGTCAAGGCGGCGTTCCAACTGAGCGTGATGATTTCGGCGGAGTCGTCGCGCTCGAACTGCTCGGCGGTGTGGCGACACACGTCCTCGGCCGGGTAGATCAGCTTGGAACCGCCGGCCAGCGCCTGGACCTGTGCCTGGCAGGCCCGCTCCAGGAAGTGGATCTCATGGAAGGCCTCAGCCACGCTTCTGCCGCCGGCCAGCAAGCCGTGGTTGCGCAGGATCATCGCCTTGTGCGGCCCGAGGTCCGCGACCAGCCGCTCACGCTCATCGAGCGACAGGGCAATGCCTTCGTACTGGTGGTAGGCCAACTTGCCGTAGAACTTCAGCGCGTGCTGGCTGATGGGCAAAAGGCCCTGTTCCTGGGCGGACACCGCGATCCCGGCGGCGGTATGGGTATGCACCACACAGGCCAGGTCCGGGCGAGCCATATGGATGGCCGAGTGGATGACGAACCCGGCGGCGTTGACCCGGCGCTCGCCGAAAGCTTCATCGACCACCTTGCCGTCCTGGTCGATACGCACCAGGTCCGAGGCGCGCATGCGGTCGAAGAGGACGCCGTAGCGATTGATCAGGAAGTGATGCTCGGGACCTGGGACACGCAGCGTGATGTGGGTGTCGATCAGATCGGTCATCCGGAAGTACGCAGTCAACCGGTACAGGGCGGCCAGCTCGCAGCGGGCCTGCCATTCAACGTCACTGACAGTGTGAGGCTTGCTCATAAAAACTCCTGGTTAGCGAGCGTAGGCCGGGGTGTGCTGCACTTGGCCACGCAGGCGGGCAAGGCCGCAGACCCCGATCAGGGAAAGCGCGGAAAGGAACGTGAAGAAGAAGGCCAACGGCATCCATTGGCCGGCGAACTGATTGGCGATCAGCGTGCCGATGATCGGCGTGCTGCCCCCAGCGATGGCGCAGATCAGCTGGTAGGCGATGGAGATCCCGGAGTAGCGCAAGTGCGTCGGGAAGGCCTGGGCCATGTAGCCAGCGATCACCGCGTAGAGCGCCGAAAGGGTAATGACCGCAAGCGCGATGCCGAGGGTCATCAGCACCAGGTTCTGGGTGCCCACCAGAATGAACATCGGGTACGGCACGGCCATGCACAGCAACGCCACCAGTTTCAGGAAGCGCCCTTCGCCGATGCGCTCGGCCAGCAGCGCCGAGAGCGGCTGGGAAAGAAACTGCAGGACGGTCACCAGGAACAGACAGTCGAGGATGGTGGCACGGTCGATGCCTTGGTACTGGGTGACGTAGGTGATCATGAAGGTGTTGGTGAAAAAGAAGCCGGCCGAACCGATGGTGACAGCCAATGCGGCGAAGAGGATCTGCCGCCAGCAGGTGCGCATCACTTCCAGCACTGGGTATTTCGCGGTCTCGTCGCTCTCACGCACGGCCTTGAACTCCGGAGACTCATCCACGCCAAAACGGATGGCCAGCCCAACCAGCATCAACAGGCCACTGATCAGGAACGGGATGCGCCAACCCCAGTCGAGAAACTCCTCCGGCTCAAGCGAAGTCACCACCCGGAACGCGATCAGCGACAGCAGCAAACCGGCCGGGCTGCCCAACTGGGCGAAGGAGGCATAGAAGGTCTTGCGCTTGGCCGGTGCGTGTTCACTGGCCATCAGCACCGCCCCTCCCCACTCGCCGCCCACCGAAATGCCTTGGATGATGCGCAGTACGATCAGACCGATCGGCGCCCAGATACCGATGCTGGCATAACTCGGCAGCAGACCAATGCCGGTGGTGGCCAGGCCCATCAGCGCCATGGTCACCAGTAGCATCTTCTTGCGGCCCAGTCGGTCGCCCAGGTGGCCGAAGACCATGCCGGCCATTGGCCGTGCGATGAATCCCACTGCAAAGGTGCCGAACGCCGCCAGGGTGCTGAGAAACGGATCGGAGCTGGGGAAGAACACCTGGCCAAGCACAAGCGCCGCTGCAGTAGCGTAAATGTAGAAGTCGTAGAACTCGATCGTGGTGCCGACAAAGGCGGCCGCCGCCGCGCGGCGGTGCTGGCTGGACTGGTGCATGCAAGGCCCTTTTTTTGGACTATTTATCAAGGCAGGTGTGGAAACTGGCTAAGCCGGTCGCGCTCTGTTGGCGCTTTCGTGTTTTATCGCGTCGCAGCTATAATTAGTCAATTTGCTAATTCTTATTCACCGCATTAGCAGTGCTACTAATAGGAGTCGAGATGACCGTTCCTACGCCGCAATCTGACGCTTTGGTCAACAAGTGGGAGGGCCGTCGCTTCCTCAATGATCGACTGGATTGGAATCTGCTACGCACCTACCTCGTGATCGGCCAGGAAGGCAGCATCAGCCGTGCGGCGGCACGGCTGCACATCACCCAGTCAGCGGTGAGCCAGGCGCTGAAACGGCTGGAAGAACAGCTGGAATGTGCGCTGATCCTGCGGCGTGGCCCGCGCTTCGACCTCACCGCCGCCGGGGAGGAAGTCCTGAGTATCGCCACCGACATCTATGGCGATGTCTCGCGCATCAGCACGGCGGTGGAGCAGCGCAACGATGCAGTGGCGGGCAAGGTGCGGCTGTTGAGCATCAGCCGTGTGCAGTCGGCGCTTTACGACGATATTCTCGCCGAGTTCCACCAGGCGCACCCACGCGTGGAGCTGGAGATCGATGTGATGCGCAGCTCCGACATCATCAGCTCCCTGTTGCAGAAGACCGCTACGGCGGGCCTGGGCTTGTGTCGCATTGCCCAGCCGAAGCTGGAACAGCGCCAACTGCTGCGTCAGCGCTACGCTTTTTTCTGTGGCCGGCGCCACCGCCTCTTCGGCCGCCACGACGTGTCTCTGGAAGAGCTCCAGGGCGAGAACTTCGTGAGCTTTGTCAGCGATCAACTCGGCGGAAATCTCTCGCCCTTGGCGATCTTTCGCGACCAGCAGGGGTTCACTGGGCGCATCGTCGCCTCCTCCTCCAGCTTCGAGGAAATACACCGCCTGGTCTGCGCCGGATTCGGCATCGGCTGCCTACCGGAACACCTCTTGAGCCAGGACATCGAGCAGGGCCAGTTGTGGCGCCTGCCACCAACCGAGGGCATCGTCGACGTCGATATCTACCTGCTCTGGAACCGAGAGCAGAAGATGACCATCGCCGAAAACATGTTCCTGGAGTACTTCCAGCACAGGCTCGCGACCGCCGAGGGGTGATTGGCCACCCTGACCTTCAAGCGCGCTTGGCATGCCGTTCCAGCTCCCGCACATAGCGCCCCGGGGATTGCCCTACGTACCGCCGGAATGCGCTGCTGAAGGTACTGGCCGAGCCATAGCCGCCGCACTATACGTTGCCAGGCCCTCAGATCGGCAAGGATCGATCCTGAATGACCCGTTTCATCACCAGGGTGGACGTCAGGCGCTGCACATTCGGCAAACTGGACAACCGATTGTCGTAGAGCTGCTGGAAAGCGGGCAGGTCCCGTGTGATTACTTGCAGGAGATAGTCCGGATCACCGAAAAGGCGCTGCGCCTCGACGATCTGGGGGATCTCCAGCAAGGCCGTCTCAAAATCTCCAACCGCCTGCCGATGCCCTTCGCGCAGGGTGACAAAAACGATGGCCGAGAAGTTCAGGCCCAGCTCGCTGGGTGAGAGGCAAGCGCGGTACCCGGTGATAACCCCGGACTCTTCAAGCGCACGAACCCTTCGGTGGCAGGGAGAAAGACTCAAGCCCACACGTTCCGCCAGTTCAGTCAACGAGAGCCGACCGTCGACATGCAGCTCGGCAATAATCTTTCGATCGATGCGGTCCATAGTAGAAGAAGCTTTCCTTCTGCATCTAGAAAAGAGGGATATTCAAAAGATAATCCTATCAGTAATTCCTTAATCTTCTCAGGACATGAATCACAACCTTGAGAAGGCAAAACCGAAGTGACCCTCAATATCTTGGCTGCGTTCTGGGCCGTATCGTTCCTGTTTGTCATCACGCCCGGCGTGGACTGGGCCTATGCGATTTGCGCCGGCATGCGAAGACGCATGGTCGTGCCTGCTGTCGCTGGCCTGCTTTGCGGACACCTGGTGGCGACCATCGTAGTTGCAGCCGGAGTCGGTAGCCTGGTGGGCAGGCATCCCGTGGCGCTCACTGTGCTGACGGTGGCAGGCTCGGCCTATCTGCTCTGGCTAGGCATCGGCATGGTGCTGCGCCCCTCCCTCCTTCAAGCCGCCGAAGCCCAGGCGAACGAGTCATGGTCCCGGTGGGCGGTCAAGGGCGTCTGTGTCAGTGGCCTCAACCCAAAGGTGTTCCTGCTGTTCCTGGCGTTGCTGCCACAATTCACCAACCCGATGGCGGACTGGCCAGTCCCTGTGCAGATCATCGCGCTGGGCCTGGTGCATGCTGTCAGCTGCGGCGTGATCTACCTGCTGGTTGGCTTCAGCGCACGGGCGGTGCTGCAGACCCGGCCATTGGCCGCGAAATTCGTCAGCCGACTCTCCGGGACGGCGATGATCGTCATTGCGCTAATCTTGCTCGCCGAACAGTGCTTGGCATGATCCGCCTTCCCAAGGAGACGAGGAGTTTCGATGAAGAGTTTCAGGCAACGGGCCGCCGAAGGGCTGCGCACGGGTGATTCGTTTACCCTCAGTCGGTGTATTTCAGCCCGGGATATCCAGTGTTTTGCCCGGGTTTCCCGCGATTACAACCCCGTACATGTCGACAGCCCCTCTGCGCACATACGCAACTTCAAGGCACCGATCGCCCATGGACTGCTCACGGCGAGCCTGCTCACCGAGATAGGCGGACAGATCGGTTGGCTGGCATCAGGCATGAGTTTTCGGTTCAAACAGCCGGTCTATGCAGGCGATACGATCACCTGTCATTGGGTGATCGTTGACGTTGACGAGCGCGGCAGAGCCAAGGCAACGGTCACGATATCCAACGCCGAGGGCGTCACCGTACTGGAGGCCGAAACCACTGGCATCATCCCAGGCACCAAAGAACGGGCCCGCCTGATGGAGATGATCGCAGAGGGCGATCCCAGCAATGGTGCTGCGACCCGCCGGAGCAATGCCTGACGTGATAGCGGGTCCCCATACGCCACCGTCAACCCGAGCCCTGCCCGGCCTGCTGGGCGAACCATTGCCTGACCGGCGTCCATGCCGGATGGGTGGCGGCCGAGGGTTGCGGGCATAGCGAATAGACGCCTCCGGTCTTCAAGGGGGCGCCGAACGGGATGATAAGCACGCCGCGTTCGATGGACTCCTCGGCCAGTGTCATGTCGGTCATGGCGACACCCAGGCCTCGTGCCGCCGCATCGAGCGCCAGTGCGTCGAGGTTGAAGGGGATGTGCCGATAGTCCTCCAGCGACTTGCCGCCATTGGCGGCTAACCAGTCGATCCACGCTTGCTTGTCCGTCGAACGGTGCAGTAGTGCGAAATGCACCAGGTCATCCATCGACGCCAATGGCTGCTCCGGGCTGCCCAGGCCTGGGGCGCATACCGGCACCAACGCCTCCTCGACCAGGGTCAGGCAGGCTGGGTCGGAGGAAGGTTCGGGCAAATAGAGGATATAGGCGTCACTGTCGCTGGCCGGTTCGACGACCTCGGTTGCAACGGTCTCGATCGACAGGGAGATGTCCGGATGGCGCAGGTAGAAGTCACTCAGCTTGGGCAGCAACCAGCGAACCGCCAACGACACGTGCATGCGTATGCGCAAGGGCCGCTTGTGCGGGGCAATCCTGCCCTCGAGTACCTTCAACTGCTCCAGGATGTTCCGGGCACTGGCCAGCACCTGTTCGCCCTCGGCCGTCAAGCGGATGTTCCGACTGTTGCGCACGAACATCGGCACGCCGAAATGCCCCTCCAATTGCTGGATTTTCCGGCTTACCGCACTTTGCGTCAGGCAGAGGGACTGTGCGGCCTGGGTGAAACTGCCTATATCACAGGCTTGCAGCGCCTGGACAAAGGGCGCCTGCGCGCCCAGGGCAGCGACGGCAGCATTGAAGCGCAGCAGGTCCTGGTCTGCCTGAATGCCTTCGTTCCCCGTGTGGGGGTACAAGGCAGCGGCACCTTCCCCATGGAGCTCAGCGCCAGCCTTACCCGCCCACTGAGCGACGAGGAGTTCCGCGCGATCGGTGCCGTGAAGCCTTGGGGCGTGCTGTCCACCCGGCCGCTCGGCGCCACGGTGCGGCTGCCACCCGACCGCCGGGTGAGGCGCTATCCAGAAGCTCGATAAAAGCCAACTGCCCAACTGGCACAATCTTGACTCGGTGCTGATGAAGAAACTCGAAGTCAACGACCCAGGCAACCAGTATGGCTACCCATACATGTGGGGAACCGCTCATTACGCCAACCCCAACAGCGCAGCAGATGAATACTTGGTTCCGTCCGTGAAGCAAGACCTGGCGATCTACCCACCGAAGAACGTCATGGAAAAACTGTTCACCGTAGAGGAACTCCCCGCTGCAATCGCGCGGCTGACGACCCGCCTGTGGACCAAGCTGAAGACCAATACCTAAGCAGGATGGCCTGTGGCGTAATGCTTGCGGCCGACGCTCGCTCCTACCTACGGCGCTCCGCGGCCTTTTACCCATGCAGGCACCGCCCTCAGGTAGACCAGTTCACCGACCAGTTCTACCAAGGTCTGGGTGATCACGGCCGCGGCGGCCAACCCTCTGATAGGCTCGGGAAGCGCCATTGCCAATGGCAGGACCACCAGCGAGTTACGCGTGGAGGCACTGAACACCACCGCCCGCGCAGCGGGCGTGTCCAGGCGGAACGCCTTCGCACTGAGCACACCCAGCACAGGCGCCAGTACCAGGAAGGCGACGTAAACCGGTAGCAACGGCGCCAATACCGCCAGTTGCTGCACGACCACCGCGATCTGCGAACCGATCACCGCCACCAGCACGGCCGCCATCGCTGGCACCGGCAGCCAGGCCCAGGCTGCGCTCCAACGGCGCACCGCCGCTGAGCGTGCCCCGCCCAGCTCGGTTGCGACCGCCAGGACCAAGGGCACGACGATCAACAGCAGAAAGGCTTCGGCAAATGGCCAGACAGCAATCACCGTCCCAGCCTCTGCCCCGAGCATGAGCTGCAGATAGACCGGCAACAGCAGCAACTGGAGCAAAAGCAAGAGTGGCGTGGCGGCCAGTATCAGTCGCGAATCGCCTTTACCCAGGTGGGTGAACACCACGACGTAGTCGATGCAAGGGGTCAACAGCACCAGCAGGGCGCCGGCCAGCAAGGCTTTGTTTGCGGAAAGCGGCAAAGTCAGCAAGCAGACCAGCAACGGCACCAACACGAAGTTGGCCATGAGCAACGCCCCGACGAAGCGCCGATTGGCGAATGCCTTGCGCAGCTCGAGAAATGGAATCTGCAGGAACATGGCGTACATCAGCACGGCGATCGCTGGGGTGATGATCCCGCTCATCAACTCGGCAACGCCCCCAGATGCCAAGCCTGAGATAGCCGCGATGATCACCACGGCGAAATACAGCGCTATCTGATTCTGTTCCAGCCAGTCCCGCGACATCCGCTCTCCCCCACCTGAAATCGCGCATTGTCGCATAGCGGCCAGGGTTGCAGCGTGTCCGGCCTGCATCGCTCACTCATTCCAGATAAGCATTACACAATGAAAATTCAGTATTTCTAGATCTAAGAAAGACACCGTAGTCTCAGCCCAGGCCCCACAGTGCAAACAAGGATCCTTTCCATGAGCCACGCTGAAAACGTTGTCGACTTCGTCCAGTTCCGCAAGCGCAAGCAAGCACAGCAGTTAGGGCGGCTGATGTGGGCAATGTATGCGCAACAGGCGGGGCTCGCAGCACAGCAATGGCGTGAGGCCCTGGCCTCGGCGAAAGCACCTCGCCAGGCGTGACGGCATGACCACGCCGAGCCGTTTCCTGGCGACAACGAATGATCCGAGCTTGACCCTGATGCAAGAAACCGAGCCGAACGACGACGATGCCATTGGCTACCGCGTCGCGCAAAACCTGCAGCGCCTGCGCAGCAAACGTCACTTGTCGCTGGACGCCCTGGCCCGGTTGAGTGGCGTCAGCCGGGCGATGCTGGCGCAGATCGAGTCCGGGCGCAGCGTGCCGTCGATCAAGGTGCTGTGCAAAATCGCAAAAGGTGTGAGGGTATCGGTCGCTGCCTTTCTGGAGCACCGCGAATGCGATGGCGTGACATTGATGCCTGCGCGCGACAGTAAACGACTGGTCAGCGCCAGCGGTGCATTCGTCAGCCGGGCGCTCTACCCGTACGACACATCGCGCCAAGTGGAATTCTACGAGCTACGGGTGGGCCCACTGGGCGAGGAGTACTCGCAGGGGCATGGGCCGGGCGTCCAGGAGAACCTGGTCGTCGCCCAAGGGGCGCTGGAGATCAGTGTGAACGAGGAACGCTTCCTGCTCTCCACCGGGGATTCGATCGTGTTCTATGCCGACCAGCCCCACCGCTACCGCAACCCGGTAGACAGCGAGGCCGTGGCTTATCTGGTGGTCACCCACCCCGAGCGCCGCGACTGAAGAACGCGGCGACCCGATTCAGCAGGTGCAGCACATCATCGGCATGCCGTTGCAGCTCATCATCATTGGCATGCTGCAATCGTTCATCATCTTGGTCATGAGCATGCAGCAGTTGCTCATCATGTCCATGCTCATGCCCGCCATCGGCATCAACTTGCAGGTCATGCCATCGGCCATCATGGTGCACTCCATCATGCACTTCATCATTGGCATGGACATACCGTTCATTGCCATCGGCATGTTCATCATCGGCATGTTCATGCTCATGGCCATGGCGGCCTGGGACATGCAGAGCATGGACAGGTTGGCGCACTGCATCATCATCGGCATGCCGCAGTTCATCATCATCTGCATGGTTTCGGCGCTGTTCTTGAACATGGCCATGTCCATGCCGGCCGCCGGCTTCATGGTGCACATCATGCCGTCTTCGACCATCTTGCAGGTCATGGTCGCCATCATCATCGGCATGCCCATCATTGGCATCATCGGCATGTTGGCGCTCATCGGCATCTGCATTGCGTTCATCATGGTGAAATCCTCTTCAAATTCGACGATAGGGTGTGAAGTTGATGAGGCCGATTCTAGGCGTGCGCGCTGGCGCAACAAGATGCCGGCGCAGCAGCCCCAGGCGCTGCCAGAGCAAGCGAAGCAGCACTGATCGCTGTCGCCATGAGCGTCATGACAGCGACTTCGACGCAATCACAGCCAAGCTGTTGCTCTTCACAGCCATAACGCCGCAATGGATATCCCAAATAGATCTATGCTCATAACCCAAATGCATATTTGATCTAAACAGCATCAAATAAACGCGGCCATCGGCGCCTGGCTTGAGGTTGATCGCGGGGCCTCAACGATCAACCCCTACCTTCCCCCAGGCCGAAAGCACCGTGGCCAGGATGATCACCCCAGCCCCTACTCCCATCCGCACCGACGGCTGCTCCCCGAACAACCACCACGCACAAGCAATCGCATACACCGGCTCCAGGGCAATGATCATCCCGGCACTGCGCGCCTCGAGCCCTTCCAGGCTCTTTACGAACAGGTACTGCGACAAGCCGGTGCAGAACACGCCCAACAGCGCCAGATAGACCCAGTCGCTCATCTGCAGCCCCTGCCCCAGCAGGCTATCCAAGGCAAACGGTGTCACCAGCACGGCCACGGTCACGTTCTGCCAGAAAGCCACCTGCAGCGCATCCATACCCTTGGCCGCACGGCGGTTGGTGATGGCGAGCAGCGCGAACGACAGGCCCGAGGCCAAGCCCCAGAGCAAGCCGACCGTGCCCTGGTCGAGCAGGTCGAACGAAGGTACGACCAGGACCAGGCCGATGCTCACCAGAAGCAACAGCATGCACTCGCTGGCACCGATGCGGTCGCGGAAGACCAGCAGGTCCAGCAAGGCGATGAAAGCCGGGAAGCTGGCGAAACCGAGGGTCGCCACAGCGACACCGCCGACCTTGATGGCGATGAAGAAGGTCACCCAGTGGGCCGCCAACAGCGCGCCGCTGAACACCATGACGCCGAGCTTGCGCCAGTCCAGCCCCTTGAACAGGGCGCGGCGCTGCAGCTGCGCGACCACGCCGAGGGCGAGTACGGCAAAGGCAGCACGGCCATAGGTGATGAGGCTCGCGTCCGCATGAATGAGGGCGCCGAGGATGCCGGTCAAGCCGAACAGCACAGCGGCGATGTGGGCAACGACCAGGGCATTGCGGTGGCTCGTCCCCTGGACGACGCCGGTTGCATCTGAAGCGATCATGGGCAGTCAAATCTTAAAGTATGCGCACGCAGCCACTCCCCAGTGGACCTGTGCACGGGTTCATTCGAAATTGGGGATTGTGTGGCCACCGGTGACCCGGGGCCCGCAGCGCCGCAGCGCCGCAGCATTGGTCTAGCCCTTTGCAGTTCGGCGTGCCAGCGGATGGTGTGAATGGTTTCCGGCACGTCGACGTTCTGGCACTCGCTGACCGGCTTGCCGCTGTCCAGGCTTTCCAGCACAGCCAGCTCGTGGACGTTGTCTTCCAGCAGTTGGGCGAACTTCAGCAGGATGTGCTTGCGCTCGCCTGGCTGCAGCTTCGACCACGAGCCGTCCTCGAAGACGCCGCCCATGACTGAGGCACACAAGGCCATGGAACGGGCTTGCCTGCGATGCGCTGGCAATGCATCCTCAAGGAGCGGTTTCACTCTCGATCTCAGCGCTCCGGGCCCCAGCTGTGCCAACCATATGGCCCAGCCTGCCTCAATTTTTGCGGCCGAAACGGGACCTACAGGAGCGGGCCTGCATACCGTACGCCGCGATCGAGGACGAAGTCCTTGCCTTACTACAGTGCTGCCAGTGCCAACGCATCGCGGGCAAGCCCGCTCCTACAGCTCCCGAGTCGGCTGTAATAATCGAGAAATGCAGTGAGCCAGTGGGCGTTAGCAGAGTTCGCGATGGGCCGCTAAAGCCGCTCCACTTACCGAGCGCTTGCTCCTGACCATCTAACCCCCTGCAGGCTCACATCAAGGTGTAGTCCAAACGACTGCCAGAGGACGCTGGAAGCCTGCATGGGAACAATGTCGGTCAGCATAGGAAGCGCTGATATACCAAGGAATCACATGGCCACCCAACACGCTTTTTCAATCGCCAATGCAATCATCTCGCTGGTCAACGACTCTCAACCAATCTTGTACGCCCTTGGCATCCTTATTCTCGTACTGTTTTCCTGGAAAAGAGCAGGATCTGCGCATTTTCTGTTTGGTCGAATCTGGAGACTCTTGGGAGGAGACAAGGAGTTCACCGACAGCTACCTGAATACGCAGTGGAAACAGCTACGAGATGTCGAGTCAATGCGTTTCTATACAGGTATCCGTTTTCCTAGCAAGTCCAGCGCCACCAAGACATTAAACTGGATGGACATTCACGATATTGCGTTAGGTGACCTGATCAGAGCCAAACGCTTTTTCGACCCGGAAGCCGTCAAGATGAAGAACCCCCACTACATCATGCGCAAGACTTCAGCTGGGTTCATAATGCTTGTGCTGTTGCTATTGATTGGGTTACTGGGCACCTTCAACCAATTTGATGAAGCCTTCCTGACAATTAAAAAGACGCGTACTGCATTTTGGACAAACGGGCAAGTAGCAATGTCCTGGAGTCGCAACGGCTGGGAGCTAAACAAGAGCGACTGTGAAGCCGGCAAGGTCGTGTTAACTCCAGAGGATAACGAAGTGATCTGCGAGTTACTCAAAACCCCACCACAGGACTTTATTGAACAGTCCATCCAAGAGCAGCGCTTGATCAATGCAGTCATCATATCCATGGTCATTCTGCTCATTGCCTTTATCACCAAGGGGCTGATCTCAGCCGAGATCGCCAACAAGCTTTACCGTAAGCTAAATGCCTAGCCTCAACAGGCCCAGATGCCAATACCAAGTAGCGCCATCTGTAAAGATGCTCAGGGGCGGCCAACCACCCCTGACTGGCTAGGCTCCTCAGCCATATCAAGCCCGAGTATTGCCCCATTGTCCCATTGCATGGCATAGAAGTACCCCCACGTGGCCACAGCGATCGGCTCTCATCCCGACCCGACTCCCAGCCTCGAGCAATCCAGGAGGTTCGTCCCATGAGCAAGACACCCTATGTTCCGCCCCAGGTCTGGCAGCATGACGCACCATCGGGTGGCGAGTTCGCCAGCATCAACCGGCCTGTCGCCGGGCCGACCCATGAGAAGACGTTGCCGCTAGGCAAGCATCCACTGCAGCTTTATTCCCTGGCCACGCCCAATGGGGTCAAGGTCACCATCCTCCTCGAAGAGCTGCTGGCGCTGGGGCACAGCGGTGCCGAGTACGATGCCTGGCTCATCCGTATTACCGAGGGCGAGCAGTTCTCCAGTGGCTTCGTCGAGATCAACCCCAACTCGAAGATCCCTGCCCTGCTCGACCGCAGCACAGAGCCGCCGATCCGTGTGTTCGAATCAGGCTCGATCCTGCTGTACCTGGCCGAGAAGTTCGGCTGCTTCCTGCCCACCGACCCGGCCGGGCGTGCAGAAACCCTGAACTGGCTGTTCTGGCAGATGGGCTCGGCGCCTTACCTGGGTGGTGGCTTCGGGCATTTCTATGCCTATGCGCCGGAGAAGTTCGAGTATCCGATCAACCGCTTCACCATGGAGGCCAAGCGTCAGTTGGATGTGCTGGATCGCCGGCTCGCCGAGAGCCAGTACCTGGCGGGCGACAGTTACACCATCGCCGATATCGCCGTCTGGCCCTGGTATGGCCAACTGGCGCGGGGCAACCTGTACTCGGCAGGTGAGTTCCTCGCGGTGCAGGAGTACAGCCATGTACAGCGCTGGGCCGAAAAAATAGCCAGCCGGCCAGCGGTCATCCGCGGGCAGCGGGTCAACCGCACGTGGGGAGACGAGGAAAGCCAGGTGCCGGAACGGCATGCGGCACAAGACTTGGACCGGTAGTAGCCATCACAGGCAATACAGCTGCCACACAAGAATCGAGGCCTGCTGTCTTTAGTAGGCGCCGTCGGCGCCTGCAAGAGCGGAGTCATGCAGGTCCCGATGCCCAATCATTTTCATCAAAACAACGAAAGTGTTCCCGGGATCCAGCGGTTTTTCCCCAGCAACCGCCAGGCTAGTCTTCCCCCATCTTTTCCACGCCCTCGAACTCCGGGATGAACCTGATGAAAGCCATTGTCTTCACCCAGCACGGCCTGCCCATTGATGACCCCCTCGCGCTGTTCGACAGCGAACTGCCCAAGCCCGCACCGGGACCGCGTGACCTGCTGGTAGAAGTGCGGGCCCTATCGGTGAACCCAGTCGATACCAAGATCCGCGCCGGCAGCGGCGCCACCCCGGAACCCCGCGTAATAGGCTGGGATGCGGTCGGCGTAGTGCGGGAGACCGGCAGCGAGGTGACACTGTTCCAACCCGGCGACGAGGTATTCTATGCCGGCGCCATCGACCGCCCCGGCAGCTACAGCGAATTCCACCTGGTGGACGAACGCATCGTCGGGCACAAGCCCAAGTCCCTGGACGACGCCAGCGCCGCGGCCCTGCCGCTGACGTCGATCACCGCTTGGGAGCTGCTGTTCGACCGCCTGGGCATTCCGGAAAACGGCGGCGCAGGCCAGAGCCTGCTAATCGTGGGCGCCGGCGGCGGCGTAGGGTCTATCCTGACCCAGCTGGCGCGCCAGCTCACCGGCCTGACCGTGATCGGCACCGCCTCGCGGCCAGAGACCCAGCAGTGGGTCAAGGACCTGGGCGCGCACCATGTGATCGACCACAGTCAGTCCATTCCCGAGCAGTTAAAGCAGATCGGCATCGGCGAAGTAGACCATGTGATCAGCCTGACCCACACCGACAACCACTTCGCCCAACTGGTCAAGGCTCTGCGCCCGCAAGGCCAACTGGCGCTGATCGACGACCCGGCCCAGCTCGACGTCGTGCCGATGAAGCGCAAGTCGCTGTCGCTGCACTGGGAGCTGATGTTCACCCGCTCGCTGTACCAGACGGCCGACATGATCAAGCAGCATGAACTGCTCGAACGCATCGCCGGACTGATCGACCAGGGCGTGCTGAAAACCACCCTGGGCGAACATTTCGGTACCATCAACGCCCACAACCTGCGGCGCGCCCATGCTGTCATCGAAAGCGGCAAGGCCAGGGGCAAGATCGTCCTCGAAGGTTTCTGACCCCCTCGCAGCGCCCACACCCAAGCCATCCACCGGAGCCCCTATGGAACTCGCAAGCCTCGCCAAACGCCGCTACACCACCAAAGCCTTCGACGGCACCCGCAAGATCCCGCAGGAAACCATCGACACCCTGCTCGACCAACTGCGCCACAGCCCGTCTTCAGTCAACTCGCAGCCCTGGCACTTCGTGGTCGCCTCCACCGAGGAAGGCAAGGCGCGCATCGCCAAGGGCACCGAAGGCAGCTTCGCCTACAACGAGCCCAAGGTCCTCAATGCCTCCCACGTGATCGTGCTGTGCACTCGCACCGACATGACCGAAGAACACTTGCAAGCCGTGCTCGCCCAGGAAGCCCGCGACGGCCGCTTCAAGAACGACGAAGCCAAGGCCGGCCAGGACAAAACCCGCCGCAGCTACGTGACGCTGCACCGCCATGACCTGAAGGATCTGCAGCACTGGATGGAGAAACAGACCTACCTGGCCTTGGGCACCCTGCTGCTGGGCGCCGCTTCGCTGGGCCTGGATGCCACCCCTATGGAAGGCTTCGACTTCAAAAAGCTCGACGAAGAACTGGGCCTGCGCGCCCAGGGCTACACCAGCCTGGTCCTGGTCAGCCTCGGCTACCGCAGCGACAGCGACTTCAACGCCGAACTGCCCAAATCGCGCCTGAGCGCCGAGCAAGTGTTCACCTACCTCTGAGCCGGGCTCTCACTGGGCCCGCCGATTACGGCGCGCCCAGCAACCGCTCGCAGCGTTCGGCCAGGAAGGTGCGTAACTGCTGGATAGCCGGCGTCAGCGAGTGGCGGTGCGCGCACACCAGTTGCAGAGGCGCCGGCTGGCCCACATCGTCAGGGAACAGCTCCACCAGCCTCCCCGCCCGCAGGTCGTCGATCACGTCGATCTTCGACTTGTAGATAATCCCCAATCCCGCCAAGGCCCAACGCCGCACGATATCGGCATCGTCGCAGGTCCGATCGCCTGTCACCACGATGGTCCTCACCCCTTCCACTCCGTGGAAGCTCCAGCGCTCATGAGTATGCTCACCCATGACATAGCGCAGGCAGTTGTGCCGGCTGAGTTCTTCAGGGGAACGCGGCGCGCCATGCTGGGCTATGTATTCGGGCGACGCGCAGGCCGTGCGGCGGTTGAAAGGTGCCAACGGCAGCGAGACCAGCCCCGAGTCCGCCAACTGTCCATAACGGATGCCCGCATCCAGGTGATCGCTGAAGAAATCCGCGACCTGGTCGCTGATGCGCAGTTGCAACTGCACCCGCGGATGTTCGGCCTGGAAATCATTGAGCCAGGGCAGCAGCACATTGCGTCCCAGGTCTGACGGCATGGACAGCCGGATGACCCCGGCGATGTCGGCCCGAGCCTCCTCCAACGCCATCTCTCCACTGACCAAGGCCTCCAGGGCCGCCTTGGCATGGGGCAAATAGCGCTCACCATCATCCGACAGGCGAAGACGGCGCGTGGAACGCACGAACAGGCGGATACCCAGGTTGCGCTCAAGGCGCTGGATGGCGCCGCTGGCCAGCGCAGGGGAAATGTCGAGCTGACGCGCCGCAGCAGAAAAACTGCCGGCCGCGACGGTGGAGACGAAGACTTGCAGGTCATCGATGCGGACTATTTTCTTCATCGAGGCGAAATTGCTCCTGGATCCGGCGTGTTTTTCATTGTTGCTAAGAATGCTGGCCGATAATCGCCCAATTTCTGGTCAAGGTCCATTCCCTTCAATTGACGAAACTAACCGGATAGTACAAATATCAAGGCATCCAATAACAACAATGAGATGCCCCATGAAACCCCGCATCCTCGTGCTAAACGGCCCCAACCTGAACCTGTTGGGCACCCGCGAACCGGCCACCTATGGCCACGAAACCCTCGCCGACCTCGCTCGCTTCTGCGCCGACAGCGCCCATGAATGTGGGCTGGAGATCGAGTTCCGCCAAACCAACCATGAAGGTGAGCTGCTGGACTGGATTCACGGCGCCCGCGGACGCTGCGCAGGGATCCTGATCAACCCCGCGGCCTGGACCCACACCTCGGTCGCCATCCGCGATGCCTTGGTCGCCAGCGAACTGCCAGTGATCGAAGTGCATCTGTCCAACGTGCACAAGCGCGAACCCTTCCGCCACCTGTCCTTCGTCTCGGCGATTGCCGTCGGGGTGATTTGTGGGCTCGGCAGCCAAGGTTATAGCTTGGGCTTGCAGTACTTCGCCCAGTCGCTCAAGGAGGCAGGCGCATGAGTGCTTCTCCCCAGGGCATCCTCGCCGGCCTGATCGGGCGCGGCATCCAGGCATCCCGTACCCCTGCCCTGCATGAGCGCGAAGGCGACGCCCAGTCCTTGCGCTACCTCTATCGGCTGATCGATGCGGACCAGCTCGGCCTGGCTGACGATGCTCTGCCCCAGTTGCTCGATGCGGCGCAGCACACAGGCTTCACCGGGTTGAATGTGACGTATCCGTTCAAGCAGGCGATCCTGCCGTTGCTCGACGAACTGTCCGATGAGGCAAGCGGGATCGGCGCGGTCAATACGGTGGTGCTGAAGGATGGCAAACGGGTTGGCCACAACACTGATTGCCTGGGTTTTGCCGAAGGCTTTCGCCGGGGCCTACCGGATGCGGCGCGGCGCCAGGTGGTGCAGCTGGGCGCGGGCGGCGCAGGCTCGGCGGTGGCCCATGCGTTGCTTAGCGAAGGGGTCGAACAGTTGCTGCTGTTCGAGGTGGACGCCGATCGCGCCCAGGCGCTGGTGGACAACCTGAACGGACGCTTTGGCGAAGGCCGGGCGGTACTCGGCGGTGACCTCGCGGCTGCCGTGGCCGCTGCCGATGGCCTGGTCAACACCACACCGGTGGGCATGGCCAAGCTGCCCGGTACACCGTTGCCGGTGGAACTGCTGCACCCGAGGCTGTGGGTGGCGGAGATCATCTACTTCCCGCTGGAAACCGAACTGCTGCGCCATGCCCGGGCACTGGGCTGTCGCACCCTGGATGGCGGTACCATGGCGGTGTTCCAGGCGGTCAAGGCATTCGAGCTGTTCAGCGGGCGGCAAGCGGATGCGCAGAGGATGCAGGCGCACTTCGCCAGCTTCAGCTGATCAGAAATCGCGGGGCGTCAGTGACGCCCCATGCGCTGGCAAGCCTGCCCAACTTTCGGGGCCGCGTCGTGCAAAAGGAGCCTGCCCCTCATCCCTCACCTGCCGCGTCAGCGGTCACGCCCGGATATAGCGCAGCACCGCCTCGCAGATCATTTCTTTGTGCCGCTGCTTGATCGCTTCGTCAGACAGGTCGATCTGGAAGATCTCGCTGAAGGTATGGCGGTTCGACACGCGGTAGAAGCAGAACGAACTCATCAGCATGTGCAAGTCGATGACTTCGATTCCCGGGCGGAATATGCCCTCTTCTTCCCCGCGGCGCAGGGTCTTGCCCAACGCGTCCAAGACCATACTGCTCATCTCACGGATCACCGGAGACTGCTTGACGTACTCGCCGTAATGGATGTTCTCGGTGCTGACGATGCGCACGAAGTCGACGTTGCGGTCATGGTGGTCGAAGGTGAACTCCACCAGGCGGCGGATGGCCTGCTCGGCCGGCAGCGACTCCATGTCCAGGCTGCGCTCGGTCTTGCGGATATCGCCGTAGAGCTTGACCAGTACCTCGACGTAAAGCTGCTCCTTGCTGCCGAAGTAGTAGTAAATCATGCGCTTGGAGGTGGCAGTGCGCTCGGCGATGGCATCGACCCGCGCGCCAGCCAGCCCCTGCTGGACGAATTCGGTGATGGCGGCCTGGAGGATGTCCTCGCGCGTTTTTTCGGGGTTGTTCTTGCGCGACTTGCGCACCCCGTCGACTTCAGGCAGGCCGAGGCTGACTACGGAATCACTCATACCGACTCACAGACTGTTGTAGGAATGAGGGGATTATCCGTGACCGAGCGGGCACAGGGAAGCCTGCACCCGCCCATGGGGCTCAGAGCACCGGTTTGCGGGCCGCGCCGCTGCGGGCCTTGGCCATGGCGGCCAGGCGTACGGCGACATTGGCCGCGCCATACCCGAGGTAACCGTTCTTGCGCTGGATGATCTCGAAGAAGAAACGCTCCTCGAACGGCTCGGTGTAGACGTGGAACAGCTCGCCGCCCTGGGCGTCGCGGTCATAGAGCACGTTGTAGTAAGCCAGTTCGCTGAGGAACTCGTCGTCGAAATCGAAGCGCGCGGCCAGGTCGTCGTAGTAGTTCAGCGGGATCTCCAGCAAGGGCACGCCCGCCTCCTTGGCCCGTGCCACTTCGCGGAAGATGTCATCACAGGAGAAGGCGATGTGGTGCACGCCCGAACCACGGTAGCTGGACAGCGCGTGGGCAATGGCGGTGTTGCGGTTCTCCGAGATGTTCAGCGGCAGGCGCACCGAGCTGCACTGGCTGCGCAAGGCTCGGCTCTTTACCAAGCCATAGGGGTCGGGAAGCACCACTTCATCGTCGGCTTCGAAATCGAACAGGCTCTTGTAGAACAGCACCCAGCTGTCCAGCGACTCGGCCGGCAGTGCCAGGGCCATGTGGTCGATACGCTGCAGGCCACCCTCGGCCTTGGCGCCACTGTCGAGATTGAAGTCGGTGTCGTAGATGGTCTGGCCGTCGTCGGCCTGCTCCACCAGGTAGATCAGGCTACCGTCCGGGGCGCGCACCGAGGGGACCTCACGCTCGTTGGGGCCGACCAGGCCACGGTACGGCTGGCCACGGTAGCCACAAGCACGCTGCAGCGCCGCCTGCCCGTCCTGGACCCGCAGCGCCGTGGCGCACAATGAAGGGCCATGGGACTCGAAGAAGTTGTGGCCAAAGGAATAGGGTTCGGCGTTGAGCACGATGTTGATATCGCCCTGACGCAACAGGCTGACCGCCTTGGTGCGATGCTGGCCGGCCTGGGCAAAACCCAGGCGCTTGAGCCAGCCGCCCAGGCGCGCGCCCACGGCTTCGTCGACCGCGAATTCGAGGAACTCCACGCCGTCGTAGCGACTGGCCGCCGGTGGCGTGAACAGCACGCCGGGCTCGACCGCCTGCCCCGCCTGCTCCAAGCGCAGGCGAGTCTTTTCTTCCAGGTAAAGCAGCGAGCGCAGGCCATCGGCAGCGTTCTGTCGTGGCGGCGCGGCGCGAAAGCCATCGTTGAAGATCTCCAGCGACAGCGGCCCACGGTAACCAGTACTGAGGATCGGCGCGAGGAAACCGGCCAGGTCCATTTCGCCCTGCCCCGGGAAGCAGCGGAAATGACGGCTCCATTCCAGCACATCCATGGCCAGGATCGGCGCGTCGGCCATCTGCACGAAGAAGATCTTCTCACCGGGGATGTCGCGGATGGCGCTGGGGTCGCCCTTGAGCGACAGGGTATGGAAGCTGTCGAGGATCACGCCCAAGGCCGGATGATCGGCCTGGCGTACCAGGTTCCAGACCTGCTGGTAGGTGTTGACATGCCGGCCCCAGGCCAGCGCCTCGTAACCGATACGCAGGCCGCGCGCACCGGCGTGCTCGGCCAACAGGCGCAAGTCATCGACCAGCACCTGCTCATCTCCGAGGGCATCGGGCTGGACGTTGCTGCACACCAGCACCAGGTCGGTGCCCAACTCCTGCATCAGGTCGAACTTGCGCTCGGCACGATCCAGGTTCTTCTGCAGACGGTCGCGGCGACAACCTTCGAAATCGCGGAACGGCTGGAACAGGGTGATGGCAATGCCCAGGTCGGCGCACATCTGGCGGATTTCCCGCGGGCTGCCGGCGTAGTAGAGCAGGTCGTTCTCGAAGATCTCGACGCCGTCGAAACCGGCGGCAGCAATGGCTTCGAGCTTTTCCGGCAGGGTACCGCTCAAGGACACGGTGGCAATCGAACGCTGCATGCTGGAGTTCCTTGTTATAGGCGCAGGCGCGGTGCCTGCAGCGGAAAAATGAGGCCCAAAAACCTTTCGGGTTCCTGGCACGATGAATTATTGGCAGGTAAAGTCGCCTCAGCAATTCATTTTGTACGGAACGGTTAGTTTTCTGTTCGATTATCGAACAAAAGCGGATTCAGCGAATTGACCCCTTTTCGACCCATGCGCAAACATTCATCCCAGTTGCAGGCCCCCGACCGGAACCTTGTTGCCCCGGTCATTCGGCAGGTCCTGCGATGGCAAACCCAGCGTCACGACATAATAAGTTCAATAAATCGGGTACCGACTCATGCTCACTTCCATCGCCTCGCAGACCGCACCTGCTCATCCGTTCCCGCTTTGCAGTCCGCCTACACGGCGGCTATCGCTTGCCACCTTGCGCTGACCCCACTTGCGAACCTAACCGGACAGCGGCACCCCGGTTGCCCTCGGGCAAGCGCAGAGCGCGCACCATCCGGGACTAACAAAAACAACGGAGACAACGATGGCTACCTCCAGCTCCCAAGCCAAGAAAGCAACTGCCAGCGGATGGATAGGCTCGGCACTCGAGTACTACGACTTCTTCATCTATGCCCAGGCGGCGGCGCTGATCTTCCCGCAGATCTTCTTCCCCTCCACCGACCCGAAAATGGCCATCGTCGCCTCGCTGGCGACCTACGGCGTCGGCTACCTGGCGCGTCCGGTGGGCGCCTTCGTGCTTGGCCACTGGGGTGACACCCGTGGCCGCAAGAACGTGCTGCTGCTGTGCATGTTCCTGATGGGCATCTCGACCATGGCCGTGGGCCTGCTGCCGACCTACCACGACATCGGCTTCCTCGCCCCGGCCCTGCTGGTGCTTTTGCGCCTGGTCCAGGGCTTCGCCGTGGCCGGAGAAATCTCCGGGGCCAGCTCGATGATCCTGGAGCACGCCCCCTTCGGCCGGCGTGGCTATTACGCCAGCTACACCCTGCAAGGCGTGCAGGCCGGCCAGGTCATGGCCGCCGCGGTCTTCCTGCCACTGGCCTACTTCATGCCCAGCGAGGCCTTCAATGAGTGGGGCTGGCGCATTCCGTTCCTGATGAGCGCCGTGGTACTGATCGCCGGCTTCATCATCCGTCGCGAAGTCCACGAGACCCCGGCCTTCGTCCAGGAAGAGAGCCAGCACAAGGTCGCCAAGTCGCCGATCACCGAAGCCTTCCGCCACAGCTGGAAGTGCATGGTGTTGGTGATGTTCATGGCCCTGATGAACGTGATCCCGGTGGTCGCCACCATCTTCGGCGCGGCCTACGCAGTGCAGCCGGCCTATGGCATCGGCTTCGACAAGAGCGTGTACCTGTGGATTCCGGTGGTGGGCAACATTGTCGCGGTGCTGGTGATTCCCTTCGTCGGCAACCTCTCGGACAAGATCGGCCGCCGCCCGACCATGATCGCCGGCTGCCTGGGCTCGGGATTGCTCGCCTTCGCCTACCTCTACGCCATCAGCATCCAGAACGTGCCGTTGGCCTTCGCCACCTCGATCCTGATGTGGGGCATGGTCTACCAGGGCTACAACGCGGTGTTCCCCAGCTTCTACCCTGAGCTGTTCCAGACCCGCTACCGCGTCTCGGCCATGTCCATCGCACAGAACATCGGCACCATGCTCACGGCCATGCTGCCAGCCCTGTTCGCCACCATCGCCCCGCCCGGCTCGGACAACATCCCGCTGGTAATCGGCAGCCTGGCTTTCTTCATCACCTGCCTGTGCGCTCTCGCCGCCTACCTGGCGCCAGAAACCCACCGCCTGGCCATGGAGGACCTGGGCACCCCAAATGCCCGTCCAATGGAAAAGGACGCGTACGAAGCCAGCCGCAAGAACAGTATGCGGGCGCTGAGTAACTGACCGGACAAGCGTTGCAAGGAAGGCCCCGTGAGGGGCCTTTCGTCTTTCTGGCAGGCAGCCTGTCGCAGGCTCTGCCGGGGTTGCAGTGTCAAGGTAGGAGCCAGCGTCAGCTGGCGATGGGCCGGGGATGCGCACGCTTCGCGCCGCCCACAAGCGATAAAGGCCTGTTTACTTGCCCCGCTGCATCCAGGCCGCGCCCAGCCCGCTCAAGCAGATGATGGCGATGCCAAGCAAGCTGGTGTTGTCTGGCATCTGGCTGAAGAGCAGCAGCCCCAGCAGCCCGGCGAAGACGATCTGGCAATACCCGAACGGCGCCAGCAACGCCGGGGCCGCATGGCGGAACGCCTGGGTCAGCAACAAGTGCGCGGTCATCCCGCAACCACCCAGGGCCAGCATCAACAGGCCATGTCCCAGGCTCGGCAGTTGCCAGAAGAACGGCACCAGAGCGGTCATCACCAAGGTGTTGCACAGCCCGGCGAGGAAGTTGCTGGTGGTCGGGCTGTCATGGGCGGCCAGCTTGCGGGTCAGCAGTTGATAGAAGCAGAACCCCAGGGCCGAGCCGAAGGGAAACAGGATCGCCGGGGTGAACAGCTCCCCGCCCGGATGCACCACCACCAACACGCCGACAAAACCCATCACCACCGCTGCCCACTGGCCCCGGGTGACATGTTCCTTGAGCAACGGCACCGACAACGCCGTGACCAGCACCGGGGCCAGGAAGTTGACCGCCGTGGCCTCGGCCAGCGGCAGGTACTGCAGGCCAGCGGTGAACAGCAGGCTGGTGCTGAGCAGGCTCAAGGCCCTCAGCAACTGCAGGAACGGTCTCCGGGTGCGTAGCACGCGCAAGCCGGCCTGGGGCAGGAAGATCCCGGCCATGAGCAAGGTGTGCACCAGGTACCGCGCCCAGACCACCATGATGATCGGGTACAAGCCACCGAGGAACTTGGACAGGGCATCGTGGCTGGCGAACAGGAAGGTAGCGCCCACCACCAGCAAGATGCCTCGCAGCGGTTGGTTGACTCCGGACAGCGGCGTACTGGAACTCATGGCGATCTCGAGAAGAAGCGCGGCCCTATGCCGCGCCAGGGTCTGACCTCAAAGGTGTTGCAACAGCGTCCGTGCCTTGTCCAAGGCCAGGCGTGCACGCGTTTCGGCGTCGACGCCCTGCTCCAGCAGGTGCCGCGTCGGGATTTCCAGGCTCAAGGCAATGGCAGGCGGCAAGGTGTGCAGCAGCCCGCGCAGGTCGCAGTCACCTTCGCCGGGAAAGCGCCGCTCGTTGCGTGCCTGGCGGAGGATTTCCGCCATGTCCTGCGGGCGAGGGCCCGCCACGTCGCACAGCTGAGCGTAGCGCAGGCGCTCAGGCCCAACCCGCGCCAAATCCTCGAGACGAGAGGCCGAACGGTCGAAATGGAAGGCGTCCACCAGCACGGCGCCATTGGCGCGGCCGGCATTATCGACGATGCGCAGCGCCTGCGACAGGTCGCGGGCGTCGGTCCAAGGCATGAACTCCAGGCTCGGGTGCAAGCCGTAGGCAGCAGCCAGATCGCACAGCTCGGCGAAGCGCTCGGTCTGCCGCGCTTCGTCAGGGTCATTGCCGGCCACCAACACCTCGCTGGCACCGAACTCGGCGCCGACGGCCAGGATGGGTTCGAAGTCAGATACGCAGGTGTCCGGCTTGAGTCGCAGAATCTCGATGTCCAACACCCGGATGCCGCTGTCACGCAGACGCGCCAGAGTCTGGCGACGCAGCCCGGCATCGGCCACCAGGGGAAAATGATGCTCCTCGGCAGTCGCAGGCACCAGACGCAAGCCGACATGGCTATAGCCGGTGCGGGCTGCTACGTCGATCATTTCGGGGGGCGAGAGCTCCAGAACGGTCAAGGCGGCAAGGGAAAAGACCCGTTGATTCATATTTCCAGAACTCCGTTCCATAATTGGCGTTCGCATTATTTAGAACAGGATCGCCGTTCGGCGCAAGGGTTTGAGTCTTTTCCGTTTGCTCAACCGAACAGCTTGGACGCCTGACTGGCCGCCGACAGCTCGGCCGCAGCGTCCAACAACCGCGGCGCTAATTCATGAATGCGCGCTTCCGGCAGCCGGGCGCTGGGGCCGGCGACACTGAGCACACCACAGGCCTTGCCTGTGCGAGGGTCTCGCACCACCGCCGCCAGGGCCGAGGTGCCGACGGCAGAGCTTTCGATCACCCAGGCATAGCCGTGCTCGCGGGCTAGGCGCAGGCGTTCGAGCAGTTCGATATTGTTGCGTGGCGCGTTCGGCCCGAGGTCCAGCGGTGCCTCGCCAGCCTGGCGCTCCACCAGCACCAGCGCCTCGGCATCGCTGAGGCTGGCCAGCCAAGCATGCCCGGAGGCGGTGTAGAACAGCGGCGCGTCACGGCCCATGTCGGGGTCGTAACGCAAACCGGAACGGGCCCCCTGGGATTTGGCGATCCAGGTCAAGCGGTCCCCCTCGATCACGCCCAGGCGCACCAGTTCGCCAGTGTCGCTGGCCAGCCGGTCAAGGATGGGCTCGACGATATCGACACCGCTGCTGCCCAGGTAGCGAAAGGCCAGGGCCACTAGGCGGGTGGACAGTTGATAGCGGCTGTTCTCCTGGTTCTGGCGCACATAGCCCAGGCGGATCAACTCGCCGAGCATGCGGTGAGCGGCGCTCTTGGGGATCTGCAACTCATCGGCCAAGGCCTGCAAGGGCAGGCCCCTGGCGTCGGCGGTGAGCTGTTCAAGGAGGTTGAAGGCACGTTCGATCTGGCTGCCGGCCATGGTTTTCGGAATCCTGATGAAAGTTAAGCGATTCTAGAAGACAGCGCCCAATGAGTAAAAGCCGGAACGGCATTGCATCACTTTCTGTTCGATGATCGACCACTTTCGCCCAATCAGTCTGGAAAGCAGGCTTGCACATGGGGAAATATGAAACTCCGTTCCAATATCTGAGGCCGTACCTGGATGACTGCACCTCCCGCTTCCCTAACCTGTGACCTGCTGGTGATCGGCTCCGGCGCGGCCGGCCTTGCCGCTGCCGTCACTGCGGCCCATCACGGGCAAAAGGTCGTACTGGTGGAGAAGGCCCCGGTATTCGGCGGTGCCACCGCCTGGTCCGGCGGCTGGATGTGGGTGCCACGCAACCCGCTGGCCCGCCGCGCGGGTATCGAAGAAGAGATCGAGCAGCCGCGCACTTATCTACGCCATGAGCTCGGCGTGCATTACCGCGCCGAGCTGGTGGATGCTTTTCTCGAAGCGGGCCCGGCGATGGTCGACTTCTTCGAGCGTCATACCACCTTGCAGTTCGTCGACGGCAACGGTATTCCCGACATGCATGGCGACACCCCTGGCGCTGCCACCGGCGGCCACCAACTGATCGCCGCGCCCTACGATGCCCGCCAGGTCCTCGATCTGTTGCCGCGCCTGCGCAAGACCCTGCGCGAAACCTCGTTCATCGGCATGCCAATCATGGCCGGCGCGGACCTTGCCGCGTTCCTAGGCATGACCCGCTCCCTGCGTGCCCTGGCCCATGTCAACCGCCGCGTACTCACACACCTCTATCATCTGGCTCGCCATGGCCGGGCCATGCACTTGGTCAATGGCGTGGCGCTTGTGGCGCGGCTGGCGCGTTCGGCACAGGACCTCGGGGTGCATCTGATGGCATCGACACCCGCCTTGAGCCTGATCATCGAGCAGGGTCAGGTACGGGGAGCGCGGGTCGAGCACCAGGGCAGCGAGCTGGCGATCCACGCCAACGCCGTGGTGCTCGCCGCTGGCGGTTTTCCCAACGATCCGCAACGGCGCAAGGCGTTGTTCCCGCGTGATACCAGTGGCCACGACAACCTGGCCTTGCCACCTCTGTCCTGCTCCGGCGATGGCCTGCGCCTGGGGGAGTCGGCAGGTGGCCAGGTCGCCGACGACCTGCGCTCGCCGGTGGCCTGGGCCCCCGTTTCCAAAGTGCCCTACAGCGACGGCAGCGTTGGCCACTTCCCGCATATCATCGACCGCGGCAAGCCCGGCATCATCGGTGTGCTGCGCAATGGCCGGCGCTTCGTCAACGAGGCCGGCGGCTACTACGATTACGTGGATGCGATGCTCAAGGCTGTGCCAGAGGACGAAGAGGCGTGCTCCTGGCTGATCTGCGACCACCGCTTCCAACGCCGCTACGGCCTGGGCATCGCCCGCCCTGCTCCGCTGCCGTTACGAGCACACCTGCGCAGCGGCTACCTCAAGCGTGGCTCTACCCTCGAAGCACTGGCCCAAGCCTGCGGCATCGACCCCGCCGGGCTGGTGGAAACAGTCAGTCAGTTCAACCAGCATGCTCGCTTGGGCCAGGACCCGGCCTTTGGTCGCGGCACCACGGCATTCAACCGGCGCAGCGGCGATGCCCTGCACCAGGGGCCCAACCCCTGTGTCGCGCCGATCGAACAGGGCCCGTTCTACGCAGTCAAGGTACAACCCGGCTGCTTCGGCACCTTCGCCGGGCTGCGCACCGACGGCCAGGCGCGGGTGCTGGACGCCGCTGACCAGCCGGTCCCCGGGCTCTATGCGGCAGGCAGCGACATGGCCAGCGTGCTCGGCGGGCACTACCCATCTGGCGGCATCAACCTCGGTCCGGCCATGACCTTCGGCTACATCGCCGGTTGCCATGCAGCCGGCCTCACTCACCCTGAACAAGGAGTCCCCCATGCATAGGCTCACCAACCGCCAAGGCCTGGACATGCCCTGCCTCGGCCTCGGCACCTGGCCGATGACCGGCGACGACTGCACCCGCGCCGTACGCCAGGCGCTGGAGCTGGGTTACCGGCATATCGACACCGCCACCGCCTACGACAATGAAGCGGCAGTCGGCCAGGCCCTGCGTGAAAGCGAGGTGCCACGCGAGAACATCCACCTGACCACCAAGGTCTGGTGGGACCGCTTGCAGCCCCAGGCCATGCGCCAGTCCCTGGAAGACAGCCTCCGCGCCCTGGGTACCGAGCAGGTCGACCTGTTCATGATCCACTGGCCGGCCAAGGACTGGGACCTGGCGCGCAGCATCGACGCCCTGGTGGCCCTGCGCGACGAAGGCAAGGCCCGTTGCATCGGCGTGGCCAACTTCCCATTGCCGCTGCTGCGCAAGGTCGTGGAGGAACTGGGCGCACCGTTGTCTGCCATCCAGGTGGAATACCATGTGCTGCTCGACCAGCAGCCCCTGCTCAGCTATGCCCGCCAGCACGACCTCGCCCTGATCGCCTACACCCCCTTGGCCCGTGGCCTGGCGGCGGAGCAGCGAGCGATCCGCGACATGGCCGCCAGACACGGCGTACTGCCCAGCCAGGTGGCCCTGAAATGGCTGCTGGACCAGGACGGCGTCGCGGTGATCCCCAAGGCCAGCAGCCGGGCGAACCAACAGGCCAATCTGGATGCCTTGAAGGTGCAGCTCGATGACCAGGATCGCGCCCTGATCGCCGGGTTACCCAAGCACCACCGTGTGGTCAACCCGGAGTTCGCACCGCAGTGGGATAGCTGAGCAGACGCGGGCTCAATGGCTGACGGGCGAGACCAGCATGTTCAGCAAGTCCGGCCCGTCATCCAGTTCGATCATCCGCGCCGGCCGTGGCAAGTCACTCATCACTGCCTGCCAGAACGCCACCGAGACTTCGTCCTGGCGGTAGTAGCGCACCAGCCAGGCGTCCTGACCGCCACATAGCAGCTGGCCGGCCACGGCGCGACCGATACCCTGGCGGCGGTACTTCTTCAAGATGAACAGGTCCGCCAGCTCCAACGCATCCAGGCCTGGAAGCTCGCTTTTTTCGACCAGCACGAAACCGCCAATGAAGCCATCGACCAGCAACAGGTTGGCGCTCCACCCCGGAGCCTGCCAGTAGCGCTCCATGTGCGCGTCATGGATGTAGAAGCGGCCGTCCACCTCGACGTCTTCCTGCTCCCAGTCCGAGGACTCGTAAGCGTAGAACTGGTACAGGTTGCGGATCAGCCCGGCCTGCTCGGGGACGGTCTGGATCAGTTCGAGGGTCGGGCCGGACATGGCGGTGCTCGCTGGCTGCAAAGAATGGCGGGGGGCAATTCTATCGGGGGCCGGAGGATTTGCCAGCCTCTTCGCCGGGCAACGCCGCCACGGCCTCGACTTCGATCAGCATGCCATCGAGCGCCAGGCGTGGCACCGGGATCAAGGTACAGGCCGGCTTCATATGCTCGCCCCAGGCCCGGTCGGCCTCAGCGACCCACTGGCGCAAGCGGCCTTCGGAGTGGTCGACGATCAGCAGGGTCAGCTTGAATACCCGCGCCAGCGTGGCGCCTTTGGAGGCCAGCGCCGTCTCCAGATTGGCCAGCGCTTGCCGGGCCTGCTCGGCGAACAACGGCGACAGGTCGCCCTGGCTGTCTTCCCCGCCCTGCCCGGCGATATACAGCAAACGCATGCCCGCACGGACCTCGGCGACATGGGAATAGCCGTTGCCGCTCGGGTCATACAGGCCCTCGGGGTTGGACAGGACGAAGGGGCTTGGCTGGCTCATGGTGCTGCTCCTTGGAAAGGGCCCAGGAATAGGCCTTGGCATGAGAAGTACCGGAGTATCGAACCTCGAGCTAACTAGAGGTCAAGCGGCTCGAGCGTCACTTTTCCTCAAGTACCGCCTTGCCCTTGACCGCCCTGGGTCCCAGCCACGCCCAAGCGATCAGGCCGATGACCGGGGCGCACACGACGAAGACGATCCACAGCATCTTGCGCTCGGCCCGGTGGTCACTGCCGATGATGTGCCAGATAGCCCAGACTTCCAGAAGGACCAGCAGCGCGGCGAGGATGATCCAGATTGTTCCAATTTCCATAAGTGCTCTCCCGTCAGTAGGTACTGCGTTTGGCGGACACACCGGCCAAGGGTTCAGTCGGATCTTGTCCGCGCCTGGCCACACTGGCACGGCAGCTGCCGTCTGGTTGTGTTTCCCACGTCCGCGAAGCACACTCATCGCCGCCCAGCAGCGTAACGGAGTCACACGTGTCCATCCCTCGCCAATTCAGCAAGAAAAGCAGCACCTCGAACATGCTGCGCCTCAAGTCCGCCGCCGGTGAGGCGCAGTCGGCCTACCGGGTCGGTTTCGTCTTGCTCGAACATTTCTCCATGGCCAGCTTCACCGTGGCCATGGACGTACTGGTGACGGCCAACCTGCTGCGCAGCCAGAGCTTCGAGTTCGCCCCCCTGTCGCTGGCTGGCGATCGTGTGCTCAGCGACCTCGGCCTGGAACTCGTCACCACCGAGCTCGACCCGCGCGAGTTGAAGACACTCGACCTGCTGGTGATCTGCGGCGGCCTGCGCACCCCGCTCAAGTACCCCGAACTCGACCGCCTGCTCAGCGACTGCGCCGCCCACGAGGTCGCTCTGGGCGGCTTGTGGAACGGCGCCTACTTCCTCGCCCGTGCCGGCGTGCTGGCCGACTACGATTGCAGCATCCACCCCGAACAACGGGCCAGCCTCGCCGAGCGCAGCCCACAGAGCCGCCTCACCCCGGCCAGCTTCACCCTCGACCGCGACCGCCTCACCGCCGCCAGCCCCAATGGCGCCATGGAACTGATGCTCGGCCTGCTGCGTAGCCTGCATGGCGATGGCCTGGCCGAAGGTGTCGAAGAGATCCTGTCGTTCTCCGGTGCACGCTATCGGCAGGTGGGGCCTGGGGCGAAGAAGTCCATGAGCCTGCACCTGCGCACCATCGTCGAGCTGATGGAGAACAACCTGGAGGAAACCCTCAGCCTCGACCAGCTCGCCGCCTACAGCGGCCGCTCACGACGGCAGATCGACCGACTGTTCCAAGCCCAGCTCGGCACCTCGCCACGGCGCTACTACATGGAACTGCGCATCACCAAGAGCCGCCGTCTGCTGCAGTACTCCGACCTGTCGGTGATGGAAGTGGCAGTAGCCTGCGGATTCGTCTCGGTGTCGCACTTCAGCAAGTGCTATGCGGCGTATTTCGGCTATCCACCCTCGCGGGAGCAGCGCCTCGGCGAGTGAGGCCTGCCACGCAGCCCATCGCCTACAGGTCCTGTGCCAGCCGCGAAAATGGACACCTGCAGGTGTCTTGCACTATCGCTCAAGCACCCTTGCGCAGGCTTACCGTCCCTCATCGAGCAACTGCTGGATCACCCGCTCCTGCCCGTCATAGTCACCCTCACCAAAATGCACATGGCGCACCTGCCCCTGGCGGTCGACGAAGTAATGCGCCGGCCAGAACTGATTGTTGAAGGCATTCCAGATGGCATAACGGTTGTCCACCGCCACCGGGTAGTCGATGCCTAGCGCCTTGATCTGCCCGCGCAGGTTGTCGATATCGTGTTCGTAGTCGTACTCCGGGGTATGCACGCCGACAACCACCAGGCCTTGGTCGGCATAGCGCCGGGCCCACTCGTTGACGTAGGGCAGGCTGCGCCGGCAGTTGATGCAGTCGTAGGTCCAGAAGTCCACCAGCACCACCTTGCCCGCGAGGGCCTGGCGGTCCAGTGGTGGCGAGTTGAGCCATTGCACCGCACCATCGAGCGAGGGCATCGGGCCGAGGCTGACCGGCGACACTGAAGTGCCAGCCAGCAACCGGCCACCAATTCCCAGGCAAGCCAAGGTGGCTGCCAGCGCCAGGGCGATGAGGCCGTTGCGCCGCGAAGGGCGCAGGCGACGCAGAGCGCCGCCGAGCGTAGTGATCATCAGCAGGGTTTCCTTATGCTCGCGACTCAGCTTTCGTGGCAGCCGCCAGTGGCGTAGGTGCGGTACTGCACGCTCTGTTGCTGGCCTTGGGAGTCGAGGTAGTCCATACGGGTGTTGACCACGCCGCAGGCATTGCGTTGGTCGTCCTGCACGGCCAACACCTTCTTCACATCCAGATGGTCACCGTAGCTGTACTGCATCGCACTGGCACGGTCATTGGCTTGCGCAGCGAGGGCACCGAAGCTGAGCAGGGCGAAGAGGCTGGCGCTGGCGAGAGTCTTGAAGTTCATGGTGGATCTCCTGTACGAGGTTCTCGGGTAGGAAGGTTCGGCCTTCCGGTCGAGAGCCATTTCAAGCCAGGGAGGTATCCCGGATGTGTCGGCCCACACCTTGTCGTGCTTCGCCCTGTATCTGCCGCCACGCCAGATACACTGCAATACAAACCCCAGCAGGCAAGCGCCCGCGCGCTCGGTAAACTGCACTCACTCCCACTG
This sequence comes from Pseudomonas sp. X10, assembly GCF_054889225.1. NCBI lineage: Bacteria > Pseudomonadati > Pseudomonadota > Gammaproteobacteria > Pseudomonadales > Pseudomonadaceae > Pseudomonas > Pseudomonas sp. X10. The sequence continues at coordinate 2,136,883 of NZ_CM142677.1, read as the reverse complement.
AAACAGGACACGCCACATGGAGCATGTCGATCACATTCTTATCGTCGACGACGACCGCGAGATCCGCGAGCTGGTCGGCAACTACCTGAAAAAGAGCGGCCTGCGCACGAGCATCGTCGCCGATGGCCGGCAGATGCGTGCCTTCCTCGAAGCCAACACGGTCGACCTGATCGTCCTCGACATCATGATGCCGGGCGACGACGGCCTGCTCCTGTGCCGCGAACTGCGGGCCGGCAAGCACAGGAACACGCCGGTGCTAATGCTTACCGCACGCAACGACGAGACCGACCGCATCATCGGCCTGGAGATGGGCGCAGACGACTACCTGACCAAACCCTTCTCGGCCCGCGAGCTGCTGGCGCGGATCAATGCAGTGCTGCGCCGCACGCGCATGCTGCCGCCGAACCTGACCATCAGCGAAAGCAGCCGGCTGATCGGCTTTGGCCAATGGCGCCTGGACACCACCGCCCGTCATTTGCTCGACCGCGAAGGCACCCTGGTGGCCTTGAGCGGCGCCGAGTACCGCCTGCTGCGGGTATTCCTCGACCACCCACAGCGGGTGCTCAGCCGCGAACAACTGCTCAACCTCACCCAGGGCCGCGAGGCAGATATCTTCGACCGCTCCATCGACCTGCTGGTCAGCCGCCTGCGCCAGCGCCTGCAGGACGATGCCCGGGAGCCTGCCTGCATCAAGACGGTACGTAGCGAGGGCTATGTGTTCGCCCTGCCTGTTCAGTTGCTCGAGTCGCCAGCATGAAGCGCCTGCTGCGCTGGCCGCGCACCCTCGCCTCGCGCCTGGCGCTGATCTTCCTCACCGGGCTGGTGTTGGCCTACGGGCTGTCGTTCGGGTTGCAGTTCTATGAGCGCTATATCAGTGCCCGCTCGATGATGCTGAACAACCTGGAGCTGGACGTAGCCACCTCGGTCGCGATCCTCGACCGTCTACCCGCCGCCGAGCGCGAGGCCTGGCTGCCGCTGCTGGAGCGGCACAACTATCGCTATCGCCTGGATGACGGCGAGGCGGGCCAGGTCATGCCCAGCGAGGCCCCGCCCATGGCCGCCGAGTCGATCGCCAAGGCCATCGGCCGGGACTACCACCTGACCTTCCAGGAAATCCCCGGGCCGCGCCCGCACTTCCAGGGCCACCTGCGCCTGGCCGACGGCGCGCCGCTGACCATCGACGTTACCCCCGCCCCCGTGCCGCTGGCCAGCTGGCTGCCAGTGGTGCTGTTGATCCAACTGGCTGTGTTGCTGGTGTGCACCTGGCTGGCGGTGCGCACCGCCATCCGCCCGTTGACCCGCCTGGCCCAGGCAGTGGACAACCTCGATCCCAATACGCCCGGGCCGCGCCTGGACGAAAGTGGGCCGCGCGAGGTGAAGTACGCTGCCGTGGCCTTCAATGCCCTGCAGGCGCGGATCGCCGCCTACCTGAAGGAGCGCATGCAGTTGCTGGCCGCCATTTCCCACGACCTGCAGACCCCCATCACACGCATGAAGCTGCGGGTCGAGGTAATGGATGACAGCGTCGAAAAGGACAAACTTTGGCACGACCTGAACGCCATGGAGCACTTGGTGCGCGAAGGTGTGGCCTATGCCCGTAGCATGGATAGCAGCACCGAGGCCAGTTGCCGAATCGACCTCGACGCCTTCCTCGACAGCCTGGTGTTTGACTACCAGGACAGCGGTGCCCAAGTACAACGCTGCGGCACCACCGACACCCTGATCGAGACACGGCCCCATGCCTTGCGTCGAGTACTGGTGAACCTGCTGGACAACGCTCTGAAGTTCGCTGGCGCCGCGCAGTTGGAAGTACAACGCGACAGCGATGGCACCACATTGATCCGGGTGCTGGACGAAGGACCGGGAATCCCCGCCGAAGAACTGGACGAAGTGCTCAAGCCCTTCTACCGGGTGGAAAGTTCACGCAACCGCAGCACCGGCGGCACCGGCCTTGGCCTGGCGATTGCCCAGCAACTGACCCAGGTGATCGGCGGGACGCTGACCTTGAGCAACCGCAGCGGTGGCGGGCTTTGCGCGCAGATCGAATTGCGCTGATACGGTCGCCGTTGTTAGCGCCCTTACTGACGTAATCGAGGTCAAGTCGGGGAGCCGCACCAGCGCTTTCGCTACACAGCGATACACAAGCGCCTCTCCCCGACACACTGCAGATAATCCCGCTTGCCAGACTCCCCAACACCGCAGCGACAGCATCCCGCCGTCGCCGGTCTCCCCGGGAGCTCTCACATGAAAGCCATCGCCCTACCCTCGGGCTGGAAACTGTTCACGGCCCCCGTCAGCGCGCCCGGGGCCGCCACCATTCTCCCCTGATCCGAGGAAACCGACCATGATCACCCTTGCACGCCCTTTCTCCGCCCTTGACCGTCTCGGCACCTGGAGCGCCGACCTGCCGTTGCGGCTATTCCTGGCTTGGGAGTTTTTCGAATCCGGCTGGGAGAAGTTCAACGGCGAGAACTGGTTCGAGCAACTGCAATCGAACTTTCCCTTCCCCTTCGACCTGTTGCCGGCAGGCCTGAACTGGCAGTTGTCGATGTGGGCCGAACTGATCTGCCCCCTGCTCCTGCTGCTGGGACTGGGCACGCGCCTGGCGGCGCTGGTGCTGATGGTGGTGACCCTGGTGGCGATCGCTGCCGTGCATTGGCCGGCGCATTGGTCGAGCTTGGCGGAGTTGGCCCAGGGGTATGCGATCACCGACCAGGGCCACGGCAACTTCAAGCTACCGCTGATCTACCTGGTGGCCCTGCTGCCACTGCTGCTCAAAGGTTCGGGCCGGTTGAGCCTGGACCACTGGCTGCGGCGCGGGCAATAAAAAGGTTCTTTACGGATTGCTGGGGGAATCAGCGGGCAACCGGGTGCATACCCTGAGCCCTATGGCGCTCTTGAGATACCGCGCCGCCCACGCGGCGCATCGCGACACAAGGCCGCTCCCACAGTAGCCTTGGTGCAGGGCGAAAGATTGTGTGGGGCTTGTTGCGGCCACCTCGATATCTCTGTCGTACAAACCAAGGCTAAAACTTCGGTCCATCACGATGTGGGAGCGGCCTTGTGTCGCGATGCGCCGCATGGGCGGCGTGGGGTCTAGAAGGCACCGAAGAACCGCCGGCATGCACGGGCGATGCGCCGCGTAGGCGGCGCTCGATCTCGAAGACACTGAAGACCTTTCGGCATGCACAGAGGGCTGCCTAAAGACAACGCTCAGCCCCTCATAGTCCCGACAATGATGCCCTGCTCTCGCAACGCCTGGAGCAACTGCAATCCTTGCGCTTCAATCTCCTCCCCACCAAGTGCCTGTAAACGCTCCCGCCCCGTCCCCGACAATCCCGCCAGCAGTTGGTAGGCCAATACGGTCAAGCGGGCGAAGCGCACCTCGAAACCTGCATCCCGGTACACCAGCAACAAGGTCGGGGCCTCCGGGAGCTCCTGTGGCTGGTAATCCGGGCCGATCTGCTCCACCGGCCAGCGATAGGCCAAGGGCCGGGCCAGGCACGAGAGCAACGGCACACCCTCGAGCAGGTCGCCATCGGGATCATGCGGTGGGTCCTCGGCATCGCTGAGGTAGAGCTGCGCTTCGATCCATTCGTAATGCGCCAGCTCCACTTGCCAGGGAGCGTCGGGCTCGACCTGCTGCAGGTAGGCGACGAACTCCTCGGCAATCTCGGTGAACAAGGGCGTCTGGCAACGATGGTGAGCGTAGAAGTCACGCACACGGGCGTGCCAGCGTGCCTCACCGAGGGTCCGGCGTATGACCGGAAAGCTGCCGGCCAGCAGGCCTTCGATGGCGCCGTAGAACAGTTCGCGGTAAACCTGAAGGCGACGGTTTTCGATACCCGGTGGCGGCGCATGACCGGCTGGGTCACGCAGGTGGCGGGCCAAGGTGAATTGCTGTTCGCGCAGGCGCTCAGACATGATGGTTACTCCTTGCCGCCTGCTGCACGGCGCAGATACGTGCGGTCTCATCCAGCAGCTCGGCCAGCGGTGGGTAGTTGAAGTCACGCTCGAGTACCGTCGGATGCACGCCAAAGCGTTGGTAGGCCGCCGCCAGCAAATCCCAGACACCCTCCTTCACCGCAGCACCGTGGGTGTCGACCTTTAGGTCCGGCGCTTCGTCGTAGTGGCCGGCCACGTGCAGCCCGGCCACGCAGCCGGCAGGCAAGCCATGGAGGAACGCCTGGGCGTCGTAGCGGTGGTTGCAGGCGTTGACGAACAGGTTGTTGACGTCCAGCAGCAGGTCGCAGTCGGCCTCGGCCAGCACGGCGCAGATGAATTGCAGCTCGCTCATGGCCTGGTACGGCGCGGCGTAGTAGCTGACGTTCTCCACGGCGATGCGCCGGCCCAGGCGGTCCTGGGTTTCACGGATGCGCGCGGCGACATGCCGGACGGCTTCGTCAGTGAAGGGGATCGGCATCAGGTCGTAGAGGTGACCATCGTCGCTGCAGTAGCTCAGGTGCTCACTGTACAAGCGCACCTGGTAGCGTTCGAGGAACTGTCGGGTCCGGTCGAGGAAGGCCAAGTCCAACGGCGCGCTGCCGCCCAGGGACAAGGACAAGCCATGGCAAGCGATGGGGAAGCGTTCGGCCAGGCGTGCCAGGCCCTGCCCGTAGGCGCCGCCGACACCGATCCAGTTCTCCGGGGCACACTCGAGAAAGTCCACGGCACCGTCATCCATTGCCAGCAGCGCCGGCAACAGGCCGCGGCGCAGGCCGAGCCCCGTGTGCAAGGTGTTGTCGTTCATGTTCATGCGATCTCCAGAATGCAAGACGCCCCGCCTGACCAGCAGGAGGGGCGCATTGTCCAAGGGTGGGGTCAGGATTTGCCGTTCAGGTGGCTGAACAGGCCGTCGGGCATCTGCTTGCCATTGGCGGCGTAGATGGACTTCAAGTACTCGTAGGCCTCTTCTTCAGAGATGAAACCATCGTGGTTGGTGTCGATCTTGTCGAATTCGCCCGCACGGTCCTTGGCTACCGCGAGGAACTCTTCGCGAGAGACCTTGCCATCGTGGTTGGTATCGGTCTTGGCGAACGACGCATCACCACACTTGCCCTCGCCGCACTTACCTTCGGCCTGGCTGGCCTTGCCGCTGGCACCGCATTTGCCTTCGCCGCACTTGCCTTCGTTCTGGCTGGCCTTGGCGCTGCCGCCGCATTTGCCTTCGCCGCACTTGCCCTCTCCAGGCGTCTTGGCCGAGGCCAACTGATAGCCATTGGACAGGGGTTCGACGGCGAAAGCGGTGTTACCCAAAACCAAGCTGCTGACCAGGGCGGCGCCGAGCAGGCCGAGGGTGCTATGAGTACGTGACATGGTGATGCTCCACTGTTGTTGAAGGTGGAGCCATTTCGCCGTGTCCATGTATCGTCGGTGTATCCCGCAGTGCAAGCTTTTGTATGGCAATGGCACGCCAGGGTGGCGAGATACACTGTGATACGAAGCGACCACGGGATGATGGGGCAAACCGTGAGCCCACCCTGCCCGCCTCAGAAATCCCAGCGCGTGGTCAGCATCAGGTTGCGCGGTTCGCCATAGACCGAGGAGTTGTAGAAACCGACGTTGGTGAAATAGCGCTTGTCGAACAGGTTGTTGACGTTCAAGGTCGCCGACAGGTTGTCGGTCACCTGGTAGCGCGCCATCACATCCACCAGCCAGAACGGTGCCTGGGAGAACTCCTGATTGCGGTCCTTGGGCCGGTTGTACAGCACTTGCCAGCCCTTGCTCTGCCAGCGTGCCCCGCCACCGACGGTCAGCTTCTCCAGCGCCCCACCGAGGCGATAGCTGGTGTAGAGGCTGAGCTGGTCCTCGGGCTCCCAGGTCGAGACCTTCTTGCCATCATCATCACGGATCACCTTGTGGGTGTAGCCGCCCTGCAACTGCCAGCCAGGCGCCAGCTCACCAGAGATCTCCGCCTCGATACCCTTGGTGGTCGCACGAATGCCCATCCAGGCGAACTCCACCGCCGGGTTGGTCGGGTTGCCGTTGTACTGGGTGTCCTCCTCGGTGCGGTTGCTCTGGTGAATCTCGAAGTACGCCAGGCTGGCGTTCAGACGCCCCTCATAGAACTCGCCCTTGATGCCCAGTTCGTAGTTCTGCCCTTCATCCGGATCGAGCAGGCGGTCGTTGCGGTCGCGGAACCAGGCATCCTGGGGCATGAAGATGTCGGTGTAGCTGGCGTACAGGGAGAAATGCTCGTTGAGGTCATAAACCGCGCCTACATAAGGGATCAGGCGGTCGTTCTCCTTGTTGCGGGTGCCTATGCCGTCGAGCTTGTAGTTGACCAGGCGCCCGCCGAGCAGAAAGGTCAGGTCATCCATGGGCTTGAGCCGCAGGGTCAGGTAGGTGCCACTCTGGCGCACTTTGTCGTCGGTACGCTGGGACACCGGGCCCCAGTCCGGATCACCGATATCACCGTTCCAGTTGGGCAGGTCCTCGATGCTGTTGCCCGGGATGGTGACGTTCCAGTAGTCCTTGCCCTTCCAGCGCGAGGCGGTGTAGGAGGTGCCGAGCACCAGTTCATGCTCGCGGCCGAACAGTTCGAAAGGCCCGCTCAGATAGAGGTCCAGCGAGTCGCTGACGGTTTCGCCGGTGTACTTCTGCGCGTAAACGCTGGCGGTGCCGTCAACCCGGGGTTGGTAACCCTGCACTGACCCCAGGGGCGCATGGTAGCCATTGATCTTGTGGTCGAACTGGGCCTTGGCCACCCAGCCATTGGCCATGTGGTGCTCCAGGCTGGCGAACAAGGTGCGTGTGTATTGCTCCCAGGTGCTCCACTTGGCAGCGTTGTTGAAATGGTGGGACAGATCGTTGCTGTTGCCATGCCCGTCGAACAAGGGCGCAGTGCCCGACCAACTGGACCCTTGTGGGTTGTTGTCCTGATAGTCGCCACCGAACGTGAGCAATGTGTCTGGGCTCAGGTCGACTTCGAGGATGCCGTAGTAGACGCTGGTCTTGCGCTGGTAGTGGTCGAGGAACGAGCGCTTGTCCTGGTAGGCCGCCACAGCGCGGCCACGCACGCTGCCCTCGTCATTGAGCGGGCCGCCGATGTCCAGCTCGCTGCGGTAGTTGTCCCAGCTCCCGGCGCCAAGGCTGAAGTGGCCTTTGAACCCGGCCGTGGGCTTTTTGCGCACCAGGTTGATGGTCGCGCCCAGGGACCCGGCCCCGGTCAGCAGGCCGGTCGCCCCCTTCAACACTTCGACGCGGTCATAGATGGCCATGTCGCTCAGGCTGTTACCGGCCGAGTAGCCGACATTGCGGGAGGTCGATGGGATGCCATCGTACTGGAAGTTGTTGATGGCAAAGCCACGGGCGTAATAGCTGGTGCGCTCGGTGTCGTAGGCCGCCACGGTGATGCCTGGGGTATGGCGCATGACGTCGTCGATATTGTTGAGGCCGAAGTCGTCCATGTGCTGGCGGGTCATCACGCTGATCGACTGCGGTGTTTCCCGCGGGGTCAGCACCAACCGCGTGGCGGTGGCGATGGTGCCCGGGGTGTAGGATCGGCTGTCCTCGGTGATGGTGCCCAGTTGGTTGCTGATCACCTGGGTAGCCTCCAGGTTCAAGGCGCCGCCCGGCTCCACTTCGCGGACCAGGCTGTAGCGGCCATCGGCCTCACGGATCACACCGATCCCCTTGCTGCCGAGCAAGGTACGCAAGCCCTCCTCGACGCCATAGGCGCCGTGCAAGCCTTCGCTGGTCTGGCCACGGGTCAGCGCCGGATCGAACGACAGCACCACTCCAGCCTGGTCAGCGAAACGGGTCAGCACCCGGCCCAAGTCGTCACGGGTCAGGTCATAGTCACGCACGGCAGGGTCGGCCACGGCCGACAACGGCAGGAGCAAGGCACAACAGCGCAGGGCATGATGGATACGGCGGGTGTTCATCGATACGTTCTCTTCTGGTTGGCGATCAGGTACGAGGCCTGTTTCGCCTAAGTCGAACGAGAAGATGAATTGATATCATTCGCGGTCGATTTTTTTATCGTGCCGCCACCGTCACCCAGTACGGCGTGCGTTGGACGATCCGCACCGGCAGCGCACTGGCGAGGGCCGCGAGCACCTGGTCGGTGTCGTCGAGGCGGAAGGTGCCGCTGATGCGCAAGCCTGCTACCTCGGGTGCACAGCGCAACCACCCCTTACGGTAGCGCGCCAGTTCCGCGACGAAGCTGTCCAGGCGCTGGTCGTTGGCGATCAACACGCCCCGGGTCCAGGCGTCCTGTTCGGCCTGCAGGGGCGCGTCGAGCACCTCAGCGGCGCTGATGAAGCGGCATTGTTCACCTGCCTTGAGCAGCGCCCCCGGCCCCTGTCGGTCGGCCTGCACCCGGACCTGGCTTTCGAACACCGCCAGGTGCGTGAAACCCGACTCGCTGCGCACCAGAAAACGCGTGCCCAGCGCCTGTAACGTCCCCTGCCCGGTCCGCACCAGGAAAGGACGCCCGGCTGGGTCCTTGGCGGTGTCGATCAACACTTCGCCCGTACGCAACTGCAACAAACGCTGGGAGGCATCGAAGCGTACGTCCAGCGCCGTGGCGGTGTTGAGTTGCACTTGGCTGCCATCTGCCAGGCGCACTGTACGGCGCTCACCGACCGCCGTGTGGTAGTCCGCCAGCCAGGCCCCTTCGTGCAGTTGCCGATAGCCAACCCAGCCCAACCCGCCGCTGCCGGCCAGCAGCAACAACCCTTTGAGCACACCACGGCGGCCCATGACCGGCCGCTGGGCAGCCAAGGCCAGGGTACGGCCAGCCAGGCGGCCGGGCACTTGCTGCCAGCGCTGGTGCACTCGCTCGACCTGCTGCCAGGCCCACTGATGCTGCTCATCGGCTTGCAACCAGACTTGCCAGGCTTGTACCTCTGCGGGGCCTGCCGCTTCATCGCCCAGAGTGGCGCGCCACTGCGCGGCTTGCTCCAGTGCCGCCAACTGGCGGGGATCGAACCTGCTCATTGTGGCCAGTCAGCCTGCAGGCTGTACAAGGTGCAGTGGTGCAAGGCCTTGGCAATGTCGCGATTGACCGTAATCACCGACACTCCCACGGCCTGGGCGATGGCCCGGTAGGTCATGCCTTCTAGCTGAGCCAGGAGAAAGACCTTGCGCACCCGGCTGCCAAGGCCAGCGAGCATCGCATCCAACTCGCAAAGGGTCTCCAGCAGGACGGCGCGGGTCTCTGGCGAAATGTCCACTGCCTCGGACTGTTCGGCCAGCACCTGCAACCAGGCGCGTTCGAGCCGGACGCGCCGGAAGTAGTCAATCATCAAGCGACGGGCAATGGTCGCCAGGTACCCCCGTGGTTCACGCACCGCTTCCAGCCGCTCGCTGGCATTGTCGGCACTGAGCACCCGGACGAAAACATCCTGCACCAGATCGGCGGCCAGCTCCCGCGAGTCTACGCGCGGGCGCAACCAACCGGCCAACCATTGATGGTGGGCTAGATAAAGGTTGCCGACTTGCTCGCGCAGCAGGGGCTTGGACTGGGGCATGAAAGTCTTCGCACTAAATGAGAATCCATATCATTCTATGCGAAGGGTGGGAACAGATGATACTGGGAGCAGGAAATATCCTATCGCCCTGTAAGGCAGGCTTGGCTGTGCGGGAGCACGGCTCTTGCCCAAGAACGTCGCGCCCCCACGTGCCAGGGTCAATCTTCCAGCGGTTTGGGAGGCTTGGCCGGCGCTGCCGGCTTGGCAGGCTTGCCTTGCTTGGTGTCGCTCGTGGCCGCCACCGGTGCCGGAGCCGTGATGGCCTTCTCGCTGGCCGGCAGTTCATCCACGGCCTTGAAGATGGCCTGAGGGTCGACTCCCTCACCCGTATCGTCGTCCTTGAGCATGTGCCGCTCGCCGTCCTTACCCACCAGGATGACCTTGGTCCCTTTGCTGGCACCCAGCTTCAGCTCGCGGATCAGCGCCATGGTGGTCTGTTGCTCGAGGTTCTTGTCTTCGCGTTTGCCGATCATACCGGCAACGCTGAAGAGCACCAGGTTGCGCTCCTTGAAGGCGGCCTGGGTAGCCGGGTCCTTCAGCGCTTCGTTCAGCCCTCGCAAGGTCGGGTCGGCAGTACTGGGCGCGATAATGACCAATGGCCGTGACTTGCCCAGCTCCTGGGCCAGGGGCGCGTCGCTGTCGGCAGCGAGAACGGGGCCAGCGACAATGAACAAGGCAGCGAGGGTCAGTGACCGGACGAGCATGCGCATCTCCTTAAATGTTTCCGAAACTCAGTGACTACAGATCCTGGCGAAAGATCCGACACGGAGCCTAAACCACTCGCACCGTCGAGTGGCTCAGGCAAAGGTAACTTTCGGTTACCAGGCCCCATGGGTAAAGGAAATCGCCACGACCTGTTTCTGAGCATAGCCCACCCCCTTCGACACGAAGCCGGCTCCATCAGGCCGGGTCACCGAGCAGTGCTTCACGCGCCAACCTCGGGGCCAGACGCTCGCGCCCCACAGCCAGCCCGGCAAGGCGGCCCACGGACTCAGAACAACAGCAACTGACGGTCGATCAGGGCGCTGAAATCGTCCTGCACGAACGGCAGGATGGCATCGGCCACCGGCTGCAACTGGCGGCTCAGGTAATGCTCGTAGTCGATCGGCGACTGACGGTTTTCCAGCGGTTCGGGGCCGGCCACGGTGATCACGTAGCTGATCCAGCCGCCATTCTGATACTGCCGCGGGCGCCCCTGGCGGGTGTTGTATTCATCGGCCAGGCGAGCGGCGCGCACATGCGGTGGCACGTTGCGCTGGTAGTCCGCCAGCGGCCTGCGCAGACGCTTGCGGTAGATCAGCAGTTCGTCCTGCTCGCCGGCCAGGGTGCTGCGCACGTACTCGCGAAGAAAGTCCTGATAGGGCTCGCGCCGGAAGATCCGCGAATACAGCTCCTGCTGGAACTGCCGGGCCAGCGGCGACCAGTCGGTACGCACCGACTCCAGGCCCTTGAACACCATGTCTTCCTGGCCGTCTTCCCGCGCCACCAGCCCAGCGTAGCGCTTCTTGCTGCCCTCTTCGGTGCCCCGGATGGTCGGCATCAGGAAGCGCTTGTAGTGGATCTCGAACTGCAACTCCAGGGCACTGTCCAGGCCCAGGGTGTCACGCAGGTGGCTGCGCCACCACTCATTGACATGTGCCACCAGCGTACGCCCGATACCCGCGGCCTCGGCCTCGTCATGGCCACGCTTGAGCCAGACAAAGGTGGAGTCGGTATCGCCGTAGATCACATCGAAGCCCTGGGCCTCGATCAACTCGCGGGTACGGCGCATGATCTGGTGCCCACGCATGGTGATCGACGACGCCAGGCGCGGATCGAAGAAGCGGCAACCACTAGAGCCGAGCACGCCGTAGAAGGCGTTCATGATGATCTTCAAGGCCTGGGACAAGGGAGCGTTGCCGTCGCGCTTGGCCGCTTCACGGCCCTGCCAAACCCGCTCGACGATAGCCGGCAGGCAATGCCGGGTGCGCGAGAAGAAGGCACCACGAAACCCCTCGACCGCATGGGCCGGATCCGGCTGGCGCAAGCCTTCGACCAGGCCCACCGGGTCGATCAGAAAGGTACGGATTATCGAGGGATACAGGCTCTTGTAGTCCAGCACCAGCACCGACTCGTACAGACCAGGCCGCGAGTCCATGACGAAGCCACCGGGGCTCGCCTCATCCGGACGCGTGCCCAGGTTCGGCGCCACGAACCCCTGGCGGTGCATCAGCGGCATGTACAGGTGGCAGAACGCAGCCACCGAGCCGCCGCTGCGGTCCACCGGCAAGCCAGTGACCGTGGCCCGCTCGAGGAGGAAGTCGAGTAACCGGGTGTGGGCGAAAATGCGCGTGACCAGTTCGCAGTCCTTGAGGTTGTAGCGGGCCAGGGCCGGCTTGTCCTCGGCGAACATGCGGTTGATCTCGTCCATGCGCTGGTATGGCGTGTCGATGGCCTTGCCTTCACCGAGCAGGGTCTGGGCGACGTTCTCCAGGCTGAACGAGGGGAAGCTCCAGGTCGCCGAGCGCAAAGCTTCGATCCCATCGATCAACAGGCGTCCGGCAGCACCGGCGAAGAAGTGCGTGCGACTGCCATGCTCGCGCAACGCCATGGGCGAGCCGTCGCGCCCCAGGCACAGAGGCACCTGCAGGCGCTCAGCGTGTTCGTGGAGGATACGCAGATCGAACTGCACCAGGTTCCAGCCGATGATCACGTCCGGGTCATGGCGAGCCAACCACTGGTTCAGGCATTCGAGCAACTGGCCTCGGCTGTCGCAGTAGTGCAGGTCGAAGTCCAGCGCCGGGGCCTCGTTGGCAGCCGTGCCGAGCATGTAGACCTGGCGCTGGCCACAACCTTCAAGGGCGATGCTGTAGAGTTCGCCGCGCTCGCTGGTCTCGATGTCCAGCGACACCAACCGCAGGGGTGGGCGGTAGTCCGTGGCCGGCTTGAGCTGAACATCGCAGAGCACGCCATGAGCGTCCGGGGTGCCGCTGAAGTGCACGGGCGCGGTGATGAAACGCTCCATCAGGTAGCGCTCCGGCGGGCGGATATCGGCCTCGAACACCTCGATGCCTGCCGTGCGCAAGCGCTTCTCCAGTTGCATCAATTGGCGGTGCTGCTGGCAGTACAGGCCCACAACCGGCCGCAGCTCGAAGTCACGCAGTTGCAACGGGCGCAACGCCGCTCCCGGCTCGTCCGCCAGCAAGGCCCGGGCTTGGTCGGCCTGGCCGGCCGGAATGAATGCCACCGAAGTCTGCGGTGCAAGGCGCACGCGCCGGGGCCCCTGGTCGGTGGCCAGCCAGAACTCCACGCAAGTCCCCTCGGCCGTGTCGTGCCAATGCCGGGTCAGGACAAAGCCCTGCTGTAACTCCACCGCCTCAACCTCGAATCGTTTTGCTCATGAACGCGATTCTACCCGGCGCCGCGCCCTCGCGCTGGGCTTATCCCTGCCACCAGGCACAGCACCTGGCCGGGTGCACGCAATGGCCAAGGTGCGGCGAAACATCACCCGTACAAATAGTGAATGTCTTTGTGGGCCAGGGGCGGCACCTGGCCCAGCAGGTAATCGCGCAGCTTGTGCATCTGCCGGGCCTTGGGGCTGGCCTTGAGCCAGGTCATGTAATAGCCGTCGCCGGTTGCCACGGCGTGCTTGAAGGGCGTGACCAGGCGCCCGGCGGCCAGGTCGGCGCTGGCCAGCACCAGGTCGACCACGGAAATACCCAGCCCCTGCTGGGCGGCGGAAATACCCTGATCGAGGGTATCGAACACTTGGCCATGGTCGATGCTGATGTCCAGCGCATCCATGCGGGCCAGCCAGCGCCGCCAGTCACGCCGGTCCGGCGAAGGGTGGAGGAATTCGCAGTGCCGCAGTATCGACAGCTCCGGTTCCTGGTTGTCCAGGTACTCCGGGTGGCACACGGGAATCAGCCACTCGTCGAACAGCTTGAAGCTCTCGACCTCGGCGGGGAAACGGCCGTTGGCTAGTAAGATGGCGCAGTCATAGGGCTCGGAGTAGAAGTCCACCGAATCGATGTCCATCCACACGCTGGACAGTTGCACCGTGCAACTGTTGTCGACTTTCTTGAAGCCATCCAGGGCCTTGAGCAGCCAGCGCACGGTGAGGGTCGATGGCGCCTTGAGGCGAAGACCATAACGGTCCTGGCGCAACAACGCACAGGCGTTCTCGATGATCTTGAAGCCGACCTTCAACTCCTGGGCCAGCAGGCGGCCATGCTCGGTCAGATGCAACTTGGGGCCGCGGCGCTCGAACAGATCGCAACCGAACAGGTTCTCGAGGGTCTTGATGTGGTGGCTGACAGCACCCTGGGTCAGTGCCAACTCCTTCGCCGCACGGGTGAAGGAGCCATAGCGTGACGCCACCTCGAAGGCGCGCAAGGCATGCAGTGCTTGAATCCGTTCAGACATCGCCCGCTCCGAGCATGAGTGGAACTAATAGTAGGTCATAGTTCCAGGCGTTTTACAACGGATCCTGATTTTCCGAAAATGCAACTGAATAACAAATACATATATTCAGGCTGAATACAGCCATGCGAAAACTTAATTCAACTTGCTGGGGCAACCATGTTTACGGGTTATGGGAACTGCTATCGCCTGGATGCGCTAGAGCTGGCCGCTGAACATATAGCACACAAGCAACATTGGACCTATCGAACAATCGAACACTTCAAGCACCTTCTCGCCAACCCCGACTTTCCCTGCCTTTTCGGCCGCAAGGCCGTAACCGCCAAGACCTGCCATATCGTTTTCGCCCGTGCCAGCCAACTGGCCGAGGATATTGCCCGTGGCCTCGACGGCTATGTCCGCACCATCGAGCCCATCCCGGTGAAACAACGTATCGGCAGCCCACTGCTGGCATTCCTGGAAACCACTGGCGACAGCACTCTGGCCGAACAACAGGCCCTGGCCTGGTCGGTGCTCCAGCAGGTCCATGAACAGGACCGCCAGCCCTGGCCGCAAACGGTGCCGACCGACCCGCACGACCCCCAGTGGTCGTTCTGCTTTGCCGGCATGCCCTTGTTCATCAACATGAGTTTCCCCGCCCACCAGTTGATGAAGAGCCGCAACCTGGGCGATGCCATCGTATTCGTGATCAACCCGCGGGAGAGCTTCGATGAAGTGGCCAGCGCGGATACGGAAAGCGGCAAGCGCATCCGCGAACGTATTCGTGAGCGGGTACGCCATTACAACGACGGCATCATGCCCGACACCCTCGGCTTCTTTGGCCAGGACGACAACTTCGAATGGCAACAGTACCAACTGCAGGAGCCGGGTTCATCGGTTCCGCCACGCTGCCCATTCCACGCCCACGCAACGCCTGACACCTGATCGAGAACTGAACGTGAATACCGCACTGACTGCCACCTATGCCCTCACCGTCCTGCTGCTGATCGCCACACCCGGCCCCGTGGTCGCGCTGATCGTCAATACCGCCGCCGCGTCCGGCTCGCGCAAGGCCCTGTTCACCGCCGTGGGTACCAACTGGGCTTCGCTGGTCCTGATCGCCGCTGCGGCCTGGATCATCATGACCAGCGCCTCGGTCGACAAGGCCTGGCTCAGCGGCATGAGCCTGCTGGGTTGCCTGTTCATCGGCTACATCGCCGTGGGCACGCTCAAGGAGGCGCTGCACGCCCCGACCGGCGACGCCGACGCAGCAGAAACAGCGCCTCCCGCACGCGGCGGCCTGTGGCACGGTTTCATGGTGGGCATCTCCAACCCCAAGGACATCATCTTCTTCATCTCGTTCTTCCCGCAATTCATCCAGATCACCGAGTCCTTCGAGAAGAGCATGGTGGTGCTGTCACTGCTGTGGATCGCCATCGACTTCGCCGTGCTCAGCCTCTACATCTTCGCCATCGGCAAGATCGCCTCGCAACGCAACAACCGCCTTATCACCCTGGCCTCCGGTGTCGCCCTGCTGCTGATCGCAGGCGTGGGCCTGGCCTACAACCTCCAGGAACTGACGAACTGAGCCGAACGCGGCCCCGGCCGTCCGACAGCAGGTTTTGACTTAAAGGAACTCCCATGAGACCGATCGACAAGTCAGCAGCGGACGCCTTCAGCGATACCATCCCCCTGCCGAGGGAGTACCAGCGCTTCCTCCTGCTCGGCGGCCGGCGCGCACCGCAGACCCTGTATGCCCACGAGCGAGGCTACCGCTCCGGGACCATCAACACCGATGCCCTGGGCTTTCGCTACAGCCACTTGGCGGGCAAGCGGTTCTCGGTGGCCGAATGCGGCGGAGCGGCCCGGGTCAACCTGCTGGTAGGAGGCTCCACCGCCCTGGGCATCGGTGCCAGTTCCGACGAGCATACAGTCGCTTCCTACCTGTCGATGCTCACCGGCGAAGTCTGGCTGAGCCTGGCCAGCTGCGGGCACAATGCCACCCAGGAGCTGATGATGTTCCTAGTCCATCAGCACCGCTTCGGCCAGATTGGCCACGTGGTGGTGCTCAGTGGTCTCAACACCCTTGCCCAGGAAACCCTGGGCGAAGCCCTGTCCGGAGAACACAATCACCCGCGCGCCAGGGCCTACCTGGACTTTCTCGACACCTTCAACGAAGGGGTGCAGCCAGTCGCTGACGAACGTCCTGACCCACTCTGGAAGCGCCTACGCCAGGCGCTGGCCCCCACACCTCCCAGCCCAGCCCTGGCAGTCGACCAACTGCCGGCGCCGGACAAGCGCCTGATCCGCGCCGCCGATAGTATCGGTCGCACCCTGCGGCAATGGGAATGCCTGCTGGCCGATAGCCATGCCACCCTCACCTTCATTCTTCAACCCTTGCTGCCCTGGTGCCGAGAAACACCGCCCGCAGGCGAGCAGGCCATGCTGGACGCCCTGGCACGGCAACAGGGTAATTTCGACCGCTTGCTGAGTGGGGTGCTCGAAAGCTCGCTGCACATGGCGTTCTTTCGCCGGATCAAGAGCCAGGCCGAGCCAGTGCCCTGCTACGACATGAACACCATGCTCAGCAGTTCGCCGGTGTTTGGCGAAAACCTGTTCGTCGACCGCCAGCATTTCAACGACCTGGGCAACAACGCCCTGGCCAAGGTGATCACCGCCAAGCTGGGATTGGCGCAGGAAAAATACGCCAATCGCAAGGTCACACCCATCAAGCTCGTCTGACATTGCAGGAAGTGGCTTTCGGCATACGGCCGAGCATGGCTAGAATAACGCCTCAGAGCTCCTGCTATGCCTGAGACACACGACCACCAGCCATGAACATCGAAGTGACCTGCCAGTGCCCGATCGCCAACCGCATTCCGCACATACAAAAGGCCGTTCCGTGAGCCGTAGCCAGGTACTGCCCGCCGTACTCATGGCCCTGGTACCGCTCACCGGGCAGGCGCTGGACGTGCGCATCGACCCCCACGCCGACCTCCTTTACCGTCAGGCACTGCCCTTGCTGGAGAAGGTCGACGCCCAAGATGAAACAAACCTGCTGCGCACGGCCGAGGACGACCCGGAGTTGAGCCGCCAGGGCCAGGCCATGTCTCGCACCCTGCCCACAGCCGTGGCGCTGCTGAAAAAGTCGGTCGCCCTCGGCCACCCGGTGGCCCAGTACCGCCTGGCGCTCTACTACATGACCTACTTGCCGGCCAGTCAGATTCCCGATGCCGCCTGCCCCCTGCTCGAGGCCAGTCTCAAACAGGGCTTTGCTCCGCCGGCGCCAGCCATTGCCACCTGGTGCCCCCCCTACAGCGCCAGCCAGGCCTACCGCGACGCACTGGAATCCATCCCGGGCATGGCCACCCTCTACGCGCCCTACTACCCACAGCCGGCCGTACGCCTGGCGTGCAGCCGCACCCGTCCACAAGGCCTGGAACTGCAGTGGGGTCGCCAGCGCGACTACCAGGCCGAGGTCTATCGGCTGCTTGGCGACCTGGTTCCGCAACAACGTCAGGCCCTGCTGCAAAAAGCCGTGGAAATCAACGGCTGCGCGGCGGCACAGCAACGTTTGCTGAGCAATCACTGACTTGCCCCTGGCTTGAGCAAGATCGTTCAAGCCAGCCACTGTTGCCTCTGGCATGCTGGCCTTCCTTCTCCACTTGCCGTTGTCGCCATGTCCAGTCCCCCCTTCGCCCGCCAAGCCTTCGTCCATGGCGCCATCGCCATTCTGCCGCTGTCCCTGGCCGTCGCCCCCTGGGGCTTGCTGGCGGGCTCCATGGCCATCGAGGCCAACCTCAGCCCCTGGGAAGGCCAGGGCCTGTCTGCCATTGTCTTTGCCGGCGCCGCACAACTGGTGGCCATTGGCATGCTCAAGGGTGGCGCCAACCTGTTCTCTATCCTCCTGACCACCCTGCTGCTGACCTCCCAGCACTTGCTCTACGGCCTGTCCATGCGCCCGGTGCTATCCAGCCAACCCTTGCGTTGGCGGCTGGGCCTGGGCTTCCTGTTGACCGACGAGTTCTTCGCCCTGACCAGCCGTTATGACCAGCAGCAGTTCAACCGCTGGTACGCCTTGGGTGTCGGCCTGACCTTCTACGTGGCCTGGAACCTGTTCACCTTGGCCGGCATCCTGCTCGGCCAGAACATTCCGCACTTGGACCAACTGGGCCTGGACTTCTCCATCGTCGCGACCTTCGTCGCACTGATCGCCCCCCTGGTGCGCAACCTGGCAACCGTGGTGTGCGTGGCGGTCTCATTGTTCTGCTCGGTGCTGTTCAGTTACTGGCATTGGGAAATCGCCCTGGTACTGGCCGGCCTGCTGGGCATGAGCGCGGGGTTTCTCTGTCAGAAGCTCTGCGGAGGGCGGCCATGATCTTCCTGCTGATCCTCGGCATGGGCCTGGTGGTCTTCCTCAACCGCTACGCCTTTCTCGAACCACGCCTGCCCCTGCGCCTGAGCTCCAATGCCCGGCAGTTCCTCGGCTTCGCAGTGCCCGGCATGCTCACAGCGATCTGCGGGCCGATCATCTTCCTGCCTGGACAGCAGCTCGACCTCAGACTAGGCAACCCCTATCTGCTCGGTTCGCTGGTGGCCATCGCACTGGTGCTGTTGACCCGCAGCGTCCTGCTGAGCATGCTGGTGAGCATGGTGATCTTCTTTCTCTTGCGCAGTTGGATGAGCGGCACCCCATGACCGCGTCCCTGCGTGAACAGACCCGCCTCTGGCAGGCCCCAGCCCTGGGCGATATCGAGTTGCTGCATGCACGCTACGTGCAGCAGCGCTTCGCCCCACACGTGCACGAAGGCTATGTGTTCACCATCATCGAATCCGGGGCCCAGCGTTTCTGGCACCGAGGCAGCGAGCACCTGGCGCCGGTCGGCAGCATGGTACTGATCAACCCCGATGAACCGCACACCGGCGCCAAGGCCCATGAACAAGGCTGGCGCTACCGGGGCTTCTATCCGGAGCAGGAAAGAGTCACCGGCGTACTCGACGAACTTGAACTCAAGCGCACCGGACTGCCCCGCTTCCAGGCCAGCGTATTGCACGACCCATCGCTGGCCGCGGCTTTCAGCCACCTGCACCAATTGGCCGAATCCGGCGCCAGCGCCTTGGAACAGCAAACCGCCTGGCGCGAAGCCGTGCTAGCCCTGGTGCAACGCCACGCTCACGCTGGCGAAGCCCGCGCGCCAGGCCATGAACCGCTGGCGGTGGCTCGGGCGCGGGAACTGCTCGACAGCCAACTGGCCGCCCCACCCTCTCTGGAGGCCCTGGCGGCAGCCGTCAACCTCTCGCCCTTCCACTTCGCCCGGGTATTCCGCCAAGCCACCGGCCTGCCACCCCATGCCTGGCTCAAGCAGCGCCGCCTGGGCCGGGCCCGCGAGTTGCTGAAAAGCGGCCGACCGGCCGCCGAAGTGGCCTTCACCCTGGGCTTTGCCGACCAGAGCCACCTCAACCGACAGTTCAAACAGGCCTATGGCGTGACCCCAGGAGCGTATCGGCAGGCCTGCTTTGGTGAGATCGCCGGCTAGCGGTGCTGGGTTCTTCAGCACCCTCAAGATCCCCCCCGGCAACCCGTGAAGCACCAAATAAATGGGCCTTGAAGTCATGAATGGACTCAGCAGGTGACAACCCCAAAGACTGCTACACTGACAGGGCTGAACGGAGGATCCTGCCATGTCCGCAAAAGAGCTCACCACCCTCCTGTCGCTGATCAACCAGCGCCAAGCCCGCCTGACCAGCGCCTGCAAAGAGATTGCCGACTGGATCGACCGGCAGGGCGATGTGCCTGCTGCCGGCAAGATCCGTGACAGCCTCAAGGCCGTCGAGGCCGATGAGGCACAAGTCAGGAAGACCTTGACCTCGCTGAATACAGACCGGCCGTTGCCGCGTTTTCGCTGAACGGCACGCACACTCCACTATCGGCGCCTATTTGGCGCCGATAGTGCATTTGGTTGCATGAAGAGGTGTGAGGCGGGACTTGCTCCAATGCCAATCAGCGCAAGTCGGGGTAGGCGCGTTGACGGCCAGGATCAGTGCATATGTGCGTGATCGTGGCCGGCTCCAGCGGTCAGCGGGCGCACTGGCGCCAGGACTTCAAGTGTCTGCTTTTCGCCCTTGGCGTCTTCGATGGTCAAGGTCAACGGCACCTGCTCGCCTTCCTTCACCTGATTGACCAGGCCCATCAGCATCACGTGGTAACCGTTGGGGTCCAGGCTCACCGGTTTGCCGGCCGGCAGGTCGACGCTGGCCACCTCCTTCATGCCCATCACGTCACCGTTCATGGTCATCGCATGGATCTGCACGGTCTTGGCGACCGGCGAAGCGACACTGAGCAGTTTGCTGTCGCTGCTGGCAGTCAGGGTCATGAAGGCACCGGTGGCCTGCTGGTGCGGTACGCTGGCCCGTACCCAGGCATCGCTGACGGTGGTCTCGGCCAGAGCCGGCAGGGCCAGGCCCAGCAGGGCCAGAGCCGCCAGACCACGCTTGAAGGGTTGGATCGAGAAAGCCATTAACAGATCTCCATGAGGGTAAGCAGGTCTTCGGTGCACTCCTTGGCGTTCAGGGAATGCCCCAGGCTCAAGCGCAACGTGCCCCGGGAATCGTAGACATAGCTGGTGGACGAATGGGAGATGGTGTAGGTGTCTCCCGCCGGAACCTTCTCGTAGAACACCTTGAACTCCTTGGCCACGGCGTCGATCTCTTCCGGCGTGCCAGTCAGCGCGGTGAAGGACGGATCGAAGGCCTTGACATAGGCATCGAGCACTTCAGGAGTGTCGCGTTCAGGGTCGAGGGTGATGAACACCACTTGCAGGAAACCGGCGTCACGCCCCATCAGCTTCTTGATCTGCGCGGCCCGCGCCAGGGTGGTCGGGCAAACAGCCGGGCACTGGGTGAAACCGAAGAAGATCATTGGCATCGAGCCATAGAAGCTCGACAGGGTGCGGACGTTGCCTTTGGAGTCCTTGAGCTTGAAAGAGCGGCCGAGGATCTCGTTGCTCATGTTCTTGCCGTACTTGAACTCCAGGCCACGGGCCGGGCTGCAGCCGGCCAACAGCCCAAGCCCCAGGACACCCATCCCGGCGACGACCGCGCGCCGGGTCAGTAAATCGGTCATGTAACCATCCTTTGAAGGGAAGGCGCCGGCCCTTGGGCAGGGCCGGACGAAAATCCGGGGCATTCTGGCATGACACCCCCTGCTCATCCAGCGCAGGACGGCCCATACGTCTGCAAGCCCTGGATTTCGGGCTGCGTCTTGTTGTCGCAGGGGTTGAACAAGTAACGTTTTGTTGCTCCACGTCACAATACGGCACGTATCCTGCTTCCTGCGCGGGACCGCAGCCTATGCTGCGCCTTTTGTAACATCACACAAGGAATCGTGCCGTGTTCAAACCTCTTGCCCTCGCGGCTTGCCTGGGCTGCGCTCTGCTCCCCCTGCCGGTCAGCGCCTACGAATATGGCGAGTACGCCAGTCCTACCCTGGAGCGCCTGATCACCGACTACCCCGGCCGCTACCGCGGCACCGCCAATTTTGCCGGTGCCAGCGACCTGATGGAGTCGCGCCTGGGCTTCGGCTACCAGACACGACGCCAGGACTTCACCTGGGCTGGCGACCGCAGTTCGCAGAACGTCATCGCTTCAGCCGCCGGCAGCCAAAGCACCTATGTGGTGCTCGGCGCTCACTTCGACACCTACTACGGTCGCCCCACCCTGCAAGGTCTGGACGACAATGCCTCGGGCGCAGCGGTGCTCACCGAGGTAGCGCGCAACCTTGGCGGCCTGGCCTTGGAAAACGGCCTGGAAGTGGTCGCCTTCGGCGCCGAGGAAGAGGGCCTGCGCGGCTCGCGCGCCTATGTCGAGTCGCTCGACGACAGCCAACGGGCCAACTTACTGGGGATGATCAACCTGGACAGCTTGGTCACTGGCGACAAGATGTACGCCCACGCCGGCAGCGACAGCGTGGCTAACCCTGCCCTGGTCGCCTACCGTGACCAACTCATGCGCATCGCCCGCGAGCTCGACATCCCACTGTTCAGCAACCCCGGCCTGAACCCCCACTACCCGGCCGGCACAGGCTGCTGCAGCGATGGCGAGAGCTTCGAGGGGCTGAATGTGCCGGTGTTGTTCATCGAGGCGACCAACTGGGAACTGGGCGACCTGGACGGCTACCAGCAGACCGACAACCCAGCGATTCCCGGCGGTTCGACCTGGCACGACCCGGCCTTGGACAACCAGGAGGTACTCACCGATGCCCTGGGTCAGGCGCGTATCGACCAGCGTATGCGTGACTTCTCACGGCTGCTGACCCGCCTGGTGCTGGAGCTGACCAACGCCGACCTGCTCGCCTCGACCGCCTCCGGTGGCGCGCTGGCACGGCAGATGGAAGACCAGTTGCAGCGCCAGCACCTGGCCCTGACCCGCCTGCACGACCGCCGCTGGCTGAGCCTGCTCGGTAGTACACGCAGCGTCGGCAGCTTCGACGGCGAGCTCGGCGCCGAGGGCGAGTACACGCCCGACAGTGGCTTCGATGCCCCCGGTAACCCGGAGTCCAAGCGCCTGGGCGTATTCGGGGTTGGCGATTACCGCCTCAACGATGCTTTGACCCTCGGCGCCAGCCTGAGCCTGCAGCGCAACCGCGACTCGCTCGACCATGGCGGGCGTATCGAGGGCGATACCTGGCAACTGGGCTTGTTCGCCCTGTTCAACGATGGCGGGCCACAATGGCTGGCCACAGAGCTGAGTGCCGGGCATACCCGCTTCGACAGCAAGCGCTCGGTGTTCATCCAAGCCGACGGCGGCCCGGTGCTGCTTGATCAGCGCCTGTCCGGCGACACTTCGGCCTGGTCCTGGGGTGCCCGCCTGGAAGGTGGCTACGATTTCGACCTAGGCGCAGTGAAGACCGGCCCCCTGGCGGGCCTGGACTACCAGCACTATCGCATCGACGGCTTCCATGAAGACCAAGACCTGCGCACCGCGCTGGACTTCGAGAAACAGAACTACGACGCTCTGGAAGCCAGCCTTGGCTGGCGCCTGCACGGCAGCCTGGCCCTGGGCTCGGGCATGGCCCTGCGGCCTTACGCCAGCGTGCGCTGGGTACGCGAACTGGCCGATGGCCGCCTGGACGACATCGCCCTGCGCAGCCATGCCGACGGGCGTGTGCGGGTAGCGCAGATGGGCGCGGTAGACAAGAGCTTCGGCCGGGCGCAGTTGGGGGTGCAGTGGGCCTTTGGCGAACAGTTGGGCGTCTATGCGGAGGCGAACAGTCGCTTCGCGCACAGCGAGGGCAATCAGGCGGGGTATACGCTTGGGGTGCAGTGGTTGTTCTGAGGTGGCGCAGGCAGGGCCGCTATACGCGGCCCATCGCCAGCTGCCGCTGGCTCCTACACCCAGACTGGGGAAGACGCCGACTTAGTAGTAGGCGTTTTCCTTCTGCGAATGGTCGGTCACGTCACGCACGCCCTTGAGCTCGGGGATACGCTCGAGCAGGGTACGTTCGATACCCTCCTTCAAGGTCACGTCGGCCTGGCCGCAGCCCTGGCAACCACCCCCGAACTGCAGCACGGCGATGCCGTCCTCGACCACGTCGATCAGGCTGACCTGGCCGCCGTGGCTAGCCAGGCCCGGGTTGATCTCGGTCTGCAGGTAGTAGTTGATGCGCTCGTTGATCGGGCTGTCGGCGTTGACCATCGGCACTTTGGCGTTCGGCGCCTTGATGGTCAGCTGGCCACCCATGCGGTCGGTGGCGTAGTCAACCAGCGCGTCCTCCAGGAAGGGCTCGCTGACCGAGTCGATGTAGGCGGTGAAGCTCTTCAGGCCCAGAGCGACGTCCTCGGGCTTCTCCTCGCCCGGCTTGCAGTAGGCGATGCAAGTCTCGGCGTACTGGGTGCCCGGCTGGGTAATGAAAATGCGGATGCCGATACCCGGGGTGTTCTGCTTGGAGAGCAGATCAGCCAGGTAATCATGGGCGGCGTCAGTAATGGTTATAGCGCTCATGGAAGTTCCTCTCAGACATGCCGGCAAGTTTACGCCAACCTGGCCCTTGAACAAAGTCCTAGTATTTGACTCGGGAAAGCGCCAGCTCAGCCCGCTGTACCAGCCGCGCCTCGTACCAGGCACTAAGGCGTCGGTACATTCCACGCTCCAACCACAGGTAGCTGAACCAGGACGCCACGCCGATCAGTGGTACGCAAAGCGCGAACACCGCATAGGGGTTGAGCTTCAGGCGCTGGCTGGCCAACCAGGCGCTCCACAGCACTAGAACGTGGATCAGGTACACCGAGTAGGAGCAGTCGCCCAGGGCCTTGAGCGCCCGATTGCCCTTGAAGTACGGCTCCAGGGAAACGCAGGCCAGCACGATCATCGCGCTCGGCAGGCCCCAGTGCAGCAAGCGTGCCGAGGCATCGAGGTGATAGATGGCATAGCTAGCGGCGGCCAGCACGGCCAGCGGCAGCCAAAGACCTTCGATGATCAAGCCACGGCGGTACAACACACCGATGACGATGCCCAGGAGGAATTCGTAGATGATGTTATTGCCGTAGAAATGGCTGAGCAGCCCGAAACGGCTGAGCACTTCGCTGGCGAGCAACAAGGCCGCGGTCACCAACCACAGGTGATGCCGCTGGCGGACCAGGAACACCAGGGAAAACAGCAGATAGAAGAACATCTCGAAGTTCAGTGTCCAGCCGACGTTGAGGGTCGGATACATGCCATAGCCGCCCGGGTTCTGCGCCGGAATGAACAGCAGTGAGAACAGGAAATGCTGCCATTCGATGGTCTGGTGCGGCATCCATTGGCTGGCGCTGAGTAGCAACAAGCCCATCAAGGCGGTGTAGAACCAGTACGCGGGAACGATGCGCAGCACTCGGTTGAGCAGGAAACGTTGCGGCGCGATGTTTTTGTCGCGGCTCGAAAGGTAGATCACCAGCCCGCTGATGACGAAGAAGATGTCGACACCGACGGCGCCTCGATCAGAGAGAAATTGCCCAATAGGGTCGGTTGCATGGAAGTCGAAGAAGATCTGCATGAAGTGGTGGCAGACCACCACCCAGGCGGCGAGCGCCCGCAGTGCCTGAAGCGAATACAACATTGGTTTTCCCGCGTGTCTTGGTGCATTCAGGCCCCGTTGTCGCACTGTTGCGAGTGCTTCGCACCCGGTCGCGACGCTAGGCCGCCCCCACCAGCCCCAACAGATTCAGTGAACCCGCGCTGGACTGTGGGAGCGATCTTGCGTCGCTATGGGCTGCAACGCAGCCCCAAGTGGCAATGACAGGACCGCCCGTGCACTGGGACCGCAGGATGCCGGGAAAGGTCAGGCGATTTTCCCGGCGCTCGTCACTCAGAGGTTTTCGTAGCGGTTCATGTCCAGCACACCGGCCTCCACCGGCTCGGTTTCCTTGATGTAGGTGTTCAGGTCATGGAAGTACTGCCAGAACTGCGGATGGCTGCGGCGCACCCCCCACCGCTGGACGATGCGTTCGAACTTCGCGGTGTCGTCACGGGCCGCCTCCATGTCCTCGACGAACTCCGGCACATCGTCCGTCGGGATGTTGAACATGAAGTTCGGATAGCTGCTCAGCACCCCGGGGTACAGGGTCAGGGTGTCCAGGCCTGGCTGGTAGCGATAGGCCTCGCCGAGCATGAAGGCCACGTTGCTGTGGGCGCGGTTGCGCAGCAGGCTGTAGACCTGGCGCTGGCCGCCCTGCCCTTCGATGCGCAGCATGGTCGCCTCGGGCAACTGGTTGATCACCCTCAGCCCCGCGGCCGGGCGCGACACCAGTCGGCTCAGTGACTGCTCGGCGTCACGGAATTCAGCACTCATTTCCGGACGCGAGCAATAGGCACCGACGCAACGGTTGATCGGGTCTGGAGCAGCGTTCAGGCTGCCAGTGCGCTTGAGCAGCTTGAGGCCGAAGTCGCGCTTGGGGTTGCGCTCGTCGAGCGTCAACGCACTTGGCGTGCTGGTGTCGATGTCCTCGTAGTCCAGCCACATCTTCACCTTGCCGCTGTTCTGGTACCAATCGCTGAGGATCGCGCCGCGCTTGTCGGCCGGCATCAGGCGCAGGAAGTTGACCTCGGCACCATTGCGGATCAGGTCGAAGTACAGACGGGTCTGGGCTTGGTGCGAAACGTTGCCGAACACATCGAAGTTGACCGCCAGTTGGTAGTAGGTGCGCTCGAACAGCGGGTAGTCGAACAGCCACATCGTCAGCGGCACATCACCGATCAGGCCCTTGCTCACCGAAGCACTGTCGAAGTGACGGAAGATGGTCAGCAGCGCATTGTCGTTGCCGGCCCAAAGGGTCGACCAGCTTGGCGCTGGCATGTCGGCATAGGCTTCGCGGCGCAGTTTCTCGTACTCGTTGCGCTTGTCGCGGTAGGCATGCCACAGGGTCAGAATGCTGCCGACGTTATCGATCTGCCCCGGCATGGCCAGCAACGGCGTGGCTTGACCACGGTACTGGGCGTCCGTGATGTAGCGGTCGTGGGCCGGCTCCTGGAACAGCGCCCAGAAGTTGTCGCGAATCACGTCGGTGGCGATCTGGCCACGGCACACCGGGCCACGGATGAAGGTGCGCACGAAGTATTCGGCGTTGTCCAGCATGAACTGGTAGCGAGCCACCGCCGGGATCGCCTCGAAGGTCTCGAAGGGGTTGGCGCGATGGTTCGGGCCATAGCCCGGCAAGGAGGTGGCGTGCCAGTCGCCGCTGTAGAACAACTGCTTCACGCGCTTGAGCTTCTGCGGCCCCATCGGGTAGGTGATGTGGGTCTTGTGCACGATCACACCCTGCACCGGCATCAGGCGATAGTAAAAGTCGGTGCCCGGCGGGTCGTTCGGGCGGCGCGTGGCGATCAGGTCGATCGGTTGCCCGCTCGGCGTACGTGAACGCACCCACTGGAAGAAGTGGCCCTGCTCACCGCCGACGAAATAGATATGGGCCAGGAACAGGTGCTCGTACAACCAGCGACCGACCAAGGCCTCGGTGGAGCCCGGCCGGTTGAGCAGCGCCTCCCATTCGGCGATCTGCTTCGCCTCGCTGGCACTCGGCTGGATCGGCTCGTGCTCGACCGGCGCGCCAGCGGCCAGCCAGCGCTGCAAGGTCTGGTACTGGGCGTCGGTCAGGCCAGTGACGGCCAGCGGCATGCCTTCCTTCGGGTGGGCGCCGGCGTAGGCGTCGAACTCGTGGGGCTGCGGGCACATGTTGTCGCGGTTCAGGCCCAGGACGATCTCCTCGGGCAGCTTGGCGTTGGCTTCGAGCGGCGTCTTGTGACCCAGCTCGAGCATACGAGCCATGAGCGCCGCCTGGCTGCCCTGGTTGTCGAGCACCGAGTAGAAGCCCTTCTTGCGCCAGGCCTCTTCGCCCTGGGCGTCATAGAACAGGCGCGTGGTAGGCACCGCCTGGCTGCGGTCGCCCTGGTACACCGGGACCTTGGAAGCACCGCGCTCGACACCTTCGGCACTGCCCAGGTTGAGCTGGCAGGCCGCGTCGTTGCAGGCGTGGCAGGCCACGCATTTCTCGGTGAAGATCGGTTGGATGTCCCGGGTGTAAGAAATCGCCGAGCTGGATTGGGGGGCTTGCCCCAACGCCGCGCCACTGATGAGCAGGGCGAAGGCGCCGGCAAGTAAACGATGCACCATGTGCAGAATGTCCTGATTCTTGAAGGCTATCACGATTGCTACCTGTCCTTGGCGGGTGCGTCAACATGAATGAAATTCATGTAAATTAGCCGCGTGCCTAAAAAGCGCGCAGCTTTGTTATCATTCCGCACCTTCTGTTTTTTGCCCGACCAGGTAGTCCTATGTCTGACCGCAGCGCTCGTTACCAAGCACTTCAGCAAGCACTCAAGGAGCGCATACTGATCCTCGATGGCGGCATGGGTACTATGATCCAGAGCTACCGCCTGGAGGAACACGACTATCGTGGCACGCGCTTCGCCGATTGGCCAAGCGATGTGAAAGGCAACAACGACCTGCTGCTGCTCAGCCGCCCGGACGTCATCGCCGCCATCGAGAAGGCCTACCTGGACGCTGGCGCCGATATCCTCGAGACCAACACCTTCAACGCCACGCAGATTTCCCAGGCCGACTACGGCATGGAATCGCTGGTCTACGAGCTGAACGTCGAGGGCGCGCGCATCGCCCGCCAGGTGGCCGACGCCAAGACCCTCGAGACCCCCGACCGGCCGCGCTTCGTCGCCGGCGTGCTCGGCCCCACCAGCCGCACCTGCTCGATCTCCCCGGACGTCAACGACCCCGGCTATCGTAACGTCACCTTCGACGAACTGGTGGAGAACTACATCGAGGCCACTCGTGGCCTGATCGAAGGCGGCGCGGACCTGATCCTGATCGAAACCATCTTCGACACCCTCAACGCCAAGGCGGCGATCTTCGCCGTACAGCAGGTGTTCGAAGACGACGGTGTCGAGCTGCCGATCATGATCTCCGGGACCATCACCGACGCCTCCGGTCGTACCCTGTCGGGGCAGACCACCGAAGCCTTCTGGAACTCGGTACGCCACGCCAAGCCGATTTCGGTAGGCCTGAACTGCGCCCTCGGCGCCAAGGACCTGCGTCCCTACCTGGAAGAACTGTCGACCAAGGCCGACACCCATGTCTCGGCCCACCCCAACGCCGGCCTGCCGAACGCCTTCGGCGAATACGACGAAACCCCGGCGGAGATGGCCGAAGTAGTCGAGGAATTCGCCGCCAGCGGGTTCCTCAACATCATCGGCGGCTGCTGCGGTACCACGCCGGCGCACATCCAGGCCATCGCCGAAGCCGTGGCCAAGTACAAGCCACGGGTCATCCCGGACATTCCCAAGGCCTGCCGCCTGTCGGGCCTGGAACCCTTCACCATCGACCGCAACTCGCTGTTCGTCAACGTCGGCGAGCGCACCAACATCACCGGCTCCGCCAAGTTCGCCCGGCTGATCCGTGAAGAGAACTACACCGAAGCCCTGGAAGTGGCCCTGCAGCAGGTCGAGGCCGGTGCCCAGGTGATCGACATCAACATGGACGAAGGGATGCTCGACTCCCAGGCTGCCATGGTCCGCTTCCTCAACCTGATCGCCGGCGAGCCAGACATCTCCCGCGTGCCGATCATGATCGACTCCTCCAAGTGGGAAGTGATCGAAGCCGGCCTCAAGTGCATCCAGGGCAAGGGCATCGTCAACTCGATTTCCATGAAGGAAGGCGTCGAAGCCTTCAAGCACCACGCCCGCCTGTGCAAGCGCTACGGCGCCGCGGTGGTGGTGATGGCCTTCGACGAAGTCGGCCAGGCCGATACCGCCGCGCGCAAGCGCGAGATCTGCCAGCGCAGCTATGACATCCTGGTCAACGAAGTCGGCTTCCCGCCGGAAGACATCATCTTCGACCCGAACATCTTCGCCGTCGCCACCGGCATCGAAGAGCACAACAACTATGCCGTGGACTTCATCGAAGCCTGCGCCTACATCCGCGACCACCTGCCCTACGCGCTGACCTCGGGCGGCGTGTCCAACGTGTCGTTCTCCTTCCGTGGCAACAACCCGGTGCGCGAGGCGATCCACTCGGTGTTCCTGTTCCACGCCATCCGCAACGGCCTGACCATGGGCATCGTCAACGCCGGCCAGCTGGAAATCTACGACGAGATCCCGCCGACACTGCGTGACAGGGTCGAAGACGTAGTGCTCAACCGCACGCCTGAAGGCACCGATGCCCTACTGGCCATCGCCGACGACTACAAGGGCGGCGGCGCCACCAAGGAAGTCGAGAACGAGGCCTGGCGTGCCATGCCGGTCGACAAGCGCCTGGAGCACGCCCTGGTCAAAGGCATCACCGCGCACATCGTCGAAGACACCGAAGAGTGCCGCCAGCAATGCGCGCGCCCGATCGAGGTCATCGAAGGCCCGCTGATGAGCGGCATGAACGTGGTCGGCGACCTGTTCGGCGCGGGCAAGATGTTCCTGCCCCAGGTGGTCAAGTCGGCCCGGGTGATGAAGCAGGCCGTGGCCCACCTGATCCCTTTCATCGAGGCCGAGAAAGGCGACAAGCCCGAGGCCAAGGGCAAGATCCTCATGGCCACGGTCAAGGGTGACGTGCATGACATCGGCAAGAACATCGTCGGCGTGGTGCTCGGTTGCAACGGCTACGACATCGTCGACCTGGGCGTGATGGTCCCGGCCGAGAAGATCCTGCAAACCGCCCGCGACGAGAAGTGCGACATCATCGGCCTGTCCGGCCTGATCACCCCGTCGCTGGACGAGATGGTCCACGTCGCCCGCGAGATGCAGCGCCAGGACTTCCACCTGCCACTGATGATCGGCGGCGCCACCACCTCCAAGGCGCACACGGCGGTGAAGATCGAGCCCAAGTACAACAACGACGCCGTGGTCTACGTCACCGACGCCTCGCGCGCGGTGGGCGTGGCCACCCAGTTACTGTCCAAGGAGCTCAAGCCCGGCTTCGTCGAGAAAACACGCCAGGAATACGAACAAGTGCGCGAGCGCACGGCCAACCGCAGCGCCCGCACCGAGCGCCTGAGCTACGCCCAGGCCATCGCCGCCAAGCCGCAGTACGACTGGGCCGGCTACACCCCGGCCGTGCCCAGCTTCACCGGCATCAAGGTGCTCGAAGACATCGACCTGCGCGTACTGGCCGAGTACATCGACTGGACGCCGTTCTTCATCTCCTGGGACCTGGCCGGTAAGTTCCCGCGCATCCTCACCGACGAAGTGGTCGGTGAAGCGGCCACCGCCCTGTACAAGGACGCCCGCGAGATGCTCGACAAGCTGATCGGCGAAAAACTGATCAGCGCCCGCGCTGTGTTCGGCTTCTGGCCAGCCAACCAAGTCAACCACGACGACATCGAGGTCTATGACGAGGATGGCCAGCCACTGGCCACCCTGCACCACCTGCGCCAGCAGACCATCAAGCCGGACAACAAGCCCAACTTCTCCCTGGCCGACTTCGTCGCGCCCAAGGACAGTGGCCTGACCGACTATGTCGGCGGCTTCATCACCACCGCTGGCATCGGCGCAGAGGAAGTGGCCAAGGCCTACCAGGACAAGGGGGACGACTACAACTCGATCATGGTCAAAGCCTTGGCCGACCGCCTGGCCGAAGCCTGCGCCGAGTGGCTGCACGAACGGGTGCGCAAAGAGTACTGGGGCTATGCTCGGGACGAACACTTGGACAACGAAGCGCTGATCAAGGAGCAGTACAGCGGCATCCGCCCTGCCCCGGGCTACCCGGCCTGCCCGGACCATACCGAGAAAGAGACCCTGTTCCGCCTGCTCGACGGCACCGAGATCGGTGAACAAGGGCCCAGCGGCGTGTTCCTCACCGAACACTTCGCCATGTTCCCCACGGCGGCGGTCAGTGGCTGGTACTTCGCCCACCCACAGGCGCAGTACTTCGCCGTGGGCAAGGTCGACAAGGACCAGATCGACAGCTACAGCGCGCGCAAGGAGCAGGATGTGAGCGTGAGCGAGCGCTGGCTGGCGCCGAACCTGGGCTACGAGCAATAAGCTGCAAGCCACAAGCTGCAAGTAGAAGCGAGTGCTAGGCTTTTACTTGCAGCTTATCGCTTGAAACTTGCAGCTTATGAGGGAGGTTTACATGGACGACAGCGACCAGGGCAAACCGCCCACTTTCTGGCAGATGTTGCACAGCATCCTGGCCGCTGCCTTCGGCGTGCAGAGTGGCAAAAACCGCGCTCGCGACTTCACCCACGGCAAGGCCAGCCACTTCATCGCCCTAGGCACGATCTGCACCCTGTTGTTCATCCTCGCCCTGATTGGCCTGGTGCAACTGGCCATGCACCTCACCGCCCGCTGAAAAGCAATCCGCCCGCAGAAGTCCCTTCTGCGGGCGGCTCAGGTTTCAATCACGGTCTTGGAAAGCGTTACTGATGGCTGACCCAATACACCGCAGCCACGACAACCAGGATGATCAGGCAAAGGATGGCCCAGGCATCGACGCTGCTGTCAGGCTTGCCCGCTTTGGTTGAGTTTCCCATTGCATCGCCTCTTGTAGTGGTTTTATGGGAATGCACGTCACCCTGAGCAGTTAAGCCCAGCAATGCCCTTCTCTCAAGCAGGGTTTTTCAATATTCGACAGGCGCTTCGAAGAAAGGGTAGCGATAGCCGGCGGCCCGACCTTCGGCACTGAAGCGCTGGAAGGCAACGCCGAAGTCGCTCTTTGCGTGCAATTTCAGCCAACGCCGCGCCTTGTGCTCATCGATCAGTTGCAGCACCGGCAAGGTATGGCGTTCCAACCCATCCTGGTCGATAGGTAGCCCCAGGGCATGGTCGTGCAGAAGCACCATCGCCCAGCCACCCAGGGAGAAGTGCCCACCCATGAGCACGCTCAGGCGCCCGTCGATGCGCGCGCGCAAGGCTTCGGGAGAGCTGTTGACGGCGCTGAACAGCACGTCACGACCCGGTACGCGCCCGGCCGCCTCAAAAGCTTGCATGGCACCGAAGGCCATTTCATCGTTGGCCGACCAGACCAACTGCGTGCCAGGGTAGCGCTCCAGCAGCAACTGGGCCTGTTCGAATGCGCGTTGCCGGCTCCAGCCGCCATACACCATCTGCCGTAGGCGTACCTGCGGATGCTCGGCCAAAGCGCGGCGCATGCCCTGCTCACGCAATTGCGAGGCCGGGGTGGTCTTGATCCCGGCAAAGGCCAGCAGATCGACCGGCTCGTCAGTGCTGGGCAACTGCGCCAACAGAGCCTTGAGCATCTGGTAGCCCGCCTGTTCATCGTTGCTCGTCAGGGTGCCGAGCACCGGCGGATACTTGCCGGGTTGCTCGCGGACACTGCGCGCCTGGGCCTCGGTCAGGCCGTTGTTGACCAGGAACAACTGCACACCACTACCCCGAGACAGGCGGATGATCTCCGGGGCGATGTACTTTTCATTGACCAGCACCAGGTAGTCCGGCCGCTCGCGCCCCCGCAGAACATCCCGTGCCTGGCTCAGGGCCAGCTCCGGCTGACGCTCGCTGTACTGGATGCGCAACTCCATGCCCAGGTCCTCGGCGGCAGCCTGCATGAACCGTGAATAGGCGACCCAGAAGGTCTCGTCGGAATAACCCGGGTTGAGAAACACCACGGAAGCGGCCTGTGCGCTCGCCGCCAGTAGCAGGCTCAAGCAAAGGCTCTGGCACAAGGCCTTGAGCATGCGGTTATATCCCTGCGGAGCAAATGCCGGATTATAAACGGCAAGTTCCCCTCGCCGGACAAATGCCAGTCAGTCTCACTTAGTCCGATTGGTTCTTTTCATA
The DNA here is from genome assembly GCF_054889225.1 of Pseudomonas sp. X10. Lineage (NCBI taxonomy): Bacteria > Pseudomonadati > Pseudomonadota > Gammaproteobacteria > Pseudomonadales > Pseudomonadaceae > Pseudomonas > Pseudomonas sp. X10. The sequence goes on along the minus strand of NZ_CM142677.1, from coordinate 2,103,758 downwards.
TGCAAAAACATCACTTTAGCGCATAAACACAACCTGATATCGTTCCACGGCTCCGCTACGGAGTGCGCGGCCGTGCGCGCGATTAGCTGCATGCAGCCTGAGACAGGACCCTTATGTACGTATACGACGAGTACGATCAGCGGATCATCGAGGACCGCGTCAAGCAGTTCCGGGATCAGACCCGCCGCTACCTGGCCGGTGAGCTGAGCGAAGAAGAATTCCGCCCTCTGCGCCTGCAGAATGGCCTCTATATCCAACGTTTTGCCCCGATGCTGCGGGTTGCCGTGCCTTATGGGCAACTGAGCGCACGCCAGGTCCGCATGCTGGCGAAGATCGCTCGCGATTATGACAAGGGCTACGCCCACATCAGTACTCGGCAGAACGTGCAGTACAACTGGCCGGCGCTGGAAGACGTGCCGGAGATCCTCGCCGAGCTGGCCACCGTGCAGATGCACGCCATCCAGACCAGCGGCAACTGCCTGCGCAACGTCACCACCGACCAGTTCGCCGGCGTCGCCGCCGATGAAGTGATCGACCCGCGCCCATGGTGCGAGATCGTCCGCCAGTGGACCACCTTCCACCCCGAGTTCGCCTACCTGCCGCGCAAGTTCAAGATTGCCGTCAACGGCTCGAAGGACGACCGCGCCGCCATCGAAGTGCACGATATCGGCCTGGAGCCCGTGCACAACGAGGCTGGCGAGCTGGGCTTCCGCGTCCTGGTCGGTGGCGGCCTGGGCCGTACCCCGGTGGTCGGCGCCTTCATCAACGAATTCCTGCCGTGGCAAGACCTGCTCAGCTACCTGGACGCCATCCTGCGCGTGTACAACCGTTACGGTCGCCGTGACAACAAGTACAAGGCGCGGATCAAGATCCTGGTCAAGGCGCTGACGCCGGAAGTCTTCGCCGAGAAGGTCGAGGCCGAGATGGTCCACCTGCGCGGCGGCAGCAGCACCCTGACCGAGGCCGAAGTGCAGCGCGTGGCGCGTCACTTCGTCGACCCCGAGTACCAGGCACTGGACAACGTCGACTACAGCGCACTGGACCAGGAACACCCGGGCTTCGCCCGCTGGCGCTCGCGCAACGTGCGTGCGCACAAGCGTCCAGGCTATGTGGCCGTGACTCTGTCGCTCAAGCCCACCGGCGTCGCCCCAGGCGACCTGACCGACAAGCAGCTGGATGCCGTCGCCGACTTGGCCGACCGCTACAGCTTCGGCTTCCTGCGCACCTCCCACGAGCAAAACATCATCCTCGCCGACGTCGAGCAGCGCCAACTGCACGCCCTCTGGCTGGAACTGCGCGAACTGGGCTTCGCCACGCCGAACATCGGCCTGCTGACCGACATCATCTGCTGCCCGGGCGGCGACTTCTGCTCCCTGGCCAACGCCAAGTCGATCCCGATCGCCGAATCCATCCAGCGCCGTTTCGACGACCTGGACTACCTGTTCGACATCGGCGAACTGGACCTGAACATCTCCGGCTGCATGAACGCTTGCGGCCACCACCACGTCGGCCACATTGGCATCCTCGGCGTGGACAAGAAGGGCGAGGAGTTCTACCAGGTGTCCCTCGGTGGCAATGCCGCCCGTGACGCCAGCCTGGGCAAGATCCTGGGCCCGTCCTTCGCCCAGGACGAAATGGCCGATGTGATCGAGAAGCTGATCAACGTCTACGTTGAAAAACGTACCGAAGACGAGCGCTTCATCGACACTTACCAGCGTATTGGCATCGACCCTTTCAAGGAACGCGTCTATGCAGCGAATCATTAAGAACAACCAGATCGTCGACGAAACCTGGCACCTGCTGCCCAAGGACACCACCCTGGACCAGTTAAGCAACTGCGACGACTACATCGTCCCGTTGCAGCTATGGCGTGAACACGCCCATGCCCTCAAGGCCCGCGACGGCGGCCTGGGCGTGTGGCTGGACAGCGACGAGGAAGCCGAGGAAATCGGCGAGGACGTCGAGCACTTCCAGGTCATCGCCCTGAACTTCCCCGCTTTCACCGACGGGCGCAACTACTCCAATGCGCGCCTGCTGCGTGACCGCTACAAGTACACCGGCGAACTGCGCGCCATTGGCGACGTCCTGCGCGACCAGCTGTTCTACATGGCCCGCTGCGGCTTCGACGCCTTCGCCGTCCGGCCCGACAAGGATCCGGAAGACGCGCTGCAAGGGCTCAAGGACTTCTCGGTGACCTACCAGGCCGCCACCGACGAGCCGCTGCCGCTGTTCCGCCGCCGCTGACCGTCGCCTCCCCTACCGGCCCGCCACTTGGCGGGTCGGTTCGTTTTGCCCCACCGCCCCCTATTTCTCGAAGCGCCCTGTGTTGTCACGGTCTCGCGGATACCGCCTTGTGATCGGAAACGCCGGCAACCAGGCCTCGCGGCGCACAGTCCAGCTTTCGTAGGTGGGTATCAGCTGGTCAGGGGTGTCCAGGGAGCCCAGGTTCACTTCGATTTCGTCTGCGGTGCGCGAAAAAACCGACGAGCCGCAGCACGGGCAGAAAAACCGACCGGCGTAGTTACGTGTTTCGCCATCGATAGCCACCGCATCCTGAGGAAAGATGGCGGAGGCGTGAAACAGCGCCCCATGATGCTTGCGGCAGTCGAGACAATGGCAAATGCCGACCCGGTATGGGAGCCCCGACGCCACAATCCGCACCTTGCCGCAAAGGCAACCACCCGTGAACCGGCTCATGCTGCACCTCCTCCAGGATCAAACGCTCATCGATGGTTGAGAAAATAGCAGCCATAAGCGTCGGCTTCGGCAATTGAGACAGACAGCGACCCTGGAGCTGCGGTTCGGCGCCCCGGCTTGTCCGTGATGGGCCGGTACCAGGCAGTGCATCACTAGCCCCGACCATAGAATCCCCTGTTCGCGCTAATACCCCGTCATTTCAAGGTAGCCACGGCCCTTCACACTCCCATGCAAACTCACTGGCCCTTCCCAATATGGGAAGCTGGTGTGCATCCAGGCCTTGAGTTCCAACGCGTCAACCTGCACATCCACACCGTGCGCCGGCACCTGCACGCGCCAGCGGGTCGGTACGTCCTGGCCGTGTTCCTGCTTTGTCCAGGCCAACGTCTGGAGCTGGATCTGCTCGCCTTGCAGCGCCTGCGCCTGCCCTTGCGCATTGATCCATGTACCCGCGCGATAAGGCACGCCTTGGGTCTCGCGCACCTGAAACAGCATCAGCTTCGCGCCGCTGTCCAGATGCAGGGAAAACCAGTCCCATCCCGATTGCCCGGCCGCCAAGGGCTGGCTGCTCCATTCGCGGTCGAGCCAGGCCTGGCCCGTGACCGCAACGCGCTGCCCCTCGCGCTCGACCTCACCGCTGACCCGGTAAAAGGGTTGGCTGTAATAGTAAGAAGCTTGCCCTTTGCCGGACTTTTCGCTGTAGCCCCGCGCGCCATGAAGCACCAGCGGTCGATCGCTGATCAGGTTCAAGTCATAGCGAAAGCCCTTGCCGCTGGCGGTCATACGCAACTGCGCGATGCTGTCGCTGCCCTGCAGCGACCAGTCATTGATCCAGGCACGGAACGGCTGAGCCTCGACGCCTGCCTGGCCGATGCCACCCCGCGCCAGGGTTTCGCTGGATTGATGGCTACCCGGCCCGGTCAATGCCGCATGGCCCATCCACAGGTTCGGGCTGTTCCAGCCCGCTGTTTCCGGGCCGGGGCGCAAGGCCGAACGGAACAAGGTCCACTGCGCGCCCCATTCACGCCCCTGGGCGTCCTGGAGATTGGCCGTGACATACCACCACTCGATGCGAAAACCATCATGGGCACCATGATCGCGGGGAAAGCCCATTACATGATTGGGCGTCACCTGCTTGAATGCGCCAGCGTCCTGAGCCAGCCCTGCAAAGCCCTTGGGGGCTGGCGCAGGCTGATCGCAACCGCCGAGCAGCAGCATGGAAATCAACAGCCAGGCTTCAGGCTTCATCGGCAAATTGCCTCAACAACTCACTCGGCTGGCACCGCGCCAGTTGCCACAGCGGCCAGGCGCTGGCCAGCATACTGGTCAACAGCCCAAGCAAGGCCAACTGCAGCAGTTGCCCCGGGAATAGGTACAACGGTAGGCGCCAGCCAAATGCCTGTACATTGACCACGGCCACCAGACACCAGGCAAGCAGCAAACCCAGGGGTATCGCCAGCAACACGGTGAAGCTGCTCAGCATCAAGGTCTGGCCGAGCGACAACCAGACCAGTTGCCGACGCCCCACGCCCAGCGTCCAGAGTGGCGCCAACTGGCCGAGGCGGCTCTGGCCCAAGGTCAGCAGGCTGATGAACAACGCCACGCCAGCAACGCCGAGCGTCAGGCTATTGAGGGCGGCGGTGGCGGCAAAGGTGCGGCTGAAGACCTCGGTCGACCAGCGTTTCAAGCTGGCTTGCTCGACCACACGGCTGTCGTCCAGCGCAAAGCGTTGTTGCACTGCGGCCTTGAGTGCCTGGACACGCTCAGGCACCAGGCTCAGGCTCAGACTGGCCAAGCTCGCCTGCGGCCAGTGCCTGCGTAGCCAGTCGGCGTTGACCAGCAGGTGCCCCTTGGGGTTGCCATAGTCGGCGTACACGCCCACCACGGTCATGCTTTGGTCTGATTCGGCAGGCAACCGCAGGCTGTCGCCCAAGCGCAGGCCCAAGCGCCGGGCCAACTGCTCACTGAGCATGATCGCGCGACCGCTCGCCAGTCGCTCCCAGGCCTGCGGGCCTTGCTCCAGCAAAGGCCAGCGCGTGCGGTAGCTGGGATGATCGATGATGCCTTGGACTTGCACCGGCCACTGCTGCAGGCTCAGCTCCAGGCGCCAACTTGGCAGCAGCGTGGTGATTGCCGGCTGCTGCGCGAGCCAATCGCTGATCTGCAAAGCCTGCTCGGTATCCCGGGGGGTGATGTAGAGATCGGCAGCCAGACGCTGGTCAAGCCAACTGACGAACGTTTTACGAAACCCCTCGGTCATGCTGCCCACGCCGACACTCGCGGCCAGGGCGAGCAGCAAAGCCATCAGCGCCAGGCTCAATGCAGGCAATTGTTGGCGACTGTCGGCGACGAACCACTGCGTCAATGGCCGACGGCACAGACGCGTCAACCAGGCCAGCCCAGCATCGAGCAAAGCAGGCAACAGCAGTGCGCAGGCCAGCAGCAGCGCCGCGAGCAAGATCAATGCACTGAGCAGGCTGCTGCCGAACTGCCAGCAGGCAAGCGCTACCAGCGCCAAAAGCCCTGCCGCGAACGCCTGGCGCCTCAACCAGGATCCTTGTGCCAGCCGCCAGGCCTGGGGTTGCGCCAGGGCCAGCAACGGCAGGCGGGCCGCGCGTAGCACGCTGCCCACGCCCGCCAGCAGGGCACCGAACACACTCACCAGCACCCCGGCCAACCACCACCAGGCCGGCAGACTCAACTGCCCCGCGACCTGGGCACCATACAAGCCACGCAAGCTGGCGGCGAAATCGGGCAGTAGCAAGCCGGCCAATACGTAGCCACTGGCGACCCCAGCCAAACCGCCCAGCACTGCGAACACGCCCAGCTCCAGCGCCAGGCCGGTCAATACGGTTTTCAAGCTGATGCCACAGGCACGCAGGGTGCGGATCAGACCACGCCGCTGCTCGAGCGCCAGGCCGATGGCGGCATGCGCGATGAATAGCCCGACGACGAAGGCCAGCAGGCCGAGCGCCGTGAGGTTGAGATGGAAGCTGTCGGTCAGGCGCTGCAGGCCGCCGTCGTCGCTAGGCGGTTGCAGCCTGAGACGGCTGGCAATCTCAGCGGGCAACGGTGCCACGTTATCCGCCAGCAACAAGCGCGACAGCTCCCCAGGGGCTTGCAGCAGCGCCTGGGCATGACCGATATCCACGACGATGACGCCCGGGGCCAATTGCGGTTTGAGGACGAAGGGTGGCAAGACCCGACCGTCACCGCTGACGGCTTGATCCGTGGCCTTGAGGCCCAGTTGCCGCAATGTGTCCGGGCCAACCCAGGCTTGCCCTGGCGCACCGAGGAAAGCCTCCAGATCGAAGTCCTGCGCCTGGGTGCCGGCGATGGCCGTTGTCGGCGGCAGGCTCAGCGGTTCGATGCCGATCAGCCGCACAGTCAGCGGCGTCTCCCCGGCAAGACGCAAACGCCCCTCCAGCACGGGGCTTACCGACCAGCCAAGCTGACGCAGTTGCAGGTAGAGCGACTGCTCGAAGCGCTCTGCGTCCCGTGCCACCCACTGCGCTTGCAGCGGCCCCGCCAACACTGCGCTGGCCCGAGCGTAGTCGCTGCGCGCCTGGCTGTTCAACGCCTGCACGCCGGTCCACAACGCCGTGGCCAGCCACAATCCGGTAAAAATGCTGAAAAACTGCAAGCGATGGCGCTGCCAGTGGCTCAACAGCGCCTGCAAGGTGATCAGCAAGGGGCTCATCAGGCCTTCTCGACCTGCACACGACCAGCATGCAGAAAACAGCGCCGCTCCAGTCGCGCCGCCAAACGGTGGCTGTGGGTCACTATCAGCACGCTGCTGCCGGCCTCGCCGACGAGCTGCAGCATCAGCCCCAGCACTTCATCGCTGCTGGCCTCGTCCAGGCTGCCAGTGGGTTCATCGGCCAGCACCAGAGCAGGCCGCCCTGCCAGCGCCCGGCCGATGGCGACCCGCTGCTGCTGGCCCCCGGACAGTTGCTCCGGGTAACGCTGCAACAAGGCCGCCAACCCCAGGCGCTCGGCCAGATAATCCGCCCATTGCGCATCATGCCGACCGGCCAGCCTTGCCTGAAACGCCAGGTTGGCCGCGACATCCAAGCTGCTGATCAGGTTGTACTGCTGGAATACCAGCCCGATACCCTCCCGACGCCAACGCGCCAGAGCAGGCTCCGAACGGCCGTCGAGAGGCTCGCCGTCGATCAGGATGCGCCCACCGTCAGCACGATCTAGGCCCGCGACCAGGTGCAGCAAAGTACTTTTGCCGCTGCCCGACTCTCCCATCAGCGCCAGGCTGCTGCCCCGCGCCAGGTACAAGTCAACGCCCTGTAACACCGGCAGGGTGCCTTGGGCGGTAATGAACGACTTGCGTAACTGTTCGACGACCAGCATCACTGGCTATCCCATCCAGGCCTCATTCGGGCATCCCAAAGGCTGGCAGGCTGCCCCATGGCGTGCCCACAGCCGTGCGCTCTGAGGTTCGAGGGTGAAGCGCCGTCGGCTTGAACGAGCCGGGTTATGGTGGCGTTGCGGGTTTTCGCGGCGATGGTCCAGTGAATGATAACGAGCATCTGCCACCTTTCAGCAGGGGTCGGCAACTGTCCAGCACGCGCCTATTCACTCGCCATGCCTGAAACGAATGCATCACCCAATAGGAATAGCAGCGTTCTCGGACTTTGCACGCTTGTAGCAGATGAACCAAGGCGACTGGCTGGGCCGCTAAAAACCCAAAAAGCACCATAATGCTAGGTGGGGCTGCTACGCAGCCCCAAACCATACGACAGACGTCTTAAGTGAACAGCATTACACCAGAGGTGCTTTTGGTCAGGCCGTCAACTGGACAAAGCCGCCACATTGGCCCGTGCCCTGTGCAGTTTCTTGTAGCTGTCGATCAGCCGCAGGTGCCTGTCGAGCCCCTCCAGCTTCATGCTGGTAGGTGTCAGGCCGAAGAAGCGCACGCTGCCGTCCACTGAGCCCATCACCGCATCCATCCGTGGGTTGCCGAACATCCGGCGGAAGTTGACCTCGTAATCGTCCAACTCCAGGTCGTCGTCCAGCAGCACCTCCAGCACCACATTCAAGGCCTGATAAAACAAGCCGCGCTCGACCGTGTTGTCGTTGAACTGGAGGAAGGTTTCTACCAATTCCTTCGCCTCTTCGAACTGCTGCAAAGCGAGATAAATCAGCAGTTTCAGCTCTAGAATCGTTAACTGGCCCCAGGCCGTATTGTCATCGAATTCGATACCGATCAACGTGGTTATGTCGGTGTAATCATCCAACTCACTGTCTTCCAAACGCTCGACCAGCGCTTCCAGGGCAGCATCGTCCAAGCGGTGCAAGTTCAAGATATCGGCGCGGAACAGCAGCGCTTTGTTGGTGTTATCCCAGACCAGGTCATCCACTGGATAAATTTCCGAGTAACCCGGCACCAGAATACGGCAGGCCGTTGCACCTAAATGCTCGTACACCGCCATGTACACTTCCTTGCCCATGTCTTCGAGAATGCCGAACAAGGTCGCGGCTTCTTCGGCATTGGAGTCTTCGCCCTCACCAGAGAAATCCCACTCAACAAAATCGAAGTCCGCCTTGGCACTGAAGAAACGCCACGACACTACACCGCTGGAGTCGATAAAGTGCTCAACAAAGTTATTCGGCTCCGTCACCGCATTACTTTCAAAGGTGGGCTGAGGCAGATCGTTCAGGCCTTCGAAACTGCGGCCCTGCAACAACTCCGTAAGGCTGCGCTCCAGCGCCACCTCGAAGCTTGGGTGCGCCCCGAACGAGGCAAACACACCGCCGGTACGCGGGTTCATCAAGGTCACGCACATCACCGGGAATTCCCCGCCCAGCGATGCATCCTTCACCAGCACCGGAAAGCCCTGCTCTTCCAACCCCTGGATACCGGCCAGAATGGCGGGGTACTTCGCCAACACTTCCTGTGGCACATCAGGCAGGGCGATTTCACCCTCCAGGATTTCGCGCTTCACCGCACGCTCGAAAATTTCCGACAGGCATTGCACCTGCGCTTCGGCCAGCGTATTACCGGCGCTCATGCCATTGCTCAGGTACAGGTTTTCGATCAGGTTGGACGGGAAATACACCACCTCGCCGTCCGACTGGCGCACATACGGCAGCGAACAGATGCCACGCTGCACATTGCCGGAGTTGGTGTCGTACAGGTGCGAGCCAAGCAACTCACCATCGGGGTTGTAGACCTGCAGGCAATACTCGTCGAGAATTTCAGCCGGCAGCGCATCTTTAGGGCCAGGCTTGAACCAGCGCTCATTCGGGTAATGCACAAACTCGGCGTTGGCGATCTCCTCTCCCCAGAACTGGTCGTTATAGAAGAAATTACAATTCAGCCGCTCGATGAACTCGCCCAACGCCGACGCCAACGCGCCTTCTTTGGTCGCGCCCTTGCCATTGGTGAAGCACATCGGCGAGTGCGCATCGCGGATATGCAGCGACCACACATTGGGCACGATATTGCGCCACGAGGCGATTTCAATCTTCATGCCCAGGTCCGCCAGGATCCCCGACATGTTGGCGATGGTTTGCTCCAGCGGCAGGTCCTTACCCGCAATATAGGTGCTCGCGTCTGAGTCCGGATTCAGCATGAGCAGCGCCTGGGCATTGGCGTCCAGGTTTTCCACCTCTTCAATCACAAACTCGGGCCCGGTTTGCACCACCTTTTTCACGGTACACCGGTCGATGGAACGCAAAATGCCCTGGCGGTCTTTGGCAGAGATATCCGCTGGTAACTCGACCTGGATCTTGAAGATCTGGTTGTAGCGGTTTTCCGGGTCAACAATATTGTTCTGCGACAGGCGAATATTATCGGTGGGGATATTGCGAGTTTCGCAGTATAACTTTACGAAGTACGCCGCACACAACGCCGACGAAGCCAGAAAATAATCGAATGGACCCGGTGCCGAGCCATCGCCCTTATAGCGGATCGGTTGATCGGCCACCACCGTGAAATCATCGAATTTGGCTTCAAGCCGAAGGTTGTCGAGAAAGTTGACCTTGATTTCCATGCGGGAATACCATAATAACTAGCAAAACAAATTGGTCGCCATTATCCGTTTTTTTCTGCTGGAAGTCTTGCGCTTTCAGCCCGGGTCGCTGCCCCATCGCGGCACAAGCCTGTCCCACCGGCCCTGAGGGGGCGACCTTGTGCCTCGATGGGCTGTCCAGCAGCCACGGTGCGGGCACCCGGCCTTAAGGACTGCATTACTCTCATAGAACGAGCATTACACTTTGCTCTTGGGGCCGGCCACCACATGAAGTTCGGCGAATACGTTCTGTTTAAGTTACCCCCTGGTGACTCACGGCAACACAGGGGGCAACCAGATTCCCAGAATACAGCATTAGTTCACAGCAACTTCCTGCTCAACTGCCTGGGGTTTTATTTTGAACCAGATCGCATACAAGGCTGGAAGGAACACAAGCGTCAGAACAGTACCGCCTAACGTTCCACCGATCAGCGTGTAGGCGAGCGTCCCCCAGAATACCGATTGAGTCAGAGGAATAAACGCAAGCACTGCAGCCAACGCCGTCAGCAAGACCGGGCGTGCCCGCTGGATCGCTGCCTCGACTACGGCATTGTACGGCGACAACCCCTCCTGCTCATTTGTATGGATCTGGCCAATCAGAATCAGTGTGTTACGCATCAAAATCCCCGCCAAACCGATTAGACCGATCAAGGCGTTGAAACCAAACGGTTGCTGGAATACGAGTAACGTTGGAACAACGCCAACCAACCCAAGCGGCGCTGTCGCCAACACCATGGCCATTGCCGATATTGAGCGCACCTGGAAGATGATTACGATCATGGTCAAGATCGCCATGATGGGGAACCAAGGTGCAAGTGCCGCATCCGCCTTGCCTGCTTCCTCGATGGCTCCTGCCATTTCGATGCGATAGCCAGAAGGCAAATGTGCGACCGTCAGTTGCAGATCCTTCCACAGCGCAACCGAAACATCCGGTGGCTGCAAGCCCTGCGCGATATCCCCACGCACCGTGATCGTCGGCTCACGGTCACGCCGGCGCAAGATAGGATCTTCCGGACGTATCTCGATATCCGCTACTTGCGACAGCGCTACTCGCCGACCATCCTTCGCGATCAAGCTGAAATCGCCGATCCTTCCAGGATCGAGCCGCGTATCACCCGCGGAGCGGGCCACTACCTCTACTTTGCGAATATCCTCACGAACTTGAGTGACCGACACACCTTTCAGGAGAAACTGCAACTGCTCACTGGCATCCGCCGAGGTCAAACCGAAAGCCTGCAGACGATCCTGGTCCAGCGCCAGGTGCACCGTCGGTACACGCTCCATCCAATCCGTATTGACCGTTCGCATATTCGGGTTGGCTTGCATCACCGAACGGACCTCCTCGGAGATGCGCCTCACTTTATCCAGGTCGGGGCCCATTACGCGGAATGCAACCGGATAGGGCGAGTAAGGGCCAAATACCAGTTGAGTCACACGAACCCGGGCCTGCGGCGCCAAACCATTGCTGACGGCTTCTCGAAGATTGAGTTTTAGCTCGTCACGTTCGCGCTCACTGCCTGTCAGTACGACGATCTTGGCAAATGAAGGATCCGGCAACTCCGGGGCCATCGCGAGGTAAAAGCGCGGCGCTCCCTGGCCAATGTAGGCTGTGACGATTTGGCTCTGCGGCTGTGTCGCAAGCCACTTTTCGACTTCTTCGGAAGCTGCGCTTGTCTGTTCGATGGAGGAACCTTGAGGCATCTGTATTTCCACCAGGACCTCAGGCCGGTCAGACGACGGAAAAAATTGCTTTTTGACAACCCCCATCCCCAGCACCGCGACAACGAAGCTGGCCACCACGACAGTCGCAACGACCCACTTGCGTTTAATGACCAGAGCGAGCAGCCCTCGAAAGCGGTTGTAGTTTTTCGTGTTGTAGATTGCCTCATGCCCGCCCTGCACTTTCTGGATATCAGGCAGCATTTTCACCCCAAGGTAGGGTGTGAAAATAACGGCGACCAGCCATGAGGCGATAAGTGCGAATGCGACAATCCAAAAAATGTTGCCCGCATACTCTCCTGCCGTGCTCATTGCGAAGCCAACAGGCAGAAAACCAATGACCGTGACCAACGTCCCCGACAACATCGGAGCAGCGGTATGGCTCCAGGCATAAGCCGAGGCTCGGATACGGTCGTACCCCTCCTCCATTCTCACGACCATCGTTTCAATCGCGATGATCGCATCGTCTACCAGCAAGCCGAGCGCCAGGATCAGAGAGCCTAGCGTGATGCGGTCAAAATCCCGGCCTGTGGCCAACATGATGACGAAAACCGCCGACAAGGTAAGCGGAACCGCAGCCGCTACCACCAGGCCGACTCGCCATCCCAGGCTGAGCAAGCACACGACCATCACGACGGCCAACGCCACAAAGAACTTCAGCATGAACTCACCGACAGCCTCGTCGATGTTCACCGATTGATCCGTTACCTTGGTGAACGTCATGCCCAGCGGTAGCGTAGCGCTGATTGCGGAGCGTTCTTTATCCAACGCCTTGCCAAGGTCCAAGCCGTTCCACCCTTCACGCATCATGACCCCGAGGAGCAGGGCCTGCTCCCCATTGTTCCTGACAAAGAATGATGATGGGTCTTCATACCCTCGCTTGACCTCGGCGACATCAGCGAGCTTCAGCGTTCGGCCATTGGCCTGAACGGGAGTGTCCCTGACCTTCTCCAGATCGTTCAACGCACCGTCGAGACGCACCTGTACCTGGGGGCCATGGGTTTCAATCGACCCCGCCGGAGTCACGGCATTTTGCTGGTGCAGGGCATTGAAAATATCGTTCGGGGAAATGCCGAGCGTAGCCAACCTGTCATAGGAAAGGTCTACATAGATCCGTTCAGGCTGCTCGCCAATGATATTCACCTTTTTCACACCGGGCACATGCAGCAACTGTTGACGCAAAACCTCAGCCTGCCTCGCCATTACACGTTGCGGTTCTCCGTTGGCCTTCAAGGCGAACAAGGCAAAGGTGACATCGGAGTATTCATCGTTGACCAGTGTCTGGGATACGCCCGCGGGACGGCTCTGCTCTTGATCGTAGATTTTTTTCCGCGCTTGATAGAACTCCTTCTGCACCTCGCCCGGCGGCGTGCTGTCACGCAGAACCAGTGTGGTAAAGGCCAACCCTGGACGGGTGAAGGTTTCAGTCCGGTCGTACCAACGCAGCTCCTGCATTCGCTTCTCGAGCGGCTCGGCGACCAGTTCTTGCATTTCCTGGGCAGTGGCGCCGGGCCAAGCCGTCACCATCGTCATTTGTTTTACGGTGAACGCTGGATCCTCGGCTCGGCCCAGTTTTAAAAATGCGAGCGTGCCAGAGGCAAAAATCGCGATCAGCAGGAACAACGTAATGGCACGCTCTCTGACGGCCAACTCGGAAAGGTTAAAGCCCTTCATTGCGCTTTCCCTTCCATAGGACGGACCTCTTGCCCTTCGTGGAGCTGATGCGCCCCCAGCGCGACAAGCCTCTCTCCTGGACTGACGCCACCGCTTACCACGGCGTCCTCATCGTCAATACGCGCGATCTTGACCGACCTGTAATGCACCTTGTTGTCACTGGAGACGATCCATACGCCAGGCCCTTGGCCACGATCGTAAACGCCTGCAAGGGGGACTTTCCGCTCAGTGGCGGCACCATTAGCAGCGATGCTGATAACGACGGTAGAACCCAGCGGGATGTTCCCAGGCGCACCCTCCAGCACATACCTTGCTCGATAGGTTCTGGTGACGCGATCAGCGGAGCCAGACAGTTCGCGCAATCGAACGGTGAAAACTTGATCCTGCTTGGCATATAGGCGCGCAGTCGCTTGGCTGCCTATGGCTGGCCTAAGTGTCTCGGGGAGATCGACCAAGGCTTCCCGGGCGCCATCCTGCGCAAGCACAACGACTGGCTGGCCAGCGGCGACGACCTGCCCGCTATCCGCGAATCGTTCAACGACGATGCCATCAGCGTCTGCACGCAGGTCGGCATAGCGATAGGCATTCTTTGCCAGGCCTAACTTGGCTTTCTCCGCTTCCCAGCGAGCTTGAGCAGACCTCCGCGCTTCCTGCGCTTCATCAAATGTCTTCGCGGATATCGCGCCGATATCCACCAAGCCCTGCATGCGCTCAAGGTCTGCGTTGGCTTTCAGCAAAACGGCATGAGCGGCATCCACGGCGGCCTGCTGATTCTGGACATCCAGGTCGAAATCACTCAGGTCCAGACGCATCAAGGGCTGACCGCGCTTTACGTGCTGGCCGACGTCTACAAACCGCTCCGAGATTTTACCGGCAACACGGAATCCGATTGAGCTCTCGACACGTGCGGCAACCACCCCAGTAAATCGCCGCTCCCAATGCGCAGGGTCGGTATTCACCACCGCGGTGCTTACCAAGGGCGGGCGATCTACTCTGGGGTCTGCAGCACTGTGATCACCACAGGCTGAAAGCGATACGCACAAAGCGACAGTTGTCAGGGTAAAGCACAGGCGGTCATAGGTTGACATGGAGGCCTCCTCAGATCAGGGAGGCATTTTTGTTTACAGGTTATGAATATGTCAACTTGAATACTTTTAAGGGGCAAGGCTTCGCAGAATCATGCTCGTCACCGCAGCCATTCCCTCCTCCAGCTCGGCCAAGCTTCGACGCACCATTGCCGAGGCATGGGTGTAGGGAATGAGGGCCTCCTGAATGCCCAGCACGACCTCATCCAAAGGCGTTTTGCGCTCGAATTCGCCAGCTGCGCGGCCGTCCTCCACGATTGAGCGGATCATCTCGGCCAGTGCGTCGTAATGGCCTGCTGTGGTGCACCAGCGCTCTTCTCCAGCAACCACCACCAGTTCGAACAGCTTGTTCTCGTTGATGAAAAGGGCATGGCTCAGGACCAGCGCCTGCCGCGTGAAAGCCCTGATCTTGCGGGTCGCCGAGGTCTCATTGGCAATGAATTTACGCAGGTCGTTATCCATTTCCCCCAGCACCATCGCCACGATCGCCTCTCCTATCGCCTGCTTGGACTCGAAGAACCGATAGATATAGGCAGTGGTGATGCCGATCGCCTTGGACAGGTCTGCGACGGTCGTCTTGCGGTAACCAAACTGGCGGAAGTGCTCATTGGCTACGCGGAGAATCTCGAGCCTGCGGTCATGCTCCGCAGGGCCTCGCTGCCCGGAGGACGGGAGCTCGATATCGCCTGGACTCAACTGCTGGTTCATAGGATCAAGGCTCCATTGACAAAAAGGTTACGATTTACAAATACTGTAAACAGAAAGTGATTCCCGAGGAAATCGTATTGAATCAGCACCTGGTTAGAGGCGCGTACAGTTTACTCGCGCTCGCGGTCGTAGCGGGGTTGACCGGCTGCATGGTTGGCCCTACCTATCAGAGGCCCGCGGTAGAAGCTGGGGGTCAGTTTAAAGGAGGACAAGCCCTGAGCCAGCGCTCGGCAGTACAAGCATCGGTCGCTCTTGAGCGCTGGTGGGAGGGTTTCAATGATCCGCTCCTGAATCACTTGGTCGATACGGCGCTGCATCAAAACCTGAGCCTGGAACAAGCGATGGCCCGTAGCGCTCAGTCTGCAGTTGTTGCTCAGAGCGCGCGCGCTCAACTGTTCCCATCCGGTCAAGCGACGGCGGATGCAATGCGAGCCAGGCAATCACTCGAAGACCCGCTGGTCGCCACGCAAAATGCCGTGCTGCCCGGGTTTGATCGTACCGGAAGCCTCTACGGAGCCGGCATATCGAGCTCATGGGAAATCGACCTGTCCGGTGGCCTTCGGCGAAGCGCACACGCCGCGCTGGCCGAATACCAAGCTGCGCAGGCCGATGTGGCAGCGGCACGGATACAGGTGGCTGCGAGCGTCGTCGATAACTACCTGCTGGTCAGGCTATTGCAGTCGCGCCTGAAGCTCGCTGAAGAACAGGTGTCGACACAGACCGATATCGAGCGACTGGTCGAGGTTTTGAAATCCCGCGGACTCGCTCCAGATCAAGAGCTGCAGCAGACAAAGTCCGAGCGTGCCGTCATCCAGGCCTCAGTCCCGGCGCTGCAAGCACGCTTAACGGCTGCCCGGAACAGTCTTGACGTGCTGCTCGGAAGACAGCCTGGAGCCGCCGCCCCTGAACTGGATAGCGTGCAGCCAATTCCCTCCGCCCCATCGATCGAGGCCGCCGGCGGCACCGCAGCGCTACTGCGTCGGCGGCCAGACCTCATCGTTGCTGAGCGCCGCCTCGCGGCATCCAATGAGCGCATCGGTCAAGCACTCGCCGAGTACTACCCCAAGGTATCGCTATCAGCATTGCTCGGAACGGTCACCCCACACAGTGGCAATCTCTTTGACGGCGATGCCAACCAAGCCGTCGCCGCCTTGGGCCTACGCTGGCGGTTGTTTGACTTTGGCCGGGTAGATGCCCAGGTCAAGGCGGCCAAAGGCGCTTACTCCGAGCGACTAGCAAACTACCGACACAGCGTCCTGCAGGCGACTGCCGAAGTTGAAGACTCAATCGCCTTCCTGCTGGGCGGTGAGTCCAGAGCCAAACGCCTGCTGGAGGGAGAGAACGCCAGGGTGAGCGCGCGTGATGCCGTCCTGGCCAGCTACAAAAAGGGCAACAGCAGCCATATCGAACTCCTGGAAACGCAATCAAGGCTTCAGCGAATCCAGGCAGAACGACTGGACGCAACTTATGCGTCGTCTTCTTCAGCTGTCGCCCTCTACAAAGCACTCGGTGGCGGGTGGAACGAGCAGCCTGTTCCTGGAGACGGCGCTTGAGCCAATAAGCGGCAAGCAAGCTGTCGGCGCCGATTGAGAGGCGCCGGCCTAACGAGCGAAGGTATGACTATGAGCGCAAAACACGCAGTCCGTATCGTGGTGACGGGGGCGGGCATTGTAAGCCCCTTGGGATGTGGTATCGAAGCAGTCTGGTCTCGCCTGCTGGCGGGGAAGTCAGGCATTCGGACGTTGCCTGCCGAGCTAACCGAAGGCACCGGCGTCACTGTAGGGGGATACGTCCCGACTCTGGAGGAAGACAATCAAGCCGGTTACGACCCGGAGCGAAGCATCGCCGCCAAGGAACGCAAGAAGATGGATCGCTTCATCGAGTTTGCACTCGTGGCCGCACAGCAAGCCCTGGCACAAGCGGACTGGCAGCCGACACAAGAAGAACAGCGGCAGCGGACAGCCACCGTTATTGCGTCTGGCGTAGGAGGATTCGGCGCTATCGCAGACGCGGTGCGCATCACCGACCAACGCGGAGCACGCCGGCTTTCACCGTTCACCGCACCTTCGTTTCTCGCCAATATGGCGGCCGGGCATATTTCTATACGGCACGGTTTCAAGGGACCGCTCGGCGCCCCGGTGACCGCCTGTGCAGCCGGGGCGCAAGCCATCGGCGACGCCGCGCGGCTAATCCGCTGCGCAGAAGCGGACATCGCAATATGCGGTGGGACCGAGGCAGCGATTCACCCCGTGACACTCGGGAGCTTCGCAGCGGCACGCGCACTATCGACAGGCTTCAACGACCGTCCCCAGGCAGCGTCACGTCCGTTTGATCGGGACCGGGACGGATTCGTCATGGCCGAGGGCGCCGGCCTACTGGTGATCGAGTCGCTGGAGCATGCACTGGCTCGGGGTGCCCGGCCGTTGGCGGAGTTGGTTGGCTATGGCACGAGTGCCGATGCCTATCACCTAACCGCCGGCCCGGAAGATGGCGGAGGCCCCCGGCGTGCTATGGAGCAGGCGCTGCGGCAGGCCGGCATTAAGCCAAGCCAGGTGCAGCACATCAACGCACATGCCACCTCCACCCAGGTTGGAGACCGTGGTGAGCTCGCCGCTATTCGGTCGCTCTTCGGAAGCGGATCGAACGTGGCCATTGCAGCGACAAAATCCAGCACCGGTCACTTACTGGGAGCCGCTGGCGGACTCGAGGCCATCTTCAGCGTCCTGGCGCTGCGTGATCAAATTGTTCCGCCCACGCTCAACCTCCTCAACCCCGACGAAATGGCCGACGGACTCGATCTTGTGGCCCTGACCGCGCGGCAAATGCCGATCGAGTACGCGCTGTCGAACGGGTTTGGATTTGGTGGCGTAAATGCCAGCCTGCTGTTTCGCCGCTGGGAGCCTTCTCAATGAACCAAACTGTGAACGTCGCTACGCGATTCTGGTGACCGCACAGGTTCAGCCTGGAGTCGTGGAGACCGGTTGGGCGACTCGTATCAACCACGCCTCCACGACCGAAACCGCCTCCGGCACAGGGCGTTGAACGGGTTTGAGCAGGTGATACGACATACCCTTGAGCGCCGGCTCGGCCACGATCCGCAACAGCCCCATTCGCAACTCCTCCTCGACCAGCAGCACACTCAGCAGGGCCACGCCCTGCCCTGCGACAGCCGCCTGGATGGCGTGGCTTTCCTCTGAATAGCGGATGCCGTCGGACAGTTTGATGGGCTGACGGCCGCTCGCGTGCACCCAGGCCTCCCAGGTCAGGTCCACGGGCTGTGGGCGATGCCAGTCGAAATGGATCAGCGGCCATTGCGACGCATCCTTGCCGACTGTCGCCAGGAGCAGCGGGCTGGCGACAGGTGCAAAGCGATCCTCCAACAACAAGGTGGCGGTAACGCCCTGGTAATGCCCATGGCCGTAGCGGATCGCCAAATCCGCCATGCCGGCGTTCAGATCGACAGGTGCGTTGGAAGCATGCACGTGCAGATCGATATCGGGGTGTGCGGCCTGAAATGCGGCCAGCTTCGGCACCAGCCATTTGCTGGCGAAGGCTGGCGTTGCCGACAGCGTCACCGACGCCCGGCGAGGACGACGCACCTGCTCGATAGCCCCTGCAATGGTCTGGAAACCGCTGCTGACCGCCGTGAGTAGGATCTGACCGTCCGCTGTCAACTCGACCGCGCGCACCTTGCGCAGAAACAAGGGGCGTTCGAGGTACTCCTCCAGCACACGGATGCGGTGGCTGATCGCTGTCGCCGTGACAGCCAGTTCCTCTGCGGCCATCTTGAAGCTACGCAAGCGCGCCGCCGCTTCAAAGGCACGCAAAGCGCTTAGGGAAGGGAGTCGAATCGCCATGGATAGATGACTTCATATCAGCTATTGATTGACCAATCATCGTTTGTACACGACATATTTTCCAGCGAAGCTCCTTACCAATGATTCATATTCATCTGTAAGGAGCCATTCGACCATGACCACACTCTTGCACATCGACGCCAGCGCCCGCTCTGGCGGTTCCGACACCACCCCTCACGGATCGCACACTCGCCGGCTGACGGAGCGCTTCGTCCGGCAATGGACAGCACGTCATCCCGAGACGAACGTGGTCTACCGTGACGTCGGCGTGGAACCTCCACCGCCTGTCACCGGCCGCTGGATACATGCCGCGTTCACCCCCGAACAATCACGCGAGGACTGGATGCGTGAAGAACTGCGCATCAGCGATGCGCTGGTCGACGAGCTGCTGCAGGCCGACCTGATCGTTGCCGGCGTGCCGATGTACAACTTCGGACCACCCGCACAGTTCAAGGCCTACATCGATAACATCGTGCGCGTGGGCCGCACCTTCGGCTTCGACCGAAGCCGGCACGGCGAGCCCTATTGGCCACTGCTGGCGGATGCCGGCAAGCGCCTGGTGATCCTCTCCTCACGGGGTGACTACGGATACCAGCCCGACGGACGCCTGGCCGACCGCAACCACGTAGAAGCCTCGGTCAGCACGGCATTCGCCTATATCGGCGTGACCGATGTGCACAGTGCGTTCATCGAGTACGACGAGTTCGCCGATCAGCGACTGGCCGACTCGATCAGGCAGGCAGAAGTGGCCGTGGATGGGCTGGTGTCGAAGCTCGAAGGCGGTTTTGCTTCACCTGCGCGTCAAGCTGGATGAGCCAAGAACGCTAAATCGCCAATACCAGTCGCCGGGTCTTCGAGCGAGAGCAACATGGAGTGAGTTGGGCGTTCAACGCCCGACATGGACATGCGGGTGGTCACCGACGATACGTGGGAGCCACGCTTCGAGGAAAGCGACACGGCTCACCTGACCACCGCCGTGCCGGCCTGGCCAGCGCCTAGCCGTCCATTAGGATGACCTGACAGCCCTGCGACTAACGCGCCTTTCGTTTATACGCCAGCTCTACTAGGGTGATTACACATCCGCTTTCCACCCCAGGAGTGCAGCGCATGTCCAGAATCCTCTCTCTGATGTTCGCCGGGCTGGTCCTGTGCGCCAGCCAGGCGATGGCCGACACCCTCAAGATCAGCGTGATAGGCGCCGGCAACGTCGGCGGTACGCTTGGCACGCTATGGGCGAAGGCTGGGCACTCGGTGATGTTTTCGTCACGCCACCCCGAGGCGTTGACGGACCTGGTCAAGAGCGCCGGCCCCAATGCCCAGGCGGGTTCGGTGAGCGAGGCCGCGGCATGGGGCGATGTGATCGTGTTGAGTGTTCCCTACGGCGCAATGCCGGTGCTGTCGGAGCAGTTGAAGGGCAAGCTGGACGGCAGGGTGGTATTCAGCACCAGCAACCCCTTCAGCGGCCGTGATGGAGAAGTCGGGCGCAAGGCGCTGGATCAGGGCGTCGCCTTGGCAGACCAGGAGTATCTACCCGGCGCGCACCTGGTACGGGCGTTCAACGCCATAGGCTACGCCTCCATGAAAGACCAATCTGGCCAGAGCAAGGCGATTCCTACGTTCGCTGACGATGCCCAGGCTCGGGACCTGGGGGCGCGCTTGGTGCGCGACGCCGGATTCATCCCGGTATTTTTCCCGCTGGCGCGGGCTAACGACGGGTTGCCCGGCGGCCCGCTCAGTGGCGTTTGGAGTGAGGCCGAACTCAAGGACAAGCAGGGCCTTTAGCGCAACGTGACCAATCGCTATGGCACCTGCCCCGCTTTTCCCAACTCGCCGATCGTCTCCAGCCGCGCGCGCACGATGTTGCGGCTGACGAGGACTCAAGGCGTGGTGCGAGGTTCGAACAACTCGACGTCACGGGCGTCGACTTTCTTTGGCAACAGCCCCTGGCCGAAGAAGGCATCGGCGATCTGTTGCTGCTCGGCCAGGTTGTCCAGCTTCACAGCCTGCACATCGTAGCTACGGCGGGCGTTGGCCTGTTCCACGGTCTGGCCGTCGAGGTTGCCCCAGAGTGGCCCGAGCACCCTGGCTGCAGCCACGGGGTTGGCCTTGGTCCAGGCGCCGATCTCACGCAATGCCAGGTAGACCTGCTGCAGTACTTCGGGGTGGGCCTTGGCATAGTCGCTGCCAGCCAGGTAGTAACGCTGGTAGCTGGCAAGGCCGCTGCCATCGGCGAGGACCCGCGCCTGCTGCTGGCGCTGGGCACTGGCGACGTAGGGGTCCCAGGTGACCCAGGCGTCGACCTTGCCGTTCTCGAAAGCCGCACGGCCGTCGGCCGGTATCAGGTAGGCCGGGGTGATGTCCTTGAAGCTCAGGCCAGCCTTGGCCAGGGCCTGGATCAGCAGGTAATGGCTGCCGGCGGCCTTGGTCACCGCCACGCGCTTGCCCTTGAGGTCAGCCAGTGTGTGCAACGGCGAATCGGCTGGCACCAGGATGGCCTGGGCCGAAGGCGACGGGGCCTCGCGGGCGAAATAAGTCAACCGCGCCCCGGCCGCCTGGGTAAACACCGGCACGGTGTCGGCCACATCTGCCGACAGATCGACGTTGCCCAGGTTCAGCGCTTCGAGCAGGGGTAAACCACTGGGGAACTCATGCCAACTGACACGGATGCCCTGGCCGCCAAGGCGTTGTTCGAGGGTGCCGCGGGCCTTGAGCAGCGTCAGCAAGGTCGAGGACTTCTGATAGCCGATACGCAAGGTTTCTTCGGCCGAGGCAGTACCCGGCAGCACGCTGCCGATCAGGGTGACGAGCGCCAGCTGGCGCAGGCGGTGCAACAGGTTCATGGACAGGACTCCGGGTCAGGGTTGGGCGGCAAGCTTTTCATTGGCAGGAACGGTGAATCCGTTGGCGAAGGTCGGCGCCACGTCGAGGCGCTTACCGATCAGCCCGTGGGATTGGTAGAAGTCCGCCGTTTCCTGCTGTTCGACGACAGTCTTCGGATCGATCGCCTGCCAGCGCAATTGCCGACGCTCGAACTGCAACCGCGCCGCCTCTACCGGGAAACCGATGATGGACGCCAGGGTCTTCGAGTAACTGTCCAGATGCTGGTTGGCCCAGACCTGGGCATCGGCCAGGCGCACCAGGTAGTCCTGCAAGGCGGCACGCCGGGCGGGATCGGCGAGGGCTTTGTCGGTCGCGGCGAGGAAGCTGTTGCCAGTGGACAGGCCACGGCCATTGACCAGCACTCTGCCCTGGCCGCTCAACTCGGCCAGCGCGGTATAGGGTTCCCAAGTTGCCCAGGCGTCCACCGAGCCATTGGCCAAGGCCACCTTGGCATCCACCGGACCAAGAAAGCGCAACTCCACGTCCTTTTCGCTCAAGCCCGCCTGAGCCAGGGCCTTGAGCGCCAGATGGTGACCGATCGAGCCCTTGCCGGTAGCGATGCGCTTGCCCTTGAGGTCGCTGGCGTTGTGCAACGGCGCCTCCGGCCTGACCAGCAACGCCGTGCCGTAAGGGTCGGACTTGTCCACGGCGATCGCTTTGACTTGCGCGCCCGACGCCAGGACGAACAGCAACGGCGCATCGCCAATGATCCCCGCGTCGATGGCCCCGGCATTGAGCGCCTCGGCCAAGGGTGCCGCAGCGGGAAATTCCGCCCAGTGAATGTCGTAGGGCAAGTCACGCAGGGCATCGGCAGCCTCGAGCTGGGCGCGCATGTTGCCCTTCTGATCGCCGATGCGCAGCTCCAGGCGTTCGCTGGCCAGGGCCTGGCCGGTCAGCATCAGGGCGACACCCAGCGCCAGGATGCGAGTGAATGGGGGCATGTCGTGCTCCTCAAGGCCGTCCGTCATGGGGGCAGCCTGTTGTCTGGTGGGGACTATCCGTTGCGCCGCCATCGGCGCAGAGACGAAACAGGCCGGATACGCCATGGCGTTCCGGCCTGTTTCAGGAGACTCTATCGATTGCTCGTTAATTAATGAAATGCATTTTAGAAATATCCTAATATGCATTAATTATCTTATCCGGACTGAGCCTCCCCAAGGCCCTGCCAGTAGGGCACAGGTGATAACTCTCTTGCAGGTCCGCGGTCTTGCGGCGCCAGCAGCGACGAAATGCTTGGCAACCGTCCATCGAGTTCAAGAGAGGTGCCCTCATCCCCTCGGTCAGCAACCTGCCTGGCGGTACTTATGACTGGCATATGAGGGAGCCGCCCGGACCTATCGCATTTCGCGATCATTGCCCGCCACATTATCTATTGGTCAAAATAGCCACCCTCGCGCAAGCTGCGCTTGCCCTGCCATCCAAGGAGCCCCGCTTTGCCCCCAGCCTGGATTCCTGCGCCCTTGCGCCAATTGCGTGACCGCTTGCGCGGCGCAGCAACTGCTGACGATGAACTGTTGAAGTCCTTCCAGGCACGTGCGCAAGCTCGGGGCTATACCTTGAGTGCAGGCCAGTTGCAGGTGATCCGCTGCATGGCCGAGCAGCTCGCCGTGCTCAGCCAGGGCCGGGCGCGCAGCCTGTACCTCTACGGGGCGGTCGGGCGAGGCAAGAGCTGGTTGCTCGATGGTTTCTTCCAGGCGGTGCCGACCGCCGCCAAACGCCGCCTGCATTTCCATGACTTCTTTGCGCGCCTGCACCAAGGCATGTTCCGCCACCGTGCCGAGGACGATGCCATGGCCACGACTCTCGACGAGCTGCTCGCCGATTGCCGGGTACTGTGTTTCGACGAGTTCCATGTGCATGACATTGGCGACGCCACGCTGCTCACACGCCTGTTCGAAGCGCTGTTCGCCCGCGATATCTTTCTGCTGGTGACGTCCAACTACGCCCCGGAAGGGCTGCTGCCCAACCCGCTCTACCATGAACGCTTCCTGCCGGTGATCCGCCTGATCAACAGCCGCATGCAGGTGCTGGAGGTAAGTGGCGACACGGATTTTCGCAGCCTGCCGGGCAACAGCCCGCACCAGCGTTTCACCCACGGCCATTACCTCTGGCCGGGCGATCCTGTCCAGCGCACGGCCCTACAGGTGCCGGCGGAGCAACCCGTGCCCCTGCAGGTCGGCAAGCGCATCTTACAGTCCCGCTCAAGCCAGGGACGCGAGGTGATGTTCAGTTTCAGCGACCTCTGCGAGCAGCCCACCGCCGTGATCGACTACCTGGAACTGGCCAGGCGCTACGACCGCTGGATCATCGACGGACTGCCCGACCTGGCCGACTGCACCCTGGCTGCGCAGCAGCGCTTCGTCAACCTGGTGGACGTGCTGTATGACCAGGACAAGCAGTTGCTGGTGATCGCCGAGCAACCGCTGGAGGACGCCTTGGGCGGCGCGATCAGCGACCTGATGCGCACCCGCAGCCGCCTGGGCCAGTTGAAACGACTGGGCCCCGAGGCCTGCCCGGTCTGAAAGCCAATAGCAGGCCCCTGTGCTTAACGCCTCTGCCGCTCAGCCCGTGCGCGGTAGGTCCGCCAGCACTGCCTCGATCTCGCCCAGCACCGCCGGGTCATCCAAGGTCGAAGGCGCGACATAATCCTGCCGGTCGGCAATCTTGCGCAACACCGCGCGCAGGATCTTTCCCGAGCGGGTCTTGGGCAGGCGCTTGACCAGGCGCACACGGTTGAAACAGGCCAACGCACCGATCTGCTCGCGTACACGGGCCACCAACTCGGCCTGCAGCTGCTGCTCGCTGATGCCCTCGCCATCCTTGAGCACCACCAGGGCCAATGGCACCTGGCCCTTGATCTCGTCATGCACGCCGATCACCGCGCACTCTGCCACTGCCGGGTGGCAGGCCACCAAGTCCTCCATCTCGCCGGTGGACAGGCGATGGCCGGAGACGTTGATGACGTCATCGGTGCGCCCCATGATGTAGACGAAACCGTCGTCATCCAGGTACCCCCCGTCTCCGGTGTGGTAGTAACCCGGGTAGGTCCGCAGGTAGGCCTGCAGGTAGCGCTCGTGGTCGCCCCACAAGGTCTGGCTGCACCCCGGCGGCAATGGCAGGGCAATGACGATGGCGCCCTGCTGGTTCGGCCCCAGTGGCCGCCCTTCCTCGTCCAGCACCTGGACGTCGTAGCCCGGCACCGCCCGGTTGCTCGAACCCGGCCGCGCCGCGCTGCCCGCCAGGCCCACACAGGGCGCGGTGACTGGCCAGCCCGTCTCGGTCTGCCACCAATGATCGTGGACAGTCTTGCCGCTGGTGCTTTCCAGCCACTGGTGAGTGCTGGAGTCCAGCTTCTCGCCAGCGAGGAACAACTGGCGCAACGAACTGAGGTCATGGCCGCGCAGCAGTTCGCCGTCCGGGTCTTCCTTGCGGATAGCGCGCATGGCGGTCGGCGCGCAGAACAGGCCATTGACCCGGTACTGCTCGACCACCCGCCAGTAGGCGCCGGCGTCGGGCGTGCGGATCGGCTTGCCCTCGTAGAACACCGTGGTGCAACCGTTCATCAGCGGGCCATAGACTATCAGCGAATGGCCGACCACCCAGCCGACATCGGAAATCCCCCACCACACGTCCCCGGCCTGCATGCCATACACATGCTGCATGGCAAAGCGCAGGGCGACTGCGTTGCCGCCATTCTCGCGCACGATGCCCTTGGGTTTGCCGGTGGTGCCGGAGGTGTACATGATGTACAGCGGATCGCTCGCCAACAATTCGACCGGTTCGACCGCTTCGGCACCCGTCAGCGCCTGCTGCCAGTCCAGGTCGCGCCCGGCCTGCAGCGGGGCTTGGGCTTGGGGCCTCTGCAGTACCAACACATGGCGCGGCTGATGGAGGGCCAGTTGCAGCGCACGGTCGACCAGGGGCTTGTATTCGATCACCCGGTCGAACTCCAGGCCGCAGGAAGCGGTGAGCAACAACGTCGGGCGAGCGTCGTCGATGCGCAAGGCCAACTCGTTGGCGGCAAAGCCACCGAACACCACCGAATGCACCGCACCAATCCGCGCACAGGCCAGCATGGCCATAGCCGCTTGCGGCACCATGGGCATGTAGATGATCACCCCATCGCCTTTGCGTACCCCCAGTTGCCGGAGCAAACCGGCAAGGCGGGCCACCTCCTCGCGCAGTTGGTTGAAGGTGAAGCGCTGCTGGACACCGGTCACCGGCGAATCGTAGATCAAGGCGGTCTGCTCACCCCTGCCCTGTTCGATCTGGTGATCCAGGGCCAGGTAGCAGCTGTTGAGCCGCCCGTCGGCGAACCACTGGTGGGTGCCATCGGGATTGTTCTCGAGGATACGGGAAGGCTTGCGGTACCAGGCCAGGCCCTCGGCCTGCTCGGCCCAGAAGGCCGCGGGGTCGGCAATGGAGCGGGCGTAGCTGTGCTGATAGCTCATCGATCGGAACCCTGTCCTTGTTGTTATTGATAAAGGGCGAGCTTTGAGTATGGATCGCACGGGCCTTCCTGCCATGTGACTTAAGTCGCATGCCAGTGGTCGTTTGCCGGAACGCTTCGACATGGGCGTCGGCTGCGTGGAGCAAACACGCCCTCTTTCGGTGCAAAGTCTCTAGAATGGGCCACCTTCAGCCATAGAGCGTGCCCATGGATATCGATCAGGCCCGTACCTTTCTGGAAATCGTCCGCTGCGGCAGCCTGGTCGCGGCGGCTGAACGCCTGCATGTCTCGCAGACCGCCATCACCGCGCGGGTGCAGCGTCTTGAGCAGCAACTGGGTTGCCTGCTGTTCATCCGCAGCCGCAACGGCGCCAGCCTGACCAGCGATGGCGAGGCCTTCGTCATCTACGCCAACCAACTGGTACAGACCTGGGAAGCGGCTCGCCGCGACCTGCCGTTGCCGGAAGGCTGCCAGCAAGTGCTGCACATCGGCGGCGAAGTGAGCCTGGGCAATCCGATGGTGCTCGACTGGGTCAGCGCCTTGCACCATGAACTGCCCAGCCACGCTATCCGCAGCGAGGTGAGCGACGGCGAGTCGCTGTTGCGCAAGGTGGAAATGGGCCTACTCGATGCCGCACTGGTCTACCAGCCGACCTATGGCCCAGGCCTGCAGGTGGAGCAGTTGATGGAGGAGAAGCTGATCCGCGTGCGCCGGGTCGATCTACCCGAACCCTATATCTACATCGACTGGGGCGAAGCCTTCCGCCGCCAACATGACGCCGCCCTGCCCGACTGCGCGCGCCCGGCGCTGAGCTTCAACCTCGGGCCGCTGGCGCTGCAATTCATTCTCGATCATGGCGGCAGCGGCTACTTCCGTACCCGAGTGGTGCAGGCCTACCTCGATAGTGGTGTGTTCGAGCGCGTGCCACAGGCGCCGGAGTTCACCTACCCGACCTTCCTGGTCTACGCCCGCAAGCGCGACAGCGAAGCCTTGCAGCAAGCCTTCAGCGTGTTGCGCCGGCTGGTGGAGGCCGGCGCCAGTGATTGGTCACAACGCTGGGACCCGCTGATCTGACCGTGCGACAGCATTGAGCAGGTGACGCTTGAGGCCGGCGATCAGGTCGGTCTGGGTGACCACACCGACCAGACGGTCGCCCTCGAGCACCGGCAGGCAATGCAGGCCCTGCTCGCAGAGCAGCGGCAGCAGGCGCTCCAGCGGATGTTGGCTGCTGACACTGACCACCCGCCGGCTCATCACCTGCTCCATGTAGACCTTGTTGCGCCGGAACAACCCACGCCAACTGAAGCGCCCCCGCGCCATGGCCGGGCCGACCAGGTCGCTGAGGCTGACGATCCCCACCAGGCGCCCGCTGTCGAGCACCGGTAAGGTCTTGAGGTGATGGCCGGCGAGCATCTTCCAGGCCTGTTCCAAAGTCGTGCGCCTTGATGCGAACTGCACATCACGGGACATCACCGACGCCGCCGTGATCCCGCCGAGGCTGCGTTGCAGGGCATGCTGCTCGGTGGCCAGGATGATCCGTTCCAGTTCCTCGCGGGTGACGTCGACGAACTCGCCGATCTCCTCCAGGGCCTGGTCCAGGTCTTCGCTGTTCACCCCGACCCGCTCGCTGGGCAAGGGGTCGTGCGTATGGTGCAAGTCCTTGCGCGGTGCCGCCCCCTTGGGATAGCGCACCCCGGTCAGGCGGTTGTAGACCACCGCGACCGTTACCAGGATCAAGGCATTGAGCAAAACGGGCTGAAGCACATGATCACCCAGCGCCACCAGGCCGGAGTCAGCCAGCACCACGCTCACCGCCACACCGCCACCCGGGGGGTGCAGGCAACGCAACAGGCACATAACCAGGATCGACAACCCCAGCGCAGCAGCCGCGACCCACAGTTCGGCCCCAAAGCCGTGGCGCATGGCCAGGCCGATGACACCGGCGCAGGCGTAGCTGCCCAGGACCGGCCAGGGCTGCGCCAGCGGTCCGGAATGGACCGCGAACACCAGCACCGCCGAGGCGGCCAGCGGCCCAAGCAGGTGCAGAGCCACCGAGCTGCCAAAGGCCATGGCGCACAGCCAACCGGCCAGGAACAGACCGAGCAAGGCACCAACACCAGCACGCAACCATTCTTTCGGAGGGATATTCAGGGACGCCGGCAACAGACGCTGCAAACGGCTTTCGGAACGAGGGGATGACATCGGGCGATCGACTTACCTGGTGAAAAAGAAAGCCCAGCCGAACCGGCCTGGGCCTTGTATTGCCATAGGCAATAGCGCAAGGGGCTCCGTCCGTGGAGATGGAAACCGGAAGGGTTCGTGGGAGCGATTGTGCCGGGCCCGGTGGCACTGCCGCCAATTCAAAAAAATGCGCCTGGGCTGCAATTTTTTTGCAGCCTGGCCGCTGTCAGCCACCTTTGCGTGGCAGCTCCAGGCTGACCCGCAGGCCGCCCAACGGGCTTTGCAGTAAGGACAGGCGCCCGCCCCAGGCGTCGACGATATCGCGCACGATGCCCAGCCCGAGGCCATGGCCATCGACCTGCTCGTCAAGTCGCGTGCCGCGCTCGAGCACTTGCTGGCGGGCGTCTTCGGGTATGCCTGGGCCGTCGTCGTCGACCCATAGGTGATAGCCCTCCGGCGTCGGCGCGATCCCTAGGCGCACCTCGCTGTCGGCCCATTTACACGCGTTGTCCAGCAGGTTGCCGAGCAGTTCCAGCAGGTCTTCACGGTCCCAGGGCAGGAACAGCCCAGGCGGCACCTCCTGCACCAGCAGCAGACCCTCGCCGTGGATCATGCCCAGGGTCTCCAGCAGCCCCGGCAGTTCGGCATCACAGTCGAACTGCGCGCCGGGCAGCGCGTCGCCGGCCAGGCGCGCGCGATTGAGCTCGCGCTCCAGGCGCTGCTGGATCTGCTCCAGTTGCTCACGCAGTTGCGCACGCACCTCGGGCAGGTCCTTGAGGCGCTCGCTGGAAGCCAGGCTGAGCAGGACCGCCAGCGGCGTTTTGAGGGCATGCCCAAGGTTGCCCAGGGCGTTGCGCGAGCGGCGCAGGCTGTCCTCGGTATGCGCCAGCAGATGGTTGATCTGCGCCACCAGCGGTTCCAGCTCACTGGGCACCTGGGTGTCCAGTTGCGAGCGCTGGCCCTGCTGCAACTGGGCGATCTGCTGGCGTGCCCGCTCCAGCGGGCGTAGAGAGCGGGTCACGGTGATGCGCTGCAGCACCAGGATCAACACTAACGCGACCAGGCCCAGGCCGAGGCCGATTTGCTGCACGCGCCGGAACCCCTCGCGCACCGGCGAGTAATCCTGGGCCACGCTGATGGAAATGGCCTGGCCCAGGCGTCGATAGTCGGCCCGCAGCACCAGCAGTTGCTGGCCCTCGGGCCCCAGCTCTAGGCCATCTTCCAGCCCGGGCTCGGCCGGGCGCGGCATGTCCAGATCCCACAACGAACGCGAGCGCCAACTGCCATTATCGAAGTCTATCCGGAAGTAGTAGCCGGAGAACGGCCGCTGGTAGGCCGAGGACAATCGCCGCTCATCCAGCTGGATGCCTGACGGGCCGCGCACCAGGGCCACCAGCAGGTTCTCGCTTTCCTTGCGCAGGCCCGCCTCCAGGTAACGCTGCAGGCCGACTTCGAACAACCACAGGCTCAGTTGTGCCAGGGCCAGGCCCACGACCACCAGTACCGCGATCAGGCCAAGACTCAAGCGTGCCTGGATCGACTTCACCCGGCGCTCCCGGCGTAGCGATAGCCCTGCCCGCGGCGGGTCTCGATGACACTGCGACCCAGCTTGCGCCGCAAGTGATTGACGTGGACTTCGAGCACATTGGAATCGCGCTCGGTCTCACCGTCATAGAGGTGTTCGGCCAGGTGACTCTTGGACAGGATCTGCTGCGGGTGGAGCATGAAGTAGCGCAGCAGGCGAAACTCGGCGGCGGTCAGCTGGATATCGACGCCATCGCGGGTTACGCATTGGCGGCCTTCGTCCAGGTGCAGGCCGGCGGCCTCGAGGGTCGGCTGGTTGGCCAGGCCACGCGCACGGCGCAGCAACGCCTGGATACGCAGTTGCAGTTCTTCAGGGTGAAAGGGTTTGCTCAGGTAGTCATCGGCACCGGCCTTGAGCCCTTCGATGCGCTCGGCCCAAGAACCGCGTGCGGTGAGGATCAAGACCGGCGTGACCAGGCCAGCGGCGCGCCACTGCCCCAGCACCTCCAGCCCCGGCAAGCCAGGCAGGCCCAGGTCGAGGATGATCAGGTCATAGGGCTCGCTCTGGCCCTGGTACACCGCGTCGCGGCCATCGGCCAGCCAGTCCACGGCATAGCCTTGGCGTTGCAGGCTGGCAGTCAGTTCGTCGGCCAGGGGAACATTGTCCTCGACCAGTAGCAAGCGCATTCAGTCGTCTTCCTCGTCTTTGAGCAAGGCCCCGGTGCTGGCGTCGAGCTTGATCTCGCGCACCACGCCGGCGGGGGTCAGCAGTTCGACCTCGTACTCATAGCGGTCATCGTCCTCTTCCAGCTCCGCCTCCAGCAACCGCGCCCCGGGATAACGGCCCAGGGCGGATTCCAGCAATTGTTCGAGCGGCAGGATGATGCCCTGGCGCCGCAGCTCAAGGGCTTCATCCTGGTCGAGGTCACGGGCCATTGCCAGTGCAGAGCAGGCCAACAGCGCAAGAAGCAAGTATCGCGCTGTTCGCGGGAAATGGCCCATCAGTTATCCCGTTCGTCCTTGAGGACTTCACCGGTCTTGGCGTCCAGGTCCACGTCCCACTCGACGTTCTGGGCGTCGCGCAGCTCGACCTTGTAGATGTAGCGGCCGTATTCGTTTTCCAGTTCGGTATCGGTGACGGTGGAGCCCGGGTGCTTGGCCACGGCGGCGGCCTTGAGCTCTTCCAGCGACTTGATGGTCTTTTCGTTGACCAGCTTGATCGCTTCATCAAGCTGGACATCCTTGGCCAGGGCGATATTGGCGCCGAAGGCCAGGGTGGCGGCGGTGAACAGGGCAGTCAAAGTCTTCATGGGTTCTCTCCATCGAGATGGTCAAGTTGTCTACGGGGTTAAGATTACCCCCTGGTTCTTAACTCAAGCTGAAAACAATTGGCACCATGATAGCCCAGCCGCGACGGCCAAGGTCCTCTATAATCAGGCGCTTGTCGTCAGCGAGGCCCGCATGAGCGCCATCCATATCAAGTACCCTGCCCTAACCCTGAAAGCCGGCAAGCGCGCCTTCGAACAGATCCGCGAACGCGGTCTACAGGCCGCCGATGTCGGCGTGTTGCCGGGCGCCGCGGGTGGCCCGAAACCCTTGGGCATCCAGGGCCTGGACCTGGCGCTGTTCGGCGAGTGGCTACCGTTCGCGCCGCGCCAGCGCGCGCTGATCGGCGCCTCGATCGGCTCCTGGCGCTTCGCCAGCGCCTGCCTGGAAGACCCCACCGCCGGCATCTGCCGCCTCGGTGAACTGTACACCGAACAGGACTTCGCCAAAGGCGTGACCCCGGCCGAAGTCAGCCGCAGTTGCCAGCGCATGCTCGACGACCTGCTGCAGGGCCGTGACGGGCAAATCCTCGCCAACCCGTTCTATCGCTTGAACATCATGGTGGTGAAGAGCCGTGGCCTGCTCGCCCACGACCACCGTGGCCGCCTGGGCATGGGATTGTCCTCGGTGATCGCCAGCAACCTGCTCGGCCGCCCACGCCTGGCGCGGCACTTCGAGCGGATCATCCTGCACGACGCACGCTCGGCGCCGCCACTGGACGCACTGACCGATTTCCCGTCACGCTGCCTGCCCCTTGACCTGGCCAACCTGCGCCAGGCCCTGCTCGCCTCCGGCTCCATCCCCATGGTGATGGAGGGCGTGCGCGACATCCCCGGCGCGGGTGCCGGCACCTATCGCGATGGCGGCTTGCTCGACTACCACCTGGACTTGCCCTACAGCGGCGATGACCTGGTGCTCTACCCGCACTTCACCGACAAGGTGGTGCCCGGCTGGTTCGACAAAGCCCTGCCGTGGCGCCGGGGCGACGCCACGCGCCTGCAGAACGTGCTGCTGATGACGCCGTCGCCGCAATACCTGGCCACGCTGCCCTATGGCAAGCTGCCGGACCGCAATGACTTCAAGCGCTTCATGGGCGATGCCGCCACACGTAAACGCTACTGGTACAAGGCAATCGCAGAAAGCCAGCGCCTGGGCGACGAGCTGCTGGAGCTGATCGCCACCGGGCGGCTGCACGAGCATCTGCAACCGCTGTAGCGGCCTGCTGGTAGGACAGTTGGCGGAACTCAAACATGGGGCCTTACCAGGCCAATGCGTACCGGCCTGCGACTGCTCCTACTCCAGCTGAAATTGAGATTGCGGCTACGTACCAGATGGCGACAAACAAAGGTCCATCATTCACGCATGCGATGGTATATACCATCGCTGCGAGCGAGCCGGACAGAATGCCAGAGATCGCTCCGGCGGAAGAAAGCCGTGTCGGAATGCCCCTACGTAGCCCCGCCAGGATGAATATGAGGCCAGGCAGGGCTGCAGCGACGATGACTCCGACACAGAGCGGAGCGGAAAATTGTCGCTCTCCCAGCAGCGGGAAACCCGAACGGTCAAAGATTACGCCAGCGAGAAGGAATAGAACGCCTGGGAGCAAAGCTCGGACCGGCCTTACTGCAACCCCCGGGATTCCACATGCACGAACGAGAATGATACCTCCCCAGACGAGCAGGGCCATCGCCACAACCTTGAATTGAAACACCCATGTCGTCAGCATTGCGAATAGGTCAGGACGCACCCCCGATAGGCCGATGACCACGAGCAAGGCTCCAACCAGAGACAGCATCAGGCTCAATCCTAAGGCTCGGTCAAAAGGCATGACTGCATGATTCTTTATGGCAGTCTGACCAGCCTGAGCAGATAACTGATGGATAAGCTCATCCGTCCGCATGATCTCTTTCTCCTTATTCACACGCGCCATTTTCGTTATCCCTTTGCCGTTGCCATCAATCTCTTCAATGCTCGATGGAAAGCGACTCTTACTGCGCCCTCCTTCATGCCCAGTTGGGTAGCAGCTTCGCGCGGAGACGCCCCATCAACGCCAATCGCTCGGGCAACCGACTGCTGTGCCGGGGGCAGTTCGGAGAGCAGACCTTCTACATCAACACTGGATGTAGCGAGGGAATTTTGGTCGAAGGCTTGCAGGGAAGACCATTGCTCGTCGTCAATGTCCACTCTGCCACGCGCCTCCTTTCGGAGGCGCCTCGCAGCATCAATGATCTTGTAGCGTGCAATGGCGTTTAACCATGGCAAGAGAGGCCGCTCGGGATCCCATTGATTGCGCCTTGTGTGAATAGCGATCAATACGTCCTGCACCACGTCCTCGGCTTCAGCAGAGTTCAGTCCGAAGGTGCTCAACCGATACCTGACAGTTCGCCGCAGGTGTACCGACAGCTCCCGAAGGAAATGCTCGTACGCAGAACGATCACCTGACCGCTCTTTGCGCATGGCCATCGCCCAAGCGCTCTCTTGCTCTTGCGATTCCACACCCAATGCTCCGCCCTCACGCTCGCATCATATAAACTTGGTTCCACATCGTGGGTGACTTCTGATCAAACCCCGCCGCGGCTTCAAGGAGATCAGGTTAACCTTGCTCCATGGAATCCAATAATGTGCACGAATTCGCACCCTGCCATCACCGATGTGTCTCCGCTCAGCGCGGTTGCTTCCCTGCGGCCGCTAGAATCAAATCAGCGATCTCTTTCGGATGCGAAACCAGAGAAAGATGACCTGATTCAATTTCAACTGTCGTTGCATTCATGCGCTTGGCGAGGAATCGCTGCAGATCAGGTGAAGTCGTATTGTCGTTCTTTGAGACTGCGTACCAGGATGGCTTGCTGCGCCAGGCAGCGGTAGTGGTTCTGTCGGAAAACAGAGTTGCTGCGATTGGCTGTTGTACAGCGAAGAGCGTTTTCGCTTTCTCAGCAGGTACGCCATCTGCGAAAAAGCTCAGAAAAGCATCCTCGCCAACAGTCAAGAAGCCGTCGTGTTCCTCAACCCCAGCGCGAACCGGCATCGTCGGAAACTTGCCGGCAAGAGCCGTGAAGTCCTCGCCAGCATCAGGTGCACGTGCTGCAACATAGACCAGGCCTGTTACCCTCGAGTCACCGCCCACTTCAGTGATGACGTTCCCCGCATAGGAATGCCCCACGAGAACCGTGGGTCCGTCCAGCGATGAAAGAGCCCGCTTGGCCGCGGCGGCGTCGTCAGAGAGCGAAGTCAAGGGATTCTGGACCGATATGACCTTCAACCCGGCCGCCCTGAGGTAGGGGATGACATCCGCCCAACTGGAGCCATCAGCCCAGGCCCCGTGGACAAGAACAACACTCTTTGCCTCAATGGGTGCCACATCCTGTGCGAAGGCAGTCCCTGTAAAGATAGAGAGCATCAACCCAAAGGCCAATGCAATGGCGGAAATTAGTGTTTTCATGCAAGTCCTCCCGAATGGAACAAAGCAAAGCGCTTCACCATGTCTATTCGGCAAACGGACCGATTTGTTACACCCGTAGGAACTTTATTACTGCCTGCTATCCTGTCCAGACTTTGGAGGGGCATACCATGGTCACGGACAAACTCACTCTATCGCTACTCTCCCGGCTGGCTGATGCTCAGCTGGCATTGGCCACGTCGATGAAGGGGGTCACTGCTGGCACGGGATATCCAGCACAATCGCTCAACAGGATTTCTGAAGCATTGGAGGTAATCGAAGCAGCCCTGGTCGAAATCGGCCGTTTCAGCTCCGGCAGCAATTCGGACAGCCACGCCAAGCTACACTGATCTGGTCGAGCTCTCTCCCCTTCTTTGCGCTCGGCATTAGCCCGCTTCGGCGGGCTTTTTAATACATGGGCGCCTGGTTATTCCTTTCGCGGCAGCGCCTGACCGGACGACCGTCTATCGCAGAATCAGGGAGGGCACTTTCCCAAAACAGGTTAAGATAGGGCCAAACTCCGTCGTCTGGCGCCAGTCGGACATCACACAGTGGATGACCTCTTTTCCCCCAACGACGGCCAATCAGTACATTGAGCAGTACACTGAAACACCAGATTCCGCTCAAGCCCTTACCTCATCAGCATTACAGGTCCACTTGTGGAAATCTTCAAAGAGTTTACTTTCGAGTCAGCCCACCGCCTGCCCAACGTCCCCGCCGGACACAAGTGCGGGCGCCTGCATGGCCATTCATTCAAGGTCGCCTTGCACCTGACCGGCCCGCTCGACCCGCACACCGGCTGGATCCGTGACTTCGCCGAAATCAAGGCAGTGTTCAAACCAATCTACGAGCAGTTGGACCACAACTACCTGAACGACATCCCCGGCCTGGAAAACCCCACCAGCGAAGTCATCGCCAAGTGGATCTGGGACCAGGTCAAACCGCTATTGCCGGAGTTGTCCAAGGTGCGTATCCACGAGACCTGCACCAGTGGTTGCGAGTACAGCGGCGACTGAGCACCGCTGACGCCTGCCCTCTCGGCTGGGCAGGCGCTTTTCGATCAGCGCACGCTGGACGGTGCCTTCAGCCCCGGGTGCGGCGGAACCACCGCATTGACGATCTGCAACGTCAGCTTGCCGCGTTTGCCTTTCTGGTCATTCAAATAGGCGCGACCTTTCTCAAGCTGGCGTCGGACCGTCCGCCCGGATGGGCTGACGAGTACCAGGTCGGTATGCAGGTCTCCCTCGCTCAAACCCTCGGGTTCAAGCCCTTCGATACCCCATAATGACGTACCGGAGCCTGCAGGGTAGTAGCTGAGGGGCGCTGTTTCGATCTCAGGAAGCGGGTTATCTGGCACTATCACTCCGACATCCGGAATCGGATCAGGCAAATGCAAGACGAGTCGAGACGGGACCGAAAGCGGAGAGGTTCCTGCCGGCAGATTCGTTGCGTACATGCCAAGATAGCCGCCATTGCTCATGCCCATCTGATACTCCAGTTCCGGCCAGCGGTCACTGTTTTCGCCCACATAGGCCGGCCTGATCTCATACGCATAGGCATCGCCGAAGCGAAACACACCAAACCAGAAGTGCTCGCAGTAGATCCTCGGACGCTGGCCCGGAAAGAGACGGTAGATATGCGATTGCACCTCGTCGGGATGGTAGTCCCGACCTGACATGATCCATCCATCGTCGCCATTCCAGTCATTGAACTCGACCCAAAGCGGCTTGACCAGGTCGCCTGAATACTTCCACTCCCGCCCCCCGATGTTGGCGTCAGTGAACTGCCAGTAACACTTGGCATTGAAGGACAGAAGGGGTTGGAACACAAACTCGCTCATGGGACGCTCCCGCATCATTGATGGAGGAGAGACCCTAGTGTGGCAGTGCCACGACCAGCAGCAGGAAACGCCCTACCCCAAGGCGTCCTTCAGAAAGCCTGGGGCAATGTAGCGCTGATAATGCGCCTCGGAAAGCAGGAAGAATTCGCGGTCGATGGCATCGCGCAGTTGCGGCAGCTCCCAGTCGCGGAACTCCGGCAGCAAGACCATGCCGTAGGCTTCCAGGTCGCGGATCACCCGCGCACCACGGGCGATCAGCTGGTAGGCCCAGCAATATTCGGACTGATGGGGCAGGAAGCGGATCGCCCGCTGCTCCAACTGCTGGCGTAGGCACGCCGGGTCGAAGACCTCCAGCTTGGCCTCCATCACTTGCACCAGCAATGTCTCCAGGCGCAGCCAGACAGCGCGTTTTTCCTCTTCGCTGTAACCGTTCCAGCGGATCACTTCGTGGTGGAAGCGCTTGCAGCCGCGACACACCAGATCCCCGTAGACAGTGGAACAGAGGCCGACACAAGGGGTTTTGATTGACTGATTGGACATGGAAAAACAACGGCTTGGCGGTGGTACAGGTGCCCATGTTAGCCCTTTGTCTAACGGGGGTCACTCGTTAAAGTCATCACGTGTGCCTTACCTTTATCCTCGTTTTACCGTAGAATCATCCCGCCTTTTCGAAGGCAGCAATGTCCGTTAGAAGCTGTTTTCAAAGCGTCACGAGCACAGTTCATCCGGTAGAACGGCGTTGGCTCGAAACAAACGCAGCGTTTGTTTCGAGCCAGCCCTCATCAGCCCTCCGTTCTACAGGCGTAAAACTTTGAAAGCAGCTTCTGTAAGGATTTCCTGCAACCCTGGCTGGGCGGCCCAAGAAGCCGTATTGCGCATGGGTGCTGGAATTTCTGGATGAGCGTCCCGGACACCCATTTGGGACCACTGATGAGGGTAATAACTGTGCTTGAAGCCTACCGCAAACACATCGAAGAGCGTGCCGCCCAGGGTATCGTGCCCCAGCCGCTTAACGCCGAACAAACCGCAGGCCTGGTCGAGCTGCTGAAGACCCCCCCAGCTGGCGAAGAAGCCGTCCTCGTCGACCTGATCACCAATCGCGTTCCACCAGGAGTGGACGAAGCCGCCTACGTCAAGGCCGGTTTCCTCTCCGCCGTCGCCAAGGGCGAAGCCTCCTCCCCGCTGATCGACAAGAAGCGCGCCGTCGAGCTGCTGGGCACCATGCAGGGCGGCTACAACATCGCCACCCTGGTCGAGCTGCTGGATGACGCCGAACTGGGCACTGTCGCCGCCGAACAGCTCAAGCATACCCTGCTGATGTTCGATGCCTTCCACGACGTGGCCGAGAAGGCCAAGGCCGGCAACGCCAACGCCAAGGCCGTCCTCGAGTCCTGGGCTGCCGGTGAATGGTTCACCAGCCGACCAGCCATCGCCGACAAGTACAGCCTGACCGTGTTCAAGGTGCCGGGCGAAACCAACACCGACGACCTGTCCCCTGCCCCGGACGCCTGGTCGCGCCCTGACATCCCGCTGCACGCCCTGGCCATGCTGAAGATGGCTCGTGATGGCATCGTACCTGAGCAGCAAGGCGCCATCGGCCCACTCAAGCAGATCGAAGAAGTGAAGGCCAAGGGCTTCCCGGTCGCCTACGTCGGCGACGTGGTCGGCACCGGCTCCTCGCGTAAATCCGCCACTAACTCGGTGCTGTGGTTCTTTGGTGACGACATCCCTTACGTCCCGAACAAGCGCGCCGGTGGCTTCTGCTTCGGCTCCAAGATCGCCCCAATCTTCTACAACACCATGGAAGACGCCGGCGCCCTGCCGATCGAGTTCGACGTATCGAACCTGAACATGGGCGACGTGATCGACGTCTACCCGCACGCTGGCAAAGTCTGCAAGCACGGCACCGACGAAGTCATCACCACCTTCGAACTGAAGACCCCGGTGCTGCTCGACGAAGTCCGCGCTGGCGGCCGTATCCCGCTGATCGTCGGCCGTGGCCTGACCGAGAAGGCGCGTGCCGAACTGGGCCTTGGCGCGACCGATCTGTTCAAGCTGCCTGAAGCTCCGGTCGACACTGGCAAGGGCTACACCCTGGCACAGAAGATGGTCGGCAAGGCCTGCGGCCTGCCGGAAGGCAAAGGCGTGCGTCCAGGCACCTACTGCGAACCGAAGATGACCACCGTCGGCTCCCAGGACACCACTGGCCCGATGACCCGCGACGAGCTGAAAGACCTGGCCTGCCTGGGCTTCTCCGCCGACTTGGTCATGCAGTCGTTCTGCCACACCGCGGCCTATCCAAAGCCGATCGACGTCACCACCCACCACACCCTGCCGGATTTCATCCGCACCCGTGGCGGCGTGTCCCTGCGTCCAGGCGACGGCATCATCCACAGCTGGCTGAACCGCATGCTGCTGCCTGACACCGTCGGCACCGGCGGCGACTCGCACACCCGCTTCCCAATCGGCATCTCCTTCCCGGCCGGTTCCGGCCTGGTCGCCTTCGCCGCTGCCACCGGCGTCATGCCGCTGGACATGCCGGAGTCGGTACTGGTGCGTTTCAAGGGCAAACTGCAACCAGGCATCACCCTGCGCGACCTGGTCCATGCCATCCCTTACTACGCCATCCAGAAGGGCCTGCTGACCGTCGAGAAGAAAGGCAAGAAGAACATCTTCTCTGGCCGCATCCTCGAGATCGAAGGCCTGGACGAGCTGACTGTCGAGCAGGCGTTCGAGCTGTCCGACGCCTCGGCCGAGCGTTCCGCTGCCGGCTGCACCATCAAGCTGCCGGAAGCTGCCATCGCCGAGTACCTGAAGTCCAACATCACCCTGCTGCGCTGGATGATCAGCGAAGGCTACGGCGATGCCCGTACCATGGAGCGCCGCGCGCAAGCCATGGAAGCCTGGCTGGCCAACCCTGTGCTGCTGGCCGCCGACAAGGACGCCGAGTACGCCGAAATCATCGAGATCGACCTGGCCGAGGTCAAGGAGCCTGTGCTCTGCGCACCGAATGACCCGGACGACGCCCGCCTGCTGTCCTCGGTACAGGGCGAGAAGATCGACGAAGTGTTCATCGGTTCGTGCATGACCAACATCGGTCACTTCCGCGCTGCCGGCAAGCTACTGGACAAGGTCAAGGGCTCGATCCCGACCCGTCTGTGGCTGTCGCCTCCCACCAAGATGGACGCTCACCAGCTGACCGAAGAAGGCTACTACGGCATCTACGGCAAGGCTGGCGCGCGCATGGAAATGCCGGGCTGCTCGCTGTGCATGGGTAACCAGGCACGTGTAGCGGCGAACTCGACCGTCGTGTCGACTTCGACCCGTAACTTCCCGAACCGCCTGGGCGATGGCGCCAACGTCTACCTGGCCTCCGCCGAACTGGCTGCAGTCGCGTCCATTATGGGCAAACTGCCGACCGTCGAGGAGTACATGGAGTACGCCAAGAACATCGACAGCATGGCTGCCGACGTTTACCGCTACCTGAGCTTTGACCAGATCGCCGAGTTCCGCGAAGCGGCTGCGAACGCTCAGATCCCTGTGGTCCAGGCGTAAGCGCGTGAGCTGCAAGCCTTAAGCGGCAGTAGCAAGAAAAAGCCCCGGCAGAGATGCCGGGGCTTTTTCTTATGGCGCTGGAGATCCCGCGCCGCAGCGTCAGATCACGAACAAATCCACGAACCTATGCACTGGCGTCGCTTCGAGCCGTGCCTGCTCCTTGCATAACGCGAAGATCTCGGCGCAGCGTTGCCCAGCGAAACGCGTCGCCAGGTTGGCCTTGAATTTCTCTTCCAGCAGCGGGATGCCCTCTGCCCGCCGGCGTCGATGGCCAATGGGGTACTCCACCGTCACCTGTCCGGTGCTCGTACCGTCGTTGAAGAACACCTGCACGGCATTGGCGATGGAGCGCTTGTCAGCCTCCAGGTACTCACGGGTGAAGCGGGGGTCTTCGACGATTTCCATCTTTTCACGCAGGCGGTCGATGACCGGGTGAGCAGCATGGAAGTCGTCTTCATAGTGCTCCGCGACCAGAGTGCCGAACACCAGCGGCACGGCGGTCATGTACTGGAGGCAATGGTCCCGGTCGGCAGCATTGGCCAGTGGGCCGACCTTGGAGATGATGCGGATCGCCGACTCATGGGTGGTGATAACGATGCGCTCGATCTCATGGAGTCGGTTGCGCACCTGCGGATGCAATGTCACCGCTGCCTCGCAAGCCGTCTGGGCATGAAACTCGGCCGGGAAGCTGATCTTGAACAGCACGTTCTCCATGACATAGCTGGCAAACGGTTGCGGCAGGCTGAACGCCCGCTGCCCAGCGGGTTTGAGCGCCAGGTCCTTGTTGGTATGGCTGAACAACACATCGTAGAAGCCCCACTGGGGCGCAGTGAGTACACCGGGGATGCCCATCTCGCCACGCAGGGCGATATCGGCCAGGCGCACGCCGCGGCTGGAAGCGTCGCCTGCCGCCCAGGACTTGCGCGAGCCAGCATTGGGTGCGTGACGATAGGTGCGCAGAGCCTGGCCATCGACGAAAGCGTGAGACAACGCTGAGAGCAGTTGCTCACGGTTGGCGCCCATCAGCTTGGCGC
Organism: Pseudomonas sp. X10; assembly: GCF_054889225.1. Classification (NCBI taxonomy): domain Bacteria; kingdom Pseudomonadati; phylum Pseudomonadota; class Gammaproteobacteria; order Pseudomonadales; family Pseudomonadaceae; genus Pseudomonas; species Pseudomonas sp. X10. The sequence goes on along the minus strand of NZ_CM142677.1, from coordinate 2,062,764 downwards.
AGACCGCCGTGGAGGCGACCTTGACCAGCAGCACATGGTCCAGGCCAACGCGGTTGAAGGCGTTTTCCAGGGCCAACACGCCCTGGATCTCGTGCGCCATGACCATAGCCTCGAGCACGCTGCGCATGCTCAGGGGAGCGTCGCCGTTGGCCACCTGTTTCTGCGACAGGTGATCGGCGACCGCAAGGATGCCGCCAAGGTTGTCCGAAGGATGGCCCCACTCCGCCGCCAGCCAGGTGTCGTTGTAGTCCAGCCAGCGCACGATACAACCGATATCCCAAGCCGCCTTGACCGGATCGAGGCGGTAGCTGGTGCCCGGCACCCGCGCCCCATGAGGCACCACGGTGCCCTCCACCAGCGGCCCCAGGTGCTTGCTGCACTCAGGGAAACGCAACGCCAGCAGGCCGCAGCCCAGGGTGTCCATCAGACAGTTGCGCGCCGTGTCCAGCGCCTCGGCCGACTCGACCCGGTATTCGAGCACATAGTCGGCGATGGTCTGCAGTACCCGGTCGTAGTCCGGGCGTTCATTCAGATCAACGTTGGCACTCATCTCACATCTCCCTGTTGCCGTGGTTAACAACAGAACCGAGCACCGCTAGCGACTAGAAGGCATCACCGGGCACACGTACCCAGCCCTCCATCAGTACGCGAGCGCTGCGGCTCATGATCGCTTTGGTTACTGTCCATTCACCGCCTACCTGGCGTGCCTCGGCGCCGACCCGCAACGTCCCGGAGGGATGGCCAAAACGCACGGCACTGCGCCCTCCCCCACCGGCGGCGAGGTTTACCAGAGTGCCGGGGATGGCGGCAGCGGTGCCGATGGCCACGGCGGCAGTGCCCATCATGGCATGGTGCAATTTGCCCATGGACAAGGCGCGTACCAACAGGTCGATGTCGCTGGCTTGCACAGCCTTGCCGCTGGAGGCGACATAGCTGGCCGGCGCCGCGACAAAGGCGACCTTGGGCGTGTGCTGGCGCTTGGCGGCTTCATCAATGTGCTCGATCAACCCCATGCGCACCGCACCATGGGCGCGGATGGTCTCGAAGCGGGCCAGGGCCTCGGGGTCGCTGTTGATCGCATCCTGCAGCTCGGTGCCGCTGTAGCCGAGGTCGGCGGCATTGATGAAGATAGTCGGGATGCCGGCATTGATCAGGGTCGCCTTGAGAGTGCCGACACCCGGCACCACCAGGTCATCAACCAGGTTGCCGGTGGGGAACATCGCCCCGCCAGCACCATCCTCATCGGCAGCCGGATCGAGGAACTCCAGTTGCACCTCGGCCGCCGGGAAGGTCACGCCATCCAGCTCGAAGTCACCGGTTTCCTGCACCTCACCGTTGCTGATCGGCACATGGGCGATGATGGTCTTGCCGATGTTGGCCTGCCAGATGCGCACAGTGGCAATGCCGTCCCGGGGAATACGATCGGCGTCGACCAGGCCGGCGCTGATGGCAAAGGAACCGACCGCCGCCGAGAGATTGCCGCAGTTGCCGCTCCAGTCGACGAAGGCCTTGTCGATGGAGACTTGGCCGAACAAGTAGTCGACGTCATGCCCCGGCTTGATACTGCGCGACAGGATCACGGTCTTGCTGGTGCTGGACGTGGCGCCGCCCATGCCATCGATCTGCTTGCCGTAGGGATCGGGGCTGCCGATCACCCGCAACAGCAGGGCATCACGGGCCGCGCCGGGGAGTTGGGCGCGTTCGGGCAGGTCTTGCAGGCGGAAGAACACGCCTTTGCTGGTGCCACCGCGGATGTAGGTCGCGGGGATCTTTACTTGCGGTACATGTGCCATGGTTTTGTCCTGTTATCCAACGCCCCCTATAGGAGCGGTCTTACCCGCGATTGCGTCAGCAGGGTCGAAATCGTTGCCGAGTCCGACGCCTCGCTGGCAAGCCCTTACCCACAAGGTGGTGCGCTATCGCATTTAAGCAGTCGCCTCGAGGAAATCCTGGGCAAAGCGTTGCAACACCCCGCCCGCCTCGTAGATCGACACTTCCTCGGCGGTGTCCAGACGGCAGGTCACCGGCACATCGAGCCGCTCGCCATTCTTGCGGGTGATCACCAGGGTCAGGGTCGCCCGCGGCGTGCGCTCGCCGAGCACATCGAAGGTCTCGCTGCCGTCGATGCCCAGGGTCTTGCGGTTGACACCCGGTTTGAATTCCAGCGGCAGCACACCCATGCCCACCAGGTTGGTGCGGTGGATACGCTCGAAGCCTTCGGCGACGATTGCCTCGACCCCGGCCAGGCGCACACCCTTGGCCGCCCAGTCACGGGACGAGCCCTGGCCGTAGTCGGCGCCGGCAACGATGATCAGCGGCTGCTTGCGCTCCATGTAGGTCTCGATAGCCTCCCACATGCGGGTGACCTTGCCTTCCGGCTCGATCCGCGCCAGCGATCCCTGCTTGACCTTGCCATCTTCCACGACCATTTCGTTGAACAGCTTGGGGTTGGCGAAAGTGGCGCGTTGCGCGGTCAGGTGGTCGCCCCTGTGGGTCGCGTAGGAGTTGAAGTCCTCCTCCGGCAAGCCCATCTTCGCCAAGTACTCGCCCGCCGCGCTGCTGGCCAGGATGGCGTTGGACGGCGACAGGTGGTCGGTGGTGATGTTATCCGGCAACACCGCCAACGGGCGCATGCCTTTGAGGCTACGCTCGCCAGCCAGCGCGCCTTCCCAGTACGGTGGGCGCCGGATGTAGGTGCTCATCGGACGCCATTCGTACAGTGGCGCGACCTTCGGCCCGGTGTCTTCCTGCACGGCGAACATCGGAATGTAGACCTTGCGGAACTGCTCGGGCTTGACGGCCGCCTTGACCACGGCGTCGATCTCTTCGTCGCTCGGCCAGATGTCCTTGAGGCGGATCTCCTTGCCATCGACCACGCCCAGCACGTCCTTCTCGATGTCGAAACGGATGGTCCCGGCAATGGCGTAGGCCACCACCAGCGGCGGCGAGGCCAGAAAGGCCTGCTTGGCGTAGGGGTGGATGCGCCCGTCAAAGTTGCGGTTACCCGAAAGCACGGCAGTGGCATACAGGTCGCGGTCGATGATCTCCTGCTGGATCACCGGGTCGAGCGCACCGGACATACCGTTGCAGGTGGTGCAGGCGAAGGCGACGATGCCAAAGCCCATCTGCTCCAGCTCGCGGGTCAGGCCGGCTTCATCCAGGTACAGGGCCACAGCCTTGGAGCCGGGCGCCAGGGACGACTTGACCCAGGGTTTGCGGGCCAGGCCAAGCTTGTTGGCATTGCGCGCCAGCAAGCCAGCGGCGATCACGTTGCGCGGGTTGCTGGTGTTGGTACAGCTGGTGATGGCAGCGATGATCACCGCGCCGTCGGGCATCTGCCCCGGCACCTCCTCCCAGGCCCCGGCGATGCCCTTGGCCGCCAGGTCGCTGGTGGCCACGCGGGCATGTGGGTTCGACGGGCCGGCCATGTTACGCACCACGCCAGACAGGTCGAAACGCAGCACCCGCTCGTAGTCGGCATTGGCCAGGCTGTCGGCCCAGAGGCCGGCGACCTTGGCGTAGGTCTCGACCAGCTTGACCTGCTGGTCTTCGCGACCGGTCAGCTTGAGGTAATCGATGGTCTGCTGGTCGATGGCGAACATGGCGGCCGTGGCGCCGTATTCGGGAGCCATGTTGGAAATGGTCGCGCGGTCGCCCAGAGTCAGGGCACGAGCGCCTTCACCATGGAACTCCAGGTAGGCGCCGACCACCCGCTCCTTGCGCAGGAACTCGGTCAGGGCCAGCACCAGGTCGGTGGCGGTGATACCGGGCTGGAGCTTGCCGGTCAGCTCGACGCCGACAATCTCCGGCAGGCGCATCCAGGACGCGCGGCCGAGCATGACGTTCTCCGCCTCCAAGCCACCGACGCCGATGGCAATCACGCCCAGGGCATCCACATGCGGGGTGTGGCTGTCGGTGCCGACGCAAGTGTCGGGATAGGCCACGCCACGGTCGCTGTGGATCACCGGCGACATCTTCTCCAGGTTGATCTGGTGCATGATGCCGTTGCCCGGCTGGATCACATCGACGTTCTTGAACGCCTTCTTGGTCCAGTTGATGAAATGGAAGCGGTCTTCGTTGCGGCGATCTTCGATGGCGCGGTTCTTCTCGAAAGCCTGCGGATCGAAACCACCGCACTCCACAGCCAGCGAATGGTCGACGATCAGTTGCACCGGCACCACCGGGTTGACCTGGGCCGGGTCGCCACCCTTGTCGGCGATGGCGTCACGCAGGCCGGCCAGGTCGACCAAAGCGGTCTGGCCGAGGATGTCGTGGCAGACCACGCGGGCCGGAAACCAGGGGAAGTCCAGGTCGCGCTTGCGTTCGATCAATTGCTCCAGCGAGGCCGTGAGGGTCGCCGGGTCGCAACGGCGCACCAAATTCTCGGCCAATACGCGCGAGGTGTAGGGCAACCGCTCATAAGCGCCGGGCTCGATCGCCTCGACGGCCGCGCGGGCGTCGAAGTAGTCCAGGTCGGTGCCTGGCAGGTTCTTGCGGAATTCTGTGTTCATAGTGGAATCAGGCTCGGTCACAGTAATCGGAAGGCTTGCGCCTCCCTTGTAGGAGCAGGCTTGCCCGCGAAAGCGTCAGCCCCAACAACAGAGGCGCTCCTGTGGACGCAATCGAGAACCGGCCCGCCCCTACAGGGGTGGCATACCTCTCTGGATCAGCGCTGCTCGATTGGTACGAACTTGCGCTGTTCGACGCCGGTGTACTCGGCGCTCGGTCGGATGATGCGGTTGTTGGCACGTTGCTCGAAGACATGCGCTGCCCATCCGGTCAGGCGCGAGCAGACGAAGATTGGGGTGAACAGCTTGGTCGGGATACCCATGAAGTGATAGGCCGAGGCATGGTAGAAGTCGGCATTGGGGAACAGCTTCTTCTGCTCCCACATGGTCTTGTCGATCGCCTCGGAAACCGGGTACAGCACGGTGTCGCCCACTTCGTCGGCCAGCTTCTTCGACCAGCCCTTGATGACTTCGTTGCGCGGGTCGGACTCCTTGTAGATGGCATGGCCGAAGCCCATGATCTTGTCCTTGCGCTCGAGCATGCCCAGGGTGCCACTGACGGCTTCCTGCGGGGTCTTGAAGCGCTCGATCATCTCCATCGCCGCTTCGTTGGCACCGCCATGCAGCGGGCCACGCAGCGAACCGATGGCGGCGGTGACGCAGGAATACAGGTCCGACAGGGTCGAGGCACAGACCCGGGCAGTGAAGGTCGAGGCGTTGAACTCATGCTCGGCGTACAGGATCAGCGAGACGTTCATCACCTTGACGTGCAGCGCGCTCGGCTTCTTGCCATGCAACAGGTGCAGGAAGTGTCCGCCCAGGGTGTCCTCGTCGCTGGTGCAGTTGATCCGCACACCATGGTGGCTGAAGCGGTACCAGTAGCACATGATCGCCGGGAACACAGCCAGCAGGCGGTCGGTCTTCTCGTGCTGCAGGTCGAAGCTGTGCTCCGGCTCCAGGGTGCCGAGCACCGAGCAACCGGTACGCATCACGTCCATCGGATGGGCGGTGACCGGAATTCGCTCCAGCACTTCCTTCAACGCCTGAGGCAGGTCGCGTAACGCCTTGAGCTTGGTCTTGTATTCAGTCAGTTGCGCCTGGCTCGGCAGCTCACCGTACAGCAGCAGATAGGCCACTTCCTCGAATTCGGCATGCTCCGCCAGCTCGCGCACGTCATAACCACGGTAGGTCAGGCCAGCGCCGGCCTGGCCGACGGTCGACAGTGCGGTCTGCCCGGCCACCTGGCCCCGCAGGCCGGCACCACTGAGTACTTTTGCTTCGGCCATTGTTCTTCTCCAACTTGTTGAATTTGTTATGGGAACGTCAGCTAAAAACGGTGTGTTGCGATCTCAGCCCTTCTTCTGGGCGAACAGCGCGTCGAGGCTCTGCTCGAAGGCGTGATAGTTGATGGCATCGTAGAGCTCCATGCGAGTCTGCATGGTGTCGATGACATTCTTCTGCGTGCCATCGCGGCGCAGCGCGGTGTAGACATTCTCCGCAGCCTTGTTCATGGCGCGGAACGCCGAGAGCGGGTACAGCGCCAGGGACACGTCGACCGAGGCCAGTTCCTCGGTGGTGTACAGCGGCGTGGCGCCGAACTCGGTGATGTTGGCCAGGATCGGCGCCTTCACCCGGTCGGCGAAGGTCTTGTACATCTGCAACTCGGTGATCGCTTCAGGGAAGATCATGTCGGCGCCAGCCTCGATGCAGGCGGCGGCGCGGTCCAGAGCCGCGTTCAGACCTTCGACAGCCAGGGCGTCGGTGCGGGCCATGATCACGAAACTGTCATCGGTGCGAGCGTCCACCGCCGCTTTGATGCGGTCGACCATCTCCTGCTGGGAGACGATTTCCTTGTTCGGCCGGTGGCCGCAGCGCTTGGCGCCGACCTGGTCCTCGATATGGATAGCAGCGGCACCGAACTTGATCATCGAGCGAACGGTACGGGCCACATTGAACGCCGAGGCGCCGAAGCCGGTGTCGACATCCACCAGCAAGGGCAGGTCGCAGACATCGGTGATGCGGCGCACGTCAGTCAGCACATCGTCCAGGCCACTGATGCCCAGGTCCGGCAGCCCCAGGGAACCAGCGGCGACACCGCCACCGGACAGGTAGATGGCCTTGAAACCGGCGCGCTTGGCCAGCAGGGCATGGTTGGCGTTGATCGCGCCGACCACCTGCAATGGATGTTCGGCGGCGACCGCCTCGCGAAAACGCTGGCCGGGACTGCTTTTCTGGGTCATGACTCACCTCGTGGGCTGTTGTTGTTCGCGTCCAGGTAGTGACGCTCGATATTGCGCTTGGAAGCGCCTATATGACGGCGCATCAGTAATTCGGCCAATTCGCCGTCACGGTCGGCGATGGCGTCGAGAATCCGGTGGTGCTCGGCGAATGCCTGGCGCGGACGGTTGGGCGTGGCGGAAAACTGGATACGGTACATGCGCACCAGTTGGTACAGCTCACCACAGAGCATTTGCACCAAAGTGCGGTTACCACTGCCCTGGATGATCCGATAGTGGAAGTCGAAGTCGCCTTCCTGCTGGTAGTAGCCCAGGCCAGCCTGGAACGCGGCATCGCACTCATGGGTATCGAGTACCCGGCGAAGTTCGTCGATCTCGGCTACGCTCATGCGTTCGGCGGCCAGGCGGCAGGCCATGCCTTCGAGGGACTCGCGGATTTCGTAGAGTTCGATCAATTCGGCATGGTTGAGCGACACCACTCGGGCGCCCACATGCGGTACGCGCACCAGCAGTCGCTGGCCCTCCAGGCGGTGGATGGCCTCGCGCAGCGGGCCCCGGCTGATGCCATAGGTGCGGGCCAGCTCAGGCTCGGAAATCTTGCTGCCCGGAGCGATCTCGCCCTTGACGATGGCCGCCTGGATACGCCGGAAGACGTTCTCGGACAAGGTTTCCGACTCTTCCGGTGCGGCTATGGATGCCTGGGTTGTATCCAGCATATTGTCGACACCTCGTTAATCTTCAGGGCCAAAACTAGCTAAATAGAAGAAAGGAGTCAAAGACAAAATCAGTATTGTCGACAATCGTCTAAGAACGAACTTACCCGCCCAGTGCACTGTCTGATTGCGACGCGCTGGCATCAATACCTCAGCGTGATAGAATGCCGCGCCTCCTACGGAGTATGGATAGTGTGTCTGTCGACGATTTTCATACTGTTGACAGATGAACGAGGAAGCTTGCGCAGTACTTGCCAGTCGCCTTGCCCCGAACACCGCACAGCACCGCGCCAGGATTATGAGACTCACACCCCTTCCACTGCTGTTCTGCCTTTCCCTGTTGCCGGCCCTTGGCCAGGCGACAGAAAAGACCGTCTACGGTCTCAACGAATACGCCCGTCTGGCCGATCTCGACCTCGAGGTCGCCGCCAAGCTCGACACCGGCGCCAAGACCGCCTCGCTCAGCGCCCGCGATATCAAGCGCTTCAAGCGCAATGGCGAGAGCTGGGTGCGCTTCTACCTGGCGATTGACGCCGCCCACTCGCATCCGATAGAACGACCGCTGGCACGCGTGAGCAAGATCAAGCGGCGCGCCGGCGATTACGATCCCGACGAAGGCAAGGCCTATACTGCCCGCCCGGTGATTGAACTGAACATCTGCATGGGCCGCAGCCAACGCACCATCGAAGTCAACCTCACTGACCGCAGCGCTTTCCAGTTCCCGCTGCTGATCGGTTCCGAGGCGCTCAAGCACTTCGATGCCCTGGTCGACCCAAGCCTAAAATACGCGGCCGGCAAACCTGCCTGTGCCACTGACGCTCACACCGCAGGGTAATTCCGATGCGCTCTCTTAACCTCCACCTGAAAGTCCTGATCACCATCCTGGTGTTACTGGGCGTGCTGGTCACGGCCTATCAGATCTTCTTCCTCGGCATTCCGGTGACCGAAGACGAGACCGATGATCTGTGGAACATCGACGCCAAGGTCGAATTCATCGCTAACCCGAAGGACCCGATCAAGATACAGATGTTCGTGCCACCGCTGAGCCGTGACTACGTCAGCCTCAATGAGAGCTTCATCTCCAACAACTACGGGGTCAGCGTCAACCGTGTCGACGGCAACCGCAAGGTGACCTGGTCCGCGCGCCGCGCCAGCGGCAACCAGACCCTCTACTACCGCCTGGTGCTGACCAAGCGCTACAGCAACGAAAAAACCGTCGAGAAGGGCCCGACCTTCCGTGACAGCCTGGCTGTCGAAGGCCCGGAGAAGATCGCCGCCGAGGCCCTGATGGCGCCGATCCGCCAGCATTCGGCCGATGTCGAGACCTTCGTCAGCGAGACCATCAAGCGGGTCAACAATCTCAACGACGACAACGTCAAGTTGCTGCTGGGCGGCGATACCTCGACCCTGAACAAGGCCAAGGTCATCGACCTGCTGCTGTCCATCGCCCACGTGCCGATGGAGAAGGTGCACACCATCCGCCTGGTCGCCGACGTGCCGCAAACGCCTGAGCTCTGGCTGCGCAGCTTCAACGGCAACGACTGGCTGTACTTCAATCCCGACACAGGCGAACAGGGCCTGCCCAGTGACCGGCTGTTGTGGTGGACCGGTGACGACAACCTGATCACCGTCGACGGCGGCAGGAGGGCCAACGTCAGCTTCAGCCTCAACAACAGCGAGATGAATGCCATCCGTCTGGCCAAGCTGACTGACGAGAACACCGACGCCGGCTTCCTCGAATACTCCCTGTACGGCTTACCGCTGCAGACCCAGCAGACCTTCATGATCATGGTGATGATCCCGATCGGCGTACTGGTGATCCTGATCCTGCGCAACCTGATCGGCATCCAGACCCTGGGCACCTTCACCCCGGTGCTGATCGCCCTGGCCTTCCGCGAGACCCAACTGGGCTTCGGCATCGTGCTGTTTACCGTGATCACCGCCTTGGGCCTGTCGCTGCGCTCCTACCTCGAGCACCTGAAGCTGCAGATGCTGCCGCGCTTGTCGGTGGTCTTGACCTTCGTCGTGGTGCTGATCGCCGCCATCAGCCTGTTCAGCCACAAGCTGGGCCTTGAGCGTGGCCTGTCGGTGGCGCTGTTCCCGATGGTGATCCTGACCATGACCATCGAGCGCCTGTCGATCACCTGGGAAGAACGCGGCGGCGGCCATGCCATGAAAGTCGCCATCGGCACCCTCTTCGCCGCCTCCCTGGCGCACCTGCTGATGATGGTGCCGGAGCTGGTGTACTTCGTCTTCACCTTCCCAGCGGTACTGCTGATCCTGGTGGGCTTCATGCTGGCAATGGGTCGCTACCGCGGCTACCGCCTGACCGAGCTCGTTCGTTTCAAGGCTTTCGTGAAGGCTGACACCTGATGTTTGGTCTGATCAAAACGTGGAAGGCCCTGGAAGCCCGGGGCATCATGGGTATCAACCGGCGCAACGCGGACTACGTCCTCAAGTACAACAAGCGCAACCTGTACCCGATCGTCGACGACAAGATCATCACCAAGGAGCGCGCGCTCAAGGCCGGCATCCATGTGCCGGAGATGTACGGGATCATCGAGACCGAGAAGGAAATCGAAAAGCTTGGCCAGATCCTCGACGGGCGCGACGACTTCGTCATCAAGCCCGCCCAGGGTGCCGGCGGTGACGGCATCATGGTGATCGCCGACCGCTTCGAGGACCGCTTCCGCACGGTATCGGGCAAGATCATCAGCTTTGAGGAGATCGAGCACCAGATCTCCAGCATCCTCACTGGCCTCTACTCCCTGGGTGGCCACCGTGACCGCGCGCTGATCGAGTACCGGGTAACGCCGGACCAGATCTTCAAGAGCATCAGCTATGAAGGCGTTCCGGACATCCGCATCATCGTGCTGATGGGCTACCCGGTGATGGCCATGCTGCGCCTGCCGACCCGCCAGTCCGGCGGCAAGGCCAACCTGCACCAGGGTGCCATCGGTGTCGGGGTCGACCTGGCCACCGGCGTCACCCTGCGTGGCACTTGGCTGAACAACATCATCAGCAAGCACCCGGACACCACCAACGCGGTGGACGGCGTGCAACTGCCGAACTGGGACGGCTTCATGAAGCTCGCAGCCGGCTGCTACGAGCTTTGCGGCCTGGGCTACATCGGCGTCGACATGGTCCTGGACCAGGACAAGGGGCCACTGATCCTCGAGCTCAATGCCCGCCCCGGCCTGAACATCCAGATCGCCAACGACTGCGGCCTGACCCAGCGCACCCACGCCATCGAGGCGCACCTGGAAGCACTGGCCAAAGACGGCGTGAAGGAAGATGCCGAGCAGCGCGTGAAGGTCGCCCAAGGCCTGTTCGGCCACGTGCCCGGACACTGATCCAAGCGTTCGTCTCCGCCAGCCGGCTTCCGGCTGGCGGAGGTCGAAGGCTCAATGTCGTGTCAATGCTAGGAGCATCGGCTGCAGCAGACTACAATCGCCTCCTCGCTTCTATCACCGTCAATTCGCATGCCGACCTGTACGCTTCACCCCCTGCCCTACCAGCATGACCCCGCCCCCTACTTCGCCCGCCTGCGCCATGCTCCGGGTGCCGTGCTGCTCGACAGTGCCCGTCCGGGCGCCGAGCGGGGCCGCCATGACCTGATCAGTGCCTGGCCGCGGCAACAGTTGCAAGCAATCGCAGGTGAAAGCGGCCAAGCTTACCTGCAACGCCTGCGCGACAGCCTCGCGCAACTGGGTGAAGCGCAGTTGCCTGACGGCGTGGAACTACCCTTTGCCGGCGGCCTGATCGGCTACCTCAGCTACGACTTCGGCCGCCGTCTTGAGCAACTGCCCAGCCTGGCGGTGGACGACCTGGGCCTGGCGGATGCCCAGCTGGGGCTGTATGCCTGGGCTTTGGTCAGCGACCACCTGCTGGGCACCACTCAGTTGGTGTTCCACCCCAGCCTGGACAATACCGAGCGGCAGCGCCTGATCGCGCTGTTCGAGGCCCCGGCGCCCCAACTCGAAAGCCACTTCCACCTGCTCGCGCCGATGCGTGGCGACCTCAGTGCCGAACAGTACCAGCATGCTTTCGACAAGGTGCAGGCCTATATCCAGGCAGGCGACTGCTACCAGATCAACCTCACCCAGCGCTTCCGCGCCCCCTGCCAGGGCGACCCTTGGCAAGCCTACCAAGCACTGCGCCGTGCCTGCCCGACGCCCTTCTCGGGCTTCCAGCAACTGGCCGATGGCAGCGCCCTGCTGAGCTTCTCGCCAGAACGTTTCATCCGCGTCAGCCAGGGCCTGGTGGAAACACGGCCAATCAAAGGCACCCGGCCACGCGCCAGCGACCCTGTCGAAGATGCGCGCAATGCCGCCGAGCTTCAGGACAGTCGCAAAGACCGCGCGGAAAACCTGATGATCGTCGACCTGCTGCGCAATGACCTGGGACGCACCTGTGAAATCGGCTCGGTGAAAGTGCCGGAGCTGTTCAGCCTGGAGAGTTACCCCAACGTGCATCATCTGGTCAGCAGCGTCACCGGCCGCCTCGCTGCCGGCAAGGACGCCCTGGACCTGATCGCAGGCAGCTTTCCCGGCGGCTCCATCACCGGCGCCCCCAAAATCCGCGCCATGCAGATCATCGATGAACTGGAGCCCAGCCGCCGGGCACTGTATTGCGGCTCGCTGCTGTATGTGGACGTGCGCGGCGAGATGGACAGCTCCATCGCCATCCGCAGCTTGCTGATCAAGGATGGTCAGGCCAGTTGCTGGGGCGGCGGCGCGGTGGTGGCCGATTCGGACTGGGAGGCAGAGTACGAGGAGTCCATCGCCAAGGTGCGGGTATTGATGCAGACACTGCAGGGGTTGTAGGGGGTGTAGGGGTAACGGTTCGGCGCTCCTGCAGGTACAGCTGCCGCGCAGCATCGCAAAGCGTCTGGCACGCCATTTTTTGTTAAGATCTGAGCATTACGAGCGCCCAGCGCCATACAAATGTACGGAAGCCGCCTGATGAGCCAACCCTTCGACGTCGCCGCCCTGGCCGCGACCTATGCCAGCAAGTCCCCGCAGGACATCCTCAAGCTCGCCTTCGAGCACTTCGGCGATGACCTGTGGATCTCCTTCAGCGGTGCCGAGGACGTGGTGCTGGTGGACATGGCCTGGAAGCTGAACAAGCAGGTCAAGGTGTTCAGCCTCGACACCGGCCGCCTGCACCCCGAGACCTACCGCTTCATCGACCAGGTCCGCGAACAGTACAACCTGCCGATCGAAATCCTCAGCCCCGACCAGAGCAAGCTGGAACCCTTCGTCAAGGAAAAGGGCCTGTTCAGCTTCTATAAGGATGGTCATGGCGAATGCTGCGGCATTCGCAAGATCGAGCCACTGCGCCGCAAGCTCTCCAACGTCCGCGCCTGGGCCACCGGCCAGCGCCGCGACCAGAGCCCGGGCACCCGCAGCCATGTGGCCGCACTGGAAATCGACACCGCGTTCTCCACGCCCGAGCGCACCCTGTACAAGTTCAACCCCTTAGCGCAGATGACCAGCGAGGAAGTCTGGGGCTATATCCGCATGCTCGAGCTGCCTTACAACAGCCTGCACGAACGCGGCTTCATCAGCATTGGCTGTGAACCCTGCACCCGCCCGGTCCTGCCCAACCAGCATGAGCGCGAAGGCCGTTGGTGGTGGGAGGAGTCCACCCAGAAGGAATGCGGTCTGCATGCCGGTAACCTGATCAGCAAGGGCTGAATCAGCTTCAAAGCAAAAGCCGCAAGAAAGAGCAGGCCGTACGGGCTGCCTTCTCTTGCGGCTTAAAGCTTGCTGTTGCGCTTAATGCACCGGCAGTTCGACACCGTCGAACAGCTCTTCGAGTTCCTGCTTGTTGTGGCACTGGATGGCCTTGGCCATCACTTCGCGGGTCAGGTGCGGGGCGAACTTCTCGATGAAGTCGCACATGAAGCCGCGCAGGAAGGTTCCACGGCGGAAGCCGATCTTGGTCACGCTGGCTTCGAACAGTTCGCTGGCATCCAGCACTACAAGGTCGCTGTCGAGCTTGGCGTCGACCGCCATCTTGGCCACGATACCCACGCCCAGGCCCAGGCGCACATAGGTCTTGATCACGTCGGCGTCGGCAGCGGTGAACACCACCTTGGGTGTCAGGCCACGGTGGTTGAAGGCCTCGTCCAGCTTGGAGCGGCCGGTGAAACCGAACACATAAGTGACGATCGGATACTCGGCCACCGCTTCAAGCGTCAGCTTCGGCAGCTTGGTCAGTGGGTGCCCCTGGGGCACCACCACGCAACGGTTCCACTTGTAGCACGGCATCATCACCAGGTCGCCGAACAGCTCCAGGGCCTCGGTGGCGATGGCGAAATCAACGGTGCCGTCAGCGGCCATCTCGGCGATCTGCATGGGTGAGCCCTGGTGCATGTGCAGGGCCACCTCCGGGTATTGCTTGATGAAGCTGCTGATCACCGGAGGCAAGGCATAGCGCGCTTGAGTGTGGGTGGTGGCAATCGACAGGGTGCCCTTCTTCTCGTTGGAGAATTCCTGAGCGATCTGCTTGATGCTCTCAACCTTGCGCAGGATCTCGCCGGCAGTGTTGATGATGCGCTCGCCAGCCGGGGTCACGCGGGTCAGGTGCTTGCCGCTGCGGGCAAAGACTTCGACGCCCAACTCGTCCTCGAGCAGGCGGATCTGCTTGCTGATCCCTGGCTGGGAGGTATAAAGGCTCTGCGCTGTCGCGGAGACGTTGAGGTCATGGTGCGCCACTTCCCAGATGTAGCGCAGTTGTTGAAGCTTCATAGGTATCCCTCAAATCAGCTGGGCGTCACCGGCAGCAGCGACGATTTATAACTATATTAGTGGTTTGAAGAATAAATCTAGAACTATTTTGCTACTCCTTCGGAAACCACCTACAGCCGGCCTCAATTTTTCCTACGCCCCAGGTGTTGAGCCAACGGCACCATGTACACCGGCACCGGTGACAGTTGCAGCAGCCGCACGGCCGTGCGCCCAAGCGGCACATCCACACCCGCTCCCTGGCTATGGCTGCCGAAGATCAGCAGGTCGACACTCAAGCGCTGCGCCTGCTCGAGGATCACCTGGGCCGGGTCGCCCTGGCGCACCCTGACTGCCTTGATCAGCGCCAGATCGGCCTCTTCGCCCAGTTCATCGCGAAAGTTTTCCAGCACCCGCTGCTCGATGTTGGCCATGACCGTGTTGACGCCCTGACTGTGCAACTGGTCCAGCGTCTGTTCGTCAAGGTAGCTCTGCAGGAGGGATTCGGCGAACTGGCCCATGGGCTCCACCGCGTGAATCACATACAGCTCTGCGCAGAAGGTGCGTGCCAGTGCCAGCGCGTGCTGCATGACGAAAGGCGCATATATACCGAGGTCAGTGGCATACAGCATGGAATGGATCATTCGACCTCCTCGACTGCCGCTGCGGCAGAGCAAGCTTCAGCTTAGCAGCGCCTTGAACCGCCGCCTTGCCGTCCGGCGAGCTGCCGCAGCGTGCCGCCAGGCCAGTTCAAGCCCCCAGGTTGCGCCGGTCGAGGAAAGCCAGGGCCTGGTAAAGCGCCTCCATTCGAGGCAGGCTGCAGCCGGCCTTGCGCGCCCGGTCCAGAGGTTCGGCATAGATGGCTTCCAGTTCCAGCGGCCGCTGCTGGGCGTGGTCGTGGTACATGCTGGGCCAATAGTCGGGCATCTGCTCGGTAACCCGGAACAGGTGTTCGGCGTAACCTTCAGGCAACTCATGCCCACACGCCCGGGCGCCTTGCACCACTTCGGCCATCAACGCCTGGATCAGACTGCGGCTGGCAGGGTCGGCCATCAGCGGCGTAGTGCTGGCCTGGAGCAGCACCGAAAGGCCGTTGTACGGCACGTTCCAGACCAACTTCTGCCAACGGGCCTGGCCCAGGTTGCCCATGGCCTGGGAGTCGACGCCCGCCGCACGGAACAGGTTGGCCCCCTGCTCGACGATCGCCGCCGCCCCCCCCTCATCCGGGCCACTGTGATAACCAAGGTTGACCGCCCCCAGCGCCTGGTGACGGATGAGCCCCGGCGCCTGGCGATTGACGCAGATGAAGCACAGGCCGCCCAGCAAGTGCAGGTCGGGACGCAGCAAAGGGCGCAGCTGCTCTTCGACGCCCAGGCCATTCTGCAACAGGACGACCTTTGCGCCAGACTCGGCCGTCTGGTTAATCAGGGGGGCCAGTTGGCCATTGCTGGTGGCCTTGGCGCCAACCAGCAGCCAGTCGCAAGGCGGCATGTCGACGGCATCGGCGTAAGCCTGCACCTTCATCTGCAACCGGCCATGGACCGCGCTTTCCACCAGCAACCCATGCTCGCGCACGACGTCGAACTCGCTGCGCAGTAAGAAATGGACGTCAAAGCCGGCACGCGCCAGCATCACCCCGTAGAAACCACCAATGGCACCTGTACCTATGATGCCGATGCGCACATTGCGTGAATCCATGCTGCACTCCCTGGAACGGACATTTTTTCGTCCGGTTTTTTTACACGTAAATCAGCCGGTTTACGATCCTTCACTATACTGGGGCAAAGAAGGTCAAATAATCGACACGGAGTCGATGATGTGCGGATTCCTGCCACACCCGGATGACGTCCCGGTCGAATTGGCCCTGCGCCAATCGCCCAGCCTTTTTCGCCAGCACCTGCATACGTTGAGCCTGGGCGGTATCGCGTGCAACCACCCACGCGCCTACCGACGCGGCATGGCAGTGGAGATGCTGATTCCATCCCTGGGCGCCGACGCCCGCTACCCCGGCTATATCGCCTGGTGCCAGAAGCAGGCCGACGGCTATCGGGTCGGGGTGGCGTTCATCGACGCACAGGCCCTGTTCGGCGCCCGAATGGGCGAGCAGGTCTGCCAGATCCAGCATTTCTGCCTGCTGCATGATCAAGCCGACCTCGGCGATCCCGAGGCCCAGGCACTGGCCCAAGAGTGGATCAATCTGCATGCTGGAGAGTTTTCCGAGGCCAGCCTGGAAGCCCCACGCCCCTGAAAAACCCTGCCCCAATGGCAAAAACCCCGTCCCACCGGGGGTTTGCCCATTGTCGAGCCCCGGTGTAACGCGCTAAGGTTCGGCTCCCCGCTGCGTACATTCTTGCTGCTGGGCCGCACGGGGAACGCTGGCGGCCGGCACCCGTGACCTGACGAGTAACACGATGGCTGATTTACCGATCGATGACCTTAACGTTGCCTCCAACGAGACCTTGATCACCCCTGATCAGCTCAAGAAGGAAATCCCCCTCAGCGCCAAGGCCCTGCAGACCGTGACTGCCGGCCGCGAAGTGGTGCGCAATATCCTCGACGGCAAGGATCATCGCCTGTTCGTCGTGGTCGGCCCTTGCTCGATCCATGACCTCAAGGCTGCCCATGAATATGCCGAGCGCCTGAAGGCGCTGGCCGCCGAAGTGTCAGACACCCTGTACCTGGTGATGCGCGTGTACTTCGAGAAGCCACGCACCACGGTCGGCTGGAAAGGCCTGATCAACGACCCTTACCTGGACGACTCCTTCAAAATCCAGGACGGTCTGCACATCGGCCGCCAGCTGCTGCTGGACCTGGCCGAGATGGGCCTGCCGACCGCCACCGAGGCACTCGACCCCATCTCCCCGCAGTATCTGCAGGACCTGATCAGCTGGTCGGCGATCGGCGCCCGCACCACCGAATCCCAGACCCATCGCGAAATGGCCTCGGGCCTGTCCTCGGCAGTGGGTTTCAAGAACGGCACCGATGGCGGCCTGACCGTGGCGATCAATGCCCTGCAGTCGGTTTCCAGTCCTCACCGCTTCCTGGGCATCAACCAGGAAGGTGGCGTGTCGATCGTCACCACGAAGGGCAACGCCTACGGCCACGTGGTGCTACGCGGCGGCAACGGCAAGCCGAACTATGACTCGGTCAGCGTCGCCCTGTGCGAACAGGCCCTGGCCAAGGCGAAGATCAAACCGAACATCATGGTCGACTGCAGCCACGCCAACTCCAACAAGGACCCGGCCCTGCAGCCGCTAGTCATGGAGAACGTCGCCAACCAGATCCTCGAAGGCAACCAGTCGATCATCGGCCTGATGGTCGAAAGTCATCTGAACTGGGGCTGCCAAGCCATTCCGAAAGACCTGAACGAACTGCAGTACGGTGTATCCATCACCGACGCCTGCATCGACTGGGCTGCCACCGAGAAGACCCTGCGCAGCATGCGCGCCAAGCTCAAGGACGTGCTGCCACAACGCAAGCGGGGCTGAGGACCACAAACGAAAACGCCGGGCAATTGCCCGGCGTTTTCGTTTGTGGCGATGCGTGGCAGTGGCAATGCACTGCCACGCGCAGTTCAGGCCTTGCTCGACTGACGCTGCTGGCGCTCCATATAGCGCTCGACGTAAGAGCAAGACGGGATGACCGTGTACCCCATCTCCTCAGCGTACTCCAGGGCCTTTTCGGTCAGGGCCGCGGCAATGCCACGACCACGCAGCGCGTTGGGCACGAACGTGCGATAGATATCCAGAGTCTGCTTGCCCAGGTCCATGTAGGTCAGGTAGGCACGGTGACCGTCCACATTGGTCTCGAACTGATGACTTTCCCGGTCATGGTGGATGGTCAGCGCTTCGCTCATCACTTCTCCTCGCAGGCCTCGTCTGGAGACCTTTACCTTTGTTTATCCGACGGAGGAACCTCTACGCCACCTCATGCCCCTTGGACACAATGATGAACCGAATCGTTCTCCGTCTTCGGGCACCTAGGAATAGTAGGCGCCTGAAGAGGGATTGCTCAAGGTGGCAGCTTGCAAAAAATGCCGAAATGCCACTAACCTCCACCCTCAGGGCAACGCCACAACCAGTTGCCGGATGTTGTAGGGCTTAAGACGCCAGCAGACACTAAAAGTCACCTTTAGTTCAACAAAAAGTACTCTTCCTACAATCGCTTGCGAATCCCGGCTGGCGTTTCAGTGTTTTGATACAAACCCCGTCATACTCCCGCTGCAGCGACATTTTTTTTGCAGTTCTTGCGCTCAGTCAGTTTACTTACTACAAGTAATGGGTACTATGTACGCCGGCCAGTTTCTCTTTCCCGAGAGATGGCTATTTAATAGAAAGTCCTTGAAGGGGAACACGATGAACAACGTTCTGAAATTCTCTGCTCTGGCTCTGGCCGCCGTCCTGGCTACCGGTTGCAGCAGCGTATCCAAAGAAACCGAAGCTCGCCTGACTGCTACCGAAGACGCAGCAGCTCGTGCACAAGCTCGTGCTGATGAAGCCTATCGCAAGGCTGACGACGCTCTGGCTGCCGCTCAGAAGGCTCAGCAGACTGCTGACGAAGCCAACGAGCGCGCTCTGCGTATGCTGGACAAAGCCAGCCGCAAGTAATAATCCTCACGGATTGTTATGGAGCCGACCCACTAGTGGGTCGGCTTTTTTATTGCCGCGAACAAAGCGCACTACAGAAGCGACGAGGCCTGCACTAAGGCAGGCCCCGGTTACAAACAACATGGGTTACTGCAGTTCGGGTGGAATACTCGAAACCATCGGGGCTGAGCCTCCGGCATTCGTCGGAACGGCAATTTCGACGGGCAACCCATCTTCGGCGGCCACCACATCACGCACCATGTCCCAGTTCATGCGTAGGTTGTTGGTCAGGTCCTCGCGCTTGAGCAGTGCGTTGATGACGGCGGTGTGTTTGTCCACCACCGACGGGTCGCCATGGTCGTCCAGCGGAGTGTGGGCCTCGAGGTAGACCTTGCCAGCACTGATGCCGAACTTGTAGGGCTCATTGATGATCCGCACCGGCGTACCCACCGGCACCATCTTGGAGAGTTCCAGCACGTTGTTGTTCAGCATGCGGAAGCAGCCGTGGCTGGTACGCATGCCGATGCCGAACTTCTTGTTCGAACCATGGATCAGGTAACCCGGTAGGCCCAGGGTGAACTTGAACGGCCCCAGTGGGTTGTCCGGGCCTGCCGGCACCACCGCTGGCAGGATGTCGCCGTCGGCAGCATGCTCGGCGCGGATCGAAGCTGGCGGTGTCCAGGTCGGATTGGGGGTCTTGGCGGTGATCTTCGTATTGGCGATCGGCGATCCCCAGCCCTCACGGCCAATACCCAGCGGGTAGGTATGCACGACATCCTGCCCTTTCGGGAAGTAGTACATGCGGTACTCGGCCAGGTTGATGACGATGCCCTCGCGCGGACCTGGCGGCAGGATGAAGCGGGTCGGCAGGATGATCTCAGTGCCGGCACCAGGCAGCCAAGGGTCGACGCCCGGGTTGGCGGCGATCATCTCCAGGTAGCCAAGGTCATTGGCCGTGCCGATGTCGGCGAAGGTGTCTTCGTACTTGGCCTTGATCACCTGGACCTGGCCAATGATGTCTTCACCGGGCGGCGGCAGGGGGAATTCCAGCGCAGTGGCGGGGCCTGCCGCTAGCAGGGCGGCCAGGGACAGGCAACGGGTGACGGCGGGAAAACGCGACAACATCCGGGAGATCCTTCGCAAGTTCAGGTAGGTCAAGACAAACGATTGTACACCCGGCCCACGCCAAGCGGGAGACATAGGACCCGTGCAAGCATTTCAGATGATGAAAGGCGTTCAGAGTTCCGGCCACACCGGACGGGTGCCACGCCGCTGGGCGTCGAGAATGGCCCGGCACAGCGAGCACAGGCGGCCGTCGCGATAGACCGTGCGCTCCACCACCGACCAACGGGGCTGCGCCGGCAGCAGGCTGCCACAGAGGGTGCGGTCGGCGGCACCGCCCAGTTCCAGCTGGCGGGCCACCAGGTGGACGCGGCTTTCCTGGCAAGCGAACAGGTCGAGCTGCTCATCGGGCTCGATCAGTTGATAGGCATACAGGGACCAGGCGGGACGCGGCATCGGGGGCTCCAAATCGGGGGCGCCACATTAGCCGAAAGCCGGCCCCGATAAAAGCGTCACAGCAAGGGTTTTATCGCCGGCCAGGCATTTTCCAGCAAGTGCCCCTGGGCACCCTGGGCCGGATGGACGCCATCAGCCTGCATCATCTGCTCAACCCCGCCCACGCCCTCCAGGAAGAAGGGCACCAACGCCACCTGTTTTTCCTTCGCCAGGTTTTCATAGACCTGGGCGAACGCCGTGGTGTAGCGCACCCCGTAGTTGGGCGGCAGGCGCATTCCCAGCAACACCACCTTGGCACCGGCTTCCCGTGAGCGGTCGATCATCGACGCAAGATTTTGTTGCAATTGCTGGGGCGGCTGCCCGCGCAGGCCATCGTTGCCACCCAACTCGAGCACCACCAGCGCCGGCTTGTGCTCTGCAAGCAGCGCAGGCAGGCGCGCCAAGCCTCCCGCGCTGGTGTCGCCACTGATCGAGGCATTGACCACCTTGTCAGCGAAACCCTCGTCGCGCAGGCGCTGCTCCAGCAGGGATACCCACCCCTGGCGGGTATCCAGGCCAAAACCGGCGCTGATACTATCGCCAACAATCAGCAACGTACCCGCCGCCGCGCTCTGGGCCAGGCAATACAAGGCCAGACCGGCACTCAACCACCACACTCGCATCGGATTCTCCATGAGCCCCAGCATTCTCGTTGCGCAGAACCTTAGCAAAGTGGTCCCCAGCGCGGAAGGCGACCTCACCATCCTCCATTCGCTTTCCCTCTCCCTGGACCAAGGTGACAGCCTGGCCATCGTCGGGGCCTCTGGCTCCGGTAAGTCGACCCTGCTCGGCCTGCTTGCCGGGCTCGACCGGCCCAGCGCCGGCAGCGTCACCCTCGCCGGCCACGACCTCGGCCCACTGGATGAAGACCAACGCGCCCGGGTACGTGCCGAGCACGTGGGTTTCGTGTTCCAGTCGTTCCAACTGCTCGACAGCCTGAATGCTCTGGAGAACGTCATGCTGCCCCTGGAGCTCGACGGCCGCCGCGACGCCCGCGAGCATGCCCGCAGCCTGCTCGAACGGGTCGGCCTCGGCCAACGCCTGAGCCACTCGCCACGTCAGCTTTCCGGCGGCGAACAACAGCGCGTGGCCATCGCCCGTGCATTTGCCGCACAACCGGCGGTGCTGTTCGCCGACGAGCCGACCGGCAACCTCGACAGCCACACCGGCGAACGCATCAGCGACCTGCTGTTCGAACTGAACAAGGAACGTGGCACTACCCTGGTATTGGTCACCCATGACGAACGCCTCGCCCACCGCTGCCACCGCCAGATCCGACTGGACGCCGGCCGCCTGGTCGCCCCCCTGGAGCCCTGATGACGCGCCTGCCGTTTACCCGCCTGTGCAGCCTGGCCGTGCGCCAGTTGCTGCGCGACACCCGCGCCAGCGAACTGCGCGTGCTGTTCTTCGCCCTGTTGGTGGCGGTCGCGGCCAGCACTGCCATCGGCTATTTCGGTGCCCGCCTCAACGGCGCCATGCAGTTGCGCGCCAGCGAGTTCCTTGGCGCCGACCTGGTGCTGCAAGGCAGCTCGGCGGCCCGTGACGAACAGATCAGCGCCGGCACCGCCCTCGGCCTGCGCCATGCGCGGGTCGTGGAATTCTCCAGCGTGGTGGCCACCGACTCGGGCATCCAGCTCTCGAGCATCAAGGCCGCGGACAGCGCCTATCCCCTGCGCGGACAACTGCGCAGCGCTGCCGCCCCCTACGCCAGCGAGACGCCCGGCGGCGGCCCCGCGTCCGGCGAGGCCTGGGTAGAACCCCGCTTACTGGCTGCCCTGGGCCTGAAGATCGGCGACAGCATCGATGTCGGCATGAAGCCCCTGCGCATGAGCCGGGTGCTGACGTACGAACCCGACCGCGCCGGCAACTTCTACAGCCTTACACCGCGCGTGTTGATCAACCTGAGCGACCTGGATGCCACCGGCGTGGTCCAGCCAGGCAGCCGGGTCACCTACCGGGACCTCTGGCGCGGTGACAGCGAAGTAGTGGCGCAGTATCGCCAGGCCATCAGCAAGGAACTGTCGGCTAACCAGCGCCTGCTCGACACCCGCGACGGTAACCGCCAGGTCGGCGGAGCCCTGGGCAAGGCCGAGCGCTACCTGAACATGGCCAGCCTGGTGGCGGTGCTGCTAGCCGGCGTGGCGGTGGCCCTATCGGCCAGCCGCTACGCCACCCGCCGCCTCGACGCCAGCGCCCTGCTGCGTTGCCTAGGCCTGTCGCGGCGAGAAGCCCTGGGGTTGTTCTGCCTGCAACTGGCGATGCTCGGCGCAGTGGCCGCCCTGGCCGGTGCCATGCTTGGCTGGCTGGCACAACTGGGCCTGTTCAAGCTGCTACAGGGCCTGATGCCGAGCCAAGTGCCGCCGGGCGGCATCGCACCGGCATTGGCCGGTATCGGCACCGGCCTTGTGGCCCTCGCCGGATTCGCCCTACCGCCGCTGGCCGCCCTTGGGCGCGTTCCGCCGTTGCGCGTGCTGCGCCGCGATCTGCTGCCGGTCCCCCCAAGCAGTTGGCTGGTGTACGGTGCCGCCCTACTCGCCCTGGGCCTGATCATGTGGCGCTTGAGCCTCGACCTTTTGCTGACTTTTGCCCTACTCGGCGGCGGTCTGGTCGCGGCATTGCTGCTGGGCGGCCTGCTCCTGCTCGGCTTGCGCAGCCTGCGCAAACTCCTGGTGGATGCCCCCTTGGCCTGGCGCCTGGGGCTCGGCCAGTTGCTGCGCCATCCGCTGGCCGCTGCCGGCCAGGCCCTTGCCTTCGGCCTGATCCTGCTGGCCATGGCCCTGGTCGCCCTGCTCCGCGCCGAGTTACTCGATACCTGGCAGGACCAACTGCCTAAGGACGCACCGAACCACTTCGCCCTGAACATCCTGCCCGACGACCGCGCGACCTTCACTCAACGCCTGAGCGAGGTCCATGCCACCTCGGCGCCGCTGTACCCGGTGATTCCCGGCCGGCTGACCCATATCAACGACCAACCGGTGCGGCAGCTGGTCAGCAAGGAGTCCACCGGCGACCGTGCCGTGCAACGCGACCTGAGCCTGACCTGGGCCGCCGAACTGCCCCAGGGCAACGCCCTGAGCGCCGGCAACTGGTGGCAGGCCGTGCCGCCCGCAGATGAAATGCCCGGCGTCTCCGTGGAAGCCGAACTGGCCGAGAGCCTCAAGCTGAACCTGGGCGACACCCTGACCTTCGACATCGGCGGCCAGGAGCGCCAGGCGCGGGTCAGCAGCCTGCGCACGGTGCACTGGGACAGCTTCCAGCCGAACTTCTACATGATCTTCCAACCCGGGACCCTGCAAGGCCTGCCGACCACTTACCTGACAAGCTTCTACCTGGCGCCAGGGCACGACCAGGAGGTGGTGGCGTTGTCGCGAGCCTTCCCGGCGGTGACCATCCTCCAAGTCGATGCCCTACTGGCCCAACTGCGCAGCATCCTGGCCCAGGTCACGCTGGCGGTGGAGTACGTGCTGTTGTTCGTGCTCGCGGCGGGTCTGGCAGTGCTGTTCGCCGGGCTGCAAGCGACTCTGGACGAACGTATCCGCCAAGGCGCTCTGCTGCGCGCCCTGGGGGCAGGACGAGCGCTGCTGGTCAAAGCTCGGCGTATCGAGTTCGGGCTGCTCGGCGCGGCCAGCGGCCTGCTGGCTGCCCTGGGCTGCGAGCTGATCACCCTGACGCTGTACCGCTATGCCTTCGATCTGCACTGGAACCCACACCCCTGGTTGCTGGTGCTGCCAGTGGTGGGCGCGGTGCTGGTGGGTGGAGCCGGCGTCTACGGAACGCGGCGAGCGCTCAACACCAGTCCGCTGACAGTGTTGCGCGAGGGCTGAGGAAACAGCGAGGGCGGATCACCTGCAACGCGACCGGGAATGCAAGGCCAGCAGCCCCCTAAGTGTTGTAGGTGATCCGGTTGATCCACCACAGGCACTCGCCGGTAGGCGTCTGCACCACGGCTTCATCCCCTTCTTCCTTCTTCAGCAGGGCACGCGCCATCGGCGAGTCGATGGAAATGTAGTCGTTGCGCCCATAGATTTCGTCATGCCCCACGATCCTGAAGGTGCGGGTCTCGCCGGCCTCGTTCTCGATCTCCACCCAGGCCCCGAAGAACACCCGCCCCTCCTGTTCGGGGGCGTAGTGCACTACCCGCACATCTTCCAGACGCTTGCGCAAGTAGCGGACCCGACGATCGATCTCGCGCAGCAGCTTCTTGTTGTACTGGTAATCGGCGTTCTCGCTGCGATCCCCAAGCGATGCTGCCCAAGTCACCTTCCGAGTGACGTCCGGACGCTTTTCACGCCACAGGTAGTCGAGTTCCTTCTTCAAGGCCTCGTGGCCTTCCGTGGTGATGATGTTGGTGCTCAACCTGCCGTCTCCTCACTGCAGTCTCGGTGTTCAAGCGCGCAAGCTTACCGAAGAATGCCCCTGACCCATCCCGGAGATTGGGCCGTTCAGCGACGGGTGATCAGCCCTTGGCGCGCCACTCGGGTCAGTTGGCCAATCACCTCGGCAGCGTCCTGAACGGAAGGCGACTGGATCACCGCCAGGTCGAAGCGGTCATTGGCATATTGGCCAAGGCTGGCAGAGTTCTCAATGAACTGGACGAGGAAGGCCCTGGCCTGGCCCTTGCGCCGTTGCCAACCATCGAGGTGGCGCAACAAGGTAGGCTGGTGCTGACCACCGAGCAGAATGCGCGGCGTGCGGGAAGCCTGGCTGGCAGGCAGGGGGCTTAGACAGACACTGGTACGTGGACAACTCATGGAGTGCATTCTCCGCCTCGCAAATCCCGCTGGGCAGCGGTGGGAGGCGTCACCGAACCAGCGCTTTAGCGGTATTCGGATAAGCCGTCGAGGCGTCTCGCGCGCCCCGCAAGTAGCTGTTTAAATCGGCGCAAGGCAGCATCCTAGAGAAGCTGCGGGCACACTGTCAACATCGTCCGCGCGCGTACCTGTAAAAAACCGCGATCGATTCATTTGCGCCCGGCCACCCGCTCCAGCGATGCCCGCTCGCGGTTGAATGCCAGGAAGTACTTGTTGACGCTGTTGACGAAATTGACCGGCCCCATGCCAACCCGCTCCATGGCGATGCGTTCGGTCTGGAAGAACCATTGGTTGCCATTCAAACCACGCCGCCGCGCTTCGGCACGCATGGCCTGGACCCGTTCCGGCCCAACATTGTAGGCCGCCAGGATGAAAGCCATACGCTCACGCTCGTTGAGCTGTGGGCTGGCGAAAAACTTGCGCCGGATCAATGCCAGGTAACGAGCGCCGGCCTGGACATTGCCATCGACATTGGCGGTATCGCTCACCCCTACCCGCTGCGCTGCCGCCGGCGTGATCTGCATCAGTCCATGGGCGCCTCCGGCCCCGCGTGCCGCCGGGTTGAGCGTTGACTCCTTGAAGGCCAGCGCGGCCAGGTTGAGCCAATCCATCTGTTGGGCCGCGGCATGTTTCTGCAGTACTGGGCGCAGCGACTCCAGGCGCTTGCGCTCGCGGCGGGCCAAAGGGTTGTACACCTTATAGTGGTTCCGGTAGATACGCTCGAAGGCAGCATCCTGGTTTTTCGGCGCATGGTAGCCCAGCAGGAATCGGTCGACGGTGGCCAGCAATAGGGTCGCATCACGCCGCACATACCAGCGCATGGCGTCGGGCTGGGTAAGCCGCAAGCGGTTGTTCAGGCGCAGGCGCGGCATCACCCGGGCCCAACGCTGGGCGATCGGTCGCTCGACCACGGTCAGGTGATAGATGCCAGCCTGGACCAGCTCCAGCACATCCTCGACAGCCAGGCTCGGGTCCACCCATTCCACCTTGATCGGCGCCAGCTTGCGCAAGGCCAGCCTCTGGTTGATTTCATTCAGGGCAGCACCTGCGGCACTGGCGCTAGGCAGGGCAATGGTACGCCCGGAAAGCTGCTCCACCCGGCCGAAGTTGCGTTCGCCCTTGCGCCCTACCAGCACTAGCGCCACCTTGTCGAGAACGGGAGCGCTGGCGCTGAGGCCACGGATAGAACGGGGTTCAAGCAACTCTCCCGGCGCGGCCAGATCGCCCTCGCCACGCTGCAAAGCGCCGAGCAGTTGCGCCTTGCCTCGGGGAATGACTTTTACACGGATCTGCTGACCCTCAGGGACACCGGCGTTCAGGTAACGCTCCAAGGCACGCAGCCGGTGGTACTCGATACCCACCGGCTCACCCTTGACCTCGCCAGAGCTGTTGCGGCTCTGGTTGACCAGCACACGCAGGACCTTGCTGCTGCGGATCTGCGCCAGGTCGCGGGTCTGGCTGCTCGGCACGTTCAGTTGCGGGCCAGGCAGGCTCGCCTCGGCCGGCGTGGACACCAGCCCCCCCACGCCTAGCACGAATGCCAGCAACAGTTGCAGCGTGCGAGAAGCTATGTGCGGGATGAGGGTTGGCATCATGATCGGGTCAGTCCATGACAGTTGACCGCAAAAGACCGCGACAACAGATTGAAGTTCTTGGTTTTTTTGAAAATCCCCAGGTTTTGCTATGCTGGCCGGCCCGCGGCACGAGGTAACACCATGCAACTCATCGACATCGGCGTCAACCTGACCAACGCCAGCTTCAACGACCAGCACCAGGCAATCGTCGAGCGTGCCGCCGCCGCAGGCGTGGTGCAGATGCTGCTCACCGGCACCAGCCTCAAGGGCAGCGAGCAGGCACTGGAACTCTGTCAACGCCTGGACGAACCCGCGCAGAATTTGTTCAGCACCGCAGGCGTGCACCCGCACGATGCCAGCACCTGGACTGGCGACAGCAGCCGTCAGCTTCGCCATCTGCTGGAGCATTCCCGGGTCAAGGCCGTCGGTGAATGCGGCCTGGACTTCAATCGCGATTTCTCCCCACGCCCGCAGCAGGAGAAAGCCCTGGAAGAACAACTGGCGCTTGCCGTCGAACTGCAGATGCCGGTATTCCTTCACGAGCGCGACGCCAGCACGCGCCTACTGGCGATCTTGAAGGACTACCGCGACCAACTGCCCGCTGCCGTAGTGCATTGCTTCACCGGTGAGCGCGAGGCGCTGTTCGCCTACCTGGATCTGGACCTGCATATCGGCATCACCGGCTGGATCTGCGACGAGCGCCGCGGCACGCACCTGCAGCCGCTGGTCGGCAACATTCCAGCCGGCCGCCTGATGCTGGAAAGCGATGCCCCCTACTTGCTGCCGCGCAGCCTGCGCCCCCGACCGAAGAACGGGCGCAACGAACCGGCCTACCTTCCCGAGGTCTTGCGGGAGGTGGCATTGCACCGCAGGGAAACGCCGGAACGAACAGCCGCCCACACCACCGCCTGCGCACGCGCCTTCTTTCATCTGCCTGAGGTTTCTTGACGCATATCAAGACCTGAGATTTCCAGGCCGGACACAATGATGGCACCTTGCCAACAATGTATCCGCTCAACTCAGAGAAGACCTACCATGGGTGCCTGGATTAGCAATATTTCCCTGAAGTACAAGTTCTGGGCCGTCAATGCGGTGGCCTTCGTCACAACCCTCCTCCTCGTGCTCTACGCCGTATACCTGGAACAGCAGGCCCGGGTCGAGGCCTCGCGCTTCCAGGCCCAGGCCCAAGCCCAACTTCTGGCCGCCTGGCCAGCCGGGCAACCCCTGCCCAACGGCATCCCTCTCCTGAGTTGGCAAGACGGCCAGACGCCGACCTATGCCGGCGTCCCCCTCGATACCCTGCGTGATGGCCAGGGCTGGGTAGACCTGCCCGGTGCCTGGCTGATGGGTGAGAACCCTCTGCACGGTGCCCAGGTGATCCGCCAGGGCGAGCAGCGGTTGGCGGTACTCGCCCAATCGCCCAGCCTGCTTGAAGTCTTCACCGACCGTTTCAGCCGTTATGCCGTGTGCGTGATGATCCTCATGCTCGCCATGCTCGGTGCCTCGCAGTTACTGATCCGCTTTCTGCTTAGCCAACTCAACACACTCAAGGACGTGATGCTGCACGTCGAAAAGACCGGCGATCTCTCGGCGCGCGTACCTTTGGCCTGCGGCGACGAGGTGGGCCAGATGGCCAGCGCCTTCAATGCCATGCAAGCCACCTATCACCGCGTGGTCAACACCGTGGCACGCACCGCCGCGCAACTGGACTCCGGTGCCGCCCGCCTGGCCGCGAGCATGGACGAAGTGCGCCACGGCATGCTCGGCCAACAGAGCGAAACCGATCAGGCTGCCACCGCGATCAACGAGATGTCTGCCACCGTTTACCATATCGCCCAGCACGCGGGAGCTACCCGTGACTTGTCGCAGACCGCAGACAACTTGGCCGGCAGCGGGCAGGCCGTGGTCAGCCGGGTGCAGGACTCCATTGCCGGCCTGTCCAGTGGCGTCCAGCAGACCGCCGAGATGATTCGCCAATTGGCCGATGACAGCCACAAGATCAATGGTGTGGTCGGGGTCATCCACAGCATCGCCGAGCAGACCAACCTGCTGGCACTGAACGCCGCCATCGAGGCCGCCCGCGCTGGTGACCTAGGCCGCGGCTTCGCCGTGGTCGCTGATGAAGTGCGCAACTTGGCCAAGCGCGTGCAGGCGTCCACCGACGAGATCACTACCATGGTCGCCGCACTGCAGTCCGGGACCCGCGACGCCGTGGAGTTCATGCAAGAGAGCTCGTACAAGGCCGATGATTGTGTCAGGCAAGCCCGGGAAGCGGGTGATGCCCTGGCGGAAATCACCAGCGCAGTGGCGCAGATGCGCGAAAGCAACACGCAGATCGCCGTGGCGGCCGAACAGCAGAGCCAGGTGGCCGAGGAAATGAACCGGGCAGTGGTGAGCATCCGCGATGTCACCGAGGAAACCGTGCAGCAGACCGTAGGCTCGGCCACCACCAGCAGCGAGCTAGCGACCCTGGCCGGTGAGCTGAACAAGGCCATTGGTCAGCTCAAGCTATAAATACTATAGGCAGCATCGATTGGCCCCCTTCCGGGGGCCAAACTAAGCTTTTGGCATGACCCAGAGGAAATGCCCATGAGCAAACGCCTGCCCAACCTGGCCGCCTGGCAATGGCGCGGCTACCCGCAAAATCACCGCCATCCGACCAATCTGGTACTGCATCTGATCGCCGTTCCGCTGTTCATCCTCGGCGTGCTGCTGGTGCTGTCCGGGCTGTTCGGCCTGGACCTGGGGCAAATCGCGGTCGGCATCATTTCCCTGATCGCCAGCCTTGGCCTACAGCGCCAGGGTCATCGCCTTGAAGCTGAACAACCGGAGCCTTTCGCCAACCGCAAGGATGCCGTGAAACGGCTGCTCACCGAGCAGTTCATCACCTTTCCGCGCTTCGTCCTCAGCGGCGCCTGGTGGCGCGCCTGGCGCGAGCGCCACAAGCATCGGCGCTAGGCGAACACTGTCACCGTCTGCCGGCTCAGCGCCAGCAGCGCTCCTTCGGCCGTCCACAGGGCGGCTGACGCATGCCCATAACCATCGCGGGCATGCTCGGTTTCGGCACAGTACTGGCACCATTCCAAGGTCGACAGCCGAGGCATCGGCTGAACGAACTCGATGGTCCAAGTCAGGGTACTGCCAGCCGCCGGTTGCTTCAGATGCGACAACAGGGTCAACGGCCAGGCATCCACCAACACGAGCAAGTGAGCTTCGCTGAGAGGTTCTTCGTCCACCTCGCGCAAACGCACCCAACCACCCATCTGCCGCGACGTATCCTGGGTGAAGGGCAAGCCACCGATAGCCCAGCGCAACGCTACATGGCGAATGAACTCGGGGGTCACCCCCTTGATGTAGGGAAGCTCAGGCGTGGCCTGCTCCAGCGGTTTCATCAACGTCGGTGGCAAGGCGGGCACCTCGACGCTGGACTCGCGGCCTGCGCCAAAACTGCCTTGCATCAGGGTGACCACCTGGCCGCCCTGCACCGCCCGCCCCTGCAGCGAGCTGACCGCCTTGCCTTCCCGCAGCACTTCAATCTCGAAGCTGATCGGGACTTCCGGCTCGGCCGGGCCAACGAAAGTGATTGCCAGGGAGCGTACCGGACGGGCGTCATGCACCTTGCCGCGCATGGCTTCGAATAGCAAAGCGGCCATCAGGCCACCGAAGCTGGCACGGCCCTGGGCCCAACTGGCAGGCACGCTGACAGCCTCGGGCTGCATGCGCACCGCTGCCAGCAACTGTGTAAAGTTCATAGCCACCTCGTCCCTTGCAGGAAAAGTCCGATCTTAACCAGCAAGCCATGGATCGGCAGCCCGCATAATGGCCATTTCAAGAGGTTATCGGCGCACCAAGGCAGCCTGCAAACGCTCCAGGGTGGCATCAGCCTTCTGCTCGGCCTCATGCAATTCTTCCTTCCAGGCTGCCACGCAAGGCGCCAGGTCGGCTTGCTGCTCAGCCTGCAACAGCCATTGCAAACGGTCGTGCCAATCACCCAAATCGCCCTGTGCCCGCTTGAGCAGGCGCTGCACCTTCTTGCCCGCATGATCCAGTTGCGGATACACCGCATCACCATAACGCACCCGCTTGATCAGTAACCGCAAGCGGTGGCGGTCATGGGCCGGGTCTTCAAGCGCCTTTTCAAGCTTCCGCCATTGTTTACACAAACGCTTGTCGATGCGCTTGCCCAAGCGGCGAGCCAGCCCCTCACGCTGCGAAGCACGCAGAAACAGCGGAAAGGCGTCGATGATCACCAAAACGCGCTTGAGCTGCGCGCTCGCCGCAACACCGGCGAAGGTCTGCGCCCTCCCCACCAAACGCCCCTGCCCAGCCTCGCTCTGGCCCCGCGCAAGCAACTCCGCCGCCAGCACCTCACGGTCACGCAATGGGGTGGTCAGGGTACCCAGGGACCTTGCGGCATCCTCCAACTGATCGACGCCGGGCAGGTCGCGCAATGGCCGCAACAGGCTGCGCAGGCGCCTCAGGGTGGTACGCAAATCATGCAAGGCCTCGCTGTCGGTATTAGCGGCAAGACGCTCTTGGCAGGCCAGCAGGCGTACCTGCAGGGCCAGCACCTGGATCACCACATGGTCGAGCATGGCGGACATGGGATTCTCCTCGGTCAGCGCCCGGCGCGGGATTCACGGATGTAGAAGCGCGCCTTCTCAGACTTGTTGGTGCAGCCTTCAAAGGCCTCGAACTGCTGCTGGGTCTTGGCGCCGGTCAACAGCGACAGCGCCTTGGAATAACTGACGGTACCGGCAAAACCTTCGGCCTTGGCCAGGTCAAGTTCCTTCCACGCCGCATCCAGCTGGTTGGCACAGCTGTCACGGTAGGCCGTCTTGCCCGCACAGCCAGCAAGAGCCAGGGCGATCAGGGGAAGGCAGATCCAGGCTTTCATTACTAATACCTCAAAGGTGGGAATCTTGGTGGCTGTTCGACGGCAATCCAGGCGGAAAGTGCCCTGCTCAGCGTAGCCCAGCGCGCAAGGCGATTGAAGCACGGATACGAATGGGTGCATTGTTAGACCAATAGACCCTTGCGGGGAGGCATCATGAGTAAACGCGTGGCACTGGTTCTGGGCTCGGGAGGTGCGCGGGGCTATGCGCACATCGGGGTGATCGAGGAAATCGAGCGCCGTGGCTACGAGATCGCCTGCGTGGCAGGCTGCTCCATGGGTGCAGTGATCGGGGGCATCTATGCTGCGGGCAAACTCGACGAATACCGCCGCTGGATCGAAAGCCTGGACTACCTTGATGTACTGCGCTTGGTGGATGTCAGCTTTCGCCTCGGCGCAATCCGTGGCGAAAAGGTCTTCGGGCAGATCCGCAAGATCGTTGGCGAGGTCAACATCGAGGACCTGCGCATACCCTACACCGCCGTGGCCGCCGACCTCACCAACCAGCAGGAGATCTGGTTCCAGGAGGGTTGCCTGCATCAGGCCATGCGGGCCTCGGCAGCGATACCCAGCCTGTTTACCCCGGTCGTGCAAGGCAACCGCATGCTGGTCGACGGCGGCATCCTCAACCCCCTGCCAATCATTCCCGTAGTGTCCAGCCATTGCGACCTGATCATCGCGGTCAACCTTAACGCCACCAACCAGAAGCAATACCAGTTGCCGGTCATCGAACGCCCAGCGGCCTTCAAGATGCGCTTCGACAGCCTGATCAGCTCGCTGGGGTCACGCCTGCCCTTTCGGCGCAAACCGGCCGAGCAACTGATCCGCCTGGAGCAGGAAATGGCCGCAGAGGCCTTGCAACCTCCCACCGCCAACCCCTGGCTCAACGAAACGGCCGACCCGGAAGCCCAGCAACCCGCCGCCGCTCCGGAAAGCGACGGCGCCCCCAAGTCGGCTACCGGCTCGTTCATCATCGACAACGTCGGCCCCGCCTCCTTGCTCGACCTTATCAACCAGAGCTTCGAGGTGATGCAAACGTCCCTGGCGCAGTACAAGATCGCCGGCTATCCACCGGATGTACTGATCAACGTGCCCAAGCGTGTGTGCCGGTTCTTCGAATTCTACAAAGCGCCGGAACTGATCGCCCTGGGTCGGGAAATCGCCCGCGACACGCTGGACAACTACGAGAACGAACGACGCTGAGCGCAGAAACGAAACAGGCCGCATAAGCGGCCTGTTTCGTCATGGGACATGCACTCAGTAGCGGGTGATGTCCGCGCTGGCCTCCAACTGCTTGCGGTAGGCCGCGAAGTCCTGCTGCCCAGCACGCGAAGCGAGGAAGCGACGGTAGGCCGCCTTCTCTTCGTCGGTGGCGGCAGCACCTTCGTTGACCCCCTTGAGCTGCAGAACGACCAGGCTGCCATCAGCCAGGACCACGGTGCCGTACACCGGTTTGTCGTTGGTTTCAGGCTTGCCCATGCGGAACAGCGCCTGCAGTTCGGCCGGGTCGATGCCCTCCTCGCCGCGGCTCACCGCTTCCTGGACCTTCCACTGCTGGCCATCCAAGGCTGCGTCCGCGGCGATGGAGCCATCACGCAGGCCAGCGATGAGCTTCTCGGCCTTGGCCTTGAGTTCGGCAGTAGCCTTCTCCTTGACCAGATGGGCACGGATGCTTTCGGCAACCGATTCCAGAGGCAACTGTGCAGGCTTGCGGTGCTCTTTGGCACGCAGCACGACCACGGTCTCCGGGTCCAGCTCGATGGCATTGCTGTTGGAGCCTTCGTCCAGCACTTCCTCGCTGAAAGCCGCCTGGATCACCGCTCGGTTGGCCGTGATGCCCTCGCCGCCTTCACGACCGAATGGCTCGGAGGTCTGTACCGTCAGGCCCAGCTCCTGGGCCGGCTGGGCCAGGTCCGAGGCCTCGAACGCCGAGTCTTCCAACTGTTTGGTCACTTCGACGAAACGCTGTTCAACCTGCTGGGTCTTCAGCTCGCGGGTCAGTTTGTCCTTCAGGCTGGCGAAAGTCGGGACTTCCGGCGCCTCGACGCCCAACAGCTTGATCAGGTGGTAGCCGTACTCGGTGCGCACCGGCGCCGAGACCTGGTCTTTGTTCAGCGCATACAGCGCCTCTTCGAAAGCCGGGTCGTAGACGCCCTGGCCAGCATAGCCGAGGTCACCGCCATTGCTGGCCGAACCTGGATCCTGGGAGAACTCCTTGGCCAGGGCGGCGAAATCCTCGCCCTTGTCCAGGCGTTGCTGGATCTCCTCGATGCGCGCCTTGGCCTGGGCATCGCTGACCTGGTCGTTGACTTCGATGAGGATGTGAGCGGCATGACGCTGCTCGGCCAGGTTGGCGATTTCCTTCTCATACAGCGACTTGAGCGCGTCTTCGCTGACGCTGACCTGGTCGAAGAAGGAAGACTTCTTCAGCTCGATGTATTCGATGACCACCTGGTCAGGGCTCATGAACTCCTTGGCGTGCTCGTCATAATGCGCCTTGACCTCATCATCGCCGACCTGGACGGAGGCCGTGTCAGGCTTGAAGGTCAGGGAAGCGAAGTCGCGAGTCTGCTTCTCCAGGCGGGCGAACGCCTCGACCTGCTTGTCGGTGACGAAGCTGCTGCCGGCCAGACCGGTGCGCAATTGGCCAATCAGCATTTCCTGGGCCAGCATCTCGCGGAATTGCATACGCCCGTAACCCATCTGGCGGATGACCTGGTCGAAACGCGCAGCACTGAACTTGCCGTCTTCCTGAAACTCCGGCGTCTGCAGGATCAGTTGGTCCAGCGCAGCTTCGGAGAAGGCGAACTTGGCATCCTCAGCGCCCTGCAAGAGCAACTTGCGTTCGATAAGGCCCTTGAGCGCCGCTTCACGCAGCATCTTCTCGTCGAGCAGCGCAGGGTCGAAGTCCTTGCCCAACTGTTGCATCAGCTGGCGGCGCTGCATGTCGACGGCCTGGCTCAGCTCGTTCTGGCTGATGGTCTGGCCGTTCACCTTGGCGGCGTCCTGGCTATGGCTGGTGGCCTGGAAGATGGCATCGAAGCCGGTCAACGCCATCAGCACGACGATGAGGCCAATGATGGTCTTGGCAATCCAACCTTGTGAATTGTCCCTGATATTCTGCAGCATGCGTCCCCCAGAAACGGTTGTACCACTGCATCGACAACCGCGGAGAGTGGGTAGAATCCTGATAAAAGAAAGGCGCATCCGAGGATGCGCCTTTTCTTAAGCAAACGTGTCAGGCGGGAACGTTTGCGGCCCCCGCCGCACGTGCTCGGACCTGGGCACGCCGGGTCCGGCTGAAAGAGACGACTTAGTTGACGGCGTCTTTCAGGCCTTTGCCAGCCTTGAAGCCTGGAACCTTGGCAGCAGCGATCTTGATCGCCTTGCCGGTTTGCGGGTTACGACCAGTGCGCTCGGCGCGCTCCTTGACGGAGAAAGTACCGAAGCCAACCAGTACGACATCATCACCTTGCTTCAGGGCGCCAGTGACGGATTCGATCACTGCGTCCAGCGCACGGCCGGCTACAGCTTTCGGGATGTCAGCGGATGCGGCAATAGCGTCAATCAGTTCCGACTTGTTCACTCTAAGTCCCCTTATATCTCTATTGAGTTTGTTTCTAAGTATGTAATGAAAAGCTTGTAATCGAGCGCTGGGTGGCCTGGTGACACTTGGGTGCCGCTTTATAACAAGGGCCCGAAAATACTGTCAAGAAAGCCCCCCAGCGAAATACGTACTAGTGCGTGCTGATTCTTTCCTTGGCATCGCTGTCGCGCTTTTCATCCTTTGCGACAATCTCCGGAGCCACATCTGGCAAGGGCTCCGGGGCGTATTGCAGCGCAATTTGCAGGACTTCGTCAATCCATTTGACCGGTTTGATTTGCAGATCCTGTTTGATATTTTCAGGAATCTCCTTCAAATCGCGAACATTCTCCTCCGGAATGATCACCGTCTTGATCCCACCGCGGTGTGCTGCCAGCAGTTTTTCCTTCAATCCACCGATGGCCAGGACCTGACCGCGCAGGGTGATCTCGCCGGTCATTGCCACATCGGCACGCACCGGAATCTGCGTCAACGCCGAGACCAATGCGGTGCACATGCCGATACCCGCGCTCGGACCATCCTTGGGTGTCGCCCCCTCCGGCATGTGGATGTGCACGTCGTGCTTCTCGTGGAAGTCGGCGGCAATGCCCAGGCTGCGCGCACGGCTGCGCACCACGGTCTGCGCGGCGGTGATCGACTCGACCATCACGTCGCCCAGCGAACCGGTCTTGATCAATTGGCCCTTGCCGGGAATGACCACGGCTTCGATGGTCAACAGCTCACCACCCACCTGGGTCCAGGCCAGGCCGGTTACCTGACCGATCTGATCCTGCTGCTCGGCCAGGCCGTAGCGGAACTTGCGCACACCCAGCAAGTGTTCGAGCTGCTCGCTGCTGACTTTGACCAGCACCTGCTTCTGCCCGGTATGCTCCTTGACCACCTTGCGGCAGACCTTGGCGATCTGGCGCTCCAGGCCACGCACACCGGCTTCACGGGTGTAGTAGCGGATGATGTCGCGGATCGCCGAGACCTCGATCTCCAGTTCGCCCTTCTTCAAGCCATTGGCCTTGATCTGCTTGGGCGTCAGGTACTTGACCGCGATGTTGATCTTCTCGTCCTCGGTGTAGCCCGGCAGGCGGATGATTTCCATGCGGTCAAGCAGCGCCGGTGGAATGTTCATCGAGTTCGAGGTGCAGAGGAACATCACGTCGGAGAGGTCGTAGTCGACTTCCAAGTAGTGATCGTTGAAATTGTGATTCTGCTCCGGGTCGAGCACTTCCAGCAGCGCCGAGGCCGGATCGCCACGCATGTCGCTGCCCATCTTGTCGATCTCGTCGAGCAGGAACAGCGGGTTGCGCACACCCACCTTGGTCATCTTCTGGATCAGACGCCCCGGCATCGAACCGATGTAGGTGCGCCTGTGGCCACGAATCTCAGCCTCGTCACGTACGCCCCCCAAGGCCATGCGCACGAACTTGCGGTTGGTGGCGCTGGCGATGGACTCGGCCAGGGAGGTCTTGCCGACGCCAGGAGGACCGACCAGGCACAGTACCGGCCCGCGGATCTTCTTGACGCGCTTCTGCACCGCGAGGTACTCGAGGATGCGCTCCTTCACCTCGTCCAAACCGTAATGGTCGGCGTCGAGAATTTCCTCGGCCTTGGTCAGGTCCAGAC
Source organism: Pseudomonas sp. X10 (assembly GCF_054889225.1). Lineage (NCBI taxonomy): Bacteria > Pseudomonadati > Pseudomonadota > Gammaproteobacteria > Pseudomonadales > Pseudomonadaceae > Pseudomonas > Pseudomonas sp. X10. Next base: position 2,025,935 of record NZ_CM142677.1, on the reverse strand, counting down.
GCACCTTGCTCTGGGCCTTCCACGGCACCTGTACGAGCCAGTCGAGGTAAGAACGGACCACCGTGGCTTCCGCCGACATCGGCGACATCTGCTTGAGCTTGTTCAGCTCGGCCTGGGCCTTGGCGTAGGCATCCTTGGGCAGGCCGGCAGCGTCGATACGCTTTTTGAGCTCCTCGACCTCGTTGTGACCTTCATCGCCGTCGCCGAGCTCTTTCTGAATGGCCTTCATCTGCTCATTCAGATAGTACTCGCGCTGGCTACGCTCCATCTGCTTCTTGACCCGGCCACGGATGCGCTTCTCGACCTGTAGCAGGTCGATTTCGGCATCCAGCAACGCCAGCACGTGCTCGACACGGGTCGGCAGGTCGATGATCTCGAGGATTTCCTGCTTCTGCTCGATCTTCAGGGCCATGTGCGCGGCCATGGTGTCGACCAGCCGCCCAGGCTCCTCGATGCTGTTGAGCGAGGACAGCACTTCGGCCGGGACCTTCTTGCCCAACTGCACGTACTGCTCGAACTGTGACAAAAGGCTGCGTACGAAGACTTCCGACTCGCGGTCCGGAGCCTCGGCTTCGTCGATCAGAGTGACTTCGGCACGGACGTGCCCTTCGACTTCGGTGAACTGCTCGACCGCACCACGCTGCTCACCCTCGACCAGCACCTTAACGGTGCCATCGGGTAGTTTCAGCAGTTGCAGCACAGTGGCAATGGTGCCGACGCGGTACAGGGCGTCCTCACCCGGATCATCATCGGCAGGATTCTTCTGGGCCAGCAGGAGGATCTGCTTCTCGCCCGTCATCGCGGCTTCAAGGGCCTCGATGGATTTCTCGCGCCCCACGAACAGCGGGATAACCATGTGCGGGTAAACAACGACATCGCGCAATGGCAAAAGAGGCAAGTCGAGGGTGGTCTTCATGATTTCGCCTCTACAGCGGCCTTATGGCCGGAAACCGGTGGAAATTGTGCATGGAGCTAATGTGGGGGCAGGCCCGCAAAAAAACAAGCTCTAGGGCCTGTTACGCCTCATTTACGCCTGTGCGGTCCAGGTCGGAAAAAGCAGAAAGGGGCCAAAAGGCCCCTTTCTGCTGGTTGCGACCACAAAACGACTCAGGCGTCTGGCGCAGCCTTGGCTTGCGGCTCGCTGTTCTCGTAGATCAGCAGGGGCTGCGAAGTACCGTCGATGACGCTCTCATCGATCACCACCTTACTGACCTCCTTCTGCGAAGGAATCTCGTACATGGTGTCGAGCAGCACGCCTTCGAGGATCGAGCGCAAGCCACGGGCGCCAGTCTTGCGCTCCAAGGCTTTGCGTGCGACAGCCTTGAGCGCATCGCTGCGGAACTCCAGGTCGACGCTCTCCATCTCGAACAGCTTGGCATACTGTTTGGTCAGGGCGTTCTTCGGCTCGGTGAGAATCTGCATCAGCGCCGCCTCGTCCAGCTCATCGAGGGTCGCCAGTACTGGCAGACGGCCCACGAACTCGGGGATCAGGCCAAACTTGACCAGATCGTCCGGCTCGACTTCACGCAGCGACTCGCCCACCTTCTTGCCTTCCTGCTTGCTGCGGACCTCGGCACTGAAGCCGATACCGCCGCGGGTGGAGCGGTTCTGGATGACCTTTTCCAGGCCAGAGAACGCACCGCCGCAGATGAACAGGATGTTGCGCGTATCGACCTGCAGGAATTCCTGCTGCGGGTGCTTTCGGCCGCCCTGGGGAGGTACCGAGGCTACCGTGCCTTCGATCAGCTTGAGCAACGCCTGCTGCACGCCCTCACCCGATACATCGCGGGTGATCGATGGGTTGTCCGACTTGCGCGAGATCTTGTCGATCTCGTCGATGTAGACGATACCCATCTGGGCCTTCTCTACGTCGTAGTCGCACTTCTGCAGCAGCTTCTGAATGATGTTCTCGACGTCCTCACCCACGTAACCAGCTTCGGTCAGGGTGGTGGCGTCGGCGATGGTGAAGGGTACGTTCAACAGGCGCGCAAGGGTTTCGGCGAGCAAGGTCTTGCCCGAACCGGTAGGCCCGATGAGCAGGATGTTGCTCTTGCCGAGTTCGACTTCGTCGCCCTTCTTGTCGCGCTGGTTCAGGCGCTTGTAGTGGTTGTACACCGCTACGGCCAGGACCTTTTTCGCGCGCTCCTGACCAATGACGTACTGGTCCAGGATGGCGCTGATTTCTTTCGGCGAAGGCAATTTATGCGCGCTGCTCTCGGCCTGGGCTTCCTGCACCTCCTCACGGATGATGTCATTGCACAGGTCGACGCACTCGTCGCAGATAAATACCGAGGGGCCGGCAATCAATTTGCGCACTTCATGCTGGCTTTTGCCGCAGAAGGAGCAATAGAGCAATTTGCCGTTGTCCTCGCCGTTACGGGTGTCAGTCATTCGATCGATCCAATCCGGTAGGCTTGCAACACAAGATGAAGGCAATTGCGGGCTTTTTCAAGTCCACAGGTAGGCGGAATACCCGCCTACCTGCCCTGGCACCTGGTTTCAGGAAGCCAGTTGCCGCTTGTCGTAGACCGAGTCGATCAGGCCGTACTCGGCTGCGCGCTGTGCGCTCATGAAATTGTCGCGTTCAGTATCGCGCTTGATGGTTTCCAAGTCCTGGCCGGTGTGATGGGCCAGCAGTTCGTTCAGGCGCGCCTTGATGGAGAGGATCTCCTTGGCGTGGATCTCGATATCCGTGGCCTGGCCCTGGAAGCCGCCCAGCGGCTGGTGGATCATCACCCGCGAGTTAGGCAGGCAGTGACGCTTGCCCTTGGCGCCGGCAGCCAGCAGGAACGCGCCCATGCTGCAGGCCTGGCCGATGCAGATGGTCGAGACGTCCGGCTTGATGAACTGCATGGTGTCGTAGATCGACATGCCAGCAGTGACCGAACCACCCGGCGAGTTGATGTACAGATGGATATCCTTGTCCGGGTTTTCCGCTTCAAGGAACAGCAGTTGCGCTGCTACCAGATTGGCCATGTAGTCCTCTACCGGGCCGATCAGGAAGATCACCCGCTCCTTCAACAGGCGCGAGTAGATGTCATAGGCGCGCTCGCCACGAGCGGATTGCTCGATAACCATCGGGACCAGACCGCCTGCGGCCTGGATGTCAGAGCTCTGCTGATAATAAGAATTGCGGGACATGTCCTGCACTCACTCCCAAATAGTCATGTCTTGAATACGCACAAGCCAGCGCGAAGGCTGGCTTGTGGGGTTTTCCTACGAGAGAAGGAAATCAGTCAGCGGCAGGTGCCTGTGCTGGCTTGACAGCTTCTTCGTACGAGACCGACTTGTCGGTCACAGTCGCTTTCTGCAGGACAGTATCTACAACTTGCTCTTCCAGCACAACCGAACGGACCTCGTTCAGTTGCTGGTCGTTCTTGTAGTACCAAGCGACAACCTGCTCAGGCTCCTGATAGGCCGAGGCCATTTCCTGGATCATTTCGCGAACACGCTCTTCGTCCGGCTTCAGCTCGTTCTGCTTGACCACTTCAGCGACGATCAGGCCCAGCACGACGCGGCGCTTGGCCTGCTCTTCGAACAGCTCGGCCGGCAGTTGCTCAGGCTTGATGTTGCCGCCGAACTGCTGCACAGCTTGCACGCGCAGACGGTTGACTTCGTTTTCCAGCAGCGCCTTCGGCACCTCGATCGGGTTGGCGGCCAGCAGACCGTCCATGACCTGGTTCTTGACCTTGGCCTTGATCGCCTGGCGCAGTTCACGCTCCATGTTCTTGCGAACTTCGGTGCGGAAGCCTTCCAGGGTGGTTTCCTTGATGCCGAACTGGGCGAAGAAGGCTTCGTTCAGCTCAGGCAGCTTAGGCTCGGAAACAGTGTTGACGGTGACGGTGAACTCAGCAGCCTTGCCGGCCAGGTCCAGGTTCTGGTAGTCCTCGGGGAAGGTCAGGGTCAGGACGCGCTCTTCACCCGCCTTGGCGCCGACCAGGCCGTCTTCGAAGCCAGGGATCATGCGGCCGGAGCCCAGGACCAGTTGGGTACCCTTGGCAGAGCCACCAGCGAAAGCTTCGCCGTCGACCTTGCCGACGAAGTCGATGGTCAGTTGGTCTTCGTTTTGCGCGGCGCGCTCGACGGCTTCGAAACGGACGTTCTGCTTGCGCAGCACTTCCAGCATGTTGTCCAGGTCGGCATCAGCGACTTCAGCGCTCAGGCGCTCGACGCTGATCGAGTCGAAGCCGGCAACGGTGAACTCAGGGAAGACTTCGAAAATGGCGACGAATTCCAGGTCCTTGCCCTTCTCGAAGGATTTCGGTTCTACGGCAGGGGCGCCAGCCGGGTTCAGCTTCTGCTCGACCACGGCTTCGTAGAAGGAAGCCTGGACCAGGTCACCGAAGGCTTCCTGACGGGCTGCGTCTTCGTAACGCTGACGGATCACGCTCATAGGCACTTTGCCAGGACGGAAGCCTGGAACCTTGGCGCGACGGGCAGTCTGTTGCAGACGCTTGTTGACTTCGGTCTCGACGCGCTCGGCCGGAACGGCGATGGTCATGCGGCGCTCAAGAGCGGAAGTGTTTTCAACAGAAACTTGCATGGATATTCCTCGTTGCACAGACGTTAGCCGGCGATAGCCCGACTCCAGAATCAAGGGCGAACATTCTAGTGACTCATACACCAGAAGTCACCCCGTTCAAGATGACGAGCAGCAACGCCGGTCGATTTCGTTCAGTGGCCCGGCGAGAACTTCGCCGGAGCCTATTCAATAGAGGTTGAGCGGCACCTGCAGGCGGTAAACCCAAAGCATGGCCACACAACTGAAAAACCTTGTCAAACAACTGCCATTACGGAGCTTCGAGCCCCGTCACGGAGCCGACTCATCGATCCCATTGCACTGGCAGTACTCTTCCCAGCCCATGCCCAGCGCTTCGGCGACCTCGCGATGCACCTCCAAGCGCATGGCATGCAACTCCTGCGCGGAGCCGGCGACCAGTTGCAGCGTCAGCTCCCAGGGCTCTAGCCCCTGCTCCTGTGCCGCATCCTCGAACGCCCACTGGATCTGCTGGGCCTGCTCATGGGCATCCAGCGTTCGGATTTCCTCGAGCAACTGCGGATTGGCCTCGGTGAAACGTTGCAAGGCCAGGGCCTGGCGAGCTTCTTTTGCAATCATGCGATTATTCCTTTTCTGGCAGCTTGGGCCAGTCTTCCAACCGGCTGAAATCTATCAGCTTTTACCTGCATGCCACCAGTACCCCGGCACGCTCGCACGGCCGGCAATTCCCAGCCTCCATCAACACGCCCCGCAAGCACCAGGCACGTGGCGACGATAACGCAAACACAAACCATTACTAATTGATAATCAATCTCGATATACTGCACACCCGTTTATTGTGCCAAGCCGGTATCCCAGCATCGATGGACACACCACACGCCCCTGCCGCCAATGCCTATCTGGCAACGCTCTACCATGACCACCACCCCTGGCTGAAGCGCTGGCTGCGCAGCCGCATCGGTTGCTCGGAGCACGCCGCAGACCTGGCCCAGGACACCTTCCTCAGCATTCTTGGCTCCAAGGACCTGTTCGGCATCCGCGAGCCTCGCTCGTTCCTTTCTACCGTGGCCCGGCGCCTGATGGCCAATGCCTACCGTCGTCGCTTGGTCGAAGAGGCCTACCTGCAAGCCCTGGCCATCCTGCCCGAGGCCGTGGAGCCGGACCCGGTGGTGCGCCTGCAGGCATTGCAGGCCCTGACCGAGCTGGACCGCCTGCTCGACCAGCTACCGGGCAAGGTCCGCGAAGCCTTTCTGTTGTCGCACCTGCAAGGCCTGAAGATCGCCGAGATCGCCGAACGCCTGGAGGTCAGCACCCGCTCGGTGAAGCTCTATCTGGTGCGGGCCAACCAACATTGCTTCTTCGCCGACCTGGCATGAATGACAACCCTACTACCTTCAGCCCGCGCACCACGCGTGAAGCGGCGCAATGGCTGACGCGGGTCATGGACGGCGAGCTCACCCCCGCCCAAGAGCAAGCGCTTCGCCAATGGCGGGCCGCCGATGCGGAAAACGAGCGGGCCTGGCAGCACATCCAAAACCGACGCCGGCGCCTAGCGGGGCTCGACCCGCAGGCCGGCTATCAAAGCCTGAAGCAGGTGGATGTCGGACGCCGCCGAATCGTGCGTAACCTGCTGACGCTGGCAGTGATCGGTGGCGGAGCCCCGCTTGCCTACCGTCAATGGCGCGCTGACGATACATCGCTCCTCAGCCAGGGCGCCACAGCGCCCCGCACCTTCGTGCTCGACGATGGCAGCCAGCTCACCCTGGATGCACAGAGTGAGGTGGCCGTGCAGTTCGACACCCATCAACGCACCTTGCACTTGCGCAGTGGCCGCCTGCTGCTCACCACCGGCAAGGATCAAGGCCGGTCGCACAGGCCGCTGCAGGTTGCCACGCCACAAGGCCGCGTGCTGGCACTGGGCACACGGTTCAGCGTCGAACTGCAGGCCAGCGTGAGCCACGTATCCCTGTTTGACGGCATGGTCGAGCTGTACCCGCTGAACACCGACCACCCGCCCCTGCGCCTGACGCCCGGCCAGCGCGGCGAGCTGCGCGAACAGAGCGCCGAGAGCGATCGTCAGCCCGCGCTTGAACCGGCATGGAGCCAGGGCCTGCTGATTGCCGATGCCATGCGCCTGGACGCCTTCATCGCCCGGCTCGGCCGCTACCGCCCCGGACTGCTGCGATGCGGCAAGACAGTGGCCGGGCTGCACATTTCCGGGGTCTACCCTGTGGCTGACACGGACAAGGTGCTCGATGCCCTGACCCATGCCCTGCCCTTGCGCATCGTGCGCCGCACACGCTATTGGGTCACGGTCGAAGCGCGCTAGCGGATGAGTTCGATGCGCAACGCCCGATCCTCATCCACTCGCACCTTCGCCTGGGCGCCGAACACCTGGGCGATACGCCCGGCAGTGAGCACCTGCGACGGCGGCCCGTCGGCCTGCAGGTGGCCACCTTCGAGCAACCAGAGGCGATCGCAATAGCGCGCAGCCAGGTTGAGATCATGCAGCACGCAGACCACAGCGGTGCCGGGGCGGCATGCCAGACGCCGCAACAGACGCATCAGGCTTTGCTGCTGGCCGATGTCCAGGGCGCTGGTGGGCTCGTCGAGCAGCAGCATGCGCGGCAGCTCATCTCCCGCCGGTGCCGGGTCGGGGCTAATGGCCAACTGGTTCAATGCCCGAGCGATAGTCACTCGCTGCAACTCCCCTCCCGACAACGACTGCACGCCACGTTCGAGTAGGTGGAGGATATCCAGCGCCTCGAGAATCCCCGGCAGCGGCGCGCCAGCATGGGCCTGGCCCAGCCGGATGAAGTCCCGGACCCGCCAGTCGAAGGCATTCTCGGCCTGCTGGGTGACCAACGCACGGTGTCGCGCCAACTGCTGCGCCGGGTAGTCCTCAAGCTGCCGACCAAGCAGACGCACCTCGCCAGAGTGCGGCGGACGGTAACCAGATATCAGCGACAACAGTGTGCTTTTGCCGGCGCCATTGGGGCCGATCAGGCCCAGTAACTGTCCCCCTTCGACTCGTGCGCTGATCGGCGCCAGCGGGAACGGTTGGTCGAGACGGGTTTCGAACAATTCGAGCATGTCACAACTCCCGGGCCTTGCGCCCCAGCAGCAACCAGAGAAAGTACGGCCCACCGATCACGCTGGTGACCAGGCCAACAGGGATTTCCGCCGGGCTGGTCAAGCTGCGCGCCAGAGTATCGGCCGCCAGCAGGAGGATCGCCCCACATAGCATCGACGCCGGGATCAACAGGCGATGCCCGGGGCCGAAGTACAGCCGCAGGCAATGTGGCACCAGCAGACCGATGAAACCGATGATGCCGCTCAGTGCCACGCACAGCCCCACGCCCAGGGATGATGCGAGCAGGACACGGTTCTTCAGGCGCTCACCATCCAGCCCGGCGGCATGGGCGGCCACATCACCGAGCTGGAACAGGTCGAGCCCAGCGGCAGAACGTACCAGCACCCACAACGCCGGGGGCAGCAGCACACCAGCAGCGGCCAGGGTCGACCATTCGGCGCTGCCCAGGCTGCCCATACCCCACAGGCTCAACTGGCGCAGTTGCTCCTCGCTGGCCAGATAGGTGAGGATGCCGCCCAGCGCACCGGTCAAGGTGTTGATCACCAGCCCGGCGAGCAGCAAAGTCACGGTTGCTTCGCGGCCCTGGTAGCGGCGGCCAATGCGAAACACCACCCAGGTCACCAGCAGCGCCCCGGCAAAGCCGGCCACAAACTGCCCGTACAGCTCCAGGCCCGCCAGGCGGCCATTGAACAGCACGACCCAGATCGACACTGCCAAACCCGCGCCGCTGGCTTGCCCGAGCAAGGTCGGGTCAGCCAGCGGGTTGCGGAACAAACCCTGCATCGCCGTGCCGCCCACAGCCAGGGTCGAGCCCACCAGTACGGCCAGTAACAAGCGCGGCAGGCGAACCTCGGTCCAGACCTGCCAGGCCAGGGCATCCGGCCAGACACCCAGGAAGATCCGCGGTGACAGGCCGATACTGCCGACCAGCGAACACAGCAGCAGCAAGGCGACCAAAGCGACGGACATCAGCATCAGGGGTGACAGGACCACAGGACACAACACCTTCATGGGAACAGTGCTCCAACATCCTGGCGCAGCCGCAGCAAGGCCCCGGCGGTGCGGGGCCCGAGGTTGAGCAAAGCCTGGTCATCCACCTGAACCAGGCGCCGGGCACGTCCGGCTGGGGTTAAGGACAACCCGCCAAGGCGCCAGAGGTTGTCCTCGCCACCCAAGGCTTGCAGCCCGGCCTTGCTGATGATGACGAGGTCCGGGGCCAGGGCAACCATGGACTCCCCCGCCACCTGCTTGTAGGCATTGAAGGTCGCCGCATTGCGGATGCCGGCCTGCTCCAGGACGCTGTTGGCTTCAGTGCCACGCCCCATCACCAGGGGCGTCATGCCACTGCGGTTGAAGATGAACAACGCCCGCGCGCCCTGCAGCGGCGGCATAGCCGCTAGCTGGGCAGCCAAGTCACGCTGTTCGTCCACCAATGCCGGCGCGTCTTGTTCACGCGCCATCGCCATCGCCACTTGCTCGACCTTGCCTGGGATGTCCGCCAAGGACTTGCCGCGCGGGATTCGGATCACCTCGACGCCGACGGCCTCCAGCTGCCGCAGCACGATAGCTGGGCGGGCGGCATCGCTGATCAGCACCCGGCGCGGCTGCAGACCAAGCAGCGACTCGGCGGAGAGTTGCCGTAGGTAGCCTACCGACGGCAGGCTGGCGACCGCCTGCGGATACTGACTTGAATCGTCACGCCCCAGCAGGCGTGGCGTGGCGCCCAGTCGGTCGACGATTTCCGCCAGGTCGGCACCGACAACCAGAGTGTCGGCCGGTTCGGCCTGCACAACGGACAACCAGCAACCAGCCAGCAACATCAGGCCCAACGAGACACGCTGCATCATGCCTCCTCCAGAGTGTCCAGCCAGGTGCGCCAAGCAGGCTGCTCCGGCTGCCCACGGGAACGGCGGGCGAAGGCCTGGACCACCAGGCGGCGCTCGGCATCGAAAACCTCCAGGCTGGTCACGCCCCCTACCTCATTGGGCTTGCGTATCCGCCAGGTCTCGCTCCCGACCGCATCCTCGATGCAGATCCGCGTCGCTGGCGTGCCCTCTTCTGCCGGCATGTCGAAGACCAAGGCCGCTCCCTCCTTGCGCATACCGCTCAACCTGCCCGTGAAGATCTGCACGCTGCCAGGGGTATAAAAGAACAGCATCAGTTCCAGGCCGCTGGCAGCCAGCCGCTCGAACAGGCCGACAGGGCTGGCGAGCGACAGGTGCTTGGCGAACTGCGGTACGACACACTCATTGGCCTCGTAGCGGCTCAGGCCATGGCGTTTGAGCAAGGCGAAATGATCATGCACGTTGCCCATCGCGGCCCAGTCTTCCAACAGTCCCGGCGCCTCGACCTGGCGGCGGGCCACGGCCACGGGCGGATCGAACACTGGCGCTTCCGCCGTGCAGCAGTCATGCAATGCGGCCCATCCGTCCAACGAGGACGCCGCCGTGCTCGACAGTTGCAGTAACACACGGCCTTGGTGGTCGAACACTGTCAGCGCATAGGCACCGCTCACGCTGTCGTGCGCCATGCCCACATGCCGCCAGGCTGGCAGGGCAAGGCGCAGGTCCAGGCCGTCCTCGCCAATCACCAGGCCGGCCTCTGTGAGGTCCTCCGAGTCTGGGTAGCGGCCCAGTTGCTCGATGCTGGCCTGGCTGGCCGCCGTCCGGCTCAGCACCTGGCCCAGGCTATGCAGACGCGCAGCCAGTTCGGCCGGTGTCAGCGCCAGCCAACGCTCAACGGGTGCCTTGATCGAGGTGGAAGGGTTGAGTGTCATGGGAAAATTCCTTGTTGTGGAGCGTTTCAATGGGCCATCGCCGGATCACAAGCCACCACCCGGCCGCCCAGGGGCGCACCGGCAGCATCCTCGGTCGGCAGCAACCACAGGTAGTCGGCATCAGCGGCACTGACAGTCTGGCCTTGCTCGCCCAGCACCAGCACTTTCAGCCCAGGGTCGGCGGGGCCATTCTTCAGGTATTGAGGCACGCCGAGTCCCTTCAGGGCATGCAGGGTGCCGGCAAACAGCAAGCGCGGCGAAGCAGCCCGGTCAAGCACATTGGCCATGCGCTGGTCACGGGCATGCTGGACGGCCAGGGTGGCATCCAGTCGCGGCTGTTCGACTTGCCCGCAATGCATCTCGACGATCTGACGACGCTGCCGGTCGGCCACTCCCTGGCTAGGAAACAATGCCTCGGCGGACGGCGGCGGCACTGCCATCAAGGCACGCCGCTCAGTGGCGGAGAGGTTGCCAGCCAGCAGCGGCGCCGAACCCTGCATCAACGACTCGACCAGAGCGCCGTACTGCGTCCAATCCCAGTTCGCATTCCATTGCATGACCTGCCCGAGACGCTTGCGCCGCAACTGGTTGCCCTGGCGCAGCCAGGCCTGAACCTCGCTGACCGAACGCTGCTGGCCGCTATCGAGCATTTCCAGCACCACCGCACCCTGCGGGCGCCGCTCGCGCAAGCCCGTCGCCAGCCATTGCTCGATTAGGTGGTGCGCCGGGTTGTCGTGCAGTTCGCCCACCAACACGGTGTCGGCAGCAGCCAAGGTGTCGAGTAATTGCGCCGCTTCGACCTGGGCTCCGCTGCGCAAGTCGACGATCGCCCCCCACTGAGCGATATTGCCTGCCAGTCGCTGGTAGTCGTCGTGCTGCGGGGCATTGACCCGGGCGCAGCCAGCCCCAGCCAGCAAGCACAGGCCCAGGAAGATCCACTTGTTCATATAAAGGTACCTGTCAGTACTCGACGGTGAAGCCGAACGAGGTGGTGCGTCCGCGTCCGTTGCCACGGTCCATCGAGGCAGACATCAGGTAGTCCACCGAGGCACTGTTGTCGTAGACCTTGTTCGCCACGTTCTCGACGTTGACGAACAGGCTGAGGTTGTCCAGCAGGCGATAGCTGCCATACAGGTCCCAGACCACCCCGGTGGGCTTGGATTTTTTCGTTTCGTACCAGTCCCAGCTGGTCTCGGAAGGACCGGCATACTCGCCACGGGCACCGATCACCAGGCGCTCATCGAGCCAGCGTGTGCCAAGGTCCAAGGTCCAGTAGCGGTCCGGCTGGCTATTGATGTCCTCGAGCTCGATGCCGGAGGTGGTCGGCGACCGCGTAGTGGCGCGGGTCCACGACAGACTGGCGTAGGCGAAGCCGGTGTCGTAGCGGCCCTCGACCTCATAGCCGCTCATGCGCACCTGCTCCGGCCAGTTGACCCAGTTCATCTTGGCGGCGTACTCGCCCTGGTCATCGACGATGTCGAAGGACTGCGGCGTGATGTAGCCATCGATCTTGCTAATGAAGCGGTTGATCTTCAGTTGGCCATCGTCGTCTGCGGTGAGCAGCCCGCTGCGGCTGAAGTTGACCCCGAACTCGTAGTTGGTCGAACGCTCCTGGCGCAGGAACGGGTTGGCGCCCACGCCGTCGGCATCACTGGCATCGGCCTCCAGCGGCACCTTTTCGAAGAACATTTCCTGCACCCGAGGCGCCCGCGAGGTACGCGACCAACTGGCGTACAACTGCATCCACTCATAGGGACGCACAGCGAAGCCGATGCGTGGATTGAAGCTGTGCTCGCGGCGGGTCACGTCGATATCGCCACCCCCGATCGCCAGGCACTGGCCGACGATCGAGCACTTGGGCACATGGCCGCTGACCTTGTAGCCATCGTAGTGGCCGGCCAAGGTCAGGGCATAGATGTCGTAGGTCAGTTCCAGGGTACTGAACAGGCTATGGCTCTGCTGCTCGCCTTCGGGGTTGGCGCCACGCTTCTCCGGTGTCTTGGCAACGAAATCGTCGGTGTAGTAGCGCGCGCCGTTGCTCCAGCTCGCCTCGACCGGCCCCAAATTGAAGCGACTGACGTTGGTGAAGTCGAAACCATGGGCATCGTCCCGGGTGCGCCGACCGATGTAATGGGAATCCTCCACGGGCGGGTACTCCAGTTCGGTCTTGTTCTGGTAGGCATTGACCGTCAGGTCCAGCCATTCGCTGTAGGGCGTGTAGGCATATTTGGCACGGTAGGTCTCGTTGCGCAGCTGCCACGGATAGTTGTGGTAGAACTCGTTGCGGTACTGCACACCAGTTAGGTCGAGGCGGTGTAGGTCGTTGGGCTGCAGGCGCACCTTGAGCAGGCCCGAGCGCGGGTTCTGCCGGGTGGTATCGTACTCGTTGCGCTGGCCGTTGCTGGTCTTGTACTCCCCGGTCTGGGTGCTGCTGACCGCCGCTACCACGCCGTACACACCTTCGCCGTCCTGGGGCAAGGTCCTTGCGCCAGCCACGAAGACGCGCGAATTGCCATAACCGTTGTTGCCGGTACGGTAAGTGCTGCGCAGTCCAACCCGGCGATCGGGCTTGACGATGTCATCGATGTCGAAGGTACGGAAGTTGGCGGCGCCCCCCAGGGTGTTGGCGCCCTCTGCCCCATCCACCGAACCACGCTGGATATCCACCCCCGCCAGCAGGTTGGGGTCGACATAGGCCATCGGCCCGCCGGAACCATGCCCGGCGTTGTTGCGGAACGTCTGGGTGACCCCGTCGATCATGGTATTGACCCGGCCATAGCCGGCCAGGCCACGGATGTTCACCGCCACCCCAGGTTGGCTGCGCGAATGCAAGGTGTAGGTCCCTGGCATCGAACGCACCAGGCTGTTCATATCCTGGCGTTCGACATGCATGTCGCGGCTACTGCGAATCGCCCCCGGCCGCTGCGCAAGCGCATTGACCATGGTCGCACCGACTTCCAGGGCTCGGTCGTCGCTGAACTTGGCCCGCAGCACCAAGCTGTTGTCGGCCATGCGTTCAACCCGCAGCCCGGTGCCATTGAGCAACAGGTCGAACGCCTCCTTCAACGAGTACTCGCCCTCCAAGCCCTGGGTAGTGCGCCCTTGCACCAGCTCAGGGGCGTAGGTGAGGATCACGCCTGTGCGCGAGGCCAGCGCGTTCAATGCCGGCCCCAGCGGCCCGGAGGCAATGTGATAAGTCAGGCGCTGTGGAACCTGGCGGTGCGCGCCCTGGGCGGCACTGTCCGCCCACACCCATTGTCCGTGACCAGCCAGCAGCATGATCGCCAGCGTGCTGCACGCCAGGCCCTTGGCCGCGTATGAGTGGGTGGCATGCGTACTACGGCCGAAGGCCCGCTGCTTGCTGTTCACGTGAAGCTCCCTGGACAGTGAAAGTCGGTGTCATAGAGGAGGTCACGCGAAGCAGGCAAAAGGGGAAATGAAAATTGGTTTTATTTGAAAATATTGATCAGGGCTGCCCCATGCCAGCCAAGTGCCCTACCGATGGCACTCTCTCATTCGCCCAATAGCGCTTGGGCGAACAGCCGAACATCCGCTTGAACGCATTGCCGAAGGCGCTCTCCGACGAGTAGCCCAACGACCGTGCGACGACAGCGACCGACGCCCCCTCCTGCCGCAGCGCATGCCGGGCCAGGTGCATGCGCCAGCGGATTAGGTAATCCAGCGGCGGCAGCCCCACACGCTGCCTGAATTTTCGCGCGAAGTCCGAGCGCGACATGCCGGCTGCGGACGCAAGGTCCTCGACCTTCCAGCTACGCGCCACCTCGCCATGCATCAGCCGCAGGGCGGCACCGATCCTGGGATGCCCCAACGCGCCAAGCCATCCGCTGGGGGCGCCACTGGACACATGGGCACGGAGTGCCTGCACCAGCAACACGTCGCCGAGCCGACTGGTGACGACGGTAGCGCCCATGCGTTGTGCCTGCAGCTCGTCATCCAGAAGCTGGAGCGTGGTTCTCAGCACTGCGGATACCGGATCGCTGCCGGGGATCTGGATGATTGCCGGTAATACCCCCATCAGCAGGCCAGCATTGCGCTGGTCGAACACGAAACTGCCTCCCAGCACCAGCGTGTCCTCGCCGCCATGGCGCACGCGGTTGCCCCGCGCCGCCGCATAGAGCGCGCTGCCATCCACCGCCGGCAATGCGGGATCGCTGGCAATGACATAACCCGGGCAGTTACTCAGCAGGTAAGTGTCCCCAGGCTCGATAAGCCTGGGGCTGTCACCATCGAGGGTGAGCCAGTAGCGACCGCGCATCGCCGCACCGAACTTGATGTGCGGTTGCGCCGGAAACCGCACGGCCCACTCTCCCCCAGCCTCGAAGCGAGCGGAAACGAGCGCTTCGACCTGAAGCAGCGAGAACACATCTGTGAGCGGATCCATGATGAATTGGACGGTTGCGACGAAAACAGGGACTTTATTGCATAGATCACACCAACGTCCACCGCTAGCCTTGCAATGGCGGTTTCGGAGCAACCGGACAAGCCGTAACTGTCTTTTGGGAGATCAACATGCAATACACATTACTTGGCAACACCGGCGTCTTCGTCTCGCGCATCTGCCTGGGTGCCATGACATTCGGCGGACGCAACCTCCCGCCCTACAATGAAGTCGGAGGCCTGGACCAGAAGCAGACCCAAGGCATCGTAGACGCGGCGCTGGATGCAGGCGTCAACTTCATTGACACCGCGGACGTCTACGCAGGCGGCGAGTCCGAACTGCTCCTCGGCGAAGCGATCAAGTCGCGCCGTGACGACATCGTGCTGGCGACCAAATTCCATGCGCCAATGGGAACCGGGCCGAATCGCAGCGGCCAGTCACGGCTGTACATGATGAGGTCGCTGGAGGACAGCTTGAAGCGGCTGCAGACCGACCGCATCGATCTCTACCAGATCCATAACTTCGACCCACTGACACCTTTCGATGAAGTACTGCGCGCCCTGGACGACGCCGTGCGCCAAGGCAAGGTGCGCTACATCGGCTGCTCGAACCTGGCCGCCTGGCAGATCATGAAGGCACTGGGTATCTCCGAACGCCGCAACCTCGCCCCATTCGCATCGGTCCAGGCCTACTACTCGCTGGCCGGCCGCGACTTGGAGCACGAACTGCTGCCGATGATCGAGGATCAGAAGCTCGGGCTCATGGCCTGGAGCCCGCTGGCCGCCGGCTTCCTGTCCGGCAAGTACGACCGGAACACCAGGGAGGGCGAATCGAGGCGGGACAAATTCGAGTTCCCACCCGTGAATCGCGAGAAAGCGTTCGACATCATCGACGTACTGAAGCGCATCGCAGAACAGCACGACGTTAGCCCGGCCCAGGTTGCGCTGGCCTGGCTATTGGCCAAGCCCGCCGTAAGCAGCGTGATCATCGGCGCCAAGCGCGTCGATCAACTGCAGGACAACCTGGCAGCGGTCGACTTGAAGCTTTCGCCACAGGATATCGAAATGCTCGATAAGGTCAGTGACAGCGGACCACATTACCCCAACTGGATCCAGGCCGGCGCGGTCGCGGTACGCACGCCGGTTGCAGGTTGAGGGTAGTTGCGCGGCGCATCGCGGGCTGACGCTCGCTCCTACGTTTTTTGCAACGTGTCATGGCCTTTATCAGTCTTGGCGCGGGGCAAAAGATTGCATGAGGGCTGTTAGGCCACCTCGATATCTTTGTCGTACAAACAAGGGCTAAAACTTCGGCCTGTCAGGCCATGGCACGTTGCAGCAAATGTAGGAGCGGCCTTGTGTCGCGATGCGCCACGCGGGGTCTCAAGTGCAGCAAAGAACCCAAGGCATGCACCCGCTAGCCATAAAAAAAAGCCGCTCTAGGCGGCTTCTTTAGGGGGTTTCGCACAACTCAGTGAAAGCCAGCGAAACTACAGATGGTGCGGACGAAGAGACTCGAACTCTTACAGCTTGCGCCGCTGGAACCTAAATCCAGTGTGTCTACCAATTTCACCACGTCCGCATGGAGCACTTAAAGCAAAGGCGCCAGATTATACAATCAGGCGCCTTTGTGGAATATGGGGTGGACGATGGGAATCGAACCCACGACAACTGGAATCACAATCCAGCGCTCTACCAACTGAGCTACGCCCACCATATTGCGGTACTGCGTTACTTGTGCCAAAGCTGCCTTATGGCGCACCCGGCAGGACTCGAACCTGCGACCATCCGCTTAGAAGGCGGATGCTCTATCCAGCTGAGCTACGGGCGCATATTTAATCTGCTTTCAGTTACGATTACAAATTAACGTTTAGCCGTACCGAACAAGCTAGCAAATCCGCTTATTCTGCCTGACCTTGCTAACCAGTGCTAGGCTCTGCCCGACAAGTGCGACGAATGTTATAGACGAGCCGAAAGGTCGTCAACACTTTTTTCAAAAAAATTCATTTTATTTAAGGGGTTAGGGGAATTGCCGGACCAACCGCCTTTGCCCTCGGGCCGTGTCGTGCGAGAATGCGCGCCTCTTTTGTTCCCTTCTCGATGGTTAATCACGCGTCTATGACTGCACACCTTATCGACGGCAAGGCGATCGCCGCCAACCTGCGCCAGCAGATTGCTCAACGTGTCGTGGAGCGTCGCCAGCAGGGCCTGCGTACGCCGGGCCTGGCTGTGATCCTGGTCGGCACCGACCCTGCCTCTCAAGTCTATGTCTCGCACAAGCGCAAGGACTGCGAAGAGGTCGGTTTCATCTCCCAGGCTTTCGACCTGCCCAGCGATACCACGCAGCAAGCCCTGACCGACCTGATCGACCGCCTCAATGATGATCCGGCTGTCGACGGCATCCTCCTGCAGTTGCCGCTGCCAGAACACCTGGACGCTTCGCTGCTGCTTGAGCGCATCCGTCCAGACAAGGACGTCGACGGTTTCCATCCTTATAACGTCGGCCGCCTGGCCCAGCGCATCCCACTGCTGCGCCCCTGCACCCCGAAAGGCATCATGACCTTGCTGCACAGCACCGGTCAGGACCTGTACGGCATGAACGCAGTCGTAGTCGGCGCGTCGAACATCGTCGGCCGTCCGATGGCCATGGAACTGCTGCTGGCCGGCTGCACCGTGACCGTCACCCACCGCTTCACCAAGGACTTGGCCGAGCATGTCGGCCGTGCCGACCTGGTGGTGGTGGCCGCCGGCAAGCCGGGCCTGGTCAAGGGTGAGTGGATCCAGGAAGGTGCCATCGTCATCGACGTCGGCATCAACCGCCAGGAAGACGGCAAGCTGGTCGGCGACGTGGTCTACGAGACCGCCCTACCCCGCGCCGGCTGGATCACGCCGGTGCCAGGCGGCGTCGGGCCGATGACCCGCGCCTGCCTGCTGGAGAACACCTTGTATGCGGCTGAAGAGCTGCACAAGTAAGCACACTGGATTTAGCTTCCAGCGGCGCAAGCAGAACGGCACCTGAGAAGGTGCCGTTTTTTATGGCCAGCGGGTGCCCGTCTTAGACTCTTAGCCCTTGCGCAAAAGGCTGAGCGATCACCTATCAATCCTTGCGCGCCGCCTCCCATGACTTGAGCAGCTCGCTATAGCTCACGGTCTCGCCCTTGGGCTTCTCGTTGGCAAGCTTGGGCTTCGGCGCACCGGGCTGGTCGAACCAGTATTGGGCGTCGCGTTCCGGGTTCAGCTTGGGCGCGCAGGTGGCCTGGGCCTTGGAGCGCTCGAGGCGTTCAAGGATGCGGTCCTGGTCGCGGGCCAGGCCATCCAGGGCCTGTTGCGGGGTCTTCTCGCCACTGGCCACCTCGGCGATATGGCTCCACCACAGCTGCGCCAGACGCGGATAGTCCGGCACGTTGGTGCCGGTCGGGGTCCACTGCACCCGGGCCGGGCTGCGGTAGAACTCGACCAGCCCGCCGAGCTTGGGCGCCAGCTCCGTCATGGCCTGGGAGTTGATGTCCGACTCGCGGATCGGCGTCAGGCCGACGATGGTCTTCTTCAGCGAAACCGTCTTGGAGGTGACGAATTGGGCATAGAGCCAGGCGGCCAGGCGTTGCTTCTCCGGGGTGGACTTGAGGAAGGTCCATGAACCAGCGTCCTGGTAGCCCAGCTTCATGCCCTCCTCCCAGTACGGCCCCTTGGGCGACGGCGCCATGCGCCACTTGGGCGTGCCATCGGCGTTCATCACCGGCAGGCCTGGCTTGGTCATGTCGGCGGTGAAAGCGGTGTACCAGAAGATCTGCTGGGCGATATTGCCCTGGGCCGGCACCGGGCCCGCCTCGGAGAAGGTCATGCCCTGAGCTTCCTTGGGTGCATAGGCACGCAGCCAGTCGACGTACTTTTGCGTCGCGTACACCGCGGCCGGGCCGTTGGTGTCACCGCCACGGGTGACGCTGGAGCCGACCGGATGGCAGTCCTCCACCCGGATGCCCCACTCGTCCACCGGCAACCCGTTGGGCAGCCCCTTGTCGCCGCCGCCGGCCATGGAAAACCAGGCATCGGTGAAGCGCCAGCCTAGCGACGGGTCCTTCTTGCCATAGTCCATATGGCCATACACCCGCTTGCCGTCGATCTCCTTGACGTCCTCGGTGAAGAACTGGGCGATGTCTTCATAGGCCGACCAGTTGACCGGCACACCCAGCTCATAGCCGTACTTCTCCTTGAACCTGGCCTTGAGGTCCGGCCGCTCGAACCAGTCGGCGCGGAACCAGTACAGGTTGGCGAACTGTTGGTCCGGCAACTGGTAGACCTTGCCATCGGGCGCGGTGGTGAAGGAGATGCCGATGAAGTCCTGCAGGTCCAGGGTCGGCGAGGTGTAGTCCTTGCCCTCGTTGGCCATCAGGTCAGTGATCGACTGGGTCTTGCCGTAGCGGAAGTGGGTGCCGATCAGGTCCGAGTCATTGACCCAGCCGTCATAGATGTTCTTGTCGGACTGCATCTGAGTCTGCAGCTTTTCCACGACATCACCTTCCTGCAACAGGTCGTGGGTCAGGCGAATCCCGGTGATCTCGCTAAAGGCCTTGGCCAACACCTTGGCTTCATACTCATGGGTGGCGATGGTTTCCGACACCACGTTTATCTTCATCCCGCGAAACGGCTCTGCCGCCTTGATGAACCACTTGAGCTCATCCAACTGCTGTTCGGGGGTCAGGGTCGACGGCTTGAACTCGCTGTCGATCCATTTCTTCGCCGCATCCTCATAGGCGTCGGCCCAGGCAGTGCCCTGCAGGCCGGCGAGCACCAGCAGCGCGGCCAGGGTCAAATGTCGCCGGTTCTTGTTGTTGTCGAACATTGTGATCTCCCGATTGAGTTATTCCATGAGGCCGTGCCGAACCCACCCGGCTAACCCCAGCGCATCACCACCAAGAGCCAAGCCAGCGACAGCAGCGAGGCTACCCACAACGGCCAGTCGCTGATCCCGACCACCAGCAGGTGCAGGTAGGCGCTGACCAGCAGACCGATGAACAGCCGGTCGCCACGACTGGTGGCGATCGGCAAAAAGCCGCGGCGCGCCACACAGGGCCGGCGCAGCTCGTACAAGGTCATGCCCAGCAACAACAGGCCGATGGCGGCGAAGAACAACGCCGTCGGCAGGGTCCAGGCCATCCAATCCATCGTCGGACCTCCTTCACACCCGGCCCAGGGCAAAGCCCTTGGCCACGTGGTTGCGAACGAACCAGATCACCAGCATTCCCGGCAGGATGGTCAACACCCCGGCAGCCGCCAGCACACCCCAGTCGATCCCCGAGGCGGACACGGTGCGGGTCATCACCGCCGCGATCGGCTTGGCGTTGACCGAGGTGAGCGTGCGCGCCAGGAGCAGTTCGACCCAAGAGAACATGAAGCAGAAGAACGCCGTGACACCGATGCCGGAGCCGATCAGCGGGATAAAGATCTTCACGAAGAAGCGCGGGAAGCTGTAGCCATCGATGTAGGCGGTCTCGTCGATTTCCTTGGGTACCCCGGACATGAACCCCTCCAGGATCCACACCGCCAGCGGCACATTGAACAGGCAGTGGGCCAGGGCCACGGCAATATGGGTGTCGAACAGGCCAATGGACGAATACAGCTGGAAGAACGGCAGCAGGAACACCGCCGGCGGCGCCATGCGGTTGGTCAGCAGCCAGAAGAACAGGTGCTTGTCGCCCAGGAAGCGGTAGCGCGAGAAGGCATAGGCCGCTGGCAGCGCCACGCACAGGGAGATCGCCGTGTTCAGGCAGACGTAGTACAGCGAATTGATGTAGCCGCTGTACCAGCTGGGGTCGGTGAAGATCACCCGATAGTTGTCGAGGGTGAAGTCCTGGGGCCACAGGGTCAGGCCGCCGAGGATCTCGGTATTACTCTTGAACGACATGTTCAGCAGCCAGTAGATCGGCACCAGCAGGAAGAAGAAGTACAGCAGCAAGGGCAAGGTCTTGCGCAGGTTCATGGCCTAGTCCTTATCGGTGTGGGTCATGGCCGTATAGAACAGCCACGACACCAGCAGGATGATCAGGAAGTACACCAGCGAGAACGCCGCCGCCGGGCCCAGGTCGAACTGCCCCACCGCCATCTGCGTCAGGGTCTGGCTGAGGAAGGTGGTGGCGTTGCCAGGGCCGCCACCGGTGAGCACGAAGGGCTCGGTGTAGATCATGAAGCTGTCCATGAAACGCAGCATCACGGCAATCAGCAGCACGTTCTTGAGCTTGGGCAGTTGGATATGCCGGAACACCGCCCAGGCCGAGGCACGGTCGATGCGCGCAGCCTGATAGTAGACATCGGGGATCGCCCGCAGCCCGGAGTAGCAGAGCAGCGCCACTAGCGAGGTCCAGTGCCAGACGTCCATCACCAGCACCGTGACCCAGGCATCCAGGGTGTTGCCGGCATAGTTGTAGCTGATCCCCAACTGGCTGAGGGTCGCCCCCAGTAGGCCGATGTCGGCGCGGCCGAAGATCTGCCAGATGGTGCCGACCACGTTCCAGGGGATCAGCAGCGGAATGGCCATGACGATCAGGCACAGCGACGACCAGCGCCCCTTGCCCGGCATGGTCAGGGCGATGCCGATGCCCAGCGGGATTTCGATCAGCAGCACGCAGCCCGAATAGATGAACTGGCGCAACAACGAGTCGTGCAGACGTGGGTCCTGCAGCACCTGGCGGTACCAATCGGCACCGACGAAGTAGCGGCTGGACTGGTCGAAGATGTCCTGCACCGAGTAGTTGACCACGGTCATCATCGGCACCACCGCGCTGAACGCCACCAGCAGGAACACCGGCAACACCAGCCACCAAGCCTTGTTGTTCGGCACCTTGTTCATGGCCCCGCCTCCAGCAGCACGTCATCGGCATAGAGCATCAGCCACTGCGCCGGGAAACTGACCCAGGCCTGCGCCTCGGGCACCATCCGGTCCTCCCCGAGGCGCGCCTTGAACGTCGCGCCGCCAAGCTCCAGGGTGAGGATCTTGTAGGTGCCCAGGTCTTCCACATCCACGACCCGAGCGCTGAAGGCATCGTCGAACGGGCCGTCCCAGACCTGCACGAACTCCGGGCGGATGCCCACTTGCAAGCGGCTGCCCGGCCGCTCTGCCAGGCACTGCTCCAAGGCCTCGGGCAAGGCCAGGTGGATACCGCCGAAACCCACCCCGCCCGCCTCGGCCCGCACCTCGATCAGGTTCATGCCGGGGCTGCCGATGAAGTAGCCGACGAAGGTGTGCCGTGGCCGCTCGAACAGCTCGCGCGGAGTACCGAACTGAACGATCTGGCCGCCGTACATCACCGCGATCTTGTCGGCGAAGGTCGAGGCCTCCAACTGATCGTGGGTGACGTAGATCATGGTGATGTTGAACTGCTCGTGGATCTGCTTGAGCTTGCGTCGCAGCTTCCACTTCAGGTGCGGATCGATCACCGTCAGCGGCTCGTCGAAGAGGATCGCCGACACATCGTCGCGCACCAGGCCCCGGCCCATGGAAACCTTCTGCTTCTCGTCGGCGCTGAGGTTGCGTGCCTTGCGCAGCAACACATTGCCCAGATCGAGCACCTCGGCGATCTCCTGCACCTTGGCGCGTACCCGCGCCTCGCCCAGGCCTTGATTGCGCAAGGGAAAGGCCAGGTTGTCGAACACGCTCATGGTGTCGTACACCACCGGGAACTGAAACACCTGGGCGATGTTGCGGTCCTGGGGCGACAACGCATTGACCACCTTGCCGTCGAACAGCACCTGCCCCTGGGAGGGGCTAAGCAACCCGGAAATGATGTTGAGCAAGGTCGACTTGCCGCAGCCCGACGGTCCGAGCAAGGCATAGGCACCGCCCTGCTCCCAGACATGCTCCAGTTCGCGCAAGGCATAGTCGTCATCCGCAGCGGGATGGCGGCTGTAGCTGTGGGCCAGGCGCTGCAGGCGGATCTCGGCCATCAGGCGCTCCTCGCTTCGCGCAGCCCCGGCGCCTGTACTAATTGCCCCGCGCTGTCGAAGACGAACAGTTTGTGGGTCGGGATGTACACCCGGATCGGCGTGTCGACCGGGTACTCGTGCACGCCAGGCAGGTGCAGGATCATCCGCCAGTGCTCGTTGCGTACATGCAAGAAGGTCTCCGAACCGCTGATCTCGGCCAACTCCACCAGCACCGCCAGTTCCAGGTCATCGTCGTTGGACGGCACCAGGCTGATATGGCTGGGGCGCACGCCAAAGCGGTACTCGCCATCACCAATGCGCCGCAGGTCGGCATTCATGGCGAAGTGCACGGCGCCGGCAAGGCTCACCTCGTTACCGGTGACATGGCCCTGGATCAGGTTGATCGGGGGTTCGGAGAACAGCTCGGCGGCCAGCACGTTGCGAGGCTGGTGGTAGACCTGGGCGGTAGGCCCGCTCTGAATGATGCGTCCTTCATGAAGGACAGTCGTGGTGCCGCCCAAGGCCAGGGCCTCGTTCGGCTCGGTGGTGGCGTACACGGCAATGCAATGGCGCGCGGCGAACAGCTTGCGCATCTCCTGACGCAGTTCCTCGCGCAGCTTGTAGTCGAGGTTGACCAGCGGCTCGTCGAACAGAATCAGCTCGGCATCCTTGACCAGCGCCCGGGCCATCGCCGTGCGCTGTTGCTGGCCGCCAGACAGCTCCAGCGGCAGGCGCTCCAGGAAGGCCTCGATGCGCAGCATGCGCGCGGTTTCAACGACCCGACGCCGGACCTCCGCCTCGGCCATGCGCGCCTGACGCAGCGGCGAAGCGATGTTCTCGAACACGCTCAGGGTCGGGTAATTGATGAACTGCTGGTAGACCATCGACACATTGCGCTGACGCACCGGGCGCCCAGTCACGTCCTCGCCGTTCATCAGCACCCGCCCCCGGTCCGGGCGGTCGAGCCCGGCCATCAGGCGCATCAGGCTGGTCTTGCCAGCCAGGGTGCGGCCCAGCAGCACATTGAACGAACCGGGCTCGAAGCGCAGGCAGGCGTCCTCGATCCACACCTGGTTGTCGACGCTGCGACTGACATGTTCCAGCACAAGGGACATGGCATGGCCTTCTTGTTGTTATCGGGCAGGCGCCAGAACAGCGCCGCCTGCCGATGCAAGAGCCAGATCCGTGCCAGGCCAGCTTCTGTAACGCAAGCTACTGAAACCGTTTGTTTTTCCATCCTGCCGCCGACGCACGCCGTTCAACTGCGAACAGAAGTGAACAGTTTTCACTGAACAACTGAACACTGCCGACATTGACAATGAACAGTGCTGGACGACACTGAACAGCGGTCGGCAGAAAACAACAACATCACACAGGACAGGCCCATGGCCGCATCCGCTTCGACCCATGCCCAGTTGATCCAGGCATCCTGGTCGCGTTGTCGCGACTACGGCCTGGATCACCAGAGCGCGCCGGACTTCGACAGCCTGACCGGCAGCGAACTGAGCGCTCTGCTCGAACGCCAGCAAACGCTACTGCACGTCACCCGCGACGAGGTGATGCCGCAGTACACGCACCTGCTGGGTAACTCCAGCTACCTGATCATGCTCAGCGATACCCAAGGCTGCCTGCTCAATGCCTGGGGCACCCGGCGCTTCATCGGTCCACGCCAGGAGCACGGCTTCGTGGCCGGGGCGCACTGGCGCGAACAAGGCGTGGGCACCAATGCCATCGGCACCGCGCTGGCTTGTGGCGGGCCGGTGCATGTCGGCCAGGACGAGCACTTCCTCAAGCAGAACCGCTTCATGGCCAGCGCCGCGGCACCGCTGTTCGATGCCGAGCGCCGGTTGGTGGGCGTGCTGGATGTGTCCAGCGACAGCTACCTGCCGGCCTCGCAAACCCTGGGCCTGGTGCGCATGATGAGCCAGAGCCTGGAGAACCGTCTGATCCTGGCGCAGTTCGCCGGGCGCTATCGGCAACTGCTGTTCAATACTGGGCCGAACAACCTCGACAGCCCCTGGGCTGGGCTGTTGGTATTCGACGAGCGCGGCCAGGTGCTGGCCGCCAACCACCGCGCCGACAGCCTGCTGGGGCAAAACCCCTTACAGCGCAACCTCGAACAGCTGTTCCAGACCCCGCTGCACCACCTCCTCGAACAGGCCGAGACCCGCCCTTTCGCCTTGCAGGCCACCGGCCGCAACCGCTTCCATTGCCAATGGCACGCGCCCCTCGCCACCTCGCCCAGGGCAGCGGCCAGCGAGCCACGCCAGGGTGGCGATCCACGCCTGGACAAAGCCTTGGCCCAGGCAAGCCTATTGCTGGAAAAGGACATCCCCTTGCTGATCCAGGGCGAGACCGGCGTCGGCAAGGAGTTCTTCGTCACAGCCCTGCACCGTGCCAGCAGCCGAGCCCAGCGGCCACTGGTGGCGGTCAACTGCGCAGCGATTCCCGCCGAACTGGTCGAGTCGGAGCTGTTCGGCTACGAGAAAGGCGCTTTTACCGGCGCCCACCACAAAGGCAACCCCGGGCTGATCCGCAAGGCGGACCAGGGCATCCTGTTCCTCGACGAGATCGGCGACATGCCCCTGCCGACCCAGGCCCGCCTGCTGCGCGTTCTGCAGTCACGGAGCATTCAGCCCCTGGGCAGCGGCGAGCCGATCGCCGTGGACATCCGCGTGGTCTCGGCGAGCAATCGCGACCTGGTCGCCGAAGTGAGCGCCGGGCGCTTCCGCCAGGACCTGTACTACCGTATCGCCGGCCTCAGCCTGGCCTTGCCGCCACTGCGCGAGCGCAGCGACCGCCGTGCCCTCATCGAACAGCTTCACCAGCAGTACCGCGAACCCAGCCAGCCCAGCCAATTGCGCCCTGAAATACTCGACCTGTTGCTGCGCCATCCCTGGCCAGGCAACCTGCGCCAACTGGCCAGCGTGCTGCAGGTGGCGCTGGCCCTGGCAGGACCACGTCCCATTGGGGTCGAGCACCTGCCTGACAACTTCCTGGCCGAATTGCCGGACAGGGAAGATGCTCCGCCGCAAGCCCCCAACGGAGCGCTCGACAGCGACCTCGCCGCCCTGCTGCGCTCAGCCAATGGCAACGTATCGTCAGTGGCCAGGCGCCTCGGCATCAGCCGCACCACCTTGTACAAGCGGCTACGTGAGCAGGGCTTGATCGTGCCAGCACTGCTGGATGAACGTTGAGCCCTACGCCTAGGATCAGTAATGCTCGGCCACAGCCCCCGGCCAGCCCCTGCAACCCACGGCCCCCCACTTGCAAGCCCTCTGTCGGAGCGTAATGCTGTTCACTTAAGCTGGAGTACCTTCAGGTGGGGCTGCTACGCAGCCCATCGCGACACAAGGCCGCTCCCACAGAGAACTTGCAAGCCACGCATTTACGTATCGGCAAGCCTCTTGTGGGAGCGGCCTTGTGTCGCGATGGGGCGCGCAGCGGCCCCAAACCATACGACAGATGTCTTAAGTGAACAGCATTACACTTGCACCGAGATAGAGCGCCTTCGTGGCACCGCGCACCTTAACTGGTCAGACCGGTAAAGCCAAAAGTCACACCTTTCGTCCTTTCACCTCTTGCAAACCCGCAAAACTCCCGCCTACACTGCCCACGCACTGGACAAACCGGTAAGACCACAATAATTAAGTCCTCCGCTCTTTCGCCCTCCCCGGCATCGAAGCAAGGACACCGATCAGAGATCCCCCTCATGCTCAAGTGGTGCTCGCGTTCGATCTTCCTCCAAGTAGTGCTAGGCCTGATCCTCGGCATTGTCTGCGGCCTTGCGCTTCCCGACCTTTCCCTGCAGCTCAAGCCCTTGGGCGACGGCTTCATCAAGCTGATCAAGATGCTCATCGGCCTGATCGTGTTCTGCGTGGTGGTCAGTGGCATCTCCGGCGCCGGTGACCTGAAGAAGGTCGGACGCATCGGCCTGAAGTCAGTGATCTACTTCGAGGTCCTCACCACCATTGCCCTGATCATCGGTCTGGTGCTCGCCTTCAGCACCGGTATCGGCAGCGGCGCCAACATCCATCTGGACCAGTTGTCCAGCGCCGATGCCAGCAGCCTGGCCGAGCGTGGCCAGCACCTCCACGGTGCTGCTGCCTTCTTCATGGACCTGATCCCGACCTCGGTGATCGGCGCCTTCGCTGACAACAACATCCTCCAGGTCCTGTTGTTCGCCGTGCTGTTCGGCAGCGCCCTGAACCTGGTCGGCGAGTCGGCCTCGGGCATCTCGCGGCTGATCAACGAGCTCAGCCATGTGATCTTCCGCATCATGGGCATGATCGTGCGCCTGGCGCCCATCGGCGTGTTCGGTGCCATTGCCTTCACCACCAGCAAGTACGGCCTGGAATCGCTGCAGCACCTGGGCGGCCTGGTGGCACTGTTCTACCTGACCTGCGCCGGCTTCGTCCTGGTCATCCTCGGCACGGTGATGCGCCTGTCGGGCCTGAAGCTGCTGCCCTTCATCAAGTACCTGCGTGAAGAGCTGACCATCGTCCTCGGTACCGCCTCGTCCGACGCCGTGCTGCCACAGATCATGCGCAAGCTGGAGCACCTGGGCATAGGCAGCTCCACCGTCGGCCTAGTGGTGCCGACCGGCTATTCGTTCAACCTCGATGGCTTCTCTATTTACCTGACCCTGGCTATCGTGTTCATCGCCAACGCCACCGGCACGCCACTGGCCATGACCGACCTGATGACCATCCTGCTGGTGTCGCTGGTCACCTCCAAGGGCGCCCATGGTATCCCCGGCTCGGCCCTGGTGATCCTCGCCGCGACCCTGACAGCGGTGCCGGCGATCCCAGTGGTCGGCCTGGTGTTGGTGCTGGCGGTGGACTGGTTCATGGGCATCGGCCGCGCGCTGACCAACCTGATCGGCAACTGCGTCGCCACCGTGGCCATTGCCCGCTGGGAGCGTGATATCGACCTG
The DNA here is from genome assembly GCF_054889225.1 of Pseudomonas sp. X10. NCBI lineage: Bacteria > Pseudomonadati > Pseudomonadota > Gammaproteobacteria > Pseudomonadales > Pseudomonadaceae > Pseudomonas > Pseudomonas sp. X10. Next base: position 1,998,319 of record NZ_CM142677.1, on the reverse strand, counting down.
GACCGTGCGCAGAACGTGCTCGACGGCAAGCCCGGGTTCGCCATGCAGCCGCGCAAGCAGCCCCACGGCCACCAGCAACAAGAGTTCTGATTGACCCCTGGCCGGTGCAAGGCACCGGCCAGGATCATGGAGCAAAGAAGCAACCTCTATGGAGCGAACCGTGATCAGCTCATCTACCGTCGTCAACTCAGTGGTGGAAAAACTCCGCCAGGCCCTGGCCCGTGGCCAGTGGCGCTCGGGCGACATGCTACCCGGCCAGCGCGAGCTGGCCGAACAGCTGGGCATCAGCCGCCCCAGCCTACGCGAAGCGGTGACCGTGCTGGAAACCCTCGGCCTGGTGCGCTCGATGCCCGGCAAAGGCGTGCTGGTGCTCGACGCCGACGATGCCATGGAGCCCGCCCGCAGCCAGGACGCCGTCGCCCAGGCCAGCCTCGCCGACGTGCTGCAACTGCGCTACACCCTCGAACCCTTCATCGTCGGCCTGGTCGCCCAGTCGGCCAGCAGCAAGGACATCGGTCAACTGCGCCTGACCCTGATGGACATGCGCGAGGCCCTCGACGCCGAGGACAGCGAGGCCGGCATGAGCGCCTACATCGCCTTCCACGAAGAACTGTTCGCACTGACTGCCAACCCGATCTTCCAGAGCGTGGTACAGCAGACCAGCAATGCCCTCAAGCAGAGCGCCGAGGTGCTGCGCAACTCGCCGGAGCACCTGGCCGCGCGCCTGGCGGAAAATGAAGCGGTGGTGCGCGCCATCCGTGACAAGAACAGTGCCCAGGCCAGCGCCCAGATGCGCCGGCACATCTTGCAGGAAGGCCTGCGCATGGGCATCGAACTGAACATCCCGGACGATCATCCGGGCCAATGACCCCAGGAGAGCGACCATGAACGCCTGCGCCCAAGCCGCCCCTTGCCTGCCCCCTTTGCTCGCCGTTGGCGAGACCCGGCTCTCGGCCGAGCAGATCTACCCCCGCCTGTTCGACGCCATCCTCGAACAGCGCCTGCCACCAGGCAGCGCCCTGCCCGAACAGGCCCTGGGCGACGCCTTCGGGGTCAGCCGCACAGTGATCCGCCGGGTCCTGGGGCGGCTGTCGGACCAGCAGGTGGTGGTCCAACGCCCCAGCCACACCGCCCACCTCGCCGCGCCCGATCCAGAACAGGCGAAACAGATCCTCAGCGCCCGCCGCCTGGCCGAGACCACCCTGATCAGCCTGGCCACCCAACGCTCGCGCCCGGCGCAGATCCGTCAACTGCGCCAACTGGTCGAACGTGAGCGCCAACACCATGAGCTGGGCGAACGCTGCACAGCGATCCGCCTCGGTGGCGAGTTCCACCTCAAGCTGGCGCAGATAGCCAACAATGCGCCACTGGCACGCTTTCTCAACGGCCTGGTGCCGATGACCTCGCTGATCATCGCCCGCTACGAATCCCACACCTGCGACCACTGCGCCTGGCAGGAGCACGCAGCGATCATCGATGCGGTCGAGGAAGGCGACGGCGAGACCGCGCTGGCGCTGATGCACCAGCACCTGGACCACCTCGAGGCCAAGCTCGACCTGGATCAGGGCGGCCGAGCCTAGCGAAAGCCTGTACCTAGCACAGTACACGCCGGTGTACCGGGCCAACTGAGCCCGCGCAAGTGAAAGCCCACGGCCTCGGTCGTGGGCAGCCCCCTATACTCAAGTAACCGCCCCAACCTCTGCACAGGGGGCCTGCTCTTGAACCCTCGTCTCGTGCTCCTTCTCTCTTGCCTGCTCCTGGCCCTGGCCGGCTGCGCCAGCAAACAGCGCGCCGCCGAACCACCTCCCGTGCTCCTGCCTCCTGCCGCCTGGCAACAGATCGACCGCGAGCTGGTAGGCGCCTCCCTGGGCGCCACCGGCTCGGCACACGACTATGCCCGGCGCTCCATGCGGGTGTGGAGGGAGCGCGTACAGCAACGGACAGAGAGTGACTTCATCCCGTGGTTCACCGGTTACTGGACCCAGCAGTGGCTGACCCTCAAGGTCGCCTGGTACAAGATGAACAGCGGTGAAGGCCGTGAACCAGCGGAAAAGCGCCTGGCCCTGTACCTGCAGGAGCAATACCACCAGCGAGTCATCGACCCGGTAGCCAAGGAGATCAACCCCGAAGGCATCCGCGACCGCGCTACCGAGCTGTACCTGCAACTGTTCGGGCAGCAGTTGCCGGCGATCATCAAGCGCTACCGCGCCCCACCCGAGCAGTTCAGCCAACGCCTCAACCGTATCCCGGCCATCGCCCTGGGCCCGCCCGACGCCCGCAATGCCAGCCTTTACCAACTCTTGCGGGCCCAGCCACTGGAGCGGCTGCCCGCCTATACGGCGTTGCGCCAGCACCTGCGCGACCAAGCCAGCAAAGCGCCCGGGCAGACCCAGGTCGGCCTGTCATCGGTGGCCGCACGTGCCAGCGAGAAGCTCGGCGCCACCCTCGCCCCTCGCGGTGCCGCCAGCGCCGTGGCGGCAGCGGTGGGCAAGGCCGCCGGGGCGATGATCTCGGTGGCGGTGGCCGGCGTCGGCATGATGAGCCATGACCGCGAACAGCCGCAGATGGTCGAGCAACTGCGGGTGATCCTCAACGTGGCCTTGAACGAAGAATGGCAAGGGCTGATGGAAAACCGCCAGAGCGGCGCAATGTCTGGGGTCTATTACCTGTCCGGGCAGATCGAGGACGCCCTCCTGGCCAGCTCGGCGCCCCCCGCCAACCGCGAGCCCCTGTTGATCCGCCTGCCGGCCCAGGCGCCCTGAGCCGGCTCAGGCCGTGGCCATAGCCGAGCTGGGCAGGCCGAAGATGCGGTCGAACAGCCAGTTGTAGACGAAGGTGTAACAGGGCACCAGGATGATGAAAGCCAGGTCAACCAGGAACGCCTCGACCAAACCCATATCCAGCCACCAGGCGATCAGCGGGATCAGGTAGACCACCAAGGTCAGTTGGAAGCCGATCGCATGCGCCACCCGCCGCGCCACACTGCGTCCACGCTTGGCCTGGCGGCTCTCCCAGCGCTCGAACAGGCTGTTGTAGATGAAGTTCCAGGCCATGGCGATGGTGGTGATCAGCACGGCAAGCGGCCCAGTGTTGCTGGGCGCGCTGTCCGACAGGTAGGCCAGCCCCAGGGTCGACATGCACAGGCCGATCAGTTCATAGGCGGTCACGTAGACCAGCTTGCGTTTGAGTCCCTGCACCTTGTTTACCTCGGTTGTACGACGAAGAAAGCGCGCAAGGATGCATCAATCTCCTTGACAGAAAAAGTCAGCAGCTTTCAGATTTACTGATAGGAGATTGCCATGAACTTTTCCAGCGACAACATCCAGCTGTTCCTCGCCGTACTCGACCACAGTTCCTTCTCCGCCGCCGCCCGTGCCTTGGGTCGGGTGCCTTCAGCCGTGAGCATGGCCATCGCCAACCTCGAAGCGGAGCTGGGCTACCCGCTGTTCGAGCGCAGCCACCGGGAAACCCGGCCGACCACCCAGGCCCGCGCCCTGGAGCCGCACGCACGGCTGATCGCCGAACAGCTGGGGCAACTGCAAGTGCACGCCGTTGAGCTGTCCCAAGGGCTGGAAAGCACCTTGTCGATCAGCGTGGTGCCGGACATCGACCACACCCCGCTGCTGGCCGCGATCGGCACCCTCAGCGAGCGTCATCCGCTGCTCGACATCGAAGTCCTCAGCGCGCCCCAGGAAGACGCCCTGCAACTGCTGGACAGCGGCCGCGTCGACCTGTGCCTGGCTTTCGCCGGCCTGCAGGTCGACGCCCGGCGCAGCTTCCAGAACATCGGCACGGAATCGCTGGTGGCCACCCTCTCGCCACAGCACCCGGCACTGCAGGGTAGCCGGATCCGCTACCTGGAAGACCTGATCAACGTGCGCCAGATCCTGGTGCGTAGCCGTGACTTGCCACTGAGCGACACCCGCTCGCTGATCGGCACGGCCCACTGGCGCACCGACAGCCTGGGCATGGCCATGGAAATGGTCGAAGCGGGCCTTGGCTGGGGCGACTTCCCCTTGTCGCGGGTCGCCCCGCTGCTGGCCGCCGGTCGCCTGGTGCGCCTGGACTTTCGCAATACGCGCAATGAATTGCAGTTGCCGGTGCATGCCTTCTGGCTCAAGCAACAACCGCTGCAGCAGGCGGCGCGGGCCCTGGTGGGTCTGCTGGCGGCGAAATAGCGGGTTACATTCCCACGCCATAGTGGCCAACGGATACGGCAATTAGTCTTTCAATATTTTGCAGCCGCAGCCGATACCCGTATCGACAGGCACGCAATCGCCACAAGCGCCTTGCGTTCCCCCCCTAATGGCAAAGGTCTCGAAACATGAACCTGAAATTTCGCCACAAGATCCTGATCAGCGCCTGCGGCGTTGTGGTCCTGGCATTCGCCCTGTTCACCCTCTACAACGATTACCTGCAACGCAACACCATCAGCCAGAACATCGAGTCCTCGGTACGCCAGGCCGGCTCCCTGACCGCCAGCAGCGTCGAGAACTGGATGAGCGGGCGCATCCTGGTTCTGGAGAACCTCGCCCAGGATATTGCCCAACAAGGCGCAGGCGACCACCTGCCGGCCCTGGTCGACCAGCCCTCCTACACCAACAACTTCCAGTTCACCTACGTCGGCGAGACCAACGGTGTGTTCACCCAGCGCCCGGACGCGAAGATGCCCGACGGCTACGATCCCCGCCAGCGCCCCTGGTACAGCGCCGCCGTGACCGCCAACCAGACCATGCTCACCCCGCCCTACCAGGCCGCCGTCGGTGGCCTGGTGGTGACCATCGCCATGCCGGTCAAGAGCAAGGCCAGCGGCGAGTTGCTCGGTGTAGTCGGCGGCGACCTGAGCCTGGACACCCTGGTGGACATCATCAATGCCGTGGACTTCGGCGGGATCGGCCATGCCTTCCTCACCGACCGCAACGGCCAGGTGATCGTCAGTCCGGACAAGGACCAGGTGATGAAAAACCTCAAGGACATCTACCCCGGTACTCCCCTGCGCGTGGAGCCGGGCATGCAGGATGTGACCTTGAATGGCCAGGAACGGATCATTTCCTTCACCCCGGTCAACGGCCTGCCTTCAGCCCAGTGGTACATCGGCCTGTCCATCGACAAGGACAAGGCCTACGCCGCCCTCAGCCAGTTCCGTACCTCGGCCATCATTGCCATGCTCATCGCCGTGGCCGCCATCATCGGCCTGTTGGGCCTGTTGATCCCGGTGCTGATGCGTCCGCTGACCACCATGGGCCGCGCCATGCAGGATATCGCCGAAGGCGAAGGCGACCTGACCCGCCGTCTGGCCGTCCAAAACAAGGACGAATTCGGCGAACTGGCCACTGCCTTCAACCGCTTCGTCGAACGCATCCATGCCTCGATCACCGAAGTGTCCTCGGCCACGCGCTTGGTACACGACCTGTCCGAGCGCGTGATGAGCGCGTCCAACGCCTCGATCATCGGCTCCGAAGAGCAGAGCCTGCGCACCAACAGCGTCGCGGCGGCGATCAATGAACTGGGGGCGGCCACCCAGGAAATCGCCCGCAACGCCGCCGACGCCTCGCAGCACGCCAGCGGTGCCAGCGAGCAGGCCAATGATGGCCGTCAGGTGGTCGAGGAAACCATCGCCTCGATGACCTCGCTGTCACAGAAGATCAGCGAATCCTGCGAGCAGATCGAAGCGCTCAACGCCAGCACCGACGACATCGGCCAGATCCTCGATGTGATCAAGGGCATTTCCCAGCAGACCAACCTGCTGGCGCTCAACGCCGCCATCGAAGCGGCACGCGCCGGTGAAGCCGGGCGCGGCTTCGCCGTGGTCGCTGACGAGGTGCGCAACCTGGCCCACCGCACCCAGGAGTCGGCCGAAGAGATCCACAAGATGATCACCACCCTGCAAGTCGGTTCGCGCGAGGCGGTGCACAACATGAACGCCAGCCAGGTCTCCAGCGAAGAAAGCGTGCAGGTGGCCAACCAGGCCGGCGAACGCCTCACCAGCGTGACCCAGCGTATTGGCGAAATCGACGGCATGAACCAGTCGGTGGCCGCCGCCACCGAAGAACAAAGCGCCGTGGTCGAGAGCCTGAACCTGGACATCACCCAGATCAACGTGCTCAACCAGCAAGGGGTGGAAAACCTCAACGAAACCCTGCGCCACTGCGACGCCCTGAGCCAGCAGGCCGGGCGCCTCAAGCAACTGGTGGGCAGCTTCAGGATCTGAGGCGGTGCGGCGGCGCAGCCCCCGCGCCGCCGCTTTGCCCCCTACAGCGCAACCGCACGGCGGGCCCGACTACTGCGCAGCCAGCCCAGCAACACCGCCAGCATCAGCACGAAGCCCAAATAGCCAAAGAACGGATACACCTCGCCTACCAGGCTGATGAACCCCACCAGGCTGCAACCGAACGCCACCACACCGGTCAGCACCGAGCCCCAGCGAAAGCGCGCTGTACCCGCCGGCAGCAGGCGGGCGAGAAAGGAAAACAAGGTGCCCACTGCCGTGTTGACGATCATGGCGAAGATGATCACGCACATGAACACGCCCAGCAGGGGCGAGACCTCATTGGCGATGGACAGCATCGGCATGGGCAGGTCGGCCACCGTGTCCAGGCGCGACAACAAGCCGGCACTCATCACCAGCATCAGGCCGCCCAGGGCCGCGCCGCCAAGCAGACCACCCCAGACCGCGGTCTTCTCGCCCCGTGCGGCACCACCGAGGATCGCCAGGATAGGCGCTCCGGCGACCACGTTGTAGGACACATAGAGAAACGCGCCCAGCAACCAATGCCGGGTACCGGCCTCCTGCTGCTGGGCAATCTGGTCGAGGGCGGCGAAGCTCTGGCCACGGGTGGCGACGGCATACAGGGCGATGGCGGTGGCGACCAGGATCAGGAAGGGGGTGACCGCGCCGATGGCCAGGATGACCTTCTGCACGTCCAGGCATACGATCCCCACCACCAGCAGGGTCACCAGCACGCTGCCGGCCAGGGCCGGCACGCCGAACTGCTGCTCGAGCAAGGCGCCGCCACCGGCGAGCATGACCACCGTGACGGCGAACATGAAGAAGGTGATCAACCAATCGACGAAAAACCCCAGTTGGCGCCCGCAGATCGCCTGGATCACATCCTTGTGCGAGGTCGCCCGCTGGCGGTTACCCAACCCCGCCAGGGCCATGCCCAGAAAGGTGAACAAGGCCGCGCTGACCAGCGCCCCGACCAGGCCCCAGATGCCGAAGTTGACGAAAAACAGCAACAATTCCCGGCCGGACGCAAAGCCCGCCCCCACGATCACGCCGATGAAGGCACCGGCGATCTTCAGTTGCTCTTGCATGTCGAATCCTCTGGCTTGTGGCCCTGTGGTGGGCCTTCTTGTTGTTGTCACCCGGCCGAGCGGCGCTCGTCGGTGCTCAGTTTTCGCCGACGAAGGCCTGCACTTCGATCTCTACGTCCACGCCCAGGGCCAGCGCGGAGGCGACGGTGGAGCGAACCGGCAGCGCGTCACCGAAATACGCCTTGTAGACCTCGTTGAAACCGGCGAAATGCTCCATGCTCGAGAGCCAGACCGTGGCCTTCACCACTTGGTCGAAACGCGCGCCACAGGCGGCCAGGCTCTCGCCGATACGTTCGAACACGGCATGGGTCTGGGCCTGGATATCACCGCGCACCACCTCCCCCTCAGCGCTCATCGGCACCTGGCCGGAGAGGAACAGGAAGCCGCCGGCCTTGACCGCGCGGGAGAAGGGAAACGGCAGGCTGCTGGGGAAACGCTCGATGGAAGCTGTCATGGGAAGGTCCTTTCAGGGTTGATGAAAACGTGCCGGGGACAGGCGCTGCGGCTCGACCCCTTGGGCGATGAGATGTGGAGACAGCGGTTGCTCGAGCAACAGGTCGCAAGCCAGCTGCGAAGCCCCGGCTGCCGACTGGATGCCGTAGCCACCCTGGGCCGCCAGCCAGAAGAAGGCCGGCTGCTGCGGATCGAAGCCGATCACCAGGTCACCGTCGGCGACGAACGAGCGCAGCCCGGCCCAAGTGTGGCTGGGACGGCGGATCTGCAGATGGGTGATGGCTTCGATGTTGTAGATGCCCAGCGCCACATCCAGCTCTTCAGGGGCGGCGTCCTGGGGCTCGACCGGGTCCGCGTTGGCCGGTGAGCCAAGCAACTGGCCAGCATCGGGCTTGAAGTAGAAGCTCTCGTCCACGCCGATCACCGCCGGCCATTGGTTGAAGGCTTGGTCCTGAGGGCCGGGAAAGGTGAACGCGCTGCGCCGACAAGGTTGCAGGCCAACCGGTGCGACCCCGCAGAGTCCGGCGACCTGGTCGGCCCAGGCGCCAGCAGCGTTGACCAGTTGCCGGGCCTGGACCTGGCTGCCATCGGCCAGGGTCAACTGCCAGCCCCCCTCGGCATGCTGCCCTTGCACCAGCTGCGCGTTGCAACGCAGCTCGCCGCCGGCCTGGCGATAGCCGCGCAGAAACCCCTGGTGCAGGGCGTGCACGTCCAGATCCATGGCCCCGGGCTCATGCACCGCGCCGGCCAGTACCTCGCCACGCAGGCTCGGCACCAACGCCAGGGCCGCCTCGGCATCGAGCAGGCTGACCTCGGTGCCGTTGGCCAGGTTCTGTGCATAGGTGTTGTCGAGCAGGTCTTGCTGCTCCTGGGTGGCGACATAGAGGCAACCCCGCGGCTCGAGCAGCGCATGATCACAGAAGCCGGACGGTGGTTGCTCGTAGAAGGCCCGGCTGGCACGGGTCAACGCCTGGATCTGCGGTGTGCCGTAGGCTTCCATGAACATGGCCGCCGAGCGTCCGGTGGAGTGATACCCAGGTTGCTCTTCACGCTCGAGCAATAGTACCCGGCGCTGGCCGGCCAGCCGATAGCCCAGCGAGGCGCCGGCAATGCCAGCGCCAATAATCACGATGTCGTAAGTTTCTGCCATGCGCGCACCTGCCGCAGAGAAATTATCATTTGTGAGAATTCTAATATATGAGAATTTCTAAATAAGCAAGCGCCCACGGTAAGATGCGCGACCGAACCTGCCGATGAGACCCCCGATGCCCGCCGACCGCTCCCCCGCCGCCGACCGCCCAGGCACCCTGCCCTTGCTCGACCGGGGCGAGGTCGGTGCACGTCTGCGCCAGGTGCGCAAGGCCCGACAATTGACGCTCAAGCAACTGTCCGAAATCAGTGGCGTACCGGTTTCGACCCTGTCGAAGATGGAGCTGGCGCAAGTCGCGGTGAGCTACGAGAAGCTGGCTGCCGCAGCCCGCGCGCTGAACCTGGACATCGCCCAGCTGTTCCGCGCCAGCGGCCCAGCCGGCGCACCAGCACCGACGACGGTGGTGGTCGACTCACTCCCGGCAGCGCCCGGCTACAGCACCGGTACCTATGACTACCACCCCATCGCTGGCGCCTTTCCCGAACGCCGGATGACCCCGGCCTACGCCCGCATCATCGCCCGCGAGCGTGGCCAGTTCGACGACTACATCCGCCATCCCGGCCAGGAGTTCGCCCTAGTCCTCGGCGGTCGCGTGCGCATCCTCTTCGAGACGGGAGAGGCCGTGAGCATCGGCCCCCAGGAGACGGCCTACTTCGACAGCAGTGTCGGCCATATCTATTTGTCGGAGAGCGAGGATGGCGGGGATGCCTATGTGATGGTGGTGATGAGCGATCGCTGAACGCGGCGTCTCGTTTCCCATGCCCACTTGAAATCTGGTTATAACCTAATAACGAACAAGTCTATTTCGATATAAAAAAACCTTTATGCTGGCTGCCATCCGATAACGGGCATGTTGGGCGTCGAGTAGCGTATGGATGTAGGTTCTTTCGGTTTCACCATTGCGGGGCTGGTTGTAGGTTTCATTGTCGGTATGACCGGCGTCGGCGGTGGTTCGCTGATGACCCCCATCTTGCTCTGGTTCGGCATCAACCCGGCTACCGCCGTCGGCACCGACCTGCTCTACGCCGCCATCACCAAGGCCAGTGGCGTCTGGGTCCACGGCCGCAACAACAACATCGACTGGAAGATCACCGGCCTGCTCACCGTGGGTAGCGTCCCGGCGGCGGCCCTGACCTTGTGGTTCCTCAGCACCCTGCACGCCGACACCCAGGCGCTGAACGCCGTCATCAAGCACGGTCTGGCCGTGGTACTGATGCTCACCGCGCTGGCCATCCTGTTCAAGTCGCGCCTGCAGGCCTTCGCCAACAAGCATGCCGGCGATCATTACCACCTCAGCGACCGCACCCTGAACATCCTCACCGTACTCACCGGCGTCGTGCTCGGCGTGATGGTTTCACTGACCTCGATCGGCGCGGGCGCCCTGGGCACCGTTGCGCTGTTTCTGCTCTATCCCTTCTTGGTCACCCGTCGCCTGATCGGTACCGAGATCGCCCACGCCGTGCCCCTGACCCTGGTCGCCGGCCTGGGCCACGCCAGCATGGGCAACATGGACTGGTCGCTGCTCGGCTACCTGCTGCTCGGCTCGCTGCCCGGCATCTACCTGGGCAGCCACCTGACCGGACGCATTTCCGACAACGTGCTGCGCCCATGCTTGGCAGGGATGCTGCTGATGATCGGCTACAAGCTGGCGTTCTGAAAAACGGCGCGCCCGCCCCTACTGGTCTCGACGCAGCCTTGCCTTGAAGTGGGCTATGCGAGCCTGACCCGCCACTGGCCGCTGAAGGTCAGTTCGAGCCTTGAGAGCGGCAGCACATCGATGCGATGAAAAGCGGCCAGCGGGCAACCAAGCACCTCGATCATCGCAGCGCGGATGACCCAAGGATGGGTCACGGCAAACCAGTCGCCCGGCGTGCGTTGCGCCGCCAACCAAGTACCGATGCGCTGGCACAGCTCAGTGATGGACTCGCCGCCATGGGGCGCGGCAGCCGGGTCGGCCAGCCACAACGACAGGCCCTCCGAATCATTGGCCTGCAATTGCTTCAACGCCACGCCGCGCCAACGGCCCAGGTTGCAATCGGCCAGCCGCTCATCGACCTGCGCAACCTGGCCCAACAACTCTGCAGTCGCACGCGCACGGGCTTCCGGTGCGGTCACCAGCATCACGCCCGGCTCTACCGGCACAAGTACCTGCTCCGGCAGGATGCTGTCGTCAGGGCAGTGAAACCTTCCGGTTTTCTGCGCCTGGGTCCGGGCATGACTGACAAGGGTCAAGCGAATAGCCTTCACCGCGATACCACTCCTTCTGTGGCCGTTGAACAACCAGCGTGTGGTGTAACACGCCCGCGACTGTTTGTGCCAGCCGGCCCCCAGATGCCAGGCACCGGCTTGGTTCCTGCTTGCCTCGACGCGTGTACCTGGGACTAGATAAACAACAGCATCACCCACACCGGCGCCGCCGCGCCCAACCAAACCGCTAGCCGCGGCAGGTAAGGCAGCAGCATGACCAGCACCAGCCCGGCGAGGGAGATCACGCCGAACCAGCCGACTGGCCCCATGGCCCAGCCCCAGGCCGCCACGCACAACAGGAAGCTGACCACCAGCGCGCCCCACCCCAGCGCCCGCAAACCCCGGCGCTGCCAAAGGGCGCAGGGTTTGCCCCAGACCTGCTTGTAATGCCGCTCCAGGCCCTGGCAGAGCCCCAGCATCCCGCTATAGGCAAACAGCAGCCCACCAACGAACATCATCACCATTACTTGGCCTCCATCATCTTGGCGCGCGAGCGCAGCTTTACCGGCTCGTCTTCAGAGACCGCGCAGCGCCAGGCTGCCGCTGCCAGCAAAACGCCCAACACCAGGCTGCTCAGCTCCAGGACGATGCGCGTGCGGTCAGCGATCTCGGTGAACGCCCCCAGCACTCCTAGCCCGCCACACAGCACCGCTGCCAGCCCGAGCTGTTCAGCCCAGGCGCGCCGCGCCGGGCGTACCCAGGCATGCAGGAACGACAACAGCCATGCCCCGAAGAACAGCCGCACCTCCCAGGCCTCGCGCTGGGCCAGCTCCACCGGCAGCAGGCGACTGGCCCAGAGCAGGCCGATGCAGGCCACCAACAGGCCAGCGATAAAGGCGACGTTGAATACTTCCGCCAGTCGGTACCAGCGCCGTGCCGAGGCTTCGGCCGTGGCGCTGGCGTACTTGCGGCCACGCTTGACGCAGAACAGCACCAGGCCGCTGGCGATCATCACGCAACTGACCACGCCACAGAGGAAGTACAACCAACGCATGAAATAGCCCCCGAACTGGGCGAAGTGCAGGCCGACCATCACCCGCTGGGTCAGTGGCGCCGGTTGCAGTTCGGGCACGTCGCTGAGCAGTTGGCCGCTGATACCGTCGAAGACCATCGCCTGGCCCTTGCTCAGCGCGATGCGGTTGCCCAGTTCCGGGCGGATCTCGACCCGCGCACCCGCGGTGTTCGGGTTACGGATGTTCAAGCCGCTTACCGGTCCCAGACGCGCTTCGGCCTGGGCCAGCAGGGGCGCCAGGTCCACCAGTTGACCTGGCTGCTTCGCTGCCTGGCGTGGCTGCTCGAAGCGGGCATTGCCTTGGGCCTGGAAGTAGGCACGGGTGTCGCCCTCGAACAAGGTGTCCACGGCGGCCGGGATGTAGATCAGCATGAAGATCACCAGCCCGGTGTAGGTGATCATCAAGTGGAATGGCAGCAGCAACACCGCGCTGGCATTGTGGAAGTCCAGCCAGGAGCGCTGCCCCTTGTTCGGCCTGAAGGTGAAGAACTCCTTGAAGATCTTCTTGTGAATGACGATCCCGCTGACCAACCCGGCAAGCATGACCAATGCCAACGCACCGACCACGAAGATGCCCCAGTTGCGCGGCAGGTTGAGGGTGAAGTGGAAGCGGAAGAAGAAGTTGCCGCCAACGCTTTCACGCACCTCGAGGGCTTCGCCAGTCTGTGGGTCGAGCTGCACACCGCCGCCATGGCGACGGTCGCCGGTGGACACGCGCAGGCCTGGCGAGCGCTCCGTCGGCAGGCTGATGCCCCAATTGCTGGCCGTTGGCTCGTGTTCCTGCAAGTAGGCGATGGCCCGCTCCGTGGCCTGCGCCGGGGTCACCGCCGCCGGGGGGATCTCCGGGTGCATCCAGTGGTCGATTTCCTTGTCGAACACCGCCAGGGTACCGGTGACGAAGATGGCGAACAGCAACCAGCCGAAAATCAGGCCGGCCCAGGTGTGCAGCCAGGACATGGACTGGGTGAAAGTCTTTTTCATCTCAGAAGCTCCCCACCTGCGGCCAGAACGCGGCCAGGGCCAGCGGGCCGGCCAGAACCACCGGCGCCCAGGCTCGCAGAGCATCTCGGCTGGCGAATGCCCAAAGGATCGCGGCGGTATAGAAAATGAAAGCCGGCAGCGTGGCGACGATCACCGCGTCGCTGGCCGACAGTGGCAGCACGCGCGCCAGGAAGGCGGTGGCCGCGTAGCTGAACGCATAGCCGCCGAACAGCGCCGCGCCGATGCGCGACAGGATCGACAGCCAGGCAGGTACGGTCTTGTTCATCCAAGATTCCTTGTAGGTATTCATGCCGTAGGCAGGCGCAGGTTCAGGCGCAGCCCGGGGTTGAGGTTCTCGGCCCAGAGCTCGCCGCCCTGCAGTTGCACACGGCAACGGGCAATGCTCAGGCCGAGGCCGAAGCCATCGCCACCCGGCCGTGCCGCGTCGAGCCGGGTAAAGGGTTGGAAGATGCTTTCCAGTGCTGCTTCGGCCACGCCAGGCCCCTGGTCGTCGATCCATAGGTGCCAGTGATCAGCGTGCCGCCGCCCGTCCAGGCGCACCTGGCCACCCAGCGGCGAATGCCGGATGGCATTGCGCACGATGTTCTCCAGGGCCTGGGCCAGGCCATTGAGGTGGCCACGCACCCGGCAGTCGGGGCCGAGCCCGGTGGGCAACTGCTCGAGCAGCCAGCCGGACTCGAAGCAGGCGTTCTCCCGCACCACTTCCCAGAGGGCATCCACCTCCACCGTGTCGGACGGCAGTTGAGGGCGCTCGTTGTCCAGCCAGACCAGCTCCAGGGTGTCGTCGACCAACTGGCGCATGCCCTGCACCTCGCGCAGCAAACGCTCGCGCAGAACCTCGCTGTCGGCTTCGTTCTCCGCTGCCATATGCAGGCGCGTCAGCGGCGTGCGCAACTCGTGGGACAGGTCGGCGAGCAGGCGCTGTTGCAGCACGACGGTCTTTTCCAGGCGTTCGGCCATGTGGTCGAACGCTCGGCCAAGATCGCCCAGTTCGTCGTGGCGCCGGGTAATCACCGGGTCGACCCGGGTGGCCAGGCGGTCCGCCCTCAAGGCATTGGCCTGGGCCCTCAGGTGGGCCAGCGGCCCGATCAGCACCCGGTACAGCATCACACCCGCGAGCAATGCCAGCACGCCGGGCAGCACACCATGCACCAGGATTTGCACCAGCAGCGGCAAGATCGACGGCATGAAGCGCGCTGGCAGTTGGATCACCAACTGCCCAGGGGCCGTGGGGAACGGCACGCTGATCGCTGGCAGCTCCGTCGAGCGCTTGCTCATCGGCCAGTCCAGCTCACGCATGAAGGTCACATGGCGCTGCTGGGCAGGTGTCAGGGGCTGGCTGCTCAACGATTCCAACTCAGGACCGATCACCAGTGCCCAGCCGCCTTCGCGGTGCTGGATCTCGGCAAGCCAGCGGTCGACACCTGCATGGCCCCCGCCCTGCCACGCCGCCTGTGCTTCGGCGGCATAGCCGCGCAAGGTGTGCTGCGCTTGCTGGCTCAAGTGATAACTCTGGCGCTCCAGATGCGCGCCGCTGTAACGGCTGAGCCAGATCAGCAACAGGCACAAAGCGATCAACAGGCCGCAGAGTTTCCATAACAGGGAGTGGCGTCCGGGAAACCTCATGCTGGCACCCTCGTCAGCCGATAACCCTTGCCCCAGACCGTCTCCAGCCTCCCGCCATAGCCGGCGGCGGCCAACTTGCGCCGCACATGGCTGACATGCATGTCCAGCACCCGGTCCTGTTGCGAATAGGGCCGGTGCAGCACTCGCTGGTACAGGAAGGGCTTGCTCAACACTTCGTCCGGGTGCGCCAGCAGCAGCGCCATCAAGCGGTGCTCCACCGGTGTGAAGCTGACCACCACCGCCCCTAGACGCATGTCCTGGCGGCCGGCATTGCGCGTGGGCGTGGCCTCGCCCTCCCCGCTCGCCGCAGCGGCGCGCTCGTAGGCGACCCGCCGTAGTACAGCGTCAATGCGCACGTCCATCTCGGCCAGGCTAAAGGGCTTGGGCAGATAGTCATCGGCGCCCTGGCTGAAGCCGACGATGCGGTCCTGTTCGGCACCGAGGGCGGACATGAGGATCACCGGCACCTTGTGGCGCCGGCGCAGCTCGCTCAGCAACTGCAGGCCATCACGCCCTGGCAGGAGAATGTCGAGCAGGACCAGGTCGAACCCCGTCCAATCCTGCAGGGTGTCGTGGTCGTCGATGCCCTGGCACAGGGTCACGTCGAAACCGCGCCATCGCAGGTGGCGCTCCAGGTGTACGGCAAGCAGCGGGTCATCCTCCACGGCGAGGATGCGCGCTGCCGGTTGTGCTGATTGTGAGGTCACGCTTCACCTTGGCTATCCAGGGACCGGCCACCGTGGCGGCTTGTCTGCCGCTTCTGGGTTCGGTGCGGTCCACACACGAGAAAGCTGCCCTGGCTCGGTCGATGCGCAACCGAACAAGGGCAGCCGGGTAACTCCTGGCTTGCAGGTCAGAACGAGATGTTCAGTGCGGCGAACACCGCGCGACCTGGCTGGTTATAGGTATTGGCGCCTGCACTGCTGGCATTGCCGCCACGGTAGATCTGCTTGTCGAACAGGTTGTTCACGCCCAGGCGCACGTCATAGTTCTCGTTGAACTTGTAGCCGGCGCTGACATCGACCAGGCCGTAGGCTTCGACGTCCTTTTGGGCGGCGTCGTCGTAGTTTTCCTGAGTGCGGTAGTTGTATTTCGGCGACTTCTGCTTGCCGTAGTAAGTGCCCGCCAGTTGGAACGACAGCTTCTCGGTGGCGCGCCAGTCCAGGGTGCTGTTGACGGTGTACTCAGGTACCACGCTCAGCGGCTCGCCGGTGTCGCGGTTGTCGTTGTTGAGCATCCAGGTGAGGTTGGTGTTCCAGTCCAGCGACGGCGTCAGCTCGATGAAGAAGTTGCCTTCCACGCCTTCGACCAGGGCCTTGCCAGCGTTTTCCCACTGGGTCACGCGACGGCCACCGTTGATGTCATAGATCACGTCGGTGCCACCGATGATCTTGTTCTTGTAGTCATTGCGGAAGTAGGTCGCGCTGGTACGCCAGGTGCCACGGTCGTACAGCAGGCCGATCTCCTTGTTGACGCTGATTTCCGGATCGAGGTTGGCGTTACCCTGCAGGTAACAGCCCCCGGAGTTGGTCTGCTGCGAGCTGCAACCGTTGCCACGGCTGTAGAGCAGGTAGTTGGGGTTGTACTGGTACAGGTTCGGCGTCTTGTAGGCGCGGGCGATGCCGCCCTTGACGGTCAGTTCGTCGGTCAGCTTGTGCGACAGGTTCAGGCTCGGGCTGAGGTTGTCACCGAACTCTTCGTGGTGGTCCAGGCGCAGGCCGGGAGTGATGGTGGTGTCGCCGATGACGATATTGTCTTCGGCAAACAGTGCGTAGCTTCTGGCCGACATCTTCGAATCGCTGCGGTCGAAGCCAGCGATCACATCACCACCGCCGCCCGAGGGGTCGAAGCTCTGCGGACGGAACGAGCCCTGGTCGTTGAGCATTTCATAGAGGTACTCGCCGCCCAGGGTCAGCACGTGCTCGGTGTCGCCCATGGCGAACGGCAGGTTGACCTCGCTGGCCAGACGGGTGTTACGCAGGCGCGACATGGCCGCGCCGGAATCGTTGATAGCGCCTTCCGGGCCACCAGCCAGACCTTCGTTCAAGCGCCAGTTGCGCACGTACTCGTATGACAGCGAAGTCTTGGTCGACCCCCAGGTGAAATCGCCCAGGTGGGTCAGGTCGTAGGTGCTGCGCTGCATCACGTTGGTCTCCTTGCCGTACAGGCTGGAGATCAGGTCGATGTCGCCACCGCCGTTGCTGTTCATGGTGTCGCCGGCGTAGATGTTGCCCTGGCGACTGTAGCCACTGCTCAGCTCCAGGCGGTGCTCGTCGTTGAGCTTCCAGCTCAGCAGGCCGTTGATGTCCTTGTTGCGTACCCCTTCGCGGCCTGCGGCCAGCGCGCTGCTGGCGTGGTCGGCGTTGATGTCCAGGTCGTCGGCGTCGGTCTTGGCCAGGCCGCCATAGAGGCGGAAGGCCAGGTTATCGGTCAGCCCGCCGCTGAGATTGAAGTTGGCGCGGCGGCTGGCACCTTCGGCGCTGTCTTCAGGGAGTACGGTGAACAGGCTGACATTACCCTTGAGTTCGTCGGTCGGGCGCTTGGTGATGATGTTCACCACCCCACCCATGGCGCCGGAGCCGTAGCGTGCCGCAGCCGGGCCACGGAGAATCTCGATGCGCTCGACGGCTTCGGCCGGTACCCAGTTGGTCTCGCCGCGGGTATCGCGGTCGCCGTTCCAGCCGTAGCGCACGGCGTTGCGGGCGCTGGACGGCTTGCCATCGATGAGGATCAGGGTGTTTTCCGGGCCCATGCCGCGCAGGTCGATCTGGCGGTTATTGCCGCGTGCGCCGCTGGCACTGTTGCCGGACAGGTTCACGCCCGGCTCGCGGCGGATGATGTCGGAGAGGTCATTGGCCGGCGGGCGGCGCTTGATGTCTTCGGCGGTGATGATCGACGATCCCAGCGCCTGACGCGCCTCCTGCTCGGCGGTGACCATGGTGTTCTCGATCACCAGGGCACTATCGCTGACCGGCATCTCCAGCACCTCACTGGACGTCGCTTCATCGGCCTGCGCCGAGGCCGCGACCATGGCGGGCGACGCCAGCGCGACAAAGGCCCAGGCCAGGCTGTTGGGTGAGGTTCTGGACTGCATGTTACATCTCCATAGCGATCATGAGCGTTAAGGCAAAGCCGACCCGGAGCCAGCAAGCCAACGCCCACTGGCCCTCAAGCAATACTTGGGTAGCCACTAGGGAGCGTAAATATATTGATTCTCAAATGAGTTTAAATCTTATTTACGAAATTTACACCTTGCTCAGGGAACTTGAAGACACGAGGACGTGTGAGGAGTTGCCGGCTTTGGCACAAAGCGAAACGCGAAAAGCTGCGCTTCAGCTTGAACTCGAGTGCATCGGCACACATCGAGCCGCAGGCCGCTACGTCAACCCGTGTAGAGACGCAGCAACCCACCCGCCCCGGCACTGGCAAGGACCACCAGCCAGGGCGGCAGCCTCCAAAACTGCAGCGCTATGAACGCCAGCAATGCCAAGCCGAAATCCTCGACCTGGAAAATGGCACTGGTCCATACCGGCTGATACAGCGCAGCCAGCAGCAACCCCACCACCCCCGCATTGATCCCCATCATCGCTGCCTGGGCCTTCGGATAACGGCGCAATGCTTCCCAGAAAGGCAACGCTGCCGAGACCAGGATGAACGAGGGGGCGAAGACCACGGCGAGGTAGAGCAGCCCTCCTCCCCAGCCTGACGGCCCCGTTTGCATTGACGCCCCCAGGAAGGCCACGAAGGTGAATAGCGGACCGGGCACCGCCTGGGTGGCCCCGTAGCCGGCCAAAAAAGTCTCATTGTCCACCCAGCCCGGCGTCACGACTTCAGCTTGCAGCAACGGCAATACGACATGTCCGCCACCAAAGACCAGCGATCCAGCACGGAAGAATGCGTCGATCCGGGCAAGCACAGGGTCTGATATCAGCGCCACCGAAATGGGCAAACCCAGCAGCAGAAGCAGGAACAGCCCCAGCCACACCCTACCTGCGCGCGGGCTGATGGGCATGGGCAAAGGCTCATGCGGATCGGTTGGCCCAGGCCGGAAGATCCTCATGCCCAAAGCCCCCGCCACCAGGATGATCAGCGCCTGCATCCAGGAAGCAGGCACCAACAGAGCCAAGCCGGCCGACGCGAGCATGATGCCAATGCGCGGATTGTCCGGACACAGCGTGCGCGCCATGCCCCACACCGCCTGGGCGACGACCGCGACGGCAACCACCTTCAGGCCATGCAGCACACCAGGCGGCGCCAGATCCGCGTAACCGGCAACGCCCTGTGCCAACAGGATCAACAGGACCGCCGAAGGCAGGGTGAAGCCAACCCAGGCAGCAAGCGCACCCACATAGCCAGCGCGGGACAGCCCAATTGCCATGCCCACCTGGCTGCTCGCCGGCCCCGGCAGGAACTGGCACAACGCGACCAGGTCGGCATATGTTTTTTCGCTGAACCAGCGTCGGCGGGTCACGAACTCCTGGTGGAAGTACCCCAAGTGAGCGATCGGTCCACCGAATGAAGTCGCCCCTAACCGCAGAAAGGTCAGGAATACCGTCAGCAGGGAGCGCTCACCTGAGCGTGTATTGGACATCGACTGATCCGGGAAAAGAGGCCGCCCTCACGATAGCCGATGTCGGCGAAAAAACATTGTTCGTCGTCCCGCTTACCCCGCAAGTACCGCCCGCACCACACATTCAGCCATGGCCCGGCGGGTCTGCAGGGTGGCGCTGCCCAGGTGCGGTTGCAGGACCACATTGTCCAGCGCCAGCAGCGCGTCGGGCACCTGCGGCTCGTGCTCGAACACATCCAGCGCGGCGCCAGCGAGCCGCCCGTCGACCAGGCGCGCTAGCAATTGCGCCTCATCGATCACGCTGCCACGGGCGACGTTGACGATCACCCCGGCAGGCCCCAGCGCCTCCAATACCCGGTCGTCGACCAAGTGCCGTGACGCCGGACCGCCGGCGGCAGCGACGATCAGGATGTCGCTGGCCTGCGCCAGCGCGCACAGGTCGTCATGGTAGACATAGGGGCAATCCCGACGTGGCTGGCGGTTGTGGTAGGCCAGGCTGACCCCGAACGGTTGCAGGCGCTCGGCAATCGCCCCGCCGATCTTGCCCAGCCCGAGAATCCCGACCCGCTGCCCGCGCAGGCTAGTGCCCAGCAGCGGGAAGCTGCCCTCGCGCCAACGCCCGTCACGGACGAAGCGGTCCGCCTGGCAAAGCTGACGCAGCAGCGCCAGCACCAGCCCGACAGCTAGGTCGGCCACCGCATCAGTGAGGATATCGTCGGTGGTGACGACACGGATGCCCCGGGCCTGGGCCTGCTCCATGTCGATCTTGTCGACGCCCACGCCGTTGACCGCGATCAGCGCCAGGCTCGGCAAACCGGCCATGAGCTGCGGGTCCACGCCTTCCCCGCCGTTGGTGACCAGCGCCTTGAAGCGCTGGGGATGGTCGGCCAGCAACGCCTGTTGTTCAGCTCGGCTGTGCGCGCGAACCAAGTGGAAATGCTCGGCCAACCGCGCCTCGTATTCCGGGAGCAGCGGCGCCAGCATCAGCAGATCAGCTTTCATCGGTACTCCTCGATCGGACAGGCCCCAGGATGCAAATGCTCATGCCGTCTCCAGCTTGAGGTCAGCGGCCGGCTCGCGGTCACCACGGCCAAGCATCGCCGCTGGAATCGACAGGATCAGCAAACCGCTGGCGAACAGGCACAGGCCCAGCACGTAGGTGCCGTTGTTGATGTTGCCGGTCAGGTCTTCGGCCACGGCAGTGATCATCGAACCGGTGAAGCCGGAGAGGTTGCCGATGGCGTTGATCATGCCGATCCCGGCGGCGGCGGCGACGCCAGACAGTACGGTGCCAGGCAAGGTCCAGAAGATCGGCATCAGGCTCAGGATCCCGGAGGCGGCGACACTGAGGAAGATGACCGAGAGCACCAGGTTGTCGGCGAAGAAAGCACTGAGGATCAAGCCGCAGCCACCGATGAAAGCTGGGATCGCAGCGTGCAAGCGGCGCTCGCCGGTGCGATTGGAATGGCGTGCGTTGAGCAGCATGGCCACCACCGCCACACCATAGGGGATGGCGGTCAGCAGGCCGATCTCCAGGCTGCTGGTGATGCCGGCGCTCTGGATGATCGAGGGCATCCAGAAGGCCAGGCCGTAGAAGCCCGTATTGAAGGTCAGCAGGATGAACACCAGCAGCCAGACCCGTGGGTTGAAGAACACCTCGCTCAGGCGCGAGGCCTTGCCGTGGTTGTCCTGCTGCAGGTTGGCCTTGAGCAGTTGCTTCTCTTCGCTCGACAGCCAGTGGGCCTTGTCGATGTTGTCGCACAGGCAAGTGAACACCACGACCGCCATGATCACCGAGGGGATGCCTTCGATCAGCAGCATCCACTGCCAGCCGGCCATGTCGTGCCAGCCATTGAGGCTGGTCATCAGCCAGCCGGAGAGCACGCCGCCAAGGGTCAGGCTGACCGGCATGGCGATCAGAAAGCCCGACATCACGCGGCTTTGCCGATGGGTCGGGAACCAGTAGTTCAGGTACAGGATCACACCTGGAAAGAACCCGGCTTCACAGACTCCGAGCAGAAAACGCAGCACATAGAACATGCTGCTGGCTTCGATGTGGAACAGCTTGGCCAGCGGTACAGTGAAGGCCACGGCCATCGAGATGATTGCCCAGCTGAGCATGATCCGGGCAATCCAGAAGCGTGCGCCGTAGCGGTGTAGCAGCAGGTTGCTCGGCACCTCGAACAGGAAATAGCCCCAGAAGAACACGCTGGCGCCCAGGGCGTAGACGGTGTTGCTGAACTGCAGGTCGTTGAGCATGTCCAGCTTGGCGAAACCGATGTTGACTCGGTCCAGGTAGGCGGCCATGTAACAGAGCAGCAGGATTGGCAGGATGCGCAGGATGACCTTGCGGTAGGTACGGTCTTCGAAGCCCGAATCGCGGGCCGGTGAGGCGTGGGTGTGCATTGGTATGACCCCTGGGCATGTCGAGCATGCCTGATTGTTGTTATGGATCGGACACCGGGCGCCAGGCGCCCGGTGGTGCAGCAGTCAGTGGATCGGGTCGCGGCTTGGCTGGCCGTCGACCAGGCGCAGCAGGTTCAGCGGGTTGGCATCCTGCAGGGCGGCTGGCAACAGCGCTTCAGGGAAGTTCTGGTAGCACACCGGACGCAGGAAACGGTCGATCGCCAAGGTGCCGACCGAGGTGCCACGACTGTCGGAAGTGGCCGGGTACGGGCCGCCATGGACCATCGCGTCGCAGACCTCGACACCGGTCGGATAACCATTGACCAGCAGGCGCCCGGCCTTGTGCTCCAGCAACGCCACCAGGTCGGCGGCCTGGGCGAAGTCGTCCGGCTCACCGAGCAGGCTGGCGGTCAGTTGGCCACCGAGGGCCTGGAGGGCCTGGAGCAGTTGCTCGCGGTCAGCCAGTTCGACCACCACGGTGGTCGGCCCGAAGACCTCTTCCTGTAACAGCGGATCAGCGTCGAGCAAGCATTGCGCCTCGGCCTGGAACAGCTGCGGCCAGGCCTGGTTGCCCTGTTGCTCGGCACCTGCCAACTGGCGGATGCGGGGGTGCGCCTTGAGTTCCGCCACGCCATGGGCGTAGCTGCGCAGGGTGCCGGCGTTGAGCATGGTCTGGGGCGGCTGGTCGGCGATCTGCGCCCGCAACTGCTCGACGAAAGCACTGAACTCGGGCGAACGCGTGCCCAACACCAGGCCGGGGTTGGTGCAGAACTGCCCGCAACCGAGAACCACCGAGGCCGCGAGTTCCCGGGCGATGGCCTCGCCGCGCACGGCCAAGGCCTGGGGCAGAACGATCACCGGATTGATGCTGCTCATCTCGGCAAACACCGGAATCGGTTGCGGCCGGGCAGCAGCCAGGTCACACAGGGCACGGCCGCCCTTGAGTGAACCGGTGAAGCCCACGGCCTGGATCGCCGGGTGCTTGACCAGCGCTTCACCGACCCCGGCGCCGAAGATCATGTTGAACACCCCTGCCGGCATCGCGCAGCGCTCGGCGGCGCGGAGGATGGCTTCAGCCACCCGTTCGGCGGTAGCCATGTGGCCGCTGTGGGCCTTGAACACCACTGGACAACCGGCGGCCAATGCCGCTGCGGTGTCACCGCCGGCCGTGGAGAATGCCAGAGGAAAGTTGCTGGCCCCAAACACTGCCACCGGCCCCAACCCCATGCGGCACTGGCGCAG
This sequence comes from Pseudomonas sp. X10, assembly GCF_054889225.1. Lineage (NCBI taxonomy): Bacteria > Pseudomonadati > Pseudomonadota > Gammaproteobacteria > Pseudomonadales > Pseudomonadaceae > Pseudomonas > Pseudomonas sp. X10. The sequence goes on along the minus strand of NZ_CM142677.1, from coordinate 1,975,294 downwards.
GTCCAGGCGCGGCAACGGCTGGCGCTCAGGCTGGGCACGGTCGATGCGCGCGCCCAGGAAGTCGCCACGGCGCAGCACCTGGGCAAACAGCCGCAACTGGCCACTGGTGCGGCCTCGCTCACCCAGGATGCGGGCGGCTGGCAGCGCGGTTTCACGGCAGACGGTCTGGATGAAGTCCTCACCCAGGGCGTCAAGCTCACTAGCGATGCTGTCGAGGAACTCGGCGCGGCGCTGCGGCGCCAGTGCGCGGAACTGCGGATACGCGGCGGCTGCAGCCTGGGCAGCGGCGTCCACTTCCTCGGCGGTGGCCTGATGGAAGGCGACCGGCAGCGCCTCGCCCGTGCTGGCATCAACGCTGCGCAAGGTCAGTTGGCCGGCGGCGCTGCGGGCACCGCCAATGAAGTTATGACCAGCGTATTGAGTCATGGACGCTCCTGGAACTCATTGAAAGACTGGTCGCTAATCTAGGCAGGCAAGCGATTCTTTCCCAATGGCATTTGTGGATCGATTGATAACGCCTGGCTATCGAAAACCGTCGCCGCGCTCACGGGCCTTGCGGGCGTCGGCCATGAGGATCTGCGCGAACTCCTGGGCCGAGCCGACGAGCGGTTCGCCCTTGCGGGTGAGGATGCCGTAGTCCTGCGGCGCCAGGTGCAGCGGCGTATCGAGCATGCGCAGCAAACCGCTGCGCAGGTGCGGCTCGACCATCGCCTGCGGCAGCATGCCGATCATCGGGCCGCCTTGGAGCACCTTGAGGAAGGTCTGCGTGGAGATGGTGTCGATGGTGTTGCGCGGCACGGCCACGCCAGCCTCGGCGAAGGCGCGCTCCATACGCCCACGGATCGGCGTGCCCTTGGGGTAGAGGATCCACGGCCAATCGAGCAGTTGCTCCAAGGTCGCGGCCCCGGCATCGGCCAAGGGGTGGTGATGGTTGACCACGAAGCAGAACGGCTCCGGCGCCAGTGGCTGGAAGTCGAAGCGCTGGCGCTGGGACTCGTCGGTAAAGCGTGCCACGGCCAGGTGCAGGATCTTCTCATCGAGCATCTCCATCAGGTGGTCGCTGGTCTGCTCCACCACCTCGATCGACAGCAACGGCCAGCGCTGCTTGATTTGCACGATGGCGTCGGGCAAGGCCACGGCCGTGGCGGCGAAGATCCCGCCGACCTTCAGGTGCCCATGCCCACCCTCGCGCAGGCTGCCGATCTGGTCCACGAAGTTGCGCGCATCATTGAGCGCGACCTGGGCATAGCGCACTACCTGCTCGCCCAGGGCGGTGGGCGGCATGCTGCGCGGCTGGCGCTCGAACACGGCGAAGCCGAGCAAGTTCTCGATCTCCTTGAGCATCTTGCTGATCGCCGGCTGGCTGAGGTTCATCTGCTGCGCGGCCAAGTGCATGTTGCGGGTGCGCCCGAGGGTGTCGATCAGGACGAGATGGCGGAACTTGAGCCAGTTGCAAAAATGGGAAAACGAAAGGTCCGACATGGAATCCGCCTTGAGTGCAATAACGTGATGTTATCGAATGGTGAAAAGATGCCATTGGAGTTTATCGCCAGCCTTACCTAGCGTGCAGCTTTTACGGACCAGGAACTCCATGACATGCCGCTGACCCTCACCCCTGCCAACACCCTGCCCTCCGATGGCCTCGCTGGAACCTTGATCGGCCGCGCCTGGGTCCCGGGAAACATCGCAGGCCCCTCGCCGATCGTGCTGCGCGCCGATGGCGTGTTCGACCTGTCGCAACGCTTCGCCACCCTCAGCGAACTGCTCGAGAGCGACGATCCGCTGCAAGCGTTGCGCGGCACGCCGGGCACCTATATCGCCAGCGTCGAGGAACTGCTGGCGAACACCGGCCCCCATGCCACGGCGGACAAACCCCACCTGCTGGCGCCACTGGACCTGCAGGTGATCAAGGCCGCCGGGGTGACCTTCGCCGCCAGCATGATCGAGCGAGTGATCGAGGAACAGGCCGGTGGCGACGCTGCCAAGGCCGAAGCGGTGCGCGCCACCGTGCGCTCCGTGATCGGCGACAACCTGCGAGCGGTCAAGCCTGGGTCGGAGCAGGCCATGGCGCTCAAGGCGTTGCTGATCGAACAAGGCATGTGGTCGCAGTACCTGGAAGTGGGCATCGGCCCGGATGCCGAAGTGTTCACCAAGGCCCCGATCCTCGCGGCCGTCGGCAGCGGCAACCTGATCGGCGTGCACCCGGGGTCGCAGTGGAACAATCCCGAGCCTGAAGTGGTGCTGGCGGTCGACAGCCGCGGTCGCATCCACGGCGCGACCCTGGGCAACGACGTTAACCTGCGCGACTTCGAGGGCCGCAGCGCCTTGCTGCTGAGCAAGGCCAAGGACAACAATGCCTCTTGCGCCATCGGCCCGTTCATCCGCCTGTTCGACGAAAGCTTCGACCTGGACGCGGTCCGCCAGTGCGTGGTCGACCTCAAGGTGCAAGGCGAGGACGGCTTCGAGCTGGCCGGCACCAGCTCGATGGACCAGATCAGCCGCGACCCGCAGGACCTCGTCCGGCAGACGCTCAACGCCAACCACCAGTACCCCGATGGCTTCCTGCTGTTCCTCGGCACCCTGTTCGCCCCCACGCAAGACCGCAATCATCCCGGCGCCGGTTTCACCCACAACCCGGGCGACCTGGTAAGCATCAGCAGCCCGCTGCTGGGCGCCTTGCACAACCAGGTCACCACCAGCGACCAGGCCGCCCCCTGGCGCTTTGGCGTCGGCGCGCTGATGCGCAACCTGGCCGACCGAGGGCTGCTGCAACGCTGAGCATCCTCCCCTCATGACGAGACTCACCCATAACAATAAAAGCGAGGCTTGATATGCAAACAGAGGCCAAGGTCTCCCCCACGCCCGACCCGCGCCAACTGCGCCGGGCAATCTACACCGGCGCTATCGGCAGTGCCCTGGAGTACTACGATTTCGCTATCTATGGGCTGGCCTCGGCGCTGGTCTTCGGCCACATCTTCTTTCCGTCGCTGGGCACCACCGGCGCGCTGCTGGCGAGTTTCGCCACCTATGGCGCCGGCTTCCTGGCACGGCCGTTCGGCGGGCTGTTCTTCGGCTCCCTGGGCGACCGTAAAGGACGCAAGCTGGTGCTGCTGCTGACCATCGCGCTGATGGGGACCGCCACCACCCTGATCGGCCTGCTGCCGACGGGTGCGGTGGGTGCCGTGCTGCTGGTGCTGCTGCGCTTGCTGCAAGGATTCGGCGCCGGCGCCGAGCAGACCGGCGCGGCAACGCTGATGGCCGAGCTGGCCCCGCGCGAACGACGTGGTTTCTACGCCGCCCTGCCCTTTATCGGCGTGTTCAGCGGCCTGGCCCTGGCGACCATCACCTTCCGCGTGCTGCAGTCAACGCTGACCCAGGAGCAGTTGCTCGATTGGGGCTGGCGCTTGCCCTTCCTGGCCAGCGTGGTCTTGATCGGCATGGCGGTATGGATCCGCCTCAAGCTCAAGGAGAGCCCGGTGTTCCAACAGCTCAGCCAGAGCCAGCATGTCATCGAGTCCCCGATGCGCGCGGTCCTGCGCAACGCTCGCCGACCACTGGCGGCCACCACCCTGATGCGCATGGCCGAGACCGGTTGCTCGACGCTCTACGCCACCGTTTCGATCGCCTTCCTCGCCGGTTTCGCCAGCCGCCACCTCGGTGACAGTGGCGCCAACCTGGCCGGCATCGGTACCGATGCGGTGCTGGCAGCAAGCATCCTCAGCGTGCTGACCACGCCCCTGTTCGGCGCGCTGTCGGACCGCTTCGGTCGACTGGTGGTGTACCGCGGCGGCGCGCTGTTCTGTGCGCTGTGGGCCTATCCATCGTGGTGGATGATCGACAGCGGCGAGCCGACGCTGGTCTGCATCGCCGTCGTCGGGGGCTTCGCCATTGGCGCCAACAGCATGCTCGGCGCCCAGTGCGCGCACTTCACCGAATTGTTCGGCAACCGTTACCGCTATTCCGGTGTAGCCTTGGCGCGGGAAATCGGCGCGATGCTCTCCGGTGGCCTGGCACCGATCCTGGGAATCTTCCTGGTCGGCCTAGCCGGTGGCGCCTTCTGGGTATTGGCGCTCTACACGCTGGTGCTGGCCTGCCTGACCCTGCTCGGCACATTGCTGTCGGTCGAAACCCGCGGCCGCGACCTGACCGACCTGTCCGACGCCGTCGGCAGCGGCGCCACCACCGCCCCCCAGGCCTCCGCCAGCGCAGCGGCCTGACAACGCGGCTATCGCGCCCTTCAAATACAAGAGAGACAAGACATGAGCAACACTCCGAAACGCCCGCTGCGCAGCCAGCAATGGTTCGACGACCCGGCCCACGCCGACATGACCGCGCTGTACGTGGAGCGCTACATGAACTACGGCCTGACCCGTGACGAACTGCAATCGGGACGGCCGATCATCGGTATCGCCCAGACCGGCAGCGACCTGACGCCCTGCAACCGCCACCATCTGGAGCTAGCCCAACGGGTCAAGGCCGGGATCCGCGACGCCGGCGGCATCCCGATGGAGTTCCCAGTGCACCCGATCGCCGAACAGAGCCGCCGCCCGACCGCCGCGCTGGACCGCAACCTGGCCTACCTGGGCCTGGTGGAAATTCTCCACGGCTATCCACTGGACGGCGTGGTCCTGACCACCGGCTGCGACAAGACCACCCCCGCCTGCCTGATGGCCGCTGCCACCACCGACCTGCCGGCCATCGTGCTGTCTGGCGGGCCGATGCTCGACGGCCACCACAAGGGCCAGTTGATCGGCTCCGGCACCGTGCTGTGGCATGCCCGCAATCTGCTGGCCGCCGGCGAGATCGACTACGAAGGCTTCATGGAGATGACCACGGCCGCGTCGCCGTCGGTAGGCCACTGCAACACCATGGGCACGGCCCTGTCGATGAACGCCCTGGCCGAAGCGCTGGGCATGTCCCTGCCCGGCTGCGCCAGCATTCCCGCGCCCTACCGCGAACGTGGGCAGATGGCCTACGCCACCGGCAAACGCATCTGCGAACTGGTCCTGCAAGACGTCCGCCCGTCGCAGATCATGACCCGCGAGAGCTTCGAAAACGCCATCGCCGTGGCCTCGGCCCTGGGCGCTTCGAGCAACTGTCCGCCGCACCTGATCGCCATCGCCCGGCACATGGGCATCGACCTGTCGCTGGACGACTGGCAGCGAGTCGGCGAAGACGTGCCACTGCTGGTCAACTGCATGCCGGCCGGCAAGTACCTCGGCGAAGGTTTCCACCGCGCTGGCGGTGTGCCGGCAGTGATGCACGAACTGCAAAAGGCCGGACGCTTGCATGAACAGTGCGCCACGGTCAGTGGCAAGACAGTCGGCGAAGTGGTGCGGGACACCGTGACCAGCAACGCCGAGGTAATTCTGCCGTTCGAGGCACCACTCAAGCACCGTGCCGGCTTCATCGTGCTCAGCGGCAACTTCTTCGACAGCGCGATTATGAAGATGTCGGTGGTCGGCGAAGCGTTCCGCAAGACCTACCTGTCCGAACCAGGCGCGGAGAACAGCTTCGAGGCACGGGCCATCGTCTTCGAAGGGCCGGAGGACTACCACGCGCGGATCGACGACCCGACCCTGGACATCGACGAGCACTGCATTCTGGTGATCCGTGGCGCCGGTACCGTCGGCTATCCCGGCAGTGCCGAGGTGGTGAACATGGCCCCGCCCGCAGAACTGATCAAGCGCGGCATCGACTCGCTGCCCTGCCTGGGCGACGGTCGCCAGAGCGGCACCTCGGCCAGCCCGTCGATTCTCAACATGTCGCCGGAAGCGGCCATCGGCGGAGGCCTGGCCCTGCTGCAGACTAACGACCGCCTGCGCATCGACCTCAATGCCCGCAGCGTCAACCTGCTGGTCGATGAAGAAGAACTGGCCCGCCGCCGCGCGGCCTGGCAGCCGAACATTCCGCCATCACAGACGCCCTGGCAGGAGCTCTACCGGCAACTGGTCGGGCAGTTGTCCACCGGTGGCTGCCTGGAGCCTGCGACCCTGCACATGAAGGTGATCGCCCGCGAAGGCGGCATGCCGCGGCATTCGCACTGAGGGCCAGCCGCGATGGGCCGCTGGGCGGGCCCATCGCAACAGCTGAAGAATCTGGCTGACGGGCAGCGAGCCTTGCCCTCTCCTGCACGCAGAGGGCAAGTCGCGCACCTACCCCTAGGTGTGGCGAATATCCCTGTCCTTGGTTTCCGGCAGGAAGCAGATGCCAAGGATGGCCGTCATCACCGCGATGACGATGGGGTACCACAACCCGTAGTAGATATCCCCCGTGGCCGCCACCATGGCGAACGCCACCGTGGGTAGGAAGCCACCGAACCAACCGTTGCCGATGTGGTACGGCAACGACATCGAGGTGTAGCGGATCCGCGCCGGGAACAGCTCTACCAGCCACGCCGCAATCGGGCCGTAGACCATGGTCACGTAGATCACCAGGATGGTCAGCAGCAACAGCACCATCGGGTAGTTGGTCTTCGCCGGGTCGGCCTTTTCGGGGTAGCCGGCGTCCGTGAGCGCGGTACTGAGGGTCGCGGTGAAGGCATCGTTCTGGACCTTGAAGTCGCCAGCCGGCATCTCGGTGCCTTCGAAACTCGAGAACACCTTGTCGCCGATACGCACCTGGGCCACAGAGCCCACCTCAGCCTTCTCGTTATCGTAGGGGATGGCCTTTCTCGCCAGCAGACTCTTGGCGATGTCGCAGGAGCTGGTGAATTTGGCCTTGCCCACCGGGTCGAACTGGAATGAGCACTGGTTGGGATCAGCGATCACCGTGACAGGATTGCGCTCCTGGGCGGCGAACACGTCCGGATTGCCGTATTCAGTCAACGCTTTGAAGATCGGGAAGTAGGTCAGCGCCGCGATGATGCAGCCGGCCATGATGATGCCCTTGCGGCCGATGCGGTCGGACAGGCTGCCGAAGATGACGAAGAACGGCGTGCCAATCAGCAGTGAGCCGGCGATCAGCAGGTTGGCGGTCTGCGGGTCGATCTTGAGCGTCTGCAACAGGAAGAACAGCGCATAGAACTGCCCCGTGTACCAGACCACGGCCTGGCCAGCGGTGCCGCCGAGCAGGGACATGATCACCACCTTGAGGTTCTCCCAACGGGCGAAGGACTCGGTCAGTGGCGCCTTGGAGGACTTGCCTTCGGCCTTCATCTTCTGGAACACCGGCGACTCGTTGAGCTGCAAGCGGATGTACACCGAGATGACCAGCAGCAGGATCGACAGCAGGAACGGAATCCTCCAGCCCCACTCCTCGAACGCTTCGCTGCCCAGGATGGTGCGGCAGGCGAGGATCACCAGCAGCGACATGAACAAGCCTAGGGTCGCGGTGGTCTGGATCCACGACGTGAAGAAGCCACGCTTGCCAGGCGGCGCGTGCTCCGCCACGTAGGTCGCCGCCCCGCCGTACTCACCGCCCAGGGCCAGACCTTGCAACAGGCGCAGGGTGATCAGAATGATCGGCGCCGCCACCCCGATGGTCGCGTAACTGGGTAGCATACCCACCACGGCGGTGGAGATGCCCATGATCACGATAGTGATGAGGAAGGTGTGCTTGCGCCCGATCATATCGCCCAACCGGCCGAAGACGATGGCGCCGAAGGGGCGCACGGCGAAACCCGCGGCGAACGCGAGCAGAGCGAAGATGAAGGCTGTTGTCTCATTGACCCCCGCGAAAAAGTGCCTCGCGATGATCGCGGCGAGAGAGCCGTAGAGGTAGAAGTCGTACCACTCGAATACGGTGCCCAAGGACGAGGCAAAGATGACCTTGCGCTCCTCCTTGGTTATACCGCGTTTGGGCGCGCTGCCCGTGGATGTGCTGTCGATTGCCGCCATGGGTATTCTCCGTCTTGTTCTTATTCGTAGGCCGGAGTACCTCACTACCGTCGTCGCACCCAGGCCCTAGGGCTGATGTCATCGGATTACGGATTACGCAAAGCATGCACGCAAGTTGCCCCCTCGCATCGCTACAAGGACTCTAGAAGCATAATCACCTTCACTCAGATATCCACTCACCATCACCTTCAAACGCTGACTGATGCTGGCTCGCGTCTCATATGCCCTGCAGAGGACGCCTCCTGGACCTGGTTACACCTGGCACCTGGGAAACCCTGAAACCTTCTTCGGCAACAGGGTCGCAGTCCCCAAGCGGTCGCTCACCGTCCGTTGCGCAGCAACGGACGGTTTCCACTCAAAGCGCGCATCAGAACGTAGAACACCGGGGTCAGGAACAAACCGAAGAAGGTCACACCGAGCATTCCAGCGAACACCGTGATCCCCATGACCTGGCGAACTTCGGCCCCTGCGCCGCTGGAGTAAACCAGCGGTAATACGCCCATGATGAACGCCATGGAGGTCATCAGGATCGGCCGCAAGCGCAGCCGGCACGACTCGATGGCCGCTTGCACCGGCGTGCGGCCCTCGAACTCCAGTTCGCGGGCAAACTCGACGATGAGGATGGCGTTTTTTGCCGAAAGCCCCACCAGCACCATCAGCCCGATCTGGGTGAAGATGTTGTTGTCGCCATCGGTCAGCCACACGCCGGTGAGCGCACAGAGCAGCGCCATCGGCACGATGAGGATGATCGAAAACGGCAGCGCCAGGCTTTCATACAGGGCTGCAAGCACCAGGAACACCAGCAGTACAGCCAACGGAAACAGCCAAAGAGCCGAATTCCCCGCGAGGATCTCCTGGTAAGTCAGGTCAGTCCATTCGAAGGTGATGCCGGCAGGCAGCGTCTGCGCGGCTATCCGCTCTACGGCTTCGCGGGCCTCGCTGCTGGAGTAGCCTTGGGCCGCCGCTCCGCTGATGTCGGCACTGGGGAAGCCGTTATAGCGCATCGCCCGCTCAGGACCGTGCCCTGGCCGCAGGGTCAACAGAGCCTCCAAAGGCACCATCTCGCCACTGCCCGAACGGACATGCAGCGCCCCGACATCTTCGGCATGGGCACGGAACTCGGCGTCGGCCTGGGCCCGCACGGTGTAGGTGCGCCCTAACTGGGTGAAGTCGTTGACGTACAAGCTGCCCAGGTATATTTGCATCGTGCTGAAGACATCGCTCACGGCGACACCCAATTGCCTCGCCTTGACCCGGTCCACCTCCGCGTGAAGCTGGGGAACGTTGACCTGGAAGCTTGAGTAGATCCCCGTCAGTTCAGGCGCCTGGGACGCCGCAGCAATGAACGCTTTGGTCGCCGCGTCCAACGCCCCATAACCCAATGCGGCACGGTCCTCGAGTTGCAGGCGGAAACCGCCCGTGGTGCCCAGGCCGCGTACCGGGGGCGGCGTGAAAATGACGATCCGCGCCTCCTTGATCTCGGCGAACGCCCGATTCAGGTCGGCGGCGATGGCCCTGGCGCTGTGCGCCTCCCCTACCCGCTCGGCAAACGGCTTGAGGTTGACGAAGGCGATGCCAGCATTAGAGCTGTTGGTGAACCCGTTGACCGACATGCCGGGGAATGCCAAGGAAGCGCGCACGTCCGGGTGACGCAAGGCGATGTCACTGACCTGGCGGACGACCCTCTCGGTGCGGTCCAGGGTAGCGCCGTCGGGCAGTTGCACCACCGCCAGCAGGTAGGTGCGGTCCTGTGCCGGGACGAACCCACCTGGCACGGCCTTGAACAGCAGCACGGTCGTACCGACCAACACCAGATAGACGCCGAACATCAGACCTTTGCGCGTCAGGACTCCACTTACGCTGCGGCCATAACCTTGCGCACCACGCTCGAACAGACGGTTGAACACACGGAAGAAGCCTCCCAACACGGCATCCATGGCCCGTGTCAGACGATCCTTCGGGGCGCCATGGGGTTGCAGCAGCAACGCGGCCATGGCAGGTGACAAGGTCAATGAGTTAAAGGCCGAGAACACGGTGGAAATGGCGATGGTCAGGGCGAACTGACGATAGAACTGTCCGGTCAAGCCACTGCTGAAGGCCAGTGGCACGAAGACCGCGCACAGCACCAGGGCGATCGCGATGATCGGGCCGGACACCTCACGCATCGTCCGGTAACTGGCCTCTCGCGGAGACAGCCCGGCCGCAATGTAGCGCTCGACGTTCTCCACGACCACGATCGCGTCATCCACCACGATGCCAATGGCCAGGACCAACCCGAATAGGGTCAGGGTGTTGAGTGAAAAGCCGAAGGCCAGCATCACGGCGAAGGTCCCCACAATGGAAACCGGCACGGCCAACAGTGGAATGATCGAAGCGCGCCAAGTCTGCAGGAACAGGATCACCACCAGCACCACCAGGGCCACCGCCTCCAGCAGCGTGGTCGTCACGGCATTGATCGACGCGGTGACGAATTGGGTGGGGTCAAAGACGATGCGATAGTCCACACCATCGGGCATGTACGCCTTGAGTTCGGCCATCACCTCCCGGACTTCGTTGCCGATAGCCACGGTATTGGACCCCGGCGCCTGCAACACGAACAGCGCCGCGGCTGGCTGGTTGTCCATCAGCGCACGGCCCGCATAGTCGGCGCTGCCCAGTTCCAGGCGGGCGACATCACGCAAACGGGTCACCGCGCCGTCAGCATTGGTGCGCACGACGATATCGCCGAACTCCTCGGTGTCCCGCAGACGGCCCTGGACGTTGATCGACATCTGTGTGGTGACATCGGGCAGGCTGGGGCTGGCGCCGATGATCCCTGCGGCAGCCTGAACGTTTTCCTGACGGATCGCCGCTACCGCGTCACTGGCAGCCAGACCGCGCTCACGAAGCTTTTGCGGGTCCAGCCAGACGCGCATGGCGTACTCCCCCGCCCCGCGCACCTGGACGTTGCCCACACCCTGAATCCGCGCCAAGCGATCACGTACGTTGAGGACCGCGTAGTTGTTCAGGTAGGCCATGTCATAGCGCCCGTCCGGCGAGTACAGATGCACCACCAGTGTCAGGTCTGGCGTGGTCTTGACCGTCGTTACCCCCAAGCGCCGGACCTCTTCAGGCAGACGCGGCTCAGCCTGCGTCACCCGGTTCTGAACCAGTTGCTGGGCCAGGTTCGGGTCCATGCCGAGTTTGAAGGTGATCGTCAGGGTCAACAGGCCATCGGTGGTCGCCTGGCTGCTCATGTAGAGCATGTCCTCGACGCCATTGATGGACTCTTCCAGCGGCATGGCCACCGTTTGCGAGATGACCTCGGGGCTGGCGCCGGGAAAACGCGCCGAGACCACGACCGTAGGCGGCACCACCTCCGGATACTCGGAAACCGGCAGCAGCGGGATGGCGACCAGGCCGGCCACCAACATCAGTACCGACAGTACGCCAGCGAAGATCGGCCGGTCGATGAAGTAGTTGGAAAAATTCACGGTCGCACCTCCTCGTGCTCGACGGAGGCGATCTGGCCACCCTCTTCCGCCACCGGCAGCGGAACGACCACGGTGCCCGGCCGGATGCGCTGCAGGCCGTTGACGACAATGCGCTCACCCTCGGCCAACCCGGACGAAATGATCCTCGAGCCTGCTACCCGGGCGCCCAGCGACACTTCGCGATAGGCGACTTTGTCGCCCGCCTCCAGCACCATGACATAACGGCGGTCCTGGTCCGTGCCGATAGCCCGTTCGTCCACCAGCAGTGCTTCGCTGGCCTGGGCCTGTCCCATGTGCAAGCGAGCGAACTGTCCAGGCATCAAGCGCCCTTCGGGGTTGGGGAACACCGCTTGCACCCTTACCGTACCGGTGCGGTTGTCCACTTGGTTGTCGATCAATTGCAAACGCCCTTCAGCCACCGTCTTGCCAGCCTCCAGCAAGCGGACCGGAACCACCGACGGATCGTCCCATTGCGCCGTGTCGCCAAGGGCGCGCACCACGGCCTGCTCATCGGCATCGAACGCCACATGGATAGGATCGATCGATACCAGAGTGGTCAGCACCTGGCTGTTGGCGCCGGCTTCCACCAGGTTGCCAACCGTCACCTCCCGGCGGCCGATGCGGCCGGCAATCGGTGCGCGGATCTCGGTGTAGTCCAGCTCGAGACGGGCCATGCGCAAGCTGGCCTGGGCCGCTTTCAGGCTAGCATCGGCCTCGCGAAGCTCGCTCTCGCGCTGCTCCAACAGGTTCTGGGCTATCGCACGGGAGGGCCATAAACGCCTCGCACGCTCAGCCTCCGCGCGGGCGTAGTCCAAGCGTGTCCTTGCCGCAGCGACCTGGGCCTGGGCCTGCTCCACCACGGCGGCGAAGGGCGCCGGGTCGATGCTCAGTAGCAGGTCGCCTTGCCCGACCCGCTGCCCTTCAGTGAAGTTAATCGCCTTGATCTGCCCAGAGACCCGTGAGCGTACGGCCACGCGCTCGATGGCCTCGAAGCGTCCCGAGAACTCGTCCCAGACCTGCATTTGGCGCTTCTGCACAGTGGCGACGTTCACCTCAACCGCCGCAGCGGCGGTGGTGACCGGCGCCGCCTGTGGACGCTGGCTCCACCATACGAGCGCCAGCGCACCCGTCGCCATTAGAGCAAATAGGCCCCCAAGGCGCATCCGCGCCTGCACCGTTCGAAGATTCATGATCATGGCTCCAACAGCGGAAGTTGTCTGAGCGAAAAGATGACGGGCCTCAGTTCTGACAACCGTTACCCATGATCCTGTATCGAAGGGTGTGGCGGACCCCGTCGGAGTCCTCGTAGGTCATTTCGGCTGGCACGACCTCGCAGACATTCGGAACCTTGCTACGGGACAACACACGGGCGATATCCAGGTCCATCCCATAGCGGTAATCCACTACGTTGCCCTGCACCTTGTGTGCCGACGCCAAGGAAGCATCGGTAGCCATGACCTGGCTGCTCAGCAGAATGCCGAAGATGGCGGAAAGTCCGGTAATCAATGAAGTACGCATTTCAACTCCTCCGTTCAACGGCCCTTGCGACATGCCAGGGCTTCTCGATGAGTTGATGCCACTCTAAGATTCAATGATTCCTGTGATAATCCCATCAAAATGAGATGAGCTTGTGAGCTTGCCTCACAAATAAACCTTTCCTCAGCCCCGCGCCCGTCGGTGCCAGGCAAGGCCGTGGGCAACTGATACAACGGCGCCACCCAACGAACCTCGCCCAGGCGAATGACTCAAACGTCGCCGGAAGCCTTGCGCAGTTCGCCCTCGGCCTCGTCATCCGGCGCCTTCGGCAGCAGCCTCAGCAGGATGCAGGCGAGGATGGCGGAGACGAGCGAGCCCAGCATGATGCCGATCTTCGCCTCCTCCACCAGCGTCGGCGCTGTAGGAAACGCCAGGCCGCTGATGAACAGACTCATGGTGAAGCCGATGCCGCACAGCATCGACACCGCGTAGATCTGCAGCCAGGTCGCGCCACGGGGCTTGGCCGCCAGGCCGCTCTTGACCGCCAGCACCACGCCGGTGAACACGCCCAACTGCTTGCCCAGGAACAGACCCAGGGCGATGCCCAGCGGCAAGGGCGCAAAGATCTCGTCAAAGGACACACCGGCCAGAGAGACGCCAGCATTGGCAAAGCCGAACAGCGGCACGATCAGGAAGCCGACCCAAGGCGACAGGGCGCTTTCCAACCGATGCAGCGGCGACTCGGCCTCATGTTCAACGCCAGGCAAGGCACCATAAGGAATCAGGAATGCCCCCACCACCCCGGCGATGGTGGCGTGAACACCCGACAGCAGGGTGACGAACCAGAGGGCCACCAGGCCGATCAGGTAAGGCCAGAGCGACATGACCCGGCAACGGTTCAACAGGAAAAGCACCGCCAGGATCACCGCCGCCGCCGCCAGCGCGCCCAGGTTCAGAGCCGAGGTGTAGAAGATGGCGATAATGGCCACCGCCCCCATGTCATCGAGGATCGCCACCGCGACCAGCATCAGCTTCAGCGACAGCGGCGCATGCCGACCCAGCAGCGCCAGGGCACCAATGGCGAAAGCGATGTCGGTAGCGGCCGGGATGGCCCAACCATTGGCGAGCGTCGTATCGCCGCCGGCAATGCCCAGGTAGATCAACGCGGGGAACGCCATGCCCATCATCGCCGGCAAGGCCGGCAGGCTGCGCTGCTCCCAGGTCGACAGGCGCCCATCGACCAGCTCGCGCTTGATCTCCAGGCCCACCAGCAGGAAGAAGATGGCCATCAGGCCATCGTTGATCCATAAGTGCAGGCTCATCGGCCCGAGCTTGTCGCTGAGCGTCGGCCCGTTGGCCGTATGCAGTACATCATGATAGAGCGTCGCGAGCGGGCTGTTGGCAACCACGACCGCAGCGGCGGCCGCGAGCATCAGCAACACGCCGCCCGCCGCCTCGCTGGCCAGGAAGCGCCGCAGAGCGGAGGACTGGCCGTCCATGGAGGATGAAGTGTTGGAACTCATGCTTGATTCTCCTCGATCAAGTAACCACCCACGAACATGCCCGTGCGCGCAGCGAGCCGGGCACGGCAAGACCTTGGCGCCGACATGTGCGGGCCAATAAGGCTAGGGCGAAAGTGAGGGGGAAGGAAGCTTGGCAAGGACCGGACCGTCGCCAATGGAAAGGCCGGATACCGCCAAAAAAAGAAGGTGGCTGCTAATAACGTCATGACACATCCTACGGAAAACAAATCAATGTTCTCCGTATTCGGGGCTGGCCCCGGGCGCACGCAGCACACGCCAAGCCTCGGATTTTAGCGACGCAAGGCTGGGAGGGGAACTCTTTTCTGAGGCGAAATGTTGCACGGGGTCGCTCGGTGACCTGCCCACCTCGAATCCATGGCCGGCACCGTACAGGTAGGAGCCAGCGTAAGCTGGTGATGCAAGGTGCCAGCCTTGCCAGAGACAGGCATATAGGGGCCGTGACCGCCAGCGTAGGCCTACGCCACCGCCTTCTCCCGCCGCTGCTCGGCCTCCAGCTCACGCACCAACGGCAGCACATGCCTGCCGAAGTACTCGACCTCCTCCTGGGAGTGCAGGAAGCCCGACAGGATCAGGTCCACCCCGACCGCCTTGAGCGCGACGATACGTTCGGCGATCTGCCGCGGTGTGCCGATCAGGTTGGTCTTGAAACCTTCGTTGTACTGCACCAGGTCTTCAAAGCTGGACTTGGCCCAGTTACCCTCCTGCCCGGGGCTGGCGGCACTGGCATTATTCGCTTCGCTGCCAAAGGCATTGACCACCTCGGGGTTGGCCTTGTCGATGATCTCCTGCAGCACGGCACGGCCTTCCTCCTCACTGTCGCGGGCGATGATGAAGGCGTTCACACCGACCTTCACCGTGTGGCCATTGGCTGCAGCTTTGGCCCGGATGTCATCGACCTGGGCCTTGATTCCTTCCACGGTGTTGCCGTTGGTGAAATACCAGTCGGACACCCGCGCCGCCATGTCCCGCGCCGTCCGTGAACTGCCTCCCTGAAAGATCTCCGGGTGCGGCTGCTGCAGTGGCTTGGGCTTGAGGCTGTAGTCGCGGAAACGGTAGAAATCGCCATTGAAGGTGAAGTTGTCCTGGCAAGCGTGCCAGGAAAGGAAAGCGTTCTGGATCAGAGAGATAAGCGCAGACGGGACTAGGAGCGAGTGCCTGCTGAAAGACAGGGTGCTGAAGGGCTGTTGGCCGGGCAACAGTTGCAGCCATTCAGCCTCCGGATCTGAAAGGCCTTCAGGCGCCATCTATCGTTTGGCTTGGGGCTGCTATGCAGCCCCATACAGGTACTCGGCAGTGGGCTTTACAAGTTGGGGCCGCCTCTAGTGACCCGACCCCATCTCCACACCATCGACAAGCGCCTTGGCCATGGCGCTGAGGTAATGAGCCGCCCAGATCAGCGTGCCCCATCGTCCATGCCCCCGATGAAGGTCAACTCACGCATACAGCCCATGAGGATCGATGCCTGCTCCAGCGCATAGCCGGAGGGAATGCCGGGCTCGACGCGGAACAGGATTGAGAAATGGGGAAATTCCGAAGACTTCTCCGACAACTAGAGGCAACCATTCAAAAAGGCATTTGCAAAACAGCTTCTTTGCAGTCTCTCAGAAAGCAGAAGCAGGCCGCCCTCGTCCGACAACATGAGGCCGAGCGTGGATCGGCCAGGGCGTATGTAACGGGACGTGTTGGACGGCGATCGGCCAACAGGCCAATACATTTGCGGACACCGAAGGGGGCGGGTCCGTCATTAGAATCCCGCTGCACGAATGAGACTGATTTTCTTTAAGGAGTTCACATGCCCCCTGCATCCTCCCAACGTCTTCCGGCGACCCTGGCGCCGGCTTTTGGCCTGATGCTGGGCGCCTGCACCCTACCTGCCCAAGCCGAGGCCCAAGCACTCGACCTTCCCGCGACCGAGGTGACCGGCAAGCAGGCGGCCTACAAAGTCGACGAGGTGACGTCGAGCAAGATCACCACGCCGCTGCTGGATGCGCCACAGAGCATCAGTGTCGTCCCGCGCGCGGTGCTCGAGGAGCAAAATGCCCAGAGCCTGCAGGACGTGCTGCGCAATGTGCCGGGCATCACCTTCATGTCAGGCGAGGGCAACCTGGGCTGGGGTGATCTGTTCTCCATCCGTGGTTTCGCCGCTGAGCAGAGCCTGACGGTCGATGGCGTACGCGATGCCGGCATGTCCAGCCGCAACGACACCTTCAACCTGGAACAAGCCGAGGTATACAAGGGCACCGGCTCCGTGGAGTCTGGCGTGTCCGCGGTGGGCGGCAGCGTCAACCTGGTGAGTAAGCGCGCGCACCTGGGCGATGCCGGCAAGCTGTCGGCAGGCATCGGCACCGACAAGTACAAGCGCCTGACCGCCGACATCAACCGCCAGCTCAATGACACCACCGCCGTGCGCATCAACCTGATGAAGCACTACAACGCCGTCTCCGAACGTGACGAGGTGGACTATGACCGCTGGGGCTTTGCCAGCTCGTTCGGCTTTGGCCTTGGCACCGACACCCGCCTGTGGATCGACGCCTTCTACCAAAAGGACGACAACACTCCCGATGGCGGGGTCCCGATCCAGCGCGGCACCGACGGCAAGCGCATGCCGGGCGTGTCGCGCGACGCCTGGTACGGCGATTCGAACCTATACACCCAGCGCACCGAAACCCGCTCGCTGACCGGCCTGTTCGAGCATGACGTCAACGAAGACCTGACCCTGCGCAACCAACTGCGCTGGCAGCAGACCGACAACTGGGCGGTGCTGTCGCCAGCGCGTTTCGTCGCCGCCAACGCCGATGGCAGCCGCACCTGCACCGATGGCCGCTGTGCCAGCCTGGGCTATGTCGGCATCGGCCCACTGAGTTCGATCAACGGCATCAACGCCTACACCCAGTACGCCAACACCGATGGCAGCGGCTACGCCTACCTGCGCGGCAGTGACTTCGGCCTGTCCAAGCGCTATGAGATCGTCGATAACCAAACCGACCTGCGCTTCAACTTCGACACCGGCGGCATCCATCACGAGGCCGTGACCGGCATCGAACTGTACCGCGAGATCTACGGTGGCCTGCACAAAAGCCTCAACGTGCCAGACGGCCCAATGTTCTTCGACCTGTCCGACCCGGCGCACCGCTTCGCTTCCACTCGTGTCGACAAGGGCTACGGCGACCCGCGCAGCGTGGTCAAGGACGCCGCGCTGTACGCCTCCGACACCCTCACCCTGGACCCGCAATGGCAATTGCTGCTGGCGCTGCGCTACGACCACTGGCAAGTCGACAGCGACCGCGCCACGGGCAGTAGCAGCACCCGCGACGACGCCATCGGCGGTCGCGCTGGGGTGGTCTACAAGCCGTTACCCAACGGCAGCATCTACCTATCCTACAGCCAAGCCGCGCAACCATCGGCAATCGGTGCCAGCACCAACAACCAGATCTACGGCGCAGCCAACAGTGAGGATTACAAACCCGCCGTATCGCGCACCTACGAGCTGGGCACTAAGTGGGAACTGCTGGACGATCGCTTGAACCTGACCGCCGCCCTATTCCGCACCGAGCTGGAAGACAGCTGGGAATACGCCGAAGGCGAGGCCGCGCCGGTGCGAGCGCTGCCGGCCAAGCGGGTGGACGGCATCGAATTGGGCCTGCAGGGCCAGATCACCGATCGCTGGTCAGCTTATGCTGGTTTCGCGGCGATGAAGAGCCGCCAGACCAAGGGCATCAACAAAGGCGAGGAAGCGAAAAACGTCCCCGACCTCACCGCCAACCTGTGGACCACCTACGACCTCACCGACCAGCTCAGCGTCAGCTACGGCAGCGACTATGTGGGCCGGCGCCGCTACAGCGACAATAAGTACGTCGGCGGTCTGAACAACAACAGCAGCTACGCCGACGGCCCGTCCGGGGTCCACACGATCTACACCCGCGACCACGAGAAGGCGCCATCCTACTGGCTACACAGCCTGGCCGCACGCTACAAGGTCGACAGCCAGACCACGGTCAACCTGAACGTGTCGAACCTGTTCAACAAGTTCTACTACAGCCGTATCGGCGCCTCGTTGGATGGCTTCCAGATCTATGGTGTGCCCGGTGCCGGCCGTACCCTGACCGCCAGCCTGGACTACAGCTTCTGATGTTGGTGCAGATCGACAGGCTGTTCAGTGCCAATGAACTGGACACCATGCGCCAGCAACTGCTGGCGCGCCCCTGGGTTGATGGCAAGGCCACGGCTGGCGTGCAATCGGCCCAGGCCAAGCGTAATCGCCAGCTGGGAGAGGACGACCCGATCGCCCGCCAGCTCGGCGGGCAGATCCTGCGCAGGCTGTCGGACAACCCGCTATTCATGTCCGCCGCCCTCCCCAAACGCATCTACCCGCCGCTGTTCAACCGCTACGCCGACGGCGAGGGCTTTGGTTTTCACATCGACAACGCCATCCGCGGCATCAAGGGCGTGCGCGAGCGGGTGCGCACCGACCTATCCGCGACCCTGTTCCTGGCCGAGCCGGAAAGTTACGACGGTGGCGAACTGGTGATCCGCGACACCTTCGGCGAGCGCCAGGTCAAGCTGCCTGCCGGCCACCTGGTGCTCTACCCTGGCAGCAGCCTGCACCGGGTCGAACCGGTCACTCACGGCGAGCGCCTGGCGGCGTTCTTCTGGATCGAGAGCCTGGTGCGCGAAGACAGCCAGCGTAGCCTGCTGCTGGACATGGACGTAGCAATCCAACGCCTCACCGCCCAAGGGGCCGACTCAGGGTCGTTGCTTGAATTGACTGGGGTTTACCACAACCTGTTGCGGCGTTGGGGGGATACTTGAGCAGGACACATGGGCCGCATCCGTAGCAGGAACCACGACCACCCAGGAACATCCTACGGACGAATCCCCCTACTCTTGGTAAACTGTCGGCCCTCTGCCCTTTGTTATGACCCGAGCGCGATTGACGATTGCCGCCCGCTCCATCGACGTTTTTGCGTGCCGACCTTGCTCACCTTTACCTATGAGCTGTGCATTGCCCACCAACGCGAAAATTTACTGAATATGCTGAAAAACACGTCGTAGAAAATGCTCCCAGAATCCGCTGTAACGCCGCAATCCCCACGCCCTGAGCCGTCCCGCCGCTTCAGCGTGGCGCCGATGATGGACTGGACTGACAGGCATTGCAGGTTCTTCCTGCGCCTGCTCTCCCGCCATGCCTTGCTCTATACCGAGATGGTCACCACCGGTGCTCTACTGCACGGCGATGCCTCACGCTTTCTGCGCCATGACGTGTCGGAATACCCGCTGGCGTTGCAGCTGGGCGGTAGTGTGCCGGCAGATCTGGCGGCTTGTGCACGGCTGGCGCAGGCGGCGGGGTATGACGAGGTCAACCTGAACGTGGGCTGCCCGAGCGACCGGGTACAGAACAATTTGATCGGTGCTTGCCTGATGGGGCATCCGGCGCTGGTGGCCGATTGTGTCAAGGCGATGCTGGATGCGGTGGAGATTCCGGTGACGGTCAAGCACCGCATCGGCATCAATGGCCGCGACAGTTATGCCCAGTTGTGCGATTTCGTCGGCCAGGTGCGCGATGCGGGCTGCCGCAGCTTCACAGTGCATGCGCGTATCGCGATTCTCGAAGGGTTGTCGCCGAAGGAGAACCGCGAGGTCCCGCCACTGCGCTACGACGTGGCGGCACAGTTGAAAAAGGACTTCCCGGATCTGGAGTTCGTGCTCAACGGCGGCATCAAGACTTTGGCTGAGTGCCAGGAACACCTACAAACCTTCGATGGCGTGATGCTCGGCCGCGAGGCGTACCACAACCCGTACCTGCTAGCCGAGGTGGACCATTTGTTGTTCGCCAGTGAGGCTCCAGTGATCAGCCGCAGCGAGGCGCTGGCCAAACTGCGTCCATACATCGTCGCGCACATGGAAAGCGGCGGTGCGATGCACCATATCACCCGCCATATCCTCGGTCTGGGCCAAGGCTTCCCCGGCGCGCGGCGCTTCCGCCAGTTGCTGTCGGCGGACATCCACAAGACCAAGGACCCACTGGGCCTGCTGGACCAAGCCGCCGAGTTGCTGCAAGGCCGCTGAGGGGGAACCCCGGAGCGCGCTTTCGACTCGAATCCTTATCCTCTCGCCCGACCTGCCTCGTCAGCCCTTGAGTGGCTGACAGGGCTCGGGTAATGTCGAGTAACCGCACAGGACAGAGCACGCCCATGACCTCCAAGCTGGAACAACTCAAGCAGTTCACCACCGTGGTCGCCGACACCGGTGATCTCGACGCGATCACCCGCCTGAAACCGGTCGATGCCACCACTAACCCATCGCTGCTGCTCAAGGCGGCCGCCATCCCCGGCTACGCCGACCTGCTGCGCACGGTGAAAGCCGATGCCAAAGGCAATGTCGACCTGGCCTGCGACAAGTTCGCGGTGGCGGTGGGCGCGGGGATTCTCAAGGTTATCCCGGGGCGTATCTCCACCGAGGTGGACGCCCGCCTGTCGTTCGACGAACCAGCATTGCTGGCCAAGGCGCGTCAGTTGATCGAGCTGTACGACAAGGCCGGCGTCGGCCGTGACCGGGTGTTGATCAAACTGGCCTCCACCTGGGAAGGCATCCGCGCCGCCGAGACCCTGGAGAAGGAAGGCATCCAAACCAACCTGACGCTGCTGTTCTCCTTCGCCCAGGCCCAGGCCTGTGCCGATGCAGGAGTGTTCCTGATCTCGCCATTCGTGGGCCGCATCTACGACTGGTACAAGAAGAACACCGGCAAGGAATACGTCGGTGCCGAAGACCCGGGCGTGCAGTCGGTGACGCGCATCTACGACTATTACAAGGCCAACGGCTACGACACCGTGGTGATGGGCGCGAGCTTCCGAAATGTCGGCCAGATCGAGCAATTGGCCGGCTGCGACCGCCTAACCATCAGCCCTGAACTGCTGCAGCAGTTGAGCGATGACCAGGGTGAGCTGCCCCGCCTCCTGGCCCCGGGCCGGACAGGCGAGCCGCGCCAGCAATTGAACGAAAGCCAGTTCCGCTGGGCGATGAACGAAGACGCCATGGCCACTGAGAAACTGGCCGAGGGTATTCGCCAGTTCGCGCGAGACCAGGAGAAACTGGAAGCGCTGCTGGCTGAAAAAGCCTGATACACATCGGCTTTGCCACGCGGGTGAGAAATACCCAGTATTTTTCGCCCCAACGGCACGCCAGCCACCGAGTTTCCCCGGGGCGAACGTCGTCAGTAGCGAAAGTCAGGGATGGACGGTCAGGTACGCTCCAAGGCGTTGACCAAGTCATGAAAGGCTTCACGGTTGGAATCGTTCAGGCCCATGAGAATCTTGTGCGCCTCCAGCACCTTGGAACGCACCACGTCTTCGTTCTGGTCCTGAGATGGCAGGTCGGTGAGACATTCCGGGCAGGGGATCGGGCGGTCGACAATGTTGAACACCTGGTCGAAGCCCATGGACTGCAGCAGCCGGGAAATGTCGGGGTTGGTGGTGACCACAGTCGGCAGCAGGCCAACCTTCTGCCGCGACAGGATCGACAGCTTGGCCAGCAGGCCAAGGGTGGTGCTGTCGATGCTTTCGGTTTCGGTCAGGTCGATCACGATGGCCGAGAAGTTCAGCGCCGTGAAGATTTTCTCGATCGTCGCATCCAGCGCTGAACACAAGGTAAGGCGCACTTCACCGACGAACTTCAGAACGAAGGTGCCGTTCTGCTCGGCGAACTGGATTCTACCGGTACTCATTCAAGGTTCCTGCTCAACACCAATAGGGCGATATCATCCGGCATCTCCCCAAGCGTAGCCAATCCGAATCGTTGGCGCAGCCCATCCAGGCGGCCACCTGCTTCCTTGACGATTTCCGGCAAGGAAGCTTCTTTATCTTTGAGTGTCTCCCCGGGCAAAAGGTCCAGAACGCCATCAGACATCAGGCTCAGGCTGAACTGCGGTGGCAGCTCCAGTACATGATCCTGGTAGGCGGCCTCCTCGAACAACCCTACCGGCAAGCCACGACCTTCCAGGTAGCGGGCCTGGCCCGGGGTATAGAGCACCGGCAGCGGCAAGTGGCCACCGACACTGTAGGTCATCAGCCCGGTTTCTTCGTCGATCACCCCACCAACCATGGTGACGTGCTTGCCCAGCTTGCAGTTGATCAATCCCCGGTTGATGTGACTGAGCACCTCGGAGGGCTTGAACTCGCGCAGCTTGCCGCCGCGCTTGAATTCGAACAGCAGCCGGGTGGTCATGAACTTCAGCAGCACGGTGACAAACGCCGACGAGGCGCCGTGACCGGATACATCCGCCAGGTAGAACGCAATGCGCCGGTCATCGACGCGGAAATAATCAGCGAAATCGCCGGAGAGGTACAGCGACGGGATGATCTGGTGCTCGAACGCCAGGTCGCCGGCACTCCAGGGGCTCTCGGGCAACATGTTCATTTGCACCTGGCGCCCAGCAGTCTGGTCCTCCTGCAGCAGGTGCAGGCTGGCCTCCAGCTCGCGGTTGGCCGCTTCGAGCTTCTCCCGATAGCGCTGGTTTTCCAGCACCAGGCGCGCACGATCCAAGGCGCGGCGCACCGAATGCTCGAGCACGGCGAGGTCTTCCAGAGGCTTGATCAGGTAATCGGCGGCACCCAGGCGCAAGGCCTCGACCGCATCGCTCATGACCCCGGCCCCGGACACCACGATCACCGGCAGCTGTGGCGCACGCTCCGTGACCTGGCGGATCAACTCGAGGCCACCCATCTGCGGCATGCGTAGATCGCAGATCACGAGGTCAGGCTGGTGCTCTTCGAAGACCTGGAGGCCCTGCTGGCCATTGCTGGCCTGGAGGACGCTGAAGCCGCTGTCTTCCAGATAGGCGGCGAGGCTCGCACGGACCACGTCGTCGTCATCGATGATCAGCAGCGTTGCACTGGGTTTCTGCATGTGGGCAAACGGCGCCAGAAATAGGTTGGCGTAGCGGACTCGGCGAGACCGACGTACAGCTACTGGAATTTCTCTCTAGCCACTCTTCCTATTTGAGTTGTAGGACAAGAAAACTTGCCCGGCAAATAGTAGAGGTGCCCTGTAAGGCGCAGACGGTACTCCCATCCGCAAGGCGTTTCAAGCGTACTAGAGTACACACATAGTGCATGATTACTGGGTAAATCACCGGGAGTTATAAGAAACTCGGCTAGTGCAACCGGATGGAAGGATGCAGGCCCTCCACGAACCACGACGAAAAGCGTGATTTCATCCGCATACGCATCTTGGCCATGCACTGACACTCTTACAAAACAAAGGCGGCCCGAAGGCTAATGCTGTTCACTTAAGCTGGAGTGCCTTCAGGTGGGGCTGTTACACAGCCCATCGCGACACAAGGCCGCTCCCACAAGAGGCTTGCCGATACATAAATGCGTGGCTTGCAAGCCCTCTGTGGGAGCGGCCTTGTGTCGCGATGGACGCGCAGCGTCCCCAAACCATACGACAGATGCCTTAAGTGAACAGCATTAGCCCGAAGGCTGCCTTTTGGCATCTGCACAGGATCAGAAGTCGTCTTCAACCTCCCCGTCCTTGACCCGGAACTCGCGGTTCTGCAGATAAGCATTGCGGATGAAGATGTACTTGTCGCCGCTGATCAGCTTCTCGGCAGAGAGCAGGCTGGCACGTGTATCGACCACATCGACGGCGAAGCTGGTGTTGCGGGTCGGCACATGGTCAATGTAGCGATAGGGCTCGGTGTAGGTGTCCGGGTACTTGGCCAGCGCGTCGCGCACGGTGCTCGGGCCAAGGAACGGAATGACCACGTACGGGCCGCTGTTCAGCCCCCAATAGCCGAGGGTCTGGCCGAAGTCCTCGTCGCTGCGTTGCAGGCCCATCTTGGTGCCGACATCGAAGAAACCACCCAGCCCGAAGGTGGTGTTGACGATCAAGCGCGCTGTATCGACCCCTGCAGCATGAGGCTTGAGCTGCAACAGGTTGTTGGCTAGGTTGGTGACATCGCCCAGGTTGCGGAAGATGTTATGGATGCCATCTTCGAGAAACTGTGGAGTGACCGCCTGGTAACCCTTGGCCAGCGGCTTGAGGGCGTAGGTGTCAAGGGCGTCGTTGAACTTGAAGATCGGCCGGTTGACCGCCTCCCAAGGGTCCTCCTCGGTGGCAGCCTGACTCGCTGCCACGGGCGCCAGCAGCAGGCTGGCGCAGACACAGGCCTGGGTGATTCGCTCGATCACACCGGCACCGATCCTACGCATAGATGTCTCTCCATCGAATTTCACGGCTGCAGGCGCAGGCACGCACTGCTAATAAATAGGGCGCCAGTATAAAGGCTCCCGTGCTGATAAACAGCTTTACATTTTTTCAGCTCACATTTGTGAGCAACTGTTACGCCGTAACCCAACCGTAACAACTGCCGACTAGCCTGCGGACTATTTCAGGGACGTTGCCATGCCAGATACGCTCGCCCTCACCGCCGTGCTGTTCGGTTTGCGCAATTGCCTCGTGCAGGCGGCCGACGGCCCGCCCTCGCCCGCTCCTGGCGCCCTGGCCACCTTGAACGGACTGCGCCGCCAGCAGATACCCTGCATCTGGCTCGATGAACTGGACCCTGCGCAAGGCACGCGACTGGCAGACCCTCTGCCTGACTGGCTGCCCGGTCACAGCGAGACCAGCGCCCCTTGGCCAGCCCCCAATGCCTGCTGGCAGGCCCTGATGAACCTGGGCAGCAAGCGCCTGGAAGGCAGCGTGCTGGTCAGCGGTGAGCCTCGCCTGCTCCAGGCCGGGCTCAATGCCGGATTGTGGACCGTGGGCTTGGCCGCCTGCAGCCCGCTATGCGCCGTGCCTCCCGGGCAATGGCATGCCACGAGTCGCCAGGAGCGGGAACGGGCTCGCGGCAAGGCGACCCTGGCGCTGTTCAGCCTCGGCGTGCATTCGGTGATCGATCACCTCGAAGCGCTCGACACCTGCCTGGCCGACATCGCCCAACGCCGCCGCAAAGGTGAAAAACCCTGACACAGCAGCATTGATGCGGGTCATGCAAAGCCCCGGCAGGTGGATTACTCTAGAAGACAGGCAAGAACCTTTGCCCTAGCGCCGAGGTCCATGTCTGTGCCTATTCATAGAGGGAGAACACCCATGCCTGCCCGCGAACTGCAAGAGCAACTCAACAGCCTGCGCGAGCAACTGGAGCAAAACCCACCGCTCTCGCTGGAGGAGCGCGAACACCTGCATACCCTGATGGAGCAGATCGAGGCGCAACTGAAGTTGGAGGAAGCCACCCAGGACAACAATTTGGTCGATGGCGTCAATCTGGCAGTGGAGCGTTTCGAGGCCGCGCATCCCGACCTCACCGCCACCCTGCGCAATATTGCCAATCACCTGCACAGCATGGGCATCTGAGCCCACCCCACAGCAAAAAGCCCCGTCATCGAACGGGGCTTTAATTCGTTACTGACGGACCAGGCGCCGATTCTGCGGGCTGGCGGGCCCGGTGCTGCGGTAGGGGTTGATGTCCAGGCCGCCGCGGCGGACATAGCGGGCATAGACAGTCAGGTGCTCCGGCTTGAGCAGGCGCTTGAGGTCGAGGTAGATACGCTCGACGCACTGCTCATGGAAGTCGGCGTGCTGACGGAAGCTCACCAGGTAGCTCAGCAGGCTGGCGTGGTCCAGTGCCAGGCCACGGTATTCGACCACTACGCTGCCCCAATCCGGCTGGCCAGTCACCGGGCAGTTGGACTTGAGCAGGTGGCTGTGCAAAGTCTCTTCGACCACACGCTGGGGGTCGCAGTGCAGCAGTTCGGGCTGCGGTTGTTCGTAGTTGCTGATGCTCACATCCAGGGCATCGATGCACTGGCCCGGCAAGCCGGCCACGCCCTCCTTCTCCACCTCGCCCAGGGTACGGATGCGCACCGTTACCGGCTTGCCGGCAGCGGCCGAAAGGTCCTTCTCCAGGCATGCCTGCAGCGCCGCCGTGGATTCGAACGGCGTCTGGTTCAGGGAGTTGAGGTAGAGCTTGAACGACTTGGATTCGATGATGTTCGGCGAGTCGGCCGGGATGGCGAACTCGCCGATGGCGACCACCGGCTTGCCCGAGGGCAACAGCCAGGACAGCTCGAAGCAGTTCCAGTAGTCCACGCCCTGCCATGGCAGGGTCTGGGCGCTGACACCCAGCTCGGCCCATTTGGCTGCGCGCGGGATGGGGAACAGCAACGACGGGGTGTAGGTGGCGATGTATTCGCTGGACTTGCCCAGCGGGGAATGTTCGGCAGCAGGGTGCATGGGGTCAGACCTGAAAGAGCAGATGCGCCTATTCTAACGGTTTTGCACCCTGCCTTGGTGCCGTTGTTACTCGATGGTCAGCGGTCCGACCATACCGGCCTGGTAGTGCCCCGGCACGTTGCAGGCGAACTCGATGGGGGCAGACTTGCGAAAAGTCCAGGTCAGCTCGGCGCGCTGGCCAGGCTGGACCAGCACGGTGTTGGCAGCATCATGGCCATGGCTGCCATGCCCGCCATGCCCCATCGCGGCGTGGTCCATCTGTCCCTGCATGACCTGCATCTCTTTCTGGTGCTCGGCGTGCATGGCCTTGTCACCGAGGTTGAACTCATGGGGCAGTTGGCCTTGGTTGATAAGGACGAAGCGTACGGTCTCACCAGCCTTGACCTGCAGACTTTCGGGTTCGAAGGCAATGTCCTTGAGCAGCACCTCGACAGTCCGGGTGGCCTTATCGGCAGGCGCAGGCTCGCCGAAGGCAAAGCTGTGCGTCTGACCGGCCAGGCTTGGCAGGCTGACCAGCGCCAGGGCGCCAGCGATCAGGAAATGTTTCATGTCAGGCCCACTCCGGGTTAGCAACGAATCTGCCGGCACTCTAGGCAGGCGCGGCTGGCAGGTACCTGACAGGCAGATTACAACTTTGTCAGCTTGGGCCAAAGCGGCTCTGCTGACGTATCATTCCAGGGCTTGCGACACCAGCGCCAACCGGCTGCAGGCGCTTGCCCCGATACAGGCCGGCATCATCTGACACCCTCAAGAGCGCCCATGAAACTACTGATCGTCGAAGACCAGACCAAGACCGGCCAATACCTGTGCCAGGGCCTGAGCGAAGCAGGCTTTGCCACCGAGCTGGCCTCCGACGGTGACACCGGCCAACATTTGGCGCTGTCCGGCGACCATGACCTGCTGATCCTCGATGTGATGCTGCCCGGCCGGGATGGCTGGCAGATCCTCCAGGCCGTACGCCAGGCCGGCCTGGACGTGCCGGTGCTGTTCCTGACTGCCCGCGACGCCGTGGAAGACCGCGTGCACGGCCTGGAACTGGGCGCCGACGATTACCTGGTCAAGCCCTTCGCCTTCTCCGAGCTGCTCGCCCGTGTACGCAGCCTGCTGCGCCGGGGCGCCAGCCCGAGCCAGGACACCAGTCTGGGCCTGGCCGACCTGCGCCTGGACCTGACCCGTCGCCGAGCCGAACGCGGCGGCCAGCGTATCGACCTGACCGCCAAGGAGTTCGCCCTGCTGGAGCTGCTGCTACGCCGCCAGGGCGAGGTGCTGCCCAAGTCGCTGATCGCCTCCCAGGTCTGGGACATGAACTTCGACAGCGACACCAACGTCATCGAAGTGGCGATCCGCCGCTTGCGCCTGAAGATCGACGAGGCCCACGACAATAAGCTGATCCACACGGTACGCGGCATGGGCTATGTGCTCGAAGAGCGCCCGGCGTGATGCGCCGCCTGTCCCTCGGCAGCCGCCTGGCGTTGCTGTTCGCCGCCTGCACCGCAGTCGTCTCGCTGACCGCCGGCATTCTCTTCAGCCGCGCCAGCGAGCATCACTTCATCGAACTCGACCAACAGTTGCTCGGCGCCCGCCTTTCCCTAATGCGCAGCCAGCTCGCCGGACTCGAGGACGCCACTGGGCTGGCACTGCACCTACCGGCCTTGAGCAGCGAGCTCAGCCACCAGACCGACCTGGCCCTGCGCATCCGCGGTAGCGATGGCAGCCTGTGGTTCGACAGCCGCCCCGGCCTGCCAGAGTCACCCCGCCGCCCCGGCCTGGCGACCTTGCATGCCGACGATATCGACTACCGCAGCTTGTGCATGCTGCTGGACGAGGACAACCCACAATCACCGCAACTGACCCTTTTCCTCGACATCACCCACCATCAGCACTTCCTGCAGCGCATGCAATATCTGATCTGGCTCACCGTCGGCTTGTCGGCCCTGGCCACTGCCCTGCTCGGTGCCTGGGCCGCGCGCCGTGGCTTGCGGCCGCTGCGACAGATGGGCGACGTCGCAGCCAGTGTCTCGGCCCGCTCGCTGACCACGCGCCTGCCGGTGGCGCAGATGCCGGTGGAGCTCGCCGAACTGGGCCACCGGGTCAATGCCATGCTCGAGCGTCTGGACGATGCCTTCCAGCGCCTCTCGGCCTTTTCCGCCGATATCGCCCATGAGCTGCGCACGCCGCTGTCCAACCTGCTGACCCACACCCAGGTCACCCTCACCCGCCCGCGTAGCCTCGAAGAATACCGCGAAGCCCTGCATGGCAACCTGGAGGAGCTGCAATGGATGGCGCAGATGGTCAACGACATGCTCTACCTGGCCAAGGCCGACCATGGTTTGCTGGCGCCCAACCGTCAGCCGCTCGCCCTGCATGAGGACGTCGATGCCCTGTTGGAGTATTACGCACCTCTGGCCGAGGAGACCGGGGTGCAACTACGGCGCGAAGGGCAGGCAATGCTGGAGGGAGACAAGCACATGCTGCGTCGAGCCCTGTCCAACCTGCTGGACAATGCGTTGCGTTTCACAGCGGAAGGAGGACAGATCCAGGTCACACTGACTGCGGAGGATCGCAAGCTGAGCATTGTGGTGGCCAACACCGGAGCAGCGATCGAGGCGTCGCTGCTACCGCGCCTGTTCGACCGGTTCTACCGGGTAGATCCGGCACGCCGCGAAGGCAGTAGCGAGCATGCGGGCTTGGGGCTGGCGATCACCCGCTCCATCGTCCAGGCCCATGGCGGGCACATAAAGGCGGAGTGCAGGCAGGGCTGGACACGGTTCGTGATCGAGCTGCCCGGACTGTAACCAGCGGAGCGCTTGCCCGCGCTCGAGGGTCACTCGTAACGCAGGGCGTACGCCGGCTCCACCTGGGAAGCACGCCAGGCCGGATACAGAGTGGCCAGGAAACTCATGACCAGCCCGGCAGTGCAGATGATCGCCACATCACCCCATTGCAGCTCCGACGGCAAGCTGCTGATGAAGTACACGTCGGAGGTGAAGATGTGCTGGCCGCTGACGCGCTCCAGCCAACCGACGATCTGACTGACGTTGAACGCAGCGATCACCCCGAGCACGCCACCGACCAGGGTACCGACGATGCCGATCAGGCTGCCCTGGACCATGAAGGTACCCATGATCTGCGCAGGGGTGGCGCCAATGGTGCGCAAGATGGCGATGTCCGACCCCTTGTCGTTCACCACCATGATCAGCGTGGCGATGATGTTGAATGCCGCCACCGCGATGATCATCATCAGCAGCAGGCCAATCATGGTCTTCTCCATCTTCATGGCACTGAATAGGCTGCCCTGGGTGTGGGACCAGTCATCGGCGCGGTAGGCATCGCCCAGACCGGCGACGATCGCCTTGGACACCTGGGGCGCGGCGTACAGGTCATGCAGTTTCAGGCGCACGCCCTGTACCTGGCCTGGGGCCCAGCGCTGCATCTCGCCGGCGTCGGCCACATGGATGTAGGCCTGGGAGCCATCCAGCTCGGCGCCGACCTTGAAGATCCCGGCCACGGTCAGGCGCTGCATGCGTGGCGTGATGCCGCCGGGAGCCTTGCTGATTTCCGGGACGATCAGGGTCAGCTTGTCGCCCGTATTGAGGCGAAAGCGCCGAGCCGTCAGCTCGCCGATGACCACACCGTACTCGCCAGGCTGCAGGTCCTGCAGGCGGCCCTGGACGATGTGCTGGCCGACGATCGAGACCTTGCCTTCTTCCTGTGGGTCGATACCGCTGACCTGGATCGGCTGCATCGCGCCCTTGTACGACAGCATGCCTTCCATTTCCGTCAACGGCGCCGCAGCCATCACCGCCGGGTTCTTCAGCGCGGCATCGGCGACGCTGCGCCAGTCCTCCAGCGGCTGCACGCCCAGGATGCTGGCGTGGGGCACCAGGCCCAGGATGCGCGAGCTCATCTCGCGCTGGAAACCGTTCATCACCGAGAGCACCACGATCATCGCCAGCACGCCCAGGGACAGGCCGATCATCGAGGTCATGGAGATGAACGAGATGAAGTGGTTGCGGCGCTTGGCGCGGGTGTAGCGGGCACCGATGAACAATGGCAAGGGTCTGAACATGAACGAGAACACCCAATGAAGAATAGGGACAGGGTGCGCCAGGGCACCCCGTACAGTCGACTCAGATCGGCACCAGGTGGCCATCTTCCAGGCGCAGCACCCGGTCCATCTGCCGCGCCAGGCTCAGGTCATGGGTCACCACCAGGAAGGCGGTCTGCGAAGCGCTGGACAGCTCCTGCATCAGCTCCTGGATCCCCTGGGCGGTATGGTGGTCGAGGTTGCCAGTGGGCTCGTCGAGCATCACCAGGCCCGGGCGGTTGACCAGGGCGCGGGCAATGGCCACGCGCTGGCGTTCGCCCCCGGACAGTTCGGCGGGTTTGTGGCTGAGACGGTGGCCCAGGCCCACGCGCTTGAGCAGCGCCTCGGCGCGCTCGCGGGCCTCGGGGATACCGGTGCGGCCGATCAGCAGCGGCATGCACACGTTCTCCAGGGCGGTGAACTCCGGCAACAGGTGGTGAAACTGGTAGACGAAACCCAGGGCGCGGTTGCGCAGCAGGCCACGGGCCCGCTCGCCAAGCGCCGACAACTCCTCGCCCGCCAGCCAGACACTGCCGTGGGTCGGGGTGTCGAGGCCGCCGAGCAGGTTGAGCAAGGTGCTCTTGCCAGAGCCGGAGCTGCCCACGATGGCCACCCGCTCGCCGGCATGCAACTCCAACTGCAGGCCCGACAGCACCTGCACCGACTCCGGGCCTTCCTCGTAGGACTTGCCCAGGTTGCGGCAACTCAGTACGGCTTTATCACTCATGCGCGACTCACTCATAACGTAGCGCCTCTGCAGGCTGGGTGCGGGCCGCACGCCAGGCCGGATACAGGGTGGCGAAAAAACTCAGGACCAGCGCCGCACCGCAGACCATCCACACGTCTTCGGCCATGATCTGCGACGGCAGGTAATCGATGAAATACACATCGGCATTGAGGAACTTGTGGCCGATCAGCTTCTCGATGCCGGCGATCACCGCACTGACATTGAGCGCGGCGAAGATACCTACGACAGCGCCGATCAAGGTACCGACCACACCGATCACCGTGCCCTGGACCATGAAGATGGCCATGATCTGCCCGGGAGTCGAACCCAGGGTGCGGAGGATGGCGATATCGCCCTTCTTGTCGTTGACCACCATCACCAGCGTGGAAATGATGTTGAACGCCGCCACTGCGACGATCAGCAGCAACAGCAGGCCGATCATGGCCTTCTCCATGCGGATCGCCTGGTACAGGTTGCCGTGGGTGCGAGTCCAGTCGCGGGCATAGAACTCCTGCTCGCCCAGGTGCTGGGCGATCTCCCAGGCCGCACGCGGGGCCTGGAACAGGTCGTCGAACTTCAGGCGCAGGCCCTGGACCTGGTCGGCCTTCCAGCGGTGCAGGCGGGACAGGTCGGACAGGTTGGTCAGGCCCAAGTAGCCGTCGATCTCGCCAGCACCGACGTGGAAGGTGCCGACCACGGTGAAGCGCTTCATGCGTGGGAACATACCGGCCGGGGTGACACTCACCTCGGGGGCGACGAAAGTCACCTTGTCGCCGATACCCACGCCCAGCTTCGCCGCGGCCTTGTCGCCGATCATGATGCCCCACTCGCCTGGGGCCAACTGGTCGAGCTGGCCTTCGCGGATGAAGTTGTCGATGATCGACACCTTGCGCTCCTGGGCCGGGTCGATGCCATTGAGCAAGACCTTGGAGACCTTGCCGTCATGGGTCAGCAGGCCCTGCATCTGGGTGAACGGGGCCACCGCCTCCACACGCGGATTCTGCTTTACTTGCTGGGCAAGGGCCGACCAGTTGTCGATGGCCTGGCCGGTTTCCAGCGTGGCATGCGGGATCATGCCCAGCACCCGGGTACGCATCTCATGATCGAAGCCGTTCATGACCGACAGTACGACGATCATCACCACCACGCCCAGGGCGAGGCCGATCATCGAGGTCAGGGAAATGAACGAGACGAAATGGTTGCGACGCTTGGCACGGGTGTAGCGCGTACCGATGAATACGAAAAGAGGTCTGAACATGTCGGGGCTTGTTCGGATGAAAGGGAACGTCCTTGTGGCGGGGCTTGAATAGCAGCTTTACACTCAGACCACCGCCGCTACCATGGGTTCGCCATGACGACATTAGATGATGAAGATCGCCGCGAATACTACCGTATCGAGGATAGGATCGCACTGGAAATTAGCCCCTTGGACACGGCCGAAGCACTTGAGGCAGACGTGTTGCAAGATGCTTCCCCGCTCTTCAACCTGCTCAGCGAACTGCACCTGAGCGAGTTCGAATCGCAGCACCTGCTGCGCCAACTCAACGAAAAGGACCGTACCCTGGCAGCCTTCCTCAAGGCCCAGAACAAGCGCATCGACTTGCTCAGCGCCGTGGTGGCCCACACCCTGCTCGGGCAGATCGGCGCGCCCCAGCGGGTGATCCTCTCCGAAGGCGGCATCGAGTTCGCCCAGGCCCAGGCCATCGCCCCTGGAACCCGTGTCGCGCTGAAGATGGTGCTCATGCCCCAGGCCCTGGGCTTGCTGCTGCGCGGCCAGGTCACCCATTGCGACCTTCGCCCCGATGGCGAATACGAGGTCGGCACAGAATTCATCGACATGAGCGATGCCCAACGGCAATTGCTGGCCCGCCACATCCTGCAGCGCCAGCAACAGCAACGACGCCAGGCGCTGGAACAGAACACCCCTGCCTCCTGAACCTCATTCTCCATTCTTGAAGGAACGAACGTGACCCTGATCTACGGCCATCGTGGCGCCAAGGGCGAAGCCCCTGAAAATACCCTGACCAGCTTCCGCCAGTGCCTGCAGCACGGTGTGAATCGTTGCGAGCTGGACCTGCACCTGTCGGCTGACAACGAGCTGATGGTGATCCACGACCCGACTCTCAAACGCACCACCGGCCGACGTGGCAAGGTGGTCGAACACACCGCCGCGGATCTGGTGACCTACGACGCGCGCAAGGGTGGCCCGGGTTGGGTACAGCCCTGCCCCATCCCGCGCCTGGAAGAGTTGTTCGAGAAATGCGATTTCGAGCATTGGCAACTGGAAGTCAAGAGCGCGTCGCGCACCCGCGCGGCAAGCACAGTCCTGGCGATTCGTGAAATGGCCCAGCGCTTTGGCCTGCTGGACAAGGTCACCATCACGTCCAGCTCACGGGAGGTGCTCGGCGCCGCCCTGGAACTGACCCCAGACCTCTCCCGCGGCCTGGTCGCCGAATATGCCTGGCTCGACCCGCTGAAGGTCGCGCAGAACTATGGCTGTGACTTGCTGGCGCTGAACTGGACCCTGTGCACGCCCGAGCGCCTGATCAAGGCGCAGCGCCAGGGCTTGCACGTGTCGGTCTGGACGGTCAACGAACCGGCGCTGATGCGCCGGCTCGCCGACTTCGGCGTAGACAGCCTGATTACAGACTTTCCCGGTTTGGCCAGTACCACCCTCGGGAAGGGCTGAAATCGGTCTCCCCGGCCGGCTCAGGCCACCGGCCGGAGCCGCTCAAAAAAGCCGGTTGAGACCGTCGTAGGCAGCTACCCGATAGGCTTCGGCCATGGTCGGGTAGTTGAAGGTGGTGTTGACGAAGTACTTGAGGGTGTTGCGCTCACCCGGCTGATCCATGATCGCCTGGCCGATGTGGACGATCTCCGAAGCCTGGTAGCCGAAGCAGTGCACGCCCAGGATCTCCAGGGTTTCGCGGTGGAACAGGATCTTCAGCATGCCTTGCGGCTCGCCGGCGATCTGTGCGCGGGCCATGCTCTTGAAGAAGGCCTTGCCCACTTCATAGGGCACCTTGGCCTGGGTCAGTTCCTGCTCGTTCTTGCCGATCGAGCTGATCTCCGGAATGGTGTAGATGCCCGTCGGCACGTCGTTGACGAAGCGCCAGCTGCCATTGTCGACGATACTGCCGGCCGCCGAACGACCCTGGTCGTGGGCGGCACTGGCCAGGCTCGGCCAGCCGATCACGTCACCGGCGCCATAGATGTTCGGCACCACGGTACGGTAGGCCTCGTCGACCTCGATCTGGCCACGGCTATTGACCTTGATGCCAATGTTCTCCAGACCCAGCTTGTCGGTGTTGCCGGTCCGGCCGTTGCACCACAGCAAGGCGTCGGCCTTGATCTTCTTGCCCGACTTCAGGTGCAGGATCACCCCATTGTCCAGGCCTTCGACCCGCTCGTACTCCTCGTTGTGGCGCACGGTGATGTTGTTGTTGCTGAAGTGGTAGCTCAGCGCCTGGGAAATTTCCGAATCCAGGAAGCTCAGCAGTTGGCTGCGGTTGTCCACCAGTTCTACCAGCACACCCAGGCCGCTGAAGATCGAGGCGTATTCGCAACCGATGACCCCGGCACCGTAGACAATCAGCTTGCGCGGCGTGTGGCCCAGGCTGAGGATGGTGTCGCTGTCGTAGATACGCGGATGATGGAAGTCGATGTCGGCCGGGCGGTACGGACGCGAACCCGTGGCAATGATGATGTGCTTGGCGACGAGTTTCTCGACCACACCATTGGCGCAGACCACTTCGACGGTCTGCTCATCGGCGAAGCTGCCGGTGCCGATGAACACGTCGACGCGGTTGCGGGCGTAGTAGCCGGTACGCGAAGCGACCTGTTTGGAGATCACCTTCTCGGCGCTCTTGAGCACGTCCGGGAAGGAGAACCAGCGCGGCTCGCCGATGGCGCGGAACATCGGATTGGTGTTGAACTGCATGATCTGCCGCACCGAGTGACGCAGGGCCTTGGACGGGATGGTGCCCAGGTGGGTGCAGTTGCCGCCGACCTGACGACGGCTGTCGACCATCGCGACCTTGCGTCCTGCTTTGGCGGCATTCATTGCCGCACCTTCTCCGGCCGGGCCGGAACCCAGCACCACTACGTCGTAGTTGTAGACAGCCATGCGTACTCCTTCAGAACTGGCCCGCGGGCCACATTGGCCCGCGGGGCTCGATCATGCCGCCGGAGCGCCATGAAAAAATTCGGGTGCAGTCTAATCAAGCCTGAACGCCGCGCACATTAACCCTTGGTCGCGTCGTAGGCTATTTTTGCCTGCGCTACATGTCTTTTACCCACTCCCTGGAAACGCACCGCTCCTTGCCCACCTTCACTCGTCCGGCGCCAGGCGCTGAAATTCTGGGGTAGTCCGGGAGACGAAGCCCCCCTTGGTCCGAGTCACCAATACCGCGGCAATCCCGTGGCGGATGGCAAAGTCCCAGCCCTGCTCCGGCCCGAGGATCAGCAACAGGGTCGAATAACCGTCAGCCACCAATGCAGAAGGATCGAGCACCGTCACAGCAGCCAGGTCATGCTCGACCGGCCTCCCTTGACGGGCATCGAAGGTGTGCGAATAACGCCGGCCATTGTCCTCGAAATAATGACGATAGTCACCCGAGGTGGACACACCCAGGCCATCCACGCTGATCACCTGGCGGGCAATCTGCCGATCCTCGCTCGGCAACTCCAGGGCAATACGCCAGGGACTGCCATCGGGCTTGCGGCCCACCGCCTTGAGTTCGCCAGTGGCTTCGGCCAAGTAACTATGGATACCCATGGCCTGCAGACGCTGAGCGATCAGGTCGACGGCATGACCGGCAGCGATGCTGTTGAAGTCCAACTGCACCTCCGCGTCCTTGCACAACTGACCGCCTTCGATACGCAGATGCCGGTAGCCCACGCGCTGGCGAACCTGGGCCAGGGCCTGGGTATCGGGCACCTGCTCCTGACGCGCCTGGGGGCCGAACCCCCAGAGGTCGAGCAGCGGCTCCACGGTCAGGTCGAAGGCACCATCGCTCTGCCGGGCCAACCGCTGGCCCAGGCGGACCAGCGCCAGCATATCCTCAGGCACGTCCTGGCAACTGTAGGCCGGCAAGCGGTTGAAGCGGCTGGTGGTGGAGTCGCCACGGTAAGTGGAGTAGTGCCGGTCGATGTCATCCAGGATCGACTCGACAGCCTCCTTCACCTGCTCCGGCGCCGGGCCGGCGGGTTCGCGGACGTATTGGACGGTGTAACTGCTGCCCATAGTCGGGCCGCTGATGCGTTCGAGCGTGGCGCCCTGGTTGCAGGCGCTCAGGCTGATCATGATGAAGGCCAGAATGGCAGGTTTTATCACTCGCTCTTCCCTGATTGAGTCCGAACCAAAAAAAACGGGAACCCGAAGGTCCCCGTTTTTCAGCGCATCACAAGCTTAGCGCGGGAAAGCCGGTGGGTTCACACCCGCCATGTCTTCCATCACACGCACGACCTGGCAGCTGTAACCGAACTCGTTGTCGTACCAGACGTACAGGACAACGCGGTTGTCGTTGCAGATGGTCGCTTCGGCGTCGACCACACCCGCGTGGCGGGAACCCACGAAGTCGCTGGAAACCACTTCCTGGGAGCTCACGTAGTCGATCTGCTTGTGCAGAACCGAGTGCATGGCCATCTGGCGCAGGTACTCGTTGATCTCTTCGCGAGTAGTGGCCTTTTCCAGGTTCAGGTTGAGGATCGCCATGGAGACGTTCGGCGTCGGCACGCGGATGGCGTTGCCGGTCAACTTGCCCTTGAGCACCGGCAGGGCCTTGGCGGCTGCGGTGGCGGCACCGGTTTCGGTGATGACCATGTTCAGCGGAGCGCTGCGACCACGGCGACTGCCCTTGTGGAAGTTGTCGATCAGGTTCTGGTCGTTGGTGTACGAGTGAACGGTCTCGACGTGGCCATTGACGATGCCATACTGGTCATTGACAGCCTTGAGCACCGGCACGATGGCGTTGGTGGTGCAGGAAGCGGCCGAGATGATTTTGTCGTCCGCGCTGATGTCGCCATGGTTGATGCCATGGACGATGTTCTTCAGGGCGCCCTTGCCTGGTGCGGTCAGGATCACGCGGGCAGCGCCCGGGCAGGCCAGGTGCTGGCCCAGGCCCTCGGCATCGCGCCAGACGCCGGTGTTGTCGACTACCAGGGCATTCTCGATGCCGTACTGGGTGTAGTCCACTTCGCTCGGGTTCTTGGCGTAGATCACCTGGATCAGGTTGCCGTTGGCGGTGATGGTGCTGTTTTCTTCATCGACGGTGATGGTGCCGTCGAACGGACCGTGCACCGAGTCGCGACGCAGCAGGCTGGCGCGCTTGATCAGGTCGTTGCTGGCACCCTTGCGCACGACGATCGCACGCAGGCGCAGGCCGTCGCCGCCACCGGTCTTCTCGATCAGGATACGCGCCAGCAGGCGGCCGATGCGGCCAAAGCCATACAGCACGACGTCGGTGCCCTTGCGCGCCGAAGCGTTCTGCTGGCCAACGACTTCAGCCAGTTCCTCGCGTACGAACTGCTCGACGCTGCGGCCGTTGCCTTCCAGCTTGAATTTGTTCGCCAGCTTGCCCAGGTCGACCGAAGCGGCGCCCAGTTTCAGCTCGCTCATGGCCTTGAGCAGGGGGAATGTCTCGTGGACGGACAGTTCGGTCTCGTCGGTTTGACGGTGACGGGCAAAGCGATGGGCTTTGAGGATCGAGATCACCGAACGGTTGATCAGGCTGCGGCCATAGATCGAGCTCACCACATTGTTATTGCGGTAGAGCTGACCGATAAGCGGGATCATCGCTTCAGCAAGCGCTTCACGATCGATCCACTCACCAAGACACTGGTCGGGCTTCTGAGTCACGGGAACCTTCCACATGTAGGGACAGAAAAAAGGGGCTACATTATGACGCCCTGCGACGCATCGGGCAATGAGTGCCTGTCGCCAAGCCGACGCGGGCGCTGTAAAGCCCCGCACGAACCTGACAGCACACCCCCGCCCCGGTACAATTGACCTCTTTGCCGCAACGCTTGGAGTTCGACCTCCCGTGTCTGTTCTGCGCCTACCGAACCTGCCGGCCACTGCCGGCAAACAAACCTGGGGCAACCTGCCTGGCGCCGCCCTGAGCCTGGCCATTGCCGAAGCCGCCAACAGCGCCAAGCGCTTCACTCTGCTGCTGACCGCCGACAGCCAGAGCGCCGACCGCCTCGAGCAGGAGCTGCGCTTCTTTGCCCCCGAGCTTCCGGTGCTGCCCTTCCCCGACTGGGAAACCCTGCCTTACGACCTGTTCTCGCCGCACCAGGACATCATCTCCCAGCGCATCGCCAGCCTGTACCGGCTACCGGAGCTGGACCACGGCATCCTCGTAGTGCCGATCACCACCGCCCTGCACCGCCTGGCGCCGACGCGCTTCCTACTGGGCAGCAGCCTGGTGCTGGACATCGGCCAGAAGATCGACGTCGAACAGATGCGCACGCGCCTGGAAGCCAGCGGCTACCGCTGCGTCGACACGGTATACGAACATGGCGAGTTCGCCGTGCGCGGGGCGTTGATCGACCTGTTCCCCATGGGTAGCAAACTGCCCTACCGTATCGACCTGTTCGACGATGAGATCGAGACCCTGCGCACCTTCGACCCGGAGAACCAGCGTTCGATCGACAAGGTCGACTCGGTACGCCTGCTGCCGGCCCGCGAGTTCCCTCTGCAGAAGGACGCGGTGACCCGCTTCAAGGCACGCTTTCGCGAGCGCTTCGACGTCGACTTCCGCCGTAGCGCGATCTTCCAGGACCTGGCCAGCGGCATCATCCCGGCCGGGATCGAGTATTACCTGCCGCTGTTCTTCGAAGAAACCTCGACCCTGTTCGACTATTTGCCCCACGACACCCAGGTGTTCTCCCTGCCTGGCGTGGAACAGGCCGCCGAACACTTCTGGAACGACGTGCGTGGCCGCTATGAAGAGCGTCGCGTCGACCCGACCCGCCCCTTGCTGCCGCCAGCCGAATTGTTCCTGCCGGTGGAAGACTGCTTCGCCCAGCTCAAACAGTGGCCGCGGGTGGTGGTCAGCGCGGACGAGGTGGACGCCGGCGCTGGCCGCCAGCGCTTTGCGGCCCGCCGCCTGCCCAACCTGGCCATCGAGGCCAAGGCCAACCAGCCGCTGGCAGCGCTGGCCGGCTTCCTTGACCAGTTCCCCGGCCGCGTGCTGTTCACCGCCGAGTCGGCGGGCCGCCGCGAAGTCCTGCTGGAGCTGCTCGAACGCCTGAAGCTGCGTCCACAGACCGTGGATGGCTGGGCCGACTTCATCACGGGCAAAGAGCGCCTGGCGATCACCATCGCCCCGCTCGACGACGGCCTGCTGCTGGACGACCCGGCCCTGGCCCTGATCGCCGAAAGCCCGCTGTTCGGCCAACGCGTGATGCAGCGCCGGCGCCGCGAGAAACGCGGCGACGCCAGCAACGACGCGGTAATCAAGAACCTCACCGAGCTGCGTGAAGGCGCTCCGGTAGTGCACATCGACCACGGTGTCGGCCGCTACCTGGGCCTGGCGACGCTGGAGATTGACAACCAGGCCGCCGAATTCCTCACCCTGGAATACGCCGAGGGCGCCAAGCTCTACGTACCAGTGGCCAACCTGCACCTGATCGCCCGCTACACCGGCAGCGACGATGCCCTGGCCCCACTGCACAGGCTTGGCTCCGAAGCCTGGCAGAAGGCCAAGCGCAAGGCCGCCGAGCAAGTCCGCGACGTCGCCGCCGAACTGCTCGACATCTATGCCCGACGCGCCGCCCGCAAGGGCTACGCCTTCGCCGACCCGGCGGTCGACTACGCCACCTTCAGCGCCGGATTCCCCTTCGAGGAAACGCCGGACCAGCAAAGCGCCATCGAGGCCGTGCGCGAGGACATGCTCGCCGGCAAGCCGATGGACCGCCTGGTCTGCGGCGATGTCGGCTTCGGCAAGACCGAGGTGGCCATGCGCGCGGCTTTCATCGCCGTGCACAGCGGCCGCCAGGTAGCGGTGCTAGTGCCCACCACCCTGCTCGCCCAGCAGCACTACAACAGCTTCCGCGACCGTTTCGCCGACTGGCCGGTGACCGTCGAGGTGATGAGCCGCTTCAAGTCGACCAAGGAGGTCAACGCAGCAGTGGCGGACCTCGCCGACGGCAAGATCGACATCCTCATCGGCACCCACAAGCTGCTGCAGAACGACGTGCGCTTCAAGGACCTGGGCCTGGTCATCATCGACGAGGAACACCGTTTCGGCGTACGCCAGAAGGAACAGCTCAAGGCCCTGCGCAGCGAAGTGGACATCCTCACCCTGACCGCCACGCCAATCCCGCGGACCCTGAACATGGCCGTCGCGGGCATGCGCGACCTGTCGATCATCGCCACCCCGCCGGCACGCCGGCTGTCGGTGCGCACCTTCGTCATGGAGCAGAACAAGAGCACGGTCAAGGAGGCGCTGCTGCGCGAGCTGCTGCGCGGCGGCCAGGTCTACTACCTGCACAATGACGTGAAGAGCATCGAGAAGTGCGCCGCCGACCTCGCCGAGCTGGTCCCCGAGGCCCGTATCGGCATCGGCCACGGGCAGATGCGCGAGCGCGAGCTGGAACAGGTGATGAGCGACTTCTACCACAAGCGCTTCAACGTGCTGATCGCTTCGACCATCATCGAGACCGGCATCGACGTGCCCAGCGCCAACACCATCATCATCGAGCGTGCCGACAAATTCGGCCTGGCCCAACTGCACCAGTTGCGCGGCCGCGTCGGGCGCAGCCACCACCAGGCCTATGCCTACCTGTTGACACCGCCTCGCCAGCAGGTCACCGCCGATGCGGAAAAGCGCCTGGAAGCCATCGCCAATACCCAGGACCTGGGCGCAGGCTTCGTCCTGGCCACCAACGACCTGGAGATCCGCGGCGCGGGCGAGTTGCTCGGCGAAGGCCAGAGCGGCCAAATCCAGGCCGTGGGCTTCACCCTCTACATGGAAATGCTCGAGCGCGCGGTCAAGGCCATTCGCAAGGGCACCCAACCGAATCTCGACCAGCCCCTGGGTGGCGGCCCAGAGATCAACCTGCGCCTGCCAGCACTGATCCCCGAGGACTACCTGCCGGATGTCCACGCCCGCCTGATCCTCTACAAACGCATCGCCTCGGCTGTGGACGAGGAAGGCCTGAAGGACCTGCAAGTAGAGATGATCGACCGCTTCGGCCTGCTGCCCGAGCCAACCAAGAACCTGGTGCGCCTGACGCAACTCAAGCTGCAGGCGGAGAAGCTCGGTATCAAGAAGGTCGATGCAGGTCCCAATGGCGGCAAGATCGAATTCGAGGCAGAGACCCCGGTCGACCCGCTGACCCTGATCAAGCTGATCCAGGGCCAGCCCAAGCGCTACAAGTTCGAAGGCGCTACCCAGTTCCGTTTCATGGTACCGATGGAGCGGCCAGACGAACGTTTCAACACCCTTGAGGCGCTGCTCGAGCGCCTGACCCC
This sequence comes from Pseudomonas sp. X10, assembly GCF_054889225.1. Classification (NCBI taxonomy): domain Bacteria; kingdom Pseudomonadati; phylum Pseudomonadota; class Gammaproteobacteria; order Pseudomonadales; family Pseudomonadaceae; genus Pseudomonas; species Pseudomonas sp. X10. The sequence continues at coordinate 1,933,438 of NZ_CM142677.1, read as the reverse complement.
ACAGCCTGCCTGAAGGAAGATCCATGCGTGCCATCCGTTGCCTGACCTTGTTGCTGACGCTGTTTGCGCCAGCGGCCTTCGCCGAAGGCCTGTATCAGGTGGAGTTGATCCTGGTGCGGCAGAACGCCGTGCCAGCGGTGACCAGTCCGTTCGCCCCCGAAGACTGGAGTGCCGGCGCGCCGCGCTTGACTGAAGACGCCACGCGTCCGACCACGCTGAACGACGAGGTCACCCGCCTGCAGGCCACGCCGAGCTACACCGTACTGCTGCACAAGGCCTGGCAGCAGAACGTGGGCAGCGAACCTCGCCGCATCGCCCTGGGCGAAGGCGAAGAGCAGTTCGGCCACTTCCCCATCGAGGGCAACCTAAGCCTGGTCCAGGGGCGCTTCATCGGCGCCGAAGCCACCTTCTGGGTCAACCAGCTCGATGGCAACGGCAGCGTGCTGCAGAGCGAGCAGTTCAAGCAAAGCAACAGCAACGTCAAGAGCGGCCAGTTGACCTTCCTCGACGGAGGGCACCTGGCAGTGCTGCTGAAGGTGGCACCGCTGGGTGCGCGCACGTTGCCGACGTTTAATCCCGAGATGATGGAGCAGTGATGTGATCGAGAGCGATGCGCAAATGTATGTGCGTCTGCTGGACAACTGGACGTTCTGCTTCGACGGCCAGACCCTCAAGCGCGGCCTGGATTACGCAATCGATGGCCGAGTGGAGATCAGGGCAATCGATGGCTTGGTGATCCAGGCCGTCTGCTCGGGCTCATCGGATCAGCTCTACCGCCAGCGAATCACCCTCGACTTGACCGAAGACGGCCTGGATGCCGAAGGAAGCTGCTCCTGCCCGGTCAGGAAAAACTGCAAGCATTGCGCAGCCGTGCTGTATGAGTTGCAACGGGGCCAGGATTACGCCGAAGGTCCCCAGTCCAAAGATCAGGGTCCCGAAGCACTGCCGCGCAAGTTGCACGACTGGATCACCCAGCTGGAGAAGCCTGTCGAGCCGCCCGCCCACAACGAACCCGAGACCAAGGGACGGGCCCTCTACTACATCGTCGGGATGGATGAGGAGCTTTGCTACCTGAAGGTGAGCAAAGGCACCCGTCAAGCGAATAGCCTCGTTCAATTGAGCAGAATCGGTTCACTCAATGAACTGATCTACTCACCGGCCCGCTACGTTACAGATAGAGATACACGGCTGCTCAGGCAGATGGAGAGCCATCGCCAGGGCATCGGCCTGCCCGACAGGGTCTATCTCCGCGGAGCCGAAAGCGCCGAGCTGCTCGAAGCGGCGCTCGACTCAGGCCGGTTGTTGTTCAATGACATCCAGATTGAGCTGCAAGCCGGCCCGGAGCGCCTCGCCGAGTTCCGCTGGGTGCGCTTGAAGGATGGCAACTATCGCGGCGCCTGGTATGCCGGGGACCAAGCCCTGCCTGTCGTACTGCCCCTGGAACCGCTCTATTACATTGATCTTGAGCATGGGCTCGTCGGCAAGGTACAGCATGCCATGGACCCCTTCATTGCCAAGCAACTGACGCTTGCCCCCACCGTCCCGGAACGCCTGGTGGTTCCCTTGAGCCACCGCCTGAATGCCTTGAATCGCCAAGTCCCCACGCCTGCCAAGGTAGAGGCCGAACAGCTCGATCACGTCCAGCCCAAACCGCACCTGGCCCTGGGCAGCCTCGAATTCAGCGCCTACATGCCCAAGACCGGACGCATGCAGCGCCAACTGCAGCACCGCGCCGCCCTGGCCTTCGACTACGACGGCCTGCGCGCCAGCGGCAATGACGACAAGCCACTGACAAGGCTGCTCGACGCCACCAGCCAGCGCATCGGCCGCCAACCGAAAGCCGAACAGGCCTTGCGCAAGACCCTCCACGACCTGGGTTTCAAACCGGCTACCCGGCAGAGCAAGGCCCTGCCCGACAGCGCCGGCGAGATGCTCCAATTGCCCGACGACGAAGCCTGGCTGCGCTTTGCTCGCCAGGACCTGCCGCGCTTGCGCGAAGCGGGCTGGGAGATCGATATCCAGCGCGACTTCGCCTTCAACCTGCACGAGGTGGACGACTGGTACGCCACCGTAGAGGAAGCGCCGGGCCATGAATGGTTCGACCTGGAGCTGGGCATCGTGGTCAATGGCCAGCGTCACAGCCTGCTACCGATCGTCCTGCACCTGCTGCGCAGCAGCCCCGAGTTGCTGCGTCCCGCCGAACTGGCCAAGCGCAGCGACGACGAACACCTGGTGATCGACCTCAACCGTGCCCGCCATGACAGCACTGCACTGCGTGTGGCGCTGCCCTATGGGCGCATCAAGGCAGTGATGAAGACCCTTGGCGAGCTTTACCTGGGTGAAGACAGCAGCGGCCCTTCCCTGCGCCTGGCCGCGGCCGATGCGCCCAGGCTGAACGACATCGAGCACCTGCCTCTGCAGTGGGAAGGCGGCGCCCAGGTGCGCGACCTTGCCCGCCGCCTGCGCGATGCGCGGGAGCTGCAGGTCAGCCCGCCCCAGGGGCTCAACGCCACCCTGCGCCCCTATCAGCAGCAAGGCTTGAACTGGCTGCAGTCCCTGCGCGAGCTGGGTGTCGGCGGCATACTTGGCGATGACATGGGACTCGGCAAGACGCTGCAGACCCTGGCCCACCTGCTCTTGGAGAAGCAGGCCGGGCGCTTGCAACAGCCAGCCCTGGTGGTGATGCCCACCAGCCTAGTGCCCAACTGGCTCGATGAGGCCGAGCGCTTCGCGCCGCAACTGCGCGTACGGGCCCTGCAGGGCGCCGGGCGCAACAAGCACTTCGCATCGCTGCAGGACTACGACCTGATCCTCACCACCTACGCCCTGCTGCCCCGGGACCTTGTGCATTTCACTGCGCAACCCTGGCACCTGCTGGTCCTCGACGAAGCGCAGAACATCAAGAACGCCAACAGCAAAGCCGCCCTGGCCGTCCGCGAGCTGACAGCCAACCAGCGCCTGTGCCTGACCGGCACACCCATGGAGAACAACCTGGGCGAGCTGTGGTCGATCTTCCACTTCCTGATGCCCGGCTGGCTGGGCGACAGCAAGCGCTTCACCCAGGACTACCGCACCCCGATCGAGCGCCATGGCGACAGCGAGCGCATGAGCCATCTGGCCAGCCGCATCCGCCCCTTCTTGCTGCGCCGCACCAAGGAGCAGGTCGCCCACGAACTGCCACCGAAAACCGAGATGGTGCACTGGGTAGAGCTCAGCGACGCCCAGCGCGACACCTATGAAACCGTACGGGTGGCGATGGACAAGAAGGTCCGCGACGAGATCGCCCGCAACGGCGCGGCGCGCAGTCAGATCGTCATTCTCGATGCCCTCCTGAAACTGCGCCAAGTCTGCTGCGACCTGCGCCTGGTCAAGGGTGTCGAAGTCAAGGCCTCCCAGACCGACAAGGGCAAGCTCGGCAGCCTGCTGGAAATGCTCGAGGAACTGCTCAGCGAAGGACGGCGCGTGCTGCTGTTCTCCCAGTTCACCTCGATGCTGGCCCTGATTGAGCAAGAGCTGCAAAAGCGCCAGGTCCGCTACAGCCTGCTGACCGGCGAGACCCGTGATCGACGCGCCCCCGTGCAAGCGTTCCAGAATGGCGAGAGCAGCGTGTTCCTGATCAGCCTCAAGGCCGGTGGCACCGGCCTGAACCTGACCGCCGCCGACACGGTGATCCACTATGACCCCTGGTGGAACCCCGCCAGCGAGAACCAGGCCACCGACCGCGCCTACCGCATCGGCCAGGACAAGCCGGTGTTCGTCTACAAGCTGATCACCCGCGGAACGGTGGAAGAGAAGATCCAGAAACTGCAGCAGGAGAAGGCGGCACTGGCGGCCGGCTTGCTCGATGGCGGGCAGGCTGGGCAGTGGCGGCTGGCGGACGACGAGATCGAAGCATTATTTGCGCCGCTGCCAGGCAAGCGCTCGACGGCGAAGTAACACCCACTGACACTTGCGGTTAACACCGCCCCTGTAGGAGCAGGCTTGCCCGCGATGCATAGGTCGTCGCAGCACTGTTGCTTGATGGGTAACCCGCTCCTACAGGGGCTGTAAGACAGCCCCGGACACTCAATCAACCAACTGCGCACCCTTGAGCGCACCCAACGCCTCCAGCCAGCGCGGCTGTTGACGGTAATCGGTGCGCGCAAAGCCCTGCCCGCGCATCCTTGCGATACGTGGCGACGGCCGCACCTTCAAGCGCTGCGCCGCACTGAGCGCCAGCTCTGCCGCCGCCCGGTCATTGCACACCAGCCCCATGTCGCACCCGGCGCTCAGCGCGGCCTCGATCCGGCTGGCAGCATCGCCGACCACGTGCGCACCGGCCATGGACAGGTCGTCGCTGAAGATCACACCCTGGAAACCCAGTTCGCCACGCAGGATGTCCTGCAGCCAGCGCCGGGAAAAGCCGGCCGGCTGATTGTCGATCTGCGGGTAGATCACATGGGCCGGCATCACCGCAGCCAACTGTCCGCCCAGGCGCGTGAAGGGCAGCAGGTCGGCCTGGCGCAACTGCTCCAAACTGCGCTCGTCGGTGGGAATGGCCACGTGGGAGTCGGCCTCGGCCCAGCCATGGCCGGGGAAATGCTTGCCGCACGCAGCCATGCCAGCGGCACTCATGCCGCGGATGAACGCCCCGGCCAGCCGGGTGGCGCGCTCGGGGTCACCCTCGAAAGCGCGGCTGCCGACCACTGCGCTGCGCTGGTGGTCCAGGTCCAGCACCGGCGCGAAACTCAGGTCCAGGCCGACAGCCAGCACCTCGGTGGCCATCAGCCAACCGCATTGCTCGGCCAGGTACTCGGCATTGTCATTGTCGGCAATCGCGCGCATGGCCGGCAGGCGAACGAAGCCTTGACGCAAGCGCTGTACGCGCCCTCCCTCTTGGTCGACCGCAAGAATCAGGTCCGGGCGGATGGCACGGATCGAGGCACAGAGCTCACGCACCTGACGCGGGCTTTGGATGTTGCGGGCGAAGATGATCAAGCCGGCCACTTCGGGCTGGCGCAGGAGCTGGCGGTCCTCGGCAGTCAGCCAGGTACCGGCGATATCCACCATCAGGGAGCCTTGCAGGCGGGCAGTCATAAGTGATCCTTCAATTGAGGCTGAGAGAGGCCCACTGGGGGCAGGCGCCTTCGTCGATCTGCACCGGGCAGTGCAGCGGCACGCGATCGTACAACGCCAGCAGGTCGCTGTTGCGCAAGCGTACACAGCCATGGGACAGGGGCACCCCCATGGGTTCGCTGTCGGGGGTGCCGTGCAAATAAATGTAGCGCCGGAAGGTGTCGACCTGGCCCAAGCGGTTGATACCGGGCTGACAACCGCTGAGCCAAAGGATACGGGTCAGGATCCAGTCTCGTCCGGGGAATTGGGCATGCAGGCTCGGCGACCAGACCTCGCCGGTCCAGCGCCGCCCACGCAACACGGCGCCCAAGGGCAAGTCGGCACCGATCTTCGCCCTTACCTGGTGGCGCCCACGGGGCGTGCATCCGGAGCCATTCAGCTCGCCAGCGCCGTTGCGCGCGGTGGACACCGCCAGGCGCAGGCACAACTGCCCACGGGCGAAGCCGTAAAGGCATTGATCGGCAAGGGAAATGTGCAGGAAATCGAGGTCGGGCATGGGCGCTAGCTTAGCCGAAGCGGCCAGCCACGCCCAGCCTTCAGGCCTTGGCCGCGACCGGCGCGCCGCCGGACTTGCTGCGTGGCCGCAGTTGCGCGGCAGCCATGGCCTCGTCGGTGACGCCACTGTCGGCGCGCATGCCGGCCGCCAGGAAAGGCACCATTAGGCGCATGACCTGTTCGATCGAGGTATTGATACCGAAATCGGTCTCGGAGATGGCCCGCAGGGCCTTGATACCGGACATGCTGAACGCCGCGGCGCCGAGCATGAAATGCACGCGCCAGAACAGCTCCAGCGGTGGAATGCGTGGCGCAGCCTCATTGACCAGCAGCATGTAGCGGCGGAACACCTTGCCGTACATGTCTTCCAGGTAACGCCGCAAATGCCCCTGGCTCTGGCTGAAGGCCAGGCCCAGCAGGCGCATGAAGATCGACAGGTCGTTGCCGCTGCGCGGCTGCACCGCCAGGGCCTGCTCGACCAGCATCTCGAGCAGCTCCTCCAGGGTCGGCTTGCGCTCTGGGTGCGCCTGGCGGCGATCCAGCTCGCGCTCGAGGCTGGCGCAGAACGGCCCGAGGAAGCGTGAGAAGACGGCCTGGATCAGGGCTTTCTTGGAGCCGAAATGGTAGTTCACCGCCGCCAGGTTGACCCCGGCCTTGCTGGTGATCAGCCGCAATGAGGTTTCCGCAAAACCTTTTTCCGCGAAGAGCTGCTCGGCAGCATCGAGAATGCGTTCAACGGTTTCGGATTGGGCCATGACTACTCCGCCTGACAAACAGTTGTTTGAAACATACGTTTCAAGGTGGCGATTTGTCAAGGCTTCGTGACTGTGCGGTCGCCATTAAAACACAGCACGAAGCACCAAGCTGCAGGCTACGGCCCACGCCTACCGAGCACACTCGAAACGAACCCGGGACGGTACGCGATCCAGCCATTTTTTGCGGCCAGCCGGACTTTTCTTACCGCAGGATGCTTGCAGCTTGCCTTCTACTGTATATAATCCCAGTCACTGTATAAAAAAACAGAGCGCCCGCCATGCTGAAACTGACGCCACGCCAAGCCGAAATCCTGGCCTTCATCAAACGCTGCCTGGAAGACAACGGCTTCCCGCCAACCCGGGCGGAGATTGCTCAGGAGCTGGGCTTCAAATCACCGAACGCCGCCGAGGAACACCTCAAGGCGCTGGCCCGCAAGGGGGCGATCGAGATGACGCCAGGCGCCTCGCGCGGCATCCGCATCCCCGGGCTCGAGACCAAGAGCGAAGACAGCGGCCTGCCGATCATCGGCCGGGTTGCCGCCGGTGCGCCGATCCTTGCCCAGCAGCACATCGAGGAATCCTGCAACATCAACCCGGCTTTCTTCCATCCCCGCGCCGACTACCTGTTGCGCGTGCACGGCATGAGCATGAAGGACGTCGGTATCATCGACGGCGACCTGCTGGCGGTACACACCTGCCGCGAAGCTCGCAATGGCCAGATCGTGGTCGCCCGCCTGGACGACGAAGTCACTGTCAAGCGCTTCAAGCGTGAAGGCAGCAAGGTCTGGCTGATCGCCGAGAACCCAGAATTCGCCCCTATCGAAGTCAACCTGAAAGAACAGGAACTGGTGATCGAGGGCTTGAGTGTCGGCGTCATTCGCCGGTAATTAGGAGGCGTCATGCAGTTCACCCATGCACCCCAGCAAACCCAGCTCCCCCTCTTCGAAGCCTTCCTTGCCCAGCCTGTACTGCCCGGCCTGAAGGTAAGTGAGCCCGCCCGCCAGGACAACCAGCAAGAGGTATTCAGCGAGCTGTCATTGCGCGGCGCACCGGGTCACTGCCAGAGCCTGCTGGCCCCCGTCCTGCGCGAGCTGAGCGAAGAACAGGACGCTCGCTGGCTGACCCTCATCGCTCCTCCCGCCAGCCTGACTCAGGCCTGGCTGCGTGATGCCGGACTGAACCGCGAACGCATCCTGCTGCTGCACCCCCGGGGCAACCAGAGCTCCCTGCAACTAGCCTGCGAAGCCCTGCGCCTGGGGCGCAGCCACACGGTGGTTAGTTGGCTTGGCAACGTCAACGCCAGCGCACGTCAACAACTGGTCCGCGCTGCCGGCACCGGAAACGCACAAAGCCTGAACATCCGCCTCGGCTGATGATCAGGCTTTGTATGTAAATAGCCTGATTTCCCGTTCGAGGGAATCAGGCTCGGCACTCAATGCAGAACGCGCGGCCCTTCGTCGCGTTCGAGCTCGCCTTCCACCAGGCGGCCAGCCATCTGAACACCGACGCTAAGCATGGCCTTGGCCACCTCTACATGTTGGCCTTGTAGGAACGCCTTGGCGTCCTCTGAGAAATCCAGGGTTACCAGGGATCCCTCGTCCTCGGCACGGCGCAGCTCGATCCGGCCATCAGGCAACTCGACAATTTCCAGAAAGGACGTAGACATATAAGGCTGTTCTCCACGAAAGGCGAGCATTGTACCAGCGACAGCGGCTGTCAGCACTCACTCAACGCGTCACGGAAACGCCGCACCAAGCCCTTGAGGTTCTGCCGCCAGCTTTCCAGCTCTTCCCGCGAAAGCGGCTGCGCCTCAGGTTCGTCGAGGCTGACCGCCTGGATCAATGGCTGGGTAACGTCGGTTTTGGCCGTTTTTTTCACGACCGGCGGTCGGAACAAATCGGCATAAGCAGCGAGCAGTCGCGCCAACCAAGTTTCCGGTTGACGTGCCAGTTCTACCATCTCGGCCATTTCAGGGATGGCGACACTCTGCAGCACTTCATCGCTCAATAGCAGCTCGGCGCGCGGCGCCCCTGCCTGAGGCAACCGATAGAAACCTGCAATCTCATGGCACAGGCCCAGCAACGCGCCATAGAGGTGAAACAGCGCAGCTTCCCGCTCCGCCTGGATCAGGCCTTGGGCATTCATCGCCTGGCTGTCCTGGGCCTTGCCCAAGGCATCGAGGGCGAGGCCGGCGAAGAAGAGTTTCTGGTTGGTGCGGGTATAGAGTTCCTGGGCCATCTCAGGTGCCCTCCAAAAGGCTGCAAGGCGACCTGCAGAAACGGGCCTGCCCCCCGATGGCGTCATCGTGGACAAGCCCGCCTCTACAGCGTTCATGCTGCAATTAGAACATTGCTTCTCAGCGCTTGTCTTCGACCTTCCAGGCCTTGCCGTCGTAAAACGCCTTCCAGCCGGTTGGCTTGCCATCGACCTCGGACTGCACGTACTGCTCCTTGGTTTTGCGGCTGTAGCGGATCACGGATGGACGACCTTCCGGATCCTTCTGTGGAGCTTCGCAGAGGAAGTGGTACTTCGGATCGATCTCGTCCTTGTGCGGGATGATCTCCATCACCAGCGGCGCGCGGGTTTCACGGTTTTTCGGGAACTGGCTGGCAGCCAGGAACAGACCCGAGGCACCATCACGCAGCACGTAGGTATCGTCGACCTTCTCGCACTTGAGCTCCGGCATCTTCACCGCGTCCATCTTCGGTGGCGCCGCCTCGCCGCTCTTGAGCAGCTTGCGGGTGTTCTTGCACGCCGGGTTGGTGCAACCGAAGAACTTGCCGAACCGGCCGGTCTTGAGCTGCATCTCGCTGCCGCACTTATCACACTCCAGGCTCGGCCCTTCGTAGCCCTTGATGCGGTAGTTGCCCTCTTCGATCTCATAGCCCGCGCAGTCCGGGTTGTTGCCGCAAATATGCAACTTGCGCTTCTCGTCGAGCAAGTAGGCATCCATCGCCGTCGAGCAGATCGGGCAGCGGTGCTTGCTGCGCAGCACGCGCGATTCGGACTCACCCTCGTCATCGGCGGCGATCTCGTCGCCCGGCACGAGGTTGACAGTCGCCTTGCAGCGCTCCTTCGGCGGCAGGTTGTAGCCCGAGCAACCGAGGAACACACCGGTGGAGGCCGTACGGATCATCATCGACCGGCCGCATTCCTTGCACGCAATGTTGGTCAAGGTCGGCTGGTTGGCACGCATGCCATTCTCGGCGGACTCGGCATTCTGCAGCTTCTTGCTGAAATCGCCGTAGAACTCATCTAGCACGTTCTTCCAGTCACGCTCGCCCTGGGCCACGTCATCGAGGTTCTCTTCCATGCCGGCGGTGAAACCGTAATCCATCAGGTTGGAGAAGCTCTCGGAGAGGCGCTCGGTGACGATGTCGCCCATCTTCTCGGAGTAGAAGCGGCGGTTGTGCAAGGTCACATAGCCGCGGTCTTGGATAGTGGAAATGATCGCCGCGTAGGTCGATGGGCGGCCGATGCCGCGCTTTTCCATTTCCTTGACCAAGCTGGCCTCGGAGTAGCGTGCCGGGGGCTTGGTGAAGTGCTGGCTCGGGTCGAGCTGGATCAGCTTGAGCACCTCGCCCTGGGCCATCTCCGGCAGCACATCGTCTTCGCCCGGCTTGCTCTGCTGAGGCAGCACACGGGTGTAGCCGTCGAACTTGAGGATACGCCCCTTGGCGCGCAGCTCGAAATCGCCAGCGGCGACGGTAACGCTGGTAGACAGGTACTGCGCCGGCGGCATCTGGCAGGCCAGGAACTGACGCCAGATCAGTTCGTACAGGCGCTCGGCGTCGCGCTCCATGCCACTGAGCTTGCTTGGATGGGTATTGACGTCGGAGGGGCGGATCGCCTCGTGAGCCTCCTGGGCCCCCTCCTTGCTGCCGTACACCACAGGCGCTTCCGGCAGGTACTGCTTGCCGAACTCGCCTTCAATGTAGGTCCGCGCCATCTCCAAGGCATCGACCGAGAGGTTGGTGGAGTCGGTACGCATGTAGGTGATGTAGCCCGCCTCGTACAGACGCTGGGCCATCATCATGGTCTTCTTCACGCCGAAACCCAGGCGGTTGCTCGCGGCCTGCTGCAGGGTCGACGTGATGAAGGGCGCGGACGGTTTGCTGCTGGTCGGCCGGTCCTCGCGCTTGGCCACGCTGTAGCTGGAGGCCTTGAGCTTCTCGAGGGCCGCCATGGCTTGGGCTTCGTTGAGCGGCTTGAACGCCTCGCCCTTCTCTCGCGCCACTTCGAAGCGCACCTTGGCGTTCTTGGCGGTGCCCAGATCGGCGTGGACCTCCCAGTACTCTTCCGGGATGAAGGCACGGATCTCACGCTCGCGCTCGACCACCAACTTCACCGCTACCGACTGCACGCGGCCGGCGGACAGGCCACGGGCGATCTTCGCCCACAGCAATGGCGAAACCATGTAGCCCACCACGCGGTCGAGGAAACGCCGTGCCTGTTGTGCATTGACCCGATCGATGTCCAGTTCGCCCGGCTGGGAGAAGGCCTCCTGGATGGCCTTCTTGGTAATTTCGTTGAACACCACACGCTTGTAGCGGCTGTCGTCACCGCCAATGGCTTCGCGCAGGTGCCAGGCAATGGCTTCCCCTTCGCGGTCCAAGTCGGTTGCGAGATAGATGGTGTCGGCGTCCTTGGCCAGCCGGCGCAGTTCCTCGATGACCTTTTCCTTACCCGGCAGGATCTCGTACTTGGCTTTCCAGCCATGGTCGGGATCGACGCCCATGCGCGCCACTAGCTGGCGGCGGGCCTTCTCCTTCGGCGACAGGGCCGGTGCCTCGCCAGCAGCCTTGCCGCGCTTGGCCGCAGGCTCCTTGGCAGCACTGGCCGAACCGCTGGTGGGGAGGTCTCGGATATGGCCGATACTCGACTTCACCACGTACTGGGTGCCCAGGTACTTGTTGATGGTCTTGGCCTTAGCCGGGGATTCCACAATGACCAGCGATTTGCCCATGGATCGGAGTATTCCTGAATCTGAAAATAAAAAACACGGCAGGTGCCTGACGCGGCACCGCTATATATAGTGGCAACAGGGTGAGGTCAAGCGCGACCGTTTAGCCGCCCTCGGCATCCGGTCGCTCGAACAACCCGTTTTCCGCCTTGACCAAAGCAAAGCGCGGCACCTGTTCGCCGTCAACCTCGACCGACTCGAGAAACATCGACAACGGCCGCACCCAGAGCCCGTACTCACCGTACAACGCCTGGTAGAACACGACCCACTCTTCGCTCTCCGAGTGCTGTGCGACGCCAAACACACGATACTCAGGCCCCTTGTAATGCCGGTACACGCCTGGCTGTATCTGCATGTCGCTCACCCTCTTGAATAAATAAATATCCTGCAAAAACAAAAACCGGGGCACATGGCCCCGGCTGCTGTCCGCGACGCGATCAGACGCGTTCGAAGACAGTCGTAATGCCCTGACCCAGGCCGATGCACATGGTAGACACGCCGAAAGTCCCGCCGTTCTGCTTCATGACGTTGAGCAGAGTGCCGGAAATCCGCGCCCCAGAGCAACCGAAAGGATGCCCCAAGGCGATGGCGCCGCCGTGCAGGTTAACCTTCTCATCCATCTTGTCGAGCACTTTCAGATCCTTGAGCACTGGCAGAGCCTGTGCCGCAAAGGCTTCGTTGAGCTCGATGAAGTCGATATCGGCGATGCTCAGGCCAGCGCGCTTGAGCGCCTTCTGGGTCGCCGGCACCGGGCCATAACCCATGATCGCCGGGTCGACGCCGGCAACGGCCATGGAGCGGATCACCGCCATCGGCTGGATACCCAGGTCCTTGGCGCGCTGGGCCGACATGACGATCATGCACGAGGCACCATCAGTGATCTGCGACGAAGTACCGGCAGTCACCGTGCCGCCCTTGGGATTGAAGGCCGGCCTGAGCGCCGCGAGGCTTTCCAGGGTGGTGTCCGGGCGAATGGTTTCATCGTAGTCGAAGACCTTGAGGAAGCCGTTCTCGTCGTAGCCCTGCATCGGGATAAGTTCGTCCTTGAACTTGCCTTCGAGCGTCGCCTTGTGGGCGAGCTGGTGCGAACGCAGGCCAAAGAGGTCTTGCTGCTCACGGCTGATGCCGTGCATCTTGCCAAGCATCTCGGCAGTCAGACCCATCATGCCCGAGGCCTTGGCGGCGTACAAGGACATGTGCGGGTTCGGGTCGACGCCATGCATCATGCTGACGTGGCCCATATGCTCCACGCCACCGATCACGAACACATCACCGTTGCCGGTCATGATCGCTTGGGCGGCGGTGTGCAGCGCGCTCATGGACGAACCACACAGGCGGCTGACAGTCTGGCCGGCGGCGGTGTGCGGGATCTGGGTCATCAGCGAGGCCATGCGGGCGATGTTCCAGCCCTGCTCCAGGGTCTGGTTGACGCAGCCCCAGATCACGTCTTCGACTTCACTCGGGTCGATCTTGGTGTTGCGCTCGAGCAGCTTGCTGATCAGGTGCGCCGACATGTCTTCGGCGCGAGTGTTACGGTGCATGCCACCCTTGGAGCGGCCCATCGGCGTGCGACCGAAGTCGACAATCACCACGTCTCTTGGATTCAGGCTCATATCTGTTCTCTCGCTCTATATCGTTGGGCGCTTAACCGAAGAAGCGTTGGCCGTTCTTGGCCATCTCGCGCAGCTTCGCGGTGGGGTGGTACAGCGGCCCCAGATCGGCGTACTGGTCGGCCAGGGCAACGAACTCGGCGACCCCGATCGAATCGATGTAACGCAGCGCACCGCCACGGAAGGGAGGGAAACCGATGCCGTAGACCAAGCCCATGTCGGCTTCGGCGGCGGTTTCGACAATGCCATCTTCCAGGCAACGAACGGTTTCCAGGCACAGCGGGATCATCATCCAGTTGATGATGTCCTCGTCACTCACTTCACGTTGTTCGAAGACAATCGGCTTGAGCACTTCGAGCACGGATGAGTCGGCAACCTTCTTCGGCTTGCCGCGCTTGTCGGTTTCGTAGGCGTAGAAGCCCTTGCCGTTCTTCTGGCCCAGGCGGTTGGCCTCGTAGAGCGCGTCCACGGCGGAACGGCGGTCATCCTTCATGCGGTCCGGGAAGCCCTCGGCCATCACGTCACGGCCGTGGTGTCCGGTATCGATGCCGACCACGTCCATCAGGTAGGCCGGGCCCATGGGCCAGCCGAACTTCTCCATGACCTTGTCGATGCGCACGAAGTCGACACCGGCGCTGACCAGCTTGGCGAAACCGCCGAAATACGGGAACAGCACGCGGTTGACCAGAAAGCCCGGGCAGTCGTTGACCACGATCGGGTTCTTGCCCATCTTCTTGGCGTAGGCCACGGTGGTTGCAACGGCCACGTCGCTGGACTTCTCGCCACGGATGACTTCCACCAGCGGCATCATGTGCACTGGGTTGAAGAAGTGCATGCCGACGAAGTTTTCCGGACGCTTGAGGGCCTTGGCCAGCAGGTTGATGGAGATGGTCGAGGTGTTGGACGCCAGGATCGCGTCGTCCTTCACCTGCCCTTCCACTTCAGCCAGCACAGCTTGCTTGACCTTCGGGTTCTCGACCACGGCCTCGACGACGATGTCGACGTTGGCGAAATCGCCATAGGACAGGGCCGGACGGATCGCATTGAGCGCGTCAGCCATCTTGGCCGGGGTCAGGCGGCCTTTTTCAACGCGTTTGCCGAGCAGCTTGGAGGCCTCGTTCAGGCCCAACTGGATGGCTTCTTCGCGAATGTCCTTCATCAGGATCGGCGTGCCCTTGACCGCCGACTGGTAGGCGATACCGCCACCCATGATGCCGGCGCCGAGCACGGCGGCCTGTTTGACATCGTGGGCGATCTGGTCGTGGACCTTGGCCTTGCGCTTGAGCTCCTGGTCATTGAGGAACAGCCCGATCAGGCTTTCGGCAACCGAGGTCTTGGCCAGCTTGGCGAAGCCAGCGGCCTCGACGTCCAGGGCCTTGTCGCGAGCGAAGTTGGCGGCTTTCTGGATGGTCTTGATGGCTTCGACCGGGGCCGGGTAGTTCGGACCAGCCTGGCCGGCGACGAAGCCCTTGGCAGTCTCGAAGGCCATCATCTGTTCGATGGCATTGAGCTTGAGCTTTTCCAGCTTCGGCTGGCGCTTGGCCTTGTAGTCGAATTCGCCGCTGATGGCGCGCTTGAGCAGGTCAAGGGCGGCGGCCTGCAACTGCTCCGGCGCGACCACGGCATCGACGGCGCCGACTTTCAGCGCGTCCTCGGCACGGTTTTCCTTGCCGGCGGCGATCCACTCGATGGCGTTGTCGGCACCGATCAGGCGCGGCAGACGCACAGTACCGCCGAAACCTGGGTAGATGCCCAGCTTGACTTCAGGCAGGCCGATCTTGGCCGTGGTAGCCATGACGCGGTAGTCGGCTGCCAGGCACATCTCCAGGCCGCCACCCAGGGCAATGCCGTTGATGGCGACGACTGTCGGCACCTCGAGGTCTTCGAAGTCGCTGAAAATGCGGTTGGCTTCCAGGTTGCCGGCGACCAGTTCGGCCTCGGGCAGCTTGAAGTTGTCGACAAACTCGGTGATGTCCGCGCCGACGATGAACACGTCCTTGCCACTGCTGACAATCACGCCCTTGATCGAGGCGTCGGCCTTGATGGTGTCCACGGCCTGGCGCAGCTCGCCCAGGGTAAGACGGTTGAACTTGTTGACGGACTCACCCTTGAGGTCGAAATTCAATTCGACGATGCCGCTTTCAAGAGCCTTAACCGTGATGGCTTTACCTTCGTAAATCATCAACTGATCTCCACGATATGGAAGCTGAACTGTACACGCCGATCGCTGGTTGAAAGGCCGGCTGGCTGCTTGGCCAGTGTTTGCCGAACCCTTGCGCCAGGCACACCCGTCAGCGCGATAGTCGGGATTCTGTAAGAGCGATCTGACATACAAACGCTCAATTCATACGCCCGTTTGATTTGGGTATGCACACATTCACCGAAAAGATCGGCGTTGTCAAATCCTCGAAAGGACAGGCAAAACGCGACTTTCCGGTCATTTTGTACCCTTGGCGACCAAAGCATGATGACAGTGATCACCAAGCATTCATGTCAGCGATGGACCCTGCCGACGCAAAAAAATCGCAAAGGTTTAAACACAAACCTGGCGAGCGGCTACACTGCTCTTCGAATGAAAAGTTTCCGGCCTGCCTGGCCTTTTTGCTGTAGCTGAAAGCATCGCGGGGCAAGCCCGCCCCCACAGTGGCACTGGACTCAGCGCGCTGTGGGGGCGGGCTTGCCCCGCGATGCTTTAAAGGAAAGGGTCACGCCAAGGCGTCAAGCACCTGGGCAATATCCTGCAATACAGATTTCTCACCCCTCTCGCCCCAATAGAGGGCGATCATCTGGGTGCTCGCCTCAACCTTGTAGACACTCTCCGGCAGACGCGCGAAGTGCTCCTGCAAGCGGGCATCCTCGCAAGGCTCACGCCATTGGTTGACCCAGACGCCAGGCGTGACCTGCCAGTAAGTCCAGCTGTCGCTCCGACCCTTGCGGCGCCCGCGGTGGTACTGTGGGCAAGGACTCGGTGGTTCTTTGGCCAGCCAGTGCGGCCACTGCTGAGGCGCCAACTGCATGGCCAACCCCATGCGCCGCCCCTCCATGCGCAGGTTCATCTGCGCGCTCTGGTTGCGCGAAGGACGCAGCCAGGCGAGCGGGCTGAGAATCAGCGCAAGGATTGACACCACCAGCCATACCGTCATATCTGTAAGTCCCATAAAGCGTTGCGAATGAGCTGGTTAGCCGTGATACAAAGCGATCAGCCTGAAACCGACCATACTTTAACTATCGCGATTGTCAGGAGAGCTGCTCATGTCCTACCAACATCTACTGGTTGCCGTCGACCTGACCGAAGAATGCGACCCGGTGATCAAGCGCGCCATGACGCTCGCCGAGCCTACAGGCGCCAAGGTTTCCCTCGTGCACATCGTAGAGCCCATGGCCATGGCCTTTGGCGGTGATGTGCCCATGGACCTCTCGCAGCTGCAACAGCAGCAGTTCGACCAGGCCAAGGAGCGCATGGAACGCCTGTACAACAAGTACCCGACCATCAACCGCGGTGACTCTCACCTGACCTATGGCCAACCACGCCAGGAAATCCACCAACTGGCCAAGGAGCAGAACTGCGACCTGATCGTGGTCGGCAGCCACGGCCGCCATGGCCTGGCCCTGCTGCTTGGCTCCACGGCCAATGACGTGCTGCACGGCGCACCTTGCGACGTGCTGGCTGTCCGCCTGCAGAAAAAAGAGTGATCACAAGCGGCCCGGCGCCTCAGGCTCCGGGCCGCGCTGCAATCAGCCGTCGAGCTCTGCCCAGCGCTCGACAAGCGCATCCAGCTCTGCCTGCATCGTTTCCAGACGCTGCAGCACAGCCGATGTTTCACCGATCGGACGCTGATAGAAGCCGGGCGCGTTGATCTCCTCCTGCACCGCCGCCATCTTCTGCTCCAGCTCGTCGATCTGCCCCGGCAAGGCTTCCAGCTCACGCTGCAGCTTGTAGCTAAGCTTCTTCTTCGCCGGCTCCGCGCTCGCGACAGGCGCAGGTTCCACCGCTGCCGGTGCCTGGACCACAGCGCTGTTGAGTTCGGACTTGCCCGACTTGCTCTCGGCGACACCAAGCAGTTTCGGCGAGCCGCCCTGGCGGATCCAGTCCTGGTAGCCACCAACGTACTCGCGCACCTTGCCCTCGCCTTCGAACACCAGGGTGCTGGTGACCACGTTGTCGAGGAATGCCCGGTCGTGGCTGACCATCAGCACGGTGCCCTTGAAGGCCGACAGGACTTCTTCGAGCAGCTCGAGGGTTTCCACGTCCAAGTCGTTGGTCGGTTCGTCCAGGACCAGCAGGTTGGCCGGCTTGCTGAACAGTTTGGCCAGCAGCAGGCGCGCGCGCTCACCACCGGACAGCGCCTTCACCGGCGTGCGCGCCCGTTGCGGGCTGAACAGGAAGTCGCCCAGGTAGCTCAGCACATGACGGTTCTGGCCATCGATCTCGATGAAATCGCGACCTTCGGCAAGGTTGTCGATGACTGTCTTTTCCAGGTCCAGCTGGTGACGCAACTGGTCGAAGTAGGCGACTTCCAGGCGGGTACCAGACTCGACCTTGCCACTGGTTGGCTGCAGATCACCCAGCATCAGCTTGAGCAAGGTGGTCTTGCCGGTACCATTGGCACCCAACAGGCCGATGCGGTCTTCGCGTTGCAGGACCATGGAGAAGTCCTTGACCAGTTGCGGGCCGCCTGGATGGCTGAAGCTGACATTCTCCAGCACCATCACCTGTTTGCCGGATTTTTCCGCGACATCAAGCTGGATATTGGCCTTGCCCTGGCGCTCACGACGCTCGCTGCGTTCTACACGCAAGGCCTTCAGGGCGCGCACACGGCCTTCGTTACGGGTACGCCGGGCCTTGATGCCCTGGCGAATCCATACCTCTTCCTGGGCCAGTTTCTTGTCGAACAAGGCGTTGGCGGTTTCCTCGGCGGCCAGCATGGCCTCCTTGTGCACCAGGAAGCTGGCGTAGTCGCCATTCCAGTCGATCAGCCCGCCACGGTCCAGTTCGAGGATGCGCGTGGCCAGGTTCTGCAGGAAGGAACGGTCGTGGGTGATGAACAGCACGGCACCGTTGAAGCCATTCAGTGCTTCTTCGAGCCAGGCGATGGCGCCGATGTCCAGGTGGTTGGTCGGCTCGTCGAGCAACAGCAGGTCAGGCTCGGAGACCAGCGCCTGGGCCAACAGCACGCGGCGGCGCCAACCACCGGACAGCTCGGCCAGGGTCTTGTCGGCAGGTAACTGCAGGCGGCTCAGGGTGCTTTCCACCAGTTGCTGCAGACGCCAGCCATCACGTGCTTCCAGCTCGTGCTGGACGTGCATGAGCTTGTTCAGGTCATCGTCGTTGTGAATGTTCTGGCTCAGGTGGTGGTACTCGGCCAGCAACTCGCCGACGCCATCGAGGCCCGCGGCCACCACGTCGAACACACTGCGCTCGTCGGCCACCGGCAACTCCTGCGGCAGTTCACCGATCTTCAGGCCTGGAACGCGCCAGATCTCGCCGTCATCGGGCTTCTGCTCGCCCTTGACCAAGCGCAGCATGCTCGACTTGCCTGTACCATTACGGCCGATGATGCACACCCGCTCGCCACGGGCGATCTGCCAGGACACTTTGTCCAGCAGCGGCATGGCGCCGAATGCGAGGGACACATCGCTGAATTTGAGCAGGGTCATGATCTTCTCCAAAAACCGGGCGCGCATTCTACCTGACTTGACCCTTCAAGACATTAAGGTCTGTTGTCGCTGCGGCGCCGTCGAGAAGGGAACACCAACAGATCCTGACCACTCCACCGGAGCTTTCCTACAAACGGTAGGAACATTACAACTAGATACAAGCGCAACGCTTTCTTCCCCCTGCGGCAAACAGCTAAGCTAAGGCAGTGCAACCCCAACAGTGCTGGCTTCGCCGTCACTTTCTCATGGTTCAACTGCCCGGACGTATCATGCGTAGCCGCCTGTTCCAAATTGTTTCCTGCCTGCTGCTCACTGCCGTCGCCGGCGTGACCCAGGCCACCGACATCACCCTGCAACGCAAATACTACGATGAGGCCAAACGCGCCCTGGCCAAGGGTGATAAAGGCCCATACCTGCGCTATGCCCAGGCGCTGCGCGATTATCCGCTGACACCCTACCTGGCCTACGACGAACTGACCGCGCGCCTTAAGAGCGCAAGCAACGAGGAAGTCGAAGGCTTCCTCGCCGCCCACGGCGACCTGCCCCAGGCCAACTGGATGAAACTGCGCTGGTTGCGCTTGCTGGCAGAACGGGGCGACTGGAAGACCTTCGTCAAGTACTACGACCCGAAACTCAACTTCACCGAGCTGGACTGCCTCAATGGCCGCTACCAGCTCAGCCACGGCCTGCGCGCCGAGGGTTTCGCCACGGCGGAAAAACTCTGGAACGTCGGCAAGTCGCAACCAACCGCTTGCGACGCCTTGTTCGGCATGTGGGCCGCCGAAGGCCAACTGACCGAGGCCAAGCGCTGGCAGCGTGTCAAGCTGGCGGCACAGGAACGCAACTATGGCCTGGCCAACAGCCTGGCCAAAGGCCTGACCACCCTCGGTCCGCAGGGCCGCCTGTTGATCGACGTGGCGCAGAAGCCGGAGTTGCTCAACCAGCCGTCGCGCTTCGCCCCGGTCAACGAAGCCATGTCCGATGTGGTGAGCCTCGGCCTGCGCCGCCTCGCGCGCCAGGACCCGGAACGGGCCATGGCGCTGCTCGACGGCTATGCCCAGCGCATGCACTTCTCCCGCGACGAGAAGGTCGCCATCGCCCGCGAGATCGGCCTGACCCTGGCCCGCCGCTATGACCCGCGGGCCCTCGATTTGATGACCCGCTACGACCCGGAGCTGCGCGACAACACGGTCAGCGAGTGGCGCATGCGCCTGTTGTTGCGCCTCGGCCGCTGGGAAGACGCCTACGAGCTGAGCAAGCGCCTGCCCCAGGACCTGGCCAGCAGCAACCGCTGGCGCTATTGGCAGGCCCGCAGCCTGCAGTTGGCGCAACCGAACAATCCGCAGATCCCACTGCTGTACAAGACAGTGGCCGGCGAACGTGATTTCTATGGCTTCCTGGCTGCCGACCGCACGCAGACGCCCTACCAGCTCAACAACCGGCCACTGGTGCTGAGCCAGCAGGTCATCAACAAGGTCCGCAATACGCCGGGCATCCGCCGCGCCCTGGAGTTCCATGCCCGCGGCCAGATCGTCGATGGCCGTCGCGAGTGGTACCACGTCAGCCGTCACTTCAACCGTGACGAGATGGTGGCCCAGGCGCGCCTGGCCTACGAAATGCGCTGGTACTTCCCCGCCATCCGCACCATCAGCCAGGCCCAGTACTGGGATGACCTGGACATCCGCTTCCCGATGGCCCACCGCGACACCCTGGT
This sequence comes from Pseudomonas sp. X10, assembly GCF_054889225.1. Lineage (NCBI taxonomy): Bacteria > Pseudomonadati > Pseudomonadota > Gammaproteobacteria > Pseudomonadales > Pseudomonadaceae > Pseudomonas > Pseudomonas sp. X10. The sequence goes on along the minus strand of NZ_CM142677.1, from coordinate 1,913,128 downwards.
GCGCGAAGCCAAGGTGCGCGGCCTGCATTCGAGCTGGGTGTTCGCCATTACCCGCCAGGAAAGCGCTTTCATGGAAGACGCTCGCTCCAGCGTCGGCGCCAGCGGCCTGATGCAACTGATGCCGGCCACTGCCAAGGAGACCGCGCGCAAGTTCAACATTCCGCTGGCTTCACACGCCCAGGTGTTCAACCCGGACAAGAACATCCAGCTCGGCGCCGCCTACCTGAGCCAGGTGCACAGCCAGTTCAACGGCAACCGGGTGCTCGCTTCGGCTGCCTACAACGCAGGCCCAGGCCGCGTGCGCCAGTGGCTGCGAGGCGCCAACCACCTGAGCTTCGATGTCTGGGTCGAGTCGATCCCGTTCGACGAAACCCGCCAATACGTGCAGAACGTCCTGTCGTATTCGGTGATCTACGGCCAAAAGCTCAACTCGCCACAACCGCTGGTGGACTGGCATGAGCGGTACTTCGACGGCCAGTGATTCCAAGCCCGGGTCGAAACGCTGAGGGTGCGGTTTGCAGGATCGATGCAGGGCAGTCGCCCTACTCCAGGACTTCGACCTGCATCCCCACCTCCAGTACCCCGCTGCCATCGACCGCCAGGTTCTGCCCGAACAGCACATCCCCTTCCTTTTCGCGATAGGTCCGCAGAGTCGCCAGGGGCTCGCGATCAGGGCTGCGCTCGCCGGTCTGCGGGTCGAGGGTGGTGAAGATGCAGCGCACGCTGGGCTTGAGCACGCGGAATTCAAGCGAACCGATACGGATGCGCCTCCAGCCATCCTCGGCGAAGGCGGTGCTGCCTTCGACTACCAAGTTAGGACGGAAACGCAGCATCTCCATCGGCCGTCCCACTCGCTGGCACAGGTCATCCAACGAGGCTTGGCCAATCAGTAACAAGGGGAAGCCATCGGGGAACGCCGCCCGGTCACTGTTCAAGCCATAGCCATTGGGCAAATAGCGAGCACGTTGCTCGGGGCAATACACCAGTCGCACGGGCTTGCCGACCAAGCGGCTGAGCCAGGCCGCCGACGCCTCGCCAGCATCGGGCACCCGCAGGCTGTCCCGCCAGAGGGTGACACCTCGCAGCCCCTCATCGGCAGCTGGTATCGCCACCTCCAGCGGCTCCTGCCCCGGCGCCTGCAAGAACAACTGCCCCGCCTCGCCATAGTGCGCCGAGAGTTGGCTCAGCTGCGGGTAGGCCCGCTGGGTCAGGAAGCGCCCATTTTCTTCCTCGACGACCATCCAGCGCCGGTCGCCACGCAGACCCAGCAGGTCAACTGGTGATTGCTGCAAGGCCAGGGCTCGTCCCGACTTCACCGGATAGTGATACAACGCACTCAGATACATCCCTGCCGCTCCACACGAGTTTCGAACCCCAAGCTTATACCTGGCACGAAACAAAACGCAGGCCCCGCAAGCCTGTCCGTGGCAAGGCCGCGCCCTGCGTCGCTAACGGATGCGGACTCCTAGACTGCCACCTCATCGAGCATCAAGCGCTGGCGCACCACATCGACCAGCCTGTCCGGCTGAAACTTGGAGAGGAAATCGTCGCAACCGACCTTCTTCACCAAGGACTCGTTGAAACTGCCAGACAGTGAGGTATGGAGCACCACATACAGGCCGCGCAACCGTGGATCATTACGGATCTCCGTGGTCAGGCGGTAACCGTCCATCTCGGGCATTTCCGCATCGGTGAAGACCATCAGCAGCTTCTCGCAGATATCCTCCCCGGCATCAGCCCAGCCCTTGAGCATGCGCAAAGCCTTGAGACCGTCACTGGCCACATGCATCTTCACATCCAGTTGGGACAGCGTATCGCGCAGTTGCGCCAGCGCCACGCTGGAGTCGTCCACCAGCAACACTTCACGGCCCCGTGCGCGGGACAACACCGGGTCCTCCAACTTGTCACGGGAAACCTTGGCGCTGTACGGCACGATTTCCGCTAAGACCTTTTCCACATCGATGATCTCCACCAATCGCTCGTCGACCTTGGTGATCGCAGTCAGGTAATGCTGGCGCCCGGCGCTGGACGGCGGCGGCATGATGGCTTCCCAGTTCATGTTGACGATGCGGTCGACCCCGCCCACCAAGAACGCCTGCACCGATCGGTTGTACTCGGTGACAATGATGGTGCTGTCGGGTCCGGGTTGCAGCGCACGCATGCCGATGGCCTGGGACAGGTCGATCACCGGCAGGGTCTGGCCACGCAGATTGACCACCCCGCAAACGAAGGGATGACGCTGCGGCATCAGGGTCAGCTTGGGTAACTGAAGCACCTCCTGAACCTTGAACACGTTGATCGCGAACAATTGCCGTCCCGCCAGCCGGAACATGAGTATTTCCAGGCGGTTCTCCCCCACCAGCTGCGTTCGTTGGTCTACCGCGTCAAGAATGCCAGCCATTGGACAACCCCCAGACTTTGTGACAAAAAAGTGAATCCATCTGGCCATGTATCGGCCTGCTCTGGCACAGCTTGACCCTTTACAGGAAATGCTGAACACCTCGTTGATATCATTTTAACATCATGGTTTACTTCAGCCCCAGCCGGCTTGGCTCGACCCGTGGAAAAGACTAAAACCTCCCAATTCGCCCTAAGGGAATCCCCTAGTGGCAATCGGGTGGAACCTGATGTTCGCGATATCCAATAGCCATTAATGTGACGCCATTCTCATTGCATGAATGGAGTCAGGCTTTTGTCAGTGATCGCCTCATTGTCGTCGGCCCGTGCTCCAGCCCTGTGTGCTGGAGCTGAATGATGACGAAAAGTGCCCCCCTGAACAGCAGCGTCCTGCAGGATTTCCTGGTCGATGCACAGGTCTTGTTGACCCAGTCCCAAGAATGCCTTCAGCATCTGGAACTGATCGGCAACGACCCGGACGCCTGTCATTGCCTGAACGCTACCCTGGGCACCCTGGCCCAGCGCGCAAGCACCCTGGGGCTGATCGAGGTGGCCGACTACGCCGGCGGATTGCAGGCGTTGCTCAACCCAGCCGGCCTACAACAGCAACTGCACGCAGATGCCTTGCCTGCACTCGAAGCCTGCCTGACCCTTCTGGCTTGGCAGTTGGAGCTGATCGACCCATTGACCGGGCGCCTGAGCCTGGATACCGAGGAGCAGACCCTCCTGCTCACCGACCTGGCCAACGCGCTGGGCCTGCCCTCCCCACTGACCTGCGCATCGTGCCATGCGAACGGCAGCAACTGCGTCCACCCGCCCACATCACAACCTCCAACCAAGCATGCCGCCGACAGCATCCTTGTCCGGCCAAACCACGAGAACTAACGGGTCACAAAACCGATAAATAATGTCCCGCTCAGATTGAACCAAGGACCAACTTGGGAACTTTGTCACCGCTGTTCCGACCTTTGCGCCCTTCAATATGGTGAGTTGCGGTTAGACATTTGAAACCACCAAAAGCTGATAGTACTTTGCCGATCCCGCCTCCGGACGGAATACCCGCATCCCCAGTAAAACCGGAGGTTCCAGCCCCTAACTGGAGTCGCGACCAAACGAAATCGAAGTGATACCATGCGCGCAACTGGACCTTTGCCTGACCACACATCCCACTGACCACGGTGATTGTGATGCTTGCGCAATACTCATCAGCCAGTCCGACTCCGACAATATAGGGTTGTTGGTAGGCAAACGACGGCAAAGCCTCTGGCTTGACATGCGCAAGGCTCCCAACAGCGATAATTCAGTGGCTTTTTTATCTATGCTTTCTCGCTTCAAGACATTCTGGCGCTGCTGTACACGCGCAGCCCTGCTACGTTGGGCAACAGCCTTGCTCTGCCTGGCTTCGCTGGTCGCCAACCTGATAGCCTGCCTTGACGGCTCCCCCATGCCTGCCAGCCTCCTGTGGCTGCAACTGGCGGCCATGCTGGGGGTCTGCTGGCACCTGCCTCATTGGACCCGCTCGATCACATTGCGCCCGACCGAGCTGGCCGACCGCCTGCTCAAGGTCCAGGAAAACGAACGCCAGCGCCTGAGCCGGGAACTGCATGACGATATCGGCCAGTTGCTCACCGCAGCCAAGCTGCAGGTCGACTGGCTTCAGCGGCGCGCGCCCAGCGAACTGCAGCCCCAGTGCAATACCCTGAGAAGTACCCTGAGCGATACCCTGGCCAAGGTGCGTGACGTTTCCGCCACCCTCAATCCCCGGCAACTGGCCAGCCTGGGACTGGAGGCCAGCCTGCGCGCCCACCTGCTGCGGACCCTGGAAAACACCGACGTGCACTGGAGCCTGGAATGCTACCAGCGCCTGGGCGGTATCTCGGACGACATGGCCATCGCCGCCTTCCGCATCACCCAGGAAGCCGTCACCAATATGCTGCGCCACGCCCGAGCGAGCAATCTGGTCGTCCGCCTGCAGCGCACAACGGCTGGTCTCGCCCTCTCGATCCATGATGATGGCTGCGGCTTTCGCCCCGCAAGCAACCCAGCCGATGCAGGACAACGGGGCATGGCCGGCATGCAGGAGCGCGCCGCCCTGCTCAATGGCACACTGACCGTTACCAGCCAGCCCGGCCTGGGCACCCGGATCGACGCCCTGTTCCCTTGGGCACCGCGCACCCTTGAACGCGCCAGGACCGATAGAGCCCATGACCTGTAAGTTATTGCTGGTGGATGACCACTCCCTGATCCGCGCAGGGGTCCGGGCCCTGGTGTCCGATATTCCCGGCTACACGGTGATCGGCGAAGCCGACGACGGCAGCCAATTGCTGGAGCTGGTGCAACGCCTGGTGCCGGATATCATCCTGCTGGATATCTCCATGCGCTCCACCAGCGGCCTGGACGCCCTCGAGCAATTGCGCGCAACCGGCTGTCGCTGCAAGGTGCTGATCCTGTCCATGCACACCGACCCGGAACTGATCATGCGCGCCCTGGAGAGCGGCGCCCACGGCTACTTGCTCAAGGATACGACGGCCACTGAGCTGGAACAGGCCTTGAGTGCCTTGCGCAGCGGTGAACGCTACCTGAGTCCGGCCATTGCCCACACGGTGATCAACCAGGCACTGATGCGCGCCCAAAGCGGCAAGGAAACAGTCGACCGGCATAACCTGACGGCCCGACAACTGGAGATCCTGCGCCTGATCGTGCGCGGTAAATCGACCAGGGAGATCGCCAACGGCCTGGGCCTGAGCATCAAGACCGTGGAAACCCATCGCTCACAAATCATGAAGCGCCTGCAGATCTACGATGTCGCGGGCCTGGTGTTGTTCGCCGTACGCGAACAGATCATCAGCCTGGACGACTGAGCAACGGCGAAGCCGCCGGCAGGTGCAGTCGCAAGGCCGCCGGCACGGCTTCGAAGCGCAGGCTGTCGCCTTGCAAGGGCTCCCCATCGAGGTTGATATCCAGCCCCTGGGAACTCTTGATTTCGACCCAGGGCAACCTGGCCCGGACGAACAACTCCTCGCCGGCCAGCAAATCACGCAAGGCACCGACCATTTCCTGCGGTGCCGGCAGGATGCCGATATCCAGCAAGCCATCGTCGACCTGCGCCTCCGGGCACAACACATGCCCGCCACCGGCCTGCCGACCGTTGCCGATCCCCAACGCCAAGAGGTCACCCTGCCAGTGGAAGTCCGGCCCTTGCAACACGACCGAGGCCGCCTGCAGCTCGCTGAATCGTGACAGGCCGGTGAACAGGTAGGCCGCCGCGCCCAGCACCTTCTTCAAGTCTTCGGAGGTATTGGCCGTCACCTGGCTGCCGAATCCACCTGTCGCCATGTTCAGGAACAACTGGCCACCCACCCTGCCCAAGTCGATAGCCTGAGCAGGCTGCTCCAGCAGCGCCAAGGCCGCTGCCGGCTCCAGGGGCACGCCAGCGGCGCGGGCAAAATCATTGGCGGTGCCCAGCGGCAACAGCGCCAGGCTGGCCTGGGTATCTGCCAAGGCCATGGCTTCGGCCACATCACGCAGGGTGCCATCGCCCCCACCGGCCACCACGCACCCATAGCCTGCGGCCAACGCTTCATCGACCAGGCGCTGGGCATCACCGCCTTCCCACGTCAGCCGCACATCCAACTGCCAGCCACGCTCGCGCAGAGCGCCTACGGCGGCACGCACCTCGTCATTCGTGGCCTGTTTACCATGCAGGATCAGCATTGCCTTGCGTTCGTGCATCACATGTCTCCGGAAAGTCCACCGAACTCTCGACCATTGCTGGGAAAGATTTACTGCAAGGTATCGATGATTACGTCAGAAAAATACACGATTCACCGAATGGATATTGAAAGGCCAGTCTTGGGCGTGCATCATTCGACAAATATTTGGCCATAACAAAATAATTCAGCAAAAAAAGTCATTTTATTGACTTTTCAAGCAAGCACCTGAGGGATCTGCGATCCGAGGCCGTGAAATGAGTGTTCTGATTCCCTGCATCATCGCCGGTGGCGCCGGCACCCGGCTCTGGCCCGTTTCCCGCGAAGCCATGCCCAAGCCGTTCATGCGCCTGCCCGATGGCCAGAGCCTGCTGCAGAAGACCTTTAACCGCGCCAGTGCCTTGCCTGGCGTCGAACGCGTGCTTACGGTGACCACCCGCGAGGTGTTCTTCCAGACCCAGGACGAGTACCGCCAGGCCAACAAGACCCAGGTTGCCCTCGATTTCCTGCTCGAGCCTTTCGGCCGCAACACCGCACCCGCCATCGCCGCAGCCGCCTTGCATTGTGCCGGCCTGTATGGCGAGGACGCGGTACTGCTAGTCCTGCCGGCCGACCACCTGATCCAAGACCAGGATGCCTTCGAGCAGGCGGTCAGGCAGGCGCACCAACTGGCCAATCAAGGCTGGCTGACCACCTTCGGCCTACGGCCAACCCGCGCGGAAACCGGGTTCGGCTATATCGAAAAGGGTCAGCGGCTACACCCGCACGGTTTTCAGGTCGCACGCTTCGTGGAAAAGCCCGACGCCGCCACTGCCCAATCCTATCTCGACGGCGGCCAGCACCTGTGGAACGCCGGCATGTTCTGCCTGCGAGCAGATGCCGTCCTGCGTGAACTGCAAGCCCACGCGCCGCAGGTGCTGGAACGCGTCGCGCCGTGCCTGGAACATGGCCTGAGCAAGCACGGCAAGCGCGACCTGCAGGTTGAGCTGGACCCCGTCGGTTTCGAGCAAGTGCCAAACATTTCCATCGACTATGCGCTGATGGAAGCATCCACTCAGGTCGCGGTATTGCCCTGCGAGCTGGGCTGGAGCGATATCGGTTGCTGGGAGGCCGTGCGCGGACTCAAGCCAACTGATCGCCATGGCAACCAGTGCAACGGCGAGACCGTGCTGCATGACGTGCGCAACTGTTATATCGACTCTCCACGGCGCCTGGTGGGCGGGGTCGGCCTGGACAACCTGATCGTGATCGATACTCCCGACGCCCTGCTGATCGCCGACGCCGCGCGCAGCCAGGAGGTCAAGGTGATCGCCCAGCAACTCAAGCGCCAGGGCCATGACGCCTATCGCCTGCACCGCACAGCCACCCGCCCCTGGGGAACCTACACGGTGCTCGAAGAAGGCCCGGGCTTCAAGATCAAGCGCATCATGGTCCGGCCCCAGGCGTCGCTATCGCTGCAGATGCACCATCACCGTAGCGAGCACTGGATCGTGGTCAGTGGCATGGCCCGCGTGACCAATGGTGAGGACGAGTTCCTACTCGAGACCAACGAATCGACCTTCATCAAGCCCGGGCGCGCGCACCGCCTGAGCAACCCCGGCGTGATCGACTTGGTGATGATCGAAGTACAAAGCGGCGAATACCTGGGCGAAGACGACATCGTGCGCTTTACTGATATGTATGGACGCGTCCCGGCAGCAGCTGTCAGTTGATTGCCTTGGGGCGCGTTCTTGCAATCAGATGCCGTTACCCGCCTGGCAGCGAGGAATTGGGTCATGCGCGTACTCTGGACACTGCCCTACCTGCCCTGGCCCACCACCAGCGGCAGCAAGACCCGGCAATACAACCTGCTGCGAGCCCTGGCGCAACGCGGCCACCGCATCACACTGCTGGTGCAATCGAAGGTGCCACTTGGCGATGCCGCCCGGCAGGCGCTCGAGCCCTGGCTCGAACGCCTGATCGTGCTGCCCAGGCGGCCGCTGCACAGCCCCCTGAACCTGCTGGCAGCGCTGATCATCGACTACCCTATGCGCGTCAGCATCAATGGCCTGGCGCCGCACCTACGGCACAGCTTCGAGCAGTTGCTAGATGAACCCTGGGATGTGATCCAGGTCGAGCACAGCTACAGTTTCCAGCCATTCGAGAAAGCCCTGCAGGCACGCGGCCTGCCCTACATGCTCAGCGAACACAACCTCGAATCCGTGACGGGCGCTGCCTGCCATGACCGCTTACCGTTGTGGCTGCGCCCGCTCAACGCCTTCGACCGCTGGCGCTACCGGCGCTGGGAACAGCGCGTGCTGCGCCAACCCAGCGAAGTGGTGGCGGTCAGCCCTTATGACGCCGAGCTGATCAGCCAGGTCAGTGGTCGCTCGGTCAGCGTGGTGATCAATGGTGTCGACTGCGATTACTACCAGAATGTGCTCCCGGCACTGCACAGTCAGCGCCTGCTGTTCGTCGGCAACTTCGAGTACGGCGCCAACCTCGAAGCCATCGAGTGGGCCCTGGAAGAGATCCTGCCCCAAGTATGGATGAGCAATCCTGCCGTGCGCCTGGCCATCGCGGGACATGCCTTGCCCGCCAGTTGGAAACGGCACTGGAACGACCCTCGCATCGAATGGATCGGCTACCGCCCGGACCTGCGCGAATTACAACGCTGCTCTGCAGTATTCTTCGCCCCGCTGCGCTACGCGGGCGGCTCCAAGGTGAAAATCCTCGAGGCCATGGCCGCCGGCCTGCCGGTCATCACCACCGGCAAGGGCGTCTCTGGGCTGCAAGTCAACAATGGCGAGCACTACCTGGGCAGCGACGATGGCGACCAGTTGGCACTGCAGATCACCCAACTGCTCAACCAGCCCTGGCGCATGCGCCAACTGTCCGACGCCGGCCGCCAATTCGCCTGGCAGCGCCATGACTGGAACATCGCCGCCCAGCAATTGGAAACTGTACACATGCGCCTGAACCAGTTGCAGCGGGCTCAAGCCGATACCGCCCCGCTGGACGGCATCCTGCTCGGCCGCTCAGCCAAGTAGCTCGCTGAAGGGAATGAACTGCACGCTGTCGCCACGTTGCGGGGTCGTGCCTTCGCGAACCTCGACCAAGCCCTCGGCCCAAGCCGCACTGCGCAATACGCCAGAACTCTGGTTCTTGTAGATCAGCGCCTGGCCCTGCTCGATGCGGCCACGCAGATACTCGCGACGTACTCCGGCCCTGGGCCAATCGAAGCCCGCTGGCACGCTGAACTGCAGCGGCTCGACCTGCTGAACGCCCTGCCGACGCAGCAGGTAGGGGCGGGTCAACAGACCGAAAGTGACCAAGGTCGAAGCCGGATTGCCTGGCAAGCCGATCACCGGCACGCCGCGGTAGTGGCCAAAGGTCAGCGGCTTACCCGGCTTGATCGCCAGCTTCCACAGGGCCAGCTCCCCCGCCTCGCGCAAGGCGATGCCCAAATAGTCCGCCTCACCCACCGACACCCCGCCGGTGGAGAGGATCAAGTCGACATCCGCCAGCCCTCCCAGGCACTCCCGGGTCTTCTCCAGGTCATCGGCGAGAATGCCGACATCCACGACCTCACAGCCAAGGCGTTGCAGCCAACTGGCCAACAGACGCCGGTTGCTGTTGTAGATCTGCCCTGGCCCCAGGGGCAGGCCGGGCTCGACCAGCTCATCGCCGGTCGAAAGCACTGCCACACGCACCCGCCGCACCACCTCGAGCGCAGCGCAACCCAAGGATGCGGCCAGCCCCAGCTCGATCGGCCCCAGCCGGGTCCCCGTGGCCAGCACTGGTTCGCCGGCACGGGTTTCCTGGCCTTGCGGCCTGATGTTCTGATCGACCTGTAGAGGTTCGAGAAAGCGTACGCGCTGGTCGCCCAGCACTTCGGCGTTCTCCTGCATTTCCACGCAGTCGGCGCCCTCGGGCAGAGGCGCTCCGGTGAAGATGCGCGCACAGGTGCCCGGCTGCAACGGCGCCGGCGCATGGCCGGCGAAGATCCGCTGGCTGACCGGCATCGGCTCGCCCTGCCAGTCCGCCAGGCGCAAGGCATAGCCGTCCATGGCGCTGTTCGGCCAGGGCGGCAGGTCAAGGCTGGCGACCAGCTCGGTCGCCAGCACCCGGCCTTCGCCAGCGGCCAACGAGACCCGCTCGGTCCCCATGATCGGCGCGGCCTCGGCCAGCGCCAACAAACGCTCCAGAGCGTCTTCCACCGGCATCAGCGGCCGGCTCGGCACCGGCTCAGCCACGGCTTTCACAGGGCGCCGCCTGCTTCAGGTGAGCCACGAAGTTACACGGCCGGTGGCGAGCATCGAGCTGCTCGGCAAGGATGCCATCCCAGCCGGTGCGCACCGCGTTGGTCGAGCCGGGCAGGCAACAAACCAAGGTGCCATTGGCAAGACCGGCCAAGGCGCGGGATTGCACGGTGGAGGTGCCGATATCGGCCACGGAAATCTGCCGGAACAGCTCGCCGAAACCATCGACCTGCTTGTCCAGCAGGCAGGCCACGGCTTCCGGAGTACTATCGCGCCCCGTGAAGCCGGTGCCCCCGGTAATCAGCACGACCTGCACCTGTTCATCGGCGATCCAGGTGGCGACCTGGGCACGGATCTTGTACAGGTCATCCTTGAGCAGCACCCGCTCCACCAGCCCATGGCCCGCCTCGCGGAGGCGGTCGACGAAGAGCTGGCCGGAGGTATCGGTATCCAGCGTGCGGGTGTCGCTGACCGTCAGCACGGCAATGTTCAGCGGCACGAAAGGTACATCTGCCTTGGCTTTCATGGGGAGGCATTGAATCCGTTACAGGTAAAGGAATGGCTGTTGTTATATCACAGGCCGGGTTGTTCCGCGCCCGGAGGGGCCTGGTGTTGTTCTCGGTCAATGACAGCGATATGTCGCTATGCTGCACTGTGCAAGGAACTTGCGCTGACACCATGCGTCTTACATGACATCTAGCACCATCGCACTGGAGAAACACGATGACTCAACGGACCCTTCCCGCCTTCCTGCTTGCCCTGGGCCTGGGCACCCTCGCCGGCTGCGCGTCGCCGACCGTCATTACCCTCAACGACGGTCGTGAGATCCAGGCGGTGGACACCCCATCCTATGATGAAGACTCGGGCTTCTACGAATTCGAACAACTCGACGGTAAGCGTACCCGCATCAACAAGGACCAGATCCGCACCGTCAAGGAGCTGTGATCCAGAGCTTGTCCCTACCACCGAGGGGCTTGCCGATCAAAAAAAGAATCGAGTAAGATTTCGGTCATCGGAGTGTAGCGCAGCCAGGTAGCGCGTCTCGTTCGGGACGAGAAGGCCGCAGGTTCGAATCCTGTCTCTCCGACCAAATTTCTCGATTGCATGAAGCCCGCCTTGAGCGGGCTTTTTGTTGCCTGCAAAGTCCTGCCAGCCCCTCGAAAAAACACCCCCTGAAAGGTTAATACTGTTCACTTAAGCTGGAGTGCCTTCAGGTGGGGCTGCTACGCAGCCCATCGCGACACAAGGCCGCCCACAGGGACTTGCAAGCCACGGCAAGCCTCTTGTGAGAGCGGCCTTGTGTGTGCAGCACAAAGCCAATGCTTACAGCGCAGCAGCGGGCTCAGTCATCTCTTCCGGCTGTACCGGAACATACAGCAGTTGCAGGCGCGAGCTGCTCCACTCGCGCGTCTTGTTGGTCAGCTCGAGGTCGTTGTTCAGCTTCTGGCCATAGGTCGGCACGATCTCCTTGAGCTTGCCCTGCCACTCAGGCGTCTTGATGCGGTCCTTGAAGGTCTTTTCCAGCACAGTCAGCATGATCGGCGCAGCGGTCGAGGCGCCTGGCGAGGCCCCCAGCAGTGCGGCGATGGTGCCATCCTGGGAAGCCACGACTTCGGTACCGAACTGCAGGATGCCGCCATGCTCAGGGTCTTTCTTGATCACCTGGACACGCTGGCCAGCCTGCAGCAGTTTCCAGTCTTCGTTCTTCGCGTTCGGGAAGTACTCGCGCAAGGCGTCCATGCGGTCATCGAAGCTGAGCATCAACTGCCCCATCAGGTAGGTGCTCAGGTCGAGGTTGTCGATGCCCGCGTGAGCCATCGGCATGAAGTTATGGGCAGTCAGCGCAGCGAACATGTCCAGCAGCGAGCCGTTCTTCAGGAACTTGGTCGAGAAGGTCGCGAACGGGCCGAACAGCAGCACTTCCTTGCCGTCGATGACACGGGTGTCCAGGTGCGGAACCGACATCGGTGGAGCACCGACCGAAGCCTTGCCGTACAGCTTGGCCTTGTGGCGGGCAACGATATCCTGGTTGTCGGTCATCAGGAACTGGCCACCGACCGGGAAGCCGGCATAGCCTTCGGCTTCGGGGATGCCGGACTTCTGCAGCAGCTTGAGGGCGCCGCCACCGGCACCGATGAAGACGAACTTGGCCTTGACGCTGGTTTCCTTGTCGCCGTTGGCAAGGTCGGCCACCACGACGTTCCAGGAGCCGTCATCGTTGTGAACGATGTCGCGTACCTCGTGGCGCAGGTGCACCTTGACGTTCGGGTTGCGGGTCATGGACGCGAACAGTTGGCGGGTGATCTCGCCGAAATTGACGTCGGTGCCGATCGGCATGCGGGTCGCGGCGATTTTCTGGTCGGCGGCGCGGCCTTCCATCACGATCGGAACCCACTGTTTGATCTGCTTGTGGTCCTCGGAATACTCCATGCCACGGAACAGCGAGCTGTGCTGCAGGGCTTCATGGCGCTTCTTGAGGAAGGCGACGTTGTTGTCGCCCCATACGAAGCTCATGTGCGGCACGTTATTGATGAACGACTTCGGATTGCTCAGCACACTCTGCTCGACCTGGTAGGCCCAGAACTGCTTGGAAATCTCGAACTGCTCGTTGACGCCGACCGCCTTGCTGATGTCGATCTTGCCGTCCGGGCCTTCGCTGGTGTAGTTCAGCTCGCAGAAAGCGGAGTGACCGGTACCGGCGTTGTTCCAGGCGTTGGAGCTTTCTTCGGCGACCTGGTCCATGCGCTCGTAGACGTCGATCGACCAGTTCGGTTCCAGTTCGGTGAGGTAGGTCCCCAGGCTCGCGCTCATGATGCCGCCGCCGATCAGCAGTACATCGACGGTCTTTTCCGGCTCGCCGGGCTTGGAGCAGCCGATGACGCTCAGGCACAGGAGCGTCAGCAGGATTTTTTTCATAGCTCAATCCAATTGAAGTGAAGTGATTGGCAAATACCGCCGCCCCCGTTGCGCACGCCCGTTTTTTTGTTCTGGCCCGCACGACCACGGCGTCAAGCGCCGCCAGGGCTTCAGGCAAGCGGCCTGCAAGACCCGGCAATGATCGGCGATTGGGGGTTGTTCGGTGAATCGGGGCTCGGTCGCCAAAGGCCTTGGCCTGGCCGCGCTAAAGCACAAAGCAGGCCAACTCATCCAAGACCAACGGCTAATAGCTAGGGCGAGTCGTCGCACCCCACTCCTAGCGGTTTTCCTGGCGACAATCCGCCACACCACAGGGCCAAATGACCGGTATATGGCGGATTTCCCGCAGGGAGCGTCAGGCGCTCAAGCCTCGTAGCTATTGTTGAACTGCAAAGCTGCCAAACGCGCGTACAAGGGGCTTTCCTCGATCAACTGCCGGTGGGTGCCGGCCGCTACCAAGCGCCCCTGGTCGATCACCGCGATACGGTCGGCATGCTGCACCGTGGCCAACCGATGGGCGATCACCAGCGTGGTACGTCCGGACATGAGTCTGGGCAGGGCTTGCTGGATCAGGTGCTCGCTCTGGGCATCCAGTGCACTGGTGGCTTCGTCGAGCAACAGGATCGGCGCATCCACCAACAAGGCCCGGGCAATCGCCAGACGCTGCCGCTGCCCCCCGGACAGGCCGATGCCGCCCTCCCCCAATGGCGTCTGGTAGCCCTGGGGCAGTTGCTGGATGAATTCATGGGCATGGGCACTGCGCGCCGCTGCCTCGACCTGCGCCATGCTCGCCTCGGGCCGGCCGTAGCGGATGTTGTCTTCCACCGTACCGCGAAACAGCGCCGGGTTCTGCGCCACCAAGGCAAAGTGGCGACGCAGGTCAGCCGGGTCGAGCTCGGTCAGCGCCTGTCCATCGAGCAGAATGCGGCCCTGCTGCGGGTCATAGAAACGCAGCAGCAGATCGAACAGGGTCGACTTGCCGGCGCCTGACGGCCCGACCAGAGCCAGTGTCTGCCCAGGCTCGACGCTCAGGCTCAGGCCATCGATCGCCGCAGTAGCCGGACGCGATGGGTAGGCAAAGCGCAGCGCCTGCAGTTCAATGCGGCCGCTGACCCGCGCCGGAGTGGCCTCGACGCCTTTGGCCGGAGCCAGGATCTCGCTACGCGCGGCCAGCAGTTCAGCGATGCGCTCCGCCGCACCGGCAGCCCGCTGCAATTCGCCAAGCACCTCGCTGAGCGTACCGAACGCGCCGCCGACAATCAGGCTGTAGAACACGAAGGCCGCCAGTTCGCCAGCGGAAATCCGCCCTGCGATCACATCCATACCGCCGACCCAGAGCATCACCCCGACAGCCCCCAGCACCAGCACGATCACTAGGGTGATCAACCAGGCGCGCTGGGCGATGCGCTGCCGGGCCACGCTGAAGGCCGCCTCCACGGTGTCGGCGAACAACTGGCGGTCACGCCCCTGGTGGTTGTAGGCCTGCACGGTCTTGATCTGTCCGAGGGTTTCGGCCACGTAGCTGCCGACATCGGCAACCCGGTCCTGGCTTTGCCGCGACAGGCTGCGCACGCGCCGGCCGAACAGAAGAATCGGCGCCAGCACCAGCGGCAAGGCCAGCACCACGATGCTGGTGAGCTTGGGATTGGTGACGAACAGCAGGATGACGCCCCCCACCACCATCAAGGCATTGCGCAGGAACAGCGACAGCGATGAGCCGATCACCGACTGCAACAACGTGGTGTCGGCAGTCAGACGTGATTGGATCTCCGAGCTGCGGTTGTCCTCGAAGAAGCCTGGATGCAGGTCGAGCAGGTGGTCGAACACCTCGCGGCGGATGTCGGCCACACAACGCTCGCCAATCCAGGACACCAGGTAGAAACGGCTGAAGGTCCCCACGGCCAGGGCCAGGACCAACAGCAGGAACAGGCCAATGGATTGGTTGAGCAGGTGCGGCGAACGGGTCATGAAGCCCTGGTCGACCAGCAGGCGGATGCCTTGGCCCATGGACAGGGTAACCGCCGCCGTGACCACCAGCGCCAGCAGGGCCAGAAGTGCCTGCTTACGGTAGGGGCGGATGAATCGCCAGCCCAGCCTCAGGGCGTGGCGCTGTCGCGAGGAAACAGGATCGAGCATGTAGGGAAAACACCATTGATCAGCCAAGTGCAGCAGACTACACCCGACCGTTTGTCGTACGCCAATGAACCCTTGCGGGCTTCTCCGCGTCGGAAAGCAGAACAGGCTTCAGGCATGGCCGGCCTGCGCGTGGCATTAACTAGATCGTTTCGTTCTAAAGTGCCACTGGAGGTTTGCCGCACTTTCTGTTGGACTGTGAATGCCGTGGCACCCGGCCGATGGAGCTGTCATAGAGCAGTCACGGCACGAGGGTACCCTGAGCTTGCAACCTGATGAGGAGACAGGAAATGAGCTTGCAGCATAGCAGCCAGACGCAAAAGACCACGCCCCAGCCACAACCTCAGGTGTGTGGTTCGATTATCGACGCCCAGGGCCGCGAAATCCCGATCACTGAACAGATGATCCAGGATGCCTGCAAGGAACTGGAAAAAAGCCGGGGCGAAAAATCCCGCAAGGCGTAAGCCGCGAATTTCTTCAGCCCGGCGCTTGCGCCGGGTTTTTATTTGCCTTGCACCGCGACCGACCGAACCGCGCGCTGCGGCCCGGCAATACGACTCAGACCAGCACCCCACCCAAGGCACTGACCACCTGCGCCAGTTGCGGCGCCTCGCCGCGCACACGCACCGCCAACCCTTCGATTTCGCGCCGCTCCGGATAGTGCTTGCGCAGATGGTCGAAAGCCGCCCGTTGCTCGGCCGGATCGTTGCTCAGGCTACGGCGAAAATCAGCGTCGTCGCGGCGGGGGTCATAGACCGCCCGGCACAGGGTCGACAAGGCCCAGGCAGGCTCGGTACGGGCATCCAGGTCGACCTGCGCCAAGCTTGGCGGTGGCAGCAGGTCTGCCAGGCGCACCTGTTCCGGCTCGCCGCACCAACGGCAGAACGCCTGGTAGATCTGCGCCGTGCCGCGCTGCTTGCCATCGAGGCTGTAACCCGCGATATGCGGGGTCGCCAGGGTGCACAGGTCGGCCAGTTCCAGATCTACCTGTGGCTCACCCTCCCAGACATCCAGCACCGCCTGGAGATCCTCACGAGCCAGCAAGCGTTCGCGCAGGGCCTGGTTGTCTACCACCGGGCCACGGCTGGCATTGATCAGCCAGGTACCCGGGCGCAGGCTCGCCAACTGCTCACGGCCAAGCAAGTGCCAGGTCGGATGAGGGCCATCGCGCAGCAGTGGCGTGTGCAGGCTGATCACATCGCACTGCTCCAGCACCTGCTCCAGGCTGACGAAATCCCCCTCTTCACGGGCCTGGCGCGGCGGGTCGCAAACCAGCACCTTCCAGCCCAGGCCATGCAGCACCCGCACCAGGCGCTCACCGACCTCGCCTGCGCCCACCACACCGTAGACACGGTCGGCCAGGGCTACGCCATCCAGCTCGGCCAGGGTCAACAGGCTACCCAGCACGTAATCGACCACCCCGCGTGCGTTGCAGCCCGGCGCGCTGCTCCAGTGGATGCCGGCTTCGGCAAAGTAGTCGAGATCCAGGTGATCGGTGCCGATGGTGCAAGTACCGACGAAGCGCACCCGGCTGCCTTCGAGCAGTTGCCGGTCGACTCGGGTCACCGAGCGCACCAGCAGGACATCGGCATCCTTGACGCAGCTCGCGTCGATGGCCCGTCCGGGATAACGACGAATCTCGCCGAAACCGGCAAAGAAGGCATCGAGCAACGGAATATTCTCGTCGGCAACAATCAGCATGGCGCTCTCCTTTAGGGGGAGCGCAGTGTAGGCCCATCAGGGTGGCCTGATCCAGTTGTCGATCTATTTCCGGACCAAGGCTCAGCACCGGCCGGACTAGCGGCCTTGCCATTCGTCAACAGGAGTGGACGCGCTCAGTCGGCCTTCTTGCGGATCCAGTAAAGGTAGGTGCCGGCCTGCTCCTGCTGCTGGACAAGCTCATGGCCGAGGAACACGCAGAATTTAGGGATATCGCGACGGGTCGAGGGGTCCGTGGCGATGACCTTGAGCAGGCCGCCGGCGGCCAGGTCACGAACATGTTGGTGCAGCATCATCACCGGTTCCGGACAGTTCAGGCCGGTGGCGTCAAGGATGGCGTCAGGGGTGAAATCGGTCATGGGGTACTCCGCGAATGAGCGGTTATTGTCGCTCATGCGCGGGTTGGCGGCTATCCCATCTCAGGCACGCGGAAGTCGCATGGCCATCAGGAGACAATCCCGCGCAACGACAGGTGCCGCGCATACCAGGGTCGCTGCGGCACTCGCCGTACCAGGCCATCGAGCTTGTCGTCCGTACCAAAGGTGATGCGCAACGCCAGTTTCATCGTTTCTACGTCCATTTCCACCGACTTGCCCGGGAACATCCCCGGTGTGGTGCTGCAACCATGGGTATCCGGGCCGAGCCAGGGATCATCGACCTCCACCCAACGCCCTGGGGCGAACCAGCGCACGCCGTTGACTTGCAGGCGCCGGACCTGGCCTGGATGGTAACGCTCATGGGCCTGGTACCAATCCTCGATACGGTCGTCAATCCAGCCATGGAAGCCCCAGAACACCGGATTGCAATGGGATGAAAAGGGGTCGCCGAGGAAATCGTTCTCCGGCCCGAACCATCGTTGTGCGAAGTCCGCCTGGTCACGTGCGAAAGGCACCACCGCGCCATTGCTCGGGTCCCGTGGCACCGTGGCCCAGCACATGTGCAGCCAGTCGTGCAGGTTCACCTCCAGCTCCGAGCCGAACGCACCCAGGGATAGCTTCGAGAGGTAGAGCGGATCCTGGTACTGCGACTCCCAGACCTGGAAGTTGCTGCAGAAGGTCTCACTGGCCTTGATGGCCGAGACCCACTGGCCATATTCATCATCGCCCGGCGCCTGCCAGCTGGGCGGCACACAGCAACCGTCATGGTTATCGTGGAAGCGGGCAAAGCCCTGGCGGTCGAAATCGACGCTCGGCTGCGGCAGTGGAAAGTGCGACCAGGAGGGCAGGTCCTGCAGGCTGCGGGCAGTGCCGAGCATGTGCCGGTGCATGAAGAGGAAATCGATGCCCGATCCATTGCGATGCTTGCGCGGCCCCCGGGCGTCACGCTCCCGGTCGCGTGGGCCAGGCTGCCAGCCCAGCCCACGCAACGCGCCCTGCTTTTCCTTGGAGAGTTTGTGCCACTGGTCACGGGTGGCATGCCAGAGTTGATGGAACAGCCGGTGCTCCGGGCTGATCACCCAAGCGTGCATCTCGGGGGTGTAGGGAATGCGCTCACGCGCTTCAGGAAAGAGGCGCTTGACCGCAACGAAACGACTGTCGACAAGTGGCAGGGTCAACGGACGGTCCAGGCGCTGCAGGCGTCCGCTAAGGGTGCCGCTACCCGCATTGGCAAAATCGCCCCAGACCTCGTCCAGGCTGGCCGTGCATTCATAGCTGGGCCCGCCTTGCTGGTTCATCAGGCGCCAGCGCACCTGGCCGGAAGTCGCGTCGACCAGGTCGCCGAGCACCCGGTAGGCGACAGGTCCATCGCCGCGCAGACGCTCGCCAGTATCGACGAAACCGCGCAGGCCCCGGCCCTTGGTCGCTACGTCGAGGAATACTTCGACGCCCTGCAGCGGCAAGCCGTCAAGGCCGGCATCAGCGCCGTCGAAACGAATATCCCAGACACCCCGTAATTTGTCCGCCAGGACCTGCCCGGCATAGTCGGCCAGTTCGACACTGGCTTCGCCGGGCGTGACGATGTCATCTTCAGGGTCGTGGGTCAGTTCCCGGTGCGCGTAATAGCCCGCTGTGCCAGCGGCGCCTGCCACCGCCAGACCCGCGATGAACCCTCGTCGAGAAATTGTCATTGCGCCCCTATCCGTTCCAGCCACGATGCAGCTTCTATCCAAGCTAGAACGTAAGCTGGCCGAGGAAATTTAAAGCCGGAAGGGGCTGGCTTAATTCAAGGACGGGCGTACTCGTTCCTTCAGTACCTTATCTGCCAGAGGTACTGCCCCCATGACCTCCTTGCTGTCACGCCTCACGCGCCCGACCACGGCCACGGCCTACCGGATCTTCGATATCCAGCTCAAGGCCATCAAGCGCCTGAGCCCGTCCCTGTGTCGCTTCGTCTTCACCGGCGAGGATGTCCGGCTGATGGACACTCTGGCCCCGGACCAGCGCATCAAGCTGTTCTTCCCTTCGCCCTCCGGCCAGCCGCCTAGCCTGCCCAAGGACGGCCAGTGGCAAAAAGCACGCCGCGACCTGCCCAGCGAGCAGCTCCCCCCCATGCGCACCTATACCATCCGCGCCCTGCGCCGCGAGGCGCTCGAGGTGGATGTGGACTTCGTCTTGCATGGCGTCAACGGCCCCGCCTCGACATGGGCCACCTATGCCCAGGTCGGTGACCGGCTGCAGATAGTCGCGCCCAACCAGGCCTACCAGGGCGACCCTGGGGGTTATGAATGGAAACCGCCGAGCGCCGTGCGCAAGGTGCTGCTGGTCGGTGACGAGACCGCATTGCCGGCCATCGCCGGCATTCTCGAGACGCTGGCCCGCGAACGCCCCGCCCTGCCAGTGGAAGCCTTCATCGAAGTGCCCCTCGAAGCTGACTGCATCGAGCTGCGGCACAGCCCGGCGACCCGTTTGCATTGGTTGCCCCGCGACCTGCTGCACTGCGGGCAAGGCCAGGGTATGCGCCACGCCGTGCGGGAACTGGCCAGCCTGCCGACAAAACTGGCGTCGGACACAGCCCCCCTGGAAGACGTGGACATCGACCAACAGATCCTCTGGGAACAGGCCAGCGCCGACAGTACTGAATTCTATGCCTGGATTGCCGGAGAATCGGCCACGGTGATGGATATCCGCCGTTACCTGATCAAAGAACGTGGCCTTGATCGCGACACCCTCACCCTCATGGGCTACTGGCGCGCCGGGCGCACATTCGAGTAACGGGTCAACGCCCAGAAAAAAGCCCGGCGCACAGCGCCGGGCTTTCACCGTAAAAGCACCCTAGCCCGCGGCCACAGCAGCCGCCACGGCACGGGAGAAACGTGCGGCAACCTCATCAATCTGCTCAGCGCTGATGATCAACGGTGGCAGGAACCGCACCACCGCGCCATGACGCCCGCCCAGTTCGAGGATCAGGCCGCGCTTGAGGCATTCGCGCTGCACCCGTGGCGCCAGGCTGCGGCAAGCCGGTGGATGGCCCAGGGCATCGGGCTTGCCGTCCGGGTCGACCAGCTCCACCCCAAGCATCAACCCACGACCACGAATATCGCCCAACTGCGGATAGTCCTGCTGCACCTTGCGCAGATGACCGCGCAGGCGTTCGCCCATGGCCTCGGCATGCTCGCAGACACGGTGCTGCACCAGGTAGTTCATCACCGCGGAGCCCGCCGCCATGGCCATCTGATTGCCACGGAAAGTGCCGGCATGGGCGCCTGGCGACCAGGTGTCGAGCCAGTCGCGGTACACCATGACCGCCAGTGGCAGGCTGCCGCCGATGGCCTTGGACAGCACCACCACATCCGGCACGATCCCAGCATGCTCAAAGGCGAACATCCGGCCAGTGCGGGCAAATCCGCTCTGTACCTCATCGACGATCAAGGCCACACCGGCCTGCTCGGTGATACGCCGCACACCGCGCAGCCACTGGAGATCGGCAGGTATCACACCGCCCTCGCCCTGCACCACCTCGACGATGACCGCAGCCGGCAATTGCACGCCGCCTTCCGGGTCGCTGAGCAGGTTCTCCAGGTACTGAAGGTTCGCCCGCACACCCGCCTCACCGCCCAGGCCGAACGGGCAACGGTAGTCATAGGGATACGGCATGAACTGCACACCACTGTTGAGCAGCGCCCCCAGCGGCT
The DNA here is from genome assembly GCF_054889225.1 of Pseudomonas sp. X10. Classification (NCBI taxonomy): domain Bacteria; kingdom Pseudomonadati; phylum Pseudomonadota; class Gammaproteobacteria; order Pseudomonadales; family Pseudomonadaceae; genus Pseudomonas; species Pseudomonas sp. X10. The sequence continues at coordinate 1,891,940 of NZ_CM142677.1, read as the reverse complement.
GCTTCGGCCCCAGGCTGCCCATCAGACTCAGCGCACCCTGGGACATGCCATGGTAGGCCCCCTGGAAGGCCAGTACCGTACTGCGGCCGGTAGCAGTGCGCACCAGTTTCAGGGCAGCCTCGACCGCGTCGGTGCCCGTCGGCCCGCAGAACTGGATCTTCGCTTCCCGACGCAAGGCCTCTGGCAACAGGCCGAACAGGTCCTGGACGAACTGGTCCTTGACCGGGGTGGTCAAGTCCAGAGTGTGCAACGGCAGTTCATCGGCCAGAACCCGCTGGATAGCCTTGATCACCACCGGATGGTTATGCCCCAAGGCCAAGGTACCGGCGCCGGCCAGGCAATCGATGAACTGACGCCCCTCGACATCCTCGACATAAATGCCACGGGCGCACTTGAGTGCCAGCGGAATACGCCGTGGATAGCTACGGGCGTTGGACTCCTGTTGCTGCTGGCGCAGCAGCAGCGGGGAATCCTCGAATTCGAACAAGGTTTCCGGCTCGGAAACCGGCAATACCTCGGCAAGGCTGGAAGCGGTCGACATCTGAAGTAACCCTCGCAAGCAAGCGAATATGCCCGCCACGCGCCTGTAACCAGATGTGTGTCGGGTGCTTATCGCTTGGGAGACGCTTCAGCGAAGGGAGGATTTAGCGCTTCAGATGTGATTTCTGCCTGGCGGGGCTACATCGCACCTGCCACCCAAGCAATCGGACACTCAGCCAATCCCACAGCCCAAGGACAGCCACCTACACTGAGGCCCCCCGCGCCGGCACCTGCAACCACACCCGCAACCCATCGCTCCGGCTCTCGAACCGCAAACTGCCGGCACATCGCTGGACGATCGCCTGCACAATCGCCAATCCCAACCCACAACCAGCGCTCTGGCTATGGCGCCAAAACCGCTCGGTCAGGTGCTGCAGGTCTTCGGCAGGAATCCCAGGCCCATGGTCGCGCACCAGGAAGCCGACCTGCCCCTCCTCCATCTGCACATCCAGCTCCACCGGCTCATCAGTACCGGTATGACGCAAAGCGTTATCCAGCAGATTGCGCAAGGCCGCCACCGCCAACGGTGCCGGCATGCCCAGGTAAACCTTCGCGGCCTCGGCGGGCAGGTGCAGGACGATGCGCCGGTTGTCCCCTCCGCCAGCATCCTGCACTGCTTGCAAAGCCACCTGTTCGGCGCTGCACTGCACCCCATCGTCGAACGACAAGCTGCCTTCGACCCGCGCCAACATCAGCAACTGCTCCAATGTCCGGTGCAGTCGATCGGCACCCTGCTCGGCATGCTCCAGGGCCTGTTCACGCACGCTGCCATCGGTCATGCGCGCCACTTGCAGGTGGGTTTTGATGGCGGTCAGCGGGCTGCGCAGTTCATGGGCCGCGTCGTCGGTCAGGCGCCGTTCACGCTCGATAGTCTGGGCGATGCGCAGAAACAGCTGGTTCTGGGTCTCGAGCAGAGGCTGCAATTCACTGGGCATACCTGCCACCTTCAGGGGCTCGACACTGTCGGCCCGTCGTCGACGCAAGGCGTCACGCATGCGGTTGAGCGGTTCCAGGCCCTTGCCCAGACCTACCCAGAGCAAGGCCAGGCTACCGAGCAGGGCCATCAACACCGGTGCCGAAGCGGCCAGCAGGATCGAGCGATTTAATGCCTCGCGCTCCATGTGGCGGTCGGCGGTGGTGATGCGCACATCGCCACGGGTGTAGGTGAAAGTACGCCACAAAGCGCCGTCGATGGTCTGGTCCTGGAAGCCACTGCGCTGGTCATCCATGGAGCCATCGTGCTTGTGGTTGCTGGCGAGGATCTCGCCGCGCAGCGAACTGACCTGGCAGGCCATACCATCGGGCACGCTGAGCTGGTCGGCAGAGAAACGCGTATTCTCGCCCTTGGCCACCAGCGGCTGCGGCAACTGGTCGATCAAGCCGGCGACCATGCGCGCCGAAGCCACCAGGCGCTGGTCAAGGGAGAACATCATCTGTTGGCGCAGGTCGCGCAGCATCCAGGCTGCGGCCAGGGCCCAGATGATCACGAAAGCACTGCCAAGAATCAGGCTCAGGCGTACACGCAAGCTCATGACGAGGTCTCCTCCGGGGCCTGCGCCGGCCCCAGGCGATAGCCCAGGCCACGCACGGTCTCGACAATGCTGTTGCCAAGCTTGCGCCGCAGGTGATGGATATGCACGTTGAGGGCATTGCTCTCGACCTCGTCGCTGAAGCCGTACACACAATCCTTGAGCTGCTCGCTGGTCAGCACCCGCCCCGGATTGTGCAGCAAGGCCTGGAGCAACGCTTGTTCGCGCCGCGACAGATCCACCGGCTGCCCGGCCAGGCTGGCTTCGCAACTGCTCGGGTCATAGCGCAGCGGTCCGTGTTCGATGATGTTCACTGCCCGCCCGGCGGCGCGGCGCAGCAAGGTGTGCAGGCGCGCCGCCAGCTCGCGCAGGTCGAAGGGTTTGAGCAGGTAGTCGTCGGCACCGGCCTGCAGGCCCTCGACCCGGTCGGTGATCGCGTCACGGGCCGTCAGCACCAGTACCGGCAGGGTCTCGCCCTGCTGGCGCAGGCGCCGTAGCAGCTTGAGCCCATCTTCATCGGGCAAGCCCAGGTCGAGCACCATCACGTCGAACTTCGCCGCCTGCAGCAATGCCCGTGCCGCCGAGGCGCTGGCCACCCGGTCCACGGTCAGCCCCTGCGCGGTCAAGCCTGCGCTGATGCCGCTGGCGATCAGGTCGTCATCCTCGCAGAGCAGTACGTGCATGGTGGGTGCCTCCAAAGGGAAAGATTGTATTGCACAAGCCGCCGATTAAGGCAGGATTATGCCGCGCCCGGCTGATCGCGTCGCGACTGGACGACCACCGTGTAGGACGGGGTTAACTTTCGGTTAATCGCCCCACGCCAGCATGGGCCGCTCAATGCACTGCCAAGGCGTCGACATGCGCGTTCTACTTCTCTCATTGATGCTTCTGCTCGCTGGCCCGCTCCAAGCCAACCCGTTCTTTGCCCAGCCTGATTTCCTGCCCGTGGACAAGGCCTTCGTCCTGACCCACGACCGCCTGCCATCAGGGGAGATGCGCCTGCACTTCAAGATCGAGGATGGCTACTACCTGTACCAGAAGCGCCTCAAGTTCGATGGCCTGCCCACCGAACAGCATCCAGCCCTGCCACCGGCCCTGAACCACCATGACGAGTTCTTCGGTGACAGCCCTGTATACCGGGGTGAGCTCGAGCTGGTGCTGCCGGCCAGCGCCAGCGGCCAGTTGCGCCTAGGCTGGCAGGGGTGTGCCGACGCCGGCCTCTGCTACCCGCCGCAGACCCGCCAGATTGCATTGGGCGACAGCCCCAACGCTGCCGGGCCGGGCAGCGAACAAGCCAATGACCAGGCCCTGGCCAGCGGCCTGCAGCACAGCAGCCTGGCCTGGAGCCTGCTAGCGTTCTTCGGCCTCGGCCTGTTGCTGGCCTTCACGCCTTGTTCACTGCCGATGCTGCCGATCCTCGCCGGGCTGGTCCTGGGTAATGGCGCCAGCGCCCGACGTGGCTGGATACTGGCCAGTGTGTACGTGCTGAGCATGGCCCTGGTGTACGCCGCGCTGGGCGTGGTCGCCGCCCTGCTCGGCGCCAGCTTGCAGGCCTGGCTGCAACAGCCCTGGCTGCTCGGCAGCCTGGCGGCGCTGTTCATCATGCTGGCCTTGCCCATGTTCGGCGCCTTCGAGCTGCAACTGCCCGCCGGCCTGCGTGACCGCCTGAACCGCGCCGGCCAGGATACCCGCGGCGGCAACCTGTATGGCGCGGCGCTGCTCGGCGCCCTCTCGGGCCTGCTGATGGGCCCTTGCATGACCGCGCCGCTGGCCGGTGCCCTGCTCTACATCGCGCAAAGCGGCGATGTGCTGCAAGGCGGGCTGGTGCTCTTCAGCCTCGGCTTGGGCATGGGAGTACCCTTGCTGTTGCTGGTGACCCTGGGCAATCGCTACCTGCCTCGCCCTGGGGCTTGGATGAACCTGGTCAAGGGGTTCTTCGGTTTCGTCTTCCTCGGCATGGCCCTGTATACCCTGCGCAGCCTGCTGGCGCCCTCGCTGTTCCTGGCCTTGGGCGGCGCCTGGTTGATCGCCCTGGGCTGGGCCGCCTGGCCGGCCCTGCAACGCCTTCCCGCCCTGCGCGCGGTGCCGTTGCTGGGTGCCTTGTGGGGCGCACTGCTGCTGGTCGGCGCTGCTGCCGGTGGCGGCGACCCCTGGCAACCCTTGGCCCCGTTCACAGGCGGCGGCGCTATGTCGCAGGCGGCCCAGGTGGAAGATACTTTCGTGACCGTCAGCCAGCCCGAAGACTTGCAACGCGAGCTGGACAGCGCCAAGGCTCGCGGCCAGTGGGTGATGCTGGACTACTATGCCGACTGGTGCGTGTCGTGCAAGGTCATGGAGAAACAGGTGTTCGCCCGCGATGACGTCCATGCCAGCCTGGCCGGGGTACACCTGCTGCGCCTGGATGTCACCACCGACACACCGGCCAGCCGCGAACTGTTGCAACGCTACCAGGTACCCGGACCGCCCAGCCTGATCTGGATCGGCCCTGAAGGAGAAGAACGCAGGGCCCGACGGATCACTGGCGAAATCGATGCCTCCGGCTTCCTGCAACACTGGACCCAGACACGGAGCCAAGGCTGATGCTGACCTTGACCCTGGGGCCGTTGACCATGGCCCTCAACCACCTGCTGCTGCTCGGCGCACTGGCCATCGCCAGCCTGGTCGGCTGGTGGATTGGACGGCGCGGTGGCGAGAGCCCGGAGTCGGCGCTGTTCAACCTGTTCCTGCTGGGACTGCTCAGTGCGCGCCTGGGCTTTGTCGCCAGCTACTGGCCGATGTACCGCGAGGACCTGCTGCAGATCATCGACCTGCGCGACGGCGGCTTCCTGCCCTGGCCTGGCCTGCTCGCCATCGTGGTCGGCGCCCTGTGGCAAGGCTGGCGCCATTCTGGGCTACGCCGCCCATTGGGCTGGGGCTTGTTCAGCGGGGCACTGTTCTGGCTGCTCGCCAGCCTGGCCAGCCACCTCTACAGCCAGGGCACGCAGTTGCCGGACCTGACCCTGCGCAATGCCAGCGGCCAATCCGTGGCCTTGAACGAGTACCGTGGCCGGCCATTGGTGGTGAACATCTGGGCCACCTGGTGCCCGCCTTGCCGTCGAGAAATGCCCGTGCTGCAGCAGGCCCAGCATGATCACCCGGGTGTGACCTTCCTGTTCGTCAACCAAGGCGAGACGCCGCAGACCGTGAGCACCTTCCTCACCACCACCGGCTTGAACCTGTCCCATGTGCTGTTCGACGGCACTGGCCAACTGGCCCAGCACGTCGGCTCCATGGCCTTGCCCACGACCCTCTTCTACAACGCTGAAGGACACCTGATCGGCAGCCACCTGGGCGAACTGTCCCGCGCCAGCCTGCAGCATGCGCTGCAACCTCTCGAACGCGCCAACGCGCCCGCCCCTACCGCACAAGGAAAGTAGAATGCGCCTCCTCCCCCTCCTGCCCCTGACCCTCTCCCTGCTGGCCACTCCGCTGCTGCAGGCCGAAGAGCTGCCCAAGGCGATCCAGCAACTGCAAGCCAAGGGTGCCGTGATCAAGGGCAGCTTCGACGCGCCCAACGGCCTGCGCGGCTACGCCGCCGAGTACCAGAACAACGGCCTGGCCCTGTACCTGACGCCCGACGGCAAGCATGTGCTGGTCGGCAGCCTGTTCGACGAACAGGGCAAGGACCTCAGTGCCGAACCGCTGGAGAAACTGGTGTATGGCCCCATGAGCAAGGCCATCTGGGCAAAGCTGGAAAAGACCGCCTGGATAGCCGACGGCAAGGCGGATGCACCACGCACGGTGTACCTGTTCAGCGACCCCAACTGCCCCTATTGCAACATGTTCTGGCAGCAGGCCCGGCCCTGGGTCGAATCCGGCAAGGTGCAACTGCGCCATATCATGGTTGGCATCATCCGCGAGGACAGCCCCGGCAAATCGGCGGCCTTGCTGGCCAGCAAGGACCCGGTGCAAGCACTGCAGCAGCATGAAAAGGCCGGCAAGGCCAGCACGCTCAAGGCGCTGGACAAGATCCCCGAAGCGGCACAGGCCAAGCTCGATGCCAACCTGGCATTGATGGAAGAGATGGGGCTGGCCGCGACGCCGGCGATCTTCTACCTGGACGAACAGGGGCAACTGCAGAGCCAGCAAGGGGCGCCCCGTCCGGAAATGCTCGGGAAGATTCTGGGCAAGCGATGAAGCCGTGGCTGGCGCGGCACCGGCATCAACGCTTCTTGATATCCAGCCGCCGCAAATGACAGGTCACTTCCTCACGGTCGTGGTACAGCTGCTTGCAGGCGATAGACACCTTGACCTTGCGTGCCTTGAACCCCGCCTCTATACGGTCGAGCAGGCGCCGCACCTCGGCATAGCGCTGTTTCATCGGCAATTTCAGGTTGACCACCGCTTCGCGGCACAGCCCTTCGCCCAGCCAGGTTTCCAGCAGGGCAGCGCTGCGCGCTGGCTTCTCGACGATGTCGCAGACCATCCAGTCGACGGTCTGCTTGGGCCGCCAGGTGAAGCCGTCGGCCATCAGGTGCTGGACCAACCCGGTGTCCATCAGGCTCTCGGCCATGGGGCCGTTGTCGATGGCGGTCACCAGCATGCCGCGCTTGACCAACTGGTAGGTCCAGCCACCCGGCGCGGCCCCCAGGTCGACACCGGTCATGTCGCCGTGGAGGCGTTGGTCCCACTGGTCACGGGGGATGAACTGGTGCCAGGCCTCCTCCAGCTTGAGGGTCGAACGGCTCGGCGCCTCGCGCGGGAACTTCAGGCGCGGGATACCCATGGGCCAGAGCGCCGAGTTATCCGCGTCGGCCAGGCCGAGAAAGACCCGCCGACCGCTGATGAAGGTCAGCAGCAGGCGTGGACGCGAGGCATCCTCCAGCAACCGCCCGGCCTTGCCCAGAGCCTTGCGCAGGGGCACCTCGAACTTGCGGCAGAAGGTCGAAAGCTCCTTGCCGTCATTGCTGTCGAGCACTTCCAACCACAGGCTGCCGCAGACCGGGTAATCCACCAACTGTTCCAGCAACACGCTGATGCGGTCGCTCTCCGGTAGATCGACAAAGCGGCCCCGTGCCCACTGGCGCGGGAAGATCAGTTGGGCAAAGCGCAATTCACGCATCAGCCGCTCGGCACCTTCGGCCTCGTTGCAGACGAATTCGGCGCAGGCGCTGTGCGGCTTGCCCTTGGCGTAACCAGCCACACCCAGGCGCGCGGCGTGCTCGCTGATCTCGGCGCAGACCTCGCCCTCGAAGCCGGGCCGGCAATGCATGAACAGGGTATTCATCTCTCACTCCACGACGGTTGGCGAAAACCCCGCCAACCCTGATCCGGCGCAAGGCATGCGCCGGCAAAGCGGCGAATGATAAAGGAAGATCGGAACCTGCGACACGCCCCGCCGGTCCAGTATTGGGTCAGGACGGGCAAACCGGTCTAACCTGACGATTCAGCCAGGTCCGTGCCGTGCGGACCGTCACAGAGGCGGTGATACCGGCAACAATCAGGAATTGTCGGTCACCGGCGCACAAGGAGTTGGGAATGCCCTCGCTCGATAGCCTGAAGACCCTCAAGACACTGACGGTGGCCAACCGTCCTTACCATTACTACAGCCTGGCCGAAGCCGCCCGCCAACTCGGCGACCTGCAACGCCTGCCCATGTCGCTGAAGGTGCTGCTGGAAAACCTGCTGCGCTGGGAAGACGGCAAGACCGTCAACAGTGACGACCTGCGCGCACTGGCCGACTGGCTCCAGGAGCGCCGCTCCGACCGCGAGATCCAGTACCGCCCGGCGCGGGTGCTGATGCAGGATTTCACGGGCGTGCCAGCGGTGGTCGACCTGGCCGCCATGCGCGCCGCCATGGCCAAGGCCGGTGGCGATCCGCAGCGGATCAACCCACTGTCGCCAGTGGACCTGGTGATAGACCACTCGGTGATGGTCGACCGCTATGCCAGCCAACAAGCCTTCGCCCAGAACGTCGACATCGAGATGCAGCGCAACGGCGAACGCTACGCCTTCCTACGTTGGGGCCAGAGCGCCTTCGACAACTTCCGCGTAGTGCCGCCCGGCACTGGCATCTGTCACCAGGTCAACCTCGAATACCTTGGCCGCACCGTCTGGACCCGTGAGGAAGACGGCCGCACCTATGCCTTCCCCGACACCCTGGTCGGCACCGACTCACACACCACCATGATCAACGGCCTGGGTGTGCTGGGCTGGGGCGTGGGCGGTATCGAAGCGGAAGCGGCCATGCTCGGCCAGCCGGTGTCGATGCTGATTCCCGAGGTGATCGGCTTCAAGCTGACCGGCAAGCTGCGCGAAGGCATCACGGCCACCGACCTGGTGCTGACCGTCACGCAGATGCTGCGCAAGAAAGGCGTGGTCGGCAAGTTCGTCGAATTCTATGGCGACGGATTGGCCGACCTGCCTCTGGCCGACCGCGCCACCATCGCCAACATGGCACCGGAATACGGCGCCACCTGCGGCTTCTTCCCAGTCGACCAGGTGACCCTGGACTACCTGCGCCTGTCTGGCCGACCGGAAGAGACCGTACAGCTGGTCGAAGCATATTGCAAGGAACAAGGCCTCTGGCGCCTGCCCGGCCAGGAGCCGGTGTTCACCGACACCCTGGCCTTGGACATGCACCAAGTCGAGGCCAGCCTGGCCGGGCCCAAGCGTCCTCAGGACCGGGTTGCCCTGTCCGAGGTCAGCCAGGCGTTCGATGGGTTCGTCAGCTTGCAACCCAAGCCACTGAACAAGGACGTCGGACGCCTGGAAAGCGAAGGCGGCGGTGGAGTCGCCGTGGGCAATGCCGACCAGGCCGGCGAAATCAGCTACGAACACCAGGGCCAGACCCACGCCCTGCGCGACGGCGCAGTGGTCATCGCCGCCATCACCTCCTGCACCAACACCTCCAACCCAAGTGTGATGATGGCTGCCGGGCTGGTGGCGAAAAAGGCGGTGGAAAAAGGCCTGCAGCGCAAACCCTGGGTCAAGAGCTCGCTGGCTCCCGGGTCCAAGGTGGTCACCGACTACTACAAGGCCGCCGGTCTCACCCCTTATCTCGATCAGTTGGGCTTCGACTTGGTCGGCTATGGTTGCACCACCTGCATCGGCAACTCCGGCCCGCTGGACGACGCCATCGAGACCGCCATCAGCAGCGCCGATCTGACCGTGGCCTCGGTGCTCTCGGGCAACCGCAACTTCGAAGGCCGCGTGCACCCGCTGGTCAAGACCAATTGGCTGGCCTCCCCGCCCCTGGTGGTGGCCTACGCCCTGGCTGGCAGCGTACGCGTCGACCTGACCCGCGACCCTCTGGGCACCGGCAAGGATGGCCAGCCGGTCTACCTTCGTGATATCTGGCCCAGCCAGCAGGAAATCGCCGACGCCGTGGCGCAAGTCGACACCGCCATGTTCCACAAGGAGTACGCGGAGGTCTTCGCCGGCGATGCCCAGTGGCAAGCCATCGAAGTGCCACAAGCGGCCACCTACGTCTGGCAGGACGACTCCACCTACATCCAGCACCCGCCCTTCTTCGAGGGAATCGACGGCCCACCGCCGGTGATCGAGGACGTCCATGGTGCACGCATCCTGGCGCTGCTCGGTGACTCGGTGACCACCGACCACATTTCCCCAGCCGGCAACATCAAGGCCGACAGCCCGGCAGGCCGCTACCTGCGAGGCAAAGGCGTGGAGCCCCGGGACTTCAACTCCTACGGCTCGCGGCGCGGCAACCATGAGGTGATGATGCGCGGCACCTTCGCCAATATCCGCATCCGCAACGAGATGCTCGGCGGTGAGGAAGGCGGCAATACCCTGTACGTGCCCAGCGGCGAGAAGATGGCGATCTACGATGCCTCCATGCGCTACCAGGCCGAAGGCACGCCACTGGTGGTGATCGCAGGCCAGGAGTACGGCACCGGCTCCAGCCGTGACTGGGCGGCCAAGGGCACTAACCTGCTGGGGGTCAAGGCGGTGCTGGCAGAGAGCTTCGAGCGCATCCACCGCTCCAACCTGGTCGGCATGGGCGTGCTGCCGCTGCAGTTCAACACCGGGCAGAATCGCAAGAGCCTGGCCCTGAGCGGTAAGGAACGCATCGATATCCTGGGGCTGAGCGGTGCGCAGATCCGGCCAGGCATGAGCCTACCCCTGCGCATCACCCGCGAAGACGGCCAGCAGGAGCAGATCGAGGTGCTGTGCCGGATCGATACCCTCAACGAAGTGGAGTACTTCAAGGCAGGCGGCATCCTGCACTACGTACTGCGGCAGTTGATCGCAGCCTGAGACAGCGGCCCGGCCTTCCTGGGTTGGGCCTCTTGCCTACAGGAACCGGCGAAGCGGATGAGCGTGTCCTGAGCGGACTTGGCAGTGTCAAACCCTGGACCGGTTCATCAGTTCAAGGAAATGACATGCTCGCCCCTCACTGGATAGGCCTGACCCTGCTCGGCTTCGGTTATGCCCTGGCCCTGGCCTTCGGCACCCTCACTCTCCTCGCCGTACCCAGCCTGTTGGCGCTCCTTGGCGCCGGCGTGTTGGTACGCCGCCAGGCGCACTGGCAGAAAAGCCTGGGCCATGGCCTGTTCATCCTCCTGGCTATCGCCCTGGCACTGCACTGGCTGCCAGGCTTCAACGGCGCCAAGGTCATCGACAAGGCGGTGTTGAGCGAAGGCGCCCTCCCTTTCACCCTGTACCTGAACCTCGACAAGCCGCTGATAGGCGTCTGGCTGCTGCTGGCCTGTCCCTGGATACTGATGATGCGCCCACAGGGCCTGCCTGTCAGCCTGGCCCTGATCCTGCCGCTCACGGTGGCTACTTGCCTGGGGGGCGCATGGGCCCTGGGCCTCGTGGCCTGGGCTCCGAAATGGCCGGAACAGGCCTGGATCTGGTTGCTGAACAACCTGCTGCTGGTGAGCCTGACCGAGGAACTGCTGTTTCGCGGTTACATTCAGGGCGGGCTGCAACGCCTGTTCAACAACCAGGCGCTGGCCTTGGTGACAGCGGCCCTGCTGTTCGGGCTGGCACACCTGGGAGGTGGCTGGCAATGGTTCTACCTGGCCAGCCTAGCCGGGCTGGGCTATGGCCTGGCTTATCGCTATGGCGGTCTGGCGGCGGCCGTCCTCTGTCATTTCGGCCTCAACCTGGCGCACTTTGCCGGGTTCAGCTATCCAATGCTGGCTTCTGGCTAGACAACCAGCCATCATCTGACCAAATCGTCAAAATACCGAAATAATGCGGTCAAAGTTCATGAAATAGCAGCTATTTCCTACCTCAGGCGCCGCAACGCTTTATTGCGCCAGATCAAGTTCAGCAAATATCCATTCAATAAAGGCGCAGGCATGCCGATACCTTTCGAAAGCCTTGCGGATTGAACAGCAGATGCGTAACAACCAACCGATTACCCAACGCGAACGGACTTTTCCTGCCCAACAGCGCTTGATCTCGACCACCAACTCCAAGGGTGTGATCACCTATTGCAACGATGCCTTCATCGAGATCAGTGGGTTTTCCCGCGAGGAGCTGACGCACGCACCGCACAACCTGGTACGGCACCCGGATGTGCCGCCAGCGGTGTTCGCCCATATGTGGACAACCCTGAAGCAGGGCCAGCCCTGGATGGGCATCGTCAAGAACCGCTGCAAATCGGGTGACCACTACTGGGTCAATGCCTATGTAACCCCGGTCTTCGAGAACAACCAGGTGGTCGGCTTCGAGTCGGTGAGGGTCAAACCCACCGCTGAACAGATCCGTCGCGCCGAGGCGCTGTACCAGCGCATCAACCAGGGCAAACCACCCGTTCCGCGCCGCGACAAGTGGCTGCCGGTGCTGCAGGACTGGCTGCCGTTCATTCTGGTCAGCCAGATCGGTTTCCTGATCGGCAATTGGCTCGGCCACTCCTGGGGCTTCGCCCTGGCGGCAGGCCTGTCGGTGCCGCTTGGCCTGCTCGGCCTGACCTGGCAGCAACGCGGCCTCAAGCGCCTCCTGCGCCTGGCTGAGCAGACCACCTCCGACCCGCTGATCGCGCAGATGTACACCGACAGCCGCGGCGTGCAGGCGCGCCTGGAAATGGCCATGCTCAGCCAGGACGCCCGCATGAAAACCTGCCTGACCCGCCTGCAGGACAGCGCCGAACACCTCAACGAGCAAGCCCGCCAGTCAGACACTCTGGCCCACAACAGCTCGACCGGGCTCGAGCGCCAACGGGTGGAAACCGAACAGGTCGCCACGGCAGTCAGCCAGATGGCCACCACCACCCAGGAAGTGGCCAACCACGTTCAACGTACCGCCGACGCCACTCAGGAAGCCAATCGCCTGACCAGCCAGGGGCGGCAGATTGCCGGTGAAACCCGCGAGGCCATCGAGCGCCTGTCCGCAGCCGTGGGCGAAACCGGCCAGACCGTCACCCAGTTGGCCAAGGACAGCGACGAGATCGGTGGCGTCGTCGACGTGATCAAAGGCATCGCTGACCAGACCAACCTGCTGGCCCTGAACGCCGCCATCGAGGCAGCCCGTGCTGGCGAGATGGGCCGAGGCTTCGCCGTGGTCGCCGATGAAGTCCGCCAACTGGCGCAGCGCACCGCCGAGTCCACCGGGCAGATCCACAACCTGATCGCCAAGTTGCAGCAAACCGCCAGCAATGCCGTACAGACCATGGAAACCGGACACCGCCAGGCCGAGGAAGGCGTGGCACGGGTAATGGAAGCCGACCAGGCGCTGGCGGGTATCAGCGAGGCGGTGGCCAACATCACCGACATGGCCACCCAGATCGCCGCCGCCACCGAGGAACAAACCGCGGTGGCCGACGAGATCAGCCGCAACATCGCCACCATCGCCGAGTTGGCCGACCAGACCTCGGAGCAGGCGCAGCATTCTGCGTTGCTCAGCGAGGAGCTGACCCGCACCGCCACCGGGCAGTATTCGCTGGTGGAACGCTTCAACCGCTGAACCGCAGCGGCGCCCCCAGAGTGCCGCTTTTACCAGTCGAGGGTCAGCCGGCTCTCGAAGTAGCGCGCCTCCCCCGTCAGCGGGTCCTTGAAGCGCAGGCTCTGGGCCAAGAGCTTCAAGGGCCGGCCGTAATCATCCTCGACGTTCCTGAGCTGCGGATAGAACGGGTCGTTGCAGATGCTGGCCCCCAAGGCAGTCATGTGCACACGCAACTGATGGGTCTTGCCGGTCACGGGCGACAACCCGTAGCGCCACAAATCGCCCTGCCGCTCAAGCACCTCGGCCAAGGTCTCGCTGTTAGCCACACCGGGCACCTCCTGCATGCGGAAGAAGGGTTCGCCATGGACCAGCCGGCTCTTGTGCACCAAGGGAAATTCAAGGGCGGGCAAGGCCGCGGCAATGGCTTGGTAGCGCTTGTCGATCTGCCGGTTGGGGAAAAGCGACTGGTAGGCCGAGCGGCTCTGGGGATTGGCAGAAAACAGCACCAGCCCGGCAGTGTGCCGGTCGATGCGGTGCAAAGGCACCAGGTGCGGGTTGTCCAAACGGCGAATCAAGCGCCGCAGCAAGGTATGCTCGACATATTCGCCCGTCGGGGTGACTGGCAGGAAATGCGGCTTGTCGGCCACCACCAGGTGCTCGTCCACATGCAGGATCGCCTCCTGCACCGGGATCGGCTTCTCGTTCGGCACCTCGCGAAAATAGTGGATACGTAGCCCCTGGCGGTAAGGCGATTCGACACCGATGGCTTGCCCCTCGGCATCCAGCACGCGCCCACGGGCAATGCGGTCAAGCCATTGCTCACGGCTGATCGCCTTGAAGTGATCGCACAGGCAGTCGAGCACCGTCGACCAGGGCCCTGGCGGCAGGCAAACGGTGCTGGCTTGATGGCGTACCGGGTCGAAAGGCGCTGTCATGGCAAGGCTCGTGGAAACGGGGCGGGCATTATCCTCCATGCCCGGCCCCTCAACAAACCTGGCTGGACATCTCGCTGTACTCCTTGAGCCAGCGCAACACCTGCACGGCCTCCCAACGGCTGGGGTCATACAGGGCGTAGATCAGCCCCTCGTAACCCACCACGTCCAGTGGCCGGTGATAGCCGGCCCGCTGGAACAGCGCCTCGATCTCGGCGAAGCAGGTGTTGAAGTGCACCTTGCCGAACGGCGTCTTGCCCTCGGTCACCAGCCCGTCGAGTCGTAGCTCCAGCACGGCGTCATACAGCAGTTCGGGGGACATCCGGTTCACGCTGTATTTCAGTTGTTCGACATTGACCATCGGCACTCTCCATCAGCAATCTCCATCAGCAATCTCCAACTACAGGCTTCAGGCACAAGCGGTCACCCGGCCAAATACTGTATTGATATACAGTGTATGGTCGGACGTATGTCCGCGTCAAACGATGCAATGGTTTACTGAATACCCGGCAGGTAACCCGTACCCCGGCGGATGCTGAGCACCTGGCGCCGTGGCTTACCATAGGCGACCGCAAGATGCACCCAGCTGTCGAACTCCAGGATCAGTTGGTCGAACACCAGGTCGCTGTCCTGGATCCGCATCGCCAGCGACCTCGGCGTCATCTCTAACGTGGTGAAATCCGCAGCCAGGCCGCGAGTATGGGCGCTGTTCGGCGTCCCACCTACCCGCTGGTTGACCGCCGTGCTGCGGTAACCGCTGCTGATGAGGATCGGCCGGCCGATCAGGCGACGCACTTGCTCCAGGGTCGTGCAGAGGTGGTGCAGGTTCTCCCGGGTTTGCGGGTCAGGTGTATTGTCCAGGCCTTCGCGGCAGGCGACCTGGGAAGTGATCATTTCTTCGAGGGTGAAATGAGGGGTGATGAGCATATCGGTGCCTCTCCTGGCAATGCATGGGGCGTGGCCGGCCCTCCTGGCCGGTGCGCGGCGATTGTCCATGGCCGGCCCCAGGCATGCACGCAGAGATATGCATCGATTTATTAATGGCCTCAACGCAGGAAGGACACCACCTGCTCGGCATCGAACGGCCAACCGAGTTCAGCGCCCGTGTCACAGCGTCTCAATACCGGGATGCGCAGGCCGTAGCGTTCGAACAGGTCTTCGCTCTCGGCGATATCGACCAGTTCCACCAGCAGGCCGTGCTCGACGAAAGGCATCAGCAATGCCTCGGCCACCTCGCATAGGTGGCACCCCAAGGTGCCGAACAATTGGCATTCAGGAAGCATGGGTAGGTACCAACAACACCAGAATGGATGCTTATTCTAGGATCTGTTGACGTTCCATTCCAGGCCGCTCCGGCTCGCACCAAGACAGGCTCGGTCCTTCAAACAGCGCGCTCATGATATTGAAGCTGGTCTGAGGTGTTTTTTCTTGGGTTTATCGTGGATTGGGTTAAGGTTTATCGGTACAGGCCAGCACGCATGCTTGACCCTGGCGATCAGCCCCGGGGCAACGTAAAGGCTGTACCAGCACGTGCACTGAACCTTCCGCGACAGCCAAGACTCGAAATAGCCACATACACCCACAGGGAGAGACCCATGGCCAGCAAATCGGCAAAGAATGCTCAAGAGATATTGATGGCTGACTTCCAGGCCCTGGTTCGCGACACCGAGAAACTGCTCGCCGATACCGCCAACCTGGCCGGCGATCAGGCTGACGAGTTGCGCGACCAGATCCATGACAGGCTGCTGCGCGCTCGGGAAACCCTGCAACTGACTCAGGACTCGGTCCGTGAACACGGTCAGGCGGCACTCGGCAGCGCCGAGGAATACGTGCGGGAAAACCCATGGCAAGCCGTCGGCATCGCCGCCGGGGTCGGCCTGCTGATCGGCCTGCTGGCCAACCGGCGCTGAGGAACGGACATGGACAACGACGCCCTCGGCGCCGGCAGCTCGAACACGGGCAAGCGTCTCGGCGCAGCCGTGTTAGGCCTGCTGCATAGCCATATCGAACTGCTCGGCATCGAATTTCAGGAGCAGAAATCACGTACCCTCAGCCTGCTGCTGTTCGCCGGCCTGGCACTGGTTTTTGCCCTGCTCCTGCTGACAGCGCTCTCCGGCCTGTTGCTGGTGTTGCTGTGGGACAGCTATCGCCTGGCCGGGATCATCGGCCTGTGCCTGTTCTACGGTGTGGCCGCCTTGTATTGCGGGCTGCGCCTGAAGGCAGCGGTGTTCGACGAATCTTCGCCGTTCAGCGCAACCCTCGAAGAACTCGCCAAGGACCGGGAGCGCCTGTTGCCATGAGCCTGCCTGAACTCCCCAACACCCGTAATCCCCGTGAACTGCGCAAGGCATTACTGCGGCTGCGGCTGGAAATGCACCGCCAGGAGATCCGCCATGAGTCGGCCCAACTGCTCAACCCGTTGAATCGCTTGCGTGGCATGGGCCACTCGCTGCACGAGGGGCTGGGCATCAAGCACGCGCCGCTGTGGGGCATCGGTGCGGTGGTCGCGCTTGGCTTTCTCACCGGCAAGGGCGTGCGCAGCGGCAACCTTGCCCGCCTGGTGCGCCTGGGCGGCAGCCTGGCGCCCTTGATCCGGCTCTTCATGCAAAGCACCAATCGCCGCCCCTGAGCAACTGCTCGGCGCCCGCCGCTTGCGCGGGTGTCCTCGACACGGGAAGCTATGGCGACTCACCCGATGGGAGATCGAGCCTTGGATTGGCACACCCTGCTTACCCGCGAACGCCTGGGCAAAGCCCTGTACAGCCCGGAAGAACTGGGGCGTAGCCCCTTCCACAAAGACCACGACCGTATCATCTTCTCCGGCGCCTTCCGCCGCCTGGGACGCAAGACCCAGGTCCATCCGGTGTCGAGCAACGACCATATCCATACCCGTCTGACCCACTCGCTGGAGGTCAGCTGCGTCGGCCGCTCGCTGGGCATGCGGGTCGGTGAGACTCTGCGCGACAGCCTGCCGCAATGGTGCGAACCCAGCGACCTGGGCATGGTCGTGCAGTCCGCGTGCCTGGCACACGATATCGGCAACCCGCCGTTCGGCCATTCCGGGGAAGATGCCATCCGCCATTGGTTCCAGCAGGCAGCAGGACGTGGCTGGCTGGATGCCATGAACGATGACGAGCGCGCCGACTTTCTCAACTTCGAGGGCAACGCCCAAGGCTTCCGTGTCCTGACCCAGCTCGAATACCACCAGTTCGACGGCGGTACCCGCCTGACCTACGCCACCTTGGGCACCTATCTTAAATACCCGTGGAGCGCCCGGCACGCCGACGCCCTGGGCTACAAGAAGCACAAGTTCGGTTGCTACCAGAGCGAACTACCGCTGCTGGAACAGATCGCCCGTAAACTGGGCCTGCCACAATTGGAAGAACAGCGCTGGGCACGTCACCCGCTGGTTTACCTGATGGAGGCCGCGGACGACATCTGCTATGCCCTGATCGACCTGGAAGACGGGCTGGAGATGGGCCTGCTGCAATACACTGAGGTCGAGTCCCTGCTGCTCAGCCTGGTCGGCGACGATCTGCCCGATACCTACCGCCAGCTCGGACCCGGCGATTCGCGCCGGCGCAAACTGGCGATCCTGCGCGGCAAGGCCATCGAGCACCTGACCAACGCTGCGGCCCGGGCCTTCGTCGAACAGCAGCAAGCCCTGCTCGCGGGACAGTTGCCCGGTGACCTGGTCGAGCACATGCATGGCCCGGCCAAGCGTTGCGTGCTGCAAGCCAAGGACATGGCACGCAAGAAGATCTTCCAGGACAAGCGCAAGACCCTCCACGAGATTGGTGCCTACACGACCCTGGAAATCCTCCTCAATGCCTTTTGCGGAGCGGCCTTGGAACAGCATGGCGGGCGTACCCCGTCCTTCAAGAGCCGGCGCATTCTCGACCTGCTCGGCAACAATGCCCCCGACCCGACCGGGTCGTTGCACAGTGCATTCCTGCGCATGATCGACTTCATCGCCGGCATGACCGACAGCTACGCCAGCGAAATGGCCCGGGAGATGACTGGACGTTCCAGCCCAACCTGAGAGCAGCGGCCTGTAACCCCGAAGCCCGGGTATCGGGCTGTTACAGGCCGCCGCTGCGAATTCGTAAACGATGAAAAGTCTTACAGTTCAGATAAGTAATTAAACAAACCTGCAAGACTCTTCATATCAAGTTACCCATCGACAGTTGACAGATATCCCTCCTAGAAAAAAGCGTAATCCTACGGCTTTTATTTTGTAAGTATTTTCCCATATATCGATCACTCCCCCTTCCAGTCATGTCCGTCGACTTCCAACTGAGCTAAGGTGCCCCACAATTTCTGACACCCGTTGAATGGAAGGTTGATTATGCATTCTGTTTTTATTGTCGACGATCATCCGGTCATCCGCCTGGCGGTCCGCATGTTACTGGAGAACCAGAGTTACAAGGTCGTCGGCGAGTCGGACAATGGCGTCGATGCCATGCAGATGATTCGTGAGTCCCGGCCCGATCTGGTCATTCTTGATATCAGTATTCCCAAGCTGGACGGTCTGGAAGTGCTGTCGCGCTTCCAGGCCATGGCCATGCCGATGAAGGTGCTGGTGCTGACCGCCCAGACGCCCGCCTTGTTCGCCATACGTTGCATGCATTCAGGGGCGGCCGGCTATGTCTGCAAGCAGGAAGACCTCAGCGAGTTGCTCAGTGCGGTAAAAGCCGTTCTTTCCGGTTACAACTACTTTCCCAGCCAGGCCATCAATGTCGGCCACGACGAGACCCACAGCCAGGACCTGGAGTTGTTCCGACACGTCAACGACCGGGAACTGATGGTGCTGCAACTTTTCGCCCAAGGCCGCAGTAACAAGGAAATCGCCAAGGGTATGTTCCTCAGTAATAAAACAGTCAGTACATATAAGAAACGCCTGATGCAGAAGTTGAAAGTCGGCTCCTTGGTCGAACTGATCGATATGGCAAAACGCAACGCCCTGGTTTGAGGTCATTCAATGTCAAGGTGTGTTGCCGGCCTGCTCCTGTCCTGCACTCTCTTGCTCCTGGCAAGCGTCCCGGCTTGGGCATCCAGCATGGAGCCCCCGCACTACACCCTGCTTAGCCGTTCGCGAGCGACCCCGCCCAGTCTGCCGCTGACCCCGGCGCAAACTCGCTGGCTGGGTGCTCGGCGAGCGCTGGTACTGGGCACCTCGGCGCCGGACTACCCCCCCTTCGATATCACGTCCAGCGGCCGGGACTACCAAGGCCTGACCGCCGACTATGCCGGCCTGGTCGGCACGGCCCTGGGCCTGCCGGTCAAGGTCCTGCGCTTCGCCTCCCGCCAGGCGGCCATCGATGCCCTGGTGCAGGGACGGATCGACCTGCTCGGCAGCGCCAATGGTTTCGAGGCCTCGAACAGCGGGGTCGCGCTGTCTCACCCCTATGCTATCGACCAACCCGTGCTGGTCACCCGCGAGGACGAGAAGCGGCCATTGGACACAGGCCTGGAAGGCCTGCGGCTGAGCATGCTCTACCATTACCTGCCGTTGGACGAAGTTCGCGCCACGTATCCCAAGGCTACCCTGCTCTCCTACCCTTCCTATCAGAACGCCCTCAATGCCGTGGCGTTCGACCAAGCCGACGTGTTCATCGGCGATACCCTCTCGACCCACTACCACATCAACCAGGGTCACCTGCCCAACATCAAGATGGCCAACTTCGGCAAGCACGAGCCGGTCGGTTTCAGCTTTGCCCTGCGCAAGGACAACCAGACACTCCTGGACTTGGTCAATGCCACGCTCGACAGCCTATCCAGCGCCACGCGCGAGGATATCTACCAACGCTGGAGCGCCGGGGGCAGCAGACTGCTGACCGACCGCAAACTGCAACTGTCTCCTCGCGAAGAGCAGTGGCTGCAGCAATACCCGGTGATGCGCGTGGTCGTCAACGAGACCGCTGCTCCCCTTACGTTCTTCGACAACCATGGCAACTTTCGTGGCATCGCCGCTGACCTGCTCGAACTGATCCGCCTGCGCACCGGCCTGCGCTTCGAAGTGCAGCGTGCCAACGGCATCGGCGACATGATCGAACAGGTACGCCAAGGCCACGCCGACGTGATCGCAGCCATTTCATCAGGCGGACGGCGCAACGACATCCTCAGCATCAGCCGGCCCTACCTGGAGAACTCCTACGTGCTGGTGACCCGGGGCGGCAAGGACCAACCCAGCACCCTGGAGCAATTGGACGGACGGCGCGTCGCGGTAACCCGTGACAGCGCCATGGCGGACTTGCTGTCGAGGCGTATCCCACAGGCCCACCGGGTGGAAACCGAAAGCGCCTTCCATTCCATGACCCTGCTCGGCACCGGCCAGGTGGATGCCGCGATTGCCGCCCTGATCAATGCCAACTACGCACTGGCCACCAACCGCGGTCTTGTGATTCGCGGCTCGGTCGGCGCCGAACCTGCGACCTTCTCCATGGCCACCACACGCCAGGCCAAGGAGTTGTCGTCGATTCTCGACAAGGCGCTGCTGAGCATCAGCCCAGAAGAACTGGGCGTGATCAACAATCGCTGGCGCGGCTACAGCGCGCACGACGATGCCTACTGGCAGACCTACCAACGCCTGATATTGCAGGTCGTGCTCGGTACCAGCCTGATGCTGTTGCTGTCCCTGGGCTGGAACGCACGGCTGCGCCGCCAGATCAAACAACGCCAGGCTGCCGAGCGCGCCTTGAATGACCAGCTCGAGTTCATGCGCGCCCTGCTCAACGGCACACCCCACCCGATCTATGTGCGCGACCGCGAAGGTCGCCTGCAGAGTTGCAACGACAGCTACCTGGACGCCGTTCAGGCAACGCCCGAAGACGTCATCGGAAAACGCGTGCAGGAAAGCCTGTTCACGCATTGCGAGTACACCCGGCAGATCCAGGCGGACTACCGGCAGGTCATGGAAGAAGGCAAGCCGTTGATCCTCGATCGTCCGCTGCGCCTGAAGAACCGCGAACTGACCATCTATCACTGGATCCTGCCCTATCGCGACTCGCTAGGCGAAATGCAAGGCATCATCGGCGGCTGGATCGACATCAGCGAACGCCGCGAACTGGTCCAGGACCTGCGCCTGGCCAAACAGCAGGCCGACGATGCCAATCGTGCGAAAAGCACCTTCCTCGCCACGATCAGCCATGAGATCCGCACACCGATGAACGCTGTCATCGGCATGCTCGAATTGTCCCTAAAACGCGCCGAACAGGGGCAGTTGGACCGCCCGGCAATCGAGGTGGCCTATCACTCGGCCAAGGATCTGCTGGGATTGATCGGCGATATTCTCGATATCGCCCGCATCGAGTCAGGCCATATGACACTGGCCCCAGAACCGGTGGCGATCGCCGGACTGGTCGAGTCGGTGAGACGGGTATTCGACGGCCTGGCACAACAGAAAGGGCTCGCACTAGAGGTCGCCATCGAGCCCGCCGCCCATTGCCATGCCCTGCTCGACCCGCTGCGCTTCAAGCAAGTGCTGTCCAATCTGGTCAGCAACGCCATCAAGTTCACCGAACAGGGCCACGTACGCATCCATGTGGATGTGCGTGAAGAAGGCGTGCCCGCGCGGCCTGTCCTGGACCTCGAAGTATGCGACACCGGCATCGGCATCCGGGAGGCTGACCAGCAGCGCCTGTTCAGCCCCTTCGCCCAGGCCAACCCCAACAGCGAAGCAGCCCAGGCCGGCACCGGCCTGGGCCTGGTCATCAGCCGTAGTTTGTGTGAAATGATGGGAGGCCAGTTGACCCTGGCCAGCCTTTTCGGCGTAGGCACCCGGGTCAAGCTGCTGATGCCTCTGGAGTGCGTCGCTGCCAGCTCCCCGGCAACAGGCCCCGAACAGGGTTTCTGCACCCCCGACCCCCGGCTCAAGATATTGGTAGTCGACGATCATCCGGCCAACCTGCAACTGATGGCCCAGCAGTTGAACTTCCTGGGCCTGAGCCAGCAAAACGCCCGGGACGGGCGCGAGGGCCTGCGGGCCTGGCAGACCGGCCGCTTCGACGTGGTCATCATCGACTGCAACATGCCGCACATGAATGGCTACCAACTGGCCGAAGCCATACGTGCTCACGAGAACCAACGGCGTTGGCCACGCAGTACCCTGTTGGGCTACACCGCCAACGCACAACCGGAAGTTCGCCAACGTTGCCTGGCGGCAGGCATGGACGATTGCCTGCTCAAACCGATCAGCCTGCAGGCACTCGGTCAGCGATTGACGGCGGCGCCACATCTGGGCTGGCCCCCCGCTTGCTTCAATCTCCAAGGATTAGCGGCAATCGTCGGTGAAGACCCACGAGAGCATGACAGGCTGCTCAAGGCCCTCTGCCACAGCCTTCGCGAAGACCTTCACGGGCTGATGAGTATCGAGCCCTGCAACGACAGCACGGCACTGGCAGACCAGGCACACAAGATCCTGAGCGCCGGACGAATGCTCGAAGCGAAGGTATTGGTGGAGGCCTGCGAACAGTTGGAGAAGGACTGCAGGCAAGGATTGCCGGCAGCACTGCTCAAGCAGCGGCGGCTAAGACTGGCGCGGCAGATGCGCCGCGTGGAAAACGCCCTGGCGAAACAGCTCGAAAGCAGCCCAGGGAGACAGGCAGGTTGAAGCGGCACGCCACAGGCGGCCGCTTCATCCGTATCAGGAAGCTGGGTTGACCGGCTTCTCTGGATACCAGGCGTCCAGCAGCGGACTGACTTCGATCTTGGTCAGTTCGCTACGGCCCTTGAGCCAGGCTTCAACAGTCGCGCGCTGTTCTTCGCTGACCGAGCCACGCTTAGCCAGGCAGACCAGGCCGAAGTCGTCGCCGCCCACATAGTCCAGGCCATTGGCATCCATGGCTTCTTCAAGGAAGGCATCGAGGAAGGTGTCGATGGCTTCATCGGACAGGTCTTCCTTGAAGTCCAGGTTGAGCTCGAAACCCAGCTCTTTGCTTTGACTACTTAGCAAGCCATGTCATTGTTCTCTAAAGGCCCACAGAATGCGGCTTACAGACCACATTACCACCTCTAAAAAAATGACAATTATCAAAAACACCTCAGCCATCCGCCAACACCCCCTCACCGCCATTGATGGCGAGGTTGGAGACCTGATCCTCCAATCTGCCGAGTCGTTACGTCAGTCGCTCAATCTCAAAAGCTTCGTCATCAGACCTCAACTGATGGCGCTTGAAGCCTACTGCGACGTGATGGGCCATCGGGTCACAATGGACACGCTCCGCTCCCCCGAGATTCAGGAAATCCTGGAAGGCTTCACTACCGCAATGGCCGGAGAGGCACTCATCGTCCTGCCGGATAGAGAGCCCATCAAATTTTGCCGCACCCTCTATCAGGTGCTGAATGAAGCCAGAGCAAAATACCCAGACCACCACCGATTGGAATGGGACTTCCGGACTTTCAAACCAGACCCGGAGGTGTGCATTGCAATCCGAGCACGCACAAACGAATTTCACGAGTGGTACTGGAAAGGTTGGGACATCCAACAGCCACGGCAGGCAGCTGTATATCTGCGTCTAGCCCAGCTGGTCGTCCCCTATGGCCGGACATTTGTACAGGACGTTTACGAAGAGCTGCTGCAGTATTTCCGGAACCGTACGGGCAGATTCCGTAGCGAATGGAACATCCTGTTTGACTACCTCGCCAAGCACCACCGTTCCTGGCCACTGAGCCGGTTCAAAACGGAGGCGGGACTTAAGCAGTTCATGCAGGAGTTCTTCATTTCCTATTTTAACAATGCCAAGAAAGCCGAGCTGGACGCTCAGTCTCAGATCAAAAACTGGAACCGATTCCTTAACTCTGTAGAGCAATGCATGGATGGCGTTGAAGTGACACGAAAATGCGTTAGCGAAGAGATGCCGTTCGGGAGGAGGCAGGCATCATCGCCTTGCTAGGCAATGCGGCTATCCAAACTGCTGAGGGAGCTAGCTTCATCAAAGCCAATCTCAGATAACCTGAGGCCCGGCGCATAGCGGCAAACCCACGCGCCGCTCCACCATTTTCCTCACGCCACCAGATCGCGGTGGAGATTTACCGCAGTTGGCAGGGGATGAGGTTCAACCACTGGTCTCGGCAACTACGACGCTACCCTTGAGATCCCCCCGCACCTACAATCGCAGCATGCAATCAAAACAGACATGGTGAGGCGTTATGGCACGCAGATGGTTGAAGCAGGAACGGCGGACTAAAGAAGAGCTTTTCGATGCCTTGGTGCGAAACGCCTTAGGCTTTGTGAATACCTCCATCGATCATCTCCAGCACAAACCCAAGAACGCCATTGTCGACCTTTACACGGCTATTGAGCTATTCCTGAAAGCCCGGCTCATGAAAGAGCACTGGACACTGATGCTGTCCAAGCCCGAGACCGGCGACCTCCAAAACCTGGCCGTTGGTGATTTCCTTTCCGTCTACCTGGATGACGCGCTGAAGCGAATCGAATCGATTCTTGGAGAGAAAATCGACAAGGGCGCGTCTGAAAACTTCAAGGCTTTGGGTGAGCATCGCAATCAGATTGTCCATTTCGCCCACTCAGGAATGGATAATCCGGGCAAGACACAAGCAGGCATGATCGCCGAGGCGTGGGCGTCTTGGCACTACCTGCATTCAATGTTGGCTGGGCCATGGGAAGCCATCTTCCAGCCCTACTCTGCTGAGCTGCAGGTGCTTAACCGACGCATGATGCGGCAGGGTGAGTTCATCAAAACCCGGTTCGAGATTCTTAAGCCTCAAATCGAAATCCAAGAGAAGCAAGGCAAACAGGTCGTTCCCTGCGGTCATTGCCACATGCCCGCCGCGATTGTTGGTGAGACCCATTCCTGGGGGGCTGACTACACCTGCATAGTTTGCGGAGTGGATGACACTGCGGTCGAGGAGTGCCATGCAGAGTTGCCCTGCCCCAGCTGCAGCGCTCCATTGAAATTCTTCCAGAAGGACTTGCATGCCTGCCCAAGCTGCGGCCAAGCGGTCGATACCGACATCCTGATCGACCTCTGCTCCAAGCACTTTACCGAGGGAGACGCCTGGTGTGATGAAGACCAGGTAAACATCGCCTCCTGCCACAAGTGTGAGCACCCTCAGCCATCGGTTTTCTTCATAGACGGAATGTGGAGCTGCGTATCGTGCTTTGATCGGGGTTGGAAAGCGATTACGTGCGAGCGATGTGATGAATTCGTCACGGGCGACGTGGAGAGAATTCAATACTTTGCCTGCCACAAATGTGAGTCCCAGGTGCGTCAGGAGCTCCTGCGGGAAGCAGAAGCTCCTGACGCACCGGGTATGAAGGCGGCGCAGAGACCACCCACTGAGCCATAAGCGACGGAGCCACTCAACTCATGCTGCCAGCGCCCTGCTTTCCGAAATGGATAGACTAAACAGGTGGAGCGAGCAGGCATTCTGAATGGATGCGCCAGGTTGCAGACAATCCTGAACGACCTGGGCTTTGAAAGGCTATGGATAAGAGGTTCGTTGGCGCATGGAAATCCTGGCGATAAGGGTGATCGCGTCCGCTTAAAAATACGCGGATACCATCGCCCTTAAAGCTGGAGTTCGGAAGGTGAGTTCGCCGGACGCTTACGCTGAATTCACCACCATTAACCTTACTAGCCATGGACGTCGCCAGCCTTGCTGGTCATGTAAGTGCGAGCTTTCCTGGCCACATTGGGTGTGCTCCGCTCCGGGCCGGCACGCTTCACGCAGCGGCCCAGAGCGGGAACTGGCCATCAGGTGTCTTGCTCAGGTTCCGGATCACGCGCAGCCCTTGTGAGCGACTGGATCAGGCGTTTGAAGCCTTTGGTTTGAGCAAACTTTTTGTAGAGGGCCGGGGTGATTTCAGACAGCTTGGCAACAGCTTCCCCCATCGTGTTCCTGAGTTCTGTCGAGTACTTGAACGCCGCGATCTGCTCGGCCTTCGCATCGAAGAATTTGGCCAAGGCGGGAAGGCTGTCGGGGTTGCGGCTCAGGTACGCCAGGAACAGGACGATCCGTTGAACCTCTTGCGGGTTAGACGGCTGAACATCCGGGATGAGGTGGCCATATTTCGATAACGGGATTGCGAAATCATCAGGCTCCACCGACTCCGCGAAGAGCATCTTTCTCAATCGAATACCGATGACGTCGCGCTGCTGGGCATCAAGCAACTTGAGCAGCGAATCCATCATGGCGTACTGAGGCGCTCCCCACGGCGAAGCCACGGTGCCGCTCGCGAGGGAGTTGAGCACGTCGATCAACGCATCGCCGACAGCCGCGATCGACTGTATAGACTCTTGATTGCTCACTATCCCATTCAGGATTGCCTGGTGCTGCTTGGCCCCCGCCGAGATGGTCTGTACCCACTCATCACAAGTCCGCTCCTCGCTCGTGAGCTGCTTGAGTAGAACCTCGCGAGTTTTCGGCAGCACACTTTCATCCGCCTCCATGACGACACTGATCAACCGGACGTCCGCCTTCAGAGCGTCCTTGGAGGCTTCTGCAATATAAGTGTCCCATGCTGTGAGCCAAGCCGCGAAATCGGCCTCGGCAAGGCCAACCTGGGAAAGCGCCTGAGTAATCACGCTAAATTTGGTAGCAACCATCTGGGAGCTCAGGTGCCCAATACGCCGCTCTTGGATCAGGTAAGCCAGGTAGGTCGCAACCGACTCACCCACTTGGGCGTCGTCAACGAGTTGGAACAAAGCCGCTGTGGTAAGCGATGCGTTTGCCAAGGCCCGGAAGACTGACGACTCGAAGACACCATCCAGATCATCGAGCTTGGCGAGTGAATCGGCGTCGGCTTGCCGAATGTACGTCACTGCCGCCACCGCCTTAATCAGCGGGCTGGCATTGTTCGCCAGCAACGTTGTAATCGCAGTGCCGATGACCTGGTCGACATTCGCAGCCAAACCAAGTCCCAGCACCGCGCTCTCTACTTCCCCAGCAGCGCCTGTGGCTTTCGCCAGAATGGCCACGTCACCAGCCGAAATGCCACCGGTAATACCGCCGCCAAACTTACGCTCGCTGTACAACCATTCGAGAGCAGGCACGACGCAATTGGTCGGCATTACCGCTATGCCCATCTGGTGATCGGCACAGCTGACCAACTGCGCGTGTGCATCTGGCAGTCCCGCGTTCGCAAAGGTAAACCCACTGGCCTTGATCACGTTCAGATGGGCAATATCAGGCAGCAGATGCATCACATACTCGGAACGCTTAACAACGACCGCTTCAAACTCCAGCCCTAGCGCTTGGAGGTAATAGTCGTATTCCTGCATGAGATCCCAGGCCGGCGTCAGTTGTTCAGGATCGAACGCACCGTTCAGAATTTTCAGCAGGCCGGTTTTCAGCTGACCGCCATGAGCGTTCAGTAGCTGCCCCTTCAACCCATGGCCTTTGCAATACCGTATCGCGTCGTAGAACTCTTCAGACCCCGCTTTTGCTTCGCCGAACAAATCAAGTTGCGCACTATTGATCAGCTCCAGGAGGGACTCAATCCAGTCGCCTTCACGCGCCTGATGTGCCCCGGAAATGGTTGGCAGCAGAGAAGCCAGCGATGGGCGCAGTGACAGGAGGCGCTTCATAGCGTCAGAGAAGCCGAACAGAGAAGTAAGCCCGCCCAACGCGTCGTGATCCGCGTTGGCAAAGGCTTCTGCCAGTGGCGTATCCAAGAGCTCGGCGATCGCGATATCACCCGTAGTCAGATAATGGATCTGCAGGAACTGGATCTGCCAGCCGGTCTCCATGGAGACGCCGAGAGTGGCGCCCAGCAGGGCTCTGGTATCCTTGACTAGCCCTGCTTGCTCCTCCCCAATTTCATTCTGATAGGTCTCCGAGAAACCATCAGTACGCAGTATCTCCACCAGCGAGAGGTCGGCGTATTTGCAGAGCAGGAGATGGCTAGCGATAGCCAAGAGGCTGATCTCCTCCCCTACCACCAAGGCTGTCGTGGCGATGTCGTTGATGAATTTCTTCTGCAGCCGGGGCGTGACCAGGTTGTTGGCCATGGGGCTGTGGCGCTGCAGCAGTTGTGCGCACTGCTCAATGACGTTTCCGTCGACATCCGGGAAGCTATGGTTCCACAACTGACGGAAGCCATCTTTCCAGCCCGAGGTGATGACCGGCGGAGAACGGAAAACCACCGGGAATTTTTTCGCTATGAAGTCCCTGGCATCGTACCGTCGATCACCGTCAGCCTTCAGGTATTCCGCCACCTTGTTGGAGCAAAACGGAACGATCACCGTCAGATTCGCAGCCTTTGTCGCGACCTCGATGAAGATCTCTAGGTCACTCCACACCGACCGCAGGCTGTCCTTTGGCAGGCGATCAAGGTTGTCCAGGATGATGACGAAACGCTTGCCTTCAACCACCTTCAACTGTTCGAGAAGCGTCTTTTTGAGATCAAGAGGCGTCACCTCCTTACCGACCTCAATCTTCTCCTCAATATGGTCATCGCTGGAACCTTTGAACAGGCTCAGTAGACTCCATTTCTGGGCGCCGACTCGCACTTTCCTATGCCAAAGCTTGGCAGCGCCAAGGATCAGCACGGGGCTGAAAAACGAAACGAGGTGCACCGCTACAAGCCACCAAAACGGATCTTGCAGTGTGTTGGTGAGCGCGGCGGCTTCCGGCGACGTCCCTGTGATGGAGGCATGAGAACTACGCGAAAGTGCGAAAAGCTCACGGAATGAGGTGGCGGCGAAAAACAGGCTGGCGACCAGTGCCAACGCCCAAGCACTGACCCGGCTCGTTGTTCGTTTGTTGTACTCGAACAAGCGCCCGAGGGCTCGATCGCGAGAGGCTTTCAGCGTCTCAGCTGCCCGGCTGACATGAGGCACTTCCTTGAGCACCTCATCAGTGAAGAGCTCGATGAAATTGCTCTTTGTCGACCCCTGGTAATTCTGCTCGCAGTCGAAAAACCAGACCCTGAAATCGGAGTCAGCAGCTGTCAGCTTTACCTTCAGCATGTTCAGAATGGAGCTCTTACCAGAGCCAAACTCACCATCCAGGCCCACGACCTTTGAGGGGCCGTCACTCAGCAAATGACGGTTGATTGCATCCGCCACCTTGTCATGACTACCACCGGGGAACACGTCCTGGGTTGCAGGGTGCTCGGTATGGAAATTGATCGACCGCATAGAAGTCCTTTTATGCACCCCTGCGTGCTATTTCATCCCCGAGACCAGAGAATGGCGTTGGAGCCAGACTGCCCGAACCAGGCGAAGACACCGCAGATGATGTCAGCTCTTGAAAACCACCATATGTAGTGATGAGCCTGTCAAAAACCACAAGATAGTGGCATATTGATTGGATGGCAAGCTGCCAGTAAAGCTAGCCTATGGTGGTGTGCTTGGGGGCTGCGGCGGAACGATTTTGCATTCAAAATCAACCGTGCAAATCACTACCAGCGCAGTTAGATCATCCAGTGCAGTTAGTCATCCAGTGCGGGGAGAGGGAATGAGCGAGCAGATCATGCCATCCGAAGATCAGGACGGGGCACGAGGAGCCGGCCAGGACTCAGACATTGCGACGGGCATGGCGCCGGTTCTGGAAGCGCCTGCGGCACCGACAACGATCATCGATAACGAACCAGATCGCTCCCGACTGGAATTTGCTTCTGTCGACGATTTCCAGCATACCGAGATCAATCGGCTGCTGGAGACCGTGGATACGCTCGACTTCTACTCGTTCGACTCTGAACTGAGCGCACGCTCCCGACAGGCACTGGCGAACAAGAACCACAGCGGCTACCGGGCTTACAGAGTGCTCATGGTGGTGTGCTCATACCATTTCTCCGTAGATCGCCAAGATGCCTTCGGCCCGAGGTTAATCAGTGGCGGCATGCGCACGCCAATCCCTGCCGATATCGCTGGAGAGCAGAGCCAGGCGCTCGCCACAATCGCCGAAATAATCGACCACCCCCTGCTGCGAGCTCGGGTGGCAGATGTGGCTTGGTACAACCATCGAAACCTGCATCGAAGCGCCGGCTTGGCGATCACTTCCTACTGTCAAACGATCGAGTTCTACTTGGACGACAAGCTCTCGTTCAGGTATGAGCCCCCCTCTGGGCTGTCCTCCAAAGTCGTCGATCTGATCGAAAGGGCTTTCCACATCGTAGCCAGCACAGGCAAGCGAAAATCACCGCCCGAGACCGTGATCACAACATGGAACCGTCTATACACCCATGCCCAGAAACTGCGGTGCTTCACATCGTTTGATCGATTGGCCCGGCTAGGCCAGTCCTTCAACCTGATTGAATGGGCGCAAGTTGCGCAGGATGCGGAGAAGTCGGCAAACGCCACCGCTGCCGGCGAATACGCCATGGCCGTCAAAGTAGTGTGGGAGCTTGCCGCCCTCGCCCATCATCAGTCCAAGGATCACACTGGCTTCAAGCGCTGCAAGTTAAAGTCGATCGAGCAGACGCTCAGGATGCGAGAAGGCGTAGACAGCTTTATGGCAAGAGCCAGCTGGACGCGAGATGCCATAGGGGAGCTTCGGGCTATTCCAGGCATGCAAGCAGAACTGGAAGCGTTGAAGGCCGAGTTGCTGGAGCTGCAAGCGCAGGCTGCTCACGAGTTCTCCTCCTTCCAGATCCCGATGGATTTGAGCGAGGAGCGCCAAGGCACCATCAATATCTTCAAGGATCTGACGCTTCCAGAATTCTTCTACACATTTGCCCGGATCTGCGAGGTACCAGAGAAAATGGCGCTGCACACGGACATCATCCGTGGCCGTAGCGACTCATTCCTGTCCGACCTCTTCAACGGACAAATCTACACCGATGCCCTGGGTCGGGTTATCACACAAGCACCGACCGTCAATCTCAACGAAACGCCACCACCTGAATGGTATGACCATGAGAGCCTTCGCTACTTGGACATCCATTACCAAATGTGGGTTGAAAGCCGAATTAAGCCAGCAGCCCGAACCCTCATGACCAAATTTGCTGTCGACGATCGGCACCTGAGGGCCATCGTGTCAGCTAGCCCCTTCGTGCCGTCTGGATTCGAGGACATCTATGCCTTGGGGCTCGCGCGCTTCCTTCAGGGCGACATGATGTCCGCCTGTCACCTGCTGTTCCCGCAGCTCGAAAACTCGCTACGCCACGTGCTCAATGACGCTGGGATCGACACATCGAAGCTGAACGAGGAATTACTGCAAGAAGACCGGTCGCTGAGTGCGCTGCTGGGTACCCGACGAGAGCAGTTGGAGTCGATTTTTGGCATCGACCTGATCTATACGATTGACCTGCTCTTCAATCTCAAGGGTGGCCCGTGCCTACGCCACCTGATAGCACACGGCAAACTGCCATCCAGCGCGTGCTACCTGCACTCCAGCATCTATGCCTGCTGGCTCATGTACTACCTGGTGTGCCTGCCGCTGCAGCGGGTTTGGAACACCCATGTCGCTCCGCAGTTGGAAAGGGTTTCACTCTAGGCGCCTTAGTAATCGTACTCGTGAGAATGTCAGGTAGGCGGAATCGAACGAAGGCCAGGCAAGATTGACACGGACGGGCAGCGGAGTTTGCTGGAGTCAGTGAGCATTCCGACGTAAGCGTCTTGGAAAGTCACTTTCCGATGGGCAGCGGGGGTTGCGGATTGCCATGAACGACCGCGAGCTAAGTTATTGGCCTCAGACGGGTGCCCCCATGAAGCAAAACCGATGGAGAAGCTCTCCACCGGTTCGTCGCCTAACGGTGGGTGACCCAGCCCCTTCAACGAGGCTGAGCATCACCCCAGTGACGCAATTCACTCAAGCGAAAAATGGGTAGCAAAACTTCGCTTAGAACTCATTATTATGATCAAGGCTAGAAGCCCGGGAGTAACCACGACCTTTCTTGAGAACCCGTTTCGCTTCAGGGATATTCAATTGAATGACGCGTGGAGCCGATCCCTTCGTAACCTTGAGCTGAGGCTCACGTGTACCCTTCAGATCTGCCACGACCTGAAACACGCGCTCAGTCTCAGACGAATCAGGGCGAGCGGCGAGATCTCGTGCAAACTCACGGAGCTGCTCAAGGCCCTCAATACTGCCAATATCAAATTCCTTCTTCAGTGCCAGCTTCGCAGCTTTGGCAAGAAGAGTCATGCTTTCGTCAGCGCTGTTCATCAATTCTTCTCCGGTCTTGCTTTCAGCCTAGCACGCGCCATCTATCCGACGTAAAGAGGCAGACTGCAATTCCTGCCAGCGTCTCAGATGGCCGACTCTATGTTGCTCGTGCTCCTAGTCAGGAACGTAGCTTGCGCGACGGTATGGATCGCTTTCCTTGACGATCTGCGCCGCCCCCTTAGCCTGAAGCAACATGTATTCCTTCCGCTTCCGCCAGCGATAGAGAGTGATTGGCGCAAACTTATATTTGAGCGATCTGAAGCCGAGCTCTAGATAAAGGCGTGTAAGGCCTTTGCCCCCTCGGGATCAGCGTGCAGGAGCAACGAACCATCCAAGCCTGCTCGATATGAGGCAATGATCGCCGCGTCGAACAGAGCCTTACCAACCCCTTCCAGCTTCAGCTCCTCGAAGTACTCCTCGTAAAAGCATGGAGGTGCCGAGGAAACAAACCAGGTGTAAGTTTTCGAACCAAGCCGGTCTGAATTACAAAAGTAACGCGGCACCAGGGTCATCATACCCACGGGCACAATCTCCCCCAGCTGATTACGGGCGACCATCGCGAGGCCAAACGCCGGGTGTGCATAGCGCGTGCTCAAATGGCCTTGGTTGTGAACATCAAGCAACCAAAAGTTCGTGCTCCAGTTCCAATCAAAGTCAGCACGGATTTTCTTACTGGCACTTTCTGGGGTGGTATCAGTGGCCGTCCGGAAATGCGCCTTAATCATGGGCTGCATCGTGCTGTGCCACCACGCAGCATGCTCGGCAGTCATCGGAATGATCTCCACGGGGACTTGGCCCAGCGACTTCCCCTCGAACGAGGAAGCTTCAACAGCAGAGATGTATGGCGGGACGCGTGCAGGATCAGGGTAGAGAGCTTGCGAGTCCGAACGGGATTGAGTCGCGTGGGTGTCGCTGGCTGAGCCGAGCTCAGATTTAGGCGGGATAACGATTGACGATGACAAACGACACGTTCCTGTTCAAGAGCCATGTGGCAGTCAGCCATTCTGTTGACTCTCGGCTGCATGCGTCAAGGCACGAATGGCTCTAGAATGGCTATTACAGGGCCGTCATGGCTCCTCATCCAAACCCAATCCGCGCCCTGCAGCACTCTCCGGAAAGACGAGAGGCACGCGCACTCGAAGAGATTGTTTAGCCCCCTTCCCCCCTGGGCAACCTCGCCAGACTTGACTCTGGAGCGGCGCTTGTAGCTCTGGATCCTGCCCGAGGCTTCTCTCCAGTCGCCAGTGGCCCGATCGCCACTCGACCTTGAACGCCGCCTTGAGACCTCGGCTGATCGGACAAAGCAGGCATTTGAACGGGTTAACTGATAGACTGCGCGCCGTAATTACTTAGAGGATTTTTTGATGGCCACTAACCGCTCCCGTCGTCTTCGCAAAAAGCTTTGTGTGGACGAGTTTCAGGAATTGGGCTTTGAGCTGAACCTGGAATTTAAGGAAGATCTGGATGATGAGGCAGTCGATGCATTCCTCGATGACTTCCTGACCGAAGCCATGGACGCCAATGGCCTGGACTATGTCGGCGGCGAAGATTTCGGCCTGGTTTGCAAGGCAGAACGCGGCTCGGTTACCGAAGAGCAACGCGCAGCTGTCGAAGCATGGCTCAAAGGCCGTAGCGAAGTGACCAAGGTTGAAGTCAGCCCTCTGCTCGACGCCTGGTACCCCGAGAAGCCGGTCAACGCTGCAAAGTGATCGCGCTTAGCTGCAGTGCGTAACTGCTGGCTTGTGAAAAGACCACCTTTCGAGGTGGTTTTTTTATGGGTGATCAGAAATCTCAAGGCCATCTCGTGGCGTCAAGCCAGGGGATCAGCGAGGAATGAGAGAGGCGCGAGGGAGAGGTTGCTGGCGACTGCCGTCAGGGGATACGGCATGAGAGGAACAGGAATTCGGACGCAGATAAGAGAAGATTTTTGACAACCAAACCACTATTTTTTGCTAATTAGCAAAACCTGGAATTCATCCACGCAGAGCTTCTTGCGCAGACGACGGGAACGGTTGGTAGCCATGAAACAATCCTCTTGAGTAATAACGCGCGGCACTTTAGCAGTTTCACCGACCGACTGCCGGACTAATACGGGTAAATCCCGGGCTTTTCCGTCGAACGTGACGCATGGCACCCACGCTTGGGGCATAATGCGCGCTATATTTTTTCCTAGGGGGCCACCATCCCGTATAGCCCCGTTTTTCCACCCCTCGTCCGCAGGGTTCCA
This sequence comes from Pseudomonas sp. X10, assembly GCF_054889225.1. Lineage (NCBI taxonomy): Bacteria > Pseudomonadati > Pseudomonadota > Gammaproteobacteria > Pseudomonadales > Pseudomonadaceae > Pseudomonas > Pseudomonas sp. X10. Next base: position 1,857,741 of record NZ_CM142677.1, on the reverse strand, counting down.
GCACCTATGATCAAATCGCTCCGTTCCCTCCTGCTCACAGGCCTGCTCCTACCACTGGCCATGCCCAGCCAGGCCGCCACCGTCAACACGACCCTGTCGCCCAAGGTGCAACAGGCGCTCAAGGTCAACAAGCTCCAGAACTCGGCCCTGTCGCTGGTGATGCTGCCCCTCAATGGCCCGGGCACACCCACCGTCTACAATGCCGACGTTTCGGTCAATCCGGCCTCGACCATGAAGTTGGTCACCACCTACGCCGCCCTGGAACTGCTTGGCCCCACTCACCAGTGGAAAACCGAGTTCTACAGCGACGGCCCCCTGAGCAACGGCGTGCTCAATGGCAACCTGTACCTCAAGGGTGGCGGCGACCCCAAGTTGAACATGGAAAAACTCTGGCTGCTGATGCGAGACCTGCGCGCCAATGGCGTGCGCACCATCACCGGCGACCTGGTACTGGACCGCAGCCACTTCGTCCAGCCCAACCTGCCACAGTTCAACGATGACGGCGGCGACGAGAACAAGCCATTCCTGGTCAAGCCCGACTCCTTGCTGGTCAACCTCAAGGCCCTGCGCTTCGTCGCCCGCAACGATGGCGGCAAGGTGCTGGTCTCGGTCGAGCCACCGATCGCCAACATCCGCATCGACAACCAGGTCAAGGCCGTGGCCTCCAGGCAATGCACGGGCGAAGTGCGTTACAACCCGATTGTCCAGCCCAACGGCGTCAGCGTAGTGGTCAGCGGACAGTTGGGCGATGGCTGCAATTCGCAAACCTACCTGGCCCTGCTCGATCATCCAACCTACGCCGCCGGCGCGGTACGGGCGATCTGGAGCGAACTGGGCGGCACCATCCAGGGCCGCGACCGCATCGAGAACGTGCCCAAAGGCGCTCGCCTGCTGGCCCGCGCCTTCTCGCCGGACCTGGTGGAGGTCATCCGCGACATCAACAAATACAGCAACAACACCATGGCCCAGCAGCTATTCCTCAGCCTGGGCGCGCAGTTCCGTACCGATGTCGATGGCGATGACGCCCGTGCCGCACAGCGCGTGGTGCGTCAGTGGCTGGCGAAGAAAGGCATCACCGCGCCGCACCTGGTGATGGAAAACGGCTCCGGCCTGTCCCGTGCCGAACGGGTCAGCACCCGTGAAATGGCCGCCCTGTTGCAAGCCGCCTGGAAGAGCCCTTACTCCGCCGAATTCATCAGTTCCATGCCGCTGGCGGGGATGGACGGCACTATGCGCAGGCGCCTCAGCCGCACCGCCATGACCGGCGAGGCGCACATCAAGACCGGCACCCTCAACACCGTGCGAGCCATCGCCGGCTACAGCCGTGACAGCAACGGCACCACCTGGGCGGTGGCGGCGATCCTCAACGATCCCAAGCCATGGGGAGCCGCCGCTGTGCTCGACCAGGTGCTGCTGGACCTCTACCGCCAGCCCAAGCTGGTGAACAGCACGGCATCTTCGGCGCCCTGAACAGGGGTTTCGGTTTCGAGGTAGGAGCCAGCGTCAGCTGACGCTGGTTCCTACACCTATAGCGTCGACCGCAAGGCAACGCCCTCACGCCAGCTCCACTTCAACCCGATCCCTGCCTGCCTGTTTCGCCGCGTACACCCCCGCATCCGCCCGCAACAGCAAGGCATCGGCCCCCTCCCCCGGCCGCCAGCCAGCCACCCCGAAGCTGGCCGTCACCCGGCCGACACCCTCGACAGGCACATTGCGCACACTCTGCCAGAGCTCCAGGGCCAGGGACCGTGCTTGATCGGTAGTGCTCCCCGGACAGAGCACCATGAACTCTTCGCCACCGAGCCGGCAGAACACATCGGTACGCCGCAGCCGATGGCCGATGCGCTGGCACAGGCTGCGCAAAACATGGTCGCCCACCGCATGTCCGAACTGATCATTGATCCGTTTGAAATGGTCGATATCCAGCATGATCACCGCCAGATCCAGCTCATCACGCTGGGCCCGCTCCAACTCGCCCTTGAGCCTCTCCTGGAAATACCGGCGGTTGTGGATGCCGGTCAGGGCATCGGTGACTGAAAGGGCCCGCAGTTCTTCTTCCACCCGTTTGAGATCGGAAATGTCCGTCAGGTAACCGTGCCAGACGGTACAACCGTCCTCGCCCGGCTCCGGAGTGGCCTCGCCACGCACCCAGCGCAAACCAGCTTCGGGCAACTGCACCCTGTACTCCTCGCGCCAAGGTGTCAGGTGTTGTGCCGAATAACGGATCGAACTGCGTACCCGCGCCAAGTCGTCAGGGTGGATACGCTCGAATACCGCTGTGGCATCCTGGCGCAACAGGTCAGGGTCGATCTCGTAGATTTCGCGCAGGCCCTCACTGGCGTAGCTGAAACAGGAATGCCCATCGGCATCCAGCCGGTACTGGTAGATGCCACCCGGGACTTCAGCACTGAGTTTCTCCAGTAACCGGTCACGGGCCGCCAGCGCCTCGTGCACCCGCCGACGCTCGGTGACGTCGATGCAGATCGCCAGGTGTCCAACCCACAGCCCCTGCTCATCGAGCACGGCGGTCACTAGCATATTGGCCAGCAAGCGGCTGCCATCTTTGCGGACCAGGGTCCATTCGCCTGGCTCGCCTGCGCTACCCTGGACCGTTTCGGCGTACATCGCCTGGGCAGCGCTGATCTCTCTTGCATAGCGCTGGCTCAGGGTGCGTGCGCGCTGCTGCAGCTCCTCGGGCTGCACCAGACTCTCCAAGGTCAGGTGTCCTATGGCTTCGTCGGCGTGGTAGCCGAGCATGCGCTCGGCACCAGCATTGAAGGTGCTGATCACCCCTTTGAGGCTGGTGGCGATGATAGCCACCTGGGTCGCGGCATCGAGCACGCTGCGCAACTGGTTGTGGGTTTCCCGCAGGGATTGTTCGCTGACGCGCAGTTCGGCCGTACGTTGCTCGACCAGGGTCAACGCACGCTGCCGCTGGCTGAAAAGACTGTAGAGCAAGGCGCTGAGCAACAGGCTGAGCAGGCCGCCGAGCAGCGCCACTGCGGGCACCGCCGAAGAATGATTGGCCTGGAGGAAAGCCAGGCTAGGACGAATATCGAGGCGATAATCATGATCGGCCAACCCCAGCAAATGGCTGCTGGAGAGCGCCACCGGCGCGACATTGTTCTGCGTCTCGAAAAGCACTTCGGGCCCGTCCTCCCCGGACAGGTCGAGGATGCGCACCGACAGGTTGTCGTCCACAGGCGACGGCAAGCCTTCCGCCATCAACTGACGCATGCTCAGCACCGCCATGACATAGCCGCTCGGCCCGCCGGCCGACGCGCCTGCGGCGAATACTGGCGCCACCATCAACAGGCCCCGCGCATAGGCCGGCTCGACATTGACCAGGTTCAGCGGCGCCGAGACAGCCATGCTGCCGGGGCTGCTGGCCCGCGCCAGGGTCGCTTCGCGCAAGGGCTGGGCGCGCAAGTCGAGGCCGTAGGGCTGGCCCTTGAGGCGCACCGCCTGGGTATAGAGCACCGGATAGTAATGATCCCGCGCTGGTGCCACGTGCCAGTCTCCCTGGAGGTCCTGATCGCGGATCTGGTACGGCTGGCCCATCCATTGCGAAGCCCTGCGCTCGAAATCGGCACGCTGCGCCGCCTCAACCCGTGGCGCCCAGGAGTAGGCCAGGCTGCGGTGTAGTAACGGCCGCGCGTAGCCGTCGAACTCACCGGGGGTGATTTCAGTGGCGTAGGTGAAAAAGCGCCGCAGGCTGTCCAGGCGCTGTTCCTGATCCTCGAAACGCTCCTCGATGCGGCTGTAGCGCTCCTTGGCCAACAGCTCGAAACGCTGCTGCAATTGCTGCTGGTAAAGCACATGGGTGGCCAAGGCCAGCACGCCCGTGAGCAGGCCGCCGGTAGCCAACGCTACCAGCGCCACAACCCAAGGCGACAAGTCCTCGCTGAAGAAGCCAAGCATCTTCGTATGAACGCCATGTGACATAGATCACTCTCACCAGGTCAGCGTCCTGCGATTTTTCTCGGCCCTGGTCTGAGTTATAGCTATTAGCCATCAGCGCCGCAATGCGACCTCGTCGGCTCAGCGCAACTGCAAACGCCAAGCCCTGTGGATCCGGTTGTTACGGGCAAAGTCCGGATCGAGTGTCTGGGCGCTGATCTCCTCCACGGCATAGCGCTCGGTCAGATGCTCATCGAGCTGGAACTTGCGGAAATTGTTGGAGAAGTACAACACCCCACCAGGTGCCAGGCGTGCCATGGCAAGGTCGAGCAGCTCGACATGGTCGCGCTGGACGTCGAACACGCCTTCCATACGCTTGGAATTGGAGAAGGTGGGCGGGTCGATGAAGATCAGCTCGTAACTCTCGCGGCAGTCCTGCAGCCATGCCATCACATCGCCCTGCTCCAGGCGGTTCTTGTCGGAGAAGCCGTTGAGCGCCAAGTTGCGCCGTGCCCAATCCAGGTAGGTCTTCGACAGGTCGACGCTGGTAGTGGTGCGAGCACCGCCCTTGGCCGCGTGCACACTGGCCGTGGCGGTGTAGCAGAACAGGTTGAGGAAACGCTTGCCCGCCGCCTCGCGCTGAATGCGCAGGCGCATGGGCCGGTGATCGAGGAACAAGCCGGTGTCCAGATAGTCGGTGAGGTTGACCAGCAGCTTGACGCCACCTTCGTTGACCTCAAGGAACTGCCCTTGGCTACCCTGGCGTTCATACTGGCGGGTACCGCTCTGGCGTTCGCGGCGCTTGAGCACCACGCGGTTCTGATCAATGCCCAGGGCCTGGGGGATCGCCGCCAAGGCATCGAACAGGCGTGCCTGGGCCTTTTCCGGATCCACTGAGCGTGGCGCGGCGTATTCCTGCACATGCACCCAGTCTTCGTAGAGATCGACCGCCAGGGCGTACTCGGGCATGTCGGCATCGTACAAGCGGTAGCAACTGACCTGCTCGCGCCTGGCCCACTTGCCCAACTGCTTGAGGTTCTTCTGCAGGCGGTTGGCAAACATCTGCGCACCTTCGCTCAGGCGTGCCGGCTCGCTGGCCACTGCCGCAGGACGCGGGGCTTGCTCGGTATCGCGCTCGGGCTGACGGCGCTCGCCGGTGACGAACTGGTCGGGGCTGACCTTGATCAGCAGCAGTTTGCAGGGCAGTGCGCCGTTCCAAAAGGCGTACTGCTTGTGGCTACGGATGCCCATGCGCTTGCCCAGCTCGGGCGCGCCGGTGAATACCGCGGCCTCCCAGTTCAGGCAGGCCTGGCGCAGGCGTTCGCCGAGATTCTGGTAGAGGTAGAGCAGGCTGGCTTCATCGCCCAGACGCTCGCCATAGGGTGGGTTGCAGATCACCAGGCCCTTCTGGTTCTGGTCCGGACGCGGCTCGAAGGTGCCGACCTCACCTTGGTAGATCTTCACCCAGTCACCCAGGCCGGCCCGCTCGACGTTATTGCGGCCAGGCTGGATCAGGCGCGGGTCGGCTTCATAACCGCGAATCCACAGCGGTGGTTTGGCCAGGCCCGCCTGTGCCCGGGCCAGGGCTTCGTCATGCACTTTGCGCCACAACGCCGGCACGTGCCCGAGCCAGACGCTGAAGCCCCAGCGCTCACGCTTGAGGTTGGGAGCGATATCGGCGGCGATCATCGCCGCTTCCACCAGGAAAGTGCCCACACCACACATGGGGTCGGCCAGGGCACCGCCCTCAGCGGCGATCCGTGGCCAGCCGGCGCGGATCAGCACCGCTGCCGCCAGGTTTTCCTTCAGCGGCGCAGCGCCTTGCTGCAGGCGGTAACCACGCTGATGCAGGCTGTGTCCGGACAGGTCCAGGGAGAGGATCGCTTCGCCACGGTCCAGGCGCAGGTGCACACGCAGGTCCGGGTTGAGCTTGTCCACCGAGGGGCGCTGGCCGTCGCGGTTGCGCAGTTTGTCGACAATGGCGTCCTTGACTTTCAAGGCACCGAAATGAGTGTTGTCGATGCCCGAGCCGTGGCCACTGAACTCCACCGCCAGCGTGCCATCGGCCGCCAGGTGGTCCTGCCAGTCGACATCATGCACACCGTCATACAGATCGTCGGCATTCTTCATGTTGAAGCGCTTGAGCACCAGCAGTACCCGGTTGCCCAGGCGCGACCAAAGGCACAGCCGGTAGGCGGTTTCCATGTCGGCCGAGCCACGAATGGCGGAGGTGTGTTCACGCACCTCCTCAAGGCCGAGGCCGCGGGCTTCTTCAGCGAGCAGGCCTTCCAGGCCCTTGGGGCAGGTGAGGTAGAGTTCGAAACGATCCGACATGAGCAATCCAGAGCCTTGGGCATATTAGAGTGACAGGGCAACGCATCGCCCTGCCGATGTTTGCTCGCATGCCCTTCCAACAGGCGTACGAGTGGCATCCCTGGCTTTCCAGGCATGCCGGGCCGCCCGATCGATCCGCCCTTTTTTGCACATGGCAAAGAGGCTTTGATCACCGAGCAGAATGAAAATTTCCAGCGGCAAGGGCGCCAATGTGACCCTTCGTCGCATTACTGCTTGTTACTGCCTTCATCCGGCGCCATGGCCAAATGACTGCAAACCTTGAGTAAACCCTGATCATAGCGGGGTTTGGATCAAACCGAGTTGCGACTCATTTATTTACTTATCCTTTGACCCGCACAAAGGTTACGTCCTTATGACAAAACGATCATTCACACTGTGACCTGCATTGGTTAGAACTCGTATCAGGTTGTCACCGCAACGGGGCAACACATCCGCTCGCCACGCCGGCAGCGAGCGAACACCGGCAGAACGATTCTGCCCGGCCTCCAGGAGGCCGACGGGACATTACAGTCAACAAGTGAGGGCAACACCCTATGAGAAGACTTAAGCGTGATCCGTTGGAAAGAGCATATTCACGTGGCTACCAATATGGGGTCACCGGCAAATCCCGCGAGCTTTGCCCTTTTAATCTACCGTCTGTTCGCCAGGCATGGATCAATGGCTGGCGCGAAGGACGCGGCGACAACTGGGACGGTATGACCGGCACCGCGGGCATTCATAGACTCAACGAAAATCACGCCGTTGGCTGAACGAGGATCTGATTCCAGTCACCATGCACGCCCCATCCGGGCGGCGGGCTGAGGCCCAGGGGCCCCTTCAGGGGGCCCTTTTTTTATGCCCGGTTCTTGTACCCGGCGCTCAACGAGGCATGGCGGCGATGGCGTCGACCGCCTCACGAATCAGCGCCGGCCCCTTGTAGATGAAGCCCGAGTAGATCTGCACCAGGCTGGCACCGGCGGCGATCTTCTGCGCCGCATGACGGCCCTCGGTGATCCCGCCTGCCGCGATGATCGGCAGCTTGCCAGCCAGTTCGCCAGCCAGCACCTTGACCGTGTGGGTGCTCTTCTCGAGCACCGGCGCGCCCGACAGACCGCCCGCCTCGTCACCATGCAACAACCCCTCGACACCTTCGCGGCCCAAGGTAGTGTTGGTGGCGATCACCGCGTCCATTCCCGACTCTAGCAATGCCGAGGCTACCAAGGCGGTTTCCTCGTCAGTCATATCCGGGGCGATCTTGATGGCCAGAGGCACACGCTTGCCATGCTCGGTGGCCAGTTGTTCGCGACGGACCGCCAGGGCATCGAGCAGTTGCTTGAGCGAGTCACCGAACTGCAGGCTGCGCAGGCCCGGTGTGTTGGGCGAGCTGACGTTGACCGTGACGTAGCTGGCCTGGTCGTAGACCTTCTCCAGGCAGATCAGGTAGTCGTCCACCGCGCGCTCGACCGGGGTGTCGAAGTTCTTGCCGATGTTGATACCAAGGATGCCTTCGTAACGGGCCGCACGCACCCGCGCCAGCAGATGGTCGACGCCCAGGTTGTTGAAACCCATGCGATTGATGATCGCCTCGGCCTCAGGCAAGCGGAACAGCCGAGGCTTGGGATTGCCCGGCTGGGGACGCGGCGTCACGGTACCGATCTCGACGAAGCCGAACCCCAGTTGGGCGAAACCGTCGATGGCCGCGCCGTTCTTGTCCAGACCTGCGGCCAGGCCGACCGGGTTGGCGAAGTTCAAGCCCATGACCGTGACCGGCAGAGCGGCAGGCCGCTTGCACAGCACGCCGTTCAGACCGAGGCGGCCACCGGCGCCGATCAGGTCCAGGGACAGGTCGTGGGAGGTTTCCGGGGAAAGCTTGAACAGCAACTGGCGGGCCAGGGTATACATGGGCGGGCAAGACTCGACGTGAGTGAGGGGGCGATTATAGCCATCGCGCCGCCTCGGCGACAGGGCCTTGGCATATGGGTTGCTACGTCCTTGCTACATAGCCTATCCAGCACAGGCGAGGACATTCGTGAATACAGCACCCCCGGCAATGCCACTGGCCTGGGTCAACGGCAGCGACGCGCCGGAGAAACCCACCCTGAACATCGGCTTCATGGCCCTTACCGACTGCGCCTCGGTAGTGGTTGCTGCCACCCAGGGCTTCGCCCAACCCTATGGACTGACCCTGAACCTCAAGCGCCAGGGCTCCTGGGCCGGTCTGCGCGACAAGCTGGTCAGCGGCGAGCTGGATGCCGCCCATAGCCTCTACGGCCTGATCTATGCCGTACACCTGGGCATCGGCGGTGTGCCCGCTACCGACATGGCCGTGCTCATGGGCCTGAACCAGAACGCCCAGGCCATCAACCTGTCGCCAGCCCTGCAACGCAAGGGTGTGACCAACCCCGAGGCACTGGCGCGCCTGGCGCACCAGAATGGCACACGCCTGACCTTCGCCCAGACCTTCCCCACCGGTACCCACGCCATGTGGTTGTACTACTGGCTGGCCAGCCAGGGCATCCATCCTCTGCACGATGTCGACAGCGTGGTGGTGCCACCGGCTCAAATGGTCGCTCACTTGCAGGCCGGGCGCATCGATGGCTTCTGCGTCGGCGAGCCCTGGGCGGCCGACGCCGTGGCCCAGGGCCAGGGCTTCACCCTGGCCACCAGCCAGTCGATCTGGCCGGACCACCCGGAAAAGGTCCTGGGTTGTGCCCGCGCCTTCGTCGAACAGTACCCCAACAGCGCACGGGCGCTGGTCATGGCGATCCTCGCGGCCAGCCGTTTCATTGAGCAGAGCCAGGAAAACCGCCGCAGCACCGCCCATCTGCTAAGCGGCACAGCCTACCTCGACACCCCTGCAAGCAGCATTGAACCACGCCTGCTGGGTGACTATCAGGACGGCCTGGGCAATCGCTGGCAGGATCGCCATGCCCTGCGCTTCCATGACCAGGGCCGGGCGAACCTGCCCTACCTGTCCGACGGTATGTGGTTCATGACCCAGTTCCGCCGCTGGGGCCTGCTGCGCGAAGACCCCGACTACCTCGGCGTTGCCCGCCAAGTCCAGCAACTGGCCCTGTACCGAGAGGCCGCCAGCGCCCTTGACGTACCCTGCGCCGACCTGCCCATGCGCAGCAGTTTGCTGATCGACGGCAGCCGCTGGGATGGCAGCGACCCTCATGGTTATGCGCGCAGCTTCCGTCTGCACGCCCTGAATGACCAGCCGACCGCCCGTGTCGGCCTTTGAGAGGGCATGAGCATGCTGCGCATCCTGCTGATCGACGACACGGAAAAGAAGGTCGGCCGCCTCAAGGCAGCGTTAAGGGAGGCAGGCTTCGAAGTCATTGAGGCCGACGGGCTGACCATCGACCTGCCGGCTTGCGTCGAAACGGTGCGTCCGGACGTGATCCTGATCGATACCGAGTCACCGGACCGTGACGTGATGGAACAGGTGGTGTTGGTCAGCCGCGACCGACCACGGCCTATCGTGCTGTTCACCGACGAACATGACCCTGGGGTGATGCGCCAGGCGATCCAGGCCGGAGTCAGTGCCTACATCATCGAAGGCATCCAGGCCTCACGCCTGCAACCGATCCTCGACGTGGCCATGGCCCGTTTCGAGAGCGACCAGGCGCTCAAGGCCCAACTGCAGGCACGTGACCAGCAACTGGCCGAGCGCAAACGCATCGAGCAGGCCAAGGGGTTGCTGATGAAGATGAAGGATTGCAACGAAGAGCAGGCCTACACCTTGATGCGCCGCCAGGCCATGAGCCGGCAGCAGAAGCTGGTCCAAGTGGCCGAACAGATCATCGCCATGCACGACTTGCTCGGTTGATCAACAACTGGCCCGACTCTTGCTGTTGATTCGCTACAGGTAGCCAACGGCGGTTGCCCCCATCACGACAAAGACGTCGCTCGCCCTCCCACACCCGTGGGCCGGGCAGCGGCGTTTTTTCGTTCCGGCCCTGCGAAAGACAGGGCGTGACTTCCGTTGCATGCTGAGCGAGGTGTTCGATGAGTACGAGCTTCTGGAAATCCGGCCATGTGCCCACCCTGTTTGCCGCCTTCCTGTATTTCGACCTGAGCTTCATGGTCTGGTACCTGCTCGGCCCCTTGGCAGTGCAGATCGCCAGCGATCTGCAGTTGACCACCCAACAACGGGGCCTGATGGTCGCCACGCCGATCCTGGCTGGCGCTATCCTGCGCTTCGTCATGGGCCTGCTGGTCGATCGCCTGTCACCCAAGACCGCCGGCCTGATCGGCCAGGTGATCGTGATCGTCGCGCTGTTCTGTGCCTGGCACCTGGGTATCCATACGTATGAGCAAGCCCTGCTGCTGGGAGTGTTCCTCGGTGTTGCCGGGGCGTCGTTCGCCGTGTCCCTGCCCCTGGCATCGCAATGGTATCCACCACAGCACCAGGGCAAGGCCATGGGTATCGCCGGTGCCGGCAACTCCGGGACCGTATTCGCCGCCCTGCTGGCTCCTGCGCTGGCGGCAGGCTTTGGTTGGAGCAATGTATTCGGCTTCGCCCTGATCCCGCTGTCGCTGACTCTGGTGCTGTTCGCCCTGCTGGCTCGCAACGCTCCCCAGCGCCCCAGCCCCAAGGCCATGGCCGACTACCTCAAGGCCCTCGGCGACCGTGACAGCTGGTGGTTCATGTTTTTCTACAGCGTGACCTTCGGCGGCTTCATCGGCCTGGCCAGCGCCCTGCCCGGCTACTTCAGCGACCAGTACGGCCTGAACCCGGTCACCGCCGGCTACTACACCGCCGCCTGCGTCTTCGCCGGCAGCCTGATGCGTCCTCTCGGCGGTGCCCTGGCCGACCGCTTCGGTGGCATCCGCACCCTACTGGCGATGTACAGCGTTGCGGCCATCTGCATCGCCGCAGTCGGCTTCAACCTGCCCAGCGCGGCGGCGGCCCTGGCCTTGTTCGTCAGTGCCATGCTTGGCCTGGGCGCCGGCAATGGCGCAGTGTTCCAGTTGGTGCCACAGCGCTTCCGCCAGGAAATCGGCGTGATGACCGGCCTGATCGGCATGGCCGGCGGCATTGGCGGCTTCCTGCTGGCAGCCGGGCTGGGCACCATCAAGCAGCACACCGGTGACTACCAGATGGGCCTGTGGCTGTTCGCCAGCCTTGGTCTGCTGGCCTGGTTCGGCCTGCATGGGGTCAAGCAGCGCTGGCGCACCACCTGGGGCTCGGCAGCCGTGACGGCGGCGCGGGTCTGAGCCCCCCATGAGCCTGCAGCTGAGCTTCGCCCAAGCCAGCGCTACCGGGCCGCGCGCGGAGAACCAGGACGCTCTGCGCCTGGTCACTCCGGCGCCGGAGCTGGCCGCCACCAAGGGCTACCTGTTCGCCCTCGCCGACGGTGTCAGTCAATGTGCCGATGGCGGGCTCGCAGCACGGGCCAGCCTGCAGGCGCTGGCCCTGGATTACTACGCCACCCCAGCTACCTGGGGCGTGGCCCAGGCCCTGGACCGCCTGCTGCTGGCGCAGAACCGCTGGCTGCGCGCGCAAGGTGCCGGGCAGCCACTGCTGACGACACTCAGTGCCCTGGTCATGCGCGGCCGCCGCTTCACCCTGGCGCATGTCGGCGACTGCCGCGCCTATCGCTGGTCCAACGGGCAACTGCTGTGCCTGAGCGAGGACCATGTCTGGGACCAGCCAGGTATGCAGCACGTGCTCAAGCGCGCCCTGGGCCTGGATCAACACCTGCTGGTCGACTACCTGGAAGGCGAACTGAAGGCCGGCGAGTGCTTCCTGCTACTCAGCGACGGGGTCTGGGCCAGCCTCAGCGACCAGCAGATCCAGTCAGTGCTGCGTGAACAAACCGATCTGCAAGACGCCGCCAGTACCCTGGTCAGCGCCGCTCACCACAGCGGTAGCCAGGACAATGCCAGTGCCCTGCTGGTGCGTATCGATCAGCTCGGCCCGGCCAACCTGGGCGATACCCTGGCACAACTGCAGCAATGGCCAGTACCGGCGCTACTGCGCTGTGGCCAATCGATCGACGGCTGGCAGGTCGAATCAGTCTCGGCCCAGAGCCGGCAATCCTTGCTCTACCGGGTCCGCGACAACCAGCAGCAAACCTGGCTGCTGAAAACACTGCCCGCAGCGCGCGAACAGGAAGCTGGCGCCTTGCAGGGGCTGCTGATGGAAGAATGGTTCCTGCGCCGGGTTGCCGGGCGCCACTTCCCGGAAGTGCATCCGGCCAGCCAGCGCCAGCACCTGTACTACGTGATGCGTGAATACCCCGGGCAGAGCCTGGCAGCGCTGTTCAGCAGTCAAGGCCCCTTGCCCCTGGCGCAATGGCTGGAACTGGCACGCCAATTGTTGCAGGCGGTGGGTGTACTGCACCGGCGCAACCTGGTGCACCGCGACATCAAGCCGCAGAACCTGCACTTGGGCAACGATGGCCAACTGCGCCTGCTCGACTTCGGCCTGGCCTACTGCCCGGGCCTGTGCGAAGACCAGCCCCACGATTTGCCGGGGACGCCCTCTTTCATTGCCCCCGAAGCCTTCGAGGGACAGCCGCCCAGCCCTCGACAAGACCTCTATGCCGTGGGCGTCACCCTGTATTACCTGCTGACAGGTCACTATCCCTACGGCGAGATCGAAGCCTTCCAGCACCCGCGCTTCGGCATACCGACCAGTGCGGCGCGCTACCGTCCGGACCTGCCCGAATGGCTGCAACGCAACCTGGAACAAGCATTGGCCGTCGACCCACAGCAGCGCTTCGAGACCGCCGAACAATGGCTGCTGCTGCTTGAACAAGGCGATCGCCAGGAAATCAGCCTCCGCCCTCGCCCCTTGCTGGAACGTGAACCCTTGAAAGTCTGGCGGGGCCTGGCCCTGCTGTCCCTATTGCTCAACCTGGTGCTGTTGCTCGCCTTACTCAAAGGCTGAGCCAAGTCATGCCGATGAGGAGAACCCAATGAACGCGAAAGTCTGGCTGGTCGGTGCAGGCCCCGGCGACCCTGAACTCCTGACCCTCAAAGCCGTGCGGGCCCTGGGCCAAGCCCAGGTCGTACTGATCGACGACCTGGTCAACCCGCAGGTACTCGAACACTGCCCTCAGGCGCGGGTCATTCCGGTAGGCAAGCGCGGCGGTTGCCGCTCCACACCCCAAGCCTTTATCCAGCGCCTGATGCTGCGCCATGCCCGTCAGGGCCGCTGCGTGGTCCGACTCAAGGGTGGTGATCCATGCATTTTCGGGCGTGGCGGTGAAGAGGCTGTATGGCTACAGGGCCACGGTGTCGAGGTGGAGGTGGTCAACGGCATCACCGCCGGCCTGGCCGGGGCTACCCAGTGCGGCATTGCGCTGACCTTGCGCGGTGTCAGCCGAGGCGTGACCCTGGTGACGGCGCACACCCAGGATGACAGCGAACTGAACTGGGCAGGGCTGGTTCAGGGCGGAACGACACTGGTGCTGTACATGGGGGTGGCGCGGCTGGACAGCATCCGGCGGGGCTTGCTCGAGGGCGGGATGTCACCGTGCACACCGGTAGCCATGATCGAGAACGCCTCGCTGCCAGAGCAACGTGAATGCCGTAGCCAGTTACAGCGGATAGAGGCGGATGCCAAGGCGTTCGGCTTGCGCAGCCCGGCGATTTTGGTGATAGGCGAGGTGGTGGGGGCGCTGGCGGAGCAGGCACTGGATCTGCAAGCAATGGCAGGCTAGGCCGCTTCGACACAAGCCCATCGGGCAGATCCCAGACAAAGAAAAACCCGGCCGAGGCCGGGTTTTTCGTGAAGCGTCAAACCAATTACTCGGCCTGGGCTTCTACTTGCGCTTCAACGCGACGGTTGATGGCGCGGCCTTCTTCGGTGGCGTTGTCAGCAACCGGACGGGTCTCGCCGTAGCCAACCGAATCAACACGGCTGGACTCAACACCATACTGCTCGGTCAGAACCTGCTTAACGGCGTTTGCACGACGCTCGGACAGCTTCTGGTTGTAAGCGTCAGGACCAACGGAGTCGGTGTGACCTTCAACAGTAGTGGTGGTTTGTGGGTACTGCTTCATGAAGTCAGCCAGGTTCTGGATGTCGCCGTAGCTGTTCGGCTTGACGACAGCCTTGTCGAAGTCGAACTTCACGTCCAGCTCGACACGTACGACTTCAGCGACAGCCGGGCAGCCGTCGGCATCAACGGTAACGTTGGCCGGGGTGTCAGGGCACTTGTCGACGTTGTCGCAGACGCCGTCGTTGTCGCTGTCGGCGCAGACTTCGGCAACTGGAGCAGGAGCGACTTCAGCTTGCTTCGGGCTACCGCCGAAGTTCAGGCCGATACCGACGCTAGGAGCCCACTCGGTGTCACCTTGGTCGATGTTGTACTGAGCTTCGACGCCAGCACGGGCGTAGAACATGTCGGTGATGTACCACTTGGCGCCAGCGCCGATGTTGGCGAAGGTGGAGTGGTCACGACCGCCACGACCGGTCTGACGAATGCTCTGGTGCGAGAAACCAGCGGAAACGTACGGACGAATTGCATCGTACGGGTTGTTGAAGTGGTAAACGGCGTCCAGGGCGGTGTTGGAGCCCAGGATGTTCTTGCCGTCTTTGCCACGAGCGTTGAACACTTCGTCGTAGCCCAGGCGCAGTTCGACGTCGTCGGTCAGGAAGTAGCCAATCGAACCACCGAGAAGGTTACCGTCGTTTTTGAAGTCGCGCTGACTGTCAAAATACTCCTTCTTGTAGAAAATCTCGGTTTCGACCGCGCCTTGGCCTTGTGCCAGCACGCCCATCGAAGTAGCGGCAACAAGAGAACCAATGGCCAAGCCCAAGGTGTTTTTCAATTTCATCCGTTAAATCCCCATCTGGTGATAGTTAAGCAGTCCCACCAACATCCTGGGGGACAACTCGACGGCAAGTTTAGCAGAACTCGCCGGTTCGTTAGAGATATTTGAGGGCCACTAAGTTTCAGCCAACCCTGCAAATTTCTCACGTAGCTTGTCGAGCGCACGCTTGTAGCGCATTTTCGTTGCGCTCAAGCCCATGTGCATGATGTCGGCGATCTCTTGGAATTCCAGTTCTGCGACAAATCGTAGCACCAGAATTTCGCGATCTATCGGGTTCACATGCACCAGCCATTTATCCAGCCCGCCTTTCTCTTCGGCCTTTGGCGCCTTGTCTTCCGAAGCCTCTTCAACAGGGTCCAGACTCAGGGCATCCATCAACCGGCGCTTGCGCCGCTCCTTGCGGTACTGGGTAATGCACTCGTTGTAGGTAATGCTGTAAAGCCAGGTCTTGAACTTGGATTTACCTTCGAAGTTCTTCAACCCGTACAACACCTTCAGCATCACCTCCTGACAGACATCATCAGCATCCCGGTCGTTCCCTAGATAACGTGCACAAACGTTGAACAGGGTCCGCTGGTAGCGCCGCATGAGCTCCTCATAGGCGCGGGTAACATGAAACAGCTCCTCATGCGAACGCGCCACCAACTCCTCGTCAGTGAGCTCGCGTGGGTCATAGCGCATGGGCAGCGAGTGAACTTTATTCAAAACGAATCTGGCCGACAGTCAGGTCAATGTCGCCGCATGCCCCACCCGGGGCCAATTTTGCGGCGGCATACATTAACAGCTTTTGTGCGGTTAGCGGCTACTGACTCGCTGCTCGAGAAGCATTCGATTGGACAGCGACACTAGTTCGCCATCATCGGTCAACAGCGTCGTCTTAACGGTGCCGATCTCCTCGATATGCCCTTCGACCTCACCAATCCGCACGTGCTGGCCCACCTCGTAAAGCTCCCGGACATAGATTCCGGCCAGGATCTGCCCGGCGATTTCGCGGCTGCCCAGGCCCATGGCCAGGGCAACGGCCAGACCAACGGTAATCAGGCCGATGACGATCACATGGTTGAGGAGATCTGTCTTGACTTCGAGCTGGCTGATCGCCACAGAAATACTGATGAGGATGACCAGGCCCTGAGCAATACGCCCTACCCCCGCCGCATATTCCAGGCCAATGCCTTCCGCAGCCCCCCGCACCAGGCCATTGACCAGTTGCGCCAGCAGCACGCCCGCGAGCAGCACCAACGCAGCGCCGAAAACCTTGGGTAGGTACAGGGCGAGCATGTCGAGGGTGGCCGAAACACGTTCCAGGCCCAGCGACTCGGCCGCCGACACCAGGAAGATCAGCAGTACGAACCAGTAGACGATCTTGCCGATCAGGGTAGAGATCGGCACCTGGATGCCGACCCGGCCAAGCATCTTGGTCAGCCCTGTGCCGCTCATCAGGCGGTCCAGGCCAAGCTTGGCGAGCAGCTTGGACAGCAGGGTATCGAGTAGCTTGGCGACCACGAACCCGAGTAGCACCACTACCAGGGCACCGAACAGGTTGGGGATGAAGTTCGCCACTTTGGTCCATAGGGCGGTCATGGCGGTGACCAGGCTCTGGGTCCAGAGATCGAGTTCCATATTCAATCGGCCTTATCAGCTTTGCCTGCGGCAGGTTTGCGGCGCACCGGCGCGACATGCGCCGAGCCATTGTTCACGGCGATCATCAGTGCCTGGCTCCAGCGGCCCAGCAGAGTGAACAGATCGCCCGCGCCGACCTGGCGGTTGGCGGTTTTCAGGACCCGGCCCAGGCAGGCGGCATCGTCACGGTCCTTGCCGGACGGCGACGCCTTGAGCAGGTCCCGCAGGGATTCTTCAAACGGATCGTGCATAGGCACCTCGCGCAATATCAGTCAAAGACGAGGGCGCCGGGCGATGGGTCACATACGTCATTGGGACGTTTGTTTCAAAATGACTCCAGGATGCTGGAGGCACAACGGCCTTGCCGCTCATGGGAGCGCTATGGAACATCACGACCTCACGCCCAACGCAAACGCCGGAACAGCCACCACTGGCCCAAGGCCAGGGTAAGCACGAACAGGCTGGCGAACAGAAAGCCGTAAGGGTTGTCAGCCCCGGGAATACCACCCACGTTGATGCCCAACAGGCCAGTGACGAAGCTCATGGGCAGGAAAATGCAGGTGATGATGCCGAAGCGGTACATGATCCGGTTCATGCGCTCGCTGCGCCGGCGGTCTTCGCTCTCCAGCACCAGCGCCGCACGCTCGCGGGTCAGTTCCAGCTCTTCGAGGTAGCGGATCAGGCTGTTGTGCAACTCGTTCCAGTAATCGACGTCATTGTCGGCGAACCAGCTCCACTTGTTGCGCGCAAGCTGGGCATAGATGTCCCGTTGGGGTGCCAGGAAGCGGCGCAGGCCGGCGGCGCGGCGGCGAATCTGCTGTAGGCTGCCCTGTTCCGGAGCATACCGTTCGTCGGATTCCACCTTCTCTTCTTCAAGATCGACCACTTCCGAGAGATCGCTGACCAGTGCCTGGACCTTCTCGGTCAACCGCTCGCCCATGACCAGCAGCAGCTCGGAAGCCGTCTTCGGTCCCCGCCCCTCGGCCAGTTGCTGCAGTATCTCGTCACTGGCACGCAACGGCCGCAGGCGCAACGAAATGACCCGCCGGGCTTCGGCGAAAATACGTACCGAGACCATGTCCTCAGGCTCGGCACCAGGATTGAGGTTGACCCCACGCAAGAACAGCAGCATCTGCTCGTCCGCCAATGGCAGCAGGCGTGGCCGGGTGTTCTCCTCCAACAGCAACTCGCAGGCGAATTCACTCAACCCACTGTCACGCTGCAGCCAGCTGCGGGTCTGTGGGTGGCTGCGATCCCAATGCAGCCAGAGGCTCTGCTCCGGCTGCAGCCGCAAGTCATCCAATTCAGTCCGGGCAATCGTACGCGCGCCGCCTTTACCATCGAGCACCAGAGCATGCACCAGCCCCCACTGCGCGTTGTCTTCCTCGAACATTCCTGCTCCATCAGCGCTGTTGCGCGTTACTCCGGCATCTTCAGCGGGCTTGGCGAAACGATGACGCCATTGTTGTCGGCATAGATGTATTCGCCAGGACGGAAGGTCACGCCAGCGAAGGTCACCGCGACATCGAGGTCACCGATGCCACGCTTGTCGGTCTTCAGCGGATGGCTGGCCAGGGCCTGCACGCCGACGTCGGTCTGTGCGAGCACATCCACATCGCGAACGCAGCCGTAGATCACCAACCCTTCCCAACCATTCTTCGCTGCCTTCTCGGCGAGCATGTCGCCCAGCAGCGCACGGCGCAGGGAGCCGCCGCCATCGACCACCAGGACCTTGCCCTTGCCATCGAGCTCGACCTGCTCCTTGACCAGCGAGTTATCCTCGAAGCACTTGATGGTGACGATTTGGCCTCCGAAGGAGTCGCGACCACCGAAATTGCTGAACATCGGCTCCAGCACCTGGACCAGGTCCGGGTAGGCGTCGCACAGGTCGGGCGTTACGTAATGCTGCATGGGAAACTCCTGTCAGTCACAACGAAAACAAGGTTTGAGCCCAAGGCTACACCGGGTAACGTCTCCGAGTCATCCAAGACCGATCAGTCAGGCTTTTTGCGTCTGTTCCGACCCTGTCGCGCCCGCTACCGGCGCGGACGGATCTCTCAGCCAGGACTCGACCAAAGGCCAAACTTGCTGCTGCGCCGCCTTGCTGACCAGCATGTCGACATGGCCGAAGGCCTCGAAGCCCTCCTCGCGACCCAGCCGCAGAAATTGCTTGCGCTCGCCGCCCAATTGCATGAACAGCTTGCGGCAGGCCCAGACCGGGTCCTGATGGTCCCCCGCGCCAGCCACCGCCAGCACGGGCACATCGACCTCGGCGAGCCCCGCCCACCAATCTCGCTCCTTGTCACCGAAGCGGCCGAACAGCCCGTGCCAGCGCAGGCTTTCCAAGGCCAGGCCGATCGGCTCGTCCTCGGGCCCGCGCTTTAGCCGCGTGCCGGACAGATGCGCGAAACGCTTGAGCAGCAAGCGCCCACTCCAGGCCACTGGCGGTACCTTCAGAGGCCAGTAGATGCGGCTGACCTGGGTGCCGAAGAACGCCGCGCTGGCGACCCGTTTCGTGTCGAGATAGCCACCACCCAGGGCCGCAGCCAAGGTGGTGCCCCCCAGAGAGTGGCCAATCCAGTGCGGTGCCTGCCCGGTCTTTTCCTGAACGAACGCACCAATCACCGGCAGATCGTAGCGAGCGTAATCGGCTACCCGGTTATGACGCCAGGTGCGGTTGCGCGGCGACAGGCCGTGGCCACGCATTTCCGGGATCCATACATCGAAACCGGCGCGCGCCAAATGGGCACCCAAACCAATGCCCTTGGGCGAAAACCAGAAGCGCCGGTTGGAGAAACTGCCGTGCAGGAGAATGACCGGCACGCCCTGGGGCTGGCCCAGATCAGCCAGCCCCAGGCGGGTCACAGCCAGCTCGACACTGGGATCCGGGCTGTTGCCAGCCTTGATCCGATAGACGTCCTCACTGAGGTCACCGCGGCGTTCGGCACTGAGCAAGGCCACGGGAAAAAGGGTACTGCTGCTTTGCATAGGGGGCTTGGACAAAAAAAGGGCGGGAACCATTGCTGGAACTCGCCCTGGGAAAACCAGGCAAGGGCGCTCCGCCGCAGCGGGTCGCCCTTGCGTTCTCTGCATCAGACCGCGCCTTGGCCCTCGGCCAGGAAGAACCAGGTCTCGAGGACCGAGTCGGGGTTCAGCGATACGCTCTCGATGCCCTGCTCCATCAGCCACTTGGCCAGGTCCGGATGGTCCGATGGACCCTGGCCGCAGATGCCGATGTACTTGCCGGCCTTGTTGCACGCCTGGATGGCGTTGGCCAGCAGCTTCTTCACCGCAGGGTTCCGCTCATCGAACAGGTGGGCAATGATGCCCGAGTCGCGATCCAGGCCCAAAGTCAGCTGGGTCAGGTCGTTGGAGCCGATGGAGAAGCCGTCGAAGTACTCGAGGAACTCGTCGGCCAACAAGGCGTTGGATGGCAATTCGCACATCATGATAACGCGCAGGCCGTTGACGCCACGGCCCAGGCCGTTCTCGGCGAGCAGGTCGACCACTTGGCTGGCCTCGCCCAGGGTGCGCACGAAAGGCACCATGATCTCGACGTTGGTCAGGCCCATTTCGTCGCGCACGCGCTTGAGTGCGCGGCATTCGAGTTCGAAGCAATCACGGAACGACTCACTGATGTAGCGCGAAGCGCCACGGAAGCCGAGCATCGGGTTTTCTTCTTCCGGTTCGTACAGCTTGCCGCCGATCAGGTTGGCATATTCGTTGGACTTGAAGTCCGACAGGCGGACGATGACCTTCTTCGGCCAGAACGCCGCGGCCAGTGTGCTGATACCCTCGACCAGCTTCTCGACGTAGAAGCCCACCGGATCGTCGTAGCCGGCGATGCGCTTGTCGACGCTCTCTTTGAGCTCCGGCGGCAGGCCGGCGTAGTTCAGCAGCGCCTTGGGGTGCACGCCGATCATGCGGTTGATGATGAATTCCAAGCGCGCCAGGCCGACGCCGGCGTTGGGCAACTGGGCAAAATCGAAAGCACGATCAGGGTTGCCGACGTTCATCATGATCTTGAACGGCAGGTCGGGCATCGCGTCGACCGAATTCTGGCGCACGTCGAAGCCTAGTTCGCCTTCGAAGATAAAGCCGGTGTCGCCTTCGGCGCAGGAAACGGTGACGCCCTGGCCATCCTTGAGCACCTGGGTGGCGTTGCCGCAACCGACCACGGCCGGAATACCCAGTTCACGGGCGATGATCGCCGCGTGGCAGGTACGCCCGCCACGGTTGGTGACGATGGCGCTGGCGCGTTTCATCACCGGTTCCCAATCCGGGTCGGTCATGTCGGAGACCAGCACATCGCCTGGCTGGACCTTGTCCATCTCGGACACGTCCTGGATCACGCGGACCTTGCCGGCGCCTATGCGCTGGCCAATGGCGCGGCCCTCGACCAAAACAGTGCCCTTTTCCTTGAGCAGGTAGCGTTCCATGACATTGGCGCTGGCGCGGCTCTTCACAGTCTCAGGGCGGGCCTGGACGATGTACAGCTTGCCGTCGTCACCGTCCTTGGCCCATTCGATGTCCATCGGGCGCTGGTAGTGCTGCTCGATGATCATCGCCTGCTTGGCCAGTTCGCTGACTTCGGCATCGGTCAGGCAGAAACGCGCGCGGTCGGCGCGATCGACGTCGACGGTCTTGACCGAACGGCCGGCCTTGGCTTCGTCGCCATAGACCATCTTGATCGCCTTGCTGCCCAGGTTGCGGCGCAGGATCGCCGGACGGCCAGCCTGCAGGGTGTTCTTGTGCACGTAGAATTCGTCAGGGTTGACCGCCCCCTGGACGACGGTTTCGCCCAGGCCGTAGGCGCCGGTGATGAATACCACGTCACGGAAGCCCGACTCGGTGTCGAGGGTGAACATCACGCCGGCGGTGCCGGTTTCCGAACGGACCATGCGCTGCACGCCAGCGGACAGGGCCACCAGCTTATGGTCGAAGCCCTGGTGCACGCGGTAGGCGATGGCACGGTCGTTGAACAGGGAGGCGAAGACTTCCTTGGCCGCGCGGATCACGTTGTCCACGCCACGGATGTTGAGGAAAGTCTCCTGCTGGCCGGCGAAGGACGCGTCCGGCAAGTCTTCGGCAGTGGCCGAGGAGCGAACGGCAACCGCAATGTTGGGGTTGCCCTTGGACATTTCGGCGAAGGCGGTGCGAATTTCGGCATCCAGGCGAGCCGGGAATTCAGCCTCCATGACCCACTGACGGATCTGCGCGCCGGTCTTGGCCAAGGCGTTGACATCATCGACGTCCAGCGCATCGAGCGCGGCGTGGATGCGGTCGTTCAGGCCACTCTGTTCGAGAAAATCGCGATACGCCTGAGCCGTAGTGGCAAAGCCGCCCGGCACCGATACACCGGCACCTGCGAGGTTACTGATCATCTCGCCCAGGGATGCGTTCTTGCCCCCCACATGCTCTACATCATGGACGCCGAGCTTATCGAGGGAAACTACGTACTCAACCAAGGTGATCTCTCCACTAACTGTGTTGGAAAAGCTCAGGACGCCCGCCTGCCTGCTCTGGCTTGGCCGGGCGTTTGTGGCCTGGACCTGGAA
Organism: Pseudomonas sp. X10; assembly: GCF_054889225.1. Lineage (NCBI taxonomy): Bacteria > Pseudomonadati > Pseudomonadota > Gammaproteobacteria > Pseudomonadales > Pseudomonadaceae > Pseudomonas > Pseudomonas sp. X10. Next base: position 1,835,536 of record NZ_CM142677.1, on the reverse strand, counting down.
AATAAGTGAGAATGCCGACATACCGCGTTCGGCAAACCGAACTTATCATACTTCAAGATTCTTCAGCAGCTTAAGGCCCAGGCGCAAATGAAACGATCCGCGTTCTTCATCTCCGACGGCACCGGTATCACTGCCGAAACGCTGGGGCAAAGTCTGCTCGCGCAATTCGATAGCATTCCTTTCAATAAATTCACTCGTCCCTACATCGACAGCCTGGACAAGGCCCGCAGCATGGTGCAGCAGATCAACGACGCCGCCGAGCGAGACGGGGTGCGCCCGATCATCTTCGATACCATCGTCAACCAGGACATCCGCGAGGTCCTGGCCACGTCCAATGGCTTCATGATCGATATTTTCTCGACCTTCCTGTCCCCGCTAGAGCAGGAGTTGACCGCCCATTCTTCATACTCCGTGGGCAAGTCCCACTCGATTGGCGGCAACTCCAACTACATGGAGCGGATCGAGGCGGTCAACTTCGCCCTGGACAACGACGACGGCGCCCGTACGCATTACTACGACAAGGCCGACCTGATCCTGGTCGGCGTATCGCGCTGCGGCAAGACCCCGACCTGCCTGTACATGGCCATGCAATTCGGCATCCGCGCGGCCAACTACCCGCTGACCGAGGACGATATGGAACGCCTGCAACTGCCGGCAGTGCTGAGGAAGTACCAGCACAAGCTGTTCGGCCTGACCATCGACCCGGACCGCCTCACCGCCATCCGTCACGAACGCAAGCCCAACAGCCGCTACTCCAGCTTCGCCCAGTGCGAGTTCGAGGTGCGCGAAGTGGAGAACCTGTTCCGCCGGGAGAACATCCCGCACATCAACTCCACGCACTTCTCGGTGGAGGAGATCTCGGCGAAGATTCTGGTCGAGAAAGGCGTCGAGCGCAGGTTCAAGTGAGCTAGCGCTTCGGGGTAATGCCGCTAGTTTGCAGCGTGCTTGAAAACCCAAGACATACGCCTATGCGCCATGGCGCCCCCAGAAACCCAAAAGCCCCGGCATCGCTGCCGGGGCTTTTTCATTTCAGCTATCGCTTCAGGACGGCACCACCACCCCCTGCCCGCTCATCGCCAGGTCGACCAGCTCGCGGTTGGCCACTGCATACATGGCGTAGTCGGTCCCGGTGGCGTTGCGCAAGTCGTCGAGCATGGCGCGCCAGCGCTCGACCATAGTGCGGTGCTGCTCCAGCCACAACGCTACCCGTGCATCCATGTCCTGCGGGGCATCGGCCATCTGCAACACCGAAATGGTGATGGCGCGCTGTTGCAGGTCGATATCGTCGCGGAAGGCTTCGCGGGCCAGGGCCTGCCAGTTGTTCTCCACCGGCAGGTTGCTGATTTCCTGGAGATACCAGGCCAGGTCGAGGCCGCTGCCCACGGCGAAGAAGGCCTTGGCCACCTCGGCTGGGTCCTGGCCGGTGACATCCGAGGCCTCGATGATCGGCAGCAAGGTGTACAGGTGGGTAGTCCCGGCCACCATGCGCGCCAACAGTTCCGGCACACCGGCTTCGACGAAGCCCTGGTAGCGCACCTGCCAGCGTTCGCGGGTGGGGCCCTCCAGCAACTCGTCGAGTTTCAGGCCCAAAGCGGCGATCTTCGGCCCGAAGTGCGCCACGTCACGGCCAGCGTCCTGTTCGTTGCGCCGGCTACGCAGGAACCAACGGGTCGCACGGCGGCCCAGGCGCATCAGTTCGTCCATCAGGGTCAGCTGGATCTCGGCCGGCACTTGGTAGTCCAATGCCTCGATCTGGCGGAACCAGTGTGGCAGGTGGAAGATGTCGCGCACGATGACATAGGCGCCGGCGACGTTGGCCGGGCTCATGCCAGTGGATTCCTTCAGGCGCTGGACGAAGGTGATGCCCATGTTGTTGACCAGGTCGTTGGCGATCTGGTTGCTGACGATCTCGCGCTTGAGGCGGTGACGGCGCATGGACTCGGCGAACTTGTTGGTCAGCGACGGCGGGAAGGCGGTCTCCATGTCGCGGGTCAGGTAGTCGTCATCAGGCACCAACGACTTGAGCAACTGCTCCTTGAGGTCGATCTTGCTGTAGGAAATCAGCACTGACAGTTCGGCGCGGGTCAGGCCCTGGCCGGCGGCCAGGCGTTCGCTCAGTTGTTCCTCGGATGGCAGGAACTCGATGGCCCGGTCCAGCTTGCCGCGGCTCTCCAGGTCGGCCATCAGGCGCTTGTACTCGGCGATCCGCTCGCGGGCGCGGCGTGCCGCCAGGGACAGGGCCTGGGTCTGCTTGTAGTTGTTGCCCAGCACCAGCGAGGAGACTTCATCGGTCATGCTGCCGAGCAACTGGTTGCGCTGCTTCTCGGTCATGTCGCCGGCCTGCACCACTTCGTTGAGCAGGATCTTGATGTTGACCTCGTGGTCGGAGCAGTCCACGCCACCGGCGTTGTCGATGAAGTCGGTATTGGTGGCACCACCGTGCAGGCCGAACTCGACCCGGCCGAGCTGGGTCATGCCCAGGTTGCCGCCCTCGCCCACCACCTTGCAGCGCAGCTCGTTGCCGTTGACACGCAGGGCATCGTTGGCTTTGTCGCCGACATCGGCATGGCTCTCGGTGCTGGCCTTGACGTAGGTGCCGATACCGCCGTTCCACAACAGGTCGACCGGCGCCTGGAGCAGCGCATGCAACAGCTCGGTCGGGGTCAGCCGGTCAGCCTCGATGGCGAAGCGTTCCTTCATCTGCGGGGTGATGCTGATGCTCTTGGCGCTGCGCGGGAAGATCCCGCCGCCTTCGGACATGATGCTGGTGTCGTAGTCGCTCCAGGCCGAACGTGGCAGGTCGAACAGGCGCTGGCGCTCGGCGAAGCTGGTGGCCGAGTCCGGGTTCGGATCGATGAAGATGTGCAGGTGGTTGAACGCGGCGACCAGTTGCAGCTTGTCGGACATCAGCAGGCCGTTGCCGAATACGTCGCCGGCCATGTCGCCGACACCGATCACCGTGATCGGGTCTTCCTGGACGTTGATGCCACGCTCGCGGAAGTGCCGCTGCACGCCAACCCAGGCGCCACGGGCGGTGATGCCCATCTTCTTGTGGTCGTAGCCGGCCGAGCCGCCCGAGGCGAAGGCATCGCCCAGCCAGAAGCCGTAGTCGATGGCGATGCCATTGGCAATGTCGGAGAAGGTCGCGGTGCCCTTGTCCGCCGCCACCACCAGGTAGGGGTCGTCGTCATCGTGGCGCACCACGTTGGCCGGAGGCACCACCCCACCCTCTTTCAAGTTGTCGGTAATGTCGAGCAGGCCGGAGATGAAGATTCGATAGCAGGCGATGCCCTCGGCCTGGATTTCATCGCGGCTGCCGCCCAACGGCAGGCGCCGCGGCAGGAAGCCCCCCTTGGCACCGACCGGAACGATCACCGAATTCTTCACCTGTTGGGCCTTGACCAGGCCGAGCACCTCGGTGCGGAAGTCTTCCTCGCGGTCCGACCAGCGCAGGCCGCCGCGAGCGACGTTGCCAAAGCGCAAGTGCACGCCCTCGACCCGTGGCGAGTAGACGAAGATTTCGAACTTCGGCACCGGCTTGGGCAGTTCAGGGATCAGCCTCGGATTGAACTTGAAGCTGAAGTAGGACTTGTTCTGGCCGTTGGCGTCAGGCTGGTAGAAGTTGGTACGCAGGGTGGCCTTTATCAGGTCCAGGTAGCGGCGCAGGATGCGGTCCTCGTTGAGCACCTGGACTTCGTCCAGGGCCGCGAGAATCGCCTGCTCCAGGCGCTGCTGCTTGTCATCCAGGTCTTCGCTGGTCAGCTTGCGCGCCAGGTAGAAGCGGGTCTTGAACAACCGGGTCAGCTCACGGGCGATGTCGGTGTGGTTGTTCAGGGTAGCGGCGATGTAGCCCAGGTCGAAGCCGAGGCGGATCTGCTTGAGGTAGCGGGCATAGGCGCGCAACAGCGCCACGTCGCGCCATGGCAGGCCGGCGGTGAGCACCAGGCGGTTGAAGGCGTCGTTCTCGGCGTCGCCGTTGACGATATGGACGAAAGCGTCCTGCAGGGTGTCGTTGAGCTGCTGGATATCCAGGTTCAGGCCTTCGCTGTAGGTGAAGGCGAAGTCATGGATCCAGAACTCACGGCCATTGGCGTGGCGCAGGCGATAGGGGAACTCGCCCAGCACGCGCAGGCCGAGGTTCTCCAGAATCGGCAGGACATCCGACAGCGCCAGCGGCGTGTCGGCATGGTACAGCTTGCAGTGCAACTGCTGTTTGCCGGCCTGGGTCAGCGGCTGGTAGAAGCTCATCACCAGCGGCTTGTGCTCGGACAGGGCCAGCACATGCTGCATGTCGACCACCGCCGAGTGGGCGGCGAAACGCTCGCGGTAGCCCGCCGGGAAGCCTTTCGGGAAATCGGCCAGGATGTTGGTGCCCTGGGCCTCGCCGAAGCTTTCGACGACCAGGCTGGCATAGTCGTCCTTCCAGGAACGACAGGCCTGGATAACTTCGTTTTCCAGTTGCTGCGGGTCGATGTCGATACGGTTCTTCGGGTCCACCCGCAAGATCAGTTGCACACGCGCCAGCACCGATTCGGAGAAGAACGTCCAGAACTCGCAGTCGCTGGCCTTCAGGCGCTCCATCAGCACCTGCTGGATCTTCTGCCGCACCTCGGTGGAGTAGATGTCGCGCGGCACATAGGTCAGGCAGTAGCAGAAGCGGCCGTAGGGATCCTTGCGCAGGAACACGCGGATCTTGTTGCGCTCCTGGATCTGCACGATCGACATGACGGTGCTGAACAGCTCGTCGATCGGCGTCTGGAACAGGTCGTCACGCGGCAGCACTTCCAGCACCTGGGCCAGTTCCTTGCCCAGGTGAGCCTTGGGATCGAAGTGCGAGCGGCGCTCGACTTCCGCGACCTTGCCACGGATATAGGGGATGGTGCGCACGCTCTCGCCGTACACCGAAGAGGTGTACAAGCCCATGAAGCGGCATTCCTTGATGACATTGCCGTCGGCGTCGATCTGGCGAATCGAGACGAAATCCGGGTAGGCCGGGCGATGCACGCGGCTTGGTTGCGAGGCCTTGGCGAAGGACAGCAGCAGCGGCTCCTTGAGGTAGGCCACGGCGTAGTCTTCGATGCGCAGGTCATCAGCACTCAGGCCTGGGCGCAGCAGGCGGGCCAGGCCCAGGAAGGACTGATCGTCATAGACCAGGTGACCACCCTCGGCATCGGCCTGGACCACGAACTCCTCGTAGCCGAGGAAGGTGAAATGATTGTCCACCAGCCAGGACAGGAAGCTCTCCACCTCGGCCTTGTCGTTCTGCGCCGGCGCGTAGGCGGTCTGCTCAACCAGCTCCAGCAACTCGCGCAGCTTGGCCTTCATCGGTTCGAAGTCGTCGACGGCGACGCGCACCTCGGCCAGCACCTGCTCGATCTCGCGGGTCAGCACGTTGAGTTCGGCGGCATTGGCGCAGCGGTCGATCTCCAGGTACATCAGCGATTCCTGATGCACGCCCTCGCCCTGGGTCCCCTTGGGCAGCAACTCGACCAGTTCGCCCTTGGCGCCGCGACGCACGCTCAGCACCGTGGTCTGCAAAGTATGGATGCTGTAGCCGCGGCGGTTCAGCTCGGTGCGCACCGAGTCGACCAAAAATGGCAGGTCGCTGTGCAGCACCTCGACCGCGGTGTGGGTCGACTGCCAGCCGTGGCGTTCGTAATCGGGGTTGTACACCCGCACTTGCGGATGCTTGGCGTCGAAGCGCTCGATGATGCGCCAGGCAGAGAGGGTGCAACCGGCCAGGTCGGAAAGCCTGCGCTGGGTGAGTTCGTCCAGAGAGATGATGCCGAAGAACTGCTCGGCGAACAGTGCCACTTGTGGCAGGGACTGCTCGCTGATGTGCTGCGCCAGGGCCGCTTGCAGTTGATGCTGGAAGTCGGCTTTGCTGGCTGCGGTGAAGAACGCCATCTGTGGTACTCCGCTTGGGCTTTGTTATGAGTGAAGCGTCGCGCACGTCCGCCATGTACGGATCAACGATAGCCAACCCGCAGCAGGAAGACGGTAAAACCAGGAAGAACAGGCGTTGAACGCGGCAGGCGCGTTCATCCATTCCACGGATGGGCATCTGCAAAAACGACTGCCGCAGGCTCAGGCTGTGTCTTTACGGGTGACCATCGATTGCGCAGCTTAACGACTGGCAGGTCTCGGCTGCTTGCAGCGCTGCGACATATTCGGTCATAACGGGCACCTCCGAGGCCGGTAGCTCGGCCTCGGAGAGCGCAAGCGGGAGGGTGCCTCAAGGCTGGCGGTCGGCCAAGGCCTCGAGCAAGTCGGCCGAAGGAACGAAGAACAGACCACCGGTGACCGCGGTGCTGAAATCGAGCAGGCGGTCGTAATTGCCCACTGGCTTGCCGACGAACATGTTCTCGAGCATCTGCTCTATGGGCTCGGGCGACCGCGCATAGCCAATAAAGTAGGTGCCGAACTCACCTGCGCCGGGGCGGCCGAAAGGCATGTTGTCGCGCAGGATCTTCACCTCCTCCCCGTCCTCAGTGAGGGTGGTCAGGCTGCTGTGCGAACAGCTCGGCTTGACCGATTCATCCAGCTCGATATCGGACAGTTTGGTCCGGCCGATGATGCGTTCCTGGGCTTCGACGGGCAATGCGTTCCACTCGGCCATCTTGTGCAGGTACTTCTGCACCAGCACATAGCTGCCACCGCTGAACGCAGGATCCTCATCGCCAATGATGGTGAACGCCACCGCCTTGCGCCCGACCGGGTTTTCCGTGCCGTCGACGAAACCGATGATGCTGCGCATGTCGAAATAGCGGAAACCCTGTACCTCATCGACCACCGAGACCGCGTCGCCCAAGGCTGAAATCAGCTGCGTCGCCAGCTCGAAGCACAGGTCCATCTGGTCGGCACGGATGTGCAGCAGGATATCCCCCGGTGTTGCCGGCGCGCGGCGCCCTTCCACGCCAAACTCCCGGAACGGGTGCAACGACGCCGGGCGTGGCGCGCCGAACAGCCTGTCCCAAGCCTCGGCGCCAAAGCCACAAACACAAGACAGGTTGCCGGCAGGCACCCGCTTGCCGACCGAGCGGGTGAGCCCGGCGACATCGCCACACCAGGCACGTACCTTGGCGGCAGACTCGGGGTCCGGCTTGCAGGTTGCGACGATGAAGATCGCACTGCTGGTAATGGGATTGCAGACGGACTGGGGTTCAAGGATTGCGTCGGGCATAAGTACGGATTCCACCATTTGATCGCTGTGGGGTGCCAAGTGGAACGAGGGTAGCAGAGCCGCAGGCGCCCGGCACGGGCTAGACAGCCCTGGCTCTCACAAAGGGCAAGGCCCGGCAACATTGCGTTTATGCAACGGTGGAAGACTGGCAGAATTGCATTTCCTCTTGATGATCGAGCCGCCCATGCAACTGAAAACCGCCCTGCTCTTCGCCACCCCCTGCGACGACGAAGAGGACAATATGGCCACCCTGTGCTGCCACAGCGACAAGGGCCAGATGTTCCTGCTGACCCGCTACCCGGACGAAGACACGGTCGACCTTACCCTCGATGATGAACCTTCTACCCTGGACGGCCTGAAGATCACCCTGGGCGCGACCCGCCTGCTGCTCGAAGTGGCTGCCGCGGACACCGATGCGCTCAAGGGGGATGATCACTTGGAGATCCTCCATGCCACACCGGCGGGTGACCTGGCCGAAGTGGAACTGACCTTGCAGAACATTCTCAAGGGAACAGGCACCTACGTCAGCGAGCTCTGATGCCTTTGCGCCCGATGGCAAGAGTGACTGGCGTATGCAAGTCAACGCCTGTCCACTCCCCAAGCCACCTTGACAACCAGTCCCTGCCAACGACATAGTCTGACAACCTGATCAATAGACAAGACCTTCCATGCTTGAGCTCCAGCGCCCTGATACCCTAGTCGAACGCGTCGTCGGTGCCATCCGCGCAGAGATCGACTCAGGCCGCCTGGCCGCCGAATCCCGCCTGCCCACCGAACAGCAACTGGCCGAACAACTGAACGTCAGCCGCTCGGTAGTGCGTGAAGCGGTGGCGCAGCTCAAGGCCGATGGGGTACTGATCGCCCGCCGTGGACTCGGTTCGTATATCTCGCAGACCCCCAGCGGCACCGTCTTCCGCTTTCCCGGCAGCCATGGTCGCAAGCCAGACCTGGCGCAAATGTTCGAGATGCGCCTGTGGATCGAGACGCAGGCCGCGGCCATCGCCGCGCGCCGCCGCGACGACAGGGACCTGGCGAACATGGCCAAGGCCCTCAAGGAGATGCTCGACAAACGCAGCGACTTCGCCGCCGCTGCAGCTGCTGACGTAGCCTTCCACCGGGCCATTGCCGAAGCCAGCAAGAACGACTATTTCGTGGCTTTCCACGACTTTCTGCGCGGCCAACTGGCCAGCGCGCGCCAGACCGCCTGGGAAAACTCCGCCACCCATTCGGTCGGTGGCTCGGCGGATGCCAACCGAGAACACCAGGCCCTCTACCAGGCTATCGCCGACGGCGACCGTGAGGCTGCCGCAGCCTGCGCCGAAGCTCACCTGCGGGCCTCGGCCAAACGCCTGAAACTCGAACTCCCCGCCCTCGACTGACCCCAGGAGCCCCTTGCATCGCCTGGCGAGGCCTTCACACGCACACATTAGTCTGACAACCTGATAAGCAGATCCACCGACAAGAACACTCAAGGTAACCCCTGCATGATTTACGACTACTGCATCATCGGCGGCGGCATCGTCGGCCTCGCCACCGCCATGGCCCTGCTGGAGCAGCGCCCCAGCGCTTCTTTGCTGATCCTGGAGAAGGAAGCCAGCCTGGGCCGGCACCAGACCGGCCACAACAGCGGCGTGATCCATGCAGGCATCTACTACGCCCCCGGCAGCCTCAAGGCCGACCTGTGCAAGCGCGGCGCCCAGGCCACCAAGGACTTCTGCACCGAGCACGGCATCGCCTTCGACGTCTGCGGCAAGCTCCTGGTGGCTTCCAACACCCTGGAAATGCAACGCATGCAGGCCCTCTACGAGCGTTCGCAGCAAAATGGCCTGAAGGTCGAGCGTCTAGATGCCGCCGAGTTGCAGCGCCGCGAACCGAACATCGCAGGCTTGGGCGGCCTGTTCCTCGATGCCACCGGCATCGTTGACTACAAGCAGGTATGCCAGGCCATGGCCCGGGTGATCCAGGCAGCCGGTGGCGAGGTGCGGCTGTCGACCACGGTCCGCGCCATCCAGGAGAACGGTGACAACGTCACCATCAGCAGCGACGGCCAAGCCTGGCGCGCGCGCCAACTGGTGGCCTGCGCGGGCCTGCAGTCCGACCGTCTGGCACGCTTGGCCGGGGTGAAGATCGACCACCAGATCATCCCCTTCCGCGGCGAGTACTACCGCCTGCCAACGAGCAAGAACCAGATCGTCAACCACCTGATCTATCCCATCCCCGACCCGGACCTACCATTCCTCGGCGTGCACCTGACGCGAATGATCGACGGCAGCGTCACCGTCGGCCCCAATGCCGTGCTCGGGTTGGGTCGGGAAAACTATCGCAAGTTCTCGGTGAACTGGCGCGACGTCGCCGAATACGCGCGCTTCCCCGGCTTCTGGAAAACGATCTGGAACAACCTGGGTTCCGGCACCGCCGAGATGAAGAATTCATTGTTCAAGCGCGGCTACCTGGAGCAATGCCGCAAGTACTGCCCGTCGCTGCAGGTGGAAGACCTGCTGCCCTACGAGGCCGGTATCCGCGCCCAGGCGGTGATGCGCGACGGCACCCTGGTGCACGACTTCCTGTTCGCCGAGACCCCGCGCATGGTGCATGTCTGCAATGCCCCATCGCCGGCTGCCACCTCGGCCATCCCAATCGGCCAGATGATCGCCGAAAGGATCCTCAAGGCCCGCTGAACCCCTGCTGCACACCACTACAAAGACAATAAGGAAACCTCTGATGTCGGTACATGAGGCGGCCCTTGCCGCGACGGAAACCCCTGAACAGCAACGCAAACGCCTGCGCAAGGTCGCGGCGGCGACCATCTTCGGCTCGATGCTGGAGTGGTACGACTTCTACCTCTACGCGACCATGGCGGCGATCGTTTTCTCGAAGATCTTCTTCGATGCCAGCAACCCGGCAGTGGCGTCGCTGCTGGCCTTCTCCACTTTCGCCATCGGCTTCATCGCCCGGCCTTTCGGCGGCATCCTGTTCGGTTACCTAGGGGACCGTTTTGGCCGCAAGCAAGTACTGGTGATCACCTTCTGCATGATGGGCCTGTGCACCATGCTGATCGGCCTGATCCCGAGCTATGCCTCGATCGGCATCTGGGCGCCGATCATCCTGGTGGCGGTGCGCATCATCCAGGGCCTGGGCGCCGGCGCCGAACTGTCCGGCGCAGCCGTGACCTCCTATGAGCACGCCAGCGAAGGCAAACGCGGCAGCCAGGGCGCCTGGCCAGCGCTGGGCCTGAACCTGGGCCTGCTGCTGTCGTCTCTGACCGTGTACCTGCTGACCATGAACGGCAACGAGTTCCTGCTCAGCGGCGGCTGGCGCATCCCCTTCATCGCCAGCATCGCCCTGGTCGGCGTCGGTCTCTGGGTGCGCAAGAGCATCCCGGAAACACCGGACTTCAAGGAACTCGACAAAGACCCGGGCAAGCCGCAGGTCTCGCCGCTCAAGCTACTGTTCAAGAACGACCTCAAGGGTCTGGGCGTGGTGTTCTTCGTGGCCATCGGCTACAACGCCCTGAGCTACATCTTCAAGACCTTCTCCCTGGCCTACCTGACCCAGTTCAAGGGTGTCGAAGCCCATGTCACCTCGCTGTCGGTGACCATCGCCAGCCTGGTGGCCATCTTCGCCGTACCGTTCTTCGGCTGGCTGTGCGACAAGTGGAGCAGCAAGACCGTATTGATGCTCGGCGGCGTCTTCTCGGTGCTGTTCGCCTACCCCTTCCTGCAACTGCTGGGCACCGGCGAACCGATGATGATCTACCTGGCCATCGCCATCGGCACGGGCCTGCTCGCACCGATGATGTTCGCCCCACAGGGCTCGTTCCTCAGCCGTCAGTTCCCGACCCAGACCCGTTCCTCGGGCTTTGGCACCGGCCGCGAAATCGGCACCGCCGTGGCCGGTGGCCTGGCACCGCTAGGCGGCCTGGCCCTGGTCGCAGGGTCGGCCACCCACTCCACCGACGGCGTGGCGTTGATCCTGGCCATTTCCGGCGTATTGGTGGTGCTCTTCGCCTGGTGCGACCAGGGCCGCAAGCATTCCAGTTCGAAGAACTGAGGCAAGTAGGCGCCCACCCGGTATAGGCGCTACACGGTCACCTTGCCATGCACCATCCGGCCCCCTTCGGCGGGCCGGTTGATGTAGAACAGGTCCAGCGCGCTGTTGCGCAACCCCTTGAGCGGGTTCCAGTGTGCGGAGGTATGGATGTACTTCGCTCGCAGCAGGTGCTGTTCTTCATCGGTCAGGTTTGGCGCAGGACTACGCCCCAGGGCGAAATCCTGCAGTTTCTGGCCGATGCCCTGCAGGTCCTGGGGCAGGCAGTAACGCTCAGCCGCTTGGTCCAGCTCGGTCAGAGGCACCCCGCAGCCAACCGCCAGCTCGCGCATGATGCGCAGGTAGACCCTCGACAGGTGGCCATGCACTTCGCGCTCGCGGAACAAGGTAGCGTACACCTGCTTTTCCGGCCCCTGCCGCTTACAGCGGTCTTCCGCCAAGGGCACTTCCCACGTCAGGACCCTCGGACGGGGCGGCGGCGAGTCAGCGTATTCACTGGCCAGCAAGGCCTCCGCAGCGGCATGGGCCGTGGTCCGCTGCACCGGCGTGCCGGCCGGAACCCGGTTCGAGCGCGGCTTGCTCAGCAAGACACGCTCCTGCATTCGCTCCAAATAGCCCCCGCCAATATCGGAATGGGCACCAGGCACAGGGATGTCATGGTCGGTATGGACCAACGGGAAGTTGTGCCGATGCTCGTCGGCGGCGACCAACTGGACCACCTTGCGCGCCGCATCCGGCCCCAGGTGAAGGTCCAGGCCGTCATTGCGATCGTTGCTGGCACTGAAATCGCCGCTCAAAGGCGAAATGATCGCCGCCACCGTGTCGAACAGGCCAATGAAGTTGATGAGCATACCGGCAGATCCTTTGAACGCCTCAGCAAACACCTGCGGCTTGCTGGCAATGGCCTTGGCCAGCAGGCTGTCGTCACCCTTGAGCAGGTCGTTGGCCAAGTGCCTGGCCGCCGCGGCTCCCCGACTGAAGCCGAACAGATCGAACTCGACCGCCCTGATCCGCACCTGAGGATGGCTGGCCAGCATTGCTGCCAGTTGGCCGGCGCAAGCCTCGACAGCGTGGACCACGCGGGCCATGACACCTGTACGCCAGCGCCCCGTGGCTTGGGCATAGGGGGAGTCGGCCTGGCCCTGGGTAGTGCCGATGCCCTCGACATAGACCTTGAGAAAAGCCCGTGCATCCCCCTCCCCCAAGCGGCCCACCGTCTCCTGGTAGCACTCATGAAGCAGCGCCACGTTGGTCAGGGCGTTGCCATAGCTGGTGTCCGACAGGCTCTCCAGCCCATCGGCGGGCACCCCGGAAGTTTCGACGCTGTTGCTGCGATTGTTGCCTGTGCCATCGAAGAATATCCCTACTCTCAGGGTGATCGCCTGCACTGGGTCGGACGTCGCGCTGTACATGTTCATCCTTGATCCCTCCTTGAAAACGCCACATGGAAGGGCAAGCAGTCCTATTTACAAATCAGCAACTTCCGATACCCCTGACGGGCTATTCCTAAATATCGAACACTTCGGGTTTTCGAGATTTTTCCGTGCCGCCATTGGTCGGCACCGGCCCGGATGGATTAAAGTATCAGCCCCTGCCCGGGAGCTGCTTCCCCCGCGCGCCCAGGCCTATTTCAGGAACCGTCGACGATATGGAACACCGTGAAGCGCTGAACGCGCTGCGCACCTTTCTTTCAACCCAGATCCTTGGCCAGGAGAAACTGATCGAGCGCTTGCTGATCGTGCTGCTGGCCGACGGCCACATGCTGGTCGAGGGGGCTCCCGGGCTGGCCAAGACCAAGGCCATCAAGGAGCTGGCAGAAGGGATCGAAGCGCAGTTCCATCGCATCCAGTTCACACCCGACCTGCTGCCGGCCGACATTACCGGCACCGAGATCTATCGTCCGGAAACCGGCAGCTTCGTGTTCCAGCAAGGTCCGATCTTCCACAACCTGGTCCTGGCCGACGAGATCAACCGCGCGCCGGCCAAGGTGCAGTCCGCCCTGCTCGAAGCCATGGCCGAGCGCCAGGTCAGCGTCGGTCGCAGCACCTATGAGCTGTCGCCCTTGTTCCTGGTCATGGCCACACAGAACCCGATCGAGCAGGAAGGCACCTATCCACTGCCCGAAGCCCAGCTCGACCGTTTCCTCATGCATGTGAAGATCGGCTTCCCCGATGCCGCCGTAGAGCGGCGTATCCTTCAGCAGGCCCGGGGCGAGGCGCTCAACGGCGAGACCAAGCCGGAACGGCGGGTCAGCCAGCAGGCGATCTTCGCTGCGCGCAAGGAGATCCTCGGCCTGTACATGGCCGACGCCGTGGAGGAGTACCTGGTGCAGTTGGTGATGGCCACGCGCACGCCAGGCAAGTTCGACCCGGAGTTGGCCGACTGGATCGCCTACGGCGCCAGCCCACGTGGTTCGATCGCCCTGGACCGTTGCGCCCGGGCCCATGCCTGGCTGGCCGGGCGGGATTTCGTCAGCCCCGAGGACATCCAGGCGGTGCTCTTCGATGTGCTGCGCCACCGCGTCATCCTGTCCTTCGAGGCCGAAGCAGCGGGGATCGACCAGGACCGGGTGGTCCAGCGTATCCTCGACGCCGTCGCCGTTGCCTGACCCCATGCCTGACGCCCAGCTGGCCGCACCCGGCATCCGCATCAGCCTCACAGAGCTGATCGAGATGCGCCATCGCGTGCGCGAAGTGCAGCTGTTCTCCCGGCCCGGCCAGCGCAGCCCGCTGGTGGGCTTGCACCATTCCAAGCTACGCGGGCGTGGCGTGGATTTCGACCAGGTGCGGGTGTACCAGGCCGGCGATGACGTGCGCAATATCGACTGGCGGGTTACAGCACGCACCCAGGAGCCCCACACCAAGCTGTTCCACGAGGAGCGCGAACGACCGATCTTCATCCTCGCCGAGCAAAGCCAACGGTTGTTCTTCGGTTCCGGGCTGATGTTCAAGTCGGTGCTGGCGGCCCAGGCCGCCGCCCTGTTCGGCTGGGCCGCGCTGGGCCACAACGACCGTATCGGCGGCCTGGTGTTCGGTGACGACGAGCACTACGAGATCAAGCCCCGGCGCAGCAAGCAGAGCCTGCTGCAATTGCTCAACCGCCTGGCGCGGGTCAACCAATCGTTGCACACCGAGGCCGTACCGCAACCCGACAGCCTGGGCCTGGCCCTGCGCCGCGCCCGCGAGGTACTACGGCCGGGCAGCCTGGCCATCGTCATCTGCGACGAGCGGGCGTTGACGCCTGCGGCCGAGCAGCACTTGAGCTTGCTGTCGCGGCATTGCGACCTGCTGCTGATGCCATTGTCCGACCCACTCGACCACGCCTTGCCGGCCGCCGGCCTGCTGCGCTTCGCCCAGCATGGCGCACACCTGGAGCTGGATACCCTGGACGCGAACCTGCGCCAACATTACCGCCAACAAGGTGAGGCGCGCATCGAACGCTGGGAACTGCTGGCCCAGAAGTTGAGGGTGCTGTTGATGCCCCTGAGCACCCAAAGCGAAATGATCGAGCAGTTGCGTGAACACCTCAACGCCCAGCGTCCCGGGAGCACCTCATGAACCCGCTGGACCAACTGCAACCGCTGATCGCCCCGCCCCCGGTCGGCCTGTGGCCACCGGCACCGGGCTGGTGGGCCGTGCTACTGCTCCTGCCAGTGCTGGCCTGGGGTTTGTGGCGCCTGCGCCACTGGCGGCCGGGCAAGCGCCGGATAGTACGCGCCGAACAACCCCTGGACCCAATCCGCCTGGAAGCCCTGGCCGAGCTGGCACGCCTGCCCCGCCCCTACGACGGCGCGCCGGCCGGCGCCTGGCTGCAGCAGATCAACGCCCTGCTCAAGCGCCTGTGCCGCAACCATTACCCCGGTGCCAACAGCCATACTCTCAACGGCCGGCAGTGGCTGGCGTTCCTCGACAACCGCTGCCCCGCCGCCGGCCTGACCCGCTGGATGGTGCTGGTCGAAGGCGCCTACAAGCCCGAGTGCAGACTCGACGACAAGGCCATCGCCGGGCTCAGCCAGGCGGTCGAAACCTGGATACGCAAGCATGTTTGAACTGGCCTGGCCCTGGGTGTTCCTGCTCCTGCCACTGCCCTGGCTGGCACGCCTGCTGCTGCCCACGGCCGACAGCGGCGAGCCGGTGCTCAAGGTGGGGTTTCTCGAGGAGTTGGAAAGCCTGGCCGGGCGCCGCGCCCGCCTGCAACTGCCGACCTGGCGTCAGCAGGCGCCCTATGTGCTGATCTGGCTGCTCCTGCTGCTGGCCGCCGCTCGGCCCCAGTGGCTGGGTGAACCGGTACCGGTGGCGGCCAGCGGCCGCGACCTGCTGGTGGCGGTGGACGTGTCCGGTTCCATGGACTTCCCCGACATGCACTGGCAAGACGAAGACGTCAGCCGCCTGAGCCTGGTCAAAGCACTGCTCGGCGATTTCCTGCAGGACCGCGAAGGCGACCGTGTCGGCCTGATCCTGTTCGGCAGCCAGGCGTACCTGCAGGCGCCGCTGACCTTCGACCGACGCACCGTGCGCACCTTCCTCGACGAAGCGCAGATCGGCATCGCCGGCAAGAACACCGCCATCGGCGACGCCATTGGCCTGGCAGTCAAGCGCCTGCGCCAGCGTCCAGCGCAGAGCCGTGTGCTGATCCTGATCACCGATGGCGCCAACAACGGCGGGCAGATCCATCCATTGACCGCCGCGCGCCTGGCCGCCCAGGAAGGCGTACGCATCTACACCATCGGCATCGGGGCGAACCCAGAGGCCAGCGGCACCCCTGGACTGCTTGGACTCAACCCGAGCCTGGACTTGGACGAGGCCTCGCTCAGGGAGATTGCCGAAATCACCCATGGCGCCTATTTCCGCGCCCATGACGGTGCCGAGCTGGGCGCGATCGGCGACACCCTCGACGAGCTGGAGCCCGTGGCCCAGCAACCCACCCAGGCCCGCACGGCCACAGCCCTGTACAGCTGGCCCCTGGCCCTGGCGCTGCTGCTCAGCGTCCTACTGGTGATCGCGGCACAATGGCCCGACAATCTGCTGCAGCGCCTGCTGCGCCGGCCGCTATTGCTGCAACCACACCCAGACTGGCGGCAACGGCTCCAGCGTCTGAGGAGGCGGCGATGATCGATTTCTGGCCGCAGTGGCTGCGTCCGTTCTGGCTGCTGGTACTGCCGCTGCTCGCCTGGTTGCTGTGGAAACTCTGGCACCGGCGCAAGCGCGCCGGACGCTGGCAGATGATCCTCCCAGCGCAGTTCCATGCCGTGCTGCTGGGCGGCGGCAGTGGCAACACCAGCAAGCTGCCGTGGGTCGCCCTGGGCCTGGCCTGGCTACTGGTGGTCCTGGCTTTGCTGGGGCCAAGCTGGCAACGCCTGGAAGAAACCCGCCAACGCCCGGCCGACCCGCTGGTGATCCTGCTCGAACTGACACCGCAGATGCTTGCCCAGGACAGCACGCCCAACCGCCTGGAACAGGCCCGGCGCAAGATCCTCGACCTACTCGAACACCGGCGTGACAGCCAGACCGCGCTGGTGGTCTACGCCGGCAGCGCTCACACCCTGGTGCCGCTGTCCGACGACCTGGCGACCAGCCGCAACCTGCTCGAAGCCGTGGACCCGTCGATCATGCCCCAGCCCGGCCAACGCGCCGACCTGGCCGTGCGCAAGGGCCTGGCGCTGCTGGCCCAAAGCGGTCTGGGCCAGGGACGCCTGTTGCTGATCGGCTCTTCGCTCAGCGCCCGGGAACGGGAAGGTATCCTCCAGGCCCTGGGCCGCCAAGGGCCGAGCCTGCTGATGCTCGGTATCGGCAGCGCTGAAGGCGCGCCAGTGCGCCAGGCCACCGGCGAATACCTCAAGGACGACCAGGGCGGCATCCTCCTGCCACGCCTGGACAGCGCCAGTCTCAGGGCTTTCATCAGCAGCACAGGTGGCCGCTACCGCCACGCCCGCATCGACGACCTGGACCTGCGCGGCCTGGGCCTGTTCAACAATCCCCGGGCCCTGCGCAACGAAGGCCAGACCCTGCACCTGGACAGCTGGGCCGACCAGGGCTACTGGCTGCTGCTGCCACTGTTGCTGCTGGCAGCCTGTGCCGGTCGACGTGGCTGGCTGTTCTGCCTGCCATTGCTGCTGGCCCTGCCCCAACCGAGCCAAGCCTTCGAATTCAACGACCTGTGGCTGCGCCCCGACCAGCAAGGCCAGCGTCTGCTCGAACAACAGCGCCCAGCCGAGGCCGCACGACATTTCCGGGACCCGCAATGGCAAGGCATAGCCTTCTACCAAGCCGGCGATTTTGCCGCGGCGGCACGCGCCTTCGCCCAGGACAACAGCGCCACGGCCCACTACAACCGTGGCAATGCCCTGGCCCGCAGTGGCGAGCTGGAAGCGGCGCTGGATGCCTACGAGCAAGCCCTGGAACGCCAGCCAGACCTGCAGGTGGCATTGGATAACCAGACCCTGGTGGAACAACTGCTGCAACAACGCGAAGCCACGGCCGAGGCGCAACCCACACCGAGTGATGCCCAAGGCACTCCAGGCAGCGACACCGACGGCAACAGCAGCTCGGCCAGCAGCCAAGCCCAGGGTATCCCCGGTAACGAAGACGAAGCCGTGCCCGGAGACAGCGGCGACAGCAACAGCAACGGCCAGGCACAATCCTCCAACCAGGGGGGCGACGATGAAAAGGTCACCCGGCCGCCCCAACGGCCAGTCTCCAGCAGCCTGGACGCCGAGCAGCGCCAGGCGTTGGAGCAATGGTTGCGGGAAATCCCCGACAACCCGGCAGAACTGCTACGGCGCAAATTCTGGTATGAACAGCAATTGCATCAGGGAACCTCACAATGAGTCGCCTCGGCGTCCTTCTCCTCAGCCTGTTGTTCACCGTGCAAGCGCAGGCCGCGCTGCAGGCCAGCGTCGACCGTGCGCGCCTGGAAGCCGGTGAAACCCTGGAGCTGACCCTGGAAAGCCAGGACGTGACCCAATTCGGCAAGCCTGACCTGAGCGCCCTGGAGGGCGACTTCGAAGTGCGCGGCACACGCCAGCTCAACAGCCTGCACACCCTCGACGGCGAGACCCGCGCCAGCACCCGCTGGATCATCACCCTGCTGCCACGGCGCAGCGGCAGTCTGCAGATTCCTGCGCTACAGCTGGGCCAGGCGCGCAGCCAGGCCATCGACCTGCAGGTGCAACCAGCCGATAGCAGCCGTCCAGGCAGCGCCGCCCAGGTGTTCATCGAAGCCACCCTGGACAGCGACAACATCTACGTCCAGGCCCAGGCCGTACTGACCCTGCGCATCTATCATTCGGTGTCGCTGTATGACGACAGCAGCCTGAGCCCGCTGCAGTTGGACAACGCCAAGGTCGAACCGCTGGGCGAGTCGCGCACCTACGAGAAGCAGATCAACGGCGTACGCCATGGCGTGATCGAGATGCGCTACGCCCTCTACCCACAGCAGAGCGGCCCGCTCGAGATCCCGCCGCTGACCTTCACCGCGACGGCGGTGGACACTGCCCAGCAACAGCCCGGCAGCCCGCGGGGCGGCAAACAGGTACAAGTCAGCTCGCTGCCGCTGCGCCTGGAGGCCAGGCCGATTCCGCCCGAGTATCCGGCCGACGCCCCTTGGCTGCCGGCACGGAGCCTGACCCTGGAAGAACACTGGAACCCGGACCCGGCACGTCAGCCGACACAGATCGGCGACTCCCTGACCCGCAGCATCACCCTGCGTGCAGAAGGACTGTCCAGCACCCAACTACCACCGCTGCCCGCCACCGAGGTCAAGGGCCTGCGCCGCTACCCGGACCAAGCACAACTGCGCAACGAGGTCAGCGAGCGCGGCATGACCGCCAACCGCGAAGAACGCGAGGCGCTGGTACCGACCCATGCCGGCAACCTGCAACTGCCGGCCCAGGAGGTCACCTGGTGGAACACCCGTGAAGATCACCTGGAGCACAGCAGCCTGCCTGCCCGCGCCCTGAACGTGCAAGACAACCCGGCACTGGGTATCGAGACGCCGGTCAGTGACAGCGGCGCCCGCACGGCCCTGCTCTGGCCCTGGCAACTGAGCACCCTGGTGCTGGCCCTGACCACTCTGCTCGGCTTTGCCTTGTGGTGGCGGGCCCGCTCGCAACCGGCCGTTCTGCGCGCCGCGCAGAATGGCCCGAGCCCACGCAGCCTGTTGGACGACCTCAAGCGCGCCTGCCAAGCCAACGATCCCCAAGCGACGCGCCAGGCCCTGGATGCCTGGGCGCGCCAACAACCGGAAACCCTGGCCGACATGGCCGCGCGTTTCGTACCCTTGTCCGATGCCTTGGATGGCCTCAATAGCGCCCTGTACAGCGAAAGCGGACAATACTGGCACGGCGACGAGCTGTGGCGCGCCATCGGCACCATCCCACCGGCCGAGCAGGTCCAGCCGCTGCCCAGCGAGACTGGCAGCCTGCCGCCGCTGTACCCTAAATAACCCTTGAGGCGTGGCACCCTGTGCGCCGCGCCGGCACTGTGCGGAACCCCTAATGCGTCTGTTTCACACCTCCGACTGGCACCTGGGCCAAAGCCTCCATGGCCAGGAACGCGACTTCGAACACGCCTGCTTCCTCGACTGGCTGCTCGGCCAACTGCGCCTGCGCCAGCCTGATGCGCTGCTGATCGCCGGCGACATCTTCGACACGGTCAACCCACCGGTCAAAGCCCAGGAACGGCTCTACGACTTCATCGTCCAGGCCCACGAGCAACAACCGAAGCTGGACATCGTGATGATCGCTGGCAACCACGACTCCGGCTCGCGCATCGAACTGCCGGCCGCGCTGATGCGGCGCCTACGTACCCATGCCCTGGGCCGTGTGCACTGGCTGGACGAAGGCCAGCTCGACAGCGAACGATTGCTGATCCCGTTGACCAATGCCCGTGGCAAGGTCTGCGCCTGGTGCCTGGCCCTGCCCTTCCTGCGCCCATCGGAAGTCACCGGCCCGCTGCTGGGGGACGATTACCTGCAAGGCATCACCCAGGTTCACCAGCAACTGATCGCTGCCGCCCAGAAAAAGCGCAAGACGGGCCAGGCCCTGATCGCCATCAGCCATGCGCACATGGCCGGCGGCGCGGTCTCGGAAGATTCCGAACGCAGCCTGATCATCGGCAATGCCGAAGCTCTGCCCGCGCGCCTGTTCGACAAGCACATCAGCTATGTCGCCCTCGGCCACCTGCACAAACCGCAACGGGTCAACCGCGAGGAACGCATCCGTTACAGCGGCTCGCCGATCCCGTTGTCGTTCGCTGAGATCGGCTACCCGCACCAGGTCGTGGAGGTCGAACTGGATGGGGCCGAACTCGTCAGCATCGAACCGCGCCTGGTGCCCCGCGCCGTAGCCCTGCAACGCCTGGGCCCAGCGCCACTGGGCGAACTGCTGGAGCAAATGGCCGACCTGCCGGTGGTCGACCTGCTCGAAGACCCGCAACGCCAGCCTTGGTTGGAGGTGCGCGTGCGCCTGGACGAACCGCAGCCAGACCTACGCCAGCAGATCGAGGCCGCCCTGCACGGCAAGGCCGTGCGCCTGGTGCGCATCAGCGCCGAGTACGCCGGGCGCAACGGCGCCGATGAGGCTGGCAGCGACCTCATCGAACTGGGCCAGATGACCCCGCAAGACCTGTTCAGCCGCGCCTGGGAACAGGCCTACGGCAGTGCCGTGGACGAACAGGTCCTGGCCGATTTCGCCCTGTTGTTGCAGGACGTCCAGCATGAGGAGGAACAGCCATGAAGATTCTCGCCATCCGCCTGAAGAACCTGGCGTCCCTGGCCGGTCCCATCGACATCGACTTCACCGCCGAGCCCCTGGCCAGCGCCGGCCTGTTCGCCATCACCGGGCCCACCGGCGCCGGCAAGAGCACCCTGCTCGATACCCTGTGCCTGGCATTGTTCGGCGATGTGCCACGGCTCAGCAACATCGCCAAGGAGGCCAAGGTGCCGGACGGCGATGCGGACATCTCCACCGACGACCCGCGCACGCTGCTGCGTCGCGGCAGCGGCAGCGGCTTTGCCGAAGTGGACTTCGTCGGCGTCGACGGCCATCGCTACCGTGCCCGCTGGGAGGCCAACCGCGCGCGCGACAAGGCCAACGGCAAGTTGCAGGCCAGTCGCCAGAGCCTGTATGACCTGGACAACGAGCAGTTGCTGAGCAGCCAGGGCAAGAACGAGTACAAGCAGTTGATCGAGGCGCGGCTGGGCCTGAACTACATGCAGTTCACCCGCGCGGTGATGCTGGCCCAGAGCGAGTTCAGCGCCTTTCTCAAGGCCAACGACAAGGAACGCAGCGAACTGCTGGAAAAGCTCACCAACACCTCGATCTACACCCGTCTGGGCCAACGCGCCTTCAGCAAGACCCGAGAATCCTTTGAGGCCCACCGTGCCCTGGAAGAGCGTGCCAGCCACCTGCTGCCCATGAGCGACGAAGCCCGTGCCGACCTGGACCTGCGCCTGGATCAGGCACAGCAGCAGCTCAAGGCCGGCCAGGGCCAGCTGCGCCAACTGGAACAGCAACGCAACTGGCTCGACGAACAACGCCGACTGCAGGATCAGCAAGCGGCCGCCAACGAGGCTCTGCAAGCGGCCCGCCAGCACTGGCAGCAACTGGCCGACGAGCGCCTGGACCTGCTGCGCCTGGAGCAGCTTGCCCCCAAGCGCCACACCTTCAACCGACAGCAGGCCCTGGCCAGCCAGCTCGCACCTTTGGCCGAGGCCATTGCCCGGCAGCGCCAGCAACACAGCGAACTGCAGGCCCGTACCGCGCAGCTGGAACAAGACCTCGACACCGCTCGCCAGGCCCTTGGCCAAGCCCAAGCCAAGCAGAGTGAAAGTGCTCCGCTGTTGCGCCAAGCCTTCACCGAGCAACACAACCTCGCCCGCCTGGAGCAGGACCTGGGCAAACTGCGCGAGCTCGGCGAACAGGCCGACCAGGCCGTCGATGAAGGCCAGCAACAGTTGCACCAGTTGGATGAACAACAGCAACGCAGCCAGCAGCAACTGGCGCAGATCGGGGCAGCGCTGGAACACAGTGCCCACCTGGCCGACCTGAGCAATGCCTGGCAGGCCTATCGCAACCAACTGCAGCAACTGCTGCAGATCGGCAATCGCCTGAACCAGGGACGCGAAGAGCTGCCCGGTTTGCAGGCCCAGGCCAGCCAGGCCAACGCCCACTTGCAGGACCAGCGCGACGCCCTCGAACTGCTGTACCGCGAAGCCGGTGCCGAGCCCGATGCCCTGGTCGAACAGATCGGCCTGCTCGGCACCTTGCTACAAGACAACCGCAAGCAGCAACGCACCGTCGAAGAACTCTCGCGCCTGCACGCCAACCAACAGGAACTGGAACAGCGCGCCCAGGCCCTGCGCGAACGCCAGCAGACTGCCCTGCAGCAGCGCCAGCAACTGATTGGTGAAGGCCAACAGGCCAAGACCGACCTGGAGGCCGCCGAACAGGCCCTGACCCTGACCCGCCAGTTGCTCGAGCGCCAGCGCCTGGCGCGCAACGCCAGCGTCGAAGAACTGCGCGCCCAGTTGCAGGACGGCGAGCCTTGCCCAGTCTGCGGTAGTGCCGAGCACCCGTACCACCAGCCCGACGCGCTCCTGCACAGCCTAGGGCGCCACGACCAGGCCGAGGAAGCCTCGGCCCTGGCCCAGGTCGATGCACTCAAGGCCCGCCTCGACGACCTGCGCACCCAAGTCGGCGTACTCAACGGCCAGATCAGGGAATACCAGCATCAACAGGCGCAACTGGCCGAGCAACTGCAGCCGCTGGATGGGCAACTGGCCGCCCACGCCTTGTGGCCCGCTCTGGCCGACCAGGACAGCCAGGCCCGCAGCACCTGGCTGGACGGCCAACTGCGTCGTCTGAACGAAGAGATCAGCCGCGATGAGCAGCGCCAGGCCATACTGCTGACCTTGCAGAAAGATGCCGCCCGCCTGCATCAGCAACTGCAAGCCGCCAACGAACAGCAGCAACAGGCTACCCAGCGCCTCAACCAACAACATCAAGCCCTGGCCGCCGACGAAGAACGCCTGGAACAGGCCCTGGCCGACTTCGCCACACTGCTGCCCCAGGACATTCTCCAGAGCCTGCGCAGCGAACCAGCCAGCGCCTTCCTCGCCCTCGACCAGCAGATCAGCCAGCGCTTGCAGCAGTTGGAACAGCAAAAGGACGAGCAGCAGGAGCAGAGCCAACGCCAGCAGCAACTGGACAAGATGCAGACGCAACAGCAGTCACGCCTGCAACGCCAGGAAGAACTGCGGCAACAAATCGCTAGCCTGGCCGAACAGCAGCAGCAAGCCCGCGAGACCTTGGAGGGTCTGCTGGCCGGGCACGCCAGCGCCGAACAGTGGCAACAACATCTGGAACAGCAGGTCGAGCAGGCGCGACAAGTCGAATCGACCACCGCACAACAGTTGCAGGATACCCGCACCCAAGGCGTGCAATTGGCCGGCGAACTCAAGGCCCACGAAGAACGCCAGCAGGCCTTGGAGCAGGAAGGCCAGCAACTGCAAGGCGAGATCAGCGAATGGCGCACACAGCACCCAGAGCTCGACGACACCGGCCTTGCCCGCCTGCTGGCTATCGACGACGGGCAACTGGGGCAGCTACGCCAGCGCCTGCAAGCAGCGGAAAACGCCATCGAACAGGCCCGCGTGCTGCTGCAGGAACGCGAGCAGCGCCTGCAGCAACATCAAGCTCAAGCCAACGGCGAACTGCCCGCCGAGCAACTGGAGCAAACCCTGGCCGAACTACAACAGCAACTGGCCACCTACGAGCAGCAGTGCGCCGAACTGCGCGCCGAGCAAGCCGATGACCAGCGCCGCCAGCAAGCGCATCAGGCCCTTGCCGAACAGATCACCCTGGCCTACCAACAGTGGCAACGCTGGGCACGGCTGAACACCCTGATCGGCTCGGCCAGCGGCGACACGTTCCGCAAGATCGCCCAGGGCTACAACCTTGACCTGCTGCTGCACCACGCCAACAGCCAACTGCGCCAGCTGGCCCGGCGCTATCGTCTCAAGCGGGGCGGCAGCTCGCTCGGCCTGCTGGTGCTGGATACCGAGATGGGAGATGAACTGCGCTCGGTGCATTCATTGTCCGGTGGCGAAACCTTCCTGGTCTCGCTGGCCCTGGCCCTGGGCCTGGCCTCGATGGCCTCGAGCACGTTGCGCATCGAATCGCTGTTCATCGACGAGGGCTTCGGCAGCCTTGACCCCGAGTCGCTGCAACTGGCCATGGATGCCCTCGATGGCCTGCAGGCCCAGGGCCGCAAGGTCGCGGTGATTTCCCACGTGCAGGAAATGCACGAGCGTATCCCGGTACAGATCCAGGTGCAGCGCCAGGGTAACGGTCTGAGCCAAGTGGAGGTGTGCGGGTGATCCTGTACTCCTTCCGCCGCTGTCCCTGGGCCATGCGCGCGCGCCTGGCCCTGCGCTACGCAGGTTGCCCAGTGGAGATCCATGAAGTCAGCCTGAAGGCCAAGCCGGTCGAGTTGCTGGCGCTGTCGCCCAAGGGCACGGTGCCGGTGCTGGATACCGGCACCCTGGTGCTGGAGGAAAGCCTCGACATCATGCGCTGGGCGCTGGCGCAGCATGACCCGCAGGATTGGCGGTTAGAAGCGGACCCACAGGCCGCCCGCCAGGCCGATGCCCTGATCGCGCGCAACGACAGCGAATTCAAGCAGCAGGTGAACCTGTACAAGTATGCCGAACGCTATCCCGAGCACTCGCGGGAATACTATCGGCAACAGGCCGAACCCTGGCTGGCAGAGTTGGAGGGTTTGCTCGAAGGCCGGCCCTACCTGCTCTGCGCACACCCAAGCCTGGCTGACGCCGCCCTGCTGCCCTTGATGCGCCAGTTCGCCGGGGTCGAACCGCAGTGGTTCGCCGAGGCGGCTTATCCGCGACTGCGGAGCTGGTTGCAGGGCTGGCTGGAGTCAGCGCTGTTCAAGGCGGTCATGGCGCGCGATAAAAGCCACTGACAAAGGGCCCTGGTCATAACTACAAGGCCAGGATCGGCACGGAAAACAGCAACAGCAACACCGCCGTGGTACGCCATATCATGCTTCATCCTCCCGTTGAGAAGCGTCAACGATACAGCGTCAAATTAAAGCATATGGCGATGAGCCACTACCTATTTTTTAGTGCATTGCCCGTTGCCAGGAAATCACCGCTCACTGCACAGCTTTCGGACTCAGGGCCGCATAGAAGTGCGCGCTTTGCTGCAAGTACTTCTCGGTGTAGCTAGGGGTGTTGGAATGCTTGCCGCGCACTTCGACCTGGGCATGGGCCGGCAGGACGACAGAGGCAGAGATGGCGGATGCGGCAATGACTGGGAAAAGGTTGAAGTTCATGTTGGCTGACCTCGACATCTGTGGTTTGAAATGGCCCAGGAGGGCCTTGGGTTCAAACTTACGCCGCAAGGGCAGCGCACAGAAATTCATTGCAGCAGTAGCAATTATCAAGGCGATCGATAGTCACTCGATGAACTTGAGGTCCGACGGCGCTTCCTGACTCAGCGTCTGCACCGTCCGGCCGAGCCTGCCACTGCGCGGATCACGCTGCATGACCAGGATCTGGTTGCTCTTCTGGTTGGCCACCAACAGGAAGTTGCCGCTGGGGTCGAGGCTGAACTCGCGGGGGTGGTCGCCTTCCACCGAGCGTCGCTGCAGCAGGGCCAACTGGCCGTTGTCCTTGTCCACGGCAAACACCACCAGTTCGTTGGCCGTGCCACGGTTGCTCACGTAAAGGAAACGCCCATCCAGCGACAGGTGCAAACCTCCAGCGGCCCTGGCCTCGGCGTCTTGCTGCTCGGTCAAGGGCAAGCGCTGGCGCTCGAGCAAGGCACCGTCCTGGACATCGAACACCACCACTTCGCCGCTCATCTCCAACGTCAGGTATGCATGACTGCCCTTGGCGTCGAACAGCAGGTGCCGTGGCCCGCTACCCGGCGGCAAGCTGACCGAGGCCGGAATGGCCGGGCTCAACGGATGCACCGGGCTCGCGCCGTCGTATCGGTAGATGAACACCTTGTCGGCGCCCAGGTCGCTGGCATAGAGATAACGACCATCAGGCGAAAACACCAGCGAATGCACATGGGCCCCGGCCTGCCGCTCGGGGTTGACCCCACTGGCCTTGTGCCGCTCCTGTTGCACCACGGCCTTGAGCTTGCCATCCCGGGCTACGGGGATGGCCACCAGGCTGCCGCCGGGCTCAGGCTGCACCGCGTAATTGGCCACGAACAGGTAGCGCTGGTCATGGCTGAGGCTGGCATGGGTCGGCTCGTCGCCCTGGCTGGACACCTGGTTGAGCAACTTGACCGTACCCTTGCTATCCACGGCGAAACTGCTGGCCCGCCCCTGCCCTGCGCCATTCTCGTTGACCGCGAACAACAGACGCCGGTCAGCGGACAGGACAAGCCAGGACGGGTTGTCGCTTTTGACCACCTGCAACGGCGTGCTGTCGATGCGCCCGGCCTGCGGGTCGAAGCGGTAGCTGTAGATCCCCTGGCTGCCGCCGTCGGTATAGCTGCCCACCAGCAATACCGCGGCATGGGCGTTCAACGCCAGGCCCATGAGGCTAGCGGTCAGCAGTGTCGTCAGCGGGCGTTTCATCATCGTCATCTTCCGAGGCACGTAAAGCACTCATACAGACTAGCCGATGCTCACCGGCGGCATCGCTGACCAGCCATTCACCTGCAACTGCCTGCGCAGCCCCGACCTGCTCCGCAGTGAACTGCCAACGCTTGAGAGCACGCCCGTCCATGCATTCGATGATCAGACCAGAGGTGTCGAAGGTGAAGTCGAAGGCATGCAACCCGTCGATCAGCAGCATGTCGCAGGATTGCAGGGAATCGGCAAGAGAAGTCATCGGCAGCACCACGGAATGGAAAGGCCCCAGTATACCTGCTGAAACGGGCTTGCCCGCGACAGCGTCAGCAGGCGCACCCTCATTGCCTGATCTGACGTCATCGCGGGCAAGCCCGCTCCTACCGGTGAGCGGCTGGCCTTAATGGGCGAAGAGCGAGCCCCCCTGCTTGCCCGCCAGCTTCTCTGGCTTGATCAGGAACCGGGCCAGCGCTGGCAACAGCCAGAGAGCGCCGAACATGTTCCACAGCAGCATGAAGGTCAGCATCAGGCCCATGTCGGCCTGGAACTTGATCGCCGAGAAGATCCAGGTGCACACGCCAATGGCCAGGCACAAGCCAGTGAACAGCACGGCCTTGCCGGTGGAGCGCAGGGTTTCGTAGTAAGCCTCCTGCAATGGCAAGCCGGCACGCAGGAAGCTTTCCAGGCGGCTGTAGATGTAGATCCCGTAGTCCACGCCGATCCCCACGCCCAGGGCCACCACTGGCAAGGTGGCGACCTTGACGCCGATGCCCATGAAGGCCATCAGCGCGTTGCCCAGCACCGAGGTCAGCACCAACGGCAAGACGATGCACAAGGTGGCGGCAAAGGAGCGGAAGGTGATCAGGCACATGGTCGCCACACAGATGTAGACCAGGATCAGGATGGTCAACTCAGCTGATTTGATCACCTCGTTGGTGGCCGCCTCGATGCCCGCGTTACCCGCCGCCAGGAGGAACTCCAGGCCGTCCTTGTTATGGGCGTCGGCAAAGGCCTGCGCCGCCGCGACCACGCGCTCCAGGGTCTCGGCCTTGTGGTCGTTGAGGAACACCAGCACCGGTGCCAGCGAGCAGTCGGCGTTGTACAGGCCATCGGCCCGGGCGATGGAGTTGTTGAGGATGTCCGGGTTGCGCGACAAGGTTTCCCATTTCAGGTTGCCCTCGTTCATGCCCTTGATCACCTGTTTGGACACGGTCACCAGGGAAATCGCCGACTGCACGCCCGGAGTGTTCTCCATGGTCCACATCAGTTCGTCGATCGGCGCCATGGTCGAGTGAATCGAACAGCTCTCGGCCGGGGTCTTGACCATCACCACCAGCACGTCCGAGCTGGTCGAATAGTTGCTGATGATGAAATTGTTGTCCTGGTTGTAGCGCGAGTCCGGACGCAGCTCCGGCGCGCCCTGGTCGAGGTCGCCGATCTTCAGGTTCTGGCTGTACCAGAGCCCGCCGCCGAAGGCCAGCAGCGCCAGGATAATCGACACTGGCGCTACCTTGGCGCTGGCGAAATTGGACAGCAGGCGCCAGAACGGGTGTTCGCGGGTCGCGTCCTTCTTGCTGCGCTCGATGGCCTTCTTGCTGATGCCGACATAGGAGATCGCCACTGGCAACAGGATCAGGTTGGTGAACACGATCACCGCCACACCGATGGATGCACCGATGGCCAGTTCGCGGATCACTCCGATGTCGATGATCAACAAGGTGATGAAGCCCACGGCGTCGGCCAGGATGGCGATCATCCCCGGCAGGAACAACTGGCGGAAGGTACGCCGGGCGGCGGTCAGGGCATTGTCGGCACCGCTGGACTGCAGGGCGATGCCGTTGATCTTCTGCACCCCGTGGGAAATCCCGATGGCAAAGATCAGGAACGGCACCAGCATGGAATACGGGTCCAGGCCAAAGCCCACCGCATGCATCAGGCCCAGTTGCCAGACCACCGCCACCAGGGTGGTGATCAGCACGGCGATGGTGCTGCGGATGCACCAGGTGAACCAGTAGAGCAGGATCCAAGTGATAACCAAGGCCACGCCGAAGAACATCGCGACCATGAACAGGCCATCGATCAGGTCACCGACTTTCTTGGCAAAACCGACGATGTGGATCTTCACATTGGGGTTCTGCGCCTGGAACTTGTCGCGGATCTTCTCTTCCAACTGGTGCGAGAACTGCTGGTAGTCGAGCGCAATCAGCTTGCCCTGGTCCTGTGGATCCGGATAGGACTCCAGCAGCGGCACGTCGACTATGCTCGACCTGAAGTTGTTGGCCACCAGGCGCCCGACCTGGCCGGACTTGAGCACGTTGTCGCGCAGTTCGTCGAGGCTGTCGTCCGAGCCGTCGTAGGTCTGCGGGATAACCTCGCCGCCGGCGAAGCCCTCCTCGGTCACCTCGGTCCAGCGCACGCTGGGGCTCCACAGCGACTTCAACCCAGCCCGGTCGACGCCGGAAATGTAGAAGACCTCGTCATGGATCTGGCGCAGGGTCTCCATGTACTCCTTGTTGAAAATGTCGCCGTTGGTCGCCTCCACCGAGATGCGCACGGTATTGCCGAGGTTGGCCAAGTCGTTGCGGTGTTCGATCATCTTCTCGATGAAGGGGTGCTCCAGCGGGATCATCTTCTCGAAGCTGGTAGAGGGCCGGATCTGCGTGGCCTGCCAGAACAGAACGATGCTGACCAACACGCAGAGGGCGATGACCACCGGGCGGTTGTTGAAGATCAGGCGCTCGAGCAGGGTTGCCTTGTCCTGATGGTGTTGCTGATTCATGTCGAAGCTCTCCCGGCTGGTCATGGCTGCACCTCCCCGGCGCCCTGGGCGGAGGCGATGTGCACCCCGCCCTGGCCAACCAACAGCAAACCACCGTCGGCCAAGCCGCTGACGCCTGCCAGGGCAATGCGATCAGCCCGGTTGAAGATCGAGAAGGTCTGGCCGTCGTCGCGGCTGCGCAGCACGCTGCCGCCGTTGCCGACCAGGACCAGGCTGCCATCATCGAGAAGCGTAGCGCTTGCCAGGCCGAATTCGAGGACGCCGCGTTCGGCCTTCAGCTCGATCGGCTGCCAGCTGTCACCGAAATCGGTGGAACGAAACACGTTGCCGCGCAAACCATAGGCCAGCAGCGTATGGGCTTGTGCGGTGCCGATCGCGCCAAACAGCGACCCCTCGTAGGGGCTCTGCACCCGCGACCAGGTCTGGCCGTTATCGCTGGAGCGGAACATGCTGCCTTGCTCGCCGACAATGAACAGGCCGGCATCCTTCACCGCGGTGATCGCGTTGAGGTGCAACTGCTCTTCGTTGTCCAGGCGTTCGGCCACATCCTGCCAGTGCTGGCCCCCGTCGAGGGTCTCCAGCAAAGCACCATAGGCGCCCACGGCGAAACCGTGCTGGGCATCGAGGAACCAGATATCGAGCAAGGGGGCTTCGCGGGAGAGGTCTTCGAACTGCCTGGTCCAGGTCGCGCCGCCATCGGTGCTGGCCAGAACCTGCGCGTCATGGCCGACCGCCCAGCCACGCTTGTCGTCGATGAAGAACACTGCAGTGAGCAACTGCCGGGTCGGCACCCGGGCCTGGGTCCAGGTCTTGCCCTGGTCGTCGGAAAACAGGATATGGCCACGGTCACCGACCACCACCAGCCGGGAACCGGCATGGGTGGCGTCGAGCATCAGGCTCTGGCTGGCCTTGGCCGACTCGACCGAGTACTGGTCGGCAGCCACGGCGGCCTCCACACTCCCTGCCCACATACCCATTGCCAGCGCCAATACCGCACCGGCCGCCAATGTCCAGGCGCCACGCCTGGCGTTTGCCACTACAGGCTCACTCATAGATCCGGTCCCCGTTTGTCTTGTTATTAGGGTCAATCTATTGGCAGGTACTGCGAAAAACCGTGTTCCAGAGCCCCGCAATAGCTTTGGGCCATCCTATCGGGGATTCCGAAGGGCTGACAACGAGTGGGACGTTATCTTTTGTTAAGCGGGAAAAGATCACCGCCAACCTAATGCCCGCCAATTAATCATTGGCACTGCTGCGCCAGACTCACACCCCCCTGATTTCGATGTAATGCTAGGCGCTTTGCGAAAAAGCCCTGGCCTCCATCAACAATTAAAGCTTTGGGGAACCGCAAGCATCGAGGAGTTCTGAACCCGACCGACAACTGAAATGATCGGGGGCAAGCCGGCTTCCCAACTTGCCCCCGATCAAGCACTGAACTGCAATCAGGCGTTACGCCAGACTCTTGCTCACCACTTCATACACATCACTGGACAACGCCCCGGAAGCCAGGATTCGCTCCAACTCGCCCTTCATCAGCGCCTGCCGCGCAGGATCGTACTTGCGCCAGCGGGTCAATGGCGCCAACTGGCGCGAGGCGATCTGTGGGTTCAGGGCATTGAGCTCGATCACCAGGTCCGCGAGGAAGCGGTATCCCGAGCCATCGGCGGCATGGAAGTTGACCAGGTTCTGCCCGGCGAACGCCCCCACCAAGGCCCGCACCTTGTTCGGGTTCTTCAGGGTGAAGGCCGGATGCTGCATCAGCGCCTTGACCCGCGCCAGGCCACCTGGCTGGGTGCTGGCCGCCTGCACGCTGAACCACTGGTCCATGACCAGCGGGTTGTCCTTGAAGTGCTCGGCGAAGCTCTCCAGGGCCTTGGCCCGCTCAGCCTCGAACGGCGAGTTGACCAGTACCGCCAGGGCGGTGAGGCGCTCGGTCATGTTGTCGCACTGGTCGAACTGCTCCAGGGTCGCTTCCAGCACCTGCGGCTTACCGGTGAGCATCAGGTACGACAGGGCGATGTTCTGCAGGCTGCGGCGGGCGAAATGTTCGGCTTCGGCCACATAGGCGGTACCGCGCGAGACTTCGCGGTTGGCCTGGTAACGAGCCCACAGCGAATCGAACAACTGCTCGGCGATCGCTTTGCGGGCGAATTCGCGGGCGGCGTGGATCGCATCGACATCGGCCACCTGGCTGATCTCGGTGAGGTAGGCCTCTCCCGGCAGCGAAAGCATCTCGGCAACCATGGCCGGGTCCAGCGACGCGTTGCCCAGCACACTGCCCAGGGCGGTGATCAACCGTGGGTCGAGCACCAACTGCGCGCCCTGCTGGTACTGGCCGATCAGTTCCTGCAGCACTTGAACGGACAACTGCTGCCCCGCTTCCCAGCGGTTGAAGCCATCGCTGTCATGCTGCATGAGGAACATCAATTGGTCACGGTCGTAGGGGAAGCTCAGCTTGACCGGCGCGCTGAAACCACGCAGCAGCGACGGCAGCGGCTTGCCAGGCACATCGACGAAGGTGAAGGTCTGCTCGGCCTCGGTCACCGACAGCACCCGCGAGGTGCCCACGGCAACCGGTTCGCCTTGCAGGCGCAGCGGCAGGTCGTTGCCTGCGGCGTCCAGCAGCCCGAGCTCCACCGGGATCACGAACGGCAGTTTCTCGACCTTGTCCGGGGTCTGCGGGCAGCTCTGGCGGAAGGTCAGACTGTAGGTCTGCGCGCTGCTGTCATAGGCCTCGCTGACGTCCAGGCGCGGTGTACCCGCCTGGCTGTACCAGCGCTTGAACTGGGTCAGGTCGACGCCGTTGGCTTCTTCCATAGCCTTGATGAAGTCGTCGCAGGTCACCGCCTGGCCATCATGACGCTGGAAGTACAGGTCACTGCCCTTGCGGAAACCCTCGGCCCCCAGCAGGGTGCGGACCATGCGCACGACCTCGGCGCCCTTCTCGTACACGGTCAGGGTGTAGAAGTTGGAGATCTCGATGAAGCTGTCCGGGCGCACGGCATGGGCCATGGGGCCGGCATCCTCGGCGAACTGGTGGGTGCGCAGGTAGGCCACGTCCTCGATGCGCTTGACTGTGCGCGAGTTCATGTCGGCGCTGAACTCCGAGTCGCGGAATACCGTGAAGCCTTCCTTGAGCGACAACTGGAACCAGTCGCGGCAGGTCACGCGGTTGCCCGACCAGTTGTGGAAGTACTCGTGGGCGACCACCCCTTCGACACGCTGGTGGGCAGCGTCGGTGGCGGTTTCGGCGCGGGCCAGCACGCAACTGGAGTTGAAGATATTCAGGCCCTTGTTTTCCATCGCGCCCATGTTGAAGTCGTTGACCGCGACGATCATGAAGATGTCCAGGTCGTATTCGCGACCATAGACCTCCTCGTCCCAGCGCATGGACTTCTTCAGACTGACCATGGCGTGGCCGCACTTGTCGATGTTCTCAGGCTCGACATAGATACGCAGGGTCACGTCACGCCCGGACTGGCGAGTGAACCTGTCCTCGACGCACCACAGGTCACCGGCGACCAGAGCGAACAGGTAGGCCGGCTTCATGAACGGATCTTCCCAGGTCGCCCAGTGCCGGCCATCGTCCTGCGGGCCACTGCCGACCGGGTTGCCGTTGGACAGCAGCACCGGGTAGCGATGCTGCTCAGCGATCACCGTGGTGGTGAATGTGCTCATCACATCCGGACGGTCGAGGTAGTAGGTAATCTTGCGGAAGCCCTCGGCCTCGCACTGGGTGCAGAACATGCCGCCGGACTTGTACAGGCCCTCGAGGGCAGTGTTGCTTTCCGGGTGGATCTTCACGCTGGTGTCGAGGGTGAAGCGCTCGGCCGTGGGCTGCAGGGTCAGGCTGTCGTCGTCGAGCTGATAGTCGCCAGCGGCCAGCGGTTGGTCATCGAGCTGCACGCTGAGCAACTCCAACTGCTGGCCGTCGAGCACCAGAGGCGGCAGGCCAGCACCACGCGCCGGGTTGCGGCGCATGACCAGTTGTGCATGGACCAGGCTGTGGTCCTCGAACAACTCGAAGGTCAGGTGGGTCTCGTCGATCAGGTACTCAGGCGCCTGGTAGTCCTTGAGGTAGATCACTTGCGGTTGTTCGGTGCGCATGTGGCGATCCTTTTACTGATGCACAGCCAACTGGTAGGCCGTGTACTTGCGAATGTTGATCACGCCGGTATCGAAGATCAGGTACTGGCCCTTGATGCCCAGCAGCGTGCCTTCGGCCACCGGGTTCTTGTCGAGGTTGAAGCTGACGATCTTCTTCGGATAGGCCTCGACCGGGTAGCGCATCTGCACCACTTCGGCATCCGGCAACGGCTGGATGGCCTGCAGGCCGAAGCGCTCCTGCAGCCCACGCAGGCCGTCGGCACAGGCGTCGAAGATCTGCTCGCGCACCGCGGGCAGGTCGAGCACCTCGGCATCGCCCTTGAGCAGGGTGCGCCAGTTGGTGCGGTCCGGCACCTGGCTGCGCAACAGGTCTTCGACCAGACCCGACTGTTGCCGGGTAGCCACGCGCAGGATAGGCAGAGCCTGGCTGGCGCCTTGATCGAGCCAGCGGGTCGGCAGTTGGGTCGCGCGGGTGATGCCGACCTTGATCCCCGACGAATTGGCCAGGTAGACCACATGGTCGGTCATGCAGAACTGCTCGCCCCAGGAGGGTTCGCGGCAGGTGCCCTGGTCGTAGTGGCACCTTTCCGGGGCCATGATGCAGACGTCGCATTGGGCCAGCTTGGTCATGCAGGGGTAGCAGTAGCCCTGGCTGAAGCTGGTCTTGGTGCGGCGGCCACAGTGGCTGCAGTGAATGGCGCCGAGGTATTCCAGACGCAGGGACTTGCCGATCAGCGGGTTGACTGGCACCTGCTCCTCGCCAAGGCGAAAGCTGTATTGCACGACTGGAGCTTCCAGCCGCACCGCCATCTTGCTCAAAGAGCCACGAGCGAGTTCGATCAATGTACTGAGTCCGACTTGAACAGGATATTCGGCACCGGTGCCGACTTCGATGCGCATTCCTGCGGCCCCATGTAGCCGGTGCGCTGCTCCTCGGGCAGGTTCTGCATTTCCCAGGCGATCACCGCCTGCAGCGAAAGCTCCTTCTGCTCACGGGTGAGCTTGCGCCCGTCGGCCCATTTACCGAGCTCCACAGCCGTTTTCAGGCTTTCGTAGATCTCCGGTGTGATGTTTTCGATCATTTGCGCGAAAGTGGACATAGTGTCTCCATGGGTTTGTGCGAAAAGTCGCCGGGCGCTGATCAGGCAAGGCGAAAACAAGTGAGGAACGGCCGAGGTCGCGTTCGACTTTACTGATTGCAAATGAGCATTCCGAGCCTGTTTTCAACGCAGCATCATCGGCGCGCAGGCAGTTTTCGCGCAAAGCCTAAATCAAGCCGACAGTTTACGCCGGGCCAACGCCCCACCCAAGAGCCCACTGAGGCATCCGATGAGCAGGCCGCCAACATGGGCGGCATTGGCGATCTGGCCGAAGCCGAGCTGGCTGACCACCCCAGACAGGCAGACCACCAGCCAGATGAGCATCATCACCAGCACGCCCTTGGGCAAGCTGTAGTGCGGATTGGGCGCTAACCACTGGTACAACCAGAGATACCCAAGCAGGCCGTAGAGCACGCCGGACAAGCCGCCGAACAGGCTGGGGCCGCCAACGTAGTGCTGGGCCAGGTTGGATACCAGGCTGAACAGCAGGGTCAGACTCAGCAGTATCCACGGCCCCTGGCGCAGCTCGATGCGCTTGCCCAGCTCCCAATACCACAGACCGTTCATTGCCAGGTGGAGAACGCCGAAGTGCAGCAGCATGGGCGACACCAGCCGCCACCATTGGCCATCGGCGAGGCCTTGGGCCAATGGGGTGAAATACAGGTAGTCGCCCTGCACGCGGAATTCGAGGAAGGTGAACCAGCCGATGCTCGCCAGATTGTCGCCCAGGCCGGTAAGGCCGGCGACCACCAGGCACAGCAACAGGATAGCGGCGGTGACCTTGCAGGCGCGGACCTGCTCAGCCAGTGGTGGGTTCTGCGGCAGGTTGGCCTGGGCCTCGACAGGCAGCTCGATGTCGTCATTGCCCTCGGGGAAGCGCTGATAGAGCTGGCGCACATCATCGACCAGGGTCTCAGGCGCCCATAGCACCTGCTCCTCGCCCTCCTCGCTGACCCGGTGCGGTACCTGCAGGCGCCGCAACAGGCTGACGAAACCGCTGAGGTCGACCGTCAACGGGAGGCGCATCACTTCGATCACATTCATTGGCTGGCCTGCGGGCGTTCGACATCGACCCAGACGAACTTGTGCGGGTCGATGCGGGTTTCATCATCCAGTCGATAGGCGACCAGCTTTCCGTACAGCACCGCACTGTAGTCCAGGCAGGCCAGGTTGGAGCGGATCGGGGCCGGGCGGCCGCTGCGCCAGTAATGGCCGACGAACAGCAGCGGCTCGTCCTCGGCGTAGCGCAACAGGGCGTTCTTCTCGCTGTGGCTGAGTGGCGTGCTGGCCACCACCTCGGGCAGCGCGTCGGGTTGGAACACGATGTCGCCGTATGTCTGTGGGTCTTCCTCCCAGAACTTGGTGCGGAAGAAGGCACGGGTCAGGCCGTCGCCGCCGGTCAGGGTCAAGCCATCGGGCAAGCGCATGTCGGTGCCGCGCAGCAGGCGGTTGCAGACCGTGGCGGCAAAGCTCTTGGACACCGATGAAGCCTGGATGAAATGTTCATCGATGCAGCCATCGGGATACTGCTGGCGCAACGGGTCGATCAGACCCGGGTCCCAGCAGGCATGGACCAGGCGGAAGCGCCCGGCATCGATGAACAGCGGCAATTCGTAGAACCAACCAAGAAAGTCATGCCAATCGCCAGGGTGCTGGGCGAACTGGGTGAGGGTTTCGTCGATCAGCCGTGCATGGCGCGGCGTGTGCTCGCGCACATAGGTCTTGCCACTGCCGGGCAGCGCCGGGGTGGTCCAGCCCAGGGCGTTGTACTCGTGGTTGCCCATGATGCAATGGGCCTGGCCGGCCTCGACCATGTCGTGGACGATATGCAGCGCCTCGCGGATGCGCGGGCCGCGGTCGATGATATCGCCGAGGAACAGGGCCTGGCGCTGCGGGTGCCGCCAGACACCGCCCTGGCGCTTGTAGCCGAGGGCGTCGAGCAGGCGCTCGAGAGTCAGGGCACAGCCATGCACGTCGCCGATGATGTCGAAACTTCGCGCTGGGTCGAACATCAGTCGCCTCCACCACCCAGACGGCTGCCCCAGCCGAGTTTGGTGCGGCAGACCTCATAGTAATTGTGGTCCAGCGGATGGATCAGGCGCAGTTTCTGGGGCTTCTTTTTCACCGTGATGGTGTCGCCCGGGGCGCAGGTGAAGTGGTTCTGGCCGTCGCAGGACACCTGCGGGTAGATCTGCAGGTCCTTGGACACCACGATCTTCAGTTCGCTGTTGCCATCGACCACGATCGGCCGCCCGGAGAGGGTATGCGGATACATAGGCACGATGACGATGGCGTCGAGCTTGGGATGCATGATCGGCCCGCCGGCAGACAGCGCGTACGCGGTGGAGCCAGTCGGGGTAGCGACGATCAGGCCGTCGGCCTTCTGGCTGCAGACG
This sequence comes from Pseudomonas sp. X10, assembly GCF_054889225.1. NCBI lineage: Bacteria > Pseudomonadati > Pseudomonadota > Gammaproteobacteria > Pseudomonadales > Pseudomonadaceae > Pseudomonas > Pseudomonas sp. X10. The sequence continues at coordinate 1,798,319 of NZ_CM142677.1, read as the reverse complement.
AACTGGCCATCGATGTAGATCTCGAACTCGATCATCCGCGTCGACTTGCCCGGGTGCAGGACCACGTCGTTGAGCGCGTCGCCCTGGCCGATGGCCTCGGCATGCCGGCGTACCTCGGCCTGGAGCAGGAAGCGGTTTTCCACCAGATAGTGGCCATCGAGCACCTCGGCGACCTTCACTTCCAACTCGTCAGGGCGGATATCGGTGAGAAAGCCCAGGCTACCGCGGTTGATCCCCAGCACCGGGATATTGTGCCGGGCCAGGGCGCGGGCCGCCCCGAGCAGGCTACCGTCGCCACCGACCACGATGACCAGGTCGCAAACTTCGCCCAGCAGCTTGCGCGTGGAGGTCTGCAGGCCATGGCCGGGCAGGACTTCGGCGATGGTGTCCTCGAGAATCACATGCAAGTGGCGCTCGAGCAGGAATTTTTTCAGCCGGCGGATGGTGTCGAGCACCTGGGAGCTGCCAAGGCGGCCGATGATACCGATATTGCGAAATTGCTCCATGGGGCTCCTGCGAGGCTCTGCGGCGGGTGAAAAAGGCGCGTTGCGCCCGAAAACCCGATTATGGGCGAAAGGCCCGGCCAGCAGCAAACCGCTGAAAGCCCTGAAGGCCGCGCCGACAAGGACTATGCTCGCTGGATGAACCTCTTTGCCGAACTCAGCGACCTTCCCCGCCACCTGCGCCAGGCACCCGTACGCGACCTGGCCTGGGCGATCCTATCCCCACCGTTGCTGCAGCACACGCCCTGGCCGCAACGCCACCCACTGGCGGCCAGCGACTGGGCCACGCAACCCGGTCAACTGCGCCACTGGCTGCTGGCGCTGGACGGCGACAGCCAACCCCTGCAGCACTGGCTGGCACAGATCACCAGCAAGCGCCTGGGCTTGTACTACGAGCGGCTCTGGCAGTTCGCCCTGCAGCAGGCGCCAGGTGTCGAACTGCTGGCGGCCAACCTGCCGATCCGCAACGGCGGGCACACACTGGGGGAGTTGGACATCCTCCTGCGCGACCGGGAAGGCGTCCATCACCTTGAACTGGCGATCAAGCTGTACCTCGGCCCAACACACGGCGGCGACAGGGACCCAGCGCATTGGTTGGGCCCCGGCTGCCACGACCGACTGGACCTCAAACTCGCTCACCTGGCCGGCCACCAGTTGCCGATTTCCTCCCGCACTGAAAGCCGGCGAGCCCTGGCAGAACTGGGCATTGGAGACGTACAGGCAAGCCTGTGGCTGGGGGGCTACCTATTCTATCCCTGGCCAGGGCATGCCGAGGCGCCAGCCGGTGCGCACCCGCAACACCTGCGCGGACGCTGGCTGCACTGGCGCGACTGGCAAGCATTTCATCTGCGCTGCCCATCCAGCCATTGGCAGCCCCTGCCCCGCCATGCCTGGCTGGCCCCGGCCCTGTTCAGCCCGCGAGCCCCCTGGACGGCCCAACAGTTCAACGATTGGCTGCAGGCCCTCGAACAGCCGTTTCCCGCGCAGTTGCTGGTGAGGCTGGAAGAGGATGAATGCGGGGATTGGCATGAAGCAGAGCGCGTGTTCCTGGTCGCTGATAGCTGGCCACACTTGGACAAAATCGCGCGATCCCCGTGAGCAGCCCAGGACTCTGCAAACTATGGGCTTGACGCTGGCTCCTACCTCGAGACTGCAACACCAGAAAAGCCTGATGCAAGCGGCCCTCACCTGACCTGGCGCAATCTGCCAGCCCGTTTCCTGCATTAGCGTTTACAGTTAACGCAACGCGCCATCAGAGCGCGAAACCTGACCTGATGAAGAGGAAAACACCATGCCCTCGAGCCCGTCCCAGGCGCACTATGCGCGCCTGTCGATCATCTTGCACTGGCTGATGCTGGTGCTGCTCGCCGCTGTCTACGCCTGCATCGAGCTGCGTGGCCTGTTCCCCAAGGACAGCGCCGAACGCGATCTGATGAAAGAGTTGCACTTCATGCTCGGTCTCACGGTGTTCGTACTGGTCTGGCTGCGCCTGGCGGTACGCCTGAGCCGGTCAACGCCCCCGATCGTGCCCAAGCCACCCGCTTGGCAGACCGGCCTGGCGCACCTGATGCACCTGGCCCTGTACCTGATAATGATCGGCCTACCGCTCGCCGGCTGGACGATTCTCAGCGCCGCCGACAAGCCCATCCCCTTCTATGGCCTGGAGCTCCCGGCGCTGATCGCTCCCGACCCGGACCTGGCCAAGTTCGTCAAGGGTTGGCATGAACGCATCGGCGGCTGGGGCTACTGGCTGATAGGCCTGCATGCCGTGGCCGGGCTCTATCATCACTATGTGCAGCGCGACAACACCTTGCTGCGCATGCTGCCCTACAAATAACCACGTCGACCCTGCAGACCACCCGTGTGAAGGAAGATCAGGCGAGTGCCGGGCTTGAATTGCCCGGCCTCGATCTGCCTACGCAAGACCAGTAGGGCCTTACCGGTGTACACCGGCTCAAACGGAATCCCCGTCTGCCCTTCGCTAGCCTCGATAACAGCGAACAACTCAGGATTGACCTTGGCAAAACCGCCCAGACTGGCGTCATACAACTGGTAACCCTGCTCACCCACCAGCGCCCGGACGTTGTCTTCGACACCATGCCCAGCAGGCACCGCACATGCTCCATGCACCTCATGGGCGCCCGCTTCGGCCCTCACTAGCCCAGCCAAGGTGGTGCCAGTACCTGCCGCCAGCCACCAGGCGTCGTAGTCTGCCCAGCCCAAGGTCGCCAGTTGTGCCCGCGCCTGCTCGACGATCAGCGCGCACCCCTGGGCACCAGGCAGCCCCCCACCGCCCTCTGGGACACAATGCCAGCCCGGATACAACGCCTGCCAGGGCGCCCAGAAACCCGGCTGGTGGCGTGCCCGGTAACCGCCATAGCCCAACCAGTGCAACTCCATTCCCAGCGCTTGCAGGTCCTGTACCGTGGGCGTGTGCTGGGGATGCCCACGCAACAGACCAACCGTGGCGAAACCGAAGCGCTTGCCCGCTGCGGCAAGGGCATGCAGGTGGTTGGAGTGATTGCCGCCCAAGCTGATAACGCCTGCAGCTCCCGCCTCATTGGCCAGGCGCAGGTGCTCACGCAACTTGAACCATTTGTTGCCACTGATCAGCGGATCGATCAGGTCCAGGCGCAGGATAGCGGCCTCGATCCCGGCAGCTGTCAGCCAGAGTAGAGGCAAGGGTTGCAGAGGAGCTTGAGGCAGCTCGAGGAAATCGCTAGGCATGACGAGGCGCACCGGAAAAGGTGCGCCATTCTAGCAGCACGGCGGGCACAGGGCCCGCCGTGCTCGGGCCTCAGAGCTCGGCCGCCAGGCGCGAACCCTGGTTGATGGCTCGCTTGGCGTCCAGCTCGGCCGCGACATCGGCGCCACCGATCAGATGCACCGACTGGCCAGCGGCAACAAGACCCTCCTGCAACTCGCGCAGCGGATCCTGGCCAGCGCAGATGACCACATTATCGACCGGCAGCACTTGCGGCTCGCCCTCGGCGATGCGGATGTGCAGGCCAGCGTCGTCGATCCCCAGGTACTCGACGCTGTTGAGCATCTGTACCTGCTTGTTCTTCAGGCCCGTACGGTGGATCCAGCCGGTGGTCTTGCCCAGGCCGTCGCCGACCTTGGTCTTCTTGCGCTGCAGCAGGAACACCTGGCGCGCCGGCGCATGGGGTTCGGCGCGGATGCCAGCGACGCCGCCGCGGGCCTCCAGGTGAGTATCGATACCCCACTCCTTCCAGAACGCCTCACGGTCCTGGCTAGTGGCCACGCCTTCGTGCACCAGATATTCGGAGACATCGAAGCCAATGCCACCGGCACCGATCACCGCTACCTTCCCGCCCACCGGCTTGCGCTCGAGCAGCACGTCCAGGTAGCTCAGCACCTTGGCATGCTCGATGCCCGGAATAGCTGGGGTTCGCGGGGTGATGCCAGTGGCCAGGATGATCTCGTCATAGCCGCCGGCGACCAGATCCTCGGCGCTTACGCGGGTCTGCAGACGCAGCTCGACACCGGTCGCCTGCAGCTTGTGCTTGAAGTAGCGCAGGGTCTCGTAGAACTCTTCCTTGCCCGGCACACGCTTGGCCACGTTGAACTGGCCGCCGATCTCGCTGCCCGCGTCGAACAGGGTCACTTGGTGGCCGCGTTCGGCCGCCACGGTGGCCGCAGACAGGCCTGCCGGGCCCGCGCCAACCACGGCAATGCGCTTGGCCTGGCTAACCGGCAAGTAGTTGAGCTCGGTCTCATGGCAGGCACGCGGGTTGACCAGGCAACTGGTCAGCTTGCCGCCGAAGGTGTGGTCCAGGCAGGCCTGATTGCAACCGATACAGGTGTTGATCAGGTCCGCCTGGCCGGCAGCGGCCTTGTTGACGAAGTCGGAATCGGCCAGGAACGGACGGGCCATCGAGACCATGTCGGCATCGCCTTCGGCCAGTACCGCCTCGGCCACTTCGGGGGTGTTGATGCGGTTGGTGGTGATCAGCGGGACGCTGACGGCGCCACGCAATTTGGCGGTGACCTTAGTGAAGGCCGCACGCGGCACCTTGGTGGCGATGGTCGGAATCCGCGCTTCGTGCCAGCCGATGCCAGTGTTGATCAAGGTCGCGCCGGCCTGCTCGATGGCCTTGGCCAGTTGCACGATCTCGTCCCAAGTGCTGCCGCCTTCGATCAGGTCAAGCATCGACAGGCGGAAGATGATGATGAAGTTCGGCCCGACCGCCTCGCGCACCCGGCGCACGATCTCCACGGCCAAGCGCATGCGGTTCTCGTAGCTGCCGCCCCAGCGGTCGGTGCGCTGGTTGGTGTGGGCGGCGAGAAACTGGTTGATGAAGTAGCCTTCCGAGCCCATCACCTCGACCCCGTCATAGCCGGCGCGCTGGGCCAGTTGGGCGCAGGTGACGAAGTCCTGGATCTGTTTCTCGATGCCCGCCTCGTCCAACTCCTTCGGCTTGAACGGGTTGATCGGCGCCTGGATCGCGCTTGGCGCCACCTGGCGCGGGCTATAGGCGTAGCGGCCGGCGTGCAGGATCTGCAGGCAGATCTTGCCACCAGCGGCATGCACCGCCTCGGTGACGATACGGTGCTTGTCGGCCTCCTCCTCGGTGCTGAGCTTGGCCGCGCCGGAGTAGACACCACCCTCGTCGTTCGGGGCGATGCCACCGGTGACCATCAGGCCGACGCCACCGCGGGCGCGCTCGGCAAAGTAGGCCGCCATGCGCTCGAAACCTCCGGGACGCTCCTCCAGACCGGTGTGCATCGATCCCATCAGGGTGCGATTGCGCAACGTGGTGAAGCCCAGATCGAGCGGGGCCAGCAGGTGCGGGTATTGGGCAGCAGCCATAGTGAACTCCACAGCAGGCGTGATCACGGAATGCGGGTACCTCACCAACACTGGCGGGCCCGTCGTTTGTCTGTGACTGACATTAAACAGGCGTTTGAAAGCGCTCAATGACCGAAACTGACAACTTATTGATCCTGCTGCACAGCGGGACTACCCTAGAACACCCTTTTTCAGTTGGCGTCCTATCGCTTCATGCAAAAACTTCTTGCAAGCGCCCTGGCGCTGGTTGTCATTGCCATCCTCTGTGGCTACGGGTTCTGGACACAGCAGCGCCCGGAGGGCCACTACCTGTCCGACCTGCGCATCGAGCTGGCGCTCAACGACGGCCAGCCCGGCGACCAGGGCAATCTGCTGGGTATCGAACCGCAGCTCTACCCCGGCGACTACCAGAATCTCGAGCGCCTGCACCGCAAGCTGTCGGCATACCTGGAGCAGGCGCGCGCCCAGGGCCTGGTCAATGCCCGAACCGTGGTCATCCTGCCGGAGCACATCGGCACCTGGCTCTGGGCCCGTGGCGAGAAGAACGAGTTGTACCAGGTCACCCAACGCCGCGAAGCCTGGCAATGGCTGGAACTGAGCAACCCGCTGCGCTATGGCCTGGCCATGTTCGCTGCCACCGGCGATGATCGCCGCGCCGATGCACACCTGCGCATGAAGGCCAAGCAGATGGCCGCCGACTATCAGCGATTGTTCGGTGGCCTGGCCAAGGAGTTCGGTGTGACCCTGGTGGCCGGCTCGATCGTGCTGCCCGCCCCCTATGTCGAGCACGGCGTGCTGCGCACCGGTTCCGGCCCCTTGTTCAACAGCAGCCTGGTGTTTGCTGGCGATGGCTCGGTGCTGGGCCAGCCGCAACGCCAGCAGTACCCGGACAGCGAGGTCAGGCGCTTTATCGAAGGAGGCCAGGACCAGCCGCTGCAGGTGGTGCAGACACCGGCCGGACGCCTCGGCGTGCTGGTGGGCAGCGACAGCTGGTACCCGGACAACTACCGCAAGCTGGACGCGCAATCGGCGCAACTGATCGCCAACCCGGCCTTCCTCAGCGGCAAGGGCAGTTGGGAAACTCCCTGGCGTGGCAACCGGCACCAACCCCTCGCTGCCAACCTGCCCTTGAGCCCAGGCCAGGCCAGCGAGCAAGTGGCCTGGCAGCAACTGACCCTTTCCGCCAACGACAACCAGGGCACCAGCATGAGCGTGTTCCTGCGCGGGCAGTTCTGGGAGCTGGGTGGCGACGGGCAAGGCTTTGCCAATCGCGCCGGTGCGCACCTGGCCGGCAATGCCAGCCAGGGCGCGCGCTTGCTTAACCTGTGGCTGTAATGCCATGCCACGGCCACGCGTACGCCTGGGTGATCTTTCAGTAGGTTTCGTCCAGCCCCTGGAAGAGGCCTTGCGCCACCTAGGGTGCGACCCCGCCCCTCTGCTCAAGCGCTATGGGCTGGACGACACACGCCTGGCCGAAGCCGGAGCGCGCCTGTCGATCCCGCGCTACATGCATCTGGGCCATGCAGCTATCGAACTGACCGGCGAAGCGGCGCTGGGCCTGCACATGGGCCGCTTCAGCCGGCTGGCGCAGGCTGGCTTGGCCGGGATCACCGCGGCCCAGGCACCGACCATCGGCGAAGCGGCCCGCACCCTGCTGCGCTTCGAACCACTGTATGCCGCCAACTACCGCGGCCGGTCGAGCTTTCACGAGGACAGCCAGGGCGCCTGGCTGCGCTTCTACTCCATCAGCCCCTACAACGCCTATAACCGCTTCGTGGTCGACTCCCTGCTGGCCGGCTGGCTGGCCCAGTTGTCCAGCCTGGCGGGCGCGCCGCTGCAGGCGGAGCGAATGGAAATCGAATTCGATGCCCCTGCCTACGCCATGCAATACCAGATGCTCAGCTATGCCCCGGTGCAGTTCGGCGCCAGCTTTAACCAACTGCGCCTGAGCCGCACCAGCCTGGCCCTGCCCAATCCACAGCACTGCCCGAGCACCTGGCGGCACCTATTGCAGTTGTGCGAGTCGGAGCTGGTGCAGCGCACCCGCGTGCGTAGCTTGGGCGAACGCATCACCCACCTGCTGGGGCCGCTGCTCAACGGTGGACGCGAGCCGGACCTGGAGGAAGTCGCCCGCCACCTGCAACTGCCGACCTGGACCTTGCGGCGCAAACTGGCCGAAGAAGGTACGCGCTTTCGCAGCCTGCTCAATGACACGCGGCGCGACTTGGCCGAAACCTATATCCGCGATACGGAGCTTACCTTTGGCGAGATCGCCTATCTACTGGGGTTTGCTTCGGCCGAGGCCTTCCAGCGCGCATTCAAGCGCTGGACCGGCCTCACGCCGGGAGAGTTTCGCCGCCATCAGCGGCAGACGAGCTAGAGCTCGGTAGCGTCATCAGCGGATTCGGGGGTGTCCAGTTCGTACGCCTGGAATTCGAGAAGTTCTTCCTGATAGTCGTCCATCGTCCTGCTTCCTCTTCGTTCATTTCAGCCATTGGTCATGCGGCCACGCTAAAGCGCCCGTATGACCGAATGATGACTCAGTGCTTGTGAAATAAACGTAGCAGGCATGAAAGGAATTATGCCCGCGGAATTGCACCTTTTGTTTCAAGAGCTTTCTTGGATGATCTCTGGGCCCAGAAACTCTGCGCACCCCCATCGCCAGCTGACACCCTACTCGCCCCTGAAGAGCTCCTTACAAAGACCCGGGCGTTTCCTCGGCTGCAGGCGTTTCGGCCTCAGGCGTTTGCTGCTGTACCTGGATCGGCTCCGCCTCGGCTGGAGGCGCTATGGGTTGCGAGCCCCGGCTGTCATCAAGCAGTGGTGCCGCAGGGGCTTCGTCCACAGGTGCTGTGGCGGCTGCCGGGGCGGGCTCGGAGGCTGGCGTAGGGGCTTCGGCTTCCACAGGGACCTGTACAGGCTCGACAGGCGCCGCGGGAAGGGTGGGAGGTGCTTGCGTGGAAATCGGCGTCGGTACAGCCGCAGCAGGCCCTGGCACGCCGATATCGGCGGCGGGCTTCTCAGCAGCGGGCGACTTGGCCTTGGCCACCTTCTTTTCCTTGGGCAGGAAGCTTGCGACCAAAGCGAAATAGCGCTCATAGAACTGCGGGGAAGTGACCGTCTCGCTGGCCACCTTGACCATGGAATCATCGGTCGAACCGATGGGCATCGACACCGACCCCAGCACTCCAACCCCCAGGCTCGCCGAAGTGTTGGACTTCTTCAGCGCATAGCGGTCCTGCAGGGCATTGGCGAACATGGTCGAGCGCTGCTCGTCGCCGCTGTCAGGGGCACAGGTGACGTTGAAGCTGATCTGTAGATGACTTTCGCTGTTTTGCTGGAAGCTCTTGTTGCCATTGACCTGGCCGGCGCCGCTGCTGGTGATGATGTAACCCTGGCTGAGCAAAGCGCGCCGGGCAGCCTCGCAGGAGCCAGCCTCGCTCACTGGGAAGCTACGCGAAAAGGTCCCCGAATCATTGAAGTTCTCATGCTCGTAGATGGCAGCTTTTTTCGAGGAGCAGCCAGATACGCCCGCCAGCACAAGGGCCAGCCCGAGCGCACCGAAGACGGTTGATTTTGACATTGCGAATCTCGGGAAGATCGATCGGCGCCTATTGTGCAACACATCGGCGAAGCACTGAAACTGCAGATCGGCAGTCATCGTGCAAGGTTCGTGTAAATAGCGCGATTGGCCAGGCGCATCCAGCTCTAGTCCGCAGCGTCATGACAACTGGCGGCCCAGCCAAACGGCGAAAACAAAGAAAGCGACCCTAAGGTCGCTTTCTTTGTCGCTTCGAGGAGTTCAAGGGCCTCGAAGCTAAGATGGCGCAGCGGACGGGACTCGAACCCGCGACCCCCGGCGTGACAGGCCGGTATTCTAACCGACTGAACTACCGCTGCGTATCGCACAGGCTTTCACCTGTTTGAAACTGGGATCTGGCCAGAAGGCTTTTGTGCCTTCGGACCTCAGACCGGTGAAAACACCAATCTGGACAAAAAGTGGCGCAGCGGACGGGACTCGAACCCGCGACCCCCGGCGTGACAGGCCGGTATTCTAACCGACTGAACTACCGCTGCGCATATGGACTTGCGTCCGGTTCCTCTCAATTAGGATGCTTCTTTCGAAGCTTCCTGGGTCAGGAACAATCTCAGGAAGTGGTGGGTGATGACGGGATCGAACCGCCGACCCTCTGCTTGTAAGGCAGATGCTCTCCCGGCTGAGCTAATCACCCGCTGTGTTGCGTTTGCTTCGCTGAGGCCGCGAAATTTACGCAGGTATCGAACCTAAGTCAATACCCCCATTGAAGTTTTTTTCACTGAAGCAAAAAAACAACTGCATGCTTCGAGCTGCAAGCGGCAAGAAAAAGCATCGCTGCCCTCCTCTGCGCCCCTGCCTGCCAAAAGAGCGAAGGGACCTCACGGTCCCTTCTCGTAGCTTGTGGCTTACAGCTTGAAACTCACGTGTAGATCATCTTGCGGGTCATACCGCCGTCGACCACGAACTCCTGGCCAGTGACGAACCCCGCTTGCCGCGACAGCAGCCAGGCCACCATCGCCGCCACATCTTCCACCGTCCCTACCCGCCCGGTCGGATGCTGGGCATGGTCGGCCTCGGTCAGGGGCTCAGCCCGGCGCTGCGCCGGATCACGGGCATCGATCCAGCCGGGGCTGACGGCATTGACACGGATTTCCGGCCCAAGGCTCATGGCCAAGGCATGGGTCAGCGCCAGCAAGCCGCCCTTGCTCGCCGCATAGGCTTCGCTGTCCGGCTCGGATTGGCGGGCACGGGTCGAGGCCAGGTTGACGATGGCCCCACCATGTGCGCGCAGGTAAGGCGCGCAGTGCTTGGCCAACAACATCGGTCCGCTCAGGTTGACCGCCAGCACACGGTTCCACTGCGTAAGGCTGAGGCTTTCCAGGGTGCCATTGTGCGGATTGGCCACCGCGGCATTGCACACCAGTGCATCCAAACGCCCGAACTGGCCAAGGACCTCGGCCACCCCGGTGATGACCTGGGCTTCGTCGGCCACATCCATGCCAACGAACCAGGCATGCTCGCCCAAGGCCTTGGCCACCTTGGCACCGCGGCTGCGGTCCAGGTCGCTGAGAACCACCTGCCAGCCTTCGCTGATCAGCCAGGCGGCGATACCCAAGCCGATCCCGCGGGCAGCGCCGGTGACCAGGGCAACCCGACCGTTATGGCTCGGCTCGCCGCCTGACCAGTCGATCACAGCGCCGCCAGGCCGCGCGCTAGGTCCGCTTTCAGGTCGGCCACGTCTTCCAGGCCCACGGCGATACGGATCAGGCTGTCACGGATACCCGCCGCCTCACGCTCCTGCGGCGACAGACGGCCGTGGGAGGTGGTGCCTGGGTGGGTGATGGTGGTCTTGCTGTCGCCCAGGTTGGCCGTGATGGACACCAGGCGGGTAGCATCGATGAAGCGCCAGGCGCCTTCTTTGCCACCCTTCACCTCGAAGCTCACCACCGCGCCGAAACCGCTCATCTGGCGCTTAGCCAGATCATGCTGCGGATGGCTCGGCAACCCGGCGAAATGTACCTTCTCGATGCCCTCCTGCTGCTCCAGCCACTCGGCCAGAGCCTGGGCGTTCTCACAGTGGGCGCGCATACGCAGCTTCAGGGTTTCCAGGCCCTTGAGGAAAACCCAGGCGTTGAACGGGCTCAAGGTCGGCCCAGCGGTGCGCAGGAAGCCTACGACCTCTTTCATCTGTTCGCTGCGACCAGCCACCGCACCGCCCATGCAACGGCCCTGGCCGTCGATGAACTTGGTCGCCGAGTGCACGACGATGTCGGCGCCGAGCTTGAGCGGCTGCTGCAACGCCGGAGTGCTGAAGCAGTTGTCCACCACCAGCATGGCGCCACGGGCATGGGCGATCTCGGCCAGGGCAGCAATGTCCACCAGCTCGGCCAACGGGTTGGACGGCGACTCGACGAATAGCAGCTTGGTGTTGGCCTTGAGCGCCTTTTCCCAACCGCTCAGGTCGGCCAGTGGCACGTAGTCCACTTCTACACCGAAACGCTTGAAGTACTTCTCGAACAGGCTGATGGTCGAGCCAAAGACGCTCTGCGAGACCAACACATGGTCACCGGCGCTGCACAGAGCCATCACCGTTGACAGGATGGCTGCCATGCCGGTGGAGGTGCCCACGGCTTGTTCGGCTCCTTCCAGCGCAGCCAGACGCTCTTCGAAGGCCCGGACAGTCGGGTTGGTGTAGCGCGAATAGACATTGCCCGGTGTGTCACCGGCAAAGCGCGCAGCGGCATCAGCCGCTGTGCGGAACACGTAGCTCGAGGTGAAGAACAGCGGGTCACTGTGCTCGGCCTCCGGTGTACGGTACTGACCGGCGCGCACCGCCAGGGTGTCGAAACCGACACCCTCGAGGTCGCTGTCCAGTCGCCCGGCATCCCATTGATCAGTCATGCCGCTGCTCCCGAATCAGTTGTTGTAGAGGTCGATGATTGCGCTGACCGCCTGGTTCTTGACCTTGGCCGCGTCGTTGCGCGACTGCTCGATCTTGTCCAGGTAGGCGTCGTCGATGTCGCCAGTGACGTACTGGCCATCGAATACCGCGCAATCGAAATGCTCGATTTTGATCTTGCCACCGCCGACCGCTTCGATCAGGTCCGGCAGGTCCTGGTAGACCAGCCAGTCGGCGCCGATCAGTTCGGCCACCTGGTCGGTGGTACGGTTGTGGGCGATCAGTTCGTGAGCGCTCGGCATATCGATGCCGTAGACGTTGGGGTAACGCACTGCTGGTGCTGCGGAGCAGAAGTAGACATTCTTCGCACCGGCTTCGCGGGCCATCTGGATGATCTGCTTGCAGGTGGTGCCGCGGACGATGGAGTCATCCACCAGCATGACGTTCTTGCCACGGAACTCCAGTTCGATGGCATTGAGCTTCTGCCGGACCGACTTCTTGCGCGCAGCCTGGCCCGGCATGATGAAGGTCCGGCCGATATAGCGGTTCTTCACGAAGCCTTCGCGGAACTTAACACCCAAGTGATTGGCCAGCTCCAGCGCAGCGGTACGGCTGGTGTCGGGAATCGGGATGACCACGTCGATGTCGTGGTCAGGGCGCTCGCGCTGGATCTTCTCGGCCAGCTTCTCGCCCATGCGCAGGCGCGCCTTGTACACCGAAACACCGTCGATGATCGAGTCGGGACGGGCCAGGTAGACGTGTTCGAAGATGCATGGCGTGAGCTGCGGCTTCTTCGCGCACTGGCGGGTATGCAACTGGCCTTCCTCGGTGATGTACACCGCTTCGCCCGGCGCCAGGTCGCGAATCAGAGTGAAACCGAGGACGTCCAGGGAAACGCTTTCCGAGGCGATCATGTACTCCACGCCTTCGTCGGTGTGACGCTGGCCGAACACGATCGGGCGGATGCCATGGGGGTCACGGAAGCCGACGATACCGTAGCCGGTGATCATCGCCACCACCGCGTAGCCGCCGACGCAACGGTTGTGCACGTCGGTGACCGCGGCGAACACGTCTTCCTCGGTCGGCTGCAGCTTGCCGCGCACGGCCAGCTCATGGGCGAAGACGTTGAGCAGGACTTCCGAGTCGGAGTTGGTGTTGACGTGGCGCAGGTCCGACTCGTAGATCTCCTTGGCCAACTGCTCGACGTTGGTCAGGTTGCCGTTGTGCGCCAGGGTGATGCCATAGGGCGAATTGACGTAGAACGGCTGGGCCTCGGCTGAGGTCGAGCTGCCCGCGGTCGGGTAGCGCACATGCCCGATGCCCATGTGCCCGACCAGGCGCTGCATATGGCGCTGCTGGAACACATCACGCACCAGACCGTTGTCCTTGCGCAGGAATAACCGGCCGTCATGGCTGGTCACAATACCGGCAGCGTCCTGGCCGCGGTGCTGGAGGACGGTTAGCGCGTCATACAGCGCCTGATTGACGTTCGACTTACCGACGATACCGACGATGCCACACATGCGACGCAACCCCTACTTTGATGAATCTTGAGTGAAAAGCGCTCAGGGCGTGTTGGGCCCCAGGAGCTGTTCCTTGAACGGGAGATCAGCCGGTGCGCTGACCCCACTGGACAACCACTGACCGGTGAATCCCAGGATAAAGTTCTTCGACCAGTCAGCAACCAATAGAAATTGTGGCAACAGGCGCGATTCCTGCCACCATGGATCCTGTTGAACCGGCCCCAGGCTCAATAGCCCGACGGCCACCACCACCAGCAACGCCCCACGCGCGGCACCAAAGGCCATGCCGAGGAAGCGATCGGTGCCGGACAGCCCAGTCACGCGGATCAGCTCGCCGATGAGGAAGTTGATCATGGCCCCCACCAGCAGGGTGGCGACGAAAAGAATGGCACAACCGGCGATGACACGCGCCGAAGGCGTCTGGATATAGGCTTCCAGGTATTGTGACAGCGAGCCGCCGAACATCCAGGCAACGGCGCCAGCAATGATCCAGATGAGCAGAGACAGGGCTTCCTTGACGAAGCCGCGCTTGAGACTGATCAGTGAAGAAATGGCGATGATCGCGATGATCGCCCAATCGACCCAGGTAAATGCCACGGTGTTGCCTGCAAACGTATAAGGCGGCGCATTTTACCAGAGCGGCAGGCTATCGGTAAGCTGTGATTTACCGCCCGGCAGACACCAGGCGGCAATGATTCAACTGCGCTCCGGCTGGAAGCGCACCACTAAGCCCTTGAGGTTGTGCTGGCGGTTGATCACCTCGCGCAAGCGCTCGGCCTCGGCGCGGTCGATCAATGGCCCGACGAACACCCGGTTCATGCCGCCGACCGAACGGATATAGGCGTTGTAACCCTGGCTGCGCAGGGTTTTCTGCAGGTTGTCGGCCCCGGTGCGACTGGACAGGCTGGCCAACTGCACCGACCAGCTCACCGGCAGGCCATTGGCGTCAACCTTGCCTGGCACGGCCGGCTTGGGCGCCGTGGCCGTGGTAGTGGGTGCCGGGGCTGGCCGGGGCTGAGCCTTCGGCTGGCTCGCCACCTCCGGCGCCGGGGCCGCCGAAGGCGCCGGAGCGATCGGCGTGCTAGGCGGTGCCACCGGGGCGGTGGACTCGTCGATCACCACGGGCGGCTCCTCTGGCAAGACCTGGGGCTCCGGCACCTGAACGGGCTCCACCTGCACCTGCGGCAGGCTCGGCATGGCGGGCGCTTCTGGCGCCTCCACACGGACCTGGCGCATCTCGTCCTCGCGCGTGAACAGCATCGGCAGGAAAATCACCGCCAACGCCACCAGCACCAACGCCCCGACCATGCGCTGTTTCATTCCTTTATCCAGCACTGCCATCTACTCCATCCTCCCCGGCCTGCCGTTCGAGCCACTGCAGCGCCTGGCCGACACAGAAAAACGAACCGAACAGCAGGACCTGATCACCCGCCGCCGCTTGCGCGCACTGCCCTTCGAGGGCTGCGTCGACACTGGCATAAGACTTCACCGTAGCGCCCAAGTTCGTCAAGGCCGCTTCCAGCTCGGCGGCCGGACGGCTGCGCGGCGTGTCCAGCGGCGCGACCGCCCAACTGTCAACCAAGTGCAGTAGAGGCGCGACCACGCCTTCCAGGTCCTTGTCGGCCAACAGGCCGAACACCGCTAGACGCCGGCCCTTCGTGGAACGGGTTGCCAGGCGCCGGGCCAGGTATTCTGCCGCATGCGGGTTGTGCCCCACATCCAGGAGCAACTCCAAATGCTTGCCTTGCCAGGATAGCGCACGTCGGTCCAGGCGCCCGGTGATACGCGTGTCCAGCAGGGCCTGGCGAATCTGATCGGCGTTCCAGGGCAACCCCATGAGCAGGTAGGCCTGCAATGCCAGGGCAGCGTTTTCCATGGGCAGGTCGAGCAACGGCAGGCCCTGCAGCTCTACGGCATCGCCATCGGCCTTCGCGCCCCGCCACTGCCAGTGACCGGCAGTGCTGGAGAGGTCGAAGTCACGCCCACGCAGGAAGAGCGGGCAAGCCAACTCACGAGCGCGGTCCAGCAGTGGTTGCGGAGGGTTCAGGTCGCCGCACAGGGCCGGTTGGCCCTGGCGGAAGATACCGGCCTTCTCGAAGGCCACCGCTTCACGGGTATCACCCAAGTAGTCGGTGTGGTCCACGGCGATGCTGGTGACCAGCGCAAGGTCGGCGTCGACCAGATTCACGGCATCGAGGCGCCCTCCCAGGCCAACTTCAAGCACCAGCGCATCCAGCGCCGACTGCTTGAACAGCCAGAACGCCGCCAAGGTACCCATCTCGAAGTAGGTCAGGGAAATCTCGCCACGCGCCGCCTCGACAGCGGCGAAGGCTTCGCACAGGCGCTCATCGCTAGCTTCATGGCCATCGACAAGCACGCGCTCGTTGTAACGTAGCAGGTGCGGTGAACTGTAGACGCCGACCTTCAGCCCCTGGGCTTGCAGCAGGGAAGCGATGAAGGCACAGGTCGAGCCCTTGCCATTGGTGCCGGTCACTGTCACCACCCGGGGTGCCAGCCTGCCCAGCCCGAGCCGCTGCGCAACCTGTTGCGAACGCTCCAGGCCCATGTCGATGGCCGAGGGGTGCAACTGCTCGAGGTAGGCGAGCCAGTCGCCCAGGGTCCGTTGGCTCATGATGCGACGGCAGCCGCCTCCAGGGCTTCAGCCGGGGTCGGCTTGCCGGTCATCTGGGCCAACAGGCGGGCCAATCGTGGGCGCAGCTCGTCACGCGAAATGATCAGGTCAATAGCACCGTGCTCCAGGAGGAACTCGCTGCGCTGGAAGCCTTCAGGCAGCTTCTCGCGAACGGTCTGCTCGATGACACGTGGGCCGGCAAAGCCGATCAGCGCCTTCGGCTCGCCGACGATGACATCGCCGAGCATCGCCAAACTGGCGGACACGCCACCATAGACCGGGT
Organism: Pseudomonas sp. X10; assembly: GCF_054889225.1. Lineage (NCBI taxonomy): Bacteria > Pseudomonadati > Pseudomonadota > Gammaproteobacteria > Pseudomonadales > Pseudomonadaceae > Pseudomonas > Pseudomonas sp. X10. Next base: position 1,782,128 of record NZ_CM142677.1, on the reverse strand, counting down.
CGGTCAAGACCGAGATGAACGGAATGCCTTCTTCGCGCAGGCGTGCCAGCACGGCCGAGGTCTTGGCCATCTGCATCAGCGAGATCAGCGCTTCTTGCATGCGCGCGCCACCGGAGGCGGAGAAACAAACCATCGGGCAGCGGTGCTCCAGCGCGTAGTTGGCGGCGCGCACGAAGCGCTCACCGACGATGGCGCCCATCGAACCGCCCATGAACGAGAACTCGAAGGCACTGACCACGATCGGCATGCCCATCAGGGTGCCGCTCATGGAAATCAGCGCGTCTTTCTCGCCAGTCTGCTTCTGCGCAGCAGTCAGACGGTCCTTGTACTTCTTGCCGTCACGGAACTTCAGGCGGTCGACCGGCTCCAGGTCAGCGCCCAGTTCGGCGCGACCGTCGGCATCCAGGAAGATATCGATGCGCGCGCGCGCGCCGATGCGCATGTGGTGGTTGCACTTGGGGCAGACATCTAGGGTCTTTTCCAGCTCCGGACGATACAGCACGGCCTCGCAGGCCGGGCATTTGTGCCACAGGCCTTCTGGCACCGAGCTCTTCTTCACCTCGGAACGCATGATCGAAGGGATCAGTTTGTCTACTAACCAGTTGCTCATGCTTTCTTTCTCCAGTATCGGCAAACAGCGGATCCGGGGAACCGGACCACACCTAATGCCCTTGAGCTCAAATTCTTGTCTGAAACGATGATGGACCGGCTCCGGCGCCCCGCGTTCCGCAGGACCCTCCTGGCTACCGCTCCACCTTCAACCTGTAGGGTGGCGCCCGGGGCGCTCTCCCTTCCTTGCGGCCGGCCCTCGGGCATGGCCTGGCAGCTTCGGGCTGCGAAAGCTATGGACGATGGCGCGCGACCAGCCGTCACATCCGCCGTCACGCCTGTTTCACTGCGCGCAGGAACGCTTCGATCTTTGCCGGGTCCTTGATGCCCTTGGCCTGCTCCACCCCACCGCTGACATCCACGGCGTAAGGCCGCACCTGGGCGATAGCCTGACCGATGTTTTCCGGCGAGAGGCCACCCGCCAGGATGACCGGTTTGCTCAACCGCTCCGGCACCAACGACCAGTCGAAGGCCTCCCCGGTACCGCCGGGCACACCCGCCACGTAGGTGTCCAACAGGATGCCACTGGCCTTGCCATAGTGCTGGCAAGCGGCCTCCAGATCGTCACCGGGACGCACCCGTAAGGCCTTGATCCAAGGACGGTGATAGCCCTCGCAATCGTCCGGGGTTTCATCACCGTGGAACTGCAGCAGGTCCAGCGGAACCACTTCGAGGATCTCGTTGAGCTCGCAGCGACTGGCGTTGACAAACAACCCCACGGTGGTCACGAACGGCGGCAAGGCGGCGATGATGGCCCGGGCCTGGCGCACGTCCACCGCCCGAGGGCTCTTCGCGTAGAACACGAAACCGATGGCATCGGCGCCTGCCTCGGCAGCGGCCAGGGCATCCTCGATGCGGGTAATGCCACAGATCTTGCTGCGAACGGTGCTCACGGACTGCGAACCTCGGCTGATCGGTAAAGCATCGGATGTTAGCAAATGACTTCCAGGGCGTCAGCCGGGCAACGTATCGAAGCCGGTGAGAAAGTGTGGACCGATGTAACGCTGCGGCAGGACGAACTCTTCCGGGTACTCCACCTGCACCAGGTACAGTCCGTAGGGATGGGCGGTGACGCCCCCGACGCGACGATCACGGCCTTCCAGCACCTCGCGGGCCCAGTCCACCGGACGCTCGCCGGCACCGATCGCCATCAACACACCCGCGATATTGCGCACCATGTGGTGGAGGAAGGCGGTGGCGCGGATATCCAGCACGATCATTTGGCCATGGCGGGTCACGCGCAGGTGATGAATGTGCTTGATGGGGGACTTGGCCTGGCACTGGCTGGCGCGAAAGGCGCTGAAGTCATGGGTACCGAGCAGGAAGCGGGCAGACTCGGCCATGCGCTCGACATCCAGCGGGCGGTGATTCCAGGTCACTTCCTCGGCCAGGTGCGCGGGACGGACCGGATCGTTGTAGATCACGTAGCGGTAGCGCCGGGCCACAGCTTTGAAGCGTGCGTGGAAGTGCGCTGGCATCTGCCGGGCCCAGGTCACGCTGATGTCGTGGGGCAGATTGAAGTTGGTGCCCATGGTCCAGGCCCGCTCATCGCGCACGGCGCAAGTGTCGAAATGCACGACCTGGCCGCTGGCATGCACGCCGGCGTCGGTACGTCCGGCGCAAAGCACGGAAACCTGCGAATCAGCCACCCGCGACAGGGCTTGCTCCAGAGCCTGCTGCACACTGGGCACGCCACTGGACTGGCGCTGCCAGCCGCGGTAGCGCGCGCCCTTGTACTCGACCCCCAAAGCGATGCGGAAGAGACCCTCGGCCGCCGATTCGGCCGCGTCGTTATCGATGATGTCCAAGAAACCTGAGCCTGTCGGTTGAACGAAAAGGCGGCATTATAACGACAACGGCAGACAAGCGAAGAAACCCGGGCCAGGCCTTGCCTGCTCCGGATCATGCGCAAGGAACCATCGTCACTTGGCGATGGGGACGCAGCAGCCCTTCATGGTGAGGCTGCTACGCCTTGGAGACGGGGGCCGAGCAGGCTCACACCAGCCGCGAAAGCATCTCCTCGGCTTCCTGGCGCTGCTCATCGTCGCCATCCTTGACCACCTCATCGAGGATGTCCCGGGCGCCGTCATGATCGCCCATGTCGATGTAGGCCCGGGCCAGGTCGAGCTTGGTGGCGATCTCGTCGGTGCCGGAGAAGAAATCGAAGTCCAGATCGTCCTCGGCCGGCTCCAGGGCCGCGTCTTCGGCAGTGAAGTGAGGTTCCAGCGACGGCTCTTCCAAGCTCTGCGACAATTTGTCGAGCTCTGCGTTGACGTCATTGAGCTCCGAGGCGAAGTCCTTGGCCGCCGACGAGTCATCCTCCAACGACAGGGACAGGTCGAAGTCTTCCGGCAGCTCCAGTTCGGAAATCGGGTCGAACTCCGGCAGAGCGTCGAATGCCGCCAGCTCAGCGGCAACATCCACCGGAGCCTCCCCTGCTGGCTCGCCCGACACCGGCTCGCCGACATCCAGGTCGAAATCGGCCAGGTCATCGGGTGTTTCATCCTGGACCGATGCCAGCACTGTCTCGCCATCGGTATCGCTTTCGCTACTTGCCGGCGCATCCACCACCGCCTGGGCTTCCAACTCGGCAGACGTGGCGTCGTCCAGCTCGGGCGACTCAAGCTGTTCGTCAATCGACAAGTCGTCCTCCAGGCTCAGGTCGAAGGCGCTGTCCAGTTCGTCCTCGCCAGGCTGCAGCGTCTGCTCGGCTTCAGGCTCAGCGCCAGACTCCACGTCAGCGACAGCCGGGGTCTCCTGGTCCTGCAACAGCTCCTTGACGTACTGGGCATCCAGTTCCGCCGCCAAGGCCGCTGCGCCGACACCGGCTGCGGCAACACCAAGCATGGCCGGGAAACGCTGCTTGAGCGCTTCGGCGTCGGCGTGGTTCTGTCCGGTGGCAATCAGTTGCCGCTCCTGGCCGACGAAGGCGTCACGGTCACCCTGGCGGGCATAGACCTCCATCAGCTTCAGCCGCAGGTCACTACGTCCAGGCTCGGCAGCAACCGCTGGTTCCAGCAATTCCGCGGCATGGTTGAAGTGGCCCTGGGCGATGCTCTCCTCCACCTCCTCCAGCACATCGCCGGAAGCAGGCGCTGGGCTAACGGGCGCAACCGTCACAACACTAGGTGCGGATTCAGGAACGGGCGCAGACTCCGATACTTGCGCTGCTGGTACCACTGCCGGTTTCATCTCCGACGCCGTGGCAGCCGCCGCGGAGGCCGCTACCACGGCAGGGGCCAGCTTGACGCTCGGTGCCGACACATCCAGACCATCGAAACTGCCCGGCGGCAGCTCCGAATCCGGGACACGCTCGCCCTCTTCGGCCAGGGCGCGGGCCATGCGCAAATGTTTCTCGGCTTCCTGTTGGGCCTTGCGCTTGCGTGCCAAAAGCAGCAGCAACAGCAGCAGGACAAGGAAGGCGGAACCAGCGATCAGGCCAAGCAGCAGAGGATTGCCCAACAGCTTATCGAGGGTGCTCGTTGCCGTTTCGCCTGGCGCCGGGGTGACAACAGGCGCGGGTTCGGACGCCGGGGCCGGGGTGACAGCAGGCTCGGCGGGCTCGGTTGGGGGCAGTTGGTCAGCCGGCGGCTCGCCCGGCAAGGTGGCAGCTGGCTGCCCTGCCGCATTCTGCGCCTCAAGGCGGGCCAGTTGGTCGTTCTTCAGCTCGATCAGGCGTTGCAGCTTGTCCAATTGGCTCTGCAGGTCGGCCATGCGGCTCTTCAGCTCTTCGTTATCACGACGGCTGGTATCGAGGCTTTCCTGGGCGACGGCCAACTGGTCGCTGAGGGCCTTGCTATCACCTGCTGCGCCCTGACTGCCGGGGGCGACCAGGCGCAGATTATCCTGCTGGGCAATGCGCGCGGGCGCGGCTTCCGTGGATCCGCGCCGGGTGGCATCCAGTTGCCGCGCACGCGGCCCTAGGCGCCGGCCCTCGCGCCAAGCAGCATATTGCTCGGCCACGTCACGGATCGCCTCGCCCTGGGGGATGCTCTGGACCTGCTGCGAATCCGGCAGGCGCAGGACCTGGCCGGTCTTGAGCTGGTTGATATTGTTGTTGATGAACGCATCCGGGTTCAGGGCCTGGATCGCCAACATGGTCTGCTGTACCGAACCGCCTTGGCTGTTGCGTGCAGCAATCTGCCACAAGGTGTCGCGGCGCTTGGTGGTGTAGCTGGCGCCGCTCACCGCCGGTGCGATGCCCGACTCCGGCGTAGCGCCCTGGGCCTGGGCTTGGTCAAGCAGCGCGCTGTAGTCACGCAGCAAGCGGCCCTGGGGCCACATCACCTGGACCAGGAACTTGACCACCGGGGCCGGCAACGGCTGGCTGGATGTCACCCGCAATACGCTCTTGCCATTGGGGTTGATCACTGGGGTAAAGGTGAGGTCATTGAGAAACGGCTGGTGTTCGACTCCAGCCTTGGCGAACTCCTCTGGCGGCGCCAGGCTTGGCGCCACTTCGGCGGCCGTCAGGTCGCGCACATCGAGCAATTCGATCTCTGCATCCAGCGGCTGGTTCTGCGCCGACTTGAGGGTCAGTTCCCCCAATCCCAGGGCATGCACCATACCGGACGACAGTGCCGAGGCTGCGGCTATGGCCAGGACCAGTTTGCGAATTCGAAGCATGACCTCTTCCCTTGTATGAAATCGTCCCAAAACCAAACGATGATGCAGGACAAAACTGCTGGCCAGTATCTTTTACGCTATGTGTTTTATCAACAATTGCGCCAGTTGCACGGCGTTCAAAGCCGCGCCCTTGCGCACATTGTCGGTGGTCAGCCAGAGGTTGAGCTGTTCTTCCTCATCGATGCCGAGGCGCACACGACCAACATAGACCAAGTCCTGGCCCACCGCGTCACCGACAGGCGTCGGATAGTCGTCCGGCTCCACCAGTTCGATGCCTGGCGCCGCTTCGAGCGCCGCATTGACCGCCGCCAGGTCGACCGGCTGGCGGCTCTGCAAAGCCACACTGTAGCTATCGCCAAAAAATACTGGGACTTGAATACAGGTCACGGAAACCTTCAGCGCCGGCAGACCAAGCACTTCGCGCAATTCAGCGACCAGGCGCCGCTCCAGCAGGCCATGGCCTTGCGCGTCGCTGGGCCCGGCTTGCGCCAACAGGTTGAACGCGACCTGGCGATCGAAGAAGCGCGGCTCCAGAGGGCGCGCATTGAGCAGCTCGGCAGTTTGCCGGGCCAACTCATTGACCCCTTCGCGCCCCTGTGCCGAGACCGCCAGGCAAGCTGTCACCTGTACCCGCTCGATATCCAGCAGCGTCTTGAGTGGCGCAAGCGCGACCGCCAGGGCCACAGCGGCGGCAGAGGGGCTGCTGACCTGCACCGGCAGCTCCAGTTGCGCCAGCGCTTCAGCATTGGCCTCCGGCACTAGGGCGGGTGCCTGCTCCAGGCCACCGGACAGGTCGATCACCGAGCAGCCTGCTGCCTGGGCCTTTGTAGCGAAGCTGCGGCTGACCGCAGGCCCGGCAGCGAAGAACGCCAGCTTGACCAAGCTGAAGTCGAAGCTGTCCACCTCGCGTACACGCAGGTTCTTGCCTCGGAACATCACACCACTGCCCGCTGAATCATTACTTGCCAACAGGTGCAAGGTCGCCACCGGAAAATCCAGTTCCTCGAGAATTTGCACGAGCGTCTCACCGACGCTGCCAGTGGCGCCGACAACGGCAATATCAATGGGCTGGGTCATGGCTGGATCCTCTGCTGAAACGGCGGGAGCGGCACTTTACTTGGATTATCGATCTGGGAACACCCGGCAGGCGTCCTGACTGACTCGCAGCCCATAAAAAAACCCGCGCTGTCTCCAGCGCGGGTTTTCCGGTCAAACCAGAACGATCAACGCTCCAGCAGGATCCGCAGCATACGCCGTAGCGGCTCGGCCGCGCCCCACAGCAACTGGTCGCCGACGGTGAACGCGCCCAGGTACTGGGAGCCCATGTTCAGCTTGCGCAGACGTCCAACCGGGATGTTCAGGGTACCGGTGACCTTGGTCGGGCTCAGCTCCTGCATGCTGATCTCGCGCTGGTTCGGCACCAGTTTCACCCACGGGTTGTGCTGGCTGATCATGCCTTCGATATCGGCCAGTGGCACGTCCTTGTTCAGCTTGATGGTCAGCGCCTGGCTGTGGCAACGCATGGCGCCGATGCGCACGCAGATGCCGTCGACCGGGATCGGGCTCTTGAAGCGGCCGAGGATCTTGTTGGTCTCGGCCTGGGCCTTCCATTCCTCGCGGCTCTGGCCGTTTGGCAGTTCCTTGTCGATCCAAGGGATCAGGCTGCCCGCCAGCGGCACACCGAAGTTTTCGGTCGGGAAGGCTTCGCTGCGCATGGCCTCGGCGACCTTGCGGTCGATGTCGAGGATGGCGCTGGCTGGATTGGCCAGGTCATCGGCCACGGCGGCGTGGGTGGCGCCCATCTGCTTGATCAGCTCGCGCATGTTCTGCGCACCGGCGCCCGAGGCCGCCTGGTAGGTCATGGCGCTCATCCACTCGACCAGGCCGGCTTCGAACAGCCCGCCCAAGCCCATCAGCATCAGGCTGACGGTGCAGTTGCCGCCGATGTAGTTTTTGGTGCCGGCATCGATCTGCTGGTCGATCACCCGACGGTTGACCGGGTCCAGCACGATCACCGCGTCGTCCTGCATGCGCAGGCTGGAGGCGGCGTCGATCCAGTAGCCCTGCCAGCCGGCTTCACGCAGCTTGGGGAAGACTTCGTTGGTGTAGTCGCCGCCCTGGCAAGTCAAGATCACATCGAGGGTCTTGAGCTCTTCAATGCTGTATGCGTCCTTGAGTGGAGCAATCTCCTTGCCCACGGCCGGACCCTGGCCCCCGACATTGGAGGTAGTGAAGAACACCGGCTCGATAAGGTCGAAATCCTGCTCTTCCAGCATCCGCTGCATGAGCACGGAACCGACCATACCGCGCCAACCGATCAGACCTACACGTTTCATCGCAACTACACCTTTGCTAAAAGTGGGCCGCTGCCTGAGGGGAAAACGGCAGCGGGCCAGAGAGATTACAGATTCCGCAGCGCTGCGACTACTGCGTCGCCCATTTCCTGCGTACCCACCTTGCTGCAGCCGGTCGACCAGATGTCACCGGTGCGCAGCCCTTGATCCAATACCAGGCTTACGGCCTGTTCAATCGCCTCGGCAGCCACCTGCTGGTTGAAGCTGTAACGCAGCATCATCGACACCGACAGGATGGTCGCCAGCGGGTTGGCGACGCCGAGGCCGGCGATGTCCGGCGCGGAGCCATGGCAAGGCTCGTACATGCCCTTGTTGTTGGCATCCAGGGAGGCAGACGGCAGCATGCCGATGGAACCGGTCAACATGGAAGCCTCATCCGACAGGATGTCACCGAACATGTTGTCGGTCACCACCACGTCGAACTGCTTGGGCGCGCGCACCAGTTGCATGGCAGCGTTGTCGACATACATATGGCTCAACTCGACGTCCGGGTAGTCCTTGGCCACCTCCTCGACCACTTCACGCCACAGCTGGCTGGAGGCCAGGACGTTGGCCTTGTCCACCGAGCACAGCTTCTTGCCCCGTACGCGGGCCATATCGAAACCGACACGGGCGATGCGGCGGACCTCACTCTCGCTGTACGGCAGGGTGTCGTAGGCCTGGCGATCGCCACCTTCCAGCTCGCGGGTGCCACGGGGTGCGCCGAAGTAGATGCCGCCGGTCAGTTCACGGACGATAAGGATATCCAGACCGGCGACGATTTCCGGCTTCAGCGAAGAGGCATCGGCCAATTGCGGATAGAGGATGGCCGGGCGCAGGTTGGCGAACAGGCCCAGTTGCGAGCGGATCTTCAGCAGGCCGCGCTCAGGTCGGATGTCACGCTCGATCTTGTCCCACTTAGGCCCGCCCACCGCGCCAAGCAGCACGGCATCGGCCTTGCGCGCGCGCTCCAGGGTCTCGTCAGCCAGCGGCACGCCGTGCTTGTCGATGGCCGCACCACCGATTACGTCATGCTCCAGGCTCAAGCCGAGCTGGAACTTGTCGTTGGCCAATTCCAGCACCTTGACCGCCTCGGCCATGATTTCCGGACCGATGCCATCACCTGGGAGAATCAGAATCTGCTTGCTCATGCTTTCCTCTATCCATTCAAGCGGCGCGCCTGTCCGGCCCGCCGGAAAAAACTAGTGGCCTGTACGGCTGTACTAACGCTCGGCCCACAGCACCAGAACATCGGTGCTGAACGAGCCATCGGCTTCAATCTGGTAATACTGCCGCACTTCCTCGCCCATCGCTTGCTGCAATTGGCGAATGGCTTCACGCATCGGCACCGGGGTGCGCATGCGCTCGACCCAGGAGCCGTACTCCAGGCGCAGGCGCTGACGCGCATGGCTGCGCACGAACAGGCCGGCCTCACTGACTTGACGCAGCCATTCGGCGGCCGAGTAATCGCGCACATGGCTGGTGTCGCGCAGCACCTCGACGCTCTGCAAATAGGTGTCGAGCAATGGGCTGCCCGGCGACATGACATCGACGAAGGCCGCTACGCCACCGGGCTTGAGCACCCGACGCACCTCGCGCAGGGCCAGGCCCAGGTCACTCCAGTGGTGGGCGGAATAGCGGCTGTAGACGAAGTCGAAACTGGCATCGGCGAACGGCAACCGCTCGGCGGCGCCGCGCTCGGTGCGGATATTGCCCAGGCCGCGCTCGGCCGCGGTGCTGGCGACCACGTCGAGCATCGATTGCGACAAGTCGTAGGCCACCACTTCGCCGACCAAAGGCGCGACATGGAAGCTGACATGCCCAGCGCCGCAGCCCAGGTCCAGCAGGCGCGCGTCGCCCTGCCCCGACAACTCGGCCTGCAACAGGGCGAATTCGCTACCCTGGGCATGCACGGCGCTGCTGAGGTAGGCGCTGGCCTGCTCGCCAAATTGGCGTTGGACGACGTCTTGGTGACGACTGCTGGTCATCTGCTACACCTCGGGATCCTGACAAACGGGGCCGCTAAGCGGCCCATCACGACACAAGGCCGCTCCCACATGCCTTGTGCTGTTCTCAAGCTTGCTGGACGACACAAAGCAGATGGGAGCGGCCTTGTGTCGCGATCGAGGGCGCAGCCCTCGCCTGATCAATCACACGTCACGGAACAGCCATGGCTGGCTGGCGCGGTGCTTGCCTTCGAAAGCCTGAATAGCATCGCTGTCCTGCAGGGTCAGGCCAATATCGTCGAGGCCGTTGAGCAGGCAATGCTTGCGGAACGCATCGATCTCGAAGTGCAGCACCTTACCGTCCGGACGGGTCACCGCCTGGGCCTCCAGGTCGATGGTCAACTGGTAGCCCGGGTTGGCCTCGACCTGTTGGAACAGCTCGTCGACCTCTTCATCGCTGAGGATGATCGGCAACAGACCGTTCTTGAAGCTGTTGTTGAAGAAGATGTCGGCGAAGCTCGGCGCGATGATGCTGCGGAAGCCGTACTCGTCCAGCGCCCAAGGCGCATGCTCGCGGCTGGAACCGCAACCGAAGTTCTCCCTCGCCAGCAGCACGCTGGCACCCTGGTAACGCTCGTGGTTGAGCACGAACTCGGTGTTCAGCGGACGCTTGCTGTTGTCCTGGTAGGGCTGGCCCACGTCCAGATAACGCCACTCGTCGAACAGGTTGGGGCCGAAGCCGGTGCGCTTGATCGACTTGAGGAACTGCTTGGGGATGATCTGGTCGGTGTCGACATTGGCGCGGTCCAACGGGGCGACAAGACCGGTGTGCTGGGTAAAGGCTTTCATGCTGCGCTCCCTTGGATCAACTCGCGGACATCGACGAAATGGCCGGTTACGGCGGCAGCCGCGGCCATGGCCGGGCTCACCAGGTGGGTACGGCCACCGGCGCCCTGGCGGCCTTCGAAGTTGCGGTTGGAGGTCGAGGCGCAGTGTTCGCCGCTCTCCAGGCGGTCCGGGTTCATCGCCAGGCACATGGAGCAGCCAGGCTCACGCCACTCGAAGCCCGCGTCGAGGAAGATCTTGTCCAGCCCCTCGCGCTCGGCCTGGGCCTTGACCAGGCCCGAGCCCGGCACGACGATGGCCTGCTTGATGGTCGTGGCGACCTTGCGGCCCTTGGCGATCTCGGCTGCGGCACGCAAGTCCTCGATGCGCGAGTTGGTGCACGAGCCGATGAACACGCGGTCCAGGTGGATGTCGGTGATTGCCTGGTTGGCCGACAGCCCCATGTACTTCAGGGCGCGCTCGATCGAGCCACGCTTGACCAGGTCCGGCTCGGCGGCAGGATCGGGCACGCGCTGGTCCACGGCCAGGACCATCTCCGGCGAGGTACCCCAGCTGACCTGTGGCTTGATCTGCGCGGCATCCAGCTCGACCACAGTGTCGAACACCGCGTCCTCGTCGGACACCAGGCTCTTCCAGGTCTCGACCGCCTGCTCCCATTGCTCGCCCTTGGGCGCATAGGGGCGGCCTTTCACGTATTCGATGGTCTTTTCATCAGTGGCGACCAAGCCGACACGGGCGCCGGCCTCGATCGACATGTTGCAGATGGTCATGCGACCTTCCATGGACAGGTCGCGGATGGCGCTGCCGGCGAACTCCATGGCGTGGCCATTGCCGCCTGCGGTACCGATCTTGCCGATCACCGCGAGGACGATGTCCTTGGCGGTCACGCCGAACGGCAGCGTACCCTCGACGCGCACCAGCATGTTCTTCATCTTCTTGGCGACCAGGCACTGGGTGGCCAGCACGTGCTCGACTTCGGAGGTGCCGATGCCGTGGGCCAGCGCGCCGAAGGCGCCGTGGGTCGAGGTGTGCGAATCGCCGCAGACCACTGTCATACCCGGCAAGGTCGCGCCCTGCTCAGGGCTGATGACATGGACGATGCCCTGGCGCACGTCATTCATCTTGAATTCGACGATGCCGTATTCGTCACAGTTCTCGTCGAGGGTCTGCACCTGCAGGCGCGACACCTGGTCGGCGATGGCCTCGATACCGCCCTTGCGTTCCGGCGTGGTCGGCACGTTGTGGTCCGGCGTGGCGATGTTGGCATCGATGCGCCATGGCTTACGGCCAGCCAGACGCAGGCCTTCGAAGGCCTGTGGCGAAGTCACTTCATGAATGATGTGGCGATCGATGTAGATCAGCGACGAGCCATCGTCGCGCTGCTTGACCACATGCGAATCCCAGAGTTTGTCGTAGAGCGTTCTGCCGGCCATCAGACGGTTCCTCATCAGTGTTTCTATGCCAATTAACCCCTTGGCTTGTACGGTCGATGCTATGGGGTTAGATTGAATAACTCAAATTCATAATTTTTATGCTTTGGATAACCAAAAGGAATTCGTGAAGTGGACCTGGCCAACCTCAGTGCCTTTATCGCGATCGCCGAAACCGGCAGCTTCTCCGGGGCGGGAGAACGCCTGCACCTTACCCAGCCGGCCATCAGCAAGCGCATCGCCGGTCTCGAGCAACAGCTCGACGTGCGGCTGTTCGACCGCCTGGGGCGGGAAGTCACCCTGACCGAGGCTGGCCGGGCGCTATTGCCTCGCGCGTACCAGATCCTCAATGTACTGGATGATACCCGGCGCGCCCTCACCAACCTGACAGGCGAAGTGGCTGGCCGCCTGACCCTGGCCACCAGCCATCATATCGGCCTGCACCGCCTGCCGCCGCTACTCAGGGCCTTCACTCGCCAGTATCCGGCCGTGGCGCTGGATATCCAGTTCCTGGATTCGGAAGCCGCCTATGACGAGATCCTCCATGGCCGCGCCGAAATCGCCGTGATCACCCTGGCTCCGGAGCCTCATCACCTGGTCCGTGCCGTGCCGGTCTGGGAGGATGCCCTGGATTTCGTCGCCGCGCCCGAGCACCCCCTGGCCAACAACAGCGAGGTCAGCCTGGCCGATGTCGCCCACCACCCTGCAGTGTTTCCCGGCGGCAACACCTTCACCCACCATATCGTCCAGCGCCTGTTCGAAAGCCAGGGCCTGGTCCCGAACATCGCCATGAGCACCAACTACATGGAAACCATCAAGATGATGGTCTCCATCGGCCTGGCCTGGAGCGTGCTGCCGCGTACTATGCTCGATGGACAAGTCGCACCGATCGCCCTGCCCGGCATACAACTGTCGCGCCAGCTAGGCTACATTCTGCACACGGAACGAACGCTATCGAACGCGGCAAGAGCCTTCATGGCCCTGCTCGACAGCCAGGCAGGGTCCGCCTGAAGGTCGGCTGCCCGCCATTGCCCCAAGGACGCGCCATCCGCCAAAGGTCTGGTATCGATGTCCAAATCAGCAAACCGTTTTCCGCGCTTGCCGCGCATACACGCGGCAGATCCCCAGGAGTCGGAGCAGGCCTGGCAGAACGCCCCGCAATTGCTGGCGGCACTCAACGGCGCGCGCCTCGGGGCCTGGCTATGGGACATCGAAAGCGGCCGGGTGAGTTGGTCACGGGGCACCCAGGCATTGTTCGGCTTCGATCCACAGCAGCCCCTGCCCTACGACATGGACTACCTGGACCTGCTGCCCGAGGAAGACCGCGCCCGCACGCGCCAAGCGTTCCACGCAGTGGTCAACGGCGAACCGGTGGAGAAGGCGATGCGTCACCGCATCCGCTGGCCGGACGGCAGCCTGCACTGGCTGGAGATCACCGGCAGCCTGACCCGCGACAGCCACGACCACCCGCAGATGATCGGGGTGATCCGCGAAATCACCCGCCAGCGGGAACGTGAAACCGCGCTGATCAACTCGGAAAAGCGCTTCGCCACGCTTTTTCACCTCAGCCCCAACGTGATTCTGCTGACCCGCCGCCATGACGGCATGATCTTCGAGGTCAACCAGCATTTCGAGCACATCCTCGGCTGGCCCGCGCTGCAGGTGATCGGCAAGACCACCCTGGAGCTCGGCCTGTGGGTCAACCTGCAACAGCGCCAGCAAGTGCTGGAAGCGACCCGCAGCAACACCGGCCCGGTGACCCTCGAGGTCCAGTTCCGTGCCAGCAGCGGCCATGTCCATGATGGCATCCTCAGCACCCAGGGTATCGAACTGGAAGGCGTCACCTACCTGCTCAGCACCTATGTCGACACCAGCGAGCGCAAACGCGCCGAGCAAGCGCTCAAGGACAGCCAGGAGCGCCTGGACCTTGCCCTGGACTCGGCGCAATTGGGCACTTGGGACTGGCACATCCCCAGCGGCATGCTCTACGGCTCGGCCCGTGCTGCCCAATTGCACGGCCTGGAACCGGTGCCCTTCCATGAGTCCTTCGAAGCGTTCTTCGAGGGCGTCCCGGAGCAAGAGCGCAACACCATGCGCCAGGCCTACCGCAGCCTGCGCGAAGGCCCGGCAGGCAATTACCAGATCACCTACCGCATCCAGTTGGAGAACGGCACCTCGCGCTACATCGAGAGCCGCGCCCGACTCTACCGCGACGAACAGGGCAACCCCTTGCGCATGGCCGGCACCCTGCTGGACATCACCGATCAGGTGGAGCGCGAGCAGCGCCTGAGCGCCTCGGAAGAGAAGTTCGCCAGCCTGTTCCAGGCCAGCCCCGACCCGATCTGCGTCACCCGCCAAGACAACGGCCAGTTCATCGAGATCAACCCGGCCTTCGCCCAGATCTTCGGCTGGAGCACCGAGCAGGTGATCGGTCGCACGGCCGAGGAAATCGGCCTGTGGGGCGAGTCGCCCAAGCGCGCGCAGCGCATCGAGCGGGTGATCCGCGACCAGGCGCTGAGCAACGTCGCCGTCGTGGTCAACCATTGCAACGGCACGCCGCTGACCTGCGTGATTTCCAGCCGCCTGATCACTGTCGACAACCAGCCCTGCAGCGTCACCACCCTGCGCGACATCACCCAGCAACAGAGAGCCGAGGCCGCGCTCAAGGCCAGCGAAGAGAAGTTCGCCAAGGCCTTCCACTCAAGCCCCGACGCCATCACCATCACCGAACACCTCAGCGGCCGCTACCTGGAGGTCAACGACGGCTTCTGCCGCCTGACTGGCTACAGCGCCAGCGAGGTGATCGGCCGCACGGTCTATGAGCTGGGCATCTGGGCCGACGATAAGCAGCGCAACGCACTGCTCAATGAACTGACCGAACATGGCCGGGTGCATCACCGGGAAATGCTCGGGCGCAACAAACGTGGCGACGTCCTTACCGTGGAAGTCTCGGTGGAACCGATCAGCCTCAACGAGACCGACTGCTTGTTGCTGACTGCCCGCGACGTCAGCCAACTGAAGAACGCCCAGGCGCAGATCCGCCACCTGGCCTACCACGACCCGCTGACCAACCTACCCAACCGCGCCTTGTTGATGGATCGCCTGAGCCAGCAGATCGCCCTGCTCAAGCGCCATAACCTGCGTGGTGCCCTGCTCTTCCTCGACCTGGACCATTTCAAGCACATCAACGACTCGCTCGGCCACCCGGTGGGCGACACCGTGCTGAAAGTCATCACCGCCCGCCTGGAGGCCAGCGTACGCCTGGAAGACACCGTGGCCCGCCTGGGCGGCGATGAGTTCGTGGTCCTGCTCAGCGGCCTGGAGGGCAGCCGCGAAGTGGTGGAAAACAAGGTCCGCGAACTGGCCGACACCCTGCGCGAACTGCTGGCCGAACCCATGTCCCTGGACGGCCAGCGCCTGCAGGTGACACCGAGCATCGGCGTGGCGCTGATCCCCGACCATGGCGCGACACCGGCGGATCTGCTCAAGCGCGCCGACATCGCCCTGTACCGGGCGAAGGATTCCGGCCGCAACACCACGCAACTCTTCCATACCACCATGCAGAAGGCCGCCAGCGAACGCCTGCGCATGGAAAACGACCTGCGCATGGCCCTGGCCCGTAGCGAGCTGACCTTGCACTTCCAGCCCCAGGTGGATGCCCGCGACAACCGTATCGTCGGCGCCGAGGTCCTGTTGCGCTGGCATCACCCGCAACTGGGCCAGCAGCCACCGGTGCAGTTCATCCAGGTCCTGGAGGAAAGTGGCTTGATCCTCGAAGTTGGCAGCTGGATCCTAGACGAAGCCTGCGATGCCTGTGCGCGCATGCTCGAGGATGGGTTGATCGACGCCGATGACTTCAGCCTGTGCGTCAACATCAGCCCGCGCCAGTTCCGCCAGAACGATTTCGTCGAACGTGTGTTGCGCAGCCTCGACGACTACCGGCTGCCGCGGCGCATGCTCAAGCTGGAGATCACCGAAGGCATCGTCATCCAAAACCTCGAAGACACCATCAGCAAGATGCGTGAGCTCAAACGCTACGGGGTGAGTTTTGCCATGGACGACTTCGGCACCGGCTATTCGTCGCTGACCTATCTCAAGCGCCTGCCGGTGGATGCCCTGAAGATCGACCAGTCCTTCGTCCGCGACGCCCCGGTGGACCCCAACGACGCAGAGATCGTCCGCGCCATCGTCGCCATGGCCCGCAGCCTGGACCTGGCGGTGATCGCCGAAGGGGTGGAACTGTCGGAGCAGTTGGAATTCCTCGAACGCCAAGGCTGCCATCTCTACCAGGGCTACCTGCACAGCCGCCCCCTGCCGCTGCTGGAGTTTCGCCAGATGCTGATGGAAGCACCCGCGGATTATTGAGCGTTGCACGCCCCCATAGGGGCAGTATCGATCCGCCAGAACGCAAAAAAGGGCACTCGAAAGTGCCCTTCTTCTCACACAACCGGCCTCAGTTCAGTGCTGGTTTTTCCGAGTTGATCGGAATGCGCTTGGCCTTGGCCTCTTCCGGCACGAGGCGCAGCAGGTCAATGCTGAGCAGGCCATTGGCCAGTTCCGCGGCCTTGACCTCGATATGGTCGGCCAGGCGGAAGGACAGTTTGAAGGCCCGCTGGGCAATACCCTGGTGCAGGTAGGTGACGCTCTCAGCGCTGCTGTCACGCTTGCCGCCAGTGACGGTCAAGACGCCTTTTTCCACTTGCAGGTCCAGGTCCTGCTCTTGGAAACCGGCTGCAGCAACGACGATCCGATAGTGGTCATCGCCATGTTTTTCAACGTTGTAGGGTGGGTAGCTGCTACCCGCCTCGTTACGCGCCGCGGACTCGAATAGGTCGTTGAAACGGTCGAAGCCAACGGAATGGCGGAACAGTGGAGCGAGGGAAAAAGCGGTAGTCATGGTACATCTCCTGATATTCAGCGAGTTTGTCATCACGCGACCCGAATTCGGCATCGCGTACAGAACAGATATGTCCCATCAACAGCTTTTCAAGCGCTCCTGGGTAATTTTTTTATGACTAGTGGGTGCATGCCTACGCAGTCGCCCCCTGCTCCGCATCCGCCACAGGCATCCCCAGCAAACCACTGATCCGCGCGCAATCGCTCTCCCGGCGTACCTCGGCAAACAGTGCCACCGCTTCCGGGTAGCTGCGGGTGAGCATCGCCAACCACTGCTTCATACGCCCCGGCGCATAGCGCGGCGAGAGCTTGTCCTGAGCCTGGCGCCAGAACTCTTGGAGCAACGGCAACAAGGCAGCCCAATCCAGCGGCTGATACGCTCGCCCCTCCCGAGCCGCAGCGATCTGCAAGGCCAGGTCAGGCCGCGACACCAGCCCCCGGCCCAGCATGATGTGTTCGGCACCGCTGACGGCGCGGCAGCGCTGCCAATCCTCGACCGTCCAGATCTCGCCATTGGCGAACACCGGCACCTTCACCACCTCCTGCACCCGCGCTACCCACTCCCAGTGGGCCGGCGGCTTGTAGCCATCGATCTTGGTCCGCGCATGCACCACCAAGTGCTCCGCACCACCTTCGGCCAGCGCCGTGGCGCACTCCAGGGCGCCGGCCGGGCTGTCGTAGCCCAGACGCATCTTCGCCGTCACCGGAATGTGCGCAGGCACTGCCCGCCGTACTTCACGGACGATAGCGTGCAACAACTCCGGCTCCTTGAGCAGCACCGCTCCCCCACGTGACTTGTTCACCGTCTTGGCCGGGCAACCGAAGTTCAGGTCGATCACCGGCGCCCCCAGCTCACAAGCCTGCACCGCGTTGTCAGCCAGGCAGGCAGGGTCCGAACCCAGCAGTTGCACACGCATCGGCACCCCGGCCGCCGTGCGTGCGCCATTGCGCAGCTCCGGAGCGAGCTTGTCGAATTGAGCAGGAGGCAGCAGCCGGTCACAGACACGAATGAACTCGGTGACACACCAGTCGATGCCACCCACCCGGGTCAGGACGTCGCGCAGGATGTTGTCGACCAGCCCCTCCATGGGGGCTAAGGCAATTTGCATAAAAAAACCTAAAGAAAAGCAAATAATACCAGAGTCATCACCTGCCTGGTCCAGCCAGAAAGCTGACACCTAGGGGCACCTCAACTGATACAGGTGTTAAAAAACGATGAACGGTGCAAAAAAAGTCCATTCAAGCAACCGCTATTTATCACTCCTTCCCACCTATAAATAGGAGTACTCCCACAGCTTTACAATCCCAAAGCCTCACACATTTAGGCGCACCCCTTCAAAAACACAACTTTCAGAAACACCCTACATAACAATTAGACGTCACTGTAAGCCCCATCACCAAGAAAAATCTCCAGCACTTGACCCTATTTAAACATAACAAACTCCAACTCCAGCCAAACTCAACATCGAGCATTTGACTCCATGGGCGGTACAAGCTAAAACCAAATCACCCGCAAACGCGGGCCCAATTACACAATGGAGATACCATAACAATGAATAGTCATTATGGAATCGAACTTTTGAGCCTCAATCTCGAAAACCAAGACCTATTGGACTCAGAGTTCTTTGGTGGATCCGGCGGACAAGGTGGATGCGGTGGTAGCGGCGGTTGCGGCGGCGGAGGTGGCTGCAGTGGTGGTAGCGGTGGCTCGGGCGGATGCGGAGGAAATGCAATAACTACCCAGCATCATGAAGAATAAATGATTGGCCAGCGTCCCCACTTCCTTGGGATGGGGACGCCTTCTCAAGGAAACAACAATGAAAAGCCTGAAAATCTGCAATTACGAAATCCTTAACTTCGAGACGGAACCGTTAGTTTATTCAGCCAAAGGCATAACAAAAATCACAAACCCAAATCTAGCAAGTGCACTGCATAAGATAATCAAGCTAAAAGAAACAGGAGTCGCACCCAGCCTTATCGAAGAAATCCTCAAAGAGGAGGGAGTTCATGCTCAGAGCGCACTACAGTTCCTGAAAGATATTGCGATCCTCTCAAACGACATCCCCGCCCCATATTTCAGCAAAGCTGTGATTTACTGCGACTGGCAGATTTCACCAAATACGGAATACCTAGCAAACCGTCAGAACCCAATTCAGATTGAAATAAGAGATCTCGATAAAAACTACAAACCACAAGAGCCATCTCCCACTCTATTCATACTAGCCAGTCTAAAACTGGACTACAAAGAAACCCGAAAAAAATATCATGCATTAATAAAAAACAACCCCACCAGTGCGATCAGCATGGGCTTCATCAGTGGGGGGCACTTTCACTTAACCGAGCCCTATATCCCAACCATAAAAAACCCCTGTGCTTTCTGTACCATCGATCGCATTATCCACTATGAATCTCAAAGATCGAGTCACCACCCCTGGAGCAGGGTGCTAGCATTTTGCCACAACCACAACTTACCATCACCAAAAACGGAGATAGATGAATTTCAAAACGCATTAATACTTGGCGCAATACTTAAGATCGCAAAGAAATTCACAACACATCAAACCTCAAAGACGACACAAGATAGAGTATTACAATCGATAACCATTGAACTAGACTCCGGAAGACTAGTTGAAGAACCTAGCATTCACTGGCCACTTTGCGAATGCCTGGAGGCACATTAAATGAACATCCCCCACGACTACTACTTAAAATTCATCGAAAACGAGGTCATATACAACACACTTTTATTTCATAATAGGGGCAACTTTGTCATCCATAAATCCACACAGCACTTTAGTACCTTACATCATATCCCCCAAAACGAGCTACCCATATTAACCGGCAACGAACTGAGACTTAATCCATTTCCGGAGCAACTCAGAAGCAGAATAGCACTTTCACCTTTAGCTCAGAATCACACATTAAAAAGAAATGATTCATGCGAGAAATTCAAGAAAAGAACGATCCCCTTCACTGACGTAAAAAAAATCCTTTCCCCTCTCCTCAGAAAAGAAGGCTCTACTTATAGGCGAGGATATCCGAGCGGAGGAGCTCTATATCCCGTAGAAGTATTTTGCTGCAATCTTGAAAATCGAATAACAGCATGGCCCAGCAGCAACAAAACCCTGCACCTCCTTTCCAATTCAAAACAGCTGGAGAGTCACTCCCCAAACATAAATCAGGACAAACTAAAAAATGCCCTTATTCCAAAACCATCTAATTTAGGGCACCCTGCACTCGCACTGATCTATTGTATTTATCTGCCCAAAGCAATATTTAAATATAGATATCGCGGTTATCGACTGGCCCACATGGAAGCTGGCTCTATGTACATGTTGACCGATCTTCGTTGTAAAGAGCTTCATTTAGATAGCAGACTTTGGTCTGGCTTCACCGACCACGAAGTCGCTCAAGGCCTGAGGCTAAACCCTAGCCTCTTTCTTCCAGCGTGTGTCCAGTTCATAGGTTAGCCCAGTGAATATATATAATGAGTTGCACTTCCCTGCAAAACCTGACTTCCAATGCCTTCAACCAAGTGCCGTAAACCACCTTCCACATAGCATGGAGTCTGGTAGTCGATGGCATACATATGGATCAAGTAGTGGCTGGTCCTCAAACATAATCAACTCAGCGAGCGGTGAACATCTGGAGCGCAAACATTTTTACCTAGACATTACAGTGAATGAGATCAACACCCTCAACTCAGGCTTGAAACCAGAAGAGGCTTCCATATTTTCAGACGCCTTTAGTCAGACAGCAAGCTCAAAATATCTCCCTGCAATAGAAAAACATCACTTCGAACTAACAAACGCATACAGAATATCCGACTACTCAGAATGCAAGATTCCAACAGCGTGCCTATCAATAAACCCAAGCAGAAACACTACAGACAATCAATTCTATCCAATCAGGGATACCTGCGGATGCTGCGCGCACACATCAGTAGAGAAAGCAATACTTGGCTCATTAAAAGAATCACTTGAAAGACAATTTCTTTTGAAGTTTTGGCTAACAAAAATAGCAACAGCGAAGATTGACAATGAAACAGCTTTCAACGCGTTGCAACATTCACCCACAAAGGAACTTATTAAAGAACTCGCAAAAACCGGAAATATATGCATACTCGATTTAACTGACAATAGATTTCCCGGCACATGCATACTTCTATGCTACGGAAACGATACAGATATTTCCTCCCCAATCAAGTACTGTACGGGAATGGCTTATTTTGATGACCTCACCACCGCCTTAGAAAAGGCGGTCATTGAACTATGGCAAACATACCGCTTTATGTATTCCTTTACTACGAGAGGGAAGCTAATTAGTGACATTGAGGACCCTTACCTTAAGCACTTTTTAAGTTGCAACAGTTATGAGACCTATATTGATATCTCTCATTCTATAGCCACAGGAAACCGTCAAGCCGAACCTAAATCTCTATCTATTCAACGAATAATAGAGAGCATCAAAAAAATCAAACTCGACGGATACCTTTACTTATCCCACCTACAAACTCACCACTCAACCTCCTACTTTTGCAAATATGTATCACCAAATATTTTCTTACACATGAACAACTCCTCGAACTTCAACCTTAAGAACAAATACTCCCAAGACTTTCTACACGCAATATTGCCTGAACAGCAAAAAACAATGGTGCCATTTCCATGAATAAAAAAAAAGAAGCTACAAGCATGATAAAAAGAACATTATACATATCAGCAAAACTATTCATGGAGCAACTAAAAGAACCATCAACACTTCTATGGACGACGCTATCTCCTTCCGCATTCTTCATTCTTGTATCGGGTTCTCGACAAACGAGTGGCTCATCGCCCATTGATGACTACATTGGCTCTGCTGCTTGGTTCTACGCTTATATTTCATCCAGTATCGCGCTCTTCGGCTTAAGCCTTTACTTGATAGGCAGAAGAGAAAGTGGATTTGTTCGATCCTTCATATACCGCAAGCAGGCGATTTCGATATTTCTAGCAGCCCACTTACTATGCTACTCAGCAATCAGCCTGCTTCACTTTAGCGCCTTCTACTTGATCACCAAAGCCATCTATGGGAGTTACGAGCTACATGAATTTCTTCACTTAATGGCCAGCTACTATGTAAGTTACCTTTTCTTCTCTTGCATAGGTCTGATTGGTTCCTTGCTACCTCTCAAGTTCACCACTGCAAGCACCTTATTTTCCATTATAGCGTTCACTATGTTAGCGCTAGGTTATATGGGAGCAGTACAACTCAATTCTGGCCTTAACTTTTTGCGGGACAATAATCCGCTCGCCTTCAGCACGAAAATATTTCTGGGCGAGATACCCCTCACCTCTAGCGCTCTCTTCGCCAGTGCACTTCTATTCACATCCATCCTTATAACTTATCGCTACTACAGGATACAGCCAGTTTGGAGTAGATACTGAATGAGCATTATAGAAATAAAAAACCTACACCATGCATTCAAAAATAAGACCCTATTCGAAAACATAAGCCTTACTGCCAACAAGGGAGAAATTATCGGACTGCTAGGTAATAACGGGACTGGAAAAACCACCCTCTTGGATATAATTTGCGATTTAAGATCCCCCAAAAGCGGCACAATAACAAACAGGGCCAAACACCCTATTTATCTATCTCAAACATTATCTCCATCGGCAACTTTAAGAATGGGCGAACTGCATACTCTTATCACAAACTTGAGCGCCCACAACCCACCCAGTAAAGAAGAAACGCTTAGTCGGCTCGAAGCATGGTCACCGTCACTTCATGAACGCTATTCTGATATATGGAAAAGAAAGCCTTCTGCGTGCAGCTATGGTGAAATCCGTAGTTTCTTTACGCTAACACTGCTCACGCTTGGCAGCGACCTCATCCTACTGGATGAACCCACAGCGGGCGTTGACCCTGAATTCCGTCATTATATATGGCTAGGGATCAAAAACGCCTGCAGCGATGGGGCGACAATTCTTGTCTCGTCACACTACATTCAGGAAATCACATCTAACTGCCATCGTTTTTACATGCTCGCACAATGCAAGCTGAAATCGTTCGACAATGTAGAACAGTTCTTGAATAGTCATCAGGCTGATACGCTTGACGAGGCCTTTATCAAGGCCTCGGTATAGTCTGTTTTAACTTATCATTTTCCCTGGCTGAAGCGCCGGACCATAACCGTCGAGAAACTCCGCCGGCATGCGCCGTGGCTTGCCGGTGGACAGTTCGATACAGGCGAAGGTGGTCTGGGCACGCAATAGGGTAACGCCATCACGCGGACGCTTGAGCTGGAAGCGGCGGGTCATGCGCAGGCGCTGGTCCCAGTCAATGATCCAAGTGGCCAGTTGCAGTTCGTCGTCTTCATAGGCCGCCGCGAGGTAGTCGATTTCATGGCGGACGACGGCCATGGCACGGTCCAGGCGCCGGTACTCGGTCAGGTCCAGGCCCAGGCGCTGGGAATGGCGCCAGGCGCAGCGCTCCAGCCAAGTGACGTAGACAGCATTGTTGGCGTGGCCGAGGCCGTCGATGTCCTCGGCGCCAACACGAAGGTCGATGATGAATGGCGTTGCCAGGTCCCAGCTCATGCCCGCTCCCATTTGTGATGAACGGGCAGAGTGTAACGGAAGCTCAGGCCGATTGCCGCGCCGGTGCCGCCACACGCGCCAGCAGGTCGATCACCGCCTCGCTCAGGCGCGGGTCGGCCAGCACTCGCTGGTGGCCACCCTCCTCCAGTAGCATCAGGCGGCTGTCGAACCAGGCCTTGTGGATAATCTGCGCCTCACTGGCCGGCACCAACGGGTCGTCGCTGGCGTGCACTACCAGGCCAGGGAGTTCGAGCTGATAGCCACTGACATCGAGACGGGCGATCTGCACTCCGACATCTCGCTCGACCTGACGAATAAATGCTGCCCGTGCGCGAGCCGGCATGCCCAGACGCTGGGCAAAACCACGTAGGACACCCAGCAACTGGGCCGGCGCGGCGATGCTCACCGCCGCCTCGGTACGTAACCCCCATTGCAAGGCCAGCAATACACTGGCGCCGCCCATGGAATGGCCGATCACTGCACGTAGCGGTGGAAGCCCGGCAGCCGCTTCCAGCAAGGCACGGGCGAACAGAACCACATGCGCCTGCTGCCCAGGCGAGCGACCATGGGCCGGCCCTTCCAGCGACACCACGGTATGGCCGGCGTTGACCAAGGTTTCGATCAAGGCGGCGAACTGGGTTGGCCGCCCTTCCCAACCGTGCATAAGCAGCACGGTCGGCCCCTGCCCCCAACGCAAAGCCGATAGCCCGAAACGCAGCGTGATGCGCTCGGCCCGCTCAAGCAGAGGCAGTTCCCATTGCCTGGGCGGCAGGTTGCGCGGGGTCATGAAGGCTCGGCGCATCTTGCCTGCGATATGCTCAGGGGCCAGGTGGCCCAAGGTGCCATTGACGCCACGGATCCAGCTCAAGGTAGTCATCGCCTTGCTCCAATTCAGGTTGCTCAGATCACCGCCGACTTGGCGGCACGCAGGATACGATCAGACAGTTCGGTGCTGCCCAAGGCCCTGGCCAGGGCGAGGCCACCGACCATCAGGGAGAGGTCGGCAAGCACTTTGTCGATGTCTTCGGGGCGCTCGGCCAATTGCGCGGTCATCAGCTCGATGTGTTCGGCCAGAACGTCACGGAAGGCTTCTGGCAGCCGCTGCATATCGCCCAGGGAGTTGGGCAACGGGCAGGCATGCTCGTGGGCATCCCGGTGCTTACGCGAAAGGTAAAAGGCCGCCACCAGGGCTCGCCGCCCTGCGCCATCGAGGCTCGGATCGACCTCGGCAAGCAAAGCCCGTCGCTCGCCCAACAACTGACGGAAAGCCTCCAGCATCAAGGCGTCCTTGCTGTCGAAGTGCGCGTAGAACCCTCCCACGGTCAGCCCAGCAGCCCCCATCACCTGGTTCACGCTAGGCTCGGCGGGCCCCTGCTGGATCAATGCACTGCAGGCCGCCTCGAGAATACGTTCGCGGGTCTTGCTCTTCTTGTCGCTCATGGCCCACCTCGTAAAATATTATGATCACAATATTATTCTCATAATATTTTCTGGCAAGCGAAATCGACCGCCGTTGGTCGCAGTACCTGAAATTTTCGGGGGGAGAAAAAAACAAAAGGCCCATTCAATATTCGAATGAGCCTTGAAAATCCCGCAAATGCGGGTAAAAGTGGCGTCCCCTAGGGGACTCGAACCCCTGTTACCGCCGTGAAAGGGCGGTGTCCTAGGCCACTAGACGAAGGGGACATGTAACCTTCGTTCAGATCCGTTTTCACGAATCCTGGCGGAATTGGTGGAGCTAAGCGGGATCGAACCGCTGACCTCCTGCATGCCATGCAGGCGCTCTCCCAGCTGAGCTATAGCCCCAGATTTATAGCCTCGCGGCCCAGCGACATCATGGATATCGCTTGTATGAAACTGGCGTCCCCTAGGGGACTCGAACCCCTGTTACCGCCGTGAAAGGGCGGTGTCCTAGGCCACTAGACGAAGGGGACGAACCTTCTACCTCAAGACCCGGTTGCTGGACCCGGTCTTTCTTCCCGGCCATACTCGCTGACCGTGAAGCGGAATTTGGTGGAGCTAAGCGGGATCGAACCGCTGACCTCCTGCATGCCATGCAGGCGCTCTCCCAGCTGAGCTATAGCCCCACAATGTCGCTCTGAACTTGATCCGCTTGGCTGGGTGCTTCGCGCTTCGTTTCGTTCATCGCTGTGGACGGGGCGCATATTAAGATCGGATTGCAGACCTGTCAAACAAATTTTCGAAAAAAATTAAAATTTTTTTCCGAGATAACAATCACTTACCTACCCACGCCGGACAAAAGCCCGTATTTACTGGGCCCGGCCAGGCCCTCGCTATCGGCGCTATCACTGTAGGAGCGGCGGTTCGGCGCTCCTACAGTGATAGCGCCAGCCTTGAAGACAGGAATAAAGAATCGGTCAGGCAATACTAGCCAGCAGTTTTTCCCACTCCTTGTTTTCCTTCTTCGACACGCCACCGAGCAGGTCCAAAGCCTGGCGCAGGCGGTAACGGGTCAGGTCAGGGCCGAGGATCTCCATGGCGTCGAGCACCGACACCGAGCTGGCCTGCCCAGTGATGGCGGCGAACATCAGCGGCATGGCGTCACGCAGCTTCAGTTCCAAGGACTCGACCACGGCCTGGATGCAACCGGTGATGCGGTCCTTTTCCCATTGGCGCAAGCTTTCCAGCTTCCACAGGATCAGTTGCATGACCTGGCGCACCTGGTCCGGTGACAGCTTCTTGTGCTCGAACAGCGTGGCGTCCAGCTTCAGCCCACCTTCGAAGAAGAAGCCACCCAGCGGGGCGATCTGGCTGAAGGTCTCTACCCTGCCCTGCACGTGCGGCGCAATCTTCATCATGTAGTCGCTGTTGAACGCCCACTTCTGCACCCGCGCGGCGAACTCCTCCACCGGCAGGTCACGCAGCCATTGGCCGTTGAGCCAGGACAACTTCTCGATGTCGAAGATCGGCCCACCCAGCGACACCCGGGACAGGTCGAAGTGCTCGACCATCTCGGCCAGGGAGAACTTCTCACGCTCGTCGGGCATCGACCAGCCCATGCGGCCCAGGTAGTTGAGCATGGCTTCAGGCATGAAGCCCATGCGCTCGTAGAAGGTCACCGAGGTCGGGTTCTTGCGTTTGGACAGCTTGCTCTTGTCCGGGTTGCGCAGCAGCGGCATGTAGCACAGCTTCGGTTGCTCCCATCCGAAGTATTCGTACAGCTTGATCAGCTTGGGTGCCGACGGCAGCCACTCCTCGCCGCGCAGGACGTGAGTGATGCCCATCAGGTGGTCGTCGACCACGTTGGCCAGGAAGTAGGTCGGCAGGCCATCGGTCTTCATCAGGACCTGCATGTCCATGCGGTCCCACGGGATCTCGACATCGCCACGCAACATGTCCGGCACAACGCAGACGCCCTCGCTCGGCACCTTCATACGGATCACATGGGGCTCGCCTGCGGCCAGGCGGCGCTGTACTTCCTCGGCGCTCATCAGCAACGCGCGACCGTCATAGCGTGGCGTCTCGCCACGTGCCATCTGCTCGGCACGCATCTGGTCGAGTTCTTCAGCCGTGCAGAAGCAGTAGAAGGCGTGGCCAGCGTCGACCAGTTCCTTCGCGTACTTGGCGTAGATATCGCCACGCTCGCTCTGTCGGTACGGACCGTGCGGGCCACCGACATCCGGGCCTTCGCTCCACTCGATGCCCAGCCAGCGCAAGGCGTCGAAGATCTGTTGCTCCGACTCACGGGTCGAGCGCAACTGGTCGGTGTCTTCGATACGCAGGATGAACTCACCGCCATGCTGCTTGGCGAAGCAGTAGTTGAACAGGGCGATGTAGGCGGTGCCGACATGGGGGTCGCCGGTGGGCGATGGCGCGATACGCGTGCGAACGGTGGTCATGGAGAGTCTCGAACTAGAGATGAAACAAAGGCAGGATGTTAACAGGGAGCGGGCGCCAGGCTCCAGCAATGGCGTGCTCGTCACGTGCGGCGGCTCAACCCGGCTTGCGCCGGGCACGGTTCAACCACATCCAGATCACTTACACACAGCCAGCCCTCGCCTTATCGGCGGGGCATCTCAGGCGGTAATCAAGCGCTCACGCAACTGGGTGATCTCGTCACGCAACTGCGCTGCCGCTTCGAACTCCAGGTCGCGGGCGAGCTGGTACATTTTCTCTTCCAGCTGCTTGATACGCTTGGTGATCTCGGCCGGCGAGCGCAGTTCGGCTTCGTAACGCGCACTCTCTTCCGCTGCCTTGGCCATGCCCTTGCGCTTCTTGCTACGGGCACCCGGCACGGTGGCGCCTTCCATGATGTCGGTGATGTCCTTGACCACACCCTTGGGCACGATGCCATTGGCCTCGTTAAAGGCGACCTGCTTCTCTCGGCGACGCTCGGTCTCGCCGATAGCCCGCTCCATGGAGCCAGTCCTATGGTCGGCATAGAGGATCGCCCGGCCATTGAGGTTACGCGCCGCGCGACCGATGGTCTGGATCAGCGATCGCTCGGAACGCAGGAAACCTTCCTTGTCGGCGTCGAGGATGGCCACCAGCGACACCTCGGGCATGTCCAGGCCCTCACGCAGCAGGTTGATCCCCACCAGCACATCGAAGGTGCCCATGCGCAGGTCGCGGATGATCTCGACCCGCTCCACGGTATCGATGTCCGAATGCAGGTAGCGGACCCGTACATCGTGATCCGCCAGGTAGTCGGTGAGGTCTTCGGCCATGCGTTTGGTCAGGGTGGTGACCAGCACGCGCTCCTCGACAGCCACGCGCTTGCGGATCTCCGACAGCAGGTCGTCAACCTGGGTCAGCGCCGGACGCACCTCGACCTCTGGGTCGACCAGCCCGGTCGGGCGCACGACCTGCTCGATCACCCGCCCAGCATGCTCGGCCTCGTAGGGCCCCGGGGTCGCCGAGACGAAGATGGTCTGCGGGCTTACGCTCTCCCATTCGTCAAAACGCATGGGTCGGTTGTCCAGCGCCGACGGCAGGCGGAAACCGTACTCGACCAGGGTCTCCTTGCGCGAACGGTCACCCTTGTACATGGCACCGACCTGGGGAACGCTGACGTGGGACTCGTCGATCACCAGCAGCGCATCGGCCGGCAAGTAGTCGTAGAGGGTCGGCGGTGGTGCGCCGGCCGGGCGTCCTGAGAGGTAGCGCGAGTAGTTCTCGATGCCGTTGCAGTAACCCAGCTCCAGGATCATCTCCAGGTCGAAGCGGGTGCGCTGCTCCAGACGCTGGGCCTCCACCAGCTTGTTCGCCTTGTGCAGGTACTCGAGGCGTTCCTTGAGTTCCACCTTGATGCCCTCCACCGCTTCGAGCAGCGTCTCGCGCGGGGTGACGTAGTGGCTCTTGGGGTAGAAAGTGAAGCGCGGCAGCTTGCGGATCACCTCGCCGGTGAGCGGGTCGAAGGCGGCGATGTTCTCCACCTCATCGTCGAACAGCTCGATACGGATGGCCTCGAGGTCCGACTCGGCCGGGAAGATGTCGATCACGTCGCCGCGCACGCGGAAGGTGGCGCGGGCGAAGTCCATTTCGTTGCGGGTGTACTGCAGGTCGGCCAGGCGGCGCAGCAAAGCGCGCTGGTCGAGCTTGTCACCGCGGTCCACGTGCAGGACCATCTTCAGGTAGGTCTCAGGACTGCCCAGGCCGTAGATGCACGACACCGTGGTGACGATGATCGCGTCACGGCGCTCCAGCAGCGCCTTGGTCGCAGACAGGCGCATCTGCTCGATATGGTCGTTGATCGAGGCGTCCTTCTCGATGAAGGTGTCCGACGACGGCACGTAGGCTTCCGGCTGGTAGTAGTCGTAGTAGGAAACGAAATACTCCACCGCATTGTTCGGGAAAAACGCCTTGAACTCGCCGTAGAGCTGTGCGGCCAGGGTCTTGTTCGGCGCCAGCACCAGGGTCGGGCGCTGCACCTGGGCGATGACATTGGCAATGCTGAAGGTCTTGCCCGAGCCGGTCACGCCGAGCAGGGTCTGATGCGACAGGCCCGCCTCGATCCCCTCGACCATCAGACGGATGGCCTCAGGCTGGTCGCCGGCCGGCTGGAAACGGGTGACGAGCTGGAACTCGGACATGACAGACCTCGGTGATAACCCGGTAAGCTGGGAACTGTAAATTTAGCCAGTAGTCTACACCCGATCAAGGCCAACTGCCGCCCGTTTGCAGAATGGACCAAGGGCATTCCCTGCTATGGACCGGTCAATTCGACTAACGGTCGAAAAATATTCGGAAAAACCGCAGGAAAAGCTGCGCCAGACTGTCGCGGCGACCGACAGGTATCACTATACTGACTCCCCGTTTGCGCACCGCTTCAGTGCATTCGGCTGGAGCGTGCGACCCCTATCACACTCCAATCAGAGCCAAGGTAACAATGAGCCTGTTTTCCGCTGTCGAGCTGGCACCCCGCGACCCCATTCTGGGCCTCAACGAAGCATTCAACGCCGATACCCGTACCAATAAGGTCAACCTGGGCGTAGGCGTCTATTGCAATGAGGAAGGGCGTATCCCGCTGCTGCGCGCAGTGATCGAAGCCGAAACCCAACGTGCCGCCCAGCACGCCTCCCGTGGCTACCTGCCGATCGATGGTATCGCCGCTTACGACCAGGCAGTGCAGAAGCTGCTGTTCGGCGCCGAATCGCCACTGCTGGCCGAAGGCCGCGTGGTCACCACCCAGGCAGTGGGTGGTACCGGCGCTCTGAAGATCGGTGCGGACTTCCTCAAGCAGATCGCGCCGAATGCCGTGGTCGCCATCAGCGACCCGAGCTGGGAAAACCACCGCGCCCTGTTCGAAGCCGCGGGTTTCCCGGTGCAGAACTACCGTTACTACGACGCCCCGAGCAACGACGTCAACCGCAGCGGCATGCTCGAAGACCTCAATGCCCTGCCGTCCGGCTCGATCATCGTCCTGCACGCCTGCTGCCACAACCCGACCGGCGTCGACCTTAGCCTGGCCGATTGGAAGAACGTCCTGGAAGTGGTCAAGGCCAAGGGCCATGTGCCGTTCCTCGACATGGCCTACCAAGGCTTCGGCGACGGCATCGCCGAAGACGCCTTCGCCATACGCCTGTTCGCCGAGTCGGGCCTGAACTTCTTCGTCTCCAGCTCCTTCTCCAAGTCGTTCTCGCTGTACGGCGAGCGTGTCGGCGCCCTGTCGATCATCACCGACTCCAAGGAAGAAAGCGCCCGCGTGCTGTCGCAGGTCAAACGCGTGATCCGCACCACCTACTCCAACCCGCCGACCCACGGCGCCAGCATCGTCGCGGCCGTGCTCAACAGCCCGGAACTGCGCCAGATGTGGGAACAAGAGCTGGGCGAGATGCGTGGCCGCATCCACGGCATGCGCAAGCAGATGGTCGAGTTGCTGGCCGAATACGGCGCCAAGCGTGACTTCAGCTTCGTCGGCCGCCAACGCGGTATGTTCTCCTACTCGGGCCTGAGTGCCGAGCAGGTCGGCCGCCTGAAGAACGAATTCGGTATCTACGCCCTGGATACCGGACGCATCTGCGTCGCCACCCTGAACCAGAGCAACATCCACGTGGTGACCAAGGCGATCGTCGAAGTCCTGTAATGGGCTCCTGCCAAGGGGAGGCTTGACTTCCCCTTAGCAATCAGTAAGATACGCCACAGATTCCGCGATAGCTCAGTCGGTAGAGCAAATGACTGTTAATCATTGGGTCCCTGGTTCGAGTCCAGGTCGCGGAGCCAAATACAGAAAAACCTCCAGTTGCGCTAAGCACTGGAGGTTTTTTCGTTTCAGGCCCTGCCCTTACTGCTGTACGGGCACGGTGACGGGCTGCTCTTCATCCACCAGACTCCAGACCAGCAGCTTGGCCGACTGGGTCTGACTGACATTACGCGACACACTGTGCACGGTGCCCGGCGCTTCGTACCAGTAGTCACCGGTCTTGTAGGTGACCTCCTGCTCACCCTTGAGCTGGGACACCACCGCCCCCTCCAGCACATAAGCCATGACCGCTCCCGGATGCTGGTGCGCGGGAGATGCCTCGCCGGGCGCATAGCTGACGGTCAACATGACCGCCTTCTTGCCAGGCGCGTTGCTTGGCAGCTGTTCCTGCAGGACCGTTACGGCATCGAGGTTGGACTCGGTATCGTGGGCCGAGGCCTGCTGGAGAACGCCGACGGCGACCAACAGGGCGAGGGATAAGTGCGAGGTTTTCATCGGCGACACTCCTGAATTGGCGACTGCCAGCAGGTTATGCCGATGGCTCAGTAGGACAAAGGGCCAATTCTCAGGAAAACGAGGAGGCTAACTGCATCAGGTCCGCCCAATGGGATAGAACACGCCCCCACTCCAGACGCCCAGCCATTGTTGGCCGTCGATCTGTTGCGATACGGCCAGCTCGACCAGTTGGTAGAAGACATTGCGATGGATCAACGCCTCCAGGTTGCTGCGCATAAGCACATAGGGCGCAGGCTCCTGGGTCTGCGGATCGATCTCCACCCGCAGCGGGTTATCCGGGCCGGCGTCGACCTGATCATCGACGTTGCTTGTGAAGCGCAACACTTGTTGCTCACCGCTGCCCAGCACCTCCAGGGCCACGGCGACAAAAGGTGCATCGTCGACCTTGATACCGACCTTCTCCACCGGCGTCACCAGGAAGTAATCATCGCCATCGCGGCGGATAATGGTGGAGAACAGGCGGACCATAGGCTTGCGCCCAATTGGCGTACCCAAGTAGTACCAGGTGCCGTCACGGGCAATACGCATGTCGATGTCGCCACAGAACGCCGGGTTCCACAGGTGCACCGGCGGCAGCCCCTTTTCCGCTTTAGGGATCTGCGCCAAAAGATCGTTGGCCTTGCCGGTACCTGTCATCACCTTCTCCTTATCGGCTCATGCCCAAGAGACTACGAGCGTAATCGCGCATGGGCGGGCCAAGCAAATCTTCCGGTTTCTTATCATGGAACGCCAGCAAACCACCACGGCTCTTGATCCGTGCACTATCGATCAAGTAGCGGGTGCTGGTCTCGATCAGCATCATCTGCACCACGCCCGTGTCGACGCCCAGGCGGTCGAGCGCCTGCTCGTCATACCATTCGTCGCCATTGCCGATGCGATCATCGGTGCGGGCGAAACGGGTGTAGAGCACATAGTGCGCGCCGACCGAACGCGCCTCAGCAATCGCCTCCTCCAAGCCCAGCGGGCCCTGGGCACGACGCACCAGCGGGAAGTACTCGACGAAACTCTTGAAGGCTTCCTCGGCCACCACGTTCTGCCGGGGGTAAGGGCCGCGCCCCGGCGGCACGAAAGCGCCCTGGCCAATGAAAATGAATGAATCAGGTTGCAGGCGGACCGACAGGGTGCGGCGGGTGTCGCTGTGATCGAGCAGGCCAGCATCGCTCATGTGGTAGCGGACACCTTCGCCCATATCGCTGACATTCATGCAGCCACCCAACGCCATCAGCGCCAGCAGCAAGACCAGGCTACGCATCTTTCCTCCAGAAGCCGGCGACGGAAAACCGGCGAACAGCCGGCAGATGCAGCTTTTGCGCCAGACTCAGCCGCCGATGATCTTCATCACCGTCGCGCCCCCGGAAAACGCCACGCTCTGCTTGTCGGCAAGGGCCTTGACCAGCAGGCCCTGCAAGGCGGGAAGCGCCTGATGGCGCGGCTTGTCGAGCAGGTCGCCGATATAGTGACGGT
Source organism: Pseudomonas sp. X10 (assembly GCF_054889225.1). Taxonomy (NCBI): domain Bacteria; kingdom Pseudomonadati; phylum Pseudomonadota; class Gammaproteobacteria; order Pseudomonadales; family Pseudomonadaceae; genus Pseudomonas; species Pseudomonas sp. X10. Next base: position 1,749,218 of record NZ_CM142677.1, on the reverse strand, counting down.
TACTCGACGACAGGCAACCATGCAGCCAGCCGGTGGAAGACAGGCGCAGGCGCGAGCAAGTCCGACAGAAAGGTACGCTTTCGTTGGCGATCACACCGAAGTAGCCCTGCCCTGGCACTTGGTAGCGCAATGCAGTCGAATCCACCGGCGCATTGGCCTGCAGGTAGGCATGCTCCTCGCCGATCAGTTGCAACAGCTGCTCCAGGCCAACGAACTGCTGCAGGAAGGCATTGTGGTCGCGGGCCAGGTGGCCCATGCGCATGAGTTCGATGAAGCGCAACTCGTATCCATGCGCCAAGCAGTAATCGAGCAGCGGCACGACCTGATCGAGGTTCTGCCCCCTCAGGGGCACCATGTTGACCTTGATCTTCATGCCGGCTGCACTGGCCTGCTCCATACCGGCCAATACGCTGGCCAGGTCCCCGCCCCGCGCGATCCGGCGGAAGGCATCGGCGTCAAGGGTGTCCAGGGAAACGTTGAGCCGGCGGATACCGGCAGCCTGCAACAAGGGCAACTTGCGCGACAGCAGTTGGCCATTGGTGGTCAGGCTGATCTCCGACAAACCCAGGCGCGAGACGCTCGCCAGGAAGTCCTCCAGCCTGGGACTGACCAGAGGCTCGCCGCCGGTGATACGCAGACGCTCGATGCCCGCCGCTTCGATCAGGTAGGCCACGCCACGGGCCAGGGCCTGTGCCGAGAGTTCGTCCTGGGCGGCTACCAGACGTTTGCCGTCCGGTACGCAGTAGGTACAGGCGTAGTTGCATGCAGCCGTCAGGCTGACACGCAAATTGCGAAAACGCCTGCCTTGACGATCAACGATCATGGGTGACTCCGGCATGGATGAATCGGGCTGGCAAAACCTGACTCAAAAATCAGGTTTTTGCAAGCCCTCATACCAGAAGTATAGGCTCCCAGGGTCCCACCCAACCACGGAAAACCCGCCAGGCGTCTTAGCCAGCGGCTTCCGGGTCGCGCTTGCGCTTGTTGCCCATGCGCACGCCGATGTCCATGAGGAACTGGAAGAAGCCTTCCTGGTCCTCCAGCACGTTGCTCCAGAACGGCGAGTGATAGAGCGCCACGGCACCATGCACCAAGGCCCAGGCCGCACAGTAGTGGAAATACGGCGGCACGTCCTCGAGCTTGCCCTCGCTGATGCGCCCCTTGATCAGAAGCGTCAGGCGGTCGAAATTGGAGGCACGGATACGGTGCAGTTCCTCGACCATTTCGGGAACCTGGTTGCCCTTGACCACCTTTTCTTCCAGGCGGTCGAACAGCCGGTAGCGCTGCGGGTCGCGCATGCGGAATTCGAAGTAGGCACGGGACAAGGCTTCCTTGTCACGATCGACATCGGCCGAATTCAACAGCGTATTCAGGTCGCGCTCATAGTCGAGCATCAGGCGCAGGTAGATCTCCGCCTTGGACTTGAAATGCTTGTAGATCGTGCCTTTGCCGATGCCCACGGCATCAGCGATCATCTCGACGGTGACGCTGTCTTCACCCTGTTCGAGAAACAGCTTGAGTGCCGTATCGAGGATTTCTTGCTCACGACGGCGAAACTCACGGACCTTACGAGGTTCTTTCTGCATAAGAAGGACTGGATGAAAATCGAAGCGGATTATTATGCCTAACTTGCAGCAAATTGCACGGATCATCCGACCATGTCTATGTTTCATGATGAGTTCGACCAAGCACCAGGCCTTCGTTACCTGAACCATGCGGCTATCTCGCCCTGGCCCAGGCGCGCCAGCGAAGCCGTGGCGCGCTTCGCCCGCGACAACGTGCGCCTGAGTGCCAGCGAGTACCCCGCCTGGCTGGCGATGGAGCGGCGCCTGCGCGAACGCCTGACGCGCCTGTTCAACGCGCCATCACGCGACGATATCGCCCTGGTCAAGAACACTTCCGAAGCACTCTCGCTCGTCGCTTTTGGCCTGGAGTGGCAAACGGGCGAGCAAGTCATCATCGGCGACGAGGAATTTCCCTCTAACCGAGTCGTCTGGGAAGCCCTGGCCGACCGTGGCGTGGAAGTAGTTCAGGTCAGCCTCAAAGGTAACGAGCCGGAAGCCGCACTGCTGGCCGCCTGTGGTCCGCGTACACGGTTGATGGCGGTCAGCGCCGTGCAGTTCGCCAGCGGCCTACGCCTGGACCTGCCGCGTCTTGGCCAGGGCTGCCGGAGCCAGGGCGTGCTGTTCTGCATCGATGCGATCCAGCAGGTGGGCGCCCTACCCTTCGATGTCCAACATTACCAATGCGACTTCGCCATGGCCGACGGCCACAAATGGATGCTCGGCCCCGAGGGACTGGGGGCGTTCTACTGTCGCGCCGAACTGCGCGAACAACTGAGGCTCAATGCCTACGGCTGGCACATGCTCGAGCACCTGGGCGACTTCGAACGCAAGCAATGGCAGCCAGCACACAGTGCCCGCCGCTTCGAATGCGGCAGCCCGAACATGCTGGGCGCATGTGCCCTGGAGGCCAGCCTGTCGCTGCTAGAAGACATCGGCATGACACAAGTGACCGAACGGCTCGCAGAACGGGTGCAGCAGTTGCACGACGGGCTCGCCGCCATACCCGGCGTACGCCTGCACAGCCCGCACAATCCGGCCCGGCGTGCCGGGATCCTCAATTTCAGCGTGGCCGGCCAGGAGAATGCCCAAGTCTTCAAGCAACTGGCCGAAAACCGGGTGATCTGTGCACTACGAGGTCCAGGGCTCCGCTTTTCGCCACACTTCTACACAACTGAGAGCATTATCGACGAAACACTGCAGCTAGTTCGGCAGATTACCGCGCGATGAGTGCTCAACAAGCCCGGTCGTATTCCAAATCTGTTTAAAAAACGACCAACCGTCAGTGGCGCAGAGCCGATCCTGGCCAATACTTCAGGTGTTGGCGCGGCGCATCCCCCCAAGTGGCGCGCTGATAAAGGTGCCCAGGGACCGTGTACCTTTGTTTTACTCCTAATGGTCTTAACCCGGATTCCCCCCCCAGAACCCGGGTTTTTTTTATGGCTAGCGGGTGCATTCCTTGGGGTCTTTAGTGCTCTTTAGATCCCGCGATGCTGTGCATGCCGGCAGTTCCTCGGCGCCCTCAAGACCCCGCGCTGCGCGGGATCTCAAGAGCGCCACAAAACTCAGGACATGCACCTGGGACCGCTTCAGCTCACACGCGCCAACGGGAACAGGCGCTTGAAGTTGGCAGTGGTTTGCTCGCACAACTGCTCATAACCCTCCCCCCGCACAAGGGCGACGAACTCGGCCACTTCGCGCACATACTCCGGCAGATTGGGTTTGCCACGATGCGGAATGGGTGCCAGGTAAGGTGAGTCGGTTTCCACCAGCAAACGGTCGACCGGCACCTGGCGTGCCACATCGCGCAGGGCGTCGGCATTGCGGAAGGTGACGATGCCGGACAGCGAGATGTAATAGCCCAGGTCCAGCGCCGCTTTGGCCATGTCCCAATCTTCGGTAAAGCAGTGCAGCACCCCGGCCTGGGGCAAGTCCGCCTCACGCAACAGAGCCAGAGTATCGGCCCGTGCCGCACGGGTATGAACGATGACCGGCTTGCCAGTCACACGCGAGGCTTCCAGGTGCAGGCGGAACGAAGCCTGCTGCAGCTCCGCCGCTTCCGGCTCGTAGTGATAGTCCAGCCCGGTTTCACCGATGGCGACCACATGGGGATGGGCCAGTTCCTGCAGCAGCCAGTCCAGCGCTGGCGCCTCCCCTGGCGCCAGATCCAAGGGATGCACGCCCACCGAACAATCGACATCGGCGTAACGCTCGCTCAGGGCCTTGACCGCCCCGGCGTTCTCGGCGCTAACACCGATGCACAGGAAGTGCCCGACTCCGCGCTCGCGCGCAGCCTGCAGGGCGGCATCGAGGGAGCCCTGGTAGGCACTTAGGTCAAGACGGTCGAGGTGGCAATGGGAATCTACAAGCATGGACTGATGGCACGTGTGAAAAGTGAAGGAGAGCCAGGATCAGCGCGAACCCGGCAACTGGGCCCAGGACGCCAATAAGGCTTCGAGGAGCAGGACGCGGTTCAGGTTAGCCTTGCCCAGCACCTTCTGCCGCTGGCCGAGGATCCACTCCTGGATTTCCAGGACTTTGTCCTGACGGCTCTTCTGCGCCAGGTACTGGACGACCTTGCGCATATCGCCCAAGCCTAATCCCTCTTCGTCCTGGGTCAATTGGTATCTCAGGATCAAGTGCGCCCAATCGCAGAACCAGTCGAACAACAGCAGCAAGGGGATGCCGTTCCAGGCCTCGGCCAGTTGGCTGGGCGATTGCTGCTGCTTGAGCAGCTTCTTCACCCCCTCGGTCACCAGCGCCCGCTGTTCGCGTACGCCCTGCCCTTGCAGGCTGACGGCCATAAGCGGAGAACCGGCGGCCAGGGCGAGCAATTCGTCACGCTCGGCCTCGTCGCAGTCGGGCAGGGCCGTGGCCAGCCAGGTCTTGCTCTGGGCCAGGCTCGGTTGCGGGCACGCCACCTGCTGGCAGCGGCTCTTGATGGTCGGCAACAGGCGGCTTGGCTGATGGCTGACCAATAACAGCACGGTATCGCCAGACGGCTCCTCCAGGCTCTTGAGCAAAGCATTGGAGGCATTGATGTTCATTGCCTCGACCGGCTCGATCAACACCACCTTGCGCCCGCCCTGTTGGGCGGTCTGAACGACAAAGGAGACCAAATCGCGTACTTGGTCGATCTTGATTGGCTTGTCGGCCTCTTCCGGTTCCAGGATGAAGTTGTCCGGATGGCTGCCGGCCTTGAGCAACAGGCACGACTTGCACTGGCCGCAAGCATCCAGCCCCTGCGGCTGCAGGCAAAGCAGGCGGGCCATGAGGCGTTCGGCCAGGGCACGCTTGCCGATCCCCTGGGGTCCGTGCAGCAGGTAGGCATGGGCATGCTGGCTGCGTCCGGCCAGTTGCTGCCAGAGCGCCTGCTGCCAGGGGAAGGCTTCAGCCACCGCAGCGCTCCAGGATCCGCGGCAACAGGCCATCGAGGGCGCTCTGCACCGACTCCAGCGACTGTGCGGCATCCAGCAGGCTGTAGCGCTGCGGCTCACGCTGGGCACGCGCCAGATAGGCTTGGCGTACCGCCTCGAAAAAGGCCAGGCCTTCCTGCTCGAAGCGGTCCAGTCGCCCACGGGCAGCGGCGCGGGCCAGGCCGACTTCGACCGGCAGGTCGAAGACCAGGGTCAGGTCGGGGCGCAGCTCGCCCTGGACGAAGCGCTCGAGGGTAGCAATGCGCTCCATCGACAAGCCGCGGCCACCGCCCTGGTAGGCGTAGGTGGCATCGGTGAAACGGTCGCACAAGACCACCGCGCCGCGCGCCAGGGCCGGACGAATGACCTCGGCCAGGTGCTGGGCGCGCGCGGCGAACACCAGCAACAGCTCGGTATCGGCATCCATCTTCTCGTCGCTGGGGGCCAACAGCAGCTCGCGGATGCGCTCGGCCAGCGGAGTGCCGCCGGGCTCGCGGGTCAGGACGACATCCAGGCCGTGCTCGCGCAAACGCTCCGCCAGGTAGTCGCGATTAGTGCTCTTGCCCGCGCCTTCGGGGCCTTCCAGGGTGATAAACAAGCCGCTCACAGGCAGTCCTTACAGTGGGTCATTGCGGGGCCGGTTCGGTGACCGGCGCCGGATCTACAGCCTCGGGAGAGGGGCCGGCCTCAGGCGGCTCAGTATCCTCCGCCGACGGCTCGGCCGGTGCCGCTTCCTCGCTGGCACCTGGTTGCGGCAGTGGCGCCGGACTGGAACGATAGCCGGCACGGCGCTTGAGCTGGTACTCGCGCACCGCCGAGTTGTGGGCGTCCAGGTCGTCGGAGAAGACATGGCTGCCATCCCCCCGGGCAACGAAGTACAAGCTAGTGCCGGATGCCGGGTTAAGCGCGGCATGGATGGCCTCGCGCCCGACCATGGCGATCGGCGTCGGCGGTAGGCCGACGTTGGTATAGGTATTGTAGGGGGTGGGCTCGCGCAGGTCGGCGCGGGTGATCTTGCCATTGTAACGCTCCCCCATGCCGTAGATGACCGTGGGGTCAGTCTGCAACATCATCCCCAGACGCATGCGCCGGACAAAGACGCCGGCGATCTGCCCACGCTCCTGGGGTACGCCGGTTTCCTTCTCCACCAGCGAGGCCATGATCAACGCCTGGTAGGGGTCGCGGTAAGGCAAACCGGTGGCGCGCTCGGCCCACTCCTTGGCCAACACTTCGTCCAGGCGCATGTAGGCCTGCTGCAGCAGCTCGACATCAGTCATGCCCCGCACGAAGCGATAGGTGTCGGGGAAAAAGCGCCCTTCTGGAAACACGCCAGTATGGCCGAGCCGGTCCATGACCTCGGCATCGCTCAGGCCGTCGAGGGTCTGCTTGATCTTCTCGTGCTTGGCCAGCGCTGCGCGCACCTGGCGGAAGGTCCAGCCTTCGACCAGGGTCATGCTGTACTGCACCACATCGCCGCGGCGCCAGACCTCGAACAGGTCCTGCACGGTCATGCCGGGCGTCAGGCGGTATTCGCCGGTGTGCAGTGGCACGCCGATCATGTTGAAGCGCCAGTACAGGCGCAACCAGAAGGCATCCTTGAGCAGTCCCTCGCCTTCCATGCGGTAGAACATGCGGTTGGGATTGGTGCCGGTGGGCACATCGAGCAGGCGCTCTTGCGCCACTTGCAGCGGCTGCTCCAGGATCGAGTTCAACTTCCAGGCCGACCAGCCCAACGCCAACCCGGCCAGAATCAACCCCATTTCCAGCAGCAGCAGGAATTTACGTCTCACGAATCAGGCATCCAGTAGCGTACGGGCAAAGGCCTGCAGTTTACGGGTGAGAGGCCCCGGCGGCCAGTTCAGCGATGCGAAACCTCGGACCGGCCAGACACCATAAACGCTGTTGCAGAGGAAAACCTCGTCAGCCTGCTCCAAGTCGGACAGCGCCAGGTCCCTGACCTGCGCCGGGATACCCAAGGCAGGCAAGCGGTCGAGCAATGCCGCGCGCATGACACCTGCCACGCCGCAGCGGCTCAGGTCCGCAGTCAGCAACTGGCCGTCGTGGACGATAAACAGGTTGCTGTAGACCCCCTCGATCACCCGCCCTTGGGTGTCGCACATCAAGCCTTCAGCATATTCGCTGTCCTGCCATTCGGCGCGGGCCAAGACCTGCTCCAGTCGATTCAAGTGTTTGAGACCGGCCAACAGCGGTTGTTCCGCCAGACGGGTTCGGCAGGGAAACAGGCGCACACCCTGCTCGGCGTGGTGGGCGGGATAGGCCGGAGCCGGGCCGCCTTGAAGGATACGCCGTGGCATGGCACCAACGGCTGGCGCATAGCCGCGCTGGCTGTCGCCGCGGGTCAGGATCAGCTTGGCCACGCCCTCGCCCAACTGGCTGGCGTACCGGCAGAGCTCATCACGGACCAGAGGAAGGTCAACCTCGATCCCCAGGCGTTGGCAACCCAGCGTCAAGCGACCGAGGTGATAGTCCAGCAAGGTAGGCCGGCCCGACCGCACGGCGATGGTCTCGAACAGACCATCACCGTAGGCCAGGCCCCGGCTCTGCAGATTGAGCGCAGTCGCCGGCCGGCCATCGACCCAGCTGTGCATCAGCCGGCGAACCGGCGGAACACCAGCGAACCGTTGGTACCACCAAAGCCGAAGGAGTTGGACAGCACGACGTCGATCGGCATGTTGCGCGCCTGGTGCGGCACGAAGTCCAGGTCACAGCCTTCGTCCGGCTCATCCAGATTGATGGTCGGCGGCGCCACCTGGCTGTTGATAGCCAGCACGCTGAAGATTGCCTCCACCGCGCCGGCAGCGCCGAGCAGGTGGCCGGTCATCGACTTGGTCGAGCTGACTGCAAGCGCATGGGCGTGATCGCCAAACACCTGCTTGATCGCCGAGACTTCCGCCAGATCGCCCGCCGGAGTCGAGGTGCCATGGGCATTGATGTAGTTGACCTGGTCCGGGCTCAGGCCGGCGTCGCGCAGGGCGTTGGCCATGCAGCGTGCGGCACCGGCGCCATTCTCGGGTGGCGAGGTCATGTGGTAGGCATCACCACTCATGCCAAACCCAACCAGCTCGGCATAGATGGTCGCGCCACGGGCCTTGGCATGCTCGAGCTCTTCGAGCACCAGGGCGCCAGCACCGTCGGCCAGGACGAAACCATCACGGCCTTTGTCCCACGGACGGCTGGCACGGGCCGGCTCGTCATTGCGGGTGGACAGCGCCCGGGAAGCACCGAAGCCCCCCATACCCAGGCCGCAGGCGGCCATCTCGGCGCCACCGGCGATCATCACGTCGGCTTCGCCGTAAGCGATATTGCGCGCGGCCATGCCGATGCAATGGGTGCCCGTGGTACAGGCGGTGGAAATTGCGTAGTTAGGCCCCTGTATCCCCAGGTGGATCGACAGGAAACCGGAAATCATATTGATGATCGAACCCGGCACGAAGAAAGGTGAAATCCGCCGAGGGCCCTGTTCATGCAAGGTCCGGCTGGTTTCTTCGATATTGGTCAGGCCTCCAATGCCCGAGCCCATGGCGACACCAATGCGCTCGCGGTTGGCGTCGGTGACTTCGAGCCCGGCATTGCGCACCGCCTGGAAGCCGGCCGCCAGACCGTACTGGATGAACAGATCAAGCTTGCGGGCTTCCTTGGCCGACAGATATTGCTCGACTTCGAAGCCTTTCACCGAGCCGCCAAAACGGGTGGAGTAGGCAGACAGGTCCGTATGCTCGATCAGACCGATGCCACTGCGGCCAGCCAGAATGCCCTGCCAACTGCTCGGCACGTCCGTACCCAGTGGCGACAGCATACCCATACCGGTGACCACGACGCGTCTACGCGACACAGTACTCTCCTTATTCTATTGACTACGGCTCTTGCAAAGAAAAAACCGCACGCCGGCAAAGGCAGTGCGGTTTTTCCCGTCAAGAAGCGACGACTACGAACGTCTTAGACCTGATGGCTTTTGACGTAGTCGATTGCAGCTTGAACGGTAGTGATCTTCTCGGCTTCTTCGTCAGGAATCTCGGTTTCGAATTCCTCTTCCAGAGCCATCACCAGCTCAACGGTGTCAAGCGAATCGGCACCCAGGTCTTCGACGAAGGACTTCTCGACAGTCACTTCCTCTTCCTTGACGCCCAGTTGTTCGGCGACGATTTTCTTGACGCGTTCTTCGATGGTGCTCATACCTAGTTTTCACTCCTAATGGACATATGTCAGGCAGCTGGCCGGTGAACAAGTTTATAGAAAGACGCCTGCTTTTCAAGCGAAACGCGCCTTCGAACTGGTCACCCACCCTCTGTCTGGAATCTGGTTGCAGCTTTATAACGGATTTTAGGCCTCGTGTATGACTCTTTTTTGAAGCAATCCGTCACATTCAGTTGCAGGTTTACATATACATACCGCCGTTGACCGGAACCGTCGCACCGGTCACGTAAGCTGCACCGTCGGATGCGAGGAACGCAACCACTTTCGCGATCTCCTCAGCCTGACCCAGGCGGCCCAGTGGAATTTGGGTCTGCAGAGCTTCACGCTGCGTTTCTGGCAGCTCGCGGGTCATGTCGGTGTCGATGAAGCCTGGAGTCACCGAGTTGACGGTGATACCACGCGAGCCGACCTCACGCGCCAGAGCACGGCTGAAACCTTCCAGACCGGCCTTGGCTGCCGCATAGTTGACCTGGCCGACGTTGCCCATGGCACCGACCACGGAGCCGATGCTGATGATACGACCCCAGCGCGCCTTGGTCATGCCACGCAGAACACCCTTGGACAAACGGTAGAGGCTGTTCAGGTTGGTGTCGACCACGTCGAACCACTCGTCGTCCTTCATGCGCAGCATGAGGTTGTCACGGGTGATGCCGGCGTTGTTGACCAAGATGGCCGGCGCGCCGAACTGCTCCTGGATTGCAGCCAAGGTGGCGCTGACCGACTCATCGCTGGTCACGTTCAGTTCCAGGCCGGTGCCGGTGATGCCGTGCTCCTTGAGGGTGGCGGCAATACGCTCGGCGCCCGAGGCGGAGGTGGCGGTACCGATCACGGTGGCACCCTGGCGCCCCAGCTCCAGGGCGATGGCCTGGCCGATACCACGGCTGGCGCCGGTGACCAATGCAACTTTACCTTGCAGGCTCATGCAAGCTTCTCCTAAATCAGGCCAGCGCCGCACGGGTGGCGGCGACAGCATCAGGGGTATTGAGGTTGTAGGTGGTCACGCCGTCGGCGCAACGCTTGTTCAGGCCCGCCAGAACCTTGCCCGGGCCGCACTCGACCAGTTGCACGGCGCCCTGCGCCGCCAGGGTCTGCACGCACTCGACCCACCGCACAGGCTTGTACAGCTGCTCGAGCAGGTCGCGCTTGAGGATGTCCAGGTCCGCCGGAACAGCGGCGCTGACGTTCTGCACCACCGGGATCTGCGGCGCCCGCCAATCGATGGCGTTGACCGACTCGGCGAAGCGTTCGGCCGCCGGCTTCATCAGCGCGCAGTGCGACGGCACGCTAACCGGCAGTGGCAGCGCGCGCTTGGCCCCCTTGGCCTTGCACAGCTCAATGGCGCGGTCGACCGCAGCCTTGTTGCCAGCGACCACCACCTGGCCCGGGGAATTGAAGTTGACCGCGCTAACCACTTCATCCTCAGCCGCTTCGGCACAGATGGCCACCACGTTGGCGTCATCCAGGCCCAGGATCGCAGCCATGGCGCCGTGCCCAGCCGGCACGGCCTCCTGCATCAACTGGCCACGGCGCTCGACCAGCTTGACGGCATCCTTCAGGCTCAGGCTGCCAGCGGCAACCAAGGCGCTGTATTCACCCAGGCTGTGGCCAGACACGAATGCAGGGCGCGCCCCCCCCTCGGCCAGCCACAAGCGCCACAAGGCGATGGAGGCAGTGAGGATGGCTGGCTGGGTTTTGTCGGTTTGATTGAGTTGCTCTTCGGGGCCGTTCTGGGTCAGCGCCCAGAGGTCATAACCCAGAGCCTCGGAGGCCTCCTGGAAGGTCTCGATGATCAGCGGGTGCTGGGCGCCGAGCTCGGCGAGCATGCCCAGCGACTGGGAACCTTGACCGGGAAAGACGAATGCGAGGGATGCAGACATTGAACAAGCCCCTAATGATCTTGTCGTCGGATACAGGGCGCCCAGCCAATGGCTGGACACCGGAAACTGAAAACTTGGATGAAAACGAAGACCAAGCGGTCACATTTAACCACTTCCTGGCACATAAACCTAAAGCAACAGGTCTTCCAGGCGCCCATGCAGGCGCTGCGGCAGGTTCTCCTGGATCTCGATCAAAGCTCGCTGGATGGCGCTCTGGAAACCCTGCACACCAGCCGAGCCATGACTCTTGATGACAATGCCCTGCAACCCCAGGAAGCTCGCGCCATTATGCCGTGCCGGCGCCAGATCGGCCTGCAAACGCCTGAGCAAGGGCATGGCCATGGCGCCAGCCACGCGGGCAAGCACGCCCCCCTTGAATAGGGCCTGGATACGCGCAGCGATCATGGACGCCAGGCCCTCGCTGGACTTGAGCAGGATATTACCAACGAAACCATCGCAGACCACCACGTCCGCCTCGCCCCGGTACAGCCCGTCACCCTCGACGAAACCTATGTAGTTAAGGCCGCGAGCGTTCTGAAGCAGATTGGCGGCCAGCTTGACCTGCTGGTTACCCTTGATGTCCTCGGTGCCGACATTAAGCAGCGCGACCCGCGGCCGATGGACGCCCAGCGCCTGAGCAGCCACTGACCCCATCACCGCAAACTGATAGAGGTTCTCGGCACTGCAGTCGACATTGGCACCCAGATCGAGCAACTGACAGTAGCCTGCCTGGGTCGGAATGGCCGCGACCATTGCCGGCCGGTCGATGCCCGGCAGAGTCTTGAGCACGAAGCGCGACAAAGCCATCAGCGCGCCTGTATTGCCGGCACTCACGCAGGCCTGGGCCTTGCCATCACGCACCAGCTCGAGGGCGACGCGCATCGACGAGTCAGGCTTGCCACGCAACGCCTGGGACGGCCGCTCATCCATGCCGATCACCTCGCTGGCCGCGACAATCTGCAGGCGAGCGCGATCCGCTGCCGACAGGCCAGCGACGAGATCTTCAAGAAGGGAGGGTTGACCGACGAGGGTCAGGTGTAGCGAGGGGGTAGCCGAAAGACAGGCAAGACTTGCCTCGACAATGCTGCGGGGACCGAAGTCCCCGCCCATTGCGTCGATCGCGATGATCTGAGCAGACAAGGATTACTCGTCAGCGCCCTTGTCGATCACTTTGCGACCACGGTATACGCCTTCTGGCGATACGTGGTGACGCAGGTGTACTTCACCGGTGGTTTTTTCTACCGACAGCGCGTTTTCCGACAGAGCGTCGTGGGAACGGCGCATGTCACGGGCAGAGCGGGATTTTTTGTTCTGCTGAACAGCCATAATTGATTAACTCCTAAACGTTTGGGTCACGCTTTAACTGCGCCAAAACACTGAACGGGTTGGACCGCGATACCTCGTCCTTGCTCGGTTCGGGCTCATCGGCGCCCGCCGGCTGCTGGCATTCTTCCGGATGATGAGCAGGCACGATCGGCAGGGCGAGCAGCAGCTCTTCCTCGACCAACGCCTGCAGATCCAAAGGATCTTCGCCCAGTTCCAGCACGTCATAGCCTTTCGGCAACGACTGGGTATTCGCACCCTCCTTCACCACCGCGTAGGTACACTCGCTGTGGATCGGCAGGGTGACCAGCTCAAGACAACGCTGGCAAACCATCTTGACTTCGACGTCGAGTTCGCTGTGGATAACCACAACTTTCTGCTCGTCTCGCTCAAAATCGAACTTCGCCTGCACCGTACCGACATTGTCGGAAAGCGGGTCGCAGAGTCTTTCCAAATCAGCGAGTTGCAGCGAACCTTGAAGGGTTACGCCGCGATCAGCCAATTTGCGCGGGTCAACGTGAGGTGGAATCGGGTCATTCAACATAGGCGCAGCATTCTAGGGATGCCCCCCGTCCCTGTCAAAGGAAATTCGGCAGCATCTGTTAGAATCGTTTCGTCTACCCAGGAGTCCACCATGCTGCCCTTGTTACTGGCTTCCAGCTCACCTTACCGGCGCGAACTGCTGCAACGCCTGCGCCTGCCCTTCAGCTCGGCAAGCCCCGACATCGACGAACAACGCCTGCCGGACGAACCCGCCGTCGAAATGGTCCGCCGCCTGGCCCGACAAAAGGCCGAGGCCCTGGCTGACAGCCATCCAGGCCACCTGATTATCGGCTCCGACCAGGCCGCGGTGCTTGGCGAGCAGGTTCTCGGCAAGCCACACACCTTCGACCGCGCCTGCGAGCAACTGCTCGCCGCCAGCGGCCAGCAAGTAACCTTCCTTACCGGCCTGACCCTGCTCAACAGCGCCAGCGGCCACTGCCAGGTCGACTGCATCCCCTTTACCGTCACCCTGCGCGAGCTTGACCTGCCCCGCATCGAGCGCTACCTGCGGGCCGAACAGCCCTACGACTGCGCCGGCAGCTTCAAGGCAGAGGGCTTGGGAGTCAGCCTGTTCCAGAGCACCCATGGGTGCGATGCGACCAGCCTGGTAGGCCTGCCGCTGATCCGCCTGGTGGACATGCTACTGAAGGAAGGGGTACAGATCCCCTGACAAAGAGCCGCCCCATCGCGAAACAAGGCCACCCCACAGGACCCCAAACGAATCCTGTAGAAGCGGCCTTGCGTCGCGAAGGGTACGCCAACGAATCCAAATTGAATCAGCGCAGCGACGGCCCCTGGAAGCCCATCCACATGGCCAGACGCTCAGCCACACTGGCACCCAGGCGCTTGGAGAAGCGGTCGAACGGCGATTCCTGCACAGTGAAATCGACCAACTCCTTCTCACCAATCACGTCACGCGCCACATAGCTGGCGCTGCCCAGCCCATCCACCAAGCCCAGCTCGAGAGCCTGCTCACCCGACCAGATCAGGCCACTGAACAGCTCGGGATGCTCCTTGTCCTTGAGCCGATCGCCCCGCCCCTGCTTGACGCTGGCGATGAACTGGCGATGAGTGGTTTCCAGCACCTGCTGCCAGAATGCCGTCTCTTCCGGCTTCTGTGACTGGAATGGGTCAAGGAATGCCTTGTGCTCACCCGCCGTGTAGGTACGCCGCTCCACCCCCAGCTTCTCCATGGTGCCGACAAAGCCATAACCGGCCGCCGTCACGCCAATGGAGCCAACCAGACTGGCCTTGTCGGCATAAATCTCGTCCGCGGCGCTGGCAATGTAATAGGCGCCGGAAGCGCCGAGGTCACTGATCACCGCGTACAGCTTGATCCCGGGGTACTCGCCACGCAGGCGACGGATCTCGTCATAGATGTAACCCGACTGCACCGGGCTGCCGCCGGGGCTGTTGATACGCAGGATCACGGCCTTGGTCTTGGGGTCCTTGAAAGCATCCCTCAGGCCGGAAATGATGTTGTCGGCACTGGCTGGCTCCTGGTCGGCGATCATCCCGCGCACCTCCACCAGCGCGGTATGGCTGGCGCCGCGCGAGGCAGCCTTGTCCATGTCCATCAAGGGCGTGAACAGCAGCAAAATGCCGAACAGGTAGACGAAGGTCAGCAGTTTGAAGAAAATCCCCCAACGCCGCGCCCGGCGCTGCTCCTGCACGCCGGCCAGCAGCGTCTTTTCCAGCAGCTTCCAGCTCTTGCGCTCTTCCTTGTCATCAGACTCGGGCGCCTTCCACTCGTCAGTCATGCTTGCCTACCCTGGAATTGAGAGTGCGCGGGGCTGGCCCAGCCAGTCGCGCAATTGCGAAAAATGATCGATGCACAGTTGCGGGCCGAACTCGCTCAAGGCCTGCAGTGACATGGCGCCATAACCGACCGCGACAGAATGCATGCCCGCCTCACGAGCCATCAACAGGTCGAACGATGAATCTCCGACCATCAGCGCACGCGTCGGTTCGACCCGACAATGGACGAGGATCTCTTCAAGCATCTGCGGATGCGGCTTGCCACGGCTTTCGTCAGCGGCACGGGTAATGTCGAAGTAGTTCTCCCAGCCATTGGCCCGCAACACCCGGTCCAGCCCACGGCGCGCCTTGCCGGTCGCCACCGCCAGACGGTAGCCGTCGGCCCGAAAAGCTTCCAGCGACTCGACCACCCCTTCGAACAAGGGTGAAGGCTGCTCGTCCAGGGCCATATAGATGTCGGCGTAATGCTGACGGAAGGCCACCACCTGATCGGGGTCGAGATGGGGATAAAGGACACTGATCGCCTCCGACAACGCCAGGCCGATGATGCCCTTCACCGCGCGCTCGGCAGAAGACGCCTCGCCTGCGCGCTCGGCTGCCAGGTTCATGGCCAGGACGATACGGCCAATCGAGTCGGCCAGGGTTCCGTCCCAATCGAAGATCAGCAACTCGTAGTCAGGGTGCACTCAAACGCTCCACGGTCTTGGCCCACATCTCGTCCACCGGCGCTTCGAGCTTGAGCTCGCCGCCATCGGGCAGGGGCACGGTCAGCGCATAGGCATGCAGAAACAGGCGCTTGCCACCGAGCTCGCGGATTTCGCGGGTGAAATCCTCGTCGCCGTACTTGCTGTCACCGGCAATGCTGTGCCCGGCATGCAAGGCGTGCACACGGATCTGGTGAGTGCGCCCGGTAATCGGCCTAGCCTCGACCAGGGTGGCGAACTCTCCAAAGCGGCGCAGCACGCGGAACAGCGTCAGCGCCTCCTTGCCCTCATCGCTGACCTCGACCATGCGCTCGCCTGAACGCAGGTTGCTCTTCTGCAACGGCGCACTGACCTGCTTCTTCGAGGTCGCCCAGTGCCCACGCACCAGGGCCATGTAGCGCTTGTCAACGCCATCGCCACGCAGGGCCGCGTGCAGGTGGCGCAGCATGCTACGCTTCTTGGCGATCATCAGCAGGCCGGAGGTGTCGCGGTCCAGGCGATGGACCAGCTCCAGTTCCTTGGCATCAGGACGCAGTTGGCGCAAGGCCTCGATCACCCCGAAACTCAGGCCGCTACCGCCATGCACAGCGATGCCGGCCGGCTTGTTGAGCACGATCAACGCCTTGTCTTCATAGACGATCGCCGCCTCCAGACGCTGCAACAGCCCCTGGGCCACTGGCACGGGTTCGTCGCGCTCAGGCAAGCGTACGGGCGGCACACGCACGACGTCGCCAGCCTGCAGCTTGTATTCTGGCTTGATCCGTCCTTTGTTCACCCGCACCTCGCCTTTGCGCAGAATGCGGTAGATCAAGGTCTTGGGCACGCCCTTGAGCGCGGTGATGAGGAAATTGTCGATGCGCTGGCCGGCAAGCTCCGGCGCGACCTCGATCAGCTTTACGCCGGAGGTCGGGGGGGTATTGGTCGTCATTTGTGAATCATAACAATTTTTTATGGATTTGAAGCACTTAATGATTGCTGCTATAGTCGCGAACGCCGCCAAAAGCGGCAGGCCAGCGGCGCATGGCCCTGAGCCATGCCCTGACCGACGCAATTCTCTAGGACGCGAGGCCGTCCGACGGGGTTTTCGCCAGTTTACAGAAATGCCTGGAATCGCCACCAGCGCCGAGTAGAGAAGACCGAAAAAAAACGACAAGTGCGGTGTTTCACCCTCCTTCCTGTTCTTTTTCGCTGCACTCTCCCAGCACCGTCGCTTCCACGCAGACCATGGCGAATACTTCGGAAATACCTGCCTTGGACATGAATGCGCCAGCTCCCTATCGGAGATGGCGATAAATGCAACCCGTTGCGGATTCAGCGCGCGGCAGCACCCGAATTATCAGGGATACGTGAAGGGTGGAGATGCACAACCATCGGACCGTGTAGCACTGCGTCCGGCCCACCGGCCCACTGTTTGGCCCGGCGAGCGGACCCGGTCTTGATCAAGATGCCCCCGGGCGTCCACGGCCGAAGGCTGATTCCTCCTCCTGACTGAGTGCATTTGGCACCACAGCAAACAGGACGCGTCGTCGCGACTTCGGCAGCACTGGGCAACCAGTCGGTACTGAATGTCGCTGGACACGGGGGTGGCTCGCCACCCTTTGCGCACCTGACACCGACCGTGAGAAGTCGTGTGTGCCGAACGCCGTTTCCGGCAGCCCGGAAACCGACGGTACAACATGAAAAGAATGCTGATTAACGCAACTCAACCCGAGGAGTTGCGTGTAGCTCTGGTGGACGGCCAACGTCTCTACGACCTGGATATCGAATCCGGGGCGCGCGAGCAGAAGAAGGCCAACATTTACAAAGGCCGGATTACCCGGATCGAACCCAGCCTCGAAGCCGCATTCGTCGACTTCGGCTCCGAACGTCACGGCTTCCTGCCGTTGAAGGAAATTTCCCGCGAGTACTTCAAGAAGGCCCCCGAAGGCCGTGTCAATATCAAAGAAGTGCTGAGCGAAGGCCAGGAAGTCATCGTCCAGGTCGAGAAGGAAGAACGCGGCAACAAGGGCGCAGCCCTGACCACCTTCATCAGCCTCGCCGGCCGCTACCTGGTACTGATGCCGAACAACCCGCGTGCCGGCGGCATCTCCCGCCGCATTGAAGGCGAAGAGCGCAATGAACTGCGCGAGGCCCTCAACGGCCTGGTCGCCCCTGCCGACATGGGCCTGATCGTGCGCACTGCCGGCCTTGGCCGCAGCAGCGAAGAGATGCAGTGGGACCTGGACTACCTGCTGCAGCTGTGGACCGCGATCAAGGAAGCCTCCCTGGACCGCGCCGCGCCGTTCCTGATCTACCAGGAAAGCAACGTCATCATCCGCGCCATCCGCGACTACCTGCGTCAAGACATCGGCGAAGTGCTGATCGACAGCATCGAAGCCCAGGAAGAAGCCCTGACCTTCATCCGCCAGGTGATGCCGCAGTACGCCAGCAAGGTCAAGCTGTACGAAGACAGCGTCCCCCTGTTCAATCGCTTCCAGATCGAAAGCCAGATCGAGACCGCCTTCCAGCGCGTCGTCGACCTGCCGTCCGGCGGCTCGATCGTCATCGACCCGACCGAGGCCCTGGTCTCGATCGACATCAACTCGGCGCGCGCCACCAAGGGCAGCGACATCGAGGAAACCGCCCTGCAGACCAACCTGGAAGCGGCCGAGGAAATCGCCCGCCAGCTGCGCCTGCGTGACATCGGCGGCCTGATCGTCATCGACTTCATCGACATGACCCCGGCCAAGAACCAGCGCGCCGTCGAAGAGAAGGTCCGCGAATGCCTCGAAGCCGACCGCGCCCGCGTCCAGGTCGGCCGTATCTCGCGCTTCGGCCTACTGGAAATGTCCCGCCAGCGCCTGCGCCCTTCCCTGGGCGAAAGCAGCGGCATCGTCTGCCCACGCTGCAGCGGCACCGGTATCATCCGTGACGTCGAGTCTCTGTCCCTGGCCATCCTGCGCCTGATCGAAGAAGAAGCCCTGAAGGACCGCACCGCCGAGGTTCGTGCCCAAGTGCCGATCCCGGTGGCCGCATTCCTGCTCAACGAGAAGCGCAACTCGATCACCAAGATCGAACTGCGCACCCGTGCACGCATCATCATCCTGCCGAACGACCACCTGGAAACCCCGCACTTCGAAGTCCAGCGCCTGCGCGACGACAGTCCCGAAGCGCTGAGCGGCCAGTCCAGCTACGAGATCGCCGCCGCCGAGACCGAAGAGGTTCCGCAGGTCGCCGCCACTCGCACCCTGGTACGCCAGGAAGCCGCGGTCAAGACTGCCCCGGCCCGCGCCAATGCGCCGGTCCCGAGCACTCCTGAACAGCCCGCTGCCACGCCAGCCCCTGCACCAAGCGTGCCTGAGCCAAGCCTGTTCAAGGGCCTGGTCAAGTCGCTGGTGAGCCTGTTCGCCGCCAAGGAAGAGCCTGCCGCAGCTCCAGCCGCGACCGCTACCGAGAAGCCTGCTGCCACCGAGCGCTCGCAGCGCAACGAAGAGCGTCGCAACAGCCGCCAGCAGAGCCGCAACCGCAACGGCCGCCGCGACGAAGACCGCAAGCCGCGCGAAGAGCGTGCCGAGCGCACCCCGCGTGAAGAGCGCCAGCCACGTGAAGAACGTGCACCGCGTGAAGAACGTGCCCCACGTGAAGAACGAGCCCCTCGCGAGGAGCGCGCGCCACGCGAAGAGCGTCAACCACGCCCATCGCGCGACGAGCGTCGCGGCAACCGTGAAGAACGCGTGCGCGAACTGCGTGAGCCTCTCGACACCGCTCCGACCACTCCGGCCACCCGCGAAGAGCGTCAGCCGCGCGAAGAACGTGCCCCCCGCGAGGAACGCGTAGCTCGTGAAGAACGCGCCCCACGCGAAGAACGTGCAAACCGTGAAGAGCGTGCCCCGCGTGAAGAGCGCGCGCCACGCGAAGAACGCCAGCCACGCCAGCCACGTGAAGAACGCCAGCCACGTGCCGCCGAACAGGCAGCCGAGGCTGCCGAAGAGCAACTGCCGAACGAAGAGCTGCTGCAAGACGAGCAACAGGAAGGCACCGAGGGCGAACGCCCACGTCGCCGCTCCCGTGGCCAACGTCGCCGCAGCAACCGCCGCGAGCGTCAACGCGATGCCAACGGCGAGCTGATCGAAGGCGGTGAAGCAGAAGGCAACACCGAAGGCAGCAGCGAAAGCACCACTGAGCCGCACAAGGCTAACGAACTGGGTGCCGAACTGGCCGCAGGCTTGGCCGTGACCGCCGCCGTCGCTACCAGCAACATCAGCGCCGATGCAGAAGCCCAGGCCAACCAGCAAGCCGAACGCGCCACTGCTGCCGCCTCCGAAGCCGCCCCTGTAGCCGCCAAAGAAGCTGCCGAGCCGGTTGCCGAGGCCGCTCCAGCCGAAGCAGCGCCTAGCGCTGTCGAAGCCGCTGAAGAAGTGGCCGCCGCGCCGGTGGTAGAACAGCCAGTCAGCGCACCGGTTGCCGTAATCGAGCCTGCTGCCGAGCCAGTTGGAGAAGTGGCGCCGCAGGTGGCTGAAGAGGCTCCGGCCGCTGAAGCAGCAGCAGAAGCCGCGCCAGTCGTCGAAGCTCCAGCCCCGACGACCGAGCAAGCTGCACCCGTTGTCGAAGCCCAACCTGTAGCGGCCGAAGCTGCTCCGGTTGCTGTCGAGCCAGAACCAACTGCCGAACCGGCAGTGGTCGAAGCCCCCTCGGCGATTCTGCCGAACGGTCGCGCCCCGAACGACCCACGTGAAGTGCGTCGCCGCAAACGCGAAGCTGAAGCCGCTGCTGCAGCCGCTGCCGCCGCTGCAAACGCCGAAGCCGAGCAGCCTGCTGCCCCGGTGGTCGAACAGCCAGCCACTGAAACCACTCCAGTTGCCGACGAGGTAACGCCAGTGGTCGAAGAGTCGGCCGAGACCGAGCAGCCGCACAAAGCCCTGGAAACCACCGAAGAGCACAAACCTCACGGTTGATTCCAATGGCTGAATGAAAAGCCCCGCCAGTTCACACTGGCGGGGCTTTTTGTTTTGTACGGATTGGAGGCCGGTGACGCGTAAGCATCGCCAGCTGACGCTGGCTCCTACAGGGCCTGCGTCGGCCTCAAGCATCTCACAGGCTCAGTAGAGGTTCGGCTCCATCTCCAGCTCAACACCGAAGCGCTCGTGGATATCAGCCTGGATCCTGCGCGCCAGCGCATGCAGTTGAGCTCCCGTGGCCTGGCCATAGTTGACCAGCACCAGCGACTGCAAACAGTGCACGCCCGCATCGCCCTCGCGAAAGCCCTTCCAGCCCGCCTGCTCGATCAACCAACCCGCCGCCAGCTTCACTTGCTCATTCGCCTGTGGATAAGCCACCACGCCCGGATAGCGCGAACGGATCTGCTCCGCCTGCTCAGCAGAAATCACCGGATTCTTGAAAAAACTACCGGCATTGCCCAATTTGGCAGGGTCCGGCAGCTTTTCCCGGCGGATGCTACAGATCGCATCACTGATTACCTGTGCGGTGACTTGTTCGACACCCTGCTCCTGCAGACGCTGACGTACCGGCCCATAGTCCAGGTGCGCCCTAAGCTCGCGGCTGAGGGCAAAACGCACGCGCAGGATCAGCCAGCGCCCTGGGCTGCGCTTGAACAGGCTGTCACGGTAGGCAAAAGCGCATTCCCCAAGGCTGAAATCACGTAGCTCACCGGTCTGGCGGTCCAGCGCCGTCAGGCCGGCGAATACATCCTTGATCTCCACCCCGTAGGCCCCGATGTTCTGCATCGGCGCGGCGCCCACAGTGCCGGGAATCAGGCTGAGGTTTTCCAGGCCACTGAACCCCTGTCCCAGGCTCCATTGCACGAACGGATGCCAGGGCTCACCAGCCTCGGCTTCCACCACCACCCGCTCACCGTCATCCTCAAGCACGCGCAGGCCACGACTGGCCATATGCAGCACCAAGGCCTGGACATCGGCCGTCAACAGCAGGTTGCTGCCACCACCGATCACCAGCACGGGCAGGTCCTGCTCGGCCGCTGCAGCCAGCGCCAGGCGCACCTCGTCATCGTTGTGCGCCTGGACGAACCAGCGCGCCTTGACATCGATGCCGAAGGTATTGAAGGGCTTGAGCGAAACCCGCTCCTGCCACTGCGCCGTCATAGCCGCCCCTTGAGTTCGTCGACCAGGCCCTGGCAGGCGACCTCGATCAGGTCCAGGACCTGCTCGAAGCCTTGCTCACCGCCATAGTAGGGGTCCGGCACCTCTTCCAGGGCGCTACGGTAGCGGCGCAGGAACAGGTCGAGCTCGGCGCGTGCCGCCTGCGGGCGCAAGGCCTGCAGGTGGCCGAGGTTGCTCTTGTCCATGGCCAGAATCAGGTCGTACTCATCGAAGTGGGCGGCACTGACTTGCTGCGCGCGCTGCTGCGATAGGTCATAGCCCCGCAGCAGTGCTGCACGGCTGGTGCGCTTGTCCGGAGCCTTGCCGACATGCCAGTCACCGGTGCCGGCCGAAGCCACATGCACCCGCGAGGCCAGGCCAGCGGCCTGCAGTTGATGACGCAGCACGCCTTCGGCAGTGGGCGAGCGGCAGATGTTGCCCAGGCAAACAAACAAAACGCGCATCAAGCCTCCAGCAAGCGCCGCACGCGCTCCAGGTCTTCAGGGGTGTCGACACCCACCGGTGGCGCCTGAATGGCGTCGGCCACATGGATACGCACGCCATGCCAGAGCGCGCGCAGTTGCTCCAGGGCCTCGGCCTGTTCAAGCCAGCAGGGGCCCCAATTGACGAAGTCCTGGAGGAAGCCGGCACGGTAGGCGTACATACCGATGTGCCGGCGATAGGGCACGCCCTCCGGCAACAGGTCGCGGGCCTTGGCGAAGACATCCCGCGCCCAAGGCAACGGCGCGCGGCTGAAGGTCAGGGCAAGGCCATTGCTGTCGCTGACCACCTTCACTGCATTGGGGTTGAACACCACTTCCGGCTCGCTGATCGGCTCGGCCAGGGTGGCGATACCGGCTTCCGGGTGGGCCGCCAGGTTAGCCGCCACCTGGTCGATGATCACCGGCGGGATCAAGGGCTCATCACCCTGCACGTTGACCACGATGGCATCGTCGGCCAACCCCAGGTAGGCGGCAACTTCCGCCAGGCGATCGGTGCCGGACTCATGGTCGGCACGGGTCAGCAGGACTTCGGCGCCAAAGGCCTTGCAGGCATCGAAGATGCCTTGGTCATCGGTGGCGATCACCACCCGGCTGGCGGCACTCTTACGCGCCTGCTCCCAGACATGCTGGACCATCGGCTTGCCGGCGATCGGCAACAGCGGTTTGCCCGGCAGGCGCGTAGAACGCAGGCGGGCAGGAATCACCACAGTGAAATCCAGGCTCATTTTTCCAGGCGCTCTTCGTCGGTCAGGGTGCGGGCTTCGCTTTCCAGCATCACCGGGATGCCATCACGGATCGGATAGGCAAGGCCCGCGCCCTTGCTGATCAGCTCGGTCTTGTCGGCGCTGAGCTTGAGCGGGCCTTTGGTGATCGGGCAGGCAAGGATATCGAGCAGTTTGGTGTCCATGGAAATTCCTTGAGGCCAATGGCCGGAAAATGAAAAGGGTCAGGGCTGCCGGCGCCCGGGCAGCAGGCGTTCGAGCTGACCATCGAACCAGTCGCCGAAGGCCTCGGACGGCACGGCGTCTACGGCCAGGTACCACCAGTCGGCACTGGCGAAAGCACGGCATTTCACCGCATCCTTCTCGGTCATGACCAGCGGCAACGCCGGGCTGAACGCCAGGCTCTCGGCGCTGAACTGCGCATGGTCGGCAAAGGGATGCGGCACCGGCTGCAAGTTTAGCCCTTGCAGGGTGTTGAAGAAACGCTGGGGATTACCGATTCCGGCCACCGCATGCACGGCCTGGCCGGCAGGAAAATAGTCGAGCCCACGGCGCTCGCCACTGCTCAGGTTGACCAGCGCAGCGGGCTGGAGACGGAAGGCGAAGCCGCCCTCGCGGTCGGCGTTGGCGCCGTTGTACAACACGGCATCGGCCTCGCCCAGGCGCTCGGCCGGCTCACGCAGCGGCCCGGCAGGCAGGCAACGGCCATTGCCCAGGCCCCGTGCGGCGTCGACCAGTACCAGTTCCAGATCACGCGCCAGGCGATAGTGCTGCATGCCGTCGTCACAGAGGATCAGGTCCAGGGGCTCGCTGGCGAGCAACGCCTTCACTGCCCGTGAACGGTCGGGGTCGATCATCAGTGGCACCTGAGTGCGCTGGACGATCAGCAAGGGTTCGTCGCCGGCCTGCTCGGCGCTCTGTTCGGCGCGGACCCGCCAAGGCAACTGCGGGGGCCTGGCGCCATAGCCACGGCTGACCACACCGACCCGCAGCCCACGCTGGCGGCAGTGCTCGATCAGCCAAAGGATCATTGGCGTCTTGCCAGTACCGCCGACGGTGATGTTGCCCACCACCACCACAGGCACGGGAGCGTGGTAGCTGGCGCTTTCACCATTGAGGAAGCGCGCCCGCTTGCGTTGCACCACACGACGGTACAAGGCCTCGAGCGGACGCAATAGGACCAGGGCCGGGTGCCCGGCGTACCAGGCGGCGAGTAAACGGTCGGCGAGCGCCATCAGGGAGTCCCCTGCGCGGCCTCGACGGTGGTCATGCGCAAATGGCTGAAACCGAGCTTGCCAGCAGCATCCATTGCGGTGACCACGGCCTGGTGCGGCGTCTTGCCATCAGCACTGATCGACAACGGCAGTTGGTTGTCGCCCGCCGACTCCTGCTGCAACGCCTCGGTCAGAGTGGCCAGGTCGCTCTTGGGCAGCAGGTGGTTGTTCACCGAGTACACGCCCTCGGCGCTAATGGTGATCTCCACCCGCTTGCCCTCCTCTTCCGTCGCCGGCGTGGCGCTGGCAGCCTCTGGCAAGTCGACGCGCAACTGGGTTTCGCGGGTGAAGGTGGTGGTGACCACGAAGAACAGCAGCAGGACGAACACCACATCGATCAACGACGCCAGGTTGATGTCGACGTTCTCCCGCTGCCGATTGCGCCGGAACTTCACGCCTTGCCTCCAGCCACCTCGACCTCACGGTCGCCCTGGAGCACCTCGACCAGCTTGATCGCCTCCTGCTCCATGCCGATCACCAACTCGTCGATGCGGCGCAGCAGGAAACGGTGGAAGAACACCGCCGGAATACCCACCATCAGGCCAGCCGCCGTGGTGACCAAGGCCTTGGAAATACCGCCAGCGAGCACGGAGGCATTGGCCGTCATCTGCGTGCCCATGAAGGCGCTGAAGATATCGATCATGCCCAGCACCGTGCCCAGCAGCCCAAGCAGCGGCGCCATCGCGGCAATGGTGCCGAGGGTGCTGATGTAGCGCTCCAGCTCATGGATGACCCGGGACGCCGACTCCTCGATGCACTCCTTCATGATCTCGCGGCCGTGCCGGGAGTTGGCAAGGCCCGCGGCGAGAATCTCGCCCAGCGGCGAATCGGCGCGCAGGGCCTTGAGCTTGTCACTGGTCAGTTGCTTGTCCTTGATCCACATCCATACCTGGCCAAGCAGATGCGGCGGGGTCACGCGGCTGGCGCGCAAGGTCCACAGACGCTCGGCGACGATAGCCATGGCGGCGATGGAGCTCAGAATGATCGGCAGCATCATCCAACCGCCGGACTTGACCAATTCCCACACAGTTAGCATCCCCCTGAAAAAGTCCGCCACTCTACCATAGGAGCGAGGGGGGCTCATCTGCCGAACGTCAACAGCTCCTGACCGGGTTAGCGCCAGAAACGCCGTTGACTACGCAGCCCGGTTGCCTCGCCGTGAGAGCCCAGGCGTAAGCGCAGCGCGCCCTCCAGCGCGCTGTCATGGATCGTCAGACCATGCCGACGGTAGCGCGCCATGACCTCGGCATGGGGATGACCGAAACCATTGTGGCGCCCGCGCGAGATCAGCACGCCACGGGGTGCGGTGGCGGCGATGAAGGCTTCACTGGACGAGGTGCGGCTGCCATGGTGCGGCGACTGCAACCAGTCCACCTGCGGCACTGCCGTATCCGCCAGCCAAGCCCGCTCCGCCCCCGCTTCAATATCCCCGGCCAACAGCAAGCGCTCGCCCTGGGCTTCGACCAGCAGTACGCAGGAGCGCTGGTTGCTGTCCGGCCCTTCGGGCCAGCGCCAGAGCGAGAAGGCCACGCCATCCCATTGCCAGCGCTCACCGCTGACGCAGGGTTGGGCCTGCAACGCCTCGGGTAGCGCCGCCGCTTCGCCGCCCAGCACCCGCCTGACCGGCAATCCTCGGTGGATCGCGGCAGCGCCTCCGGCATGGTCGGCATGGGCATGGCTGATCAGCATCAGGTCGAGCTCGCGCACGCCCAATTTACGTAGGGTCGGCAACACTACACGCTCGCCCAGGTCCATCTCCCCCATGGCCGGCCCGGCATCGTAGAGCAAGCTGTGCTGACGGGTACGCAGTAGGATCGCCAGGCCCTGGCCGACATCCAGTTGCCAGACTTCCACCTGTCCTTCAGGTATATCTTCCCTGGGCACCCACAGCGCCAGCAGCATGACCGCGCCCAGCCCACGCAGCGGGACGCCACGGGGCAGTAGCAGCAGCAACGCGCCGAGGCAGACCAGCGCCCAGGCCCACAATGGCAGGGGCTCCGGCAACCAGGCGGGACGCCAGTGGGCTACCTGGGCCAACAGGCGAAACAGCAGCTCCAGCAAGCCACCGGCCAGCCACAGCAGCGCTTCACCCAGTCCCGCAACTGGCAACAACGCGGTGCCGAGCAGCGCCAAGGGCAACACCGCCAGGCTGATCCAGGGCACGGCCAGCAGGTTGGCCAGCGGCGCGCTGAAGCTGACCGGCAAGCCCAGCGCCAGCAGCGCGGGCAACAGGCCCACAGCGATCGCCCATTGCGCACGCGTCCAGGCCTGCCAGGGGCGCCACGCACCCAGGCGGCCGGCAAAGGTGAAGATGAGGATCGCCACGGCCGTGAAAGACAGCCAGAAACCTGGCAACAGGCTGGCCAGTGGTTCGGCCAGCAACACGCCGTTGAGCGCGAGCAGCAATGGCCAGCCAGGCCCCAACTGACGGAAGCGCAGTCGCCAAAGCAGGACCACCGCCAACATCAAACAGGCACGCTGCACCGGCACCTGGAAACCAGCCAACAGGCCATAGCCCAGCGCCGCCGCCATGCCCAGGCCGCAGGCCCAAGGCAGCCACGGCAACCGCTGCGGCCACCAACCCAAGCGCGCCAGCCCGGCGACCATGGCATAGACCAAACCGGCCAACAGGCCGATATGCTGCCCGGAGATCACCAGCAGGTGCACCGTGCCGGTGTCCTGCAACACCTGCCAGTCCTCCCTTGGCAAGCCGCCACCATCGCCCAGCACCAGAGCCACTAGCGCCGCCTCCCGGCCATGGGCCTCGACAGCCAGCAGGCGCTGACGTACGCCATCGCGCCAGGCCAGGCTGGCCGGCTCCAGCAAGGCACCGGCCTTGACCGTACCGGTGCCGCCGATGCGCCGCGCCAGCAACCGCGCTTCGCGGTCCGGTCCATAGGGGTTGAGCAACCCATGGGGGCGCTTGAGGCTGACCGCCAGACGCCAGCGCTCCCCGCTGTTGACCTGAGGCCCGCCAAACCAGCTCAGTTGTAGGCGCCGTGGCAGCTCGGCGCGCCGTGACACCACGTCGCTCAGTTCAAACCGCACCGACTGCCCGTCCTGCCGGGGCAACCCCACCACCCTGCCCTCGAGCCACAGGGTGCGGCCATCCAGTGCCGGGGCCAGGCGGTCATCCAGTGCCCCCTGGGCCGACCAACAGGCCCAGCACAGGCCGAGCAGCAGGCATCCCAAGGGCCACCCCCGCGAACACAGGCAGACAAGGGCGAAAAAAAACAGTAGGCAAAGCCACCCGACCGATGGCAGTGCTGGCAGAAGGCCCAGGCACAACAACCCGAGCGCGAGCGCGAACATCCCTGTGCGCATGACTTGAAGCTCCAGAACAAAAACGTCCCCTGAGGCATAGATCAGCGTTCAGCGATACTCGCTTAATATTTGTCACAAAGTCTGAACCAGGCGGTTATGGAAACCGGTGCATACTGGCCCCCATCAACCTGCCGAGCCCCTACATGCCGCGCCGACTTTTCAAACGCTACATGCCGGATCCGACCAGCATTCGAGACCACAAGTCCTTACGCTTCCTCGGCCGCTTGTTGCATGACCCCAACCTCTGGCACCTGAACCGCCATTCGGTGGCCCGGGCCATGGGCGTCGGCCTGTTCGCCGCCTTTATCCCGATCCCGATGCAGATGCTGCTGGCCGCCAGCCTGGCGATTCCGGTACGCGGCAACCTGCCGATCGCGGTCAGCCTGGTCTGGCTGACCAACCCCTTCACCATGCCGCCGGTATTCTTCTGCACCTACATGATGGGCGCCTGGCTGCTGCAGATCCCTCCCCGCACCCTGCCCGATGAGCTGACCTTCCAGTGGATCACCGAGCAGCTCGGGACCATGTGGCAGCCCTTCCTGCTCGGTTCAGTGGTCTGCGGCGTGTTGCTCGGCATACTCGGCTATGGCCTGACCATGCTCTACTGGCGCTGGTGGGTAGGCCGGCAATGGCGCCGGCGCAAACGCAAGCAATCAGCTGCGCATGCCGCGGCCGCTGACCAGCAGGCGAACGCAGAGCGCGTAGAGCACCGCGGTGGCAACCAGCATGAACGTAATCGCCGTGCCAATGCGGATATCCGAAACCCCTAGGATGCCGTAGCGGAACGAGTTGACCATGTGCAGAACCGGGTTGGCCAGCGACACGGCCTGCCAGAACGGCGGCAGCAGGTTGATCGAGTAGAACACCCCGCCCAGGTAGGTCAGCGGCGTCAGCACGAAAGTCGGGATGATCGAGATATCGTCGAAGTTGCGCGCGAACACCGCGTTGACGAAGCCCAGCAGGGAGAAGATGGTCGCGGTCAGCAGCACCACCACCACGGTCACGCCCAGGTGATGCACCTGCAGATGGGTGAAGAACAGCGACAGGATGGTCACGATCACACCCACCGCCAGGCCACGCAGCACGCCACCCAGCACATAGCCGACGAGAATGGTGTGCGGCGACACCGGCGAGACCATCAACTCCTCGATCGAACGCTGGAACTTGCTGCCGAAGAAGCTCGATACCACGTTGCCGTAGGAGTTGGTGATCACCGACATCATGATCAGCCCCGGTACTATGTACTCCATGTAGGAGAAGCCGCCCATGTCGCCGATCTGCCGGCCGATCAGGTTACCGAAGATCACGAAGTACAGGACCATGGTGATCGCCGGCGGCAGCAGGGTCTGCGGCCAGATACGCAAAAAGCGCCGGACTTCACGGTAGACGATGGTATTCAGGGCGACCCAGTTGGTGCGCAGTTCCACACTCATACGGCCACCTTCGACAGGTTTTTTTCCACCAGGGACACGAACAGTTCCTCGAGTCGATTGGTCTTGTTGCGCAGACTCAGCACCTCGATGTTCTGCAGCGCCAGTTGGCCGAACAACGCGGTGATGCCAACATCCTTGTCTACCTGGACCTCCAGGGTATGCGGGCTGATCAACCGGCACGGGTAGCCGGCCAGGTTCGGGGCCTGGGCCAGGTCGTGCTTGAGGTCGAGGACGAAGGTCTCCACATGCAGCTTGCTCAACAGTTTGCGCATGCTGGTGTTCTCGACGATGGTGCCGTGGTCGATGATGCCGATGTGGCGGCACAACTGCTCGGCTTCCTCAAGGTAGTGGGTGGTCAGGATGATGGTGATGCCCTTCTGGTTGAGCTCGGTGAGGAAGCTCCACATCGAACGGCGCAGCTCGATATCCACCCCAGCGGTTGGCTCGTCCAGGATCAGCAGGCGCGGCTCGTGGATCAACGCGCGGGCGATCATCAAGCGGCGCTTCATGCCCCCCGAGAGCGAACGCGACGGCACGTCGCGCTTGTCCCACAGCCCCAACTGGGTCAGGTACTGTTCAGCGCGCTCCTTGGCGAGCTTGGGTGGAATGCCGTAGTAGCCGGCCTGGGTAACGACAATGTCGAAGGTCTTCTCGAACTGGTTGAAGTTGAACTCCTGGGGCACCACGCCCAGGCAGCGCTTGAGCGCCGCCGGCTCGCGGTCCAGGTCATGGCCGAAGACATTCACCGTACCGCTGGTCTTGTTGACCAGGGTCGAGAGGATACCGATGGTGGTGGATTTACCGGCACCGTTGGGGCCGAGCAAGGCGAAAAAGTCACCTTCGGCGACATCCAGATCGATGCCCTTGAGGGCCTGGAAGCCGTTGCCGTAGGTCTTGGTGAGCTGTCGGATGGACAGGGCAGAACTCATAGCGGGTCACGTACCGAGGAGTAGAGGGTTCGGAACACGCCAGATCACGGTGCTGGCGCAGTGAGTGCGGCCATGGTGCTAGGCCTGGCCGCTTAAGTACAGTCACGCGTATTGATAGTGACTATCGAAAGAGCAGAGGTGTTCGATCAGGTCAGCGCGGTCATCACCGCTGCCTGGTAGGCTGGGCGCGCTTTCAGGCGCTCGTACCAGGCCTGCAGGTGATGCATGTCCGGGCGCTCGATAGGCATCTCGAACCAGGCATAGACGAAGCTGCCCAGGGGGATGTCACCCATACCGATCTCGTCGCCGGACAGGTAGGGCTGGTGCGCCAGGGTCTGGTCGGCAATCGACAGCAGTTCGGCGCACGCCTTATGCGCGGCGTTGATCGCCACCCAGTCGCGCTGCTCTTCGGGGGTGCGCAGCAGACCCCAGAACAACGGACGGAAGGGTGTGGCGAAGGATGAAGTGGTCCAGTCCATCCACTTGTCCGCCTGGGCGCGCTGGCGTGGGTCGTCGAGGTACCAGCCCTGCTCACGACCGTACTGGGCGCAGAGGAAGCGGACAATGGCGTTGGACTCCCACAGCACCAGATCGCCGTCCTCGAGCATCGGTACCAGGCCGTTGGGGTTGCGTGAGCGATAGTGTGGTTCGTTGACCACACCGAAGGCACCACCGGCGTCGATCGACTCGAAGTCCAGGCCCAGTTCATGGGCGATCCACAGCGCCTTGCGTACATTGCTCGAATTCTTGCGACCCCAGATCTTCAGCATGGCAACGTCCTGATTGAATGCAAAGGACAGCCAGTTTACTCCAGGCCAGTGAGTGTGAGGTGTTTTGGGATTGCATGATGGCCACCAGATGCATGCCTGAACTCCTGTCATCACGCCCTGTCACTGAACAGACAAGGCGGTCTCGCGGATGCCGACTAAGCTCTGGTGGCACGCTGACACGATATTTCCACGGAGGAAGGACTATGTTGCTGTTGTGGTTGGTAGTTCTGGTGATCGGCGCGGCGTATCTCGCGCACCGGCGCATCGCGCCCTTGCCGGCGCTGGGGATACTCGCGGCATATCTGGTACTGATGGGTATCTTCAGCCATACCCCAGGCTGGCTGTTGACGATCTTCTGGCTGCTGCTGGCAGCCTCCGCAGCGTTCGTGCTGCTGCCGGATCTGCGCATCAAACTCTTCACCAGCCCGCTGTTCAGTTGGTTCAAACGTACCCTGCCACCGATGTCGCAGACCGAACGCGAGGCTATCGATGCCGGCACCGTATGGTGGGACGGCGAACTGTTCAGTGGGCGCCCCGACTGGCGCACCTTGCTGGCCTACCCGGCACCGAAGCTGACTGAAGAAGAACAGGCCTTCATCGATGGCCCTACCGAAGAACTGTGCGCCATGGTCAGCGACTGGCAGATCGGCCAGGACCTGGACCTGCCGCCCGCAGCCTGGGCACACATCAAGCAACATGGCTTCTTCGCCCTGATCATTCCCAAGGAATACGGGGGCAAAGGCTTCAGCGCCTATGCCCACTCCCAGGTGGCGATGAAACTGGCCACCCGCAGTGGCGACCTGGCCTCCACGGTGATGGTGCCCAACTCGCTCGGCCCGGCCGAGCTGCTGCTGCACTATGGCACCGACGAGCAACGCAACCACTACCTGCCACGCCTGGCCCGCGGGGATGAGATCCCCTGCTTCGCCCTGACCGGCCCGCTGGCCGGCTCCGATGCGGGTGCCATGCCCGACACCGGCATCATCTGCAAAGGCCCGTGGCAAGGCGAAGAAGTCATCGGCCTGCGTCTGAACTGGGAAAAGCGTTACATCACGCTGGGCCCGGTCGCCACCCTGCTGGGCCTGGCCTTCAAGGCCTACGACCCGGACCACCTGCTCGGCGAGCAAGAAGAACTGGGCATCAGCCTGGCGCTGATCCCCACCGACACCCCGGGGATAGAAATCGGCAAACGCCACCTGCCACTCGGCGCTGCGTTCATGAACGGCCCCAACAGCGGCAAGGACGTGTTCATACCGTTGGACTTCCTCATCGGCGGCCAGGCCATGCTCGGCAAGGGCTGGATGATGCTGATGAACTGCCTGTCGGTGGGCCGCTCGATCTCGCTGCCCGCCGTGGGCACCGGCGCGGCCAAGTACACCAGCTTGGTGACCGGCCAGTACGCCAATATCCGCGAGCAGTTCAACGTGCCGCTGGCCGCCTTCGAAGGCATCCAGGAGTCGCTGGCGCGCATTGGTGGCAACGCCTGGCTGATGGACAGCGCCCGCCTGCTGACCGCCAAGGCCGTGGACCTGGGCGAGAAACCCTCGGTGCTATCGGCGATCCTCAAGTACCATCTGACCGAACGTGGCCGCGAATGCATCCAGCACGCCATGGACGTGCACGGTGGCAAGGGCATCATCATGGGCCCGAACAACTACCTGGGCCGCAACTGGCAAGGTGCCCCGATCTTCATCACGGTCGAGGGCGCCAACATCCTTTCGCGCAACTTGATGATCTTTGGCCAGGGTGCAATTCGCTGCCATCCGTTCGTGCTCAAAGAGATGGCCCTGGCCGGGCGCGAGGATCGAGACCAGGCGTTGAGAGAGTTCGACGATCTACTGATGAAGCACATCATGTTCGCCGCAGGTAACGCCTCCAGTACGCTGATCCATGGCCTGGGCCTTGGCCGTCTGGAAACGGTCCCGGGCGACGCGTTGAGCCAGAGCTACTTCCGCGCCCTTAATCGCCAAGCCGCAGCGTTCGCGCTACTGGCAGACCTGTCCATGCTGCTGCTCGGCGGCACCCTCAAGCGCCGTGAACGGCTCAGCGCACGGCTGGGCGATGTCCTCAGCTATCTGTACCTTGCCAGCGCTGCGCTCAAGCGTTATCACGATCTGGGTTCGCCGGAGCACATGCAGCCGCTACTGCGCTGGGCCATGGAAGAAAGCTTGGGCCAGGCGGAAAAGGCCCTCGACCGCTTGCTGAACAACTTCCCCAACCGGTTTGTCGGCTGCGCGCTTCGGGTATTGGTGTTCCCCTTGGGCCGCCGCCATACCGGGCCTAGCGATGAGCTGGATGCAGAGGTGGCGGGCCTGATTGGGCGGAGTAAAGGAGATCCGGCGCTAGAGGAGTTGCTGGCGGGATGCTTCAGGCCCAGCGCCGAAGGCGACCCGGTCGCTACCCTGCAAACGGCCAACGACCTGGTGGCCGAAATTGCACCGCAGGCCAGGGAACTTCAGCAAGCAATGCGAGCCGGTAAGTTGCGTATTGCTGCAGGCGAAGGGCCAGTCGAGGCAGCGGTTCGAGCCGGTATATTACAACCGGCGCAAGCACGGCGCCTAGAGGAAGCCGAACATCATAGACGCCAGGTGATTGAGGTAGATGCATTCGATAAAGAAAGTCTCGCATTAACCAAGGGCAAAATTCGTTAGGTGACTGCCGCAGAACACCGATGAGGCCACGAAGTGCCTCGTCGGTTCGCTGCGCGGATGCCTCCTGGCACCGCAGTCAAAGCACATATCAGCTTTCGAATAATGCTACAAACTGCGGTGGGGTATACAAGGGGACAGGTATGACTGTGACCGCCCAGTAAAGAAGTCTGGAACTGCCCAGATCGCGCCCCGCAATTACGGTGAATGGCGTAGGCGCCGCAGGCGCTTGAGTGAATACACCCGCGCTGGAAACTGATCCATTTCCAGCAATGATCGTCCACTCAGTCTCATCGTCAGGCACAGGCATATCCTCTCCGAGATCGGCATCGAAATACCAGAGCTTGAGCTTCAGTGCATTCCTTTCCAGTGCAAATGTCAAATAGTGAGTTTGTCGTGCATAGAGTGTGACAAACGTTGACAAGGCACTTCCACCATTCACAGTTACCTGGATAACATCCGCACTCGCCCGCTCGCGCAGTGTCTCCAGTATCGCCGGGGCCTGGAGGGTTTTGCAGTCTTGCTCATAGACAATGGCTGGCTGTTGGTTCGCAGGAGGCACATAATAATAAGTGCCATTGCCTTCATGAAGCCCGCCTCTATGCTCACCTATGAACTCCACCTCGGCAGCGCCAGAACGAGAGAGTTCAAGCGGCTGCTTGTCATAGCCGGCCCCAACAACGCTGACCAGAGGGCTGACAGTGAGGGTATCTTCATTACCTACCTGCGGTGCTGTCTTGGCATAGCTGGTCCGACGGTAGCCAAAGTTAAAACCAATCCCTGGAGCAGGTACGTCTTGCGAGGGGTCGTGTGTTACGGTGTTTGGCGGAACCACCAATGAAGGCAACCAGGCAACGTCCAATGGCGGCTTACCCAACAGGTTCTCCGGAAATGCCATCGCCAAGCTGACCATGGCTAAACCACTTCCAGCCAATAGCGGAGCTATGCCAGTCGATTGTGATTCAAACGGGTACGCGGCTGCAGTTGAGAATGAATACAGACCGTAGTTAATAAAGCCGACATCGGAGGCCGCTGGCGTGACTATCACATCGTGCAGTAGCAGATTGAGCGGCGGAAGCGGTAGCTGATAAAGAACGACAGCTTTTCGTGCATCGTAGTGCTCTGCCAGTAGCCGTTTATCAGTATCGTTGCCGCTGTAGCTATACTCGACATTCCCAACCCACGCAAGGCTAAGCTCCCGTTGCGGCAGCGACTTGTAAATGAGTTTATGCCGCTCGCTAGACTTGATAAAGGAAATCTCGATAGCTAACACCCTGTCGCGGGGCAGGTTCATCTTTCGGATACTACTCAACCAAGGGCTACCCGCGCCTTGCTCGGTAAGCAGAACAACCTCCTGATCAAATAACGCGCGCTGCTTAAGGGTCAGGCACAGCGTGGCATTGGAATGGGTATATTCGAGCTTGGGTAACCCCATCCGAATTTGTTTGATTTTTCTATTATTCCCTGCAGCCCCCCTGTCTAGAACAATCAACTCTCCCGGTTCTTTGGATAATTCGGGGTAGCGCCCGTGCCAACAGGACTCAAG
This sequence comes from Pseudomonas sp. X10, assembly GCF_054889225.1. Taxonomy (NCBI): domain Bacteria; kingdom Pseudomonadati; phylum Pseudomonadota; class Gammaproteobacteria; order Pseudomonadales; family Pseudomonadaceae; genus Pseudomonas; species Pseudomonas sp. X10. The sequence goes on along the minus strand of NZ_CM142677.1, from coordinate 1,714,576 downwards.
CATTTCAGAGGTTACCTCGATCGCAGCAATCAGCACCTCTGACAAGGATTTACCGGACATACAGTTACTCCCAAGAGTCGGAACGCCAAATCAACTGGCGTTTACCGTTCAGTAAGCCTGATCTATCCGCTCGTTCGACGATACTGGCAAAAATGTCAGTCGGACGCCCTCACACCAGCTGGCTGCGCTGCAACGCGGTACAATGCCTTCATCACCCCTGCATCAGGACCAACCCGTGACCACCCCCTACCAGCGCTACAACTTTCAGCTACTAGAACACCTGCGCACCATTCTGGTCGCACTCGAAAACGCCGAGCAGGTGCCCGAGGAGAGCCATGCCTTGTTTATGGAGCGCTTCGACGAACTGCTAAGCCTGCTGCCGCAGGACCCGCTACATAGCCAATACTTGGGGCAGGATCTGATTTGCCAGGTAATCCAGCGCTACCCGCAGATCGCCCATCTAGTGCCACGCGACCTGCTCTGGTTCTTTGGCGGCGACTGCCTTCACTTCATGCCCGATGAAGAGTTGTACCTCTATCAGCAGCTGGAGGAGCGCCGCTATGAAGCCGAGCAGAATGGCGATCCCTTCGATTGGAACAAGCAGAAGCAGCTGCTAAACGCCTCAGGCCATAGCCACTGACACCATCCATTTCGGCAGGCATCGCGTTTTCCGCCCACCCAAAAGAATTCCCCTACAGATCACATTTTACGATCACCGATAGGCTTGCTAGTACCGATTAGGCGTCTCTCCCCTGGACGCCGCATCGGCATACACCGACAAGTCTACCCTCTATTGGATCGCAAAATGAAACGTATCCTTACACTATTCACCCTGGGCCTGTGTTGCAGTTCTGCTATGGCCGCCGAGACAGGCACCGGCATCATCACCTTCGAAGGCAACGTTGGTACCGGTGGCACCTGCCCGATCAACGTCGTCATGCCGGGTGGCTCTAGCCTGCCGAAGGTCTACCTGGGAGACTTCAACACCAAGGACTTCAAGCAGGTGGGCCTAAAAACCCCGATGCAGAAGTTCGGCCTGCGGGTTGACACTGATGTTTGCACCCTCCCCACTGATGCCACTGCAACTGTGAAGTTCACCGCCGGCTATGGCGAGGCCCCCTCTGGGCTATACAAACTGCAAAGCGGCCATGGCTACAGCTCTGGCTTCGCCATGGCCATCTACGACAAGAGCGACACTCAGCTCAAGCCGGGTGATGAATCTGTTGTCTACGAGGACATAGAGAACACCGACATGAACTTCACCGCACAGCTGCATACCATTGAGCCCGCGGTGACTGAAGGGCACATCTCGACAAGCGTAAACTTCCTGGTTGCCATTCCTTGACACCGGCCCCCAGCAAGTGCAGACCGCTGCGCTTGCTGGCGACCATTTACAGAACACCACTTATGCCTACCTCATTTTTTCGCAACCTGCTATTGGTTGCTGCCGCCACCGGCTGCTTCATGCCGGCTGCCCAAGCAGCGCTCACCATCAGCGCTACACGCATCATTCACGGCAGCGACAAACAAAGCAGCTCGATCATCGTTGCCAACCCCAGCACTCAAGTTTTTGCGGCCCAGAGCTGGGTCAACACCGACACGGACGACAGCACCATCGCTGTGCCACTCATCGCTACGCCTTCCTTGTTCAGGCTGGATCCTGGCAACGAACAAACCGTACAGATCAATCGCCTCCCCAATGACTTGCCAAAGGACCGGGAATCATTGTTCTACTTCAACGTACAGGAAATCCCTCAAGCGGATGACGAGCCATCGAACACGTTGACCATCGCAATGCGCACCCGGATCAAACTGTTCTATCGCCCAGCCGGGCTGCAAGGGTCTCCAGAGGAAGGCTTAAAGACCTTGCAGTGGTCCGTGCAACACACCAACGGCAAAGCAAAACTGCTCGTGCACAACCCTTCGCCCTACCACTACACCTTCCAGCGCGTTCAGGTAGGCCATCCCACAGCGCTTGAAAGCGTCGAAACCCGGGAGATGGTCGCCCCTGGGGGTACACAGGCCTATGCTTTGCCAACACCGGTTCCAGCTCAAGGCATGCAGGTATTTTTTACAACAATCAATGATTACGGTGGCACGACAAGAGAGATCACGGCGCCTGTCTCCGAGCTGTGAAGGCATACGGCTCAGGTTATCAGTGTCGGGCTTGAGCTCGGGAAGTTTACGGGAACGCCTTGCTCGGCAAATCTGACCTGAACGTGCAAGGTGAACGCCTCATCAAGCTTCAGCGTCGCCAGATAAGACTTCAATACAACCACATCATCAGCTCGACCTATGCCTCCACTCAGATCACCTGACTGGACTGCATAGTCTTTCAGCACCTGAAATGGCTCTGCACCTGTGCCATTGCGCAACACCCCAGTGACCCAGATGTCGACGAATTGCCCCTCAGCCATCAAAGGCCAGGTCTTCAGCGTTACGGGAATTCGCTCTGGCGCCTTTGACAGGCTCAATTTGCCACTTTCGACGCGTGCCAGCTGGACCACGGGCAACCCCTTGCTCAGCGCTGATACGACCAGATTGACCACTGGCGACGGATAATCCTGACGCTTGTCACCAGATGCCGCGAACCTCACTTTGGTCTCGATTCCGCTCTGCGCCGCGATTTTCTGCACCGGGATCTCGAACGCTCGCTCTCGCCCCTCATAGCCTGTCGTCGCGGAGAAATAGCCAGGATCATCCGGCTCCCCCCACTCGACTCGCAGTGTTTCATCCGGATAAACCGAAGCTTCCTCCGGCACCTCCACCAGCAGCGGCAGACTCAGGTCATTCAGCGCAAGACGTAACTGGTCCCCCGTTCCCTCGGCCTGGGCAACTTCCGGTAACGGAAAGGTTCGCGTAGCTGCCGATACAGCCACCCTCAAGGGTTTGGAAAACGCGCTGAAGTTGCCTGCTCGATCCTTGATCGCATAGTACAGATAGCGATTACCGTCTCCGCGCTGAAGAATCATTTCACTGTCAAAGTCGATGTAAAACGGGCCAGGAATGTCTTCGCAATCCATTGCGTATTGATCAACCTCGGTCTCGTCTAAAGCTTCGTCATCCCAGTAGTAAATAATCGTGTCACCCGCCACCGGCGTCGTGTACCGCGGTACCTCGGTTCGCAAGCGCTGACCATGGTTTCTTAGATAGCGCTCCGTCAGGCCGTCGCGCTCGATTTCCTCCGCGTCCTCAACTATCGTCAGCATGCCTCGCTCCCCGCCCAATGTGGGCTTATCGAGGTCAATCAACAACTCCAGCACATCGGAGGGGCTCATGTCGCCATTGCTCCCCGTCACCTCGTAACGCAGTTCATGGGGTCCGCTCACGAGTTTTGCCACTGGAACGCTCAATTGCAAATCCCCGGGTAACACCGGAGATTCCCACTCTTTTTCGTCCACAACGACATTATCCCAGAGAAGCTGCAGGCGCTCCGGCTCACCGGGATGAGGATTGGAGAAAGGCCACATGGGCACTACTACCATTAGCGCTTGCTCCGTTGCAATGACGGGTAGAAGGTTGTGATCGCCGCCTGGAATATCTTCGAGCAGCGCTGGCACCTCTGCGGGCTGCAGCAACGCCTGGTCGTTATGTGATATGGACCCCATCTGCCTCGCTCTCCTTGAAAGGAGGCCAGGCGGCCTCCTCGATTAGCGTTTACCAGTTGTAGCGCACGCCCAAGTTCACACCCCAAGGTTGGTCAATATGCTCTCCGCGGCTGTGATCAAGGTCGACATGCATTTGCAGGCGCTCGGCCACCGCTACCGCCAGACCTGCCCCGAGCTCCAGCCGCGAGCCCGAAAGGTCATTGGAAAAACGGTTTTGGTTCACCTTCACATCGTTATTGTTGATGAACTCATGAACGTAGGCTGCACGCAGATATGGCTGGATGACATGACCGCTCTTCACCTCTAGATTACGACCAAAGGTTGCCCCTGCCTTGCCAAGCACGGAAGCCACCGCGTCACCCTCAGCCTGCAGGCCATTATCCAAGTGGTAATCCTTGCCTTGAAAATACGCCGTGGACCATTGGGTGAACGGCTCGATGAAATACCCTTGCTCCATTTCGATATGCCGCCCAAACTCGGCCGACACACCGATACCCTGATTGCTGTAGTGCCCCTTGGCCCGGGTACCATCACTCATCGCAACTTTCGAATCGTTATCAAAGCGGTTGAGCTTCATAACACCATCGAAGTAATAGCCACTGGCCCGATCGAGCCAGGTGGTGTAAAGCCCCAGGTAGTAGCTGTCGACATCGCCACTGGTGCCACCACTGAGGTCCAGGTCCGAGCGGCTATGGCCGGCCATTACACCGAGTAACCATTGGCCATCCCCCACCGGCAGCGGCGCGTCCGCCCCCAGCGAAAAACCTTGCTGAGTTTGCTTGTAGGCAACGCCGGAACTGGCGGCCACGTCGTACTTGTTGCCATAAGTACGTATCCAGCCACCTGCCTTGCCACCGTCCAGTCGCAGTTCTCCCATGCGACCACGCAAAGATGTCAGTTCGCCATACCATACAGTGGGGGCTGCATTGAACAACGCCATTACAGAACTTGTGCCGGGGCTGATGATCTTGCGCGAGCCATCCAGGTACCAGTCGTTGCCGCGCTGAACGAGCTCATAGGAAAAAGCCCCCAGGTCCACTGTGCCGTTGACCAACGAGAACGAAGCGTCACCACCGCCTGTGTGCACCACCTGAAGGTTGCCTTCCTCCTGTGGCTCTGCACCGCTACTGCCAATCAACAAATCGTGATTACCGCTGGCATTGCCCGTGATATCGAGAAAATCGGTTTGTCCGCTGGCGAAGTCTGCATGCATGACGAAAGTGCCGCTACCCGACAAGCTATCCAGCGTCAGGCGGTGGTAGTCAGTGGGCTGGCCAAACTGCACCGTACCGCCATCGAGGGCAAGATCACCCACGCTGGCATCTGCGCCCATAATCCAGCGCGACTGATTGCCGATGGTCAATTTACCCACATTTTCCAACTGCCCGGTGAGCGTGGCTTGCTTGTCGAGCATAACGGCTGCGCTGGAGCCTTGCTCAACCCAGACATTGCCCTCCAGATGACTATTTTCGACGGTCAGTTCGGCATTGGACTGGTTACGCACTTCAAGCAGGTTTCGATTGCTGCCACTCAACTGCGACCCATTGCTGACTGTGATCTTTGCCGCTGCCGCTCCTTGTCGACCAGCTCCTACCACGATGGCGGCGCCGTCCTGCCCGACGACTTGCGAACCGTCAAGCTCAACCCTGGCCTCGCCCGCAGTGCCATCGGCATTGACCCGAATCCCCTCTTGGGCACCGATGATCTGGCTGCCTTGTGCCTCCAACCAGCCATTTACCATCTGCACACCGGCACTGCCTGCGCCTATACCCTGTACTTTGCTGCCATTGAGGTGCAACTCGGAAGTGCTCGCAACAGTGGCACCGCCATTCTTGCCGGTCACGGTACTGCCGCTGAGCCAGGCTGCCGAACCGCCCACCCGGCTACGGCCCACGACGATGCCACGATCCTCGCTGGTAATGCTGCTGCCATTGATAATGGCTTGCGCGCCGCCCTCCATTAACAGGCCATAGTCCGCTGTGATGATTGAACTACCGTTGAATTCCAATGCCCCCCCTTCGCGCAGGAAAATCTGCTCGGTGGTCGCACCATTGGCTGTCAGCGTAGCGCCATTCAAAACCTGATAGTCGACCAAGGAATTCGAACTATCGATGACCGTATCACGCTCGATAATGGCCTGAGCGGCCAGAAGGTCTCCGGCGTATATACCCACAGGCAATGCCGTCACGCAATACACCAAGCCACGGCAAAACTTTCGATGAAATAACGTGCTGCCCATATCAATACTCTCATGCTATTCAGGTTCAGGCACCACCTTGGCGATTAGTAGAAACACGCAAGCCAGCACCAGCAGCAGTCAAGCTACAAGATTGAAAACCTCGCTCGTATAGGAAAAGTCCTGCAGATTGCAGGGAATATGCCGACACCGCACAGAGGCCATCCGTACAACATCGGCTCGCTCCGGTACCTAAGAGCTGCTAACGTCGCAATGGCCGCCTGGGGGAATAAAAGAAAGCCTGACCTTGGCTACTTCGGAAAGGACATCCCCCTTTGCCATCTTCAGGGCGTAGGTCACGTTTGCCCTGGAACTTTTAAAGTAGGGATCATCAGAGCCATCATAAGTCGGGAGAACATGGGTTGCATAAGGTATGCGCCAGGTAAAACCGGTAACCGGATGCGCGTCATCCAATGCGACCGTCTCCTCAAGCCTGACTTCTTCAATTTCGTCGAAACCTTGCTCATCGCTGCGCCCGCGATAGACCCACCATGTGAGATCAATATTCGTAAACGCACCATGTTGCTGATACTCAGTAAGATCTGGGATCAACACCTCGACTGCGGGCCCATCCTCATGTCCTGCCGTTGCCTGGATGCTGGCGCAGCTGACCAATCCATTGACCAAGTGATCGAACGTGGCTGGTACTGGAGTAATGGTAATGGCGTCAACCTTGACGGAGGTAATGGCAGAACGCACGGGGTTGTGTACCCCATCTCGCCTGGCCTCATAGTCCACAGGCACAGCGGCGTTGTTGCCAACTGCGTGGATAATCTCCCAAGGCACCTCCAGATCAATTGTGTCACCAGGTGAATCGGTGCCCTTCACACTGTAAGTCTGCGCTGCCTCACCCGCCCAATAGAACGTCAGGTCATCATCCTCTTTGGCAAAACCATAAAGTTCAAACGTCAGTATCGCCGGTTTGTCTGCATCACTCTCGTCCAACTCATCTTTCTTACCGCTCTCCGGGCCGGTGATAACGACCTTTTTCAAACCTGGATGAATCGGCAGTGGCCAAGTCGGGTCGGGACCGCCCGGATCCATGGTTTCGAAATCGACCTGGATATCGATATCAGCGCCTCCCATTGGGTGGGTGCCTCGCAGCAGTGTATAACTGACGTTAGTCGCCACTGGACCTGTGCCGCTGCCATACTCATTCAGCATTACCTCACCGGGTACCTGAACTCGAATAAAATCGCCACCAGCGGAGCCAACCATTTCGGGCAGCAAACTTGTGTCACCCCATTTCACGACGACGAAATCACTGGCCTTCTTGCCCTCGTAAACCGGGACCCAAACTTCAACGCCCTCGTTGGCGTCAGCCTGATCGATCAGGTACTCGTCTTCTTCTGTGGCAAGCGGCACAACAGGAGGGGCGAAAACCGTGGGCAGCTTGCCAAGTGCCACAGCGATGCTGGTGTAAACAGAGATTTCACTGACGTTGCCAGCTTTGTCAACTAGCAAGTAGACCACGAACACGCCACCGTCGCCCACAGTGCGAATGGCACTTTCGGGGATATCGATCTGTTGATTAGCTCCGGTTGTCGGCAGCGTGACGACAGGCGGGTCCAAGTCTGCAGCATTTTCCGGGAGGTGGTTCATCCAGTATACAAGGACATTGTCGCCATCTGCCCAATCTGGATAGGCTGGCAACTGCAGAACCGCCTTGCCGCCGGCAGCACCCAACGACTCATCGGTCACTACAGAAATGCTGGGGAACTTGGTGGGGGATTTATGGCTGTAGGGGGGTACACGATCAAAAATCAGTGCCAGCGGTTCAGAGAAGTTAAAATCCCCGTTGTCATCGTTCATAACCCAGGACCGGAAATAATGGGTACCATCCAATCCCATTTGGTCCTTGCTTTTATCCAGCACGATCGGGTGAGGATCAGCAATTGGCTTGTCAAAATACTCTACAGTTTCTTGATGGAGCACAGTCCAGACCGATCCATCGCGTGAGTGCTCGATACGCAAAATATCCTTGAGGGAAAAAGACCAGGCCGGCACCTTCAAAACAATATTGAGCGCATCGTCTGTCAAGTAGCGGCTGCGCAACAGGCCGGTTTCTTTATCAACTAACAATTCATCGTCGATTTGCAGATCGTCCAACGCTAAAGGTGTTTCAGTTGAGCGGACCGTTTGCCAGGCCGTGGTCAAGCGCCGATAAGCCTGGCGAACAAGTTCGGAAGCGGTTTTTTTCTGATTAAGAGCACTCATATTTTCTCTCTCTAAACGAGGACAAAACAGACGACACGGGTTGATTTAAAGCGATACGCCCGCTCATGACAACTGGCATTTTTACTAGGTCCTGCATGAAACCTTTGAAACTTGGCCGAGCCTGCGCAGGGCCTGATTGACTTAAACACCTGGAGCATCGACCCAAAAGCCGTAAGGGCAACGCGGGTCTCTGCGCTTGCTGTGTATGTTTGACAAGCCCACGTATCGACAACGAAACGCTATCGAACCACTGTTGATTGGCTGCAGGAGAACCGCCGCCTGCTTGCTGGCGGCGGTGTTTACGACTTTACTTTTCGTGAAAAGCCCACAAAAACTATTGCAGTTTAAGCTCCAGATAATTGCGAGGGTCTACCTCACCGGAAAACAGCACCCTGAGCTTGTGCTTGTTTCCGTAATTATCGACAACCGTAAACTTCATAGCACTCTTCAACACCTGTCGGTACTGAGTATCTTGATACTCGTCCCAGAAATTCAACCCCGAGGTGCGGTGCAGCGTGATCAATACCGCTCCAGCTGTAGGTTCCTCCTGGCCTTTAAAACTGTAATCAAGCTCGGTAAAACTGACCGCCGGCTCATTGGCCAGCAGCTGCATTTCAGCTTGATAATTTACGCCTGACACTGTATCCATCGCTTCTTCTGGTCGTCGTGGTTTGAAGGCGAACCCGGTGTAGCTACAAAAAGTCTCATCGAGTTGTTCCGACTCCCACATGGTCATCGATTGAGTGTCGCACTGTACACCAACAATACTTATACCTTCTCCAGACAACTCCCAATAATCAGTGGTCGAGTGCCAATAGTTGAAGCGATCTCCCTCGTAATCTTCACCACGCAAACTCTCCACGCGCTTACCCATCGCTGGCCAGTTGAAATAACTCAAACTTTTTTCAGGCAGTTTCATGCCTTCGAGCAGAATTTCGCCCTTTTCGCTGTCGATGTCCACCGATCTATGCCAGCCATTCCTATGATCCTGGAACGTGGCCCTGAACTTCGCCGTTTCCACCTCGCGTGAGTGAACGTAAAGGGTGATTTCGACCTTGCCATCATCCTCCGCAAACCTGCGCTGCGTTGCTACGGGTTCCGCGGGTTCGGCAGCTCCCGCCGTGGGGTAATAGTCATAAATTTTTTGACGCCGCTTGGTGTACATCCAAGTGTGATCGCTATCTTCTGGAATGCCTAGCTGGTCCCCTGTCAAATAGGGAATTACATTATTTTTCCCGTCCGTGAGAACTAGCGAACTCAGTTCAATATTATCGATCGGGTCCCACACTTCATCACCGTGCGAGTTCGTGAAGCTGACGGTAGCAATTACGATGTCTATGCCAACCTGCTGCAGACCATTAGGGAAACTCCGAACAAGTTACTCAGCGACCAGCACTGAACGGCATCTTGACCCAGGCCGACTCGATTTCGGCCGCCGATCATTGCGATAGCCAGGGCTCAGCCCTGGTTATCGCACCTTACAGGCGCACCTCTCCCGCAGGGCTCAATAACTGCCGGCGCGCCATCCACAGATTCGACAGCGCAAACAACGTGGTCAATTGCGCCGTGTTCTTGGCCAACCCACGGAAGCGGGTCTTCACATAGCCGAATTGGCGCTTGATCACCCGAAATGGGTGTTCGACCTTGGCACGTACCTGGGCTTTGGCCTTTTCGATCTTGCGTCTGGCCTTGTACAGCGCGCTGCGTTTGCTCAAGCGTTTGTAGGTGCTGCGTCGGGCTGCGATCTGCCAGATCACCTGCCGCCCTTCATGCTCTGGTCGTTTCTCGACACCTGTATAACCCGCATCCGCACAGACGACATTCTCCTCACCATGCAGCAGTTGCGCGACTTCCGTCACGTCTGCGACGTTCGCGGCAGTGCCGTGAACGTGATGCACCAGCCCCGACTCAACATCGGCGCCGATATGCGCCTTCATGCCGAAGAGGTGAGTCGGCCACAGGAACTGCCCCCGTAGCCGCTCGCAGAACCGTACGTGACACTCTCGCGTCATACGGCTCCCGTTATCCAACCTGTTGCTCGGTTACTTGCCAGTGATAAAACAGTCGAGGGGCAGCCGTATGCACCGTGTCCAACCATTGAGATATACGCCGCTTGCGCCCGTGAAGTATTTTGTACTTACGACTGGCCCAACGCTTGAGCGCGCTATCGATATGTCGAAAGATGCCAAGCATGGCCGTCCGATAGAACGCGCCATAGTACTGCCACCAACCTTGTATCACTGGGTTGTAAAGCCGAGCCACAGCAGCCAGCGTCACATGAGTTTGGCGGCTGACCCGCCACTCGCGCACTGCTCGCCGCATCCGCTTCAACGCTTGCGCACTGACTCCCGGAAGGAAGCTGGTGAAAAGCTTGTTCTGCTGGCCGATTGCCTTCCTGGGTCTAAAAGTGAAACCAAGGAAGGTAAAGCTCACATGCGGATACCCTGCGCGTCGATTGCTGTCCTTGCAGTACACGATTTTCGATTTCTCGGGATGCATCGTGAGGCCACAAACCGCTAGACGTGAAGCGATTGAACGCATCACGTGTTCTGCTTGCCTCTGGCTACGACAATGCACTACCGCATCATCGGCATACCGGGCAAAAGGACAGTTTGGGCTGTTTCGTTGCATCCATGCGTCAAAGGCGTAATGCATGAACAGATTCATCAAAATGGGACTGATCACGCCGCCTTGCGGGGTGCCACGTTCGCGTTGAATGCGAATGCCATCTGCTGCCTCGAACGGAGCAACCAGCCATCGTTCGATGTACAGCAGTATCCAGTCCTCTTTGATATGGGTTCGCACCGCTTTCATCAGCAGTTCATGATCAATGTGATCGAAAGCCGCCTTGATATCAAACTCCACCACCCAGTCGTATCGCCAGCAGCGTTCGCGTGTGATCGCTATGGCCTGTTTGGCTGAACGTCCTGGTCGGTATCCATATGAGTCCGGATGGAAAAGCGCATCCAGCTTTGGCTCGATGAGGAGTTTGACTACAGTTTGTGCGATACGGTCGCTGACCGTAGGCACTCCCAGCCTGCGTATACCCCCCGATGCCTTCGGTATCTCAACAACCTTGACCGGCGGCGGGAAATAAGACCCCGACGACATTCGATTCCATAGCTTGTAAAGATTCTTCGGCAGGTTCCGCTCAAAATCGGCAATGGTCTCATCGTCGATTCCAGCAGCTCCCCGGTTGGTTCTGACCTGCTGATAGGCCCCCCATATCACGCGCTTCGCTATGTTGTAAGGTTTGTTCGAACTCACACCGCTCATCCCCTGAGGTTGGCGGCGTTCGTTGACAGGATAACGCCTCCCCTTCGCTCCAGCTTCATTACAAAGCCTTCATCACTACTACAGGAGGCTCCGCCCCTCATTCCAGCATTGGTATTCTTCCTCATGGTTTTAGCCATTTGTCATTTTCCTTTGCATCTGGAACAAGGTTCTCACGTTCCGTACCCAAGCCTGTATGAAGATCATGCCGCCTTTACACCGGCTGCCACTGGGGCCGTAAGCAGGTAACGCCCCAACTCGTCCTGAAGCCAATACTCAACCTCAGTTTCGACAGCACTTTAGGGAATAACGATGCGTCATCGGACGGTTTGCTCTCGCTCATCTTCTCCATACTCACCTGCCATCATCATGGGATGACTTTTCCTCGGTCGCTCACCACCGCACCTTTTGGATGCAGCAGCACCGGGTGGTTTGAAGCCTGCTCCTGCAAGCCGACTTCGGAAGGCCTACTTCCATCTTCGGTACAGCATCACAGGTCATACGACCTGTGTTCGTGACACACAGTACTGGTTGCCTTTCTTGGTTTGATGCATCTCTGGATCGCGCTTGCCTTCCTTGTTCTTGGTCGAACTGGGCGCATGGATGATCGTGGCATCGACAATCGTGCCCTGGCGCAGTGACAGGCCTTTGTCTTGCAGATAGTTGTTGATGGTTTCCAGAATCCCTGCTGCGAGCTGATGCTTCTCCAGGAGGTGTCGGAAATTCATGATCGTCGTGTCTTCGGGAATCGGCGCGCTTAGCGTCAGCCGAGCAAACTGGCGCATAGAGGTGATCTCGTACAACGCTTCTTCCATCGCCGGATCGCTCAGCGAAAACCAGTTCTGCAACAAGTGAATGCGCAGCATCGTTTCCAATGCATAAGGCTTACGACCGCCACCGGCCTTTGGATAGTGCGGCTCGATCAACGCGACCAACCCGCTCCACGGCACGACCTGCTCCATTTCGGCCAGGAAACGCTCTCGGCGGGTCTGCTTGCGCTTACCGGCGTACTCGAAATCGGAGAAGCTCATCTGACTCATGGGCAAGGCTTGCTTGGGGTGGCTAAACGAAGGGCCATTTCAGCACAGGTCGTGCAGCCTGTGCTGACTTGATCGGAGAATCCCTTAAGCGAGTATCCCAAGGTTGTTTGCGACAGGGTGGATTCGGGCAAATTGTCATTGACATTGGTTCCCGACGCGGGTGTCGATCTTACTTTGGGTACTTGGTACTACGCTGGCAAAGGGAATCTTGTTGAATTGTCAATTACTGGCGTTACCAAAAACGGCGGTTTGAATGAAATTATTCGTGATGCGTCGCAACCGGTGACTGAAAGTGAAGCGAAAGAGGGCATCAAGGCGAAACTGCAGAGGTCAATACTGGAAAAGTTGGATATGGATTCCAATTTCACGTTGCATGCACGGATGAGCTTTGATGGGGGGGCGCATTATTTCTCCTTTCCCAACCAATCCGTTCAGATTGTGCCATAAGCCCCCTGGCGATGAACAAATCGATTGCAGTGCATTGATCATGTTTCTAATCTCTGAATATATGTATCGAGGACCTTGATATGCCTAGGCCAACCATGGAACAGTACGTACAGTATCTCAAAATGCGACCACGCACCTTTGACTGGGGGGCGTTATTGGTTTATGACCGTTTCAAAACCAACAGGCTGCTGGCTCAAGAGCATGTAGAAAATTTGGACCTCGGAAAGTGGATGCCCCTGATCACGTTTCGCAAAGAGAGCGACGGGCTGACTACAACTGTGAGCGATCTGCAGCTGGACAGGCCGGTACTGTCTTTCGTGAACTCCAACTTGGGTGCTTCCCGGGCCCGATTGAGCATGAATGTAATCAGTGGTCTTATTGTTCAGACGCGGCGGCAACCAGGGAGCGATCAAGATGAGCTCGTGAGCTATTCCAATCTGGACTTGCTAACGGCACCCGCAGTGCGCATGGACATCTATCTGAATGAGTCCAATCAGGGTAACGTAAACGATGCAGGGCGAGTGACGCTCGATCTTTCCAAGGGCGAAAGCTACAAATTCGAGGTTTCGACGTGGAGAGACCTGAATGAAAAACTGGGTCAGGCAATTGCTGATGAGTTACGTGGCTGGAATGAGGAGGACCAGGTGTGGGAGCTCAATGTTCTCAAGCCAATAGAGGGTCAGTTAAACCCAACCGCTTTCGAGGTGCGTACACATTCATATGCCAGAGCGCAACAAATTTCCAATGCGAGTGAAGAAGAACAAGAAGAAGGTGCCGTTATCGTAGGGGTTGCGTTCGATGGCAAAGCGGGCGGGAGTTTCCCAGGCCAGGATTCGGCCATGCCGTATCTGCTGCCAAGTCCCACTCATGATCCCGAAAAACCGTATACGCTGAACCTGATTTACAGTAATGAAGTTTGGCTGAAAGATACATTGTCTGAAGTGGTTGAGAAGATTTTAAGCTTGCAGAATATAAAGGTGGAGCGCAATCATTACGGGTTTTATGGGGATGTTACTGGAGACTTGGATCTGTCCATTCCCGGGCGTGAAGATAGAACCGCGCGAGAATATGACACCTTCGATGTGTATAGCTTCAAATGGCCGGATTTGAACCTTAATTCATCGTTTAATATTCGGCATGATGATGATATGCTGAACTATGATTTCGCGGTTGCTACCGAATCGCAGCGCTATGTTGTCCAGTTCATGCACCCGGACGGGGTCAAGGTCATGCGCCCAAACGGGGAGATCTCGGTAAAAATAAAAGGGGGGCTGCAATTCAAGTTGGCTGAGGAAAGCTCCAGAAAGGGAGAGCTCGATATTGTCGTTCATCCGGCGACAGTGGAGTATAATACTGCTTTTTCAGGTTCCGAGTATAGTTACTATGATAGCTATACCAAACGCGCCGCCGAAGATTACGTCATGGCGGAGGTTCGAAAAAAAGTAGAGGCATTCGTCAGTCAATTTACCTCGCTTTCTGAGATTACCATTCCATTCAACTTGCTGCGTCTCAATGGGTTGCTGTTCCGCGGCACGGACGTCACTACCCCGCGAAGCCTGCTATTGCCTGGTGATCTCTCGCTACTGGGCGATCTTGCGCCGAAATTGACAACGTTTGCCATCGAACCGCTAGAAAGTGTTGTCAGTGCCGGCACCGGCGAGACGGTGGAATTACGCCTCGACCCAGAGCCGAATGGCCCTGTGGATTGGCAGGTCAAACCGCTGAAAGGCGAGTCAGAAAACGCAGGTACAATAGCTAATGGTGTCTATACCCCTCCTGCTGTTTCATCCATTAGCGGTACGCAGAAACGTGTGATCGTCACGGCTACTGCCGACGGCAGTTCCAGCAGCGCACTGATTACCGTGGTGCCGAACAGTGTCTCCATCTATCCATACTTCTTGATCGCACAGTACGACTCCAGTAAACCTGAAGAGCTCCCTCCGCGGTACGTGTTAGTGGGTGGCGATATCAATAACGAGCTGACCTGGAGTATGGTCGGTGGCAGTAAGGGCAGTCAACGTTTGCCTGAAGAGGGTGATAGCGATCTGGACATTCCCAAGGACAAGAATGTTCGAGTTTATGTGTCCCCAAAAAGGGCACCAGGCGAGGGCGGGGAGGTGGAGGCGCTTGTTCATCTTGACCGGGTGCAAGTTTCAGCTGGCGGGTTGACGCAGTGGATTGATGTCATCGTCCCCTGGACAACTGCCACCGCAAAAATCAAGTCCCACCAGATATCTGAAGGGGGGTGGCAGCTCGCGGTTGCGTATGACAGCGCAGAAACCGGTGAGGAAGAGGAACTTGGGCCTGAATTCACCAAATGGGCCGTGCTTTTAGGCACCGGCGAAATTGACCCTGCTACCGGTATTTATCAACCGGGTGAATCTGAGGGGCCCTATATTATTGTGGCCGGTCGCGAGACACCTCCAGAACGTATCGCCACCTGGGGTTTTAAAGTGATCTTGTTATCCAGCACTGCGAAGCACGCCGTTGCCTTAGGCGCTCCGTTCAAAAAGGAGGTGTGACGATGAGCATCAACTCAAAAGCAGCGTTGCTTGAAGAGCTCCGCAAAGGCTCAGCTGTTCACGATTGGGGGGCGATCTTGGCCCTTGGGCGTGATACGGTGAATGCGCTGCTTGAGGCTACATTCAGCGAGCGTTTGAGCCGGATGGATTTTATCCAGCCCATTACTGGAACTTACTATGTGGATGAACATAGAACCGAGCGGGTGGCTTTCGAGGAACTGATGTTCGGGCCGCCATCCCTGTCATTCGAACACGCCTCGGGTCGGACCAGCAGAGTACGTGTGCACATGGAGTTGATTGCCGGGCATTGCGCGCGCTGGTCGATGGCTCCCGGAGAGCCGAAGTACTTGCGTGACAGTCATCAGTTATCCCAGGGCCTTGGCTACTGGCTTGCGTTTACAGTCGACCTTGTGGTGATTCCCATCGAAGGGTCGGATGTCAGGCAATTTCAGTTGGGGCTGGATTTGTTCAATGCAAGAGACCCAGATTGCAACCTTGGCCGGGGGGCGGCTGCCCGAATGGGGCAATTCATGCTGGAGCAGTTACTGCAACAATCGGCATTCGCCCAGCCTTATACGTTCCTCACCATTGCTCCAGTTGCCCAAGATGTATTTACGACTGTCGAGGTTACGCCGATCACCCAAAGGGCCCCGGACGGCGCCGGTACTGGCGTTATGCCTGAAACCGATGGGGCCATGCTCTTGCTGATGCAACTGACCGGTTCCGCGAAAGGTGGTTTAATTCCGGGATCGATGCCCTATCTGTTGCCCCGTAAGGTTGACAGCGTCGCTGAAAATACGGGTGCCGCACTGCTGATAGGCAGGGTGAGGGCCTTGATTGGGGCGGCGCAAGCTGACCGGCTGTTGTCGCAACTGGTTTTGCCTGGTGGGTCGATCATTGTTCTTGACGATGACGATGAGAACCTACTGCCTTACGACATGATCCGTTTTGGGGAACTTGAAGCAAGTTCCCAGGTGGCCCGGCTTTCCCCAGCCCTCAGCAGTATCGCCGCAGGCGAACGGGTCGCTTTCACATCCAATGGCGTTCCAGTGCATGGCTGGCAGGCGCAGGGCATGAGTAGCCCCAGGTCAGCAGGAACGCTATCCGAACAAGGTGAGTACCGCGCAAGGTCGATCGAAGAGTTTGGAAGTGCTCAACGTTTGACTGTGGTGACAGCGAAAGTTTCGCAGGCGGCGGATGCTGCAACTTCGGCGGCATTGGTGGTGGAATCTGCGGAGCCGCTGACAATATCGCCGCGCGTGGTTACCTGGTACCCAGGTTATGAGGATGTTGCCCTGCGCGTATCTGGAGGCAGCGAAGTCACATGGAAAGTACTTGGCGATGGAATGGGTGAGATCAAGCCTGACTCTGAAGGCGCTCGCCAAGCCACGTTCAAACCTATACCCCAGAATACGCCCTTCGTGCGTTTGCAGCGCATTGAAGTCAGCGACGGCGAGAATACCGGCCATGCCACGATCGTGTTGTTTGGCGTTGGCCATAGATTGGATATCGAGCCTTTCCCGGTCCCGCGCCTGTCGCCAAATGCCTCGCAGTCGTTCAGCCTGGTTGATCAAACATCGGCCAATTGGCAGGTGTTTGGCCGCGGCCAGATCGAGCCTGCCACGGGGTACTATACGGCCCCCGCGCAAGCTAGCGAAGAGGCAAGCGTTGTCGTGGCATTCGCCGGCCCATTTGCCGGTGCGGCTGTGGTCGAGCATCGAACACCGGCCCCTGTCCAGGCTCTGGCGTTGGAGGAGCGATGGAGGGATCTGAAAGAATTCAGCCTGAAGCTGAACAATCCGGCTCGAAACCGGGTATATGCTAAGGATTCTCCGATCAAGTCAGCACAGGCTGCACGACCTGTGCTGAAATGGCCCTTCGTTTAGCCACCCCAAGCAAGCCTTGCCCATGAGTCAGATGAGCTTCTCCGATTTCGAGTACGCCGGTAAGCGCAAGCAGACCCGCCGAGAGCGTTTCCTGGCCGAAATGGAGCAGGTCGTGCCGTGGAGCGGGTTGGTCGCGTTGATCGAGCCGCACTATCCAAAGGCCGGTGGCGGTCGTAAGCCTTATGCATTGGAAACGATGCTGCGCATTCACTTGTTGCAGAACTGGTTTTCGCTGAGCGATCCGGCGATGGAAGAAGCGTTGTACGAGATCACCTCTATGCGCCAGTTTGCTCGGCTGACGCTAAGCGCGCCGATTCCCGAAGACACGACGATCATGAATTTCCGACACCTCCTGGAGAAGCATCAGCTCGCAGCAGGGATTCTGGAAACCATCAACAACTATCTGCAAGACAAAGGCCTGTCACTGCGCCAGGGCACGATTGTCGATGCCACGATCATCCATGCGCCCAGTTCGACCAAGAACAAGGAAGGCAAGCGCGATCCAGAGATGCATCAAACCAAGAAAGGCAACCAGTACTTCTTCGGCATGAAGGCGCATATCGGCGCCGATGTTGAGTCGGGGCTGGTGCATCACGTTCACGGCACTGCCGCGAACGTCGCAGACGTGACGGAAGTCGCGCAACTGCTGCATGGTGAGGAGAATGTCGTCTGTGCGGATGCGGGTTATACAGGTGTCGAGAAACGACCAGAGCATGAAGGGCGGCAGGTGATCTGGCAGATCGCAGCCCGACGCAGCACCTACAAACGCTTGAGCAAACGCAGCGCGCTGTACAAGGCCAGACGCAAGATCGAAAAGGCCAAAGCCCAGGTACGTGCCAAGGTCGAACACCCATTTCGGGTGATCAAGCGCCAATTCGGCTATGTGAAGACCCGCTTCCGTGGGTTGGCCAAGAACACGGCGCAATTGACCACGTTGTTTGCGCTGTCGAATCTGTGGATGGCGCGCCGGCAGTTATTGAGCCCTGCGGGAGAGGTGCGCCTGTAAGGTGCGATAACCAGGGCTGAGCCCTGGCTATCGCAATGATCGGCGGCCGAAATCGAGTCGGCCTGGGTCAAGATGCCGTTCAGTGCTGGTCGCTGAGTAACTTGTTCGGAGTTTCCTTAGCGCTTTTTGTGCTTTCATGACTCAACTCCTTGTAAATGCACAACCAAAAACCTTTCGCGAATAGGATGGAAGGGGCAGCCGATTGGAACTAACATCGTTTTCTTCCAAGAAAGACGCGCTTCCAACCATTTCTCAGAATCTGAATCCAGCGTGGGTCGGCCAATAGATTGACCTCTATGGGAGAAGTAAGTCCTGTGACGCGCTGACGGAGTTTCAGAAAGTTCTTCAGATCGCTACGGCGCAGTTGTCGGCATAGATAGCAGTTGCGCAGCCAAGCTGGCGAATGCCAAGCAGAGGCAAAATCGATAAGCACGGGTACACCCGCTCTGACGATGACATTGGTGCCATGCAGATCGTTGTGAGTGATGTTCTCGGAGTGCAACTTGCACAATGCAGCTTGCAGTTGATCGAGAACTTCGTGGCCCACATGTCCAACGCTCTGACTGAGCGTTTCGCCTGGAATGAATTCCATGCTGAAAGCCAGCGTGCTTATCCCGATCAAGGATGGAGCATGACGCCAGCCGGCCAGCCGTCGCAGAATTGCGATTTCATTCCTTACTAGGATTCGGGCTGGCAACGCTAAAAGAGTCCCGTGATAACGTCGGTAATCTTTCACTACCACGGGGGGGGATCGTCTGCACGAATGACGTAGACATCCGGTTTGAGCAATCTCGCGCCGCGCTGGAGCAAGCAGGTGATATAGAAACCGGCTCTGTGATGTGGCGGCAATAGCGCGACGCTCATGGCGAACTACCTGTTAGATATTGCTGAGAATCAGTGCCCCGAGACTTTCTTGAGTGGCCCTTTCGGCCGCTTGGCCAGCCAGATCGCACCAATTGAGAGAAGCATCAGGACGGTCGCCAGCGCATAGAAATCGTTCGTGGCTAGCATTACGGCCTGGCCATCTACCATGCGCGAGAAGAACGCTGTTGAACTAGATTGCGGGATGCCCGCGCGGATCGCTGCGGAGGCGATTTGCTGCCCTGCGTTCGGGTCGATGATTGCGACAAGCTCGGAGCGGCTTGCCTTCGACATATGCTCCCAATAGGTTTGAGTCAGTGACGACCCGAGCGCCATTGAAAGGACGCGCAGGAAGTTTTGCAGGCCGGCTCCATTTGCAACGCGCTCGGGGGGGAGGTCGGATACCCCGAGGGAGGTCAGCGTAATCATGCATGCGGGAATACCAGCGCCGAGCACAAACATCGCAATAGCCACCGACATGAAATCGGCCTGTGACGTTAGATGCGCCCGCATGAAGAACGAGACGGCCAGCACACCCATGCCGTAGGTGACGATCCAGCGAGGGTCGAGCTTTGGCAGGAGGCGACCGACGATCGGAGAAGATGCCACCGCGAGAATGCCCATCGGCGCGGTGGCAAAGCCCGCCCATGTCGCCGTGTAGCCCATCTGCTGCTGGAGCCACAGGGGTGTCAGCACGATGTTGCCAAAGAAGATGCCGAACATCAGGCTCAGCGTGATTGTGGACACCAGCCAGTTGCGCGAGCGAAAGACGCTGAGGTCGATCACGGGGTCGGAATCCGTGAGTTCCCAAATAATCAGATAGATCAGAGAAATCGCCGCGACGATCGCGCAAGTGACCACCAACGGCGAAGCGAACCAGTCCAACTCGCGGCCCTTGTCGATCATGATCTGGAAACTGGTGACGAAGACCACCAGAAGGGCCAAGCCAACTCCGTCAATGCGAGATCGCTCAGTGGGTTCGTCCCGGCCTTGAAGCACTTTCAAGGCACCGAGCATGACCAGAACGCCAAACCCGAAGTTGATGTGGAATACCCAGCCCCAATGCCAGTTGTCCGAAATGATCCCGCCTAGGATGGGGCCGAAGATCGGAGCGACGACCGTCATCATTCCCCACAAAGAGAGCGCGATGTTCGACTTGTTCTTAGGGAACACCGCCAGCATCAGCGTTGATGAGAGTGGAATCAGTGGGCCGCCGGCAAGGCCTTGCATCACGCGAAAGAAGATGAGGCTTTCCAGAGACCACGACAAGCCGCAGCACACAGAGAACAAAACGAACGCCACCACGCAGACCATGAACAGCCGTACTTCGCCAACCTGGCGGACGAGCCAGCCGGTCAAGGGGATCGTGATGGCCTCAGCGACTGCGTAAGACGTGATGATCCAAGTGCCTTGACTTGTCGAAACGCCCATCGAGCCCGAGATGGTGGGCATGGCCACGTTGGCAATGGTGGTGTCCAGCACCACCATGAAGTTCGCCAGAGACAGAATGACAGCCGCGATGACAAGATCCGTCCCGGATAGCGGTTTATGTTCCGAGGAAGCCATTTCACTACCTCGCAGCAACAGGCTTGGAGTCAGCGTGGTCGCTCAGATCGACGGTAGCCTCCATGGACAGGCCGACCCGCAGCGGATGCTGCTTCAACTGCTCGGGCTCAAGCCGAATCCGGACCGGCAGTCGCTGAACCACCTTGATCCAGTTGCCAGTGGCGTTCTGCGCTGGGATAGCTGCGAAGGCAGAACCTGATCCCCCGGCGAAGCCCTCGACGCGGCCCTTGTAGACGACATCGCTGCCGTAAAGATCCGAGGTCAGTTCCACGTGCTGTCCAGGACGTACCTTCTGCAACTGGCCTTCCTTGAAATTTGCATCGACATAGATACGGTCGACCGGAACAATGGTCATCAGCCGCATGCCTGCCTGAACCTGCTGCCCAGTCTCCACCGACCGTTGTGCCACTACTCCATCGAAAGGCGCTCGCAGTACGGTTCGTTCGAGATTCACGCGCGCTTGGTTGAGCTTTGCTTTTGCCATGAGTACGGCCGGGTTGTCTTCGACCGTGCTGTCGGCGATCAGCGCCGAGTTAGCTGTCCGCGCGCCGCTTGCGGCTTCGCGTGCGGCCTCGGCTGCGCGAACGCGGGCATTGGCTTGTTCCAGCGCGGCACGTGCCTCGCGTAACTGCGTCTGCGCATTAGTCAGCTCTTCCTTGGACACCGCACCCTCTTCAACCAGGTTCTGCCTGCGGCGCTCGTCAATGACTGCCTTCTCATAAGCGGCGGTCGCGCGGGTTAGGTCGCTACGGGCAGTGGCGATTTCCGCCGCACGCAAGGACACTTGTCCCGCGAGGCTCTGGTCATTTCCCATCAATTGCCGCACTTGGCGCTGGGTACGCGCCAAGTCCGCCTCAGCCTGCGCGACGGCGATCTTGGCGTCGGTATCGTCGATAACGACCAGCACGTCGCCGGTTTTGACGGAATGCGTGTCGCTGACTTTGACTTCCTTTACAGGGCCGGCAACAAGCGGCGTGATCTGAGCCACTTCCGCTGCCGTATAGGCGTTGTCAGTGGTAACGGATTTTCCTGCGAACAGAAGTTCCCATGCACCGTAAAGAACGCCGATAGCAACCAAGCCGGTCGTCACAATGAGAACGAGACGTTTGCGCTTCGCCTTCTGTTGCGAAGCGTCCGGCTTCGCGGAGGATTCCTGGGAGTCGGGGGACATCGGATCACTCATTGGGACACCTGTTCATTCATTGAAGAGTCGGAGAAGCCGCCACCAAGGGCTTTGGTCAGAGCAACGTCGAGGGAAAGGCCCCGTACCCACAGGGCAGTAGCGGCCATCCGCGCATTGAGCACGGCATCCTCTGTCGTCAGCACGGTTTGATAGTTGGAGAGGCCGCCCTCGTAACGGCGTTTGGCAAGCTGATAGGCTTTATCGCTGCTGACGACTGCCGACTCCGTTGCATCGAGGCGGGTTGGAAGCGCTTGCAGGCTCCTCACCGCGTCTGCGGTTTCTCTCAGCGCTTGAACCAGCGCATCGTTGTAGCTGGCGACCGAGAACTCATATTCGGCCCAAGCCTGGCTGTAGTTCGCACGGAGCCGTCCACCCTCGAAGATGGGCAAATGAATGGCGACTCCGGCACGGCCCGAATCGGAACCCGAGTCGAACAGGCGATTCAGACCCAGCGACTCGTAGCCCACCAAGGCCACCAGATTGACGCTGGGATAAAAGCCTGCCTTCGCAACGCCGATACGCTTGGCCGCCGCCTCCACGCGCCACCTGGCTGCCACGATTTCAGGCTTGCGCCCGATCAGATCGCTCTTCAGCGTCTCCGGGAGCGCCAGGGACAAATTCGGCGAAAGATGTGTCTCGCGGATGTCCAGACCACGATCTGGCCCGCGCCCCAGCAGCGCTGCGATTCCATTGCGGGCCAGTTCGATTCTTTCTTCCACGTCAGCCAAGTCAGCCCGTGCCAGCTTGGCCCTTGCATGCGCTTGTTCCAGCGTTGTCTGTGTGTCGAGGCCCTGGTCAACGCGCCGCATGGCCAAGCGCTCGGAATCCTCGCGGTTTTTGAGTGTTTCCGTCGCCAGGTCGCGTTGGACATTCAGGCCATTGAGTTGGATGTAGCGGCTTGCAAGCTCCGTCGTCAGGAGGACACGAGCCGCAGCGGCATTGGCCTGCACCGCCAACGCCTCAGATGTGGCCGAATCCAGCGCGGAGCGGTTCTTGCCCCAAAAATCGAGTTCCCAGCCGAAATTCAGAGAGGCCGCACCGTAGTCGTTCCACCCTTTAGGAACGACATCCCGAGGGAAGATGCTGTTGTACGTCAGCTTCTGCTCGCTTGCGGATGCATCTAGCGACACAGAGGGCAGCAGGGCCGCCCGCGCACCCTTCGATCGTGCAATAGCGGCGTTGAGACGGGCCTGTGCCTGTGCCATGGATGGTGCATTGGCCAATGCCTCGTCCATCAACTGGTCAAGTTGCGGATCGCCAAAGGACTTCCACCACGCCTGCGTCGGCCATTCGCCGACTGGGGCGGCGAGGCTCTTGTCGGCCGTAAACCCATCCATCGAGGCCGGCTTTTTCATTGGCCCCAAGTCTGGGATGGCAGCGCAGGACGCCAGAACGGCGCAACAGATCGCCACCATTGCGGTTCGACACAATGCAGCGGTCGGTTTGATCGACGCAGGACGCTGAAGCGAAGGGCTTGACATTGGAACTCACTCGAAGCTTGGCATGGCGCGATACTATACCGAGCGGTTCGGTATAGTCAAGCGATGAAGTTGGCGTTAATGTTGAACAATAGAAGAATATTTCATTCAAACAAGAACGAACCGCTCGGTTTGAATTTTACGCCCTATGTGGTATCGTTCGACTATTTCTGCGGCGTTGGAACGAACATATGGTCACTTCATCAGCGCACTCAAAAGCGAATGCGTCACCCAAGCAGCCCTCGTCCACCGGGGGGGCAGTGCAGTCAGAAAAAGCGCGCCTAGTCCTGGCTGGCGCGAAGTCGGTCTTCCTCGCCAACGGCTTCAGCGCCGCAACGACCGACTTGATCCAGCAGGCGGCCGGCGTATCGAAATCGACGGTTTACGCGCACTACCCAAACAAGGAAGCCTTGTTCGTGGCCGTCGTCGAGGCTGAATGTGAACGTTTGCTCAGGGCCGTCCGTAAAGCCGAGTTTTCAGGCGAGCGACTTGCCGACGTTTTGAAAGAAATGGCACTCGCCTACTTGGAGATCGTGCTGTCGCGCGACGGCTTGGCGCTATATCGCATGATTGCGTCCGAAGCTCCGCGATTCCCCGAGCTTGGGCGATGCTTCTATCTGGCAGGTCCCACCGCCATGAACAACATCGTCGCAGAGACGCTGGAGGCTGCTGCTGAGAGAGGTGAACTGGATCTCGGGAGTATCGGACTGGATTCTGCTGCCACTCTCTTTGTGAACATGGTTCGCGGCGACGCTCAAATGCAGTGCGTGATGCATCCCGATGCGCCAGCATCTGCGGCCCAGCGGGATCGTTGGGCAAAAGATGCAGTTACTGCATTTCTTCTCGCGTTTCGGAAGTAATGACGGCTGAGTGGTGTTGCTGCCTAAGTACAGCTTAGACCGCCTTGAGAAGAAGGGCATGATCCAGAGAGCGACGCACGAGCGCGTGGATCGCACGCACGATCACAGAGTTATCGAAATAGTTCTGACTGAGCGTGGACACAGTGCGATAGGCGAGTTGAAGTCACACTGGCGCTCCGCACTTGCGGAATTGTCGAATGCGTTCAAACAAAGCGAAATACATGGCTTGTTGCGCCCGCTAGAACTGTGCAACCAGAACGCTCTTCATCTCGCTCTCGATTGCAAACCGTTGTCCGTCACAGAACCACGGCCGTGAAACGGAAATCGGGGGCGCTTCATGGAGCTACGTCACCTTCGCTGCTTTGTCGTCCTCGCCGAAGAACTGCATTTCACCCGCGCCGCCGAGCGCCTGCATATCGAGCAGCCACCCTTGTCTCGGGCGATCAAGGAACTGGAGGATGAGCTAGGCGTCCTGCTCTTCGACCGCGACCGCAGGGGAACCCGGCTGACCGCAGCAGGCACCGCGTTCCTGCAAGACACTCGCCGACTATTCACCGTCTTGGAACAGGCACGCGAGAATGCCAAGGCCATCGCAGCGGGCTCGCGAGGCAGCCTGCGCATCGCGGTGTCCGATGGCGCGATCGACCCCTGGCTACCGGATTTTCTTGCCAGTTGCCGCGCTGAAGAGCCAGACATCGAGATCCGCTTGTGCGAGGTACCGTTGGCCGAACAGTTGCGCGGCCTGCGTGCCGGCGACTTCACCATCGGGTTCGCGCACACGGCCGAAGTCGGCGACGACATTGTTGCCGAGCCGATCTGGCAAGACCCGCTGGTGATCGCCGTACCAGTCAGGCATGAACTGCTTGTTCACAAGGCGGTCCCGCTCCATGAACTCGGCGGCCACCCACTCGTACTGTGCGATCCACAGGTATGCGAAGGTTACTGTCGTGAACTGGCTCGGCTTCTACGGCTTCTGGAACGCGAACCGAATGTGGTCGAACACGTCTCCTCGCTGGAGATGATGCTTACCCTGGTCAGCGCGGGCTTTGGTGTCGGTTTCACGACGGCGACCAGGGTTGCCATCAGTCCACGACCAGATGTGCTTACCCGCCCTCTGGCGGTGGAATCGGCAGTAATCACGACCTATCTGCTCCGGCTCGGCGGCGGCGACGCACCGGCTTCGCTGGAGCGATTCATCGTTCGTCTGCGCGATCTCGTCCGCCTACGTGACAGTCTGGGTAGCTGACAGCCCCATCATCGACGGTCACCCTCAAGAATCGGTGTTGCCGCCGGTGCCAAGGTAGCGCTCCGTTGCAGCCATCAATTCAGCAGCGCTTATTCTGAGCGCCATGGCAATTTTCAATATGAGAGGAAGCGTGGGCACGTGCTCCCCGCGCTCGATCTTGCCCATGTGCGAGCGCGAGATGCCTGCCCTAGATGCAAACTCGTCTTGAGCGATGCCTTGAGCGACGCGCGCAGCGCGCACGGCCTGCCCAAAGGCTAACGCTGGCTCGGATTCATATGTCGATGTGCCAGAGGGGCGGCCTGGCTGAATAGTGGGCTTCTGCATTAGCAGAAGCGTCGAACAATCTTCCGAAATTAACCACGTTAAAGTTATAGACGTTAAAGTTCGCTCTTAACTATCATGTCGGCTTGCCCTCGACCTGCCGCTTAGCCGCCTTGCGGCGCCATCATGCACAACGCCATCGGCCAGTTCTCCCGTCTCAGGCTTGCCATAGCGCCAGGCGTGCCGTCGTCAAAGCTCTCGGCGCTGCTGGCGCTGCAACGCGCGGAAGAGCCGGATGTCACCCTCGCGTTCTTCGAGGTTTCAGATGACGATCTGCGTGAGGGACTCCATGAGAGCCGCTACGACGCAGGGCTATCGGTTCAGGGATCGAGCGACGCGGCCCTGAAAATCCAGCCGTTGTGGATCGAGGAGATGGCCGTTGCCGTGCCTCCACGGTTCCCTTTGCTTGACCAGGCGACACTCACGATCGCCGATCTGTTGGACTACTCGCTGTATCGCTGGCAGGCGGAAATCTGCTCCAAGTTGGATGAGCGGCTTTCCAACCTCCTGCCGACCGGTCGGCAGAACATCCAGTACGTGACCTCATTTGGCCTGTTGGCCACGTGGGTCGCGGCCGGATATGGCGTCGGAGTGTCCTCGCAATCGCGCATCGCGCATGCCCATAGATGGGGAATCACGATGCGGCCGCTCATCGATGGCCCCTACGAGATCGTGACGCATTTGCAGCGCCCCAAGGAGGAAACCAGTTCAGTTGTGGACCGGTTCGAGCGTAGAGCGCTGCAAGTTGCCGGGACGGGGGCTGCATAGTGGACGCCCCCTATGGCCGGGGTAACAACCCCGGCCATAGGTTCCAGCGCGAAGTTAGGCCCCCTCTAACACCGCTGCGCTATCCACTAGCCGACGGACGCTCTGCCGCACATCCTCGGGGATGGGCCGCAAGGCAATGGCTTCGGGCGCATCCTCATGGCGCTGGTAGTCGCCCACGATGACCCGGATGATGGCGGGCACGTTGGTCGGCGTGACCGCATCGATGGCCGCGCGATCACCCAGGTCAGGGTGCGGCTGGGTCAGCATGCGGTACAGGTCCCACGAATCCGCGTGCGGGCACTGGTTCATGAGCACCTGGGCCAGCTTGTGCTTGAGCGGCACCAGTTGCCAGTCGGGAACCCGCTGCCCCCGATTGCCCAGGCTGATGGACAGCAGCTTGCCCGCCTTCAGCTCGCGGTTGATCTGATCCTTGGACTTACCGGCCAGCTTGCCGAACAGCGGGACCGGCAGATTGTTCGGCGACTCGTACATGGCCAGCATTTCCTCGCGCTCGCGCTGGATGGCGGAGACTTCCGGCTCCGGGGCGTGCACCGGAGGCGGAGGCACCTGCGACAGCCGCTGGAACGTGATTCCGCCGCTGTTGGGGGTCACGACGATGGGCGTGGCCACCACGGGCGGCACGCCGGGGGCAGCGGGCTCGGCCACCGCGGGGATCGCGCCCACCACTTCCTCCACTTCCGCCATCGCCGGCACCCCGTCGATGCGGATGGTCAGGTGCACGCTCGCGGCTTCCACTTCGCCCTGTTCGAGCAGGTCGAGGCGATCGGCCCAGTCCTGCATCATGCGGCGTCGCGGCTCCACGTACTTGGCGTGGTTGTAGGCCGAGCTGACCTTGTTCGGGTCGGAGTGCGAAAGCTGCGCATCCACCCAAATCTTCGGGTATCCGATCTCGTTGAGCGCGGTCGAGATGGTGCCGCGGATGCCGTGGCCGGTCAGGCGCCCCTCATATCCCATGAGCTGCACGGCCTTGTTGAGGGTGTTCTCGCTGATGCGCTTCTTGAGTTCGCTGCGATGCGACAGCAGGTACTTCTGCGCCGGCCGCATCACGCCCAGGAGATAGCGCACAATCTCGATGGCCTGCAGGGACAGGGGCACGATGTAGGGCGGCACGTCCTGCGGCCGCTTGCCGGCCTTGCGCATTTCGTCCTGGAGCTGCTTGACGACCTGCGGCGGAATGATCCACAAGCCGCGGTCGAGGTCGAATTGCTCAGGTTCGGCCAGCCGTAACTCGCCCGTGCGCACCCCCGTCAGGAACAGCAGACGGACACCAAGCTGGGTCTGCCAGCCGCGGGGGTTGTAGCGCCGGAGCTTCTGAAGGAACTCGGGCAGCTCGGGCAGGTGCAGGTAGGGGTTGTGCGCCACCGGAGGCTTGGGTTCGGCCACCACGTCCAGGTCCGCGGCCGGGTTGACTTCCAGCCCCTCGGCGATGACCAGGGCATAGCGGAACATCTGGTTGAACCAGGTGCGGACCTTCTCGGCGGTGGTGAACGCCTTGCGCTTCTCGATCGCCGCCACGACGCCTACGAGCTGGGGCCGACGAATGTCGTAGATCGACATCTTCCCCAGGGTGGGCAGCACGTCCTTGTTGAAGATACGCAGGATCTGTGAAAGCGTGCTTTGACGGCCTTCCTTGAGTTCCTTGCGGCGATGCTCGACCCAGGCATCGAAGACGTTCTTGAAGGTGTATTCGCCTGCCAGCCTGGCCGCGTGCCGCCGCTGGTCGCGCTCAATCTGGGGATCGATCCCCCTGGCGAGCAGAGACTGGGCCTTGTCCCGCTCGGCGCGGGCCTCGCGCAGGCTGAGGGCGGGATAGCCGCCCAAGGACATGCGCTTTTGCTTGCGCAGCCAGCAGTAGCGGAAGATCCATGACTTGCCGCCTGCGGCAGAGACCATCAGGCTCAGGCAGTCGTTGTCGTGGAGGGTGTAGCGTTTGCCGGTGGTCCTTGCCTGCCGGACTGTCAGATCAGAGAGTGCCATTTCGAGGCTCCTAAGTGATGACTTAGGCCCTATGCTCGTCATGGTTCCCGCTCAGCCCCAGCAACTATCCGGAAGCCGTCTCACCCGTATTCCTGTGCCTAGATTGGAGCCTAAAAAAGGCTGGCTGTGGGTGGATTTCCGTGGCGCTCGCTGGAATGAAAAAAGGGGCCGAAGCCCCTCTTTTCAACGACTTACAGCCCTCAGTAGAAATCTGTAGATCATAACTTGGAGCGGGAAACGAGACTCGAACTCGCGACCCCGACCTTGGCAAGGTCGTGCTCTACCAACTGAGCTATTCCCGCATTGTGAAACTTTACCGCTTTTGGCGTGAAGCGCCTTGACGACCTTCACCACCACTGCACTGCATAGACGCCACAGTATTTAAACTGGAGCGGGAAACGAGACTCGAACTCGCGACCCCGACCTTGGCAAGGTCGTGCTCTACCAACTGAGCTATTCCCGCAAATGGCGTCCCCTAGGGGACTCGAACCCCTGTTACCGCCGTGAAAGGGCGGTGTCCTAGGCCACTAGACGAAGGGGACACACAACGCTTTTCAGCGCACCAGGCTTTCCTTTCGAAGCATCCTGGATTTCTTTTTCCAGCACCGCCCGAAAGCAATGCCGTGGAAACTGGAGCGGGAAACGAGACTCGAACTCGCGACCCCGACCTTGGCAAGGTCGTGCTCTACCAACTGAGCTATTCCCGCAATGGCGTCCCCTAGGGGACTCGAACCCCTGTTACCGCCGTGAAAGGGCGGTGTCCTAGGCCACTAGACGAAGGGGACACACTACATCTTTTCACTCCCTGCCACGTATCGCTGTGTGCTTTACGCTGCAAGTGGCGCGCATTCTAGGGATGCCTTTAAAAGCCGTCAACCCCTTTCTATAAATTTATTGAAATCAATGACTTCGCACTGACCTGCAAGTCAATCCGCTGCACGCCCAGGGATTGACGTTGATTTTCTGACGGCTTGGCGGCAAGCTCGCGGCAAAGTGCCATCAACACGGTTCACTGATTGCGCACAGTGGCTGCGCGGAGGCAGGCTTACCCAGTGATCAGCGATCTGCCAGGCAGCCCTACCCGCTCCCAGTCGAACCCACTACACTCGATTTGTAAAACTTCATAAATGAGGCGCTAACGGTGACCCCACTCCTGATCACCCTGCTCATCGTCGCGGGCATCGCGTTACTGATCGTGATCGGCTATCTCAACAATGTGGTCGAGAACAACAAGCTCGAACGCGCCCGGCTCAAGATCGAGCTGGCCGAACGCCTGCGCCGCTGCGGTGAAATCACCGAGACCTTCCCGGGCCAGTTGATGACCCCGGCGCTCAAGCTGCTGCTGACCCGCCTGGAGCTCAACCTCAATCAGCGTCAGTTGGCGGCAGACAAAAACAATGCCGCGATCGAGTCGCGCATCGCCGAACTCGAGAGCCTGATCGCCCAGGGCGAAAACCTGCCGGTGAACAACCCGCCCAGCCCGATCCAGACCGAGGTCAAGGCCAAGGATGTGCGTTTTCTGCTTGAAGCCCTGCATAGCCAGATCGTGCGCGCCACTCAGGAAGGCTTCCTGCAGGCCAGCGAAGGCAAGCGTTGGGTCAAGGAGATCCGTCATATTCTGGTGTTGCTGCACATCGAGTTCTTCAACAACCTGGGGCAGCACGCGCTGCAACAGGACCAACCCGGACAAGCCCGCCTGGCCTTCGAGCGCGGCGTGCAGTACCTGCGCAAACAACCGGAGCCGGCGGTCTATCAGGAACAGTTGACCTACCTGGAGAAACTGCTGGCACGGGCCAATGCCCAAGTGTTGGACCAATTGGAGCCGGCGGCGGATGAAGTGAATGAACTGACCCAGGGGCTCAAGACCGACGAGGACGAAACCTGGAAAAAGAAAGCGATCTACGACTGAAAGACGGGTTGGATAGGCGATCCATGGTTGGTGGCAAGTACGGTATTGCTTGTACCGACCATTCGCGGGCAAGCCCGCTCCTAACAGGGCCCTGCATACGCTGAACCTTCAGAACGAAAGAGGGGCCGTCGCCGGCCCCTCTTGTATTTTCAGCAGTCGCTCAACTCAAGGAAGATCCCCGCCAGCTTCTCCAAGCCAATCTGGTCAGCCTCGCTGAAGCGCCCCACCTTCGGGCTGTCCAGATCCAGCACGCCGATCAAGCGGCCCTCCTTGACCAATGGAATCACCAACTCGCTGTTCGAGGCGCTGTCACAGGCAATATGCCCGGGAAACGCGTGCACGTCCTCGACCCGCTGGGTCTGCCGGGTCTTCGCCGCCGCACCGCAGACGCCTCGATCAAAGGGAATACGCACGCAAGCCACCTGGCCCTGGAACGGGCCGAGCAGCAGCTCTTCGTTGCGGTTGAGGTAGAAGCCTGCCCAGTTCAGGTCCTCGACCTGATGGAAGAGGAACGCCGAAAACTGTGCGGCGTTGGCAATGAAGTCACGCTCGTCAGCGAACAACGCCTGCACTTGCGCGGCCAGCAGGTCGTAGCCGTCGAGACCGGCGCCACTGGCATTAAGGTCGATCATCGTTTTTGCTCCAGCAATTGCAGCCCGACCCAATAGCGGGCGAACTGGTAGGCACAACGGCCGTTACGGTTGCCACGCCCGGTTGCCCAGCGCACGGCGAGTTTGTCCAGCTCTTCATCACGCTGCCAGCGCAGCCCGGCCGCGCTTGCCAACTGGCCGATCCAGTGCTCGACGACATTAAGGAAGTGTTCCTGGGTGAAGGGGTAGAACGACAGCCACAGCCCGAAGCGGTCCGACAGGGCGATCTTGTCCTCGACCGCCTCGTTGGGGTGCAGCTCGCCGTCAACCATCTTCCAGTTTTCGTTGTCGCTCTGCCTCTCAGGCACCAAGTGACGGCGGTTGGAGGTGGCGTACAGCAGCACGTTATCCGGCGCCTGCTCCAACGAGCCGTCGAGCACGCTCTTGAGTACCCGGTAATCGCCCTCCCCGGCTTCGAACGACAGGTCGTCGCAGAACAGTACGAAACGCTGCTCGAGCTTGTGCAACTGCTCGACCACCCGTGGCAGGTCGGCCAGGTGATCGCGCTCGATCTCGATCAGGCGCAGGCCGGCCTTGGCGTGTTCGGCCAGCAGCGCGCGGACCAGCGACGACTTGCCTGTGCCACGCGAACCCCACAGCAAGGCGTGGTTGGCCGGCATGCCACTGATGAACTGATGGGTGTTACGGCCCAGTTGCTCACGTTGTTTGTCGACACCGATCAGGTCGCTCAGACGCATGTCCAGGCTGACTTCCAGCGGCATCAGGTAGCCGCTGCGGCCATCGCGCTGCCAGCGTGCGGCCAGGGTGGTGTTCCAGTCGATGTGCGGGCGCGGGGCCGGCAACAGAGGTTCGAGGCGCGCCAGGACGGATTCGGCGCGTTCGAGGAATGCATTCAAGCGGGGGTCCATGATGGCTCCTAACAAGACAGGTTCAAGGGCGAGGCTCGAGGGTAGTCAGGCAACTCTTGGTACAAGTGCCACGGCCCTGCATTCGAGCAAGGCTGAATGTTGGACAGGCCCGCCAGCAGCCGGGGCTATTCGGCTATGCTTGCGCAGCGCACGGAACGTGAAACTGGCTCGGGACTCATGGATATCAAGTTCACCAATCGCCTGTCCTACAAGCAAGCCCGGCTGACAGTCCTGGTCGGCTTCATCCTGGGAACATTGCTCAGTCTCATCCAGATCGGTATCGATTATGCCAGCGAAGACGCCTCTATCAACCGTGAAGTTCAAGCACTGCTGCAAATCAGTCACAACCCGGCCTCACGCATCGCCTACAACATCGATGCAGAACTCGCTCAGGAACTGACCGGCGGCCTGCTGCAATCCCCGGCCATCATCCGTGCCCGCCTGATCGACAATAACGAGACCGTGCTCGCCGACGTTCAGCGCCCACGCCAGGAAGACCGCTACCGGATGCTGAGCGACTTCCTCTTCGGCGAGCAGCGTCAGTTCCAGGACCGCCTGGCACTCGACCACATGCCGGATGAATACCTGGGCACCCTGTACCTGGATGTCGACACCTACACCTTCGGTAGCCGCTTCCTCGACCGCGCCGGGGTCACCCTATTCAATGGCTTCGTCCGCAGCCTGGTGCTGACCGGCATCCTCCTGGCGCTGTTCTACATCATGTTGACCAAACCCCTGGTCACGGTGATCAGCACCCTGAGCAACAACGACCCGCGCCGCCCCGAAAACGCCAAGCTGGCCTGCCCTCACGGCCATGAGAACGACGAGATCGGCGTGCTGGTCAAGGTCGCCAACCAGCAGTTCGTCACCATGGCCACCGAGATCCAGCAACGGCGCAATGCCGAGAACCGCCTGACCGACTACCTCAACGAACTGGAGAACATCGTCTCGGCGCGCACCAATGAACTCAAGGCCAGCAACAGTCGCTTGAGCCAATCCAACCAGGAGCTGGAAGAAGCCCGCCAGCGAGCGCTGGAGATGGCCCAGGCGCGCGCGGCGTTCCTGGCCAACATGAGCCATGAGATCCGCACCCCGCTCAATGGCCTGCTGGGCATGATTGCTCTGGCGCTGGACAGTCCCCTCAACGCCGAACAGCGCCAACAGCTGTCGATCGCCCATGATTCGGGCAAAGTACTGGTGGAACTGCTCAACGATATCCTCGACCTGTCCAAGTTCGACGCCGGCCAGCTGGAACTGGAACGCATCCCTTTCGACATGGGCGCCCTGGTCGAGGACACCGCCAACCTGCTGTCGCAGAACACCGCGCCGAGCGTCGAGCTGACCTGCCTGATCGACCCAGCGTTTCCCAGCACGGTCCTAGGCGACCCGACGCGGGTACGGCAGATCGTCAGCAACCTGCTGTCCAACGCCTTGAAGTTCACGCGCTTCGGTCGTGTCGATGTGCGCCTGGGCACTTATCCCGGCGGCGTGCGCTTGGACGTGCGCGACACAGGGATCGGCATTCCGGTGGAAGCCCAGACGCGTATCTTCCAGCCTTTCATCCAGGCCGGTGCCGGCATCACCCGGCAATATGGCGGCACCGGCCTGGGCCTGGCCCTGACCAACAATCTCTGCCAAGCCATGCAGGGCCGCCTGAGCATCGATTCGGAGTCCGGCTTCGGCAGCCAATTCAGCGCCGAGCTACCCTTACCCATCCATACCGAAGCCGTACCGCCAATGCCACTGCAAGGCCAGGTGGTGGCCTTGAGCAATGCCAGCAGCGGCCTGGCCGAACTGCTGCAGATGCTCCTGCCCAGCTGGGGCCTGGACTACCAGCGCTATGACCGCGTCAGTGAACTGAACGGTGACAGCCCTGACCTACTGATCACCGACGACCTCGACAGCCTGTCCAGGCTGCGCCCAGCGCTCAACGCGCCGATCCTGCTGGTCACCGCCTACGGCAACTTCCTGCCCAGCGAACAGGCCACGCAGTTGGCGCCACTGCAACAACAGGCCCGGCCGCTGGCGCGCAATGCCCTGTACCAGACCTTGCGCCATATCCTGCAGGGCAACGACTTCAACACACTACCGCCAGGTGACGGCCCCGCCAGCAACTTGCGTCGCGCACGTATCCTGCTGGTCGAGGACAACCCGGTGAACCAGTTGGTAGCCAAGGGCATGCTGGCCAAGCTGGGCTGCCAGGTGCAGGTCGCCGCCCAAGGCGCCGAGGCCCTCGGGCTGTTGGAGCAGCAGGGCTTCGACATAGTGCTGATGGACTGCAACATGCCGGTGATGGACGGCTACGAGGCCAGCCGGAGAATCCGCCAGAGCGGGCGCTGGCCGGACCTGCCGATCATCGCCCTGACCGCCAACGCCATGCCCGAAGAGCGCGAACGCTGCCGCACCGCGGGCATGAACGACTACCTGGCCAAGCCGTTCCGGCGAGAGGAACTGCTGGCCCTGATCGACCACTGGGTGCCGCCGCTCAGCGACTGAGCAACTGCTCGATCGAGGCGCTCAGGGCCTCAGGCTTGGTGGTCGGCGCATAACGGCTGACCTTGCCGTTGGCCGGGTCGATGAGGAATTTGGTGAAGTTCCACTTGATCTTCTGTGTACCCAACACGCCCGGCGCGCGCTTCTTCAGCTCGACGAACAGCGGATGGGCGCCGTCGCCGTTGACCTCGACCTTGCGGAACAGCGGAAAGCTCACACCGAAGTTGGCCTCGCAGAACTGCGCGATCTCGCGGGCATCGCCTGGCTCCTGCTTGCCGAACTGGTTGCAGGGAAACCCCAGCACCACCAGCCCGCGCTCCCGGTAATCCCGCCACAGTTGCTCGAGGCCTTTGTACTGCGGGGTGAAGCCACACTGGCTGGCGGTGTTGACCACCAGCAGGGCCTTGCCCGGGAAGTCACCCAGGACCTTGTGCTCACCGCCGAGGGTGACCCAAGGGATGTTCAGCAATGCATCGCTCATGATGGGCTCTCCTGGTCAGTCGCGAGGCTTGAAGTCCAGACAGACCGAGTTGATGCAGTAGCGCAACCCGGTCGGTGGCGGACCATCGGGGAACACATGGCCCAGGTGCGCGTCGCACTGGGCACAGGTGACCTCGGTGCGGATCATGCCGTGGGAGGTGTCGCGGATCTCGATCATCGCGCTGTCCTCGATCGGCGCATAGAAGCTCGGCCAGCCGCAGCCGGAGTCGAACTTGGTGCCCGAATCGAACAGCGGCGCCTGGCAGCAGATGCAATGATAGACACCGTCCGCCTTGTGGCTGTTGTACTTGCCACTGAAGGGGCGTTCAGTGCCTTTGAGGCGGCACACCTGGTATTGCGCGGGATCAAGCATCGCGCGCCATTCTTCCAGGGTTTTCTCGATCTTCGTCATGACTGGACCTCGGCAGGCTAAAAACCCCGCGCACTGTCTTTTCCCTGGCGCGGGCGGCACGTATATTATTGCGCCTCTATCTCAGACATCAGTCTGGCACCCGCTACGTGCGCATTTCAAACCTTTTGACGGCCATGCGCGGCGACATTTCCAATCGGGATCACATCATGCAGTTCAGCAAATCGAACAAGCTTGCCAATGTCTGCTACGACATTCGCGGCCCAGTGCTCAAGCACGCCAAGCGCCTGGAAGAGGAAGGCCACCGCATCCTCAAGCTGAACATCGGCAACCCGGCGCCCTTTGGCTTCGAGGCGCCGGACGAGATTCTCCAGGACGTGATCCGCAACCTGCCGACCGCCCAGGGCTACAGCGACTCCAAGGGCCTGTTCAGCGCGCGCAAGGCAGTGATGCAGTACTGCCAGCAGAAGCAGATCGAAGGCGTGAGCATCGAGGACATCTACCTGGGCAACGGCGTCTCCGAGCTGATCGTGATGTCCATGCAGGCCCTGCTCAACAACGGTGACGAAGTGCTGATCCCGGCGCCGGACTACCCGCTGTGGACCGCTGCGGTGAGCCTGTCCGGCGGCAAGCCGGTGCATTACCTGTGCGACGAGGAGGCCGACTGGTTCCCTGACCTTGAGGACATCAAGGCCAAGATCACCCCAAACACCAAGGCCCTGGTGATCATCAACCCGAACAACCCGACCGGCGCCGTGTACTCGCGCGAGCTGCTGCTGGGCATGCTGGAACTGGCGCGCCAGCACAACCTGGTAGTGTTCTCCGACGAGATCTACGACAAGATCCTCTACGACGAAGCCGTGCACATCAGCACCGCCTCGCTGGCCCCGGACCTGCTCTGCCTGACCTTCAACGGCCTGTCCAAGTCGTACCGGGTGGCGGGCTTCCGCTCCGGCTGGCTGATCATCTCCGGGCCCAAGCAGCACGCCCAGAGCTATATCGAAGGCATCGACATGCTGGCCAACATGCGCCTGTGCGCCAACGTGCCGGCCCAGCACGCGATCCAGACCGCTCTCGGCGGCTACCAGAGCATCAACGACCTGGTGCTGCCACCGGGCCGCCTGCTGGAACAGCGCAACCGCACCTGGGAGCTGCTCAACACCATCCCGGGTGTCAGTTGCGTCAAGCCGATGGGTGCGCTGTACGCATTCCCACGGATCGACCCGAAAGTCTGCCCGATCCTCAACGACGAAAAGTTCGTACTCGACCTGCTGCTGTCCGAAAAACTGCTGATCGTCCAGGGCACCGCCTTCAACTGGCCATGGCCGGACCACTTCCGCGTGGTGACCCTGCCACGGGTCGACGACCTGGAGCAGGCGATTGGGCGTATAGGCAACTTCCTACAAACCTATCAACAGTAAAAACAGCTGAGTACCGAGGCCCGGGACTGCATTCATGCCGTCATCGCAGGCCTCGGCTCTCAAGGCCGACGCAGGGCCTGCACCGGCCGCAAGAATCAAGGCATGCTGGGCCCCTGTGGGAATAGGCGAAGCCTGCGATGGACTGCATCGCAGGCCTGGCTTGTATCTTTCTTACATCCTGCAACGCTCTACCTCACGGCCCAGCGCCTTTCGTCTGTCATACTCCGCGGTACACAGTTTGAAATAGTCGCCCGGTTGAATCACCGGGGCGCCCCCCTTATATACCCCGCAGTACGCGACATTTTCATCCGTCAGGAGAACGTAACAACCATGATGCGCATCTTACTGTTTGTGGCCACCAACCTCGCGGTTGTGCTGATTGCCAGCATTACCCTGAGCCTGTTTGGCTTCAACGGGTTCATGGCAGCCAACGGGGTTGACCTCGACCTCAGCCAGCTGCTGGTCTTCTGCGCTGTGTTCGGTTTCGCCGGTTCCCTGATCTCGCTGTTCATCTCCAAGTGGATGGCGAAGATGAGCACCGGGACCCAAGTCATCACCCAGCCCCGCACCCGCCACGAACAGTGGCTGCTGCAGACCGTCGAGGAGCTGTCCCGCGAGGCCGGCATCAAGATGCCCGAGGTGGGGATCTTCCCCGCCTACGAGGCCAACGCCTTCGCCACCGGCTGGAACCGCAACGACGCCCTCGTCGCCGTCAGCCAGGGCCTGCTGGAGCGCTTCTCACCCGATGAGGTGCGCGCCGTACTGGCCCACGAGATCGGTCACGTGGCCAACGGCGACATGGTCACCCTGGCGCTGGTCCAGGGCGTGGTGAACACCTTCGTGATGTTCTTCGCCCGTATCATCGGCAACTTCGTCGACAAGGTGATCTTCAAGAACGAGGAAGGCCGGGGCATCGCCTTCTTTGTCGCGACCATCGTCGCCGAGCTGGTCCTGGGCATCCTTGCCAGCATTATCGTCATGTGGTTCTCGCGTCGCCGCGAATATCGCGCAGACGAAGTCGGCGCACAGTTGGCAGGCACCGGCGCGATGATCGGCGCCCTACAGCGCTTGCGCTCGGAGCAGGGCCTGCCCGTGCACATGCCGGATACCCTGAAGGCCTTCGGCATCAACGGCGGCCTGAAGCACGGCCTGGCCGGCCTGCTGATGAGCCACCCGCCACTGGAAGACCGCATCGAGGCCCTGCGCCAACGCGGCTGATCCACAGGCACAAAACGGTCTGATGCTGTTCACTTAAACTGGAGTGCCTTCAGATGGGGCTGCTACGCAGCCCATCGCGACACAAGGCCGCTCCCACAGAGGGCTTGCAAGCCACGCGTTTACGTATCGGCAAGCCTCTTGTGGGAGCGGCCTTGTGTCACGATGGGGCGCGCAGCGGCCCCAAACCATACGACAGATGTCTTAAGTGAACAGCATTAGACCGAAGTCGCCTTTTTTGTGCTCGTTGTCCCGCCCTCACAAGGCCGCTCCCACAGAGAGCTTGCAAGCCACGCGTTTACGTATCGGCAAGCCTCTTGTGGGAGCGGCCTTGTGTCGCGATGGGCGCGCAGCGGCCCCAAACCATACGACAGATGTCTTAAGCGAACAGTATTAGACCGAAGTCGCCTTTTTGTGCTCGTTGTTCCGTCCTCAACGCTGTATCCGATATACCCGCTCGAACAGGCTAGGCACTCCGACCTGGAGAAACTTAGGGCTGTCCTGGAGGATATCGCAAGCCTCCACCTGCCCTACCCGCCAGTCAGCGAACAGCCGCATCACCTCGCCATCCGACACGGCAAAGGGTGGTCCATCCAACCTTGCCTGGTCGTAGTCCAGAGTCACCAGCAGCAGGTCACAACTGGCCGGCAATACCTGCGCCAGGTGCCCCACATAACGCTCACGCATGGCCGGCGGCAAGGCGATCAGGGCCGCGCGGTCATAGAGCGCGGCGCAGTCAGCGACATCACCGGCCTGAAGCGCGAAAAAATCACCGCACCACAACTCGACCTCGCCGCTGCGCCAGACCGTGAAAGCATCGTGCTCGAACACCTCGGCTTCCAGGCCCTGCTCATGGAAGAAGTCCAGCACCGCCCGCTCCGAGAGTTCCACCCCCAGCACTCGGTACCCCTGGGCCGCCAACCAGATCATGTCCAGGCTCTTGCCGCATAGCGGCACCAGCACCCGGCTGCCCGGCGCCAGGCCCAACGAAGGCCAATGATTTTGCAGGTATGCGTTCACCTGGGGTTGGTGAAAGCCGATCTGGTTATCCGCCCAGCGCTTGTGCCAGAACTCCGGTTCCATGGATTGCTCCCGATAATTCGATTGAAAGGCCGTAAAACTTGTATTGGATCAGAATACGGCACCTAGCCGAAAATAGAGCCATCTTAATCTCCAGGACTACTCCATGCTGCCCAGCCTGTTCATTTCCCACGGTTCCCCCATGCTGGCCTTGCGGCCAGAAGCCAGCGGGCCTGCCTTGGCCACGCTGGCAGCGGTCTTGCCTCGACCCAAGGCAATCGTGTTGGTTTCCGCCCACTGGGAGAGCAGCGATCTGATGGTGAGCAGCCATCCGCATCCCGAGACCTTGCATGACTTCTACGGCTTTCCTGCCGCCCTGTACGCTGTGCAGTACCCTGCCCCAGGCGACCCGGCGCTGGCAGCGCGTGTCAGCGAGCTGCTGAACGCCGCAGGCCTGCCATCCCAGCTCGATCCACAACGACCGTTCGACCATGGTGCCTGGGTACCGCTGTCGCTGATGTATCCACAGGCCGACATACCGGTAATCCAACTGTCACTGCCCAGCCGGCTCGGTCCAGCCTTGCAAGTCCGGGTCGGGCAGGCCCTGGCCGGGTTGCGCGAGAAAGATGTTCTTCTGGTTGGCTCCGGCAGTATCACCCACAACCTCGGCGAGTTGGATTGGCATGCTGGCCCGGATGCCATCGAACCCTGGGCCCTGGCATTCCGCGATTGGGTAGTGGACAAACTGGCCGCAGGCGACCTGACGGCCCTACTCGATTACCGTCAGCAAGCGCCCTTCGCCGTGCGCAACCACCCCAGTGACGAGCACCTGTTACCGTTGTTCTTTGCCCTCGGGGCGGGCGAGCAATTCGGGATCGTGCACCAGGGCTTTACCCTCGGAGCATTGGGGATGGATATCTACCGCTTCGACTGACGCCTCTGGCAAGGCTTCGCCAGCACCAACTGGCGATGGGCCGGTTACAGCGGATCGCCTCCAGCCGATACCCATGGCCCAGGCAAAAAAAATCCCCGAACCAGTCGCAATGCTGTTCACTTAAGCTGGAGTGCCTACAGGTGGGGCTGCTATGCAGCCCATCGCGAAACAAGGCCGCTCCCACAGAGGGCTTGCAAGCCACGCGTTTACGTATCGGCAAGCCTCTTGTGGGAGCGGCCTTGTTTCGCGATGGGGCGCGCAGCGGCCCCAAACCATACG
The DNA here is from genome assembly GCF_054889225.1 of Pseudomonas sp. X10. Classification (NCBI taxonomy): domain Bacteria; kingdom Pseudomonadati; phylum Pseudomonadota; class Gammaproteobacteria; order Pseudomonadales; family Pseudomonadaceae; genus Pseudomonas; species Pseudomonas sp. X10. The sequence goes on along the minus strand of NZ_CM142677.1, from coordinate 1,674,420 downwards.
ACAGAAGTCTTAAGTGAACAGCATTACCGAACCAGTCGGGGATTTTTCGTTGCTCGCGGATCAGTCCTCGCGGTAACGGCGCAGCTTGAGCTGCTTACCGGCCACGCGGGTATCCTTGAGCTTGGACAGCAGGCGTTCCAGGCCTTCTTCCGGCAGCTCGATCAGACTGAAGCTGTCACGAACTTGGATACGGCCGATGGCCTCGCGAGCCAAGCCGCCTTCGTTGAGGATCGCGCCCAGCAGGTTCTTGGCAGCGATACCGTCACGGGCACCCAAGGCGGTGCGGCAACGGGCACGGCCTTCACCCAGCGGCATCGGCGCACGACGTTCACGCTCACCACGCTCGCTGCGTTCACCGCTGCGCTCGCGCGGGGTGTAGGTCGGCACCAGCGGCTGCTCGCGCTCCACGGCTTCCAGGTTCAGCGCCTGGCCATTGGTGGCCTTGCGCAGCAGGGCGGAAGCCAGGGCACGCGGGCTGCAGCCCAGGTCGGCGGTCAGGCGATCCAGCAGGTCGCCATGGCTGGCTTCCGACTCGGCCACCAGCGGCGCCAGGCTCGAGGTGAGCTTCTTGATGCGGGCATCCAGCACAGCCTGGGCATTCGGCAGGCGTGCTTCGGCAACCTTCTGCCCGGTCACACGCTCGATTACCTGCAGCATGCGGCGCTCACGCGGGGTGACCAGCAACAGCGCACGGCCTTCGCGACCGGCACGGCCGGTACGGCCGATACGGTGCACGTAGGACTCAGGGTCGTACGGCATGTCGACGTTGAACACGTGGGTGATACGCGGCACGTCCAGGCCACGGGCAGCGACGTCGGTGGCGACGACGATGTCCAGGCGACCGTCCTTGAGCGAGTCGATCACGCGCTCACGCTGGTTCTGGGCGATGTCGCCGTTCAGCGCGGCAGCCTTGTAGCCTTTGGCTTCAAGGGCGCTGGCCAGGTCCAGGGTGGCTTGCTTGGTACGCACGAAGGCGATCAGCGCGTCGAACTCTTCCACTTCCAGCAGACGCAGCACGGCCGGGATCTTCTGGTCGGCGTGGACCATCAGGTGGGCCTGGTCGATGGCGGTGACGGTCTGGGTCTTGCTCTGGATCTTGACGTGCTTCGGCTCACGCAGGTGGCGCTCGGCGATGGCACGGATCGAGGCCGGCAGGGTGGCCGAGAACAGCACGGTCTGGCGGGTCTCGGGGAGGGCCTTGAAGATCACTTCCAGGTCGTCCATGAAGCCCAGCTTGAGCATTTCGTCAGCTTCGTCGAGCACCAGGTGCTTGACGGTGGACAGGACCTTCTCGTCGCGACGCAGGTGGTCGCACAGACGGCCCGGGGTAGCGACGACGATCTGCGCGCCGTTGCGAATGGCTTTGAGTTGTGGGCCCATCGGGGCACCACCGTACACGGCCACCACGTTCACGCCCGGCATCTGCTTGGCGTAGGTTTCGAAGGCGGTGGCTACTTGCAGCGCCAACTCACGGGTTGGCGCCAGGATCAGGGCTTGCGGTTCGCGCTTGCTCGTGTCGATACGGTTGAGGATCGGCAGTGCGAAGGCAGCGGTCTTGCCGGTGCCAGTCTGCGCCTGGCCGATCATGTCGTGACCGGCGAGGATGATCGGGATCGACTGTTGCTGGATGGCAGATGGCTCTTCGTAGCCGGTGGCCAATACTGCAGCAACAATACTTGGATGAAGATCGAGAGCGGCGAATCCGCCGGTTTCCTGGGTCATGGGTCTGCCTCTAAGTGCATCCGCAAAGACCCATGCTCCAAAGCTGCACATGCCTTGAAAGACCCGAGGGTCACCCAGGCAGCTTTGGCGGCGGGGATTTGCGAAAACGATTGAAAAAGGAACATCTTGGGGAGGTCCGCCTAGCGGACACGCAGCCGAAGCTGAGTTCGGAGGATTTGCACCACCTAAATTGAAGGTCCGCTAAAAGACCGGCGCGTACTATACCTGAATTCGAGCCAGACGTAAGATTTTTTTCGCAAACGAAAGCCAGTGCCAAGCCATTGCCGATAGCCGGCTGAAACGATTTATTCAGGACAGTACGGGCGCCCTGGTGTAGAGCGGTCTTGTGTCGCGAAGCGGCCGAAAAGCCTTTAGTCAAGGTATGTCAGACCGATCAGGGCAGGTTTGACGTTCTCTGGATTTCTCAGGTCGCCGGGCGAATCAGTTCGATCAACAGTTGCAGAGAGTACCCCAGGCGCGGCGCCAAGGCCGCAGCACGGGCGCGCAGCCCCTGATGGTCCAGCGTCTGCTCGAGGTCGGCAGGGACGATCAGGATCACGTTGCCCTCCTTGACCGGCAACTCCCAGTAATGACGGTGATAGAGCCCACGCAGCAAGGCAGCACCGAGCGGCTTGCCGTCATCGCCGGCCCATTGGTTGATAACCAGCCAGCCGCCCGGGTTGAGGTGCTTCTGGCAGTTCTCCAGAAACCCCCAGGCCAGGTGCCCGACGCCCGGGCCATGGTCGGTATAGAGGTCGACGAAGATCAGGTCAGCGGTTTCGGCGCTGGACAGCAGCTCCAGGGCGTCGCCAACACGGATGTACAGGCGCGGGTCGTCGTCCAGGCCCAAATACTCCATGGCCAGGCGTGGCACGTCCGGGCGCAGCTCGATGACCTCGACGTCTTCCAGTGGCAGGAACTTCATGCACGCCTGAGTCAGGGTACCGGCGCCCAGGCCCAGGAACAGCGAGCTCTCCGGCTGCGCGTGGCACAGCGCGCCGATCAGCATGGCACGGGTGTAGTCATACTCCAGCCAGCTGGGGTCGGCAGTGAACACGCAGCTCTGCTCGATCGCCTCGCCGAACTCGAGGAAGCGATAGTCCTCGACCTCCAGCACGCTGATGGTGCCAAACGCATCCTGCACCTGCGCCAGAAGCCGCTCTTCCCGATCCCCTGCCATGCGTTCTCCCGGCACCCAGCCGCTCAAGCAAAGCGCCTATTGTCCGCCAATGCCGCCAGTGCAACAAGCGCACCGGCAGCTGATACCATGACAGGCATGCCTATCATCCAATAATGACCGAGCCTGTGATGAACCAACCCTGGAGTCCTGACAGCTGGCGCGCCCTGCCGATCCAGCAGCAACCGACCTACCCTGACGCCGCACACCTGCTCAAGGTCGAGCAGGCCCTGGCCGGCTACCCCCCGCTGGTATTCGCCGGCGAAGCCCGCGAACTGCGTCGCCAGTTCGCCGAGGTCACCCAGGGCCGGGCCTTCCTCCTGCAGGGGGGCGATTGCGCCGAGAGCTTCGCCGAGTTTTCCGCGGCGAAGATCCGCGACACCTTCAAGGTGCTGCTGCAGATGGCGATCGTCATGACCTTCGCCGCCGGCTGCCCGGTGGTCAAGGTAGGGCGCATGGCTGGGCAGTTCGCCAAGCCGCGCTCCTCGGGCGATGAGACGATCAACGGCGTCACCCTGCCCGCCTACCGCGGCGACATCGTCAACGGCATCGGCTTCGATGAAACAAGCCGCGTGCCCGACCCAGAACGCCTGCTGCAGGCCTACCACCAGGCCACCGCCAGCCTCAACCTGCTGCGCGCCTTCGCCCAAGGCGGCTTCGCCGACCTGCACCAGGTGCACAAATGGAACCTGGACTTCATCGCCAACTCCGCTCTGGCCGAGAAGTACCACCAGTTGGCCGACCGTATCGACGAGACCCTGGCCTTCATGCGCGCCTGCGGCCTGGACACCGCACCGCAGTTGCGCGAGACCAGTTTTTTCACCGCCCACGAAGCGCTGCTGCTCAACTATGAGGAAGCCTTTGTCCGTCGCGACAGTCTGACCGGTGACTACTACGATTGCTCGGCGCATATGCTGTGGATCGGCGACCGAACCCGCCAGCTCGACGGCGCCCATGTCGAGTTCCTGCGTGGCGTGCACAACCCGATCGGGGTCAAGGTCGGCCCAAGCATGGACCCCGAAGAACTGATCCGCCTGATTGACCGGCTCAACCCCGACAACGACCCGGGCCGCCTCAACCTGATCGTGCGCATGGGCGCCGGCAAGGTCGGCGATCACCTGCCGGGGCTGATCCGCACCGTCGAGCGCGAGGGCCGCCAGGTGCTGTGGAGCTCGGACCCGATGCACGGCAACACCATCAAGGCCAGCAGCGGCTACAAGACCCGCGACTTCGCGCAGATCCTCAGCGAGGTCAAGCAGTTCTTCCAGGTACACCAGGCCGAGGGCAGCTACGCGGGCGGCATCCACATCGAGATGACCGGACAGAACGTCACCGAGTGCATCGGCGGCGCCCGGCCGATCACCGAAGACGCCCTCTCAGACCGCTACCACACCCATTGCGACCCACGGATGAACGCCGACCAGTCGCTGGAGCTGGCCTTCCTGATCGCCGAGACCCTCAAGCAGGTTCGACGCTGAGCGACTCGCGCAACAGCGCCTGACGTAGCCGGGCGCTGGTTTCTCGCGGGCAGTTCAACTGCACCCGCGCCAGGCCCAGCCACCCCGCCAAGCGCAACAGGTTGTGGGCCAGGGCCTGCATCCCGGCTTCGTCCAGCCCTGGTTGCTCCTCATGCACGGCATGCACCGCCAACTGATCGTTGGCCCGTTCGGCGCGCAGGTCCAGGCGCGCAGCGATCCGTTCGCCGTGCAGGAATGGCAGCACATAGTAGCCATACACCCGCTTGTGCGCCGGCGTGTAGATCTCCAGGCGGTAGCGGAAGCCGAACAGCCGCTCGGTGCGCCCCCGGTCCCAGATCAACGAATCGAAAGGCGACAGCAGGGCACTGGCCTCGACGCGCCGGGGCACACGCGGCTTGCCGGGGCAATAGGCGGGCTGCTTCCAACCTTGCACCGTGCAAGGTTGCAGGCGGCCATCGGCGAGCAATTCGGCCAGCGCTGCCCGACTTTGCAACGGGGTAAGGCGGAAGTAGTCACGCAGGTCTTGCTCGGTGGCCACACCCAGGGCCGTGGCGGCGTGCAGCACCAGGCCTTGCTGGGCCTCAGTCTCAGAGGGTTCAGGCTGGGCGAGCAAAGCGGCCGGCAACACCCGCTCCGGCAAATCATACAAACGCTCGAAGCCCCGCCGCCCGGCCACCGTCACCTCCCCTGCGGCGAACAGCCATTCCAGTGCATGCTTTTCGGCGCTCCAGTCCCACCAGGGTCCGGCGCGCTCCTGGCGGGTCGACAGGCTGCCCGCGCCCAATGCGCCCTGCTCGCGCACGGCGCCCAGAACGCGGGCGATGGTCGCCTGCTGTTCGCGGCCGAACTGCGCCAACTGCCGGTAGATGCCTCGCCCCTGTGCGGCGTGAGCCATGCGCCAACGCAGCAAGGGATAAAGGCTCAAAGGCAACAGCGAGGCCTCATGGCCCCAGTACTCGAAGAGTTGGCGCTGACGCCCACGCCCCCAGGCCAGTTGGTCGAGGGCGGCAGGCGAATAGTCGCCCAGGCGGGAGAACAATGGCAGGTAATGGGAGCGCACCAGCGCGTTGACCGAGTCGATCTGCAGCACACCCAGGCGCATCAGCATGCGCTTGAGAGCACCGGGCGCCGACGGATTGGCCGAGGCAGCGCCAAAGCCCTGGGCGGACAGGGCCAGGCGCCGGGCCTGGGCGAGGGAAAGGCTGAAAGACATGCAGGGCTCCTTCGATAATGCCTTTCTACCTTAGCAGTCCCCTGCCACCACCCTGCCTCAGGCGACTGGAGAAACAACTGTCTTGTACGGCTACAGCGCCAGCCAATCAGGACAGTGCTCACTTGCGAAACGGATCATCCCAGAACGGCCGCTCCACTTCCTGGAGAACATCCGCCCGGGTCAGCCCCAGGTCGCGGAGCGTCTCCTCACTGAGGCTGGCGAGCTCCTGACGCTGACGATACAACTGCTGCCAACGCGCCAGGCGTCGGACCATCGCCAGGGCAAAGCCACTCAGGGAAACGCCATGCCGATGAGGTTTGAAATGCAGGATGCTGCTGTTATGACCTTTCATCTTGATGCCCTCCATGAAGGATGGCGTCAGTGTCGCGCCGGGATTAAGATCAATCCAACGAATGTTTCTTATGCCTTGCATCTAGGAGATTGATGCAATGTCCCAGTACCAGAGCCTCGATTCAGACGTACTGCGCACCTTCGTCGCCATTGCCGAGCAAGGCGGCTTCACCCGCGCTGGCGAGATAGTCAACCGCACCCAGTCAGCCGTGAGCATGCAGATGAAGCGCCTGGAGGAAGACATCCTGCAGCGCCAGCTGTTCGAGCGCGACGGTCGCCAGGTGCGCCTGACCGCCGAAGGCCAGGTGCTGCTCGGCTATGCCCGGCGTATCCTCAAGTTGCAAGGCGAGGTGTTCAACACCTTGCGCATGCCGCACATGGTTGGCGTGGTACGCATCGGTACGCCGGACGACTATGCCATGCGCTTTCTGCCGGGCATCCTGTCGAGCTTTGCCCAGGCCTACCCACTGATCCAGGTGGAGCTGCATTGCGAGCCCTCCAAGCAGCTAATGCTGCGCCAAGATCTGGACCTGACCATCGTCACCCGGGAACCGGGCTCCGAGGTCGGCCAGTTGCTGCGTCAAGAGCGCCTGGTATGGGCAGCGGCGCAGGGCTTCTGCCCGCACGAGCAGCGGCCGATGCCGCTGGCGATGTTCAATACCGACTGTTTCTGCCGCGCCTGGACCTGCAATGCCCTGGAGGCCATCGAGATGGACTACCGCATCGCCTACACCGCCCCCAGCCTGGCAGCGATCTTTGCCATTGTCAGCGCAGGCCTTGCCGTCACCGCCCAGTTGCAGAGCCTGGTCAGTGACAACCTGCGCATCCTCGGTGAGAACGAAGGCTTGCCGCAGCTACCGCTGGCCAATGTCATGCTGCTGCGCAACCCGCAAAGCCACTCGCCGATCACCGACAGCATGGCCGACTACATCATCGAAGGTTTTGGCTAGGAGGCTAGCGATGCACTTGCCATGGACGAAGGCCTGCATCACCGCCGATAAACCGCAGCATCAGATCTTGAATGCAAGCATGACGGCACAGATGACGAGGAAACCGCAGAACAGCGAACGCAGGACCTTTTCCGGCAGGGCATGGGCCAATTTCACGCCCCAACTGATGCTCAGCAGGCCACCCACGGCCAGGGGAATGCCCATGTGCCAATCGACGGTGTGGTGCCAACCATAGGTCAACAGGGTGACCGTGGTGCTCGGCGCGGCCAGGGCCAGGGACAGGCCCTGGGCCACCACCTGGGTGGTGCCGAAGACACTGGTCAGCACCGGCGTGGCTACCACTGCGCCCCCGACCCCGAACAGCCCTCCCATGGCGCCAGCGAAACTACCAAGCACGCCAAGCCACGGCCAGGGGTAACGCAGTTCATTGCTTGGCTTTACCGTGCGCATGAACATCCGTGCCAGGTTCCAGACGGCTAACGCCACCAGGAACGCCACAAAGCCCAGGCGCATCGCCTGGGCATCGAGGCCGACCGCCCAGATCGAGCCGAACCAGGCGAAGATGAAACTGCACAGCGCCAGGGGCACAGCATGGCGCAATTCGATGCGGTTACGCTGGTGATAGCGCCACAACGCCAGCAACACGTTCGGCACCACCATCACCAGTGCCGTGCCCTGGGCCAGTTGTTGGTCCAGGCCGAACAGCACCCCCAAGGCTGGAATGGCGATCAAGCCACCACCGATGCCGAACAAACCACCCACCGTGCCCAACGCAGCGCCCAACCCGATATACATCAACCACTCGATCATCAGCGCCTCATCCGCTTGCTCAATGAATGCATGCTACCCAGTGAGGGCTGGCGGGGAAACGCACAGCAACGCACAATGGCTATGCGTATTCCGCAAAGGCAGATTGATCCGATGAGCCCCGACACCCTGACTGAACAACTGCGCCTGTTTCTCGATGTACTGGAAACAGGCAGTTTCTCCGCCGCAGCCCGGCGCTACCCACTGACGCCATCGGCGGTGGCCCGGCGCATCGACAATCTGGAGAATGCCGTGGGCAGCCGCCTGTTCGTGCGCAGCACCCATGCGGTGCGCCCTACTCCAGCAGGCAATGCCTTTGCCGAGCGGGCCCGGCGTATCGTCGAGGAACTGCGCCTGGCCCGGGCCGAAGCCGTGTCCCTGAGCAGCGCGCCGGAGGGCCTGATCCGTATCGACGCCCCGGCGGCGTTCGGCCGCCGCCACCTGGCCCCAGCTATCGCCGATTTCCTGGTCGCTTACCCCGGCCTGGATGTGCAACTGCGCCTGATCGACAGCTTCGTCGACATGCATGGCAGCCACTTGGGAGAGGTCGACCTGGTGCTGCGCGCCGGCCCCTTGGCCGACACGCGGCTGGTGGCCACACCCTTGGCGTACATGGTGCGCATCGCCTGTGCCAGCCCTGCATACCTGGCCCGGCGTGGCTTGCCCGCCTGCCCCAGCGAACTGCCGGAGCATGACGGCCTGGACTGGGATGGCCTGGCGCCCCCCTTTGCCTGGCGCTTCGCGGTGGCGGGCCAGGTACGCCTGTACCGCCCGGCACGCATGCGCATGACTGCCAACAATGCCGAAACTCTGCTGTTCGGGGCCCTGGCCGGCCTGGGCATCGCCCACCTGCCGACGTGGCTGATCAGCGACTACCTGCTGCGCGGCGAACTGCTGCCGCTGTTCTGCGACGATGGACTGCCGCAACCCGAAACCAGCGGCATCTATGCCCTGCGCCTGGAACATGAAACGAACTCTCGCAGCCGCTTGCTGCTCGAATTTCTCAAGAGCCGTTTCAGCCCGGTGCCACCTTGGGACCTGGCCCTGCGCAGTGAACTGCGCTGGCAATGAGCACGCAAATGGTTTGCGTGCTAAATTTCATCTGACATTCGAATTCAAGGACCTGCATGAACGCTGACATCCAAGCCCCCTGCGACGAGCTGCTGCTGGACAATCAGGTCTGTTTCGCCCTGCACTCCACCTCGCTGCTGATGACCAAGGTCTATAAGCCCCTGCTGCAAGCACTCGGGCTGACCTACCCGCAATACCTGGCCATGCTCGTGCTTTGGGAGCAGGACGGCCTGACCGTGGGCGAGATCAGCCAGCGCCTGCTCACCGACCCGGGTTCGCTCACTCCGCTGCTCAAGCGCCTGGAAAGCGAAGGCCTGCTCAAGCGCACCCGCAGCCGGGAGGACGAACGCGTGGTGCTAGTGCAACTGACCGATCAGGGCCGCGCCCTGCAGGCACAGGCCAAGCGTGTGCCGCAGTGCATCCTGGCCGCCAGCGGACAAAGCCTGGAACGCCTGCAAAAGCTGCAGGCCGAGCTGCTGGAATTGCGCGCGAGCCTGCAAAAGAGCCTCTGAGGTCTATGCTGTGGATGACCGCTCGTAAGGGAGGTCGAAAATTTATCTTGTGCACAAAATAATTGTGCGCTAATTTAAATCCCGTACCTACCCAGCGCCACGGCGCAGCACACAAACGAGGCTCAAGATGCAAAAGGTCACTCCGCTGTACATCGCAGAAGCAACCTCCACCGGCGGCCGCGACGGCGCCTCCCGTTCCAGCGACGGCAAGCTCGAAGTCAAGCTGAGCACCCCCAAGGAGTTGGGCGGCGCAGGTGGAGAAGGCACCAACCCTGAGCAGATGTTCGCCGCCGGCTACTCGGCCTGCTTTATCGGCGCCCTGAAGTTCGTTGCCGGCCAGCAGAAGAAACAACTGCCAGCCGATTCGTCGATCACCGCCCGTGTCGGTATCGGCCAGATCCCTGGTGGGTTCGGCCTGGATATCGACCTGAACATCAACCTGCCTGGCCTGGAGCAGGCCGATGCCCAGAAGCTGGTTGAAGCGGCTCACCAAGTCTGCCCGTACTCCAACGCCACCCGCGGCAATGTGGATGTGCGGTTGCATGTAACAGTGTAAGGATCCAGCCCGCAGGCACCTGTTTCACAGACACAAAAAAACCCGGCCAAGGCCGGGTTTTTCGTGGGCGCCAGGAAGATTACTTCTTGGAACGGCCCTTGAAGCTGTTGTCGCGGGTGTCGATATCGATCCACTCGTCGATCTGGATGAAGTCGGCAACCTGGATCTCGGTGCCGTTCTTCAGCTTGGCAGGTTTCATGACCTTGCCCGAGGTGTCGCCACGGGCGGCGTTCTCGGTGTAGACAACCTGGCGGCTGATGGTGGTCGGCAGCTCTACCGATACCAGGCGCTCTTCGAAGAACACGGCTTCGCAGACGTCTTCCATGCCTTCTTCGATGTACGGCAGAACGGCCTCGATGTCTTCGGCGTTCAGTTCGTACATGGTGTAGTCGGTGGTGTCCATGAAGGTGTAAGAGTCACCGCTGATGAACGACAGGGTCGCTTCTTTGCGATCCAGGATCACGTCATCCAGCTTGTCGTCCGCACCGTAGACGGTTTCGGTCTTGTAGCCGGTCAGCAGGTTCTTCAGCTTGGTCTTCATGATCGCGCTGTTACGGCCCGATTTGGTGAATTCAGCTTTCTGAACCAGCCACGGGTCGTTGTCGATCCGCAGCACGGTACCGGGTTTGAGTTCTTTACCAGTTTTCATTACGAAGTATCCGAATCTGGATGGATTTATAAAAATCAAGGCCGCGTATCATAGCGAATTTCGGTAAAACTGTACCAGCGCCGCAGCAAGGTCCGGCCGAGCGGCCTGGAATTCGCACCACTGGCGCGCGTGCTGCTGCAGTTCATCCCAGTGCACCAGAGCCTCCCGCCAGGCCTGGCCCATGTCGCGGTCCATGTTCCAGGCGCGCCACAACCCGACCAACGCCGTCCCGGCAGCGTCCGACAAGCCTTGTCGATAATGCCCCAGAAAAGCCTCGAGTTTTTCCCAATGGGCATTTTCCTCCTGCACGTAGATGTGCCAAAGCATCGGCCGTGCCGCCCATTGGGCGCGGACGAAAGAGTCTTCACCGCGCACCGCATTGAAATCACAGCACCAGAGCAGCCGGTCATAGTCGTCCTGGCTGACGAACGGCAGGATCTGCAGGGTCAACGCGCCACGCTGGCGCAGGTCGCCGACGGTCAGGACGGGCTCACCGAGCCAGGCGCAGACATCACCGAGGACGCGCCCCTCCGGAACCAGCATATGGCTGGGCCGGTTGTCGGCAGCCAAGGCATCCAGCCAGTTGCCCAGTTGTGGGTTCTCGTAGGCGAACAGTGAGATCAGCCGCGCACCCGCTTGTGGCTGCACACCCAGGCCCTGCAGGAACGCCTGGCGCGTGGCCCCGTCCTGTTCGAACGCCTGGCGCCGGCTCAACAGTGAAGCTTCGCGCAACAGGCCACCGGTTTTCTCGGTGAACCCAGGAAAGAAGAACACCTTGCGTAGCCCGTTGGCCTGGGGCGACGGCAAACCGTGGCAACCGTCCACCCAGTCCTCGGCGCTGAGGTACTCGAGGTTCAGCCACAGTGGCGGCGCGGGATGCGCGCGCATGGCTTCTATGTAACCTTGTGGCAGCTGGCATGCGAACGCTCCGATCACCACGTCCGCCGGCTCAACGGCCTGCCAGGGCGCGGCCCACAGACGCACCTCGACACCCTGCTGCCACTGCTGCCCTGCCCCGGAATCGGCCTGTGGGCACAGGCGCACAAAGGCCTTGAGGTCATCCACCCACAGGCGTACGGCCAGGTCGTGCTCGGCCGCCAACTGCCGGGCCAGGCGCCAGGTCACACCGATATCGCCATAGTTATCGACAACCGAGCAGAAGATATCCCAGGTGGTTTTCATGCCGACTCCTCGCACCGGGCGGAAAAACCGCCGATTCTGCGGATAAATTCTCGCCGGCGAAAGCGCCGGTGCCGAAAAAACTTCACCGGTCATGCGACAATCGCCCCCTGCCCTGCCAAGAGGCCCACCATGCCCCGTCAACGCGAACTGAAGATCACCCTCAAGCCCCTGCCACTGATCGGCTGCGTAGCGCTCGGCCTGTGGCTGGGCGCCGTGGCCATCGCCCTGAGCCTGTGGCTCGCCTTGCGCCTGTGGCCCGGGCAGGTGCAGCCGGTGGTCCAGGCCATCGTCCCTCCCGCCAGCGCTCCAGCCCCAGCAGACGATGCCCAGGCCGCGATGTTCGAGCGCTACAAGGACATCCTGCAGCAGCAGGAAATTCAGCAGGCGGCAGCGGCAGCCCAGGCCAACCCGGGCAATCTGAACAACCCCAAGTGCCAGTTCTGGTTGCAACAGAACCGCACCGCGCCGACCGACAAGAGCCAAGCCAACGTCCTCGAGTTCTGCTACTGACCATGAACAAGGCCGACCTGCTGCACCGTATCCTCGCCACCCTGGAGCACGACCTCGACACACTCCGCCGTGCCGCCCAGACCGCCTACGAAACCGCCACCGCCGAAGAGAACATCGCCGAGAACAAGTACGACACCCTCAGCCTGGAAGCCTCTTACCTGGCCACCGGCCAGGCCCGCCGCGCAGGGGAAATCCGCCAGGCTCTGCTGGCCTACCAGCAACTGGTGCTGCGCGAATATGACCCGGCGCAAGGCATACAGGTCAGCAACCTGGTCACCCTCGAAGATGAAGAAGGCCAATGCCGTGTGCTGTTCCTCGGCCCTGAAGCCGCCGGACTGAAGATCGGCGAAGCAGAAGAGCAAGTCACCGTGATCACCCCACGCTCGCCCCTGGGCCAGCAGTTGCTGGGCAAGGTCGAGGACGATGAGGTGAGCCTGGTGCTGGCGGGAGTGACGCAGGTGCACGTGGTGGTCGAAGCAGTCTGAGCCCCTACAGGCCCGGCGTAGTCAAACAAAGCCCGCGAAGAGGCCGTCACCACGATGGACAGCGCTCACACAGGCTCCAGCGCATCGAACCGCCGCGCCAGCCCTCGCGCGGCGAACTGCTCAATCACGAAATCGATGAACGCCCGGGTCTTGCCCGGCAACAGCTTATGCTCGGCGTAGTACAGGCTGATGTTGCCATCGTCCACGTACCAGTCCGGCAGTACCCGTTGCAACCGCCCCGCCACCAGGTAGGGCACGGCGAACGGCAAGCTGACCAGGGCGATGCCCAATCCTTGCTCGGCGACGGCGCAGGCGGCGTCCGAATCACTCATCGTCATGGCCTGGCGCAGCTTCAACGGGCTCTGTTCCTGTTGCCGGCTGGTCAACGGCCAGGAACGCACACGCCCGGTCTGCGGCGAGCGGATCAGGATGCCAGCGTGCCGCTCCAGCACTTGCGGCGAGTCGACCGGCCCATGCCGCTCCAGATAGGCCGGCGCCGCCACCAGCACCCTGTGCGCCGGGGTCAGCCTGCGAGCCACCACCCCCGGCGGCAGTTCGAAGCCACCGCCAATGGCCGCATCGAACCCCTGGCCGATCAGGTCGACCTGACGATTGTCGAAGTGCCAGTCCGGGATGATCGCCGGAAACCGGCGCAGGAATTCACCCAACAATGGCAGCACATAAAGGCGCCCGAACACCGTACCCATGCTGACCCTGAGCAACCCGGCCGGCTGGCCTTCGGCGCTGGCCAGGTTAGTCACCGCATACTGGATAGTGCGGAAGCTGTCGCTCACTTCGCCGAGAAAACGCTGGCCCGCCTCGGTCAAGGTCAGCTTACGCGTACTGCGCAGGAACAGGCGCACACCCAGGCGCACCTCCAACTGCGCGACATTCTTGCCGACTGCCGCCGGGGTAAGGCTCAACCGCCGAGCAGCCTCGGCAAAACTGCCGACTTCGGCGCTGCGGATGAAGCACTCAAGGCTGTTGAAGGTTTCCATGCTCGATTACAAACCCTGGGTTTACACTGAGTATCTCGATTACCAGCTTATCAGAGGGTAATCGTGGGTCGATACTGCACACATCCAAGGCATCCAGCCTTGCGCTCTTTTCGGGAGAACAGCATGTCGACGCAAGATAACCTCAAGGGCAAAGTGGCCTTGGTCCAAGGTGGCTCACGCGGCATCGGCGCCGCCATCGTCAAGCGCCTGGCCAGCGAAGGTGCCCGTGTGGCCTTTACCTATGCCAGCTCAGCCGCCCCGGCCCAGGCACTGGTCGAGCAGGTCCAGAGTGCCGGCGGCCAGGCCCTGGCGATCCATGCCGACAGCGCCGACGCCCGCGCGGTGCAGCAGGCGGTGGAAGACACGGTGAAGGCCTTCGGTCGTCTGGACATCCTGGTCAACAATGCCGGCGTGTTGGCCGTGGCCCCGGTGACCGAGTTCGACCTGGCGGACTTCGACCGCATCCTGGCCATCAATGTGCGCAGCGTCTTCGTCGCCAGCCAGGCCGCAGCCCGGCACATGGGCCAGGGCGGGCGCATCATCAACATCGGCAGCACCAACGCCGAACGCATGCCCTTCGCCGGCGGCGGCCCCTATGCCATGAGCAAGTCGGCGCTAGTCGGACTGACCCGTGGCTTGGCCCGCGACCTCGGCCCATTGGGCATCACCATCAACAACGTGCAACCCGGCCCGGTGGACACCGACATGAATCCGGCCGATGGCGAATTCGCCGAGAGCCTGATCGGCTTGATGGCCATCGGCCGCTACGGCCATGTGGACGAGATCGCCAGCTTCGTCGCCTATCTGGCCGGGCCTGAAGCGGGCTATATCACCGGTGCCAGCCTGACCATCGATGGCGGGTTCGCCGCCTGAACCAATGCCCCGGCCCACCGGGGCATTGGCATGATCCGAGCCGATTACCGATACTGCACAGCCAACGCCGCCAACACGAGACACCCGATGCAAACCCCGCCCCTGAGCCGCGCCCTGATCCTGCTGATGGCCACCGCCACCGGCCTGGCCGTGGCCAGCAACTACTACGCCCAGCCCTTGCTGCACAGCATCGCCGAATACTTCGGCCTGAGCACCGCCAGCGCGGGCAGCATCGTCATCGCAGCCCAACTGAGCTATGGCGCCGGCCTGCTCCTGCTGGCGCCACTGGGTGACCTGTTCGAGCAACGCCGGCTGATCGTCAGCATGATCGCCATCGCCACCCTCGGCCTGCTCATCAGCGCCTGCGCGCCCAGCCTGCCGTGGCTGATCCTCGGTACGACACTGACCGGCCTGTTCTCGGTGGTGGCCCAGGTCCTGGTGCCCATGGCCGCGGCGCTCAGCGCGCCGGAGCAGCGCGGGCGAGCGGTAGGCACCCTGATGAGCGGACTGCTGCTGGGCATCCTGTTGGCTCGCACTGCTGCCGGCTTCATGACCGAGTTGGGCGGCTGGCGCAGCATCTACTTGCTGGCGGCTGCGTTGATGGCCCTGTGCGCTATCGCGCTGTATCGCAGCCTGCCGGATCATCGCCAACATGCCGGGCTCAAGTACCCGGCGCTGATCGGTTCGGTGTTCCGCCTGTTCATCGAAGAACCGGTGCTGCGCCTGCGCTCGCTGCTGGGCCTGCTGGCGTTCAGCCTGTTCGCCCTGTTCTGGACCCCACTGGCGTTCCTGCTGGCCCGCGAGCCCTACCACTACTCTGACGCAGTGATCGGGCTGTTCGGCCTGGCCGGCGCGGCCGGGGCACTCTCGGCCAACTGGGCCGGACGCCTGGCCGACCGCGGCAAGGGCGCGCTGGGCACCACCGTGGGCCTGGCCGTACTGGTGCTGTCCTGGGTGCCACTGGGGTTCGCCGAAAGCTCCCTGGCGGCGTTGCTGCTGGGCGTGCTGCTGCTCGACCTGGCAGTGCAACTGGTACACGTCAGCAACCAGAACGCGGTAATCAGCCTGCGGCCAGAGGCCCGCACCCGTCTCA
The DNA here is from genome assembly GCF_054889225.1 of Pseudomonas sp. X10. NCBI lineage: Bacteria > Pseudomonadati > Pseudomonadota > Gammaproteobacteria > Pseudomonadales > Pseudomonadaceae > Pseudomonas > Pseudomonas sp. X10. Next base: position 1,658,793 of record NZ_CM142677.1, on the reverse strand, counting down.
ATGCCGGATACATCGCCTGCTACTTCATGGGCGGCGCCCTGGGCTCGCTACTCGGCACCCAGCTGTTCCAGCGCCATGGCTGGATGGGCATTGTCGCCGCGGGAGTGGCCATCGGCGTCGTGGCGCTGCTGGTGTGGGCGCTGGCCGAGCGCAAGCGCCTGACCACGGCACAGGCCGAACTGTCCTGACCGCCTGAGGCCGTCCTCGCCTGCCTAGGGCAAGGACGGGCTCCATCCAGCCTGCCGGGAAATACGCGGCAATCTAGTGCCTACCCTCCGTCGCCTGCTCGTTGACTTGCCTGGGCGGGCAGCGCTCATTTAAGTGTCTGGTCAACAGCCCTTCCTGACAGGACCAAACAATGACAAGACTCACGGTGCAGTCCGGCGATTTCTTGCAAGGTGAAGGCGAGTATCGCAATGGATCGCTCACGCTCAAGACCCCACGCAGCCCCTCGCCGGGCGAACGTATCTCCCTGACACGCATCAAGGACCTCAAGCTGGCCAGCCACGAATCCAACCGCAACTTCGGCAGCGCCCTCGGCTGGGGCATGGCAGGCGCCCTGGTGGCCGGGCCGGTTGGACTGCTAGCCGGGCTTTGGCTAGGCGGCAAGGAAGAAGAGGTCACCTTCCTGGCCACCTTCAAGGATGGCCGCAAACTGATGGCCATCACCGACGGCAAGACCTGGTCGAAGATCGACAATACCTGGCGCAGGCGCCGCTCCCCAACCTCTGGCACTTGAACCTGCCCCCAGCTCGTTCGTTTCACACCCGACAGCATTGAAACAAGGGCCTCGGGGCACTCCTGCCTGTTAACATGGCGCCCCCCTGACCGGCGCAAGGCCGGCAGGCCCTTTCCTGCCCGACACCCTGATATGCCCCCGCCGACAGCAGCCGAACCATAACGGCGCATCCGGCCCTCAAGGAGCTTTTGCATGACCCTGCCCCGCCCTTGCCTGCCGCTGAGCCTGCTCAGCCTCAGCCTGGCCCTGCACACCACCCACAGCCTGGCCGAAACAGGCATCGTCCTGGACCCGCTGCAAGTCTCGGAGGCCTACGGTGATGAGGGCTATCAGGTGCGCCAGGCGTCCGTGGGCGGATTCCAGGCAGCACCCGTGCTCGACACTCCAGCCTCTATCAGCGTGTTCAGCCAACAGCTGCTGCAGGACCGCCAGGTGCGCAAGCTCAGCGAAGTGCTGCAGAGCGATGCGTCGGTGGGCGAAAGCTACGCGCCGATCGGCTACTACGAGAACGTCAATGTGCGCGGCTTCGCGCTCGATGCGGCAAACAGCTACAAGGTCAATGGCCAAACCATCGCAGGCGAACAGAACGTAGCGCTGGAAAACAAGCAGCAAGTGGAACTGCTCAAGGGCCTGGCCGGCTTGCAAAGCGGCATGGCGGCGCCCGGTGGTTTGGTCAACTATGTGACCAAGCGTCCCGAAGAGGTACGCAGCCTGAGCATGGCCACCAATGAACAGGGCGAGCGCTACATCGCCACCGACCTGGGTGGTTGGTTCGGCAGCGAACGACAGTTCGGCCTGCGAGCCAACCTGGCCCATGAAGACATCCGCACCTATGTCGAGCATGCCGATGGCAAGCGCGACTTCGCCTCCCTGGCCTTCGACTGGCAGATCAATCCCGATGCCACCTTGCAGTTGGATGCCGAGTACCAGCAGCGCGAACAGCGCTCGGTACCCGGTTATCAACTGCTCGGCGGCAACAGCCTACCCCACGGGGTCGACCCCGAGGACCGCTTGGCCTACCAGCACTGGGCGAAACCGGTACGAATCGATTCGCTGAACCTCGGCGGACGCTTCGAGTACCGCTTCAGCGATGCCTGGACCGGCATCCTCAGCGCCTCTCGCAGCAAGGTGGTGATCGATGACTACAGTTCGTTCGCCTGGGGCTCGAGCGAAGGGGCGTACTTCGGCAGCAACGGTGACTATGACATCTATGACTATCGCAGCCCCGACGACACCCGGCGTACCGATGAAGCGCAAGCTGCGCTCAAGGGCCGCTTCGACGCGCTGGGGCTGGGCCATGACCTGATCGTGGGTGCCAGCGCCCAGCGCCGTACCCTCGACCAACGCCCGTACTACAACGAGTGGCTGGGCAGCGGCAACATCAATGAGGAGGCACCGGCGCTCGATCCCTCGGACAGGGCTATCGGCTCCAGCAGCCGTCGCCTGGACAGCCGCCAGTACGGCCTGTTCATCAACGACCTCATCACCTTCAATGAGCAATGGCAGACCGTGGTCGGCGCCCGCGAAGTCCGCCTGGACGAAAAAACCTGGGACGAAAACCGCAACGCCGGCCGCCACACCCGTGGCTACCAGTTACTGCCCAATGCCGCGCTGATCTACAAGCCCCGGCCGGACACCACCCTCTATGCCAGCTACAGCAAAGGCCTGTCTGCGGGCGGGACAGCGCCCTGGTTCGCCAGCAACGCCGCCGAGATCCTCGCCCCGACCCTGTCGCGCCAGCTTGAGTTGGGCATCAAGCGTGACTGGCAGGGCCTGAGCCTGAGTGCGGCGCTGTTCCAGATTCGCCAGGCCTACCAGTACGCACGCCCGGACGGTGCTAACGGCTTCACCTATGTGCAGCAGGGTCGGCAAAAGAACACCGGGCTGGAACTGGGCGCCAGTGGCTGGCTGACCTCGCGGTTGCAAGTCCATGCCAGCGCCGCCGCCATCCGCGCCCGGGTGCAGCACAGTGGCACCGATGCCTATGAAGGGCATCAGGCGCTCAATGTGCCGAACCTGCGTGCCGCCGTGCAGGCCGACTACAGCCTGCCGATCCCCGGCCTGGCCCTGCTCGGCGGTGCCCGCTACAGCGCGAGCAAGTACGCCAACCTGGCCGGCACCGTGGAAGCCGGCGGCTACACCGTGTTCGACCTCGGCAGCCGCTACAGCACCCGCATCGCGGGCTATGACACGGTACTGCGACTGACCGTCGACAATGTGTTCGACAAGCGTTACTGGCGGGATGTGGGGGATTACCTGGGCGACAACTACCTGTTCCAAGGTGCGCCGCGTACAGCGCGGTTGTCGGCGTCAGTGAGCTTCTGATTAGCCTGCCCCGGCCTATTAGCGGGCAAGTCGGGACACCGACCGCCGCTTCTACCATCCCCCTGCAAAACCATAAATCCGGGCATGTAGGAGCGGGCTTGCCCGCGATGGCGCGCGCAGCGGCCCTGAATACAGGCATTACGGCTTAAGCAAACCAACACCGCAACAGCACCGCCTGGACACGGAAAAACAAAAAGCCCCCGGACCTTTCGGCACGGGGGCTTTCGTCGAATGTGGCGGTGAAGAAGGGATTCGAACCCTTGATACAGTTTCCTGTATACACACTTTCCAGGCGTGCTCCTTCAACCACTCGGACACTTCACCGGATCTCTTCAAGCTGTTCAGCCTGTCGAGGCGCGCTAATGTAGTCGAATCCTTTCCGGATGGCAAAGGTTTTTTTCAGAATTTTCATGCGCTTAAGCCAATGCGGTGAAAATCCAAGGCTGATAAGGCAATGCTGCCAATCTATCCAGCGCTTTTGCAGCCGCCACAGGCCGCCGCCCAGCCGGCAAGGCGTGGGGGGCGATGGCTGACCAGCCAGTCAGTCTTTGCGCTTTACCTGACGTCGAGGGCTAAGTAACGTCAGCACCACGCACCTAAAGGACTCTGTCATGAGCGAGCTGATTACCTACCACGCCGAAGACGGCATCGCCACCCTGACCCTGAACAACGGCAAGGTCAACGCCATCTCCCCGGATGTCATCGCGGCCTTCAATGCCGCGCTGGACCGCGCCGAGCAAGACCGCGCAGTGGTGGTCATCACCGGCCAACCGGGCATTCTCTCCGGTGGCTACGACCTCAAGGTGATGACTACTGGCCCCAAGGAAGCGGTCGCCCTGGTCACAGCCGGCTCCACCCTGGCCCGGCGCCTGCTCTCGCACCCCTTCCCAGTGATCGTCGCCTGCACCGGCAACGCCGTGGCCAAGGGCGCCTTCCTGCTGCTCTCGGCCGATTACCGCATCGGTGTCGAAGGTCCTTACAAGATCTGCCTGAACGAAGTGCAGATCGGCATGACCATGCACTATGCCGGCATCGAACTGGCCCGCGACCGCCTGCGCCGCTCGGCCTTCCATCGCTCGGTGATCAATGCCGAGGTCTTCGACCCGCATGGCGCGGTGGATGCCGGCTTCCTGGACAAGGTGGTGCCTGCCGAGCAGTTGCAGGAAGCGGCCCTGAACGCCGCCCGCGACTTGAAGAAACTCAACATGCTGGCCCACAAGAACACCAAGCTAAAGGTGCGCAAGGCCCTGCTGGACAGCCTCGACGAAGCCATTATCCGCGACCAGGAACACCTGGGCTGACATTGCCCATCACAGCCCCGGGTAGGCGCCAGCGCCCCATCGCCAGCTGACGCTGGCGCCTACCCGGTTGTACCAGTAGCGGTATAGGCCATGGCCACCGCATCAAGGGTTTGCCCCCACGAGTGCACACCCGTACACTGCGCCGCGACTGTCTGGTGTGAGTCGTATCATGCTTTATCTGATTCGCATGCTGCTTCTGGGGCTGCATTTTCTTCTCGTTGGTGCGCTGGGCCTGGCAATCGGCCTGTTGCGCCCATTCAATCCGGATAACAGCCGCATCTTCGCCCGGCTCTACAGCCGGCCCGCGACCTGGCTGATGCGCCTGCAGGTCAAAGCCGAGGTCGGCCCCTTGTGGGACCAGCCGCCGGGCTGCGTGATCGTCGCCAACCACCAATCCAACTTCGACCTTTTCGTCCTCGGCCAAGTCGTGCCACAACGTACCGTGGCCATCGGCAAAAAGAGCCTGGGCTGGATCCCCTTGTTCGGCCAGCTGTTCTGGCTGGGTGGCAATGTGTTGGTCGACCGCAGCAATGCCTACCAGGCCCGCCGCGCCCTGCAAACCACCACGCGGATCCTGCGCAACGACACCTCGATCTGGATATTCCCCGAAGGTACGCGCAACCCGGGCAACCAGTTGCTGGCGTTCAAGAAAGGCGCGTTCCACATGGCCATCGAGGCTGGCGTGCCGATCGTGCCGGTATGTGTCAGCCGCTATGCCCGGCGCCTGAGCCTGAACAGCTGGCGGCGGCGCAAGGTGATCGTCCGCTCCCTGCCCCCCATCGCGACCGCGGGCCTGAGCCAGCAGGACATCCCGTCCCTGATCGAACAGTGCCGCACGCAGATGCAGCACTGCATCGAGCACATGGAAAACGAATTGCGACACGAGTGATGTATTGCGGGTGCCAGCCGCAAAATTGAGAAGGCACTGGCGAAGTTGCTCTCTTGCCGTCTGCAGCCCAAGCTGTATGCCGTGATCAACCGAATAAGTGAGCAACCATGGGTCGAGTCGTCGCAGCGGCGGTGTACAGCGCCGGCAGAAAGGTCACCAATATCCGCCTCGACGAAGGCAGCGAGTGGGCGAGCAAGCCCGGGCACTTCGTCTGGATTGGCCTCGAGGAGCCCAACGCCCAGGAACTGGCCAACCTGCAACGTCAGTTCAACCTGCACGAACTGGCAATCGAGGACGCGCTGGAAAAGCACAGCCGGCCCAAGCTGGAAACCTTCGGCGACGCCCTGTTCATCGTCACCTACTCGCCGGTGCGCCATGAGGGCAAGCTGGAGTTCATCGAAACCCATATCTTCGCTGGCAACGGCTACATCATCACCTGTCGCAACGGCCACTCCAAGTCCTACGCCCTGGTGCGCCAACGCTGCGAAGCCCGACCGCTGCTGCTGGAGCATGGCGAAGATTTCGTGCTCTACGCCCTGCTCGACTTCGTCACCGAGAACTACCAGCCGGTCAGCGAAGCGATCCATGGAGAGATCGAAGAACTGGAGCAGAGCGTGCTCAGCGGATCGCTCCAGGAAGAAGACATCCGCCGCCTGCACAGCCTGCGCCGCGACATCCTGCGCCTGCGCCGCTATGTGGCGCCGATGGTGGAGGTCAGCGAAGAACTGCAGCGCCTGAGCTTCCCCTTCATCGACAAGAACATGCGCCCGTACTTTCGCGACGTGCAGATCCACGTCACCCGGCAGATGGAAGACCTGGTCAGCATCCGCGACATCGCCAGCCAGACCATCGAGATCGGCATGCTGCTGGAGTCGTCACGCCAGAGCATCGTGCAGCGCAAGTTCGCCGCCTGGGCGGCGATCCTGGCCTTCCCGACCGCAGTGGCCGGGATCTACGGGATGAATTTCCAGAACATGCCGGAACTCGGCTGGCACTACGGCTACTTCGGCGTCCTCGGCGTCATCGCCGTGGGCTGCTCCGCGCTGTTCGCCAGCTTCAAGCGTTCCGGCTGGCTCTAGGCCACACTCTGCTTGCTGGCGGCCTGGCCGACGAAACGCAGCATCCACTCCCCGACCAGGTCACCCTGGTGCGCCTGGTCCAGGCTGGCCACGGCCTTCTGGTAGACCTCCTCGCCCAGGTTCTGCTGACGCAAGTCGAGCAGCGCCCGCGAGTAATCGTGGACGAACTCCGGGTGCCCCTGGAAGCACAGGACCTGGTCGCGGATGTGATATGCCGCATAAGGGCAGAAGTCACTGGAGGCAATCACGGTGGCCTCTTCCGGAAGGTGGGTGACCTGGTCCTGGTGGCTGATGAGCAAAGTCAGTTCGGAGACGCTCGGGTCCATCCAGGGGGCATGGGCCGCCAGTTGGTAACGGTGAACACCCACGCCCCAGCCTTGCGCGGCGCGCTCGGCCTTGCCGCCCAGCAACAACGCCAGCAACTGGTGCCCGAAGCACACGCCCAGCAACTTGTCGCCGCGCTCATAGCGCTCCAGCAGGTAGGCCTTGAGGGTCTGGATCCAGGGGTCGGTACCGAACGAATCGGCCTTGCTGCCCGTCACAAGGTAAGCATCGAAGACTTCATCGTCTTCGGGGTAGTCGCCATTCATCACGTTGTAGACATGAAATTCGGCGGCGATCGGCTGACGCGAGAACAACTGCTCGAACATCCTTCCATAGCCGTGGTACTGCTCGACCAGCTCAGGTCGCAGGACATCGGTTTCCAGGATGCAGATGCGTAACGACATAGGGATAGTCCTGAACGACATTGACGGGATTACGCTGTAGAGCCTGCCGCGAAAGGGCCGTACAAGCAAGTAGGATGCTCTGACGAACGGTCGCCGGTCACGGATTGAGGCATGGAAGGGCCGCGCCTCTCTAGACAGAGGGATGCTCAGAGGGTGGCCCTTTGCCTCATGCCAATATGCAATCAAAAGCAAAGCAACTAAAACAAAGGGTTCTAAAACATGGATGACCTACGCCCTACTGTTGGTTGTATACCCACACATAAGAGGCAGGCAGTTCGGGCGCCCGGGGGCGCCGCTGCAATCGACCCGCACCATGACAAGGAAGCCATCAGGCATTCAGGAATAACAACAAAAAGGCGGTTTGCCATGTTCAGACAACCCAAATTACGTCAAGCCGGGCTCATTCTCTTCGCCACGACCTTGCTGCTGATACTGCCGAACCTCTCGCGCCTGTTCGGTTGAAAGGCATGTGGCCTATCCAGGCGGACCACAGGTAATCTGCCGACCCTGACGGTTGGAGATTACCTATGCGCGCAAGCCTCGCCCTGCTGCTCACCTTGCTTTGCCTGCCCTTGTCGGCGGCACAACTGACCCTGGAGCTGGGCCAGGGCAGCCGCCAATGGCAGACCGAGGCCCTGCTCGTACATCCCGCTGCCCAGGATATCCGGGTCGAGCAGGATGTCACTTACAAGCGAACCATGCACTACCGCGCCATCCCCCTGTCCACCTTGCTAGAAGGCGTTAGCGCCAACGATCACCTGCAAGCGGTGGCGCTGGATGGCTTTGCCGCCGAGATGCCTGCCGGCCCGCTGTTACAGAAAGGTCCCGCCCGCGCTTGGCTGGCCATCGAAGACCCCGCCCAGCCCTGGCCCACCTTAGGCAAGGACAAACCAGGAGCCGGCCCCTTCTACTTGGTCTGGACCAACCCACAGGCAAGCAGCATCCGCCCGGAGCAATGGCCCTTCCAGGTCGCCAGCATTCGTCGCCTGGCACCGGTGGCCGAACGTTTCCCAGTCTTGCGCCCAGCCCCTAACCTGGCCACGAACGACCCGATCCGCCAGGGCTTTGCCCTATTCCAGAAGAATTGCATGGCCTGCCACCGACTCAACGGCGCTGGCGACGCACAGTTCGGCCCGGACCTGAACCTGCCCTACAGCCCCACCGAGTATTTCCAGCCGGCCTTTCTGCGCCGCTATATCCGGGACCCGCAGAGCCTGAGGCAATGGCCCCAGGCAAAGATGCCGGGCTTCGCGGAAAACGTGCTCAGCGAACAGGAACTCGATGCCCTGCTCGCTTACCTGGCGCACATGGCGGGACGCAAGCCCTAGTGGTCACTAGGCGACCTGTCGCTCCTGCTTGACGCCCCAACCCTCGACCTCGCCCCCCAGGGGGACGATCACCGACTCGAAGTCCTGTTCGAAGGCGCCAATGCCGCCCTGCGAGGCGTACATCACCTTGCTGAGCTCCAGATGCCAGGCGCCGTCGTCCAGTTCACGGACCTGGGCCTTGAGGGATTCGCCACGGAACTGGCCAGCGGCCCTTCGCGCGCCGGCCTCATCAGGAAACACGGCATAAAACTCAATGGGATGGATGCGGGTGAAATCGAAACCGCCAGCTTTCATCTGGCGAAGGACACTGCTGCTGATGTCGTCGTTCTGGCTGCTCATGAATCGTCCTCCGGCAAAGCAATGGATAGACTTTCAGTGCACTACGCACCTGCAGGGCACGACAGGCGTGCCAGGCAGTTAGAGCGGATGCAAGACGCGAATTGAAACCGACGCGGGCCCGCAGAAAAGGCCCGTGCCTTGCTGCAGCGTAGCGCCTTGGGCTGCGCCACGCCAGCAATCCTTGGGTCAGGGCAATTGCTCGATAGCGGTGATGCAGATGCCGTTCTGCTCTTTGAGCCAACGTGCCGTGGGAGATGGGCTGCGGCCCTGGAAATCATTGAGGTCCAGTTCGTCCATCAGGGGGAACAGGTGCGAGCGGATCAGCCGCGCCGCCTCTTCCTCGCTGGGGGGCTGCTCCGACGCCCATAGCAATGAGGCTGGCTCGCCTTTCTGGTTGGCGAAAGTGACTTCCCACGCTTTCATTGAATAGCCCTCACTCAAAGAACATCGGTGGTGACCTGTACTTGCTTGACCCCCACCTTGCCCGATTGTTCAGCCCGACGGCTCGGCAACAGCAAAAAAAGGTTCTTCACGGATTGCTGGGGGAATCAGTGGGCAACCGGGTACATGCCGGAAGTCCTATGGCGCTCTTGAGATCCCGCGCGGCGCATCGCGACACAAGGCCGCTCCCACATCGATTGCAACGTGCCATGGCCTGATGGACCGAAGTTTTAGTCTTTGTTTGTATGACAGAGGTATCGAGGTGGGCGCAACAAGCCCCTACACAATCTTTCGCCCAGCACCAAGGCTACTGTGGGAGCGGCCTTGTGTCGCGATGCGCCGCGCGGGCGGCGCGGGATCTAAAGAACAGCTCCCGCTAGCCATAAAAAAGAGGCCCGCCGGTCATCCGGCAGGCCTCTGGGTGGTGCAATGACGCTTACTGCGGCGAGCCGTGAACGACCCCGGCAGTGTTGTCCAGCAGGCTCTTGGTCGCCGTCTGGATATAGGCCTCGAGCTTGTTCAACAGCTCGGGCTGGTCCGGGCTCTCGATCAGCTCGGCCTTGAACTCACTGCCCAACTGGTAGCGGTACAGGCGCGGGCTCATGTCCTTGGACTCGATCAGAATACGGTCACCCTCGACCAGGCCCACGATCTGTTCGCTGCCCGACGGCTTGATCATGCCCACGCCAGGGTCGCCCGCCGGCAGGTTGAGCAGGTCGCGGCCCCAGCACTGGTGACGAGTGTCGCCCCCAAGGCGGCCCATGATGGTCGGCACAATGTCGACCTGGGTGCCGACCGTGTGGCTGACCGCACCGAACTTCTCTTGGATGCCCGGCGCGATCAGCAGCAGCGGCACGTTGAAACGGCCCAGGTCCAGCTCGGTGACCTGCTGGTGGTTGCCGAAGCCGTGGTCGCCGACGATCACGAACAGGGTCTGGTTGAAGTACGGCTGCTTGCGCGCCTGCTCGAAGAACTGGCCCAGCGCCCAGTCGGAGTAGCGCATGGCGGTCAGGTGCTCGTCCAGGCGTCCCTGGCCAGTGACCGGCTCGACCGGCAGGTCCTTGGGCAAGGCGTAGGGGGTATGGTTGGAGAGGGTCTGCAGCAGCGCGTAGAACGGCTTCTTGCCGTAGTTGTGCGCCAGCTCCTCGGCCGCGCGGTTGAACATATCCTGGTCCGACACGCCCCAGGTCGGGTCGGAGAACACCGGATTGACGAAGTCCTTGCGGCCGATGAAGGTGGTCATGCCCTGGTTGCCGAAGAACCCGGACTGGTTGTCCCAGGCGAAGTCGCCGTTGTAGACGTACACATCGTCGTAGTCGCGGGCGCTGAGCAGCGCCGGCAGGCCCGACAGCTTGTGCCCGCCCTCGGGGGTCTGCATCAGGTATTCGAAGCCCGGCAGATTGGGAAAACAAGCCATGGTGGCGAACATGCCCTGGTGGGTATGGGTGCCGTTGGAGAAGAAACGGTCGAACAACAGCCCCTCCTTGGCCAGCTTGTCGAAGTACGGGGTGATATTGCCCGGGCTGCCCAGGGCGCCCACCGAGTGGCCGGCGAAGCTCTCCATGAGGATCACCACCACGTTGCGGATCGGCAGGGTATGTTCGGCCGGCGGGGTGAAATCGCGGCGGATGGCAGCGCTGTCGGCATCGACCAGCTTGTCGTTGGGAGTCAACAGCAGGTCGCGTACGCTCTGCTGGGCCACAGCCGGGTCCTGGGTCGCCTTCCAGATGTTCGCGCGGTCCTCGCCGAAGCGGCTCTTGGCAGCGTCGATCAGGGTCAGGGTGCCGTTCAGGCCCAGCTGGTTGACGAAATTGGAGTCGGTGGTGAAGGCATCGCCCCAGCGCATCGGCGGCCCCTGGCGCAAGGTGCCACGAGCGGCTACCACAGCGACCAACAGGATGACCATGAACACCGCCAGGCGGTTGTACCAAGGCGTGCTGACGCGGGTGCCTGCGGGCAGGCTGTAGGCATTGCCGCTACGGGTCAGGCGGTCGATACCCTTGAACAGCAGGCTGAGCAACCAGGTGCCGAAGGCCCAGGCCAACAGGTAGCGGACCACCGGGAAACCGTACCAGAGCATGCTCAGGACGGTCTTGGGGTCTTCCTTGACGTACTGGAATACCAGGCCGTTCAAGCGCTGGTGGAACTCACGGTAGAAGTCCATCTCCATCAGGCCGAGGAACATCACCAGGCTGGAGGTCAGGGTCAGCCACAGGCGGAAGAACCCACGCGCGGCCATAGCCCAGGGAACGAGTGTGGCGAGCAGCAGCGGGATGCTGATGTAGACCACCACCCGCAGATCGAAGCGCAGCCCGTTGAGGAAGCCTTCGGCCACGGTCGCGTAGGGCGTGTCGCCGATCATGTCGCTGTTGTAGGCCAGCAACGCCAGGCGAACCAGGCTGAGCATCAGCATGATCACCAGGCCGCACAGCAGGGTGTAGGCCAGGTGCGATTTGAGGGTCGGCGAGAACGGGTGCAGCACGCCCCGTTGCTTCAAGGCATCCGTGTTAGCCATGAATGGATAGATCCTAGGATTCGGGTTTGCGAGGGGGCGAGAACGCCCAACAGCCTAATGTGCCCAACCGCCATGCCGTGGCATGACAATTAGGCGAACGCAGCATTGCGCGGCGCGGATTGTGGGCAATCGGGTGTGAAAATTTTGTTCACGAGGGCCCGGCGGGCTGAGGCCAGCGAGCCGCAGTACTGGCGTACGCGCATCCTCTTGGTGGCTTTACAAGCGCACATTTCCCCGCGGCCCGGCGATGGCCCAGATGATCAGCCCCAACACCGGCAACAGGAGGATCAGCAGGATCCACAAGACTTTGATGCCCAGGCTGGCGCCGCTTTTCAGAACGTTGATAATCGCCCAGATGTCCAAGACAAGGATGATCAGGCCTACCAGGCCGTTGAAAGTGGAACCCATGCCGCCGCTCCCGCAAGGTCAATTTGTTGATCAGCATAGTCTGCTATCGGCGTGATAGAGGGAATCCTTGGTGACTGGGGAAAACAGCTGGTTACACTGTAGCCATGACATTGTCGATGAGGTCCGCATGCCCCCTGCACACACTCAAAGCACCGCCCCCACCGCCCCCGTTTCGCTCTGGAGCGCTTGGCGGCAACAGGCGCTGAACACCCCCTGGCTCAGCGCCGGCCTTGGCTTGAGCCTGCTGGCCGTGCTGGTCCTGTTGCTGGCCAGCGCCTGGAACGCGGTCCATGGCGAGAATGCCGACAACTTGCGCCTGGCCGTGCTCGGCGGCCTGTCGGGCTTCGCCGCCACCGCCTTGGGCGCGGTGCTGGCTGTCGTACTGCGCGAGGTGAGCGCGCGCAGCCAGGACGTGATGCTTGGCTTTGCCGCCGGGATGATGCTGGCCGCCAGTTCCTTCTCGCTGATCCTGCCGGGCCTGGACGCTGCCCGCGAAATCACTGGCAACGGCCCCGCTGCGGCGCTGACGGTGGTTATCGGCATGGGCCTGGGCGTGCTGCTGATGCTCGGCCTCGACCGCTTCACCCCGCACGAGCATGAAAGCACTGGCCCTTGCGGCCCGCAGGCCGAGCGGATCAGTCGGGTCTGGCTGTTCGTCCTGGCGATCACCCTGCACAACCTGCCCGAAGGCATGGCCATCGGCGTGAGCTTCGCCAACGGCGACATGAGCATCGGCCTGCCCCTGACCAGCGCCATCGCCATCCAGGACATTCCCGAAGGCCTGGCCGTGGCCCTGGCGTTACGCGCCACCGGGCTTTCGACCCTGAAAGCAGCCCTGGTGGCCATTGGTTCCGGTGTGATGGAACCACTGGGCGCGGTGATCGGCCTGGGTATTTCCACCGGATTCGCCATCGCCTACCCGGTGAGCATGGGCCTGGCGGCGGGCGCGATGATCTTCGTGGTGTCCCATGAAGTCATCCCGGAAACCCACCGCAACGGTCATCAAACCGCCGCGACCCTCGGCCTGATGGGCGGTTTTGGCGTCATGATGTTCCTCGATACCGCACTGGGCTGAGAGTGGCGACAGGCTTGCGGGCCCACTCACAGGCTTCGCCAGCGCCCACGAGTTCAGCGTCGACCGTAAGAATCGAGGTATGCAGGAATGCCGCTGGCGATGGGGCCAACCTAGCCTCCCAGATCGTCAGACGTGCACCGCGACCCGCAGCGCCTCCAAGGCCGGCGCTGCGGCAATACCCACCTCACCGCACAGCTCCAGCACCCGTGGCAGATCGTTCTGGCCAACCATCACCATCTGCAACTCGTCATCCAGCAACTGGCTGAAGTTCACCAGCACGTAACCGCCGGCTTCCTTGTTCAGTGCGCTCATCTGTACCTGGATACGGTTCAGCGCGGTCAGCGCTTCGGTTTTCGCCAACTGCTTGGGCTTGAGGTTGAAAGCGATGCTCTTGTCGAAGGAGTCGACGATGCGTTCGAACAGCTCCTGATAGCTGTCGGCCTGGAACAGCACTGTGTCCGGCAGGCTGCCGACCACTACCCACTCCCCCAACGGGATCGGGAAGCTGTCGTCGTAGTTGATGTCGGGGTTGGCGGCGAGAAAGCCTGCCGGGTCGGCGTAGGCCTGGGCGGCCTCCTCGGCGATGCGCTCGATGTCGGCGTCCGGCATGCAGCCGGCACCGATGAGGCCGATGAGTTCGAGCAACTGGTTTTTCATGAAGGGGCCCTGCGACGTAAAAAAGTCGCCAAGGATAGCCGCAAAAGCCCCGCAGCGGTTAGCCGACCAACGCCTGCAGGCGTGCAGCGGTGTCGGCGGCCCCCATGGTCTGGGCAGCGGCAAGGGCGGTGCTGCCACGGGCATCCTGGCGCGCTGGGTCTGCGCCCTGGGCCAGCAGGTAGTCGAGAATCTCGGTGCGGTTGAACATGGCCGCCAGCATCAGCGCCGTTCGTCCATCGGCCGCGGCGGCATCCACTGGCACGCCCTGCTCCACCAGTAGGCGGATCATCTCCAGGTCGCCCTTGAACGCGGCGCCAGCGATTGGCAACTGACCGTTGTCGTTGGCGATCAGAGGGTCGGCGCCATGCTCGAGCAATACCCGTACCGCCTCATGGTGGCCGTGATAGCTGGCCAACATCAGCAGCGTGTCGCCCTTGTGGTTGCGCAGGTTCGCTGCCAGGCCACTTTCCAGCAGGCGCCCGAGCATTTGCGCATCTCCCCGCCGGGCACGGTCGAAGACTTCCTCAGCAAAGGCCGCGGCTTCTTCATCGGTCATGGGAGCGGGTTGGCGTTGGTCGGACATGAGGAACCTCCTGGCATCTTGGAAGGCCCAAGTCTCAATCAGGCAGCACCAGGCTTCAACGGTTCAAAATCAATGACGCCAACAGCCTGAGGCTATGACCTTGCAAAATGCACTGTGCAAAATGCACGACCATGCACAATGCACGGCGGGTCGTTTCCAACAAATACATAACCTATTGATTAAAAAGCAATTTTCAAACAATAAAAGCTGGCACGGTCGCTGCAACCCTCAGTTCATGTCTGCAATCAAACAGTCAGGAGCTGATATGGACCTCATCCAGGAAAAATTCGCCTCGGTCTTCGCCGCCTACCAGGTCACTACCCAGTCTCGCCCTGACGGCGGCATCCTGCTCACCTTGCGCGCCGCCGATGACAAGGTCACCCGCCGCGTCCTGTCCTACGCGCAACTGCACAATGCCGAGCAACTGTCTTGGGCCATCAGTGCCATTCGCCGCGACCTGGCCGAACAGGCCAGCGATCTGCCCGTGATCTCGATGCTGCAGAGCCAGCAGCGATTCGCACTGCCGACGTATCGCTGAGCGGACCTGAGGCCGATAGAAGCACGAGGGCGTTGCCCTCGATTCGTAGGGTGCGCCAGCTCCTACAGAGCCCCTGCATACCTCGGTTCTTATGCTCGACGCAGAGCAGAACTGTAGGAACTGGCTTGGCCAATATGGGCCTTAACAATCATCCAAGCGCGGGAACCGCTCGGCAATCTTGTCACCGGTGAAGGTGGCAACCTCACCTGCTGGCGTACTGAACAGACGGATCGCCACACAGCGCGGATTCTCCCCCATATCGAACCTGCGCCGTACGCCCGCCGGCACGACGATCACGTCATGCTTCTCGCACAGTACGGCGTACACATACTCGCCCATGCGCAAGCTCAGTTGCCCACGCCCGGCAACGAACCAGCACAGCTCGCTGGCATCATGGGTGTGTTCAGCAAGCAGCGCCTGGTGCTCACTGTCGTGGCTGAGCACTGCGTGACTCATATAACCATTCCCTGTCATCAGCGTATCGACCTGCTCCCGGTGGGCCGCGACCGCATCCTCCTGGAAGGCAACGGCCTGCCGGCGCTCGAAGCGCACGCCCTGTTCGGCCAAGGTCGCGGCGATGTCATCGAAGTGGGTCAGCACCTTGTTCGGCAGGTCTGGGCTGGACTGGTGGTAAACGCTCAGGATGCTCATCAGGGGCTGTTCCTAGTTTCTTTCATTCGGGTCGCAATGATAACGGCTGCGGCCAAAGCTGCGACGCTGGCAATACCAAAGGTGAAGTCCGGGCCCAGCCACTTCCAGCTGTAGCCCGAGTACAAAGCGCCCAGAGCGCCACCGGTGCCGGCCAGGGCGGCATACAGGGCCTGGCCCTGGCCTTGCTGGCGGGCGCCGAAGCTGGCCTGTACGAAGGCAATGGCCGCGGCATGGAAGCTGCCGAAGGTGGCCGCGTGCAGGAGCTGGGCGAACACCAGTACGCCAGGCAGGTCGGCGAAGTTGCCCAGCAAGATCCAGCGCAGGGCCGCCAGCAGGAAACTGGCCAGCAGCACCCGGCGCACCGAGAAGCGCGCGAAGATCCGGCTCATGACCAGGAACATCAGCACCTCGGCCACCACCCCCAAGGCCCAGAGCATGCCGATGGTGCCGCGGCTGTAGCCCAAGTGCTCCAGGTGCAGGGTCAGGAAGGTGTAGTACGGCCCATGGCTAAGCTGCATCAACCCCACGCAGACATAAAAGGCGGCGACACCCGGCCCAGCCAGTTGCTTGAGAAAACCGCCGCGGCCGCTGCGCCCGGCCTGCTCCGACGGTTGCGCATTGGGCACCCAGAGGCTGGCCGCGACGATGCCGGCCATGATCACCACCAGCGCCACCGGGTAGATATCCAGGCTCAACCACTCGAACAGGCGGCCCAGGCCGACCACGGTGAGAATGAAACCGATCGACCCCCACAGGCGGACCTGGCTGTAGCGCGAAGTCTGGCCATGCAGGTGAGCGAGGGTGATGACTTCGAACTGCGGCAGCACCGCATGCCAGAAGAAAGCATGCAAGGCCATGACCAGCGCCAGCCAGGCATAGCTCTTGTCGACGAAGATCAAGGAGAAGGTGGCCAGGGTCGCCAAGGCGCCCAGGCGCACGATCAGCAGGCGCCGGCCACTGCGGTCACCGAGCCAGCCCCACAGGTTGGGTGCGACACAGCGCATCAGCATAGGGATGGCGACCAGCTCACCGATGCGCGCCGGGGAAAAGCCCAAGTGATCGAAGTACAACGCCAGGAACGGCGCCGTAGCGCCGAGCAAGGCGAAATAGAACAGGTAGAAACTGGACAGCCGCCAGTAAGGAATCGGCGCCATGGTTCAGCGGCTACCGCGAGAGCGGGCTGGCCCGCGATGGGTCGTGCCGCAGCTCCCGGAGCCTCCCGTCAACGCAGCACCGGCGTAGTCACCCTGACGTCGGCGTTTTGCGCACGGTGGCGCAGGAGGTGGTCCATCAGCACGATGGCCATCATCGCCTCGGCGATCGGCGTGGCCCGGATACCCACGCAGGGGTCGTGACGGCCCTTGGTGATCACGTCGACCGGATTGCCGTCAATGTCGATGGAGCGGCCCGGGGTGGTGATGCTCGAGGTCGGTTTGAGTGCCAGGTGGGCGATGATGGGCTGGCCGGAAGAAATGCCGCCAAGGATGCCGCCAGCGTTGTTGCTGAGGAAGCCATCCGGGGTCAGCTCGTCACGGTGCTCGGTGCCACGCTGGGCGACGCTGGCGAAACCGGCGCCGATTTCCACCCCCTTGACCGCGTTGATGCTCATCAGGGCATGGGCCAGCTCGGCGTCCAGGCGGTCGAAGATCGGCTCGCCCAGGCCCGGCATCACACCTTCGGCCACCACGGTGATCCGCGCGCCGACCGAGTCCTGGTCACGGCGCAGCTGGTCCATGTAGGCCTCCAGCGCCGGCACCTTGTCCGGGTCGGGGCTGAAGAAGGCGTTCTCTTCCACCGAATCCCAGGTCTTGAACGGGATCTGGATCGGGCCCAGTTGGCTCATGTAGCCGCGCACACGGATGCCTTGGGTCGCCAGGAACTTCTTGGCGATGGCGCCAGCGGCCACGCGCATGGCGGTTTCCCGGGCCGAGCTGCGGCCACCGCCACGGTAGTCGCGGATACCGTACTTGTGGTGGTAGGTGTAGTCGGCGTGGGCCGGGCGGAACAAGTCCTTGATCGCCGAGTAGTCCTTGGACTTCTGGTCGGTGTTGCGGATCAGCAGGCCGATCGAGCAGCCCGTGGTGCGGCCTTCGAACACACCGGAGAGGATTTCGACCTCGTCGGGCTCCTGGCGCTGGGTGGTGTGCCGGCTGGTGCCGGGCTTGCGCCGGTCGAGGTCATGCTGCAGGTCGGCCAGGGACAGCTCCAGGCCTGGAGGGCAACCATCGACAATGGCGACCAACGCCGGGCCATGGCTTTCGCCAGCGGTGGTGACAGTGAACAGCTTGCCGTAGGTATTGCCAGACATGCAGGACGCTCCGCGAATCAGCCTGATTTGAACAAGGCCGTCAGTATACGCAGGCGCACCGGGCAGTTCATCCCCGATAACGAACCTTCTGCCTGGGGATGAGTCCAACAGGCATCCTTCCGATAGTGGCTCAATGATGCTGCGCTTCGCCGCCCTGCTCCTCCTGCTCTGCACAAGCCTCGCCCAGGCCGCCGCGCCCACCGTCCTGCAACGTCCGGTCAGCCTCGACACCGGCCAGGGCATGCTGTACGGCAGCCTGCTGCTGCCGCGTGGCGACAGCCCGCCGCCGGTGGTGCTGATCATCGCCGGTTCCGGCCCCACCGACCGCGATGGCAACAACCCGGCGGGCGGGCGCATCGACAACCTCAAACGCCTGGCGCTGCTGCTGGCCCGCCAGCACATCGCCAGCGTGCGTTACGACAAACGCGGCGTGGCCGCCAGTCAGCCCGCGACCCCGGACGAACGCGACCTCAGCGTCGAGCGCTATGTAGCCGATGCCGTGGCCTGGGGCCAGAAGCTCAAGGCCGACCCGCGCTTCGGCCCAGTGATCCTGCTCGGCCACAGCGAGGGCGCGCTGATTGCCAGCCTGGCCGCGGAACAGGCCGGTGCCAGCGCCGTGATCACCCTGGCCGGCAGTGGCCGGCCGGTAGACCAGGTGCTGCGCGAACAACTGGCCCAGCGCCTGGCACCTGCCGAGCTGGCCCGGGGCAACGTGGTGATCGACCGGCTGCTGGCGGGCCAGACCAGCCTCGACGTGCCCGCACCGTTGCGCCAGGTCTTGCGCCCCAGCGTGCAGCCCTACCTGATTTCCCTGTTCCGCCAGGACCCGGCAGCGGCCTTCGCTCGCCTCAAGGTGCCAGCGCTGATCGTGCAGGGCCGCAACGACGTGCAGGTGGAAGTCGAGGATGCCCGCCGACTGCAAGCGGCCAAGCCGGACGCAGAACTGGCGCTGATCGACGGCATGAACCACATGCTGCGTATCAGCCCGAGGGGCATCAGCCAGCAACGCGACAGCTACAGCAATCCCGAGCTGCCGCTGGCCAGTGCGTTGGGAGAGCGGATCGTCGACTTCATCCGGCGCTTGCCGCCGACGTGAAGAGATTGTGCTCAGGTCCTGGCCGTTTCGGCCGATAAGGCGGTATTGAGGGCGATTCGCTGCGGGGCTGTTCGGGGCTGACCCCATCGGCCCAGCTCGATCGCCTGCCTTGCATTTGAGGACCGCTGTGATGAGTGATGCCCCCGCCGCTGCCGAGTCGACCGAAGAGCCGCAAGCACCGGAAACCGCCCCCCTGCCCTGGGCCGATGTAACTGCCGAACATTTCCAGTTGCTGCGCCTGACGCCCCAGCCCACCGACCGCACCAGCGGCGCGAGGCCACTGCGCTTCGTGCAGTTCGGCTATGCCGAGCGGCACAGCAAAGAGCGCAGCCTGCTGCGCCTGGAAATACGCCTGCCGGGGCAAAAGGTGCGCAAGGAGCAGAACCACCTGGATGTCTGGGTCGACCATGCCACGCGCCAGGTTCGGATCGGCGCCGACAACGGCCTGCAGCTCGAACCGCTGAACCGTGGCCTGGGCCGCTTCCTGATCAACCAGGCCGTGCAATGGGCCCAACGCAGGTGGTCGCACTATCGCGTCGAAGGCATCGCCCTGCCGAGCAAGGATGCCCTCAATGAAGACTCCCGCCTGCGCCGCGACCATGTGCTGCACAGCCATGGCCTGGACGTCGAATACTCCGATGCCCAGCACCTGAAGGCGCGTTGCGTGGAAGTGCCTGTCGGGCAGCTCAAGGGCGGCTGGAACAGCGAAAAGGTGCAGCGCATCGACATCATCGATGCCGCGAGCATGCTGCAACAGGCCGAGCAGAACCTGCAGGAGAAGGAAGCACAACTGCGCGAGCGTGATGAGCGCGTGGCCAAGTACCGCCGTGAAGACAGTGGCTTGCGGTTCACCATCACCTGCCTGGTGGCCTTTGCGGTGTTCCAGGCGGGGTTGCTGATCTGGATTGCGACACGCTGATCGGTGAGGTTCGCAACCGGGCAGGAGCCAGCGTCAGCTGGCGATGGGCTGCCCGGCGCCCCCGCTCTTGGCAAGGCGGCGCCTAGCATCGCCAGCTAACGCTGGCTCATACACGCATGCGCTGCCCGCAGGCCCAGGCTCAACTCAGACCCGCGCGGCAAACAACGCCTGGTGCTGCCGGCACTGCTCGGCGGTCAGCATGAACACGCCATGCCCGCCGCGCTCGAACTCCAGCCAGGCGAAATCCACCTCGGGGTAAAGGGCTTCGACGTGGACCTGACTGTTGCCCACTTCGACGATCAGCAACCCCTTCTCGGTCAGGTGGTCCGCCGCTTCGGCGAGCATCCTGCGCACCAGGTCCAGGCCGTCGGCACCGCACGCCAGGCCCAGCTCAGGTTCGTGTTGGTACTCCACCGGCATGTCGGCGAAATCCTCGGCGTCGACATACGGCGGGTTGGACAGGATCAGGTCGAAACGCTGCCCCGGCAGGCCGGCGAAACCATCGCCCTGCACGGTGTACACACGCTCTTCAAGACCATGGCGCTCGATGTTCTTGTTGGCCACTTCCAGGGCCTCGAAGGACAGGTCGGCCAACACCACTTCAGCCTCCTGGAACACCTCGGCGGCGACAATGCCGATGCAGCCGGAGCCAGTGCACAGGTCCAGGATGCGCTCAGGCTCGTTGGCCAACCAAGGTTCGAAGCGCTTCTCGATCAGTTCGCCGATAGGTGAGCGCGGCACCAGCACACGCTCGTCGACCAGAAACGACATGCCGCAGAACCAGGCTTCGCCGAGCAGGTAGGCGGTCGGTACACGCTCTTCGATACGACGCTTGAGCAGGTGCTGCAAGCGCACCCGCTCATCGTCTTCGAGCTGGCAGTCCAGGTAGCTGTCCGCCACCTCCCAGGGCAGGTGCACGGCGCCCAGCACCAGCAACCGCGCCTCGTCCCAGGCGTTGTCGGCGCCATGGCCGAAGAACAGCTCGTGCTCATGGAAGCGGCTGACCGCCCAGCGGATATGATCGCGCAGGGTGCGCAGGCGAGATGTGATCACGACAGACTCCTTTGAAAACAGTCCGAAAGTCTAACAGCCCCGCCGAGGAAATGTTCTCCCAGGCGCACCCTTGGGGCGCCACAGCCCAGCAACCATGCACTTTGCACTGTCAACCATTCACATCGGCGCCAAGGCAGAGGACAATAGGCGGCAAAAGCCCTATCCAAAGGAGCCCTTGATGTCCGTTCCAACGACGATGTTCCGCCTCAGCGGTCGCGACTATCCGCCGGCCAAGCTGAGCCAAGCCAGCCTGGTGATTATCGATGCGCAAAAAGAGTACCTCAGCGGTCCCCTTGCGCTGTCAGGCATGGACGAGGCCGTGGCCAACATCGCCAGGCTGCTCGATGCCGCGCGCAAGGCCGGGCGCCCGATCGTCCACGTGCGCCACCTGGGCACCGTCGGCGGCCTGTTCGACCCCCAGGGCAGCCGCGGCGAGTTCATTCCGGGCCTGGAGCCACGCGAAGATGAGGTCATCATCGAGAAGCGCATGCCCAACGCCTTCAAGAACACCAAGCTGCATGAAACCCTGCAGGAGCTGGGGCACCTGGACCTGATCTTCTGCGGTTTCATGAGCCATTCCAGCGTCAGCACCACCGTGCGCCGGGCCAAGGACTACGGCTACCGCTGCACCCTGGTCGAGGATGCGTGCGCCACCCGTGACCTGGCGTTCAAGGGTGGAAGCATCCCGGCCGCACAGATCCAGCAGAGCGAAATGGCGATCATGGCCGACAACTTCGCCTGCGTGGCCCCCACCGCCAGCCTGATCTGACCGTCCGGCGGCCGGGCGGAACCTGCTGGCAGGCGATGGGTCGAATTCCGGATATCCACTGAGGAAGTCGGGATGAAGCTCTCCGATAGTTTCGATGCCAAGCGCCTGCGACCGCGCGAACCGCGCAACTGGGGTGCGCGCCTGGCCGCCGCCCTCTCAGCCCTGCTGGCCACGCTCGGCGTACTGCTGGCCATGGCCGGCATCGCTGGCCTGCTGGGCAACTACGAGGCGCTGGCCGAAATCAATGCCAACCGCCCTGTCGCCGTGACCCTGACGGTGATCGGCCTGCTGATGCTCTACCTGGGCGTGCGCTTCTGGCGCCGCAGCCGCATCCGCCTGCGCCGTGGCCGCGAGTTGAACCTCTCGCCCCACCTGATGAAAAAGCACGATTGACTGTACGGCGCCAGGGAGTCGCGTAAAATACGCCGCCCACGTGGAGGCCTGCATGCAAGACGACGATTTTTCCCTGTTCCGTAGCGAGGTGCGCGGCGTCAAGCCGATCAAGCACGACCGCGCCGATGTCGGCAAGCCCAAGGCCGACCGCAAGCAACTGGCTGGCCTGCGCCAGGCAGCGACCTTGCGCACTGACCAGGCATTGGTCGTCGATGGTATGTCCGATCAGTTCGTCATCGATGTCGGTGCCGAAGATGCCCTGGAATGGCGCCGCGACGGCGTGCAAGAGAGCCAGATACGCAAGCTCAAGCTTGGCCAGATCGCCTTCGAAGGCAGCCTGGACCTGCATGGCATGACCGTCGAACGGGCCCGCGAAACCCTCTGGGCCTTCATCGCCGAAGCCACCCGCCTGGAAGTGCGCTGCGTGCGCGTCACCCATGGCAAGGCCGCGCGCCTTGACGGCAAGCGGCCGATGATCAAGAGCCACGTCAACACCTGGTTGCGCCAGCACCCCCAGGTGCTCGGTTTCACCTCCTGCCAGGCCCGCCACGGCGGCACCGGCGCGGTGTACGTGATGCTCAAGCGAACCATGCTCGAAGGGCGCGACGAGTAACGCCGCGCTTGCAGCGCCGCCATTGCCGCCGTACCCTTCGCCTTTGCGATTATTCCCACAGGTTAGATCCATGTCCCTGGAACAGAATTACACCGAGATTCTCGGCCAACTCGGCGAGGACATCTCCCGCGAGGGCCTGCTCGATACGCCCAAGCGGGCCGCAAAGGCCATGAAGTACCTTTGCCGCGGTTATGAACAAACCCTGGAAGAAGTCACCAACGGCGCCCTGTTCAGCTCCGACAACAGCGAAATGGTCCTGGTCCGGGACATCGAGCTGTATTCGCTGTGCGAGCACCACATGCTGCCGTTCATCGGCAAGGCGCACGTCGCCTACCTGCCGGCCGGCAAGGTCCTGGGCCTGTCGAAGGTGGCGCGGATCGTCGACATGTACGCACGCCGCCTGCAGATCCAGGAGAACCTCAGCCGCCAGATCGCCGAGGCGATCCAACGGGTGACAGGAGCCGTGGGCGTGGCCGTGGTCATCGAAGCCAAACACATGTGCATGATGATGCGCGGCGTCGAAAAGCAGAACTCGACCATGATCACCTCGGTGATGCTCGGCGCATTCCGCGAGAACGCCGCCACCCGCAGCGAGTTCCTCAGCCTGATCAAGTGATCGGCCTGTTTCCCGAGCCGACCCTATGGGGTCGGCTTTTTTCTGGCTCTTTGCAAACCAGGAGTTGCCCATGATCGTCAAAGCCTTGCGGGTTGGCCTCGGCCAGCTCATCGTGTTCGGCGACTGGATCAGCCGCCCGGCCAAGCGCAAGCGTGATCCGGCGGCCCAGGCCCATGTCGAACAACAAGCACGCAACCTCAGCCTGTACCAGTTCCATGCCTGCCCCTTCTGCGTGAAAACCCGCCGCGCCC
This sequence comes from Pseudomonas sp. X10, assembly GCF_054889225.1. Taxonomy (NCBI): domain Bacteria; kingdom Pseudomonadati; phylum Pseudomonadota; class Gammaproteobacteria; order Pseudomonadales; family Pseudomonadaceae; genus Pseudomonas; species Pseudomonas sp. X10. The sequence goes on along the minus strand of NZ_CM142677.1, from coordinate 1,635,179 downwards.
TGCACCGCCTGAACGTGCCCGTGGCCCTGCGCGATGCGAAGAACGACCCGGCTCACCGCCAGGCGCTGCTCGAAGGCGGCGGCAAGATCAAGGTGCCGTGCCTACGCATCGAGGAAGCGGGCAAGACCACCTGGATGTATGAGTCCAAGGACATCATCGCGTACCTGGACACGCGGTTCTCGGCGGCCTGAAGATCCTGGGGCTGCTTTGCAGCCCATCGCGACACAAGGCCGCTCCCACAGGCGGATGAACTGCGCCCCGGATGTTGGACACTGATCCAGCTTTTCGGAGGCGTCCAAGGGGCTGAAGCAAATTTCTGTGGGAGCGGCCTTGTGTCGCGATGGGCCGCGCAGCGGCCCCACCGACACTAACTGGCCTCAATCCACCATCGGCACATGCCGTGGATGGCTCGCCACCCGTGCCAGCCAGGCCTGCACCGCCGGGTACTCCTTCAGATCGAACCCACCCTGGTGCGCCACATGGGTGTACGCATACAGCGCCACGTCGGCAATGGAATAGCGGTCCCCAACCAGGTACGGCGTCAGTTGCAGTTGCTTCTCCATCACCTTGAGGGCCTTGTAGCCGCCCTTGTGCAAGCCGCGATACTCCTCCACCCGCTCCTGCGGCAGCCCCAGGTAGAACTGGATGAACCGCGCCACGGCGATATAAGGCTCGTGGCTGTACTGCTCGAAGAACTGCCACTGCAGCACCTGGGTACGCAAGCGCGGCTCGGTTGGCAGGTAGTCGCTGCCATCGGCCAGGAAGTTGAGAATCGCGTTGGACTCCCACAGGCAGGTGCCGTCCGCAAGCTCCAGCACCGGCACCTTGCCGTTGGGGTTCTTGGCCAGGAACTCGGGCGTTTCGGTATCGCCCTTGAGAATATCCACCGGGTGCCATTCATACGGGAGGTCGAGCAGGTGCAGCATCAGCTTGACCTTGTAGCAATTGCCCGACTGGTAATCACCGTAAACCTTGTACATCGCTACTCCCTACCGTGCAGTTGCAGATTCGAGCCCAATAGTTGGCGACTGTACGGCTAAATGCAATGGCTGCTGTATGGCAAGGGTCAAGCTTGTGGGCGGTAGTCTGAAAAAATTGCTTACACCCGTACAAGGATTGACCCCATGACCGATACCACTTCCGCACGCTTGCGGCCCCTGGCAGACAGCTCCCCCTCGGCAGTGGTCGCAGGCTTCATCGCCATGCTCACCGGCTACACCAGCTCCCTGGTGTTGATGTTCCAGGCTGGCCAGGCCGCCGGCCTGACCAGCGCGCAAATTTCCTCGTGGATCTGGGCGCTGTCGATCGGCATGGCGATCTGCAGCATCGGCCTGTCGCTGCGCTACCGCACCCCCGTCACCGTGGCCTGGTCGACCCCGGGCGCGGCGCTGCTGATCACAAGCCTGGGTGGCGTCAGCTACGGCGAAGCCATCGGCGCCTATATCACCTGTGCCGTGCTGGTGCTGATCTGCGGCCTGACGGGCAGTTTCGAGCGCCTGGTCAAGCGCATCCCCGCCTCGCTGGCTTCGGCGCTGCTGGCAGGCATTTTGTTCAAGATCGGCAGCGAGATCTTCGTCGCCGCCCAGCACCGTACCCTGCTGGTGTTGGGCATGTTCTTCAGCTACCTGCTGGTCAAGCGCCTGTCGCCGCGCTACTGCGTGCTGGCGGCGCTGCTGGTGGGCACGGCCCTGTCCGGTGCCTTGGGCCTGCTGGACTTCAGCGGCTTCAGCCTGGAGGTAGCGACCCCGGTTTGGACCACGCCGAGTTTCTCCTTGGCCGCGACCATCAGCATCGGCATCCCGCTGTTCGTGGTGGCCATGACCTCGCAGAACATGCCAGGCGTTGCCGTACTGCGCGCCGACGGTTACCAAGTGCCGGCTTCGCCGCTGATCTCGGCCACCGGCTTCGCCTCACTGTTGCTGGCGCCGTTCGGCTCCCATGGCATCAACCTGGCCGCCATCAGCGCGGCCATCTGCACCGGCCCACATGCCCACGAAGACCCAGCCAAGCGCTACACCGCCGCCGTCTGGTGCGGGATTTTCTACGGCATTGCCGGGGTGTTCGGCGCGACCCTCGCGGCGCTGTTCGCCGCCCTGCCCAAGGAGCTGGTGCTGTCGATCGCCGCGCTGGCGCTGTTCGGCTCGATCATGAACGGCCTGACCGTGGCCATGAACGAAGCCAGGGAGCGGGAGGCAGCGTTGATCACCTTCATGGTCACGGCGTCGGGGCTGACCTTGTTCTCGATCGGGTCGGCGTTCTGGGGGATTGTGGCAGGGGTGTTGACCTTGATGATCCTCAATGGGCGCAAGGCGGGGTGATCGATAGGGCTCTCCATCACACCCTGAAGTGCCCCACCATCCCCTTCAGGTTCGTCCCCAACTGCGCCAGCTCCACGCTGGAGCGGGCGTTGTCCTGCATGGCCAGCGCGGCCTGATCGGCGCTGCCGCGGATCTGGGTGACGCTGCGGCTGATCTCTTCGGCTACCGAGCTCTGCTGCTCGGCCGCCGCGGCGATCTGCTGGTTCATCTGCTGGATCAAGGACACCGCCGCGGCAATGCTGCCCAAGGCGCTTTCTGTCTGTAGCGCATCGGCCACCGCCAGGCGCACCAGTTCGGTACTGCCACGGATCTGCGTCACCGACCGCTCGGCATTGCCACGCAGGCTGCTGACCAGGCGCTCGATCTCCTCGGTCGATTGCCGGGTGCGTCGCGCCAGCGCGCGCACTTCATCGGCCACCACGGCAAAACCACGCCCCTGCTCACCTGCCCTGGCCGCCTCGATAGCCGCATTGAGTGCCAGCAGGTTGGTCTGTTCGGCGACGCTCTTGATCACCTCGAGCACATCGCCAATGGTGTGAATCTCGGCGCTGAGGCTGTCGATACCGTCGCTGGCAGCCTCTGCAGCCGTGGCCAACTGCTCGATACGCTGCATGCTCTGGCGCACCACCAACTGGCCGCTGTCGACCTTGTCATCGGCGGCCTGGGCCGCCTGGGCCGCTTCTTCGGCATTGCGCGCCACATCGTGCACCGTAGCGGTCATCTGTTGCATGGCCGTGGCCACCTGCTCGGTCTCTTCCTTCTGGCTGCCGACTTCGCGGTTGGTCTGCTCGGTCACCGCCGAGAGGGACTGCGCGCTGCCGGCCAACTGCTCGATGCCCTGTTGCAGGCCACTGACGATGCCACTCAAGCCATCACCCATTTGCTGCATGGCCTGCATCAACTGGCCGACTTCATCGCGCCGCACGTGCTCGGTTTCGCCAGTCAGGTCCCCCGCCGCGATACGCTGTGCCCGGGCGATCACACGCTTCAAGGGCATCACCACGGCCCGAGTGATCAACCAGGCCGCCAGCACGCCCACCAACAACGCCAGGGCCGTCGCCAGCGCAATCGCCAGGGCATCGCGAGCCAGCTCAGCCTGCATGGCCTGCTCCTGCTCGGCATAGGCGTGGTCGACCCGTGCCGTGACCTGCTCAGCGCTGGCCTGCAACTGCGCCTTGATGTCCTGCTCCTTGGCCAGCAGGTCGGTGTACTCGTTGAGCTTCTCGGCGAAGCTGGCGATATGCCCGCCCACCTCGCCGAGGACGCTCTGGTAACCGCTGTCGCTGACCACTGCCTTGAGCTGATCGACCAGCTGCGCAGCATCGACCGCCTGGGCGATGCGCCCCTCGGCGACCGGCTCGACACCCTTGCGGCTCTGCTCCAGGCGCACCCGCGCCTCGTCCATGGCCTGCAGCATCAGCCGTGCGACCTGGGCCACCTGCCCGGCCTGCTCGAGAAACTCGGCGCCCTGTTGCCCCTGGGACTGCTTGAGGGTGTAGGTGCCATCATCGGCAAGGCCTGCCTGCAGCACATCGAGATTGTTGGCCACGCTGGACACCGACCAACTGGCCATGTCCAGCGCCAGCTCCTTGCCTTGGGTCAGCTCGACGAACTGCTCGAAGGCCTGGCCATAGGCGCCCAAGTCCTGTTCAGCCTGCGCCAGGGCGGGCATCTTGCGGGCGCGCTCGAGCAACCCCGCCAGGCCCTGGCGCAGGGCCTCGGCTGCCTTGGTATCCGAACGCAGCGCAAAGACCTGCTCGTGCTGGCGCAAGCCGAGCAGCTCAGCATTGAACTGAGCCATCTGCTTGAGAGCATCGAAACGCTGGCTCACGCTCTGCAGCGCCACGACACCGATCACCGCCACCACAGCCGTGAGCAGCAATACCAGAGCAAAGCCCAGGCCCAGCTTGCGGGCCATGCCCAGGTTGGACAGAACACCACGCTTGCTTACCCCCATAGCCTCGCCCTCTCACCGCGTCAGGATGCTTGAAAAGACAAGAGTGGCAATGGCGCCGCCCCCTTCACAAGGGCCTGAAGCCAGAATGATGGCAAATTGATATGCTCCAGTCGTTTTCAGGACGCTCCAGGTCGCCCTCCGTACGCGAAAAAGGCTTGGGCCCGCTGGTCTTGTGCGTAAGCGACATTGATCCGCAACCAGTCGCAAGCGGTACCTTCCGGATCGAAGGCACTGCCCGGCGACAGCAGCACCGAACAGTCCAGGGCAAGCCGGTTGAGGGTGGCGAAATCCCGCCCCGGGGAGTGCGCCCAGATAAACATGCCGCCATAGGGTTCGCTGAACACCTCCCATCCCAAAGCTTCCAGTTGCCCGAGCGTCTTGGCCATGTGCTGCCCCAAACGCAGGCGCATGCGCTGCACGCTCTTGCGGTAGACACCATTGGCCAGCATCTGCGCGACCACCTGCTCGATGAAGCGCGAGGTGCCAATACCACTGACCATCTTCAACTCGGCCAGATGGGCGACCAGCGCAGGCTCTGCCACCAGGTAACCGACCCGCAACGAACTGCTCAATGTCTTGGACAAGCTGGCCAGGTAGATCACCCGCTGTTCGCTGTCGAGGGTCGCCAGACGCGTCACCGGGCCGTCCTGGAAGTCCGCGTAGATATCGTCCTCGATGATCCGCAGGTCATGCTCCCGGGCCAGCTCCAGCAGCCGGTAAGCGACCTTGGGTGTCAGGCTGGTGCCGGTGGGGTTGTGGTACAGGCTGTTGACGAACAGGCAACGTGGGCGATGCTCGACCAGGAGCGCCTCAAGGGCGTGCAGGTCTGGGCCACTGGGGGTACGCGGCAGCGCCAGCATGCGCACTTGATGCTGGCGCAACAGGTTGTACAGGTTGTAGTAACCCGGGCTCTCCACCAGCACCAGGTCACCGGGTTTGAGCAAGGTACGCACCAGCAGGTCCAGAGCATGGCTCGCGCCCTGTGTGGTGAGGATGCACTCCGGTTCGGCCGCAATGCCGATCTGTGTAAGGCGCTTGTGCAGTTGCAGGCGCAAGCTGGCCAGCCCCAGCGGCGGACAATAATCGAACAGATCCTCCAGCCCGCCGCGGCTGACCTGCCGCACCGCCTGGGCCAGCTCCGTGCCTGGCCGCCAGGAGGCCGGCAACCAACCGCAGCCCAGCTTCAGCAAGGCCTCATGGCCTTCACGGAACTGACGCCAGGCGCCATCGTCCGACTCGCCCCAGGGCTGGCGATCGTCCTGCTCCAGGCCAGGCTTGCGTTCAGCGACGAAAAACCCCGCGCCATGCCGCGCCACCAACCAGCCACCCGCGACCAGCCGGTCGTAGGCCTCGATCACACAGGAAGGGCTCACCGCCTGGGCCTTGGCCAAGGTACGGATCGACGGCAACCGGGCGCCGGGGCGCAAGCGCTGCTGCTGGATCCAGGCTTGCAGGCTGTCGGTCAGTTGCTGCACCAGAGGCGTGCTGCTCTGGCGGTCTAGGTCAAGATGCATACGGCAAGTGTTCGCTGATTTTATGCAAACAGTTAATCACAAAACCGGCTGGAGTGTGCCTTGTTGCACTGACAGGCGCGGTGGATAGTCCGGGTATCCCGGCGTGCGGCGGGTGCCTAGCAGATACCTGCACACGGTGCTCCATCACGCCGCCTGACGAAGCAACCCCTGGAGCCCTCCATGCCTACCCGCTACGCCCCGCCCAGACTGGCCTTCGCCCTGTGCCTGATCACCCTGGCGGTGAACCTGCAGGCGCCCTTGTACACCGCCTATGCCGAGCTGTCCGGCCGTGGCGCGGCGGCTACGGCCATGGCCTTCTCCGCTTATGTGCTGGGCGTGTTGCCGGTACTTCTGCTGCTCGGCGGCCTGGCCGACCGGGTCGGACGGCGACCGCTGATTCTCATCGCGCTGGGCCTGTCGATGCTGGCCACCCTGCTGACGATTCTCGCCCCAGGGCTGGAAACCCTGGGGCTGGCACGGCTCCTCCTCGGACTGGGCACCGGCCTGGCCACCGCCACCGCGACCACCTACATGAGCGAGCTGATGCCCGCGAGCGACAGCAGCCAGGCCGCCCACTGGGTCACCGCCAGTACCTCCCTGGGCTTCGGCCTGGGCGCGGCATTGACCAGCCTGTTCCTGTTGCGCGGGCCAAGCCTGACGCCAGGCAGCTTCTACCTGCAACTGCTGCTCGCTGCCCTGGCCCTGGTGGCGGTCTGGCGCCTGCCTGAACGGCGCCCAGCCCGCTCCAGCGCCATGCTGCGCCTGCCCTTTTACCCTGCCGGCAGCCTGGCCTACGGCCTGGCCATTCTGCTGGCCTGGGCCTGTACCGGGCTGGTGATCGCCCTGCTGCCGGGCATTCTCAAACAGCACGGCCTGAGCGACTGGTCCGGCTTCTCGACCTTCTGCGTGATCAGCTGCGGCCTGCTCTTCCAGCCCATCGCCCGGCGCATGCACCACGCCCAGGCCACTCTGCTCGGCCTGCTGATCCTGCCTTGCAGCTACGCCCTGCTGGCCTGGGGCGCCAACAGCGGGCAACTGCCGGCTGTACTGCTCGGGGCCGTGGCCGCCAGCAGCGCCTGCTATGGCTTCATCTACCTGGGCGGTTTGTCGGCGGTGAACCAATTGGCCAGCACCGAGAAAATCCGTGCTAGCGCAGGGTTCTTCCTGATGGCGTACCTGGGCTTCAGTGTGCCGGTGATCCTGGCCGGGTTGCTGAGCGACCGACTGGGGGCCGGCATGGCGCTGATGGTGTTCGGGGTGGCGGTGCTGCTGGGGTGCGCGGGGGTGGCGGCGATGCTGCTGCATACCACGCGCACGGGCAGGCTGGGTGTCCAGCGCTCAGCGTCGGTCCGTTGATATTGACTGCAGGCGGGACCGCTGCGAACACGGGCTCAGATTGCCGTAGCCCCGCCATCCACCGTCAAAGCATGCCCGGTGGTGAATGCCGCACCATCGCTGCATAGATAAAGGACCGCGCTGGCAATCTCCTCGACCTTGCCGATCCGTCCGACCGGGTGCATCGCCGCGGCGAACTCGGCCTTGCGCGGGTCGGCCTCGTAGGCACGGCGGAACATATCGGTATCGATCACCGCCGGGCACACGGCATTGACGCGGATCTGCTTCTTGGCATATTCGATCGCCGCCGACTTGGTCAGACCGATTACCGCATGCTTGGAGGCACTGTAGATACTCATCTTCGGCGCAGCGCCCAGGCCCGCTACCGACGCGGTATTGACGATGGCGCCACCACCCTGGGCGAGCATCAGCGGCAACTGGTGCTTCATGCATAGCCACACGCCCTTGACGTTGACGCCCATGATCGCGTCGAACTCCGCTTCGCTACCTTCCGCCAGGCGGCCCTGCTCGATCTCGATCCCCGCGTTGTTGAAGGCGTAATCCAGCCGACCGTAGGCCTCGACCGTACGGGCCAGCAGTCGCTGCACCTCGGCCTCGCGGGTGACATTGCAGGCCACGAACAGCGCTTGGCCACCCATCTGGCGGATCAGCGCCACCGTCGCCTCGCCGCCAGCCACGTCCACATCCGCCACCACCACGTTCAGCCCTTCGGCGGCGAAAGCCTGTGCCGTGGCCCGGCCAATGCCCGCGCCGCCACCGGTGACCAGGGCGACCTGGCCGGAAAAGGTCATGCTCATCGCTAGCTCCTGCAACAAAGTAATGAAGTCGTGGCTGAGTCTAGTCAGCGCGCCACACGCTTGGGCAGCATCATCAGAAGAGCGGTTGGGCCCTTATCGGTTGCAGTGATTATTCACCTAACGACGGATCACCCCTGTGGATTGCCGTCCATTCGCCGCACAGGAGAACCTTGCCGGCTGGCCGGTAAGGGACTATCAACAAGCAGTGCCTGTCAGTTCGCAGCCCATCGCAGGCTTCGCCAGCTCCCGCAGGATCAGCGTCGATCACAAGCATCGAGGCATGCCGGAACCCTGCAAGAGCCAGCACCAACTGGCGATGCAAGGCACAGCCTTGCCAAGTGCCCCACTTTACGAGAGCCCACCATGACCCAGACCAACCGCCGCTTCCTGCTTGCCAAACGTCCTGTCGGTGCCGTGCGCCGGGATGACTTCACCTTCGAGGAAATCCCCGTCAGCGAACCCGGCGCAGGCCAAGTGCAGGTCAAGAACCTCTACCTCTCCCTCGACCCGGCCATGCGCGGCTGGATGAACGAGGGCAAGTCCTATATCGCACCGGTCGGCCTGGGCCAGGTCATGCGCGCCTTGGGTGTCGGCGAAGTGATTGCCTCCAAGCACCCGGACTACAAGGCAGGCGACCATGTCAGTGGCCCGCTCGGCGTGCAGGACTACTTTGTCGGCGAGCCCCAGGGCCTGCACAAGATCGACCCCAAACTCGCCCCCCTGCCCGTCTACCTCTCAGCCCTGGGCATGACCGGCATGACCGCCTACTTCGCCCTGCTCGAGGTTGGCCAACCCAAGGACGGTGACACCGTGGTGATCTCCGGCGCCGCCGGCGCGGTCGGCAGCATCGTCGGCCAGATCGCCAAGATCAAAGGCTGCCACGTGGTCGGCATCGCCGGCGGCGCGCAAAAATGCCAATACCTCAAGGATGAACTGGGCTTCGACGGCGTCATCGACTACAAGGCCGAAGACGTCTTGGCCGGCCTCAAGCGTGAATGCCCCAAGGGCGTAGACGTGTACTTCGACAACGTCGGCGGCGACATCCTCGACGCCGTCCTCAGCCGCCTCAACCTCAAGGCCCGCGTGGTGATCTGCGGCGCCATCAGCCAGTACAACAACAAGGAAGCCGTCAAAGGCCCGGCCAACTACCTGTCGCTGCTGGTCAACCGCGCGCGCATGGAAGGCTTTGTGGTGATAGACCATGCCAAGGACTACGGCAAGGCCGCCCAGGAGATCGCAGGCTGGCTGGCCAGCGGCAAGGTGAAAAGCAAGGAGGATGTGGTGGAGGGGCTGGAGACCTTTCCTGAGACGCTGTTGAAGCTGTTCAGTGGGGAGAATTTTGGGAAGTTGGTGTTGAAGGTTTGAGGAAGTGAACAGGCCCCAATACCGGCCAGTCAGGTATTGGGGCTATGTTTAAGCCATCACTAGTAAAGTGCCACCAATAGTCGAACTTTAGGTAATTAATAGTAAAACGCCATTGTTTCACCCCTCCTCCAATTTACGCTCTATCAGCCCAAAGTCGACGAACGCGACGCAATTGCTCTGATTCGCGAAATAAGCCTTAATTAGCCACGTTCCCCCCTTTTCAGGTGCCGTTCCTGCCAGAGTACGTAGGGCAAATCCCCTCGAGAAGTGAGGCACCTGTAGGAATCTACCTTGACGCTTATAGGAGCCAACGATTAATCTCGCGGGCTTTAGAACATGGAAGTCTCAGAGCCCGCCAGATTGTCAAGTGGAATCCGGGGCTTTCGTGAAGATGAATTCACCGGCGTGCTTAGGTCTAGGCAGGCTGCTTTGCCTTGCGGTAACCATCTTGAAACCTCGTTCTTCTTTCCAGATCCAAAAATCAGTCATCTTTGCCCTTGTCCTGCGCGAGGCTCGCGCGCGGATCGGCAACCGCCGTATGGGAGCGATCTGGACACTGATCGAGCCTATCTGCCATCTCCTGATCTTCAGCGTTCTGTACACCTACATACGTGGCCGCACAGTCTCTGACGTGGAGTACCCAGTATTCGTCCTCGTCGGCATGGCCCCTTTCCTGCTCTACCGCAATACAGCCTTGCGCTTGATGGACAGCCTGAGGGAAAACCGCTCGCTGTTCGGCTACAAGCAGATCAAGCCACTGGATACCTACGTTGCCCGGGTGATGGTGGAGACCTGCATCAGTGTCACGGTATACGCGATCCTCGTGTTCGGCTTCGCCTGGTATGGCTTCGACATGTCGGTGCACAGCCCTCTGCAATGGGTCGCGACCTTGGCACTCGGCCTATTGTTCGCCTTCGGCCTTGGCATGCTGCTCGCATTGATCACCCATGCTCTTCCCAGCCTAAAGTTAATCATCCGCATGGCCTTCTTTCCCCTCTACTTCATTTCTGGCGTACTCCTGCCAGCGTCATACCTACCGCAAGCAATGATGCCGGTGCTGCTAATCAACCCGTTCCTGCACCTGACCGAACTGATACGCGCCGAAGTACTGCCCCACTACACCCCGGTCAATGGCGTATCCGAAACCTATGTGATCGCGTTCACGATGGTGTTGCTGTTCATCTCCCTGGGCAGCTACCGCGCGCGCCGGCTGCACCTGATTTCCACTAAAAACGGATGAGAGCAGGCCCCCGTGTTCGAACTTAAAAACGTCACCAAGTCCTACCTGACCCCCAAAGGGCGTAGGTATGTCTTCCGCAACCTGTCGCTAGCGATCCCGCCCGGCAAGAACATCGGCCTGATCGGCCGTAACGGAGCCGGCAAATCGACTCTAATGCGCCTACTCGGCGGCGCCGATATTCCCGACTCAGGCACGATCGCCACTGACCGCAGTATTTCCTGGCCGGTCGGTCTGACAGGCGGCTTCCAAGGCAGCATGACCGGTCGCGAAAACATCAAATTCGTCTGCCGCGTCTATGGCGCCGTAGGCGAAGCCATGCGCGAGAAGGTCCGCTATGTCCAGGAGTTCGCCGAAATCGGCGACTGGATCGACGAACCGATCAAGACCTACTCCTCGGGCATGCGCTCACGGGTGGCCTTCGGCCTGAGCATGGCCTTCGACTTCGATTACTACCTGATCGATGAAGTGATGTCGGTGGGTGATGCGCAGTTCAAGCGTAAATGCGCCGAAGTTTTTAAGGAGAAATTGCAGAAATCGAATGTCGTACTGGTCTCCCACTCCATGTCCGAGATCAAAAAACTGTGCGACATCGTCCTGCTAGTACGTGATGGCGGTATCCAGATCTTCGATGACGTCGCCGAAGGCATCAAGGCCTACAACACCTGACCACACACTCACTTTTATCGCAGCACCGTTCCACTTCAAGGATGCATCACATATGAGCAGTACGGGTAAAAACAAAGGCTGGCGCCTGGCGATTGGCATGGTGGTCCTGCCACTGGCCCTGGCCGCGATCTACTACGGCGTATTCGCCATCGACCGCTACGTCAGCTCCGCCCAGGTGGTGGTCCGCCAAGACGGCACTAATCAGGCCGCTCAAGTGCCTGGCCTAGCGACCCTCCTGACCGGCACCAACCCGGCCTCCCGGGAAGAAACTCTCTACCTGCGCGAATACATCGTGTCGATGGATATGATGCTGCTGCTGGAAGAGCGCCTGCACTGGGTCGAACAATACGCCGCCCAGCACAGAGACATCTTTTTCTGGCTGGACAAGGACGCGGAGCGCGAAGACCTGCTCGCCTACTACCAGCGTATGGTATCTGCACACTACGACGAAACCACCGGCCTGCTCCGTGTTGAAGTACAGGCCTTTACCCCCGAACTGTCGGAACAGATGCTGCGTACGATCCTCCAGGCCAGTGAACAGTTCGTCAACGAAGTCAGCCACAGCATCGCACGTGAGCAAATGAAGTTTGCTCAAGGGGAACTGGAAACAGCGCGTATCAACTACGCCGAACGCAAGACTAAACTGCTTGACTTCCAGAACGACAACAAGGTGCTAGATGGCGGCAATACGGCCCAAAGCCGCGCCACGATTATTGCCGACCTGGAAGGTCAATACACCAAAGAACAGGCCGTGCTCACCGAGATGCTGTTCAAACTGCGTGCCGACTCGCCGCAGGTCAAGCAGCAGAAGCAGAAAGTCAATGCGATCACCCAGCAGTTGGCCAAGGAAAAGCGCCTGCTGGTCTCCTCGCCCAACGGCTCGCAGTTGAACGTGGTCGCCTCGCGCTTCCAGCAACTGACGCTGGACGCCGGCATCGCCGAAGAAAGCTACAAGAGCGCAGTGGCCGCCGTAGACAATGCCCGCATCGAGGCCAGCAAGAAGATCCGCACCCTGGTCACCGTGGTCAGCCCCAATAGTCCGCAACTGGCCCTATACCCAGAGCGTCTCTACAACTTGGCAACTATTTTGCTTGGCCTACTGATGCTATACGGCATCACCCGCTTCATCCTGGCTTCGATCGAGGATCATCGTGATTAAATCCATAGCTGTCCCCCACAAGCTCAACCTGAAACTGGCCGCGCTGGCCTTGGCGACCTTGGGGCTGGCCGGATGCGGCGGCACCTTGTCGGGCGCCGGCCCCTACAAGGGCGAGATCGAAAGCAAGACCGAGGCCTATAACCTCGTCGACATCAATGCCAGCACTATCGGCCCGTACATGCGCGGAGCCGTACGCCCGCCACTCGCCAGCGTGACCAAACCCTTGTCACCGGAAGTTCGGCTAATGCCCGGCGACACCCTCAACGTGCTGATCGCCGACACCGCACCAGAAGGTTCGGCGCTGTTTGCACCGCTGGCCACCGGCGGCACCCAGCTCAAGTCCCGTATTGATGCAAAGGGCATGCTATCGCTGCCTTATGTCGGCCGCCAGTTCGTCGCGGGCATGACCCTCAACCAAGTCGAGGACATGATCCGCAGCCAGCTCAAGGGCATCACCACTGACGTGCAGACTCACGTCGAACTGGTCGGCGATCTGTCTGGCTCGGTGCTGGTAGCTGGTGCCGTCAAGGCCCCGGGCCGCTTCAGCACCCTTCAAGGTCCTCTGACCCTGCTGGATGCTGTGAATCAGGCCGGCGGCCCGGTGATGGAACCACACTTGGTCAATGTCACTGTACGTACTGGCAGCCAGGTCCAGCAGTTCAACTATGAGGACGTCCTGGCTGGCAACAACATGGTGCTTCGCCCGAACTCCGAAGTTGTGCTGGACCGTGCACGTCAGCGCTTCGTCGCCATGGGCGCAATTGGCGAGCCAGGCCTGAAAGACCTGCCAAGCCAGCACACCAGCCTGCTGGACGCCCTCGGTAGCGTCGGCGGCCTGCGGGAAGCGAACGCTAACCCCGAAGGCGTGTTCGTATTCCGCATGAGCGAGGGCGCCGACTCAAAACCAACCGTTCTCCGCCTGGATATGCGTGATCCGGCAGCCCTCTTCTACGCTCGCCAAGTCATGATCAAGCCGGACGACACCATTTACGTAACAAATGCCGCCGTTTACGAATGGCAGAAAATTATTTCACCCATCGTTCAAACGTTGATACTTGGCCGCGCACTTTCCAACTAGCTCACGGACAACAATCGCTACGCGATTCACGATCAGGGACTATAAATCAGTATGAAAATAGAATTCCTTACATCTTCAATTGAATTGATCCGCAAAAGCATCACCAATGGAAAAAAAAGCCTCAGCTCTCCACCGACCTATGTAGTTGGATTCAGCAACTGGAAGCAATATCTTCGCAAATACTTCCCTGATCGACACATGTACTTCATCCCCAAGGAAATCACAGAGGAGGAGTTCAGGCGTGAATGGGAAGGGAAAATCCTACAACAGAAGAAAGCTGAGTTTTTTGTCTGGGGATTTAAAGCACCTCAGTTCATTAAGCAGTTCGCAGAGAAAAATTCGAGAAAAATATCCTACGTGGAGGATGGGTTTGTCCGGTCAGTTCAACTAGGAGCATCGCTAACGCCTGCCCGCTCCCTAACAATTGACTCCAAAACACCTTACTTCAACGCTCAACAGGCTTCCGAGCTAGAAGACATACTAAATTCATACGACTTCTCCTCGAACAGCGCACTAATAGCGCGCGCCGAAAGCGCGATATCCAAACTAATAGCTTCAGGCGTTAGCAAATACAACAAAGCAGCCAAAGTCGATATAGCATCGATTTATGGGAAGAAAACCAAACGACGGGTGTTAGTTATCGGCCAAGTGGAAGATGACGCCTCGATCATGCTTGGCTGCGACAAAGCGTTTACCAACAACGATCTGGTAATGCTTGCTGCTGCAGAAAACCCAAATTGCGACATTATCTACAAGCCTCACCCCGATGTAATGGCGGGAAAAAGGCCAAAGCAGTCAAACCCTAATGATGTTAAACACATTTGTCGAGTAATCACTCAAGACATGCCTCTTCCACAGGCATTTCATGAGGTAGATCACGTATATACCATCACCTCTCTTTCTGGCTTTGAGGCCCTGATTAGAGGGATAAAAGTGACAACTATTGGCTGCCCATTCTATTCTGGCTGGGGTGTTACAGATGATCGTCAAAAGAACCCCCGCAGAAAACGGACTCTAACTGTCCCACAAATTTTTGCCGCAGCATACTTGATTTACGCCCAGTATTTCGATGTCGAGACCGGAAAGAAAGTTTCTCTCGAAGAAGTTATAGATGGTATTCTCCACGAGATTGCAAACCCTCCGGTTAAACCTCCAAAAAAGCCAAACAATCCAGTCAAAGCAACCACCCCAGCTAAAGACAAAACAGCTAAACCAACTGCCTCTACTAAAGCTGCAGTCCAAACCAAAACAGCCAAACCGACTGCCCCGACTAAACCTGTAGTCCCACCAGCCAAAGCAGTTAAGCCAGCTATCCCGACTAAAGCTGCAACTCCAGCCAAAGCGACCAACCAGATTAAAGCTAAGATAACTAAACCTACAGCGATACCTTCTCCGCAAGAGCTAGAGCCCCATAAGCCGACAGCGGGCGAGGCTAACAATGGCGCAACGTTGCCAGACTGGTTTAACAGCCGTCCAGGGCATGAGCTCAAGGCGGCGCTAAGCTCTAGCAAACCACTTTATCTATATATACCGTGGATCGCAGGGCATGGCGACTCGTTGATAGATAAGATCGAGCACCCCGAGGCATACCGGATCGCACCATTTGACTTCGTATCAAACCTTGACCAAAATGGAACACGCTTGCAAGTTCTGGGTTTTGCATCTAAAAACCCAGCCCTATACCGCAGGATGCTTATAAACCGTCTAGTGCCGTTAAAAGGAAAAATCAAAGGGATCATTTTCACCTTTGATTGGTCCCCTGTAATGCGCATGATCTCATTCGTCTGTGAAGAACTGGGCATTCCTAGAATTTTGGTCCCGCACGAATCCGTTTTTGTGGATCGGGATAAATACTATTGGGATGTAGCATCAAAAGCCTCAACACCCAAGGCCGATGTAGTACTTGGCTGGGGAAGTCTTCAGCGCGATATTTTTGTTGAACGAGGCTTTCCCGAAAACCTGTTCAAAGCAGTCGGTGCACCAAAGTTTGACGTGCACGTAAACTATCAACCTCTTCTTTCTCGCCCCCAATTCTGTGCACTTTTCGGCCTGGACCCGGCAAAGAAAGTATTAATGTTTGCTTCTCAACCTTTAGATTCACAGCTTAACAAGAAAGAAGCTCAAACATCACAGCGAGCAGCAATAGATGATCTACTAACTGTCGCCAAGGAGCAAGAACACCAAATTCTAGTCCGGCTACCGCCAAATAAAGCCGACATCTTGGATCCCGTTCTAAGAAACAAACTAGCTGAAAGCGGAATAGCTGCTGTAGATGATGGGCAGTGCTACCTAGCCCCCCCAGAAGAAGCGCTCTATCACTCTGACCTAGTGACATCAATAAATAGCACCATGCTATTTGAGTCAACCCTTATCGGTAGGCCTTCACTGTCGTTGAAATATGTATCCTTTGATCAAATTTGGGAAAAGGCCTCTATCCCCGCGGTTGCAAATTTAGAAGAGTTACGGTTGACTCTGCCAACCTTATTGGACCCGGAGTGGAAGCCTTCCGAAGTGGGAATGGTATGGGCCGCGGACATGTTCGGAATCGGCTCGTTCGATGGCCAAGCATCCAAGAGAGTTAAAGAAAATCTAGCTCAGCTGGCAGAGTCCGAAACACCTATTCGGATGCGAGCAACGGCTAAAGAACGTATTTTCAATCGGCAAAGCGTGGATGTAGTGGCGATACCTTCGACCCTCTCGACACTTTCGTCCGTCCAAAAACATTTACTCCCCATGATCGGTGGGCGTACCTGTATTAGTACCTTCGGCGAGCACTATAATGTCAAATCATTAGTGTCTGTTGACGTATTCTTACAATGGGGAATAACTGAGTCCGTCCATAAATTTCGCCAACGAGAACTAGCAGAAGAGCTTGGTCGCCCCGTTCTATTTATTGAAGATGGATTCATTCGCTCCGTCGACATAGGACTTTCAAAGGACCCTGCTCTTTCCATTATCCTAGATGATACAACCGCATATTATGATGCAACAAAAACTTCTCGACTCCAAAGGCTTCTCGCAGGTGAAGGAAAGCTTTCTAGTACGGAGTGGAACCGGGCACACACAGCTATTCAAGCAATAGTTAAAAATCGTATTTCAAAATACAACCACGCACCAGACTTAAAACTCCAACTCGGCCAACCTGGAAGGAAAAAAGTCCTTTTGGTTGATCAGAGATATGGCGACCAGTCCATTACGTCAGGACTAGCATGTGACGAGACCTTCGACATCATGCTGAAAGACGTCCTTGCAAGCAGATCGGACTGTGACATCATCATCAAGCAGCACCCAGACGCCGTAAAAGGCGGAAAGTCAAGTTACTTTAATAATGAGAAACTCGCTTTTGCAAAATACTCGGACAACGTTCACCCTATCCTGTTTGACATAAACCCCCATGCTCTTTTTGATTTAGTGGATGAGGTTTACGTTGTCACGTCGGGCATGGGCTTTGAGGCGCTACTAGCAGGTAAAAAAGTGCATTGTTACGGCGTGCCCTACTATGCCGGCTGGGGGCTAACAGAAGATAAGCATAAGGTTCCATCTCGAAACCGTACCAGATCGCTCGAGGAGGTATTCCACTATGCATACATTGAAAGCAGTCGCTACTATAGCCCAGCTCTTGGTCGGCAAAGTGAAATCGAGGACGTTATCGACTACATAATAAAAAATAGGTAATTACTCTTCTGCGCACCGTTGCATGCTTCATTCTTGCATGCAACGGGCCAGGCCTAGCTTGACCTGGCTAGCATGTTCGCTATTGGTTTTGACCTAATGCCATGATGGCATTATACTACCACCCGAACATCCTATGCACACACCAGGATATAAAGATGTCGATAAATTTTCCGAGCCACGGAATCAAGTACAACCCGGGCAACATTAAAGGCTCATTGCTTGCAGAATCTCCAAGTAGCATGGCAGCAGTAGTCAAGTCAAATTGCTCTATTGGTTATTTATCTTATACCGGCAGAGACTCTGAGATCTATAACACACAAATAGGTCGTTTTTGCTCTATTGCCCCTGGTTTTGTCGCAGGCCCCACGAATCATCCAACAGACCGACTTTCATCTCATTTATTTACTTTTGCTAACAATGGCCCATTTAGCGGCTGCGACGAGTTTTTAGATTGGCGACGAGATCCCCCTCTAGACTCTAATGACGAAAAAGTTGTCATTGGACATGATGTCTGGATTGGAAGAAATGTCACTATTAAACGAGGAATCACAATTGGAACCGGCGCGATTATCGGCGCGGGCTCAATCATCACTAAAGATGTAGAACCATACTCAATTGTTGCAGGCGCTCCGGCCAAAACAATACGAAAGCGTTTTTCGGATGACACCATTGAAACTCTTCTAGAGTTAGAATGGTACAACTATGATCTTAGAAAGTCCGTAATCCCTTACTTCGACCCCAGCGATGTAGCTTCATCGATCCTCATCCTAGAAGATCTTATATATTCCGGCTCGATCAAAACATTGAACTGCGCCACATACAGAATAACATCATCAGGAATTTACGAAATTGCCGAGGACTGACCTTGATCACCGGCAACAACCATGAGAACCCTAGGCATTTTAAGATGATAAAACTTTGGCACACTCTATTTCGCGAGGAGAAATACTCTAACATCGTCGACGATGCAAAAAACCATCCACTAGAGTCACTTTCAAAAGCCGACTTTAACTATTTGGGTTTAGCAGCGCTTGCATCAGAGTCCAGTCAATGGTTCGATGAAATGAATAGCGCCTCAATCCCTGCGGCCTTACAGCCTTACTACAACCTTTATTACGGAGCATCTCTTTACCAATTAAAAGAGTATGAAATCTCATCTAAACTTATCCAAAGCTGCAAAGATATAGTTATTCGCGACGGGTACATTTTTAATGGGACAGGTTGCTCTTGGCTCAGAGGGGTAAACTCTTATATATACAATCTAGATTACTCTCCTCCCCTTTCTCTACCCCCCCCAAAAATACTATTTGACACACCAATTCCAGACCTGTTTGGCAAGTCTATTTATTTTTTGGCCTCAGCGGATAGCGATTACTTCTCAAAGTTTGGCGGAGGCCTAATTAAGAGCTTTACCGAAAACAGAGACGATACATCAATATTGACCATAAGCATTATCAACCCGTCAATCGAAGCAAAGAACTGGGTATCAAAAAATCGAAAAGACCTCATCAAATCCGGAGTTCATTTTCTTTATACATCTGGCCCAAAGAACAAAGCTTATTATGCCAGTAGCCGCTTTCTTCTAATGCCACAGCTATTAAAGACACTAAAAACTGGAATTCTCTCGCTGGATATCGATGCATTATTTGTATCTCGGACCAGCACATTAAGCTTGGCACTGAAAACTCTTGATGCCGCACTTGAGCAGCAAGAGCATAGGTTGCCATGGCAAAGATGCCAAGCCGGCAGAGTTTACTTTGGATACACAGATGCAGGGAAGCACATGTCTGATGTTATATCCAATTTCTGCCGCCGAGTTTACAATGAAACTATTGATCAGTGGTTTCTTGATCAAAACGCACTTGAGTACTATAGGCGCACCCAAGAGCCCCCCCTTACAGCAAAAATCGTTAATTTTTATAAAATCCCTTCAGTTCGCAATGCTATATTCTCACCACCAGGCAGTAAAAAGAAACAGCTTGAGAATAGCCTCTACTGAACTTTTTAAATCTGATTAGTAGCAGCCAGCTGGATGACAGGACCAATTATGTGGCACATTATAAACGCTGTGGTTTTGAGTTTCTTCACCACTCACACCCTGGCTACGGAGCTTGATAGCCCCAGCAAGCACAACAAGCTGTGTCCACTCCCCCATATCAACAGCTCAGATACCAGAATTATGCTAGACGCCAACTGCGAGTACAGTGACACTATAAACATTACAAATAGCAACTCCATACTTGACTGCAATGGCGCAATACTTAACGGACAAAAGAAACTAAAGGCAGGAATAACGATAAATGGACATGGAAAAAAAATAGAAAATGTAACAGTTAAAAACTGTACACTATTAAACTTCACCCACAACGCTGTCGTTATTACAAATGGCGTCTCTCCAAAAAAATATGACTACGACCCTTCAAGACTATATCCTATCTCCCCAAACAACATATCCCTCAAAAACTTAAACATTTATAACAGCGGCTCTGGGGCCGTTTATTTCTACGCCTACACCCACAACTCATCTCTTCGTAATTCCAAAATAGTACGTTCCAAGGAGGCTGGAGTTTACCTAAGCCAAAGCACAAAGAACATAGAAATCTCCGATAATGTGATCGCACATAATGGCCGAACCCCCAAGGAAGTAAATCGTCGAGAAGGCATTGCGGTAGACACATCCGAGCAAAATATTATTCGCAGAAATTTATTCTTAGGAAATGGTGCAGGTGGAGTTTTCTTGTATAAGAACTGCAAGAACGTATCCAACACC
Organism: Pseudomonas sp. X10; assembly: GCF_054889225.1. Taxonomy (NCBI): domain Bacteria; kingdom Pseudomonadati; phylum Pseudomonadota; class Gammaproteobacteria; order Pseudomonadales; family Pseudomonadaceae; genus Pseudomonas; species Pseudomonas sp. X10. Next base: position 1,615,284 of record NZ_CM142677.1, on the reverse strand, counting down.
AAGACCCCCTCATCCAGTAACCATAACATTATTCGCGACAATGTTTTCCAAGGTGAACCTATCGGAATCTGGATAGCATCTAGGCAGAGCAGAGACCTTTCCACCTGGAATTGCAAAGGACAACCACTTGACTCTAAAGGAAAATACTTCAGCGACTTTTCAGACTACAATGTAGTGACCAATAACAGGTTTTGCAGCGGAAAAATAGGCGTACGAGTAGAGGGCAATCACAACAAAATAACCGAAAACTTCTTCAGCCCAACTCTGTCACACTCGGTACTTGAGCCTTTCTCCAAAAACAATAAGCCAGATGGCACCCCATCCAAAGGAAATTTCGTTTCAAACAACCAAAACCAAGGCTGTTTCTAGCTTTACATCTAAACACCGCATGAATCGTCTCAATTACTACTACACCTCAAAGCCATAGTATTTTGTTTAAACCCAAGAGTCTTGCCCCCTATGCAATACAACTTCTAATTCAGACTACCGAAATCAGGAAGCACTGCATAAACCTAGAAATCTGCAGTATCAAAAAACTACAGTCATAGCCTGCCCAGCCACCTAATTTCTTAATTCCCCACAACTTAATCATAGCGCTCCAGCGATAGCTTAACTCTTGCCCCCTCTGCTTCTATTTTAAAAACAACCACAAACGGCAAGATTGTGCTTTTTTTCAACATTAGCACCTGCCCCTCCTCCGCAAAAATATCTAAATTTTTCTTATGCGCCCACCGTTCTCTTGTGTAACCCGGGACAGTATCCCCTAATAGTATCAACATAACATCAGCCTTCCACAAAGCCACTTTGCAAGCACTGAGATTACGTTACTCTCCCCAAAAAAACACCCCGACTGCCCATCTACTTCCCCACTTCCCATTTGATGGGACATGACATCAAGTGTTATTATTCCACGCCACCTAACAAAAATGGCAATTAGTAAAATCGACCTTCAATCAAAAAGCCTGAGTGCACCCCGCACTCCTTTTTAGCGCCTTTTTTGCAAATATGAAGTGAGCCCTATGATCAAAATTACGCCAAACATCGAATGCTCCAACAGCGCCCCTTTCGTCCTCTTCGGCGGCGTCAACGTCCTGGAATCCCTGGACCTGGCCCTGACTGCCTGCGCTGAGTACGTGCGTGTCACAGAGAAGCTGGGCATCCCTTATGTGTTCAAAGCGAGCTTCGACAAGGCCAACCGTTCTTCCATCCACTCCTACCGTGGCCCCGGCATGGAAGAAGGCCTGCGCATCTTCGAGAAAGTGAAGGCTGAGTTCGGCGTTCCGGTGATCACCGACGTCCATGAAATCTACCAAGCCGCACCCGTTGCCGAAGTGGTCGACGTACTGCAGTTGCCTGCGTTCCTGGCACGCCAGACCGATCTGGTCATGGCCCTGGCCAAGACCGGCAAGCCAGTGAACATCAAAAAGCCGCAATTTCTGAGCCCATCGCAGGTGCAGAACATCGTGCACAAGTTCAAGGAAGCCGGTAACGATCAACTGATCCTCTGCGACCGTGGCACCTGCCTGGGTTATGACAACCTGGTGGTGGACATGCTCGGCTTCGGCGTGATGAAGCGCACCTGCGAAGACTTGCCAATCATCTTCGACGTGACCCATGCCCTGCAGCAGCGCGACCCTTCGGGCGCGGCATCCGGCGGCCGCCGTGAGCAAGTGGTGGAGCTGGCCCGTGCCGGTATGGGCGTTGGGCTGGCCGGCCTGTTCCTGGAAGCACACCCAAATCCAGACCAAGCCAAGTGCGACGGCCCAAGCGCCCTGCCACTGGACCAACTGGAACCCTTCTTGGCGCAAATCAAGGCCCTGGATGACTTGGTCAAATCGTTCCCGGCTTTGAACATTCGCTAACAGCCGTGCCTCTTTGACGCAAGGATTGTAAACATGGCAAGCACAGAACAACGGGTCGCGATTGTCATTCCGGCCCGCTATGGCTCGACTCGGCTGCCCGGCAAACCTCTGGCCGACATTGCCGGCAAGCCGATGGTGCAACACGTCTACGAACGCGCCCAGCAGGTCGCCAATGCCCATGTCGTGGTCATTGCCACCGATGATGAGCGCGTCGCGCAAGCAGTACGGGCATTTGGTGGCGAATGCGTCATGACCTCGCCGGATCATCCATCCGGCACCGACCGCCTGGCGGAGGTCATGACCCAGATCGATGCAGACATCTACATCAATCTGCAAGGTGATGAACCGCTGGTGCGCCCGGCCGATATCGAAGCACTCGCCAGCGGCATGCTGGATGATCCGAGCGTAAAGATCGGCACCTTGTGCCACCCGATCGATACGCAGGAAGCCAGTAACCCCAACACCGTGAAAGTGGTACTGGCCAATAACGGCAATGCGCTGTATTTCAGCCGCTCGCCCATCCCCTACCCTCGCGACGGTGAAGTGGCCAATTACCTTAAGCACGTCGGTGTGTATGGCTACCGTCGCGAAGTATTGGCCGATTACAGCAGCCTGCCGCAACCCATGTTGGAACACGCGGAGAAGCTTGAGCAGTTGCGGCTGATGGCGGCGGGTTATTGCATTCGCGCCTACGTGGTAGAACCTACCGGCCCGGGCGTGGACACGCCGGAATGCCTGGAGCAAGTCCGCGCCCTGATGAGCGGCCAACCCCCAGCGCCGAAGCCGTCGCTCAATGACATCCGCCTGGTGATTACCGATGTGGATGGCGTGCTCACCGACGGCGGCATTTACTACGACGCCACGGGTGAATGCCTCAAGCGCTTCCATGTACGCGACGGCATGGGCATGCGCTTGCTGGAAGAGAACGGTGTTCGCGTGGCGGTGCTCTCAGGGCGTGATTCGGCCACTTTGCGCAAGCGTGTCGCAGACCTGGGTATTACCCTCTGCCAGTTCGGCGTGAAGGACAAGCAGGCCGCCTGCAACCAGTTGATGGCCGAAGCAGGTGTCAGCGCTGCACAAACGGCATGTATCGGTGATGACTGCATCGACCTGCCGGCATTCGCGGCTTGCGCCCTGTCGTTTGCCGTGGCGGACGCACCTGCGTACGTCAAGGCAGCGGCCACCCATACACTGAATGCGGAGGGTGGTACTGGTGCTTTTCGTGAAGTGGCGGATGCCATTCTGTTTGCACAAGGCAAGGATGCAGTGCTAGGTACTGCAGCAGGCTATACGCAGGTAATGGCAAATATGGCGCAGTAAGCTGAAGAGGATGACGGGAATTTCCCCGTCATCCTCAATATAGCAAGGCTTGGACCACGATAGGTCTACGCCCTAAGTGTGATTCAGTCGAAGATTTCAACCACGCCCACGACAGTGTTGTCATCATTAGTGACAGCCAAGGCGCGGACTTTATTGTCGATCATGTAAGCTTCCGCCTCCGACATCTGCGCGCTTTCCTTGATGGTATGTGGATTGCCGGTCATGAACTGGGCAACGTTAGTGTGAATCACGCCTTCATTCTCCAGCAGGGCGCGGCGCAGGTCACCGTCGGTGACGATACCAGCCAGCTTGCCTCCCTCCATGACTACGGTCATCCCCAAACGGCTCTGAGTCATGACCATCAAGCAGTCATGGAAACTAGTGGCCGGTGTTACGACCGGTGCTGGCGAATGCATGACATCGCGAACACGGGTCAACAGTTTACGACCCAAGCTGCCACCGGGGTGATAACGGGCGAAGTCCATCGGCTTAAACTGGATGGCGTCAATCAGTGCAACCGCCAAGGCATCTCCCATAGCCATAGTGGCCAAGGTCGAAGTGGTTGGTGCCAGGTTGTTCGGGCAAACTTCGCGTTCGACAGAAATATCCAGCCAGATATCGGCGTGCTTGGCCAGGGTGGACTTGCCATTGCCAGTCATGGCGATGATCTTGTTACCGAAGGATTTCAAGCTTGGGATCAGCTTGATCAGCTCATCGGTCTCGCCGCTGTAGCTGATCAGGATCAGCACATCGATCGGCTTGAGCATGCCCAGGTCACCATGAAAGGCCTCGGCCGGATGCAGGAAGAAGCTTGGTGTCCCGGTGGAAGCGAAGGTGGCAACCATCTTCTTACCGATCAGGCCGGATTTCCCCATACCGCACACCACAGCGCGCCCCTTGCATCCAAGGAGGAGTTCTACGGCATTCTGAAATTCGCCATTTAGACGGCTGGCCAACTGATTGACAGCCTGCGCTTGGGCGACAAGGGCTTCTTTAGCAATGGAAAGGTGGTTCATTTGACTTTCGTCCTTGAAGATGTTTGCTGAAATTAGGGAATTTTAAGGTTTTTACAAAATTTATCAAAGTCTCTTTTTGCAATACATTTGGCAGATTTGACACCAAGTGCCGTTCCAGACGGATTGACGGCCTTTCAGGAAACTTTTTCGTTGTGCCGATACTCCCTATGACGCAGCATATTGTTACTGAAACCGCGATAAACCGGACAAATGGCACTTACCTAAGTGAAGTTAATGAACACGGACTCCCCCCCACTGCAAGGCTGCAGAACGCTCTACCGTTGGCAACAAGGTCATCTGGAACAACATTTGCTGGCCTTGCTGCCTTACCGGGGCGAACAGCCTCTGAGCGTCACCAGTCAGGATCTCGCATCGAATGCCTCATTCGTCAACTATGTGCGTCACCACCGTGTCCTAGACCCCAACACCGGCCAACAGTTCGATTTGGTGGAGAAATCAATTCGCAAATTCGCTTTCATCGGCAGCCAAGAGGCACGATTCCACCGCACCCAAGGCATGCTCGAAGGCAGCGTGCACTTCCACCACCCGGCCTGCCTGGGGGTCATCGAAACCCCGTACGAGAGCTTGATTTTCACTGAGTTCGTGCGTGGCAAGCCGCCGCGCATGCATGCCATCGCCAAGCAACTGGCGCTGGGTATCGCCGAGCTGGAAAGCCTCAGTCATCGCTACCTGGACGAGCAACCGTGGCACAAGGCCCCGCTGCTCTGGAGCATGGACTTTTACCGCCCCTGGTTCCTGCTACGCCCGCGCTTCAACTTCGCCCGTTGCCTGCCTGAGCTACAGCGTCTGGGACAAAACGATGAACGGTTCGCCGGCCTGACCGACGCCTTCCAGTCATTCACGCCACTGCTCGCCCGACTCGGATCAGCGGCTCGGCGCAGCCCCCGGTGCATCAGCCACATGGATTACCTGCGCAAGAACTTGTTCATCAACAAGGGGAAGTTGCTGTTGATCGACTGGAGCGAGGTGAAGGTTGGCCGCATGGGTTTCGATGGCGGGGCTTACCTGGGCAGTTTGTTTCGGCGCAAGGACATGTCGGTGTTCCTGACAGCACAACGGGAGTTCCTGGATGCCTATCGCGCAGCTCTGCCCCCAAGCTTCGACGTCGACGATGCGCTACGCAACACTCACTACATGTTCTTGCTCAATGCCCTCTTCCATTGCCTGCGCTCAGAGACCATCAGTGAATACCAGGAGAAACAGCGCATGCCGGTACTACGCGAAAAGTATGACTACCTACTCAGCTTGCTGTGAGCCTAGAAAACCTGTTGACTTCCATGGTAACTATGGGCATTTCCGATATTTCATGTATTTTTTGATGGCAATCAGCGCCCCAATTTCCAATTTGTATTACTATCCGCGCGATAATTTTTCCGATGGTCTCCCTATCGGCTCTATCTCACGCCACCCTCTCGAACGGACTTGCGCTCTACGTCTATGGCTGATGTTTCTCCTCGCCCGCGCTTACTGATCCTCTCCAAAGGCGCCCAAAGTATTGCCACGCTGCCTTCGCTGCTGCACGACTATGTGCTGCACAACGGCTCGGTGAAGGATGTCGTGCACGCTGACGTGATCATGGCATGGGGCCGCAAGCCCAGTGCACTCAAGGCCATGGCCGAGGCGGCGAAAAACCAGCGGCCGGTCCTGACCCTGGAGGATGGCTTCCTGCGCTCCGTGGGCCTGGGGGCCGACGACCCGCCGTTGTCGCTGATTGTCGATGATGTTGGCATCTACTACGACGCCAGCCAGCCTTCACGCCTGGAGCAACTGATTGCCACGCCCCTGACTGCCAGCGAAACCGAGCGCGCCCTGGCCCTGCAAACCTTGTGGCAAGAGCAGCGGGTGTCCAAATACAACGACGCCCGCATCGAACCGCTGGAGCTGCCCGCCGACTGCGTGCTGGTCGCCGACCAGACTTGGGGGGACGCATCGCTGCAGGGCGCCGGGCCTGACGATTTTATGGCGATGCTTGCCGCCGCACTGGAGCGCTACCCTACCAGCACGCTGTTGCTCAAGGTCCACCCGGACGTGGTTGCCGGGCGCAAGCGCGGGCATTTCGACTTGGCCGAGCTGGAGCGCAATCCGCGGGTGCAAATCCTGGCGAGCAATGTTCACCCGGCTGAGTTACTGCCACATATGCGCGCGGTGTACGTGATGACCTCGCAGTTGGGGTTCGATGCGCTGATGTGGAATGTGCCCGTGCACACCTGGGGCATGCCGTTCTATGCCGGCTGGGGCCTGACCCATGACCGCCTGCCGGCGCCACCGCGGCGCCAGCCAGCGAGCCTGGCGCAGTTGATCCATGCCAGCCTGGTACGCTACCCGCGCTATGTCTGCCCGGAACGCGGCGAACCCTGTACCCCGGAAGCACTAATGAACTGGCTGGGCCTGCAGCGCCGCCATCGCAGCGCACTACCTGACACTGTCCAGATGCTGGGGTTCAGCCGCTGGAAGGAGCCTCTGGTCAAACTGTTCTTCGACGGTGCCGCCATCCACTTCGTCACTCCCGAGCAGCCCCTGACCCGAGAACTTCCTGTGGTGAGCTGGGGCTGCAAGCATGACGCTGACCTGGTCGAACATCCGCAGCCGGTCAGCCGGGTCGAGGATGGCTTCCTGCGCTCGGTTGGCCTGGGCGCAGGCAAGGCCCGGCCGTTGTCCTGGGTGGTCGACGACCTGGGCATCTATTACGACGCCACGCGCACCTCACGCCTGGAACGGATTTTGCTAAACGAATGCTTCGACGCCAGTCTACTGGCGCGGGCGGAGGCATTGCGCCTGGCTATCTGCCAAGCGGGTCTGACCAAGTACAACCTGCCCGGCAATGCCTGGCAGCGGCCATTGGGTGTGCAGCGGGTGATCCTGGTCACAGGCCAGGTAGAAGGTGACGCCTCGATTCGCTTTGGCGCCCATCGCATTCGCAGCAACGTGCAATTACTGCAGGCGGTGCGTGAGCGCAACCCTGATGCCTGGGTGCTGTACAAGCCGCACCCGGAGGTGCTGGCCGGTACGCGGGCGCAGGGCGAGGACGAAGCGCAGGCCGTGCACTGGTGCGATGAGGTCATTGGCGACGCGCCATTGCAGCAGTTGCTGGAAACCGTGGACGAGGTGCACGTGCTGACCTCCCAGTCCGGCTTCGAGGCGCTGTTGCGCGGTGTCCCGGTGACCACGTACGGCCAGCCGTTCTATGCCGGCTGGGGCTTGACCCGCGACGAAGACCTGCACCCGGATGTGCGGGCCAGGCGTTCACGATTGCTAACTCTTGATGAATTAGTTGCTGGCACACTGCTACTATACCCAACCTACGTAAGCCGTATTACCAATCGCTTCACCACCGCCGAACAGACCCTTTACGAACTACAAAATTGGCATGCGTTGCCGCAGCCAGGAGCAACATCTAGATGGCAGGATTTGATTCGGCGCTTGAGCAGCTTGTTGGGCATAAGACGCCTAAGGAGCTGAAGACGCGCTCAACGCGTCGGTCCCTATCTCCCTTGCCTCAGCACAGTTTTCTGTTTTTGCAGGGCGTCAGCTCGCCGTTTTTCAATCGGCTGGCCAAGGCCCTGCGCGATATCGACCAGCGCGTGCATTGCGTCAGCTTCAATGTCGGCGATGTGCTTTACGGCCCAGGCTCGCGCCGTGCCTTTGCGTCTCGCCCAGACGACCTGCAAGCGTTCTACAGCCAGTGTTTTCGTGACCTGGATGTTACCGATCTGGTGCTGTTCGGCGACTGCCGTCCCGTCCACCGCTGCGCCATCGTTCTTGCCCGGCTGCAGGGTATCCGCGTCCATGTATTCGAGGAGGGGTACTTTCGCCCCTACTGGATCACCCTGGAGCGCGACGGGGTCAACAACAATTCGCGCCTGCCACGGGATCCGGACTGGTACCGCGAAGTGGGCAAACACATTCCCCGCTATCAGAACGGCAATGCCTTCAATTTGTCGTTCACAGCCCGTGCTGCCCATGATGTGCTGTACCACGCAGGCGGCGCGCTGAACAAAATCTGCTTCCCGCATTACCGCACCCACGCGCCGTTCACTGCGCCGACGGAATATGCCGGTTTCATTCGCCAGGGTGTGCGCCTGCTGTGCGCTCGTCGCCGTGACGATGCGCTAGTGGAAGACGTGACCCGGGAACGCCAGCCGACCTTTCTGTTGCCGCTGCAACTGGACAGCGATGCGCAGATTCGCGACCACTCGCGTTTCAACAATATGTCTGAGGTGATCGAGCACGTAATGGCCTCCTTCGCCGCGCATGCGCCCGGTGAGGCACGGCTGTTGGTGAAAAACCATCCGCTGACCCCAGGGCTGGTGAACTACCGCAAGATTACCGCCGCCCTGGCCAGCCAGTACGGCGTGACCGATCGGGTCGACTTCATGGAAAGTGGGCATATGCCCACCCTGCTCTCGCACATCGCTGGGCTAATCACCGTGAACAGCACCGCCGGGGCTTCGGCACTGCTGCACAACCGCCCGACCTTCGCCTTGGCCGAGCCGATCTACGCCTTGCCAGGGCTGACTCAGCAAAGCGGGCTGGATGATTTTTGGCTGTATCCCGAACCACCTGACAAAACCTTGTTCCAACGCTTTCGCAATACTGTCATCCACACCACCCAGATCAATGGCGGTTTCTATACCCGCAGCGGCATAGACATGGCCGTGGCGAACTGCCTGGAAGTGTTGATGGCAAAAACCTCAAGAATCGAAAAGTACCTATGACCGATACCACATCGCCTCGCTGCGTTCTCATCACCGGTGCCACAGGCGGTATTGGCGGTGCCCTGGCACCGGCCTATGCCGCGCCAGGGGTGACCCTGATTCTGCAGGGCCGCCGCCAGGACCGCCTGGAAGAGATGGCCAGTGAATGCCGCGCACTCGGTGCCCGGGTACTGCTAGAAGCGCTGGACGTGCGTGACCTGGATGCGTTGCGGGCCATGGTGCGCCGGGTCAGCGAGGCCGAACAGCCAGACCTGGTGCTGGTCGGTGCCGGGCTCAATACCGCGGTGGGCAGCAACGGTGAGGCCGAGTGCTGGGATGACAGCCGTGCCTTGCTTGAAGTCAATGTGATGGCGGCACTGGCCACGGTCGAGGCCGCCCTGCCCGCCATGCGCGCCCGGGGCCATGGCCAGATTGCCCTGTTCAGCTCCCTGGCCGGCTGGCGTGGGTTGCCGGTGACGCCTACCTACAGCGCCAGTAAAGCGGCGATTCGTGTCTACGGCGAAGCGATCCGTGACTGGCTTGCCCCTGAAGGGGTGAAGGTCAATGTCATCGTGCCCGGTTATGTCGAGTCGAAGATGTGTTTCGAAATGCCCGGCCCCAAGCCGTTTCTCTGGACCGCTGAAAAGGCGGCCCGGCGCATCAAGCGCGGATTAGCCGCGAACCAAGCGCGCATCAGCTTCCCGTTCCCGCTGAACCTGGGCACTTGGTTGCTGGGAATCATGCCATTGCGCCTTTCTTCGATGATCTTGCGCGGGCTGAAGTACAGTGATTGAAGTCTCCCTCCTGCCTATTGCGCTGATCGGTCTGTTGCTGACCGTGCTGATCGAACGCCTGTTGACCCCTCGACCGAACCTGCGCCGCCCGGTGAGTTGCTGGCTGCTGCATGCTGGCTTGTGGTGCGTGGGCCTGGCGTTGCTGTTCGGGTTGACCGGGCGGGCGCTGTTCAGTGGCATCAACCTGCTGTTGCTGTGGTTGCTGATCGTGCTGGTCAGCAATGCCAAGTACCACTCCTTGCGCGAGCCGTTCGTGTGTGCGGACTTCGAGTATTTCAGCGATGCGGTGCGCTTTCCGCGCCTGTACCTGCCGTTCTTCGGATTTGCCAAGGCGGCGCTGCTGGCCGTGGGGTTTCTGGCTTATCTGTGGGCGGGGCTGAGCTTCGAGACCCCGGGCGCGCGCCTGGACGCGCTGCTGCTGGGGGCATTGGGCCTGTTGTTGCTGCGCCTGGGCCATCGCCGGGTGGCCCCGACCTTCGATGCCGAGGCTGATGTGTGCCATTGGGGGCTGGCGACAAGCCTTTGGCGGTATTTCTGGGCGGCGCGGGAGCCGGTGGACCCTGCGGGGTTGGGGTCGCCGTTTGCTGCCGGGCTGGCGCAAGCGGTTGGGGACGGTGGTGGCCTGCATGCTTCAAGTTCCGAGGCTGTAGGAGCGGGCTTGCGCGCGATAGGGCCAGCACAAGCGCCTCATTGCGCAACGGACACCCCCCACCTCCCTCCTCTACCCGATCTGATCTCGATACAGAGCGAATCGTTTTTCGATGTGCGCGATTTGTGGCCTGGGGTCAGGGCCGAGGTGCTGGGCGAGTACGACCGCCTTGCCAGAGAGTCCCTGGCCCGCGGCAAGCTGCAGGTGGCCGCGTGGGGCGCCAATACGGTGCGAACCGAGTTCGCCTACCTGACCGGTATCCCCAGCGACCGCCTTGGCGTGCACCGCTTCAACCCGTACCGGGTACTGGCACGACAGGGGTTGCCGAGCCTCGCCAAGCACCTAAAGGCCCAGGGCTATCGCACCATCTGCATTCATCCTTACAACGGCAGTTTCTATGGCCGTGACAAAGTGCTGCCGGCGCTGGGTTTCGATGAGTTCATCGACGTGCGCAGCTTCAATGCGACGCAAAAGGCCGGGCCTTTCATCGGCGATTGCGCCGTGGCCGAAAAGATCCGTGAACTGCTCCAGGCGCCGAACCGTCATCAGCCGCTGTTCATCCATGCGGTCACCATGGAAAACCACGGGCCACTGCATCTGGAGCAGGTCGATGCGACCGAATTGCCCAATTGGTTCAATCGCCCGCTGCTCGCTGGGATGGATGACTTGGCGCCCTATCTGCGTCATATCGCCAATGCCGACCGCATGCTTGGCATGCTGCATGACACCTTGCTCGGGCACCCACGGGAAGCGCTGTTGTGCTTTTTTGGCGACCATGTGCCGATCCTGCCTGAGGTCTACCGGGCCATCGGCACCCCGGACGGCGATACCGACTACCTGATCTGGTCAAACCGTCGCCAACCCGGTGCCAGCCCTTGTCCGATCAGGGTCGAAGCGCTGTCCAGCTGCCTGCTCAGCTACGCCCAGCATGAGCCCTGTCCTGTCTCTGGCGTGGCCTGAGGTCGTGGTGAAGATTGTCCTCGGGTCGAGCCTGGCGCCAGAGCAGACTAACGACCCTGCGCTGGCGCAAGTCGTGACGCAAGGGCGCGGCTCGCTGGCGTTCATCCTCGGTGATATGGCCTGCCGCCAGCGCCTGCTCGGCAAGAGTGTCCATTGGGACCGCGTGCTGCTGGCACTCGAAGACAACCAAGCAGTGGGTTATGTCGCCTTCAAGCATCATCGAAGAGGCCCGTTCGCCCTGCGCTTGCAACCCTTTGTCCGTGAGTTCGGGCGTGTTCAGGGCTGGCTACGCTTCGTCGCGTTCTGTTTGAGCGAATACCGCGAATGGCGTTATCCCTTCCTCCTGTACGGCTTGCGTGTGGACAAAACAGCCCGTAACCAAGGGACCGGGTCAGCGTTGGTACACGCCTGCTGCGAGCATGCAGCGGCCAATGGCTTCAAGGATGTTTTTCTCGAAGTACCATTGGCCAACGAACGGGCGCGGAATCTGTACCTGCATAATGGTTTCCGGCTGTTGCGCCAGCGCTGGCTGCCTTGGCCGCCGGTACGCGCCATGCACCGGCGTTCGGAGTCGATCCAGTGAGCGGCGTGAACAGCCCGCAGGTCGACCTGCAGCCGCTGGTGGACGGGCCCGGCTGGATCGGCATCATGTCCCAGTGGGTCGCATGGAAGGTGCTGCACTTGCCGCAATTCCTCGAGCCGGAAGGACCGCCCTTCTGGCTGTGGCGGCGCGGTCGCCAGGCGCCCAAGGGGCTGAAGGCCATCGCCGGTATCGGCTACAAGGACTCCTCGGCCCAGGCACGGGTGCTGTGCCAGCGCTGGGGCTTGCCTTATATCGCCATCGAGGACGGCTTCCTGCGGTCCTCATCCCTGGGGATCGAGGGCGACACACCGATGTCGCTGGTGGTCGACCCCGTGGGCATACACTATCTGGCCGACCGCCCTTCGCTGCTGGAAAACATTCTCCAGGATCCGGATTGCCTGAGCGCGGACGAACTGGACAGCGCCCGCCAGTTGATTGCCCTGATGCGCAGCAGCGGCATCGGTAAGTACAACAACGCCCGGGACCTGGCCGCTGACGACCCGCTGGGCCGCGAGCGCCCCTTGGTGCTGGTGGTGGATCAGACGGCAGGCGACTACTCGATTCCCGGCGGCGGTCTGTGCGAGGCCGATTATGTGCGCATGCTCGATACGGCCCTGGCGGAAAACCCCGACGCCGAGGTGCGGGTGCGTATTCACCCGGATTGCGTGGGTGGGCAAAAGCCCAGTTGCCTCCTGGCTGCGGCCACAGCGCGCGGCGCCGCCCTGGAATCCCGGCCTGTGTCCTGGGCTTCCCTGGCCCGGCGAGCCCGCCGGGTGTACATCGGCACCAGCCAGGCCGGGCTGGAGGCCTTGATCCAGGGGGTACCGGTCACCTGTTTCGGCCTGCCCTTCTACGCGGGCTGGGGCCTGACTGACGACCGTATGCCAATCCCCAGACGTCGCTCACGGCCGGATCTGGTGCAATTGGTGGCTGCCGCCTACGTGCGCTACTGCCGCTATGTCGACCCGCTCACCGGCCAGCTCACCGATGCCCTGACCGTCGCTCGCCAACTGGCACGGCAGAAGGCACGGGATACCGAGTTCGCCGGCGAAATCACCGTACTGGGGGTCAAACGCCACAAACAGCACAATATCCGACGCCTCTTCGCCAGTCGCTGGGGCCGCTTGCGGTTCGCCGAAGACAGCCCCGTGCTGGTGCCGAAGGTTGCCGCCGAGGGTGGCAAGCTGCTGGTCTGGGCCGGCCGGGAGCCCGCCGACCTGCAGGCTCGGGCCAGTGCCGCCGGGGTACCCTTGTGGAGGGTCGAGGACGGCTTCCTGCGTTCAGCCGGGCTGGGGGTGGACAATATCCCGGCACTGTCGCTGGTGCTGGATCGCAGCGGCATTCATTTCGATGCCAGCAGCGCCAGCGACCTGGAGCAGTTGCTGCAAGCCAGTGATTTCGACGACGCCATCCTGGCCGAGGCAGCGCGGCTGCGCGCCCGCATAGTCGACAGCGGCGCCAGCAAGTTCAACCTGCGCCACGGGCCGACCGCTTCGGTCCTCGCCCCTCCTGGCCAGCGGCGCATCCTCGTGCCCGGGCAAGTGGAGGACGATGCCGCGCTGCTGCGCAGCAACAGCCCCCTGCGTGGCAACCTGCAACTGCTCGAACAGGTCCGCGCCGACGCACCGGATGCCTGGATCGTCTACAAACCGCACCCCGATGTCGAGGCCGGCAAACGCCGGGGCGCGCTAACTCCAGAACAGTTGGCCGGCCTGGCAGACCAGGTGCTGGCCGGCGTGGACATCGCCGGCCTGTATGGCCAAGTCGACGAACTCCACACCTTGAGTTCCACCGCCGGTTTCGAAGCACTGCTGCGCGGCCTGCCGGTGGTGACCTATGGCACGCCCTTCTATGCCGGCTGGGGGCTGACCCGAGATCACCAGCCTTTACCGCGACGAACCCGGCGCCTGACCCTGGACCAGTTGGTAGCCGGCGCCCTGTTGCGCTATGCGCGCTATGCCGACGTCCAACAAGCCCTGCCCTGCGATGCCTGGCACGCCCTCGCCTGCCTCTCGGCCCCACGCCCGCCGCGGCTGGCCGAGCACCCGCGAGTGGCGCCGCTGCTCAATTACTCTCGGACCATGCTCGGCTACGGCCGGCCACTGGCCCCATCAAAGGACTAGACCATGCCTGTTTCGATCAAGGACCTCGGCCGCTACGCGGCATTGCCCTGGCATTGCCTGCAACTGCTGACACACGCTAAATCGTTCGAGAACAACCCGGTGCTGGGCAGCGCCCGGCTCAATGCCCTGGGCCTGCACGTGCAACGTCGGCAGTTGGCCATGAGCATGGCGGCCATGCGCCGCCGGGCACTGGCGCCACGGCTGGATGCAGCGGAATTGGCAAGCTTCGAGGAGCAGGGCTTTTTCGTTCGCGAGAACGCATTGCCAGCCGAGCAATTCGCCGCCCTGCGTGCCGAGTTGGGCAGCCTGCGCAGCACCGGTTGGGAAATGCGCCAAGGCAAGGCCGTGACGCGGCGGGTCAGCCTGGACCAGGATGTCTTGGAGAAGAACCCGGCCAGCGCGGCTTTCGTCGCTGATCGCAGTGTCCGCGACCTGATTGCGTACGCCTCGTCCAATACCGGCGGGATCACCTATCAATTACAGTCGATCGTGATCGATGCGGTGAATGCCGAACAGGATCCGCAAACCCGCCTGCATGCCGATACGTTCCATCCGACTGCCAAGGCGTGGTTGTTCCTCGATGATGTGGCTGACGACCAAGGGCCATTCAGTTATGTGCCGGGCTCCCATCGCCTGACGCCGGAGCGCCTGGCCTGGGAGTATCGCCAGAGCCTGGGCGCAGCACGTTCCGAGGAGCAGATGCACCGTGAGGGTTCGTTCCGCATTCACGAGCATGAACTGGCCGAGCTTGGCCTGCCTGCGCCACGGCGCTTTGCGGTACCGGCCAACACCCTGGTAGTGGCAGACACTTCGGGCTTCCATGCCCGCTGCCCTAGCCTACGACCTAGCCACCGGGTGGAAATCTACGCCAGCCTGCGCCGCAACCCGTTCATCCCCTGGCGTGGCGCCCACCTGTTCGCCTTGCCTTGGATCGCCAACTACCACATGCGCTGGGACATCCGCCTCAAGCGCCTGATGGGATTCGACAAACGCAGTCACTGGCGTTTTATCGAACAACTCAACGCTTATGAAGATCCGCATATCTGAGTCAGGGGGTACATCCTGAAGGCTGGATGCGGTCCCTGTGAACGGGGTTGCCATCGGGCAATCCCGTTGCTATTGCAGCCTGCGATTGGGGCGGGAATGTCAACGCTTCAGCCAAGCCGGGCCATTTCTTCGGCAACGATGGCGACGGTGCGGGTAATCTGCTCTTCGGTATGCTCGCAAGAGACAAAGAACCTCACCCGCGCAGCGTGTTCCGGAACAGCCGGATACAGGATCGGCTGGGCATTGATGCCACGCTCGAACAACGCACTGGAGAGGCAGCCCGCCTTGTACGAGCTGCCAGTGATCACCGGAATCACCGCCAGCCCAGTGCTGGTGGCGGTGTCCAGACCCGCCTCCTTGGCCAGGCGCAGGAACAGTTCACCACGCGCCTGCACCGTCTGCACACGCTCACGATCCTTGGCCATGCACTGCAACGCCGCAAGTGCGGATGCAGTCACCGATGGCGGCATGCCAACGCTGTAGAGGAATCCCGGCGCCAGGAATTTCAGGTGCTCGACCAACGCTGTGCTGCCGGCAATATAGCCACCACAACTGGCGAGGGTCTTGCTCAAGGTGCCCATCCATATATCCACGTCATCGCCAGCCAGGCCGAAATGCTCGCGGATACCCTTGCCGGTCGCCCCCATCACGCCCAATGAATGCGCTTCGTCGACCATCAGGAAGACTTTGTGCTTGCGCTTGAGCTCGACGAAACGCGGCAAGTCCGGGTAGTCGCCGTCCATGCTGTAGATGCCTTCGACCACCACCAGCACTCGCTCGAAGTGCCGCCGCTGCTCACCGAGGATGCGGTCCAGCGCCTGCCAGTCGTTGTGGGCGAAACTCAGGCGCCGCGCACCGGACAGCTGAATACCTTGCAACACGCTGTTGTGGATCAGCTCGTCATGCAGCACCAGGTCACGCGGGCCAAACAGGTAGCCAATGGTGGTGACATTGGTGGCATGCCCGCTGACGAACACGATCGCATCGTCCACTTCGTACAGCTTGGCCAGCTCGCGCTCCAGCTCACGGTGTAGCGGACGCTCGCCAGACACCAGACGGCTGGCCGACACCGAGGTACCGTAACGGTCGATCGCTGCCTTGGCCGCTTCGGCCACCACCGGGTGGCCGGAATACCCCAGGTAGTTGTAGCTGGCGAAGTTGAGGTACTCATGGTTGCCAATGCACGTCTGGGCGCCAGCCGTTCCTTCGTGCAGGCGAAAGAACGGGCTGGTCAGCCCCAGGCGTGCACCGCTGTGCTGGATCACACGCAACTGCTGATAACCGGGGTGCTGGTCGAAACGATAAAACGCTTCTGGCACCTTCAGCGCCGCCTGTTGCACTTGCTCCAGGGTGGCGCCGCTGGCCGTTTCGCCCGCCTCGCTGCGACGACGCGCCAGCGCTTGCTGGATCAGCCGTTGCTTGATACCGACATTCAGGCCGGTGGGCGTTTTTGCAGTCATCGGGTTTCACTCAATCAAACGGTTGGGGGTGGTGCTGCTGTCAGCCAGTTCAGCGTTCAACTCGGCCATTTGTTCACGGCTCAGCTCGCTACCATGACGGGCTAGCAAGTTCTCTGCCATGGCGGTAGGCGCCGGCGCTTGATTGCTGTCAGAGTCGCCACGAAGCAAATCGAGGATGCGCACACTGAGCTTGTCGATACTCGAACTCTCGCTGAGTTCCATTACCGGCAAACGGATACCGAAACGCTCCTCCACTGCCACCACCAGCTCGACACTCATCAGTGAGTCCAACCCCAGTTCCTGCAGCGGACGCTGGGTGTCCAGACGGGACGCCGGCAGGCGGAGGATTTCGCAGACCTCGTGCTTGAGCAGTTCGGTAAAACGCTCCAACAGTTGCACATCGTCGAGCTCGGCGAGCATACGCTGGATATCCTCAGCGTCATTCTCGTCATCCTGATCGCCGCCATGGGCGCGGACCAGTTCGAGGAAGCGCGGCGTCGTGGCGCTCGGCAGGAAGCGCGACAGGGCCTTCCATTCCAGCTCCAGTACACCAATACCGTCGTCGCCGCGAAGCAGCATCTGCTCCAGATGCGACAGGGCCACTTCGGCCCGTAGCGCCGCACCGCCCATGCGACTTTGCAGGGCGTCCTTGATCTGTTCATTGCGTGCCAGGAAGCCCACGTCATCGATGGCGCCCCACAGCACTGCCGTGGCAGCCAAGCCTTGGCCACGACGATGACGGGCCAAGGCCTCGAGCCAATGGTTGGCCGCCACGTAGTTGGCCTGCCCAGGGTTGCCGAACAGGGTAGTGGCCGAGGAGAACATCACGAAGAAGTCCAACGGCAGCTCACGGGTCAGTTCATGCAAGTACTGAGCGCCCTTGGCCTTGGGTTCCAGTACCCGCTGCAGTTGCTCGGCGTCGAGGTTGCGGATCAGCGCGTCGTCGATCACTGTCGCCGCGTGCACCAGGCCGCGCAATGGATACGGGCTGGCATTGATGCCTTCGAACACGGCCGTCAACTGGCGGACATCGGTGATATCGCAAGCCAACGCTTGCACATCGATGCCTTGCGCCTGCCAGAGCGCCAGGCTCGGTTGCGCCTCGACAGTGTCCGGGCCGCGGCGGCCGAGCAACACTAGGTGTCGGGCGCCCTTGTCGACCAACCACTGGGCCGTACGCAACCCGAAGCCGCCCAGACCGCCGGTCACCAGATAGGTGGCCTCGTCGCTGAGTTGTAGCTGCTGCAACGGCTGTTCACGCGTATCCACCAATTGCTCGATCGGGTTGCCGTAGGTGACCACGATCTTGCCGATCTGCCGCGCCTGCTGCATGTAGCGGAAGGCTTCGACCACCTGGTTGGCATCGAACTCGCGGAACGGCAACGGATGCAGGATGCCCTGCTCGAACAGTTCCATCATCTGCCCGAACAGACGCCGGGTCAGCTCGGGGCGCTCGCTCATCAACTGGTCGGCATCGATGCCGAAGTAGCTGATGTTGTTGCGGAACGGCCGCAAGCCAATACGGGTGTTCTGGTAGAAGTCACGCTTGCCCAGTTCGAGGAAGCGGCCAAAGGGCTTGAGCACCCGCAGGTTACGGTTGATCGCCTCACCGGCCAGCGAGTTGAGCACCACATCGACACCACGACCATCGGTCATGGCCAGGATTTCGTCGGCGTAGGCCAGGGAGCGTGAGTCGAACACCTTGTCGACGCCGAGCAGGCGGAGGAAGTCGCGCTTCTCGTCGCTGCCGGCAGTGGCGTAGATCTCTGCACCGCACCACTTGGCAATCTGGATCGCCGCGATACCGACGCCTCCGGCTGCGCCGTGAATCAGCACTTTCTCGCCCGGCTCCAGGCGTGCCAGGTAATGCAGGGCGTAGTAGACGGTGAAGAAAGTGCTCGGAATGGTCGCCGCCGCTTCGAACGACATACCCTCGGGTATCCGGGCCACGGCATTGGCATTGGTCACCAGCCGGTTGGCAAAACTGCACGGGCCAAAACCCACCACACGGTCGCCCGGGGCGAAGTCGCCCTGTACCTCGGCCCCCTTGCCCTGGATCACGCCGGAAAATTCGAAGCCCAAGGTCGGACCCGAGAAGCCGTTCTCGATAGCCTCATCGGACAACAGGCCGAGGGCGAACATCACGTCGCGGAAGTTCAGGCCGGTGGCGCGCACGGCGATATCCAGTTCGTCCGCCGCCGGTACACGTGGCTCGCGGACCTCCCAGCGCAGGTTGCGCAACTGACCAGGCAGATCGAAGCCCAGGCTGATGCGCTTGTCGCCGTCGCCAGTGGCCCGAGGCTGATCTTGCAGGACGCGCAGGCGTGGTACGTAGCGCTGGCCATCGGCGTTGATCGCAAGCTCCGTCTCGGCATCGGCGTGCAGCAGCGCAGCAACGAGGCTGTCGATCGGCGCGTTGAAGGCCAGGTCAAGCAGACGAACCTGGCAACTGGCCGACTCATTCGCCAAGGTCCGGCCAAAGCCCCAGAACGCGGCGTCGGCGATGGCATCCACTGCCGTCGCGCTTTCGCCAGCGTACAGATGACCGGCCGCACCACGGGTCAGCAGCCAGAGTTGCGCAGCGATACCCAGCGACTCACAAGCCTGGACCAGCCCTGCGGCCTGCATGCAGCGCGCGCCCTGGCCATCCAGACCTTGGCCGCCGTCAAACCCGGCCAGGTGCAGGATCTGCTCCGGTGCCTGCTCCAGCGCGGCAAGTTGTTGTGCCAATGCCTGTGCATCACCGGGAACCAACAAGCTGACCAACTGGCCTTGCTCACGCAGGGCAAGAGCCAAACGTGCAGCGACTTCCTGCCCCGGTTCGGCCAGCAGTGCCCAACGCTGCACCGCGATTTCGCGTACAGGGGCAGAGCTGTTCACTGGCTTGTCGGCTAACACCAGGTAACTACCACAGGCGTTGCCTGGCAAGGCTTCAAGGGTGTGCGACAGGGTCAAGCCATGACGTTGCAGCTCATGCGTCCAGAACTGCGGACGCTGCTGACGCGACAGGGCCTGCTCTGGACCGGCCAACCACCAACCGGCCTGGGCACCGAACACGAAGTCGGCCCAACGTGCCGGGTATTGCGCCAGCAATGCCAACTGCCCGTGCGGGTTGAGCTGGCTCGCGGCCTGGCGCACGGCTTCGCCAATGCTGTCCAAGGCAGCCAGGTCGGTCGGCACCAGCACCCAGTCGTAATCACCGGCATCGGCCAACTGATCGAAACCAAGCACCTCAAGCGCCGGGCAATCGTCGCGCAGCATCTGCGCCAACTCCGGCTCCTGCACGCAATAGCTGTAATCGATACGATCGAAATCGATCCCGGCGTACAGAGACTCGATAAAGGATGGGCCACCAAAACCAAACTCCAGCACGCGCAAGCGCTGACCGGCTGGCAGGGATGCCAGGCGCTGGGCCAGGGTTTCCCGCAGGCCGGCGAGCAGCCGTTGCTGACCTGCCGCGCCCAACACCAGGCGCGCCAGGCTGGCGCCGCTGGTCTCGCGCGGCAGTAACTGCTCTAGGGTCTGGCTTCCGTCAAGCAATGCCGGCAAATGACGGCCGATGCGACCCACCGAATGAATGATCTGGAAGAACTCCGGATAGCTCTGGAACAACTCCTGCCAAATCGCCTCGGACGCGGGACGCTCTCCCGTGTCGACGATGTGCCAGGTGCCATCGGCAGAGCGGCTCAACGAGCCGTCTTCCTGGCCATGACGCAGCAACGTCGCCAAGTACTCGCCCGGCACCCCGTCCAACTGCGACCACAAGGCCACCTGCTCGCCACTCAACTGCCCGCCAACCTGCTCGATCAGGTCCAGCACGAAACTCGAACAAAGGGCATCGAGCAATGGCTCGACTTCATTGAGGTAACGTGCCTGCGCCGGCGCGTCAGCCAAATCTTGCAGACGGGTCGCTAGTGGCGCACCGTCATGTGCCTCGCGCTGCACCGGCACCACCTGGCCTGGAGCGGCAAGGCCGACGTGGGCCAAGTGCTTGATGTCGCTGGAGCGGTCACGCTGCAGGCGCACGCCGCGGAAGCGGGCATCCTTGATGGACAGCACGGTCTCGCCGGCCGCGTCGTACAGGATGAAGTCCACCAGCAGCGAATGCTCGGTACGCTTCAACTGACGCACTTCAGCCAGGCAAGGCACGCCACCGGCCTTAGCGAAGGCGATGCGGCCGAACTTGACCGGAATGAACGCCAGGCCCTTGTTGCTGCCCGGCTGGCTCACCAGCAGTTCGGTGATCAACTGGAATGCACCGTCCAGCAAGGCGGGGTGCAGGTGCAGCGAAGCCAGCTCATGGCTGATGGCGTCTGGCACGCTGAGTTGGGCAAGGATGCGCGCAGGCTCCACCCAGACCGCCGCAACCGCCTGGTAAGCCGGGCCATAGTTCAGGCCGACCGCACAGGTCAGCGCCAGATGCTGTTCAGCGGTGAAGTCGGCCGGGCGCTGTGGCACTGCTGGCGCGCGTCCATCGAGCGCCACGCCACGGGCTTCGCCAGGCAGGCGGGCAACCACATGCTGCACCCACTCTTCTCGCTGAGTCAGGGTGCGCGAGGTGATCCGCAGGGTGCCGTCGGCCTGCTCGATGCTGACCCGAATCTTCTTGCTGCCTTCATGGCTGAGCAACAGCGGGTTGTGAATCTCCAGCTCTTCGATATCGACGAACTCACCCGGCTGGTGCTGCAAGGCCACGGCCAAGGCCAGTTCGGTGAAACCGGCGCCGGGGAACAGCACCGACTCGCCGACCTTGTGGTCACCCAAGGTCGGGAACAGCTGTGTATCGATACGGTTTTCCCACGTCAGCGCATGGTCGGCCAGCGGGTATCCCAACAGCGGGTGCACACGCTCACGTTGCAGGACTCCGAGCGACTCGGCGCTGACCGGCAACTGGAAACGGTCGCGCTGCCACGCGTAGTTGGGCAGCAGTACGTTTCTGCCGGTCACGGGGAAATGCAGCTGCCAATCCGGCTCGGCGCCGGCAATCAGCAACTTGGCTATGCAACGGTCCAGCAGCAAAGGGCT
Source organism: Pseudomonas sp. X10 (assembly GCF_054889225.1). NCBI lineage: Bacteria > Pseudomonadati > Pseudomonadota > Gammaproteobacteria > Pseudomonadales > Pseudomonadaceae > Pseudomonas > Pseudomonas sp. X10. Next base: position 1,593,730 of record NZ_CM142677.1, on the reverse strand, counting down.
GTTGTCCTTGCGCAGCAATGTACCGAGCACCTGGCCAAGCAACTCGCGCTGGCTCAGGGCATCGGCGACGTAGCTACGCAGGACTGGGTGCGGGCCGACTTCGACGAACAGGTTGAAGCCCTGCCCCACCAGCGCATCCATCGCCCCCTGGAACAACACCGGGAAGCGGATGTTCTGCCACCAGTAGAGGCTGTCCAGGCGCTGACCATCCAGTTCGCCGCCAACGACAGTGGAATAGAACGGGACAGTGCCGCTGCGCGGGCGGATATGCGCCAGGTCAGCGATGACCTGCTGCTCGATAGGGTTCATGGCCGGGGAGTGGAAGGCGTAATCCAGGTCCAAGCGGCGGGCGAACACCTGGCGTTCGGTGAGCACCGCCTCCAGTTTGTCCAGTGCCTCTACAGATCCGGCCACGGTGGCGCCACGAGCGCTGTTTTCGCCCGCCACGACCAGTTGGCTATCCAGGCCCAGTTCCAGCAGCACAGCTGCGGTGGCTTCGCCCGACAACCCTACGGCGGCCATCTTCCCATTGCCACGGGTGAGGCCCTGCAGGCGGCTGCGGTGGTAGATCACTTGAGTCGCATCTGCCAGGCTCAGGGCGCCGCTAGCCCAAGCCGCGGCTACTTCGCCAACGCTGTGACCGATCACCGCTGCCGGGTGGAAGCCCTGTGCCTCCAGCACGCGAGTGACCGCGACTTGCAAGGCGAACAGTGCCGGCTGGGCGATCTCGGTGCGCACATAACGGTCATCACCGTTTTCACCCAGTAGCTCGGCACGCAACGAATAGCCCGCCAGCGGTTGGAAGATTGCATCGACCTCGAGCACAGCGGCTTCGAACACAGAATTGCCGAGCATTGCCCGGCCCATGCCTTGCCATTGCGAACCATTGCCGGAATAGACGAATACAGGGCCCTGGACCTTGTCCAGCCCCTGACCGGTTTCAAGCACCGAACTCAGTTCGCTGAGGCTCGGGTCTTGGGCGTAGTCGGCCAACGCCAGAGCAGCCTCGGCCGGATCGGAACTGATCAACAGCAGGCGATGCGAGTGCGCGTCACGGCGGAACATGGCCTGGTAGGCCACATCGTAATAGCTGGCCTCGGGGTGCGCTGCCAGGTAGTCGGCAAAGTTCTCGGCGGTGGCACGCAAGCCTTCGGCAGTCTTGGCGCTGAGCATCAATGGCAGGCGTCGCGCCGCTGTTGGCCGCGCTGCCGGCGGTTGCGGCTCGGGACTCTGCAGAATGACGTGAGCGTTGGCACCGCCAAACCCGAACGAGTTCACCCCGACGGTCAACTGCCCTTCTGGCTTGAGCGCAAGGGGTTCGGTGACAACCTGCAGGTTCAAGTCGGAGAACGGAATGTTCGGGTTAAGCTCCTCGATCCCAATCGTTGCCGGAATCTTGCGTTCGACCAGGCAATTGAGGGCCTTCATCAAGCCGGCAACGCCTGAGGCGGCTTCCAGGTGACCGAGGTTGCTCTTGATCGAGCCGATCGGCAGCGGGTTGCCTGCGCCGCGGGCCTGGGCCAGGGCTTCGCCGATCGCGCGGGTCTCGATGGGATCGCCGACCGCCGTGCCGGTGCCATGGGCTTCGAGGTAGTCGAGTTGCGACGGATCGATCCCGGCCTTGGCGTAAGCGCTTCTGAGCAATGCCGCCTGGGCGTCGGCGTTGGGCAGAGTCAGGCTGGACTTGCGGCCATCGGTATTGACCGCACTGGCCGCCACTACCGCCAGGATCGTATTGCCGTCGGCCACGGCCTGATCGTAGTCCTTGAGCAGGAACAGCCCCCCGCCCTCGGAACGGGCATAACCGTCGCCGCCCTCATCGAACGAGTGGCAACGCCCGGTCCGCGACAGCATCGAGGCCTTGGCGAAGATCATGAAACCGAACGGGTGCATGTGCAGGCTGATACCGCCGGTCACGGCCTGATCGATATCACCGCTGATGATTGCCTGGCAGGCCTGGTGGAAGGCCACCAGCGAAGATGAGCAGGCAGTATCGATGGCCATGCTCGGGCCGCGCAGGTCATAGAAAAACGACAGACGGTTGGCCGCAATACTCAGGGTATTGCCGGTGGCCGTGGCAGCATCGATCGACGCCATGTCTTCCACCAGGCGGTATGCCTGTTCGACACCAGCGATCCCCAGGTACACGCCACAGTTGCTGCCACGCAGGCTCGAGGGTTTGATACCGGCGTTTTCGAAGGTTTCCCAGCACATTTCCAGCAACATCCGTTGCTGGGGATCCATCACCGTCGCTTCTCGCGGCGAGATATTGAAGAATCCCGCATCAAACGCACTGATGTCGCCCAGGGTGCCGGCAGCGAAGGTGTAACTGGTCGCGGGGTTGGCCTTGTCCGGGTGCAGGAACTCGGCGAAATCCCAGCGCGAAGCGTCGACCTGGGTTACCAGGTCCCGCCCGGACATCAGGTTCTGCCAGAAGCTGCTGGTGGTGGAGCCAGGAAAACGAAAAGAACAACCAACGATTGCTACCTGTCTACGCTTTATCAAAACTCATTCCTTTAAAACTCTTCCGGGCGCTCATCCGCGGACAGCCGGCATGCCTGGCCAACACATTCTTGGCAAGTCGTAAAACGACTCCTGGGGGTCATCTTCTATCTGGAGAGGCGCCTTGCTGGACACAACAGACCGCAAGACTGGAGGACGAAACGCGTCGCAATAGGAATCTTCAGATTTGTGTAGCGGAATAATACGCGGTCTGGAGGGAGAGGGAAAACCCTAAGCGACCACAGTATCAAGGGCATTTTCCCCTGCCGGGACTCGGCGAGGTCGACAACAGGGGAGCGGCAAGCAGGCTGAAAAGGTGGCAATCTGCCATTATCCTGGGGTTGCCTGCGACAGTGGCGTGCCCGAAGCGCCACTGCCGTTGATCGATCAAGCGCTCTTCAATTGCGGATTTCGGCCACCACCGCACGCAATGCCTGTGCAGGATCAGCCGCCTGGCTGATTGGACGCCCGATCACCAGATAGTCGGAACCGGCATCCAGCGCCTGACGTGGCGTCAGGATACGCCGCTGATCATCCTGCGCACTGCCCGCCGGACGGATACCCGGCGTCACCAGTTGCAGCGACGGATGGGCAGCCTTCAAGGCGGGCGCCTCCAGCGCCGAACACACCAGGCCATCCATCCCCGCCTTCTCGGCCAGCGCGGCCAGACGCAACACTTGCTCCTGTGGCTCGATATCCAGGCCAATACCCGCGAGGTCTTCACGCTCCATGCTGGTCAGCACGGTCACACCGATCAGCAGCGGCTGCGGGCCACTACGCTTGGCCAGTACTTCACGGCAAGCCGCCATCATGCGCAGACCGCCCGAACAATGTACGTTGACCATCCAAACACCCATCTCCGCGGCAGCCTTCACCGCCATCGCCGTGGTGTTGGGGATATCGTGGAATTTCAGGTCGAGGAACACCTCGAAACCCTTTTCGCACAGTGTCTCGACAATCCCCGAGGCACTGCTGGTGAACAGTTCTTTACCGACCTTGACCCGGCACAGCGCAGGGTCCAACTGGTCAGCCAGCTTCAGGGCGGCCTCACGGGTAGGGAAATCCAGGGCGACGATCAGGGGCGTCTGGCAGGCGGACATGGTCAGGGTCTCTTGGCAAGTCGAAAACGGCGCGCATTGTAAACGATGTGACGCCCCTTGGCGCCCGCAAATCGCGACAACTGGCCCCCTCCCGGCACACACCTATAATGGAACCTAAGGATTCGGGCACCGCTCGAAAGATATAGAAGCGGCATTCCTCGCCGCTTATGGGAGAACACCATGCCCTGGTATGCCTGGTTGATACTGATCCTAGCCCTCGGCTCGATCGTCGGGGGATTACTGCTGCTGCGGGATACGGCGAAAGAATTACCGCTGACGGAAGAGCAGAAAAAGAAGATTCAGGAACGTAATGCGGAAATGGATGCCAAGGAATCGGAAGACCGCTGACCCCCTCCCCCTTGATAGCCGACCTAACAATGGTCGGCCGGCTATCACCTCACCTCTGTTACTCCTATTCCACCATCAGCTTGTCGCGATTGCGCTCCAGCAACGCGTTGCCGATGCCTTTGATTTCCAGTAGCTCATCGACTGAAGCGAAAGGCCCGTTGGCCTCACGATAGGCAACGATGGCTTCGGCCTTGGCCTTGCCGATACCGTTCAACTGGGCCTGCAAGGTCGGGGCGTCAGCCTTGTTCAGATCGAGTTTGGCGGATTGCGACTGACTATCACTCACCAAGGTTGTGGCCAGTTCCGTGGCTGGCGCGACGGCGGTATTAGGCGCGGCGTTCAGGGAGAAGGACAGGCCGGCGAAGAGCGGGAGGAGAAGATAGGTAAGGACGGTATTGCGCATGAGATTCACTCCTGTGGGTTTTGATTGCAGGGCAGCGTTTCCTTGGCTGCCGGGGTAAAGCTAGCGGGTTGAGGAGTGATGGGGAAGGCTGATGGGTCTGGGGAATGATTACTAAATTGGACAGCTGACAGCGGTATCGCTGTCAGCTGTGGGAAAGAGGAAAATGCGCGTAGGGAGACAGATCAGTGCTGCTCCAGTTGTCCTGCATGGAAACGCAGAGCCAGCAGTACCAGCGGGCACCAAGCGACTAGTACAGCAATCCCCCCATCCAACTTACTTGTTGCCACCAAAACAGCCAGCGGCAATAGCCAAAACAGATTGATCGCCATCACTGCCAAGGTAACCGGTAGATGGCGACCATATTGACGAGACGCGTATTGATAAGCGTGGCTACGATGGGCTTCATAGACCTTGTCACCACGAATCAAACGACGTAGCAGCGTCACCGTTGCATCGACGATGAACACCCCCAACAGAATCAGCCAGGCGCAGAACAGATCCGGTGAGGCCCAGGCAGCCTGCAGCGAAAGCACACCCAGAGCAATACCGAGAAATCCGCTACCCGCATCGCCCATGAAAATACGAGCAGGGGGGAAGTTCCAGAACAAGAAACCGGCCACAGCCGCAGCAAGCACCAGAGGTGCTGACACCAGACCCGGAACACCTGCCAGCACATAAAGCAGGCATGCCCCCAGGCAAGTAGTGATCGCTTCGACACTGGCGATGCCGTCGATCCCATCCATGAAGTTATACAGGTTCAACAACCAGACAAGATAGAAGAGCGCCAATAGATGCCCAAACCAGCCCAGATCCAATTCAGTGCCGAAGACCATCAATGGCGGTAAGCCACCTAGCCAGATCAGTGCCCACAGCGACGCAGCAAAATGCCCCAGCAGGCGCCAACGGGCAGCGATATGGCCATGATCATCCAAAAAGCCCAGTACAGCGATGGAAGCACCAGCACCCAATAGGGCCCAAGAAGTAGCAGACTCGATCAGACCGGCTCCGCCCATCCACAACAACGCAGCTAGAAAAGCGACGACGATCGCCACACCACCACCACGCGGTGTCGGGACACTGTGAGAACTGCGGGCGTTAGGGATATCCATGATGCTACGGGCCAGGGCGTAGCGACGCAGAAGCCAAGTCAATACAAAGGAAACGACAGCTATCGACACGACAAGCAATAAGGTCATGAAGCATTCCATATTAAACAATCAGGTCAGACACGCCGACGGTATTCCTTACCTATTCGCACCAGCGCTTGAGCCGTGCTTTCCGGAGGGGTCCAATTCAGCAGGCGCCGCGCCTTGCCCGCATCGATCTGCAAGGAGCCATACAACTGGTTATAGAGCCGTTGCCGCTTGAAAACCAGGCAAGCAACTTGAAGCAAGACTGGAGGCACCGGCACAAGCCGAGCATGCCGGTTCATACCTTGAGCAAGGCCTAGCACCATTTCAGCTGTCGACACATCATCACCGTCCGCAATAAGAAACACCTCTCTGGCAGCTGCAGGATGAATAGCAATGTGTGACAGCAGGCTCACCAGGTTTCGGAGGGACACCAGGCTCCGCCGATTACGGGTCAGGCCGAAAGGCAATGGTAAGGCCCGATCAACCAACTTAAGCAGGCGAGCAAAGTTACCGGGAGCCTGACTATCAATCACCATGGGCGGGCGAACAATCACCCAGTCCATGCTCAACTGCTGACACAAGTGTTGCAGTCCTTGCTCTGCTTCCAACTTCGACAAGGCATAGTCCGCATGCGGATTCGCCGGAAAGCTTTCATCGAATGCTGTATTCGTCGTACTGTCACCGTTGACCCCAATGGAACTGACGAAGACGAACCGCCCTACCCCAGCCTTGGATGCCACCTGGGCGAGTCGCAAGGTACCCTCAACATTCACGCGTCGAAACGCCTCCAACGGCGCCTCGGCAGTTTCATGGAGCACATGCGCGCGCCCGGCAAGATGCACGACACAATCGACACCTCGGCAAGCCGCTTCCAGATCATCACTTTCGGTGATATCGGCCACAAAATACTCGACTCCTGCTTGTGCCGGTTGCTCGCTGCGTACCAGCGCACGCACAGTAAAACCTTGCGCCAGCAACTGATCCACCAGAGCACGTCCGATGAAACCTGCAGCGCCTGTTACCAAGATCGTGGCCACCACCTCACTCCTTGCGCAAGCCGCGCCCAACGGCATGATAGAGCAGGCCTGCCTGAGCCATATCACGGGGATCGAACATGTTCCGGCCATCGACTACCACTGGGAAACGTAAGGTATCGCGAAGGCATTTCAGGTCAATGGCGCGGTAGGCTTTCCACTCAGTGCAAATGACCAACGCATCGGCCCCTTGCAACGCAGCTTCACGGGAGACGCAAAGACTCAAGTCATCTCGTTGGCCATATATCCGGGCACACTCATCCATTGCCTGCGGGTCGTGCGCTTGAATGCGGGCACCGGCAGCCCAGGCTGCATCCATAAAGGTCCTGCTAGGCGCATCACGCATGTCATCAGTGTTCGGCTTGAATGCCAACCCCCAGAGAGCAATTCGCTTACCAGTCAAGTTACCATCGAAGGCCTGCGATAGTTTATTGAACAGCACCTGCTTCTGACGGTTGTTGACCGACTCGACTGCTTCTAGCAGGTCGGCTTGGTACCCGACCTCCTGAGCAGTACGCGCAAGGGCTTGGACATCCTTCGGGAAACAGGATCCACCGTAGCCACACCCTGGATAAATGAAGTGATAGCCAATCCGTGGGTCGGAGCCGATCCCCAAGCGGACCTGCTCGACATCAGCTTCCAACCGCTCAGCCAAGTTAGCCATTTCGTTCATGAAACTGATCTTGGTCGCCAGCATGGCATTGGCAGCATACTTGGTCAGTTCGGCGGAGCGCACATCCATGAACATCAGCTTGTCGTGGTTGCGGTTATAAGGTGCGTAGCACTGACGCATAGCATCACGCACCTCGACCGAGTCGGTACCGACCACGATACGTGCACCTTTGGTGAAGTCCTCGATGGCCGCCCCTTCCTTGAGGAACTCAGGGTTGGAACAAACTGCGAAATCGATATCCAGTCCGCGCTCGACTAGAGCCGCTCCGATGCACTCATGGACCTTATCGGCTGTCCCCACTGGGACAGTCGACTTATCAATGACAATTTTGCGCTCGGTCATATGCCGACCAATGGTAGCAGCCACTTCCAATACATACTTCAGGTCGGCTTTACCATCCTCATCCGGTGGCGTGCCCACAGCAATAAACTGCAGGTAGCCATGAGCGACACCTGCAGAAGCATCAGTAGAAAAACTCAGGCGACCGGCCCTACGGTTGTTCAGAATCACCTCATCCAGGCCAGGCTCGTAGATTGGAACGATGCCTTGATTCAAGGCATCGATCTTGTGCTGGTCGACATCAATACACATGACCGAATGACCGACATCCGCTAAACAGGCGCCCGTCACCAGCCCGACATACCCACTACCAAATACTGTGATTTTCATGACAGGACTCAGACCGCCTCGTTTTCTTCTTTTAGCAATTCGTCAAAATAACGAATGGTTTTTTCAAGACCTTGGTCCAGCATGACAGTCGGTTGCCAATTCAATATCGCCTTGGCCTGGGTGATATCAGGCTGGCGCTGCTGAGGATCATCCTGCGGCAAAGGGCGGAATACCAAACGCGACGCACTCCCGGTCAACGCCAACACACGTTCGGCCAGTTGGCGTATGGTAAACTCGCCAGGGTTGCCCAGATTAATAGGCCCAGTCACTTCATCCGAGGTGTTCATCAGCCGCAAGAAGCCTTCAACCAAATCATCGACATAGCAAAAGCTACGGGTTTGCTGACCTTCGCCATATATAGTGATGTCCTCGCCACGCAGTGCCTGAACGATGAAGTTGCTGACGACTCGTCCATCGTTAGGGTGCATCCGGGGACCATAGGTGTTGAAGATTCGCGCAATCTTGATACGCAGCCCGTGCTGGCGATGGTAATCGGAGAAAAGCGTCTCCGCGCAACGCTTACCCTCGTCATAGCACGAACGGATACCGATCGGGTTGACACGCCCCCAGTAACCTTCCGGCTGAGGGTGCACCTCAGGATCACCATAGACCTCACTGGTAGATGCCTGAAAGATCTTTGCTTTCGTACGTTTCGCCAGCCCGAGCATGTTGATAGCACCATGGACACTCGTTTTAAGTGTCTGGACCGGATCGAACTGGTAGTGCACCGGTGATGCAGGGCAAGCCAGATTGAAAATCTCATCTACTTCTACATAAAGAGGGAACGTCACATCATGGCGAATGAGCTCAAAGTATGGATTGCTCATCAAATGAGCAATATTACGCTTTGTGCCAGTGTAGAAATTATCAACACAGAGAACCTCGTGACCACTGGCCAAAAGGCGCTCACACAGATGAGACCCTAGAAACCCAGCACCGCCTGTAACCATGACACGTTTCATAGACCTTTCCTCAAAATTCGATAATAGAACCCACCCATAGCGTGGGTCATCGTAAATAAAAAAGCCTGCAAACCTGTGGTCTGCGGAAATTCACTATGCACCATGTACATCCGCTCAAGCATGTACTTCTTGGAGCCGGAAATCTGCCCAATGATACGCCTATAGTTCAACAATGGATATTGAACCTTCCAATGCTTCGCACCACTCTGAAGAATTCGCAGCCAGCAGTGGTAGTCTTCAACAGCTTTGTACCGAATATCTTCGTTGAAAGGAAAACGCAGTATCAACTCACGCGTCACTAACACACTGGACGTCGGAATTCGTCCTTTGATCCGTTGCTGCTGGAAACCAATGGATTCCACAGCTGCACTCCCAACCGGCTCAAACGTCAACAAACTATCATCAACGAAGTCCTTCATCTGAGTGCTGAGAAATTCACAGTTTCTGGCTTCGGCCACAACCATCTGCAACGCCAGTTTTTCGGGGTGCCAGATATCATCGGCATCGAGGAATGCGATCCACTCACCCCTTGCCTCCCGCACACCTATATTTCGAGGAGCAGCCGGGGCACCATTGTTCCTGTCCAGTGTGATCAAGCGAATCCGGGAATCACGTGTGGCAAACTCCTCCACGACATTACGCGTGCCGTCCTTCGAACAATCATCGATAACCAGCAGCTCCCAGTCCTGCCAAGTCTGTTCCAGCACTGACTGAAGTGTCCTTCCAATCAGGCGCTCGGCGTTATAGGAGGGTGTGATGATCGATACCATTGGCGTGTTCATTTGATTCAACCTCTATCTCCCCTGGGCATTCTCGCCCGAACGCCGTCAACCCAGCGCAGCGCAGGACGACGTTTTATTTCCAATACTGGGTGCCCCGGCTCGGGTACGATGTAGTCAGCCAGTTCGCCCCATCTTTTATTCTTCAATGCTTCAATCACGAGATCTTCCGAGCTTTGATCGGATGAGTAGGTTGGGTCATCAGCGATCAACTCACCACTCTTGAACATATCGATCAATCGCTGTACATCTGCACCCTGGCGATAGCTATAGCGTGTGGTCTCAAGCGCACGAACATAGTTCACAAACTGTGGCTGACGATGAGAGCGCACATAAAGAAAACGTAGCGTCTTGCGGATTACCATGTCCGGATCCAGGTCACGCCTGGCATTTTCATCATACATCGAAGCCTTGTTGGCAAAGGCTCTGACAAATCCCGCTCTTGCATAGGTAGAGGGGCCAAGACAGATAACCTGCTTACCGCATACGCCTCCCTCCACAGCCGAACTTCCGCCATTGAGCACTACTATGTCTGCTTGCTGGATCAGGTCATAGGTACTGGCTTTCTGTTCACTGGAAATACAATAAATGCCACGGGCAGCAGTCCAATCGCTATAAAGCTTCAATGATCGATCCCCCCCTACCTGGCCAATGTTTTCCGCCCAGTTAGGGTGACAACGGACAACCACTTGTTCAGGGGTGATACCAAATGCTTCAAAAAAGTCATCGAGAGCCTGGGTATTGTCAAGCCAATCTGTCTTCCATTCCGTATGGCCGGCAAATTCGTTCTTGCTACTTGGCAATACCAAGACCCGTAGCCCCGGTGTTGCCAAAGGCCAGGGCGCAGGCTCCGGATTCTTATTATAAAGGCGCCACTCCAACGAATTACGCTGGAGAAAGCGCTCGCCTGCCAATTTTCCAGCAATCCGCACCTGCGGAACAGTGAGGGGCCGGTCATCATATTCAGCAACAAGATTACCGACAGCCTTGAGAGACAGACAGTTGGCATTAGGGGTTAACTGCAACCCGTCACCAAACCAGGGGCGCTCATGAGTAATGAATGGTATACCAGCTTTTTCGCAGGCATAAGTCACACCTCGCGTCAGATCCATACGACCGTTGAAGCAGATCACCCCTTCAAGGCGATTCTGAACGATCCATTGTTTAGCGCTGGCGTAGACATGGTCGATAGGTTTATGCAGTGACTGCCTGACTGCGACAACAGCGGGTTCGTTCCACTCGACCTCGGACTCCGTCCGCGTCAAGGTACAGGAACTGGACAAGGCCAGCTTATCGAGTACCTCGGTGCCCAGCTCACTTGCCATATACGCACTTACGCGCGTGATATTTTGACTCGTATAGCTACGCACTCCGCCCAGAATACATTTCGCGCATTCTTTCAGTTTACCGCTACCTTTAATCGCCCGTGGATAACAATTCTCTACTGCCGCATCACAAGTCAGAAAAAAAACATCGTGCCCTGCCTGCTGAAGCACATGCGCAAGAAAAAAAAGGTGCTCGACATGCGGCCGAAAGGAAAACATATTTACTAAACCGACTCTCATACCGAAAGCCTCTTAGCTATCGACACTCTCATCAAATAAACCCCACTCATGACCAGCATAGAGAAAAGCAAGAATATGAAAACCATCATATTCAGGATCGACAGCACAGGCGCGACCAGCAACGCCATGAATAGTGTATAGAAAGACAGCACCGAACCAATGCCGCTGCCACGCCGCAAACCACAAACAGCAAGCGCCATGGCACATCCAAGAAACAAAGCACCTACAGCGACCCCCAGCCCACCATACTGATAAAAAAGAGAACCCGGCAGTGAGTTGAACAAGCCAGCAAATTCATACTCACCACTCAATGACCCAAGTACCTTGGAAAGTATAACGGCACTTGCTCCAAAGACTGGAGCCCCTTCGGGACGTAAATTGGGCTGATAGATAGTCTCAGCTAACACCCAGAAAACATGGGTAACATAGATCCCCGACAACTGCAGATAATTGAGAGCATCACACCATGCTGAACCTGTACAGGCCTCGTAGCCCATTACGGGCTGCCCATGTAGATGTACCAAAAAGCTCTGTAAATACATACTGGAGTCCAGCCCATTTACACTCGCCCGGGCGTGAAACACATAAACTACCGCAGCCACCACAAATACGAGCAACACGGCCACTGCAAGCAAAGTCCGGACCCTGAGCAGCCGTCGAAGAGATGACCTCTCGGAAACACTCCGCGCCACCAACATAGCAATCAACGTCAAAGCGAACAATCCAATAATCGTTCGACCACCAAGAATGTACGAGCCAGATATAAGGCAAAATAAAACCAATCCTATGTAAAACCTTCTCTGCCCTCGACTGAACCCCTCATAGTAATAAATCAAGAATACGAAAGTAAAAAAATAGCTAAACTGAAAAAGGTTACCGAAGACACTGAAGGGAGAGGAAATACCCGCTCCTGGCTCACGCTCAGAATTCAAGCGTGAGCGAATTTCCACAAAGCTTTGAGTAAGAAAATCAACACCCTGATAAATTGTTCGATCGATCACCAATGCCAAAACACCAGCCACCGACACAATGCATGCAAGTGTCATACACTTGACCAAGTAACGGCTGGGCAAGCGAGCTTCTTGTGGTCTAACTGGCGCTGCCACCTCGACGCCAATCGCCAATAAGCAATAGATAGTATAAATAGCCGTAAAGAATGCCAGATAGACTAGGTAACCTGGCATCACGTCGGCATATGCCGACGTAAATGGCAACAAAATATCCATCAGTATAAGCATGCTAACCACAGCACCAACTACAAACATTGGCAGCTGTATGCAAAATAAGCTTTTCTTGGATATGACCATGTCAGTCAGGACCTTGATCCCTCAATGCACTCCCATTTTACCGGCGAGTTGGCAAGCACATCGACCTTCAAGCGACGCCCGATGATCGAGTCTAGATACTTAGGTGGCAGGCCGTACCCCGGTCGCACACTGCGGACAGCCTCGAGGGAAACGATCTGGCCTTTCTTTAAATCACTGATAAAGTACAGCGACCGTCTGAATTGAACATTCGCCAGCTCACTCGACTTACGTCCATAATCTACTTTCCCCAGCGCCTGCCAAGCCGTCTTTGTGTTTCGACATAGCTGCTCCAGCTCGCGCGGCTCAAGTGAAAAACTGTCATCCGGCCCACCACCGCTACGATCAAGAGTAAAGTGCTTTTCAATAATCGAAGCGCCCAAGGCTACACTGGTGATTGCCGTAGTATTATCCAGCGTATGGTCAGACAAGCCAGTCACCAGCCCATAGCGAGTCATCATGTCCTGGATCGTCCGCAAGTTGTAGTCTGCGGCCGGCGCGGGATAACCGCTGACACAGTGTAAGACTGCCAGCTCCTTGCAACCGCCCTCTTGGGCAGCCTCGATAGCCTCAGCAATTTCCTCAGCATCCGCCATACCAGTGGAGATGATCATGGGCTTACCGGTGGAAGCAACATAGCGGATCAAAGGCAGGTCGATCGCTTCAAAAGAAGCGATCTTGTAAGCGGGGGCGTTAAGGTCTTCCAGCAAATCGACTGCCGTATTATCAAATGGCGAACTGAATATGGTGATACCCAACTTACGAGCATACTCAAAGAGAGGCGCATGCCACTCCCAGGGCATATGTGCTTGCTGGTAAAGCTCATAAAGCGTACGACCATCCCATAACCCACCGCGAATCTGAAACTCTTCAGCCTCGCTATTCAATGTGATGGTGTCGGCAGTGTAGGTCTGCAACTTGATAGCATCGGCGCCCGCCTTTTTCGCCTCTTCGATAATACGCAGAGCGGTTTCCAGCTTACCATTGTGATTAGCAGACAACTCCGCAATGATGTAGGGCGGCTCGTCGGCACCGATGCGACGACCAGCAATGCTGATGCTCGGGTTGCTCATGATCATGCTTCTCGTTGGAGGACCTGCCACTCTTCATGCAGCAGGCCAAAATGAATGACGGCGTGGTAGTGCTCACCGTCAAAATGCTGGTCGCGCAAGACACCTTCCTGGGTAAACCCCAGCGCTAGGTGGAAACGTACCGAGCGTTCATTGAAGCCTAGCGCCTGGCCACAGACCTTGTGCAAACAAAGGTCATCAAAGGCGAACTCCAGTGCTGTCTGGCCCAACAAGCGCCCAGTTCCACGTGGAGCCTCCGGCGCGAGATAGAATCCCCAGTCAGCAATGCGACCCGGTGTACTTTCGGTGATGTTCACAAAGCCTGACGGCACGCCCTGTCGCTCAAAGATCAACAGGTGGCGCGCCGCGTTACGCTGGCTGTTTTCAAACCATCGACGATGCTCGTCCAGAGCAATCTCATGCTGGGTATACATGTAACGGCGCACGTCTGGATGATTACGCCATTGCAGCACTCTTTCCAGGTCGTCGGCTGTCATTGGGCGGACCACCGTCATGGGTCGACTCCCATTCTGGCGAGGAGCCGCTCTACTCCCAGGCCATCGGTAATCGCGCTGGCGGCAACGCTCATAGCATAAAGCACTCCATTCTTGCCCAAACGTGAAAACGCCGACTGCAGCTGAACCACCAGAGGCATTCCCAGATCGATCACTTGAATCGAGCCCGTAGCTTCAAGCGCCAGGCCAGCTGGCTTTTGATTTTCAGCCAGAATCACCAGCAAGGTTGGCAAGCCGAGACAGCAACGCTCCCAGGTTGTCCCTCCCCCAGCGCCGATTGCAAGATCAGCACTGGCCATTCGCTCAGCCATGTCACTGATGCCACATAGTACTTCTACTGACCAAGGGCAACTAATCGCCATTTCACGCACCGCCTGCAGATGCGGAGCCGTTGCACCCAGCACTACGGTGAAACGAATATTTCCAGGCAGTTCGCAGGACTTGAGAGCCTCAAGAATGGCGCCAGTATGGTTGTATTGATCCACTCCCCCCAAGGCAATCAGTACCTCATGCAACGGCCTGCCCGAGCGACGGGAAAGGCTCTCGCCACGCAAAGCTGCGAACTCTGAGCGCAATAAGGCATTGAAAGGTCCAGTGAGAATCATGCAGTCATCTGGAACCCAGGGGCGATAATCGTCGACTTTCTTGCCAAGGTTCTGATCCAGCAGCACATCACATCGATGTGGCCGGTCTGCCAAGTCATCGATAACCAGTAAACGACAATGTGGCGGCATCACGGCCTCTTCCCAACGCAGATCGAGAGCATAGTGATCGACAACCAACCAATCAGGACGAAAGCTTTCGATAATGCGATGGCAAACTTGCGCATCTTCTTGCTGTGAGGCGCCGAGCCAGTGGGCATGGAAAAGACCACTGTCCTGCGACTGCCCCATAGGCAGGCTACGGACCTCGAAGCCTTGACTCTGAACAAAGGTATTCAGATTCCCGGGATGTTCGCGGCTGGCGAATAGGCACTGGTGGCCTAAATCACGCAGAGCACGCGCCAAAGTTAAGCAGCGCATGACGTGGCCCGTACCCATATCGAGGGAAGCATCCACCCTGAAGAAGATGTTCATACCTGAGCCTCAGCAGCCTGCAGGGCTTTGAACATCCACTCGGCACGTACCCAATCCTCGGGAGTGTCGATGTCCTGCACTCGGTGACGAGGAAGCAATACCGCTGCCGATCCCGCCGAAAATATCGGAGTCTCGGCCAACCACGCCGTGGCCTTTCCCCAATAGAACTGGCCTGCGTCATGGAACGCTTCTTCCAGATCCTGGGATCGAGTCGTGAAGTGTTCTGGCTCGAACATTGATACTCGGCCGTTGCTATCCAGACGCACAGCTCTCTGAATCGGAAAGGCGTAGCTGGTGATCGAGAACGCATAGTCTGCACGACTTTCCTCAAGGATTTCGAGGCCGCGTTGCAGGTCCTCTGGAGTCACGAAAGGGGCTGTTGCGTAGATGCAGCACACTTGACCAATTGCCATCCCCTGGTGTTGCATCATCTCAATAATGGCTTGGCGGATGACCGGCAAGGTACCGGTATGGTCATCAGCAAGACTCTCCGGCCGCATAAATGGCACTTCGGCCCCGGATTGTCGTGCAATCTCCGCAATCTCGGTGTCATCAGTCGAGACAATCACCTTGTCGAAGCAACCGCTTGCCAGCGCCGCTTCGATCGACCAGGCGATCATTGGCTTTGCGCAGAACAACTTGATGTTCTTCCGCGGGATACGCTTGCTCCCTCCGCGAGCCGGAATGACGGCCAGTCTCATGGCTGTAGAGCTCGTTCAACGGCCGTGACCACCTTGTCTTGCTGCTCCAGTGTCATGGTCTGGAACATTGGCAGGCTGATGGCCTCCCGGTAATAGGCTGCGGCCTGCGGGAAATCATCGGCTTCGAAGCCCATCCGAGCATAGTACGGCTGGGTGTGCACCGGAATGTAGTGTAGGTTGACACCAATGCCCTGCTCACGCAGCGATTCGAAGACTTGCCGATGAGACTTGCCAATCTTCTCCAGTTGCAGACGGATCACATAAAGATGCAGTCCAGAGTAGCTATCGGGATGCTGCCAAGGCGTTACCAACGGCAAATGGGCAAGCTTCTCATCATACCGACGAGCCAAGGTGTGGCGGCGCTCGATGTAACTGTCCAGACGCACCATCTGACTGATCCCAAGCGCAGCTTGCAGCTCGGTCATACGGTAGTTCAAACCCAGCTCGATTTGCTGGTAATACCATGGCCCATCGGCCTCGTGGGTCATCAGCGCTGGATCACGGGTCACGCCATGGCTACGCAGCAACGCCATCCGGTTGGCCAACTGGTCATCGTTGGTCATGGCCATGCCGCCTTCAGCGGTAGTGACGATCTTGACTGGGTGAAAGCTGAAAACGGCGATATCACTATAGCGGCAGTTACCGATGAACTCGCCACGATACTTGCCGCCGATGGCGTGCGAAGCATCCTCGATAACCTTGAAACCATAACGCTGGGACAATTCATGAATAGCCTGCATATCGCAGGGCTGACCACACAGGTGAACTGGAACCACCACCTTGGGAAGACGCCCTTCTCGCTCGGCTGCTTCCAGTTTGGTCGCCAGGGCCTTGGGACAAAGGTTATAGGTAACCGGGTCGATGTCGACAAAATCCACCTGGGCGCCACAATACAAACCGCAGTTGGCCGATGCCACGAAGGTAATAGGCGACGTCCACAACCAATCACCAGCCCCCAGACCTAACGCCAAGCAAGCGATGTGCAGCGCCGAGGTGGCGCTGTTCACCGCCAGGGCATGACGCGCACCGACATGCTCAGCGACGCTCTGCTCGAATCGAGGCACCATCGGCCCCTGGGTCAGAAAGTCAGATTGAAGCACCGCGACCACGGAGTCGATATCAGCTTGAGTAATGTCTTGGCGACCGTACGGGATCATGGATCAAATGCTCCCGATCTTATCTTTGTTGGCGTCAATCCAAGCCTGCAACTGAGCGTCAGTCATCCACTCACTATTGTTGTCGCTGGCGTAAATAAAACCTTCCGGCACCTTCTTGCCATCCTTGATACGTTTTTCGCAGGTGGCCCAGTTATTGATCACTGGCAGGATCTTGTAGTGCTCCGGATACTCGAAGGTGGTGTAAGAGTCTTCAGCGCTGATCATCTGCTCGTGTAGCTTCTCGCCTGGACGGATTCCGACGACCTTCTGAACCGCATCAGGCGCTACCACACGAGCCAGATCGGTGACTTTCATGGACGGAATTTTCTTAACGTAGATCTCCCCACCCTCCATGTCGTCAAAGGCGTGCCAGACCAGTTCGACACCCTCCTCCAGCGAGATCATGAAGCGGGTCATGCGCTCATCGGTGATCGGCAGCTCACCTTTGTCCTTGATCGACATGAAGAACGGGATCACCGAGCCGCGGGAGCCCATCACGTTGCCGTAGCGCACCACGGCCATACGCGTTTCATGACCACCCGCATAGGAGTTACCGGCAACGAACAGCTTGTCCGAGGCGAGTTTGGTGGCGCCATATAGGTTGACCGGGCTGCTGGCCTTGTCAGTAGAAAGTGCGACCACACGCTTGATACCCCGATCGATACAGGCATCGATCAGGTTCATAGCACCGTTGATGTTGGTCTTGATGCATTCGAAGGGGTTGTACTCGGCTGTCGGAACGATCTTGGTCGCCGCCGCGTGGACCACATAATCGACTCCATCCAGGGCGCGATAAAGACGCTCTTTGTCACGCACGTCACCAATGAAGAAGCGTACGCGGGGGTCGCCTTCGAACTTCTTGGCCATGTCCCACTGCTTCATTTCATCGCGGGAGAAGATGATGATCTTCTTCGGGTTGTACTTGGCCAGGGTCATCGGCACGAAGGTGTTGCCGAACGAACCGGTACCGCCGGTGATGAGGATGGTCTTGTTGGTCAGCATGCTGCGTCTTTCCTAGATGACGGCCTGGCGATCTGCAGGACGGAATGAACGAAAAGGTGCGGGAGTCAGCCGGTAGAATGCCCAACTCTTCCAGCACAGGATAAAGAGGAAGGCTATACACAACCCCACGGGTACAGCCAACCCACCGAGCCACCCTGAAAGGGCAGCGGTGGCCAAGATGAAGATAATCAAACTAACAATATGACTACGAATGATCGGCTTGTCCTGGGATTGCGCGTACAAACCGTAGTGCGGAATCATGCCGAGCGCGTACAGCACTGCGCCTGCCAGAATCCACGGAAAAAGATGCAATTGGGTGAGGTACAGCGGCTTATCAAGCCATGTCAGCAATGGGTGAATTGCAACCAACGCACAAAGGACGAAACCGATCGATAGCACGATCGTCTGCATTGAAAGCTTGCGCATGCCGCTGACAAACGCTGCTGGATCCTGTATTTGGTAGGCCCTGATCAACGCAGGATAGACGAAGGCAAATACGCCAGCATCCAGGAAGGAAATCAATGCACCTGTGATGCCTCCGAACAGCACATAGGCGCCTAGCGCATCAAGGTCGACCAATGCCTGAAACCAGTAGCGATCCAGGGTGGAGAGCCCACGCAGGGCCAAAGTGGCAATGACGAAAGGGGTTGCGACAGCGATGCCACGGCGAACCCAGGCCCAATCGATTGCAGTGCGCCATTGACCAATACCCAGAGCCGTTAGACGCCAGATCCCGATAACCAATCCGACACTTGCTCCCAATGCCCAAGCCTGGAAAACATGGTCAAGAGTGCGCCATTGCGCATCAACGAACATGAGAACCGTGAGCAAAACGGCCCATAGCCCCGAACGGAAAAACAGAATAATGCTGGCGAACATGGGCTGGCCAACAGCGATCAGGATACGACCAAGCTCTTGATTGATATGCTCAAGCACGAGCAACCCGCAAAACCAAGGCAGCAGCGTCCAAGGCAACCAACCAGTGGCGAATATGGCGATTACTATTGGCGCAAGCACAAAATAAAGCAATATACACAACGCGGCATGGGCTTTGAGATAACTGCCCCAGACAGCGTGATCGTGATTTATAAGCTCCCGCGTGGAGTAAGTATAAAAGTCCAGCCCTACCGCGAAAAGCGCATAACTAATTGTTGCTGCGAGCAGCCCATATAAACCAAGATCACCCGGAGCGAGAAAACGAGCCAGGAAAAATATCAGCAAGAATTTTCCCAGCAACGTCAAAGCGCGTAACGAAATATTCAGCAAAGGTAGCAAGCTAATAATCTTCACGGAAAGCACCAAAAACCATGATTAAATATCAATTTGCCATCTAGCGCCCCTACCATACAACTCCAATCGATCGCGAAAATTTCTGCCACTCGCCATGGAAGTGGCACCATGGAACTATCTCAGCCTGCCACAAGTACTATAAAAAAGCTTTCATGACAATCAACGAGCCGACGACCGCCTTGCTGTGGGGCCAGTGGCCACTACCACGAAATCCAAGGACTGAAGCCGATTGCCTCTCCTGTGCCCGTCCATCATGCCAGCAACCCTCCCCCGCGAAAATGAGATATTTCTGATTAAGATCGAGGAAATATCCTCCGACGACCGCCCCCCCCCCAGAACCACATAAACGTCAAGCACCACAAGTTCGATTTCGGGAGATGAAGCTATAAGATAGGGGATATCTAGGGAGATCAAGCCAAAACAGACCCTCATCGGAGATAACCGCATTGAGCACTCATGGATTTTTCGCCCCACCACAATAGATAATGATTAGTATTTTCAACAAATCATCCCGCCTGGCTTGCCGCGGTAAATTATCGACCACGTTCTTCAGAAATTTCCTTGAAAAAGAAGGATTCGGACCACTCAGCTCACTCCTCTCCGAGCGCCATACTGCAATAGGCATGCGGTATACCTGCAGGAGCTCCCAGCAGCAAATCGGTGCCTCTCACCCCCTAAAAATATTGGCATTCCCCATTATCCAGGGCGCAAGAAATGATTTCCCCACGTCGAGAACGACCAGAAGCGTATCAATCAAGGACCGACGGTGGTCACCATCCGCAGGACAAGGTGGCGTAGAGGGGACAGTTACTTTAAATTCAAAGCAGTATCTGCGGAGAGCCGCCAATCAGCAAACCCGCCCTCACGCCCAAAGATAGACAGTTTCCGAGGCCAATGGACGTTGAGGACAGAGGACATCATAGAGGGGATATGGACACATTAAGAAAGCGCATGCTGGGACTGCCGCGCCGATACAAAAGAGTTCTGCAGGTAGCCACCGATGTCGTACTGGTCTGGCTGGCGCTTTGGTTGGCCTTTGTCGTCCGCCTGGGTTTTGGCGATATGGACAATCCGGTAAAGGATCATCTCTGGTTATTCGCATCCGCGCCTGTGGTAGCCATACCGATCTTCATTCGGTTTGGCATGTACAGAGCGGTGATGCGCTACTTCGGGAACGATGCCCTGATCGCTATCGCCAAGGCCGTCAGCCTCGCTGCTCTCATACTGGCCTTGGTCGTCTACTGGTATAGCAACCATCAGACCGTCGTACCCCGCTCGATCATCTTCAACTATTGGTGGTTGAGCCTGATCATGATCGGCGGCCTGCGCCTAATCATGCGCCAGTATTTTCTCGGGGACTGGTACGCTGCCAAACAGCATGTACCCTTCACCAATCGCGACAATGGCCTGCCCAAGGTTGCTATCTATGGCGCCGGTGCGGCAGGTAATCAATTACTGGCCGCATTGCGCATGGACAGGGTCATGCACCCTGTCGCGTTCATCGATGACGACGAAAGCGTGGCTGATCGTATCATCTCGGGACTACAGGTTTTCCGGGGCAAAGATATCCAGCGCATGATCGATATGACCGGTGCGGAAGAAGTGTTGCTCGCCATCCCTTCGTCAACGCGCTCTCGACGCCGCGAGATTCTTGGCTTCCTCGAGAACTTCCCGCTCCATGTGCGTAGCGTGCCAAGCTTCATGGACCTCGCTAGCGGCCGTGTCAAAGTGGATGACATTCAAGAAGTGGATATCGCCGACTTACTCGGCCGAGACGCCGTTCCAGCACAGAATGATCTCCTGGCACACTGCATCACCGGCCAGGTAGTCATGGTGACAGGTGCAGGTGGCTCGATCGGTTCAGAGCTATGCCGACAGATTCTTTCGCTCAAGCCTAGGACGCTGTTGCTGTTCGAGCACAGCGAGTTCAATCTCTACAATATCCTCGGAGAACTTGAACAACGTATCGACCGCGAATCCCTACCCGTCCGCCTGCTACCCTTCCTCGGCTCCGTACGTAACCAAAAGCACCTCTTTGACACCATGAATATGTGGCATGTCAACACCGTCTATCATGCAGCCGCGTACAAACATGTACCGATGGTGGAACACAATATCGCCGAAGGGGTCCTGAATAATGTCATTGGCACGTTAAACACTGCCCAAGCCGCATTGCAGGCCCATGTAGCGAACTTCGTGCTCATCTCCACGGATAAAGCCGTGCGCCCAACCAATGTAATGGGAAGCACCAAGCGCTTGGCAGAGATGACCCTGCAGGCCTTAAGTAGGGAAGTCGCACCAGTACTGTTCGGCGACTCTTCAAATGTCGCCCGGGTAAACAAGACGCGCTTCACTATGGTGCGCTTCGGCAATGTACTAGGCTCGTCAGGGTCGGTCATTCCGCTGTTCCACAAACAAATCAAGGCCGGTGGACCGCTTACAGTCACACACCCCAAGATTACTCGCTACTTCATGACCATTCCCGAAGCAGCGCAACTTGTCATCCAGGCGGGGTCCATGGGCCAGGGTGGCGACGTGTTCGTCCTCGACATGGGCGAGCCCGTACGTATCGCTGTTTTGGCTGAAAAGATGATTCATCTCTCTGGGCTGAGTGTACGCTCAGAGCGTAATCCACACGGTGACATAGCAATCCAGTTCACTGGATTGCGGCCAGGTGAAAAACTCTATGAGGAATTGTTGATAGGCGATAACGTCTTGCCAACCCAACACCCCATGATCATGACAGCTAATGAAGACTACCTAGCGTGGGAGGTACTCAGAGAGAGGCTGTCCGAACTGCTGAATGCAGTCTCTGAAAATGATTTCAATCGCATTCGCCAGCTATTGAGAGAAACTGTCAGTGGCTACGCCCCTGACGGAGAAATTGTCGACTGGGTTTATCAACAGCGTCGCACTGAGCTACAGCAGTGACAATGCCATTACTCCAAACAATCAAAGGCCTGCTCCTAGGCAGGCCTTTGATCAAGCTGATTTGGATAAACCTCTTCTTGCCGCCAGTTTTATTACCGAGGTTTCCCTACAAAGTGCGACGTGCGATTATTACTCTTCATGCCTTTTAGAGGAATTTGACCACGCATAGCGACACAGCGCTAGCATGACTCCTAGCAAAGAGCCCGCAATCACTCCCAACAGCACGACCATCAGTTTTCTAGGCTTAACGGGCTTGTCAGGCAACTCAACAGCACCATCTTGCCGGTAAACATCAATAACGCCAGAATCAACCTGCAGCGACCGATAGAAGTTTAAAGACTCTTGTCGTTGACGCAAATCTTTGATGAAAGGATCGTCAGAGGTACGACTACTCAAGTTCTCAATCTCTGCCTCCAACGCTTTGCTGCCACGCATATAGGTAAGGGAGCCCTCCATACCCGCGGACAATTCGGTGGACAGAGTATTGGAAATGATTGGGGGCTTCTCCAATCCGATCGACCTGGCGACTTTCAAGGCCTCCGTCAGTTGCACAATCTGGTCTTCTCGCTGCTTCCGGGCACTTTCCCGGTCCGCATTGATCTGTCGCTCGAGGTTATTGGCCTTGACAGTTGCGTCTACCTGAACATCCTTGATCACCTCCGACTTACCGCGCTGACCAGCTAGTTCGGCATATTGAACTACCCACTGCGCAGCCTGCTGCGGATCCGGCAAATTAGCAGTGATAAGGTAGCGATTCGGTGTGTCCTTGCCAGCCACTGCTACACTCAGGGCCTTATTGAACCGACCAAACAACTCATCCTGTGATCCTTGTCGCTCCTCCTCCGGCAAACTCGGCAGGTATATCTTTCGGAAAAACTCACGCCGCAGAGAATCTGACTCCAAGTTACGCAGATAGATATCGTATACGCTCTTGACCGACAGCATATTCAGCCCGCTGTCACCGCCACGGCCGTAATTCAGCTGTGCGATGCCATTTTGCGTCGGCGGCAGCACGACAACCTTGGCTTCATAGATCGGCGTTGCCAATAAGGCATATGCCACCGAGCCAGCTGTCACGATGGCTGTCGTCAAAATGATCAGCAGCTTCTGCTTCCACAATCCTCCGGCCAACTCAAACAGATCAATCTCATCCGTATCGCTCAGGCGCTCACGTTCATCGCGCATTTATTCTATTTTTCCTTGCGTCCGTCTAATCGCATCTTTACTTGAGAAGCACCGCACCCTAAGGCCTAGGCTGTTTTTCACCCTGCCCTACCCGAAGCGTAGCGTCAACTTTCCGAGACGCTCCCTCCCTACGCGCTCTACCTCATAGGAACGCCGAACTGGATGCTCTTAATCTGCTGTAGAACGACCCAACTTGCAATAAGTTCCTCTCCTTCCGACGGCTGCCAGGGCGCCTGCCGAATGGTCATGTCGGTATCGTCACGGCTATTGGCAGGCCTGCCTTGACGTAGCGCTGCTGCAGGGCAGCGGCCAAGGCATTTTTCGCTCGCATCTCGCCATGCACCAGCACCACTTCGCCGGCAGGCTTGCCCATCCCCATCGCAAACGCCACCAACCCCGCCTGATCTGCATGCCCTGAATACCCCTCCAGCGTAATGACCTTTGCCCGCACTTCATACATCTGGGCATCCAGATCGACCGTCATACCCTCCTGCGTACCTTCGCTCGATTGAATGACCGCCCCTGGAGTGCCTTTGACCTGGTGTCCCACAAACACCACTTCATGCCGTCGATCACCGAGCATGGCCTTGAGGTAGTTGACTATTCGCCCGCCCGAGCACATGCCGTTGCCGGCGATGACGATGGCTGGGCGGCCAGTGCTCTTGAGGTAGTTAACCACCTGCTGGTGTTTGGCATGGGTATCGATGCTGATGAGTTGCCGAAAGTCCAATGGCGCCCGCCCCACGCTCAGGCGCTGCCTGGCTTCGTCCTTCCAGTAATGGTGCAGGTCGCGGTAGGCCTGGGTGATGCGCTGAGCCAGGGGCGAGTCGAGAATGACCGGCAGTTGCGACCAGTCGATCATACGCACAAGATCCTCACTGGCCTCGCCCTCTCCACCCTGAAGCAGCGCCTTGCGGTGCAAGATGTCTTCAATTTCGTAGAGCAACTCCTGGGTGCGGCCAAGGCTGAAGGCGGGTATCAGAATTGTGCCCTGGTCTGCCAGTGCTCGATCGATAACAGCCTCGAGACGCTGCTGACGCTGGGAGCGGTCAGGGTGCAGGCGGTCTCCGTAGGTGCTTTCCAACACCAGGATATCGGCGCGCTCCGGTGGCTGTACGCTGCGCAGCAAGGGGTTATGTGGCGCACCAAGATCACCAGAGAAGACGATACGGATATCACGGCCTGTGGATAAGCCCTGGACGTCACACTCCACATAAGCCGAGCCAAGCAGGTGCCCGGCGCGCTGCAGGCGAATGCGGCACCTGATGGCTTCACGCTCGATGAGCGAATGCCATTGCCCAAACGGCAATGGAACGATGCGCTGCTGGATATGTTCGATGTACCGCGCCACTTGGACCGTGTCGCTGCTGATACTCAACCTGTAAGCATCTTCCAGCACCAGGAGCAGCAGCTTGGCGGAGGGTTCGCTGCAGAGGATCGGACCGCTGAATCCGGCGGCCAGCAGCTCAGGGATACGACCGACATGGTCCAAATGGACATGAGTGACGATCAGCGCCTCGACACCTCGGACATCGAAATCGATGCGTGCCCCCTCTGCCCCAGCATCAGCCCCCTGTTCCAGACCGCAATCCACCAGCAGGCTGCTGTGCTCATCAAGGTGAAGCTGATGACACGAGCCGGTCACACCACGGGTAGCGCCATGATGCGAAAGGTAGGGATAAGCCTTCATGAGAAACGCGCTCCAGGCTGGCGGCAAGGGGGCGCTATTACTACACAGGTCATCGCAGATCCCTATCAGGAAAATCACCGCAACCCGTAGGAAAAATCTCTAGCTGCGTACAAAGTAATCAGCTCAGGACGAGGGGCGTAACCGCCGCCTGCTGCGCAAGACACCATAGGCACCTAGCAATGGCCCTATCGCCAGCCCGACCAGCAGCGTAACCAGGATGGGCACTGCCACCGGCATTGCTGGCGCCGACCACCCGAACATGACCAAAGCCACGGGTTGCTGGTTTTCCAGAACGAAGAACAGCACCAATGTTGCCAATACCAATACAAAGAGCGCCACCAAGGCGCGTTTGAGGTTACGCATTAGTTACTCCCAGGCGCTCAGGTGGCCTCATGATGTTCTTCATCATTAACCCGGTCACGCAGTTCCTTGCCAGGCTTGAAATGCGGCACGAACTTGCCATCCAGGCTGACCGACTGGCCGGTCTTGGGGTTGCGCCCTACCCGTGGAGCGCGGTAATGCAAGGAAAAGCTACCAAAGCCACGGATCTCGATACGATCTCCGGTCGCCAGGCACTGGGACATCTGCTCAAGCATGGTCTTGATGGCCAACTCGACGTCCTTGGACGAGAGCAGCCCTTGATGGGTGACAATACGTTCGATCAGCTCCGACTTCGTCATATTTTTCCCTTCTTTATCAAGCAGCTAGATCATTGCTTAACCAGTTTGTAGCACGCTCTGGGGGATTTGAACAGGGCGGATCTTGACTTAATCAAAAAATTCAAGATTGGGGTACGTGCAGAAGGGGGAGCATCGCGAGGGGTTGCGACCGAGCGTTTCACAGAGTCGGCCGAGCCTAAGTAACGGGATATCTCTACTGTGCCGCGGTCGACGCAAGCCGATGTTAGCTGGCACATCCTTACCAGAGGCGGACCGCTGCGCGGCCCGTTGCTAGCTGACGCTAGCTCCTACAGGTGCGGTGCACAGCCTGGACAAATTCCGGGCACAAAAAAGGGCGACCGAAGTCGCCCTTTTTCCGCACAGAAACTTAGTTCTGCTTGGCCATTGCTTCGCGCAGCAGCGCAGCCATGGTGGTGTCGCCAGTAGCTTCCGGAGCAGTTTTCAGGCTCTGGATAGCTTCACGCTCTTCAGCATCGTCCTTCGATTTGATGGACAGGCTGATGACGCGGCTCTTGCGGTCAACGCTGATGATCTTGGCTTCGATCTCTTCGCCTTCCTTCAGGACGTTACGCGCATCTTCAACGCGGTCACGGCTGATTTCGGAAGCTTTCAGAGTAGCTTCGATGTCGTCGGCCAGGGTAACGATGGCGCCTTTGGCGTCAACTTCCTTGACGATACCTTTGACGATAGCGCCCTTGTCGTTCAGAGCAACGAAGTTGGAGAACGGATCGTCTTCCAGTTGCTTGATGCCCAGGGAGATGCGCTCACGCTCTGGGTCAACCGACAGGATGACGGTTTCCAGCTCGTCGCCCTTCTTGAAGCGACGCACGGCTTCTTCGCCGGCTTCGTTCCAGGAGATGTCCGACAGGTGAACCAGACCGTCGATGCCGCCGTCCAGGCCGATGAAGATACCGAAATCGGTGATCGACTTGATGGTACCGGAGATCTTATCGCCCTTGTTGAACTGGCCAGAGAAGTCTTCCCATGGGTTCGACTTGCACTGCTTGATGCCCAGGGAGATACGACGACGCTCTTCGTCGATGTCCAGAACCATGACTTCCACTTCGTCGCCAACCTGAACGACTTTCGACGGGTGGATGTTCTTGTTGGTCCAGTCCATTTCGGAAACGTGCACCAGACCTTCAACGCCTTCTTCCAGCTCAGCGAAGCAGCCGTAGTCAGTCAGGTTGGTGACGCGCGCCATGACGCGGGTGCTCTCTGGGTAACGTGCCTTGATAGCAACCCATGGGTCTTCGCCCAGTTGCTTCAGGCCCAGGGATACACGGTTACGCTCGCGATCGTACTTCAGGACCTTGACATCGATCTCGTCGCCAACGTTGACGATTTCCGATGGGTGCTTGATACGCTTCCAAGCCATGTCGGTGATGTGCAGCAGGCCGTCGACGCCGCCCAGGTCCACGAATGCACCGTAGTCGGTGAGGTTCTTGACGATACCTTTGACCTGCTGGCCTTCCTGCAGCGATTCCAGCAGAGCTTCGCGCTCGGCGCTGTTTTCGGCTTCCAGGACGCTGCGACGGGAAACGACAACGTTGTTGCGCTTCTGGTCCAGCTTGATGACCTTGAATTCCAGCTCTTTGCCTTCGAGGTGGGTGGTGTCGCGCACTGGGCGGACATCAACCAGGGAGCCCGGCAGGAACGCACGGATACCGTTAACGTCGACAGTGAAGCCGCCCTTAACCTTACCGTTGATAACGCCCTTGACCACTTCTTCGGCGGCGAAAGCTGCTTCCAGAACAATCCAGCACTCAGCGCGCTTGGCTTTTTCACGGGACAGTTTGGTTTCGCCAAAGCCGTCTTCGACCGCGTCCAGCGCAACGTGAACTTCGTCACCGACCTTGATGGTCAGCTCGCCAGCTTCGTTGTAGAACTGCTCGAGCGGGATGACGCCCTCGGATTTCAGGCCAGCGTGTACGGTAACCCAGTCGCCGTCGATGTCGACAACGATACCGGTGATGATCGCACCCGGCTGAAGGTTGAGGGTTTTCAGGCTTTCTTCAAAGAGTTCTGCAAAGCTTTCGCTCATTTTAATTCCTGTAGATTCGGGCGGAACAAACGCCCATAGCCACATTCCAGACAATGTGGGTTTCGTTCATGTAAAGGAAAGCGGGCAGGACGTTGACTGGAGTCCCTGCCTGCTTTCCTGGTCATCAGGCGATGTCGCGCTGGGCGATCTCGCTCCTGATGCGTTGCAACACCTGGTCGATGGACAACTCGGTGGAGTCCAGCTGAATGGCATCGGCCGCCGGTTTGAGCGGGGCCACAGCACGCTGGGTGTCGCGCTCATCACGCGCACGTATCTCATCTAGCAGACTCGACAGACTAACATCTTCACCCTTGGCCTTCAACTGCAGATAGCGGCGACGTGCGCGCTCCTCCGCACTGGCGGTGAGGAAGACCTTCAGGGGCGCGTCCGGGAACACCACGGTGCCCATGTCGCGACCGTCTGCAATCAGCCCTGGCGCTTCGAGGAAGGCGCGCTGGCGTTGCAGCAGCGCCTCGCGCACCGCAGGCAGCGACGCGACCATCGAGGCCCCCGCACCGACGGTCTCGGTACGGATGACGTTACTCACATCCTCACCTTCGAGGATGATCTGTTGCAGCTTACCTGGCTCGGCGGCGATGAACTGCACATCCAGATGAGCGGCCAGCGCCTTGAGGAGCTCTTCATTGGTCAGGTCGACGCCATGGTTGCTGGCGGCGAAGGCCAGCAGGCGGTAGAGGGCGCCGGAATCCAGCAGCCTCCAGCCCAGCTCGCGGGCCAACAGGCCAGCTACGGTACCTTTGCCCGAGCCGCTCGGCCCGTCGATGGTGATGACTGGCGCTTGCGAATTCACGACTTGCCCTCTTCAGCTACACGGATGCCAACCTCGGCGCACAGCGCCAGGAAATTCGGGAAGGACGTGGCGACGTTGGCGCAGTCATGGATGCGGATCGGCGCGCTGGCGCGCAACGAGGCCACACTGAAGGCCATGGCGATCCGGTGGTCGCCATGGCCATGGACTTCGCCGCCACCGATCGAACCACCGTCGATAATGATGCCGTCCGGAGTCGGCTCGCACTTCACGCCCAGCGCCTGGAGGCCATCGGCCATGACCTGGATACGGTCGGACTCCTTGACCCGCAGCTCTTCAGCGCCGCGCAACACGGTGCGCCCTTCGGCGCAGGCAGCGGCGACGAACAGCACCGGGAACTCGTCAATGGCCAGCGGGACCAGGTTCTCGGGGATGTCGATACCTTTCAGCTTGGCCCCGCGTACACGCAGGTCGGCCACCGGCTCACCGCCGACTTCACGCTGGTTCTCCAGGGTAATATCGCCGCCCATCAGGCGCAGGATGTCGATGACACCAGTACGGGTCGGATTGATACCCACGTGTTCGAGCACCAGCTCGGAGCCTTCGGCGATAGACGCCGCCACCAGGAAGAAAGCTGCCGACGAGATGTCCGCCGGTACTTCGATACGGGTAGCGGTCAGCTTGCCAGCAGACTGCAGCGAGGCGACCGGACCATTGCTTTCGACCGCGTAGCCGAAACCACGCAGCATGCGTTCGGTATGGTCGCGGGTCGGTGCCGGCTCGGTGACGGTGGTCTTGCCTTCGGCGTACAGGCCCGCCAATAGCAGGCAGGATTTGACCTGGGCACTGGCCATCGGCAGGGTGTAGGTCAGCGCCTTGAGCGTCTGGCCGCCACGAATGGTCAGCGGCGGACGGCCCTCAGGCCCGGTCTCGATTACCGCGCCCATTTCGCGCAGCGGATTGGCGACTCGGTTCATCGGGCGCTTGGACAGCGAGGCATCGCCAGTCATCACCACATCGAACGGCTGCGCGGCCAGCAGGCCAGACAGCAGGCGCATGGAGGTGCCGGAGTTGCCCAGATAGATCGGCCCAGGTGGCGGCTTGAGGCCATGCAGGCCAACGCCATGAATGGTCACACGGCCGTGATGCGGCCCTTCGATGACCACGCCCATGTCGCGGAAGGCTTGCAGGGTCGCCAGGGCGTCTTCGCCCTCAAGGAAGCCTTCCACTTCGGTGGTGCCTTCTGCCAGCGAACCAAGCATGATCGAGCGATGGGAAATGGATTTGTCGCCCGGTACGCGAATCCGGCCGGACAGGCGGCCACCAGGTTGTGCCAGGAAAATCAGGTCGTTGGAGTTCATAGCGTCCACATAGGCCCGGCGGGCCAGGATTTTACTGAAATGCTCGCGGGCAACCCTAGCGCGGGTGAACACACCCAGCAGCTGGCGCCCGTCCCCTGCATCGACCGCATCGCGCAAGGCGTCGAGGTCGCTGCGAAATGTATCCAGTGTGCGCAGGACGGCTTCGCGGTTGGCGAGAAAGATGTCGTGCCACATGACCGGATCGCTGCCGGCGATTCTTGTGAAATCGCGAAAGCCACCGGCAGCGTACCGGAAGATCTCCAGGTTTTCATTGCGTTTGGCCAACGAATCGACCAGGCCGAAGGCCAGCAGGTGCGGCAGGTGGCTAGTGGCGGCCAGGACTTCGTCGTGGCGCTCGACTGGCATGTGCTCGACATCGGCACCGAGCGCCCGCCAAAGCTGGTCGACCACCGCCAGCGCGGCCGGGTCGGTTTCTGCCAGCGGGGTAAGGATGACCTTATGACGGCGGAACAGTTCCGCGTTAGCCGCCTCCACCCCACTTTGCTCGGAGCCGGCAATCGGGTGGCCGGGCACGAAGCGCGGCAGGCCCTCAGTGAAAGCCTCACGCGCCGCACGCACCACATTGCCCTTGGCGCTCCCGACATCAGTCAGCACCGCATCGCCCAGATCCAGCTTGGCCAGGTGCGCCAGGAGTTTCTCCATGGCCAGGATCGGCACCGCCAGCTGGATGACGTCGGCACCGACGCACGCCGCAGCCAGGTCTTCCTCGCAGCGGTCGACTACACCCAACGTGACAGCCAGTTTGCGCGATTGCGCATCCAGGTCGACACCGACCACCTCCCGGCACAGGCCGCTTTCCTTCAACCCCTTGGCGAACGAACCACCAATCAGGCCGAGCCCTACCACCACCAGCCGGCCGATGAGCGGCTCAGGCTTGCTTGCTACCACGTCAACCACGAGCGCGAACCCTGTTCAGAACGGCATCTGTCGTGCCGGGAAAAACCATGACCTCAGAGCACCGCTTTCGGGTAAGAACCGAGCACCTTGAGGGCCACGGCTTCCTGACTGATCTTCTCCAGCACGGCTTTGATCAGCGGGTCCCGGTGATGGCCGACGAAGTCGATGAAGAACACATAGGTCCACTTGCCACTGCGCGAAGGACGGGTTTCGATACGGGTCAGGTCGATGCCGTTATCGTGGAATGGCACCAGCAACTCGTGCAACGCACCAGGCTTGTTGCTCATCGACACGATGATCGAGGTCTTGTCGTCGCCGGTCGGCGGGACTTCCTGGTTGCCGATCATCAGGAAGCGGGTGGAGTTGTCCGGACGGTCTTCGATCTTCTCCGCCAGGCGGGTCAGGCCGTAGAGGTTGGCCGCCATGTCGCCGGCGATCGCTGCCGAGTTCCACTCGCCCTTGACCCGCTTGGCCGCCTCGGCGTTGCTCGATACAGCCACGCGCTCGACGTTCGGGTAATGGGCGTCCAGCCACTTGCGGCACTGGGCCAGGGACTGAGCGTGGGAATAAATGCGGCTGATGCTGTCGGTCTTGGTGTTCTCGCCCACCAACAGGTGATGGTGGATGCGCAGCTCGACTTCACCACAGATCACCATGTCATGCTCGAGGAAGCTGTCGAGGGTGTGGCTTACCGCACCTTCAGTGGAGTTCTCGACCGGTACCACGCCGAAGTTGACGGCACCGGCAGCCACTTCGCGGAATACTTCGTCGATAGCCGCCATCGGCCGGCTGATCACCGCGTGGCCGAAGTGCTTCATCGCCGCGGCCTGGGTGAAAGTACCTTCAGGCCCCAGGTAGGCGACCTTGAGCGGCTCTTCCAGGGCCAGGCAGGAGGACATGATCTCGCGGAACAGCCGCGCCATTTCCTCGTTGCCCAGAGGCCCCTGGTTGCGCTCCATAACGCGCTTGAGCACCTGCGCCTCGCGCTCGGGGCGGTAGAACACCGGCTTTTCGCCTTCAGCCAGGGAGGCCGTCTTGACCCGGGCCACTTCCTGGGCGCAACGGGCGCGATCGCTGATCAGCTCGAGGATCTTCTCGTCGAGGCTGTCGATGCGCACGCGCAGCGCCTTGAGCTCCTGTTCCGACATCAACCGTGCTCCTTCTCGAATTCAGCCATGTAGGCCACCAGGGCGTCGACCGCTTCCAGACCCAGGGCGTTGTAGATCGAGGCGCGCATGCCGCCAACCGAGCGATGCCCCTTGAGGTTGAGCAAGCCACGGGCGTCGGCACCGGCCAGGAAGGTCTTGTCCAGACGCTCGTCGGCCAGGCGGAACGGTACGTTCATCCAAGAGCGGGCGTTGACGCTGATCGGGTTGGTGTAGAACTCGCTGTTGTCGATGAAGCCGTACAGACGCTCCTTCTTGGCGCGGTTGCGCTGCTCCATGGCCTCGACGCCGCCCTGCTCCTTCAGCCACTCGAAGACCAGGCCGGACAGGTACCAGGAATAGGTAGCCGGGGTGTTGTACATCGAGCCGTTGTCGGCTGCGACCTTGTAGTCGAGCATGGTCGGGCAGCTGCTGCGAGCGCGGCCGATCAGGTCTTCACGCACGATCACCACCACTAGGCCGCTCGGGCCGATGTTCTTCTGCGCACCGGCATAGATCAGGCCGTACTGCGAGACGTCGATCGGGCGCGAGAGGATGTCGGAAGACATATCGACGACCAGGGGCACATCACCAGCCTGCGGCACCCAGTCGAACTGCAGGCCACCGATGGTTTCGTTGGATGCGTAGTGAACGTAGGCAGCATCCTTGGTCAGCCTCCACTCGTTCTGCCCAGGAATGGTCAGGTAGTCGAAGGCCTTGGCGCTGGCCGCGACATTGATGTTGCCGAAGCGGCGCGCTTCCTCGATGGACTTCTTCGACCAGATGCCGGTCTCGACGTAGTCGGCGGTACCGCTTTCTGGCAGCAGGTTCAGAGGGATCTCAGCAAACTGCTGACTGGCGCCGCCCTGAAGGAACAGGACTTTGTAGTTGGAGGGAACGGACAGCAGCTCGCGCAGGTCCTGCTCGGCCTTCTCGGCGATGGCCACGTAGTCATCGCTGCGATGGCTCATCTCCATCACGGACAGGCCTTTGCCATGCCAGTCCAGCATCTCGGCCTGGGCACGCTGCAGGACAGCGTCGGGAAGCGCAGCAGGGCCTGCGCAGAAGTTAAAGGCTCGTTTGCTCACATCCACTCTCGCTCTGCTCTAGAAGTCGGCGGGGCGACCATAGTCGCCCCGCACGGGTTGTTGCGCTGTTTATTCCTGGGGAGCCTCTTCGTCGACGCCCGCGTCGTCAGCCGTCGCGTCCACGGCCCCTACCTCGACGCCGCCCTCTTGCTCCTCGATGAAGTCGTCCCCGACCTCCTCCGAAGGCTCCTGGACCCGCTCCAGGCCGACCAGGGTCTCATCGCTGGCCAGCTTGATCAAGGTCACGCCCTGGGTGTTGCGACCCAGGCTGGAGACCTCACCGACACGGGTCCGCACCAGGGTGCCCTGGTCGGAGATCAGCATGATTTCTTCGCCTTCCTGCACCTGGATGGCGCCAATCAGCTTGCCGTTGCGCCCCTTGGTGCCCATGGCGATGACACCCTGACCACCTCGGCCGCGGCGCGGGAACTTGCTCAGCGGCGTGCGCTTGCCGAAACCACGCTCGGAGGCGGTGAGGATCTGCGCGCCAGACTCGGGAATCAACATGGAGATCAGTTGCTGGCCCTTGCCCAGCTTCATGCCGCGGACACCGCGGGCATTACGGCCCATCTGGCGCACCACGCTTTCGGCGAAGCGGATCACCTTGCCGGCATCGGAGAACATCATCACTTCCTTGGAACCGTCGGTGATGGCGGCGGCGATCAGGGTATCGCCCTCCTTGAGTTTCAGGGCGATCAGGCCACTGGAGCGCGGACGGGCGAACTGGGCCAGCGGGGTCTTCTTGACGGTGCCGGAAGCGGTGGCCATGAAGATGTAGGCGCCGGTCGGCTCGGCGACCAGTTCCGGCGTATCGCCCTCTTCCTCGTCGACTTCTTCAGGCTCGACGATCTCGCCTTCGATCACGGCGTCATCGGCATCGTCCAACTCCTCGTCGGCACCGACGCTCTGCTGCAGGGCCTCCAGGTCGATCTGCAGCATGGTGGTGATGTATTCACCCTCTTCCAGCGGCAGCAGGTTGACCAGTGGACGACCACGCGCAGCGCGCGAAGCTTCAGGGATCTCATAGGTCTTGAGCCAATACACCTTGCCCTTGCTGGAGAACAGCAGCAGAGTGGCGTGGCTGTTGGCGACGAGCAGATGCGCGATGTAGTCCTCATCCTTGACGCCGGTGGCCGACTTGCCCTTGCCGCCACGGCGCTGGGCCTGGTAGGCGGACAACGGCTGGGTCTTGGCATAGCCGCCGTGGGAGATGGTCACCACGCGCTCTTCTTCCGGGATCATGTCGCCCAGGGTCAGGTCCAGACGGGCGTCGAGGATCTCGGTACGGCGGACATCGCCATATTCGGCACGGATCGCCTCCAGCTCCTCGCGGATCACTTCCATCAGGCGCTCGGCGCTGCTCAGGATGCGGATCAGTTCGCCGATCTGCTTGAGGATCTCCTGGTACTCGGCCAGCAGCTTCTCGTGCTCCAGGCCGGTCAGGCGGTGCAGGCGCAGCTCGAGGATGGCCTGGGCCTGTTCCGGCGACAGGTAGTACTTGCCATCACGCAGGCCATATTGCGGATCGAGGTTTTCGGGACGGCACGACTCGGCGCCGGCACGTTCGACCATGACCTGCACGGCACTGGACTCCCAGGCGGTGTTGATCAGTGCTTCCTTGGCTTCCGACGGCGTCGGCGAGGCCTTGATCAGCGCGATCACCGGGTCGATGTTGGACAGCGCGACCGCCTGGCCTTCGAGGATATGGCCGCGCTCGCGGGCCTTGCGCAGCTCGAAGACGGTACGGCGGGTCACCACTTCACGGCGGTGACGGACGAAAGCCTCGAGCAGGTCCTTGAGGTTTAGCAGGCGCGGACGGCCGTCGATCAGGGCGACGATGTTGATACCGAAGACGCTCTGCAGTTGGGTCTGAGCATAGAGGTTGTTGAGCACGACCTCTGGCACCTCGCCACGGCGCAGCTCGATGACGATGCGCATGCCGTCCTTGTCGGACTCGTCGCGCAGCTCGGTGATACCTTCGATCTTCTTTTCCTTGACCAGCTCGGCGATCTTCTCGATCAGCCGTGCCTTGTTCAGCTGGTAAGGCAACTCGGTGATGACTATCTGCTGGCGGCCACCGACCTTGTCGATGTCCTCGACCTCGGAGCGGGCACGCATGTAGATGCGGCCACGGCCGGTGCGGTAGGCCTCGATGATGCCCTGGCGGCCGTTGATCAGGCCAGCGGTTGGGAAGTCCGGGCCGGGGATGAACTGCATCAGTTCGTCGATCGTCACCTCGGGGTTATCGATCAGCGCCAGACAGCCATCGATGACCTCGCCAAGGTTGTGCGGCGGGATGTTGGTCGCCATGCCCACGGCGATACCGCTGGAACCATTGACCAGCAGGTTGGGGATCTTGGTCGGCATGACCGCAGGGATCTGCTCGGTACCGTCGTAGTTGGGCACCCAGTCGACGGTTTCCTTGTGCAAGTCGGCCAGCAGCTCGTGGGCCAGCTTGGCCATGCGCACTTCGGTGTATCGCATGGCCGCGGCGTTGTCGCCGTCGACCGAACCGAAGTTGCCTTGGCCGTCGACCAGCAAGTAGCGCAGCGAGAATGGCTGCGCCATACGCACGATGGTGTCGTAGACCGCGGTGTCGCCGTGCGGGTGGTACTTACCGATAACGTCACCGACCACACGGGCGGACTTCTTGTACGGTTTGTTCCAGTCGTTGCCCAGTTCGCTCATCGCATAGAGAACGCGGCGATGCACGGGCTTCAAGCCATCACGCGCATCGGGCAGTGCACGCCCGACAATGACGCTCATCGCGTAGTCGAGGTAGGACTGTCTCAGTTCGTCTTCGATATTGACCGGGAGGATTTCTTTGGCCAGTTCGCCCATGAGAAGCCTGATTCCTTTTTCTGGTGAAACCTCGTCACATCCATATGGGACGAACGAAGCTCGCCGCCGCAGCGCTTGGCCATGCGACGACTTACGACAAATCAACGAGTTAAGCCATGGATCTGCGCAAAGAAGGCCGCCTTGCTGGGCGACCTTGGAAACCGTCGGATGTTACCACAAAGGCTGGGAGCTTGGGAGTATCGCAGGATGCCGCCGAGCAGCGGTTCTACTTGAAGCCTGTGGAAATTCCGAGGCATTTGCCGCTCCGCTGGCGAGGGCTTCGCCCTCGATCGCGACACAAGGCCGCTCCCACAGAGTGGAGCTGGACACGGTCCAGCTTTTGGGGGCGGCCAGGCAGAAGTGGTGCCGACCTGTGGGAGCGGCCTTGTGTCGCGATGGGCTGCGCAGCAGCCCTCAGATTATCCAGCCCCCAGGAGGCCCATGCCCGACCTCAGAATCACAAATCCAGCAACAACCCCAGCCTGCTCTCCTTGAGCCCAGCGGCTAACGTTGAGCCTCACCCTCCAAAGAGAACGACATGGATCGTCCACGCTCCCACCTCTTGCGTCGAGGACGCATATCCCAACCAGGTAGACTCTACCTACTCACCAGCGTCACACAGAACCGGGCACCACTGTTCAAGGAGTTCCATTTGGCAAGAGTGGTCATCCAGCAAATTCGGGCCGCTGAACAGGAAAAAGCCTGCCGCTCACTGGCCTGGGTAGTCATGCCTGATCACATTCACTGGCTGATCGAGCTTGGGCCGACCACACTCAGCACCCTGATGTGCCGGTTCAAATCCCGCAGCAGTTGCGCCCTATACAAGGCCAGCCGCTATCGAGACCACGTCTGGCAACCGGGGTATCAGGATCGAGCATTACGTCGCGAGGAAGATGTGCTGGAAGTCGCGCGCTATATTATCGCCAACCCTCTACGCGCCGGCCTGGTTCAGCAAATTGGCGATTACCCTCATTGGGATGCGGTCTGGCTGTGAGCCGTGTCCCCGATCGCTGGCGAGGGCTTCGCCCTCGATCGCGACACAAGGCCGCTCCCACAGAGGGCTTGCCCTCGGTGACAATCAATGCAACCGCTTGCGACACATCAATTGGGCCAACTTGACGGTGTCCGGGCGTTCGACGATGCCTTTCTCGGTCACGATCACGTCGATCAGATCTGCCGGGGTCACGTCGAA
Organism: Pseudomonas sp. X10; assembly: GCF_054889225.1. NCBI lineage: Bacteria > Pseudomonadati > Pseudomonadota > Gammaproteobacteria > Pseudomonadales > Pseudomonadaceae > Pseudomonas > Pseudomonas sp. X10. The sequence goes on along the minus strand of NZ_CM142677.1, from coordinate 1,556,603 downwards.
TACCGGGTTGAGGGCCTCGACGTCGGCCGCAACGCGCTTACCGTTAACTTCCAGCACTTCAGCGCTGGAGCGCTGTTCGAGCGGGATATCTTCGCCGCTCGCCAGGTTCAGGTCGATGCTCGAACTCGGCGCCACCACCATGAAGCGCACGCCATGGTGCATGGCGGTCACCGCCAACTGGTAGGTGCCGATCTTGCTGGCCACGTCGCCATTGGCGCTGATGCAGTCGGCACCAACGATCACCCAGGTGATGCCCTTGGTCTTCATCAGGTGGGCAGCCGCCGAGTCGGTGTTGACGGCCAGTGGAATGCCGTCGCTGGCCAGTTCCCAGGCCGTCAGCCGCGACCCCTGCAGCCAGGGCCGGGTTTCGTCGACGTAGACCCGCTCGACCATGCCTTCCAGGTACGCGGCGCGGATCACCCCCAGCGCAGTACCAAAGCCTCCGGTGGCCAGGGCCCCGGCGTTGCCATGGGTCAGCAAGGTCTGCTCACTGCCCAGGTGCTTGCGGATCAGGTCGACGCCGTACTGGGCCATGGTCAGGTTAGCCTCGCGGTCGCTCTCGTGAATGGCCACGGCTTCGGCTTCCATCACCGCCAGCACATCTTCATCTTCACGCAGGCGCAGGAGGCGATCGCGCATGCGGTTCAGCGCCCAGAACAAGTTGGCAGCGGTAGGGCGCGATACAGCCAGGGCTTCGAAGTCCTCTTCCAGCGCCATCTGCCAGTCACCACCAGCGGCCAGGCGCGCGCGCAAGCCGAGGACGAGGCCATAGGCGGCACTGATACCAATCGCTGGCGCGCCGCGCACCACCATGGCGCGAATGGCCTCGGCGACGCCAGCGGCATCAGTACAGGCCAGCCAGGCCTTTTCGGTCGGCAGGTTGCGCTGGTCGAGCAGATACAGGGTGCCATCACGCCATTCGATGGCCGTTACCTTCTCTGCCGCCATAAGTCGCTCGCGCATCGCCTCTCCCCGCCATTCAGACATCAAAAGCGGGCGATTATAGCGAGCCTCAGGCGCGGACGCTCGGGTATACTGCGCCTTTCGCCGAACATCCCCAGGGAAACCCATCATGCCCTCACCCGCCCGCCCCCTCGACCTGCTGCTCCTGCCAACCTGGCTGGTGCCTGTCGAACCGGCCGCAGTGGTGCTGGAGGACCATGCCCTGGGTGTCCGCGACGGCCTGATCGCCTGGCTCGGCCCCCGCGACCAGGCCCCCGAGGCCCTGGAGATTCGTGAGTTGCCAGACTGCCTGCTGAGCCCGGGATTGATCAATGCCCACGGCCACGCGGCGATGACCCTATTCCGCGGCCTGGCCGACGACCTACCGCTGATGACCTGGCTGCAGGAGCATATCTGGCCGGCCGAGGGTCGCTGGGTCGATGAGGCCTTCGTCCGCGACGGCACCGACCTGGCCATTGCCGAGCAGCTCAAGGGCGGCGTCACCTGCTTCTCGGACATGTACTTCTTCCCCAAGGAAGCCTGCGAGCGGGTCCATCACAGCGGCATCCGCGCGCAGGTCGCCGTGCCCTTGCTGGACTTCCCGATCCCGGGCGCGCGCACCACGGAAGAAGGCCTGCACCTAGGCATCGAACTGTTCAACGACTTGCGCCACCACCCGCGCATCAGCATCGCCCTAGGGCCGCATGCGCCCTATACGGTGAATGACGAGAACCTGGAGAAAATCCGCATCATCGCCGAAGAGCTGGATGCACCGATCCATATGCACATCCAGGAAACCGCCTCCGAGGTCGAACAATCCCTGGCCGAGCGCGGCGAGCGCCCGTTGGCCCGCCTCGCCCGTCTGGGCCTGCTGGGGCCGCGCCTGCAAGCGGTGCACATGACCCAGATCAGCGACGAGGACCTGGCCCTGCTGGTAGAAAGCAACACCAGCGTGGTGCACTGCCCGGAATCGAACCTCAAGCTGGCCAGTGGCTTCTGCCCGGTCGAGCGCCTATGGCAGGCCGGCGTCAACGTGGCCATCGGCACCGATGGCGCGGCCAGCAACAATGACTTGGACCTGCTCGGCGAGACCCGCACCGCGGCGCTGCTGGCCAAGGCGGTCGCAGGCTGCGCTTCGGCCCTGGATGCGCACCGCGCCCTGCGCATGGCGACCCTGAACGGTGCCCGCGCCCTAGGCCTGGAGGCCATTACCGGCTCACTGGAGCTGGGCAAGGCCGCAGACCTGGTTGTATTCGACCTTTCGGGGCTGGCCCAGCAACCGGTCCATGACCCGGTCTCGCAACTGATCTACGCCACAGGCCGCGACTGCGTCCGCCACGTCTGGGTGGCTGGCAGGCAACTGCTGGACGAGCGCCGCCTGACCCGCCTGGACGAGCAGGCCCTGATCGCCACCGCCCGCGCCTGGGGCGAGCGCATCGGCAAACGCAACGAATAACCGGCCAGCAGCCACGGCTGCCGCCCCGTGACACTTTTACCGAAGTTTCAGAGGACCGTTCCATGAGCAACGTCGACCACGCCGAAATCGCCAAGTTCGAAGCCTTGGCCCACCGCTGGTGGGACCGCGAGAGCGAGTTCAAGCCACTGCACGACATCAACCCGTTGCGGGTCAACTGGATCGACGAGCGCGTCGGTCTGGCCGGCAAGAAGGTGCTGGACGTCGGTTGCGGCGGCGGCATCCTCAGCGAAGCCATGGCGCTGCGCGGCGCCACGGTCACCGGTATCGACATGGGCGAGGCGCCGCTGGCCGTTGCCCAACTGCACCAACTGGAGTCCGGCGTCGCGGTCGAATACCGGCAGACCACCGCCGAGGCCCTGGCCGAGGAAATGCCCGAACAGTTCGATGTGGTCACCTGCCTGGAGATGCTCGAGCACGTTCCAGACCCCTCCTCGGTGATCCGCGCCTGCTGCCGCATGGTCAAGCCTGGCGGCCAGGTGTTCTTCTCCACCATCAACCGCAACCCCAAGGCCTACCTGTTCGCCATCATCGGCGCCGAGTACATCATGAAGCTGCTGCCTCGCGGCACCCATGACTTCAAGAAGTTCATCCGCCCGTCCGAGCTGGGTGCCTGGAGCCGCAGCGCCGGCCTGGAAGTCAAGGACATCATCGGCCTGACCTACAACCCGCTGACCAAGCACTACAAGCTCAGCAGCGACGTTGACGTCAACTACATGATCCAGACCCTGCGCGAGGAATGAGCATGCGATTGCGAGCAGTACTCTTCGACATGGACGGCACCTTGCTCGACACGGCGCCAGACTTCATCGCCATCTGCCAGGCCATGCTCGCCGAGCGCGGGCTGCCGGCCATCGATGACAAACGCATCCGCGACGTGATCTCCGGCGGCGCGCGGGCCATGGTCGCCGTCACCTTTGCCATGGACCCGGAATCCGAGGGCTTCGAGGCCCTTCGCCTGGAATTCCTCGAGCGCTACCAGCGCGACTGCGCCGTGCATAGCAAGCTGTTCGACGGCATGGCCGAACTGCTGGCCGACATCGAGAAAGGCAACCTGCTGTGGGGCGTGGTCACCAACAAGCCGGTGCGCTTCGCCGAGCCGATCATGCAGCGCCTGGGCCTGGCCGAACGCTCGGCATTGCTGATCTGCCCGGACCACGTGAAGAACAGCAAGCCAGACCCGGAGCCGCTGATCCTCGCCTGCAAGACGCTGAACCTGGACCCGGCCAGCGTGCTGTTCGTCGGCGACGACCTGCGCGACATCGAGTCCGGCCGCGATGCGGGCACCCGCACGGCGGCAGTGCGCTACGGCTACATTCATCCACAGGACAATCCCAACAACTGGGGCGCGGACGTGGTCGTCGACCACCCGCTGGAGCTGCGCAAGGTAATCGACAGCGCGCTCTGCGGTTGCTGACTGGAAGCCCGGCAAACGCTGTAGCGGTAGGAGCCAGCATCAGTTGGCGATGCAAGACAAAGCCTTGCCAGAGGCTGGGCCACTCGGCGGCCATCGCCAGCTGACGCTGGCTCCTACCTCGAGACTGCAGCACCAGAAAAGCCAGTCCAGCGCACACCGGGCCGCTACGCAGGCCCTACTCACTCAAGGACAAGCCCATGTTCGACTATATCGCCCGACCAGACCTGCTACAGGGCCGGATCATCCTGGTGACCGGCGCCGGCCGTGGCATCGGCGCTGCCGCCGCCAAGGCCTACGCCGCCCATGGCGCCACCGTGCTGCTGCTGGGCAAAACCGAGACCAACCTCAACGAAATCTATGACGAGATCGTCGCCGCCGGCCACCCCCAGCCCGTGGTGATCCCGTTCAACCTCGAAACCGCCCTGCCCCACCAGTACGATGAGCTGGCGGTGATGATCGAGGACAACTTCGGCCACCTCGACGGCCTGTTGCACAACGCCTCGATCATCGGCCCACGCACACCGCTGGAGCAGTTGTCAGGCGACAACTTCATGCGTGTCATGCACATTAACGTCAATGCCATGTTCATGCTGACCAGCACCCTGTTGCCGCTGCTCAAGCTGTCCCAGGACGCTTCGGTGATTTTCACCTCCAGCAGCGTCGGTCGCAAAGGCCGAGCCTACTGGGGCGCCTATGGCGTGTCGAAGTTCGCCACCGAGGGCCTGATGCAGACCCTGGCCGACGAACTGGAGGATGTCGCAGCGGTACGCGCCAACAGCATCAACCCAGGCGCCACCCGCACCGGCATGCGCGCCCAGGCCTACCCAAGCGAGAACCCACAAAACAACCCGCTGCCGGACGAGATCATGCCGGTCTACCTGTACCTGATGGGCCCGGACAGCACTGGCATCAACGGCCAGGCCTTCAACGCCCAGTAAGCCTCAGGTTGCGGCCACGGCCAGAGGCCTGTCGCTTGTCCTGCTGCTGTTCCAACTGCATGCAGCGTTCGAGAAACAGGTGCATGCAGTCGTAACTCTTGCAGATCGCCTTGCGCAGCTCACTGCGTAGGGCCTGCGAGGGATTCTCTCCAGCCAGGGTGCAGATGATTTCCAGCGCCTCCCAGGGGTGCGCATCATCGTACTGGGCATGCATCTTCAGCCACTTCATGGCGCGCTTGCGCCCCTCCTGCGGAAAACCCTCGGCATAGGTGTCCGAAGAGCACACCCGCGCCGACCACTCACCCGTAGCGCCTTCGATGGCGTAGTTGATCGCGGCGATGATGACGATCAACGGCTCGGTCGAACACACCCGCCAGCACCAGTCGTTCAAGGCATTGAGCTCAAGTGGCACGTCTTGGGCCTGCAGTTCCTCCAGACTGATACCGTGGGCCTGGCACCAGTGCAGCCAGTAGTCGGCATGGTTGAGCTCGACGCGAATGTTGCGCATCAGCCAGCGACGCGCCATGTCTTCGCCAGGATGGCGGCCATAGCGCGTCTTGGTCAGCGCTTGGGCCATGTACAGGGAAAACTGCTCGACCACCGGCCAGCCACCGATCAGGTACTGGCGGATGGTCCCGGCCTTGAGCCGGCCGTCACGCAAACGCTGGTACAGTTCGTGTTCGACCACCCGGCGCTTGCTCTCCTGGCAGTCTTCGAGCAGTTGCCGAGCCCATTGCGGGTAGCTGTGAGAGTCCATCAATGGCCCGATCCGTATGAACGCATCACTCACTGTCAGCTCCTTGATTCCTTGTGATTTCCGGAACGGGCTCAGCGAAAGGTCCCCGGCGCCTTGAACAGCAGGGGCCTTGCAGCAATCCGTTTGCGCCGCAGGCTGTCGCAGGTGAAGACCTGCGGACGCTCGATCAGGTATCCCTGGGCGTAGTCCACGCCGATTTCCTGCAAGGCCTGCTCGATCAGAGGCGTCTCGACAAACTCGGCAATGGTCCGTTTGCCCATAACATGGCCAATATGGTTGATCACCTCGACCATGGCGCGGTTGACCGGGTCGTCCAGCATGTCCTTGACGAAACTTCCGTCGATCTTCAGGAAGTCTACAGGCAAATGTTTCAAATAAGCGAATGACGACATTCCGGCGCAGAAGTCGTCCAGGGAGAACTTGCAGCCCAGTCCCTTCAATTCATTGATGAAGCGGATGGCACTGCCCAGGTTGGCGATCGCACTGGTCTCGGTGATTTCGAAGCAGATCAGGCGGGGCGGAATGGCGTACTCGGTGAACAGCCGTTGCAGGTACTCAAGGAACTTGTCGTCACCAATGCTGCTGCCAGACAGATTGATGGCGCAGATGGCCAACGGCCCCTCGCGCTCTTCGTCCAGGCACTGGCGAATCACTTGGAATACATTGCGCACCACCCAGCGGTCCAGGGCGGTCATCAAACCATAGCGCTCGGCGGCAGGGATGAAGCTTTCAGGCAGGATGGTGCGTCCGCTTTCATCATGCAGGCGCAGCAGGATCTCGATATGACCATTGCCCTCCTGCGGTCCGAGTGCCGCGATTTCCTGGGCATACAGGCAGAAGCGGTTTTCTTCCAGGGCCACATGCAGGCGCTGGATCCAGGCCATTTCGCCAAAACGCATGGACAGCTCGCTGTCGTCGGCATGGTAGACCTGAACCCGGTTGCGGCCTTTCTCCTTGGCCATGTAGCAGGCCATGTCCGCGGCGCGCAGGGAAGCCTCCAGCGTGGCCGGCGCCTGGGCGATGTGCACCAGACCCAGACTGACGGTGGTGACGAAGGGCCGCCCCTTCCAGACGAAATGCAGGCCCTGCACGTTCTGACGCAACTGCTCGGCGATCCGCTCTGCCCGCTCCGACGGGCAGTTTTCCAGGAGGATGCCGAACTCGTCGCCGCCCAGCCTGGCCAAGGTATCGCCTTCACGTAGGCTGGCTTGCAGCACCGCGCAGATATGCCGCAGCAGTTCGTCGCCGGCGGCATGACCGCAGGTGTCATTAACCAGCTTGAACTGGTCCAGGTCGAGGAACATCAGCGAATGGCGCCCCGCTTGCCGTGCCAGGCCATTGAGCGACTGCTCCAGTCGGTATTCGAACTCACGGCGGTTGGCCAGGCCGGTCAGGGCGTCATGGGTGGCCTGCCAGGACAGGTTAGCGATGTACTGGCGCTCCTGGGTCATGTCATGCAGGACCAGAACGATGCCGCTGGCCCTCCCGCCAGAGAGGATGGGCGAGCCGACCAGGTTGACTGACACCGTGCTGCCGTCCAGGCGCTGAATCAACCGGGTATGTTCAGTGCCGCCCCTGAGGCTGCCACTGAATATCTGCTCGACCAGGGTCTGGCAATCCTTTTCAGCATTCTCGTCGAGCAGGCTGAATAGCGCTGCCAACGGCAGGCCCTGGGCCTGCTCTGCATGCCAGTGAGTCAGCTGCTCGGCAGCCGGATTCATATAGGCGATGCAACCCTCGACATCGGTGGTGATCACCGCGTCCCCGATGGATTCGAGGGTGACCTGCGCCCGCTCCTTCTCCACCTGCAATGCGTTGGCGAAGGCCTGGCGTTGAGCCAACAACTTGCTCGAACGCCGCCAAGCGAAGGTGATCAGGAACAGGGCCGTGGCCAAATTGGTGATTAGCAACAATCGCAACAAAGTGCGCGAGCCTTCGCCCAGCGCATCGCTGAATGCCTTGGACGCCGGCGTGACGCCGTCATTGATGGCGGCGATGCGCGCCTTCCAGTCAGCCACCTGACCCGCACCGACACTGCCCTGGGTGAAGCCCTGGTGCATTTGCGTGGCCAGCGAGTCCAGTTGCTGCAAGTAATCGTCACCAATGGTCCAGTACCCGATGGCCTTTTCCAGGTAGCTGACGTGGCGGAAATTGAGGTAGAGCCAGATCACACTGGCCACATCGTCAGGGTGATTACCACCGCGCAGGATGCCATCGCGGGCCGCCGCCAGGTCCGGCTCTGGCAGGTCCAGAGCCACCCGCAGGTCATGGCTGCCCTGAGGCACGGCTATGGCCCGGCTATAGCGCTGGAAGACCCGTTCGTCACGGGTTTCAGCGTAGAGATTCAGATAATAGATGGCATCCTTCTGCCCCTTGGACCACAGGCTTTCACCAGCCACATAGGCGCGCACCGCCGACAGGGCATAGAGGCTGACACTGCCCAGCAACACCTGGAAAACCACAACGGCGACAAAGGGCCAGATAATGCCCAGCAGCCTTGGCGTTTCTAGCGTCTGACTTCCCTTCATGTAATCCCTGTCGTTAAGGCGGATAAAACTCAACCTAGACAAGCACAGCCTAAGTCATTTGCCATGATTGTGGTGGGGATTTTCTGATTGGGGTGACAGGCATTTACCGGCCTCCATGGACAAGACCGTGGCCTGCCTGTCGACGCTATACCGGTAAGAGCCAACGTCAGTTGGCGATGCAAGGCCCAGCCTTGCCAAAGGCCGGGCCGCTCGCCAACTGACGCGAACGTCTGCGCCGGCCCTGTTCAGCTCTGCTGCAAATGCCCGTAGAGCTTGGCATACAGCCCGCCTTCGGCGATCAGTTGCTGGTGATCACCATCCTCGGCCACATGCCCGCCATCGAACACCAACACCCGGTCGGCCTGCTTCACCGCCGACAGGCGGTGGGCGATGATCAGCGTGGTACGCGCGCTGAGGAAGCGCGTCAGTGCCTGGTGAAGGTTGTACTCGGTGGCGGCATCCAGGGCCGAGGTCGCCTCGTCGAGGATCACCACCTTGGGCTCGGCCAGGACCATCCGGGCAATGGCCAGGCGTTGCCGCTGGCCGCCCGACAGGCGTACGCCAGAACGACCGACCACGCTGTCCAGGCCCTGGGGCAGCGCGGCGATGGTGGTGTCCAGTTGGGCGATGTGCAGGGCCTGCCAGCAAGCATCGTCGCTGCAGTCACGCCCCATGGTCAGGTTGGCCCTAACGCTGTCGTTGAACAACGAAGGGTGCTGCAGGACCACCGCCACGTTCTCGCGCAGGGTCTCCAGGCCAATCTCCTGCAGGCTCGCGCCACCGAAGCGGATAGACCCTGCCTGGGCGCTGTACAAACCCAGCAGCAGTTGCACCAGGGTGCTCTTGCCACCGCCGCTGGCGCCGACGATCGCCACTTTTTCGCCCGGCGCAATGGACAGGTTGAGCTGGTCGAGAACCGGCTCGTCGGCATAGGCAAAACGCAGGTCGCGCACTTCGATGCCGACGGTATCGCGGCCGGCGAAGGGGTTGCTTGCCGCCGGGTACTGCGGTTCATCGGCACGCGCCAGCAGCTCGTTGAGACGGCTCAGCGCGCCACCGGCTGCGTAGAAGGCATATTGCAGGTTGAGCAGTTGCTCGACCGGCCCGATCATGAACCAGAGGTAGCTGAACACCGCCAGCATCTGCCCGATCGACAGATCGGAAAACAGCACGGTGAGCATGGCCGCGGCGCGGAAGATGTCGATACCGAACTGGAACAACAGTCCGCTGGCGCGGCCACTGGCGTCGCTCTTCCATTGCGAGGCCACGGCATAGTCGCGCACTTCCCGGGCACGCAGGCCGAGACGGCCGAGGAAATAACCCTGGCGGTTGCCGGCACGGATTTCCTGGATGGCATCCAGGGTCTCGGTGAGGGCCTGGGTGAAGCGCGACGTGCTGTCGTTCTCGAGCTTCTTCAGGTGCTTGACCCGCTTGCCCAACTGCACCGTGAAGTAGATCACCAGCGGGTTGAACAGCAGGATCAGCAGGGCCAGTTGCCAGTGCATCCAGATCAGGATCGCCGCCGTGCCGGTCAGGGTCAGCACCGCCACCAGGAAGCGACTGAGGGTTTCGCCGACGAACTTGTCCAGGGTGTCCAGATCGGTGACCAAGTGAGTAGTCACGGTGCCACTACCAAGGCTCTCGTACTCGCTCAGGGAGATCCGCTTGAGCCGCTCGATCAAGCGGATGCGCAAACGGTAGACGATATCCTTGGCCAGGCCGGCGAACAGCTTAGCCTGCACCACGTTGAACGCCAGCGAAGCACAGCGCAGGCCCAGGGTCGCCACAAGCATCAGGCCGATATAGCCGGCCGCCACCTGCCACTGCGAAGGCAGCAGGTTGTTCATCCATTTCAAGGCGGCATCGCCATGCCCCAACAGCACTTCGTCGACCAGCAGCGGCAGCAGCAAAGGAATCGGCACACTGCACAACGCGGCCATGACAGCCACCGCATTGGCGCCCCACAGGGCTTTGCGGTGATGCAGCGCCAGGCGGCGGATCTCCGCCCAGCTCAGCCGGTCGGGCACGACGGGGGCTGGCCCCGGCACAGGGTCGGGCGACCCTGGCAGATCAAGCACAAACGGCCTGCTGCAGCCAGCGGCCGAGCAGGGGTTGCAAGCGATCCAGCGGCTGGTGGCCGTTGGTCAGCAGAGCCAACTGGCCATTGCGCTCGGCCAGCAACGTGGGGAAGCCGGCAATGCCAAGGTCCTGGACCCAGCTGAAATCCGCTGCAGTCGCCCCACGCGTTTCTGCGCTGATGAACGCATCGGCGAAACGGGTGCGGTCGAAGCCGGCCTGCTCGGCAAGGTTCACCAGTTGAGGCGCGCGGGTGACGTCCTCACCCTCCTGGTAGAAGGCATGCTGGATCAGCCCGAGCAAGGTCCAGGCGCGCGACGCATCGAGCTCACGCGCCGCCACCAGTGCCCGGCAGGCAGGCTCGGTGTCGTAAACGAAACCGTCCGGCATGGCCCCTTCGAAGCGGAAAGCCTGGCCGGTAGCTTCGGCGACTGCCTGCCAGTGTTCGAGGATGTAGCGTCGGGTCGAGGCGTCCAGGGCGCTGCTGCCGGTGCGCAAGCCACCCGGCACCAGGTGGGTCTCGACGCCAGCCTCACGCGCCTGCGCAATCAGGGCCTCGGCCACTGGCGCAAACCCCCAACACCAGGAGCACATCGGGTCCATCACATAAAGCAGGCGCGCGGACATACATCAGACCTCGGCTTTGCGGTAGTTGTAACCGATCGGGTGGGGCTGGTTGCGGGCCTTGGCCAGTTCGATCTGTTTCTGCCGGTCGATGGCGCTGCGCCGGGTCTTCTCGCTCAGGCTGTCCCAGCAGTGCGGGCAACTGATGCCTGGCGAATAGTGCTCGGACGCACGGTCCTCCACGCTGATCGGGTGACGACAGGCATGGCACTGGTCGTAGTCACCTTCGCTCAGGTCATGGCGCACCGTGACACGGTTGTCGAAAACGAAGCAGTCGCCCTGCCAGCGGCTTTCTTCCTGAGGCACCTCTTCGAGGTATTTCAGGATCCCGCCCTTAAGATGATAGACGTCTTCGAAGCCCTCACCGAGCATGTAGCTGGAGGCCTTCTCGCAGCGGATGCCGCCAGTGCAGAACATGGCCACTTTCTTGTGCTTGCTCGGATCGAAGTTGGCCTTGATGTAGTCGGGAAACTCGCGGAAGGTCGCGGTCTTCGGGTCGATCGCACCTTCGAAGGTGCCGATGGCCACCTCGTAGTCGTTACGGGTGTCGATCAACAGCACTTCCGGGTCGCTGATCAGCGCGTTCCAGTCCTTCGGGTCGACGTAGGTGCCGACCTTACGGTTCGGGTCGACGCCCGGCACGCCCAGGGTGACGATCTCTTTCTTGAGCTTGACCTTGGTGCGGTAGAACGGCTGTTCGTCGCAGTAGGATTCCTTGTGGTCGACATCGATCAGGCGCGGGTCGTTGCGCAACCAGGCCAGCAGCGCGTCGATAGCCTCACGGGTGCCCGAGACGGTGCCGTTGATGCCTTCCTCGGCCAGCAGCAGGGTGCCTTTGACGCCGTTGTCCAGCATGGTGTTGAGCAGCGGCTCGCGCAGCTCGACGTAATCTTCCAGGGTGACGAACTTGTACAGCGCCGCCACGACGATCGGTTGGGTCATGCGATGAAATCTCCAGGTGGCCGTCCTCGCAAAGGACGAACCGGATGGCAAAAAAAACGCGCCGACAAGCGGCGCGTTGCACAGTTTACCAAAATCCTGGAAAGGATTCAGTGCTTGCTGCCCCCAGCGCAGACCGGCGAAGCCGGTGCGGCACCGACCTGGGCCCACTCCTGCGGGGTATAGGTGTGCAGGGCCAGGGCATGGAACTGCCCCATCAGCTCGCCGAGGGTGGCATACACCTTCTGGTGACGCTTGACGCTGTTCAGTCCCTCGAACTGCTCGCTGACCACCACTGCCTTGTAGTGGGTCTGCTGGCCGCGGCTGTGCATGTGGCTCTCGTCCAGCACCTGCAAGTGCTGGGGCGCCAGGGCGGCCAAGTGCTGTTCGATCTGTTGCTGCATGCTCATCGACGGGCTCCGCTTATCACTTCTTCGTCGGCGCGGCGACCTTGCCGGCATTAGGGTCGAGTTCCTTGGTCATGTCTTCCAGCAGCTTGTTGACCACAGGCACGGCGCTTTCGAGCTTGGCCTGAGTCAGCTGGGCCGACTGCTGGGTGACCTGAGGCATCTTGGTCATGACCTTCCTGCCCAGCGGCGACTCATAGAACTTGACCAGATCGTTGAGTTCGCTTTCGGTGAAGTTCGCGGTGTAGAGCTTGACCATGTCCGGCTTGAGCTTGTTCCAGCCGATGGCCTGGTCCAGGGCCGCATTGGCCTTGGCCTGGTAGCTGTCCAGTACGGTCTTCTTGGCCGCCGGGGCCTTGGTCTGCTCGAAGCGCTGGGCGAACATCTGTTGGACTTGCATGTACACCGGAGTGCCCAGCTTGTCGGCATTGGCCAGCTGGAGGAATTTTTCAGCACTGGCGTTGTGACTGGCGGTATCGGCGAGCACTTGGCCGCTGGCACAAGCCAGGGCGACAGCGACGCAGAGGGCACGGAGACGGGTCATCGGAATTCCTTCATTAAACAGGTGAGGTAATACCCCAAGGTAAAGCATTCTGCGCCGACATGGACGCAACGCTCAAGTAGGACGACGAGCGACGGAACCGCTGCATCGAATGAGGGCCTAAACTGCGGTTTCAGACAACAAAGGAGTGAGCGCAGCATGAGCCGTATCGAAACTGACAGCCTGGGCCCGGTCGAAGTTCCTGAGGAGGCCTACTGGGGCGCGCAGACGCAACGCTCGCTGATCAACTTCGCCATTGGCAAGGAACGCATGCCACTCGCGGTGCTGCACGCCCTGGCGCTGATCAAGAAGGCCGCGGCCAGGGTCAACGACCGCAATGGCGACCTACCGGCCGACGTTGCCCGGCTGATCGAACAGGCCGCCGACGAAGTGCTCGACGGTCAGCACGACGACCAGTTCCCGCTGGTGGTCTGGCAGACTGGTAGCGGCACCCAGAGCAACATGAACGTCAACGAAGTGATCGCCGGCCGCGCCAACGAACTGGCCGGCAAGGGCCGCGGCGGCAAGGTGCCAGTACACCCGAACGACCACGTCAATCGCTCGCAGAGCTCCAACGACTGCTTCCCCACCGCCATGCACATCGCCACCGTCCAGGCGGTACAGCACAAGCTGTTGCCGGCGATCACCGAGCTGTCTTCGGGGCTGGCCGAGTTGGCCGCGCGTCATCAGCACCTGGTCAAGACTGGCCGCACCCACATGATGGACGCCACGCCGATTACCTTCGGCCAGGAAGTCTCGGCCTTCGTTGCCCAGCTCGACTACGCCCAACGCGCCATCCGGGCGTCGTTGCCAGCGGTCTGCGAGCTGGCCCAGGGCGGCACGGCGGTAGGCACTGGGCTGAATGCCCCGCACGGTTTCGCCGAAGCCGTGGCGGCAGAGCTGGCTGCCCTCTCCGGCTTGCCATTCGTCACCGCGCCGAACAAATTTGCTGCCCTCTCCGGCCATGAACCGCTGACCAGCCTGGCCGGGGGCCTGAAAACCCTGGCGGTGGCACTGATGAAAATCGCCAACGACTTGCGCCTACTGGGCTCCGGCCCACGTGCCGGATTGGCCGAAGTGCGCCTGCCGGCCAACGAACCGGGCAGCTCGATCATGCCAGGCAAGGTCAACCCAACCCAATGCGAGGCCCTGTCGATGCTGGCCTGCCAGGTACTGGGCAACGACACCGCGATCAGCTTCGCGGCCAGCCAGGGCCACCTGCAGTTGAACGTGTTCAAGCCGGTGATCATCCATAACCTGCTGCAGTCCATCGAACTGCTGGCCGACGGCTGCCGCAACTTCCAGCAGCACTGCGTGGCCGGTATCGAGCCGGATGCCGAGCAAATGGCCGCGCACCTTGAACGCGGGCTGATGCTGGTTACCGCACTCAACCCGCATATCGGCTACGACAAAGCGGCAGAGATCGCCAAGAAGGCCTATGCCGAAGGCACGACCTTACGTGAAGCAGCGTTGGAGCTGGGTTACCTGACGAACGAACAGTTCAACGAATGGGTGCGCCCAGAGAACATGCTCGCACCCGGTGGCAAGGGCTGAAGGCAGGCCCGGTCAGGTGGCCAGGCGTGCGCGCCTGGCCCGCCAACCGGCCACCAGCGATGGCCCCAGGGCGACCAGGGCCGACCCAGTCACCACCACGACCGCCCCCACGTAGCCCAGCGCATTGATCTCTTCAGCCTGCACATAATCCGGCCAGCACCAGGCCGCCAGGGCCACGGCGACAAAAGTCACCAGCGGGGTCAGGGCCAAGGTCGCGCTGACCCGCGACGCCTCCCAATGGGCCAGGGCCTCGGCAAAGGCACCATAGGCCACCAGGGTGTTGAGGCAGCAGGCTAGCAGCAGCCAACCTTGCAACGGGCTCAACTGCAAGGCTTCAAGGGGATGGACCCAGGGGGTCAGCAGCAAGGCGCAGAACAGGTAGATCACCATCATCACCTGCATGGAATTCCAGACCGTCAGCAGTTGCTTCTGGCTCAGGGCATAGAAGGTCCAGATGCTGGTGGCCAGGAGGATGGTCAACACCCCCGTGGTGTAGGTGCCCAGCGAGGTCAGCAGCTCTTCCAGGCGCTGGTTGAAGAACAAACCGAAACCGGCCAGCAGGATCACCAGGCCAGCCCCCTGCCCCATGCTGAAGCGCTCCTTGAACACGAACACACTGGCGACCAACAACAGCACCGGACCGATCTGCACCACCAGTTGTGCCGTCCCTGGGCTGAGCAGGCGCAAGCCGAAGAGATACAGCACATAGTTACCGACCAGTCCGCAGGTAGCCACTGCCACCAGGCCCATTCCCTTGCGCCCTAATCGGCTGAACCTGGGCAAGCGCCGGGTCGCCGCCAGCCAGGCGAACAGCAGGCCACCGGAAACGGACAAGCGGAACCAGGTGACGGTCACCGGATCCATCACCTGCAGCACTTGCTTGAGCTTGATCGGCAGGATGCCCCAGAGCAGCGCGGTCAGCAGTGCCAGGAACAGGCCGTAGACCCAGCGTCCGGAAGAAATGTGCATAACCAGCCTCGATAAGCCCTATGGTGGGGGGAACGGGAATTCTAAAGGCTTGGCGTGTGCCACTGGGAGAAAGTGGCGGGAAAAGAATTCATCAGGTCATTCCTTTGACTCATGGCCATAGGAATTCACTGGCAAGCCCCAGCAGGGTCCCTGTGGGAGCTGTGGCACAGCCTGCGATTAGGGCCGGCCCCGGCAATACATCAGTTGCCATGAGCCATGGAATCTCTCACAGCCCCTTCACGACATCACTTCTTGTCCTTGGCAAACGCTGCTTCCAGCGCCTCATTGATCGTGCGCAGCACCTTGACCCGCGCCCAGCGCTTGTCGTTGGCCTCGACCAGGGTCCAGGGGGCGATCTCGGTGCTGGTGCGGTCGACCATGTCTTCGACCGCACTGGCGTAATCCTCCCATTTTTCGCGGTTTCGCCAATCTTCTTCGGTGATCTTGTAGCGTTTGAACGGGATCTTTTCCCGCTCCTCGAAGCGTTCGAGCTGGGTTTGCTGGTCGATCGACAGCCAGAACTTGACCACCACCACGCCGGCGTTGCTCAACTGTTCCTCGAAGTCGTTGATTTCACCATAGGCCCGCATCCAGTCGGCCTGGCTGCAGAAGCCTTCGACCCGCTCCACCAACACCCGCCCATACCAGGAGCGGTCGAAGATGGTGAACTTGCCCCTGGCCGGAACATGCCGCCAGAAGCGCCAGAGGTAAGGCTGCGCACGTTCTTCTTCGGTCGGCGCGGCGATTGGCACGATGCGGTACTGGCGCGGGTCGAGGGCGGCGGCGACGCGGCGGACGGCGCCCCCCTTGCCTGCCGCATCGTTGCCTTCGAACACGGCCACCAATGCGTGCCGGCGCATGTGCTTGTGCCGCAGCAGGCCGGCCAGGCGCGCCTGTTCGGTGATCAGTTGCTCCTGGTAGTCCTTCTTGCCCAGGTGCCGACTCAGGTCCAGGCTGGCCAGCAAGCCACGCTGGTCGATGCTGCGGCCTAACGGCGCGATATTGCTCTGGTGCTTGGGGTTCGTTTCGCTGGCCAGCGCCGACTGCAGGCCTTCGAGGAGGATGCGCCCCACGGCCAGGCTGCGGTAATGCGGATCGACGCCTTCGATCACATGCCAGGGGGCATAGTCGCGGCTGGTGCGGCGCAGGATTCGCTCGCCGAAACGCACGAAGCGATCGTAGGTTTGCGACTGCTGCCAATCCAGCGGGCTGATGCGCCAGCTGTGCAGCGGATCGTCCTTGAGGGCCTTGAGCCGTGCCTTCATCTGCTTCTTGGACAGGTGAAACCAGAACTTGAAGATCAGCGCGCCCTCGTCGCAGAGCATCTCCTCCAAGCGCTCGGCGCCACGGATGGCCTGGTCGAGCACGGCATCCTTGAACAGGCCATGGACTCGCCCCTGAAGCATCTGGCTGTACCAGTTGCCGAAGAACACCCCCATCCGCCCCTTGGCCGGCAAGGCGCGCCAGTAGCGCCAGGCCGGCGGCCGGGCCAGTTCCTCGTCGGTCTGCTGGTCGAAGGTGCGCACTTCGATCAGGCGCGGGTCCATCCACTCGTTGAGCAGCTTGACCGTCTCGCCCTTGCCTGCGCCTTCGACGCCATTGATCAACACGATGACCGGAAAACGCGCCTGCTGCTTGAGGTCGTACTGGACCTCCAGCAAGGCCTCGCGCAAGGCCGGCACTTCCGCGTCATAGGTTTCCTTGTCGATGCTGTGACCGATTTGTGCAGATTCGAACATGGCTGGCTCCCGTCATGGATAGGCAAGACTAGCGGATCGCGCGGCGCCTTGTAGGCAATTGATACGCTAGAATGCGTCACCCGCTGTAGCCGAGCCGACCATGTCCGAAACCACCCTGCCCCAGCACGCCCAGATCGACTGGGACGACCAAGGCCGCCCTCATTCGCGGCAGTACGACGACATCTATTTCTCCAAGGACCAGAGCCTGGAAGAAACCCGCCATGTCTTCATCGAGCAGAACCAACTGCGCCAGCGCTTCGCCGCACTGGGCGGACAAGACTGCCTGGTGATTGGCGAGACCGGTTTCGGCACCGGGCTGAACTTCTTCTGCGCCTGGCAAGCGTTCAGCGAGCTGGCGCCCGCCAGCGCCAGGCTGCACTTCGTCAGCGTCGAAAAGTACCCACTCAACCGCGAGGACCTGGGCCGCGCCCTGCAACTGTGGCCGGAGCTGGCACCCTTCAGTGCTCCCCTGCTGGCGCAGTACGTGGCGATGCACCCGGGCTTCCAGCAAATGAGCTTCGACCACGGCCGGGTGACGCTGACGCTGCTGATCGGTGATGTGCGGGACCAACTGCCGCTGCTCGATGCCCAGATCGATGCCTGGTTCCTCGATGGCTTCGCCCCCTCGAAGAACCCAGACATGTGGACGCCTGAGCTGTTCGCCCAACTGGCCCGGCTCTCGGCCCCAGGCGCCACCCTGGGCACCTTCACCAGCACGGGTTGGGTACGCCGGGGGCTGATCGCTGCCGGCTTTGCCATGCGCCGCGTGCCCGGCATCGGCAAGAAATGGGAAATCATGGCAGGCGAGTTCCAGGGCTGGCCCAGCGAACAGGCGCCGCCGCCCGCCACTGCGCCCTGGTATGCCCGGCCTCGCCCGCTCGCCGGGCCACGTGAAGCCCTGGTGATCGGCGCAGGCCTGGCCGGCAGCGCCACGGCGGCCAGCCTCGCCGCCCGCGGCTGGCAGGTCAGCGTGCTGGAACGCCACGACGCTCCGGCGCAGGAAGCCTCGGGCAATCCGCAAGGGGTGCTGTACTTGAAGCTATCGGCCCATGGCACCGCACTTTCGCAGCTCATCCTGGCCGGGTTCGGCTACACCCGCCGCTGGCTGGAGCGCCTGCAGCGGGGCCGTGACTGGGATGCCTGCGGCGTCCTGCAACTGGCCTTCGATGACAAGGAGGCCGCACGCCAGGCCAAGCTGACCACTGCCTTCGACAGCACTCTGCTGCAGGCCCTGCCACAACAGCAGGCCGAGGCCATCGCCGGCGTGGCGCTGCCTAGCGGAGGACTGTTCTACCCCGAGGGCGGCTGGGTGCATCCGCCCGCGCTGTGCCAGACGCAACTGGAGCAGCCGAACATACGCCTGCTGACGCACCATGAAGTCCTCGAACTGCGCAGGGCAGACGACGGCTGGCAAGCCTGGGACGGCGAGCGCCTGCTGGCCAGCGCACCGCTGGTGGTGCTGGCCGGCGCCGCCGAGATCCGCCGCTTCGAACCCTGCGCCGGGCTGCCGCTCAAGCGCATCCGTGGGCAGATCACCCGTCTGCCGGCCACCGCCGCCAGCCGTGCCCTGGGCACCGTGGTCTGCGCCGATGGCTACGTGGCGCCGCCACGCGGGGATGAACATACCTTAGGCGCCAGCTTCGATTTCCATAGCGATGACCTGACCCCGACCATCGCCGAGCACCAAGGCAATCTGGGCTTGCTGCAAGACATCTCCACGGATCTTGCTAAGCGCCTTGGCACTGCTGGGCTGGACCCAGCCAACCTGGAAGGCCGGGCCGCCTTCCGCTGCACCAGCCCCGACTACCTGCCGATCGTCGGGCCGGTGTCCGACCTGGTGGCCTTCGGCGAAACCTATGCGGTGCTCGGCAAGGATGCGCGGCAGATACCGGATATCCCCTGCCCCTGGCTGGATGGTTTGTACGTGAATAGCGGCCATGGTTCGCGCGGGCTGATCACTGCGCCGCTGAGTGGCGAGCTGATCGCCGCCTGGGTCAGTGGCGAGCCCTTGCCAGTGCCGCGCGCGGTTGCCGAGGCCTGTCATCCGAATCGCTTTGCCTTGCGTGAGCTGATACGCGGCAAGCGCGCCTGATAATCCCTGCATTCCGGCAGGAAATCGCCGACCTCTATGGGAAGCTCAACCAGGCCACCGCTCATCCCTTATAACGGATTGATCTAAAACTCACACAATTCGTACCGGTCAGTTGCTGTAGGGTTATTAAAGAGACACCCTCCCCAACGGCAAAACCGGTAAGGACTTATGTGCGGATTAGCAGGAGAGTTACGCTTCACCCCGATCGACCAAGCACCCCGCCCCGCGGACCTGGCAGCAGTCGAACGTATCACCCATCATCTCGCGCCCCGAGGCCCAGACGCCTGGGGCTTCCATAGCCAGGGGCCGATAGCCCTGGGCCATCGCCGCCTCAAGATCATGGACCTGTCCGATGGCTCGGCCCAGCCCATGGTCGACAACGCTCAGGGCCTGGCCCTGGCCTTCAATGGCGCCATCTACAACTTCCCTGAGCTGCGCCGCGAACTCGAGGACCTGGGCTACGCCTTCCATTCCGACGGCGACACCGAAGTCTTGCTCAACGGCTACCACGCCTGGGGCGAGGCCTTGCTGCCCAAGCTCAACGGCATGTTCGCCCTGGCCATCTGGGAGCGCGACACACAGCGCCTGTTCCTTGCCCGCGACCGTCTCGGCGTCAAGCCGCTGTACCTGTCGCGCAATGGTGAACGCCTGCGTTTCGCCTCGACCCTGCCGGCCTTGCTCAAAGGCGGCGACATCGACCCGATGCTCGACCCAGTGGCGCTGAACCACTACCTGAATTTCCACGCCGTGGTCCCAGCGCCACGCACGCTGCTGGCCAATGTACAGAAGCTGGAGCCTGGCAGCTGGATGCGCATCGACCGCCACGGCCAAGTCGAGCGTCACACCTGGTGGCAGTTGCATTACGGCCCGCAGCCGGATGAGCGCGGTCTCGACCTTGAGGACTGGACCACCCGCGTGCTGGATGCCACCCGCGAAGCCGTGGCGATCCGTCAGCGTGCGGCCGTGGATGTGGGCGTGCTGCTGTCCGGCGGCGTCGACTCCAGCCTGCTGGTAGGCCTGCTGCGCGAAGTCGGTGTGGATGACCTGTCGACCTTCTCCATCGGCTTCGAGGATGCCGGCGGCGAGCGCGGCGACGAGTTCCAGTACTCCGACCTGATCGCCCGTCACTACGGCACCCGCCACCATCAGTTGCGCATCGCCGAACGCGAGATCATCGAGCAGTTGCCCGCAGCCTTCCGTGCCATGAGCGAGCCCATGGTCAGTCACGACTGCATCGCGTTCTACCTGCTCTCGCGGGAAGTGGCCAAGCATTGCAAAGTGGTGCAAAGCGGCCAGGGCGCCGACGAGCTGTTCGCCGGTTATCACTGGTACCCGCAGGTCGATGGCGCCGACGATGCGTTCGCGGCCTACCGCAGTGCCTTCTTCGACCGCGAACACAGCGAATACCGCGACACGGTCCAGGCCCCCTGGCTGCTGGACAACGATGCCGCCGGCGACTTCGTCCGCGAACACTTCGCCCAGCCGGGCGCTTCGGATGCCGTCGACAAGGCCCTGCGCCTGGACAGCACGGTGATGCTGGTCGATGACCCGGTCAAGCGGGTCGACAACATGACCATGGCCTGGGGCCTGGAGGCGCGCACGCCGTTCCTCGACTACCGCCTGGTCGAGCTGTCGGCGCGTATCCCGGCCCACTTCAAGCTGCCTGACGGCGGCAAGCAAGTGCTCAAGGCTGCGGCCCGCCGGGTCATTCCCCATGAAGTCATCGACCGCAAGAAAGGTTACTTCCCGGTGCCCGGGCTCAAGCACCTGCAAGGCGCCACGCTGGACTGGGTCCGCGAACTGCTGACCGACCCGAGCCAGGACCGAGGCCTGTTCAACCCAGCCATGCTCGATCGCTTGCTCAGCAATCCACACGGCCAGCTCACGCCGTTGCGCGGCTCCAAGCTGTGGCAACTGGCGGCCCTGAACCTGTGGCTCAGCGAACAAGGACTCTGATCGATGAAAGCCCATGCTTCCTATGGTCAGCGCCTGCTGCGTGGCCAGGCTCCGTCCTACGAACGCCTGCAGGCGCGCCTGGCCGGCGACGGCAGCGAGCCACACGACCTGCCCCGTGCCCTGCATTGCGGCTGGGGGCGCTTGCTGATCGGCCACACTTACCCTGACCCGGCCAGCCTGGCCGAAGCACTGCTGGAGGAACGCCCGGGCGAGCGAGACATCGCCCTGTACGTGGCCGCCCCCCAGCAGGTGCTGGCCCAGGCGCCGCACCAGTTGTTCCTCGACCCGTCCGACACCTTACGCCTGTGGTTCACCGACTACCGTCAGGCGCAGCGGGTGTTTCGCGGCTTCCGCATTCGTCGGGCGCAAAACGAGGCCGACTGGCAAGCGATCAACCACCTGTACCAGGCCCGCGGCATGTTGCCGGTCAACCCCGAACTGCTCACCCCGAGGCACCAGGGTGGCCCGGTGTACTGGCTGGCCGAAGACGAAGACAGCGGCGCGGTGATCGGCAGTGTGATGGGCCTGGACCACAGCAAGGCCTTCGACGATCCGGAACACGGCTGCAGCCTTTGGTGCCTGGCCGTCGACCCGCAGTGCACCCGCCCCGGCGTCGGAGAAGTGCTGGTGCGCCACCTGATCGAGCACTTCCTGAGCCGTGGCCTGGCCTACCTGGACCTGTCGGTGCTGCACGACAACCGCCAGGCCAAGCGCCTCTATGGCAAGCTGGGGTTCCGCAACCTGCCGACCTTCGCGGTCAAGCGCAAGAACGGCATCAACCAGCCGCTGTTCCTCGGCCCCGGCCCTGAAGCCGGGCTCAACCCCTACGCCCGTATCATCGTCGAGGAAGCCTACCGGCGCGGCATCGACGTGCAGGTCGACGATGCCAGCGCCGGGCTGTTCACCCTCAGCCTCGGCGGACGCCGGGTACGCTGCCGCGAGTCGCTGAGCGACTTGACCAGCGCGGTGAGCATGACCCTGTGCCAGGACAAGAGCCTGACCCAGAAGACCCTGCAGGCTGCCGACCTGCAAGTGCCAGCCCAGCAGTTGGCCGGCAATGCCGACGACAACCTGGCCTTCCTCGAAGAACACGGTGCCGTGGTAGTGAAACCCCTGGACGGCGAGCAGGGCCAAGGCGTAGCCGTCGACCTCGGCACGCTGGAAGAGGTCAACCAAGCGATCGAGCACGCGCGCCACTTCGACAGCCGGGTCCTGCTGGAAAGCTTCCATGCCGGGCTGGACCTGCGCATCGTGGTCATCGGCTACGAAGTGGTGGCCGCGGCCATCCGCCATCCGGCCCAAGTGACCGGAGACGGCAAGCACAACATCAAGGCGCTGATCAAAGCCCAGAGCCGTCGGCGCCAGGCCGCCACGGGGGGCGAAAGCCGCATCCCGCTGGACGATGAAACCCAACGTACCCTGCGCGCCGCCGGATTGGACTACGACAGCGTGCTGCCGGCTGGCCAGCGCCTGGCCGTACGTCGCACCGCCAACCTGCACACCGGCGGTACCCTGGAGGACGTCACCGAGCGCCTGCACCCGGTGCTGGCCGATGCCGCCGTGCGCGCCGCCCGCGCCCTGGATATCCCAGTGGTAGGTCTCGACCTGATGGTGCGCGCCGCCGACCAACCCGACTACGTGATCATCGAAGCCAACGAGCGGGTCGGCCTGGCCAACCATGAACCGCAACCCACCGCCGAGCGCTTTGTCGACCTGCTGTTTCCGCACAGTCAGCCAATCGCTTGAACACAGGAGTGCGCATGCCTGAACAGCCTCTTGAACCGGACCTCGACTATCTGCAGAAGGTCCTCCTGGAAATGCTCGCTATCCCCAGCCCCACTGGTTTCACTGACACCATCGTGCGTTACGTGGCCGGGCGTCTGGAGGAACTGGGTATTCCCTTCGAGCTGACCCGTCGTGGCACCATCCGTGCCACCCTCAAGGGTCGGCAGAACTCACCCGACCGCGCTGTCTCCGCCCATCTGGACACCATCGGCGCCAGTGTCCGCAGCCTGCAGGACAATGGCCGCCTGGCCCTGGCACCGGTGGGTTGCTGGTCCAGCCGCTTCGCTGAAGGCAGCCGCGTCAGCGTGTTCACCGACACGGGGGTATTGCGCGGCAGCGTCCTGCCGTTGATGGCCAGCGGGCACGCCTTCAATACCGCCATCGACCAGATGCCGATCAGTTGGGAACATGTGGAAGTGCGCCTGGACGCCTACTGCACCACCCGCGCCGATTGCGAATCGCTGGGCATCTCCATCGGCGACTTCGTCGCCTTCGACCCATTGCCGGAGTTCACCGAGAGCGGCCATATCAGCGCCCGCCACCTGGACGACAAGGCCGGCGTGGCAGCCCTGCTGGCTGCGCTCAAGGCCGTGGTGGAAAGCGGTCGGCAGCCGTTGATCGACTGTCACCCGCTGTTCACCATCACCGAGGAAACCGGGTCGGGCGCCGCCGCAGCACTGCCTTGGGACGTCAGCGAGTTCGTCGGCATCGACATCGCCCCGGTAGCGCCCGGCCAAGCCTCCAACGAGCACTCGGTCAGCGTGGCCATGCAGGACTCCTCGGGGCCCTACGACTACCACCTGTCACGCCACCTGTTGAAGCTGGCCAGCGAACAGGACCTGCCGGTGCGCCGCGACCTGTTCCGCTACTACTTCAGCGACGCCCATTCGGCGGTGACCGCCGGCCATGACATCCGCACCGCCCTCATAGCTTTCGGCTGCGATGCCACCCACGGTTACGAGCGCACCCACATCGACAGCCTGGCCGCCCTGAGCCGCCTGCTGGCCGCCTACCTGCTCAGCCCACCGGTGTTCGCCAGCGACTCGCTCCCGGCGAACGGCTCCCTGGAGCGCTTCAGTCATCAGCTGGAACACGACGCGCAGATGGAAAGCGAAACCCGGGTGCCTACCGTCGACAGCCTGGTCGGCAACAAGGATTGATTGCCTACACGCCTGGGGCAGGTTTCGCGTAGCATGCACGGACCAATCGCCAAACCTGCCCCCTGCGTATGCTGATTCCCTACGACCAACTGCAAGCCGAAACCCTCACCCTCCTGATCGAGGATTTCGTCACCCGCGACGGTACCGACAACGGTGACGACACGCCGCTGGAAACCCGAGTGCTGCGCGTGCGCCAGGCCCTGGCCAAGGGGCAGGCGTTCATCCTCTTCGACCCCGAGAGCCAGCAATGCCAATTGCTGGCCCGCCATGACGTGCCCCGGGAACTGCTCGACTGAGGGGAGGCGTGAAGAATTCTTGTGGCCATCTCCAACTGACGGTGCATGCCTTGGGTTCTTTGGCGTTCTTGATACCCCGCACGGCGCATCGCGACACAAGGCCGCTCCCACAGTAGCCTTGGCTCAAGGCGAAAGGTTGCGTGGGGGCTGTTGCGGCCACCTTGATATCTTCGCCATACAAACAAAGGCTAAAACTTCGGTCTATCAGGCCATGGCACGTTCTTGAGACCCCGCGCGGCGCATCGCGACACAAGGCCGCTCCCACAGTAGCCTTGGCGCAAGGCGAAAGGTTGCGTGGGGGCTGTTACGGCCACCTTGATATCTTCGCCATACAAACAAAGGCTAAAACTTCGGTCTATCAGGCCATGGCACGTTGCAATCGATGTGGGAGCGGCCTTGTGTCGCGATGCGCCGCGCGGGCGGCGCGGGGTCTTCAGGGCACCGAGGAACTGCCGGCATACACAGCGATGCCCCGCGCAGGATCTCAAGAACGCCACAAACCACATATCACGCCCGCCGAAGCTCCTTGCCCAGCTGGGCCATGATGCGCTTGTAGACTTCGATACGGTGCACTTCCACGTGGCGCGGCGCGCTGATGCCAAAGCGCACGGTGCCACCCTCCACCGACAGCACCTTGACCTTGATATTGTCGGAGATGACGATCACCTCCCCCACTTCCCGACCTATCACCAACATGCTCCGATCCTTCACCGTAAGGGAAAATCGGAGCCTGCATCGGTCGTCTTGGGCTATTCAATGTTTCACCCATGAATTAGCCGCTTCCTACACAACCAGGTAATTTCACCTACAGAAAATATCTGGATTCAGCCCTACTGCGAGGAGCGCGCCTTGGCGCGCATCTTCGCCGCCATCACGGCCATCTCGTCGTACAAAAGCTCCGGCGCCTGTTGCTTGAGCTTCCAGGCCTGGCGTCCGGCTTCGTGGGGCAGGATGAGGAACTCACCGGCGGCCACCTGCTGGTGGATGTAGTCGGCGATGTCCGCGGCACTGATCGGCGAGCTTTCCAGCAGCTTGCCGACTTGTGCCTTCATGGCCGGGGTCGGGCCACGGAAGGAGTCCAGCAGGTTGGTCTGGAAGAACGACGGGCACACCACGTGCACCGCTACTTCCACTTGGCGTAGCTCGATCAGCAGGCTTTCCGACAGCGCCAACACACCGGCCTTGGCCACGTTGTAGTTGCTCATGGCTGGGCCCTGCATCAGCGCGGCCATCGAGGCAATGTTGATGATCCGCCCCTTGCTGCGTTCGAGCAGCGGCAGGAAGGCCTTGCAGCCCTTGACCACGCCCATCAGGTTGATTGCGATCTGCCAGTCCCAGTCTTCCAGAGACAGCTCTGCAAAGAAGCCGCCTGAAGCGACCCCGGCGTTGTTGACGATCACATCGACCCCACCGAACTTTTCCTCGCAGGCCTGGGCCAGGGCAGTGAGTTGGCTGTAGTCGCGCACGTCGCAGCGCTGCACGAAACCGTCGCCACCGGCCTCGCGCACCAGAGCCAAGGTCTCCTGCAGGCCGGCCTCGTTGACATCGGCCAGGGCCAGGCGCCAGCCCTCTCGGGCCCAACGCAAGGCGATCTCACGGCCGAGGCCCGAACCAGCTCCGGTAATCATCATGCGATTGTGCATAGCGGCATGCCTTGTTCTGCCAGGGGAAGTGCCTGCCAGTGTAGCCAGGGTCGGCCCGACGCTGGAGCGCTATCAGACTGCTGAATGGCGCGGGCAAAGGGGCGCGCAGGCAGGACGATTCAGGCCGATTAAACTTTTGCGCGCGCGCACCAGTCGGAATCTACAGGAGGCGATGATTGGCAGGGCGAATAGACGACTGCACAGTGAATCCCCCTTACATCACGCAAGGACACCGACATGACCACGATACTCATCATCATCCTGATCCTGCTGTTGATTGGTGGCTTACCGGTTTTCCCCCACTCCCGAGCTTGGGGCTATGGCCCTTCCGGCATCATCGGTGTAGTGCTGGTCATCCTGCTCGTCCTGCTATTGCTCGGCATGATATGACGCTGGGCCGCGCAGCGGCCCCTTCATTCAGGGTTCAGCATGCAGGTGCGAGCAATAGCGCTCCAGTTGCGCCTCCATCTGTAGCATGGCCTTGTGCAAAGCATCGACCTGCAGCCGCAGGTCCTCGGACATGCGAGCGCCAAGGGTGCATTTGCGCTCGACCTGCTCGCATGCGTTCATGACCTCTTGGGCCCGGATGACCCGCGCCCCACCCTTGATCCGGTGGGCCAGCGCCGCCAAGGCTCCCAGGTCCTCCCTTGCGACCAATGCCTTGAGGCATTGCAAGTCTCTGCGGTTACTGCTGCGTAACTCGCTCAGCAGGTCGGCGAGCACCGCCGGCTCGCAGACGGTCATGCGCCGCAGGTTGCTCACATCCATCCCCTCGAACCCCTCGCCGGAAGGCAGCCTCGCACTGGCATCCCGCCGTGCTCCACCAGCTTCGAGCGCCTGGGCCAGGCCAGCAAGGCTCAAGGGCTTGAACAGGCAATCATTCATGCCCGCCGCCCGGCAACGCTGACGCTCCCCGACCAAGGCATTGGCCGTGAAGCCGAGCACCCGGCAAGGCGCCTTGCGCTTGCGCCGTTCATCCTCGCGAATGGCCCTGGCCAGGGCATAACCATCGAGCTCGGGCATGTTGCAATCGCAGATGACCACATCGAACGGCTCCGCCAGCCAGCGCCGCAGACCCTGGGCCCCATTCTCGGCGACGCCAACCCGGTGCCCCAGATAACTCAGTTGCTGTTGCAGGAGCAGACGGTTCACCGGAGAGTCATCCACCACCAGCACATGCCGTCCACCTTCACGGCCCAGCGGCCTGGCCAGCACCGGCCGAGACGGGGCTGCGGCCTCAGGCGGGGCGCACGCCAGCGCCAACTGGATGTCAATTCGGGTCCCTGCACCCAGGGTGCTGCTGACCTGCATCCGGCCGCCCATCTTCTCGCACAGGGTACGGCTGATGCCCAGGCCCAGCCCAGCGCCACTACGCGCCGAACGGCTGGGGTCGCTGGCTTGCCAGAAAGGCTTGCCGAGCTGCGCCATGTCCGCCTCGGCGATACCGATACCGCTGTCCTCGACCGTGAGGTCCACAGCCACCTCCTTGCCTTGGACCTTGGCGCGCAAACACACGCACACGCTGCCTGTGTCGGTGAACTTGATGGCGTTGCTGATCAGGTTGCCGAGGATCTGCTTGAACCGCAGCGAATCGAGCATGACCCGCGCATCAACCTGCCCCTCCAGCTTCAGCAGCAACTCCAGGCCTTTGCTGCGCGCCTGCTGCTCGAACAACTGCACGACCCTGGCGACCTGATCACGCAGTTGGCCAGGTTGCACGGCCAACTCCAGGCGACCGGACTCGATGCGGGAAATATCCAGGACGTCCCCGATCAACTCCAGCAGACCGCGCGCCGCGTCCGTGGCCACATCGATGCACAGCCGGTCGAGCACCCCCTGGGCGGCTTTGTGCGAAGCCAGTTCGAGCATGCCCAGCACGGCGTTCATGGGCGTGCGGATCTCATGGCTCATGGTGGCGAGAAAACGCGTCTTGGCCTGGTTGGCCCACTCAGCTTTTTCCTTGGCCCGCAGCAGCTCCTGCAACTGGCGCCGCATCCAGCAAATCCTGGTCATTGCCAAGGCCAGCAAAACGGTCAACAGCGCCAGCAGCCACTGCAGTAGCCAGGGCAGATAACCGTCCACGTCCAGGGGCTCGGCGACGGTATCGTCAGCCCTGTCCGCATCTCCCGGGCCCAACGGGACGACATCGGGCCAGTACACCGCAAGCCGCTGTAAGCGGCGCTCGCGCAGGCAGCGCAAGCCAACTTCTTCCGCTACCGGCCGCACGACCTCGGGAGCCCCTCGCCCCTGCAGTAGCGAAAGGCCTTGGACCATCAACACCGGCGACAGGCAACACAGCACCATCAGCAAGAGCATACGCACAGACACGGGAGGGTTGGCTTATATCAACAGGTTGCGCCTTGCCAGGTCCGCGAGGTCGACCAGGGATTTGACCCTGAGTTTCTCGATCAGGCGTGTCTTGTAGGTGCTGATGGTCTTGTTGCTCAGCAGCATGGCTTCGCCGATCGCCTTGTTGCTCAGACCACGGGCCAATTGCTGAAGGATCAGCAGCTCACGATTACTGAGGCGGGCGATGCACTGCGCTTCGGAGGCTCGCAGGTCCTGCTTGCTGACCGAACTGAGCGCCACCTCGGGAAAGTAGGTGTAACCCGACAGCAGCGCCCGCACGGCCTTGCTCAGCTCACCCAGGTCATCGGTCTTCGAGACATACCCCGCGGCGCCTGCCTGCATGCAGCGCAAGGAGAAGTAGTCCGGCAACTGGGAGGTCAGCACCAGCACCTTGGCGGGCCGCTCCATGGCCTTGATGCGCTGGATCACCTCCAGGCCATCGAGGCCCGGCATGGTGATGTCCAGAATGACGATATCCGGTGACAGCTCCCGCGCATGGCGCACGGCATCGATGCCGTTGTCCGCCTGGCCGGCGATTTCGATGCAATCTTGACGCAACAGCATGCAGACACTGGATCGGATGAACGGGTGGTCATCCACGACTAAGGCTCTATACATGGTCTTCCCTCGACAGGACAGCGTGAGCGCTGGCCGTCCCTACAGTTCGGCATCGAACACCACAGTCACTTGGCCTCTGTAGGTACTGCCGGCATGGGCGAGCATGCCGCGGACATCATCGCGGCCGACCTCGAAATGCAATTGTCCGGGACGATTGAGGCTGGGCATCGCAGCCTCGAACTGCAGCGCCGCCAGACGCCCGCTGGGCAGGGCCAGGTGCTCGATGGTCCCGCCCCGGTAACGGATGCCCGGTGGCAGGCTGAGTGCGACCTGCACCGGAACCTGATGCCCACTGTCATTGCGGATGCCGCAGCGGTCACCGACATCCTGCTCGCAGAGCTTGTAGACCTTGAACGGGCCGGTCGACCACAGGCGGAACGGCAGGTCGCGATAAAGCCGCTGGGGAGCATTGCCGCCGCCCAGCCAGGCCTGCCAGCCGCCCTTGGGTTCGAGCACGGCGCGTTCGGAACCGGGCGGGAACTCGAAAATGAAGGCGTGCTGGACATCGAGTTCGAAATTGACAGTCAAGGTGTCGCCGCTGAGCGCCGTGACATTGTTGCCAAAGTCGAAGTCACCGCCCGGACCGATGGTGTAGGTGACGCTGCCACGATAGATACCGGCTTTGAGCCGATAGGGCGGTGGAATGTTCAGGGAATAGGCAGCGCCCGTCTCCAGCACGGTCGTATTCTCCTGGTGATCATCCGCTGCCCAGGAATAACTCATCCAGCAAGGCTCCGGCGACTGCGGATTGGAGATTAACGTGTGGAAGGTGTAGTGACTTGCATTGCCGGACTTGCCGCCTCCTGCACACCCTCCCTGGAACATACCGTTCAGCGGGTTGTATCTAGTATCCAATCTCGCGCTTTGGCTCACCGACAGGAACTCGAATACCATCCGACGCGGCTCGCCCGTGAGCTCGTGATAGACATCTATCTCCCGCCGGGCAGGCAGTTTGAAGTAGTACTGATCACGGTGGTCCGGCGCGACGTTGATGCTGCGCTTGACGTAGGTAATGGGCAAGCTCGCGGTCCTTCCGCCCTGGCAGAGCGCTGACCAGATCCGGCAGAAACTGGCTGGCGGCGTAGTGTTCTCGAACTCTCCCGAGCCACCTCCACGGTACTGCGCAGTGAGCGTCACCTCCAAAGCACCTGCCAGAGGTGCCGTAATGAGCATCAACGCGCCAGCCAGAAGCCGGACGAACCTTCCTGCGCCAACTGCCACCCTGCTCATCCTTCCATCACCATTTCCTTGCGCTGCGCCCCCTCATGCAGCTCGAACTGATGCACCTTGCCCGGCTGGCCGCTGAACTGCCGGCTACGTCCGGGCAAAAGGTGATGCTTGGTGGCCGACTCACAGTCCTGCCCTGGTGCGCGGCATTGGCGGAAGTGGTCGAGCACTACGGTGGCATTGCCTTCGTTGGAGACGGTCAACTCACCGCTCTGGCGCCGCACCGGCGTATGGAAGCGCGCCTCGGCCGGGCGTACGAACAGCAGCGAACCATAACCCGCCAGCAGGTTGACCCCGACCTTGAGGCTGTCGCGGTACTGCTCGGCGTTCTGCTGGTCGATGGCAAAGCCATCGCCGGCCTCCGGTAGCACCGGGATGAACCGAAGGCGGAAGTAGCGCTCGCGATCCCGCGGACCGCGATACAGCAGACGCACGGCCTGCATGCCCTGGGCCGGTACGATCAGGCGCGCCGGGCTGGCCACCAGGCCACGCTGCTCCAGCGGCAGGCCATCGGTGTCGACTTCGTGGGCGACGCCATTGGCGTCGTATACCAGTTCGGCAACGCTGACCTTGACGAAGGCCGTGGTGTCACCGCCGTTGCGCACGCGCTTGAGCAAGGTGCTCTTGCCACCGTCCAGGTAGTCGTACAACGCGCCGACATTGAGCTCCGGCGCGGCATGCAAGACCATCGGTGCGATCAGCAAGACCAGCGCCATCAGGCGAGGGATGTTCATCGTGTCAGCCTCCTTACGGACATCACGAGAGTATTGATGCGACGGACCCCGTGGCTACGGCAGCCATCGCGCGACTTTTCCCAAAACAGATTCAGAAATTTCCTAAGCACCAATCGGCCGGGCTGGCGAGCGCCACTCGCCTTCAACTGCTGCCCCCCGCCGCAATGCCCTCGGCCTGCGCCAGGCTGGCCGGACTGCAAGTCTGATCTCCGGCCAGCAGCACCTCGCCTTCTCGCTCCAGGCGGTTCGGGTCCAGCGTCAACAGGCACACGGGCGAGCCTTGGTGGTGGATCTCCAGGGTCGGCGTCGACTCGCTCATCTCCACCGCGAAGAACCCATCGGCCTCGCTGACGCTGCGGCTGGCATGGTTGACCACCAGGGCGCCCCGCATCGGGCGGCCCTGCGCATCGAACAGACGACCCAGCACAGTCACGGTGCGCAATACGCGCAACTGGCGGTAGGCGATGCCACCACGGTTGAGGTGATAGTCCAGGCTCGACGGCTGGATCACCGCCGCCGTGGCATCCTGACCGTCGAAATCGAACTGCACGTGCCCTGCCTTGTAGGCCGCCACGGGAATGACATTGCGTCCGGGATGCAGCCTGGCGCTGCTGCCGTGGGGGTCGTCGGCGCGCAACCTGAGGTTCGCCAGGTCGGTATCGACATCGACGATCAGGCCGGCCTGATGTGGCAGGTATTGCCCACTCAGGGCGGCCTTGCCGGCGCCGACAGCGAGCAGGCTCTCCAGGTTCAGGCCACCGGTGAACTCACCGTTGTAGGACGAACGCTGAAAGTAGGCATCGCCGTGCAACATCTGGTTCTCGAACTGGGTGTCGCCACCCAGGCCTGCGCCATAACGGTCGGCGCTGGCGGTCACGCCGACACTGCGCAGCGGGCCAAGGTCGACGTCCTGCTGATAACCCACCGAGGCATTGAGATCGCGTCCGCCGTCTCGCGAGGTGCGGCTACCCAGGCTGGCCGAGACCCGCCGACCGTCGCCACCTCCCAGGCTCATGCTCAGGCTCAGGTTGACGCCCCGACTGCGCGCTTCACCAGTGGCGGTGGTGCCCGGCCGGTCGAACAGCGACAACCGCCAGTTGGCATCCGAGCCGAGGAAACGGCCAAAGTACGACCAACCGACATCGACGCCTGTCCCCTCGCTGGCCCCGGCACTGTGAGACAGACGCAGGGTCGCGGTGTTGCGCGGGTCGAGGCGGTGGTTCAGGGACAGCGACGACTGGCTGAGGCGCTGGACGAACGGCGTGCTCCGCACCGTACGCGGTGCCGTCAGCCAGGTCCGGCTGTGGCTGGCCACCAGCGAGCCGCTGCCGTAGGTGTGGATGGCTTGCAGGTCATAGCCGTTGCCATGGCCCTGGGCCTGGAACAGGTTGGCAAAGAGGTTGAAATGGTCGGCCATGTTCCAGTCCAGCGAGGTGCCGAACTGCATGGCCTCGTCGACGCGCTGGGCAGACATCCCAAGGATCGCCCGTGGGTGCAGTAGGTAGTTAGCCAATACCCCGGCACTGAGGCTGTCGTCGTGATCACGTGCCCAGTTGCTCAGTAGGCTGCTCTGCCGGCCAAGGAACAGGTTGTAGCGCCATGGCGCATCGGTGCTGCGCCAGTTACTGGGTTTGTAGATGAACTCCTGGCTCCGCGAGGTCACCTGTCCATCCTCGACCAGGCGTACCTCGACTTCATAGATGCCACCTGGCAGCACCTTGGTATCCAGGGTCTGCAGGCCTGGCTGCACGGGCTGGCTGTTGATCAATGTGCCGTTGCGGTAGATCTCCGCCACAGCGGGCCGGTCAGGCGTGACGTAGATAGGTGTGGCGCTGGGCGCGCCGGTGTCGATCGCCAGGCTGTCGCTGCTGCCGAACATGATGCCCAACGTCGTGTCAGGGCTGGCGCCCATCAACCGTGGCTGGCGGGTCAGGCCTTGGGCACTGGGGGTGAAGTAGCCAAGCCGGTAGAAGTGGCCCTCGACCAGGCGTTCGCCATACAACTGGTCGAGATGATAGCGAGTGTCCTGCTGGCTGTCGCTGCCACGGTCGAGCTGGCCACCGACCAGTGTGCTCCAGTTGCCGAGGCTGCCCTGCCCCTGCAAGCCGTAGCGACCACTGGTGCCGCGTCCGTCACCGACCAGGTTGAGCTGGTTGCGCAACAGCAGGCCATAGCTGCCCTGCTCGGGCAGGCGATAGTAGCGCTCGTCCTGAGCATTGATCTCGGCTTGGTCGGTCAACAACGACAGTTGCGAGTTGACCAGGCTGTAGTGGATCGCACGCAGGCCATCCGGGCAATTTTGCTGACAGGCACCCAGCGGCCGCCCATCGGCCAGGCGCTCTTGCCAGCGCCGCCGCAGGCTTTGCGGCTCGCGACTTTCCTGAGTCTCGGTGAATTCGAGCAATTGCACCCGCTGGTCACGGCTCAACACGACCATCGCGTCGCCCAAGTAGCGGTCATCCAGGTCGACCCGCACGGCCAGGGGGACGTCGAAGAAATGCGCTTCGAACTCCTGCGGCAACCCCTCGACACGGCTCAGGATGGCGGGCGCGCCAACGGCCAGGATCGGCGACGCCCCCAGGCAGGCCGCCAGGGAGAACCAACAGAACAGCGAAGCGGTGATGGAATGATTGTTCGGCATGGGTGTCGCTTGCAGGCAATACCCGCCCGCCCTCAGGCAGGTGCCGAGGGGCGAGGCAGGCAATAACGGATTGGGCTAACGGAAGCTGAAACGGCTTATGGCACGGCCGTTTCGAAGACCATGCTCACCAGGCCTTGGTAGTGGCCCGGCTCATAGCCACCAGCGCCGGCCGGCTGGGCCGTGACTTCGAAACCGACGATCGTGCCCGGTGCGGCCTGGGCTTCGCTGACCACTTCGGCGCTGGTGGTGGTGAGGACGGTGTCGCCGACCTTGACGTCCAGGCCGATGTTTTCGCTACCGCTGGCGATGACCGCCGGCGACACCAGATAGGCCGTGATCGGGCCGATGGTGCTCTTGACCTGCAGTTCCTTGCGGATCGGATTGAGTTTGGCTTGATACGAGTTCCAGCCCATTTCCTGCGGGTCGTTCATCCAGTTGCCGCCGACCGGCTCGACGAAGAAGGCGTCGGTCGGTACCTGGGCAAGGATCTGCACTTGCTTCTCGATCGGGTCGACGGCATAGGCAGAGCCTACGCAGAGCAAAGCCAGGGGAAGGGCGAGTAACGTGCGTTTCACGGGTCGAATCTCCTTGAAGTGGTCAGTGCCTGACGGGCGGGCGCCCTTCAGTGGGGAGAATTATTCGCGGTGAGCACGACTGGATGAGTAGGACCGTTCCGGCTGAACTTGGGAAATTTCCCAACGCTTGCAAAACGCCATCGCCCAAAACGACAACGCCCCGGCGAGCCGGGGCGTTGTCTTGCTACAGCGGGTCGATCAGTGCGAAACCGCGCCGGATGCCCCCAGGCCAGTCTGCGAGCGGACGAACTGCGGGAAGAACAGCGCGCGTTCTTCATCAGCCGCTGCGGACTTGTCGGTGACGGAGAAGAACCAGATCCCCGCGAAGGCAATGATCATGGAGAACAGCGCCGGGTACTCGTACGGGTAGATCGGCGTCTCATGACCGAGGATCTGCACCCAGATGGTCGGGCCAAGCACCATCAGCGCCACGGCACTGACCAAGCCCATCCAGCCGCCGATCATGGCGCCACGGGTGGTCAGCTTCTTCCAGTACATCGAGAGCAGCAGTACCGGGAAGTTGCAGCTGGCGGCGATGGAGAATGCCAGGCCGACCATGAAGGCGATGTTCTGGCTTTCGAACAGGATGCCAAGGCCGATCGCCAGCACCGCCAGGGCGATGGTAGTGATCTTCGACACGCGGATCTCATCCTTGTCGTTGGCCTTGCCCTTGCGGATCACGCTGGCATACAGGTCGTGGGACACTGCCGAGGCACCGGCCAGGGTCAAGCCCGCAACCACCGCGAGGATGGTGGCGAAGGCCACGGCCGAGATGAAGCCGAGGAAGATGCTGCCACCCACGGCATCGGCCAGGTGCACCGCAGCCATGTTGTTGCCGCCGATCAGAGCGCCCGCGGCGTCCTTGAACTCAGGGTTGGTGCTGACCAGCAGGATCGCGCCGAAGCCGATGATGAAGGTCAGGATGTAGAAGTAACCGATGAAGCCAGTGGCGTAGAGCACGCTCTTGCGCGCTTCCTTGGCATCGCTGACGGTGAAGAAGCGCATCAGGATGTGCGGCAGGCCGGCGGTGCCGAACATCAGCGCCAGGCCCAGCGAGAATGCCGAGATCGGATCTTTCACCAGGCCGCCGGGGCTCATGATGTCCTCGCCTTTCGGGTGGACCTTGATGGCTTCGGAGAACAGGGCATTGAAGTCGAAGTTGACGTGCTTCATCACCATCAGCGCCATGAAGCTGGCACCGGAGAGCAGCAGCACGGCCTTGATGATCTGCACCCAGGTCGTGGCCAGCATGCCGCCGAACAGTACGTACAGGCACATCAGGATACCCACCAGGATCACCGCGACGTGGTAGTCCAGGCCGAACAGCAACTGGATCAGCTTGCCGGCACCGACCATCTGGGCGATCAGGTAGAAGGCCACCACCACCAGCGAGCCCGAGGCCGACAGGGTGCGGATTTCCTTCTGCTTGAGGCGGTAGGAGGCAACGTCGGCGAAGGTGTACTTGCCCAGGTTGCGCAGGCGCTCGGCGATCAGGAACAGGATGATCGGCCAACCGACCAGGAAGCCGATCGAGTAGATCAGGCCATCGTAGCCGGAGGTGAACACCAGGGCGGAAATCCCGAGGAAGGACGCCGCTGACATATAGTCACCGGCGATGGCCAGGCCATTCTGGAAGCCGGTGATACGGCCGCCAGCAGCGTAATAGTCGGAAGCCGACTTGTTGCGTTTGGAGGCCCAGTAGGTGATGCACAGGGTCGCGCCGACGAAGGCGACGAACATGACGATCGCCGAAACGTTGAGCGGTTGCTTCTGCACCTCGCCGGTCAGGGCGTCGGCGGCCCAGACGGCAGGTGCGAAAACACCGAAGGCTAGAGTGGCCAGTAGACGCTGGATCATTGCTGAGCCTCCTTGAGAATGGCCTTGTTCAGCTCATCGAACTCACCATTGGCGCGACGCACGTAGATGGCGGTGAGGATGAAAGCGGAAACGATCAGGCCGACGCCCAGGGGAATGCCCCAGGTGATCGACGAGCCAGGACTGAGCTTGGCGCCCAGCACCTGTGGACCGTAGGCGATGAGGAGGATGAAAGCGCAATAGAGCCCGAGCATGATCGCCGAGAGAATCCAGGCGAAGCGTTCCCGTTTGCTGACCAGCTCCTTGAAGCGCGCACTGTTTTGTATCGAGAGGTAGATGCTGTCGTTCATTGTTTTTGTCCTAGCAGCACAGATTAGGTAGAACCCGCCTCCACTTTATGCTGCCTTGGAACGCCAGCCAGACGACCTTAGTCTTAGATGCAAAACTGTTTTGCTGGATCGGTAACAGCCAGGAACGACAAGGGCCGCAGCGCTGGTTTCAGCGCGGCGGCCCTGGAAGGGGCGAGATAGAGGCCTTTGGCCAGTCAAGCACGGCCCCGGAGACTCAACCCTTACTTGCCAGTCCACTCCTTCACGCGGTCAGGGTGCTTGGCGACCCAGTCCTTGGCGGCAGCATCAGGCTTGGCGCCCTCCTGGATGGCCAGCATGACTTCGCCGATCTCGTCCTTGGACTCCCAGGAGAACTTCTTCAGGAACTCGGCGACTTCCGGCGCCTTGCTCTCCAGTTCCTTGCTGCCGATGTTGTTGACGGTTTCCGCGGCGCCATACACGCCTTTCGGGTCTTCGAGGAACTTGAGTTTCCACTTGGCGAACATCCAGTGCGGCACCCAACCCGTGACGGCGATGGACTGTTCCTTGGCATAGGCGCGGCCCAGTTCGGCGGTCATCGCCGCCCCGGAACTGGCCTGCAGTTTG
The DNA here is from genome assembly GCF_054889225.1 of Pseudomonas sp. X10. Classification (NCBI taxonomy): domain Bacteria; kingdom Pseudomonadati; phylum Pseudomonadota; class Gammaproteobacteria; order Pseudomonadales; family Pseudomonadaceae; genus Pseudomonas; species Pseudomonas sp. X10. The sequence goes on along the minus strand of NZ_CM142677.1, from coordinate 1,519,872 downwards.
TAGCCATTCAGGTCATAGTCCTTGATCGCCTCGTCGGTCTTGAGCATCACCCCGGAGCCGGCGTCGATACCGACGATCTTTTTCTTGAAGCTGTCATCGGCCTTGAGGTCGGCGATGCTGGCCGCCTTCACGTACTCAGGGACGATCAGGCCGATCTTGGCATCCTTGAAGTTCGGCCCGTAATCGACCACGTTGTCCTTGTTCTTGGTCCAGTATTCGCCGTGGGTCACCGGCAGCCAGGCCGACAGCATGGCATCGAGCTTGCCGGTCGCCACCCCCTGCCACATGATGCCCGTGGCCACAGCCTGGAGCTTCACGTCGTAACCGAGTTTCTGCTTGATCACTTCGGCCGCCACGTTGGTGGTTGCCACGCTGTCAGCCCAACCATCGACATACCCTATGCTCACTTCCTTGGCCATCGCCTGTGCAGCACTGATGGCCAATACCAGGGCGCTGCCCACCCCCAGGAGTCGTCGCATCTTCATCAAAGCATCCCCTCGTCAGGTCTCGGAGATTGCATCATCAACCTGCCACGGCGGGCAACCTGCTCTGTCAGCGACCTTCACCCAACGATAAACGACATTACATAGCCATTAACGCGTCCGAAGACCGCCAAGCTGCGCGAACTTTGCATGTCAAGGCGTCCGGCATTTGCGCGTGACCTCCACGGCGATGCCCGCGTTCCCCTGCCGCCCTGCTCTGCGCGACCCAGTTCTTGGCCTGCAAAAGCGCCAGGCTCGGCTATGTTCACTGGAACAATATCGGGCCAACGGTTGCCGCCTCGGTCACGGGCAGTGCAACATCTTGAGCGATAAATGCCTGGGCAGCAGGCAACTTGCCCGTTTGCCGGCGGTCCTAGCCTGCGTATCGTCTCTTGCTGCTGTTTTTTGGGGGTTTCATGCTTCGATCTTTGTGCCTCGCTGCCCTGTTCGGCGGCATGCTCCTGAGTGCGGCCGCCTCGGCGCAGGATATCGACGCCACCAGCTATGGCTATCCACTGACCAATCCGTTCGAAGCGACCATCGCGACCACCCCTCCAGACCTGCGCCCTACCCTGCCCCGGGATGAAGACATCACCCAGGCCGACTACAGCCTGAACCTGCGCCCGGACCGTGCGTTCACCCTGCCGGACAATTTCTGGCCGGTGAAGAAGCTCAGGTACCGCCTGGCCCGCCAGGACCACGAGGCGCCGCTGATCTTCCTCATCGCAGGCACCGGCGCGCCCTACAGCAGCAGCATCAACGAATACCTGAAAAAGCTGTTCTACCAGGCCGGTTTCCACGTGGTGCAGTTGTCATCGCCCACCAGTTACGACTTCATGAGCGCCGCCTCGCGCTTCGCCACCCCAGGCGTCAGCCGCGAAGATGCCGAGGATCTGTACCGCGTCATGCAGGCCGTGCGCGCCCAGCACCCGCGGCTGCCGATCAGCGAGTTCTACCTCACCGGCTACAGCCTCGGCGCCCTGGATGCCGCGTTCGTCAGCCACCTGGACGAAACCCGCCGCAGCTTCAACTTCAAGCGCGTGCTGCTGCTCAATCCACCGGTCAACCTCTACACCTCGATCACCAACCTGGACAAGATGGTGCAGACCGAGGTCAAGGGCATCGACAACAGCACCACCTTCTATGAACTGGTGCTGCACAAGCTGACCCTGTACTTCCAGCAGAAGGGCTACATCGACCTCAATGAAGCCCTGCTCTATGACTTCCAGAAGTCTCGTCAGCACTTGTCCAACGAGCAGATGGCCATGCTGATCGGCACCTCGTTCCGCTTCTCGGCAGCCGACATCGCGTTCACCTCCGACCTGATCAACCGCCGGGGCCTAATCACCCCGCCGAAGTACCCGATCACCGAAGGCAGCAGCCTCACGCCGTTCTTCAAGCGCGCCCTGCAATGCGACTTCGACTGCTACCTCACCGAGCAGGTGATCCCCATGTGGCGGGCCCGCACCGACGGCGGCAGCCTGTTGCAACTGGTCGACCAGGTCAGCCTCTACGCGCTCAAGGACTACCTGCAGCAGAGCCAGAAGATCGCCGTGATGCACAACGCCGACGACGTCATCCTCGGCCCCGGCGACATCGGTTTCCTGCGCCAGGTGTTCGGTGACCGCCTGACCCTTTATCCCCATGGCGGCCATTGCGGCAACCTCAACTACCGCGTCAACAGCGACGCCATGCTGGAGTTCTTCCGTGGTTAAGAAACTGCTGTTCGCCACTGCCCTGCTCGCCAGCGGCACTGTCCTTGCCGTGGAGACCGCACCACGGACCAGCGTGATCGAATCCGACGTGTTCGACACCCCGACGGTCGAGACTGACGGTTTCACCGACCCGCTGCGTGAACTGAAATTCAACCCCGGCCTGGACCAGCGCGAATTCGAACGCTCGACCCTGACCGCGCTGAATGTCTACGACCCGCTGGAGTCGATGAACCGGCGCATCTACCACTTCAACTACCGCTTCGACCAATGGGTGTTCCTGCCGGTCGTCGACGGTTACCGCTACGTCACCCCGCAGTTCCTGCGCACCGGAGTGAGCAACTTCTTCAACAACCTGGGTGACGTGCCCAACCTGTTCAACAGCCTGCTGCAGCTCAAGGGCAAGCGCTCGATGCAGATCACCGCACGGCTGATGTTCAACACCCTGCTCGGTGTGGGCGGGCTCTGGGACCCAGCGACCAAGATGGGCCTGCCAAGGCAGAGCGAGGATTTCGGCCAGACCTTGGGCTTCTACGGCGTGCCGGATGGGCCTTACCTGATGCTGCCGATTCTCGGCCCGTCGAACCTGCGCGACACCACCGGCCTGGTGGTGGACTACGTGGGCGAGCAAGAGGCCAACTATCTCAATGTCGCCGAGGTCAGCGATGACCACTTGGAAGTGTCCGCGCTGCGGGCGGTGGACAAGCGCTACACCACCAGCTTCCGCTATGGCCAGCTCAATTCGCCGTTCGAGTACGAGAAGGTGCGCTACGTCTACACCCAAGCGCGCAAGCTGCAGATCGCCGAGTAACGCGCCCGCTCAGGTGCCAGGCGCCAAGCCGAGGAACTGGCACAGCTCACGGCGCTTGGCCAGGGCATCGCTGCGGCCCAGCTCGATCAGCTCGCTGCAGTAACTGGCCTCGAACAGCAGGTAGCTGAGCACCCCGGCGCCACTGGTGCGAGTCGCCCCCGGCCCGCGCAGGAACAGGCGCAGGGCCATCGGCAGCTCGCGGCGGTGGCGCGCGGCGATTTCGTCCAGCGGCTGACTGGGCGCCACCACCAGCACCTCGATCGGCGCCAACCCCAGGCGTCGAGCATCCAGGTGGGCGGGCAGCAGATGGCTAAGGTGGTTCAAGCGCTGCAGCAGCTCGATGTCGTCTTCCAGGCTGTCGATAAAGGTGCTGTTGAGCATGTGCGCGCCGATCTGCGCCAGGCTCGGCTGCTGACCACTGAAGACTCGCTGGGTGGGCAATGGTGGTGCCGGGCGCTGGGGGTTGCCACTGACCCCGACCACCAGCACGCGGCTGGCCCCCAAGTGCAGAGCCGGGCTGATCGGCGCCGACTGGCGCACCGCGCCGTCGCCGAAGTACTCCTCGCCAAGCCTCACCGGAGCGAACAACAGGGGAATGGCCGAACTGGCCAGCAAGTGCTCGACACTCAGCGCCGAAGGCACGCCGATGCGCCGGTGGCGCAACCAAGGATCGATGGCGCTGCGTCCCTGGTAGAAGGTCACAGCCTGGCCAGACTCGTAGCCGAACGCGGTGACGGCAATGGCGTGCAACTGCTCCTGGGCAAGGGAGTGAGCGATGCCGTCCAAGTCCAGATGCGACAGCAGCAGGTCGCGCAAAGGACTGTTGTCGACCAGGGCCACCGGCACCTGGCCGCCCAGGCCAAGCAAGTTATGGCCGACGAAGCGGCTGGCCTGGCGGATCACCCCGGGCCAGTCGCTGCGCAGCACCAGATGGCTGCGCAAGTTCTGCCAGAACGCGGTCAGTCGCTGCACCGTCTCGCAGAAACGGGTAGCGCCGCTGGCCAGGGTCACCGCGTTGATGGCGCCAGCCGAGGTACCGACGATCACCGGGAAGGGATTGGCCGCGCCCGGCGGCAACAGCTCGGCTATGCCCGCCAGCACGCCGACCTGATAGGCGGCACGGGCGCCGCCGCCGGAAAGGATGAGGCCGGTGGTCGGCGATGGTGGCATGGATCCTCCTTGGTAGCCGCAGACCTGCCCACGATTGCGCCGGGTGTTCCGCAACCAGGGCATCAGGTCTTGCTGGTGTTGCAGTCGCGAGGTAGTAGTCCGCGTCGCCAGCAATAGCGGCAACCCGCGATCAGCGCTTCTTCTTGTCGTAAAGTTTCGGTGCTCCCGGCGGCCGCGACTTGAAGCGCCGGTGCGCCCACAGGTACTGCTCGGGGCATTCGCGCAAGGCGCTTTCTACCCACTGGTTGATGCGCAGGCAATCGGCCTCTTCGCTCTCCCCCGGGAAGTCCGCCAGCGGCGGGTGGATCACCAGGCGGTAACCGCTGCCATCGTCCAGGCGCCGCTGGGTGAAGGGAATCACCTGGGCACGGCCGAGACGGGCGAACTTGGTGGTGGCGGTGACCGTCGCCGCCGGAATGCCGAACAAGGGCACGAACAGGCTCTGCTTGGCGCCGTAGTCCTGGTCTGGCGCATACCAGATCGCACGCCCGCCACGCAGCAGTTTGAGCATGCCGCGCACGTCCTCGCGCTCCACGGCCAGTGAGTCGAGGTTATGCCGCTCGCGACCACGGCGCTGGATGAAGTCGAACAGCGGGTTGCCGTGCTCGCGGTACATACCGTCGATGGTATGGACCTGGCCGAGCAGCGCGGCACCGATCTCCAGGGTGGTGAAGTGCACGGCCATGAGAATGGCGCCCTGCCCTTCGCGTTGGGCCGCCTGCAGATGCTCCAGCCCTTCGATGTGGGCCAGGCGTGCCAACCTGGCTTTCGGCCACCACCAGCTCATGGCCATTTCGAAGAAGGCGATGCCGGTGGAAGCGAAGTTTTCCTTGAGCAAACGCTGCCGTTCGTCGCTCGGCAATTCAGGAAAGCACAGCTCCAGGTTGCGCGCGGCGATGCGCCGACGCTCGCCGGCGACCCGGTACATCAATGCACCCAGCACGCGGCCGAGCCACAGCAAGGCCCGGTACGGCAGCTGGACCACCAGCCACAGCAGGCCCAGGCCAAGCCATAGGCCCCAGAAACGTGGGTGCAGGAAATAGGGACGAAAACGCGGGCGATCCATTGAAGCTTCCGGAAAGACAAGGGCCGGGCATTCTACAACGGTTCGGCCCGGGTTGCGGCTAACGGACGTTATCGTTATAAGCTTGGGCACTTTTTTCGTTACAAGCCGTCTATGCAGACCATGAGCCTCAACCAGACACCCGACCCCGTACCCGTGTTCCAGCTCAAGGGCAGCATGCTTGCCATCACTGTGCTGGAACTGGCCCAAAACGACCTCGAAGCCCTCGACCGGCAACTGGCGGCGAAGGTGGCACAGGCCCCCAATTTCTTCAGCAACACCCCGCTGGTGCTGGCCCTGGACAAGCTTCCGGCCAACCAGGGCGCGGTCGACCTGCCGGGGCTGATGCGCGTCTGCCGCCACCACGGCCTGCGTACCCTGGCGATCCGTGCCAGCCGCATCGAAGACATCGCCGCCGCCATCGCCATCGACCTGCCGGTGCTGCCGCCCTCCGGGGCCCGCGAGCGCGCGCTGGAACCAGAGCCGGAGGTGAAGAAGCCAGAACCTGCACCAACTCCGCCCCCAGCCGCCACACCCGAGGTCAGGCCGACCCGCATCATCACCGCGCCAGTGCGCGGCGGCCAGCAGGTTTACGCCCAGGGCGGCGACCTGGTGGTGGTGTCTTCGGTCAGCCCCGGTGCGGAACTTCTCGCCGATGGCAACATCCATGTGTACGGAGCCATGCGCGGACGCGCCTTGGCCGGTATCAAGGGCAACACCAAAGCGCGGATCTTCTGCCAGCAGATGACCGCAGAAATGGTTTCGATCGCCGGGCAGTACAAGGTCTCCGAAGACTTGCGCCGCGATCCGCTGTGGGGGACCGGAGTCCAGGTCAGCCTGTCCGGTGACGTGTTGAACATCACCCGTCTTTAACGGATACTTGCCGCCATTTTCTGCGCAACTTATTTCGATGTTGCCGTTTTTGTATTTTGGGACTCGACGTCCTTTTCTTTAGGGGTGAAACACCTTGGCCAAGATTCTCGTGGTTACATCCGGCAAGGGTGGTGTGGGTAAGACCACCACCAGCGCCGCCATCGGTACCGGCCTCGCGCTGCGCGGCCACAAGACTGTCATCGTCGACTTCGACGTCGGCCTGCGTAACCTCGACCTGATCATGGGCTGCGAACGCCGCGTGGTGTACGACTTCGTCAACGTGGTCAATGGCGAAGCCAACCTGCAGCAGGCCCTGATCAAGGACAAGCGCCTTGAGAACCTCTACGTTCTGGCCGCCAGCCAGACCCGCGACAAGGACGCGCTGACCCAGGAAGGCGTTGAAAAGGTCCTGATGCAGCTCAAGGAAGATTTCGAATACGTGGTCTGCGACTCGCCGGCCGGTATCGAGAAGGGCGCGCACCTGGCCATGTACTTCGCCGACGAAGCGATCGTCGTGACCAACCCTGAAGTGTCGTCGGTACGTGACTCGGACCGCATGCTCGGCCTGCTGGCGAGCAAGTCGCGCCGCGCCGAGCGCAACGAAGACCCGATCAAAGAGCACCTGCTGATCACCCGCTACCATCCGGAGCGCGTGAGCCAGGGTGAGATGCTGGGCGTCGAAGACGTCAAGGAAATCCTCTCGGTCGCCCTGCTGGGCGTGATCCCCGAATCCCAAGCGGTGCTCAAGGCATCCAACCAGGGCGTGCCGGTGATCCTCGACGACCAAAGCGACGCTGGCCAGGCCTATAGCGATACCGTTGACCGCCTGCTGGGCAAAAATGTGGAACATCGGTTCCTTGATGTGAAGAAGAAGGGATTCTTCGAGCGCCTGTTTGGAGGCAACTAACCCATGAACCTTTTTGACTTCTTTCGTGCCCGCAAAAAAGTAAGTACCGCCTCGGTCGCGAAAGAGCGTCTACAGATCATCGTGGCGCACGAGCGCGGTCAGCGCAGTACCCCTGACTACCTGCCAGCCCTGCAGAAGGAACTGGTGGAAGTGATCCGCAAGTACGTCAACATCGGCAACGATGACGTGCATATCGAGCTGGAGAACCAGGGCAGTTGCTCGATTCTCGAGCTCAACATCACCCTGCCCGATCGCTGATTCAGCCACTCGGGTGACCCTGTGGGAGCGGGCTTGCCCGCGAGTGCGTGCTACGCATTCGCGGGCAAGCCCGCTCCCACAGTGCTTTGTAGAGAACCTGCAACAATGCCGCTGTCGAACATCCAGATCCTCCATGAGGATGCCGCCATCCTGGTGGTCAACAAGCCTACCTTGCTGCTGTCGGTGCCGGGCCGCGCCGAGGACAACAAGGACTGCCTGATCACCCGGCTGCAGGAAAACGGCTACCCCGATGCCCTGATCGTCCATCGCCTGGACTGGGAGACCTCGGGCATCATCCTGCTTGCCCGCGACGCTGACAGCCACCGCGAGCTGTCCCGGCAGTTCCACGACCGGGAGACCGAGAAAGCCTACACCGCCCTGTGCTGGGGACAGCCGGCGCTGGACAGCGGCAGCATCGACCTGCCGCTACGCTACGACCCGCCGACCAAGCCGCGCCACGTGGTCGACCATGAGCACGGCAAGCATGCCCTGACCTTCTGGCGCATCCTCGAACGCCGCGACGATCATTGCCGGGTCGAACTGACCCCGATCACCGGGCGCTCGCACCAATTGCGCGTGCACATGCTATCGATCGGCCACCCCTTGCTGGGCGACCGCCTGTACGCCAACCCCGAGGCCCTCGCGGCCCATGAGCGGCTGTGCCTGCATGCGAGCATGCTGGGCTTTACCCATCCGCTGACAGGCGAACGGTTGAAGTTCGAGTGCCCTGCACCTTTTTAAGCTGCAAACCTCAAGCGACAAGCTGCAAGAAAAAGCCAGGGCCGAGCGTGTTGGAGCTTGCTCCACCAACCGCTCTTGCTTGAAGCTTATAGCTTGCAGCTTGAAGCTCGAATTGTTGGAGTGATTTATGCGCGACGCCCTGAACCAAGGCCTGATCGATTTTCTCAAGGCTTCCCCCACGCCCTTCCATGCCTCCGCCAGCCTGGCCCAGCGCCTGGACGCGGCCGGCTACCAGCGCCTGGACGAGCGCGACAGCTGGGCCACTGTGCCCGGTGGCCGCTATTACCTGACGCGCAACGACTCCTCGATCATCGCCTTCAAGCTCGGCAAACTCTCGCCGCTGCTCGACGGTATCCGCCTGGTCGGTGCTCATACCGACAGCCCGTGCCTGCGGGTCAAGCCGCAGCCGGAGCTGCAACGCCATGGCTTCCTGCAACTGGGCGTGGAAGTGTACGGCGGCGCCCTGCTCGCGCCCTGGTTCGACCGCGACCTGTCGCTGGCCGGGCGGGTGACCTTCCGCCGCGATGGCAAGGTGGAAAGCCAGTTGGTGGACTTCAAACTGCCGATCGCCATCATTCCCAACCTGGCCATCCACCTCAACCGCACCGCCAACGAAGGCTGGGCGATCAACCCGCAGAACGAACTGCCACCGATCCTGGCCCAGGTCGCCGGTGACGAGCGCGTCGACTTCCGTGCCTTGCTCACCGAGCAACTGGCCCGCGAGCACGACCTCAACGCCGATGTGGTGCTGGACTACGAGTTGAGCTTCTACGACACCCAGGGCGCCGCTCTGGTCGGTCTGAACGGCGACTTCATCGCTGGCGCCCGCCTGGACAACCTGCTGTCTTGCTACGCCGGCCTGCAGGCCCTGCTGGCTGCCGACAGCGATGAGACCTGCGTGCTGGTGTGCAACGACCATGAGGAGGTCGGCTCCTGCTCGGCTTGCGGCGCCGACGGCCCGATGCTGGAACAGACGCTGCGCCGCCTGCTGCCTGACGGTGACGATTACGTGCGCACTGTCCAGCGCTCGCTGCTGGTGTCGGCCGACAATGCCCACGGCGTGCACCCCAACTATGCCGACAAGCACGACGGCAACCACGGCCCCAAGCTCAACGCCGGCCCGGTGATCAAGGTCAACAACAACCAACGCTACGCCACCAACAGCGAAACCGCCGGTTTCTTCCGCCACCTGTGCATGGCCGAGGAAGTGCCTGTGCAGAGTTTCGTGGTACGCAGCGACATGGGTTGTGGTTCGACCATCGGCCCGATCACCGCCAGCCACCTGGGCGTGCGCACCGTCGATATCGGCCTGCCGACCTTTGCCATGCACTCGATCCGCGAGCTGTGCGGCAGCCATGACCTGGCACACCTGGTAAAGGTGCTGACCGCGTTCTACCGCAGCCGCGACCTGCCTTGAGCATCGCGCAGGCGTAACGCTACACCTGCAGGGAGCGGGCAAGCCCGCTCCCGCAGAGACAACGCCAGTCTGGCCGTCCCCTGACCTCCATCAACCCAACCTGGGCCAATCGGGCCTATGCTGGAGGCATAACCACAGAAGGATCCTGTCCATGTCCGCTTTCAGCTCCATGTTCCTCCCCGTCATCGCCGGCCTGCTCCTGCTGACCATCGGCTTCAGCTTGCGCGACCGCAATATCGGCGTGCTGATGATGTGGATCGGCACCTTGGGCATGATAGGGCTGATGTGCTGGAAGATCCTTGAGAAACTCGCCTAAGAAATCCTCTACACTCGGTCAATCGTTTGACCTGAGGTAGATTTCCCGGTGCCTGCCCTCCTGCGTAGCCTTACCCTGCTGTTCCTCTTGCTGATCGTCATCCCGGTGCAGGCTGCTGGCCTGCCTGGCCTGCTGGGTTCGAGCAACCCACCCCAGGCAGAATCCACCGAGCCGCTGGGCAAGTCCCTCGACGAGGTGATCAAGACCCTGGAGAACGACCAGCAACGTACCAAATTGCTGACCGACCTGAAGAAGCTGCGCGACAGCACCCGGCAGGCGCAGCCCAGCCCCGAACAGGGCGTGTTGGGGCTGATCGGTGGCACCCTGCACAACTTGGAAAAGCAGTTCAGCGGCGATGCCAGCCCGTTCAAGCGCTGGTCTATGGAAATCGACCAGGCCCAGGATGAGCTGGTGGCGTTGGCGGTGCCGATACACCAATGGCCAGCGATCCTCTTCGGCTTCGCCGCGATCATCGCCCTGTGGAGCCTGCTGGCCTATGTCTTCAATTGGATAGGCCACCGGGTCCGCGTGCGCTTCGGCCTCACCGAAGACCTGCCACAGCACCCCAGGACCTGGGACCTTGTGCGCTTCGCCTTGCGCAAGCTCGGGCCCTGGCTGGTGGCGCTGGTGATCACCTTGTACCTGAGCTTTGCCCTGCCCTCGTCGCTGGGCAAGTCCATGGCGATGGTGCTGGCCTATGCGCTGGTGGTGGGCACCTGCTTCTCGGCGATCTGCGTGATCGCCTTCTCGCTGCTCGATGGCCCGCACCGCCACCGCGCCCTGTACATCCTGCGCCACCAGGCATTCCGCCCGCTATGGCTGATCGGCAGCTTCGCCGCCTTCGGCGAGGCAATGAACGATCCACGCCTGACCAGCGCCCTGGGCATCCACCTGGCCCATTCCCTGGCAACCCTGGCCAACGTGCTGGCCGCCCTGTCCACCGGCCTGTTCATCCTGCGCTTTCGCCGGCCGATCGCTCACCTGATCCGCAACCAGCCCCTGTCCCGGCGTCTGACCCGCCGCGCTCTGAGCGACACCCTCTCGATCCTTGGCAGCTTCTGGTTCGTACCGGCACTGGTTCTGGTGGGTATCTCGTTGTTCGCCACCTTCATCTCCGCCGGCGACACCAGCACCGCCTTGCGCCAGTCGCTGATGTGCACCGTGCTGGTAGTGATCTGCATGGTGCTCAACGGCCTGGTCCGCCGCCATGCTCTCAAGCCGCACAGCAGCCGACGCCAGGCGGTGTATGCCGAACGCTTGCGCAACTTCGGCTACACCCTGGTGCACCTGTTCATCTGGCTGGTGTTCATCGAACTGGGCCTGCGCGTCTGGGGCATGTCGCTGATCACCTTCGCCGAGGGCGACGGGCATGACGTGAGCCTGCGCCTGCTGGGCCTGGCCGGCACCCTGATCGCCGCCTGGCTGGTGTGGATCCTGGCCGATACCGCCGTGCACCACGCCCTGGTGGGATCGCGCCGGGGCCTGGCCAACACCCGCGCACAGACCATGATGCCGCTGATCCGCAACGTGATGTTCGTGGCCATCTTCATCATCGCGGTGATCGTCGCCCTGGCCAACATGGGCATGAACGTCACACCACTGCTCGCCGGTGCCGGTGTCATCGGCCTGGCCATCGGCTTCGGCGCCCAGTCGCTGGTAGCCGACCTGATCACCGGCCTGTTCATCATCATCGAGGACTCCCTGGCCATCGACGACTATGTCGATGTCGGCGGCCACCTGGGCACCGTCGAAGGCCTGACCATTCGCACCGTGCGCCTACGCGACATCGACGGCATCGTTCATACCATCCCGTTCAGCGAGATCAAGAGCATCAAGAACTACTCTCGCGAGTTCGGCTACGCGATCTTCCGCGTCGCCATCCCCTACAACATGAACATCGACCAAGCCATCAGCCTGATCCGCGAGGTCGGGCAGAAGCTGCGCAATGACCCATTGATGCGCCGCAACATCTGGTCGCCGCTGGAGCTGCAAGGGGTGGAAAGCTTCGAGTCCGGCTCGGCGATCTTGCGGGCACGCTTCAAGACCGCGCCGATCAAGCAATGGGAAGTGTCGCGGGCCTTCAACCTGGCGCTCAAGCGTCAGCTCGACGAGGCGGGGCTGGACCTGGCTACGCCGCGCTTGTCGGTGCAAATGGTTACTGCCACGGGCAGCAGCCAGGAGCAAGAAATTCAGGCCAACTAAGGCTGCGCCCCAACAACCGCAGCCCTTAGCCTGCCTCGGCACGAATGCGGATCGCATCATGCCGCCAGTACTCCAGGTCGCAGTCGATCAAACGGCCGTGCTGGTCGCTGTTGACCCGGGTGATGTGCAAACCAGGGCTGCCCGGTGACATTTTCAAGGCCATCGCCGCCGCGCCGGGCAAGGCCGTGGGCAGGATCTCGAAGCGCACCCGCCCGTACTCGATGCCGTAATGACGGGCGTAGGTCTCGGTCAATGATTGGCTCAGGTCCTGCTCGAGGATGCCTGGGAAGTACAGCGGATTGAGATAGTGCTCGGCATAAAGCACCGCCCGCCCATCGATGCGCCGCACACGGCAGATCTGGATCACGCTGGACAAGGCCGGCAGTTGCAGCCGCGAGCAGATCGCCGCTGGCGCCGGCTGCAATCGCGCCGACAGCAACTCAGTGCCCGGCAGGCGCCCCTGGGCACGGACCATGGCATGAAAGTGGCTGCGCTCGTTGAGGTCGTAGGTCAGCCGCTGCTTGGCGACGAACCAGCCCCGCCGCTCCTCGCGGTAGATCAGGCCCTGGGCTTCCAGTTGCACCAACGCCTCGCGCAGGGTGATGCGGGTGGTGTCGAACACCTCGCTGAGCTTGCGCTCGGCCGGCAGCTTACCGCCCGGGGCGAGCAAACCGTGTTCGATCTGCTCCTGCAAGGCTTGGCAGATGGCTGTTACTGCACGCGTCGGCAGTGCTTGCATCAAGGGTTACCTTTCTGGACTAGTCCAGCCCCAGGATCGGGCACGCCAAGACGCACCCTCCAAGGCTTGGAGAATAGTGCAAGCCTAGGCAGGCCTGATGACCATCCGATGACAAACTCTACTGCCAGCACCGCTGAACGCCCGGATAAGGCCTTGCGGATCAGTAACTTGAAACTGGTCTACGCTGTAATTCCAGGTTCAGCGCCAGCCTTGGGCAGGTCCGCCGGTACATCAAACTGTCACGCAACCGGCCTACCTTGGCTCAGGTATTGCTGACCTAGACCAAACCGCTCGTAAGCAAGGTCCTCTCCACAACAACGATTTGCAAGGCACCTCAAAGGAGCTTCGGATGAAAAAGTTCTTCATGGCGTCACTGCTGGGCTCGGCCATCGCCCTGTGCACCTCGGCCATGGCCGCGGACACTGACCTCGCGGCCCTGGAAGACGCCGCCCGCAAGGAAGGCGTGGTCAACAGCGTGGGCATGCCCGACGCCTGGGCCAACTGGAAAGGCACCTGGGCCGATCTGGCCAGCAAGTACGGCCTCAAGCACAGCGACACCGACATGAGCTCGGCCCAGGAAGTGGCCAAGTTCGACGCCGAGAAGGACAACGCCAGCGCCGACATCGGTGACGTCGGTGCCGCCTTCGGCCCCATCGCCGTGGCCAAGGGTGTGACCCAGCCCTACAAGCCGAGCACCTGGGACCAGATCCCGGCCTGGGCCAAGGACGAGGATGGCCATTGGGCCCTGGCCTATACCGGGACCATCGCCTTCATCATCAACAAGGACCTGGTCAAGGAAGACGAACGGCCCAAGACCTGGCATGACCTGGAAAAAGGCAAGTACAAGGTCGCCGTCGGTGACGTCGGCACCGCGGCCCAGGCCGCCAACGGCGTCCTCGCCGCGGCCATCGCCTACAAGGGCGACGAGAAGAACATCGAGCCGGGCCTGCAACTGTTCACCAAGCTGGCCCAGCAGAAGCGCCTGTCACTGGCCAACCCGACCATCCAGACCTTGGAGAAGGGCGAAGTGGAAGTCGGCGTGGTCTGGGACTTCAACGGCCTGAGCTACCGCGAGCAGATCGACCCCAATCGCTTTGAAGTGCTGATCCCGAGCGATGGCTCGGTAATCTCCGGCTACACCACTATCATCAACAAATACGCCAAGCACCCCAACGCGGCCAAGCTGACCCGCGAGTACATCTTCAGCGATGCTGGCCAGACCAACCTGGCCATCGGCCACGCCCGACCGATCCGCGCCGAACACCTGAAGCTGCCCGCCGACGTCCAGGCCAAGCTGCTGCCCAACGAACAGTACCAGGCAGCCCAGCCGATCAAGGATGCAGCAGCCTGGGAAGCGACATCCAAGACCCTGCCGCAAAAGTGGCAGGAACAGGTGATCATCGAGATGGAATAAAGCAACAGCAAGCTTCAAGCCTCAAGAGAAAGCAGATCGGCGTACGGCAGGCTTTTTCTTGCAGCTTGGAGCTTGCCGCTTGGGCTCAGCCCTGGTCTGGAGCACTAAATGAACCACAACGTCATCCTGGTCCTGCTCGACGGTCTCAACCATCAGGTGGCCCATCACGCCATGGGCCACCTGCATGCCTACGTCGAGGCCGACCGCGCGGCCCTCTACCGCCTCGAATGCGAACTGCCGGCGCTGTCGAGGCCGCTGTACGAATGCATCCTCACCGGCGTGGCACCGATCGACAGCGGCATCGTCCACAACAATGTCAACCGCCTGTCCAACCAACGCAGCATCTTCCACTATGCCCGTGAGGCCGGGTTGGGTACTGCGGCGGCGGCATACCACTGGATCAGCGAACTGTATAACCGCTCTCCCTTCGACCCTCTGCGCGACCGCCATACCCACGCGCCGAAACTGCCGATCCAGCACGGCCTGTTCTACTACGCCGACCACTACCCCGATTCGCACCTGTTGGCCGATGCCGAATACCTGCGCCGGCGCCATGCGCCGAACTTCCTCCTGGTGCACCCGATGAACATCGACGACGCCGGCCACCGCCATGGTCTGGACAGCAGCCAGTACCGCAACAGCGCGCGCAGCGCCGACATCCTTCTGGCCGACTACCTGCCCACCTGGCTGGAAGAGGGTTACCAGGTGCTGGTAACCGCCGACCACGGCATGAACAACGACCGCTCGCACAACGGCCTGTTGGCCGAGGAGCGGGAAGTGCCGCTGTTCGTCTTCGGCGAGGCCTTCAGCCTGGACCCGGCGGCCAAGCCATTGCAGACCGAGCTGTGTGGCACCGTCTGCGAGTTGCTGGGCGTCCCCCATGACAAGCCGGTGTGCCGGGAGCTGCTCAAGTGAGTTCAATCAAACGCGGCCGCCACCTGGCCCTGCTCTGCCTGCTGCCTTTCGCCCTGTTCTTCATTATCTTCCAGATCGCGCCACTGGCCTGGGTGGCGATCCATAGCCTGCAGAGCGAGAGCGGCTGGGGCCTGGACAACTTCGGCCGGATCTTCGCCTCGAAATTCCACCGCCAGGCAATCCAGCACAGCCTGGAGATCAGCTTCTGGTCGAGCCTGTTCGGCATCCTCATCGCGGTGCTCGGCGCCTATTCGCTGCACCGGGTCGATTCGCGCCTGCGCGACTTCGTCAATGCCTTCGCCAACATGACCAGCAACTTCAGCGGCGTGCCACTGGCCTTCGCCTTCATCATCCTGCTCGGTTTCAACGGTGCCCTGACCCTGCTGCTCAAGCAGATCGGGCTGATCGAGGACTTCAACCTCTACTCCAAGACCGGTCTGATCCTGGTCTACACCTACTTCCAGATCCCCCTGGGCGTGCTGCTGCTCTACCCGGCCTTCGACGCGCTGCGCGAGGACTGGCGCGAGTCCGCCGCGCTGCTGGGCGCCAACGGCTGGCAATACTGGCGGCTCATCGGCCTGCCGGTGCTGACCCCAGCGCTGCTGGGCACCTTCGTCATCCTCCTGGCCAACGCCCTGGGCGCCTATGCCACGGTCTATGCCCTGACCACCGGCAACTTCAACGTGCTGCCCATCCGCATCGCCGCGCTGGTGGCCGGAGACATCACCCTCGCCCCCAACCTGGCCAGCGCCCTGGCGATGCTGCTGGTGGGCCTGATGACCCTGGTGACCGTGGTCCATCAATGGCTGTTGCGAAGGAGCTACCATGCGCGCTGAAGCCGGCAAGAACAGCCTCTACCACCGCCTGGTGGTCTACACCCTGTTCCTCATTCTGCTGCTGCCGCTGGCCGGCACCCTGCTCTACTCCCTGGCCACCAGTTGGTCGGCGAGCTTGTTGCCCAGCGGCCTGACCTTCAAGTGGTACCTGGCGCTGTGGAGCGATGCGCGCTTCCTGACCGCCTTCGGCCAATCATTGCTGGTGTGCTTTGGCGCCCTGCTGCTGTCGGTGCTGCTGATCCTGCCGCTGCTGTTCGTGGTGCATTACCACTTCCCCCGGCTCGACGCGCTGATGAACATCCTCATCCTGCTGCCCTTCGCCGTGCCGCCGGTGGTGTCGTCGGTGGGCCTGCTGCAGTTGTACGGCAGCGGCCCGATGGCCATGGTCGGCACGCCGTGGATCCTGATCGGCTGCTATTTCACCATCGCCCTGCCCTTCATGTACCGGGCGATCACCAACAACCTGCAAGCCATCAACCTGCGCGACCTGATGGACGCCGCCCAGTTGCTCGGCGCCAGCACCTTGCAGGCGGCCTTCCTGGTGGTGCTGCCGAACCTGCGCAAAGGCCTGCTGGTAGCCCTGCTGCTGTCGTTCTCGTTCCTGTTCGGTGAGTTCGTCTTCGCCAACTTGCTGGTCGGCACCCGCTACGAAACCCTGCAGGTATACCTGAACAACATGCGCAACAGCAGCGGCCACTTCAACAGCGCGCTGGTCATCTCCTACTTCCTCTTCGTGCTGGTGCTGACCTGGGTCGCCAACCGCCTGAACAAGGACAAGTCCTGATATGAGTTTCGTCAGCGTACAAAAGCTGCAAAAGAGCTACGCCGGCAGCCCGGTGTTCCACGATATCGATTGCCAGATCGAGCGCGGCGAGTTCGTCACCCTGCTCGGCCCATCCGGCTGCGGCAAGTCCACCCTGCTGCGCTGCATCGCCGGGCTGACCTCGGTGGACAGCGGGCGCATCCTGGTCGACGGCCAGGACCTGGTGCCGCTGAGCCCACAGAAGCGCGGCATCGGCATGGTGTTCCAGAGCTACGCGCTGTTCCCCAACATGACGGTGGAACAGAATGTCGCCTTTGGCCTGCGCATGCAGAAGGTCAAGGCCGAGGAAAGCCACACACGGGTCCAGCAAGTCCTGCAACTGGTGGAGCTTCAGGGCTTCGCCAGCCGCTATCCGCACCAGTTGTCCGGCGGCCAGTGCCAACGCGTGGCCCTAGCCCGCTCACTGGTGACCCGGCCCCGCCTGCTGCTGCTCGACGAACCGCTGTCGGCCCTCGACGCACGCATCCGCAAGCACCTGCGCGAGCAGATCCGCGAGATCCAGCGCGAGCTGGGCCTGACCACCATCTTCGTCACCCATGACCAGGAAGAAGCCCTGACGATGTCCGACCGCATCTTCCTGATGAACCAGGGCCGCATCGTCCAAAGCGGCGATGCCGAAACCCTCTACACTGCCCCGGTGGACCTGTTCGCCGCCGGCTTCATCGGCAACTACAACCTGCTCGATGCCGAAAGCGCCAGCCGCCTATTGCAACGTCCGGTGAGCAACCGCCTGGCGATCCGCCCCGAAGCCATCGCCCTGGGCCTGGAAGGCGAACTGGATGGCCAGGTCCGCAGCCATAGCTTGCTGGGCAATGTCATCCGCTACCGGGTCGAGGCCCGTGGCGTCGAATTGGTGGTCGATGTACTCAATCGCTCATCGGCTGATCTACATGCCGATGGCCAGCGGGTATCCTTGACGATTGATCCCAGCGCCCTGCACGAAGTGAGCGAAGTGGCCTGAAGGCCGACAGGAGAGCAGTAGAAATGACCTTGGCAATATTCGATCTGGACGAAACCCTGATCCACGGCGACTGTGCTTCGCTGTGGAGTGAACAGATGGCCCGCCTGGGCTGGGTCGATGGCGAATCCTTCCTGCGCCGCGACCATGAACTGATGGAAGCCTACGGCAAGGGCCACCTGGCCATGGAGGACTACATGGCCTTCAGCCTGGAGCCCATCGCCGGGCGCACCCTGGAAGAGGTCGAACATCTGGTCGAGCCCTGGGTCGAGGAGTTCATCGAGCCGATCATCTTCAGCGACGCCTGCAGATGCATCGCCGAACACCGCAAGCACGGCGACCGCATCCTGATCATCTCCGCCTCCGGCACCCATCTGGTCGGCCCTATCGCCGCACGCCTGGGCATCGACGAATACCTGGCCATCGAGCTGGAAGCACAGAACGGCGTGTACACCGGCAAGACCCACGGCGTGCTGACCTACCGCGAAGGCAAGATCACCCGGCTGCTGGAGTGGCTGGACCAGGAGCAGGAGAACCTCGAAGGCGCGAGTTTCTACTCCGACTCACGCAATGACCTGCCATTGCTGCTGAAAGTGGATCATCCGCATGTGGTCAACCCGGATCCGGTGTTGCGCGAACATGCCGAAATCAATGGCTGGCCAATCCTGACCTGGACCTGAGTGGTGCAGCACATGCCTTGACGCCTGAGGCGCTCTTGCAATCTATCGCCTGGCACCAAGGCTGACCACGCGTCTCTGACAGGCCATGGCACGTTTGTAGGTGCCTACGATGCGCCGCACGGGCGGCGCTCGATCTCAAGGGTTCCACAAGCCCCAAGGCATGCACCCAGTGCTGGCTCGGCTACACCAAGGTGTCGTCGACCACCAGCACCAGCTTGCCCGATACCTGATTGCCTGCCAGCTCGGCAAAGGCTGCCTCGGCATCGCTCACCGGGTAGCTGCCCGCCAATTGCGGCTGGAGCCGGCCTTCTCTGAACAGCGGCCAGACTTGCTGTCCGAGGTCACGCAACAGTTCGGCCTTGAACGTATCGTCACGGTTGCGCAGGGTCGAGCCGGTCACCTGCAAGCGCTTGGCCAGCACCTGGGCCAAGTCCAGTTCAACCTTGCGCCCCCCCATCAGGCCGATGATCACCCAGCGGCCGTCACGGGCCAGCACCTTGAGGTTGAGGGGCCCGTAGCTGGCGCCCACCGGATCGAGGATCACATCGAACGGCCCGAAGCCTTCCAGCGCCTCCAGGTTTTCGCTGCGCACCACCCCACCGGCGGCGCCAAGGCCCTGGCAGTAGGCCAGGCGCTCGGCCGAGCCGACGCTGACCCAGATCGGATTGCCGAATGCCTTGCACAGCTGGATAGCCGCCGAGCCGACACCGCTGGCGCCAGCATGCACCAGAACCTTCTCGCCGGCCTTGAGCCCACCCAGTTGAAAGAGGTTGAGCCAGGCCGTGGCATAAACCTCGGGGATCGCCGCCGCTTCCTTAAGACTCAAGCCTTCGGGGACGGGCAACACATGGCGAGCATCGACCACCACTTCCTCGGCCATGCCGCCACCGGCGAGCAGCGCGCAAACCCGGTCGCCCACGCGCCAATCCGCCCCCGGCCCGACCTCACTGATCACCCCGGAACACTCCAGCCCAAGGTACTCGCTGGCCCCTGGGGGCGGTGGGTACAGCCCGGCGCGCTGCAGCAGGTCAGCCCGGTTCAGCCCCGCGGCGGCCACACGAATGCGTACCTGGCCCGCATCACAGGCCAGGCCCTCGGCCTCGACCCACGCCACATGTCCGTCAACGCCTTGCAATGCCTTCACAGTGCCTCCATAGTTGACTCATGACTGAGCCCGGGACCGCTATGTCCCGGGTTTTTTGCAGTATTTGACCGGCTCCATGGAACCGGCGAACGGAAAAGACGGCCTACTATGCGTGATCAATTGCCTTTACGTCGAATCAGCATGAAGCATTTTCTGCCCAGCACTGCCCTCGCCCTTTTGATCGGCCTCGGCAGTCTGACGCTTGACGGCAATGCGCTGGCCGCCAACAAGTGGGACAGCCTGCAGCCGGACCGCGACGAGATCGTCGCCAGCCTCAACGTGGTCGAGCTGCTCAAGCGCCACCACTACAGCAAGCCACCGCTGGACGACGCCCGTTCGCTGATCATCTACGACAGCTACATCAAGTTGCTCGACCCTGCGCGCAGCTACTTCACCGCCAGCGACATCGCCGAATTCGACAAGTGGAAGACCCAGTTCGACGACTTCCTCAAGAGCGGCAACCTCGACCCCGGCTTCACCATCTACAAGCGCTACCTGGACCGGGTGAAGTCGCGCCTGGACTTCGCCTTGGCCGAACTGGCCAAGGGTGTCGACAAGATGGATTTCACCGTTCGCGAGACCTTGCTGGTAGACCGCAAGGACGCACCGTGGATGAAGAACGAGGCCGAGCTCGACGACCTGTGGCGCAAGCGCGTGAAGGATGAGGTACTGCGCCAGAAAATCGCCGGCAAGGATCCCAAGCAGATCCAGGAAACCCTGACCAAGCGCTACAAGAACCAGCTCGCGCGCCTGGACCAGACCCGCGCCGAAGACATCTTCCAGGCCTACATCAATACCTTCGCCCAGTCCTACGACCCGCACACCAACTACCTGTCGCCGGACAACGCGGAAAACTTCGACATCAACATGAGCCTGTCGCTCGAAGGCATCGGCGCGGTGCTGCAGAGCGACAACGACCAGGTCAAGATCGTGCGCCTGGTGCCGGCCGGCCCTGCGGCCAAGACCAAGCAGGTGGCCCCGGCCGACAAGATCATCGGCGTGGCCCAGGGCAACAAGGAAATGGTCGACGTGGTCGGCTGGCGCCTGGACGAAGTGGTCAAGCTGATCCGCGGCCCGAAAGGCTCGGTGGTACGCCTGGAGGTGATTCCGGCCAGCAACGCCCCGAACGACCAGACCAGCAAGATCGTGCCCATCACCCGCGAAGCAGTGAAACTCGAAGAGCAGGCGGCGAAGAAGTCGGTGCTCAAGCTCAAGCAGGATGGCCGCGACTACAAGCTGGGGATCATCGAGATCCCGGCCTTCTACCTGGACTTCAAGGCCTTCCGTGCCGGCGATCCAGAGTACAAGAGCACCACGCGTGACGTGAAGAAGTTGCTCACCGAGCTGCAGAAAGAAAACGTCGACGGCGTGGTCATCGACCTGCGCAACAACGGCGGTGGTTCCTTGCAGGAAGCGACCGAGCTGACCAGCCTGTTCATCGACAAGGGCCCGACCGTGCTGGTGCGCAACAGCGACGGCCGCGTCGACGTGCTCGAAGACGAAAATACCGGCGCCTTCTACAAAGGCCCGCTGGCGCTGCTGGTCAACCGCCTCTCGGCCTCGGCCTCGGAGATCTTCGCCGGCGCCATGCAGGACTACCACCGTGCCCTGATCATCGGTGGCCAGACCTTCGGCAAAGGCACCGTGCAGACCATCCAGCCGCTCAACCATGGCGAGCTGAAGCTGACCCTGGCCAAGTTCTACCGGGTTTCCGGGCAGAGCACCCAGCACCAAGGCGTGTTGCCGGACATCAACTACCCGTCGATCATCGACACCAAGGAAATCGGCGAAAGCGCCCTGCCCGAGGCCATGCCCTGGGACACCATCCGCCCGGTCGTGACCCCGGCGGCCGACCCGTTCAAGCCGTTCCTGGCGCAGCTCAAGGCGCGTCATGAAGCGCGCAGCGCCCAGGACCCGGAGTTCGCCTACATCCGCGACCGCCTG
The DNA here is from genome assembly GCF_054889225.1 of Pseudomonas sp. X10. Classification (NCBI taxonomy): domain Bacteria; kingdom Pseudomonadati; phylum Pseudomonadota; class Gammaproteobacteria; order Pseudomonadales; family Pseudomonadaceae; genus Pseudomonas; species Pseudomonas sp. X10. Next base: position 1,498,467 of record NZ_CM142677.1, on the reverse strand, counting down.
GCCCTGACCCAAAGGCTGATGAACGAGAAGACTGTGAGCCTCAACGAGGAAGAGCGCCGCGCTCGCCACGCCGAGATCGAAGGCAAGCAGCTTGCCCTCGAGAACATCCGACGCAAGGCCAAGGGCGAAGAGCCGCTCAAGGAACTGAAGAAAGAAGACGAAGACGCCCTGCTGCCTGCCGAGCCGGACAGCACCAAACCGGAAGACGACGCCTACCTGTCCGAGACCGGGCGCATCCTGCTCGATTACCTGAGCCTGAACTCGGCAGTGGCCAAGCACTGAAGTGAGCTGCCGGGGCGGGCTTGCCCGCCCCCTGCTCAGGACTCTTCGGGGTAACTGTACTCGAATACCCGCACTACTTCAGAGGCGTGCCAGGAGGCCGCCTCCATGCCGTCGACCGGACCGGAGAAGCGCCCGAGGCGCTCGACACATTCGAAGAAACCGGTGCGTGGCAGGCGGCTGGCGCCCTGGCTGATCACCAACGAACTGCGCAGCGGCTGGTCGGCCTTGGCGTCCAAGGCTGCCAAGTATTCCAGGGCCGCGGTCAAGGTCTGCATGGCCGGGCTGGGCAGTTGCAGGCGCTCGATCAAGGCCCGGTAAGTGAGCAAATGCCGTTGGCGGCGGGCCACATCCAGCTCGCCCAGCAGGTTCTCCCAATGCTGGCGGCTGATCCTGACCTGGCTCACGACGGCTCGCTCCAGCCGCCGACACCCAGCTCCCACGCTAGGCTACGTCGGATCGCGGCATCGGGCTGGCGTTCGCCCGCCTCGATCATGGCCAGATAGGCCGGACTGATGCCAACACTGCGGGCCAGTTGCTCAGGCGCCAGGCCCTTGGCCTGACGCAAGCGCCCCAGCTCGCTGAAAGCGGGCAGGCTGGTGCTTTGCGTGGTGTTGTCGGTACTGGTGGCGGCGCTGTCGTGTTGGGCGCCGTCGATACTGGCCGGTGCTTGCCCTGCAGCCTTGAGCAGTGCCTGATACTGCTCCCAGGGTACGACTGCATATTCGGGCTGACCGTCCCGGCTGATGACCTGAATACCCATTACAACCCCCTTAGTAGGATTACGATATGTAATCCGTAGGCATAACCCTTATGCCAATTATATTACCAAGCTCGGGAGTCTGTGCAGGCAAGGTCGTTTTCAGTCAATTGCGCTGTTCCAGGCGCAGGGCTTCGGGGCTGTCTGGCAGGCGTTCGACCACGCGCAGGCGCTCCGGAGATTGGTGGTCGCGCCACGCCTTGAAGCGGGCCAGTTCATCGGCCACGGTCTTGATCACCCAGCCCAGCACCGCGATGTCATCGAGAAAACCGACACCCAGCAACCAGTCCGGAATGGCGTCCAGGGGGCTGACGAAATACAGCAGACCCGCGACCACCGTGACCAAGGCCTTGGGGCTGATGGCTCGGTACTCGCCCCGCCACCAGGCCAGGCACAACGCCTGCAACAAGCGTACGTCCTCGCGTAACTGACCCAGTCGCGGCCCTTTGCGCGCGACGGCAAACAGCAGGGCCGGCAACCGTCCACGGCTGAGCAGACGTTCAGCCAACGGCAGGAAGCGGGCAAAATTCCAAGGTGCGCTCATGGGGGTCTCCGGAAGCCAGTCGGAAGGAAGGTTATCCACATTTATTGTGGATAACCTTGTGAACAGAGCCGCGTTTCCAGCTCAGGGTGCCCAGACAACAAGGGTCTCGCTCAGATCGGGCATTTTTTACACACCTGTTTCAATGGCGCAAACGTTTTGCGACAGAGGTGCTCAGAGGTCGTTACCGTTTTTCAGACAGTGCGCCTGCCCCGAGGTTCGAGTCAATCCAGCAGCCACAAATGACAACGCCCCGTCGAGACGGGGCGTTGGGGGTGGAGCAAGCCTTACTTGGCTGGGGCTTCTGCCGGGGCCTGGGCTTCAGGCGCGTCGCCTTCAGGCTGGTTCACGTCCTTGATGCCCAGCAGTTCCAGGTCGAACACCAGGACCGAGTTGGCCGGGATCAGCGGGCTCGGGCTCTGCGCGCCGTAGGCCAGGTCAGCCGGGATGTACAACTTGTACTTCTCGCCAACGTGCATCAGTTGCAGGCCTTCGACCCAACCCGGGATCACGCCGCTGACCGGCAGGTCGATCGGGCTGCCGCGCTCGACCGAGCTGTCGAACACCTTGCCATCGATCAGCTTGCCTTCGTAGTGAACGGTCACTACGTCGGTCGGCTTGGGTTGCGGGCCATCGGCCTTCTTCACCACTTCATACTGCAGGCCCGAGGCGGTGGTGACCACGCCAGGCTTCTTGCCGTTTTCCTCGAGGAACTTCTTGCCAGCGGCGGCGGCTTCCTCGCTCTGCTGGGCCAGGCGCTCTTCGGCGCGCTTCTGCAGTGCGGCGAACGCTTCGACCAGTTCTTCGTCCTTGAGCTTCTGTTCCTTCTGGCCGACCGCGTCTTCGATGCCAAGTGCCACTGCTTTCGAATCAAGGTCGTCCATGCCTTCCTGAGCCAGGCTCTTGCCCATGTTCAGGCCGATACCGTAGGAGGCTTTCTGTGCCGGAGTCTTCAGCTCGACGCTGCTGGTCTGCGAATCGCAACCCGCGAGGACCAGGCTAACCAAGGCAACCGCAGCCGCCAAACGATGCTGTTTCATGCTATTTCCTTGTTCATCGCCAAAAGGGCAATCGGGTGAAACCGCGAGCTTAGCAGGCGGTCATGACCAATGGCTACCGGCATGAGAGCAGTAAAAGACTGATAAGTTCATAGGATAAAAGCTTCTTCATCCAGAATGACAGCTATTAGCCACCACTGTACAAAGGTACACGTAATTTTGTAGCAGTTTGTGTAGCTGCCAGGGTCGGCCCGGGACAAGAAGCAACCCCGTTCAAGGGTAGGTGCCCTGGCGGTACTGCTCGGCCACCTCGCGCAGCACCTGGCACACCCACTGTGCCGGCACGTTCTGCGGCAAGGCGGCATTACTGCAGATACCCACCGAGCCGCCCGGCTCACTGACACCCAGGTCGAGCTCGCAAAGATCGCCACGGCCCAGGTCGATCAGCACCGCATCACGAGGTGCCACCCAGACCGCATCGCTGCCCAGCACGTAACGGCGGCTCAGGGCCAAGGACAGGGTCTCCAAGCGTTGAGCCGGCAGCTCGATGCCACACTGCACGAACAGACTGTCAGCGTGCTGGCGGATGGTGGTGCCTGCCAGGGGCAGCACCAGCGGATACCCTGCCACCAGGCTGCGCTCGACTGGCTGGCGCGCCAGCAACGGGTGGGCGGGACGCACCACCAAGGTCATGGATTCGCTGTATAGGTGCTCGAACGACAGCCCCTGGACCTGGGGGCTGTCGGTCATGCGCCCGACCACCAGTTCCAGCTCCCCCAGGCGCAACTGGCCGAGCAGATGGGCGCTGGCTCCCGTGACCACCGTAACCACCAGTGCCTCATGGCGCTGGTGAAGCCGGCACAGCACCTCGGGCATCAGCAGGCTCTCGACCGTGGACAGCACGCCAATGCGCACCTGCGAGGGTGTACGGGCCTCGCCACGCAGGGCGCTCACCCCTTCACGCAGGGCTTGCACACTGGGCCCGGCATAGCGCATGAATCGCACGCCGGCTGGGGTCAACTCGACCCCTTGCCGGGTTCGCTCGAACAGGCGCACCTGGAGCAAGTCTTCCAGCTCCTTGAGCGTCTTGGAAATCGCCGGCTGACTGATCGCCAGGACGTCGGCGGCCCTGGCAAAACTGCCCTGACGGGCAATTTCCAGGAAGCACAGCAGATGGCGGAACTTGATACGTGTGTCGAGGTTCATGCCCGGCAGTTTATCGGCGCGCACCAGCACTTGCACAGCATCACTCACGCCGCGTGCAACGATCAATCCTTGCCCAGCGACCGAACGCAGGCGCAATAGCATCGCAAATCGCCATTATGTCCAGCGATTTCGTCCGCATGGTAGTCTCACTTGGAAATCGCGCCTGGCCCGGCAAGGCCCGCCCCCCTCACTTCCCGTGGCCTACGGACGCTCAGCACTTGCAGGATGCGTGTCAACACCTTCATGCGGCCCTGCCTGAACGCCCTGCCAGTGGCCTTGACTAGAACCACCTCATGGATGACTACCTGACCGAAACGCTGGCCAAGGTCCACAGCCAGCCGCTGCAGCAAGCCCGAGGCCAGCGAGCCACCACCGATCACTTGAGCCTACCGACAAACAAGGACGTTTTAGGACATGGACCTGCACGCCGCCCGCGAAGGTGACCTTATCCTGCACCCGCCTCTGATGGCCGAGCTGATCAGTGGCCTGACCGAGGCAGTGATCTATGCCGCTGCCACCGCGGCAGTCGCAGCGGCAATCGGTGGTGCCGTGGTGGCAGTTGTCGGTACAGGTGGCGCTGCCACGGTGCTGACACCGATCATCGCGGGAGCCTTGGTTGGTGCCGCCAGCATGCTGCCCGCCGGTGAAGAAAAGAGCATCGGCGAACGCGTCTCGGACTTTAGCGACTGGGTCGGCAACTCGCTGTTCCCCGCCGAACCCTACGGCAAGATCAGCAGCGGCTCGCACAACACCCGCATCAACGGTATTGCCGCCGCCCGCGCTGCTGGCCTCCACACCGGCCCCTCGGACGCTACTGAGGCTGCAGCCGAGGAACCCTCGATCCTGGAGACCGTCGGCACCTACGCGATGGTGGGCGCCTCCTTGGTATTACCGGTAATCGGGCTGGCCCATGCGATCAACAACATCTTCAATCCGCCAGTCACCACACCCGCCGCCCCTGGAACGACGCCCGCCCCCCTGGAAAAGGCTGAGTGCAGCAAGCATCCGCCCATGCCCGAACAGTTTGTCGCGCAAGGGTCGGATAAGGTCTTCATCAACGGCCAGCCCGCCGCCCGGGTCGGCGACAAGACCACCTGCGACGGCCCCATCGGTATGACCTTTTCGCCAAACGTGCGCATCGGCGGCGGTACCATGACAGTGCCGCATCGAGACGGTCACCTTGTAGAGCTCTACAGTTACGATCCCGCCGGCAACCTGCTCGACGGCCACCTGGTAAAGGGTTTCGTCAGGCACAACCGGGTCAAGGCCTGCCAGGACAAGCGCTACCGCTACGACCGCTTCGGTCGCCTCAGCGAGAAGCGCAGCGCCAGCCGCTCGCTCCAGCGCTTCGAGTATGACGCCGAGCATCGTCTGATCCGCATTCACCAGCAGCGCGGCGCAATCAGCGAGCATGTCGAGTTCAGCTACGACCCACTTGGCCGGCGCACCAGCAAGACGTTGTATCGTAACGGCCAACGGCAGCCTGTCAGCCACACCGAGTTCCGTTGGCAGGGGCTCCGTCTGCTGCAAGAGATCCAGGATGGCAAGCCGAGCCTATACCTCTACACCGCCCCTGGCAGCTATGAGCCCTTGGCGCGGATTGACGGCGCGCCAGGACAGGAAGCATTGCACTACTTCCATACCAACCTTGTCGGGTTACCCGAACAACTGACCGATGAACAAAGCATCAGCGTATGGCACAGCGACTTCCAAGTGTGGGGCAATAGCCGCGAGGAGTGGCACGAACCTGGTCAGAGTCGACAGCAAAACCTGCGATTCCAGGGGCAATATCTGGACCGGGAGACTGGGCTGCACTACAACACCTTCAGGTATTTCGATCCAGATACCGGGAGCTACACCCAGAGCGATCCGATCGGCCTGCCAGGTGGCCTCAACCTCTACCAGTATGTCGCCAACCCTCTGCGCTGGATCGATCCCCTGGGGTTATTCGGCTGTGACCCCAAAGCGCGCAAACATATCCTCGAGGGTGACAGCCCGACCAGCGGGGGCCATATGTGGCCTGGCAACCCGGGGAAAACGGTGTTCCCGCAGTCTTGGAATGCCAAGAAGATCATTGCCGAAGTCGACGATATCGTGAACTCGCCAACCACCAAATGGTATGCCCAAAAAGGCTCCGGTGGCGCGTACACCAAGAATGGAGACGTGGCCAACTGGGTCGCCTGGGAGACCAGGGATGGAGTGCGGATCAGGGTAGTCTACCAACCGGCCAAGGGCCGCATCATCACCGCATTCCCCGACAACGAGCCCATACCCAACCTGCCAGGAGCCAAATGATGAGCAGCACTACAGGAACCGAACTGCGCGAATTGGGTGAAACCTTCGGCGACAGGTTGTCAGCGGAGAAACTCAGTTTCGCTCTCGACTACATCGACTACAACGAGCAGCCCCTGGCACTCGATACCTTGTGCGACTACTTGTGCGAAGAGGATATACCGATCACGCCTGAAGAGTACTCACACATCTGCACTCTTAATACGGCCCTCGGCTGCCCTTTGAGCGTCAATGCCCTAGCCTACCTGAAGAATCTGTCAGGGCGCTCATGAGAGTAAATAACGGGCCTGGATCCGCCACAGCGATGTTGTAAATCGCAATCATGCCCAGCGGTTTCGCCCCCGTGATAGTCTTCGCTCCTGAAACCGCGCCTTCCCCCGCAAGGCGCGCCCCTCTCACTTCCCGTGGCCAACAGGACGTTAGCACTTGCAGGATGCATGTAAAAACTTCATGCGGCCCTCCCCGAACGTTCTGTCATCTGCCTAGACCGGAACCGCCCCATGGCCAACTACCTGACCCAGGACCTGACCCTCGACCTCGGTGATGAAACGCCGGAGGACACCACCATGAATATGCTGGTGTTCCGCCAGCGTGGCACCACCCTGGTGATCGCCCGCAGCCCACTGCCGCCGGAGCAGAGCCTGGCCGCCGTCTACAGCCAGCAGCTGGAACACATCCGCACCCACCTCGGTGGCATAGCCAGCGAACCACAGCCGGTGACCGCCGGACAGGCGCGGAACATCCAGGGTCTGGAGATCAGCCTGCAACTGCGCCGCGCCGACCAGCTCACCCACCAGCGCCAACTGGCCTACCAGCCACCGGGCGAGCAACGCTTGGTGGTGATGAGCTACAGCAAGAACAGCCCGCTCGGCGATGCTGACCTGGCCCACTGGCAAGCCATCAAGGCAGGCCTACGACTGAACTGAACCATACCGGTTTTACTACTCTGCCAGCTCCACAGTCTCGCCATGGATCCGCACTGGCCACACCCGCAGCCCCTGCTGCGGATCCTCCAGGCAACGCCCGTCATGCAGGCTGAAATGCTGCTTGTACAGCGGCGCCGCGACCACCAATTCGCCTTGCACGCTGCCGACCAGGCCACGGCCGATGACATTGGCCCCGGAACGCGGGTCACGGTTGTCGATGGCATAAAGCATCTGTTCCTGCCCAGGCAGGTAGAACAACGCCACCTGCGTGCCATCGAGCCAGACCACCACGCCCGAGTCGGCGACCAGGTCCTGGTGGCGGCACACCGGGCGCCATTGTGTTTTTTCAGCGACAGCAGTGATGGATGGATTCATCAGACAGCCTCCTCGGTAGTTGCGATCAGGTGCAGGGGGGTGGCGGCCAACGGGCGGCGCTGGCCGCGCTCACGGACGAAATGCACGTCCGGGTCGCTGCGCTGGTCGTTGACGAAGGTGCGGAAGCGCTTGAGCTTCTCCGGGTCGTTGAGGGCGTTGGCCCATTCGCATTCGTAGCGGTCGACCACCTGCTGCATCTGCGCCTCCAGTTCGGCGCCCAGGCCCAGGCTGTCGTCGAGGATCACCTGCTTGAGGTAGTCCAGGCCGCCTTCCAGGCTCTCGCGCCAGACCGAGGTGCGCTGCAGCTTGTCGGCGGTGCGGATGTAGAACATCAGCACCCGGTCGATGATACGGACCAGGCTGTCGTCGTCCAGATCGGTGGCGAACAGCTCGGCATGGCGTGGGCGCATGCCGCCGTTGCCGCAGATGTACAGGTTCCAGCCCTTCTCGGTGGCGATCACGCCGATGTCCTTGCTCTGCGCCTCGGCGCATTCGCGGGTGCAGCCAGAGACGGCGAACTTGAGCTTGTGCGGTGCGCGCAGGCCCTTGTAGCGCTCTTCCAGGACCAGGGCCATGCCGACGCTGTCCTGCACGCCATAGCGGCACCAGGTGCTGCCGACGCAGGACTTCACCGTGCGGGTCGACTTGCCATAGGCGTGGCCGGTCTCGAAGCCAGCGGCGATCAGTTCGCCCCAGATCAACGGTAACTCGTGCAACTGGGCACCGAACAGGTCGATGCGCTGGCCACCGGTGATCTTGGTGTAGAGGTCGTATTTCTTCGCCACCTGGCCGATCACGATCAGCTTCTCCGGGGTGATCTCGCCCCCGGGAATACGCGGCACTACCGAGTAGGTGCCGTTCTTCTGCATGTTGGCCATGAAGGTGTCGTTGGTGTCCTGCAGCGGTACCAGGGCTGGGTCCATGATCGGCTGGTTCCAGCAGGAGGCGAGGATGGAGCCGACGGTGGGCTTGCAGATGTCGCAGCCGACGAGCCCCTTGCCGTGGCGGGCAAGCAGTTCGGCAAAACTCTGGATGCCTTCGACCCGCACCAGGGCATAGAGCTCCTGGCGGGTATAGGCGAAGTGCTCGCACAGGCTCTTGTCGACGGTGACGCCGCGGGCGGTCAGTTCATGCTCGAAGACCTGCTTGAGCAGCGCCGCGCAGCCTCCGCAGCCGGTGGCGGCCTTGGTGCAGCCCTTGACCGCGGCGAGGTCGCCACAACCGCTGTCGATGGCGGCGCAAACCGCACCCTTGCTGACGTTGTGGCAGGAACAGATGGTCGCGCTGTCGGGCAGCGCATCGGCGCCCAGCGCTGGCGCGCCACCGCCTTGGGGCAGGATCAGCGATGCTGGGTCGGCCGGCAGGGCGATGCCGTTCTGCGCGTACTGCAGCAAGGCATCGTAATAGCTGTTGTCACCGACCAGCACTGCGCCAAGCACACGCTTGCCGCTGGCATCGACCACCAGGCGACGATAGGCCGAATTGGCTTCATCGATAAAACGGTAGCTGCGCGAGCCCGGCGTGGCGCCATGGGCGTCGCCAATGGAGCCGACGTCGACACCAAGCAGCTTGAGCTTGGTCGACATGTCGGCGCCAGCGAAGGGTTGCGCCGTCTCGCCGGCGAGCAACGCAGCCAGGTTGCGGGCCATGCTGTAGCCCGGCGCCACCAAGCCGAACACGCTGCCGTTCCACGAGGCGCATTCGCCAATGGCGAAGATGCGCGGGTCGCTGCTGCGGCACTCGCTGTCGATCACCACCCCGCCCCGGGGCGCGATCTCCAGACCACTGCTGCGTCCCAGGGCATCCTGTGGGCGGATGCCGGCAGAGAACACGATCAAGTCGGTCTCCAGATGCTCGCCACCGTCGAAGTTCATGCGGTAGCGGTAGTCTTCTCCGGCGCTGATGGACTGGGTGGCACGCGACAGATGCACGCCCACGCCGAGGGCTTCGATCTGCGCGCGCAAGGCCGCCCCACCCTCGCCATCCAGTTGTACCGGCATCAGCCGTGGCGCGAACTCGACCACGTGTGCTTCCAGGCCGAGCGACTTCAGGGCATTGGCCGCCTCCAGGCCGAGCAGGCCGCCCCCCACCACCACGCCGCGCCGGGCATCGGCCGCCGCCGCCCGAATGGCATCGAGGTCGTCGAGGGTACGGTAGACCAGGCGAGCGGTGCCGCTGGAGCCCTCGATCGGCGGGACGAAGGGATAGGAGCCAGTGGCCAGGATCAGTTGATCGTAGGCATAACGGCCTTCGCTGGTGACCAGTTCGCGGCGCTCGCGGTCGATCTCCAGCACCGTCTCGCCCAGATGCAGGTGTACACCGTGGCGCTCGTAGAAACCTGGCTCGCACAAGGCCAGGGTCTCGGCATCGCTGCCGGCAAAGTACTCCGACAGATGGACCCGGTCATAGGCGCGTTGTCGTTCCTCGCCGAACACCCGCAGCTCGAAGCGCGCCAGGGCGCCGCGCTCGACCAATTGCTCGACGCAGTGATGGCCGACCATGCCGTTGCCGACAATGACCAGTTGCTCCCGGTGTGAGCCCTTCGCTGTTGCGTTCATAGCCGATCCTCAATCACGGTGTGCGGTGCCAGCCCGCAGCAAAGACACAAAAAAAGGCGCCTGGAGCCGAAGCTCCAGGCGCCTTTGCCTGGTGTTCATCAGTGTGTGGGCCCTTGTGCCGATCGACGTTGACCAGCGGAGCCTTTGTGAAACGTTAAAAGCAGGTAACGTGCCAAAACCCTTTGGAAGCGTCAGCGCCCCACCCTACCGGGCGCCGAACCGCAGCACGCTACCGCTACGACGCACGCCAGGGAGGTTTACCCGACCCAAGCTGGTGCAGCACTCCCCGTCATGGGGCACTCAATACACATCGCGTCGGTAGCGCTTGTTCTTGCCCAAATCCTCGACATAGGCCGCAGCCGCCTCCGCGCTCATGCCGCCGTGCTCGGCCACTACTTGGCGCAACGCGGTATCGACATCCCGTGCCATGCGCTGGGCATCGCCGCAGACGTAGAAGTACGCCCCTTCCTCCAGCCACTGCCAGAGCTGCGCGCCCTGCTCCAGCATGCGCTGCTGAACATAGATCTTTTCCGCCTGGTCCCGAGAAAACGCGGTATCCAGACGCAAATGACCGCTGGCCTGCCAGGCCAGTAACTGCTCGCGGTAGTAGAAGTCGGTGGCTTCGCGCTGTTCGCCGAAGAACAGCCAATTGCGCCCGCCCGCGCCACGCGCCTCACGCTCTTCGAGGAAGGCACGGAAAGGCGCGACACCGGTACCGGGGCCGACCATGATCACCGGCACACTGTCGTCCTCGGGCAGGCGAAAGTGCTTCGATACCTGCGGGAAAATCGCTACACGCAGCGACCCGGCACGGTCGGCGAGGAAGGTCGAGCACACGCCCTTGCGCTGGCCGTAGCGCACGGTGGAGACAGTCAGGTGCACCTGGCCCGGGTGTGCGGTGGGGCTGGAGCTGATCGAGTAAAGCCGCGGCTGCAAGGGCTTGAGCAAGTCCAACCAAGTGGCCAGCGGCAACGCCTGGGGGAACTCACGCAGCAGATCGGCCAGTTGCCGTCCCCACAGCCAATCCTTGAGTTCGGCCTTGTGCTCGGGTTGCAGCAGGCGACGCAGATCCCCGGCCTGGGGATGCTGGCTCAGGACCTCGAGCTGCCGCGCCGTGATGCGGGCAATTTCCAGATGCTCCTCCAGCGCCGTGGCCAGGGGCATGCTGGGCAGGCTCTTGAGTTCGACCGGGGCCTGGCCGTCCAACTGCATCAGGCCGAGCAGCTCTTCCACCAGTGCCGGACAGTTACGCGGCCAGACGCCCAGGGCGTCGCCCGCCTGGTAGCTGAAGCCGCTGCCATCGAGGTCGAACACCAGTTGCCGAGTTTCCTTGCTCGCGCCTGGGCCATTGAGCAGACGGTTTTCCAGCAGTGGCGCGTGCCAGGGTTGTTGCTTGCTGTAGGCCTCGGCACTGGCCGGAGCCGACGCGGCCTGCAACGCCGGAGCCTGGCCAAGGGTGGGCACCAGGGCTTTCAGCCACTGGGCAAAGGTATCGTCGTAGTCCGGCTCGCAGTCGACCCGCGCCAGCAGGCGCTGCCCGCCCAGCTCGGCGAGGCGCTGGTCGAGCTTGCGACCGAAACCACAGAACTGGTCGTAGCTGGAGTCGCCCAAGGCCAGCACCGCATAGGGCAAGTCCGCACAATGGCCCGCCTCGTCGCCTTGCAGGGCCTGCCAGAACGCCGCACCGCTGTCCGGCGCGTCACCGTCGCCAAAGGTGCTGGCGATCAGCAGCAGGCTGGCGGCGCCTTGCAACTGGCCCGGGCTGACCGCGTCCATGCAACTGAGCTCCACCTCCAAGCCGGATTCGCGCAGATGCTGCGCGCAACGCTCGGCCAGGGTTTCGCCGTTGCCGGTCTGCGAGGCCCAGAGAATGCGATGCCGAGGCGTGGAAGTGGGCAGTGCCGGTACGGCTTCGCTCAGCGGCGCAGGCTGAGCGAGCAGGCCGGCCAGCAGGCCATCGATGAACAGGCGGCGGGCTGGCGCCAGCGGCGCATTGGCAGGCAGGCACGGCACACCTTCGGCACGGGCTTGCTGCTGGCCCAAGCCCAGCAGGAAGCCTTGCAGGTAATGTTGTTCTTCCTCGGCCAGGACAGGAGCTGGCAGTGTGTCCAGGCCCAGCAGGCGGGACAGGGTGGCGGTCGGCATGGCGGCACGCTCCGAAGTCGGCTCAGGGGGCAGTTCCAGGGTTTCGATACGCTCGCCACTGACCCGACTCAGGGCCACGGCGCAGCACTTGAAGGCCGGTTGCAGTGACAGAGGGTCCACCGCGTCGCAGGTCACGGCATTGATCGCCAGTTGCTCGCCATAGACATCGTTCCAGTGGAACGGGGCGAAGCAGTTCCCCGGCAGCACACGCGTGCTCACTCGCGCCGGCAACACCGCCTGGCCACGGCGCGAACGGATCGCCACCTGGTCCTTGTCGGCGATGCCCAGGCGGTTGGCGTCCTCGGGGTGCAGTTCGACGAAGGGGCCAGGCTCGAGTTTGTTCAGCGACGGCACCTTGCCGGTCTTGGTCAGGGTGTGCCATTGGTGCTGTACGCGGCCCGTGTTGAGGACCAGCGGAAACTCGTCGTCCGGTAGCTCGGGCGGGGGCATCCAGGGGCGCGGAAAGAAGCGCCCGCGGCCACTGGGTGTGGGGAAGGCCAGGGTCGGCTGGCGGCCTTCGGCATCGCGTAGCAGCGTCTGGCTGCTGCCGTCGTTGTGATAACGCAACGGGCTACGGTCATCCTCACGCCCGGGCGCGCTGGGCCACTGTCGGGGCTTCTGGCGCAGGCCAGCGTAATCGATGCCGCGCAAGTCATAGCCGGTGGCCGGGTTCCAGAAGCGACGGATCTCATCGAACACCGCCTCGGCACTGGCATAGCTGAACGCCTCGGCGTAGCCCATGGCACAGGCGATACGGGCGATGATCTGCCAGTCGGGCAGACTCTCGCCGGGCGGCTCAACCGCCTGGGGCATCAGGGTCAGGTTGCGCTCGCTATTGATCATCACGCCCTCGCCTTCAGCCCAGAGTGCGGCCGGCAGGAGGATATCGGCGTAGCGGTTGGTCTCAGTGTCGAGGAAGGCGTCCTGGGTGATCACCAGCTCGGCCTTTTGCAGACCGTCGATCACCTGCTGGCGGTTGGCGACGCTGGCCACCGGGTTGCTGCAGATGATCCAGCAGGCCTTGACCTCACCCGTGGCCATCTGCTCGAACAGCGCCACCGTGCCCTCTCCACCCTCGCTGCGCAGGCTGCCTTCTTCCAGTCCCCATTGCTGTTCGACGAAGGCGCGGTCAGCGTCGACCAGCGCCGAGCGCTGCCCTGGCAAGCCCGGCCCCATGTAGCCCATCTCGCGACCGCCCATGGCGTTGGGTTGGCCAGTCAGCGAAAACGGCCCGCTGCCCGGGCGGCAGATGGCGCCGGTGGCCAGGTGCAGGTTGCACAGCGCATTGGTATGCCAGGTGCCATGGATGCTCTGGTTCAGGCCCATGGTCCAGCAGCTCATCCAGTCTTTGGCGGCGCCGATCCATTCGGCAGCCTGACGGATATCGGCCTCGGCCAACCCGGTCAGTTCGGCGACTCGCTCAGGGGTGTAGTCTTCGAGAAAGTCCGGCATCGCCTCCCAGCCTTCGGTGTGCCGGGCGATGAAGTCGGCATCGGTACGACCCTGCGCGTGCAGCAGGTGAAGCAAGCCGTTGAGCAGTGCCAAGTCGCTACCAGGGCGCAGTTGCAGGAACAGGTCGGCCTTGTCTGCGGTGGCGCTGCGCCGGGGGTCTACGACGATCAATCGGGCGCCGGCCTTGACCCGGTCGAGCATGCGCAGGAAGAGGATCGGGTGACAGTCGGCCATGTTCGCGCCAATCACGAAAAACACCTCGGCGTGCTCGAAATCCTGGTAGCTGCCTGGTGGCCCATCGGCGCCCAACGACAACTTGTAGCCGCTGCCGGCGCTGGCCATGCACAGGCGTGAGTTGGATTCGATATGGCGGGTGCGGATGAAGCCTTTGGCCAGTTTGTTGGCCAGGTATTGGGCCTCCAGCGACATCTGCCCGGAGACGTAGAGCGCCACAGCATCGGCGCCGTGTTCATCGATGATGCCGCGAAGGCGCCGGGCAGCCTGGTCGATGGCACTGTCCATGCTCGACTGCACCGGGTCCTGGCGCCGCTGCTGGCGCTGGAACGCGTGGCTCATGCGCCCGGCGGCGCTGAGCGGCAGGTGTGCAGTCATGCCCTTGGTGCACAGGCGGCCGAAATTGCTCGGGTGCTGCTTGTCGCCGCTGATCTTGCTGACCCGCTGGCCCTCCACGGTCATGACGATGCCGCACCCTACCCCGCAATACGGGCAAACGCTGCGCACCTCGCTGCTGCTCATCGGCCAACCTCCTGCCTGCACGAACGAAAAAGGCGCCGGCTGCCCCGGCTTGCATGGGCAAGCGGGGCAACACGGCGCCTTTGTCGTGAACGGTAGGGCCATCCGCGTTGACGGCCCGTATGGCTGGAGATGAGCAAAAGTCAGGCCAGCTGTGGGTCATAGGTGCAGCATCGAAATCGTGACGCACCGTCGGTGCCAGCTCTGCATACCTCGATTTCTGCGGCCAACGCCGGAGCCGTAGGAGCGGGCTTGCCCGAGATCAGGGATGAAGTCATCGTGCTGGCTGTACCGACGCATCGCGGGCAAGCCCGCTCCTACAGGTTCTGTGTTGGCCGTAAGACCCCACTCGACACGCACCGACATGGTGAGCAGCGCACCAACGGGTGGCACATTACCGAGCAATGAAGATATGATTCATATACGTTTCATATACTAACGAGGAACCCCATGGGTATCGTCAAGATCTCCGACACGCTCCACGAAGACCTGCGCGTCGCCAGCGCCGCCCTGTCGCGCTCGATCAATGCCCAGGCCGAATACTGGATCCGCATCGGCATGCTCGCCGAGCTGCACCCCGAGGCCAACTACCAGGAACTGCTGCGCCAACTGCTGCGCCACGAACAGGCCAACCTCAAGGCGCTGATCCAATGAGCCAGGTCATCATCAAGGATGCAGACCAACTGGCGCTGATGCGCCGTGCCGGGCAACTGCTCGCCCAGGTGTTCGCCGACCTCGACAGCTTCATTCGTCCCGGCGTGACCACGATGCAGATCAACGACCGCGCCGAGGCCTTCATCGTCGAAGCCCTCAAGGCACGCCCGGCGAGCAAGGGCCAGTACGGCTTCCCCTATGCCCTGAACACCTCTGTCGATCACGTAGTCTGCCACGGCATGCCCAACGCCGATCAGGTGCTGGCCGAAGGCTCGATCATCAATGTCGACATCACCCTGGAACAGGGCGGGTACATCGCCGACTCGTCGAAGATGTATTGCATCGGCCAGATCAGCGTCGAGGCCCGGCGACTGGTCGACAGCACCTATGCCGCGCTGTGGAAGGGCATCGAACAGGTACGCCCCGGCGCGACCCTCGGCGACATCGGCCACGCCATCCAGGCCCATGCCGAGGCAGACGGCTACAGTGTGGTGCGCGAGTATTGCGGCCACGGCATCGGCCGGCAGATGCACGAGGCACCTGAGGTCCTACACTATGGCCAGCGTGGCAGCGGCCTGGTGCTGAAACCGGGCATGGTCTTCACCATCGAGCCGATGATCAACCAGGGCGGCCGTGGCGTACGCACCCTGCGCGATGGCTGGACGGTGATCACCCGTGACCGCAGCCTCTCGGCGCAATGGGAACATACCGTGGCCGTCACCACAGAGGGCCATGAGGTGCTGACCCTGCGTGACGAGGAACGCGCCTGGCTCGCCGCACGCTGAGCGATTGCCCGCCCAGATTCGGCTCTCTACAATCCGCGCCAGCACGGCCGGCGCTTCTCCTGTTTTCCGCCGGCCCAGGAGCCCGCTCATGGAAGAAACCGCGCAACACTGGCTGCACGCCCTCTCCGCCCCCATGGCAGCGCTCAACGGCGCCAGCTACACCGCCGCCGACTACTTCGAAGGCGAAGACAAAACCGACCTGGAACGTTGGTGGGGCATCAGTAACCGGGCGCAGTTACTCGACATCCTCAACATGGCCGACAACGGCCACGCCACCGAACTGAGCGAAGCCTACTGGCAATACCAGCGCTGCCTGCCCAGCCAGTGGCAGGCGCTGCTCAAGGACCTGCCGCTGCGTGAACGCAGCAAGTACGAGTATGCCGCGCGCACCTTTCCTGACTGCGGTCCCGGCGGTACCCGCGCCTGGGACCTGGGGCGCATGAGCTTCCTGTTGCGCGCCGGGGTCAAGAAAGGCCTGGTGACACGCCAGGAAAGCCTCTACCTGCACTACCGCCTGGCCTTGCGCGCCCGTCATTATTACAACCGCTGGGACAGCTACCTGGCCGGCTATCTGTTCGGCAAGGCATTGTGGAACGTCTCCGACAGCAGCGACGAGGCCCTGGCCGCCAACCTCGAACGCCAAGGCAGCGAGCACTGGAATCGCTGCATCCTGCTCAACCTGCGCCTGGGCGCCAGCTCGCTGCTGGCCAGCCTGCCCTGGGACCTGCCGTTGCCCGACGTGGAGCGCCCTGACTCACTGGAAGAGGATTGCTGGTCATGAGTTGCTGGATCCGCCTGGGCATCGACCCGACCCATGACCTTGATGCCATCCGCCTGGCCTACCGCAGCCAACTGCCTGCCCATCACCCGGAGACCGACCCACAAGGTTTCCAGGCCCTGCGCGAGGCCTATGAAGAAGCGCTGCGCCATGCCCGCGAAGCACAAACGGCAGCGCCCGCCGAAGAAGCCGACCCGGCTCCCGGGGACAATACCCTCCACCCGGCGCTGAAAGCCTTCCATGCCCTGCTCGAAGATCCGCACGTACGCTTTTCCCCCGAGGCTTGGCAGGGCTACATCGGCCAACTCGACGAGTTGCCGCTGGAGGAGCTCGAGGACGTCAGTTGGCAATTGCTGCATACCCTGCGCGATTGCGGGCCGATCTCCCACAACTGCGCCAACCTGCTGGCCCGCCGCCTGGGTTGGGCCGACCAATTGCTGCGCCTGGAAAACCCTCAGGCAGTCGAAGCCTTCCTGCAGCGTCTGGAAGAGCCTGACCCATTCGACACCGCATTGATGAGTGCCTGGCCACCCACCGCGCAAATGGAAACCCTGTGGTACGCCCGCACTCTGGGCTACTGCTACGACCAGCGCCCGCTGTTCGAGTACAAGCAGTTCGCGCAAACCCACACCTGCCTGGCGCTTCCCGATGACGACGCCTTCGTCCAGCGCCTGCTGGTGCAGTTCAGCCAGGCTGGCATCGGCAGCAAGACCCTCCATGCCCGTGTGCTGGAGCAACAACGCCAAGCCCCGGATGACGTTGACCTGCTCTACCTGCTGGCCCGCCAGTGCGATGCCCTAGGACTGGAAGAGCAGGCCCTGCAGTGCTGGTTACGGCTCTGGCGCGAACAGCGCCATCCCCAGGCCGCCGGCTGGTTGATCGACCTCTGCGCACGCCATCAACCCCAGCGCCTGCCCTTGCTGATCCAGGCCCTGGACCAGCAGACCGCACCGGCATCCTGGCCCGAGGGCCTGGACGACCCGGCACAGGCCTGGGGCAGTCCGGCGCAAAGTCCGGAAACCCTGGCGCGTTGGTCGGCCGTGGCCCGTCTGGAACTGGGTGGCATCGCCGATACTTTCATCGACTGGCGCCTGGACGGCGACGACGAACTGCCGCTGCTGGCCCGACTGCTGGAGGAGCAGGACGACCGGCCGTTGCAGCACCGCTACTGGCAGGCCTGGGCGTTGCAACGAGGTGAGGCCGGCCTGCTGCGGCTGATACTCGCCGAACAGGCGAGCGAAGACGCGTTGGACGCCCTGATCCTCGAAGGCTTCCAGCGCCAGGCCGAACAGCAGTTACACTGGCTGGAACACGCGCCCATCGTCCAGGCCTTGGTGCGCTACAGCACAAGCGATGCCCCAGCAGCGGCACTGCCCGAGGCGCTGAGCGAAGACGACGCCCTACCGGTGTGCCGCGAGTGGCTGCGGCGCATGCGCTGCTATTGCACGCAAACCCTGCGGGGGCTGAACCTCGCCTTCAATCCCCTGCGCATGTTTCCAGTGCCCTTTGCCTTGTCCCTCCAAGGGTCGCTGGCCGAGGACGAGGTACTGTTGCCACCGATGCCTGAAGGGCAAGCGCTGTGGAACTGGCACCGGCAAAACCTGTTCATGCTGGCCCTGGCTGACCAGCCAGAGCGCTGGCTGGCGTTGATCTCGCCACACCTGCTGGCGCAGTTGCACTACCCGCCGGAGCATCCCTTCGCCGCCCTGCATGACCTGCTCCTGCAATCCCAGGGCAACCCTGAAGGCACCCACGGGTTGCTGGACAGGCTGGACCCGCACGACCCGTTGCAGAAGTTCGTCGCCAGCCGCCTGCTGACCCTGAGGCATGCCATCAACGGCGCCCGCCTGCCCGGTGCGGCGCAACTGCTGGCTTGCCTGGAAAACAACGGGAGCGAGCTGGACAACTCGCCGCTGGGCTACATGTTGCTATGCGCCGTGCTCTATCACGACCCATCCCTGGACAGCGAACAACAGGCCCGCCTGCGTGTACGCATCGATGCCCTGAGCAACGACAGCGCCTGGTTCGAGCCCCTGCGCGAGGGCCTGCTCAAGGGCAAGACCAAACACCTGCCGCGCGACGTGCTGGAGCAACAGCAAGGGATCGACAGCCGGCTGTTCAACGAGGCTCTGGACACGCTCGACTGCCTGGTGCGCTTCGGCGTGGCGCCGCGCACCCGCTTCCTGCGCCTGCTGCAACGCGGCAAGGATGACCCGAACCAGGACGCCGGCTTGCGTTGCGCACTGATGGCGCTGCTTTCATGGTCCGAGCGCCTGCTACTGGCGCAGGCGCAACAGCCAGCAGCGCCAGCCTGGGCTTTCTGGAAGCTACGCAGCCGCCTGAACCGCAAGGCATTCGCCCTGCACTTGCTGGCGGTCGTGGGGCTAGGTGCCCTCCACACGGTGCCGGTGGCGCTGGTCGCCATGGGCGTCCTGCTGCTCAGTGCCTTGCTGCGGCGTATCCGCGACCTCGGGCATGGGGTGCCGGCACTCATTATCCTGCTGCTGGTCAGCCGGATAATCCCTGTCCTGCCGCTGGCGTTGCTGGGCCTGCCCGGCGACGCCCTACCCAACCGCTACGGCCCGGCGCCGGGCAATGCCGATGCCCTGCGGGAGGGCCTACAAGCGGCCCTGCGCCGGCTCGACAGTCAGTAGCGCAATTCGTCCAACGCCTGGCTCAACTGCTGGCGCTGGCGGCTGATGTCGGAGGCCTGCTGGCTGGCCAAGACCGCGTTGAACGCGTCCAGCCAGGTGCCGATCAGCTCGCGCTCATCTCCCAGGCTCTGCATCCAGGCCCGCTCCAGGCGGGCCAGCAGGGTACGGTTGGGCAAAGCGTCACGGGGATGGATCTTCAGCCGCGCCAGGCGCTCATGGCTGGCTTGGCGTGCCGCCGGGTCCAGCCCAGTGGGGCTGCGGTCGATGCTGTGGCTGTGCTTCTCGCCGGTTTCCAGCAAGGTCACGTCGACTTCCAGCAGGCCATTGATGTCATAGCTGAAGCGCACATCCAGGGATTGCAGCTCATCGGTCTGGGGCAGCGGCACATCGAAACTGTCGATGAAGATGTTGTCGCGCACCCAGGGCCGTTCGCCCTGATACACGGCGATGCGTACCGATTTCTGCTCCGGATGGGTGCTGTAGAAACGCTGCACCCGTGAGGTGGGGATCACGGTGTTGCGCTCGATGATCGGCGAGAAGGCGCCACTGACATCGTCGCCACGCTGCGACGCCACGCCCAGGGTGTAAGGGCAGACATCGGTCAGGATCAGCTCGTCGATGGCCTCGTCCCGCGCCTTGCAGGCCGCCTGGCTGGCGGCGCCGAGGGCGACGATGGTGTCCGGGTCGAGGTGGCGGTACGGCAGGCGGCCGAACAGCTTGGCCACCAGTTGCTGCACCTGCGGCATGCGCGTGGCGCCACCGACCAGCACCAGGCTGTCGAGCTCGCGCGGGCTCAGGCGCGCGTCACGCAGGGCCTGTTCGATCGGCGCACGCACCCGGGCCAGCAGGGAGGCCCAGATCGCCTGCAAGCGCGCCTGGTCGAGGGTCCACTCTCGCGTCTGGCCATCACCGCTCCAGGCCAAGGTGCGGTTGCCCTCGCCCACCTCGCACTTGAGTTGCTCGATGGCATCGCCCAGGCTGGCCAGCGCCTGGGGTTCGAGGTCTTCGGCCAGCAGTTGCCAGTCATGCAGGCAGGCATCGAGCAGCGCCGCGGTGAAGTCCTCGCCGCCCAGGTAATTGTCGCCGGTCGAGGCGTGCACCTCGATCAGTGGCAAGGCGTATTCCAAAACGGTGACGTCGAAAGTGCCACCGCCCAGGTCGAAGACCAGAGTGCGCTCGAACTTCTGTTCGTGCAGACCATAGGCCATGGCCGCTGCGGTCGGCTCGTTGATCAACCGCTGCACCTTGAGCCCGGCCAACTCGGCAGCGAACAACGTGCGCTTGCGCTGCTCGTCACTGAAATAGGCCGGCACCGAGATCACCGCCTCGCTCACCGGGCATCCGAGCCAGGCTTCAGCGTCCTGCTTCAGTGACCCAAGCACCAGCGCCGAGAGCTCTTCAGGGCTGAAGCGGTGCTCGCCCAGTTCGAAACGCTTGTCGCTGCCCATGAAGCGCTTGAAGGCCGCCGCAGTGCGGCGCGGGTGAGTGGTCAGGCGGGCCCGGGCAGCCTTGCCGACCAGGATGCTGCCATCGTCATCGACGCTCACCACCGACGGTGTGAGCACCTCGCCCAGGGCATTGGGGATGAGCTGAGCCTTGCCGTCCTTCCAGGCAGCGATCAGGCTGTTGGTGGTGCCCAGGTCGATGCCCAGCAGTGAGGTTGGCGGCAGTGATGGTGGAGAGGTACTGGCATCCTGCATGTTCGGTCTCGTGCTCGCGGTAAAGATCCGGTACACGGCCTGCTGGCCGCATCCGGCGGACCAGGAGATTCTGACGCAATGCCATAAACAAAACAAAATATGCCCGTGCGGACAAGCGCCTGACGCCTGCCCGCACATCGAATGGGCTTACACCAAGTCGGTGCCGTCACGTTTGGCCTTGCGCATATCTCGGTACAAGCTGACGCACAAGGTGATCATCACCGCAGCCGCGATTGCAGGCCAGATCAATACATACAAGGTCAATGCAAAACTGGACATGGGGAAGCTCCTTTATCTTCAGTGGCGGAATCGACGCTGTGGTGGAAAGCCACGACACGTTCGTTGATGCAGTCAAAATCGAAGTTTTCGTTGGACATCAGGCTCACCACCACACAAACCACTGTGCTGACGCCATAGGCCGTGAGCGAACTGAGCAATACCGGGTAATCGCGCAAAAAGCCGAACGCGAAAGGCGCCAGAATCAAAAACGCGAGCCCGCCCAAAGTGAACCCGGCCTTGCGTCCGAAGAAGCCAAAGACCATCAAGCCAATCACTACCCCGCCACCAATCGAGGCGAACAGCTCGAAGAACAGGGCCACTGCGCCTTGCAACTCAAGCAATTCGAAGCGCGAGACCAGAAACATCAAAAAGCCTGCGAAGGCCGCACTGGTAAAGGCGGCATTGGTGATCCGCCCCCAATACAGGCTGGCGATGACCGGGAACACGATAGCGCCCCATAACGCGCCCACGAAGATGAGCATGGTCAGGATGTCCAACTTGAGGCTGGCGAACACCACGGCCAGCATCGTCGCAACGACCATGGTCAAGCGCCCTACGAACAACATGGTCTTGGGGTTTGGCTTACCTTTGACCAGGTTCTTGCCATAGATGTCCGTCATTACCAATGCGGACAGCGCCGACAAATCCGAATCGGCGGTCGACGACAGCGAACCGATCACCATGATGAAAAACAACCCGACTGCGAACGGTGGCAGGTAGGTCGAGGCCATTTGCGGGATCAGGTTGTTCAAGTCGCCATCCACCGGCTGCACACCGGCCAGCAAAGCCAGGAAACCCAGCATGCCCAGGCCAATCACAATCGACGCGTAACCAATGGTGGCGGTGACGAAGGTCGACTTCATCAAGTCTTCACGCACCGCAAACAAGCGCTGGGCAATGGTTTGGTTGCCGATGGCGTACGCCAACACAGCAACGAAATAGGGCGCGCCCTGCTCCAGGATGGCGGTTTTCGAATAAAAGCTGGCTTGCTCCGCAGAAATCTTCGGCATGCCCTGGGTGAAGAGTTCCGGCCCGCCGAGCTGGAAGAAAATAATGGGGATAATCACCACGGCGGCGAAGATCATTGCGAACAACTGGCCAAAGTCAGTCAGGACTGAAGAGCGAAAGCCTGACCAGATGGTGTAACCCAGAATCCCGAAACCGGCGATGAGCACCCCGTGAATAAAACTCAATGGCGACAGCACGGCGACCAGGGCGCCAGCGGCGGTGAAGTTGACCATCAAACTGATCATACTGCCGACGATATTGGAGCCTGCCAGGATCATCTGACTGGAACGCCCATGCCGGGCATGCATGATCTCCGCGAGGGTGTGGGCCTTGGGTGCCAGTGCGCGGAAGCGCCGGCCAAAGGGGTAGATGAATAAAATCATCAACGCACCCCAGAAGCCGTAATGCAGCGCGCCGGAAATACCGAATTTATAGCCGGAACTGGCAGCCGCGTAGAATGAGGCGGCCCAGATCCAGGTAGCGGTCATGCTGGCAGCCGCCATGCCAAAACCAATCGAGTTGTTGGAAACCATATAGCCGTCGACATTTTCGTCCTTGCGACCCACGCGCAATGACACCAAAAAGGTCAGGCCATAGAAAAAAAGCAGAAGCAACAAGACAGTGGGGGTGGAAAGTTGGAACATTCCTTTCTCCTTTATATGCGCCACAGTCATCACAGACGTAATGAAAGACCGCAATCGGCAGGCGCAAAACAACCCGGGGCTCCTGACAGGCAGGAGGCAACGGACAGCGGTCCGCTGGGTTGTGATCGTGAGGGCTGGCAAGAGACGGAACGCAAAGGGCGCTCCAAGTCTGAAGGCAAAGCGTGCGCTAGCACGTTGAGCCCGGTGCTTGCAGCAATGGCCGGCATTAGCCGGAAGATAAGTTCTGCACCAAAAGCCGATGGCTCCGGAGCGAACAGGCGCGGATTATACAGACTTTGGGCAAGGGGTGCCGAGACGAGCCAATGCAGGGCATTGGGGGACGCAGGATCGCCAAAAGCACTGCCCGCGCGGCGTACTCGAGAAACCATGCCCGGCGGGAGACTCCTGTGGAGTCCAGAAACGAAAAAAGCGGCCAAAGGCCGCTTTCTTGTAGCTTCCGGGTGTTCAGTGGGCCCTGGAAGCTTGGATATGGCGCAGCGGACGGGACTCGAACCCGCGACCCCCGGCGTGACAGGCCGGTATTCTAACCGACTGAACTACCGCTGCGCGATACACTGAGAAGTGGTGGGTGATGACGGGATCGAACCGCCGACCCTCTGCTTGTAAGGCAGATGCTCTCCCGGCTGAGCTAATCACCCATCGTCTCGGTGTGGCGCGCATTCTACGGAGCACCCGCCACCCTGGCAAGCACTTTTTTAAATTTTTTTTTCAGGCCTTTCAAAGACCTAGCGGGGTTGGCCTGAAAGCCCCCATCAGAGAATAATGCCCTCCTTATGCATTAAGGAGAGATTCACCCCATGTGGTTCAAGAACCTGCTGACCTACCGCCTGACTCAGGACATTTCGTTCGATCCAGAAGCACTGGAAACCGCCCTGGCCAGCAAGCCAGCACGCCCCTGCGCCAGCCAGGAGTTGACCACCTATGGCTTCGTCGCGCCGTTCGGCAAGGGTGAAGATGCTCCATTGGTTCATGTCAGCGGCGACTTCCTGTTGATCGCCGCGCGCAAGGAAGAGCGCATCCTGCCAGGCAGCGTCGTGCGCGACGCGGTCAAGGAGAAGGTCGACGAGATCGAGACCGAGCAAATGCGCAAGGTCTATAAAAAGGAACGTGACCAGATCAAGGATGAGATCATCCAGGCCTTCCTGCCGCGCGCTTTCATCCGCCGCTCGATGGTCTTCGCCGCCATCGCCCCGCGCCAGGGCCTGATCCTGGTCAACTCGGCCAGCGCCAAGCGCGCCGAAGACCTGCTCTCGACCCTGCGCGAAGTGATGGGCTCACTGCCGGTGCGCCCGGTCTCAGTGAAGATCGCCCCGAGCGCGACCATGACTGACTGGGTCAAATCGCAGCAGGCGGCCCCGGACTTCCACGTACTGGACGAGTGCGAACTGCGCGACACCCACGAAGACGGCGGCATCGTCCGTTGCAAGCGCCAGGACCTGACCAGCGACGAGATCCAGTTGCACCTGGGCACCGGCAAGGTCGTCACTCAACTGGCCCTGGCCTGGCAAGACAAACTGTCGTTCGTGCTCGACGACAAGATGGTCATCAAACGCCTCAAGTTCGAAGAGCTGCTGCAGGACCAGGCTGAACAGGACGGCGGCGACGAAGCCCTGGGCCAACTCGATGCCAGCTTCACCCTGATGATGCTGACCTTCGCCGAGTTCCTGCCGGCGCTGTTCGAAGCCTTGGGTGGTGAAGAGATCCCACAAGGCGTCTGAAGCTATAAGCTGCAAGAAAGAGCGAGGGCCACCGCGCACTGCTTTTACTTGCAGCTAGAAGCTTACAACTTGAAGCTGAAAACCGGAGGTTTTCCCGTTGCGTGCCCTCGCCGCCCTCAGCCGTTTCGTCGGCAATACCTTTGCCTTGTGGGTGCTGTTGTTCGCCTGCCTGGCCTTTCTCCAGCCGCAGTGGTTCATCGGCCTGAAAAGCGCGATCGTGCCGCTGCTGGGCCTGGTCATGTTCGGCATGGGTCTGACTCTCAAGCTCGACGACTTCGCCGCCGTGGCCCGCCAACCCTGGCGCGTGGCCCTTGGGGTGGTAGCGCATTTCGTGATCATGCCCGGCGTGGCCTGGCTGCTCTGTCAGCTGTTCCAACTGCCGCCGGAAATCGCCGTGGGCGTGATCCTGGTCGGCTGCTGCCCGAGCGGCACCGCCTCCAATGTGATGGTCTGGCTGTCCAAGGGTGACCTGGCCCTGGCCGTGGCCATCGCCGCCGTCACCACCCTGCTCGCGCCACTGCTGACCCCGGCACTGATCTGGCTGCTGGCCTCGGCATGGCTACCGGTGTCCTTCATGGACATGTTCTGGTCGATCCTGCAGTTGGTGATGCTGCCGATCATTCTCGGGGTGCTGGCCCAGCGCCTGCTCGGGGCCCGGGTGCAGTTGGCGGTGCAGGTGCTGCCACTGGTCTCGGTAGTCAGTATCGTGATGATCGTCTGCGCCGTGGTCGCCGCGAGCCAGGCGAAGATCGCCGAGTCTGGCCTGTTGATCATGGCCGTGGTCGTGCTGCACAACGGCTTCGGTTTCCTGCTCGGCTATATCACGGGCAAGTTGTGCAAGCTGCCGCTGGCCCAGCGCAAGTCCCTGGCCCTGGAGGTCGGTATGCAGAACTCCGGGCTCGGCGCCGCCCTGGCCAGCGCGCACTTCTCGCCGCTGGCGGCAGTACCCAGCGCACTGTTCAGCGTCTGGCACAACATCTCCGGGGCCTTGCTCTCCACTTGGTTCCGCCGTATGGAGGAGCCCGCGCCCGCATCGCCGGACAGCGCACTGGTGGACCGTTAATCCCGGAAGCTTGCCCCGGCATCGGCAAATGTGCACTATAGTGCGCACTGTGAGGACGGCCTCACGACGCACTGCGTGAACGATCCGGGGACGGCCCCATCACTTGCGATGGAGACCCATCATGTCCTGGATCATCTTGTTCTTCGCCGGCCTGTTCGAGGTCGGCTGGGCGGTCGGCCTCAAGTACACCGACGGCTTCACACGCCCGCTTCCCACTGTACTGACAGTCGCGGCCATGGCCATCAGCCTTGGCATGCTGGGCTTGGCCATGAAAGAACTGCCGCTGGGCACCGCCTATGCCATCTGGACCGGTGTCGGCGCCGTGGGCACGGTGATCGCTGGCATCATCCTGTTCGGTGAGTCGATGGCCCTGGTCCGCCTGGCCAGCGTGGCACTGATCGTTACCGGCCTGATCGGGCTCAAGGTCAGCGCCAGCTGACCTTTCTTTCCCAGTCCAACGCCAGCTCGTCCCTTGCGTTCAGCGCGCGCTGCCGCGCAGGGCATTGACCCGCTCGCGCAGCGCATCCGGCTGCGCAGCCGCTACGTCCACGGGATCGCCCGCCACCAGGGTCACCCGCGACCATAGGCGACGGAAGAAGCCCTTGGCCGGGTCGCGGCTGAAGAAACTTCCCCATAGCCCCTGCAAGGCCAGCGGGATCACTGGCACCGGTGTTTCACTGAGGATGCGGCTGACTCCGCCTCTGAAGGCGTCGATCTCGCCATCGGTGGTCAGCTTGCCCTCGGGGAAGATGCACACCAGCTCGCCCGCCGCCAGGTACTCGGCGATCCGGGCGAAGGCTCGTTCATAGGTCGCCTCATCCTCGCTGCGCCCAGCAATCGGGACGGCACCGGCAGTGCGGAAGACGAAGTTCAGCACCGGCAGACGGTAGATTTTGTAGTACATGACGAAACGCACAGGACGGCGAATAGCCCCGCCGATCAGCAAGGCGTCGACAAAGGACACGTGGTTGCATACCAACAGCGCCGCGCCCTCGTCCGGGATGCGCTCCAAGTCTCGGTGCTCGACCCGGTACATTGAATGGCTGAGCAGCCAGATCATGAAACGCATGGTGAACTCGGGGACGATCTTGAAGATATAGGCGTTGACCGCGATGTTCAGCAGCGAGACCACCAGGAACAGCTGCGGGATCGACAACTCGGCCAAGCTCAGCAAGACGATGGTGAGGATGGCCGACACCACCATGAATAACGCGTTGAGAATGTTGTTCGCGGCGATCACCCGGGCACGCTGGTCTTCGACGGTGCGCGCCTGGATCAGGGCATACAGCGGCACGATATAGAAGCCACCGAAGACGCCCAGGCCAAGGATCGCCACTAGGATCCACCAGGCCTGCGCCATGCCCAGCAGGGCCAGCCAGTCATGGGGCTCGGCTGCCGCCGGTACATCGCCGGAATGCCACCACCAAAGCAGGCCGAACAGGGTCAAGCCAAAGGAGCCGAACGGCACCAGGCCGATCTCCACCTTGCGCCCACTGAGCCGTTCACACAGCAGCGACCCCAGCGCGATACCCACCGAGAACAGGGTCAGCACCAGGGTCACCACGGTTTCGTCACCGTGCAACCAATCCTTGGCATAGGCCGGAATCTGGGTCAGGTAGATGGCGCCGACGAACCAGAACCAGGAATTGCCGACGATCGAGCGCGACACCGCCGGTGTCTGGCCCAGGCCCAGGCGCAAGGTGGCCCAGGACTGGCTGAAGATGTTCCAGTTCAGCTTCATCTGCGGCGCGGCGGCAGCGGCACGGGGAATCCAGCGACTGGCCAGGTAGCCGAGCACGGCCACCCCGACCACGGCGCCTGCCACCACCGTGGCATAGTCGGCGCTGGACATCATCACCCCGGCACCGATGGTGCCGGCCAGGATCGCCAGGAAGGTGCCCATCTCCACCAAACCATTGCCACCCACCAACTCCTCTTCGCGCAGGGTCTGGGGCAGGATCGAGTACTTCACCGGACCGAATAGCGCCGAATGGGTACCCATGGCGAACAGCGCCAGCAGCATCAACGCCAGGTGATTGGTGACGAAACCGACCGCACCGATAGCCATGATGACGATCTCTGCCAGCTTGATTGCCCGGATCAGGGCGTCCTTGGCGAACTTCTCGCCAAACTGCCCGGCCAGGGCCGAAAACAGAAAGAACGGCAGGATGAACAACAAGGCACAGAGATTGACCAAGATCGAGCGGTCGCCTTCGACGCTGAGCTTGTAAAGGATCGCCAGGATCAGCGATTGCTTGAACAGGTTGTCATTGAAGGCACCCAGCGATTGGGTGATGAAGAACGGCAGGAAACGTCGCTTGCCGAGCAATGTGAATTGCGAGGGGTGACTCATCGTCCGTGTACCTGAGTAGGGCTTTTATGGTTGGAGGCATGCAAGGCCTGCAAAGCCACAATCTGCACTTGAATGGCCTTGATTGGCAATGACAGCGGCCCTGCCTCTGGCGCCTACTGATTTCGCAGCCCAACCCCGGCAATGCACGGCGATACGAACAGCTCGCCGCGCCAGGCACCTTGCAGGGTACGGCTGGCTACCAGCAGCCAGAGCAGTGCCAGCGCCGCCACCAGCAGGTGGCCCATGCCCTGGAAGAAGCCCAGACCTAGCCAAGCCGCCAGCTTCAGGGTCGCCAGGCTGTACACCCCGAGCGGAAAGGTAAAGCCCCACCAGCCGAGGTTGAAGGGCATGCCATGACGCATGTAGCGCAAAGTGATCAGCACTGCCGTGAGCAACCACCACAAGCCCGCGCCCCAGAGCACGATGCCGGCGATCAAGCCAATGCCCCGCGCGATTTCACCGAGTGTACCCAGGCCGTTGGCGGCGAAGATCGCCGGAGCATCACCACCGAGCAGCAGCATGCCCAATGCCCCAGTGCCGATCGGCCCCAGGGCCAGCCAACTCGAGGCGGCCATGTTGGCCGGTGGCAACTTGTGCAAGGCCATGCGCAACATGAGGATGGTGAGGATGCTGAAGGCCACCGGCAACGACACGGCCCAGAGCACGTAGCTGGTGATCAGCACCAGGAATTGCCGGTGGACATCGGCCAGGTGCGGCGCCAGCAATCCACCACTGGCCGCGGCGACTTCCGCCGCCACCACCGGCAGCAGCCAGACTGCGGTCATCTGGTCGATGCTGTGCTCCTGACGGGTGAACATCAGGTAAGGAATGGCCACCCCGCACAGCAGGGCCAGACCAACGTCCAGCCACCAGAGCAACTCGATCCAGGGCAGCACGCCCTCGCCCCAGCGCGCCAGGCCGAACAGCAGGCCGCCATTAAGGATGGTGGCCAGGCCCATGGGGATGGTGCCGAAGAACATCGATACGGTGGAATGGGCGAAGATCCTCCGCGCCTCATCGAAGAACAACACCCAACGCGCGCCATACAGAACGCTGAACAGCACGAAAAGCCCGATGGTCAACCACCACAGCCCCTCCGCCAAGGAGGCCAGCGCCGGCACCTCGACTTGCTTCAACGCCAGCGCCAGCACACCAGTCCCCATGGTCGCGGCGAACCAATTGGGAGTGAACTGACGGATCACCTCCCGCGGATGCGCGAGTTGGTTCAGCGGGCGAAACGCGGAAGTACGGGTCTGGGTGCATGGCATCGGTGTGGCTCCTGTCCTTGTGAAAGGTGGAAGCATCTTATGTCCAGAAAGAATATCTATATAACGGGTATTTTCTCTATAAGTTATCTGTTTTACAGATATTGATACCCCGCTTCGCCATCGGCATAGTCTTGCCCACCGGCACCAAGCCTGCCCTAACAAGGACGTGCAATGCTCACGTCCCTCAAGCACTATCCTGGCGCTGTTCATTGCATCGGCAGCGTCCCCCGCCAGATGCTGGGTGCCTGCGACGCTCTGCCACTGCTACCATCGTCGGCGCTGACGAAGCGCAAACGCCGTGCCAGACTGATTGATCGGGATTCGCCGCTACGCGGGCGGCCGCATTTTTTGCTCCGGAGTTGTCATGTCGTTGTCCAGCGGGCTGATCGCCGTGGTCGCCCTGGCCTATATGGCCATCATGTTCGCCATCGCCTTCTACGGCGACCGCCGCAGCACGCCGTTGCCGCCGCGCCTGCGTGCCTGGGTCTACAGCCTGTCGCTGGCGGTGTATTGCACCAGCTGGACGTTCTTCGGCGCCGTCGGCCAGGCCGCCGAGCAGCTTTGGGCGTTCCTGCCGATCTATCTGGGCCCAGTGCTGCTGTTGCTGTTCGCCCCTTGGGTGCTGCAGAAGATGGTGCTGATCAGCAAGCAGCAGAACATCACCTCCATCGCCGACTTCATCGCCGCCCGCTACGGCAAGTCACAGACCCTGGCAGTAGTGGTGGCACTGATCTGCCTGGTCGGCGTACTGCCCTACATCGCCCTGCAGCTCAAGGGCATCGTCCTCGGCGTCAACCTGCTGATCGGTGCCAACGCCGACGCCACCGGGAGCCGGGTGCAGGACACAGCCCTAGTGGTGTCGCTGGTGCTGGCGTTGTTCAGCATCGTCTTCGGTACCCGCAGCCTGGACGTCACCGAGCACCACCGTGGGATGGTCCTGGCGATCGCCTTCGAGTCCCTGGTCAAGTTGCTGGCCTTCCTTGCCGTCGGTGCCTTCGTGGTCTTCAACCTCTATGACGGCTTCGACGACCTGTTCACCCAGGCTCGCCAGTCCCCGCACCTGGACAGCTATTGGCAGGAAACCATCAACTGGCCATCGATGGTGGTGCAGACCATGGTGGCGATGATGGCGATCATCTGCTTGCCACGGCAGTTCCATGTCACCGTGGTGGAGAACATCGAAGCTCAGGACCTGCGCTTGGCGCGCTGGGTGTTCCCAGCCTACCTCGCTCTGGCCGCCCTGTTCGTGGTGCCGATCGCCCTGGCCGGGCAGATGCTGCTGCCGGGTGCGGTGATCTCCGACTCCTTCGTCATCAGCCTGCCCCTGGCCGAATCGCACCCAAGCCTGGCCCTGCTGGCCTTCATCGGCGGTGCATCGGCCGCCACCGGCATGGTGATCGTCGAGGCCGTGGCGCTGTCGACGATGGTCTCCAACGACATGCTGCTGCCCTGGCTGCTGCGCCGCAAGAACGCCGAGCGGCCCTTCGAAGTGTTCCGTCACTGGATGCTGTCGGTGCGCCGGGTGACCATCGTGGTCATCCTTCTGCTCGCCTACGTCAGCTACCGCTTGCTCGGCTCCACCGCGAGCCTTGCGACCATCGGCCAGATCGCCTTCGCTGCCGTGACGCAATTGGCCCCGGCCATGCTCGGGGCCCTGTACTGGAAGCAAGCCAACCGCCGAGGCGTGTTCGCCGGCCTGGCGGCGGGGATCTTCCTGTGGTTCTACACCCTGGTGTTGCCGATCGCGGCCCATAGCCTGAGTTGGTCGCTGGACCTGTTCCCTGGCCTGGCCTGGCTGCATGGCAACCCATTGAACCTGCCGATCACTCCGCTGACCCAGGGCGTGGTGCTGTCGCTGGCGGGCAATTTCACCTTGTTCGCCTGGGTCTCGATCCTGTCGCGCACGCGGGTCTCGGAGCACTGGCAGGCTGGCCGTTTCATTGGCCAGCAGACCAGCGCCCGCCCCAGCAGTCGACCCTTGCTGGCGGTGCAGATCGACGACCTGCTCAAGCTGGCCGCCCGCTTCGTCGGCGAAGAGCGTGCCCGGCAGAGTTTCATCCGCTTCGCTTACCGCCAAGGCAAGGGTTTCAACCCCAACCAGAACGCCGACGGCGACTGGATCGAACATACCGAACGCCTGCTCGCTGGCGTGCTGGGCACTTCCTCGACCCGCGCGGTGGTCAAGGCGGCGATCGAAGGCCGCGACATGCAGCTCGAAGACGTGGTGCGCATCGCCGACGAAGCCTCGGAGGTGCTGCAGTTCAACCGCGCTCTGCTGCAAGGCGCCATCGAGAACATCAACCAGGGCATCAGCGTGGTCGACCAGAACCTGCACTTGGTGGCCTGGAACCGCCGCTACCTGGAGCTGTTCAACTACCCGGACGGGCTGATCAGCGTTGGCCGGCCGATCGCCGACATCATCCGCTACAACGCCGAGCGCGGCCTGTGCGGCCCGGGGGAAGCCCAGGTCCACGTGGCCCGGCGTCTGCACTGGATGCGCCAGGGCCGCGCCCACACCTCCGAACGCCTGTTCCCCAATGGCAGGGTCATCGAGCTGATCGGCAATCCCATGCCCGGTGGCGGCTTTGTCATGAGTTTCACCGACATCACCCCGTTCCGCGAAGCCGAACAGGCGCTCAAGGAAGCTAATGAAGGACTGGAGCAGCGAGTCGCCGAGCGGACCCACGAGCTGTCCCAGCTCAACCAGGCGCTGAGCGAAGCCAAGAGCCACGCCGAAGCGGTCAGCCAGTCCAAGACCCGCTTCCTCGCCGCCGTCAGCCACGACCTGATGCAACCGCTGAATGCCGCCCGGCTGTTCTCCGCCGCCCTTTCACAGCAAGGCGAAGAGCTTTCGGAAGAAGCCCTGCAACTGGTGCAGCACATGGACAGCTCGCTACGTTCGGCCGAAGAGCTGATCAGCGACCTGCTGGACATCTCGCGCCTGGAAAACGGCAAGATCACACCGGACGCCAAGCCCTTCGCCCTCAACGAGCTGTTCGACACCCTCGGCGCCGAGTTCAAGGCGCTGGCCCAGCAGAAAGGCCTGGAGTTCCGTCTGCGTGGCAGCCGCCTACGAGTGCACAGCGACATGAAACTGCTGCGGCGCATCCTGCAGAATTTCCTGACCAACGCCCTGCGCTATGGCAAGAGCCCAATTCTGCTTGGCGCACGCCGGCAGGGCGGACGCCTGTGGTTGGAAGTCTGGGACCGCGGCCCAGGCATCGCCGACGACAAGCTGCAGGTGATCTTCGAGGAGTTCAAACGCCTAGACAGCCACCAGACCCGTGCCGAAAAGGGCCTGGGCCTGGGCTTAGCCATCGCCGACGGCTTGTGCCGGGTGCTCGGCCATCAACTGGAGGTACGTTCCTGGCCGGGCAAAGGCAGCGTGTTTCGTGTCAGCGTGCCACTGGCCAGCAGCACCGCGTCCACGCCAAGCGCACCGGTAGAACAGGCCGGGCAACCGCTGGCCGGCCTGCAGGTGCTATGCGTCGACAACGAGGACAGCATTCTGATCGGCATGAACAGCCTGCTCAGCCGCTGGGGCTGCCAAGTCTGGACGGCACGCAACCGTGAGGAATGCGAGGCCTTGCTAGGCAAAGGCCTGCGCCCGCACCTGGCGTTGGTGGACTATCACCTGGATGACGGCGAGATCGGTACCGAACTGATGGCCTGGCTACGCACCCGGCTGGGCGAGCCAGTGCCAGGCGTGGTGATCAGCGCCGACGGGCGCAACGAAACCATTGCCCAGGTCCATGCCGCCGGCCTCGATTACCTGGCCAAGCCGGTCAAGCCAGCGGCCTTGCGTGCCCTGCTCAATCGGCATCTGAGCCTGGTTCAGTGAGCGCGGCGTCACTCAGGGCGCGTTCGAGCAGCTCGGCCGGCAGGCTCTTGCTGGCCCGGGCGCCGAGCAGCTTGAGTTGTTCGCTGCGGCTGATCAGGTTGCCTCGGCCCTCGCACAGCTTGTTGCGAGCGGCAGCGTAGGCTTTGTCCACTTGCTGCAGGCGGGCGCCCAGTTCGTCCAGGTCCTGAATGAACAACACGAACTTATCGTACAACCAGCCGGCGCGTTCGGCGATCTCCCGGGCATTCTGGCTCTGGCGCTCCTGCTTCCACAGGCTGTCGATGACCCGCAAGGTGGCCAGCAGAGTAGTCGGGCTGACGATGACGATCTGCCGGTCGAAGGCTTCCTGGAACAAGTTAGGCTCAGCCTGCAGGGCCGCCGAGAAGGCCGCCTCGATAGGCACGAAGAGCAGCACGAAGTCCAGGCTGTGCAAACCTTCAAGACGGCTGTAGTCCTTGCCGGACAAGCCCTTTACATGATTGCGCAAGGACAGCACGTGCTGCTTGAGCGCCGCCTGGGCGCGCTCACTGTCGTTGTCGCCGACGAACTGCTGGTAGGCGGTGAGGCTGACCTTGGCGTCGACCACCACCTGCTTGCCGCCAGGCAGCATGATCAGTACGTCGGGCTGGAAGCGCTCGCCATCGGCGCTCTTGAGGCTGACCTGGGTCTGGTACTCGCGCCCTTTCTCCAGCCCGGCATGCTCCAGCACTCGCTCGAGAATCAGCTCGCCCCAGTTGCCCTGGGTCTTCTGGCCCTTGAGTGCCTGGGTCAGGTTGGTGGCTTCGTCGCTCAGGCGCAAGTTCAGTTGCTGTAGGCGCTCCAGTTCCTTGCCCAGGGAGAAACGTTCGCGGGCCTCCTGCTGGTAGCTCTCCTCGACACGCTTCTCAAAAGCCTGGATGCGCTCCTTCAGCGGATCGAGCAACTGCCCAAGGTTTTGCTGGCTGGTCTGGGCAAAACGCTGCTCGCGCTCATCGAAGATCTTCGTGGCCATCTCAGCGAACTGCGCGCGCAGAGTGTCACGGGCTGCCTGCAGGTCTTCCAGGCGTTGCTGGTGGCTTTCCTGCTGTTCGCGCAGTTCGGCAGTGAGGCTCGCGGCCTGGGCCTCCAGGCGGCGTAGCTCGGCTTCCCGGGCGGTGCGCTCCAGTTGCCAGGCGTGGGCCGCGTCGCGGGCGTTGTCGCGGTCGATTTGCAGCAGTTCCAGCTCGCGACCCTGGGCGGCCAGGGTGGCCTGCTTGGCAGCGTTGGCCTCGCTGAGGTCGCTGATCTCGTCGCGGCTGGCTTCGAGCTGGGCCTGCAGGCCTTCCTGGGCCAATTGCGCACTGTTAAGGCGCTCTTCGAGCAGGGCCATCTCGGCCTGTCGCATCGCCAAGCGGCGCTGCCCCTGCAACACCCAACCCAGGCATGGCACCGCTGCTGCCACGAAGCCCAACAGAATGCTGGCCAGATCCACCGCCATAGTTACTCCGAACAATCACCAAGAATCATGGCTGCAGCTTATCAGCCCCGTGCCTGCGCGGCCTCAACCGGGGAACAATTGCCCGAGCAAGCGGCGCGCTTCCTGCGAGCCCTGGGCGGCGGCCAACTCCAGCCAGTAGCGGGCCTGAGCGGGCTCATTCAACTGCGCCTGGGCGCACAAGCGCCCGTATTCCAACTGCGCGCGCCGGTCGCCGGCACGGGCCGCCTGGCGCAACAGCTCATGGCCGATACGACGGTCACGGGCGTTGCCACAGTCACGACAGAGCATCTGCCCGAGGCGGCTCTGGGCCACCACCACGCCCTCACGCGCCGGTTGCTTGAGCAGGCGTCCGGCAAAATGCTTGACGCTGGGCTTGTCGCCCAGGCGTGGGCTATCGAGCAGCCACAAGGCCACTTTCATGGAAAAGCGCTTGGCATCAGGCACAGGAGTGGACGCTGGGAGAAAAGCTGGATTCTTACCGCGGAACTTCATGGCAAACAGGGGAGGCAACTCGAGAGGCGCGCCACTCTACTCCTTTTTTCCAGCGATGGCCCGGCGAAGTCCTCACCGTCGCAAAAAATTTACATGATTTTTTCTTGACGCTTTGGACTGACCGATTACTACCTGGGAAATCGTCGAACCGATTGTAGGACAGACCGCAAAATCCTGGCACGCCCGTCCTAGAGCAAGCGCTCGGGACAATCCACAGAAGCTGTGGATAACTCGGTGGACAACCCCCTTAGGGAGCCCGCAAACCCCTATGGAATGGGGGCCGAAGTCAAACTGACGATTTTTTCACCAGCAAAAATTAGTGTTTTTTTTCATTGACTTACGCATTGAGCCAAGTCATTGGCGAGGTTTCGGTAGGCTGTTGCAAAGCCATTACAAGTGCTGCTCCATAGGGGAACAAGCGCACCAGAAAATGACATATCGATGCACGAAATCAGCACATCGGCGCTATTGCTATCCTCCCTCCCCTCTTCACACACTAGGCAAGAAAGGCCATACTGCACGGCTCGGCGCGTTAAAAGCCCCACGTACTTGCCAAACCCTGGTATTTGCTGTAGGGTGGCCGCCGTTAGTACCAAGCTGAAAGTCAATTCTGGCCAAAGCAGTCCTTGCAGGATTTTGTTCCTTCCTAATCGAACAACCCCTGCTGAAACCAGGACCGGCCCACTCGATGGTTCCCTCGGCGCCCACAGGCTGCCCCAGCGCGAACCACCCGGCAAATTGATCAGGACCTTCACCCGGTGGCATAGAACCTTTGCCCTGGCGTGTTGCCTGCCTTCCCACGTACCTACCAGTCAGCCCAGCGCTCCTACTTTCAATGCGCCCAACTGGCTGCCCTGTTCCAGACAGGTTCTGCGCCCAGACTAAATCCCGGCGTTACTGGAACGTTTTTATCGTGCACGGCTCGAATCCGTGTCTATTGCAGGAACATCTAATAACTATGACTCACCATAATCACTTTCAGGTTGCCGTTCGCACCCTATCCCAGGCCTTCGCTCCCTTGAACTGCCTGATCCTGGCTCCCCGCAAGGGCAGCTTCAGCTTCACCCTGGTCGACGAGCATGGCATTGCCTGCCACAGCGAACGCCTGTACCCGGAGCAGTACAACAGGGCCGAACCGCTGCAGGCGGTCATCGAACGTACCCGCCAGTCGCTGACCGCGTAACACGCGCGTCGCTCGCGGCAATCGGGAGCAGCCAGACCGTTATCGAAGCGTGCCTTGTGCCGCGTTGGGCCGCACAGAGCGGCTCATCGATGGCCTGACATCAAGTCAGGCACGCCTTCAAACAAGCCCGCTCCTCAGAACTGGTAATTGCCTCAAGGCATATAGGCAAGACCTCCCCTGCCGCAATCGATTTAAAAACAGTCCTTTACATCATGATTATCACACTACACTTCAACTCTAGCGGCCTATGCCGCTTCCGGCGGGCCTGACCACTCACCAGCTGCCAAGCTCCAGCGCCCGTCGGACTTATTCAGTTCGAGGGCACCATGGGTATCGCTGCGAACGAGTTGAGCCAATACGTGATCCGCCCGACCCTGCTTTATCTGGGTCGCCACTGCGCCAGTGCCGAAGCCTTGCTGCTCGGCGTCGCCGCCAGCCAGTCGGCGCTGGGCTCGGCACTGCATGACCGACGCGGCCATGGCCTCTATCGAATCGGCGAGTCCCGTCACAATTCATTATGGGACGAATTCCTCGCACGCGACCCCGAACTGGCCAGCCTGGTCCGCGGCCTGGCCAGTCAGCACGCTTTCCTCTGTGGTCCGCATCTGGAACTGACCGTCAACCTACGCTATGCCACTGCCATCGCCTGGATGCTCATCGAGGAGCAGGCCACTCCCCTGCCGGCGGCCGATGACCTACTGGGCCTGGCGCGCATCTGGCGCCAGGCATTCAATCCCCAGGGGCGTCTGCGCGACTTTACCCAGGCCTGGCATACCTGTATCGACCCGATCACCTCCCAGGCGTGCTGAGAGCAGATCGCATTCGAATCAGAAATTTCCTTCAATCTTGGTAGGATTGTCCTACAAAACCGCTCTATCTCCTGCGATTCCGCCTATAGCGCGCCAAGCGAAATGTTGATAGCTTTCGCCTCGGAGATCCCAAGGAGTTCTAATAATGAAAAAAGTAATGCTCAAAACCTCTCTCGGCATTGCCGTCGCACTCGCATCCTGCCAATTGTTCGCCAGCGGTTTCGCCCTCAACGAGCAGAGTGTCAGCGGTATGGGGACAGGTTTCGCGGGACGTTCTTCCGCTGCCGATGATGCAAGCACTATCTATGGCAACCCTGCCGGTATGTCGCGCCTCAAGCGCGAGCAAGTCACCGTGGGCGGCGCGGCCGTGATCGCCAAGTCCGATATCAAGGGCGGCAGCAACCTGGGGGGAGAGACTGACGGAGACATGGTTCCGGTCGTCGGTGTGCCCATGGGCTACTACGTCAAGCCACTGAATGAACACTGGAGCGTCGGTTTCGGCGTATACGTACCTTTCGGCCTGGTCACCGACTACGGCAGCGATGATGCCGCACGGTACTGGGGCAAGAAGAGCCACGTCGAGGTCATCACCTTCCAGCCCACCGTCAGCTATGCCTTCAACGACAAAGTTTCGATCGGTTTCGGCCCGACCATCAACCGTATCAAGGGTGAACTGGGTTCCAGCCTGATCAACCCGTTCACGCCTGGCAGCAATGACGGTGAAGTGAAGATCAAGGGCGACGACACCGCTGTCGGCTACAACATCGGCATCCTGGTCCAAGCCACCGATCGTACTCGCCTCGGCCTGACCTACCACTCGATGGTCGATTACAAGCTCGAGGGCAAGACTCGGGTCAGCACGCCACTGATCGGCCCCTACGATGGCAGCAAGTTCGACGCCACCCTGAAGATCAAGACACCGGAATCGGTGGACTTCTCGGTCACCCATGAGCTGGACGACCAGTGGACCCTGTACGCGGGCAGCACCTGGACCCGCTGGAGCCGCCTGAAAGACATCACTGTGCAGAACGATGTGCCCGGCCCACTGGTTGGCTCACCGTTCGAGACCATCAGCGAAGAGCAGAACTGGCACGACACCTGGGCCCACGCCATTGGCGCGTCCTACAAGGTGAACAAGGAGTGGACCCTGCGCACCGGCTTCACC
Source organism: Pseudomonas sp. X10 (assembly GCF_054889225.1). NCBI lineage: Bacteria > Pseudomonadati > Pseudomonadota > Gammaproteobacteria > Pseudomonadales > Pseudomonadaceae > Pseudomonas > Pseudomonas sp. X10. The sequence continues at coordinate 1,460,311 of NZ_CM142677.1, read as the reverse complement.
GTCGACCAGTCGCCGACCAACAACCATGACCGCTCGCCACGCATCCCGACCGGCGACCGCAAGATTTTCAGCGTCGGTGCCGGATGGAGCCCGACCGAAGACATGACCATCGACGTCGCCTATTCCTACCTGTGGGAAGAAGACACCAAGGTCAACCAGGCTAATGCGAGCAAAGGCAGCTACCAGGCCAAATACGAAAACAGCGCTCACGGCGTCGGTGCATCCCTCACCTACCGCTTCTAACCCTGCTCAGCCCCAAATGAAAACCGCCCTCGTGGCGGTTTTCTCATTTTTACGTAGGATCCCAACCAACTAGACCGTAGGAATGGTCCCACCATCTATGACGTATTCCGTGCCCGTGATCGTTGCTGCAAGCCCAGAAGCCAAGAAAGCGATGAGGCTGGCCACCTCGGCAGGACTGGATGGCCGCCCCACCGGAATGCCACCAAGCGCCTTCATGATGATCTGCTTGCCACCTTCATAGTCGGTGCCAGCCTCTTCGGCGAGGCGTTCGGCAAGCGCCACGGAGGCTTCTGTTTCGATCCACCCAGGCGCTACGCGCACCACACGGACGCCTTTGGGCGAAACCTCCTTCGACAAGCTCTTGCTGTAGGTCGAGAGTGCGGCCTTGGCCGCCGCGTAGGCCGTGGTCGCTTCCGGCAGGGGCAACTCACGCTGGATCGAGGTGACATGAATGATGACGCCCGCGCCTTGTGCCAGCATCCCGGGTAACAGCGCGCGGTCCAGACGTACGGCCGGAAACAGGTTGAGATTCAGCTCCCGCTGCCACTCGTCTTCGCCAAGCGCGGCGAAGCCTCCGGCTGGCGCCGATGAGCCTCCAAGGACATGGACGATGATGTCCACACCTCCCAGATGGGCATTGACGGCCTCCACCACACGCTCGCTCCCCTCCAGCGTCGTGAGGTCGGCTGCGACAAAGCTGTCTTGCGGCGTATCGTCCAACCGATGCCGTGCCGTTGCGAGCACATTGGCTCCAAGCTCGCGAAACAACCCGACAACAGCCTTGCCGACCCCTTTGGTACCGGCAGTGACCAGGACACGCTTATCTTTCAGTTCCAGATCCATGGCCATCAGCGGATCTCCAGAGATTGGATCTTGTCGCCAGCCATCCGGAAGCGGTGATCGAGCTGGACCGGGCTACCGGGGAAGTTGCCCACAACATTCGCGATAACCGTTACACAACTACCGTCCTGCTCGGCGCTCAACGGCTCGACGCGGTATTCGAACTTCTCCCGTGTCTCGCTCAGCCACAAACGGATGGCCTCATGCCCCCGGTGCTCGCGCTTCTCGTCGAACACAGTGGCGTGCTCGGCAAAGCAGTGGGTGAGACGGGCAAGGTCAGCGCCATTGCTCACCTCGAAATAGGTGGTGATCGAGTCGGGCAGTGTCAGGCTCATGGTTGTGATCTCTTGGATAATTGCCGTACGAGAAGTTTCTTCATAAGCTAGCAATTCATCAAGAACGCACAAAAAAGTAAGTTACGTACCCATGAGAAAAACCTACACCCCCGCAACCGCTGCCGTCGGCGTAGAAGAAGTGCTTCGCTTGCTGGAAGGCCGATGGAAACTGATCATCCTGTTCCATCTCTTCGACGGCAAAGTGCAGCGCTATTCAGACCTCGAAAAACTCATTCCCGGCATTTCCCAGAAGATGCTGGCGCAACAGCTGCGAAGCCTAGAAGCGGATGGGATCGTCTCGCGCAAGCTATACCCGCAGGTGCCGCCGAAGGTCGAGTACCGGCTGACCGAGTGGGGCCAAGCCCTGTGCCCGGCACTGGACGCGATGCTGAAATGGGCAGAGCAGCGAGACGCCTTGCAAACAAACGGCATGGCGAATGGCTAAGGCAGCCAGGACTACGGTTCAAGCACAGCAGATGAAGGGTAGCCGGGCCATACCGGTGGCCATGCTCCCCCATCGTGAGACTGCTCAAGGTTGGGAAGCAATGGCCTTCTCGACCGCCGCCGTGAAGGCAGGGTCATCCGGCTTGGTCAGGCTGGAGAAGTTGGCGATCACCTTGCCGCGACGATCCACCACGTATTTGTAGAAATTCCACTTGGGCGCGCTGGACTGCCGGGCCAACTCGCTGAACAGGGGAATCGCATCCTTGCCCCGGACCGGCTGCGCCTTGGTCATGGTGAAGGTCACGCCATAGTTGGCATAGCAGACCTTGGCGGTCTTCTCGCTATCTGCATCCTCCTGCTTGAAATCATTGGACGGCACGCCGAGCATTTCCAGGCCCTGGTCGTGATACGTCTTGTAGACGCCCTCAAGCCCTTCGAACTGCGGCGCGAACCCGCAGTAGCTGGCGGTATTGACCACCACCAGCGGTTTACCGGCGAAACGTTCGCACAGATCGACTTGGTCCTTGCCACGTAGCTCCGGCAGGCTGCCCTGCAGCAACGCCGGACAGTCCGCCGCCCAACTGGACGCAACGGTGACCAAGGTCAACAGCGGTATCGATAACCAGCGTGCTCGCATCTTCGTTCTCCTGCAAAACGGTCCTTGAATTTGCAGGTTACGCCTAACACACGCCCATGCCCAACTGCATCAGCGCCAGCCCACCCTGCTGCCATCCCCACCAGACCAGCGCCAGCACCAGCAACCCAGTGGCCAGCAGCAGCCAGCGACCGATGCGCCCGCTCATGCGGCCTGGGCCTGCAAGCGGGCGACCGGGCGTTCCCGCACCGGCCAGTTCAAGGCGGCCGCCAACAAGCTGAGCAGAATCGATATCTGCCAGACCAGGTCATAGCTGCCAGTGCGGTCATAGACCACGCCGCCCAGCCAGCCACCGAGGAAGGCCCCCAATTGGTGGAACAGGAAAACGATGCCACCGAGCATGGACAAGTTGCGCACACCGAACAGGGTCGCCACGGTGCCGTTGGTCAAGGGTACGGTGGACAACCACAGCAGCCCCATGGCGATACCGAAGAGGTAGGCGCTGACATCGGTCACCGGCGCCCACAGGAACAGCACGATCACCACCGCGCGCAGCAGGTACAGGGCCGTCAACAGGCGCGGTTTGGACATACGCCCGCCCAGCCAGCCGGCGGTGTAGGTGCCAACGATATTGAACAGGCCGACCAATGCCAACACCGTGGTGCCTATGGTCGCCGGCAGGTGCTGGTCGACCAGGTAGGCCGGCAAGTGCACGCCGATAAACACCACCTGGAAACCACAGACGAAAAAGCCCAGCGCCAACAGCCAGAAACCGGAGTGCGAGCACGCCTCGCGCAGGGCTTGGCCCAGAGTCTGTTCAGCGCCATGCCCGGCCGCCAGTGGCCGGTCGCGCAGCAAACCCACCAGTGGCACGATGAAGGCTACCAGCAGGCCCAGCACCAACAGCGCTGCCGACCAACCAAGCCAGCCGATCAGGCCGAGCGTGCCCGGCAGCATCGCGAATTGCCCGAACGATCCGGCGGCACTGGCGATGCCCATGGCCATGCTGCGCTTCTCCGCCGGCACCGCACGTCCGACCACGCCAAGGATGACCGAGAAGGACGTACCGGACAGACCGATACCGATCAGCAGCCCCGCACTCAGCGACAGGGACCAGGCCGAGTCCGCCATGCCCATCAGAGCCAGACCGGCGGCGTAGAGTATCCCCCCAACGATCACCACGCGTGCAGCACCGAGGCGGTCAGCGAGGGCGCCGGCAAACGGCTGGGCCAAGCCCCATATCAGGTTCTGCAAGGCGATGGCGAAGGCGAACACTTCACGCCCCCAACCGAACTCGGCACTCATCGGCGCCAGAAACAAGCCGAAGCCGTGCCGTACGCCAAGCGACAACGCCAGAATCAGTGCCGCCCCCAGAAGAATCCAGCCGCTGGTCCGCCATACCGAAGTCATTGTTGTTCTCCAGCCCATCGCAAGGTTGTACGGGTATATACCCGCTTTTGGTCGTTCAATTTCAGGCCAAGCGGTCCAGCAAACGGATCAACTCATCGCGCTGCCCTTCCCCCAGGATACCGACCAGTTCCTGCTGCGCCTGCTCCCAGGCCGGCTTGGCCGCTTGCAGCCGTGCCCTGCCCTGATCGGTCAGCAGCACCAAGCGGTTGCGCTGGTCCCTGCCCTCGGCCAAGGCCACCAGGCCGTCGGCTTCCAGCACCCGCAAGTTACGCCCGAGGGTACTGCGGTCCAAGCCCATGGACTCGGCCAAGGTGGAAATGCACGGCTGATCAAGACGCTGGAGGTGTCGCAGCAAGGAAAACTGGGCAACATTGATGCCGAAGCCGACAAGGGCTTCGTCATAGTGCCTGCTCACGCCACGGGCAGCACGACGCAGATGGGTACAGATGCATTCACTGGTCAACATGGATACGTGTATATACCCGCATCTGCCAGACCGCAAGGAATTTGTTCCCAGTGCCCCTCCACGCAACTCGATCAGGGCTGCAGACGCCGACGAATCGGTTCGAACTCAGCTGTGGCCTTGCGCGCGATCGGGTCTGGCGCCCCCTGGTCGATGGCCTGCCAGTAGCGCCAAGGTACCTTGGCAGACCCCAGCTCGTAGTCCATGCCATCCCAGCTGTCCTCACGGAAGCTATAGAACGCCCAGTGCAGACGGGTCTTGTCCAGCACTCCAAGCACATCTTCAAGGTATTGCAGGCACCCCGGCAGGCGCCGCATGCAGCCGAACTCCCCAACTACCAGGCGTGAGCGTGGTACCTGCATGGCATCGGCCCAGCGCAGGGGCTGGTGCAGGTACTCTCCGACCCTGGATTCGTCCCAGACCTGGGATTGGCCGCCGAAAGGCACAGGCCCAGGATAGGCAAAGGGCTTCTGCCGGCTCATGTTCGGCGCGCTCGTCGCCGCGTAGGGTTCGTACATGTGCACGCTGTAGAGCACTCTGTCGTCAGCCAGTGGCGCCGGCCAGTAGGTGAAGGCATCAGCCGCTGCGAACCAGCCGGCATCGACCATCACCGGAGTCAACGGGTCGACTTCACGGATCGCTGCCACGACCTGCCCGTACAGGGCCGGCAGGTCCCGGGCACCGCCTTGCTCACGGGCATACCACTGGCGCATCTGCTGCGCACTGGCGTGTTCCATCAACCCGCCCTGCCGCTCTGGGGCCGGCTCATTGATCAGGTTGTAGGCGGCGATGGCCGGGTGGTCCTTGAGGGCTTGCGCCAGGTCACGCCAGAAGGCAGCGGCCTGGGTCCGATAACGCTTGTCCTGCCAGAGTCGGTCATCGAAGAGCCCCTGGTTGTTCTGGGACCAACGCATGCCAGGCAGTGACAGCGGCGCGATCACCACCTTGAGGCCGGCGGCACGGGCATGGTCCAGCACCTGCCGGAGTTGCACCAGGTCCGCCTCGGGCAATCCCTTGTAGGCATCGGCATTTCCCAGCAGGTAATCCCGTTCGGTGGGTTGCCACTTGTCATAGGACAGGCGCACCCAAGTGGCACCGTAGCCTTTCAGGGCCTCGAAATAGGCTTGGTCCGGAGGCAGGCGGTTGAAGCTGTTGCCGCCATGGCGTGGCGTGTCCCAGAAGCTGATCAGGTCAGCGGCGGCCACCGGCCCGGGAAGGCTGCACAACAGAAGCAGACTGGCGATGATCCAGTGACGCATGGCAGACCTCCCTGGCCGTCGTGAAAAAAGGAGGGCAAGCATACGCCCGCCCACCCAGGGAGGCATTGCCTAGAGGTTTTCCGGAAATTACAGCGCCAGCCCCAGCAGTACCGCGAGCTCTAGCAACTCGACCAAGGCCCCCGCCGTATCGCCGGTGGTGCCGCCCAGGCGACGACACATCAGGTAACGCAACCAAGTGAACACCAGGACCGCCAACAGCAGCGCAAGACCGCCCCGCAGGCCGCCTAAGCCAAGGCACAGCAGCGCACTGGCCAGCAGCACCCATGGGCCAGCACGGCGCGGCAAATGGTCCGATAGCGCCTGGCCCAGTCCGCCAGGCCGCACATAGGGAGTGCACAGGAACAACCCGAGCAGCGCCGCCCGGCCTAGCACCGGCGCCAAGACCAGCAAAGCGCCCTGGCCGACGTCCACCAGCACCCAAAGCGCACAGAACTTCAGCAGCAACACCACCATCAGGGTCACCACGGCGATCGGCCCGCTGCGCGGGTCTTTCATGATCTGCAAGGTACGTTCACGGTCGCCGAAACCACCCAACCAGGCATCGGCACTGTCAGCCAGGCCATCCAAGTGCAAGGCGCCGCTGAGCAGCACCCAGCACGCTAGCAGCAAGGCCGCGTGCAAAGGTGCCGCCGTGCCTTGCAGGAGGCCACTGGCGGCCCAGAGCAGCAGACCGAACAACAGCCCCACCAAGGGATAGAACAACAACGAACGGCCCATCTGCTCCGGCGCAGGCATGCCCGGCAGGCGCACCGGTAGGCTGCTGAGGAACTGCAAGGCGATCCAGAACGGCAGCATTCTCAGTGCCCCTCGCGCAAGGAGCCATCACTCTGCAACAGCAGACGCACCAAGGCACCATGGGCCACCTCGACCTGCAGCAATTGCTCCCTGGGCAGGCCACGGGCGCGGGCCAACAATAGCCGCATGACACCGCCATGGGTGACCAGCAACACCCGCTTGCCGGCGTGGGCCTGGCGCAACCGTTCGAGACTTGCCAGCACGCGCGCAGCGAAAGCGGCCACCGCCTCGCCACCTGGCGGGGTGAACGAATAAGGATCGGCCCAGAAGCGTCCCAGTTCGTCGGCATGGGTCTGCATCAACTGCGCTGCGCTGCGCCCTTCCCATTCGCCGAAGTGCAGTTCCTGCAAACCAGGCTCGCGTTGCACCGGCAGCGCCAGGCGGGCGCCCAGCTCATCGGCGAACAATGCACAGCGCTGCAAGGGCGAACTGACCAACACCTCCCAAGAGCCGCCCTGCTCCACCGCGTTGCGCATCTGTTGCCAGCCCTGGGGAGTCAAGGCATCGTCCAGGCTGCCGCGCAGCCCACCGCCTTGCTCGGTCTCGCCGTGACGCAGCAGGTCGAGGATCATGCCGAACGGTCCGCCACAGCAGCCTCGGCAAAGGTCGCCATCTGCCCATGCAGTGCGCAGGCCAGACGCAGCAGCGGCACGGCCACGGCGGCCCCACTGCCCTCACCCAAACGCAAGCCGAGGGCCAGCAAGGGCTCGGCCTCGAGCGCTGCGAGCACGGTCTGGTGACCCGGCTCGGCGCCCTGGTGGGCAAACAGCAGCCAGGGCCGGCAGTATGGATTCAGGCGCACGGCAACCAATGCGGCGACACTGCAGATGAAACCGTCGACCAATACCGCCACTCCTTGCTGAGCACAAGTCAGGTAGGCACCAACCAGGGCGGCGATCTCGAAGCCACCGACACAACCCAGGGCGTGCAGCGGATCATCCGTACGCAGCCCATGCAGTACCAGCGCCCGCTGGATCACTTCGGCCTTGTGCCGTACCCCGGCACTGTCCAGACCAGTGCCGGGGCCACTGAGCTCGCGGGCCGGGCAGTCCAGCAAGGCACTGGCCAGGGCGGCGGCGGCCGTGGTGTTGCCAATACCCATCTCCCCGCCGATGAACAGCCGGGCGCCCTGCCCGACCGCACGCAAGGCACTCTCGCGGCCGCCCTGCATCGCCGCCAGCAATTGCTCTTGGGTCATCGCTGACTGCCGGGCGAAATTCGCCGTGCCCACGCCCAGGCGCAGGTGGCGCACGCCAGGCAATGCCAGATCAGGGTCGACGCTACCCAGGTCGACCACCTCCAACTCGGCTCCGAGCTGGCGCGCCAGCACACTGATCGCCGCGCCGCCGTTGACGAAGTTGCGCAGCATCTGCCCGGTCACTGCTTGCGGATAGGCGGAGATGCCTTCCTCGACCACACCATGGTCACCGGCGAAGATCGAGATCCAGACCTGCTCCAGCATTGGCCGTTCACAGCCTTGCAAACCGGCCAGTTGCACTGCCAGAGCTTCCAGTTGGCCAAGCGAGCCGGTGGGCTTGGTCAGCTGTTGCTGGCGGTCACGGGCCTGCTCCATGGCGGCATGATCGATGGGTTGGCAAGCGTCGAGCCACCAGGGCTGGGTCATAGGGCAGGTCCTTTGAGTATGAGGGGAAGGCCAGCGACCGTCAGCACCACGCGCTGGCAGCGTTCGGCCACGGCCTGGTGCAACCAGCCGGCCTGGTCGACATAGCGCCGGGTCAGTTCGCCCATGGGCACCACGCCCAGACCGGTTTCGTTACTGACCAGGATGATCGTGCCAGGCAGGGTCTCCAGGCACTCGAGCAACGCATCGCGCTCCTCAGCCAGGCGCTGCTCGTCATCCAGCATCAGCAGGTTGGTCAACCACAGGGTCAGGCAGTCGACCAGCAGACAGCGTCCGCTGGCCGCTTCGGCGCGTAGCACAGCGGCCAACGCCAGGGGTTCTTCGATCAGCCCCCATTCAACGGGGCGCCGCTCGCGGTGCAGCTTGACCCGCGCATTCATCTCGCCGTCCAGCGGCTCACTGGTGGCGATGTAGGTCACCGGCAGGCCACTGGCCGTGGCCAGTTGCTCGGCCAGGCGGCTCTTGCCGGAGCGGGCGCCGCCAAGGATCAGGTTACGCATGTCTGTCGAGCCCACAAAGTTGGCGCAGCCGCGCAGTGTCCAGGTGCCGCTCGACCAGGTCGGCCAGGCGTTCGATGTCACGTTCGCGCAAGGCCTCGTAGTCGATGACCTCGACCGCCTGCAGCCCAGCCCAGCGCAGCAGCGCGGCGCAGGACTCACTGCCTTCGAACAACCCATGCAGGTAGGTGGCGAGGATCTGCCCATCGGCGCTGATCGCACCATCGCAGCGCCCATCCGCCAGTTGCAGCGCAGGATGCTCCAGGCCCGGGCCCGTGGTGACGCCGGCATGGATCTCGTAGCCGCTGACCGGCGACTGCTCCAGACGCAGGGTACCGCTGACGTTGCGCAACTGCTTGTCGGCCTCGAGCACGGTGTCGTAGTCCAGCAGGCCCAAGCCCGGACTGGAACCAGCCGGGCCTTCCAGCCCGAGGGGGTCATGCACCTGCTGGCCAAGCATCTGCAAGCCACCACAGATGCCGATGAGTTTTCCGCCATAGCGCAGGTGCCGGGCGATGGCCGTGTCCCAACCACGTGCACGCAATTGCGCCAAGTCGCCGCGCACACTCTTGGAGCCGGGCAGGATGATCAGGTCCGCCGCCGGGATCGGCTGGCCAGGTCCGATGAACTGCAGGTCCACCTGGGGGTGCAGGCGCAGCGGGTCGAAATCGGTGTGGTTGCTGATGCGCGGCAGTACCGGGACGATGACCTTCAGGGCGCGCTCGGCCTTGACGGCCTGGCGCACGTCGATAGCGTCCTCGGCCTCCAGGTGCAGGTCGGTGACATAAGGCAACACGCCCAGCACCGGCTTGCCGGTGCGCGCCTGGAGCCAGTCCAAGCCCGGCTGCAACAGGGCGATGTCGCCACGGAAGCGGTTGATGACGAAGCCCTTGACCCGCGCCTGCTCACTGGGCGACAGCAGCTCGAGCGTGCCGACCAAATGAGCGAACACCCCACCGCGGTTGATGTCGGCTACCAGGATCACCGGGCAGTCCACCGCCTCGGCGAACCCCATGTTGGCGATGTCGCCTGCACGCAGGTTGATTTCCGCCGGCGATCCCGCCCCCTCGACCATCACCACTGGGTAGGCGGCGCTCAGGCGCTGGTGCGACGCCAGCACCGCCTGCATGGCGATAGACTTGTAGTCGTGGTAGGCCACGGCATTCATGCTGGTGACAGCCCGGCCGTGGACGATCACCTGGGCGCCGGTGTCGCTGTTGGGCTTGAGCAGCACCGGGTTCATGTCGGTGTGCGGCGCCAGCCGGCAGGCCTGGGCCTGCACTGCCTGGGCCCGGCCGATCTCACCGCCGTCGGCCGTGACCGCGCTGTTGAGGGCCATGTTCTGCGGCTTGAACGGCACCACGCCGACGCCCTGGCGCAATAACCAGCGGCACAAGGCTGTCACCAGGGTGCTCTTGCCGGCATCGGAGGTGGTGCCTTGCACCATGAGGGTGCTCATGCCGTCTCCTTATTGAAATCGATCAGCGCCTTGCGCAAACGGTACCAGTCCTCATCGAGAGGAGGCAGGCCCAAGCGTAGGGCCGGTGGGTCGTTGAACAGCCGCAGCAGGATGCCACGCTTGGCGAGGAACTCATGCAGCAGCGGCGCCTGCGGGGTCTGCACGTACTGGAACAGGTCGCAGCCACCGGTGGGCGTCAAGCCGACACTGTCCAACAGCTTGGCCAGGCGCCGGCTGGCATCGGCGCAGCGCCCCATTTGGTAGAGGTGGGCAAATTCGTTGCGCAAGCAGGCCTGACCAAGCACCCGTGTCGGCCCGCTGACGGTCCAAGGCCCAAGCAGTTCGGCCAGGTGCTGCAACAGTTGCGGCTCGGCGATCACGAAGCCCAGGCGGACCCCGGCCAGGCCGAAGAACTTGCCGAACGAACGCAACACGACCAAGCCCGGCCGGTCGGCCAACGCGACAACACTTTGCTGCGGGGTATTGTCTATGAACGCTTCATCGACCAGCAGCCAACCGTCGCGCGACGCCAGCCGGCCATGCCAGTCGAGCAAGCGCTCCTCGGGCACCACACGTCCGGTTGGGTTGTTGGGATTGACCACGACCAGCACATCAAGGCTGTCGAGACAATGCTCGACCTGATCCTCGCTCAGTTCCTGCACCCGATGGCCAGCGCGACGCCAGGCTTCGGCGTGCTCGGCATAGCACGGCGAGAGCACGCCGACCACACCGCTGCGGCGCAGTTGTGGCAAGGCCTGGATCGCCGCCTGGGACCCCGCCACCGGCAGTACGTGGCTGACCCCATAATAATCCCGGGCGGCCTGCTCCAACCCGTCGTCGACCTCCGGCAAGCGTGCCCAGGCCTGCTCCGGGATAGGCGGGATAGTGTATGGCCAGGGCGCGATGCCACTGGACAGGTCCACCCAGCGCTCCCGTGGGATTCCGTACTGCTGCACTGCCCGCGCCAAGCGGCCGCCATGTTCAAGCATACAAATGCGCTCCCAAGCAGATCAGCAACAGCCACAACCACACACCCTTGCGCACCAGCTGCCAGCCGCGCTCGATGGCATCGGCATCGGCCATCGGGCCTTCGCCCAGGCGCGCACGCTCATGCAGTTCGCCGTGGTAGACCGCCGGCCCACCCAGTTCGACGCCCAGGGCTCCGGCACCGGCCGCCATCGCCGGTCCGGCATTGGGGCTGTCCCAGAGCGGGGCCTGACGGCGCCAGCAGCCCAGGGCTTGACGCGTCTTGCCCAGTACCGCATAGGTCAGGGCCACCAGCCTCGCTGGAATATAGTTGAGGGCATCATCGATGCGCGCCGCCGCCCAGCCGAAGCGCTCGAAGCGCTCGTTGCGGTAACCCCACATGGCATCCAGGGTATTGCTCAGACGATAGAGCACCACGCCAGGGGCACCAGCCACGACGAACCAGAACAACGCGGCGAACACCGCATCGCTGCCATTCTCCAACACCGACTCGGTGGCGGCCCGGGCCACGGCGGGTTCGTCCAACTCGCGGGTTTCCCGACTGACCAAAAAGCCCACGCGCCGCCGCGCTTCGTCGAGGTCGCCCCGGCGCAAAGCCTCGGCCACCGGCAAGACATGCTCGCCGAGGCTGCGCATGCCCAGGGCGCAGTACAAAGCCAATATCTCCACCAGCCAGCCAATGCCAGGCAGCCAGGACAGGATCAGGATGACCAGGGTCAGCGGCACCACGGCCAGGAACCAGGCGCTGACGCCATGGCTGCGCCAGCCTCGGCCACCGGCATTAAGGCGCTGCTCCAGACGCGAGGCCATGCGCCCAAAGGCCACCAGCGGATGATGACGCTGCGGCTCGCCCAGCAACGCGTCCAGGGCGACACCGGCCACGGTCAGCAAAGCCACGCTCATTGCCCATTCCCCCACTGGTTTTCAAACAGCATCCCACTCAAGGGCCGCTCCTCGGCCCAACCTTCCAGCACCAGCATCGGTGCCGGGTAGAAGGCCTTGACCGGGCCAAGGCAAAGCACCGCCAGCGGCTTGGCTCCGGTCGGCATGTGCAGCAATTCGGCCAGGGCCTTGGGCTCGAACAGCGATACCCAGCCCATGCCCAGGCCTTCGGCACGGGCGGCCAGCCACAGGTTCTGGATGGCGCAGGACAGCGACGCCAGGTCCATTTCCGGTAAGGTCCGCCGCCCAAAGACGTGCGCCTCACGCTGGTCCATCAAGGCCGCCACCAACACCTCGGCGCAGTCGCCGATGCCTTCGACCTTGAGCTTCATGAATTCATCGGAACGCTCGCCCAGCGCCTCGGCGGTGCGCACCCGCTCTTCCTCCACCAGCGCCTGGACCTGCTGGCGCAAGCCCCGGTCAGTGATACGGATGAAGCGCCAAGGCTGCATCAGGCCGACGCTGGGCGCCTGGTGCGCGGCGGCCAGCAGGCGGGCGAGCAGCTCAGGCGCTACCTCACCCCCGGCAAAGTGACGCATGTCACGGCGTTCGCCGATGACCCGGTAGATCGCCGCACGTTCGGCGTCGCTGAAAGCCAGTTCACTCATGGTCGCAACAACGCTGCCGCCGCCTTCGGGTTGGAGGGGAAATAGAAATGCACGTAAGAGGCCGTCAGACGGCCACAGCGGTAGACCGCCTCGGCGCCGCGCCCGCCGTTGGGGCTCTGGCCACGGGCAATGGGCTCCAGCACAGTGCTGGTCAACGAATGGTGGTAGGTGTGCCCGCGCAGGGTGCCTTCGGGCAACTCCACGGCCTGCAGGGCCAATGCCGCGAGGCGCTTTTGCATCACCGCCTCGCCCGGTAGCAGCCCGAGCAATTCGGCACGTTCGCCCGCCACGTCGGTCAAGGCATCCAGCAGGTAAAGCATGCCGCCGCACTCGGCGAGCACAGGCTTGCCCGCCCCATGGTGCGCACGGATCGCTTGCACCATCGGCACGTTGGCCGCAAGCGCGTGATGGTGCAGCTCCGGGTAACCGCCCGGCAGATAGAGGCTGTCGACCTCGGGCAGGCGCTCATCATGCAATGGAGAAAAGTAGGCCAGTTCGGCACCCATGGCCTGGAGCAGGTCGAGGTTAGCGCCATAGGTGAAGGCAAAGGCTTCATCGCGCGCTACGCCGATACGCAGGCCCGCCAACAGCGGTTCGGGCCTCACGCTGTTCGGCTCGGCAAAGGCCACAGCCGGGGGCAGCGCGGCATCGCAACTGGCGCCCAAGGCTTGGGCCGCGGCATCCAGGCGCAGGTCCAGGTCGTTCAGCTCGCTGGCCTGGACCAGCCCCAAGTGCCGGCTCGGCAACTCGATGCCGCTTTCCCGCGACAACCCACCGTACCAGCGCAACCCTTCGGTCAGGCTGCCTTCGAGCAACTGCGCGTGACGCAGGGTGCCGACCCGGTTGGCCAGCACCCCGGCGAACGGCAGGTCCGCCTGATAGCGCGCCAGGCCCAGGGCCAGGGCTCCGAAGGTCTGGGCCATGGCCGTGCCGTCGATCACCGCCAGCACCGGCACACCGAAATGACGGGCCAGGTCGGCGCTCGAAGGAGTGCCATCGAACAGGCCCATGACACCTTCGATCAGAATCAGATCGGCTTCGCCAGCCGCCTCCCAGAGCAGCCGACGGCTCTCCTGCTCACCGATCATCCACATGTCCAACTGGTACACCGGCGCGCCACTGGCACGCTCCAGGATCATCGGGTCGAGAAAATCAGGCCCGCACTTGAACACCCGGACCTTGCGCCCGAGGTTGCGGTGCAGGCGGGCCAGGGCGGCGGTGACCGTGGTCTTGCCCTGGCCGGAAGCCGGTGCAGCGATCAGCACCGCCGGACAATGCCGGGTTTGGCTCATAGTTCGACGCCCTTCTGCGCACGGATGCCCGCCTGGAAAGCATGCTTGACCACCCCCATCTCGGTGACGGTATCAGCCAGGTCGATCATTTCGGGCTTGGCCGCGCGACCGGTGACGATCACATGCTGCATCGGCGGGCGCGCCTGTAGGTCCGCGAGCACTTGGTCAAGGTCGAGGTAACCGTGCTTGAGAGCAATATTCAGTTCATCGAGCACCACGAACTGGATGGACGGGTCCTGCAACATTTGCCGCGAAACCGCCCAGGCGGCCTCGGCTGCGGCGATGTCGCGCTGGCGGTCCTGGGTTTCCCAGGTGAAGCCTTCGCCCATCACGTGGTAGCGCACCTGCTCGGGAAAGCGCCGGAAGAACAACTCCTCGCCCGTGCTGTTGCGCCCCTTGATGAACTGCACCACACCACACTGCATACCGTGGCCCAAGGCCCGCGCAAGCATACCGAAGGCCGAACTGCTCTTGCCCTTGCCGTTGCCGGTCAGCACCAGCAACAAGCCGCATTCGTTGGGGGCATTGGCGATACGCTCGTCGATTATCGCCTTCTTGCGCTGCATGCGTGCCAGGTGACGCTCGTCCCGCTCGGTGGATTCGCTCATCGAAGTTCTCCGCAAACTGTCGGGGCACCGGCAACGCGGCGCACGCTGGCGGGCACCAGGCGACGACAGATGAATAGGCAGGCTCACGGACAACGCGCAGGGCTGCGGCATCGCCGCAGTGCACCGCGCACCACCCTCCGTGATGCCGTTGGCTGTAACAGGCCGGTCTCCGGGCTTGCGAGCAGGCCTAGGCCCAGGGCCTCGCGCCTTCCCGGGTGCGGACACCCAGTGGCCTTGCGCGGCCTTGACTCACTTACCGTTGCGGGGGCAGCGCCGGATTCGCGCGTTGTCCGCGCCCACCGGCTTCCCAGTTTCACCCTGCCGAACTAGTGGCAGAGCACCTGAAACACGCCGCGAAGGTTAGAGGGTTGCATCAGGAGCGTCAATCGAACCGGGGCCAATATGGCCCGGACCAATGGCCGGTTTCCCCTCTTGTACCTGCCTGCCCGCAATGATATCAAGTAGCCATCAGTTGAGCTCGATCACCATGATAAGGAGAGCGCAGCATGCAAGGCTTGATCATCAACAACCCGCGCCTGGAATTCCTGCGGCCTGCCCTGGAACGCTGGTTCGACTGCATCGAACGCTTCAACCAAGTCCATGGTGACAACGAAGCCCCCTACTGGTACGGATCAGCGACCAATCTCGGACTGTTCTCGGCCGCAGCCTGGCAGGCCGAACTGGCCGCCCTGCAACAGTACCCGAGCAAGAAACACCGCGATGAAGGCGAGCGCGAAGGCCGTTGCGACCTGTCGATCGCCAGCCGGGAAGAGGCCTTGTACCTGCAAGCCAGCCAACGTTGGCCACGCATTGCCCACCTCGACCTGACAGCCGCGTTGCAAGAAGTGGCCGCCAGCGCCAGGCAGGTCGCCTATCCCAGTCAGCTCAAAGCCGGAGTCCTGTTCGTCAGCCCATGGAAGGCCGGCCAGCACGCCAGCCCCGAAGAACTGCAGGACCTGGTCGACGACCTGCAGAAACACACCGCCTGCGCTATCGCCTGGTACTTTCCCTATGCCTACCGCAAATTGCACAACGAGCTGGGGCAGTACCATCCTGGCGTGGCGTTGTTGATGAAACAGGCTTGATCCAAACCAACAGCACCTCTGAGGCAAGCCGGGCAGCGATCAGGAAAATCGACGCAGCCAACCGGCACCACCCCATCGTCAGCAAACGCTGGCTCCTACCAGTCCTGCGACGCCCCTGGAGTCAGGGATTGCGCGCCAGATGCGCCGGCGGGAGGACTCGCTTGGCTTGCAGATAGGCCTTGTGCCAGTAGCTGTTGGACAGGTAGTCCAGACGCACCGTGCCGCCCGTGGAGGGCGCATGGACAAAGCGCCCCTCGCCCACATAGATACCGGCATGGCTGACCTGCGAGCCGCCATTGGTGGCGAAGAACACCAGGTCGCCGGACTGCAGGGCATTGATATCGACATTCGGCGCGCGCATGCCGATCATCTCGCGCGTAGAGCGCGGCAGGCTGATGCCGGCAGCGTCACGGTAGACATAGCCGATCAGGCCGCTGCAATCGAAACCGGAATCCGGTGTGTTGCCTCCCCAGCGGTACGGCGTGCCGACCAGGCCGATCGCCCTGAACAGCACGTCTTCGGCGACCGGAGAGAAAGAGGGTTGGCTCGGGATAGCCACCGGCTGTACCACCGGTGGCGGCGTCGGGGTATGGCTGGAGCAAGCTGCGAGCAGTGCCGCCAGGGAAAGGAGTGCGAAACGCGCCATCATCGCCATGGTCAGAACTTCCTGTCTGATGCCGGTCGGCCGCAGCCGAAAAGAGTTGAGAATTTAGATTAGACGCTTTCTGTAAATACGCACGGCGGCGAGCTTTTCAGCTACGCCGCCGTCGGGGTGCCGCCATCGGGCTCAGTTGCGCGCGACAGTGTTCGCTGTCGGCGCCATGGCCAGTGCGCGCTTGGCTTCCAGGAACGTCTTGCTCCAGTAGCTATTACTGAGATTGTCGATACGCACACCACCGCTGCGGCGGCTGCTGGAGTGGATGAACTGGTTGTCGCCCAAGTAGATGCCTGCATGGCTGACGCGGCCACGACCGTTGGTGCTGAAGAACAGCAGATCACCCGGCTTGAGCTTGTTGCGGGCTACTTGAGGGGCATCGACGTTGATCATCTCGCGGGTCGAGCGTGGCAGCTTCAGGCCGGCTTCCTCGCGGAACAGGTAACCGATGAAACCGCTGCAGTCAAAGCCGGACTTCTCCGAGGTACCGCCGAAGCGGTAGCGAGTACCGATCAGCGACATGCCGCGCTCCAGAATGCTGTCAGCCAGGGCCGGCAACTCGTAGGGCTTGCTGTCCTTGGAAAATGCGTCTGGCGTTTCTTCGCTGGCCGCCTCTTCCTCGTCGAATACCGACGAAGCCGCTGGCTTGGCGTTGACCGCAGCCTGGGCGGCGACCTGTTGCGGCTCCTGGGGCTGGGAAGCCGGGCCGTGGGTCGCGCAGCCAAAAAGCAGGGTCACGAGTGCGAGGGGCACGAGGGGTGCGAAGCGATTGAGCATGGGCACGACCGTGTCTGAAGTCCTTTGGAAGGGGGAAACTATGCCTTCTATCGGGTCGATTTGCAAATTCAATCGAAAAAAATGTGACTTTTCTGTTTTAGCGTCTGGACCGCCCTGTTCCGGGGGTTACCAGCCCAGGGTTTCCTTGAGGAAGGGGATGGTGAGCTTGCGCTGGGCCTGCAGGGAAGCCTGGTCGAGACGCTCGAGCAGGTCGAACAACGCGCTCATGCTGCGAGTGCCGCGAGTGAGGATGAAATGACCGACTTCATCGGTCAGATGCAGGCCGCGGCGTGACGCGCGCAGCTGCAAGGCGCGCAGCTTGTCTTCATCCGACAGGCCACGCATCTGGAAGATCAAGGCCAGGGTCAGGCGCGACTTGAGGTCCGGCAGCTTGATCGGCAGCTCGCGCGGCGAACTGGAGGCGGCGATCAGCAGGCGGCGGCCACTGTCGCGCAGGCGGTTGAAGAGGTGAAACATGGCCTCTTCCCAATCAGGCTTGCCAGCGATCACGTGTAGGTCGTCCAGGCATACCAGTTCGTACTGCTCCAAGTAGTCGAGCAACTCGATGCCACGGTCGAGCAATTGCGCCAGCGGCAGGTAGACCGCTGGCTCGCCCGCTTGCTGGAAGCGCTGGCAGGCAGCCTGCAGCAGGTGGGTACGGCCGACGCCCTGCTTGCCCCAGAGATAGATGAGGCTTTCGGTCCAGCCGGCGTCGGCCTCGCAAAGCCGCTCGACGTAGCCCAAGGCCGCGGCATTGGCGCCCGGATAATAGTTGATGAAGGTGGCGTCATCGCGCAGACGCACACCCAGGGGCAACTGGATCGGTTTCATGCTGGGCTGGGCGGTCGCGAACAACCACAGGGGGCCTTTAGTGAACAGTGTGCAAAGTCTATACCCGCAACGTCGGACACACAATCAGCGAGGCAAGGAGCGCAAGTAAAATCAAAGGCTTGCGCGCTTGCCGAACACCACTACAGGTCCGGGTCCACTTCCCCGCCGTACATATCGGACTCTTTATAGAGGTCATGGACGTGCCGCAGCAAGACCATGATCACCGCTGCGACCGGCAGAGCCAGCAGCACACCGGTGAAGCCGAACAACTCGCCCCCGGCCAGGATGGCGAAGATCACCGCCACCGGGTGCAGGCCGATGCGGTCGCCCACCAGCAACGGCGTCAGCACCATACCTTCCAGGGCCTGACCAACCAGGAACACCGCGACAATGCCAAGCATCGGGTAGAGGTCGCCACCGAACTGAAACAGCCCAGCGATGATTGCCGCGCCAATACCGATGATGAACCCCATGTAGGGCACGATGGCCGCCAAGCCGGCGAGCACGCCGATCAGCAGACCCAGCTCGAGCCCCACCAGCATCAGCCCGGCAGCGTAGATGACGCCCAATGCGAGCATGACCAGCAACTGCCCCCGCACGAACGCCCCCAACACTTCATGGCATTCACCGGCCAATTGCATCACCTGCGGCTCACGCTGGCGCGGCAGCAGGCTGCGCAGCTTGGCCATCATCAGGTCCCAATCACGCAGCAGGTAGAAACCAACCACGGGGATCAGCACCAGGTTGGCCAACCACCCGATCAACGCCAGGCTGGATGCGGTGGCCTGGGACAGCACGATACCGACGATATCTGTGGTCTGGCCCATGTGCGCGCCAATGGCTTCCTTGATCTTGTCGAACTTCCAGAAGCCATCGGCCAGTCCCAAACGTCCCTGCACCCAGGGCAAGGCCACATGCTGCAGCCAGTCGAGCATCTGCGGCGTCAGTTCGTACAAGCGCAGCAGCTGCTTGGCCAGCATCGGGATGAGGACCAGCAGCAAGGCCAGGAAGATGAGCGTGAACAGGGTGAACACCACCACAACACCCCAGGTGCGCGACAACCCCATGCGTTCCAGGCGGTCGACCAACGGGTCGGCCAGGTAGGCCAGCAAAATACCAACCAGGAACGGCGAGAGAATGCCATGCAGGAAATACAACAGGACGGCGATCAGTAGGGCTATGCCCAGCCACGCCCAGCGGCGCATGTCGGTCATCGAGAGCGCTCCTTACCAACGAAACCGCAGGCCATCGAACGGCTGGGCTGTCACCTGCCCCCCCTCCTCCTGCTCCTGCGCCGGATCGGCCGTCGCGGCGGGGGCAGCTTGCTCCGCTGGCAGCTCTTGGAGTTTCGCCAGGCCCAGTTGCGCACGTAGCTGCTCACGGTTGCCGGTGACCTGGTAGGTCAAGGTGTCGCCGTCGACCTGACGCAGGCGCGGGCCATAAGGTTCCAGGACACGGCCAAGCTCGGCATAGCGCTGTAGATTCACGCCCAGTACCTGGACCTGCAGATCACTGCTGGCGCCCGGACGGGTGACGAAACGCGGCGCCAGGCGGGTGCTCACCGCAAGCATCACCGCGTCGGCCAAAGCCGCCTGGTCGTCGCCTTCGGCCGTGCCTTGCTCACGCTGGTCGCCCAGCCACAGTTGCCATTTGCCCTGCCACTTGCCATCGGCCTCGTTGGCGTGCACCGCCAACAGGGCATCGGCGCCATAGCGCTCGGAAGCCTCACGCAGCGCCGCCGGCTCCTTGTTCTGTAACTGCTCGGCATCGGCCACCAGTTGCTCCTGCAGGTCGGCCAGCGGCAGGCGCAACGGCAAACCCCGGTGCTGGGCGGCACGACGAAGTGGCTCGGCGCTGCTCTGACCATCGCCGACCAGGCTGTTGCCTTCGACACTGTCGTTCAACCACCACCCAAGGACCGATGGGCGGTTGCTGCCCCACAGGGCCAGCCCAGCCTGGCGCAAGGCGCGCTCGGTGCTGCCGGGGTCGAATTCGACCAACACCGTTTCAGGCGGCCCCGCCTCGTAGCCGAACTGGCTGATGATCTGCTGCGGATCCTTGCGCAAGCCCGCCAGGGCTGGGCTCTGGGCCGCCTTGGCATCGCCGGTCAAGCGCAGCACCAGGGTTTCCAGGGCCTTGCTGGTGGCCTGGGTACGGGCTTCAGCGCCCTGCCCGACCACTGGCTCACGCACTTGATAGAGGCCGGAAACGGTTTCGGCCTGCGCCGCAAAGCCGACCAGGGCCAAACAACCAACAGCCAGGTAATTAAAAAAACGCATGGAGGATTCCTGTCCAGATGACCGAGGGACGCCGGGCCGCGAAACTGAGATTGTGACCTCAGCACCGGACAAAACGCTCCGTCACCGCCGGCAATTTCGTCCCGTCGCCTTTCCTATACCTTATACAGCCCACGCCGTGGCAACCAGTCGGAGAGCGTCAACCGATGTTTTTGCCCAATTTCGCGCTCTGCCCGTCGGCCCAAGGATGGCCGCTGCCCGGCAAGCCTGATAAAATCGCGCGCCTTCGCAGACCAGTGACGAACAGGCAGCCGCCGCTGCAACAGCCGGCCTTGGCCGTCGCGGTCGTTTTCCCGAATCCCTCCCTCCTAAAGGCCTGGATCAATGAGCAAGCAACCCTCCCTGAGCTACAAGGACGCCGGTGTAGACATCGACGCCGGCGAAGCACTGGTCGAACGCATCAAGGGCGTGGCCAAGCGCACCGCACGCCCTGAAGTCATGGGTGGCCTGGGCGGCTTCGGCGCCCTCTGCGAGATCCCGGCCGGCTACAAGCAGCCGGTTCTGGTCTCTGGCACCGACGGCGTCGGCACCAAGCTGCGCCTGGCGCTGAACCTGAACAAGCACGACAGCATCGGCCAGGACCTGGTCGCCATGTGCGTCAACGACCTGGTGGTCTGTGGCGCCGAGCCGCTGTTCTTCCTCGACTACTACGCCACTGGCAAGCTGAACGTTGACGTAGCCGCCACCGTGGTCACCGGCATCGGTGCAGGTTGCGAACTGGCCGGCTGCTCGCTGGTCGGTGGTGAAACCGCCGAGATGCCTGGCATGTACGAGGGCGAGGACTACGACCTGGCCGGCTTCTGCGTCGGTGTGGTGGAAAAGGCCGAGATCATCGACGGCTCGAAAGTCGCCACCGGTGACGCGCTGATCGCCCTGCCGTCCTCGGGCCCACACTCCAACGGTTACTCGCTGATCCGCAAGATCATCGAAGTCTCCGGCGCCGATATCGAGAGCATCCAACTCGACGGCAAGCCGCTGACCGAACTGCTGATGGCCCCGACCCGTATCTACGTCAAGCCGTTGCTGCAGCTGATCAAGGAAACCGGCGCGGTCAAGGCCATGGCTCACATCACCGGTGGCGGCCTGCTGGACAACATCCCACGCGTACTGCCGGACAACGCCCAGGCGATCATCGACGTGGCCAGCTGGCAGCGCCCGGCGGTGTTCGACTGGCTGCAGGAAAAAGGCAACGTCGACGAGCACGAGATGCACCGCGTGCTGAACTGCGGTGTCGGCATGGTCGTCTGCGTGGCCCAGGACCAGGTCGACAACGCCCTGAAGGTTCTGCGTGACGCTGGCGAGCAGCCATGGGTCATCGGCCAGATCGCCGAAGCGCCAGCCGGCGCCGCCCAGGTCGAGCTGCAAAACCTCAAGGCGCACTGATGCCAAGCAAGACCTGTGATGTAGTGGTATTGCTGTCGGGCTCCGGCAGCAACCTCCAGGCACTGATCGACAGCAGCCGCACCGAGGGCAACCCGGTGCGCATCCGTGCAGTGGTTTCCAACCGCGCAGATGCCTACGGCCTGCAGCGGGCCCAGGCGGCCGGCATCGACACCGCCGTGCTGGAACACAGCGGTTTCGATGGCCGCGAAGCCTTCGATGCCGCGCTGATGGCGCTGATCGACGGTTTCGATCCTGACCTGGTGGTGCTGGCCGGTTTCATGCGCATCCTCAGCGGCGGCTTCGTCCGCCACTATCAAGGGCGCCTGCTCAACATACACCCCTCCCTGCTGCCCAAGTACAAGGGCCTGCACACCCACCAGCGCGCGCTGGAGGCTGGCGATGCGGAGCATGGCTGCAGCGTGCACTTCGTCACCGAGGAACTCGATGGCGGCCCTCTGGTCGTACAGGCTGTAGTACCTGTGGAGCTGGACGATACCCCGGAGGCTCTGGCACAACGGGTTCATGGCCAGGAACACCAGATCTACCCGCTAGCGGTGCGCTGGTTCGCCGAAGGACGCTTGCGTCTGGGCGAGCATGGTGCATTACTGGATGGCCAGCCGCTGGCGGCCAGCGGTCACTTGATTCGACCCTAGGAGATATTATGCGTCGCGCCCTGCTCTTGGCTCTCGCCGTGCTCGCCCTGCCTCTCCAGGCAGCTGACCTGAAGCCTTTCTCGGCCAGCTACACCGCCGACTGGAAGCAACTGCCCATGAGCGGTACCGCCCAGCGCAGCCTGGAAAAGAACGCCAATGGTACCTGGAGCCTGAACTTCAAGGCTTCGATGATGATCGCCAGCTTGACCGAGCAAAGCACCCTGAGCCTGGACAAGGACACCCTGCTGCCGCAGACCTACCACTTCGAACGTGGCGGCCTGGGCAAGGCGAAGAAAGTCGACCTGGATTTCGACTGGGACAACAAAAAGGTCACCGGCACCGACCGTGGCGATGCGATCAACCTACCGCTCAACCGCGGCGTGCTGGACAAGTCGTCCTACCAACTGGCCCTGCAGCATGACGTGGCGGCCGGCAAGAAGAGCATGACCTACCAAGTGGTCGACGGCGACGAGATCGACACCTACGACTTCCGCGTCCTCGGCACCGAGAAGGTCGCCACCAAGACTGGTCATGTGGATGCGGTCAAGGTCGAGCGCGTGCGCGACCCAAGCCAGAGCAAGCGCATCACCGAACTGTGGTTCGCCAAGGAGTGGGACTACCTGTTGGTGCAACTGCGCCAGGTCGAGACCGATGGCAAGGAATACGTGATCGTGCTGCAGGATGGCACGGTCGATGGCCGTTCGGTGAAGGGCAACTGACCCGCTGCCCTGCCCCGCTGGACCTGAGGCGTAATGCTGTTCACTTGAGCTGGAGTGCCTCCAGGTGGGGCTGCTACGCAGCCCATCGCGACACAAGGCCGCTCCCACAGAGGGCTCCTACAGAGGGCTTGCAAGTGGGAGCGGCCTTGTGTCGCGATGGGCGCGCAGCGGCCCCAAAACCATACGACAGATGTCTTAAGTGAACAGCATTACGCCTTGTGCGTGGTTCCTTTTTTTAATGGCTAGCGGGTGGGTCACCAACTTCGCGGGTTTCATGAAAGATCTTTCATGGCCAGTTTATTTACTTAGCCAGCTAACAAACTCTATAAAGAAGACCTGCGACACGGTGCCGCAGTTAACTGAAAGTGGAGTTTACAGATGACTGTCCAAGTAACTGAGCGCGACGAATCGAAACTGTCCCACGAAAGCCTGGCCTTTGGCCTGCGGATCTGGGAGGTCCACCAGCAGGGCCAACTGGTCGGCATGTTCCACAATGAACAAGAAGCCCACAACTACCGCATCGAGCTGGAATTCCTGGAAAGCCAACGCACCACGCAATAAGCCTCAAGCGTCACAAATAAAAAAGCGGATCGTGTGAACCCCACACCGATCCGCTTTTTCTTGTAGCTTGCCACTTGTAACTGGTGTCTTAACGCAGGGTTACCACATCAGGTCGTCAGGAATGACATAGGCCGCATACGGATCATCGGCATCCGGCTCCTCGACCTGGGTATTGAGCAGCAGGATGCGCTTGGGATCGCGCTCTTGGATCTTCAGCGCCGCTTCGCGCGGGATCACCTCATAGCCGCCTCCATGGGCGACGATCGCCAGGGAGCCGCTGCTCAGCTTGCTACGCATCAGGGCGTTGACGGCAATACGCTTGACCTTCTTGTCGTCGACGAAGTTGTAGTAATCCTCGGTATTGAGCTTGGGCAGGCGCGACACCTCGATCAATTGCTTGACCTGTGCGGCACGGGCCTTCTGTTCGGCCTTTTCCTGCTGTTGGCGGTTCAACTCCTGGTCGCGCTTGGCCTTCTCGGCCATGGCTTCCTTGGCCAGGCGCTGCTGGGTGTCATCGACGTCGACCTGGCCTTTTTGCTCCAGGCGCTTCTGTTTCTTTTCGGCTTTGGTGACCTGCTTGACCTGTTTCTGATTAACCAGACCGGCCTTGAGCAATTGGTCGCGAAGGGAAAGGCTCATGGGTGTTCACTCACTTATGCAACAGCTCAGCCGCAGCTGGGCAGGGTCTTTTCCTGACGTTTGGCTTCGCCCCAGAGGGCATCCAGGTCGTCGAGAGTACAATCTTCGATTGGACGTCCGCTATCACGCAATGCCTGCTCGATGAAACGGAAACGTCGCTCGAACTTGCGGTTGGCGCCGCGCAGGGCGTTTTCCGGGTCCAGCTTCAAATGCCGGGCCAAGTTGACGGTGGCGAACAACAAGTCGCCGACTTCGTCCTCCAGGGCCTGTGGGTCGCCGTCGGCCATGGCCTGCAGCACTTCGTCCAGCTCCTCGCGAACCTTATCCAGCACAGGCAGCGCATCCGGCCAGTCGAAACCGACCTGGGCCGCTCGCTTCTGCAACTTGGCAGCCCGCGACAGGGCCGGCAGTGCCGCCGGGACATCGTCGAGCAGCGACAGTTGCTCGGGCACGCTCTTCTGCGCGCGCTCCTCGGCCTTGATCTCTTCCCAGCGCTGCTTGACCTGGGCCTCGTTCAGGCTGGGGGTGTCCAGCGGCGCATGGAGGTCGCCGGTAGGGAAAACATGCGGATGACGGCGGATCAGTTTGCGGGTGATGGCATCGACCACACCGGCAAACTCGAAACGCCCCTCCTCCCGCGCCAGCTGGCTGTAGTAGACCACCTGGAACAACAGGTCACCCAGCTCGCCCTGCAGGTGCTCGAAGTCGCCACGCTCGATGGTGTCGGCGACTTCGTAGGCTTCCTCGAGGGTATGCGGAACGATGCTCGCGTAGTCCTGCTCGAGGTCCCAGGGGCAGCCATGTTGCGGATGGCGCAAGCGGGCCATGAGGTAGAGCAGGTCGTCGAGGGTATAGGTCATGGATCAATCCTTCTGACGCGGGCCAAGCCCGCTCCTCAGGCTGCGGAAGCTGGCTTGCCTCGCGATCTGCGTGCTCAGGGCGTGCGGTTGCGCCGCGTCTCGATGATGTTCGGCAACTGCGAGATCCTGCCCAACAGGCGTCCCAGCGCGTCCAACCCCGGAATCTCTATGGTCAGCGACATCAGCGCAGTGTTGTCATCCTTGTTCGAACGGGTGTTGACCGCCAGCACGTTGATCTTCTCGTTGAGTAGCACCTGCGACACATCGCGCAGCAAACCTGGACGGTCGTAGGCGCGGATGATGATGTCGACCGGGTAGGTCTGCACCGGCACCGGGCCCCAACTGACCTGGATGATCCGCTCCGGCTCACGACCAGCCAGTTGCAGCACCGAGGCGCAGTCCTGGCGGTGGATGGTCACGCCGCGGCCCTGGGTGATGTAGCCGACGATGGCATCGCCCGGCAGCGGCTGGCAGCAACCGGCCATCTGCGTGAGCAGGTTGCCGACGCCCTGGATCTGGATGTCGCCGCGCTTGCCCGGCTTGTAGCCAGTGGCCTTGCGCGGCACCAGTTCGACTTCTTCCTTGCGCTCGGGCTCGAGCAACTGCTGGGCGGCGTTGACCAGGTGCGCCAAGCGCAGGTCGCCAGCGCCGAGGGCGGCGAACATGTCTTCGGCCGTCTTGAGGTTGGCCTTCTCCGAAAGACGCTCGAAGTCCACCTGAGGCAGGCCCAAACGGCTCAGCTCACGCTCGATCAAGGTCTTGCCGGCGGCGACGTTCTGGTCGCGCGCCTGCAGCTTGAACCAGTGGACGATCTTCGCTCGCGCCCGCGAGGTGGTGACATAGCCCAGGTTCGAGTTCAGCCAGTCGCGGCTCGGACTGCCGTGCTTGCTGGTGATGATCTCGACCTGCTCGCCAGTCTGCAGGCTGTAGTTGAGCGGCACGATACGCCCGTTGATCTTGGCGCCCCGGCAATTATGGCCGATCTCGGTGTGCACGCGGTAGGCGAAGTCCAGTGGCGTGGCGCCCTTGGGCAGGTCGATGGCGTGGCCATCCGGGGTGAACACGTAGACCCGGTCTGGCTCGATGTCGACCCGCAGTTGTTCGGCCAGGCCACCGATATCGCCCAGCTCCTCGTGCCACTCCAGCACCTGGCGCAGCCAGGAGATCTTCTCTTCGTAATGGTTGGAGCTGGACTTGACGTCGGTGCCCTTGTAGCGCCAGTGGGCGCAGACGCCAAGCTCGGCTTCCTCGTGCATGGCATGGGTGCGGATCTGTACTTCCAGCACCTTGCCCTCAGGGCCGATCACCGCCGTGTGCAGGGAGCGGTAGCCGTTCTCCTTGGGGTTGGCGAT
Source organism: Pseudomonas sp. X10 (assembly GCF_054889225.1). Classification (NCBI taxonomy): domain Bacteria; kingdom Pseudomonadati; phylum Pseudomonadota; class Gammaproteobacteria; order Pseudomonadales; family Pseudomonadaceae; genus Pseudomonas; species Pseudomonas sp. X10. The sequence goes on along the minus strand of NZ_CM142677.1, from coordinate 1,434,059 downwards.
GTAGTCGTCGAACTCCTTGGGAATGTGCCGCCACAGGGTGTGAACGATGCCCAGCGCGGTGTAGCAGTCGCGCATCTCCGGCACCAGCACGCGCACCGCGCGCACGTCATAGATCTGGCTGAACTCCAGGCCCTTGCGCTGCATCTTGCGCCAGATCGAATAGATATGCTTCGCCCGACCACTGATATCGGCATTGACGCCGGTGGCCAGCAACTCGTTCTGCAGTTGGTTCATGACGTCGCTGATGAAGCGTTCGCGGTCCAGGCGGCGCTCATGCAGCAACTTGGCGATCTGCTTGTATTGGTCCGGTTCGAGGTAGCGGAAAGACAGGTCTTCCAGCTCCCATTTGATATGACCAATGCCCAGGCGGTGCGCCAGTGGCGCGTAGATGTCGAACACTTCGCGGGCCACGCGCAGGCGCTTTTCGTCATCGGCGGACTTGACCGCACGGATGGCGCAGGTGCGCTCGGCGAGCTTGATCAGGGCCACGCGCACGTCGTCGACCATGGCCACCAGCATCTTGCGCAGGTTCTCGACCTGCGCCTGGGAGCCCAGCACCAACGACTGGCGGGGGCTGAGGCTGGCGCTGATGGCCGCCATGCGCAGCACGCCGTCGATCAGCTTGGAGACCACCGGGCCGAACCGCTGGCCAACCTCGGCCAGGGTTACCTTGCCTTCACGCACGGCGCGATAGATCACCGCCGCCACCAGGGAGTCCTGGTCGAGCTTGAGGTCAGCGAGGATTTCTGCGATTTCCAGGCCGGCCTGGAAACTGGAGGTGCCATCGGCCCAGGAATGCTTGGCCGGGTTGCCTTTTTTCTCGACTTCCTGGGCGAACTCGCAAGCCGCCTTGAGCGCCTCGCGGTCCAGCGCCAGGTCGACGCTTACCACATGATCCAGCCATGCTTCGAGATTGATACTGCCGTCGTTGTTGACCGGCTGGTGCACTCTCACCTGTACCATCTTTGTCTACCTTCCCCTACAGCGCACCCCAAGGTGCGCTGGCTATCACCGATGCCGCCCCGGCCGGACCCTGGGAGCCGCACCACACGCGCCAGCCACGCTAGCCCGCTTCGAATAACGCCATGGCCTCGACATGCGCCGTCTGAGGAAACATGTCGAGAATCCCGGCCCTTTTTAACCGGTAACCCTGACCGGCCAGCACCTGCGCGTCCCGCGCCAGCGTAGCCGGGTTGCACGATACGTAGACCACCCGCCTGGCACCCAGGCGGGCAATGTGTTGCACCACCTCGAAGGCACCGTCGCGCGGTGGATCCAAGAGTACCGCAGAAAAGCCCTCGGCGGCCCATTCGGCACCTGCCAATGGCTGCGATAAATCGGCCTGAAAAAACCGGGCGTTATGCACATTGTTGTCCCGGGCATTGGCCGCCGCCCGGTCGACCATAGCCTGCACGCCTTCCACTGCCACCACTTCACGCACCCGCCCAGCCAGCGGCAAGGCGAAGTTGCCCAGGCCGCAGAACAGGTCCAGGACGCGCTCGTCCGCCTGCGGCGCCAGCCAGGCCAGCGCCTGCTCGATCATGGCCTGGTTGACCCGGGCGTTGACCTGGACGAAGTCTCCCGGCCGCCAAGCCAACTCAAGCCCCCAAGGCTCAAGGGCAAAGCCCAGCGCCAACCCAGCCTCGAGCGGTGCCGGCGCGCCCTCGCCCTGAAGCCACAACTGAGCGCCTGCTTCGTTGCAGAACGCCTGCAAGCGCGCCAGGTCATCGACGGGCAATGACGCAGTGTGCCGCACCAGCACCGCTTCGGCGGTTCCGCTGAACAGTTCGACATGCCCCAGCGCCTGCGGCTTGCTCAAGCTACGCAGGAGCGTCGGCAGATGACGCATGATCGATTGCAAGGGCTGTACCAGCACCGGGCAATCCTCGATGGCGACGATGTCCTGGCTGGCTTCGGCGCGAAACCCCACGTCCAACTGGCGCGCCTTGGCATCCCAGCGCACTGCCACCCTTGCCCGACGCCGGTAGCCGAATTCAGGGCCGGCCAGCGGCGCCGCCCATTCTTCCGGCAACACCCCGGCGACCCGTTGCAGTTGCTCGGCCAGCAAGCGCTGTTTGAGCGCCAATTGCTCGGCATGGGGCAAGTGCTGCAGGTTGCAGCCGCCGCAGCGGTCGTAATGCTTGCAAGGCGCCTCGCGCCGGCTCGGGCTGGCCTGCAGGACCCGCTCCAGGCGGGCCTCGACCACCTTGCCACGGGCGTTGAGCACCCGCGCCTCGACCGCCTCGCCGGCCAGCGCGCCGCTGACGAACCAAGTGCGCCCATCATGAAAGGCGATCCCGCGCCCATCACCGGAAAGCCGTTCGATATCCAGGCGCTGTTTCTTGCCGACCGGAACCTGTGGCGCGCGGTTGCCACCAGCCGGCTGGAAGCGCAGGCCGCTGTTGCGTTTTTGTCTGGACATCAGGGCGCGGCGTCGAACAGGCCAGTCGACAGGTAACGGTCACCACGGTCGCAGATGATCGCCACCATCACGGCGTTTTCCACTTCCCGCGACAGACGCAGCATGGCCGCCACCGCACCACCGGAAGACACGCCGCAGAAAATGCCCTCTTCGCGGGCAAGGCGGCGGGTGGTGGCCTCAGCCTCTTCCTGGGACATGTCGACCACGCGGTCGACCCGCTCGGCCTCGAAGATCTTCGGCAGGTACTCGTGCGGCCAGCGGCGGATGCCCGGGATGGCCGAGCCTTCCATCGGCTGCAGGCCGACGATCTGCACTGCCGGGTTCTGCTCCTTGAGGTAGCGCGAGCAGCCCATGATGGTTCCCGTGGTGCCCATGGAACTGATGAAATGGGTGATGTTGCCCTGGGTCTGTTGCCAGATCTCCGGGCCAGTGCTCACGTAATGCGCTTCGGGGTTGTCGCCGTTGCCGAACTGGTCGAGCACCAGGCCGCGGCCTTCGGCCTGCAGCTTCTCGGCCAGATCGCGAGCCCCCTCCATCCCCTCTTCCTTGCTGACCAGGATCAGCTCGGCGCCGTAGGCGGTCATCGCCGACTTGCGCTCGGCGGTGGAGTTGTCCGGCATGATCAGGATCATCTTGTAACCCTTGATCGCCGCCGCCATGGCCAGGGCGATGCCGGTGTTGCCCGACGTGGCCTCGATGAGGGTGTCGCCCGGCGTGATCTGGCCGCGCAGTTCGGCGCGGGTGATCATCGACAGGGCCGGGCGGTCCTTGACCGAGCCCGCAGGGTTGTTGCCTTCGAGCTTGAGCAGGAGCGTGTTGCTGGTTTCGCCGGCGATACGCTGCAGGCGAACCAGAGGGGTGTTGCCGACGCAATCGGCGATGGTGGGGTACTGCAGGGTCATGGCGTCTTTCGCAATCCGAACGGCAGGGGCGACTATCATACCGGCAAACTTTCCCCGGCCATATCACGCAATGTGCGGGGTTTATAGCTGCAAGCTATAAGCCTCAAGTTGCAAGTGGTCAGCACTGCCGGGCTCCCCCCTCATGCGCCTCACTGGTGGCTTGCAGCTTGCCACTGGCCGCTACGGCATGGGCCGGCAGGCGCATGCACAGCCGTAGGCCGCTTGGGCCGTTTTCTGCCCAAAGGGTCCCGCCCTGGCGCTGGATGGCGCTGCGGGCAATGCTCAGCCCGAGGCCAAATCCACCGTCGCCAGGCCGCGAACCGTCGAGCCGGGAGAACGGTGCGAAAATGCGCTCCAGGTCAGCCTCAGCCACACCGCCGCCCTGATCCTCCAGGCACACCCGCCAGTAGCCGCCTTCGCGATACCCGTCCAGGCGGACCAGGCCCCCGTCCGGCGAATGACGGATGGCATTGCGCAGCATGTTCTCCAGGGCCTGGGCCAGGAGGTTGAGGTTACCCTGCACCCAGCAGGTCGCCGGCAACTCACAACGCAGTCGCTCAGGGAACCAGCCGCTTTCATAGCAGGCATCCTCGGCGAGCATGTCCCACAGCGCCTGGAACTGGATGGGCTCCAGGTTCATCGGCGTGCGTTCGGCATCCTGCCAGGCCAACTGCAAGGCATCCTCGACCAACTGCTGCATGCAGTCCACCTCACGTCCCAGGCGCTCACGCAACCGGGCAATGTCGTTTTCACTGTCGCAGGCCACGCGCAAGCGGCTCAGTGGCGTACGCATCTCGTGGGACAGATCGCGTAGCAGTTGCTGCTGCAGGGCCACGGTATCCTGCAGACGCTCAGCCATCTGGTCGAAGGCCCGCGCCAGCTCGCCCAGTTCGTCATGGCGACTGATCGTCCGGTGGTCCAGCCGCGCCGACAGCTGGTCGGCACGCCAGGCATTGGCCTGTTCGCGCAGTTGGTTCAAGGGCACGATCAGCATGCGGTACAGGCCCACGCACAGCAGCAGGGTGAACAGCCCCGGGATGATGCCGTTGGTGACGATCCGCCAGAACAGGCGATATTCGCCGGGCGTCATGCGCTGAGGCAACTCGATGACCAACATGCCGACGGCGGGGTCGCCGGGAAACGGCAAGCGCAACCAGGGCTGGCCTACGCTACGCCGACTCATCGGCCAGTCGAGGCCGCGCAGTCGAGTGAGGTGCTGCAATTCTTCGCTGTTGAGGGTGACGCTGCCCAACGGTCGCAACTCGCCATCGAGTACCCCCGCCCAGCCCGACTCGCGCTGGCGCATGCCCGCCAGCCAGCGGTCAACGCCGGCCTGCCCGCCCGTGACCCAGGCCTGCTCGGCCTCGGCGGCGTAACCTCGCAGGACGCTCCTGGCCGACTCGGAGAGAAAGGCGTTCTGGGTGTCCATATGCCGGCCCCAGGTGTAACTCAGGCCGATCATCAACAGGCAGAAGCCCACCAGGAGGATGGCCAGCTTCCAGAACAGAGAATGTCGGTCGAGCACGCTCAGTCCGCCTCGCCGGCGCTGAGCACGTAGCCCTTGCCCCAGACCGTGCGGATCTGCTGTTCCAGGTAACCGATGGCCTTGAGCTTGCGGCGGATCTGGCTGACGTGCATGTCCAGGCTGCGGTCATGCCGGGCATAGCCACGCTGCAATACTTGCTGGTAAAGAAAGGCCTTGCTCAGCACCTCGTCCTGGCTGCGGCGCAAGGTGTCGAGCAAACGAAACTCGCTGGGAGTCAGCCCGGCCCATCGGTCGCCGAGGCGGACATCACTGGCCTGCTCGTCATAACGCAGTTGGCCCGGCTCCTGTTCCGCAGGTGCCTGGAAACGCCGTTCCAAGGCTACGCGGCGGAGGATCGCCTCGATGCGCACCTGCAACTCGGCCATGCTGAAAGGCTTGGGCAGGTAGTCGTCGGCACCGCGCTGGAAACCGGTGATGCGATCGGCCTCGGCGCCCAGCGCCGACATCAGGATCACCGGCGTGGCGCTGCGCTTGCGCAACCGCGCCAACGCATCCAAGCCGTTGAGGCCGGGTAACAGGATATCCAGCAGCACCACATCGAAGGCCCGCCGACCAGCCACTTCCAGCCCTTCCAGGCCATTGCGGCACCAGGTCACCTGGAAGCCGCCGCGTTGCAGTTCCTTGTGCAGGTAAGCCCCGAGGACCGGGTCGTCCTCGATGGCAAGAATGTTGGATGTGTGGATAGCGACGGGATTCATTGGCGGCTGCTAGCGATTCTCAATTACGAGATTATTGAGCAATCGGTGCCAACAGGCAACCGGACATCGACCAACGCGACCGTTTTCCCAGGCCTCGCCCCGTGGCAGCGGGCCTGTCCCACAATAATGCCGGCCCGGAGGGATCGCATCAGGGTGCAAGCCCGCTCCGTCCATCATCACATGCCCCCAGGGATCGAACAAAAACAGATACAAATGAGTGCATTACCGCAGCAGGCGGAGTAATTTTCCGAGTGGGTCCGTGCGCAAAGCGGCGGAAGCTCAGGCGCTTGCCTGGCACATGACAGGAGACAGGTGTGCTCGATCGATTGGGAATCAGAAGCCGTGTATTGCTGCTGGCCTTGCTGCCAGCCGGCATGATGGCGCTGGTGCTGGGCAGCTATTTCACCTGGTTGCAGCAGAACGAACTGCAGACCCAATTGCTGCAACGCGGCAAGATGATTGCCGAACAACTAGCCCCCTGGCCGCGCCCTCTGGCCCGCCATAGCCCGGCCCAGTTGGAACGCATTGCCGCCCAGGCCCTGGAACAGACCGATGTGCGCGCCGTGGCCTTCCTCAACCCGGACCGCTCCCGCCTGGCTCACTCAGGCCCGAGCATGCTCAACCAGCCGCCCAGCGGCGGCAGCGGCACGCAACTGCTGCAGCGCACCGGCAACGATGCCACACGCTACCTGATGCCTGTGTTCGGCCATCACCGCGACCTGGCCGCAGACGCCGTGCCGGCCGAGGCCGAGCGGCTGCTGGGCTGGGTGGAAATCGAACTGTCCCATGACGGCACCTTGCTGCGCGGCTACCGCAACCTGTTCACCAGCCTGTTGCTGATCCTGGTCTGCCTGAGCCTCACCGCCCTCCTCGCCTTGCGCATGAGCCGCACCATCAACGGCCCCATCAGCCAGATCAAGCACGCGGTCAACCAGCTCAAAGACGGCAACCTGGAAGAACGCCTGCCAGCGATGGGCAGCCATGAGTTGGATGAACTGGCGGCCGGCATCAACCGCATGGCCGAGACACTGCACAACGCCCACGAAGAGCTCCAGCACAGCATCGACCAAGCCACCGAAGACGTGCGCCAGAACCTGGAGACCATCGAGATCCAGAACATCGAGCTGGACATGGCGCGCAAGGAGGCCCTGGAGGCCAGCCGGATCAAGTCCGAGTTCCTGGCCAACATGAGCCACGAAATCCGCACCCCGCTCAACGGCATCCTCGGTTTCACCCACTTGCTGCAAAAGAGCGAGCTGAGCCCACGCCAGCTCGACTATCTGGGCACCATCGAGAAGTCCGCCGACAACCTGCTGGGGATCATCAACGAGATCCTCGACTTCTCCAAGATCGAGGCCGGCAAGCTGGTGCTCGACAGCATCCCCTTCAACTTGCGCGACCTGATCCAGGACACCCTGACCATCCTCGCCCCGGCCGCCCACGCCAAGCAGTTGGAGCTGGTCAGCCTGGTCTACCGCGATACCCCACTGTCGCTGATCGGCGACCCGCTGCGCCTCAAGCAGATCCTGACCAACCTGGTGAGCAACGCCATCAAGTTCACCCGCGAAGGCACCATCGTTGCCCGCGCCATGCTCGAAGAAGAGCACGAAGACAGCGTGCAACTGCGCATCAGTGTCCAGGACACCGGCATCGGTCTCTCGCCCCAGGATGTGCGCACTCTGTTCCAGGCCTTCAGCCAGGCCGACAACTCGCTGTCGCGCCAGCCCGGCGGCACCGGCCTGGGCCTGGTGATCTCCAAGCGCCTGATCGAGCAGATGGGCGGCGAGATCGGCGTCGACAGCATGCCGGGCGAAGGCTCGCAATTCTGGATCAGCCTCAACCTGCCCAAGGCCCATGACGATGCCGAGGAGCGGCCGATCCAGGCGCTGCTCGGCCGCCGGGTCGCCATCGTCGACGCCCATGAGTTGGCGCGCCAGGCCCTGGAGCACCAACTCGAAGACTGCGGTCTGAGCGTCAGCCTGTTCTCCTCCTTCGACCACCTGCTGCACGCCGTGGAGGCTGCCAGCCAAGCCGGCCATCCCTTCGAGTTCGCCGTGCTTGGCGCCAACCTGGGCAACCTCTCGCCGGAACAGCTGGGCCAGTACAACCAGCAACTCGAACACCTGGGCTGCCAGGCCGTGGTGCTGTGCCCGACCACCGAGCAGGCGCTGTACCACCCTTACCTGCCCAATGCCCACGGCCAGTTGCTGTCCAAGCCGACCTGCACCCGCAAGCTGCGCCGCCTGCTGCTGGAGCTGGTGCAGCCACGGCGCCCGAGCGTGGAAAGCCGGGGCAATGACAACCAGCGCATGCCGAAGATCCTCTGCGTCGACGACAACCCAGCCAACCTGCTGTTGGTACAGACCCTGCTCGAAGGCCTGGGCGCCGAAGTGCATGCGGTCGACAGTGGCTATGCAGCGGTCCAGGCCGTGCAGGATGAACCGTTCGACCTGGTGCTGATGGATGTACAGATGCCTGGCATGGACGGCCGTGCCTGCACCGAACAGATCCGCCAGTGGGAAAGCAGCCAGAGCGGTGCCCCGCTACCCATCGTCGCCCTGACGGCCCATGCCATGGCCAACGAAAAGCGCGCGCTGCTGCACAGCGGCATGGACGACTACCTGACCAAGCCCATCAGCGAGCGCCAACTGGCCCAGGTGGTGATGAAATGGACAGGCATGAGCCTGGACACGCCACAGCAGGACCGCCCAGCCGAGCGCCTGCCCGACAGCAGCGAGCTCAAGGTTCTCGACCCCGAAGAGGGCCTGCGCCTGGCGGCGGGCAAACCGGACCTGGCCGCCGACATGCTGGCCATGTTGCTGGCTTCGCTGGAAGCCGACCGCGAGGCCATCCGCGCCGCCCGCGAAGCGCCTGACCGCAATGCCTTGATCGAACGCGTCCACCGCCTCAACGGCGCTTCCCGCTATTGCGGCGTCCCGCAGTTGCGCGCGGCCTGCCAGCGCAGCGAGACCCTACTCAAACAGGACCTTCCGCAGGCCCAGCAAGCCCTCGATGAACTGGATCGGGCCATCGCCCGCCTCGCCGCTCAGGCGCGCCTGAGCGCTTGAGCCGGCCCAGCCCACGACTCTCGCGGCCGGCAACACCGGGCCTTGCGCCCCTTCGCCCAGCCCCTGGGCTAAGGCCGCTGGCTACACTAAAGGCTCCCTCGAAAGGAAATCACCATGCGCGTATTGTTCTTCAGCAGCCAGCACTACGATCAGGAAAGCTTCACCCGCGCCCCGGCCGCACCGGGCCTGGAGCTGCACTTCCAGTCCGCCCGCCTGACCGCTGACACCGCTGCCCTGGCCACCGGCCACGAGGTGGTGTGCGCTTTCATCAACGACGAACTGGACGCCCAGGTGCTGGAGCGCCTGGCCAGTGGCGGCACGCGCCTGATCGCCCTGCGCTCGGCCGGTTATAACCATGTCGACCTGAATGCCGCCCAACGCCTGGGGCTGGCTGTGGTACGGGTGCCGGACTATTCGCCGCATGCCGTGGCCGAGCACGCCGTAGCCTTGATCCTGGCCTTGAACCGCCGTCTGCACCGCGCCTACAACCGCACCCGCGAAGGCGACTTTACCTTGCACGGGCTGACTGGCTTCGATCTACACGGCAAGACCGTCGGTGTGATCGGCACCGGCCAGATCGGCGCCGCTTTCGCCCGTATCATGGCTGGCTTCGGTTGCCAGTTGCTGGCCTATGACCCCTTCCCCAACCCGGAGCTGCTTGCCCTCGGCGCCCGCTACCTGGAATTGCCGGAGCTGTTGCGCCAGTCACGGATCATCAGCCTGCACTGCCCCCTGACCGAACACACTCGCCACCTGATCAATGCCAGCAGCCTGGCCGAGCTGCAGCCCGGTGCGATGCTCATCAATACCGGGCGTGGGGCGTTGGTCGATACGCCAGCGCTGATCGAGGCGCTCAAGAGCGGCCAGTTGGGCTACCTGGGCCTGGACGTCTATGAAGAAGAGGCACAGCTGTTTTTCGAGGACCGCTCCGACCTGCCACTGCAAGATGATGTCCTGGCGCGCCTGCTGACCTTCCCCAACGTGATCGTCACCGCCCACCAAGCCTTCCTGACCCATGAAGCCCTCGCCGCCATCGCCGAGACCACGCTGGACAACATCATCCGCTGGGCAGCCGGGCATCCGCAGAATCTGGTCGAGGGCTGATGCCTGGGCCCACTGACGTGTTTATTCGCAACCGCGCCGGTGAATAAAACATCAGCAGCCCCTAGAATACGCGGCAAATTTGGAGGACCCATGGTCGAACACGATTTCCGCTACACCCTATTCAACCCGCAACACACTCTGATCGAATGCCGCGCGCTAGTGCCTGGACGCTACCAGGTCACTGGCAATGGCGGCTCGATCCAGAAAGACGACGTCCTGCTGGTCACCCTCAAAGGCAGCAAGGACCTGTCCATGCGCCTGACCGTGGAAAGCGTGCGCCACCTGATCAACCCCCGCGGCCAATGGGTTGCGGTGGCCAGTGGGCCGGTTTTCGGCGAGCTGGAGATCCTGAACTGGCAGGTGAAGTGCGATGGTTGCCAGGCCAGCCTGGACTTCGAGTTCGCGGTGGATGCCAAGCTGGGCAACAAAGCCCGGCAACCAGCAGCCAGCGCGCGTATAGCCGAACTGGGCTGGGCCAGCCGTGACGGCCAGCACCTGTGCCCGCGTTGCCAGGAGAGCGCCCAGTGAAAACCCTGCTGCTTGGCGCATTGACCGCCACAGGCCTGCTCGGCTGCGCCGCCGAGCCGGTGAAGCTGGAACAGGAGCGCAGCTACGTGCTGGAGTGGATCGGTGAGCGCCCGCTGATCGACTACAGCCACCTGACCCTGACCCTCGCCGCCGATGGCCGCGCCTATGGCAACGCTGGCTGCAACCACTGGTTCGCGCCCTACACCCTGGAGGGCGACCAGCTGAGCTTCGGCAAGGTCGGCAAGACCCGCAAGCTCTGCGCACCGGCCCTGATGGAGCAGGAACAGCGCTTCCTCCAGGCCCTGGAGACCGTGCAACGCTGGGATATTTCGCCGATCGAGCAGGTGCGCTTCTGGCCAGCCGAAGGCAAGCCACTGCGGTTCTGGCCTGAGGAAGGTTAAAAGCAGCTTCGAGCTATAAGCTTCAAGCGGCAAGAAAGAGCAGCCTGTGCAGCCCTGCTGCTTTTACTTGTCGCTTATAGCTTGCCGCTCAATGCCTTGATCTTCTCTTGCAGGCCTTCGAGGGTCTGCTCCCCCATCAGTTGCTCACGCACCTTGCCCTTGTCATCGATGATGTAGGTCACCGGCAATGCCTCGCTGCGCGGCAAGTCATAGCGCTCGGCCGGGTCCTGGGCCAATACCGTGAAGCCGATGCCCAGGGCTTCGCTGGCCTGCTTCAGGTCTTCGCCCTGCAGACCGTCGAAGTTCACCCCGACCACCTTGATGCCCTGCTCCTGCCATTGCTTGGCTGCGGCGTTCAGTTCCGGGATTTCCGTACGGCACGGGCCACACCATTCGGCCCAGTAGTTGAGCACCAGCCAGTGCCCATCGATCTGTTCGGCTTTTACCGTGTTGCCATGCTGGTCCACGCCGTAGTCCGCACCGCAACCACCGAGCAACAGACTCGCGGTGATGGCCAGTACTGCTGCCAAACGCCTTGCCATGGGTCAATCCTTCTCGAAGTTTCAAGCAAAATACGCAGTCGCTGCGGTTAGAATAGCCGCCACACCCAGCTGGATGCGACCCGTCATGACTGATCTGACCCTCTATCATAACCCGCGCTGCTCGAAATCCCGTGGCGCCCTGGAACTGCTCGAAGCCCGTGGCCTGGCACCGACCGTGGTGCGCTACCTGGAGACACCGCCCGACGCCGCCACCCTCAAGGCCCTGCTCGGCAAGCTGGGCATCGCCCCGCGCCAGTTGCTGCGCACGGGCGAAGACGAATACAAGGCTCTGGAGCTGGCTAACCCGGCGCTGAGCGATGAGCAACTGATCGATGCCATGACCCAGCACCCCAAGCTGATCGAGCGGCCGATCCTTGTCGCCGGCGATAAGGCGGTGATCGGCCGGCCACCTGAGAAGGTGCTGGAGATCCTGCCGTGAGCACCCCTTATATTCTGGTGCTCTACTACAGCCGCCACGGTTCGACCAGCGAGATGGCCCGGCAGATCGCCCGTGGCGTCGAGATGGCCGGCCTGGAAGCACGCCTGCGCACTGTGCCGGCGATCTCCACCGAGTGCGAAGCCGTAGCCCCGGACATTCCGCTCACCGGCGCGCTCTATGCCACCCTCGACGACCTGCGCCACTGCTCAGGCCTGGCCTTGGGTAGCCCGACCCGTTTCGGCAACATGGCCGCGCCCCTGAAGTACTTCGTCGACAACACCAGCAGCCTGTGGCTCGGTGGCGAGCTGGTCGGCAAGCCGGCGGCAGCCTTCACCTCCACGGCCAGCCTGCACGGTGGCCAGGAGTCGACCCTGCTGTCCATGCTGCTGCCGCTGATGCACCACGGCATGCTGGTCATGGGCCTTCCCTACAGCGAGTCGGCGCTGCTCGAGACCCGCGGCGGCGGTACGCCCTATGGCGCCAGCCACCACGCCGGCGCTGACGGCAAGCGTGACTTGGATGCCGACGAGATCGCCTTGTGCCGCGCCCTGGGGCAACGCCTGGCGAACACTGCCAAGGCCCTGGAGAGCAGCCGTGGCTAGAAAGCCGAAGGTGCTGCCACCATTGGCGTGGCTGGTTCCGCGCATGCGCCTGACCCGGGCCCTGAGCCTGGCGTTCTTCTTCGGCCTGATCGCCCTGCTGACGGCCAACAACCTGTGGTTCGCCAACCTGCATGGCGCCCGGGTCGAGGTGATCCTGGCCATCGAGCTGATCCCGCTGCTCCTGCTGTTGCCCGGCATGCTGCGGAGCAGCGCCCGGGCGCATGCCTGGACCTGCTTCGTGGTGAACATCTACTTCATCAAAGGCGTGCTGGCCGCGTTCGACCCCGGCCGGGCCGTGTTTGGCTGGCTGGAGGTGCTGATCAGCCTGGGGTTGTTTATCAGCGCGCTGCTGTATGTGCGCTGGCGCTTCCAGTATGAGCGGCGGATGGCCGGAGAAGGGGCGTGATCGACGCAGCCTGATTTTGCGCCGCTGCGCCCCTAGGCTCTCCCTTAGTGATTGACGGTATGCGCCAGCATCACCGACAGCTGGCACAGCGACCGGCCACTTTCTTCATGCCACTGGTTGAACGCCTGCTGCACCAGCGCCAGGTCGCGCTGGCTGGTCGGGGCCTTGTCGATGATGCCCTGGGCGATCAGCGCCGCGCTCATGTCATCGGTGGGGATGAAGGTGTCCTTGCCGACCATTCGCAAAAACCGCGGCGCAGACAAACCGCCCAACTGGTTGCCATGCTTGGCCAGGTACTTCCATAGGCCGACGATGTCGGTCACTGGCCAGTCGGCGATAAAGGCGCCGAAACTGCCCTTTTCCTTCTGCACGTCAAGGATCATCTGCGCATTGCACGGCACACTCTTGAGCTTGCCCAGGTGACGGATCAGGCGCGTGTCCTGCATCAGCCGCTCCAAGTGCTCGGCGCCCATCAGCACCACCTTCTCCGGATCGAAGCCGAAGAACACCTGCTCGAACGCCGGCCACTTGGCATCCACTAGGCTGTGCTTGAGCCCGGCGCGGAACACGCGCAGGGCCAGGGTCGAAAGGTAGCGGTCATCGCCGATGGCGCGCAGTTGTGCCGGGGTCTTCGCCTGCGGCAGGAAGGCCTCGAGGGCCGCCGCCGAGCCGAAGCGGTTCAGGCAGTATTCATACAGCCACTGGTAATCGCGCATGCCGGTCAGATGTTCAGTACGTCGAGGAAGCGCGGGGTAGCGCTCTCATCGATCTTCAGGCTGCCGAAGTCGAACAGGTTGCGGTCGGCCAACTGCGACGGCACTACGTTCTGCAGGCCACGGAAGATGTTCTCGGTACGCCCAGGGTGCTTGCGCTCCCATTCAACGAGCATCTCCTTGACCACCTGGCGTTGCAGGTTCTCCTGCGAACCACAGAGGTTGCACGGGATGATCGGGAATTCCTTCATGTCCGAGTAGGCCTGGATGTCCTTCTCGCTGCAGTAGGCCAGTGGGCGGATCACCACGTTGCGTCCGTCGTCGGCGCGCAGCTTGGGCGGCATGGCCTTGAGGGTGCCGTTGAAGAACATGTTGAGGAAGAAGGTCTCGACGATGTCATCGCGGTGATGACCCAAGGCCATCTTGGTCGCGCCGATCTCGTCGGCGAAGGTGTAGAGCGTGCCACGGCGCAGGCGCGAACACAGCGAGCAAGTGGTCTTGCCTTCGGGGATCAGCTCCTTGACCACCGAGTAGGTGTCCTTCTCGACGATGTGGTACTCGACGCCGAGGGTTTCCAGGTAGGCCGGCAACACGTGCTCGGGGAAGCCAGGCTGCTTCTGGTCCATGTTCACCGCGACGATATCGAACTTGATCGGCGCCACTTTCTGCAGGTGCAGCAGAACATCGAGCATGGTGTAGCTGTCCTTGCCACCGGACAGGCAGACCATGACCTTGTCACCGTCCTCGATCATGTTGAAGTCGGTGATGGCTTCGCCGGCGAGACGCCGCAGGCGTTTTTGCAGTTTGTTCTGGTTGACCGAAAGGGTGCCCATAGCGCTTGGATCCGCGAGGTGTGACAAAAGCGGACTATTTTACGCATAAACCGTGCGCGGGCGTAGGGTCTGCTGTCGTTTCATTCGCGCAGGCCTTCAGCGAGTGGAACCAATAGCAGGCCTCGCCGAAGGCGATAAGACTGCAAGGGAATCAGCCTGCTCCTTGACAGCGCAATTTGCTCTAAAAAGCCGGTTTTATGCCGCCATCTGCTTCCTATACTGCGACATAAGGCCACATTACCGTACCTTCGGCGCTGGCCTCGACTTCGGGACGCATGCGCTCCACTGGGGGGCGAAGGCAACGACGATAGGAGTGACCGGCATGATCCATCACGTTCTGGGGCTATTTACCCATCCCGACCAGGAATGGCGCGAAATCCGTGGCGAAGAAGAAAGCATCAGCCACATGTACCTGACCCACACGCTGATACTGGCGGCAATCCCGGCGGTCTCGGCCTTCATCGGCACCACCCAGGTCGGCTGGGTGATCGGTGATCGCCCCCCGGTCATGCTGACCATGGACAGCGCGTTGTGGATGAGCATCATGTCCTACCTGGCCATGCTGGCCGGGGTGGCGGTCATGGGCGCCTTCATCCACTGGATGGCCCGCACCTACGATGCCAACCCGAGCATGGCGCAATGCATCGCCTTTGCCACCTACACCGCCACCCCATTGTTCATCGGCGGCTTGGCGGCGCTCTACCCGCACCTCTGGCTGGGCATGATCGTGGGCACGGCAGCGATCTGCTATACGGTCTACTTACTCTATGTCGGCTTGCCGACCTTCATGGACATCCCCTCGGATGAAGGCTTCCTGTTCTCCAGTTCGGTGCTGGCGGTGGGCCTCGTCGTGCTGGTAGCCATCATGGCCGCCACCGTGATCATCTGGGGCCTGGGCGTGGGGCCCGTCTATACCAACTAACGCGATACACAAAAGAAAGACCCAACACAGGGGCATCAAACCACGGGCCGCCAGCAGGCGGCCTTTGGCTGTGTGCGCTGACCGGTGGCTCGGCAGGCCGCCTGCGCTTGCGGCATAATGCCTGGTCAGGAGAGTATTCCCCGCCATGCCCGAGCAGCTCAAATCCCGCGTCGAAACCTGTTACCAGCAAGCCGAAGCCTTTTTCAAACGCCCTTTCCCGCGCCCGCAAGTCAGCTTCAAGCTGCGCGGCCAGAAAGCCGGCGTCGCCCACCTGCACGAGAACCTGCTGCGCTTCAACCTGCAGCTGTACCGCGAGAACAGCGAAGACTTCCTGCGCCAGACCGTGGCCCACGAAGTGGCGCACCTGGTCGCTCATCAGCTGTTCGGCGAGCGCATCCAGCCCCATGGTGAGGAATGGCAGTTGATCATGCGCGGGGTCTACGAATTACCGCCTCACCGCTGCCACAACTATGAGGTCAAGCGCCGCACCGCGACCCGTTACATCTACCACTGCCCCTGCCCGGACAGCGACTTCCCGTTCAGCGCCCAACGCCACAAGCTAGTGCGCCAGGGGCGCAGGTATCTGTGCCGGCGATGCCAGGAGATTCTGGTGTACAGCGGCCAGACCAGGGTCGAGTAGGCGCAAAAATCTCGCGAGTAACGCGCCTTCGGGACGGGTCATCAGATACAAAAAAGCCCATCCGAAGATGGGCTTTCATTTCACGCTAGCGCTGGATCAACGGGCAGCACCTTCGGCCACGCCCAGGTCGTCGGTCGGACGGGTGTCGATGATCGAGGAGCCGCCAGAGGCCAGTTCGGCCTGCAACTGGTCGGTGTCCAGTTCCTTGACCCACTTGGCCACGACCACGGTGGCGACGGCGTTGCCGATCAGGTTGGTCAGGGCGCGGGCTTCGGACATGAAGCGATCGATGCCCAGGATCAGCGCCAGGCCGGCAACCGGCAGGTGGCCAACAGCGGACAGGGTCGCAGCCAGAACGATGAAACCCGAACCAGTAACGCCCGCAGCACCCTTGGAGGCTACCAGCAGCACCAGCAGCAGGGTGATCTGGTGGGTGATGTCCATGGTGGTGTCGGTAGCCTGAGCGATGAACACCGCGGCCATGGTCAGGTAGATCGAGGTGCCGTCGAGGTTGAACGAGTAGCCGGTCGGGATCACCAGGCCAACCACGGATTTCTTCGCGCCCAGGCGTTCCATCTTGGTCAGCATGCGTGGCAGGACCGATTCCGAGGAGGAGGTCCCCAGGACGATCATCAGCTCTTCACGGATGTAGCGGATCAGCTTGAGGATGCTGAAGCCATGGGCGCGGGCGATACCGCCGAGCACCACGAGGATGAACAGCAGGCAAGTGATGTAGAAGCACATCATCAGGTAGCCCAGTTGCACCAGCGAGCCGACGCCATACTGGCCGATGGTGAAGGCGATGGCACCGAAGGCACCGATCGGGGCCAGCTTCATGATCATGTTGATGATGTTGAACATGACATGGGCGAAGCGGTCGATCAGGTCCAGAACTGGCTTGCCGTAGCTGCCCAGGCGGTGCAGGGCGAAACCGAAGATCACCGAGAACATCAGCACTTGCAGGATATCGCCGTTGGCGAAGGCGCCGACCACGGTATTCGGGATGATGTTGAGCAGGAAGCCGACGGTGGTCTGCTGCGCGCCGGCGGCGGCGTAGGCAGCCACGCTGCTGGCGTTCAGGGTGCTGACGTCGACATGCATGCCGGCGCCGGGCTTGACCACGTTGACCACGACCAGGCCGATGATCAGGGCAATGGTGGAGACGATTTCGAAGTACAGGAGCGCGTAGCCGCCAGTCTTGCCGACCGACTTCATGTTCTGCATGCCAGCGATGCCGCTGACCACGGTACAGAAGATGATCGGAGCGATGACCATCTTGATCAGTTTGACGAACCCGTCACCCAGGGGCTTCAGGGCAACGCCGGTTTCAGGGTAATAGTGACCGAGCAGGATACCGATGGTGATCGCGACCAACACCTGGATATACAACGATTTGTACAGCGGCTGACGTGTCGTCATGGCTAATTTTTCCTCAAGTGTGCCGAGCCCATCCTTCCCAGGATGCTGTGGCACCTAAAGCGCGAACCCTCCTGCACTTGGAGGGATTTGTTGTGTCGAGCTGCATGGCAGGACTCTGTCCGGTCTATAGCAAGGCCGATGCCAGAATGCTCGCTATGGGTGCAGAGCCGCGTTTTTGCGGGGTCGGCCGCCCAATGGCAGGGCAGCCACGCGAAGGAAGGATGGCGGATTTCCGCCCGCCACAGGCCGTGAGCACACGAGGATGGCGGGAATCCGCCCGCTGGCGGATTTGCGCCGGCAGGTCAGTCGAGGCTGAAGGTGATGCGAAAAGCCGCGCCGCCCAGCGGTGAATCGTCCAGGGTCAGGCTGGCGTCGTAGCTTTCGATGATGTCCTTGACCACCGCCAGGCCAATGCCCTGCCCCGGGTGCTGGCGATCCAGGCGCTCACCGCGCTGGAGGATGCGCTCGCGTTGGTCGACCGGCACGCCTGGGCCATCGTCCTCGACGCATAGCACCACCTGGCCGGGTGCGGTTCCCAGGCTGATGCGCACCTGTCCCAGGCACAGACGATAGGCATTCTCCAGCAGGTTGCCCAGCAGTTCGAGCAAGGCGCCCTGCTCCATCGGCACCCGAGCCTGGTCGGCGACATCGAGGCTGACCGCCACGTGCTTGTCACGGTAGACCTTGGCCAGCGTGCTGCACAGGCTATCGAGCAAGGGCCGCAACTGCACCTGGTGACGCACCAGGCCGCTCTTGCGCAGGCTGGCGCGCTGCAACTGATAGTCGATCTGCTGGCTCATGCGCTCGATCTGAGTCTGCAGCACCCGCGCCTGCTCACGCTCCTCGCTGCCCTGGCCCATGCTCTCGCTGACACCCTGCAGCACCGCCAATGGGGTCTTCAGGCTATGCGCCAGGTCATCCAGGGAGTCGCGGTAGCGCTGGCGCTGCTCGCGCTCGCTGTGCAGCAAGCGGTTCAGCGAGCCGGTCAGGCGCAGCAACTCACGTGGGTGTTCGCCACTCAGGCCGTCACGCGCGCCCATCTCCACTTCGTCCAACTCCAGGCTCATCTGCCGCAACGAACGCAGCCCCCAGGTCAAACCGGCCCAGAGCAGCACCAGTAAAGCGAACAGGGCCGCGCCAAATCCGAGATAGAGCTTCTCGCGCAAGCCATCGAGGGTGTTCTGGTACTCACGCACCGGTTGCAGGGCGACAATACTGAACGCCGCGCTCTTGCCGCCGAGCAGCTTGACCTCGACGTCATAGACGAAGAACTCCTCGCCATCGTCCTGGCGGATCCGCGCGAACTCGTTGCCGCGTCCATCATAGCGGGGCTGATAGTTGATGTTCTCGTCCGCCGTGGCCCGCGACCGCCAGACCAGGGTGCCCTGGCGGTCGTAGATGTAACCGAGCAGGCCGGTATAGGGCAGGTTGAAGCGCTCGTCGGGCAACTGCTCCGGCATCTGCAGTTGGCCATGCTCGATACGCGCCGCCGAGATCAGAGTGGTGACGTCCGAGGCCAGGCGTTGCTCGATCGACTCCTGCAGGGCAAGGCTGAAAGCCTTCTGCAGGGCCGGCAGCAGGCCCAGCATGAACAGCAGGGCCAACAGCGCCGCCGCCAGCATCAGGCGCAGGCGCAGGGAGCGAATCATCGGCAGCGCTCGGTGAACAGGTAGCCCAGGCCGCGCACCGTATCGATCGGTTTGAAGCCCCGCTCACCTTCGAGCTTACGGCGCAGGCGACCGACCAGCACCTCGATGACGTTCGGGTCGCGTTCCCCGTCGTCCGGGTAGAGCTGTTCCATCAGGCGCTCCTTGGCCACCACCTGCTGGTGATGGCGCATGAGGTATTCGAGGATGCGGTATTCGTAGGCGGTCAGCGCCAATGGCTGGTCGTCCAGGATCGCCTGCTTGCGGTTGAGGTCAAGCACCAGCGGGCCTGCAGCGATGGTCGATTGGGTGAAGCCGCTGGAGCGGCGCAGCAAGGCGTTGAGGCGGGCCTCCAGTTCCTCGAACTGGAAGGGTTTGACCACATAGTCGTCGGCCCCGGCGGCCAGGCCTTCGACCTTGTCCTGCCAGTTGCCGCGGGCGGTGAGGATTAGAATCGGAAAGCTTTTGCCCTGGGAACGCAGCTGGCGGATCAGGTCCAGCCCACTCATGCCAGGCAGGCCCAGGTCGATCACGGCCAGGTCATGGTTGTACTGTTCGGCCTGGTACAGCGCTTCTTCGGCATTGGCCACCGCCTCGACCACATGCCCGCTCTCGCTCAAGCGGCTGTACAGATGATGGCGCAGCAGCGCTTCATCCTCGACCACCAGCAATTTCATGCAGCTCTCCTTTTATACGACATGGAATGCGTTGTCTGTTCGGGCCCTATCGCGGGCAAGCCCGCTCCTGCAGGGGCTGCGTAGCCCATGAGAGGGCCGGTAAAGACAAAAAGCATAACAGCGAACCGGCCGCGCACGGGCGCGACCGGTTCGCCAGCGGCGATCAGCCTTAGAACGTGTAGTTGGCCGACAGGTAGGTCTGGGCGCTGCTGGTCAGGCGCAGGGTGCCAATTTTCGGGCCATCGTGCTCGGACAACTCGGTGCTGGCGTTGCTGCGCAGATAACGGTAGCCGAGCTCTACCGAGGCGTTATCGGTGACCTGCTGCAGCAGGCCCGCCTGCAGGCCGACGGCGTAACCGATATCGGTGTCGCGGCTGTAGCCGGAAGACTCCTGGCTGAGCTTGGTCAGGCCGGCGCTGGCGCCGCCGAACAGCTTGGTGCTGTCGCCCAGCGGGTAGAACGCATCGTAGCTGCCGAGCAGGTTTTCCTGGCGCACTTTCAGGCCGCTATGGTCGTTGGAGACGTTGTCGTAGGTCAGGTAGTAGCGACCCTGGTCGTTTATCTGGCCGAGGCGCACGCCCCAGGTGCCGTCCTTGTGGATGATGCCGTCGGTGTTCAGGTGGTCGGTGTTGCGCTCCAGCAGACCGGACTTGCGGATCTTGTCGCTGGTCTGCCCGTAAGTCAGGCTGGCGAAGGTGCTGTCGGCGGCCTGAGCGGTGAGGCTGGCGGCGCTGACGGCCACGGCAATCAACAAGGTATGGATGGTTTTCATGGGTTTGTACTCCGGTTTGATGCGCTGTGTGGGTGTGGCAGCTAGAGTAATCAGGGCGCCCTGAACCGCTGCTGAACCCTGGCTGAACCCCGGCTGAACGAACCGCATCGCCCCGAACCAGAAGGAGTACCGACCATGCGTTCCCTGCTCGCCCTGGCCCTGATATGCAGCGCCGCCGTCGCCCAGGCGGCGGTGCAAACCCGTGAAATCCCCTACCAGGATGCCGATGGCCAGCGCCTGGTTGGCTATTACGCCTACGATGACGCGATCGACGGCAAGCGTCCCGGCATCATCGTCGTACACGAGTGGTGGGGACTGAACGACTACGCCAAGCGCCGTGCCCGCGACCTCGCCGCACTCGGCTACAGCGCCCTGGCCATCGATATGTACGGCGACGGCAAGAACACCGAGCATCCCAAGGATGCCGACGCCTTCCGCGTCGCCGCCACCAAGGACCCGCAAACCAGCATCCGGCGCTTCGATGCCGGCCTTGAACTGCTGAAACTCCAGCCGCAGACCAACGCCGACAAGCTGGCGGCCATCGGCTATTGCTTCGGCGGCAAGGTGGTGCTCGACGCCGCCCGGCGGGGTGAGCCGCTGGCTGGCGTGGCGAGTTTCCATGGCGCACTGGTGACCCAGGAGCCGGCCAAGCCCGATAGCGTCAAGGCCAAGATCCTGGTCGAACATGGCGCCGCCGACAGCATGGTCACCGAGCAGCAGGTAGAAGCCTTCAAAAAGGAAATGGATGAAGCCGGAGCGAGCTTCGAGTTCGTCAGCATCCCCGGCGCCAAGCACGGCTTCAGCAACCCTGACGCCGACCGTCTGGGGCACGCCGGGCATGGCAGCGGAGGCGGGCCGGACATTGCCTATAACAAGGCAGCGGACGAGAGTTCATGGGCGGACATGCAGGCGTTCTTCAAGAAGTTGTTTGATTAGACGCTAGCAAGCCAGCCCCCGCAGGGTCCGTGCATGCCCCAACGCCTGCGTCGACCGCAAGGGTCGAGGCATGCACGGACCTTGTTGGGCAGGCCCGCTCCCACGCGAAGCTTCACTGCTGGCACAATACCCGGCATGAACAGACTCCCTACCTGCTGCGCCCCACTCCAGCACCACTGGCCCCTGCCTCGTCCGGTTCCCGGCGCGGTGCTGGTCAGTTGTGCCTTCGACCCGGCCCACCTGGCCACAGACGACTTTCAGCGTGCCGGCATCGAGCAAACCGCCAGCCTGCAACGCTCAGTGGCCAAGCGCCAGGCCGAATACCTGGCCGGCCGGGTCTGCGCCCGTGCCGCACTGCAGCGCCTGGACGGTCGGGATTATGTCCCCGGCACTCATGAAGACCGCTCGCCGATCTGGCCCGCGGGCATCCACGGTTCGATCACCCACGGCCAGGGCTGGGCAGCCGCCGTGGTCGCCGCCAAAGACGCCTGCCAGGGCTTGGGGCTGGACCAGGAAAGCCTGCTCAGCGACGAGCGCGCCGAACGCCTGGCCGGGGAAATCCTCACCGAAGCCGAACGGCAACGCCTGTCCCGCGATCAGTTGGGCCTGACCGTGACCCTGACGTTCTCGCTCAAAGAAAGTCTGTTCAAGACGCTTTACCCACTGACCCGGCAACGCTTCTACTTCGAGCACGCCGAAGTGCTGGAGTGGTCTGCCGACGGCCATGCCCGGCTGCGCCTGCTCACCGACCTGTCGCCGCAGTGGCGCCATGGCCAGGAGCTCGACGGCCAGTTCTGCGTGCAGGGCGAGCATCTGCTGAGCCTGGTCAGCGTCTAGCCGGCAACGGCTTCAGGTAGGCGCCTGCGAGCGGGGCCAGCTCAGGCTGAAGCAGGCTCCGCCCAAGCGCTCGCTGCGTCCTACCGAGGCCCGGCCAGCGTGCCAGTAGATGATCCGCCGCACGATCGACAGGCCCAGGCCATGGCCACCGGAAGCACGGGTACGACTGTCATCCAGGCGGGTGAACGGGGTGAAGATCCGGTCCCAGACCCCTTCCGGAATTCCCGGCCCATCATCCTCGACGTCGATACGGCACTGTTGCTGGCCCAAGTGATAGCTCAGGCAGACCTGCGACTCGGCATGGCGCATGGCGTTGCTGACCAGGTTCTGCAGCGCCCGGTGCAGGTAGCGCGGTTCCGCCTCGACCCAGGCGCCTTGTCCGTCCGCGCCCTGGCAGGCTCCGCGCATGACCGTCACCCCAGCGCGCAAGGGCGCCAGTTCGGCGATCACCCGGTCGAACAGGGCGTCCAGGTCCACTGCCTGGAAATCCAGGGCCGGGGCGCCCTGTTCAAGGCGTGCGTACGTCAGCATCTCGTCGACCAGCTTGTCCAGGTCCTGGATGTCGCTGTCCATACCGGCCAGGTGTTTCTCCCGGGCCTGCTCGCTGCTAGCGCTTTCGATCATCTCCAGGCCGAAACGCAAGCGCGCCACCGGTGTGCGCAATTCATGGGACACCGCCCGCACCAGTTCACGTTGCATGGTCAGCGAACGCTGCAGGTGCTCGGCCATGCCATTGAAAGCCGCTGCCAGACGCCCGACCGAGTCGGCGTCATCAGCCGGCACCCGGGTATCCAGGCTGCCCTGGGCGATGCGCGTGGCGGCGACCTCCAGGCCCGACACCCGCCGCTCCAACTGACGCACCAGCAGGTAGACCACCAGACCGATCAGGCATAACCCGAGGAAGGCGATCAGGATCAGCAACTGCGGCGGATAAGGACTCATCTGATACAGCGGGCCGATCTCCAGCACCCAAGGTGAACCCGCCAACCCGGAGAAAACCCGGATCGAATCGCCGTCCTTGCCCAGGGCCATCACCGTGTCGCCCTCCTCCACCCGGCGCCGCTGGTCATCATCCAGCCCGGCGCGCTCCAGGCGTTGCAGGGCGAGGTCGAAACCAAAGCCCTTGCTCTGCTTCAGCGTCTCGAGCTGCTGTCGCTGTTCGGTGACCGGGTAACGCACCAGCTCGTCCGCCAGCAAATAAAGCGTGGCCCGCGCCAGTTGCTCGCTGATCTGCTTGATCTCGCCGACCAGCAGCACATCCTGCTGGCCGACCTGGCGCAATACCCGCGCCGCATGGGGGCCGGTCTTCTCCACCACCACCTGGCCGCGCTGCAGACGATTGCGCTGGCTGCCGTCCAGAGGTGTGGCGGACAGCGCCTGCAGGTCCAGGGGAATCCCCAGCAAACGCTCCCAGATCAGCAGTGAACGCTTGCGCTCCACTTCGTTCTGCAAGGCCAGGTTGTCGGCCATCAGGCTGAAAGTGCCCTGAGCCAGGCGCTCGCGGTGCTGCCCGGCACGCACTTCATTGACCAGGTGCAGGCTGAGGACGCCGAGCACGGCCACCAGCACCAACACAGCGAGCATGCCGCCATAGATGCGCAGGAAGATCGAATTCATGGGTTGCCCAACGCCTGCGCCGCCTCGGCGACGAACAGGTAGCCCTTGCTGCGCAGGGTCTTGATCATGCGCGGATGGATCGGGTCATCGCCTATCTTGGGGCGGATCCGCGAAATGCGCACGTCGATGGAGCGGTCCTGGCCGTCATAGCCGACACCACGCAGGGAGGTGAAGATCTCTTCGCGCGAAAGCACCCGCCCAGCATTGCTTACCAATAGCCAGAGCAGGTCGAATTCGGCGCTGGTCAGCTCGATGCCCTGTTCGTTCAGCCACGCTTCACGCAGGCTGTTGTCGATCCGCAGGGGGCCGAACTGCAGGCTCTGGCGCTTGCTCTCCGGCGTCTCGCTGCGCCGCAGCAGGGCATTGATCCGCGCCAGCAGCAGGCGCGGACGCACTGGCTTGCACACATAGTCGTCCGCACCCAGGTCCAGGCCCTGCACCTGGTCCAGCTCATCACTGCGCGCGGTGAGTATCAGGATTGGCCCCGGGTAGTGGGCGCGCACCTTACGGCAGATGCTCAAGCCATCTTCGCCAGGCAGCATCAGGTCGAGGATCACCAGGTCCGGCTGGCTGTCGATGATCCTGCGCGCCGCACGGGCGCCATCGCCTTCCACCGCGACTTCGAAGCCATTGGCCTGCAGGTATTCCGCAGTCAGTTCGGCCAGCCGCTGGTCATCCTCGACGATCAATACGCGATTGCTTGCCTGCTCCACGGCCCCACCTCTTCTGCCTTGTTATTGTGCAAGGGGTGCCCCTTCACCAAAGGGCAATATCGGCTGAGGATACTACGTTCCACCCCCGGCCCTGCCAACCTCACCCAAGGCCTCTCCGGCAGGGCTCGACAGGACTGTTTTTTGTGGTAGGGTGCGCGCCCGAAAAATTCTCTTGCTGGGCATCAGCCCCTCGAAAAAAGGTGAAGTCCTTTTAGGACAAGGCCTACAGCGGTGGCCCAAGAATCACTCACAAACTACACACAACTTATCCACAGAGGGTCACCTTGCAAAGACCCGGATACCGCATTATCTTGTATCACCATCGCAGCAAAACACTATATCTTGGGGTTTAAGAATTTTCCCAAGCACAAGTTCAACAGGAAACTCAAGCCCTTTCATAGCGCTTTTTCCTCATGAACCTGAAGTGATTTCAGCAGCCAAACCGCTCCTGCGGAGGCGACCGTTGCAAGCCCGCACAGGGCCTTGTTCGGGTATGGGTGTTGCAGGCATGGCCTGGCACCCGTGAGCAACAGTTTTTGGGCATGGCCCAGAACCTTTGACTTCGGCCAGGGAGCGGCAAGTGATTGCCCCTTTTTCCTGATCTGTCCCGAAGTCGGTACGCCCGGTCCGGGCGGATGCGCACGTTTGGTGGCGCATCCCCTGGTCGGGCCGTCGAGCTGGTGGACGGAACGGTGGGCGCCCACAAGGCGCCTGAATAAACATAGAGACTGTGGAGACACACCCCCATGCAAACCGACACAACTCGCGAGAACCCGCAGGCCAAGGTGCCTCAGGCCGCCGATTCGAACCAGGATCTGGCCGCCACCGCACCGGGCCAACTGCGTGTTATCAAGCGCAATGGCACTGTCGTCCCCTACACCGACGACAAAATCACCGTGGCCATCACCAAGGCGTTCCTCGCAGTTGAGGGCGGTACCGCCGCCGCCTCGTCGCGCATCCACGACACCGTCGCGCGCCTGACCGAACAGGTCACCGCCACGTTCAAGCGTCGCATGCCATCGGGCGGCACCATCCACATCGAAGAAATCCAGGACCAGGTCGAACTGGCCCTGATGCGCGCCGGCGAGCAGAAGGTCGCCCGCGACTACGTGATCTACCGCGAACAGCGTGCCCGCGAGCGAGCCACCCGCTCCAACACCGATTCGGTGGTCGAGCCGCACCCAAGCATCCGCATCACCCTGGCCGACGGCAGCCTGTCGCCGCTGGACATGGCGCGCCTGAACACCATCATCAGCGAAGCCTGCGAAGGCCTGGCCGAAGTCGATGGCGACCTGATCCAGCGCGACACCCTGAAGAACCTCTATGACGGCGTGGCCATCAAGGACGTCAACACCGCCCTGGTGATGACCGCCCGTACTCTGGTCGAGCGCGAGCCGAACTACTCCTTCGTCACCGCCCGCCTGCTGATGGACACCCTGCGTGCCGAAGGCCTGGGCTTCCTCGGCGTGGCTGACAGCGCCACCCACCACGAGATGGCCGAGCTGTACGCCAAGGCCTTGCCGGCCTACGTCGCCAAGGGCGTGGAATTCGAGCTGCTCGACCCGGCCCTGAAAAGCTATGACCTGGAGCGCCTGGGCAAAGCCATCGACCACGAGCGTGACCAGCAATTCACCTACCTGGGCCTGCAGACCCTGTACGACCGCTACTTCATCCACAAGGATGGCGTGCGTTTCGAGCTGCCGCAGGTGTTCTTCATGCGCGTTGCCATGGGCCTGGCCCTGCAGGAAAAGGACAAGGAAGCGCGCGCGATCGAGTTCTACAACCTGCTGTCGTCCTTCGACTACATGGCCTCGACTCCAACCCTGTTCAACGCCGGCACCCTGCGTCCACAGCTGTCGAGCTGCTACCTGACCACCGTGCCAGACGACCTGTCGGGTATCTACAAGGCGATCCACGACAACGCCATGCTGTCGAAATTCGCCGGTGGCCTGGGCAATGACTGGACCCCGGTACGCGCCCTGGGCTCGTACATCAAGGGCACCAACGGCAAGTCGCAAGGCGTCGTGCCGTTCCTGAAAGTGGTCAACGACACCGCGGTCGCGGTCAACCAGGGCGGCAAGCGCAAGGGCGCGGTCTGCGCCTACCTGGAAACCTGGCACCTGGACATCGAGGAATTCCTCGAGCTGCGCAAGAACACCGGTGATGACCGTCGCCGCACCCACGACATGAACACCGCCAACTGGATCCCAGACCTGTTCATGAAGCGCGTCTTCGACGACGGCAAGTGGACCCTGTTCTCGCCATCGGAAGTGCCAGACCTGCACGACCTGACCGGCAAGGCCTTCGAAGAGCGTTACGAGTACTACGAAGCCCTGACCGAGTACAACAAGATCAAGGTGTTCAAGACCGTCCAGGCCAAAGACCTGTGGCGCAAGATGCTGTCGATGCTGTTCGAGACCGGCCACCCATGGCTGACCTTCAAGGACCCATGCAACCTGCGCTCGCCTCAGCAGCACGTGGGCGTGGTCCATAGCTCGAACCTGTGCACCGAGATCACCCTGAACACCAACGCCGATGAAATCGCCGTGTGCAACCTGGGTTCGATCAACCTGCCGAACCACATCAACGACGGCAAGCTGGACACCGCCAAGCTGGCGCGTACCGTCAAGACTGCCGTGCGCATGCTCGACAACGTCATCGACATCAACTACTACTCGGTGCCGCAGGCTCAGAACTCGAACTTCAAGCACCGTCCGGTCGGCCTCGGCATCATGGGCTTCCAGGACGCGCTGTACCTGCAGCACATCCCGTACGGCTCCGACGCTGCCGTCGAGTTCGCCGACAAGTCGATGGAAGCGGTCAGCTACTACGCTATCCAGGCCTCCTGTGACCTGGCCGACGAACGTGGCGCCTACCAGACCTTCGAAGGCTCCCTGTGGTCCAAGGGCATCCTGCCGCTGGACTCCCAGCAGATCCTGATCGAGGCCCGTGGCGCCAAGTACATCGACGTCAACCTGGAAGAGTCCCTGGACTGGGCCCCGGTTCGCGAACGCGTCAAGAAAGGTATCCGCAACTCGAACATCATGGCCATCGCGCCGACCGCGACCATCGCCAACATCACCGGCGTGTCGCAGTCCATCGAGCCGACCTACCAGAACCTGTACGTGAAATCGAACCTGTCGGGCGAGTTCACCGTGATCAACCCGTACCTGGTCCGCGACCTCAAGGCCCGCGACCTGTGGGACTCGGTCATGATCAACGACCTGAAGTACTACGACGGCTCCGTGCAGCAGATCGAGCGTATCCCGCAAGAACTGAAAGACCTGTACGCCACGGCCTTCGAAGTCGAGACCAAGTGGATCGTCGACGCCGCCAGCCGCCGGCAGAAGTGGATCGACCAGGCCCAGTCGCTGAACCTGTACATCGCCGGTGCCTCGGGCAAGAAGCTGGACGTGACCTACCGCATGGCCTGGTACCGTGGCCTGAAGACCACCTACTACCTCCGTGCCCTGGCCGCGACCAGCACCGAGAAGTCGACCATCAACACCGGCAAGCTCAACGCCGTGTCCAGCGGTGGCGACAGCGCCCCGGTCCAGGCCGCCGGCCCGGCTCCGGTGCCAAAAGCCTGCGCCATCGACGAGCCGGATTGCGAAGCCTGCCAGTAAGGCTTGGCTGAGGCCTCCCCTGTAGGAGCGGGCTTGCCCGCGATAGGGCCAGCACAACCACCCTCCTCCTGCAGCGAACACAATAAGCCGGGGCACCACCGCCCCGGCCCGCCCTCCCCGGGCACATCAGATTTTGCGTGCACTGCAGTACCCCAAACGCAAGCACCGCAACCAAGATCCACCGGCCATACTTCAACATGGCCCTCAAGCAGGAGACCCATCATGCTGAGCTGGGACGAATTCGATAAAGAAGACGGCGAAGTCGCCGCCAAAGGCAGCGCCGCTGCACAGAACACCGCGACCAACATCGACAAGCTCGACAGCGCTGGCGATGCCGCCGCTCAGGAAGCCCGTGCCGCCACCGCCACCGACTCCGACGCGGTCAAGCGCGCCAAGGCCGCCCTGGACGAGTTGGACATCGCCGAAGGCCTGGCTGAGCTGGAAGGCTCCTCGGCCCGCGTGCGCGTTGACGAAAAGCGCATGATCAACTGCCGCGCCGACCTCAACCAGCTGGTTCCGTTCAAATACGACTGGGCCTGGCAGAAGTACCTCGACGGCTGCGCCAACCACTGGATGCCGCAAGAGGTCAACATGACCGCCGACATCGCCCTGTGGAAGAGCGCCGACGGCCTGACTGAAGACGAGCGCCGCATCGTCATGCGTAACCTCGGCTTCTTCTCCACCGCCGACTCCCTGGTGGCCAACAACCTGGCCCTGGCCGTGTATCGCCTGATCACCAACCCCGAGTGCCGCCAGTACATCCTGCGCCAGGCCTTCGAAGAGGCGATCCACACCCACGCCTACCAGTACTGCATCGAGTCGCTGGGCATGGATGAGGGCGAGATCTTCAACATGTACCACGAGATCCCATCGGTCGCGAAGAAGGCCGCCTGGGGCCTGAAGTACACCCGCGCCATCTCCGACCCGGAATTCAACACCGGCACCGTCGAGACCGACAAAGAGCTGCTGCGCAACCTGATCGCCTACTACTGCGTTCTGGAAGGCATCTTCTTCTACTGCGGCTTCACCCAGATCCTCTCCATGGGCCGCCGCAACAAGATGACCGGTGTTGCCGAGCAGTTCCAGTACATCCTGCGTGACGAGTCCATGCACCTGAACTTCGGCATCGACGTGATCAACCAGATCAAGATCGAGAACCCGCACCTGTGGGATGCCGCGATGAAGGAAGAGGCGACCCAGATGATCCTGCAGGGGACCCAGCTGGAGATCGAATACGCCCGCGACACCATGCCGCGCGGCGTGCTGGGCATGAACGCGGCGATGATGGAGGACTACCTCAAGTTCATCGCCAACCGCCGCCTGACCCAGATCGGCTTGAAGGAAGAGTATCCGGGGACAACTAACCCGTTCCCATGGATGAGCGAGATCATGGACTTGAAGAAGGAGAAGAACTTCTTTGAGACGCGGGTGATCGAGTATCAAACGGGTGGTGCTTTGAGCTGGGACTGATAGTCCGGGCTGACCATCGAGAAGGCTGCCGATTGGCAGCCTTTTTTGCCGTTGAAATAATCAGCTGGGCTGGAAGGAGTGCACGCAGCAGGGCCTAATGGGAAGACACATACGACGCCTGCGCATAAGCCGGCGGAATGGCAAAGTTCTCTCGCATTCGCCTGGCCTCCGCCTGGGGAGAGCGCCCGAACAGGCGCTTGAACTCTCGATTGAATTGCGAGGAGCTGGCATAGCCCACGGCATGGCTAGCAGCCTGCGCGGTCATGCCTTGGCGCACGATCAGCAAACGTGCCTGATGCAGGCGGGTGCATTTCACATATTGCATGGGCGACGTCTGGGTGATCGCCTTGAAGTGGCTGTGGAACGAAGGCACGCTCATGCCGGCTTCGTCGGCAAGTTGCGGCAGGTCGAGTGGCTGCGCATAGGCCGTGTGGATGCGCCGAAGCGCCTTGGCGATCCTGCCGAACTGCCCTTGCATGGCCAGCGCTGCGCGCATGGTATTGCCCTGGGCACCGGTCAGGACACGGAAATACAGCTCGCGCAGCAAGGCGGGGCCGAGAATCGTTGCCTCCAGAGGGTCGTTCAGCGTCGTCAAAAAGCGCAGGACGGAATCAGCAAGCGACTCATCCATAGGGCTCGACATCATGCTCCGCGGCGCCTCCTTCGACGAGGGCGCCTGCTGCTGGTCGATCTGGATCATCAGCTCGGCGGCAAGCTGGAAATCCAGGTGCAGGTAGATGGCCAATAGCGGACGCTCGGCCGTCGCATCCGTTTCCATGGTGAAGGGAACGGGCACGGCGACGGCCAGGTAGTGCTGCTCGTCGTACACATAGACCTGATCGCCGAAGTACCCACGCTTGCAGCCCTGGCATACGATCACGATACCGGGATCGTAGAGAACGGGCGTCCGGGCCAGGGGACGGTCCGATCTCAGAATACGGACACTGGCCAGGGAAGTGAGGTTGTACCCCTCCCTGGGGGCCAGTGCCTCGAGCAGGGCGACCATGCGCGCCTGGTTCAGCCCTCCTCTGTGTTCGGGGCGTTCGGATTTGGCATTACTCATAGAATTAGGCAATAAAGTCAGAATATGTGGTCTCTGGAAGAGGCTTGCGGATAAGTATTATGCGCTCATCCCCCCCGTAATGGAGCCACCACCATGTCATCCTGCAAAACCTTGTTGATCACCGGAACCAGCAGCGGCTTCGGCCTGGCCCTTGCCCAGGAGGCATTGGCGGATGGACACCGTGTAGTAGGCACGGTTCGTAGCGAGCAAGCCAAAGCCGCGCTCGAGGCCCTCGCTCCCGGACGGGCAATCGGACGGTTGCTGGACGTGACCGACTTCGCGGCCATCGACCAAGTGGTCGCCGAAGTCGAAAGGACCATCGGCCCGGTGGATGTGCTGGTGAACAGCGCCGGCTATGGCCACGAAGGCATCCTCGAAGAGTCTCCGCTGTCGGAGATGACCCGGCAGTTCGAAGTGAACGTGTTCGGTGCCGTGGCGATGATGAAGGCCGTATTGCCATACATGCGCCAGCGGCGCCGCGGCCATATCCTGAACATCACCTCGATGGGCGGTTTCATCACCATGCCCGGCATCGCCTACTACTGCGGCAGCAAGTTCGCGCTGGAAGGGATCTCCGAGGTGATCGGCAAGGAAGTCGAAAGCTTCGGCATTGCCGTGACCGCCGTAGCGCCCGGCTCCTTCCGCACGGACTGGGCCGGCCGCTCCATGGTGCGAAGCCCTCGTAGCATCGCCGACTATGATGCGATCTTCGATCCCGTGCGCAAGGCACGCCAGGAAAAAAGCGGCAAGCAACTTGGCGACCCGAAGAAAGCGGCCCGTGCCATGCTGGAGGCGATCGGTTCGAAGAATCCACCCGCTCACCTGTTGCTGGGCAGCGACGCCCTCGGCCTGGTGCGCCAGAAGCTCGGGGCGCTCGAGGAGGAAATAGCCGCTTGGGAAACCACTACCCGCTCCACGGATGGCTGAGCGCTGGGCCGGGCTGACGCCCAGGCCACTAGAGCCTGAAATACTGTCCAATAATCGCTGAAAGCAACTCGGCCGGCTCTTCCAACTGGCCCTGGGTGAACGTGAGGAACACGACGTCGTGCTCGGCAGTCTCGGGTAATCCTGCCAGTATCACCATCCGACCGGTGACACGCGAGCGGTCCAACAGGGTGATCGCCATGCCCGTCTCCACGCATGCCTTCACCGCCTGGCTGGACGGGCTGTCCAGCACGACGCGCCATTTCCGTCCGCTGTTTCGAAGGGCGCTCAGCATCGCCTCACGGTAGGGGCACTCCGCCGCGTAGAGCGCCAGGGGAAGCGGGTCGGCCAGAACCGATGGACCGTTCGCTGCGCCGACCCACACTGGCGTGGTGCTAACCAGCAGTTTCTGCCCGTCCACCGGCTGCCCTTTGGGCACCACAGCCACCGCTGCATGAAGCCTTCCGCGACGGACCTGATCGCGTAGCGTGAGGCTGGGTCCTGTCTTGACCTCCAACACCACGTTCGGTCGCTGTTCGACGAAAATGGGCAGGATGTCGCGAATAACGTGGTCAGCATACTCATCCGGCACACCCAGGCGAATTCGTCCCGTCACGCCTGTGCCCTGCAGTTCAGACAGCACCCGGTCATGGGTGTGGAGCAGCTCCGTGGTAGAGAGCAGCAGCCGCCTGCCGAGCGCCGTGAGGGAGACCGACTGGTTGTCGCGCTCCAGCAGGCGTCCGCCCACGATGCTTTCCAACCGTTGTATGTGCACGCTGATGGCGGCCGGGCTCTTGTGCAGTTGCTCGGCCGCCGCCTTGAAGCGACCGCTACGGGAGACGGCGTGGAAGGTGCGGAGCAACTCAATATCCAGAATGCCACTCATCGTTCATAAATTCCGAACAAGTAATTCCAGTAATTTTGATTTATTAGATTAGCTCCAATTCGTAGTCTGTGCTCATGTCTCTATCGTCGGAAACCGTCATGAGCCTGTCCTCAAACAGCGTTGTCTGGCCCGCTACCCTCCCTCTCCCTCTCTTGGAAGTCGGGCTGGTGTTCGCCTGGAGCTCCGGCTTCATCGGCGCGCGTTTCTCCATCGATCAGGCGCCACCGATGCTGGTCGTATTCTGGCGCTGCATTGCCGTCATGCTTATCCTCATGCCATTCGTCTGGCGCTCTCTGCTCCGAGCGTCACCACGGGCCTTGTTGCATACCGCAGGCAGCGGCCTGTTGGCCATGGCGGGATATCTGGCTGGTGTCGTGCAGGGCATCGCACTGGGCGTTCCAGCGGGCCTTGCCGCGTTGCTGGCGGACTTGCTGCCCTTGGGTGTCGCCGCGCTTTCTGCCGGGTTGCTGGGACAGCGGCTGGTCCTGCGCACCTGGGGCGGATTGACGATCGGTTTGACGGGAGTGCTGCTGGTTACCGCCAATGCCCTGGGCCTGGGGCACGCCCCGTTGTGGGCCTACGCGCTGCCCTTGCTCGGCATGCTGTCGTTGGCGGCGGCGACCCTCTGGCAGAAGCACTCGAAGGCGGCGGCCAGCATTGGACTGTTGCCGAATCTTTGGCTTCACTGCTGCGCCTCCAGCGTGATCTTCGCCGGGCTCGCGAGTATGGAAGGCGGATTGGCTCCGTTACCGACGCCAGGCTTCGCCATGAGCGTGCTGTGGACGGCGCTGCTCTCCAGCCTTGGTGGCTACGGGCTCTACTGGATGTGCCTGAAGCGCTCTACTCCCACCCGCGTTGCGAGCATCCTGTATCTCAGCCCCGCGGTTACCCTGGTGTGGGCATGGGCGATGTTTGGCGACCCACTCTCATGGCAGATTGCACTTGGTACGGTCGTTTCCCTGATCGGCGTGTGGATGGTGATCAACGCAGAGTCAACAAAGTGCTGACGGCCCCCACACGAGGTTGATCAACGGACACCTACTCTTTCAAGAAAAGCTCGCCCAGGCCCCGGCGAAGCAATGCTTGATGGCCCTCCGATCCGTCTACAGGTAGCAGGGTGCGCTTGGCAATCTTCCAGCGACCGTCACAACGCTCCAGCTCCCAGCGGTTCACTACGACGCGATGGATCCGATATCCCGACGAAAAACCATGATTGGGCAATTCGCGTGGCGCCCCCTCATGATCCAAGTGAACGATCATGAGATAGGACGTCACAATGGCTATGTCGCCCCGAAGATCGATAAGCGGCAGGCCAGCGAAATGAGCGAGTCCTCCGCCAATAGCCTCATCATGCTCCGGCCTGCGGATGAAGGCTGCAATATTCTCCGCGCCCTTCGCACCATCCAAGCTCGGGCCGCGATCGAATACACCATCCGCGAGATATACCGAGATCGTGTAATCGTCTGCACCAGTGTCCGCGCTCGACGGATGAGCCGCGATGAGTTCGTAGATCGCGAGTTTGTCTTCTATGGTGCGTAATCTGCTTTCTAGATCAGGCGATTCAAGCGACTTCATAACATTCCCCGCGCGAATAAATGAGCTATTAGATCCCGCATCGAACCAGTACCACGTCTCCCACGATTCGATAGAAACCCCAGTCGCCATCCGACAAGTGCGGTACGAGAACCGCATCTTTGGAGGCGTTCTGAGGTAACGACGAGACTTATCGATTTCTATATGCGCACCACACGCCTATTGCGCGAATGGATCAACCAGCATTGCGCGGCAAATCCCACGATGAAAAGTACGAACCAGATCAGCAATATGTTCAAGACAACGGGGGCCAGAGGGGCATCGGCCAGCGGGTGCGAGGGCGGCACGCGGACCAGAGTTTCGTTTGTGCCAGGAACCAGTGACAGGAAGAAGCTGAAAGAGAGTCCGAATACGGACAAATACGGTCGGAGCCTGCCCAGGAAGGTCAACTTGGTGACGAATATGGCGCCAAAAGCTACGAGAAGAATCACGAGGCCAAACGCATGCCCGGCATTCAGGCCACCTGTTCTTGATACGCCGAAGGATGTGATGACTGACAACACCAAGCCTATGAGATAGACCCGCCCGGAGCGCGTCGCCGTATCGATCATACGATAACGCGCAAAGCTGTAGAGGCCCGCAATAACCGGAACCAAGCTGATAGCGGTATGGACAACGCCTAGAGGTGAGATGGACGGCGTCATGGGATTACCTCTCGAAAGATAACTGGCAAAAGATAAACACCGTGGTGACGGTGCCGGAGGACAAGGGTTGGATATCCGTGATGCTGGCCACACACAGCAACCCTTATCTA
The DNA here is from genome assembly GCF_054889225.1 of Pseudomonas sp. X10. Classification (NCBI taxonomy): domain Bacteria; kingdom Pseudomonadati; phylum Pseudomonadota; class Gammaproteobacteria; order Pseudomonadales; family Pseudomonadaceae; genus Pseudomonas; species Pseudomonas sp. X10. The sequence continues at coordinate 1,399,360 of NZ_CM142677.1, read as the reverse complement.
CCAATTGGTAGAATTCGAAGACAAAAAAGGAACGGTCGGCAGTTCGAAAGCCAACATAGCGCAGATGCAAAACGAAGAAGTGCCGCCATAGGAGCATAAGGAGCAATAATTCAGGTACGCATTAGCACCACGAAATTATCCTACTAGTAGGTAGGTTTCTTATCAAGCAGTAATGCCGCAGCAGCCAGAAGCCTGCATCGCGTAGGGGATCGCTGAGGTTCTGAATATCGCTGCCTATGGCGGGGTGGTCGGTCTCCCGCCTCAACTCAAATGCCCCTGCCCCCGCAGATGCTCCGCCAGCATATCGATGAACGTCCGTACCTTGGTTGACCCGTACTTGCTCTCCCGATGCAGCACATGGATCGGCCACGGTGCTTCCTCGTACTCGGCCAGGATCACCTGCAACCGCCCAGTCGCCAACTCGTCCGCCACCTGGTAGGACAGCAACCGCGCAATGCCAAGCCCAGCACAGGTGGCGGCGATGGCGGCGTCGTTGCTGGTGACTGTAAGGCGCGGCTTCATACGGATCAGGGTAGGGTCGTCGAGGGCGCCAAAGCGCCAGTCAGTGCGCGGCGAAAGGTTACCGGTGGCGATGATCGCGTGCCCTTGCAGCTCGGACGGATGACGCGGTGTACCGTGGCGCTCCAGGTACTCGGGCGAGGCACACAGTAGGCGGCGCATCGTCCCCACGCGCAGCGCCTTGAGGCCGGAGTCGGGGAGCTGGCCGATGCGCACCGCGACGTCCATGCCCTCCTCCACCAGGTTCACCACACGGTCAAGGAAGTAGGCGGACACGTCCACCTCGGGATACTGCTGCAGGTAGCGAACGATGCAGGGCATGACGAACTTCTTGCCGAACAGGATCGGCGCGGTCACCGCTAGGGCGCCTTTGGGCGCGGCATTGATACCGGCGGCCGCTTCGTTGGCCTCGATGATGCTGGCGAGGATATGCCGGGTGTCTTCCAGGTAACGGCCGCCGGCCTCGGTCAGACGCACACTGCGGGTAGTGCGCAGCAGCAGCTTGACCCCGAGCTGTTCTTCGAGGGCGCTGACAGCTCGGGTCACCGCCGCTGGCGAAATGCCCAGACGGCGCGCAGCGGCGGCGAAGCTTTCCAACTCGCCGACCGCGACGAACACCTTCATCAGGTGGATCTGGTCCATGCCGCGCCCCTGTGGTTATGGTCGGTCGATTATTCCAGTGACGGGACTACAGCTCCAGCACCAGCGGTTGCGCGCCCTCCTCACCCTGGGCCGGGACGGCACAGCAAATCAACACGCTGCCGCTGTCCGGCAGTTCGGCGGGCGGGTTCGGGTAATGGACCTGACCACTGACCAACCTGGTCACGCAAGTGCCGCAGGAGCCGCCACGGCAGCTGAAGTCCGGGGACAGGCCGCGACTTTCAGCAAGCTCCAGCAGAGTACCGCTGTCGGGGGACCAACGGGCCTCCTTGGCGGAACTGGCGAAGTACACCGGCACCGGCTCGGTGGCCGCAGGTGGCTGTTGCAGCGTGGACTGATTGTCATCGGTATGGCGCCGCAGGGTCGAGGGGCCGAAGGCTTCGGCGTGGATGCGCGCGTCGGGTACGTGCACGCCGCGCAGGCCTTCGTACAAGTCCTGGGTAAAGCTGGCCGGGCCGCACAGGTAGAAGTCGTAGTCGTCCAGGGCCAGCGTGGCCTTGATCTGATCGATACCGAGGCGGCTGGCGAACTCATAGTCGCGGCCTTGCACCGCCTGATCTTCAGGCTGGCTCAAGGCCCGATGGAGGCTCAGCAGGCCACCGGCTTGCTGCCTCAGCATGGCGAGTTCCTCTTGAAACGGCAGATCGGCCAGCGAGCGTCCGCCATGAAACAGATGGATACGGCGCCCCTGTCCGCTGCTCAGTTGCTCCCGGAGCATAGCGATCAGTGGCGTGATGCCGACGCCCGCGCCAATCAACACGATCGGCCGCAGGCTCTGCTGATCGAGGATGAAGTTACCCATAGGCCGGCGTACGTCTAGACAGTCGCCGACTTTCAGGTACTCATGAAGGTGCCGCGACGCCGGCCCCTGCGCCTTGACGCTGATACGCAGGCAGTCATCGGACGGAGCACTGGAAAGGCTGTAGGTACGGATCAACGGCTTCTCCCCCTCAAGCTGCAGGCGCACGGGGAGATGCTGGCCCGGGGCGAAGCTCACCGGCGTACCGTCCTCGGGCTGCAGGTAGAACGAGCGGATCTCGCGACTCTCCTGATCGATGCGCACCACGCGCCAGGCCAACCATTGGCGCTGGCGTTCGCGCTGTTGCAAGCGCTGCTCGGCCTCAGCCCAGGTGCCGGTCATCAAGCTGGTCGGGGCATATTCCTGGAAGGCCCAGCGCAGCGACACCGCGGCCGGACGAAACACCACTTGCTCGACTTCCAGCGTCCAGAGCCGCTCGGCGCCCTCGAAAGCCGCGATCAATGGGCTGTCGAGAGCCACCTCGGTTCGCCCAAACAGTTGCAGCACGTTGCCGCTGGTGAAGTCGATGAACAACAAGCCCGCCACGGGGTTCACCAGCAAGTTGCCGAGGGTATTGAAATGCAGGTTGCCGGCATAGTCGGGGATAGTCAGGCGATTGCCCTCGACCTTGATAAACCCCGGCCGGCCACCGCGGTGGGACACGTCCACCGAGCGCAGGCCATCGTCGTGCTCGACGTAGCTGGCGACGAAGAAGGTGTCGGCGCTTTCGATCATGGCGATGGTGTCGGCATCCAGATCCACAGAGTCAATGCGCCCCTGGGCTGGCTCATCGACCCGGATGTAGTCGCGCCGCTGGATGTACTGCGGGCAATTGCCAAACGACTGCTCCACCGTCACCGCCAACTGGCCGCCGTTGACCTGAGAGATCAGGCCATTGAGGCGATTGCGCCGCCGGGTGTGCAGTTCGATCCCGAGTAGCCCGATGGCACCACCGGCAGCCAGCCCCGGCGTGGCCGGGTCATCGGCGACGAGATCGGTGACGATCACCAACTGCCGCGGATCAGGCGAGCGGACGAAGCCTTCCGGGCCTTCGAGCAACGTCGCCCAAGGCTTGCCGTCCGGGTCCACGCTACCTGCGACCAGGAACGGCAACTGATGATAGAACTCGCGGTGTTGGTCAGGCATGTAGTCGCGGATGACCTTCTGCCCGAACACTTCCATGCGCTCCGCGACACCAACCTTTTCCTGCAGCCTTTTCTCGCCGGCGTGCCAGGGCGATGGGAGCTGGTGCATGGCGACATTCCTCGCATGGCGTGGTTCAGGTCAGCCCGCGCTCTGCAGGCCCACGGCAGTGCGCGGCATCGACACAAAGCCGGGCAGCGCCTCTATCCGCGCCAGCCAGGCGCGCACATTGGGGTACGGCTCCAGCGACACGTTGCCTTCCGGCGCGTGGGCGATGTAGGAGTAGTTGGCGACGTCGGCGATAGTGACCGCGTCGCCTGCCAGGAATGGCGTCTTGCCCAGCTCATCGTCCACGACCTTGAGCAAAGTGTGGGCGCGACCAATCACCTCATCGGTATTGAAGGAAGCACCAAACACCGTGACCAGGCGGGCGGCGGCAGGCCCATAGGCGACCGGCCCGGCAGCGACCGACAGCCAGCGTTGCACCCGTGCCGCGGCGAGCGGCTCCTCGGGCAGCCAGCGACCGTCGTCGTCATAGGTTTTCGCGAGATACACGAGGATAGCGTTGGAGTCGCTGACAATGGTGCCGTTGTCGTCGATCACCGGCACCTGGCCGAAGGGGTTGAGGGCGAGGAAATCGGCTTGCTTGTGCACGCCCTTGGCCAAGTCGACGAACACCTGTTCGCTGGGCAGGTTCAGTAGCGACAGCATCAGCTCGACGCGATGGGCATGGCCGGACCGCGGAAAATTATAGAATTTGATGGCTTGGGGCATGATCTCGGCTCCTCAGAGGATGAAGTCAGCAACGAGCCAATGCCCGTACTGATGAGATCATGCTGCCCTCATTCGTCCTCCAACAGAATCCGCGCGGTCAGCAATCCATAATTTCGCCTAGCGAAATAAAAAGCTGAAACCGCCCCCTTGTGCTCAGTGCGACTGCTGCTTCTGATAGCGATAGAGGCTACGCGCCGCCTCGATCACCTGCGGCACGCAGGCCTCCAACTCTTCCGGCGTCATCGAGTCGAGCCGTTCGAAGTTGTCTTCAAAACCATGTAGGGAAATGGCACTCAGGTACTCGGCCTGTTCGAGCGGTAGCTCAGTCCAGCCGGCCACCTGCACGCCGCGCATGTAACCGAAGCACCACTCCTCCATAACGACCACCGGACCATCCTCGGTTTCCGACTCTTCGAACAGCGGTTCGAAATTATCGGGATCACCGGACAACTCATCGGTCACCTGGCCGTAGTAGCGCAGCATCAGGGCAGTGTAGGCCTCCTGCTCGGCCGGGCTCTTGAACTTGGGCACCTTGCCGCCACTGGCGACAGGCAACCACTGCTCAGGCAGGACGGCGTTCACGGAACTGGCCAAGGCAGTAAAGAAGCCGTTGAGCTCCGCCACATTCAACACGGAATAGTCATTGCCGTACTTGATCAGCAGGTCTTCGAGACGGTCCAGTTCTTTTTCGGTTAGCGGGAGGTGCATGGGGCAGGTATCCATAGGGAGAAATCTGCGAGCACCCTAGCACAACAGCGGATGAAGCGAGGACAGCCGCCCGTGAAAAGTACCTGCCCCCGACAGACAACCGTGGGGCTGAGAGCGATTCGGGTTCCTACGGCTACTCCGCAGCCTCTGATTCATGTCTGATGACACCTTGCCGCCTAATACGCGGCTGGCAGGAAGCTGTCGATATCGACCTGTGAACCTTGTCTAGACAGGCTCGGGCAACACGGTGCGCATCCTGGGCGTGCGTGAGTAGCGGGGCAGCCCTTCGATGATCGCCCCCTCGGGACACGATCCACTGACTCTTCATCAGTCATCCCCAACCCACCAAAGTCTCCAGGGGTCGCTTCATCCCATACTGCGATGGAAGGCAGGCGAACCAAGTCGCGAAACGATAGCTGGTGATATCGATCGACGATCGCAGCCCACAACATCTCCCAAGACTCAGTGCCATAAACAGCGGCAATCTTCTCGGTCATTCGTCCAACAAAACAATGCCATTTGTCATAGACAGCCTGCAGGGTCGATATCGGTGGGGGTGTCGTGCCCTCAGGATTACGCCACATCAACAAAACCGGTTCGTTCTGTTCGTTCAACTGCCCTTCTTGCAAATAGATACCAGTGGTGTTGAGAGCGGAGCGTGATAATGGCTGAATCATCAGCGTTGCTACATATCTAGGGCGCCCAAAGACCGTTTTCAGGCTTGAGGAGGTGTTGTCAGGAGATGCAGATGCAATCGCGGGGCAAGTCCTCCCTCACCCCAGCCCCGCAAGCAGGGCCGTTGTGAAAGCGGGCTTGCCCCGCGATCAGTTCAATGCTCAGACAGCGAGGGCGCGCTCACGCAACTCGACGTTGAGGATGCGGTCGTTCTCCGAGTAATCGACCGGGCAGTCGATCACGTGCACGCCCGGGGTCTTGATGCAGTGCTCGAGCAACGGCAGGAAGCCTTCGGCGCTTTCCACGCGGTGGCCCTTGGCGCCGTAGGCTTCGGCGTATTGCACGAAGTCGGGGTTGCCGTAGTCCAGGCCGTAGTCGGCGAAGCCCATGTTGGCCTGCTTCCAGCGGATCATGCCGTAGCCGTCGTCACGCAGGATCACCACAGTCAAGTGCATGCCCAGACGCACTGCGGTTTCCAGCTCCTGGCTATTCATCATGAAGCCGCCGTCGCCGCACACCGAGATCACCGGGCGGTCCGGATACACCAGGTGCGCGGCCATGGCAGACGGCAGGCCAGCGCCCATGGTCGCCAAGGCGTTGTCCAGCAGCACAGTGTTGGGCTTGTGGGCCTTGTAGTTGCGGGCGAACCAGATCTTGTAGATGCCGTTGTCCAAGGCGACGATGCCTTCGGACGGGAGGGCGCGGCGGATGTCGGCGACCAGGCGCTGGGGGTAGACCGGGAAGCGGTCGTCGTCGGCACCTTCGGCGATCTGCGATTCGTTGGCTTCACGGATGGCCATCAGCCGGGTGAAGTCCCAGTGCGAGGTGTCGGTCATGGCTTCGCCGATCTGCCACACGGCGTTGGCGATGTCGCCGATCACTTCGACCTGCGGGAAATACACCGGATCTACTTCAGCAGAGCGGAAGTTGATGTGAATGACTTCGGTGCCACCACGGACCATGAAGAACGGTGGCTTCTCGATCACGTCGTGGCCGATGTTGACGATCAGGTCGGCAGCCTCGACGGCGCGGTGGACGAAGTCACCGGCCGACAACGCGGCGTTGCCAAGGAAGCGCGGGTGACGCTCGTCGACCACGCCCTTGCCCATCTGCGTGGTGACGAAAGGAATGCCGGTCTTATCGATCAGTTGTTTGAGGACCTTGGCGGTCATCTTGCGGTTGGCGCCGGCGCCGATAACCAGGATCGGACTGCGTGCGGTCTGCAGTTTCTCGACCGCGGCTTCGATGGCCTTGTGCTCGGCCAACGGACGGCGGTGAAGGCTCGGCGGGATCGGCAGGCTGTCGGTCTGTTCGGCGGCGATATCTTCCGGCAGCTCCAGGTGCACAGCGCCGGGCTTCTCTTCCTCGGCCAAGCGGAAGGCCTCACGCACGCGCGACGGGATGTTGTCCGCCGAAGCCAGTTGGTGGGTGTACTTGGTCAACGGCTGCATCATGCCGACCACGTCGAGGATCTGGAAGCGGCCTTGCTTGGACTTCTTGATCGGCTTCTGGCCGGTGATCATCAACATCGGCATGCCGCCCAGGTAGGCGTAGGCGCCGGCGGTGACCAGGTTGGTCGCGCCCGGACCGAGGGTCGACAGGCTAACGCCGGTCTTGCCGGTGAGACGGCCGTAGGTGGCAGCCATGAAGCCAGCGGACTGCTCGTGGCGAGTCAGCACCAGCTTGATCTTCGACTTACGCAGGGACTCCAGCAGGTCGAGGTTTTCCTCGCCGGGAATGCCGAACACATACTCGACACCTTCGTTTTCCAGGCATTGCACAACGACATCGGCGGCCTTGGCCATCTTGCTTGCTACCTCAAGTGATATTGCGGTGGTGAATCCAGTTTGATCAGCGCGGTGGTGCACTGAAGTCGGTCTGCCCAGTGGCTAGCAGCGCGCCACAGATAAAGCCTTGACGCAGGCAAGGCTCGACAAAGTCACGTTCATTAAGCGGCGCTATTGTCGCACCCCTACGGCATGGTCATGGTCTGCAGGATCGAGGTGACGCCATTGTCGAAAATGCAGTAGCGCGGAACGGCACCGATAATGCTTCTGCAAAGGCTCGCGCATGCTGGTGGCGGCGTCCAGATTTTGTGCAATGAACAGATCAACGGTGCCCGTTGCACTCGTTCGCCAGCTAAGCGCTCGCGCCGACCATCAGGCCGACCATAGGTACGATGACCAGGGTACTCAACGCCATGGATGACACACTGCCGACATAGACATGCATGTAGTCCGGCAGCCTCAGGTTGATGGCAACGGCCAGTGGAGGTGCGATCAGCGCACCGAGGCTGGCGCTGAGCAATATCACCTGCCAACTGCCACCCAGGCTCAGCACTGCGGCTGGGACGACGGATACCATTGGAATGTAGGTCGGGTACCAACCCCAGCGCATCCACTGCCTACGCCAGGCCAGCACGCCGATCAACGAGGCCAGTGCCTGGCCGCCGACGATCTCCAGCACCAATTGCGACCCATAGGCCGGGCTGGCGGGGGACAGCACGTAAGCTGCCAACACGCCCAACAGCAGGCCGAGGCTGGCCAACTCATTGCCAAGGAACAGGGCTTCGCTGAAGTCGGCCAGCACCCTGCGCAGTGTCCAGAGGAAACCGTAGTCCGGCGTGCGGATAACAGGCCTATCAGGCCTGCATGCGTTGCAAGCATCTTGCCGGGAGCGGACCATTATCGGAAAGCGCTTGCACAATACGAAGGCGGCTGAACTGGCCAATGCCATGCCGCCGACATTACCGATCACCGTGGGGATCCCCAGGGGATAACACAAATAATTGACCAGTAGCAGGCTCGTCGGCGTCACCAGCACCGCACCAAGCACAGCGCCACTGACCGTTACCCTCCAACCGCCCCGGAACAGCAACACCATAGCCGCTGGCAGGGAAACAAAAGCAACATAGGTCGGCTGCCAGATACCACTGCGCAGCGTCCAGCCCCATAGGACATGACTGAGCAGAAGACCAAGCAACGAGCTGGTGATCAACCAGGGCCACAGGCCGCTCCCATAGCAGAGGGCAAAGCCTTGCCAGCAACGACCACTGCGCTGGGCCCAATGGGCCAGCCAGGCCCCGATGAGTAGACCCAGCGCCGGTAGCTCATGCTTGTAGAAGGTGACCTCGCTGATGTCACCGAGGATCCAGCGCAAACGTGCAAGCGGCTCGTTGATGTTCAGGAGCATATGGGTGTAATTGGGCCACAGACCAAGCCAGTAATGGGCCCGGCCGCTAGCCACTTCGATGACCACGACGGAGAACACCGATATGGACATGCACAGCAGGAGTTGAGGAAGAATGCTATGGCGAAAAGGCTGCAGGGAATTGTCCATCAGCACGTCCTCGGGATGAGGAGACCGGATACAGGACATCGCGTTGTCTGCAGATCAGTCTGGATTACAGCGACATGGGCTAGGGAGAGGAACGGTGCAGACATGGAGGACGTCCTTCTTGTCATGATTGGAAGGACACCAGTTAAGCTGGCCTTCAGCCATACATGACAGTCAGGCAGATCCTATAGCCGTGAAGGAAACATCCAATAAAGCATGAAAGGGCAATCATGCCCTCTGCCTGTGCCCTGTTCTTTAGGAGAACGGCTTGAGTGGAGAACCAATGTAGGGCGAGTTCTACGCAGCCGGATCATGGACAGGGCCGCGAGGCTTTTATGTCCTGCTAGGGGGGCCGCTGCGCGGCCCATCGCGACACAAGGCCGCTCCCACAGAGGCAGACCAGCTCGGCACCTGTGGGTGCAGCCCTGCCCTTCAAACCCCGGAAAAGACAAAACCCCTACCTGCTCGCGCAGATAGGGGTTTTGCGAAATGAATCTTGACGATGACCTACTCTCACATGGGGAAACCCCACACTACCATCGGCGATGCATCGTTTCACTGCTGAGTTCGGGATGGGATCAGGTGGTTCCAATGCTCTATGGTCGTCAAGAAATTCTGTTACCAGAACGTCCTGTTGGACACTCCAGTCAATTCGGATATGTGCATTTGTGGTCTTGCGAATCTTCGGCTGTTGCGTCTTCACCACCGCCATCTGCGTCAGCAAATTGCTTGGGTGTTATATGGTCAAGCCTCACGGGCAATTAGTATCGGTTAGCTCAACGCCTCACAGCGCTTACACACCCGACCTATCAACGTCGTAGTCTTCGACGGCCCTTCAGGGAGCTCAAGGCTCCAGTGAGATCTCATCTTGAGGCAAGTTTCCCGCTTAGATGCTTTCAGCGGTTATCTCTTCCGAACATAGCTACCCGGCAATGCCACTGGCGTGACAACCGGAACACCAGAGGTTCGTCCACTCCGGTCCTCTCGTACTAGGAGCAGCCCCTCTCAAATCTCAAACGTCCACGGCAGATAGGGACCGAACTGTCTCACGACGTTCTAAACCCAGCTCGCGTACCACTTTAAATGGCGAACAGCCATACCCTTGGGACCGGCTTCAGCCCCAGGATGTGATGAGCCGACATCGAGGTGCCAAACACCGCCGTCGATATGAACTCTTGGGCGGTATCAGCCTGTTATCCCCGGAGTACCTTTTATCCGTTGAGCGATGGCCCTTCCATACAGAACCACCGGATCACTAAGACCTACTTTCGTACCTGCTCGACGTGTCTGTCTCGCAGTCAAGCGCGCTTTTGCCTTTATACTCTGCGACCGATTTCCGACCGGTCTGAGCGCACCTTCGTACTCCTCCGTTACTCTTTGGGAGGAGACCGCCCCAGTCAAACTACCCACCATACACTGTCCTCGATCCGGATGACGGACCTGAGTTAGAACCTCAAAGTTGCCAGGGTGGTATTTCAAGGATGGCTCCACGCGAACTGGCGTCCACGCTTCAAAGCCTCCCACCTATCCTACACAAGCAAATTCAAAGTCCAGTGCAAAGCTATAGTAAAGGTTCACGGGGTCTTTCCGTCTAGCCGCGGATACACTGCATCTTCACAGCGATTTCAATTTCACTGAGTCTCGGGTGGAGACAGCGCCGCCATCGTTACGCCATTCGTGCAGGTCGGAACTTACCCGACAAGGAATTTCGCTACCTTAGGACCGTTATAGTTACGGCCGCCGTTTACCGGGGCTTCGATCAAGAGCTTCGCGTTAGCTAACCCCATCAATTAACCTTCCGGCACCGGGCAGGCGTCACACCCTATACGTCCACTTTCGTGTTTGCAGAGTGCTGTGTTTTTAATAAACAGTCGCAGCGGCCTGGTATCTTCGACCGGCATGGGCTTACGGAGCAAGTCCTTCACCCTCACCGGCGCACCTTCTCCCGAAGTTACGGTGCCATTTTGCCTAGTTCCTTCACCCGAGTTCTCTCAAGCGCCTTGGTATTCTCTACCCAACCACCTGTGTCGGTTTGGGGTACGGTTCCCGGTTATCTGAAGCTTAGAAGCTTTTCTTGGAAGCATGGCATCAACCACTTCGTCGCCTAAAGGCAACTCGTCATCAGCTCTCGGCCTTGAGATCCCGGATTTACCTAAGATCTCGGCCTACCACCTTAAACTTGGACAACCAACGCCAAGCTGGCCTAGCCTTCTCCGTCCCTCCATCGCAATAACCGGAAGTACAGGAATATTAACCTGTTTTCCATCGACTACGCTTTTCAGCCTCGCCTTAGGGACCGACTAACCCTGCGTCGATTAACGTTGCGCAGGAAACCTTGGTCTTTCGGCGTGGGTGTTTTTCACACCCATTGTCGTTACTCATGTCAGCATTCGCACTTCTGATACCTCCAGCAAGCTTCTCAACTCACCTTCACAGGCTTACAGAACGCTCCTCTACCGCATCACCTAAGTGATACCCGTAGCTTCGGTGCATGGTTTGAGCCCCGTTACATCTTCCGCGCAGGCCGACTCGACTAGTGAGCTATTACGCTTTCTTTAAAGGATGGCTGCTTCTAAGCCAACCTCCTAGCTGTCTAAGCCTTCCCACATCGTTTCCCACTTAACCATGACTTTGGGACCTTAGCTGACGGTCTGGGTTGTTTCCCTTTTCACGACGGACGTTAGCACCCGCCGTGTGTCTCCCATGCTCGGCACTTCCAGGTATTCGGAGTTTGCATCGGTTTGGTAAGTCGGGATGACCCCCTAGCCGAAACAGTGCTCTACCCCCTGGAGTGATACATGAGGCGCTACCTAAATAGCTTTCGAGGAGAACCAGCTATCTCCGAGCTTGATTAGCCTTTCACTCCGATCCACAGGTCATCCGCTAACTTTTCAACGGTAGTCGGTTCGGTCCTCCAGTCAGTGTTACCTAACCTTCAACCTGCCCATGGATAGATCGCCCGGTTTCGGGTCTATACCCAGCGACTAAACGCCCTATTAAGACTCGCTTTCGCTACGCCTCCCCTATTCGGTTAAGCTCGCCACTGAATATAAGTCGCTGACCCATTATACAAAAGGTACGCAGTCACCTAACAAAGTAGGCTCCCACTGCTTGTACGCATACGGTTTCAGGTTCTATTTCACTCCCCTCTCCGGGGTTCTTTTCGCCTTTCCCTCACGGTACTGGTTCACTATCGGTCAGTCAGTAGTATTTAGCCTTGGAGGATGGTCCCCCCATGTTCAGACAAAGTTTCTCGTGCTCCGTCCTACTCGATTTCATGACTAAGAGATTTTCGCGTACAGGGCTATCACCCACTATGGCCGCACTTTCCAGAGCGTTCCGCTAATCTCAAAGCCACTTAAGGGCTAATCCCCGTTCGCTCGCCACTACTAAGGGAATCTCGGTTGATTTCTTTTCCTCAGGGTACTTAGATGTTTCAGTTCCCCTGGTTCGCCTCTTGCACCTATGTATTCAGTACAAGATACTCAGCTTGTGCTGAGTGGGTTCCCCCATTCAGAGATCTCCGGATCAAAGTCTGTTTGCCGACTCCCCGAAGCTTATCGCAGGCTACCACGTCTTTCATCGCCTCTGACTGCCAAGGCATCCACCGTATGCGCTTCTTCACTTGACCATATAACCCCAAGCAATCTGGTTATACTGTGAAGACGACATTCGCCGAAAATTCGCATGCTTGCTCATGAGAGCAACTCACAAATTTTACCTTAGCCTGTTCACCACCAGTGAAAGTGGTTCACAGTCTATCTTTCTATCACATATCCGAATTTTTAAAGAACGATCTGACAAAAGTCAGAAATCAACATTCAGCACGAATGCTCATTTCTAAGTTCTGCAGGGTAACTGCAAGAGTGGTGGAGCCAAGCGGGATCGAACCGCTGACCTCCTGCGTGCAAGGCAGGCGCTCTCCCAGCTGAGCTATGGCCCCGTATGTACAGGTTGCACCACAAGCAATTGGTAGGTCTGGGCAGATTTGAACTGCCGACCTCACCCTTATCAGGGGTGCGCTCTAACCAACTGAGCTACAGACCTATAACAGGGTCGCGTTACTACATCGTCTTCGTTCAATGAATCAAGCAATTCGTGTGGGTGCTCATCAGCCGGCTGATGTCGTCGATTAAGGAGGTGATCCAGCCGCAGGTTCCCCTACGGCTACCTTGTTACGACTTCACCCCAGTCATGAATCACACCGTGGTAACCGTCCTCCCGAAGGTTAGACTAGCTACTTCTGGTGCAACCCACTCCCATGGTGTGACGGGCGGTGTGTACAAGGCCCGGGAACGTATTCACCGCGACATTCTGATTCGCGATTACTAGCGATTCCGACTTCACGCAGTCGAGTTGCAGACTGCGATCCGGACTACGATCGGTTTTGTGAGATTAGCTCCACCTCGCGGCTTGGCAACCCTCTGTACCGACCATTGTAGCACGTGTGTAGCCCAGGCCGTAAGGGCCATGATGACTTGACGTCATCCCCACCTTCCTCCGGTTTGTCACCGGCAGTCTCCTTAGAGTGCCCACCATTACGTGCTGGTAACTAAGGACAAGGGTTGCGCTCGTTACGGGACTTAACCCAACATCTCACGACACGAGCTGACGACAGCCATGCAGCACCTGTGTCAGAGTTCCCGAAGGCACCAATCCATCTCTGGAAAGTTCTCTGCATGTCAAGGCCTGGTAAGGTTCTTCGCGTTGCTTCGAATTAAACCACATGCTCCACCGCTTGTGCGGGCCCCCGTCAATTCATTTGAGTTTTAACCTTGCGGCCGTACTCCCCAGGCGGTCAACTTAATGCGTTAGCTGCGCCACTAAAGTCTCAAGGACCCCAACGGCTAGTTGACATCGTTTACGGCGTGGACTACCAGGGTATCTAATCCTGTTTGCTCCCCACGCTTTCGCACCTCAGTGTCAGTATCGGTCCAGGTGGTCGCCTTCGCCACTGGTGTTCCTTCCTATATCTACGCATTTCACCGCTACACAGGAAATTCCACCACCCTCTACCATACTCTAGCTCGCCAGTTTTGGATGCAGTTCCCAGGTTGAGCCCGGGGCTTTCACATCCAACTTAACGAACCACCTACGCGCGCTTTACGCCCAGTAATTCCGATTAACGCTTGCACCCTCTGTATTACCGCGGCTGCTGGCACAGAGTTAGCCGGTGCTTATTCTGTCGGTAACGTCAAAACAGCAAGGTATTCGCTTACTGCCCTTCCTCCCAACTTAAAGTGCTTTACAATCCGAAGACCTTCTTCACACACGCGGCATGGCTGGATCAGGCTTTCGCCCATTGTCCAATATTCCCCACTGCTGCCTCCCGTAGGAGTCTGGACCGTGTCTCAGTTCCAGTGTGACTGATCATCCTCTCAGACCAGTTACGGATCGTCGCCTTGGTGAGCCATTACCCCACCAACTAGCTAATCCGACCTAGGCTCATCTGATAGCGCAAGGCCCGAAGGTCCCCTGCTTTCTCCCGTAGGACGTATGCGGTATTAGCGTTCCTTTCGAAACGTTGTCCCCCACTACCAGGCAGATTCCTAGGCATTACTCACCCGTCCGCCGCTGAATCCATGAGCAAGCTCACTTCATCCGCTCGACTTGCATGTGTTAGGCCTGCCGCCAGCGTTCAATCTGAGCCATGATCAAACTCTTCAGTTCAATACTGCTTGGGTTTTTAAGAAACCCTAAACTTGGCTCAGCAATCTCAAATGACTATGTGATTTCTCATATGGCCACTTGTGATGCTGATAATCTTTTTGACTATCAGTCCGTACTCACAAGCACCCACACGAATTGCTTGATTCGATTGTTAAAGAGCGTTTGGTCAGGAGCCTTTCGACTCAACCGAGGCGCGCATTCTACGCTTTCCTCAAAACCTGTCAAGCGTTTATTTTGAAGTTTTTCGAAGCTGCTTTTCTTTCGAAAAGCCTTCAACTCCAAGAGCCGCCTGACTCACCGCAACTCATCGCTGCGGGAGGCGAATAATACGTGATTTCCATTTGGAGTCAACACTTTAGATGAAAATATTTTACCGCCCCTCACCGCTACCCAAGGCAACTAAGTTCGCACGCGGCTAATCTCTATAAGCAGGGCTGGCCTGCCATACGCCAATCAGGAAACGGCTCCCTCGGGACTGTCAGCAAAGACAAGAGAAACGCCCAGTCATACCGGTACGACCAAGCCAAATGACCTCTACCTGGCCACCACCTGCTCGACCGCCCTGCCCTGCTGCCGCAATGGCCGTGGTTGCCACCAGTTCTGCCCCGCGTGAGGCGAGTCGAGGCTGACCCTCTCGCCCATCTGCGGTGTACTCAAGGACACTTTCGCTACAGTGGCCAGGGTCAGGATACGATCGAAGGGCTCCTGCCAGCCATGTGTGGAGAGATCGAAGGTACCGTTGTGGATCGGCAACAGCCAACGCCCACGCAGATCCAGATGAGCCTGCAACGTCTGCTCTGGCTGCATGTGCACGTCAGGCCAGTTGACGTTGTAGGCACCGGTTTCGATCAAGGTCAGGTCGAAAGGTCCGAACTGTTCGCCAATCTTTCGGAACCCGTCGAAGTAACCGGTATCCCCACTGAAGAACAGACGCATGTCTTCATCTATCACGACCCAGGAAGCCCACAGCGTGCGGTTGCTGTCGAACAGGCCACGGCCGGAGAAGTGCTGCGCCGGCGTCGCGACGAAGCGCACGCCCTCCAGTTCCATCTCCTGCCACCAGTCCAGTTGCCGTACCTTGGTGTCCGGTACCCCCCATCCGATCAGGATGTCCCCAACGCCCAATGGCGCCAGGAAGAGCTCCGTACGACTGGCCAACCTCCGGATCGCCTGTTCGTCCAGGTGATCGAAATGATCGTGGGACAGGATGACCGCCGCCAAAGGAGGCAACTCATCAAGGCCCAGAGGTGGCGCATGGAAACGCAATGGCCCCGCCCACTGCACAGGTGAAGCCCGCTCGGCGAATACCGGGTCGGTGATGAAGAAGCGACCGCGCAGCTTGAGCAGCACCGTGGAATGCCCCAGGCGCCAGAGACTGTGGTCCGGGGCGTCGAGCAACTGCTGTTGGGTCATGGGCAGCACGTTGATCGGTGTGGCCGGGCGCGTATCGGCAGGCTTGCGCAAGAACAGATACTTCAGGCCGATGCGCAGTTTCTTCAGGAATCCGTCCTGCGGCAGTTGGGCCTGGTTGCGGTAACGACCGTCATGGTGCAGTGCCGGTTCTCCGGCTGGGGAAGCCATGGGAGCCATGAGTAGAAACACTCCAAGCAAGAGGGTGGATTTCATGTTACCCCACAGGGATCAGATCAACCGTGCAATGGCTTGTAAGGATACTTTTCGCCAATGGGCGAGCACTCAACACTACCCATAGTAGTTATGCGATACATAGCGGCTGATCGAGCTTGATCATTTCAATCGCCTCAGGACATTACCAAGCCCAAGCTGGCCTATTCTGTTTGAACATTTCCCCGCACAGCCAGGCTGGAGGGGCGCAGTTCAAGAGGGAGTCGCTCGCGCATGGACAGGACCGCCGACCTTTCGCCCCCCAGCCCGACGCCACACCTGCAGACACGCCGGTTGATCACTGCCATCGCCGTCCTGTTCGTCCTTTCCTGCGTGATCGCCCTCAGTGCGCTGTTCAACATCGCCGACACCCTCAATCATAACGAAAAGGATAAAAGCACCTTCTACGCCAGCCAGGCCCTGGAACAACGACTACTGGCCTCGCGACAGTTCCTTTCCAGTTACGCGGTATGGGATGCAGCCTACGAACACCTGGCCCACAGCACGGATTGGCACTGGGCCTATGAGGAGAAGAACGTCGGAGAGTCCCTCTACAGCGCCAGCGGCTATGAAGGAGTCTTCGTGATCAACGATCAGCAGACCACCTACGCGCTGATCCAGGGCACCCCCAGCGATGCCCCGGCCAATGCTTATATAGATACCCCCCTGGCGCCGATCATCGCCGAGGCCCGCAGGGTCGCCGCCGAGCGCGAGCAGGTCACTTACTACGTCCTGTTCAATGGCTGGCCGGCCGTGCTCAGTGCTGCCGCCGTGCGCCCCGACAAGGAAGAACTGGATATCGATATCAGTCAGGCCCCGGTAATGTTCTTCGTCGACCAACTGACCAAAGGCAAGCTTGCCCGCCTCGGCGCGGGTGCCGGCCTGGCCGACATGCGCGTCGAGCAAGCCTGGGCACAAAGCCAAGGGCAACCCCACATCATGCTCGGGGATACCGGTTACCGCCTGGCCTGGACCAGCCCACGCCCCGGCGAGCAGATGCTCTGGGCAGTCCTGCCCCCCTTGCTCGGCGCCATGCTGGTGCTGGGTCTGCTGATGCTCTACTTCTTCCGCCATGCCCTGCGCAGCGCCCGGGCCATCGACCTCAGCCTACTGCGCCTGCAGCAAAGCAACCTAGCCCTGGAGGCCAGTGAACAGCGCTTTCGCGCAGTGGCCGAGGCCGTGTCCGACTGGATCTGGGAAACCGACTGTCATCATCACCTGACCTATCTGTCCCAGCGTTTCGTCAGCGTCACCGGATACCAGATCGAGGCCTGGCTTGGGCAGCCGCTCGACCAATTGCTCAGTTGCGAAACGACGCCCCTCACCCTGTGGCTCGACACCCAGACCGACAGCGACCCGCAGCAACTGACCCCACTGCGCTGCGCCTATCGCGACCATACCGGACAAAACCGCTTCTGCCGGATTTCCGCGCGCCCGATCCTCTTCGATGATAAGTTGGCGGGCTTTCGCGGGACCGCCAGCGACATCACCGACGAAGTAGCTGCCCATGCGCGCATCCAACACCTCTCGATGCACGATGCCCTGACCGGGCTGGCCAACCGCAACAAGCTTTCGCGCTACCTCGAACAGGCCCTGCTGCGCAGCACCGGGTCAACGCCACTGACGTTGTTGCTGCTGGACCTGGACAACTTCAAGCCGATCAACGACTCCCTAGGCCACGCCGCTGGCGATACCGTGCTCAAGGAGGTGGCCGCGCGCCTACGCGATGCGACCCGCGACGGCGACTTGGTGGCACGCCTGGGCGGTGACGAGTTTGTCCTGGTGCTCAACGGCATGGACAACCGCATCGAGATCGACCGCTTCTGCGCCCGTGTGATCGAGTTGCTGCGCCACCCCATTGCCTTCGAAGAACAGCAACTGCACATCGGAGCCAGCCTGGGGGTCGCCCAGGCCCGCGCGCAGGACTCTGACGCCGGCGAACTGATCCGCTGCGCCGACATCGCGTTGTACCAGGCCAAGGCCGACGGCAAGAACACCTGGCGCTACTTCGCGCCAGAGATGAACCAGCAGATCCAATATCGTCGGCAACTGGAGAACGACCTGCGCAAGGCCCTCAAGAACAACGAACTCATCCTCTACTACCAACCCCGCTACCGCCTGGAGGACCTGAAGATCGTCTCGGTCGAAGCCTTGCTGCGCTGGCAGCACCCCGTCGCAGGCTTGCTCAACCCCGACATCTTCATCCCCTTGGCCGAACAGACCGACCTGATCGTCTCGCTCGGTCGCTGGGTATTGCGTGAAGCCTGCCAAAGCGCCCGGGACTGGCCCCAGGCACTGCGAGTGTCGGTAAACCTGTCACCAGCCCAATTCTCACGCAGCGACGTGGTTCGCGACGTGCGTGAGACGCTCCTAGAGACCGGCTTTGCGGCCCAGCGCCTGGAGCTGGAGATCACCGAGAATGTCATGCTCAATGACATCGAAGGCGCCTTGGGCACCATGCAAGCCCTCAAGGAACTGGGGGTACGGCTGAGCATGGATGACTTCGGCACCGGTTACTCGTCACTCGGCTACCTGCGCACCTACCCTTTCGACAATATCAAGATCGACAAGCGCTTCATTGCCGGGCTGAACAACAGAGGCGGCAACGACCGTGCGGTGGTCCGGGCGATCATCAACTTGGGCAAGGCCATGGGCCTGACAGTGACAGCCGAAGGCGTGGAGACCGAGCGCCAGCTCAAGGTCCTGGTCAAGGAAAAGTGCCACGAGGTCCAGGGCTACTACCTCAGCCGCCCGGTGGAACGGCAGGCGTTCGAAGCGTTGCTTGGGGATAAGGACGGTGAGCGGCTGGACGTGTCCTAGGCCAGCCAGGCATGGGAGCGACCTATCCCGCTATGATTGCTCCCACAGAACGAGCCCCAATCGATCAGCCCGGGCGCATCACCGCGGGCTGCGCTCGGCCACGATCTCCGGCAGGTCTTCGCGGCGCAGATAGACCCGCAACGGTTCGGCGATATTCAGACGGTCATCGACGTGCTGGGCCAACAATAGCGCCAAGCGCTCGCGGCACAGGACCATACGCCGGCCCTCGCTGGCGCGCCAGACGAATTCGCTGCAGGGCGTGATGCTGTCATCGGCCACGTCCATGCCGAAGGCATCTTCGCTGAACCGCACGATATGGGTGCCACGCTTGCCATGAAAACCGACGAATCCCTTGAGTTGGTCGGCGGCGCTGCAAATGTCCTGGGATGTGATAGGCATGTCGAACCTCACTACGAATGCATCGCACTGGATGCAGGGTAAAAGGGTTACGCACGCCGAGCGGAAAGCGGCTGCCTCTGACGGGCAACGCGCGGGCCTCAGCCTACTGCAAGTCGACGGGAAACCGCCAAGGTTTTTTCATCCTGGCGCCTGACCCCGCTAGACTTAACCTTCACGCCACCTCCCGCCGCAGACAGCCTGGAACGTCCATGAGCAATGCAGTTACTTCCGACATCGCCACCATCGGCCGTATCAACGCCGTGCCGGCCATCCTGCAGGTCATCTGTGAAACGACAGGGATGCGTTTCGCGGCCGTGGCGCGTGTCACAGAGAGCAACTGGACCACTTGCGCAGTGCTCGACACCCTGGGTTTCGGCCTTGAAGTGGGCGACGAACTGGATGTAGCCACGACCCTGTGTCATGAGATTCGCACCTCGCACCAGACGATCGTGATCGACCAGGCCAGCAAGGACGAGAACTACTGCGACCACCACACACCGCGCATCTACAAGTTCGAGAGCTACATATCAGTTCCGGTGTTTCGTGCCGATGGCAGTTTCTTCGGCACCATATGCGCCCTCGACCCTAAGCCGGCCCAGTTGAAAGGCAGCGCCATCCAACCAATGATGGAGTCCTTCGCCCGCCTGCTGTCGATCCAGATCGAAAGCGAGGAAAGCGCTCAGAAGACCGAGCGAGCCTTGCAAAAGGAACGGGCCATGGCGGAAGTACGCGAACAGTTCATTGCCGTGCTCGGTCACGACCTGCGCAACCCGCTGTTCGCCATTACCGCGGGGGCTGAACTGCTTGCCCAGCGCCTGGACGACGAGAAGAACCGCGCTATCGCCCAGCACATCCACACCTGTGGTCGTCGTGCCTCACAGTTGGTGCGCGATGTGTTGGACTTCGCCCGCGGCCGCCTGGGCGCCGGCATCACCTTGAACATCCTGCCCTGCCTCGACCTGCACGAAGCGCTCAACCACGTTGCCTCGGAACTGCAAGGCGTGCATCCGCAGCGGCAGATCCAACTGCACATCGGCGATTTGGCAGGTATCCATTGTGACCGCGAGCGGGTGGCACAGTTGCTGTCCAATCTGATAGCCAATGCCCTGACTCACGGCGCATCCGACGGACCGGTCACGGTGACTGCCGAGATCCGCGACAGGGTATTCGTGCTGGGCGTACATAACCTCGGCGAGCCAATTCCGCCGGTCACCATGACCCAACTGTTCCAGCCCTTCTCACGACCGATATCCGATAGACCGCAACAAGGTCTGGGCTTAGGGCTGTACATCGCCAACCAGATAGCCCTGGCCCATGGTGGACGCATGGAGGTGGTGTCCAGCCAAGAGGCCGGGACCCTGTTCAGCTTCCGCCTGCCGCTGGATCGAGTTGGGGCCGCAACAACGCCGCCAACCAATTCATGAATGCCTGGACCCGGCGCGGGACATGCCGTTGCCGGGCGTACAACAAGGAGACAGGCATGGGCCGGGAGGGCCAGGCGTCCAGTACACTCACCAGTTCTCCCCGGCGCAGGTAGTCAGCCACGCCCACCGTTGGCGCCTGGATCAGGCCCAGGCCGGCCAGGCAAGCGCTTTCATAGGCTTCAGTGTTGTTGACCGTGACGTCCCCCTCCATGGGCCGGTAGAGCAGTTCACCGTCCCGCTCGTACTCGAACCCCAGGCTGCGCGCCCCCAGACGCGGCACATAGTGGACAAGCCGGTGACCGTCCAGATCTTCGAGAGTGAGCGGTGTGCCATACCGGGCCAAATAGGCGGGGCTTGCACAATTGCACATGCTCAACTGCCCCACCGGCCGCGCCACCACATCCAGGTCACTCAACGCACCGATGCGCAGGACGCAATCGAAACCCTCCCGCAACAGGTCGACCTGGCGATCAGTACAGCTGATTTCCAGGGCCAGGCGCGGGTAGCGTTCCATGAACCGCGGTAACGCAGGCAAGATCACCCGACGTGCCATCAGGGTCGGCAGGTCGATGCGCAAGCGGCCGGCCAGGTCGGCATCGTCACTACGGAACAGGCTTTCGATCTCATCCATGCCCGACAGCAAGTCCTTGCTGCGCTCATACAGCAATACGCCATCTTGGGTCGCCTGGACCCTTCGGGTCGTTCGATTGAGCAAACGAGTACCGAGCAGGTTTTCCAGTGCCCGGACCTGCTCGGATACCGTTGATCGCGGTAAACCCAAGCTCTCGCCAGCCAGGGTGAAACTTGAGAGTTCACTGACCCGGACAAAGGTGCGCAGCAGTTCCAGCTTGTTCATCGATGAGCCTCTGACTGTCCGGAAATACCGAACAGTATTTCCGAATTCCCAGGATTTAACAGGTGAACGCCGACCAATAACCTGTCCCCATCATCACCACCGCCACTGAGGTACAGACATGACTCGCAAAATCGCACTGATCACCGGCGCCAGCCGCGGCCTGGGCAAGAACACCGCCGAGCACCTGGCAGCTCGCGGCATCGACATCATCGGCACTTACCACAGCAAGGCCAGTGAAGCGCAGGCCGTCGCAGCCAGCCTGGAGCAATCCGGTGTGCGCGCGGCAATGCTGCAGTTGGATGTGGGCAACAGCGCCAGTTTCGCCGGTTTCGCCGAGCAGTTGGCCGATACCCTCGAACAGCGTTTCGGTCGCCGCCAGTTCGACTTCCTGGTGAACAACGCCGGCATCGGCCTGAACGCCAGCTTCAGCGAAACCAGCGAAGTGCAGTTCGACCAGTTGCTCAACATCCAGCTCAAGGGCCCCTTCTTCCTTACCCAACGCCTGCTGCCACTGCTCGCCGACCAAGGCCGGATCGTCAACATATCCACCGGCCTTACCCGCTTCTCCCTGCCCGGCTACGCCGCCTACGCAGCCATGAAGGGCGCAATGGAAGTGCTGACCCGCTATCAGGCCAAGGAACTGGGGGCGCGTGGCATCCGCGTGAACATCCTGGCACCTGGCGCCATCGAGACCGACTTCGGCGGCGGCGTAGTCCGCGACAATCGCCAGGTCAATGATTTCATCGCCGGCAACACCGCCCTCGGGCGGGTAGGCCTGCCCGACGACATCGGCTCAGCCATCGCCCTGTTGCTGGAGGATGGCAACGGCTGGATCAACGGCCAGCGCCTGGAGGTGTCCGGAGGTATGTTCCTCTGATCGACTGCTAACGCTCAGGCCTGGCTTGGTCCTCATGGACCTGCACGCTGGCGGTCATGCCGGCGCTCAGGTTGGTGCCCTCGGGGATCTGGTCCAGGCGGATGCGCACCGGGATGCGCTGAGCCAGGCGCACCCAGTTGAAGGTTGGCTCCACTTCAGCCAGCAACTGGCCGTCCGGTGTGGTGTTGCGGTCGGTGATGCCACGGCTGATGCTCTCGATATGGCCCTGCATCGGTTCGCCAGCGCTCATCAGCCAGACCTTGACCGGGTCACCGACGCGGATGCGGGGCAGCTTGGTCTCCTCGAAGTAGGCCTGGACATAGAATGTCTCGCCATCGACCAGGGCCATGACCGGCTGACCGGTATTGACGTAGTTGCCTTGGGCCAGGCGCAGGTTGGTGACATGGCCGCTGCGCGGCGCCCGCACCTCGCTGCGGGCCAGGTTGATCTTCGCCACCTGCACGTCGTCCTCGGCCTGATGCAGTTCGCCACGGGCCACGGCGGCGTTGATCTGGGCATTCTCGCGCAACTCCGCGCTGATCGCCTCAGGGCCCAAGGCGGTGCGCCGGGCTGCTTCACGCTCACGCAGCCGCAATTGCTGCGCGCGCGTCTCAGCCACTGCGTTGGCCTTGTCCAGTGCCGCCTGGAAGCGGTCGCGGTCGATTGTCATCAGCAAGTCGCCAGCCTTGACCTGCTGGTTATCCTGAACCTTCAACTCCCGCACCCAACCGGATACGTCCGGCGCAATGACCACCACATCGGCGCGAATCCGCGCGTCGCGGGTCCAGGGCGTGAGCATGTAGTACTGCCAAAGCTTGAAACCGGCAAAGATGGCGATGACCACCACGCACAGGGTGATTGCGATACGTACGGCTGCACGCATGGACATACTCCTTACAAAGGCCCCAGCAGGTGTACCACCAGGGACAAAATACACACGAACAAAGCCGCATCGAACAAGGCTTCATGCCAGATCCACCGACCCAGCGGCGTGACCCGCACCAACAGCCGCGCCAGGCCGGTCAGCAGGAGCGCCAGCAGTACATAGATCAGAAAAGGGCTGAGCAGCACGCCACCCAATGCCCACTCACGCAAGCCCATGGACTTCCTCCTGCCAGCGGCACCATTTGCCCCAGCTCTTCTGTAGTTGCAGCACCGCGCCTTCGGCCAGGCGCAATGGATCGCTCGCTGGCTGGGCGTGCAGCGCCTCGATGAACTGCTTGCTGGCCGCATCCAGGCGCTGCCCACGTCCGGGTGCCGGCCCGCTGGTCAGCACCGCCTCCACCTGCTGCAGGTACTGGCGTTCGGCCCCGACCAGAGGTGCTTGGGCCAGGGTCAGGCACATGCGCAAGTGCAGCAGCTCATCGCCGATGTCCAGGCCATGCAAGCCATCGTCCCAACGCTTGCGCTCCGCTTCCGGCAGCTCGCTGGAATGCCGCGCCAGTTGCATAAGGCGGTCAGCCATGCGTCCGCCGAACCAACTGTCGGCGCCTCGCAGGTCGCGATGGGTCAAACGCACCAGATCGTTCTGGGTCGCCGCGCGCAAGCGCCGACCATGCCAGGCCGGGTTGCGCAGCACCAGCAGCTTGAAAGCCAGCACCGCGGCGCCTACCCCCATGAGCATGGCCTGGGCACTGTTGAGCATGATCGCCACATCGAAGTGCATGGCATTGAGCGGTGCGACCAAGACGATGAAGTGCAAGCAGTAGGACGTCGCCGTGGCACCGGTCCGAGGGTGAGCCATGCCCAGGGTGCCAAAGAACAACGGTACCCCCATTGCCAGGCAAAGCATGGCGAAGCTGCTCCATTGCGGCAGGATGATCTGCCCGACGAAGAACGCCACAGGTATGGCCAGGAAAATCCCACGCAAGAAGCTCATGCCGATCTGCGCACCATTCTCGCGGCTGGCGAACAGGCTGCAGACCACACACGTCAGCACCAGTCCACCTGGGGCCGAAGGCCAGGCCGTGGCCAGCCAGAAACCACTCATGACCAGAAAGGCCATGGCACTGCGCGAACCGAACAACAGCGCCAGAGGCAAGTCACGATGGGCGGCCAGCCCTTGAGCCACGTCCTTCGGCGCCCTACCCGTTTCGACATCCTGCAGGGCTTGGGTCGCCGCCATGGCGATGTCCAGCAACAGGGTCAGGCGCGCCAGGCAATAGTGCTCGGCGGAACTGATCCGCTCATCGTGCGCGGCGTCCCAAAGGCGCTGGCGCAGCACGAGCAGGCTCGGTTGGTCAGGTTCGGCCAACTGACCGCGCACTTCGACCAGCCAGGGCGGCAGGTGCCTGGCCTCGGCGTCATCCAGCTGACGCCACTGACGACGCACTGAACGGGAGAGGCGCAGCAGCACCATCAGCTTCTGGCTCAGCCCACGGATGGCTCGGGCCCGCTGCCGACCAAGGTTGCCTTCGAACCAGGCATGTTCGCGCTGGGCATCGATGGCGACGATGCGCCCGAGGATTTCCAGCAGGCCCTTGCGCGCCTGCTCTTCCCCACTGAGCATGGCGCTGGCCGCCTGCAGGCCGTTCTGCCAAGCCTGGCGTGCCTGCCCGCTCAACTGCTGCTCGACGCGCATGGGCCAGAGCAAGGCACTGCAGGCCGTGGCGCAGACGATGCCCAGGGAAATTTCCGTGCAGCGCGCCACAGCCTGCTCGAAGACCTGCAACGGATGGTCGATCGCCGGCAGGGCAATGATCGCGACCGTATAGCCAGCTAGCACGAAGGCATAGGCCCAGGCGCTGCGCAACTGGGTGGAAGCTGCCGTGCATAGCGCCAACCAGAGGGCAAGGGACAATAGGAAGAGCCAGGGCGTCTGGGCGAACAGGCCGATGAACACCACCGACATGCAAGTCCCGACCAGCGTCCCGGCCAGCCGCGCCAAGCCCTTCTGCACCACCATGCCCGACAGTGGCTGGGAAACGATGAAAGCCGTCATCAGGGCCCAGGATGGCTGCTCCAGCCCCCATCGCAGCGCCAGCCACAAGGCCAAGCCACCGCCGAGCAAGGTCTTGATGGCGAACTTGATGGCGAGATTGCTCGGCGCCAGCAGGGCCTGGAGGGTGATAGGCACGAAAGGGACCTTGCAAACTGTGTTGATAGAAAGATAGACAGGATGCAAGGATAAAACCGAAACAACTAATTAGCTAGCTAATCATCTAACTACATGAGCAATGTCGAGCCAACGCCATGGCTACCGGTGGTCATCAGGGCATGTCTTGAGGCATAAAAAAATGGGCGACCGAAGTCGCCCTAAATGCCTTGCGTGCTCGTGAATCGAGAAAGATCAGCGCGGTTTGCGCTTGTTCGAATCTTTCCAGATGAAAACTCCCAGGCCGGCGAAGAACATCAACATCAATCCGACCGTTACCACACCGGCGATAACCACATTGTCGAAAAACATGTCGGCCTCCCATTCACCTGCCGTTGCCCGATGAGTGCAAGGTAGCGAATGTGATGGCGGGGGAAATTGACCGAGGTCAATGGTGCCCAGGAACGGGCACGCGAGGCGGGAGCAGGCTTGACCTGCGTCAAGTTTCAGCGCTTCTTCGGCTTGCCCTTGGGCTTCTTCCTGGGTTTGCTCAGGGGCATGGCCTGCTCGAAGGCCTGGCGCACTTCGTTAAGGCGCTTTTCATTGAGGTCATGGATGCGCTTGGCGCGTTCGGCGCCGAAGTCGATCAGGTTGTCTTGGCTCATGGCAGGCTCAGCGGCTGACAGCAGAGGTTCTCATAATGAAGGGCCACGCGACCGCTGACCAGCCCCGGAGTGCCTCAAACCTCGATGTCGACCAGCAGCCCCTGGCGCGTCCGTTCGTCCATCAACGGCGCGACGGGCACGGTGTTGTCGGCGTTGAGCTCATCACCAGGCACGGCATCGTACCCCTCTGGGCCCTGCCGGCGGCGCTGCTGGCGCCGTTGCTCGTCTCGCAGCAGCAGTGCCTGCTCCTGCGGATCGCGCTGGTGCTTGAGGTTAATGGTGCTGTCGCTGGAAGAGGGTTGCGCGGGCACCACAGGCGGGACGTTCGGAGCAGGTTTGACCGGGTCCGTTTGCGAGGTCACGGGGACAGCGCTGAGGGGGATGATGGGCGGCAGCATGGAATGATCTCCTGTCGCCAGTCTATCGGCCTGCGCTCAGTAGCCTTGAATACCAGCGCGCAGCTTTGTGCGGCACGTCACAGTGGCGCATGGAAAAGTATAGGCTAGGACGCGTCATCGTCGTCCGACCCCGCCCCGGCCTCGCTCCACGGGCGCTTGTAGACCGACTGCCATACCCTGTCCAGATGGTCGCGCAGCGCCTGCGGGGCATTCTTCAGCGAGGCGCTGTCCTCACGCTTGCCACCCATGGGGTCTTCGCCCGCAGGGCTGATCAGCGACTGGCCGGTGATGGTGTAGCTCGCCTGGCCTTCGCGCAGTTCGATGGCGATGTCATGGGGCTCGATGCCACCACCACAGAAGGCATGGCTGGCGACAGTCAGCTCGGCCACACCGTCATTGTTCAAGTCGCTGACATCGCTGACGTCGGTGTAGAAGTCCACGTCCAGATCCAACCCCGGGCAGGTGGTTTCCTGTTCGATCTGCCAGCGGGCCTTGAACGCCGCGTCCTGGTCGGTGCGTCCGTACAAGGTCGCCTTGAGTACGACCTTGTCGACCTCCTGCTCTGTCTCGGCATCGGTGGCCTGGCCGTCAGTACGGCTGAGCACCAACAGACCCTCGCCGTCGCGATCGCGAAAGTGCACGCTCTTGATCGGTGTCTGCACGCCTAACACTTCAAGTTGCTCGATGGGGATCGGCGGCAAGGTCTCGAAGCTTTTCCGTTCGCAGCCAGCCAGTACCAGGAGGCAGCCCAAGGCCAGGGATACGTTCAACCAGCGGTGCTTGGCAGGCATGTCGAATCGGTGCCCTCGTAGGCAAAGGCAGTTTTCTTCGATGAAATTGCTAGACTCTTTGGTCTGCACAGACCTATCCGTTAAGATAGTCGGCTTTTTCATCGCGGGAGTCAGGCAGTATGGCGCAGCAGTATCAACCGGGGCAACGCTGGATCAGCGACAGCGAAGCCGAGCTCGGCCTTGGGACCGTTCTAGCACAGGACGGCCGCTTGTTGACCGTGCTCTACCCGGCCACTGGCGACACCCGCCAGTATTCCCTGCGTAACGCGCCCCTGACCCGTGTGCGCTTCTCGCCTGGCGACCAGATCACGCACTTCGAAGGCTGGAAGATGACCGTGCGCGAAGTCGACGACGTCGATGGCCTGATGGTCTACCACGGCCTCGACGCGCAGAACCAGCCACGCACCCTGCCGGAAACCCAGCTGTCCAACTTCATCCAGTTCCGCCTTGCCAGCGACCGCCTGTTCGCCGGCCAGATCGACCCGCTGCCCTGGTTCAGCCTGCGCTACAACACCCTCGAGCACACCAGCAAGCAGATGCAGTCGTCGCTCTGGGGCCTGGGTGGCTGCCGCGCCCAGCCGATCGCCCACCAGTTGCACATCGCCCGCGAGGTCGCCGACCGTATCGCGCCGCGGGTCCTGCTGGCTGACGAAGTCGGCCTGGGCAAGACTATCGAAGCCGGCCTGGTGATCCATCGCCAACTGCTTTCAGGGCGGGCCAGCCGTGTGCTGATCCTCGTACCGGAGAACCTGCAGCACCAGTGGCTGGTAGAAATGCGCCGGCGCTTCAACCTGCAGGTGGCGCTGTTCGACGCCGAGCGCTTCATCGAGAGCGATGCCAGCAACCCGTTCGAAGATGCCCAACTGGCGCTGGTCGCCCTGGAATGGCTGACCCACGACGAGAAGGCCCAAGACGCTCTGTTCGCCGCCGGCTGGGACCTGATGGTGGTCGACGAAGCCCACCACTTGGTCTGGCACGAAGAACAGGCCAGTCCCGAGTACACCCTGGTCGAGCAACTGGCCCAGGTTATCCCGGGCGTGCTGCTGCTCACCGCCACCCCCGAGCAGCTCGGCCAGGACAGCCACTTCGCCCGCCTGCGCCTGCTCGACCCCAACCGTTTCCACGACCTAGCGGCCTTCCGTGCCGAGAGCGAGCACTACCGCCCAGTGGCCGAAGCCGTCCAGGAGTTGCTCGACGAAGGGCGCCTGTCGGCCGAAGCCCATGCCACCATCGAAGGCTTCCTCGGTGCCGAGGGCGAAGCCCTGCTGGCCGCGGTCAGCGACGGCGACAGCCAGGCCAGCGCGCGCCTGATCCGCGAACTGCTCGACCGCCACGGTACCGGCCGCGTGCTGTTCCGCAATACCCGTGCGGCGATCCAGGGATTCCCCGAGCGCAAGCTGCACCCTTACCCGCTGCCCAATCCCGAGCAGTACCTCGACCTACCGGCTGGCGAGCATGCCGAGCTTTATCCGGAAGTGGCCTTCCAGGCCCAGGGCGAAACCAGCGATGAAGAGCGCTGGTGGCGCTTCGATCCACGGGTCGACTGGCTGATCGACACCCTGAAGATGCTCAAACGGACCAAGGTCCTGGTGATCTGCGCCCACGCCGAGACCGCCATGGACCTTGAAGACGCCCTGCGCGTGCGCTCCGGCATCCCGGCCACGGTGTTCCATGAGGGCATGAGCATCCTCGAGCGCGACCGTGCAGCCGCCTACTTCGCCGACGAAGAGTTCGGTGCCCAGGTGCTGATCTGTTCGGAGATCGGCAGCGAAGGTCGCAACTTCCAGTTCGCCCATCACTTGGTGATGTTCGACCTGCCGGCCCACCCGGACCTGCTCGAACAGCGTATCGGCCGCCTCGACCGGATCGGTCAGAAGCACACCATCGAGCTGCACGTGCCCTACCTGCAGGAGAGCCCCCAGGAACGCCTGTTCCAGTGGTACCACCAGGGCCTCAACGCCTTCCTCAATACCTGCCCGACCGGCAATGCCCTACAGCATCGCTTCGGCTCCCGCCTGTTGCCGTTGCTCGAAGGTGGCAAGGCTTCAGACTGGGACGGTCTGGTCGAGGAAGCGCGCAGCGAACGCGAGCGCCTGGAGGCCGAGCTGCACAGCGGTCGCGACCGCCTGCTGGAGTTGAATTCCGGTGGCGCCGGCGAAGGCCAGGCACTGGTCGAGGCGATCCTCGAACAAGATGACCAGTTCGCCCTGCCGATCTACATGGAAACCCTGTTCGACGCTTTCGGCATCGACAGCGAAGACCATTCGGAAAATGCCCTTATCCTCAAACCGAGCGAAAAGATGCTCGACGCCAGCTTCCCGCTGGGCGACGACGAAGGCGTGACCATCACCTACGACCGCGGCCAGGCCCTGTCACGCGAAGACATGCAGTTCATCACCTGGGAGCACCCGATGGTCCAGGGCGGCATGGACCTGGTGCTGTCCGGCTCGATGGGCAACACCGCCGTGGCGCTGATCAAGAACAAAGCGCTCAAGCCAGGCACCGTGCTGCTCGAGCTGCTGTATGTCAGCGAAGTGGTGGCTCCGCGTAACCTGCAACTGGGCCGCTACCTGCCTCCAGCGGCATTGCGTTGCCTGCTTGATGCCAACGGCAATGACCTGGCGCCACGGGTGGCCTTCGAAACCCTCAATGAGCAGCTCGAAAGCGTGCCCAAGGCCAGCGCCAACAAGTTCATCCAGGCCCAGCGCGACGTCCTGGCCAGCCGCATCAATGGCGGTGAAGCCAAGATACTGCCGCGCCATACCGAACGCGTAGCCGAAGCGCAACGCCGTCTGGCGGCGCAAGCCGATGAAGAGCTGGCGCGCCTGACAGCCCTGCAAGCCGTCAACCCGAGCGTGCGGGACAGCGAGATCGAGACACTGCGCAAGCAGCGCGAAGACGGGCTGGCCATGCTGGAGAAAGCGGCACTGCGGCTCGAAGCGATTCGCGTGCTGGTCGCAGGCTGATAATCGCGGGCAAGTCCGCTCCCACGAGCCTCGGCTCGTGGGAGCGACTGCCTCGCATCAGGCTCTACCGGGGCAATCCCAAAGCAGCTCTACGCGGGCACCCCGGCCCCGTCTTTAGATCCCTCCGCTATTAAGCCAATATCCAAATGGTTGAAATCAAAACGCCATTATCCAGGAAGGCTTGACGCCCAGTTCCTATACTCCAGCCAGACAGTCTCCACACAACTTTTTGGGGACGAGTGCAAACTCGACAAAGAGGCATTCAATGGAGTGGCTGGGGCTGCAATTGTTCGCCGAACTGCCAGCGACCGGGCAGATCATCCTCGATTGCCGACACAATGCCTTCCTGGTGATGCTCGCCTACGCGGTTGCCTGCGCAGGATGTTTCGCCACCCTGGACATGGCTGAACGCCAGAGCCACAGCGAGCACCACTCCTCCCGGCGGCAGTGGCGGGTGCTGGGTGCGTTCTGCCTGGCGAGCGGCATCTGGGCCATGCACTTCATCAGCCTGCTGGCCTTCGAAGTACCGATCGAGACTCACTATGACGTCACGCTGACCGGCATGTCGCTGCTGATCGCCCTGCTAGCCGCCTGGCTGGCGATGAACACCCTCAACCGAAGCGAGCTGCGCCCGCGTCATTACCTGCAGACGGCTGTCATCATCGGCCTGGGTATCACGGTCATGCATTATGTCGGGATGGCCGCGCTGCAGACTGGCGCCCGGCAGTACTACCAGGTCGGCCTGCTGCTGGCATCACTGGCCATCGCCATCACCACCAGCCTGGTCGCCCTGCTGCTGGCCCGCTACTTTCGCAATGGCAGCGGCACCCTGCACTTGGCGATGAAATGCGGCGCGAGCCTGCTGATGGGAGCCGGTATCGTCTGTACCCACTTCACCGGCATGGCTGCCATGACCCTGGTGCTGGCGAACGGTTCCGCACTGCAACTGCCCGTCACCGACAACAGCCTGCAACTGAGCCTTACCATCGCCTTCATCACCTTGCTGATCAGCGCCAGCAGCATCAGCGTGGCCCTGGCGGACAAAAAGCTGCAAAGCAAGGAGCACGACCTGCGCCGGGTCAATGTCCTGCTCAGCCAACTGGACCAGGCGCGAGTGTCGTTGCAGCAGGCCGCCCATTACGACGCCCTGACCAACCTGGTCAACCGCAGGGGCTTCAACCAGGTGTTCGCCGAACGCCTGGCCGAGCAGAACGCCAACGAAGGCATGCTGGCGGTGATGTTCCTCGACATCGACCATTTCAAGCGGATCAACGACAGCCTCGGCCACGCCGCCGGTGACGAACTGCTCAAGGTGATCGCCGGGCACATCAAGGCCGCTACCCGCAGCCAGGACGTCGTGGCGCGCTTCGGCGGCGACGAGTTCTGCATCCTCACCAGCCTCAACAACCGTGACGAGGCCCGCCACCTCGCCCAACGCATCATGCAGAGGATGAAGGACCCCATCCACCTGGCTGGCCGGCGCATGGTCATGACCACCAGCATCGGTATCAGCATCTTTCCCGATGACGGGCGCACCAGCGAGGAACTGCTGAAAAACGCCGATCTAGCGCTCTACCAATCCAAGGGCTGCGGACGCAACAGCCTGAACTTCTTCAATAGCAGCCTGAAGACCCGTGCCTCGCTGGAGTTGCAACTGGAGGAAGAACTGCGCGTAGCCCTGCTCGAGGAACAGGGACTGTGCGTGCACTACCAGCCGATCTTCGACCTGCACACTGGCCAAGTGGCCAAACTCGAAGCCCTGGTGCGCTGGCAACATCCACAGCATGGCCTGATCGGCCCAGACCGTTTTCTCGGCATCGCCGAGACCAACGGCCTGATCGTCGAGCTGGACCTATGGGTGCTGCGACAGGCTTGCGAAGACCTAGCCCAGCTCAATCGCCATGGCCTGGGCGGCCTCAAGGTCACAGTCAACTGCTCGGCCCTGACTCTGGGCCGCGAGGAGTTGGCCAACGAAGTCGAAATGACGCTATTCCAGACCGGTCTCGGCCCGTGGCAGTTGGAATTGGAGGTCACGGAAAATGCCCTGATGGGCGACATCCAGCACACCATCAGCTTGCTCAAGCGCATCCGGACCCTGGGCGTGTCGCTCTTGATCGATGATTTCGGCACTGGCTACTCATCACTGGCCTACCTCAAGTGCCTGCCCCTGGACATCCTGAAGATCGATCGCTCGTTCATCCAGGATGTGCCGGGCAACCAAAAAGACCGGGAGATCGTCCAGGCCATCATTGCCATGGCCCATACCCTGCACTTGCAGGTGGTGACCGAAGGCGTGGAAACCGTCGAGCAATACGAATTTCTCGCCAACCACGGCTGCGACTTCCTCCAGGGCCACCTGCTCAGCCGCGCCGTGCCTCTGAGCGAACTGCGACCGATCCTCCAGCGCCTCAACCGGCAGGCCTCCGACATGGCCAGCGATGTCAGTCCTTACTGCGATACAGCGCTACCAGGGTCGACGGATCTTTTTGCAGGTAGCCCTGACTACCGTGCAAGCGCAACAGTTGCGCGGCGAGGCCACTGACCGGCGTGGCCGAGCCCTGTTCGCGCGAGAACTTCACCGCCGTGTCGACGTCCTTGAGCAAGGTACGCACATGCCACTTGATCGGTTCGAAACGGCTTTCAGCCATTTGCGGAGCGAGGATCTGCAGTGGCTTGGAGTCGGCGAAGCCACCAGCCAGGGCTTCGGCAATCTGACTCGCATCGACCCCGGCCTTCTCGGCCAACGCCACCACCTCGGCGATCACCAGCGCGTTGCAGGCAACGATCATCTGGTTGCAGGCCTTGGTCACTTGCCCGGCACCGACGCCCCCCATGTGCGTTACACGCTGGCCCAAGGTCAGTAGCACAGGCCGCGCCCGCTCCAGGTCAGCCTCCTCGCCGCCGACCATGATCGCCAGAGTGCCGGCCTCAGCCCCCGGTGTGCCTCCGGACACCGGCGCGTCCAACCAGGCCATGCCGCACAAAGCCGCCAGCTCGGCGGCCATCTCACGGGTCGCGGTCGGCTCCAGGCTGGACAGGTCCACCAGTAACTGCCCGGCACTCGCCCCCTGGGCAATACCCGCTTCACCGAATACCACTTCACGCACCACTGCCGTATCGGCCAGGCACAGCAAAACCAGATCCGTACCCTGGCACAACTCGGCGGGGTTGGCCGCCAGACGCGCGCCGGCCTTGACCAGCTCGGCACATTTGTCCGGGCTGCGGTTCCACACGGTCAGCGGATACCCCGCTGCCAGCAAGCGCCGACACATCGGCAGGCCCATCAGGCCGATTCCGGCAAATCCCAGCGAAGGCAATGCAGTACTCATGTACGACTCCAGGCAGATGATTAAGGAACTTCGATAATTGGACGATCCAGTTCAGGCGTAACGGGAAAACCCTTAGCTCTTGTAGGGCAAAACCCTATCGCTTACGTAAAAGATGCACTGATACAGTCGCGAAATTACTCAATGATGGCCATATGACATCCATCTTTGACAGTCCACCACTCCAGGCAAATGGCGCAATATGACCTCTACGAACACTTCTGCCAATGCGCTTCCCGAGTTGTCGCCCTCCTCCACCTCGCTGACCGCCACCGATGCTCGAGAGCACTACATCGCCCGTAACGTGCCGGCGCAGCAATACCTGTACTACACCGAGAACGACATCCAGCGCATCCTCGAAAACCTCGACGGCCTGCGCGACCTGGTGTTCCCCCATAGCCTGCACGTGGAAGACGCAGACCTGCTGCGCCTGGAGCAGCAGTTTCCTTCAGTGTGCCTGATCGGCCTGGGCCGCTGCGGCTCGAACATCGCCCTGGACGTGGCGGAACTGGTGTACAACGCCCGCACCTTCTTCCTCAATGAGTTCAACAACGAAGACCGGCACAACAGCGAAACCTCCTACAGTCCAGCACGCTGGATCCGCAACAACCTGCGCCTGGTCCAGAACAAGGGGGCCAAGCCAGTGTTCCTGGTCGAGCCTCTGGTCATGCTCGGTGACCTGGACAAGGATATCGCCGGGCGCATCCGTTTCTCGCGCAAGGGTGAACGGGGCGGGTTCCTGCGGGACTACAGCAAGATGAAGATCATGGACCTGTCGGAAGTCCATGCTGGCGGCGCAGGCAATGCGCCGATCCTCGGCCAGTACCTAGCCAAGATCATCCTCAATAAGGAAACCCAGCGTTTCTCCAGCGCCGACTGGAAGCTGATCCATTCGTACCTGATCGACTCGTGCGGGATAAAGGCCAACCAGTCGCGCCTGTACTTCTACATCTTCAGTGCCGGCGGCGGCACAGGCTCCGGCATGGCCTCCGAATTCGGCCTGGCCCAGCAGTACTCGTACATGAACAAGACCTTCGACACCAAGGCTGCCGACGAAAACGACGGCAAGAGCGGGCATTCGTTCGTCTTCGAGCCGATCTTCACCAGCGGCATCTGCGTACTGCCCAACATTTCCGATCACCGCAGCGAGATGTCTGAAGCCCTGCACATCAACGCTGGGCGATTGCTGTGCAAGTACCTATCGGAAGAATGGGACTTCTCGTACAACTTCGACAATGAAGACAGTAGCGAAGCCAGTGTCATGGGGCGCATCCGTCCCTGGAACGCGATGATGCTGATATCCAACGACATCATGCGTTATGCCGAAGAGAGCGATGACGGCAACATCCAGAACATCGACGTCAACGCCATGGAGAAGCATGCGAACCAGTACATCTCCCAACAGATCTTCAACATCCTGACCGCCCAGGCCGTCACGACCGACTACGACCAGAACTATTTCCGCCGCGCCGGCATCGATATCGGCGAAACCATCCGCCTGGACGCCAACGACCTGTTCATGAGCCTGGCCGGCCCAGTCGCGATCGCCTACGCCGAATCCGTGGTGCCGGAACAACCGGCCCCGGGGTCGGACAAGTTCAAGGTATTCGAAAAAGACCCACCCCGTCTGGACATCGATGACCTGTTCTTCCGCTCCATCGACCTGCCGCATTTCAACAAGCAGACCCAGGCCATCGAAGGCATCAGCCTGCTGCCGATCGAGTCACAGCGCTACCGTGCGGCCCTGGAGCAGTACCAAGCCTCTGGCTTCGATGCCGCGGCCCTGCATGACCTGCATTTCTTCAAGAACTGCTCGTCGGTGGTGTCGATCGTCTCGCTGCCCAAAGACTACAAGCTGTCGTACATGGACCTGAACCGGCTCAAGACCCACCTCAACAGCCTGTTCCCCAACACCACGCTCAAGCGCTATGCCCTGGTCATCGGTGCTTCGGCCAACCTCTCGCTGACCACCCTGATCGCCAAGAGCCCGTGCCTGTCGGATGACTTCCTGACCTTGATCGTGGCGTTCATCAAGCGCTGCTTCGCGCGCAATCCGTACCGCTTCGACGACACCCTGGACAACGCCATCCTCGAGTTCATCACCAGCGAGCACTTCGACGAGGGGCGCATCGACGACCTGCTCAACGAATTCGAGAACCCAGCGAAGATCCTCGACACCAACTGGTATGCGATCAAACCGATGTACGAGAAGAAGTACCGCGAGCTGATCAATGACAAGAGCCGCTTCGTGTCGATCAACGACATCCGCCTGTCCCGCGAATGCGTGAAGAAGGCGGTGAAGTACCTGCGGGAGATCTTCCGTCACCGCATCGGCAAGACCCGGATCATCTCGCTGAACAGCCATACCGGGCGGGTCGACTACTGAGGCATTGCGGGCCGCTGGGCGGCCCTGCAACTTCGTTACGCATTCCGTAAACTGTTACCGCACAGCCAAACGCTCACGCAATTGTTACTTACGTCCACCTTACGTGAACGTCAACACGCACCAAACAGATGCCGATGCGCATTTTCACGCACCCAAAAAGCGCAGGCTCACTGCGTTTTTTTCTCCTGAATCACGATGAACGGCGATACCACCACCGCCCAGATCTCAGGATCGCGGCCCTGCAGGTCTAGCGCCTGCTCTGCCGTGACCGGCCCGACAGTGCCAGCATTGCGCCAGTTGGCGAAGGTTTCACTGCGGTTCTCAGCCATTGCCTGTGCCACCTCGATCAAGTCCAGGCTTGGGTCGACCCAAATCAGGTCACCCTTGGCCCAAAAACGCTCCAATGCTTTCCACTCGATGATTGCCGTCTCGCCGAGCAGTTTGGCATAGAGGGTGCTTGTTTGATCTGTCATGGGTTCCTACCAGCAAAGATTCAGCCACTAAAAGGTTGTCATTTTTGCAGAAAAACCCGGTTTCAAATATGTAATTGGTCGACAGAGCGCGCAGAGCCTGGGGTTGCTGTGGGATGAAGGCAATTTGATGGCGCTTTTCTGTATCTTTCTGTCAACCAGGCGACACCCTCGGAGAGCGCTGCGATTCGCCCGCTTTTCAAGCGCTCGAACGGCGCTCTACACTGTACCGGTACAGTTACCGGGACAAGTTCCGGGGGAAGGTGGGCTTGCGGCATTTGGCGTGGCCATGCCGCAAATCCCGCCCGGTCTGTAGCCCTGGGCGCCAGGACTATAAGAATTACAACAGAATGAGTGGAGCACTATGATCAAGATTTCCAAGCTGTTTGCCGCAATGGTACTGGCCGGGGTTGCCAGCCATTCGTTTGCCGCCGACACCATCAAGATCGGTATCGCCGGCCCCAAGACCGGTCCGGTCACCCAGTACGGCGACATGCAGTTCATCGGTGCCAAGATGGCCATCGAGCAGATCAACGCCAAGGGCGGCGTCGACGGCAAGCTGCTCGAAGCCAAGGAATACGACGACGCCTGTGACCCTAAACAGGCCGTCGCGGTTGCCAACAAAGTGGTCAACGATGGCGTCAAGTATGTCGTCGGCCACCTGTGCTCCAGCTCCACCCAGCCTGCGTCCGACATCTACGAAGACGAAGGCGTGATCATGATCACCCCAGCCGCAACCAGCCCGGAAATCACCGCCCGTGGTTACAAGCTGATCTTCCGCACCATTGGCCTGGACAGCGCCCAGGGGCCGGCCGCCGGCAACTACATCGCCGACCACGTCAAACCGAACGTCGTCGCAGTGCTCCACGACAAGCAGCAGTACGGTGAAGGCATCGCCACCGCCGTCAAGCAGACCCTCGAGGGCAAAGGCACCAAGGTTGCCGTCTTCGAAGGCCTGAACGCCGGCGACAAAGACTTCTCCTCGATCATCCAGAAGCTCAAGCAGAACAACGTCGACTTCGTCTACTACGGCGGCTACCACCCCGAGCTGGGCCTGATCCTGCGCCAAGCCAAGGAAAGGGGCCTGAACGCCAAGTTCATGGGGCCAGAAGGTGTCGGCAACGACTCCATCTCGCAGATCGCCCAACAAGCCTCCGAAGGCCTGCTGGTGACCCTGCCCAAGTCGTTCGACCAAGACCCGGCCAACCAGGCACTGGTCAAAGCCTTCGCTGACAAGAAGCAGGACCCGAGCGGCCCGTTCGTGTTCCCGGCCTACTCCGCCGTCCAGGTGATTGCCGAAGCGATCAAGGCCGCCGGTGACAGCGATGACGCCGAGAAAGTGGCCGAGGAAATCCACAAAGGCACCTTCCACACCCCGACCGGCGAGCTGTCGTTCGACGACAAGGGAGACCTGAAGGATTTCAAATTCGTGGTCTACGAATGGCATTTCGGCAAACCGAAAACCGAAGTTTCCCCTCAGTAATTGCGTCTGACTAGCTGACCGAAAGCCCACTGTGCGAGCAGTGGGCTTTGTTTTACGAGGTTCATGGGCCCGACTCCCGCGATCCGGGAGCAGGCTCACCTGAAAATCTTAAAACCGTCACCCGCGGTTCCCTGGCAGTGCCCAGCCGAAGTGGCCAAAGACCACAAGGAAGGGCCGGGTTCACCACCCGCCAGCGAATGCAAATCAGGTTTTTAGGAGCGCTGTAAATGCCTGAGATCTATCACTTCTTCCAACAGCTGGTTAATGGCCTGACCATTGGCAGCACCTATGCCTTGATAGCCATTGGCTACACAATGGTTTACGGCATCATTGGAATGATCAACTTCGCCCATGGCGAGGTGTACATGATCGGTTCCTATGTGGCCTTCATCGCCCTCGCCGGGCTGGCCATGATGGGCATCGACTCACTGCCGCTGCTGATGACCGTCGCCTTCATCGCGACGATCTTCGTGACCAGTGCCTATGGCTACAGCATCGAGCGGGTTGCCTACCGCCCCCTGCGCAACAGCAACCGCTTGATCCCGCTGATCTCCGCCATCGGCATGTCGATCTTCCTGCAAAACACCGTCCTGTTGTCGCAGGACTCCAAGGACAAATCCATTCCCAACCTGATTCCGGGGAGTTTCTCCTTCGGTCCGGGCGGCGCGGAGGAAGTCCTGGTGTCCTACATGCAGGTCCTGGTGTTCGTGGTCACCCTGGTGGCCATGACTGGCCTGACTCTGTTCATCTCTCGCTCCCGCCTGGGGCGCGCCTGCCGTGCCTGCGCCGAGGACCTCAAGATGGCCAACCTGCTGGGCATCAATACCAACAACATCATCGCCCTGACCTTCGTCGTCGGCGCCGCCCTGGCCGCCGTGGCGGCCGTACTGCTGAGCATGCAGTACGGCGTGATCAACCCCAACGCCGGCTTCCTGGTGGGCCTGAAGGCCTTCACCGCTGCGGTTCTCGGCGGCATCGGCAGTATCCCGGGCGCCATGCTCGGAGGCCTGGTGCTCGGTGTGGCCGAAGCCTTTGGTGCCGATATCTTCGGTGACCAGTACAAGGACGTGGTGGCGTTCGGCCTATTGGTTCTGGTGTTGCTGTTCCGGCCGACCGGCATCCTGGGCCGTCCGGAGGTTGAAAAAGTATGAACAGAAATCTCAAACAGGCGTTCTTCAGCGCCTTGCTGGTATGGGCCGTGGCCTTCCCGGTCCTGGGCCTGAAGCTGAGCATCGAAGGCATCCGCCTGATCGTCCACAGCCAGGGGCCCTTCACCCTCACGGTGATCGCCGTCTGCTCGGTGCTGATGTTCCTGCGCGTGCTGTTCGACAAGCAGTGGAGCGCAGTGATGCGCAGCCGCTCGGATCGCAAGCTGATCTCGCCGGCCGTCAGCAACTTCCTGACCCTGCCGCAGACCCAGCGCTGGGTCATCCTCGGCCTGATCGTGCTAGCCCTGGTCTGGCCGTTCTTCGGCTCGCGCGGCGCGGTCGACATTGCCACCCTGATCCTGATCTACGTGCTGCTGGGCCTGGGCCTGAACATCGTGGTCGGATTGGCAGGCCTGCTCGACCTGGGCTACGTCGGCTTCTATGCCGTCGGCGCCTATAGCTACGCCTTGCTGTCGCACTACTTTGGCCTGAGCTTCTGGATCTGCCTGCCGATCGCCGGCCTGATGGCGGCGATCTTCGGCTTCCTGCTCGGCTTCCCGGTACTGCGCCTGCGCGGGGACTACCTGGCGATCGTGACCCTCGGCTTCGGCGAGATCATCCGTCTGTTCCTGCGCAACCTGACCAGCGTCACCGGTGGCCCCAACGGCATCAGCAACATCGACAAGCCGACCTTCTTCGGCCTGACCTTCGAACGCCGTGCCGCCGAGGGGATGCAGACCTTCCACGAGTTCTTCGGCCTGCCGTACAACTCGATCAACAAGGTCATATTCCTTTACCTGGTAGCCCTGCTGCTGGCGCTGCTCGCCTTGTTCGTGATCAACCGTCTGCTGCGCATGCCGATAGGCCGCGCCTGGGAAGCGCTACGCGAAGACGAGATCGCCTGCCGTGCGCTGGGCCTGAACCCGACCGTGATCAAGCTGTCGGCATTCACCCTCGGGGCCAGCTTCGCCGGTTTTGCCGGCAGCTTCTTCGCCGCGCGCCAGGGCTTGGTAACACCGGAGTCGTTCACCTTCATCGAATCGGCGATTATCCTCGCCATCGTCGTGCTCGGCGGCATGGGCTCGCAACTGGGCGTGATCCTCGCGGCCATCGTGATGATCCTGCTGCCGGAACTCATGCGCGAGTTCAGCGAGTACCGGATGCTGATGTTCGGTGCAATGATGGTGTTGATGATGATCTGGCGTCCGCAAGGCCTGCTGCCTATGCAACGTCCACACATGGAGCTGCGTCGATGAGCCGCGAAATTCTGCAAGTCAGCGGCCTGAGCATGCGCTTCGGCGGCTTGTTGGCGGTCAACGGCGTGGGCCTGACCGTCAAGGAAAAACAAGTGGTGGCGTTGATTGGCCCGAACGGCGCCGGCAAGACCACGGTGTTCAACTGCCTGACCGGCTTCTACAAACCCAGCAGCGGCACAATCCTGCTCGATGGCCAGCCAATCCAGGGCCTGCCCGGTCACGAGATCGCCCGCAAGGGCGTGGTGCGAACCTTCCAGAACGTGCGCTTGTTCAAGGAAATGACCGCACTGGAAAACCTGCTGATCGCCCAACACCGGCACTTGAACACCAACTTCTTCGCCGGCCTGTTCAAGACCCCGAGCTATCGTCGCAGCGAGCAAGAGGCCATGGAGCACGCGCAGTACTGGCTGGAGAAAGTGAACCTCACCGACTTCGCCAACCGTACTGCCGGCACCTTGGCCTACGGCCAGCAGCGTCGCCTGGAAATCGCCCGCTGCATGATGACCCGCCCGCGCATCATCATGCTCGACGAGCCAGCGGCAGGCCTCAACCCGAGGGAGACCGAAGACCTCAAGGCCCTGATCGCCTATCTGCGCCAGGACCACAACGTGACCGTGCTGCTGATCGAACACGACATGAAGCTGGTGATGAGCATTTCCGACCATATCGTGGTAATCAACCAGGGCACTCCCCTGGCCGACGGCACGCCGGAGCAGATCCGCGACAACCCTGAAGTGATCAAAGCCTACCTGGGGGAAGCGTAAATGCTGCAGTTCGAAAACGTCTCCACCTTCTACGGCAAGATCCAGGCGCTGCACAGCATCAACGTCGAGATCCGCCAGGGCGAGATCGTCACCCTTATCGGTGCCAACGGTGCCGGCAAATCGACCCTGCTGATGACCCTCTGCGGTTCGCCCCAAGCCCAAAGCGGCAGCATCAAGTACCTGGGCGAAGAGCTGGTCGGCCAGCCCTCCTCGCACATCATGCGCAAGAGCATCGCCGTGGTCCCTGAAGGCCGCCGCGTGTTCGCCCGCCTGACCGTCGAGGAAAACCTGGCCATGGGTGGCTTCTTCACCAACAAGGGCGACTACCAGGAGCAGTTGGACAAGGTCCTGCAGTTGTTCCCCCGCCTGAAGGAGCGCTACAACCAGCGTGGCGGCACCATGTCCGGCGGCGAGCAGCAAATGCTCGCCATCGGCCGGGCGCTGATGAGCAAGCCCAAGCTGTTGCTGCTCGACGAACCCTCGCTGGGCCTTGCGCCGATCATCATCCAGCAGATCTTCGACATCATCGAGCAACTGCGCAGCGATGGCGTCACAGTGTTCCTGGTCGAGCAGAACGCCAACCAGGCCCTGAAGATCGCCGACCGTGCCTACGTGCTGGAAAACGGCCGCGTGGTCATGCAGGGTACCGGTGAATCGCTGCTCACCGACCCGAAGGTCCGCGACGCCTACCTGGGAGGTTGATCGACACCTGCAATGGAAAAAAGGCCTTCGGGCCTTTTTTTGCCTGTGGAGAGCAGGCCCTGCCGCTACGGAATTGCCCTTGTGATCCGAGACCATGCTGGGTAACGTGCCCACTTCATCCGTCGTGACCCCGGAGCCCCATCCATGCGCCTCGCCCCACCCCTGCTGCTCGCCACCCTGTTGCCCCTGTTCGGCGGCTGCCAGATGCTGGCGGACAAGCCCAGCGATCCGAACCTCGGCACCACGCGGATGCAGGGCGAACTCAGCGCCAGCGGCGGAAAGCTGCTGTTCAAGCCCTGCAACGAAAGCCGTCGTTTCGTGGTCAACGACAGCGGTAACACCGGACTGCTGCAGGAAGCCGCGAACCTGGCCGACGATGCTGCCGAGCAACTGTTCGCTGACGTACGCGGTAAACTGACTGGCGCCACCCAAGCCGGCAGCGACGGGCAACTGAACGTGCAACGGCTTTACCGCGTGGAAGGCTCCGCCAATGCCTGCAGCGATCCCAACTTCAAGCAACTGACCTTGCGCGCCAG
This sequence comes from Pseudomonas sp. X10, assembly GCF_054889225.1. Taxonomy (NCBI): domain Bacteria; kingdom Pseudomonadati; phylum Pseudomonadota; class Gammaproteobacteria; order Pseudomonadales; family Pseudomonadaceae; genus Pseudomonas; species Pseudomonas sp. X10. The sequence goes on along the minus strand of NZ_CM142677.1, from coordinate 1,357,152 downwards.
TGGCCATGAGCCCGACTGGGACATCAAGGCGAGCGGCAAGGGCATGGTCCTCAGCCGGGTTGGCCAACCTGCGCTACCCCTGCCCTACCTGGAAGAACAAATGCCCGGGGGCGGCCTGAGCTTGAGCAGCGAAGCCGACGGCCAACGCATCGAGTTGTGGGTAGCCCCGCAGCGTTGCATCGACAGTGCCACTGGCGCGGTACAACACCTGCGTGCCGAGCTGCGTATCGACGACCAGGTCCTGCAAGGTTGCGGCTATTACGGCGGTTCTCGCGACGACTGATCGCCGGCGGCGTTTCTCCTGCCTGCAAAGGCAGCGAACAGCTTATACTTGGCGGTTTGTGTAAAGCCGCCGGCCACCCATGGCCGGGATACTGGACCCTGCCATGCTACGAATCACCGAACTGAAGCTGCCCCTGGATCATCCCGACGAAGCCCTGCGCGAAGCCATCGTGCAGCGCCTGGGCATCGAGGATGAGCAACTGCTCGGCTTCACCCTGTTCAAACGCAGCTACGACGCCCGCAAGAAGAACAGCGAGATGCTGTTCATCTACACCATCGATCTTGAGGCAAGCAACGAAGCGGAACTGCTGCGCAAGTTCGCCGACGACCGCAACGTCAACCTCGCGCCCGATGTCAGCTACAAGTTCGTCGGCCAGGCGCCGGACGGGCTTGAAGAACGGCCAATCGTGGTCGGCTTCGGCCCCTGCGGCATCTTCGCAGGCCTGCTGCTGGCGCAGATGGGCTTCCGGCCGATCATCCTCGAACGCGGCAAGGAAGTGCGCCAACGCACCAAGGACACCTGGGGCCTGTGGCGCAAGAGCGTGCTCAACCCCGAGTCCAACGTGCAGTTCGGTGAAGGTGGCGCAGGGACATTCTCCGACGGCAAGCTCTATAGCCAGATCAAGGACCCGCACCACCATGGCCGCAAGGTCCTGCACGAGTTCGTCAAGGCTGGCGCACCGGATGAGATCCTCTATGTCAGCAAGCCGCACATCGGGACTTTCCGCCTGACCGGCATGGTCGAGAACATGCGCCAGGAGATCATCGCCCTGGGTGGCGAAGTACGCTTCCAGCAGAAGGTCACCGACCTGTTGATGGACGATGGCCAACTGCACGGCGTGGTCCTGGAAAGCGGCGAACAGCTGCACTCGCGCCATGTCGTCCTGGCCCTGGGCCACAGCGCCCGCGACACCTTCCGCATGCTCCATGGCAAAGGCGTGTACATGGAAGCCAAGCCGTTCTCCATCGGTTTCCGTATCGAGCACCCGCAGTCGTTGATCGACAAGGCACGCCTGGGCAAGTACGCCGGGCACCCGAAACTGGGCGCTGCCGACTACAAACTGGTGCACCACGCCAAGAACGGCCGTTCGGTCTACAGCTTCTGCATGTGCCCGGGCGGCACCGTGGTCGCGGCCACCAGCGAGCCCGGGCGCGTGGTCACCAACGGCATGAGCCAGTACTCACGCAACGAGCGCAACGCCAACTCGGGCATCGTCGTCGGCATCCACCCGGAGCAGGACTACCCGGGCGGCCCGCTGGCCGGCATCGAGCTGCAAGAACGCCTGGAGTCCAACGCCTATCTGCTCGGCGGCAGCAACTACCAAGCGCCGGCTCAACTGGTGGGCGATTTCGTTGCCGGACGGCCGTCCACGGCCCTGGGCAGTGTCGAGCCGTCCTACAAGCCTGGCGTGACCCTCGGTGACCTGGCGCCGAGCCTGCCGGACTTCGCCATCGAAGCCATCCGTGAAGCGCTGCCCGCCTTCGATCGCCAGATCAAGGGCTACAACCTGCATGATGCGGTACTCACCGGCATCGAGACGCGCACCTCCTCGCCACTGCGCATCACCCGTGGCGACGACTACCAGAGCCTGAACCTCAAGGGGCTGTTCCCGGCAGGCGAAGGTGCCGGCTATGCCGGCGGCATTCTCTCGGCAGGTGTCGATGGCATCCGTATCGCCGAGGCTGTGGCACGTGACATGCTCGGACTGAAGCGCCAATAACATCCGGCAACAAAAAACCCCGACCGGCCTGACCGCGTCGGGGTTTTTCTTGTGCGCAATCCCGTCAATGAGTGACGCGGCTGGTGCCATCGACAGTCATGATGCGGACCCGTTCGCCCACACGGAAGATCTCGTTGTCCTGCACTTGCTGAACATAGGCACGGGTGCTGCCGTCGTCTTCACGCACGGTGATCTCCACGCCTTGGGTGCGGGTCAGGCCTTCTTCGGCAGCCGAACCGGCCAGGCCACCGGCAACGGCACCGATCACTGCGGCAACAATGCTGCCACGGCCACCACCGACTGCACTGCCGGCAACGCCGCCGACAATGGCGCCTGCGCCACCGCCGATGGGGGTCTTGGTGCCTTCGATCTTCACTGGACGCAGGGCTTCGATGGTACCCATGCGCACCGTTTGCACCCGCCGTGCCTCATCGCGGGAATAGGAATCGCCAGTCAGGTTCGAGGCACAACCGCCAAGCAGCAACGACATGGTGGTAAAGCTCGCCACCAGCAGAACAGATTTACGCATGGGAAAAATCTCCATAGGTCAGGTGTCTATTAGACTCCGCACATTGACGACTGTCACGAGACACAAGATATAAAATTGTTTTCATTCAGCTCAGGTACAGCCTGTACCACAGGGCTGCGCATAAATACTGAGACAAAGGATAGACATGGATTACTTCATCGTCGTCGTCACGACAGTGGCCGGCCTGTACTTCCACTGGTGGTTGTACGTGCGCATACGGCGCTGGATGGACCGTGACCTGGCCTTGTCACTGGCCGGCAACGACGAGGGCAAACGCGCCTTCATGCTGCAGCGCCTGGAACAGGCGCGGGCTCAAAAGATCAAGCGCAAGGAACTGGCGACCTGGCTGCAACGCGAAGCCGCCAGCTATCCCCTTTAGGGCGCCAGCCGCTCGCGCAGCCATTGGCCCTCGACCAGGCGATAGTTCAGGCGGTCATGCAGGCGGCTCGCGCGCCCCTGCCAGAACTCGATGCGCTCGGGCAGCAGACGGTACCCCCCCCAGTGTTCCGGGCAATGCGGTTGGGTGTCACTGAAGCGTGCCTCGGTCGCCTTGACCAGTGCTTCCAACTCTTCACGGTTGGCGATCACCCGGCTCTGCGGCGACGCCCAGGCGCCGAGGCGACTGCCGAGCGGACGCACCTGATAGTAATCGTCCGACTCCTTCGCGGTAACCTTCTGTACCCGTCCCTCAATCCGAACCTGGCGTTCCAGCGCCGGCCAGAAGAAGGTCATGGCCGCGAACGGATTGGCCAGCAGTTGCTGGCCTTTGGCGCTTTCGTAATTGGTGAAGAACGTGAAACCGTGGTCGTCGAGGCCCTTGAGCAACAGCACCCGGCAATGGGGCCGGCCGTCGCCATCGACGGTGGCCAGGGTCATGGCGTTGGCCTCCACCGGCGGCTGCTCGGTCTTCACCGCATCGGCGAACCATTGGTGAAACAGAGCGAACGGCTCGCCCGGCGCCTGGGCTTCGGCCAGGCCATCACGGGTGTAGTCGCGGCGCATATCGGCCAGGGTCTGGGTCATTGCTGACTTCCTTGACGATCAGTTGGATTTCGCAGAAGTGTTGGCGGCCAACTTCTTGGCCGCGGGTTTGGCCGAAACGGCCTTCTTCTGAGGGCTGGCCTTGGCTACCGGCTTCTTCGCCTCGGGCTTGGCCTGGGCCTTGCTGGTCGGCTTGGCAGCAGCGACAGGCGCCTTGGCATCCTGGACGGCGACCATTTCCGCCGAACTCGGCGCTGGCCGCTGGTACCTGGCTAACAGCGCCACCATCGTATTCTGCGGTGTCAGCACCATTTCCACGCGACGGTTCAGCGAACGCCCTTCGGCGCTGTCGTTAGCCGCACGCGGCATCTCCGAACCCATGCCACGCAGCATCAAGCGGTCACGCTGCAGGCCGCTCAGGCGGAAGATTGCCGAGACCGACGCGGCGCGCTCCTGGCTGAGCTTTTGGTTCAGTGCGGCGGCGCCACTGGTGTCGGCATGGCCCAGCACAAGCACGGCGGTCTTCGGATCGGTCTCGACGACCTTGGCTACTCGAGTGATCGGCCCCAGGCTCACCGGCAGCAGCATGGACGGACGATCGGGGTTGTAGGAACTGTCGACCGGAATGGTGACCACCAGCACGTCCTCGCGCCGCTCCAGCTCGAACTTGCTGTCCTTGATGGCTTCGCGCAACTTCGGTTCGTAATCGTCCAGCCAGGCCTGGGTCGCCTTGTGATCGATCTTCGGCACAGCCTTCACGCTCGCCTTGTCGTCGCCGAACGGCCACCACCAGCGGCTGCCGCTTTCGGATTTGGCGTCGGCCTTAGCCACCTTCTCGGTCACCACCTCCTTCACTTCCTGGTCGGCTACCTGGTCCGAACCAAAAGGCCACCAACTGCTGATCCCACCCTCGTTGGCGGCGTTCTGCGGATGCTGGGCGCAGCCGGTCACGGCCAGGCACAGGGCGAGTGCTAAGGTTTTATGTGAAGACATCAGCGATACACCATGAAATTGAAAGAATTTTACCCAAGCATACCGGGCGTTGGAATTCAGGATAGTCAAAGGGTTCAGGCAACACCCGGGTTACCCGATCAAAGGCAAGTTGCCAATACGCGCACCAGCTTCTGCGCCCGCGGGTCCATCAGCACATAAGGCCCCAGGGTATTGGTGACGAAGCCGAAGGCCACATCGAATTCAGGATCGGCAAAACCCACCGAGCCGCCCGCCCCCGGATGCCCGAAGGCCCTGGCGCCCAGCCCGAAGGTGGCGTTGGCCACGGTCGGCTGGTCGAGCATGCAGCCGAGGCCGAAGCGGGTCTGGGTCAGCAGGGTCCGGTCCTGGCCCAGGCTGTGCTCACGGGTCAGCTCGTCGAGCAGTTCGGACTCGAGCAGGCTGCCATCGAGCAACCCGGCATAGAAGCCGGCGAGGCTGCGGGCGTGGCCATGACCATTGGCGGCAGGCTGCTGCATACGCCGCCACTCAGGTTTATTGGTGCTGGTGAGGATCGCCGGTGGGTTGGTGAAGGCACGGGTCGACAAGGCCTCGGGCTCGCGCAGGGTCACCTGCAGCAGGCGCTGGGCCGCTTCGTCACCCATGTTGCCTTTGCCACGGGCGATGTGCGCGACGCGGTGGAACTCCTCGTCGTCCAGGCCAATATGGAAGTCCAGCCCCAGCGGTTTTGCGGTACGGGCGACGATCGACTCGCCCGGTCCGCGGCCGTCGGCACGCTGGATCAGTTCGCCGATCAGCCAGCCATAGGTGATGGCGGCATAGCCATGGGCCGTGCCTGGTGTCCACCAGGGGGCCTCGGCGGCCAGAGCGTCGACCATGGTCTTCCAGTCGTACAGGGCCTCGGGGGCCAGCAACTCGCGGATGGCCGGCAGGCCAGCACGGTGGCTGAGCAATTGGCGCAAGGTCACACTGTCCTTGCCGGCCTGGGCAAACTCCGGCCAGTAGCGGGCTACCGGCACATCCAGCGCCAGCTTGCCCTCGCCCACCAACTGCAAAGCGGTGACAGCGGTGAAGGTCTTGGTGCAGGAGAATAGGTTGGCGATGGTGTCGCTGTGCCAGGCCTCCTGGCCATCCTTGTCGGCGCTGCCGGCCCAGAGGTCAATGACGGTTTCACCGCCGACCTGGATGCACAGCGCCGCGCCACGCTCCTGGGGATCATCGAACAACGCGGCGAAGGCTTCGCGCACCGCCTCGAACTTCAGCTCATAGTGACCCTGGATCTGCACCCGCCAACTCCCCGAAAGACCGTTCCTAAAGAGGCGTGCATTGTTTCAGCCCTTGGCTGATTTGCAAACAGATTGTGGCCAGATGGTCGCGGGAAATCTCGATGCTCCGCGTAAATCCGAGTCAGGGCCTCACGCTTCAAGGCCTTGGTTGCTCCAGGCCCTTGCGCAGTTGCTCGAGGGCTTGCAGGTTGCTCCGGCGCACCGCGTCGACAAACCCCGGATAAGGCAGATCGGTGATTGCCACCAGGCCCAGGTGCCCGTTCTCGCCATCGAGCAGACGCCCGCTGGCCGGCTGGTCGAGGTACTGGAACCAGTGCACGCCGACGATCATCGGCTGGGCCAAGGCCGCCTTGACGAAGTTGCCGTAGGCCGGCCCACGGTCTTCTTCACGGGCCACCTCCAGCGGCCCCGGCCAGAACGGGCCACGGTCCCGGGAACCGAACTGGAACTCGGAGACCAGTACCGGCTTGTCCAGCGCCGCCAACTGCTCGAAGTCATAGCCGTCTTCAGGCTTGAGGGTGTAGAAGTTGAAGCTCAGCACATCGCAGTACTCGGCGCAGGCCTTGACCGCTTCCGGCGTGCTCACGGCATAGCGGCCACCGAGCAGCAGATGGTTGGGCGCATGCCACCTCAGCGAGTCGGAAATGGTCTTGAAGTAGGTTTCGGCAAACACCTGCTGGAAATGCTGCAAGTCCTTCTCGATCTCCGGATACTCAGGGTTCGGCAGCGGTGCCTCGAAACCGGGGTCTTCCATCAGTTCCCAAGCCTGCAGGTCGATGCCCCAGGCCTTGGACAAGCCATCCTGGTTACGGTACTTGTCGCGTAGCTGTTTGAGGAAGGCACGCTTGGCCGGCACATCGGTGGTCAAGCGCAGGGTGCCATAGGCCAAGGCATAACGCGCCTTGGGGTCATCGCCCGGGGCTGCCCAGGCCAGCTCGTTGTCGGCGAAGTAACCGATCAACCAAGGATCGTTGCGGTGGTCCCGGGCCGCGATGGCCACCGCACGTTCGGTGGCCATGGCGAATCGCGGATCGAATGGGTCGGGCATGCGCCCCCACCAATCCTGGCCTGTACTGATGCTGGCGTAGTCACCCACGATCGACAACGGCAGGGTGTAGGGCATGCGCGTGGCCTGGCCCAGAGCCGGCTCGCTCCAATTGCCCAAGGTATTGAAGCCCCATGCTTGCAGACGGTCGAGAGCCTGTGCCTGCCAACGTGGCGCATCGAACACAGCGGCGGGGCAATCGCTCGGAGGCTGCCCTTGTGCTACCGGCTCACACGGCGTGCCATGGGTGCGTGCGAGGTTGGCGGCATAGAAGTCGAACCAGCGCCCCTGGTTGAAGTTGCGGCCACGCGTAGAAGCATTGCCATCGTTGTTATTACCCTCGCCATAGAAGGCCGCCAGCGCCTCGCCCTCGGCCGGTAGGCTCTGGAACATGCTCTCGCGACCCGCGACGTAGGTACGACCGCCATCGGCGGCCACGGCATTGACTCCCAGGGAATAGAACGGATGCCCGTCAGGCGTCACCAGGAACCAGCGTCCATCGCGTTTCTCAGTGCGGAAGAAGCCCTTGGCCTCGAACGCCGGACCGGCCAGCAAACCGCCGAAGCGGTCCTGCCGCAGCTTGTCGCGCCCGGCGAGCCAGCCCTTCAACTGCTGCTGTTCCCGCCTGGCGGCGGCCTTGAGCTGTGCGTCGTTGACGATCTTCTCCGGCCAGCGGCCACGACTGAACTGGCCATAGCTGTCGATCAGGCCTGCGTAGGCCGCCTTGAGCGCGTTGTCATCGTCCTGGATCCCGACCCGCTCGATCAGCAGGCTCTGGGCCATCTTGGGTTGGGGGATCGACAGGCTGATCGACGTAACTTGCTTGAGGTCCAGTTCCCCAACGCTGCTGCTCAGCAACAGGCGCTGGCCTTCGTAAGTCCAAGGCATGGGCGGGCCAGCACGCATGCCCTGGGTCAGCGACGAACTGGCCTTGAGCGGCACCAGCACGGTTTGCGCCGGCCCCGCGGGCAGGTCGACCCGGCTGGTCAGGGAGCGGCCGTCACTGCTCTGCACCGTGACATCCACGGTCAGCGCCCAAGCCATGGCGCTTTGCAGGCGCAAGGTCAGGGCCTGGGCCTCGGACCAGTCCCAGGCTCCGCTCTGGGGGCTCAGGCGCAGGGTTGGCCGTTGCACCGGACTGAACACCACTCGCCGCAAGACCTCGCCGTCGGCCGTCTGCTCCGCGTTGTACTGCGGCAGGCTGGCTCCTTCGGTCACTACGTTGACCACCGAGGCCGGGCGCACGAAGCTGAACAGCGTCTGTTGCCCTGCCAGCAAAGGCGCACTGAACAACAAGATAAGTACGGCGGGCAGGGTACGGCGAATCATAGGGCAGGTGCTCTCCTTCAAGGCCCTTGTGGGCCAGGGAACTGAGTGAATAGACAACACGCCGGAGCATTGCGCTCCGGCGTCAGGAAATTTCCCGGCGGAACGGCGGCAGCGCGTTGAGGATGGCCTTGCCGTAGCGCTGGGTGACCACACGCCGGTCCAGCAGGGTGATGGTGCCGCGATCCTGCTCGGTACGCAGCAGACGCCCGCAAGCCTGGATCAGGCGCAACGAGGCATCGGGCACGGCGATCTCCATGAACGGATTGCCGCCACGGGCCTCGATCCACTCGGCCAGGGCCGCTTCGACCGGGTCGTCCGGCACAGCGAAGGGGATCTTGGCAATGACCACGTGCTCGCAGTAGGCGCCGGGCAGGTCGACCCCTTCGGCGAAACTGGCCAGGCCGAACAACACGCTGGACTGGCCGTCGTCGACGCGCGCCTTGTGCTTGTTCAGGGTCTCCTGCTTGGACAGGTTGCCCTGGATGAACACCTGCTTGCGCCAGTCGCGGTCCAGGCCATCGAACACGTCCTGCATCTGTTTGCGCGAGGAAAATAGCACCAGCGACCCCCGCGAGCCTTCCACCAGCTCCGGCAGATCGCGGATGATCGCTGCGGTGTGCGCCGCTGCATCGCGAGGGTCGGCGCGCAGGTCGGGAACCCGCAGCACACCAGCATCGGTATGGTGGAAAGGGCTAGGCACAACGGCGGTGACCGCATCGCGGGGCAGGCCGGAACGCATGCGGAAGCGGTCGAACTTGCCCAGCGCAGTCAGGGTGGCCGAGGTCACCAGGGCGCCATGGGCGACATTCCACAGGCTGCGGCGCAACATCTCGGCCGCGAGTATAGGGCTGGCATTGACCTCGATGTCGAACAGCGCGCCGCTTTCGGCCAGGGTCAGCCAGCGCGCCATGGGCGGGCAGTCTTGCGGATCTTCGGCGGTGAAGGCGGTCCACAGCTCCCAGTTGCCCTGGGCACGGGTCACCAAGGTGCCGAACAGCGGGTACCACTCCTCGGCTTGATGGCTGGCGATGCCGATGTTGACCTCGCCGTCCATGCCTTCCTTGAGCAGGTCGGCCAGGCGGGTGAACAGGTCGTTGAGACGGGCGAAGCCCTTCTTCAGCTCGATGCCGACCTCGCGGATCTGCTCCGGCACCACGCCGCCCTCGAAGCGGTAGCGTGGACGCTCGCGGCCTTCCATGTCCTCGCCGGGACGGAAGTCCGCCACCTGTTCACACAGGGTGAACATGAACTGCTGCTGGGTGCGGATCTCCCGCGCCAGCTCCGGCACCTGCTCAATCAGCTTGCCCAGGTCGCCCGGCAGCGGGTGCTGGGCCAGCAGCTTGGTCAGGTTCTTGGCGGTCTGCTCCAGCCAGTCGGCGGTGGAGCGCAGGCGCGAATAATGGGCGAAATGGCCGATGGCCTTGTCCGGCAGGTGATGGCCTTCATCGAAGACATAGATGGTGTCGCGCGGGTCGGGCAACACCGCGCCGCCGCCCAGGGCCAGGTCGGCCAGGACCATGTCGTGGTTGGTGACGATCACATCGACCTTGCCCATGCCTTCGCGCGCCTTGTAGAAGACGCACTGCTGGAAGTTCGGGCAATGCCGGCCGGTGCACTGGCTGTGATCGGTGGTCAGGCGCGCCCAGTCCTGGTCCTCCAGGGCCTCGGGCCAACTGTCGCGGTCACCGTCCCAGCGGTTACCGGCCAGCTTCTCGATCATGCTGGTGAACAGCTTCTGGCTGGCCTCGTCGACCTCGATACGAAAGCCCTCGTCCTCGAACAGCTGGGCAGTGGCCGATTGGGCGTGGCCTTCCTGCAGAAGCAGGTCGAGCTTGGACAGGCACAGGTAGCGGCCACGCCCCTTGGCCAGGGCGAAGCTGAAGTTCAGGCCACTGTTGCGCATCAGGTCGGGCAGGTCCTTGAAGACAATCTGCTCTTGCAGGGCCACCGTCGCGGTAGCGATCACCAGACGCTTGCCAGCGGCCTTGGCGGCGGGGATCGAGGCCAAGCTGTAGGCGACCGTCTTGCCGGTACCGGTGCCGGCCTCCACCGCGACCACTGCGGGCTCGCCCGCGCGACGGCCCTCGTCATCGCAGGCGATGTCACCGAGAACTTTGGCGACTTCGGCGATCATCAGGCGCTGGCCATAACGGGGCTTGAGGCTCTTGGCTTCGAGAAAACGCGTGTAGGCGCCCTGGATAGTGGTCTTGAGTTCGTTGCTGATCATGGTCTGGGGGCGCCCGGAGGGCTGGATAAATTTTCAGTGTTTCGCATGGGGCGGCTATCATACCCCGCTCTTGCCCTTTACGCCGCATGGAGATCCTGATGACCGCCTTCGCCCTCCCCTACACCCTGCATGTCCTGGCCGCCCTGGTGTGGGTCGGCGGCATGTTCTTCGCCTGGCTGGTTCTGCGTCCGGCGGCGGTTGCAGCGCTTGAAGGGCCGGCTCGATTGCGCCTCTGGGTGGAAGTGTTTCAGCGTTTTTTCGTATGGGTCTGGGTGGCTATCGCGATCCTGGCGATCAGCGGCATCGGCATGCTGCATATGCGCTTCAGCGGCTTCGAAACAGCGCCGCGCTACATCCAGGTGATGATCGGCGGCGCCATTGCCATGTTCGCCTTGTTCATGCGCATCCAGGCCCTGCTGCTGCCTGAACTACGCAATGCGGTGAAGGCCGAGGATTGGGCGACCGGCGCCGGCGTACTGGGACGTATCCGGCGGATGGTGGGGATCAACCTGCTGCTGGGGATAGCGGTGGTAGCGCTGGCCAGCTCGCGGTTGCCGTTCTGAACCCTCTGCGCGGACTGGGCTGGCCCCTTCACGGGCAAGTCCGCTGCTACAGGCACAGGGGTCGGCCATGGACATTGAGCGACCCTGTGGGAGCTTGCCAGCGAATGCGTTCGTTCAGTCCCACCTGATCGCCAGGCAGGCCATTCACAAACGCTGCAAGATCAGCTCCCCCGCCGTCCCAGCCAGGCCTGGCTGCCCCGCTTGCCCGGGCCGGCCATTGGCGCCGGCCTCGGTACGATAGACTAGGCATCCTTTGCTCGCCCCACCCGTACCTGGCTTGCCAGCGGCGCCAGGTTCGCCCGGCGGACCACCATCTACACGAACCTGGATGCGTTCGACCGGGAAATCCTCCGGCACCGCCAAACTGACCCGGCCACCTGCCGCGCCGTCATGGCCATTGCCGCCGTCATCACCATTGGCGCCCCGGCTGGCCCGGCCCCAGGTGCACCCACCGGCCTGGCCATTGGCACCGTCGAGCCCCACGTAGCCCGGCGCGCCCGCGCCACCACGGGCGTCGATAAACAACTGGCTGGCCTCCAGCCCTTGCAGCTTCAAATCGAGGTTACGCCCGGGACGGGCTGGCCGCTCATAGCTTCCCGGAGCGCCACGGGCGGTGATCTGACTGCCTTCGGCCAATTCAGCATGCCGGGCTTCGACCAGCAAGGTGCTGTCGGACGGGGCGATGGCAATGCGAGCCTCACGCCCCAATTGCAGGTGATCGACTGTCAGTTCGGTGAGCGTGGCCGGCAACAACAAGGTCGCCGAGTCCGCAACTTGCAAGCGCTCCAGGTGAAGACTGGCGGCCTTGCCTGGCAGGCGCAGCAAGGAATGAGCGGCCACTTCCAGACTCTCGGCCTGCGCCAATGGGCTGAGCAGGGCCGCCAGCAGCATCAGCTTACGCATGGTGCGCCTCCCTCAGCGGCTTGGGGATGGACATGACATGAAAGATGCCGGTCAGGAGGATCTGCAGGCGGTCGAACCAACGATGGCTGCGCCCGCGCAGGCAGCCGTTGAAAAACAGCACTTCCAGCAAGTGCAAGCCCAGCAGGGCGATGCCCGCGGCGCTGATCAACAGATTGAACGGGCTGTACTGGGGAATCAGCAGATTCACCAGCACTACCCACCAAAAAACCACTGTCAGGGCCTTGCCCAGCCCCAGTATGAACTTCATACCCGCCCCCGCTGTTTTTGTGCTGCCAGCGCGGTCCGCTGGCAGCAGTAACGCCTTGCCCTGGCTCAGTTCAGGTGCAGCTCTACCCGCCGGTTCTGGGCACGTCCGCCGTCCGTGTCATTGTCGGCGACCGGCTCGTGTTCGCCTCGCCCCTGGCTTGTCACCTTGGACGGTGCCAGGCCCTGGCTGATCAGGTACTCGGCGACACTATTGGCACGCCGCTCGGACAAGCCTTGGTTGTAGCTGTCCGAACCCACACTGTCGGTATGACCGATGACCTTGACACTGAGCACGGCTAGGGTCGTTCAGCTTGCTCATCAGGCCTTGCAACTGCTGCTGGGCGTGCGTCGTCAATTGCGCCGAGTCGAAGGCGAACAGCACCTGGCCTTGGTCGCTGAGAGTGATCACCTCAGGGAGCGGCTCCTCGGCCTTGGCTGTCGACGGCGGGTACTGGGGCAACGGGCAACCAGTATGGCTGACGGGCGTGTTGGCCGGCGTATCGGGGCAACGATCACGGCGGTCGAAGACGCCATCGCTGTCTTCGTCACCGTCCTGGGCGTAGCAGATCAAGCCACCGGCAATGGCGCCGGCGACACCTCCGCCCGCTGCCCAAGCCGAGCTTTCGATAGCCCCCAGGCCACCTCCGACCAAGCCGCCAAGCAGGCTACAGATCGGCCAGGTCCGTTGGTTAAGTGGCGCGCTGCCGTCACTGTGGGTGGCGCAACCAGACAACAGGCCTGTGGCCACCAGCATCGCAAGTGCCGCCTTCGACAAAACATGCATAGGAAATGCTCCTGTGTCACCGGCCGTTGCCGGTACACAGGAGTAAAGACGGGCCCGCGCCACTTCTCAAGGCCCGGGCACCGGGTCGTCAACGCTGGATCTTGATTTCGGTGCGACGGTTCATGGCACGGCCTTCGGCAGTGGCGTTGTCCGCTTCCGGCTGGGTTTCACCCGCGCCGACCACCGAGACGAAGCTATTGCGTGGCACGCCACTGCTGACCAGGTAGTCGGTCACCGATTGGGCGCGGCGCTCCGAAAGCTTCTGGTTGTAGCTGTCAGAGCCGACACTGTCGGTGTGCCCAGTCACGCTCAGGCGAGCGCTCGGCGCTTCGTTTTTCAAGCGGGTGGCGATGGTGTCCAGGCGCTCTTTGTCGGCAGCGGTCAGGCGCGCGGAGTCGAATTCGAAGTGCACATCACGAATGACGATGACCTCCTCCTGCTCGACCACCACTTCCTCGACCACGGCCACCGGCTCAGGTGGACAGCCATTGGCATCGACCTGGACACCGCGTGGCGTGCCCGGGCACTGGTCGCGGCTGTCCGGCACGCCGTCGCCATCCTCGTCGCCATCGCCATGAGCCCAGCAGTAGCCCGCCGCCAGGCCTCCGCCCAGCAGCGCGCCCCAGCCAGCCCAGCTGGAACTCTCGATGGCACCCAGGGCGGCGCCGCCAACACCCCCGACGGCAGCACACTTCGGCCAGTCGGTTTTTTGCAAACCTGCACAACCAGTCAATACGCCGGTGAGCAGAACCAGAGGTATCGCTGTGCGTACTATGCTCATTTTTGTTGCCTCTCCTAGGGGGGAATCGGTGCAATACCGATGCTCTGGGAGTAAAGACCGCGCATTCCATCTCTGCCAGCAATAAGCCAGGATGCCGCCCCGTGCCCCTATGCCAGGCCGCCTGGGCCCGCTAGTCTTGGACAACCTGAGTGAGGACTGGCAATGACCGACGTTTTTTCCCAACGTACCCCCCAGCAGGCCCTAGCGGCCCTGCTCGATCGCTTCACGCCCCAGCGCCTGCTGCTGGTCGGCTCCCGTTTCCCGGCCCTGGACGCTTTTGCCCAGGCTCACCCACAAGTCAGCATCGAGGTAACGGCGCCCGGCCCACTCCCACAGGAGCTGGCTGCCCAGCGCTTCGACCTGGCCCTGCTGGTCGATTGCCTGGAACACCTGCCCAAGCGCACCGGACTGGAACTGCTGGGTGGCATCCGCAATCTCAACGCCAACCGCGTCGCAGTGCTGGCCGACTTGCCGGCCTGCGGCTGGCAGGACACTGACTTCTTTGCCCTGGCCCTCTCGGCGAGCGAGAAGTTCCAGCGCGAGGAGCAGGTCCTGAGCCTGTTCACCTATGATCTACATGACTATAAGCAGGTCCCGGACTGGCTCAACGCCAAGTTCTGGGCCAACCCGGAAAACTTTGGCAAGTACTGGTGGTGACTTCATGAGTGTCTCGGTCTGCCCTTGTGGCAGCGGCAACCTGCTCGATGCCTGTTGCGGGCATTATCACTCCGGCACCCCAGCGCCTGATGCCCAGGCGCTGATGCGCTCGCGCTACAGCGCCTATGTGCTGGGCCTGGTGGATTACCTGGTGCAGACCACCCTGCCGGCCCAGCAGGCAAGCCTGGACCGGGCCGCCATGGCCGCCTGGAGCGCGCAGAGCACCTGGCTGGGCCTGGAGGTAGAAAGCGCCGAGGTGCTCGGCGGCCAGCCCGAGCATGCATTCGTCACCTTCACCGCCCGCTGGCACGATCTGGAGGGCGACCATCAGCACCGCGAGCGTTCGGCCTTCGTCCAGCATGATGGACGCTGGTACTTCATCGATCCAACCGTAGGACTCAAAGCCGGACGCAACGACCCCTGCCCTTGCGCCAGCGGCCAGAAATTCAAGAAATGCTGCGCCAGCTACCTGGGTAACTGACGATGATGAACAAGGCCCGCCAGCTTGCTCTCAGCCTCACGCTGATGCTGCTGGCAGGCTGTGCCGGCTGGGGCGGCGATACCTGGCGCGACCCCGAGGTGCATCTGGTCAGGGTCGAGACGGTCAAAGCGCGCCTGCACCAGCAGGAGTTCGTTCTGCACCTGCGCGTCGACAACCCTAACGACAGCCGCCTGTTCATCCGCAACGTTGCCTATTCGGTGCGGCTGAACGACCTGCGACTGGTCGAGGACGAGGCCAGCCTCTGGCGCAGCGTCGGCGCTCATGAGCGGCGCACCTTCAAGATCACCGCGCGGACCAATCTGTGGAGGCAGCTCAAACCCCTGGCCAGGCTGCTCAAAAGTGGACAGCCGTTGCGCTATCACTTGCAGGGCGAGTTGCGCAGCGGATTAATCTTCCATCGCGACCTGCACTTGTCGCGCAGTGGTGAGATAATTCCCGGCGATCTTTTACCGGAGTAACCTGCAATGACCCAACAACCCCATGTCCATGGCCCCGACTGCAACCACGATCATGACCATCATCATGACCACGGCCATGTGCACGGCCCACACTGTAACCACGGGCACCAGGAGCCGGTGCGCAACGCCCTGAAGGACGTCGGCCGCAACGATCCGTGCCCGTGCGGCAGCACCAAGAAGTTCAAGAAGTGCCACGGGGCCTGATCCAGGCCTTTCGGTACCGCGTTGCGGGAGTCACTGTCTTGGTGAGGGCACCGGCTTCGCCAAGCCTGGCTCCCACCTCGGGCCAAGCCCGCTCCCGCACCTACTGGCTGCGCAGTCCCTCGTGACAAGGCTGCCCCACGCGTTCGGCCTGCGCGGATATCCAGCATCCGACCGCTGAGCGGGCTCGCGTAAATAAAGGTTTGCGGCGACTTGCATGGCGCCAGCGCGCTCACTAACGTAGCGCCTTTTACGATCACGCCCAGCCTTGCAGGAGCCTTGTCATGGCCGCGCCCGCCTTTCCTTCCTTTCGTCCCCGGTTCGGCGTCGCCGCCGCGATGCTCGGCCTGCTAGGCCTTGGCGGCTGCCAGGTGGGCGGTTACCAGGACAGCGTTCCCCCCTCTACTGGCGTGCAACCGCTCAAGGGCCTGGCGCAGAACGTCTCGGTGCGGCGCAATGCCATGGGCATGCCGCTGATCGAGAGCAGCAGCTTCCATGACGCCTTGTTCAGCCTGGGCTATGTGCATGCCAGCGACCGTATCGAGCAGATGGTCGGCATGCGCCTGCTGGCACAGGGCCGCATGGCCGAGCTGGCCGGCCCCGAGGCGCTGGATGTCGATCGGCTGATGCGTGCGGCCAACCTCAAGCAGAGCGCCAACCAGCTGTATGCCGATGCCTCGCCACGCCTCAAGCGCTTCTTCGAGGTCTATGCCCGAGGCGTCAACGCCTACCTGTTCCGCTACCGTGACAAGCTGCCGGGCGACCTGGCACGCAGCGGCTACCGCCCCGAATACTGGAAGCCCGAGGACTCGGTGCTGATCTTCAGCCTCTACGCCTTCAGCCAGTCGGTGAACCTGCAGGAAGAGATCGCGGCCCTGACCCTGGCGCAGAAAACCGGCAGCGACAAGCTCGCCTGGCTGCTGCCGGGTGCTCCGGATGAGCCGCTGGCCGATGCCGAGTTGGAGAAGCTCAAGGGCCTCGATCTGTCCCGCCAATTGCCAGGTCTGGCACCACTGGCGGCAGTCAGCCAACAGCTGGCCGAGCTCAACCTGCTGGGTGCCCCGGGCTCGGCGAACTGGGCCCTGTCACCCCAGCGCAGCCGCAGCGGCAAGAGCCTGCTGGCCAGCGACAGCCGCGCTGCCTGGGCGATGAGCCCGGTGCAGGTCCACACCAGCAAGTACCAGGTGGCCGGCCTGTCGCTACCTGGTCTGCCCATCGTGCTCGCCGGTTTCAACGGCAAGGTAGCCTGGAGCAGCAGTGCCGTGATGGCCGACAACCAGGACCTGTACCTGGAACAACTACGCCGCCAGGGCAGCCAACTGGCGTACCTGGCCGATGGCAAGTGGCAGCCAGCGCGCGCGCGCAATGAAACCTTCTTCGTCCGCGGCCAGCGGCCACAGCGTGAAGTGATGTACGAGACCCGCCACGGCACCTTGCTCG
Organism: Pseudomonas sp. X10; assembly: GCF_054889225.1. NCBI lineage: Bacteria > Pseudomonadati > Pseudomonadota > Gammaproteobacteria > Pseudomonadales > Pseudomonadaceae > Pseudomonas > Pseudomonas sp. X10. Next base: position 1,340,245 of record NZ_CM142677.1, on the reverse strand, counting down.
GCCAGCCTGACAACGCGAGCCTGGGCCTGGCCCTGCACCTGCCACAACTCAAGGACGACAAGAGCCTGGACGCGCTGTTCGACCTCACCCGCGCCCAGACGGTGGAGCGCGCCTTCGACGTTACCCGGGAGATTGGCGCGGCGGAGTTGAACTTCGTGTTCGCCGACGCCGCGCATATCGGCTGGCAAGTCAGCGGCCGTTATCCCAACCGTCGCGAAGGCCAGGGGCTGCTGCCCTCGCCGGGCTGGGACGGGCGCTACGACTGGGATGGCTATGCCGACCCTATGCTCCACCCCTACGACCAGGACCCGCCAGCCGGCTGGCTTGGCCACGCCAACCAGCGCAGCCTGCCGCGCGGCTATGGCATGCAGCTGTCCAACACCTGGTACTACCCGGAGCGCGCCGAACGCCTGGCACAGCTGGCAGGCAATGGCCGCCACGACAGTCGCAGCCTGATAGCCATGCAGAATGACCAGACCACCTTGCTAGCCGACAAACTGAAGCAGATGTTCGAAGCACCCGGCATGGCCCAGCCACTCAAGCAAGCAATCGATGCCCTGCCTGCAGCCCAGCGCGACAAGGCCCGCGAGGCCTATACCCGCCTGATGGCGTTCGACGGCCGCCTCAGCCCAGTGTCGGCCGATGCCGCGCTATACGAACTGTTCCTCCAGGAAGTCGCCCGCCAGACCTTTCTCGACGAGCTCGGCCCCGAGTCCGGTCCGGCCTGGCAAGCCTTCGTCAGCAATGCCCGGCTCTCCTACTCAGCCCAGGCCGACCACCTGATCGGCCGCGAGGACAGTCCGTTCTGGGATGACCGCAACACGCCGCAAAAGGAAGACAAGCCCGCCATCCTTGCCCGCAGCCTCGCCGCGGCCGTGGATGCAGGTGTCTCCCAACTGGGTAGCGACCGCCGTGCCTGGCAATGGGGCAAACTGCACCAATACCGCTGGCCGGCGCCGACCTTCCATGGCCTGGGCGACGCCGTGAACCACGCGCCCACGGCTGCTGGCGGCGACTTCAGCACCCTGGCCCTGAGTCCCTACGCCTGGGGCAACAGCTTCGACACCAGCCTGCCCCCTTCGGCGCGCCTGGTGGTGGACTTCGGCCAGGTCGAGCCATTACAGGTGCTGACCAGCAGCGGACAATCCGGCAACCCGGCCAGCCAGCACTTCAGCGATGGGCTGGATGCCTGGTTCAAGGGCCGCTTCATGAGCCTACCGCTGCAACCGCAGAATTTCGGACGGGCCTATGGAAACCAACGGCTGACCCTGGTGCCTGGGAAGTAACCCTCACGCAGACAGCACCGTCGAAACTCCACCCGGCCGTAATGGCCGGCGTGCCTGCATTGGGGCTGCTACGCATCGGTACAGCCCATGTAGGAGCAGCTTCATGTCGAGATAGGGAGCGCAATGGCCCCAAACCAGCCGAGCGGCTGAACCGCCCAAGGGCTGCGCAACGGGAAAAGTTATGCTTGTATCATCATGGCCGTTGCCACTGACCGACTTGCACCGCTGATCAGGATTGCCATGCATCATTCGACCCACGACCTTCTCACGCCCGTCCCTGGCGTCGCCCGCCAGATCCATAGCTTCCACTTCGGCCCACGGGGTGGCGGCAAGGTGTACATCCAAGCGTCCCTGCACGCCGACGAACTGCCTGGCATGCTGGTCGCCTGGCACCTTAAGCAGCGCCTGGCCGAACTGGAAAACCAAGGCCGCCTGCAGCGCGAAGTCATTCTGGTGCCGATCGCCAACCCTGTGGGCCTGGAGCAAGTGCTGCTGGACGCCCCCCTAGGACGTTTCGAATTGCAGAGCGGCGAGAACTTCAACCGTAATTTCGTCGACCTTAGCGACAATATCGGCGACCAGATCGAAGACCACCTGAGCCAGGACCCAACCCACAATGTCGCGCTGATCCGAGAGTGCCTGCGCCGCGCCCTGGACGCCCACCCGGCGCACACGCCACTGCAATCCCAGCGCCTGACCCTGCAGCGCCTGGCCTGCGATGCCGACCTGGTATTGGACCTGCACTGCGATTTCGAGGCAGTGGAACACCTTTACACCACCCCGGAAGCCTGGCCACAGGTCGAGCCGCTCGCCCGCTACCTGGGGGTGCAGGCTAGCCTGCTGGCCACCGATTCCGGCGGGCAATCCTTCGACGAATGCTTCACCCTAGTCTGGTGGCAGTTGCAGCAGCGTTTCGGCAAGCGCTTCCCGATCCCGCAGGGCAGCTTCTCGGTGACGGTGGAATTGCGCGGCCAGGGCGATGTGAGCCATGCGCTGGCCCGCCAGGATTGCGAAGCGATCCTCAACTACCTGACCCACCGCGGCGTGATCGAAGGCCGCGCGCCCAGCTTGCCGGCGCTACCCTACCCCGCTACGCCCCTGGCCGGAGTCGAGCCAGTGGCGGCGCCGCTCGGTGGACTGCTGGTGTTCCACGCCACGCCAGGCCAATACCTGGAAGCCGGCCAACTGATTGCCGAAGTCATCGATCCGCTGAGCGACCGGGTAACGGCCGTGCGCAACACCCAGGCCGGGCTGCTGTACGCCCGCACCTTACGGCGCATGGCCACAGCGGGCATGGTCATTGCCCATGTCGCTGGCGAACAGGCCTGCCGCAGCGGCTATCTGCTGGCGCCCTGAGGAGCGCTCCCGGGCCATCGACCCAGGTCAGACCACGGGTGCAGGCGGCGGCTCGTCGGGAAGGGTCGGCTCACCGGGCTCCATAGGCGGCGTATCGTCAGGCTCTGGCGGTTGCGGGGTATCCGGGTCAGGCTGGTGGGGCACGCCCCCGGCCTGCACCGACGCCTGCGGGTGCGCCAGCAGAGACCACGCCAGCAGCCCAATCTGGTTGGGCTGCAGCACGGCCAGCTTGGCGCTGATTGCGGGATCGAGTTTCATTGGCTGCTCCTGGGCGAGGCCCGGCGCACGTCATGTGCGCCAGGGCTGTTCATCTCGTTGGAGTGCCTTGCGCCGGAGGAATTCCCGCGCTTCGTCGCCTCAGGTGCGCGGCAAGGTCACACCGCGCTGGCCCTGGTACTTGCCACCACGATCCTTGTAGGACACTTCGCACTCTTCGTCAGATTCTAGAAAGAGCATCTGCGCCACGCCTTCGTTGGCGTAGATCTTCGCCGGCAGCGTTGTGGTGTTGGAGAACTCCAGGGTCACGTGGCCTTCCCACTCGGGCTCGAGCGGAGTCACGTTGACGATGATGCCGCAACGGGCGTAGGTGCTCTTGCCTAGGCAGATGGTCAACACGTTGCGCGGAATACGGAAGTACTCGACCGTACGGGCCAGGGCGAAGGAGTTGGGCGGAATGATGCAGACATCGCTCTTGACGTCGACGAAGCTGCCGGCATCGAAGTTCTTCGGGTCGACGGTAGCCGAATTGATGTTGGTGAACACCTTGAATTCATCGGCGCAGCGCACGTCGTAGCCGTAGCTGGAAACACCGAAGGAAATGACACGGCTGTCATGCTCACCGCGCACCTGGCGCTCGACGAACGGTTCGATCATGCCGTGCTCCTGCGCCATGCGGCGAATCCACTTGTCCGATTTGATGCTCATGGCGGGGTCCTGATATAGCGAGATGAAAAAACAATGGCGCATCTTACCGGGCTCGGCCCCGGCTTCAAAGGTCCATCCTGCATTCAGCGTGCGATCCCGTGCCCGACGGCCCTGCAAATGGCCAGGTCACCGTCAGTCCGATTTTCAGCAAAGCGCGTGCTGGCCATTGGCAGCTTCTGGAAAGTGGGTTATGGTGACGCCACTGTGCTGCACGTGTCACCGAGAATGTCTGTCTGATGCAAGATTACGATCGCCCATCTCTGAATTTTCCTGCTCTTTGCACTCAGTCTCGGCCAGGGCAGTTCCTGAGCCGCAGTTAACTCAGTCCAAGGAGACTCACCATGTCCAATCGTCAAAACGGCACCGTCAAGTGGTTCAACGATGAGAAAGGCTACGGCTTCATCACCCCACAATCCGGTGACGACCTGTTCGTACACTTCAAAGCCATCCAAGCTGACGGCTTCAAGACCCTGAAAGAAGGCCAGGCTGTTACTTTCGTCGCTACCCGCGGCCAGAAAGGCATGCAGGCTGAAGAAGTCCAGATCGCCTGATCTAGCTTCTTGCTAAAAAGAACCCGCCGAATGGCGGGTTTTTTTGTGCCTGCAAAAAGCGTCAGCCTTGCCATGGGCGGATCCGTCCATGGCAAGGCTGGCTGCCTACGGCCATCCTGCCATTTCAGCGACCCGGCTACCGTGCCAAGACGATCAATCCTCGCTGATGGTGATATTCGGCATCGCCGGCGCCGCCGCTTCCTGCAACACGATCCGTGCGCCGACCTGACGGGCCAGTTCCTGGTAGACCATGGCGATCTGGCTCTCCGGCTCGGCGATCGCGGTGGGCCTGCCGCTGTCGGCCTGCTCGCGGATCAGCATCGACAGCGGCAACGAGGCCAGCAGATCGACGCCGTACTGCACCGCCAGCTTCTCTCCCCCGCCTTCACCGAACAGGTGCTCGGCATGACCACAGTTGGAACAGATGTGCACGGCCATGTTTTCCACCACGCCCAACACCGGGATGTTGACCTTGCGGAACATCTCCACGCCCTTCTTGGCATCCAAAAGAGCGAGATCCTGCGGCGTGGTGACAATCACTGAACCTGCCACTGGCACCTTCTGCGCGAGGGTCAGCTGGATGTCGCCGGTGCCCGGCGGCATGTCGATCACCAGATAGTCGAGATCGTCCCAGGCGGTCTGGGTCACCAGTTGCAGCAAGGCCCCGGAGACCATGGGGCCACGCCAGACCATCGGTGTATTGTCATCGGTGAGGAAGGCCATGGACATGACCTCCACGCCATGGGCCTTGAGTGGCACGAACCACTTCTGCTCACGGATCTGAGGTCGGGTGCCTTCGGGAATGCCGAACATCACACCCTGGCTGGGCCCATAGATGTCGGCGTCGAGAATCCCCACCCTGGCACCTTCGCGCGCCAGCGCCAAGGCCAGGTTGGCGGCCGTGGTCGACTTGCCGACACCGCCCTTACCCGACGCCACGGCGATGATGTTCTTCACGTTGGCCATGCCCGGCACCTGGGCCTGGGCCTTGTGCGCGGCGATCACACAATCGATCCCGACACGCGCGGAACTGACGCCGTCGATACCTTCGATCGCCGTCTGCAGCACCTGGGCCCAGCCGTTCTTGAACAGGCCCGCGGCATAGCCCAACTGCAGTTGCACGCTGACCTGCCCGCCCTGGATATCAATGGCACGGACACAGCCGGCGCTGACCGGGTCGAGATTCAGGTAAGGATCGGTGTACTGGCGAAGCACGGCTTCGACGGCGGCGCGTGTGACGGCACTCATGGAGGCTCCCGTTGACAAGACTGAGTGAAACAGACGCCTATGCTAACCCGTCAACCGTCATCAAATGCGTGCATGGGGTGAAATATATTTCCCGGGCCTTTATAGTGGCCGATCACCCTTTCTTCACCCCTGTAGACGATAAGTAGCCGAGCCACCATGTCCGAGCCCCGTCAGATTCTCGTTACCAGCGCCCTGCCCTATGCCAATGGTTCCATCCACCTGGGTCATATGCTCGAGTACATCCAGACGGACATGTGGGTTCGCTTCCAGAAGCTGCGCGGCAACCAGTGCATCTACGTCTGCGCCGACGACGCTCACGGCTCGGCCATCATGCTGCGGGCCGAAAAGGAAGGCATCACCCCAGAGCAACTGATCGCCAACGTCCAGGCCGAGCACAGCAGCGACTTCGCCGACTTCCTGGTTGACTTCGATAACTTCCATTCGACCCATGCCGAGGAAAACCGCGAACTCTCCAGCCTCATCTACCTGAAGCTGCGAGACGCCGGCCATATCGCCACCCGTTCGGTGACCCAGTACTTCGACCCGGACAAACAGATGTTCCTGGCCGACCGCTTCATCAAGGGCACCTGCCCCAAGTGCGCGGCCGAAGACCAGTATGGCGACAACTGCGAGAAGTGCGGCGCCACCTACGCGCCCACCGAGCTGAAGAACCCCAAGTCGGCGATCTCCGGCGCCACGCCGGTGCTGCGCGACTCCCAGCACTTCTTCTTCAAGCTGCCCGACTTCCAGGCCATGCTGCAGCAGTGGACCCGCAGCGGTACCCTGCAAGATGCGGTGGCCAACAAGCTGGCCGAGTGGCTGGACTCCGGACTGCAGGAATGGGACATCTCCCGTGATGCGCCTTACTTCGGCTTCGAGATCCCCGGCGAACCAGGCAAGTACTTCTATGTCTGGCTGGACGCTCCGATCGGCTACATGGCCAGCTTCAAGAACCTCTGCGCTCGCCGTCCGGAACTGGACTTCGATGCGTTCTGGAGTCAGGACTCCAAAGCCGAGCTGTATCACTTCATCGGCAAGGACATCGTCAACTTCCACGCCCTGTTCTGGCCTGCCATGCTCGAAGGCGCCGGCTTCCGCAAGCCGACCGCCATCAACGTGCACGGCTACCTGACCGTCAACGGCGCCAAGATGTCCAAGTCGCGGGGGACCTTCATCAAGGCCCGCACCTATCTGGACCACCTGCAGCCGGAATACCTGCGCTATTACTACGCAGCCAAGCTGGGCCGTGGTGTCGACGACCTGGACCTGAACCTGGAAGACTTCGTGCAGAAGGTCAACTCCGATCTGGTCGGCAAGGTGGTCAACATCGCCAGCCGCTGCGCCGGCTTCATCCACAAGGGCAACGAAGGCGTGATGGTCGCCGGCGACGCAGCCCCTGAACTGACCGAGGCCTTCCTCGCCGCCGCGCCGTCCATCGCCGAAGCCTTCGAGGTCCGGGACTTCGCCCGCGCCATGCGCGAGATCATGGCCCTGGCCGACCGCGCCAACGCCTGGATCGCCGACAAGGCGCCCTGGGCCCTGGCCAAGCAGGAAGGCAAGCAGGATGAAGTCCAGGCGATCTGCGCCCAGGGCATCAACCTGTTCCGCCAACTGGTGATTTTCCTCAAGCCGGTCCTGCCGGTGCTGGCCGCCGACGCCGAGGCCTTCCTCAATGTCGCGCCACTGACCTGGAACGATCACCTGACCCGCCTGGAGAACCACAAGCTGAACCCGTTCAAGGCACTCATGAGCCGTATCGAACCTGCCAAGGTCGACGCCATGATCGCCGCCAGCAAAGAAGACCTGGCCGCGACCCAGAACGCGGCGCCAGCCGGTAACGGTGAGTTGGCCAAGGATCCGTTGTCCGAACAGATCGAGTTCGACACCTTTGCCGCGGTCGACCTGCGCGTAGCCCTGATCGTCAAGGCCGAAGCCGTGGAGGGCGCCGACAAGCTGCTGCGCCTGACCCTGGACATCGGCGATGAGCAACGCAACGTGTTCTCCGGCATCAAGTCGGCCTATCCGGACCCATCCAAGCTGGAAGGCCGCCTGACCATGATGGTGGCGAACCTCAAACCACGGAAAATGCGCTTCGGTGTCTCCGAGGGCATGGTCATGGCAGCCGGCCCCGGCGGTGAAGAGATCTACCTGCTCAGCCCCGACAGCGGCGCCAAGCCCGGCCAACGCATCAAGTAAGCCCCTCTGCCCCGGCCCTGGCGGCCGGGGCATTCTCATCTCCGCCGCCTTGCCGGATAATGACGGCAGCCCCCGGCCTTCGGCATCTGCATGAGCGACTTCATCCTGGTCCTGATCAGCGCAGCGCTGATCAATCACCTGATTCTGCACAAGGAACTGGCGCTTGCCCCGCTGTCGCGGACCCGGCTGCATGCGCTCGGGCTGGCCACCGCCCTGCTGATGGTGTTAGGGCTAGGTATCGGCCAATCGCTCTACCGCCTGGTTCTACGGCCTTGGCAACTGGAATACCTGCAGTTATTCGTGTTCCTGCCTTTGTGCGTGCTGTTGTCTTGGCTGCTGCCCCGGCTGCTCGCCAGGCTTCGCCCGGGTTGGCCAATGGCCGGATTGCAGCCGCTGCTGCTGGGCAACGTGGCAGTGCTAGGCTTGCTCTTGCAGGTGACGGCAAGCGATACCAGCATTGGCTGGACCTTGGCCTGGAGCCTGGCCGGCGGGCTGGGCTTCTGGATCGCCCTGGCGCTGTTCGACGATCTGCGCCAACGCAGCGAGCATCCGGACATTCCCCTGGCCTTGCGTGGCCTGCCTATCCAACTGATCGGCGCCGGCGTGATGGCCATGGCGTTTTCCGGCTTCAACGGATTATTTACACAATGAGTCTTGTTCAACGTATCGACGCCCTACTGCCGCAGACCCAGTGCGGCAAGTGCGGCCACGCGGGTTGCCGTCCCTATGCCGAAGGCCTGGCCGCGGGTGAGGCGATCAACAAATGCCCGCCTGGCGGCAGCGAAACCATCGTCGCTCTAGCTCACTTGTTGGCAGTCCCGATCATCGAACTGGACCCGGAACGCGGCAGTGCGCCCGCTCAGGTGGCGTTCATCCGTGAGGCCGAATGCATCGGTTGCACCAAGTGCATCCAGGCTTGCCCGGTGGATGCCATCGTCGGAGCCGCCAAGCTGATGCACACAGTGATCTTTGCCGAGTGCACCGGTTGCGACCTGTGCCTGGCACCCTGCCCGGTCGATTGCATTGACCTGCTGCCGCTGGCACCGGACGGCGACATCGTGCCCATCGTCAGTGGCCTTGCTCACAGCCCCGAGCAACTGGTCGCCCGTACCCAGCGCCGCAACCATGCCCGCCGCCGCCATGAACAGCGCGCTGCCCGGCTGCAACGCGAGGAAGCACGCAAACAAGCCGAACGCCTGGCACGTAGCCAACGGCCAACCAGCGTCGCAACCGCGACCCCGGACGCAGCCCAGGATCCGATCAAGGCCGCCATCGAACGAGTCAAGGCGCAAAAGGCCGCCGCTGCCGATGCAGCACTGAAGCAGGCGAAAATCGCCGCGGCCATGAGCCGGGCACAACTGAGCAAGGCCCGCAACGCGTTCGGCGCCAACCCGAGTGATGCCCAGCGCGCCCAACTGCAGGATCTGGAGCAGGAAGCCCAACACGCCCAACAGCGTCTGGAGGCGCTTCAGGCAGGCCCTGGCCATGCCAGCGGTTGACGTACGCCTGCGCAACACCATGGGCCTGGTGCTGCTCGCCTGCGGCCCTGGCTTGTTGACGTTGCTTTGGCTGCACGGCTGGGGACTGCTGGTCAGCCTGTTGCTGTGCAGTTGCGCGACACTGGCCTGCGAGGCCCTGCTACTCACCCTGGGGCGTCAGCCGATCAGCACATTCCTGAACGACGGTAGCGCACTGGTCACCGCCGTCTTGCTCGCTGCAGCCCTGCCAACACACGCTCCTTGGTGGTTGCCGGTCATTGCCGCGACCTTGGCCATTGGCATCGGCAAGCACACATTTGGTGGAGTCGGGCGCAACCCGTTCAATCCCGCCATGCTCGGCTACGCCTTCGTCCTGCTGTGCTTCCCGCTGCAGATGACCCACTGGCCACCGGCTCAGGTTCCCGCTCTCGCAGACACCCTGGACTACGTCTTCGGCTTCTCGGGCCAGCCTGATGCCTGGGCGCAACCGACCATCCTCGATGGCTTACGCCACAATCGCAGCCTGACCCTGGACGAACTGTTCGCCCAACACCCCGGTTTCGGCAGCATCGGCGGCAAGGGCAGCGAATGGGTCAACCTGGCCTTCCTGCTGGGCGGCTTATTCCTGATGCAGCGCAAGGTCATCAGTTGGCACGCGCCAGTGGGACTTCTCGGCGGGTTGCTTCTGCTCAGCCTGGTGTGCTGGAACGGTTCGGGGTCCGACTCCAATGGCTCGCCCCTGCTGCACCTGTTTTCCGGCTCAACCATGCTGGCTGCGTTCTTCATCGCCACCGAACCGGTTTCCGGCCCGAAAAGCCCGCAGGCCCGTCTGCTTTTCGGCCTCGGCGCCGGCTTGCTGATCTATCTGATTCGCACCTGGGGCAGCTATCCCGACGGAACCGCCTTCGCCATTCTGCTGATGAACTTCGCCGTACCAACTCTGGAACGCTGGGCCGAGCGGCGCCAGCAGGCACTGCCATGAGCACCGGGCTGCGAAACGCAGGGGTGCTGGTGATCGTCGCTATGCTGGCCCTTGCTATCACGCTCATTTGCCAGCACTGGACTGCGCGCCCCATCGCCAATGCCGAACAACAGTTGAAGAGCCGCCAATGGCTGGCCGTACTGCCCGATGGCAGCTACGACAACCAACCGTTGCAGCAACCACTGCAACTGACTGATCCCGTGCGGCCACACAGCCGGCTGCTGGCCGGTTACAGGGCGACCTTGCAAGGACGCACCAGCGCCATCGTGCTGCAAAGCCAGGTACAAGGATACGGTGGCCCAATGTCGCTGCTGGTCGCCATTGACCACAATGCACGCCTGCTCGGAGTGCACGTATTGGAGCACCAGGAAACTCCCGGACTGGGTGCCCAGGTGGCTGACCCAGCAAGCCATTGGCTGCAACAGTTCATCGGCCGTGACCGCCGGACCACCGCCGAATCGGCCTGGGCGCTGAAACGCGATCAAGGCGACTTCGATCAGTTGGCCAGCGCCACCGTCACTTCGAGGGCCGTGATCAGCGCGGTGCAGGACGCTCTGCGCTACTTCGACGAACAACGCCAGACGCTGCTGGGGGAGGATGCGCATGAGTAGGTTCTGGTTGATAGGCATCGCCCTGGCGCCCCTGCTCGGAGCCACCCGCACACTGCTCCAGGCTGGAACCATCGCAGTGCTCAGTGTTCTGGCCGTGGCTCTGCATCAGGCAGGCATGCTACTTCTGCGACGTCCCTTGCAAGGCCTGCCCTACCTGTTGGCCAGCGCACTGCTGGCTTGTACCCTGGCGACTTGCCTGTACTTGGGGCTGCGCGCCATCGCCCTGCCATTGGCCTTGGCGCTCGGCTTCTACCCTGCGCTGATCAGCCTGCACTGCCTGACGCTGGACACCTTGCTACCAGATGAAGCGCGTTGGCGTGCCCTGGCCGCTCACCTGGGCGCCTTCGTTGTCCTGTGCCTGGCCCTGGGCGCATGCCGTCAATGGCTAGCCAACGTGGCGGGGCTGCATCTGGCCAGCCTGGCGCCAGGCGCGCTCTTGCTGCTGGGCCTGCTGCTGGCCTTGTACAATCGACTCCGTCCGGGGCCCGCCCCCACACGTCGTCAAGGAAACCTGTGACCCCATGAATGCCGCCAAACGCCTGGAAATCTTTCGCAGGCTGCATGAAGACAATCCCGACCCCAAGACCGAACTGGCCTACACCACCCCTTTCGAACTGCTGATTGCCGTCATTCTCTCGGCACAAGCGACTGACGTAGGGGTCAACAAGGCCACCGCCCGCCTGTTTCCAGTTGCCAACACTCCGGAGGCCATCTACGCCCTGGGCGTCGAAGGACTCAGCGAATACATCAAGACTATTGGCCTGTACAACAGCAAGGCCAAGAATGTCATTGAAACTTGCCGCCTGTTGATCGAACAACATGGCAGTGAGGTCCCTCAGACCCGTGAGGCCCTGGAAGCCCTGCCTGGCGTTGGCCGCAAGACTGCCAACGTCGTGCTCAACACGGCCTTCCGGCAACTGACCATGGCAGTGGACACTCATATTTTTCGGGTCAGCAATCGCACAGGCATCGCCCCAGGCAAGAACGTACTGGAAGTGGAAAAGAAGCTGCTCAAGTTCGTCCCCAAGGACTACCTGCTCGATGCGCACCACTGGCTGATCCTGCATGGCCGCTACGTCTGCCAGGCGCGCAAGCCACGTTGCGGCAGTTGCCGTATCGAGGACCTGTGCGAATACAAGATGAAGACCTCCGACGATTGAGGTAATAGGGAAAAAACCTACAATTCGATTGAAAAAATCTTTTTTACCCGCTCAGAGTTTCTCGCTATAAGGTGCGCCAATGGCCCTCTTGGCGTGGAGTGACTCATGAGCACCGATAAAGAAGAGCTGGTAATCGACGATGACTACAACAGTACGGAAGACGATGCGGAGCCTCAGGTAGAACTGGCAAAGACCAATCTGAGCAAACGCCGTACTATCGATAACCTTCTGGAAGAGCGACGCCTGCAGAAACAGTTGGCCGATTACGATTACGACCTGTAGCCGCTAAACCTGGTTTGAAAGCCTCCATTACGGAGGCTTTTTCGTGACAGTTGCCCTGTCTTTGAGACCATTGCCGCTTCGAGTACCGGCAAGCATTCAGACCAGCCCATGCCGCTGGGCGAGTTCGATCAGGTCCACCAGGGAACGGGCATTGAGTTTGAGCAGAAGTCGCGCCTTGTACGTGCTGACTGTCTTGTTGCTGAGGAACATGCCTTCGGCGATTTCCTTGTTGCTCTTACCCCGGGCCAACTGCTGCAGAACCATCATCTCCCGGCCGGAGAGACGCTCCACCATATCCGCCTCGCTGGCCCCGCCCATGCTCGAGCGGGTCTTGTGCAGCGCCTGGTTGGGAAAGTAACTGTAGCCGGACAGCACCGCCTTGATGGCGCTGAGCAGTTCGGTAAGGTCCTGCTGCTTACAGACATAACCGGCGGCCCCCGCCTGCATGCAGCGCATCGAAAAGTGGCCCGCTGCCTGGGAAGTCAATACCAGCACCTTCGACATGACGCTGTTGGCCGCCAAGCGGGCGATGACCTCCAGGCCGTCAAGCTTGGGAATGCCGATATCCAGTATGACGATGTCCGGGAGAAACTCCCGCGCAAGTTGCAGCGCATCCACACCATTGTCCGTCTCCGCCACGACTTCGTAGCCATGCCGCTCCATCAGCATGCGGACAGCCAGGCGAATGACCGGATGATCATCCACGATCAGCACTTTATTCATGGGATATCCATTTTCTCGTTGTTCTATTTCTAAAATCGCACGATAGCCTAGTAAAACACGACAATGCGCGGCGACTCTCCATACACTTACAAGCAGGGATGAGTACTACAGATTTCGCGGAAAACCCCTACACATCGCATCATTTCGCAACAGTTGCCAGAAGCCCCCTCATGGATTAACTGGCAAGCAAAACTAGCATCACCGGAAAACTTCCCCATACCGCTGCATTCAATATGAGTTGAGAGAATTTTCCCAAAATACAAAGTCAACATCGGAAAATAGCAACATGCCCAAGGGGGGCTCATTTCCTCGACGAAACTGCGTACAGTGCTTCTAACTCCGACGGCATGCTAAAGGTTGGCAACCTACCAACAGACAGCCAAGCCCATGAGCCGAACAGACCCCATCAGTCCGCTGACCATCATTGCCATCTTCGCCGGTATCATCGAAGCCTCCGCGCTGGCTTCACTACCGTTTCTGAGCGAAAGAAGCCAGTCCATCTATACATGGTTTCTCGTGGCTTTCCCGTTCTTCCTGACGGTACTTTTTTTCCTGACGCTGAACTTCAACTACAGGTCTTTATACTCACCCTCGGAAGAAAAGAGCGCCGCTGAACTTTCTCCCGCCCCTGCTGAGTCACAGGAAGACTCAATTGGCGCACAACCTCCGGCCATCACGAACGGCGCAGATATAGCAACACAACAGGCAGGTCCGCCTTCTCCCCGGACTTCCAGCGTCTTGAACAGTTCCGTTGTTGGGGACGTCATGATCCTCACCGTGTCAGGGACTGATGCGAGAAAGGTGATTGCTGCGCATATATTGCGTACCGCGGTTCAAGAACATCGCAAGGAACGCCACTGGGTGATAAACAATCTTGACAGTCAGACGCGTATTACCCTCAGCGTACGCCCCTTGCCGACTGCGCCTGAAAAGGTCGGCGCATGATCAAAGTGAAGCCAATGGCAAGGCAAAAAAGGTTCTTCACAGGTTGCAGGGGGAGTCAGTGGGATTGCGCGATGACCACCAGATGCATGCCTTGAGTCCTATGGCGCTCTTGGAACCCCGCTCGGGATCTAAAGAACAACAAAGAACCCAAGGCATGCACCCGCTAGCCATAAAAAAACCCGGCACGCCGGTAATGCTGTTCACTTAAGACATCTGTCGTATGGTTTGGGGCCGCTGCGCCCCCATCGCGACACAAGGCCCCACTTGCCATCTGTGGGAGCGGCCTTGTGTCGCGATGGGCTGCGTAGCAGCCCCACCTGAAGACACTCAAGCTTAAGCGAACAGCGTTACCGGCATGCCGGGTTTTTCGTCACCAAGCGCCAACCTCAGAGCAGCGAACGGCCCTTGTTGGCAGCAATGCGCATGCGCAGCGCATTGAGCTTGATGAAACCAGCAGCATCTTCCTGATTATAGGCGCCGCCATCTTCCTCGAAGGTCGCGATGTTGGCATCGAACAGGGAGTCGTCCGACTTGCGGCCAACGACGATGACGTTGCCCTTGTACAGCTTCAGGCGCACCACGCCGTTCACGTTGGCCTGCGAAGCGTCGATCATCTGCTGCAGCATCAGGCGCTCTGGGCTCCACCAGTAACCGGTGTAGATCAGGCTGGCATACTTCGGCATCAGCTCATCCTTCAGGTGAGCGACTTCGCGGTCCAGGGTGATCGACTCGATGGCACGGTGGGCCTTGAGCATGATGGTGCCGCCAGGCGTCTCGTAGCAGCCACGGGACTTCATGCCCACATAGCGGTTCTCGACGATGTCCAGACGACCGATGCCATTCTCGCCGCCGATGCGGTTGAGAGTGGCCAGCACGGTGGCCGGAGTCATCTCGACACCGTCGATGGCGCTGATGTCACCGTTGCGGTAGGTCAGCTCGATGTAGGTCGGCTTGTCGGGGGCGTTCTCTGGCGAAACGCTCCAGCGCCACATGTCTTCCTCGTGCTCGGTCCAGGTATCTTCCAGGACACCGCCTTCGTAGGAGATGTGCAGCAGGTTGGCATCCATCGAGTACGGCGACTTCTTCTTGCCGTGACGTTCGATCGGGATACCGTGCTTTTCGGCATAGTCCATCAGCTTCTCGCGGGACAGCAGGTCCCACTCGCGCCAGGGTGCGATGACCTTGACGCCAGGCTTGAGCGCATAGGCGCCCAGCTCGAAACGCACCTGGTCGTTACCTTTGCCGGTAGCGCCATGGGAAATGGCATCAGCACCGGTTTCGTTGGCGATTTCGATCAGGCGTTTGGCGATCAGCGGACGGGCGATGGAGGTACCCAGCAGGTACTCGCCTTCGTAGACGGTGTTGGCGCGGAACATCGGGAAGACGAAATCACGCACGAACTCTTCGCGCAGGTCGTCGATGTAGATTTCTTTCACGCCCAGGGCCTGGGCCTTGGCGCGGGCCGGTTCGACCTCTTCGCCCTGACCCAGGTCAGCGGTGAAGGTCACCACTTCGCAGTTGTAGGTGTCCTGCAGCCATTTGAGAATCACCGAAGTATCAAGGCCGCCGGAATACGCCAGTACGACCTTTTTTACGTCCGCCATGCCATCACTCCACGGGGTTGTACGGAAAGCCGTTGATTGTACCGGCCTTCCCGCGGAATTTACAGTGGGGCGACAGCTTGTGATGACAAAGCGACAAGAACTGTCGAGAGCGCGACCACTGGTCGCGCTCAGGATCCTACTGGCGTGGCCGGATCCGTCGGCGCCGCAGCCGGGGCGCCGGAAACACTGGTGGCCGGTGTGTCCGCAGGCTTGTCAGGCGCGTTCTCCAGCGGCTTTGCGACCGGAGCCAAGCGCTCCAGCTGGATACTCACCCGGCGGTTGCGCGCCCGATTCGCGGCGCTGCTGTTCTTGACCAGCGGGTAGCGTTCGCCATGAAAGCGAACGGTGAATTGCTCTTCGGGCACACCACGGGCCTTGAGGTACTCCATGACAGCCAACGCGCGGCGGCGCGACAAGTCGCGGTTGGCCAGGCGATTGCCGCTGTTATCGGAGTGACCGTCAAGTTCGATGTGATTGACCGTGGGATCAGCCTTCAGGTAGTCGAGAATCACGTCAAGGCGCGCCTTCGCAGCGCTGTCCAGCTCGATCCCCCCGCCGGGAAAACCCACCTGGGCCTGGCGGACCTGGTCATAATTCATCGGCAACAGTTTGCTGACACACGTTTGATAATCGCTATAGGCTTTATTGAAGCTCACCGGCAACACCCGGACCTCCATCACCCGGCCACCCTCACCCGTGTAGTTGCGGACCACGGTGCTGCGACCGTCGAGCAAACCGTTGATCAGGCGGCTGGCCTGCCCTTGGGATGAAGTGAAAAGAACGCCACTGCGCGCCATACGCACCGCGCCCAGGTTGATGTCACCCCGCCCCGGTTGCCATGGCGCCGCTGCCGCCAGCAAGGTGGCAGAACCCGCACCCAACGCATTGCCGGGCGAGCGCAGCTGGAAAATCGCCTGTTCGCCAGCCCGACGCACAAACTCGCCGCTGCCGAAATCAGCGATAGGCTGGGTCAAGCGGCACTCGAATTGGTCGCCCTCCACCTTCCACTCGATGTTCTCCATGCGAGTCTGGAAAGTCAGTGCCATGGCCGGCAGGCTGGCAAACACACTGAACAGGGCTAGGTAACGCTGGCGCACGGGCGGCTCCACAGATTTTCCACGGCATACCTGCACGCTATCGGTCCGCTCCGGCAAAACTTGATAGCCAGTGCTCGCCCTTGGCTTTTCCGGTAGCATTCACCCTGAGTTCGACCCGCCTGGAATCCCCAATGTCCGATCGCCTGACCCTCCTGCGTCCCGATGACTGGCACATCCATCTTCGCGATGGAGCTGTTCTGCCACATACTGTCGGCGACGTGGCGCGCACCTTTGCCCGCGCCATCATCATGCCCAACCTGGTCCCGCCAGTGCGTAACGCTGCCGAGGCTGGCGCCTACCGTGAGCGTATCCTGGCCGCACGCCCGGCTGGCAGCCGCTTCGAGCCGCTGATGGTGCTCTACCTCACCGACCGCACCCGCCCCGAGGACATCCACGCGGCGAAGGCCACGGGGTTCGTCCACGCTGCCAAACTGTACCCGGCCGGCGCCACCACCAACTCCGACTCCGGCGTGACCAGCATCGACAATATCTTCCCGGTGCTCGAAGCCCTGGCCGAGGCCGGCATGCCCCTGCTGGTGCACGGTGAAGTGACACGCGGTGAAGTCGACGTGTTCGACCGCGAGAAGCTGTTCATCGACGAGCACCTGAGCCGTGTGGTCGAGCGCTTCCCGACCCTCAAGGTCGTGTTCGAGCACATCACCACCGCCGATGCCGCGCAGTTCGTCAAGGAAGCACCGAGCAACGTCGGCGCGACCATCACTGCCCAGCACCTGCTGTACAACCGCAACCACATGCTGGTCGGCGGTATCCGTCCGCACTTCTACTGCCTGCCGATCCTCAAGCGCAACACCCACCAGGTGGCGTTGCTGGACGCCGCCACCAGCGGCAGCAGCAAGTTCTTCCTCGGCACCGACTCGGCACCCCACGCCCGCCACGCCAAGGAAGCCGCCTGCGGTTGTGCCGGCTGCTATACCGCCTATGCCGCTATCGAGCTGTACGCGGAGGCTTTCGAGCAACGTAACGCCCTGGACAAGCTGGAAGGTTTCGCCAGCCTGCACGGCCCGGCCTTCTATGGCCTGCCAGCAAACACCGACACCATCACCCTGGTCCGCGACGAATGGACTGCCCCCGACAGCCTGCCCTTCGGTGAGCAGACCGTCGTTCCGCTGCGCGCCGGTGAAAAGCTGCGCTGGCGCCTGCTGGAGGACAATGCGTGAGCGAAGATCGCTTTGATGACGACCAGGACGGTCAGGTTAGCGGCCCACGTCACCCGATGGCCGAACGCTTTCGCGGTTACCTGCCAGTGGTGGTGGATGTCGAGACCGGCGGCTTCAACAGCGCCACCGACGCCCTGCTGGAAATTGCCGCGGTCACCATCGGCATGGACGAGAAAGGCTTCCTGTTCCCGGAGCACACCTACTTCTATCGGGTAGAGCCGTTCGAAGGCGCCAATATCGAACCGGCAGCGCTGGAGTTCACCGGTATCAAGCTGGATCACCCGCTGCGCATGGCAGTAAGCGAGGAAACGGCACTGACCGACATTTTCCGTGGCGTACGCAAGGCGCTGAAAGCCAATGGCTGCAAGCGGGCGATCCTGGTCGGGCACAACAGCAGCTTCGACCTGGGATTCCTCAATGCTGCGGTGGCGCGCAACGACATCAAGCGCAACCCGTTCCATCCTTTCTCCAGCTTCGACACAGCTACCCTGGCCGGCTTGGCCTATGGCCAGACCGTGCTTGCTCGGGCCTGCCAGAGCGCCGATATCGACTTCGATGGCCGAGAGGCGCATTCGGCACGCTACGACACCGAGAAAACCGCTGAACTGTTCTGCGGCATCGTCAACCGCTGGAAAGAAATGGGCGGCTGGCGTGACTTCAACGACTAAGTTGCAAATTTCAAACCTGTCTAGTCCTGAAGCTTGAAGCTAAAAAAACCGGCCTGATCAAGGCCGGTTTTTTTTCACGCATTGGCGCTTACAGCTTGCCAGCGTTCTCGCTCAGGTAAGCAGCAACGCCTTCTGGCGAAGCGGTCATACCTTTGTCGCCTTTCTTCCAATTGGCAGGGCAGACTTCGCCGTGCTCTTCGTGGAATTGCAGGGCATCGACCAGACGCAGCAGTTCGTCCATGTTACGGCCCAGTGGCAGGTCGTTGACGATCTGCGAGCGGACAACGCCGTTCTTGTCGATCAGGAAGGCGCCACGGAAAGCTACGCCGCCTTCGGACTCGACGTCATAGGCCTTGCAGATCTCGTGGGAGATGTCGGCTGCCAGGGTGTACTTGACCTGGCCGATGCCGCCCTTGTCGACCGGGGTGTTACGCCAGGCGTTGTGGGTGAAGTGCGAGTCGATCGAAACGCCGATCACTTCAACATCGCGAGCTTGGAACTCAGGGATGCGGTTGTCCAGGGCGATCAGCTCGGACGGGCAGACGAAGGTGAAGTCCAGTGGGTAGAAGAACACCAGGCCATACTTGCCCTTGATGGCCGAGGCCAGGTTGAAGCTGTCGACGATCTCGCCATTGCCCAGTACAGCGGCGACGGTGAAATCCGGGGCTTGTTTGCCTACGAGCACACTCATTCGATATCTCCTGATAATGGTGAAAATGGACTGCCCGAGCGGGATGGTCCGCTCGGAATCACACAAAGGCCGGCCATCATACACCGCTTGACGTGACACGCCGAATTCAACCGCCGGTCGCTCAAGGACAGGGCTTAGGGAAAGAGTTTTGACAAGCATTCTCATTACCATTAAGCTCCAAACCATCAAGCCGTAACCAGCGATGGTCTGACTCTTATGTATGTGTGTCTTTGTGTTGGTGTAACCGACGGACAGATCCGCGATGCGATCTATGAAGGATGCTGCAGTTACAAGGAAGTCCGAGCCGCCACCAATGTCGGCACCCAGTGTGGCAAATGTGCCTGCCTGGCCAAGCAGGTGGTGCGTGAAACCCTCACTGATCTGCAGGTCAGCCAAGCCGCCCTGCCCTATCCCGCAGAATTTACTGCGGCATAAAACCCTGAATTCGAAGAACCGGACCTAGTGTCCGGTTTTTTTATGCCTGCAATTCAAGAAGTTAGGCTTAAAACGCGGTTCACAAACATTCTTATTCCGATTAATTTTCACTTAATATTCAATAACTTAGGTTTGACAGCAACAGTTGTCAGGCTCAAACTCCTGCTTATAGGCACACTTCTACAAGGGCAGGACCCCATCATGAAAGGCGACGTAAGCGTCATCCAGCATCTCAACAAGATCCTCGGAAACGAGCTGGTCGCGATCAACCAGTACTTCCTGCACGCGCGCATGTACGAAGATTGGGGCCTGGATAAGCTCGGCAAGCACGAGTACAAAGAATCCATCGACGAGATGAAACACGCTGACAAACTGATCAAGCGTATTCTCTTCCTCGAGGGTATCCCCAACGTCCAGGACCTGGGCAAGCTGCTGATCGGCGAGCACACCCGGGAAATGCTCGAATGCGACCTGAAGATCGAACAAAAGGGCCTGGTCGACCTCAAGGCCGCTATTGCTCACTGCGAAACCGTGGGCGACTTCGGCAGCCGTGAGCTGCTCGAGGACATCCTCGAGTCAGAAGAAGAACATATCGACTGGCTGGAAACCCAACTGGGTCTGATCGACAAGGTCGGCCTGGAGAACTACCTGCAATCGCAGATGAGCGAATAACCTTTCGCCAACAAAAAGCCCCGCAATCGCGGGGCTTTTTGTTGGCGCGTGCCACCGGGCCAGCGAACTGGCCCGGCGAACGGAATCAGGCTTCGGAAGCCTTGGCGGCCGCTTCCTTGATCAGGGTCTGCAGTTCACCCTTCTCGAACATCTCCAGCATGATGTCGCTGCCACCGACCAGTTCACCGCCGACCCACAGTTGCGGGAAAGTCGGCCAGTTGGCGTACTTGGGCAGGTTGGCGCGGATTTCCGGGTTCTGCAGGATGTCGACGTAAGCGAACTTCTCGCCGCAACCCATTACAGCTTGCGCAGCACGCGCCGAGAAACCGCACTGCGGGGCATTCGGCGAGCCTTTCATGTAAAGCAGAATGGTGTTGTTGGCAATCTGCTCTTTGATTGTTTCGATGATATCCATGGAGCACCTCGGCTGAACTTTCCGACGATCGTCGGCACGGTGAGGCATTGTATCGGAAAGCCGAGCAGCGTGCTCGGCCTTGCCGATCCTCAGGCCGCCACCACCTCCACCGGCACACCGTTCAACGCAGCGTTGCCCGACACTGCGTCGCGCCGGTGCTCGTCGGTGAGGTCATTGGCACTGGCTCCCGCCTGGGCGTTGGCGATCGCCAGGTGCACGCCCTTGCGCCCGTGGCCATAACCATGCGGCAGACTGACCACGCCCGGCATGACTTCGTCGCTGGCCTGCACCTGCACTTGGACCGTGCCTACCCGCGAACTGACCTGGACCCATTGCCCATCCTGCAGTTGCCGTTCGGCGAGGTCCGCCGGGTTCATCAGCAACTGATGACGGGGCTTGCCTTTGACCAGCCGGTGGAAGTTATGCATCCAGGAGTTGTTGCTGCGCACATGCCGGCGTCCGATCAGCAGCAGTTGCCCAGGCTCTGGCGGCACTTGCCGGGCAAGGCGCTGCAAATCGTCGAGCAAGGCCTGGGGAGCCGCCTCGACGCACTGCCCCGGAGTCTTGAGCCTTGAAGACAGGTTCGGCTGCAGCGCCCCAAGGTCCAGGCCATGTGGATGCTGTGCCAAAGTCTCCAATGACAAGCGCCAGGGCGAGGTATCACCATAGCGCCCATGGCGCAGGCCATGGTCGATCATCTGTGCCGGCGCCTGGGTCGGCTTCAGCGTCACCTGCGCTCGCTCGGCAAATGCCTGGGCCAGGCCGACGAAGATCTCCCAATCGTGCAAGGTCCCTTCAGGCTTGGCCAGGATCGCCCGGTTGAAACGGGTGACATTGCGCACCGCGAGCAGGTTGAACGTGGTGTCGTAGTGATCGTTCTCCAGTGCCGAGGTAGAAGGCAGGATCAGGTCGGCATGGCGTGTGGTCTCGTTGATGTACAAGTCGATGCTAAGCATGAACTCGAGCCCATTCAGGGCTTGGTCCAACTGTCGTCCATTAGGCGTGGAGAGCACCGGATTACCGGCCACGGTGACCAGCGCCCGGACCTGCCCTTCCCCCGGCTCGAGAATTTCCTCGGCCAATGCCGCCACCGGCAGTTCGCCACCATACTCGGGCAGGCCAGAGACCCGGCTTTGCCAGGCATTGAAATGTCCGCCCGAGGTGCTGGCCACCAGGTCGACCGCAGGCTCGGTGCATAGCGCGCCGCCGACCCGGTCGAGGTTACCGGTGACCAGGTTGATCAACTGCACCAACCAGTGGCAAAGCGTACCGAATGCCTGGGTGGACACCCCCATGCGGCCATAGCAGACCGCCTTGTCGGCAGCCGCGAAGTCACGGGCCAGTTGGCGGATCGCGTCGGCAGGTATCCCGCACAGCGCGCTCATGGATTCGGCGTCGAAGGGGGAAATGGCCTCTTGCACCGACTCCAGCCCTTGCACGGGCAAATGCGAGCCACGCGCCAGGTTCTCCACGAACAGGGTATTGAGCAACCCACACAGCAATGCGGCATCACCGCCCGGCCGAATGAACAGGTGCTGATCGGCCATGGCCGCCGTCTCGCTGCGCCGCGGATCGATCACCACCAAGCGGCCGCCACGCGCCTGCAAGGCCTTCAGGCGCTTCTCGACATCCGGGACGGTCATGATGCTGCCATTGGATGCCAGTGGATTGCCGCCAAGGATCAGCATGAAGTCGGTGTGGTCGATGTCCGGGACCGGCAGCAGCAGGCCATGTCCATACATCAGGTAGCTGGTCAGGTGATGCGGCAACTGGTCGACGGAGGTGGCGGAAAAACGGTTGCGAGTCTTGAGCAAGCCGAGGAAGTAGTTGCTGTGGGTCATCAGACCATAGTTGTGCACGCTGGGGTTGCCTTGGTACACCGCCACGGCATTGCGTCCATGGGCCTGCTGAATATCCCAGAGCCTCTCGGCCGCCAGGGAGAAGGCCTGCTCCCAAGTGATCGGTTCCCAACGCTCGCCGATACGCCGATGGGGCTGGCGCAGACGGTCAGGATCATTCTGGATATCCTGCAGGGCCACGGCCTTGGGACAGATATGTCCACGGCTGAAGGGGTCCTGCGGATCGCCCTTGATCGAACTGATCTGCGCCTGACCGTCGGCATGGTGAGTGACTTCGAGATTCAGACCGCAGATGGCCTCGCACAGGTGACAGGCACGGTGATGCAGGGTCTTGGTCATGGCCGCCTCTGCTTTGTTGTTGTACGACAGCCGGACTATGCACCCGCCTGCGGCCCGCTGCCAGAGAGGTTCGCGACGTGAATCGGACGACATCAGGCAACACGATCACGACACGCGGTTTGCCAAGGGCACGGCAGGCAGTGTAAAACCCTGCTGTAGAAAATAAAAAACAGTGTCTGCACAAGGGTTTTCGACACCCTTTGAAACAGTGGCGATGCCACCCCTCTTGGTTTGAGGCGACATTTAATTATAGTATTGCGCCTTTCCCTATTTTCGTCGCCCCGTGCGGCTTTCGCCGCAGGTCATTCCCGTTGTCAAGAAAACCGTTACGGTCGACCTGCTGTCCGTTGCAAATAAGGTAGTCAATCATGAGCGCTAGGCACTTTCTCTCCCTGATGGATTTCACACCCGACGAGTTGCTCAGTGTGATCCGTCGCGGCATCGAGCTGAAGGACCTGCGTAATCGCGGCGTACTGTTCGAACCACTGAAAAACCGCGTGCTGGGGATGATCTTCGAAAAGTCCTCGACCCGCACTCGCCTGTCGTTCGAAGCCGGCATGATCCAGCTCGGCGGCCAGGCCATCTTCCTGTCGCCGCGCGACACCCAGCTGGGCCGTGGCGAGCCGATCGGCGACTGCGCGATCGTCATGTCGCGCATGCTCGATGCAGTGATGATCCGCACCTTCGCCCACAGCACCCTGACCGAATTCGCGGCCAACTCGCGGGTACCGGTGGTCAATGGCCTGTCCGACGACCTGCATCCCTGCCAACTGCTGGCCGACATGCAGACCTTCCTCGAACACCGTGGCTCGATCCAGGGCAAGACCGTAGCTTGGATCGGCGATGGCAACAACATGTGCAACAGCTATATAGAAGCCGCCATGCAGTTCGACTTCCAACTGCGCGTCGCCTGCCCCGAAGGTTATGAGCCAGATGCGCGCTTTGTCGCTCAGGCCGGCGACCGCGTGCAGATCGTCCGTGATCCGAAGGATGCCGTGCGCGGCGCACATCTGGTGAGCACCGATGTCTGGACTTCCATGGGCCAGGAGGAGGAAACTGCACGGCGTCTGGCGCATTTCGCGCCTTACCAGGTCACCCGCGAACTACTCGACCTGGCGGCACCCGATGCCCTGTTCATGCATTGCCTGCCCGCCCACCGTGGCGAGGAAATCAGCCTGGACCTGCTCGACGACCCTCGTTCGGTCGCCTGGGACCAAGCGGAAAACCGCCTGCATGCGCAGAAGGCCCTTCTCGAATTCCTTGTAGAACCGGCTTACCACCACGCATGAGTCAACCCTTACTGCTCAACCTGCGCAACCTCGCCTGCGGCTATGGCGACCAGCGCATCGTCCAGAACCTCAACCTGCACCTGAACGCAGGCGACATCGGTTGCCTGCTGGGCTCGTCGGGGTGCGGCAAAACCACCACCTTGCGCGCGATCGCCGGTTTCGAACCGGTGCACGAGGGCGAGATCCAACTGGCCGGAGAAGTCATCTCCCGGGCCGGGTTCACCCTCGCCCCGGAGAAACGCCGGATCGGCATGGTGTTCCAGGACTATGCGCTGTTCCCCCACCTGACCGTGGCGCAGAACATTGCCTTCGGTATTGGCAAGCATCCGCAGCAGCGCGAAGTGGTCGAAGAAATGCTCGAACTGGTCAAACTCGGCGGCCTCGGCGGACGTTACCCGCACGAGCTGTCCGGCGGCCAGCAGCAACGTGTTGCCCTCGCCCGCGCCCTGGCGCCGGAGCCGCAACTGCTGCTGCTCGACGAACCGTTTTCCAACCTCGACGTGGAGTTGCGTCGCCGCCTGAGCCATGAAGTGCGCGACATTCTCAAGAGCCGCGGCACCAGCGCCATCCTGGTGACCCATGACCAGGAAGAAGCCTTCGCGGTCAGCGATCACGTCGGCGTGTTCAAGGAAGGTCGGCTGGAACAGTGGGATACGCCCTACAACCTCTACCACGAGCCACTGACCCCCTTCGTGGCCAGTTTCATCGGCCAGGGCTACTTCATCCGTGGCCAACTGCTCAGCCCCGAGGCAGTCAATACCGAGCTAGGCGAGCTGCGTGGCAACCGTGCCTATACGATGACACCGGGTAGCGCGGTGGATGTCCTGCTACGCCCGGACGACATCGTTCATGCGCCAGACAGCGCATTGCAGGCACGGATCGTCGGCAAGAGTTTCCTCGGCGCTTCGACCCTGTACCGCCTGCAACTGCCCACCGGCAGCCAGTTGGAAGCGATTTTCCCCAGCCATGTCGACCATCAGGTCGGCCATGACGTGGGCATCGAAGTGGCCGCCGACCATCTGGTGCTGTTCCCGGTGCCTGGCAGCGTCGCGGCGCAGTTGCCAGCCCAGGAAATCGGCGTGCGGCGCTACAGTTCGTCGACCTGACGACAGGCATCGCAACAGGACGGCGTCTAGGCTGCCCCGCCGTCCTGCCCCTGGCGAGGCTTTGCCTTGCACCGCCAGCTGACGCTGGCTCCTACCTCATCCCAGCGTCGCCCGTGAGATTTGCGGCAGAGTGGTTTTCAGCCAGTACAGCGATCAACCCCTGCCAATTCCAGCGAACTGTGCCTGAGTATGAGCAGCCAGCACGGCTGCAGCCAATTCCACTTCCAGGCCACGGCGGCCCGCGCTGACGTGAATGGTTTCGAACCCTTGCGCGGATTGGTCGATAAAGGTGCGCAGGCGCTTCTTCTGACCCAGTGGGCTGATGCCACCCACCAAGTAGCCGGTTGCGCGCTGAGCCGCCATTGGGTCGGCCATCTCGCACTTCTTCACGCCAGCGGCCTGTGCCAGGGCCTTGAGGTCCAGGCTACCCACCACGGGTACCACCGCCACCAGCAACTCCCCCTTCTCACTACTGGCCAACAGCGTTTTGAACACCCGCAAGGGGTCCAGCCCAAGCTTTTCTGCCGCTTCCAGACCATACGAAGCGACCTTGGGGTCATGTTCATAACTGTGCACGCGGTGTTCAGCGCGCGCCTTCTTCAGCAAGTCCAAAGCGGGGGTCATGCACTGCTCCAGTCAGAGGGGGCCAAGGGTGTCGGTACTTTAGGGCAAAAGCCAGCACCCAGCCAGCAGCACTCCGGAACGGATCTGGGCGCCATCGTCACCGGCAGTCAGAATATGGCCATCGGTTCATTTTCGACCTTTGACATAAGCGTTTCTTGTCTATATTTTTTCGTTTCTGAAGATATAGCGCTCCTTTAGGGTGCACTTCCTTTCATTCGCCCGGTATCAATGGGGATCGACGCCGGGCCTTGCTGTCGAGCGCCCACGCGCCTCACAACAACAAGAACCGAGGTCATACATGACGACTGCTCTACGACAACCGACGCTTTCTAGCCAATGCATGGCCGAATTTCTCGGCACTGCCCTACTCATCTTCTTCGGCACCGGCTGTGTCGCCGCGCTCAAGGTCGCTGGCGCCAGCTTCGGGCTCTGGGAAATCAGCATCATCTGGGGCATCGGCGTGAGCATGGCGATCTACCTGAGCGCCGGCGTCTCCGGCGCGCACCTGAACCCCGCCGTGAGTATCGCGCTGTGCCTGTTCGCCGGTTTCCAAAAACACAAATTGCCGTTCTACATACTCGCCCAGGTCGTCGGAGCGTTCTGTGGGGCGGCGCTGGTCTATACCTTGTACAGCAATCTATTTTTCGATTTCGAACAGGCCCATGCCATGGTCCGTGGCAGCCAAGCCAGCCTCGAACTGGCCTCGGTGTTCTCCACCTACCCGCACCCGGCCCTTTCCATCGGGCAGGCCTTCCTGGTCGAAATGATCATCACCGCGATCCTGATGGCGGTGATCATGGCACTGACCGATGACAACAATGGCCTGCCACGTGGCGCCCTGGCGCCTCTGCTGATTGGCCTGCTGATCGCCGTGATCGGCAGCGCCATGGGTCCGCTCACCGGCTTCGCCATGAACCCCGCACGGGACTTCGGGCCCAAGCTGATGACCTTTCTCGCCGGTTGGGGCGAGATGGCCTTTACCGGTGGCCGTGACATTCCTTATTTCCTGATTCCGGTGTTCGCGCCAATCACCGGGGCGTGCCTTGGCGCAGCCCTGTATCGCGGCGTGATTGCCCGCAACCTACCGGTTGTCGAGGCCGCAGGCGCCCAAACAGACGATAATCCTCAGGGCAAGACCCAGGTTTCCTGAAGCCGGCGCCCGCGAGCGCGGCACACCAAGCCCTGACTTACTCCCAAATTTTGCGCAAGGCCAACGACATGACAGACACCCAGAACAAGAACTACATCATTGCCCTTGACCAGGGCACGACCAGTTCGCGGGCCATCATTTTCGACCGTGACGCCAATGTGGTCGGCACCTCCCAGCGCGAGTTCGTCCAGCACTACCCGCAGGCCGGCTGGGTCGAGCACGACCCGATGGAGATCTTCGCCACCCAGAGTGCAACCATGGTCGAAGCCCTGGCCCAAGCCGGGTTGAGCCATGCCCAAGTGGCGGCCATCGGCATCACCAACCAGCGCGAAACCACCGTGGTCTGGGACAAGGAGACGGGCCGGCCGGTCTACAACGCCATTGTCTGGCAATGCCGGCGCAGCACCGAAATCTGCGAGCAGCTCAAGCGTGACGGCCACCAGGAGTACATTCGCCAGACCACCGGCCTGGTCACCGACCCGTACTTCTCCGGCACCAAACTGAAATGGATCCTCGACAATGTCGAAGGCGCCCGCGAGCGTGCCGAACGTGGCGACCTGTTGTTCGGCACCGTCGATACCTGGCTGATCTGGAAGTTCTCGGGCGGCAAGGTGCACGTCACCGACTACACCAACGCCTCGCGCACCATGCTCTTCAACATCCATACCCTGGAGTGGGACGAGAAGATGCTGCAGGTGTTGAACATTCCCCGGCAGATGCTGCCGCAAGTCCGTGCCTCGTCCGAAGTCTACGGCCATACCAAGAGCGGTATCGCCATCGCTGGTATCGCCGGTGACCAACAGGCCGCGCTATTCGGCCAGATGTGCGTGGCGCCGGGCCAGGCCAAGAACACCTATGGCACTGGCTGCTTCCTGCTGATGAACACCGGCGACAAGGCAGTGACCTCCTCCCACGGCCTGCTCACCACCATCGCCTGCGGTCCGCGCGGCGAAGTGGCCTACGCCTTGGAAGGCGCGGTGTTCAACGGTGGCTCCACTGTCCAGTGGCTGCGCGACGAGTTGAAGATCGTCAACGATGCTTTCGACACCGAGTACTTCGCCAGCAAGGTCAAGGACAGCAATGGCGTCTACCTGGTACCAGCCTTCACCGGCCTTGGTGCGCCTTACTGGGACCCTTACGCCCGTGGCGCCCTGTTCGGCCTGACCCGCGGTGTCAAGGTCGATCACATCATCCGTGCCGCGCTGGAATCCATCGCCTACCAAACCCGTGATGTCCTCGACGCCATGCAGCAGGATTGTGGCCAGCGCCTCAGCGAACTGCGCGTGGACGGTGGCGCGGTGGCCAACAATTTCCTCATGCAGTTCCAGGCCGACATCCTCGGCACCTGTGTCGAGCGCCCGAAGATGCGTGAGACCACCGCCCTCGGCGCAGCGTTCCTGGCGGGCCTGGCCTGCGGTTTCTGGAGCGGCCTGGACGAACTGCGCGACAAGGCGATCATAGAGCGCGAGTTCAGCCCACAGCTGGATGATGCGCAGAAGGAAAAACTCTACGCAGGCTGGCTGAAGGCGGTGGATCGGACCCGCGACTGGGAGCCGCACGAAGACTGAGATCATCGCGGAGCAGCCCCCGTATAGCTCCCATACAATCGACGCTGAACATGGAGCCAGATGACCTCTGGCTCCTGCTCCTGATTCAAGGGTAAGCCCCTCTACTGGCCGTCAGCCCATTCCTACGGCATCATTGCAGCATTTGTCCGGCAGCCCCAAAGGACCGCCCATGAATCTGCCTCCACGCCAACAACAAATCCTCGAACTGGTGCGCGAACGCGGTTACGTCAGTATCGAAGAAATGGCGCAGCTGTTCGCCGTAACCCCACAAACCATACGCCGTGATATCAACCAACTTGCCGAAGTCAACTTACTGCGTCGCTACCACGGGGGCGCGGCCTATGACTCCAGCATCGAGAACACCGCGTACGCCATGCGCGCCGACCAGATGCGCGACGAAAAGCAGCGTATCGCCGAAACCGTGGCCAAACAGATCCCCGATCATGCCTCGGTGTTCATCAACATCGGCACCACCACCGAGTCCATCGCCCGCGCGCTGCTCAACCACAATCACCTGAAGATCATCACCAACAACCTGCACGTGGCCTCGATCCTCAGCGCCAAGGATGATTTCGAGGTACTGCTGGCCGGTGGAACGGTGCGCCGCGACGGCGGCGTGGTCGGCCAGGCCAGCGTCGACTTCATCAACCAGTTCAAGGTCGATTTCGCCCTGGTCGGCATCAGCGGCATCGACGAAGACGGCAGCCTTCTGGACTTCGATTACCAAGAAGTACGGGTTTCACAAGCGATCATCGCCAACGCCCGCCAGGTGATCCTGGCCGCCGATTCGAGCAAGTTCGGCCGCAATGCCATGGTTCGCCTGGGCTCGATCAACCTGATCGACTGCCTGGTGACCGACCAGCCGCCCTCGCCAGCCCTCAGCCAATTGCTCGACCAATACAAGATTCGCCTGGACCTGGTCTGAGCCCTCTTCAGCTGCCCTCGCCACGAGGGTGGCTGCCCGATGTTCGCTATTGTTCACTTTATTTTCATCTGATCAGTTTTTTCTATGAGAACTGACTGGCGACAGCCTTCCCGTTGCGCTAGTATTTTCGAAAACGAACATTGATGTTCATATTCGATGTGAACAGCCTTCAGGAGGCCTTGCCGTGTCCCAGCCCACTCCGCCCTTGCCAGCCCTTGCCGATTGCTACGACCTCGCCGTGATCGGTGGCGGTATCAATGGCGTGGGCATTGCCGCTGACGCAGCCGGGCGCGGCCTCTCGGTCTTTCTATGCGAAAAGGACGACTTGGCCAGCCACACCTCCTCGGCCAGCAGCAAGCTGATCCACGGCGGGCTGCGCTATCTGGAACACTACGAGTTCCGCCTGGTGCGTGAAGCCCTCGCCGAGCGTGAAGTGCTCCTGGCCAAAGCACCGCACATCGTCAAGCCCATGCGCTTCGTCCTGCCCCATCGCGCCCACCTGCGCCCAGCTTGGATGATCCGTGCCGGCCTGTTCCTCTATGACCACCTGGGCAAACGCAAGCAGCTCGGCGCCTCTCGCAGCCTGCGCTTCGGCCCGGGCAATCCGCTCAAGCCCGCCATCACCCGCGGCTTCGAATATGCTGACTGCGCCGTCGATGACGCCCGCCTGGTGGTGCTCAACGCCATGGCCGCCCAGGAAAAAGGCGCGCATATCCGCACCCGTACCCGCTGCCTCAGCGCACAACGGGTCGATGGCCTGTGGCAGGTAGAGCTGGAGTCCGCCGACGGCAGCCGCCGGAGCATCCGCGCCCGCGCCCTGGTCAACGCCGCCGGTCCTTGGGTCGCCAGCTTCATCAAGGATGACCTGAAACTCGACGCCCCCTACGGCATCCGCCTGATCCAGGGCAGCCACCTGATCGTGCCGCGCCTGTACGAAGGCGAACATGCCTACATCTTGCAGAACGAAGACCAGCGCATCGTCTTCGCCATCCCCTACCTGGAGCGCTTCACCCTGATCGGCACCACCGATCGCGAATACGCCGGCGACCCAGCCAAGGTGGTGATCACCGAAACGGAAACCGACTACCTGCTCAAGGTGGTCAACGAGCATTTCAACCACCAACTCAGCCGTGCCGAC
Organism: Pseudomonas sp. X10; assembly: GCF_054889225.1. Lineage (NCBI taxonomy): Bacteria > Pseudomonadati > Pseudomonadota > Gammaproteobacteria > Pseudomonadales > Pseudomonadaceae > Pseudomonas > Pseudomonas sp. X10. The sequence continues at coordinate 1,309,745 of NZ_CM142677.1, read as the reverse complement.
ATCCTGCACACCTACTCTGGTGTGCGTCCGCTGTGCAACGACGAATCGGACAACCCTTCGGCGGTGACCCGCGACTACACCCTGGCGTTGTCCGCCAGCGAAGGTCAGGCGCCGCTGTTGTCCGTGTTCGGCGGCAAGCTGACCACCTACCGCAAGCTGGCCGAATCGGCCATGGCAGAGCTCAAGCCCTTCTTCACCCAGATGCGTGAAAGTTGGACCGCCAGCGCGCCGTTGCCTGGCGGTGAGAACATGACCACCGCTCAAGCCCTGGCCGACAGCATCCTGGCCCGTTACGGCTGGTTGCCAGTGGACATCGCCCGGCGCTGGGCGCTGACCTACGGCAGCCGTGCCTGGCGCTTGCTGGAGGGTGTGGAAGGCCCAGAGGACCTGGGCCAGGCCATTGGCGGTGGACTGTTCACCCGCGAGGTCGACTACTTGCGCAACGAGGAGTGGGCTATCAGCAGCGACGATATCCTGTGGCGTCGCACCAAGCTTGGCCTGTTCACCAGCGAGGCAGAACAACAGGCGCTGCAGGATTACCTGCAACAGGCAAAGCTCAATCGGGGGCGTGTCCAGGCGGCCTGAGGTCGCCTTGAATCATCACGGCTCCGTCACACACTGTCTTGCATCAGCCCCTGCCGGGGTTGCAGTTGCAAGCGTCAGCGGGCGATGGGCCGCAGATGCGCACACCTACGCAGCCCCCTCTTCTGGCAAAGCTCCGTCAACTGACACTGGCTCCTACAGGGCCAGTGTCGATCGCGAGAAACTGGGAATGGGCTTATCCTGAGATGGTACCTAGCTATCAAACTCATTCGGATTTCCGAACGAGACAAAACCATCCGTTCGGCAACTCGGACAAAAACCTCCCTCCCGTATCCTTCAAAAAAGATTAATCCCCAGTCTTTTCGGGGCGTTATGATCAAAGCCGGGGCTTGGCACGAGTCATGCTCTACACTCAGTACCCGAATGCACACCCGCTTCATGCTGTATTCGCTGAACGAAAGAGTCCGCCAACGGCTCCATAAGAAAAACAAACGTCGAGGAAAATTTGATGCGTATCGTTCGTCACCTGTTGGGCGCCGCCATCGCGGCCGTTGTCATCAGTTCGCCCGCCATGGCCGCGGAACTGACCGGCACCCTGAAGAAGATCAAGGACTCAGGCACCATCACCCTGGGGCACCGTGACGCTTCCATCCCGTTCTCCTATATCGCCGACGCTTCGGGCAAACCCGTCGGTTACTCCCACGACATCCAACTGGCAATCGTCGAGCATCTGAAGCAAGAGCTCAGCGCTCCGGACCTGAAGGTTCGCTACAACCTGGTCACCTCGCAGACCCGTATCCCGCTGGTGCAGAACGGCACCGTCGACGTGGAGTGCGGCTCCACCACCAACAACCTCGAGCGCCAGCAGCAAGTCGACTTCTCGGTCGGCATCTTCGAGATCGGCACCCGCCTGCTGTCGAAGAAGGACTCCCAGTACAAGGACTTCCCAGACCTGGCCGGCAAGAACGTGGTGACCACCGCCGGCACCACCTCCGAACGCATCCTCAAGGCAATGAATGCCGACAAGCAGATGAAGATGAACGTCATCTCGGCCAAGGACCACGGCGAATCCTTCCAGATGCTCGAGTCCGGTCGCGCCGTGGCCTTCATGATGGACGACGCCCTGCTCGCCGGCGAAATGGCCAAGGCCAAGAAACCGACCGACTGGGAAGTCACCGGCACTCCACAGTCCTATGAAATCTACGGCTGCATGGTGCGCAAGGGCGATGCGCCGTTCAAGAAGGCCGTCGATGATGCCATCGTCGCGCTGTACAAGTCGGGCGAGATCAACAAGATCTACGACAAATGGTTCCAGCAGCCCATCCCACCAAAAGGCCTGAACCTGATGTTCCCGATGAGCGACGAGTTGAAGAAACTGATCGCCGAGCCGACCGACAAAGCGGCGGACGAAAAGAAGTCCTGACCCCCAGCTAGTTAGTGTCTAACCTTTCATCCGAGGGCGGCTACCGCCCTCGGATGCTCGAAGGTGCCCGTGAAACAACCGATCTGAGGGGAAATCCCGATGAATTACAACTGGGACTGGGGCGTGTTCTTCAAGTCCACCGGCGTGGGTAGTGAAACCTACCTGGACTGGTACATCACCGGCCTGGGCTGGACGATCGCCATTGCCATCTGTGCCTGGATCATCGCCCTGCTGCTGGGTTCGATCCTCGGCGTCATGCGGACCGTACCGAACCGCCTGGTATCGGGTATCGCCACGGCCTACGTGGAGGTCTTCCGCAACGTACCGCTGCTGGTGCAGCTGTTCATCTGGTACTTCCTGGTGCCCGACCTGCTGCCTGAAAACCTGCAGGAGTGGTACAAGCAAGACCTCAACCCGACTACCTCGGCACTGATCAGCGTGGTCGTCTGCCTGGGCCTGTTCACCGCCGCACGGGTTTGCGAACAGGTGCGCACCGGCATCCAGGCGTTACCCAGTGGCCAGGAAGCAGCCGCCCGCGCCATGGGCTTCAGCCTGCCGCAGATCTACACCAATGTGCTGCTGCCCCAGGCCTACCGGATCATCATTCCGCCGCTCACCTCGGAATTCCTGAACGTGTTCAAGAACTCCTCGGTGGCCTCGCTGATCGGTCTGATGGAGTTGCTGGCGCAGACCAAGCAGACCGCCGAGTTCTCCGCCAACCTGTTCGAGGCCTTCACCCTGGCCACCCTGATCTACTTCACCCTGAACATGGGCCTGATGCTGCTCATGCGCATGGTCGAGAAGAAAGTCCTGGTGCCTGGCCTGATCTCCGTGGGGGGTAAATAATGGACATGGACTTCACCGGTATCATCCCGGCCCTCCCCGGCCTGTGGAACGGCATGCTCATGACCCTGAAGCTGATGGTCATGGGGGTCATCGGTGGCATCGTCCTGGGCACCTTCCTGGCCCTGATGCGCCTGTCGTCGAACAAGCTGCTGTCGAACATCGCCGGCGCCTACGTCAACTACTTCCGCTCGATCCCGCTGCTGCTGGTGATCACCTGGTTCTACCTAGCGGTGCCTTTCGTGCTGCGCTGGATCACCGGCGAAGACACCCCGGTCGGGGCCTTCACCTCCTGCGTGGTGGCCTTCATGATGTTCGAGGCCGCGTATTTCTGCGAGATCGTCCGTGCCGGTGTGCAGTCGATCTCCAAAGGCCAGATGGGCGCGGCCCAGGCCCTGGGCATGACCTACGGCCAGACCATGAAACTGATCATCCTGCCCCAGGCGTTCCGCAAGATGACCCCGTTGCTGCTGCAGCAGAGCATCATCCTGTTCCAGGACACCTCGCTGGTCTACACCGTGGGATTGGTCGACTTCCTCAACTCGGCACGGGCCAGCGGCGACATCATCGGGCGCTCCAATGAGTTCCTGGTCTTCGCCGGGGTCGTGTACTTCGTCATCAGCTTCTCCGCTTCCTGGCTGGTCAAGCGTCTGCAGAAAAGGATAACCGTATGATTTCCATCAAGAACGTCAACAAGTGGTACGGGGACTTCCAAGTACTGACCGACTGCAACACCGAAGTCAAGAAAGGTGAAGTGGTGGTGGTCTGCGGCCCGTCCGGCTCGGGCAAGTCGACCCTGATCAAGTGCGTCAACGCCCTGGAGCCCTTCCAGAAGGGCGATATTGTGGTAGACGGCACCTCGATCGCCGACCCCAAGACCAACCTGCCCAAGCTGCGTTCGCGGGTCGGCATGGTGTTCCAGCACTTCGAGCTGTTCCCGCACCTGACCATCACCGAGAACCTGACCATCGCCCAACGCAAGGTCCTGGGCCGCAGCGAGGCAGAAGCGACCAAGAAGGGCCTGGCCCTGCTCGAGCGCGTCGGCCTGAGCAGCCAGGCGAAGAAACACCCTGGGCAGCTCTCCGGTGGCCAGCAGCAACGTGTGGCGATCGCCCGTGCCCTGTCGATGGACCCGATCGTCATGCTGTTCGACGAACCGACCTCGGCCCTGGACCCGGAGATGGTCAGCGAAGTACTGGACGTGATGGTGGAGCTGGCTCACGAAGGCATGACCATGATGTGCGTGACCCACGAGATGGGCTTTGCCCGCAAGGTCGCCAACCGGGTCATCTTCATGGACAAGGGCAACATCATCGAAGACTGCACCAAGGAAGAGTTCTTTGGTGACCAAAATGCCCGTGACCAACGCACCCAACATTTCCTCAGCAAGATCCTGCAACACTAAAACCCGGCCCCAGCCCCTGTCCGGCGCCAGCCGGGCAGAGGGCGCTGGTCGAGACAAGGCCACTGTGATGAAATGCGATCCCACGCTCTTTCGCCCAGCCCAGCCTGCCCTTGCCGTGAAACCCCGTCTGATCCGCCAACTACTGCTTCCGCCCCTGATCATCCTGCTGATGATCGGCCTGGGGCTGGCTGGCTACCTGATCAGCGAAAGCAACGGCATCCGCACCCTGAGCGAGACCGGCGAGCGCCAGCTCGAGCTGCACGCGCGCACGGTCGAGAGCGAGATCAGCAAGTACACCTACCTGCCGAGCGTGCTGGAGCTGGAAGACAGCGTCTCCCGCCTGCTCACCAGCGCCGATGGCGAACAACGCCAGACGGTCAACGAATACCTGGAGGGCCTGAACCGCCGCAGCCGCAGCCGGGCCATCTTCGTCCTGGACACCTCCGGACGGGTCCAGGCCAGCAGCAACTGGCGCGATGCAGACTCCTTCCTTGGTGAAGACCTGTCGTTCCGTGCCTACTTCCAGAACGCCGTACGTGGCGAGCCAGGGCGTTTCTATGGCATCGGCAGCACCACTGGCGAAGCCGGTTACTACCTCGCCCACGGCCTGGAGGAGCACGGCAAGATCATCGGCGTAGCGGTGATCAAGGTACGCCTGGACACCCTGGAAGAGCGCTGGCAGCGGGCCCGCCTGGAAGCCTTCGTCAGCGACGAGAACGGCATCATCATCCTCTCCAGCGACCCGGCGCGCCGCCTCAAGTCGGTACGGCCACTGACCCCGCAGACCAAGGAGCGCCTGGCACGCAGCCTGCAGTACTACTGGTGGCCGTTGAACGAACTGCAACCCCTGGCGCGCGAGACCCTGGCCGATGGCGTGGAGAAGCTGACCTTCCCGGCCAACAGCGAGACCGCCAAGGGCAAGGACCATGAAGTCGCCTACCTGGCGCAAACGCGTCGCCTGGCCGACACGCCGTGGCATTTCACCCTGCTTACCCCGCTGCAGGACCTACGCCGCGAATCCACGGTCCAGGGCATCCTGGTTGGCGTGGCCTTCGCCCTGCTGGCGATCCTGCTGATCGCCTGGAACGAACGGCGCAAGGTGATCGCCACGCGCCTGGCGGCCCGCGAAGCCCTGGAAGAAGCTAACAGCCAGCTGGAACGCAAGATCGCCGAACGCACCGCCGACCTGCGCGCCAGCAACGACCGCCTCAAGGGCCAGATCCGTGAGCGCCGACATGCCGAACAGACCTTGCGTCATGCTCAGGACGAACTGGTCCAGGCCGGCAAGCTGGCCGCCATCGGCCAGATGTCCACCAGCATCGCCCACGAGTTGAACCAGCCGCTGGCGGCCCTGCGCACGCTGTCCGGCAACACCGTGCGCTTCCTCGAGCGTGGCGCCCTGGAAACGGCCAGCACCAACCTGCGCACCATGAACGACCTGATCGATCGCATGGGCCGCATCACCGCCAGCCTGCGCTCCTTTGCCCGCCGCGGCGACGACAGCGGCCAGGCTTCGCTGGCCAAGGCGGTGGACGCCTGCCTGCAAGTGCTAGGAAATCGCATCGCCAACTGCCATCTGCAACTGCACAAACAGTTCGACGATCACCAACTGGCCATCGACCAGACCCGCCTGGAGCAGATCCTGGCCAACCTGATCGGCAACGCCCTGGATGCCATGGCGACCCAGCCCCTGCCCCAGCTCTGGCTGGAGGGCGAGCTGCAGGGCGACAAATACCGCCTGCGGGTGCGCGACAATGGCCACGGCATCGATACCGAGGCCCGCAAGCACCTGTTCGAACCCTTTTTCACCACCAAGCCGGGCGAGCACGGCCTGGGCCTCGGCCTGACCCTGTCAGCCAGCCTGGCTACCGCCGCCAAGGGCACGCTGAGCGTCGAGCACCCCGCCGCTGGCGGTACCGCCTTCGTCCTCTCCCTGCCCCTGGCCGTGCCCCCTACAGAATCGGCAGAGCTCCAATGAACCGAGAGCCCCTATGAACCAAGCCCCCCTCACAGTCCTGATCGTCGAAGACGACCCGCATGTGCTGCTCGGCTGCCAGCAGGCGCTGGCCCTGGAGGATATCGCCTGCGAAGGCGTCGGCAGCGCGGAACAAGCCTTGGAGCGCATCGGCGATGACTTCGCCGGCATCGTGGTCAGTGATATCCGGCTCCCAGGCATCGACGGCCTGGAACTGCTCAACCGCCTCAAGGCGCGTGACCGCAGCTTGCCGGTAGTGCTGATCACCGGCCATGGCGATATCGACATGGCGGTCGGTGCCATGCGCAACGGCGCCTATGACTTCATGGAGAAGCCCTTCTCGCCCGAGCGCCTGGTGGACGTGGTGCGCCGCGCCCTGGAGCAGCGCGGGCTATCCCGCGAAGTGTTCGCCCTGCGCCGCCAACTGGCCGGCCAGAGCACCCTGGAAGGACGCATCATCGGCCGCTCGCCCGCCATGCAGAACCTGCGCGAGCTGATTGCCAACGTTGCCGATACCTCGGCGAACGTGCTGATCGAAGGCGAAACCGGCACCGGCAAGGAGCTGGTCGCGCGCTGCCTGCACGACTTCAGCCGACGCCAGGGCCAGCCTTTCGTCGCACTGAACTGTGGCGGGCTACCGGAGAACCTGTTCGAGAGCGAGATCTTCGGCCACGAGGCCAATGCCTTCACCGGTGCCGGCAAACGGCGTATCGGCAAGATCGAGCATGCCAATGGCGGCACACTATTCCTCGACGAGGTCGAGAGCATGCCGATCAACCTGCAGATCAAACTGCTGCGCGTCCTGCAGGAGCGCACCCTGGAGCGCCTGGGCTCCAACCTGAGCATTCCGGTGGATTGCCGGGTGATCGCCGCGACCAAGTCCGATCTCGATGCCTTGGGCCAGAGCGGGCAGTTCCGCAGCGACCTCTACTACCGACTGAACGTGGTGACCCTCGAACTGCCGCCGCTGCGCGAACGCCGCGAAGACATCCTGCAGTTGTTCGAGCACTTCCTCCAGCAATCTGCCCTGCGCTTCGACCGCGAGGTTCCCGAACTGGACAGCCAGACCCTGTCGCGCCTGATGGCCCATGAATGGCCCGGAAACGTGCGCGAACTGCGCAACGTCGCCGAGCGCTATGCCCTGGGCCTGCCGGCCTTCAAGAAGAGCGGCGCCACCACCAGCCAGGGGCTGGGATTTGCCGAGGCGGTGGAGGCGTTCGAACGCAACCTGCTCAGCGACGCCCTGCAGCGCACCGGCGGCAACCTCAGCCAGGCCAGCCAAGAGCTGGGCATGGCCAAGACCACCCTGTTCGACAAAGTGAAAAAATACGGCCTCGGCTGACCCGAGATATCACGCACGAAACGAACGCGGACCTGGCCTCAACCTGGAAGACAATGTGGACCTGATACTCAAAGCCGGCCTGGGCGCCGCCGTCGTGGTGCTCCTCGCCCTCCTGGCTAAAACGCGCAACTACTACATCGCAGGCCTGGTGCCGTTGTTCCCCACCTTCGCCCTGATCGCCCACTACATCGTCGGCAAGGGCCGCTCACTGGCGGACCTGAAGACCACCATCCTCTTTGGCATGTGGTCGATCATCCCCTACTTCATCTACCTGGCGGCCCTGTACTTCCTGGTCGACCGCATGCGGCTGGAAGCGTCGCTGGCACTGGCCACCGTCGCCTGGCTGGTCGCGGCAACGATGCTGGTGACCTTATGGATGCGCTTTCACTAGATTCCGGCCACGTGCCGCAGGTCCTCGCGGTGGAACTTCAGGTACGGCAACACCGCCGCTAGCAGGGGCGCCTTGAAAGGTTCCTGGAAACGATGGGCCAGGCCAGGAATCAGCCGCAGTTGGCTGCCCTGGATGTGCGCGGCCAGGTGCACGCCATGCATCACCGGCAACAGCGGATCGGCAGTGCCATGCACGACCAAGGTCGGCACACGCAGTTGGTTGAGCAGCTCGACCCGGCTCGGTTCGGCCAGGATCGCCATGATCTGGCGCTCAACACCCTGTGGATTGAACGCCCGGTCATAGGCGGCAGCCGCCTGCTGCAACAGGGCGGCACGGTCATCGGCGATCCGGGGGCTGCCCAGGGCAGCCAGCAGGTCGGCCTGCTGCTCGATGGCCACGTCCCGGTTCGGTGCGTTGCGCCGTGCCAATAGCTGCACCAACGCCGGGCTCGGCGCCGGCAAGCCCTGCGCGCCGGAGCTGGACATGACCAGGGTCAGGCTGCGCACCCGCTCCGGGGCCATGGCGGCCAGGTGTTGGGCGATCATCCCGCCCATGCTCACGCCCAGCACGTGAAACTGCTCGACCTTCAGCTCGTCCATCAGGCGCAGGCCGTCCCCTGCCATGTCGGTCAGGGTATACGGCGCGACCACTGGCAAGCCGAGCTTGTAACGCAATAACTCGACAGTGAGACTGGCCGAAGCCGGCATCTGGTTCCAGCGCGACAGGCCCACATCACGGTTGTCATAGCGGATGACCCGGAAGCCTTGCCGGCATAGCGCCTCGACTACATCGTCAGGCCAGTGGATCAGTTGCCCGCCCAGCCCCATGACCAGCAACAACGTTGGGTCCGACGGCTCGCCAACGCTCTGGTACACCAGGCTCAGGTCACCCAGCTCAGCCCGTTGCACTGGCACGTGGGCGTCACACCGTGGCGCGGCGAAAGCCCCCGGTACGCTCAACAGAAAAAAGAAAACGATCAAAAAAGCCCGCATGAAAGAAACACCAGAATGCAGATCCCCAGTAGAGCGCGAGTCTGATGAAATTCGTTCGGACGCGCTGCCACAGTTGCGTGACAATTTGATGAAGGTCGCCCAATGGTCATACGACTGTCCAGTCGACAGCCGGACCTACATGAGAGAAACTCAACATCGCAAGATTTTTATCAAAAAATCCTCATGGAGCCCGTTGTGCTGGAAATCCGCCACCTGAAAACCCTGCATGCCCTGCGCGAAGCCGACAGCCTGGTCGAGGCCGCCGAGCGCCTGCACCTGACCCAATCGGCGCTGTCGCATCAGTTCAAGGAACTGGAAGAGCGCCTGGGCATGCAGCTTTTCATCCGCAAGACCAAGCCGATCCGCTTCACCAGCGCCGGCCTGCGTCTGCTGCAACTGGCCGACGCTACCCTGCCCCTGCTGCGCGGTGCCGAACGGGACATTGCCCGCCTGGCTGGCGGGACCGCCGGTCGCTTGCACATGGCCATCGAATGCCACAGCTGCTTCCAATGGCTGATGCCGACTATCGACCAATTCCGCGATGCCTGGCCGGAAGTCGAGCTGGACCTGGCCTCGGGCTTCGCCTTCGCCCCGCTGCCGGCCCTGGCCCGGGGCGACCTGGACCTGGTGGTGACCTCCGACCCCCTCGACCTGGCGGGCATCACCTATGTGCCGCTGTTCACTTATGAAGCCATGCTCGCCGTGGCCAACCAGCACCCACTGGCCAGCAAGCCCTACATCGTACCCCAGGACCTGGCCGACCAGACGCTGATCACCTACCCGGTCGAACGGGACCGCCTGGACATCTTCACCCGCTTTCTCGAACCGGCCGATATCGAGCCGGCCAGCGTGCGTACATCGGAGCTGACAGTGATGATGATGCAACTGGTGGCCAGTGGCCGTGGCGTATGCGGCATGCCTCACTGGGCCCTGCACGAGTACAGCTCACGCGGCTACGTGAAGGGCAAGCGCCTCGGTGAAAAGGGCCTGTTCGCCACCCTCTACGCGGCGGTGCGCACCGATATGCTCGATGCGCCCTACATGCGTGACTTCCTGCTGACGGCCAAGGACACCTCCTTCGCCACCCTCGACGGAGTCAGCGCGGTGCGTTGAGCGCCTGGCGGTACAGCGGCAGGATCAGGTCGCGGGTCAGGGGCGCCAACTCCAGGGCGGGCTGCTCGTCGGCGGTGAGCCAGACCACTTCCTCGATCTCGGCCGCGGGGGCGACGGTTTCAGCGCTTTCGACCTGAAAGAGTTCGGCCTTGACCTCGAACCCCGGTTCGTTGGCCGCGGGTGCGCTGAACTGGCCCAGGTAACGGGCCTGCTGCGGCTCGATGCGCAGCCCCAGCTCCTCGTGCAGCTCACGGGCCAGCGCGGCAAGCGCCGTTTCCCCTGCATCGATCTTGCCCCCTGGCTGCATGAAGGCCTCGGTCCCTCGTTTGCGCACCAGCAGGGTACGGCCTTGCGGATCGATCAGCAGGGCGGCGGCGATGTGGATGGTCCTGGTCATGGTGGGCTCGCTGTTGAGGCAAAGGGCGCAAGGATCACATGCAGGCCCTGCCCGTTCAACAGCTGCTGCGTCCCCCAGGCCCCGCCGGCTGACGAACGCCCCTTGCCATTCAAGGCACGCGGCCGCATAAACAGTGCATGAACCTCCCTGCCCGCCAGCACCCGGTGCTATCCGCCTTCCACCCCGCCGTCAGCGCATGGTTCCAACAGCGCTTCGCCACGGTCACAGCCGCCCAGGCGCAGGCCTGGCCGCTGATCCACGGCGGTCAATCGATGCTGCTTGCCGCGCCGACCGGTTCGGGCAAGACCTTGAGCGCCTTCCTCGCGGTGCTCGACGAGCTGTTCCGCGAGGGCCTGGAACACGGTGGCGAGCTGCCGGCGCAGACCCAGGTGGTGTACGTCTCGCCACTCAAGGCGCTGTCCAACGACATACGCCTCAACCTGCAAGCACCGCTGGAAGGCATCAGCCAAGCCTTGGAAGCCCGAGGCCTGAAACCTCCGCGGATCACCACCGCCGTGCGCAGCGGCGACACCCCGCAGAAAGAACGCGCGGCCATGCGCCGGCAGGCCCCGCATATTCTGGTGACCACGCCTGAATCGCTGTACGTGCTGCTCGGCTCAGCCTCCGGGCGCCAGGGTTTGGCCAGCGTGCACACGGTGATCGTCGACGAGATCCACGCCCTGGCGGGCAACAAGCGCGGCTGCCACCTGGCGCTGAGCCTGGAGCGTCTGCAAGCCCTATGTGGCAGGCCCTTGCGGCGCATCGGCCTGTCCGCCACCCAGCGCCCGGTGGAACAGGTAGCGCAGTTCCTCGTCGGCCACGGGCGACCTTGCGCCATCGTCGATGTCGGCCATGCGCGCCAGCGCGACCTGGCCATCGAGGTCCCCCCCGTGCCACTCGGCGCAGTGATGGCCACCGATGTCTGGGACCTGGTCTACGACCGCCTGGCCACGCTGGCCCGGGAACACCGCACCACCCTGGTGTTCGTCAACACCCGGCGCCTGGCCGAACGCCTGACCCGCCACCTGAGCGACCGCTTGGGCAAGGAGGCGGTCGCTGCGCACCACGGTAGCCTGGCCAAGGAACACCGCCTCGCCGCGGAGCAGCGCCTGAAAAGCGGCGCCTTGCAGGTCCTGGTGGCCACCGCTTCGCTGGAGCTGGGCATCGATATCGGCGAAGTCGACCTGGTCTGCCAGATCGGCTCGCCCGGCTCGATCGCCGCGTTCCTGCAACGGGTGGGACGCTCCGGGCACCAAGTCAGCGGCATACCAAAGGGGCGCTTGTTCGCCACCTCGCGCGACGACCTGATCGAATGCGTGGCCCTACTCGACTGCGTGCGCCAGGGCGAGCTCGACCTGTTGCATATTCCCAAGACCCCGTTGGACGTGCTGGCCCAGCAGATCGTCGCCGAAGTCAGCAACCAGCCCTGGCCGGAGCAGGCACTGTTCGACTGCCTGCGCCAGGCCGAGCCCTATGCCGGGCTCGATGAGCAGCACTACCAAGCCCTGCTGCACATGCTCGCCGAGGGCTACAACGGCCGCCAGGGCATACGCAGCGCCTACCTGCACCGTGACGCCGTCAGCGGCATCCTGCGCGGGCGCCGTGGCAGTCAGCTGACCGCGCTGACCAGCGGCGGCACCATCCCCGAGACAGCCGATTACGCCGTGCTGCTCGAACCCCAGGCGCTGAACATCGGCAGCGTCAACGAAGACTTCGCGGTGGAGAGCATCGCTGGCGATATCTTCCAGCTGGGCAACGCCTCCTACCGCATCCTGCGCGTGGAGCCAGGACGGGTGCGGGTCGAGGATGCCCATGGCCTGCCACCGACTATCCCGTTCTGGCTCGGCGAGGCACCGGGGCGCAGCGATGAACTCTCGAGCGCCGTGGCGCGCCTGCAGGCGCAGATCGACGAACAATTGCAAATCAGCGCTGGCGATTTCGGCCCGGCGCTACGCTGGCTGCGGGAGACGTTCGGACTCGCGGACGACAGTGCGGGCCAGTTGCTCGATTACCTGGGGCGGACCCGTGAGATTCTCGGCGCCCTGCCGTCGCAGCAGACGCTGGTCATGGAGCGCTTCTTCGACGAGTCAGGCGGTACCCAGTTGATCATCCATTCACCCTTCGGCAGCCGCATCAACCGTGCCTGGGGCCTGGCCCTGCGTAAACGCTTCTGCCGTACCTTCAACTTCGAACTGCAGGCCGCAGCCAGCGAAGACGCCATCGTGCTGTCGCTGTCGACCAGCCACAGCTTCGAACTGGAGGAAGTCTGGCGCTACCTGTCGAGCAAGACCGCCGAAGCGATCCTGGTCCAGGCCCTGCTGGACGCGCCGTTGTTCGGCGTGCGCTGGCGTTGGAACGCGGGTGTGGCGCTGGCCCTGCCGCGTTTCGTCGGCGGGCGCAAGGTGGCGCCGCAGATCCAGCGCATGAAGAGCGAGGACCTGATTGCAGCGGTCTTCCCCGACCAGATCGCCTGCCTGGAAAACATCGTCGGCGAACGGCAGATTCCCGATCACCCACTGGTCGAGCAGACCCTCGATGATTGCCTGCACGAAGCCATGGACAGCGAAGGTTGGCTAGCGCTGCTGCGGCGCATCGAGAATGGTGACATCCGCCTGATCAGCCGCGACCTGCCCGCGCCCTCTCCGCTGGCCTCAGCCATCCTCAACGCTCGCCCCTACACCTTCCTGGATGACGCGCCCCTGGAGGAACGCCGAACCCAGGCCGTGCTCAACCGGCGCTGGAACGAGGTACAAGGCAGCGATGAGCTGGGCGCGCTGGATGCCGACGCCATCCTCGCCGTGCAAACCGAAGCCTGGCCGGCACCAGCCAACTGCGACGAGATGCATGAAGCGCTGATGAGCCTGGGCGCAGTCAGCCAGGCCGAAGTGCTGGCCAACACAGCTTGGGACCGCTTGCTGGAACAGCTGGCCAAGGCCGGCCGTGCCTGTTGCCTGCAATGGCAGGACCACGCCTTATGGCTGGCACGTGAACGTCTCAAGCTGATGCAGGTTGTTTATCCACAAGCCAGCCTCAAACCTCGGCTCGAAGTGTTGCCTGGATTCGACCAACCCGTCGATCCCGACTCGGCACTGACTGAACTGCTGCGCGCCCGCCTGAGCGGTTTTGGCCCTTTGACCCTGGCACAGATCGCAATGCCGCTGGGCTTGCCCGACGGTGATGTCGAGCAGGCCCTGGCTCGCCTGGAAAGCGAAGGCTATGTAATGCGTGGCCATTTCAGCCCGGGCCAGGCGTCGCTGCAATGGTGCGAACGCCACCTGTTGGCCCGCATCCATCGCTACACGGTCAAGCGCCTGCGCCGGGAGATCGAACCAGTCAGCCTGCAGGACTTCATGCGCTTCCTGTTCGACTGGCAACACTTGGCCAACGCTGAACGCCTGCAAGGACCGCAGGCCGTGTCCGAAGTGCTGAACCAACTGCAAGGCTTCCCGACGGCCGCCAGTGCCTGGGAAGCGGACCTGCTGCCCACGCGGATCAAGGACTACAGCCCGCACTGGCTGGACGATGCCTGCCGCAGCGGCCATTGGACCTGGAGCCGCCTCGCCTCCACCGCCTCCAGCAGCACCTTGCCCAGCACACCCCTGGTGCTGTTGCCACGCGAGCATCTAGGGCTGTGGCGCAGCCTGGTCAGCTTGCCTTCCAGCGACTGCCTGGCTCCACGCGCCCAGCGGGTGCACAGCACCTTGCAGGAGCAAGGCGCGCTGTTCTTCGATGAACTGACACAGGAAGCTCACCTGCTGCCCAGCGAACTGGAAACGGCCTTGCAAGAACTGGTTGGTGCCGGGCTGGTCAGCGCCGACAGCTTCAGCGGACTGCGCAGCCTGATCACGCCGGCGGCCAAGCGTCCGTCACGTAACAGCCGCCGTGGCCACGCGCCGCTGTCCAGCAGCATGGCCCATGCCGGGCGCTGGGCACTGTTGCGCAAAGGCAGTGCGAACCAGGACAGCGACCAGCGCCTGGAGCATATCGCCCGCAGCCTGTTGCGCCGCTACGGAGTGATCTGTTGGCGATTACTGGAACGGGAAAGCGAGGTCCTGCCACCCTGGCGCGAGCTACTGCGCTGGTATCACCGCCTGGAAGCCCGGGGCGAGATTCGCGGCGGGCGCTTCATTGCCGGCCTGGCAGGCGAGCAATTCGCCCTGCCAGAGGCGGTCGGCCTGATGCGCCAGGTCCGGCGCCGGCCGCTGGACGGCAGCCTGGTGATGATCAGCGCCAGCGATCCGTTGAACCTGGTAGGTACTCTGCTGCCCGGCAGCAAAGTGCCTGCCGTCAGCGGCAACCGGTTGCTCTACCGCGACGGCGTACCGGTCGCCGCGCGTGTCGCCGGGCAATACCAGTTTTGGCTGGAGGCGCCGGCGGCCGAACAGGATGCCTGGCGCCAGCGGCTGCTGCGTGACACGCAAACGGTCATTTGAGCGCTTTGGTACCGAAGCCGGCGAAGCGCTTGTTGAACCCAGCCACACGGCCTTCTACCGTGGCCTTGCGTTGCTGGCCGGTGTACACCGGGTGCGAAGCGCTGGATACGTCCAGGGCGACATAAGGGTAGGTCTGACCGTCGCTGTGCAGTTGAGTACGGTCTGTCTCGACGGTCGACCCGATCAGGAAGAACACATCGGCAGCGGTGTCATGGAACAGCACAGGGCGGTAACGGGGATGGATATCGGACTTCATGGTTTGGCCTCCTTAAGACAATTGATACTGTATAACATAATAAACGAGAATGAATTTTGATACCCACCTTTTGTCATCTAAGTGATCGCCCATAGGGTGGCAAAACCTTGGCCAACCGGGCTAAGGTCGAGGTTTGCCCAGGCCCCGAGCCTGAACGAGCCTTCCGCAAGGACCCCGTATGAGCCTCTCACTTCTCAGCCGCTATGCCTTCTTTGCAGCCTGTGTACTGTTCACCTTGGCCAGCCTGCCCTTTCTCCATCACGAGTGGCTGTGGCCTTTCACCCTCGCCACCGCCGTGCTCAGCCTGATCGGCCTGTTCGACCTGCTGCAGAGCCGCCATGCGGTACGGCGCAACTACCCGATCCTCGGCAACATCCGCTACCTGGTCGAAGGCATCCGCCCGGAGATCCGCCAGTACCTGCTCGAAGCCGACAGCGAAGCCCTGCCCTTTTCCCGGGCACAGCGTTCGCTGGTGTACGCCCGGGCCAAGAACGAGGCCTCGGACAAGCCGTTCGGCACCTTGATCGATGTCTATGAGTCAGGTTTCGAGTTCATCGGCCACTCCATGCGCCCGGCGCCCCTGAGCGACCCGGCCAGCTTTCGCGTGGTGATCGGCGGACCGCAGTGCGGCCAGCCCTATTCAGCCTCGATCTTCAACATCTCGGCCATGAGCTTCGGCTCTCTCAGCGCCAACGCCATCCGTGCCCTGAACAAGGGTGCCAAGCTCGGCAACTTCGCCCACGACACCGGCGAGGGCAGCATCAGCCCCTACCACCGCGAACATGGCGGCGACCTGATCTGGGAGCTGGGCAGCGGCTATTTTGGCTGCCGTACCGCCGATGGTCGCTTCGACCCCAAGCGCTTTGCCGAACAAGCGAGCAATCCACAGGTGCGGATGATCGAGATCAAGATGAGCCAGGGCGCCAAGCCCGGCCATGGCGGCATCCTGCCCAAGCACAAGGTGACCCAGGAGATCGCCGAAACCCGCGGCATATTGATGGGCGAGGACTGCATCTCACCGTCACGCCACAGCGCCTTCAACACGCCCATCGAGATGATGCAGTTCATCGCCCAACTGCGCGAACTGTCCGGTGGCAAACCGGTAGGCTTCAAGTTCTGCCTGGGCCACCCGTGGGAGTTCATGGGTATTGCCAAGGCCATGCTGGAGACCGGTATCCTGCCGGACTTCATCGTCGTCGATGGCAAGGAAGGCGGCACCGGCGCCGCGCCGGTGGAGTTCACCGACCATATCGGCGTGCCCCTGCGCGAAGGCCTGCTGTTCGTACACAACACCCTGGTCGGCCTGAACCTGCGCGACAAGATCAAGCTCGGCGCCAGCGGCAAGATCGTCAGCGCCTTCGACATCGCCAGCGTGCTGGCCATCGGTGCCGACTGGGCCAACTCGGCGCGCGGCTTCATGTTCGCCATCGGCTGCATCCAGTCGCAGAGCTGCCATACCAACAAGTGCCCGACCGGAGTGGCCACCCAGGACACCCTGCGCCAGCGCGCCCTCGTAGTGCCGGACAAGGCCAACCGCGTGCTCAACTTCCACCACAACACCCTACGGGCACTGGCCGAAATGCTCGCCGCCGCCGGCCTGGAGCATCCGTCGCAACTGGAGGCCAAGCATTTGGTGCGGCGCATGTCGGCCACCGAGATCAAACTGTTCTCGCAGATGCACGTATTCCTCAAGCCAGGTGAACTGCTCACCGGCGAGGTCAATGGCCAGTTCTACTCGCGCATGTGGCAAATGGCGCGGGCCGACAGTTTCGAACCACACAGCGAAGTGGCAGCCTGAGGCCCATTGCCTGGCAAGGCTGCGCCTGCCGGTTTTGCCCGGCCCCAAACGAAAAGCCCCGGCCAGTGGCTGCAATGCTGTTCACTTAAGCTGGAGTGCCTTCAGGTGGGGCTGCTACGCAGCCCATCGCGACACAAGGCCGCTCCCACAGAGGGCTTGCAAGCCACGCGTTTACGTATCGGCAAGCCTCTTGTGGGAGCGGCCTTGTGTCGCGATGGGCGCGCAGCGGCCCCAAACCATACGACAGATGTCTTAAGTGAACAGCATTGCAGCCACTAGCTGGGGCTTTTCACATCAGGATGCGGTCCGTACCGCGCCTGTCGCCTCCTTGGGCGCCAAGCGGAACACGAAGTACAGCACCGTTAGCATGACCAGGAAGGCTGGGCCGATATACAGGGCCACACGGGTGTCTTCGAAATACGCCATCAGGCCGACCACCAAGATCAGGAACGCCAGCGCCAGGTAGGAGCTCAGCGGCCACAGCCACATGCGGTACTTCAGCGCGCCACGTTCGGCAACGCTCAGGCCGGCGCGAAACTTCAGCTGCGCCAGCAGGATCATCACCCAGGTCCAGATCGCGCCGAAGGTAGCGATCGAAGTCACCCAGACGAACACCTTCTCCGGCACCAGGTAGTTGGCCAACACGCCCAGCAGCAAGGCGGCAATCGACAGCAGCAGCGCGTTGCGCGGCACGCCGTTGCGCGAAGTACGGGCGAAGGTGGCCGGAGCCTGGCCGTTCTGCGCCAGGCTGTAGAGCATGCGCCCGGTGCTGAAGATACCGCCGTTGCAGGACGACAGCGCAGCGGTGATCACTACGAAGTTGATGATGCCGGCGGCAGTCTTGATGCCCAGGCGTTCAAAGGTCATGACGAAGGGGCTGCCCTGGCTGCCAATCTCGTTCCATGGGTAGATCGACAGGATCACGAACAAGGCGCCGACATAGAACAGCAGGATGCGCCAGAACACCGAGCCGATGGCCTGCGGGATGGTCTTTTGCGGGTTGCGGGCCTCGCCGGCGGTCAGGCCGATCATTTCCACGCCCAGGTAAGCGAACATCACCATCTGCAGCGACATCAGCACACCAGTGACGCCATTGGGCATGAAACCGCCGTTGCTCCAGAGGTTGGAGATGCCCACCGCCACCCCATCGTTGCCGAAACCGAAGGCGATGATGCCGATGCCGCCCAGGACCATGGCGATGATGGTGACGATCTTGATCAGAGCGAACCAGAACTCGAACTCACCGAAGGCCTTGACCGCGATCAGGTTGATCGCGCCCATGCTGCCCAGGGCCGCCAGGGCCCAGATCCAGCGCGGCACGTCAGGGAACCAGATGCCCATGTAGATGGCCACCGCGGTGATTTCCGCAACGCAGGTCACCAGCCACAGGAACCAGTAGTTCCAGCCGGTCAAGAAGCCCGCTAACGGGCCAAGATAATCCTGGGCATAGCGGCTGAAGGAGCCGGCGACCGGGTTGTGCACCGCCATCTCGCCCAAGGCGCGCATGATCACCAGGATCGCCAGGCCACCGATGATGTAGGAGAACATGATGGCCGGCCCGGCCATTTCGATAGCCTTGGCCGAGCCGAGGAACAGGCCGACACCGATACAGGCGCCCAGTGCCATCAGGCGAATGTGCCGTTCGCCGAGTTCGCGCTTGAGTGGGCCGCCTTGGGCGGTCTCACCGTGAGCTGGGTGATTGCCGACTGGCATAGGAAAACAACCTCATTTTGTTATTGGATATGACCTTCGTGCAGATCCGGCAGCGCCGATAGGCGCAGGCGTCGTCTTGCCGGGCTGGCCTTGTGGGCCAACCCGTCTGCCGGCAAGCAAGGGGCCGGCAGGGCGAAGGGGGCGAGCAGTATAGAAAGCCAACTGTAGGGTTTTTCACTATATAACGCAGGATATTTGGCGAGAACTCTCGGCAAAATCCCCTGTCACGGAGGGACATTCCCCAGGCCGCGCCCCGCTGGTGAAAACGGGGGCCTACCATATCAATAACGCCGCAGAATGGAAGCACCACCAAAGCCGAATGTTCCTACCAAGCTTAAGGGCGCTTCTTACAATTTTTTCACCAAATCCGGCCACCGTCTAAGCTTCAGACAAGCAAGACGAAAATACATAGCCAGGCTGAAGACTATGGGCGCACTGTGGCAATCGGAACCAACCAGAACGGAAGCACCCGAAACAAACCTGGCTGAGGCTCCGCTGCCGAAAACTCCACGTCAGCGCCATCTGTGGTGGCGCCTGATCGCCCTGATCCTGCTGCTGGCCATCGTCGCCATCGGCTTCGCGGTCTATGACGAGGTACAGACCTCGAAACTGCAATCGCGGGAATTCAGCCGCCTGGCCAGTACCCTCACCTACTCCCTGGAACCGGGCCCCAGTGACGCCATCGTCTACCCAGGCGATGGTCCCTTCGACAAGCGCCTGGGCTACAGCGCGCTGGGTGAATTCCTGCCCCGTCTGCTCAAGCGCGACTACCTGATCAGTGAGCAGGTGCGCTTTTCTCCGGCGCTGATGAACTACGTCGACCATGACCTGTTCGTCCCTTTCGTGGAGAAGAGCCAAGCAGGCCTGTCGATCACCGATTGCCGCGGTGACAGCCTCTACCAGTACAACTACCCCCAGCACGTATACCCGGACTTCGCAGCGATTCCTCCGGTGATCGTCAACAGCCTGTTGTTCATCGAGAACCGCGACTTGCTCGCCCCTGGCGACCCTCGCAACAACCCGGCAGTGGATTGGCCGCGCTTCGCCAAGGCCGCCTACAGCCAGGTGGCCAAGCACCTGGCCCTGCCTGGCCAATCCGCTGGCGGTAGCACCCTCGCCACTCAGTTGGAGAAATACCGCCACTCCCCGGACGGCCTGACCGTCTCGGGTACCGAAAAGATCCGCCAGATGATTTCCGCCAGCGTCCGTGCCTATCAAGGTGGGCCGGACACCACAGTGGCGCGCCAACGCATCGTGCGCGACTACCTCAACAGCGTGCCGCTCTCGGCAGTGCCTGGCCACGGCGAGGTGCACGGCATGGCAGAGGGCCTGCGGGTCTGGTACGGCGCGGACTTCGACCAGGTCAACCGGGCCCTGTTGTCCACCGCCAGCGACCCGCAAGGCATGGCTGAGCGCGGCTTGGCCCTGCGCCAGGTGCTGTCGCTGATGATCGCCCAACGCCGGCCCTCCCATTACCTGTCCAGAGGCCGCGTCGAGTTGGCCGCCCTTACCGACGCGCACATCCGCGTGCTCGCCGCCAACGGCATCATCGAGCGGCCGTTAGCGGACGCGGCGCTGGCCAGCAAGGCGGTGTACCGCGACTGGGTGGCCCAGCCGACCATCGTGCCGATCATCACTAACAAGGGCATCAGCCTGGCGCGCAATCGCATGGCCGCCATGCTCAACCGCCCCCTGTACGACCTCGACCGCCTGGACCTGTCCGCCACCAGTACCCTGCAGGCCGACCTGCAAATGCAGGTCAGCCAATACCTGAAGAACCTCTCCGACCCTGAGTTCGCGGCCCAGGTCGGGCTGATCGGCGAACGCCTGCTCACCCCCAAGACCACCGACCAGGTGCGCTACAGCTTCACTCTGTTCGAACGCACCGCCGACGGCTCCAGGGTGCGGGTGCAGACCGACAGCACCGACCAACCCTTCGACATCAATGAAGGCAGCAAACTGGAACTCGGCTCCACGGCCAAGCTGCGGGTGCTGACCACCTACCTGGAGATCATCGCAGAACTGCACGACAAGTACGCCGGCCAGCCGGCGGCCGAACTGAAGAAGGTCGAAGTAGCGGAACTGGACTTCATCAGCCGCTGGTCACTCGACTGGCTGATGCGCAACAAGGACCAGAGCCTGGCCGCCATGCTCGACGCGGCCCTGGAACGCAAGTATTCGGCCAGCCCCGGAGAATCGTTCTTCACCGGCGGCGGCATGCACGTGTTCAACAACTTCCGCAAAGAAGACAACCGGCGCAACCCGACCCTCAAGGAAGCCCTGCGGGAGTCGATCAACCTGCCCTTCATCCGCCTGATGCGCGACGTGGTGCGCTATGTCACCTACCAGGCGCCCTACAATCGCGAACCGCTGCTCAAGGACGACGCCGACCCGCGCCGCCAGGAGTACCTGGCCCGCTTCGCCGACCGGGAAGGCACCCACTACCTGATGCGGTTCTGGAGGAAGTACCAGCGCAAGACTTCGCAACAACGCCTGGAAACCTTCCTCGACAGCATGCGGGTCACGCCACAGCGTCTGGCGGCGGTGCACCGCTACCTGTTCCCCGAAGCAGGCCAGGAGACTTTCAACGCCTTTGTCCGCGCCCACGGGCAGAAAGACAAGGCTGCGCTGGCCAGGTTGACCGACACACGCCTGGTGGACATGTACGATGCCTACGGCCCCGGCAAGTACGACTTGCCCGACCAAGGCTACATCGCCAAGGTCCACCCCCTGGACCTGTGGCTGCTCGGCTACCTGCTGAAAAACCCCAGTGCCCAGTTCCAGGACGCCGTCAATGCCAGTCGCTTCGAGCGCCAGGAGGTCTACAGTTGGCTGTTCAAGAGCCGCCACAAAGGCGCGCGCGACAGCCGCATCCGCACCATGGTCGAGATCG
Source organism: Pseudomonas sp. X10 (assembly GCF_054889225.1). Taxonomy (NCBI): domain Bacteria; kingdom Pseudomonadati; phylum Pseudomonadota; class Gammaproteobacteria; order Pseudomonadales; family Pseudomonadaceae; genus Pseudomonas; species Pseudomonas sp. X10. The sequence continues at coordinate 1,288,228 of NZ_CM142677.1, read as the reverse complement.
AAGCCTTCCTCGACATCCATCAGCGCTGGAAACACGTGGGCTACCCCTTCAATCACCTGGTGCCCTCGCTGGCCACCGCCATCGGCAGTTCCGGCGACCGCCCCGCCGCCCTCGCCGAGTTGATCGGGATCATCCAGAACGATGGTGTGCGCCTGCCGACCCTGCGCCTCGACACCCTGCACTTCGCCGCCGACACCCCCTATGAAACCAAGCTGATCAGCGACCCGGACCGTGGTCAGAGGATCCTCCCGGTGGAAGTCGCCCAAGCCTTGCGCGGCGCCCTGTCGCAGGTGGTCGATGCCGGGACCGCACGACGGGTATCCGGCAGCTTCAAATTGCAAGATGGCACATCGCTGGTCATGGGCGGCAAGACTGGTACCGGTGACAACCGCATCGAAAGCTTTGGCGCCGGCGGCCGCCTGATCAGTTCACGCTCGCTGAACCGCACCGCCACCTTCGTGTTCTTCCTCGGCGACAACCACTTCGGCACCCTCACCGCCTTCGTCCCGGGGCGCGCCGCTGAAACCTTCAAGTTCACCTCGGCCTTGCCGGTGCAAGTGCTCAAGGGCATGGCGCCGATCCTCATGCCATACCTGGAGCCAGGCAGCGCCACCCAATGCAAAGCGCCGCAGTTGGCGGCACATTGACGGGACGAACAGTGCGCAAACTGACGCCCACGGTCGCTGGACCTACAGGAACAGGTCCAGCGTCAGGCTTCAAGACAGTTACTCCCAGAGAATGCGCGCAATCGCGTAATCCCATCGAACTCTTCGATGATAATTATTATCATTTCAGGGCTTGTCTTAAGATATATCTTGAGTAATATCTAGCGATATATCGAAACAGACGGAGCCACTCCATGCGCGACCACCATTCCCCTCACGCGCCCGGCGAACGCCACGACCCGTTCGAGCGCCGTTCCGGCCGTGGCGAGCGCGGCCCCCGTGTCTTCGCCCCCGGCGACCTGAAACTGCTCTTGCTGTCGATGCTGGCCGAGCAACCCGGTCACGGCTACGACCTGATCCGCCAGATCGAGAACCTGTTCGACGGCAATTACAGCCCCAGCCCCGGTGTGATCTATCCGACCCTGAACTTCCTCGAGGAGGCCGAACTGATCAGCGGTCAGGTCCAAGGCAGCAAACGCCTCTACGTCATCACTGACGCCGGACGCACCTCTCTTGCCGACCAAGCCATCGCCCTGGACGGCGTGCGCATGCGCATCGAGGTCAGCAAACGCGCCTTGCGCGGCCATGACCGGCCAGCGGAGATCCACGAGGCCGTTGGCAACCTGCGCCATGCCCTGCACATGCACAGCGGGCGCTGGAGCCGTGAAGAAATCGAACGGGTCCGCGACCTGCTCAACAGCACTGCCAAAGCCATCGCGTCAGGACCGGCCGCGGCAACCCAGGAGAAAGACCAATGAGTGAGACTGCAAAGCCCACTATCCACCGCGTCAACCACGAGATCAGGCAGCGCCGCCTGCAGGTGCTGCGGGTCACCGAACTGACCCCGCGCATGCGCCGCGTCACCCTGGGCGGCCCGGAGCTGCAAGGCTTCATCAGCGTCGGCAGCGACGACCATGTCAAGCTGCTGTTCGCCTGCTCGCCAGAAGAGCAACAGGCCATCGACAACCGCAACCTCGGTCGCGACAGTACCGTGCGCCCGACCATGCGCGAGTACACGCCGCGGCGCATCGACCTGACAGCGGGTGAGCTGGACATCGATTTCGTCCTGCACGGCGACGGCCCTGCCTCGACCTGGGCCGCCCAGGCTACCCCGGGCCAGGTGCTGGATATCGCCGGCCCACGCGCCTCGATGGTGGTGCCGGACATTTTCGACAGCTACCTGCTGGTCGGCGACGAAACCGCTATCCCGGCCATCGCCCGGCGTCTCGAGGAACTGCCGACCGGCCGCAAAGTGCTGGCCGTGATCGAGGTCGAGGATGAACAGGAGCGCCAGCCGCTGGAAAGCCGCGCGCAGGTGGAAGTGATCTGGGTGCAACGTCACCGCCAGGCACTGCTGGCCGTGCTCAAGGACCTCGCTCTACCAGACGGTTCGCTCTACAGCTGGATCGCCCTGGAAAAAACGCTGACCCGTCAGGCCAAGGCGCTGCTGCTGGAGAAGGGCGCGAAGGAGGATGCGCTCAAAGCTGCCGCCTACTGGCGCCTGGACACCAGCGACGAAGACGAGTGAGCTCCTCAGGGTTGCGCCTTGGCACTGGCCAGGCGCCGTCCCTGCCAGCGGCCCAGGCCCAACAACAGCAGACCAATGCCCAGGAACCCTGCCAACACGGCCAGGGCATTGAGCATCACCCGCGCATAGCCCAGGCTGGCCACATCGATGAACGGATAGGCATACACCCCGATCACCTCCCCCCGCCACAACGCGTACATGAAATACCCCACCGGATACAAGGCCCAGGCCAGCACATGCCAAAGACGCAGGCCACTCTTATCCACACAACGCCACCAGTACCCAGCGAACAGCAGCGGCATCACATCGTGCAGCAACTCATCCGCCAGCCATTGCCAACCCTGTGGCTGCCACAAGTGGCGCAACAGCAGGCTGTAGGCCACCGCCACCAGCAGGATACTGGCGGCAACCCCCGAACTGACCGCCGCTGAAAGAAAGAATCGCCGCCCGGGCGACTCACGGCCGAACGCGGCATAGCTGAATACCGTAGCGACCAGTGTATTGCTCAATACCGTGAAATAACTGAAGACGTTCACTAGGCCGCCGACCAGGCTGGCCTGTTCCTGCCAGCGCACCAGCAGCACCAGGTACAGCTGCACGGCCAGCCCGGTCCAGCCGAGTACTGCGGCCAAGGACAACCAAGGATGGCGCAGCACTCAACCGGCCCGCTGCAGCTTCACATAAAGCTGCTCGACCTTCTCCCGCGCCCAGGGCGTCTTGCGCAGGAAGGTCAGGCTCGACTTGATGCTTGGATTGCTCTTGAAGCAGCGGATATCGATACGCTCGGCCAGTCCCTGCCATTGGTAGTGCGCGACCAGCGCGGTGAGGATCTGCTCCAGGGTCACGCCATGCAGCGCGTTGTGTTGAGTGGTGCTCATGCCAGTACTCCACGGATGAAAGGGCCGCACCCTACACGGTTCACTCAAGAAAATCGCTCAAATGCGGAACGCCATTGTGCGAGGGCGACCTCCCCAATCGCGGCCCATGCCCCTCATGGAGCCTGAGCAGCAGATCCGTAGAAACAGGCCAGGCAGCAAAACACCCCCATGACTCCTGCAATGCCCCTCCCCTCCAAGACAAGTCTAGTGCGTGCATCCGCTCTAGTCAGGGCGCTTGGCTTTATGCTGAAATAGTGATGTTATATTGTAACCAAACTAGAAAATCTGCCAAGGAAGTACACCCCTCATGCGCCCCATTCCCTTACACCTCTCGCCCCTAGCCGTCGCCCTCTGGCTGGCCTCCTCGCCCAGCCAAGCGGTGGAGCTGGAGCCTCAGGTCATCACCGCCAACCCCTTGGGCAACAGCCAACTGGCCGCCCCCAGCACCATCCTCGAAGGTGATGATCTGTTGCACAGCCAGCAGTCGAGCCTCGGCGAAACCCTGAACAAACAACCCGGCGTTGCTTCGACCTGGTTCGGCCCAGGTGCCAGCCGCCCGGTAATCCGCGGCCTGGACGGCGACCGTATCCGCATCCTGCGCAACGGTGTCGGCGCCCTGGATGCCTCGTCGCTGTCCTACGACCACGCCGTGCCGCTGGACCCAGCCACTGTCGAACGTATCGAGATCGTCCGCGGCCCGGCCGCCCTGCTCTATGGCGGCAATGCCATCGGTGGCGTGGTCAACAGCTTCGACAACCGCATACCGACCTCGCCCATCGAGGGTATCCATGGCGCGGGCGAACTGCGCTATGGCGGCGCCGACACCACCCGCAGCAGCGCCGGCAAGCTGGAGGCCGGCGACGGCAACTTCGCCCTGCACCTGGACGCTAACAGCCGTCAGTTCAACGACCTGCGCATCCCCGGCTATGCGCGCAGTTCGAAGGTCCGCGATGCTGACGAGCCCGGTAAGCGCCATCGCCTGGAGAACAGCGACGGCCGCCAGGACGGCGGCGCTGTCGGCGGTTCCTACCATTGGGACCACGGCTACGCCGGGCTGTCCTACAGCCGCTACGACAGTAACTACGGCTCGGTGGCCGAACCGGACGTGCGCCTGGACATGGAGCAGGACCACTACGGTTTCGCCTCGGAATTGCGGGACCTGGACGGCCCGTTCAGCTCGGTCAAGGTCGACGCCGGATACACCGACTACAAGCACCGCGAGATCGAAGACGGTGAAGTGCACACCACCTTCAAGAACAAGGGATACGAGGCCCGCGTCGAGGCCCGCCACCAACCCTTGGGGCCTGTGGAGGGGGTGATCGGTGCGCAGGTCAGCCGCAACGAATTCTCCGCGCTTGGCGAAGAAGCCTTCGTGCCGCAAACCGATACCGACAGCGTGGCGCTGTTCATGCTCGAGCAGTGGCAAGCCACCGAGCGCCTGAACCTGAGCCTAGGCGCACGCCTGGAACACACCCGCATCGACCCGGACGCCAAGGGTGACGAGCGCTTCGCCGCTGCCGACAGCTCCAGCAGCTTCACAGCCACCAGCCTGTCGTCAGGCGCTGTGTACCAGCTCACCCCGGTCTGGTCGCTGGCCGCCAGCCTCGGCTACACGGAGCGTGCGCCAACGTTCTACGAGCTGTACGCCAACGGTGCCCACGTGGCCACCGGCGCTTATGAAGTCGGCGATCCAAACCTGAACAAGGAAAAGGCCATCTCCGGCGACCTGGCCCTGCGCTTCGACAATGGCACGCACAAGGGCAGTGTCGGGGTGTTCTACAGCCACTTCCGCAACTACATCGGCTTGATCGGCAGCGGCAACCTGCGCGAAGGCCACGACCACGACCACGATCATGAAGACGACGATCATGACCATGACCACGGCGATATCCCCGAATACCTGTACCAAGGCGTGCGCGCGCGGTTCTACGGCATCGAGGCCCAGGACCGCTGGCAACTGGCAGAGAACCGCTACGGCAGCTTCGCCCTGGAGCTCTCCGGCGACTATACCCGGGCCAAGAACCTGGACACTGGCGAAGACCTGCCACGCATCGCCCCGCTACGCCTGAACAGCGGCCTGCTGTGGGAACTGGACCGCTGGCAAGCACGCGTCGATGTGCAACACGCCGCCTCCCAGCACCGCAAGCCGTCCAATGAAAGCGGCACCAGCGGCTACACCACCCTGGGCGCCAGCCTGGGTTACCGCTTCGACATCGGCCAGAGCCAGTGGCTGGCCTTCGTCCGTGGCGAAAACCTGACCGACCAGACCGTGCGTTACGCCAGCTCGATCCTGCGCGATATCGCGCCAGCACCGGGCCGCAGCGTCGAGGTCGGCCTGCGCACCTCGTTCTGAGCGCAGGCGCTGCATCTGTAGGACCTAGCATCAGTTGGCGTGATGAGGCCACTCACCGGCCCCTCGCCAGCTGACGCAGGCTCCTACCTCGACTGCCCCAGCATCCTGGGGCCACTCCCCCAAGCAAGGACACTGACAGCAGGTTGGCGCATGACTATTACGGTCAAAGCAACAATGCGCTGCGACAATTTGTCTTTTTTTCTTACAACTTCCCCTATATCCTCCTGCTCGCAAGCTGAATCGCTTCATTCAATCAATCCAGTGGTCATTTCCATTGAAGAGCCCGCTCTTCGATGCGCTTGCCGTTTTTTCAATAACCAAAAGATAGCGCTATCTCATGCTCCAGCTGCCTCAAAATCGTTTTTCCGGCCTTGCCCTGGCCGCCCTCCTTGGTGGCGTGTCGCCCAGCACCGTCGCCGCCGAAATGTTCGCCAGCGATTCGCCGTGGATGCTCGGCGACTGGGGCGGCAAGCGCAGTGAGCTGCTGGAAAAGGGCTATGACTTCACCCTCGGCTATACCGGCGAGATGGGCAGCAACCTGCATGGCGGCTTCGACCACGACCGTACCGCGCGCTACAGCGATCAATTCACCTTTGGCAGCCACCTGGACCTGGAGAAGATCCTTGGCTGGCAAGACACCGAATTTCAACTGACCGTCACCGAACGCCATGGCAACAACATCAGCAACGATCGGATCAACGACCCACGCGTCGGTGGTTTCACCTCCGCCCAGGAAGTCTGGGGCCGGGGCCAGACCTGGCGGCTGACGCAACTGTGGATCAAGCAGAAATACTTCGATGGCGCCCTCGACGTGAAATTCGGCCGCTTCGGTGAAGGCGAGGATTTCAACAGCTTCCCCTGCGATTTCCAGAACCTGGCGTTCTGCGGCTCCCAGGTGGGCAACTGGGTCGGTGGCATCTGGTACAACTGGCCGGTCAGCCAGTGGGCCTTGCGTGTCAGGTACAACCTGAGCGACGAGCTCTACGCCCAGGTCGGCGTCTTCGAACAGAACCCCTCCAACCTGGAGTCCGGCAATGGCTTCAAGCTCAGCGGCAGCGGCACCCAAGGCGCGCTCATGCCAGTCGAACTGGTCTGGAGCCCAACGGTCAATGGCCTGAAAGGGGAATATCGCGCCGGGTACTACTACAGTAATGCCAAGGCACAAGATGTTTACAAGGACAGCAACGGCCAACCGGCAGCGCTCAGTGGCCAGGCGTATCGGAGCAGTTCCAGCAAGCACGGCTTCTGGCTCGGAGCCCAGCAGCAAGTGACTTCGCAGGCATCCGATCACTCCCGTGGCCTGAGCCTGTTCGCCAACGCCACGTTGCATGACAAGAAGACCAATGCCATCGACAACTATGTTCAGGCAGGTGTGGTGTACAAAGGGCCCTTCGATGCCCGCGCCAAGGACGACATCGGTTTCGCCCTCGCACGCGTGCACGTCAATCCCGCCTATCGCAAGAATGCCCGCTTGGCCAACCAGGCCGCCGGCCTCGACGACTACGACAACCCCGCTTTCCTGCCGGTCCAGGACACCGAGTACAGCGCCGAGCTGTACTACGGCATCCACCTGGCCGACTGGCTCACCGTGCGCCCGAACCTGCAGTACATCCGCCATCCAGGCGGGGTGTCGCGGGTCGATGACGCCGTGATCGGCGGATTGAAGATCCAGAGCAGTTTCTAACCCACCCTAATGACCCTACGGAGAACATACGATGAGCACTGAAGGTGCCAAGAATGGAACCCGCTGGCTGCCGCGCCTGATCGGCGTGCTGCTGTTGCTGATGGGCCTGGCCCTGCTGGCCGGCGGTATCAAGCTGAGCCAGCTCGGTGGTTCCCTGTACTACTTGATCGCCGGTATCGGCTTTGCGCTGTCCGGTATCCTGCTGCTGGCCCAGCGACGCATCGGCCTGGGCCTGTATGGCCTGGTGCTGATCGGCAGCACGATTTGGGCATTGTGGGAAGTGGGCTTGGACTGGTGGCAACTGGTGCCGCGCCTGGCCATCTGGTTCGCCATCGGCGTGGTCCTGCTGCTGCCCTGGGCGACCCGCCCGCTGACCGGCCCCTCCTCACGCGCCAACCTCGGTCTGCTGGGTCTGGGTGTGGTGCTGTCGGGCGCCACCGCGATCGCCAGCCAGTTCACCACCCCAGGCGAAATCCAGGGCGAACTGGGCCGTGACAGCAGCGAAATGGCCAGCGCCGCCCCGTCGATGCCCGACGGCGAATGGCAAGCTTATGGCCGCACCGAGCACGGTGACCGCTACTCGCCGCTACGCCAGATCACTGCGCAGAACGTCTACCGCCTGGAAGAAGCCTGGCGCATCCGCACCGGTGACCTGCCGACAGCCGACGACCCGGTGGAACTGACCAACCAGAACACGCCGCTGAAGGTCAACGGCATGCTCTACGCCTGCACCGCGCATAGCAAGGTACTGGCCCTGGACCCAGACACCGGCAAGGAAATCTGGCGCTTCGACCCGCAGATCAAGAGCCCGGTGGGCTTCAAGGGCTTCGCCCACATGACCTGCCGTGGCGTCTCGTACTATGACGAGAACAACTACGTCAGCCGTGACGGCAGTCCGGCGCCGAAGATCTCCGAGGCCGGCCAAGCCGTGGCCCAGGAGTGCCCACGCCGCCTCTACCTGCCCACTGCCGATGCCCGCCTGATCGCCCTCAATGCCGACACCGGCAAGGTCTGCGAAGGCTTCGCCAACCAGGGTGTGATCGACCTCACCACCGGCATCGGCCCATTCACCGCCGGTGGCTACTACTCCACCTCGCCGGCGGCGATCACCCGTGACCTGGTGATCATCGGCGGCCATGTCACCGACAACGAGTCGATCGACGAGCCGTCCGGCGTGATCCGCGCCTACGACGTGCACGATGGCCGCCTGGTGTGGAACTGGGACAGCAACAACCCGGACGACACCGCGCCACTGGCTCCCGGCAAGACCTACAGCCGCAATTCGGCGAACATGTGGTCGCTGGCCAGCGTCGACGAAACCCTGGGCATGGTCTACTTGCCACTGGGCAACCAGACCCCTGACCAGTGGGGCGCCGACCGTACCCCCGGTGCCGAGAAGTTCAGCGCCGGCATCGTCGCCCTCGACCTGGCCACCGGCAAGGTGCGCTGGAACTACCAGTTCACCCACCACGACCTGTGGGACATGGACGTCGGCAGCCAGCCGACCCTGGTACACCTGAAGACCGACGACGGCATCAAGCCGGCGGTCATCGTGCCGACCAAGCAGGGCAGCCTGTACGTCCTCGACCGCCGTGATGGCACACCGATCGTACCGATCCGCGAGATCCCGGCGCCACAAGGTGCCGTGAAAGGTGATTGGACCGCGCCGACCCAGGCCCGCTCCGACCTCAACCTGCTCGGCCCGGACCTGACCGAACAAGCCATGTGGGGCGCCACGCCGTTCGACCAGATGCTGTGCCGCATCCAGTTCCGCGAACTGCGCTACGAAGGCCAGTACACCCCGCCTTCGGAGCAGGGCAGCCTGGTCTATCCAGGTAACGTCGGCGTGTTCAACTGGGGCAGCGTCTCGGTCGACCCGGTCCGCCAGTTGCTGTTCACTTCGCCGAACTACATGGCCTTCGTCTCGAAGATGGTACCGCGTGAAAAAGTCGCCGCTGGTAGCAAGCGCGAGAGTGAAACCAGCGGCGTGCAGCCGAACACCGGAGCGCCTTACGCCGTGATCATGCACCCGTTCATGTCGCCGCTGGGCGTACCGTGCCAGGCCCCGGCCTGGGGCTACGTGGCCGGTATCGACCTGTTCACCAACAAGGTGGTGTGGAAGCACAAAAACGGCACCACCCGCGACAGCACCCCAGTGCCGATCGGTCTGCCGGTGGGCGTGCCGAGCATGGGCGGCTCCATCGTCACCGCCGGTGGCGTGGGCTTCCTCAGCGGCACCCTGGACCAGTACCTGCGCGCCTATGACACCAACAACGGCAAGGAACTGTGGAAATCCCGCCTGCCGGCTGGCGGCCAAGCCACGCCAATGACCTACACCGGCAAGGATGGCAAGCAGTACGTGCTGGTCACCGCCGGCGGCCATGGCTCGCTGGGCACCAAGATGGGTGACTACATCATTGCTTACAAGCTCGCCGAGTAACTCATATGTGGCCTCATCCTTGATGATGAGGCCACAAGACCTGTAGGAGCGGGGTGCCCGCGATGGCGTCGGCACCCCCACCGCCGCTATCGCGGGCACGCCCGCTCCTACTACCATTGAAACCTGTCCCTCCCCGCCCCATCTAAGCACCATAGTCATTTGCGCAGGTGCCCCATGAGCGACCAGCAGGATCTTCCGGAACATCCCGACGAACACAGCGAAGTCGAACACCTCGAAGCCGCCTCCACCACCGGCCATCACCTGGCCCTGCCCGGCCAGCAGTTGCCGGACAAGGTCTACGTGATCCCGATCCACAACCGCCCCTTCTTCCCGGCCCAGGTACTGCCTGTGATCGTCAACGAAGAGCCCTGGGCAGAAACCCTGGACTTGGTGGCCAAGACACCACACCACTCCCTGGCCTTGTTCTTCATGGACACTCCGCCGGAGGACCACCGCCACTTCGACACCTCGGCCCTGCCGCTGTACGGCACCCTGGTCAAGGTGCACCATGCCAGCCGCGAGAACGGCAAGCTGCAGTTCGTCGCCCAGGGCCTGACCCGAGTGCGCATCCGCACCTGGCTCAAGCACCACCGCCCGCCTTACCTGGTCGAAGTCGAATACCCGCGCCAGCCTGCCGAGCCGACCGACGAGGTCAAGGCCTACGGCATGGCCTTGATCAATGCGATCAAGGAGCTGCTGCCGCTCAACCCCTTGTACAGCGAAGAGCTGAAGAACTACCTCAACCGCTTCAGCCCCAACGACCCGTCGCCGCTGACCGACTTCGCTGCCGCCCTGACCTCGGCCACCGGCAACCAGTTGCAGGAAGTCCTGGACTGCGTGCCCATGCTCAAGCGCATGGAAAAGGTCCTGCCGATGCTGCGCAAGGAGGTAGAAGTCGCGCGGCTGCAGAACGAGATCTCGGCGGAAGTGAACCGACAGATCGGCGAGCATCAACGCGAGTTCTTCCTCAAGGAGCAGCTCAAGGTCATCCAGCAGGAGCTGGGGCTGACCAAGGACGATCGCAGCGCCGACCTCGAACAATTCGAGCAGCGCTTGCAGGGCAAGACCCTGCCCGCCGCCGCGCAGAAGCGTATCGACGAGGAAATGGGCAAGCTGGCGATCCTCGAAACCGGCTCGCCCGAATACGCCGTCACCCGCAACTACCTGGAATGGGCCACCGCCCTGCCCTGGGGGCTGTATGGCGAAGACAAGCTCGACCTCAAGCACGCGCGCAAGATCCTCGACCAGCATCATGCCGGGCTCGACGACATCAAGGACCGCATCCTCGAATTCCTCGCCATCGGCGCCTGGAAAGGTGAGATCAGCGGCTCCATCGTCCTGCTGGTTGGCCCACCCGGGGTAGGCAAGACCAGCATCGGTAGGTCCATCGCCGAATCCCTGGGGCGGCCGTTCTATCGCTTCAGCGTCGGCGGCATGCGCGATGAGGCCGAGATCAAGGGTCACCGCCGCACCTACATCGGCGCCCAGCCAGGCAAACTGGTGCAGGCGTTGAAGGAGGTCGAGGTGATGAACCCGGTGATCATGCTCGACGAGATCGACAAGATGGGCCAGAGCTACCAAGGCGACCCGGCCTCGGCGTTGCTGGAAACCCTCGACCCGGAGCAGAACGTCGACTTCCTCGACCATTACCTGGACCTGCGCCTGGACCTGTCCAAGGTGCTGTTCGTCTGCACCGCCAATACCCTGGACTCGATCCCCGGCCCCTTGCTCGACCGCATGGAAGTGATCCGCCTGTCCGGCTACATCACCGAAGAGAAGCTGGCCATCGCCAAGCGCCACCTGTGGCCCAAGCAGTTGCAAAAGGCCGGCGTGGCCAAGACCAGCCTGAGCATCAGCGACAGTGCGCTGCGCATGGTGATCGAGGGATATGCCCGTGAAGCCGGTGTGCGCCAGTTGGAGAAGCAACTGGGCAAGCTGGTACGCAAGTCGGTGGTCAAGCTGCTGGAAGACCCAGACGCGAAGATCAAGATCGGCACCAAGGACCTCGAACCAGCCCTGGGCATGCCGGTATTCCGCAGCGAGCAGGTGCTGGCCGGCAAGGGCGTGATCACGGGCCTGGCCTGGACCAGCATGGGCGGCGCGACGTTGCCGATCGAAGCCACGCGTATCCACACCCTCAACCGTGGCTTCAAACTGACCGGCAAGCTGGGCGACGTGATGAAGGAGTCCGCCGAAATCGCCTACAGCTACGTCAGCGCCAACCTCAAGCAGTATGGCGGCGACCCGAGCTTCTTCAACGAGGCTTTCATCCACCTGCATGTCCCGGAAGGCGCCACACCCAAGGACGGCCCCAGCGCCGGTGTGACCATGGCCAGCGCCCTGCTGTCGCTGGCCCGTGACCAAGCGCCGAAGAGAGGCGTGGCCATGACCGGCGAGCTGACCCTCACCGGCCAGGTCCTGCCGATTGGCGGGGTGCGCGAGAAAGTGATCGCCGCGCGACGGCAGAAGATCTTCGAACTGATCCTGCCGGAGGCTAACCGGGGCGATTTCGAAGAGCTGCCCGACTACCTGCGCGAAGGCCTGACGGTGCATTTCGCCAAGCGCTTTGCCGACGTAGCGAAAGTCTTGTTCTGACCGGCTCATCGCTGGGTCAGCCCTACTGCCGACGATTGCATGATCGAGGCACTGTGGGCTTGCCCAGCGATGGAGCCACCCCGCCGCTTCGGTTATTCTCAAGCATCGCCAGCCCCCCGGAGCCAACATGACTGCTGCCCGTCTGCTCGTTCCCTTGAGCCTTGCCTTTCTCGCCGCCTGCGCCCAGCAACCGCGACACAACATCGATCTGGACGCCCAGAATGACTGCCCTGCGCAACTGCAGGTCGGCCAGACGGTGACCCTGACCCTGCCCAGCAACCCCAGCACCGGCTACCGCTGGTTGCTGCAAAATCCGGCGTCGAACATCTTGCGCAGCCTGGGCCCCGAGGTCTACAGCCACCCGGAAGACGTGGGTGTCGTCGGCAGTGCCGGACAATCGACCTGGCGCTTCCAGGCGGAGCAGGCCGGCGAAGGCCACCTGATCCTGACCTACCAACAGCCCTGGGCACCGGAAGTACGGCCCGTGAAGACCTTCGACTGCGAGATCACAGTGAAATAAAGGCGCTTCGCTGGTCAGCCGGCCATGCATCCTCGGCGCGGTTTGGCTAAAATGCCGGCCCTTTTCATCGCCAGCCGTCTGGAATGCCCGTGAGCAAAGACCCCGATCGCCTATTCGCCCAGCCTCTGGACCAGGTGCCTGATTTCGTCTTCAACGAAGACGTGGTGCGGGTGTTCCCGGACATGATCAAGCGCTCAGTCCCCGGCTACCCGACCATCGTCGAGAATGTCGGGGTGCTGGCAGCGCAATTCGCCCAGCCAGGCACAGCCCTGTACGACCTGGGCAGCTCGCTGGGCGCGGTCACCCAGGCCTTGCGCCGCCATGTGCGCACCGACGGCTGCCATGTGGTTGCGGTGGACAATTCCGCGGCCATGGTCGAGCGCTGCCGCCAGTATCTCACCGCCCAGGACTCGATGTTCCAGGAGTTGCTGCCGGTGCAGGTGATCGAGGCCGACATCGTCGCCCTGCCCTTGCAACCGGCTTCGGTGGTGGCGATGAACTTCACCCTGCAGTTCATCGCCCCCGAGCAGCGCCAGGCCCTGCTCACCCGTATCCACCGAGCCCTGCTGCCCGGCGGCGCACTGATCCTCTCGGAGAAACTGCGCTTCGAGGATGAGCGAGAACAGGACCTGCTTACCGAACTGCACCTGGGCTTCAAGCGCGCCAATGGCTACAGCGAACTGGAAATCGCCCAGAAGCGCAGCGCCATCGAGAACGTGATGAAACCCGACAGCCTCGAGACCCACCGCGAACGCCTTCATGCCGCGGGCTTCTCCAAGGTCGTGCCCTGGTTCCAATGCCTCAACTTCGCCTCGCTGATAGCCCTGCCATGATCGATCTGTCTCCTCTGGTCCGCCGCCTGGCGGGTACTCCCCTGGCCTCCTGGTCGCAGGGTCTGCAAGCGCAACTCGAAGCCAAGCTGGAGAAAGGCCACGGCGACCTGCAGCGCTGGCAGAGCGCCCTCGACGCCCTGCCAGCGCTGCAGCCCAGCGAAATCGACCTGGTCGATGGCCTGCGCCTGGATTGCCCATGCGACGACACCACTCGCGCCCAGATGCGCCAGGCCCTGATGGGCCTCTCGCCTTGGCGCAAGGGGCCGTTCGACCTGTTCGGCGTGCATGTGGACACCGAGTGGCGCTCGGACTGGAAGTGGTCGCGAGTCGGCCCGCACCTGGACCTTAGGGGCAAGCGCGTGCTGGATGTCGGCTGCGGCAATGGCTACTACCAGTGGCGCATGCTCGGAGCCGGGGCCGACATGGTCGTGGGCGTCGACCCGAACTGGCTGTTCTTCTGCCAGTTCCAGGCCGTGCAGCGCTACCTGCCGGAATTACCGGCCTGGCACCTGCCCTTCGCCCTGGAAGACCTACCGCCGAACCTGGAAGGCTTCGACACCGTATTCTCCATGGGCGTGTTCTACCACCGCCGCTCCCCCATCGAGCACCTGTTGGCGCTCAAGGACTGCCTGGTCAAGGGTGGCGAACTGGTGCTGGAGACCTTGGTCATCGAGGGTGACGAACACCAGGTGCTGGTGCCCGAAGACCGCTACGCGCAGATGCGCAATGTCTGGTTCCTGCCGTCTGTCCCGGCTCTGGAGCGCTGGCTGCGCCGTGCCGGCTTCAGCGATGTGCACTGTGTCGATGTCAGCGTCACCAGCATCGAGGAACAGCGCAGCACCGAATGGATGCGCTACCAGTCGCTGAGCGACTTCCTTGACCCGCAGGACCACAGCCGCACGGTCGAAGGCCTGCCGGCACCGCGCCGGGCGACGCTGGTAGCACGCAAGTAAGCCACGCCCGCGACGCTGTGCTTGCAGGAGCCAGCGTCAGTTGGCGATGCAAGGCAGGCAGGGCCGCGCGGCCCTCCTCCGAAAAAGCCTCAGCGCGAACTGGCCGCCACGATCAGCGCCTTCATCTCCGCCACTGCCGCCTTGAAACCGACGAACAGCGCATGAGCCACCAACGCATGGCCGATGTTCAGTTCGTTGATGCCTTTGATCGCCGCTACCGCCTCGACGTTGTGGTAATGCAGGCCATGGCCGGCGTTGACGATCAGGCCCTGGCCAACCCCCAAGGCCACGCCATCGACGATGCGCTTGAGTTCGTCAGCCATCTCGGCCGGGGTTTCGGCATCGGCATAGCGGCCCGTGTGCAGTTCGATGGCCGGGGCGCCAACGCGGCGCGAGGCCTCGATCTGGCGCTCATCAGCATCGATGAACAGCGAAACCTCGGCCCCGCTGCGAGCCAGGCGCTCGACCGCGGCTTTGATCCGCGCCTCCTGGCCAGCCACGTCCAAGCCGCCTTCGGTAGTCAGCTCCTGACGGGTCTCCGGGACCAGGCAGATATGCGCCGGACGGATGCGCTCGGCAAAAGCCATCATCTCTTCGGTGACGCCCATCTCGAAGTTCATGCGGGTCTGCAGCACGTCCTTGAGCAGCAGCACATCACGCTCCTGAATATGCCGGCGGTCTTCGCGAAGGTGCACGGTGATGCCATCGGCACCCGCCTCCTCGGCGTCCAGCGCCGCCTTGACCGGGTCCGGGTAACGCGTCCCCCGGGCTTGGCGCAGGGTCGCCACGTGGTCGATGTTGACGCCGAGAAGCATGCGGTTGCTGTGAGTCACGAAAGGGCTCTCCTGAAGATTGAGCCACACAGCATACGACGTGCTCAGCGCTTGCGAAACAGTTCCCGGCTGACCAGCGGTTTTCCCCCCAGGTGCACGGCCAGGGCTTGGCGCATCAAGCGCTTGGCGGCCATGAGAGCCCCCGGCGCCTGCCAGTCAGCCTCGGCCAGCGCCAACAACTCGGTGCCATTGAACAGCCCTGGTTGAACCAGGTAGACGCGCTCCAAGCCCGCATCCACCTGCAAGCGATAAAGGCCATCGGCGACCACCGGGTCGTCATTGATGTCGTGGTCCAAGGCGAAGGCGTAGCCCAACTCGTCCAGTAGCCGCCACTCGAAGGCCCGCAACAGCGGCTCCAGCGGACGGCCGGCGGCCAGCGCCTGCAAGGTCAGGGTGTAGTGCTCGAACAGCGCAGGATGAGGGTCTTCGGCAGGCAGCAGGCGCATCAGCACTTCATTGAGATAGAGGCCGCTGAACAACGCATCGCCATGCAGCCAGGCCGCCACGCCGACGCTGTCCAGGCGCCCGACGTTCTTCAGCTCGCCACGCCCGCGCAGTTCCACTTCCAACAGCACGAACGGCCGTACCAAGCTGCCGCCTTTGCCCCGGGCACGACGCAGCACGGCACGGAAGCGGCCTTGCGGGGTGAGAAAGTCCACCAAGGCACTGGTTTCACGGTAAGCGCGACTGTGCAGCACGTACGCCGGCTGGCCGACGGGTTGTTCCATGGGGATGGCCTGGTGGGGTAAGCGGCCCGGAGCCAACCGGGCCGCAAGGGATTACAGGTCGCCGTAGCCCAGCGAACGCAGGGCACGTTCGTCGTCGGACCAGCCGCCCTTGACCTTGACCCAGAGGTTGAGCATGACCTTGGCGTCGAACAGCAGCTCCATGTCCTTGCGCGCCTCGGAACCGATGCGTTTGATGCGCTCGCCCTTGTCGCCGATGATGATCTTCTTCTGGCCGTCACGCTCGACCAGGATCAGCGCATGGATGTGCAGCACATGCCCCTGCTGCTTGAACTCCTCGATCTCCACGGTGATCTGGTACGGTAGCTCCGCACCGAGCTGGCGCATGATCTTCTCGCGCACCAGTTCAGCGGCAAGGAAACGACTGCTGCGGTCGGTGATCTGGTCTTCCGGGAAGAAGTGCTCGTTTTCCGGCAGGTGCTTGGCGATCAGCCCTTCCAGCGCTTCGAGGTTATGCCCCTGCTGGGCGGAGATCGGCACGATCTCGGCGTTCGGCAGTTGCTCCTGCAACCACTTGAGGTGGGGGATCAGCTCGGCCTTCTCCTCGACCCGATCGGTCTTGTTGACCGCCAGGATCACCGGGCCCTGGACATACTGCACACGCTCCAGCACCAGTTGGTCCTCGTCGGTCCAACGGGTACGGTCGACCACGAAGATGACCACGTCGACATCCTTGAGGGCCGCCGAAGCCGTGCGGTTCATGTAGCGGTTCAGGGCCTTCTCGTTGCCCTTGTGCATGCCCGGGGTATCGACGTAGATCGCCTGGACATCACCTTCGGTCTTGATACCGAGCATGTTGTGACGGGTGGTCTGCGGCTTGCGCGAAGTGATCGCCAGCTTCTGGCCGAGGATGTGGTTGAGCAGAGTCGACTTGCCCACATTCGGGCGGCCAACGATGGCGACATAGCCGCAGCGGGTTGGGTTGCTATCAGTCATTGCCATTCTCCACGCCCAGGGCGATCAATGCAGCGGCAGCGGCGACCTGCTCGGCGATACGTCGGCTGACGCCCTGGCCACGGCTTTTCTTGTTCAGCAGGGTCACTTCGCACTCGACGAAGAAGGTCCGGCAATGGGGTTCGCCCTGGATATCCACCACTTCATAGCGCGGCAGTTCACAGGCCCGCGACTGCAAGAACTCCTGCAGGCGGGTCTTGGGGTCCTTGTTGGTGTCGACCAGGGTCAGGCTTTCGAACTCTCCTGCCAGCCAAGCGAGAATGCGCTCGCGGGCGGTCGGCATGTCGGCATCCAGGTAGATCGCACCGATCAAGGCTTCGAGGGCATCGGCAAGGATGGATTCACGACGGAAACCACCGCTCTTCAGCTCGCCAGAGCCTAAGCGCAGGTACTCGCCCAAATCGAAGCCCCGCGCCAGCACGGCCAGGGTCTCACCCTTGACCAGCCGGGCACGCAGGCGCGACAACTGGCCTTCGCGGGCCTGCGGGAAACGCTCGAACAGCGCTTCGCCGACCACGAAATTGAGGATGGCATCACCGAGGAACTCCAACCGCTCGTTGTTGCGGCCAGCATAGCTGCGGTGGGTCAGGGCCAGCAGCATCAGGTCCTGGTTCTTGAAGGTATAGCCGAGCTTACGCTCCAGGCGGCTCAGGGGAACGTTCACTGTGCACCCACCTGATCGTCACTCTTGGCCATTCGGTGCGGCACCTCGCTGAGGACCGCCATCGGAATCAACGCTTTATTCAAATCAACATCCTGAAAGACTGTTTGGCTGCGGTCCGTCGCCCGGAAGGCGCGGCGGAATCACTCGATCCCTGAATACACAGCCTATGTCAGAAACGCATTCGGCGCTGTCTGGAAGACAGCGCCGTTGAGGGTATTACTGGATCAGACCGACCCGCGACAGGTTCG
This sequence comes from Pseudomonas sp. X10, assembly GCF_054889225.1. Classification (NCBI taxonomy): domain Bacteria; kingdom Pseudomonadati; phylum Pseudomonadota; class Gammaproteobacteria; order Pseudomonadales; family Pseudomonadaceae; genus Pseudomonas; species Pseudomonas sp. X10. The sequence continues at coordinate 1,270,334 of NZ_CM142677.1, read as the reverse complement.
GGAAGTGGCTGAGCTTGGGCTCTGGCCAGCTCATCCAGACCGCGAAGGCCTTGCCGACGATGTTCTGGTCAGGAACCATGCCATGCAGCTCCTTGGGAATCTTGGGGTCATCCCAATAGCGGCTGTCGTTGGAGTTGTCGCGGTTGTCGCCCATCATGAAGTAATGGCCGGCCGGGACGGTCCATTGCTGGTCCGGCGGCATGCGGTAGCGGCTCATTTCCTTACGGATCAGGTGCTCGGCCTCACCGAGTTTCTCCTTGTACAGCTCCGCGCTGCCCAAGGTGCCCGGCTCGGTACCGACCAGTTGCTCGGCAATCGGCTGGCCATTGACGAACAGGCGCTTGTCGCTGGTATACCTGACCTGGTCGCCCGGCAGGCCAACCACACGCTTGATGTAGTTGACGTTCGGGTCGCTCGGGTAGCGGAACACCATGACGTCGCCACGCTGCGGATCACCGACCTCGATGACCTTCTTGTCGATCACCGGCAGGCGGATGCCATAGGAGAACTTGTTCACCAGGATGAAATCGCCCACCTCCAGGGTCGGCTTCATCGACCCCGAAGGGATCTGGAACGGCTCGACCAGGAAGGAACGCAACACCAGCACGATGAACAGCACCGGGAAGAACGACTTGCCGTACTCGACCAGCAACGGCTCCTTGTTCAGGCGCTCGACCACTGCCACCTCGGGCTGGCTGACGCTGCCCTGGTAGTTAGCAATCGCCGCCCGACGGCGCGGGGCCAGGAACAGCAGATCGATCAAGGCCAGCAGACCGCAGACAGCAACGGCGATGACAAGCAACAGCGGGAAATTTAGCGACATAGGACCTAGCTATCCAACCTGAGCACGGCGAGGAAGGCTTCCTGCGGAATCTCCACATTGCCCACCTGTTTCATGCGTTTCTTACCGGCCTTCTGCTTCTCCAACAGCTTGCGCTTACGACTCACGTCACCGCCGTAGCATTTGGCCAGTACGTTCTTTCTGAGCGCCTTGACAGTGGTACGCGCGACAATCTGACCACCAATGGCGGCCTGGATTGCCACATCGAACATCTGCCGAGGAATCAGTTCCTTCATCTTCTCAGTCAACGCGCGTCCTTTGTAGTGCGCGTTGTCGCGATGCACGATCAGTGCCAGGGCATCAACCTTGTCGCCGTTGATCAACACATCGAGCTTGACCAGGTTGGCCGACTGATAGCGGTCGAAATGATAGTCCAGCGAAGCATAGCCACGGCTGGTCGACTTCAAGCGGTCGAAGAAGTCCAGTACCACCTCGTTCATCGGCAGGTCATAGCGCACCTGCACCTGCGAACCGAGGAACTGCATGTCGCGCTGGACGCCGCGCTTCTCGATGCACAGGGTGATGACGTTGCCCAGATGCTCCTGCGGCACGAGGATGGTCGCGGCGACGATCGGCTCGCGGAAATCCTCGACCGACGAGACATCCGGCAGCTTGGACGGGTTGTCGACGTAGATGGTTTCGCCGTTCTTGAGCTTGACCTCGAAAATAACGCTTGGCGCGGTGGTGATCAGGTCCAGGTCGTATTCGCGCTCCAGGCGCTCCTGGATGATCTCCATGTGCAGCATACCGAGGAAGCCGCAACGGAAGCCGAAGCCCAGGGCGTCGGAGCTTTCTGGCAGGTACTGCAGCGACGAGTCGTTCAGGGTCAGTTTCTGCAACGCATCGCGAAAGTCTTCGAAATCATCGGAACTGACCGGGAACAGGCCTGCATAGACCTGTGGCTGGATTTTTTTGAAGCCTGGCAGCATCTCGACCTCAGGGGTCGAGCTCAGGGTCAGGGTGTCACCGACCGGCGCGCCATGGATGTCCTTGATGCTGGCGATGATGAAGCCCACCTCGCCCGCCTTCAGGTCCGCCGTCTGAGTGTGCTTGGGCGTGAATACACCCACGCTGTCGACCAAGTGCACCTTGCCGGTGGACTTGACCAGGATCTTGTCGCCTTTCTTGACACGGCCCTGGCGCACACGCACCAGGGAGACCACGCCCAGGTAGTTGTCGAACCAGGAGTCGATGATCAGGGCCTGAAGCGGCGCGTCGATCTCGCCTTCCGGCGCGGGAATGGTCTGCACCAAGCGCTCGAGCACCTCGTCGACCCCCATGCCGCTCTTGGCACTGCAGGCCACGGCGTCTTCGGCATCGATGCCGATGATCTTCTCGATCTCTTCCTTCACCCGGTCAGGATCGGCCTGGGGCAGGTCCATCTTGTTCAGGACCGGCATCACCTCCAGGCCCTGCTCGATGGCGGTGTAGCAGTTGGCCACGGACTGGGCCTCGACACCCTGGCCGGCGTCGACCACCAGCAAGGCACCTTCACACGCCGCCAGGGAACGGCTGACTTCATAGGTGAAGTCGACGTGGCCCGGGGTATCGATGAAGTTCAGCTGGTAGGTCTTGCCGTCCTGGGCCTTGTAATGCAGCGTGACGCTGTGGGCCTTGATGGTGATCCCGCGCTCGCGCTCCAAGTCCATGGAGTCGAGGACCTGGGCCTCCATTTCACGCGCAGTCAGGCCACCGCACATCTGGATGAAACGGTCGGCCAGGGTCGACTTGCCATGGTCGATGTGGGCGATGATGGAGAAATTGCGGATATGACTCAAATCACTCACGGGTCAACACTCGAAAAGGCTGCGAGCCGGACGCCCGCCGAAAAATAGCCGGGAATTGTACCTTAAGCCGCGGGGTTATGGGAGATTCCTGAACAAGCGGTAGAAGTGCCCCTGTAGGATCGGGCTCGCCTGCGATTGCGCCAGGCCGGGCAACACCACTGCTCCTGCTGGCGCAATCGCAGGCAAGCCCGATCTACATCCACCGTGATCGTACAAAAAGGGCAGCCGAAGCTGCCCTTTCCTACCCTAATAACCGCTTATTCAGCCAGTTTGAAGGTGATGAAGCTGGCACGCCCCTGACGCAGTACGCGCATGGACACCGAACGGTTCTTCGGCAGGTCCTTGGCAATCTCGGTGAATTGCTTGGCCGAGGTGATCGCCTGATTGTTCAGGTGGCTGATGACATCGCCCGGACGCAGGCCGATCATTGCCGCAGGGCCATCCTGGATATCCTTGATGACCACACCGCCCTTGAGCTCCAGGCTCTTCTTCTGCTCGGCAGTCAGGTCGGCCACGGAAACGCCCAGGCGGTTGCTGCTGCGCTCGACTCCACCATCGGTGCCGACGCCAACGCCCTGGTCATCATCCGGCAGCGCGCCGATGGTGACATCCAGATTCTGGCGCTTGCCGTTGCGGATAATCTCAAGCTTGGCCTTGTCGCCGTCCTTGAGGCTGCCCACCAGGTGCGGCAGGTCGGCCGACATGACGATCGGCTGGCCGTTCATGGTCAGGATCACATCGCCCACCTGCAGGCCGCCCTTGGCAGCAGGGCCGTCTTCCAGTACCTGGGCCACCAGGGCGCCAGCCGGCTTGTCCAGGCCGAAGGATTCAGCCAGGTCCTTGTTGACCTCCTGGATCACCACCCCCAGCCAGCCACGGCTGACTTTGCCGTCTTTCTTCAACTGGTTGGAGACGTCCAGGGCCACATCGATCGGAATGGCGAAGGACAGGCCCATGAAGCCACCGGAACGGGTGAAGATCTGCGAGTTGATACCCACCACCTCGCCCTTCATGTTGAACAGCGGACCGCCGGAGTTGCCCGGGTTGATGGCCACATCCGTCTGGATGAACGGTACATAGGTGTCGTTGGGCAGGGTCCGCCCCTTGGCACTGACGATACCCTTGGTCACCGAGTGATCGAAGCCGAACGGCGAGCCGATGGCCAGCACCCACTCACCGACCTTGAGCTTCTCGGAATCGCCCAGCTTGACGATCGGCAGGTTCTTGCCTTCGACCTTGAGCAGGGCCACATCGGTGCGCGGGTCGGTGCCGACCAGCTTGGCTTGCAGTTCGCTGCGGTCGGACAAGCGGACGATGATCTCGTCGGCATCGGCGACCACATGGTTGTTGGTCAGCACATAGCCATCGCTGGAGATGATGAAGCCCGAGCCCAGGGACTGCGCTTCACGCTGTCGGTCGCCACGCGGCGAGCGCGGCACCTGCGGCATGTTGCGCTCGAAGAACTCGCGGAACATCGGCGGCAGGCCTTCGAGGTCCGGCATCTGCCCAGCGGCGATGCGGCGCTCCGGCAGCTTCTGCTTGGTGCTGATGTTCACCACCGCAGGCGAGGCCTGCTCGACCAGGGTCGTGAAGTCCGGAAGAGACTCCTCGGCCTGGGCGGTCAGCACCTGACCGAGCATGAGCACGGCGGCGAACAGCGATAGGTAGGATTTCAAGCGTGGTATTGACATACGGCTCCCGTCACAACGAGCGTGGTTAGCAGTAGGGCCCTGCAAACGCAGGAAGGCCAGACCCCGAAAGGTCTGACCTATAAGAAATTTCCAAGTATTTTGCAAATGACAAAGCTTTAATTTCATTTCAGCCGCACGATCTCCGGGCCGATCTGACAGACAGCCCCGTCACTGCTGCGTCTGGGCCTCCTGGGCCCGCATCGATAACGCCACCCGCTCGGCGGTGCCCAGCGGAATTTCTCCGACAACCGTGACCATGACCTTGCCCTTGGGCGTGGTCAAGTGCCGAGAGACGGCGACAGTCGGGCCCAACTGGGCGCGGGTGTCGGTTCCGGAGTCGTCCTTGATGGGTTCGAGGAACACAGAGAAGCGTGCCAGGCCGTCATCATACATCAGGCTGCTGACCGTGCTGTGGCGGACCGGATCGCGACGCACCGAACTGTTGATCAGTTCGAAGCCCGGCGGCAGCCAGTCGGAACGCCAGCCGCCGACAGCCTCGGCGGTACCAGCCGCGACCCGCTCGACCGGCTTGCAAGCAGCGCTGGCCTGGAGGTCAGCATCGCTTGGCAGGTCGTCGGTATCCAGCCGGGTCATCTGGAAGCGCTCGAGCAACTGGCCCTTGTCGTTGAGCATCAACGACCTCAACGGCAGGCCGGTACGGCGGTCCAGGTGCAGCTCGAAGGCATAACGGTGCTGGTCACGGGGATTGAGCGTCACGACCACTGCATCGCGGCCGGCAACACGCGACTTGCCCGCCACGCTCAGGTCATACCAGCTCATCAGTTTCAGGGGATCAAGCACTCGCGGCGCCGAATCAGGAGGAGTACCCACCCCGCTCACCAGGGAGCCACTGACGCATTGCACCTTGCCATCAACGCGCACGACTTCCTGGGCCGCCCCATCGAGCTGCAATAACCGCTCGCTGAGCTTGCCATCCTGGACGCGGTGCCAGATGTCGTGGGTGGAGAAGCTGCCGTTACGCTCGTAGACGAAGGAACCCTGATAGCTTTGCTCTTGCTCCGCGCGGGCCAGCTTGTTCAACCACTCGGTCGCCTCGGGCGATGAGTTGGCTGCCAATGCCGGCACCGTCAACCAGCTGCCGAGCAGCAGCGGTAGGAGAGGTAGCGCGCGCATGATCCTCCTTACTTAGCGATTTTCCAGGCTGGCCGCACGGGCATAGGGCAGAGCGCTTTCGGTACCCTTGAGAGCGGACTCCTGAGCGTGCTGGCGCAGGTAGCCTGGCAGGCGCTGGTCCCAACCAGCCTGGTTTTGCAGCACGCCATTGGCCATCGGGCCGGTCGGTTGCTCACCACCTTCACTATAGCCTGCCAATACGGCTGGGCCTTGGACCTGCGGCATGCTCAGACCCTGCTGGGCTGGCTGCTGTGCAGCGAGCTCGACGCCACTGATCTCGTCTTGGTTGTAGAACCGTACGCCAGCGAGCACGGCCACGGTAACCGAGGCGGCGACCGCCAGGCGGCCCAGGCTGCGCCATGGCCCGCTCTTGACCTTGGCCGGTACGGCCTCATCGGCCAGCGCGGCGGAAACCGCCGAGGCGATATCCAGCTTCGGCAGCAGCAATTCCTTGTGCATGGCTGCGCGAGCGACTTGGTAACGCGACCAGGTGGCACGGGTTTCAGCATCGTCGACGGCGTTCAATACCCGACGTAATTCCAGTTCGTCCGCTTCGTTATCCATCACCGCGGACAGCGATTCCTGCAAAGCTTCACGACTCATGGCGGTTCCTCTCTTGGCTGTCGCCGCTGTCTCAGGTTTCCTGCAACAAGGGCTGCAGGGCTTTGTCTATGGCCTCCCGAGCGCGGAAGATTCGAGAGCGCACGGTACCCACCGGACACTGCATGACGCTCGCAATGTCCTCGTAACTCAGACCATCGAATTCGCGCAAAGTTAAAGCTGTGCGCAGATCCTCTGGCAGTTGCTGGATGGTTCGATGGACGGTGCCTTCGATTTCATCCCGCAACAACGAGCGCTCTGGGGACTCGAGATCCTTGAGACCATGATCGCCGTCGTAGAATTCCGCGTCCTCGGAACTCACATCGCTGTCTGGGGGCCGCCGACCGCGGGACACCAGATAGTTTTTCGCCGTATTGATGGCAATACGGTACAGCCAGGTGTAGAACGCACTGTCACCGCGAAAATTTCCCAGCGCCCGGTACGCCTTGATAAAGGCTTCCTGCGCCACATCCTGGGCTTCATGGGTGTCGTGTACGAACCGCACGATCAACCCGAGAATCTTGTGCTGATACTTCAGCACCAACAGATCGAACGCTCGCCTGTCGCCACGCTGCACGCGTTCGACAAGCTGCTGATCCTCTTCCTGGGTTAGCATGAACACTCCTCAGTGGACTCGAAGGAGCGTTGCAACAGCCATCGTTCCGGCTTGCAACCATAGACTCGGGCTTTGCGCAAAAGTTCTCCCCTCCAAGCAAGTTTCCTGCGGCCCTTGGTCGGCTCGCACGAAAAACGCAGCGCGGTATTGGCCGGCTGCGTCGATAATCTGGTCTCGAATACACAGGGACAGCCCGGATAGAGCCAACTCCCTGCGTCGCCGCGGCAATTGTGGCGTGCGGGCAGCCTACTATGGATATCCATCCAAGACGGAAAGTTCCCACAAAGATTGTCGACACACAGCAAGCGCCATTGGAAATCAGGTACCTGGGACTGCTATAAAGGCAGCCGGTCAAGATTCACGATAGTTTCACAATGCCATACGCGCCTGACTATTGTGCCGCTCACCCCCTCAAGATTACTAGTGTCCCGACATGAGCCAACAATTCCAACATGATGTCCTGGTGATCGGCAGCGGCGCCGCCGGTCTCAGCCTGGCACTGAACCTCCCTGGCCACCTGCGCATCGCCGTGTTGAGCAAGGGTGACCTGGCCAACGGTTCGACCTTTTGGGCCCAGGGCGGTGTCGCCGCCGTGCTGGACGACACCGACACAGTGCAGTCCCACGTCGAGGACACCCTCAATGCTGGCGGTGGCCTGTGCCACGAAGACGCTGTGCGCTTCACCGTCGAGCATAGCCGCGAAGCCATCCAGTGGCTGATCGACCAAGGGGTGCCCTTCACCCGTGACGAGCACCACGGCGATGACGACGGCGGCTTCGAGTTCCACCTGACCCGCGAGGGCGGCCACAGCCACCGGCGCATCATCCATGCCGCCGATGCCACTGGCGCCGCCATCTTCACCACGCTCCTGAACCAGACGCGCCAGCGCCCGAACATCGAGCTGCTGGAGCAGCGGGTGGCGGTGGACCTGATCACCGAACGCCGCCTGGGCCTCGAAGGCGAGCGCTGCCTGGGCGCCTACGTACTCAACCGCGCCACCGGCGAGGTCGACACCTACGGCGCGCGTTTCACCGTGCTGGCCACCGGCGGTGCGGCGAAGGTCTACCTCTATACCAGCAACCCCGATGGCGCCTGTGGCGACGGCATCGCCATGGCCTGGCGCGCGGGTTGTCGGGTGGCCAACCTGGAGTTCAACCAGTTCCACCCCACCTGCCTGTACCATCCCCAGGCCAAGAGTTTCCTGATCACCGAAGCCCTGCGCGGCGAGGGCGCCCTGCTGCGCCTGCCCAATGGCGAGCGCTTCATGCCACGCTTCGACCCACGCGAAGAACTGGCGCCACGCGACATCGTGGCCCGGGCCATCGACCACGAGATGAAACGCCTGGGCGTGGACTGCGTGTACCTTGATATCAGTCACAAGCCGGCCGATTTCATCAAGAGCCACTTCCCCACCGTGCATGAACGCTGCCTGGCCTTCGGCATCGATATCACCCGCCAGCCGATCCCGGTGGTGCCCGCCGCCCACTACACCTGCGGCGGGGTCATGGTCGACGATCGCGGCCATACCGATGTGCCCGGCCTCTATGCCATTGGAGAAACCAGTTTCACCGGGCTACATGGCGCCAACCGCATGGCCAGCAACTCGCTGCTCGAATGCTTCGTCTATGGCCGCGCCGCGGCCGCCGACATCGAGGCGCACCTGGACCAAGTGGCGATACCCAGGGGCCTGCCTGGCTGGGACGCCAGCCAGGTCACCGACTCGGACGAGGACGTGATCATCGCGCACAACTGGGACGAACTACGGCGCTTCATGTGGGACTACGTGGGCATCGTGCGCACCAGCAAGCGCCTGCAGCGTGCCGAACACCGGGTGCGCTTGCTGCTGGACGAGATCGACGAGTTCTATAGCAACTACAAGGTCAGCCGTGACCTGATCGAACTGCGCAACCTGGCCCAGGTGGCCGAACTGATGATCCGCTCGGCCATGCAGCGCAAGGAAAGCCGAGGCCTGCACTACACCCTCGACTACCCGGGCATGCTGCCCGAGGCCCGCGACACTATTCTGCAGCCGCCCACCTACGCCGACTGAACTTCAGGCGCAGACGCAAGCGCCGGTGCTGCTCCGCTGCCAGTGCATCCCTGGGGATGCACTGGCTTTCCCCAAACCATCGCCCCTGGCGCACGAAGCGCAAGACCACCAGCCCCGGCAGCGCCAGGCTGTCGCGGCACAGGCGCGCTGACTGCCAGCCCCGGGCATGACTGAACAACTGCCAGCCACGCGGGTCGCGGCGCAGGCCTGTGATGGCTTCAGGGTCGGTCAGCAGGATACGACGGGGAATGGCCCAGACGGCGTGGGCCAGGCATGCCAGGAGGATGGACAGGCACAGCCACCAGGGCAGCGCACATAACCACAACGCCAGCAGGGCTAGCGCCTGACAGGCCAGGTAGGCCGTCAGCAGCTGGCGCGAGCCCTGCCAACGGCATTCGAAATGCTCACTTGGGCTGGACACGGTCCAGGATGATGCGGACCATGCGCTGCAGCTCCGGGTCTTCGGACTCGGTACGCTCCATGAACCAGCCGAACATGTCCTGGTCCTCGCAGGTCAGCAGGCGACGGTACAACTCGCGGTCCGCATCACTCAGATTGGGGTAGACCTCCTGGGTGAAAGGCACCAGCAGCACGTCCAGTTCCAGCATGCCACGGCGGCTGTGCCAGAAAAGCCGGTTGAGTTCAGATTGTTCGACCATGGGGCCCTCCTCGAATGGCCCGCCAGTATACAGCGCCGCGCCAGAGGCGGCACTGGGCATTGGTCCAAGGTCTGTTGCCATTTCATTCGCAACGGCGAATGACGCGGCAACCGTTCCAGGTCACCTACCTATTTTGTTACCAGCGTTCTATGATGGTGCCCAGTCTTTACCACCTGCGATGACCCATGGCCGATTCCGCTTTTTTCTGCCCCCTGTCCCACGAGGGCATCCTCGCCGTCCGCGGCTCCGACGCCGGCAAGTTCCTGCAGGGTCAACTGACCTGCAACATCAGCTACCTCAGCCAGGACCAATCGAGCCTGGGCGCCCGTTGCATGGTCAAGGGCCGCATGCAGTCCAGCTTCCGCATTCTGCCGGAAGGCAATGGCTACCTGCTGGCCATGGCCAGCGAACTGCTCGAGCCACAGCTGGCCGACCTGAAGAAATACGCCGTGTTCTCCAAGGCTACCCTGACCGATGAAAGCCAGGCCTGGGCCCGCTTCGGCCTGCAGCAAGGCAGTGCCGCCCTGCAAGCACTTGGGCTGGACACGCCTGCTGAAGCAGGCGCCACCCAGCGCCAGGACGGGTTGATCGCCGTTAGCGTGTCCGAAGACCGCGTGGAGCTCTGGGTCACGGCTGAGCAGGCCGAGGCTGTCCGGGCGACACTTGCCAACCGGCTACCGGAAGGCACCCTGAACGACTGGCTGCTGGGTCAGGTCCGCGCCGGCATCGGCCAAGTCATGGGGCCAACCCGCGAGCTGTTCATCCCGCAGATGATCAACCTGCAGGCCGTTGGCGGAGTCAGCTTCAAGAAAGGCTGCTACACCGGCCAGGAAATCGTCGCGCGCATGCAGTACCTGGGCAAGCTCAAGCGCCGCCAGTACCGCCTGGCACTACAAGGCGACGATGTGCCCGCGCCAGGCAGCGGGATCTTCTCACCGACCCACAGCTCTTCCGTGGGTGAGGTGGTGATCGCCGCCCACGCTGAGCAAGGCTGCGAACTGCTCGCCGTGCTCAGCGCCGATGCCGTCGAAGACAACAACCTGCACCTGGGCAGCCTCGAGGGCCCTCGCCTGGAACTGCTGTCCCTGCCTTATGAACTGGACCGCGACCGGGAAATCCAGCGCTGACCAGCCTGCCCCGCCAGCGCGGCGGGGCCGCCACACCACTGCGGTAGAGACCCCCCCATGAACAAGCTGGCCGAAATGGTCCAAGCGCAGCTGCTCGACGCCATCGACAATGATGACCTGGTCCTGCCGACCCTCCCGGAAGTAGCCCTGAGCATCCGCGAAGCCGCCGAAGACAGCGAGATCAGCGTCACCGCACTGAGCAAGGTCATCGGCCGCGACGCAGCCCTGTCGGCACGGTTGATCAAGGTGGTCAACAGCCCGCTGCTACGCTCTACGGTCGAAGTCACCGACCTGCACACCGCGATCACCCGGTTGGGCATCAACTACAGTTGCAATCTGGCCATCGGCCTGGTGATCGAACAGATCTTCCATGCCCGCTCACCGGTGGTCGAACAGAAGCTACGGGATATCTGGGCCAACAGCCTGGAAGTAGCAGGTATCAGCTATGAACTGAGCCGACGCTACACCCAGCTGAAGCCCGACCAGGCGACCCTGGGCGGACTGGTCCACCAGATCGGCGCACTGCCGGTGCTGATCTATGCCGAGGAACACAACGAGTTGCTCTCAGACCCGGTCTGCCTGCACTACGTGATCGAACAGATCCAGCCGACCTTGGGTGACAAGATCCTCGATGCCTGGGAGTTCCCCGAACAACTGGCGCACCTGCCAAGCCTGGTCCAGGACCTGGAGCGGCGTACCGAACGAGTCGACTACATCGACATCGTGCAGATCGCCCGCAGCCTCAGCAGCCACGGACGCTCCCGCCCATTGACCACCCTTCCCGCCTACCGCCACCTGGGCCTGCCCTACGGCACCGAGCTGCAAGCCACCGACCTGCTCATCGCCCGCGGCATGCTGCGCTAGGTCTGATCGGAGATAAAGCTGACACGCACCTTCAACCCGCCACCTTCGCCATCGTGCAGGCTGATCTGCGCCAAATGCGCCCGACAGATCTCGCCGACGATGGCCAGGCCCAGGCCGGTGCCTTGTACGCTGCGCCGGTAGAAGCGCTCGAATACCCGCTCACGCTCGCCCTCGGGAATTCCCGGGCCGTCGTCCTCGACTTCGAGGATGGCCGGTGCCAGCACCCGCAGGATCACGTTGCCACCAGGCGGCGTGTGGGCCAGGGCATTGTCCACCAGGTTGCTCAGCAGTTCGTTGAGCAGGGTCGGCTCCCCTTTCAACCACACCGGCGCCTCGGCCTCCAGGGCCAGGGCGACACCCCGGGCATGGGCCAGCGGCGCCATGGCCATGCCCAGTTCACGCGCCAACTGGCTGAGATCCAGGCGCTGAGCACCGCCCTCGGCGATAGCCCGCGCGCCGTTCTCCACTCGAGCCAGCGATAACAACTGGTTGGCCAGGTGAGTCAGGCGGTCGGTACCCTGGGCAGCGGACTCCAGGGTCTCGCGCCATTGCTGGGGCTCGCTGGAGCGCAAACCCAGCTCGACCCTGGCCTTCAGCGCCGCCAGCGGTGTACGCAGCTCATGGGCGGCATCGGCGATGAACTGGGCCTGGCGCTCGAACTGCCCACGCAGACGCTCGGTGAAATGGTTCAAAGCCCGCACCAGCGGCACCAGCTCACGCTGCACCTGTACTACCGGCAAGGCGCGTAGGTCATCCGGCTGGCGCTCCTCCACGGCAGTGCGCAGGCGCTCCAAGGGGCGCAGGGCACCACTGACCGCAAACCACACCAACAGCAACGCGCCCAGAGCAAGCATGCCCAGGCGCAGCAAGGTGTCGGCCATCAAGCCCCGCGCCATGCGCACCCGCGCCTCTTCAGTCTCGGCCACCCGGATCTCGGCCATACCGTTCATATTCGGTTCGCTGACCGCCTTGAGCAGGCTGACCACACGCACATCCTGGCCCAGGTAGGTGGCATTGTAGAAAGTCGCCAAGGCCGGATAGTCATCGGTACGCGGCGTGCCGGGCGGTGGTGGCGGCAGGTTTTCATAGCCGGAGATCAGGCGCTGGTGGATGTCGTTGACCTGATAGTAGATACGCCCGGCGCTGTCGTAGGCGAAGGTGTCCAAGGCCACGTAGGGCACGTCCGCACTGAGGGTGCCGTCGCGCTGGGACAGACCAGCGGCGATGGTCCGCGCCGACGCCAGCAGAGTGCGGTCATAGGCGGTGTCGGCGGCTTCACGGCCGTTCCAGTAGGCACTCAGGCCACTGGCCAGCATCAACATCACTAGCAACAGCGCCAGGTTCCACAGCAGCCGCCCGCGCAGGCTGTCGTTTTCACGCATCACGGTGCTCGAGCAGGTAACCGAGCCCCCTGAAGGTGACGATGGCCACCGGGTAGCCGTCGAGCTTCTTGCGCAGGCGATGGATGTAGATCTCGATAGCGTCGGGGCTAGCCTCCTCGTCCAGGCCGAACACCTGGGACGCCAGCTGCTCCTTGCTCATCACCCGCCCCGGCCGAGCAATCAGCGCCTCCAGTACGCCCTGTTCGCGGGAGGTCAGGGCCAGCAGGTCATCGCCCAGGCTGAAGCGCCGGGTATCCAGGTCATAGACCAGCGGGCCACAGCGCTGCTGGCGTTCACCCCCAAGCACGCTGCGCCGCAACAAGGCCTTGACCCGCGCCTCCAACTCGGTCAGCTCGAAGGGTTTGGCCAGGTAGTCGTCGGCGCCAAGGTTCAGGCCATGCACACGATCCTTCACGTCGCTGCGCGCGGTCAGCATCAGCACAGGCAGGGTCTTGCCACGGGCGCGCAAGCGGGCCAGCACCTCGAAGCCGTCCAGGCGTGGCAACCCCACGTCGAGCACGGCCACGGCGTAGTCTTCGCTGGCCAGGGCCAGGTCGGCGGCCACCCCATCGTGCAGCACGTCCACCGTCAGGCCGTTGCTTTTCAAGGCCTGGGCAACGCTTTCAGCCAGTTGCAGGTGGTCTTCGACCAGCAGCACACGCATCGATTTTTCCCCGCTCGGTTCTGGGTCAGTGGCGCGGAGTGTACCGCCCCCGGGCGACCTGTGAAGCCCCTTGTAACAATCCTGTTGCATTGAAAGGTTAGCGAAAGGTTCGTTACCTAGCATCGCTTCACGGCCCACCTCGCGTGCCGTGAAAAGCACCTTTAAAGGTGCAGTCCAAATAAGAACAATAACGGAGTCACTCGACGATGCTGTCCATGCAGCCGCAGGCGCTCACGCCTACCCGACGTTTGCCCACCCGCCCCCACGCCATTGCCAGCGCCTTCGCCCTTGCCGGCGTCGCACCGCTGAGCCAGGCCGCCTTCTTCGAAGACAGCACGGCCACCTTCGAAACCCGCAACATGTACTTCAACCGCGACTTCCGCGATGGCACCAGCAGCCAGCAGTCCAAGCGCGATGAATGGGCGCAGGGTTTCATACTCAATTTCGAGTCCGGCTATACCGACGGCACCGTAGGCTTCGGCCTCGATGCGCTGGGCATGCTCGGCATCAAGCTCGACTCCAGTCCCGACCGCACCGGTAGCGGCCTGTTGCCAACCCATGATGATGGCAAGGCCGCGAACGAGTACTCCAAACTCGGCCTGACCGGCAAGGTGAAGATTTCCCAGACCGAACTGAAGCTCGGCACCCTGATCCCGGAACTGCCGACCCTGCAGGCCAACGACGGGCGCATCCTGCCGCAGACCTTCGAAGGCGGCCTGCTGACCTCCAAGGAGATCAAGAACCTGACCTTCACTGGCGGGCGCATGGAGAAAGCCAAGGACCGCGATAACACCAACAAGGAAGACATCGCCCTCAACAACAAGAACAACCGCTTCCTCGGCAGCGTGGCCGGCGAGCACTACGACCTGGCCGGCCTGGACTACCAGTTCAGCGACCGCATCACCGGCAGCTACCATTTCGCCCAGCTCGATGAAGTCTACCGCCAGCACTTCGTTGGCCTGGTCGCAACCCAACCTTGGGGCCCGGGCACCTTCGGCGCCGACCTGCGCCTGTCGATCAGCGACGACCAGGGCCAGGCCCGTGGCGGCAAGATCGACAACACTGCGGCCAACGGCATGCTCAGCTATGCCCTCAAGGGCCACAAGTTCAGCGCCGCCTACCAGCATCTGTCCGGCGACAGTGCCTTCCCCTACGTCGATGGCTCCGACCCCTATCTGGTCAACTTCGTGCAGATCAACGACTTCGCCGGCGCCGACGAACGCTCCTGGCAAGTGCGCTACGACTTCAACTTCGCCCAGTTGGGCATCCCCGGCCTGACTTTCATGACCCGTTACCTGCGCGGTGACAATGTCAGCCTGGCCGATGGCGGCGAAGGCAAGGAGTGGGAACGCAATACCGAGTTCAAGTACGTGGTGCAAAGCGGAGCGTTGAAAAACGTCGCCGTGCGTCTGCGTAACGCCACCTTCCGCTCGAATTTTGCCCGCGATGCCGACGAAGTGCGGCTGCTGGTGAGCTACAGCGTGGCCCTGTGGTAACCCATAAAAACAACACCTACGGAGATAGACGATGACCTTTTCACTGCGCCGCCTCGTCCTCGCCACCGGCTGCTTGCTGCTGGCGGGCCATGCCCTCGCTGCTGAACCGAAACGCCCTGAATGCATCGCCCCGGCCTCCCCCGGTGGCGGCTTCGACCTGACCTGCAAGCTGGTGCAGAGCGCCCTGGTCAACGAGAAGATCCTCAGCAAACCCATGCGCGTGACCTACATGCCAGGCGGCGTGGGCGCGGTGGCCTACAACGCCGTGGTCGCCCAGCGCCCGGCTGATGCCGGGACCCTCGTGGCATGGTCCAGCGGTTCGCTGCTGAATCTGGCCCAAGGCAAGTTCGGCCGCTTCGACGAAAACGCCGTGCGCTGGCTGGCGGCGGTGGGCACCAGCTACGGCGCCATCGCGGTGAAGAACGACTCGCCCTACAAGTCCCTCGACGACCTGGTCGCCGCGCTGAAGAAAGACCCGAGCAAAGTAGTGATCGGCTCCGGCGGCACCGTCGGCAGCCAGGACTGGATGCAGACCGCCCTGATCGCCAAGGCCGCCGGCATCAACCCACGCGACCTGCGCTACGTGGCCCTGGAGGGCGGCGGTGAAATCGCCACCGCACTGCTCGGCGGGCACATCCAGGTCGGCAGTACCGACATCTCCGACTCCATGCCGCACATCCAGAGCGGCGACATGCGCATCCTCGCGGTGTTCTCCGAGAACCGCCTGGGCGAGTCGTCGATGAAAGACATCCCCACCGCCAAGGAGCAGGGCTACGACATCGTCTGGCCAGTGGTGCGCGGCTTCTACCTGGGACCGAAGGTCAGCGACGAGGACTATGCCTGGTGGAAGGCTTCGTTCGACAAACTGCTGACGTCCGAGGAGTTCGCCAAGCTGCGTGACCAACGCGAGTTGTTCCCCTTCGCCATGACTGGCGAGGAACTGGACGGCTACGTGAAGAAACAGGTCGCCGACTACAAGAGCCTGGCCAGGGAATTCGGGCTGATCCAGTAACCGCCCTACACCGGCTCTAGCGTGAAACCTAAGGAGTGGGCTTGCCCGCTCCTACAAGGACTGCGCCCAAACTGGCGCCACAGAGGATTTCCTCCATGATCCTGCAACGCATCTTCGCCCTGGCCTTGTTGGCGGTCTGTGCCGCCCTGGCGGTCATGGCCTGGCCTTACCAGGCCGCGTTTTCCTACGAACCGGTAGGCCCACGCGCCTACCCCCTGTTGATGCTCGGCCTGATGAGCCTGGCCCTGCTCTACCTGATCTTCCGGCCGACGCCGATCGTGCACAAGGACGACGAGCCAGAGTTGGACCGCCAGACCCTGACCAAGATCGGGCTCTGCGTAGGCCTGCTGCTGGTCTTCGCCGCGACCTTCGAGCCGCTGGGCTTCATCCTCGCCAGTATCCTCGCCGGTGTCCCCATGGCCCGGCTGTACGGCGGACGCTGGCTGCACAGCGCGATCATCGTCGCGGCGATGAGCCTGTTCCTGTACTGGCTGTTCGACCATGTGATGGATGTGCCCCTGCCCCTCGGCCTGCTTGACGTTCTGGAGAACTGACACATGGATACCTTGAGCTACCTGGGCCAGGGCTTCGGCGTCGCCCTTAGCCCGTACAACCTGGCCACCGCCCTGGCCGGCACCCTGATCGGCACCGTGGTCGGCCTGCTGCCGGGCCTGGGCCCGATCAATGGCGTGGCGCTGCTGATCCCTATCGCCTTCGCCCTGGGTCTGCCGCCGGAGTCGGCGCTGATCCTGCTGGCAGCGGTCTACCTGGGCTGCGAGTATGGCGGTCGGATCAGTTCGATCCTGCTGAACATCCCCGGCGAAGCCTCCACCGTGATGACCACCCTCGACGGCTACCCCATGGCCCGCCAAGGCCTGGCCGGCGTGGCCCTGTCGCTGTCGGCCTGGAGTTCGTTCATCGGTGCCTTCATCGCCACCTGCGGCATGGTCCTGTTCGCGCCGCTGCTGGCGAAATGGGCGATCGCCTTCGGCCCGGCTGAGTACTTCGTGCTAATGGTCTTCGCCATCGTCTGCCTCGGCGGCATGGCAGGCGACAAGCCACTGAAGACCTTCATCGCCGCACTGATCGGCCTGTTCCTCTCCAGCGTCGGCATCGATGCCAACAGCGGCGTATACCGTTTCACCGGTGACAGCGTGCACTTGGCCGACGGCATCCAGTTCGTGGTACTGGTACTGGGCCTGTTCTCCATCAGCGAGATCCTCCTGCTCCTGGAGAAGACCCACCACGGCCACGAAGCGGTCAAAGCCACTGGGCGCATGCTGTTCAACCTCAAGGAAGCAGCCTCGGTATTCGCCGTCAACATCCGTTGCGGCCTGCTCGGCTTCATCATGGGCGTGCTGCCTGGCGCCGGCGCGACCTTGGCCAGCGCCGTGGCCTACATGACCGAAAAACGCATCGCCGGCACCAAAGGCACCTTCGGCAAGGGCGACAAACGTGGCCTGGCCGCACCGGAAACCGCCATCGGTGCCTCCTGCTGCGGCGCCCTGGTGCCAATGCTGACCCTCGGCGTACCGGGCTCGGGCACCACCGCCGTAATGATCGGCGCCTTGACCCTGTACAACATCACCCCCGGCCCACTGCTGTTCGAACAGCAGCCCGACATCGTCTGGGGCCTGATCGCCTCGCTGTTCATCGCCAACATCATGCTGGTGATCCTGAACATCCCGATGATCCGCATCTTCACCCGCATCCTCGCCGTGCCGAACTGGGCGCTGGTGCCGGTGATCGCCATCATCACCGCGATCGGTGTCTACGCCGTGCACGCCACTACCTTCGACCTGTTCCTCATGGTCGGCATCGGTATCCTCGGCTACATCCTGCGCAAGCTGGACTTCCCACTGTCGCCGATCCTGCTTGGCTTCATCCTCGGCGGTCTGATGGAACAGAACCTGCGCCGTGCCCTGTCGATCTCCAATGGCGAGCTGGGCATCCTCTGGTCGAGCCCGATCAGCATGTCGGTATGGGGCCTGACCCTGTGCATGCTGAGCCTGCCGCTGCTGCGCATCTGGCGCCGACGCGCCCAGCAACGCCGTGCCCTGGCTGATGTCTGAGCGGTCACTGCCACTGTACTGGGCAACCGGGCTGGTCGGCCTTGCAGGCGGGTTTCTCGCCAGCAAGGTAGGCTGGCCGCTGCCCTGGATGGTTGGCTCGTTGCTGTCGATCATCCTGGTGCGCTGCCTGACCCCCTGGCAGCTCACGGAAATCCCCAATGGCCGCAAATGCGGCCAATGGATCATCGGTATCGGCATCGGCCTGCACTTCACCCCGGCGGTGATCGAACAGGTCGCCAGCCACTTCGGCCTGATCTTCTTCGGCGCACTGCTCACTACCCTATCCAGCGTGATCGGTGTCTGGTTGCTGCGGCGCACAGGCGAAGACCGTGCCACGGCGTTCTTCGCCAGCATGCCGGGTGGTTCGGGAGAGATGGTCAACCTCGGCGCGCGCAACGGCGCGGTGCTCAGCCAGGTCGCTGCGGCCCAGAGCCTACGAGTACTGGCAGTGGTGCTGTGCGTGCCGGCGGTGTTCAAGTTCCTTCTCGGCGATGGCGTGCCGCTGAGCCATGCGGGCAGCGTCAGTTGGGGCTGGCTGGCGCTGATCGCACCGCTGGGGGTTGCCTGTGCGCTGCTCTGGCAACGCTTGCATCAACCCAACCCCTGGTTGTTCGGGCCCTTGCTGGTGGCCGCGGTCGCGAGCCTCGCCGGCAACCTGCAGATCGCCCTGCCCGATGGCGCCAGCCAGATCGGCCAATGGCTGATCGGCAGCGGCCTGGCCTGCCACTTCAACCGTGCGTTCTTTCGTCGCGCACCGTCCTTCCTTGGCCGCACCCTGGTGGCCACAGGCCTGAGCATGGTGATCGCGGCCAGCGCGGCCTGGGTGCTCAGTGGCCTGACCTCGCTGGACCTGCGTTCGCTGACCTTGGGCATGATGCCAGGCGGTATTGCCGAGATGAGCCTGACGGCGGAGACCCTACAACTGTCGGTGCCGCTGGTCACGGCCTTGCAGGTGATGCGTCTGTTGTTCGTGTTGTTTCTGGCGGAGCCGTTGTTTCGGCATTGGGTTGGTGGACAGCCTGAGGCCGATAGGGACGGAAAAAAGGGTAATTGAGGGTGGTTTGGCGGTTTGTGGTTGACCCTGACCCTGACCCTGACATCGAGAGCATATCCATTTGCTTTGGTGGCCTTGAGTCACCAAAGCAAATGGATGTTCACCCCACCCGCAACGCCAATACCCCAGTACGAAACAGGCCAATATCACTCGGTCGACGTGAGGTAACGCATCGCCCCAGCCCACCATCAAGCGTCAAGCCAAGGGCGGCAAAGCCCATTCGATAGGCGCAATCCCACGCTGCTGAAGAAAGCTGTTGGTCCGGCTGAAGTGCCCGCAACCAAAGAATCCACGGTAGGCCGACAGCGGCGACGGGTGCACCGACTTGAGGATCAGGTGCTTGGTCCCGTCGATCAGCTTCTGTTTGCTCTGGGCATGCGATCCCCAAAGCAGGAACACGACATCGGACCGCTGCTCGCTGACCACCTGGATGATCCGGTCAGTGAAGATCTGCCAGCCCTTGTTGGCATGGGAGGCCGCATTGCCCCTTTCCACGGTCATGGTGGTGTTGAGCAGCAAGACACCCTGGTCGGCCCAGCTCTGCAGGTAGCCATGGTTGGGGATGCCGATGTTCAGGTCGCGCTGCAGCTCTTTGTAGATGTTTACCAACGATGGCGGTGTGGGAACGCCCGGCTGCACCGAGAAGCACAGGCCGTGGGCCTGCCCCGGGCCGTGGTACGGGTCCTGGCCGAGGATGACCACCTTGACGTTGTCCAGCGGCGTGGAGTTGAGGGCGTTGAAGATCAGGGGCCCAGGTGGGTAGATCTGCTTGCCGGCGGCGTACTCCTGGCGCAGGAATTCACGCAGTTGCTGCATGTAGGGCTGGTCGAACTCGGCGCGCAACGCGGCCTTCCAGCTTGGTTCGAGTTTGATGCGGTCGTCGTCAGTCATGGGGCCATCCGTAAACAATGGCGCGACACTAGGAAAGCTGCTGCGCCTTGTCAATCGATCCGACCGACGACCGGCAGGATTGCAGGGGCAAGCCATACTTGTGCGCATAGCTCCAGCGAGGTTGTCCATGTCTATCCATTGCGAGGTGCACATCGGCGTCGATGGTGCGCGTATCGGCATCGCCACCCTGGATGCACCCAAGGCACTCAATGCCCTGAACCTACGAATGATCGAGGTGCTCGATGAACAGCTACGGGCCTGGGCCAACGACCCAGGCATCGTCTGTGTGCTGTTGCGCGGCAATGGCCCAAAAGCGTTCTGCGCCGGGGGCGATGTACGCAGCCTGGCCCAGGCCTGCCGCGAGAAGCCGGGCGACGTGCCAACGCTGGCCGCACGCTTCTTCGCCGCCGAGTACCGACTCGACTATCACCTGCACACCTTCCCCAAGCCACTGCTGTGCTGGGGCCATGGCCATGTGCTGGGCGGCGGCATGGGGCTGCTGCAAGGTGCCAGTGTGCGCATCGTCACACCAAGCACTCGCCTGGCCATGCCCGAGATCAGCATCGGCCTGTACCCGGATGTCGGCGCCAGTTGGTTCCTCGCCCGTCTGCCCGGCAAACTGGGACTGTTCCTCGGCCTGACCGGCGCGCCGATCAACGCTCGCGATGCCTTGGACCTGGACCTGGCCGACCGGTTTCTCGGCGAACAACAGCAGGACGCCCTGACCGAGGAACTGCTGCAACTGAATTGGCAGGAACAGACGATCCTGCAACTGAACAGTCTGCTCAAGGCGGAACAACACCGCGCCTGCGCCGAGCTGCCGGAGCCGCAATGGCTGCCACGGCGGGCACTGATCGACGAACTGCTGGATGTGGCTGACCCAGTCGCCGCGTGGCGCGCGTTGTCCGGCCTGCGCCGGCACCCCGACCCGCTGCTGGCCGAGGCCGGGCAACGCCTGCATGAGGGCAGCCCGCTGACTGCGCGCCTGGTCTGGGAACAGATCCGCCGGGCGCGCTACCTGTCGCTGGCCCAGGTGTTCCAGATGGAATACGCGATGAGCCTGAATTGCTGCCGCCACCCCGAGTTCAGCGAAGGCGTGCGCGCCCGCCTGCTGGACAAGGACAACCTGCCGCGCTGGCACTGGCCGGATATCGCCCAGGTGCCCGCAGCGGTGGTCGAGGCGCACTTCAGCAAGGTGTGGGAAGGCCGCCATCCGCTGGCGGACCTGGCCTGACTTCAGCGTTGCCAGTTGCGGTTGGCGGGCCGTCCATCACGGCGCTGGCCGTGCAGGCTGCGATCATCCTGATAGCGGCGATCGTTGCGGTAGTCATGGCGATTGCGGTCACGGCCATAGTCGTAGCGCTGCCGGTCACTGTTGTAGCGATGGTCGTAACGAGGGCCATCCTGCCAATGACGGTTCACCCCAGGCGGCGGATAAGGCTTGTAGTGAGGCACGGGCGCAGGCCGGTAGTAACGGACCGGCGGACTGTAGTAATGGCGTGGCTGGGGTGCGACATAGTAGCCGCGGTTGTAGGGATAGGCCGGCCGGTAGTAACCCGGATAGACATAGCGATCAGCGGTATAGTACTGCGTGCGGTAGTAGCCACTACCGCCGTAGGGAACACAAGCGGTGGTGATCAGGCCCAACAATGCGATCAACAGAATTCGAGGGTGCATGGCGGCCTCCCGGACCGCTTGAGTGCCTGGCCCAGCGGCGCTGGCAGGCGTCGGACAACAAGCGTTCGTCGACACTGAATCAGACCTTCGCCCTGGGGTGCAGTGCCCTTCTTGCAATAAATTGATACAAGGCCCTTTTTCTTTCCGCGCTGTTTTCGCTTTTCCGTCTTCACCCACCAGCACAGAGATGCCCAGATCCGACCATGAATGACACCCAGCACTGCCCCGCCTGTGGCGCCCTCAACCACTGCAGTCTGGCCGATCCGCGCAGCGCCACGCACAGTTGCTGGTGCTATGGCGTGAGTATCGACCCGGCGGTGCTGGAAGCCTTGCCCGCCGAGCTGCGCGACAAGGCCTGCCTGTGCCCGCGCTGCGCCGCCGTCGAAGAGCAGCTCAGGGCAGCGCAAAACCCGCCAGCCCGGTAGACTGCCTCTCCCTTTCAATACATGTCCCTATGCGCCTCGACCGTTTCCTCGGCAATCTGCCCTGCTACAACCGCCAGCAAGTCCGCCTGTTGCTGGTGGAGCGGCGCGTGCATGTGGATGGCCAGGTGGTCGCGGATCCGCGCATGGAAGTGCGAGCGTTCAGCCGCATTGAGGTCGATGGCCAACTGCTGCAAGCCGGGCGCCCTGCGCGCTACCTCATGCTGCACAAGCCCGCCGGCTGCGTCAGCGCCACCCAGGACCCTCAGCACCGCACCGTGCTCGACCTGCTGCCGGCCGACCAGCGCGACGACCTACATATCGCAGGCCGCCTGGACTACAACACCACCGGCCTGATGCTGCTGACCAACGACGGGCAATGGTCGCGCCGCCTGACCCAACCCCGGACCAAGTTGCCCAAAATCTACTACGTGGAAACCGAAGACGAGATCGGCGCGCATTGCATCGACAAATTCCGCGAAGGGTTCTACTTCGCCTTCGAAGACCTGACCACCCTACCCGCCGACCTGACCCTGCTGGGCCCACGCCAGGCACGCTTGTCCATCGTCGAAGGGCGTTACCACCAGGTCAAGCGCATGTTCGGCCACTTCGATAACAAGGTGCTGCGCCTGCACCGGGAGAGCATGGGGCCGCTGGTACTGGACCCACGGCTAGCGCCTGGGGAATTCCGGGCACTGAGCGAAGAAGAGATCGCTGCGGTCTGATGCCTCACTGACTGCCTGCAAAGCGGTCGTCCCCTCAAATACAGGGTCAAGGCATACAGCACCGGCCTACCGCCCAGCGTTTTTTTCAACGAACCCCCTAAATGGCACTTGCAGGTTGGCCAGCCGCCTGCTTGAATCCAAATCGTCAGTCTGCATGTGACTCATCGGTCACGACCGCAGTCCAAGACGCCTTTTTGCCGACTACCCGAGGCCTCGAAGCAGCGGGGTACGGCAGATTGCCCGCCTACAACAATACCCGTCGACCACGCGTACCAAGGATCGACAAAGGGCCCCGGTTCTCTTCTAGGCGTATGCCTACCTGTCATAAAGAACGTGCACCCTAGGTGACGCGAATACCCTTTTTGCGCCAGGAGTCGACGACATGAGGCCAGAAATTGCTGTACTTGATCTACAAGGTCAGTATCGGGTTTACACGGAGTTCCATCGCGCGGATGCCGCTGAGAAGACAATCATCCTGGTCAACGGCTCCCTGGCCACGACGGCCTCCTTTGCCCAAACCGTGCGCAGTCTGCACCCACAGTTCAACGTGGTGCTCTACGATCAGCCCTATGCCGGAAAGTCCAAGCCGCACAACCGCCATGAGCGCCTGCTGACCAAGGAAACCGAGGCACACATCCTCCTGGAGCTGATCGAGCATTTCCACGCCGATCACGTAATGTCCTTTTCCTGGGGAGGGGCCTGTACCCTGCTGGCCTTGGCGCACCAGCCACGGCAGGTGAAGAAGGCCGTGGTCAGCTCCTTCTCACCCGTGATCAACGAACCCATGCGCGATTACCTGGAGCGTGGCAGCCGGTACCTGAGCACCTGCGACCGTTATCAGGTCGGCAACCTGGTCAACGACACCATCGGCAAGCATCTGCCCTCGCTGTTCAAGCGCTTCAACTACCGGCACGTCAGCAGCCTGGACAGCCACGAGTACGCCCAGATGCACTTCCACATCAACCAAGTGCTCAACCATGACCTGGCCAGGGCACTCAAGGGCGCACGCAACATCGATATCCCGGTGCTGTTCGTCAACGGAGACCGCGACGAGTACACCACCGTCGAGGATGCGCGGCAGTTCAAGGAGCATGTGCGCAACAGCCACTTCAGCGAGATCCGCGGTGCCGGTCACTTCCTCGACATGGAGCACAAAGCCGCCTGCGAGGCCACCCGCGAGGCATTCCTGGGTTTCCTCAAGCCGGCTACGGTCCGCGAGTCCCGCCCACGCAACCACTACATGCAGGGCCACCATGCGCTGGCCATCTGATGGGCAAGGCAGCCTGCAGCGTGCCCCGTACCCACGCGCTGCAGGTCACCGACAGGCTTTTTTTGCGCCCAAGGCTTCTCATGGCCAGACGGTTCTGGTAAAAAGTCGGGCTCCGAAGCGGGTATAGTTTATTGGTAAAACTATAGCTTCCCAAGCTATTGAGGAGGGTTCGATTCCCTCTACCCGCTCCACCTCCTCCCCTTGCTCCAGCAAACTTTTCGAGCGCCGTCAGCCATGATCGGCTGCGGTACCCGCTCAATCCATAATATTCCGTGAAAACAGAGCCCTGCCCCAAAGCCCCACCGGCTCAGGCCCTACTGTGCGTGATGGTCATGCCTCAGAACACGTCGATGGGATATTCGGTGATAACCCGAAACTGATCTTGAGTGCCACCAGTACTCGCATCTCCACGGTGCCAGGCCAGGCGCAGGCGTACTGCAAGATCCTTCGCCGGTCCCGACTGAACCACGTACTTCGCTTCGGCATCAGTTTCGAACTCACTGTCATCCGCCCCGTATTTGTTGAGGTACGCGCCGGACTTCACGTTCGTTCCGTCGATGTCTTTGCCATTCAGGTAGCGCAGCATGAACGTCAATCCTGGAACGCCGAAAGCCGCCATGTTGACGTCATAACGCAACTGCCATGATTTCTCGCCTGGGCCATTGAAGTCTGAATACTGGACGGAGTTGGGGAGGTAAATAGATCCTCCAGCGCGTCCTGTATCACCGAATCCGACGTAATCGAAGGGCTGGTCACCATGGATGGATTGATGCGCCAGCGTCAGGGTATGGGCCGAGAACCTGTACGCCACCTGCATGCCTACGGCTGTCGTGTTGATCGTTCCGGCACCGGCCTGGCCGCTGTCTGTGGTGCGATATAGGTTGAAGTCAAAGGCCAGGCCTTGATTCTCGCCCAGCGGCAGGGCGTAGTTGAGGTTCCCGTAATACTGGTCCCAGACATCCTTGAAGCGACTGGCATATAGGCTTGCGCTCAAGCCTTGGCTGAATGCGTACTTGCCGCCGACATAGCTGACCGAAGGTGTCGCGACATGGGCGTACGTCGCCCAGAGTTCGCCATCGCTATTGGTGTTGACCTGATCCGTGCCTGCCGTGAAATGCCCGGCATCCAAGGACAAACGAGCGAAATCATTGCTCACCAGATGCAGGCCTGTAGCGGTTTGAGGAAATAGTCGGCTCGTGCTCTGGGCGAAAACGGGTGCAGTCGGGATCATTTCCCCATAGCGCAAGACCGTTGACCCGAATCGTGCTTTGATAGCGCCACCGGCTCGCCCGTACTCGTCATCCGGATGTCGGTCATCGCCGACCGGAAGATTGCCGGTTCCGCTTCGGCCACTCCCGGCATCGAGCTTCAGGCCCCAGTAGCCAAAAAGATCAACCCCGAACCCCACCGGCCCTGGCGTGAAACCAGATTGGAAAGTAGCCAGAAAAGCCTGGGTCCAGTCGACTTGGTCAGAGCGGTGCTCGCCCTGGCTTGTGTTGTAGTAATAGTTCTTTGCCAACACAGTCAGCGTGCCAAACTTCTCAGGCTCTTCAGCGCCCTGCTGCTCGGCCGCAACCACAAGTGTGGACTGGGAGACTATCAAAGCCCATAAAGACGGCAGAAGGAAAAAAACCTTCACTTTCGATCTGATGGAATGAACCGGACTGGAAACCAGAGCCAAAGCCCCAAGACTTTCAATCAAAACCATGACTACCTCTTTCACGCTTTGTTTATTGTTAATCCGGGCGCAAGAGGAAGCGCCCGAACGTTATCACGCTCAGAGAATTTATTGCCGTTTGCATATAGACGCCCGCACCAGGCGATGACCAAGCCATTGCCCGATTTTGCTTGAGGGCTACACTTGGTACGCAACGTCAAATTGGCTGTGGCACACACCCAGCCCGGGAACTACTCAAACTTTTCTATTTACCAAGAAATGCATAAGCATAACTAACGACACTTGCATCCTCAGCGTACCTCCCTAAAAAAGAAACACCAACGGAGAGCCCTCCGCCTATGTTCCCGGCCGGAACGGTAATTTCAGGAAAGCCGGTGGCCGAAGCAATGTAAGACGCCGCGTAGGTATCGTCGGACTTGCAGATATAACTGTCATCCTTCTGCCCGTGCACTACCGAAGGAGGGCAATTAATCGTGGCAAACATAAGCGTATCGATACCTGGGCTACGCATCAGACGTTGAAGGTCGTCGCGAAGGTCAGGGATCTTTCTGGAGAGAATGGAGATATAGCCTGGCGTATCCGTCTCAGCGCTTCTGGCGATGGCTTCAAGCGCGGCCAAACGCTTGGGATTCATCCTGTATCCGTTTGGCCTGGATTGCTCGGCACTTGCCTGCTCAAGGAACTGCAGCAGCGTCCTGGGCTGTCCGCCAGGCAACGAGGAGAGATAACGCTCAAACTGCGGCTTGAACTCACTATCGCCTACAGGCCCCAGCACCTCCGCCCACAGATTTTCATAGGCCCGGGGCAGTCTGATGCTGATTACCTTCGCGCCTTTTTCCTTGAGTCTTTCCTGAGCCGCCAGGAAGACCTTGTCCACTTCAGGGTTAGCGCCTTCAAAGTTGGACACCACACCGACTGTCTTGCCACTCAACGCATTCGGGCTAAGCGACTTCACGAATTCGATGCGCTCCGAATCAATGTTCTGGGTGGCAGCATCGTTGGGGTCTTGGCCTTTAAGCGCATCGAGAACAATGGCCTGGTCGTAAACGCCCTTCGTGATGACGCCTGGTGTATCAAAGGTGAGGGACAACGGAATGACACCGCTCCGGCTGATCAGGCCCAATGAGGGCCGCAAACCGACGGTTCCCGTCACACTCGCCGGCCCTCGAATCGAACCACTGGTGTCAGACCCCAGGGCAAACGGAGCAAAGCTGGCGGCGACTGCTGCAGCCGAGCCGCTGCTCGAGCCCGAGGCGTCTCGCTTGGTGTTTAAGGGGTTGAGCGTCTGTCCGCCCAGTGAGCTGTAGCCGAACCAGCCAAAGGACGCGGCCAGTTCGGACATGTTCGCTTTACCAAGCAGGATCGCGCCGCTGTCGAGCAAACGCTGGATGGCGAACGCATCCTGTACCGGGATGGAAGCGCGAAGAACGTAGGAGCCTCCACTGGTGACGATACCGCGCGAATCGAAGTTGTCTTTCGCCAGGAAGGGGATGCCCGACAGCGCGCCACGTTTGAATTGAGGGTTGCGCGAACGCTCAGCGTCCCATGCCTTGGCCTGCTGAAGCGCCTGGGCGTTTACGCTGATCACCGCATTAATGTGCTGTCCTTGGCGATTGTTCTTCCGGATATTTTCCTGGAAGTGGCGCACCAGCTGTTCCGAGGTCACCTGTCCATTATCGAGGGATTGACGGAGTTGCAATAGACTCATCGAGTCGATGTCAGCCGTCATTGCCTGTGAATTAACTGCCGCGAGCATTAATACAGCCCCCATGACTCTATGCTTGTAGACCATAGTCAATCCCAACGTTGGTGAAAGCAGGTTACCGGCGCCCTGGTGCCGGGCGCTTGTCCAATAACAAGTCAGCGATACTGAAACCCGAGCACGGGCAGCCCGCACAGAAACGATCGTGAGCCAGCCTTGCGTCTTTCATGCTTCGGCGCTACCGCACCGACTATTCAAGAACCCGACTGTGGAGCTGAAGTCTCAATCACCGTTGGCTACCAGGAGATGATTCTTCGACAGGTATTCACGGGCCACCTTCTCGATGGATTCCCTGCCCACATCCACACGTGAATTCAGCGCTGCCATGATGTCGCTGGTGAGGGTCGCGGACAGCTTGTTGAGCGCTTGAGCGACATCAGGATTCGACTCCAGGAACTTGGTGCGAACCACCGGGGTCAGCGCATAACTCGGGAAAAAGCCTTTGTCGTCGTTGAGGATCACAAATCCAAAGGCTGGTACACGACCATCCGTGGACAACACCAAGGCAATGTCAGCCTGCCCCTCACGAAGTGCCTGGTAGGTCAGGCCGCCATCCATACGGATGATATCGTCACGTTCGAACTTGAACTCGTAGAGATCCTGAAGAGGCCGCAGGCCGTCGGGGCGGGAATAGAACTCGGCGTTCGACGCGAACTTCAAGTGCTCGCCTCCCTGAACGCGACTCGCCAGATCACTCAACGATGCAATACCTTTTGCGGCGGCCTCTTCCTTCCGCATCGCGAAAGCATAGGTATTGTTGGCCCTGGAAGGCTGTAGCCAAGTCAATCCTTTCGCAGCGTCGAGGCTTTTAACTCGCTCGTAGGTTTCCTCTGCATCGAGGCGCTCTTCGACTTTGTTATAAATGATCAGCGATGTACCGGTGTACTCCCAGTAGATATCCACCTGGCCATTCTCCTGCGCAGAGCGCAAAACCGAGGACCCCAGGTCTGGGCGCTTGTCCACTCGATAACCTTGATCGCGGAGCAACTGTGCCGTCATCTCGGCGACCAATTGCTGCTCGGTGAACTTCTTACCCCCCACCACAACCGCTGGCTGGGCGGCCTGCACAGCCCCCAGGAATGCCATCGTAAAAAGCGCGACAAGACCTCGTATGAACATACAGCACCTATTCGTTATAAGTTGTTATCAGGACTATCGCGCCGCCAGTCGCAATCCACGGGATACCGTCGCGTACTGAACGAAGCTGCACAGCAGATCCACTGCAATGGCCAGGCCTGCCGTCGATACAGCGCCGGCGAGCATCATGCCGTAGTTGTTCAAGTCAATCCCGGTGAAGATGAGCTCACCCAAACCACCACCGCCGACCAGAAAGGCGAGCGGCGCCGTGCCTACGTTGATGGCCAGGGCCGTGCGAACACCCGCGAAAATCACGTTGAGCGCATTCGGAATCTCGACCTTGAACAAGGTCTCGCGAGGCGTCATTCCCATCGCTTCGGCGGCCTCGACGAGATGACGCGGTACAGTCCGCAACCCTTCGTAGGTATTCACCGTGATCGGCAACAGTGTGGCGACCCACAACGCGAAAATTGCGGCAGGCCCACCCACGCCCACGAAACTCATGGCCAGGGCGAGCAAGGCGAGCTTGGGTATCGCTTGCCCGACGTTCAGCACCTGCATGACCGCCAACGCATACTTCTGGTTTTTCGGACGGCTCATCCAGATACCGACTGGCAGCGCCACGATCAAAGCCAAGGCACTGCTGACCGCAACGATGTGCATATGCTGGATGGAGAGATAAACGATTTCACTCCAGTAGCCCTGAAGCCATTCCCACATTTGGGCGACATTGTTCATCACTGCACCACCGGCGTCGTATTCTCGACCAAGCGAGCGAGAATGTCCTGCTGGTGCACAAAGCCTACGAACTTGCCGTTCTTGTCATTGCACACGGCCCAGTCGCGTCCTTGGCCCAGCAACTGCGACAACACTTGGCGCAAGTCGTCCGTATGTAGAACGACCAAAGGTGTGAACGAAGAGGCTCCGCCATTGCTACCCACCACCTGCATTTGCTCTTGAGGTGGCGTCTGCCGCGCGATATCACCTGCTCGTAGAAGCCTCAGGCGCTTCATGATGCGATCACCGCCCATGAAGTTGGCGACGAACTCACTCGCCGGGCGGGCCAGCAGGTCATCCGGAGTACCAAACTGCTCGACCCGGCCGGCATTGAACAAGGCCACGCAGTCAGCCATCTTCACCGCTTCATCAATATCATGGCTGACGAAGAGGACAGTCTTGCCCACTTGGCGCTGAATGCGCATGAACTCATCTTGAATGATGTCCCGGTTGATCGGGTCAATGGCCCCGAAAGGCTCGTCCATCAGCATGACGGGAGGGTCGGCAGCCAGTGCGCGAGCGACGCCTACACGTTGCTGCTGGCCTCCAGAAAGTTCGCAAGGAAAGCGTCGAGAGAATGTCGACGGCTCCAATGCAACCACTTCCAGAAGCTCAGCGGCGCGCTTGCGACTCTTGGTCTTATCCCAGCCCAAGAGATCAGGAACGACACAAATGTTGTCTTCCACGGTCATGTTCGGGAAGAGCCCTACCTGCTGAATGACATAGCCGATCGACCGGCGCAACGTCACCGTGTCGAGTTCGGCGGTGTCACGGCCACCGATCAAGATGCGTCCGGAGGTTGGAGAGATCAGCCGGTTGATCATTTTCAGCGTGGTTGTTTTACCGCACCCCGAAGGGCCGAGAAGTACACAGATCTGCCCTTCCTCCACGGTGAAGGAAACATCTTCCACAG
This sequence comes from Pseudomonas sp. X10, assembly GCF_054889225.1. Classification (NCBI taxonomy): domain Bacteria; kingdom Pseudomonadati; phylum Pseudomonadota; class Gammaproteobacteria; order Pseudomonadales; family Pseudomonadaceae; genus Pseudomonas; species Pseudomonas sp. X10. The sequence goes on along the minus strand of NZ_CM142677.1, from coordinate 1,240,093 downwards.
CCGTGACAGAGCCGAATTTCTTATTCAAATTATTAATCTGGATCACACTGTGGCTTCCTTCATGCTCGGGTTATTCAGTTTGACAAGCCCTTTCGGAGTCAACACACGCTGCAGGACGGACAAGGCATAATCAGCGGCTACCGCAATGATGCTGATCAATATCGCCCCTGCTAGCAGTTGGCGCGTATCGGTTTGGGAAATGCCACGCACAATTAAACTTCCCAGGCCGCCCGCGCCGATATAAGCGGCGATCGCCGCGATACCAATATTGATAACCGTCGCAACACGCACGCCGGCCATGATCAGCGGGATCGCCAACGGCAGCTCCACCTTCCAAAGTCTCTGCCAGGACGACATGCCCATGCCCCTGGCTGCCTCGCGAAGAGCCGGGTCGACGTTGGAAATAGCTGTGTGGGTATTGCGGATGATGGGGAGCTGGGAATAGAGGAAGAGCGCAATGATCGCAGGCACCACCCCAATCCCCTGCCCGATGATAGAGAGGATGGGGATCATCAGCCCAAAAAGCGCGGCTGAAGGGATCGTCATCAACATCGCCGCAAACGATAGAACCCAACGGCTGGTACGAGGGTGCTGAGAAATGAAGATGCCTACTGGCACACCTGTCAAGATTGCCAGTCCGACGGCCACGAAGACGATAAACAGGTGTTGCCCGAGTAATTGAGCGACAAGCTCAACGTTCGAGAGAATGAAACTCAGCGTTTCCATTTTTATGCCTTTCTCCGCAAGATTCTTGTGATTTCCGGAGTCATCTGGGAGCGGATGCCGGATTGATAGTGACCTTACCCCGCCCTCCTCCTTGGGCTGAGCTTCAGGTTCGACGACCTTTATCAAAAAATCGACATTACGCTGACTGCACCGCTCTGGCGCAGGCCCAGCAGAACCGCGCCATGGAGGGCTCCAGGGTGGAGGCTGGAAAAAGATCCCACAGATGCCTCAGGCTGCATTGCAAGACATAAGCAGAGTTGCCCGAAAGCCAGCACTGTATAGTTACTAAGCCACCTAACTTACGTCGCAACAAGGTAATGACGGGAGCTTAAGAAGCAGGAAAGTTGACGGGATGGAACAACCGCAAATCAAGAAATCGTTCTGCTAGCGCTCAGGCCTGGCCCATATCAAATTTCCGCCGCTCTTCGCCTGGGCTACAGCCCCAGGCTTTCCGGTACGCACTGCCCAAATGGGAGGCAGATACAAATCCGCATGAATAGGCGATAGACGCAATGGACTTGCTACTTTCCCGGAGTAGCCTGCGCGCCTCCGTCAAGCGCAGCTCAAGGTAGAAACGCTGAGGCGTCATGCCGAAATGCTGGTGCCATAGCCTTTCCAGCTGACGCTGGGAAAGATTGCAGCTCTCTGCCACCTGTTCAATGCTGATGACATGCTCAAAGTTATCTTCCATATGAGCGATCGCCGCCGTGATCCGTCGGTCGTGAACGCCAAACCGCCACTGAATGGACATCCGTTGCTGTTCTTCCGGCCCTCTGATTCTGGCATGCAGGAATTGTTCAGCAACGGCTGCTGCGAGCTTTCCACCGTAATCAACCGATATCTGAGCGAGCATCAGATCGATTGCTGCCGTGCCCCCGGCGCAGGTCCAGCGGTTGTAGTGATTGACGTACAGCTCACGGGTAACTTCGATAGTGGGAAACTCTTCTGCAAACTGGTTTATCGATTCCCAGTGCAGGGTACATTTTTTACCTTCCAGCAACCCTGCCCGGGCCAGAATGAAAGTTCCGGTGCTAAAAGCGCCTACGGTTCTACCCTTCGATGCCGTCTTCTGCAGGAATCGAATCATTCTGGGTGGGCGCTGGTGCTCGATATCCAGGCTTGCAAGTACGAATACACGATCAAGCTCGGGCGCGTTCTCCAGCGACTCGGTATTGATCTCGACACCGCTGCTCGAACTCACGGTTCCGCCCGTTTCGGATAGCAAGCACCACTCATAAAGGGGCTTTCCAGCCAGTCTGTTCGCCGCCCGCAATGGCTCGCTGGCTCCAGCCAGGGCCATCATGGAAAACTGCGGAAGAATGAGCAATCCGATTCGTTTGGGTGCTTCACATTGCGCATTGGCGATCGCTGAGTTGAGCATATCTTCTTTCTTTGAAGCTTCTTGGGGGCGAGATACGCGGAACATTTGCATACCGCCTGGATGGCACGCCAGCCAAGTGGGCGACTTCACTGGGCCATACGGTTCTGGTCGCAGCGCAACGGCAGGTGAATACTGCCAACTGACTCAAGACGAGCAATGTGGACTGCGCTCGCACTTAGCGACCTACAGGGGGAGTTGGCAGGCCAAGAATGGGGGGAAGGTACAATGGGGGGTGCGGGGAGGCAAGCGCTTTTCCGCTACGAGGCCCGAAACTCTAGGCCTCGCAGTTCACGCGTTGAGGCTCAGATATACCGGCGCACAGCTTCGTCGATGTTCTCAATGATGGCCTGGAAAACCGGATGGTCGGCCTGGTTTTGCTGGCCATGCTGCATGTCCGACAGAATAAGCACACCATCACCCGCATCACCGGGGTAGATGCGATGCAGACGTTCGGACTCGCTTGGCATGTGCAGGGTGTTTTGGGCGCCATGGATGATCAGTGCCGGCGGGAAGCCCTGGGCACCCTCGATCGCCTGCTCAGGATCGAACGCAACGTAGGACGTGTACGATTTCGCGGTGACATGGGTGCAGCCTGGCCAGCGGTCGGCTCCGCCTGCCTCGGTGTAGCCTCCCAGTTGAAGATCCACGTACTGCTGAGTCGCTGGGTCGAGCGGATAGTAGCCCAGGCGGGTCGCCTCGGTGCCGGTGTCGAATGGCGGAATCGGATCATCGCCGTTGAGTTCGCGGATAGCCGCGTCGGCGCCCTTCGCATCCGCACGCAGCGATTGCAAATCCCGAATGCTGGTGTAGCTCATCGGCACCCAGAACCTGATCTGCTCCTTGCCGCTTTTGGCCAGCTCGGAGACCGCAGCGAGGCTCGCGACCGAGCCCATTGCCCAGGAGGCCACTACGGGCATCTCACCAAAGTTTTCCCGTGCCCAGGCCACAGCGCCCAAGACCTCATCCTTCTGGTCCTGCAAGCTCACATTGGTCACGGTGATGTCGCCAACTTTGTGAGTATTACGAATGTCCTTGTTCGAGAAGAACCCGGCCACGTCGTAGGTCATCACTCGGTACCCCCTGGCCGCCAAGGCACGACCAAACAGCTGGCCATACATGGAAACCCCACCGGTGAAGCCAGAGTTGAAGACAACAGGCGGCAGTTTTCCAGAAGTTTCGTTGACGCTCTCGGGCTGGAATACTGTGCCTTTCAAGCGCACGGTTTCACCAGCGAAGTTAACGTCAAATTCAATGTCCTGCGTCGATACTTTATTGTTCATGTTTTTCCCGCTTCTCACTCTGGCTTAATCAAGATTGAATAATGTGGATACTGATCCACTAAGAATCTGTTTCGCAGGTACCGAGTTCTGTAGCGATAACGACTCGGCCAGGCGCTGGACAAACTCGAACGCCCTTATTGCATCAAAGTTACGTTCGAACGCTATTCCCCTACTGTCCGTCCCAACATGGGGCGCATCGCTAGCCTGAAGAATCAGCCTATCCGGCCCCAATTCGGACAAAAGGCGCGCAGCGAACGGAACGACTTTTTCCACTTCAATGGAGGTTCGATAACCAGGCCCCTTGAACCAGACGTTGCCGCGCTTTTTCGCCTCCTGTAGCAAAGAAGAAAAAGCCTCCGACTCCGCCCCCCTGGATGCCTGACAAGTTCCAAGGTGGTCGATCATCACTCGGATATGGCGAGGGATCTGCCTGAGCACCAGCAGGTTTGTCTCTGCGTCCTGGGCATATACATGAACGTGCTGGTGGTCACGAATGCGCTCATACAGGGCGTTCCAGACAGCCCCGCTATAGGCGCCCGTACCGATAGATTCAGGCTTCGCATCGTGCAAGACGATCCTCACCCCCGCGACCTGAGGATGACCCAGCCGAACATCCGTAGCATATTGCGGGTCCGCTTTGATCGTGCCGACCAGCCGAATTGCGCCATAAACAGCAGGGTTGCCTGCTTGCAGGACTTTCAGCTCTTCAAATGAAGCGAACACATTTTCGGAGTCAGGCAGAATACTCAGGTGAACGTTGTTCAAGAACCTCGGAACAAAACCAGACCGCTGCAACTGCCCCAGATAATCCGTGAGCGAATGCGGTTTCGGCATACTGTAGGGGAGCTTCCCCTGGACGTTAGCCAGATCCGCTTCTGTATAAAAATGAACATGACTATCGATAACAGATCTTTCGTTTTGCATGGCTGGCTTCCCGCTGTGTTGGCAAAACGATAAACGCAATTTTGCGACGACAACTCCCGTCAACCCGACGGGTCATATCATTTTTTCGCCATCGACTCGGTTTTCACTCTGGCAGGTCTCGGTACATGGCGCTCCTGCAGTCTCATGGCCGGTCATGGCTTTTTTACAGGAGAGACCCGGCTTGAATGCACCTCGCGAAAATCCACTTGCAACCGGCCCGGCTTAAGGCGCAAATAACCCCGCCCCTGTGAAGCACTCGAAAGGACCCGTGCATGTTTCTCTCCCGCTGGCTGCCCGGCTTGGCCAACCTGCTGCACTACCGCCGTGAATGGTTCCATGCCGACGTCCAGGCGGGCCTGTCGGTAGCCGCCATCCAGATTCCCATTGCCATCGCCTATGCGCAGATCGTTGGCCTGCCACCGCAGTACGGCCTGTACGCCTGCATCCTGCCGATGATCGTCTATGCCCTGGTTGGCAGTTCGCGGCAGTTGATGGTTGGCCCGGACGCAGCCACCTGCGCCATGGTCGCCGGAGCCGTGGCGCCCTTGGCCATGGGCGATCTGCAGCGCCTGGCGCAGTTGTCAGTGATCGTCACCGTCCTGGTCGGGGTGATGCTGATCGCCGCCGGGGTGGCGCGGGCCGGGTTCATTGCCAGCTTCTTCTCGCGGCCGATCCTGATCGGCTACCTGAACGGTATCGGCTTGAGTCTGCTGGCCGGGCAGTTGGGCAAGGTGGTGGGGTTCAAGATCGAAGGCGATGGCTTCATCCTCAGCCTGATCAATTTTTACCAACGCCTGGGCGAGATCCACTGGCTGACCTTGGTCATTGGCCTAGCCGGACTGGCCTTGCTGATCTGGCTGCCGCGCCGCCATCCGCGTCTGCCGGCGGCGCTGGTGACGGTGGCGGTGTTCACCCTGCTGGTCGGTGTGTTCGGCTTGGACCGCTTCGGCGTCGCGGTCCTCGGCCCAGTGCCTTCCGGCATGCCGACACTGGCCTGGCCACAAAGCAATCTCGCTGAGATGAAGAGCCTGCTGCGCGATGCCCTGGGTATCGCCACCGTCAGCTTCTGCAGCGCCATGCTCACCGCACGCAGCTTCGCCGCGCGTCACGGCTACGCCATCAACGCCAACCACGAGTTCGTCGCCCTCGGTGTGAGCAACCTGGCTGCCGGGGTGTCCCAGGGCTTCGCCATCAGCGGCGCCGACTCACGCACTGCGGTCAACGACATGGTTGGCGGCAAGAGCCAACTGGTGGGCATCATCGCTGCCCTGGTGATCGCCCTGATCCTGCTGCTGTTCACCGCCCCCATGGCCTGGATCCCCCAGGCCGTGCTCGGCGCGGTGCTGCTGATGGCCGGCTGGGGACTGATCGATGTGAAATCGCTGGGCAAAATCTACCGGCTCAGCCGCTTCGAATTCTGGCTGTGCCTGTTGACCACGGTCGGCGTGCTGGGCCTGGGGGTGTTGCCGGGCATTATCTTCGCCGTGACCTTGGCCATCCTGCGCCTGCTCTACAGCATCTACCAGCCGACCGATGCCGTGCTCGGCTGGGTGCCGGGCATCGAAGGCCAGGTCGACATCAACCGCCACAAGGACGCCCGCACCGTACCGGGCCTGGTGGTATACCGCTTCGACGATGCCATCCTGTTCTTCAATGCCGACTACTTCAAAATGCGCCTACTCGACGCCGTGCAACGTGAAGCCGAGCCCCGCGCCGTACTGTTCGACGCCGAAGCCGTGACCAGCATCGATGTCAGCGGCATCTCCGCCCTGCGCGAAGTCCGCGATACCCTGGCCGCCCAAGGCATCCACTTCGCCATCGCCCGGGCACGGGGACGCTTCCTGCGCATGCTGGTGCGCTCCGGCCTGGCCAGGGAGATGGAGGAAGGCTTGCTGTTCGGCTCGGTGCGGGCCGGGATACGAGCGTACCGGGTGTGGCGCAATCGGACTCGGCGCGAGGCGGTGAGCGACTGAAGGAAAACACCGGTGTCATTCGGGGAGGCTCCTATCTAGGCACACAGGCCTCCGGCACCGCCGCGCTGCCCTTCCCGATCAAGCTGATCAACCCACACGGCAAGCTGCCGCGCCATTGCAGGTAATCATGCCCGGCAGGGTACTCCACCTGTTCGACCGCATACCCCTTGGCCAGCAACACATCACGCATATGCCGGGTGGTGTCGAGGATCTTCGGCCCCTCGAACAGGCCGGAGTGCAGGTAGAAGCGCAACGGCTGGCGCGCTGCCTTGACGTACTCGCGGGTCAGCCAGCCCGGCTCCATGCCTTCCGGGGCCCACCAGTAAGACCCCGAGAGACTCAGCACATTGCCGAACAGCTCCGGATGCTTGAGGCCCAGGTAAGTCGAGGCCAAGCCACCATAGCTGGACCCGGCGATCACGGTGCGCGAAGCGGGGGCCGAGAGGCCATGGCCCCGCGCCCAGGGCATCAACTCTTCAGCCATGAAGCGGGCGAACCGCGGGTTTGGGGGTAGTTCCTGCTGGCGGCTGAGGTCGGTTGGGTTGGCGATGATCAGGGCGGCGGTCGGTGGGATCAGGCCGTCGGCAATCAGGTTGTCCAGCAAGGTCGGGGTCGGCACCTGACGTGTGTAGGCATGGGCGTCGAACAGCACCAGTAGGCTCTGGTCGGCCTTGCCCGGGCGCCAGCCCGCCGGGCGGTACAGGTAGACATCGCGCTCGTTGCCCAGCAACTTGCTGGCCAGGCGCTGGCGCTCCAGGCTGCCGCGCGCCACGCCTGGCCGCTCAGCCACCCAGGGTTGCGGCGCAGCGTCGGGCAGTTCCAGGCGCGAGCGCGACAGCCAAGGGTCGCCGCTGGCATCGGCGAAGGTGTTGGGGTTGAGCGGATCGCGCCGGGTGGTGGCGAGTATCACCCGGCGATCATCGGATGACGGTACATCGGCGGCCATCTGGTAGCTCAAGCGAGCGCCGGCCGGCACTTCGAAACTGCGGTACCAGACGTCGCTGTCACCCAGCCGTAGCAGCGGATCATGGTTGCCCGAGGGTGCGCCGAATACCCGCACATTGTCGCGGGCACCCCGCCAGAGGAAGGTCACCAAGCGCTGTTGCGGCTTGCCTGGGATGGCCTCGACCAGTGGCGTGCCCTGGTCGGCGCGGGCTTGCCAGAAGGCATCCGTGTCCTTGCCCGCTTCGAGTTCACGGACCAGTTCGCGCAAGACCGGGCTGGCCAGCGGTGCAGCCCTATGACGCTGCGCGCTGGCTGCCTGCACCTGGTTCAGGCTCAAGCTGAAACGGGCATCAGGGCGGATCTTCAGTGCCTCGGCGCGCAGGCCATAGTCGCCGTCATGATCGACGACGAACATGAAGTCCCGTGGCTGGTCCAGGCCATCGATCAGCAGGCGCAGCGGACGGCCCTGGCCATCGAGCAAACGCAGGCTGATATCACCCTCCACCCGACCCCGTACAAAATCCCCGGCCTTGAGCGCCAGGCGCCAGACTGGCTGGCCCCCGGCGGTATCGCCGCTGACGGTCTGCCCAGGTTGCAGTAGCGGGCGGCCCGCAGCCATAGCGCTGCCAGCGCAGGTCGCGGCCAGGACCAGGGCGCAGCCCAGGCGTGTGAATCTGTGCATGATCACCTCAGAAGTCGATACTGGCGGAAAGCTTGAGGGTGCGCGGCTCGCTGACCGTGGCGTAGCCGTCGTTGAACACACCGGCCCAGTAGGCTCGGTTCTCCACGTTCTCCAGGCTGGCGCGCAGCATCACCGCCTTGCTCAAGACCTTAGTGCTGTAACGCGCGCCCAGGTCGTATCGGGTCCACTGCGGGATCTTCAACTGGTTGGCGCTATCCAGGTACTGCGAGCTACTGTGGATGCCCAGGGCAGTCAGGGTCAGGCCCTCGACCCAGGGAGTGTCCCACTCGGCGCCGAGGTTGGCCGACCAAGCCGGCACACCGCGTGCGGTGTTGCCATCGAAGGTACCGTCGGCCGTGCGAGTAAGTTCAGCGCGGGTGTAGGTCACGCCACCGAGCAGGCGCACATTCGGGGTGAGCGAGCCGAACATGTTCCACTCGACGCCACGGTTGCGCTGCTCGGCATCGTCGGTGTACCGGTTGCTGGCACTGTCGAGCATCATGCTCGGTTTCTCGATCTGAAACACCGCCAGGGTATGGGTGAACTCGCCCAGGTCCCACTTGACCCCGGCTTCCACCTGCTTGGCCTTGTACGGAGCGAACTGCTCACCATAGTTGGCGGCCGCCTGGTCAGTGACCATGCCTCCTTGGGTCAAGCCCTCGATGTAGTTGGCGTACAGCGAGACCGGCGCGTCCCACGGTTTGAGCACCAGGCCCAGGGCCGGGGTCAGCTTGCGCTCGTCATAGGATGGATTGCTCATTTTCTGCCGCACCCGCTGCGACCGTACGCCCAAGGTCAACAGGACGCGCTCGTCGATAAAGCCCAGGGTGTCGGCCACGGCGAAGCTGGACAGGGTGTTGTCACCGGTCTTGTCGCTGGAGCCATGGTCGCCGGCAATGACCGGCTTGCCCGGATGATAGATGTTGGTCACGTACTTGGGACCTGTGACCGTAGCCGCACGGCCGATGTTCTGATGCAGCAGCGTGGTACTGAGCACCATTTGGTGACTGACCGAGCCGGTCATGAAGTTGCCGCGCACACCGGCTTCGGTGGAAAGGCTGTGGGTGTAGCCGGCCTGGTTATAGGTTTCGCCGCTAGCATCGCCGTTGGCGTTGGTGACGATCACCCGGGTGCCGTTGAGAAACCCCTTGTAGCGAGTGCGTGCGCTGCCGACGCTGGCAAAGGCGGTCCAATCGTCGTTGAGGTCGTATTCGCCGCGCAGCACCACGGCCTTGCTGACCTGCTTGGCATCGATACCCTCGAGGATATTGGTGTCAGGCTTGGGCGCCTTGGTCACGTAGCCCAGCTTGCTGAAGCCGGCCATCATCGGGCTGCCGTTGTCGAGCTTCTCATGGGTTTCGTAGGCATCCAGCTCGAGCTTCCAGCCGTCACCACGATAATCCAAGCCCAGGGAGGCCAGGGTGCGGTCCTTGGATTGCCCATCCACACCAGTGTCACCGCTGCCATAGACGCCGTTGAAGCGAATACCGAAACGTTGCTCGTCCCCCAAACGCCGGCCCAGGTCGATGTGCTCGGCCCAGTAGCCGTCGGAGACATAACTGGTGGTCAGGCGGGTCAGTGGCGCCTCGGCAGCGCGCTTGGGCACCAGGTTGATCACCCCGCCGACACCCCCATTGGGCGCCATGCCGGTGAGCAACGCGCCCGGCCCTTTGAGCACTTCGACCCGTTCGAGGAACTCGGTCGGCACATGGCCATCCGGCGCCAGGCCATAGAGGCCGTTGAGCGCCAGTTCGGTCGAGTCCAGCGCATAGCCGCGGATCATGAAGTTCTCGTAAGCATGCCCTTCGCCGGTGCTGAAGCGGATCGACGGGTCATTGCGCAATACAGCGCCAACGGTGCCGCTCTGCTGGTTCTCGATGTTCTGCGAGGTGTAGGCACTGATGTTGAATGGGGTGTCCATGATGTCGCGGTTGCCCAGCATACCCACCCGTGCGCCACGGGCAACCTGGCCGCCACTGTAGGCCTCCGGCAGGTCACTGCCCAGGCCGTTGGCGTCGATGTTGGTGGCACCGAGCGTCAGCGCGCCTTCCTCGGCCGTGCTGCGCAGGATGATCACGCCGTTCTCCTCGACCGCCGCCAGGTCACTGCCGAGCAGCAGTTGCTGGAGTGCCTGCAGCACCGTGTAGCGGCCCTGCAAGGCCGGAGCACTGCGCCCGGCGAGCAAACGGCTGTCAGCGGCGATGGCCACGCCGGATTCATGGGCCAGCGCATGCACCGTGGCTTCGAGGGACTGGCTCGGCAGGTCCAGGGCAATGGGCCGACTGTCGGCCAGGGCTACGGCAGTCGGCAACAGGCTGGCACTGCCCAGAGCGCAGGCCAGCGCCAGGCGACGCAGGGTGCCGGGGAACAGCGCGAGAGCGGCCGGGCGGGTGGCCTGGGCGGAGAAAAGCGACATGGTCTGTCCTTGCAGAAAGAGGGGTTCACTGCTGATGACGGCGTCGCAGCGCTTTACCCCTCAAAACTTTTTCGCCGATTTCAGCGCCGCTGCACCAGACGCCGCTGGCCTTGATCGACCAGGCGGACCGGCAGCACCCTCGGTAGCGCCTCGAGCAGCACCTGGGGCTGATGGCTAGGGAAACTGCCCGTCAGATGCAGGCTGGCGGCCGCAGGATCGACCACCAGGGGCTGCTCTACGTAGGCATTGAGCTCGGCAATCACCTCGTCCAATGGCGTATCGGTGAAAGACCACCAGCCGCGTTGCCAGTAGCGCACGTCAGGGCCGAACTGAGCGCCCTGCTGCAGCGGACCGAGACGGCCCTGGTCGTCGAGGCCGATGCGTTCTCCAGCCTGCAACACCTGTTCGCGCCCCTGCAGGTCACGTACCTGGACCCGTCCGCGGGCCACCGCCACCTGCACCCCGACACCCCGGTCCGTGACGCTGAACGCCGTACCCAGCACCTGCACCATGCCCAGGCGGGTACTGACCAGGAATGGCCGCAACAACTCGTGGGCGACGTCGAAGTAGGCATTGCCATGCAACAGCAACACCTCGCGCTGACCATGGCTGTAGCGCACGCGCAGGTTGGTTTCGGCGGCAACCAGCAGTTGGCTGCCGTCCGGTAGGCCGAGGCTGCGCGACGCCTCGGCATGGGCGGTCTGCAGGTCTTGCTCGAAAGGCTGGGTACGCTTGAACATCCAGCCCAGCCAGCCACCGGCGGCCAGCACCACGGCCAGCGCTCCGCCCTGACGCAGCACGCGCCGACGACCCGGGTCATAAGGTTCAGGCTGCACTGCACCGCGCAGTTGCGGGGCCAGGCGGTGTACCAATTGCCAACGCTGTTCGGCCTCCTGCCAGGCCAGTTCATGCTCCTCGCTCTTACTTCGCCAGCGCTGCACCTGGCCGCTGACCTGTCGCACACGGTCAAGATCGTCGCTGTGCAGCGCCGCCAGGTAGGCCAGTGCCTGCTGCACTTTGCGCGGAGAAACCGGCTCAGCCATGGCGGCCAGCCAGACGCAGTTCCGACAGGTCGAACACGGCACGGGCGATGTGCAACTCCACCGACTTGGCCGAGAGCCCCAGGGCCTCGCACACTTCACGGTGGCTCTGCCCGTGCAGACGCACCCGCACGAACACCTCGCGGCGCAGGCGCGGCATGCGTTCGATGCGCTCGATCAGTTGCTGCAACTGCTCGCGGGCGATGATGATCTCTTCCACACTCGGGCTCAGCAGCTCGGCCCGGTTCAGCCAGTCCTCCAGCGCGGCCAGCTCGGTGCTGCGCCGCCGGTACTGGTCGATGCACAGGTTGCGCGCGGCCTGGAACAACAACGCCCGGGCATTGAGCACCGGGGCGTTCAAGGCATGAGCATAGGCCTGGGCGAAGCTGGACTGGGCAATGTCAGCAGCATCGTGGGGGTTGCGCAGGCGGCCACAGAGGTAGCGGCGCAGGTCACTGTAATTGACCAGCAAGTCGTGGACGACCGCCTGGAAGGCCGGCGTGCCGCGGGTCCAGGGCATGGAAAGGGCAGTCATTGAGCGTGAGGTGAATGAATATCACTAATAGGAATTCATATCATTCTCACACATGTGATCCTACGCTTGCCAGCACCTCAATAACCGAGGCTGCGCAACAGTTGCGCTTCGCTCCGCTCGACGGGGCGCCCGTAGTAACGCAGCAAGGCACCGGCGCGGTTGGTGAAGAGGCCATCCACTCCGGCGGCCATGGCCTTCTCGAAGTCCACGGGTTCGTCCAGGGTGTAGACGTGCACCAGCAGGCCTTTGTCATGGCTGAGCTGGTTCATCCAGGGCTGGATCAGGTCGGCATAACTCTGTTCGCCACCGCCGGTGCGCGCCGCCGAGGGGCCAGTGCCGATGGCGCCAGCTTGTACCGCGAAGTCCAGCCATTCTTCGAATTCCGCGCGGTCCCTGGGTTGCTGGCGGGCGTAGAACGCCGCCTTGTCGTCCTCACCCGATTCGGCAAAGCTCTGCCCCGAAGCCGGTTCGATATAACCCTTGCCGACCCACAGCAACAGGACCTTCGGGGTTTGCGGCATGGCCTTGTGCAAGAGCACCAGGCTATTGCGGTCGAAGGTCTGCAACACCACCCGACCTGGCCGGTCCAGCCAGCCACGGGCCTGCAGGCGCGCCCTCAGGTCTTCTTCGATACCGGGGAACTGGCTCGGCACCTTGGTCTCGATGTACAGCCCCGGCTGGCGCTCGGGATTGCCCTCGGCGATGTCCAACACCTCGTCCAGGGTCAGGATCTGCAGCTTCCTGAACGATGCCCGGGCGCGTTCAGGATAGGCTTCGTTGAACCAACTGCCGGCGTCCAGGGCCTTGAGCTCCGCCAAGGTGAAGGCGCTGACCGGGCTGTCGTACCGCTCGGGGTAGCGTTCGGCGACATCGCTGGTGCGCTCCAGGGTATCGTCATGGACGGCCACCAGCACGCCGTCACGGGTGCGCTGCAAGTCCAGCTCCAGGTAATCGGCACCCAGTTCACGGGCCAGCAGGTAGGCCGGCGCCGTGGATTCCGGCGCGTCATGGGAAGCGCCGCGATGGGCGATCACCGCGGGATAGGGGATGCCTTGGACGGTGGCCAAGGCCTTGTTTTCCTCGGCGCTGGCCGATGCTGCCACCAGTAATGTGCTCATGGCCCACTGAATGATCCTGTTCATCGCTCTCCTGTTTTACCGCTGTCCTGGGGTTGCAGCATTGACGCAAGAGCCAAAGTCCGCGCCTGTCCATGGCAAGGCTTTGCCCTGCACCGCCAGCCTCGCACACAACCCATGACATGCTAAAGTCGCGGCGTTTGCTCGCCATGCCCACGGATGCCCCCATGCCCCACGCCACTCTCGACGCCCACCTGCCTTCCTGGCCGGAGCTGAACGATCGCTACCCTTGCCACGCCCTGCTGCTGGGCAATGGCGCCAGCCGCGCGCTGTGGAAGCTGTTCGGCTATTTCTCGCTGTTCGAGCAAGCCCAGCAGGTTCGCTACAAGGCATTGGGGGTGAGTGACCAGGCGCTGTTCAAGGCGCTGGGCACCGAGCTGTTCGAACCGGTGCTCAGCACCCTGAATACCACGGTGCGGGCCAACGCCGCCCTGGCAATCAGCTCCACCGCGCCGCTGAACCGCTACTACGCCATCAAGGAAGCGCTGATCCACGCCGTGCGCAGCCTGCACATCCCCTGGCCGTTACTGCCTGCCGACACCCTGCAGGCGCTCAACAGCGAGTTGCGCAATTACCGCAGCGTCTACACCAGCAATTACGACCTGCTGTGCCACTGGGCCATCGATCATCAGCCTGAAGGGTTCGCCAACCTGTTCGACGACCAAGGCTTCTTCGACGTGCGCCGCACCCTCGTCGAGGGCACGCGCCTGCTCTACCTCCACGGCGGTCTGCACCTGCTCAAGCAGGCCGATGGCACCACGCGCCAACGCAGCGCCGAAGGCAGCGAACTGCTCGACGGCTTCGCCATCAACACCCCAGGCGAGGTTCCCCTGTTCATCAACGAGAGCAGCAGCGACGACAAGTTACGGGCCATCCGCAGTTCAGACTACCTGTCTTGGTGCCTGGGCGAACTGGCCCGCGAAAGCCAAGGCCTGTGCCTGTTCGGCCAGCACCTAGGCAAGGCCGACCAACACCTGCTGCAGGCCATCAAACAAGCGCGCCCGGCGCATCTGTCCATCGCCATCCGCCCCTTGGGCGAGGCCTCGGTCGTCAGCCAGAAACAGCACTATAGGCAACAGTTCAGCGATACCCTAGACTTGCCTCTGTACTTCTTCGACGCCAGCAGCCACCCGCTGGGCCGTCCTGGGCAAGAGATCGATGTACCGCCCAACCATGGCAAGCGTCGTTGAGTGGTTGTTCAAGACCCCATAGCAAATAACAATTATTCTCGTTAACATCCGCACCCTTCTCTCTGGCCCGTTCCGGAAAAGCGTGCATGCAACGCCTCAAACCCGACCCTGTCGCCCATGACTCCTGCCGTGGGTTCTACGCCGATATCCTGCATTTCCTGCGCAAGCGCATGGACAATGCCAGCGATGCCGCCGATATGACCCAGGATGTGTTCACCCAATGGCTGGGCTACCGCGAACGGGCACAGGTCCAGCAACCACGGGCTTTCCTGTTCCAGATGGCGCGCAACCTGCTCAGTGATTACTGGCGCCGGCAGAAGGTCCGCCACGGCGTCCTGGCTGAAAACGACACTGGCGCCGAACACCCCGCAGCCCCGGCCAACGATCCGTTGGAGCATGCCCAGCGGCTGCAACGCCTGGAGCAGCTCAGGCAAGTGCTCGCCGAACTCTCGCCGCGACGCCGCGAAGCCCTTATGCTGCACCGCTTCGAAGGCTTGACCCAGGCACAGATCGCCGAACGCATGAACATTTCCGTAAGCATGGTGGAAAAGCACATCGCCGCCGCCCTACTGCATTGCAAACAACGCCTGGACAGCGACAACGGCAGGGAGCGACCAGAATGAACCCCTCCGACGAAATCGATAAGCGCCCGACCGACGCCCAGGCGGCGAGCTGGTTTGCCCGTAACCACAACACCCCATCGGAGGCCGACAGCAAGGCGTTCGCCCGCTGGCGGCAGGACCCGGAAAACGCCCGCGTCTACAGCCAGTTCGAACAGGTGTGGGACGACCTGGCAGCGCTAGAGGAATTGAACAAGCCTGTGCAGTTCCCGGTCCGGCGCGCGCCGCGCTGGCGGCCTGCTCTGGCCACAGCGGCGGCGCTGCTCTGCGCGCTACTGGTCGGCAATCCCGGCGCCTCCAATGCGCCTTACCAGGAACACCTGGCTGCCAGCGAAACCATGCGCAGCCTGCGCCTGCCGGACGGCAGCCAGTTGTCTGTCAATGCCCAGACCCGCCTGCGCCTGGATTTCAGCGCCGAGCGCCGGCTGATCCACCTCGACCAAGGCCAGCTGTACATCGACGTGGCCCCGGACAAAGAGCGTCCACTGTACATCGATGCCGGCAATGCCCGGGTACGGGTAGTCGGCACCGGCTTCGACCTGCGCCGTGGCCACAAGGAACTGGTGCTCAGCGTCGCTCATGGCCTGGTGGCCTTCGAGGCGTCCGGCGGTCAACATCCATCGCTGTTGCTCGGCGCCCGCCAGCGTGCCACCTACGACTTCGAACACGACAGCCTGGTCCGCCAGGAGCTCGGCGACCAGGAGGTAGCCGATTGGCGCAGCGGCCATGTCAGCTTCCGCAATCGAGAACTGGCCAGCCTGATCGACGAGATGAGCCTCTATCGCCAGGCCCCCGTGCTGCTCGCCGATCCGGCGCTAGGACGCTACAAGGTCTCCGGCAACCTCGACGTGCATGACCCCGATGCCCTGCTCAATGCCCTGCCAGCCCTGTTGCCGGTGAAGACCGCCAACCTGGCCGATGGCCGCCTACTGATCGAACGCCGATAGATTTTTGATAATATTTTTCATTCGCAGGTGAGGTATTTTCGCAAGCGCACGTCTTCCTCCCCGCCTGCCGTGCTGAACGGCAGGTTTTTTCTGGCCTTTGTCGCCGTATAGGGGGAAATCCATGTTGTCTGCGTTGCGTCCATTGCAAGCCTTGCCTGCCCGCCCAACCTTGCTCGCCTTGTGCCTGGCCGTGAGCCTGTCGGCCGAAGCGGCCCCAGTCCAGCTCGACCTGCCGGCCCAGCCACTGGCTCACTCGCTGAGCCAGCTGGCCCAGCAAGCCAAGGTTCAGTTGCTGTTCGACGAAGCGGTGTTGCGCGATGCCCAGGCACCAGCGCTCAATGGCGCCTTCGAAGCCGAAGTGGCGATCGCACGCTTGTTGGCCGGCAGCCGCTTCAACATGATCAAGATGGGCAATACCTACGTGGTACGGGTGCGCGAAGACGACCCTGATGCCGACAATAGCATCCAGCTCGGCGCCCTGAGCATCGTCGGCGATGGCCAGCAGGTCGACGCTAGCAATGTCGGCCGCTCGACCCTGAGCCAGGCCGAGATCGACCGCTACCAGCCAAGCAATATTCCCAGCGTCCTCGCCACCCTGCCCGGGGTGAACATGGGCGGTTCCTCCAAACCCGGTGGCCAGACCATCAACATCTGGGGTCTGGGGGATGCCGAAGATGTGCCCATGACCGTCGACGGCGCCGTCAAGAGCGGTTTCGAACGCTACCAGCAAGGCACCATCTTCATCGAGCCCGAGCTGATCAAGCACATCGAAGTAGAAAAAGGCCCGCACTCGGTGAAGACCGGTAACGGCGGCTTCGGCGGCAGCGTCAACATGACCACTAAGGACGCCACCGACCTGCTTCAGGAAGGCCGCAACAGCGGCGCCATGCTCAAGTACGGCTACGCCAGCAATGACCACCAACAAACCTACAGCTCGGCGCTATTCGGCCGCACCGACGATGGCCGTATCGACGTCCTGGCCTACCTGACCAAGCGTGACGGTGGCGACATGAAGCTGGCCGACAACCTGCCCGACCCGGAAAACCGCTACCCGGTGAACCCCAAGCGCCTACCCAATAGCGCCCTGGACCTGGAGGGCGGCCTGTTCAAGGCCAATATCCATTTCAACACCGAGCACAGCCTCGGCCTGTCCTGGTCGCGTTCCCAGAGCGAACGCTGGACGCCCTTCTCATCCACGGCCTACCCGACCCCGCCGACACAATCCAACATCGACCGCTATGGCTACGAGGCCGCTCTCAAGCGCTTTCTCGCCCTGCGCACCACGATCGACACCACCTGGTCGAGCACCTACAAGTACCAGCCGATCGACAACCCGCTGATCGACCTGGAGGTCAAGTACTCCGAGTCGGATACCGAGCAGACCGACGAACGTGACGCGACCGCCTTCTTCCAGGCCGCCACCGGCGGACGCAAGATGGACACCGAGTACAAGGACCGCATGCTCGATGTGAAGAACACCAGCCTGTTCGGCACCGGGCCACTGGAGCACGCCCTGACCGCCGGCATTCAGGTACGCCGACACGACCGCGACACGCAAATGTGGATGCCCGGCAGCACCTATGAAGTCCCCAAGTACAACTACGGCCACTACCAGCCGTACTTCATGCCCAGCGGCAAGGTGCAGAGCCAGGGCTACTACCTGCAGGACGCGATCACCCTGGGCGACGTGACCATCACCCCATCGCTGCGCTACGACCACGTCGTCAATGAAGGCAAGCCCAACCAAGCGCCCTACTACAACAACCCGGAAGCCGGCCACGACTATAGCGAGAAGACCTACAGCGGCTGGTCGCCGCGCCTGTCGGTGTTCTGGAAGGTCAACCCACAGACCGCCTTCTTCGCCGACTACAGCAAGACCTGGCGCGCTCCGGTGCTGGATGAGCAATACGAAGTCCAGGGCGTCGGCAGCCGCACCGCCACCAGCCGCAACCTTGACCCCGAACGCATCACGGCCCTGCGCCTAGGCAACATCACCGACTTCTCCGATGTGTTCACGGCGCAGGACAGCGTGCAAATCCGTACCACGCTGTTTCGTAACCACATCAAGGACGAGATCTTCAAAGCTACTGGCATCGGCTGCGCGGAACAGCTACAGACCGGCGGCACCATCGCCAACACCTGTGGCGACGGCCTGATGTCCAACTACCGCAACATCGGCGATGTGGTCATCAAGGGCTTTGAAGTCGAAAGCTTCTACGACTCGACCTACCTGTTCGGCTCCGCCTCGTTCTCCTGGATCAGCGGCCGTCATGAAGGCGCCTACACCAACCCTTGGGGGCCGGACGTCTGGGCCAAGGACATCCCCGCGCCGAAGTGGATCACCACCCTCGGCGTGAAGATCCCGGCGTGGGATGCCCGCGTAGGCTGGACCGCCCAGTTCGTGCGCAAGAGCGACCGCCTGCCCAGCGACAAGTACAACGAAGGCCCGGCCAGCGCCCTGGGGGACCGTTACTACGACCACTTTGCCAACGACGACTACCAGGTCCACGGCCTGTTCGCCAACTGGAAGCCACAACAACCCTATCTCAAAGGTACCGAGGTCAATTTCACGGTAGACAACTTGTTCAACGAGGCCGTGCGGCCGGAGCTCTCCGGAGAGAATGTGTATACCCAGGGACGCAATGCGAAGATCAGTGTGACGCGGTTTTTCTGAGGGGAGCGGCGGTTCGGCACCCCGACTCGCCCGCGAATGCAGCCGTGAATTTACCGACGCATTCGCGGGCAAGCCCGCTCCTACAGGTCCCTGCTAGATCAATGAGTTATGTATCGTGGCTATGAGGGCGGCGGTTGTGTCGGCCACGGGGTTCGAGGTGAGCAAGGCCAAGAAGGACTACGCCGCAATCAATCCATCGGCCCGCAACAACGTCTCCAGGCAATGCTCCTTCACCCCGTAGAACGCCTTGAGCTGCCCGATCTTCTCCAGCAGCGGCTTGGCATCGCCCGGCTGCCTGCGCTTGACCGCCAGGATCATCTTGTTCTTGTTGGTGTGCTCCAACGAGATGAACTCGAACACCTTGGTCTCGTATCCACAGGCTTCCAGGTACAGGGCACGCAGGCTGTCGGTGAGCATCTCGGCCTGCTGGCCCAGGTGCAGGCCGTATTGCAGCATGGGCTGGAGCAGACCTGGGCTGTGCATCTGCGGGCGGATCTGCTTGTGGCAGCACGGCGAGCACATGATGATCGAGGCGCCGCAGCGGATACCGGTGTGGATGGCGTAGTCGGTGGCAATGTCGCAGGCGTGCAGGGCGATCATCACGTCGATGGCCTCGGGCACCACGCTGCGCACATCGCCACATTCGAATACCAGCCCCGGATGCTCCAGGCGCCCGGCGGCGGCATTGCACAGGTCGACCATGTCCTGGCGCAACTCGACACCGGTGACCTGGGCCTGGCGCTGCAGACTGTTGCTCAGGTAGTCGTGCATGGCAAAGGTCAAGTAGCCCTTGCCCGAGCCGAAGTCGGCCACGCGCAACGCCTGGTCGGCCGCCAGCGGCGCGCTGGCCAGGGCATGGTCGAAGACCTCGATGAACTTGTTGATCTGCTTCCACTTGCGTGACATGGCCGGGATCAACGCGCCCTGGCGGTCGGTCACACCCAGGTCGCGCAGGAACGGCCGGGACAGCTCCAGGTAGCGTTTCTTCTCCCGGTCATGCTCTGTCACAGCGGCCTGGCGCGGTTGCTGCGCACCATGACGCTTGAGCATCGGCTTGCCTTTCTTGCTGAAGGTCAGCTGCACTTCCTCGTCCTGGTTGAACAAGTGGGCGTTGCGAAAGCTGCCAGGTAGCAGTTCGCCGACCAATGCCTGTGCCTGCTCCAGCGGCAGGTTGCGGGTGATGTCGCGGGTCTGGTGGCGGTAGACCAGCGACAGGCAGGCCTGCCCCTTGACCACCAACGGCTTGGCAATGATGCGCTGCAAGGTGTCGTCGTCACCGACATGGCGCGCCAGCACCAGCTTGACCAGGGTGTTGCCCTGCAGGCTGGCGTCCAACAGGCTCAGGAACTGGGCACGCGCATCCGGCGCGGTGGAAGCGGAGGGTGTGGCGGACATCGGGAATGGGTGCCTCGGATTGCGGAGGGCGCGCTGGGCGCAGTGCCGGGCATTTTACGTCGATGCCCGGCCTGCGCACAGGTTTTCTCGATGGGCGTGGCTCAGTCGAGGATCACCAGGCGGTTGGGCAGTTCGTTGCGCGCATGGGTCGATGGCACATGGGTGCGCAGCAACTCACCGCAGGCTTCGATACAGGTGACGAAGCCTTGCAGGGTCTGGCCCTGGCGTACCTGCTCGGTGAAGCGCGCGACGATGGCCGCCCAAGCCTGGTTGTCCAGGCGTTGGGCAATGCCGTCGTCGACCAGGATTTCCACGTAGCGCTCGGCCTCGCTAACGAAGATCAGCACACCGGTGGCGCCGGCGGTGTGGTGCAGGTTCTGTTCGAGAAACTGCCGCCGCGCCAGGTTCGAGGCCCGCCAGTGCCGGACCGAGCGCGGGATCAGCCGGGTGGTCAGGCGCGGGATGCGGAACACCAGGCACAGCACCATGAAGGTCACCCACTGGGTCAGCAGCAGCTCGTTGATACTGAGCCAGCCGACCAGGTAATGCAGCAACCCCGGCACCACCAGCGCCACCAGGCTGGCCCAGAGCAAGGGGATGTAGGTGTAGTCGTCGGCGCGCCGGGCCAGCACGGTGACCAGTTCGGCATCGGTATGTTGCTCGACCCGAGCGATAGCCTCGGCCACCTGGCGCTGGTCGTATTCGTTGAGCAATGTCATGCAATCGCTATCTCGTTGGTTATCGTTCTACCAGCCACCGGATGAACCGCCGCCGCCAAAGCCTCCGCCTCCACCACTGAAGCCGCCACCCCCGCCGCCCCCACCAAAGCCGCCGAAACCGCCCCCAAAACCACCTCCACCACGTCCTCGGCCACCACCATCGCCAAGGCCATCCAAGCCAAACACCATGATCACCAGCAACACGAGCAGGCCCGCCGCCCAGCCGGGGGTCTTGTTCCCCCTGGGCTCACCGACAACCTGGGCCGGCTCCTGCAACGGCTCGCCACCGAGCACCTGGAGCATGGCACTGGCGCCAGCGATGATGCCTTCTCTGAAGGCCCCGCGGCGGAAGGCGGGCGTGATCACACTGTTGATGATCACCGAGGACTGGGCATCGGTCAGGCGGTCCTCGAGGCCATAGCCGACCTCGATGCGCAAGCGCCGCTCGTTCGGCGCGACAATCAACAGCGCGCCATTGTCCTTGCCCTTCTGGCCTATTCCCCAGTGGCGGCCGAGCTGGTAGCCGAATTCCTCGATGCTCTGGCCCTGCAGGTCGGCCAGAGTCACGACCACGATCTGGTCGCTGGTGGCCTGTTCATGGGCGGCGAGCAGACGCTCCAACTGCTGGCGGCTGGCGCCGTCGAGCAGGTGAGCGTTGTCCACCACCCGCCCGGTCAGGGCCGGAAATACCGGCTCGGCGCGTGCCAGCCCGCAGGCCAGCAGCGTTGCCAGCCACAGGGCGACGATGAGCGCCCGCATCAGAATTTCACTTCAGGCGCCTTGTCGGCGTTCTCACTGGTGGCTTCGAAGCTCTCGCGCACCTTCAGGTCGCTGTACATGACACTGTGCCAGATGCGCCCGGGGAAGGTTCGGATCTCGGTGTTATAGAGCTGCACAGCGGTGATGAAGTCCCGGCGTGCCACCGCGATACGGTTCTCGGTGCCTTCGAGCTGCGATTGCAAGGCGAGGAAGTTCTGGTTGGACTTGAGGTCCGGGTAGCGCTCGACGACCACCATCAGGCGGCTGAGCGCCCCGGTAAGCTGGGCCTGGGCCTGCTGGAACTGCTGCAGTTTCTGTGGGTCGTCCAGGGTGTTGGCATCGACCTGGATCGACGTGGCCTTGGCCCGCGCCTCGATCACTGCGGTAAGGGTTTCCTGCTCCTGGCGGGCATAGCCCTTGACCGTCTCCACCAGATTGGGGATCAGGTCGGCCCGGCGCTGGTATTGGTTCTGCACCTGGCCCCAGGCCGCCTTGACCTGCTCATCGTACTGCGGAATGTTGTTGATCCCGCACCCGGCCAACAGGCTGCCGAGCATCAACAACAACCACAACCGCAAAGACCTGGACTGAATGACCTGCATGTTCGGCACACTCCTTTGTTTTCAAATGTTTCATATAAGGCATAATCCGCCGCTATCGCTGGATCGGGCGGACCTGATCGGCTGAAAGATACCCCAGAACAATAGCCGTTTCCCAATTTCGGCCCAAGCGTATCACCGTGGATACCGCCACGGCCTAGAGAACAGAATTCATGAACAAGTCGTGTTTGCTGGGCCTTGTCATCGGCCTGGCCAGTCAGGCTGTCCTGGCCGCGCCTGCCTCCCCGCCCTTGCAGGACAAGCAAGCCTTCATCGAACACCTGATCGGGCAAATGACCGTCGATGAGAAGATCGGCCAGTTGCGCCTGGTCAGCATCGGCCCTGACATGCCCCGCGAGACGATCCGCAAGGAGATCGCCGCCGGACGCATCGGCGGCACCTTCAACTCCATCACCCGTGGCGAGAACCGGCCGATGCAGGATGCCGCCCAGCGCAGCCGCCTGAAAATCCCGATGTTCTTCGCCTACGACGTGATCCATGGCCACCGCACCCTGTTCCCGATCAGCCTGGGCCTGGCGGCGACCTGGGACATGGACGCCATCGCCAAAGTCGGACGCACCTCGGCCATTGAAGCGGCCGCCGACAGCATCGACATGACCTTCGCCCCCATGGTCGACATCGCCCGCGACCCGCGCTGGGGCCGCACCAGCGAAGGCTTCGGC
The DNA here is from genome assembly GCF_054889225.1 of Pseudomonas sp. X10. Lineage (NCBI taxonomy): Bacteria > Pseudomonadati > Pseudomonadota > Gammaproteobacteria > Pseudomonadales > Pseudomonadaceae > Pseudomonas > Pseudomonas sp. X10. The sequence continues at coordinate 1,217,469 of NZ_CM142677.1, read as the reverse complement.
GAAGACACCTACCTGACCTCACGGATTTCCAGGGTGATGGTCGAGTCACTCCAGGGCAAGCGCCCGGCCAATGCCGACAGCGTCATGGCGGTGGTCAAGCACTTCGCCTTGTATGGCGCGGTGGAAGGCGGCCGGGACTACAACACGGTCGATATGAGCGCGCCGAAGATGTACAACGACTACCTGCCCCCTTACCGCGCCGCTATCGACGCCGGTGCTGGCGGAGTGATGGTGGCGCTGAACTCGATCAATGGCGTGCCGGCCACGTCCAATACCTGGCTGATGCACGACCTCCTGCGCAAGGCGTGGGGCTTCAAAGGCGTGACCATCAGCGACCACGGCGCCATCCAGGAACTGATCTTCCACGGTGTCGCCCGCGACGGCCGCGAAGCCGCCAAGCTGGCGATCAAGGCCGGCATCGACATGAGCATGAACGACTCGCTCTATGGCCAAGAGCTGCCCGGCCTGCTCGAGTCCGGTGAGGTCAGCCAGACCGAGTTGGACAACGCCGTGCGCGAAGTGCTCGGCGCCAAGTACGACATGGGCCTGTTCGAAGACCCTTACCGGCGCATCGGCAAGGCTGAGGACGATCCCCAGGACGCCTATGCCGAGGCGCGCCTGCACCGCGACGCCGCCCGTGACGTCGCCCGCCGCAGCCTGGTGCTGCTGGAGAACCACAACCAGGCGCTGCCGCTGAAGAAGGCCGGTACCATCGCCCTGGTCGGCCCTCTGGCCGATGCGCCCATCGACATAATGGGCAGTTGGGGCGCCGCCGGCCGGCCCAGGTATTCGGTCACCGTGCGCGAAGGTATCCGCCGCGCCCTGGGCGACCAGGGCAAGCTGATCTACGCCAAGGGCTCGAACATCACTGCCGACAAAGCCGTCATCGACTACCTCAACCACCTCAACCTCGATGCACCGGAAATCATCGAAGACCGGCGGCCGGCGGCGGTGATGATCGACGAGGCGGTCAAGGCCGCTCGGCAGTCCGACGTCGTGGTGGCCGTGGTCGGTGAATCACGCGGCATGTCTCATGAGTCTTCGAGCCGCACCAGCCTGGAAATCCCCGCCAGCCAGCGCGACCTGATCAAGGCCCTCAAGGCCACCGGCAAGCCGCTGGTACTGGTGCTGATGAATGGCCGGCCGCTGTCGCTGGTCCGGGAGCGCGAACAGGCCGATGCCATCCTGGAAACCTGGTTCAGCGGCACCGAGGGCGGCAATGCCATCGCCGACGTGCTGTTCGGCGACTACAACCCCTCCGGCAAACTGGCCATCACCTTTCCACGCTCGGTCGGGCAGATTCCGATGTACTACAACCATTTGAGCATCGGTCGCCCCTATACGCCGGGCAAGCGGGGTAACTACACCTCGCAGTACTTCGAGGAGCCCAACGGCCCGCTTTATCCGTTCGGTTATGGTCTGAGCTACAGCGACTTCAGCCTGTCAGGCCTGACACTGTCGAAACAGACGCTCAAACGCGGCGAGACCCTGGACGCCCAGGTAACGGTGAAGAACACTGGCCCGCGTGACGGCGAGACCGTGGTGCAGCTGTACCTGCAGGATGTCGCCGCGTCCATGAGCCGCCCGGTCAAGGAGCTGAAGAACTTCCAGAAGGTCATGCTCAAGGCCGGAGAGTCCCGGACCTTGACCTTCCGCATCCGCGAGAATGACCTGAAGTTCTACAATGGCCAACTGCAATGGGCCGCCGAACCTGGCCAGTTCAATGTCCAAGTCGGGCTCGATTCCCAGACCGTGCAACAACAGCACTTCGAACTGCTGTAAACCGTCGATACGCCCCAAAGGGAGGGTCTCAAGGCCCTCCCGATAGCCAGGATCCGCACCATGCCATTTTCCTTTCGCACCCTGCGTCTGGGGTTGATCATCCTGCTGATCGTTATCGGCACCGTCCTCAGTGCGAGCTGGGCCATGCACCAGGCCAAACGCAAGGCCATGGTCACCGACGCACGCCGCGCCAGCCTGCAACTGGGGCTGTACGCCAATTCGCTGCAAACCCTGATCGAGCGCTATCGCGCCCTGCCCGCCGTGCTGGCCCTGGACCCGGAGCTGATCAACGCCCTGCGTGGGCCGGTCGATGAGAAGGTGCAGGATGCCCTGAACCGCAAACTCGAACTCATCAACGGCGCGGCCAACTCCTCCACCCTGGAACTGCTGGACCGTACCGGGCTCGCCGTGGCGGCCAGCAACTGGCGCCTGCCGACCACCTACGTCGGCTCCAACTATGGCTTTCGCCCCTACTTCAAGCAGACCCGCAGCCAGGGCAGCGGCCGCTTCTATGCGGTGGGCGTAACCAGTGGCGTGCCGGGCTATTTCCTCTCCAGCGCGGTCAACGACGAGCACGGGCGCTTTCTCGGCGCCATGGTGGTCAAGCTGGAGTTTCCCGAACTGGAACGTGAATGGCGCCAGGGCAGCGATGTGCTGCTGGTCAGCGATGCCCGCGGCATTATCTTCATCGCCAACCAAGACGGCTGGCGCTACCGCGAACTGCAGCCACTGAGCGTTGCCGACCGCGCCGAACTGGCCGAGACCCGCCAGTACGACAAACAACCGCTGGTGCCCCTGCAACATCAAGTGCTCACCCAGTTCGCCGACAACAGCCGCCTCAGCCGTGTGCAAGGGCCGGAGGGCAACACCGAATACCTCTGGGAGAGCCTGCCGCTGGAGACCGAAGGTTGGACCCTGCACCTGTTGCGCAAGCCGCAGGTCAGCGAGGATGGGCGCAATGCCGCGCTGGCCGCTGCGGCGATCTGGTTGAGTCTGGTGTTCGCCTTACTGTTCATCAGCCAACGCCTGCGCCTGGCACGCCTGCGCCAGCGAAGCCGCGAAGAGCTCGAACGCCTGGTCGAGGTGCGCACCCGCGATCTGCGCACCGCCCAGGAAGGCCTGGTGCAATCGGCCAAGCTGGCGGCGCTGGGGCAGATGTCGGCCGCCCTGGCCCACGAGATCAATCAGCCGCTGACCACCCAACGTATGCAACTGGCGACGTTGCGCCTACTGCTCGACAGCGGCCAGGTGGAGCAAGCGCGCCAGGCCTTGGAACCACTGGACCAGATGCTCACACGCATGGCCGCGCTGACCGGCCACCTCAAGACCTTCGCCCGCAACAGCCCCGGCGGCCTGCGCGAGCGCCTGGACCTGGCCACGGTGGTCGATCAGGCCCTGCACCTGCTGGAAGCGCGGATCCGCAGCGAAGGGGTCGAAGTAGCCCAGTACCTGGCGCGTCCGGCCTGGGTTCGGGGCGATGCAATCCGCCTGGAACAGGTGCTGATCAATCTGCTGCACAATGCTCTCGACGCCATGACCGGGAAAAGCTACAAACGCTTGGAAATCCGTATCGAAGCCGATGCCGGGCACTGGCGCCTCAGCGTGCTGGACAGCGGTGGCGGTATCCCCGAGGCGGACCTGGCCAAAGTCTTCGACCCCTTCTTCACCACCAAGCCGGTGGGCGAAGGCCTGGGCCTTGGCCTGGCGATTTCCTACGGCATCGTCCACGAGGCCGGCGGCCAACTGCAGGTCGAGAACCTGCCTGGCGGCGCGCGCTTCAGCCTTACCCTGCCCCGCGATCTGGAGCCTGTATGTTGAATTCAGTGATCGTCGTCGATGATGAAGCCAGTATCCGCACGGCGGTGGAACAGTGGCTGAGCCTGTCGGGCTTCAGCGTGCAGCTGTTCAGTCGTGCCGATGAGTGCCTGGCGCAACTGCCACGGCACTTCCCCGGGGTGATCATCAGCGATGTGCGCATGCCCGGCATGGATGGCCTGCAACTGCTCGAACAGCTTCAGGCAGACGACCCCGACCTGCCTGTGATTCTGCTGACCGGCCATGGCGACGTGCCAATGGCTGTCGAGGCCATGCGCAACGGCGCCTATGACTTCCTGGAAAAACCCTTCAGCCCGCAAAGCCTGCTCGGTAGCCTGCGTCGAGCCCTGGAAAAGCGCCAACTGGTGCTGGAGAACCGGCGCCTGCACGAACAAGCTGACCTCAAGGCGCGCCTGGAGAACACCCTGCTGGGCATGTCCCACGGCCTGCAACAGTTGCGCCGCCAGGTTCTGGACCTGGCGGCGCTGCCGGTCAACGTGCTGATCCGGGGCGAAACCGGCAGCGGCAAGGAACGCGTGGCGCGTTGCCTGCACGACTTCGGCCCGCGCGCCAGCAAGCCCTTCGTCGCCCTGAATTGCGCGGCGATCCCTGAATCGCTGTTCGAGGCCGAACTGTTCGGCCACGAGAGCGGCGCCTTCACCGGAGCCCAGGGCAAACGCATCGGCAAACTGGAGTACGCCAACGGCGGCACAGTGTTCCTCGACGAGATCGAAAGCATGCCGCTGGCCCAGCAGGCCAAGCTGCTGCGGGTGATCCAGGAGCAGAAGCTGGAACGCCTAGGCGCTAACCAGAGCATCAACGTCGACCTACGCATCATCGCCGCGACCAAGCCCGACTTGCTCGAAGAAGCCCGTGCCGGGCGCTTCCGCGAAGACTTGGCCTACCGCCTGAACGTCGCCGAACTGCGCCTGGCTCCCCTGCGCGAGCGGCGCGAGGATATCCCCTTGCTGTTCGAGTTCTTCGCCCGCCAGGCCGCCGAACGCCTGGGCCGCAGCGCCCCGCCGCTGGGCGGCGCCCAACTGGCGCGGCTGCTAGGCCATGACTGGCCAGGCAATGTCCGCGAGCTGGCCAACGCCGCCGAGCGCCACGCCCTCGGCCTGGACTCGCCCGCACTCGAAGATTCCCCCGCCGGGCAATCCCTGGCCGAACAGATAGAGGCGTTCGAAGCCCAATGCCTGCGTGCCGCCCTGCGCCAGCATAAGGGCGAGATCAAGGCAGTGATGGAAAGCCTGCAACTGCCTCGCCGCACCCTCAACGAAAAGATGCAGCGCCACGGCATTTCCCGCGAGGACTTCATCGAGCGCGAATGAGCGAAATCTTGCCTATAGGCCAACAGCAATAAGCGGAAATCCGCTTATCCATCACCCAAGACCGCCTTCACATCCAAGTGAGCACAGCCTCGGCAAGCGGGGCTGCGTGCAGCCCATCACGGCATGAAGCCCCTCCCAGAATGTCCCTGCAAGCCTTGGATTGAGCGGTTGCCCATAGGAGCGGCTTGTGCCGCGAGGGGGTGCCCGACTGCGCCAAAACGCGAGACCAGCATCGAGATGACTTCCGTTGGCACAGCTTCTGCAAACGCCCCTGCAAGCTGCGCTACGGCGCGCTCCACAAAAACAACGAGAAGGTTACCTCTGATGGATAACGCCACCACCCTGCCAGCCGGGGCGGCCCTTGCGCCCGCTGCGGAAAAGACCACCTCTAGCCGTCTCAAGTCGATCTTCAGTGGTTCCATCGGCAATATGGTCGAATGGTACGACTGGTACGTCTACGCCGCGTTTTCGCTGTACTTCGCCAAGGCCTTCTTCCCGGCCGGCGACACCACCGCACAACTGCTCAACACCGCTGCGATCTTCGCCGTGGGCTTCCTCATGCGCCCGATCGGCGGATGGTTGATGGGCCTGTACGCCGACCGCAAGGGGCGCAAGGCCGCGCTGATGGCCTCGGTACTGCTGATGTGCGCCGGCTCCCTGGTCATCGCCCTGACCCCCGGCTATGAGACCATCGGCGTCGCTGCGCCGATCCTGCTGGTCATCGCCCGCCTAATGCAGGGCCTGTCGGTTGGCGGTGAATACGGCACCTCGGCCACCTACCTCAGCGAGATGGCCACCAAGGACCGCCGTGGCTTCTTCTCCAGCTTCCAGTACGTGACGCTGATCTCCGGCCAGCTCATCGCCCTGGCGGTGCTGATCATCCTGCAGCAGACCCTGACCACCGAACAGCTGTACGCCTGGGGCTGGCGCGTACCTTTCGTGATCGGCGCTCTGTGCGCGGTCGTTGCCCTGTACCTGCGCCGTGGCATGGAAGAAACCAGCTCCTTCACCAAGAAGGAAAAGTCCAAGGAAAGCCTGATGCGCACCCTGATGCGCCATCCCAAGGAACTGGCGACCGTGGTCGGCCTGACTATGGGCGGCACCCTGGCCTTCTACACCTACACCACCTACATGCAGAAGTACCTGGTCAACACCGTAGGCATGAGCATCACCGACTCGACCACCATCTCGGCGGCCACGTTGTTCCTGTTCATGTGCCTGCAACCGGTGATCGGCAGCCTCTCCGACAAGATCGGCCGCCGTCCGATCCTGATCGCCTTCGGTGTGCTCGGCACCCTGTGCACCGTACCGATCCTCACCACCCTGCACACCATCCAGAGCTGGTGGGGCGCGTTCTTCCTGATCATGGCAGCACTGATCATCGTCAGCGGCTATACCTCGATCAACGCCGTGGTGAAAGCCGAGCTGTTCCCCACCGAGATCCGCGCCCTGGGCGTCGGCCTGCCCTACGCCCTGACCGTATCGATCTTCGGCGGCACCGCCGAGTATGTGGCCCTGTGGTTCAAGAGCATCGGCATGGAGACCGGTTTCTACTGGTACGTGACGGCCTGCATCGCCTGCTCGCTGCTGGTGTACGTGTTCATGAAAGACACCCGTACCCACTCGCGGATCACCACTGACTGATCTTGTCGGACGGGTAGAAAAAGGGGCGAACCGCCAGGCGGTTCGCCCCTTTTTTCGTCCCATGCATGGCCTTCGCTGGATCTGGCCACAGCCACCCGCCACTTGGCCGACCTTCTCGAGAAGAGATGCCTCATCAAGCTGTCCGCAGCACTCGCGACCAAATCAACCCTTCCATGAACGACCAGCCCACTCCGCTCGATGAGTGATCGAACGCAGCCTTGCCTATGTACTGGCCGCTAAACGGGCAGCCTTGGCGCCATAGAGCGTTTTTTCCGCTTCTGATTCCCTAATGGTATTTCCAGTTAACCCGGAATTAATCCCCGGGCGGCACCCTGTCATGGCTGGTGAAAACCTTGCCTTCAATCCAGCGCTGAACATCTGACAAGCAATCGCGGGAGCGGGCTGACCCTACGATCGAGGGCTGAACATTGCCACAAACATCGAATAAATCGATTTTTAGACGCTAATTTTTGCGTTTTTATATCAATTTAATCGGAGTAGCATTAAACCCATAGAAACAAGACATCCCTTCATCTACTTGGAGCAACGACCATGAAAAACAAACTGATCCTGGCCATAGCCCTTTCTGTAATGGCTGCTGGTGCTTTCGCCGAAGACGGTTTCGATCGTACTAACGCCCACGAATTCGCCGCGGCCCAAACCCAATCGGCCACCTATGCGGAAGATGGTTTTGACCGCACTGGCGGTGCACGCTTCGCTGAAGACGGTTTTGACCGCACCGGCGGTGCACGCTTCGCTGAAGACGGTTTTGACCGCACCGGCGGTGCACGCTTCGCTGAAGATGGCTTCGACCGCACCGGCGGCGCACGTTTCGCTGAAGACGGATTCGACCGCACCAACGCTCACCGCATCAGCTGATCGCTGATGCGAGTACCCAGCCCGGCTTCGGCCGGGCTTGATCATTTTCAGCCAGGCAAAGGCTTGGCACACTAAGCGCCTCGTTCATCCAGAGGAAGGGCCACCCGGCCTGCGCAGATGTACTACTACGAACCCGCGAAAGGCCACGGCCTGCCCCACGACCCCTTCAATGCCATCGTCGGCCCACGGCCAATCGGCTGGATTTCCTCACAGGACCGCGAAGGCCACCTGAACCTCGCGCCCTACAGCTTCTTCAATGCCTTCAACTACATCCCGCCGATCATCGGGTTCTGCAGTGTCGGGCGCAAAGACAGCCTGAACAACATCGAGCAGACCGGTGAATTCGTCTGGAACCTGGCCACCAAGCCATTGGCCGAGGCTATGAACCAGAGCTGCGCAGCGGTGCCAGCGCAGGTCGACGAATTCGCCCTGAGCGGACTGACCGCGGCGCCATCGCGGGTGGTCAGCGTGCCCCGGGTCGGTGAAAGCCCAGTGTCCTTTGAGTGCAAGGTGACCCAGATCGTCCAACTGCAGCGTGCCGATCAGGAACGGGTCCCGAGCTGGCTGATCCTGGGAGAGGTAGTGGCAGTGCATATCGCCGAGCATCTGCTCAAGGATGGTATCTACGACACCGCCGCGGCCGAGCCCATCCTGCGTGGTGGTGGCCCGGCCGACTACTTCGAACTGGGCAACCTGTTCAAGATGGTCCGGCCACAGGTCAACGGCTGATCACCAGATCAGCTCGCCCTCGTCGCTGACGCTCTGCAGGCGCGCAAGCTCGGCACAGGCGGCCTCATCGGCCGCCAGCGCGGTCTTGAAAAGCTGCCCATCGAGCACCTTGTGAAAACGCGGCGCGCCTCCCATGCCCAGGCTCTTCACGGCAATCGCGGCGCTATAGCCGCCTTCGCCCGGGACCATCGCCGATACCGCTTCGAAGTGGGAAAACTCTCTACGTGCCATGCCTGACATTCCAAACCGTTTGAAAAAAGGCCTGCATTCTAACCCGAGCCGAAGGTGTGCAGGTCCAGGCTGGCGACCACCTGGGCCTGGACCAACTCGCCGAACAGGTCCAGGGTCGGCGAGGCAAAGTAACCGCTCATCGCCTGCTGGTCGCGCCAACTGCCGCTGAGCAGCCAGAGGTCGGTATCGGCCAGGGAGCGCTGCACGCTGAAGCTCAGGCAACCGGGAGCCTGCAAGGAAGGCTCCAGCAGGTCGCGCAGGCGGGCGCCCAGCTCTGCCGAACGACCACTGCTGGCACGGATGAAAGCAAGGTGTGTGACCGGTTGAAGCTGGGTCATGGGGAGTTCTCCTTGAAGCACGCGGACAGAAAAGCCAGGCTGCCAAGGTTAGGTCCTCGCCCGCACGCGTGGTTAGGCCATTCCTGCAGCCCGCTTGCCTGATCCTGCCGCCGTGCAGGATCAGGCAAGCGGGCTGCAGCTTTGGACTAGCGCCCTCCCTTGCACAAACCTATGCTGCAGCCGTCAGCAGAGGAAAACCGCCATGACCACGCCATCGCCCGCCCCATCGTTTCTCGACCCGCCCCTGGAGGCGCAGCGCCAGGAACTGGCCGGGCTGATCCGCCGACATGCCGGCGAACCCAGCGGCACCGAGTCGGCCATCGAAGACCTGTACCTGGTCAGCTACCGGGAAAACATCCGCTCGATGCCCACCCTGGCCCAACCGGCCCTGTGCATCCTTGCCCACGGCAGCAAGACCCTGTTCCTCGGCGATGAACGCTACGCCTACGACCCATTGCACTACATGGTGGTCTCGGTCACCTTGCCGATCAGAGGGGCCATGCTCGAAGCCAGCGAGGATAACCCGAGCCTGGGCCTGCGCCTGGACATCGACCCGGCCGAGATCAGCCAACTGATCGCCGAAGCGGGGCCGATGGCAGTGCCGAACCTGCCCTCCGGACGTGGGCTCTACGTGGAACGCAGCGACCCACAATTGCTCGATGCCCTGCTACGCCTGGTGCGCCTGCTGGACACGCCACGGGACATCGCGATGCTGTCGCCCTTGATCCGCCGCGAAATCCTCTACCGCCTGTTACGCGGGCCGCAAGGCTACCGGCTGTATGAAATCGCCCTGGCCAACAGCCAGACCCACCGTGTCTGTCAGGCTATCGCCTGGCTCAACCAGCATTTCCAGCAGCCATTGCGTATCGAAGACCTGGCCCGGGAGGTCAACCTGAGCACTTCCACCCTGCACCACAGGTTCAAGGCAGTGACCTCCATGAGCCCCTTGCAGTACCAAAAGCAGTTGCGCCTGCAAGAAGCCCGGCGCCTGATGCTCAGCGATGGCCTGGAGGCGGCAGTGGCGGGTTACCGGGTCGGCTATGAAAGCCCCTCGCAGTTCAGCCGTGAGTACAGCCGCCTGTATGGCGCGCCGCCCATCCGCGACCTCGCCCGGCTGCGCACCAGCGCCAGCTGATCAGCTCAGGCCGGCACCGCCTGTTGCCATTGCGCCTGGTCGATTTGGATCAGCGTCGGCCCCTGGCGGTCACAGGCCTGGCGCAAGGCCTCGCGCAGCTGCGCCACGTCGCAGACCGTCTGCGCAGCACCGCCCAGGGCGCGGGCGACGCCGATGAAGTCCGGAGTATGGATGTCCACGCCCACTGGTTTAATGGCGCGGTTGACCATGTACTTCTTGATTTCCTCATAGCCCTGGTTGTTCCACAGCAGCACGATCAGCGGCGCCTGCGCCTCCACCGCGCTGGCCAACTCGGACAGGGTGAACTGCAGACCGCCATCGCCGATCAAGCACACCGCCGGGACACGCTCGGCAGCCGCCTCGGCACTGCCCAGCCAAGCGCCCATCGCTGCCGGCAGGGCATAACCGAGGGTACCGTAGCCGGTCGAAGCGTTGAACCAGCGGCGTGGCCGGTCCATGTCCAGGGTCAGGTTGCCGGTGTACACCGGTTGGGTCGAATCGCCGATCAACACTGCGTCGGGCAGGGTTTCCAGTACGGTAGTGAGCAGGCGGGTCTGGCTGCGGGTCGGCTGGTCCCACTCAGCGGCGAGGGTCTGGCGCAAGCCTGCGGCGCGGACGGCGCCCCAAGTGCTTTCACGCACCGGCTGTGGTTGTGCCTGCAAGGCGTCCAGCAAGGCCTCGGCAGCCAGATCGGCATCGGCCACCAGGGCCAGCTCCGGCATGTAGTTGCGCACGGTCTGGTCCGGGTCGATGTCGATACGCAGCAGGCTGCCAGGAATCTCGAAGCCCCCCTTGAAGGTCACGTCGTAGTCGGTTTCCGCCAGTTCAGTGCCAATGGCCAGCACCACGTCGGCCTCGGCGACCAGAGCACGGGTTGCCGGCAGTGACTGGGTCGAGCCGATCTGCAACGGATGCTGCGCCGGCAGCAGGCCCTTGGCGTTGATGGTCAGTGCCACCGGCGCCTGAAGGTGTTCAGCGAGCCGGGTAATGGCCGCGCCGGCGGCCAACGCACCGCCACCGGCGAGGACCAGCGGACGCTGAGCCCGCACCAGACGCTCGGCCATCTGCATCACCGCCTGGGGCGCGGCACCGGCCCGCGACGTACGTACCGGGCGGCTGGTCAACAAGTGGTCAGCAGGTTCGACCAGCACATCCAGAGGAATCTCGATATGCACCGGGCGCGGCCGCCCGCCATCGAATACGGCAAAGGCCCGCGCCAGCACCTGAGGCAGGTCGTCGACACTCATCAAGGTGTGGGAAAACGCCGCCACGCCAGCGACCAGGCTGGCCTGGTTGGGCAACTCGTGCAGCTTGCCACGCCCGCCTCCCAGCTGGCCGCGGGACTGGACGCTGGAGATCACCAGCATCGGAATCGAGTCGGCATAGGCCTGGCCCATGGCGGTGGTGATGTTGGTCATGCCCGGGCCGGTGATGATGAAGCACACCCCAGGCTTGGCGCGCGTGCGTGCGTAGCCATCGGCCATGAACCCGGCGCCCTGCTCGTGGCGCGGCGTGATGTGCCGGATCGAGGAGTCCGCCAGCCCCCGGTAAAGCTCCACGGTATGCACACCAGGAATCCCAAAGACATGGTCGACGCCATAGCCTTCGAGGAGTTTCACCAATACTTCGCCACAGGTCGCCATGTCGTTCACCCTGATTCTTGTTGAGACCAGGCATCATTGGAACCGTCGTGCGGCTACCGGCACAATGCAAAAAAACACATACTAGCCATGTCCATAGATCATGGCTAAAGACAATGAAACGCTTGCCTCCCCTACCCGCCCTGCACACCTTCCTGGTCACCGCCCAGTGCTGCAACTTCACCCGCGCCGCCCAGCAACTGCACATCACACAAGGTGCGGTGAGCCGGCAGATCGCCGGGCTCGAAGAGCACTTGGGCTATGCCCTGTTCCAGCGCCAGGCCCGGGGCCTGAGCCTGACCCGCGAAGGCCAGGACTGGCTGCCGCGGGTGCAACAGGTGTTCGCTCTGATCGAAGATGGTGTACGGGAGGTCGGCGGCCGCAGCAGCACCCTGCAGCTCAAGGCGCCGACCTGCGTGATGCGCTGGCTGCTGCCGCGCCTGATGGAATGGCAGGCCCTGCGCCCGGACGTGCCGGTGGAGCTGACCACCACAGTGCAGCACGGCGTGGATTTTCGCCGTGAGGGCTTCGATGCGGCGGTGGTCTACGGCAACGCGCCGAACCACGGGTTGCAGGTCCGCAAGTTGTTCGACGAACAGCTAACGCCGGTGTGCGCACCGTCCTTGCTGGCCGGGGCATTGCCACTGGTCAACCTTGAGGACTTGGCCCGGCACATGCTGCTGCACCCATCGCGGGACGAACATGACTGGCGGCTCTGGCTGCGGGCCGCCGGTGCCGAACTCGGCCAACATGGGCCACGGCAGCATTTCGAGACCCTGGACATGGCCATGGCCATGGCGTCCCAGGGCACTGGCGTGGCCATTGGCGATTGGGCGCTGATCGCTGACGATCTGCGCAGTGGACGGCTGTGCACGCCCTTCGAGCTGAAGGTGGCGACCGGCAAGAGCTATTACCTGGCCTGCCCACCGAAAGCCGCGACACCGGCATTGCTTGAGTTGCTGGACTGGTTGCAAGAGCGTGCCAGACAGTAAACCTATTCACCGGCAAGCAACGGCATGTGCGGCCTTGTGTCGCGATGGGGCGCGCAGCGGCCGTAAACCAAACGACTGATGTCTAGAGAGAGCAACATTACCCTGCTCCCACAGACAACACTGGCTCCTACCTCACTCCTGCATGCCCCGGTCCTGGGAAATGGATTCGCCTCAATACCCGACAGTAAACCGCTGCCGCGAATGCGCCGGCTTATCCAGCTCATCGAGCATGGCGATGGCATAGTCGGCAAAGGTGATCCAACTCTTGCCATCGGCGCCGATCAGCAGGTGGTCCTTGCCCAGTTGGTAATGCCCGCTACGCTCGCCTTCGACGAACTCGGCCGAAGGCGACAGGAAGGTCCAATCGAGTTGTTGCTCCTGGCGCAGCTCATCGAGGAAGAGCACGCCTGCATTGGACTCAGCCTTGTAGGCTTCAGGAAAGTCCGGGCTGTCGATCACCCGGTGGCCCGAGGGCAGCAACAAGCTGCCTGCGCCGCCAACCACCAGCAGGCGCTTAACCCCGGCACGCTTCACCGGCTCGATAATGGCGTGCGGCGAGAGCGTCGAGAAATGCGCTGCGCTCAATACAGCGTCGCAGCCAGTCACCGCCTCCTGCAACGCGGTGCTGTCCTTGGCATCCAACGCCTTGACCGTGACGCCTGGGCGCCCTTCCAGCTTCGAAGGGTCGCGGGCGATGGCGATGACACTGTGGCCCCGACGCAGGGCCTCTTCCAGCAACTGGCTGCCGGCACGGCCGGTGGCGCCGATGATTGCGATCTTGCTCATGGGAACAACTCCATCAGGGTTGAAAGGGATTACCACTTCATTTCGCCCTTGGCGACCTTGGCACTGAGCTCCAGGGAGCTTTCCTCACCCAGGTCCGGGTAGAGCTGCTGCATGGCCGCGATCAGCTCGGCGGCATCCGCCGATTTGGCTGTTTCGGCATCAAAGGCACGGATGTAGTCGGCCGTGAAGCGCACGGCGGCCAGCGAACGGCTGCTCTGGCCCAAGTAGTGGCCGGGAACCACGGTCTGCGGGGCCATCTGCTCGATACGCTCAAGAGTCTTGAGCCAGTCCGTGTGGGACTTGGCCGATTGGGTATCGGCCATCCACACATGAAGATTCTCCGCCACCACCACACCTCCGACCACCGCTTTGATCGACGGGATCCAGACAAAACTGCGGTCCGGCTGCGGCCCATCCAGACCGATGATGTCCAGCGCCTGGCCTTCCAGGCTCAGGTGGTTGCCTTCGAGCACCTGCGGCACGACCAACTGCGCCGGTTTGTCAGCCCCCATCTGCGGGCCCCAATAGGCCAGCTTGTCGTTCATGGTCTTGCGGATATGCGCCACGGTGGCTGCCGAGGCGACGACCTTGGCGTCCGGATAGGCCTGGGTCAGCGTCGGCAGGCCGAAGTAGTAGTCCGGGTCGCCGTGGCTGATGTAGATGGTGGTCAAGCGCTTGCCGCTGGCGCGCAATCTGGCCACCACTTGCTCAGCCTGGCCCTTGCCGAACTGGGCGTCGACCAGAATGGCGTCATGCTTGCCGCTGACGATCACCGAACTGACCGGGAACAGCGCTTCGTGCCCAGGGTTGTAGACGTCCAGTTGCAATGGCGGCTCGGTAGCCGCCACCTGGGAGGCCAGGCCGAAGCCGGCACACACCAGCAGCACAGTGCGCAAGGCGGAAGAAAAGGACATCGGGGCATTTCCTGTGAAAGAGAGGATGGGCAACAGCTTAGTTGCCTGTTCCATCACAAAAAATGCGATGCTTGGACATAGTTTGTTTCTGAAACCGGGCAAATCATGGACCGTCTGAACGCCATGCGCGTTTTCGTCACCGTCGTCGACCTGGGCAGCCAGTCGGCAGCGGCCGACCACCTGGAGCTGTCACGGCCCGTGGTCTCGCGTTACTTGGCTGAACTGGAAGACTGGGTCGGCGCGAGGCTGATGCAGCGCACCACGCGCAAGCTGAGCCTGACCGCCGCCGGCCAGGAGACCCTGCCCCGCTGCCGCCAGATGCTGGAACTGGCCGGCGACCTGCAAGCAGCCGTGCGCCAGCCCGACGAGGCGCCACGCGGTGAACTGCGCATCAGCGTCAGCACTTCGTTCGGCCAGGCCCAGTTGGTGGATGCGGTGGCGGACTACGTCAAGCGCTACCCGGGCGTGAAGGTCGAGTTGCAGATGCTCGACCGCACCGTCAACCTGGTCGATGAGCGCATCGACCTGGCTATCCGCACCAGCAACGACCTGGACCCGAACTTGATCGCCCGGCGTCTGACCGTCTGCCGCTCGGTGATCTGCGCCTCGCCCAGCTACCTGCGCCAACATCCCGCGCCGCAACGGGTCGAAGACCTCAGCCAGCACAACTGCCTGACCCATGCCTATTTCGGCCACAGCCTCTGGCATTTCGAGGTGGAGGGCCAGTGCGTCGCAGTCCCCGTGCAAGGCAACGTCAGTGCCAACGAAGCCATGACCCTGCAACGGGCGGTCCTGGCCGGAATCGGCATCGCCATGCTACCGACCTACCAGGCCGCCGCCGCGTTGCGCAGTGGTGAACTGGTCTGCCTACTGCCCGATGCCCGGCCACGGGAGCTGAACCTCAACGCCGTCTACACCTCACGCAAGCACATGCCGGCGACCTTGCGCAGCATGCTCGACTTTCTGGCCGAACGCTTCACCGATGAACCGGCCTGGGACCACGGCCTGCCATGGAAGCAGCCACCATCAAGCTGATCTATGCTTTAAACAGCACCAATATGCTGTGGCAGGAGGTGAGCATCATGGGCATCAAATCCAGGAAATGCGCCGTCATCTGTGCCCTGGCCGCGGTGGTCGGGCTCTACGCCACGGCAGCCTGGCGAGTCGAAATGCTGCGCAACCAGCCTAGTTCGGCAGCCAGTTGCAGCCTGGCCCATTGTGTGCCGCACACCGCAACGCTGAGCGCCGTCAGGTAAGGTGACAGCGCCGGGCTGTCACTCCTCGACGCTCATGTATTCCTTGGCCCAGACGATGTAATCCTCGGGCTGGGTGTAGGTGTGCGCCAACTCCGTGGCACTGAGCCCTTCGGCCTTGTTCTGCAGCTTGCGTTGCTCGCGCAGACAGTCGTAGGTCGCCTTGATCGCAGCGAAGTAGGCGCCATGGCCATCGACGGCAACGCGCACGCCCAAGCTCGCCAGGCGCTCGTCGTCGTGCAGGTTCGGGTTGCCGTAGGTGACCAGCATCAGCGGCACCGACAGGTGTTCGGCGATCTTCTCCAACTGCTCGAAATCCTTGACCCCTACCATGCAGATACCATCGGCGCCCGCGCGCTGGTAGCTCTGGGTGCGCACGATCAGTTCCTCAGTCGACAGCACACCGGCGTTGGTTCTGGCGATGATCGACAAAGCCGAATCGACACGCGCCTCCAACGCCGCACGGATCTTGCCGACGCCCTCCTCGACCGGGATCAGGTCGGTGGACTTGCGCCCGAACTGCGCGGGCAGCAGGGTGTCTTCGATGGTCAGCGCGGCCACGCCGGCACGCTCCAGCTCAACGACAGTACGCATCACATTGAGGGCGTTGCCATAGCCGTGGTCGGCGTCGGCGATCACCGGCAATTGCGCCACGCGCCCGATGCGGGTGGCCTGCTCGACGAATTCGCTCAGGGTGATGAGGGCGAAGTCAGGTGCGGCCAGGACCTGCAGCGAAGCGACCGAACCACCGAGGATGCCGACCTCGAAGCCCAGGTCGGCGGCAATGCGCGCAGACATGGGGTCGAACACCGAAGCGGTGTGGTAGCACGAACCTGAAGCCAGAAGTTCGCGAAAGGCAAAACGCAAATCTTGGTGGGAAGCCTTGGGCATGATCACTCCGCAATAACCGTGAAATTGAACTGGTTGACTACCGACCCCTGAAGCGGGTCTACCTGACCTGTTCTTACCGTCGCCATCAGGCGGTCATGCTCGACATGCAGGCAGAAGAATAAAAGGTGTGGGATACAGAGACGAAAAATCCGGTGGCAAACGATTGCACCAAGCTGGTGCAAAGCCCCGGAATTCAGCCTCTGTGGCCAAGGCACGATATCACGCGGCCATGCCGGTCAGGATGAAAGCGCTAATGCCGATCTTGCATAGGGAATGCACGAGTTACATAGGAGGCTATTGAAACTCGCTACACTAGCGGCTTTCCAAGACAAGGTATGACCGTGACCGCCGCTTTGCCTCCCACCGTTCTGCGCAGCGTGCTGATCGCCCTGATGCTGGCGATCTTCCTTGGCGCCCTGGACCAGACCATCGTCGCCGTATCGATGCCGGCCATCTCCGCGCAGTTCAATGATGTCGGGCTGTTGGCTTGGGTCATTTCCGGCTACATGGTGGCCATGACCGTGGCCGTGCCGATCTATGGCAAGCTCGGCGACCTGTATGGCCGACGGCGCATGATCCTCACCGGCACCGCGTTGTTCACCCTCGCCTCGCTGTTCTGCGCCATGGCCCAGAGCATGGAACAACTGGTGCTGGCGCGGGTACTGCAAGGTATCGGCGCAGGCGGCATGGTCTCGGTGAGCCAGGCGATCATCGGCGATTTCGTTGCGCCTCGTGAGCGCGGCCGCTACCAGGGCTACTTCAGCAGCATGTACGCGCTGGCCAGCGTGGCAGGTCCGGTGCTGGGCGGCTGGCTGACCGAATACCTGTCCTGGCGCTGGGTGTTCTGGCTCAACCTGCCGCTGGGCCTGTGCGCGTGGTGGGTGACACGCCGCGCTCTCGCCGGCCTGAGCGTGAACAGACGCCAGGCGCAGGTCGATTACCTTGGCGCAGCCTTGCTGATCCTCGGCTTGGGCAGCCTGATGCTGGGCATCACCTTGGTTGGCCAGGGGCATGCCTGGCAGTCGGCGCCGGTGATTAGCCTGTTGTCTTGCGCCCTGTGCGGTCTGTTGCTGTTCGTGCTCCACGAACGGCGGACCGAAGAGCCCCTGCTGCCGCTGAAGCTGTTCGGCAACCAGGTCGCAACCTTGTGCTGGTGCACTATCTTCTTCACCAGCTTCCAGGCGATCTCGCTGACCATGCTGATGCCGCTGCGCTACCAGAGCATCACCGGCGCCGGCGCCGACAGCGCCGCCCTGCACCTGTTGCCACTGGCCATGGGCTTGCCGGTAGGCGCTTACACCGGTGGACGGCTGACCACCCTGACCGGCCGCTACAAGCCGCAGATCCTGGCCGGAGCCTTGCTGATGCCCTTCGCCATCCTCGGCATGGCCATGACGCCACCCCAGGCGGGCCTGCTCAGCGCGCTGTTCATGCTGCTGACCGGCATCGCCAGTGGCCTGCAGTTTCCCACCTCTCTGGTAGGCACGCAGAACGCGGTGGAGATCAGGGACATCGGCGTGGCCACCAGCACCACCAACCTGTTCCGCTCCCTCGGCGGGGCCATGGGCGTGGCCTGCATGTCCAGCCTTCTACTGGCGATGCTGCACAACGGTGGCCTGGAACTGACCGGCAATCCCCTGCTCGGCAGCCTGCAGGCGGGTGAACCGGATATGGCGACCCAGGCACGTCTGCTAGAAGCCTTCCGTAACTTGCTGCTGGCCAGTGCCGCCGTATCATTGCTGGGTCTTTGCGCCGCGCTGGCCTTGCCGGACCGCCAGTTGCGCGGGCGTCAATAGGAGAACTTGCGCCGCCGCGCCTGCATCACAAACCTTCACAAAGTGTCATTTGCGCAACGCAGGGCTCAAGCGCAACATATCCAGCCCTACGTCGACCCACTTCTCGGCATCGCGCAGCAGGTCGAAGCTGTCCGGCAGCAACAACCAGCGCCCCAGCAGGCCATCTATATAGGCATAGATCGCCAGCGCCGCACGGTCGGGGTCCAGGTCGGCGGGCAATTGGCCACGCCGTACCGCATTGCTCATCGAGAGCGCGATGCCCTGATGGCAGTCGATGGTCGAGTTCTGCCGCTGCTGGCGGATCTCACACATGTCATCGGTGAACTCGCATTTATGATGCAGGATTTCATTGATCCGCCGGGTCCTCGGGTCAAGCACCAACTGGTGCATCAGCTGTACCAACAACTTGCGCATGCAGCCGAGCGGGTCGAGTTCATCCTCGCTCTCGCTGGCGCGGGCCAACGGGTCCAGGCTCTCGTGCAGACTGTCGAGCAAGGCCTGGACCAGCTCGGCCTTGTTGTTGAAGTGCCAGTAGATCGCTCCGCGGGTCACGCCTGCGAGTTCGGCGATGTCAGCCAGGGTGGTACGCGCGACCCCGCGCTTGTAAAAGGCCTTTTCCGCTGCCTCGATGATCTGGCTACGGGTTTCCTGGGCTTCCTCTTTGGTTCGACGGACCATGGCAGTACAACCTCATCAGGGCCCGAGCGCTCACAGGGCGCACGGGAATCAGGTCGGGGGCACCTCTTTCAGGGTGTCACCCGGGGGCATTGAACACACTCCAGGGTGGTAGCGGAGTACCACCACATGGTATTTACAAACAACCATGAATGTAAGTATATTCGTTAGTAAGCTACTAATCCACCGAATAGCGTTTTTTCTGACAAGACACTTCCATTATATTCTTGAGCGTCTCCCAGCTCTTGCGACCCGAGGATCCTCATGCAATTCAAGCCAGCCGTTACCGCTCTGGTTTCCGCCGTCGCCCTGGCAACACTGCTCAGTGGCTGTAATAAAGAAGAAGCAGCGCCAGCGGCGCAGGCTCCTCAGGTCGGCGTCGTGACCCTGCAACCGCAAGCCTTCACCCTGACCTCCGAACTGCCGGGGCGCACCAGTGCCTACCGCGTCGCGGAAGTCCGCCCACAGGTGAATGGCATCATTCTCAAGCGCCTGTTCAAGGAAGGCAGCGAGGTCAAGGAAGGCCAGCAGCTCTACCAGATCGACCCGTCGGTCTACGAGGCCAACCTGGCCAACGCCCAGGCCAACCTGCAAGCCACCCGCTCCCTGGCCGAGCGCTACAAGCAGCTGATCGATGAGCAAGCTGTCAGCAAGCAGGAATACGACGACGCCAATGCCAAACGATTGCAGGCCGAGGCTTCGCTCAAAAGTGCGCAGATCGACCTGCGCTACACCAAGGTCCTGGCACCGATCAGTGGCCGTATTGGCCGTTCTGCGGTCACCGAAGGCGCGCTGGTCAGCAATGGCCAGTCCAATGCCATGGCGACCATCCAGCAACTGGACCCGATCTACGTGGACGTCACCCAGTCTTCGGCCGAGTTGCTCAAGCTGCGCCGCGACCTGGAAAGCGGCCAGTTGCAGAAGGTTGGCGAGAATGCCGCCAAGGTCAAACTGATCCTCGAAGATGGCAGCGCGTTCCCGCAGGAAGGCCGTCTGGAGTTCTCCGAAGTCTCGGTTGACGAAACCACTGGCTCGGTCACCCTGCGCGCCGTGTTCCCGAACCCTGAGCACACCCTGTTGCCGGGCATGTTCGTCCACGCCCGCCTGCAGGCCGGGGTCAATGCCAATGCCATCCTGGCACCGCAGCAAGGCGTGACCCGTGACCTGAAAGGCACGCCGACCGCACTGGTGGTGAACAAGGAAAACAAGGTCGAGCTGCGCCAGCTCAAGGCCAGCCGCACCCTGGGGAGCGACTGGCTGATCGAGGAAGGCCTCAACCCGGGCGACCGCCTGATCACCGAAGGCCTGCAGTTCGTCCGTCCGGGCGTCGAGGTCCAGGTCAGCGAGGCCACCAACGTCAAGAAGCCGGTCAATCCAACCCAGGCCAATGCGGCGAACGCAAGCGCCAAAGGGGAGTAAACCATGTCGAAGTTCTTTATCGATCGCCCGATCTTCGCCTGGGTGATCGCATTGGTGATCATGCTGGTCGGCGCCTTGTCGATCCTGAAGCTACCGATCAACCAATACCCCAGCATCGCCCCGCCGGCCATCGCCATCGCCGTGACCTACCCGGGCGCTTCGGCGCAGACGGTGCAGGACACCGTGGTGCAGGTGATCGAACAGCAGCTCAACGGTATCGACAACCTGCGTTATGTGTCCTCGGAGAGTAACTCCGACGGCAGCATGACCATCACCGCCACCTTCGAGCAGGGCACCAACCCTGACACCGCGCAGGTCCAGGTACAGAACAAGCTGAACCTGGCCACCCCCTTGCTGCCGCAAGAAGTGCAGCAACAAGGTATCCGCGTGACCAAGGCCGTTAAGAACTTCCTGATGGTGATCGGCCTGGTCTCCGAAGACGGCAGCATGACCAAGGACGACCTGGCCAACTACATCGTCTCCAACATGCAGGACCCGATCTCGCGGACCGCGGGCGTCGGTGACTTCCAGGTGTTCGGTGCCCAGTACGCCATGCGTATCTGGCTCGACCCGGCCAAGCTGAACAAGTTCCAGCTGACCCCGAGCGACGTGCGCACCGCGGTCACCGCGCAGAACGTCCAGGTATCAAGCGGCCAGCTCGGCGGCCTGCCTGCACTGCCCGGCACCCAACTGAACGCAACCATCATCGGCAAGACCCGCTTGCAGACCGCCGAGCAGTTCGAAAGAATCCTGCTCAAGGTCAACCGCGACGGCTCCCAGGTGCGCCTGGGCGATGTCGCCACAGTCGGCTTGGGCGGTGAGAACTACGCCATCAGCGCCCAGTTCAACGGCAAGCCGGCCTCGGGCCTGGCGGTCAAGCTGGCCACCGGCGCCAACGCCCTGGATACCGCCAAGGCACTGCGCCAGACCATCAGCGAGCTGGAGCCGTTCTTCCCGCCGGGAATGAAGGCTGTATTCCCGTATGACACCACGCCAGTGGTGACCGAATCGATCAGTGGGGTGATCCACACCCTGATCGAAGCGATCGTGCTGGTGTTCCTGGTGATGTACCTGTTCCTGCAGAACTTCCGCGCCACCATCATCACCACCATGACGGTGCCGGTGGTACTGCTCGGGACCTTCGGCGTCCTCGCCGCCGCCGGTTTCAGCATCAACACCCTGACCATGTTCGCCATGGTCCTGGCCATCGGCCTGCTGGTGGACGATGCCATCGTCGTGGTTGAAAACGTCGAACGGGTCATGTCCGAGGAGGGCCTACCACCGAAGGAAGCGACCAAACGCTCCATGGGCCAGATCCAGGGCGCGCTGGTCGGTATCGCCCTGGTACTCTCGGCGGTACTCCTGCCGATGGCCTTCTTCGGCGGCTCCACCGGGGTGATCTACCGGCAGTTCTCCATCACCATCGTCTCAGCCATGAGCCTGTCGGTGCTGGTAGCGCTGATCTTCACCCCGGCCCTGTGCGCCACCATGCTCAAGCCGCTGAAAAAGGGCGAGCATCATGTGGCCAAGCGCGGCTTCTTCGGCTGGTTCAACCGCAACTTCGACCGCAGCGTGCGTGGCTACGAGCGCAGCGTCGGCAACATTCTGCGCAACAAGATCCCGTACCTGCTGGCCTACGTTCTGATCGTCGTGGGCATGATCTGGCTGTTCACCCGCATCCCGACTGCGTTCCTGCCGGAAGAAGACCAAGGCGTGCTCTTCGCCCAGGTGCAGACCCCAGCCGGTTCCAGTGCCGAACGCACCCAGGTGGTGGTCGACCAGATGCGCGAATACCTACTGACCGAAGAAGCCGATACCGTGTCGTCGGTGTTCACCGTCAACGGCTTCAACTTCGCCGGCCGCGGCCAGAGTTCGGGCATGGCCTTCATCATGCTCAAGCCATGGGATGAGCGCTCTTCGGAAAACAGCGTGTTCAACTTGGCGACCCGCGCCCAGCAGCACTTCTTCAGCTTCCGCGATGCGATGGTGTTCGCCTTCGCTCCGCCAGCGGTACTCGAACTGGGTAACGCCACCGGCTTCGACGTGTTCCTCCAGGATCGCGCCGGTGTCGGCCACGAGAAGCTGATGGAAGCGCGCGACGAGTTCCTCGCCAAGGCCTCGCAGAGCAAGATCCTCTCGGCGGTGCGCCCGAACGGCCTGAACGACGAGCCGCAGTACCAACTGACCGTTGACGACGAGCGTGCCAGCGCCCTGGGCGTGACCATCGCCGACATCAACAACACTCTGTCGATCGCCCTGGGGGGCAGCTACGTCAACGACTTCATCGACCGTGGACGGGTCAAGAAGGTCTACATCCAAGGTGAAGCCAACTCACGGATGAGCCCGGAAGACCTGCAGAAGTGGTACGTGCGCAACGCCGCCGGCGAGATGGTGCCGTTCTCCTCCTTCGCCACCGGCGAGTGGACCTACGGCTCGCCCAAGCTGTCGCGCTACAACGGTGTCGAAGCGGTCGAGGTCCTCGGCGCCCCGGCGCCCGGCTACAGTACCGGTGAAGCCATGGCCGAGGTCGAACGCATCGCCAGCGAGCTGCCGGAGGGTATCGGCTACTCCTGGACCGGCTTGTCCTACGAGGAGAAACTCTCCGGTTCGCAGATGCCGGCGCTGTTCGCCCTCTCGCTGTTGTTCGTGTTCCTCTGCCTGGCAGCGTTGTACGAAAGCTGGTCGATCCCCATCGCGGTCGTGCTGGTGGTGCCACTGGGTATCATCGGTGCGCTGATGGCGGCGAGCATGCGTGGGCTGTCCAACGACGTGTACTTCCTGGTCGGCCTGCTGACCACCATCGGCCTGGCGGCGAAGAACGCGATCCTCATCGTCGAGTTCGCCAAGGAACTGCACGAACAGGGCCGCAGCCTGTTCGACGCGGCGATCGAGGCCTGCCGCATGCGTCTGCGCCCGATCATCATGACCTCGCTGGCATTCATCCTCGGCGTGGTACCGTTGACCATCGCCACCGGCGCGGGCTCGGGCAGCCAGCATGCCATTGGTACTGGCGTGATCGGCGGTATGATCACGGCGACTGTCCTGGCTATCTTCTGGGTGCCGCTGTTCTTCGTTAGCGTGTCGTCGCTGTTCGGCAGAAAGGAGCCGGAAGCCGACGCCACCCCTGAAACTCCACGCTATGAGGCTGGGCAATGAGCAAGTCCCTGTTATCCCTGGCGGTCACCGCTTTCATCCTGGGTGGCTGCTCGCTGATTCCCGATTACCAGACCCCGGAAGCGCCGGTGGCTGCGCAATGGCCGCAAGGCCCTGCGTACTCGCCGGCCGAGTCGGCCGACGTAGCCGCCGCCGAGCAGGGCTGGCGCCAGTTCTTCAATGACCCGGCGCTGCAGCAACTGATCCAGACCGCACTGGTCAACAACCGCGACCTGCGTGTCGCCGCCCTGAACATCGACGCCTACCGGGCGCAGTACCGCATCCAGAGAGCCGATCTGTTCCCGGCGGTCTCGGCCACCGGCAGTGGCAGCCGCCAGCGCGTGCCGGCGAACATGTCGCAGACCGGCGAGTCAGAAATCACCAGCCAGTACTCGGCCACCCTCGGTGTCAGCGCCTACGAGCTGGACCTGTTCGGCCGGGTGCGCAGCCTGAGCCAACAGGCCCTGGAAACCTACCTGTCCAGTGAAGAGGCACGGCGCTCGACGCAGATCAGCCTGGTGGCCAGCGTGGCCAATGCCTACTACACCTGGCAGGCCGACCAAGCCCTGCTCAAGCTGACCGAAGACACCCTCAAGACCTACGAGGAAAGCTACGCGCTGACCAGCCGTAGCAATGAGGTCGGTGTCGCCTCGGCACTGGACCTGAGTCAGGCCCGCACCGCGGTCGAAGGCGCACGAGTCAAGCTGGCCCAGTACCAGCGCCTGGTCGCCCAGGACCTGAACAGCCTGACCGTGCTGCTCGGCACCGGAGTGCCCGCTACCCTGCCGGCGCCACTCAAGCTCGACGCCGACCAGCTGGCCGAGGTGCCTGCCGGGCTGCCATCGGACCTGCTGCAACGCCGTCCGGACATCCAGGAAGCCGAGCACCTGCTCAAAGCCGCCAATGCCAACATCGGCGCCGCCCGCGCAGCCTTCTTCCCGAGCATCAGCCTGACCGCCAATGCCGGGACCCTGAGCCCCGACATGGACGGCCTGTTCAAGGGCGGTTCGGGCACCTGGCTGTTCCAGCCGCAGATCAACCTGCCGATCTTCAACGCCGGCAGCCTGCGCGCCAGCCTGGACTACTCGAAAATCCAGAAGGACATCAACGTCGCCAAGTACGAAAAGACCATCCAGACGGCCTTCCAGGAAGTCTCCGATGGCCTTGCCGCACGCAAGACCTTCAACGAACAGTTGCAGGCGCAACGCGACCTGGTGGCCGCCAACCAGGACTACTACCGCCTGGCTGAACGCCGCTACCGCATCGGCATCGACAGCAACCTGACCTTCCTCGACGCCCAGCGCGGCCTGTTCAGCGCCCAACAGGCCCTGATCAGCGACCGCCTCTCGCAGCTGGTCAGCGAGGTCAACCTGTACAAGGCCCTCGGTGGCGGCTGGTACGAGCGGACCGGCCAGGCCAACCAGCAAGCCTCGCTGGAAACGCCGAAAGGCTGATTGTCCTGCAGTACAAGAAGCCCACCCTTACGGTGGGCTTTTTCATGGGCGTTCGCAGGAGCACGGGGCAACTGACACCTGTCAGTAGTCAGCGTCGACCACAGAGCCTGCCCTGCACCAGACGCTGTCAGAAAAACTTCAATTTCGTTCGATAACCGCCCATTTCCGTTTGTCACGAATTGCTTCACCTCTTCCCTTTTTCGCACCATCGCCTCGCAACGTTGCACAGGTTCATCCCGATTGCGTCCTCCTGCGGCCACACCCTCCGCAGCGAACCCGCTCGCCCATAAAAACAAGAGATCCACGACAGATGAGCACTTTGCAACCCGCACGCCAGCTACTACCCGGTCTGTTGGCCATGACTTGCGCCCTGCCCGCCTTGGCCGCCGAAGACGGCTTCCTGGACGGCGCCAAGGCCAGCCTCAACCTGCGCAACTTCTACCTCAACCGCAACTTCGTCGACCCGGCCAATCCCCAGGGCAAGGCAGAGGAATGGACCCAGAGCTTCATCCTCGACGCCCGCTCCGGATTCACCGAGGGTTCCGTCGGTTTCGGCGTGGATGTGCTGGGGCTTTACTCGATCAAGCTCGACGGCGGCAAAGGCACCGCCGGTACCCACCTGTTGCCGGTGCATGACGACGGACGCCCGGCCGATGACTTCGGCCGTTTGGGCGTGGCCCTCAAGGCGCGGATCTCGCAGACCGAACTGAAAGTCGGCGAGTGGATGCCGGTGCTGCCGATCCTGCGGTCCGATGATGGCCGCTCGCTGCCGCAGACCTTCCGCGGCGGCCAGCTGACCTCCAATGAAGTCGAGAACCTGACGCTCTATGCCGGGCAGTTCCGCGGCAACAGCCCGCGCAATGACGCAAGTATGGAAGACATGTCGCTCAATGGCAGGCCAGACTTCACCTCGGACCGCTTCAACTTCGCCGGCGGCGAATACAGCTTCAACGACCAGCGCACGATGATTGGCCTGTGGGATGCCCAACTCAAGGACATCTACCGCCAGCAGTACCTCAACCTGGTACATAGCCAGCCCCTGGGCGACTGGACCCTCGGCGCCAATCTCGGCTACTTCATCGGCAAGGAGGACGGCGCCGAACGCGCCGGCAAGCTCGACAACCGCACCGCGTCAGCCATGCTCTCGGCACGCTACGGCGGCCATACCGTCTATCTCGGCCTGCAGAAGGTCAGCGGCGACGATGCCTGGTTGCGGGTCAACGGCACCAGCGGCGGCAGCCTGGCCAACGACAGCTACAACGCCAGCTTCGACAATGCCGGCGAGCGCTCCTGGCAACTGCGTCACGACTTCAACTTCGTGACCGTCGGCTTGCCTGGCCTGACCTTGATGAACCGCTACATCAAAGGCGACAAGGTGCAGATCGGCGGGCGCAACGATGGCAAGGAATGGGCACGGGAAACCGAACTGGCCTATGTCATCCAGGCAGGAAGCCTCAAGGACCTGTCGGTGAAATGGCGCAACTCGACCATGCGCCGTGACTTCAGCAGCAATGCCTTCGACGAAAACCGCCTGATCGTCAGCTATCCGTTCGACCTGCTGTAAGCCCCAGAAAGCGGCGTGCAAGCGCCGCCTCTATGCATATGCATAAAACATATAAAAACACTTATGGAGCTTTGTTGACGATATATGTAACAAAGGCTAAAAACGAGCCCTGTATCTATCACCGCAGAGCCTCGACATGGACCTTCGCCAACTGCGCTACTTCATCGCCCTGACCGAGTACCGCAGTTTCGTGCGTGCCGCCGATGCCATGGGCATCACTCAGCCGGCTTTCAGCCGGGCAATCCAGGGGCTGGAGCAGGAACTGGGATGCGTGCTGGTGGACCGTGGCAGCAAGATCCTGCAGCCAACCCCAGAAGGCCAGATGGTCCTGCAGCATGCCCGGCGCTTGGTCCAGGGTGCTGCGCAGTTGAGCAACGACGTTCTGCAGATGACCAAGCTCGATGCGGGCGAGTTGCAGTTCGGTTGTGGTCCGGCGCTGGCGGTGCAATTGGTGCCTCAAGCGCTTGGGCACTTCATTGAAACTCATCCGGGAATCCGCACCCGGGTGCAGGTCGACAATGCCGAACAGCTTGGCCAGGCCCTGCGTCGCGAGCAAATCGAGTTCTTCGTCGACGACGTCCGCCCCTTCGAAGCCGACCCGAACTTCCATACCGAGCCACTGACACCACGGCCGGGCCTGTTCTTCTGCCGCCCAGGCCATCCGCTGCTGGGCAAGGACAGCCTGTCGACCAACGACCTGTTCGCCTATCCCCTGGCCAGCGCCCTGCTTACTCCCGGAGTGCGCAAGCGCCTGGCCAATCTCAGCGGCCGCAGCGATTTCACCCCTCACCTGCAGACCGAACACCTGTCGATCCTGCGCAGTGTGGTCCTGGCCAGCAATGCCATCGGCACTGCCAGCGAGGAGGCACTGGCCGATGACCTGGCTGAAGGCCGGTTGGTGCGCCTGCACTGGCGCAACCTGCCACCGGGGCTGGAGGTGCTGAGCGTGCGCTGTGGCGTGGTCAGCCGCAGCGGTTACCGGCTGTCGCCGGCGGCACGGGCGATGATCGACACCCTGGTCAACCTCGATGCCCAGCCATTGCCCGCAGACGCTCTACGTCGAGGATCTCCACCTCGCCATATCCCAGACGCACCACGCCCTCCTGCTGCAGGTTCTTGAGGATCTGGTTGGTGGTCTGGCGCGACAGCGAAAGCATCAGCGCCAGTTGCTCCTGGGACAGTTGCAGGCACCATTGCGGCGTATCGCGTTCGCCGTAGCCTTCGGCGATCTGCAGCAACCGGTGCGCCAGGCGAGGGGCAGCAGCCAGCAGGCTCTGCTGTTCCAGGGCAACGAAGACCCAACGCAGCTTCTGGCTCATCAACAGGGCCAAGTCACGCCAATGCTGAGGTTCCCGGCCAAGCCACTCCAGCAGCGCCACCTGAGGGACCCACAACAGGCAGGTAGCACCTTCGGCGAACGCATCGTGGGTGCGCGGCTGACCATCGAACAGGCTGATCTCACCGAACCAGTGCGGCGGCTCGACCAGGGTCAACAGCGCCTCCTTGCCCTCGCTGCTGACCGCGCCCACCCGCATCGCCCCCTGCAACACCGCGTAGAGCCCACAGGGCGCATCGCCACGCTGGAACAGGCACTGGCCCGGCGCCAACTCACGGGGTCGGGCCAATGCCAACAGGCTATCCTGAACAGTAGCGGGCAACTGTCTGAACCAATGGCCATGCAACAATTGATTGCGCCAAGCGCGAGGGTTGTCCATGACACCTCTTTAGCTGAACTCTGTCGTCCAGGCGACAGACGACGGCAAATGATCAGGGCAAGCTGCAGCTACCCCTGATGGAGGAACAACAATGAAAAGCCTCGTCGAACATTTGAGTCAATATGCCACCTATCACCGCGATCCGCGCAACATCGCCACGCACTTCGTGGGCATCCCGCTGATCGTGCTGGCGGTGACCATCCTTCTCTCCCGTCCTGGCTGGGCCATGGGCGGGGCGTGGCTGTCGCCGGCAATGCTGGTGGCCGCAGCTTCGGTCTGGTTCTACCTACGTCTGGACCTACGTTTCGGCCTGGTCATGGGGCTGTTGCTGGGCTTGTGCCTGTGGGCTGGCCAGGTCCTGGCCATGCAAACCACCGCCCTGTGGCTGAGCGCTGGCCTGGGGGCCTTCGTGATCGGCTGGGTGATCCAGTTCGTCGGGCATTACTACGAAGGCCGCAAACCGGCATTCGTCGACGATATCAGCGGGCTGATCATTGGCCCGCTGTTCGTGGTGGCGGAGCTGGCCTTTCTGCTCGGCCTATGCCCCGAGTTGAAACGGGCCATAGAAGCCAATGCCGGGCCGGTGACGATCCGGCAAGCCAGCTCGCAGGTTCAGCGCCGGCCATAGGTAAGGGCGTAGGTCCCGTAGGAGCGGGCTTGCCCGCTCCTCCAGCGTCTGTCACAGAAATCGAGGCGACGCCTCAGCCCCGCGACTCGACTCCCAGCTCATCCCACACCGACTCGGCCAGGTGGAAGGTGGCATTGGCCGCCGGGATGCCACAATAGATCGCACTCTGCATCAGCACTTCCTTGATCTCGTCGCGGGTCACGCCGTTGTTGGCAGCCGCGCGCAGATGCAGTTTGAGTTCATCGTTGCGGTTCATGCCGATCAGCATAGCGATGGTGATCAGGCTACGGGTGTGCCGGGGCAGGCCCGGTCGGGTCCAGATATCACCCCAGGCGTGACGGGTGATCATCTCCTGGAACTCGCCATTGAAGTCGTTGAGCTTCTCCAGGCTGCGGTCCACATGGGCATCGCCAAGCACGGCGCGGCGCACCTGCATACCAGCGTCGTAACGTTGTTTCTCGTCCACGGCAAACTCCTCAGCGGGCCAGCAGGAAATCGGCGACGCGGCGGCTGAACGGTTCGCCGACCTCGACATTGGAAAGGTGGGCAGCGTGGAACTCGGCATACTCGGCGCCGGCCACTCGTTCCTGGATGAACAACCCACCGGACGGCGGCGTGACCGCATCGGCGCTGCCGGAGATCACCAGCAACGGCACCTTGATCTGACCCAGTTGATCACGGAAATCGGCGTCACGCACCGCGCCGCAGTTGGCCGCATACCCCTCAGGGGAGGTGGCTGCGAGCATGTCGGTGATGCGCTTGACCTGCTCGGCGTGGGCCGCGGAATAGGCCGGGGTGAACCACCGCTCGATAGAGGCATCGCGCAGGCCGCGCATGGCCGCCGGACCGTCGCGCAAGACCATCTCGATGCGCGGGTTCCAGGTCTGCGGCGAGCCGATCTTGGCAGCGGTATTGCAGACCACCAGGCGCTTGAGGCGCTCGCCGGCGTTGATGCCCAGCCACTGACCGATCAGGCCGCCCATGGACAGGCCGCAGAAATGCGCCTGTTCGATCTTCAGCGCATCCAGCAGGGCCAGCACGTCACGGCCCAATTGCTCGATGCTGTAGGGGCCTTCGGTCACCAGCGAACCGCCATGGCCACGGGTGTCGTAGCGCAGCACGCGAAAGTGCTCGGTCCACTCCGGGATCTGGGTGTCCCACATGTGCAGGTCGGTACCCAGGGAATTGGACAGCACCAGTACCAGGGCATGCTCCGGGCCGTCGAGTTGGTAGTTCAGTACGCCATCGGCCAGTTGCAATTGAGGCACAGCGGTCTCCTTCAGGCAGTGAAACGTTGATGTTCAGCGACGGCCCGGGCCACCCATACACGGGCCTGGCCGAGGTAGTGGGCCGGGTCGAGCAGCCGGTCGAGTTCTTCAGCGGACAGTTCGCCACTCACCTGTGGCTCATCGCCCAGTACCGCGCGTAGGTGGCGCTGTTCGGCAACGGCACGCTGGCAACACTGCTCCAGCAGGTGATGGGCGCGGTCGCGCCCCAGGCGTTGGGCCAGGACGATACTCACCGCTTCGGCCAACACCAGGCCCTGAGTCAGGTCAAGGTTGCGGCGCATGCGCGCGGCGTCCACTTCCATACCCTCGGCGATGATCTGCGCCTGGCGCAGCGAGCCGGAGACCAGGCAGCAGATCTCCGGCAGGGTTTCCCATTCGGCATGCCACAGGCCAAGACTGCGCTCATGCTCCTGGGGCATGGCCGCGAACAGCGTGGCCAGCAGGCCCGGCACGCGGGTCGCGGCGCTGATCAGCACCGCCGCCCCCACCGGGTTGCGCTTGTGCGGCATGGTCGAGGAGCCGCCCTTGCCCGGCGCGGACGGCTCGAACAGCTCGCCCGCCTCGGTCTGCATCAGCAGGCTGAGGTCGCGGCCGAGCTTGCCCAGGCTGCCGGCGATCAGACCGAGCACCGATGCGAACTCCACCAAACGGTCGCGCTGGGTGTGCCAGGGCTGCTCCGGCAGGGTCAGCTGCAGTTGTCCGGCCAGGGCCTCGGCCACCGGCAGCGCCTTGCTGCCAAGTGCCGCCAGGGTCCCGGAGGCGCCGCCGAACTGCAGGCACAGCAGGCGTGGACGCAACTCCTGCAGGCGCTGGCGGTGACGGGTCAGGGCGCCGAGCCAACCTGCGATCTTCATGCCCAAGGTCACCGGGGTGGCGTGCTGCAGCCAGGTGCGCCCCACCAGGGGGGTGTCGGCGTGCAGCAAGGCTTGCCGCGCCAAGGAATCGGCCAATTGCGCAAGGTCGGCCTCGATCAGCCCCAAGGCGTCGCGAAGCTGGATGACCAGGCCGCTGTCCATGGCGTCCTGGCTGGTCGCTCCCAAGTGCACGTAGCGCTCGGCTTCCGGTACGTCGCTGGCAACCACCTTGCCCAACGCCTTGACCAGCGGAATCGCCGAGTTGCCGGCGATGGCGATGGCCTCGGCCAGGGCCTGGGCGTCGTAATGCTCGGCCCGACAGGCCGCCTCGATGGCGGCCACCGCGCTGGGGGGCACCAGGCCGGCATCGGCCTCGGCGCGGGCCAGAGCGGCTTCGAAATCGAGCATGCCCTGCAGCCGGCCATGGTCGGAGAAGACCTCACGCATGGCCGGTGCAGTGAAGTAGGCATCGAACAACTGGTTGTCCGCTCGTTGCGTCATTACAGGTCCTTAATGATCGTGATGCAGGTACGCCGCCTGTTTCGGCAGCCGCAGGCTGAACAGGAAGGCCACCGCCATCATGGCCGTCACGTACCAATAGAAGGTGTTCTCCATTCCCAGGGATTTCAAGCCCAAGGCCACGTATTCGGCCGAACCGCCGAACACGGCATTGGCCACGGCATAGGCCAGGCCAACGCCCAGGGCGCGCACCTGGGGCGGGAACATCTCGGCTTTGACCAGGCCACTGATGGAGGTATAGAAACTGACGATGCAGAGGGCCAGAGTGATCAGCACAAAGGCCAGGAACGGGCTGCTGACCGTCTTCAAGGCCATCAGCAGCGGCACAGTGAACAGGGTCCCCAGGGCGCCGAACAGCAGCATCGAGTTACGCCGGCCGATACGGTCGGAAAGCATGCCGAAGAACGGCTGCATGCACATGTAGAGGAACAGCGCGCCAGTCATCACGAAGCTAGCGTTCTTGGCGTTCATCCCGGCAGTGTTGACCAGGTACTTCTGCATGTAGGTGGTGAAGGTGTAGAAGATCAGCGAACCGCCAGCAGTGTAACCAAGCACAGTGATGAACGCCGCCGCGTGGTTGCGGAACAGGCCACTGATGGTGCCGGCCTCCTTGTTCTGGCGGGTTTCGGCGCTGCTGGTTTCTTCCAGCGAACGACGCAGCATCAGCGAGATCAGCGCGGCCACCGCCCCCACCACGAAGGGAATGCGCCAACCCCAGGCGCGCAGCTCGTCTTCGCTGAGCATCTGCTGCAGGATCACGACCACCAACACGGCCAGCAACTGGCCGCCGATCAAGGTCACGTACTGGAAGGAGGCGAAGAAGCCGCGCTGGCCACGCAACGCCACCTCGCTCATGTAGGTCGCCGTAGTGCCGTATTCGCCGCCCACCGACAATCCCTGGAACAGACGCGCCAGCAACAGCAGCGCGGGCGCCCAGGCGCCAATGCTGGCGTAGGTCGGCAAGCAAGCGATCACCAGGGATCCGGCGCACATCATCAGCACCGAGATCATCAATGAGTTCTTGCGGCCATGGCGGTCAGCTACCCGGCCGAACAGCCAGCCACCGATCGGTCGCATCAGGAAGCCGGCGGCGAATACCCCGGCGGTATTGAGCAGTTGTACGGTTGGGTCGTCGGAAGGGAAGAACGCCGGGGCGAAGTAGATAGCGCAGAAGGCATAGACGTAGAAGTCGAACCATTCCACAAGGTTGCCCGAAGAGGCACCCACGATGGCGAAGATGCGCTTACTGCGCTCTTCCCCGGTGTAATAGGCTGAAGTCATGCGGTTTTACTCCTGGAGGGTCACTGCAAGTCTAGACACAATTAGTAACACTCCGTTCCCCCATCACAGCCGCCGGCGGGCTGCACTGCCCGCCGGCGTCTTTGCCTCAGATGCGCTCGATGGCCAGCGCCAGGCCTTGGCCAACGCCTACGCACATGGTTGCCAGCCCCTTGCGCCCACCGCTTTTCTCAAGCTGGTGCAAGGCGGTCAGCACCAGGCGCGCACCGCTCATGCCCAGGGGATGGCCCAGGGCAATGGCACCGCCGTTGGGGTTGACCTGTGGCGCGTCATCGGCCACGCCGAGTTCGCGCAGCACGGCTAGGCCCTGGCTGGCGAAGGCTTCATTGAGCTCGATCACGTCGAAGTCGCTGACGGCCAGCCCCAGGCGCTCAGTCAGCTTGCGCACCGCCGGCACCGGGCCGATGCCCATGACCCGTGGCGCCACGCCGGCACTGGCCATGCCCAGCACGCGGGCGCGCGGGGTCAGGCCATGCTTCTTCACTGCCTCTGCCGACGCGAGGATCAGCGCGGCAGCACCATCGTTGACGCCCGAGGCGTTGCCTGCGGTGACGGTCTTGTCTGGGCCGTTGACCGGCTTGAGCCTGGCCAAGGCCTCCAAGGTAGTGTCGGCACGCGGGTGTTCATCGCGCTCGACCAAGGTCTCGCCCTTCTTGTGGACGATGCGCACCGGCACGATTTCCTCGGCGAAATAGCCGGCGGCCTGGGCCTGGGCGGCACGCTGCTGGCTGCGCAGGGCGAAGGCGTCCTGATCGGCACGCGATACCTGATAGTCGTCGGCCACGTTGTCGGCGGTCTGCGGCATGGCATCGACACCATACTGGGCTTTCATCAAAGGGTTGATGAAGCGCCAGCCGATCGTGGTGTCTTCAAGCTTCATGTTGCGCGAGTAACCGCTCTCGGCCTTGCCCATGACGAAGGGCGCACGCGACATCGACTCGACGCCACCGGCGAGCGCCAGCTCCATCTCGCCACTGGCGATGGCCCGGAACGCAGTGCCGATGGCATCCATACCTGAAGCGCACAGGCGGTTGAGGGTCACCCCCGGCACGCTTTCCGGCAAACCGGCCAGCAGCAGCGCCATGCGCGCCACGTTGCGGTTGTCCTCACCGGCCTGGTTGGCGCAGCCGAGGAAGACTTCGTCGAGCTGGTCCCACTGCACCGACGGGTTGCGCTCGATCAGCGCCTTGAACGGCACAGCCGCCAGGTCGTCGGCACGCACACTGGCCAGGGCGCCGCCGAAGCGGCCGATAGGGGTACGGATGGCATCACAGATGAATACGTCGCGCATCATGCTTCTCCTGGCGCCTGGCCATGAGCTGCTGCGGTACGCGCTTCGAGGTCACGCAGCGCGGTCAGCTCGACCTCGGTAGGCTCGACAGTGGTCTCGACCGTATCGGCGAAGCGGATCGGCCAGCCGGTGGCGGCAACGATCTGCTCACGGGTCACGCCCGGGTGGATCGAGGTGACCACGAACTCATGGGTGCCGGCTTCCGGCTCCATGATGCACAGGTCGGTGATGATGCCGACCGGGCCGTCGCCCGGCAGCCCCAGGCGCTTGCGCGAATCGCCGCCTTCGCCATGGCCGACCGAGGTGATGAAATCGAGCTTGTCGACAAAGGCACGCGACGACTGTTTGAGGATGATCAGCACCTGCTTCGCCGAACCTGCGATCTCCGGCGCACCGCCAGCACCAGGCAGGCGCACCTTGGGCTGGTGGTAGTCACCGACCACGGTGGTGTTGATGTTGCCGAAGCGGTCGACCTGGGCCGCGCCCAAGAAGCCGACGTCGATACGCCCGCCCTGCAGCCAGTAGCGGAAGATCTCGCCGGTGGGCACCACAGTGTCGGCGGTTTCCGCCAGCTCGCCATCACCGATGGACAGCGGCAGGACGCTCGGCTTGGCGCCAATCGGGCCGGATTCATAGATCAATACCACGTCTGGCGAGGAGGTCAGGCGCGCCAGGTTGGCGGCCTTGGACGGCAGGCCGATGCCGACGAAGCAGACAGCACCGTTACGCAGGCGACGGGCGGCGGCGACAGTCATCATTTCATTGGTGGAGTAGCTCATTGTGCGGCCTCCGAAGCGTTGGCCAGCTTGGCCTTGTATGCGTTGAAGTCAGCGGTGCCACGGATGTAGGTGTCGATCCAGGCGGTGAAGGCCTCGCGGCTGCGGGCGATCGGGTCCCAGTCCTGGTAGAAGCGGTTGTCGCGCTCGTAGTAACCGTGGGCGTAGGATGGGTGTGCGCCGCCCGGCACCAGGCATACCGCGCTCAGGGCCCAGCTCGGCAGGACACAAGCATTCATCGGCGCCTGCAGGTCATCGACGATTTCCTCGACGGTGACAATGCAGCGCTTGGCGGCCAGGGCCGCTTCCTTCTGCACGCCCAGGATGCCCCAGAGCAGCACGTTGCCCTTGCGGTCAGCCTTCTGGGCATGGATCACGGTGACATCCGGTCGTACCGAAGGCACTGCAGCGAGGACCTCGCCAGTGAACGGACAGGTCACGCTCTTGATCAGCGGATTGACCTTCGGCAGGTCGGAACCCGCGTAGGCGCGCAGCACGGCGAACGGCAGGCCGGAAGCGCCGGCGACATAGGCGTTGGCCAGGTCGGCGTGGCTGTGTTCCTCGATCTCCATGGCATGCGGCCACTGCTTCTCGACCGCATCGCGCAGGCGGTGCAGCGAGCCCACGCCAGGGTTGCCGCCCCAGGAGAAGATCAGCTTGCGGGCACAACCGGCACCGATCAGCTGGTCATAGATCAAGTCCGGGGTCATGCGCACCAGGGTCAGGTCTTTCTTGCCTTGGCGGATGATCTCGTGGCCGGCCGCAGTCGGGATCAGGTGAGTGAAACCTTCGAGGGCGATGCTGTCGCCATCCTGGATGAACTGCTTCACTGCGTCGTGAAGCGAGAGGATTGCTGCCATGGGAGACTCCTGGTCAGGCTGAGTCGAGGTCGGTTGAGCAGGACGTTGCGAGCAACGCCGCGTTGAGCTCAGATTAAGGAGACTGGTGGGACTCTTTCAATCCGATAATCGACTATCCGTGCGATTATCGAACAAATTGTTGTTGTGCTATGTATTCCCTTGCGGACGACGCGAGATGAGCAAGGGCTAGCGCCAGTTGGCGATACAAGGCACAGCCTTGCCAGTGCCGGAGCAAGGCCGCTGCGCAGCCATCACCAGTTGACGCTGCCTCCTACCAATAGAGTGTCCTCTTTGCTCAGGTCGCATCCGCATGACTGACCAAGCCCTTGATCACCACCGCCACGGTCGCCAGCCCGGCCGGCACTACCAGTGCGGTCAGCACCTGCTCGAAATTCCAGCCCAGGCCCAGCAGGGTCGCGCCGATCCAGGCGCCGAGGATGGCCCCGAAGCGCCCGATACCGAGCATCCAGGACACCCCAGTGGCACGGCCCTGGGTCGGGTAAAAACGTGCCGCCAGTGATGGCATGGCCGATTGCGCGCCGTTGACGCACATGCCTGCGATCAGCACCAAGGTCGCGAGCAAGGTGATATCGCCCAGGCTCTGCCCTACCGCGTAGGCGAACACCCCGGCCAGCAGGTAGAAGATACCGATGACCTTGTGCGGGTTGAAACGGTCCATGGCCCAGCCGACCGCCACGGCGCTGAGCACCCCACCGAACTGGAACAACGCGCCGATGAACGCGGCCTGCTCCATGCTCGCGCCGCTGTCACGCATCAGGGTCGGCAGCCAACTGGTCAGCAGGTACACGATCACCAGACCCATGAAATAGGTCAGCCAGAGCAACAAGGTGCCCAAGCCGTAGGTGCCGGAGAAGATCACGGCAAAGACGTTGCGGGCCGCCACCACCTTTTGTTCCGGCACGCTGAAGCTACCCGCCTGGGCGACCACCGCCGGGGCGATGGGGGCCAGGGTCTTGCGCACCTTGTCCGTGCCCCGGTTGCGTACCACCAAATAACGCGCCGACTCCGGCAGCCAGGCCATCAGCACCACAGCCAAAATCAGCGGCAGCACGCCACCGATCAGCAGCAGACTGTGCCAGCCGAACATGGGAATCAGCTTGGCGGAGATGAAGCCGCCACCGGCCATACCAAGGTTGAAACCACAGAACATGCTGGTCACCAGCAACGACTTGTGACGCTCCGGGGTGTACTCAGACAGCAGCGTGGTGGCGTTGGGCATTCCCGCCCCCAGTCCCAGGCCGGTCAGGAAGCGCAGCACCAGCAATTGATCGACCGAGCCGGCATAGGCCGAAGCCAGGCTGAACCCACCGAACACCAGCACGGCACCGACCAGCACACCCTTGCGACCGAAGCGGTCAGCCAGCGGGCCGGAACCCAGGGCGCCGAAAACCATGCCGATCAGCGCAGCGCTCATCACCGGGCCCAGGCTGGCGCGGTCGATGCCCCAGTCCTGGGACAGCGCCGGGGCGATGAAACCCATGGCCGCAGTGTCCAGGCCATCGAGGAAGACAATAAGGAAGCACAGGATCACCACCCGCCACTGATAGCGGGACAGTGGTTGGTCATTGATAAAGGACTGCACATCAAGGCAGTTTCCGACAGATTGAGGCTTGTTCATTGTTCTTATCCAAGAAACGCGCGCAGGTGGGCGCTGTACACGCGAGAGGCACAGGGATCAAAAGGGGTTTCGTGGCTGGCGCTCAGCCTGGGTAGGCCAACGCTGCAAGCGGGTGCGGCCGCGGCAGCGAGCGGATGTCGATCATGAGGGTGCCTCACGCGTGTTGTTATTGTCCGGCCGGGACGAGCCGGCCGCTGCAAAGGACATTAATAAGCAGGCGAAGCGGACGCAATTCGATAAACGCGACACTGTGCGTTTATCGAACAGGAAAATGCCGTCAGGCGAACAACTGGGCGCAAAGGTCGCGGCTGGCCGCCAGCATGATCGGCAGGAAACGCTGCTCCAGGTCGCCACGGCTGACCCGGCCGACATGGGTACTGACATTCAGGGCAGCCAGTACCTGCCCGGACGCGTCGTACACCGGTACGGCAATCGAGCGCAGGCCCTGTTCCAGTTCCTGGTCGACCACGCACCAGCCTTGCTCACGCACCTGCTGCAGACAGGCCAGCAGAGCCTGGGGCTCATGAATGGTACGGCTGGTGCGGGCCTTCATGTCGGCGCGCTCCAGGTATTCGTGGAGGCTGGCGTCATCCAGTGCCGCCAGGAGGATGCGGCCCATCGAGGTGCAATAGGCCGGTAGACGTCCACCCACTGAAAGGTCGACAGAGATCAAGCGCTCTACCGTGGCCGAACGGGCGATATAAAGGATGTCGTCGCCTTCCAGGGTCGCCATGTTGGCGGCCTCGTGTAGCTGGTCGCTGATACGGTCCAGGTAGGGTTGGGCGGACACCGCCAGCGGCGTGGACGACAGGTAGGCATGGCCCAGGGTCAGCACCTTGGGCAGCAAGGAATAGGTACGGCCATCGGTGGTGGCGTACCCCAGCTTGATCAAGGTGTGCAGGCAACGCCGTACAGCCGCCCGGGGAATCTCGGTGCGGTGGCTGATCTGGGCGATGGTCAGGTGGCGCTTGCGCTCCTGGAACGCCTGGATCACCGCTAGGCCACGGGCGAGAGAGGTCATGAAATCCGGATCACCGGTAAATGCCTGGATACGCTTGGCCGGCGACGCCACGATAGGCGGCGCCAGGGCAGTAAAGGCACTGCGTTCCAGCTCGTTCGATGCAGGCACTTTGGGCTGTATTTCTTCACTCATGGCTAACCTCGACAACAGTCACTTGTTCGATTATCGAACCAACGGCCGATAATCGCAATTGACCGATACCCTATTTGCTTATACCTTTCTCATGCCACTATGTGGCTTCTTGGAGAGACTGGTCAGGTACCCACCGTAGAAGTCCCAGGCACGGCCTTGCCACCCGCAAGGCCGTTTTTCATTTCCCCGCCCCGCTCCGTAATGCTGTTCACTTGAACCGCAGTGAGCTACGTATTTACCTAGCGACGCAGCCCATTGAGGAGCGGCCTTGTGGCCCGATGGTGCGCATAGCGGCCCCAAACCAGCAACAGCTGTCTTAAGCGAACAGCAGAACTTTTTTCGAAGCGGTCGGCTCCAACTCCCAAGAGTGGCCACGCTGTCATCATCTGCTTGTTATGCGAACAACTTCATACTGTCGTACCAGCAACAATACCGGATGATGGCCAACGGCAAGTTGATTGCTATAATGAACCCCGCTGGCCCTGATCCATTATGCGGTCGAGGATGCAAGGAGTTTGCACGACTGCGGATCGGCTTAGCGAGCCTGGTGCAGTTGGTTCAGCCATCCCACACGTTTCAGAGCGTCTTGCACCCCAACAACACTGTTGCTGCGACAGCGAATGTCGCCCTGGTGGCGTAGCCGCATGCCTATTGATATGCATGTCGATGCCAGGGTCAACTTCAACAATTCAGGTAATACTGTGACGAAAGATGAACTGCGCGCGGAACTCGAGCGTCAGGAACAACGTTACAAGGAAGTTTATGGTGGTGAAGTCACCACCTATGCCGCCCAACCAGACCCGGAACGCAAACCCTGGCGCAAGCGTGCCAGCATCCTGGACCAAGCCTTTGCCCAGGAACTGGAAAAGATAGAAAAGGAACTGCACAGCGAAAAACCGTGAATAGCCAGTAGCCACTAGTACGAATGATCGATCATTACAGTCCTTACATCGATGTAAAGGAATTTCACAAATTTCATACGGTCGTTTGAAATATTCGATAAACGGTAAAGCCGACAGATTTTTGTGCTTTTCCTGAATTTTCACTGATCTTGACCGACATTTACCCTTGAGGAAGCGTCCCCTCCCCCCCGTTTGGGTGACGCACTCATGTTCAATCAGTCGGCAACACGTGCATCGATTGCCATGGTTTTCTGGCATAATCGCGCCCCCTTATGACCGGGTCAGAAAACCTTCATGATCGATTTATTCAGCGGACTTGATGCCTGGGTACTGGTGAGCCTGGTGCTCGCCTTGACCTTCGTGCTCGCCTTCGAGTTCATCAATGGCTTTCATGACACCGCCAACGCGGTAGCTACAGTCATCTATACCAAAGCCATGCCACCGCACCTGGCCGTGTTCTTCTCCGGCGTGTTCAACTTCCTCGGAGTTCTGCTCGGCGGTGTCGGCGTGGCCTATGCCATCGTCCACCTGCTGCCGGTCGAACTGCTGATCAATGTGAATACCGGTCATGGCCTGGCGATGGTCTTTTCCCTGCTAGCTGCGGCCATCACCTGGAACCTGGGCACCTGGTACTTCGGTATCCCGGCATCCAGCTCGCACACCCTGATCGGTTCGATCCTCGGTGTCGGCCTGGCCAATGCCGTGCTCAACGACATTCCATTAGGTGACGGGGTCAACTGGCAGAAGGCGATCGATATCGCCATGTCGCTGGTGTTCTCGCCCTTGGCCGGCTTCGCCGTGGCAGCCCTGGTGCTGATCGCCCTGAAGTGGTGGCGCCCGCTGTCGAAGATGCACAAGACTCCGGAGCAGCGCCGCAAGCTCGATGACAAGAAGCACCCTCCTTTCTGGAACCGCCTGGTGCTGGTGATTTCCGCCATGGCCGTGAGCTTCGTGCACGGCTCCAACGACGGCCAGAAGGGCATCGGTCTGATCATGCTGGTACTGATCGGTATCGTGCCGGCGCAGTTC
Source organism: Pseudomonas sp. X10 (assembly GCF_054889225.1). Classification (NCBI taxonomy): domain Bacteria; kingdom Pseudomonadati; phylum Pseudomonadota; class Gammaproteobacteria; order Pseudomonadales; family Pseudomonadaceae; genus Pseudomonas; species Pseudomonas sp. X10. The sequence continues at coordinate 1,177,094 of NZ_CM142677.1, read as the reverse complement.
GTCCTGGACCTGCGCAGCACCACCTACCAGATCGAGCGGACCCGCGACGCTACCTTGCACCTGAGCCAGTTCTACCAGCGCAACGAAGCCACCCTCGGCGAGTTCCTCGCCTTGGGCAAGGCCGCGCCAGGCGATCTGCCGGAGCAGTTCAGCTGCAATCCGCAACAGACAGAGCCGACCATCACCGCGCTGCAAGAATCGCTCAAGGGCGTTGGAGACTACCACTCGCTGTCCTCGGAAAAGCGCGTGGAAGTGCGCCGTTACCTGCTCTGTCTGGATGACACGGCGAAGAAGGTCGGCAAATTGCCAGGTCTGAATGCCCGTGAGCGGGCCGACCTGGACAAACTGCGCCGTGACCTGACCGCCACCACCGAGTACGCCCCCTTCTGGGTGATCCTCGCCGTCGCCCTGGCCCTCGGCCTTGGCACCATGGTCGGCTGGAAGCGCGTGGTACTGACCATTGGCGAGAAGATCGGCAAGCAAGGTATGACCTACGCCCAGGGCATGTCGGCGCAGATCACCGCTGCCTGTGCCATCGGCATGGCCAACATCTTCAGCCTGCCGGTCTCTACTACCCATGTGCTGTCGTCCGGCGTTGCCGGCACCATGGTCGCCAACAAGAGCGGCCTGCAAGGCGGCACCGTCAAGACCATCCTGCTGGCCTGGGTCCTGACCCTGCCAGCATCCATGGGCCTGGCGGCCGGTCTGTTCTGGCTGGCCTCCAAGTCCATCGGCTGAGCTTTATAAGCTGGAGTGCCTTCAGGTGGGGCTGCTACGCAGCCCATCGCGATACAAGGCCGCCCCACAGAGGGCTTGCCTTGTGTGTGGGCCTTGTGTCGCGATGGAGCGCGCAGTGGCCCCAAACCATACGACAGATGTCTTAATGTCGACTGCAGGAAGGTGACCGTCCTGCCCCCTAACGCCGCTTGCCGCCGAGCAACGAGCCCATCACCCCCCGCACCAGTTGCCGTCCCAGTTGGTTCGCCGCCTGACGCACCGCCGACTTGATCGCCTGTCCGGCTGCGCTCTGCAGGAACTCACCAGCTTTATCAGCAATGCTTTCCTCGCCGGCCTTCGGTGTCTTGCCCGCCTCTGCCAGCTCGCCCTTGCGGGCAGTGAGCATTTCATAGGCAGACTCTCGGTCGATTGGCTTGTCGTAGCGACCGGCAAGCGGCGAGGCGCTGATCAATGCGCTGCGTTCCGCCTCGGTCAGCGGGCCGATCCGTGATTGCGGCGGTGCGATCAGTACGCGCTGGACCATCTCCGGCGTGCCCTTGTCCTGCAGGGTTCCCACCAGCGCCTCGCCGATGCCCAGCTCGGTCAGTACAGACAAGGTATCGAACGCCGGGTTGGGACGGAAACCATCGGCCACGGCCTTGAGCGATTTCTGTTCCTTGGCGGTGAAGGCGCGCAGGCCATGCTGAATACGCAGGCCCAACTGCGCCAAGACCGCATCGGGCAAGTCACTGGGCGATTGAGTCACGAAATAGACCCCTACCCCTTTGGAGCGGATCAGCCGCACCACCTGTTCCAAACGATCCTGCAAAGCCTTCGGCGTACCGTTGAACAACAGGTGCGCCTCGTCGAAGAACAGTGCCAGCACCGGTTTATCGGCATCGCCACGTTCCGGCAATTGCTCGAACAGCTCAGCCAGCAGCCACAGCAGGAAGGTCGCATAGACCTTGGGCGCCTCGTGCACCAGGCGGCTGGCATCCAGCAGGTGAATGCGCCCGCGGCCGTCGGCATCCGGGCGCAGCAGGTCTTCCAGTTGCAGGGCCGGTTCGCCGAACAGCGCTTCGGCGCCTTGCTGCTCGAGGATCGCCAAGCGGCGCAGCAGGGCCTGGGTCGAGCCGCTGGTCATCAGTGCACCATCCTCGCCCAGCAGTTGCGGGTTGTCCTTGAGGTGCCCCAGCAATGCCTTGAGGTCCTTGAGGTCGAGCAGCAACAGGCCTTCGCGGTCAGCCACCTTGAACGCCGCATAGAGCGCCGCCTGCTGGCTGTCGGTCAGTTCCAGCAGGTTACCCAGCAGCAACGGTCCCATTTCGCTGATCGTGGTGCGCAGGGGATGGCCCGATTTGCCATCGATGTCCCACAGGCTGACCGGATAGGCCTGTGGCCGGTGCTCCAGCCACGGCATGCCGGCAATGCGCTCGGCCACCTTACCTTGCGGCACGCCCACCGCGCCCAGGCCGCACAAGTCACCCTTGATGTCGGCGGCGAACACCGCGACCCCGGCATCGCTGAACACCTCCGCCAGGTGCTGCAGAGTGACGGTTTTGCCTGTGCCGGTGGCACCCGCCACGAGGCCGTGCCGGTTGGCCAGGCGCATGGCCTGGCTCACGGCCTGGCCCGCCAGATCGGCGCCCAGGACGATTTGCGATGAATCAGACATGTTTTTTCATCCTCTGCTCAAGCTTTACAGCGTAACGGCCGATACCCCGTCGTGAAATTCACTGGAAAGACAGGAAAACCCGAAAGGACCACGGGAATTGCACTGTTTTCAAGCTGCGCTTCGTGCGAACGACCCGATAAAAGACCTTAGCGGACCCGATACGCCATGAACAAAAACCTTCGCTTCAGTCACAAGATTCTTTTGGCTGCATCACTCATCGTGATGCTCGCCTTCATCCTGTTCACCTTGTACAACGATTACTTGCAGCGTAATGCGATTCGCGCCGACCTGGAAAGTTATCTCGAAGAAATGGGCAACTCCACGTCGACCAATATCCGCAACCTGTTCGACGGGCGTATCAAACTGGTGGAAAACCTGGCGCAAAACATCGCGCAATCTCCAGACAATGCCGCCACCTTGATGGGGCAGGATGCCCTGACTTCAAGTTTCCTCACCGTTTATATGGGCGGGGTCGACGGCAGTTTCATCGTCCGTCCAGATTCCAAGATGCCCGACGGTTACGACCCCCGCATACGCCCCTGGTACAAGGACGGCATGAGCGCTAACGGGGCGATCCTCACCGAACCCTATATCGATCTGACCACCAACAAGATGGTGATCGGCATTCTCAGCAATGTCTCACGCAGTATCGGCGTGGTGGGCGGTGACCTGGCCCTGGACGGGCTGGTGCAGATCATCAACTCGTTGAACTTCGGCGGCATGGGTTATGCCTTCCTGGTCAACGACCAGGGCAAGATCCTCGTGCACCCGGACCAGGACCTGGTGATGAAGTCGCTGGCAGACCAGTTCCCGCAGAATACCCCGAAGCTGTCGAACGACCTGACCGAGCTGCAAGTCAACGGCCAGACCCGCCTGATGACCTTCACCCCGATCAAGGGCCTGCCTTCCGCCAACTGGTATATCGGCCTGTCGGTGGATAAGGAAAAGGCCTACTCGATGCTCAGTGACTTCCGCACCTCCGCGATCATTGCCACCTTGGTCGCCATCGTCATCATCATCGCCCTGCTCGGTCTGCTGATCCGTGCGCTGATGCAGCCGCTGCACACCATGACCCGCGCCATGGAAGATATCGCTGAAGGTGAGGGCGACCTGACCAAGCGCCTGAGCATCCACAACCACGACGAATTCGGCATCCTCGGCAGTGCCTTCAACCGCTTCGTCGAACGCATCCACGGCTCGATCCGCGAAGTGTCCTCGGCCACCGAGCAGGTCAACGAAGTCGCCCTGCGGGTGATCAGCGCCTCCAACTCATCGATGGCCAATTCCGATGAGCAGGCCAACCGCACCAACAGTGTCGCGGCGGCGATCAACGAACTGGGCGCCGCCGCCCAGGAAATCGCTCATAACGCCGCCCAAGCCTCACAGCACGCAAGCTCCGCACGGCACCTGGCCGAGGAAGGCCAGCAGGTGGTGGAGCGCAACATCCAGGCGATGAACCGACTGTCGGACCTCATCTGCACTTCCAGCGCGCACATCGAGACCCTGAACAACAAGACCGTGAACATCGGCCAGATCCTCGAAGTCATCACTAGCATCTCCCAGCAGACCAACCTGCTGGCGCTCAACGCTGCCATCGAAGCCGCCCGCGCCGGGGAAGCCGGTCGTGGCTTCGCCGTAGTCGCCGACGAGGTGCGCAACCTGGCCCATCGCACCCAGGAATCGGCCCAGCAAGTGCAGAACATGATCGAGGAACTGCAGGTCGGTGCCCGCGAGTCGGTCGACACCATGGGCCAGAGCCAACGCCACAGCCAGGACAGCGTGGAGATCGCCAACCAGGCCGGCGAACGCCTGGACAGCGTGACCCAGCGCATCGGCGAGATCGATGGCATGAACCAGTCGGTGGCCACCGCTACCGAAGAGCAGACCGCCGTGGTCGACTCGATCAACATGGACATCAACGAAATCAACATGCTCAACCAAGAAGGCGTCGAGAACCTGCAGTCGACCCTGCGCGCCTGCGCCGACTTGGAACAGCAAGCCACCCGCCTGAAACACCTGGTCGGCAGCTTCCGTATCTGACTGCGTTGCAGGTGGATCAAACTAGTGGCCCGGTAACGTGCACCTCCGCGCACCGGGCCCTTCTCTCGACAAGTTGAACCGCCAACTGAAACCGCCTCCAACCGCTGCAGAGCAGTGCCTCGCAGCGGAATGCAGGCCCCCTGGCCCGCCCCTCCAGACCGATCGAACAAACTATCCTTACTGAAGGTCAACCTTTAGGCGCGTCATCGTCGGCAGAGCACTGCCGGATGACAGACCTGAAGACGATCTCGGAGGGACGCTGATCGTGCACATCGCTGACATCACCATGTTCTACGCCCCCGCAAGCGGCGGCGTACGTACTTATCTTGATGCCAAACACCGCCGCCTCGACGCCATGATCGGCGTTCGCCACAGCCTGCTGATCCCCGGCGCCAGTGCCACCCATGCCAACGGTATCTACCAAGTGCCGGCGCCAGCCCTGCCCTTCGGCAACGGCTACCGCTTCCCGGTACGCCTGGCGCCCTGGTGCCATGTGTTGCGCAACCTGCAGCCGGACCTGATCGAAGTGGGCGATCCCTACCTGACCGCCTGGGCCGCCCTGGATGCGCGGCGCCAGCTCAATGTACCGGTCATCGGTTTCTATCATTCCGACCTGCCGCTACTGGTCAGCAACCGGATGGGCAACTGGTTCACGCCCAATGTCGAGGCCTACGTCAGCAAGCTGTACGGCAACTTCGACAGGGTTCTGGCGCCGAGCCAAGTCATGGCGGACAAGTTGCGCCGCCTGGGTATCGACAATGTCCATGTGCAGCGGCTGGGCGTAGACCTGGGCACGTTCAACCCCGAACACCGCGACCCGCACCTGCGCGCCGAACTGGGCATTCCCGACACCACCCGGCTGCTGGTCTTCGCCGGCCGTGGATCGCGGGAAAAGAACCTGCCGGTGCTGCTCGATTGCATGAAGCACCTGGGACGGCACTATCACCTGCTGCTGGTGGGCTCGCACATGCCGGTTTCGGTACCAGACAACGTCAGCGTGATCGACCACTTCTGCCCTGCCCATGAGGTCGCCCGCCTGCTCGCCAGCGCCGACCTGCTGGTGCATGCTGGCGACCAAGAGACCTTCGGCCTGGTCATCCTTGAGGCCATGGCCAGCGCCACGCCAGTGGTGGCCGTCGCCGCCGGAGCCTTCGGCGAAATCGTCAATGAGCACTGTGGCCGGCTGTGCCAGCCCAACGACGGCCAAGCCATGGCCAAAGCGGTGCGCGAGGTCTTCGAGGCCGACGTGCGTAATCTCGGCGCCCAGGCTCGCCGCCATGTGGAACAGCACTACTCCTGGGACAGCGTGGTCAACGGCCTGCTCGGCCATTACCAGGCGGTGCTCGGCCACCAGCCGCGAGTGTGGGCCCATGGCTGAGGGCACTCGCACTGCAGCGCCGGCACGTAGCCTGATGCTGGTGCTGCATGATGTCGCGCCCGAGACCTGGCCGGACTACCAGCCTTTCGTCGCAGCGGTCGATGCGCTGGGCCAGGTCCCTATGACCTGGCTGGTGGTGCCGGACTTCCACCGGCGCAATGCGCTGAGCCGCTCGCCCACCTTCTGCCGCCTGCTCGAACGGCGCCTGGCGCAGGGTGATGAACTGGCCCTGCATGGCTATTACCATGCCGACGAAAGCCCACCACCGCGCAGCCCCAGCGAGTACTTCATGCGCCGTATCTATACCCATGAGGGTGAGTTCTACGGCCTGGACCAAGCGCAGGCGTTGCTTCGCCTGCAAGCGGGCATGGCCCTGTTCGAGCGACAGGGCTGGCCGCTGGCCGGCTTCGTCGCGCCAGCCTGGCTGATGAGCGAAGGGACACGCCAGGCCCTGCGCAGCCTGCCCCTGCGCTACACCAGCACACCGCAACATCTGTACCGCCTGCCGGACTTCACTGCCATTGCCGCCCCAGGCCTGGTCTGGAGTGCACGTAGCGCCTGGCGACGCGGCCTCTCGCGGCTAGTCTGCGACTGGCGATACCAGCGCCTGAAAGGGGCCGAGACCCTGCGCCTGGGCCTGCACCCAGTGGACATGCGCCACGCCCTGTCACGGAACTACTGGTTGCAGACCTTGCAAAGCATGCTCGCAGAGGGACGCGCACCACTGACCAAATCCGCATGGCTGGACAGCAGGACCACCGCATGAGGCGCCTGGCATGGCTTGGGGCGGCACTGCTGTTCGCCCTGCTGGTGCCCGCCTTGCTCGGAGGCAGCGAGCTACTGCCGCGCCTGCAAACCTTCGCACCAGGCCTGATGATGGTGCTGCTGGGCATGATCCTGCTGTGCTGGATCATCAACGCCATCCGCCTGCGGCTGCTGCTCGGCCAGCAAGGGGCGCGACTGGGGCGAGTCAGAAGCCTCGGCGTGGTCATGGCCACCGAGTTCGCCATCTGCACCACGCCCGGTGGCAGTGGCGGCCCGCTGACCCTGATGGCCTTGCTCGCCCGCGAGCGCATTGGCCCGGCCCGCAGTGGCGCGGTGTTCGCCATGGACCAGCTCAACGACCTGCTGTTCTTTTTCTGCGCGATGCTCGCCATTGCCGGCTACGCCTTGTTCCACAGCCTGGGCCGCAGCCAGGAAGCCATGCTGCTGAGCAGCGCCCTGCTGCTCTGCTCGGTGCTGGCCGGGCTCGTTGCCCTGCTGCGCTATCGACGAGGTATGCTGCGTTTCAATGGCAGGCTGCTGCGGCGGCTGGGCGTGTCGTTGCGGCGACGCCAACGCTGGACGCGCAAACTGCTGCATTTCTTTCGCGCATTGGCCGAGACCTGGCGCTTGCCCAAGCGCACCCTAGCCCTGGTTTTCACCCTGACGTGTTTGCACTGGAGCCTGCGCTATAGCGTGCTGTATCTCGTGTTGCGGGGATTGGGCGTGGAGTTGCAGTGGGTGCCGAGCTTTCTGGTGCAAATGCTTTCGTTCAGCGCAGGCCAATTCAGCCTGCTACCGGGTGGCGCCGGTGCCGCCGAGCTGACGTCGGCGACCCTACTGGCGCCGCTGGTGGGCAGCTCGACCGCGGCCGCGGCCATTCTGATCTGGCGCGCGGTCACTTATTACTTCTATTTGCTCGCGGGCGGCCCGGTGTTCGTCTGCCTGCTGGCGCGTCCGCTGCTGGAGCGCTGGCGACAGGCGGGTTGAGCTGCTGCCAAAGTTCGGCGGCACCGGGAAACTCAGTGCCGTCGTCCTCACTCAGGGCCTCAGGGTCATAACGGGCCAGACAGCCTTCACCCAAGGTGGGCGGCGCCTTGGCCCCGGCCTTGTCTCTCGGGTCGGCCATCTGCTCGCCCTGCCCTTAGTTGAACACCACGGTCTTGTTGCCGTGGACCAGCACGCGGTCTTCCAGGTGATAGCGCAAGCCACGGGCCAGGACCATCTTCTCGACATCACGGCCGAAACGGACCATGTCGTCGATGCTGTCGCTGTGGCTGACGCGAACCACGTCTTGCTCGATGATAGGACCGGCGTCCAGCTCTTCAGTGACGTAATGGCAAGTGGCGCCGATCAGCTTCACACCACGCAGGGAAGCCTGGTGATAAGGCTTGGCACCCACGAAAGATGGCAGGAAGCTGTGGTGGATATTGATCACCTGCTGGGCATATTCCTGGCACAGCTGCGGCGGCAGGATCTGCATGTAGCGCGCCAGCACCACCACATCGGCACCGTGCGCCTTGACCAGGCGCGACACTTCGGCGAAGGCCGGCTGCTTGTCCTTCGGATCGACCGGGACATGGAAGAACGGGATGCCGTGCCACTCGACCATGCTGCGCAGGTCGTCATGGTTGGAGATTACACAGGGAATCTCGCAGTCGAGCTCCCGGGTGTGCCAGCGGTGCAGCAGGTCGGCCAGGCAATGGGATTCACGGCTGGCCATCAGCACCACACGCTTTTTCTGCTCGGAATCGGTGATCCGCCAATCCATGGAGAATTCTTCAGCGATAGGCGCGAAAGCCTCGCGGAAGGCTTCGATGTCGAACGGCAGGGACTCGGCGCGGATTTCATGGCGCATGAAGAACCAGCCACTCTGCTCATCGGAGTGGTGACTGGCCTCATTGATCCAGCCATTGTAGGACGCCAGGAAATTACTGACTTTGGCCACGATGCCTACGCGGTCGGGGCACGCAATCACCAGTCGGTAGGTGCGCATGAAAAGGACTCCAGAACTTCGCAAAGGCGCACATTCTAGCGAGTAGGCGGAAAAACTGCAGTAACCATCGCCTGTCGCCCGCCTTGCGGTTCCGGTGCCGCGAATCTGGTCCACGAGCGAGCCGCAGGGCACGCCCGACAAAGTTCGCGAGAATTTGTCCTACAGATTATGTAAATTTTTCTTAACCAAAAAATATCTTGTCACCAGTCAGGCAACAGGTTAATTGCCGTTTTAATTGTTTACTTGAGTCTAGTGCCTGACTATTATTGGCCTACTGTCTCTCTGACCTTTTATTCAACAAGGATCGCATTATGTCCCTGATCAACGAGTACCGCGCCACCGAAGAAGCTATCAAGGAACTTCAGGCCCGCCTGGCGAACCTGTCGCAAGACGACAAGCTGAAGAAAGAACTGGAGTTCGAAGGCAAACTGCGCGCGCTGATGGGCGAGTACTCGAAATCCCTGCGTGATGTGATTGCCCTGCTCGACCCGGATGCCAAACTGAGCAAGGCCCCACGCGGCGCAGTTAAAACCACTGGCACCAAGCGCGCGCGCAAGGTCAAGCAATACAAGAACCCGCACAATGGCGAAGTGATTGAAACCAAGGGTGGCAACCACAAAACCCTGAAAGAGTGGAAAGCCAAATGGGGTGGCGATGTGGTTGAAGGCTGGGCGACCCTGCTGGGTTAATCACCTCGTCGTATCACGCGACATCAAGAAAAACGCCAGCTTGCTGGCGTTTTTCTTTTTCAGTGTACTCAGAGTTTCAACTGCACTTTCAATTGCTGGACATGCCGTTGCCAGGCGTCCAGTACCTGGCGCTGGGCCTCGTCCGCCCCGGCCCAACTGCTCTGCCAGGCCTGTTCGAAGTCACCGAGGGTATTCGGCGCCCCCATCAGCGGATCGCTCAGGCGCTGTTGGCAGAAGGTAAGCCAACGTTGTCGCTCTTGTTCATCCAGGGTTTCGATGAAGTTTCGTGCGCGGTAACGGAACAATAGCTCTGGCAAGCGCTCGTCATCGAACATCCATTGCCCCTGGGCCAATTGCCCGGGTTCTACATTACGCACTTGCTCGCACAAGCGACGGTCCCGGTCGCCCAGGAAACCGTCGTACAACTGTTGTTCCGGATCCTCACTGGGCGCGAATTCATCGCCACTGTAAATCACCTTGAGCTTTTCCTGCCAAAGGGCCTGCTGATTAGCCAACTGCTCGGCGCGTGATTGGTACAACGACATATCCACCCCCAGACGCTGTTGGTCTTGAGGGCGCAACACCGACAAGGGAGCCAACACCGGGCAGCGGTTGATATGTACCAACTTCAGCGGCACTGGTAATTGCCCTTCAGACAATTCCTCACGTCGCGTGTACAAACGCTGACGCAACTCATCAGCACTTTCCCGCAATAACGGCAGGTTTTCCAGATGCAAGTCACAAACAATCAGGGCATTGCGGTTGCGTGGATGCCAAGCCAGCGGCAACACCACCCCCAGGTAATTGCGCTCGGCGGAAAAGCGTCCGGAAACATGTACCAGAGGCTGCAACAGGCGGATCTGCTCCATCACTTTGTGCTTGCTGCGCAACTGGAACAGCCAATCATAGAGTTTCGGTTGCTTCTGTCGGATCAGTCGGGCCAGAGCAATGGTCGCCCGCACGTCGGACAGGGCCTCATGGGCATGCCCGTGGTCGATACCGTTGGCCTGGCTGAGCAACTCAAGACGCAGACTCGTGCGCCCATCTTGCTGCGGCCAGACGATGCCCTCCGGACGCAAAGCGTAAGCCGTGCGTACCACATCGATCAGGTCCCAGCGGCTGTTGCCGCCTTGCCACTCCCGGGCGTAGGGATCGAAGAAGTTGCGGTAGAGGCTGTACCGAGTGACCTCGTCGTCGAAACGCAAGGTGTTGTAGCCGGCGCCACAGGTGCCCGGACGTACCAGTTCGGCATGCACTCGGGTCATGAACTCGGCCTCACCCAAGCCCTGGCTGGCCAGTTGCTCGGGGGTGATGCCCGTGACCAAACAGGCCATCGGGTGCGGCAGGATATCGTCGGAAGGACGGCAGTAAAGGCTGATCGGCGCCTCGATCTCGTTGAGCTCGAGATCGGTGCGCACACCCGCGACCTGCAGGGGGCGATCGCAACGTGGGTTGATGCCAGTGGTTTCGTAGTCGTGCCAGAAGATGCTGGAGCTCACGGGGTCTTCCTGTAGAAAGGTCGACCAGAGTCTAGGGCGACTCGCGCTCCAGGGCCAGCCTCACGCCGAGGCGTTCAATGGCCGGAAACTGAAGTAATCGCGCAGGGCACGCACCAGCTCATCGTACTCACGCGGCGCCTGCAACAACATGAACCCCGAGTCGTAGTGCCCAGGCGTCTGATCCTCCCGACACCACAGACAACTGGCGGTCAGGTCGATCACCTGCCAGTTGCCGTCACGCACCGGCACCTTGAGCTGAAGTTCGAAGTCCGGGCCAACCAGTACCGGCAGTTGGCTGATCAGCATCAGGCCGTCTTCGGACACATTGCCCAGGTAGCCAATCGGCCGACCGGTGTAACGGTTGAAGACCCTGAGGAAGAAAGGGAGTTGATGGCGTTCGATGTGGCGCTCGGTAAACATGATCGCACTCGCTGTCCGTACCCGGATGCCAGGAAGACGAGGCGCTGGCGTTGATCGTTACAGTCAAGTAACAGATTAGCCCAGCCCCTCCCTCGCGTCGCAGGTGATCCGCATACTTTAATATTAACGCCAAGGACTGGTGGTCGCTGGCCCCGCCACGGCAGGCCCACCGCTGCGGTAATGGCCCAATTGCTCGAGGGTCTGCAGGCGGGCCTTGGCGCGGTAGGCATACTCGTTCTGCGGGTAGCGCTGGATCAGGTACCGGTAGGTCTGCGCGGCATCCACGTAGAGCTTCTGCCGCTCCAGGCACTGGCCACGCAGCAGCGCTACTTCCGGATGGATGAACGGCCGCGCGCGGCTGGTCCGGTCGACCTGCGACAGCTCGAGCATCACACGCTCGCAATCGCCACGGTCATAGGCGCGGTAGGCATTGTTCAGATGATGGTCCATGGACCAGCGGGTACAGCCGACGACACTGGCCGCCATGGCTAAAACGATCAAGGCTCGCATGGGAATATCTCCTTTACTGAGCAGTGTATCGGCCTCGCCCTGCAAATCTTCACAGGCTTTTGCAAGCGCTGGCGCACGTGCGCGACGGCAGGTCAAACGCCACCCTGTCGCCGTTCAAGGTAGTGCAACGGAACAATGACTACAGCTCAATTGAGGAGTAGCCTTTCGCTGCGCTTCACTATAGGAGTCTGTGCATGACCATCCGCCGTACCAAAATCGTCGCCACCCTGGGCCCCGCCAGCAACTCGCCGGAAGTGATCGAACAGTTGATCCTTGCCGGCCTGGATGTCGCGCGCCTGAACTTCTCCCACGGCACCCCGGACGAGCACAAGTCCCGCGCCCGCCTGATCCGTGAGATCGCCGCCCGTCTCGGCCGCCATGTCGCGCTGCTGGGCGACCTGCAGGGTCCGAAGATCCGCATCGCCAAGTTCAGCAACAAGCGCATCGAGCTCAAGGTCGGTGACAAATTCACCTTCTCCACCGCCCACCCGCTGACCGAAGGCAACCAGGACATCGTCGGCATCGACTACCCCGACCTGGTCAAGGACTGCGGCGTCGGTGACGAACTGCTGCTCGACGACGGCCGCGTGGTCATGCGCGTCGAAACCGCTACTAAAGATGCCCTGCACTGCGTGGTGCTGATCGGCGGCCCGCTGTCGGACCATAAAGGCATCAACCGCAAGGGTGGCGGCCTGACCGCTCCAGCCCTGACCGAGAAAGACAAGGCCGACATCAAGCTGGCCGCGGAAATGGACCTGGACTACCTGGCCGTCTCCTTCCCGCGTGACGCCAGCGACATGGAATACGCGCGCCGCCTGCGCGACGAAGCCGGCGGCAGCGCCTGGCTGGTGGCCAAGATCGAACGCGCCGAAGCCGTGGCCGATGACGAGACCCTCGACGGCCTGATCGCCGCCAGTGACGCGGTCATGGTTGCCCGTGGCGACCTGGGTGTGGAAATCGGCGACGCCGAGCTGATCGCCATCCAGAAGAAGATCATCCAGCACGCCCGCCGCAACAACAAGGCGGTGATCGTTGCGACCCAGATGATGGAGTCGATGATCCAAAACCCGATGCCGACCCGTGCCGAAGTGTCCGACGTGGCCAACGCCGTGCTCGACAACACCGACGCGGTGATGCTGTCGGCCGAGAGCGCCGCCGGTGCCTACCCGATCGAAGCAGTCCAGGCCATGGCCCGCATCTGCCAGGGCGCCGAAAAGCACCCGACCAGCCAGAAGTCCAGCCATCGTCTGCACACCCGCTTCGAGCGCTGCGACGAAAGCATCGCCCTGGCGGCGATGTACACCGCCAACCACTTCCCGGGCGTCAAGGCGATCATCGCCCTCACCGAAAGTGGCTATACCCCGCTGATCATGTCGCGCCTGCGCTCCTCGGTGCCGATCTTTGCCCTGTCGCCACACCGCGCCACCCAGGCCCGGGCCTCGATGTTCCGTGGCGTCTACCCGATCGCCTTCGACCCGGCGGCACTGCCACCGGAGAAGGTCAGCGAAGCAGCCGTCGACGAACTGCTCCAGCGTGGCCTGGTGCAACAAGGTGACTGGGTCATCCTGACCAAGGGCGACAGCTACCACACCATCGGTGGCACCAACGGCATGAAGATCCTGCACGTGGGTGATCCGCTGATCTGAAGCGTCTGACAGACTAGCGCTAAAACTGTAGGAGCGGCGGGCCAACCGCCGCTCCTACACATTCGCTGGCAGCTTTCAAATATGTTCGACAAATACATCGGCAAATAGCTGATTGCGCGGCAACCCGGCGATAAACAGCCTTCGCGCGAACTGCTCGACGCTGCCTGGCGCCCCGCATACCAATGCCACCGTCTGCCGCGATGACAAGCGCAGCCCCGCCAGCGCTTGCTGAAAGTCATCGACCACGACCAGCTCCACGTCCAATCCCGGATAGCGCTCTGCCAGGTCGTTCAGCGTCTCGGCCAGATAATGCTCATGAGCCACATGCATTACCTTGATCGCCCCCTCATGCCCCTGGCGCAACGCCTCTCGCAGAATGCCCCACAACGGCGCCAACCCGGTGCCCGCCGCCAACAACCAGAGCGGGCGTGCCTGCCAGTCCGCGTCGTAATGCAGGGCACCACCCCGCAACTCGCCCAAGCGCAGCTCATCACCGATCTGCAATTGCCTGGCGCCATCGCAGAACGCGCCGGGCCGCCGGCAATCGAGATGAAACTCAAGAAAAGCATCCTCACCCGGCAGGCTGGCCAACGAGTAGGGCCTGGCCACCCCCGCCCCATTCCATAACACCAAATGCTGCCCGACCTGGTAACGCAAGGGACGCCCAGGCTTCAGGCGCAGGCGCAGCACCTCGCCGCTCAGCCAGTCCAGACCGCAGACTTGGGCCGGCAAACCGTCACTCGTCGGATCGAACACGGCCACCCGCAAGTCTTCCTCGACCCGGCACTGGCAGGCCAGGTGCCAGCCCTGCCCACGCTTGTCCGCCGCCAGCGCATCGGGCAAAGCATCGGCCGGCAGCCCCTCGAGGCAGCGCACCAGGCAGGCATGGCAACTGCCGGCCCGGCAGCTATAGGGCACGTTGAAACCTGCCGCGTTGAGGGCATCGAGCAGGTTGCTGCCAGCCGGCACCTCCCAGCAGCGCTCGCCCACACAGAGTTCGGGCATTGGTCTTCTCCACGTTCACTGACCGCCACTGTAGGACCAAAGCCCTTGGCGCAACAGCCAAGGCAGGCAAAAAGAGTGCCCGCCTGCTGCCGACCTTGGTCCAGACCACTCGCAGGTGTGCCAGCCACGGATGCGCGCTATACTGCCGCGCCTTTTTGCGTCGGCCTGACCTGCCGGCGCGCCTTGCAAGGCGTTTCGACAGGCTGGTCGGCCACGTCGGAAGGCCTTTACGAATGTTCCCGTCTTTAAGAGGAGCGCGCTGCATGACCGTGATCAAGCAAGACGACCTGATTCAGAGCGTTGCCGACGCCCTGCAATTCATCTCGTACTACCACCCCGTCGATTTCATCCAGGCGATGCACGAGGCCTATCTGCGTGAAGAGTCGCCCGCTGCGCGTGACTCCATCGCCCAGATCCTGATCAACTCGCGCATGTGCGCCACCGGCCACCGCCCGATCTGCCAGGATACCGGCATCGTCACCGTGTTCGTGCGCGTCGGCATGGACGTGCGCTGGGATGGCGCCACCATGAGCCTGGACGACATGATCAACGAGGGCGTGCGCCGCGCCTACAACCTGCCGGAGAACGTCCTCCGCGCCTCCATCCTGGCCGACCCGGCCGGCAGCCGCAAGAACACCAAGGACAACACCCCGGCGGTGATCCACTACTCCATCGTCCCCGGCGACAAGGTCGAGGTGGACGTCGCGGCCAAGGGCGGCGGTTCGGAGAACAAGTCGAAGATGGTCATGCTCAACCCGTCCGACTCGATCGTCGACTGGGTCCTGAAGACCGTTCCTACCATGGGCGCCGGCTGGTGCCCGCCTGGCATGCTCGGCATCGGCATCGGCGGTACCGCTGAGAAGGCCGCCGTCATGGCCAAGGAAGTGCTGATGGAGTCCATCGACATCCATGAGCTCAAAGCCCGTGGCCCGCAGAACCGCATCGAGGAACTGCGCCTGGAGCTGTTCGAGAAGGTCAACCAACTGGGCATCGGTGCCCAGGGCCTCGGGGGCCTGACCACCGTGCTCGACGTCAAGATCATGGACTACCCGACCCACGCCGCCTCTCTGCCGGTGTGCATGATCCCCAACTGCGCGGCCACCCGCCACGCCCACTTCGTGCTCGATGGCTCTGGCCCGGCCGAACTGGAAGCGCCGTCGCTGGATGCCTACCCGGAGATCGTCTGGGAAGCCGGCCCGTCGGCCCGCCGCGTCGACCTCGACACCCTGACGCCAGAAGAAGTGCAGAGCTGGAAGCCCGGCGAGACCGTCCTGCTCAACGGCAAGATGCTCACCGGCCGCGACGCTGCGCACAAGCGCATGGTCGAGATGCTCAACCGTGGCGAAGAACTGCCGGTAGACCTCAAGGGCCGCTTCATCTACTACGTCGGTCCGGTCGATCCGGTCGGTGACGAAGTGGTCGGCCCAGCTGGCCCGACCACTGCCACGCGCATGGACAAGTTCACCCGCCAGATCCTCGAACAGACCGGCCTGCTGGGCATGATCGGCAAGTCCGAGCGCGGCCCTGCCGCCATCGACGCGATCAAGGACAACAAGGCTGTGTACCTGATGGCCGTCGGCGGAGCTGCCTACCTGGTGGCCCAGGCGATCCGCAAGTCGAAGGTCCTGGCCTTCGCCGAGTTGGGCATGGAAGCGATCTACGAGTTCGAGGTCAAGGACATGCCGGTCACCGTCGCGGTCGACAGCAAGGGCGAATCGGTGCACATCACCGGCCCAGCCCTTTGGCAGAGCAAGATCGCCGAAAGCCTGGCGGTGGAAGTGAAGTAATCGCCATCCCTATGGCGGCATGAAAACGCCCGGCATCTGCCGTAATGCTGTTCACTTAAGACATCTGTCGTAAGGTTTGGGGCCGCTGCGCGCCCATCGCGACACAAGGCCGCTCCCACAAGGCAAGCCCTCTGTGGGAGCGGCCTTGTGTCGCGATGGGCTGCGTAGCAGCCCCACTTGAAGGCACTCCAGCTTAAGTGAACAGCATTACGGCAGATGCCGAGCGTTTTCGTTTGTTGGGGCTCTGCCATCCCATGGTAGGAGGCAGCAAGGCGAGTTCCAGTCAGAGAATCTTCGTCCCCAGCACCTTGAGAAACGCCGCCAACCACGCCGGATGCGCCGGCCAGGCCGGGGCGGTGACCAGGTTGCCCTGGACGTGGGCCTGGTCCACGGGAATTTCCACGTAACGACCACCGGCCAACTGCACTTCCGGCGCACAAGCCGGGTAGGCGCTGCACTCACGTCCCTCCAGCACACCAGCGGCGGCCAGCAGTTGAGCACCGTGACACACGGCGGCGATAGGCTTGCCCGCCTTGTCGATAGCCTTGACCAACGCCAGCACCTGCTCATTCAGGCGCAGGTACTCCGGTGCCCGGCCACCCGGAATCAGCAAGGCGTCATAGCCTTCGGCACGCACCTGCTCGAAATCGAAGTTGAGCACGAAGTTGTGGCCAGGCTTCTCGCTGTAGGTCTGGTCGCCTTCGAAATCATGAATCGCCGTGCGCACCGCCTGGCCCGCTGTCTTGCCCGGGCATACGGCATGAACGGTGTGTCCGACCATCTGCAGGGCCTGGAACGGCACCATCACTTCGTAGTCTTCGACGTAGTCGCCGACCAGCATGAGAATCTTCTTCGCTGCCATGTCACCCACTCCTTTCATTGCCTTGGACAATCACAGCACGATAGACCCCTTTGCCCACTTGGGAAACCAGCCCCCTCAGCTACGGCGCCCAAGCAACAGGACCACCAACCGGTCAAGCAAGCCCCATAGCCGCTGCTTGAACCGACGCCACAGCGGCCGGGCATTCCAGTGGTCGAGGTCGATTTCCAGGCTCTGGGCGAAGTCACGCTCGAAACTGGCGGCCACAGCCGCAGTCAGCGGTGGGTCGAGGGCTTCAAGATTGGCTTCGAGGTTGAAACGCAGGTTCCAGTGGTCGAAGTTGCACGAGCCGATGCTGACCCAATCGTCCACCAGCACCATCTTCAGGTGCAGAAAGCACGGCTGGTACTCGAAGATCTTCACCCCGGCGCGTAGCAAGCGTGGGTAGTAGCGGTGGCCGGCGTAACGCACAGAGGGATGATCGGTGCGCGGCCCGGTCAGCAACAGGCGCACGTCGACACCCCGGGCCGCGGCGCGACGCAGCGAGCGGCGCACGCTCCAGGTCGGCAGAAAGTACGGAGTCGCCAGCCAGATACGCCCGCTGCCGCTGTTCAGGGCACGCACCAATGCGCGCAGGATGTCCCGGTGCTGGCGGGCGTCGGCGTAGGCCACCCGCCCCAAGCCCTGCCCCTGGGTCGGCACCCGTGGCAAGCGCGGCAGACCGAAATCATCGGGAGGGCGCCAAGCCGTGCGGCGGGTGTTGGCATGCCACTGACGATCGAACAGCAGTTGCCAGTCGGTCACCACCGGCCCCTTCATCTGCACCATCACTTCATGCCACTCGCTGAGCTCCTCGCCAGGCGTCCAGAATTCGTCTGTCACCCCCGTACCACCGACTGCGCCCCAACGCTGGTCGACCAGCAGCAACTTGCGATGGTCACGATAAAGATTGCGCAGGCCCCGACGCCAACGCAGGCGGTTATACCAGCGCAGCTCGACACCCGCCGCCCTCAGGCGTTGGCACAAGCCCAGGGCGAAGGCCCGCGAACCGTAGTCGTCGAACAGGCAGCGCACCCGAACGCCACGGCCAGCGGCCTGCTCCAGCGCCTCGACCAAAACCTCGGCGCAAGCACCCGCTTCGACCAGGTAGAGCTCCAGGTCGACCTGCTGCTCGGCGCGCACGATCTGCAAGAGCATGCGCGGAAAGAACGCCGGGCCGTCGATCAGCAGTTCGAATTGGTTGCCATCCCGCCAGGGGAAGACCGGCCCGGCCATTTCAACGGGCGGTGAAGATCAGTACCGCACTCACCGGCACCGACGGGCTGATGGAGGACACGCCAGCGACTTTGCGCAATGTCGCCAAGCCCGGCATCAGGTCGAAGTCTTCGGCGCGCAGCATCAGCGGCTCCAGGGTCACCACCTGGAAGCGTCGCTCATCCAGGCGGGTAGCCAGGAGCAAGGCGTTGTAGCTGTGCTTCTTGCCATGCAAGGTCACCGAAAGCGGCAGGCGCAGTTCGAGCTGGGCACCATTGGCCAGGTCGTTGATCGGCCGCAGATCCAACTGGGCCTGCACCGTGGCCTCCGGGAAGCGCGCGTATTCGAACAGGTCATTGCGCACGCGTTCGTCGCGCAGGGGGATGCCGCTGCTGACCGAATCCATTTCGATCTTCAGCTGGGCGACGCCCTGGCGGTCGACCTTGCCGTGCAGCACCAGGAAGCGGTGCACTTCAGCGGTATTACCATTCTTGCTGGTGACAAAGGACAGGCGCGAAGATTCGCCATCCAGGTGCCAGTTGGCCTGGACCGGGAGGCTCAAGGCCAGCAGGAGGGGGAGCAGAAAACGGGGCAGCTTGAACATGTGGAATCCTGTAAAACAAGACCGTCAACCTTACCCGGCTGCCTTCATGGCAGCAAGCGGCAGCCCTCCCGCACGCCCTCCCAGACCGCCTCGTTGCGCCGCCACAGCCCCTCGGCCAACACATGGCGTGCCTGGGTATCCTCCTCCAGTCGGCTCAAGGGCAGGTACTGGCGCACATAATCACGGCAATAGGTAGCCTCGAAACCCATGACGAAACGGCAGGAGCAGTACTCCTTGGCCGAGTAGGCAGAGAGGATGCCGGGGAAGTCCGTCAGCGCCCGGCGCTCATAGCAACCCCACGCCAGCAGTGCCAACAGCAGCACCAGCAACGCACGCTTCATGGCGCCTCCTGATCCAGCGCAGCCAGCACGCGCTTGAGCAGTTCGTTGTGCTGATAGCGTCCATCACGGTCATCGGCGTAGCGCACGATCACCAGTTTCCGACTGGGCAGTACGTAGAGCGCCTGCCCCCAGTGCCCGAGGGCGGCATAGGTATCGGAAGGGCTGTCAGGCCAAGGCGGTGCTTCACCGGGCAGCGGCTTGTTCAGCCACCAGTGGCCACCAGGATTGGCTTCGCCGGGGAACGCCTCGGCCTGCGCGAACAGGGTGCGGTTGAAGACCACCCACTGCGCGGGCAGCAACTGACGGTCCCGCCAGCGGCCCTCGCGCATCATCAGCAAACCGATGCGCCCCAGGTCACGTGCGCTCAGGTAGAGATAGGAAGAACCGACGAAAGTGCCGTTGCCATCGCGCTCCCACACAGCGCTGTCGATCCCCAGCGGGGTAAATAACGCCTGCCAGGGATAGTCCGGGTAGCGGACCGCATCCAACATCCCACGCAAGGCGGCGGCCAGCAGGTTGCTATCGCCACTGGAATAACGGAAGCGTTCGCCGGGTGGCTGCTCGGCGGCCATGGCCGCCGTGAAGCCAGCCATGTCACTGCGTCCGCGGGTATAGAGCATGGCCACCACCGAGGACTTCAACGGCGCGTATTCGTAATCCTCCTGCCAGGCAAGGCCGCTGGCCCAGTGCAGCAGGTCGACCAGGCGCAGTTGCGGGTGCTTCTGCAAGGGCGGGTAATAGCGCGCCGCCGGGTCCTCCAGGGCAAAGCGTCGCTCGCCATAGGCGACGCCAAGCAAAGTGGCGAGCACGCTTTTGCTGATCGACCAGGTCAGGTGTGGGGTGTCGACGCGGGTTGGCGCCTGGTAGCGCTCATACAGGATGCGCCCGTCACGAATGATCAGTAGCGCATCGGTGCGCACGCCCTGGCGGCCTTCCGCCGCCCGGGGCGCGAAGGCGTAGTCATCCACCGCGCGCCAATCGGCAGTGGCAGGCTCGACCGCCCAGTCCGGGTCAGGCCATGACTCGGCATGAGCCCAGGCAGTGGCCAGCCCCAGGATGCACAACAGTCCACTCGCCCTGCCCATCTGCTGCCCTCTCGTCGTGGATCGGGCCAGCCTGGCACAGGCTCATGACAATCCGGCGCTGGTCCAGGCCTTGGCCAGGCGTTTTTCCCGGGCGGTGCTGGCCAGGTCCAGCACGCCCTGGTCGCGTTGCCACAGGCTCGCCCATTCCTCCGGTCCTGCTGCCAGGGCCTGGTCGATTTCGCCACGCAGGCCCTGGAACTGGGCGAACAGCCCGCCGAGCAACAAGTGGCAGCCAACGCTGTCGGCGCACTGCCGGCTGCCCTCGGCACAGCCGCCAAGCAGGCCCAGCAGACGTAGTTGCAACGCCTGGGGCCAAGCGCATTGCTGGCCGACGCTATAGAGCCAGGCAACCAGGGCAGCTAGGACATAGAGGTCTTCCAGGGAGCGGAAGGGTTTGACGTAGGCATCCCAGCCATCACCGGCCAGCAGTTCGCAAACAGCCTGCTCCAAGTGCAGGTGGGCGTGCCCGACCTCCGGCATCAGCGGCAGGGCCGGCAAGGCCTCCACACGCACGCCAGGTTCGCCCGGGTAGACCACCGCCAAACTCAGCCGTGGGGTTTCGCCCTGCTCTTCGCTGCGCGCCGCCACCAGCAACCATTCGGCCTCCAACCCGGCCGTGACGAAATCCTTGCTCCCTGTCAGGCGCAGCCCATCGAGGCGCACGCCCATATCCGCCGGGCGCACGCTGCGCCGCTCAGTGGCGCACAGCGCGCCGAGGCTGGCCGGGGCGCTGGGCCAGAGCACGCGCAAGGCCGCCTGGTAGCCAATCAGGAAGGCGAGCCCCGGGGTCGGCATGGCGCGCCCACCAAGTACCGCCAGCTCGAATGGGCTGACTGCGCCGAGACGTTCCAGCAGTGCGGCATAGGTCTCACCCAGGCTCGCCGCCAATGGCTGGCGCAGGGGGTCGTTGAGTCGTTGCAACCAGGCCATCGGAGGCTCCTTGGGGTCGCGGATGAACAGGGAACAGGCCTGGGGCCTGTCATACAAGCATCACCAAAGATTCATGGAGGTGACACCGCCTCTACCTAGGCTGACTTTGCACAACAAAGCCGACCGGCCGCAACCCCAATGGCTGGCTTATGGAGACTCGCAATGACTCGGATCGCTCGCTCTGGCGACAACAGCACTGAACGCCGTCTGCAAGCCGAACGCCTGGTCGGCGCCACGGCCCTGCAGGAAGCACAGGCCTTGCGTTTCAAGGTATTCAGCGCCGAATTCAAGGCCAAGCTCAAAGGCGCGGAACAGGGCCTGGACATGGATGACTACGACATCCACTGCCGCCATATTGGCGTACGTGACTTGGCCAGTGGCCAACTGGTCGCCACCACCCGTCTGCTCGATCACCAGGCCGCCAGCAGCCTCGGCCGCTTCTACAGCGAAGAAGAGTTCAGCCTGCACGGTCTCGGCCACCTGCAGGGGCCGATCCTCGAACTGGGGCGCACTTGCGTCGACCCGGCCTACCGCAATGGCGGTACCATCGCCGTGCTCTGGGGCGAACTGGCCGAAGTGCTCAATGAAGGCCGCTACAGCTACCTGATGGGCTGCGCCAGCATTCCCATGCAGGATGGCGGTGTACAGGCCCACGCGATCATGCAGCGCCTGCGCGAACGCTACCTGTGCACCGAACACCTGCGTGCCGAACCGAAAAAGCCGCTACCCACCCTGGCCCTGCCCGGCAATGTCATCGCCGAGATGCCGCCGTTGCTCAAGGCCTACATGCGCCTTGGCGCGAAGATCTGTGGCGAACCCTGCTGGGACGAAGACTTCCAGGTCGCCGACGTGTTCATCCTGCTCAAACGTGATGATCTCTGCCCCCGCTACGCCCGCCACTTCAAGGCGGCGGTCTGATGCCGCGCCTGCGGGTGGTCGCCCGCCTCTCCCGCTTGTTGCTGGTGATCCTCCTGGGCTTGGGCATGGCCTGTGTCTTCAGCCTGGGCGAACGTCTCGGCCTGGGCGCCACGGCTGAACGGCGCCAGCGCTGGACCTGCCTGTTCATGCGCCGCCTGATCCGGGCCCTGCCCTTCGAAGTGCAGGTAATCGGCACGCTGCCGCAACAGCCGATGCTCTGGGTCAGCAACCATGTGTCCTGGACCGATATTCCGCTTCTGGGCATGCTCACCCCGCTGTCATTCCTGTCCAAGGCAGAAGTCCGTCACTGGCCGGTGGCCGGGTGGCTGGCGCTCAAGGCCGGCACCCTGTTCATCCGCCGCGGCGGTGGCGACAGCCAGCAACTGCGCCGGCAGATCCACGCGCAACTGCAGCAGTCACGCCCGCTGCTGATCTTTCCAGAAGGCACCACCACCGACGGGCGCAGCCTGCGGACCTTCCATGGTCGCCTGTTGGCGGGCGCGATCGACCAGGGCACACCGGTACAACCGGTGGCGATCCAGTACCTGCGTGGTGGCCAGCCCGATCCTGTGGCCCCCTTCATTGGCGATGACGATTTGCTCTCGCACCTGATGCGCCTGTTTGCCCAGCCCGCAGGCGAAGTACGGATTTATTTGCTGGCACCGATCCCCAGCCTGGGGCAGGAACGCGCGGCCCTCGCCTTCGAAGCGCAGCGGGCGATCCAGATGGCGTTGTTCGGGGTCGAAGAAATCGAGAAAGCACCGCGTCGTCAGTCCCGCGCCGCCTGACATTGCCCTTGCGGAGCCTGAGACAAGCCCGCTCCTACAGTAATGGTGTTCACTTAAGGCATCTGTCGTATGGTTTGGGGCTGCTGCGCTCCCCATCGCGACACAAGGCCGCTCCCACAGAGGGCTTGCAAACCATAATACATTTACGTATCGGCAAGCCCCTTGTGGGAGCGGCCTTGTGTCGCGATGGGCTGCGTAGCAGCCCCACCTGAAGGCACTCCAGCTTAAGTGAACAGCATTACGCTCCTACAGGGCCCTGCAAACCTCGATTCATGTGAGCGATGCAAGGCGCGACCTTGCCATAGGGCCGCTCCGCTCGGCAGCAGCGAAGGCCTGCAACTGTGGATAGAAGGCACGGAAGTCGTCCATCAGCGGCTCGTATAGCAGGTCCAGTTCCTCCATGACCCCCACCATCCCTTCGGGCTTCGACAGGCGCCGGGCAATGCCTTTGAACACCTGCTCCAGCGTGGCGAAGTCGCCATAAGCCCCCAGCCAGTCATCGGCGGCCATGAACGGCGCGATATGCGCCAGCCGACCCGGCAACTCAGGCTGTGCCAGCAGGACCTGATAGAAGCGCCGGGTGAAGAGGTCTAGCGGCTGCTCGGCATAGTCGTTCCAATGCCGGGCCAGGCAATGGTCGAAAAACACATCCAGGATGATCCCGGCAAAACGCCGCCGCTCGCGGGGAAACCGCGCCAGCGCCGCCAGCACCAGCGGGTGGCTGTCGGTGTAGCTGTCGATATGCCGGTGCAGGCGGATGGCCGCTTCCAGCGCCAGCGGGAAACGCCCTTCCAGCGATCCCTTGACGAAATCCCCATACAGGCTGCCCAGCAGTTGCTGCGGCTCGTCGCCGCCCAGATGAAGGTGTGCGAGGTAGTTCATGGCGCAAGTCTAACACTGAGATAAACCATATCGTTATAACCCGATATAGCGATTCACGCTCAGCTCAGAACCTCTTCATATTTGTATATCGTGAGATACCGATTTATATTTCGTGACATCGCGATATACCGCTACACACCACGAGCCCAACCATGCCTCTCGATCTCGACGAAATAATAAAAGCACTGTCCCATCCGGTACGGCGAGACATCCTCAACTGGCTGAAAGACCCAGCGACGCAATTCCCTGACCAGCACCACAGCACCGAACATGGCGTCTGTGCCGGGCAGATCGATCAACGCTGCGGCCTGTCGCAGTCGACCGTCTCCGCCCACCTGGCCACCTTGCAGCGCGCGGGCCTGATCACCAGCCAGAAGATAGGCCAGTGGCATTTCTTCAAACGCAACGAGGAAACCATCCAGGCCTTCCTCAAGCAGATGAGCCAAGAGCTCTGACAAGGACCTTGCAATGCCCCTTTCCCTGTTGATCCTGGCGCTCAGCGCATTCGCCATCGGCACCACCGAGTTCGTCATCATGGGCTTGCTGCCGGACGTGGCCAGCGACCTAGGCGTGTCGATCCCCGGTGCCGGCTGGCTGGTGACCGGCTATGCCCTAGGCGTGGCCATCGGTGCGCCGTTCATGGCCCTGGCCACTGCCCGCTTGCCACGCAAGGCGGCGCTGGTGGCACTGATGGGTGTCTTCATCGTCGGCAACCTGCTGTGCGCCGTCGCCAGTGATTACAACCTGCTGATGTTCGCTCGGGTGGTGACAGCCTTGTGCCATGGTGCCTTCTTCGGCATCGGCTCGGTAGTGGCCGCCAGCCTGGTGCCGGCTAACCGCCGCGCCTCGGCCGTGGCCCTGATGTTCACTGGCCTGACCCTGGCCAACGTGCTCGGCGTGCCGCTGGGCACCGCCCTCGGCCAGGTGGCCGGCTGGCGCTCGACCTTCTGGGCAGTGACGGTCATCGGCGTGATCGCCCTGATCGGCCTGGTGCGCTTCCTGCCGCTGCAGAAGGACGAAGAAAAAGTCGACATGCGCGCCGAACTGGCGGCTCTCAAGGGCATAGGCATCTGGCTGTCGCTGACCATGACCGTACTGTTCGCGGCATCGATGTTCGCCCTGTTCACCTACGTCGCGCCGCTGCTCGGTGATGTCACTGGCGTGTCGCCACGGGGCGTGACCTGGACCCTGCTGCTGATCGGCCTGGGCCTGACCCTGGGCAACATCCTCGGCGGCAAGCTGGCCGACCGGCGCCTGGGCGCCACCCTAATCGGCGTCTTCGCCACCATGGCCGTGGTCTCCACCGTGCTGAGCTGGACCAGCAGCGCCCTGGTGCCTGCGGAAATCACCCTGTTCCTCTGGGCCACCGCTGCCTTCGCCGCTGTGCCGGCCCTGCAGGTCAATGTAGTGACCTTCGGCAAGGCCGCGCCGAACCTGGTGTCGACCCTCAATATCGGCGCCTTCAACCTGGGCAATGCCCTGGGCGCCTGGGTCGGCGGCAGTGTCATCGCCCACGGGATGGGCCTGACCAGCGTGCCTCTGGCTGCTGCGGTGCTGGCAGTACTGGCATTGCTCGTCACCCTCATCACCTTCAGCCAGCGCGGCAACGACGCCGAACTGGCTCCCGCATCCAACTGACCACTGCGAGGCTTTGCGCATGACCACGCTTTTCGATCCGATCACCCTCGGCGACCTCGAACTGCCGAACCGCATCATCATGGCGCCGCTGACCCGCTGCCGCGCCGACGAAGGCCGCGTACCCAACGCCCTGATGGCCGAGTACTACGTGCAACGTGCCAGCGCTGGCCTGATCCTCAGCGAAGCGACCTCGGTGACACCGATGGGCGTCGGCTACCCCGACACGCCTGGCATCTGGTCCAACGACCAGGTGCGCGGCTGGACCAACGTAACCAAGGCCGTGCACGCCGCGGGCGGGCGCATCTTCCTGCAACTGTGGCATGTGGGGCGCATCTCCCATCCCAGCTACCTGAATGGCGAGTCCCCGGTGGCCCCGAGCGCGATCCAACCCAAGGGGCATGTCAGCCTAGTGCGGCCAATCACTGAATACCCGACACCGCGCGCCCTGGAAACCGCCGAGATCGCCGACATCATCGAGGCGTACCGGGTCGGTGCGGAAAACGCCAAGGCAGCCGGCTTTGACGGCGTGGAAATCCATGGCGCCAACGGCTACCTGCTCGACCAGTTCCTGCAAAGCAGCACCAACCAGCGCACCGACCACTACGGCGGCTCCCTGGAAAACCGAGCCCGCCTGATGCTGGAAGTAACCGACGCCGTCATCGAAGTATGGGGCGCGAACCGTGTCGGCATGCACTTGGCACCCCGTGCCGACAGCCATGACATGGGCGACGCCGACCGTGTCGAAACCTTCACCTACGTTGCCCGTGAACTGGGCAAACGTGGCGTAGCCTTCATCTGCTCTCGCGAGAAAGAAGCGGACGACAGCATCGGCCCGTTGATCAAGGAAGCGTTTGGCGGCCCGTATATCGTCAACGAGCGCTTCGACAAGGCCAGTGCCAATGCCGCCCTGGCCAGCGGCAAGGCCGATGCAGTGGCGTTCGGCGTTCCATTCATCGCCAACCCGGACCTGCCAGCCCGCCTGGCTGCCGATGCGCCATTGAACGAAGCGCATCCGGAAACCTTCTATGCCAAGGGGCCGGTGGGGTATATCGACTACCCGCGGATGTGATGTAGCGGCCCCGCCTCTGGCAAGGCTTCGCCAGCCTACGCTGACTCCTACAGGGCTCTGCAAGCAGGCCCTGTAGGAGTCAGCTGACGCTAAGGCCGGGCGTTGATCTGCTGCTGCAGGTTCTGGATCTGGCTTTGCAGGGTATTGATGTTGCGGGTCATCTGCCCACGGAAAGCATCGAACTCCTGCACCGAGGCACCGCTGGCGGCAGGCGTCGCCGGGCGGTTGTCAATCTGGCTCTTGAGCACCAGCACATCCTGCTCCAGGCTCTGGATCGCCGCGCTGGGATTGCCCTGCTTCTTCAACGACGCCACCTCGCCACTCAGGCTCTTGATCTGGCTGTCGAGCTTGCCGCCATCCACCTGGGCAGCCTTCAAGGCCGCCAGTTCAGTGTTCACGGCCTTGATCTGCGCCTGCAACTGACTCTGCAACTCGGCATTGGCTTTCTGCTGCGCTTCATTGGCCTTCTGTTGCTCACGGGCATCGGCCAGCACCTGCTCCAAGCGCTTGCCCAAGTCGCCGGCCTGGCCTGCCACCCCTTGCTGTTGCTTGCCTTGCTCAGCCAGGCTGGCCTGCAACTGGCGGATCTGCAACTTGAGCGCTTCGCTGCCAGTGGCAACACTGGATTCGCTGGCTTCGACCTTTCCACTGATCGCCTGCAGACGTCCGGCGGCTTCCTCGCTGATGCGGGCGAAGCTTTCCTGGGTCGCCACCAATTGCTGCTCCATCAGCGAGATCTGTTGGGAGCTCCACCAGCCCAGACCCGCCAGGGCAATGAAAGAGGCGCCCAGCAGTGCCCAGAGCGGGCCGGTGCTGACCGGCCGAGCGGCTTTCTGCCGGGTACGGGCCACATGTGCCGGAAGCAGTTCATCGTCATCACGGGTGCCGGCACTCAAGGTGGGCACGTCGTCGAAATCGTCTTTGGCATCGTTACGCATGGGAGCTTTCAACCGCAGTAGTGGTAGCGAAGAGGCGCTAGGGTCTGTTGACGTTCCATTCTCACGCAGCCCGAAGGGGCGGGCCTGTTTTGGCGCAGCTGGGGGGAAACGTCAAGGGCCCCTAGTATAAACCGCTCAAGCGGCGCTCTGATCGACCACCGTCAGGCGTACAGGTTCAGTGACCGGCCTCTTGGCTTTTCCACCAGGTGCAAAACTCGTCCAGCGCCGACCACAAGCTGACCCTGGGATGGTAATCGAGTTGCTGGCGGGCACGGCTGATGTCCAAGGTGAAATCCTTGCTCATCACCTGCATGCCCAGGCGGCTCAAGGTGGGCTCCGGACGCCCGGGCCAGAGCAGGCAGGCAGCCTCGTTGAGGGCAGCCAGGCTGTAGGCCAGGCCATAGCTGCGGTAGCGGGTGACCTGCGGCAACTGCATCTGGCGCATCACGTAGTTGACCACATCCCACAACGGCAACGGCTGGCCATTGCTGATGTTGTAGGCCTGGCCCAGTGCCTGGTCATCGGCGAACAAGGCGCTGAGCAAGGCCTCGTTGAGGTTGTGCACGCTGGTGAAGTCGACCTTGTTCAGACCGTTGCCGATGATTGCCAGGCGGCGCTTGCGCTGCAGTTGCAGCAGCCGCGCAAAGATGCTGGTATCTCCCGCCCCGGTGACGAAACGCGGCCGCAAGGCCAGCACTTCCAGGCCGAACTCCTGAGCACCGAAGACCTTCTGCTCGGCCAAATACTTGGTCGCCCCGTAGTGGTCGTGGAAACGCCGTGGTACCTGCTCCTCGCGGATGTCCAGGCGCGAGCGGCCATTGAAATAGATCGATGGCGAAGACAGATGGACCAAGCGTCGCACATGCTCCTTCAGACAGGCTTCGACCACGTTCTCGGTAACCACCACGTTGCCTTGGTAGAACTCCTGGTAACGCCCCCAACTGCCCACCGCACCAGCGCAATGCACCACCGCCTCGACCCCCTGGCACAGGCGCCGGGCCAACCCGGCGTCGCCCAGGTCGCCTGGGATGAACTGCGCGCCACGCCGCACCAGGTGCTCGACGCCTTCGGCACGCCGGCCATTGACCCGCACCTCCAGGCCCTGCTCCAGGGCGAAACGCGCAAAACGCCCGCCGATGAAGCCGCTCGCGCCGGTGACCAGAATTCGCATGAAAGACTCCGCCTTGCCAGATTTCAGATGCAACTGACGCCGACCACGCCTACAAGGGCACCAGCCACTGTGCCGCCGTCTGGCGCAAGTGTTCGGTCAGTTGGCCGAGCAGTTGCCCGCCATTGCGCCAATGATGCCAGTACAGGGGAACATCGATAGGAGTATCGGCGCATATTTCCACCAGTTGCCCGCAGGCCAACTGCTCCCTCGCCTGCAGTTCAGGCACCAGCCCCCAGCCAAGTCCTGCCTCGGTCATGCGCAGGAAGCCCTCGGAGGAAGGGCAGAGATGATGCAGGAAACCCTCCTGGATACCCAGGGACGCCAGGTATCGGTGCTGAAGGAAATCGTCCGGCCCGAACACCACGGCCGGTGTCCGGGCCAACCGGGCGACCTCGAACCCCTGGGGAAAGTAGCGCTGCATGAAAGCTGGACTGGCCAGGGCCCGGTAGCGCATGGCGCCCAGCGGCAGGCTACGCGCGCCAGCCACTGGCCGCTCGCTGCCGCACAGGCAGGCGGCCACCTCGCCTGCGCGCATGCGCCGCAGGCCAACTTCCTGATCCTCGACCACCTGGTCCAACAGTACTTTCTGCTCGGCGCAAAACGCGCCCACCGCGCCAGCCCACCAGGTTGCCAAACTGTCGGCATTGAGGGCGATGCGCAACCGCTCCGGCATGCCCTCCTCATCCAGGGCCGGCACCTGGCGCTGCAGGTCGCGCTCCAGCAGGCGCACCTGCTGCACATGGTTGAGTAACTGGCGACCGACCTCGGTCGGGCTCGGCGGATTGGCTCGCACCAGCACCGGCTGGCCGACCCTCGCCTCGAGCAACTTGACCCGCTGGGAGATGGCCGACTGCGAAAGCCCCAGCACCTGCGCGGCTCGCTCGAAACCGCCCTGCTCGATCACAGCGGCAAGGGCAGCGAGCAGTTTGTAATCGAACATCAGTTTCTCTAATGCCTGATCAGGTTTATTTGTTTTTCTTATAGCAACTCTTTGCCCAGAATGACCAGCATCTTCTTTCGAGTCAGCGTCGGCGGTCCCGTCGGCGCCAGTGGAGCGTCTTCCTATGTGGCAAAGCTATATGAACGGCATGTTGGTGGCCTTCGGCCTGATCATGGCCATCGGCACCCAGAACGCCTTTGTCCTAGCGCAAAGCCTGCGTCGCGAACACCACCTGCCCGTGGCTGCCCTGTGCGTTGTGTGCGATGCGATCCTGGTCGCCGCCGGCGTGTTCGGCCTGGCCACGGTGCTGGCCCAAAACCCGACGCTGTTAGCGGTGGCCCGCTGGGGCGGAGCCGTGTTCCTGATCTGGTACGGCAGCAAGGCCTTGCGTCGCGCCTGCTCGATACAGAGCATGCAGCAAGACGAAGGCCAAGGCCTGCGCTCGCGCCGGGCAGTACTGCTCAGCGCCCTGGCGGTGACCCTGCTCAACCCCCATGTGTATCTGGACACGGTGCTGCTGATCGGCTCGCTAGGCGCCCAGCAGAGCGTGCCCGGCGCCTACGTGGCCGGCGCCGCCAGTGCGTCGCTGATGTGGTTCTTCACCCTGGCCCTGGGCGCGGCCTGGCTGGCGCCGTGGTTGGCACGGCCGGGCACCTGGCGCCTGCTCGACCTGATGGTGGCGGTGATGATGTTCGCCGTGGCGGCGCAATTGATTTTCACCTGACGTGCCGCTGGTCCGCGCGCCTGCGAAGGCTCTGGAACCTCTATTCCCTATACTTGTTGCGTGGTTATGCGCCGGGGCCGGTGCTATGATCCAGCCCTTGCGTCGCAAAGAGTACAAAACTCACCGACGCACACCGGCCGCCCGTGATCGGCCTTGCGCTCACCGCAACAGACCTGATTAGGAGATTCACCATGGCTTTTGAATTGCCGCCGCTGCCGTACGCCCACGATGCCCTGCAGCCGCACATCTCCAAGGAAACCCTGGAGTATCACCACGACAAGCACCACAACACCTATGTCGTGAACCTGAACAACCTGGTTCCAGGCACCGAGTTCGAAGGCAAGACCCTGGAAGAGATCGTCAAGACCTCCTCGGGCGGTATCTTCAACAACGCCGCTCAAGTCTGGAACCACACCTTCTACTGGAACTGCCTGGCGCCGAACGGCGGTGGCGAACCTACCGGCGCCCTGGCCGAGGCCATCAACGCCGCCTTCGGTTCGTTCGACAAGTTCAAGGAAGAGTTCACCAAGACTTCCGTCGGCACCTTCGGTTCCGGCTGGGGCTGGCTGGTCAAGAAAGCCGACGGCTCCCTGGCCCTGGCCAGCACCATCGGCGCCGGCAACCCGCTGACCAGCGGCGACACCCCGCTGCTGACCTGCGACGTCTGGGAACACGCCTACTACATCGACTACCGCAACCTGCGCCCGAAGTATGTCGAGGCGTTCTGGAACCTGGTCAACTGGAAGTTCGTTGCCGAGCAGTTCGAAGGCAACACTTTCAAGGCCTGACCTCGAAGGTTGGCGCTCGATTGAAAAAACCCGGCCTTGCCGGGTTTTTTTTCATCTGCGCCAAGCCATGCTGCCCTTGCCCCAGACGGATAGCACGCTAACATCAAGGATTGGGAAGGTTGATGCAGCGTACTCAAGCCGCATGGCAACGCAGCCGACACACTCCGCAGGACAGATCCGCTGCCAGGCTAGCAGTCTGACGGCTCACGGTGTTTCCCGTGGCGAACGGCCGATAGTGTAATGCCAAGGTTGATGGCAAAATAATGCCATGCGCATGGATTAAGGAAACCCTATTGAAGCTGGAATTCAAGAACAGCTTATCGGTCAAGTTGCTCAGGGTCGTGCTGCTCTCGGCACTCGCAGTCGGTGTCGTTCTCAGCTGTGCGCAGATCGTCTATGACGCCTACAAGATCCGACAGGCCGTCGCTACCGACGCCCAGCGCATCCTCGATATGTTCCGCGACCCATCGACCCAGGCGGTGTACAGCCTTGATCGGGAAATGGGCATGCAGGTCATGGAAGGCCTGTTCCAGGACGAGTCCGTGCGCATGGCCTCGATTGGCCACCCCAACGAGACCATGCTGGCCGAGAAGTCCAGGCCGCTGGAAGAAACGTCCACACGCTGGCTGACCGACCTGATCCTCGGCCAGGAGCGCAGCTTCTCCACCCCACTGGTCGGCCGTGGCCCCTACAGCGAGTACTACGGCGACCTCAGCATTACCCTCGACACCGCAGAGTATGGCGAAGATTTCCTGATCAACGCGGTGATCATCTTCATCTCCGGTGTGTTGCGTGCCATGGCCATGGGCCTGGTGCTGTACCTGGTCTATCACTGGATGCTGACCAAGCCGCTGTCGAAGATCATCGAACACCTCACCCAGATCAATCCCGACCGTCCCAGCCAACACCAGATACCGCAGCTCAAGGGCCACGAAAAAAACGAACTGGGCGTCTGGGTCAATACCGCCAACCAGTTGCTGGCCTCGATCGAACGCAATACCCACCTGCGTCATGAGGCAGAGAACAGCCTGCAACGCATGGCCCAGTATGACTTCCTCACAGGCCTGCCCAACCGCCAGCAGTTGCAGCAGCAACTGGACAAGATCCTTATCGACGGCGGACGCCTGCAGCACCGGGTTGCCGTGCTCTGTGTCGGGCTGGACGACTTCAAGAGCATCAACGAGCAATTCAGCTACCAGGCCGGCGACCAACTGCTGCTCGCCCTGGCCGACCGCCTGCGTGCCCACAGCGGCCGTCTTGGTGCCCTGGCCCGGCTGGGCGGAGACCAGTTCGCCCTGGTCCAGGCCAACATAGAGCAACCCTACGAAGCGGCGGAACTGGCCCAGAGCATCCTCGACGACCTGGAAGCCCCTTTCGCCCTCGACCACCAGGAAATTCGCCTGCGCGCCACCATCGGCATCACCCTGTTCCCCGAAGACGGCGACAGCACCGAGAAGCTGCTGCAGAAGGCAGAGCAGACCATGACCCTGGCCAAGGCCCGCTCGCGCAACCGCTACCAGTTCTACATCGCCAGCGTCGACAGCGAGATGCGCCGCCGCCGCGAGCTGGAAAAGGACCTGCGCGAAGCCCTGCCGCGCAACCAGCTGTACCTGGTGTACCAGCCCCAGATCAGCTACCGCGACCATCGCGTGGTCGGCGTCGAGGCCCTGCTGCGCTGGCATCACCCCGAGCTGGGCATGGTTCCGCCGGACCAGTTCATTCCCTTGGCCGAACAGAACGGCAACATCATCAGCATCGGCGAGTGGGTCCTGGACCAGGCCTGCCGCCAGTTGCGCGAATGGCATGACCTGGGCTTCGGCGAGCTGCGCATGGCCGTCAACCTGTCCACGGTGCAACTGCACCACAACGAACTGCCACGGGTGGTCAACAACCTGCTGCAGATCTACCGCCTGCCCCCGCGCAGCCTGGAGCTGGAAGTTACCGAGACCGGCCTGATGGAAGACATCAGCACCGCCGCCCAGCACCTGCTCAGCCTGCGCCGCTCCGGCGCGCTGATCGCCATTGACGATTTCGGTACCGGCTACTCGTCGCTCAGCTACCTCAAGTCGCTGCCGCTGGACAAGATCAAGATCGACAAGAGTTTCGTCCAGGACCTGCTCGACGACGACGACGATGCCACCATCGTTCGGGCGATCATCCAGTTGGGCAAGAGCCTGGGCATGCAAGTCATCGCCGAGGGGGTAGAGACGGCCGAACAGGAGAGCTACATCATCGCCCAGGGCTGCCACGAGGGTCAGGGCTACCACTACAGCAAGCCCTTGTCGGCCCGTGAACTGACCGCCTTTCTCAAGCAAGCGCAACGCAATCAGGTTTCAGTGCTGTAAGCCTCGCCCTCCTTGGCGATGCACCGTGAACGGGCATTTGAAGAATTCCGTGCCCGGCCCTTTACACCAAATGCAAATCTTTCGCATTATGTTGCGGTTTCGCGTGCCTTCGGCACACCAGTCCAACCACACGACGCAGGAACTAACAATGATTCGAATGCCTCTGGCCTCCGCCAGTCTGCTGGCCATCGCCATCTCCCTCGCCGGTTGCGGCGAAGGCAAGGACGAGAAGGCTGCCGCACCGCAAGCACAGGCGCCTGCAGCCAGCACCACGGCTGCGACGCCGGGGGCTGTCGATGAAGCGGCCGCCAAGGCCGTGGTCAAGCACTACGCCGAAATGGTCCATGCCGTGTACAGCGACTCGCTGAGCACCGCCAAGACCTTGCAGACCGCTATCGACGCCTTCCTGGCCAAGCCTGACGACGAAACCCTGAAGGCCGCCAAGGGTGCCTGGGTCGCCTCGCGCGTGCCGTACCTGCAGAGCGAAGTGTTCCGCTTCGGCAACACCATCATCGACGACTGGGAAGGCCAAGTGAACGCCTGGCCGCTGGACGAAGGCCTGATCGACTACGTCGACAAGAGCTATGAGCACGCCCTGGGCAACCCGGCGGCCAGCGCGAACATCATCGCCAACACCGAGATCCAGGTGGGCGAAGACAAGATCGACGTCAAGGAGCTGACCCCCGAGAAACTGGCCAGCCTCAACGAACTGGGTGGTTCCGAGGCCAACGTCGCCACTGGCTACCACGCCATCGAATTCCTGCTCTGGGGCCAGGACCTCAACGGCACCGGCCCAGGCGCCGGCAACCGCCCGGCATCCGACTACCTGGAAGGCGAAGGTGCCACTGGCGGCCACAACGACCGCCGCCGCGCCTACCTGAAGGCGGTGACCGACCTGCTGGTCTCGGACCTGGAAGAAATGGTCGCCAACTGGGCGCCGGACACCAGCGACAACTACCGCGCCACACTGGAAGCCGAGTCTGCGACCGACGGCCTGCGCAAAATGCTGTTCGGCATGGGCAGCCTGTCGCTGGGCGAACTGGCGGGCGAACGCATGAAGGTCTCGTTGGAAGCCAACTCGCCGGAAGACGAGCACGATTGCTTCAGCGACAACACCCACTACTCGCACTTCTACGACGCCAAGGGCATCCGCAACGTCTACCTGGGCGAGTACACCCGTGTCGACGGCAGCAAGCTGACCGGCCCGAGCCTGTCGTCGCTGGTGGCCAAGGTCGATCCGGCCACCGACGCCACCCTCAAGGCTGACCTGGAAGCCACCGAAGCCAAGATCCAGGTGATCGTGGACCACGCCCTCAAGGGTGAACACTACGACCAACTGATCGCCGCCGACAACGAGGCTGGCAACCAGATCGTGCGTGATGCCATTGCTTCGCTGGTCAAGCAGACCGGTGCCATCGAGCAGGCCGCCGGCAAACTGGGTATCGACAACCTGAACCCGGATACCGCCGATCACGAGTTCTGATCAGCGCTCCTGCTCCATCGAACGCCCGGTGCTAGCACCGGGCGTTTTGCATCATGCCTACGGAAACCATACCCGCTCCCCCCGACGCTCGACCTTGGTCATCCTGACGCCTCCTCACTCAGGCTCACCCAGGAGGCCGCATGTTCCAGATTCTGGATGTCTGGGGTGAAGGTCGAATAACAGACAGCTCGACCAGCCCCCCAGTCGTCACTGGCTTCACCAATGCCTACAACCTCAACAAGGTTGGTCAACGCATCTCCAACGGCCCGAATACGGATCAGGCCATTCCTCACGTCCTGCTCGTACAGGAGTACGACAACCCCGTCTTTCCAGTGGATGATCGCTCCGTTCCTGCCATCACTCTGATGGGAGCCCCGATCACCTCAGGCGTGGCCCGTGAGATGTGCCGGGTGCTTGCTCTCGAAGGCACGATCTATCTCTACGACCCCAACGACAACGACCGCAAAACCTTCGAAGCCGAAGCGGTTGCCTACGACGTGCAGTTGATCGGGCGATTCCAGCCCTCCCAGCTCGATCCGCCTTTCAACGAGATATCCATGCTGGCGGCCTATGTCTATCGCAGTCCGCCAGCCCCACTGCCAAGACCCAAGCACTAACCCATCAAGGAAGAACGATATGGCCAGCGTTACCTACATCAAGTCCATCGCCAACAACACCCCCTACACCCTGACCCTCATCAATGGAGAAAATGCCGACTACATGTTTGCCATCGGCGCGCAAAATGTCTGGAACGGCTCGATGGCCGTACCCTGGGTCGGTCGCGCCGCGGAAAACCACAAAGCATTGCAACTGATTCTCGGACCACAATCGGCAACCACCATCTGGGTTTTCCAGGACTACTGGAATCCACCCCACGAGAACGCGATCAAATACCTCACAGCAGATGAAATGGACTATGACGGTGCCACGTTGGAGCTTCCCGGAAACAACCGTGGAGGCGGCAACAAGAATCTGATCATCAACCTGGTCAACCGCGACTTCCAGTTGAGAATTGCCTGAGCAACCGTAGCGATAATTTCATCAAGTAAACGCAAACTCCTCTTATTCAATGATCCTGAGCCTGCTAAGCTTGCACGCCGGTTTTTCGCTCAAGCCCAGGATCCTTGATGTCCTCGTCGCTACTCCGTCTCAGCCCTCTGCTACTGGCCATGACCCTGGCCGCCTGTGATGATGCCCCGCGCTTCACCCAGGCCGAGCCAGGCGAGGCGTTGTCAGGTGGCAAGGCGACGGTCCAGCGGCACGACCGCAACGCCTTTTCCATGCCCTCGGCCAACCTCGCACCAGAACGGCGCCTGGACTTCAGCGTCGGCAACAGCTTCTTTCGCAGTCCCTGGGTGATCGCCCCCGCGACCACCACCGCCCGCGATGGCCTTGGCCCACTGTTCAACACCAACGCCTGCCAGAACTGCCATATCCGCGATGGCCGTGGCCATCCGCCGGAACCGGACGCGAGCAACGCCGTGTCGATGCTGGTACGCCTGTCGATTCCCGACCAGCCTGAATACGCCAAGGTCATCGAACGACTGGGCATCGTGCCCGAGCCGGTGTACGGCAGCCAGTTGCAGGACATGGCGATCCCCGGTGTAGCACCTGAAGGCAAGGTGCGGGTCGACTACAGCAGCGAGACGGTCACCTTCAAGGACGGCACCCAGGTCGAGCTACGCCGCCCACAGTTGCAGATCACCCAGCTCGGTTATGGGCCGATGCATCCCGATACCCGCTTCTCCGCCAGGGTGGCACCGCCGATGATCGGCCTGGGCCTGCTCGAGGCCATTCCGGAAGCTGCCATCCTGGCCAATGCCGACCCGGACGACCGCAACGGCGACGGCATCCGCGGCCGTCCCAACCGGGTCTGGGACGATGCCCTGGGCAAGACCGTGCTCGGCCGCTTCGGCTGGAAAGCCGGACAGCCGAACGTCAACCAGCAGAACGTCCATGCCTTCTCCGGCGACATGGGCCTGACAACCACCTTACGCCCGGTGGACGACTGCACGCCGGCCCAGGTCGACTGCCTGACCGCGCCCAACGGCGACGGTGCCGATGGCGAAAAGGAAGTCAGCGACAACATCCTTCGCCTGGTGTCGTTCTACACCCGCAACCTCGCCGTGCCCTCGCGCCGCGATGTCGACTCGCCGCAGGTGCTGGCGGGCAAGAACCTGTTCTTCCAGGCCGGCTGCCAGGGCTGCCATACCCCGCAGTTCACCACGGCCGCCGACGCCGCCGAGCCGGAACTGGCCAACCAGGTCATTCGTCCCTACAGTGACCTGCTGTTGCACGACATGGGCCCGGGCCTGGCCGACAACCGCAGCGAATTCGCCGCAGGCGGCCAAGACTGGCGCACCCCACCGCTGTGGGGCATCGGCCTGACCGAGGCCGTCAGTGGCCACACCCAGTTCCTCCATGACGGGCGCGCCCGCAACCTGCTCGAAGCTGTGCTCTGGCACGGCGGCGAAGCCGAGGCGGCGCGCCAGCATGTACTGACCTTCAATGCCGAGCAGCGCGCCGCGTTGCTGGCCTTTCTGAATTCACTTTAACGCGCAAGGAGCCGGGCATGTTCCGACCCAAACTGTTGTTCACCAGCCTCGCCGCACTCGCCCTCGGCGCCTGCTCGCCGCAAGACCCGCAGGCCGTGACCTCCGCCGCCATCGCCAAGCAGGTCATCCTGCCGACCTACAGCCGTTGGGTGGAAGCCGACCGCCAGTTGGCCGCCAGTGCCCTGGCCTACTGCGAAGGCAAGACCAGCCTGGAAAGCGCCCGCGCCGACTTCCTCAACGCTCAGAAAGCCTGGGCCGAGCTGCAACCACTGCTGGTCGGCCCGCTGGCCGAAGGCAACCGCGCCTGGCAGGTACAGTTCTGGCCAGATAAGAAGAACCTGGTCGGCCGTCAGGTCGAGCAGTTGGTCAATGGTGACAAGCCACTCAACGCCGAGACCCTGGGCAAATCCAGCGTCGTGGTACGTGGCCTGTCTGCCTATGAATACATCCTGTTCGACAGCAAGCCGGACGTCGCCAGCGCCGAGCAGAAGGCCCGTTATTGCCCGTTGCTAGTGGCGATCGGCGAGCACCAGAAGGCCCTTGCCGAAGAAATCCTCAAGGGCTGGAACAGCACCGACGGCATGCTCTCGCAGATGACCAAGTTCCCTAACCAGCGTTACGCAGACTCCCACGAGGCGATCGCCGACCTCCTGCGTGCTCAGGTCACCGCCCTGGACACCCTGAAGAAAAAACTCGGCGCCCCTATGGGCCGCCAGAGCAAAGGCATTCCCCAGCCGCTGCAAGCTGAAGCCTGGCGCAGCCATTCTTCGCTCAAGAGCCTGGAAGCCAGCCTCAAGGCCGCCCAGGCTGTCTGGGCCGGGGTCGACAACCAAGGGTTGCGTGGCCTGCTCGGCAAGGACCAGGTCGCCCTGGCGGAAAAGATCGACGATGCCTACGCCACTTCGGTCAAACTGCTGGCCGACAACCAGAAGCAACTGGGCGAATTGCTCGCCGACGATGCCGGCAAACAGGCCCTGAACCAGATCTACGACAGCCTCAACGTCGTCCACCGCCTGCACGAAGGCGAGTTGGCCAAGGCGCTGGGCATCCAGCTGGGCTTCAATGCCAACGACGGTGACTGATCATGTTGCGACGCCAGGCCCTCAAACTCGGTAGCGTATTGCTCAGCGCCCTGACCCTGGGCGGCTGGAGCCTGTTCCGCAACAAAGGCGGCGATCCCCTGCTGCTTTCGGCGCGCGATGACGGCGATGGCAAGCACTACGCGGTCGGTTACCGCCTGGACGGCAGCCAGGTGTTCGCCACCCAGGTGGCCCAGCGCTGCCATGACATCATCAACCACCCCGAGCTGCCCATCGCGCTGTTCGTCGCTCGCCGTCCGGGCACCGAGAGCTACCTGCTCGACCTGCGTGACGGTCGCCTGCTGCAGACCATCAGCTCACAGCCGAACCGGCATTTCTACGGCCATGCGGTGATCCACAAGAGCGGTGAATGGCTGTATGCCACCGAAAACGACACCACCGACCCAGGACGCGGCGTGCTCGGTGTCTACCGTTTCGAAGGCGAGCGCCTGCAGCACAGCGGCGAGGTCCCGACCCACGGCATCGGCCCGCACCAGGTGTCATGGCTGCCGGATGGCGAAACCCTGGTCGTGGCCAACGGCGGCATCCGCACCGAGGCCGAGAGCCGGGTGGAGATGAACCTCGATGCCATGGAGCCGAGCCTGGTGCTAATGCAACGCGACGGCACCCTGCTGAGCAAAGAAACCCTCGGCCAGCAAATGAACAGCGTGCGCCACCTGGCCATCGGCAGCGACGGCACCATCGTCGCTGGCCAACAGTTCATGGGGGATACGGACGAAATCGCCGAACTGCTGGCGGTCAAGCGGCCCGGGCAACCGTTCCAGGCCTTCCCGGTGCCAGAGCACCAGTTGCAGTCGATGGCCCACTACACCGCCAGTGTCGCCATCCACAGCGACCTGCGCCTGGTGGCGCTGACGGCTCCCCGGGCCAACCGCCTGTTCATCTGGGATCTGGACAGCGCCGAAGTCCGCCTCGACGCCCCCATGCCCGACTGCGCGGGTGTCGGCGCGGTCAAGGATGGCTTTGTCGTCACCTCCGGGCAGGGCCGTTGCCGCTTCTACGATTGTCGCAAGCAGGAGCTGGTCGGCCAGCCGCTGCAGTTGCCTTCGGGCCTGTGGGACAACCATCTGCACCTGGTGTAAAAGGCGCGGGCTACGCCGCTCTCAAGGTATGCTCAGGCCACTGTAGGAGCGGGCTTGCCCGCGATGCGTCGGCACAGGTAACACCTCCGTCCACGATCAGTTGGTAAATGGTCGCTTGCCGGGACGTCGGACCGCAGCGAACGACCAGGCCGGTGAGCACATTGGCTCGAGCAAGACAACCGCCCCACCCTTCCCTGACTCTCCTAAACGCGTAATACTCGCCTCACCCGCATGTGGGCAGGATCGCCCGAAGTCGTGCCAGTCGAACAATAAATACGCATCCAAGGAACCGGACTATGCTGCGCCGCCGCATGCTGATCATGTTGGCTGTTGTCCTGCTGATCGTGCTGATCCTGGGGGGCTACAAGGCCTTTTCCATCTATCAG
Organism: Pseudomonas sp. X10; assembly: GCF_054889225.1. Classification (NCBI taxonomy): domain Bacteria; kingdom Pseudomonadati; phylum Pseudomonadota; class Gammaproteobacteria; order Pseudomonadales; family Pseudomonadaceae; genus Pseudomonas; species Pseudomonas sp. X10. The sequence continues at coordinate 1,137,129 of NZ_CM142677.1, read as the reverse complement.
CAAATCCAGGTGTTCTCGGCCCCCAAGCCGCCGGTCAGCGTGGCCGCGGCCCAGGCAACGGAGCGCGAATGGCAGGAGCGCCTGCCCGCGATCGGCAGCCTCAAGGCGTTGCAAGGGGTGGAACTGAGCCTGGAGATCGCTGGCACCGTCAAGAGCTTGCACTTCGAGTCCGGGCAGCAGGTCAAGGCCGGCCAGTTACTGCTGGAGCTCGACAGCGCCGAGGAAACCGCGCTGCTGGGTACCGCCCAGGCCGACCTGGGCCTGGCCAAGGTCGACTTTGCCCGCGGCAGCCAACTGGTCGGTAGCCAAGCCATTTCCCGTGGCGAATTCGACCGCCTGCGTGCCCAGTACCAGCGCAACCAGGCCGTGGTCGACCAGCTCAAGGCCTCACTGGCCAAGAAAAGCATCGACGCCCCCTTCAGCGGCACCATCGGCATACGCCAAGTGGATATCGGCGACTACCTGGCCAGCGGTACGGTGATCGCTACCCTGCAAGACCTCAGCAGCCTCTATGTGGACTTCAATGTCCCCGAGCAGGCCCTTCCCCACCTGAGCCTCGGCCAACAGGTTCAGCTACAGGTGGCCGCCTATCCGGGCCAGGTCTTCCCCGCCACGCTCAGCGCCATCAACCCCAAGATCGAAGAAAGCACCCGCAACCTGCTGGTACGCGCGACCCTGGCTAATCCGGACGGCAAGCTGCTGCCTGGCATGTTCGCCAACCTGCAGGTACTGCTGCCCGATCCCCAGCCGCAGGTGGTGGTGCCGGAAAGCGCAGTGACCTACACCCTCTATGGCAACTCGATCTACGTCGTCACACCGAAGAAAGACGAAGACGGCCAAGTGGAAAAAGATGGCGACGGCCAGCCGCAACTGATCGCTGATCGTCGCACGGTGCAGACCGGCGAACGCCGCGATGGCCTGGTGGTGATTAGCGAGGGCCTCGAGCCCGGCGAGCAGGTAGTGATTGCCGGCCAGCTGAAGCTCACCCAAGGCGCGTCGATCCGCATCGCTGAAGACAAGACGCTGGAGCGAGCCGCTCCCCACAACGCGCCACGCGCTGACTGAGCCAGGAGGCACCCCATGGCCTTCACCGATCCGTTCATCCGCCGCCCGGTCCTGGCCAGCGTGGTCAGCCTGCTGATCGTCCTGCTCGGTTTCCAGGCCTGGAGCAAGCTGCAGATCCGCCAATACCCGCAGATGGAAAACGCCCTGATCACGGTGACCACCGCCTATCCCGGCGCCAACGCCGAGACCATCCAGGGCTATATCAGCCAACCGTTGCAGCAGAGCCTGGCCAGCGCCGAAGGCATCGACTACATGACCTCGGTCAGCCGCCAGAATTTCTCGGTGATCTCCATCTACGCACGCATCGGTGCTGACAGCGACCGCCTGTTCACCGAGCTGCTGGCCAAGGCCAATGAAGTGCGCAACGAACTGCCACAGGACGCCGAGGACCCGGTACTGAGCAAAGAGGCCGCCGATGCCTCGGCGCTGATGTACATCAGCTTCTACAGCAACGAAATGAGCAACCCGCAGATCACCGACTACTTGTCACGGGTGATCCAGCCCAAGCTGGCCACACTGCCAGGCATGGCCGAGGCCGAGATCCTCGGCAACCAGGTGTTCGCCATGCGCATCTGGATCGACCCGGTCAAACTCGCTGGCTATGGGCTGAGCGCCGTCGATGTGACCAACGCCGTGCGTCGCTACAACTTCCTCTCTGCCGCCGGCGAGGTGAAGGGCGAGTACGTGGTCACCAGCATCAACGCTACCACCGAGCTGAAATCCGCCGAGGCCTTCGCCGCCCTGCCCGTCAAGACCGAAGGCGACAGCCGGGTGCTACTGGGTGACGTGGCACGGGTGCAGATGGGCGCGGAAAACTACGACACGCTCAGTTCCTTCGACGGCATCCCGTCGGTGTACATCGGCATCAAGGCGACGCCGGCGGCCAACCCGCTGGAAGTCATCAAGGAAGTACGGCGGATCATGCCGGAACTGGAGAGCCAGTTGCCTTCCAACCTCAAGGCCTCGATCGCCTACGACGCCACCTTGTTCATCCAGGCGTCCATCGATGAAGTGGTCAAGACCCTGGTCGAAGCCATCCTCATCGTCATCGTGGTCGTCTTCCTCTTCCTTGGCGCCCTGCGTTCGGTGCTGATCCCGGTGATCACCATCCCCCTGTCGATGATTGGCGTGTTGTTCTTCATGCAAATGATGGGTTACTCGCTGAACCTGCTGACCCTTCTGGCCATGGTGCTGGCCATCGGCCTAGTGGTGGACGACGCCATTGTCGTGGTGGAGAACATCCATCGCCATATCGAGGAAGGCAAGACGCCCTTCGAGGCAGCGCTGGAGGGCGCACGGGAGATCGCCATGCCCGTGGTGTCGATGACCATCACCCTGGCAGCGGTGTACGCGCCCATCGGCTTCCTCGAAGGGCTGACTGGGGCATTGTTCAAGGAGTTCGCCCTGACCCTGGCCGGGGCAGTGATCATTTCCGGGATCGTCGCCCTGACGTTGTCACCCATGATGTGCGCCCTACTCCTGCGCCATGAACAGAACCCCACGGGCCTGGCCCATCGCTTGGACGTGCTGTTCGAGCGCCTCAAGACCCGCTACCAACACCTGTTGCACGGCACTCTGGACAGCCGTCCGGTGGTGATGGTGTTCGCCGTGATCGTGTTGTGCCTGATCCCTGTGCTGCTGATGTTCACCCATGACGAACTGGCACCGGACGAGGACCAGGGGGTGATCTTCATGATGAGCAACTCACCCCAGCCGACCAACCTCGATTACCTCAACGCTTACACAGACGAGTTCACCACGATCTTCAAGAGCTTTCCCGAGTACTACTCCTCATTCCAGATCAATGGCTTCAACGGCGTGCAGACGGGGATCGGCGGGTTTCTGCTTAAACCCTGGAACGAGCGCGAGCGCACGCAGATGGAGTTGCTACCACTGGTCCAGGCCAAGCTCGAGGAAATCGGCGGCCTGCAGATCTTCGGCTTCAACCTGCCCTCGCTGCCCGGCACCGGTGAGGGGCTGCCCTTCCAGTTCGTGATCAACACAGCGGGGACTACCCAGCGTTGCTGGAAGTGGCCGAGCGTATCAAGGACCGCGCGCAGGAGTCGGGCAAATTCGCCTTTCTCGACATCGACCTGGCCTTCGACAAACCCGAGGTGCTGGTAGAGATCGACCGGGCCAAGGCGGCACAGATGGGCGTATCCATGGATGTGCTCGGCAGCACCCTGGCGACGCTTCTGGGCGAGGCGGAAATCAACCGCTTCACCCTGGAAGGCCGCAGCTACAAGGTGATCGCCCAGGTCGAGCGCCCGTTCCGGGACAACCCCGGATGGCTGAACAACTACTACGTGAAAAACGACCAGGGCCAACTGCTGCCCCTCTCGACCCTGATCACCCTCAGTGACCGCGCCCGGCCACGCCAGCTCAACCAGTTTCAGCAGTTGAATGCAGCGATCATCCAAGGCTTCCCCATGGTCAGCATGGGCGAAGCACTGGAAACCGTGCGCGCCATCGCCCAGGAGGAAGCGCCTGAGGGCTTTTCCTTCGACTATGCTGGCGCGGCACGACAATTCGTCCAGGAAGGCAGTGCGCTGTGGGTCACCTTCGGCCTGGCCCTGGCGATCATCTTCCTGGTCCTGGCAGCGCAGTTCGAAAGCTTCCGCGATCCACTGGTAATCCTGGTGACCGTGCCCCTGTCGATCTGCGGCGCGTTGCTGCCGCTGTTCCTGGGCATATCGAGCATGAACATCTATACCCAAGTCGGCCTGGTAACCCTGATCGGCCTGATCAGCAAGCATGGCATCCTGATCGTCGAGTTCGCCAACCAGTTGCGTGAACAGAAGGGACTCAGTGCGCGCGAGGCAGTGGAAGAAGCCGCCGCCATCCGCCTACGCCCGGTGCTGATGACTACCGCGGCCATGGTGTTCGGCATGGTGCCGCTGATCCTGGCCAGCGGGGCCGGAGCGGTCAGTCGCTTCGACATCGGCACGGTGATCGCCACCGGCATGTCGGTGGGCACCCTGTTCACCTTGTTCGTGTTGCCTTGCGTCTACACCCTGCTGGCTCACAAGGAGGCCGGGCAACCCGCCACCCAGGCTGCCTGACACGCACAAAAAAACGCCAGGGGCCGGTAATCCACCGGCCCCTGGCGTTTTCCGGAAGGGGCTCAACCGCGCGGGCGCAGCCCCTGGCTCATGCCGAACAGGAACAACAGCAGGTCCTGGTCAGGCTGGGCACTGACCTGCTGCTTCATCACCCTCGGCAGGGGGCATTGCCCCCCGGCTTCGGCCTTGCTGAACACGACCGGACGAGGCTCCTCCCAGGCGGCAACCGCCACCGTGGCCACCGCTAGGGCAACCAAGAGGAACAAACCTCGAGCTATTTCTCGTTTCATTGCTCTAACCCTTTGACAGCGCTGCCAAACGCCATCTGGTAAAAGTAGAGCAGCTTTGTCCATTCCGCCTCATTGAGTGACGAGTGGCGGCGCAATTGGCTGAGGTCATTAGCGGCAGCACGATGGCAACTGATGCGGCGCCGGCACTTCTCCAAGTCCAGCAGGGCCACTTCGGCACTCACCTGTGCCCCGTCACCGATCACCTTGACGAACACATGCTTGCCATACAGGCAGCCATGCTGCCAGTGGCCCCGGTGCATGCGCGCCAGGTTGTTGGCCAGGTCCTCGAGCACGCGATCATGTAAATCCTGGCCGAAGCGCTCCCGCGCCCCTTCGGCATACCAGCTATCGATATCGACGAAGCCATCAAGGGCCTTGCTAACCAGCAGCGCTCGCCACTGGTTGTCACTGTCACGCTCGACACCGCAATAGACGATGTGCGGTACACGCACACCGAGTTGCTCGAAGCTGTTCAGGGCATCCAGTTCGCGCAAGACTGTCGGTCTGCCGAAAGGATGGAACAGGCTGCGGTAGATATGCCCGACCTGGCGCTTGGCATAAAGCACCTGGCCAGTCTCGTCGCACAGGCGCTGCACACCGCTTTCACCTCCACGCCGCAGGTTGGGTTCTTCGACCCACTCTCCCTGCTGCTGCCAGTAGTAATCGAATTCCGAGGCTGGCCTTTGGGCTACCACCATTTACTGCTACCCCTTGCGCAATAAGTACACACGCCACATGGCGTAGAACGGCAGGAAGTCCAGACGTTCCTGAATCCTGAACCCGGCGCTCATGCATTCTTCTTCGAATGTGGCCGCTGGTAACACGAAACGGTTCTGGTAGCTGTCCTGGTTGGACCTGGCACGGCGTCGCTGTTCGAGTTTCTTGCGCCGCCAAGCCTTGAAGTTACCCTCCACCCACAGCGACAGGATCACGCTGTCACGACTAACACGTTGAAATTCCGAGAGAATAGCCTTTCGATGGGCTGCCTCGCCGATATGATGGAACAGCCGCATGCAGAAAATACTGTCGACAGCGTTGTCCGGTAGATCAATAGCGAAGGCTGATGTCTGCAAGGGCCGTACCCTTTCCACCACCTCGGCCGGCTGAGAAGCACAGGCGGTCTCCAACATGTCGGCCGAGTTATCGGCACCGATGATCACGCGGTTGGGTTTCTCCGCCAGCAGCGGCCAGAAACGACCGGCACCACAAGGTAGGTCAAGCACCAGGCCTGGCTCACCGGCCAGGGCCAGGGCCCGGCGGGCCAGCTGTTCGTCACGCAGGTGCGACAGGCGTCGGGCCAGGCCATCCTGATGCTTGAGGAAGTACTCCTGGGCATGTTGCCGGTCGTATTTCTCGGAGAATTCGAGGTTGATAGGGCTACGCATAGGGCATCTCCTGACTCCATTGCACCTACCTTAAGCAAGCAGGCGTTGGAATCAGGTCATGCCAGTGTGAAAATTCTGTCACAAACCCTTAGTGAAGTCTTACAGAAGATTACCCCGTGAGCCTAGCCTCATGACCGTCCCGCTCCTCCTCGGAGCCACTCTCCGGACCTTGGCTCAGGTCCACCTGGAAGCGGCAACCATGGGGCTGCGTCGCCGTCAGGGTCACACGCCAACCCTGGTCATCACAGATCCGCTGCACCAGCGACAGGCCCAACCCCAGCCCCTCGCCGCGCCGTTCGTCACCGCGAACGAAGGGCCGGAACATCGCCTCGCGCTGCTCTTCGGGAATGCCCACGCCACTGTCCTCGACACTGAAGCCATTGGGTTCCAGGCTTAGACGGATGTAGCCGTGATCGGTGTAGTGGGCGGCATTGCGCAGTAGGTTGCCCATCACCGACTGCAAGAAAGTGGCGTTGTACAGCACCGGGCTGGCGCTGACCCTGCCGTCGTAGTAAAGGGTCAGCCCCTTCTGCTCGATGGTGTCGCGCCATACACCAGTCAGGTCGTCGGCCACCTCCCTGAGGGACGCCCGCGAAGCCACCGCGCCTTCGTCACGCTGCGCCCGGGCGAGCATCAGGAACGTCTTGACCAATTCGCGCATTTCTTCCGTGGCACGAGCGATCCGCTCTACCTGGTTGCGCGCGCGGCCGTCCAACGCTGGGTTTTCCAGCAGCAACTCACAGGACGTGGCCAGCACCATCAACGGCGTACGCAATTCGTGACTGACATCGCTGGTGAACAGCCGCTCACGGGTCAGGGCGTCACGCAGGCGGCCCAGGGTATCGTCGAAGGCTACAGCCAACTGGCCGACCTCATCCGCGGCGTAGTCCGGCGCCAGCGGAGGCGCCAGTCCCAGCAACTGGTCACGGTGCCGAACCTGGTGGGCCAGGCGGATCACCGGAGCCATCACCCGCCGCGCCAGGACCCATCCGAGGAACACCGCCAACGCCAGGCTGAGTACGAAGCCCACCACCACCACGGCGAAGAGCACCCGTTCGCGCTCCTCGAAATCGCTCTGATCCTGCAGCAACACATACCGACGGCCGTCGACCACCTCGACCATGGCGTGATAGGACAACTGCTCGCGGAACACCTCATGGAACCCCGGGTCCAGGTGGCGCAGGTCGTTGGGCAGGGCAAAATCATCCTGGCCACCGCTGAAATAGAACAGTTGGTCCGGTCGAGGCCTGTGGCTCCAATCGCTGACGCTGTCCATACGTAGCAGGCGTTGCAAGTCACCGCCGAGCACGGCGGAAATCAGTCGTTCCTCGACCAGGTGCACGGTGGCGACGATACCGAAAGCGAAGGCTCCGGCGACCAGGGCGCTCATCAGCGCAAAGGCGATGATGATGCGCTGGGCAAGGCTTTGCTTAAACTCCATCACGACCCTCGGCGAGGCGATAGCCGACGCCATGGACGGTATGCAGCAGCGGTTTCTCGAAAGGCTTGTCTATGACCTGCCGCAACTGGTGGACGTGGCTGCGCAGGCTGTCGCTGTCCGGGCAGTCGTCGCCCCACAGAGCCTCCTCCAGCACCTCCCGGCGTAGCACGTGGGGGCTCTTCTGCATCAGAACGGCCAGCAGCTTGAGGCCGACCGGATTGAGTTTGAGCGGGCGGCCCTGGCGGCTGACTTCCAGGGTGTCGAGATCATAGCTCAGGTCGGAAACCTGCAAGGTCCGCCGCCCCCCTCCTTGGGCTCGGCGCAGCACCGCTTCGATACGGGCAGCTAGCTCGGACAGGGCGAAAGGCTTGAGCAGGTAATCGTCTGCCCCGGAGCGGAAGCCCTGCAGGCGGTCGTCCAACTGGTCGCGGGCCGTCAGCATGATCACCGGCGTGTCGCGGCGAGCATCCTCGCGCAGACGCTTGCACAGGGTGTAGCCATCGATACCCGGCAGCATGATGTCGAGCACGATCAGGTCGTAATGCTCGGTCGCGGCCAGGTGCAGGCCGGACAGCCCATCCTGCGCGCAATCGACGGTATAGCCTTTCATGCCCAAGTAGTCGGCCAGGTTGGCCAGAATATCGCGGTTGTCTTCAACCAGTAGAATTCGCATCGAGGTCTCCTGTGCGGCGCTTTTCATCTGCGCGGCAGGCGCAGCTTAAGGCCATATGCAGGGCTCTGCCAGCATTGCGGCTTGCCACTAGGTGACGTGGTGCATGCCTTGAGCCTTTTGGCGCCCTTAAGACCGCGCGGGATCTCAAGAGCAGTAAAGAACCCAAGGCATCCCCTCCGCGAGCCATAAAAAAGCCCCGCACAAGGCGGGGCTCTTCTTTGCAGCAGGTGGGGCTGGCTTACATCATGCCGCCCATGCCACCCATACCGCCCATGCCACCCATGTCAGGCATGCCGCCAGCTGGCTTGTCTTCCGGCAGGTCGGCAACCATGGCTTCGGTGGTGATCATCAGACCACCGATCGAAGCTGCGGCTTGCAGGGCCGAACGGGTAACCTTGGCTGGGTCCAGGATACCCATTTCGATCATGTCGCCGTACTCGCCGGTAGCAGCGTTGTAACCGTAGTTGCCGGAACCTTGCTTGACCTTGTCGGCCACGACGCTCGGCTCGTCACCGGCGTTGGCAGTGATCTGACGCAGCGGGGCTTCGACAGCACGGCGCAGCAGGGAGATACCGACGTTCTGGTCTTCATTGTCACCCTTGAGCTCGGAAACGGCCTGCAGGGCACGTACCAAGGCAACACCGCCGCCAGGCACCACGCCTTCTTCGACGGCTGCACGGGTAGCGTGCAGGGCGTCTTCGACGCGGGCTTTCTTCTCTTTCATTTCGACTTCGGTGCCAGCACCGACCTTGATTACGGCAACACCGCCGGCCAGCTTGGCCAGACGCTCTTGCAGCTTCTCACGGTCATAGTCCGAGGAAGTCTCTTCGATCTGAGCGCGGATGCTCTTGACGCGAGCTTCGATGTCAGCGTCGGAACCTGCGCCGTCGATGATGGTGGTGTTTTCCTTGGACAGGATCACACGCTTGGCGTTACCCAGGTGCTCCAGGGTAGCGGACTCCAGGCTCAGGCCGATTTCTTCGGAGATCACGGTACCGCCGGTCAGGATGGCGATGTCTTGCAGCATGGCCTTGCGGCGGTCGCCGAAGCCAGGTGCCTTGACCGCGGCAACCTTGACGATGCCACGCATGTTGTTGACCACCAGGGTGGCCAGGGCTTCGCCCTCGACATCCTCGGCCACGATCAGCAGCGGACGGCCGGCCTTGGCAACGGACTCCAGAACTGGCAGCAGCTCACGGATGTTGGAGATCTTCTTGTCTACCAGCAGCAGCAGCGGGCTTTCAAGCTCGGCAACCATGGTGTCCGGCTTGTTGATGAAGTACGGGGACAGGTAGCCACGGTCAAACTGCATGCCTTCGACGACGGACAGTTCGTTTTCCAGGCCCGAGCCTTCCTCGACGGTGATCACGCCTTCTTTACCGACTTTTTCCATGGCTTCGGCAATGATGTCACCGATGGAGTTGTCGGAGTTGGCGGAGATGGTGCCTACCTGGGCGATGGCCTTGGAGTCGGCGCATGGCTTGGCCAGGTTCTTCAGCTCGGCGACGATGGCGATGGTGGCCTTGTCAATACCGCGCTTGAGGTCCATTGGGTTCATGCCGGCAGCAACGGCCTTCAGGCCTTCGTTGACGATGGCCTGGGCCAGGACGGTAGCGGTGGTGGTGCCGTCACCGGCAGCATCGTTGGCCTTGGAAGCCACTTCCTTGACCAGTTGGGCGCCCATGTTCTCGAAGGCGTCCTTCAGTTCGATTTCCTTGGCAACGGAAACGCCGTCCTTGGTGATGGTCGGAGCGCCGAAGCTCTTGGCCAGGACCACGTTGCGGCCTTTCGGGCCCAGGGTCGCTTTTACCGCGTCAGCCAGGACGTTGACACCAACGAGCATTTTCTTGCGGGCGGAATCGCCGAATTTTACGTCTTTAGCAGCCATGATCGTTTAATCCTTGAATACTTTGGAGTAACGGGAAACCAGGGAAATCAAGCTTCGATGACAGCGAGGATCTCGTTCTCGCTCATCACCAGCAGGTCTTCGCCGTCAACTTTCACAGTGTTGCTGCCCGAGTAAGGGCCGAAAACCACCTTGTCACCCACCTTCACGGCCAGCGCGCGTACTTCGCCGTTGTCCAGGACGCGGCCGGTACCGACGGCGACAATTTCGCCACGGTTGGGTTTTTCTGCGGCCGAACCCGGCAGGACGATACCGCCAGCGGTTTTCGATTCTTCTTCGCTGCGACGGATGACGACGCGGTCATGCAGAGGACGAAGCTTCATTGTCGATCTCTCCCAATTGTGGTTTTCATCGGCCGGTATAGAAACCGGCGGTTTGAGTATTCCGGCGTTGCCGGTTTGTGGCCCGCGCTGCGGACCACAGGTGTCATGTCCGGTATCAGCACCGGAAACCTTGCGGTGACCCATACATGAGGTCGCCAAGGGCAATTACAAGGCTTGCCCGATAAAATTTTTCACCGTTCTTCGCCACAACGAAGAACGGCCCCGTTTCGGGGGCCGTTCGTTAGGGGCGAAAAACTCAGCGGTCGCGGCGCTCGTACTCGCCTTCGATCACGTTCGGCCGCTGGCCAGGATTACCCGGCTGCGGGTTCAACGGATCATCGCGAAAGGCCCGCTGGCGCATGGCCTGCTCTTCGGCCCGCTGGCGCAGCTTGCGCGCCACCAGGTGGCGGGTGAACGGCAGCAGGCAGATCAGGCCCAGCACATCGCTGATAAAACCCGGCAACAGCAGCAGACCGCCACCCAAGGCCAGCATCAGACCCTGGAACATGTCCTCGGCTGGCAGCTCGCCGCGTTGCAGGCTTTCGCGAGCGCGCAGGGCGGTGGCCAGGCCGGCCACGCGCATCACCAGCACGCCCAATGCGGAACCGGCGATGATCAGCAGCAACGCCGGAAAGAAGCCAATCGCAGTGCTGACCTTGAAGAAGACATAAAGCTCCAGCACCGGAAAAATCAGAAACAGCAGTAGAAAAGCACGCATCAAAGGTTCCTCGACGGAAGACAACCTTCCTATAAGACCTCAAATGGTAACGATCAGTCGCTATTTCAAGACTCGACTTCAGTCGAAGACGGCCATTGATCGGCGCGGGCCAAGAAAACCAAGGCTTCGCGGACTTGTGTCGGAGTATTGCAAGTACCGGCAAAGGGCAACCAGTAGATGCCTTGGCCAATGCGCAGGTGCATGCCTTCGCTGTCGATACCGACCATCTGCGCCGGCGCCGTACGCGGCAGGTCGGTAAGCTCGACGTAATGGGCGATGGCGTTGGCATGATCGCTGTTCATGTGCTCGATCATGCTGGCCTCGGCCTTGCCGGCGAAAGGATTGGCCAGGGTCACCTGGTCGAGCCAGTGAATCGCGCCGAAACCACCGATGTAGCGATGGCGTACAGGCTTGAGCACCCAGAAGTCGAAATCGTGGGCGCGGTGGTAATTGCCCGCTTCCGGAAAATAGCGGTAGTAGCGCTCGGCGGCCGCTTCGATAGAAGCCTCGTCGACCAGCCTGTGCGCCTCAGCCATGACTGTCAGGCGGCCTACTGCCTGGACATCCTCGGCATCACGCTCGCCCACCAACAGGGAGCACTTGGGGTCCTTTTGCAGATTGTGAGTATGCTGGGCGATGCGGCTGATGAGGATCAGCGGATTGCCCTCGGCGTCCAGGCAATAAGGCACCACCGAGCCAAAGGGATAGCCCGGCATCGACTTGGAGTGAGTCGAAAGCACCCCGCGGTATTCCTTGAGCAGCAGTTCTCGGGCAGGCCGGATGGCATTCAGACTCACAGGGCACTCCTAGGCAAATGAAGGTCGGCTATAGGCTATAAGCTACAAGCGGCAAGAAAAAGCAAGAGCATCGCCTTGGCTAAAGGCGTGCACGCTTCACTCGCCGCTTGAAGCTCGCCATTGGGTGCTGTGGTTTTACCAGGTCACGCCGAACCCTGCGGTATAGCGGGTCTTGTCCAGGTCGCTGTCGCTGGTGCCGCTGATGATGTCCTTCTCGGCCTTGAGGTTGAGCGAGGCCCATTCGGTGACCTTGTAGCGCAGGCCGATCTCGGCATCCAGAGAGTAGTCGGCGACATTGCCCAGCGGCTTACCGAACTCGCCATTGGTGAACAGCTCCACGGTCTTGCCGATCAGGTAGCGGTTGTAGTCCCACTTCACGGCCGCAGAGTAGAAGTTGTCCTTGCCGCCATCGGCGTATTCGAAATCGGTACGGTTGATCAAGGAGCCGAGTGAGAAGGCTCCCAGCTCATCGTCCCAGAACTGGTAGCCCGGGCCGGTACCGACGGTGCGCTGGCGGGCCAGGTCTTCGATATGGTCACGCTTGTAGCTCAGGCGGCCCTGCCAGAACCATTTTTCAGTGATGAAGCGGTCGAGTGCGTACTCGGCGCTCCAGTTGTTGGCAGTGGTGATGTCATCCTTGCTCTCGCGGTTGTATTCACCCTCGGCGTTGTGCCGCCAGCGACCATGGCGGGCGGTGGTCTTGAAGTCGATGTCGTAGTCGTCGGTGTCGTTCTCGGCGCGCTTGTAGTCCAGCGCCACGCCAACGTTGCCCTTCCAGATCAGGTCTTCGACCACCGGCTTGGGCTTCATGATCTGCTCGATACTCGCCAGTTCCACCGTCTTGGGCGAGTCACCGTTGGCCAGGGTGACCTTGCCCGGCTCGGCGGCGTGCAACGACTTGGCCCTCTCACCGGTGTAGGCATCCTGCTTGACCAGCAGTTCCTGGTCGCTCTCCAGGGTCTGGACTTGTTTCCAGTCCAACGCGATGGAACCACCATAGGTGGTTTCAAGCAGCAGCTTGCCACCATCGAAGACAGTGATCTTGCCACTCAGTTTGTCGCCGTTCTTCATCCACACGGTGTCGGCGAGCGTCGGGGAACAGAAGGTGGCAGCGGCAATACACAACAAGGCTCTAGAATACATAGGCGCAATACGGGCTCGGTTTGACGAAAAAAGCCGGGCATTATCCAGATACCCACGACCAGAGCAAGGACAGACCCAGGCAATGTCATCGAGTTCATTTCTCATTTGTTGCAGCCATCCGTCCGGTTTCATCCAATGCCTCGCAATCCGGCGACGCCAGTGACCTCGATCGATCCGGGTGGGGATGCGCAGGCCCGACGAATGGCACTCTATTCCGTGCTCGGGCAGGTCCCACCCGGCAAAGTGGTAAGCTATGGCCAACTGGCCGAACTGGCCGGGCTGGGGCGCGCGGCACGTTGGGTCGGGCGCACCCTGGGCCAACTGCCGAGCGACACGCGCCTGCCCTGGCACCGGGTACTGGGCGCAGGTGGGCGTCTGAGCCTGGCGCTGGGGACGCCCTCGGGCGACGAGCAACGGGCAAGGTTGCGCGCAGAAGGGGTCAACGTGCGTAATAATCGGGTGGATATGACGCGTCATGGCTGGCGTCCGATGGAGCACAGCGGTTAGAGTGCGCGCTTTGTTTTCGCAAACTTGAGGCAGATGTTGGCCCATGCCCCGTAAAACCTGGCGCGCTGCGCTCGCTGCCTATGCCAGCCCGTCGACCCTGGTGCTCCTGTTGCTCGGCTTCGCCGCCGGCCTGCCGTACATGCTGGTGTTCTCGACCCTCTCGGTCTGGCTGCGCGAAGCGGGTGTCGCCCGTGAAACCATCGGTTATGCCAGCCTTATCGGCCTGGCCTACGCCTTCAAGTGGGTCTGGTCGCCACTGCTCGACCAATGGCGCCTGCCTATCCTCGGGACGCTTGGCCGGCGCCGCTCCTGGTTGCTGCTGTCCCAGGCCTTGGTGGTGCTCGGCTTGGTCGGCATGGGCTTCTGCGACCCGCAGAAGCACCTGTCCTGGCTGATCGCCCTGGCAGTGCTGGTAGCCTTCGCCTCGGCGACCCAGGACATCGCGGTCGATGCCTATCGCCTGGAAATCGCCGACGACCAACGCCAGGCAGCCCTCGCCGCCAGCTACATGGCCGGCTACCGGATCGCCGCCCTCCTCGCCACCGCAGGCGCGCTGTTCTTCGCCGAATGGTTCGGCTCGACGGGTTTCAGCTACCTGCACAAAGCCTGGACCGGCACCTATGTATTGTTCGGCCTGCTCATGCTGCCTGCGGTGATCACGACCCTGCTGATGCGCGAGCCGCCAGTGCCATTGCGCACCCAGCTGTCAGCGGCGCGTTATGGCCTGATCCACCAGTTGGCCTCGGTGTTCGTGCTGATCGTCCTGCTGGTGTCGGTGCCAGCCACCTTCACCCAGTTGTTCAATACCAACTGGGCCAGCGTGATCTACGGCGACGCTAGCGTGCTCGACCTATTGCTCGAAGACCGCGCCTTTCTACGCCTCATCCTGTATGCGCTGCTGACCTGGATGTGCCTCTCATCCATGGGCCGGCGCGGCCTGGCCCCAGTGCTGACGCCGGTCAACGACTTCATCGTGCGCTACCGCTGGCAAGCCTTGCTGCTGCTTGGCCTGATCGCCACCTACCGGATGTCGGACACGGTCATGGGCGTGATGGCCAACGTGTTCTACATCGACCAGGGCTTCACCAAGGACGAGATCGCCAGCGTCAGCAAGATCTTCGGCCTGATCATGACTTTGGTCGGCGCAGGCTTCGGTGGCCTGCTGATCGTGCGCTTCGGCATCTTGCCGATCCTGTTCATCGGCGGCGTGGCATCGGCAGCGACCAACCTGCTGTTCCTCATGCTGGCCGGCATGGGCCCGAACCTGCAGATGCTGGTGGTGACCATCTCCCTCGACAACTTCAGCTCGGGCCTGGCCACCTCGGCCTTCGTCGCCTACCTGTCGAGCCTGACCAACCTGAAGTTCTCGGCCACCCAGTACGCCCTGCTCAGCTCGATCATGCTTCTGTTGCCGCGCCTGATCGGTGGCTACTCCGGCGTTCTGGTAGAGAAGTTCGGCTACCACGACTTCTTCCTGATCACCGCCCTGCTCGGCGTGCCGACCCTGATCCTGATCGCCCTGCACTGGCGCCAGGAAGCAGGCCGGGGCAAGCAGGAGCCGGTAGAGGATGAGGATGGGGAAAAGCCAGTCGCTGAACGCCCCTGAGCCACTCTAGGGGCTACTGAACGGTAGCCCCCAGCGGCGTCGCCTCATCCCTTCCCAGCACCACCCAGAGCGGCCACAGGGCCAGCACACCGGCGATCCCCGCCGTCACGGCGAAGTCCAGCAGGCTCGCGCCAGCACCGACCATCGCCAGCAGCGCGCCGCCCAGTCCGAGCAAGGCGATGGTGATCATGCCCAACATCGCCGAAACGAGCCCCTTGCTCTGCTCGCTGGAGAACAGCGTCATGCGGTACAGCACGGCATTGGCAATACCCAGGCCCAGCGCATAGAGCGACATACCGGCCACCAGGCTGGTGACCGTCGGCCAGGCCCAGGTCAGCATGACCATGGCACCCAAGCCGGCAAGGTAGGGCCACAGCGCGCCACGCACCAGACTGGCCAGCGGATAGCGGTCGGCAATGCGGTTGATGATCAGGTTGCCCAGGATCAGCCCACCGAATACCGGCAATTGCCACAGTGCATAGTCCAGGGTGCTGAGGCCTTCGTCATGGATCAGCAGCACCGGAGACAGGCCGATCCAGCCGATCAGAGGCAGACCGACCAGCCCCAGGGCGGCGCTGCCAGCGACGAAACGCCGGTTGGCCAACAAGCGCGCGTAGCCGGACAGCAACGGCAGCAGTTCGATCGGCGTATAGGCCAGGCGCGAACCATCGCGCCGCTCGACCCCCAGGGTCTCCGGCATGAAGCGGTAGAGCGCCAGCCAGGTCAGCACAGCACCAGCGGCGAACACCACGAACAACCAGCGCCAGGACATCCACTCCAGCAACAACGTGCCGACCAGTGGACCAAGCAAGGGCGACAACAGGGCAATATTGGCAAGCAGGGCCATCATCCGCACCGCGTCCGCTTCGCTGAACGCCTCGTTCAATGCCGGGTAGCTGACCGTCACCACAAAGCCCAGGCCGATGCCCTGCAGCAGGCGCAGCAGGTTGAACAGGCCGATGTCCTGAACCCAGTAGGTAGCCAGGCAGGCCAGGCCAAAGAAGATGCAACCGGCGAGCAGCAGCGGACGCCGGCCATAGCGATCGGCCAGAGGACCAATCAGCCATTGCAGCAGCACACCGCCGAGCAGGTACAGATTCAGGGCGTGCGGGATGAATTCGGGGCTGGCCTGCAGGTCCCCGACCACAACGGGCATGGCAGGCATGACTACATCGCTGGCCAGGTAGGTCAGCAATTCGAACAGGGCCAGGGTCAAGGCGAAGCACAAGGCTCGCAAGGGCGTGATATGGATCAGGGGAATCATGGCAGATGTCAGGTCGGAACGATCAGGACCCGGCTATATGCCAGAAAAGAGCGGGCCGGGTTGTGAACAAGTGTAAAACTTCACCCCCGGCCCTGCAGGAGCAGGATTGCCCTCTCCTACACTGTCGCCTCCTGCACGACCCGGATCACGCGCTGAGGGAGCGGAATGTCGATACCCTCGGCCTTGAGACGGTCGCGGGCCTGCTCGTTGAGCCTGAACAGCATGCCCCAGTAGTCGGGGGTATTCACCCAGACACGTAGGGACACGGTGATCGAGCTGTCACCCAGGGATGAAACAACCGCCTGGGGCGCCGGCTCCGACAGGACGCGAGGGTCCTTGGCCAGCTCCAGCAACACGTCGCGCGCCTTCTGCAGGTCGGCGTCGTAGTCGACGCCGACATCGAACACCACCTGGCGGGTCGGCTGGCGGTTGTAGTTGGTGATGATGCCGTTGGACAGGCTGCCGTTGGGCATGATCACCGTCTTGTTGTCACCGGTGCGCAGCACGGTGTGGAAGATCTGGATGCTGTCGACGGTACCGCTGACACCCTGTGCCTCGATCCAGTCGCCTAGGCGGAACGGACGGAACAACAGGATCAGCACACCACCGGCGAAGTTGGCCAGGCTACCCTGCAGGGCCAGGCCAATGGCCAGGCCAGCAGCACCAATGGCGGCGACGAAGGAGGTGGTCTCGATGCCGATCATCGACGCCACGCTCACCACCAGCAGGATCTTGAGCACGATGTTGGCCAAGGAGCTGATGAAGCTCTGCAGGGCCATGTCGGCGTTGCGCAGGCCGACCAGCCTGCCGAGACGCTCGCTCAGCTTGTTGGTGACCCACCAACCGATGGCCAAGGTCAGCAACGCCAGCAGCACACGGCTGCCGTATTCCATAATCAAGGGAACCCAGGTCTGCGAGGTCCTGACCAGCTGATCGACTTCAGCATTCAAATCCATACCCATCTCCTGATGCCGAACGGCAAGAATCAAACGAACACGCCGCAAAGCTTCCTGCGGCCACAGGAACCTGGGACATCACAGTGCCATACAGGTTCCAGGGGCAAGGCCTGATCAGTCGCGGAAGTTGTTGAACTGCAGCGGCATGTCGAACTCCTTGGCGCGCAGGGCGGCGATGGCCTCCTGCAGATCGTCGCGCTTCTTGCCGGTGACCCGGACCTGCTCGCCCTGGATGGCGGCCTGCACCTTGAGCTTGGCGTCCTTGATGTGGGCGACGATCTTCTTCGCCAGTTCCTTGTCGATGCCTTCGCGGAACTTGGCTTCCTGTTTCATCTCCTTGCCCGAGGCATAGGCGTCCTTGACCTCCAGGCACTTGACGTCGATCTTGCGCTTGACCAGGGCCAGCTTGAGGATGTCGACCATCGCTTCGAGCTGGAACTCGGCCTCGGCGGTCAGGAGCACGGTCTGCTCCTTGTCCTTGAACTCGAAGCTGCCCTTGCCCTTGAGGTCGTAACGACGGTCCAGTTCCTTGATGGCGTTGTCGACCGCGTTGGTGACTTCGTGCTTGTCCAGTTCCGATACCACGTCGAACGAAGGCATGGTTTCTCTCCAAAAATAAAAACCGCGCTCGGCCTAGGGTTGGGTGCCTAGCGATGGAGCGCGGCGGGTTTGACGGTTAAAATGCGAGCTCATTATAAACGGTTGCGAAACGTAGATGAGCAGCACCTGGCATATTCTCGGCGCCGGCAGCCTGGGCAGCCTCTGGGCCTGCCGGCTGGCCCGTGCCGGCAAAGCGGTCCGGCTGATCCTGCGCGACCACCAGCGCTTACAGGCCTATGAGGCCGTGGGTGGCCTGACCCTTGTCGAACAGGGCCAGGCCCGTCACTACGCGATTCCCGGCGAAACCGCCGATGCCATTAGCCCAATCCACCGCCTGCTGCTGGCCTGCAAGGCCTATGACGCGGCGCCGGCCGTGGCACGCCTGGCCCCGCGCCTGGCCCAGGGCGCGGAACTGATCCTGCTGCAGAACGGGCTGGGCAGCCAGGACGAAGTCGCCGAACAGGTCCCCCATGCCCGCTGCATCTTTGCCTCCAGCACCGAAGGCGCGTTCCGCGAGGATGACTGGCGGGTGCAGTTCGCCGGGCATGGCTTCAACTGGCTGGGCGACCCGGCCAACCCGGCGCTGCCGGAATGGTTCGACGACCTGCACGACGCCGGCATCCCGGCACAATGGACGGTCGACATCCTCACCCGCCTGTGGCGCAAGCTGGCGCTCAATTGCGCGATCAATCCCCTCACCGTGCTACACGACTGCCGCAACGGCGGCTTGCTGGAGCACCCCTGCGAAGTCGCCACCCTGTGCGCCGAACTCGCTGAACTGCTCAAGTGCTGTGGCCAACCACAGGCTGCCGAGGGCCTGGCCGAAGAAGTGCAACGGGTGATCCAGGCCACCGCGGCCAACTACTCGTCCATGTACCAGGATGTGCGCAGCGGCCGCCGCACCGAGATCCACTACCTGCTCGGCCATGCCTGCCGGGTCGCTGCTCGCCATGGCCGTCCGCTGCCGCACCTGGAACGCTTGCACCGGCGTCTGGTCGATAGCCTGCAGACACGTGGATTGCCCAACGACTGAAGCGGGCGGTACCCTAATGCTGTTCACCTAAGGCATCTGTCGTATGGTTTGGGGCCGCTGCGCGCCCCATCGCGACCCAAGCCGCTCCCACTTGCAAGCCCTCTGTGGGAGCGGCCTTGTGTCGCGATAGGGCTGCGTAGCAGCCCCACCTGAAGGCGCTCCAGCTTAAGTAAACAGCATTAGGCGGTACCCTGCCCTTTCACCTTCACATGGACCCAGCCTTGCCCATGACCCTGCGCCAACGCCTGGAAAACCTGCCGGTCGGGCAAAAACTCCTGGCGGCCCTGCTGGTGCTGCTGGTCACCATCCTGCTGGTGGCCAACCTCACGTTCATCAGCGCCGCTTACTGGATCACTCAGGAGAGTATGGCGCCCCAGGCCCTGCAGACCATCGGCAGGCTGGTGTCCAACCCGCAACTGGCCGTGCGCGCGGGCCAATCCCCAGAAGCAGCCGCAGCCCTGCTCAAGGAGCTCGACAGCTACTCACCCCTGCGTGCCGCAGCGGTCTACGGCAGCGACGGGCGGATGCTGGCCCAATTGCAGCACGGCGCCCCCCTGACACTGCCCAAGCGCTACCGCAACATAGAGGGCTGGCGCTTCACGGAGTTTCGCAGCACCCAACTGATCCCCCTGCCCCGCCCCGGCAGCCCGCCGGCGCACTTGCTGCTGGTGGCCAGTAGTGAGCTACCGACAGCCTTCTACACTGGCACCCTGACCGCCAGCCTGGGCATCCTGGTGTTCAGCATCCTGCTGTGGATGATCATCGCCCGACAGATCAAGCGCCTGATCACCCAACCGATCTACCAGCTCGAGGAAGTGTCGCGCCAGGTGACCCGCGAGGAGAACTACGCCCTGCGTGCCAAGCGCGGCAATGACGACGAGATTGGCAGCCTGGCCGATGCCTTCAACACCATGCTGTCACGCATCGAAGCCCGCGAGCAGCAGCTCAAGCGCGCTCGCGACGAGTTCCAGGACGCCTACGACCAGGCCCAGGGCCTGGCCGAGGAAACCCGCCACACCAACCGCAAGCTGGAACTGGAAGTCCAGGTGCGCAGCAAGATCGAGAAGAAACTCACGGGCTTCCAGAACTACCTCAATAGCATCATCGACTCCATGCCTTCGGCCCTGATCGCCCTGGATGAACAGCTCTATGTCACCCAGTGGAACCACGAGGCCACGGTGCTCTCTGGAACGCCGCTGGACGAGGCGCTGAACCAGCCGATCTTCCTCGCCTTCGAACCGCTCAAGCCGTTCCTGCCGCAGCTCAAGGAAAGCGTCGAGAAGCACCGGGTGGCGAAGATCGAACGGGTCACCTGGAGCAAGGGCGATGACGTCCGCCACTACGCCCTGACCTTCTACCCGCTGATGGGCGGTGGTGGACGCGGCGTGGTGATCCGGATCGACGACATCACCCAGCGCCTGTCCCTGGAAGAGATGATGGTGCAGTCGGAAAAGATGCTCTCGGTCGGCGGGCTGGCGGCGGGCATGGCCCATGAGATCAACAATCCGCTGGGCGCTATCCTGCACAACGTGCAGAACATCCGCCGGCGCCTGTCGCCGGACCTGCCGCGCAACCAGGAACAGGCCAGCGAATTGGGCCTGGACCTGACAGCCATCAACCGCTACCTGGAGAACCGCGAAGTGCCGCAACTGCTAGACGGCATCCAACAGGCCGGGGCGCGGGCGGCGAAGATCGTCACCCATATGCTCAGCTTCAGCCGGCGCAGCAACCGTCAACTAGCGCCCTGCGACCTGCCGGCATTGATCGACCAGGCGGTTGAGATCGCCAGCAACGACTTCGACCTGACCATCGGCTTCGACTTCAAGGGCCAGGCTATCGTCCGCCAGTTCGACCCCAACCTCGGCCCGGTGCCCTGCACCGCCAACGAACTGGAGCAGGTCCTGCTCAACCTGCTGAAGAACGCCGCCCAGGCCATCCATCAACGCCCGGGGAACGCCGAACCGGGACGCATCATCCTGCGCACCCGGCTCAGCCCGCCCTGGGCGGAAATCCAGGTCGAGGACAACGGCATCGGCATGCCGGAGACCGTGCGCAAGCGCACCTTCGAGCCGTTCTTCACCACCAAGGAAATCGGCCAAGGCACTGGCCTGGGCCTGTCGGTGTCCTACTTCATCATCACCAACAACCACAAGGGCCAGATGGAGGTGCAATCCACCCCCGGCCAGGGCACCTGCTTCACCCTGCGCCTGCCCCTTAGCCAGCCGGCGAGCGTGCCGCCGGCCAAGACGGAGTCATGACCATGGGCTTTCGCCTGTCGAAGATCTACACCCGCACCGGAGACAAAGGCGAGACAGGCCTGGGCGATGGGCGCCGGGTGCCCAAGGACCATCCGCGCATCGAGGCCATCGGCGAGGTGGACAGCCTTAACAGCCAGCTTGGCCTGTTGCTGGCGGGGCTCGCCGAGCAAGGGCTGGACGAGCTGAGCGAAGTCCTGGCTCCCTGCCAGCACCGCCTGTTCGACCTCGGAGGGGAACTGGCGATGCCCAGCTACCAAGCCTTGAACCTAGCGGAAGTACAACGCCTGGAGGCAGCCATCGACCGCTGGAACGAAGAACTGGGGCCACTGGAAAACTTCATCCTACCCAGCGGCTCGGCCCTGGTCGCCCAGGCCCATGTCTGCCGCAGCCTGGCACGCAGCGCGGAGCGGCGCTGCCAACAGTTGAACAGCGTGGAGCCACTGGAAGGTGTCGGGCTGGCCTACATCAACCGGCTGTCGGACCTACTGTTCGTCGCTGCCCGGTTGATCGGACGGCGACAGGGGGTGGCCGAGGTCCTGTGGCAGGCGGCGGTGAAGCCGTAGCACAGGCTCAGCCATCGCCCCTGTAAGCGGCATTACCGACAACGGCTATAGGCCGCCTTCGGCTCAGACCTCCGGCCAGAACGCCCGGATCCCCGCAACCCCTTGGGCACCAACCTGCCAGGCACGCTCACGCTCATTCGCACCAACGCCGCCCAGCAGGAACACCGGGAGGGTGAAGCCTTCGATCAACTGCGCGGCCTGCTCCCACCCCAGCGGCGTGGCCTCAGGGTGAGTCTGGGTCGGCTGTACCGGCGACAAGGTGACGAAGTCCACGCCCATCTGCTCAGCCAGCGCCAGTTCCTCGGCGTTGTGGCAGGAGGCCGCCAGCCAGCGCTCCTTAGGGAATGGCCGTCCCTTGGCCGCATACTTGCGCAATTGTGCGGCGGTGAGGTGCCAGCCAGCCGAAGGGAAGTCCCCCAACCACTCCAACGGCCCCTTGAGCATCAGTTGAGCCTTGCCTGCACAGAGCCCGGCCGCATCCACCGCAACGTCGCGGTACTTGGGGTCGTACATGTCCGGCGCACGCAACTGGACCAACTTGATGCCACCGGCGACAGCCTTCTGGATACCCCGCAGCAGTTGCGGCACTTCCAGGCCGTCCGGCGTGATCAGGTACTGATCCGGCAGGCGCGCAGCCGCGACGATCGGCTTGTTGGCCTCGGGGAACTCGTACTGCGGCAAGTCACGCGGCGCCACCCAAGCCAGCGGCTGGCCCTCGGCCCCGTGGGGTTCGCCGCTGAAGCCATCGACCTCCCAGACATCCAGCAGGACCTGCTTGTCCGGGTAGTCATGCCCGACCTTGATCAATGGCCGCGACCGGGTCACTTCGATACCCAGTTCCTCGCGCAACTCCCGGGCCAGGGCAACGCCGACGGCCTCGCCCTCCTCGACCTTGCCGCCAGGAAACTCCCACAGGCCACCCTGGTGCTGGGTATCGGCACGCCGGGCGATCAGAATGCGCCCATCGTCACCCCGGATGACTGCCGCCACTACATGAATACGCTTCACCCTTTACGCTCCTCCAGGCCTGCCTTTTGCCATGCCTGGAAGGCCGGCCACTGATAGATGGTCTCGATGTAGGTCGCCGCCTCGGCAGGCACCTCGACCCGGTAAGTGCGCAAACGCACGGCCACCGGCGCGAAGAAGGCATCGGCCAGGCTCGGCCTGCCGAACAGGAAGGGACCGCTTTCCTTGGATGCCAGGCGGCACTCGGACCACAGCGCAACGATGCGGTCGATATCCACTTGGACGTCCAACGGAATGTTTTCCAGCGCTTCGGAGCGGGACAGATCGAACGGCATGGTGCCGCGCAGGGCGAAGAAGCCGCTGTGCATCTGCGCACAGGCGGACCGTGCCTGGGCACGGGCAACGACGTCGTCAGGCCATAGCCGGGCCTCTGGATGACGCTCGGCCAGGTACTCGGCAATCGCCAGGGAGTCGGCGATCACACCGTGCTCGGTCTTGAGCAGCGGCACCTTACCCGTGGCGGAGTATTCGAGGATCCGTGCGCGGGTATCCGGCTGGTTGAGTTTGATCAGCGTCTCTTCATAAGGCACGCCAGCCAGCTCAAGGGCCAAGGCGCCACGCAGCGACCAGGAAGAGTACAGCTTGTCGCCGATGATCAGGTGGTAGCTCATGGTTCGGCTCCATCGGTTTCGGGAATGGCAGGAGGGCCCTGGCGGCCCCATCGCCGGCAAACCCACCTGACAGGACGCAGGAGGGTTTGCCGGCGGAAAGATCAGAAAATCAGGTCCGGTATTCGGCGTTGATCTTCACATACTCGTGGGACAGATCGGTGGTCCAGATGGTTTCGCTGCACTGGCCACGGCCAAGCTCGATGCGGATGGTGATTTCCTCTTGGGCCATCACCGTCGCACCTTGCTCCTCGGTATAGCTCGGGCTGCGACCACCCTTGCTGGCGATGCAGACATCGCCCAGGTAGACGTCGATCAGACCGACATCCAGCTCTGGCACGCCCGCACGGCCGACAGCGGCGAGGATACGGCCCCAGTTCGGGTCGGAGGCGAACAACGCCGTCTTGATCAGTGGCGAATGAGCCACGGCATAACCGACATCCAGGCACTCCTGGTGATTGCCGCCACCATTGACCTGCACGGTGACGAACTTGGTCGCGCCCTCGCCGTCACGGACGATGGCCTGGGCCACTTCCATGCACACTTCGAACACTGCCTTCTTCAGGGCTTCGAACAGCGGACCGCTGGCTTCGGTGACAGGCGCCACATCGGCCTTGCCGGTGGCGATCAGCATGCAGCAGTCGTTGGTCGAAGTGTCGCCATCGATGGTGATACGGTTGAACGACTTGTTGGCGCCGTCCAGCAACAGGTCCTTGAGCACCGCTGGCGCGACCTTGGCGTCGGTCGCGATGTAGCCGAGCATGGTGGCCATGTTCGGCCGGATCATGCCGGCGCCCTTGCTGATACCAGTGACGGTGATGGTCACGCCGTCATGCTGGAACTGACGGCTGGCGCCCTTGGGCAGGGTGTCGGTGGTCATGATGCCGGTGGCGGCGTCGGCCCAGTTGTCTTCCGACAGATCATCCAGAGCGGCCTGCAGCGCGCCTTCGATCTTCTCGACCGGCAGCGGCTCACCGATCACGCCGGTGGAGAATGGCAGCACCGCGCTGGCATCGACACCCGCCAGCTCGGCCAGCCTGGCGCAGGTACGCTCGGCAGCCACCAGGCCTGGCGCGCCAGTACCGGCATTGGCGTTGCCGGTGTTGGTCAGCAGGTAGCGCACTGTTCCCTGCACACGCTGCTTGGCCAGGATCACGGGCGCAGCGCAGAAGGCGTTGAGGGTGAACACACCAGCGACGCTAGAGCCTTCGGCACAGCGCATTACCACCACGTCCTTGCGCCCAGGGCGCTTGATGCCCGCAGAGGCGATACCGAGTTCGAAACCGGGAACCGGGTGCAAGGTTGGCAAAGGACCGAGACCAACAGCCATGAAAGCGCTCCTAGAAAAAATACACCGCACAGGCTATGACGGTGCTTGAGATGGAACAACGCCGCGAAGGTCGAAACCCGTCGCGGCGCGGTGTTCAGTTGTCAGCGTGACGTACGGCAGACCTGATCAGTCGATCTGTCCGTGGCAATGCTTGAACTTCTTGCCCGAGCCACACCAGCACGGCTCGTTGCGGCCCAACTTCTGCTCATTGCGCACTGGCGCAGTGGCCACGGCCACATCGGCACCTGCTTCCTGCGGCTGCGCAGCACCCTCCAGGCCTGGGGCCTCGGCGTGCTGGAACTGCATGCGGCGCGCCAGTTCCTCGGCTTCGCGACGCAGACGGGCTTCTTCCTCGGCTGGATCCTCGCGACGCACCTGAACGTGCGAGAGCACGCGAATGGTGTCGCGCTTGATCGAGTCGAGCAGCTCCTGGAACAGGGTGAAGGATTCGCGCTTGTACTCCTGCTTCGGGTTCTTCTGCGCGTAGCCACGCAGGTGGATACCGTGACGCAGGTGGTCCATGGTCGACAAGTGGTCTTTCCACAGGTCGTCCAGAACACGCAGCAGTATCTGCTTCTCGAAGGTGCGCAGGGCCTCTTCGCCGGCCTGGTCTTCCTTCTCGTTGTAGGCGGTGACCAGCTCGTTGAGCAGCTTCTCGCGCAGGGTTTCTTCGTAGAGCTTGTCGTCTTCGTCCAGCCACTGCTGGATCGGCAGCTTCACGGCAAAATCGCTGGCCAGGGCCGCTTCCAGGCCCGGCACGTCCCACTGCTCAGGCAGCGACTGTGGCGGGATGTGTTGACTGATGGTGGCGTCGAGGACCTCCTGGCGGAAGTCCTTGATGGTGTCGCCGATGTTCTGCGCGGCCAGCAGGCTGTTGCGCATGTGGTAGATCACCTTGCGCTGCTCGTTGGCGACGTCGTCGAACTCCAGCAACTGCTTGCGGATATCGAAGTTGCGACCTTCGACCTTGCGCTGGGCCTTTTCGATGGCGTTGGTGACCATGCGATGCTCGATGGCCTCTCCGGACTGCATCCCCAGGGCCTTCATGAAGTTCTTCACCCGGTCGGAGGCGAAGATGCGCATCAGGCTGTCTTCCAGCGACAGGTAGAAGCGGCTCGAACCCGGGTCGCCCTGACGGCCGGAACGGCCACGCAGTTGGTTGTCGATGCGGCGGGATTCATGGCGCTCGGAAGCGATGACGTGCAGGCCGCCCGACTCGATGACCTGCTGGTGACGCTTCTGCCAGTCGGCCTTGATCTGCGCGACTTGCTCGTCGGTCGGATTGTCCATGGCGGCGACTTCGACTTCCCAGTTGCCGCCGAGCAAGATGTCGGTACCACGGCCCGCCATGTTGGTGGCGATGGTCAGGGCGCCTGGGCGACCCGCCTGGGCGATGATCTCGGCTTCCTTCTCGTGGTACTTGGCGTTCAGGACCTTGTGGTCGATACCTTCCTTCTTGAGCAGGTTTGACATGTGCTCGGAAGTCTCGATGGTCGCCGTACCAACCAGGACCGGACGGCCTTGGGCCATGCTTTCCTTGATATCGGCGATGATCGCCGCGTACTTCTCGTCAGCGGTCAGGTAGACCAGGTCGTTGAAGTCTTTACGCGCCAACGGTTTGTTCGGCGGAATGACCATCACGTTGAGCTGGTAGATCTGGGCGAACTCGAACGCCTCGGTGTCGGCGGTACCGGTCATGCCGGACAGCTTGGCGTAGAGGCGGAAGTAGTTCTGGAAGGTGGTCGAGGCCAGGGTCTGGCTCTCGGCCTGGATATTCAGGTTTTCCTTGGCCTCGATGGCCTGGTGCAGGCCCTCGGACAGGCGACGGCCCGGCATGGTGCGGCCGGTGTGCTCATCGATCAGCAGGACTTGCCCGTCCTGGACGATGTATTCGACGTTGCGGTGGAATAGCTTGTGCGCACGCAGGGCGGCATAGACGTGGGTCAGCAGGCCCAGGTTGTGCGCCGAGTAGAGGCTCTCGCCCTCGGCCAGCAGGCCAGACTGGGTGAGCATCTCTTCGATGAACTGATGGCCGGCCTCGTTGAGTTCGACCTGGCGGCTCTTCTCGTCGATAACGTAGTGACCTTCCTTGATCACCCGGGTCGTCTGGCCTTCGACTTCCTCGATGTGCTGATTCAGGCGGGGGATCAGACGATTGATCTCGATGTACAGCTTGGAGCTGTCCTCGGCCTGGCCGGAGATGATCAGTGGGGTACGGGCTTCATCGATGAGGATGGAGTCGACTTCGTCGATCACGGCGAAGTTCAGTTCACGCTGGAACTTCTCGTCCAGGCTGAACGCCATGTTGTCGCGCAGGTAGTCGAAACCGAATTCGTTGTTGGTGCCGTAGGTGATGTCGGCGGCGTAGGCGGCGCGCTTCTCTTCCGGTGGCTGGAAGGGCGTGACCACACCCACGGTCAGGCCGAGGAACTCATACAGCGGACGCATCCAGTTGGCGTCCCGGCGGGCCAGGTAGTCGTTCACCGTGACCACGTGCACGCCCTTGCCGGAAAGAGCATTGAGGTATACGGCCAAGGTTGCGACCAAGGTCTTGCCTTCACCCGTGCGCATTTCTGCGATCATGCCCTCATGCAGGGTCATGCCGCCGATCAGCTGCACATCGAAGTGACGCATGCCCATGACGCGCTTGCCGGCCTCGCGGGCGACCGCGAAGGCTTCGGGCAGGAGCTGGTCGAGGGTCTCGCCTTTGGCCAGGCGCTCTTTGAACTCTGCGGTCTTGCCCCGCAGTTGCTCGTCGGAGAGGGCCACCATCTGCTCTTCGAAGGCATTGACGATGTTTACCGTCTTGAGCATGCGTTTGACTTCACGCTCGTTCTTGCTTCCAAAAAGTTTTTTTAACAAAGGCGCAAACATATCGGCAGGATCTTCCACACGTAGGGATGGAGGGCGGCCCCGTGAGTCGCCCGTGCAGCCCTGAGGCCGCATGCGAACGAGCATTCTACCCGGAAACGATGGTGAGGAAAGTGGTGGATTTCCACGATGCTGGCACAGCGCTTTGGTGGGGCTTTTCTAACATAAGGGCTTTTTCGCCAACTTCAAGGCGTCAAAACGGCGAGTTTCACCTGATCCATTCGTCCGGGCCGACAGGGATGGATCTGTTAAGATAGTGGCCCTGTAACCTCCGGTGTCCCTCCATGGCGTATACCCCCTCGCCCGCCCGTCTGCCCGCGTCCCTGTTGCGTGAAGCCAGGCCTCTGAAGGTCCTGCTCAACCAGGCCCAGCGTCTGTCGCACCTGCAACGCCTGCTGGAAAGCCAGTTGCAGCCGGCCGCCCGCGAGCACTGCCATGTGGCGTCCTGGCGCGAAGGTACCTTGCTGCTGGTGGTCACGGATGGGCACTGGGCCACCCGCCTGCGTTACCAGCAAAAACGCCTGCTGCGCCAGTTGCAAGGCATGGAGGCGTTCATGGGCCTGCAGCGTATCCTGTTCAAGGTGCAGCCATCGACCACCCACACCCGCCCACAAGGGCCCGCCACGGAACTGTCCAGCCAGGCGGCCGAAAGCATCCAGTCGACCGCCGAGGGTATCAGCGATCCAAAGCTGCGCGCGGCGCTGGAGCGGCTGGCCAGGCATGCGCAGGGTAATGGCGAACGCTAAAACCTGTAGCCGCAGTGCAACCGATACCGCAAATAAAAAAGGCCACCCGAAGGTGGCCTCAATGAACTAGAGAGTGTTCGAACTTACACGGCCGCGACCGGACGCATGTAAGAGATCGGTGCCGTGCTGGCATCTTCGAAAGTAACCACTTCCCAGGCGTCTTTTTCCTCGATCAGCTTGCGCAGCAGCTGGTTGTTCAGCGCATGCCCCGACTTGAAGCCGCGGAATTCGCCGATCAGGCTGTTGCCCAGCAGGTAGAGGTCGCCAATGGCGTCGAGGATCTTGTGCTTGACGAATTCGTCTTCGTAACGAAGACCGTCTTCGTTGAGCACGCCGTCCGTGTCGACCACGATGGCGTTTTCCACGCTGCCGCCGAGTGCGAGGTTATGCTTGCGCAGGTACTCGATATCGCTCATGAAGCCGAAAGTCCGGGCGCGGCTGACTTCCTTCACGAACGAGGTGCTGGAAAAGTCCACGCTGGCGCTCTGGGTCCGGTTACGGAACACCGGATGATCGAAGTCGATCTCGAAGCTCACCTTGAACCCGTCGAAAGGCAGGAAAGTGGCGCGCTTGTCGCCGTCTTCCACTGTCACTTCGCGCAGGATGCGGATGAACTTCTTGGCTGCGTCCTGCTCTTCCAGGCCGGCAGACTGAATCAGGAATACAAAGGGCCCTGCGCTACCGTCCATGATCGGGACTTCCGACGCGGAGAGCTCGACGTAGGCGTTATCGATGCCCAGGCCAGCCATGGCCGAGAGCAGGTGCTCCACCGTATCGACCTTGACGTCGCCGTTGACCAGCGTCGTCGACATGGTTGTCTCGCCAACGTTTTCCGCACGGGCAGGAATCTGCACCACTGGGTCGAGGTCGGCGCGGCAAAAGACGATGCCGGTATCCACAGGCGCGGGTTTGAGGGTCAGGTAAACCTTTTCCCCGGAGTGCAGGCCGACACCTGTGGCACGGATAGTATTCTTCAGGGTGCGTTGTCTAATCATGGCATTGGCCGCTTCAGCGCAAGTTGCGAACTGGTATCAACAAAGGCTGGGGATGATAACAGACCCGGCCTTTGCTGAACACCAATCACCCTTATACCCCTGATAAATTTCATTAATCAGCCTGACGACGCAGGAAAGCCGGGATGTCCAAGTAGTCCAGGTCATCCTGTGGGTTGAGTTTAGCGGCTGCCGCGGCACCTGCATGAGCCTGGTTACGCATTACCGTTGGACGCTCCAGGTCACGGTAATTGACGGCAGGCTGCTCCGGACGAGCCGGGGCTGGGGCGGACGCCTCATAGGCAGCAGCGGTCTGCAGGGTATTGTCGACCACCTTGACCGGCTTCTCGATGCGCGCGCCCAGGCCGGTGGCCACGACGGTCACGTGCAACTCGTCACGCATGTCCGGATCGATCACGGTGCCGACCTTGACCATGGCGTGGTCGGAGGCGAAGGCTTCGATGATGCTGCCCACGTCGGAGTACTCGCCCAGGGACAGGTCGGGACCGGCGGTGATGTTCACCAGGATGCCGCGCGCGCCCTGCAGGTTGACGTCTT
This sequence comes from Pseudomonas sp. X10, assembly GCF_054889225.1. Classification (NCBI taxonomy): domain Bacteria; kingdom Pseudomonadati; phylum Pseudomonadota; class Gammaproteobacteria; order Pseudomonadales; family Pseudomonadaceae; genus Pseudomonas; species Pseudomonas sp. X10. The sequence continues at coordinate 1,107,408 of NZ_CM142677.1, read as the reverse complement.
CGAGCAGCGGATTGCGGATCGCCGCTTCGGTGGCTTCGCGAGCGCGGTTCGGGCCGCTGGCGCAGCCAGTACCCATCATCGCCATGCCCATCTCGCTCATCACGGTGCGTACGTCGGCGAAGTCGACGTTGATCATGCCTGGACGCTTGATGATGTCGGAAATACCGCGAACGGCACCCGCCAACACGTCGTCAGCCTTGGCGAAAGCGGACAGCAGGCTGGCATCCTTGCCCAGGATGGTCAGCAGCTTCTCGTTCGGGATGGTGATCAGCGAGTCGACGCTGTCAGCCAGCGCGCGGATGCCTTCATCGGCGATCTGCATGCGCTTGCGGCCCTCGAACGGGAACGGACGGGTCACCACCGCAACGGTGAGGATACCCATTTCCTTGGCCACTTCGGCGATGATCGGTGCCGCACCGGTACCGGTACCGCCACCCATCCCAGTGGTGATGAACACCATGTTGGTGCCCTGCAGCACCTCAGCGATGCGCTCACGGTCTTCCAGCGCGGCCTGACGACCGACCTCCGGATTGGCACCGGCACCCAGGCCCTTGGTCACACCGGTACCCAACTGCAGGATGGTGCGCGCGCCGATATTCTTCAGCGCCTGGGCATCGGTGTTGGCGCAGATGAATTCGACGCCTTCGATGTTGCTCTTGACCATGTGGTTGACGGCGTTACCACCACCACCACCGACACCGATCACTTTGATGACCGGACTTTGCGGGACGTTGTCTACGAGCTCGAACATTTTCCCTCTCCTTACAGTTCTCTAGTTTTTTTGCGCCTACCACTACTGCTTTGAAACTTAGAAGTTGCCCTGGACCCAGCGCTTGAATCGCTCAAGCACTGGAGCCTTCGGTTCATCGCCATAGCTGTTGCTGCTGTTTCCGGGCAGGACCAGGCCATCGGACTGCTTCTGCAGGCCATAGGTAAGCAGGCCCACGCCGGTGGAATAGATCGGGTTGCGCACTACGTCGCTCAGCCCCCGAACGTTGTGTGGTACGCCTAGGCGTACCGGCATGTGGAAGATCTCTTCGGCCAGTTCCACCGCACCTTCCATCTTCGAAGTGCCACCGGTCAGGACGATGCCCGCTGGCACCAGATCCTCGTAGCCGCTGCGACGCAGCTCGGCCTGGATCAGGGTGAAGAGTTCGTCGTAACGCGGCTCCACCACCTCGGCCAGGGCCTGGCGCGACAGCTCGCGCGGTGGCCGGTCGCCGACGCTCGGCACCTTGATGGTCTCGCCGGCACCCGCCAGCTTGGCCAGGGCGCAGGCGTAGCGGATCTTGATTTCTTCGGCATACTGGGTCGGAGTGCGCAGGGCCATGGCGATGTCATTGGTCACCTGGTCACCGGCGATCGGAATCACCGCCGTATGGCGGATGGCCCCCTCGGTGAAGATGGCGATGTCGGTGGTGCCGCCACCGATGTCCACCAGGCACACGCCCAGTTCCTTTTCATCATCGGTCAGCACCGAGTAGGCCGAGGCCAGCTGTTCGAGGATGATGTCGTCGATCTCCAGGCCACAGCGGCGCACGCACTTCTCGATGTTCTGCGCCGCATTCACCGCGCAGGTGACCACGTGAACCTTGGCCTCCAGGCGCACGCCGGACATTCCCAGGGGCTCGCGCACCCCTTCCTGATTGTCGATCACGTAGTCCTGCGGCAGGGTGTGCAGGACTCGCTGGTCAGCTGGGATGGCCACGGCCTGGGCGGCGTCGAGCACGCGCTCGAGGTCGGCGGTGCTGACCTCACGGTCGCGGATGGCGACGATGCCGTGGGAGTTCAGGCTGCGGATATGGTTGCCGGCCACGCCGACAAAGGCCGAGTGGATACGGCAGCCAGCCATCAGTTGCGCCTCTTCCACAGCGCGCTGGATCGACTGCACGGTCGACTCGATGTTCACCACCACGCCTTTCTTCAGGCCGCGGGACGGATGGGTGCCGATACCCACGATCTCAAGGGTGCCGTCCTCACCGACCTCTCCCACCAGCGCCACCACCTTGGAGGTGCCGATGTCCAGCCCGACGATCATTTTGCCGCTATGCGCATTTGCCATGGTCCTGCCTCTCTCTAATTCTTCGCAACGGCGGGTTGGGCCGTCGTCGGTGCAATCGGTTCCCGCCAGCCAACGGCCAGGCCGTTGGCGTAACGCAGATCGATGCGGGCGATATTGGTGATCTGCTCTTTGAGTGTCTTGTCGTAAATGGCAATGAAGCGGCGCATCTTCTCCACCAGATGGTCACGCCCCAGCAGCAGTTCGATACCCGGCCCGGCACTGCCGGCGCCGGTGGTCAGGAACCAACTGCCTCGCTCGCGCAGCTCCAGGCGGGCGATGGAAAACCCCAGGGGGCGCAGCATCTGGCTCAATACCTGATATTGCTGCATGACTTTCTGCTGCGCCCGCTGCGGCCCGAACAGCTGCGGCAGGTGCTCGTAGTTGGCCAGCTCGCGCGGAGTGAAGGCCTCGCCCTGGTTGTTGAGCAAGGCTTCGTCTCCCCAGCGCGCCACCGGCAACTGTTCTTCCAGGCGGATCACCACCTCGTCCGGCCAGACCCGGCGTACCTCGGCGTGGGCGATCCACGGCATCTGCTCCAGCTCCGCACGCATGGCGCTCAGGTCGACGGTGAAGAAGCTTGCCGCCACATAGGGCGCGATACGCTGTTGCACGGCCTTCTGGCTGATGTAGCTGAGGTCGCCTTGCACGGCGATCTTGGTGATCGGCCGGTCGGCATAGGGCATTAGGCGCTGGGCGCCCTCGTATGCCCCGAAACCGGCAGCCACCAGCAAGACCGGCCAGAGCAGACGCTTGAGCGCGCTGAAGTTGGCCTTGGGCAGGCGCGCCGAAAGTGGCTCCTTGGCCACCAGACGGCTGGCACCACGCGGCACCGGCTTGCTACGGCCGGTGGCGGGTTGCTGATGACGTAACATCGCGCCTTGCATGGCTCTTAACCTCGCGTCTCGACACTGGCCGCCAGGATCGCCAGCACCAATTGCTGGAAGTCCAGGCCGGCCGCGCGCGCCGCCATGGGCACCAGGCTATGGTCAGTCATGCCGGGTGCGGTGTTGACTTCGAGCGGCCAGAAACGGCCCTGCTCGTCCTGCATCACGTCCAAACGGCCCCAGCCTTCGATGCCGATGGCATCGCAGGCGCGGGCGGTCAGTTCGATCAGTTCCTGTTCCTTGGCGCTGTCCAGGCCGCACGGGATGCGGTACTGGGTATCGGTGGCCAAGTACTTGGCGTCGTAGTCGTAGAACGCGTGGGGCGTCCCCAGGGCGATCGGCGGCAGGACCTGACCACGCAACGTGGCGATGGTGAACTCCGGGCCGCGAATCCATTGCTCGACCAGGACCTGGGAATCGTAAGTGGCAGCTTCCTTCCATGCAGTGACCAGCTCTTGCACGCTGTTCACCTTGGCCATACCGATACTGGAACCTTCATGGGCCGGTTTGACGATCAAAGGGAAGCCCAGTTCCGCGCCAGCGGAAATACAATCGGCTTCACTGGTCAACACAGCATGATGCGGAGTCGGAATACCCAGGCTCTGCCACACCTGCTTGGTGCGCAGCTTGTCCATGGCCAGTGCCGAGGCAAGGATGCCGCTGCCGGTGTAAGGAATGCCCAGGCACTCCAGAAGACCCTGCATGCTGCCGTCTTCACCGCCACGGCCATGGAGGATGATGAAGGCACGATCGATCTTCTCGCTCTGCAGGCGGCTGAGCAGGTCATCGCCCACATCGATGGCGACCACGTCGACGCCCGCACCAGCCAGTGCTTCGATCACCGCGGCGCCAGACTTGAGCGACACTTCCCGCTCGGCGCTCTTGCCGCCATAGAGCACGGCGACCCGGCCGAAGGCTTTCGGGTCCAGGGTCGAGCGCAGGGTCGAATAGGCTTCAGTCATCATTTCGACTTCCCCTGGCTGACGGTGGCGCTGGTGAACAGCGGGCTCTTGAGCAGTTGCGGAGCCAGGCCACCGATATCGCCGGCGCCCTGGCACAGCAGGATGTCGCCAGCGCGCAACAGCGGCTTGACCAACGGCGCCAGCTCGATGCCACGCTCGATGTAGATCGGGTCCAACTGGCCGCGCTGACGGATGCTGTGGCACAGCTGGCGGCTGTCAGCGCCGGGGATCGGCTCTTCGCCGGCCGGGTAGACCTCCATCAGCAGCAGCACGTTGGCATCGGCCAGTACCTGGACGAAATCGTCGTACAGGTCGCGGGTGCGGCTGTAGCGGTGCGGCTGGTAGACCATCACCAAGCGCCGCTCCGGCCAGCCTCCGCGTACGGCCTTGATCACCGCGGCCACTTCGGTCGGGTGATGGCCATAGTCGTCGACCAGCATCACGCTGCCACCGTCCACCGGCAGTTCGCCATAGACCTGGAAGCGTCGGCCGACCCCCTGGAAGCCCGACAGACCCTGGACGATAGCTTCATCACTGATGCCTTCGTCGGTGGCGATGGCAATGGTGGCCAAGGCGTTGAGCACGTTATGGTTGCCCGGCATGTTGACCGACACCTCCAGCGGCTCGCGATCGCGGCGCAGTACGGTGAAGTGGGTCTGCATACCCGACTGGCGCACATTGATGGCGCGCACGTCGGCCTCTTCGCTGAAGCCATAGGTGACCGCTGGACGCTTGACCTGCGGCAGGATCTCGCGCACCACCGGGTCGTCCAGGCACATCACCGCCAAGCCGTAGAACGGCAGGTTGTGCAAGAACTCGACAAAGGTCTTCTTCAGTTTGTTGAAGTCGCCTTCGTAGGTCGCCATGTGGTCGGCGTCGATGTTGGTGACCACGGCCACCATCGGCTGCAGGTGCAGGAAGCTGGCATCGCTCTCATCGGCTTCGGCGATCAGGTAGCGACTGGTGCCGAGCTGGGCGTTGGTGCCGGCGGCATTCAGACGCCCGCCAATGACGAAGGTCGGGTCCAGGCCACCAGCGGCGAAGACCGACGCCAGCAGGCTGGTGGTGGTGGTCTTGCCATGGGTGCCGGCCACGGCGATGCCGTGACGGTAGCGCATCAGCTCGGCGAGCATCTCCGCACGTGGCACCACGGGAATACGGCGCTCCAGCGCGGTAGCGACTTCCGGGTTGGCCGTGTTGACAGCGCTGGACACCACCAGCACATCGGCGCTGGCAGCGTTCTCGGCACGGTGGCCGATGAAGATCTCGGCACCGAAGGACTCCAGGCGCTCGGTGACCGGAGAGGCCTTGAGGTCGGAACCGGACACCTGGTACCCCAGGTTCAGCAGTACCTCGGCGATGCCGCACATGCCGACTCCGCCGATACCGACGAAGTGAATGCGGCGAATACGGCGCATTTCCGGATGAGGCATGGCTTTCTGGCTTTCAACCATGGGCCACCTCCAGGCAGATATCGACCACGGTGCTTGTTGCGGCAGGCTTAGCCAAGCGCCGGGCGGTGCTGGCCATGGTGTTGAGTTTTTGCGGTTGCATCAGCACCTCGTTCAGGCGTTCAGCGAGCTGCGCTGCGCCAGTTGTCGCTTGTGGCAGCAGGAAGGCGGCGCCTTCGCGTGCCAGATAATGGGCGTTGTGGGTCTGGTGATCGTCGATGGCATGGGGCAAGGGCACCAGCATCGAGGGCAGGCCCGCCGCCGCCAGTTCGCTGACGGTCAGCGCGCCGGCCCGGCACACCACCAGGTCGGCCCAGCCATAGGCATGGGCCATGTCTTTGATAAAGGGCTCTACCTGAGCCTCCACCCCGGCCTCGCGATAACGCTCGGCGGTGATCGGCGCATGCTGCTTGCCAGCCTGGTGGAACACCTCGGGCCGCAGGGACTCGGGAACTTCGGCCAGGGCCTGGGGCAACAGCTTGTTCAGAGGTTCGGCACCCAGGCTGCCGCCGAGCACCAGCAAGCGCGCGCGGCGACCGTCCAGCGGCGCGCGCTGCGGTTCCAGGAACAGCTCCGGGCGCACCGGGTTGCCGGTAGTGCGGCGTTTGCCGCTGGCGTCGAAGGTGTCGGGGAAAGCTTCGCAGACTCGGCCCGCCAGCGGCACCAGCAACCGATTGGCGGTACCTGCGCGGGCGTTCTGCTCGTGGATCACCAGTGGCACCCCGCACAGGCGCGCGGCGACCCCACCCGGCCCAGTCACGTAGCCGCCGAAGCCCAGCACGCAGACCGGCTTGAGCTGACGAATGATCAGCCGCGCCTGCAGCACGGCCTTGACCAGGGTGAACGGCGCCTTGAGTAGCGACAGCTTGCCCTTGCCACGCAGGCCGCTGACCTGGATCAAGTGCAGCGGCAGGCCAGCCTGGGGCACCAACTCGTTCTCGATGCCCCGCGGCGTACCCAGCCAGTGCACGCTGTAGCCACGGGCCTGGAACTCACGGGCACAGGCCAGGGCCGGGAACACGTGGCCCCCGGTGCCGCCAGCCATGATCAGTACGTTCTTGCCGTCAGCGGCCATGTTGGGGCTCCTCGGCAAAATCGCTTTCGTTGAATTCATGCTCTTCGCTGCCCAGGTACGTTCGGCTCTCCCACTCGATGCGCAGCAGCAACCCCACGCAGGCGCAGCAGATCACCAGGGAACTGCCGCCGTAGCTGAGGAATGGCAAGGTCAGGCCTTTGGTCGGCAACAGACCGACGTTCACGCCGATATTGATCAGGAACTGGCCGATCCACAGGAAGGCCAGGCCGAACGCCATGTAGGCGGCAAAGAATTGCTTGGCCTTCTCCGCCCACAAGCCGATATACAAGGCACGCACGGTCACGAAGACGAACAGCGCCACGGTGACCAGCGAGCCGACCACACCCAGCTCTTCGGCCAGTACCGAGAACACGAAGTCGGTATGCGCTTCGGGCAGGTAGAACTGCTTCTGCACACTGTTGCCCAGGCCCACGCCCAGCCATTCGCCACGGCCGAAGGCGATCAGCGCCTGGGTCAATTGGTAGCCAGAGCCGAACTGGTCGGCCCAGGGGTCGGTGAAGGTGATCAGGCGCGCCATCCGGTACGGCTGCGCCTGCACCAGGACGAACACCGCGAGCACGGCCAGCGCCACCATCAGGCTGAAGCGGAACAAGCCGACTCCGCCGAGGAACAGCATTGCTGCCGCAGCGCCCATCATCACGACGGTGGCACCGAAGTCCGGCTCCATCAACAGCAGGCCTGCCATCGGCAACAGCACGATGAACGGCTTGAAGAAGCCCATCCAGCTTTCGCGCACTTCCTGCTGGCGCCGCACAAGGTAGCCAGCCAGGTAGATGACCACGAACACTTTGGCGATTTCCGAAGGCTGGACGTTGAAGAAACTGAAGCCGATCCAGCGCATCGAACCGTTCACCTCACGGCCGATGCCCGGTACCAGCACCAACACCAGCAGGCCGAAGGCGCCGACCAGCATCATGAACCCCATGCGCTGCCAGATGGCGATCGGCACCATCATGGTCACGCCGCAGGCGAGCAAGCCCAAGGACACGTACACCAGATGGCGGAACATGTGGTACAGCGGATTGCCTGATTGCACTGCCGCCACTTCCGAGGAAGCCGACGTGATCATCACCAGGCCCAGGCCGAGCAGCGCCAAGCAACCTGCAAGGAAGGCAAAGTCGAGGTCGATACCACGGCCGCTGATCAGCGGCGAAGGATATGGCTTGATGATACCGAAGATCATGCCAGCCCTCCCGCCGCCTGGGCGAACAGGCGCCCACGCTCTTCGAAGTTCTTGAACATGTCCAGGCTGGCGCACGCCGGTGACAGCAGCACGGCATCGCCCACCTGGGCCAGTTCGGCGCATTGCTGGACGGCCTCGTCCAGGGTCTTGACCCGGACCAGTGGCACGCTGTCACCCAAGGCCTCGGCCAGGCGTTCGGCATCACGGCCAAGCAGCACCACCGCGCGGCAGTAGCTGGTCACCGGATCGCGCAGGGCACTGAAGTCGGCCCCCTTGCCATCGCCACCGGCGATCAGCAGCAGCTTGCCTTCGATATCGGCGCCCAACCCTTCGATTGCCGCCAGGGCAGCACCAACGTTGGTGGCTTTGGAATCGTCGTACCAGTTGACGCCATTGCGCTCGCGGACCCACTGGCAGCGATGGGCCAGGCCGGTGAACCGGCGCAGGCTTTCGAGCATGGCATCGAACGGCAGGCCAACGGCATGCCCCAGTGCCAGGGCAGCCAAGGCATTGCTCTGGTTGTGGGCACCACGCACCTTCAACTCACGCACTGGCATCAGCGGCTGGAACTCGAAGGTCAGGTATTTCTCGCCATCCACTTCACGCAAACCGAAGGCCTTGAAGTCCGGGGCATTCAGACCGAAGGTCCAGCACGCCCGCCCTTCGACAGGCAAGGGGCGACTCAGGGCGTCCTGGCGGTTCACCACCACCTGGCGAGCGCCACGGAAGATCCGGTGCTTGGCCAGGTGGTAGGCCGGCAGACCGCTGTAGCGATCCATATGGTCTTCACTGATGTTCAGCACGGTCGCCACTTCGGCGTTGAGCTGATCGGTGGTCTCCAACTGGAAGCTGGAGAGCTCCAGGACATACAGTTCGACAGCATCATCCAGCATATCCAGTGCCGGCGTGCCAAGGTTGCCGCCGACGGCGACGCGCTTGCCGGCCATGGCCGCCATCTCGCCCACCAGGGTGGTCACGGTGCTCTTGGCGTTGGAGCCGCTGATCGCCACGATCGGCGCCTTGGCATGACGGGCGAACAGGTCGATATCACCCGACAGGCGTACGCCGCGCGCGGCGGCCTGCTGCAGGGCCGGAGTCGCCAAGGCCAGGCCAGGGCTCACGTAGAGTTCGTCAGCGCGGCAAAGAAAGTCCACATCCAGCTCGCCACAGCGCACTTCCACCTGCGGGTAGTCGCGACGCAGGGTCGCCAGCTCCGGCGGCTGCTCGCGAGTGTCGGCGACCGCAAAGGCAATGCCCCGGCTCGCCAGGAAGCGAACCAGGGACATGCCGCTCTTGCCGAGGCCGACAACGATGCGGAAGTGGTCAGAAGCGATCAGTGACACGCTCGTCTACCTCAGTTTCAGGGTGGCAAGGCCGATCAGCACAAGAATCACGGTGATGATCCAGAAACGGACGATCACCCGAGGCTCGGGCCAACCCTTGAGTTCAAAGTGGTGATGGATCGGGGCCATGCGGAATACACGCTTGCCGGTCAGCTTGAAGGAGGCCACCTGGATCACCACCGACAGGGTCTCCATCACGAATACGCCGCCCATGATGAACAGGACGATTTCTTGGCGGACGATCACGGCGATGGTGCCCAGCGCGGCACCCAATGCCAGCGCGCCGACATCGCCCATGAACACCTGGGCCGGATAGGTGTTGAACCACAGGAAGCCCAGGCCGGCACCGATCAGGGCGCCGCAGAACACGATGAGTTCACCGGCACCCGGCACATAGGGGATCAGCAGGTACTCGGCGAACTTCACGTTGCCCGACAGGTAGCAGAAGATGCCCAAGGCACCGCCGACCATGACCGTCGGCATGATCGCCAGGCCGTCGAGGCCGTCGGTCAGGTTGACCGCGTTGCTCGAGCCGACGATGACGAAGTAGGTCAGTACGACGAAACCAACGCCCAACGGGATGGTGACGTCTTTGAGCATCGGCACGATCAGTGTGGTTTCGACGCTGGTCGGCGCGGTCATGTACAAGAAGATCGCGGCGCCCAAACCGAACACCGACTGCCAGAAGTACTTCCAGCGGCTCGGCAGGCCTCGGGAGTTCTTCTCGATCACCTTGCGGTAGTCATCGACCCAACCAATGGCGCCGAACAGCAGGGTCACCACCAGCACTACCCAAACGTAGCGGTTGCTCAGATCGGCCCACAGCAGGGTGCTGACGCCGATGGCGGAAAGGATCAGGGCGCCCCCCATGGTCGGGGTGCCGGACTTGGACAGGTGCGATTGCGGACCGTCGTTACGGACGGCCTGACCGATCTGGCGGATCTGCAGAGTACGGATCATCCATGGGCCCAGCCACAGGGCCAGCGACAGCGCGGTCAGTACACCGAGGATCCCGCGCAGGGACAGGTACTGGAAGACCGCGAAGCCTTTATGGAACTGTTGCAGATACTCAGCCAACAGCAGCAGCATTAATGTTTCTCCCCGCTGGCACCGCACAAGGTCGCCACGACGTTTTCCATCGCAGCGCTGCGCGAGCCCTTGATCAAGATAGTGGTATCGCCGGCGTCTTCGTCGCGAACAGCGTCGATCAGCTCGGCCTGAGTAGCGAAATGTCGGCCATTGGGACCGAATGCCTCAACGGCGTGGAGCATGTTCGGCCCCACCGCGTACAGGGCGTCGACCTTGCCACGGGCGTAATCGCCCACCTGACGGTGGCCCTCTTGCGCCCATTGGCCCAGTTCGCCGATATCCCCGAGCACCAGAACGGTGCGCCCGGAAAAGCCGGCGAGTATATCAATCGCGGCGCACATGGAGGTGGGGTTTGCGTTGTAGCTGTCGTCGATCACCCGCACACCGTTCGCTGCGATCTGCGCCACCGTGCGGCCCTTGACCGGTTGCACCGCACCCAGGCCAGCGGCGATGCCATTGAGCGTCAGGCCAAATACATGAGCCGCTGCCGCGGCAGCCAGGGCATTGCTGACGTTATGGGTGCCGAGCAGGTTGAGCTGGACCGCCACCGAACCATCCGGACCGTGCAGGATGAACGAGGGGCAACCGCGCTCGTCACGACCAATGTCGCTGGCATGAAAATCGGCCCGGGAATCGTTCAATGCGAAGCTGACCACCCGGTGCTGGCCCGCGCGCTTCTGCCAGGTGGCGAACGCCTTGTCGTCCAGGTTAAGGATCGCCACGCCCCCCTCGCCCAGGCCTTCGAGGATTTCACCCTTGGCCTCGACGATCTTCTCCGGCCCGCCGAACTCACCGACGTGCGCGGTCCCGGCATTGTTGATCAGGGCCACCTGGGGCTTGGTCAGGCCAACGGTGTAGGCGATCTCGCCAATGCGAGAGGCGCCCAGCTCGATGACCGCCGCACTGTGCTCGGGCGCCAGCTCCAGCAAGGTCAGCGGCGCTCCGAGATCGTTGTTCAGATTGCCGCGGGTAGCCAAGACCGGGCCACGGGTGCGCAGGATGCAGGCAAGCATCTCCTTGACCGTGGTCTTGCCACTGGAGCCAGTAATGGCCGCGACCGGCTTGTCGAAGGCGGCACGGTTGAGGGCGCCCAGTTGACCAAGCGCCAAGCGGCTGTCAGCGACCACCAATTGCGGCAAGTCGACATCCGTCACTTCGCGCTCGACCAACGCGGCCACAGCACCCTTGGCTTTCACGTCCGCCAGGTAGTCGTGGCCGTCGAAACGCGGTCCGGCCAGGGCCACGAACAGTTGCCCGGCACCGATGGCACGACTGTCGATGCTGACACCATCGAAGCTGGCATCGGCACCGACCAGGCGCCCCTGAAGAGGGCTGGCCAACTGGCTGAGTAACAATGGCTTAAGCATGCGGAGCCTCCCAGGCTGCAAGGGCCTTCTCGGCTTCGACAAGATCGGAGAAATCATGGCGCTCGCCGTTGATTTCCTGGTAATCCTCGTGGCCCTTGCCAGCCAGGACGATGACATCGTCGGCGCCGGAACTGGCAATCAGATGGGCGATGGCCTGGCCACGGCCGGCGACGAACTCGACAGTCTCGACACGGGCAAAGCCGGGACGGATATCATCGAAAATGCGCTGCGGGTCTTCGCTGCGCGGGTTGTCATCAGTCACCAGCACCCGGTCCGCCAGGCGCTCGGCCACCTCGGCCATCAGTGGACGTTTGCCGCGATCACGGTCACCACCACAGCCGAACAGGCACAGCAGTTGGCCACGGGCATGTGGGCGCAGCGCTTCGAGAACTTTCTCGAAAGCGTCCGGCGTGTGGGCGTAATCGACCACCACCAGCGGCTTGTCGCCGCCTCCCAGGCGCTGCATGCGACCTACAGGCCCCTGCAACTGCGGGGTGACCTTGAGGATCTCGTCCAGCGGGTAGTCGAGCGCCAGCAGGGCAGCCACGGCGGCAAGCATATTGCTCAGGTTGAAGCGCCCCAGCAGGCGGCTGCGCAAGGCGTGCTCGCCCTGAGGGGTAACGATGACCGCACGCACGCCATCATCATCGAAATGGGCTTCCTTGCAGAACAGCGTGGCCAACGGGTCCTGCAGGCTGTAGCTGATCAGCCGCGACTCGGCGTGCTCACTGGCCAGACGCAGGCCGAACTCGTCGTCCAGGTTGACCACCCGGCAGCGCAGGTCCGGCCAGGCGAACAGCCTGCCCTTGGCGGCCTCGTAAGCCTCCATGCTGCCGTGGTAGTCCAGGTGGTCACGCGACAGGTTGGTCATCACCGCAATGTCGAAAGCCAGGGCAGCGACACGGCCCTGATCCAAGGCATGGGACGACACTTCCATGGCCACGGCCTTGGCGCCAGACTTCTTCAGGTCATTGAGGGTCGATTGCACAGCGACCGGGTCTGGCGTGGTCAAGCGACCGCTCTGCAGCTCGCCATAGAAACCGGTGCCCAAGGTACCGATCAGGCCACAGCGCTGGCCGAGGGCATCCAGGGCCTGGGCCAGCAGTTGGGTGACACTGGTCTTGCCGTTGGTGCCGGTGACACCGACCAGGTCCAACTGGCGGCTCGGCTCGCCATAGAACCGGCCGGCGATGTCGGACAGCTGGCCGATCAGGCCCTTGACCGGAATCAGCGGCACATCGGTGATCGGCAGCACCGTCGCACCCTGCTCTTCATAGGCCACGGCGGCCGCGCCCTTTGCCAGCGCATCGGCAATGTGCGTGCGGCCGTCCACCTTGGCGCCGGGAACCGCCAGGAACAGATCGCCCGGCCGCACCACGCGGCTATCCAAGGTCAGCTCGCGGATCAATGGATCGCGGCTGGCATGGGCGAACAGCTTGCTCAATGGCATTGTCATCAACCACGCCCTCCCTTGGCGACTGCGGCATTCACTTGTTGTGGATCAGCAGGTGCAGGTGGCGGCAGGTTGTCCGGCGGTACGTTCATCAGGCGCAGCGTGCCGGACATGACTTTGCTGAAGACGGGCGCCGAAACCAGGCCACCGAAGTAACCGCCCTTGCTCGGCTCGTCGATGACCACGACGACGGCATAACGTGGATCGCTCATCGGGCCGAAACCGGCAAACAATGAGCGGTAGGCGTTTTCGGTGTACCCCTTGGAGCCGACGGTGGCCTTGCGCGCCGTACCACTCTTGCCGCCCACGTGATAGAACGGCACCTGAGCCCGGAACACGCCACGCGGCGCTTCGATCACCTGCTGCAGCATGCCCTGGATAGTTTCGGCGGTTTCCTTCGGCACCACCTGGGTGGCCTCCGGCGCCTTGTCGACCTTGAGGATGCTCAGCGGGACCATCTTGCCGTCGTTGGCCAGGGCCGCGTAGGCGTGCACCAACTGCAGCGCGGTGACAGAGACGCCGTAGCCATAGGAGAGGGTCGCCGTCTCGGCCTTGCGCCATTCACGGTGGTTGGGCAGGTTGCCGACCCGCTCACCCGGGAAGCCGAGACCGGTGTATTGACCCAGGCCCAGTTGCGACATGACCCGGTAGATGGCTTCGCCCCCGATGTCGAAGGCGATCTTGCTCATGCCAACGTTACTGGAGTTGATCAAGATGCCAGTCAGGTCGAGGATCGGACCTTCGCTCCGGGACACGTCCTTGATGGTGTAGCGGCCGATCTGCAGGCTGCCGGGGTAGACCTCGACCTTGTCGGTCGGCTTCCAGCGCCCGCTCTGCAGTGCCGCGCTCATGGACAGCGGCTTGACCGTGGAGCCTGGCTCGAAGACGTCGATGATCGCCCGGTTGCGCATGGCCGCCGGGAACATGCTACGGCGGTTGTTGGGGTTGTAGGTCGGCTGGTTGACCATGGCCAGGACCTCGCCGGTCTTGACGTCCATGATCACCAGGCTGCCGGCCTTGGCTTCCTGCTCGGCGATGGCGTTGCGCAGTTCGCGAGTGGCCAGGTACTGCAGGCGCAGGTCTATCGACAACGCCAAGGTCTTCCCGGCCTTGGCGTTCTTGGTCACCTGGATATCCTTGATCAACCGACCGCGCCGGTCCTTGATCACTTGCCTCTTGCCGGGCACCCCAGCCAACCATTCATCGTAGGCCAGCTCCACCCCTTCGCGGCCGTGGTCATCGAGGTCGGTGAAGCCGACCATGTGCGCGGTGACATCCCCTGCCGGGTAAAACCGACGGAATTCTTCCAAGCCGTAGACACCCGGGATCTTCAGATCCAGCACCTGCTGGCCCTGCTCCGGGGTCAGGCCACGAACCAGGTAGATGAATTCCTTGTTGGCCTGTTGCGTCAGCCGTTCGGCCAACTGTTGCGGGTTCTGCCCAAGTGCACTGGCAAGTTCCTTCCAGCGGTCCTTGTAAGCCTGTATTTCCTTAGGGTTGGCCCACAGCGTGGTGACCGGCGTGCTAACGGCCAGGGGCTCGCCATTACGATCGGTAATCAGGCCACGGTGCGCGGGAATCGGAATATGCCGAAGGCTACGGGCATCGCCCTGCCCCTTGAGGAAGTCGCGGTCGATCACCTGCAGATCGATGATGCGCCAGCAGATAGCGCCGACCATCAGCGCCAACAGGGCGATCACCACCCGGAAGCGCCAGGGGTAGAGTGCGCCTTCGAGCTTCATCATGGCGCCACCATCCGCACTTCGTCAGCGGCCGGGACACGCATCTTCAGCTGTTCGCTGGCCAGGGTCTCGATACGGCTGTGGGCGGTCCAGGTGCTCTGCTCAAGGATCAGCCGGCCCCACTCGGCCTGAGCCTTGTCGCGATCGCTGAGTTCACCGTACAAGGTATTGAGCAACTGACGGTTCCAGTGCGCGCTATAGGACACGGCAATCGCCGAGACAAGCACACCCACAAACAGCAGAAGCATCAGGAAGCTTCCGCCTGGCAAAGGTTTGGCTAACAGCCGACTCACCGCAACTTCTCCGCCACCCGCATGACGGCGCTGCGCGCCCGCGGGTTGGCCTTGAGCTCGGCTTCGGAGGCGAACTGCGCCTTGCCGTGCAAGCGGATCTTCGGTTCGAAGGCCTTGTGCTGGACCGGCAGGTTGCGCGGCAGGTTGTCCGCCTCGCCCTTGACCAGCTTGCGCATGAACTGTTTAACGATGCGGTCTTCCAGGGAGTGGAAGCTGATCACCACCAGGCGCCCGCCCACCTCCAGCGCCTCAAGCGCTGCCGTGAGGCCAGCCTCGAGGTCGCCCAGTTCATTGTTGACATGGATGCGCAGCCCCTGGAACGCGCGAGTCGCAGGATTCTTGCCCTTTTCCCAGGCTGGATTGGCGACCTTGAGCACCTCCGCGAGATCAGCGGTACGGGTGAAGGGCTGCGTTTCTCGGCGCAGGACAACCGCGCGGGCCATGCGCTTGGCAAAGCGCTCCTCGCCATATTCCTTGAAGACACGGGCGATTTCTTCTTCCGGCGCCGTGGCGATGAACTCGGCGGCACTGACGCCACGGGCTGGGTCCATACGCATATCCAGCGGGCCGTCATTGAGGAAGCTGAAGCCTCGTTCCGGATCATCCAGTTGCGGCGAAGACACACCTAGGTCCAGCAAAATGCCGCTGACCTTGCCGTCCAGGCCGCGCTCGGCCACCTCATGGCCCATTTCGGCAAAACTGCGCTGCACAATGACAAAGCGGCCGTCTTCGGCCGCCAGCGCTTGCCCGGTGGCAATCGCCTGAGGATCCTTGTCGAACCCCAGCAGCCGCCCTTGCGGCCCCAGCTTGCTGAGAATCAGGCGGCTGTGCCCACCCCGCCCGAAGGTGCCATCCAGATAGCAACCATCGGCGCGCACGGCCAGAGCCTCGACAGCTTCGTCGAGCAGCACGGTGATGTGGTTGAAGCCGCTATCTATTGTCACAGGATAAGATCACGCAAGTCGTCGGGCATGGCGCCCGGTTGTTGAATAGCTGCAAGGTCAGCTGCCGAAACCACGTTCCAGGCATCCTCATCCCACAGCTGAAATTTGTTCAGTTGCCCCACCAACATCGCCTTCTTGTCGAGCTTGGCGTACTCACGCAAACGCGGCGGTACCAGGAAACGCCCACTGCCATCGAGCTCCAGGTCCACCGCATTGCCGATCAGCAAACGCTGAAGGCGGCGGTTTTCCTCACGCAACGACGGCAAGGCGCGCAACTTGGCTTCTATCTGCTCCCACTCATCGAGCGGGTAAACGCACAAGCAGGGATCGACAGCATCAATGGTCACGATCAGTTGACCGGCGCAACGCGAATCCAGCTCGTCACGGTACCGACTCGGCATGGCGAGACGTCCCTTTGCATCGAGGCTGATGGCGTTGGCTCCGCGAAACACGGCTGCGATTCCCCACAATGTTAGCTTTTTTGTGCCAGAAAACCCACTTCATGCCACTTTCTGCCACTTGCGCACACTATAGGAATCCGTCCCGCACACCGTCAAGGCACGTTCATAAGGAAATCCCTTACAGAACGGAGATTTAGAGACACATATGAGGGGAAAAGGACTACACGAGAGGATTTCTGACGAGAAAAAGCAAACTCACTCAGCAAGATAGGGAGCGAAGTTAAAGTAATTTATTAAGAGTAAGATTTTTTCGGTATTACGAAGAGGCATCTGCTATCGATTCAAGCAGGGAAAGGAGGTGGAGAGTCGATCTATAAGCCGGGTTCTGTCGAGGACAGTCATTCCTCTACGACGGCCATCACTGGACGCCTTTAGCAACCTACCCGGTTCCAACGCGGGCCGCGCCATATGGAACCCTATTTGGTCTTGCTCCGAGTGGGGTTTACCTAGCCACGGACTGTTGCCAGCCGTGCGGTGCGCTCTTACCGCACCTTTTCACCCTTACCGGCACCGAAGTGCTTAGGCGGTTGTTTTCTGTGGCACTTTCCGTAGGCTCACGCCCCCCAGGCATTACCTGGCACTCCGCCCTATGGAGCCCGGACTTTCCTCCCCCTCCTTTTGCGGAACAAAAGAAGGCAGCGACTGTCCAATCGACTCTCCGCCGCCAAGGTTAACGGCAGCGGCCTCCGAGAACAAGTGATAAAGCAAACAATATCACTAAGCCACTATTGGGCTTTCTGTTTTTCCAACGCTACCTGATAAAGCAAGTTCTTACGCACGCCGGTAATTTCTGCAGCCAATGCCGCCGCCCGCTTGAGCGGCATCTCCGCCAACAACAGATCCAGCACCCGCAGCGCCTCGTTGCTGACGCTCTGCTCGCCCTCCGGCGCTGCCCAGCCCGCCACCAGCACCACGCATTCGCCGCGCTGCTGGTTGCTGTCGCCAGCGACAAACTTCCGCAACTCACTTAAGGGCAAGCCCTTGAGGGTCTCGAAGGTCTTGGTCAGCTCACGCGCCAGCAAGGCTGGCCGCTGCGCACCAAACACCGCCTCCATATCCTCCAGACACTCAAGGATACGATGCGGCGCCTCGTAGAAAATCAGCGTGCGCGGCTCTTCCTTGACCTGCTCCAGGCGGGCGCGCCGCCCCGCCGCCTTGGCCGGCAGGAAACCTTCGAAGATGAAACGGTCGGACGGCAGGCCCGCCGCGGAAAGCGCGGCGATCAAGGCGCAGGCTCCCGGCACCGGCACAACGTCGATACCTGCCGCACGAGCCTGACGCACCAAGTGGTAGCCCGGATCGGAAATCAATGGCGTCCCCGCATCAGACACCAACGCCACATCCTCCCCCGCCAGCAAGCGGGAGAGGAAGCGCCCACCCTCGTCACGCTCGTTGTGCTCATGGCACGCCGCCAACGGCGTATTGATGCCAAAGTGCTGCAGCAGGCGTATCGAGTGACGGGTATCTTCGGCCGCGATCAGCGCTACATCCCCCAGCACTTTCAATGCCCTGGCACTCATGTCATCCAGGTTGCCGATCGGCGTGGCGACGACATAAAGCCTACCCACTGTGGATTTCGAAGCACCTGGAACATCAGTCACTGAACACACCTGTCTTTCGGATCAAAGGCGCCATTGTAGCCCGAGCACTGGCAACAAGGCGCAACCATCTTGCAACGGCAGGCCCGGCCACACGACCTATATTGAACGATTAGCGCCAGCAAGATCGCGCCCCGGCCAGTGCTTGGGTACAATTGCCGGCCAACTTGATCGAGTAACAGGACAATTACATGATCGCTTGCCTGCGGCTGTTCACAGCCCTCTGCCTCGCTGCCTTGCTGGCAGCCTGCGCCAGCTCGCCCTCATCCAGCCTGGGCGAACTGCCACGCACACCGGACGCCAGCATCGAGCAATTGCTCGAAAAGGCAGCCTCCAGCAAGAACGCGGAAGACGCTGCGCTGCTGCGCCTGAGCGCCGCCGACCAAGCCTACCGGCAGAAGGACTTCCCACGTGCCGCGCGCATTCTCGAGCAAGTTCCGATGGATTCGCTCAAACCCGCCCAGCAAGTGTTCGCCAGTACCCTGGCCGCCGAACTGGCGATGAGCCGCAACCAACCCAAGGCGGCCCTGAGCGCCCTGTCCCACCCGAGCCTGGACCGCCTGGGCGAGCTGCCGGAAGAACAGCAGGCTCGCACCTACAACGTCCACGCCGCCGCCCTCGAGGCCGACGGCCAGGCCCTGGCCGCCGCCCAGCAACGCGTACTCCTGGCGCCCCTGCTGAGCGACCAGGCGAGCAGCGCCAACAATGACGCCATCTGGGCACTGGTAGCCTCCCTGCCAACTGAACAGCTGCAACCCACCGGCAACGACACTCTGGCCGGCTGGGTCAGCCTGGCCCTGGCAGTGAAGAGCGCCGGCACCCTGGAGCAACAACAGGACGCCATCGACGCCTGGCGCAACCAGCACCCCGAGCACCCGGCTGCCGTGCAACTGCCGCTGCCACTGGTCAAGCTCAAGGAACTGGCCAGCCAGCCACTGACTAAGATCGCCTTGCTGCTGCCGCAGGAGGGCCCGCTGGCTGGCGTCGCCCGCGCCCTGCGTGACGGCTTCATGGCCGCCCATTTCCAAGCCCAGCAGGCTGGCCAGCCTGCACCAGCCGTACAGGTCTTCGACAGCTCGCGCCTGACCTCGCTGGATGACTTCTATCGCCAGGCCGAGGCCGCCGGTGTGCAACTGGTGGTAGGCCCGCTGGACAAACCCCTGGTCAAGCAACTCGCGGCTTACCCACAATTGCCGATCACCACCCTGGCCCTGAACTATGCCGACGCGGGCCAGAAAGCCCCACCCCAGCTGTTCCAGTTCGGCCTCGCCGCCGAAGACGAAGCCCGCGAAGTCTCCCGACGCGCGCATGCCGACGGCATGGTCCGCGCCGTAGCCCTGGTGCCCAGTGGCGAATGGGGTGATCGCGTGCTGAGCGCCTTCCGCCAGGACTGGGAAGCCCGCGGCGGCACCCTGCTCGCCGCCGAGCACATCGCCCAACCGGTCGCCCTCGCCCAACAGATCGCCGACCTGTTCCAACTGCGCCAAAGCGAAAGCCGCGCCAAGAGCCTGCAGAGCACTGTAGGCGGCAATGTCGCGGCACAGCCCTCGCGCCGCCAGGACATCGATTTCATCTTCCTCGCCGCAACCCCACAGCAGGCGCAGCAGATCAAACCGACCCTGAACTTCCAGTACGCCGGCGACGTGCCAGTCTACGCCACCTCAAACGTGTACAGTGCCAGCGGTGACGTCAACCAGTACAACGACATGACCGGCATCCGCTTCTGCGAAACACCGTGGCTGCTCGACAGCAGCAACAACCTGCGCCAACAGGTGGTCAGCCAATGGCCGCAAGCGGCCGGCAGCCTGGGCCGCCTGTATGCCATGGGTGTCGATGCCTACAGCCTGGCTCCACGCCTGGGTCAACTCAAGGCCCTGCCTGACAACCGCGTGGAAGGCCTGTCCGGCAGCCTGAGCGTGAACACCAGTCAGCGCGTCGAACGCCAGCTGCCATGGGCCGAATTCACCGGCGGCCAGGTCAAGCGCCTGCCAGACACCCCACGCTGATGCCCCAGACATCGCCCTTGAGCGCTGGCCAGGCCGCCGAAAGGCAAGCCCTTGAATACCTTCAAGAGCAAGGCCTGCGCCTGCTGACGCAAAACTGGCGATGCAAAGGCGGCGAGCTTGATCTGGTCATGCTCGACAGCGATACAGTAGTATTCGTCGAAGTCCGCTACCGGTTGCACGCGGACTTCGGTGGCGCCCTCGGTAGTATCGACGGGCGCAAGCAGAAACGACTGGTGCTTGCCGCCAACCTTTTCCTGCAGAAGGAGTCCCGCTGGGCCAACCATCCCTGCCGTTTCGACGTTGTCGCCCTGCAGGGCAGCCGCCACGCAGGTCAACCGCTTCAATGGCTGAAAAACGCCTTCGAATGCTGAACCCATTCAACCTTTTTGCTCTATGTTTCGCGGGCTGGCCTGTTGCCGCGCGTCGCGCCGGCCACCGCCCCACTTAAGGTCACACCAGATGGACATGCAATCCCGAATTCGCCGGCTATTCCAGGCCAGCATCGACACCAAGCAACAGGCAATGGACATCCTGGCACCGCACATCGAGCTGGCCAGCCAGGTCATGGTCAATGCCCTGCTCAACGAGGGCAAGATGCTCGCCTGTGGCAACGGCGGCTCGGCAGGCGATGCCCAGCACTTTTCCTCCGAGTTGCTCAACCGATTCGAGCGCGAGCGCCCGAGCCTGCCGGCCATTGCCCTGACCACCGATAGCTCGACCATCACTTCGATCGCCAACGACTACAGCTACAACGAAGTCTTCTCCAAACAGATCCGCGCCCTGGGGCAACCCGGCGATGTGCTGCTGGCAATCTCCACCAGCGGCAACTCGGCCAACGTGATCCAGGCGATCCAGGCCGCACATGATCGGGAAATGATTGTCGTAGCATTGACCGGACGCGACGGTGGCGGCATGGCTTCGCTGCTACTGCCTGAAGATGTCGAGATTCGTGTACCGTCGGCGGTCACCGCACGTATCCAGGAAGTCCACCTGCTGGCGATCCACTGCCTCTGCGACCTGATCGACAGCCAACTGTTCGGGAGTGAAGAATGATCCCTAAACGCCTCGGCCTGATGGCCCTGACCCTATGCCTGAGCGTCACCGGCTGCACCTCGGTGCTTACCGCATCACGCGAAAAACCCATCGAGGATGACCGTGGCACCCGCACCATCGGCAGCAAGATCGACGACTCATTGATCGAAACCAAGGTGGCAGTCAATGTCGCCAAGGCCAGCCCCGACCTGGACAAGAACTCGCACATCGTCGTCACCAGCTACAACGGCATCGTCCTGCTGGCCGGACAGACCCCACGCGCCGACCTCAAGGGCCTCGCCGAACAAGCTGCCAGTCAGGTCCAGCGGGTCAAGAAGGTACATAACGAGCTGCAGGTGATGCAGCCCTCCTCCCTCCTGGCACGCAACAACGACGCCTGGCTGACCACCAAGATCAAGACCCAGATGCTGGCCGACGCCAACGTCCCCGGTTCGCGCATCAAGGTGATCACCGAGAACGGCATCGTCTACATGCTCGGCCTGCTGACCCAGCAGGAAGCCGCCCGCGCCACCCGCGTGGTGCAAGGTGTGTCGGGCGTGCAGAAGATCGTCAAACTGTTCGAGTATATCGACTGACCGGCTCTTCCCATCACGGGGCAAGCCACCTCCACGCTCGACCACATTGGCGCAACAGGAGGTCGGCCAGCCCCGCGACCAGCTCCATCAACCACTCCTCCAGGAACCCTCTATGAAAAACCGCCTGCTGCCCACCCTGCTGCTCGGCGCCTTCGCCGCCCTGGCCGGTTGCTCCACTCCTAGCCTGATAACCCTCAATGATGGTCGCGAATATCAGGCCTTCGACAAACCGCACTACGACCGCAACTCAGGCTTCTACGAGTTCGAACAGCTGGATGGCAAGCTCACCCGCGTCAACAAGGATCAGGTTCGCAGTATCAGCGACCTGTAATCGCGGACAAGCCTCCATGAAAAAGGCGATCCCGGAGGATCGCCTTTTTTGTTTACTTGACCACCTTGAGGCTGGGCCGACCGCTCGGCCGCGGCGGCTGCCCACCACCGTTCGGCGGCCCATCATCATCCGGCTCGACACCTTCGTCCTCCAGCTCATCGCTCTCCATCAACGGAGGCTCGAGCTCGAAGACCATGCCCTGACCATTCTCGCGGGCATAGATGCCAAGGATGGCACCCACCGGCACATAGAGCGTATGAGCCACGCCACTGAAGCGCCCTTCGAAGCTCACCGCCTCGTTGTCCATGTGCAGCTGGCGCACGGCATTGGGAGAGATGTTCAGGACGATCTGACCATCACTGGCGAAACCCTGAGGCACCTGGACCGCCGGATACTCGGCATTGACCAGCATATGTGGGGTGCAATCGTTGTCGACGATCCATTCGTACAGTGCACGTACCAGATAGGGGCGACTGGAGTTCATCAACGGCTCCTCTTAAACCTTGCGCATTTCACGTTCAGCAGCGGACAAGCTCGCCTGAAAGGCATCACGAGCAAACTGTCGCTCCATATAATCAAGCAGCGGCTTGGCCTGCCGCGGCAACTCGATACCCAGGACTGGCAAACGCCAGAGTATGGGCAGTAGACAACAATCGACCAGGCTTTGCTCCGCACTCATGAAGCAAGGCATTTCCGCGAACAGCGGAGAAACGCCGGTAAGGCTTTCGCGCAGCTCCTTGCGTGCCTGGGTACGTGCGCTGTCTTTGCTGCGTGGATCAAGGATGGCATCCACCAATGCACACCAGTCGCGCTGGATGCGATGCATCAGCAGACGGCTGTTTCCCCGTGCCACCGGGTACACCGGCAATAGCGGCGGATGTGGATAACGTTCATCGAGGTACTCCATCACCACGCTCGACTCGTACAACGCCAAGTCGCGATCGACAAGGGTTGGCACACTGCCATAAGGGTTCACTTCGATCAGCTTGGGGGGCAGGTGGCCGGCATCGACATCGATGATCTGCACACTGACCCCCTTCTCGGCGAGAACGAGGCGCACCCGATGAGAATAATGGTCAGCGGGGTCGGAATAGCAGGCTAACCTGTTGGTCACGCCCATGGTGTTCCTCCTCGCGGGATTTCCCAAACAACATTCTTGTGAAACTACAAATGCAAACGCGCCCTGGGTGCCCTCCTGCTGTCGCAGGAGCGCCCCAGGGCGCGTTCAACTACCAGAAACTACTGCGTGATCAGTGCACGTCCTTCCAGTATTCGCGCTTGAGCAAGTAGGCGAAAACGAAGAAGAAAGCCAAGTACAGCAGCACATAGGTACCAATGCGCTGGCTTTCCAGTTTTACCGGGTTGGCCGAGTAGGCCAGGAAGGTCACCAAGTTCTTGACCTTCTCGTCGAACTGCTCTTCCGTCAGGGTACCGGAATTCGGCTCGATGGTCAGCTGGTCACAGGCCTCATGGGTCAATGGGCTGCCAGTCAGGGGGTCGAACTGCTTCTTGCCATCGACCACCGTCTGCACCTGCTTGCACCCGATCACCTGGTTGCCTTGCAGGCCAACCAACACGTTGGGCATGCCGACGTTCGGGAATACCTTGTTGTTCACACCCCATGGGCGCGACTTGTCTTCATAGAAGCTGCGCAGGTAAGTGTACAGCCAATCGTTGCCCCGCACCCGAGCAACGAGAGTCAGGTCGGGCGGCGCGGCACCGAACCAAGCCTTGGCGTCGTCAGGCTGCATGCCGATATTCATGTGGTCGCCGATCTTGGCGCCGGTGAACACCAGCTTCTCGAGCATCAGCTCGTGAGGAACCCCCAGATCGTCGGCAACACGCTCGTAACGCTGGAACTTGGCGCTGTGGCAGCCCATGCAATAGTTGGCGAAAGTGCGCGCACCATCCTGCATGGCGGCCTTGTCGGTCAGATCGATATCGACCTTGTCCAGTTCGAGAGAATGCTCGGCAGCGAAAGACAAGGTGGGCATCACTGCCAGGATCATTACTGCAATAAGCTTTTTCATCAGCCAGTCACCCTTTCCGGAACCGGTTTGGTCTTCTCAAGCCTGGTGTAGAACGGCATCAGAACGAAGTAGGCGAAATACAGCACGGTACAGACCTGCGACAGCAGGGTGCGACCTGGTGTCGGCGCCAGTACGCCCAGCACGCCCAGGATCACGAAGGAGATGCAGAACACCACCAGCCAGATCCTGCTCAGCCAGCCCTTGTAGCGCATGGAGCGTACCGGACTACGGTCGAGCCAAGGCAGGACGAAGAGCACAGCGATCGCCGCCCCCATGGCGATGACGCCGAACAGCTTGTCAGGCACCGCGCGAAGAATCGCGTAGAACGGCGTGAAGTACCAGACCGGCGCGATGTGCTCAGGCGTCTTGAAGGCGTTTGCCTGCTCGAAGTTGGGTTTTTCCAGGAAGTAGCCACCCATTTCCGGGAAGAAGAACACCACAGCGCAGAACACGAAGAGGAACACCACGACACCGACAATATCCTTCACCGTGTAGTACGGGTGGAAAGGAATACCATCGAGCGGCACACCATTCTCATCCTTGTTCTTCTTGATATCGATGCCATCGGGGTTGTTCGAACCCACCTCATGCAGTGCCAGGATGTGCAGCACCACCAGACCAAGGATGACGATCGGCAAGGCGATCACGTGCAGAGCAAAGAAGCGGTTCAGGGTGATGCCCGAGATCAGGTAGTCACCACGGATCCACTGGGTCAGGTCGTCGCCGATCACCGGAATCGCGCCGAACAGCGAGATGATCACCTGGGCACCCCAGTAGGACATCTGGCCCCAAGGCAGCAGGTAGCCCATGAAGGCCTCGGCCATCAGCGCCAGGTAGATCAGCATGCCGAACAACCAGACCAGCTCGCGTGGCTTCTGGTAGGAGCCGTAGAGCAAGCCCCGGAACATGTGCAGGTAGACCACGATGAAGAACGCCGAAGCGCCGGTAGAATGCAGGTAACGCAAGATCCAGCCGTACTCCACATCCCGCATGATGTACTCGACCGAGGCGAATGCCTCTTCCGCCGACGGCGTGAAGCTCATGGTCAGCCAGACCCCGGTGACGATCTGGTTGACCAGCACCAGTAACGCCAGGGAGCCGAAGAAATACAGGAAATTGAAGTTCTTTGGCGCGTAATACTTGCTCAGATGGTCTTCCCACATCTTCGTCGCGGGGAAGCGGGCGTCAACCCAATCCATGAACTTACTCATCACGCGTTCTCCTGATCGACGCCGACGACGACGATGTCGTCCGACTCATAAGAGTGCGGTGGCACTGGCAGATTAAGCGGTGCCGGCTGGGCCTTGTAGACGCGGCCGGCCAGGTCATAGTGCGAACCGTGGCAAGGGCAGAAATAACCGCCGACCCATTTCGGGCCAAGGTCGGCTGGAGCGACTTCGGGACGGAAGGTCGGCGAGCAACCCAGGTGGGTGCAAAGGCCGACAAGGATGAGAATCTCGGGCTTGATCGCGCGGTTTTCCGGATCGACGTAGGCCGGTTGATCCGAAGCCTTGGATTCAGGATCAGAAAGTTCGCCAGTGATTTTCTTGAGGTTACCGAGAATCTCTTCCGTTCGCCGCACGATAAATACTGGTTGGCCACGCCACTCAGCGACCATCTGCTGACCCGGTTCGATCTTCGCGATATTGACCTTCACCGGTGCACCTGCAGCCTTCGCCTTGGCACTGGGGAACCATGACCCCACGAACGGGACCGCAGCCCCCACCGCCCCCGCCGCACCCACCACAGACGTGGCAGCTACGAGGAAGCGGCGCCGGCCCGCGTTGACGCCGTCATTGCTCATTCAGTCCTCTCCCATCAGCTTTGTGGCCTGTTAGAACAGGCATCTACTTAAGTAATGTCTGTAGCACTAAAAAGTGGCCGCATGGTAAATAAAAAAACCCTACACTGACAAGGTGATTTACCCCCTCAAAAGGCTACAACCCTTGCAATGCTTGACCTGCGTCTATGCGGCAAGTTGTCACAGACATGCTTCACAGGTTAGTTCAAGACATAAAAAAAGCCCGGTTCCATTTGGAACCGGGCTTTTTTTTGACTGCCGAAGCGTGATTAACGCTTGGAGTACTGAGGACGCTTACGCGCTTTACGCAGACCCACTTTCTTACGCTCGACTTCACGAGCGTCGCGGGTGACGTAGCCAGCACGGCGCAGGGCGCCACGCAGGGACTCGTCGTAGTCCATCAGGGCGCGGGTGATACCGTGACGGATCGCACCGGCCTGGCCGCTGACACCACCACCGATAACGGTGACGTAGATGTCGAACTTTTCAACGGTCTCGGTCAGCTCCAGCGGCTGGCGAACAACCATACGAGCGGTTTCGCGGCCAAAGAAAGTGTCCAGGGGACGGTTGTTGATCGAGATGTTGCCAGTGCCCGGACGCAGGAAAACGCGAGCGGTTGCGGTCTTGCGACGGCCAGTGCCGTAATTTTGAGTCGCCGACATAATGAACTATTCCGTTAAATCTTCAGTTCTTGAGGCTGCTGAGCAGTATGAGGGTGGGTAGCGCCCGCATAGACTTTCAGCTTACGGTACATGTCGCGACCCAGCGGGTTCTTAGGCAGCATGCCTTTAACCGCGGTCTCGATCACGCGCTCAGGGGCCTTGGCGATCAACTTCTCGAAGTTGATTTCCTTGATACCGCCCGGGAAACCGGAGTGGGAGTAGTACATCTTGTCCGAAGTCTTGGCACCAGTGACACGGATCTGCTCGGCGTTGATGACGACGATGTAGTCGCCGGTGTCAACGTGAGGAGTGTACTCTGGCTTGTGCTTGCCACGCAGACGGCTAGCGATTTCGGTAGCCAGACGACCCAGGGTCTGACCAGCGGCGTCAACTACGAACCAGTCGCGCTTTACTGTTTCCGGTTTAGCAGTAAAAGTTTTCATTCTTTATAGCCTCAGGGGCCGCCCAGCGAAAATAAGACGGCGGATCTTACTGGATAGTGCTTCGCTTGACAAGTCAAGCGCGCAGCCGCACACGGACGCTATCGGGGGCTCGGGTCAGCGCGTCCAATATTCGGCAGGGTTCCTCCAGCGGGCGGGGCATCACTTCCACCACACGGAGAGGGCCAGAATTATCCAGATTGCGGAAAAAAATTCAACCTGCTTTGATGGCTATTTTACCTGGGAGAGAAAACACATGGACTACCGCAAGCTCGGCCGGACCGATCTGAACGTCAGCGCACTATGCCTGGGCACCATGACCTGGGGCGAGCAGAACGACCAGGCTGAAGCCTTCGCCCAGATCGCCCGGGCCAAGACCTGCGGCATCAATTTCATCGACACCGCCGAGATGTACCCGGTCCCGCCCCGCCCGGAAACCTATGCCGCCACCGAGCGCATCATCGGCAACTGGTTCCAGCAGATGGGTGACCGTGACGACTGGATCCTGGCCAGCAAGGTCGCCGGCCCCGGCAACGGCATCAGCCACATCCGCGACGGCCAGCTCAAGCACAACCGCCAGCATATCGTCGCCGCCCTGGACGACAGCCTTCGGCGTCTGCAGACCGACCACATCGACCTGTACCAGTTGCACTGGCCGGAGCGCAGCACCAACTTCTTCGGCAAACTGGGCTACCAGCACCTGCCCCAGGACCACTTCACCCCTCTGGAAGAAACCCTCGAGGTGCTCGACGAACAGGTCCGCGCCGGCAAGATCCGCCACATCGGCCTGTCCAACGAAACGCCCTGGGGCACCATGAAGTTTCTGCAACTGGCCGAGAGCCGTGGCTGGCCGCGCGCGGTATCGATCCAGAATCCCTACAACCTGCTCAACCGCAGCTTCGAGGTGGGCCTGGCGGAGATCGCCATCCGCGAACAGTGCGGCCTGCTGGCCTACTCGCCCCTGGCCTTCGGCATGCTCTCAGGCAAATACGAGAACGGCGCCCGCCCGCAGAACGCCCGCCTGACCCTGTTCAGCCGCTTCGCCCGCTACTCCAACCCGCAGACGGTGGCCGCCTGCAGCCGCTATGTGGCGCTGGCCCACGAGCATGGCCTGGACCCTGCACAAATGGCCCTGGCCTTCGTCACCCAGCAGGCCTTCGTGACCAGTAACATCATCGGCGCCACTACCCTGGAGCAGCTCGACAGCAACCTCGCCAGCATCGACCTGACCCTCAGTGACGAATTGCTGGCCGCCATCGAGGCGATCCACCAGGAGCAGCCCAACCCCGCGCCATGACGAATCTGGGGGCCAGCGTCGGTTGGCAAAGCCTTGCCAACGGCAGGAGCGCGGCCCCCACTTGCCCACGACAACCAGCAACAATCCCTGGGGTAGACACAACCGACAAAAAATAAGACGATCCAGCCGGTGATTGACCACTTTCCCTTATAAGAACAATGACAATGATGTTTACCCAACCCTCCGCGTCCTTGCGGCGCGTCAGCATCCTGGCCATTGACAAGGTGTTCGCCTCGACCCTGATGCAAGCCAAGGATTTCTTTCACCTGGCCGCCCTGCGCTACAGCAAGCAATTGGGGCTGGGCCTGCAACCGATGTTCGAGACTCGCCTGGTGAGCCCGGACGGGCAGCCGGTGGACAGCTTCAGCAACGTCCAGATACCGGTCGACGGCGGCCTGGAAGAAGCCGATATCATCATCCTTCCAGCCTTCTGGGACGATTTCGATGAGCTGTGCCAGCGCTACCCCCAGGTCCTGCCGTGGCTACGCGAACAGCACGCCCGTGGCGCAGTGCTCTGTGGCGAAGCCAGTGGTGTGTTCTGGCTGGCCGAGGCCGGCCTGCTCGATGGCAAGGAAGCGACCACCTACTGGCGTTTCTTCAACAGCTTCGCCGAGCGCTTCCCCCAAGTCCGGCTGAACCAGGACAAACACCTGACCGACGCCGACAACCTTTACTGCGCCGGCGGTACCACTTCAGCCTGCGACCTGTACATCTACCTGATCGAGCGTTTCTGCGGCGCCAATGTCGCCCAGGCGGTGGCCCGCGACATCCTCTACGAAGTGCAGCGCAGCTATACCCCAGGACGCATGGGGTTCGGCGGCCAGAAGCTGCACCAGGATCTGACCATCCTGCAGATCCAGCACTGGCTGGAGGAGCACTTCGCCGACAAGTTCCGCTTCGAGGATGTGGCCCGCAACCATGGCATGAGCATCCGCAACTTCATGCGCCGCTTCCAGACCGCCACCGGCGACAAGCCCCTGCACTACCTGCAGCGTCTGCGCATCGAGACCGCCAAGGGTCTGCTGTCGAGCACACGCAAAAGCATCAAGACCATCAGCTATGAAGTCGGCTACGACGACGCCAGCTTCTTCGCCCGACTGTTCCGCCAGCACACCGAACTGTCACCAAACCAGTACCGGCAGCAGTTCATGCAAGAGGCCTGAACGGCCTCTCGGACAGCAAGCTACAAGCCATAAGAAAAAGCCAGGGCAGTCTGCGAACTGTCCTGGCTTTTTCTTATGGCTTGTAGCTTGCCGCTGCTGTCAGGGCTTGTGCGCCCGCGACAGGAACTCGTGGGACTGCATCTCCAACAGCCGGCTGAGGGTACGCTGGAACTCGAAAGTCAGGCGGCCACCGGTGTACAAGTCCTTGAGCTCGACCTCGGCAGAGATGATCAACTTGACGTTGCGGTCGTAGAACTCGTCGACCATGTTGATGAAGCGCCGGGCGATGTCGTCTGTGGTCACACCCATCTGCTCCACACCGCTGAGCAGCACAGCGTGGAAGATCTTGCCCAGCTCGATGTAGTCGTTCTGGCTGCGCGGGCCGTCGCACAGGGCGCGGAAGTCGAACCAGGCAACGTCATCACAGGTGCGCAGGGCACGGATTTCACGATTCTCGATCATCAGCACGTCGTTCTCGACGGCCTGGGTGCAGTCCGGGGTCAGTGCCTTGAAGCTCTGGCGCAGGCTTTCCTGGGCCGCTTCATCGAGCGGGTAGTGATACAGCTCGGCCTGCTCCAGGTGACGCAGGCGGTAGTCGACGCCGCTGTCGACGTTGACGACTTCAGTATTCTGCTTGATCAGGGCAATGGCCGGCAGGAAGCGGGCACGCTGCAGACCATCCTTATACAGGCCGTCCGGAACGATGTTGGAGGTCGCCACCAGGGTAACGCCGTTCTTGAACAACTCCTCCATCAGGGTGCCGAGGATCATGGCATCGGTGATGTCGGACACGAAGAACTCATCGAAGCAGATCACCCGCGCTTCTTCGGCAAAACGCTTGGCGATGATGGTCAGCGGGTTCTTCTCGCCCTTGAGCGATTTCATCTCCTCGTGTACGCGCTTCATGAAGCGGTGGAAGTGCGTGCGCATCTTCTGCTTGAACGGCAGCGCTTCGAAGAAAGTGTCGACCAGATAGGTCTTGCCCCGGCCTACCCCGCCCCAGAAATACAAGCCCTTGACTGGTGCCTGCTCCTTCCTGCCGAACAGCTTGCCGAACACTCCCGGCTTGTTGTGCTGGGCGGCCAGCAGGTCGTCGTATAGACGCTGCAGGTGACGCACCGCTGTTTCCTGCGCCGCATCATGGAAGAATTCGGGACGTTTGAGGTCTGCTTGATATCGTTCTAGGGGCGTCATAATTCGTTAGCGAGGTAACAAAAGCGGGCCGTCACTGTAGCGACGGCCTCGGATAATGGCAATCAGACTTGCGTCAAAGTGCCTCAGTCCTGTTGTGGTTGCAGGGCTGCGCGCAGGTTGCCGATGGCCGAATCACGCGCTTCGGCGTCGGCGAACTGCGGCCCGTCGGCGACGCTTTCGCCATCCAGCCATAGGCTGAAGCCCAAGCCGTCGACACGTACATCTAGTTCACCGCCCTGCTGCAGCTGCTTGCTCACCGCACCGGCGCTCTTGCCATCGGCAAAGTTGCGCGACAGCAGCAGTTGCTCGCCGTCGGCAGCCAGCAGGCGGAAGCGGAAGCTGCCGTCCTCGTCACGGAAGCTGACGAAACGCGCAGCCTTGGCCGCCTTCTTCTTCACTTCACCACTGGCCTGGACGCTGGTGCGGAACGAGCGCAGGCCAACCGCTTCGCGCAGTTGCTCGAGGAGCGGACTGGCGATCTTGCGCGCCTTTTGCGCGCCGGCCAAGAGGATGTCCTCGAGGTCCGCCGGGCGATCGATCAGTTGATGGTAACGTTCACGGGCCTCGCCCAACTGGCTGTCGAGCAACTGGAACAAACGCTGCTTGGCCTCCCCCCAGCCCAAGCCCTGCAGCAACTCATCACGGAAGCCAGCGGCCTGGTCCGGGGTGGAAAACGCCTGGTACAGGGTGAACAGGTGCGAATTGTCCGGATCCTTCGGCTCGCCTGGGGCGCGCGAGTCGGTGACGATGCGCGAGATGGCGTCCTTCATGTCCTTGGCGCTGGTGAACAACGGGATGGTGTTGTCGTAGCTCTTGGACATCTTGCGACCATCCAGGCCAGGCAGGGTCGCCACGCTTTCCTCGATCACCGCCTCGGGCAGGACGAAGAACTCCTTGCCCTGGCCGAACAGGTGGTTGAAACGCTGGCCGATGTCACGGGCCATTTCCACGTGCTGGATCTGGTCGCGGCCGACCGGCACCTTGTGCGCGTTGAACATCAGGATGTCCGCGGCCATCAGCACCGGGTAGCTGTACAGGCCCATGGTGATGCCGGCATCCGGGTCTTCGCCGTTTTCCAGGTTCTTGTCCACCGAAGCCTTGTAGGCGTGGGCGCGGTTGAGCAGGCCCTTGGCGCTGACGCAGGTCAGCAGCCAAGTCAGTTCCGGGATCTCGGGGATATCGGACTGGCGATAGAAGGTCACCCGCTCGTGGTCCAGGCCGCCGGCCAGCCAAGTGGCGGCGATTTCCAGGCGCGAGCGCTGGATGCGCAGAGGGTCGTCGCACTTGATCAGGGCGTGGTAGTCGGCCAGGAAATAGAACGAATCGGCACCCGGCTGCTGGCTGGCGAGGATGGCCGGGCGGATGGCACCGGCGTAGTTGCCCAGGTGCGGGGTGCCAGTGGTGGTGATACCGGTGAGGATACGCGTAGTCATGGGTTATCGCTTAATCAGGCTTGGCTCAGTTCGAAAGGCGCGGCAGTACCAGATCCTTGAGGTCGGTCAGCTTGCCATGAAAGAAGTGTCCGCATTCTGCCACTTTCAGCAGCTCATGGGGGCGCGGGAGTGCGTCAGACCAGTCGTAGACCAACTGCGGCTCGACCACTTCGTCGGTCTCTGGCTGGATCACGCTCAGCGGGCAGCGCTGAGGCAGTGGGTAATCATCGGTCAAGCGCATCACCGCCGGAGCCACCATGAACAGATGTTGCAGCTCAACGCCCTCGGCCTCCAGGCGGCCGCCCAGGCTCGCGGCGACGAAGCCTCCGAAGGAGAAGCCCATCAGTACCAGAGGCAGGCCCGGGTGTTGCTGCCGCGCCCAGGCAGCAGCGGCTTGGGCGTCAGCGACCTCGCCACTCCCCATGTCGTGACTACCGGCGCTTTGACCAACACCTCGGTAGTTGAAGCGCAGCGTGCTGTAGCCGGCGTCGCGGGCGGTGCGTTGCAGGGTCGAGACCACCTTGTTGAGCATGGTGCCGCCCTGGACCGGGTTGGGGTGACAGATCAGCACGATGCCGTGGGCATTGGCGACGTCCAGGTACAAGGCTTCCAACTGACCGCAGGGGCCATCGATGAATACAGGGGTTTCGCGGATAAGCAAGGCACTACTCCGTGACCTCGAGATGGGTCGACTCGTCTAGCTGAAGAATTCTGTTCTGAGATATTTGCGATCGCTCGCGGTATACAGCGCAGGTCCGAGCCGTTAACGTAAAGCAAAGCCGTTTATAGAGGAAGGACTCGTGGAACTCTCGCTCTTAGTTTGGTTGTTGCCGACCCTGGCCCTCATCGTGGGTGTCGTCGTTGGTTTTCTGGTTGCCCGCCTGTTGCCCAATGCCGCGCCGAGCAGCACACAGCGGCAGCTGGACGACATCCAGCAGCGTTTCGACAACTACCAGAACGAAGTGGTGACCCACTTCAACAGCACCGCCGCGTTGGTCAAGAAGCTGACCCAGAGCTACCAGGATGTCCAGGACCACCTGGCCGAAGGCGCCAACCGCCTGGCGCTGGACGAACTGACCCGCCAGCGCCTGCTGGCCTCGCTACATTCCGATGCGGCCCAAGGTCCACGTGACCGCCTGACCCCACCGAAGGATACCGAAGTGCCGCGCGACTACGCACCCAAAACGCCGAACTCGCCGGGCATGCTCGACGAGCACTACGGACTCAAGCGCTGAGTCTGAAGCAATGACTGAAGGCCTCGTAAGAGGCCTTTTTCTTTTATGGGCCGGTAGGGCATGCCTTGAGTCTTTTCACGCTATGCACAGGCCTCCAGTGCCTGCTCAATGTCGGCCAGCAAATCCTCGGCATCCTCAAGGCCAACCGACAACCGCACCAGGCCTTCGGAAATACCATGATGCCCCCGCTCTTTCGCGGTGTAGCTGGAGTGCGTCATGCTCGCCGGATGCTGGGCCAGCGACTCGGCATCCCCCAGGCTGACCGCACGGCTGAATAGCTGCAGGGCATTCATGAAACGCCGCCCGGCCTCAATGCCCCCCTTGAGTTCGAAAGCGATCATCCCACCCGGCAGACGCATCTGTCGCTGTGCCAGTTCGTACTGGGCGAATGTCGGCAACCCCGGGTATTGGATCAGTTCCACCAGAGGGTGGCGCTCGAGGAACCTGGCGACCAACTGAGCATTGGCGCAATGGCGCTCCATGCGCAACGCTAGGGTTTTGATACCACGCATCAGCAGCGACGCATCATGCGGCGACAACACCGCCCCGGTCATGTCTTTGAGGCCCTTCAGGCGGATACGATCGATCAGTACCTTGCTCCCCACCACCAGGCCCGCGGTGATATCGCCATGCCCGCTGAGGTACTTGGTCGCTGAATGCACCACCAGATCGGCGCCCAGCTCCAGCGGACGCTGCAGGTAGGGCGTGCAATACGTATTGTCGACCACCACCTGGATGTCATGGCCATGGGCAAGGGTGGCCACCGCGGCAATATCCACCAGGTGCATGTTCGGGTTGGCCGGGGTCTCGAAGTAAATCATCCGAGTATTTGGCCCGATGGCCGCTTTCAGCGCCCGTAGGTCATTCAGATCGACGTGGCGCACCTTGACCCCGAACTCGCCGATACCGTGGTGCAGGAAGGCGAAGGTGCAGCCATACAAGGTGCTGCCGACAATCACCTCATCACCAGGGCGCAGCAGGGTCCACAGCGTAGCGGTGATGGCCCCCATGCCCGAGGCCAGCGCCAGTCCGGCCTCCCCACCCTCCAGCGAAGCTATGCGCCCTTCCAGCAACGCCAGGGTCGGGTTGGAAATACGGCTGTAGAAGTGCCCGTTCACCTCACCGGCGAAACAAGCAGCACCGTATTCGACCGTTGGGAAGGCAAAGGTAGAGGTCTGGTAGACCGGCGGCACCAGCGCACCATTGTGCGTCTGCGGATCGTAACCATGGTGGATGGCCCGGGTGGAAAAACCAGAATTATTGTTGGAGTCGCGCATGGCAACAGCCTCTGAGGGTTTGTTATAAGCTTATGCCAGCGAGGTACTGATATTTTTCCAAAATCACCCACACATCCATGGGCTCATTGGAATGAAAACCACGATTAAAACGACTGGAGGGCAAGATATGCCTTCGACCCTCGACCGTACCGACCGCGCCCTGCTCGCGGCCCTGCAAGACAATGCCCGCCTGACCGTCTCGGAGCTCGCCGACCAAGTCGCCCTGACCACCTCGCCTTGCTGGCGGCGGGTCAAGCTGCTGGAGGAAAGCGGCTATATCACCGGCTACCAGGCCATCCTCTCGCCCAAATCCCTGGGCTTCGGCGTCACCGCCTTCGTCAGCATCATGATGGACTCGCACAATAAGGAAATGGCCCGCTCCTTCGAGCAGCGGCTGATGGAAATTCCTGAAATCGTCGCCTGCCACAACATCTCCGGGCGCTATGACTTTTTGCTGGAGATTCTTGCCAGGGATCTGGAGTCGTTCGGAGACTTCACCCGCGAGGTCTTGCAGTCACTGCCGGGGGTGAAGGAGATCTATTCGAGTTTTTCGTACAAGGCTGTGAAGGAAAGGCGGGTGATTCCAGTGTCGGAGCAACACATATAGGAAGAGCCCTCCCCTTGACCGGGCCCAGCCCTACGGCGGTCTAGGCAACGCCCGGCATCTTCAAATCCGCAAAGCCAGCAATCTGACCATGTCGAGATCAGGAGGATCTACATGGCTCAGGACAATGCATACCATCTTACAGAGGGGCTCTGGATTACCGCAGCGGCACCCGACCGCACTCCCTTGCCCCCCTTGAACTCTGGCGGAGGCGGACCAGGCTACGGAGGCTGGGGTCTGAGCGACGGGAGGCCCCGGGGCACGGGCGGCCCGAACAAGAACCTCAACTATGAAATTTCCACTCGAAGAGTCCTGGGTGAGGAACGCCAAAGCATAGACCGAGAGTACGCCGACAAATACGCACCTTTGATCAAGGACCTGCCAGCCCAGATTGCTGCGCAGCGTGCTCAAGTGCGCGAACACGCGAACAAAGCAGGTGCAACCTCATTATTACGGCAAGCAGCCGAACAACACGGTTTGACCAGTCTCATCCGACAGAAGCGGGAGAATTACCTAAGGATATTGCCTGATGCTCTGAGCTTCTACGGCTCTCCATCGTTCTACAAACGTTCGGACTCAATGATGAGCCGAATCTATGACCCTGGCGTATTCACACAGAGAGGCGAAGCGTTCGCAAACGAGTTCTGGTCAAGGTTGAACAGGTCTGCCGATGGCGCCTACCGCTTGCATATTGAAGCGACGGCAATTCACTCATTGGCCAATGATCTGCCCAGCCTCGCCTTGCAGCATGACCTGACCGAACTCCAGTCTCAGCCTGTCGACCTACCGAAAGCCATCTCACGGCGAACAGCACAACTTCATCAGGAACGGCAGATCTGTTTCGAATGCCTGCCCAACTTCCTGCAGCACGAGTTGGTCAAGTCAACTACGGTCAAGCCCGAGCACAACCTCGCACAGGCCATCTCAGCTTACCTGGCCAGTGCTGCTAGCCTCATCGCGTCGAAACAGCGAAATATCCCGAAATTCAAAACGCACAACCCAGAGATCAAGAGCCCGCTTTCAAAACCGCAACTAGAGGCGCTCCATCATCTGGTGGCGGAACAGAAAATCCGCCGCGCCGGGTCGTTATGGAAGGAATACCACAGCGCCCTTACCCAGACCGAATCCATCCGCTACCTCCAGTGGTTCACCGCAGCCTTGAAAGGGCTGCACCAGCGGGCTGAGCAAATAGAAGCACTTCAAAAAAAATATCAAGCTGAACTGGTCGCAGCGCGGGAAGCGCAAGAAGCTGCACGGAAGAAAGCAGAGGCTGAGCGCAAGGCCAAGGAAGCAGCACAGAAAGCCGAAGCCGAGCGCAAGGCCAAGGAAGACGAACGAAAACGCACAAGTTATGTCGCTCTGGGCAGCGCT
The DNA here is from genome assembly GCF_054889225.1 of Pseudomonas sp. X10. Taxonomy (NCBI): domain Bacteria; kingdom Pseudomonadati; phylum Pseudomonadota; class Gammaproteobacteria; order Pseudomonadales; family Pseudomonadaceae; genus Pseudomonas; species Pseudomonas sp. X10. The sequence goes on along the minus strand of NZ_CM142677.1, from coordinate 1,071,008 downwards.
TCCGCCTCGATACCCCTGGTAATCCCGATTGGTAGCGCCGCTTTCGATCTCACGCTAGGTGGCTACCTGGCGATGCAACAAGCGATTCGCATCGCAGTCTTGCCAGCTACCGCCTCCGCTGGCGCAGTGGCCCTTCCCTTTATCGTCGGCGTTGTCAGCCTGCTCTGGCCATCAACCCTCGGCAATAGCGAACGACAGTACCTGACCAGCGTTCCATTGGCCGATCTCTCTCCGCTTGAAGGCATTGACCTGGCAGCACTCGCCGCTGCCGGCGGCAGTCTCAAGTTGCCTTACACCCTCGGCACTCGCGAGACCGAGGATCAATTACACCTAATGGTCACCGAGGGGAGTGGGCCAATCCCCGTCCGTGCTGCGACCTTCGACAATGAACGTCAAGTCTATAGCCTGGCTCTCGATAACCCCTCGCGCCTCCTCACCTGGACCCCGGCCAACGCTCCCGACAACGACCAGAGCAATTCCACCAGCCTGCCGCCAACACCACCCGGTGTCGTCATCTATGCCGGCAATACGCTTAAGCCCCCAAGCAACGAGCAAGAAATCTATCCAGCACTCGACCTACTCGACCTTGAGCGTCTGATCGTTACCTTCCCGGCTGACTCGGGATTGGCACCGATACTGATTGTATTCAGAGACCCCAGACTCGAGCCTGGAGCATTCTCTGGAAGTGGTGAGTTCATTTCTGATACATGGCTGAATGAGAAAGCACGAGGTGCAGGTGCTCCGGTCCCAACGCAAATCGCTGAAAAATTATCAGGAAAGCACGTCAGCAGCATTAAAGACTTCAGAGAAATTCTCTGGAAAACGGTTGCAGAAGACAAAAAATTGTCTACTCAGTTTAGCGAGTCAAATGTGAAACGCATGAAACTTGGTCTCGCACCAAAAGTTCAGAGAATCGATAGGCACAAGTCACAATCGACGTACGTCCTTCACCACCACACTCCAATATCGGAAGGTGGAGCAGTTTATGACCTTGACAACATAAGGGTCGTTACTCCGAGCGCTCACCAACACATCCATTACGGGACAAAACCATGACAGCCAAAACGAAGCTATCAGACTATACCGAATCCGAGTTCCTAGCATTTATAAGATTAATATTTGAAACAAACGGTTCTGAGCCTGATGAGATACTAGACCCTCTACTTGAGCATTTTGAAGTCATTATCGAGCACCCCGCTGGTACTGACCTGATCTTTTGGCCGGAATCTGAAGGCCTGGACACACCAGAACAGATCCTACGCATAGTTAAAGAGTGGCGCGCTGCTAATGGTAAACCGGGTTTCAAGCCAACATAGCCCGAGCAGACAGAACGCCAATTAAAGCGCCCCGCCACCGCGGGGCTACTGCTTGCCACTCACTGATAGAAAAGCCCAGACTTATGCGGGGCATTTTTCTTCCCCGCCCCCGATAATACAATGGAAATCTCCTATGTAGAATTAGAAATCCCCTACAATACTCTCAGCAATCCAAAAACATCTTCTGCGCTAAGATCAAGCGAGTCTCTTTATCCCCTATATAAAAGGAGAAAATCGCTGATATGGCCGCCTACCTCCCAGACCACATCATCAAAAAACTATCAGGACAAACCTTCAATCATTTCGAGCATTTCTCTCAGTCTTTCTGGATGGCGATCGCCGAAGACCCCATTTACTCTCAACAATTCATCCCCTCTCAACTCAACCGCATCAAGCGAGGCTGGCCACCCCGCGCGCCCTTCCATGACACTGCGAAGGGCCTGCGCTCATACCAGATCCTCCATCTCACCCCACCCGAGTTCGGTGGACTGATGTATGACGCCGATAACCTGCGCATCATGAGTGCGATGCAGTACGCTCTTTCTTCGGAGGTGCCGTGGTGATCGACCAAAAACGCAACCTTGCGGACTACACCTGCGCCGAGTTCGAATCCATAGTGGAAGAACTACTACAGGCCGCCGGGACCTCGGCTTGGCAGGACCGACTGCTGGAGCACTTCATCGAGCTGGTAGAGCACCCCAATGGCTCGGATCTGATCTATTACCCCGAATCCGAACAGCAAGGCTGCGCCAAGCAGGTGATCGCTCATATCATGGCCTGGCGAAAAACAAAGGGGCTTCCCCTGTTCAAGGATGTGCAATAAAAAGTACTGATACTGTTACTGCTTCCGTCCGGCTTCGTCGATGGCATCTTCCTTTTGCCTGACCAGCAGAATCAGAAGTTTGGCTGTGACATGGACCATGACATGCAAGGACACCAACGAGAAAGCGACTACGACCGGTACTTAAAATCGATTGAAAACAAGAAAAACCAAACGGTGATGGCTACTGCGTCAAGGCTGCCTCTTTCCTGCAACCCTTTCACCTAGCGGCCTCTCCGCGTATGAATACATTGATCGGATAGTCTCATGAGCAGTACGGTAAGTGGCACGAAGATAAATTAACTGTGCAAGTAGTAGAAACGCTCAACAGATATCCGACTTGGCTGAATGGATATAAAAAAATCCGATGCCAGGAGGCTGGCATCGGATTTTCTAGAAAGCCCTGCTTGGACTCAAGTGCTTAAGCCCAAGCAGTTTTTTTCATGCAGCATCAGCGCTTAGATAGCACCACGCTGACGCAGCAGCTCCAGCACTTGCCTGACACCCTCTTCCACGCTAGTGCTCTGGGTGTCGATCACCAGATCGGCATCCAGCGGTACGTCGTACGGGAAGCTTTCACCCGGGATATTGTCGCCAGCGGCGGCGTACAGGCCCTGTGGATCGCGTTCGCGGCAAGCCTGGGGCGACGCCTGGACGTAGACGGTGAGCAGGCGCTCCTTGCCGATCAGGGCCTTGGCCTGTTCACGGCCTTCGGCATCCGGGGCGACGAAGGCGGCCAAGGTCAGCAGGCCAGCTTCGTTGAACTGACGCGCTACATGGGCAGCACGGCGCCAGTTCTCAGTGCGACCGGAACGGTCCTGGGGCAGGCCTTTGTTCAGGTCGTGGCGCAGATTCTGGCCATCGAGCACGTAGACCGCACGGCCCATATCGAACAGTTTGCGCTCCACAGCGTAGGCCAGGGTGCTCTTGCCTGCGCCGGACAGGCCGCTGAACAGCACGGTGGCCGGCTGCTGGCCAAAGCGCAAGGCGCGCTCTTCGGTGGCGACGTGGGCCAGCTTGCCATGCTGGCCGATGGTGCCGTGGGGCACGACCGGTGGCGCGATGATCATGCCGGCACCTACGGTGCCGTTGGTCAGGCGGTCGATGACGATGAAGGCACCAGTGGTGCGGTTGCTGTCGTAACCGTCCAGGGCAATGGCAGCGTCAAGGCTGACCTTGACCCGGCCGATCTCGTTCAGTTGCAAGGCACTGGCCGACCCCTGCTCCAAAGTGTTCACATCGACCTTGTGGCTGATGCTGGCGATCGAGCCCGGCACATAGCTGGTGGCGCGCTTGATGTCGTACTTCTTGCCCGGCAGCATCGGCTCTTCAGCCATCCACACCAGCATGGCGTCGAACTGGTCGGTGACCGGCGGCACGTTGTCGGCATGCACCAGCAGGTCGCCACGGGAGATGTCGATCTCGTCTTCCATGGTCAGGGTCACGGCCTGGCCTGGGCCAGCGTGCTCCAACTCGCCTTCGAAGGTGACTATGGACTTGACCCGGCTGCTCTTGCCCGACGGCAGCACGACGATTTCGTCACCCTTGTACACCACGCCGCTGGCCAGGGTGCCGGCGAAGCCACGGAAGTTCAGGTTCGGGCGGTTGACGTACTGCACCGGGAAGCGCAGGTCGGTGAAGTTGCGGTCGGCCGCCACTTCCACGGTTTCGAGGATTTCCATCAGCGCTGGGCCCGTGTACCACGGCGAACGTTCGCTGCGGTTGACCACGTTGTCGCCCTTGAGCGCCGACATCGGCACGAAGTGCAGGCTGCTCGGGGTCAGGTTGATAGCTTCGGCGAACGCCAGGTAATCAGCCTTGATCGACTCGAACACCTGCTCGTCGAAGTTCTTCAGGTCCATCTTGTTGACCGCGACGACGATGTGCTTGATGCCCAGCAGCGAGGCGATGTAACTGTGCCGGCGGGTCTGGGTCTGCACACCGTAGCGGGCATCGACCAGGATGATCGCCAGGTCGCAGGTCGAGGCGCCGGTGGCCATGTTGCGGGTGTACTGCTCGTGGCCCGGCGTGTCGGCGATGATGAACTTGCGCTTGGCAGTGGAGAAGTAGCGGTAAGCCACATCGATAGTGATGCCCTGCTCGCGCTCGGCCTGCAGGCCATCGACCAGCAGCGCCAGATCGACTTCTTCGCCCGTGGTGCCGGACTTCTTCGAATCACGAGTGATGGCCTCGAGGTGGTCCTCGTAGATCATCTTGGAGTCGTGCAGCAAGCGCCCGATCAGGGTGCTCTTGCCATCGTCCACGTTGCCGCAGGTGAGGAAACGCAGCAGTTCTTTACGCTCGTGCTGAGCCAGATAAGCGACGATGTCTTCGCTGATCAAATCGGATTGGTGCGACATGGAGTAACCCTGAAAATTAGAAGTAGCCCTGACGTTTCTTGTCTTCCATGGAACCGGCGCCATCGTGGTCGATGACTCGGCCCTGGCGCTCGGAAGTGCGCGTCAGGAGCATTTCCTGAATGATGTCGGTCAGCGTCTCGGCTTCCGACTCGACAGCGCCCGTCAACGGGTAGCAGCCGAGGGTACGAAAACGCACCTTCTTCTTGACGATGCGGGCCTTTTCCTCATCGCTCAGGTGCTCGAGGATGCGTTCGTCATCGATCATGATCAGGGTGCCGTTCTTCTCGATCACTTCACGCTCGGCGGCGAAGTACAGCGGCACGATCGGGATGCCTTCGAGGTAGATGTACTGCCAGATATCCAACTCGGTCCAGTTCGACAGCGGGAAGACCCGGATCGACTCGCCCTTGTTGACCTTGCCGTTGTACACGTTCCACAGCTCTGGACGCTGGTTCTTCGGGTCCCAGCGGTGCTTGCTGTCACGGAAGGAATAGACGCGTTCCTTAGCCCGCGACTTCTCTTCGTCGCGGCGCGCGCCACCGAAGGCGGCGTCGAAGCCGTACTTGTCCAGCGCCTGCTTGAGGCCCTGGGTCTTCATGATATCGGTGTGCTTGGAACTGCCGTGGGTGAAAGGGTTGATGCCCTGCGCCACACCTTCGGGGTTGACGTGGGTGATCAGCTCCAGCCCCATTTCCTCGACCATCTTGTCGCGGAAGCGATACATCTCCTGGAATTTCCACTGAGTGTCGACATGCATCACTGGAAACGGCAGCTTGCCCGGGAAGAAGGCCTTGCGCGCCAGGTGCAGCATTACGGCGGAGTCCTTGCCGATCGAGTAAAGCATCACCGGGTTGTCGAACTCGGCGGCCACCTCGCGGATGATGTGGATGCTCTCGGCCTCCAGCTGTTTCAAGTGCGTCAGTTTGTCGACCATGGCTACTCACGAAAAACGATCTTATGGACGGCCAAAGCGGGCCGTGTTCGAGCGGGCCACTTTATCACAGCACCCAATTCTATTTAGGCAGCCAACTAGAACGAAACAATCTAAGAATATGCCTGGGCGTTGTAGACGAATTGGCCCTCCAACGTTGCCGAACCTAATGTGGAACGACTCAGATCGGATTCGGGCAATCGATGAACAGGTGCTCCAGGGCAAAGCGTCGCGCCAGGTAATCGCCCAGGGCCTGGACACCGTAGCGTTCGGTGGCGTGATGACCAGCGGCGACGAAGCTGATGCCATTCTCGCGGGCACTATGGAAAGTTTGCTCGGAGGCCTCGCCACTGAGGAACAGATCGACCCCAGCGGCGATCGCCTGGTCGATGTACCCCTGGCCTCCCCCCGTGCACCAGCCGACACGGCGGATGATCTGATCACCCTCGATCAACAGCGGCTCGCGACCCATCACCTCCTGTACACGCCGGGCGAAGTCACGCGCCGACATCGGCTCGGCCAGGGAGCCCACCAGGCCGACCACACGCGAGTTGTCCGGGTCCAGCGGGCCTTCCACGGTGATGTCCAGTTGGCTCGCCAACTGGACGTTGTTGCCGACCTCCGGGTGCACGTCCAACGGCAGGTGGAAGGCCAGCAGGCTCAAGTCGTGCTTGAGCAAAGTCTTCAAGCGGCGCTGCTTCATACCGGTGATGCAAGGGTTTTCACCCTTCCAGAAGTAGCCGTGGTGCACCAGCACCAGGTCGGCTTCGGCTTCGACCGCCGCATCGAGCAACGCCTGGCTGGCAGTGACGCCGCTCACGATGCGGCTGACATACGGACGGCCCTCGACCTGGAGGCCATTGGGGCAGTAATCCTGGATTTTCGCGCTCGCCAGGTAGCGCTCGGCTTCCTCGACCAGGGTGCTCAGGGCAACAGCCATGAAAAGTCTCCTCAAATCAGCTTCTGCCGGGCTGCAAGGCCCGTATAATGGCCGCCATTATGGGCCGTCGCCGGTGTCGGGGAAACCAGCGGCCGTCACCTGGAGGCCAGGCTCATCCAACTATCGCCGACCACCCTGCTTCACCGGTATGATCGCGCGCGCTCGCCCCGTTCGCGCTGACGCGGCCCCGCCCACACCCAGGATTCGTTCAATGCTCAAGGCTTTGCGTTACTTTGGCTGGCCACTGTTGACCGGCGTGCTGATCGCCCTGCTGATCATCCAGCGCTTTCCCGAATGGGTGGGCCTGCCCAGCCAGGACGTCAACCTGCAACAGGCCCCGCAGACCACGCGGATCATGCAAGGGCCGGTGTCCTATGCCGATGCCGTGGCCATCGCAGCGCCAGCCGTGGCCAACCTGTACACCACCAAGGTGGTCAACAAAGGCGCCCACCCGTTGTTCGAAGACCCGCAGTTCCGCCGCTTCTTCGGCGACAACCTGCCCCAACAGCGGCGCTGGGAGTCGAGCTTGGGCTCGGCAGTGATCATGAGCCGTGAAGGCTACCTGCTGACCAACAACCATGTGACCTCTGGCGCCGACCAGATCGTGGTGGCACTCAAGGATGGTCGTGAAACCCTGGCACGCGTCATCGGCAGCGACCCGGAGACCGACCTGGCAGTGCTGAAGATCGACCTCAAGAACCTACCGGCGATCACCATTGGCCGCTCCGACAGCATCCACATCGGCGATGTCGCCCTGGCGATCGGCAACCCCTTCGGCGTCGGCCAGACCGTGACCATGGGCATCATCAGCGCCACAGGGCGCAACCAGCTCGGCCTGAACAACTACGAAGACTTCATCCAGACCGACGCAGCGATCAACCCGGGCAACTCGGGCGGCGCGCTGGTCGATGCCAACGGCAACCTCACCGGGATCAATACGGCGATCTTCTCCAAGTCCGGCGGCTCCCAGGGTATCGGCTTCGCCATCCCGACCAAGCTGGCGCTGGAGGTGATGAAGTCGATCATCGAGCATGGCCAGGTAATCCGTGGCTGGCTGGGCATCGAAGTACAGCCGTTGAGCCAGGAACTGGCTGAGTCGTTCGGCATGCAAGGTCGGCCGGGCATCGTGGTAGCGGGGATCTTCCGTGACGGCCCAGCGCAACGGGCTGGCCTGCAACTGGGCGACGTGATCCTCAGCATCAATGGCGAGCCGGCCGGTGATGGCCGTAAATCCATGAACCAGGTCGCACGGATCAAGCCCAACGAGAAAATCACCATAGAAGTGGTGCGTAATGGCGAGCAGTTGAAGCTGATCGCAGAAGTCGGGCTGCGTCCGCCACCGGCACCGGTCGCGGGCAAGAAAGAAGACAGTTGAAACCTGGGTGGGCCGATACAGGCTGGATATCTGCCAAGCGAGGGCGTTGTCCTCGATTCGGGGCTCCCAGACCTCGGGCCCTGTGGCCGCCCCCTCTACCTGAGCTAAGGGCCGGGACAAGCAATACATCACTTGTCCCCACCCCTGGAGCCGCCCACAAGACCAGGGCGGTCGAGACAGGCTCCTCCTCGAAACCGCCTCCTAGTGCAGGATCTGGCTCAGGAACAGCTTGGTCCGCTCGTTGCGCGGCCGGTCGAAGAAGTCATCCGGCGAGGCCTGCTCGACGATCTCGCCCTTGTCCATGAAGATCACCCGGTTCGCCACGGTGCGCGCAAACCCCATTTCGTGGGTCACGCAGAGCATCGTCATACCGTCCTCGGCCAGGCTGACCATGGTGTCGAGCACTTCCTTCACCATTTCCGGGTCGAGCGCCGAGGTCGGTTCGTCGAACAGCATGATCTTCGGCTTCATGCACAGGGCCCGGGCAATCGCCACGCGCTGCTGCTGGCCGCCAGACAACTGCCCCGGGTACTTGTTGGCCTGCTCGGGAATGCGTACGCGCTCTAGGTAGTGCATGGCGATTTCCTCGGCCTTGCGCTTGGGCATCTTGCGCACCCACATCGGCGCCAGAGTGCAGTTCTGCAGGATGGTCAGGTGCGGGAACAGGTTGAAGTGCTGGAACACCATGCCCACCTCGCGGCGGATCGCCTCGATCTGCTTGAGGTCGTTGGTCAGCTCCACGCCATCGACCACGATGCGTCCCTGCTGGTGCTCTTCCAGGCGGTTGAGGCAGCGGATGGTGGTCGACTTGCCGGACCCGGACGGCCCGCACAGGACGATGCGCTCACCCTGGCGCACGTTCAGGTTGATGTCCTTGAGCACGTGGAACTGGCCATACCATTTGTTCACGCCCTGCATCTGGATAATGCCTTCAGGGCCCACAGGCTGTTTGATCGCTTCACTCATCTCGAAAACTCCTAACGCTTGTGGCCTGTGTCCAACTTACGCTCCAGATGCATGGAGTAGCGGGACATACCGAAACAGAAAATCCAGAACACCAGGGCCGCGAATACATAGCCCTCGGTGGCCATGCCCAGCCAGGCCGGATCGGCCGCCGCCTGCTTGACGCTGTTGAGCAGGTCGAACAGGCCGATGATGATCACAAGGCTCGTGTCCTTGAACAGGGCAATGAAGGTGTTGACGATGCCGGGAATCACCAGCTTCAGGGCTTGCGGCAGAATCACCAGGCCCATCGAGCGCCAGTAGCCCAGGCCCATGGCCGCGGCCGCTTCATACTGGCCCTTGGGAATGGCCTGAAGACCGCCACGCACCACCTCAGCAATGTAGGCCGACTGGAACAGAATCACGCCGATCATTGCCCGCAGCAGCTTGTCGAAGCTCATGCCTTCGGGCAGGAACAGCGGCAGCATCACCGAGGACATGAACAGCACGGTGATCAACGGCACGCCGCGCCAGAACTCGATGAAGGTCACGCAGACCACCTTCACCGCCGGCATGTTGGAGCGCCGCCCCAGTGCCAGCAGGATGCCCAGCGGCAAGGCGCCGACGATGCCCACGGTGGCGATTACCAGAGTCAGCATCAGCCCGCCCCACTGGCTGGTCGGCACCGTATCCAGGCCCAGGGACCCACCGTGCAGCAAGGTGTAGGCGATGATCGGATACAGCACCAGGAAGCACACGCCGTAGATGGCCTTGCGCGGGAAGCGAGAGATGAACAGCGGCGCCGCGCCGATCACCGCCAGCCACACGGTCAGGTCGACCCGCCAGCGCAGCTCGCTGGGATAGTAGCCGTACATGAACTGGCCGAAACGCTGCTGGACGAACACCCAGCAGGCACCCTCCTTGGTGCAGTCGGCGCGGGTGGTACCGACCCAGTTGGCGTCGATGATCGTCCATTGCAGCAACGGCGGCACGATCAGCCAGACCAGGTACAGGGCAACCAGGGTCAGCAGGGTGTTGAACCAGCTGGAGAACAGGTTGGCGCGCATCCACGCCAGCACGCCGACGGTTTTCACCGGTGGCGGCATATCAGGTTTGAAAACATGGGAAGTCATGCGCGTATCCTCACCGCTCGATCAGCGCAATGCGCTTGTTGTACCAGTTCATCAGCAGGGAAATGCTGATGCTGATCGCCAGGTAGACGCTCATGGTGATGGCGATCACCTCGATGGCCTGGCCGGTCTGGTTGAGCACAGTGCCGGCGAACAGCGAGACCATTTCCGGATAACCGATACCGGCGGCCAGCGAGGAGTTCTTCGCCAGGTTCAGGTACTGGCTGGTCAGCGGCGGGATGATTACCCTCAGCGCCTGGGGAATGATCACCTTGCGCAGGGTCGGTCCCTCGCGCAGCCCCAGGGAACGAGCGGCCTCGGTCTGCCCGTGGCTGACCGAGCGGATGCCGGAGCGCACGATCTCGGCGATGAAGGCTGCGGTGTAGATGGTCAGCGCCAGGGTCAGCGCCAGCAGCTCGGGGATCAGCACCCAGCCACCGACGAAGTTGAAGCCCTTGAGTTGCGGCACCTCCCAGTGCAAAGGGCTGCCGAACAGCAGCACGCAGAGGCCCGGAATGCCCAGGAACAGCACCAGACCGACCCAGAACTTGTGGAACGGCTCGCCGGTTTCCTCGAACCTCCGGTTGGCCATGCGCACCATCAGGACAATCGCCAGCACGGCAAGCACCACGCTCAGGACGAAGGGCCAGAACCCCTCGGCCATCGAAGCGCCGGGCATGTTCAAGCCACGGTTGCTGATGAAGAAGGCGTCATTGAGGTTGATGCTGCCACGCGGCCCTGGCAGGGTCAGGAACACCGCGAAGTACCAGAACAGGATCTGCAACAGCGGCGGAATGTTACGGAACGTCTCGACATAGACCGTGGCCAGCTTGTTGATCATCCAGTTCGGTGACAACCGCGCTACGCCGACGATGAAGCCGAGCAAGGTGGCCAAGACAATGCCGATGAAGGTCACCAGCAGGGTATTGAGCAGGCCGATGACGAAGACCCGCGCATAGCTGTCCGACTCGGTGTAGGAGATCAGGTGCTGGGCAATGCCGAAGCCGGCACTGCGTTCGAGGAAGTCGAAACCGGAGGTGATGCCCCGGTGTTGAAGGTTGGTCTGGGTATTGTGGAACAAGTACCAGCCCAGACCGACCACGAAAAGTACCGTGAGGATCTGGAAAAGCCACGCACGCACACGTGGATCGCTCAGGGAAAACCCCTTGGGTGCGCCGATTTGATTTTGCATGAAATGCCCCGGAGAAAAGGGAACCGAACAAACCTGCGGCGGCCCATCGCCGCCGCAGGGTGCCGCATCAGCGCACCGGTGGTGCGTACTGGATGCCGCCGTTGTTCCACAGAGCGTTCAGGCCGCGGTCGATTTCCAGCGGGGTGCTCTTGCCCAGGTTCTTCTCGAACACTTCGCCGTAGTTGCCGACCTGCTTGACGATCTGCACGACCCAGTCCTTCGGCAGCTTCAGGTCCTTGCCGTATTCGCCATCGGCACCGAGCAAGCGAGCGACGTCAGGGTTCTTGGTGGCCTTGGCTTCAGCCTCGACGTTCTGCGAGGTGATGCCCATCTCTTCGGCATTGAGCATGGCGAACAGCGTCCACTTGACGATGGCGAACCAGTCCTCGTCGCCCTTGCGCACGACAGGCCCCAGTGGTTCCTTGGAGATGGTCTCCGGCAGCACCACGTAATCGGTCGGACCGGCCAGCTTGGAACGCTGTGCATACAACTGCGACTTGTCGGAAGTCAGCACATCGCAACGGCCGGATTCGAGCGACTTGGCGCTCTCGTCGGAGGTGTCGAAGGTGATAGGGGTGTACTTCAGGCCGTTGGCCCGGAAGTAGTCGGACACGTTCAGTTCAGTGGTGGTGCCCGCCTGGATGCAGACGGTCGCGCCATCGAGCTCCTTGGCGCTGGAAACACCCAGCTTCTTGTTCACCAGGAAGCCGATGCCGTCGTAGTAGGTGACGCCGGCAAACACCAGGCCCATGCCGGCATCACGCGAGCTGGTCCAAGTGGTGTTGCGCGACAGCACGTCGACTTCGCCGGACTGCAGCGCCGTGAAGCGCTCCTTGGCGTTGAGCTGACTGAACTTGACCTTGGTCGCGTCGCCGAACACCGCAGCGGCCACCGCGCGGCAAACATCGGCATCGATACCGACGATAGTCCCCTTGGCATCCGGCACCGAGAAGCCCGGCAAGCCATCACTCACGCCACACTGGACGAACCCCTTCTTCTTCACCGCATCCAGGGTAGCCCCGGCTTGCGCAAGACCACTCGCACCCAGTGCGGTGGCCGCAGCCAGCACTGCCAGGGTGGATTTCAACATCTTCATCAATACCTCCAAATCGCTCTTGTTGTACCGAGCCGGGATTGCACCGCGCCCTTGTGGGGCGCCTCCGACCCGTGTTGGCTTGTTTTTGGGTCAATTGGCGCAATGCGCTGTTCTGTGACAGCCTTGTATCAGTGCAAAGGGTGTTACCGTCGCAAGCGCGTCACTTTGCATCCGGAAGTTCTTAGCAAAGCGCGTACCATAGTTGGAGGCTTAAGCGTTCCAGCCGGCGTCAAGTGAAAAACTTCCAGAGTTGCGACATCTATTTCTGTGATCCCCCGGCAACGCCTTCTTTTCATGCACTTAAACAAGAACGTGCGCACTATTTCGGAGCAGTCATGACCAACCCGCTGATTCTCGAACCCCAGCAAACCGCAGACGCTTGTGTGATCTGGTTGCACGGCCTGGGGGCCGACCGTTACGACTTCCTACCGGTGGCCGAGGCCCTGCAGGAACATCTGCTCAGCACCCGGTTCGTCATGCCCCAGGCTCCGACCCGCGCGGTCACCATCAACGGTGGCTATGCCATGCCCAGCTGGTACGACATCAAGGCCATGACGCCGGCGCGGGCCATCGACCAGGAGCAGTTGGAAGATTCTGCCGACCAAGTCATCGCCCTGATCGAGGCTGAACGGGCCAAGGGCATCGACCTGGCGCGGATCTTCCTCGCTGGTTTCTCCCAGGGCGGCGCGGTGGTGCTGCACACCGCCTATATAAAGTGGCAAGAGGCCCTCGGCGGTGTACTGGCGCTATCCACCTATGCCCCGACGTTCGCCGAAGAGGTGGAACTGAGCGCCTGCCAGCAACGCACTCCCGCCCTGTGCCTGCACGGCGTGCATGACCCGGTGGTGATTCCGTCCATGGGCCGCACTGCCTACGAGCACCTCAAGCAATGGGGCGTCACCGCGAGTTGGGTGGAGTACCCCATGGAGCACGAAGTGCTGCCCCAGGAAATCAGCGACATCTACCACTGGCTCAGCGAGCACTTGCGCTGACGGAACGCTTCGCTGTAGCTGCCTGCGCATTCCACTACGCCGCGCCCGAATCTTGCATTACACTGCGCGGCGTACATTCCTTAACCAATTGATGAGAAGACCGTGCTCAAGGCACTCAAAAAAATATTCGGCAAGGGAGACGCCGCGCCACAGGCCGCCGAGCCCGTTGCCACCGTGAAGCCGCCAGCGGCTCCCGCCCACCCAGCCGTGCCAACGGCTCCGATCAAGGCCGAAGCCGCCGCGCCACGCACTGAAAAGCCGGCCAAAGACAAACCCCGCCGCGAACGCGAGCGCAAACCCAGGCCCCAGGCGTCGCTGTGGAAGCTGGAAGACTTCGTGGTCGAACCGCAGGAAGGCAAGACCCGCTTCCATGACTTCAAGCTCTCGCCCGAGGTGATGCATGCCATCCATGACCTCGGCTTCCCCTACTGCACGCCTATCCAGGCCCAGGTCCTGGGCCATACCCTGCGAGGCCAGGACGCCATCGGCCGCGCTCAGACCGGCACAGGCAAGACCGCGGCGTTCCTGATCTCGATCATCAGCCAGCTGCAGCAGACGCCGCCGCCCAAGGAGCGCTACATGGGCGAGCCGCGGGCGCTGATCATCGCCCCGACCCGTGAACTGGTGGTGCAGATCGCCAAGGACGCCATGGCGCTGACCAAGTACACCGGGCTGAACGTCATGAGCTTCGTCGGCGGCATGGACTTCGATAAACAGCTCAAGGCCCTCGAAGCGCGCCATTGCGACATTCTGGTCGCCACCCCAGGCCGGCTGCTGGACTTCAACCAGCGTGGCGAGGTGCACCTGGACATGGTCGAAGTGCTGGTGCTGGACGAAGCCGACCGCATGCTCGACATGGGCTTCATCCCCCAGGTTCGGCAGATCATCCGCCAGACCCCACCCAAGAGCGAACGCCAGACCCTGCTGTTTTCCGCCACCTTCACCGACGATGTGATGAACCTGGCCAAGCAGTGGACCACCACCCCGGCCATCGTCGAGATCGAGCCAGAGAACGTCGCCAGCGAAACCGTCGAACAGCACGTCTATGCCGTGGCCGGCAGCGACAAGTACAAGCTGCTGTACAACCTGGTCACCAGCAACAAGTGGGAACGGGTGATGGTCTTCGCCAACCGCAAGGACGAAGTGCGGCGCATCGAGGAGCGCCTGGTGCGCGACGGGGTCAATGCCGCCCAGCTGTCCGGCGATGTGCCGCAGCACAAACGCATCCGCACCTTGGAAGCGTTCCGCGAAGGCCGCATCACCGTGCTGGTGGCCACCGACGTGGCCGGCCGCGGTATCCACATCGACGGCATCAGCCACGTGATCAACTTCACCCTGCCGGAAGACCCGGACGACTATGTGCACCGCATCGGCCGCACCGGACGCGCCGGCACCAGTGGTGTATCGATCAGCTTTGCCGGCGAGGACGACTCCTACCAGTTGCCGGCGATCGAGGAACTGCTCGGGCGCAAGATCAGCTGCGAGATGCCGCCAGACGAACTGCTCAAAGCCGTACCGCGCAAGCACAGTTGAGAATGGGGGCCGGCTCCGGCCCATTCGCGGGCAAGCCCGCTCCTACAGGCCTGTGGCAGATTCTATGGTCCAGGGCAATGCCCCCAATGAGCAGGGGCCGCTTTGCGGCCCAGCGCAGCGGTTCGCCCCCTCTTACCAGCGCCCCGCCGCTTCCTGGTCGCTCTGCCTTCCTTCTACCCAGCGCGGCCCCTGCGCGGTGTTCTCTTTCTTCCAGAACGGCGCACGGGTCTTGAGGTAATCCATGATGAAGTTGCAGGCATCGAACGCCGCCTGACGGTGCGCACTGGCCACCCCGACGAAGACGATCGGCTCGCCAGGTTCCAATGCGCCGATACGGTGCAACACCTCGACCTTGAGCAGCGGCCAGCGTTCGCGGGCCTCGTCGACGATCTTGCCCAGGGCCTTTTCGGTCATCCCCGGATAGTGTTCGAGGAACATGCCCGCCACATCGCGCCCGTCGTTGAAGTCCCGCACATAGCCGACAAACCCGACCACCGCCCCGACGCCGACATTGGCGGCGTGCATGGCGTTGACTTCCTGGCCGGGGTCGAATGCCCCTTCCTGCACACGTACGCTCATCATCAACCTCCGGTCACCGGCGGGAAGAACGCCACTTCGTCGCCCTCGGCCAAGGCTTCGTCGAGCCGGCACAGGTCCTGGTTGCGTGCGCACATCAGGTTCTGTTCGGCCAGCACCTCGTATTGGCCACCGCGGGCCAACAATGCCCGCCGCACATCATCCAGGGCGACGAAATCTCCCTCGAGGGCCTCGCCATCGCGCCCCAGCGCTTCACGGTAACGGGCGAAATACACCACCTGGATCTTCATTTCGCCTCCGCCTGGTAATGGCCGCTCTTGCCACCGAGCTTCTCCAGCAGACGCACTTGTTCGATGGTCATGCCCTTGTCCACGGCCTTGCACATGTCATAGAGGGTCAAGGCCGCGACGCTGGCGGCTGTCAGCGCTTCCATTTCAACACCGGTCTGCCCGGCCAGCTTACAGCGGGCGACGATATGCACGGCGTCGCTGCCTTCGGCGCTGAGCTCGACCTTGACGCTAGTGAGCATCAGCGGATGGCACAGCGGGATCAGGTCGCTGGTCTTCTTCGCCGCCTGGATGCCAGCGATACGCGCCACGGCGAACACATCCCCCTTGGGGTGCTCGCCATCGACGATCATCTGCAAGGTCTGCGGCAGCATGCGCACCCGCGCTTCGGCCACTGCTTCGCGCGCGGTCACGGCCTTTTCGGTGACGTCGACCATATTGGCGCGTCCCTGGGAATCGAGATGAGTCAGCACAGCTTTCCTCCTGTTCAGGAGCAAAGAGTGTAAACCCCAAGGTCAGCTTCTCGCAGCGAAAAAAACCGGGCGGCCCAAGCCGCCCGGCTGTGGTTGGCTACAGGTGTGATTCGGCGTATTCGGCCAGCACCGAACGCGGAACCCCTTGCAGGGTAATGTGCACGCCGTGGGGGAAGTCCTTGAAGCGCTCGGTCAGGTAGGTCAGGCCCGAGCTTGTGGCGGACAGGTAGGGGGTATCGATCTGCGCCAGGTTGCCTAGGCAGACCACCTTCGAACCGGCCCCGGCACGGGTGATGATGGTCTTCATCTGGTGCGGGGTGAGGTTCTGGCACTCGTCGATCAGGATCAGGCTCTGCTGGAAGCTGCGGCCACGGATGTAGTTCAGCGACTTGAACTGCAGCGGGACCCTTTCGAGGATGTACTCGACGCTGCCATGGGTGCTCTCATCATCCATGTGCAAGGCTTCGAGGTTGTCGGTGATGGCGCCGAGCCAGGGCTCCATCTTCTCCGCCTCGGTGCCCGGCAGGAAGCCGATCTCCTGGTCCAGCCCCTGCACGCTGCGGGTGGCGATGATGCGCCGGTAGCGCTTGCTGACCATGGTCTGCTCGATGGCAGCGGCCAAGGCCAGGATAGTCTTGCCGGAACCGGCGGCGCCGGTCAGGTTGACCAGGTGGATATCCGGGTCGAGCAAAGCGAACAGTGCCAGGCTCTGATGGATGTCGCGCGGTTTCAAGCCCCAGGCTTCCTGGTGCAGCAGTGGTTCCTGGTGCAGGTCGAGCAACAGCAGTTCGTCGTTCTTGATGCCCTTGATCCAGCCGACGAAGCCCTGCTCATCGATGATGAACTCGTTGACATGCACGGCCGGCAGGTTGTCGGTCAGTTGCACCCGGTGCCAGGTCCGTCCACGCTCCTGGCGGGTCTCGACCTTGCTCACACGGTCCCAGAAGGAGCCGGTCACCGAATGGTAGCCCTTGGACAACAAGGACACGTCATCGACCAGTTGGTCGGTGCTGTAATCCTCGGCGGCGATACCGCAGGCCCGGGCCTTGAGGCGCATGTTGATGTCTTTGGTCACCAGCACCACGTCCAGCTCCGGGCGCTTGGCGCGCAACTCGAGCAACTGGTTGATGATGATGTTGTCGTTCAGGGTCTCCGGCAGCAGACGGTTGGGTTCGTTGCGCGGGCTCATCAATATCGACAGGTAGCCTTTGGGCCCGCTCTTGCCACGCTGGATCGGCACGCCCTGCTCGACGTCGCTGGGCGAGGCATCGCCGAGGGTCTGGTCGATCAGGCGAATGGCCTGGCGGCATTCGGCGGCGATGGTGTGTTTGCCGGTCTTGAGCTTGTCGAGTTCCTCCAGCACCGTCATCGGAATAGCGACGTGGTGCTCCTCGAAGTTAAGCAATGCGTTGGGGTCGTGAATCAGGACATTGGTATCGAGCACATACAGGATTGGCTGGTTGGAGGAAGGGGTGCGTCCTTGGTCATCCATACTCGGTCACCTTATGTGGGGCCAGACGGCGCATCAAAGCTGCGCCGCAGAGTGACCGCCGGTATTCCCGTATCCGCGTCGTTACGGGCGGGAAGTACTGCCAGCAAAAGATGGGCCTTGGATGACGCCACCTGTGCTGCAGGGTTCGGCTGTCTGACTCCTTGATACCGCAAAAAGCATGACCGGAAAAAGCATTTTTACTCGAATTTGAAGTTTATTTTTCCGATTGACGAACAGGACTTGGCGTACAGCCCTGCTGCCGCTACAGTCAGAGATCAGGCCTACCGATACGGCAAGCAGCACGCTGAAGGCAGCACCGGCCGCTCCGTTCAGCCCGCGTAATCCTGACACTCTTCCCAACCAATCCCGCTCTGCGCCGTGTGCTGCAGCAACCAGGCCACGGCCGGCTGTGCCTTAGGCAGGCTGTCATGGAACTGGATAACGCCCTTGCGCCACAGCAGCATCAAGCTCAGTACGCGCTGGGCAGACTCCTCGGCCGTCAGTGGGCCATTGTCCTGGGCATCGATATCCCATAACGAAACCTGCAACTGCTGGCTGGCCATGAAAGCATCGCCGTCGGTACGGCGCTGCCCGTAGGGCGGTCGGAACAACGGCACAAACTGTTCAGGCAGGTCGCTCTTTACCCGCGCCTGGCTGCGCCGCAGCGAGTCCTGCCAGCCTTGCCATAAGGCGTGGGAACGGTACTCCCAGCCCTGGATGCCCACGCATTGTCCGGCATAGAGCATGCGCAAAGCATTGGCCGAAGAGGCATCACGGCGTTGCTGCAAGCGGTTGCCAAGGACGAAGAAGACCGCTGCCTGCTTCTGTCGCCGCAGGTAGTCGACCAGGCCATCGGTGGCACCGCCCATAGCTCCCGGCCCGCCGACGAAGGTCAGCAAGAACATGCGGTCATTGAGCTCGCCGCCATTGCTCTCCGGATCCAGGAAACGCTCGATCTCGCTGCCGGTTTGCGGCAGCAGCGCGGCTTTGCGCAGTTGCTCGTCCAGGTAATGGCCGTGGAACTGCCGGCTCGGCTCGACCCACTCGCCATAGAACGAACCGACAGTGCTGCCGAAGGTGGCAGCCTGGGCGCGCAGGTCGGCCACCGACTCGACTGGGTAGCAGAACGAAGCATCCTGCTCGCAGCTCTGGCGCGCCTGGTCATAGTTCTGCCACAGGCGTTGCCACATCCGCGCGCGCACCGCCCGGACACTCTGCAAGTTGATCTGCTTGAGCTGCAGGCGCTTGGTCAGTTCGGCCTCATCCAGCATCTCGCTCTCTTGAAGCGCCTGGGCGAACGACAGGATCTCGGCACGCGAAGCGACATCGAACAGCGCCGGGCTGTCGAGCTGCTCCGGCCAAAGGTCACGGTCGAAACTGGCGACCGCCAAGGGGACGGCCTGAGCGGCCAGGCTCAACAGGCCGGCCAGCAGGGCGAGGGCAATGCGCACAATCGAGGTCTCCGCAAAAGCATGCCGCGCACTATAGCGTTTGGCAGGACGATGGTCTGTGGCTATTGTCGCCATAGCTGGAGATCACGGGCTCGGCCCCGTAGAATCAGTTCCCTGACTTCAGGAGCCGACCCATGCTGACGGTGATTTCCCCCGCCAAGACCCTCGACTACGACACTCCGCCGGTAACCCAGCGCCACACCCTCCCCCAGTACCTGGATGATTCCCAGCAGTTGATCACCCAACTGCGCGAACTGTCGCCGGCCCAGATCAGCGAACTGATGCACCTGTCCGACAAGCTCGCCGGCCTCAACGCCGCACGCTTCGGTAGCTGGACCCCGGACTTCACCCCGGCCAACGCCAAGCAGGCGCTGCTGGCCTTCAAGGGCGATGTGTACACCGGGCTGGATGCCGAAAGCCTCAGCGAAGACGACTTCAGCTATGCCCAGGAACACCTACGCATGCTTTCCGGCCTTTACGGCCTGCTGCGCCCTCTGGACCTGATGCAACCGTACCGCCTGGAAATGGGCACCAAGCTGGCCAACGCCCGCGGCAAAGACCTCTACGCCTTCTGGGGCACGCGTATCAGCGAATGGCTCAACCAGGCGCTGCTCGACCAGGGCGATGACCTGCTGCTGAACCTGGCCAGCAACGAGTACTTCAGCGCGGTCAAGCGCAGTGCCCTCAAGGCCCGGGTGATCAACACCGAGTTCCGCGACCAGAAGAACGGCCAGTACAAGATCATCAGCTTCTACGCCAAGAAAGCCCGCGGCCTGATGAGCCGCTTCGTGATCCAGGAACGGATCAACGATCCCGAGCGACTCAAGCAGTTCGATGTGCAGGGGTACTACTACAGTGCCGAGCTGTCGAAGCCAGACAACCTGGTATTTCTGCGGGACCATCCGCACGACTGATCCAGACGGCAGCCATGCTTGACGATGAGCGCACCTGGCGAGAGCCTGGCAATCATCGCAGCGCTCGACATTGGCCTTGTGGGAGAGCCGGCGCCCACAAGGCTCCTGCTTTTTGAGCCCGGCACGTTTTACCGCTAGGATGGTTTGACCTGCGCAAACAAGGCCTACTCCATGCTCATCGGCGCCCTGCTCATCCTCACCTGGCTGGTGCTGCTCCTGCGCTACCCGGCCAAAGCCCTGCCCATTTCCCTGTCCGCCATGGTCGGCCTCGGCCTGGTTGCACTGTGGGTCGTCTGGCAAGACAACCGCGAAGCCGCGCAATTGGCCCGCCTCGACCTGCGCCTGAGTTATGCTCCCGAGCAGTGCCCGCCTGACCGCCCTCTGCAGGTGCGCATGACGAACGGCAACAAGGCGCCCCTCCAGGAACTGCGTTGGCGGGTCGGCGCCTACGCCCCTGGCGATACGGTCAACCTCGCCGAGAACACCTACGGCGCTCCACGCTACCGGGGCCCCGGCGAATTGCAGCCGGGAGCGCAGTGGAGCGACTGCCTGCCTCTGCCGCCACTGCGTTCCGGGTATCGGCCACAGACCCTGGAGTTCCGCGCCGAGCGCCTGCAGGGCAGCTTCGCCAACTGACCTCGTAGCACCACGAAGACCTGCGGGATCAGCCTTATGTCGTGATCGAGGGCAACGCCCTCGCCGATACACGATTGTCGTACTATCGCCCCATCTCTCTCATCCAGCAGGCCCCACCATGCCCACCGTCCTCATCACCGGTTGTTCCAGCGGCATCGGCCGCGCCCTGGCCGATGCCTTCCGCGACGCCGGCCACGACGTCTGGGCCACGGCCCGCAAAGCCGAGGATGTCGAGCAACTGACAGCGGCCGGCTTCAATGCCCGGCCGCTCGATGTGAACGACGCCCAGGCGCTGCAACACCTGGCAGAGGAGCTGGAAGAGCGCCACGGCGGCCTGGACATCCTGATCAACAACGCCGGCTACGGCGCCATGGGCCCATTGCTCGACGGCGGCGTCGATGCCATGCGTCAACAGTTCGAAACCAATGTCTTCGCCCCGGTCGGAGTGACCCGCGCCCTCTTCCCGTTGTTGCGCCGCACGCGCGGTCTGGTGGTGAACATCGGCAGCGTTTCTGGCGTGCTAGTGACGCCGTTTGCCGGTGCCTATTGCGCCTCCAAGGCCGCAGTGCACGCCCTGAGCGATGCCCTGCGCCTGGAGCTGGCACCCTTCGGCATCCGGGTGATGGAAGTGCAACCGGGCGCCATCGCCTCGCAGTTCGCCAACAATGCCCAGCGCCAGGCCGAGCAGGTGTTGGCCGCCGATTCGGCCTGGTGGCCGCTGCGTGAGCATATCCAGGCCCGCGCCCGTGCTTCCCAAGACAAGCCAACACCAGCGGCAGTGTTCGCCCAAGGGCTACTGGCAGCCACTCGCAAGACGCCGCCCCCAGCACTGGTGCGCCTGGGCAATGGCAGCACAGCGCTACCACTGATGGCCCGACTGCTGCCGCAACGCCTGCTGGACAAGGTCCTGAGCAAACGCTTCGGCTTGCAACGCCCTCTGTAGAAGCCAGTGTCAGCTGGCGCCTACCAACTTGGCGCTGTCCTGCCCCCTCAGGCCTTCGGCTGTTGTTCGTCGAAGGCCTGCCAACCACCGCCCAGGGCCTTGTACAGGCCGACCAGGGCCTGCGACACCGCCGCCGAGCTGTCGATCCACTGCTCCTCGCTGGCCAGCAAGGCGCCCTGCACGCTCAGCACGTTGAGAAAGTCCACGGCCCCTTCGACATACTGGCGCTGTGCTGTTTCCAGGGCGATGCGGTTCTGCCGCACCGCTTCGGCCAGGCGGTCGCGACGCAACTGGCTGGCGTTGTACAGGCGCAGCACATCGTCGATTTCATGCCACGCACGCAGCACCACCTGACGGTAGTGCAAGGCCGCTTCCTGCTGCTGGGCCTCACGCAGTTCGAGCATGCCGCGCAGGCGGCCACCCTCGAAGATCGGCAAGCTCAGTTGCGGGCCGATGCCGAAGCGCCGTGAATCCCAGGCGCCGAAGTCGCTCAGTTGCATGGCCTGGAAGCCAACGTTGCCGGACAGGCGGATGCTTGGGTAGAAGTCCGCCTTGGCCACACCAATGCTCGCTGTGGCAGCGTGCAATTGCGCTTCGGCCTGGCGGATGTCTGGGCGGCGCTCAGCCAGTTCCGAAGGGACGCCGATGGCGAAACGTTGCTGCGGCGCCGGTAGGTCACCGGCTTCTTGCAGCTCGTTCTGGAGGCTACGCGGTGGCTCGGCGGCGAGCAGGCTAAGGGCATTGATCAGGTCGGCCTGCTGCGCTTCGAGGGTCGGCAGGCGTGATTCGATCGAAGCCACCTGGGCACTGGCCTGGGCCACGTCAAGGCGGGTGGCGACGCCATCGTTCTGGCGCAGTTGCGACAGTTTCAAGCTGTGCTTGGCCACCTCCAGGTTGTCACGCGTCACCGCCAGGGTGTGCTGCACGGCGCGCAACTGGATGTAATTGCCGGCGGTCTCGGAGAGCAGCGCCAGGAGCACGCCCCGGCGGTCGTTCTCGGCTACCTCCACCGAGGCGTCGGCGGCTTCGACCTGGCGCCGCACTCGGCCCCAGAGGTCCAGCTCCCAGCTGGCGGTTAGGTCACCCTGCCAGAGATTGAACGCCGACTTGCCAGCCTTGCCGGATGGGTCGTTGAGGCCTTCGGCACTGTTGCGGGCGCGGCTGTAGCCGCCGTTCAGGTCCACCGACGGCGTTTCATCGGCGGCAATGCTACTGCGCAGGGCCCGGCTCTGCAGCAGACGTGCGCTGGCCATCTGCAAGTCCAGATTGCGCTCGGCCACCCGCTCGATCAGGGCACTGAGCCTGGCGTCATGGAAGTTCTCCCACCAGCGCATTTCCAGTGGTTCGGCCTGAGGCTGGCTTGGCCCGGCATCACCCTGCAACGGGCCCCAGGCGCTTGGTGCCTGGCTGTCAGGGCGCTGGAAGTCCGGCCCCAGCGTGCAACCGGCCAGCACCAACGCGAGCAGCGTGGGGCCAAGGCGTAATGCAGGTTTCATCGGGTGCTGACCTCTTTGCCGGACAGGGTATCGCCGCGGGTGTCGATGGTCGCTTCCACCGACATGCCGACGCGCAGGCGCTCAAGCAGCGGCTGATCAGCGTCGAAGACGATCTTCACCGGAATACGCTGGACCACCTTGGTGAAGTTGCCAGTGGCGTTGTCCGGCTTGACCGCGGCGAAGGTCACACCAGTGGCCGGGGCGATGCTTTCGACATGGCCGTTCAGGGTTTCACCGGAGAAGGTATCGACACTGATGCTCACCGGCTGGCCGGGCTGCACGTGGGTCAGCTGGGTTTCCTGGAAGTTGCCCACCACATAGGCCCGAGCCAGAGGCACCACCGAGAGCAGGCGGGCCCCTGGGTTGACGTAGGCGCCGACACGCAGCGCACGCTCACCGACCATGCCGTCGACCGGTGCAGTGATGCGGGTGTAGGACAGGTCCAGGCGCGCCCGCTCCAAGTCGGCCTCGGCACGCTTGAACTGGCCATCGGCGCTGGCCACCTGGGCATTGAGGATGTCCACCTGCTTGCGTGCCGCCAACAGCGCCGCCTGGGTGTTGGCCAAGCGCGCCTTGGCCTGGTCGACACGGCTGCGCGCCTGCTGGGCATTCTGCACCGTGCCGGCGCCCTGCTCGGCCAGGCGGCTGTAGCGGGTGACCTCATGATTGGCGAAAGCCATTTCCGCCTGGGCGGCGTTCACCGCGGCCTGGGCCTGGGCGATCACTGAGGCCTGGCGTTCCAGGGTGGCGCGGGCATCTTCGCTTTGCGCCTTGGCCACCAGCAATTGCGCTTCGGCAGCCGCCAGGGCGGCCTGGTAGTCGCGCTCATCGATCAGCGCCAGCAACTGGCCGGCCTTGACCTGCTGGTTGTCTTCGACCAGCACTTCCTTGATGAAGCCGGCGACCTTGGGCGCGACCACGGTGTAGTCGGCGGTCACATAGGCGTCGTTGGTGGTCTGCGCCTGGTTGCGGCCCAGCAGCCAGGGCCCTAACAGGCCGGACAACACGGCCACGGCGAGCACAGAGCCGATCAGAAGGGTTTTACGGTTATTGGTCATTTTTCAGCAGTCTCGAATTCATCCAGAGGCTCAGGCCACCGCACGCGGTGGGTAAACCCGGGTAGGCACGAAAGGAATCAGGCAAATCAAGGCCACGGCGATCAGCGCCATGACCAGGTAAAGATCGGCCGAGGTCAGCACCAGGGCCTGTTCATGGATACGGCGGGCCAGGTCCGGCGCACGGTCATCGATCAGCGGCGCGTTGCCCAGGCTGTCCACCAGGTGGTTGGAGTGAAAGTGCCGACGCAGCGTCCCCAAGGCATCGAGCAGGCCGCCCGCGATCACCGCGGCCAGGCCCTTGACCGTGTTGAACCAGGCCGAGGCGAACGGCCCGTCCTGGGGGCTCATGCCGTTGGTGGAGAGCATCAGCAACGGCAGCACGGCCATCGGCTGGCCGAACACCTGCAGCAGTTGCAGCAGGTAGAAGTTGTCGCGAATCCACTCCGAGGTCAGCTGGGTGCCGCCGATGCAGGTCAGCGCCAGCATGCCCAGGCCGACAGCCAGCACCCAGCGGCAGTCCACCGCACGGATATTGCACAGGGCCGCTACCAACGGCAGCGCCACCAGTTGAGGCATGGCCACCAGCAGCATCAGCGGGCTGGTCTGGGCCGGGCGGTAACCCTGGATCTGCGCCAGGTAGGCCGAAGGAATGCTGATCACCGCCGAAAGCACCACCAACACCCCAGCCAGGGTCAACAAGGCAAAGCTCAGGTTGCGCCGCCCAAGCATGCGCAACTGGAAGAACGGCAGCGGCTCGGACCACTCGTTGTAGAGGAACAGCACCAGCAACAGCAGGCCACCGCCGAGCAGCCAGCAGATCAGCGGCGAATCGAACCAACCCCAGCGGTCGCCCAGGCTCAGGCCGATCACCAGCGAGCTGATCGCCGGCAACCCCAGCAACACGCCACGCCAATCGAACTGCTTGAAGCGCTCCAGGCGCAACGGGTCCTGGGGCAGGCCCCAGCCGACGCAGAACATAGCCAGCAGCGACGGCAGGATGATCTGCCAGAACGCCCACTGCCAGCCGACGTACTCGGTCCACAAGCCGGCCAGTGGCGTGCCCAGGTTGGGCCCGAAGGTGGCGGTCAGGGCGTAGCAGGCCAGGCCGTAGACCTTGATCCCCGGCGGCAGGAAGCGCAGCGCCACGCTCATCAGCATGGGCGGCAAGGCGCCCGAGGCCAGGCCTTGCAGCACGCGCAGTAGCATCAGGCTATGCAGGTCCGGCGCATAGGGCTGGATCAGCCCGAGCACGGCGAACAAGCCGATGGCGCAGAGGGTGAAGCGGCGCAAGGAAAAGGTCGCAGCCAGCCAGGGAGAGAAGGCCATGGCCGAGACCGATGCGGCGGAATACACCGCCAGCAACCAGGCGCCTTCGTCAGCGCCAATGCCCATGGCGCCACGGATATCGGCCAGCGAAACCTTGGTCACCATTTCGTTGAGCCCGGCGCACAGCACCGCCAGCAACACGCCGAACAGCCCGACCACCACGCGCAGGCCAAAGGCCGTTTGCGCTGGGGGGCTGGCTGCGGGCGCAGCAGCGAGCGCGACAGTTGGCGCGGACAGCGAACTCATGGGAAGAAATCTCCGGCAACAAATTTACCAGGTGAAGTCTAAAAAGCCTGAATGCTGACGAAAACTGACATATCAGCAGTTTACAGTTGCGCCAGACGCAATCCGCTGTTTCAAGGATCGACGCTGCAGCAGTTCTTCAGGGTCTGGCGCAGCCAGCGGTGGGCCGGGTCGTTATGGAAGCGCGGATGCCAGGCCTGCATCACCGTCACCCGCTCCAGCGACAAGGGGATGTGGAAGGAGCGCAGGGGCAGGCCGAGCTTGTTGACGCTATTGAGGATATTGGCCGGCATTGGCAGCAGCAGGTCGGAGTCCGGCAGGGAAAACATCGCGGAGTGGAAGCTTGGAGTGATCAACGCCACCCGCCGCTGCACCTTGTGGTTGGCCAGCTCGACATCGATCGGGCCATTGGCACGGCCTCGGCGCGACACACTGATCTGCGGGTAAGCGGCAAAGCGCTCGGGGCTGATCTCGCCGTCGAAGATCGGATGATCACGCCGCGCCAGCCCCACATAGACGGTGTTGAACAAGCTCTGCACCTTGATCTCCGGGCCCAGGTCGATGCTCGAGCTGATGATCAGGTCGGTGCGGCCATCACGCAGCACAGCGTCGTCATCCCCACCGCTTTCCGGTACGAAGCGCAGCACGGTGCGCGGTGCTTGCTCGTGCATCATGCGCAGCAACTGGGCGCCGTAGAGGGCGATGAACAGGTCATTGGTGCGGATATTGAACGCCCGGTCGAGGTTCGGCAGGTCGACCTCGTCGCCACTGCGAAACACTTGCCCAGCCTGCTCCACCAGCGCCCGCACCTGCTCGCGCAGGGCCAGGGCACGCGGCGTCGGCACCAGGCCACGGCCGGCGCGGACCAGGATCGGATCACCGAGGGCATCGCGGATCCGGCCCAGGGTCCGGCTCATGGCGGCCGGGCTCAGGTTCATGCGCTGCGCCGCGCCGACAACGCTGCCCTCGTCGAGCAAGGCATCGAGGGCGACCAACAGGTTCATATCCGGGAGCTGCATTGCCGGGCTTCCATGGGCAGGTGGATGAATCGGGAAAGCTTACCAGCAGCTTGAGCGGGTTGCGCCTGGCACAACTACAGAGTGCATGGCAGGCCATTTATCCGCGGGCTGTTCATGGCCAAGAATGCGGGATTGATCTTGCGCCCAAGGAGACCGCATGCCCAGTAACGTCCTGATCGCCATCGACGCCTCCCCCGCGTCCAGCGGCCTGCTCGACCTCGCCCGCCGCTATTGCCAGCCCGAGCGCCACCGACTCCATGTGCTGTTGGCCATCGACTCGACCTTTGCCGTGCACGACAGGCCCGCCCCTATCCGCCAGGACGAACTCGAGGAGTACCCCGCCGCGTGCGAGGAACAGCGCCTCGCCGACAGCGCCGTGGCCAGCGCGGTTCGGGGCCTGCGTGAGAGCGGTTTTACCTGTGAAGGCAAGCTGGTCGCGGCGGAGCCTGTGGAAGCCATCGTCAGCCAGGCCGAAGCGCTTGGCTGCGAGTTGATAGTCATGGGGCACCGCCACCTATCGCGGCTGGGACGGTTACTGGACCCGTCGATCAGCAGCAAGGTGATCGACCGGGTGGCGTGTCCGGTGTTGGTGTGCGCGACTATCTAGCCGCACCTGCAGCGACAACGTCGGCCACGTGCATTGGGCGACACTCAACCCTCTCCCGGTTTCACCACCACCGTACAGGTCGTCCCCGCCGCCAGCAGAAACCCTTCGGGCACCTCGTCGATATGAATCCGCACCGGCACCCGCTGGGCCAGGCGCACCCAGTTGAAGGTCGGGTTGACGTCGGCGATCAGTTCGCGGCTTTCAGGGTTGTCGCGGTCATAGATGCCGCGGGCGATGCTCTCGACATGGCCCTTGAGGCGCTCGCCGCTCATCATCTGCAACTCAGCCTGGTCACCGACCTTCACGTGCGGCAGCTTGGTTTCCTCGAAGAAGCCATAGACCCAGAACGAGTGCTCATCCACCACCGCCATCTTCGCCTCACCGGTGCGGGCGTAGTCGCCCTTGTGCACGTTGAGGTTGGTTACGTAACCGTCGACGGTGGCGAGGATTCGAGTGCGCTTCAGGTTGAGCTCGGCCGCGGCCAGCTCGGCCTGGGCCTGCTGGTAATCGGCCAGGGCGGCATTGGCGATGTTGCTGGCGTCTTCACGGTTCTCCCTGGAGATCACCAGGTTGTCCAGGTCGGCGCGGCGGTGGGCGTTGACCTTACGCATCTCCCAGGTGGCCTTGCGCGATGAGACCAGGGCCTGGGCCTGCTTGACCGCCAATTCGTAGTGTGCAGGATCGATCTGGATCAGCAGGTCACCCTTCTGCACACGCTGGTTGTCGCGCACCGGCACATCGACCACATAGCCAGGCACGTCGGCGGCGACGTTGATGATGTCGGCACGCACCCGGCCGTCACGGGTCCAGGGCGTGGTCATGTAGTGCAACCACAACTGCCGACCGATCACCACGGCAGCAGCCAGCACGAGCAGGGTGGCGATCAGGCTGAAAAACTTTTTCATCGACAGGAATCTCACCAGTAGACAGGCAGCGCCATGGCGCCAAAGAGGCAGATGAACAGGCTCAGGCGCAGCAGCGCCGGGTGCCAGAAGAAGCGGTAGCCGTCATGGCTTGCGATGAAACGGTCCAGGCCCCAGGCCAAACCGGCGGCAAGCAGGAACATCAGGGTCATCATCGGCATGTACACGCCATGGAAGGCGATTTCACGGGGCATGGGGCAGTCCTTTGGCCGGGGCCAGGGCGGCCAGCGGCGACTGGGGGTCGAGCAGGGAGGTACGGATGAAATGCAGGTAGCTCTGCACCCGGCGCAGGGCCGAGGTGTCGAAGTGCCGGGCAAAGGGTTCGTCGGTGGCCTGCACACGGCTGATGGCATGGTCCACCGCCACCAGAGCGCGCTCGTGATTGCTCGCGCTCGGCTGCAGGAACAACCGCGCCAAGGCCCGGCCCATCACGCGGATGGCCTGGCGCCAGGGCTGCGACTCGGCGTAGCACGGATGCACCGGCAGCACCGCCTGCTCCTTGCGCAACTCGATGATCGCATGGCCGACCTCCAGCGCTACGAACATCCAACGCAGCAGGTTGCTCTGTACCAACGGCTTGCCGGCGGCCAGGCCATAGGCCTGGTGCAGCAGGTCACGGGTGCGGCTCTCGAACGCCGAGCCGAGCCCGCGCAGCCGGCCGCTGAGAGCGAACAGCACCTGGCCACGCAGGTCTTGCTCCAGGCGGCTCCATAACCAGCGGCTGTTCGGCGGCAGGATGATCGCCCCGGCGGCGGCGCAGACCAGCATGCCGATAACCATGCCGATGTAGTCGTTGATGAAGGTGTAGGGGTCATAGACCGTCAGGTTGTTCGGCACCGAGCCGATGGCGAAGAACACCAGAAGGCCCAGGCCGTACCCAGCATAGGCTGGCCGCGAGGCGAGAAAGGCACCGAGTACGAACACCGGCGCCAGCACCATGCAAAGCAAGGGGAAGCCATCGATCCAAGGGAAGACGAAGAAGGTTTCGAAGAAGCCGATGAACGCGCCCAGCAAGGTGCCGCAGGCCATCTGGAAAGACATGCGCCTGGGGTTGGGCGACGCCGCCGACAGGCCGACCGTGACCGTGGCGATCAACGTCATCATCGCCCCGCTGGGCCAGTCGGTGAGGATCCAGTAACTGCCCAGCAGCAACAGCACCACCGAGGCGCGCATGCCGGCGGCAAGCGACACCAGCCAGTTGGTCTGCGCCACGTAGGGTTCGTCCCACTGCTCCCGCTCATGCTTGTGGGCAGACAGCGAGGCGTGGGTCTGCGCGTAGTTGTGCATGTCGTCGACGAAGCGATACAGCAGCTCGTAGGCAGTGTGGAAATCCAGCAGGTCGGACTCGCTCGGACCGGTCTCCACATAGGCGGCGCGCAGGCTGCGCACCTGAGCCGGCAGGCCTTCCTTGTAGGCCGCCAGCTCCAGGGTCAGGCGCAGGGCGTCGGCATCGGTGAGGGCACGGCCGACGTAGGGTTCGAGCAGCTCGACCAGGGTCTTCAGGCCCGGCTCGATGGCACTGACGATCTGCAGTGGACCGCGCAGGCGCAAGCGTTCGAGCAGTTGGTGCAAGGCGTTGAAACGCGTGGTGATGGCCATGAACTCGCTGTTCATGCGCACCAGGCGGCCATTGCGCCGACGCATGTGCGGGTCTTCGAAAGCGGTGACGTTGCGCAGGCTTTCCAGGCCCACCGCCTCGGCGATGAAGCGCACGTTGCTGCTCTCGAAGCGGTCGCGCTGGCTGTCGCCACGCAAGCCCTCGACCACGAACCCGGCGAACACGCCAAAGCGCTGGTACAGGGCGTTGCGCATCGCTGCGCTGGCCGACTGAGGCAGGATCGCCGCGCTGACCAGGGTCGAAACCAGGATGCCCAGGGAGATTTCCAGCCCCCGCCATACGGCCGCCATGAAGGCATCCTGCGGGTGCTCCAGCACCGGTAGGCCGATCATCGCAGCGGTGTAGCCGGCCAGCACGAAAGCGTAGGCGCGCAGGGTGCGGTAGCGCATGGCGCCTGCCGAGCACAACCCAACCCACAGGGCCAGGCTGGGCAGGAACAGTTCGGTGTTCTGTGGGAACAGGGCGATCAACGCCACCATCATCGACGAGCCGGCCAGGGTACCGAGCACCCGGTAGAAACTCTTGGCGAAGACATGGCCGCTCTGCGGCTGCATGACGATGAACACCGTGATCATCGCCGTGCGCGGCTGCGGCAGCTCCAGGCGCATGGCCAACCAGAGGGTGATGAAGGCCGCCGCGAGCACCTTGAAGATATAGACCCAGGTCACCCCGTCGGTGCGCGCCCAGGCGAAGAACCCACGGCGCCACTCCAGGCTGGCCAGCCAGCGCGTGGACAAGCTCAATGCGCTCATTCAGGTTGGCTCGGTGTGTCGAAGAGGGCGAGGGCCGCCGGCGTTCGAGGGGCTGTTTGACGCTCCTCATCCGGCACATCGCTCCCTGCGTCAAGCCCCCCGCCCAGGGCCGTGACCAGCTCGGCATGGGCGGTCAGGCGCGCGGCGCGCACCTGTTGCTGGAGCTGCTGCTGGCGGAACAGCAGGGTCTGGGCGTTGAGTACGTTCAGGTAATCGGTCAGGCCACGCTGGAAAGCGACCATGGCGATGTCGTAAGTCTTCTGTGCCGCCGCCACCGACTCGGCGGTGAAGTGCGCCTGCTCCTTCATCGACTCACGGCGGATCAGTTGGTCAGAGATGCCCTTGAGCGCTTCGACCACGGTCTGGTTGTAGTGGGCCACGGCGATGTCGTAGCCGGCCGAGGCAACGCCCAGTTGTGAGCGCAAGCGACCGCCATCGAAGATCGGCAGGCTGATGGCAGGGCCGACGTTGTAGTTGAACTTGCGCCCGGTGATGAACTCCAGCGGACCGCCACCGGTGGCCATGAAACCCAGGCCACCGACCAGGTCGACGTTGGGGAAGAAGCCGGCATGGGCGACATCGATGCCGCGGGCCTGGGCCGCCACCTGCCAGCGACTGGCGACCACGTCGGGGCGCTGGCCGACCAGTTCGGCGGGCAAGGCCGATGGCAGTTTCAGCGGTGCGCCGAGGGACAGCTCGGGACGCTGGATCTTCGCCCCCTCCCCCGGCCCCTGTCCGGCCAGCGCCGCCAGCTGGTTGCGCGCCAGGGCAATCTCCTCGTTGAGGGCATCGAGCTGGCGATGGGTTTCCGGCAATGGCGCCTGCGCCTGGCTGACCTCGAAATGCGTGCCAATACCACCGGCCAGGCGTCGCTCGGCCAGGGCGAGGATCTGCTCCTGCTGCTCCAGCTCGGCCTTGACGATATCGCGACGGGCGAAGTGCAAGGCCAGCTGGATATAGACCTTGACCACGTTGTTCTGCAGTTCCAGCTGGGCCTGGCGTGCCAGGGCCGCGCTCATATGGGCCATGTCCACGGCCTGTTCGCTGGCGTTGCGCTCGCGTCCCCAGAGGTCCAGGGCATAGCTGAAACCAAGGGCGGCGTTGTTGTCCCAGGTGTTGGCCCCGGACAGTGCGCCAGGGCCGTAGAACTGATCCTCCGGCCAGTTGTGGCGCTTGAGGCTGGCCTGGCCGTTGACTTGCAGCTTCTGCGCCGACTCGACCACCCCGGCCATGGCCTTGGCTTCACGCACCCGCGCCGCGGCGATCGCCAGGCTCGGGCTGCCGGCCAGCGCCAACGCCATCCAATGGTCCAGCTGGGCATCGCCATAGGCATGCCACCACTGCTGCTCCGGCCAGTGGGCGTCTTGGGCGGCCTCACGGATCGCCTCGTCGGTGGTCAGGGTATTGGCTTGCAGCGTCTTGCTTTGCGGGGCGATGCCCCAGGTTCCGATACAGCCGCTCAAGGTCAAGCTAAGGGCACAGGCACTGAGCGCATTCAACGCTCTGATGATGCGACGCGGCACAACTGCAAATTCCCGAGGAGAAGTGGATAACGCTAGGAGAGCGCAATTCTAGGGGGCGGCCACACTGGCGATAAGCATGTATTCCTGCGAATCTTTGTTACGAAAACAGCGATAATCCGGCTTTAGTCGGAAGACCGACGCGTTTACTTCATGTCACAATTTGTCGTCTACTTCGAGAGCGACCCATGGACACCTTGCAAAACATGCGTGCTTTTAGCTGCGTAGCCCAAGTCGGCAGCTTCACTGCTGCGGCCGCGCAACTGGATACGACCACCGCGAACGTCTCGCGGGCGGTTTCCAACCTGGAAGCCCATCTGCAAACCCGACTGCTCAACCGCACCACCCGCCGTATCGCCCTGACCGAGGCTGGCAAGCGCTACCTGATGCGCTGCGAGCAGATCCTCACCTATGTGGAGGAAGCCGAGGCCGAGGCCAGCGATGCCCATGCCCGCCCGGCCGGGCAACTGAAAGTGCATTCGATGTCCGGCGTCGGCCAGCACTTCGTCATCGACGCTATCGCCCGCTACCGTGAAACCCACCCGGACGTGACCTTCGACCTGACCATGGCCAACCGCGTGCCGGACCTGCTCGACGAGGGCTACGACGTGTCCATCGTGCTGGCCAGCGAGCTGCCGGACTCCGGCTTCGTCTCCCAGCGCCTGGGGATCACCTACAGCATCGTCTGTGCCTCGCCCGACTACGTGGCCAAACACGGCATCGCGCGCAAACCGATGGACCTGGTCAACCATGCCTGCCTGCGCATGGTCAGCCCGGTGATCCCACTGGAGAAGTGGCTGTTCGACGGCCCGGAAGGCCAGGAGGTGGTCACCATTACCCAGGCACCATTCCAGGTGAACTCCGCCGATGCCATGAAGACCGCGATCCGCAGTGGCATGGGCGTTGGCGTGCTGCCGATCTACTCGGCCATCGACGGCCTGCGCGATGGCAGCCTGGTGCGGGTGATGCCCGAGTACCGCCTGCAGGAACTGAACCTGTACGCCATCTACCCATCGCGCCAGTACCTGGATGCCAAGATCAAGACCTGGGTCGAGTACCTGCGCAACTCCCTGCCGGAGATCCTCGCGGCCCACGAGGCAGACCTGAAGACCCACGAGTTGCTCATCGCCAACTGATCTCGGCGGCAAGCTTCAAGCCACAGGTAAAAGCGCATCGGTATGCGGCCGGCCTTTTCTTGCAGCTTGAAGCTTAAAGCTTGTAACTTGACGGCCCCCGTCTTGCAGAGAGTTGACGATGAAAAAGACCGTCCTGGCCTTCAGCCGCGTTACCCCCGCCACAGTCGAACGCTTGCAGCAAGATTTCACTGTCATCGTGCCGAACCCCAAGCAAGGGGATATCGCCGCCCAGTTCAACGAAGCCCTGCCCGAGGCCCATGGCCTGATCGGCGTCGGCCGCAAGCTTGGCCGTGACCAACTCGAAGGCGCGGCGAAACTGGAAGTGGTGTCGAGCATCTCGGTCGGGTACGACAACTATGACCTGGCCTACTTCAACGAACGCGGCATCGCCCTGACCAACACCCCCGACGTGCTCACCGAAAGCACCGCCGACCTGGCCTTCGCCCTAGTCATGGGCTGTGCCCGCCGGGTCGCCGAACTGGACGCCTGGACCAAGGCCGGCCAGTGGAAGGCTACCGTCAGCCCGGCCCAATTCGGCAGTGACGTGCATGGCAAGACCCTGGGCATCGTGGGCCTGGGCAACATCGGCGCGGCCATCGCCCGCCGTGGCCACTTCGGCTTCAACATGCCGGTCATCTACTCCGGCAACAACCGTAAGCCGGAGCTCGAGCAAGCGTTGGGCGCCCAGTACCGCACCCTCGACCAGTTGCTCGCCGAGGCCGACTTCGTCTGCCTGGTGGTGCCGTTGAGCGCCGCCACCCGCAAACTGATCGGGGCCCGCGAGCTGCAACTGATGAAGCCCAGCGCCTTCCTGATCAACATCTCCCGAGGGCCGGTGGTGGATGAAGCGGCGC
The DNA here is from genome assembly GCF_054889225.1 of Pseudomonas sp. X10. NCBI lineage: Bacteria > Pseudomonadati > Pseudomonadota > Gammaproteobacteria > Pseudomonadales > Pseudomonadaceae > Pseudomonas > Pseudomonas sp. X10. The sequence goes on along the minus strand of NZ_CM142677.1, from coordinate 1,037,096 downwards.
TGATCGACGCACTGCAAAAAGGCACCCTCCGTGGCGCCGGCCTGGATGTGTACGAGAAGGAACCGCTGAGCGAATCTCCGCTGTTCCAACTGCCCAACGCCCTGACCCTGCCGCACATCGGCTCGGCCACCGCCGAGACCCGCGACGCCATGGCCAACCGCGCGGTGGACAACCTGCGGGCAGCGTTGCTGGGTGAGCGGCCACAGGACCTGGTGAACCCGCAGGTGTGGAAGTAAGCCTGCCGAAACGTTGCCTGCACACCTCGGCTTCCGCGACCGACGTAAGACCGGTACAGGCAACACTTGATCGATGAACTAACGCAAGGCCACACGCCCCTCCAGCCCCTTCGGCCTGGCCTTGCGGAACACCAGCACGTTCCCCAGCATCACCAACACCAGCCCCAGCAATGCCGGTGCGGTCCATTGATACCCCTCGGCAAAGGCCGAGACATTCAGCGCAACCAGCGGGAATAGCACGGTGCAGTAGGCCGCGCGCTCCGGGCCCATGCGCCCGACCAAGGTCAGGTAGGCGGTAAAGCCGATCACCGAGCCGGGAATCACCAGGTACAGCAACGAGCCGATATAGCGGACATTCCATTCCATGGCGAAGGGAATGCCGCTGAGCAGGCAGTAGATGCCCAGCATCCCTGCGCCGTAGAGCATGCCCCAGGCATTGGTGGTCATGGGCCTGAGCCCTGCCTTCTGCTGCAGACTGGAGAGCATGTTGCCCGCCGAAAAACACAGGGTGCCAAGCAGCGCCAGGCCCAGGCCGATCAAGGTCTCGGGGCTGGCCGCATGGCCGGCCAGTTCGGGCCAGAACAACAACCCCAGACCCGCCAGACCCAAGGCGCCCCCCGCGAGCACATTGGCCGCGATCCGCTGGCCGAAGAACACCCGGGCATTGAGCGCGTTCCACAGGGTCGCAGTGGAGAACACCACGGCGATCAGGCCGCTGGCGATCCACTGGCTGGCGGTGAGGAAGCACATGAAATTGACGCAGAACAGGCACAACCCCTGGGCCAGGCAGACCAGGTGGCCACGCCGGTTCATCGGTTGCAAGCGACGGCTGAGCAACAGGATGGCAAACAGGATCAACCCGGCCAGGGCAAAGCGATAGACAATCGACACCGGGATATCAACCACTCCCAGTTGCAGCTTCAAAGCGATCCAAGTGGTGCCCCAGATAAGGACGGTCAAGAGGTACAGCGACAGGTTCATGGCAAGGGTCCTCAGGTTAACCGTTCAATGCCAGCCAGAACCCCAGGGGCAGCTACCCGCCACACTGGTATGAAGCGTACGCAGAACCTGAGCGGCCTTGCATCGAAACGTGAAACCCAGTGTCTGCCCGCAGTCCGTCACCGCGCTTGCACAAACTTGCGCTTTTGCGCCCTGCCCTGCTGCCACGGCCAGATCGGCAGAGTACGATGGCGGCAGAGGTAGACACGATGACGCCACTGACCCAGCTGCAAGTCTTCAACGCCATGCACTCATCCCCCCATGCCCGTCTGGAACACAGCGCGCATCTGGGCGATGGCTTGGCCGCAGCCCTGTGGCGCAACCGCGACGACGCCCGCGACTACCTGGCGCCAAGTCACCACACCCTGTCCTGCTACATCGCCGACGGCACCGGCACCTTCCGCCGCCAGCGCCCCGCCGACAAGGGCGCGCCGGACAAGCTGTGCATCATGCCCGCCGGCCACGAATCGAACTGGGTGGTCAACGGCCCGATCCGCCTGGCGCACCTGTACATCAGCGAGGAACAGTTCGCCCTTGGCTGCATCCGCCTGCTCGACCGCGAGCCCCGGGAGGTGCAATTGCAGGAAGCGACCTTCCTCGATGATCCGCAACAGGCCCGGCGCTTCCGCCAACTGATCAGCCAGGACTGGGATGAGCCGGCCGAGCGTTTGCTGGCCAGCAGCCTGGCCCATGACATCGTCGATCACGCGGTGCTCAGCCAGGCCGGGCTGCGCCAGGGTCTGCGCCTCAAGGGCGGGCTGGCACCGCACCAGCGCCGGCAGTTGGTCGACTACATCGAGGCGCACCTGGACCAGGCCATCACCCTGGGTGAGCTGGCGGTGCGCTGCAACCTCTCCGAGTACCACTTCGCCCGTATGTTCCGCACCAGCTTCGGCCTGCCGCCACACCAGTACTTGCTGGCCCGTCGCCTGCACCGGGCCTGCCAGTTGCTGCGCCTGGGTGAACTGCCGCTGGGCCAGGTCGCCTTGCTCTGCGGCTTCGCCAGCGCCAGCCATTTCAGCAACCGCTTCAGGCAGGCGCTGGGGGCGACGCCCGGAGACTACCGGGCCGCCTTTGCAGGCTAGCCACTAGAACTCCAGGGTGCTGGACAAGCTGACCTGGCGCGCATCGCCGATCGCGACGAAATAGCGGTTCACCGCCGAGCTGTAGTAGGTCTTGTCGAACAGGTTCTTCACGTTCAGTTGCAAGCGCACCTTGTGCTCGTCCAACTGGGTCTCGTAGCTGGCGAAGACATCGGCCACAGTGTAGGCCGGCAGATCGAAATCGTTGGTCGGGTTGCCAGCGCGCTCGCCGACATAACGCGCACCGGCGCCCAGGCGCAAGCGGTCAGCACCGAACAACGTGCCCATGTCATACACCGCCGACAGCGAGCCGGTGTGCCGCGCCACGTTCTGCAGGCGGTTGCCCTTGAGGTCCGGATCCTTGGTGACTTCGGCATCGGTGAAGGCATAGCTGCCGATCACGCTCCAACGCTCGCTGAGCTGGCCGGCCAGGTCCAGCTCGACGCCACGCGAACGCACTTCGCCGGCATTGCTGTAGAGCGTGTCGCCGGTAGTAGTGTCGAAGTTGGCCACCAGCACGTTGCGTTTGGTGATGTCGAACAACGCCAGGGTGCCGGTCAAGGCGCCCGGCATGTCCAGCTTGGCGCCCAGCTCCCAGGATTTGGCCTCCTCCGGAGCGATCGCCGAGTCCAGCACCAGGCCACCGGTCAGCGGCGCGATACTGGAGTTGGGCTTGAACGACTCGGTGTAGCTGCCATAGAAGGACAACTGCTCATCGACCTTGTACACCAGGCCCGCATGCGGCACCCAGGCCTGGTCATTGTTGTTGGTGTTGGCCTGAAAGGGCCGGCCACGTCCAGCGATCTGGTCGTACTTCTGGAAGCGCGCGCCCGCCACCAGGATCCAGTGATCGTCCAAATGCACCGCATCCTGGAAGAACAACGAGTCGCTGCGCAGTTTATCGGTCTGGTCGCTGTCACTGGGGCGCACGGTACTGCCTTCCACTTCCAGGCCATACACCGGGTCGACGTAGCTGAAGGTCGAGCGGCTGGCCTGGCGAATCAGGTCGGCGCGATAGATCTTGCGGCGCTCATTGTCGTAGCCCAGCAGCAGGTCGTGTTGCATGCCGGCCACTTGCAGGCTGCCATCGAGGCTGAGGGTCGCGAACTGATCCCGGCTCATCGAGCCATGGGTGCCGTCGATGCTGCGTGAAAGGGTGCCGTTCTCGTCGTCGACGCCGGTAACGCGGACCTGGCTGGCGTCATAGGTCTCACGGTTGAAGCTGTAGCCGAAGTGCAGCTTCCAGTCATTGGCCATCTGGTGGTCGACCTCCAACCGATAAAGATCGGAGCGGCCCTCCATGTCGTTGAACGGCTCGTCCAGCCGGCGAGTGGCCGGAATATCCAGCGGATGATTGGTGCGTCCACTGATAGCCGTGCCACGGTCGAAGGGATAGAGGAACTCACGGTGCTCATAGGCCAGCAGCACCTGGGTGTCCTCGCCGAACCAAGCCAGGGAGGGCGCCACCAGGGACTCCCGGTGGACACCGTAGTTGCGCCAGTAATCCTCGTCTTCATGATCGACGATCAAGCGGTAGGCCAGGTTGCTGTCGCCCAGCGCGCCGGTGCTGTCGAAACCGCCGCCGCTGCCGTTCTTGCCGCTGCCGTAGGTCGAGCCGCGCAGGGTCAGAGCGTTGTACTGCTGCAACTGGGGACGCTTGCTGACCACATTGATCACCCCGCCAGGGTCCTGGATGCCATACAGCAGCGAGGCCGGCCCCTTGAGCACCTCGACCCGCTCGGTGCTGGCATTGAGGGCGCGACCCTGCACGATAGGCATGCCGTCGCGCATGATCGAACCATCGCGGTTATCGCCGAAACCGCGCTTCATCACGGTGTCGGCAGTACCGCCGAAGTTGTTGCCCTGGGTGATGCCGCTGACATTGGCCAGGGCATCGTCGAGGTTGCGCGGAGCCTGGTCGCGGATGACCTGGGCTGGTACCACGTTGATCGCCTGGGGGATGTCCTGGATCGCACCCTGCCCGCGCATGATCGAGGCGCTCGGCGGCGACTGGTAGCTGGCATCCTGCTGGGAGGTGATGGTGGTGGCCTGCAGGTTCAGAGCGCCCGACTCATCGAGCGGCTCCAGGGTCAGGGTCCGCCCATCGATGCGCCGCCAGGTAAGGCCACTGCTGCCCAACAGCTGTTGCAGGGCCTGTTCCACGCTCAGGTTGCCGTTCAGGGCTGGTGCTTGCAGGGCCGGCAGTTCGAGGGTGTACACCACGCTCTGGCCAGTGGTACGGCTGAAGGCATTGAGCGCCTGGGCCAACGGCTGGCTCGGCTGGGCAAAGCTGAAAACCTGGGCCTGGGCCGTAGCGGCATGGGCCAGGGGCGCCACGACCACAACCGCCGAAAGACCGAGCCAGAGAGAGACGCAACGCGGAGCCGAGAGGGGGAACTTCATGGACGCTGGACCTGTGAGAGGGTAATTATCTGCGAATGAATCGCACTTCCACTCACTACACGGATGCCGCGTTCCTTTACCTCACCCGTTTCGTGAAAATTTTTGAAAACAGCAGGTGCCTGCAGACCTCGCCCCGTGAGCTCGGTGCAGGATTCAGCGCAGCACCGTCACCCGACCAAGCAGCGTATGCCGTGAAAACCCAAGCACTGCGCCAAGCGAATCCAGTGCCGCCAGCGGCTCGCCAGCCGGGAAGCTGCCACTGACCTTGCGCTGCCCCAAATCGCCATCGAGCAGCAGGATCCGCCCGGGGTAGTAACGGCCCAGGTCCTCGAGCACGGTGCTCAACGGGACCTGGTAGTAGTTCAGCCAGCCTTGGCGCCAGGCCAAGCGATTGTCGCTGTCGACCGTAACGACGGCGCTGGCCTCTCCGTCGGCATAGGCGAGTTGCTGGTTGGCGGTCAACGGCCGAGGATTTTGTCCGCCGCCGGGGCTGACCGCCACGCGGCCACTGCGCACCGTGACCTGGGCGCCTCCTCCCTGCTCACGGACTTCGAACTCGGTGCCGACGACCCGCACTTCCCCCCCGGCCGCTTCGACCAGGAAAGGTTCGCCGGTGTGGGTCACCTGGAAGTAGGCCGCGCCACGCAGCAGCCGCACACGGCGCTCGCCATGGTCGAAATCGACGCTCAGCGCGCTGCCGGCATCCAGGGTCAACCGGGACTGGTCGGCCAGGGTCACTTGCCTGATCTGCTCGCTACTGACGTAGTCGGCCTGCGCGTCCTGCAACCAATGGCCGGGGTGCCAGCCAGCCGCAGTACCCAGCGCCAGGACCAGGCAGGCAGCCGCTGCCAGAGCCCCGCCACGGCGCAGCCAACGGCCCTTGGCTGGCTTGGCCTGCATGGCGTGCAGATAGGTCTGCAGGCTTTCGTGTTGCTCTTCGGCCAGGCGCGCCGCCGGCGCCTCGCTCAGGCGCCAGAGCGCCTGGGCTTCGGCATAAGCCTGGCGGTGCGCCGGGTCGGCCAGCAGCCAGCGCTTGAACGCCGCGCTCTCGCTTTCAGCCGGCTGCTCGTTGATCCGGCTCAGCCACTGCAGGGCCGCTTGCGTCTGTTCGGCGGTGATCTGTGTCGGACGGTTCATCGGGGCGCGCTCCCTGGCCTGGGCAACGTGGAAGCAGGCTCGGCGACACTCGCCTTGCACGCTTCGAGGGCGCGCATCATATGCTTTTCCACCGCGCTCTGGGACAACTGCATGACCTTGGCGATCTCGCCGTACTTGCAGCCATGGATGCGGTTGAGCAGGAAGATCTGCCGGGTTCGCTCCGGCAGTTCACGCAGGGCGGCTTCGATGCGCCGCAGGTCATGGTCGACCTCCAGCGCCTGCTCAGGCGCCTGGCCGGGCGACGCCTGCTCATCCAGCGGTTGTAGGCCTTCGGTTGCACGCCCGCGGCTACCCTCGCTGCGCAGGTGGTCGATGGCCAGGTTGCCCGCGCACCGCAACAGGTAGGTGTCCAGGGACTCGACCTTGACCTGCGGACGTCGCCAGAAACGCAGAAACAGCTCCTGGACCAGGTCCGAGGCGGTAGCGCGACAACCGACCCGGCGGCTGACCAGTGCTTCCATCCGCGCACGCTGGGCCAGGAATACCTGAAGAAAACGCGCCCGGCCGCCCGCCACCTCGGCGTCATTGCCTGGCTCGCGCACGTCCAGTGGGTCGCTCAACGACTCACCCTGGCAGCAAGGCCAGCAGCGGGCCGAGCAGCAGGCTGGCAGCGGCCAGGCCCAGCAACAGGCGCGGCTGGTACGGCAACAGGAACACCCACAGGGTCACCCCGGCCATCAGCACAGCGATCCACTCCACCAGCCCCAGGCCCCAGCCACTCTTGTGGACGGCCAGCACCATCGCCAGCAGCAACAACGCCCATCCGGCGACCCGCAGGACACGGAGCTGCAGCGCCGTTGGCTTGCGCTTGAGCAGTTCACTGAAGTGTTTTTCCATGGCCAGGCACAGGGCGGCGAAGCCGGAAAACCCGAACAGGGCAACGCTCAACATCAATTCACCTCGGGTTCGGCCAGGGGTTTACGGGGCGCCTTCGCGGCACGCGGCGCGCGTTTGGCAGCAGGCTTGGGGTCGCGCAGCATCTTGCCCGCAGCCCAGGCGAGGAACAGGCCAACCGCCAGGGCCGTCAGGTCGAAACCAGCCATGGCCCAGTCGCCGATGGCAATGGAATGGTTCAGGCCCTGGCCAGTGGTCACGGCGTTGAGCAGCGGCAACAGGGCGAATGCCAGCGCGCCCAGCGCCAACTGCTCGCCCCAGGCCCGGCGGCCGGGCCGCAACATGGCATGCAGCAGCGACAGCGCCCAAAGCAGGAAGAAGCTATTCACCTCCCAATCGGCGCGCCCCTCCAACGCCACCGGCAGCAGGCGGTTGGCCCAGAAGAAGGCCGCCACGCCGAGCAGCAAGCCGCTCATGCTGGCGATGTTGAGCACCTCGACCAGGCGCAGTTCGGTGGGCATTCTCTCGCTCTTGGCATGCTTGAGCTGACGCTTGCCCAGCCACATCACCAGACCGGTACCGATCACCGCCGTGCCGGCCACCCCGAACACGAAGTACAGCCAACGCAGCCAGGGGCCGGCGAAGTTGCCCATGTGCAAACCGACGAAGGTGCCGGCCACCAGCACCGGTGCGCTTTCCGCCTGGCCGCTTCGCAGCAGCTCGCCGCTGACACCATCGAAACTCCAGTTGCCACTGCGCCGGTAGGCCACGCTATCGGCCGCGGCGCGGGTGAAGTTCACCCGTGCGTTCTGATCGCCAGGGTTCTGCACCTCGATCCAGCCCAGCCGGGCGCCGGGTACCTGCTCCTGGACCTTGGCATAGAGCGTCGGCAGAGACGTCAGGGGCGCTACCACGCCAGCCGACTTGGGCGCTTCGGACTGGCCGAACAGCTCATTGAAGTAACTACGGGGGTTGTCATAACTGGCCATGATGCTGGCCGGCATGACCATGTACATGAAGATCACCAGGCTGCTGTAGCTGATCATCAGGTGGAACGGCAGCACCAGCACGCCAATGGCATTGTGGCCGTCGAGCCAGGAGCGCTGGCCCTTGCCGGGACGAAAGGTGAAGAACTCCTTGAAGATCTTCTTGTGGGTGATGATCCCGGTAACCAGGCCCAACAGCATGATGAAGGCGCAGAACGTGGACAGCCAGCGGCCCCACGGGTGCGGCATCTCTAACTGGAAATGGAAGCGGTAGAAGAACTCGCCACCCCGGCTTTCGCGGGCCTCGACCACTTCGCCGCTGCGGGCATCCAACTCCTTGTTGGTGAAGCCGCGACGGCCGCTGGCGCCGTCTTCCCGCCAGCCGACCTTCAGGGCCGGCTCGCGCTCGCTGGGCAGGCGGATGAACCAGCTGCTGGCGTTGTTGGCGTGACTTTGCAGGTACTGCTGCGCCAGCCCCAGGCTGGCAGTCGGGTCGGGTGCGTAACTGCGTACCTCCGGCCGGCTCCAGTGATTGATCTCTTCCTTGAAGTAGGCCAGGGTCCCGGTCAGGAAGATGGCGAACAGCAGCCAGCCGAAGATCAGGCCGGTCCAGGTGTGCAGCCAGGCCATGGCCTGACGGAAGCCCTCTTTCATGGGTTTTTCATCCAGTAGGCCAGGCCGTTGATCATCCCCAGCACCAGGCTCGGCAGCAGCACGCCGAACCAGGCGCGCCAAGCGCTACGGCAAGCGAAGCACCAGATGAACGCCAGCACGTAGAACACGAACGACAACATCATGCCGCTGAGCACGGCATCGACCTTGGGCAACGGCGCCAGCAGGGTGATGCAGATGCTGGCCATGGACGCCAGCAGATAACCGCCCAGCAACGCAGCCAGGCTGCGTGAAGTCACGGCCAGACGGTAGCTGATGGGCAGCCCGGCAGTTTTGCTTTTCATGGCAGCGGTCCAAAAAACGAGGATGCAATAGTAATGATTTCAATTCTCATAAGCAAAGCAGCCTGACGTATCACCTAACAGCCGGTTAAAGCACGAGGCTGCGGCTCCTCCCATTAGGGCCTAGCACGCCTCAACTTCCGCGACCGACGCAGGACCTGAGCAGCGGTTCGGCTGCCCCGACTTTCCCGCGTTCGAGGGCAAAGTTCTCGCCTTGCTGATTTGCTTCCTGCACCGGCCCATCGCGGGCAAGCCCGCTCCTACAGGTTGCAATCATTGAGGGATATCCGCACCGAAGCCTGCCGTCAGTCCGCGAGGATTGCCGACGATGAGGGTTAGCCCATACAATGCGAACAATTCTTACTTACAGTTGCGCCTCCAAGCGCCGGAGTGTTCACGGTGCCCAGTGCCCTCTCTTCCTCGGTCGAAGGCCTCTATCACGCTCATCACAACTGGCTGACCGGCTGGTTGCGCCGCCGCTTGGGCTGCCCGCACAGCGCGGCGGACCTGGCCCAGGACACATTCGTACGCTTGCTCCAGGCCCGGGAGACCCCGCAGTTGGTCGAGCCCCGAGCCTTCCTCACTACCGTCGCCAAGCGCGTGCTGTGCAATCACTACCGCCGCCAGGAACTGGAGCACGCTTACCTGCAAGCGCTGGCTCAGGTCCCTGAGGAACTGGCGCCCTCAGAAGAACACCGGGCGATCATCTTCGAGACCCTGCTGGAACTCGACCGCCTGCTCGATGGCTTGCCTGCCGTGGTCAAGCGCGCCTTCCTGCTGGCCCAGGTCGATGGCCTGGGTTATGCCGAGATCGGCAGTCAGTTGGGCATCTCCCTGGCCACGGTCAAGCGCTACCTGAACAAGGCAGCCATGCGCTGTTATTTCGCCCAGTGAATGGAATGAATAGCGCCTTCTCCCCACAGGTGGCCGAACAGGCCGTGCACTGGTTGATCGAGTCCCAGGACGAGGGTTTCGGCCTGTCCGGGCAACAAGCCCTGGAGCGCTGGCTGCAGGCCGACAGTGAACACCAGCGGGCCTGGGCGCACATCCAGCAGGTCAACCAGCGCCTGCGTGGCGTGGCCTCGCCGCTGGTGCACGCGACCCTGCAGGCTCCGCCGTCGCCAGCCCGCCGCCGCGCCCTCAAGGCCCTGCTGTTGTTCGGCGTGGCCAGCGCTGCCGGCCTGGGGCTGCAACAGCACAACCCGTTGCCTGGCCTGATGGCCGATTACCGCAGCCCAGTCGGCCAGCGTCGCCGCATGACGCTGGAAGATGGCAGCGAACTGCACCTGAACACCCGCAGCGCCGCCGACGTGCGCCTCGATGGCCAGCAGCGCCGGGTGCACCTGCTCGAAGGCGAATTGCTGCTGGAGGTGGTCAGCGATCCACGCCCCCTGGTGCTGCGGACGGCCAACGGCGTGCTGCAACTGGGCCAGGGCCGCTTCAACGTGCGGCAGTTCGATAGGTTCAGCCAGGTCTCGGTGTTCGCCGGTACGGCCAGCCTGGCCGGGCAGGTGCTGCCGGCCGGCCAGCAAGCACGCCTGGGCAATGCCGGTTGGCAGGACATCGCGCCCCTGGACCGCAACAGCGGCGCTTGGGTCGACGGCATGCTGGTGGTCTCGCAAATGCGCCTGGCGGATTTTCTTGCCGAACTGTCACGCTACCGCAGCGGCCAGCTCGGCTGCAGCGACCAGATCGCCGACCTGCGCATTTCCGGTACATATCCACTGGCCGACAGCGAGCGCATCCTCGAGCTACTGGAGGTGGCGCTGCCGGTCCGCGTCCGGCGCTTCACCCGCTACTGGGTGACGGTCGAAGCCCGCGCCTGATTTTTTTTCGTTCCACCTGAGCCGATTTTTCATCTCGCGTGACAGAGGAGGTAGAACCCCTTCTTCTCAAGGATCCCGTGCATGCTTTTCCGCCCCAGCCCCCTCGTCCACGCCCTGCTGCTCGCCACCAGCCTGAGTGCCGCCTACCTGCCCGCCGCCTACGCCGACGAAGCCAGCGTGCGCACCTACCACATCGCAGCCGGTTCGCTGGAGGACGCCCTGAACCAGTTCGGTCGGGAAAGCGGTGTACTGATTTCCTTCGGCTCGCAACTCACCCAAGGCCTGCAAAGCCCCGGCCTGGACGGCCAATACAGCGCCAGGGAAGGACTGGACAGGCTGCTGCAGGGCAGTGGCCTGCAAGCCCGTGCCGAAGCTGACAACGCGTTCAGCCTGCAACCGCTCGGCAGCGTCGGCGCCCCGGTCGAACTGGGCGCCTCGACGGTAGTGGGTGACTGGCTGGCCGAAGCGCGCCAGGACGATGTCTTCGAACACCCCGGCGCACGCGACGTGATCCGCCGCGAAGAATTCGAACGCAGCGGCGCCAGCAGCGCCCGCGAAGTGCTCAACCGCATCCCCGGCGTCAACGCCCCGGAAAACAACGGCACCGGCAGCCACGACCTGGCCCTGAACTTCGGTATTCGCGGCCTCAACCCGCGCCTGGCCTCGCGCTCGACCGTGCTGATGGACGGCATCCCGGTACCCTTTGCGCCTTACGGCCAGCCACAGCTGTCCTTCGCCCCGGTGAGCCTGGGCAACATGGATGCGGTGGATGTGGTGCGCGGTGGCGGCGCGGTGCGCTACGGCCCGCAGAACGTCGGTGGCATCGTCAACTTCGTGACCCGGGCGATCCCCCAGGATGCGACTTTCAAGGCCGGCCTGCAGAGCCAGATCAGCCCCTCGTCCAGCCATGACGGTTTCAAGAACAGCGCCAACCTGATGGTCGGCGGCACCAACGCCAACGGCCTGGGCGGCGCCCTGCTCTACTCCGGCACCCGTGGTGGCGACTGGCGCGAGCACAGCGACACAGAGATCGACGACCTGATCCTCAAGGGCAAGCTGCAACTCGACGAGGCCAACAGCCTGCACGCCATGGCCCAGTACTACGAAGGCGAAGCGCAAATGCCGGGGGGCCTGAGCGTGGCCGACTACGCCGCCGACCCGTACCAGTCGACGCGCCTGGACGACAAGTTCTGGGGCCGCCGGACGCTGTTCAATTTCGGCTACGACTACAAGGAAGACGCCCGCCAGTTCAGCGTCAACAGCTTCTTCACCAAGACCCTGCGCAGCGGCTACCTGGACCAGGGCAGCTTCCTCTCCCTGTCGCCACGCGAATACTGGGTACGCGGCATCGAGACCCGATTCTCCCAAGGCCTGGCCCTGGGGGACAGCTGGCACGAGCTGGGCATCGGCTACCGCTACGTCAACGAAGCCGGCCACGAGCTGCGCTTCCGCGAGCCGATCGGCGCCGACCGCCTGCCGACCACCGCCAGCAGCAATGACCGCGACACCCGTGGCAGCACCGAAGCCCACGCGATCTTCCTCGACGACCGCATCGATATCGGCCGTTGGACCATCACCCCGGGCATTCGCTACGAGATGATCGACTCCGAGCAAAGCAACAAGCTCAGCGGCGAGCGTTACCAGGGCGACTACAACACTGCCCTGCCAGCGCTGAACGTGATGTACCACCTGACCGACAACTGGAACCTCTATGCCAACACCGAAGGCTCCTTCGGTAGCGTGCAGTACAGCCAAATGCCCAACCGCGTCAGCAGCGGCGAAGTGAAACCGGAGAAGGCCCGTACCTGGGAAGTCGGTACCCGCTACGACAATGGCGACCTGCAGGCCGAGATCGGCGCGTTCCTGATCAACTTCGACAATCAGTATGAAAGCAACCAGACCAACGATTCGGTGATCGCCCGTGGCGAGACTCGCCACCAAGGCGTCGAGACCAGCGTCAAGTACGCCCTCGACGGCCTCAGCCCAGCACTCACCGGCTTCGACGTCTACGCCACCTATGCCTTCGTCGACGCCACCATCCGTGAAGACGGCCCGAACAAGGGCAACCGCGTGCCCTTCTCGTCCCGCCACAAGGGCAGCCTGGGCATCGGTTACACTGACGGCCCCTGGCAGTTGAACCTGGACAGCAGCTTCCAGAGCAGCCAATTCGCCGACAACGCCAACACCCGCAGCGAGAGCGCCGACGGCAGCAACGGCCGCATCCCCGGCTACATGCTGGTCAGCAGCCGCGCGGCCTACGACTTCGGCCCGCAGCTGTCCAACCTCAAGGTGGCGGTGGGGGTGAAGAACTTGTTCAACCGCGAGTACTACACCCGCTCCTTCGATGACAACAACAAAGGCAAATACGTGGGCGAACCCCGCACCCTGTACCTACAGACCTCCGTCGAGTTCTGATTCAGAGCCCGGCGGATGGCTCAATGCTGGTCACCCAACGGCGGTAGGAGCCAGCGCCAGCTGGCGCTGGCTCCTACCGGTCCCGTGTTGACCTTGGGCAACGAAGCATGCGGAGAGCGCCGGGCTTTTTGATACAAGAAATTTATCTTCGCGGGGGGCTTGAAATCGGCGATCAATTGCCTGACCTTAGAGTCAAGAGGCGAACATTTTCCACAGGCTGCAACGGCCTTGGCGCGCCTCTTGCGAGCTAGCTGAATAAGGATTGAATCATGCAAATCCAGGTCAACAGCGACAACCATATCCAAGGTAACATCCGGCTGAGCGAGTGGGTTCGCAGCACGGTGGAAAGCACGCTCGAACGATTTGAAGAGGACCTGACCCGCATCGAAGTTCACCTGCGCGACGAGAACGGCGCCAAGCCCGGTCCGCATGACAAACGCTGCCAGATGGAGGCACGCCCAAAAGGCCATCAACCGATTTCCGTGACCCACACCGCCACCTCGCTGGAACAGGCGGTCGAGGGTGCCGCCAGCAAGCTGAACAATGCGCTGGATCACTTCTACGGCAAGTTACGCAGCAAACGCAGCGTGCTGCAGCAGAGCGAAAGCGATATTGAAGCCTGATCGAGGCGGGTAACGAAAATGCCCGGTGCAGCGCACCGGGCATTTTCGTTCATGACAGAGAAATCATCGCCCCCCCTGAACCAACCGCCCCTCCCCCGGTCAATCCCTGCAACCCCATCCACAGACTCAGCATCATGACCAACCCATTCGACCTGATCAGTGACGCCTTCGCCCCGGAATACCGTGTCAACCTCAGCATCGAACGGCTCGATGGCAGCATCATGCTGACCTTGTCCAAAGACAACGCCGTGGTGGCCAAACGCTTGATTACCGAAGCCCACCGCAATAACCCGGAACGCCTGCGCCACCTGATCGACAGCATCCGTTTCGGCCTGGCCATCGAACAAGGCCAGAGCGCCATGGCGCTCCTCACGGCGATGGTCGAAGACAACACACGGCGTCACGCGCCTGACGGCCAACGAAATGCCGACAACGCCTAACGGCATCCGTGGCCACTAGCGCCAGGGCGCCATCAGGTCCAACGCCCGATCCTCGTCGACGAAGGCAACGTTGCGCCGAACCTCGTCATACGCCCGCTGCACTCCCTCTCCCAAACGAATCCCTCCGCGCAAGTCGACGGCCTGTGCGGCCGTGATCAGCTCGATGCGTGACAGCCACTCCAGGCGCTCGGTCAAGGCGCAGGTCTTGTCGATGACCGCCAGGGCCTGGCCGGCATAGTCCTCCACTCGGTCGGCCACGGGAATGCTGATGGCCGGGATAGGGTTGGCCAAGTGAGTGATCTGCGCCACCAACGCCGCGGCCGTGCGATGCAAGGCGGCAAGGCCAACCCGGCCAGGGCGTGGCGCCAGCGAGCGCGGCAGCTCGCTGGCACCGGGAGACAACAGCTTGGCGATGCGCTCGGCACTGGCCACGGCCAGCCGGCTGAAGGCCAGGCCAAGCCCTTCGAACGCCAGCGCCAAGTGAGTACTGTCGAAATTGGCGGTGACCAGCACCTGCCCTTCTTCTTCGATCAGCGCCGGGTTGTCGGCGCCACTGGCCAGTTCCATCTGCACCACATCGCGTGCCTGGCCCCAGGCATGCTGGGCTGCGCCGAGGACGATGGCGGCACAACGAAAACTCAAAGGGTCCTGCAAGCGCCGTGCTTGCTTCGGGTCCTCCAGATCGCTCCCCTCCAGCAAGGCCAGCAATGCCGCCGACTGCTCCGCCTGCCCCGGCGCCGGACGCAGGCGCGCAGCCCAAGGCTGGAACGGGCTGAGGTTGGCGCGAAAGCCCTCGCATGACAACGCCAGAGCCGCCAGTTGCCGCTGTAGCACCCGCTGTGCATCAGCCACCAGCAATGTCCCCAGACCAATGCTCGCCGCGTTGACCGAAACCAGTGCAAGCCCGTCCTTACCCATCAGCCGCGCAGTGGGCAAGCCCGCGAGCGCCAAGGCCTGGGCCGCGCTCATCGTCTCGCCGCGATACTCGACCATCCCCTGGCCCAGCAAGGCCAGGCTCAGGTGCGCCAGCGGCGCCAGGTCGCTTTCACCCAGCGAACCGAGCAACGGCACCTGTGGATGAATCCCGTGTTCGAGCAAGGCCAGCAACTGTTCGGCTGTCGCCAGGGAGATGCCCGAACGCCCTTGCGCCAGCCCTGCCAGGCGGGCACAGAGGATGGCGCGCACTTCCCGACGCTGGGCCAGGCGCCCGACACCCACCGCCCGGCCCGGCGCAATGCGCTGCTGGAACAACCGGTCATCGGCAGCCTGCGCCTGGTCGACCGCCGCACCCAATCCAGTGGTGACGCCGTAGACCGGTTGCCCCGCATCAATCCGCTCGAGCAGCAGAGCATGCCCGGCACTGATGCGCTCCCGAGCACAGGCATCAAACGCCAGAGTGGCGCTGCCATCGACCACCGCCAGCAACTGCTCCAGGCCCAGGCCGCCCGGGCCCAGCGGGATGCGGGTCATGAGAAACGCAAGCGCTGGCCGATCCCCAGGCGCTTGGCTTTTTGCAGCAACGCGTGCCCTAGGGCGATATCGCTCAGGCTCAAGCCTCGGTGCCAGAACAGGATGGTTTCCAGCGGGCTCTGCCGAGCGCTTTTCAACCCGGCAACGATCTGTCCGAGTTCGGCGTGCAGGGTCTGCTCGGTGAGTTTTCCGGCGTCGACATGGGCCCGCAACGCACCGAACTGGCCGCCCTTGCACTGCCCCCAGTCGTCGACCACCAGCTTGTCCATGATGTCGGTCAACGACAGTTCGACCGCGCTCATGGTGCCGTAGGGCACGACGAAGGCTCCGGGCTTGATCCACTCGGTGCGCAGGATGGGCTCGGGCCGTTCCAGGCGCGAGGCCTCGACCACGATGTCAGCCCCACGCACCGCGCTTTCCCAGTCCTCGGTGACGGTGACCGGCTTACCCAGGTCGCGGCGCAGGCGTTCGGCGAAGGCTTCGCGGCTCTCGTGCCGGCGCGAGTGCACGCGGATTTCCTCGAAGTCGAACAGGTGGTCGAGCAAGCGCACGTTCCAATAGGCCGTGCCCCGCGCGCCAATATGCGCCAACACCTTGCTCTGCGGATTGGCCAGGTACTTGGCGCCGAGCGCCGTCACCGCACCGGTGCGCATGTCGGTGATCACCGACGCATCGAGGATGGCCTTGGGCACGCCAGTGGCCGGGTCGAGCAGGTTGAGGATCGCCAACTCCGACGGCAATCCATGGCGGTAGTTGTCGACGAAGTCGCCCACCACCTTGACCCCGGCATACCCGATGTCGCCACCCAGCACACCGCGCAACACATTGAAGTGGCCCTTGACCTCGCCGCCGGGAATCAGGTGCGTGCGCGGCTCTATCACCGCCTCGCCACGGCCCTGGATGGTGAGGCTGGTTTCGATGGCTTCGAGGATTTCATCATTGCCCAGGTCCAGGGCGGCGATGTCCGGCCCGTTGAGGAAGTCGATGTAGAGGGGCTGCATGGTCAGGAAACCTTTGCCTGGAAGTGAATGGAGCCGGTCATGGCTGGAAGACGATGTCCTGCACCCGCACGGCCTTGGGAATCAGGCGGTTGGCAAGGAACAGGTCAGCGGTGCGTTGCTGGTTCTCGATGGTGGTCGGGTCCAGCGGGCGGATCGGGGCGCTGTAGCGATGGCTGAAATAACGCTCCACCACATTGCGTTGCAGCCCGAGCACATGAGTCATGCTGTCGATGCTGGCCTCGGGTTGCTCGACTGAGAGTTGCTGCGCCTGCCGGAACGCATCGAGCAGCGTGCCGATGACCTTGCCGTGCTGGTCGGTAAAGCGCCGGCTGGCGACATAGAAAGTGCCGCTGGGGTTCAGGCCCTGGCCATCGCTGAGCAGCCGGGCACTGCCATCGAGCAACGCGGCCGAGTAGTACGGGTCCCAGATGACCCAGGCGTCCAGCTTGCCTTGCTCGAACGCCGCACGGCCGTCGGCCGGCGACAGGTAGACGAGGTTGACATCCGTCAGTTGTATGCCCGCCTGCACCAGGCTCTTGAGGAACAGGTTGTGGGCGCTGGAGCCCTTGAGCAAAGCCACGCGCTTGCCCTTGAGATCCTCCAGGCGCTGCACCGGGCTGTTGCTGGGCACGATGATCGCCTCGGTGCGGCCATCGCTCGGCTCGACGCCGATGTAGCGCAGGTCGATACCGGCCACTTGGGCAAAGATCGGAGGAATGTCGCCGATGTTGCCAATGTCCAGGCTGCCGCCATTGAGTGCTTCGATCAGTTGCGGGCCACCGGGAAACTCGATCCATTGCACCCGGGTCTGCGGCAATGCCGCTTCGAGCAGCTTGTGCTCGCGGGCCAGGACCATGTTCACCGAGCTTTTCTGGTAGCCGATGCGCAATACCTGCGGATCGGCCGCCTGTGCCAACGAGGTCGACAGCGCCAGCACGAGGACTTGCAAAATGAACTTGAACATCTACAGGCTCCGGCTGACGTTGGCGGCGATATCGGCTGGCACCCAGGCGCTCCACACCTGGGGATGCTCGCGCAGGAACGACTGCGCCACAGAGCGCGGGTCCAGGCGCTTCTCACTCATGCGTCCGAGGGTCTGGTTCAACAGGTCGATGGGCAGGTCGACCTGGCTGAAGAACGCCACCAGTTCCGGGTAGCGGGCACGAAACGGCGCAGACACGCCGATCGCCAGGTGCGCCGGCAACGAACGCGAACCCTGGGGGTTGGGGTGGTTGGCGTCGGCCAGGGTCTTCCAGGCCTCGGCGTCGAACGGCGGCTCTTCCAGCTTCACCAGCTTGTAACGCCCCAGTAGTGGAGTGGGCGACCAGTAATAGAAGAGCACCGGCTTACCCCGGCGAATCGATGCGCTGACCTCGGCATCCAGCGCCGCGCCGGAGCCGGTGCGGAAGTTCACGTAGCTGTCGGTCAACCCATAGGCCTTGAGCTTCTGGCTGTTGACGATCTCCGAGGTCCAGCCGGTCGGGCTGTTGAGGAAGCGGCCCTGGCTCGGCGACTCGGGGTCCTTGAACACATCCTTGTAACGGGCCAGGTCAGCCACCGACTTCAGGTCGGGCGCCAACGGCTCGATGCCCCGCGCCGGGTCACCCTTGATCACGAACTCGGGCACCCACCAGCCTTCGGTCGCCCCCTTGACCGTATCGCCGAGGCCGAACACCTTGCCTTCGGCCTCGGCCTTGACCCAGAACGGGCTGCGGCCAACCCACTGCTCGCCGATCACCTGAATGTCGTCCTTGGCCAGCGCCGCTTCCAAGCTGACTGTGCTGCCCGGCAAGGTATCGGTGCGGTAGCCATAGCCCTTCTCGACGATGGTGCGCAGGATTTCCGTGATCAGGCTGCCGCTTTCCCAAGTGATGTCGCCAAAGTGGATCGGCTCCGCCTTCTCGGCTGCCAGGAGCGGTTGGCCGAGCAGGCCGATGGCCAACAGTGAATAGCTCAGCAGTTTCTTTATCGATGTCATGGTCGCCTCGTGGAACTCAGAAGTCGTAGCTCAGCCGGGTGTAGTAGAACGTCCCCTCCGGTGCCGAAGGAGCGAGGTAGCTGTACTGCTGCCCTGGGGTCTGGCGCAGGCGCGTGTTGAAGTCGTCCGGCTTGCTGTCGAACAGGTTGTTGGCCCCCACCGACAGGGTCAGTTGCTTGTTGAACGCGTAGTTCACGTCCAGGTCGGTATTCCACTGCGCCGAAAAGGTCTGGTCGTACTGTGCGTTGTCCGCCGAGGCGGCGTACTTGCGGTACTTGCCATAGCGGGTCTGCGCCAGGCTTACCGTCCAGGGGCCGTAGCGGTGGGTCGCCCCCAGCACCAGCTTGTCTTCGGGGTAGCCGTGCTCCAGGAAGCCTCGGGCTTCGCGGGTCAGCACATCGAAGCCGTACGGGTTGCCGTGGACCTTCCTGATCGTGGTCTTGGCCTTGGTGTAACCGGCCGACAGCGCCAGGTTACCCAGGCCCTCGAGGTCCAGGTTGTACTTACCGACGATGTCGACCCCACGGGTGCGGGTGTCGGCGGCGTTGGTCATGAACTGCGCCCAGCTGTACTGGCCGAAGCCAGCTTCGGTGAGAATCCGTTCGGCCTCGGGGCCCGAGATGCCACCGCTGTACAACAGGCGGTCACGGATGCTGATCTGGTAGGCATCGACGGTCAGCGAAGCCTGCTCGGTCGGCCGCAACACCAGACCCAGGGAGTAGTTGGTGGACTTCTCCGGCTTGAGCTTCTGCGCGCCCAACGCCTGCGCCGCAGGATGATCGACCGGCAGGATGCGGGTGAGCACTGGGTTGCCATTGACATCGACGTTGGTCGTGGTGGTCCAGGAGGTGCCGATCTGGCCCAGGGTCGGCGCGCGGTAGGCACTGTTGATGGTGCCGCGCAGGCCCACCTGCGGGGTGAACTCGTAACGCGCCGAAAGCTTGCCGGTGGTGGCCGAGCCGAAGTCCGAATAGTGTTCGGTGCGCCCAGCGACACCGACCTGGAATTTGTCGGTGACCTGGTTTTCCAGACCGAAGTACACGCCGCCGACTTCGCGCCGGTACGTATCGGCGTCGTCCGGCATCAACCCGGATGCCTGCACCGCCCCGACTTGCACACCGTCGATGCCGCCAAAGGAGTAGGAGTCGAAGTCGCCATCCTGCAACTGGTACTGCTCGCGGCGGTAGGCGATGCCTGCCGAGAGGGTCAGCGGGTTGTCCGACCAGGCGACCTCCAGGTCACGGGCATAGTCGATGGCCAGGTTGGTCTGGGTATTGATCAGCGTGGCGACATCGAACTTGGTCGGGCTGCGCGAACCATAGCTGGGGTTGACCGTATCGAAGGCCAACTCGTCGTGTTTGTCGCGACCATAGGTGGCGCTGATATCCAGGCGCCCGATGGACGCATCCTCGAAGCGCGTACCGATGGTCAGCGAGGCGTCTTCGTAACGATAGCGGTACTTCGGAATGGTGCCGTTGGGGTAGAGCGAGGGGACGTTGTTGGGGTTGTCGCGCAACAGCGGCGGCGTATTGTTGACCGACTTGTCCTGGCCGTAGGTACCGAAACTGTACAACCGCCACTGGTCGTTCAGGCCGACTTCGGCATTGGCGGCCAGGTTGAACTTGTCCCGCCCGGCGCCACCCCAGCGCGGGTCCTGCAACTCACCATCGGCCTCGTATTTGTCGCCAATATCGGT
Source organism: Pseudomonas sp. X10 (assembly GCF_054889225.1). Taxonomy (NCBI): domain Bacteria; kingdom Pseudomonadati; phylum Pseudomonadota; class Gammaproteobacteria; order Pseudomonadales; family Pseudomonadaceae; genus Pseudomonas; species Pseudomonas sp. X10. The sequence continues at coordinate 1,016,996 of NZ_CM142677.1, read as the reverse complement.
CGGTTTGGTGTTCACACCGTTGAAGCTCAGGGTCAGGAAACCATCCCCTGGCAGGCCAAGGCCATACCAGCCGTCGACGTTCTTGCTGAAACCGTCACCCTGGGCGTACTTGCCCAGTTGCGTGTTGAGCTGCCCACCACTGTCGCGTTCTTTGAGCACGATGTTGATCACCCCGGCCACCGCGTCGGAGCCATACTGCGCCGAGGCGCCGTCACGCAGCACTTCCACATGGTCGATGGCGCTGATCGGGATCATGTCCAGATCCACCGGCTGGGCACCAATGAACGGCACGCCGCCGGAAATGTTCACCACCGCCGAGGCGTGGCGCCGCTTGCCGTTGACCAGCACCAGGGTCTGGTCCGGGGACAGGCCGCGCAACGACGCCCCCTTGGGGTTCTGTCCGCGAGTGGCGCTCTGGTTCTGCGGGAAGTTGAACGACGGCAACAGTTGGAACAGCGCCTGGTTGAGCGTGGTCGCGCCGGTCTGCACCAACTCTTCGCTGCCGATCACGTCTACCGGCGCGGCGCTGGTCAGGGCCGTGGCGTCATTGCGCCGTGTACCGATGGCGATGACCCGGTCCAGGGTCGGCGCACTCGCGGCGGCGACCTGGCTTGCCTGGGCATCGGCAGGCCCAATGGCGGCGGCTTCGCTGCCAGTGTCGCGGACGATGAACGCGCCGCCCGGGCTGACCTGCAATTGCAGGCCCGTGCCGCGCAGGGCTTCACTGATCGCCTGCTCGGCCGTCAGGTCGCCCTCGATCGAAGAAGACGAAAAACGCTCAAGCCCCGGGGTGAACGAAATCACCTGGCCGCTTTGCCGACTGATGCTCAGCAACACTTCGTCCAGGGGGCCGGCACTGATGTGATAAGCCTGCTTGGCCTCATCGGCGGCATAGGCACAGGCCATGAAAAGCCCGACCAGCGGGCCGATGGCAAAGGCCTTGAGCGCGGGGTGGAACGGGGTCGCCGAATGGTTTCTGGTGATGCTCTTGTAGGTCATGCGCACAACGATTCCCTCTCCCGGAATCAACAACGCTGCTCCCTCGGCAGCGCTTACGGAAATGCTGTGGCACGGCGGCGGGAAAACTTGCAGATCGATTGGTTATGTCGTTAGAACCGGCCGCATTCAGGCCGGGCTCAGCATCACCCAGTAGTCACTGTGGCGCGTGACGCGGATGGGCAAGGTCCGGCTCAGCGCCTCCAGGACGATGTCGCTGTCGTCCAGACGGAAAAGCCCGCTGACGCGCAAGCCGGCAATGTCCGGGTCAACACGCAATACCCCACGGCGATAGGGCCTCAAGGCATCGATGACCTCGGCAAGCGGGCTGTCGCGGACCTCGAGCAGGCCATCGACCCAAGCGCCCTCGGTGCTGCTCAGGGCCTGCACGGCACCAAACCTGAAGCGGTCGAAGGTGACGCTCTGCCCTGCCTGCAACAGCAGACCGTCGCCCTGCTGATTGATCAGCTCAAGCTCCGCGCTCAAGGCGCTGACCCGGCAGCTCGCGCCACGCTCATGCAGCAGCAGACGGGATACCTGAGCGCTGATGCTGCCGGCGCGGGTCTGCACCCTGAACGGTCGGGAATCACCGGCGATCTCGATCAACCCCTCCCCGCCACGCCACTTGAGCAGCCGCCACTGATCATCGAAACGCACATCCGCCGCGCTTTCGGCATTCATCGTCAATTGGCTGCCGTCCTGCAGGGCGATGCGTTGGCGCTGGCCCGTTCCGGTGCTGATGTCGGCGCCCAGTTGCATCGGCGCCAGCAGCGGGTTGTTGAGTCCCCAACCAGCCCCCAGCGCCACACCAGCCCCCAGCAGCGCCCCCTGGATGAACTTACGCCGACCCGATGGCGCGGCAAGGGTGCGCTGCAGTACGGCGCCGCCGATGCCCTGGGCCTTCGGTACCTGGAACACGCTCAAGGTGGTCTCCAGCCGCTGGCACAGTTGTTCATGACGCGGGTCCTGGGCGCGCCAGGTCTGGAACGCCTGGTGGTCCGCCTCGCTGGCACTTCCCGAGCGCAACAGCACGATCCAGTGCGTGGCCTGTTCGATCAGTCGTTCCTGGTCGTCGGTTGCGTTCATGTCAATCCAGACTGGCCTTCAGGCAACGGTTGATGGCCTTGGCCATGTAGTCGCTGACCGAGCGTTGCGAGATGCCCAGCTCCCGGGCGATCTGCGGGTAGGTCAGGCCATTGAGTTGCGACAGCAGGAAGGTTGCCTTGACCTTGGCCGGCAAGCCGTCGAGCAAGGTGTCGATGGCCTGCAGTGCCTCGATCATCTGCGCCAGTTGCTCGGGCGATGGTGCCAGCCGTTCCTCGTCGGCTTGCAAGGCTTCCAGGTAGGCCCGCTCCAGATCGCGACGGCGCCACAACTGGTACATCAGGCGCTGGGCAATGGTGGTCAGCAAGGCGCGGGGTTGGCGGATCGGCACCACGCCCGGCGCGCTCAGCAACTGCACGAAGGTGTCGGCGGCGATGTCTTCGGCGTTGCCGCTGCCGGAGCCCAGGTGCCGACGCAAGCGTGCGCACAGCCACGGATAATGACTGCGGAACAGGCCGCCCACGTAATCACTGTGTGAGTTTCCGATGCCGGACATGAAGGCTCCACAAGGGGTAGGTTCGTGGTATGTCCGGTGTTCCGGTGAGCGCATGCTAGCCTGACGTCTTATACTTTAAAAATACTTAAAAAACATTTTTATATTCGATAAAGAAATTAAAGATACTCAAGCCCGAGCAGCCTCGCCTCCTCCTGGTAGTCGAGCAGCACCTGATAATCGGCCTCGCTGGCAGGCAGCACCTCGGCGATGGCCAGGGTCTTCGCCACCTCAGGCAGGTCCGCTAGCGCCTGATTCATCGCGGCGCGTACCCGCTGCACTGCCCGCTCATCGAGATGGCCAGCGCCGATGTAAGGCAGGCAGGGGCCGCTGGCAGTGCGGGCAACGATCCGCAGGCCCGCCACCTCATCGCTGTGGTCACGGGCGAGGTAGCCGTAGGTCACACTGTCGATGGCGGCCAGGTCACCGCGCCGTTCGCGCAACGCCCGCAAGCTGTCGCGGTGCCCGCCCGTCAGGCTGATATCCGCGAAGAACCGCCCACCGCGCTGCAAGGGCGCCAGCCGATGACGGAACAGGTTCATCCCGGAGTTGGAGTCTGCGTTGTTGACCAGGCCATGGCTGCCGCGAAAGTCCATCAGCACCTCCCGCGGATCGTCGCAGCGAGCCAACAGCAGACTGCAATGGTCGCCCCCATGCCCATGGGGTAGCTCATACAGCGGCCGGCCGATCACCCGGACTTGGCCACGCAAGGCCGTCATCAGCGGATAGCCGCAGGTCTGCGCCAGCAGCAATTGCGGCGACTGCCACAGTTGCGGCAGGTCCAGGCCAGCGGCGTCCCCGCGGGTCGCGCCGAGCAATTGCAGGATGCGTGCAAGCCAGGCCTCGCTGGCGGCGCCTACTCGTGGTGGGGCGGTATACATCGACAACTCGGCGAAGCCATGGGTCATGCTCGGACTCCAAGTCAGACAAAGGGGTGTTCCGGGCTATCGACCGGTTTCAGGCTGTGACGGCGAAACAACTCACCGTAGCCCCGCACCAGGAAACCACCGCTGCGGGCCAGCCATTGCTCACGCCGCTGGCGGTAGACCCGGGGCAGGAAGTACCAGGGCAGCCCCGGCAAGTCGTGATGCACCAGGTGCAGGTTCAGATTCAGAAACAGCCAGCGCCAGGGCCAACCGGCTTCGTTGATCACCGTGCGTTGCTCCGGGCGCTCGCTAGGCCGGTGCTCGTAGTAGGAGCGCAGCATTGCCACCGCCAGCGCCGGCACGCTGACGAACGCCAGGTAGTGCACCACCGACAGGGCGCTGTAGCGGGCGATGAACACGAACATCACCCCGCAGAACAAACCGTGGGTCAGCCACATCAGCCAGGCCTGGCGATCACCTCGGGCCAGGCGAGCCAGCTCCTCCCGGACCAGGCCAAGCAGCGCCAGCGGCGCCCCGAGCAACAAGCGGCCAGGCAAGGTCTTGTCCACCCAGCGCAGGGCACGCGTGAATGCGCCGCTGCGCTGCCAATGCAGGCGGCTGAGGTAACGGCTTTCCGGGTCGCGGCCCGGCAGCGTCAGGTCCTCGTCGCGGTGATGACGAAGATGGCTGTCGCGGTACAAGGTATAGGGATACCAGACCGCATACGGGGCATAGCCCAGGGCCTTGTTCAGCCACGGCAGTCGAGTCGGGTGACCGTGCAGCAGCTCGTGCTGGAGCGACAGCCACAACACCAGCAGCGGGACCAGCAGCACAGTGGTTGGCCATACGCCCAACTCGTGGCTGAAGATCATCACGGCAAACCAACCACCCTGCACGGCCACGAGCAACAGCCAGGTCGGCCATTCGCTGCGACCAAGGAAACTGGCATACAGGCGCTGCACATCTTCGCGCTGGGCGTCATCGAGGTAGTGGGGCATCGCGGGGTCCTGCGTCATGTCCGGTATGAACATGTGCAGCGACGCGGGGAAATCTTGCAGATCGTTTGGTTATGAGTTCAGAACCACTAATGACAAATGGAGCCTGGAAGCTTAATGCCAGTCAGTTAAGGCCAATGGCTCCGCTGTGCGGCCCATCGCAGGCTTCGCCAGCCCCACAGAATCCCTGCATACCTCAATTCCTGTGGTTTACACAGAATGGGCCGCGCCCCAAATGTTGGACAGTAAGTTTGTAAGGTGACGCAGCGAGACCCGCTTTAAGCGATCTGCTCCCAATGAGCGGTCAGGTGGCGGGCGTCTGACTTTCAGGTTCCTGCCACGGCTTACCGTCCCGCAGCATGGCATTCAAACGCACCAGCAAGACCGGGAACAGACCGGTCTGTCTGCGGGACTCTACTTGGATGTAGACCATAACGAAAAATGCTCCGTATCTTCTGATACGGAGCATTTTTTGAAGGGCCAGGCAGATGTTTTCACACAATCTGTGCAGGCTTCATTGTCAGTCAGACGCGGGCACCCCAGCCGTCAGACCTTACCGTCGTCGAGGTCCTTGCCACTGGCATCGATGACCTTGGTCGAAGGGTAGCGGTACGACGCATAGCGCACCACCAGGATGGAGAAGGCCAGCAGCAGGATGCCGCCGCACAGGTACAGCAGGCCGACATCCGGCGCCTTGTGGTGCGACACATCGCCGATCAGCAGGCGGGTCAGCGCGGTGATCGCCACGTAGAGCAGAAAGCGGATCGGCATGTGGTTGGTCTTGAAGTAGATCCCCACCATGGCCCCCAACTCAAGGTAGATGAACAACAACAGGATGTCGTCGACGCTGACCCCGCCCTTGTTGAGCATCTCCAGGAAGGTCATCACCGCAGCCCAGGCGGTGATGCCACCGATACCGAACAGCGCCAGGTAGTGGAACGACTCGACACACAGGTTGCCGAGCGAATCGGCCGAGCCATGCAGGCCCTTGCGCAGCTTTTCAGCCCATTTGATGTTCACGATGCTAAGTCCCCGATACGACATGAAGGATGATGCGCCAGGCACATGACGCTTTGTGCCATGCAGTTAAAAGGCCAGGCCCCTGCCTTGAGAAGGCGACCGATTGCCGCAAGGCACTTGGCGGCTACGCTGTACCGGGTGATTCGAGATAAATCGCCACTATCGGGTTGCAGCCGGAAGGCTTATCCTGAATACTGTATATAAATACAGTTAATCCTGACTCAACCAGCAAAAAGGCACATGAGGTGATGAATGGCCGTCGAAGTGGTATACCGCAGCAGCCGCGACCCGGAGCGCTTGTTCATGGATAAGGCCGAAGCAGACCGTCACGACAAGATGCTCGAGCTGGCCGAACGGCTGGCCGAGGTACTGCACAAGGCCGTGCCGTCGCTGAGCGAACAGCAGGTCGAGGAGGCCGGTATCTACATGGCGAAGAACCGCGACATCTTCGCCCGCGCCTTCAAGAACCAGCCCGACGCCCTGGTCGAACTGCTCGACGGCAACGCTGCCGGCTAAGCCCGCTCAACCGTAAAGCAGGCGCTCGGCGAGCATCTGCGCCACCCGCGCTGGCGAACGTTTTTCCGCCTGGGCGTGGGCGAAGACTTCGGTGAGCCGCGAGGGAATGCGCGCCAGGTGCGCGGTAATGGTGCCGAGATCCTCGCCTTGGTGCCTGAGTGCCACATAGATCAGCCCGCCAGCGTTGATCACATAGTCCGGCGCATAGAGGATGCCTCGGCTTTCCAACTGATCGGCCACCTGCAAGGTGGTCAACTGGTTGTTGGCAGCCCCGGCCACTGCCGCGCAACGCAGTTGCATCACGCTCTGACCAGTCAGCACCGGGCCCACGCCGCAGGGCGCGAAGATGTCGCAAGGGGTGCTGATCAGCGCCTCGTTCGCCACCGGGTGGGCATTGAACTGCTGCATGGCCAGTTGCACCCGTCCTGGGTCCAGGTCACTGACCAACAATTCGGCACCGGCCGCATGCAACTGTTCGGCGAGGGCATAGCCGACATTGCCCAACCCCTGCACCGCCACCCGCAAACCTTCGAGGTTGTCGCTGCCCAGGCGCGCCATGGAGGTGGCCCGTATGCCGGCGAACACGCCCATGGCTGCGTGCGGCGACGGGTCGCCGGAGGCCGTGGTGCTGGTGACATGGGGCGTGGCCTGGGCGATGCAGTCCATGTCCAGGGTCGAGGTGCCGCTGTCCACCGCGGTGATGAAGCGCCCCTGCAGCGAGTCGACGAAACGCCCGAAGGCCTCGAACAACGCCGCGCGGTTTTCCACATGGGGGTTGCGGATGATCACCGCCTTGCCGCCTCCCAACGGCAAGCCGGCCAACGCGGCTTTGTAGCTCATGCCCTGGGCCAGACGGATGGCGTCGATCATCGCGCTTTCGTCATCCGCGTACGGCAGGTAGCGGCAGCCGCCCATGGCAGGGCCCATCTGCTCACTGTGGATCGCCACCACGGCCTTGAGGCCAGTGGGCGGGTCGATGCACAGGTGCAGGGACTGGGTGCGGGTGCTTTGCATGAGCGCGAACATCGACGGGCTCCCCCGATGAGGTGCTCCTACCAGTATAGGCATGTCCTTCCTGCACAAGCCCTCGGCGGACCACTGGACGAAAAGCGGCGCTGGGGCTACAACAGAAGCTTGAGCGGAGATACCCATGAACCCACGCCAAGCCTGCCTGGCCTGCCTGGAACGCGAGCCAGTCGCCCTGCTGGAAGCCGCGCTATGGATTGCCGCCGAACATGACCGCAGCGTCGATATCGACGCCTGCCTGTCACAGGTCCACGACCTGCAACGGAACATCAGCGCCGGCCTGCCGATGCTGCCGGTCAACGAGCTGGCCCAGCCGCTGCTGCGTCAGTTGAATGCCCTGGGCTTCCAGCAGGACGAGTACCATCCGCTGCGCCCTCAGGCGGCGCTGATGGACAAGGTTCTGCATCGGCGCCGCGGCCAACCGTTGGCCCTGGCCATCCTGGCACTGGAGCTGGCCCGGCGCTTGTCGATCCCCTTGGAAGGCGTGAACTTCCCCGGCCACTTCCTGCTGCGCGTGCCGGGTGCCGATCACCTGCTCGATCCCTGCGGCGGGCGACGCCTGTACCCTACTGACTGCCGCGAATTGCTGAGCCGCCAGTTCGGTCCGCAACTGCCATTGACTGCGGAACACCTTCGCAGCGCCAATCCGATGCAGATGCTCCAGCGCCTATCACGCAACCTGCGCCAACTGCACTCAAGCAATGACAACGACCTGGCCGCTTTGATCGATGCCGAACGGGTCATGCAGTTGGGCCCGGTCCAGGTCAGCGACTACCTGGCCCGCGCCACCCTCTATCAACACCTGGAATGCCCCCAGGCCGAACGCTTCGACCTGGAGCATGCCCTATTGCTGACCGACGACCCGATCCAGCGCCTGCGCCTGAGCGAGCGCCTCGGCCAGTTGCCGATATCCCCCCGCTCGATTCACTGAGCCGGCGTGTCGGGCTGCCTCGCCGGGTGCGCCGTGATGAACGCCGGATGCTGCTCGGCCAGGGCGGCAACCCGGCGGATGCGCGGATAATCACCAAGATCGACATTGAAGCGCTCAGCCGCATACAACTGCGGAATCAGGTAGGCGTCCGCCAGCCCCGGCTCATCGCCGAAGCAGTAGCCCTGCTCGCCGATCAACTGTTCCACCGCCGCCAGGCCCTGGCCGATCCAATGGGCGATCCACTGGTTGACCTGCGCCTCGTCATGCCCCAGCTGACGCAGTTGGTTGAGCACGCTGACGTTGTGCAATGGATGGATATCGCAACCGATCAGGGCCGCCACGCCACGCACCCTGGCACGCTGTTCGGCGTCTTCCGGGAGCAGCGCAGGCTGTGGATAGGCTTCTTCCAGGTACTCGATGATCGCCGGCGACTGCACCAGCAACGCGCCGTTGTCCGTGCGCAGCGCCGGCACTCGACCTTGGGGGTTGAGCGCGAGAAAACCGTCGCTGCGCTGTTCGCCCTTGAGCAGGTTGACCGGCAGGGCTTGGTAATCCAGGCCCTTGAGCGCCAAGGCAATCCTCACCCGGTACGAGGAGGTGGAACGGAAGTAGGTGAAGAGTTCCATCGCCCTGCCCTCGCTCAGCGTGTCGGAAGGATCTTGCCGCGGCATTCGCCGAAGCCGATGCTGGCCACGCCATCTCGCGTGCAACGGGCGCGCAGGATGATCTCGTCACCGTCCTCGAGGAACTTGCGCACCTCGCCACTGGCCAGCTCCACCGGATGCTTGCCGCCCTCGGTGATCTCCAGCAGGCTGCCGAAGGAACCTGGGACGGCACCAGACAAGGTGCCGGAACCGAACAGGTCGCCCGGCTGCAGCTGGCAACCGTTGACGCTGTGGTGGGCGACCATCTGCGCCACGGTCCAGTACATGCTGCGGGTGCTGCTCAAGGTCAGGCGGTGGGCCGGCAGGTTCTGCTCGCGCATGCGCTCGGTCAGCAGCAGCACTTCCAGTTCGATGTCGAAGGCGCCATTGGCCTGGTCGCGGGTGTCGAGCAGATAGGACAGCGGCTGCGGATCACCCTCTGGACGGGCGCGCTGGGCACAACGGAACGGCTCCAGGGCCTCGGCGGTCACCACCCATGGCGAGACGCTGGTGATGAAGCTCTTGGACAGGAACGGGCCCAGCGGCTGGTATTCCCAAGCCTGGATATCCCGCGCCGACCAGTCGTTGAGCAGACAGAAGCCGGCGACATGCTCACCTGCATCGGCGACCGGAATGGCCTGGCCCATGTCATTGCCCTGGCCGATCCAGATGCCCAGCTCCAGTTCATAGTCCAGGCGCGCGCAGGGGCCGAAGCTTGGCTCGCTCTGCCCGGCCGGCAGGGTCTGGCCGTTAGGCCGGCGCACGTCGGTACCGGAGGGGCGGATGGTCGAAGCGCGGCCGTGGTAGCCGATGGGCACGTACTTGTAGTTCGGCAGCAGCGGGTTGTCGGGGCGGAACAGCTTGCCCACGTTCTTGGCGTGCTCGATGCCCACGTAGAAGTCGGTGTAGTCGCCGATCCGCGCTGGCAGGTGCAGTTGGCAGTCGCTGGCGGGATACAGCGCCGCCTTCAAAGCGGCCTGGTGCTCGCTGTGCTCGCCGAGCAGCGCCAGCAGGCGCTCACGCAGTGCCACGCGGGGCTCGCGGCCCAGGGCGAAGAAAGCGTTCAGCGCGCCACCCCGGGTGGCTTCGACAGCGGCCTTGGCCTGGCCCTCGAACAGGCCGGCGGCCAGGACCGCTTCCAGGTCGAGGATGGCGTCGCCGATGGCCACGCCGCACCGCAGCGCTTCGCCCGGACGGCTGAAGATGCCCAGGGGCAGGTTCTGCAGCGGGAAGTCGCTGTGCCCGTTGGCGTGGTCGACCCAACTGCGGGCAATGGCGGTCTGGTTCATGGCTTATCTCCGGTTCGGGTTGAAGGTGCTCGGCAACGTGGCCCAGCAACTATCGTAGTCGGCCTGCAATTGCGGGCATTCGAGGGCATGGCGGCTCGGGCGCAGCACTTGGCTGGTCTCGAACATGAAGGCCATGGTGTTGTCGATTTTGTGCGGCGCAAGGTCGGCGGCGATCGCCTTGCTGCAAGTCTCGGCATCCGGGCCATGGGCGCTCATGCAACTGTGCAGCGAGGCGCCGCCGGGCAGGAAGCCTTCGGCCTTGGCGTCGTAGGCCCCCTGGATCAGGCCCATGAACTCGTTCATCAGGTTGCGGTGGAACCATGGCGGACGGAAGGTGTTCTCGGCCACCATCCAGCGCGGCGGGAAGATCACGAAGTCGATGTTGGCCAGGCCTGGCACGCTGGTCGGCGAGGTCAGCACGGTGAAGATCGACGGGTCCGGGTGATCGAAGCTGACCGTGCCGATGGTGTTGAAACGGCGCAGGTCGTACTTGTAGGGCACGTTGTTGCCGTGCCAGGCCACCACGTCCAGCGGCGAATGCTGCAGCTCGCAGCCCCAGAGTTCGCCAAGGAACTTCTGCACCAGTTGAACCGGGCCGCTGGATTCTTCATAGCGGGCCACCGGGGCAAGGAAGTCGCGTGGGTTGGCCAGGCCATTGCTGCCAATCGGCCCCAGGTCGGGCAGGCGCAGCGGCGCGCCATGGTTCTCGGCGATGTAGCCGCGAGCCTGGCTATCGAGCAGTTCGACGCGGAACTTCAAGCCACGCGGCAACACAGCGATCTCCAAGGGTTCTAACTCCAGCACGCCCAGTTCGGTAGTGATACGCAGGCGCCCTTGCTCCGGCACCAGCAGCAACTCGCCATCGGCATTGAAGAACACCCGCTCCATCGAACGATTGGCGCAATAGGTGTAGATGCTAACGCCCGCGGGCTTTTCCGCCGCTGAGTTGGCTGCCATGGCTACCCAACCCTCGATGAAATCGGTGGGTTCGCTAGGAATCGGCTGTGGGCTCCAGCGCAGGCGGTTGGGGGTTACCGAACCCAGCGGGCCACCGCTGAGCTGGCGCTCCAGGCGCTCGAAACGCGGGTGCAAGGCCGAGGGCCGGATACGGTAGAGCCAGGTACGACGCAGCTCGCTGCGCGACATGGTGAAGGCGGTACCGGAAAAAAGTTCGGCATACAGGCCATAAGGGGCCTTCTGGGGCGAGTTCTGCCCAACCGGCAAGGCGCCGGGCAAGGCTTCGCTGGCGAATTCGTTGCCGAAACCACTCAGGTAGCTGATGGGGGACGTATCGAGGTTCATCTGCGCCTCCGGGCCCGATGCAGGCCGGTTGATGGCAGCTGGCTGCGGGCCCTGCCGAGGGACGGCTCAGGGGTAGCAGCATGTCTGCATTGTTTTTATCGTAATCAGATTACGAATAACGTAATTTGATTGCCGAAAGGCGTCAAGCTATAAAGACGCCCACCTGTTCTCCCTGGATGCCCACCCCCATGGCCAAAGCCAGCTCCCCTGCCGACAACGGCAAGCAAAAGGTCCGCTCGGCGGAAGTCGGCACCGACATCCTCAAAGCCCTTGCCCAACTCTCGCCCTCCACGCCGCTGTCACGCCTGGCCGAACATGTCGACATGCCGGCCAGCAAGGTGCACCGCTACCTGCAGGCGCTGATCGCCAGCGGCTTTGCCGAACAAGACCCGGCCACCAACCATTACGGCCTGGGACGCGAGGCCTTGCGGGTCGGGCTGGCCGCCCTGGGAGGGATCGATGTACTGAAAGTCGCGGCCCTGCCGCTGTCGCAATTGCGCGACGCGCTCAACGAGAGTTGCTTCATCGCCGTATGGGGTAACCAGGGCGCGACAGTGGTGAGCATCGAACCGGCCGTGCGCGCGGTGACGGTGGTGACCCAGATCGGCTCGGTGCTGCCGCTGCTCAGTTCGTCCACTGGCCTGGTGTTCGCCGCCTACCTGCCGGAGCGCGAGACCGTGGAACTGCGCGATCAGGAACTGGCGGCGCTGAACCACACCGCCAGCGAGTACGCGCCCCTGCTGGCCAGCATCCGCGAGCGTGGCCTGCACCATGTGCACGGGTTGCTGATGCCGGGTGTGGATGCCTTGTCGGCACCGGTGTTCAACGCCATGGGGCAGATCGCCGCGGTGATGACCGTGGTGGGCCCGACCTCGATCTTCCACGCCGATGAACAGGGGCCTGCCGCCCAGCGCCTGCTGGCTGCCACCCAGGCCGTCAGCTGGCGCATGGGCTACGAGCCTGTGCGGTGACAGAGGCATGGCCCTGGCCAGGTACTGTTACCCGAACGGTAATAGAGAATGTCAGAAGCCTCTATTTTTCTCGTCGGATCAAGCCCTTATCCTGATCTCACTGGCACGGCGCGAAGGGCTCTCCCCCGCCTTCCGGGCCTGCAAGGTTCACCGACGTTGATTTTGAAGCTCCTTGATCTAACGTCTCAGTTGGCCGCTGCATTTGCAGCGGCCTTTTTTATCGGCGCAAGAAAATGCATCGCTCAGATGATGGGCCGGAGCATGCAGCGCCTCAGCCCAGCGGATACTTCTGCAAGTTAGCCATCATCTGCTGCAATGCCTGCAGGCTGTCTTGCGGGTGCACGGCGCCGTCGAAATCACAGATCTGCTGCCAGCTGTCCGCCACCTGCTCTGGGGTGAAACCTTCACGCGGGTCGAAGCCCACGCCCAAGCTGCGCTCCCAGCGCACCTTGCCGACCCAGCCGCCTCCCACCTCGAACAGCTCGCCGCTGTCCTGACACTGGTCGCTGCCCAGGTACACCACCAGCGGGCTGATCAGCTCGGGCTTGAGCCGTTCGAACACTTGCGGTGGGATCAGGCCTTCGGTCATGCGCGTGCCGCCAGTCGGGGCGATAGCGTTGACCAGGATGCCGTGCTTGCGTCCTTCGATGGCCAAGGTGCGGGTCAAGCCGTAGAGGCCGAGCTTGGCCATACCATAGTTGGCCTGGCCGAAATTGCCGTAGATGCCGGAGGTCGATGAGGTGAAGATCACCCGCCCCCAGTTCTGCTCGCGCAGATGCGGCCAGGCGGCATGGGTGAGCTTGAAGGCGCCTTCCACATGAACTCGGTAAACCTGGTCCCAGTCGCTTTCATCCATTTTGTGGAATGTCTTGTCGCGCAGGATGCCAGCATTGTTCACCAGCACGTCGACCCTGCCGAAGCTGTCCAGTGCCTGTTCGACGATGCGCTGGCCGTCGGTGACCGAGTCATGGTTGGCCACCGCGTTGCCACCGGCCGCGTGGATCTCGGCCACCACCCGATCAGCCGCCGAGGCGCTGGCGCCTTCGCCGTGGGTCGAGCCACCGAGGTCGTTGACCACTACCTTGGCCCCGCGAGCGGCGAACAGCAGCGCATGGGCGCGGCCCAGGCCTCCCCCGGCCCCTGTGACGATCACCACTTTATCTTGCAGACGTACCGGTTCGCTCATGCTCAAGGCTCCAGGGAATGACGGGAACAACGAGTGTCCGCCAGCACCGGCCGGCGGACAATCAAGCGTACTCAGGCTGAATAGCGGGCGATAAGACAGACCGATGATCGCCCACTCAGGACCAGGCGACCCTCTGTTCGGGGTAGCTCATCGGTTGCTCGCGAAAGGCCAGGTAATGGCGCATCACCTGTGTCGGCGCCTCGGTATGCGGATAATGGCCAATGCCTTGCAGCAGCACGGTGTCGGGCTCCGGCACCAGTTGTCGGTAGCGTTCGACCATATGCACCCCGGAGATCGGGTCGACCGCGCCATTGATGAAGCGCAGCGGTACGCCGTCGCGTTGCAGCGCTCCAACCCAGCGCTCTCGCTGCGCACGACGCTCGGCCAGATAGCCGATCAGCTTGTGCAGGATGCGTGTGCCGCGGTTGGAAACGATCAGGCTCCAGTAGTCATCCAACGCGCTTTCGCTGGGATGGGTGCAAGGCCCGTAGATCTGCGTGACATTGCGCACCAAGTCGTCACGCCCGAAGGAGCGGCCCACCAGCCAGCCCAGGCGGCTGAGCAGCAGCTTCTGGATCAGGGGTGGCTTGTAGCTCTCGGGGAACAACCCGCAGTTGAGAAAGACGCAACTGGCGATCTCGGCACGTTGTTCATGGTGCCGGGCCAACAGCTCCTGGGCTACGCTGCCGCCATAATCATGGGCCAGCAGGTGCACCGGCCGCCCAACGCCCAAGTGGGTGAGCAAGGCCTGCTGCAGGTCGGCTTGTTCCATCAGGCTGTAGTGGTGATCCAGCGGTTTGGCCGAATCACCGAAGCCGAGCATGTCGCAAGCAATCACCCGGAAGCGTTGGGCCAGTGGCGTCCACAGGTAGTGCCAGTCCCAACTGGCGGTAGGGAAGCCGTGAAGCAGCAGCAAGGGTTCGCCCTGCCCTGCTGTCCAGTAACGGATGCTCTGGCCCCGGAAGGAAAAGTTCTGCCCCCGGGTTCGCCAGACGCACAATGGTATTTCGGCCAAAGGCATCAGATTCAATCCCGGTAGTGTGGCAAAAAGGAATCAAGGAAGGCTGTGACTGCGATCATTGCATTCACCTCGGCACATTCGTGTGCTTCTTGAAGACTCAAGTCTAGTCAGCAGCGCTTTGCCGGTAAGTTGCATTGGCAGCCAGCTTGATGGCCGTACGAGTCAGGGGGCGAACGGTCAGAGCAGCGCCGCCAGCAAGGGAGTGGCGAACAGGTTGAGCAAACCGGTCAGGACCATGACCAGGCCGGCCACCGAGCCCTCTTCCCCGCCTACTTCCTGGGCCCGGCTGACGCCAGCGCCATGGGCGCCGACGCCGAACAACGCGCCGCGGGCCAAGGGGGTGCGCAATGGCAGGTACTTGAGCAGGATGCCACCGAGTATCGCCCCCAGCACCCCGGTGAACATCACGAACACAGCGGTCAGTTCCGGCACTCCGCCCAGGTCGCGGGCCAGCGGCATGGCGAAGGGCGTGGTGATCGAACGCGGCAACAGCGAGAGACTCACGGCATTGTCCAGGGCCAATAGGTGCGCCAGCCCCCAGGAACTGCCGATGGAGGCGGCGCTGCCGACCAGCATGCCCAGCGACAACGCCGGCCAATGCCGGGCCAGCAACGCGCGCTGCTGCCAGATCGGCACCGCGAAAGCCACGGTCACCGGGCCCAGGACACTCATCAACCAATGGGTATTGCGCGCATATTCGGCATAGGCGGTGTGCAAAGGCACGGCCACCGCCAGCAGCAAGGCCGGCACCAGGATCAGCGGCGACAGCACATAACGCCCGCTGCGCCGGTACAGCCAACGGCTGCCCAGGTAGGCCAGCAAGGTCAGTGCGAGCCAGAACAGCGGCATGGGTTCAAGACTCATGGCGCAACCTCCAGCGGCAGACCGCCTCCACGGTCACAGCGGTCATCACCATCACCAGCAAGGTGCTGACGCCGATCACCAGCAGGATGCGCCAGCCCTCGTCACGCATCAGCACGCCATAGTCAAGCAGGCTCATCAACGCCGGGATGAAGAACAGCAGCATCTCCGCCATCAGCCAGCCGGCCCCCAGTTGCAGCATGTTGGGTTTGAGCCACCCCAGGGCGAACAACAGCAGGAGCAGCGCCAGGCCCATGACACCACCAGGGATCGGCCACCCCAACCAGGTAGCGAGCTGACCGCCGAAAAGGTAAAGGGCCAACAGCACCGCCAGTTCGGCCAGCAGGCGCAGGGACTTTTTCAGTAACGCGGATTTCATGTCAGGGTTCCTCGAGAGGCCCCTATTTTAAAATCCCAGCACCTAGGCCAGAAGCGAATTGTTAGACTGCTCACCATTCCATAATGGAATCCTGATCATGGAATTCAAACAGCTGCGCAGTTTCATCGAAGTGGTGCACCGCGGGGGCTTCACCCAAGCCGCTCAGACCCTGCATATCAGCCAATCGGCCGTGAGCAAGCAGGTCGCCCAATTGGAGCAGGACCTGGGCGTGCCTTTGCTCGAACGCCAAGGCTCGCAATTGCACCTGACCGCCGCCGGGCGCATCGTCCAGGAGCGCGGCGAGGCCCTGCTGCGCCAGCGCCAGGAATTGCTCAGCGAACTCGACGACCTCAGCCAACTGGCCCGTGGTGAACTGCGCCTGGGCCTGCCGCTGCTAGGCAGCGATGCCCTGTTCGCCCAATTGTTCGCCGAGTACCGGCGCCGCTATCCGAACATCAGCATCCAGTTGCTCGAAGGCGGCAGCCGCACGGTGGAACAAGCAGTGCTCAGTGGCGAGCTGGAACTGGGCGGCAGCCTCACACCAAGCGATCCAGCCTTCGAATTCCAACCATTCTGCAATGAGCCACTGGACGCCCTGTTGCCGCTCGGCCACGGCCTGGCCACGCAAACCCAGGTCAGCCTGCTTGAACTGGCCGAGACACCATTCCTGCTATATCAGCGCAGCTTCGTGCTCAACGACCGCTTGCTCAGCGCCTGCCAACAGCTGGGTTTCACCCCGCGCGAGGGTGGCCGCAGCGGCCAGGCGGACTTTCTCGCCGCACTGGTCGCGGCCGGACAGGGAGTGGTCTTGCTGCCACGGGTGGTGGCCCGCGGGCTGGAGCGCCCAGGGGTGGTGCGGGTGCCCCTGTTGGCACCGGAGCATCTGCGTTGGGACATTGCCTTCATCTGGCGCCGCGGCGCCTATCTGTCCCGTGCCGCCCAAGCCTGGCTGCAGCTGCTGAGGGAACAGCCGCAGCCGGCGATGATCAAGCCTTCAGCGCGCTGATCAGCTCGGCCAGCCAGGGCTCGGCATCGGTTTCCGGGGTCACGGTCTCGCTGGCGTCCAGGCGCAGCATCGGTTGCACTTCGCGCAAACCCAACTCGGCGAACAATTCACGCATCTGCTCGCCACCGCCGCAGTAGGTATCGCCATAGCTGGAGTCGCCCAGGCCGATCACTGCGCCCGGTAGGCCACGCCACTCGGCGGGCAGCACATCGCGGATGCTGCTGAACAGCGGCATCAGGTTGTCCGGCAATTCGCCCATGCCAGTGGTCGAGGTCACGGCCAGGAAGGCCTCGGGGGCGAAACCCTGCAGGTCCTGGAGGGTGGCGCGGGAGGCATGCCAGGCATCGAAGCCGGCGGCCTTGAGCAGGGATTGTGCGTGACGGGCTACTTCTTCGGCGGTGCCATAGACCGAGCCGGAAAGAATGGCGACTTTCATCTGAGGATTCCGAAACTGAGTAAAAGCGTAGGATACTAGCATCGACTAATGGCAAAAGGCCGCCAATTCATAGCAAACGCCCTCCCCTGGCCCACAGACAGCTCGCCGAACAGGAAACTGACAAACGGGTCTAACAAAACGCTTTTTTCGTTGTCCACCCGTGAAGAAAAAAACCTGTACGACCGACAAGCCTTGAGTGTGACCATGCAAGCAAACGCCCTCCTGACCCAGGATGAGCTGGATTTTATCCAGGACATGCAGCATTCGCCCCAACTGAACCAGGCCGACCCAATGTCGAGCCTGCAGGTCAATGGCGAGCGCCGGCTCAAGGATCTGCTCACGCTCCTGGCGGCCAACGCCCAGGTCACGCTCCAGGCGCAGGTCGACAACCAGCAGATCAGCTTCCCGCTGCAACTGGTCGAGGATGAATTCCATGCCCAGCACCTGCAACTGGGCCAGCCCTACATCTACGAAGATGGCCCCATGCCGCGCCCGTGGCGCCTGTCCCTGGATGCCCCGGTGGAGTTGCGCGACGACCAGGACCAGCCCAGCGGGTTATGGGTGAGGGAGATCTCCTTCAAGGGCGCGCTGCTGGAGGTACGCGGTCTGCCGCAACCACCGGAAAGGTTCAGCCTGCATTTCACCCCTGAAGGCATCCCGCCGATCGGTGTGCAGGGGGTGCTGGGCCGGCGTATCGGCAGTGACCTGGCGGCCTATGACCTCAGCCACACCCCGGAAGAAGAAATCGGACGCCTGCGCGAGTACATCCTCCAGGCCCATCGCCAGGCCCATCCGGAGCTGCACACTCAGGTGTCCAGGTGACCTGCCAGGCACCGGCGCATCTGCTTTCCTCCAGCGCCCAGGCAAGCTACCTGGGTTCCAGCCAGGCTCTCCCGGGCCAGCTCGGCAGCCTCACCGGCCAGCAATAGCGGACACGTCAAGACCGGCGCCAGACGTATCAGGCGTTTGCTCTGGTCAAGGGTCGGCTGGCGGTTGGAAAACAGCACCAGTGCCTGCGGCGCCAAGCGCTCGCAAACCAGGGCCAGTTCCTCCAGCGGCTGCCCGCAGGCCAACACCGTCACCGCAATTTCACCGCCGCCCAACAGCAAGCCGGCCACCAGCAACTCCAATTCAAGGCTGTGCCCATCCAATGGCGCCAGCAGCACGCGCCCGGCCTGCGTCTCATGGGCCAGGTGCAGGCGCTGCAGCACACGGGCACGCAGGAAGTGGTCGAGGAACAGCCATTCGCTGGTCTGTCCGAACCCTTCCCTGCAACTGCGCAGCTCCTGCCATACGGGCATGAACACACCTTCGAACACCCCCACCAGCGGATAGCAGGCGAACACCTGGCCGTACAGCTGGTCAAGGCGCCCGGTGTCGAATCCATGCACTGCCTGACGCACCAGGGATTGCCAACGGGCCTTTTCCTCGGGGCCAGCAAAGATTTCCGCGCCAGCCTTGAGCGCGTGGGCCCGCACCAGGATGCCGCCGACCTTGCTCACCGCCACACCTCGCTCAAGCCAGCCGAGGATGCTGCGGATATCGTCGATGTCCGCCTGAGAGTAGAGCCGGTGCCCACTTTCGGTGCGTGTTGGCTGAAGCAGCCCATATCGGCGCTCCCAGGCACGCAGGGTGACTGGGTTGACACCCGTCAACCGGGCGACTTCACGGATCGGAAACAGCACTTCTTGCTTGAGTTCGCTGTTGATCAATGAAGCGGGAACCTGTTCGTTCATTGCCGGAAAACCGCGTTCATGGGTACGAACACGCATTCTACGCCGGGAAACACAGCCGGTCACCGAAACGACCAGCGCCCCCTCTCGTCCACCAGCACTGACGAGTCATGAAATTTAAGGAATAATCCGCGCCCGATTCTTGCATGCACGCCTACGTCGCCCACCACCCCGGGCGGCGTACCAGGGGTCAGCTACCCGCCGGCCCCTCGTTGCCAGGAGATACACGATGTCTACCCCACCCGTTACCTTGATGGTGTCGCGCCGCGCCGCCCACGGCCGCTACCAGGACCTGCTGGCCTGGCTGCACGAAGGCGAGCAGCTGGCCACCGACTTTCCCGGCTACTTGGGCTCGGGCATCCTCGCCCCGCCTGCCGAGGGCGACGAATTCCAGATCATCTTCCGCTTCACTAACGAGCAGACCCTGAATGCCTGGGAGCACTCGGCCTCGCGCCGGGCTTGGCTGCAACGCGGCAATGGCCTGTTCGAGCGCCCGCTGGAGCGGCGCGCCAGTGGCCTGGACGGCTGGTTCGGCAGTTCCTTGGTGCAACGCCCACCGCGTTGGAAGCAGGCCGTCGCGATCTGGCTGGCCTTCTTCCCGGTCTCGCTGCTGTTCAACCTACTGTTCGGCCATTGGCTGGGAGCGCTGGACCTGGTGCCGCGCGTGCTGCTCAGCACCTTGGGCCTGACGCCGGTGATGGTGTATCTGTTCATCCCGTTGTCGACCCGCCTGCTGGCTACTTGGCTCAATGCCAGTCCGGTGCCAGCCAGGGATACCGCGCGCGGCCTGCGCAGCCGCTGAGCCGGGGCACAAGGGCGCGCAGTTCGGGTATGCTGGGGACATTCAAGCACAGCCGTATAAGTTGACCGTCCCTGACATGAACAGCCCAATCCTTGTTACCGGAGCCAGCCAGCGTGTAGGGCTGGCCCTGGCCCTCGAACTGGCACAGGCCGGCCATACAGTGGTCAGTGCCAGCCGTAGCCTGCGCTCTGAAGCGGCGCATCCGAACATCATCCAGTTCCAGGCCGACCTGTGCCAGGAGGCCGACCGCCTGGCCCTGATTGCTCACCTGCAGAGCAACTATCCTGGCCTGCGGGCGATCATCCACAACGCTTCGCTGTGGCTCGACGACAGCCTGGGCAACCTCGACACCATGTTCCGCCTGCACGTCGAGGCGCCCTACCACCTGAACCTGGCCCTTGGCGATCACCTGGCCAAGGTGGATAAGGCCGACATCATCCACATCTGCGACGAGACCTCCTCGCGCGGTAGCAAGAGCCATATCGGTTATGCCGCAACCAAGGCAGCGCTGCAAAACATGGTGCTGTCCTTCGCAGAAAAATACGCGCCCAAGATCCGCGTCAACGGTATCCTGCCCGGCCTGCTGATCTTCAAGGAAGATGGCGACGAGGCCTACCGTGAGCACGCTCTGAAAAAGGCCTTGCTGGAATTCGAGCCTGGCGCCCGCCCGTTGATCGAAGCTGTGATGTTCCTGCTCGAAAGCCAATACAGCACCGGCAGCCAGGTGGTCATCAATGGTGGCCGCCATTTGAAGAACCGCATTGCCTGAGAGAAGCCCAATGACCCCGCAACAACAACTCGAACTCGAAGCCGCCGCATTCCGGCGCCTGGTCGAACACCTGCGTAATCGCACCGATGTGCAGAACATCGACCTGATGAACCTCTCCGGCTTCTGTCGCAACTGCCTGTCCAAGTGGTACAAGGCCGCCGCAGACGAGCGACAGGTCGAGCTGAGCCTGGATGATGCCCGCGAAGTGGTGTACGGCATGCCCTACGCCGAATGGAAAGCCCAATACCAGAAAGAAGCCAGCGCCGAACAACAAGCGGCGTTCGACAAAGGAAAACCCCGTGACTGACCTCGATACCCTGCGCAACAGCCTGAACAGCGGTGAACACGCCTTCGCCGATACCCTGGCGTTCATTGCTGCGAACTACAGCTACCAGCCCCAGGCCTTCAACAACGGCGGCGTGGAAAACGCGGCTGGGCAGAACGAAGGCTCCTGCAAGACCCTGGGCCTGGCCTTGCTCGAAGGCCTGAGCGACCAGGAAGCGCTACTGGCGTTCGGCGAGCACTACCGCAGCGTCCTGGCCACTCCGCAAGGCAGCGACCACGGCAACATCCGTGCGCTGATGGCCCATGGCCTGGCCGCTGTGAAGTTCGCCGAACAGCCGCTCCAGCGCCTGGGCTGATCAACCTGGCGCCAGCCTGTAGGGGGTAGGCGCCAGTTTACGCTGGCGCCTACCGGTATAGCGTCGACCGCACGAATCAAGACAGCATCCCTCCTCAACCGCCATAAGGCGCCACCCGTGCGCCCGGCGTCCCTTCCGTCAGCCGTCCCTGTTGCAACCATGCCAAGGCGATGGACCAGAGCTGTTCGCGAAAACGATCATGAAAGAAGGCGAAATGCCCGATTTCGCTGACGCCGATATCCTCGGGTGCCAGGCGCAGGTGCAGGCGCTCTGCGTCGCTGAAGTAACCCAGCAGACGCTCGGTGGCCTCGACCGTGCCGAAGGGATCGTCCGTCAGGCTGATGGCCAGGGTTGCCGCCCTGAGCGGGGCAAAGGGTGGCTCGCCCAAGGCGCGGCCACTGGGGCGCTGCTCGAATAGCGGCGTGCGGGTGCTCCAGTCATGTACCACGCCTGCGGGCGTATCCTCCAGCCAGCCCAGGCGCTTGCCCGGGAAGTAGCCGAACCACCAGGTCAACAGCGGCATGAGCACATGCCATTTGCCGAACAACTGCCAGCGGCTGCCTGCCGCATAATCACGCCAGTAAGCGAACTGCGCGCCGACCATGACCAAGCGCCGCACCCGCTCCGCCGACGGCGCCAGCCCCGCCGCGCAGCCGCCGAAGCTATGCCCCACCACATCCACCGGCTGTCCGGGAAATGCCTGCGCTGCCAGTTGCAGCATGGCCTCGAAATCCAACCGCCCCCAATCGCTCCAGGAAGCCTGGAAGCCACGCAGCGAGGCCGGCCGCGACTCGCCGATGCCCCGATAGTCGTAGGTCAGCACATCGCAGCCATGGGCAAACAGATAGTCGGCGAAACGCGAGTAGTAGCGGCAACGCACCGAGGTCGCGGCGTTGATGATCACCAGGGGACGCTGGGGATCAGGCTCGGCATGGCGCCAGCAGAAACCTCCGAGGCTGTAGCCATCGGCGGCGGCGTGGCGAAAGGCAGTGGCGGGTTGGGTGATGCTGCTCATGGCATGCTCCCTGCTGCGGCATCGCGCCGCGGCAAGGCGGGTGGACGCGCTGTTGTTGTCCACCCACGCTAGCAAATTTCAGCGGTCAGGCCACCCCCTCAGGGGAGGGAGCCACCCGCGGTGCGCGCTCCTTTCGCAGGCCATCGAGGCGCGACCCCTCGTAGCGGCTTTCACGGAACAGCTTCCAGCGGCCGAACAGGCCATAGACATGAGTGACCCTGCCCTGCTCCTGGTACCCCATGCGCAAGTGCAGTTTCATCGCCGGGATGTTGTGAGTCTCGACCACGTCAACCACTCGCGTGCAGCCTTTGGCATGCATGGCCTCCCACAGCCCGACCTGGGCCGTCACCGACAAGCGGCTACCAAAGAACCGGCGGATCATCTCGCCACCGAACTCGAAGAACTCACCCGGCTGCACCGGGAAGGTACAACCGTAGTAATGACGGTCGTGATAATCGCGCACGCTGGCCCAGATGAACGCGACGGCATCGCCCTGTTCGTCCAGGTACATGTGCCCGGTATGGCCTTCAGCAGCCAGTTCACGCATGGTTTCGACACGATCGCCGAAATGCCGGGCAAAGGCGTCGGCGTTGTCCGTGGTGATCTCCACCAGGGTCACCGGCGGATGATCCTTGAGGTTATGCGGCGGTACCGGGCTGACCAGGTCACGCTCCATCCACAAAAGCTCCCAGTGGAAGAACACGTAGCGTTCGAACAGCGTCTTCAGGGTCCGCAGCAGGCCTTTTTGTCTGATCCGCTCTTTCAATTTTTGCAATGCGCTCATACACCCTCCCCAGCCACGGCAGTTTTGCCCGGCAATTAGGAGCGGTATAGATCAGACGCAACAGCCTCATAGCAAAAGGCCAGCGAAGGATTTGTTTCAGTTTATGTACAAGGCCCGGCGGGAACAGCGCAACCGGAAAAAACGGTTGCGCTGTCAGGGACTTGCTTACAGCTCGATGCAGTCGAACCGTACGTCAGTAGCCACGTCTTCGTCGTAGTTGACGTCGCTGCGCTCGAAGCCGAACAGGTTGAGGAACTCGCGCTTGTAGCCCGCGTAATCGGTCAACTGGAACAGGTTCTCGGTGGTCACTTGCGGCCACAGATCCTTGCAGGCGTCCTGCACGTCATCACGCAGTTCCCAATCGTCCAGGCGCAGGCGGCCCTTCTCGTCGACCTCGCCCGGCTGGCCATCGGTACGGTACAGACGGTCGCGGAACATGCGGTTCAACTGCTCGCCGGTGCCTTCGTGAATGCCCTTTTCCTTCATGACCTTGAAGACCATCGACAGGTACAGCGGCATGACCGGGATAGCCGAGCTGGCCTGGGTCACCACCGACTTGAGCACCGCCACGTTGGCGCCGCCAGCGATCTCGCCAGCCAGCTTGGCGTTCAGGCGCTCGGCGGTGTCGTCCAGGTCCTGCTTGGCCTTGCCCAGTGCGCCGTGCCAGTAGATCGGCCAGGTGATTTCAGTACCGATGTAGCTGAAGGCAACGGTGCGCGCGCCTTGCGCCAGCACGCCGGCCTGGGACAGGGCATCGATCCACAGCTGCCAGTCCTGGCCACCCATGACGGTGACGGTGTCAGCGATTTCCTGCTCGGAGGCCGGCTCGATGGACGCCTCGATGATGGCGTCCTTGTTAGTGTCGATGGCCGTCGACTTGTACGGCTGACCAATCGGCTTGAGCGCCGAACGCACCAGCTCGCCAGTCTGCGGCAGCTTGCGTACCGGCGAAGCCAGGGAGTAGACCACCAGGTCGACCTGGCCGCCCATTTCGTTCTTGATCAGTTCGATGACCTTGGCACGGGCCTCATCGGAGAAGGCGTCACCGTTGATCGATTTGCTGTACAGGCCCTCTGCCTTGGCGAACTTGTCGAAGGCCGCGGCGTTGTACCAACCGGCGGTACCGGCCTTGGTCTCGGTGCCTGGCTTCTCGAAGAACACGCCCAGGGTATCGGCCTTGAAGCCAAAAGCTGCGGTAATGCGCGCCGCCAAGCCATAGCCGCTGGACGCACCGATCACCAGGACCTTCTTCGGGCCATCCTCGCGCACGCCCAGCTTGCGGGTGGCTCCGATCTGGTCACGGACATTCAGCTCGCAGCCCTTCGGGTGGGTCGTGGTGCAGATGAAACCGCGAACTTTTGGATGAATGATGGCCAATGTCTGTACCTCATCAGGTGTTTATGCATGGAACGCACGCCGCGCAGGGCGGTGCATCCGGTGATTAGAGGGTGAGACTACACCCGGAAGCTATCCGACACATCTTAAGGGTTGATGGCGGGCGGCAAAAGCGCAGGTGGGCTGGCGACGACCACATCGGTATTTCGGTATGCAGGCCAAAGATGCGGGAAAAACCTCAACCCAGACGCTGTAAACCCGGCCAGCGGCTCAACCAGCCCTTGCTGCGGATCCGCTCCTCGTACACCTCCCGCTTCTGCGAAACGAAGCGGCGCGTCGGCCTGAGCACCAGCTCGAACAAGTCCTCCAGCCCCAGCGGCGCCAGCACCTCGCACTGGTCCGCAGCCGTGCGCCGCACTGCCACCGCCGTGGCGGTTTCGGGCCAATGGGACATGGCCTCGCCCGTGGAGCCATAAGGCGCATCGCCATTGCGCAGGTGCATCCGCGCCTGGTTCTTCACCGACCAATCGACTCCCGGCGCCCTGGCCAGCAGTTCAGCCTCCAGGCGCTGGTCCTCGGCGGCATCGGTTCGCCCGGGGTCGAACCACAGCACATCCACATCGCCCCCGGGCACCGCAGGCGCTCTGCCGTGCAGGTGATCCCACACGGCATTGCGCACGAAACCGGCGCCGATCCAGCAGTCAGGGAGGCCCAGGGCGCGGACGTGGGCGAGCATCTGCCAGCGCTGTGGGTCGCTTTGGATGATCGCCTGGAGCTGTTCATGGTCATTCAAGTTCGGGAGTCCTTGAGTCTGCTCCTACCCCCATGGCAGGCCTGGCAGCCCTCGATTCTACCGCGTCTACCCAGCCTTCTGGCCAAAGCGCCGCCGGTGCTCCGAAGGCGTAGTGCCGAACCAGCGGTAATGCGCTCTGCTGAAGGAGGTCGCGCAGCGGTATCCCAGCTCCAGGGCTATCAGTGCCACGCTGAGCTTCGAGTCGCGTAGCAGTTGTTCGGCTTGCACACGGCGTAGCTGGTCGACCCGGCGCTCGAAGTCCACGCCTTCGTCCTCCAGGCGCCGCTGCAAGGTGCGCGAAGTCATGCCCATGGCCTGGGCGACCTGCTCAAGGCAACAACGCTGGCGTGGCAGCAGGTTGCGGATATGCTGGTCGACCTCCTCGCCCAGGCCGCCGGCCGGATCGCAGTGCGCGTCAAGGTAGAAGCGCACGATGGCATGCAACTGCGGGTCGTGGTGCACGCAGGGTTTGCACAAGTCGGCGCTGTCCAACACCAAGGCGTTGCGCGCCTGGCGGAACAGCACCGGGCAGTCGAAGTAGCGCCGGTACAGGACCAGCCCCGCCTGCGGCGGATGGCGCAGCAGCACGGCCCGAGGGCGGAAGCCGGCGCCGAGTAATTCGCCGATCATCAGGCAGCCGTGCAGCACAGACTTCTCGATGATCTGCGGCACTTCGGTGGGGCACGGCAGATTGTTCTGGAACTCCAGCAGTGTGACGTCACCCTGGCGTTCGAGGCTGTAGCGGATCGACGGACTGTAGAAGCGCAGGTAATGCAGCACCGATTCGACACCCTCGCCCACCGTGGCGGCCGAACGCGCCAGGTGGCGCAGTGGCCCGATCATCGTCGAGCCCTGGCGGGTCGCCAGCTCCAGGCCGAACTCAGGCATCCCCAGGGCATGGGCGCTGCCCTGGAAGATCTGCGCCAGGCTGCGGTACGACACCCGCTTCTCATAATCCCCCACCACCTCCAGGGCGATGCGGTGCGGCGCCAGGTAGTCGCGCAGCGAGGCGCCACGCTGGTCGAGTATCTTGTCGACATGCAGGAAAGCCGTGCCGCGTACGCTATCCATCGTGATCGTCCGTCCTGATCAACGGGTCTCGGAGCCAATGCTTTGGGAGCAAACCTTGAGAGTATGGCCCAGGCCAGCCACGGTGAGGGGAGTTGGCGAGAGCTGTTGCGAGTGTTTCGCTATCGACTCTATAGCGCTGGATTCTAAGGTGGGGAGCAATTGGCATCAGATGCCAGGCCCCTGTCGTGAAATGCTCGAAGCAGGTCAAAAGGCCTATTCCATACTGGATGCACTTGCCATCCACCCTGCCCCAGGTAGGCGCTGGCAATCGGCTTCAGGAAGGAATGAGCATGAACAAACACACCCGATCACTGCTGCCATTGGGCCTCTCGGCGGCACTGCTGCTGACCGGCAGCGCTCACGCAGACCCGGCAGCTGGGCCCAAGCCGGCCAGCGAGGCGACCAAGGCGGCCAATGCAGCAGTGCTGAACGCCCTGCCGTTCAACGACAAACGCGATTTCGAGGATGCCGAACGCGGCCTGCTGGAGCGCCCGGCCACCCTGACCATCAAGGATGCCAGCGGCAACGTGGTCTGGGACCTGGAAAGCTACAAGCAGTACATCAGCCTGGACAAGCCGGCGCCGGACACCGTCAACCCCAGCCTGTGGCGCAACGCCCAGCTGAACATGCAGTACGGCCTGTACAAGGTCAGCGACCGTATTTACCAAGTGCGCGGTTATGACCTGTCGAACATCAGCTTCATCCAGGGCGACAGCGGCTGGATCGTCTTCGACCCGTTGCTGTCTGCCGAAACCGCCAAGGCCGCCCTCCAGTTGGTGACCGACAAGTTGGGTAGCAAACCCGTGGTGGCGGTGATCTACAGCCACTCGCACGCCGACCACTACGGAGGCGTGCGCGGCGTGGTCGACGAGGCCGACGTGAAGGCCGGCAAGGTACAGATCATCGCGCCCAAGGACTTCACCGAACATGCTGTGAGCGAGAACGTCATCGCTGGCAACGCCATGGGCCGCCGCGCCGTCTACATGTACGGCGCCATGCTGCCACGCAACGCGCAGGGCGGGGTCAACGCCGGCCTCGGCCAGACCAACTCCATGGGCACCGCGACCCTGATCGAGCCAACTCTGTTCATCGAACACACCGGCCAGGAGTTGACCGTGGACGGGGTGAAGATGGTCTTCCAGTCAACGCCCGGGACTGAGGCACCGACCGAGATGAACACTTGGTTCCCGCAGTTCAAGACGATGTGGATGGCTGAGAACACCACCAACACCATGCACAACATCCTCACCCTGCGCGGCGCCCAGGTGCGCGACGCGCTGAAGTGGGCAAGCTTCCTGGACGAGACCATCCGCCTCTATGGGGCGGAGGTCGAAGTTAAGTTCCAGAGCCACCATTGGCCGATGTGGGGGCAAGACAGGATCATCGACTACTGGAAGAAGCAGCGAGATCTCTACAAATACATCCATGACCAGTCGGTGCGGCTGATGAACGAGGGGTACAACGGCGCCGAAATCGCCGAGATGATCACCTTGCCAGCGGAACTGGAGCAGTTCTGGCCAGGACGGGGCTACTACGGCACCCTGCGCCACAATTCGCGGGCGGTCTACCAGCGCTACATGGGCTGGTACGACGGCAACCCCTCGTCCCTCAACGACCTGCCACCACAAGATGCCGCGAAGAAATACGTGGAATACATGGGCGGCGAAGAGGCCATCCTCAAACGTGCGAGGACTGACTTCGACAAGGGCGAGTACCGCTGGGTGGCCATGGCGCTCAAGCATGTAGTCTTCGCCAATCCGCAGAGCACCCAGGGCAAATACCTGCTTGCCGACGCCTATGAGCAAATGGGCTACCAGGCCGAGTCCGGCCCGTGGCGCTCGGTGTACCTGCAAGGCGCCTTTGAGTTGCGCCAGGGTGTACCCAGCAGCGGCGGTATGAAGACCGCCAGCCCCGATACCATCCGGGCGATGGAACCGGACATGCTCTTCGACTACCTGGCCGTACGCCTGAACGGCCCCAAGGCCGCCGGCAAGAAGCTGACCTTGAACATCGACTTCACCGACCTGGACAAGCAGTACGCCCTGCATGTGGAGAACGGTGTACTCAATTACACCCACGAACTGGCGGACAAGGCCGACGTCGGCCTGACCCTGACCAAGGCAACGCTGGACGATATCCAGCTCGGCCAGGCCTCCATGGAGCAGCAGATCGCCGACGGCAAGTTGAAGATCGACGGCAACCCGCAGGTGCTCTCCGACTTCATGGGGATGCTGGATACCTACAACTTCTGGTTCAACATCGTCACGCCATGAACTCCCGGCCCCTGATGATCCTGGGCCTGGCGTTGCTGCTCGGCAGCGTCAGTCCACGGGCCTTGGCCGGTGGCATCCTCATCTACGAGGCCGGCCAGGAAGGTGCCGGCCTGGCCAATGCCGGCGCCGCAGCCCTGGCCAGCGATCCCAGCGTGCTGATGAGCAACCCTGCCGGCCTCACCGAGCTGTCCGGTACCCAGATCAGCGCCAACGCCCAGTTGATCCTCGGCGACCTGCGTTTCTCCCGCGATGGCAACAATCAGTTCAACGGCAATGAAGGCGGCAACGCCCTGCACTACCTGCCCGGCGCCAGCCTGTTCATCAGCCATCAGCTCGACGAACGCTCGGCCATCGGCTTCGGCCTGTACGGCAACTTCGGCCTGGCGCTGGATTATGACGACGACTGGGCCGGACGCTATTTCAGCCAGGAAACGGCGATCATCGGCGTATCCCTTCAACCGACCTTCGCCTACAAGGTCACCGACGACCTGTCCATCGGCATCGGCCCACGGCTCATGTACGCCTACTACCGCGCCGAAGTGGCAGTGGACAACAACCTGCTGGGCCTGCGCGACCGCCCTGACGGCCAGCTGCAATACAAGGACACCGACGTAGGCACCGGGATCAATCTTGGCCTGCTCTACCACCTGGACGCACGGACCCGGATCGGCCTCGCCTACACCAGCAAGGTCAAACTGGAATTCGACGACAAGCCGCACCTGCGTAATATCAGCAGCCCATTGATCAACGCCGCCCTGCGCCGCCTGGATGCCGACGCACTGGAGCTGGATATGGAAGTCCCGCAGACCGTCCTGCTCAGCGTCGCCCATGACCTCGACTCGCAGTGGACACTGCTGGGCAGCCTTGGCTGGCAGGACTGGAGCGCATTCGGCGACATCGGCGTCGAGGTGGATGCCAACGCCGCCGGAGTCAGCCGCAGCGTCGACCGTCAGTACAAGGACACCTGGCACCTCTCCCTTGGCGCCCGCTACCAGGCCACGCCCCAGCTACGCTGGAGCCTGGGCCTTGGCTACGACAGCTCAGCGGTGAACGACCGCGACCGTACCGTGGACAACCCCATGGGCGAGACCTGGCGCCTGGCCACAGGCCTCAACTACCAACTCGAGGAAGGCCTCGACCTGCATCTGAGCTATACCCTGATATGGCTGGGCGACATGGACACTGCCCAGGCCAAAGCGCGCTCCGGCACTACACTGTCCGGCAGCTACCACAACGCGGCCCTGCACATTTTCGGAGGTGGCGCGACCTGGCGTTTCTAGGGCAGCGCTCGCCTGCACACCCGGTACGGTCAATCACAAGGAGCCTCACCATGAAATCCAGATCTCTCCTGACCACGCTGTGCATCGCTTCACTCACTCTTGCCGGGTGCGCGAGCCAGTACGTCGAGCCCGATCAGTACTCCGGGTTCCTCAGCGACTACAGCGTGCTCAAACCAGAAACATCGCCCTCTGGCGCCCCGGTGATGCGCTGGGTCCGCCCTGGAGTGGAAGCCCACCGCTACACCAGCATCTACCTCGAACCGAGCCAGCTTCACCCTCAGCCCCAGCCCACCGAAAAGATCCCGCAGACCACCCTGCAGGGCATCACCCAGTACTACGACCAGGCCCTGCGCCGTGAATTCTCCAAGGCCCTGCCCATCGCCAGCCAGCCTGGCCCCGGTACTCTGGTGGTCCGCCCGGCGATCACCGCCGTCAGTGCCCAGACCAAGGGCCTGCGCCCTTACGAAGTCATCCCCATCGCCCTCGTGGCCGCCGGCGTCAGCACCGCCACCGGCATCCGCGACCAGGACACCAGCATTGCCACCGAAGCCGCCTTCATCGATGGCGGCAACCAGCAGGTCGTCGCTGAAGTCCTACGCAAGGGTGCCGGTGCCGACCTGGACAGTGCCGACCAGGTCATGCAAGTGCAGGACGTGAAAGCCGTGTTGGATGTGTGGGCGTCAGACATGCTCAGGTCGTATCAGATGCTCCACCAGAAGTGATCGGGTGGGGGCTGGTCGTTGGGGGGCTGCGGCGCAGCCCATCACGACGCAAGACCGCTCACCACAGGGCCCCTGCATACCTCAGCCCTTACGGTCCAGAACCTTGTGGGAAGCTGGCTTGTCGGGGCGCCGAACCGCTGCGATTGGGCTGCAAAGCGGCCCCGGCTCACTGGACCGCTTTGCTCTGGACCATAGAATCTCCCACAGGCCAGTGGCAGCGGCCTTGTGTCGCGATGGGGCGCGTAGCGGCCCAATTCGTGAGTGCAGGGACCTGTCGAAGGCGTCAACGAAGCCGACGCCCTACGTCGCTAGACATAAGGCTGATCGCCAAACCCTCTGGGAAGGCGCTGATGCCCTGGCATGTCGGTGAGTCGTGTTGCCCAGGCTACGCGCCAATCAACCGTGGCATGAATGGCTTTCGCCTTGCGCGCGGCCCTGCGCGCCGCGTTCCGTGCGGTTCTGCGGGCATCCTTGAACGCCTCTGTATTACGGCAGTTGCGGCATTTCACACGTGCCAGTTCAGGGGTGGATGTCAGGTTGTCGCCCTGACGACCGCAGGCGAGATGCCCGGCGATCCTGTAGTGAGTAACCATCTGTGCATCTCCTTCGCTGTAAGTGCGACATAGAGCGGGCATCGCTCTAATGTCCACTTCAACGTTGGCAGAAGGCGGGACCGTTCAGCCAAGAGTGAGCGGTGAATCCTGAGAGTGCCTCTCTTAGAAACAAGAAATGGGTGATCTATTCCCGTTTGATTCACACCATGACCATCGAATGAGCGGTCGCGACGTCCTCACTTGTTTGACTCCGGCGCAGGGACGAGGTTCGTGCCAGAGGATGCATTGACGGCCATTAGGCCGCAGTCGGCACCTCCCCTATCGAATGGGAAGAAGATGCGTCACTGCCCCTCAGGCTCATGCGGCCGGTTTTTTACCATCAGGAACAGCTTGATACGATCACTCACCTCCTGGAGCAGGTGCCTGAACCCCTCTTGCCCTTCCTGTCCAACCGGGTCGACAAAACTCCAGGTGATGGTCTGGCTGGAATGAGGCAACTGCTCCAGTTCATCCGTGCCCTTGTCGCAGAGGTCGATGAGGTAATCGAACGGCAGGCCAGCGAACTCCTCGAGCGGTTTGCTTCTGAGACCTTCTGTGGAGATCCCCGCATGCTCGAGTACGGCGAGCGTCCTGGGGTCCGCAGCGGTGGGCTGGACACCGGCGCTGAAGGCTTCGAAATGCTCAGGGTCAGCGTTGCGCAGCACGGCTTCAGCAATCAGCGAGCGGGCATCGTTGGCGACGCAGACGAATAGAACACGCAGTCGATCAGTCATATCTCAATACCTCCGGCGTCTACAGCCTTCAGGGAGTCATGACCATCTTAGCTGCGCCCTTGCGGGGCGAAATTCCTGTAAGGAAAATTTAATAGTGGCGGTCACTCGCTCAATGCCGACCAACAGCTGCAGCTGCTGGATCAGGCCCCAAAGTCAGCCTCCGGGCAACGGGTGCCCGGAGGTTGCCGCACGTTACTCCAGCAATTGTTCGAGGCTCGGGTCGCGGAGCACCCTTTGCATCGGCTGTGGCGCCGCGCTTCCAGGTTTCACCATCTTCAGCTGCATGCTGGCGGCTTTGGCACAGGCGTTTGAACCGTCCGCATAGATGCCGCTCATGTCGCACTTCCATTGATAGAAGTTCACCAGTCCGCCCGACATCTGGAGACTGTAATCCGTGCTCTGGGTGCCCGGAGTGAACGAGTCGCCTGCCGGGATGTTCTGGAACCACTTCATCCATTCAGCCGACCCCACCGCCGGAGGGTTTTCCTGGAAAAGCGGGTTCAAGATCGCCGCTTGTGGCGACTCGGCGGTCATGTGACAGCTCAGGCAGGAACTGCTGGGGTTGTCCACTGGACCATTGAGGCGCCCGTTCCAGCCCAGATGCGTCGGCGGCAACTCCTTGGTATCGGCATTGATGGCGGTCTGTTGCAGCGCGGTGTTGATCTTGGTGACCGTCGGCTGCGGGTTGGTGAACTCATCGCTGGTGACCTGCGGGTCGTTGCCCCACATGATTCCCACCGGCACCAGGTTGTCCCAACCGGGCTTGCCGGTCTTGGCGCCGTTGTACTGGAAGGTGCCGAAGATCCAGCCGGTGTCGCTCATGCGGGTATCACGCACAGCGATGTCCATCTGAATCAGGGCGACCTCCTTCACCACACGGTTGGCGGACTTGAAAGTCTCGGTGATATAGCCTTGCCACACTACCGGGTTGGCCAGAAACGGCACGCTGCTGCGGTCAATATCAGCAAACAGCGCCTTGCACACCACGGTGCCGTTGGCGAAGCTGTTGGGCTTGGAGGTGTAGCTCGGGTCGGGGTTCTGAGGGTCTTTCCAGACCTGCCCGATGGTGTAGGCGCCAATGTCGTTGTAGATACCCACCGCATAGGTCTGGCCGGTGCCGGTTTGCCCAGCCGCCAGCTGTTGGGCCTGGATCTCTGCTTCCTTGGTCAGGCCGTGGATACCTTCACGCCCCAGCGGGCCGTAGTGTTGCCACGGCATGTGATACCACTGCCGCACCTTGTTGTTCTGCACGTACCAATCGGCCTCCACGTTGCCTTCCAGGCAGTAGTCTTTCACTCCGTCCATGTAGGCGCGCCAGGTTTCGAAATTATTGTCCGGCTTGGCCGGCAACTTCTCGAAGAACCCCGGCAGCCCACCCTGGGGCGGTGTGGCGGGATAACTCTGGCTGAGTACGAATGTGGGACCGGTATAGCTCGATGGCGGCGCGTAACCATAGTCAGGGTAGGTTCCGGCCACGGCCTCGACACTGAACAAGGCGGTCGCCACGGCCAATGCTGCAAGCGTTCCTTGGGGCTGCTTCATCGATCATCTCCTTGAAAGAGAGCGCGCCTGCCATCGTCCGAGCTCATGCCCGTCAATGCAGGGCCTCTTTTATTCTTTTAAGTCAGGGCCCCGGTTCGATAGCCGGGGCTGGCTTCACGGGTGAACGGAGTATTGGGTGATGCACCTCCTCGGCAGCGCCGGACGAACGAACACGTTCAATCCCGCCGACTTGCCCGGCGTGACAAAAAAGAGAGGGAAAACGGATGGTGCATGGGGGGATGCGAGGGATAGCGCATGTCGACTCCTGTCGATCGCTTGCCGTTCTTCCTTGCTATCAGGTGTAGGTCATTTCCAGGAAAGCGCCATCCTGCCCATAATCGATTTGCGAATAAGGGGGAGCGTGTAACTAACCAAGCTTGTGTCAGCCAATATGAGGGAGACTCAACTGGCTACTACGGCAATCAAGGTTAGCCGGCATTGATTCGATCGAGCTATTCGTAGTCCATTAGCCACTCTCCATGCGAACTGGCGGATAGCCCGCCGCCTGAAGAGCTAAAAGCGATACTCCACCCCCGCCCCCGCATACCATGAGCGCCCCGGTGCAGCCTCGTAGTACCGGCCGTTGCCATCCCCAACGATCACCGATCCGACATATTGACGATCCAGCAGGTTGTCCACCCGCACCATTTCATAGACGGTGAACCGGTCGAGTTGCTGTTCCATCCGTGCCCGCCAGTTGAAAACCGTATAGGCCGGCGCGGCCTTCTGGTCGTTGCTGTCTTCGACATACACCTGACTGCGGTATTGACCCTCCAGCGCGGTGCTCAGCCCCTCCACCGGCCTCCATACCAGCTCGCCGAACAGGCTGTCCTTGGGCACGCCCGGCAGGCGATTGCCCTTCTCGATCTGGCTGCTGCCCTGGGTCACGTCGTCCCGGTATGTGGCGTCGAGGTGGGTGTATGCAAGGTTCAGTTCCCAGTCCGCGGCGAGTTGGTGTTGCAGCCCGACCTCGAGGCCACGGCGCAGGGTCTTGCCGGCGTTGGTGTAGCTGGTCCGTCCGGAGTTGGACCCCGCCACCACGATTTCATC
The DNA here is from genome assembly GCF_054889225.1 of Pseudomonas sp. X10. NCBI lineage: Bacteria > Pseudomonadati > Pseudomonadota > Gammaproteobacteria > Pseudomonadales > Pseudomonadaceae > Pseudomonas > Pseudomonas sp. X10. Next base: position 982,817 of record NZ_CM142677.1, on the reverse strand, counting down.
TTCGGTGTGAATCTCGAAGACGGCGACATTCAGGCGGCTCTGCTCGGTGGGGCGGGCTTTCAAACCGACTTCATATTGGATGCTGGTGGCCGGTTTCAGCCCGAAGTTGAAAGTCTCCGTTACACCCGGCGCATAGGCCATTTCCGCCTGGGTCGGGGTTTCGAACGCTTTGCCGGCGCTGGCATAGCCATGCAGGTCCGGGGTGAAGGCATACATCACCGCTAGCGTCGGGCTGGTGCGCTGGTATTTCTTCGAGCCGCTGGCGTCGCCATTGGACAGGTAGTGGTCATCCACTTCCATTTCCATGCTGCTGTGGCGCAGGCCAGCGTCGAAGGTCCAGCGATCCAGTTCCCAATGGGCCTGGACATAGGGGTCCAGGCTGGTGGCGGTGTCGATCTCGTCACGGCGCAGTTCACCTTTCACACCCAGTACGTTGCCGCTGTAGTTCTGGTAACCACGGCGGTCGTCGCGACTCTGGTCGTAGTCGGCGCCGAAGGTCAGGGTCAGTGCACCCGGTGCGGCCGTGATCGGCTGAATCCAGCGCAGGGTGCCACCGTGGAATTCGCGGTCGAAGTCCACCACGCCGCCGCCCCGCTCATTGGCCGGGGTACCTTTGGGAATGGACAAGTACTGGATCACGCTGCGCTGGCCGGCGTAGAGGTTGAACTGCAAGGTCGCGTCACCGAAGTCACGTTCGTAGTTCATCCCCACCTGCTGGTGATGAATGCTCTTGCGGGTGTTGTATTGCTCGGCCTGAGGAATCACCGAACGCGGATCCTGCTTGTACCCGCTCCAGGTTTGGCCCAGCGGGTCTTCGGTGCCGTTCTGCTCCAAGGTGTTGAAGATCAGCGCCAGGCGGCTGTCCTCGTCGGGACGGACATGGACCTTGGCGAAAGTCTGGTCACGCCGTGCGGAGCTGTGATCGCGATAGCCATCGGTGTCCATGCGCGATGCATCGAGCACGAACCCAGCTTGGTCATTGCCGCCCTGGCTGTAGAGGTGGTTCTTGATAAAGCCATCGCTGCCCAGCAGCGTGCTCGCGCCGATGGTCGCGGGACCGCTGCCGTCTTTGGAGAACATCTGGATCACACCGCCAGCATTGCTGCCGTAGATCGCGGAAGCCGGACCGCGCAGCACTTCGATGCGCTCAGCCACATCCAGATTGAGCGAAGCGGCCTGGCCCTGCCCGTCCGGTGTGCTGGCGGGGATGCCATCGCTGAGCACCTTGATACCCCGGATACCGAAGGCTGCGCGGGCGCCGTAACCACGGGTCGATACCTGCAGGTCCTGGGCATAGTTCTGGCGGTTCTGCACCACCACGCCAGGCACCCGGGACAGGGCTTCGGAAAGGTTGACGCCCGCTTGGCCATCAGTGATCTGGTCACGGTTGACGATATCGATGGAGGCCGGAACGTCGAAGGTCGAGGACGGCACATAGGTGCCGGTCACCGCAACGGGATCGAGGGTAACGGCCTGTTCCTGTGAGACCGCCGGAGCGCTGACAGCAAGGCAAACAAAATAAAAGGAAGCGCGGCTACCGCAAACGAAGAAACGGCTGCGGTCCTTGGGCTGAATGGGCATAAAAAAAATCTGCGCAAGCGGTGTTGAAGAACCCACCCGGGTCGGCGGGCTTCGGAAAACGGCCGTGACTCAGAAGCGCTGAACCACGGCCGGTTTTGCATTTACTTAGCCACGTCTGGCAGTGCGTAGGCAATCACGTAATCGCCACGGTTGTCGTTAGTGCCGGTGCGAGTTGCACCGCCGACAGTAACCACGATGTATTGCTTGCCATCACGACCGATATAGGACATTGGCGCCCCCTGGCCACCGACCGGCAGACGGCCACGCCAGATTTCCTCACCGGTGTCATTGTCCAGGGCACGGATGTAATAGTCCAGGGTGCCGTGGAAGAAGGTCAGGCCACCCTTGGTCACCAGCGGACCGCCCATGGTCGGCATGCCCAGCGGGATATGGACCCCAGGAACGATACCTCGCACCGGCGCGTCCTGGATGCTGCCCATCGGCACCTGCCATTTGGTTTTGCCATTGGTCAGGTCGATCGCAGTCATGGTGCCGAACGGCGGCTTGAAGCATGGAATGCCCAACGGCGAGACGAACATCGAACGCTCTACGCCCCATGGAGTGCCCAGCTGTTCAGAGTACTCACCCTCGGTGCTCGGTTTCAGACCGGTACGTTTGGCATCTTCGCGCTTGATGAAACGCCCCCACTGCGCCATGCGGATGTCGTTGACGATCAGCGTACCGGTGGAGGCATCCAGCGCACCGCCGCCCCAGTTGAAACCACCGTAGTAGCCCGGGTAGATCAGGGTCGCCTGGCCTTCTACCAGCGGAGTGAACTCCCCCTCCCAGCGCATGGCCTTGAAGTCGATACGGCACATCAACTGATCGAAGACGGTACCGCCCCACATATCCGACTCTTTGAGGCGCTCGGTACCGACGGAAAGTTGCGAGTACGGCTGGGTTGGCGAAATGCGCATGCCCGGCACACCGTCAGTGGCAACCTGGCGCTGCTCTACCGGGAACACCGGGGTGCCGTCACGACGGTCGAGCACGAATATCTGGCCGCGCTTGGTCAGGGCAATGACCACCGGAGTCTTGCCGCCTTCCTTGTTGGGCAAGTCATAAAGGATCGGCTGGGCGGACACGTCATAATCGAACATGTCGTTGTTGGCGGTGCGGAAGTGCCACTTGTCGACACCGGTGCGCACGTCGATGGCGACGATGGAGTCGTTGTACTCATCGGAACCAGGGTTGCGGTCGCCATTCCAGAAGTCCGGAGTCTGGTTACCAGTGGGGATGTAGGCCAAGCCCAGCACTGGATCGTAGGACGCAGTACCCCAGAAGTTCGGCGAGTCGCTCGGGTAGTTTTCGCCTTCCGGCAGCGGCACGCCACGCTTCGGATTCAGCGCATCCCAAGCCCACAGCAGGTCACCGGTACGCACATCGAAACCACGGGTCACGCCCGACGGTTCACCAGTTTTGAGGTTATCGTTGATCTTGCCGCCGACGATGACCACATTGCCGGCCACCAGAGGTGCAGAGGTCAGGTAATAAGAACCGTCGGTGTTCGGGCCGATACCCTTGAGCAGATCGACCTGCCCATGTTCGCCGAAGCCTTCGCAGGGCTTGCCTGTCTCGGCATCGAGCGCGATCAGACGGGCATCGACTGTGGTCGTGATGATGCGGCGACGGCACTCGACCGGCTGCGCCACCGCAGTGGCTGCGCTCGATTCGGCAGGCATCGAAGCGTTCTGCGGCGCTTTGTCGGCATCGTAGTAGCCCACGCCACGGCAGCGCTTCCATGCCTTGTTGGACGGGGTTTCCTTGATCTGCGGATCGTATTTCCACTTCTCGGCACCGGTGACCGGGTCCAGGGCGAATACCTTGTTCAGCGGCGTGCACAGATAAACCGTGTCATCGACCTTCAGCGGGGTGCCCTGATACTCCGCGCCGTTGATAGCCATATCGCCAGTGCGGAACGTCCAGGCCACCTGCAGGTCTTTGACGTTGGATTTATTGATCTGATCGAACTGAGCGAAGCGTTCACCGTGTGTGCCACGGCCGTAGGCAGTCCAGTCCTGGCCGTCCTCCGCTTCGCCCGCATCCGGTACCAGCACAGGTGCTTTGCTGCCCTTCTCTGCAACCACGGTCGGATGGGGCTTGAACATGCCATAACCGAAGCCGATCAGGCTGACGACAAGCGCCAGGCTGATCCCGCTGCGAACACCGGCGCCAAGGAATTTACGGCTGCCGTCCAATACAGGCACCAACAGCGTCAGCACCAGCGCAATCACGATGAAGGTCATCAGGCGTGGCACCAGTTGCCAGAAGTCGAAGCCGACCTCCGAAATCGCCCAGACCACAGTGATGAGCAAGAAAAAGCCCCGTCATGCGATAATGCGGTTCACTTAAGACATCTGTCGTATGGCTTGGAGCCGCTGCGCGCCCCATCGCGACACAAGGCCACTTGCAAGCCCTCTGTGGACGGCCTAGTGTCGCGATAGGCTACGTAGCAGCCCCAGCTGAAGGCACTCCAGCTTAAGTGAACAGCATTACCGTCATGCGAGGCTTGTTCATTCGAAAAACAGCGCGGTTACTATCTACGCCCCGGCAACATACCGGACAGCACCCCGTCCCGATCGACGAAATGATGTTTGAGAGCCATGGCGACATGTCCAATGATCAAGGCCCCGCAAAACCAAGACGTATAGGTGTGAATGAGTTTGGCGAGGGCATACTGATCCTGGTCGGGAGCCACCAGTGCCGGCAACTGCAACAATCCCAGCAGCATGATCGGTTTGTCCGCTACCGAACTCCAATACCAGCCAGATAACGGCAAGAACACCAGCGCCACGACATACAACAGCACATGACCGGCAAATGCGCCCTGTTTCAAGCGTGGGCTCATCGAGTCCGGCAGCGCAGGCGCGGGATGGCTCGCACGCCAGAACAGGCGAACCACCACGAGAAAGATCAAGGTGCTTGCCAACGCCTTGTGCAATACCGTCAATGAGTGGTTCGAATTGAACTCATCTCGCCAGTGGGTAGCAACGAAGCCGATGCACCACGCCGCCATCCATATCGCCGCACTTCCCCAATGCAACAGCATCGCCGTCGGTGTATAGCCCTTGCTGCCTGTCATCGGTAATCTCCTCAGCCTGACCGGCGTGCCATTGCGAGTGAGCGATAAATCTAACAGCACCACTGCGGGAGTCGCAGAGCGATAGTGGAATTCAGATTTTCATGAATGGAAATCTGCGTGGGGCGGATAGGCAAGCGAGCATTACTAATGCTGTCCCACAGACACCTTTGCCGCAATGATGGGGCGATGTTGACCATCCCTCATTTAAAGTGTGTTCCGCTGCCAACTGTTCAGTGTGGCCACTCGTTCGATGGCGGCAACTCTACTCCGCCTTGTCGATGGTTACCGCTTCAGCCAGCCCGGTTGCCAGATGATCGAGCAACGCTCGCAGCTTGGGTGGCAGGTGGCGGTTGGATGGGTACAGCGCCCAGGCAGTGCCCTGGTAACTGCCGGTGTAGCGCCAATCGCCCAACACCTCCAGCAGTCGGCCTTCGGCCAGTGCTCCGGCGGCGGTGAAGCTCGGCAGACAGGCGATGCCCAGATGGTTCAGTGCACCGTTCAGGCGCACCTCGCTATGGTTGCTGGCCAGGCGCCCACGTACTACGACCATGCACTGCTCACCATCGCGGGCAAAGTGCCAGCGGTGATCGTCCGATCGTTCATCCAGATACAAGCACTGGTGGCGCACCAATTCCTGCGGGTGCTGTGGTGTGCCATGACGTGCCAGATACTCCGGCGTGGCGCACAGCAGTTGCCGTACCTGGCACAAAGGTCGACCAACCATCTGCTCCGGCGGCTGCTCGGTGATCCGCACGATCAGATCGAAACCATCGGCGATCGGGTCTGGGCTGTGGTCACTGAGATTGAGGCTGACGTCCACCTCCGGATAGCGAACAAGAAAGTCCGCCAGCAACGGCGCCACGAGGTACTTGCCAAACGCTTTGGGCACCGACAGGCGCACCTGCCCACGCGGGTGACTCATCAGCCGCTCGCCCACCGCCATAGCTGCCTGCCCCGCCGCGAGCATCTCCCGACAGCGCTCGAACACCTCGGCGCCAGCCTCGGACAAGCGCAGCCGCCGAGTGGTTCGCTCCAGCAGGCGCAAGCCGAGGGCCACCTCCAACTGGGCGACCTGCCGGCTCAGAGCCGAGGCGCTGGTGTTCGACTGGCGGGCAGCGGCGGAGAAGCTGCCACACTCCACCACGCGGACGAAACCGGCCATTAGCGGCAGTAGATGATTAATGCTCATGGGGAATAGGTCTTTCACGAAATGAACCTATTATCACGCTCAGCATAGCAATGGACAATTGCCGGGTTCCTTTCACGAGTACCCGCCATGACCACACTGACCACTGCCAGCCGCCTCCGCCTGGTCCAGACCAGCGACCTGCTACTGCTGCTGGTCGCGCTGGTCTGGGGCACGAGCTATGGGGTCGCCAAACAGGCTCTGAGCTTCTACCCAGTGCTCGGCTTCCTCGCCGTGCGCTTCTGCATCACCTTCCTCTTGCTCGCCCCACAACTGCGCGGCCCCGGCCGTGCCGCACTACTCCCGGGGCTGCCGTCCGGCCTGGTGATGCTGGCGATCTTCCTCTGCGAAACCTATGGCGTCGCCCACACCAGCGCCAGCAACGCGGCCTTCCTGATCAGCCTGTGCGTAGTATTCACCCCATTCGTCGAGTGGGCGCTGCTTGGCCAGCGACCGGACGCGCGCCTACTGCCGGCGGTGATGTTGTCGCTGCTCGGCACCTGGCTGCTCAGCGGCGGAGTGGATCTGGATTTCGGACTGGGCGACGCGCTGATGCTGGCCGCTGCCCTGGTACGGGCCTTCGGAGTGTGCTTGATCCGTCGCCTCACCGCCGACAGCCAAGTGCCGCCACTGGCCTTCACCGCAGTTCAGACGGGCGTAGTGGGGGGCGGCTGCCTGCTCATCGGCAGCCTGCTACCCGGCGGCCTACCGCCGCTGCCGAACGCCCCCACGTTCTGGCTGGGCAGCCTGTACCTGGTACTGTTCGCCACCCTGTTCGCCTTCTACGTACAGAACTGGGCGCTCGTCCGCAGCAGCCCGACCCGGGTCAGCCTGCTAATGGGCAGCGAACCCCTGTTCGGTGCGCTGTTCGCTGTCCTCTGGCTTAGCGAACGACTGAGCCTGCAAGCCTGGATCGGCGGCCTGCTGATCGTCACCGCCACGCTGTGGACCGGCTGGTCGCGGCGCTGACTGACTGTCCGGGACGGGACAGGACGGGACAGGACGGGACAGGACAGGACGGGACAGTAGACATAAGAAAGCCCGCGGAGGGCGTAATGCTGTTCGCTTAAGACATCGGCCGTAGGGTTTGGGGTTGCTGCATGTGATGGGCTGCAAAGCAGGGGGCTATTACTGATGATGCGGTACTTGAGTGAACAGCATTGCGTACAGGGCGGGCTTTTCTGGGGGGCGGATATAAGGGGATATGTGGGAGACAGGAATCGTATCAACACGAAAGAGGCTGAATTCAATGGGTATTGTTCTTCAGGGTATGACTCTTTATCTCTAAAATTATCCTCAGCCTATTTCCGGGTTGAGGACCAGCGTGAAAAAGCCCTGACAGGACGATGGAAGTCGCTGAAGCGTTCTGCCACCCATGCACCAAAGCGGGCCTAAGGCGCTATTGCGGACAGTAAATGGGCTGAAGTGTTTTCCTTGGCATCCCCGGCGCCCGCGAGATCGAGCGCCGCGGGCGGCGCATCGATCTTGATAGGTGAAGCAGGGCACACTGTAATCGGTGGGAACGGATCATGGAAAAGGCGCAACCAACTCTCAAGATCGATGATCTCGACACAGCGAATACCATGCTGCTCACAGAGGATGTAGCTCTCGACCGAATTGGCTCAGAACGTTCCGCGTAGCGTCAACATATAGTTGCGAGGCGCTCCGTACCAGTTACCGCCAGCAGTGGAGTCGACCGTCTGGTAATAGGTCTTGTCAAACAGATTATTGCCATTGAGTTGCGCGGTCCAATGCTGATCAATCTTATACTCGACCAGGCCATTCCACACCGCATAACCTGACTGTTCGAATGCATAAGCCTCGGCGCTGCTCAGGCCACCGTCAGGCAACCGCTGCTGTACGGTGCCACTCTTGTAGCTGTCGCTCTGGATCGTCGCGCCGACGCCCACCTTCCACCGCTCGAAATTCCCCGGCAGCTGGTACGTGGTGAAAAACTTGAACAGGTGCTTGGGTGTCTGTGAGCTGGTCGGCTTGCCGTTATTGCTGGTTGTATTACCCGAGCGCTGTTCGTTGAAGTTCAGCGTGTAGCCCACCATGGCCTGCCAGCCCGGCGCCAGTTCGCCGGAGATTTCGCTGTCCAGCCCCTTGCTTATGGCTTCGCCAGAGGCCGTATAGAAACCGTTACCTGTGCTGATAGCTTCGTTCATGCGCTTGGTGTAATACAGCGCAGACGAGACGTTCAAGCGACCGCCGAACAGTTCGCCTTTTGTCCCGAACTCGTAGGTCTCACCTTCGATCGGATCGAGTGGCGAGCCGCTGAGGCTCTTGTAGGCAGTTTGAGGCTGGTAGATTTCAGCGTAGCTGGTGTACAGCGACCACTGCTCACTGACATCCAGAACCAGCGAACCGAATGGGGTAATAACCCCGCGGTTGCTCTCCTTGACTGGGGTGTCCATGTTGAAACTGGGCACCACTGTACGCACATAGTCACGGTAGTCGGAATAGCGAGCACCAAGGGTCAGGTGCAGCGGCTCTGCCAGTTGTGCTTTGAACGTGGTGTAAGCACCGGATTTACGCTGGTTCCAGTCCGGATTGTAGTAGTAGATACCCGGTTTGGCCGGCTTGGGCATGGAGCCGGCGTCATCGGTGTCAGGGTCGAACGGCACATTGATATCGCTGACAGTCCTCAGGTCCGTGTGGTCCGAATAGGTGCGTTTGACTTCCGAGTAGTCAGCCCCTATCAACCATTCGTGCTGCAGGCCGAACGCCTCGAATTTGCCAGCCAGGTTGATATCGAACAGATCTTGCTCGTTGGTGTAGCCGCGGATGAAGCGCGAGAACGTTCCACCATCGGCAACGCCCTGGGTGGAGTCGAACTTGGTCTTGGTGTAGCTGCTGTTGATCTTCCAGTTTTCGTTGAAAGCGTGCTCGACCTTGGCAAAGTAGTCGGTGCGTTTGTAGTTATTGGAGGACCAGTCGGCGGCCAGTGAAGTGCTGCGCGAGGCGTTCAACGGCGTACCGTCCTTGTAGCGGACCAGGCCTCTGTCCCAGTAACCGTCCATGTCGCGCCACTCGTAGGTACCGCCCACCGTCAGCAGTGTATCGGGCGTCAGGTCCGCTTCCAGGGTGCCGAAGATCACGTGCTTTTCGCTGTCGGCATTGTCGTAGAAATATTGCTTATCCTCATACGACATGGCCACTCGACCACGCAGGGCACCCTCGAAGGCCAGAGGGCCGGTGAGGTCGATCTCGCTGCGGTAGTTGTTCCAGCTGCCGGCGGACTGGCTGATCTTCAACTGGTTGTACGGCAGCGCACGCTTGCGCACCAGGTTGATGCTGCCTCCGGGGTCGCCTGTTCCGCCAAAAAGGCCGTCGGACCCGCGCAGCACTTCGACGTGATCGAAGGCGGTCATATCCGGCAGGCTGTCATACGCCTCGTTGCGAAGCATTGGCGCCCCGCCATCAACCTGGATACTGCGGATGAGAAAACCGCGGGAGTAGATCTCGTTCTTCGAGTCGTTGCCACCGACTACAGTGATGCCGGTGGTCTGGTCGAGCACCTGGGTCAAGCTGTTGAGGTTCTGATCTTCCATGCGTTGCTTGGTCATGACCGTGACCGATTGCGGAATCTCACGCAGAGTTTTCTGGGTCTTGCCACCGATGCTGGCAGTACCGGTGGTGTATGAGCCCGTACCCTCTGTGGTGGCGCCGAGCACAATGCCCACTACACTGGTCGGCTCCAGCGCCACCGTACCCGCCGGAAGGATATCCGGGGCCATTATCAGGCGATAGCCGCCGTCCTGCTGTAACACGGCCTGCAGGCCGCTGCCGGCCAATAACCGCTGAAGTGCCTGGGCGCTGCTGAAGCGGCCTTGCAGCCCAGGGGTGTACTTACCGGCCAGGTCGCCAGGGGCGAACGCAATGTTAAGGCCTGTGCTGCGGCTTAGCGCGGTGAGCGCGGCATCCAGCGAGCCGGCAGGCAGTGCCAGGTCATGTACCTGGTCGCTGTAACCGGCCGTGGCCGCCTGGGCTAGGCAAGGAATGCTACCGAGGCCAAGGCTGGCACAGAACATGGCACAGTGGATGGCGATGCGAAGTGGCGAGTGGTGGGGCACGTGAAGGTCTCGTTGGCAAATGAGTTGTTCTGATGTGTATGCCGGACGAAAAAGGAAACCCCTTCACAAACCGCTGATTTTTTTATTCTCACCTGCCAAAGCCCAGCTATAGCGAGCTCAAGCGCCCAGGCGCACCCAGTATTGAGTCATGGACCGCAGGCGCAGGCCATGCGTCTGGGCGATGAAGGCCAGCGTCGCATCGGTGTCTTTGAGATTGAAATTGCCGCTGACGCTGCGCTGCGCAATCCGTGGCTCGCATCCAAGGTAACCGCTGCGGTAGCGGCCCAGTTCAGCGAGCACGTCGACCAGGGGCATATCACGTGCAATCAACACGCCTTCGCGCCAGGCCGCTGCATCCTCCGCATTGCCAGGCATGCGCTGCACACTGCTGCCCGTCATCGCCCACGTCTCCCCCGCCTGGGCAACGGCGCCCGCGCCTGTCAGCGGTTGCAACCTTACCGTGCCTTCGCTTACGCCCAACAGGCAGCTTTGCTGGAGCCTGCGCACGCTGAACCGGGTACCCAGGGCTTCAAATGCACCGAATGCTGTCGATACCTGCAGTGGTCGGTGCCTCGGGCTGGAGCCATCGGCGCCGGTGGCCAGGTACAGCTCACCGCGCAGCAGTTCGACCACACGCGCATCGGCGTTAAAGCGGAGGCGCACCGCACTGTCGGTGTTGAGCTCCAGCAAGCTGCCGTCGCTCAGTGCCCAGCTTCGATGCTCGCCAACCCGGGTGCTGTAATCAGCGACTAGGCGCTGCCAGGACACGTTATCGCGACCGGTCCATGCCAACGTAGCCGCCCCCCCCCACAGTGCGAGCATACTGAGCACCTGCCGGCGCTGCAGCCGCGCCTCTGGTAGCTTGCCCATTGCCTGACGCACCAGCCCGGCAGGCATGTTGCTGAAGCGACTGCTCAGGCTCTGCAAACGCGCCCAAGCCAGGCGATGCGACTCATCACTGGCCAGCCAAGCCTCGAAAGCGTTGCGAGTGGCCGCGTCGGGCTCGTTATAGGTGATACGAATGGACCACTGGATGGCCTGTTCGAGCGCCTGTTCCGGCAGGCTCTGCAGCCCGGCGCTTTTCAAACCGGTGCCTCGAACATCAGTTGGTAGCAATGGCGCAAAACCTTGGCCAAATCACGTTCGACGGTCGACAGCGAAATACCCAAGTGTTCGGCAATGCGCGGGCACGGCAACCCATCGAGCTGTGCCATCAGGAAGATGCTGCGCATGCGCTCAGGTAGCGTGTCCAGCATGCGGTCGATGCTGACCAATGCCTCAATGGCCAACGCACTGACTTCCGGTGACGGCACTTGCGCTTCCGGCAGCCCGGCCAAGGTTTCCAGCCAGGCCTGTTCAATGTCGCGATGCCGCCACAGGTCGATCACCAGGCCCCGCGCAATGGTACGCAGATAGGCCCGTGGCTCCAGCACCGCGGGAACCTGACGGCGCTGCAATATTCGCAGGAATGTGTCATGAGCCAGGTCTGCGGCATCAGCTGCGTTGTTCAAGCGCGTATGCAGCCAGCTTTGCAGCCAACCGTGGTGCTCGACGTAGAGGCGTTGCAGGGGGTGCGGAGCGGACATGCCGAAAGATTCCATTTCGGTGTTATTGCTAATCAGTCGCATTATTACCTGGAATGGGCAACGGCTACCAGATGTGATTTGAACAAGGCCCGGACGAAGTTGGTCCGCGTCCGGTTAACTAGAAACCTAAGCGGACGGTGAATGGCCAAAGGGTATGCTAGGAAACTTACAGCGCCTGTGGAGATTGAGCGACATGCGCGGCACCTAATCTTCACAAGCACCTCGGATGCCAAGGCAAATACTTCAGGCTACTCACTGTCCACACTCGAAAGCGGTTGAAAATGGCATTGGGCGTGTACGGAACACCGTGGCGCCCAGTGGCCGATTTGGTGCTTTGGATTTTTAGGTGAAGTCCATCCAAACAGGGCGGCTTTGCAGCCCTGTTTGGATGGACCCGCATGGAAGGCAGATCACCGAAATTTCAAAGCCGTGCGCTCACTCGACTGCGCCACGCCTGGCTCTTAGGCTAGAAACGTTTACCCCGGTCTGATTCGCGAACTCATGCGGAGAGATATGCTCCTGCCGGTTCGCTTCGAGGTAACGGCTCCACCAACTCATGATCATTCGCCGCTCCTCCAAGAACTCGGCCTTGTGGATATACGCCGCCCGAACATTGTTGCGCTCCCTGTGGCTCATCTGCCGTTCGATAGCCGTCTCTGACCACAGCCCGGATTCGACCAAAGCACGGCACGCCATGGAGCGAAAGCCATGCCCGCAAACTTCGGTCTTGGTGTCGTAGCCCATGTTCCGCAAAGCGCTGTTGACCGTGTTCTCGGACATAGGCTTCCACGAGCGAGCGTCACTGGTGAACACCAGGTCGAAGTACCCCGTGATCGCATGAATCTGTTCGAGCAACGCCACCGCTTGCTGTGAAAGCGGGACAAGGTGGATGTCGCCCGCCATCTTCGTACCTCTGGTCGAATACGGAACGCCGTCCAACGCGGGCCGCGTGTCAGGTATCTCCCAGATACCGCGCTTCAGGTCGAACTCACTCCAGCGCGCGAAGCGCAGTTCGCTGGACCGGACAAACACATGCAGCGAGAGCATGACGGTCAGCCGAGTGAGCGTGCGTCCCTTGTAGTGCTCGATGCGGTCCATCAACTCGGGCAAACGAGAGAGCGGAAGTGCAGGCCGGTGCGTAACTCGTGGCGCGCTGATGAAGCCCTCAAGGTCATATGCAGGATTTACCATGATCAGCCGCTGCCGCTTCGCCTCACGCATGATGCTTTGTAGGTAGTTTTGCACCCTCAAGGCCACATCGATCGTGCCGCGTTTCTTGATCTCTTCCAGCGGCTGCATAAGGTCAAAGGTATCCAGATCAACGATGGCGCGTGCGCCTAGCAGCGGGAATACGTGAGTCTTCAAACGACTCAGCGCGGTCCTCGAATGGCCAGGCGCCCACTTCACGGACATTTCCTTATGCCAGTCCAAGGCAACGCGTTCGAATGTGTGGCCTCTGACAACCGCTTCGGCCTTGGCCTGCTGCTTGGACGCAATCGGATCAATGCCCTCAGCCAGCATCCGCTTAGTCTCCAGACGCTTCTGCCGGGCATCTGCGAGACCGGTGACGGGATAGTTGCCAAACGAGGTCAGCCCCTCTCGCCCATCAGGTTTCACATACCTGAAGCGCCAGCCTTTGCGGCCATTGGGGTAAACGAGGAGGTAAAGACCGTCACCGTCGAAAAGCTTGTATGGGCGGTCAGTAGGCTTGGCCGAGCGGCAGGCGGTGTCAGTCAAGGGAGCAGTAGTACGAGCCATAAGGGTAAACCCCTTTATCGAATCGACTTTATCCCAAACGTTACCCCTAAATCGGCTGGCAGCTGTCGGATTCCAACGGAACGCCATAACGAAAAAACCCGCCAGAAGGCGGGTTTTACGGGGGTTCCAGAGATTTTGGTGGCCTTCGCTGGAACCTGAACTGGTGCGGAGACAGGAATCGAACCTGCGACCTTCGCGTTACGAGTGCGTTATAGCGCCCTGCCATTACGGGCAAAGTCCCGAATTCATTGGGCAATATCGTCTGGTTGAGTCCACCGAGACAGGTCCGTATAGTCATTTTTGCTGTCACCCTGCTGTCACGGACGCCAACCCATGAAAACCAAGATCACCGCCAAAGTCCTCTCCAGCATCCAGCCCCAGGAGAAGGCCTACCGCATCCACGACACCGCCCAGCCAGGCCTGTCTATCCGCGTCCTGCCCAGTGGCCACGCCAGCTATATGGTGACCTGGGGCCGGAACCAGGCCGCCACCCTGGGCCGGGTTGGAATGATGACCTTGGACCAGGCGCGCACCGAGGCTGCACGCTGGCTTGCTGAGGCCCACGCCCACGGAGCGCCGCTGGTTGCAGCCAAGAGCAAGCGCCGGGCCGCTCACACTCTCCAGAGCTATCTTGAGGAAAGCTACTATCCATGGCTGGAGACCCACCACAAGGCCCACAAGAAGACCCGACACGCAATAGAGTACAGCTTCGGCGCATTGATGCGTAAACCGCTGGCAGACATCACCCAGCGCGATCTGGAGGCTATGCGCGTGAAGTGGCTGGCTGCCGGCTTGAAGGATGCCACCGCCAACAGGAAGCTAGCGGCCTTGCGCGGCGCGCTTTCCAAGGCCGTCGAGTGGGGCGCGCTCGAACAGCACCCGATGACCAAACTGAAGCCCATGCGGCTCGACTCCCGCGCCCGGGTTCGATTCCTATCCTCGGAAGAGAACCGGCGACTGCGCCAAGCGCTGGACGATCGGGAGGAGCGCATCAGGGGCGAGCGTGACAGCGCCAACCGGTGGCGTAGGGAACGGAAAAAGGCCGAACTGCCGGATCTTCGAAAGGTGGCGTTTGCTGATCACCTGAAGCCAATGGCCATCATCAGCCTTAATACCGGCCTGCGCCGAGGCGAGTTATTTAATCTAACTTGGGCTGATATCGATCTTGGGCAGAAGACGCTGACAGTAGTTGGCGAGGGTGCGAAGTCCGATCAAACCAGGCACATTCCATTGAATAAGGAAGCGCTGGAAACTATCAAAGAGTGGAAGGCGCAATCTAATGGCCTCCCCCTGCTCTTCCCGAGCCAAACTGGCGGAGTAATGGATAACGTAAAGAAGTCCTGGGACGGGGTTCTGAAAGAGGCAAAAGTCAGTTCATTCCGCTGGCATGACCTGCGCCATACTTTCGCGTCAAACCTGGCCATGAAAGGCGTGCCGCTGAATACGATCAGGGATCTGCTGGGGCACGCCGACCTCAAGATGACACTGCGCTACGCACACCTGGCGCCAGACAGCAAGGCGGCTGCAGTCGAGCTTATTTAGGCTCGTAAGGCACTACGGTCGGAGAGCTTTTATGCTCATCTACGTGTTTCAGTAGGCTGACCCAATGCTCTCGAAGGAGATCAGTGTGTATGTCTTCTGTAGGTTTTACACTTTCAGGATATTCATCCCAGAAAAACTCTGAACTATAAATTGTTTCTTTAAGCCTGAGCTCCTCATAGCTTAAAAGTCTCGGACAATGCCATACCAGCATCATGAAACGGAAAGAATCATCTGTGGTATAAAGCTCTTTAGAGAGCTTATACATTGATACTAACTGTGTTTTCTCTTCTCCATCTTCCTCACTCCACAAATCTGCCTCAATGTGGAAATTCGTTGCGTAAGTCTCAATCGCAGATTCAATTACGCCGGTTATTGACTGTCGCTTCTGCCTCGCTAATAGGTCGATGAGGAACCGCACCTTGGGGTCCAAGCGGAGCGTCAGCGCTTCAGTTTTGCGCGCACCCTGATTCGGCTTGTTTTTGCTCATCACCACTCCTCCATCGCAGACCGGCAAGCGTATACGGCACGTCCACAGAAGTCCATGCATTCACATTACGCACTGCACATCAGTTGACGTGCATCGACCCCTTCGCCTAGCATTCCTCTCGAGCCCGCGCCGCGGGATGAAGGAGAGACACCATGGAACAAGCACCACAAGCCGCCCCACTTTCCGTGGGCGTAGAGGAAGCAGGCCGTATCCTCGGGATTTCCCGGTCAGCCACCTATGAGTTCATTGCCAAGGGCGAGATCAAGACGTTCAAGATTGGGCGCCGCCGCCTGGCCCTGATGTCGGAACTGAAGGCGTTCATCGAACGCGCAGCAAAGGAAGGTGGGCGCTAATGGCCAGTGACGAGCAAACACCGAAACTGGTGCTTGTGAAAGGCGGTGCTGAGCCAGTGTTAGAGGCACTGGCCCAGCGTGCCGCAAAGCAATCTGGAGACAGCCCGCAGCGCCTCGATTCTACCCATTCGCCCGCCCCGGGCGCCACTCCCTACCGCCCCACCTATGACGACTTGCGAGAAGCCGTGGACGAAGCCCACGCAATGCTCAGCCTCTTGGCTACGGGTATGCGGATGATTGCCGGCGGCTATGGCAGTGCGCAGGAGGTCAGAAAGTTGGCCAGTTCAACAGCAAAAGCTGCCGCTACGAGTCAGCACTACCTTGGGCGTCTGCTTGAGGGGCTTGTGGCAACTGATGGCCGCGAGGCATAGCGAAGGGATGGAGACGAGGAGAGAGAAATTGCCCAGGCAGTGCACCACCACCGCCTGGGCCTGACCCCTATCGAAAAGGAGCCTGTATGACGGCCGAAACTATCGCAGATGCTGATCTGCCTGACAACCACTCCAGCAATGCCCAGGCCTTGCGGATGATCGCCGCATTGCGCAAGGGCCCTGTATCGTCCATCGAGGCGGCGCAGGCGCTGGATATCGTCCACCCACCATCCACGATCCGCCACCTCAGGCGCCAAGGCTGGGGCATCTTGACCCGGTGGTGCTACCAGGCGGCAGCGCCAGGTCGGCGCCCGCATCGGGTGGGCCTGTATGTCCTGGACAAGGAAATCGACTGAGGCAACGGCCGGGGCGCGATACGGTTCGCGCTCCGGCTTCTTGGTGTGAGCCGCCGAATGGCAAGAAAGAAACAGTACAAGGTCGATTTTGGCGGGCGGGTGTTCGCCCTACCCTATCGATTACTCGTGCACCCCGCTTTCGACAATCTCAGCCCAAAGGCAGTGACCGTCCTCATCAAGCTGGGGCGGCACTATAACGGGCGCAATAACGGCGATCTGGCGTGCACGGTCGAGATGATGGCCGAGGGGCGCAAAATGGACGCCAAGACCCTCGCGTCTGCTCTCCAAGAGCTGATTGATGCAGGCCTGATCATTCGCACCCGCACCTACCGGAAGGGCGGCAGGGAACCGGGAATGGCGCAGTGCGCGCTCTATGCGCTCGCCTGGGCGTACATCGACGAATGCCCCGGGAAAAACCTCGAAGTGGCACCAGGGCCGGCACCTTTCAAGTTCACCTGATTTCGATTTTTTCGGTGGGATTTTTTCCGCCATCGACTGGGATTTTTTCCCATACGGTTTTCCGGTTGTGTCCGAGTGCGTTGGGCGCCCTCCTAGCGACTGGGATTTTTTCCTAGTCATCTGCCGAATTTGCTGGGTTTGCCGGGAGTCTGTGAACGGAAAAAATCCCAGTCTTTATAATTTACCACCCCCAGGGGTATTAATTACGCGCACTGCAGGACCAGGGCGGCGACACCGTGATGCAGATCCGGACTACCGGGCCAGCAACGAAAAAGGGCACCACCCCGATCCAGGGTAGTGCCCAATTATCAACATTATGGTGATGGTTTGCTTGCTGCCCTCAGTTCTTCCACTCTGCCGGAGCTCTGAACGCGAGGCCCTTGTTCGCCTCCTTGAGTAAATTCTTCTCGTCCCAGGAGTCAGTGTCGTAGCCGGCGTGGAGCAGGCCGCCGATTACCGCCGCCTCAACGGTACGCATGAAGCCGAGCACCTGGCCGCGCAACGTTACGAACTCCTCTGGTGTGGCCTGCTGAGCGCGTTCCAGCCAGCTCGCCGCGACCCCGCCGAGGTGGCCTATCGGATTGTCGTGATGGGCCTTGATGTGTTTAAGGGCGATAAGCGAGAGAGCCTGGCCAGTGTCCCATCCTCCCCAGTAGTCACCGGTTAATGGGACATCCCACAAACAGTGCCCATGGGATCTGGGAGTGTAAAAATCGGTGCCGATATAGGGCAGCCTCGCCGCCGGATGCTTGCGCCGCTTGAACTTAAGTTGGCCTTGTTGCTTGGTGCTGGTATCTTGTTTACGTTGCATGACGTGTCTCTCTAAGGTCGTCGTGTGATAGGCCCTCCCGGTGTTCGCGCACCGGGTTGGCCACCTTCCACATGTGGGGGAATCCCACCCTTTACTGCTTGCCCTTCTCGTTCAGCCACCCGATCGCCCAGCTTATAGGGTCTTTGCTCCCCTGGGGCTTGAGTGGCTTGCCGTCTCGCGCCGCCTGGCGCCCTTCCTGCTCCGTTTCCGTGTGAATCCATACCGAGGTATGCCTAAAGCCAGCTTCGCGCTGACGCTCCTTGAAGAGCCTTTGGCGCTCTGCTGCCGATAGGGGCTGCTTTGGGTTTTCTGAATCGCCCATACAATCTCCGTTACCACTTACGATGAACCAATAATGGATTAATGTGAGTGGTAACGCAAGAGGCGGGATGAAATTGTTTTGCACCCCTCTCGAAGGAGGCGACCAAAGTGATGCACCCTTGATCGAGCCGCATCGACTCTTCCTCAAATTGAGGATGTTTCCAGGCTGGATGAACCGGGCGGTATGTCCAAAGCTGGACGGATCTCTGTGGGAGCGGGCCGGCGAGATGTGAGCAAAGCTGCTCACAATGCCCAGGTGGCCCGTTTGGGGAAAACCAGCAACCAAGGATGCGGAAAACCAACAGGCTGGTGGCAAAGGTGTCTCCGAGACGGAGATGCCCTGAAATCTGAGGACATTGCCAGGCCGGGAGATGCGCTCAGATCTGAGCACATCGAGATGCCGGTAAATTATCCGCCATCTCGTGCGACACGCGTAGCGTGTCTCCTCCACCAAGCTGTATGGTCAGCTTGATGGGATTTCCGGGAGGAAATCGAATACTTGGGTATCCATCCCCAAGAAACAAAACCAGCCCAGAAGTTCATTGCCTTCAAGAACTTACCGCTGCGGCGGATGGCAAAACCCAAGGTCGTTCAGCTCTCGGTAGCACGACCGCAAAACCAGCAACATCCGGTTTTGGAGAGCCCTCTACATACCAACCCAAGCGGGGGATCTGACCCCCGCAGGGGTCTCCTCCTGCTCATTTTGAACCAGGAGGCATCAACTTTCCGACCAACGGCTATCTTGCTGTCTTGGTTCGGTCTTCCAGGAGACATGAGCGAAAGCTCTGTCTGTCATTGTCCAACTGCCGCCTCTATGGAGCAGTAGCGGACTCGTTGTGCGACCAACGGTAGCCTACGACGGCATGCATCACTGACAACGGTGGTGTGTGAAGCCCGTCAGACAACGTAGCCCCCATATGGGTGCATCTCTCCCGCGAGGAAGAATGCAGAGACTCGGAGCAGTACCGGGTTGAGGCGCTAGGCTGGCTGGTACGGCCAACACAAGTGAATCGCTGATAAACACCGTAAGGATAACCATGCCAAAGCTGCTGTTAGGCATGAACCAAAATGGTACGAGGTTGGATATCCCTGTGGGATGTGGGGATACGTCGCCATCATAACCTCCGGTGAAAAGGCGGGGCCTAACCCAGTCGTGTGACAGACAGGGAACGTGGTAAGCCCGTATATCTGCCCTCAGGGCAGGTGGACCGTAAGGAACACTGTTAGTTATGCGGGTATGGGATCGCAGAGAAAGCGAATGCCAGACCGTAATATTCTGGATAGAGGTTGAAACATCACCTCACGGGAAACCGGGCAGACTTCTGCGTGGTCTTTCGTCGCAATAACTCTGACTGAGACCGTCTCATTAACCTCAGGGCCTAGCTCCATTGGCCCTTGATAATCCTACCCTGACGGGGTGCATGCACCCCTCAGGGGGTACGTGCGCCTTCCGCTCGGGTGGTTTCACTTTGAGAGGAAAGCAGCATGAAAGAGCTCAGCCAGCAAGGTGAGTCTGCGCTTTCCGGCACTCCGCAACAGTGGCACGACGTCGATTGGCGCCGAGTCCACCGGAATGTCCGGGGAATGCAGATGCGAATTGCGAAGGCTTGTCGGGAAGGCAAATGGCGCAGAGTCAAATCTCTGCAACGGATGCTCACCCGCTCGAAGTCGGCCAGATACCTGGCTGTACGGAGAGTCACGGAAAATCAGGGGAGCCGCACGGCGGGAGTCGATAAGCAACTCTGGGATACACCCAACGCAAAATGGATTGCGGTTGGTCAGTTGAAGACGCGGGGATACGAGGCTCGGCCACTACGGCGAGTCTACATCCCGAAGTCGGACGGACGGGAACGCCCACTGGGAATACCGACCATGACGGACAGAGCCATGCAAGCGCTGTACATGCTGGCCCTGTCTCCCATCGCTGAAACCCGAGGAGATCCGAACAGCTACGGCTTCAGGATCGAACGCTGTACGGCGGATGCGATGGCGCAATTGTTCTTGTGCCTATCCAAGCGGGCTTCGGCCTGCTGGGTATTAGACGCGGACATCGAGGGATTCTTCGACAACATCAACCACGAATGGCTATTAAGGAACGCCCCCACGGATGCACGGATTCTCCGGCAGTGGTTAAAAGCTGGAGTTATCCACAAGGGGCAGCTACACGCAACGGACGCAGGTACGCCACAAGGGGGAATTATCTCCCCCGTGTTAGCGAATCTGGCACTGGATGGTCTGGAAAGACTCCTTAAGCAGCACCTAGGAGTGACAAGGGCGAAGAAGCTGAAGGTGAACGTGGTGCGATACGCCGATGACTTCGTAATCACAGGGGCCTCTCCGGAGGTTCTGGAAAACGAAGTTAAACCTTGGGTAGAGCAGTTCCTCGCAACGCGTGGGCTGCGGCTGTCACTCAAGAAAACGCGTATCGCCCACATCGACGAAGGCTTCGACTTTCTTGGATGGAATTTCCGGAAGTACGACGGAACGTTACTGATCAAGCCGAGCAAGAAGAACGTCAAAGCGTTCTACAGCAAGATCAGAGAGGCGATTGACTCTCACAAGACGGTCAAGCAGGAGGATCTGATCCGACTGCTCAACCCGAAACTGAGGGGCTGGGCGCTGTACCACCAACCAGTTGTCGCGAAACAGGCGTACAGCCGAATGGACCACAGAGTGTTTATCAAACTCTGGCGTTGGGCGAAAAGGCGACACCCCAACAAGTCCCTCGACTGGGTAAGGAAGAAATATTTCCGGACCTCAGGCGACAGGAGCTGGGTGTTTGCCACCACGGTAGTAGACGAAGCTGGAGGTAAAAGGGAGGTCGAGTTGTACTCGCTCGCGAGTACTCCGATCGAACGGCACAGGAAGGTGAGTGGGGACTATAACCCCTACGATCCCACCATGGAGGCTCAAGGCGAGAAACTGCGGATGGACCGGATGCTGAGCAAGCTCAAGTACCGGAAACAAATCAACAGCCTCTTCGCCAGTCAAAATGGACTGTGTCTGCTGTGTAAGCAACCGATAACCAGGGAAACAGGGTGGCATGACCACCACATCATTCACCGCGCTTCGGGCGGTGGCGATGAATTGGGCAATCGGGTACTCTTGCACCCCAACTGTCACAGCCAGCTCCACACGCGTGGTCTGCACGTGAGCAAACCGGCTCCCCATGGGAGCTTCGTAAAGGCTTGAGCCGTATGCGCTGAAAGGTGCACGTACGGTTCTTAGGGGGGGAGGGGTCAGGAATGGCTCCTCCCTACCCGACTCGCCGGTGCCCGAAACTACCAAAATCAGTCGACTCGACAACCAGAGATCGGCTGAAACCTCAGCCAATCCCCTTTAGCGACTTGGTCGTAAAAGCCGGTCCGTGTTGATCTCTACACAGTGTGTCGTTTTCCACACGATGGATGCGCTGCTGCATCAGGCTGAAGGTTTGCGCGCCCGGCGAATGCTGAGGCGGTAAATCGGAGGCTTGCCTTTGTTGCTGATGGTAATGCCGATCGCGTACCTCTCAATGGCTTTGCGGCCCTTCTCTGTCGGTGCCTGGTACCCACCAGGAACCTTGACGATATCGCCGCTCTCGATGAGCGCATTCAGGTCTGGCCGAGGCGGAAAGTTCTCGACCGCCTCCCGCATCTTGCGCAACAGCTCTTCATCCATACCGACTCTCCTTTCGTGGTAGATGATGGCGATCGTACATCAGCGCAGCACGCCAGTTGCCAAAGCCGTGATTCCGGCTTAGACCCAAAGTGGGGATTCCCGCTTTGAGGTCCGATCCTCGGACTACAGCCGAGTCAGACCATATCGTCCGATTCGGACCTTCAGGCCTGACAGCAGGCCGGAGCAGGTAATTGTGACGGTGGCTCACATTTGAGCCATGGGGGTCAGCGAAGTGCGACCCCCTTCCAATTCTGCTACCGGGCAGAGTTGGCCAGGGGTGTAGGGATAAGCCCATTCCCTCGATGTGAGGAAATCCCACTTCGCTTCAGCTAGGCCGGGTGCGGGGCGCGATTTCAAATCGAACCCCTCCTGCTGCCGGGTATTCCCCCGTTGGGGGTGAACGATTCGTTCACCTGGTGGCCGGGGCGTCCTCAAAAATGAGGAGCCGGTAACTACCCAGCAATTGGGTAGTTCGCGCGCCACAAAATGGAGAGGTTCGGTTTCGTGGCGCGAAGTTTCCACCAGCGGTGTGAACCTGCATCACCTCCTGGGTGATGCTGAGACAGCAACCCCTTTCCATTCTCGTTATACCCGACCGTATCACTTAGGGTGATGATCAATAAGTGCAACGAAAATACCCCCTCTTGATCGCCTGAAATCTAGGGCTATTCGTCCAGTTGTGTCCCGTTATGTGTAGCACCTGGGGTGCACCCATAAAGCACTGGATAGAAAGCCAGATACGACCTAATTTGACCTCTGCAAGGCTTTCAACAGCTATCAGAGGAATGCCCCATGACAGCCCCCACCAAGGCCCGCGGCCAGCAGATCAAGCCAACCATTGCCGAAGTGAATGCGGCCTGGGCACGCCTGCGCGCTGCTGCCGGGAAAGGCGATGTGCACGCAAACGCTTTGCTTATCGCACTCACTGAGCAGCGACCAGTAATGAGCCTCCCGGCCTGACCTCAAAGGAGAACCATATGTTCGAGAAGATCACCACCATCGTGAACGGCAGGGACCGAATCCTAGCCGTCTGGCAGGGCGACCAGACCAGCGAGCTCTACAGCATCGCCAAGGCTGCAGGGCGCGAGGTTGAGAACACAGCCCTACGCCTCGACCGCATCACCAGCGACACCCGCCTGAGCACAGCCGCGAAGCGCGACGACCGCAAAGCGGCGGGGATCGACAGCCTCCGGAGCCTGGCCAAGTTCTCTACCCGCCTGGAAGCATTGCGAGGCGACTATCAGGAGCGGATGAATCGCCTGTCGGCTGTGACTCCGTACCGTGATGGCGACACCGCAACCCCGCTGATCGATATGGAAATTGCTCGCAAGCTGAGCTCCATGGATGACGCGAGCGCCCGGCGCCTACTCCTGCTGACCGGCGAGCAACCACGACTGACCGAAGCCGTTTTGCGCCTCCCCCCCTTCCTGTCCGGACTGAATGACGCCGAGCACCGCCGCATTGCCAACGTCACGCTGGAACGGGCCAATCCGGAAGCATTTGCCCTGATCACCCAGGAAGGCGAAGACCTCGACTCAGCAACCAAAGCGGTTAGCAAGGCCTTCCGCTTAGTCGTAGAGGCCACTGGTGCAGAACTGGTTGCCCAGATCGAGGCGGCAGGCGATCGGGCGGAGTTTTTGGTTAACGCCTCTCCGGAAGTAGTTCATGGCCTCAGCGGCGCTGCATAGGGAGCGCGCATTGAGTCAGAACGACGAAGGCTTGGTTGGTTCACCGAAGTCCACGCAGCGCCGCGGGAACGGCACGTTTGCGCCAGGCCACAGCGGCAACCCGGGCGGCCGATCAGGCCAAACACAAGCCATCCGCGCGCGCCTCGCCGAGGGCGCAGAAGCTGTCACCAGGAAGGTATTAGCCGCCGCCAAGAAGGGTGATATGCAAGCCTGCCGGCTGATCTTGGAGCGCCTGGTTCCGCCAGTGAAGCCAATAGCCGAGCCGGTCCAGTTCAACCTAGACGACTCCGATCTGCCAAGCGCGGCGAAATCCATCCTGCGGGCCATTGCTGCTGGCGAGTTGCCGCCGGATCAAGGCCGCCACCTGATCGAAGCAATCAGTTCAGTTGCCAAGGTGATTGAAGTGGAGGAGCTACAGAAAGCCGTCGAAGGCCTGCGGGAGCAGATCGAGGAGATGCAGCGATGAATGCGCGCAGCCTTCGTTCCGAGGTGAAACGCCTGGCAGCACTCGTCGGAGCAGATGAGGAGCCGGTACACCTGGTGACGCTGACCGTTGTGGATGCATCCGCCGGGCAGATGGATTTCCCTGACGACACGGGCCACGTCCTGTCATATCGCGTCCAGGGGCGTCCCGCATCGTTCTTCTTCCCCTTCTCGGCGATGAGTAGCGCTCAGGCAGAGGAACTAGCCCTGGCGATTGTCCAGCACGCCCGAAAGACCGAGCGGCTGGGTCGCAGGAGCCCGGCCGGCCTTCTCGATATGACATTCCCTTCACCTGGAGCGGTTACAGCTGAACAGCTCCCGGCAGGCGTCTCCATTCCCGATTACGCGGCCGCCCTCTATCAACAAGCCATCGAGGCACGCCATGAGTACACGCAAGCGCATTGATGGCCTGCGCAGGCAGGTCTCTACCCTGAGCGAGGACCAGACCGTGATGGAGATCAGCAAGATCATGGATGAGCTGAGCGCCGCGGCCGGCGGCGAAAGCAGCGCCAAGACAAACGACCTAGCAACCCTGTTCTCCGAACTGGAGGCAGAGCAGAAAACCACCCAAAAAGGGATCGAACCATGCAACTGAATCACGCTGTAGGCACCCTCACCCGCATCGGTGACGCGAGCGCCTTCGTAAACGACTTCGTCCAGTATCAAGGTCAGAACCTGCCGGGCACCAAGTGGGCGCTCTGGCCGAACGTTGGCCCACTCATGCGCCTACAGAACCTGATCATGGATCAGCACGGGACCGCGCTCGCCAAGGCTCAGCGAATCCGCGAGAACGCCGATCTGACGACCGCGGCCAAGGCCCGCCAGTCGCTCGACGCATACACCCTCTTCGCCGACGCCGCTAAAGCGGCTTTGCCCAGCATCGCCGAAACAGCGACCAACCTTCACGCCTTCGCATCCACCCAGTTGTTGCCGGTCCAGCCACTAGCTCCGACCGATGCAGCAGGCGCGGCGATGGATGCCGAGTGCAGGGCCTACGTCTATGACCTGACCTCCAAAGACCGCTCCGAGCTCATGAGCGAGATTCGTCTAGGCCGTGAACAGCGTATTACCGCGGCCATCCTGCGCGGTCCCGCTCGCCTCAGCGGATTCACCAATGCTCAGTTGGTCCAGCTCGGCGCCGCCGGCATTGCCGTGAACCACGCCGACGCCGTGTTGACGCTGGGCCGCCTGGCGGGCGGTATGCGCGACCTGTTGCATATGGTTCAGACCTTGGGCCACGACGTCATCCGGGCCGGGGTAGAGCTTGACAGCAAAACGGCAGAGATCGGTTCTCTCACCAAGGTAAGCCAGGGCCTGATTGATCTGATCGAATGGCTCAAGCCGATTCCACTGGAACTGCCAAGCAACACCCCTCTTCCGCCTGAGATGGCTGAGCGGATGAAGCAGCATACCTCTGGGGAGGCGGCCTGATGAGCTACAAAGATCGATTCAGCGAGGCGTGCAAGACCGCCGACTTCGCCGCCAATCCTATCGCCATCAGCGGCTATGACGTCTGGAATGTGCAGTGCGTACAGAGCGGTCGCCACGTCAACATAGACGGCCCATTTTTCACCGAAGAAGAGGCGCGCATCTCGGCCGACCTGCTACGGGGGTCTTACCGCGGCGTGAAGGCGGTATCGGCCTGCCACTGCGCTGCCTGGAACCCTGACCCAGCCCGTGAGAAGGCTATCCGCATCCAGGGCCTGCAGAGCCGTGAGATGTTAGCTCGCCGACTTGGTGTGTATCTGCCGATGCCCCAGGAGAACCCATGATGGCTGCCAAAGTCCAAAACGCATCTTCCATGACCACCGTTTACCTTTCCGGGCCACTGATTCGTAAATTCTTCCGCAAGAAGGATTACCTGCTGGATAACCAAAATACTTGGGAGGTTTTTCGGGCCTTGAAGGCGACGCTGAAAGGGTTTGAGCAAGAGATCAAACGACTTGAGGCGCTGGGCATGAGGTTTGCGATTTTCAGGAACCGGAAGAACGTAGGACAACAGGATTTTGCACGTAGCGGTACGCGTGAGGTGCGTATCGTTCCAGTTGTGGCTGGCAGCAAGCGGGGCGGTATTTTACAAACGGTAATTGGGGCCGCCCTCATTGTCGCCAGCTTCTTTGGTGCACCGACCTTGCCGGCTGGTATCGCCATGGTCGCCGGCGGCGTCGTCCAGATGCTCAGCCCCCAGGCTAAGGGCCTTTCCCAGAGCGCAGCGCCGGAGAACCTGCCGTCCTACGCCTTCGGCAGCGCCAAGAACACCACGGCCAGCGGCAACCCGGTACCGATCTGCATCGGCGACCGCCGGTGGGGCGGGGCGATCATCTCGGCCTCGATCCGCGCGGAGGACAAGGCATAAGCGACTAGGCTCTAACCATCTAATCCGATGAGGCGCTAGGATTTGATGCAGAGGGCATCAGAGCCGATAGATCTTCACCTGCAACAGAGGTTAGGAACCGGCGGATTGTCAAAGGGGCCAGCGCAAACTGGCCCTTTGCCTGACGACTCACCAAAGAACGGCAAGCGGCGTTGGTCGCTAGATAGTACACTTGGGAGCCAAAATGTAAGAATACGTGCGCCCGGGACTGCTTCCACTTGTCCAGCATCGTACCGCGCATGATCCACTCCATATGGTAGAAATCATGCCCCCCGATTTTCTCGCGCATATTTTCTTTGAAATTGAGACACTGCTCAAAACTGAATGCAAGGGATTTGGTTCTGTGCATGTTCAAGAGCCAGAACATTCGATGCTCCTTTGAATAAAAGGCCTCCCTAGCAGAACGCTCCTCCTCTGAAATATGGGAGTGCTGCAGCTCGAGAACTACACCCTTGCCTTTATCACTAGGGCACATGACGTCAGCTCTGTGTATTTCCTGGGTATCAGGATCGCGCATGAACACTTCGCAATGGATAGGTTTGAAGAACCCTTTCCAGGTCCTGTGCCATTCCCCCTCAGGTTCACTCCATGGGTCGCAGTCACCTCCTTCATGCCGCCAGTGCGCGACTTTAAATTGAGGCATTACCGCTGTGAGGGTACCTCCGCACCCACTGCATATGGTTCGCTCGCCCTTCATTTTTGGAGGTCGTTTTTCCCCGTCGATCATTGCTGAGATCATCGCGCACCCAATGCTGGCCATTGGCAATTATGCTAGGTGGTACTGCGCCTCTGCTCAAGAGTGCTCATTAGGTATGCCTAGGCTGATACGGGCAGTCTGAGCCTTTATCAGCCTTTTCGCTTGATAAGTACCACCCAAAATGCAACAGTATTAGGAAAACACCCTAACTGATACAGGTTGCACTATGTTTATCCGCGCCTACCTTCGGGCATCCACCGATGAGCAAGACGCCGGTCGCGCCCGGGCCTCCCTGGATAAGTTCGCCAGCGATAACAACAAGGTCATCGCCTGCGAGTACCTGGAGAATGCCAGCGGTGCTGCCGCAGATCGGCCGGAGCTTCTGCGCCTGCTCAAGGATGCCCGCAAGGGTGACGTGTTGCTTGTTGAATCTATCGATCGCCTTTCTCGCCTCCCCGCCGCTGACTGGGCCAAGCTCAAGGCTACGATCGACGCCAAAGGCCTGCGCATCGTCGCGCTCGACCTGCCCACCAGCCACCAGGGTATGCGCGACACCAAGGGTGACGAGTTCACCGACCGTATGCTGGCCGCGATAAATTCAATGCTGGTGGAAATGATGGCGGCAATCGCCAGGAAAGATTACGAGCAGCGCCGAGAGCGGCAAGCTCAAGGTATTCAGAAGGCTAGGGCGGCCGGCAAGTATCAGGGCCGCCCAGTGGATGAAGAACTGCACAATCGAGTGAGGGAGCTACTGGCAGCTGGCCTTGGCATCCGTGCCACTGCCCGGCACGCTAACTGTTCAACCACAACCGTGCTACGTATCCGAGAAAAACAGCTCAGCCAGCAAACTGCTTAATCGCTGATCATTCTGGTTTTTTTTGAGCCTCGACAAGTTCATCATACCGATCAACTTGCAGCTCCATAAGACGATTTGGAAGAGTCAACGAGATGATAAAAGCGTAGGCAGCAAGACTGAGATACACATACTCCAATTTTACAGAAATTGAAATATACTCATTCTTTTTGCTATCAATCAGCAGATTATCAATAAATATCATACCCAAAACAAGCAAATAGGACATGAACAGCCACTTATACCGAATAATCCTCCTCACAAAGTTATTCTTTTTGGCTGCCGTACCACGCCATACTTTTGCATCAGCTTTGGGCTCCATCAATAAAGTTAGCACGGTCATTAGGAAGCCGGCTAAAATTGCAAATACATCTGTGATCATAGAGCGCGCATCACTACTCTCATGAATCAGAGGTTGCCCCTTCCAGCCACACCAAATGGCTACAATGCTCGCCCCAATAGCAAATGACACACGCCGATAATCAACAGACATATTATTGCTCCAAAAGCTTTTGCTTTTTAAGCTGCCCGAAATACACCTTCATTCCATCCCAAATAATAGCACGACTCAGCGAGCTGCCTTCTTTTTCTGGACGGACTGTAGTGTGTAATCGCACATCACCACCGGTAATAGGCGTATTTTCTCTTGTGAGGATCGTGAAGCTATCTAGGTCGAATAGCTCATCATCCTCGATGATTTCCTTGGCCAAATCTACCACCGTGGCCTTAGAATCCTCAGCGGCACGAGAATTTCCCTCCAAACCTACTTCGATGGAAACCATCAAATCCTCAAGGGCTTTCTCCTCAGAGCGTGTGGCATCCTTCTTAATTAGCGCTGCGAGCTCATCAGTCACCGAAGTGAAAGATTGAGAAATCCAATTTCTCCTTACTTTAGGCAGGCTTAATTTATACGCAGCAATATTAAGACGGATCGACTTCACGCCCTGCTCATTCAAGAGCTGTAGCTTATCGACATTACTAATAGGCATAAATCTAAAGTTATCGACCTCCCTAGCATTATCCTTAAGAAGCCTGAAGAAATATTGCGCTGCCTTGGCATGAGTCAATCCATGCCCACAAAACAGAATATGAAAACCGGAGACAAAAATGTAACACTCACCAGATTTAAATTCTTTTCCTTTGGGCGGATCCACGCCGACTTCTTCATCCTCTTTTACCGCCGCTCTCGGGGTGAGCGTAGTGTTCTGCGAGCCTGGAGAATATTTTGTAATATGATAAAGCCGACCGTCAGCGGTATCTTCGAATCGCTGAATCCGAACCACTTCATCAATCATTGTGATCTCACTATCACCGATAGTTATACGATCAGAAATTTCTGCTAACGCTTCACTAAAATCTAACGCACTGCCTGAACCATCAAGAACACGGAAGTAATAAATTCTCTTATTAACCTTTGCCATAAAAAGCCCTAGCCAATCGCAAATTAATTATATTTATATGATAATACAAAAACCCCGCTTTAAGTTCTAAAGCGGGGAAGTAGAAGTTTTAAGGTATATGATTTACCGCCAAACATTGATGCCCACCGAAGAAGGCATGAATATTGCCAGCGTATGCAAAGTACAGAGGGATCATCCATGAAAGCCTCTAGCCTGTGGCAGGTTATCCATTCTTTTCAGGGTCAGTCATCTCGGTTTTGCTGTCACGATGCTGTCATGATAAAAAATCAGCTGATCACAAAACCTTGAGAGCCCTGTAAATACTGGTGCCGGAGACAGGAATCGAACCTGCGACCTTCGCGTTACGAGTGCGCTGCTCTACCGACTGAGCTACACCGGCGTGTGCGCAACGCTACCACTGCCGTGGCGGTTACGCAAACCCCTGTTTCCTAACGGCTATTGCCGTTGCCCGTGCCTGTACTTCAGGGGGCCTTGCAGCCAGCGGGGGCGAGGTCTTCCTCTAGGGTACTGGTGCAGGCCCAACCGTTGGCGGCGCGGGTTAGGGTTAGGGTCTTGCCGAGGACGTTGGCCGGGGCGTCGATCAGGGTGCAGGTGATGGTGCCAGCGCCGCTGGCTGCCGAGCCGGTCGCGGTGATGGCGCAGTGGGCGGTGTCGGGTTTGCCGCCCAGGGCGGCGACGTCAGGGACGTCCTTGCCTTCGTTCAGGCGCAGGTCCATGGCGGTCTTGAGGGCGGAGATTTCCACCAGGGCGGCAGCGGCCTTGGTGCGCGATTGGTTGTTGGTGTACATGGGAATGGCGATGGTCGCCAGGATGCCGATGATCGCCACCACGATCATCAGTTCGATCAGGGTGATGCCTCGTTGCCCTTTCATGAACGCTTTTCCTTGTTGATACGGGTTTGCCTTGCGGCTTGTGTATGACGCCGCGCCAGCAGGCGCGCAGTAGGCCTGAACAGACACCTTTTGTCACCCCTGCCGGTCATTACGTCATCTTCGCTGGACTACTCTAGTGAGCATCATGAAGACGCGCCCAGTCAGGGGCCCGGCAAGCTGTTTCCAGGCTTGTCGCCGACAGCAGCAAGGACCTACGCATGAACAACAGAACCCGTCTGTACGCCTGGGAAGGCACAGACGCCAACGGCACGCGCGTGAGTGGTCGCAGCCAGGGCCGCACGCCAGCCTTCGTCCGGGCCGGGCTGCAGCGCCAGGGTATTCGCGTGTCGCGGGTACAGCCAGCCAAGGCCCTCGCCTGGCGCTGGCCGGTACGCGAGGGGCGCAGCGATCCCGCCGGTTTCAGCCGTCAGTTGGCAACCTTGCTCAAAGCCGGCGTGCCGCTGCTGCAAGCCTTCGAGGTCATGGGCCGCAGTGGTTGCAGCGCCAGCATGGCGCGGCTGCTGGAGAACCTGAAGCGCGACGTCGGTGCCGGGCAAAACCTGGCCGATGCGCTGCAACGCAATCCCGGCTGGTTCGATACGCTCTACTGCAACTTGGTCCGTGTTGGCGAACAGTCCGGTACCCTCGATACCCAGCTCGAACAGCTGGCCAACCTGCTGGAGCAACGCCAGGCGCTGCGCAAGCGGGTGCGCAAGGCCATGCTCTATCCATTGCTGCTCCTGCTGACCGGGCTGGGGGTGTCGGGGTTGTTACTGCTGGAGGTGGTACCGCGCTTCCAGGCGCTGTTCGCCAGCTTCGACAGCGCGTTACCAGCATTCACCCAGTGGGTCATCGACTTGTCCACAGGGCTGGGGCAGTATGCGTTGCCATTGCTGCTGGGCCTTGGTGCCACCGGCCTGGGCCTGCGCTTGCTCTATCAGCGCCATCAGCCTGCGCGCCTGTGGCTGCTGCATCAGGTCATGCGGTTGCCGGTCATTGGTACGCTCTTGAGCCAGGCGGCCTTGGCGCGCTTCGCCCGCAGCCTCGCCACCGCCTTCACGGCCGGAGTGCCGCTGCTGGACGCCCTGGGCACGGTGGCAGCGGCCAGCGGCGACGCCTTGCATGAGCAGGCCATCCTGCGGCTGCGCCAGGCCATGGCCAATGGCCGGGGCCTGAGCGACGCGATGACCGAGGACCGCCGCTTCACTCCTCTGCTGGTGCAGATGTGCGCCATCGGTGAGAGCAGCGGCACCTTGGACAACATGCTGGACAGGGCGGCCAGCCATTACGAGGAGCAGGTCAGCCAATCGCTCGACCAGTTGACCGGCCTGCTGGAACCCGCGATCGTGCTGGTGCTCGGCCTGCTGGTCGGCGGCCTGGTGGTCGCCATGTACCTGCCTATCTTCCAGTTGGGGAACCTGATCTGAACATGAACCTGTGGACTGCCCTGGCTGACCAGCCGCTGTTCTTTTACTCCATCGCTGCTGTGCTCGGGCTCATCGTCGGTAGTTTTCTCAATGTGCTGGTCCACCGTTTGCCGATCATGCTGGAACGGCAGTGGCAACGCGAAGCGCAGCAAGTGCTGGGGTTGCCGACCGTTACCCACGCGCCGTTCAACCTTTGCCTGCCCGCCTCCCACTGCCCCCACTGTGGCCACCGCATCCGATTCTGGGAAAACGTACCGCTGCTGAGTTACCTGGCCCTTCGCGGACGCTGCTCGGCCTGCCGCAGTGCCATCAGTGTCCGCTATCCCTTGGTGGAGCTTGGGTGTGCCGTGCTGACCCTGCTTATCGCCTGGCACTCAGGCCCGAGCTTGGAGGCCCTGCTGCTGATGCTGCTAGCCTGGTGCCTGCTGGCTCTGAGCCTGATCGACGTGGAGCATCAGTTGCTGCCGGACGTGCTGGTGCTGCCGATGCTCTGGCTGGGGTTGATCGTCAATGCCTTTGGCCTGCTCGTGCCGCTGGAGGCTGCCTTGTGGGGCGTAGTGGTCGGCTACCTGAGCCTGTGGTCGGTGTTCTGGGTGTTCAAGCTGCTCACCGGCAAGGAAGGCATGGGCTACGGCGACTTCAAGCTGATGGCCATGCTGGGCGCCTGGGGTGGTTGGCAGGTGCTGCCGCTGACCTTGCTGTTGTCGTCCCTGCTGGGAGCGCTGGCCGGCTTGTGCCTGTTGCGCCTGCGCAGGGCTTCGATCGGCACGGCCATCCCTTTTGGCCCCTACCTGGCTATTGCGGGGTGGATCGCATTGCTCTGGGGTGATGAAATAGGCACCTTCTACTTGGACTTGATCGGATTTTCATGACGACTGCGGCATTCACTCCCTGGATACTCGGCCTGACCGGCGGTATCGGCAGCGGCAAGAGCGCAGCGGCGCAACGCTTCGTCGAGCTGGGCGTGCACTTGGTCGATGCCGACCAGGCCGCGCGCTGGGTCGTCGAACCCGGGCGCCCTGCCCTGACCAGCATCGTCGAGCGTTTCGGCCCGGGGGTGCTGCTGGAAGACGGCCAGCTCAACCGTGCGGCGCTGCGCGAGCTGATCTTCGCCGACCCGGCCCAACGGCTCTGGCTGGAGCAGTTGCTGCACCCGTTGATCGGCCAGGAGATCTTCAGCTACCTGGCCAAGGCAGAATCCCCTTATGCGGTGTTCGTCTCGCCGCTGATGATCGAGTCCGGCCAGTACAAGAAGACCCAACGCCTGCTGGTCATCGATGCGCCCGAGGCCTTGCAGGTGCAACGCACCCTGGTTCGCGACCAGACCAGCCCCGAGCAGGTCCAGGCCATCCTCAAGGTCCAGGCCAGCCGCGAGGAGCGCCTGCGCCATGCGCATGATGTGGTGGTCAATGACCGCGACCTGCCCTGGCTGCACGAGCAGATCGACCGTCTGCACCACTTTTACCTGACATTGAGAGGAGGCCAGCCATGAGCCAGCCAATGACCGTTGACTGCCCGACATGCGGCGCCCCTGTGGAATGGAGCGCGGCCAGCCCGTTCCGGCCCTTCTGTTCCGACCGCTGCAAGCTGATCGACCTGGGCGCCTGGGCCGCCGAGGAACACAAGATCCCGGTAGCACCGGATGCCGAGGACGAGCTGTTCTCTGGTGAGTTCGACCCCCGCCATTAAGCCTTAGTCCCCGGGCTCGTCGTCCTTCCACGGCGCCTGCAGGTAGCGGGTGCGGTTGAAGGTCTCGAGCCAGTCGGGGCAGAACACCACCAGCGCGCTGACCACCATCCCATTGATGAAGGCCTCGGGAAAGATGATCAGCCACAGGTAGCCGACGAAGTCTTCCAGCCATTCCGGCATGGCGAAACGCCCGTCCAGCCACAATAGTCCGAGCCCGGCGAGCAGGCATAGCAAGGCCGCCAGCGCAGCGGCGAAAAAACCCGAACAGAAGATGTAGACGAACAGGTTACGCGGCTGCGCCCGTTCAACCAGGAGCGCGCAAATTTCCGTGACCAGCACTGGCAAGCCGATCAACAGCAGGCCATTGACGCCCATCGCCGCCAGGTCCTGGCGCCCCATCGCTAGTAAGCCGAGCTGGGCGAGCAAACCGCCCAGGATCGCCAGCGGCCAGTCCAGCAGCAAGGTGACTGCGGTCATGCCGATGAAGTGATAGGACACGCCTGTGTCGAAGTCACGCCTGACCAGCCACAAAGCGAACAGCGCGAAGACTGTGCCGAACAGCAGGTGCTGGCGTCGACTGTCGGTGAACAGCTCGACCCAACCGGTGCGGGCAGCGGCCCAGATCAACAAGGGAACAAAGCCGATCCAGCCCAGGGTAAGACTGGTAGTGGACAGGACCTGTGCGCTAATCACCTGAACCTCGCTTTTCGACACGCCGCACCCGTGATGGATGCCTCGAGTCTACACCGATTCAGCACACCACCTGCCAGGGGCGCGGGCTGGCGCATATACCCGGGGCCTTTCAGATCTGGGAGCAGCGGGGCTGAATCTTGTGGACATACAGGACCTTACCGTTCGCGATTACGGCTAAGCTTGTTCCCATGGATGACTCAGACTACCTGCGCCTGCTCACCATTCAGGCCGAACAAGCCAATGCCTTCCTGTCCAATGCCCGCAAATGGGAACGCGAGCGTTGGGTCTGCCAGCGCCTGCTGCAAGGGCTGAACATTCCCTACCGCAGCGAGGATTTCGCCCCGGCGGACCAGGAGCCACCTGATGTGCTGTTCCGCGATGCCGCCTTCGAGGTGTTCTTCGTGCTCGACGAGGGGCGTCGGCTCAATGATGAATGGCGTGAGGAGCTGCAACGCCGGCGCAGTGCGTTCTCCCTCAGCCAGTTGGTGCGCCGTGAGGCCCGTCCCCGACGCATCAGCGCCCAGGAGTTGCTGCAGCGGCTGGCGCCGACCTTGCGCAAGAAGGCGCACAACTACCGCGAACGGGGGCTGGACCTGGGCGAGTTGGACATCATCGCCTTCTCCAGCCTCAAGCGCGAGGTGCTTGACCTCAACAGCCACTTTCCACCGCCCACCGAATACTTGCGCCAAGGCTGGCGCTCGCTGTCGCTGGTCGGCCCGACATTCGCCAGGGTGCTGTTCGCCCACCCCGACGCGCCGGATTTCCTGCGCGGTAATCTGGGGCGTAGCATCGTCTTCGATGTGGGTATAAGTCTTTGATCCACTGCCGCACGCGTGCCGGATGGCGTACACTCAGCGCCAGTGATACAAAGTATTATCATTCGTTATCAAGACCTTGCTCGAACCCTGTAGCGTTCCCACAGTCACAAGCGTCTACCTGACGAGGCCTACATGACCAGCCGCCTGAATCCCGATGATCAGCGTCGTGTCGATGAATACCTGCGAGCCCCCCAGCATCAAGTCGAGCGCAAGCCTTTCCGGCCGTGGCTGCTCCTTCTCCTGGTGGTGGCTGTAACCATCGGCTTGGGCTTGTTGAGCCGCCTTCTGAGTCAACTGGTGCTATGAGCTGCCTCGCGCTCGCCCGAACCGCCCGCCCTGCGCGGCCGGCCACTCAGGACCCGAATTCCGTAAACCTTATGAGATATCCCTATGACTCATCGCATCGTGATTGTCGGCGGCGGCGCCGGCGGCCTGGAACTGGCGACCCGCCTGGGTAAGACCCTGGGCAAGCGTGGCAAAGCCGAGGTCACTCTGGTCGACGCCAACCTGACGCACATCTGGAAGCCACTGCTGCACGAAGTGGCCGCCGGCAGCCTGAACTCTTCCGAAGACGAACTGAACTACGTGGCCCAAGCCAAGTGGAATCACTTCCAGTTCCAACTAGGGCGCATGAGCGGCCTGGACCGGGAGAACAAGCAGATCCAGTTGGCCGCGACCCTCGATGAAGAGGGCCGTGAGCTGCTGCCTGCGCGCACCCTGGGCTACGACAGCCTGGTCATCGCCGTGGGCAGCAACACCAACGACTTCGGCACCCTCGGCGCGGCCCAGCACTGCCTGTTCCTCGACACCCGCAAGCAGGCCGAGCGCTTCCACCAACAATTGCTCAATCACTACCTGCGCGCCCATGCCGGCGACCAGGCCAGCGAGAAGATCAGCGTAGCCATCGTCGGTGCCGGCGCCACTGGGGTGGAACTGGCCGCCGAGCTGCACCATGCCGCGCATGAGCTGGCGGCCTACGGCCTGGACCGTATCCAGCCCAAGGACATGCACATCACCGTGATCGAGGCTGGCCCACGTGTGCTGCCAGCCCTTCCGGAGCGTATCAGCGTGCCGGTACACAAGACCCTGGAGAAGCTTGGCATCACCGTCATGACCAACGCGGCGGTCAGCGAAGTGACCGCTGAAGGTATGAAGACAGCCAATGGCGACATGATCCAGGCCAGCCTCAAGGTCTGGGCCGCCGGTATCCGGGCGCCCGCCTTCCTCAAGGACATCGACGGCCTGGAGACCAATCGCATCAACCAACTGGTGGTGCGCCCGACCCTGCAGACCACGCTGGACGACGATATCTTCGCCTTCGGTGACTGCGCAGCCTGCCCACAGCCGGGCAGCGACCGCAACGTGCCGCCACGGGCGCAGGCCGCGCACCAGCAGGCCTCGATGCTGGCCAAGAGCTTCAAGGCGCGCCTGGAAGGCAAGCCGCTGCCGACCTACGCATACAAGGACTATGGCTCGCTGGTATCGCTGTCGCGCTTCTCGGCGGTGGGGAACCTGATGGGCAACCTGACCGGTAGCGTGATGCTCGAAGGTTGGCTGGCGCGGATGTTCTATGTGTCGCTGTACCGCATGCACCAGATGGCGCTGTACGGGACCTTCCGTACCTTGATGCTGATGCTGGGCAGCCGGATTGGCCGGGGTACCGAGCCACGGTTGAAGCTGCACTGAGTCTGCAAGGGTCCATTGCGGCCGGGGATGCACGTGCCGCGGGCCCTGTCTCTGGCTCCTGCAGCGTCCTGCGCCGGCCTCATGTTTTGGGGCGTGCAGGACCATGCAGGAGCTGGCATTTACTCTACCTGACCACGCGATAAGTGCTCTGTACAAAGCCATTCTCGAAGGTGGTCGTGCGCACGTGCTGCAACGGCACATCACGCGCCAACGCGCCGAACAAGGGAATGCCGCTACCTAGCAGCACCGGTATGTAGGTAATGGTCAGCTCGTCCACCCTGCCCTCGCTCAAGAACCCTTGAATCAGCTTGCCGCCATCCAGGTACAGGCTTTTCGCGCCTGTAGCCTGCAAGTGTTCGAGCAAATCCTCCAACGGCCCCGGGTGCACTTCGACCGGGCCACCCAGCCCCTGTGGAATAGCCGTTGCCTGGAGCGTCCGGCTGAGTACCACGACGCGCTTTTGCGTGTAAGGCCACTCACCGAAGGTCAGTACCTTCTCGAAGGTATGCCGGCCCATCACCAAAGTATCGACACTCGCCATAAAGGCATCGTAGCCATGGTCGTCGCTGGAACTGGTGGCGCCCATCAGCCAGTCGAGGCTGCCATCTTCGCGGGCAATGAAGCCATCCAGGCTGGTGGCGATAAAGACACAGGCTCTGACAGGCATGGTCGATGCTCCTTCACGACAAAGATGCAAAGGCTAGCAAGGACAGCTCGTGGATGCAGAAAAAAAGGGCATCTCTCGCGAGATGCCCTTTTTTTCTGAAGATGGTCGGGGTGAGGGGATTCGAACTCCTGACATCCTGCTCCCAAAGCAGGCGCGCTACCGGACTGCGCTACACCCCGGTAAAAAAAAGGCACCCTTTGAAGGCGCCTTTTTTCAGTGGCTGGAAGCGAATGGCATTCCAGCCCTTTAAGATTAGAGACCTGGGTACGGACTCTAAAATGGTGGGTCGTGTAGGATTCGAACCTACGACCAATTGGTTAAAAGCCAACTGCTCTACCAACTGAGCTAACGACCCAAATATGGTCGGGGTGAGGGGATTCGAACTCCTGACATCCTGCTCCCAAAGCAGGCGCGCTACCGGACTGCGCTACACCCCGAATTTGGCTCCGCGACCTGGACTCGAACCAGGGACCCAATGATTAACAGTCATTTGCTCTACCGACTGAGCTATCGCGGAACTGAAACTCGTACAACTTTTACTGCTTGCTTCGAACGCTGTATCACTACCGCTTCGAGCTCTTCGACCTTGTGCATCGCTGCGTTCATGTCTCTGAGGCGCGCTATTCTACAACCTTCAAAAGCCTTGTCAACCCCTAATTTGCTTTCAACTTACTGATTTGCAAATTGTTTTCAGAATCCGATCTTGCCTGGATCTGCGTGGTGACTGACAGCGGGGCGCATATTAAAAGCACTCGAAGGAAAATGCAAAGAAAAATTTCATTGGGCACAACAACTTATCCGTGACGAAGCCAATTGGGGCCGCTACGCGCCCTATCGCGACACAAGGACGCTCCCACAGGTACAGTGCTAGCCCGGCTCCATTGCGGGTCAGTCCAAGAAGAAAGGCCTCGGAAACCGAGGCCTTTCTTGTCAGCACTGCCCGATCAAGCGAAGACGATTTCCTCGCCCTCGACCGTGGCGGTGATCGCCGTACCCGGCAGGAACTGACCAGACAGGATCAACTGCGCCAACGGGTTTTCGATCCAGCGCTGGATCGCCCGCTTCAGCGGTCGGGCGCCATACACCGGGTCGTAACCGACAGCGATCAGCTTGTCCAACGCCTCGGGGCTCAGTTCCAGGCTCAGGTCGCGCTCGGCCAGTCGGCCACGCAAGCGGCCCAACTGGATCTCGGTGATACCGGCGATCTGCTCGCGCCCCAAGGGTTCGAACACCACCACTTCGTCGATCCGGTTGATGAACTCCGGCCTGAAGTGCGCGCCCACCGCATCCATCACTGCAGCCCGTTGCGCCTCGCGGTCACCGGCCAGCTCCTGGATCTGCGCAGAGCCCAGGTTGGAGGTCATCACGATCACGGTGTTGCGGAAGTCCACCGTACGACCATGGCTATCGGTCAGGCGGCCGTCTTCGAGCACTTGCAGCAGCACGTTGAACACGTCCGGGTGAGCCTTTTCCACCTCGTCGAGCAGCACCACCGAGTAGGGCTTGCGCCGTACCGCCTCGGTCAGGTAACCGCCCTCTTCATAACCGACGTAGCCAGGCGGAGCACCGATCAGACGCGCCACCGAGTGCTTCTCCATGAATTCGGACATGTCGATCCGCACCATGGCCTCTTCGGTATCGAAGAGGAACTCGGCCAAGGCCTTGCACAGCTCGGTCTTGCCCACCCCGGTCGGGCCGAGGAAGAGGAACGAGCCACTCGGCCGGTTCGGGTCGGACAACCCGGCACGGGAACGGCGCACGGCGTTGGCCACGGCAGTCACTGCCTCGTCCTGGCCGATCACCCGCTGGTGCAGGAGGTCTTCCATCTTCAGCAGTTTTTCCCGCTCGCCTTCGAGCATCTTGGCCACAGGAATGCCGGTCCACTTGGAGACCACTTCGGCAATCTCTTCCTCGGTGACCTTGTTGCGCAGCAGTTGGTTTTCCGCCTTGCCGTGCTGGTCGACCATCTGCAGGCTGCGCTCCAAGTCTGGGATGACCCCGTACTGCAGCTCGGCCATGCGGCTCAGGTCGCCACGGCGGCGGGCGGCTTCCAGCTCCTGACGCGATTGCTCGATCTTCTGCTGGATCTGCGCCGAGCCCTGTACCTCGGCCTTCTCGGAAGCCCAAACCTCTTCCAGATCGGAGTATTCACGCTCCAGGCGGGCGATTTCCTCGGTCAGCTTCTCCAGACGCTTGATCGCGGCTTCGTCGTCTTCCTTCTTCAGGGCCTGGGACTCCACCTTCAGTTGGATCAAACGACGCTCCAGGCGGTCGAGCACCTCAGGCTTGGAGTCGATCTCCATGCGGATGCGGCTGGCCGCTTCGTCGATCAGGTCGATCGCCTTGTCCGGCAGTTGGCGGTCAGTGATGTAACGGTGGCTGAGCTTGGCCGCGGCAATGATCGCCCCGTCGGTGATGGCCACCTTGTGGTGCACTTCGTAGCGCTCTTTGAGGCCACGCAGGATGGCGATGGTGTCTTCCTCGCTCGGCTCTTCGACCAGCACCTTCTGAAAGCGCCGCTCCAGCGCCGCGTCCTTCTCGATGTACTGGCGGTATTCGTTCAGCGTGGTGGCGCCAACACAATGCAGCTCGCCACGGGCCAGGGCTGGCTTGAGCATGTTACCTGCGTCCATCGAGCCTTCGCCCTTGCCGGCGCCGACCATGGTGTGCAGTTCGTCGATGAATAGAATGATCTGCCCTTCCTGCTTGGACAGTTCATTGAGCAGGGCCTTGAGGCGCTCCTCGAACTCGCCGCGGAACTTGGCGCCAGCGATCAGTGCGCCCATGTCCAGGGCGAGCAAGCGCTTGCCCTTGAGGCCGTCGGGCACCTCGCCATTGATGATGCGCTGGGCCAGGCCCTCGGCGATGGCAGTCTTGCCGACGCCGGGCTCGCCGATCAGCACCGGGTTGTTCTTGGTGCGACGCTGCAGGACCTGCACGGTGCGGCGGATTTCATCGTCACGACCGATCACCGGGTCGAGCTTGCCTTCTTCGGCGCGCTTGGTCAGGTCGACGGTGTACTTGTCCAGGGCCTGGCGTGACTCTTCGGCGTTCGGGTCGTTGACCGCCTCGCCACCGCGCAGGTTGCTGATGGCGTTCTCCAAGGCCTTCTTGCTCACGCCCTGGCTGAGCAGTAGCTTACCGAGCTTGCTGTTCTCGTCCATGGCGGCAAGCAGCACCAGCTCACTGGAGATGAACTGGTCGCCCTTCTGCTGGGCCAGGCGGTCGGCCTGGTTGAGCAGGCGCGCCAGATCCTGCGACATGTTGACGTCGCCGGTGGGGTTCTGGATCTTCGGCAGTTGGTCCAGTTCCTGGGTCAACGCCTTGCGCAAGCTGTTGATGTCGAAGCCGACCTGCATCAGCAGCGGCCTGATCGAGCCGCCCTGCTGGTCGATCAGGGCCTGCATGAGGTGCAACGGCTCGATGGCAGGATGATCCATGCCCACGGCCAGGGACTGGGAGTCGGATAATGCAAGTTGAAGCTTGCTGGTCAAACGGTCTATTCGCATGAGTTACCTTCCTATATGGGCAGGCCGGAGCGATGGACACACCTGATGAAGAAACCTGCCAGAGATACCCTGTAGATAAGGGTGATTCTGGAAGAATCAAGCTTAGCGGGATTGACGCAGGTCAGTGCGGAGTCAGCGTGGTGCCAACCAGACCAGGGAGGCGAAACGACCGCCGTGCGGGGTCTGCCGGTAGGAGAAGAAGCGCGGGTCGGTCACCGTGCAGAAGCCACCGCCATACACGGCGGTGACGCCCCGAGCAGCCAGGCGCAGGCGCGCCAGAGCATAGATGTCGGCCATCAGCTTGCCAGGACGCTCGCCCGCAACGAAGGCTTCGGCAGTCTGCGGATGAACGGCGGTGAAGGCATCACGCACCTCCATGCCGACTTCGAAGGCCTGCGGGCCGATGGCCGGGCCGAGCCAGACCAACACATCCTCGGCGGGCACGTCCAGGCTATCCAGGGTGGCCTCCAGCACGCCACCGGCCAAGCCCCGCCAACCGGCATGGGCCGCCGCCACGCGGGTGCCGGCACGGTTGCAGAACAATGCCGGCAGGCAGTCGGCGGTCATCACTGTGCAGGCGATGCCGGGCTTGTCTGTCCAACTGGCGTCCGCCTCGGCCACGGTGGCCGGGTCGGCATCAGCCACGGTCAGGCCATGCACCTGCTTCAGCCAGACGGGCTGGATGGCGAACGCATCGCCCAGGCGGCGGCGGTTCTCGGCAACGGCTGCCGGTTCATCGCCGACGTGATCGCCGAGGTTGAAGCTGTCATAGGGCGGCAGGCTGACGCCCCCCGCCCGGGTGGTGACGCAGGCGCGAACCGAGGCCGGGGCCGGCCAGTCGGGAAACAGCAGCGACTGCGCCAGGTCACTCATCCGACAAAGCTCTCGCGGTCCTGCTTGAGCAACGACAGCAGCCAGACGAAGTCATCTGGCAACGGTGACTCCCAGCCCATGCGCTCACCGGTAACCGGGTGCTCCAGTTCGAGGAAGCGCGCATGCAGGGCTTGACGCGGGAAGGTCTTGAGCGCCTCGACCATCGACGGGTTGGCCGCCGGCGGAATGCGGAAGCGTCCGCCATAGACCGGATCGCCGACCAGCGGGAAGTTGACGTGGGCCATGTGCACGCGGATCTGGTGGGTGCGCCCGGTCTCCAGCTTGACCCTGACATGGGTGTGCGAACGAAAGCGCTCCAGCACGCGGTAGTGGCTGACCGCCTGCTTGCCGCCCTCGGTCACCGCCATGCGCTGACGCTGGGTGCCATGTCGGCCGATCGGTGCATCGATCTTGCCGCCGGCGGTAACCACGCCGACCACGATGCATTCATAGATACGGCTGACACTGCGGCGTTGCAACTGGGCCACCAGGTTGGTCTGCGCCTGCAGGGTCTTGGCTACCACCATCAGACCGGTGGTGTCCTTGTCCAGGCGGTGGACGATGCCCGCGCGCGGCACGTTGACGATGTCCGGCACATGGTGCAACAGGGCATTGAGCAGGGTGCCGTCGGCATGTCCTGCCGCCGGGTGGACCACCAGGCCTGCCGGCTTGTTGATCACCAGCAACTGGTCGTCTTCATAGACGATGTCCAGCTCGATGTCCTGGGGCGTCCATTCGCCCTGGGCCTCGTGCTCGGCCTCCAGGGCCAGCTGCGCGCCGCCGTGGACGATGTCGCGTGGGCGCAGGACCGCGCCATCGACGGTCAGGCGGCCCTCCTTGATCCAGGAGGACAGGCGCGAACGCGAGTACTCGGCGAACAATTGGGCGGCGACCTGGTCGAGGCGTTGCCCGCCCAGTTCGGACGGTACCTCTGCGCTAAGTTGAATGATCTCGGACATGCTCGAATCAGCGGGCGGCACAGCCTTTGGTTTCGACTGCGCGCTTGTGGTTAAATACGGCTTCTTTTGCCC
The DNA here is from genome assembly GCF_054889225.1 of Pseudomonas sp. X10. Lineage (NCBI taxonomy): Bacteria > Pseudomonadati > Pseudomonadota > Gammaproteobacteria > Pseudomonadales > Pseudomonadaceae > Pseudomonas > Pseudomonas sp. X10. Next base: position 940,407 of record NZ_CM142677.1, on the reverse strand, counting down.
CGTGGGTTGCCCGGGGGCGCTTATCATAACAGGACGGCACCGCCCAAGACAGCGGCCGTCAAAGGGACGCAAGCCGCCATGCAAGTGAAACACCTGCTGCTGATCGCCATCCTCGGAATGACCGCTGCATGTTCTTCGAACAAGGAAGTCGTCGATGAAAACCTGAGCGAAGCCGAGCTGTACCAGCAGGCGCAGGCCGACCTGGACAACCATAGCTACACCAGCGCCACTAGCAAGTTGAAGGCTCTGGAATCGCGCTATCCGTTCGGCCGCTACGCCGACCAGGCGCAGTTGGAGCTGATCTACGCGAACTACAAGAATGCCGAGCCGGAGGCCGCCAAGTCCGCCGCCGAGCGTTTCATCCGCCTGCACCCGCAGCACCCGAACGTCGACTACGCCTACTACCTCAAGGGCCTGACCTCGTTCGACCAGGACCGTGGCCTGCTGGCGCGCTTCCTGCCGCTGGACATGACCAAGCGTGACCCAGGCGCTGCCCGCGACTCTTACAACGAGTTCGCCCAGCTCACCAGCCGCTTCCCCAACAGCCGCTACGCACCTGACGCCAAGCAGCGCATGATCTACCTGCGCAACCTGCTGGCTTCCTACGAAATCCACGTGGCCGACTACTACCTGACCCGCCAGGCCTATGTCGCCGCCGCCAACCGTGGCCGCTACGTGGTGGAGAACTTCCAGGAAACCCCATCGGTCGGCGACGGCCTTGCCGTGATGGTCGAGGCCTACCAGCGCCTGCACCTGGACGACCTGGCAGCCACCAGCCTGGAAACCCTCAAGCTCAACTACCCTGACCACCCGAGCCTGGTCGACGGCGAGTTCGTACCCAAGCAAGACGAAGCCGACAACCGCTCTTGGCTGTCCAAGGCCACCCTGGGCCTGATCGAGTCCGACGCGCCGCTGCCACCAGGCGAAACCCGCGCCAACCAGGACGTGATCAAGCAGTACCAAGACGCCAAGGCAGAGATCCCGCAAGAACTGCTGCCCAAGGACGAAGATGGCAATCCGATCGAGCCAGAAGGTCCGAAAGAAGCCGAGAAAGAGCGCTCTTGGTTCAGCTACATGACCTTCGGTCTGTTCGACTGATCCATCGCGCATAGATAAAGGGAGGCCCAGGCCTCCCTTTTTTCATGGCCTCGCCCTAGACTATCGACTCTTCCTTATAGACAAGCTGGACACCATGGTTCGCCTACTTTTCTGGATCGCCCTGATCGCCGCCGCGTTCTGGCTGTGGCGCAAATTCAAGATCAGCACCGGATCCCGCCCCGACAGCACCCTCGATGACCCGCTGAAGATGGTCCGCTGCGCCCATTGCGGCGTACACCTGCCCAACGACCGCGCCCTGCAGCAAGGCGACAACTGGTATTGCAGCCAGGCGCACCTGGAGCAAGGACCCGGGCAGCAACGCTGAGGCGCAACCTGGTTGCCGGCTCCTCACAGTCCGTAGGAGCCCTTGCCTGAGGCAGGGCCTCTACGCGGACGTACGTGTCCCCTGCCCATCGCCAACTGACGCTGGCTCCTACCTTGATCTGCGCCGCCCCTGGCATCTACCCCATTCCACTTATCCCTCTCCGCCCCTTTCACACCATGCGCTGCTCGACCCAGGCCTGCGCAAGATCGCCGAACAAGGTGCCGGCATCAGCCTGAGCGATTACACCCAAGCCCTGGAAGCGCGCGCCGAGCTGGTGGCGCGGATGAATGCCTTCCACCAACAGTACGACGTGCTGGTGTCGCCGATGATGCCGCTGGTGGCGTTCGAGGCCGGGCATAACGTCCCACCAGGCTCGGACTATGCGCAATGGATGGATTGGACGCCGTTCAGCTACCCCTTCAACCTGACCCAGCAGCCGGCCGCTTCGGTGCCGTGTGGCTTCACCCGCGAAGGGTTGCCGGTTGGGTTGCAGGTGGTGGCCGGGCGTTTTGCCGATGAGCAGGTACTCAGGGTGTGCCAGGTGTATGAGCGGCATTATCCGAGCCGGCACCTACAGACGCCGGTCATCGGCTGATGTTTTTCGGGGCCACTTGGCAGCCTATCGCGGGCAAGCACGCTCCTAGAGCCGGTGCTCGCGATAGGCCACAAAGCGACCTCAATCGGTCAGCACAAGCGACCTTCTGGCGCATACGGTGCCGGGTCGATGATCGGCTCGCGTCCCAGCAGCAGGTCGCTGAACAGCTGGCAGGATGCTGGCGCCAGCACCAGGCCATTGCGGTAGTGACCGCAGTTCAACCACAAGCCGGCATGCCCTGGCACTTTGCCGATGTAAGGGATGCCCTCGGGCGAGCCCGGGCGCAACCCGGCCCAATGCGCCACCGGCGTGGCATCGGCAAGCGCCGGTAGCAAGTCGACCGCAGACGCCTTGAGGCTCTCCAGCGCGTCCTCGGTCGGGGTTTTGTCGTAGCCCGCGTGCTCCAGGGTGCTGCCCACCAGGATATGCCCATCACGCCGGGGGATCGCATAGCGTCCTTTAGCCAGGACCATGCTCGGCAAAAAGTCCTCGGCACACTTGTATAGGATCATCTGGCCCTTGACCGGCTCGACCGGCAACTTCAGGCCTAGGGTACGCAGCAGGTCGCCACTCCAGGCCCCTGCACTGAGGACCACGTCATCGGCAGCGAGCAGGCCATCGTCGGTCTGCACGCCCGTGATTCGTCCGCCTTCCTGGCTAAACCCGGTGATCCGGCAGTGCTCGCGCAAGGTCACGTTCGGCAACGCCAACAAGGCCGCCTTGAGCGACTTGACCAGACGCGGGTTGCGCACATTGGCCACACCGGCCATATAGATGGCGCGCTCGAAACCAGGCCCCAGCACCGGCACCGCGTCATAGGCCGCAGCGATATCCACGGCGCTGAGCGGCCGGCCTTCGCGGGCCGCCCAGGCCAGCGCCTCGGCTTCATCGTCGAGGTCCAGCCAGTACAACCCAGTGGTATGCACTTCCGGATCGAGACCGGTGCTGGCGAACAGGCGCTCACCCAACTGTGGATAGAAGTCCTGGGACCAATGCGCCAGGGCCGTCACCGCCGGGCTGTAGCGCCAAGGGTAAAGCGGCGAGACGATACCGCCGCCGGCCCAGGACGACTCGCGCCCCACTTCGCCCTGGTCGCACACCACCACCTGCTCGACTTCCGCCGCCAGGTTGAACGCTGTCAGCAGGCCGATCACCCCGCCGCCGACAATCACTACTTGCTTGCTCATCTGTCGATCCAACACCTGAAGTAAACCGCGGCGCCCGTCAGGCGCCATTCAACCTTCAGCTTCCCCAGCAACCCGCTGCGTCACCGACGCTGTCCGGGTTACCTTGCACACCGGCCTGGTCGAGCAGGAAATCACCGCAGCGATCGCCGTCCATCAGCCCGCGCGGGAGGCGCCGGGCCAAAAGACGAAAAGTCTCCGCCCCACGCTCTACCTGCAGGCTGTAGTAGCGGCTGCCGGTGGGCAAGGGTGTCACCAGGTTCTCACTGTCGGCGTATTGTCCGACGCGCGAATAGTGACGCTCCAGGCGCAGGGCGCTGTCATGCAGCAGGCCGACCACCTCGATGCGTGCGGCACGCCTGACCGGGTCGCTGTAACTGGGGTAGGCAATGCCCGCCAGCATGCCGACCATGGCCACGACAATCAACAATTCCATCAGGCTCAATCCTTGTTGCCCCGTACGCATCTCATTCCTCCTGTAGTCGCTGGCGCCACAGAATCCGTTGCGGCGCCTCATCGTCATCCAGCGCCAGCACCGTTTCCAGCACATGCCGCCCTTGTACCTGACGGCTCACCGCCGTCACCCGCACCAAAACCACCCGATGCCCTTTGGGCATATGGGCCACACGTTCGCTCTCCCCAAGGTTCTGCAACAGATAGAAGCCATGGACAGTGGCCTCCCAAGGCAGGCCTGAACCACCCTGCCGGCCGGCGCCGCTAACCCCATGAGCTTCAGGAGGTGGCAGGCAGTACTGGCACGGCGCTGGAAGCGCGCCCAGCAGGTGCGACTCTCCCTCCAGCAGAGTCGACTCGGCCTGCTCCAGGGCGCGGACGCTGGCCTGCAGGTTGCCGGCGATGCGCTCCTGCAGGAGAGCGCCCTGAAGGGCCGACGCGCCAAGCAGGCCAAGCAGCAGTGTCAGGACCAAACCAAGCAGCAGGACCACGCCCTCTTGCCTGCTCATGGGCCAAGCAACCTGTTACGCAAGGTCACGCTCAGGTCATAGCGCTGTTCGATACGTTGGCGCGGGTCGAATACGGTCAGCAACAGGTCAACACGCTCATGCTCGCCCAACCGCACACGGGATACCCGCAGGTCGCGCACGTGATCGATGATCGCCGCAGTGCTGCCACCGCTGCCGAGCCGCAGGCTGTCGCCCACCAGGCGATAAACCTGGCGACGGACCGGCAATGCGATCTCGTCCCCCACTGCCGCCCGCCTTTTCGGATGTACGTGTGCCCACGTCAGGCAGTCCGTAAGCACTGTCCAGTCCGGATCCCCGGCTGCGCCAGGAAGTTCGCCGCCGACCAGAGTCAGGGCCAGCAAGCGACCGTCACGGTCCAAGCTCAGTTGAAATGGCTGGGCAAACGCCTGGGCCGCCACGGGGTCGAGGAAGTCGCTGTGTTCAAGACTCAGGCAACCGTACATACCGGCCATGCGCAGGTCCTGGGCCAAGCGTTGCAAGGCCAAGCGCGCATCCTCCTGCAAGCGGGCCGACGCCCCCTGAAACTGCCAAGACTGCTGGGCCGAAACGAACACCTGGCTGGCGGCAGCCAGCAATAACAGGCCTAACCCCAGGGCCAGCAGGCCTTCGAGCAAACCAAAACCGAGCTGGCGCCTCATCGCCTCACCCGCCCCTGCAAGCTGAACGAGCGCAGGCCATCTCCAGCGCGGCTGTCGCTCCAACGGATGTCCACGTCGAGCCCGTCATGCGCTACCCGCGCCCGTCCCTCGGCCGACTCGCCCACCAAGGCGACGGCACGTTGCTGCAAGCCGTCCAGTTCGTCGGCCACCACCCCATCGCGTGCCCGGACCCGCTCGAACATGCCCTGGGCAAGGTAGGCCACCTGGCTACTGCGCAGGGCACTGTCGGTCGCCTGTAAAGCGCGCACCTGCAGCGAGGCGGCGGAGAACAAACCAAGCGCCAGCAGCACCAGGGCCACCAAGACTTCGATGAGGGTCATGCCTCGTTGCTGCACAGACATCGTTGCGCCTCCTGCGACTTTTCCGGCGACCATTACCGCGAGGGCCGACTGGACCTCCCTGGCTCCGGCCTCGAAGCTATAGCGAAGCACTTCCAGGGAGGAATGCACGGTGAGGCAACAGGGAGTAACACTGATACAACTAATGTCCGGGTTGGCTTTGGTGGGCCTGCTCACACAGATAGGAATCCCCTCCTACACGCACATGAGCATGGAACTCCAACAGCAAACGGCCGCCAGGGACCTGGCGCAAACGCTGCGCATCGCCCGCAGTCATGCGGTGCTACGCAATCAGCGGGTGGTGGTGCAAGCGCTGCAGGGTGATTGGGGGTTGGGCTGGCGCATGCTGCGGGCCGAGGACCAGCAGTTGCTGCAGGAAAAACGCCATGGGCGGCCGTTAACCATCATCGGTAACCAGCCTGTGGCGACGCAGGTGACATTCAGCGGTTTGGGTGTTCCCTTGCGGGCAGGCGGCGCCTTTCAGGGCGGAACGCTGCATGTCTGCCAGCGTCCCGAAGGGACCAGCCAGCACCAAGTGGTGCTGTCGCCCAGTGGCAGGGTCAGCCTGCGCCAGGAAGTGCTCGAGCACCGCCTGTGCGCAGGTACCTGATCAGATCAACGAGCGGACCCTCAGCTCCTTGGGCATGGAGAAAGTGATGTTCTCCTCGCGGCCGTCGAGTTCTTCGGCGCCGGTCGCGCCCCACTCGCGCAACTGTTCGATGACCCCCCGCACCAGAACCTCCGGCGCCGACGCGCCAGCGGTGATGCCAATGCGCCCGACGCCATCGAACCAGCTCTGCTGCAGATCCTCGGCACCGTCGATCAGGTAGGCCGGGGTCGCCATGCGTTCGGCCAGCTCACGCAGGCGGTTGGAGTTGGAACTGTTGGGGCTGCCGACCACCAACACCACATCGCACTCGCCGGCCAGCTGCTTGACTGCATCTTGGCGGTTCTGGGTGGCGTAGCAGATGTCGTCCTTGCGCGGACCGCCGATGTTGGGGAAGCGCGCACGCAGGGCATCGATGACCCGACTGGTGTCATCCATCGACAGGGTGGTCTGGGTCACGAAGGCCAGGCGGTCCGGATCGCGCACCTGTAGCTTGGCGACGTCCTCCTCGTCTTCGACCAGATAGATCGAACCACCATTGCTGGCGTCGTACTGGCCCATGGTGCCCTCGACCTCCGGGTGACCGGCGTGGCCGATGAGAATGCATTCCTTGCCGTCACGGCTGTACTTGGCGACTTCGATATGCACCTTGGTCACCAGCGGACATGTCGCATCGAAGACCTTCAAGCCACGGCCAGCCGCTTCCTGGCGCACGGCCTGGGAGACACCGTGGGCACTGAAGATGACGATGACGTCGTCCGGCACCTGCTCCAACTCCTCGACGAAGATGGCGCCACGGGCGCGCAGGTCCTCGACCACGAACTTGTTGTGCACCACTTCATGGCGCACGTAGATCGGTGGGCCGAAGACTTCCAGCGCACGGTTGACGATTTCGATCGCCCGGTCCACCCCAGCGCAGAAGCCACGGGGGTTGGCGAGTTTGATTTGCATGCTCGGCTCCAGGCTTACAGCGCCTTGACCTCGAGGATTTCCACCTCGAAGCTCAGGGTTTTGCCAGCCAGTGGGTGATTGAAGTCAATGGTCACCTGGGCGTCGTCGAACGCCTTGACCACCCCGGGCAGCTCGGCATTGGCGGCATCGTTGAAGATCACCAGAAGGCCTTCGGACAGTTCCATGTCGTTGAACTGCGATCGGGGCATGACCTGCACGTTCTGCGGGTTGGGCTGGCCGAAGGCGTTTTCCGGGGCCACGGTGACGGTGCGCTTGTCGCCGGCCTTGAAGCCGAACAGCGCCGCCTCGAAGCCAGGCAACAGGTTGCCATCGCCGACCTTGAACACCGCCGGCGACTTGTCGAAGGTGCTGTCGACGGTATCGCCGTTTTCCAGGTGCAGCGCGAAGTGCAAGGTTACTTCGGTGTTCTGGCCAATGCGGGTCTCAGTCATGGACAGGCTCTCCGGACTTCTTGCTCTTGAACATATCCAGCGCCAGCATCACCGCACCGACGGAGATGGCGCTGTCGGCCAGGTTGAAGGCCGGGAAATACCAGCGGTTCTGCCAGTGGACCAGGATGAAGTCGACCACATGGCCGAGCACGATCCGGTCGTACAGGTTGCCCAGCGCGCCACCCAGCACCAGGGCCAGGGCGATGGCCAGCCAGGTATCGTTGCGGCCAAGGCGCTTGAGCCAGACCACCAGCACGACGCTGACCACCAGGGCGATCAGGGCGAACAGCCAGCGCTGCCAGCCGGAGCTGTCAGCCAGGAAGCTGAAGGCGGCCCCGGTATTGTACGCCAGGGTCCAGCTGAAGTAGTCGGGAATGACCACGATCTGCTGGTACAGGCTCAAGGCCCCCTCGAAGTAGGCCTTGCTAGCCTGGTCGAGGACCAGGACCAGCAAGCTCAGCCAGAGCCAGCCAAGGCGCCCGAAGCGCCCTGCACCAGGGTTAGGCATAGTGGCGCACCTCGCCGTTGCCGCTGATGTTTTCGACGCAACGGCTGCAGATTTCCGGGTACTCCGGATTGGCGCCGACGTCAGCGCGGAAGTGCCAGCAACGACCGCACTTGGCGTGACCGGACTTGACCACCTTGAGCTTGAGGCCTTCGACCTCGGTCACCACGGCATCGGCCGGCGCCTGGACGAACGGCACCACGCTGGCGGCGGAGGTGATGAGCACGAAACGCAGCTCGTCGCCCAGCTTGCCCAGATCGGTGCTCAGGGACTCATCGGCGAACAAGGTCACTTCGGCCTGCAGGTTGCCACCGATGGCCTTGGCCGCGCGTTGGTTCTCCAGTTCCTTGTTGACCGCAGCCTTCACAGCCATGACGCGGTCCCAGTAAGCGCGGTCCAGTTCGGTGCCTTCCGGCAGTTCCGACAGGCCCTGGTACCAAGTGTTGAGCATGACCGACTCGTTGCGCTCGCCCGGCAGGTACTGCCACAGCTCGTCAGCGGTGAACGCCAGGATCGGCGCGATCCAGCGCACCAGCGCCTCGCTGATGTGGTACAGCGCGGTCTGGCAGGAGCGGCGGGCGACACTGTTGGCACCAGTGGTGTACTGGCGGTCCTTGATGATGTCGAGGTAGAAACCGCCCAGTTCCTGGACACAGAAGTTGTGGACCTTGGAGTAGACGTTCCAGAAACGGTACTCGCTGTAGTGCTCTTCCAGCTCGCGCTGCAGCAGCAGGGTGCGGTCCACCGCCCAACGGTCCAGTGCCAGCATGTCTTCGGCCGGCAGCAGGTCGCGGGCCGGATCGAAGCCGGACAGGTTAGACAGCAGGAAGCGCGCGGTGTTGCGGATACGGCGGTAGGCGTCGGCACTGCGCTGCAGGATCTGCTCGGACACGGCCATTTCGCCGGAGTAGTCGGTGGCCGAGACCCACAGACGCAGGATGTCGGCACCCAGGGTGTCGTTGACCTTCTGCGGCTCGATGGTGTTACCCAGCGACTTGGACATCTTGCGGCCGTTCTCATCCACGGTGAAACCGTGGGTCAGCAGCTCGCGGTACGGCGCATGGTTGTCGATGGCGCAACCGGTCAGCAGCGAGGAATGGAACCAGCCGCGGTGTTGATCGGAACCTTCCAGGTACAGGTCGGCACGCGGGCCGGTGGCGTGGCCGATGTCGTGCGAGCCACGCAGCACATGCCAGTGGGTGGTGCCGGAGTCGAACCAGACGTCGAGGGTATCGTCGATCTTGTCGTACTGGGCGGCCTCGTCGCCGAGCAGCTCGGCGGCGTCCAGCTTGAACCAGGCCTCGATGCCTTCCTTCTCGACGCGCTTGGCCACTTCTTCCATCAGCTCGACAGTGCGTGGGTGCAGCTCACCGGTCTGCTTGTCCAGAAAGAACGGGATCGGCACGCCCCAGTTGCGCTGACGCGAAATGCACCAGTCCGGGCGGTTGGCAATCATCGAGTGCAGGCGCGCCTGCCCCCAGGACGGTACGAACTTGGTCTCTTCGATAGCCTTGAGGGCGCGCTCGCGCAGGGGGTCGCCAGTGTTCGGCTGCTTGTCCATGCCGACGAACCACTGCGCCGTGGCGCGGTAGATCAGCGGGGTCTTGTGGCGCCAGCAGTGCATGTAGCTGTGGCTGATGGTTTCGGTGTGCAACAGCGCACCGACCTCGGCCAGCTTATCGACGATGGCTGGGTTGGCCTTCCAGATGAACTGGCCGCCGAAGAACTCCAGCGACGGCACGTACACGCCGTTGCTCTGCACCGGGGTCAGGATGTCGTCGTTGACCATGCCGTAGCGCTTGCAGGTGATGAAGTCGTCCTCACCATAGGCAGGTGACGAGTGGACCACGCCGGTGCCGGCGCTCAGTTCGACGTAGTCGGCCAGGTACACGGGCGACAAGCGGTCATAGAACGGATGGCGGAAGTTGATCAGTTCCAGGGCCGAACCCGGTGCGGTGGCCAGCACCGAACCCTCCAGGCCGTAGCGCTGCAGGCACGACTCGACCAGTTCTTCAGCCAGCACCAGCAGCTTGTCGCCGGTGTCGACCAGGGCGTAGTTGAACTCCGGGTGGATGTTCAGCGCCTGGTTGGCGGGAATGGTCCAAGGAGTGGTAGTCCAGATCACGATCGAGGCCGGCTTGGCCAGGCTGGCCAGGCCGAAGGCGGCGGCCAGCTTGTCGGCATCGGCGACTTCGAAGGCGACGTCGATGGTCTGGGACTTCTTGTCGGCGTACTCGACCTCGGCCTCGGCCAGTGCCGAACCGCAATCGAAGCACCAGTTGACCGGCTTGAGGCCCTTGAACACGAAGCCCTGCTTGACCATCTCGGCCAGGGCACGGATCTCGCCAGCCTCGTTGACGAAGTTCATGGTCTTGTAGGGGTTGTCCCAATCACCCAGCACGCCCAAGCGGATGAACTCGGCCTTCTGCCCTTCGATCTGCTCAGCCGCGTAGGCGCGGCACAGCTCGCGAGTCTGGTCCGGGCTAAGGTGCTTGCCGTGGGTAACCTCGACTTTGTGCTCGATCGGCAGGCCATGGCAGTCCCAACCCGGCACGTAAGGCGCGTCGAAGCCCGACAGGGTCTTGGAGCGGACAATCATGTCCTTGAGAATCTTGTTCAGCGCATGACCGATGTGAATCTTGCCGTTGGCATAGGGCGGGCCGTCGTGCAACACGAACTTCGGACGGTCCTTGCCAATCTCGCGCAGCTTCTGGTACAGGCCAATGCTGTCCCAGCGCTGCAGAATCTGCGGTTCGCGCTGAGGCAGGCCGGCCTTCATCGGGAAGGCGGTGTCCGGAAGGTTTAGCGTGGCTTTGTAGTCGGTCATTTCAGGCTCTTCGTTAGCGGTTGAGCGTGCCAGTGGGCACGTGCGGCGGCGATATCCGCGTCGATCGCCGACTTCAGCGCCTCCAGGGAGGCGAAACGCTGCTCTTCGCGCAGCTTCTGGTGGAACTCCACCGTCAGGCGCCGGCCATAGAGATCGCCGGCAAAATCCAGGAGATGAATCTCCAGGTGGGGACGGCCATCACCGGCGACGGTGGGACGAACCCCGATGTTGGCGACACCCGGCCAGACCTTGCCGTCGATTTCGGCACTGGTCAGGTAGACCCCGCTCAGCGGCACTCGGCGGCGCTTGAGCTGGATGTTGGCGGTTGGTGTGCCGAGCTGGCGAGCCAGCTTCTGGCCATGCAGCACCCGGCCGGTAATGCGATACGGACGACCGAGCAGATGCTCGGCCAGGTCGAAGTCGGCGCCGGCCAGGGCCTTGCGTACTTCCGTGCTGCTGACCCGCAGGCCATCCTGCACCACGGTATTGGCCGCTTCGACGGTAAAGCCATGCTCGCGCCCGGCCTCGACCAAGAAGGTGAAATCGCCGGCGCGGTCGCAGCCGAAACGGAAATCGTCACCCACTTCCAGGTGCTTAACACCCAGCCCGTCGACCAAGATAGTCTCGACGAAGGCACTGGCGCTGAGCTTCCTCAGGCGCTGGTTGAAGGCCAGGCACAGCACCTGGTCGATACCCTCGGCCGCCAGCAGCTCGACCTTGTCGCGCAGCCGGGCCAGGCGGGCCGGCGCGGAGTCCGGGGCAAAGTATTCGCGAGGCTGTGGCTCGAAGATCACCACGCACGTGGGCAGGCCAAGCTCCTGGCCACGCTCGCGCAGGCGCGCCAGGATTGCCTGGTGGCCCCGGTGAACCCCGTCGAAGTTGCCAATGGTGGCGACACAGCCCCGGTGCTCGGGGCGCAGGTTGTGAAGACCTCGAACCAGCTGCATAACGCGCTTCTTGCTCATAAAGTGGCCGATTATAACCACACCCGGGCGCTGGCGACAGGCAGCAGCGCCATACCAGGGCGTGGAACGAAAAAAACCGACGCCTGACCCCGCCCCAGCCTCAGTGCAGGACCCTGCGCACGAAGTGCCGCGGGCGGAAACCGCACAGGAACAAGCAGCCGAAATAAGTCACCACGCCCGCCAGAACCAACACGCCCAGGCGCAACAAACGCTCAAGCATGCTGCCCTCCTCCCAAGCCGGCAGGTAGTGCATGCCCAGCAGCAGCACAACCGACATCAACAACACCGCCAGTACCAGCTTGAGCAGGAACACCGGCCAGCCCGGCTGGGGCTGGAACAGCTGCTGCTGACGCAACTTCCAATACAGCAGGCCAGCATTGAGGCAAGCGCCGATACTGATCGCCAGGGCCAGCCCGGCATGTTGCAAGGGGCCGATCAGGATCAGGTTGAACAATTGCGTAGAAACCAGGGTGACGATCGCGATCTTCACCGGCGTGCGGATATTCTGCTGCGCATAGAAGCCCGGGGCCAGCACCTTGACCAGGATGATCGCCAACAGCCCCACCGAATAGGCGATCAGCGCCCGCTGGGTCATCGCGGCATCGAAGGCGGTGAACTTGCCGTACTGGAACAGCGCTACGGTCAGCGGCTCGGCCAGGATCGCCAGGGCCAGAGTGCAGGGCAGCACCAGCAGGAAGCACAGGCGCAGGCCCCAGTCGAGGATGCGTGAGTACTCATGACGATCGCGGTTGGCGTAAGTCTTGGCCAGGGTCGGCAGCAAGATAGTGCCCAGTGCCACGCCCAGCACGCCCGAGGGCAGCTCCATCAGGCGGTCGGCGTAGTACATCCAGGACACCGAACCTGCCACCAGGAAGGAGGCGAAGATAGTGTTGATGATCAAGGAAATCTGACTGACCGATACCCCGAGGATGGCCGGCAGCATCTGCTTGAGCACCCGCCATACGCCGGTGTCGCGCAGGTTCAACCGCGGCAGCACGAGCATGCCGATCTTCTTCAGGTGCGGCAGTTGGTACAGCAACTGCGCCAGGCCGCCGGCCAGCACACCCCAGCCCAGGGCCATGATCGGCGGGTCGAAATAAGGCGTGAGGAACAGGGCGAAACCGATCATCGCGACGTTGAGCAAGGTCGGCGTGAACGCTGGCACGGAAAAGCGGTTCCAGGTATTGAGGACGGCCCCGACCAGCGATGACAGCGAGATCAGCAATATATAAGGAAAGGTCACCCGGAGCAGGTCCGTGGTCAACTGGTACTTCTCGGCACTGTCGACAAACCCCGGGGCCGTGACCCAGACCACCCAAGGCGCAGCCAGGATGCCCAGGGCAGTTACCAAGGCCAGGACCAGGGTCAGCAGGCCGCTGACATAGGCGATGAAGGTACGGGTCGCTTCCTCCCCCTGCTGGGTCTTGTACTCGGCCAGAATCGGCACGAACGCCTGGGAAAAGGCGCCCTCGGCAAAGATCCGGCGCAGCAGGTTGGGCAGTTTGAACGCAATGAAGAAGGCGTCGGTGGCGATACCGGCGCCGAACACCCGCGCCAGGATGGTGTCACGGATAAAGCCCAGCACCCGGGAAATCATGGTGATGGAACTGACAGCGGCCAGGGATTTGAGCAGGTTCATCGAAAAGTTTCATGCCTGAAGACAGAGAGCGCTGCCAGACAGCGCCCAAGTATGCGATACTCCCCCACTCATTGCAGGGGAGCCAAAAATTCCCGAGTTTACAGGTCACGGCGCAGAAAGGAATCATTCCATCACGCACCGGGACCACTCGGCGGAACCCTGCAAGTGGCCTTGACAACCGGTCAACTGATCGGCATGATTCGCGGCCTATTTTGTTTGCTATTTACTCAAAGTCTTTCGAGGAGCTCGACGGTGGCCAACTCACCTTCCGCCAAGAAACGTGCAAAACAGGCTGAGAAGCGTCGCAGCCACAACGCCAGCCTGCGTTCCATGGTCCGCACCTACATCAAGAATGTAGTCAAGGCCATCGACGCAAAAGACGCCGAAAAAGCGCAAGCTGCTTACATCCTGGCTGTGCCAGTTATCGACCGTATGGCCGATAAAGGCATCATCCACAAGAACAAGGCTGCTCGCCATAAAGGCCGTCTGAATGGCCACATCAAGGCGCTGAAAGAAGCTGCTGCAGCCTAAGCGACGCGCTTGTTGAAAAAACCGACCTTAGGGTCGGTTTTTTATTGCCTGTAGTTTTTGTGTCGTCCGCGGAAAGCCACAACTAGCGCTGGGCCTGCGGCATGCAGCGGCCTACGACGCTATCCCCTGCCGGGATAGCGTCGCCCCCATGAGCCGAGGCGGCTTACTTGCCGATCTGGATCTTCGGCGCCCATAGCAGCCAGTCATCTTCCGGCTTGTCGAACAAGGCGAAAGTCTGCTGTGGCCGCGCTGGATTCCCCATCTTCTCGCCATCCGGCGTAGCGAAGGCGATACCACCTTCGATCAAGGTTTCCAGTGACTCGGTACGCACCGTCGCGCCCTTGAACAGACCAAAATCGAAACCGAAGCCACTGCTGTTCCAGAAGCGGCTGCCACCACGCACCAACGAGGCATAACGCGGCTCGATGAGGATATGGATCAGTACACGGTCAGCGGTCTGCCCTAACTCGTAACCAGTGACCTTGCCCACCGTCACCTCCCGGTAGGTCACAGGCACACCAGGCTTGATCGACCCTCGGCGCGCGGCACTAAGCGTCAGTGGCAGTCCGGCTTCCCGCTCGGAAAAGTCCGGGGCCCGGGGCAAGGCGTTGAAGCTGTATTGCGGGCCCTGGCTTTTCGATGCCGGCTGCACTTCCAAGTATTGCCCGGTAACCAACGTCTCCAGGTTTTCGGTACGAACGATGCCCAAGGCCGGCTTGACCACCCAGAATTGCGTGCCGACACGCGCGATACGCTCTGGCACTTCGGTGATGCGCGCCTTGAGCAGGACCGCCTGCAAGTCGTCTGTCAGGTCCACGCTCTCGACCTTGCCGACATCCAAGCCCTTGAAGCGGATTGGCGTCCCCGGCTTCAGGCCATCGGCACGTTCGACACGAATGCTGATGGAAGTGCCGGTACGGTTGGCCGCCTCTTGGTTCTCGTGCAGACGGAAGCGCGGAATACGTTGTTTCAGGGGCACGCTCGGGTTCGGGGTATCAAAGGAAATACCGCCGGCCATCAAGCTCTGCAGCGACTCACTCTTGACCTGGATACCCGACAAGCCCCCCGTGAGGGTGATACCACTGGCATTCCAGAAACGCGTGGAGCCGTTGACCAGATTCGCGTACTCCTTCTCGATATGCACACCGATCAGCAGGCGTTTGCTGTTCTTGGCGAACTGATAACTCTGCACGCTACCGACTTTGACCTGGCGATAGAGTACCGGACTGCCGACCTCAAGGGAGCCCAGGTTCTCGCCAAACAGCACCAGGTGCAGGCCTGGCGCCTTGAGATCCAGTGGCGGCGCCTTGGCCCGCGCCTCAAACTCACGCTGCGGCGTAGCCCCCTTCTCACCTGGCCGGATGGCGATGTAGTTACCTTTGACCAGCGCCTCGAGGCCGGTGATGCCCGCCAGCGAGATGGAGGGTTTGACCACCCAGAACTGAGTACCGTCGACCAGGTAGTCCTCGGCCAAGGGGTCGAGGGTAAGCTCTGCCATGGCACTGGCGAGGTCCCCCTCGATCTTCAAGGTCTTCATGGAGCCAATCTGGATACCCTTGTACATGACCGGGGTACGGCCAGCCTGCAATCCCTCGTAGTCACTCAACCTGACCTTGATGCGTATTCCGGCCTGGGCCGCATCGAAGTCTTCGTAGAGCCGGAACGGAAGGCTCGGGTCGGTGGCCGGGCTGTCTTTGCGGTATTCCGGGGTGGCGAAAGCGATACCGCCCGCGACAATGCTCGACAGAGACTCGCTGCGCACCTTCACACCCGACAAGTTGGCATCGATACTGATGCCGCTGGCATTCCAGAACCTTGTATGTTTACGCACCAGGCTGGCATAGGCCGGCTCGATGAACACCTTGATCTCGACCGTGTCCTGGTCTTCAGACAAACGATAGCTTTTCACTCGGCCGACCTGGATCTGCTTGTAGAAGACCGGACTGTCACGATTGAGCGAACCCAGGCGGTCGGCCTTGAGCGTAAGGTGCAGGCCCGGCTCGCTGTCGGACAACGGCGGCGCTACGGGCAATGCGGTGAAGCTCCTAGTCGGCTCGCCCTCGCCAGGGCTCACGGCAATATAGTTACCGGAGACCAGCGTCTCCAACCCGGTGATGCCAGCCAGGCTGACGCTGGGCTTGACCAGCCAGAAACGCGTCCCGGTGGTGAGGTGCGGCTCAGCAGCCTTGTTCATCTCGATGGTCGCGATCACGCCGGCGTCACTACCCTCGGCGTCAAGAACCAGGGCCTTCACCTTACCGACCGACATGCCTTTGTAGACCACCTCGGTCTTGTTGGCGACGATACCCTCGCCACTGGTGAAGCGAACCTGAATGTCCACCCCAGAATCACGATAAGCCTGCCATCCCAGCCAGGCGCCAATAACCAAAGCGATCAGAGGTAGGATCCAGATGGCCGACCAATTCGAAGCTGGGCGGGTTTTAGCCTTAGGCAAGTCACTCATGGTCGTCATCCGACTCCGTGTTATCCCAAATCAGTCGGGGATCAAAAGTTAAAGCAGCGAACATCGTCAGCACCACCACAGAGGCAAAGGCGACGGCGCCCAGATTGGCTTCGACACTGGCAATCCGGCCGAAATTCACGACCGCCACCAAGATGGCAATCACGAAAATATCCAGCATCGACCAGCGCCCGATAAACTCGATGAAGCGGTACATCAGAATCCTTTGACGCGCGGAAAGAGGCTGGTGCCGCTGCACGGAATACAGCAACAGCGCGATACCCACCAGCTTGAAGGTCGGCACCAGGATACTGGCGATGAACACCACGGCGGCAATCGGTAGCATGCCGTGCTTCATCAGGGTGATGACGCCGGACATGATGGTGTCCGGGCTGCCCTGCCCCAGGGCGCTGACCGTCATGATCGGCAGCACATTGGCGGGTATATAGAGAATCGAAGCCGTGATCAGCAACGCCCAGGTTCGCACGATGCTGTTGGGCCGCCGCGCATGCACCACCGCGCCACAGCGGGTACAGGTCTGCGAGGTGCTGCCAGGCTCCTGATGGTTCAACTCATGGCATTCATTGCAGACCACAATGCCCGCATCAATCGCCCGCATGTACATCCTCCCCCGACAAGGCGACCCAGACCTGGTGTGGCGACATCACCACTTCCAGCCATACCTGGACCAGCAAGAGACTAACGAAACAGAACAGGCCCAGGCCTACGGTCAGTTCGGCCATGTCGACCAGTTTGACGATCGCGACGAGTACACCCATGAAGTAAACCTCGAGCATGCCCCAGTCACGCAAATGGTGATAAATGCGGTAGAACAGCAGGCCATGGCTGCGGCCAATATCCAGGCGGATGCTCAGCAATACCGCCAGCTGACACAGCAGCTTGAGCAGGGGGATCGCCATACTGCACAGAAACACCACGACCGCGACCTCCCCCATGCCGCTATTGTAGAGGCCCACCACACCGCTCCAGACGGTGTCGTCGGAGGTCTGGCCAAGCAGATGGAGCTGCATGATCGGCAGGAAGTTTGCCGGCACATAGAGCAGCAAAGCGGTCAGCACCAACGCCAGGCTACGGTTGACGACATTATGGCGGTGGGCGTACAGCTCGTACCCACAACGCGGGCAATGGGCCTTTTCGTCATTCTGCAGCACCGGCTTGCGCATCAGCAGGTCGCACTCATGGCAGGCCACCAGCTCGTCCAGCGGCAACTGCGCCAGTGCATGGGAATCGACAGGATCGGACATATTGAGATTCTGAATGGAAGCGTGGGCTCTATTCTAGTGTTCCAGCTCCAATTGTGGGAGTCGGGCACTACTTATGGAGCGGTTATGTTGTTTGTACTCACAGGCTTTGCGGGAGCAACTACCTAGATACGTTTGTGTAAGACCGCATCAATTGGCGCTTGATGGCCATTGGGGCCACTGCGCGCCCCATCGCGACACAAGGCCGCTCCCACAGGGACGGCACCGTCCATGAGTGAGGTGAACACGGCATCTGTGGGAGCGGCCTTGTGTCGCGATGGACGACATAGCAGCCCTGCTCTTCAAACCCCAGAAAAGACAAAACCCCTACCTGCTTACACAGATAGGGGTTTTGCGAAATGAATCTTGACGATGACCTACTCTCACATGGGGAAACCCCACACTACCATCGGCGATGCATCGTTTCACTGCTGAGTTCGGGATGGGATCAGGTGGTTCCAATGCTCTATGGTCGTCAAGAAATTCTGTTACCAGAACGTCCTGTTGGACACTCCAGTCAATTCGGATATGTGCATTTGTGGTTTTGCGAATCTTCGGCTGTTGCGTCTTCACCACCGCCATCTGCGTCAGCAGATTGCTTGGGTGTTATATGGTCAAGCCTCACGGGCAATTAGTATCGGTTAGCTCAACGCCTCACAGCGCTTACACACCCGACCTATCAACGTCGTAGTCTTCGACGGCCCTTCAGGGAGCTCAAGGCTCCAGTGAGATCTCATCTTGAGGCAAGTTTCCCGCTTAGATGCTTTCAGCGGTTATCTCTTCCGAACATAGCTACCCGGCAATGCCACTGGCGTGACAACCGGAACACCAGAGGTTCGTCCACTCCGGTCCTCTCGTACTAGGAGCAGCCCCTCTCAAATCTCAAACGTCCACGGCAGATAGGGACCGAACTGTCTCACGACGTTCTAAACCCAGCTCGCGTACCACTTTAAATGGCGAACAGCCATACCCTTGGGACCGGCTTCAGCCCCAGGATGTGATGAGCCGACATCGAGGTGCCAAACACCGCCGTCGATATGAACTCTTGGGCGGTATCAGCCTGTTATCCCCGGAGTACCTTTTATCCGTTGAGCGATGGCCCTTCCATACAGAACCACCGGATCACTAAGACCTACTTTCGTACCTGCTCGACGTGTCTGTCTCGCAGTCAAGCGCGCTTTTGCCTTTATACTCTGCGACCGATTTCCGACCGGTCTGAGCGCACCTTCGTACTCCTCCGTTACTCTTTGGGAGGAGACCGCCCCAGTCAAACTACCCACCATACACTGTCCTCGATCCGGATGACGGACCTGAGTTAGAACCTCAAAGTTGCCAGGGTGGTATTTCAAGGATGGCTCCACGCGAACTGGCGTCCACGCTTCAAAGCCTCCCACCTATCCTACACAAGCAAATTCAAAGTCCAGTGCAAAGCTATAGTAAAGGTTCACGGGGTCTTTCCGTCTAGCCGCGGATACACTGCATCTTCACAGCGATTTCAATTTCACTGAGTCTCGGGTGGAGACAGCGCCGCCATCGTTACGCCATTCGTGCAGGTCGGAACTTACCCGACAAGGAATTTCGCTACCTTAGGACCGTTATAGTTACGGCCGCCGTTTACCGGGGCTTCGATCAAGAGCTTCGCGTTAGCTAACCCCATCAATTAACCTTCCGGCACCGGGCAGGCGTCACACCCTATACGTCCACTTTCGTGTTTGCAGAGTGCTGTGTTTTTAATAAACAGTCGCAGCGGCCTGGTATCTTCGACCGGCATGGGCTTACGGAGCAAGTCCTTCACCCTCACCGGCGCACCTTCTCCCGAAGTTACGGTGCCATTTTGCCTAGTTCCTTCACCCGAGTTCTCTCAAGCGCCTTGGTATTCTCTACCCAACCACCTGTGTCGGTTTGGGGTACGGTTCCCGGTTATCTGAAGCTTAGAAGCTTTTCTTGGAAGCATGGCATCAACCACTTCGTCGCCTAAAGGCAACTCGTCATCAGCTCTCGGCCTTGAGATCCCGGATTTACCTAAGATCTCGGCCTACCACCTTAAACTTGGACAACCAACGCCAAGCTGGCCTAGCCTTCTCCGTCCCTCCATCGCAATAACCGGAAGTACAGGAATATTAACCTGTTTTCCATCGACTACGCTTTTCAGCCTCGCCTTAGGGACCGACTAACCCTGCGTCGATTAACGTTGCGCAGGAAACCTTGGTCTTTCGGCGTGGGTGTTTTTCACACCCATTGTCGTTACTCATGTCAGCATTCGCACTTCTGATACCTCCAGCAAGCTTCTCAACTCACCTTCACAGGCTTACAGAACGCTCCTCTACCGCATCACCTAAGTGATACCCGTAGCTTCGGTGCATGGTTTGAGCCCCGTTACATCTTCCGCGCAGGCCGACTCGACTAGTGAGCTATTACGCTTTCTTTAAAGGATGGCTGCTTCTAAGCCAACCTCCTAGCTGTCTAAGCCTTCCCACATCGTTTCCCACTTAACCATGACTTTGGGACCTTAGCTGACGGTCTGGGTTGTTTCCCTTTTCACGACGGACGTTAGCACCCGCCGTGTGTCTCCCATGCTCGGCACTTCCAGGTATTCGGAGTTTGCATCGGTTTGGTAAGTCGGGATGACCCCCTAGCCGAAACAGTGCTCTACCCCCTGGAGTGATACATGAGGCGCTACCTAAATAGCTTTCGAGGAGAACCAGCTATCTCCGAGCTTGATTAGCCTTTCACTCCGATCCACAGGTCATCCGCTAACTTTTCAACGGTAGTCGGTTCGGTCCTCCAGTCAGTGTTACCTAACCTTCAACCTGCCCATGGATAGATCGCCCGGTTTCGGGTCTATACCCAGCGACTAAACGCCCTATTAAGACTCGCTTTCGCTACGCCTCCCCTATTCGGTTAAGCTCGCCACTGAATATAAGTCGCTGACCCATTATACAAAAGGTACGCAGTCACCTAACAAAGTAGGCTCCCACTGCTTGTACGCATACGGTTTCAGGTTCTATTTCACTCCCCTCTCCGG
>NZ_CM142677.1:132500-915000 GCF_054889225.1 Pseudomonas sp. X10 | reverse complement strand
TACCATAGTCGCTGAATGCCCAGACGGTACCCGCCACCACCCCGGCAGCTGCCGGGCTGGCCAGACCGATGAAATAGCGCTTGTCGGCAGTACCGACCTGGGTGTTGAAGCGTGCCAGACGCAAGGCCGCGCCAGCCACATAGATGAATGCGACCATCCAGCCGACCTTGCCCATGTCTCCGAGCGCCCAGCCAAAGGCCAGCAACGCCGGGGCCACGCCAAAGGCAACCATGTCCGACAACGAGTCGTACTCGGCACCGAAAGCGCTCTGGGTATTGGTCATACGTGCCACACGGCCATCCAAGCTGTCGAGGACCATCGCAACGAAAATGGCGATGGCGGCGAAGGCGAAGTATTTGCTCGCCTCGCGAGGATCACCGGCGCTCATGGCGCTCTGGGCGCTGATGGAACTGATGATCGAGTAGAAACCGGCAAACAAGTTGGCAGTGGTGAACAGGTTAGGCAACAAATAGATGCCGCGATGTCGAACCTTACGCCCTTCGGCGTCATGCCCTTCTTCAACATGCTCATCTATAGGTAGCAGGCTTTCGGCGTCGGAGGGCTTGTTCGGCTCTTCGGGACGTTCGCTCATGGACATTACCTTGCAACGGTGGAAAGTGTTCGACAGGGGCTTGCGGCACGGGTCCGCGCGGCAAACCTTTGATGGCTTTATACCAGAAGCTGACCGCCTAAACGAAAAAACGCGGCCGAAGCCGCGTTTTCATCGCATCAAGACAAGATCAGTTCTTGGTCTTGTCGACGATTTTGTTCGCCGAGATCCAAGGCATCATCGAACGCAGTTGCTCGCCGATGATTTCGATGCCGTGGGCAGCGTTGTTGCGGCGCTTGGCGGTCATCGAAGGGTAGCCGGTGGCACCTTCGGAGATGAACATCTTCGCGTATTCGCCGTCCTGGATGCGCTTCAGAGCGTTGCGCATGGCCTGGCGGGACTCGGCGTTGATGACCTCAGGACCAGTCACGTACTCACCGTACTCGGCGTTGTTGGAGATCGAGTAGTTCATGTTGGCGATACCGCCTTCGTACATGAGGTCGACGATCAGCTTCAGTTCGTGCAGGCACTCGAAATAGGCCATTTCCGGCGCGTAACCGGCTTCGACCAGGGTTTCGAAGCCAGCCTTGACCAGCTCGACGGTACCACCGCACAGAACAGCCTGCTCACCGAACAGGTCGGTTTCGGTCTCATCCTTGAAAGTGGTTTCGATGATGCCGGTGCGACCGCCACCCACGCCAGCGGCGTAGGACAGGGCAACATTCTTGGCGTTGCCGGAAGCGTCCTGGTAGACCGCGATCAAGTCAGGGATACCACCGCCCTTGACGAACTCGGAACGTACGGTGTGGCCCGGGGCCTTCGGCGCGATCATGATCACGTCGAGGTCGCCACGCGGCACGACCTGGTTGTAGTGGATCGAGAAGCCGTGGGAGAAGGCCAGAGTAGCGCCCTTCTTCAAGTTCGGCTCGACTTCGTCCTTGTACAGGCGGCCCTGGAATTCGTCTGGGGTCAGGATCATGACCAGGTCGGCGGCGGCAACAGCGGAAGCCACGTCGGTCACGTTCAGACCATGGGCTTCAGCCTTGGCGACGGTGGCCGAACCTTTACGCAGACCGACAGTGACGTCCACACCGGAGTCCTTCAGGTTGCACGCCTGGGCGTGGCCTTGGGAGCCGTAACCGATGATGGCGACTTTCTTGCCCTGGATGATGGAAAGGTCGCAGTCTTTGTCGTAATAAACTTTCATGAAATACCCCTGTTATATCTCGGCCCCAGTGGAGCCATCGCTAATTTTTGAAGTTAGATACTGAGCACTTTGTCGCCACGGGCGATGCCGGTGACTCCACTGCGCACGGTTTCGAGAATCGATGCGGTACCGATGGCCTGGATGAAGCTGTCCAGCTTGTCACTAGTGCCAGTCAATTGCACGGTGTACACACTGCTGCTGACATCGACGATCTGGCCACGGTAGATGTCGGTGGTGCGCTTGATCTCGGCGCGCTGGGCACCGGTGGCCTTGACCTTGACCAGCATCAGCTCGCGTTCGATATGGGCACTTTCCGACAGGTCGACCAGCTTGACCACTTCGACCAGCTTGTTCAGGTTCTTGGTGATCTGCTCGATCACCTCATCGTGACCGACAGTCGTCAGGGTCAGACGCGATAAGGTCGGGTCTTCGGTTGGAGCGACAGTCAGGCTCTCGATGTTGTAGTTGCGCTGAGAGAACAGGCCGACCACACGAGACAAGGCACCTGGTTCGTTTTCCAACAGCAGGGAAATAATGTGCCGCATATTAGGTACGCTCCGTCTTGCTCAGCCACATGTCGCGCATCGAGCCGTCCTTGATCTGCATCGGATAGACGTGCTCGCTGTTGTCGACCTGGATGTCGATAAACACCAGGCGGTCCTTCATGGCGAAGGCCTCTTCCAGTTTCGGCTTGAGGTCCTTCAGGCTGGTGATGCGGATCCCCACATGACCATAGGCCTCGGCCAGCTTGACGAAGTCCGGCAGCGACTCCATGTACGAGTGCGAGTGACGGCTGTTGTAGGACATATCCTGCCATTGGCGGACCATGCCCAATACCCCATTGTTCAGGTTGACGATCTTCACCGGCAGGCCGTACTGCAGACAGGTGGACAGCTCCTGAATGTTCATCTGGATACTGCCTTCACCGGTAACGCAGGCCACGTCCTGGTCGGGGAAGTTGAGCTTGATGCCCATGGCCGCCGGGAAACCGAAGCCCATGGTGCCCAGGCCACCGGAGTTGATCCAGCGGTTGGGTTTGTTGAAGCGGTAGTACTGCGCCGCGAACATCTGATGCTGGCCTACGTCGGAGGTGACGAAGGCATCGCCGTGGGTCACTTCACAGAGGGTCTCGATCACGGTCTGTGGCTTGATTACGCTGCCGTCGCCCTTGTTGTAAGGGAACAGGTCGCGGTCGCCGCGCCACTCTTCGATCTGCTTCCACCAAGCATCCAGAGCGCCTTTGTCAGGCTGCTCGCCGATTTCACGAAGAATGCCGAGCATTTCGCTGAGGACGCTTTCGACAGGACCTACGATAGGTACGTCGGCCTTGATCATCTTGGAAATCGACGCTGGGTCGATGTCGATGTGGATGATCTTGGCGTTCGGGCAGAACTTCGCCGGGCCATTGACCACGCGATCATCGAAACGTGCGCCAACGGCGAAGATCACATCGGCATGGTGCATGGCCATGTTGGCGGTGTAGCTACCGTGCATGCCGAGCATACCGAGGAACTGGCGGTCGGTACCCGGATAGCCCCCCAGCCCCATGAGGGTGTTGGTGACGGGCAGGTTGAGCAACTGAGCGATTTCGGTGAGGGCCTGCGAGCCGCCGCCGAGGATCACGCCGCCACCGGAGTAGACGACAGGACGCTTGGCCGCCAGGAGCATCTCGGCCGCCTTGCGAATCTGGCCGGAGTGGCCACGAACAGCAGGGCTGTAGGAGCGCAGTTTGACCTTCTTCGGATAGACGTATTCGAACTTCTCGGCCGGGTTGGTCATGTCCTTAGGGATATCGACCACGACCGGGCCGGGACGGCCGGACTGCGCCAGGTAGAAGGCCTTTTTCAGAGTTTCCGGGATTTCCGAGGCGTGCTTGATCATGAAGCTGTGCTTCACGATCGGCCGGGAAATACCGATCATGTCAGTTTCCTGGAAGGCATCGGTACCCACCATGGTGCTAGGCACCTGGCCGGACAGGATGACCATCGGGATGGAGTCCATGTAGGCAGTGGCAATGCCGGTAATGGCATTGGTCGCACCCGGGCCGGAGGTCACCAACACCACACCGGCCTTGCCGGTGGCGCGGGCGTAGCCGTCCGCCATATGGGTAGCAGCCTGCTCGTGACGAACCAGGATGTGGTTGACTTCCGGTTCCTTGAACAGGGCGTCGTAAACATGAAGGAGAGCACCACCAGGGTACCCGTAGATGTGCTTAACGCCTTCGTCACGCAAAAAGCGGACGACCATCTCAGCGCCAGATAAAAGCTCCACGTTGTTCACCTCTAAAACGCCAGAATACCGCCCACGCGGGCGGGTCTTAATAGGTTTACTGCCAAGCAGAGCATGAGCGAACGTCAGCACTGACTGAGCAAGTATTGGGAGCGCCCCAGAGTGTTGCGGGGTCTTCCCACCCAGCGCGAGGTAACGCGTTGCGGGGTGTAACAGGTCGGCGCGGGTGTGCGCCTCATGATCTGCTTAGCGGGTCTGCTTCTGGCAGTCCCCCTACAGCGGAAACTGGATTCTTCTGATTCGGCGCCCGCAAGTCAAGAAAAATTATTGCCAATTTTCAGCCAGGACGTTTCCCAGCCACCACGAAAAGCCATAGCCGCAGCAGAAAAACAAAGATTTCCGAGAAAAAGGGCCACAAACTGCGGCCCAGACAGGAAAATTAGGAGAAATCAGGCGGATGGGCTGATCAATTGATCGAATTCTGCCAGCAGCCTTCTGAGCTCGCGGCTTTCTTCCGGGCGGTCGACATACACCGTTTCGGCCATGACCAGGATGCCGGAGGCGTTGGGCAACGCCAGGCCGTTTTCCAGGATGTGCTTCATGCGTGGCAGGAAGATCCACTGCAGCCATTGCTCGAAGCTCATCGAATCGACCGCGAAAGGCACCACGCTGGCCAGCGCCTCGGCACTGGGCGCTTCATCGTCCCACCAGCCCTGGACGTGCAGCTCACGCTCGATCAGTAGCAGGTGGTCGGCGATGTCGAGAATGCGTTGCTCCATCACAGGTTGACCTGGGCTTTCTGGCGGGCCAGCGCAGCGCCAGCGCTATCGCCTTGCTTCTCACGGGCCTGGGCGATGATGTTCCACAGCCCGGCTTGCAGGTCGGGACGACCATTGGCATAAGTCAGGGCTCGCCGTGCCAGTTGCTCGGATTGCGCTGCATCGCCCTGGGCCAGGCGCACCTGGGCAAGACGATAGAGCACCTGCGGCTCGCGCGGGGCAATGCGCTGGGCGCGCTCGAGGCTTGAGGACGCACCGTTGTAGTCACCACTGCCCTGTTGCTGCTGGGCGGTGGTCAACAGCGCCAGCACAGGGCCATCGAGCTGTTCGTCAGCCGACAGGCCGCCGCTGCTCACGTTGCTGCGCGGAATACCTGTCGGCGCGCTGGGAACACTGGGGGCACTGTTGATCGAGGCGATGTCGAACGGCTCGGAGTCGCTCGCCCCCGGCGTGATCGGCCCGGTGCTGATCGGAGCGGCCCCGGTCGAGGCCGGGAAGGTCTGGATCGGCGACGAGCCCGCACCCTGCGGAATCATCACGGTCACTCCCGAGTCCTGGGGCACCGATTGTGCCTGGCTGGCCCCGCTGCTGGCCGGATAGCCCGTCGTGCGATTGGCCGCCACGCGCTCACCGTTGGAAACCCGGGTGCTCGAATCCACGACCGGGATGGAGCCACTCGGGACACTGGCGCAGCCGTTGAGCAAGGCCAGCGCCGTCAATGCAGGAAACCACCACTTGTTCACTTCACACCTCTTCTGCATCGTTAGTGGCCTGGCTGGTTAATTCATCCAGCCCTTGACCCAGTCCATGACCGACTCGGCCGGGTTCGATTCACCGCCACAGGCGGCGCCGGCAGGCGGCTCGCTCCCCCGAATATACGGCATCTGCACCACACCAGGACAGCTGGCGTCGGAGCCCTGGCCGGTGTAAGGATCGATCCAGGCCTGCACCACGTTATCCGGCTGCGGCATGTCCAGCGGCAGGGGGTCGGCCTTGCGCATGAAACTGGTCCAAACCTGCAGCGCCCCGGTTGCACCGGTGAATGGCGTCTTGCCGTTGTCGTCACGGCCCAGCCAGACCACCGCCAGCAGATCCTGGCTGAAGCCGGCGAACCAGCTGTCGCGCGAGTCGTTGCTGGTGCCGGTCTTGCCCGCAAGGCTCAGCGACCTCGGCAGTACACTGTAAACCGAACGCCCGGTGCCCTCACGCATGACCCGCTGCATGGCGTTCTGCACCAGATAGATGGCCCCCGGGTCGAAGGTCTGCTGGATCTGGAACGGATAACGCTTGAGCGGCTCGCCTTCGGCGGTCAATACGCTGCGGATACCGCGCATCGGCGTGTTGAAGCCACCATTGGCCAAGGTCTGGTACATGGTCGCGACCTGCATCGGCGACATGCCGCCTGCGCCAAGCAGCATCGAGGGGAATGCCGGCCAGTCGACGTCCACGCCCAAGCGGCCGATGGTCTTGATCACGCTAGGCACGCCCACCTCCAGGCCGATCTTAGCGGTGGACAGGTTGTAGGAGTTCGCCAGCCCCTGGTACAGGTAGATGGTGCCGTGGGGGCGGCGGTCGTAGTTCTGTGGCCGCCAGACCTGGCCGTTGGCACCCTTGACCGAGAACGGCTCGTCCTGGACCCAACTGGTCAGGGTGTACTTGCTCGGTTTCTCCAGGGCGGTCAGGTAGACCGCCGGCTTGACCAGCGAGCCAATCGGCCGCGAGGCATCGATGGCCCGGTTGAAGCCGGCAAAACCTGCCTGACGGCTGCCGATCAAAGCCTGGACTTCACCGGTTTCAGGGTTGGTCACCACCATCGCCGCCTCGACTTGGTCGGCCCCCGCGCGTCCGGACAGACGCTTGAAGGTCTCGCTCATGGCTGCTTCCGACTTCATCTGCAGGATCGGGTCGAAACTGGTGAAGATGCGCAGGCCCTCTTCAGTCAAGTCTTCGTCGCGGTAATCCTGGCGCAGTTGCCGCTTGACCAAGTCGAGGAAGCCCGGATAGGAGCTGTCGGCCAGGCTGCCGCGCTTGGTGACGCCCAACGGCATTTTCTTCGCCGCCTCGACCACTTCCTTGCTGGCTACCCCCTGTTCGGCGAGCAGGTCAAGCACCAGGTTGCGGCGGCTCAGGGCGCGCTCGGGGTAACGCCGAGGGTTGTAGTAGGACGGGCCCTTGACCATACCGACCAGCAAGGCCACCTGGTGCAGCTTGAGTTCCGACAGCGGTTGGCTGAAGAAGAACTGGCTGGCCAGGCCGAAACCATGCACCGCACGCTGGCCATCCTGGCCGACGAACACCTCGTTGAGGTACGCCTCGAGGATCTCACGCTTGTCGTAGTGCATTTCCAGCAGCACCGCCATCATCGCTTCGGTGAGCTTGCGGTTGAGGCTGCGCTCGTTGGTCAGGTAGAAGTTCTTCACCAACTGCTGGGTCAGGGTACTGCCGCCCTGGCGCATGGCACCCGACGAGGTGTTGACCCAAACGGCCCGGGCAATGGACTTGGGTGAGACACCGAAGTGGTGATAGAAGTCGCGGTCTTCCACCGCCACCAGGGTTTCCAGCAGATACGGCGGCACCTGGTCGATCTTGATCAGGATGCGGTCTTCGAGGTTCTTGGGATAGATGCCGCCGATCAGCAGCGGCTCCAGGCGCACCACGTCCAGCTTGCTGCCATTGGCGCCACTGAGGCCTGCCACATAGTCGCCAGAGAAGCGCACGCGCACTGCCTGTGCCGGCTCCATGCCTTCATAGAACTGGAAGCCACGGGTGTTCAGCTCGACGGTGTTGCCATTGACCGACGCCGCGCCTGGGCCGTTGGCCACGCTTTCACGGCGATAGCCGAGGGCATCGAGCTCAATGAGGAAGTCGTTCCGGCTCAGCTTTTGGCCGACGAACAGCTCCAGCGGCCGGGCATACACCTTGGCCGGGATGGTCCAGCGCTTGCCAGAAAACTTTTCCTGGACGACAGCATCGAGGTAGATCGCGAAGCCGGCGAGCACCACCAAGCCAACCAGGCTGAGCTTGAAAGCCCAGCCCAGCCAGGCGCGGGAGCGGCCGGTCGGGCGTTTTTTCGGGGTACGGGAAGTTCGGGTACGAGTCATGGCGGCGGATTATACGCACTTTATAAAGCCTGGGCAGGCGCCCTCCGGCGGTTTGCAGGGACGGCACCATTGACCATAATGGCGCTTTCGAATTCCCGGACCCAAAAGGATCGCCCGTGAGCCAAGCCTTGATCAACGCGCTACAGAATCCAGCTCTCTACCCTCACCCGGTCGAAAGCTTCCAGCTCATCGAGACACATATATCCTGGGTGCTGCTCACAGGCGAGTACGCCTACAAGATTAAGAAGCCCATGAACTTCGGCTTCCTCGACTTCACCGAACTGAGCCAGCGCGGGCATTTCTGCCGGGAAGAGCTACGCCTGAACCAGCGTCTGACGGACGGTCTGTATCTGGAAGTGTTGCCGATCACCGGTAGCATCGAGGCCCCGCGCCTGGGCGGTGAGGGCGAAGTGATCGAGTACGCGCTGAAAATGCGCCAATTCCCACAGGGCCAAATGCTCAATACCTTGCAGGCCAACGGTGAACTGACCGCCGATCATATCGACCAGATGGCCCGGCAGATCGCCGAGTTCCACCTGCGGGCCCCCAAGGTGGCGGTCGATCATCCCCTGGGCACGCCAGACAGCGTCATGGCGCCGGTGGAGCAGAACTTCGAGCAGATCCGCCCGTTCCTCAGCGACAAGGCCGACCTGGAACAGCTGGATGCCCTGCAGGCCTGGGCCCGTAGCAGCTTCGACCGCTTGCATGGCCTACTCGAGGCTCGCAAGGCCAACGGTTTCATTCGCGAATGCCATGGCGATATCCACCTGGGCAACGCCACGCTGATCGACGGCAAGGTGGTGATTTTCGACTGCATCGAGTTCAACGAGCCGTTTCGCCTCACCGATGTCTACGCCGATACCGCCTTCCTGGCCATGGACCTGGAAGACCGTGGCCTGAAATGCCTGGCGCGGCGCTTCATCAGTCAGTACCTGGAGCTGACCGGCGATTACGAAGGGCTGGAACTACTGAACTTCTACAAGGCCTACCGGGCCCTGGTGCGTGCCAAGGTGGCGCTGTTCAGCATGCCGGCCAACGCCGATGGTGTGCAGCGCGCCACCACCCTGCGCACCTACCGCAACTATGCCAACCTGGCGGAAAGCTACAGCGCCATCCCATCTCGCCTGCTGGCTATCACCCATGGGGTCTCGGCGGTCGGCAAAAGCCATGTCGCCATGCGCTTGGTCGAGGCACTGGGAGCGGTCCGCGTGCGTTCGGATGTGGAACGCAAGCGCCTGTTCGGCGAACAGCAGCAAGAAAGCGCCGGCCAGTTGCAGGCCGGCATCTACGACCAGGACTCGAGCCAAGCCACCTACCAGCGCCTACACGAGCTGGCAGCGATCATCCTGCGGGCCGGTTTTCCCGTGGTACTGGACGCCACCTACCTCAAGCGCGAGCAACGCCAGGCCGCAGCCGAAGTGGCCAGCGAAACCGGCGTACCCTTCCTGATCCTGGACTGCAATGCGCCAGACGCGGTCATCGCCAGCTGGCTGGCGCAGCGCCAGGCGGACCGCAGCGACCCGTCCGATGCGACCCTAGAGGTCGTGCAGGCCCAGCAAAGCAGCCGCGATCCACTGGACGAGCAGGAAGTGCTGCAGAGCAAGCGCGTGCAAACCAATGAAAGCGGCAGCCTCGACCTGCTGATCAAGCAGATCCGCCAGCGCCTGCCGGGCCTGTAAGCACTCAAGGCGTGAAGGAGTCGACACTTCCCGCCTGAAGTCCGGCGCCCCCAAGTGATAGCACTACAATATCAATATCACCGACAAGGAGGCGCCGCCATGAACCAGCCACGGCAACTGGACAACGCCCTATACGCCCTCGTGCACGAAGAACAGATCGCCGCCTTCAACCGCGAAAAGCCCAAGGATGGGCCCATCGACTTTCGAGGAGGTGATTTCCGTGGCCTGGATCTGCGTGAACTGGATACCACCGGTATCGACTTCACCGATG
Source organism: Pseudomonas sp. X10 (assembly GCF_054889225.1). Classification (NCBI taxonomy): domain Bacteria; kingdom Pseudomonadati; phylum Pseudomonadota; class Gammaproteobacteria; order Pseudomonadales; family Pseudomonadaceae; genus Pseudomonas; species Pseudomonas sp. X10. Next base: position 905,184 of record NZ_CM142677.1, on the reverse strand, counting down.
CCTACTTCCGTGCTGCCGACCTGCGAGGCCTAGACCTGAGGGAAAACAGCTTGGAGGGAGCGAGCCTGGCCCACGCGCAAATCTCCGGGACCTACTTCCCCGCCGACCTGAGCGCGGACGAGATCCTCATGTCGGTCAATTTCGGTACGCGCCTGCGCTCCCCGGCACGCTGAGCGCCCAATTGTCCGCGGCTGCCCCTGGCTGACTGGCGATTGCCTCCACTTGCCCCTGGGCAGCTCTGCTCCCCGGAACAACCTGTCGGCCTGCCGATGGCAAAAAGCCGCGTATTTCCCAACCCCCGCTACACTCCTTTTTGTCCTGCTCGCGATTTACTCCAACGACCCGTTCAGCCATCGCAAGGAGGCTTGATGAACGATGAATTGCAGCACCTGAAAAATCTTGGCAAGACTTCTGCGCAATGGTTGCACGCCGCCGGTATCCACAGTGCATCGGACCTTCGTCGCCTCGGCGCGGTCGGTGCCTATCAGGCGGTGAAGACGCGGGGATTCCGGGCTTCGAAGGTGCTGTTGTATGCCATCGAAGGCGCCCTGCTCGATATGCACTGGAACGATCTGCCGGCTGAGCGCAAGCAAGCGCTGAACCAACAACTGGACGCCAAAACCCCATCCACGAAAAAGTAAAAAATAAATGAGGAGAAGTGATTGACTTCGAAATGAGAATCGTTATGATTATCACAACTGGTCGCGAGACTGGTTGGATAAACTGAAAGCCCCTGGTTCGGACTCTCAGATTATCTCCTCATCAGGCTAATCACGGTTATTGACCCGGCACTTTGCCGGGTCTTTTTTTGCCCGCGGTTCAGTGAGCCTTGCGCAGCGCGGCACAGTAGTCCTGCTCCGGCAGTCCAGGGGTATACCAGACATAGTCGGCCATGCCCGGTGCCACCCGCTGCCCTACCTCAGCCAACATCAACACCCGGGTTTCGCCGGTCGCGCCCAGGTCAGCCAGGTGCAGCGGTACCCCTAGGTCCTTGCGTACATGATAGCCCCCAGCGAACAGTAGAGCCGGTTGCGGCGCCTCCAGTACACGTTCGGCAATGCGCCGGTCGCGCTGCTGTTGCACGGCAAGCATGGCCGGCATCTGGCTTTCAGGCAAAAGCCCACAATGACCGTCGCGGACGTACTGGAGCAATGCCGCCTGCACCTTCGCCGCCGTCGACTGCGCACCGCTCAGGACGGGAGGCTGGCGATACACCTGGCGCATTTGGGCAGGCGAAAGATTGGCCGCCAGCAGTGGATAAGGACGGCGCAGGGCTTCCTCGACGATCGGCCCGTACAGGCTCCAGTCCCATCCATCCTGCCAGTCCAGCGCCTTGGGCAGGTCCTCGGGAAGTTGCTCCTGCTCCTTGAGCGCGTCCACACGCTCCTGCTGCTCAGGCTGGAGCATCTCCAGCAGCAGGCTACCCTGTGGACGTTGACGCTCCAACGCACGCAACAGCCAGAGCTGCAAGGCGTGGTGATCCGGGTTGTCATGCTTTTCACCGACCAGCACCCGCGGCGCCGCCGCCAACTGCCGCAGCAATTGCTCAGGGGTCAACGACTGCCCGCTGGCCAGGTCACGGATCTGCCCGAGGTCGGCACTGTTGCGGCCTTCACTGCCTTGCCAGTCTGGCAATACCGGCAGTCTGGCCTGTGGTGCCTGGCAGCCGACCAGCCCGCAAGCCAGGCACAGCAACAGGCTGGACAACAAGGAGTGGCGCATGGAGAGCCTCCTAACGGGTGATGATCAGCGGATGGCCACGTTCAGGGTGCGGCTGTACCAGGACCTCTATACCGAACACTGCTTTGAGTGCCTCGGGACGCAAGACCTGCTGCGGCGTATCCAACGCATGGCAGCGCCCCTGCTCCAGCAAGAGGATGCGGTCACAATAACGGGCGGCCAGGTTCAGATCATGCAGGATCACCAGCACCGCCGCTCCATGGTCGGCGAAGCTGCGCACGGCCTGCAAGGTGGTGTGCTGGTGCAACGGGTCGAGCATGGAAGTCGGCTCATCCAGCAACAGCGTAGCCCCCTCCTCCCCCGGCCAGAGTTGTGCCAGTACCCGGGCCAGGTGCACCCTCTGGCGCTCGCCGCCAGACAAGGCCAGGTAGCTGCGGCCGACCAAATGCCAGGCGTCGGCCGCGCGCAAGGCGGTTTCGATGATTTCCTGATCACGCGCCTGGCCGCTGGCATGAGGCAGACGTCCTAGGCCGACCACTTCCTCTACGCGGAAGGCGAACCCCAGGCTCGACACCTGAGGCAGCACTGCCAGCCGCCGCGCCCGCTCCTGGCCGCTCCACTCCATCAGTTCGCGCCCCAGCAAGCGCACCTGTCCCTGGCTCGGGGCCAGCTCACCGCACAAGGCACCTAGCAGGCTGCTCTTGCCTGCACCGTTGGGACCCAAGACACCCAGGACCTGCCCAGGCGCCAGCGTTAGGCTGATATCGTGCAACACAGCGGTGGAACCACGACGCAAGTGCAGGTGTTCGACCTCCAACATCAGTTGCGCCCCCGCACCAGCAGAAAGAGAAAGAACGGCGCACCAATGAACGCAGTGACAATGCCGATCGGCAATTCCGCCGGGGCCAGGGCCAAGCGCGCCACCAGATCGGCGAACAGCAGCAGCGCTCCACCGGCCAGCAGTGATGCCGGCAAGAGCACACGATGATCCGGCCCGGACAACAGCCGCACCAGATGCGGCACCACCAACCCGATAAAACCGATCAGCCCTGCCGCCGCTACCGCAGCCCCCACGCCAAGGGCTGTGCAGAACACCAGCTCGCGCTTGAGCGCCTCGACCTCGATCCCCAGGTGACGCGCTTCCGACTCCCCCAACAACAGCGCATTGAGCGCCTGGGCTCGCCGTGGCAGCCACAAAGCCACGGCCAGCGCCACCAGCAGCAGTGGCCACAGGCGGTCGTAGCTCGCCCCGTTGAGGCTGCCCAGGTTCCAGAACGTCAGGGTGCGCAGGGTCGCGTCATCGGCCAGGTAAGTGAACAAGCCCACCGCCGAACCAGCCAACGCTGTCAGGGCGATACCGGCCAGGAGCATGGTAGCGACACTGGTCTGGCCGTCGCGGCGCCCAAGCCGGTAGACCAACGCCGTCACGCCAAGCCCACCGATAAAGGCGCAAAGCGACAGCAGGTAAGGAGCTATCCACTCCGGGATACCGCCCAGCCAACTGCCACCGACGATCGCCACGGCGGCGCCCAAGGCTGCGCCACTGGCAACCCCGACCAGCCCAGGGTCGGCCAACGGATTGCGAAACAGGCCCTGCATGGCCACCCCGGAAAGCGCCAGCACGGCGCCAACCGCCAGCCCGAGCAGGGTACGCGGCAGGCGGATCTGGCCAAGGATCAGCTCGGCCTGCTCCAGGCCATCAGCGGCAATCGGCAGGCCGATCAGCCGCAGGCCAGCGCGCAGGGTATCGATAAGCGGCAGGCTGACAGGCCCCAGGGCCAGGGACAGCCAGACCGCCAACAGACACAGCAAAGTCAGGGAGATGAAGAGCGTGCGCGGCAATACCCGACGCTTCATGGAGCGAGATTGGCCTGGGCCGAAGGGTAGAAGGCGCGTGCCAGCTCATGCAAGACTCCCGGCAGACGCGGGCCCAGCCCACCGACCAACAAGGTCGGGTCGAGAGAGACCAGGCGCTTGTCTCGCACCGCACGGGAAGCGGCCAGCGCCGGATTCTCCTTGAGCAACGCCTGCAAAGCCTTCTCGCCATCGAGGCTGCGATCGGAGACCACCAGCACATCCGGGTCCAGTGCTGCCAGGGCCTCAACCGAGAAGTTCTTGTAGCCCTGGTTGTCCGCCAGGTTACGCGCCCCCGCCTGGCGCAGCAGCCAGTCGCCCGCCGTGCCTTTGCCAGCGATCATCGGCTTGGCTCCACCATGACCGACCAGCAACAACACGCCTGGCGCCTCCTGCTTGGCTTGCGCCTGCTTGAGCTTGGCCTGCAGCGCATCGATCTGCTGGCGGTAGTCGGTCGCCAGCGCAGCGGCTTTGTCCTCGGCACCGAGCAAATCCCCCAGGTGCTTGAGGTTGTCATCGACCGCGCCCAGCTCGGCCTTGCTGGAAAACAACTCGACACGTACCCCGGCACCACGAATCTGCGCCAACACCGGCGGCGGCCCCATTTCTTCAGTGCCAACCAGTACGTCCGGACGCAGGCTGAGCACCCCTTCGGCCGAGAGCTGGCGCTGGTAGCCGATGCTTGGCAAAGCCTTGAGGGACTCCGGATGCTGGCTGGTGGTGTCGACGCCGACCAGCCGTTGCTCGCCGCCCAGGGCACTGATCCATTCGCTCAACGCGCCACCGGCGCTGACCCAGCGTTGCGGCAGTTCGGCGGCGCAGGCCTGGGTGGCGAGGACAAGACCGGCGCACAAGGCGATCAGGGCAGTGGGGCGGCGCATCGTCGGATTCCTTTGCAGAAGGCAGATCGCACACCTTGTGGTGTACGGCAGGACTGCGCACTATAAGCAGAACGCAGCAAATGCAGGCAATTTGATAATTATTCGCATTGAAGCGTCAAGCTATCCTTAGGTCTCTCGAGTCAAACCCCTCGCATGCACTTCCTCTGTACCTCCAGCGAACTTGGCGAAGGCCAGAGCCGCGCCTTTACCGTTGCCGGGCAACAATTGTTCGGTGTGCGCCGTCAAGGCCAGGTCTACCTCTACCATAACCGCTGCCCGCACCGGGGCATCGTCCTGAACTGGGAGCCGGACAGCTTCCTCGACGACAGCGCCAGTCTGATCCAGTGCGCCCACCATGGGGCGCTGTTCCTGATCGAGACCGGCGAATGCGTGGCCGGGCCTTGCGAAGGCGAATGCCTGAAGAAGGCCCCGGGCTGCCGCGAAGACGACCAAGGCATCTGGCTCAAGGCGTGAGCAGGACTGGCAAGGGCCGGTCAATATAGACCTGCTCGGCGTCCAGATGGGTACCGTAGGCCAAGACTTCCACGCCGTCCGCCACCGCAGCGCGCAAAGCGTCAGCATAGGCCGAGTCGATCTCGCTGGCTGGGCGCACCGCCTCGATACCAGTCAGGTTCACGCAGTACAGCTGTACCGCGCGTATGCCCTGGCGCGCCAGCGCCGCCAGCTCGCGCAGGTGCTTGGCGCCACGCTGGGTGACGGCATCAGGGAAGGCGGCCACTGGTGTCCCCGGATAACCCAGAGTCACGCTCTTGACCTCGACATAGGCCGGGCCGTCGGCAAACTCCAGACGAAAATCCACCCGGCTGCCCTCCTCGCCATAAGCCACCTCGCGCTTGAGCGCGGTAAAGCCGGCCAGCTCACTGATACGCCCAGCGCGCAACGCCTCCTCGACCAGAGCATTGGCCCGGCCAGTGTTGACGCAGGCCAAGCGGCCCTGGGGCGTCTCGCTGATCTCCCAGGTGCCCGGTAGCTTGCGCTTCGGATCATTGGAGCGGCTGAACCAGACCTGCCCACCCTCACGCATGCAATTGAGCATGGAGCCGGTGTTGGGGCAATGGATGGTCAGTTGCTCGCCATTGGCCAACTCGATATCGGCCAGGAAGCGTTTGTAGCGGCGCAGCAAGCGCGCCTGTTCGAGTACAGGAAAGAACACCATCAGCCTTGCCAGCTCCGAAGTCCACGGGCGATGCGCTGGACCGCCTCTTCCAGGCGCTCCAGGCTCTGGGTATAGGCGAAGCGCACATGGTGGCCAGCCTGGTAGCGCCCGAAGTCCAAGCCTGGGGTGAAGGCCACATGCTCGGTTTCGAGGAAGTGACGGCAGAAGGCGAAAGCATCGCCGCCGAAGGCACCGATATCTGCGTACAGGTAAAAAGCGCCCTGTGGTTCCACGGCGATGTGGAAACCCAGCTCGCGCAATGCCGGAAGAAGAAAGTCGCGGCGCCGGGCAAATTCCGCCCGGCGCTCTTCGAGAATGGCCAGGGTGGCAGGCTGGAAACAGGCCAAGGCTGCGTGCTGAGCCATGCTCGGCGCGCTGATGTAGAGGTTCTGCGCCAGCTTTTCCAGGTCGGCCACTGCGCCAGGAGGCGCCACCAGCCAACCAAGCCTCCAGCCGGTCATGCCGAAATACTTGGAAAAACTATTCAGAACGAAGGCCTGGTCATCCACCTCCAGCACGCTGGGCGCCTCCATGCCATAGGTCAGGCCGTGGTAGATCTCGTCCACCACCAGGTGGCCATGGCGCGCTTGGGTCGCTCCGGACAGGCTGGCGAGGGCCTCACGGTCGAGCACGGTGCCGGTAGGGTTGGCCGGCGAGGCCACCAGCGCACCGACGGTGTCCTCGTCCCAGTAACGGTCCACCAAGTCGGCGGTCAGCTGGTAGTTGACGTCTGGCCCCACCGGCACCAGTTGCGCGCCCCCCTCGACCAGGCGCAGGAAGTGCCGGTTGCACGGATAGCCTGGGTCGGCCAATAACCAGTGCTTGCCGGGGTCGACCAACAGGCTGCTGGCCAGGAGCAGCGCGCCGGAGCCACCGGGGGTGATGAGAATGCGTTCGGGGTCGATGGTGACACCATAGCGTTGCCCATAGAACCCTGCGATCGCCTCACGCAACGCAGGCAGACCGCGGGCTGCGGTGTAGCGGGTGTGCCCATCGGCCAAGGCGGCTTGCCCAGCTTCGATGATCGGCGCGGCAGTGGTGAAGTCCGGTTCGCCGATCTCGAGGTGGATCACGTCGTGGCCGGCTACTTGCAGTTCGTTGGCCCGCGCCAGCAACGCCATGACGTGGAAAGGTTCGATGGCGCGACTGCGCGCACTGTAGGGCTGAGCCATGGGCCTTCTCTCAATTGGGGTCTAAACTGATGATTCTACCCATGCGAGGCGGCGAACGGGTGGCATATGCAGCTGTCAACCCTTGAGACAGGCGGGGTAGCGTACCCCGGTTCTATCTGGTAAGTTCGGCGGCTCGCAGACGCAGGGCCGGCGGGTGCCGGAGATGGAGCAGCCTGCGTAATGGATCAGATGAGTGAGAGGCGGTCTATTCATGTCCACCCAAGAAAAGCAACAAAGCAGTCAACTCGTTCGCGGCTTCGTCCCCTATAAAGAAAGCGAGGGTGAGGAGTACATGGGCGCCCCCATGCGTCAGCACTTCACCAACCTGCTCCAGAAGTGGAAGCAGGAGCTGATGGAAGGTGTGGACAAGACTGTGGACCACATGAAGGATGAGGCAGCCAACTTTCCTGATCCGGCCGATCGCGCCAGCCAGGAAGAAGAGTTTGCGCTCGAACTGCGTAACCGCGATCGCGAACGCAAACTGATCAAAAAAATCGACAAGACCCTGCAACTGATCGAAGACGAAGAATACGGCTGGTGCGAAAGCTGCGGCGTGGAGATCGGCATCCGTCGCCTGGAGGCCCGTCCGACCGCAGACTTGTGCTACGACTGCAAGACCCTGGCGGAAATCAAGGAAAAGCAGGTCGGCAAAGGCTGACACGCGCTCAACTCAAGCCCGCCTATTCCTATAGCTCGCGGCTTGCGGCTAAATCCCAACGGGGCGCTCGAAGCGCCCCGTTTCATTTATAGCGACAGTTCCAGCAACCCATGAACGACTCCAGCTACGTCGGCCGCTTCGCTCCCACGCCCAGCGGCTTCCTGCATTTCGGCTCTCTGGTCGCCGCCCTCGCCTCCTGGCTCGATGCCCGCGCGGTGGGTGGGCGTTGGTTGCTGCGCATGGAAGACATCGACCCGCCACGGGAAGCGCCTGGTGCGCGTGACGCCATCCTGCAGACCCTGGAGCACTACGGGCTGGAATGGGACTGCGAAGTGGTCTACCAGAGCCAACGTCACCAGGCCTACGCCGAAGTGGTCGAGCGCCTGTTCCGCCAAGGCCTGGCCTACGCCTGCACCTGCTCGCGCAAACAGTTGGAGGGCTACAACGGCATCTACCCCGGTTTCTGCCGCAATGCCGCCCATGACCGCACCGACGCGGCGATCCGCCTGCGGGTCCCGGAACTCAGCTATCACTTCACCGACCGTGTTCAGGGCCGCTTCGAACAGCACCTGGGCCGTGAGGTGGGCGACTTCGTCATACAGCGACGCGACGGCCTGTACGCGTACCAACTGGCGGTGGTGCTGGATGACGCCTGGCAAGGTGTGACCGACATCGTGCGCGGCGCCGACCTGCTGGACAACACCCCACGCCAGCTGTACCTGCAGGAGCTACTGGGCCTGCCACAACCGCGCTACCTGCATGTACCCCTGATCGTGCAACCGGACGGCCACAAACTGGGCAAGTCCTACCGCTCGCCGCCACTGGCCGACGGACAGGCGACAGCCCTGTTGCTGCGGGCCCTGCGAGCCCTCGGCCAAGCCACCGACCCAGCACTGGAAGGAGCCAGCCCCAGGCAGGTACTGGCCGTGGCGCGCCAGCAATGGCGCCCCGAGGCCATCGCCCGTAGCTCGACCCTGGCGGAGGCCGAATTGCATTGAAGGCTTGCCGCCACCCGGAAAGCCCAATAAATTCAATTCCTTGGCCAATCCAGCGAAGCCCTTATGCAGCCGGTGGCGCTTGCGTTACCCTCGCCACACCCATTTGCGCCAATAATAAGTCCAGGCGCGCCCTAACCATCGAGGCCAGCATGTATATCTATCGTTTGGTCCTGCTTCTGGTCGTGGGGATCTACCTGTTCTCCCCGGCCATCATGGACTGGTGGATCGAACCAACCGGTGCCTGGTACCGCCCTTACCTGCTCTGGCTGATCCTGATCGTCGTGACCTTTATCCTGCAGAGCCAACGTGATGCCGATGAGCTTTAGCCTGACCCAGATGATCCTGATCAGCGCCGCCTACCTGTTGGTGCTGTTCGGCGTGGCTTGGATCAGCGAACGCGGTCTGATCCCGCGTTCGATCATTCGCCACCCGCTGACCTACACCTTGTCGCTAGGCGTCTATGCCAGCGCCTGGGCCTTCTACGGCTCGGTAGGGCTGGCCTACCAGTACGGCTACGGTTTCCTGGCCTGCTACCTGGGGGTTTCCGGTGCCTTCCTGCTGGCCCCGGTGCTGCTTTACCCGATCCTCAAGATCACCCGCACCTACCAGCTCTCGTCGCTGGCCGACCTGCTGGCCTTCCGCTTCCGCAGCACCTGGGCCGGCGCCCTGACCACGGTGTTCATGCTGATCGGCGTGCTGCCGCTGCTGGCCCTGCAAATCCAGGCGGTGGCCGACTCGATCAGCATCCTCACCGGCGAGCCGGTCAAGGCGCGGGTGGCCCTGGCCTTCTGCGCGCTGATCACCCTATTCACCATTTTCTTCGGTTCGCGACACATCGCCACCCGTGAGAAACACGAAGGCCTGGTGTTCGCCATCGCCTTCGAATCGGTGATCAAACTGCTGGCCCTCGGCGGCATTGGCCTGTATGCCCTGTATGGCGTGTTTGGCGGCCCGCACCAATTGGAGGTCTGGCTGCTGCAGAACCAGACCGCCCTGGCGGCCCTGCACACGCCCTTGCAGGAAGGACCTTGGCGTACCCTGCTGCTGGTGTTCTTCGCCTCGGCCATCGTCATGCCGCACATGTACCACATGGCCTTCACCGAGAACCTCAACCCTCGCTCTCTGGTCAGCGCCAGCTGGGGGCTGCCCCTGTTCCTGCTGCTGATGAGCCTGGCCGTGCCCTTGATCCTCTGGGCCGGCTTGCGCATGGGGGCCAGTACCAATCCGGAGTACTTCACCCTGGGGCTGGGCATTGCCGCCAACAACCCGGCCCTGGCGCTGCTGGCCTATGTCGGCGGGCTGTCTGCCTCCAGCGGGCTGATCATCGTCACGACCCTGGCATTGTCAGGCATGGCCCTCAACCACCTGGTGCTGCCGCTGTACCAGCCACCGGCCGAAGGCAATATCTACCGCTGGCTGAAGTGGACCCGCCGCGCCCTGATCGTAGCCATCATTACCGCCGGCTTCATGTTCTACCTGACTCAGAACTACCACCAGAGCCTGGCCAACCTCGGTATCGTCGCTTTCGTCGCCACCTTGCAGTTCTTGCCAGGCGTGCTCTCGGTGCTGTATTGGCCGACCGCCAACCGGCGCGGTTTCATCGCCGGCCTGCTGGCGGGCATGCTGGTGTGGATGGTGACCATGCTGATGCCCCTGGTGGGTGACCTGCAGGGCTTCTACATCCCGCTGCTGAACATGATCTACGTGCTCGACGACACCAGCTGGCACATGGCGGCCATCGCCTCGCTGGCAGCCAACGTCCTGTTGTTCACCCTGATCTCGCTGTTCACCAACGCCAGCAGCGAAGAAGTCAGCGCCGCCGAAGCCTGTGCCGTGGACAACGTGCGCCGCCCGCAACGCCGTGAACTGCATGCCGCCTCGCCGCAGGAGTTCGCCACCCAGTTGGCCAAGCCGCTGGGTGCCAAAGCCGCTCAGAAGGAAGTCGAGCAGGCGCTGCGCGACCTCTACTTGCCCTTCGATGAGCGTCGCCCCTACGCCCTGCGCCGGTTGCGCGACCGTATCGAGGCCAATCTCTCCGGGCTGATGGGACCGAGTGTGGCCCAGGACATGGTCGAAACCTTCCTGCCCTACAAGTCCGGCAACGAGAACTATGTCACCGAAGACATTCACTTCATCGAGAGCCGCCTGGAAGACTACCACTCGCGCCTGACCGGCTTGGCCGCCGAACTCGATGCCTTGCGCCGCTACCACCGCCAGACCTTGCAAGAATTGCCTATGGGCGTGTGCTCGCTGGCCAAGGACCAGGAAATCCTGATGTGGAACAAAGCCATGGAGGAGCTGACCGGCATCGCCGCCAAGCACGTGGTCGGTTCACGCCTGGTCACCATCGCAGAACCCTGGCGTGGGCTGCTGCTTGGCTTCATCAATGTGCCCTACGAACACTTGCACAAGCAGCGCCTGGGCCTGGACGGACAGACCCGCTGGCTGAACCTGCACAAGGCGGCTATCGACGAACCCCTGGCACCGGGCAACAGTGGCCTGGTGCTGCTGGTCGAGGACCTGACCGAGACCCAGGCCCTGGAAGACAAGCTGGTGCACTCCGAGCGCCTGGCCAGCATCGGCCGCCTGGCCGCCGGCGTGGCCCACGAGATCGGTAACCCGATCACCGGCATTGCCTGCCTGGCGCAGAACCTGCGTGAGGAGCGCGAGGACGACGGCGAGATCACTGAGCTGAGCAGCCAGATCATCGAGCAGACCAAACGCGTCTCGCGCATCGTGCAATCGCTGATGAGCTTCGCCCATGCCGGTGGCAGCCAGCAGAACAGCGAAGAGCCGGTGTGCCTGGCCGAAGTCGCGCAGGATGCCATCGGTCTGCTGGCGTTGAACCGGCGCAATTTCGAAGTACAGTTCTTCAACTTGTGCGACCCGGACCACTGGGTCGAAGGCGACCCGCAACGCCTGGCCCAGGTGCTCATCAACCTGCTGTCCAATGCCCGTGACGCCTCACCGCCCGGCAGCGCCGTGCGTGTGCGCAGCGAAACCAGCGAACATACCGTGGACCTGATCGTCGAGGACGAAGGCAGCGGGATTCCGAAGAGCATCATGGACCGTCTGTTCGAACCTTTCTTCACCACCAAGGACCCGGGCGAAGGCACCGGACTGGGGCTTGCTCTGGTCTATTCCATCGTGGAAGAGCATTATGGACAAATCACCATCGACAGCCCGGCCGATACCCAGCGCCAGCTTGGCACCCGGATCCGCGTGACCTTGCCTCGGCATGTCGTAGCGACGTCCCCAGAAAATCGAGACCGTCGAGAGAATTGAATCAATGCCGCATATTCTGATCGTCGAAGACGAAACCATCATCCGCTCGGCCTTGCGCCGCCTGCTCGAGCGGAACCAGTACCAGGTCAGCGAGGCCGGCTCGGTGCAGGAAGCCCAGGAACGCTTCAGCATTGCGACCTTCGACCTGATCGTCAGTGACCTGCGCCTGCCCGGCGCACCCGGCACCGAGCTGATCAAGCTCGGCCAGGGCATTCCGGTGCTGATCATGACCAGCTACGCCAGCCTGCGCTCGGCGGTCGACTCGATGAAGATGGGCGCGGTGGACTACATCGCCAAGCCTTTCGACCACGACGAGATGCTCCAGGCCGTGGCCCGCATCCTGCGTGACCGCCAGAACGCGCCGGCCGCCATGCCCGAGCCGCGTGCCAATGGCAAGGTTGCCGCCGCCGACAAGGGCCCCAGCACCGCCGCTAATGGCGAAATCGGCATCATCGGCTCCTGCCCCCCCATGCAGGATCTCTACAGCAAGATCCGCAAGGTCGCGCCCACTGATTCCAATGTACTGATCCAGGGCGAGTCCGGCACTGGCAAGGAACTGGTCGCCCGAGCCCTGCACAACCTGTCGCGCCGGGCCAAGGCCCCGATGATCTCGGTGAACTGCGCGGCCATTCCGGAAACCCTGATCGAGTCGGAACTCTTCGGCCACGAGAAAGGCGCATTCACCGGGGCCAGTGCCGGCCGTGCCGGCCTGGTCGAGGCGGCCGATGGCGGCACGCTGTTCCTCGACGAGATCGGAGAGCTGCCACTGGAAGCCCAGGCCCGCCTGCTGCGAGTGCTGCAGGAAGGCGAAATCCGCCGAGTCGGCTCGGTGCAATCGCAAAAGGTCGATGTGCGCCTGATCGCCGCGACCCACCGTGACCTGAAGAGCCTGGCCAAGGCCGGGCAGTTCCGCGAAGACCTCTATTACCGCTTGCACGTCATCGCCCTTAAGCTGCCCGCCCTGCGCGAGCGCGGTGCCGACGTCAACGAGATCGCCATTGCGTTCCTCGCCCGACAGAGCGCACGCATCGGCCGCGACGACCTGCGTTTCTCCCACGAGGCCGAGCAAGCGATCCGCCATTACCCGTGGCCCGGTAACGTGCGTGAGCTGGAGAATGCTGTCGAGCGCTCGGTCATCCTCAGCGAGAGCCCAGAAATCTCCGCCGACCTGCTGGGCATCGACATCGAGCTGAGCGACCTGGAAGACGAAGAAGGCTTCGACAACCTGCCAGCCACCACCAGCGCCAACAATGCCAGCCATGAGCCGACCGAAGACCTGTCGCTGGAGGACTACTTCCAGCACTTCGTCCTCGAACACCAGGACCACATGACCGAAACCGAACTGGCACGCAAGCTCGGTGTCAGCCGCAAATGCCTATGGGAACGCCGCCAGCGCCTGGGCATCCCACGCCGCAAGAGCGGAGCCACCAGCGACAACTGATCGCACATCCGGTAAGCAGGCTGTGTTACGACCGTTTTACGGCCGACGCAGTACCTGCGGAGCGGGTGCGCTGAGAGCACGAGGGTAAGGCGGGGGCTTCACCCTCGCTGTTACCTTCAGCCAGTTTCCCCCTGCACCTCCTCCCCCGCCCGGTAACACCCCATCCGGCAAAAATCTGTTACCACCTCCCCATCGACGTAACAGAAACCGGGGTTTACGGTAACGAAATTCATCCTTTTCTGACCCGCCGCTCGCCAAAAATCCCCCGCAACCCCTTGATTTACTGGGTTTTGAAAAAGTTGGCACGGCACCTGCTATATGTCTAGTACAAGAACAATAACAAGCACTGCAAAGACAACAAGAACAAGACGAATCGGCTCACGCACAATAAGAACAAGACGGCGGAGGCGCAGCTAACTGATTCTTTTGGAGAGGAGTTGTGTTTGGGCTTGCCCCACAACCAGGCAGAGAACAACAAAAACTGCACTAAAGCAGCGCCTGAACTGGTTGGATCGACAGATCAACTCAACATCAGCGACCAAAGCAATCCGTTTGCTCTTCACTCCCGGATTGGGAGTCGTCCACAAGCTTCGGGTTTTGTGGACAGGGCACTCAACAAAAACAAGAAGCCCAGCAGAAAAACAATAAGAGCACGCAACTACTTCTTGGGGAGCTTCGGCTCCCCATGTAGTTTCTCCCCCGTTTCCCGCCCCTGGCGCGACCGCCTACACCATTCCCCGAGTAAATGCTAGAATCCCCGCCCATCATGCGGCCATTCTCCTATTCTTGGCCGAACATTCCTTCAAACAGTGCATCCCATGCTGAAGAAGCTGTTCCAGTCGTTCCGTCCTCCCATCCGTGGCCAGCACCACAGGCGCACCACGCCTGAGGTGATCAACAGCGCTCAACACTCGCTGCAACGCAGCCAGTTCAGCCGCCACGCGGTGAGCATCGTCGAGCGCCTGCAAAATGCCGGCTACCAGGCCTACCTGGTAGGTGGCTGCGTGCGCGACCAACTCTTGGGCATCACGCCCAAGGATTTCGACGTTGCCACCAGCGCCACCCCCGAGCAAATACGCGCAGAATTCCGCAACGCGCGGATCATCGGCCGCCGCTTCAAACTGGTTCACGTGCATTTCGGCCGTGAAATCATCGAAGTCGCCACCTTCCGCGCCCACCACCCGGAAGAAGAGCAAGTCGATAGCCACCGCTCATCGCGCAACGAAAGCGGGCGCATCCTGCGTGACAACGTATACGGCACCTTGGAAGAAGACGCGCAACGGCGCGACTTCACCATCAACGCCCTGTACTACGATCCGGTCAGTGAGCGCATCCTGGACTTCGCAAACGGCGTCCACGATATCCGCAACCGCTTGATTCGCCTGATCGGCGACCCTGTCCAGCGTTACCAGGAAGACCCAGTGCGCATGCTGCGTGCCGTGCGCTTCGCTGCCAAGCTCGACTTCGGCATCGAGAAGCACACGGTGCAGCCGATCCGCGAGCTGGCGCCGATGCTGCGCGAAATTCCGGCCGCGCGCCTGTTCGAGGAAAGCCTCAAGCTGTTCCTCTCCGGCCAGGCGGCCGTGACCTTCGAGATGCTGGTCGACCTGCAACTGTTCGATCCGCTGTTCCCGGCCAGCACCGAAGCCCTGGAAGAACAGCCAACCTATACCCACACGCTGATCAGCCAAGCGCTGATCAACACCGACTTGCGGATCAAGCAGGGTAAGCCGGTCACCCCAGCCTTCCTGTTCGCAGCGCTGCTTTGGCCGGCCCTTCCCGGCCGTATCCTGCGCCTGCAAGGCTTGGGCATGCCGCCGATTCCGGCCATGAACGAAGCCGCCCATGGACTCATCGCCGAGCAATGCCAACGCATTGCGATCCCCAAGCGCTTCACCCTGCCGATCCGCGAGATCTGGGACATGCAGGAGCGCCTGCCACGGCGCAGCGGCAAGCGTGCCGACCAACTGCTGGACAACCCGCGTTTCCGTGCCGGTTACGACTTCCTGCTGCTGCGTGAAAGCGCAGGCGAGCAGACCGACGACCTCGGCCAGTGGTGGACCGACTACCAGGAAGCCAACGACAGCGAGCGCCGCGACATGATTCGCGAGCTGGGCAGCCGCGATGAAGGCACAGGCGCCGGCCCGCGTAAACGTAAGCGCAGTGGCAGCAAACGCAAGCGCAGCGACGAGGCCTGGGACTGAAACATGCCGACCCGCGCCTATATCGGCCTGGGCAGCAACCTGGCCGAGCCCGCTGAACAACTGCGCAGCGCTCTGCACGCCCTCGACAGGATCGAAGGCTCTCGCCTCGCGGGGGTGTCGTCCTTCTACGCCAGCGACTCGCTGTCCCCCGGCCAGCCGCGCTACACCAACGCGGTGGCCGCCCTGGACACCGCGCTGGAGCCGCTGGCCCTGCTCGACGCCCTGCAGGCCATCGAGGCGGCCCAAGGCCGCGAGCGCAAGGAGCGCTGGGGCCCGCGCACACTCGACCTGGACATCCTGCTGTATGGCGACCAGGTCATCGACATTCCCCGGCTAAAGGTCCCGCATTACCACATGCAGGCCCGCCCCTTCGTCCTCTACCCATTGGCCGAGCTGGTGCCAGAGGACTTCCGCCTGGCCGACCAGCGCAGCCTCGCGCAACTGCTGGCAGACTGCCCGTTTGTTGGTCTGGAACGCTTGTAGCCCGGGCGTTCCAGACGGCGGTAACGCCAGTAACACCCCACTCGTAACAATGCAGTAACAGGGTGATTGACTTCCCCCCCCTCGCTCACGACTATAGGCGTCCCGTGGCGCCGAAGTGCCGCATACGCCGTATCTAGGCCTGGAACAGGTCTGTATTTCAAACACCACGATCGATGATGTGCTGTTCCAGAAGATGAATACACGCGTTGTACGCAGTCGTTTTTCACAGCGCCTGAACGAGGATTTCCTACATGCCTGAAGTAACCCTGACCACCCTGCAAAGCCTCAAGGCCAAGGGTGAGAAAATCACCATGCTGACCTGCTACGACGCGACCTTCGCCAAGGCCGCCAGCCAGGCCGGTGTGGAAGTGCTGCTGGTAGGCGACTCCCTGGGCATGGTTCTGCAGGGCCATGACAGCACCCTGCCAGTCACCACCGCCGAGATGGCCTACCACACCGCCTGCGTCAAGCGCGGCAATGAAGGCGCGCTGATCCTCGCCGACTTGCCGTTCATGGCCTACGCCACGCCTGAGCAGGCCTTTGCCAACTGCGCCACCTTGATGCAAGCTGGCGCCCACATGATCAAGGTCGAAGGCGCCGCCTGGTTGGGTAACACCATTGGCTTGCTGGCCGAACGCGGCGTACCGGTGTGCGCGCACATGGGCCTGACACCGCAGGCGGTCAATATCCTCGGTGGCTACAAGGTCCAAGGCCGCCAGGAAGCCCAAGCGCGGCAAATGCGCGCCGACGCCATCGCCCTGGAACAAGCTGGCGCGGCCATGTTGCTGCTCGAGTGCGTGCCCAGCGAACTGGCAGCCGAAATCACCCAGGCGGTGAGCATCCCGGTGATCGGCATCGGCGCCGGCAGCGCCACCGACGGCCAGGTGCTGGTCCTGCACGACATGCTTGGCCTGTCGCTCAGCGGCCGGGTTCCCAAGTTCGTGAAGAACTTCATGATCGGCCAGCCGGACATCCAGAGCGCTCTGGGCGCCTATGTCAGTGCGGTCAAGGATGTCAGCTTCCCTGGTAGCGAGCACGGATTCAGCGCATGAATACAGTCAAGACCGTCCATGAACTGCGCGCCGCCGTGGCGCGCGCGCGCAGCGAAGGCAAGCGGATCGGCTTCGTGCCGACCATGGGCAACCTGCACAGCGGCCATGCCGCATTGGTGATCAAGGCCGCCCAACGTGCCGACTTCGTGGTCGCCAGTATCTTCGTCAACCCGCTGCAGTTCGGGGCCAACGAAGACCTCGACAAATACCCCCGCACCCTCGCCGACGACCAGGAGAAACTGCTCCAGGCCGGTTGCCACCTGCTGTTCGCCCCAACCGTCGAAGAGATGTACCCCGACGGCATGGCCGGGCAGACCCGCGTGAGCGTGCCGCAACTGTCCGAGGGTCTGTGCGGCGCCAGCCGCCCGGGGCATTTCGAAGGCGTGGCGACCGTGGTCAGTAAGCTGTTCAACATGGTCCAGCCGGACCTCGCGGTCTTCGGCCAGAAGGACTTCCAGCAACTGGCAGTGATCCGCGCCCTGGTGCGTGACCTGAACATGCCGATCCAGATCATCGGCGAGCCAACCGTACGTGCGGAAGACGGCCTGGCCCTGTCTTCGCGCAATGGCTACCTGAGCGCCGAGCAACGCGCCATCGCCCCGGCCCTGTACCGAACCCTGAGCCAGATGGCGCAGGCCATCGACCAAGGGCAACGTGACTATCCGGCGCTGATCGCCGAAGGCCAGGCGCAGCTGGTCGCCGCCGGCTTCAACCCGGACTACCTGGAAGTGCGCCATGCCCTGAGCCTACGCCCGGCGAGGGTCGAAGACCGCGACCTGGTGATCCTCGCCGCCGCCTTCCTCGGCAACACCCGCTTGATCGACAATCTGCACCTGGACCTGGACGGCAACGACCAGAGCGTTTAGCCGGCCTGAGGCCACTATTGCCGTGCAGGCTGTGCCTATAATGGAGCCGGCCTGCAACTGGCAATGGCTACCAGTGTCCTAGGCAAGATCACGCACCAAGGAAACCCAGCAATGGCGTATTACCGTACTCCCCATGATGTTACGGCGCTGCCGGCCTGGCAGGCGCTCCAGCAACACCGCAACGCCCTGCAAGGCTTCAGCATGCGCGAAGCCTTCGCTGCCGACCCCAAGCGGTTCGACGAGTTCTCCCTCAGCAGCTGTGGCCTGTTCCTGGACTACTCAAAGAACCTGATCACAGAACAGACCCGCGAGCTACTGGTGTCCCTGGCCAATGAGGTCCAACTGCAGGACGCCATCAAGGCGATGTTCGGCGGCGAGATCATCAATGCCTCGGAAGGCCGCCCGGTGCTGCACACTGCGCTGCGCCGCCCAGTAGGGGACAAGCTCAGCGTCAATGGCGTCAACGTGATGCCAGAAGTGCACAAGGTTCTCAACCAGATCACCGAACTGGTCACGCGTATCCATGACGGCCTATGGCGCGGCTACAGCGAGAAGCCCATCACCGATGTGGTGAACATCGGCATCGGTGGCTCCTTCCTCGGCCCCGAGCTGGTCTCCGAGGCCCTATTGCCTTATGCCCAGCGCGGCGTGCGCTGCCACTACCTGGCGAACATCGACGGCAGCGAGTTCCATGAGCTGTCGGCCAAGCTGCGGGCCGAGACCACGCTGTTCATCGTCTCGTCGAAGTCGTTCAACACCCTGGAAACCCTCAAGAACGCCACGGCGGCACGTACCTGGTACCTGGCTCAAGGCGGCTCCGAGGCTGAGCTGTACCGCCACTTCATCGCCGTATCGAGCAACAAGGCCGCGGCCGTGGCTTTCGGTATGCGCGAAGAAAACATCTTTCCGATGTGGGACTGGGTCGGCGGACGCTACTCGCTGTGGTCGGCCATCGGCCTGCCGATCGCCCTGGCCATCGGCACGGCCAACTTCAAGGAACTGCTGTCCGGCGCCTACACCATGGACCAGCACTTCCAGACCGCGCCCTTCGAGCAGAACATGCCCGTACTGCTCGCCCTGCTGGGCATCTGGTACGGCAACTTCTGGGGCGCGCAGAGCCATGCGATCCTGCCGTACGACCATTACCTGCGCAACATTACCAAGCACTTGCAACAGCTGGACATGGAGTCCAACGGCAAGAGCGTGTTGCAGGATGGCACCCCGGTCAAGACCGACACCGGCCCGGTGATCTGGGGCGGCGTCGGCTGCAATGGCCAGCATGCCTACCACCAGTTGCTGCACCAAGGCACCCAGTTGATCCCGGCAGACTTCATCGTCCCGGTGGTCAGCTTCAACCCGGTCGCCGACCATCATCAATGGCTGTACGCCAACTGCCTGTCGCAGAGCCAGGCGCTGATGCTCGGCAAGACCCGCGCCGAGGCCGAAGCCGAACTGCGTGCCAAAGGCATGAGCGAAGCGGACATCGAGAAGCTGGCTCCACACAAGGTGATCCCGGGCAACCGTCCGAGTAACACCCTGGTGGTCGAGCGCATCAGCCCGCGTCGACTCGGGGCTCTGGTGGCGATGTATGAACACAAGGTCTTCGTGCAGAGCGTGATCTGGGGAATCAACGCCTTCGACCAGTGGGGCGTCGAGCTGGGCAAAGAGCTTGGCAAGGGTGTGTACCAGCGCCTGACCGGCGGCCTGGAAACGTCGGCCGAAGACGGTTCGACCCAGGGCCTGATCAACTACTTCCGCGGCCGCCATCGCGGCTGAGCCCTCCCCTGCGTCCAGCCCCCGGTCCGCGCAACGCGCCCGGGGGCTACACTGTCCTGGCTAGACGTTGCACATTATCCTGCCCCTGGGAACCGGCGCCTGCCGGTGATCGAATCGCTGCATCGCCAGGCCTGGATTGCGTGCAATCCCTCGCCGCATCGTCGGCGCCGACAAGATCAGGACAGGACTCGCCATGTTCGATATCCGTGATTTCCCCGACGCCCAAGCCGTCAGCCAGGCGGCACGACTCTCCCAAGACGAGTACCGCCGCCTCTACCGCCAATCGATAGAAGACCCCGACGCCTTCTGGACCGAGCAGGCCAAGCGTCTGGACTGGATCACGCCCTGGACTCAGGTGCAGGAAAGCGACCTGACAAGCGGCAAGGCCAGCTGGTTCAGTGGGGGGCAGCTCAATGTCAGCTACAACTGCATCGACCGTCACCTGGACAAACGCGCCGAGCAGACAGCCTTGCTCTGGGAGGGCGACGATCCGAACGACGCCAAGGCCATCAGCTACCGCGAGCTGCACCGTCAGGTGTGCCGCTTGGCAAACGCACTCAAACAACGTGGCGTAAAGAAAGGCGACCGGGTGTGCATCTACATGCCAATGATCCCCGAAGCAGCCTATGCCATGCTCGCCTGCACGCGCATCGGCGCCATCCATTCAGTGGTGTTCGGCGGTTTCTCGCCCGACGCCCTGCGCGACCGCATCCTCGATGCTGACTGCCGCACGGTGGTCACCGCCGACGAGGGTATCCGGGGCGGCAAGCGCATTGCGCTCAAGCAGAACGTCGACAAGGCATTGCAGAGCTGCCCAGACGTCAGCAGTGTGTTCGTGGTCCGCCGTACCGGCGCTCAGGTTGACTGGAATGAAGACCGTGACCTCTGGTACCACGAAGCCACAGAGCAGGCCGCTGACGACTGCCCTCCCGAGCCGATGGACGCGGAGGATCCGCTGTTCATCCTCTACACCTCCGGCAGCACCGGCAAGCCCAAGGGTGTTCTGCACACTACCGCCGGCTACCTGCTGCAAGCCAGCCTGACCTTCGAAGTGGTGTTCGACTACCGTGACGGCGAGGTGTTCTGGTGCACCGCCGATGTCGGCTGGGTCACTGGCCACAGCTATATCGTCTATGGACCGTTGGCCAATGGTGCGATCTCGCTGATGTTCGAGGGCGTGCCGAACTATCCGGATGCCTCGCGCTTCTGGCAGGTGGTGGACAAACACAAGGTCAACATCTTCTACACCGCGCCTACCGCCCTGCGCGCCCTGATGCGCGAAGGCGCAGGCCCGTTGCAGGGGACCTCGAGGCAAAGCCTGCGCCTGCTCGGCAGCGTCGGCGAACCGATCAACCCGGAAGCCTGGGAATGGTATTTCGAGGAAGTCGGACAGAAGCGCTGCCCTATCGTCGACACCTGGTGGCAGACCGAGACCGGCGGCATCATGCTCAGCCCCCTGGTGGGCAACCAGCGCCTCAAGCCGGGCTGCGCAACCCAGCCGATGTTCGGTGTGCAACCGGCGCTGCTGGACGAGAAAGGCAAGCTGATCGAGGGTGCCGGCAGCGGTCTGCTGGTGATCAAGGCGAGCTGGCCCGCACAGATACGCAGTGTCTATGGCGACCATCAACGCATGGTCGACACCTACTTCAAACCGATGCCGGGTTACTACTTCACCGGCGACGGTGCCCGCCGCGACGCCGATGGCGACTACTGGATCACTGGCCGTATCGACGATGTGATCAACGTCTCCGGCCACCGTATCGGCACCGCAGAAGTCGAGAGCGCCCTGGTGCTGCACGACAGCATCGCCGAAGCCGCCGTGGTCGGTTACCCTCACGATCTGAAGGGACAAGGTATCTATGCCTTCGTCACACCGATGAACGGCGTCGAGCCGGACGACACGCTCAAAGCCGAACTGCTGGCCCTGGTCAGCAAGGAAATCGGCAGCTTCGCCAAACCCGAGCTGATCCAGTGGGCGCCGGCCTTGCCCAAGACCCGTTCAGGCAAGATCATGCGGCGTATACTGCGCAAAATCGCCTGCAACGAACTCGACAACCTGGGCGATACCTCGACCCTGGCCGACCCAAGCGTGGTCCAGGGGCTGATCGACAAACGACTCAACCAATGAGCGGCGGCCTGCGGGCTGCCTCGTACAACAGGTCGCCATGGAAGCCATTCGCCGCCGTATCGAAACCCAGGTCCTGAGCCTGACCGGGCTGGCCCTCGGCCAGCTCGACCTGGAGTCGCCCAAGGGCGACCCTGGCCTGTTCGGGCCGCAGAGCATGAGTTGGCGCGTGCACGCCGACTTCACCAGCATGCTGGTCGGTGGCATCAGCGCGCTCATGCTGCAGTTGCTGCATCCCTTGGCGCTGGCGGGCGTCTGGGACCACTCCAACTTCCGCGAGGACCTGCTCGGGCGCCTGCGCCGCACCAGCCAGTTCATCTCCGGCACCACCTTTGGCTCGACCCGCGATGCCGAATGGCTGATCGACAAGGTCCGCACCATTCACCTACAGGTCGTCGGCACCGCCGCCGACGGCCGCCCCTACGCCGCCAGCGATCCCGACCTGCTGACCTGGGTCCACGTCGCCGAGGTCAGCAGCTTTCTCGCCGCCCACCTGCGTTACCACAACCCCAGCCTGTCGCGTGCCGAACAGGACGCCTACTATGACGAGATCGCGCTGATCGCCGAGCGCTTGGGAGCCCGGGACGTGCCACGCTCCTGCCAGCAGGTGGCCGACTACCTACAGCGCATGCGCCCACAACTGGCATGCGACGAGCGTAGTCACGAAGTCATGCGGATACTGCTTGAAGCGCCCGCCCCCAGCCGCCTGGCCGAGCCAGTCGGCAAGCTGATGCTGCAGGCCGGCATCGACCTGCTGCCCGTCTGGGCCAGCGATATGCTCGAACTACACCAGAGCCCGCTGCGGCGGCGAATGATCCGCCTGGGCGTGGAACGGACCGCGCCGTTGCTGCGCTGGGCGATGCGCGATGGTTCGGTGCACCGCGCCCGGCGGCGCATGGGTATCGCCTGAAGAAGGGTACGGACCACTAGAGCATTGGTAGCGCATCTATGCCAACATGGCCGCCGACTTGGGCCGTCTAGGCCCTAGCTTGACAAAAATCGAACAAAAATGAGGACCTGCGCAATGCAAGATGTCGTAATCGTTGCCGCCACCCGTACCGCGGTCGGCAGCTACCAGGGCAGCCTGGCCAACGTGCCTGCCGTGGACCTGGGTGCGGCCGTGATCCGTCAACTGCTGGCCCAGACCGGGCTGGAAGCCGAACTGGTCGACGAGGTCATCCTTGGCCAAGTGCTGACCGCCGGTGCCGGTCAGAACCCCGCCCGACAGGCCGCGATCAAGGCCGGCCTGCCCCACGCAGTGCCTGCCATGACCCTGAACAAGGTCTGCGGCTCCGGCCTTAAGGCCCTGCACCTGGCGACCCAGGCCATCCGCTGCGGCGATGCCGAGGTGATCATCGCTGGCGGCCAGGAGAACATGAGCCTGGCCAACTACGTGGTGCCCGGCGCCCGTACTGGGCTGCGCATGGGTCACAGCACCCTGGTCGACAGCATGATCAGCGACGGCCTGTGGGATGCCTTCAACGATTACCACATGGGCATCACCGCCGAAAACCTGGTGGAAAAGTACGGCATCAGCCGTGAAGAACAGGACACCTTTGCCGCCGCCTCGCAACAGAAGGCCTCAGCAGCCATCGAAGCCGGCCGCTTCGTCGACGAGATCACCCCTATCCTGATTCCACAGCGCAAGGGTGAGCCGCTCGCCTTCGCCACCGACGAGCAACCGCGCGCCGGCACCACCGCAGAAGCCCTGGCCAAGCTCAAGCCAGCCTTCAAGAAGGATGGCTCCGTCACCGCCGGCAACGCCTCCTCACTCAACGACGGCGCCGCGGCCGTTCTGCTGATGAGTGCCGCGAAGGCCCAGCAGTTGGGCTTGCCGGTCCTGGCGCGGATCAAGGCCTACGCCAATGCTGGCGTCGACCCGGCGATCATGGGCATCGGCCCGGTCAGCGCCACCCGCCGTTGCCTGGAAAAAGCCGGCTGGAGCCTCGACCAACTGGACCTGATCGAAGCCAACGAAGCGTTCGCCGCCCAGGCCCTGTCGGTGGGCAAGGAACTGGGTTGGGATGCAGCCAAGGTCAACGTCAATGGCGGTGCCATCGCCCTGGGCCACCCGATCGGCGCCTCGGGCTGCCGTGTTCTGGTCACGCTGCTGCATGAAATGATCAAGCGCGACGCCAAAAAAGGCCTGGCAACCCTGTGCATCGGCGGCGGCCAGGGTGTTGCCCTGGCGATCGAACGCTGACCCGCACGGGAGGGGTCGCAATGGCCCCTCCTCGCCTTGGCATCATTGCCGGCCTATTTTCGTCGTTTCTTCGGAACCGTTTTAACGTGCCATACTCCAAGCACTCCCGTTAGAGACAGACGACGTCACACATGCCCAAAGGATTGAAACGCGCCGTTGGCGCCTTGCTGGCCATCGTGGCCCTCTACAGCCTTCTTGGCTTCCTGATTCTCCCCGGTGTGGCCCTGCGGATCGCCAACCAGCAGTTGGCCCAGTACGCCACGGTTCCAGCGCACCTGCAGCGCATCGAGCTCAACCCGTTCAGCCTGGAACTGACCCTCTGGGGGTTGCAGATCGGCGAGCCTGGCAAGGAGCAAGTCGGCTTCGAACGCTTGTATGCCAACCTGCAGCTCGACAGTCTCTGGAGCGGCGCCCTGCACCTTGACGCACTGGAGCTGGACAAGCCGCGCACCGAACTGCTGTTCGCCAAGGACGGCAGCCTCAACCTGGCCCAACTGTTCGAGCTGCCACCCAGCGAGCCGAAGCCGGAAGAACCGGCCAGCGACCCCTTTCCCCTGCGCATCGGCAGCATCAAGCTGAGCGAAGGCTACCTGCACTTCCAGGACCTACGCCCGAGCGACCCCATCGAATTCCTCTACGACTCCATGAACCTGGAGCTGAAAAACCTCAGCACACTGCCTGAAGACAACGCCGACATGACCCTGGTAGCCAACGGCCCGGATGGCGGTCGCATCGACTGGGCAGGCAGCCTGAGCCTGGCGCCTATCGCTTCGGAGGGCACCCTGAAGGTCACTGACGCCAAGATGAGGCTGTGGTGGCCCTATGTCCGGGATGCCGTGCCCCTGGTGCTGGAAGACGGCGTGCTCAGCCTGGACACCCACTACAAGCTGAACCTGGCCAAGGAAACCGAGCTGCTGCTGGACAATACCTCGCTGCGAGTCGCCCCCTTCGCCATCAAGGCACCGGACGGCCGCCAACTGGCTCGCCTAGCGAGCCTTGACGTCAGCGAGACCTCCATCGACCTGGCCAAGCAACTGGTCACCGTGGGCAAGGTCCGCAGCGAGCAACTGGAAACCTGGGCCGCGCTGGAGAGCGATGGGCAGCTCGACTGGCAGAAGCTCTTCGCCAGCGAGCCTGCCAACGCCACACCGCAAGAAAAGACCGAGCCCGCCACGGCCGAGCCCAGCACCGAGGAAAAGGCCGCCGCCGAACCGGACAAGCCTTGGCAGGTACTGCTCAAGGACGTGCAACTGCGCAATTACCAGGTGCACCTGGCCGACCGCAGCCAGAAAGAACCGGTAGCCCTGGATGTCGGCCCGCTCAATCTCGATCTGCAAGGGTTCGACAGCCTCAACCAGTCGCCCTTCACCCTCAAGCTCGATACTGGGATCGGCAAGCAAGGCAAGCTGCAGGCAGCGGGCCAGGTGAGCCTGGAGCCGGTCAGTGCCACACTCGATGTCAGCACCCGTGACATCGACCTGCGTGTCGCCCAAGCCTACCTCAGCCCGTACATTCGCCTGGAACTGCGCAGCGGCATGCTCGCCAGCGACCTCAAAGTCGACCTCAAGAGCACCGAACCGCTGGCCTTCACCGTCGATGGCAAGGCCCAAGTCAGCCAATTGCATACCCTGGACACCATCAAGGGCCGCGACTTCGTCAAATGGCAGCAACTCGATCTAGATGGCCTGTCCTACCACCATGGCGATGCCTTGGTGATCGACAAGGTCAGCCTGCGGCAGCCCTATGCGCGCTTCATGATCAACGACGACCGCAGCACCAATGTCGACGACCTGCTGATTCCCCAACCGGAGGACACTGCCAGCAACCAGGCCAAACCAGCCGCCGCCAGTGCCGACAAGCCTCTGGGCGTGCGCATCGGCGGGATCAGCATCAACGATGGCTCGGCCAATTTCGCCGACTTCAGCCTGACCCCGAACTTCGCCACCGCGATCCAGCAGCTCAACGGTCAGATCGGCACCATCGACAACCGCAAGCCGAACCCCGCCAAGGTGGATATCAACGGTAAAGTCGACCGCTACGCGCCAGTCACCATCCAAGGGGCGCTGAACCCCTTCGACCCGATGGCCAGCCTGGACATCGCCACCAGCTTCCGCCGCGTCGAGTTGACCACCCTGACGCCTTACTCCGGCAAGTTCGCCGGGTACCGCATCCGCAAGGGTCGGCTCAACCTCGACCTGCACTACCTGATCACCAACGGCCGGCTCCAGGCCGAGAACAAGGTCGTGGTGGAGCAACTGCAGTTGGGTGAGAAAGTCGATAGCCCCGACGCCGTGGACCTGCCGATCCGCCTGGCCGTGGCCCTGCTCAAGGACACCGAAGGCAAGATTTCCATCGAACTGCCGGTCTCGGGAGACCTGAACAACCCTGAGTTCAGCGTCATGCCGATCGTCTGGCAGACCCTGCGCAACCTGGTGCTACGCGCTGCCCAGGCACCGTTCAAGTTCATCGGCGGGCTGGTCACCGGCGGCGGCTCGGAGGACTTGGGCACCGTCGCTTTCGCGCCCGGCTCGAGCGAGTTGAGCGCCGATGCCCAGAGCTCCCTCGACAAACTGGCCGCCGCGCTCAAGGAGCGCCCCGCCCTGCGTCTAGAAATCGAAGGCACCAGTGCCCAGAACAGCGACGGCCCGTTGATCGCACAACAGCGCCTGGAGCGTGAATACCAGATCACCTGGTACAAGATCCTCCAGCGCCGTGGCGACAAGGTACCCGCCACCCCCTCCATGCTGCAGGTCGATGAAGACGACAAGCCAGCGATGCTCGAAGGTATCTACCGCACCCGCCTCAAGCAGCAGCCGCCGGTGGAATGGGAGCAATTGAGCCGGAAGGAACGCACCGCTCAACTGCAAGATGCGGTGATCACGTCCTGGGCGCAAAGCGAAGCGTTGCTGCGTCAATTGGGCCAAGCCCGGGCCAGCAGCATCAAGGATTACTTGGTGGACAAGGGGCAGTTGGAAGACGACCGCGTGTACTTCATCGACGCCAGCCTGGGTCAGGCCGAAAGCGATGGGCGGGTGATCACGCCGATGCACCTGGATGCGGAATAGCTCTCTGGGTAGCTTGCAGGAGCCAGCATCAACAAAAAGCCCCGGCGTTTGCCGTAATGCTGTTCACTTAAGACATCTGTCGTAAGGTTTGGGGCCGCTGCGCGCCCATCGCGACACAAGGCCGCTCCCACAGAGGGCTTGCCTTGTGGGAGCGGCCTTGTGTCGCGATGGGCTGCGTAGCAGCCCCACTTGAAGGCACTCCAGCTTAAGTGAACAGCATTACGGCGTTTGCCGGGGCTTCCTTTATAGGTGACCAAGTCCTTTTGGTCGTTCGCATGAACCGTCAAGGATCAGCGATCGGGACAAACCCTTATTCGGACCTCAGGCCATCAGCCGAGACATCTTTCACACCTTTGATGTTCTTGGTGATCTGAACGGCCCGTTCTTTTTGCGCGTCGGTCACGGCAACCTCAGAGGAGAGAGCTACCACGCCCTGGTTGGTCTCAACCTTGATATCGCTGCCAGGAATACCTTTCTCGGTCAGCAGATCGGCCTTCACCTTGGTAGTGATCCAAGTGTCCGAACCCTCTTGCTTCATGTTGCTCACTTCACCGGCAGCCAACGTCATCGGTGCTTGAGCGGTCTGTTGGGCAAACGCCACGTTGCCCAGGGTCAGGCTAAGGGCGGTTGCGGTAGCGGCAGCAATGGCGAACTTCTTCATACGAGACACTCCTGTTTTGCGAAAGGTCTGCGCCGAATCTCCTGGCGGCAGGGGTGCAAGTATCGTTGCAGGGCCTGTGCCAACTCTTAGTGGCAAATAAATCGTTTTAAAACAAAGAGATACATAAACACCTAAATCTCGCTATCGTGCAAATTGCAAGCCCGAGCACAATCCTGCATGCAAGATGCAAGTCCGCAAAAGGTTTCATACAGACATAAAAAAAGGACCCTGCAAAAGGGTCCTTTTCTTTACTGCCGGGAAATTAGACGCCGGAGGCCTTGGCCGCCGCGACATCTTTGATCGACAGCTTGATACGGCCGCGGTTGTCCACGTCCAGTACCAGAACTTCGACTTCCTGACCTTCCTTCAGCACATCGGTCACTTTCTCGACACGCGCATCACTGAGCATGGAGATGTGCACCAGGCCATCCTTACCAGGCAGGATGTTGACGAAGGCACCGAAATCAACGATGCGCTCGACCTTGCCGACGTAGATCTTGCCGATCTCGGCCTCGGCAGTGATGCCCAGCACGCGCTGACGCGCAGCTTCGGCCGCTTCCTTGGTTTCGCCGAAGATCTTGATCGAGCCATCGTCTTCGATATCGATCGAGGCCTTGGTCTCTTCGCAGATGGCGCGGATGGTCGCGCCGCCCTTGCCGATGACGTCGCGGATCTTGTCGGTGTCGATCTTCATCGCCAGCATGGTCGGAGCGTTGGCCGACAGCTCGCTACGCGACTGGCCGATCACCTGGTTCATCTGGCCGAGGATGTTCAGGCGCGCTTCCAGGGCCTGGCCCAGGGCGATTTCCATGATTTCTTCGGTGATGCCGTTGATCTTGATGTCCATCTGCAGCGCGGTGACACCCTTGGCGGTACCGGCTACCTTGAAGTCCATGTCGCCCAGGTGGTCTTCGTCACCGAGGATGTCGGTCAGGACTGCGAACTTCTCGCCTTCCTTGACCAGGCCCATGGCGATA
This sequence comes from Pseudomonas sp. X10, assembly GCF_054889225.1. NCBI lineage: Bacteria > Pseudomonadati > Pseudomonadota > Gammaproteobacteria > Pseudomonadales > Pseudomonadaceae > Pseudomonas > Pseudomonas sp. X10. Next base: position 876,626 of record NZ_CM142677.1, on the reverse strand, counting down.
CCGGCCACTGGCGCCTTCATCGGCACACCCGCGTCCATCAGTGCCAGCGAAGCACCGCAGACCGAGGCCATGGAGCTGGAACCGTTGGATTCGGTGATTTCCGAAACCACGCGGATGGTGTACGGGAAATCAGCATCGCTTGGCAGCATGGCCTGGACCGAACGACGGGCCAGACGACCGTGGCCGATCTCGCGGCGGCCAGCACCACCCATGCGGCCACACTCGCCCACCGAGAACGGAGGGAAGTTGTAGTGCAGCATGAAGGGGTCTTTCTTCTCGCCTTCCAGGGTGTCGAGCAGCTGTGCGTCACGGGCGGTACCCAGGGTCGCAACGACCAGAGCCTGGGTTTCGCCACGGGTGAACAGGGCCGAACCGTGGGTCTTTGGCAGTACACCGACTTCGATGTTCAGCGGACGCACGGTACGGGTGTCGCGGCCGTCGATACGTGGCTTGCCGTTGACGATGTTTTCACGAACGGTGCGGTACTCGATCTCGCCAAAGATGTCTTTGACTTCAGCGGCGCTCGGTTGGCCTTCTTCACCGGAGAACTTGGCGATCGCCTGATCGCGCAGCTCGCCCAGACGCGCGTAACGGTCGGCCTTGACGGTGATGGTGTAGGCCTGGGAAACGGCTTCGCCGAACTCGGCGCGGATGGCATTGAGCAGTTCGGTATTGGCAACAGCCGGTTTCCAGTCCCAGGTCGGCTTGGCAGCTTCGGCGGCCAGCTCTTTGACAGCCTGGATCACTGCCTGGAATTCGTCATGGGCAAACAGCACGGCGCCCAGCATCTGGTCTTCAGTCAGCTCTTTGGCTTCCGATTCAACCATCAGTACGGCATCGGCAGTACCAGCTACGACCATGTCCAGGCTCGAAGCCTGCAGTTGTTCATAAGTTGGGTTCAGCAGGTAGCCAGTGCTCTCGTGGAAAGCAACACGGGCAGCGCCGATCGGGCCTTCGAACGGAATGCCGGAGATGGCCAGGGCCGCCGAGGTGCCGATCATCGCAGCGATGTCCGGATCGGTCTTCTTGCTGGTGGAAACCACGGTGCAGACGACCTGCACTTCGTTCATGAACCCTTCAGGGAACAGCGGGCGGATCGGACGGTCGATCAGGCGCGAGGTCAGGGTCTCTTTCTCGGAAGGACGGCCTTCGCGCTTGAAGAAGCCACCAGGGATCTTGCCTGCGGCGTAGGTCTTTTCCTGATAGTGGACGGACAACGGGAAGAAGCCTTTGCCTGGATCGGCCTGCTTGGCACCGACCACGGTCACCAGCACGGTAACGTCGTTATCGACGGTGACCAGTACGGCACCGGACGCCTGGCGGGCGATGCGGCCCGTCTCGAGGGTTACGGTCGATTGACCGAACTGAAATTTCTTGATTACCGGGTTCACGGTTTCCTACCTTTTTCAGTGGCTCTGGGGGAACTTGTTCTTGCGAATTCTTGGGCAGAACGGGGAATCGGCCCCATTGACCGTCCAGATAAAACTAGAGGTTGGGAGCCGGGCCTGCTGGGCGGAGAACCGCTCAGGCAAGCCAGACTGCCAACCTCGTAGATACGCGTGACGTGTCCACCGTTACCGCTGCTGGGCAGCGGTACCGAAGCATGCAACACGCCATGCACACCACTGGCCAGGCCGCTATTAGCGACGCAGACCCAGGCGACCGATCAGGGCGCTGTAACGGGTGGTGTCTTTACCCTTCAGGTAGTCCAGCAGCTTGCGACGCTGGTTAACCATGCGGATCAGACCACGACGGGAGTGGTGGTCTTTGCCGTTGGCCTTGAAGTGGCCTTGCAGCTTGTTGATGTTGGCGGTCAGCAGAGCAACCTGCACTTCCGGGCTACCGGTATCGCCGGCGGCTTGCTGGTATTCGGCAACGATCTGAGCTTTTTCTTCAACGCTGAGGGCCATTTGGCTTCTCCTGATCAACGGATCCCGCGAACGGGCTCCAATAGGCCAGGGACTTCAATCCCTGTATTCATGAAAGAGGCGTGACCGTGCCTATTAACAGCCACCCTCGGGTTCGCCAGCCTCGGTCGAAACCTTGGCTGGCGAGTTCGATCATTCCGACCGAATCAGTCGACGCGGCGCAATGCGCCCGTCCTCGCTCACTTCACCGATCCCGATGAAACGGCCATTGTGATCCTGTACCCGGACCATGCCGAACTTCGGCGCGTCCGGTGCACGTACTGGTTGCCCATGCAGCCAGTAGAACGCGCTGTGCTCGGAAAAGCGCAGCAGGGGCCAGTCCTGCAACCCGCTGTCGGAGGGCATCAGGAAACGGTCGAGCGCTTCATTGCCACCTTCGGCATGCGCCTGCTCCAATGCCTCGAGGGTCACGGTCTGGGCCAACTCGAAAGGCCCAGCCTGGGTCCGGCGCAGTTCGGCGACGTAGGCGCCACAACCCAGCGCCTCACCGATATCCTCGACCAGCGTGCGGATATAGGTGCCTTTGCTGCAACCAACCGAGAGGCGCACCCGTGTGCCTTCACACTCGAGCAACTCCAAGCGGCTAATAGTAACAGAACGCGCCTCGCGCTCCACTACCTCTCCTGCACGTGCCAGCTTGTACAACGGCTGGCCGTCACGCTTGAGGGCCGAGTACATCGGCGGTACTTGACTGATTTCCCCGCGAAAACGTGGTAGTACCGCCTCGATGTCGGCGCGACCAACGGTCACCTCGCGGGTCTGCAGGACTTCGCCCTCGGCATCTGCGGTGCTGGTAGTCTGCCCCAGCTGCATGACCGTTTCGTAACCCTTGTCGGAATCGAGCAGGTATTGGGAAAACTTGGTCGCTTCACCGAAGCACAGCGGCAGAACACCGGTCGCCAGCGGGTCGAGGCTGCCAGTGTGGCCGGCCTTCTCGGCATTGAGCAGCCAACGGACCTTTTGCAGCGCCGCGTTGGACGTGAAGCCCAACGGCTTGTCGAGCAGGATGATGCCGCTGACGTTGCGGCGGATACGTTTGACCTGGGCCACCCTTTACTCCTTGGTGTCCGGCTCGTCGAGATCCTTGTGCAGGCGGTCTTCGGCCACCGCACGCTCGATCAGCGCCGACAGGTGGGCACCGCGGCTGACGCTTTCATCGAAGTGGAAATGCAGTTGCGGCACACTGCGCAGCTTCATCACTCGGCCCAACTGCAAGCGCAGGAAGCTCGCGGCGCTGCCGAGCGCCTTGAGCGATTGCTCGACGGCGTCCGAACCATCCGGGCTCATGACCGTGATGAAGACCTTGGCATGGCCGAGGTCACGGCTGACGTCGACGGCAGTGATGGTCACCAGGCCGACTCGCGGGTCTTTCACTTCACGGCGGATCAGTTCGGCCAGCTCGCGCTGCATCTGATCGCCGATACGTTGGGTACGGCTATATTCTTTTGCCATTCTTGCTACCTGTAACTAAAGCGGCAAACGCCCGGCCAGGCTTCAAGCCTGACCGGGCGCTACCTTCAGAGGCGTTGCCAGCCGCCTTGCAGCGGGGCTTCGCGGCCTCCCATGTTCGCTGCTCAGAGCGTACGAGCGACCTGGACCTTCTCGAAGACCTCGATCTTGTCGCCGACCTTGACGTCGTTATAGCTCTTGACGCCAATACCGCACTCCATGCCCGAGCGGACTTCGGCCGCATCGTCTTTGAAGCGACGCAGCGACTCCAGTTCGCCTTCGAAGATCACCACGTCCTCGCGCAATACACGGATCGGGCGGTTACGATAGACCGTACCTTCCACGACCATACAGCCGGCGATAGCGCCGAACTTCGGCGAGCGGAAGACATCACGCACTTCGGCGATACCCAGGATGTTCTCGCGAACATCGCTGCCGAGCATGCCGGTCAGGGCCTTCTTGACGTCTTCGATGATGTCGTAGATCACGTTGTAGTAACGCATATCCAGACCTTCCTGCTCGACGATCTTGCGCGCACCGGCATCGGCACGCACGTTGAAGCCGAACAGCACCGCGTTGGACGCCAGGGCCAGGTTGGCATCGCTCTCGGTGATACCACCGACACCGCCGCCGACCACGCGCACCTGCACTTCGTCGTTGCCCAGACCACCGAGGGAGCCTTGCAGCGCTTCCAGGGAACCGCGCACATCGGTCTTGAGAACGATGTTGAGGGTTTTCTTCTCTTCCTGACCCATGGTCTCGAAGATGTTTTCCAGCTTGCCGGCATGAGCACGGGCCAGCTTGACCTCACGGAACTTGCCCTGACGGAACAGCGCAACTTCACGGGCCTTCTTCTCGTCAGCCACGACGCTCAGCTCGTCGCCTGCATCCGGAGTGCCATCCAGGCCGAGGATCTCGACCGGGATCGACGGGCCGGCTTCCTTCACAGGCTTGCCGTTCTCGTCGAGCATGGCGCGCACGCGACCATAGTTGGAGCCGCAGAGAACCATGTCGCCCTGACGCAGGGTACCGTCCTGAACCAGGATGGTGGCTACAGGACCACGGCCCTTGTCCAGACGCGATTCGACCACGACACCACGGCCAGGCGCGGATGGGGTGGCCTTGAGTTCGAGGATCTCGGCCTGCAGCAGCACGGCTTCGAGCAGTTCGTCGACGCCAGTACCCATCTTCGCCGAAACCTTGACGAACGGCGTGTCACCACCCCATTCCTCGGAGGTCACGCCATGGACGGACAACTCGTTACGGATCCGGTCGATATCAGCGCCCGGCTTGTCGATCTTGTTCACCGCGACAACCAACGGAACGCCAGCCGCCTTGGCATGCTGCACAGCCTCGATGGTCTGCGGCATCACACCGTCGTCAGCCGCCACCACCAGGATGACGATGTCGGTGGCCTTGGCACCGCGGGCACGCATGGCGGTAAACGCGGCGTGGCCCGGGGTATCGAGGAAAGTGACCATGCCGCGGTCGGTTTCCACGTGATAGGCACCGATGTGCTGGGTGATGCCACCGGCTTCACCTGCGGCGACCTTGGCGCGACGGATGTAGTCGAGCAGCGAGGTCTTGCCGTGGTCGACGTGACCCATGACAGTCACGACCGGTGCACGGGCTTCGGTCTCGCCTTCGAACTTCAGCGACTCGGCCAGGGAGTCTTCCAGGGCGGTATCGCTAACCAGGGTCACCTTGTGGCCCAGTTCCTCGGCAACCAGCTGAGCGGTTTCCTGGTCGAGCACCTGGTTGATAGTGACCGGAGTACCCAGCTTGAACATGAACTTGACGACTTCAGCGGCCTTGACCGACATCTGTTGCGCCAGTTCGGAAACGGTGATGGTCTCGCCGATGGTCACGTCGCGGATGACCGGACCAGTCGGGTTCTGGAAACCATGCATGTTGCGCTTCTTCGGCTTGCCCTTGCCACGGCCACCACGACGGAAGCCATCGCTTTCCTCGTCGGTGGTGCGTGGAGCGGCACGTGGGGTCGGCGCTTTTTCCTTTTCCTTGACCTTGACCGAAACGCGTGGCGCTTCGTTGCGGCGCTCACCACGACGGTCTTCGTCACGCACACGGTCATTACGGCGTGAATCGTCCTTCTTGCGCTCGGCAACCGGTGCCGGGGCCTCTACAGCCTCGACCGCCGCCGGAGCCGGAGCGGCTGCCGGAGCTGGCGCCGGGGCAACAGCAGGGGCAGTGGCCGCATTACGACGCGCCTGCTCCTCAGAACGCTGACGCGCCTCGGCCTCGGCCTTCTCGCGGGCGGCGTTTTCGGCCGCACGGCGCTCTTCCAGCTCGCGCTGTTGCTCAGCCTGGATCTCTTCCTGGCTGCGCTGCACGAATACTTTCTTCTTGCGTACTTCTACGCTGATGCTCTTGCTACCGGCGACACGCAGGGTGCTGGTGGTCTTGCGCTGCAAGGTGATCTTGCGCGGTTCTTCCACTTTTGCCTTGTGGCTGCTCTTCAGATGCGCCAGCAAAGCCTGCTTCTCATTGTCGGTCACTACCTGACCGGCGTCGGTGTGCGGCAGACCTGCCTCACGCATCTGCTGCAGCAGGCGCTCTACCGGTGCTTCGACCTCTTGGGCCAGTTCTTTCACCGTGACTTGCGTCATGCACTTCTCTCCTCAGGCCGCGCCTAATTACTCGAACCAATGGGCTCGGGCGGCCATGATCAACTTGCCGGCACGCTCTTCGTCGATGCCGTCGATGTCGAGCAGGTCGTCAATAGACTGCTCGGCCAGGTCTTCGCGGGTAACCACGCCGCGCACCGCCAGTTCCGCCGCCAGATCCTTGTCCATACCCTCAAGAGAGAGCAGGTCTTCGGCCGGATGGGCGTCTGCCAGTTTTTCCTCGGTAGCGATGGCTTTGGTCAACAGGCGGTCCTTGGCACGAGCACGGAGCTCGTTGACGATTTCCTCGTCGAAGCCATCGATGTTGAGCATTTCTTCCAACGGTACGTAGGCAATTTCTTCCAGGCTGGTGAAACCTTCGTCGACCAGCACCTGCGCCAACTCTTCATCAACTTCCAGCTCTTCGATGAAGTTGCGCAGGATGTCGCCAGTCTCGGCTTGCTGCTTGGCCTGGATGTCCTTCTCGGTCATCACGTTCAGGGTCCAGCCGGTCAGCTGGCTAGCCAGGCGAACGTTCTGACCACCACGACCGATGGCCTGGGCCAGGTTGTCCTCCGCCACGGCGATATCCATGGCGTGGGCATCCTCATCAACGATGATCGCCGCGACTTCGGCCGGCGACATGGCGTTGATGACGAACTGCGCCGGGTTCTCGTCCCACAGGACGATATCCACGCGCTCACCGCCCAGCTCTCCGGATACGGCCTGGACACGCGAACCGCGCATGCCGATGCATGCACCTTGCGGGTCGATACGCTTGTCCTTGGAGCGAACGGCGATCTTGGCACGCGATCCCGGGTCACGGGATGCGGCCATGACTTCGATCAGGCCCTCGGCGATTTCCGGCACTTCGATACGGAACAGCTCGATCAGCATCTGCGGCGCAGTACGCGACAGGATCAACTGCGGGCCCCGGTTCTCGGTGCGGATTTCCTTCAGCAGCGCACGCAGGCGCACGCCGACACGGAAAGTCTCGCGGGCAATGATGTCTTCGCGAGCCAGCAAGGCCTCGGCATTGTTGCCCAGGTCTACGATGACGTTGTCGCGGGTGACCTTTTTGACAGTGCCGGAGATGATCTCGCCGACACGCTCGCGGTAGGCGTCGACCACTTGGGCACGCTCGGCCTCGCGAACCTTCTGCACGATGACCTGCTTGGCGGTCTGGGCGGCAATGCGGCCGAACTCGATGGACTCGATCTTCTCTTCGATCACGTCACCGACCTTGGCTTCGGGATGGGTTTCCCGGATCTTGCTCGGCCAGGTCTCGATCGCCGGATCGTCCAGGTCATCTTCCTCGACGACGGTCCAGCGACGGAAGGTCTCGTAGTTACCGGTGTGGCGGTTGATTTCCACACGCAGGTCGACTTCGTCTTCAAAACGTTTCTTGGTTGCAGTGGCCAGCGCCACCTCCAGCGCTTCGAAAATGACGCCGGGCGGTACACCTTTTTCGTTGGATACCGATTCAACAACCAGCAGTACTTCTTTGCTCATCGTACGCCTCGCCTTGCGCAAGCCATTGGGCCCGGATAGTCCGCCGGGCCCGGCACGTCTCAGTCAAAACTGGGAATAATATTGGCCTTGTCGATCGAGTCGATCGGCAACAGGAATTCATGATTGTCTACCTGGACTACCACGTCCTGATCCTCCACACCGCGGAGAAGGCCCTGGAAGTTGCGACGCCCCTCGAAGGGCGTGCGCAGCTTGATCTTCACTTGTTCGCCGGCATGCGAGGCAAACTGTTCAAGGGTGAACAGCGGGCGATCCATGCCTGGAGAGGACACCTCAAGGGTATATTCGGAGCTGATCGGGTCTTCGACATCGAGAATACCGCTGACCTGACGGCTGACCGCTTCACAGTCGTCCACCAGAATCCCGCCGTCCTTGTCGATATATATACGTAAAACCGAATGTCGGCCCTGGGAGATGAACTCAATCCCCCAGCATTGATAGCCAAGACCCTCGACCACCGGGGCCAACAAGGCCTGCAACTGTTCTAGCTTGCTCGACACCTGAACCCCCTCGTGCATGCTGTGCAAATAAAAAATGGGCAAAGCGCCCATCCCTGAATACGCCGTTGAATACCGGCGCTGAGAACTGATCAGCTAGCAAAAAGCCCCTTAAAAGGGGCTCTGCAAAAGCTGGTTGCGGGGGCTGGATTTGAACCAACGACCTTCGGGTTATGAGCCCGACGAGCTACCAGACTGCTCCACCCCGCGTCAAAGCTGGGGTGAAAGTATAAGACCGAACCCTTGGAAGGGTCAATCTAACCTCCACCTGCAAGAAAGCCCGCTAAAGCGGGCTCCCATGCTTCAATTGGTACCGAGAAGGGGACTCGAACCCCTACACCCTATGGGCACAACCACCTCAAGGTTGCGTGTCTACCAATTCCACCACCTCGGCAATACTACTTCTTGAAACCCGTTACTTCTGCTCTTGAGCCGGAGGAGGTACATCACCTGTTGGGGTGGTTTCGCTCTTCTGCTCTTGGAGCACCGGTACATCATCATTTACTGCCGGCTTCTGCTCTTGCACTTCCAGAACCGCTGGATCTGGCAAACCTACTTGAGTCAGCTGATGAGCTTTCTCTTTAGCAAAGTATCCTAACCCAAGAGCAGTCAAGAAGAAAGAGGCAGCTAGTATAGCAGTAATCTTACTCAAAAAGGTAGCAGAACCTTGGCTTCCGAACACAGTATTTGAAGCACCTGCGCCGAAAGATGCACCCGCTTCTGCACCTTTACCCTGTTGCAGCAACACCAGCACTACCAAACCCAGTGCGCCCAACAGATGAAAAACAACTACGACTGTTTCCAGCATGTTCAGTTTCCTGCGGCGCGACAAATTGCACCGAATTCGTCTGCGTTCAGGGAAGCTCCACCAATGAGCCCCCCATCGATATCCGGCATGCCGAACAGCTCGGCCGCATTGGCCGCCTTCACGCTGCCGCCGTATAGAAGCTGCACACCATGGGCAACTTCAGCATCCTCTGCCGCCAACTGGGCCCGGATGGCGGCGTGCACATCCTGGGCCTGCTGGGGCGTGGCCGTCAGGCCAGTACCAATGGCCCATACAGGCTCATAGGCAATTACCGCATTGGCAAAGGCGGCAACACCGAAAGCTTCGATGATACTACCCAACTGACGCCCAACAACTTCGAGCGTCTTGCCTGCCTCGCGCTCTTCCAGGGTCTCCCCTACGCAGAGCACGGGCCTCAAACCACTTGCTTGGGCGGCTGCAAACTTGCGATTGAGCACTTCGTCGCTCTCGCCAATGATCTGGCGGCGCTCGGAGTGTCCAATCAGGACCAGCCTGCAACCTGCTTCAGCCAGCTGGCTCGGCGCAATCTCGCCGGTCAGCGCGCCCTGCTCGGGCTGTACAGCAGAATTCTGGGCACCTACGGTGATCCCTTTACCCTGCAGGCCATCAATCACCTGATTGATGAACAGGCTGGGTGGAAACACCGCGACCTCTACACCGCTCGGCAAGGCGAGATTACTCAAGCCCTGGATCAGCTCAGCGACGCTGGCGCGGGTACCGTGCATCTTCCAGTTACCAGCTACCATGGTGCGACGCATGCTTTACCTCGTCGGTCAAAGTGGGCGCAGATCTTACCCAACCCGAACATCGCTGGCAAGCGTATTTCAGACGCAAACTTCAGCGACGAGCTTCGCCAGAGCCTCGGCATGGCCGCGCACCTGGTTTTCGTCGTCGCCTTCGACCATCACGCGCAGCAGCGGCTCGGTGCCGGACTTGCGCAGCAACACGCGCCCACGGCCAGCCATGGCCTCGGTCGCCTTGGCGCTGGCCTCCTTCACCGCCGGATGCTCCAGCGGATCGACCTTGCTCGCGCCAAAACGCACGTTGATCAGCACCTGCGGGCACTTGCGCAGGCTTTGACGGGCTTGGGCCAGGGTCTCACCCCGGCGCTTGAGCGCCATCAACGTCTGCAGCGCGGCAATGATCGCATCGCCCGTGGTGGTGTGGTTGCAGCACACCACATGCCCAGAGTTCTCACCGCCCAATAGCCAGTTGCGCTCCAGCAGTTCAGCCATGACATAGCGGTCACCGACCTTGGCACGGGCGAACGGGATATTCAGCTCCTGCAGGGCCAGCTCAAGCCCCAGGTTACTCATCAGCGTGCCGACGACCCCGCCCTGGAGCTTGCCTCGCTCCTGCAGGTCACGCGCGATGATGAACAGCAACTCGTCACCGTCGACGATGGTGCCAGTGTGATCGACCATCAGCACCCGATCACCGTCGCCATCGAAGGCGATGCCCAGGTCGGCATGGCCGACCAGCACAGCAGCCTGCAAGGACTCGATATGGGTCGAGCCGCAATTCTCGTTGATGTTCAAGCCATCGGGCTCGGCATGCAGAACCGTCACCTCGGCGCCCAGCTCGCGGAACACGCTGGGGGCCACCTTGTAGGTCGCACCATGGGCGCAGTCGATCACGAGCTTGAGGCCAGCGAAGTCGGTGCTGCTCGGCACGCTGCTCTTGCAGAACTCGATATAGCGGCCCGCAGCGTCGTTGATCCGCGAAACCTTGCCCAATTTGCTCGACTCAACGACATTCATCGGCAGGTCGAGCAACTCCTCGATCATCAGCTCGATCTCGTCCGGCAGCTTGGTGCCCTGCCCGGAAAAAAACTTGATTCCGTTGTCATCATGCGGATTGTGCGACGCGCTGATGACAATCCCCGCCTCGGCATGGAAGGTACGGGTCAGGTAGGCGATGGCCGGCGTCGGCATCGGCCCCAGCAGCATGACATCGGCCCCGGCGGCGGAAAGCCCGGCCTCCAGCGCGGACTCGAACATGTACCCGGAAATACGCGTGTCCTTGCCCACCAACACTCTGCAAGCGCCCTGCTTGCGGAAGGCCATGCCTGCCGCCCAGCCGAGCTTCAGCATGAAATCAGGGGTGATGGGGTATTCGCCGACGCGGCCACGGATACCATCGGTACCAAAGTATTTTCTGCTCATAGGGACTCCAATCTCTTTTTATTCGGCGGCCTGTACCGCAGCGATCATGCGCACCACATCGACGGTTTCAGCCACGTCGTGGACGCGCAAGATGCTCGCCCCCTTGGTCATGGCCAATGCCGCCAGCGCCAGGCTGCCGTAAAGCCGCTCCTCGACCGGACGATCCAACGTCAGGCCGATCATGCTCTTGCGCGAAACACCCACCAGCAGCGGACGCCCCAGGCGATAGAGCGATTCCATGTGCTTGAACAGGCTCAGGTTGTGCGCCAGGTTCTTGGCGAAGCCAAACCCCGGATCGAGGATGATCCGCTGGGTATCGATGCCAGCCGCCGCGCAAGCAGCCATACGCCCTTCAAGATAGCGCGTCACATCGGCCGTCACATCCTCGTATTGAGGATTGTCCTGCATCGTGCCCGGCTCGCCGCGCATATGCATCAGACATACCGGCAAGCCGGTGGCGGCCGCGGCATCCAGCGCGCCATCGCGCTCGAGCGCACGCACGTCATTGATCAAGCCGGCACCCAGGCGGGCCACTTCACGCATGACCGCAGGTGTCGATGTATCGACCGAGATGACAACGTCGAGGCGATCATTGATGGCCTCGACGATCGGCGCCACTCGCTCCAGCTCTTCGAGCACGGAAACGGCGCGAGCGCCGGGACGAGTGGACTCGCCACCGATATCGATCAGGGTTGCGCCGGCGGCCACCATAGCCTCGGCATGAGCCAAGGCCGCATCCAGCTGAGTGAAGCGGCCGCCATCGGAGAAGGAGTCGGGTGTGATATTGAGAATACCCATGACATGGGTACGAGACAAATCAAGAACCCGGTTGCCGCAAGGCAACCGGGTCGGGTACTGCTGTGAGCTCATAGATGCCCTTAGATTTGAGCCGCTGGGCCGCCGATCGGCGTCTCCGGACGATCCTGTGCAGCCGGGGTGCCCGATGCACCGGCATCGCCATCCCAGTCGCGAGGCTCGCGTGGGGTACGACCGGCCATGATGTCGTCGATCTGGTCGGCATCGATGGTTTCGTACTTCATCAATGCATCGGCCATCGCGTCAAGCTTATCGCGGTTATCGGTGAGGATCTGCTTGGCGGTGGCATAGCACTGGTCAATGATGCTGCGCACTTCCGAGTCGATCAGCTTGGCAGTTTCACCCGAGACGCTGGCGTGCGGGCTTGCCGCGCTGCGGCCGAGGAACACCTCGCCCTCCTCTTCGGCATACATCAACGGGCCAAGCTTCTCGGAAAGCCCCCACTTGGTCACCATGTTGCGAGCGATCTGGCTGGCACGCATGATGTCGTTGGAAGCACCGGTGGTCACACCATCGAAGCCCAGGGTCATCTCTTCAGCGATACGGCCACCGTACAGCGAGCAGATCTGGCTGATCAGGGCACGCTTGGACAGACTGTAGCGATCCTCCTCGGGGAGGAACATGGTCACACCCAGGGCCCGACCACGCGGAATGATCGAAACCTTGTAGACCGGGTCATGCTCGGGAACCATGCGACCAACGATGGCATGGCCGGCCTCATGATAGGCAGTGTTCTGCTTCTCTTTCTCGGACATGACCATGGTCTTGCGCTCGGCGCCCATCATGATCTTGTCCTTAGCCAGCTCGAATTCCTTCATTTCGACCAGGCGCTTGCCACTACGGGCAGCGAACAGCGATGCCTCGTTGACCAGGTTGGCCAGATCGGCACCGGAGAAGCCTGGAGTACCACGGGCAATGACTGCGGCGTTGACGTTCTCGCCAATCGGCACCTTGCGCATGTGCACCTTGAGGATCTGCTCACGGCCACGGATATCCGGCAGGCCAACCACCACCTGGCGGTCGAAACGGCCTGGCCGCAGCAGGGCGGGGTCGAGCACGTCAGGACGGTTGGTGGCGGCGATGACGATGATGCCATCGTTCATTTCGAAGCCATCCATCTCCACCAGCAACTGGTTGAGAGTCTGCTCGCGCTCGTCATGACCACCGCCCATACCGGCGCCACGGTGGCGGCCGACAGCGTCGATTTCGTCGATGAAGATGATGCAAGGCGCGTGCTTCTTCGCCTGTTCGAACATGTCGCGAACGCGGCTGGCACCGACACCGACGAACATTTCGACGAAGTCAGAACCGGAAATGGTGAAGAACGGTACCTTAGCTTCGCCTGCGATGGCCTTGGCCAGCAGGGTCTTACCCGTACCAGGCGGGCCGACCATCAGTACGCCACGCGGGATGCGACCACCGAGGCGCTGGAACTTGCCCGGGTCGCGGAGGAACTCGACCAGCTCGCCGACTTCTTCCTTGGCCTCGTCGCAGCCAGCGACGTCAGCCAGGGTAGTCTTGACCTGGTCTTCGGACAACAGGCGCGCCTTGCTCTTGCCGAAGCTCATCGGGCCGCCCTTGCCGCCCGCTCCGCCCTGCATCTGGCGCATGAAGAACATGAATACGGCGATGATCACCAAGATCGGGAAGCTGGCCACCAGCAACTGGGTCCAGATGCTCTGTTGTTCCGGCTGCTTGCCTTCGACTACCACGTGGTTATCGACCAGGTCGCCGATCAGGCCATTGTCGGTGATGGCCGGACGGATAGTCTTGAAGGAGTCGCCATCGGTGCGCTTACCGGTAATGACGTAGCCGTCGACCGCCACTCGCTCGACCTTACCGTCCTTGACCTGCTGGATGAAGTCGGAATAGTTGAGGGTCTGCGGCTCGTTCGGGCTGGAGAAGTTGTTCATCACCGTCACCAAGACAGCCGCGATGATCAACCACAGGATCAGATTCTTTGCCATGTCGTTCAATTAGCTACCCTCTGAGGTCGGCGCACGACGCAGCCGTGCCTCGCATGATATTCACCGGCCTAACTTACTACATTACCTACGCGTCCGCAGGCGCCGTCTGTAACCCTTTGTGAAACCTAGACTACACGATGTTCGGACAGTCGAGGCAGTGCGGCCGATTGGAAAAAACTATCGGACGCCCCGGGATACGCCGGTTGGCGCCCCTTCATTCGCCGCGATACCCCCTGGCCAACAGGTACTGTTCACGGGAGCGGTCCCGCGATGACTGGGGTTTGCGCATCTGCACCTTGTCGAACTTGCCACGCACCTCCTTGAGGTACTGGTCGAAACCTTCACCCTGGAAGATCTTGATCAGGAAGTCCCCGCCAGGCCGCAGCACCCGGGTTGCCAGGTCCAGGGCCAGTTCGCAGAGGAACATGGCCCGAGGCATGTCCACGGCAGGCGTACCACTCATATTGGGGGCCATGTCGGAAATCACAAGGTCCACGTGCGAATCACCGACCGCCTCGAGAATCTGGGCCAGCACCTCATCCTGGGTGAAGTCACCCTGGATGAAGGTAACGTCGGGGATCGTGTCCATTTCCAGGATGTCCGAGGCGATCAGGCGCCCCTGGCCGCCAATCAGACGACTGGTCACCTGTGACCATCCACCCGGAGCCGCACCTAAATCGATCACGCTCATGCCGGGACGAATCAGCCGGTCCTTTTCCTGGATCTCCAACAGCTTGTAGCTCGCACGCGAGCGGTAGCCATCCTTCTGCGCCTGCTTGACGAAAGGATCGTTGAAATGCTCTCTCAGCCAGTTATGGCTGCTCTTGGAACGTTGCGCCACGGGGCACCTCGATGATAAGCGTCGTGATTGACTGGGCGGAGCCACGGGCCCTCGGGTAAAATGGCCGCCAATTTTACAGAATCAGACGAAAAGGGTCAGATTATGCCGCTCAATAACGAGCAGAAGAAGCAGTACAAGTCCATTGGTCACGACCTGAAGCCGGTCCTGATCGTTGCCGAAAACGGCCTGACCGAAGGTGTCCAGGCTGAACTCGAGCGTGCATTGAATGACCATGAACTGATTAAAGTCCAAGTCAGGCTTGAGGATCGCGAAGATCGGGCAGCGACTATCGCTGAACTGTGCAAGGTCGGCCGCGCGGAACTGGTACAGACCATCGGCAAGATGGCGCTGATCTACCGCAAGAATCCTCAGCCGAACAAGCAACTGTCCAATATCCACCGCTACAAGTGACGGTGGCTCCGGTCAGCGGCGCGGCTGGCGCGCCCTGACCGGGACCGGCTGGGCCACCAGCACGATGCCGCTGAAGCCCAGCACCAGGAAGCAGAACATCTGCCAGCGCTCCCCCACGGAAACCCCGTAGCGCAACGTGTAGTAGCTGACACAGGCTGCCAGGCCAAGCAGCAGCATCTGGCCACGGAACTCCCGCCACCAGGCCGCCAGGCCTGCCACCCGCGCCAGCACCGTCAATTGCGTCAGCAGGCCCACAGCCGCGACACCGATCAACCAGCGATCGATCTGGGCCGCGACATCCTGGACCAACAAGGGCGCCAGCCCGCTCACCTTGAGCGCAGGCACCAAGCCAACGTGGAACACCCACAAGCCACCGACCCAGAACACCTGGGCCAGTTGCCAGAGGATACCCTCGAGGGTCGGCGCCCGCAGGCGTCGGTCAGATGTGCTTGACTTCGACAATCTCGTACTCGACCAGGCCGCTTGGCGTTTTGATCGCCACTACATCGCCTTCATCCTTGCCGATAATGGCACGGGCGATCGGTGCGCTGACCGACAGCTTGCCCTGCTTGATATCAGCTTCGTCTTCACCAACGATCTGGTAGGTCACCTGCTCGTCGGTCTCGACATTGGCCAGGTCCACGGTAGTACCGAAGATCACTTTGCCGGTATGGGCAATGGTGGTGACATCGATCACCACCGAGTTCTGCAGACGGCCCTCGATATCGCGGATGCGCGCCTCGACCATCCCCTGCTCCTCACGGGCAGCATGGTACTCGGCGTTTTCCTTGAGGTCGCCCAACTCGCGGGCCTCACCGATAGCCTGGCTCAGGCGCGGACGCTCGACCTTACTCAGGTGCGTCAATTCCTCTTCCAGGGCGCGCGCGCCCCGGACAGTCATGGGGTACTTGTTTATGCTCATGCTTCGAGTCCTGCATGCAGATCCTGCAAGCGACGAACGGTCTTTTCCGGACCGAACTTCAGCGCTTCGCAGATAGCTTCACCAGCCGCAATGGTGGTCGTGCAGTAGATTTTGTGCTGCAGCGCATTGCGACGAATCGAGTAGGAGTCAGCGATCGACTGACGGCCTTCGGTGGTGTTGATGATCAGCGACACTTCGTCGTTCTTGATCATGTCGACCACGTGTGGACGACCTTCGGTCACCTTGTTCACACGGCGCACTTTCAGGCCGGCCGCCTCGATGACCTTGGCGGTTCCTGCAGTGGCAACTACTTCGAAGCCCAGGGCGATCAGGTCGCGGGCAACGCCAGCCACTTGCGGCTTGTCATCATCGCGCACACTGATAAAGGCGGTGCCGCCGGTTGGCAGCACTTCGCTGGCACCCATCTGTGCCTTGGCGAAGGCTTCGCCGAAGCTGTCGCCCACACCCATGACTTCACCGGTGGATTTCATCTCAGGGCCGAGGATCGGGTCAACACCCGGGAACTTGGCGAACGGGAAGACGGCTTCCTTGACGCTGTAGAAGTTCGGGATGATTTCCTTGGTGAAACCCAGCTCTTTCAAGGTTTTGCCAGCCATGACACGGGCCGCGATCATCGCCAGCGAAGTACCGATGCACTTGGAGACGAATGGCACGGTACGCGAAGCACGCGGGTTGACCTCGATCACGTAGATCTTGTCGCCCTGCAGCGCCAGTTGCACGTTCATCAGGCCGACCACACCCAGTTCCAGGGCCATCTTGCGTACCTGCTCACGCACCTCGTCCTGGACGTGGGCCGGCAGCGAGTAAGGTGGCAGCGAGCACGCCGAGTCACCGGAGTGAACACCCGCCTGCTCGATGTGTTGCATGATCGCGCCGATCACCACGTCGGTGCCGTCGCAGACCGCATCCACATCCATCTCGATGGCGCAGTTGAGGAAGTGGTCGAGCAGTACCGGGCTGTCATTGGACACCTGCACCGCTTCGCGCAGGTAGCGCTTGAGCTCTTCAGGCTCGTAGACGATTTCCATAGCGCGGCCGCCCAGCACGTAGGATGGACGCACCACCAGCGGGTAACCGATGGCGGCAGCGGCACGGATGGCTTCGTCTTCGCTGCGCACGGTGGCGTTCGGCGGCTGACGCAAGTTCAGACGCTGGACCATCTGCTGGAAGCGCTCGCGGTCTTCGGCGCGGTCGATAGCGTCCGGGCTGGTGCCGATGATCGGCACACCGGCCTCTTCCAAGGCGCGGGCCAGTTTCAGCGGGGTCTGGCCACCGTAGTGGACGATGACACCCTTTGGCTTCTCGACGCGGCAGATCTCCAGGACGTCTTCCAGGGTCAGCGGCTCGAAGTACAGACGGTCGGACGTGTCGTAGTCGGTGGAGACGGTTTCCGGATTGCAGTTGACCATGATGGTCTCGTAACCGTCGTCACGCAGTGCCAGGGCAGCGTGCACGCAGCAGTAGTCGAACTCGATACCCTGGCCGATACGGTTCGGACCACCACCGAGGATCATGATCTTGTCACGGCTCGACGGATTGGCCTCGCACTCTTCCTCGTAGGTCGAGTACAGGTAGGCGGTATCGGTGGCGAACTCGGCGGCGCAAGTGTCGACACGCTTGTAGACCGGGAAGACTTCCAGCTTGTGACGGTGGCGACGCAGGTTCTTGTCGGTGATACCCAGCAGCTTGGCCAGGCGCTTGTCGGAGAAGCCCTTGCGCTTGAGGCGCAGCATCAGGTCCTTGTCGATCGCGGTCAGGGCCAGGGTCTTGACCTTCTCCTCTTCCTTGATCAGGTCTTCGATCTGGACCAGGAACCAGTGGTCGATATTGGTCAGGGCGAAGATTTCGTCACGGCTCATGCCGGCGCGGAAGGCGTCGGCCACGTACCAGATGCGCTCGGCGCCCGGCACGGTCAATTCGCGCTTGAGGATGTTGGTCGCGTCCGCAGTGCCCGGCTCGAGCTTCGGATCCAGGCCGCTGGCGCCGACTTCCAAGCCACGCAGGGCTTTCTGCAGGGACTCTTGGAAGGTACGGCCGATGGCCATGACTTCACCCACGGACTTCATCTGGGTGGTCAGGCGAGCATCGGCTTTCGGGAACTTCTCGAAAGCGAAACGTGGCAGCTTGGTGACGACGTAGTCGATCGACGGCTCGAAGGACGCCGGGGTGCGGCCGCCGGTGATGTCGTTCTGCAGTTCGTCAAGGGTGTAGCCGACCGCCAGCTTGGCGGCGATCTTGGCGATCGGGAAACCGGTGGCCTTCGAGGCCAGGGCGGAGGAACGCGACACCCGTGGGTTCATTTCGATCACGACCATCCGGCCAGTGTTCGGGCAGATGCCGAACTGGACGTTGGAGCCGCCAGTCTCGACGCCGATCTCACGCAGCACCGCCAGCGAGGCGTTGCGCATGATCTGGTATTCCTTGTCGGTCAGGGTCTGCGCCGGTGCGACGGTAATGGAGTCGCCGGTGTGAACACCCATTGGGTCGAAGTTCTCGATGGAGCAGACGATGATGCAGTTGTCCTTCTTATCGCGGACCACTTCCATCTCGTACTCTTTCCAGCCGATCAGAGATTCGTCGATCAGCAGCTCCTTGGTCGGCGACAGGTCCAGGCCGCGGGCGCAGATTTCTTCGAACTCTTCACGGTTATAGGCGATACCGCCGCCAGTACCGCCCATGGTGAAGGACGGCCGGATGATGCATGGGAAGCCCAAGCGCTCGAGCACCGCGTTGGCTTCTTCCATACTGTGGGCGATACCGGAGCGCGGGCACTCCAGGCCGATGGCCTTCATCGCCTGGTCGAAACGCGAACGGTCTTCGGCCTTGTCGATGGTGTCGGCGTTGGCGCCGATCATTTCCACGCCGAACTTCTCCAGGACGCCATGGCGCTCCAGGTCGAGGGCGCAGTTCAGCGCGGTTTGGCCGCCCATAGTCGGCAACAGCGCGTCAGGACGCTCCTTCTCGATGATCTTGGCCACCGATTGCCACTTGATCGGCTCGATGTAGGTGGCGTCGGCCATGGCCGGGTCGGTCATGATGGTAGCCGGGTTGGAGTTCACCAGGATGACGCGGAATCCTTCCTCGCGCAGGGCCTTGCAAGCCTGGGCGCCGGAATAGTCGAATTCGCAGGCCTGGCCGATCACGATCGGGCCAGCGCCGAGAATCAGGATGCTTTTGATGTCTGTACGTTTTGGCATGGGTTGTCACTCAAATCCGCAGGTCAGTCGGCAAGCCGTCTTGAACATTCTTGGTCAGGCACATCCGGGCGCGGCCAGCGCAGGCCCGGGGCCTTGTCGCAGGATGCTCAGCGGCGCTTGGCCATGGCATCGATGAAACGATCGAACAGTGGCGCGACGTCGGTCGGGCCAGGGCTCGCTTCAGGGTGGCCCTGGAAGCTGAACGCGCTCTTGTCGGTGCGCTCGATACCCTGCAGGGTGCCGTCGAACAACGACTTGTGGATCGCGCGGACATTGCCCGGCAGGGTGGCTTCGTCAACGGCGAAACCGTGGTTCTGGCTGGTGATCATCACCACACCGGTGTCCAGGTCCTGGACCGGGTGGTTGGCACCATGGTGGCCATGCCCCATCTTGATGGTCTTGGCGCCGGAGGCCAGGGCCAGCAGTTGGTGGCCGAGGCAAATGCCGAACACAGGGATATCGGTATCGAGAATATCCTTGATCGCCTGGATCGCGTAGTCGCAAGGCTCGGGATCGCCAGGACCGTTGGACAGGAACACGCCATCGGGATTCAGGGCCAGGACTTCGCTGGCAGGGGTCTGCGCCGGCACTACGGTCAGGCGGCAGCCACGGGCGACCAGCATGCGCAGGATGTTGAGCTTGACGCCGTAGTCATAGGCGACCACGTGGTAAGGCAGTTCGGCAGCCTCCAGGGTCGGGTGACTATCGGTCTGCAGGCTCCACACGCTGGAGCGCCATTCGTAGCGTTCCTTGGTGCTGACCTCCTTGGCCAGGTCCATGCCCTTGAGGCCAGGGAAGCCGCGCGCAGCGGCGATGGCCGCTTCTTCGCTGATATCGTCGCCAGCCAGGATACAACCATTCTGCGCGCCCTTCTCACGCAGGATGCGGGTCAGACGGCGAGTGTCGATACCGGCGATCGCCACGACATTGTTGGCTTTGAGGTAGTCCGGCAGGGACTGGGTGTTACGCCAGTTGCTGGCCAGCAGCGGCAGGTCGCGAATCACCAGGCCTGCCGACCAGACGCGATTAGACTCGGCGTCTTCGGCGGTAGTGCCGGTGTTGCCAATGTGCGGATAAGTCAGGGTAACGATCTGTTGGGCGTAGGAAGGGTCGGTCAGGATTTCCTGGTAGCCGGTCATTGCGGTGTTGAACACCACCTCACCAACGGTCTGACCGTCGGCTCCGATGGCTTCACCGCGAAAAATGCTGCCATCGGCAAGGGCGAGTATGGCTGGCTTAGTCAAGAAGACCTCCCGTAAATCAAGCCTGAAGGGGCGATCGCAGGCTGCAAAAAAGCGGAATGACGTTTGGATACGTCACCCCGCTCTTATATGCTGAATTCTCTGCGCGCTTTTAGTGGACACACTAAAGCTGTAGCTTACAGGAAACGCGTTTTTTGGTCTACCGCGCATGTGCCTCTAAAACACAGGATTGCGACAGCCCAGGAACTGCCTTGCATAGCCTTGGCAGGAGCCATCCCCAGCTGGCGATGGGCGGGGCCCAGCAGCGCTACACCCGTAGCAAGGCTGCGCCTTGCGCCGCCAGCTGATGCTGGCTCCTACCTTGATTGTGCAACCTGCCGAATCAGCGCAGGTCCAGCACGTCCTGCATGTCGAACAGGCCCGGCTCACGACCATCGAGCCACAGCGCGGCACGCACCGCGCCTTTGGCGAAGGTCATACGGCTGGAGGCCTTGTGGGTGATCTCGACGCGCTCACCGTCGGCGGCGAACAGCACGGTGTGATCACCGACCACATCACCGGCACGCACGGTGGCGAAACCGATGGTCTGCCGGTCGCGGGCACCGGTCTGGCCTTCGCGCCCGTAGACAGCCACCTCCTGCAGATCACGCCCCAGCGCCTGGGCCACGACCTCACCCATGCGCAGGGCAGTACCCGACGGCGCATCGACCTTGTGTCGGTGGTGGGCTTCGATGATCTCGATATCCACCTCGTCACCCAGCACCCGCGCCGCGGTATCCAGCAGCTTGAGGCAAAGGTTGACGCCAACGCTGAAGTTGGCGGCGAAGACGATCGGGATCTCCTTACCAGCCTCGGCCAGCAGTTGCTTCTCCTCGACACTGAAACCGGTGGTGCCGATGACCATGGCCTTGCCCGCCTTGCGGCAGAACGCCAGGTTCTTCAGGGTCACGGAGGGGTGAGTGAAGTCGATCAACACATCGAATTCGTCCACCACCCTGTCCAGGTCGCCAGACAGCGGCACTCCGATCCGTCCCAGCGCTGCCAGCTCGCCAGCATCGGCACCGACCAAGGTGCTGTCCGGACGATCGATCGCCGCCGTCAGGCCAGCCCCGGAAGTCTGCTGCACGGCTTCAACCAGGGTCTTGCCCATCCGTCCTGCCGCGCCCATTACCGCGATACGTCGCATAACCTGTTCCTTTTACAAATCGCCGAAGAAGCGCTTCACACCCTCGAACCAGCCATTGGCCTTGGGCGAATGGGAGCTGTCACCTTGCAGAGAGTCACGCAGCTCTTCAAGCAGCTCGCGCTGGCGACGGCTGAGGTTGACTGGCGTTTCGACCGCCACCCGGCACATCAGGTCGCCCGCCGCACCACCGCGCACCGGAGCTACGCCCTTGCCACGCAGACGGAACTGCTTGCCGGTCTGGGTGCCTTCCGGAATCTTCAGCTTGACCCGACCTTCGAGAGTCGGCACTTCCAGCTCACCACCCAGGGCGGCGTCGGTGTAGCTGATCGGCACTTCGCAGTACAGGTGCTTGCCATCGCGCTGGAAGATCTGGTGCTCACGCACATTGATGACCACATAGAGGTCGCCGGTCGGACCACCCTGAGTCCCAGCCTCGCCCTCGCCAGACAGGCGAATGCGGTCGCCAGTGTCGACACCCGCCGGCACCTTGACCGAGAGGGTCTTGTACTCTTCGACACGGCCTTCGCCATGGCAGGAGCTGCAAGGGTCAGTGATGATCTTGCCCTGACCGTGGCAACGAGGACAGGTCTGCTGCACCGAGAAGAAGCCCTGCTGCATACGCACCTGGCCGATGCCACCGCAAGTCGGACAGGTGGCCGGCGTGGAGCCTTTCTTCGCGCCACTGCCATCGCACGGCTTGCAATTGACCAGGGTCGGCACGCGAATATTGACGGTGGTGCCTCGTACCGCTTCTTCCAGGTTCAGCTCCAAGGTATAGCGCAGGTCACTGCCACGCTGGGCACCACCACGCGAACCGCCACGGCCACCACCAAAGAAATCACTGAAGACATCACCAAAGATGTCGGAGAAGTTGGCCCCGCCAAAACCAGCGCCACCAGCCCCCATGCTCGGATCGACGCCCGCGTGACCATACTGGTCGTAGGCCGCGCGCTTGTCGGCATCGGACAGCACCTCATAGGCCTCGTTGGCCTCCTTGAATCTGTCCTCCGACTCCTTGTCGCCCGGATTGCGGTCGGGGTGGTACTTCATCGCCAAACGGCGATAGGCCTTCTTGAGGTCAGCTTCGCTGGCGCCGCGCTCGACTCCCAGGACCTCATAAAAATCACGCTTTGCCATATGTCATTTGCACTCTTGAGGGCGTTCGGCAAACCTCTGCGCTTTTCGCGTGGTGCCGTCAGCACCTGCCGCCACACTCGAAAGAGCCCTGACAGATGCTGTAAAAATTCGGGTATTCCAGACACGCCAACGCGGGAGCAAGCCCCCGCGCGGCGACATCCTACCAGTCACCGCCCAAAGGCAGCCAACCGGCCGACAACCTGTAGCAATTACTTGTTGTCTTTAACTTCTTCGAACTCGGCGTCGACCACGTCGTCGTGCTTGCCAGCTTCCGGTTCGGCCTGCTGCGCGCCGCCCTGAGGCTGTTCAGCCTGTTGTTCGGCGTACATCTTCTGGGCAACCGGCGCGGAAACCTTGGACAACTCCTCGATCTTCGCTTCGATAGCAGCCTTGTCGTCGCCCTTGACAGCAGCTTCCAGGGCAACAACCGCGGTTTCGATCGCTGCCTTCTCGTCGGCAGTCACTTTGTCACCGGCATCGACGACCATCTTGCGAGTCGAGTGAACTAGTGCGTCGCCTTGGTTGCGGGCAGCGGCCAGTTCTTCGAACTTGCGGTCTTCCTCGGCATTGGCCTCGGCGTCACGCACCATACGCTCGATTTCCTCGTCGGACAGGCCGGAGTTGGCCTTAATCACGATCGACTGGGTCTTGCCGGTGGCCTTGTCCTTCGCGCCGACGTGCAGGATGCCGTTGGCGTCGATATCGAAGGTCACTTCGATCTGTGGAACACCGCGTGGCGCTGGCGGAATGTCAGCCAGGTCGAATTTGCCCAGCGACTTGTTCTGCGCGGCCTGCTTGCGCTCACCCTGCAGCACGTGAATGGTGACGGCGCCTTGGTTGTCATCGGCAGTCGAGAACACCTGCGACTTCTTGGTCGGGATGGTGGTGTTTTTCTCGATCAGCGGAGTCATCACGCCGCCCATGGTCTCGATACCCAGGGTCAGCGGACTGACGTCCAGCAGCAGGACGTCCTTGACGTCACCGGCCAGTACCGCGCCCTGGATGGCAGCGCCCATGGCAACCGCTTCGTCCGGGTTAACGTCTTTGCGTGCTTCCTTGCCGAAGAAGTCGGCAACGGCCTTCTGCACCATCGGCATACGGGTCTGGCCACCGACCAGGATCACGTCGTCGATCTTACTGACGTCGATACCGGCGTCTTTCAGAGCGATGCGGCATGGCTCGATGGTGCGGTTGACCAGATCTTCGACCAGCGATTCCAGCTTGGCGCGGGAGATCTTCACGTTCAGGTGCTTAGGACCGGTGGCATCTGCAGTGATGTACGGCAGGTTGACGTCGGTCTGCTGGCTGGAGGACAGCTCGATCTTGGCCTTCTCGGCCGCTTCTTTCAGACGCTGCATGGCCAGCGGGTCGCCCTTGAGGTCCATGCCGCTTTCTTTCTTGAACTCGTCGACGAGGTAGTCGATCAGGCGCATATCGAAGTCTTCACCACCGAGGAAGGTGTCGCCGTTGGTGGCCAGTACTTCGAACTGGTGCTCGCCGTCGACTTCAGCGATCTCGATGACCGACACGTCGAAGGTACCGCCACCCAGGTCATAGACGATGACGGTGTGGTCGCCCTTGGCCTTGTCCATGCCATAGGCCAGCGCGGCGGCAGTCGGTTCGTTGATGATGCGCTTGACGTCCAGGCCGGCGATGCGACCGGCATCCTTGGTGGCCTGACGTTGGCTGTCATTGAAGTACGCCGGGACGGTGATGACCGCCTCGGTTACAGGCTCGCCGAGGTAGTCTTCGGCGGTCTTCTTCATCTTCTTCAGGACTTCGGCGCTGATTTGCGGCGGCGCCATCTTCTGGCCGTTGACTTCGACCCAGGCGTCACCGTTGTCGGCCTTGGCGATCTTGTACGGAACCAGCTTGATGTCTTTCTGTACGACGTCTTCTTCGAAACGACGGCCGATCAGACGTTTTACCGCGTACAGGGTGTTATGCGGGTTGGTGACCGCCTGGCGCTTGGCCGACTGGCCAACCAGGATTTCGCCGTCATTGGCGTAAGCGATGATCGACGGCGTGGTGCGCGCGCCTTCAGCGTTCTCGATAACCTTGACGTTACCGTTTTCCAGAATGGAGACGCACGAGTTGGTGGTCCCCAGGTCAATACCGATGATTTTGCCCATGTTAACTCTCCCGAAACTTGAATTTGGCAGCAGCGGCTACATTGGCCAACTGCGGTAATACTTGAGTGCTTGACACCTAGATGGGGATGCCCGGACGGATTTCAAGCCTTCTCGTCGATCGAAGGCTGGGCAGCTGCCGGTGCCTTGCTGACAACAACCATCGCCGGACGCAGCAGGCGGCCATTGAGCAGGTAGCCCTTCTGGAACACCTTGAGCACGCTGTTAGGCTCGACTTCGGCGCTTTCCTGCATGGCCATGGCCTGGTGGTGTTCGGCATTGAATGGCTCACCGTGCGGGTCGACGGCTTCGAGCTTGTAGCGCTTGAGCGTGTCGTGGAACATCTTCAAGGTCAGCTCGATACCTTCACGCATCGGGCGGATGGTCTCGTCATCGGCGCTGGACAGCTCCAGGCCACGCTCGAGGCTGTCGATGACCGGCAACAGGTCACCAGCGAACTTTTCCAAGGCGAACTTGTGCGCCTTTTCCACATCCTGCTCGGCGCGGCGGCGAATGTTCTGCAGTTCAGCGGCGGTACGCAGGGACTGATCCTGGGCGGCGGCCAGCTGCTCCTCGAGCACCTGTACGCGGGCACCGAGATCCTGTGCACCAGCTTCATCGGTGTTCAGATTCTGTTCATCCAGCTGTTCGTCAGCCATAGGTCTCTCCTCCGCAATTCAGGGTGTGCGAGCCTCGCTCGCTTTGTCTGCGGGCTATATGGGGGCTGAAATGCCAGGTTCAAGGGGTACCCCTGCTTTCCATGAGGTCGAATGGCCGCCGACAGGAGGTACTCCGACAATCGCGCGAGGCATTGTCAGGCAATCAAAAAACACTGTATAAATAACCAGACCTGACCTTTCGGGAGCCGCCTCCATGCTGGTGCACCTGTCCATACACAACTACGCCATCGTCGAACACCTGGACCTCGAGCTCGCCCGCGGGATGAGCGTCATTACCGGTGAAACCGGAGCCGGTAAGTCGATCATGCTCGATGCCCTGGGGCTGGCCTTGGGCGACCGCGCCGACAGCGGCGTGGTACGCCCCGGCGCGGACAAGGCGGACATCCTCGCCACCTTCGATCTGGCGGCGATCCCCGAAGCCCGCGCCTGGCTGGTCGAACGCGATCTGGACAGCGACGGCCCCTGCATCCTGCGCCGGGTCATCACCGCCGAAGGGCGCAGCCGCGGCTATATCAATGGCACCCCCTGCCCGCTTGGCGACCTCAAGGCGATGGGCGAGTTGCTGATCGACATCCATAGCCAGCATGAGCACCAATCCCTGCTCAAGACCGATACCCACCGCCGCCTGCTCGACGAATACGCCGGCGCCAGCGACCTGGCGCGGCAGGTCCAGCTGGCAGCCCAGCGCTGGCGGCAGACGCGCCTCGAGCTCGAGCGCCTGTCCAACTCCGGCGACGAGCAACGCGCCCGCCACCAATTGCTCAGCTACCAGCTCGAGGAGCTGGACAACCTCGGCCTGGGCGAGAACGAGCTGGAACAACTGGAGCAGGAGCACAAGAGCCTGACCAACGCTGAGGCGCTGTTCGGCATTTGCCGCCAGGTGATCGACCAGTGCAGTGAAAGCGACTCGGGCAACGTGCTCAGCGCACTGACGGCCACCCTCAACCGCCTCACCGCCGTTGCCAACGCCCCCAAGGCACTGGGTGAGGCAGCCAACCTGATCGCCAGCGCGCAGATCCAGATCGAAGAAGCGGTCGGCGAGCTCAACCGCTTCCTCGACCACTTCGATGCAGACCCGATGCGCCTACAAACCCTCGAAGAACGCCTCGACACCATCTATACCCTGGCTCGCAAGCACCGGGTCCACCCAAGCGAGCTGCCACACCTGCAGCAGCGCTTGATGGAGGAGCTGGAAGGGCTCAATGCCAGCGACGAATCCATCGAGCGTCTGGGCGAGGAGCTCAGCGCCTTCGCCCAGCACTACCAGGACAAGGCCGAAGAACTGAGCGCCCTGCGCCAACAAGCCGCCCAACAACTGGCCGCCGCAGTGGAGCAAGAGATCCAGCGCCTGGGCATGCCCGGCGGGCGTTTCTGCATCGAGCTCATCCCCAGCAGCGGCCTCGAGCTATCACCCCACGGGCTGGAGCAGGTCGAGCTACTGGTCAGCGCCAACCCCGGCCAGCCGCTCAAGGGCTTGGCAAAAGTGGCTTCGGGCGGTGAGCTCTCTCGCATCAGCCTGGCGATTCAGGTCATCACCGCACAGACTTCCCGCATTCCGACCCTAGTGTTCGATGAGGTGGACGTCGGCATCGGCGGCCCCACCGCCGAGATCGTCGGGCAATTGCTGCGCCGCCTGGGAGAACGTGGCCAGGTGCTGACCGTGACTCACCTGCCGCAGGTCGCAGCACAGGGCCACCACCACCTGTTCGTGCACAAGGTACGCAACAGCGACACCACCCATACCGCCGTGGCCAACCTGGACAAACGCGAGCGCGTCGAAGAAGTGGCCCGTATGCTGGGCGGCATCGATCTGACCAAAGAGTCCCTGGCCCATGCCCGCAAAATGGTAGTAGCGAGCAAAGCTTGAGTTGAGCCCAGCCCTGAAAGCGCAAAGGCGGCCCTGAGGCCGCCTTTGCTATTAGTGACGAAATGAATCGTTACTTTTTCTTGCGTACATAAAGAACCAGATTGTGATCCACCAGCGCGTAGCCGCGCTCGGTCACAATCTCTTTTTGACGCTTTTCGATTTCAGGGTCTACAAACTCGATGACTTCACCAGAGTCCACATCGACCATGTGGTCGTGGTGGCCGCCATCCGACAGCTCGAATACCGCGTGACCGCCGTCGAAGTTATGGCGAACCACCAGACCCGCAGCTTCGAACTGGGTCAGTACGCGATAGACGGTCGCCAGACCGACGTCCTCGCCAGCCTCCATCAGCGCCTTGTAGACATCTTCAGCACTCATGTGACGCTGCTCGGTGGAGTCGAGCATCTGTAGAATTTTGACTCGAGGCAGGGTCACCTTGAGACCGGCTTTGCGCAATTCGCTATTTTCAACCATGGTCAGCTTTCTCGCCGATGCTGCTTCGCAGCTTCTCTGAATACGGGTATGATCGGGGTTTACGTTGTCCAGCCAAGATAGTGGAAGTCGCCCACCGATGCAAAACACCAAGCTCTTGCTAACCAGCCTCACCTTCGTGGGACTGCTCGCACTCGCCGGTTGCTCGTTTCCCGGGGTTTACAAAATCGACATCCAGCAGGGCAATGTCGTTACGCAAGACATGATAGACCAATTACGGCCTGGAATGACCCGCCGACAAGTAAGGTTTATCATGGGCAACCCCCTGATTCAGGACACCTTCAACACCAACCGCTGGGATTACCTCTACAGCCTGCAGCCTGGCGGCAGCCAGCGTCAGCAGGAGCGCATGAGCATCTTCTTCAATGAGAGCGACCAACTGGTCAGCCTGTCCGGTGATTTCATGCCTGGCGTAAGCCGTGACCAAGAGATCCTCGGCGGCAGCGGCGACACAACCGTCAGCCCGGCCACCACACCGAGCCAGCAAACCGAAGAGAAGCCAGCCAGGCCTGGTTCGCTGGAAGAGTCGATCCAAAGCGAAATCGATACCATCGAGACCGTCCCAGTGCCAACCCCAGCACCGCTGGAAACCTCGCCGCAGTAAGTACTGCGCAGGCAATAAAAAGCCCGGCTCATCTCCGGGCTTTTTATTGCCTGGCGGTCAGTGCCGAGCCTTCTTGTAGCTCCGAGCCACCTTGGCCGCACGCTGTTTGCGCGCCTCCTTCGGATCGGCGAGCAATGGCCGGTACAGCTCCAGACGGTCGCCATCGGCGACAGTACGCTCATCGGGGTCATTGACCACCTTGCCAAAGATCCCGACCGGGCAGGCCTCGATGTCCAGCCCCGGAACCTGAGCGGCAATCCCCGACAGGCGCAAGGCCTCGCGCACGGACGTCCCCGGCGCCATCTCGCAGGCCAACAACCATTGCTGTTCGGCCGTGGCGTAGGCCACTTCTATCCGCAGCATGGGCTCAGCCATTGAGTTGCTTGGCCCGCTGGCAGAAAGCATCGACCAGAGTATTCGCCGCTTGGTTGAACAAGGGACCCAAGGTCGCCCGAACCAACGGCCCGGCATAATCGAAGGACAGGTCGAGGCTGATCTTGCAGGCCTTCTCACCTAGCGCCTTGAACACCCAGACACCATGCAGTTGGGTGAAGGGCCCCTCCTCCAGGTTCATCTCGATCGACTGCCCCGGGACCAATACATTGCTTGTAACGAACTGCTGGCTCATGCCGCCCTTGGCCACTTCCAGCTTTGCCCGCATGTGCGTGTCACTGGATTCGATCACCGTCGACGCCGAGCACCAGGGCAGGAATTCCGGGTATCGGGCCACATCGTTGACCAGGTCGTACAGGGCCTGGGCAGGGTATGGCAGCAGGGCGGAACGTTGAATATGGGTAGTCATCCAGGCGTCACTTCCAAAGCTGGGCGGCGCGCTTCACAGCGCATCAGGAACAAAGTCAGAACAAACGACAGCGCACGCATTGTCCGGGATTCATCCCACAGGCTCAAGCACACCTCTACCCCGTAGCCGACAGCGCGGCGACTGCCTATAATGCCGCCCCTATGGCTAAGCAAAAGAAACATCCGACCGGGACCATCGCGCAGAATAAAAAGGCGCGACACGATTACTTCATCGAGCACAAGTTCGAGGCCGGGCTGGTCCTGTCCGGCTGGGAAGTAAAAAGCCTGCGTGCCGGCAAGGCGCACCTGACTGACAGCTACGTGCTGCTCAAGGACGGCGAAGCCTGGCTGATGGGCAGCCACATCACCCCGCTGACCACCGCCAGCACCCACGTCATCGCCGACCCGACGCGCACGCGCAAGCTGCTGCTCAACCGGCGCGAACTGGAGCGGCTGGAGGCCTCGGTACAGCAGAAGGGCTACACCGCGGTGGCCTTGGCGCTGTACTGGAGCAAGCACCTGATCAAGTGCGAGATTGCCCTGGGCAAGGGCAAGAAGGAGTACGACAAGCGCGACACCCAGCGCGAGCGTGACTCCAATCGCGAGATGCAGCGGGCCGTGCGCAGCAAGGGCCGCGACGACTGATTCACGCAGCCTGCAGGGGCGGCCTATCGCGACACAGGCCGCTCGCGCATGACGCTGGAATCCAGCAGGGTCAACGCCCGCTGCGCCGCTCTGCCCGAGCCACTCGCTGGGCTTCTTCCTGCGCTTCCTCCAACACCTCCTGCACATAGAGAATGTGCCGGCTGGACACTTCCCTCGCCTCCTCCGCACGCCCTTCGACGATCGCCTGATACAGGTCCCGATGCTGGCTGATCAGCATGTCGCGGGTTTCTGCGCGCTGCTGATACATGCCGCCGATGTTGGTCACGACGTTGCGCTTGAGCAGGTCGAACAAGCCACGAATGGTGTGCAGTAACACCGCGTTGTGACTGGCCTCGGCGATGGCCAGGTGAAAACGCGCATCAGCAGCGCCCTCCTCGGCCCGGCTGACTTCATCGGCGCGAGCATAGCAGTCCTGCAGCGTATCGAAGGCCGACTTGAGCCGTTCACGGTCCGGGTCGGTGGCTCGGATCGCCGCATAGTAGGCGCAAGACGCCTCCAAGGTGTGACGGAACTCCAGCAGGTCGCGCTGGGCCTCAGGGTTGTGCTCGAGCAATTGCAGTAGCGGGTCACTGAAGGTCGAGCCCAACGCCTCGGCCACGTAGTTGCCGCCACCCTGGCGGCTGACCAGCAGTCCCTTGGCCACCAGCTTCTGGATCGCCTCACGCAACGAGGGGCGGGAAACACCGAACTGTTCGGCCAGGACGCGCTCGGCCGGCAAGCGCTGGCCGGACGTCAGGGTGCCTTCGAGAATCATCCCCTCAAGCCGTTCGACGATATCGTCAGACAAACGGCGCTGGCGGACCTGATTAAAAACCATCACATGCTCTCCACAAACCCGAGTGCTTTCGGGGCGCCCTATTCTGGCTTATCTGCCCCTCGCCGACACCCATCAGTTGGCAATTTTCCCCACCGATCAGCCAGCCCATCCATCGGTATCCGACCAAAGTTTCGCTTGGGACAAATTGACACGCCTGCCGAGAGGCTTTTAACCTAGCGTCCAGCCATTGTAAATTGGTATTACCAATTATCCAATGCCAGCGCCTGACCAACAACAATTAGGGGCCACCCCATATGCAAACCTGGCAACAAATCTATAGTCCGCTTGGTAGTCTCGGCCTGTCCGCATTGGCGGCGGTCATCCCCATCGTATTCTTCTTCCTGGCCCTGGCCGTGTTCCGCATGAAGGGGCATGTCGCAGGCAGCATCACCCTTGGCCTGTCGATACTGGTTGCGATCTTTGCCTTCCAGATGCCTGCCGACATGGCCTTCGCCGCTGCCGGCTACGGCTTCGCCTATGGCCTGTGGCCCATCGCCTGGATCATCGTCGCCGCGGTCTTCCTCTACAAACTGACGGTCAAGAGCGGTCAGTTCGAAGTGATCCGCAGCTCGGTGCTGTCGATCACCGATGACCAGCGCCTGCAGGTCCTGCTGATCGGCTTCTGCTTCGGCGCCTTCCTCGAAGGTGCAGCCGGCTTCGGCGCGCCGGTGGCGATCACCGCCGCCCTGCTCGTGGGCCTGGGCTTCAACCCGCTGTACGCCGCGGGCCTGTGCCTGATCGCCAATACCGCACCAGTAGCCTTCGGCGCCCTCGGTATCCCGATCATCGTCGCGGGCCAGGTGACGGGTATCGATGCGTTCAAGATCGGCGCCATGACTGGCCGCCAGCTGCCACTGCTGTCGCTGTTCGTGCCATTCTGGCTGGTGTTCATGATGGATGGCCTGCGTGGCGTGAAGGAAACCTGGCCTGCCGCCCTGGTTGCCGGCCTGAGCTTCGCCATCACCCAGTACTTCACCTCGAACTTCATCGGCCCTGAACTGCCGGACATCACCTCGGCCCTGGCCAGCCTGATTTCCCTGACCCTGTTCCTCAAGGTTTGGCAGCCCAAGCGTGCCGAAGACAGCGAAGTGGTCGGTGTCTCCGGCGGCGCGGCCGTGATGGGTGGCTTTGGCGGTGCGCGCAACACTACGCCTTCGCCCTACAGCTTCGGCGAGATCCTCAAGGCCTGGTCGCCGTTCCTGATCCTCACCGCACTGGTGACCATCTGGACCCTCAAGCCTTTCAAAGCCGCCTTCGCCGCAGGTGGCTCCATGTACAACTGGGTGTTCAACTTCGCCATCCCGCACCTGGACCAACTGGTGATCAAGACCGCGCCGATCGTCACTACGCCGACCGCGATGCCTGCGGTGTTCAAACTCGACCCGATCTCCGCCACCGGCACGGCGATCTTCCTGTCCGCATTGCTGTCAATGCTGGTTCTGAAGATCAATGTCAAAACTGGTCTGACCACTTTGAAGGAGACCTTCTACGAGCTGCGCTGGCCTATCCTGTCGATCGGCATGGTCCTGGCCTTCGCCTTCGTCACCAACTATTCGGGCATGTCCTCGACCATGGCCCTGGTACTGGCCGGCACCGGCGCCGCGTTCCCGTTCTTCTCGCCGTTCCTCGGCTGGCTGGGCGTGTTCCTGACCGGTTCCGACACCTCGTCCAACGCCCTGTTCAGCTCTCTGCAGGCGACCACCGCACACCAGATCGGTGTCAACGACACCCTGCTGGTCGCGGCCAACACCAGCGGCGGCGTGACCGGCAAGATGATCTCGCCGCAATCGATCGCTGTGGCCTGCGCCGCCACCGGCTTGGTCGGCAAGGAGTCGGACCTGTTCCGCTTCACCCTCAAGCACAGCCTGTTCTTCGCCACCATCGTCGGCCTGATCACCCTGGTCCAGGCCTATTGGCTGACCGGCATGCTGGTTCACTAAAGTGACAGGGGCCGGGAGCGTCTCGAGCGCGCCCGGCAGCCGCCCCTTTCAACCAACGCTGCGAGACCACATGATCATTTCTGCCTCTACCGACTACCGCGCCGCAGCCCAGCGCAAGCTGCCGCCGTTCCTGTTCCACTACGCCGACGGTGGCGCCTACGCCGAGTACACGCTGCGCCACAACGTCGAAGACCTGGCCGGCATCGCCCTGCGCCAGCGCGTGCTGAAGAACATGTCCGAGCTGAGCCTCGAGACCCGTCTGTTCAACGAAACACTGAGCATGCCAGTGGCCTTGGCGCCGGTTGGCCTGACCGGCATGTACGCCCGCCGTGGCGAGGTCCAGGCAGCCCGCGCCGCCGCTGCCAAGGGCATTCCCTTCACCATGTCGACAGTGTCGGTCTGCCCGATCGAGGAAGTCGCTCCGGCCATCGACCGGCCCATGTGGTTCCAGCTCTACGTGCTCAAAGACCGCGGCTTCATGCGCAATGCCCTGGAGCGTGCCAAGGCGGCCGGCGTCACCACCCTGGTGTTCACCGTGGACATGCCGGTGCCTGGCGCCCGATACCGTGACGCGCATTCCGGCATGAGCGGCCCGAACGCACCGCTGCGCCGCATCTGGCAGGCCATGACCCATCCACAGTGGGCCTTGGACGTAGGCCTGCTGGGCAAGCCGCACGACCTGGGCAACATCTCCAAGTACCGTGGCAGCCCTACGGGCCTTGCCGACTACATCGGCTGGCTGGGCGCCAACTTCGACCCGTCCATTTCCTGGAAGGACCTGGAGTGGATCCGTGAATTCTGGGATGGCCCGATGGTGATCAAGGGCATCCTCGACCCGGAAGATGCCAAGGACGCGGTGAAATTCGGTGCCGACGGTATCGTCGTCTCCAACCACGGCGGCCGCCAGCTCGATGGCGTGCTGTCCAGCGCCCGTGCCCTGCCGGCCATTGCCGACGCCGTGAAGGGCGACCTGAAGATCCTCGCCGACTCCGGTATCCGCAGCGGCCTGGACGTGGTGCGCATGATCGCTCTGGGCGCCGACACCGTGCTGATCGGCCGCGCGTTCCTCTACGCCCTCGCCACTGCAGGCGAAGCCGGCGTGAAGAACCTGCTCGACCTGTTCGACAAAGAAATGCGCGTGGCCATGGTGCTCACCGGCGCCAAGTCCATCAGCGAGATCACCCGCGACTCATTGGTACGCGAATTGGGCGCCTGATTGCCGCGCCCACACCCATCACAGCCTGATTGACCGGGGCATGCGGCGCGTCAGACGCCACGGCCCCACGAGGAGATTGCATGAGCCTGCCCACCGCGTTCCTCGCCACGGTAGAACACCTGATCCCCCGCGAGCGGCGTTTCGACGACCCGCTCTCGACCCTGGCCTTCGGCACCGATGCCAGCTTCTACCGCCTGATCCCCAAGCTGGTGATCCGCGTCGAGAGCGAAGAGGAAGTCGCCACCCTGCTCAAGGCCGCGTACGCCCAGCAGGTCGCGGTCACCTTCCGCGCCGCGGGTACCAGCCTCTCCGGCCAGGCGGTGAGCGACTCGGTGCTGCTGGTGCTGGGCGACAACTGGAACGGCCGCGACATCCGCGGCGACGGCACGCAGATCCGCCTGCAGCCAGGCGTCATCGGCGCCCAGGCCAACGCCTGGCTGGCCCCGTTCGGCCGCAAGATCGGCCCAGACCCAGCCTCGATCAATGCCTGCAAGATCGGTGGCATCGTCGCCAACAACGCCAGCGGCATGTGCTGCGGCACGGCGCAGAACAGCTACCACACCCTGGCCGGCATGCGCCTGCTGCTGGCCGATGGCACCCTGCTCGACAGCGAAGAGCCCGAGAGCGTCGCCCGCTTTCGCCAGAGCCATGGCACCCTGCTCGAACAACTCGGTGAACTGGGTCGCAAGACCCGCGCCAATACCGAGCTGGCCGCGAAGATCCGCCACAAGTACCGCTTGAAAAACACCACCGGGCTGTCGCTGAACGCACTCGTGGACTACGACGAACCACTGGATATCCTCACCCACCTGATGGTCGGTTCCGAAGGCACCCTCGGCTTCATCAGCGCGGTGACCTACGACACCGTGCCCGACCATCCGAACAAAGCCAGCGCGCTGATCGTCTTCCCCGACGTGGAGACCTGCTGCAACGCGGTGACGATGCTCAAGCAGCAGCCGGTATCGGCGGTCGAACTGCTCGACCGCCGCAGCCTGCGCTCGGTGGAAAACATGCAGGGCATGCCGGTGTGGGTAAAAAGCCTGTCCGGCGGGGCCTGCGCGCTCCTCATCGAATCCCGTGCGGCAACTCAATCGCTGCTGCATGAACAACTGGCGCAGATCAGCGCCTCCATCGCCGAATTCCCGGTGGAAAAGCAGGTCGACTTCAGCGAAGACCCGGTGGTCTACAACCAGCTCTGGCGCATCCGCAAAGACACCTTCCCGGCCGTCGGCGCGGTGCGCGAGACCGGCACCACGGTGATCATCGAAGACGTCACCTTCCCCGTCGAGCAACTGGCCGAGGGCGTGAACCGCCTGATCGCGCTATTCGACAAGCACAGCTACGACGAGGCCATCCTGTTCGGCCATGCCCTGGAAGGCAACCTGCACTTCGTCTTCACCCAGGGCTTCGACTCGCCGGAGCAGATAGCGCGTTACTCGGCCTTCATGGACGACGTCGCGCACCTGGTGGCCGTGGAATACGGCGGCTCGCTCAAGGCCGAACACGGTACCGGACGCAACATGGCGCCCTTCGTCGAGCTGGAATGGGGCCATGACGCCTACCAACTGATGTGGCAGCTCAAGCGCCTGCTCGACCCCACCGGCATCCTCAACCCCGGCGTGGTGCTCACTGACGACCCACAACTGCACCTGAAGAACCTCAAGCCGCTGCCGGCCGCCGACGAGATCGTCGACAAGTGCATCGAATGCGGCTTCTGCGAGCCGGTCTGCCCTTCCAAGGGGCTGACCCTCAGCCCGCGCCAACGCATCGTCATGTGGCGCGATATCCAGGCCAGGCGCCGTGCCGGAGAAGACACGGCCGCCCTGGAGCGCGACTACCAGTACCAAGGCATCGATACCTGTGCCGCGACCGGCCTCTGCGCCCAACGCTGCCCGGTGAACATCAATACCGGCGAACTGGTGAAGAAGCTGCGCAGCGAAGCCGCCGACCACCCCAAGACCGCCGACTGGCTGGCCGAGCACTTCCAGTCCGCCCTGCGCGGCGCCCGCTTGACCCTGGCCGCAGCCGACGGCGCACGCAAGCTGCTCGGCGCACCACGCCTGAGCCGTCTCAGCGCCTCTCTGAGCAGGGTCAGCAACGGCCGCCTGCCGCAGTGGACACCGGCGATGCCGCAGCCGCTACGTGCAATCGACTTTGGCCCAGCGAGCAACGATGCCCGGCCACGGGTGGTCTACCTGGCCGCCTGCGTCTCCCGCGTCATGGGGCCGGCCGCCGGCGACCGTGAACAGAGCTCGCTGCTCGACAAGACCCGCGCCCTGCTGGAGAAAGCTGGCTACCAAGTGGTGTTCCCGGACAATGCCGACAGCCTGTGCTGCGGCCAACCGTTCGCATCCAAGGGCTACCCCGAGCAAGCCGAGCACAAGCGCCAAGAACTGATCAATGCCCTACTCCACGCCAGCCGCGGCGGGCTCGACCCAATCTACTGCGACACCAGCCCCTGCACCCTACGCCTGGTCCAGGACCTGGGCGAAACCCGCCTGGACCTCTACGACCCGGTGCGTTTCATCCGCACCCACTTGGTGGACAGGCTGGAGTTCACGCCCCAGGACGAGCCGGTGGCCGTACACGTGACCTGCAGCACCCAGCACCTGGGCGAAAGCCAGGCGTTGATCGACCTGGCACGGCGCTGCAGCAAGCAGGTGGTGATTCCCGAGGGCATCCATTGTTGTGGCTTTGCCGGCGACAAGGGCTTCACCACGCCGGAGCTCAACGCCCATTCGTTGCGCACACTCAAGGATGCGGTGCAGTACTGCAGCGAAGGCATCTCCACCAGCCGCACCTGTGAGATCGGCCTGTCCAGCCACAGTGGCATCGACTACCACGGCTTGGTCTACCTGGTAGACCGCGTGACCCGGGCGCGGCCCCTGTAGCCTAGGGGCTACAAGGCTAGGAGCCAGCGTCAGATGGCGATGGATCGGTGCCGCATGCCTGTGCGTAGCGGCCCGATCTTTTAGCAAGGGGCTCCCATAGAGAATCTGTAGGAGCGGGCTTGCCCGCGATTGCGTCGGTAAATTCACTGCCGCATTCGCGGGCAAGTCGGGGCGCCGAACCGCCGCTTACAGGGGACTCGCCATGCTTGCAGCATTTGTTCTCTGCGCGACGGCGCAACCCAAAGACTGGGCGATCTCCTACAACGACAGCGTGAGGCTTGCCCTGCGCTCCGCAACTCGATTGAACCCCCGTCTTTCTGGCGCAGTCCACCCCATAGGCCCACCTTCCAGAGGCCTTCAAAGCCCAAGGAGACACCCATGAAAGGTACTGCGCTTTCCGCTCTTTTCGCAGCAGTCACGCTGCTGGCCTCGCCGGTGTTCGCTGACGAGGACCTCTGTACCCTCAACCTGCAGAAGATAGACGACAAGATAGCCACCGCCGGCGCCACATCCGAAGGCCTGGACAAGGCCATCACCGAACACGTCGACAAAGCCAAGGCAGCCCAGTCCGCAGGCAATAATGAGGACTGCATCGCCATTACCAGCAAGGTACTGGAGCGCCTGGAGAAAACCGAGAAAGGCGGCAACGGCGTATAAGCTCTTCGTATGGGCGACCGGACCTGCTGTCGACGTCGCCCGCGCGATCACGTATACTGGCCCCACGCGTTGAAGAGCGCGTCAGCTAGAGCAGCAAATGGGGCCGATTAGGATTCGACGCCGGTAGCGAAACTCTAGGTGCATGCCGAGTTGGTAACAGAACTCGTAAATCCACTGTTGCAACTTTCTATAGTTGCCAATGACGAAAACTACGAGGGTTACGCTCTCGCTGCGTAAGCAGCCGAGCCCGCTCTCCTGGTAGCTTCGGCTCCAGCAATCATTAGGGGATGCCTGTAAACCCGAAATGATTGTCATACAGAACAGGATCGCCGCGTAGTACGTTGTGGACGAAGTGGCTAAAACTTACACAACTCGCCCAAAGCACCCTGCCCGTCGGGCGGCTGCGGGTTAACTCAATAGACACGGCTAAGCATGTAGTACCGACAGCGGAGTACTGGCGGACGGGGGTTCAAATCCCCCCGGCTCCACCAATTGATCAAAAAAAGACGTCCACGGACGTCTTTTTTTGTGCCTGCGATCCAGTAAATACGCGGCCTCCAGCGCTTTTGCGGTCTTTTGAGAGTTTTTGAGTTCCAACCGTTCGGGTATTCCAGGCGGTATTCCACCTCATCCGGTGCTAGTCTTTGGAATACCGAATCAGTGCCTGAGGAGAATCTCATGCCTGCTCAGAACCTCCGTCTCTCCGATCGACAGCTCAAGGGAGTCAAACCCGCGTCCAAGGATTACGTCCTCACTGACGGCGACGGTTTGCAGCTCCGCGTACGCAGCAACGGCTCGTTGCTGTGGAATTTCAACTACCGCGAACCGGTGACCAAAAAGCGCATCAACATCGGCTTCGGGACCTACCCCGAACTGTCTTTGGCGAACGCACGAAAGAAGGCAGTCGA
Organism: Pseudomonas sp. X10; assembly: GCF_054889225.1. NCBI lineage: Bacteria > Pseudomonadati > Pseudomonadota > Gammaproteobacteria > Pseudomonadales > Pseudomonadaceae > Pseudomonas > Pseudomonas sp. X10. The sequence continues at coordinate 838,256 of NZ_CM142677.1, read as the reverse complement.
AGCGCGCGAGCTGCTAGCCCAAGGCATCGATCCCAAGGTGCAGCGCAATACGTTGAATGAAGCCAAGCGCGCAGAAACGGAACACACCTTCGAGAACGTGGCCACCGCGTGGTTCGAGCTCAAGAAAGACTCGGTCACCCCGGCCTATGCCGAGGACATTTGGCGGTCACTCTCTCTGCATGTATTCCCCGATTTGAGGACGACACCACTGACGAAAATCACCGCGCCGATGGTGATCGCATTGCTTCGACCGATAGAAGCGAAAGGCAGCCTAGAGACGGTCAAGCGTCTCAGCCAGCGACTAAACGAGATCATGACCTACGGCGTGAACTCCGGCCTGATCTTCGCCAACCCGCTGAGCGGCATCAGGGCAGTCTTCAAGAAGCCCAAGAAAGAGAATATGGCTGCGCTTCCGCCCGAAGAACTCCCAGAGCTCATGCTGGAGATCGCGAACGCCAGCATCAAACGCACTACCCGCTGCCTGATCGAATGGCAGTTGCACACTATGACTCGCCCCTCCGAGGCGGCAACTACTCGCTGGGCAGACATCGACTTTGAAAGGCGTGTCTGGACTATCCCGGCGGAGCGGATGAAGAAGCGCCGCCCACATAACATCCCGTTGAGTGATCACGCTATCGCCCTGTTGGAATCACTGAAAACTCACAGCGGCCATCGCGAATTCGTCTTCCCGGCAGACAGAAATCCACGTACCCACGCCAATAGCCAAACCGCCAACATGGCGTTGAAACGCATGGGGTTCCAGGATCGGTTGGTGAGCCACGGCATGCGCTCAATGGCCAGCACCATCTTGAATGAACATGGGTGGGACCCGGAACTCATTGAGGTCGCACTGGCGCACGTCGATAAGGACGAGGTACGCAGCACCTACAACCGAGCCGACTACATCGAGCGCCGACGCCCGATGATGGCTTGGTGGAGTGAGCACATCCAGAAAGCCGCCACCGGCAGCCTGCTCGCCTCAGCATACGGCCAAGTCAGAGACAAAAACGTGGTGCCGATACGCTAGCGCTGTGCAGGCGCATTAACGGCAGCAACAACAATTGAGCGTTCAAGATTCAGGGCGAGCAGCCTCGCTTTTCCGCTTCTCAGCGCGGGTCCATCCAAACAGGGCTGCAAAGCCGCCCTGTTTGGATGGACCTTACTTTGAAGAGCTAAAAGCAACCACGCTGTCCGGGGTTTGCCACGGAGTTCCACCGGTGGACAATCGTTTTTCAAGTCCAATGTGGCCCTGAATCTCGACCCTTGACCCGGTTTATCCACAGGCGTAGAACTGGCTGTGCAAGCGCTGTCGATGACAGCAACCCAGGTGACCCGAACCTTGAAGGTCACGCCGTTCTCGCGGTGGTTCTCCCCCCCAAATGGCGACTCGCATCCGGCAGCTCGCCCGGTCACCTCCCCGGTGATGGATGCCTACTTCACATCTTGGCCCTCGTGCGCCAGACAACACCTCCTACTTCGCTGCCCTGCAGCAACCTATCCGCTTAGCCGAATCTTGCGCCAACCTGCGCCCGTCTCTTTCTCCTGGAAAGAGACGGGCACTTCTAACACTGCTGCAGCCCTGATCGCACGAGGCTTTGCGGCATTCCCCCTCGTGACAATCGGCGTGACAAACGCCGATGTCACCAGCAACAGCCATGCAGATGATGGTGCCGCAGACCAAGGAATGGACTGCACCTGACTGACAGTCAGGCATGCCCCGGTCATCGCATTGCTGCGTTCACCCGGCTCAGGATCTTCAGGCGCTGGTTTAGTCAGCCAGCACTGCCTCCGCCCGCCCACCGGTAACGGTGTTCAGGAGGCCAGATCATGAGATGCCCTTGCTCTCGGACGTAAGGAGCCGCCAGTCCCGCGAAGAGGACATTCCCCACAGGTCGCAGGGGCCTTGATCCCTGATAACACTCAACATTCTTGGCGGGATGACGTGGGGCGAGGATCGGAGAGCGAACGATGAGGTGACCGATATGGCATTGGTGGGTAGACGCGATGGCCGAAATTTCGGCTACGGCAGGCAATTGAGCTATGCAGCGCCGCAGGCGTTGAAAGACATGTTCGGCAGCGGCCACTACGGCACGGTGAAGGCACACTGTGATCGGTGGCAGGCATTCGTTAAGTGGTGCCGCTCCGAACAGGGGCCCGGCATCAATGATGCGCGGCAGATTGATCGGAAGGTGTTGGCCGACTATGCGGCGTATCTGCGCGACGTGGTTAGGCGCGGTGACCTCGCCGTCAGTACCGCACAAAATCGGCTATCCAGCGTTAACAGGACCATGGCGGCGCTTCGCGGTGATCAGTACGTGAAATTGCCCAGCCCGAGCAAGGCGTTGGGTATGCAGCGCACCGGGGTTAGACAGTCGACGCCGCAGGGCCAAGACCGCGCGCAGGTTAAGCAGATCGTAGATGCGCTTTGCCGCCATCATCAGCTTCGGGCCGCCGCTGTTGTCCTATTGGCGCGAGCCACCGGCATGCGCTTGCGTGAGGCGATCCTAGCCGACTTGCCACGGCTGAGCCGTGAGGCTAGCGACCTAGACAGGATTAACATTCAAGAGGGCACCAAGGGCGGCCGCGCCGGCGCTTCGGCGCCACGTTGGATAGCAGTGAACGACCATATTCGTGGTGCACTTGGGTTCGCATGGCAGGCGTCACCTGCAGGTAGCCGCAACCTGATTGCGCCAAACGAAAGTTACCTGAATCTTCTGCAAGAAAGCATCCGCTCTGCGCGAGACATCCTGCAAATACACGAACTCAAAGGCTTCCATGAACTACGAGCGGCTTACGCATGTGAGCGCTACGAGCAGATCACCCAACACCCCGCGCCAATCAATGGGGGCCAATGTTGCCAGGTCGATAGGAACCTTGATCACGAGGCCCGGAGGCAAATCAGTTACGAGCTTGGGCACGGTCGTATCGAGGTGGTCGCGGCCTACATCGGAGGACGGAAATGAGCAAGCGATTCGATATGGAACTGTTCTTGGCTGGCGTGCTGACCGGGTCGCACGCGACGCGGCAACGCCATTTGCGGCAGGCGAGGGTTATTCAAGCTGAAATTGCAAATCGCTGGCAGCGAGAGACACCTTGGGTCTGGCAGAGAAAGCATGTTGACTGGTTTCTCCAGCATCGCCTAGGTCAAAGCAGTGACGCGACACGGTATTACTACCTGCTAACTGCGCGCTTTCTCGCTCGTAGATTAAAGAAATCTTGGTTCCTTAAACACTAAATTAGTATCTATCTAGTAAAGAATGGTGGCAAATCGGCTTAAGTGGTCGTCGGTGGCTGGTCAATGTTGGATGTCACTCACCAGTAACTTCTAGTTGATGTAAGCGATACACAAAGAATGCAGCCAGCATCCAGGCATGCACATCGTAAGCACTCGTCTACGCGAAGAAAGTGTGCGATTTTTGTTCAGTGAGTGTGCTAGGCTGGGTTACTATTAAGTGACGTAAGTTCTGACTGTGACCGTAAATCTGTCCTCTGTTTAGGGCAGATTTACGGGGGATTTATGTTATGACCGTTGTCGATGCTCTAAAGTTGACAGAGCAAATTAAGCACTGGTCTACGGACTATTATTCGCTTAGTTCCTGGAACGCCAAGTGTAATGCATCCGGGCTTGAGATTTTTTGCTCGTCAAGAATGCGATGAGCAGACCCGTAATCTAAACCCTGAACGTTCATAAAGCAAGTTGGTCCGCCACTTAGGAATCTAATTACTTCTTTGTGTGGCGGAAGTGAAGGGTTGTTAGAGTTGTAGTCTAGCTTTGCTTGCTCGTAGCTCGCCCTATCCCATAGGCATGATTCGTCGCCAATTAATTTAATTCCGCATTGCAGTGAGTGCCCTATATCATCTTTTAGGTAAGGCTTGGCGCCGAGCGGTGAGATACTCTTGGCGTACATAAATATCAATGGGGATTTATCGTTGTTGATTTTTGGGATATAAATTACTAATGCATCAAAACAAAATTGGTACTGGGTTTGAGTGTCGATGGCGTTTATTGTGAGTATGTTGTCTGAAGTCAGGTTTTCTACTTCTGCATGTCCGGAGCAATGCAAGTTAATGAAGTCGCAGCCGTATCTTATTTCGTCCCCCTGCATTTGTTTTAATATTGATAAGGCTTTCAATGGTTCTTTGACAATGAAAGAGCTGGAATCGCTAACGTTTTTAATTCCATTTAATTGCAGTGCTACTATTAAACGTTCTACAGTTAGCGCTTTTATCTTGTTTTGTAGTTCTCCGTATGCGGCCTTTGTCAGGCGATATGCGCGATCTAACTCTGTCCGACCTTGGCCCTCTAGATAAGGTGGGCCGATCAAAGGGCTAAAGAATTCGTCCAGCTCGGCAAGGAATTTTATTAAAACATTAGCTACCTCGGTCTCGCGTAGAAGTACTGCGCTGTGAGTAATATTGTTACGCCAGCCTTCAACTTTTTTTAAGTTTTTCACGAGTTTTTCGCTCATGGTGACGCCGCAAATGTCCCTTAAGCGCTCAATGGATTCCTTGAACGTGACCGTATGCAAACCTTCAAATTCATATAGTTCTTGGATAGCGCCGTCACGGCGACTCTTGTAAGCTTCTTTCAGTTTTGAGATGTCTGTAAAAAGAAGTAGCTCGTTCTTTTCTTTAAGTGAGAACTTGAAGAGTATTTCGACTCCGTGCTGAATGGAAAGCACGGAATCCTTCAAGGCTGAAAATCGCTCCTCATCGCTAGCTTGCTTGTTTAGTAATGCCTCATATTTTTCAAGGTGTACATAACCTTTTCGTAAAGAATCAAGTCCGTTGTCTATGAGCGAAATCTTCATTTTATTGTCCTGAATTTTATGTGCGATATCTAGTAAGTCACCGATCGAGCTGGGCCTCAAAGATATATCAATCTACCCACTGTTTATTTGGGTGTGAGGCATTCGCGGCGCGAACCCCTGCGACTCGTATTTGTGCTTTACGGCTCTCGAGCATGTCCAAGCCAATGGTAATGGCTTGACCCACTGAGGTGTCGCCTTGCTCCACTAGCTTCGGAGGGTAAAAACCATCGACAATGGTGAGTGGCATCTCCACCTTTTCTGGTACTTCCAAGCGTTGCATTACGAGCGACTCGGCAGCCAGTTCATCTTTGAGCTGCTGTAGGCCTGCGTTCAGTTCCGTGAGCGGGCGACCGCGCATGCTTACCGACACGTCCAGAAGAAGTAGGCAGGGGACCCTAGGCTCAGGGTTATCGGCGAATGATCGTCGTTGAACAGTACTTGATCTGTCATGTGAACTCTCTATTGGAAGGGGGAACTCATGCATACGAACCGTGAAATCCCTTTCCGGATAAGCAAGTAGGTTCTAGTCTTTCAGTAATAGGAGCTAAGGGCAATATGCTGGCATCAGCAGCGGATGAAGTGCTCACCCGCTAGGTCGTAGCCGAAGTCTAGGTGCTTAGCACCAGAGAGTCATGGTGCATCCTTAATCCCCCCAGGAGGAGGATGCATTTTGGAAGGACGTATCCATGGTGTTCAGCCCGCACGACGCCGCGAATTCGAGCCAAGTTCAAGTGTGGAGAGAGTCGGATCGAAAGCTCGCCGCCCGCTACTGACTGAACGTGAAGACCATCGCCATGTGGCGATCACGAACCACTAAGAAGGATGCACGGATGGGGCCTGCCAATCCGTGCAGCGCCAAGCTGACAGCCTCTGAAGAGGCGATGGTGTTGGAGTTCCGGCAGTGTACTATGATGCCCCTGGGCGACATGTTTGGGCACCTACTTGACTAGTTTCCGCAACTTACTCGCAGCGCTATACACCGCTGTCTGGTGTGCCACAGGGGCAGCCAAGCACCCCAAATCGGAGCCGCAGCCAAGCGCGGTATATTCGACAATACGTAGATGGGCTATCTGCACATCGCTACTTTTGTTTAGTGCAAGGAGTTGTGATATGGAGTATGGCGCACTACAAGGCAGTGCGCAGGCCCAACAGAAGGTAGGTGCACACAACAGCCTACAAGACATTAAGAATAAGCCACAGCAAGGAAGCATTGAGGCACGGAGAGGCGGAGCGCTTTCAATAATAAAGGGAAAGCAGCAAATGATGGGCGCGTAACGTGTAGTGAGCGCATTAAAATAATTTATTATGAGATTAAGTGAAATGGATATTTCAGCAGCTCTTGAAAGGTTCCGGGCTCACGCAACACCCTCTGAAATGATAAGTGTATTTGATCCCGATGTTCTGACGGAAAGCTCTAAATCCGACTATAAGAGTTACTTAAAAAAGCTTTCTTCCCTCTTCGAATGCCAAGATACTCATGAGTCCGCCGCGCTCGCTCTCGCGTTATTACAAGCAAAGAGGGAGCAAGCAGTGTGGGATATGCGTGACAAAGGATTTTTCCGGATTTCTAGATACGATTTCGGAGAGTCAGCGTGCAATGCAGTTGATGTAATGATATTGGTGGGGAAAAACTGCAGCTTCAAATCGGAAGCTTTAGAATACCTGCTATCTGTGCAAGCATTACACAGCTTGCGCTTGCAAATAAAGCCTATTTACTCATATATAGTCGGAGAGGTCGAAAGATTTAGGGGGGGTTATATTAAAATCTATATTTGTTGTAATTGATCGTATGTTTTTGGGGCAGTGGAATGGCGGCGACAAAAATCTGCCCAGCGACAATCCGCTACATCACAGCATGGAGGATTTCGCTGAAGCGTTTTCTACCGTGGTTGGAATTTTCAAAAAACGTTTTGGGGTAACTTTATCGGACTGGCAGAGGGTTGACCCAGATGGGCTAAATGGCTCTAATGCATATATATTTATTTTGACTGCTGCCGCTCAGCTAAATGCTTTTAAACAAGCCGAGGTGATGTTAGATGGCTTGCCTTACGGGGCTAGACAGGTTGGGAACAAAGTTCATGTTTTCTCGACAGATCAAATATTCGAGAAAACCGTCCGTCTAGGTTACGTACAGCAAGAAAAGCAATCAATCATACGGGTTCAGAAAACTGCAGAGCTTCACCACTCTTCTAAATTGAAAATGCCGTCACTCATAGAGGAGGCGAAGAAACTCTATGATGCTGGACTAAAAAAATTTATTTACATAAAAGAAGAGCCTGTGCGTCGGCTAGTTTTTGCAGTCCCTCATTCTGTAGTTGGTGTAATAGGTTACAAGGGCTTATTCATAGAAGAATTTCTCTCAGTGATGAAATTGGATGTTGACGATTACTCTGATGATGACCCCCTTGTCCGGGAAATTAAACCGGGGATTAATATTCGTCACCTCCTGCATGCGCAAAGGTTACTTTCGTTTATTGCATGCATGTATGAATTGGCCTTGGAGGAGATGCCCGAAGATGAGAGGAAATTTATAACGGCTCAATCTGCTATAAATATCATTCCAAGAAAAGGTGTGGTGACGTCTCTAACTCTTGGGATGCCAGAGGAGGTGGCTGAGGAAGTAATTAACATGCTATCCCTTCCGGTGGAGGGCGATTTGATTGACATTCAGTACTTCCCGCTTATTCCAGCAGGCGATGATATTGTTTTCTCATCCAGAGTTCTTTCTGCTTCAAATATTGCAAGAAATATATACGTCTCGAATCGGCTCCATAAAGGTTGGCCAGTAGGTTGCGATCCTATGATTGTAAAGCTGAGGTCGGCTTTGTTGGAGGCAGGCTTTCTCGTGGAGATAGAGGTAGGCTTACCCTTCGGGAAAGATCTTGATGCTGACATATTGGCATATAAAGATGGCATGCTTTTATTTTTGGAGTGCAAACATGTCTACCACCCCTGCAATATGCATGAAATGCGCAACACTTTATGGCATATAGAAAAAGGAGGAAGTCAATTAAAAGCTCGAGTTCCTTTATTGTCAGACAGCAAAAATCTCGATAGCCTATTGTGTCAAGTCGGCTGGGGTCATGCTAAAGTTGATAAGGTTCGCGGATCAATTGTTACATCTACCCGGGTACTCCATGGATGGAAAGTAGATGGATATCCTGTAATTCAAGCCAATGAATTTATAAATGTCCTGGTGCGTGGGTTTATAGCTGGACCTGAAGGCAATTATCATTTCTGGGAGGGGGATAAACTTGCAGTTAGAGATATAGACCTGTATTTGGATGGGGTCACAATCATAGATGACCAGTTAAGTGGAATGAAGTCCAGGCTGGAGGTTCATCCGTACGGCGCTAGTCAGCTGATTTATGAAACCTGGAGTGTCAATGAGGAAGGTTTTGCAGACAGGCTGGCTAAGAAGTATAAATTTACGAGGCGTCCATCCAATTAAAATAATGTATAACTTTACTAGGCTCTGTATGAAAAGTAATGTCGCAAGCATCGCAGCCAACAGGCGAGCGTGACCATTGCGACATAGCTTTTCGCGAGCTTGTCGAAGCGCGTTACGATCCAGCGGTTTTCTTTCAGCCAGCCAAACATGCGCTCGATGATGTTGCGCTGTCGGTCCTTGGGCCGATCAAAGAGCCTGGGCAAACAAGGCTTAGGCTTGCTCTTCATCGAGCGCAGAGGGATAACGGGTTGCTTTCGATATTGGTCGCAGTAGCGGCGTAGCGCTTCGGCGTCGTAGCCCTTTTCGGCAAACAGCCATTTACAGCGCTTGCGTTGGCTTGATGGAATGCCGACTTCGTCCAGCAGTGGCAAGGCGTAGTTGATGCCACTGGCTTTACGGCCAGAGAGAAGGAAGCGCAACGGCCCCCTTTTTTCCAAGCGTCAGAAGAGGCTCGAGTCGCATATACTGCGGTTGAGTCGATCATCCAGATTTGCAGACGTTTGGGTATCTGATCGAATGTCCCCTGATTCCGCCAGCTTCGACACCGTTGATATATCGTTGACCATGGACCGAAGCGCTCTGGCCGCCCTCGGCCATGAACTCCGATGACGAGGTCGGAGGCCACACACCAGGCCTCGTCCGAGAGTCCGTAAAGCTTTGCCATCAGAGAACTCCTTTCCGTCGATGGCGTGGGATTCTACAAAATATCAGCGTTCGAGGGGCAGCGATTGGGTTTCTCGAGATTTCGTACAGAGCCTAGCTATGATGTGAAGGGAGCTTCTCGTCAGCAAGCTCAGAGTACCTGCGTGGTAGATTAATTCGTCTACCGCGTCGCTAAATCCTATGGTATTTTCTGACCAGTGGCTGGATGACTGACTGCGGTTACGTCCGTGGGTACGAGTCCGTACTCGACATTTTGAGGTCTTACAAATTCCATCCAGCCACTCCATCCCTCATTTCGGCATGCCTCCATGACTAAAGCTAAAATCGATCAGATTCACGATATTGCTGAACTGTCGGTTGCAGTGGGCACCCGGCCGGAAAGGCTTTTAGAGTACATGCAAGCTCAATGTCAGGCAGATTATTATCAGATTTTAAACATACCCAAGCGAGGAAGAGGTCGGAGCGGAGAATTCAGGCAGGTCTATAAAGCCCAGGATAAGTGGCTTGCTAATCTTCATCGGTCCATCGCAATGATTGTCGCAAATAGCGTCTGCTTTGAACAGCATGTACAAGGTTTTTTGAAAGGACGATCAACTATTTCGAATGCAGCACTACATCTTAATAAAGATGTGGTTGTGCATGCGGACATAAAAGACTTTTTTAATTCAATTACTGAGTCGCAAGTTTTTCAAGCTTTTGTATCATTAGGAGGGGATAGACATATAGCAGAGCTTTTAGCGAGACTGTGCACTATAGATGGCTATTTATTGCAAGGCACAAGGTGTAGTCCCGTAATTTCAAATATTGCATGCAGAAAATTAGATTTAGATATGTTGGAACTAGCTAGGGTGACTTCATCTACGTATAGTCGCTACGCGGATAACATCACGTTTTCAGGGAGCACACCTCCTGCATCGCCAACAATTAAGCAGTTAGTTGAGGCTAGCGGCTTTACATTGCGAGGAAGTGGCTGCTACATCCAGTACCGTGGCGCTCGTCAATTTGTCACTGGTTTGTCTGTCGTTGATCACGCGAAACCCAGGCTGCCAAAACAAATGAAACGGAAACTTAGGCTGATTGCGTACTTCATAAATAAGTATGGAGACGATCATTTTCATTTTTCTTCCGGCAGTAATTCCATTGCACCTTCGAGAGCTCAATTCGAGGGGTTTATCGCGTATGCTCATTCTGTCGAACCGCAATTTGCCAAAAAATTATGGGCGATGATCGATTGATCATGCAATTGGGTTTCTATCCCTGAGATGCTTTTCTCCCGTAGCAATATTTTCGCCATATCGAATTCTGGTTCTAATGTAAGCTATGTATTCTGGTGGGTAAGTTGAGCCGCTCGTAAGAAAGCTTGCGGCAATATTGGCAATTAGATCTGAAAGCTGAACTAGTTCTTGTTTGTTTTTTGCATAAGTGCTGGCAATCTTCGGCTGAATCTGTCGGCGGTATCTCTCTAAAACCTCATGTGACGCAGTATTCGTAATGCGTTCAATTTCAGGTATTTCCGAGTATACTGTTTTAATTGTCTCATGCTTATGGCTTAAGCGGTGAAGTATAGGTGTCATTATAATTTCTTTCTCTAGCTTCTCAGCCCCCCATTCATTCACACCATCAGTATTCCTAGCGTAGTAAATATAGATAGAAAGTTCGGCGGTGGCTAGCTCTTGCAATAAGATGTTCGCGAAATGGAACTTCTTGAAAAGATCGGTTAAAGACATGTCGTCAAAGCTGCTGTTGTCATCGCTCAATAGCAATGAGCTGCGTTTTAACTTATTCTTCCAGCGTTTTATTTCATGTGCAAGCGCTTGAGGGTTGTCAGTGACTATAATAACTGTGACGTGTATAAGGCCGCTCTCTAAATTTAAGCTTGATAAAATTGCATCGCAGATTGTAGCGTCCGCTATACATTTATGCTGCTGTTCTTGATTCAGATGGGGTGTTTTTACTAGCGTTTTCAGATCAGCTATATCGCTGGTAAAGGCGAATAACGGATATAACTTTCGCTTTAGCGATTCCCTATCAAAACTCGCGGCGACGCTAGCGCCTTCTCTAGCAATATTTTTTAAGCTTTCCAATAAGCCACTCGCTCGATGAGGTGCTGTCAGGACCTGGGCTAATCTGTTTATCGTTTCTGTATTAGTAATGGATTCTGGAGTAAGAATATCAAAATGCAATATCACAAAATTTTTCAAAAAATTATGAAGTTCTGAATCTGAAAATAAAATTTTATTATCTGATAAAATTGTGCGAATTATTTTTATAAAGTCGTCGAAAGACTTGCTTGCCGTTCCGGATTTGTTGTTTCTTGAGAAGAAAATCTTTTCATTATGGCTGTTTCGAGCGGCCAAGCATACTGTTCTTAAATTGCGTAGACCTTTACTGGAGATTGATCCAGTTGCAGCTCCGTAATTATTATGTAAATGCGTGTTTTTGGGGTCTTTAAAGGTTGACCATGAGTTTATAACTACCTCTCTGAAATCTGTATTGGTTTTTGCAGCCGATATTATCAAGGCTCGCTTTACTTGTAAGTGTAGCGTTGATTGGTAGGAGTCCTCGAATGTGATTATGATATCATCAAGTGGTGCGCCAAAAGCTGATTGCTGCATTGCAACGGACTTGGCTCGTAGGTTGAAAGGTGGGCGTACGTCACTGGTCAGCAATGAAGAAAGAAAATAAGCGGCTATATGCCCCTCAAAATCAAAGCCCGCGCCGCCAGTTAATTCAGAAGATTGCGCCATTTGTTTTCCTTACATTATTATGTGTCTTGGCCTATTTAAGGTTGGTAGTTAGGTTATGTACCTATTCGCCACTCCGGTGCTGACCATCTAGATGTCCAGTCGAGCTCCTCGGACATAGCCGCAATTTGTCCGAATTCGTTGAAGTATGCATTAACTACTGCCTTGTCAGTAATGTATAGCGCATTTTCCAATGACATGGTTGCATTTTTAGTCAGATTGAAAGAGCCTGTCCATACGGCGTAAGGTGTGACTACTTCCGGTATAGAGTCATCTAAACTTTCTTGAACTCGTGCGAATATCAAGAATTTGTTGTGCATGCGTGGAAAAGCAGGTTTTTTATCAGAGTTATGATTGCCCACACATCGAATTGGCGGCATTGCGGGGTCGCTGGCAACTGATACTGAACTCAGTATGTTGTTGAATGAGTACCTTGTAAGGCTGCACTTCAATGCATTGTACTTTCGACGCAATGCTTTATCAAAGTCCGCGTTTGCACCAACATCAGGGCGTAAAAAATCCTCTTTTTGTACTATGATGGCTACGTTGTCTAGCTTGGATAGTGCATTAAGAACTCTGGTGCTTGTTAACCATGCGACTGCTCCGAAAACTGCGTCTGATTTTTTATGTGTTCAATTAGATTTTTCTCGATTTTTCTAAAATAGACTGTTATTCCGCTGTCTGAGCTTGTGCTGTTATCGACAAAGTTTAAATCAAAATTACCATCGTTATTAATCTGGTAAGAATTCAGGTTGTTCATTCGTGCGTCACTCTCCAGAATAATAGACTCGTAGTTTGGTTTTTATTTTTAATGAGCCAGGTGTTGGATTTGTTACGAGGTTTTTGAGATCGCCTGGCACCTCTTTTACTTATTGCAAATAATAGTATGATTTTAGGTTTTAATCTAGTGCTTAGCATAATTTATCAGGTGGCATTGCTCTGGTGTAGTACTCAATATTTGTTAAAGAGGCAGTCAAGCGCTTTTATTTTCGAACATGTAATTTTCTCTTTCAGTAATATTTCCATAACTAATATGGCCAAGCCTTGAAGGAGTTGATTGGCCGCCTCTGCTGGGGCCTATTGCAGCAATGACCTGGACGGCAGTCTTCGTTTCTGCTGCAGTTGGTCTAATAGCTGCATCCGGCCTAGCACCAGAATAGGCTTGGGTTGCGCGTACAGTAGTTGAGTCGACCGTCCAGGTTTGCAAATCGATTAGTTGTTGCCCATTCAAACTCAGGTACAAGCGTTTAAGCATCTGATCGAATGTCCCCTGGTTTCGCCAGTCCCGAAACCGTTGACCACAGGCAAAAGCGCTCGGGCATATCTCCCCACGCAGCAACCGAGCAAAGCAACCAGAGCACGCCATCGAGCTTCAGGCGGTTGCCCAGTCGGGATCGTCCTTGGCCATGGGTTTCGGTGAAGAGATCAGCAACCACAATCCAGGCCTTAACCAAGAGCTCATAACGCTTTACCATCACAGAATTCCTTTCCTTAGATGGCGGGAAGCCCTGCAAAATTTCAGCCTCCGAGGGGCCTCGATTCAGGTTCTCTTACTTTCGTACAGAATTTAGTGCACAAGGATTATAAGGGGGGAAAGCGAACGTCTGCTTCTGGCCGTTTTATGTCGTTCCCTACCTGGGATTTGAAGCGGGTGGTCGGATCTCTCACTGGAGTCCAAATTTTCCAAGTTCGATTCCACGGAAAGCCATAACTAACTGATTTTTTTATAGATACCCTATGAGGTACATCAAAAAATCCACCAAATTCCAGCCCCGCGAAAACCGGGCCCTCACGTCCAACAACCGTCTGTCTGTCTCCGCACCATTCAAGTGACCTGATTACAATCCCCCGCAATCAGGCTTCAAGCAATACGCACCCCGCACTCCTAGAATATCGCAGCCCCCCAGCACTTACTCGGTCCCCATTGTGGGAGCAGCGCTTGCCGGCGATGGGCTGCGAAGCAGCCCTACTATCTCAGTACTACAGGTATTCATATCTTGCCTTACGAACATGGTTTGTCAGTAATAGGCTTCACCGTACGGCAGATAATTCGGCTGGGATCTGATCTGATGGATCGTAGATCCGTGAACTAAAGAAAGCTGAGGCTGCAAGATTAGAGTTGCCCAGCGCTATATCAATACAGAGGGAGAAACCTAAGTTAAAAAAGATTCTCCTATTACCCTTGTGATTACGCACGCGCTGACCTTGATCTCGACCTTAGGAAAACATTTCGCACAACAGGTCTTCGCGCATTCTTGCCCAGACCGGTTCAAGCATCTGTTTAACCCACTTCACGTCACTATCAGTCCAGATCAAATTCTCACTGCAGCAAATTAGCGATCGAAGCGCCATTTCCAGCATCGTGCAGTTGGTCGAATTAGTATTATTGGACGCTATCAGTTCAGCGAGGCTCTCTACCAGTGGTTCTCGACCAAGTTGAAGGTTGCCCCGGATGTAGTTATGATGCTGCTCAGGTAGGCGGTAAGCCAAATGTTGAACGCATCGCAACACGCTGATAAGTAGATCTTGCTCGAGAACAGCCGAAGTGCTAAGGCAACTGAAATGCAATTGCATGGCATGTAGGCAGCGATTCAATTCTTCGACTGTCATTGCCTCAGCAATATGCCGCATGCTGAGCCGAGCTAGTGAAATGACATAATCCTCCATGGCTAGAACGGGAGAATTCCCTGTTAGCTTTTCAACCGGATTGGTCAACCAAGATAGATTCTGCTGGCTTTTACGTTGGTGCCAATCCCTGACGTTAGGTAGAAGTGTCAACCTCAGCCAATCATGGGTGAATTCAGCATCCCATTGTCCCCTAGGGCCCCAAGGACTGGAAAGCTCACGCAGATTATTGGGATTCCAACAGATATTGATGTTCGGCTCATAGCGGCCGGTTGGACCACCTTCATCATAGGCATACGAAATAAGATGATACCCAGCATCCAGCGCCGGTGTAGTAGCTGGTGAGAATACTTTCAGGACACTATTGGACGCATCGAAAATATGCTGATCAGATTCACCTTTGACGTAATCATGCTCGCTAACATATTCCATTATTAGACGCCAGAGAGTACGTGGAAGGCTAATAAGTGCATGGACTGGTTGGGATGATCCACTTAGCCTCTTGAACCTAAGGCATCTCCAATCGTTTTCCAGTGTTTGGATTGCGGACAGGTAGTGAGTCCATATATGTCGCAGACACCAGTCTAGCTGTTCGAATTCAGAACTGCTCAAGCTCAGTTGAAATTTTGGGGTGGTCAGGAGAAAGCGATCCGGATTGCTCAATGGCAATGTAAAAGGACCTTTCAACGGATCGTGAGGATGCCCCGCCCATTGCAGCCATCGCACAAGATCTTTTCCATCGATAGCCAGTGAGACGCCTTCTAAATTTGACCGAGCAAATGATAGGATGGCAGACGCATGGGAAGAATTTCGAGTGGGCAGAATGACTTCCACTCTGACACTTTCATTTTCGGCAGTGAGGTGGGAATCGGACTGGCCAATATAGTTGCGGCGGAATAGGCGTGGCTCCTCGGTTGGCATGCTAAGGGTGTAACAGAAACGGTCTCGAATCTCTTTGGAGAAAAAGCGCTCTACAAGCTCAGGACTACCTCGCAAGAGCTCTTCAATAAAGCCTCGATCCCAAACCAATGCTTGAATGTCATGTGACTCTAGCTCAGTTTTCGCGGCGTCCCATGCCATCACCAGTTTAGTATCATCCTCGATATTGACTGAGAGACACAGAATCCATATTTGAGAATCCGTTGCACGCTCACCGTCTAGGAATGCTTTAAGCCATTTTTGAATATTCGATGGCTTAACTACTTTCCAATGTTTTACCTCGGCGACACTATATTTACATGCATCTGTAGTTTTCCAAATTATGTCAATCCCATCTTGCTCTTGGCCAGATTTTCCGTACTGGAAGACCTGAATGCCACTTGGTAGGTACTGACGTTGGACCAGGCGAGCGCACAATTTCTGAAAGTCTTCCCAGTGCATCTGTTCCCACGGTAGCTCTCCGAGTTTGGGCTCGATGCTGTTGGTGGTTACCGGTTTTGGATCAGCCAGTAGGTTCCCGAGATCAATATCTGTGTACGCCATTCATCTGACCTGATTTTAGAATGTAATCGATTAAATTTCGAACGACCCGCTTGAGTAAATGGTTCAGGCCCCCGGATATAAATCTATCGGAACGCTTCCTGTTCTTGACCGCCATCTAGAGCGATATCGATACGTTTTTTCGCTCACGGTCAGCTAGCTCGGCTGGAGTACCCGCACAAGAGTCCTCAAAATACTCATGAGAACTGTATAAATCAACAGTGTTTTCGTTCGAGGAGTACTTGACGCTTATGCTGGTGTGATCAGGCGAGAGTCATCCAAGCAGAAATCTCAGAGCGTTGGCAGCGACAGACGCCTTGGGCTTGGCAGAAAAAGCATGTGGATTGGTTTCTTGAGCATCGCCTAAATCCATGCAGCGAGGCGACGCGGTATTACTATCTGCTGACTTTGCGGCTGCTCGCCCGTCGTTTGCAAAAAGCATGGGTGTTCAATCTCTGAGCGAGGTACTGCTCTTGATAGGCACGACTGGAAGCAATCGACCCATAGCTGCTCTTCGTGGAGGACAGCTAACGACTCATATCAGACGCTGAAAAAATAACGGGTTTCGTAAGCGCGACGCGCACTCTGTGGGAGCGGGCGCGCCCGCGAACACCGGCGCAGCCGGTGCCAGGCTCCGCGTTGGATTCTTCGCGGGCGCGCCCGCTCCCACAGGGTACGCGGAGCGCCCAGCATCAGTGCCCTGAAAAGGTCGATTGCAGCCGTTTACTACTGACCGCTATCGACCCAAAGCTGTCTTTCGCGAAAGACAGGAATCGGTCAAAAGCAGTCAGCGGCGGGTAGTAGCTTTCTCCCCAAAGGCGGCTCTAGACATAGAATAAATCTGTTAGCGCCTCACCAATTGCGTTCCATTGAAAGCAAATAAGAATAAGGACTATCTATTATCGTACGCCGTCTCTGATTTGCTAATAAGACCGCTGATGCTGTCAGCGAGATTCCCACTCCAGCAACCAAAGCGATAGAGGTTGGAATACCTGCAAGGATTGCTGTCGAGGTTGGGGCAGCTGAGAAGAATGAAACCTTTAATAACCCGCTAAGGCCTGCATCCCAACGTTGAGCCCGCAGGGACTCTCGGAGACTATGCATCGCTGGCAATACGTTGGCCTGATACTGGTCTGATACGGCTTGTCGCAGCGCCTCGATAGGTACCTCTTTAGGCAAGTCCGCGGTAAGACGTGAGATTTCTCGCCGAAATACAGCCAGCTCTTCCGCGTGGTATTTTTTGAAATTGATAATTTCACCCACCGACAGATGCTCAGGCAAAGAAATTCCTTGCACCATAAGATCAATGAGCAAACTAGGGGCAACATCTGTTGGCAATGAGCGCCTCGATCCAAACGCGTCGAACTGACGGCCAACGCGTCGATGACCAGTAGTGCCAAGCGGTTTTCCCTTGCGCACAGCGATTGCCAATTGATCTGCTGCAGACGACTCGGTCACCAAGCCTAGGCCTAGTCGCTCAGCCAATTGAGAGGCGAGGAGCGTCATGTAGAAATTTGCGAAACCAGGTGCGACGTGAAGCCAACCGTCATCATTAAGCCCACGCTCAAGTTCCGAGCGGATCATGTATGGCAGCTTTTCCGGATGAATATGAGCAAGCTCGCGCAGCTCGTAGGACATCTTCTCGGGATGAATTCTACGAGTCGGGTGTTTGTCTGTATCAAACATTACACCGGCCGAGGCTGGGTCCGTAAGAAATTCGAGAACTTTTTCAGTGAGTTCCTCAACTTCGTCCATATCCGATGAAACACGAACTGGATTGAGTACGCCTTCATCACAAAGGGCACGAGCAAAATCATTCGAGTAAGGTTCACGATGGGAAACGGGGACTATTGTTCGGATGGAGTCCCAGAACAACACCGCACTTCGTAGCCAACGCTCATTTTTTATGTCGATGTATGGGTAGTAAAGCGCTGTTGAAAAGGCTGTGGGCATCAGAGTTCCTCCATGATAATTTTTGATTGACTAGCCGCCGTGCAGCTACATCAGTGTGGCATGGAACTTCCTTCGGCGTGTCCATGGCCGGTTTCTGCCGGTGTTGACCGACCGCTTCGGGTCGTAAGAAGTCATTCACCAGCATCCCCGAGGGACCGCTTTTGGTCGAAAGCAGACATGTGAAAATGGCCGTAATGGGTCGTTTTCGCCGTTCCTCACGTAACGTTTGAAGCGGGTGGGCGTAGCTCTCACTGGACCTCCGCAACTCCCGATTCGATTCCACTAAAAGCCATAACTAGCTGATCTGTTTATAGATACCCTATGAGGTACAATAAAAAATCCACCAAATTCCAGCCCCGCGAAAACCGGGCCCTCACGGCCAACAACCTCCCGTCTGTCTCCCGAAATCGAAGTGAACCCTCGTCTCGTCAAAATGATGATCAAAAACGAGGCCAGCATGAATCTTAAACCTGCCTAATTCTGACCGTAAGTGAGAGTTGGGAAGCGGGCCAAGGGAAATGGGGCAGCCTCACTATTGGAGCCTGCCAACCTCGCACGGCTGGTCGAGCAGTTGCAAGATGAAGGGGCATTGTTGCAATACCAGGAGAACGCTCCTCCTTATCCGCCCCAATTGGACAGCGTCAGCCGCCACTGGAAAGCGCTGCTGCCCTATGTGCAAACAAACGAACAGGATGAAGAGAAGGAGGGGCATGGCGGTCGCCTCGAAAAACTGCGCTACGCCCGCCGATAGCCACTGGAAGACCAGTTTGTAGCCGGCCCACTTCGCCACTCTCGAAGGATATAGCGAGCCCTGGCAAGCAATTCTGCCTACAGACAGTTTGTGGGAGAAAAACCACAAAAAAACCTGCGAAAACAGCGAAAACTCTTACAATCCAAGGCTGGATTTCCTACACATTTTCGCCCCCACTGATACCCAAGAGACAGCCCCGTGATTGACACAGACAGCTCATCCGCGCCATTGGTTGACGTAGTGAAGCTTGCCGCATCCCTTCAGCGGTTCGCAGATGATCGCGACTGGCAGCAGTTCCACTCCCCCAAAAATCTCATCCTGGCTCTCACTGGAGAGGTAGGCGAGCTGTGCGAGATATTCCAATGGATGAGCGATGCCGACTCGATATCCGCCGCAACAGACCCAGAAATCGGCCAAGCCGTCAAAAATGAACTGGCGGACGTACTGATGTACCTGGTTCGCCTGAGCAGCGTACTCGGCATTGATCTCAACGAGGCCGTGACACAGAAACTCGCCTCGAATGGCCAGAAGTACCCCGTAGATAAAGCCAGAAGCAACAGCAAAAAGTACGACCGACTCTGACCAACACGCACCTAAGGACAACCCGTGATCGTTTACGCTGCAACCAAACAGCAATTTCTTAAAGACAACGATAACGATGACATTGAGGAGGTGATCCTCAGGCATTACAAGGAAGCTACCGGCAAGAACGTTGGCTCCTCGGAAATCAGGTCGTGGCAAGGGTCCCTAACGTACATGGCCAAGGTCCTTAGAGATGAGGGCCTCCCGAGCGATGCAGGCCTGGCCATTGAATTGCACATTCCGCAGTCGTCGAAGCGAATCGACTTTCTACTCACCGGTCGCGACGAAAACCAGGCAAAAAAGGCCGTACTGATCGAGCTGAAGCAATGGAGCAAGGCCAACGCCACAACCAAAGACGCCATCGTCAAAACGGCGTTGGGTGGCGGCCTCATTGAGACCATTCATCCGTCCTATCAAGTATGGTCCTATGCAGCGCTGCTGGAAGGCTTCAACGAGGCGGTGTATGACAAAAGCATCGAAATCCGTCCGTGCGCCTACCTCCATAACTACGTCAGCGACGGGGTCATAGATTCAGCCCACTATGAGCCCTACATCAGCAAGGCTCCGCTGTTTCTGAAAGGCCCGGAAGAGCTCAGTAAACTCAGAACCTTTCTGAAAAAGCATATAAGTCATGGCGACAACAAAGAGGTTCTTTACGAGCTGTCCGAAGGAAAAGTTCGCCCATCCAAGGCGCTAGCCGAAGCCCTCGCGGGGTTGATGAAAGGCAAACCCGAGTTCGTATTGATTGACGATCAGAAAGCAATTTTTGAGTCGGCGCTTGCTGCGGCAAGCGAGGCTTCGGACCAAGCACCCAAAGTGATGATCATAGAAGGTGGACCGGGCACCGGAAAAACCGTTCTGGCTATCAATCTGCTGGTGAAGCTCACCGAATTGAAGCTGATGAGCAAATACGTCTCCAAGAATGCCGCCCCTCGCAAGGTCTACGAAAGCAAACTGGTTGGCACCATCAAGCGCAGCCATTTCTCGAATTTCTTTTCAGGCTCTGGGGCATTCATCGACACTGAGCCCAACACATTCGATGCGCTCATCGTGGACGAAGCTCATCGGCTGAATGAGAAAAGCGGGCTTTATGGAAACCTTGGGGAAAACCAGATCAAGGAACTGATTGACTCAGCGAAATGCTCCATTTTCTTTATTGATGAGGACCAACGTGTAACGTTGAGCGATATCGGCAGCAAGCAGGTGATACGCGCCTTTGCAAAAGCCAAGGGTGCTGTAGTTGAAGAACACGTGCTGTCTTCGCAGTTTCGCTGCAGTGGTTCTGACGGTTACCTGGCATGGCTGGATGACACGCTGGGCATTCGCTCGACGGCAAATCCGACGCTTGAGACCCAAGAGTACGAGTTTAAGGTGTTCGACTCACCTCAGGCGATGCATGACGCAATCAACGAGAAAAACCACGGGAACAAAGCTCGTGTGGTCGCGGGCTATTGCTGGCCTTGGTTGAGCAAGAAAGACCCCACCGCTGCTGATATCGTGATTGGTGACTACAAACGCCAATGGAACCTGGATCAGGATGGCAGCCTATGGATCATCGCTGAGAACTCCATTGAGCAGGTTGGCTGCATCCATACCTGCCAAGGCTTGGAAGTCGACTACGTCGGGGTGATCATCGGGCCAGACCTAGTCGTACGTGACGGTAAGGTCGTGACATCCCCAGATGAGCGCGACAAGCATGATAAATCGATTCGCGGCTGGAAAAAAATGATGAAAGAGCAACCTACCCTCGCGAAAAGAGAAACAGACCTGATCATCAAAAATACGTACCGAACCCTGATGACACGCGGGATGAAGGGTTGCTACCTGTACTGCACGGACAAAGAGACTGCGCAGTACTTCGAGAGTCGGCTTAGCCAGCACGGTAATCATTGACGTATCGTTGTCAGGAGCTCCTGTAAGTGCGAGTAGGGACATCGTACGCACAGGGGCGACAATCAACAGCACGACCATTTGCTTGATAGATTTGGACCCAATTCGCTTTTGGGGGCAGCTCACAAAAGCACCGTCCATCGGAATCCAGACCACGCTGCGTTCCAGCTGGTATTCCAAGCAAGTTGACCAATAAATTATTAACTAGAAAAAACAGATAGATACCGACTTGTTTCAAATTACCCCGGCACGTCTTTTTTACACCTGCGATCCAGTAAAAACACAGCCTCTAGCCATTTTTCGGTCTTCTGAGATTTTTTGAGCTCCAGCCATTCGAGTATTCTTGAAACACCGAAGCATCGCCGAGGGTAGATCTCATGCCCGCTCCAGGTCTCCGTTTTTTCGATCGCCAGCTCAAGTCAGTTCTGCAAAAAAGGCACTTAGCGAATCCCGCAAGTGCCTTTTTTGTGCATGAATGGGCTGTTTCAGCTGGGGGGGGCCAGCTTAATGCCAGAAAAACATTCCTATAGACACGTGAAAATCCGATATTCATTGCTGAACATCGGATTTCACTACCCGCCGATGTAGGTCAACGAAACACCTGGCTAAGGATTCTCCGATCAAGTCAGCACAGGCTGCACGACCTGTGCTGAAATGGCCCTTCGTTTAGCCACCCCAAGCAAGCCTTGCCCATGAGTCAGATGAGCTTCTCCGATTTCGAGTACGCCGGTAAGCGCAAGCAGACCCGCCGAGAGCGTTTCCTGGCCGAAATGGAGCAGGTCGTGCCGTGGAGCGGGTTGGTCGCGTTGATCGAGCCGCACTATCCAAAGGCCGGTGGCGGTCGTAAGCCTTATGCATTGGAAACGATGCTGCGCATTCACTTGTTGCAGAACTGGTTTTCGCTGAGCGATCCGGCGATGGAAGAAGCGTTGTACGAGATCACCTCTATGCGCCAGTTTGCTCGGCTGACGCTAAGCGCGCCGATTCCCGAAGACACGACGATCATGAATTTCCGACACCTCCTGGAGAAGCATCAGCTCGCAGCAGGGATTCTGGAAACCATCAACAACTATCTGCAAGACAAAGGCCTGTCACTGCGCCAGGGCACGATTGTCGATGCCACGATCATCCATGCGCCCAGTTCGACCAAGAACAAGGAAGGCAAGCGCGATCCAGAGATGCATCAAACCAAGAAAGGCAACCAGTACTTCTTCGGCATGAAGGCGCATATCGGCGCCGATGTTGAGTCGGGGCTGGTGCATCACGTTCACGGCACTGCCGCGAACGTCGCAGACGTGACGGAAGTCGCGCAACTGCTGCATGGTGAGGAGAATGTCGTCTGTGCGGATGCGGGTTATACAGGTGTCGAGAAACGACCAGAGCATGAAGGGCGGCAGGTGATCTGGCAGATCGCAGCCCGACGCAGCACCTACAAACGCTTGAGCAAACGCAGCGCGCTGTACAAGGCCAGACGCAAGATCGAAAAGGCCAAAGCCCAGGTACGTGCCAAGGTCGAACACCCATTTCGGGTGATCAAGCGCCAATTCGGCTATGTGAAGACCCGCTTCCGTGGGTTGGCCAAGAACACGGCGCAATTGACCACGTTGTTTGCGCTGTCGAATCTGTGGATGGCGCGCCGGCAGTTATTGAGCCCTGCGGGAGAGGTGCGCCTGTAAGGTGCGATAACCAGGGCTGAGCCCTGGCTATCGCAATGATCGGCGGCCGAAATCGAGTCGGCCTGGGTCAAGATGCCGTTCAGTGCTGGTCGCTGAGTAACTTGTTCGGAGTTTCCCTAACCGGCATTAACTCTTATGGCCACCAGGGAGCGTAATGCAAGAGATCGGGTTGATCCTGCAGATTATCTCATTTGTCTTATCGATGATTGAGTCCACAGGTCCTGCGGCCTGCGCTTGCATGCTAGCCATGCCAAGCATGCTGACCAAGGCAAGGAATACTGTTTGTTGTTTGATGTTCATGTCGAGTTCCTGATGGGTTGGTGCGAGGAGTATTCGCCAGGAGAATCTATCAACCCATGACCGGCACGACGGGAAGTTAAACGACAATTCCTAACTTTTCACAGCCGTTCATAACCTCTTCCACGAATTTCACGTGTGTGTTAAGCGATGTCTTTACAAGGACGTACGACAGGTGAGTTCATCGAAAACTCAACATATTTAAAAAGTATTAACACAAGACGAACAATATATTTTAGATGTCAAGCAAGGCCGACTAGCATCGCCCTGCCGCCGCGCCCCTTGCGGGATCGGTGGCCCCTAACAAGAACAATCAAGGAACACACCGATGCTCAAGTCACCGCTGCCTTGGGGCGCGGCGGCAGTCGCTCTGTGCGGCACCGCCTGCCCGGAATTCGCTATGGCCGATTTCCTTGCCGACAGCAAGGCCTCCCTCAAACTTCGCAATTTCTACCTCAACAGCGATTACCGCCAGGACGGTGCCAGTCAGTCCAAGCGCGACGAGTGGGCGCAGGGCTTCCTGCTCGACTACCGCTCCGGCTTCAGCGACGGCCCGCTGGGTTTCGGCGTCGACGCGTTGGGGTTGCTCGGCTTGAAGCTCGACTCTGGCCCACAGCGGCAGAACACCGGCCTGCTGCCGGTGGGTGACGACAAGGCGCCTGACGACTACAGCCAACTGGGCCTCACGGCCAAGGCGCGCTTCTCGAAGAGCACACTGCGTCTAGGCACGCTGATGCCGAAGCTGCCGACGGTGCTACCGAACGATTCGCGGCTGTTGCCGCAGACCTTCCGGGGCGGCCAGCTGACTTCCCGTGAGTTCGACGGGCTGACCCTGGATGCCGGCAGGCTGACCCGCAACAGCCTGCGCAACACCGGTGCCAGCGAAAAGCTGGCAGCGGCCGGCAAGGGCCTTCGCGGCGGCCGGGAGAGCGACCGCTTCGACTTCGCCAGCGCCTCCTACCACTGGAGCAAGACGCTCACCAGCGGTTATCACTACGCCCACTTGGAGCGCAACTATCGCCAACACATCGTCGACCTGCTGCACGTCTGGCCGCTCGGCGAGGGACACAAGCTCAAGACCGACCTACGCTTCGCCCGCTCGACCGACGATGGCGCCAGCAACGTCGACAACGACGCATTCGGCGCCCGTTTCACCTATCAGGCCGGCGCCCATGCCTTCACCGGCGCCTACCAGAAAATGCACGGCAAGACCGGCTTTCCACACCTCGAAGGGACCAACTCTTACCTGGTCAACTACGTGATGATCTCGCCGGACTTCGCCAACCCGGGAGAGCGTTCCTGGCAATTGCGCTACGACTACAACTTCGCCGCCCTGGGGCTGCCCGGGCTGACCCTGATGACCCGCTACCTGCGCGGCGACGGTTACGACGGTCCTGGCGGGCGCGACGGGCGCGAGTGGGAGCGCAATACCGATATCGCCTACACCCTCCAGGGTGGCCCGCTGAAGAACCTCGACTTCAGGCTGCGCAACGGCACCTACCGCAGTGACGGCAGTAACGATATCGACCAGACCCGTTTCATCATCAGCTACACGTTGCCGCTGCTCTAAGTGGCCAAGGAGACCTGTCCGATGCACCTGAACAAGTACCTGAGTCCTCTCACCATCGCCCTCGTCCTGGCCGCCAACTCGCTGTCCCTGCATGCCGCCGATACCGCCGAGGTGGCCTGCCGCAGTACCGCCGAATGTGCCGCGCAGACGGAAAAGATCGGCGCCACCGTCGACCGCTCGGCCCGCGACGGCAAACACCTGCGGGACGACCAGTTCGCCTGGATCAACCGTATCAACAAAGCTTCGATCGTGATGCTCAGCGAGGAAGGCATCGTCAGCCAGCAACAGGGCCAGGAGATCGCCGGCGGTGTGCAGTATGTGCTCGACCAGGCTGGCCGGGCGAACGGCAAGCGGCCCAGCGACCTGCTGCAGATCGAGCGCATCATGATCGACCGGATCGGCCCGCAGGCCTCACTGATCCACTCCGGGCGCAGCCGCCAAGACATGTACGCGACCTATCGCCTGGCAACGCTACGCAGCCAGTTGCTGGCCTATACCGAGGCGATGAACGCCACGCGCGCGCGTCTGCTGGCGCTGGCTCGCGACAACGTCGACACCCTGGTCCCGGCCTACACCAACGGCGTGCAGGCCCAACCGACCACCTACGCTCATTACCTGCTGGCCTACGAGGCCTCCTTCGAGCGCGACGCCCAGCGCATCCGCGAGCTGTACCAGCGGCTCAACCTCAGTCCGATGGGCAGCGCGGTGCTGGTCAACTCGGCCTGGCCGCTGAACCGCAAGCGGCTGGCAGAACTGCTCGGCTTCGACGGGGTACGCGAGAACTCGCTGGACGCCGGACAGGTGTCCAGCTATGACATCCCTATCGAGGCCGCAGGCATCGCCTCGTCGGCGGCGATCCGCCTTGGCGCGATGCTCGGCGACATCCACACCCAGTACCACCAGGTCCGCCCGTGGCTGCTGCTCGACGAAGGCTCCACCTATTCCAGCAGCGCTATGCCACAGAAGCGCAACCCAGGCCTGATCATGCGCGCACGGGAGTCTGCCTCCGACGTCGTCGGCCTGTCCCAGACTGTGACCCTACGCGCGCATAACGTCACCACCGGGATGACCGACTACAAGTTCGCCTTCGGCGAGCTGGAGCTGTTCGGCAACGCTCGAACGATGTTCGTACGTATGCACAAGGTGCTGGATGCACTGACGGTCAATCCGGCACGCGCCCGTGAGGAGTTGGAGGCTGAGTGGACCACATCGATGGAGCTTGCCGACACCCTCGAACGCGAGCACAAGGTACCGTTCCGTATCGGCCACGGCTTCGCCTCCGCCATTGTCGGTGTGGCGCGCCGTGAGGGCTTCACCCCCGCCAACTTTCCCTACGCGCAGGCGCAACAGCTGTTCACCCAGGCAGCCGACAAATTCCAGTGGAAGACCCGCATCCTGCCATTGGACGAGTCAGCGTTCCGCGCCACGCTGTCGCCGCAGAACATGGTCAAGACCCGAGTAGGCATCGGTGGGCCGCAACCGGCGGAGGTCCGGCGCATGCTCGGGGAGGCCGAACAGTCCCTGGCCAGCGACCGCCGCTGGACCCAGGAGCGCCGCGAGCGCCTTAATGCCGCCGAAGCCAAGCTGAACAAGGCCTTCAGCGCCCTGGCCAAGGGCTGACCACGCTAGCGCTTCCCTCCCTCCAGGCCGGGAAGCGCCTGCCCTCGGCGGGTGTCCAGAGCATCGCGTAGCGCCTGTCGGTCGAGCGTCCCGGTCCAGGCCGAGATCGCCACGCAGGCCAGCGTGTTACCAATCACGTTGGTCAGCGAGCGGCACTTCATCAACCGCTCCACACCGAGCAGAATCCCCAGGGTGTCCAGCGGTACAAGGTTCAGCGCCGCCACCGTTGCGGTCAGTGTGAGAAAGGCCGAACCGGCAGCGCTGGTCGAACCGAGCGAGGTCAGCAACGCCACCGCCAACAGCACCAGCCAATCCGACCCGCCGAGCGACACCCCGGCCTGCTGTGCGACGAACACCAGGGCACAGGCCAGGTACAGATTCGAGCCTGCGAGGTTGAAGGTGTAGCCGGTGCTCAGCACCAGACGCACCAGCGGTGGACAACAGCCAGCGCGCTCTAGCTTGGCCACCAGACCCGGTATGGCCGCCACCGACGACCCGGTAGAAGCTACCAGATACAGCTCGCCCCGGACGTAGGTGATCAGTCGTATCAGGGCGACGTCGGAGCAGCGGGCGACGCTCGCCATGACGATTCCGAGGAACAGCAGGCAGGCCAGGTAGACGGTGCCGACGAATTTCAGCAGCGGCCAGGCCGAGCCCGGCCCATAGCGGCCTATGCTGAAGGCCACCGCCCCGAACGCGGCCAGCGGTGCCAGACGCAACAACTGGCGCAGGAGCTTCAGCAGCCATTCGGCCACCCTCTCGAACACCCGGCGCCAGCGCTGGACGACCGCACCGTCTCGACCGAGCAGCAGCCCGCAGAACAACGCCGCGAGCAGGACCGGGAGGATAGGCACATGACCGAAGAGATACAGCAGGCCGCTGGAGAGTGCCGTCGGCAGATCGCCAACGGCTCGCCTCGTCAGGGCCTCGGACAGATCCGCCGCGCCGGGGGCCAGCAGCAGGGTCAGCGCAGCACCGGTAAGCAGCGACAGCAATGTCATGAGTTGGAAGTAGCCAATCACCCGGCCGACCCAGCGGCTCCGTGGGCCAAGGGTGCCAAGCCCGGTGACGGCGCTGGCGACGAGAACGAACATGACCGCCGGCACGGCATGGCCGACCACCATGAGGAAAGTATCGCTGAGCGGTTTCATCCTCACCGCCAGGGCCGGGTCGGCGATGCCCAGGGTCAGGCCGAGGACGATGGCGATCAGAAGCAGAGTGGTGTCGTTGCTGGCAAGCTTGATCAAGATCATTGGCCGTTGCGCTTTTGTTGTTGTGGTCGCGGCGACGTGCCCTATCCTACCCCAGCCGGCACGCCCCTGCCGACACTACGAGACCACCAGGAACGCCCCCGCATGGAACTCCGTCACCTCCGTTACTTCGTCATGGTCGCCCAAGAGCGGCATTTCACCCGAGCCGCCGCCCGCCTGAACATCCAGCAGCCGCCCTTGAGTCAGCAGATCCGCGCGCTCGAAGAAGAACTCGGTTTCGAACTGTTTCGCCGGCACCCCAAGGGCGTGGACCTTACCCCGGGCGGTACCGCCTTCCTCGAAGAGGCGCGAGCCATCCTGGCTCGCGTGCAGAGCGGATCACACCGTGCGGCGCGGGTCGCACAAGGCATAGAAGGCACTCTGGTGATCGGCTTCACTTCGTCCGCCGCCGCGCACCCGCTGATCCCCCGGATCATCCGCACCTACCGTGAACGTTATCCGGCGGTCTCCATCAGTCTCGACGAGGGCAGCGCCAGCCGACTCACCGAGCGGATTCAGAACGGCGACCTCGATATCGCTGTGCTACGCGCACCGGTCACCCGCCCCAAGGGCTTCGAGTACCACCGCCTGCTGCTGGAGGAGCTACTGCTGGTGCTGCCGATCGGCCATCCCGCACTCGCTGGAGCCGACCAGGCCGTCGACCTGCGCACCCTGCGCGACGAGCCATTCATTCTGGTCCGCCGTCCAGGCGCGCCAGGGATGTATGCCAACCTGCTGCGCGCCTGCCAGGCCGCAGGATTCGAACCGCACATCGCCTTCGAGGTGGAGCGCATGCTGACCAACGTCAGCTTGGTGGCCGCTGGCGAGGGAGTATCCGTGGTACCCGCCTCGATGCGCGACATCCATCGCGAAAGCGTGGCCTACCGCCGCATCCTCGGCGCCCGGCCACGCCTGGTTGCACCGCTGACGCTGGCCTGTCGCGCGCTGGAAGGCTCGCCAGCGCGAACCAACTTCATCGGCCTGGCCCGCGAGCTGGCCAAGGCCTATCGGCAGCGTCGCGACATCTGAGTACAGATCGGTCGTTCCCGGCGGGCGGCGCAGACGCCAAGCGCTCCGAAAACGTTGGGATCAGTTGCAGGGCATTGGACTAAAGGAGCGACGAAACTATCTGCGGTGCGATGCAGGGCCATTGCCCCAGGGAGCCCCACAATGGGATGATTCGTAACTGCATCGAATTCTCATCCAAGGCCACGCCGTGTCCCCCACGCTCCTTCTCGCCGAAGACGATCCACGCCTGCGCCAGGATCTGGAACGCCATTTTCAGGGCCGTGGCTTCAGCGTGCACGCCTGCGAAAACGGCACCCAAGCCCTGGACGCGATAGGCAAGTTCGGTTTCGACCTGGTCCTGCTGGACATCATGTTGCCTGGCGTCGACGGCCTCAGCCTGCTGGACGAGCTGCGTCGCCACCAGGCCGTGCCGGTGATGCTGATGTCTGCCCTGGGGGCCGAACAGGATCGTATCAGCGGCTTTACCCGCGGGGCCGACGACTACCTGCCCAAGCCCTTCAGCCTCGCCGAGCTGGACGCCCGGGTCGATGCGCTGCTGCGCCGGGTAGCCCTTGACCAGCGCCAAGCCCAACCGCGCAGCGATCACTCGCTGACCCTCGACCAAGACACCCAGGACGTGACTCACCAAGGCCGCAGCGCAGGCCTCACCGGCTCCGAATACCGTTTGCTGGCGACCCTGCGCGCCCACCCCGGCGAGGCGCTGAGCAAGGCCTTCCTCTATCAGAGCGTCCTGCACCGCGCCTATACCCGCCTGGACCGTGGACTCGATGTGCACGTCTGCAACCTGCGCCGCAAGCTTGCCGCCATCGGCGCCCAGCACCTGCAGATCCAGGCAGTGCGCGGCCAAGGTTACATTCTGGTCGAAACGGAACACAGCTGATGCGTCGTCACCCGCTGCTGTGGAAACTGGCGTTGCTGCAGGTCTGCTTCTGCCTGCTGCTGACCTGGCTGATCTGGACCTGGGGCCTTTCGGTGGAACGCAGCACCTACTTCCTGGACCCTGCCGACCGTCTTTACCTGGCGCGCTACGCCCAGCAGGCCGAGCAAGCCTGGCGCAAGGGCGGGGCCGCCGGCGTCGAATCGTACCGGCGCCAGCTTGAGCGCGAGGAGAACACTTGGGTGGCTGTGATCGGCCCGCGCCTGGAAAGCCTGGGCACCACCCCGCTGGACGCTGAAGAAGCGAGCCACCTGACCTTCATGCGTAAGCTCGATTGGCCTATGAGTCGGCGCCTCCAGGACCAACTGCCCTACGTCAGCATCGAGTTTCCCGAACACCCCGAGGACGGCCGCCTGGTCCTCCAACTGCCCGAGCGCTTGCTGCCCACCGGCCTGACGCCTTGGACACACGTGGTCACCCACGGCGTGGCGCCGGCCCTGCTCGCCTTGCTGCTCGGTTTGCTCCTGTACCGCCACCTGATGGTGCCGCTCAATCGCCTGCGCGACCGCGCCGACGCCTTGCGTGCAGATGATCTGGACAGCCCCGGACTGCCACTGCAAGAGCGCCGCGACGAACTGGGCGAACTGGCCCAGGCCTTCGAGCACATGGCCGGACGTCTGCGCCAGAGCCTGGAACAGCAGCGCCTGCTGCTGCGCACACTGTCCCATGAGTTGCGCACGCCCCTGGCACGCCTACGCATCGCCCACGACAGTAACCTGCCGCCAGAGCAGTTGCGCGAGCGCCTGGATCGTGAAGTGGACGACATGCAGCGGCTGCTGGAAGACACCCTCGACCTGGCCTGGATGGACACCGAGCACCCGCAACTGCCCACCGAACCCGTGCTGGTGCTCTCGGTGTGGGAAGCGCTGTGCGAAGACACCTGCTTCGAAAGCGGCTGGGAGCGAGCCCGCCTGCCCTGCTCCCTGGGCACCGACTGTCGCGTGCAGGCACACTTGGACAGCCTGGCCCAGGCCCTCGAAAACCTGCTGCGCAACGCCATCCGTCATTCGCCGGCGAATGGCCAGGTCAGCCTCGATGGCTGGCGCGACGGCGCGTACTGGCACCTGCGCCTGCGTGACCATGGCCCAGGCGTAGGTGAAGCCGACCTGGAGCGTATCTTCAAGCCCTACCAACGCCTGGCAGGCAGCGGCTCTGGCTTCGGCCTGGGCCTGGCCATCGCCCGCCGCGCCGTCGAACTGCAAGGTGGGCGGCTGTGGGCGAGCAATGCTCACCCAGGCCTTTGCTTGCATCTGCTACTGCCGGCAGCGGAGGAATGTTTAGAAAGTTAATGCGCTTTACTCTCAATTAGGAGTAATTATCATCCTTGATCTCTCGCATTCAGCTCGACGTTCCGGAGATCGAAGATGTCGCCCCGTCCACTTCCCCTTGCCCCCTTCCTGCTGCTGTCCAGCTGCCTGCTGGCCAATGCCGTGCAAGCCGCCAGCCAGACGCAGCCTATCGAGCTGGAAAGCCAGACCGTGGTGGCCACCGCTCTGGAAGAGACCAAGCAGGCCCCGGGCGTATCCGTCATCACTGCCGAGGACATCAAGAAACGTCCACCGGCCAATGATCTGTCGCAGATCATTCGCACCATGCCGGGCGTCAACCTGACCGGTAACTCCACCAGTGGCCAGCGCGGCAACAATCGACAAATCGATATCCGTGGCATGGGCCCGGAAAACACCCTGATCCTGGTCGACGGCAAGCCGGTCAGCAGCCGCAGCTCGGTGCGCTACGGCTGGCGCGGCGAGCGCGACTCACGTGGCGACACCAACTGGGTGCCGGCTGACCAAGTCGAGCGCATCGAGGTGATCCGTGGCCCGGCGGCGGCGCGCTATGGCTCCGGGGCCATGGGCGGAGTCGTGAACATCATCACCAAACAAGCGGGCGAGCAAACCCACGGCAATGTCACGGTCTACCAGAACTTTCCCCAGCACGGTGACGAAGGCGCCACCAAGCGCATGAGCTTCGGTCTCAATGGCCCGCTCACCGACACCCTCAGTTACCGGCTATACGGCAATGTGGCCAAGACCGATGCGGATGACTGGGACATCAATGCCGGCCACGAATCCGAACGTACCGGCAACCAAGCCGGCACCCTGCCCGCTGGCCGCGAGGGTGTACGCAACAAAGACATCAACGGCCAACTGAGCTGGCGCCTGAGCCCAGAACAAACACTGGAGCTCGAAGCGGGCTTCAGCCGCCAGGGCAACATCTACACCGGCGATACCCAGAACACCAACTCCAACGCCAACGTGAAGAGCATGCTCGGTCACGAGACCAACATCATGTACCGCGAGAACTACGCGATCACTCACCGCGGCGACTGGGACTTCGGCAGTACCATGGCCTACCTGCAATACGAAAAGACCCGCAACAGCCGCATCAATGAAGGCCTGGCCGGCGGCACCGAAGGTATTTTCAGCAGTACCGACTTCTACACCTCGACCCTGCGCGACCTCACCGCCCACGGCGAGGTCAATCTGCCGATGCACGCCTGGCGCGACCAGACCCTGACCCTGGGTGCCGAGTGGAGCCAGCAAAAGCTCGACGACCCCAGCGCCAACACCCAGACCACCAGCGAGGGTGGCGCCGTCGGCGGCTTGGACAGCACTGGCCGCGACACCACCTCGCAAGCACAGATCTTCTCGCTGTTCGCCGAAGACAACATTGAGCTGATGCCCGGCACCATGCTCACCCCGGCCTTGCGCTTCGATCACCACAGCATCGTCGGCGACAACTGGAGCCCATCGCTGAACCTGTCCCACGCGCTGACCGACACCGTCACTCTGAAGGCCGGTATCGCCCGCGCCTACAAGGCGCCGAACCTGTACCAACTGAACCCCGACTACCTGCTCTATAGCCGCGGCCAAGGCTGCTACGGACAAAGCACCAGTTGCTATCTGCAGGGCAATGAAAACCTCAAGGCCGAGACCAGCGTCAACAAAGAGTTAGGCATCGAGTACCAGGACAACGGCTGGGTCGCTGGCCTGACCTACTTCCGCAACGACTACAAAAATAAGATCGACTCCGGCTTGAGCCCAGTGGGCAATGCCAGTGGCGGCACCGGCGAGTATGCTGACGCCTCGATCTACCAGTGGGAGAACATTCCCAAGGCGCTGGTCGAAGGCCTGGAAGGTACCTTGACCATTCCACTGGCCGAACAGCTGAGCTGGAGCAACAACTTCACCTACATGCTGCAGTCGAAGAACAAGGAAACCGGCGAAACGCTCTCGGTAACGCCTGAGTACACGCTCAATTCGATGCTTGACTGGCAAGCCAGCGACGATCTCTCGCTGCAGCTGAACGTCGCCTGGTACGGCAAGCAGAAACCGAAGAAATACGACTACCACGGCGACCGCGTGACAGGTAGCGCCAATGACCAACTGTCACCCTATGCCCTGGTTGGTCTCAGCGGTACCTACGCCATCAGCAAGAACCTGAGCCTGACCACCGGGGTAGAGAACCTCTTCGACAAGCGTCTCTACCGGGCCGGTAACGCTCAAGGCGTGAACGGTATTGCCGGGGCCGGCGCGGCCACCTACAACGAACCCGGCCGCACCCTCTACACCAGCCTGACCGCCTCCTTCTGATGGCCAGCCGCTTCGTGCATGACGAGGCGGCTGCTGCTTGCAGAGGACATAACGAGAACGCCTGATGAACAACACCACCTTGTCCCTAGCCCTGGCCCTGACGCTGGTCGCACCGGCCGGCGTGGCATTGGCGCAGCCGCGAGCGGAGCAGAAGATGGACACCCGTCTACTGCAACGCCAGGACCTCTCCTATCGCTTCACCAGCCTGCGACTGGACTCTGCCGACGGCAAACGTCACTACCAACTGTGGGTCGGCAAGCCCGACCGCCCAGCGCCTGCCACTGGCTACCCGGTGCTGTGGATGCTCGACGGCAACGCCGCGCTGGGCGCCCTCGATCCGTCACAACTGAACCGACTAGCCGCCGGTCAGGCGCCACTGCTGGTCGCCGTGGGCTACCAGACCGAGCAGCGCATCGAGCGTAGCGCCCGTACCTACGACTACACCCCGCCATTGCCCATCCAAGGCGAGCAACTCGACCCACTGACCGGTCACCCCAGCGGCGGCGTGGACGCCTTCCTCGATCTGCTGACCCAGCGTATGCGTCCGATGATCGCCACCATCGCCCCCATCGACCTCAACCGCCAGACAATCTGGGGCCACTCCTACGGCGGCCTTGCCGTGCTCCATGCACTGTTCACCCGCCCCGACGAATTCAGTGACTATGCTGCCGCCAGTCCCTCACTGTGGTGGCACGACGGCGCCATCGTCCGCGAAGCTGCAGGCTTGCAGCAACGCCTGGGCGACAGCCGCCCGCGCCTACTGTTGATGCGCGGTGGTGACGAACCGTCCCACCCGCGCGGCCCAAGCAAGGGCAACGCGGAGCGACCAGCCCGTGAGCTGAGCACTGACCTGGCGAAAGTGCCAGGCCTTCAGGTCAGCTACGAACACTTCGACGGCCTCGGCCATGGGCCTATGCTGCCGGCATCACTGGGCCGGGTGATCGAGCGGATGTCCAAGTGATCGCCCCCCGGGCTTGCCGATCACAAGCACCTCGGCCACCTACCCCAATGATTGCGCCTGCACCGGCCGCGCATGGCTGCGCGCAGTCACAATCCCGATGAACGAAATGACAATCGCCAGGCTCAACGTCGCCGTCACCTCGGCACGATGCTCTGGCGTATACATCATCACCCCGAGCGCGCAGCCGATGAAGATGATCACTGCCCAGGTCAGCCAGGGGAACAGCCACATGCGGCACTGTAGCTCGACGCTCTCCCGCTCCAGCCTGCGCCGCATGCGCAGTTGCGAGATGGCGATCACCAGGTAGACCAGCAGGGCAATGGCGCCGGAGCTGGCGAGCAGGAATTCGAACACGCCCTTGGGTGCGAAGAAGAAGTTGAGGATGGCGATGGCGGCACCGATCAGGGTGCTGCCAATCACTGCCGCCCGCGGCACGCCGACCTTGGACGTCTTGTTCAGCATCGCCGGCGCTTCACCACGCTTGGCCAGCGAGTACAGCATGCGCGAGGCGATGTAGATCGAGGAGTTCATGCAACTGGCCACGGCGATCAGCACGACCAGATCGACCATGAATGCGGCATAGGGAATGTTCATCAGTTCCAAGGCACGCTGATAGGAACCGACCACTGCCAACTGCGGATCATTCCATGGCACCACGGAGATGATCACGAAGATCGACAGAATGTAGAAGGTGCTGATCCGCCAGATCACCGAGCGGGTGGCCCTGGCGATGTTGCGGGCCGGGTTGCTGGATTCGGCGGCCGCGATGGTCACCGCCTCGGTGCCGATGAAGCTGAACATCACGGTGATGAACGCCCCGACCACGGCGGCCGCGCCTTTCGGTGCGAAGCCGCCGTACTGATCCATCAAACTGCTGAGGCCGCTCACCTGACGATCAGGCAACCACCCCATCAAAGCGCTGAAGCCCAGGGCGATGAACGCCATGATCGCGGCGACCTTGAGGATCGCGAACCAGAACTCGAACTCACCGTACTTGGCCACGCTGAACAGGTTGGTGGCGGAGAGAAGAACGACGGAAAGCAGGGCGAAGAACCAACTGCCGATCTCAGGAAACCAGTTGTGCAACACATGGCCTGCGGCCAGGGCCTCGATGGGAATGACCAACACCCAGAACCACCAGTACAGCCAGCCGATGGTAAAGCCGGCCCAACGGCCGATGGCCTGGTCGGCATAGGTGGAAAACGACCCGGTATCAGGCCTGGCGACTGCCATTTCGCCGAGCATGCGCATGACCAGGACGACCAAGGTCCCGGCGACCAGGTAAGCGAGGATGGTTGCAGGCCCGGCAGCCGCGATCGCGTGCCCGGAGCCTACGAATAGTCCCGCGCCGATGATGCCGGCAATCGACAGCATCGTGACGTGACGTGGTTTGAAACCTTGCGCGAGGTTACTACCATCGGATCCCACGGTGTTCATTGATCTTGTTCTCTTTTTGCTGACACAAGGAAAGGACGGGCAGGCGTAGGCGGAAGGCCCCCTCATGGAAGGACAGATGATGAACACGTCACTCGCGTGGTGGTGTTGGGCTTTTCACGCTTTCAGAGCAACGCATAGGCTGGAGTCGCGGACCACTTTAAGCTGGGTGCGCGAGCGGCAAATTATTTGAAAACGCCACGCAGGTGTTCGATCACGACACCGCGTTCTATAGAGGCATGCTATCAATTTGCCTGACTTGAGCGCTGTGGGGGCCCCTCAGCGCCCACCCTGCGCCGCAGGCAGCGCCCGATCCACCAGCACCTGCAAACGCTGCTGCGAGCAGCGCTCGACCCGTGCCTGGACGCCATACACCTCGGCCAGCAAGGCTGGCGTCAGGATCTCGCTGGGCGTGCCACAGGCCACCACTTGTCCCTGGCGTAGCATCACCAGCCAGTCGGCTTGGCTGGCGGCCAGGTTGATATCGTGCAGCACTGCCAACGCCAGCAGCCGGTGCACCTGCACCCGCTCGCGGACGGCCGCCATTACCCGCAACTGGTAATGCAGGTCCAGGGCACTGGTGGGTTCGTCGAGCAGCAACACCTGCGGTTGGCGCGCCAGCAACTGGGCCAGGGCCACCAGTTGCCGCTGGCCGCCGGACAGGCGATCCAGCGACTGCTCGGCCAGATGTTCGATGCCCAGCCGCGCCAAGGCCTCATAGGCGGTGGCCAGCAGGTTGTCGGTACCGCTGACCCGTAGCGCCGCGACAATGCTTTCCAACACCCCCAAGGCGATACCCGGCGGCAGTTGCTGGGGCATGTAGGCCAGCCGCCGCGAGCGCTCGGCCAGTGGCAAGCCGGTGACCTCCTCGCCATCGAGCCGCAACGAGCCTTTCATCCGCTCCAGCCCGGCCAGGGCGCGCAACAGGGTGGACTTGCCCGCGCCGTTGGGCCCGACCAACGCCACCAGGCTGCCGGCCGGCAGTTCGGGTAGGCTCAGGCCGTGGATAATGGAGCGCTGCCCATAGGCCACTGACAGGTCATTGATGCTCAGGCTCACAGGTTTCTTCCTCGACGAAACACCAGCATGACGAACACAGGCACGCCGACCAGCGCCGTGACGATCCCCACCGGCACGATCACTCCAGGCAGGATCAGCTTGCTGGCGATGGATGACAGCGACAGCAGCACGGCGCCGACCAGCGCACTGGCCGGCAGCAGGAAGCGCTGGTCCTCCCCCACCAGCAGGCGGGCGATATGCGGGCCGACCAGGCCGATGAAACCGATGGTGCCAACGAAGGCCACGGCAGTGGCCGACAGCAGGCTGATGCGCAATAGCGAAGCAAAGCGCAGGCGCCGCACATCGACCCCGAAACTGCGTGCCCGATCCTCCCCCATGCGCAGCAGGGTCATGGCCGGGGCGGCACGCAGGGAGAACGGCAGCAACAGCGCCAGCACCAAGGCCAGGATCGCCAGTTTTTCCCAATTGGCCCTGGCCAGGCTGCCGAGGGTCCAGAATACCAGTTGCTGCAGCACATCCTCGGTGGCCAGCAGCTGCAACAACGACACCAGGGCATTGCAACTGAATACCAAGGCGATGCCAAACAGAACCAGGCTCTCGACCCCGGCGCCACGCACCCGGGCCATCGCCTGCAGCAACAGCACCGACAAGCAGGCGAAGATGAATGCCATCAGCGTGACCTGCACGCTGGGCGCTAACCAGGCGACGCCCAGCGGATAGGCGATGGCCAGCGAGGCGCCCAAAGCTGCCGCCGAGGACACACCGAGGGTAAAGGGGCTGGCCAACGGATTGTCGAGAATGACCTGCATCTCGGCACCGGCCAGCGACAACGCCGCCCCCACCAGTACGGCCATCAGCGCATAGGGCAAACGCACGTTCCAGATGATCACCCGCTCGGTGGCGCTCAAGGCCGAAGGTTCGAAGACCCCGCCCAGCAAGCGGCCCAGGCTCATCCCCGAAGCACCGCTGGCCAGGTCGCCCAACACCGAGGCCAGCAGCACGGCAGCCAGGGCCACCACCAACAGGCTGCGCCGCCGCAACAGACGCCGGTAGCCCTGAGCGGCCAGCACAGCGCCTTCCTGTACAAGAACGGTCATGGCTGTGCCTGGGCGTCGACCCAGTAGTGCCCATCCAGGCCGATGTGCAGCATCTGGTTGATCTCGGCCATCGTCGCCTGAGGATCGATATCGCCGAAGCGCTCGGGATGAATCCAGCGGGCCATGGCTTCGATGGCCAGGATGTTGAACGGCGAATTGTAGAAGTCATGCCAAAGGCCGTGCGCCTGGCCGGCCTGGATCGGCCTAAGGGGTGCGAACTCGGGACGTGCGACGATGCGAGCCAGGCTTGCACGGGCCACGTCGGCCGTCACCCCTGCCCCCAGCAACACCCCGGGCGAACGGTTGCCGGTAGCGATGTAAACGTCCGGATCAGATTCGAGCACGTACTCGACGCTGACGTCACCGAGGGCGCCGGGCACCACATCGGCAGCAATGTTGTGTCCGCCCACCGCCTCAACGACGCTGCCCAGCCCGCTCTTGCCGGTGGTATGGCCGGGTGCCTGCCAGACGCCCGGCAGCAGTTCGAGGAATACCTTGGGCCGCTCGTTCGGTTTAAGCGCGCTGACCCGTCCGGTCACCCGGGCCAGATGCTGGTCATAGAAGTCCAGGTACTGCCTCGCCTCGTCCTCACGACCGAGCAAGTGGCCCAGCGCTTCAAGGCTAACCCGGGTGTTGCGGATCGGGTGCACGCGGAAGTCGATGAACAACACCGGCACGCCAGCCTTCTCCAGCAGGTCGGCCACCGGGCTGTGCTGAGTCGGACCTTCCCCGGCGATGCTAAACACCGCGAGGTCGGGCTTGAGGGCCAAGATCTGTTCGGCGCTGACGCTCTGCTCGGAGGCCTGGCCGATCAGTGGCAGCTGGGTGATCTGCGGGTAGTTTTCGGCGTACACCTGGTAAGTGTGCGGGTCGAGCAGGCGCATGTCGTTCTGCCAGCCGACCACACGCTTGAACGGCGCGTCGCGATCCAGAAGGGCCAGGGCGAAGAACAACCGTCCTTCGCCAAGAACGATGCGCTGCGGCGTGCCCGGCACCTCGACCTGGCGCCCCAGGACATCGGTGACCTGGAGGGCACTGGCAGAGGGCGCCAGGCCCAGCCATGCAGCGAACACGATCAGCACAGGCAGCAGGCGCCGCCAGAAGAATGGAATGGGCACGGCGGGTTCTCCGGGTGTCAGTAAAGACAATCAGTCGCATTTGTAGCCCGGAATTCTATAGACCCGTGCCCCACGCCCTAGGTCGCAAATGTATTGGTCTGCGTGCCGATAGTCAGCCAACACATTCCATTACATCTGTCCTGGCCAACCGGGTGTATGTTGCCCCCAACACAGCGTGCCAGGTGTTCCATGTCCAAGCCCGACCACATCCTGATCGTCGATGACGATCCTGAAATCCGCGAGCTGCTTTCCAGCTACCTCATCGACGCCGGCTTCCAGGCCTCGGTTGCCAGTGATGGGCGAGAGATGCGTCGCCGGCTGCAAGAGCACCTGGTCGACCTGGTGTTGCTCGACCTGATGCTGCCCGGTGAGGACGGCCTGAGCCTGTGCCGCGAACTGCGGGTGCAAAGCCATGTCCCGGTGATCATGCTGACTGCCCGCGGAGCACCGGTCGACCGCATCGTTGGCCTGGAGATGGGCGCAGATGACTACTTGGGCAAGCCCTTCGAACCCCGCGAATTGCTGGCACGGATCAAGGGCGTATTGCGGCGGACCCAAAGCTTTCCTCAACGGGCCCGCCTGGATGAAGTCGCCCTCCTGCGTTTCGCCGGCTGGCAGTTGGACACCACCTCACGGCAACTGTGCTCCCCGGAAGGCCGGGTACTGAACCTGGGCAATTCGGACTACCGTCTGCTGCGCCTGCTCCTGCAGCATCCCAACCGCCCCCTGGGCCGCGACTTCCTGCTCAATCACGTGTTCGACAAGGAGCGCGCGCCCTTCGACCGCAGCATCGACGTCTGCGTCAGCCGCTTGCGCCAGCACCTCGATGACGATCCGCGCAATCCTTCGTTTATCCGTACCGTGCGCAACGAGGGCTACATGCTCACGGTAGGGGAAGTGCTCGGCGAATAAAGCCGGGCTTCAAAAGGTCAGGCAGATCTTGCCGAAATGCTGGTTGCTCTCCTGGTAGCGGAAGGCTTCGACCATCTGTTCCAACTCGAAATGCTTGTCGACGATCGGCCGCAGGCCATTGGTGTCGATGGCGCGGACCATCGACTGCTGTTGGGCGCGGCTACCGACCAGTACGCCTTGCAGGCGGATCTGCCGAACCAGGGCCTGGACCAGCGGCAACTGGCCGGCCACGCCGGTGAGGATACCGATCAGCGAAACGTGGCCGCCGATGCGCGCGGCGATCATCGACTGCTCCAGGGTGGCCGGGCCACCGACTTCGATCACATGGTCGACTCCACGGTTGTCGGTGAGCTGGCGCACCTTCTCGCCCCAGGCCGGGGTGCTGCGGTAGTTGATCAGGTGATCGGCGCCCAAGGCCTTGAGCCGCTCCAGCTTGGCATCGTTGGAAGAGGTGGCGATGACCGTGGCGCCAGCCAGCTTGGCGAACTGCAAGGCGAAGATCGACACACCACCGGTGCCCTGGACCAGCACCGTATCGCCAGGCTTGAGATGATCGTCGCTCATCAGCGCGCGCCAGGCGGTCAGGCCGGCGGTGCTCAGTGTCGCCGCCTCGGCATGGCTGTAGCCCTTGGGCGCCAGGGTGAACGAAGTGGCGCGGGCGGTCACCTGCTCGCGGGCGTAGCCATCGACACCATCGCCGGGGACCGTGGCAAAGCCTTCGACCTGAGGCTGGCCATCGAGCCAGTCAGGGAAGAACGTGCTGACCACGGCGTCACCGACCCGGAACTCGCTCACGCCCTCCCCGACCGCGATAACTTCGCCCGCACCATCGGCCATGGGGATACGCCGCTCACTCGGCCCCCACATGCCGCTGACCACCGCGAAGTCGTGGTAGTTGAGGGAGTTGGCGCGCAGGCGCACAGTGATTTCGCCGGCCAGCGGAGCCGGTGCTTCGTAGGTGCCGACCTGGACCTTGTCATAGCCACCACCCGGTTGAACGTAGATCGCCTTGCTGCTCATTACCGTATCTCCCTTGAATGATTGCTGGCCTGCAAGTGGCCAGTCTTGATGGCTGGGAGGGGCAGGTCAAGCCAGAGCGGTCAGCTCAGCAAGGCCTGCAATGCCCGGCAATCCGCCGCATGCCAATCCACCAGCTCCGGCCAGGGGTTGTCCGGCAGGTTGACCAGCACCGTGCGTGCGCCAGCGGCGCGGCCGCAGTCGAGGTCGAAACGGTAGTCGCCGACCATCACCAGCTCGCTCGGCGCCACGTCCCAGGCCTGGGCGATCTTCAGCAAGCCGTCGGGGCTGGGCTTGGGCTCGGCTTCGTCACGGCCGAGGATATGCTCGACCGCAAAACAGTCGGCCAGGCCGATGGCCTCCAGGGTGACATGGGCCAGCTCGCGGGCATTGCGGGTGAGAATGCCAAGGCGGCAACCGCGCTCGGCCAGGTCGCGCACCAGTTCCACGGCACCGCAGGCAGCCTTCGAAGCGATCGCCAGGTCACGCTCGTGCTCTAGCAACCAGGCGTGCTTGGCTGCCGCCTCATCCGCAGGCAGCGCCGCCAGGTGGGTGAGAATGTCGTGCTCGGCGGGGATGTCCAGGGCCTCGCGGATCGCTGCGAAGTCATGCACCGCCACGGTGAGAGTGCCATCCATGTCGAACACCCAGTTGCGTATCTGCGACAGGTTCATGCCCAGTCCTTGCGATGGCGAATCAGGCCTTCCTGGCAAGACGAAGCCACCAGTTGCCCAGCACGGTTGTAGATGCTGCCACGGGTGAAACCGCGGGCATTGCCGGCCCAGGGGCTGTCGATGGCATACAGCAACCAGTCGTCGGCACGCAGGTCGCGGTGGAACCACAGCGAGTGATCGAGGCTGGCGATCTGCATGTCCTTCTGCCATACCGACTTGCCATGGGGCATCAGCGAGGTCGTCAGCAGGCCGAAGTCCGAGGCATAGGCCAACAGGTACTTGTGCAGCGCCGGGATGTCCGGCAGGTTGCCGTCGGCGCGGAACCAGGCGTACTTGATCGGATCCCCCGGCTTGGGGTTGAACGGGTCGAGCTCGGTGACCGGACGGATCTCGATCGGCTTGGCGCACAGCACCTTGTCACGGATACGCTCGGGCAACTGGTCGGCCATGGCCTGAGCCAGCTCCACTTC
The DNA here is from genome assembly GCF_054889225.1 of Pseudomonas sp. X10. NCBI lineage: Bacteria > Pseudomonadati > Pseudomonadota > Gammaproteobacteria > Pseudomonadales > Pseudomonadaceae > Pseudomonas > Pseudomonas sp. X10. The sequence continues at coordinate 796,632 of NZ_CM142677.1, read as the reverse complement.
CGTCGCCAGGTTCTCCGGGCCGACCACATCGGGCATTTGCGCCTGGTGCTCGAAACCGCCCTCGCCGTACTGGAAGGAAGCGCTGCAGGTGAAGATCGTATGTCCCTTCTGGATCGCCGTCACCCGCCGAGTACTGAAGCTTCCGCCATCACGGACCCGGTCGACCGAATAGACCACCGGCATGCTGGCATCCCCGGGCCGCAGGAAATAACCGTGCAGCGAATGCACATGGCGCGCGTCCTCGACCGTCTGACTGGCCGCCGACAGGGACTGGCCCAGCACCTGGCCGCCATACAATTGGCGAAAGCCCAGGTCCTGGCTGCGCCCGCGGAACAGGTTTTCCTCGATGGATTCAAGACTCAACAGGTCGACCAGGTCGTCCAACACATGACTCATTGGGGGTTCTCCTCGCAAGGCACTACGGCACTACAGCACGCAATTATGCGGACAAATGATACAGGGTTTGCCATTACTGCCGCGCATGATCAGCCATTCAGGCTCGGAGGGTCTGCTGCCAGCGGTCCCGGTCGATGCGGTACAGCACATGGGGGCGCAAGGGATGGCCTGGCGGCAAACGGGGATGTTCGAAGCTGCCGTCCGGGTCCTGGACCATGCCGATGGCCTGCATGACCTTCTGCGACGGCAAGTTGCTTTCGCTGGTGAAGGACACCACCTCGTCCAGGTGCAGTTGGGTAAATGCGCAACGTAGGCAGGTCCAGGCGGCCTCGCTGGCGAAACCCAGACCCCAGTGGCGGCGGGCCAGGCGCCAGCCGATCTCCACTGCCGGGGTGAAGTCGGCGTCGAAGCTGACGTTGAGCAACCCAGTCATGCCGATGAAAGCGCCACTGTCCTTGCGCTCGAGCGCCCACAGGCCGAAACCGTATTCACTGAAGTGTCCACGGATACGGCCGATCAGCGCCGCACTCTCAAGACGTGTCAGCGGCGCCGGGAAATAGCGCATCACCAGCGGGTCGGCGCACAACGCGGCAAACTCGCGCAGGTCGTCGTCCTGCCACTGACGCAGGGTCAGGCGCGCGCTTTCCAGCTTGAGGATAGGGTTCATGGCCTGCTCCGTATTCCCTACCTTGCATTTTAGGCAGGCGATGAACCTTTTACCCAGGCGTCAGAACCTGAAATTGGCCGTCAGCTCGGCAGAGCGGCCAGGTGCCACGGTAGCGAACAGCCCGACATGGGACGCGTCGTAGATGGTTTCGTCGGTCAGGTTGAGCAGGTTCAGCTGCAGGTCGAGGTTCTTGTTCACCTTGTAGCCAACCATCGCGTCGTAGCGCCAGTAGTCATCGACGGTGATGGTGTTGGCATCGTTCATGTAGCGCTTGTCCATGTAGTTGGCACCGGCACCGACCGTCCAGCGAGCGTCAATATCGTAGGACGTCCACAGGCTGAAACTGTGCGGTGCAATGAACTTGGACTTATTGCCGTCGTTGCTGCCATCACCGCCCGACTTCACCACCTCCGCATCCAGGTAGGTGTAACCGGCCCAGACAGCCCAGGCATCGGTGATGCGTCCGGTGGCGCCCAACTCGATACCGGTCACGCGCTGATCGCCGTCGAGCGCGACCAGGCCAGTGGTCGGGTCGGTCACCCGCGCGTTGGTTTTCTCGGTGCGGAACACGGCCGCGGTCAACGAAAGCTGTTCGTTGAACACGTCCCACTTGGTGCCCAGCTCAAGGCTGCGGGACTTTTCCGGGTCCAGGTCGGCCTTGTTGCCATTCAGGTTGCCGGCGCCCGCGCCATCCGCGCCGCCCGACTGCGTGTTCTCGCCAGAAGGGTTGGACGAAGTGCCATAGGAGAGATAGATGCTGCCGTTGGGCAAGGGCTTGAAGACGATACCCACCTGGTAGTTCCAGAGCTCGCTGGACGACTCGGCGCCATTGGCGACACGGTTTTTCACCTCGTAGTCGTCGTAGCGCAGCCCCAGGTTCAGGTCCCACTGCTCGTGCAGGGCCAGGGTGTCGAAGACATACAGCGACTTGACGTCGGTCTGGTACTTGCCAGTGACCTCGCCGGTCCCTGGCAGCAGGGTCCAGCCACCATCATGGGGGTTGGGGTTGTCCAGGTCAGCGGGCTGGCCGTTGTTACCGGCGTGCTTGTCCTTGTCGGTGATGGTTTCCCGGCTCAGTTCCAGGCCAGCCGAATACGTGTGCTTGATGCCACCGGTATCGAATGTGCCGAAGATGTCCGTCTGGTTGATCAGCGAGGTGTTCACCACGTTGCGCGGGCGGAACCCACGGCCGACCTGGCCACTTTCTTCCTGTTCGACATTGGCGAACACCGGGCGGCTCATGACGTAGTTCTGCATGGTGCGCCCGCCGCGCAGGGTATTGCGCAGCGCCAGCCGGTCACTGAAGTCATGCTCGACGATCAAGGTGGCCAGGTCGGCGGATGTCTTGCGGAAGTCCCGGTCGACCAGACCATAGAAGTTGTCGCGGTCGACATCCGCCGGCTTGTTGGTGATCAATGAAACCGGATGCCCCTGGTCCGGGATATCGTCGGTCTTCAAATGGTAGTAACTGGCGGTGACCCGCGTAGGCCCGGAGAGCCCCCAGGTAATGGTCGGCGCGATACCCCAGCGGCTGACCTCGACATCATCGCGGCCCGGTGTGTCGGCCTCATGCTTCATCGCGTTCAGGCGAAACGCCAGGTCCTGCTCTGGCAGGTACTGGTTGATATCCAGGGTGTGGCGCCACAACTGGTCAGTGCCCATGGTGACACTGCCGGCGATGAAGTCCTCGGCCTTGGCGCTCTTGCTGACCAGGTTGATGGAACCACCGGTCGATCCACGACCGCTGTAGGCCGCCCCCGGGCCTTTGACGATTTCCACCGATTCGAGGTTGAACGCCTCGTGGGAAGCCCGGCCGAGGTCGCGCAGGCCGTCGATCTGAATGTCGGTACTGGCTTCGAAGCCGCGAATGAAAGGGCGGTCGCCCAGCGGCGTACCGCCCTCGCCGGCCCCCAGGGTGATACCCGGCGTAGTGCGTAGTACGTCGGTCAGCGAGGTGGCGCCACGCTCCTTGATCAAAGCCTCGTTGATGATGGTGATCGACTTGGGAGTCTCTCGCAGCGGTGCCGTGAACTTGGGCGATGACATTTCATCGACCTTGAAGGTTTCGTGATGCACCCCGGTGACATCCGTCGCATCCAGCTCCACAGCGGTCTTTTGTTGCTGGGCTGACGAAGTAGGTGTCTCCGCAAGACTTGCCGATGACCACGACGCCAGGGCCAGGCCCAGCGCGGTATAGATTTGACCGGATTCGGAACGACGAACTGCTACGGGATTGTTTTTCATCACGATTGCCATCACCAGAAAATGATGCGCAATGCTATTTACGAAGAATTTTCACTCAAAGGGGATTTACAACATTTACTCCGGGTAACTGTGTGTTGCTAAATATCTGGTTACACACAATTTTCACCCACGAAACACTGCACTTCCAGCGCTGGAAAGATGTGCATCGGAATGCCGATTTACCCACATGCAACGACCGTGTGGATCAACGCCAAGCCAGCATCACGACACCCAGCGTGATCAGGCTGACACCGGCCCACTGGCGTATGTCGAGACGCTCACCCAGCAACGTGACGCCGAGCACAGCTACCAGCACCACGCTGAGCTTGTCCACAGGAGCGACCTGGGATGCCTGCCCCAGTTGCAAGGCCCGGAAGTAGCAGACCCAGGACGCCCCAGTGGCCAGCCCGGAGAGCACCAGGAACAGGTAGCTGCGCGCAGAGATAGAGCCCAGCGATTGATACTGGCCGGTGGCATAAAGGATGAGCGCCAGGCTGATCAACACCACCACCGTGCGCAACAGTGTGGCGAAATCGGAGTTAATGCCGGTGATGCCAACCTTGGCGAAGATGGCGGTCAAGGCTGCGAACACGGCGGACAGCACCGCCCAGAAGGTCCATGAGGCAAGCACTGGGCAGACCTGAGCAATGGGTGAGCGGTCAGTCTACAGGCTGGCGCTGGACGCCCGTCAACTGGCAAGATCCAAGGCTGCCCCGAGCCAGAACCCGCCATGCCCCTGCCACTGATCTATCACGACGACTACAGTCCGCAATTCCCTCCGGAACACCGCTTCCCCATGGACAAGTTCCGCCTGCTGCGCGACCACCTGGTCGACAGCGGCCTGACCACGGACGCAGCTTTGTTGCGCCCGGAAATCTGCCCCAACGATATCCTCGCTCTGGCCCATGACCGCAATTACATCGAGCGCTACCTGCATGGCGAGCTGTCGCGCGAGGACCAGCGCCGCCTCGGCCTGCCCTGGAGCGAGGCCCTGGCCCGGCGCACCGTACGCGCCGTCGGCGGCTCGTTGCTGAGCGCTGAACTGGCCCTGCAACACGGCATCGCCTGCCACCTGGCCGGCGGCACCCACCACGCCCACTACGACCATCCCGCTGGCTTCTGCATCTTCAACGACCTGGCAGTGATCAGCCGCTACCTGCTCGAAGCCGGCCGGGTGCACCGGGTGCTGATATTCGACTGCGACGTGCACCAGGGCGATGGCACCGCGCGTATCCTCCATGACACACCAGACGCCATCACCGTGTCGCTGCATTGCGAACAGAACTTCCCGGCACGCAAGGCCCAGAGCGACTGGGACATCCCACTGCCCCGTGGCATGGGTGACAGCGCCTACCTCAAGGTGGTGGAGGATGCCCTGAACTACCTGCTGCCGCTGTACCAACCGGACCTGGTCCTGTATGACGCCGGCGTCGATGTGCACAAGGACGATGCCCTGGGTTACCTGCAAATGACCGATGCCGGTGTCGCGGCCCGCGACGAATGCGTGATGCGCCACTGCCTGGGGCGCGACATCCCGGTGGTCGGGGTGATCGGCGGCGGCTACAGCAAGGACCGCCAGGCCTTGGCCAAACGCCACGGGATCCTCCATCACAGCGCCAGCCGAGTGCTGGGTTACTCACAATGACTGTGGAACCGCCTGTGGATAACCTGAGCGAAAGCCGCTCCAGCCCTTTAACTACCTGATCTGCAAGGGCCTGTTCATTTTTTGCACAGTGTTGCCGGAGGACTGGCTGCGGTAGAATGCCGGTTCTTTTCCACAGCCTGCAGCCTGCCATGACCGACCAACGCCCCACTTCCCGTCCCCTCGTCGCCGTCATCGGCGGTGGCCCAGCCGGGCTGATGGCCGCCGAAGTCCTGACCCAGGCCGGTGTCGCGGTGGAAGTCTTCGATGCCATGCCTTCGGTAGGGCGCAAGTTCCTGCTGGCCGGCGTCGGCGGTATGAACATCACCCATTCCGAGCCCTACCCGGCCTTTGTCTCGCGCTACGCCGAACGCCGCCGGGAAATCGACGGGCTACTACAGGACTTCGATGCCGATGCCTTGCGCCAGTGGATTCACGGGTTGGGCATCGAGACCTTCGTCGGCAGCTCAGGGCGCGTGTTCCCCCGTGATATGAAAGCCGCACCGCTGCTGCGTGCCTGGCTCAAGCGCCTGCGCGACGGCGGCGCAGTTATCCACACCCGTCACCGCTGGCTTGGCTGGAATGCCGATGGCAGCCTGCGGATCGCTTATCCACAGGGTGAGTTGCAGCTCAAGGCCGACGCCGTGGTATTGGCGCTCGGCGGCGGCAGTTGGGCCCGGCTAGGGTCAGACGCAGCCTGGTTGCCGCTGCTCGGCGAACGGGATGTGGATATCGCCCCGCTGCAGGCCAGCAACTGTGGCTTCGAAGTGACCGCGTGGAGCGACCTGCTCAAAAGCAAGTTCGCCGGTGCGCCGCTGAAGAACATCGCCCTCAGCCTGCCAGGATGCCCGCCGCGCAAGGGCGAGTGCATCCTCACCGCGCAAGGCGTCGAAGGCAGCTTGGTGTATGCCTGGTCGGCCCAGGTCCGCGAAGCCATCAACCGCGACGGCAGCGCCACCCTGCTGCTCGACCTGCTGCCGGACCGGCCTGTGGATAAAGTCGAGCAGGCACTGGCCAAGCCACGCGGCTCCCGCTCCATGGCCAAGCACCTGCACAGCCAACTGGGGTTGGACGGTGTCAAGGCAGCCTTGCTTCGCGAACTGACCGACCAGGCCAGCTTCGCCAGCCCGGCGTTGCTGGCAAGGGCGATCAAGGCCCTGCCGGTCACCCTGGTACGGCCACGACCGCTGGACGAGGCCATCAGCAGTGCCGGTGGGGTGCGTTTCGAGGCACTGGACCGAGGCTTGATGGTCAAGCAGTTGCCAGGGGTCTTCTGTGCCGGAGAGATGCTCGACTGGGAAGCACCGACTGGGGGCTATCTGCTCACGGCATGTTTTGCCAGCGGACGCCGCGCAGGATCGGCGGCGGCGGATTGGGTCCACATGGGTTCACAGAACATCCCGTAGAAGCCCCCTCATCAGGGCTTGCGCTTGCGCGGTCCGCCATTGAAGCTCGGCACTTTGCGCACCGGTTTGACCAGCGGCTGCGTGATCTTGTCTTCGGCACTGTCCATCCAGCGTCCCAGCCCACGCTTGGCGCTGTTCTCCTTGGGCTTCTTGGTTTTTTTCGGCTTCTTCAGCACCTGGCCATCAGCATCGGTCAACGGCACCCGGTGATCGGGAATGAAGTCTGGCTCTTCATGGCGCGGCAGGATCTTGCGGGTCAGGGTTTCAATGGCCGCCAGCAGTTGCACTTCATCGGCGCAGACCAGCGAAATGGCCTCACCGGTGTTGCCCGCACGCCCGGTACGGCCGATCCGGTGCACATAATCCTCGGCCACGATCGGCAGGTCGAAGTTGACCACCAACGGCAGGTCGTCGATATCCAGTCCGCGGGCGGCCACGTCGGTGGCAACCAGGATCTGCACCTCGCGGGCCTTGAAGCTGTCCAGTGCCCGCTGGCGGGTAGCCTGGGGCCGGTCGCCGTGGATGCCATCGGCATTGACGCCCTCTTCGCGCAGGCGCTCGACCAGTTGGTCGACACCATTGCGGGTCTTGGCGAACACCAACACCTGCTTCCAGCGCTGCTTGCGCATCAGGTGAATGAACAGCTCCGGCTTGCGCTTCTTGTCCACAGGCACCAGCCACTGCTTGACCGTGCTGGCGGCGGCGTTGCGCGGGCTGACTTCGATGCTCAGCGGGTCGTTCAGGGCCAAGCCGGCGAGCATACGGATCTCGTCAGAGAAGGTCGCCGAAAACAGCAGGGTCTGGCGCTTGCGCGGCAGCGCGGCGTACACCGCCTGAAGTTCCTCGGCAAAGCCCAGGTCGAGCATGCGGTCGGCTTCGTCGAGCACCAGCACCTGCACCTGGTTGAACTTCACCGCGTTCTGACGGAACAGGTCGAGCAGGCGCCCCGGAGTGGCGACCAGCAAGTCGACGCCGCGGCGCAGACGCATCATCTGCGGATTGATGCTGACGCCACCGTAGACCGCGTAGGTGCTTACCGGCAGATGTTCGGCGTACTGGCGGATATTGCCATGGACCTGCTCGGCCAGCTCGCGGGTCGGTACCAGCACCAGGGCACGGATCGAATTGCTGGCCACCTTGGCGCCTTCCAGGGCCAGGCGTTGCAGCACCGGCAGGGCGAAGCCGGCGGTCTTGCCGGTGCCCGTCTGGGCCGCGGCCATCAGGTCGCGGCCGGCCAGCACGGCGGGAATGGCCTGGGCCTGGACCGGAGTCGGAGTGTTGTAGTCCAGATGCTGCAAGGCGCGCAGCAAGGGTTCGATCAGGCCGAGTTTGGCGAAAGTCATGGCAATACCGTAAGGGGGTTCAGCAAAGGCGGCAGTTTACCGCAAAGCCCTGCCACGCCCCATTACTTGCACACTTGCTCCTTCAACGGCTCGGCCGGCACTGCTGGCTCCGGCGCCTTGCGCCACTGCGGCAGGCCGATCAGCACCACCGCGCCGATGATCACGGCCATGGCCAGGCATTCCTCGAAACCGATGCGCTCCCCGGCGAAGAGGATACCGAGCAGCACCGCCACCGCCGGGTTGACATAGGCATAGCTGGTCGCCGCCGCCGGACGCACATGTTTGAGCAGGTACATGTAGGCACTGAACGCCAGGATCGAGCCGAAGAACACCAAGTACGCCAGCGCGCCCCAACCGGCGGCGGTGGGCATGTGGGTCATGCGTTCGCCGCTAAGGGCGCTGCCCGCCAGCAAGGCCGCACCGCCCACCAGCATCTCCGCGGCGCTGGCCATGGCGCCCTGGGGCAATGGCAGGCTCTTGCTCCACACCGAGCCGAAGGCCCAGGACGCTGCGGCGAACACGATCAGCGCCGCCCCCATGGGGCTGGCCTGCAGATTGGAGCCCAGGTTGAGCAAGGCGATGCCGATCAGACCGAGGATGATGCCGGCCCATTCCAGGCGGGTGTTGCGGTGGCCCCAGAACAGCCCGAACAGCAAGGTGAACAGTGGCACAGTAGCCACCGCCAGCGCCGCCACGCCCGACGCCACGCCAGCATGCTCGGCCAGGGTCACCCCACCGTTGCCGCAACTGAGCAGCAAAAAGCCGATGGCCCCTGCCGCACGCCATTGCGCCCAGGTCGGTGCCGGCACACCGCGCCAGCGCAGGAAGCCATAGAGCAAGGTCCCGGCAATCAAAAAACGGATCCCCGCCATCAACAGCGGCGGCCAGGACTCGACGCCGATACGGATGACCAGGTAGGTCGATCCCCAGACCAGGTACAAGGCCAGGAAGGCACCGATGAGAACCAGGGGAAAGCGGCGAGAGGCAGGCATGAGAAAGACTCGAAATCCGTTTACGGGGGATCAGTTTAAAAAGCTCCCGCCGTAAACTTAAGTTACAAAACCTGTTTAAAACACCGAAACACTTTTCAAAACACGGTTCTTGAGCCACTTTTCCATCGAATGCAAAAAGCCTCCGGAAAGCCCATGGACAAATACGATCGCATGCTCCTTGCCGCCCTGCTGGAAAATGGCCGGGCCTCCTTCGCGCAACTGGCGCGCCAGGTCAACCTATCGGCACCGGCGGTGGCCGAGCGGGTGGCCAAGCTCGAAGCCAGCGGCGTCATCACCGGCTACCAGGCCAAGGTCGACCTGGACAAGATCGGCCTGCCGATCCAGTGCGTGATCGAGCTGCGCTTGGCCAGCCACGGTAACCAACAGGCCTACGAAGCGCTGACCCGCATTCCCCAGCTCACCGAATGCCATCGGGTCACGGGCGATCCTTGCGTGATCATGAAGGCCGCCGTGGGCTCGATGCAGGAGTTGGAGGCGCTGATCAATCAGGTCGCCCAGTTCGGTTTCAGCAAGACCTCGATCGTGCTCTCCAGCGCCATTGAACCACGGGTGCCACTCGATCACCTGGAAGCCAACGGCAGGAAGGCCTGAATCAGTGACGCAGCAACAGTCGCCCTTCGATAGGCATATAACGGCTGGCGGCGCGGATCAGTGAGTGAGCGGTCAGGCCCGGGACACCGTAGGCCACCGCCTCGACGCCATGGCGCTGGATGACCCGCTCCAGCAACAGGTCGAAATCCCCATCACCGGAGGCCAACACCACCTGGTCGACCCGCGCGGCGGCGTCGATCACATCCAAGGTGATGCCCACGTCCCAGTCGCCCTTGGCCGAACCATCGCTGCGCTGGATGAAAGGCTTGAGCCGAACGGTGAAACCCAGATTGCGCAGAATCTGCTGAAACTGCTGCTGTTTACTGTCGCCACGGTCGATGGCATAGGCCACCGCTTCGACGATCTGCCCGTGCTGGCTGACATCAGCCCAGAGGGCCGCATAGTTGAAATGACAGCCGTAGGCCTGGCGCACGGTGTAGTAGAGATTCTGCACATCGGCGAATACCGCGATTCTTTTCACCACAGGCCTTGCTCTCCGGATAACGGGCGACTTTGCCACTGCGCGAGCGCCCTGTAGGAGTCGCGGTTCGGCGCTCCTACAGGCCCTCGGCGTTCAGTGCCTTGCGCAATGGCACCAGTATGCCCGAGCCGTCAGATGAAAGTGTCGTCATCGGAGAAGAAGCCCCCCTCATCACCGTAGTCGCTGTCCATGAACTCACCCTGGTCGTTGCCATAGGCACCGTTGTCGGCGACCTGGCGCTGCTCGTCCTGGCTGCCCCAGCCACCGGTGTCACTGGCCGGTGCCGGCTCTTCCTTGATCACTTCGACCACTTCCTCAGGCTGCGGGTGATGGTTGAACAGGCTGCTGATGCCCTGCGCCAGCATCACGCCGCCGGCCACCCCCGCCGCGGTTTGCAACGCGCCGCCCAGGAAGCTGCCGGCGCCACCACGGGCCGCGCCAGGTGCCGCATTGAAACCGGGCTGTTGCGCCTGGCCGAACGACCGCGACGGCTCGCGCCAGCCGCCGCCATTGGACGCCGAACGCTGTGGCTGCGGTTGCGGCGCGGGCGCGCGGGTGCTGGCCCCGAAGAGACTGGACAAGAAGCCTCCGCCGTTGCCCTGGGGAGTGGCCGTCACCTGGCTGCGTGCCTGCTTCAGCTCGGCCTCGAGCTGCTTGTTCTGCTCGTCCAGGCGCTTGAGCGCGGCTTCTTGCACCAGGATCGCCTGGGCCATGTAGTACGGCGCCGCTGGCTGCTGCCGCACATGCTCGTCGATGCATGCCTGGGCCTGAGCATCACGTGGCTGGTTCGGGTCCTCGGCCTGCCTGAGCCGGGTAAACAGGCCGTCGATCAAGGTTTGTTCTTCAGTGTTCATGGGCTACCTCATACAAGAACCAGGACATCGGACAGGGTTAAAGATGGGGGGCAAGGCAGTCTGATTCAATCGCCGGGCGAGTGAAACTTTCTTCAGCTTGGGCGACGGCTGGGCCAGGGTTTGCTGACGTATGAGTCCCGGCCTGGAATTAAACCTCAACAGCCCCTAAAGTTACGCCCTGCTTTTTCTGCCATGCGATGTTGACTGATGAATCCGCTGAGCGTTCTGCGCGACTCCCTGTATTTCTTCCAACGCCACCTGGTCAGCATCCTCCAGCTGTGCCTGCCGCTGGTGGTGCTCGAGGCCCTTTGCACCCAACTGCTTTATCTGCAGTTGGGCGAAAAGGCGTCGCCGGCCTACGGCATGCTGGTCAGCCTGCTGTTCTACCCGCTGTATAGCGCCGCGCTGATCCTCTACCTCGACACCCGCAGCAACGGCCTGGTGCCGCTCAAACGCGACCTCTTCGCCAGGGCCCTGCAATTGTGGCCGACCCTGGCCCTGATGATTCTGATCAGCTCGCTGCTGATCATGGCCGGCCTGGCGCTGTTCGTGCTGCCGGGCATCTGGCTGATGATCAACCTGGTGTTCGCCGAATACCTGCTGGTGCTGCGCGGCATGCCGGTAGTGGCCTCGATGCGCGAGAGCGCACGGATGACGACCGGCCACTTCTGGCGCATCCTGGTGTGCGTCCTCGCCGTGCTGGCACCGCTATGGCTGCTCGACGGCCTGTTCCTGACCCTCTTCCCCGAACCGCAACCGGCCCTGCAACTGGCTCTGGACAGCCTCAACGGCTTCCTCCAGCTGTTCAGCAACGTGGTGCTGTACCGCCTGTTCATGCTCCTGGAAACCGAAGCCGGCACCTGACCTGGCCTGGCGACGAACGGCTCGGTTATGCCTGGGGCGAACTGAACCTCGCGAAACCCTACAGATTTCCGATCACTTGCCAGTCAGTGCGCAGTTGGTGCTACCGGCGCGACCTAGATAAGCCCGAGGGTCAAGGCTTTCAGGGTCGCCGCCGCGCGAGTGGTGCACTCGAGCTTGCGAAACACGCTCTCGACATGGGTGCGCACCGTGCTCGGGCTGATACCCAGTTGACGGGCCACCTCCTTGTTGCTTCCTCCTTTGCTGATCAGCCCCAGGATCTCGCTTTCCCGCTCGCTGAGCGGACCATTGGCAGCCTTGGCCAGGCTGACGCTCTGCTCGCCACGAGCGGCGGCGATCACGGCCTTGCAAGCCTGGACGTCGAAACGTCCCTGGGCTGCGTCCTCCAGCAATAGCCGCTGAGCCTCGGGCTCGCTGAAGGCCGGGCGCCACGGCCGCTCGGAACACAGCGCCAGCCAGGCCAGCGAGGCGGCCAGCAGCCGGTGTTCAGGCAGCAGCGACTCGCCACCCAGGCCTCGGTAATAACCACTGCCGTCCAAGCGCTCGTAGGCATGCGCGGCCAATTGCCCAGGCACCTCCAGCTCGGCAACCTGCCCACATGCACGGGCCGTCCAGTAGGGAACGAGGCGGACCTGTTCGCTATCGCCTTCCAGCAAGCTGCCTTCGGTATTCCAGATGCGATTGGGCACCGCGGCGCGACCGATGCCATGTACCAGCGCCGCCTTGCCCAACGCCTCGATGGACGCCTCCGGCAACCCCCAGAGCTGCGCAGCACGGCGCACAAGATCGGCCGCGCCACGCGAATACCCCGCCAGCCAGGGCAGCTTGAGGTCGATGACATCGCCCACCAGCGTCAGCGGCACCCTGTGCTCACCGGTCGCCGGGGCCATCTCCGGAACACGCAGGGCCTCCAGCCATTGCGCAGCATGCCGCGAAACCTCGGAGGCCAGCGCTGCCGGGTAGCGACAATCCCCCTGGCTGGCGATCCACCCCAGGGCGGCGTCCAGGCCATGGACCCGTGAAAGGATCTCCAGGTCCCCTGCCAGGATGACCTGGTAGACCACGTCGGGCACGTCCGGATGGCGCAAGCCATAAGGCCTGCCCTGGCCATCGAACTGCTCGAAGATATGCCGCAGTCCCTGTTCGACCGCTTGCCCCAGCCCGAGGGTGACGGCGATCTCGCCGGAGACCTCACAGTGCACCCGGGCCAAGGGCGAGGTCTTGCGCATGGCGCGCTGGCCGGCGGAATCCAAGGTATGGCTGAGCATGGCGTTGCGTCCAACCACGTCATCGCCGAGCAAGCGGGTGAAGCCGTCGGCATTGGCGGTACAGCCAGACCAACGCAGCAAAGCGACCTGACGGGCGGCCTGGACGTGCTCGCCCTCGCCATTACAGGCCTGCGCGAGCAGATGGGCCAGCCGCGCAGTGCGGCGTGACTGGCCCAAGGGTTGCCCCATGCTCAGGTCGCCAACCATGGACAGCGTCTGGACGGCACCTTGCAGGGTGATGTGGTGATTCTCGAACATGGTGTTTTCCACAGTGTCATTCCTGATTACCGGGCTGCCTCGGATAAACGACCGATACCGGGATAGTGGGCTGCTCCTGACAATAGGTCATCACCCACACAGGAGATCCAACCATGTTCCGATTCAAGACGCTCGCCCTGGCAATGGCAATGACCGGCTCGGTCTTCGCTGCCACCACCCATGCCGCCACCGAAAAGCCCTCGGTGGTGATCGTACACGGAGCTTTCGCCGATGGCTCGGACTGGGCCAAGGTCGTCCCTCTGCTGCAGGCAGAAGGGGTCAAGGTGACCGTGGTGCAAAACCCACTGACCTCGCTGGCTGACGACGTGGCCGCCACGCAACGGGTCCTGGACAACCAGCCAGGTGACGTGGTGCTGGTCGGCCATTCCTGGGGCGGTACGGTAATCAGCCAGGCCGGTACTGACGAGCATGTACGAGGGCTGGTCTACGTCGCCGCCTTCGCCCCGGACGCCGGCCAGAGCAGCGGCGAACTGGGCAAGGGCTACCCGACTCCGCCCGGCCTGAGCCAGCTCACTGCCGACAAGAGCGGCTTCCTGTACCTGACGCCCCAAGGCATGGCGACCGATTTTGCCCAGGACCTGCCGAAAGCGCAGACCGCCATTATGGCCGCGACCCAAGGGCCTATCCGGGCCTCGGCCTTTGATGATCGGACCAGCGCCGCCGCTTGGACGAGCAAACCGTCCTGGTACGTGATCAGCAAACAGGACCGCATGATCGACCCTGGTCTGCAGCACGCCTTCGCGAAAAAAATCGGCGCCCAAGCCACCGAGCTCGACAGCAGCCACGTCCCCCAGCAGTCCCGCCCGGCCGATGTGGCGAAGGTGATCCTGGAGGCCGTGAACAAAAGCCAGGCAGCGTCCGACGCCTCCACACAGGCAAAGAAATGAACCTGGGTAGTCGATGCCAGGCATAACGAGCAAGGCCCCACGTAAATGCAGCGTGCCCTGCGCGCTGCATTCACTAAGCCGACTCAAGGAAAGCTTTCGATCTCCACGCTTCATTTACCAGTGCCTAAGGTGCAGGCCGGCGCGATCAACAACGCCGACGACCAGACTGGTAAATGGAAAAGGAGTTTCACATGTCCGATGTCGAGCAAGAAACGCTATGGGCCGAAGAACTGGAATCCTTCCGGGGCAAAATCTATATGGTGAAGGATGGAGGCTTGGTTCCCCTGCGCCTCAGCCGCTCCGACGACAAGTTCACATGGGGTATAACCCCCGAATATGACTGGCTCCAGGCAGGGGGAAAGGAAGACTCGCCGGTGTTCCACTTCGTATTTCATTCACAAACCGAGAACCGCTTGCACTTCAACATCTCGGGCACTGGACGCAACGCCGCCAAAAAATTGGGTATCAGCCGCAATGGCTACCTGGGGCTATACCAACACGCCGAGGTCAAGCACTACTGGAAGATCGAGCCGCTGACCTGGACTGAGCAAGGGCTCTTTGCCGCTTTCGAGACCACGAAGGGCATCAGGTCAAAGCCATCCCTGATCTGCCTCATTGGCGGCAGGCCGGTATCTCCCTCCTGACTGTCGGGGAGGGCGATATCCATGAGTTCTTGATCACACGTGTTGATTGAGGAGGCGTTCAGCGTTTCCTCGGCTTCGCCCGCGCTGTCGCCTCCGCCACCAGAGGGTCATCCGGCCAGTAGTGCTTGGGGTACCGGCCTTTTAGGTCTTTCTTGACCTCGCCGTAGGTCGACTTCCAGAAGCTTTCCAAGTCTTGGGTGACCTGCACGGGACGCCGCGCAGGCGACAGCAAATGCAGCTTGAGCACCTGCCGTCCATTGGCGATGCGCGGTGTGTCTGCCAGGCCAAACAGCTCCTGGAGCCTCACAGCCAATACCGGAGGCCGCTCGCTGTAGTCGATTCGGATATTCGACCCTGAGGGCACCGCGATTGTCTGAGGCGCTTGCGCATCGAGCTGCTGTGGCAGTGGCCACGGCAGCAGATTGCGCAGAATCGATGTCAGGTCGAGCTGGCCAAAGTGACTGAGCCTGGTGATCTTTCCAACGTAGGGGCCTAGCCACTCGCCTAGTGACTCCAGCAGCACTGGGTCACGTAGATCCGGCCATTCACTCGTTCCTCCGCTCGCTAGGTCCAGATCCCGGAGAAGCGCCACACGCGCCTGCCACTGGCGCAGCTCGGGAGTCCAGGGCAACAGCTCAAGGCCCTTGCGCCGGATGTAGTTGATCAACGCTTGGACACGGGCTTGGTCATCCAGGTTTGTCAACGGAGCAGAGGAAAGTACCAATTCCCCGACCTTCAACTGTCGTTCCGCCCGGAGCCCACCTTCCCGCTCATCCCAATCCAGCTCGTCCACCTGACAGACTTGCTCTTTCAGGACGGAATCGAACAACGCCTCATCCAGGTCCGCCGCGAGATAGATACGCTCTTCCCTTTGGCCTTGGCGGCTCCCTAGATCAGCGATCACCAACCATGGGTGCTTCATCAGCGCATCGCTCTCGCTGAACAACGCGGCACGGCCATTGGCGAGGCGGTACTCAGCGCCACCAGCGCGCCGCTGTTGTGCAACGCGGTCAGGGTAGGCAAGCGCTAGCAGGCAGCCCACCCACTTTGGACTTTCGGGGTCCGGGACGGTGCCGGCCCTAGGCCCGCGCAAAAATGAACGGTACTGCTTGGCCAACTGCTTCGCCCGCTGAGCGCCCCCCTGCCCGCCACGCTGGGCACGTTGCTCTCCAGACAAGACGGCCAACCGGCTATGCAGGTCGGCACCGCCGCCGCGCTGGATATCCCGCTCGCTCAGCAAAGCGGCGATATCGCACGCCATCTCCGTCAAGCCCAGCTCATGTCCGCGTAACAGCAGGTGAGCAATCCGAGGATGAGCAGGCATCTCGGCCATCGCCTGGCCGTGTTTGGTTAATTGCCCATCCTGTTGCAGGGCGCCAAGCCGGCGCAACAGATCACATGCCTGCGAAAAGGCAGCAGCGGGCGGCGCATCGAGCCATTTGAGCTGATCCGGCTCAACGCCCCACCTCGCGAGCTGCAGTGCCAATCCGGCCAGGTCAGCCTGTTGAACCTCCGGCGAGCTAAAGCCGGCCAACTGCTCGTGTTGGGCTTCAGACCACAACCGATAGCAAACACCCGCTTCAAGCCGCCCTGCCCGACCTGCCCGCTGGGTAGCGCTAGCCTTGGAAATACGCTGCGTGTCGAGCCTGGTCATGCCACTGCGCGGATCGAACCGCGGCACCCGCTCAAGGCCTGCGTCAATAACGACTCGCACACCATCGATGGTGATACTGGTTTCCGCGATGTTCGTTGCCAGAACGATTTTTCGCTTCCCAGGCGGCGCGGGATCTATTGCTGCGCGCTGCTCGTTCAACTGGAGTTCGCCATGCAGCGGGCAGATCAGGATGTCCCCCTGGGCATCAGTTGCATCTTTGCCAAGGCTATCCAGAAGCCCTTGATGAACACGTCGAATTTCCGCTTGCCCGGGCAGGAAGACAAGGAGGCTGCCGCTTTGCTCCGCCAGTGCATCGAGGCACGCCGCAACGATACGGGGCTCGATGAACTCTCCGGGCTGTTGCGGTTTGCCCCAGACCGTCGTGACCGGATACATCCTGCCTTCGCTAGTCACAATGGGAGCCTCGTCGAGCAGTCGAGAAAGCCGCTCCCCTTCGAGCGTTGCTGACATCAACAAGACCTTTAGCGGGACATCATCGCGAAAGAGCTCGCGGCCGTTGAGCGTGAGTGCCAAGGCCAGGTCCGCATCCAGGTTTCGAAGGTGGAATTCGTCGAAAATGACCAGGCCCACGCCATCCAACGAGGGGTCGTCTTGAAGCCTCCTTGCCAGGATCCCTTCGGTCACGACTTCAATGCGAGTCTTCGGGCCCACTTTGCTTTCAAGACGAATGCGGTAACCCACCGTCTCACCTACCCGCTCGCCGAGTTCAGCCGCCATGCGCTCAGCGGCAGCGCGCGCGGCAAGACGCCGTGGTTCGAGCATGATGATCGTTTGCTCTTTGAGCCAAGGTTCCTCAAGGAGCGCTAGAGGGACGCGGGTAGTTTTACCAGCACCTGGCGGAGCCTGGAGCACGACTTCATTGCGCTCCTGGAGAGCTTTCAGAAGAGCCGGCAAGGCGGCGTCGATGGGCAACGAACTCATGATTACTCCTGCAACAAGGCGTGCAGTATACAGAGGTTCATTGGCCATCCGGCGAGAGGCCACACCAGCAGAGCAACCGTCTTCAAAACGGCCGTATCACGGACTATCAATAATACTGAGGTGGAGTATGACTGGCCGAGGAACTCGTATTGGCACATCGACTCAGCACATGAATCTCTACACCCGCCTAGAGTAAAGTAGAAAATCCGCAACGGTTGAATTATAGTCCGTACAGCGCCTTGGAAGTGCCATTTAACACCTAGTTTCCATCAGGAATTGGAGAGCCGACCGCAGCATGAGTAACGTCTGCGGATAGAAAAGGGATTGCACATGCATAAAAAGACCGTTCGCCTCACGATACTGATCGATCTGCCGACTAAAAAAAAATTAGAGGATCTCTCTGAGACCGTCGATCTAACCGTATCGCAAATCCTCCGAAAGCTAATAAAGAACCACCTGAGCGAGCATGAGCAACCGGGCGTTTTTTCTCCCAAGGAGAAACCCCGCGATGACTCTCTCCCGCTAAACTAGTACGAAGGTACTAACTTGGTGATACTTTAGTATGGTGAGCGTGCTTATTCCAAAAAAGCACACACCAATACTTTATGTGATGAAGTTCACACTATTAGCCGACGACACCTCACTTTGCTTGGACGCAGGAAGGTCTAATGTTCTCAGCAGAGTTCGATTATCGAACAAGAGAACTCTCACATAGCAAAAATTCTGTCTTCATCCGACATTGACAATGGATTTTCTTATGTCTTTGAAACAGCAACTAACCGCCTGTTACAATTTCTTAAAAACGCAGACGGCAGACCTCATCGCCAACACCGAGGCCTCATCAGCCTGTACGCTGTTTTTCTCCCTCAGCGACGGTACACAGCGGGCTAGGGTTTTCCACGTCACCGCTGAGAGTTTCGAGACCGCCTGGAACAGCGCGCTACTAAATTTCCCACAGCTACAGGCCACACCAGAGCAGGATCGGCCATCCGCACGGCTGTGGCTCCGGGTCGAGCGCGCAGTCAACCTGACGACACTGTCGTGGGCACAACTGCAGGAGCGCCTCAAGCGCCACAAACGCAACTACTTCCGGCACGGCATCGCCTTCGACAAGGAGCTGAAAATCGCCCTCACCGAACAGGAAATCAACGCCAACGCTATCCTGTACGGCGGCTCCACCATTCCTGTTGCTAGCTTCAACCTGGGCAATTTCTCGGTATACGCGAAAAAACGCTTTGTCGGTTCAACTGCACTGGCGGCAGCCCAACATGCCCAAGCTCACCCTCAGACCCCCGTCTACCTGTTCCAGACTCAAGGTGTTTTCTGTGCCGAAGACGGCGTTGTCCATGCCCTCAATAGCAATGGACTCGATGTCGGCCGACGCAAAACGGATGTGCTGGAAGCCGGCGAAGTCCGGGAAAAAATCGTAACGGCCTCGGACTTTCTCTCGCGTCAGGTCAAAGACAGCGGGCAATTCGTCTACGGCCACTTCCCCTGCTTTGACCGCACGATCCAGAACTACAACACCCTGCGTCACGCCAGCACCGTTTACTCCATGGTCGAAGCCTGGGCGCTGATCCAGGACGACACGCTCAAGGCCTCGATACTTCGCGCCCTCGACCACCTCACCCAGACGCTGATCAAGCCCTACACCCTGCCCGACGGCAGTGCCGCCGCCTTCTTGGTGGACACAGGCGACGAAATAAAACTAGGGGGCAATGCGGTATGCCTGCTGGCCCTGGTGAAATACAGCGAAGTCACCGGAAGCCGCGACTATCTTCCATTGCTGGAAGCACTGGCCAATGGCATTGCCTGGATGCAAGACCCGCAGACAGGGATCTTCAACCACGTTCTGCATGCCAAGGACCTGAGTGTCAAAGAGCCCTTCCGGATTATCTACTACGACGGTGAAGCGGCATTCGGCCTGATGCGCCTCTACGGTTTGACCGGCGACGAGCGTTGGCTACACATGGTCGAAAAAGCCTTCGATCATTTCATCGCCAAGGAGCATTGGCGCGAGCACGATCACTGGTTGAGCTACTGCGTCAACGAGCTGACTCGTTATCGGCCCGAAGAAAAATACTTCCGCTTCGGCCTGAACAACTTCATCGACTACCTGGGCTTTGTGCAGCAGCGCATCACCACCTTCCCGACCCTGCTGGAGTTGATGATGGCCGCACAGCAGATGCTGCAGCGCATCGAACAACTGCCCGCACTGCGTCATCTGCTCAATGAGGTCGACCTGGAAGCGTTCTATCGTGCCTTGCACCACCGCGCCGGGTATTTGTTGAACGGTTATTTCTGGCCGGAAATAGCGATGTTCTTTGGCAACCCGGCACGCATCGTCGGTTCATTCTTCATCCGTCATCACGCCTTCCGCGTGCGGATCGACGATGTCGAACACTACCTCTCCGGGCTCATTGCCTATCACCGCTACCTGCTCGATGGCGCACCGCAAGTCCAGCGCGAACTGCCGCGCGAGCAACATGGTATTGGCGGCTGGTACTGGAACGCGGCAAATGTCGCACAAGCCACCGGCGGCATTTGGGCGGTAGCGCCTACGGCGGATTGGCAAGCCAGCGGGCTGGCCCCCTCCATGTCGTACTTCAAACCGCAACGCATGTTAATCAGGCACCCGAGCAAGGTGGGTGCCAATGAAGCCCGATTGGCACACCTGTGGGCCAAGGCTGACCCACAACAGCGCCCGTCAGCCTTTGTGTGCACCGACCCTACGCCCTACCTCGACGCCGGCTTGCCGGTGCTGCAAGTCCCGGACACTGCCGACGCCATGCTGGACTTGGGGCGCTACGCCCGGCAAACCTTCGGTGGCCAGGTATTCGGGGTAACCGGTAGCGCCGGTAAAACCACCGTGGTCGCCATGCTCACCCACGCCCTGCAGCAACTCGGAACGGTGGCGCAGACCGAAGCTAACGCCAACCTGCCCCACGGCATTGCCTGGAACCTGGCCAGCATGACCGACCCGGCCCGCTTCTGGGTCCTGGAAATGGCCGTTGGCAGGATGCCCATCAACTCCGACCTGGTTCGCCCCCATGTCGCCGTCGTCACCAGCCTGGCGCCGGCACACCTGGAATACCACGGCACGCTGGCAAACCTGGCCCGCAAGAAAAGTGCGATCTTCAGGTCCATGGCGCCCGGCGGTCATGCCGTGCTGAACCGCGACATGCCTTACTACCAAGTGTTCGCTGACGCCGCCAAGCAAGCACAATTGGCCGAGCTCAGCTACGGCGAGCATGCGCAAGCCGATCTGCGCGTGATCGACTGCCTCGCCACCGCTTCCCATTTGCAAGTCAATGCCAGCCTTCGAGGCGCGCCATTGCGCTTCAAGCTGCGTGCCCGTGGCAAGCACATGGTCCTCAACGCCCTGTCGGTGCTGGCCTCACTGGTTGTCGCCGGCTTGCCCATAGAGCAAGCACTGGCTGCACTGGAGACATTCGAGGCGGTTGACGGCCGCGGGAACACACTGACCATCCCCTGTGGGGATGGCGACTACCAGTTGATCAATGACGCCTACAACGCCAACCCAGGTTCCATGGGAGCCTCGTTGAAAATGCTCGCTGATCTGCCCGGCCGGGCCGATCAGCGCGTCGCGGTGCTGGGAGACATGCTCGAACTGGGGCCGCAGACCCAAGGCTATCACCTGGACCTGGCCGAACACCTGTTGGCGGCGTCTCCACGGCATACCCTGCTCTGCGGGCCGCTAATGCACGCGCTGTATGTGCAAGTGCGTGACCAGTTGAGCGTCGAGTGGTTCGAGGACGTCAACGCCCTGCTGGAAAAACTGCCCGAACAGGCTGCACGCTGGTTCCACAAGGGCGATTGGGTGCTGGTGAAGAGCTCTGGCGGAACCGGCCTCTCGCAACTGGTCGACTCACTCACCCACACCAAGCAACTGGCCACAGCGCTCTGACGCCACAGGCTGAAGCGACTCGCAGGTGACAGCGAGTCGCTGCTTCAAGGGTGAGCACACTGGGCCGCTGTCTTCAGCCCGATATCGTTGCGCAGCTGATGAAACGCCGGACCAGCAGCCGGCGCTTCAGTCAATCGCGCTTTGAGCCCTGCATCGCTTAACGCCTGGTAGAAGCGCTCCTGCAGGACAAAGGGGGCGACCTGGTCGTTACGATTGCCTATCACGATCAACGGTCGGTCAGGCACCCGGGCGATACCGTCAACGTGCTGCAAGGGCTCATAAGGATGCTGCAGGCCGTTGGTGTCGCGCCCATCGCGGGCAGGCAGTCCTTTGCTGCGACGAATCATTTGCGCCCGTTCGAGCACGGCGAATACCCCAGAAGTCATGACCGCGCATTTGACATCCTCACGCCCCAGTGTCATCAAAGCCGCCACCACCGTCGCCCCGCCGCTGTGCCCGAGCAGCACAAAACGACCGATGGAATAACGCTGGCGCAATTGGTCGAGCGCCGCGTCCAGCGCCTGAAACTCGCTGACCTGGCGGCGCTGCCCATGATTGCCACTCGAACCATAGGTTCCCGGACGCGCGACAATCACCACCGGCACTCCGGCACGTTGGCTCAGGGCTGCCGCTTGCTTGTCCTTGGCCCGCAGGGTATTGCCGGCAATGTCTTCCGGTGCACGGTGCATTTCGATATTACGGTCACCGTGAAACATCACGATCACCACCGGCGCCCCCTCAAGCGGCGCAGCACTGAAGTAACGAATGCAGGCCTGGCCGCTGGCAAACTTGACCCACAGGGCCGAGTCCGGATCGACGCAACTGGCCTGGTCTGCCGGGGTATTCCACAGCAACGGCAGATCATCCATACCCCTGGCCAACAGAGGCGCGCTGACCACCAGGGCCAGGCACGACAGCCACCGCGCGACGCTCGATACGAACATGCGGTTATCCCCCACTAGCGTTCGCGCAAGGCTTCACGAGCCCGGTTCATGGGTTTGATCAGATAATCGAGCACGGTCTTCTGGCCGGTCTTGATATCTGCTGTCGCGATCATCCCCGGCACGATAGGAAACGCTTTGCCGACCTTGTTGTGCAGTTCATTGTCATTGGTGCGAATGAACACGCGGTAGTAGAACACCTCCGGTTTGACTTCGTCCTGAATGGTATCGGGGGAGATCGTCACCACCTTACCGTCCATGCTGCCGTAGATGGCGTAATCGTAGGCAGTGATCTTGACCTTGGCGTCCTGGCTGGGGTGGATGAAAGCAATGTCGCGAGGTGAAATGCGCACCTCGATCAGCAACTGGTCGTCCATCGGCACGATCTGCATCAAGCGGCCATTGGGGGGAATGATCCCGCCGATGGTGGTGACCTCGATGTCCTTGACGATCCCCCGCACCGGCGAGCGCAATGTCAGGCGCGAGACTGAGTCGGAACGGCCCTTGAGCACCGACGACAGGGTTTGCACATCGGAGTTGGCCTTGGCCAATTCTTCGCCGGCACGCACCATGTACTCGGAGCGGGACTGGGTGAGTTTCAGTTCAAGTTCGGACTTTTGCCGTTTCAAGCGTAGTACTTCGACATTGCTCGCAGCACCGACACGGGCCAGGTTTTCGGTGATTTCCAGCTCGCTGCGCACCAGCGCCAGGGAAGTCCTGACCCCCGCTTGAGACTCTTCCAGCCCCTTGCGCCGAGTCTGGTACAGATCGCTCTCAGCTGCGATCAACTCCGGATAAGCCTTGAGTTCCTCGGGAAATGTCAGCTTGGTACCGTTCACTTCCGCCTGCAACCGGGCAACGCTGGCCAGGGCCGCGCGGTACTTGGCCGCACTCTCGCCGAAGGTGGACTCGGTCTTGGTCGGATCAAGCTTGGCGAGCACTTCACCTTGCTCGACGATATCCCCTTCGGCAACGTTGAGCTCGGCGATGATGCCGCCCTCCAGCGACTGAATGACCTGCTCGCGCGAGCTCGGGATGACCTTGCCGGTGCCGGTCGACACTTCGTCTATTTCAAACAGGTAGGCCCATACCCCAAACGTCAGCAGCATCAATGCTACATACCAGACGATACGCGTCGAGCGCACCACGGTAGCGTCATCGAGGCTGTCGTCGCGGGACAGGTCGGCGTCTTGAGAGGATCCGAGCAGAGGCATCTGGGCCTGCTCCAGGTTCCATCTCGAAGCACAATTTTCATTGGCCATCAGAGCTATCCTTTTGCGCAGTCAATTGCATGGGCAGCCGGCTCACTGCGCCTGGTTCCTGGGTTTGGAAAGGCGGGCAATGGCGTTGTCCTTCGTGTCATCAATCACTACCGAACCGTTGTCGACGACGATGATGCGATCCACCAGGCTGAGCACACTCATCCGGTGTGTGGCGATGATCAAGGTGCGCTGCGCCCCCCATTGAGCAAGGCTCTGAATCAGCTTGCGCTCACTGGCATCGTCCAGCGCGGCGGTAGGTTCGTCCAACAACACAATCTGTGGCTGACGAATGATCAACCGTGACAGCAACAGCGACTGGCGCTGGCCACCAGAGAGGCCAAGCCCGCCCTCCAGAATCATGTGGTCCATACCCATCGGGAATCTGCTGATGAACTCCAGGGCCCCCGTCAGCGCCAGGGCTTCGAGAATCTCCTGGTCGCTGGCGTGGGGCGTGCCCATCATCAGGTTCTCCCGCAGAGTGCCGTGGAACAGCCGAGCGTTCTGGGTCAGCAGACCCACATCGCGGCGCACATCGGCCGGGTCGATATGACTTAAACCGACGCCATCCAGCGTCAGCGAGCCCGAACTGAGGTCGATCATGCCGGCCATCGCCTGCAACAAAGTCGACTTGCCCGCGCCGTTACGCCCAAGCACCGCGATGCGCTCACCCGGGGCAATCCTCAAGTCCTTGACCATCAAGGCCGGAATGGGCGCATCTTCGCTGTACTTGAACTCCGCCTGATTGAACTCATAGTTGCCGCGGATCACGGGAAGGTGCACACGTTCGCTGCCATCGGCCTGGTCGACCGGCATCTGCATGATTCGGTGCAGGCCCTGCAGGGCGACTTTGGCCTGTTGCCAGCGCGTCAGCACGACGGTGATCTGCGACATCGGCGCCACCATGCGCGAAGCCAGGATCGATGCGGCTACCAGGCTACCGGTGGTCATGTCTCCTCCCATCACCATCGGCGCACCGAACACCACTACTACCGCAAATACCCCCCCCTGCACGCTCTGCCCCCAGGTCACCAACCCGTTGGTGAGCGTCCGCGAGCGCAAGCTGGCCTCGGCGGCGGTCGCGTTGTAGTGGTTCCATTGCTGCTGGAAACGCTGCTCGGCCTGGAGCATCTTGATGTCTTCCAGGCCTTGCACGGTCTCCACCAGCATGGCGCTACGCAGTGAACTTTCGCGCATAGACTGGTTGGCCAACCTGGCCAGTTTGCGCTGCGACAACAGCCCCGGAATCACCAGAAAGATCACCGCACCCAGCGGCACGGCTACCAGCGGCCCGGCAATAAACCAGTAGATCGCCACGAACATCAGGAAAAACGGCAAGTCGGCCAAGGCGCTGGCAGTGCTTGAGGTAATCAGTTCGCGAAGCTGTTCAAGCTCGCGCAACTGCGAGATAAACGATCCGGTAGATTTCGGCCGAGCGCTATTGCGCAAGCGAATGGCATGGCCGAAGACCAGGTCCGACACCCGCATGTCCGCGCGCTTGCCCAGCAGATCGGTGATTCGCACACGCGTGACCCGCAAGAGGAAGTCGAAAGACAGCGCCAGTATCACCCCGCCGAACAGCACATACAGGGTCGGCATCGACTCGGCCGGAATCACACGGTCATACACCTGCATCGAGAACAGCACCCCGGCCAAGCCGAGCACGTTCGCCGCCAGCGACGCCAACATGACATGAGCGTACGGGCGCAAGTCGCGCAATATGATGTTCCTGAACCAGCTTTTCTCGTAGGGCTTGATGTAGTCGTCGACCCGGGAATCCTTGGCCGCTTGCACCGGCCGCAGAATCAGTACCTTGCGTACAGAGGTGACCAGATCCGCACGGCTGATGCGGCTTTGCAGGCCCTGGTCACCGCTGTAGACAATCCCCAGCTCGTCGTCGCTGAGGGTCTGCAGCACCCCGATTTGACCATCATCGAACTGCAGCACCAGCGGCAGGCGCCGCTGCGCCAACAACGAGGGGGTGAAATTGACGATTTTCAGGCTCAGTCCGGCTTGGCGAGCCATCTGGCGCAGCACCTCGTCGACACTTGCACCTTTGCTCCACTGGCCGGCGATGCGCACATTCTGCGCCGAGCAATCCAGGCGATGGTGCCGGGCAACGGCCAGTATCGCTTCTAGCCAGCCTTCGTAACTGGGCGCGCTTACCGCCTCCAAGGTCTGGGGTTCAGTGGCGCTCGGGGTATCAAGGTTCACAGCGTCGTTCATGGTTGAATCTCCACACCTTGGATCGTACTGCTCTCCAGATTGAAGGCCGTGCGCAAGGCGCTGCTGTTATAGAGGCAATCGATTTCCAAGCGATGCAGATCGGAGGTGGTGTTGGCCCGATCCATGGCAGCCTGGTGGATTTCCTGCTCGGCGTTCAACAGATCAAGCAGCGGCCGCGTGCCCAGCTCGAGGTATTGCTGGCGATACAAATCGCGGGTTTCAGAAATGCTGCGTTCGCGAAAGTCCAGGGTCGACAGGCGCTGCTCGAGGCTGGAGGTTTGGTCCCGGGCCTCAAGCAAGCCCTGGCGCACCGCCAGTCGCGCGGCATCGTTGGCCGCCTCGGCAGCGCGCAACGCTTGAGCGGCCGCCGATTTACGGGCATTGATAGCGCCCCCCTGGTACAAGGGCACTTCCACGTTGATGAAGATCCCATAGCGAGTACGGTCACGCCCGCCAGCGGTACCATTCTCATCGTTGTTGTCCAGGTACTGAGTGACAGAAGGGTCCAACGACACAGTCGGCATCCCCTCGGCCCGCGCCCGAGCGACTTGCGCCAGCGCATCGACCTGCTGGGCCTGGGCGATCAACAGCGAAGGCGTCAGCACTTCGTCAGCATTGATGCCTTGGCAGGACTGCCGTAGTGCGGCAGGCATCTCGGCGGTGACATTGACCGGCGCTTGTGCACCGAGCAGGTTGCCCAGCGCCGTCCGCCAGCGGTTGTAGAGCGCGGTGTATTGCAGTTCCGTTGCAACGGCTGCCTCAACCCGCGAGCGCGCCTGGATCATGTCGGAACGGGTGCTGGCCCCCATATCGCTGCGCTGTTGCGCCAGCTCAGAGATGGCCGTAAGCCCCTTGACCTGCGCGCGAGAAATGTCGAGCAACGCCTGATAACGCTGCAGTTCGATCACGGCAAAAGCGGTATCGCGTGCCACCTGATCGATGGCCAACAGGACCGCAGCCTGCTGGCCATTGACCCGGGCCACGGCGCTATCCACGGCACTGTCCACCTTGCCGAAGTCATACAGCATCTGCGAGAGCGACAGGGAGAAGGTCTGGCTTTGACCATTACCGGTCAGGCCACTGTCATAGCCGCTGTTGAAACCACCGCGAATCTGCGGGTAATAGCCTGCACGGGCCACGGTGACATTGTCGTGTTGCTGGTAAAGCTGACCGATCGACTCTGCAATGGCGGGATGCCAAGCAACGGCCAATTGAATGGCGCGAGGCAGATCGAGGTTGTCGGGGACTACGTTCCTGGGGGCAGCCAACTGGCCGGCACCGAACGAGTCACTCGGTAAATTCTTGCCCACATCTTTTGGGCTGATGGTGTTGATACTTTCAGGTTCGTAGTCACGTGTCAGTGCTACGGCCCGTTCTATCTTCAATGGCTGTAAGGCGACGACCAACAACGCCACAAACAGGAACTCGAACCGATCCTTGGGTTTCAAGTAATGCTCCATATCATCTTGTGATGAAAAAGATTGGCGCTTACTTGCCATGCAGCTCTTTCAGTTTCAGGAACATACACGGCACTGCTCAAATTCACTGTGTAACGCCAAAGCGGCGAAAAGCGCGCCGCCCGGCAGTTACAGTTGATGAGTGAAGTGATGAGAAGAGAACGCCAGGCCTTACGGCCTGACGCTCCCCGCCACAACATGGTTAGACCACGTTGATACCGCTCTGCACCCAAAGTTGATGGGTCTCATCTTCCTGGTTGACGTACACCACGTACTCCTGTCCGTTCTCTAGTTGAGTAGAAACCACCGACCAGTCACCAGTCAGATGGACGCTGTCTTGCTCGTCACCCTGGATAAACAATCTATCCGTCTCGGGCGCCGTCACTGCCACCAGATCTTCCAGACTCACGGTCAGTTCGACTGCACTGAAGTCGTTCAGGTCGATGCTCTCGATATCGCTGACATTACCGACCAGCAAGCTCAAGTTGATCGTCGCATCGTCGCCCTCCCACACCAACGTGTCAGGGCCACCCTCGCCATCCACCGCTACAAACCCGGTGTCATGGCTCGCGGTCTGATCAGCACCTTCGGCACCTTCGTTGACCGTTGCATGTGACGAGTCGTCCACGAACGAGGCTGCTGCGAAGCCTGGGGCTTCGGTGGCAGGATCACCCGGGTTGTCATCGTCCCAGACAAGATCAAGGTCCGGCGAGTCAAGGCGTACGTACAAGGTTGCGGTGTCCTCCTGGCCACCTGGTGTGGTGAGTTTGTAGGTGAAGCTGTCCACTTTGCCGAGGTCAGCCACTGGCAGACCTGGGGTCGGCGTGTAGCTGTAGTCACCGTTCGCATACAACGTCAGCGTGCCGTATTCACCCTGCACCACTGCTCCGGTTTGACCCGGTATGACGTAGACCCCATCGACCAACACACTCAGCACCGTCAACGTCGAGCCGAGGCTGTCTGCTGGCGAGTTAGCGCCCTCCGCCAGGACATTGCCCGTTGCGGCGACCGCGTCACCCGTAACGAACTCCGTCGCATGGGTGGTCGTCAGCGTTTGGCTAACGGTAACCGTACCGGCCAGCGATACAGCTCCCGTCGACCCGCTCACCCGGTACGTACCAGCCTCCAGTCCCGTGAAGGTGAAGGGGGAGCTTGTCGTGGTCTGCCCCGTGGAAACCCAGCTGACCCCGTTGAACACCTCCAAGGTGAGCGTGGTTGTCGGGAACAGTCCAACTCCAGAGAACTGGACACTGACGGCAAGGTCTGCCGTTGTGTCTGGCTCCACTACGAACTCTGCCCCGGTGCCTGAGCCGGTACCGATGAGGAGCGGCGTCGAGTACTGCAATGCCGTCAGGCTTTCAGTCTCTACCAGGTTGTCGCGGTCGATCATGGCCGTTCCGATATCATCGGTGGCAATCACTTCCAGGACACCCTCCTCCGATGGATCGTCAGGGCTCCAGATAACCGTCGAGTCGGTGCTGTCGATGCGCACGTACAGAGTGGCCGAAGCCGTTCCGCCCGCCGCTGTCCCCAGTTGATACTCGAAGGCATCTACCTTGCCGATGTTCGCCACATCGCCATTTGGCGTGTAGGTGTAATCGCCATTGGCAAAGATCGTCAGGTCACCGTACAGCCCGTGTACAACGGTACCGACTGCAGGATCGTCACCGATTTCCACACCGTTGACTGTCTCAACCACCGCATCACCTGCGGTACCTGGGGAGTCCGGCACGCCTTCGAAGCCGTCATCGGTAATGACATTCCCGCTGACCTCACCTCCTGTTGCAATGAAGTCGACCAGGCTTGCGTTATCAACGCTCAGTTGCGCCGTAACGCTAGCGCCAACTGCCACCACCGCTGGGTCCATGGTGAGCGTGAAGCGATACTCACCTGCCGCTAGACCTTCGATTGTCGCGCTGGTATTACCCGAACCGAACAGCCCAAGCAGATCGAGCAAGCCACCGCCTATGCTGCCCTGATTAACCGGGATCCAGCCGCCAGCACCGTCGCTGACCTCAAGGGTCGCAGTGAACCCGCTACCCAACACGGAGACCAGGTCACCCGCACCGAAAGACAGATTCAAGGTGCCGGTACTTTCATCCGTCACAGTGAACTGCTGCGACAACTCAGGCACACCGATCTGAATTCCACCAACCCCCAGCAACGTGAACACGTTCATGCTGTTGAGCGCGGTGTTGGTTGTAACCGGAGTTACAGTCAGTTCAGCTGTCGCGAGGTCGTCGAAGGCTTCTAGGTCGGAGTCTGCGTCGGCGTCGGCATCGGCATCCGCATCCGCATCCGCATCAGCGTCGGCGTCCGCATCGGCATCGGCATCGGCGTCCGCATCCGCATCGGCGTCGGCGTCCGCATCGGCATCCGCGTCGGCATCAGCATCCGCATCCGCGTCGGCATCCGCGTCGGCATCGGCGTCCGCATCCGCATCGGCATCCGCGTCGGCATCGGCATCGGCGTCCGCATCGGCGTCAGCGTCGGCGTCGGCGTCGGCGTCGGCGTCCGCATCAGCATCCGCATCAGCATCCGCATCCGCATCCGCATCAGCATCAGCATCAGCATCAGCATCAGCATCAGCATCAGCATCAGCATCAGCATCAGCGTCCGCATCAGCATCAGCGTCGGCGTCCGCATCGGCGTCGGCATCCGCATCGGCATCCGCGTCCGCATCAGCATCCGCATCCGCATCCGCATCCGCATCCGCATCAGCATCAGCATCAGCATCAGCATCAGCATCAGCATCAGCATCAGCATCAGCATCAGCATCAGCATCGGCGTCGGCGTCGGCGTCAGCATCGGCATCCGCATCCGCGTCGGCGTCCGCATCAGCGTCGGCGTCAGCATCCGCATCCGCATCGGCGTCCGCATCAGCGTCAGCGTCGGCGTCGGCGTCGGCGTCCGCATCGGCATCCGCATCCGCATCCGCATCCGCATCCGCGTCGGCATCGGCGTCGGCGTCGGCGTCGGCGTCCGCATCAGCATCCGCGTCCGCATCGGCGTCGGCGTCGGCGTCGGCATCAGCGTCGGCGTCCGCATCAGCATCCGCGTCCGCATCGGCATCGGCGTCCGCATCAGCATCAGCATCAGCATCAGCATCAGCATCAGCGTCGGCGTCGGCGTCGGCGTCGGCGTCCGCATCGGCATCGGCATCGGCATCCGCATCCGCATCCGCGTCGGCATCGGCGTCGGCGTCGGCGTCCGCATCAGCATCCGCGTCCGCATCGGCGTCGGCGTCGGCGTCGGCGTCGGCGTCGGCATCAGCGTCGGCGTCGGCGTCGGCGTCGGCGTCCGCATCAGCATCCGCGTCCGCATCAGCATCAGCATCAGCATCAGCGTCGGCATCGGCATCGGCATCGGCATCGGCATCGGCATCGGCATCAGCGTCGGCGTCCGCATCGGCGTCGGCATCCGCGTCGGCATCCGCGTCGGCGTCGGCGTCGGCGTCGGCATCAGCGTCGGCATCCGCATCGGCATCGGCATCGGCGTCGGCATCCGCATCCGCGTCGGCATCCGCGTCGGCGTCGGCGTCGGCATCAGCGTCGGCATCGGCATCCGCATCAGCGTCGGCATCGGCATCCGCATCGGCGTCGGCATCCGCGTCGGCATCCGCATCGGCGTCCGCATCGGCATCGGCATCGGCATCGGCATCGGCATCGGCGTCAGCATCAGCATCGGCGTCGGCGTCCGCATCAGCATCAGCATCCGCATCAGCATCAGCATCAGCATCAGCATCAGCATCAGCATCAGCGTCGGCATCGGCATCGGCATCGGCATCGGCATCAGCGTCGGCGTCCGCATCGGCGTCGGCATCCGCGTCGGCATCCGCGTCGGCATCCGCGTCGGCGTCGGCGTCGGCATCAGCGTCGGCATCCGCATCGGCATCGGCATCGGCATCGGCGTCGGCATCCGCATCCGCGTCGGCGTCGGCATCAGCGTCGGCATCCGCATCGGCATCGGCATCGGCATCCGCATCGGCATCGGCATCGGCATCCGCATCAGCGTCGGCATCGGCATCCGCATCGGCGTCGGCATCCGCGTCGGCATCCGCATCGGCGTCCGCATCGGCATCGGCATCGGCATCGGCATCGGCGTCAGCATCGGCATCCGCATCCGCATCCGCGTCGGCATCAGCATCCGCATCCGCATCCGCATCCGCATCAGCATCAGCATCAGCATCAGCATCAGCATCAGCATCGGCGTCGGCGTCCGCATCGGCATCGGCGTCCGCATCGGCATCCGCATCCGCATCCGCGTCGGCGTCGGCGTCGGCGTCGGCGTCGGCGTCGGCGTCGGCATCAGCATCAGCATCCGCATCGGCATCGGCATCGGCATCGGCATCGGCGTCAGCATCAGCATCGGCGTCGGCGTCGGCGTCCGCATCGGCGTCGGCATCGGCATCCGCGTCGGCGTCGGCGTCGGCGTCCGCATCGGCATCCGCATCCGCGTCGGCGTCGGCGTCGGCGTCGGCGTCGGCGTCCGCATCAGCATCCGCGTCCGCATCGGCGTCCGCATCAGCGTCGGCGTCCGCATCAGCATCCGCGTCCGCATCGGCGTCGGCATCGGCATCGGCGTCCGCATCAGCATCAGCATCAGCATCAGCATCAGCATCAGCATCAGCGTCGGCGTCCGCATCGGCATCGGCATCGGCATCGGCATCGGCATCAGCGTCGGCGTCCGCATCGGCGTCGGCATCCGCGTCGGCATCCGCGTCGGCGTCGGCGTCGGCATCAGCGTCGGCATCCGCATCGGCATCGGCATCGGCATCCGCATCGGCATCGGCATCCGCATCAGCGTCGGCATCGGCATCGGCGTCGGCGTCGGCATCCGCGTCGGCATCGGCATCCGCATCGGCGTCCGCATCGGCATCGGCATCGGCGTCGGCATCCGCATCGGCGTCGGCATCCGCGTCGGCATCCGCATCGGCATCGGCATCCGCATCGGCGTCGGCGTCGGCATCCGCATCGGCATCCGCATCCGCGTCGGCATCGGCATCCGCGTCGGCATCCGCGTCGGCGTCGGCGTCGGCGTCGGCATCAGCGTCGGCATCCGCATCGGCATCCGCGTCGGCGTCCGCATCGGCATCGGCATCGGCATCGGCATCGGCATCGGCATCGGCATCCGCATCAGCATCCGCGTCGGCATCGGCATCGGCATCGGCATCGGCATCGGCATCCGCATCAGCATCCGCGTCGGCATCGGCATCCGCGTCGGCGTCGGCATCCGCGTCGGCGTCCGTATCATCAATATCCGGTGCAGTTACTTCGGACGGGCCTGAAACATTTCCTGCAGCATCGGTCAACGTAACCGTGAGGGTTTCTCCGTTGACCTGTGGGGGAGTCACCACAATGTTGAAGGTGCCATCAGCGCCGACGGTACCGGTACCGATCACCTCGCCATTGGCATCCTTGATAGTGACTGTGGAGTTGGGCTCGCCTTTGCCACTGACAGTGGTGCCATCGTCACTAACGACTAGATCTGTCGGCGCATCAGGGGCTGTGGTGTCGCCTGCGGTGATCGAGGTGGGAGGGGATACCTTGCCCTCAGAGTCTGTGAGCGTGACCTCAACTGTTTCGCCGTTGGTTTGCGGGGTATTCAGGTTGACCTGGAAGTTGCCATCCGAACCCACGACCCCTGTGCCGATGACTTGCCCATTCGCGTCCTTGACCGTCACGGTCGTACCCGGCTGGCCCTTGCCACTCAGCACCGTACCGGCGTCATTGAAGGCAAGGTCGGTGGGAGCATCTGGAGCGGGCGAACCGCCGTCACCACCTCCGCCGCCACCACTGCTGCCATTACTACCGACGAAGAACATCGAGGCGAGGCCGCCAACACCCAGCAGACTCAACCCCCAGGTCACCCAGTCCGGCGTTGCGCCGGCCACCAGGTCATCCAGGGTGCCGATCTCGCTAAAGGTGAAACCGGAGTACGGCGAAGAGTAGCTTCCCAGGAGCAAGGTCCCATCGGCCTCTTCCAATACCAACTGGTTGGCTTCGCCATCGCTGCCAACCACAAAGAAGTTCTGGACCGTGACCGTGCCACCCGACTTGAGCGTGATGACCAAGTCCCTGCCCGACTGCTGCATCGACTGGATGCTACTCGGGCTAATGGGCACTTTTACAATACTGGTTCCGTTCAGGGCGACGTTACCGAACGCTTGCTCGGTCGCCGCCCCCGTCGCCTTATCGACAACTACAATATTTTCCATTGCACACCTGTCTTTGCTTCAGCTAGTCAGTCCCATAACAAAGCGACCCGAACGCGTGCGCAACCGCTTGAATAGCGGCTGAACGTTCGAATTAGCGAAAGTTATATAAAAAGGGTTAATCCGGAAGTAGTGCTTAGCCCACACCCGAGCGCTCACTGGGCGCAAGGTATCTCACTTGGCCAGCAAGAGGGGGGTTTGGATTACACAGGGGAACTACAACAGCATGTTGTATGGGGGTTAGGCGGTAGAACAAGCATTGGCAGAGGGACCTGATCACCTTGAAGACTCCCTGTCTGTTACCCGTCATCGGGGTTCGCGTCCTTTCGCCAAGCGTCCCTAGCACGCTTGTAAAAGGTGCAAGAAGTAAGCGTGAACCCATCGTGGCTGAACTTCTCAAGCACACTAAATAACGGGCCGCTTGCAGGGATACTAGCAATCAAAAAACCGGCGTCAAAGAAAAAGTTCAATTCACAAATACCCACATAAAAACAACGTAAAAGTCGATTAAACATTGATGAGAAAACAATTAACACCAAGCATTACTGGATGATAATTTCATTATCATAAA
The DNA here is from genome assembly GCF_054889225.1 of Pseudomonas sp. X10. Lineage (NCBI taxonomy): Bacteria > Pseudomonadati > Pseudomonadota > Gammaproteobacteria > Pseudomonadales > Pseudomonadaceae > Pseudomonas > Pseudomonas sp. X10. The sequence continues at coordinate 762,843 of NZ_CM142677.1, read as the reverse complement.
ATACTACTCAAGTAGACCTAAGCGCATATTTGATAGCCAAGGCATGCCAAAACCATGAGTGTGCTACCTCTAAATCCGACTTCTCAGCTGAGCGGTACATCCAAGGCCATCCAGGATGTGAAGTAAGCACAGGTGCCCACGATCAGCACGACGAGCGTCGCGCGCTGGCCGGCCACCTCGGGCACAGCTCTGCCACGCTCACTCAAGGCCTGGCGCAGGGCCAGCGATACGGCATCGATTGGTAATGAAATCGTGGTGGCTCTCGAACAATCGGCCGGGTATAACGGCGAACCGAGCCAGCCTTATCATGGTCTTAGCATCAGGTGCAGGTGTCCTGCCTGCCCCGTAGTGGTTATCCATCCGGAGATTTACATGCGAATCCATTCCCGCGTCATTGGTGGCGCCCTGATCGCCACCCTGCTGACCCAGCTGACGGCCTGTGGCACGCTGTTCTACCCTGACCGGCGCGGCCAGATCGAAGGCAAGATCGACCCTGTGATCGCTGCCATGGATGCCATCGGCATCCTCTTCTATGTCATCCCAGGCCTGATCGCCTTCGGCATCGACTTCGCCACCGGCGCCATCTACTACCCTGGCGGCAAGACCGCACAGGTCGCCCCGGAAACGCTCAAACAGGCCATCACGGCCGACGGCAGGGTCGACAATGCCAAGCTGCAGGCTATTCTCGAAAGCGAACTGGGCCAGCGCCTGCCGCTGAACGACCCGCGCCTGATCCAGCACCGCGGCAGCGTCGAGCAACTGGCCGCCTACGGCCTGGTACCGGCTGCCTGACCCGCAAGGACACCCACACCCGCATGACCCCAACAGCGGAACAGCAACGCCTGCTACGCCTGGCCACCCGAGCTTCGCTCGCGGTGGCCAGCATCCTGGTGCTGAGCAAAGCCATCGGCTGGTGGCTCAGCGGCTCGGTCAGCCTGCTGGCCGGCCTCACCGACTCGGCCCTGGACGCCGTGGCCTCCTTTCTCAACCTGCTCGCCGTTCACTATGCCTTGCGCCCAGCTGACGATGATCACCGCTTTGGCCATGGCAAGGCCGAAGCCCTCGCGGGCATGGCCCAGGCGTTGTTCATCGGCGTCAGTGCGATCCTGATCGGGGTGCAGGCCATCGAACGCCTGCAGTCGCCACAACCGCTGGGGGATACCAGCGCCGGTATTGCGGTGATGCTACTGTCGCTGGTGCTGACCTTGGCTTTGCTGGCCTTCCAGCGCAAGGTCATCCGTGCAACCGGCTCCACGGCGGTACGCGCCGACTCCCTGCACTACCGCTCCGACCTGCTGCTCAACGGCAGCATCCTCCTGGCCCTGCTGCTGGCACGCCTGGGTTGGCCCCAGATGGATGCGCTGTTCGGCCTGGGCATTGCCCTTTACATCTTCTGGAGCGCCCTGCAGATCGCCCGGGAAAGCACAGCGATCCTGATGGACAAGGAACTACCCGCCGACATCGGCGAGCGGATGCTGGAGTTGGTCTGCGCGATACCAGGCGTGAAAGGCGCACATGACCTGCGGACCCGGGTCTCGGGCAGCCACTGGTTCGTCCAGGTGCATCTGGAACTGCCCGGCGAGCTGCCGCTGCATGAGGCCCATGAGCTGTGTGTGCAGGCCTCGGCGGCGATACGCCAGCGCTATCCGCGTGCTGATGTGATGGTGCATGCCGATCCGGTGTGAAACGGGCCACCGCGACCGAGGGCAAAGCCCTCGCCTTGCCAAAGGCAGGGCCTGGGGAGATCAATTAACGCTGTACCCCCGCCCACTCAAGCACGCACCCAACGCCCGCCGATAGGTATCGGCCACGTTGGCCGGTGGCGCATGACTGGCCGCCGCCGGGTCGAAACCGGACTGCTCGACCGCCCAGCGATGGCACTGGTAGCGGTCCTGCTCCTGCTGTTGCGGCGCCTGGCCATAGGTGGGGTAGACGATCACGTCGTAGCCACTGCCAGGTTGCGGCCCCGGCGCGGCTGTCGGCGGGTTGACCACCACGTATTCGCGGCTGTCGGCCAGATACCGGTAATAGGTGTCGGCCACCAGGAAGAACAACGCGCCGCCAAACCAAACCTCGCGGGCATAGGCCGGCAGATAGCTGACCCGCACGCCGTAAGGCGGCCTGACCACCACATAGCGCGGCCCCTGCGGCCGGTACCAGTAGCCACCCGAGTAGTAATAGTCGTGCCCCCGGTACGGCACCTTCCAGTAGCGCTCGGGAAAGCGGTCGATCATGTGCCCAGGGCGGTACCGTGGACCCGCCCCCCAACCATCGCCATGGCCGCCCGGCCGACCCGGCCAGTCATTGCCCAGCCTCTGCCCAGGACCTCCGGCCTGCCAGTGCCGATCATCGCCGGGGCGCCGTGGGATATCCTGGTAGTCACCATGGCGTGGCGGCTGGGTCTGGTGCGCCTCGTTGCGCGAGTTCAACGGTGAGCTGCCCATGCCGCCATTGGGATCCTGCTGGCCATGACCGCCATGTCCCTCGCCCGGCCCCTGGGCCAACGCGCCCAGGCTGGCACTCAAGCCAAACAAACCAACACCTGCCCACTGCCAGATGCGTGATCTCATACTGCCCTCTCGGCGGAAACTGGACTGAACGACAGCCAGTCTACCTTCCCCCGCTAGCCGCCAAAATGAAACTCCAGACATGAAAAAAGGGAGGCCCATGGGCCTCCCTTCGAGAATTGTTGTCCGTGCTCGGCGCTTGTGACACCGGCTCACCTCACGCCGCCTTCTGGACGGTGTGTAGCCCGGGGGCCTGGCCGATCCTGTTGGATGGCTGGCCGCAACCGCCCTGATTGGGCCGGTCGCCGTGGACTGATGTCCGGGCAGTGATTCTGTTGATAAAGATAGAGGATCGAGTGCGGCAGAGGATTGCGAAGATTGCTCAGATAAATAGCACTTGCGCAATTTTTAACCCTGGAATGATAATTTGCCGCAATCTGAACAGAAAAGGCACTTTCCATGAGCAAGCTTGACCGCTATGACCTCAGCATCCTTGCCGAATTGCAGCGCGATGCGCGCATCTCCAACCAAGAGCTGGCCGAACGCATCGGCCTGTCGCCCTCCCCTTGCTCACGGCGGGTCAAACAGTTGGAGGATGACGGCTACATCGCCCGCCAAGTAGCGCTGCTGGACCGCAAGAAGCTCGGCCTGAGCCTGACCGCCTATGTGCTGATCGGCATGGACCGCCACACCCCGGAACGTTTCGAGACCTTTGAGGCGGCTATCCGCAACCTGCCCCAGGTGCTCGAATGCAGCCTGGTCACCGGGATGGATGCCGACTACCAGCTCAAGGTGGTGGTACCGGACATGGACCACTACCAGAGGTTGCTTCTAGGCAGCCTGACGCGTATCGAAGGGGTCACCAGCGTGCGCTCCAGCTTCGTGCTCAACCAGGTCCTGGCCAGTACTGAGCTGCCGTTGACCCACCTGCGTTAGGCAGGCACGGTCAGCCGGCGTATAATCCGGCGCTTCAGCCTGCCTGGAGAATATCGATGGATCCTGCAGTATTCGAAGAGTGGATGATGATCATCCTGGTCACTATCCTGATCGGCTTCATGGGCTTCATCGTCTGGGACCTGGCGAAGAAGTCCAAAGCAGGCCGGTTTGGCACCCTCATTCTGTTCTTCGTGCTGGGCCTTGGTGTGCTCGCCTTCATTATCAAGAGCGTGGTGGTCGGTTTCATCGAAGGCGTTTGAGCCTCGAACTCAATAGTCAAGGGATGCAGGGAGGGGCGCTAACGCCTACCCAGCGTCGCCGGCACCTCCCGCCAACTCCCCTGCTCCAGCCCGTCCAGGCTCCAGTCGCCGATCCGCACACGCACCAGCCGCAGGGTCGGCAAGCCGACGGCGGCCGTCATGCGCCGCACCTGACGGTTGCGCCCCTCCCGGATCACCAGTTCCAGCCAACTGGTGGGCACGCTCTTGCGAAAACGCACCGGCGGATTGCGCGGCCACAGCTCCGGCTCCTCCAGACGCCGCGCCTCAGCTGGCAAGGTCGGCCCGTCATTGAGCTCGACGCCGTCGCGCAGGCGTTGCAACTGCTCGTCGCTCGGCTCCCCTTCCACCTGCACCCAATACGTCTTGGCCAACTTGTGCCGCGGATCGGCGATGCGCGCCTGCAGGCGACCGTCGTTGGTCAGCAGCAACAACCCTTCACTGTCACGGTCCAGGCGGCCGGCCGGGTAGATGCCGGGAATGTCGATGTAGTCCTTGAGGGTCGCGCGCCCTTCCCCGTCGCTGAATTGGGTCAGGACATCGAACGGCTTGTTGAACAGGATCAGGCGAGGCTCGGCCGGCGGCGCCTTGGGTTGGCGACGCGGGCCGGCAGGCCGCGCAGCAGGACGGCGCGGCTTGGAACGGGGTGGCAAGGACATGGGGCCTCAGCGGAACGGCGGCTCATCGAAGCTGCGCAGTTTACGCGAGTGCAGCGAGTTGAGCTCGGTGCGCAGCAGGTCCAGGGCGGCGATACCGATCTTCAGGTGCTGGCTCACAGCGCGATTGTAGAAGGCGTTGGCCGCGCCGGGCAGCTTGATCTCGCTGTGCAGGGGCTTGTCCGAGACACACAACAAGGTGCCGTAGGGCACCCGCAGCCGGTAGCCTTGAGCGGCGATGGTGCCGCTTTCCATGTCCACCGCCACGGCCCGCGATAGGTTGATCAACGGCCGTTCCTGGGCCCAGCGCAGCTCCCAGTTACGGTCGTCGTAGGTCAGCACTGTACCGGTGCGCAGGCGTTTCTTCAGCTCGTCACCACGCTCGCCGGTGACCTGCGCCGCCGCCTCCTGCAGGGCCATTTGCACCTCGGCCAGGGCCGGGATCGGGATGTTCGGCGGCACCACCCGGTCAAGAATACCGTCACGGCGCATGTAGGCGTGGGCTAGCACATAATCGCCGATGGTCTGCGACTGCCGCAGGCCGCCGCAGTGGCCGATCATCAGCCAGCAGTGCGGACGCAGCACGGCCAGGTGGTCGGTGATGTTCTTGGCGTTAGATGGACCGACACCGATATTGACCAGGGTGATGCCATCGCCATCGGCGGCAATCAGGTGATAGGCCGGCATCTGGTAACGGTGCCAGACCACCCCAGCGACCAGCGCCTGGGCCTCGCCGTTGTCCATGCTCTTATCGATGATGACATTGCCCGGCAGGACCATCTGCACAAAACGTGGGTCCTCCCGCAGTTGCTCCAGGCCGTGGGCGATGAACTGGTCGACGTAGCGGTGGTAGTTGGTCAGCAGGATCCAGGGCTGCACATGGCGCCAGTCGCTGCCCGTGTAGTGCACCAGGCGACGTAGGGAGAAGTCGACCCTCGCCGCGTCGAACAGCGCCAGTGGCAGGGTCTCGGCATTACCCCAGTCATACAGCCCGTCGGCGATGCCATCGGTGGCCGCCGACAGGTCGGTGCTGGGGAAGACCCGTGCCAGCGCCGCAGCAGTGATGCCCGTACCGGCCAGCTCGTCGCCCTGCTCGACTACATAGGGATAGGGGATGTTCTGTTCGCTGACACCCACTTCCACAGTGACGGTGAAATCGCTCATCAGCGGCCGCAACTGCTCTAGCAGATAGCCACGGAAGGCCGCTGGTTGGGTTACGGTGACGCTGTAGGTGCCGGCCACCTGGACTTTGGCATAGGCCCGGGTCGTGGCTGGGACTTCACCCTGGCAGTAATAGGTCAGACGCAGGGCCGGGTAACGGAACAGCGCACGCTCGTCGGCATCCGGCTCAGTACGGTCCTTGAGGTAGCGTTTGAGGGCCTGGCTCAGGGCCTCGGTGGCCTGTTCATGCAAGGCCGCCAGACGATCGACGGCCTGCTCGGCGGTATCTACAACTACAAAAGCTTGGCTCACACTGTGCTTCCTGTCTGGACATGCATGCCGTCCATCTTGCCTGCATTCGCCGCTGAAGACATCCCCTGTTATAACGGCCACGCCGGTGTCGAGCGGGCGACCAATGCCTCTACGTCGAGACCACGTGGCAACGCGCCATAGACCCGCCCGCCAGCGCCCAGGCGACTGCCGATGAACGCATCGCTGACCTCCGTGTTCCCCGCCTCCAGCAACAGCTTGGCCTGCAGGGCCAGGGCGATGTCCTCGGTGAGCTGGCGGGCGCGGTACTGGATGTCGCTGGTGTCGGAGAACGCCCCCTTGAGATTACCGATATGCGCGGCCAGGCGCGGGTCGCCATGGCCGTCGCCCAGCTCCGTGAACAACGCATCGAGCACGCCCGGCTCCTTGGACAGGGCACGCAGCACGTCCAGGCATTGCACGTTGCCCGACCCCTCCCAGGTCGAGTTGACCGGTGCTTCCCGGTACAAGCGCGGCAGGATGCTGTCCTCGACATAGCCGGCACCACCCATGCATTCAGCAGCTTCGTTGATCATGGCCGGGGCGCGTTTGCAGATCCAGTACTTGCCCACTGCCGTCACCAGGCGGGCGAAATGGGCCTGCTGCGGGTCGTCCAACTGGTCGAGCGCCTGCCCCATGCGCAGGCTCAGGGCCAGTGCCGCCTCGCTTTCCAGGGCCAGGTCGGCCAGTACGTTCTGCATCAGCGGCTGTTCATTGAGCACGCGCCCACCGACCTTGCGATGGGCGCAGTGGTGTGCGGCCTGGGTCAGTGCCTGGCGCATCAGGGCGCTGGAACCGACCATACAGTCGAAGCGGGTCATGGCGACCATCTCGATGATGGTCGGCACGCCTCGTCCTTCCTCGCCGATCATCCAGGCCAGGGCGCCACGGAACTCCACCTCGCTGGAAGCGTTGGAGCAGTTGCCTAGTTTGTCCTTCAGGCGCTGGATGTAGAACTGGTTGCGGTTGTCGTCCGGCCGGTGGCGGGGCAGCAGGAAGCAGCTCAGGCCCTTCTCGGTCTGAGCCAGGGTCAGGAAGGCGTCGCACATCGGCGCCGAGCAGAACCACTTATGCCCGACCAGCTCATAGGCCTGCCCCGGTCCGGGGCTGCCGACCGGGTAAGCGCGGGTGGTGTTGGCGCGCACATCGGTGCCGCCCTGTTTCTCGGTCATGGCCATACCCAGGGTGACCCCCGCCTTGTGCCGGTCACCAACGTTGCGGGGGTCGTACTCACGCGCCAGCACCTTGGGCAGCCAGTACTGGGCCAGTTCCGGCTGCAGCCTCAGCGCCGGCACGGCGGCGAAGGTCATGGTCAAGGGGCAGCCGCTACCGGCCTCGGCTTGGCTGTGCAGGTAGGTCATGCATGCCCGGGCGACATGGGCACCAGCCCGCGGCTCAGCCCAGGGCAGCGACGGCAGGCCGTGCTCGATGGCCGTACGCATCAGCTCGTGATAGGCCGGGTGGAATTCCACCAGGTCGACACGATGGCCGTAACGGTCATGACTGCTGAACCTGGGCTTGTGCAGGTTGGCCAGGAAACCGGCAGCCATCAGCGGTCCGCCGGCCAGGGCACCGTAGGCATCGATCCGCGACTCGGCCCAGCCCGCGCCAAAGCGCCGTGACCACTCCTGCAGGGGCTGGTCGAGACGGTACAGATTGGCGCCATCCAGGGACGGTGGCTGGTTGGTGACTTCGTGGGTTTCAGCGTACTGGTGCAGGTTCATCGGAGAACTCCTGAATCCGGTCATGCCTGGAAAACCCAGTGAAGCACTCCTTCCCCTGCATCTCAAAGTGACAAAAATGCCTAATCAGAAGCGTTTTAGTCCGCTTGCGATCTGGACCGGAGCGACCTGCGGCTGAGCCACAGGCAGGGTCAGGCTCAACTCGAAGCGGCTGCCCAATCCGCGGGTGGACTCATGCGACAGCCGTGCGCCGATCAGTTCGCCCAACTGCCGACAGATCGACAGGCCGATGCCCAGGCCGCCGTAGCGACGGGTCATGGAACCGTCGACCTGGAAGAAGCGCTGGTAGAGGATCGACTGGTCCAGGTCATCGAAACCGATGCCGCTGTCGCTGACACCGACGCTCAGCGCCAGGATGTCCGGCCCCAGGCGGCGGCCACGCACCTGCACCATGACACCGCCCTGATGGGTGAACTTGAGCCCGTTCTCGACCAGACAGGCCAAGCAGCGCGCTAGCTTTTGCGCATCACCGACGAAGTGGTCGGGAAGTTCGGCGGGAATGTCCAGACTCAGGTACAGGCCCTTGCCCAGCGCCTGCCCGGCATAGCCGGCGCGCAGGTCCTGAAGCAGGTGGCGCAGGCTGAACGGGGCGGTTTGGGCCCTGAGACGCCCGGCCTGCAGCTCGGTGAGGATAAGTATGTCGTCGACCATGGCCATCATGTCCCGGGCCGCGCCACTGGCAGTGCGCTGGTACTGAGCCAGTTCGGTGTCCAAAGGCAGGGTCTGCATCAGTTCGAGCGAACCGATCACGCCGTTCATCGGCGTACGCAGTTCGTGGGTCACCGTGGCGAGGAATTCGTCCTTGAGCCGGTTGCTCTGGGCTAGTTGCTGGTTGAGCTGCTCCAGGGTGCGGCCGGTGTCGCGCAGGGCCTGCGCCTGCTGTTCGCGCATGCTGTTGATGCGGTCGGCCAGGGCCAGCGACAGCAACGCTACCTCGAGCGCCGCACCAAGCTGGCTGGCATACATGGTCAGGAACACATTGGGCAGGTAGCCAAGCACCATCAGGGTGTTGACCAGCCCGCCAAGGAGAAACGCCGACCAGGCGATGATGAAATAGCGCGCGGCTCGAACCCCGCGCGACCAGGCGAACAAGCCCGCAGCGAAGATGCTCACGGTGAACAGCAAGGCCAGCGCAGTGGCCATGCGCAAGGCGATGCCGTAGCGCATACTCACCGCCAACACCATCACCACCACGCCACCGAGCATCAACAATTGCAGCAGGCGGTCGAAGCCACGGCTCAGCCTGCCCATCTGCAGGAAGTGGCGGGCGAACTGACATCCGAACAGGCCGGATGCGCCGATGAACAGCGGGGTCGCGGCATTGGCCCACCAGGGGTTGTCTGGCCAGAAGTAGGCGACGCCGGCGCCATTGACCGATACCTGGTAGAGGCCGAACGAGGCGATATAGAGGATGTAGTAGAGATAGCTGGTGTCACGCACGCTGACATAGATGAACAGGTTGTACACCAGCATCACCAGCAGCACGCCGTAGATGATGCCCAGCACATACAGGCGGGTCGGCTGCTGCTCCAGGTAGGCCTCGGCCGACCACAGTGTCAGCGGAACCTGGATCGAGCCCTGGCTGTGCAGGCGCAGGTAGACCGTGGTCGATTGGCCCGGACTGAACAGCAGCTCGAACAAGTAGTTGTTCTGACGAATCTGCCGGCTGGCGTAGGGCAACGCGTCGCCGGTGCGCTGCGCCAAATGGTAGGTGCCCGCGTCATCCGGAAGATAGAGTTCAAGATGGTCCAGCGGAGGATAGGCCAGCTCCAACAGCCATTGTCGTGGAGCGGCCGTGGGCATGGCGGTGTAGGCAAGGTCGACTTTCAACCAGAACACCGAGGTCGAATAGCCGGCGTTGAGCACATCGCCCCTATGCTGGTGAAAACGGCTGGCGAACGCAGGAGCGCTGACCTCGGCGATGGTGGCGGTACCGTCACGGTCCTCGAAGACCTGCATGACCTTGCCCAAAGGCATACTCCGGGTCGCATCGTCGAAGTCGACCGCTCCCGCCAGCAAGGGCAGCCAGCCCAGCACAACAATCAGCAAATAGCGCATACAGCCCCAGCATGGCGTCTCCGGTCGCGTCGCGGGGCCTCCTATCCCTTTGAGCCGACGAAATCAGAGTACCTGTTATCGAGTTATTCGAGCACTCTAGCATAGCTTCCAGAGGCTGCTACCGAGCACCTAAAAATTTAACGTAGAAGCTCTAGAACAACACTTTCAGAGCATCAAACAAACAACAATCTGACCGCTCGATCAACAAAACCCACGCACGGGGCAACCCGGTGAAAAAGGTTTGGTGGTAAGCTCGCCCACCATGAATACCTACAGCTCCCGCCCCGTTGTCCTCTGTCTCTCCGGCCACGACCCCAGTGGCGGCGCCGGCTTGCAGGCAGATATCGAAGCCCTGATCGCCCAGGGGTGTCATGCCGCGCCGGCCGTGACTGCCCTGACCGTGCAGGATACCGTCAATGTCACCGACTTCCGGGTGCTCGACCGCGAGTGGGTGCTGGCCCAAGCCAACGCCGTGCTGGCCGACTCGAACGTCGCCGCGGTCAAGCTGGGCATGCTCGGCTCGATCGAGATGGTCGATACGGTTGCCGAACTGCTCTCGGCCCACCCACACCTGCCACTGGTTTGCGACCCGGTCCTGCGCGCTGGCGGCGGTGGCCGCTTGGGCAAGGACGAAGTCGGCTATGCCCTGCGCGAGCGCTTGCTGCCACTGGCCGCCATCGCCACGCCGAACCTGCCGGAGGCGCGAATCCTTGCCGACCTGCCCGAAGGCACAGCGGACGAATGCGCCGAGAAGCTCCTGCCGTTCTGTAGACACCTGCTGATCACCGGTGGTCACGGTGACGAAGAAGAAATCCACAACCGCCTGTACAGCCGCGACGGCCAACGCCACACCTGGACCTGCCAGCGCCTGCCAGGCAGCTACCATGGCTCCGGCTGCACCCTGGCCAGCGCCCTGGCCGGCCGCCTGGCCCTGGGCGAGCAACTGAACAGTGCCGTACGCACGGCCTTGGAGTACACCTGGCGGACACTGCGCGACGCCGAGCAACTGGGCAAAGGCCAGTACGTGCCCCGCCGGCTGCCCCTGGACTTCTGTTCCTGACCCCTAGACTTGAGGCCCGATGATGAAGTTACGCGGTTTGTATGCCATCACCGACAGCCAGCTGCTCGCCGGCCGTTTCCTGTCCTATGTCGAGGCGGCACTGGAAGGCGGCGTCTGCCTACTGCAGTACCGCGACAAGAGCGGCGACGAAGCCCGCCGCCTGCGTGAAGCCGAAGCCCTGAAGACGCTCTGCGAACGCTACGGCACCCGTCTGATCATCAACGACGATGCCGAGTTGGCCGCGCGCCTGGGCGTCGGCGTACACCTGGGGCAGACCGACGGCCCGCTGACCCCGGCCCGCGCCCTGCTTGGCCGAGACGCCATCATCGGTTCGACCTGCCATGCCCAGGTCGAACTGGCTGAACAGGCTGCCCGCGAAGGCGCCAGCTACGTGGCCTTCGGCCGCTTCTTCAACTCCGTGACCAAGCCCGGCGCGCCCGCCGCCAACCCCGAGCTGCTGGTCGAGGCCCGCGCCCGGGTGAAGCTGCCGATCGCCGTGATCGGCGGCATCACCCTCGACAATGCTGCGCCACTGGTCGCCCACGGTGCCGACCTGCTGGCGGTGATCCATGGCCTGTTCGGCGCCGACAGCACGCAGGAAGTCACCCGCCGCGCCCGTGCCTTCAACGCCCTGTACGCCTGAACCTGATTTGAGAGAACCCCCATGTCCCGTTCCGAATCCCTGTTCGCCAATGCCCAGAAACACATCCCCGGTGGCGTGAACTCGCCAGTGCGTGCCTTCCGCAGCGTCGGCGGCACCCCGCTGTTCTTCAAGCACGCCGAAGGCGCCTATGTCACCGATGAAGATGACAAGCGCTACGTCGACTACGTCGGCTCCTGGGGCCCCATGATCCTCGGCCACAGCCACCCGGACGTACTGGCTTCGGTCCGCAAGCAACTGGAGCACGGCCTGTCCTACGGGGCGCCGACGGCCATGGAAACCGAGATGGCCGACCTGGTCTGCTCCATCGTGCCGTCCATGGAGATGGTGCGCATGGTCAGCTCCGGCACCGAGGCGACCATGAGCGCCATCCGCCTGGCCCGTGGCTACACCGGCCGCGACAGCATCATCAAGTTCGAAGGCTGCTACCACGGCCACTCCGACAGCCTGCTGGTCAAGGCAGGTTCTGGCCTGCTGACCCAGGGCGTGCCAAGTTCGGCCGGTGTGCCAGCGGACTTCGCCAAGCACACCCTGACCCTCCCGTTCAACGACATCGCAGCGGTCGAGAAGACCCTGGGCGAAGTCGGCCAGAACGTAGCCTGCATCATCGTCGAGCCAGTGGCCGGCAACATGAACTGCGTACCGCCGGCGCCGGGTTTCCTCGAAGGCCTGCGCGAGCAGTGCGACAAGCATGGCGTGGTGCTGATCTTCGACGAAGTGATGACCGGCTTCCGTGTCGCCCTCGGCGGCGCCCAGGCCCATTACGGCGTCACCCCTGACCTGTCGACCTTCGGCAAGATCGTCGGCGGCGGCATGCCGGTCGGCTGCTTCGGCGGCAAGCGCAAGATCATGGAGCAGATCGCCCCATTGGGGCCGGTCTACCAGGCTGGCACCCTGTCGGGCAACCCGCTGGCCATGGCCGCCGGCCTGACCACCCTCAAGCTGATCAGCCGCCCGGGTTTCCATGACGAGTTGAGCGCTTTCACCAGCCGCCTGCTCGACGGCCTGCAACAACGTGCCGATGCCGCCGGCGTCCCGTTCGTCACCACCCAGGCCGGAGGCATGTTCGGCTTGTACTTCAGCGGTGCCGACGACATCGTCACCTTCGATGATGTGATGGCCAGCGATGTGGAACGCTTCAAGCGCTTCTTCCACCTGATGCTAGAAGGCGGCGTGTACCTGGCGCCAAGCGCCTTCGAAGCGGGCTTCACCTCCATCGCCCATGGCGAGGCCGAGCTGCAGATCACTCTGGACGCGGCCGAGCGAGCGTTTGTCGAGCTGGCGAAATAACGCATCAGAGCCTGTTGGCACTATAACTGTAGGAGGAGCCGGCCTGCGCGCCGGCGCCCCGCGACACGTCGCCCCTGACAATAGGGTTGTTTGATCTGACGCTTCGCGGGCAAGCCCGCTCCTACAGGCCCTTGCATGCCTCCATGACAGGGCAAGGCTTCGGTGCCGCCAATACAGAAATTCGCGTAAAACTTTGTAAGGTTGGCGCTGCTTATCCCATAATGTGCCACCAGAGACATTGGCCGCAGCTTTGCAGAGGTAAGTCGATCCCCATGAACCGCACCGGCCGCGCCCTTACCTTGGGCTGCCTGTTGCTTCTTCAGCCCCTGCTGGCCTTGGCGGAGGGTGGTAATTCGTTGCTCATTCCGGCAACGGGTCGCTGCACTCTCAATGCCCAGCCCGAGGACCTGCCTCAGGCCTTGACGGCGTGCGAGCAGACGGCAGCGTCGGGGGATGCGCAGGCGCAATACGAGCTGGGCGAGTTCTATTACAGCGGCAGCCAAGCGCCACGCGACCTGAACAAAGCGCTCAACTACTTCGAACAAGCCTCGCTGCAGGGGCATGCCGAGTCCCAGTTCCGCCTCGGCGCCATGTTCTTCCATGGCGAAGGGGTCGCGGCCAACAACGTGCAGGCCTACATCGTGCTGAAGATGGCAGCGGTCAACGGTGCCGAGGAGGCTTTGGACCTCGCTGACGAAGTCTCGGCACAGATGTCGCGCGACGACCTGGAGCATGCCACCCAAGTGCTCGGCCAGATCTTCCGCAAGTACCTGCTGGAACTACAGAGCGCCGACGGGCGCACGCCCTTCTCACCGCTGCCTTAGATTTCCGCTCACTTCTCCGGCATCGGCACCGGGAACGGCATGACATTACCCCCGCCCTTCGCTTCACTGATCTTCGCCGTACCCAGCCGCTCCACCTCATCGATGCGCACGATCGAATGCATCGGCACGAAACTGCGCACCACGCCTTCGAACTGGGCCTTGAGCTTCTCTTCGCTGGGGTCGACCACCACCTGGGTACGCTCGCCAAAGACGAACTCCTCGACCTCGAGAAAGCCCCACAGATCACTCTGGTAGATCTGCTTGGCGTACATCTCGAACACCTGGCCCTGGTTGAGAAAGATCACTTTGTAGATGGGAGCTTCGCGTTTGGTCATGTTTGGCAGGACAATCGTGAAAGGGTAAAGAGGGGCGAATCATAACAGACCGGGAACCCTAGGAAGCACCGGAATACCCCTTTATAATGCGCGGTTCTTCAGCATCAGCAAGACGATCCCCATGGCCAAGAAGCTTTATATCGAAACCCACGGTTGCCAGATGAACGAGTACGACAGCTCGCGCATGGTCGACCTGCTGGGCGAACACCAGGCCCTGGAGGTCACTGCCCGCGCGGAGGACGCCGATGTCATCCTGCTCAACACCTGCTCGATCCGTGAGCGCGCGCAGGACCGCGTCTACTCCCAGCTGGGCCGCTGGCGCGAGTTGAAGGAGCAGAACCCGGAGATGGTCATCGCCGTCGGCGGCTGCGTGGCCAGCCAGGAAGGCGAGTCGATCCGCAAGCGCGCGCCGTACGTCGACGTGGTGTTCGGCCCACAGACCCTGCACCGCCTGCCGGAAATGATCGACGCCGCGCGTACCACGCGCCTGCCGCAGGTCGATGTGTCCTTCCCGGAAATCGAGAAGTTCGACCACCTGCCCGAGCCACGCATCGATGGCCCGACCGCTTTCGTCTCGGTCATGGAAGGCTGCAGCAAGTACTGCACCTTCTGCGTAGTGCCCTACACCCGTGGCGAGGAGGTCAGCCGGCCGTTCGACGACGTGCTTGGCGAAGTCATCCACCTAGCCGAGAACGGCGTGCGCGAGATCACCTTGCTGGGCCAGAACGTCAATGGCTACCGCGGCCAGACCCACGACGGCCGCCTCGCCGACCTGGCCGAACTGATCCGCGTGGTGGCAGCGGTCGATGGCATCGAACGCATCCGCTACACCACCTCGCACCCGCTGGAGTTCTCCGACAGCCTGATCCAGGCCCACGCCGAAGTGCCGCAACTGGTCAAGCACCTGCACCTGCCGGTGCAGGCCGGCTCCGATCGAGTGCTGGCAGCGATGAAGCGCAACCACACCATCCTCGAGTACAAGTCCAAGCTGCGCAAACTCAAGGCCGCCGTGCCAGACATCTGCATCAGCTCGGACTTCATCGTGGGGTTCCCCGGCGAGACCGAGAAAGACTTCGAACAGACCATGAAGCTGGTGGCCGAAGTCGGCTTCGACTTCTCCTATTCCTTCGTCTACAGCCCGCGCCCGGGCACCCCGGCCGCCGACCTGCCCGACGACACCCCGGAAGAGGTGAAGAAGCAACGCTTGCAACTGCTGCAGCACCGCATCGACCAGCAGGGCTTCGAAATCAGCCGGCGCATGGTCGGCAGCATCCAGCGCATCCTGGTCACCGACTACTCCAAGCGCGACCCCGGCCAGTTGCAAGGGCGCACAGAGAATAACCGTATCGTCAACTTCCGCAGCGATAATCCCAAGCTGATCGGTCAGCTCGTCGACGTGCATATCGATGAAGCCCGTCCGCACTCGCTGATCGCATCGCTGGCGCATTGACAGCTCAAGGCCGGGTCCGGCGACGGGCCTGGCGACCCTTGATCGTTTAAGTGCTTTCGCCACTGTCTTTCAAGGGTTATTCTTGGGTTCATATCCATTGCCGTTGGGCGGCTGAAAAACGACCTTGAACGCACCCATACAACCTCATCGCTTCATCCTCGAACCTTTCGAGGCCCACCGTTTCGCCAATTTGTGCGGCCAGTTCGACGAGCACCTGCGCCTGATCGAACAGCGCCTGGCCATCGAGATCCGCAACCGCGGTAACCAATTCGAACTGATCGGCGAACCCAAGACCACCTCCTCTGCCGAGCAACTGCTGCGCCGTCTCTACCGAGAGGCCAAGGCCACCGAGCTGTCGCCGGAAATGGTCCACCTGTACCTTCAGGAGTCGGCCGTGGAAACCCTCGACAACCCTGCTGTCAACGAAGTCAGCGTGTCGCTGCGCACGCGCAAGGGCAACATCCGCCCGCGCGGCGTCAACCAGCAGCGCTACGTCAAGGAAATCCTCGCCAACGACATCAACTTCGGCATCGGCCCGGCCGGTACCGGCAAGACCTACCTGGCCGTGGCCTGCGCGGTCGATGCCCTGGAGCGCGAGCAGGTCCGGCGCATCCTGCTGGTGCGTCCGGCGGTCGAGGCCGGCGAAAAGCTCGGCTTCCTTCCCGGTGACCTGGCGCAGAAGATCGACCCTTATCTGCGCCCGCTGTACGATGCCCTCTACGAAATGCTCGGCTTCGAGCACGTAGCCAAGCTGATCGAGCGTCAG
Organism: Pseudomonas sp. X10; assembly: GCF_054889225.1. Classification (NCBI taxonomy): domain Bacteria; kingdom Pseudomonadati; phylum Pseudomonadota; class Gammaproteobacteria; order Pseudomonadales; family Pseudomonadaceae; genus Pseudomonas; species Pseudomonas sp. X10. The sequence goes on along the minus strand of NZ_CM142677.1, from coordinate 746,810 downwards.
GTGATCGAGATCGCGCCGCTGGCCTACATGCGTGGCCGCACCCTGAACAACAGCTTCATCATCCTCGACGAGAGCCAGAACACTACCGTCGAGCAAATGAAGATGTTCCTCACCCGCATCGGCTTCGGCTCGACCGCGGTGATCACCGGTGACATCACCCAGGTCGACCTGCCGCGTGGCACCAAGTCGGGCCTTGCCCATGTGATCGAGGTGCTCAAGGATGTGCCCGGCATCAGCTTCACCCACTTCCAACCCAAGGACGTGGTGCGCCACCCTCTTGTGCAGCGTATCGTCGAGGCCTACGAGCGCTTCGACGTCCGTACCCAGGCCAAGTCCGAGAGTCCAGCCAGCGATGCTTGAACTCGACCTGCAACGGGCCACGGACGCCGCCGCCCCCGATGAAGCCGCGTTCCGCCGCTGGTGCGAGCTGGCCCTGCGCCAGCGCACGGCCGACTCGGAGATGACCATCCGCCTGGTCGACGAGGCCGAGGGGCGCGAGCTGAACCACACCTACCGGCACAAGGACTACGCGACCAACGTCCTGTCCTTCCCGGCCGACGTTCCCGACGACCTGCTCGATATCCCGCTGCTGGGCGACCTGGTGATCTGCGTGCCGGTGGTCGAGCGCGAGGCCGCCGAACAGGGCAAAGCCCTCGAGGCACACTGGGCGCACCTGGTCATCCACGGTTGCCTGCACCTGCTCGGCTACGACCACATCGACGACGACGAGGCCGAGGAAATGGAAGCGTTGGAACGAACATTGCTGGCTGAACTGGGTCATCCAGACCCATATGCCGACGACGAAACCGATCTACCTCACACTGATATCTGCAAGGATCACGAGTAACCGCCATGAGCGAAGACCGATCGAGCAACGGGCAGAAGTCCTGGCTGGGTAAACTGACCCAGGCTTTTGTCCATGAGCCGAAAAACCGCCAGGAGCTCCTTGAGCTGCTGCGCGAAGCCCATCAGAACAAGCTGCTCGACAGCGAAGCGCTGACCATCGTCGAAGGCGCCATCCAGGTCGCCGACCTGCAGGTACGCGACATCATGGTGCCGCGCTCGCAGATGAACAGCATCAAGGCCAGCCAGTCGCCGCGCGAATTCCTGCCGGCGGTGATCGACGCCGCGCACTCGCGCTACCCGGTGATCGGCGAGAGCCATGACGATGTGCTCGGGGTCCTGCTGGCCAAGGACCTGCTGCCGTTGATCCTCAAGGAGAACGGCGACAGCTTCAACATAAAGGACTTGCTGCGCCCGGCCACCTTCGTGCCCGAGTCCAAGCGCCTGAACGTGCTGCTGCGTGAGTTCCGCGCCAATCACAACCACATGGCCATCGTCATCGACGAATACGGCGGCGTGGCGGGCCTGGTGACCATCGAGGACGTGCTGGAGCAGATCGTCGGCGACATCGAAGACGAACACGATGTCGAGGAAGACAGCTACATCAAGCCACTGCCCAGCGGCGATTTCCTGATCAAGGCCCTGACCCCCATCGAGAACTTCAACGAATTCTTCGACAGCCAGTTCTCCGACGACGAATTCGACACCGTCGGCGGCCTGGTGATGAGCGCTTTCGGCCACTTGCCCAAGCGCAACGAGACTACCGAGATCGGCCCTTACCGGTTCCGTATTCTCAACGCCGACAGCCGGCGGATACACTTGCTGCGCCTGACCCCTATCACCCGTTAAGGACAACCATGCGCTGGATCACCCGCCCCGGCTGGCCCGGTAACCTGCTGGCCGTGGCGGCCGGTGGCATCACTTCCCTGGCCCTGGCGCCGTTCGACATCTGGCCCCTGGCGCTCGTCGCCATTGTCCTGTTCTACCTGGGTTTGCGCGACCTGAGCCCACGCCAGGCCCTGGGCCGCGGCTGGTGCTATGGCTTCGGCCTGTACGGCGCTGGCACCAGCTGGATCTACGTCAGCATCAACACCTACGGCGGCGCTTCGCCTTTGCTGGCGACCCTGCTGCTGCTGGCGTTCTTCGCCGCCATCGCCTGGTTTTTCGCCCTACCCGCCTGGCTCTGGGCGCGCTGGCTGCGGCGCAACGAGGCGCCCTTGGCCGATGCCCTGTGCTTCGCGGCCCTGTGGCTGCTACAGGAAGCCTTCCGCGGCTGGTTCCTCACCGGTTTTCCCTGGCTCTACTCAGGCTACAGCCAGCTCGACGGCCCCCTGGCCGGGCTTGCGCCACTGGGCGGCGTATGGCTGATCTCCTTCGTCCTGGCCCTGAGCGCGGCCCTGCTGTGCAATCTGCACCGCCTGCGGGCACGGCCATCCTTCCTCGCCGTGGGTATCCTCTTGCTGCTGGCACCCTGGACGACCGGCCTGGCGCTGAAAGGCCATGCCTGGACCACCCCGTCGGGCGAACCGCTCAAGGTCGCGGCCCTACAGGGCAACATCGAACAGGACCTGAAGTGGGACCCCGCGCACATCGACGCGCAATTGGCCCTGTACCGCGACATGAGCTTCAGCTCGAAGCCGGTAGACCTGCTGGTCTGGCCAGAAACCGCGATACCGGTGCTCAAGGACCAGGCCAAGGGCTACATCGACATGATGGGCAGCTTCGCCACGGACCGTCACAGCGCCTTGATCACCGGCGTACCGGTGCGTGAGGTGGTCGATCAGCAGCGCCGCTACTACAACGGCATCACCGTGACCGGCGAAGGTGAAGGCACCTACCTCAAGCAGAAGCTGGTGCCCTTTGGCGAGTACGTACCCCTGCAAGACATGCTGCGCGGCCTGATCGCCTTCTTCGACCTGCCGATGTCGGATTTCGCCCGCGGACCGGCCGACCAGCCGTTGCTGCAAGCCAAGGGTTACCAGATCGCCCCCTACATCTGCTACGAAGTGGTCTACCCGGAGTTCGCTGCCAGCCTGGCGGCACGCAGCGACATCCTCCTGACCATCAGCAACGACACTTGGTTCGGCACCTCGATCGGCCCGCTGCAGCACCTGCAGATGGCGCAGATGCGTGCCCTGGAGGCTGGCCGCTGGATGATCCGCGCTACCAACAACGGCGTTACCGGCCTGATCGATCCTTTCGGACGCATCACCGCGCAGATCCCGCAGTTCGAACGAGCGGTCCTCTACGGTGAAGTGGTGCCGATGCAGCAACTCACGCCGTACCTGCAATGGCGCTCCTGGCCGCTGGCGATACTCTGCGTACTGCTGCTGGGCTGGGCCCTGCTGGCCAGCCGTATTGCCAAAACGGTGTAGCGCAATACTTTTTTGGCTGCGTCGCCCCCATCGCGGGCACGCCCGCTCCTACAGGTCCAATGACACGCCCGGGTCAGGTATTACCTTGTAGGAGCAGCGGTTCAGCACCCCGACTTGCTCGCGATGGGCCGTGACGCGGCCCCGAACACCTCAATAGAAAAGCCGGTACCCAAGCAGACCAACGGCCTCATTGAGCAACTGGCCGCTCTGCCACATAGCCCGACTCTCCGGCAACCAACCGCCAAAGGGAAGCGCAGGATCACGGCCAAGAAAGCCGACAGGCGCCACGACCACTTCCAGGCCGCTCCGCTCGAAGCTCCAGCGCGCACGCTGCATATGCCAGGCCTGGGTGACCAGCACCACCCGACGGATCCCCAACGACCGCAACAGCTCCGCAGTCAGCTGGGCATTTTCCCAGGTGGTGCGGCTGGCCTCTTCCTTCCACGTCACTGTCACACCGAAATCCCGCTGCAGGCTATCGGCCATCAGCTGTGCCTCGCTCGGCGGGGAGCCATAATGCAAGCCACCACTGGTCAGCACCGGCAGACCCGAGGCCTTGGCCAACTGCGCGGCGTAGCGCATACGCTCCAGGGCCACGCCGGTGGGCTGGTCCTGCCCGTCCCAGGCCGGATCGCCCCGCTCGCGCCCCGAACCCAGGATCACGATGGCATCGGCGCGATTGGCCAACCCCGCCCATGCCTCAATCGCCAGGGGCTGCTCGGTCTCCAGTTGCCGAGCCACCTGCTCGACCACCACAGGTAGGCTCATCAGCCATAACCCACCCAGGCCCAGGACGAAACACAGCGCGCCCAGGCGCGGCCAACGCTTGCGCAACCACCAGGCGGCCAGCAGCAACAGGAACAGAATGCCTGGCGGCAGCAGCCCTTGTTTGATCAGGTAGCGAATCGGCATAGAGCACCTCCATGGAAGGTGCGCAGCCTAAGAGGATCGGCGCCGGCCCACAAGTGCGCGACCGACGCCGATGATTGAGTGTTGAAAGAAGAACTGGCGCACTCCTGACTGCGCCTGAAACCCTGAACGACTATCTGGATGGCAGCGTCCTGGATCTTACGGTGGTAGTGGAGCGTTTCTTGTCCTTCAGCCAGACAACCTTGGCACTAGACACCGGCTCCGGTTGCTGTAAAGCGCCGGCGCTTGCAAACCGACTTTCCGGAAGCGACTCCAGGTAAGCCTGGATCACCTCGAATTCGGCGCGGCTCAAGCCGCGCAACTCCAGTTCGGCAGGCATTTCATCGCGTAATCGTACAGACGTCCTGGCCACTTCGAGAGCAAGGCCCAAGCGATCGATCAAACGTTCGTAAAGCTCCGGTTTCATTGCGGGTAGCTGCGACTCTCCCATCCGTTCACCTCATTGAAGATAAGAATATCTCCCCCCACAAATGAGCTTAGCGTTGCTGCAAAAAGCAGCAGGGCGCCGCGACCAACGGCCCGTGGGACGGGCTCTGGATGCAATCAGGGTTTCCCACGATGCGCAGCGCTCATGTATGCTACGGCGTTCACTCTTTTGACACCGGATTGCCGGATGCAGCGAGTTCGCTGCCTGGATAAGGTCTCTCATCTCTCAGCGCAAAAGTAGCCATGCACGAACAATATCAGCCCCGTGAAATCGAAGCCGCCGCCCAGAAGTTCTGGGACGAGCAACAGTCGTTTGCAGTCAGTGAACAGCCAGGCAAGGACACCTACTACTGCCTGTCGATGTTCCCGTACCCGAGCGGCAAGCTACACATGGGGCACGTGCGCAACTACACCATCGGCGACGTGATCGCCCGCTACCAGCGTATGCTGGGCAAGAACGTCCTGCAGCCGATGGGCTGGGACGCCTTCGGCATGCCGGCGGAAAACGCGGCGATGAAGAACAGCGTCGCCCCTGCGAAGTGGACCTACGAAAACATCGACTACATGAAGACCCAGCTCAAGAGCCTGGGCCTGGCCATCGACTGGTCGCGTGAAGTCACCACCTGCAAGCCGGACTACTACCGCTGGGAACAGTGGCTGTTCACCCGCCTGTTCGAAAAAGGCGTGATCTACCGCAAGAACGGCACCGTCAACTGGGACCCTGCCGACCAGACCGTACTGGCCAACGAGCAGGTCATCGACGGCCGTGGCTGGCGTTCGGGCGCGCTGATCGAAAAGCGCGAGATCCCGATGTACTACTTCCGTATCACCGACTACGCCGACGAGTTGCTGGAAAGCCTCGACGAGTTGCCGGGCTGGCCTGAGCAGGTCAAGACTATGCAGCGCAACTGGATCGGCAAGTCGCGCGGCATGGAAGTGCAGTTCCCCTATGACCAGGCGAGCATAGGCCATGCCGGCGCGCTGAAGGTCTTCACCACCCGTCCGGACACCCTGATGGGCGCCACCTACGTGGCCGTCGCCGCCGAGCACCCGCTGGCCACCCAGGCAGCCCAGGGCAACCCTGAGCTGCAAGCCTTCATCGACGAGTGCAAGAGCGGCAGCGTCGCTGAGGCCGACATGGCCACCCAGGAGAAGAAGGGCATGCCCACTTCCCTGTTCGTCGAGCACCCGCTGACCGGCGAGAAGCTCCCGGTCTGGGTCGCCAACTACGTGCTGATGCACTATGGCGATGGCGCGGTCATGGCGGTCCCAGCCCACGACGAGCGCGACTTCGAATTCGCCCACAAGTACAACCTGCCGCTCAAGGCAGTGGTGCGCACCAGCGCAGGCGACGAAGTCGGCAACGAATGGCAAGCCGCCTACGCCGAGCACGGTCAACTGATCAACTCCGCTGAGTTCGACGGCCTGGATTTCACCGGCGCCTTCGACGCCATCGAAGCAGCCCTGATCCGCAAGAACCTCGGCAAGTCACGCACCCAGTTCCGCCTGCGCGACTGGGGCATCAGCCGCCAGCGCTACTGGGGCTGCCCGATCCCGATCATCCACTGCCCGTCCTGCGGTGACGTGCCGGTGCCGGAAGACCAACTGCCGGTCGTGCTGCCGGAAGACGTGGTGCCGGACGGCGCCGGTTCGCCACTGGCGCGCATGCCCGAGTTCTACGAGTGCAGTTGCCCGAAATGCGGCACCGCGGCCAAGCGCGAAACCGACACCATGGACACCTTCGTCGAGTCGTCCTGGTACTTCGCCCGCTACGCCTCGCCAAACTACGAGGGTGGCATGGTCGATCCGAAGGCCGCCAACCACTGGCTGCCGGTAGACCAGTACATCGGCGGCATCGAGCACGCCATCCTGCACCTGCTGTACGCGCGCTTCTTCCACAAGCTGATGCGTGACGAAGGCCTGGTCAGCTCCAACGAGCCGTTCAAGAACCTGCTGACCCAGGGCATGGTGGTCGCCGAGACCTACTACCGCGTCGCCAGCAATGGTGGCAAGGACTGGTTCAACCCGGCCGACGTCGAAGTCGAGCGCGATGCCAAGGCCAAGATCATCGGCGCGCGCCTGAAGACCGATGGCCTGCCGGTGGAAATCGGCGGCACCGAGAAGATGTCCAAGTCGAAGAACAACGGCGTCGACCCGCAGGCCATGATCGATGCCTACGGCGCCGACACCTGCCGTCTGTTCATGATGTTCGCGTCGCCACCCGACATGAGCCTGGAGTGGTCCGACTCCGGCGTCGAGGGCGCCAGCCGCTTCCTGCGTCGTGTCTGGCGTCTGGCCCAGGCCCACGTCAGCCAAGGCCTGCCGGGCAAGCTGGATATCGCCGCCCTGGACGATGCGCAGAAGGTGGTGCGCCGCGCCATCCATGCGGCCATCAAGCAAGCCAGCACCGATGTCGGCCAGTTCCACAAGTTCAACACCGCCATCGCCCAGGTGATGACCCTGATGAACGTGCTGGAAAAAGCCCCGCAAGCCACCGTCCAGGACCGAGCCCTGCTTCAGGAAGGCCTCCAGACCGTGGCCTTGTTGCTGGCTCCCATCACCCCGCACATCAGCCACGAACTCTGGCAACAACTGGGCCACGATCAGGCAGTGATCGATGCCGGCTGGCCGGCGGTCGACGAAAGCGCCCTGGTTCAGGACAGCATCGTCCTGGTGGTGCAGGTCAACGGCAAGCTGCGTGGCCAGATCGAAATGCCCGCCGCGGCCAGCCGTGAAGAAGTCGAGGCCGCAGCCCGCAGCAACGAGAATGTCCTGCGTTTCATCGACGGCCTGACCATCCGCAAGGTCATCGTGGTACCAGGCAAGCTGGTCAACATCGTCGCCAACTGATGGCAACGCCCGTCCGCAGCTGATGCGGGCGGGCGGAATCGGCCCACAAGGGAGCAACAACATGATCAAACGCAATCTGCTGGTAATGGGCCTAGCCGTGCTGCTCAGCGCCTGCGGTTTCCAGCTGCGTGGCACCGGCACCACCGAGCTAGCCATCAAGGAACTGGACGTCACCGCGCGCAACGCCTACGGCGAGACCGTGACCCAACTGCGCCAGGTACTGAAGAACAGCGGCGTCAACGTCCATACTGGCGCGCCCTACCACTTGGTACTGACCAACGAGCAGGAAAGCCAGCGTGCCGCCACCTACAGCGGCGGCAGCCGTTCGGCCGAGTACGAGATCACCACGGTCCTGAACTACAGCATCGAAGGCCTGAACAACACCCAACTGCTCAACGACAAGCTCGAAGTGCGCAAGATCTATGTGCATGACGGCAACAACATCACCGGCTCCGACCAAGAGGCCGTACAGGTCCGCGAAGAGATGCGCCGTGATCTGGTCCAAGCCATGGTCGTTCGCCTGCAACTGCTGACCCCGGCCCAGCTCGAAGCCCTCCAGCAGGAAGCCGACGAGCGCGCCAAGGCAGAAGCCGAAGCCCTGGAAGCGGCACGCCGTGCCCAGGACGAAATCCCTCAGCAGTCGCCGATGCAGCTGCCAGTCAACTGAGCCTGAACGGGGCGTTCCGGCGCCCCGCCCCTTCCCATGAAGCTCTCTCCCGCCCAGCTCAACAAGCACCTGCAAGGCAGTCTCGCCCCCGTCTACGTGGTCAGCGGCGACGACCCTCTGCTGTGCCAGGAAGCCGCCGACGCGATTCGTGGCGCCGCACGCCAGCAGGGCTTCGATGAACGCCAGGTATTCAGCGCCGATGCCAACTTCGACTGGGGCACCCTGCTCCAGGCCGGGGCCAGCCTGTCGCTGTTCGCCCAGCGCCGCCTGCTAGAGCTGCGCCTGCCTTCTGGCAAGCCTGGTGATAAAGGCGCCGCCGCGCTGATGGAATACTGCGCCAACCCCGCCGACGACACGCTGCTGCTGATCAGCCTGCCCAAGCTCGATGGCAGCGCGCAGAAAACCAAGTGGGGCAAGGCACTGATCGAGGGCCCGCACTGCCAGTTCATCCAGATCTGGCCGGTGGACAGCCACCAACTGCCGCAGTGGATCAACCAGCGCCTGTCTCAGGCAGGCCTGTCCGCCCAGCGCGACGCGGTCGAGCTGATTGCTGCTCGGGTCGAAGGCAACCTGTTGGCCGCCGCTCAAGAGATAGAAAAGCTCAAACTGCTGGCCGAGGGTAACCAGGTCACTGTCGAAACAGTCCAGGCGGCCGTGGCCGATAGCGCGCGCTTCGATGTCTTTGGCCTGGTCGATGCCATTCTCAACGGCGAGGCCGCCCATGCCTTGCGTATGCTCGAAGGGCTACGTGGCGAAGGTGTCGAACCGCCCGTGATCCTCTGGGCCATGGCCCGTGAATTGCGCCTGCTGGCGGGGCTGGCCCAGCAATTCAGCCAGGGCGTACCGCTGGACAAGGCCTTCAGCCAGGCCCGCCCCCCAGTGTGGGACAAACGCCGCCCGCTGGTCAGCAAAGCCCTGCAGCGCCTCTCGGCACAACGCTGGGCCCAACTGCTGCAGGATGCCCAGCGTATCGATGCACAGATCAAGGGCCAGGCCGAAGGCTCGCCCTGGACCAGCCTGGCGCGGCTTTCGCTGCTGATGGCCGGGCAGCGACTGGCGCTGCCGGCAGAGTAAACCAAACTCTAGAGTGACGCTGCCCCTGTAGGAGCGGCGGTTCGGCGCCCCGACTTGCCCGTGATAGCGTCCATCCAGATAACCAGGCCAGCCCGCCTGACATATGCGACCATACATACAATCAATTGGTCCTTACCGGACATTCGCCCTACAGTGCGCCTCGCCCTAACCCCCAACCAGGAATCTGCCATGAGCAAGAAACCGAAGAAGCACGGGCCGAACAAGGCCAAATCCATCGTCGCCCAACCGCTGTTCCGCTGCCGCCAGGAGCAGCCAGGCAAGGGCAAAGGCAGCTACCGCCGCGAAGCCTTCCAGTCGAGAGATTGGGAGGCTTCTTACTTTTTGGCCGCATGAGGGCACGAAGGCCACAGGCATGATATGGTCGGCACCTGACCTGCAATTCCTGGACCTGTGCATGCCCCTTCGTCTTTCCCAGCGCTGGCAACCCCGCCAGCTGATCGCGGCCTCCAGCCTCATCCTGCTTGTCGCCTGCGCGGAAAAACCCACCGCCGCCGACGCCCTGCCGCTGGCACCCGCCCAGCCCGCTCCGGTCGTGACCCTGCCCACTGCCACACCCGACGTCAGTACCGAAATCCAGCCACTGCAGACCTTTGCCCAATGGCAGGCCGGCTTCCGCCAGCAGGCCCTGCAGGCCGGCATCAGCGCAAGCACCTTCGACCGTGCATTCCTCGGCGTCACTCCGGACATGGACGTGATCAAAGCCGACCGCAGCCAACCAGAATTCACCCGCCCGGTCTGGGAATACCTGGAGGGCGCCCTGTCGCCGCTGCGCGTGCGCAGAGGCAAAGCGCTGCTCGAACAGAACGCTGAACTGCTAAGCCGTATCGAACAGCGCTACGGCGTTGACCGCCATGTGCTGGTCTCGGTATGGGGCATGGAAAGCAACTTCGGCCAGTTCCAGGGCAACAAATCGGTTATCCGCTCCCTGGCAACCCTAGCCTACGAAGGACGCCGTCCAGCGTTCGCCCAGTCCCAACTGCTGGCAGCCCTGGAGATCCTGCAAAACGGCGATATCCAGCCTGACGCCATGCGCGGCTCCTGGGCCGGCGCCATGGGTCAGACCCAGTTCATCCCGACCACCTACAATACCCATGCGGTGGACTTCGACGGCGACGGCCGTCGCGATATCTGGAACAGCACAGCCGATGCCCTCGCCTCGACGGCCCACTACCTGCAGAGTTCAGGCTGGAAGAAGGGCGAGCCCTGGGGCTTCGAAGTGCAACTGGAGCCGGGCTTCGACTTCTGGCTGGCCGATGGGGTGCAGCGCAAGCCCGTCAGCGAGTGGCTGCAACTTGGCCTGAAACTGCCGACCGGCACCCGCCTGCCCGCAGGCAGCAACCAACTCTCCGCCGCCCTGTTGCTGCCAGCTGGAGCCCGTGGCCCGGCGTTCCTGGTGCTGGACAACTTCCGCGCCATCCTCAAGTACAACAACTCATCGTCCTACGCCCTGGCAGTCAGTCTGCTGGGTGACCGCTTCTATGGCTGGGGCTACATCGCCGGCGCCTGGCCCAAGGACGACCTACCCTTGAGCCGTAGCGAGCGCATCGAGCTGCAGAACCTGCTCAACGCCAGCGGCCACGATGCTGGCAGTGCCGATGGCATCATCGGCGCCAACACCCGCAAAGCCATCCGCAATGCCCAGCAGGCACTGGGCTGGCCCGCCGATGGCTACCCAACTCACAAGCTGCTGGATAGCCTGCGTCGCCGCTGAACCGCTGTAGAAACGGCCACTCCCGGGTTGGGCGTGGCCGCAGCGCCAGAGACCAGTCAGCCGCAGAACAGGTCTTGCTCCAATACCAGACGACTACCCGCAGTCTCCAGGCGCACCCGCGCGCCCAACGGTAGGCACAGGTTGGGATTGCAATGCCCACTGCGCCAGCCGGCCAGCACCGGGATCTGCAAGGGTCCGAAGATATCCCGCAGCAGAGGCGCCAGGGCCTGGGTCGTGATGCCGGCGAAATCGCCCACCAGTACACCGCGCACACCTTGCAACTGACCCGCCAGACGCAGTTGGGTCAACAGACGGTCAACGCGGTACAGCGGCTCGTTGACGTCCTCGATGAACAAGATACTGTCTTCGCCCTGGATCTGCGCCGGCGTGCCCAGGGTCGCCGCGAGCAAGGACAGGTTGCCACCCGTCAGCCGTCCACTGGCCACACCCGGCAGCACCTCGGCAAGCGGATAGTCTGCGGGGTGCACAAGTACATCCCCTTCCCTCAAGCGCCCACCCAACTGCGCTAGCAGCGAACTCACGGTCGGCTCCAGCTTCTCTCCCAGCAAGTCTGCATTGAGCATGGCGCCGTGGAAGGTGACAAAGCCAACATGCCGGGCGATGGCCGTGTGCAGGGCTGTGATGTCGCTGTAGCCGATCAGCGGCTTGGGATGGCGACCGATCAGCTCGAAGTCGAGTTTGTCCAGCAGGCGCATGCTGCCGTAGCCGCCGCGCATACAGAGGATGGCGTCGATCTGCGGGTCGGCGAAGGCGTCGTGCAGGTCCTGCAAGCGGCGTTCGTCCGGGCCGGCCAGGTAGCCTTCGGCCTGGCTGAGCCCTGGATAGAGGCGGCATTGATAGCCCCGGAGTTCGAACCATTGACGGGCCTTGTCGGCGTCCAGTCGGGCGGGGCCCGCTGGGGCGATGATGGCGAAGCAGGCGTTGGCTGGCAGGGGCACAGGCAGGCGCGAATCGAAGGGCTCAGTACTGGCAGGGATCATCCGGGCAACTCCTTGTAGGGACAAACCCGCCACTCTGCGCCGCCGCAACGGCACCAGGCATGTGGAAAGCGTCCCGCAAACAAAAATGCCGATGCCGCCTTTCGGCGTGCATCGGCATGTTCAGCCAGCCAGGATCAGAGCTTGATCTTGGCTTCGTGGGCCTGTTGGTCGGCATGGTACGAAGAACGCACCAGCGGGCCGGAGGCCACGTTCTTGAAGCCCATGCGGTAACCTTCCTCGGCGAACCAGGCAAAGGTGTCCGGGTGGACGAAACGCTGTACCGGCAAGTGGCTACGTGACGGCTGCAGGTACTGGCCGAGGGTCAGCATGTCGATGTCATGCTCGCGCATGCGCTGCATCACCTCGATGACTTCCTCGTCCGTCTCGCCCAGGCCAAGCATCAGGCCAGACTTGGTCGGTACATGCGGCACCAGTTGCTTGAACTTCTGCAGCAGGTCCAGCGACCAGTCATAGTCCGAGCCCGGACGCGCAGCCTTGTACAGGCGCGGTACGGTTTCCAGATTGTGGTTGAACACATCTGGCGGCTCTTGGGCGGTAATGGCCAGGGCCACGTCCATGCGTCCACGGTAGTCCGGCACCAGGGTTTCCAGCTGGATACCAGGGGACAGCGCACGGATCTCGCGGATGCAGTCAGCGAAGTGCTGGGCGCCACCGTCACGCAGGTCGTCACGGTCCACCGAGGTGATCACCACGTACTTCAGGCGCAGGTCGGCGATAGCGACGGCCAGGTTCTTCGGCTCATCGACATCCAGCGGCTTCGGCCGGCCATGGCCGACGTCACAGAATGGGCAGCGACGGGTGCAGATGTCCCCCATGATCATGAAGGTCGCGGTACCGCCGGAGAAGCACTCGCCCAGGTTGGGGCAGGACGCTTCTTCACAAACGCTGTGCAGCTTATGCTTGCGCAACAGCTGCTTGATCCGGTCCACTTCCGGCGAAACCGGGATGCGTACGCGAATCCAGTCAGGCTTTTTCGGCAGTTCTTCGGTGGGGATGATCTTTACCGGGATGCGGGCAACCTTCTCCGCACCACGCAGTTTGACACCCGCCTCCACTTTCGGCCGAGGGGCCGGACGTGGAGTGACATCCTGAGTCGGTATCAGGGTTGGCACGGCTTCTTGCACAATAGTCATATTCAGTCGATTCCGCCCGTGAGGGTCGTCTGCTCAGCATAGTCGAGGTGCTTGACCAGCTGTCCGCGCAGCCTTGTCCTGACCTCGGAGAGTTCGATCGGGCCTGCCTGATCGCGCAGCTGGGTCATGGCCAGCCCCGCATACCCGCAGGGGTTGATTCGGCGGAATGGCGCCAGGTCCATATCCACGTTCAGGGCAAGGCCGTGAAAGGAACGGCCATTGCGGATCCGCAGGCCGAGGGAAGCGATCTTCGCCCCATCGACATATACGCCAGGCGCATCGGGCTTGGCCACGGCCTGGACATCATAGCTGGCGAGCAGGTCGACCAGACTGCGCTCGATGCGGCTGACCAGTTCGCGCACGCCGAAACCCAAGCGGCGCACATCCAGCAGCAGGTAGGCCACCAATTGCCCAGGGCCGTGGTAGGTCACCTGGCCGCCGCGGTCGGTCTGCACCACCGGGATATCGCCCGGCACCAGCAGGTGCTCGGCCTTGCCGGCCTGGCCCTGGGTGAACACCGGCGGGTGCTCCACCAACCAGACTTCATCGCCACTCTCGGTGGTGCGCTGCTCGGTAAAGCGGCGCATGGCCTCCAGCACCGGTTCATAGGGCTGTAGGCCGAGGTCACGAAAGCCGAGGCTCACCGGCATCAGAGCACCATGTGCACGATGCCGGTCGCGCGCAGGGCGCTGTTGATATCGCGCAACTGGTCTTCACCGGTCGCCACGATGTGCAACTGCACCGTGGTGTACTTGCCATTGCTGCTCTGGCGTTCGGCCAGGGTGCTCATGTCGACCTTGGCGTACTTCGTGAGGATCTCGATGACGGTCTCCTTGAAGTTGACCACAGTGTCACCGATCACCTTGATGGCGTAATCCGGGCAGGGAAATTCGATCTTGGGCGACTTGACGTCTTGTTCGCTCATGGCAGAAACGGCCTCGCAAGCCGTGGCAACAACAATACCCCCGCGACAACCGGCGGGGGCTTGCAGGTCACGTATCAGTTGAACAACCCGTAGAAGAATAGACGAATGCTATCCCACATACGGCGGAAGAAACCACCTTCCTCGACCGCGTCCAGGGCGATCAGGTCAGCGCTGTGTACTACCTTGTCGTCCAGTTTGACTTCCACTTTGCCGATCACGTCACCTTTGGCGATAGGCGCGGTCAGTTGCGGGTTCATGATCATGCTGGCAGCCAGTCGTTTCAATTGGCCTTTAGGCATGGTCATGCTCAGGTCATCGGCCAGACCGGCCTTGACCTGGCCGGTCGCGCCCTTCCAGACCGGAGCCTGGGTCAACTCGGTGCCCTTCTGGTAGAAGGTCTGGGTTTCGAAGAAGCGGAAACCATAGGTCAGCAGCTTCTGGGTCTCGGCAGCACGGGATTGCTCGCTGTTGGCCCCAAAGACCACGGCGATCAGGCGCATGCCGTCGCGGACGGCAGAGGCCACCATGCAGTAGCCGGCTTCCTCGGTGTGCCCGGTCTTCAGGCCATCGACGGTCTTGTCACGCCACAGCAGCAGGTTGCGGTTGGGCTGCTTGATGTTGTTCCAGAAGAACTCCTTCTGCGAGTAGATCGCATAGTGCGCCGGGTCTTCGTCGATGATCGCACGAGCCAGCACTGCCATGTCATGCGCCGAAGAGTAGTGCTCCGGGTGCGGCAGGCCGGTCGGGTTCATGAAGTGACTGTTGGTCATGCCCAGGTCGGTGGCGCTCTTGTTCATCATGTCGGCGAAGGCATCTTCGCTGCCGGCGATGTGCTCGGCCAGGGCGACGCTGGCGTCGTTGCCCGACTGGATGATGATGCCGTGCAGCAGGTCGCTGACGCTGACCTGGCTGCCAACCTTGATGAACATGCGCGACCCGCCGGTGCGCCAGGCGTTCTCGCTGACGGTCACCGGATCGTTCTCGCCGATCTGGCCACGACGGATGTCCAGGGTGGCGAGATAAGCGGTCATCAGCTTGGTGAGGCTGGCCGGCGGGAGACGCTCGTCACCATTGTTCTCGACCAGGACATTACCGCTGGACGCATCCATGAGCACGTAGGACTTGGCTGCCAGTTGCGGCGGCGACGGCATCATCTGCTCTGCCGCGAATGCAGCAGGGGTGATCATCAGCGGTACAAGCAGGCAAAGGCGTTTGGCAAAGGTGGTGATGTTCATCCGTCTCTCGAAATGGCTAATGGGCTCATGCCCTCAAGGGCAAAACGTTAACAGGCCTGGGGCCTTGCAGGCAAAACGGCCATTGTACATGGCCGCACTCCCCGCTTCATGACAAAACAGACGGGGGAGCTTCAAGCGATAGGCTACACACTGCAAGGAAAAGCGGGCTTGGCGTCGATCCGGCTTTTTCTTGTTGTTGGCAGCTTATCGCTTGCGGCTATCTAGTCTGCCCTGACCACTTTTGCCTGGCCGAGATTGGCCAGGCGCACGCTGTCCTGCATCTGCTGGGCTTCGCCCTGGCTGTTGATCGGCCCGAGGCGCACCCGGTGCAGGGTCTGCTGGTTACGCACGATGGAGCTGATGAACACCGGTGCGCTGACCATGGTGCTGAGTTTGGAACGCAGCAGTTCGGCAGCGTCCGGGTTGGCGAAAGCGCCCACCTGCAGGTACAGGCCACCGCCGTCGTTCATGGGATTGTGGCTGGCCACTTGTACCGGTACCACGGCGGCAGCGTGCTGCTGGGCAGGCGGGGTCCACTGTTCGACCTTACCGGTGCTGGCCGGGACCGGCTTGGCCTGGGCCACCTGCGGCTGCTGCAGCACCAGCGGTGCCGGGCGGCCGCGTTCGGCCCACCACTGCTGCGGGTCGATACCCTCGACACGTACCCGCGCAGTGCCACTCTCGGCATAGCCAAGCTTCTTCGCGGCGGCATAAGAGAGGTCGATGATTCGGTCGGAGTAGAACGGGCCGCGATCATTGACCCGCAGGATCACCGAACGCTGGTTGTCCAGGTTGGTCACCTTGACGTAGGCCGGCAGCGGCAGGGTCTTGTGCGCCGCACTCATGCCGTACAGGTCATAGACTTCGCCGTTAGCGGTGTTCTGGCCATGGAACTTGGTGCCGTACCAGGACGCGGTGCCTTCGGCGCGATAGTTACGCGACTCCTGGATCGGATAGTAGGTCTTGCCCAATACGGTATAGGGGTTGGCCTTGTACGCACCGGTGTGCACGGTCGGCGTGGCGTCGGGGATCTTCGTCACATCGACATCCCACCAGGGCGCGCCGTCCTTGTGGGCCCGGTTGATATCCAGGCCAGGCTGGGCACGGACGACATTGCCGCTCTGCTGCGGCGCACGGCTGGAGGAGCAGCTGGCCAGGGCCAGGCCCAGGGCAACGCAGGTGAACAGTTTGAACGAATTGGCAGAAAACAGTACGCGCATTACTTGACGCCCCGTGCTTGAACCAGCAGGTCCGAAAGCTGATGTACCGCCATGGCGTACATCACGCTGCGGTTGTAGCGAGTGATCGCGTAGAAGTTCTTCAGGCCCAGCCAGTACTCCGGACCGTTGTCACCTTCGAGCCGGAAGGCGGTGACCGGCAGATCATCGCGCAGCGCATCATGACTCGACCACCCCAGTGCCCGCAACTCCCCGACCGTCTTGACAGCCTCGATGCCGGGGCTCAGGCCCTCGTCGACGCGCTCGCCACGGACCATGGCGCGGCTGACCACAGGCTCGCCGGCCACCCAGCCATGGCGCTTGAAGTAGCTGGCCACGCTGCCGATGGCATCGTCCGGGTTGTTCCAGATATTGATATGGCCGTCGCCGTCGAAGTCCACGGCATAGGCGCGGAAGCTGCTGGGCATGAACTGAGGCAGGCCCATGGCGCCGGCGTAAGAACCCTTGAGGGTGAGCGGGTCGAGCTGCTCTTCGCGGGCCAGCAGCAGGAACTCACGCAGCTCCTTGCGGAAGAATTCGGCACGCGGCGGATAGTCGAAGCCAAGGGTCGAGAGCGCGTCGATGACCCGGAAGCTACCGGTGTTGCGGCCAAAGAACGTCTCCACGCCGATGATCGCCACAATCACCTGGGCCGGCACGCCGTACTCCTGCTCGGCCCGGGCCAGGGTCGCCTCGTGCTGGCGCCAGAAGTCCACACCCCGGGCAACGCGGGCGTCGGTAAGGAACATGGGACGGTATTCCTTCCACGGTTTAACCCGTTCGGCCGGACGCGAGATCGCGTCGAGGATCGACTGCTTGCGTTGCACCTCACGGAACACGCCCATCAGTTGCTCGTCGGCAAAGCCGTAGTCGCGGGTCATCTCACCGACGAACTCGGCCAGTTTGGGCGAGCCGTCATAATCCCCGGCATTGACCTGCTGGACAGCGCCGAACAGACCCACCGCGCCGATCCAAGGCGCACAACGGGCAGCCCAGCCACGCACTGCTTGCATGAAATTCTTCACCTTATTCAAACCTGTGCAATCCATTTGCGATGCGTATGGATCGACATCAGAACGCCAAACGCTGACAGCAGCGTCACCAATGAAGTTCCGCCATAACTGATGAAGGGCAGCGGCACCCCCACCACGGGCAGCAGACCGCTGACCATGCCAATATTGACGAACACGTAAACAAAGAAAGTCATGGTCAAGCTGCCTGCCAGCAGTTTGCCATAGAGGGTCTGGGCTTGGGCCGTGATCACCAACCCGCGCCCGATCAGCAGCAGGTAGAGCAGCAGCAAGGCACAGATGCCGACCAGACCGAACTCCTCGCCGAGTACGGCGATAATGAAGTCGGTGTGGCTTTCCGGAAGGAAATCCAGGTGCGACTGGGTGCCAAGCAACCAGCCCTTACCGAATACCCCACCCGAGCCGATGGCCGCCTTGGACTGGATGATGTTCCAGCCGGTACCCAGCGGATCGCTCTCCGGGTCGAGGAAGGTCAGTACCCGCTGCTTCTGGTAGTCGTGCATGACGAAGAACCACATGGCCACTGCCACCGGCACCGCCGCCGCCAGCACGCTGAGGATCCAGCGCCAGCGCAAGCCGCCCATGAACAACACGAAGGCGCCCGAAGCCATGACCAGCAGCGCCGTGCCCAAGTCCGGCTGACGCACGATGAGGATGAATGGGACGCCGATCAGTATCAGGCTGATCATCACATGTTTGAGGTCTGGCGGCAGGCTGCGCTTGGCCAGGTACCAGGCGATGGTTGCCGGCATGATGATCTTCATGAACTCCGCAGGCTGGAAGCGAATGACCCCGGGAATGTTGATCCAACGCGTGGCGCCCATGGCGTTGTGCCCCATGACATCCACCACGATCAGCAGGAATACCCCGCCGATATAGGCCACGGGCACCCAGCGCGCCATGAAGCGCGGCTCCAGCTGGGCAATGATGAGCATCGACACCAGGCCGATGCCGAACGAGGTGGCCTGTTTGAGCAGCATGTCCCAGTTCTTGCCGCTGGCCGAATAGAGGACGAACAGGCTGCCAGCCGCCAGGGCCAGCAGCAGGATCAGCAAGGGGCCGTCGACATGGATGCGCTGCAGGAAGCTGGCGCGCCGGCGCATCACGTCCTCGCTGGAGAGCATGCGATCGAAATTACTCTTCACTGGGCCGCTTCCTGAGCAACGGTTGAAGGTGCGAACTCGGTCTTGAGCTTGCCGTTTTCGTCGAGCAGCCAAGCGTCCATCACCTGGCGCACCACAGGGGCCGCGACGCCGGAACCAGACTCACCGTTCTCGACCATCACCGCGACCACGATCCTCGGGTCATCGGCCGGGGCGAAGCCGACGAACAACGCATGGTCGCGGTGGCGCTCCTGAAGCTTGTTGCGGTCATACTTCTCACCTTGCTTGATCGCCACCACCTGGGCGGTGCCGCTCTTGCCGGCGATACGGTACTGGGCGCCAAGCGAGGCCTTGCGCGCGGTGCCCCGGGCACCGTGCATCACCTGCTCCATGCCGTGGGTAACCTTGGCCCAATCGGACTTGTCGCGCAGGACGATGTCTTCCATCGGGTTCTCGTCCACCGGCGGCTTCCCTTCGATGCTCTTGGCCAGATGCGGCCGGTTCCACTTGCCTTTGCTGGCGATCAGCGCCGTGGCCTGGGCCAATTGCAGTGGCGTGGCCTGCATGTAGCCCTGGCCAATCCCAAGAATCAGCGTCTCGCCCGGGAACCAGGCCTGGCGG
The DNA here is from genome assembly GCF_054889225.1 of Pseudomonas sp. X10. Classification (NCBI taxonomy): domain Bacteria; kingdom Pseudomonadati; phylum Pseudomonadota; class Gammaproteobacteria; order Pseudomonadales; family Pseudomonadaceae; genus Pseudomonas; species Pseudomonas sp. X10. The sequence goes on along the minus strand of NZ_CM142677.1, from coordinate 727,626 downwards.
CGGGTGGCGCGCTTCCATTCGCGCGACGGCATCAGCCCCGGGGATTCCTCGAACATGTCCAGGGAAACCTTGCGGCCGATACCGAAGCGGTTCATGTAGACGGACAGGCGGTCGATGCCCATCTTGTGCGCCAGATCGTAGAAGTAAGTGTCGTTGGAACGCATGATCGCCGTGTCCAGGTCGACCCAGCCGTCACCGCTGCGGTTCCAGTTGCGGTATTTGTGGTCGTAGTTGGGCAACTGGTAGTAGCCCGGGTCGAAAACCCGGCTGCTGGCGGTGACCACGCCACTGTCGAGACCGGCAACCGCTACCGCTGGCTTGATGGTCGACCCCGGTGGATAAAGGCCACGCAGCACACGGTTGAACAGTGGGCGGTCGATGGAGTCGCGCAGTTCGCCATAGGCCTTGAAGCTGATGCCAGTGACGAACAGGTTGGGATCGAAGCTCGGCTGGCTGACCATCGCCAGCACCTCGCCAGTACGCGGATCGAGCGCGACGATGGCCCCACGGCGGCCACCCAGGGCCTCCTCGGCGGCTTCCTGCAGCTTGATGTCGAGGCTCAGGACGATGTCCTTGCCAGGGATCGGGTCGGTTCGCTTGAGCACCCGCAACACGCGTCCGCGAGCATTGGTTTCGACTTCCTCGTAACCCACCTGGCCATGCAGCTCGGATTCGTAGAAGCGCTCGACGCCGGTCTTGCCGATATGGTGGGTACCGCTGTAGTTGACCGGATCCAGGGTCTTGAGCTCTTTCTCATTGATACGCCCGACGTAGCCGACCGAATGAGCGAAATGCGCCCCCTGGGGATAATGCCGCACCAACTGGGCAGCCACCTCCACACCCGGCAGGCGGAACTGGTTGACGGCGATCCTGGCAATCTGCTCCTCGGTCAGTTCGAACAGGATGGGCACTGGCTCAAATGGCCGGCGCCCCTGCTTCATGCGCTTCTCGAACAGGGCGCGGTCATCAGGCGTCAGTTGCAGGACATCGACGATCACATCCAACACCTGCTGCCAGTCACCGGAACGCTCCCGGGTCATGGTCAGGCTGAAGCTGGGCCGGTTGTCGGCGATGATCACGCCGTTGCGGTCGAAGATCAGCCCGCGGGTCGGCGGGATCGGCTGCACATGCACCCGGTTGTTCTCCGACAGCGTCGAGTGATAGTCGTACTGGATCACCTGCAGGTAGTACAGGCGGGCAATGAGCACGCAGATGAGCAGCATGATCGCCACCGCACCGACCACGACGCGGTTACGCACCAAACGGGCGTCTTTCTCGTGGTCCTTGAGACGAATCGGCTGCGACATTGAAAAGGCTTACAGGCTCATTTGTGGTAGGGGTGCCCGGACAGCACGGTCCAGGCGCGGTACAGCTGTTCGCCGATCAGTATCCTTACCAACGGGTGTGGCAGCGTCAGCGGTGACAGCGACCAGCGCTGCTCGCTGCGCGCACAGACTTCCGGCGCCAACCCTTCCGGGCCGCCGACCATGAAGTTGACGGTACGCGCGTCCAGCCGCCAGCGATCCAGCTCGACCGCCAGTTGCTCGGTGCTCCAGGGCTTGCCATGGACCTCGAGCGTGACAATGCGCTCACCAGGCTGCACCTTGCTCAGCATCGCCTCCCCCTCCTGACGGATCAGGCGAGCGACATCGGCGTTCTTGCCACGGGTGTTCAGCGGGATTTCCACCAGCTCCAACGCCAGCTCCGGGGGCAGGCGCTTGGCATATTCATGCCAACCATCCTCGACCCAGCGGGGCATGCGCGAGCCGACCGCGATCAGACGCAGACGCACAGCGCTACCTCAACCCCGGTCTTTCAGGTTGTCGGAGTAGCTGTGGGTGTTTTCCGGGCTGTGGTGCTTGCCATCGGCGGCACGGCTCTGCTCGGCACCCAGCCACAGGCGCTCCAGGTCATAGAACTGGCGGGCAGCGGCGGTCATCATGTGAACAATGACGTCGTTCAGGTCGAGAAGAACCCAGTCGCTGTCACCCTTGCCTTCTTCGCTCAGAGGCTGGACGCCCTTGGCCTTGACCGCTTCGCGCACCTTTTCCAGCATGGCGTTGATCTGGCGGTTGGAAGTACCGGTGGCAATGATCATGTAGTCGGTCAGGCTGTGCTTGTCGCGCACATCGATGACCTGGATGTCCTGGGCCTTGACGTCTTCCAAAGCCGCCTTGGTCAGCTCGACCAGGTCTTCGCCGTTGATTTTCTGCTTGGTCATATAAAACTCGTTCAACTCATTGGATGAGGCGCCGTGTGGCGCCTTCAGTTCGGCGCACGGTAAAGGGCGTGCGCATCGATATAGGCCAGTACTGCGTCCGGCACCAGAAACCGCACCGACTTGCCGCTGGCCAGCAGCTGCCGGATCTGTGTGGCAGACACCGCGAGCGGCGTCTGCCAGACGAATGAAATGTGCCCCGCCGGCCCGGACAGGGCGTTGGGATCACTCACCGAGCGTGCGGCCAGCAGGTTGCGCAGCTCGTCTGGTGGTTCGACATCGGCATCCGGGCGTTGCAGCACCAGGATGTGACAGTGTTGCAGCAGCTCTTCCCAGCGATGCCAGCCGGGCAAGCCACAAAAAGCATCCCAACCCAGCACCAGGAACAGTTGGTCTTCGTCGGCCAGCTCGGCCCGGATCGACTCCAGGGTATCGATGGTGTAGGACGGTTTGTCGCGAGCCAGTTCACGGGCGTCGACGCTCAGCCGGGCAACGCCCTCGACCGCACTGCGGACCATGGCCAGACGGTCCTGGGCCGCCACCTGTGGGGTATCACGGTGTGGCGGTCGGGCGTTGGGCAGCAGGCGCAGCTCGTCCAGCGCCATGAACTCAGCCACCTCCAGCGCACTGCGCAGGTGGCCGATATGCACTGGGTCGAAGGTTCCGCCAAGGACGCCGACGCGCCGGACAGCCTGGCCCACGGCCGAGATCGCCTGAGTCAACTCAGCAGGACTCCTGGCCGCGCAGTTGGCCGTCACCGATCACCACGTACTTCTCGCAGGTCAGGCCTTCCAGGCCGACCGGGCCACGGGCATGCAGTTTGTCGGTGGAAATACCGATCTCGGCACCCAAGCCATACTCGAAGCCATCGGCGAAGCAAGTCGGAGTGTTGAGCATCACCGAGGCCGAGTCGACCTCGGCCAGGAAGCGCCGGGCCTGGCCCTGGTGCTCGGTGATGATCGAGTCGGTGTGATGCGAGCCGTAGTGATTGATGTGTTCGATGGCCTGGTCCAGACCGTCGACCACACGGATCGACAGGATCGCTGCCAGGTACTCGGTATGCCAATCATCTTCGCTGGCCGGCAGCGCCTCGATGAGCCCGCGGGTGCGCTCGCAGCCACGCAACTCGACGCCCTTCTCCTGGAAGCGGCGGGCCATTTCCGGCAGAAACGCGGCCGCCACACGCTGGTCGACCAGCAGGGTTTCCATCGCCCCGCAGATGCCATAGCGGTAGGTCTTGGCGTTGAAGGCGACGCGCCAGGCCTTGTCCAGGTCGGCGTGTTCGTCCACATAGACATGGCAGATACCGTCCAGGTGCTTGATCACAGGCACCCGTGCGTCACGGCTGATGCGCTCGATCAGGCCACGGCCGCCACGCGGCACGATCACGTCGACGAATTCCGGCATGCTGATCAGCGCGCCTACGGCTTCGCGGTCGGTGGTCTCGACTACCTGCACCACTGCCGCAGGCAAGCCAGCTTCGGCCAGGCCGCGCTGGATGCAGGTGGCGATGGCACGGTTGGAGTGGATAGCCTCGGACCCGCCACGCAGGATAGTGGCGTTGCCCGACTTCAGGCACAGGCTGGCGGCATCGATGGTCACGTTGGGCCGAGATTCGTAGATGATCCCGATCACCCCCAGGGGCACGCGCATCTTGCCAACCTGGATGCCCGAAGGCCGGTAGCTCATGTCACGCATGGCGCCGACCGGGTCCGGCAGGTTGGCGACCTGGCGCAGGCCGAGGATCATGCCATCGATGCGCGCCGGCGTCAGGGCCAGGCGGTCGAGCAACGCCGGCTCCAGGCCACTGGCGCGACCGGCGGCCAGATCCTGTTCGTTGGCTGCGGTCAGCTCATCGCGGGCGGCATCCAGTGCATCGGCGGCGGCCTGCAGGGCGCGGTTCTTCTGCGCGGTGCTGGCACGACCGATCACCCGGGAAGCCTCACGGGCGGCGCGACCCAGGCGGGTCATGTAGTCAAGAACGGACTCAGTCATGGGCTCAGTGTCTTGGCGAAAGGGGAAATCGGCTGATTATAACTGGCGCGCCGGTATACGCCCAGCGGTGGCTGGCGGATGGTCGAAATCAGACGAACCGAGCACAAGACTTCTCCTACAGGGCCTGTGGCAATAACGGCGTTACCGTTCAGGTTAGGTCAAGCAATTAATTGTTATCATCGCCGCCCCACAACCTCGAATGGCCCGCATGCAAGACTCAGCACCCTGCCCCGCCCGCGCCCTGCCAGACAGCTTTTTCGACCGCGATGCCCAGACCCTGGCCAAGGCCCTGCTGGGCAAGGTCATCCGTCACCGCCACGGCAACCTGTGGCTGGCGGCGCGAATCATCGAGACCGAGGCCTACTACCTGACCGACAAAGGCAGCCATGCGTCCCTGGGCTACACGGAAAAGCGCAAGGCCCTGTTCCTCGACGGCGGGCACATCTACATGTACTACGCCCGGGGCGGCGACTCGCTGAACTTCAGCGCCCAGGGCCCCGGCAACGCCGTCCTGATCAAATCGGCCTACCCCTGGCTGGATGCCATCTCCGACGCCAACAGTCTGGCGCAGATGCAACTGAACAACCCCGCCGCCAACGGCCAGCTGCGCCCGCCGGAGCGCCTGTGCGCCGGCCAGACCCTGCTGTGCAAGGCCATGGGCCTGAAGGTGCCGCACTGGGACGCCAAGCGCTTCGACCCAGACCGGTTGTTCGTCGAGGATTGTGGCATCGATGTGAAACGGACCATTCAGACAAGCCGTCTCGGCATACCCCACGGCCGCGACGAACACCTGCCCTATCGCTTCGTCGATGCCGATTTCGCCCGCCACTGCACACGGAACCCGCTACGCCGGGGCCAAGTCGAAGGGCGGGACTATTTCATTCTGGAACAAGGAAGCTGACACCATGGGCCAATGGCTCGACAGCCTGAGCGGCTGGCTCAGCGCCAACCCGCAGTGGCTTGGCCTGGCGATCTTTCTGGTGGCCTGCATCGAGTGCCTGGCTATCGCCGGGCTCCTCGTGCCAGGCACCGTCCTGTTGTTCGCTGTCGCCGCCCTGGCGGGCAGCGGCGCCCTGTCGCTGGGCGAGACCCTGGCACTGGGCTTCTTCGGCGGCTTGTTGGGCGACGCCCTGTCCTACGCCCTGGGCCGCCGCTTTCACCAGAACATCCGCCGCCTGCCTCTGCTGCGCCATCACCCGGAATGGATCGGCAGCGCCGAGACCTATTTCCAACGCTACGGTATCGCCAGTCTCCTGGTAGGGCGCTTCATCGGCCCGCTACGGCCCATGCTGCCTATGGTCGCCGGCATGTTCGACATGCCGCTGCCGCGCTTCATCGCCGTCAGCCTGCTGGCCGGCGCTGGCTGGTCGGTGGCCTACCTGCTGCCCGGCTGGGCCACGGGCGCAGCCATGCGCCTGCCCCTACCGGAGGGTTTCTGGCTGGAGGCCGGCTTTATCGCCACTGGCCTGGCCGTGCTGGTCGGCCTGAGCATCAACAGCAGCCTGCGTAGCTATCGTCATGGTACCCGGCTGATTGCCGCGGCGAGCCTACTGGCCCTGGTGGCCCTGTTCCTTGGCTGGCCGCGCCTGCATGAGTTCGATCAGGGCCTGATGACCCTGATCCAGGAACACCGCAATCACGCCATCGACAGCAGCGTGGTGCTGGTCACCCGCCTCGGCGATTTCCGCACCCAGTTTTTCCTGGGCGGCTTGCTGACCGGCCTGTTGCTACTCGCCCGGCAATGGCGGCATGCCCTGTTCGCTGGCGCCACCCTGATGGGCACGGCGCTGGCCAATGGCAGCCTGAAGTGGTTGTTCGCTCGTTCTCGTCCAGAAGTGCTCACTGATCCACTGACCAGCTACAGCATGCCCAGCGGCCATAGCTCGGCATCTTTCGCCTTCTTCCTGGTCCTGGCCGTACTGGCCGGCCGCGCCCAACCGCCGCGCATGCGCCTGACGTGGATCCTGCTGGGCTGCCTGCCGGCCTTGTCGATCGCTTTGTCGAGGGTCTACCTGGGCGCGCACTGGCCAACCGATATCCTCGCCGGCTCGCTACTGGCCTGCTGCATCTGTGCCCTCAGCCTGACCTTGGTACAGCATCGCCAGCCCCTCAGCGCGCTACCTCTACGGGTGTGGTGGCTGATCCTGCCGGCTTGCACGGCCTTGCTTGCCTTTTTCGCACTCTATGCCCTGCCTCAGGCCTTGTTGCGCTACCAGTACTAGGCAAACAGCTCGCCCTGGATGCGCTCCAGCAAGGTCTGGATCGCCTCCAGGCGCCGCGGCGGCGAATCTATGGCCAGCAGGTCGAGTTTGTCTTCCTCGATGAAGGGCAGCAGGTAGGCCAGTTGGTTGGCCAACGACTGCTGTCCATCCACCGCCTTGGGCATGTCGAGGGCGGCCACCATAGGGTGTTCCCCCAAGGCGAGCAGCAGCGCGAGCAAATCGTCATCCTGCTCGACCAAGGGGCTGTCCGGCCGCTCGGGTAGCCATTGCACCTCGCCAAGCATTAACTGGTCCTTCTGCACCTCGGTCCGCTCGACGCGAAAACGCCTCGCGCCCTCGACACGAATGCCCAACAGGCCATTGTCCTGCTGCTGAAAATCGCGGATCAGCGCTTCGCAGCCAATCGACGCCACCCCTAGCGGCGCCTTGCCGACCTGCTCGCCTTCGAGAATGCACACCACGCCGAAGCCGCCGCCTTGCTTCATGCAGCGGCCGATCATGTCCAGGTAGCGCGCTTCGAAGATCTGCAGATCGAGCACGCAGCCGGGAAACAACACGGTATTGAGGGGAAACAGCGGTAGCGTCATCACAACTCCTCAAGCCACCAGACTGACCGCCAACGGCAAGAAAACCGCCGTGGCCACGCCCATCAGGCTCATCGCCAGCGCGGCAAAGGCACCACACTCGTCACTTTCCTGCAGCGCCACGGAGGTGCCCACGGCATGGGCCGTCACCCCCAGGGCCATGCCACGGGCCTCAGGACTGAGTACTCCACAACGCGACAACAATGCGGGGCCGAAGATGGCGCCGATCACCCCGGTGATCAGCACGAACACTGCTGCCAACGCCGCCACGCCACCGATCTGCTCAGCTACCAGCATGGCGATCGGCGAAGTGACCGACTTGGGCGCCATGGTCATGAGGATCATATGTTCGGCACCAAACCACCAGCCCAGGAGCACACACGCCAAGGTGGCGAACACGCCTCCGATTACCAGCGTAGTAAAAGTCGGCCAGAACAGTTGGCGAATTCGCCGCAGGTTAAGGTAAAGCGGCACGGCCAGGGCAACGGTGGCCGGCCCAAGGAGAATGTTGAGGATCTCGGTGCTCTTGCGGTACTCACCGTAGGTGATGCCGCAAGCCACCAGGACGCCGATGACCAGCAGCATCGACACCAGCACAGGTTGCAGGAAGATCCAGCGGGTTTTCTCGTAGGCTGCGAGCACCAACTGGTAGGCGCCCAGCGTGATACCGATACCGAACAGCGGATGATGGATGACAGCGTCGAGCGCGCCTTGCCAATCGAGGATCATGGCTGCTCCTTGCGCTTGCCCTGGCGGTGGATGAGCTTTTGCATCAGCACACCGACGAAGGCTAGGGTCACCAACGCGGAGATCACCAGAGCGCCGACGATGGCCCAGAAATCAGCGGCAATGTCCTTGGCATAAACCATCACCCCGACCGCCGGCGGCACCAGCAGCAGCGGCAGGTAGCGCAACAGGCTCGAAGAAGCTTCGTTCAACGGCTTGCCGACCTCGCCCCGCACCATCAGAAACACCAGCAACAGCAGCAGGCCGATGATCGGCCCCGGCAGGATCGGCACCAATAGATGGTTGATCGCCGTACCCAGCAGCTGAAACAGCACCAGCCAGGTCAAACCACGCAACAGCATAAAGATCTCCTTCGGGCTCTGCGGCCATTATAAGCATGCTAAGCAACCACCTATAAGGCGATATTCGCCGAAAAGATGGCAACTTGACCTCAACCCGCCGACGTGCTGATCTTGGACTGTCGTACCACTCGAACAACAATGAATGACAGTCTGGAGAGTCACGATGCCCTATGTACCTGTTGCAGAGCTTTCGCAGTACGTTGGAAAGGAGCTGGGACGTTCCGAATGGCTGAAGATCGATCAAGAGCGCATCAACCTGTTCGCCGAAGCCACCGGCGACTTCCAGTTCATCCATGTCGACCCGGCGAAGGCCGCCAAGACCCCCTTTGGCACCACCATCGCCCATGGTTTCCTCACCTTGTCGCTGATACCCAAGCTGATGGAAGACATCCTTGTCCTGCCTGAAGGCCTGAAGATGGTCGTCAACTACGGCCTGGACAGCGTGCGTTTCATCCAGCCAGTGAAGGTGGACAGCAATGTGCGCCTGAAGGTCGAACTGGTCGACGTTACCGAGAAGAAACCTGGCCAATGGCTGCTCAAGGCCACGGTCACCCTGGAGATCGAAGGCGAGGAAAAACCCGCCTATATCGCCGAGCCGCTCTCGCTCTGCTTCGTCTGATCCAATGCTGCTGAAACAGCCTCGGCTGTTTCAGCCAGCGCATTCTGCGGCATACTCGGGGCCTCTTTTGTCCGGACCCCGTCATGCGCCCTCTCCTACCCCTTGCCCTGACCCTGCTGCTCACTGCCTGTGGTGACGGCGAGCCTTTGTCGTCACCGGATGCTCGCCTTCCTGACGGAGGGCGCTACCGGGGGCAAGTCGTCGATGGGTTGTTGCAAGGCGAAGGACGCATCGACTACCCCAATGGCAGTTGGTACGCCGGCACCTTCCTCAATGGCCAATGGCATGGCCAGGGCGAGTGGCACGGCAGCAATGGCGAGGTCTACCGCGGGCAGTTCGCCGAAGGCCTGTTCCATGGCCTTGGCACCCTGACCACGCCAGGCAGCTACTACAGCGGCACCTTCAAGCACGGCCGGCGCGACGGCGAAGGTACGCTGAAGGAGAGCGAACTGCTCTACCGTGGCCAGTTCAAGGACGACCAGTACGAAGGTGCCGGCCAGCTCGAACTGGCCGATGGCAGCCGCTACCAGGGCCTGTTCGCCCGGGGCAAGCCCAACGGCGCCGGCGTACGCAGCGATGCCAACGGCAATCAATTCAGTGGCCGTTTCGTCGATGGCCAGTTACAAGGCAGCGGAACCTTCAACAGCGCCGAGGGCGAGCAATATATCGGTGAATTCAAGGACAACCGCCTCGAAGGGCGTGGACGCTACGAGAATGCCGAAGGTGATGTCTGGATCGGTCAGTTCAAGGACGGGGCGCTCAGCGGCGAAGGCGAACTGCTGGGCAGCGACGGCAGCCGCTACAAAGGCGCGTTCCGCGACTGGCGCTTCTCCGGCAATGGCCGCTTGCAACTGGCCGATGGCAGCCTCTATGTCGGCGGTTTCGCCAATGACGCCTATCAAGGCCATGGACGCCTGACCCGTAGCGATGGCCACGTAGAAACCGGCTACTGGGTCAATGGCCTGCGCACCCGGGACGAACACGGCAAGCTGCTGTCCGATCCCCTGGAACTCGCCCTCCTCAATCAAGGCAAGCTGCTGGAGCAGGCACTGGCCAAGGTGCCGCGCTCAACACCCCCGATCGAGCTGTACAGCCTAGTCCTGGCCGGCGATGGCCAGCAGAGCGTGTTCCTGCGTGAGGCCGACTATGTCAGCAACCTGCTCAAGGTGCGCTTCGGTGCCCATGGCCAGGTCAGCCTGGTCAACCACCGCGACCACCTGGCCGACCGCCCCATGGCCACCCGCGAAAACCTGAGCCGCGCCGCCCGCACACTGGCCGAGCGCAGCGGGCCGGAAGATCTGGTGTTCATCTACCTGACCAGCCATGGCAGCCATGACCACCAGTTGGTGCTCGACCAGCCACGCTTGCAACTGGCCGACCTGTCCGCCAACGAACTGGCCAGTGCCCTGGCGCCGCTGAAAGACCGCGACAAGATCATTGTCATCTCCGCCTGCTATTCAGGAGGCTACATCGCTCCGCTCAAAGACGAGCGCACCCTGATCATGACGGCAGCGCGAACTGACCGGGTCTCCTTCGGCTGTTCGGAGGAAGCCGACTTCACCTATTTCGGTGACGCCTTGTTCGCCCAGGCCTTGAACCAGACAGACGACCTGAAACAAGCGTTTGAACTGGCAAGCGCCAGCGTTGCCGAACGAGAACAGAGTGAAGGTTTCGAAGCCTCGGAACCCCAGATCTGGGCCCCTCCTGCAGTCCTGGCGCATTGGCAGCGCCTGCGCCAGCAGCAGGCGGAAGAAGCGCTGCAGAATGATGCACGGTCAGCCTCGGTGGAACAGGAAAAAAAACCGGCCACCCACTAAGCTGACTGTAACAAGGGAGAGACATCATGTACTTGACGCCTCAGCATGTCCTGCTCGCCGGAGCCACCGGTCTTACGGGTGAACACCTGCTCGACCGGCTGCTCAACGAACCCACCATCAGCCGGGTCTTGGCCCCGACCCGCCGACCGCTGGCCGAACACCCGCACCTGGAAAACCCGGTGGGCGACCCTGCCCTCTTCCTTCCACAATTGGCTGGCCGCGTGGACATCGCCTTCTGCTGCCTGGGCACCACGATCAAGGAGGCCGGTTCCGAATCGGCCTTCCGCGCCGTCGACCTGGATATGGTGGTGGCCTTCAGCAAGCGCGCCCGCGAACTGGGCGCCCGACACCTGCTGGTGGTCAGCGCGATCGGCGCCGATCCGGACTCCTCGATCTTCTACAACCGGGTCAAGGGCGAGATGGAAGAAGCGCTCAAGGCTCAGGACTGGCCGCAACTGACCATCGCCCGCCCGTCACTGCTGCTCGGTGAGCGCATCAAGCCACGCCTGGGCGAACAACTGGCTGCGCCGTTTGCGCGCCTGTTCCCCGGCAAGTACCGAGGCATCGAAGCCTGCCAACTGGCCAGGGCGCTGTGGCGCCTGGCACTGGAAGAGCAGGATGGGGTGCGTATCGTCGAGTCGGATGAGCTGCGCAGGCTGGGAAAATAGCAGCCCAACGCAGTCCTTGTAGGAGCGGCAAGCGCTACAAGCCCCCCGTGGCCTGAAACCCCACACCCAGGACCGTCAGCACCGACAACGGCAACAACAAGGTATCCAGCAACGCACTTCCCGGTAGGTCAAGACCGGGATAGGTCGGCGCTGGCGCACCGAAACGGTCTTCAGCGCAGCAACCACCGTTCAGGGCATACAGGTTCAAGCGCGTTCCGGAATACACCACCGGCGCGCCCGGCTTGGCCGCATCCAGGGTCCGAACCGTAGCGCACCCCGCGAGCAAGGCCAGCAGCGCCAGCCCCACCAGCAGCCGTGTCACTCGTCGGCGCCCAGGTGATGTTCGCCCCAGCGCGGCAGCATGTCCTGTGGGATATCCAGGAGGTTGAGAATGCGCGCGACGACAAAGTCGACCAGGTCATCGATGGTCTGCGGCAGATGATAGAAGCCCGGCGCCGCCGGCAGGATCACCGCGCCCATCTGCGACAGCTTGAGCATGTTCTCCAGGTGGATGGTCGACAGCGGCGCCTCGCGCGGCACCAGGATCAACTGACGGCGCTCCTTCAGGGTCACATCGGCAGCCCGTTCGATCAGGTTGTTGCAAGCCCCCGTGGCAATGGCCGACAGGGTGCCGGTCGAGCACGGCACCACCACCATCGCGGCCGGCGCCCCGGAGCCCGAGGCCACCGGTGACATCCAGTCCTCCTTGCCATAGACGCGGATCTGCCCAGCGGCAGCCCCGGTGTACTCGGTCAGGAAGGCCTGCATGGCCTGGGGCTTGGCCGGCAGCAGCACGTCGGTCTCGGTGGACATCACCAGTTGCGCCGCCTTGGAGATGAGAAAGTGCACCTCGCGGTCCTCGCGCACCAGGCAGTCGAGCAGGCGCAGCCCATACTGCGCCCCCGAAGCACCGGTCATGGCCAGGGTGATACGTTCCGGCCCGCTCACTTCAGAGCCTCGGCCAGCTTGCCGTGTAGGCCGCCGAAGCCGCCGTTGCTCATGATCACCACCTGGGTGCCGGGCTGCGCCTGGCTCTTCACCCGCTCGATGATGGCTTCCAGGCTGTCGGCGACCACCGCGGGCACCTTGCACTCGGCCGCCGTGGCGGCCAGGTCCCAACCCAGGTTGGCTGGCGCGTACCAGATGACCTGGTCGGCGTCATTGACGCTCTCCGGCAGACCGTCACGGTGGGCGCCGAGTTTCATGGAGTTGGAACGGGGCTCGATTACAGCAATCACCGGTGCCTCGCCCACACGCTTGCGCAGGCCATCGAGCGTGGTGGCGATAGCCGTCGGATGGTGGGCGAAGTCGTCATAGATAGTCACGCCGCGTACCTCGGCGACCTTCTCCATGCGCCGCTTGACGCTTTTGAACGCGCTAAGGGCGGCGATCCCCATGGCCGGCACCACACCGACATGGCGCGCGGCGGCCAAGGTAGCCAGTGCGTTGGCAACGTTGTGCTGGCCCGTGAGCTCCCATTCGACCACACCCTGCACTTCGCCTTCGAAACTCACCTCGAAACGCGAGCCATCGGCACTGAGCAAGCGTACCTGCCACTGCCCGCCCTCCCCGGTGGTCTGCACCGGGGTCCAGCAACCCATGCCGATCACCCGTTCCAGAGCCTGTTCGGTGGTCGGGTGAATGATCAGCCCTTCACTTGGAATGGTTCGAACCAGGTGGTGGAACTGTCGCTCGATAGCGTCCAGATCAGGGAAGATATCCGCATGATCGAACTCAAGGTTATTGAGGATCGCGGTGCGCGGCCGGTAATGGACGAACTTGGAGCGCTTGTCGAAGAAGGCGCTGTCGTATTCATCGGCCTCGACCACGAAGAACGGTGTGCCACCCAAGCGCGCTGACACCGCGAAGTTCTGCGGCACGCCGCCAATAAGGAAGCCCGGGCTCATCCCGGCATGCTCCAAGACCCACGCCAGCATGCTGCTGGTGGTGGTCTTGCCGTGGGTGCCCGCTACGGCCAGCACCCAGCGGCCCTGCAGCACGTGGTCGGCCAGCCACTGTGGGCCGGAAACATAGGGCAGGCCCTTGTTCAGCACGTACTCCACTGCTGGGTTACCACGCGACAGGGCGTTGCCGATCACCACCAGGTCAGGCGCCGGATCCAACTGGGCAGCGTCGTAGCCTTGTGTCAGCTCAATGCCCTGGGCCTGCAGTTGCGTGCTCATCGGCGGATAGACGTTGGCATCGGAGCCAGTGACCCGATGGCCCAACTCCTTGGCCAACACCGCCAGCGAACCCATGAAAGTGCCGCAAATACCGAGAATATGAATGTGCATGATCGACCTCGCAAAACGTCGAGGCAGGGTAGCCCAGGCCGAAGGAAATCGCACCCGCTGTTTCGTTCAGAGGGCCCGGGCGATACCGTGTTTGCGCAGTTTCCGATACAGGGTGTTGCGACTGATCCCCAGGTGAGTGGCGACGTTGGTCATGTGCCAGCGGTGCTGGTCGAGCGTGAAGAGCAAAGTTTCGCGCTCGGCCGTATCCAGCGGCGTTTCATCGGCCCCGTAGGAGCGGGCTTGCCCGCGATTGGGAGCACTGCCATCACCGGGATCCTGTGGCATCGAATCTGGCGCCATCGCGGGCAAGCCCGCTCCTACAGGGGCCACCGGCGCTCTGACGACTGCAGGTAGGTCGCTGTACCGGATGCGGTTTCCCTCGGACAGCGCCACAAGTGTACGCAGCACATTACGCAACTGCCGCACATTCCCCGGCCAGGCGAAATCAAGCAGCGCCTGCCGCGCCTGCGGCTCCATGTGGAGCACTTGGCCATCCGCTTCCTGCTGCAACAAAAAGTCCAGCAACTGCGCTTTATCGCTGCGCTCACGTAGAGCCGGCAAGGCAACTTCAAGGCCGTTGAGGCGGTAGTACAGGTCTTCGCGGAAGGTGCCCTGCTCGACACGCTCTAGCAGGTTGCGGTGGGTCGCACTGATGATGCGCACATCCACCGCCTGCGCTTCACCACCAATGGGCACTACCCGACGCTCTTCCAGTACGCGCAAGAGCCGGGTCTGCAGGCCCAAGGGCATGTCGCCGATCTCATCGAGCAACAAGGTGCCACCGTCGGCCTGCAGCAGCTTGCCACGCATGCCTTCCTTGCGCGCGCCGGTGAAGCTGCCGCCACGGTAGCCGAACAGCTCGCTCTCGATCAGGCTCTCCGGGATCGAGGCGCAGTTGATCGCCACGAAGGGTTTGTGACGGCGCTGGCTGGCCTGATGCACAGCCTGGGCGAATGCTTCCTTGCCGCAACCGGTCTCGCCCTTCAGCAGCAGCGGCACATCGCGCTCGAACACCCTTACGGCGCGGCGGAAGTCATTCTGCAAGGCCGGGTCGAGCAAGCAGATACTCGGTGCCGGCTCGGCACGGGCCAATGGCAGCGTCGCCGGCACCGACCAGGCCGGGCTACGCGCCTGCCCCCGCAGGCTGGCGAACACCTGGCGGCCATCGCGGGTGCGCAGGGGCCAAGCCGTGCTGCCCTGGGCCGTGGCACGGCTGAATAGCTCGTCCTTGGCACAATCGAAGAACATGTCCACCGGTTTGCCCAATACCCCGCCACGAATGGTCCCGAGCAGGTTCAGGGCGCTCTGGTTGACGGCGCAGATCCGTCCGTCACCGTCGAACGCCAGCAAGCCTTCGCTGAACAAACCGACCGACTCGGCCCGCAAGTGGAAACGCAGCAACCAGTGGTGCTCGAAATGACGCAGGAAATAGCAGCTCTCGATCATCTTCGCCGAGAGGTTAACCAGCGCCATAGTATGGAACTGGCTCTGCCGCGAGACATCCGGGCGTGCCGACGACACGTCGAGAACCGCCAGCAGCTCGCCATGGGGGTCGAACACAGGGCTAGCCGAGCAGGTCAGGCCGGTGTGGCGGCCACGGAAATGTTCGTCCTGATGAATGGTCAAGGCATGGCGCTCGACCAGGCAGGTGCCGATGCCATTGGTGCCTTCGCGGGCCTCGCTCCAGTCAGCCCCCAGCCACAGCCCCGCGCGCTCGAAGATGCGCCGCTCGGTGGGCGCGGTGACGCAATTGAGGATCACCCCACGGGCATCGGTCAGCAGCACCGCATGGCCGGCACCGGAGAGTTGCTGGTGCAGGCTGTTCATCTCGCTGTCGGCGATCTGCAACACTTGCTGAAGACGCTCGCGGCTCTCCAGCAGACGGCCATGTTCCAGCACGATCGGCGCTTCGCTCAACGCCGGGTCCAGGTGGTAATCCTCCAGGCAACGCAGCCAAGAACGGGCAATCGAAGGATCGCTGCCCGGCCCATGATGCTTGCCCTGGGCGACGGTGAGGACCTGTCGGGCGTGGCGGGTGAGATGGTTGTTCTGCATTTCTTGTTGTTCTCCGCAGACGAGAGATTCCCAGCATCCCCCACCTGACCGGGCATTGCAATCGCGCCTTGACCATTGGGTCACGTGTTGCGCCAGAAAAGGTACAAACTGTCACAGGGCGCGTGTCACGTTTGCCACAGGCCAGCTGTTCCACCTGTCCTGAGCAAAGCTAACCCTTTGATTTAAAAGACCCTGAAAACGCTGGCCCGGGCTTTGCTCTACGCTTCTTATCCTCCCTAACAAGCACAATAGCCAGGAGACACACCATGCGTTACGCACATCCCGGTACCGAAGGCGCGAAGGTTTCCTTCAAGAGCCGTTACGGCAACTACATCGGTGGCGAGTTTGTAGCGCCGGTCAAGGGTGAGTACTTCACCAACACCTCACCGGTGAACGGCCAGCCGATCGCCGAATTCCCCCGCTCCACCGCCGAAGACATCGAGAAGGCCCTGGACGCCGCCCACGCCGCTGCCGATGCCTGGGGCAGCACCTCGGTGCAGGCGCGTTCGCTGATCCTGCTGAAGATCGCCGATCGCATCGAGGCCAACCTGGAAACCCTGGCCATCACCGAAACCTGGGACAACGGCAAGGCCATCCGCGAAACCCTCAACGCCGACATCCCGCTGGCGGCGGACCACTTCCGTTACTTCGCCGGCTGCCTGCGCGCCCAGGAAGGCAGTGCCGCGGAGATCGATGGCAACACCGTGGCCTACCACATCCATGAGCCCCTGGGCGTGGTCGGCCAGATCATCCCGTGGAACTTCCCGATCCTGATGGCCGCCTGGAAGCTGGCCCCGGCCCTGGCCGCCGGCAACTGCGTGGTGCTCAAGCCGGCCGAGCAGACGCCGCTGGGCATCACCGTGCTGGTCGAGCTGATCGGCGACCTGCTACCGCCAGGCGTGCTCAACGTGGTGCAAGGCTATGGCCGCGAAGCGGGCGAAGCCCTGGCCACCAGCAAGCGCATCGCCAAGATCGCCTTCACCGGCTCCACCCCGGTCGGCTCGCACATCATGAAATGCGCCGCCGAGAACATCATCCCGTCCACCGTGGAGCTGGGCGGCAAGTCACCGAACATCTTCTTCGAAGACATCATGCAGGCCGAGCCGGCCTTCATCGAGAAAGCCGCCGAAGGCCTGGTGCTGGCGTTCTTCAACCAGGGCGAGGTCTGCACCTGCCCGTCGCGGGCGCTGGTGCAGGAGTCGATCTACCCGGCGTTCATGCAAGAGGTGCTGAAGAAGATCAAGCAGATCAAGCGCGGCGACCCGCTGGACACCGACACCATGGTCGGCGCCCAGGCCTCCGAACAGCAGTTCGACAAGATCCTCTCCTACCTGGAGATCGCCGAGAAGGAAGGTGCCGAGCTGCTCACCGGCGGCAAGGTCGAGAAGCTCGAAGGCAGCCTGGCCAGCGGCTATTACATCCAGCCGACCCTGCTCAAGGGCACCAACCAGATGCGCGTGTTCCAGGAAGAAATCTTCGGCCCGGTGGTCAGCGTCACCACCTTCAAAGACGAAGCCGAAGCCCTGGCCATCGCCAACGACACCGAGTTCGGCCTCGGCGCCGGCGTCTGGACCCGCGATATCAACCGCGCCTACCGCATGGGCCGCGGTATCAAGGCCGGCCGCGTGTGGACCAACTGCTACCACCTGTACCCGGCGCATGCCGCGTTCGGTGGCTACAAAAAGTCCGGCGTCGGCCGCGAGACCCACAAGATGATGCTCGACCACTACCAGCAGACCAAGAACCTGCTGGTCAGCTACGACATCAATCCGCTGGGCTTCTTCTAACGCTCTGACCTGCGGGGGCTGCTTTGCAGCCCCATCGCGGGTAACCCGTTCCAGCAGGATCGCTGCAAAGCCCCAAATTAGAGCCTGACGCAGCCCCTGAAGGAACTGGCTTGCCGGCGATGGCCGCGTAGCGGCCCCTGGCTCACTTCCTGCTAGACAAATCACCACAGGCCCGCAGTCCCTGCGGCACCCAAGAAAAAACAGGTGAACACTATGCCAAGCGATCATACCGGCAGCGTGCCGGTGAGTTCTTCTGTCGACTTCGAAAAGGTCGGCTCGGAGTATTTCCAGCAACGAGAACTGAAAAAGGGCGCCGCGGGCTGGGTGCTGCTGGTGGGCCTGGGGGTGGCCTACGTGATCTCCGGCGACTATGCCGGGTGGAACTTCGGCCTGGCCCAAGGTGGCTGGGGCGGTATGTTCCTCGCTACCTTGCTGATGGCCACCATGTACCTGTGCATGTGCTTCTCCCTGGCCGAGCTGTCGTCGATGATTCCTACCGCAGGCGGTGGCTATGGCTTTGCCCGCAGCGCCTTCGGGCCATGGGGCGGCTTCCTCACCGGCACGGCGATCCTCATCGAGTACGCCATCGCTCCGGCAGCCATCGCCGTGTTCATCGGCGCCTACTGTGAGTCGTTGTTTGGAATCGGCGGCTGGATGATCTACCTGGCCTTCTACATCATCTTCATCGGCATCCACATCTTCGGCGTCGGTGAAGCGCTCAAGCTGATGTTCATCATCACGGCCATCGCCGCGATCGCCCTAGGGGTGTTCCTGGTGTCCATGGTGCCCCATTTCGATACACGCAACCTCTTCGACATCGCCCAGACCGACGCCGCCGGCGCCAGCAGCTTCCTGCCCTTCGGCTATGTCGGCGTATGGGCGGCAATTCCCTATGCCATCTGGTTCTTCCTCGCCGTCGAAGGCGTGCCGCTGGCTGCCGAGGAAACCAAGAACCCCCGCCGCGACCTGCCTCGCGGCCTGATCGGCGCCATGCTGGTGCTGCTCAGCTTCGCCCTGCTGATCCTGGTGATCGGCCCCGGTGGCGCAGGCTCCGAAGCGTTGAAAGCCTCAGGCAACCCGCTGGTCGAAGCCCTGTCCAAGGCCTATGGCGGCTCCACCTGGATGGGCGGCTTCGTCAACCTGGTCGGCCTGGCCGGCCTGATCGCCAGCTTCTTCTCGATCATCTACGCCTATTCGCGGCAGATCTTCGCCCTCTCCCGTGCGGGCTACCTGCCTCGCAAGCTCTCGCAGACCAATAAGAGCAAGGCCCCGGTACTGGCCCTGGTGATCCCCGGGATCATTGGCTTCGCCCTGTCACTGACCGGCCAAGGTGACCTGCTGATTCTCGTCGCGGTATTCGGCGCTACCCTGTCTTATGTACTGATGATGGCGGCGCACATCACCCTGCGTATCCGCCGCCCCAAAATGGAGCGTCCGTACCGTACCCCGGGCGGCATCTTCACCTCGGGCGTGGCTTTGGTGCTGGCCTGCCTGGCAGTGGTCGCCGGCTTCCTGGTCGACCCACGCGTAGTGATTGGCGCTGCGGTGATCTATGGCGTGCTGATTGCCTATTTCGCGTTCTACAGCCGGCACCACTTGGTCGCTGGCACGCCAGAAGAGGAATTCGCCGCGATCCAGAAGGCCGAAGAGGCGTTGCACTGATCGCTGCTTTTCGCCGCAGGCCAGCCCTGCGGCGCCCTGGAGATTCTGTATGGCAAGTTTCGTACACACGGTAGGCAACCAGGTCTACCGCTTCGATAGCCTCAAGGAAGTCATGGCCAAAGCCAGCCCGGCGCGCTCCGGCGACTTCCTGGCCGGCGTCGCTGCCAGCAACGACGGTGAGCGTGTCGCCGCGCAGATGGCCTTGGCCGATATCCCACTGTCGCACTTTCTCAACGAGGCCCTGATCCCCTACGAAGAGGACGAAGTCACCCGATTGATCATCGACAGCCATGACCCCCAGGCCTTCGCCCCGGTCAGTCACCTGACCGTTGGCGGCCTGCGCGATTGGCTGCTCAGCGAGCAGGCCGACGAAGACAGCCTGCGCGCCTTGGCTCCCGGGTTGACCCCGGAGATGGCCGCCGCCGTGTCGAAGATCATGCGCGTGCAGGACCTGATCCTGGTGGCGCAGAAGATCCGCGTGGTCACTCGCTTTCGCGGCACCATGGGCCTACGCGGGCGCCTGTCGACCCGCCTGCAGCCCAATCACCCTACCGATGAGCCGGCCGGCATCGCGGCCAGCATCCTCGATGGACTGCTGTTCGGCAACGGCGACGCCATGATCGGCATCAACCCAGCCACTGACAGCATCGCCTCGATCTGCGCTCTGCTGGAAATGCTCGACGCCATCATCCAGCGCTATGAGATTCCGACCCAGGCCTGCGTGCTGACCCACGTCACCACCTCCATCGAGGCGATCAACCGCGGCGTGCCGCTGGACTTGGTGTTCCAGTCCATCGCTGGCACCGAGGCGGCCAACGCGAGCTTTGGCATCAACCTCAACGTCCTGCAGGAAGGCTACGAGGCCGGCCTGAGCCTCAACCGCGGCACGCTGGGGCAGAACCTTATGTACTTCGAGACCGGCCAGGGCAGCGCCCTGTCGGCCAACGCTCACCATGGCGTCGACCAGCAAACGTGCGAAACTCGCGCCTATGCCGTGGCCCGCCACTTCAAGCCATTCCTGGTCAACACCGTGGTCGGCTTCATCGGCCCGGAGTACCTGTACAACGGCAAGCAGATCATCCGCGCCGGCCTGGAGGACCATTTCTGCGGCAAGCTGCTGGGCGTGCCCATGGGCTGCGATATCTGCTACACCAACCACGCCGAAGCCGACCAGGACGACATGGACACGCTGCTGACCCTCCTCGGGGTCGCCGGAATCAACTTCATCATGGGCATCCCCGGCTCCGACGACATCATGCTCAACTACCAGACCACCTCCTTCCACGACGCGCTCTACGCGCGCCAGACCCTGGGCCTCAAGCCCGGGCCGGAATTCGAGGCCTGGCTCGCACGGACCGGCATCTTCACCCAGGCCGACGGCCGGGTGCGTTTCGGTGACAACCTGCCACCGGCCTTCCGCCAGGCCCTGGCGCAGCTCGGATAGAGGTGAGCATGAGCAAGCACACTCCCAGCCCTGACAACCCCTGGCTGGCCCTGCGCAACCTGACCCCAGCGCGCATTGCCCTGGGCCGCACCGGCACCAGCCTGCCGACTGGCGCTCAACTCGACTTCCAGTTCGCCCACGCCCAGGCCCGTGATGCCGTGCACCTGGCGTTCGACCATGTCAGCCTGCGGGCCCAGCTCAGCGAGCGCAAGCGTGACAGCCTGCTGCTGCACAGCGCGGCCAGCGACCGCCACCAGTACCTGCAACGCCCCGACCTGGGCCGGCGCCTGGATGAAGACTCGGCCCGTCTGTTGCGTGAGCATGCCCAGGCCAACCCGGGTGGCATTGACCTGGCGATCGTCGTCGCCGACGGGCTCTCGGCCCTGGCCGTGCACCGCCACACCCTGCCCTTCCTGGCCCGCTTCGAAGAACAGGCGGCCGCCGAGGGCTGGTCGAGCGCCCCAGTGATCCTGGTGGAGCAAGGCCGGGTCGCGGTGGCGGACGAAGTCGGCGAACTGCTCGGTGCACGCATGACCGTCATGCTGATCGGCGAACGCCCCGGCCTCAGCTCGCCCGACAGTCTGGGCCTGTATTTCACCTATGCGCCCCGCGTCGGCCTGACCGACGCGTACCGCAACTGCATTTCCAATGTACGCCTGGAGGGCCTGAGCTACGGGATGGCCGCCCACCGCCTGCTGTACCTGATGCGCGAGGCCTGCCGCCGGCAGTTGTCCGGCGTCAACCTGAAGGACGAGGCGCAGGTACAGACGCTGGAAAGCGATCACCCCTCCGGCAAAAGCGGGAACTTCCTGCTGGGTGAAGGGTGAAAATCATGTCATCTATGGCCGATTGCGCTTTTTACCCGCATTGGGCAGCATTCGGACGAAGGCTACCGGCGACCCGCCGCTCCCCCAATGGACTCTGAGGCCTGCTTATGCGCATCATCAAAGCAACCCTGGAACACCTGGACTTGCTCACCCCGCTCTTCGTCAAATACCGCGAGTTCTACGGGCAGCTACCCTACCCGGACACCTCGCGCACCTTCCTGGAAAAACGCCTCAAGCGCGACGAGTCGGTCATCTACCTGGCCCTGCCAGACGATGAAGACAGCAAGCTGCTGGGCTTCTGTCAGCTGTACCCGAGCTTCTCCTCGCTGTCGCTCAAGCGGGTCTGGATCCTCAACGACATCTATGTCGCCGAGGACTCCCGGCGCATGCTGGTGGCCGACAACCTGATACGCGAGGCAAAAAAAATGGCCAAGGAAACCAACGCCGTGCGCCTTCGCGTGTCCACCAGCACCAACAATGAAGTGGCGATGAAAACCTACGAGTCTATAGGCTTTCATGAAGACACCGAATTCAAGAACTACGTCCTGCCGATCCAATCGGACTGAGCCCTACCCCCGGCAGGCGCCCGCCTGCCGGCTCACCCGCCGAAATCCTCCGCTACAAAGTGTCCGGGCACAATCCTGACATGGCCGTATAATGCCGCCCTAGTCATGTGTGAAAATTTACTCACCCCTGGGTAATCAAGCCTACGCCCTCGTAATATTCGTCATCGCGCGCCCGTAGCTGCGGGTCAAGAACACAGGTGCTGTACATGGATTTCAACCCGCTGGACCTTATCCTGCATCTCGACGCCTACCTCGATCTGCTGGTCAACAACTACGGCCCCTGGATCTACGCCATCCTGTTCGCCGTGATCTTCTGCGAGACCGGTCTGGTGGTCATGCCGTTCCTGCCCGGCGACTCGTTGCTGTTCATCGCCGGCGCGGTGGCCGCTGGCGGCGGCATGGACCCGGTGCTACTCGGCGGGCTGCTGATGGCTGCAGCGATAATGGGCGACAGCACCAACTATGTGATCGGCAGGACGGCGGGTGAAAAGCTGTTCCGTAACCCGAACTCGAAGATCTTCCGCCGCGATTACCTGCAGCAGACCCACGATTTCTACGAGCGCCACGGCGGCAAGACCGTGACCCTGGCGCGCTTCCTGCCGATCCTGCGGACCTTCGCCCCGTTCGTCGCCGGCATCGCCAAGATGCACTACCCGCGCTTTCTCGGCTTCAGCGTGGCCGGTACCGTGCTCTGGGTCGGCGGCCTGGTAACCCTCGGCTACTTCTTCGGCAACGTGCCGTTCATCAAGCAAAACCTCTCACTGATGATCGTCGCGATCATCCTCCTGTCGCTGGTGCCGATGATCATCGGCCTGGTCCGCAGCCGCCTGGGCCGCACGGCCAAGGCTCACTGACCGGCCCATGTGGTCACTGCGCGCCTGGCGGCGCCAGCGCACGCTGGCGCGCCACCCCATCGACCCTCAGCGCTGGCAGGCCGTGCGCGAACGCCTGCCGCTGCTCGATGGCATCAGCGAAGAGGAGGACAGCTGGCTACGTGAGGCCTGCGTGCTGTTCCTCCACGATAAGCACCTGACCCCATTACCCGGTGTCGAGCTCGATGGCGAACAGCGTCTGTTCCTCGCCGCCCAGGCCCAGTTGCCGCTACTGCACCTGGGCGACCTGAACTGGTACCATGGCTTCCACGAGATCGTCCTTTACCCCGACGACTTCGTCAGCCCCCAGCGCCACCGTGACTCCAGTGGCGTGGAGCACGAATGGGACGGCGAGCACAGTGGTGAAGCCTGGCAGCAAGGCCCGGTGATCCTGGCCTGGCCCGGCGTGCTGGCCAGCGGTGGCTGGGAAGGCTACAACCTGGTCATCCACGAACTGGCGCACAAACTCGACATGCTCAACGGCGACGCCAACGGCCTGCCGCCTCTGCACGACGGCATGCCTGTCGCAGAGTGGGCCCAGGCCATGCAACAGGCTTACGACGACCTCAACAGGCAACTGGACCACAACCCGGACGCCGAGACCACCATCGACCCTTATGCCGCGGAAAACCCGGCGGAGTTCTTCGCCGTCACCAGCGAGTACTTCTTCAGCGCCCCCGACCTGCTGCAACAGGCCTACCCCGCCGTCTACCAACAGTTGCGGCTGTTCTACCGCCAGGACCCGCTGGCCCGCCTGACCCGCCTGCAGGAGGAGCATCCACTCTACCGTGAGCCACAGGGGTAAGGGGCCAGACATCCGAGCGGACGTGGCAAGCCCTGCGTAATGTGCCTATAATCGCGACCAATTTTTGGTCAAACATGGGGGCAATGCCCAATGAGCTACAGCAAGATTCCGGCTGGCAAAGACCTGCCGAACGACATCTACGTCGCCATCGAGATCCCGGCCAACCACGCGCCGATCAAGTACGAAATCGACAAGGACAGCGACTGCCTGTTCGTCGACCGTTTCATGGCTACCCCAATGTTCTACCCGGCCAACTACGGCTACATCCCCAACACCCTGGCTGACGACGGCGATCCACTGGACGTGCTGGTCGTAACGCCTTACCCGGTCGCCCCAGGCTCGGTTATCCGCGCCCGTCCGGTCGGCGTGCTGAACATGACCGATGATGGCGGCGGTGATGCCAAGGTCATCGCAGTTCCTCACGACAAGCTGTCGCAGCTGTATGTCGACGTTAAGGAATACACCGACCTGCCAGCACTGCTGATCCAGCAGATCGAGCACTTTTTCGCGAACTACAAAGATCTCGAGAAGGGCAAGTGGGTCAAGATCGAAGGCTGGGACGGCGCCGACGCCGCCCGCGCCGCCATCAGCAAATCGGCCGCTGCCTACAAAGGCTGAGCCTGACGGATGGAAAGCCCCGCTTCGGCGGGGCTTTTTTATGCCTGCAAGCAAAATCCTACTAGGTCCTAGGAAAATTCTTTCAGATCGCTACCTTTTTCACTCAGAAGCTGAACTTACCGTTTATTTCCCTAGGCAAGACCACCCGATAAACTCGGGCCCATGAACAGCTCCGGTGAACGCCTCAAAACACTCCTGCAGGAATGCAACCTGACCGCCTCCGACTTTGCCGCCCATCGCAAGGTCACCCCACAGCATGTAAACAACTGGTTCAAGCGTGGCGTGCCCTTGGCCCGGCTCGACGAGTTCGCTGAACTGCTGTGCGTACACCCCCGCTGGCTGCGCACAGGCGAAGGCCCCAAGCACCCTTCCCCACTGCCGCGACTCTGCATAACGCGCCCAGGGTCGGCCCCCGAAGCCGGAACGCTCAGTGGGTTGATGGCACATGACGGGCCAGACGCACGGATCCCGTTTCATCGCGTGCATGACGGCCATCTCGAGTCGATACCGGGCCGTCACCTGCGCCTCCCCAGGCAAGCCCTCGACACCCTGGGTGTCGCCATCGAACACAGTCTTTGCCTGGACATGCCGGCACACAACATGAACCCTGTGCTTCCCCTCGGCACCCTGCTGGCCGTCGACCGCAGCCTGACCCGAATCATTCCAGGCGAGACCTACGCCTTACTGCACAACGGCGTCCTGCGCATCCACACCCTCAGCCTCGGCGACAATGGCGCCCTGTTCCTGCACAGCCATGACAACCACAACTATCCCACCGAGCGTTACACCGCCGCGCAACGCAAGCGCCAGGATCTGAGAATCATCGGCTGGGTCTTCTGGTGGTCGCACCTGCGCCCCAGCCGTCCGGACTGAAACATCAGGCACAATTTTTTGCTGGGCAACCCGTGTCAGCCCTTGTATCCTACGCGGCACATTTTGCCCCCTACCGGCACCAGCCGCGTACTAGAGGGCCTGGCGACGCCTCACACAGCCGTCTGCCATCTTTTCAGGCCACAGTGCCAATCATGGTTTAAGGCGGTTGCGGCTTACCAAAAATTAGCCAAGACCGTCCCCGAGGAGCCGGCCACAAGCCGGCTTTTTAATGCCTACCGCCCTCGATTTACGGCCCCCCGCCTACTTTTAGCCCAAGATATCGATCATGAGTGCAAGCGAAGCGTCAGGATGGCCATCGTCCGGAGCACCCTGAGTCGCCGCTCGCCAACTTCAACCCAAGTTGCGCTGCAGTTGCTCGACGGCAGCACCGAGGCTACCCAGATGTCGGCGGCGTACTTGCTCGACACTGTCCTGGTCTTGCGGCCAGTGCAGCGCGATGCTGCCCAGAACCCGCTCTCCGGCCTGCACCGGCAGTGCGATGGCACGGATCAGGAACGGTAGGCGTACCGCATACTCCCAATGGCCCTCGGTACGTTCACCGAAACCACGATGGTGCACGCGTTCGTGCAGTTTCAGCAGTTCCTCTCCCTGCAGCGGGTGGCGCTCGGCCAGGTCACGGATATGTTCAGTATCCAGCGCCGCCAGGCATGCCTGCCCCATCGCAGAGTGGAACAGGCTGGCTTTGAGGCCGATGACCAGGCTGTTGTTCGGGTAACGTTTGCGCAAGCGCTCGGGGACCGAGCTTTCCACCACGCGCAAGTTGGCACCATCGAAGAACGACAGGTCGGCGACCAGCCCAGTGCGTTCACTGAGTTCCTTCAGCAACGGCGCTGCTTCTTCCAGCAGACGCCGGCTCTGGCGTTCGCCGGCATCGCCGAACAAGCGTCGCGAACTCAGCTGGTAGCGCCGATCGCACAGGCCGCGGTACAGCCAGCCCTGTTCTTGCAGGGTGTGCAGAAGCCGCGACACCGTGGCCTTGGGCAGGCCGGTCAGGTAGTGCAACTCCTCCAGCCCGAGAGAGCCGTGCTCGCCCAGCAACTCGACAATCGCCAGGGCGCGCCCTACCGAGCGCACCGTGCCGCCATCCTCTCTTGCCTGCATCGCGGCTCCCCATGTCGCTTCACGCACTGTTGTCAGTAACGCAGAGGCAGAATGCGTGCCATATCCGCTCGGGACCGCACATCAACGCTCACTGAGCATCGCAGGCGGCCGCCGGCTGACCCAGCGGGTCTGCTGCTCGTGGGCATGTGCCAGTTGCAGTACCGCCAGGTCGGCCTGTGCCGGGCCGAGTATCTGCACGCCCATGGGCAGCCCGGTGGCGTTGAAGCCTATCGGTACGTTCATCGCCGGCAACCCGGCGAGGGTGGCACCGATCACCACTTCCATCCAGCGGTGGTAGGTGTCCATCAGTCGTCCATCGATAGCTTTTGGCCACGCCAGTTGTGCATCGAAAGGGAACACCTGGGCACTAGGCAAGAGCAGGTAGTCGTAACGTTCGAAGAGCTTTTCCAGGGCGCGGTACCAATCGCTGCGATCCACTGAGGCGCGATAGACGTCGGCGGCGCTCAGGCTCGAAGCGCTTTCGACTTCCCAGATGGCCTCGGGCTTGAGTTGCTCCCGCAGCGCCGGGTCGGCGTATGCCTGGGCCAGGTTGCCAGCCACCAGCCACTGACGGTGCGTCAGCCAGCAGCGCCACAGGCGCGCCATGTCGTAGTCCGGGTGGCAGGGCTCGACCTCCGCACCCAAAGCACGAAAGTCCGCCAGGCCGGCTTCGCAAAGTTTCAGCAGGCCCGACTCGGTGGGCAGGTAGCCAGCGAAGTCGCCCAGCCAGCCGATGCGCACGTCCTTGAAATCACGCTCCAGCGGCCCGGCGAGATCGTCGGCGCCGCGCAGCGACAGCGGCGCCCCCGCAGCCGCGCCGGCCTGGGTGCGCAGTAGTGCAGCAACGTCGGCGACACTACGCCCCATGGGCCCTTCGCAGGCCAACTGCTGGGCGAACAGTTCTGCGGTCGGGCCGAAGGGTACGCGGCCCTGGGACGGGCGCAAGCCATACACGTTATTGAAAGCGGCCGGGTTGCGCAGCGAGCCCATCATGTCGCTGCCATCGGCCACCGGTAGCATGCGCAAGGCCAGCGCCACTGCTGCGCCACCACTGCTGCCGCCAGCGCTCAGGGACGGGTCGTAGGCGTTACCGGTGACGCCGAACACGGTGTTGTAGGTGTGCGAACCAAGACCGAACTCGGGCACGTTGGTGCGCCCGATAAAGATCGCCCCGGCCCGCCGCACACGCTCCACTGCGTAGGCGTCATGGGCAGTAACCTGGCGGGCGAACAGCGGCGACCCCATGCTGGTGACCAGTCCGGCGCAGGCAGCCAGGTCCTTGGGGGCCTGGGGCATGCCATGCAGCCAACCGAGCCACTGTCCCTGCTCGAGCAGGCGATCGTACTGGTCGGCCTCGCGCAGCAAGTCGTCCTCGGCGCGCAGCGAAACAAGCGCGTTGACCTGCGGGTTATAGCGATCGATCTGCTCCAGGTACGCCTGCATCACTTCGCGGCAGGCCAGTTGGCGGGTGCGTATCGCCTCCGACAGCGGTAGCGCGTCAAGCGCGACGATATCCTCGCGCAAGGGCGTGGCGTAGCGTTCAGGGAGAGGTCTGCTGGTCGTCATTCAGAAACTCCGGGGGCAGTGGAAAGAGCGGTTCGAGCACGGCGACGGGCCAAGGCTTCAGGCGCGCCTTCGCGCAGGAAGGCGATAGCGAGCAGGCCGATCAACGAGGCTGCCAGCACGTACCAGGCAGCCGCTACCGGGGTGCCACCGACGCGGGTCAGCCAGGCGACGATGAACGGGGCAAAACCGCCGAACAGCATCACCGCAACGTTGTAGGCCAGGGCCAGGCCGGTGGAGCGCACGCGTGTGGGGAACTGTTCGGCCACAGCAGTGGGCGCCGGGCCGTAGCTAACGCCAATCATGCTGCACAGCAGCAGTTGCATCACCAGCAGGTTCTGGATGCTCGGCGCACTGGCAACCCAGGAGAACAACGGGTAGACCAGCACAGAGAAGCCCAACACCCCAATGAACAGCACCGGACGCCGGCCGTAACGGTCGGAAAGGCTGCCGGCCACGGGGATGACCACGGTCATCAGCGCCACGGCCAGCATTTGCACCATGAACACCTGATCCAATGGTAGGCCCAACTGGGTATGGGCGAAGGTCGGCATGTTCACCAGCACCACATAGAAGGCCACAGTACCGCTGATGGTCGAGCCCATGGTTACCAGCACCGCGCGGCGGTGTTCACGTAGCACCTGGCGCAAGCCAACAGGTTTCTCACCGGCCTTGCGTGAAGCGATGAAGTCGTCGCTCTCCTGCATGTGCCGGCGCATCCACAGGCCCACCGGACCGATCAGCAGGCCAAGCAGGAAAGGCACACGCCAACCCCAGCTATCCAGGGCCTCAGGCGACAGGGTATGGGTGACCAGCGCCCCCATACCAGCACCGGCGAACACCGCCAGGCACTGGCCGAACAATTGCCAGGCACCGTATAGACCGCGACGGTTCGGCGGTGCAGTTTCGACCAGGAAGGAGGTGGCGCTGGCGTACTCACCGCCGGTGGCGAAGCCTTGAATCAGACGTGCGATCACGATCAACGCCGGCGCGCCAAGGCCGATGGCGGCGTAGTCCGGGGCGAAGGCGATGAGAGCGATGGAGCAGGTCATCAACAGAATGATGAGTTGCATCGCCGCCTTGCGTCCTTTGCGGTCGGCGTACATGCCAAGCAACACGCCACCCACCGGGCGCATGAAGAAGCCCACGCCGAAGGTGGCCAGGGCCATCAGCAGCGAGGCATAGGCATCGTCCGAGGGGAAGAACAGCCGGGCGATCAGACTGGAAAGGAAGCCGTAGACGATGAAGTCGTACCACTCGAGGGCGTTGCCGATCACCGCGGCCACCACCTGGCGGTTGCGCGAAGCGGTGCTGGAAGAGGTCTGCATCACGGATGCTCCTGGAAGAAAGAAAGGGGCGTGGGAACAGGGCTGTCAGGCCTGCAGCCAGCGCTCGGCCAGCGCCGCCCAATACGCGGCACCGCGCACCAGAATGTCGTCGTTGAAGTCGTAGGCCGGGTTGTGCACCATCGGCCGCCCGGTGCCATTGCCGATGAACAGGTAGCTGCCGGGGCAGCGCTGGAACATCCAGCCGAAGTCCTCGCTGCCCATCACCGTGGGCGCGTCCTGGACCTGTTCGGCGCCCACCAGCTCGATGCCGACCTGACGGGCGAACTCGGTTTCCTCGGTGCTGTTGACCAGCACCGGATAGGCCGGGCGGTGCTCGATGCTGGCCTGGCAACCGTAGCTCTGCGCCTGGCTGTGAATGATCGAGAGCACCCGCTCCAGCACCCTTTCGCGCACCTCGGCGTCGAGTGCACGCAAGCTCAGGCGCAGCAGCGCCTGCTGCGGGATGACATTGGCCGCTTCACCAGCCTGCAGGGCACCGACGGTGACCACCGCAGCCTGCTGCGGATCGACGTTGCGCCCGACCACTGTCTGCAGCGCCATCACTACGCTCGCCGCAGCCACCAGCGGATCGACGCTCAAGTGCGGCATCGAGCCGTGGCCGCCAACGCCTTCGATGCGCACCTCCAGCAGGTCCTGCGAGGCCATCATCGGCCCGCTGCGAAAGCACAGCCGGCCAGTCTCCAGCCCAGGCATGTTGTGCATGCCAAACAGTGCGTCGCAGGGGAAGCGTTGCAGCAGGTTGTCCTCCAGCATGGCCAGAGCGCCACCCTGTCCTTCCTCGGCGGGCTGGAAAATCAAGGTCAGAGTGCCCTCGAACCGCCGGGTGGCAGCCAGGTAACGGGCCGCGCCGAGCAGCATCGCCGTATGCCCATCATGGCCGCAGGCATGCATGCGGCCACCGTGGCAACTGCTGTAGGCGAGCCCCGTGGCCTCGTCGATGGGCAATGCGTCCATGTCCGCGCGCAGCCCCAGGCGCCGGGGCGAGTCGCCGTTGCCCAGCACACCGACCACGCCGGTGCGACCGACAGCCCGGTGCACCTCGTAGCCCCACTGACCGAGCAGGTCGGCCACCAGGTCGGCGGTGCGTTGTTCTTCGAAGCCCAGCTCGGGATGGGCATGAATGTCCTGGCGCAGGGCCTTGAACTCTTCGGCCCTGTCATCGAGCCAGGCAAAGATATGGTCGTGCAGTGGCATGGCAGGCACTCCGGTGGCCGGATTGTGATCCGGTCTTGTTGCTGGGACCGGCGGGGATGCCGGATTGGCTTTTCAACAGTAAAGCGCGCACTGCTGCCGGAGGGCAACGTGCGATGGTTCCACAGGGTGGAACCTCACGTCGCTAGAAGTGGTAGTAGAGGCCTATGGCGACATTGGACGGGTCGTCGCCCGCCTGCTCCACGGGAATGCCGGCGTAGCTCACCGAGGCCTGGCGCTGGTTGTCTATCAACGCCACGCGGCCATAGAGCGCCAGGTTCGGCCGCAGGAAATGGTCGTAGCCGAACATCACCCCAGTGGCATCCTGTTGCCCCGCGCCAATCGTGCGCCGGGTCACGGCCAGCCTGGCGAGGTCGCGCGCCCCGACTGGCGCCATGAGCCCGAGGGTCCAGGCGCTCATGCTCGGCGTGCCGCTGTAGTCCACCTCCTGGCGTTGCCAGGTGAGGTTGGATGAGAAGGGCCCGAAGTCGTAGAAGACCGATGCGCTCTTGAAAGTGTTGTGAGTCTGCCGGCTGCGCCCGTTGTCGTCGTCCCATGGGTCGCTGAGGTAGTCGTTGTACGAGCCAAGCAGAATCAGCCGGCTGTCACGGTACTGCAGGCTGATGCCCTTGCCGCGTACGGTCCGCCCGGCGCTCGATGCGTCGTCGAAGCCGAAGGACAGCGCGCTGCCGACGCTGAAACCGTGGTAGGACGGTGTGGTGTAGGCCAGCGTGTGCTTGGGCCGCACGTCTAGGTAATAGGCGCCCTTGCCATGCGGCGGCAGGGTCAGGAAGGTGTAGGGCGAGCCGTAGACCGCGAGGAAAGGGTCGGCATAGGTCGGCGTGCTCATGCTGTAGGTCTTGCCGAACTCCAGCTTGCCGTAGTGCCGCGTGCGCAGCGCGACCACTGCCAGGCGCAATGCGCCAATCTGCTTCCAGTGCTGGTCCAGGGCCTGGCCATTGAGGTTGAAGCCCTCCTCGACGTCCGCTTCGAGCACGGTGTCCTCGTCCAGCGCCTTGCGCAGGTACAGGCCCAACTTGTTGGTCCAGGCTCCGCCGCCTTCCAGGCGCCAGCCAGAGTGGTGGCCGGAATCATGGTAGCTGGCGAAGGCGTCCAGGGTCCCATAGACCCGCGCCTTGTCGTCAAAACCACGGTCGATGTTGTAGTCGCCAAAGCCAGGGGCGATGCGGGCAATGCCGGGAAACCCCTCGGCCTGGCTCACTGCCGGGAAGGCCAAGAGGACGGTGAGGGTGAACAGAGAGCGTTTGCTGAAGTCTGGGCGGGGCTGCATTGGCATGTGTTCCTGGATTGTCGTTGTCAGGGCCGTCGGCGCGCTTTCAGCAAAATCCGGGTAGGCCATGCAAGGCAATCCACAGCGGTTCCATCGCGCGGAACAGCTGGCACGCTCAGTCAACAGTTACGTTCAGGTTAATGACCACTATGTACCCTGGCAGCGGGGCACTAGCGGCGTTTCGTGGAGGGGTCGATTGCGCTGGGAGCGCGAGAGGGTCGAGAGGGGGAGAAAAAGGGCTGGCCATCACTGGCCAGCCCGGACCTTTATGCCAACACCTTGTTGGCCACCTCATCGATCGCGCCCTTGGTGATGTCGACGATCAGGTCGGCATCTTCCTGGGTCAGGACCAGGGGCGGCGCGAAGCCGAGAATGTCGCCATGGGGCATCGCCCGGGCGATCATCCCGCGCGCCAGGCAGGCCGCCGATACCTGCGGGCCGACCTTGAGCGCGGGATCGAAGGGGGTGCGGGCTTCGCGATCGGCCATGAACTCCACGGCCGCCAGCATGCCGTCGCCCCGCACTTCGCCAACCAGCGGATGCCCTTCGAGGGCTTCACGCATCCTGCGGTTGAGGTAGGCGCCCACGGTGTCGGCGTTCTCGGTGAGGTTCTCACGCTCAAGGATATCCAGATTGGCCAAGGCCGCCGCGGCACATACCGGATGGCCCGAATAGGTCCAGCCATGGCCCATGGCGCCTTCTTTCTGCGAGCCCTGCTCGATCACATCCCAGACCTTCTCGCCGACGATCACCGCCGAGAGTGGCGCGTAGGCGCTGGTCAGGCCCTTGGCGGTAGTGATCAGGTCCGGCTTCATGCCGTAGCGCTGACTGCCCATCTTCGAACCCAGGCGACCAAAGGCGCAGACCACCTCGTCGGCGATCAGCAGCACGTCATACTTGTTCAAGACTGCCTGGATGGCAGCCCAATAACCCTTAGGAGGAACAATGATGCCGCCGGTGCCCATCAGCGGCTCGCCAATGAACGCCGCGACCGTATCGGGGCCTTCGGCGAGGATCATGCTCTCCAGCTCATTGGCGCAGTACTGCACGAACGCTTGCTCATCCATGCCGACCGGAGCCTTGCGATACCAGTGCGGGCATACCGTGTGCTTGATGCCTTCGGCCGGCAGGTCGAAGTTCTGGTGGAAGCTGGCCAGGCCGGTCAGGCTGCCAGTCATAATGCCCGAGCCATGGTAGCCGCGGTCGCGGGAGATGATTTTCTTCTTCTGCGGGCGACCGAGAATGTTGTTGTAGTAACGCACCAGCTTGATCTGGGTTTCGTTGGCGTCAGACCCCGAAAGCCCGTAGTAGACCTTCTTCATGCCCTCCGGCGCCCAATCGATGATGCGCTTGGAAAGCTCGATGATCGCTTCGGTCGAGTGCCCCACATAAGTGTGGTAATAGGCCAGCTCCTTGGCCTGTTTGTAGATCGCGTCGGCCACCTCGGTACGGCCGTAGCCGATGTTCACGCAGTACAGGCCAGCGAACGCATCGATCAGCTCCCGGCCCTCGTGATCCTTCAGGCGGATGCCCTCGGCGCCCTTGATGATCCGGCCCTGGAGCGCACCACTGCTGTGGTCATGGGCGTGGGTCGATGGGTGCATGAAGTGGGCACGATCCAGTTCGAACAGTGAGTTGAATTCTTGGCTCATTGGGACGCTCCTTAAAACTGACCTTGGTGGTGCAAGCAAAAGTATTTGGTTTCAACGAAGGGCTCGAAGCCTTCACTACCGCCTTCGCGCCCCAGCCCCGAGGCTTTCATGCCGCCGAACGGGATTGGATGGCCGGTGAACTTCACGCCATTGACGGCGACCATCGCGTGGTCCAACCGGCGAATCAACGGATAGACCAAGTCCAGGCGGTTAGAGCAGATGTAGGCCGCTAACCCATACTCGGTGTCATTGGCCATTTCCACCGCCTGGTCGAGGGTGTCGAACGGCATGACGCCGGCAATCGGTGCGAAGTTTTCTTCCTGGTAGATGCGCATCTGCGGGGTGACATCGGCCAGCACCGTCGGCTGGTAGAACCAGCCGCCCAGCGCATGCGCCTCACCGCCGACGAGGCGCTGGGCGCCTTTGCGCACGGCATCCTCGACACGGTCGGCGGTTACATCGAAGGCGGCCTGGTGCATCAGCGGGCCGACCTCCACGGCCGTCTCCTCATCGTCGACCATCGCCGGCCCCACCCGCAGCGCCCTGACCGCTTCCGCGAAACGGGCGAGGAACGCTTGGTACAGCGGCCGCTGCACCATGATCCGGTTGGCCGCGCAGCAGTCCTGCCCGGAAGTCTGGAACTTGGCCGCGACCGCCACCTTCACCGCCAGCTCCAGGTCTGCGTCGGCGCAGACAATGAACGGCGCGTTGCCACCCAGTTCCAAAGCTACTTTCTTCACATCGTGGGCCGCCGCCTGTAGCACCAGCTTGCCGACCCGGGTCGAACCAGTGAAGCTCACCGAACGCACCCGTGGATCGCGCACCAGGGTTTCCATAGTCATCTGCGGCTCGCCGATGACAACGTTGAAGACGCCCGCCGGGAACCCGGCCTCTTCCGCCAGTTGGGCCAGGGCAAGAGCCGAGTACGGTGTTTCATGAGCTGGCTTGACCACCACGGTGCAGCCAGCCGCCAACGCGGCTGCGGCCTTGCGGGTGATCATCGCGCTGGGGAAGTTCCACGGCGTGAGCAATGCACAGACGCCGACGGGCTCCTTCACCGTGCCCAGGTGCGCACCAGGAATGTGGCTGGGCAGGTTCTGACCATAGAGACGCCAGGCCTGCTCGGCGAACCAGGGGATGAAACTGGCCGCATAGGCGATCTCGCCACGCGACTCGGCCAGTGGCTTGCCCTGCTCTTCGCTGAGGGTCCATGCCAGCGCTTCCTGGTTTTGCATGATCAAGTCGGCCCAGCGCCGCAACAGTAGTGCCCTGGCCTCCAGGCTTTGCTCGCGCCACGGGACGAAGGCCCGCTCGGCCGCATCGATGGCACCGACGATCTGCTCCTGGTCCAGCAGCGGCACATGGCCGATGACTTGGCGGTTGGCCGGGTTGTGTACCGCGATGCGCTTGCCGCTGGCGCTGTCCAGCCATTGGCCGTCGACATGGCAAAGGCTCTTGAGCCCGGGATAATGCTTGCGTGGCATGACCTATCCTCCAATTCTTGTTATCGCCCCACCCCATGGCGAGGTGCACAACGCGCTAGCGCACCACCTCGGCGACCACCGCCAAGGTATCGCCGCACTGCACCAGCCCTGGGAAATGGCGGGCAGCCAGCAGCCCGCTGCGCCGGGCCCGGTACTCGACCGGCTCGGCGCCACTGCGCTTGATGTCGTGGATACGGGCGATGACCTCGCCTTCGGCCACCGTCTCGCCAAGGTCGCGGCACATCTCCAGCAAACCGTCATGCTCACTGGCCACGAAGCAGTCGCCGTCGGGCATATCGAGCATGACCGACTCGCTGGGCTCGACCTCGCCTTCGAGAATCCCCGCATGGATCAGCAGATTGCGGACCCCGCGCTCGGCCACCGCGATGCTGCGCGCGGTCGACGAACCGCCGCCGCCCAGTTCGGTGGTCACGAAGACCTTGCCTTGCTCCTCGGCCGCGGTGTCATACATGGCCTGCGCGTCCAGTTCGAGCATGCGCATGCTGTACGGCGCACCGAAGGCCCGCATGCCCGCCTCGCAGCGTGCTTGTTGCACCTTGTCGGGCAACACATGGCAGGCGGCGAAAGGCAAGAAGTCCAGGGTCCGGCCACCGGAATGGATATCCAGGACGATGTCGGCAAGCGGCAACAGCGTGCGCCGGAAGTAATCGGCGATCTTTTCCGTCACGGTGCCATCCGGCTTGCCGGGAAAGCTGCGGTTCATGTTGCCCTTGTCGATGGGCGAGGTGCGCTGGCCGGCGTGGAAGGCAGGCGTGTTCATGAACGGGACGATGATGACCCTGCCCTGCACCTGGTCGGCGCTCAAACGCTGCGCCAGCTTGCTCAGGGCTACAGGCCCCTCGTACTCGTCGCCATGGTTGCCGCCGGTGAGCAAGGCCGTGGGGCCCGTCCCGTTCTTGACCACGGTGATTGGGATCATCACCGCGCCCCAGGCCGAGTCGTCCCGTGAATAAGGCAGTTTGAGAAAACCGTGTTGCACACCGTCACTGGCAAAATCGACCGTGCTGCTGATCGGGTTCGCCGGCAACTGAAGCTCTGGCAATGATGCGTTCATGGCTCAATCCTTCACGAACAGTTGGCGCGGCACGTTGCAGAACGTCTCGACGCCGGTTTCGGTGATCAGAATGCTTTCGGTGATCTCCAGGCCCCAGTCGTCCATCCACAGGCCGGGCATGAAGTGAAAAGTCATGCCCGGTTGCAACACACTGGTGTCGCTGGGGCGCAGGCTCATGGTGCGCTCGCCCCAGTCGGGCGGATAACTGATACCGATCGGGTAGCCGCAGCGGCTGTCCTTGTGGATACCGAACTTCTCCAGCACCGTGAAAAACGCCTTGGCGATATCCCCAGTGGTGTTGCCTGGCCTGGCGACTTCGAGCCCAGCGGCGATGCCCTCGACCACGGCCTTCTCGCCGTCGAGGAAGTGCTGGGGCGGCTTGCCCAGGTAAATCGTGCGCGACAGCGGGCAGTGATAGCGCTTGTAGCAACCGGCGATCTCGAAAAAGGTCCCGGCGCCTTTCTGGAACGTGGTGTCGTCCCAGGTCAGGTGCGGCGCGCTGGCGTCCGCCCCGGTCGGCAACAGCGGCACGATAGCTGGGTAGTCACCGCCATGCCCCTCGGCACCGAGGATGCCGCTGTGGTAGATCTCGGCCACCAGCTCGTTCTTGCGCATGCCTGGCTCGATGCGTTCGAAGATCCTTGCATGCATGTTCTCGACGATGCGGGCGGCAACCCGCATGTACTCGACTTCCTGCGTGGACTTGACCGCCCGCTGCCAGTTGACCAGGCCCGCCGCATCGCTGAATGCGGCCTGGGGCAGATGCTTTGTCAGGGCCAGGTAGGCGGCAGCGCTGAAATAGTAGTTGTCCATCTCCACGGCGATCTTCGCCGCGCCCCAGCCCCTTGGGACGATAACTTCCTGGCACAGGTAGTCCATCGGATGGCGCTCGAGCGACTGCACGTAGATATCCGGGTAGCCGATGATGTTCTCGTGCTGCATGAATACCGTGCGCTTGGCACCGTTGGCGTCCTGGCCACGGCCGAACCAGACCGGCTCGCCGTCCAGCGCCAGGAGCACGCATTGATGAACATAGAAGGACCAACCGTCATAACCGGTCAGCCAGGCCATGTTCGATGGGTCGGTGACCAGCAGCAGCTCGATGCCCTTTTCTTGCATGGCGGCGCGGGTCTTGGCCAGGCGCTGCGCATATTCCTGCCGACTGAACGGCAGATTGACGACGACCTCAGACATGCAGATGCCCTCTGTGAGTGAGATAGCGGTTGTGATCAGCTGTTGAATTGGAAGCCCTTGCCCGCCTGGAGCGCTCGCTCCAGAGCGAGGTTGGCGATCGCCGTGTCCTGAGCGCCGGTACCGGTCAGGTCGCACAGCGTGACCTCG
This sequence comes from Pseudomonas sp. X10, assembly GCF_054889225.1. Classification (NCBI taxonomy): domain Bacteria; kingdom Pseudomonadati; phylum Pseudomonadota; class Gammaproteobacteria; order Pseudomonadales; family Pseudomonadaceae; genus Pseudomonas; species Pseudomonas sp. X10. Next base: position 690,544 of record NZ_CM142677.1, on the reverse strand, counting down.
GCGTCACTGCCACGGCCCGGGCGCTGGCCCGCGATGATCTGGCCAAGCTCGCTGAAGCCGCTTTCCTCACTGATGAGTCCGGCTTTCAGCGCGTGATGCATCTCTCCCAGCAGCCGCGTCTGGCTGAGGCGGTCGGCGACATAGCGGTCGACCGCGGCCAGGGCCCGGGCATCGATTTCGTTCTTGTGTTCGGCATCGGAGCCCATCGCCGTGATGTGCAGCCCGGGATGCAAGTGACGCGGTTCAATCAGAGGATCGCGGCTCGGCGTACAGGTAACGGCGATATCCACGCCCTGCATGGCATCGTCGACCGAGGCACAGGGAATGACCAACAAGCCGCCATCGCGCCCAAGCTCATCGCACAGCGCAGCAGCCTTGGCCGGGTCCCGGCCCCAAACTCGCACCGTGTCGATTGGCCGGACCAGCCGCAACGCCTGCAGTTGCAAGCGGGCTTGCTCGCCGCTGCCGATCAGCGCCACGCAGCGACTGTCTTCACGGGAAAGCCAGCGGGCAGCCACGGCGCCTGCCGCCGCAGTGCGCACGGCGGTCAGGTAGCCGTTATCGAGCAGCAAGGCATCCAGCAATCCGGTGCGTGCCGACAACAGCATCATCATGCCGTTGAGACTGGGCAGCCCCAGCTTGGGGTTATCGAAAAAACCGGGGCTGACCTTGATCGCAAAGCGCTCAAGGCCTGGCAGGTAAGCGGTTTTCACGTCGACCTCGCCGTTATATTCCGGCACATCCAGACGCAGGATCGGTGGCATGGCCACCGCGGCCGTCGCCAGCAAGGCGAAGGCTTGCTCGACAGCATCGACAGCCGCCTGGTCGAGGGCGACACAGGCTCGCAGGTCGGCTTCGCTGAGCAGGGTGATAGCAGGCATCGGAAAACCTCCATTGAGAACGGAACGGGCAGGCTCAGGCGTCGGCGCCATTCAAAACGCGCAAGTGCTGCTCCACATCGACATTGCGGCCGCTGACCACCACCACGACAGGGCCGCGCGCCGGGATCAGGCCGTCGAGCAGTGCGCCGATGCCCACGGCGGCAGCGCCCTCCACCACCTGCCGCTCATGGCGGTAGGCGTGGCGCATGCCGTTGGCGATCGACGCTTCGTCAAGCAGGTGGACTTGGTCGCAGAGCGCACGGGTCATGGCAAAGGTGTATTGATTGTCCAGTCCGATCCCTCCGCCCAGCGAGTCGGCCAGCGTTGGCATCTCCTGCACTTCGACCGGCTGGCCGGCTTCCAGGCTGGCCTGCATGGCCGCGCCCCGACGCATGCTGATGCCATGCAGGGTGATCGCCGGATTGGCGCTTTTCAGCGCCAGCGCGACACCGGCGAACAGGCCGCCACCTGAGAGCGGCACGAGCACCTGGGCGACCTGCGGGAGCTGTTCGAGGATTTCCAGGCCCAGCGTGCCCTGGCCGGCGATGATTGCCGGGTGATCGAAGGGCGGGAGCAATGCCGCCCCCTGTTCAAGCGCAATGCGCTCGGCTTCTCGTTGGGCGTCATCCTGGGAGTTGCCGACGATGCAGACTTCAGCGCCCAGGTCGCGAATCGCCTGGACTTTGTTGGCCGGCACCAGGTTCGACAGGCAGATCGTCGCCCGCACCCCGAGTTGCGAAGCCGCATAGGCCAGTGCCCGACCGTGGTTGCCGGTGGACGCCGCCACCACGCCCCTACCCTGTTGCTCTAGGGTCAGCAAGGCGATGGCGTTGCTGGCGCCGCGCAGTTTGAAGCTGCCGGTGACCTGTTGGGACTCGAGCTTGAGGTAGACCGCCACGCCCAGTTGCCGCGACAGGCTGGGCGAGTGTTCCATCGGCGTAGGCCGAACAAGGCCCCCAATACGCTGGCGAGCAAGGTAGATATCGTTAAGCGACAGCTCTGACATGACCGCGTCCCAACAAGTGTGGTGTTGGGGCCGAGTGTAAGAGCGGCAAATTGTCGTGATGAATGTACTAGTTCAATTGCCGAAAGATTTTTTCAACCCTGGTGCAATCAGAAATCATGGATCTGGGGATACTGCCCAAACAGCTCGCGTACTCCTGCCAGCGCTTGGCGCATTTCCGCGTCGCTGCACTCGGCACCGACGCACAGGCGAACCGCACGGGGCCGGGGAATACCCCGGACGAGGAAGGGCTCGGGCGGGGTCACCGCGATGTGACGCTTGCGCAACGCCCGCACCAGGCTGTCCACCTCCCAATGCTTCGGAATACCCAGCCAGGCGCTGAGCGCTTGCGGGTGATAACCGAGCAGGTGTTCCGCCAGGTATTCCCGGACCATCGCCTGCCGCTCGCCAAGAAGCTTACGTTGCAGTTGCAACAGGGTGTCGGCGCGACCGTCGCGGATCCAGCGGGTGGCGACCTCCGCCACCAACGGCGTCGCCATCCAACTGTTGACCCGCAGGATGCTTTCGGTGCGCAGCGCCAGGCGCTTGGGCATCGCCAGGTAACCAACCCGCAGGCCGGTCAGCACCGACTTGGTCATGCTCGTGCAGTAAAAAGACAGCTCAGGCGCGTAATAGCTGATCGGCCGCGCGTGCCGCTCGGTGAGCAACGGGCCATAGACATCATCTTCGATGATATGCACGCCAAAACGCCGCGCGATCGCGGCGATCTCGCGGCGGCGGGCATCGGGCATAAGGCTGGTGGTGGGGTTGTTCAGGTTCGGCGTGCACACCAATGCCGTGATGCGCTCGTTGCTGCACATGTCCTCGAAATGCTCCGGATCAATCCCGTCGCGGTCCATCTCCAGGCCCTTGAGGGTAAAGCCCAGCACTTGCGAATTGCCGATCACGCCATGGTCGGTCAGCCCTTCGCACAGCACGACGTCATCGGGCCCGGCCAGTGAGGCCAAGGCCAGGAACACGCCGTGGGCAGCACCGTTGGTGACCAGGATGTCGTTGCGCTCGACGTCGAGGCCCAGGCCACCGAGCCAGTGCACCGCCGCCTCCCGATGCGCCTCGAAGCCAGCGATGGGACGGGCGGCCTGGATCCATGGCTGCTCTTCTTCCTGGCTGAGTTCAACGCAGGTATCGCGCCAGATCCGGTCATGGAGTTGGGTGTGCAGGATACGGGCGATCGACAGGTCCACCAGGGCGCGCTCCGGCGCGTCGAGGATGTGGTTGGCGATCCGGTCGCTCATGCGTCGCGTGACAAAGCTGCCACGCCCGATCTCGCAGCGCACCAGCCCCTGGCGCTCTAGCTCCTTGTAGGCGTTGGTCACGGTCTGGACGCTGATACCCAGGTCCTCGGCGACCTGCCGTTGCGGCGGCAGGCGCTGGTTATTGGCCAGCCGACCCTGTTCGATTTCGACAGTGATAGCTTGCACCAGGATCTTGTATTTGGACTCGCCGATGCGAGCCGCGCCAAGGGCCACTTTCCAACTTTCCATGAAGATCGCTTCGCCTGTGCTGGTTTGAAGCACAGCATCGCCCGAGCAGTGATCGCAAGCAATTGTCCTAGTGCAATTACATCACCGCCAGACCTTTTGTATGCTCAAGCCCAGGTCGAACCCAAGCCGCCTCACAGCGCCAGAACAATAGCCAATCGACCGGTGCTGGAACGGTCCATCCGTTTGCCCGCTCTTAACATAAGCGGCCCTGCACGTTGTTCTTGCTCCACTGCTCCTAACACAGAGCCGTCCTCGACGGAGTCATAACAAACAGGAGATTTCAACGATGAGCCATCTGTTCAAGAACACAGCAACATCGTTCAGGCAACTATTGGCTGCCTGCGCCGCGTGCAGTCTGCTTGCCAGTGCCCAGGCCGCAACGCTGGAAGAGATCAAGCAAAACAACGCCATCCGGATCGGCTATGCCAACGAAACGCCTTTTGCCTTTACCGGAACCGACGGCAAAGTCACTGGCGAGTCGCCCGAAATCGCCAAGATCATCTTCGAGAAGATGGGCATCCAGAAAGTCGACGGCGTCCTGACCGAGTGGGGCGCCCTGATCCCGGGCCTGCGCGCGGGCCGCTTCGACGTCATCGCTGCCGGCATGTACATCACACCGGCCCGCTGCAAGCAAGTCATCTTCACTGACCCGCAATACCAGTTGCCCGACACCTTGCTGGTGAGCAAGGGCAATCCGAAGAACCTGCACAGCTACGCAGATATCGCCAAGAACCCCGACGTGAAGCTCGCCATCATGGCCGGCACCGTGAACCTCGCCTATGCCCGGGATTCCGGCGTCAAGGACTCGCAGATCCTCCAGGTCCCGGATACCACCGCCCAGTTGCAGGCCGTGCGCGCTGGCCGCGCCGATGCCGCGGTCGGGACCCAGTTGACGATGAAAGGCCTGGCGAACAAGGGTGGCGAGGGTGTCGAAGCCATCAGCGACTTCACCGATGACCCGGCGCACACGGGCTATGGCGCACTGGCCTTCCGCCCGGAAGACAAGGCCCTGCGTGACGCGGTCAACGACGAGCTGCAGAAATGGCTGGGCAGCGAGGAACACCTCGCAGCAGTCGCCCCGTTCGGCTTCGACAGCTCCAACGTCACCCACAAGACCGCTGCCGAGCTGTGCGGCCAGCCTTGAATCGAAGTGGCATGGCGTCCACGCCATGCCGTTCCCTGCGTAGTCCGACCATTCAGGTGAACCATGGCTGAACTCATACCATTGTTACTGCAAGGCGCCTGGATCACCATCCAGGTCACTTTCTTCGGCTCGATTCTGGCGATCATCGTTGCAGTCCTGGCGGCCCTCGGGCGTCTGTCCCCGTGGCGGCCATTGCGCTGGTTCAGCGTGGCCTACATCGAGCTGTTCCGCGGCACCTCGCTGCTGGTGCAACTGTTCTGGCTGTTCTTCGTGCTTCCCCTGCCCCCCTTCAACCTTGAACTGAGCGCCTACACCGTAGCGATCGTGGGTCTTGGCTTGCATATCGGGGCCTATGGCGCCGAGGTCATGCGCGGGGCAATCAGCTCGGTGGGCAAGGGCCAATACGAGGCCTCGACCGCCTTGAACATGACCCCCTCGACGCGCTTTCGCCGGATCATCCTGCCCCAAGCGTTGCTGGCAGCCATCGCACCAGGCACCAACCTGCTCATCGAACTGCTGAAGAACACCTCGCTGGTATCGCTGATCACCCTGTCGGACCTGACCTTCCGGGCCCGCCAGTTGGACCAGGCGACGTTCGAAACCTTGAAGATCTTCAGCCTGACACTGCTGCTGTACTTCATCCTGGCCCAGGCCATCAACTTTGCCATGCGTGGGGTTGAGCGCCGCTTGAGTCGCGGCCGCCTGCGGGGAGGTCTGTCATGAATCTTTGGGATTGGGATTATGTCTGGCAGATCCTGCCTGACCTGCTCCGTGCATCGCTGAACACCGTGGGAATCACCCTGGTCGGGTTCATGATCGCGATCGTGTTGGGCCTGTTCCTGGCCATTGCCCGGCGTAGCCACAAGATCTGGCTGTCGTGGCCGGTGACGCTGGTGATCGAGTTCATCCGTAGCACACCACTGCTGATCCAGGTGTACTTCCTCTACTACGTGCTGCCCGCCTATGGGGTCAACCTGACGGCCATGCAGGCAGGTATCCTCGGCATCGGCGTGCATTACGCCTGCTATATCGCCGAGGTCTACCGTGGCGGCCTGGACTCGGTGGCCCGCAGCCAGTGGGAAGCGGTGGTCGCCCTGAACTTCGCGCCCTGGACCGCCTACCGCACGATCATTCTGCCTCAGGCAATCCGCCCGATCCTTCCGCCGCTGGGCAATTACCTGGTTGCCATGCTCAAGGACACGCCTGTGTTGTCAGCGATCACCGTCGTGGAAATCATGCAGCAAGCCAAAAACGTCGGTTCGGAAAGCTTCCGTTACCTGGAGCCGATCACCCTGGTCGGTCTGTTTTTCCTGGCCCTGAGCGTCGCTCTGGCCTATCTGGTACGGCGCCTTGAAGTGCGCCTGGAGTTACGCTAATGATCACGCCCGCCTCTACCCTGGCCACCGCCCCGTCCTCCACCAGCCCGATCCAGCAGGCTGTCGCTACGCCGCAGCCAGAAAGCGCCCAGTCCATCGTCAACTTCAAGGACGTGACCAAGCGCTATGGCAGCTTCACCGTGCTGGACCAGCTCAACCTGAGCGTCGCGCCTGGCGAGAAAGTCGCCATCATCGGCCCCAGCGGCTCGGGCAAGTCGACCTTGCTGCGGGTACTGATGACGCTGGAAGGCATCGATGAAGGCATGATCGAGGTGGACAACCAGTTCCTGACCCACATGCCCAACCGCAATGGCGTGCTGGTACCGGCCGATGCCAGCCATGTGCGTAAGGTGCGCGCCAAGATCGGCATGGTGTTCCAGAGCTTCAACCTGTTCCCCCACATGACCGCCTTGCAAAACGTCATCGAAGCCCCGGTGCAGGTGCTGGGCATGAAACCCGCAGAAGCCCGCGAGCGGGCCGCCGGCTTGCTAGAACTGGTCGGCCTGGGTAACAAGTTCGACCACTATCCGTCCCAGTTGTCCGGCGGCCAGCAGCAACGGGTAGCGATTGCCCGGGCCCTGGCCATGCGCCCCAAGGTCATGCTCTTCGACGAAGTGACCTCGGCACTGGACCCGGAGCTGTGCGGCGAAGTGCTCAACGTGATCCGCAAGCTAGGCGCCGAGCACAACCTGACCATGTTGATGGTCACCCACCAGATGGGCTTCGCCCGGGAGTTCGCCGACCGCGTGTGCTTCTTCTACAAAGGCCAGATCCACGAACAGGGCACGCCACAGCAGATCTTCGAAAACCCGCAGAAGGAACGGACCTGCGCCTTCCTCAGCGCCGTGAAGGAAGCCAACTGAAGGAAGCAGGCCTGGGTGATCCGTGGCGCCGGTCGAGCCCGCAGGGGCTCCCCCGCGCCGGGGTCAGCCTTTGACGCAAACCACCTGGCGCAGCGTGTGCACCACTTCCACCAGCTCGCGTTGAGCCTGCATGACCGCATCGATGTCCTTGTACGCCATGGGGATCTCGTCGATCACATCCTTGTCCTTGCGGCATTCGACATGGGCCGTGGCACGCTGCTGGTCCTGTACGGTGAAACTGTTCTTGGCCTTTGTCCGGCTCATGGTGCGGCCAGCACCATGACTGCAGGAGCAGAACGCCTCCTCGTTGCCCAGGCCGCGAACGATGAAGCTCTTGGCGCCCATCGAGCCGGGGATGATGCCCAGTTGCCCCTTGCGCGCCGACACCGCGCCCTTGCGGGTCACCAGCACCTCTCGACCGAAATGCTGCTCGCGTTGCACATAGTTGTGGTGGCAGTTGACCGCTTCGAGGTTGGCCTCGAAGGGCTTGCCGAGCACCTTGCGCGTGGCGGCGATCACCGCCTGCATCATCAGCTCGCGGTTGTGCCGGGCGAAATCCTGGGCCCACTCCACGGCTTCCACGTAATCGGCAAAATGCCGGCTGCCTTCTTCGAAATAGGCCAGGTCCTTGTCCGGCAGGTTGGCCAGGTGCTGGCGCATGTCAGCCTGGGCCAGCTCGATGAACAGGTTGCCGATGGCGTTGCCGACACCACGCGAGCCGCTGTGCAGCATGAACCAGACGCGGTCGGTTTCATCCAGGCAGACCTCGATGAAGTGGTTACCACCGCCCAGAGTGCCCAGGTGCTGGCGGTTGTTGGTCCGTTCCAGACGTGAGTATTTGTCGGTGATCATCTTGAAGCGCGCGGCCAGCCCGCTCCATACCTGGTCGGCATGGTTCGGCACCCGGTCCCAGGCACCCTGGTCACGCCGGCCGAAAGTCTTGCCGTGGGGCACAGCCTTCTCGATCGCACAGCGCAAGGCATGCAGGTTGTCCGGCAGCTCCCGGGCGTTGAGCGAGGTGCGTGCGGCGATCATGCCGCAGCCGATGTCCACGCCCACCGCCGCCGGGATGATCGCTCCTACGGTCGGGATCACGCTGCCGATGGTCGACCCCTTGCCCAAATGCACGTCCGGCATCACCGCCAGGTGCTTGAAGATGAATGGCATCTTCGCCGTGTTCATCAATTGCCGGCGGGCGTCTTCCTCCACCGGTACGCCCTCGGTCCAGAGTTTGATCGGCTTGCCACCGGCCACTTCGAGTATGTTCATTGCCAGATTCCTTGTTGCTTGCCAGGCCTTGCAGGCCTGGCGCAGATCAGCCGGCCTTGAGGCTGACCAATCCATTCAATACCTGATCGAGGCCCCCGAATACCGAGATCCGATCAATGCGCTCGGCCACCCGCTCAAGGGTTTCCAGCTCCTTCAGGCGCAAGGCCGTTGGGTTGTCTTCCATGACCTTGGCGGTGTTGAGCAGCGAGCGGGTCGCCGAGGTTTCCTCGCGCCGGCGGATCACATTGGCCTGCGCCGCCTTTTCCGCTTCGACTACCTGCGCCAGCAGAGTCTTCATTTCGCCCGGCAGAATGATGTCGCGCACGCCCAGGCTGTTGACCTCAAGCCCGGTATCGGCCAGATGCGTCTGCAGGTGCTGATTGACACTGTCATCGATCAGTTGCTTGTTCTCCAGTAGTTCATCGAGGGTCCGGGTCCCTACCGCGGCACGCAGGCCGAACTGCAACTCGCGGTACAAGTGCTCGACCGGCTTGCTCAGGCGGGCAAAGGCACCCAGCACATCGTGGTAGCGCCAGTTAGCCACCAGGTTCAGGCGCAGGCTGACTTTGTCGCGGGTGAGTATCTCCTGGCCATTGACCTCCAGCGCCTGCAGGCGGGTATCGACCAGATCGACGCTCACTTGGCCATTGCAGCGCCAGAAACCATGTTGGCCGGCCTCCAGCAGCTCGGCAACCGCGCCGTCGACCTTCAACACCCCCACATGGAAGGCCGGAACCGTCACCAACAGCACGGCATCGAGCCCGGCCACGCCCGGCCGGTTGAGGCGTTCTACCAATGCCTGGTCCAGGCGCTTGTCTTGGGCCAGGTCGAGGCGCTGCAAAACCTGGTCCCCCTGGCCTTTCCAATACAGGCGCCGGCTGCCCGGCGGCAGCAGCTCGACCAAGGCACCGTCCTCGAAACGCAGCCCGACTTCATGCTCAGCCAGGTCCATGCGCTCGAAGTACCGCTCGACCAGAGCCGGCTCGCTCTGGCGCAGGTAGCCAGCCAGTGGATGGTCGAACAGCGGCGAATTGAGGCTGAAGGTCTGCACCGCCAGCCGGTCTTGCAGGTCAAAACGCTGGTACAGCCCAGGCTCGAGGATCGACACGAAGTCACCCTCGCAGAACAGCAGGCCGCGTTCGTTCTTCTTCACGATAAAGCGCTTCAACAGTTTCATCTTGTTCTTCCTTTTCAATTGTCCGTGGTGCCAGTGTCGCCGCTTCGCCGAGCGCTGCGGGCGAGGTCTGGCGGAGTCAGGCACCGGGGACCGGGGTCCACACGGTGTCCTGCCTTGCGCCAGGCCCGGCCGGCAGGCCGGGCGAAACGGCGGTGGCGTGGGCGTCCTTCGCAATGGCCGGCCGTCCTGGCCGTGGGTGCGTTGCCTGTGCCTCACCGGCGGGTGTTGCGGTACAGCTACCGTGACAGGGTATGTTCGAGTCCGTACTCGACAGTGATGGCGGCCCCCTCGGGGTTGCGCCAAGCAGTGACCGGTCGTTGTGGAGGCGGCATACACGACACCGACACCTGAGTGGGTTCGTGCACCGGCGGGGTTGCAACCCCTGGCCCGTGGGCCTGCCTGGCGATGCGGTCGGGGTAGCTATAGCGAGTGGCGTGCCAGCTTTTTTCAAAGCCTTGGAACAAACTTTCAAGATATTGATTTAAATGAATTTATTTATTATTCGATGCGAAAAATGGAGATTTCTCTCAAGCAAGCTATTGCTGTTTCTATATATGATTAGATAAGTATTTATCCCAAGAGATAATCCGCCGTGAACAAACGCAGCGTCGCCATCGGTTTCCTCGGCACGACCCTCGACCGCAACGGCAAAGGCGCAGCGCGCTGGAACAGGTGGCGCCCAACCGTCGGCCTGTGCCAGCAGCCCGACCTGGCGATCGACCGCTTGGAACTGATCCATGGCACCCGCGACCTGGGGCTGGCCAAACGCATCCGCGCCGATATCCTCAGTGTCTCGCCGCACACCGAGGTCCGCCTGCACCTGCTGGCGCTGCGCAATCCATGGGACCTCGAAGAGGTCTATGGCGCCCTGCATGATTTCGTCAGCGCCTATACCTTCGACACCGAGCATGAGGACTACCTCGTCCATATCACCACCGGCACCCACGTCGCGCAGATCTGCTGGTTCCTGCTGACTGAAGCGCGCTACCTGCCGGCACGGCTGGTGCAGACTTCACCCGCCCGCGACAAGGAGAACGAAGGCGACCCGGCCGGCGTCAGCACGCTGATCGACCTCGACCTCTCGCGCTACGATCAGATCGCCTCGCGCTTCAGCCGCGAACAAGCCGAAGGCCGGGCCTTCCTCAAGGCCGGTATCGCCACCCGCAACGCGGGCTTCAACCGCACCATCGAACAGATCGAGCGGGTCGCCCTGCGCTCGAAAGCGCCCATGCTGCTGGTGGGCCCCACCGGTGCCGGCAAGTCGTTCCTGGCCCGGCGCATCCATGAGCTCAAACGCGCCCGCCACCAGCTCGACGGCCGCTTCATCGAGGTGAACTGCGCCACTCTGCGTGGCGATGGCGCCATGTCCGCCTTGTTCGGCCATAGCAAAGGCGCGTTCACCGGCGCCCAGTCGGCACGTGAAGGCCTGCTGCGCGCCGCCGATGGCGGCATGCTATTCCTGGACGAAATCGGTGAGCTGGGCGCCGACGAGCAGGCCATGCTGCTCAAGGCCATCGAGGAAAAACGCTTCTTCCCCCTGGGTGCCGACCGCGAGGTCGAGAGCAACTTTCAACTAATCGCCGGCACTCACCGCGACCTGCGTGGCCGGGTCGCCGAAGGGCAGTTCCGCGAAGACCTGTTCGCCCGCATCAACCTCTGGACCTTCGCCCTCCCAGGCCTTGCCGAGCGCCGCGAGGACATCGAGCCGAACCTGGACTTCGAACTGCAGCGCCACGCCCAGGAACAAGGTCGCCAGGTACGTTTCAACCTGGAGGCCAAGCGCCGCTACCTGGCCTTCGCCCATTCGGGCGAAGCGCGCTGGGCCGGCAATTTCCGCGAACTATCGGCCTCGATCACACGCATGGCCACCCTGGCCGACAGCGGGCGGATCGACGAGGCCCTGGTCGAGGAAGAGGTCCAGCGCCTGCGTTATGCCTGGAGCCTGGACAACTCGCCCGACCCGCTGCAACCACTGCTCGGCGGGCAAGCGCTGGACCTGTTCGACCGCCTGCAACTGCAGGCCGTGATCGATGTCTGCCGCCAGTCCCACTCGCTGTCCGAGGCTGGGCGCCAACTGTTCGCAGTGTCTCGCCAGGGCAAGGAAAAGCCCAATGACGCCGATCGCCTGCGCAAGTACCTGGCGCGTTTCGGACTGGACTGGCAGCGACTGCGGCACTGAACAAAGGTCGTAGGGCTTGCCCTGCCCCAGGCACCCTGCTGTATGCTTGCCCGGTCTTCAGGGCGGGGTGAAAGTCCCCACCGGCGGTAAATCGAAAGATGAGCCCGCGAGCGCCTCGGCTTCGGCCAAGGGTCAGCAGATCTGGTGAGACTCCAGAGCCGACGGTCATAGTCCGGATGAAAGAAGGCGTCAGGCGGGGCCTCTGCGCCCCTGCGCGCGCGTTTTGTTCGCCCTGAAACGTTCATCGATCTCTAACGAGGAGCGTTTCATGTCCCCATTGCACCGCCAGCAGTACCCCAATGTCGCGGCCGCTATCGCCGCATTCCAGGCCGGCAAACCCGTGTTGTTGCTCGACGACGATGATCGCGAGGACGAAGCGGACATCGTTGCCGCCGCCGAGAACATCAGCCTTCAGACCATGGCCATGATGATCCGCGATTGCAGCGGCATCGTCTGCCTGTGCCTGGACGAAGCCACGGTCGACGCCTTGCAGCTGGCTCCGATGGTACAGAACAACCAAGCCCGCCACGGCACTGGCTTCACCGTCACCATCGAAGCCGCCGAGGGCATCAGCACCGGCGTTTCTGCCCAGGATCGCATCACCACTATCGGGGCGGCCCTGCGCTCGACCGCGCAACAGCGCCATATCGTCAGCCCGGGCCACGTCTTTCCGCTGCGCGCGCGCAACGGTGGCGTGCTGACCCGCCGTGGCCATACCGAAGGCTCGGTGGACCTGGCGCGCCTGGCCGGCCTGCGCCCGGCAGCGGTGCTCTGCGAACTGATGAACCCTGATGGCAGCATGGCCCGCGGTGAACAGGTGATGGTCTATGCCCGTCAGTATTCGCTACCTATGCTGACCATCGATGAGCTGGCCCGCTACCGCGAAGCGGTGCGGGTCGAGGCGACGGTCGCGGTCTGATCGCGTCATGGCTACCGGGGAGCGGCCTCATGCAATCCCTCCCCGGCACCCTCATCGATCCAACTGCAACAGAATGCGACCAATGATCCCCCTCGAAATTTGCTCCCCCTGCCCTGCTCTGCTAGTGTCGCGCCGTTTATACCGCCACCGAGACAGCCGCCATGGCCCGAAAAAAAGCCTCCATCGATTTCGAGCAATCCCTCGCTGACCTGCAAGCCCTGGTCGAACGCCTGGAGAACGGCGAGCTGTCGCTTGAAGAATCGCTGGCTGCCTTCGAGCAAGGCATCAGCCTGACCCGCGACTGCCAGGGCGCCCTGGCCCAGGCCGAGCAGAAAGTACAGGTATTGCTCGAGCGCGATGGCGAACTGGCCGCCGAGCCTTTCGACGCGGATCCGGCGGCATGATCGCCGCCTATCAGGCCAGTTGCCAGGCCCGCGTCGACGCCGCACTCGAACCCTTGTTCGTAGCACCTTCGGCAGAACTGCAACGGCTCTACGCCGCCATGCGCTACAGCGTCATGAATGGTGGCAAGCGCGTGCGCCCGCTGCTTGCCTATGCTGCCTGCGAAGCCTTCGGTGCGCCGGCGGAACATGCCAATGGCGCCGCGTGCGCGGTCGAACTGATCCACGCCTACTCGCTGGTGCATGACGACCTGCCGGCCATGGACGACGACGACCTGCGCCGTGGCCAGCCAACCACCCACAAGGCCTTCGACGAGGCCTGCGCCATCCTTGCCGGCGACGGCCTGCAGAGCTTGGCCTTCAGCGCCCTGCTCGACCCGCGCCTGAGCCCACAGGACGACGGCATCCGCCTGAGCATGGTGCAGGCATTGGCCAAGGCGGCCGGCCCAGCGGGCATGGTCGGTGGCCAGGCTATCGATCTCGGCTCGGTGGGCGTCAAGCTCGACCAGCGCGCCCTCGAATACATGCACAGGCACAAGACCGGCGCATTGATCGAGGCCAGCGTACGCCTCGGTGCCCTGGCCAGCGCCCGTGCCGACCAGGCGCGGCTCGAAGCCCTGCAGGCCTATGCCCAGGCGATCGGCCTGGCCTTCCAGGTGCAGGACGATATCCTCGATGTCGAAAGCGACACCGCCACCCTGGGCAAGCGCCAGGGCGCCGACATCGCCCGCGACAAGCCAACCTACCCGTCCCTGCTAGGGCTGGACGCGGCCAAGGCCTATGCCATTGAGCTACGCGACCAGGCACTGGCCGCGCTGGAAGGCTTCGGAGAAAGTGCCGAGCCACTGCGGGAGCTGGCACGCTATATCGTCGCACGCCGCAACTGAGCCGCTGCCACAGGTTTTGGCGCTGATCATCTAACCTGAGCAAGGCCGGACAGAGTGGGGACGGCCTTGTGTCGCGATGGGCTGCGCAGCCGCCTCAATTGGGCGCGACTGATTAGCCAGGAATGTCCCCCCGCCTAAATGGGCAGTCTCCTACACAATGGGGTAAACTGCCGCCACTTCAAACCTATAACGATTCGCCTGATGCCCACGACGTTTCAAGAGATCCCCCGCGAACGCCCGGTCACGCCGCTGCTTGACCGTGCCGATACGCCTGCCGGCCTGCGTCGGTTGGCTGAAGCCGACCTGGAGACCCTGGCCGACGAACTGCGCCAGGAGCTGCTCTATACCGTAGGCCAGACCGGTGGGCATTTCGGCGCCGGCCTGGGCGTCATCGAGCTGACGATCGCCCTGCACTATGTCTTCGACACCCCAGACGACCGTCTGGTGTGGGACGTCGGGCATCAGGCCTATCCGCACAAGATCCTCACCGGTCGCCGCCAGCGCATGCACACCCTGCGGCAGAAGGACGGCATCGCCGCCTTCCCCCGCCGCAGTGAAAGCGAGTACGACACCTTCGGCGTCGGCCACTCGAGCACGTCGATCAGCGCAGCCTTGGGCATGGCCATCGCCGCACGCCTGCAGAACGATCCGCGCAAGTCGATCGCAGTGATCGGCGACGGCGCCCTGACCGCCGGCATGGCTTTCGAAGCGTTGAACCACGCCCAGGAAGTCAACGCCGACATGCTGGTGATCCTCAACGACAACGACATGTCGATCTCGCGCAACGTCGGCGGCCTGTCCAACTACCTGGCCAAGATCCTTTCCAGCCGCACCTACGCGAGCATGCGCGAAGGCAGCAAGAAAGTGCTTTCGCGCCTGCCCGGTGCTTGGGAGATCGCCCGCCGCACCGAAGAGTACGCCAAGGGCATGCTGGTGCCTGGCACCCTGTTCGAAGAGCTGGGCTGGAACTACATCGGCCCGATCGACGGCCATGACCTGCCAACCCTGATCGCCACCCTGCGCAACATGCGCGACCTCAAGGGCCCGCAGTTCCTGCATGTGGTGACCAAGAAGGGCAAGGGTTTCGCGCCTGCCGAGGTCGACCCGATCGGCTACCACGCCATCACCAAACTCGAACCGGCAGACAAACCCGCCGCACCGAAAGTGGCGGGCGGGCCGAAGTACTCGGCCGTGTTCGGCCAATGGCTGTGCGACATGGCCGCAGCCGACCAGCGCCTAGTGGGCATCACCCCGGCGATGAAGGAAGGCTCCGACCTGGTGGCCTTCAGCGAACGCTACCCGGAACGCTATTTCGACGTGGCCATCGCCGAACAGCACGCGGTGACCCTGGCCGCCGGCATGGCCTGCGAAGGCGCCAAACCGGTGGTGGCGATCTACTCGACCTTCCTGCAGCGTGCCTACGATCAGTTGATCCACGATGTCGCGGTGCAGAACCTCGACGTGCTGTTCGCCATCGACCGCGCCGGCCTGGTCGGTGAAGACGGCCCGACCCACGCGGGCAGCTTCGACCTGTCGTACCTGCGCTGCATCCCCGGCATGCTGGTGATGACACCGAGCGACGAAAACGAACTGCGCAAGATGCTCAGCACCGGCCACCGCTACAACGGCCCGGCCGCCGTGCGCTACCCGCGCGGAAGCGGCCCGAACGCACCGATCAGCGGCGATCTCGAGCCGCTGGAGATCGGTAAAGGGGTGGTTCGCCGCCAAGGCAGCAAGGTCGCCCTACTGGTGTTCGGCGTACAGCTTGCCGACGCGCTCAAGGTCGCCGAAACGCTCGACGCCACCGTGGTCGACATGCGCTTCGTCAAGCCGCTGGACGAGGCCCTGGTCCGCGAGCTGGCCGGCACCCATGAGCTACTGGTGACCATCGAAGAGAACGCCATCATGGGTGGCGCCGGCGCTGCCGTCAGCGAATTCCTCGCCCGTGAAGGCGTGCTCAAGCCAGTGCTGCACCTGGGCCTGCCGGACATCTATGTCGAGCATGCCAAACCGGCACAGATGCTCGCCGAGTGCGGGTTGGATGCTGCCGGGATCGAAGCATCCGTGCGCACGCGGATAAACCTGCTGGGCCTTTGACCCTCAAGTAAGCCATTGGGCCGCCGCGCGGCCCATCGCGACACAAGGCCGCCCCTACAGGATTTTCGTCTTGCTCAACATCAATGCACACCTCGAACCCTGTGGGCGAGACCTTGTATCGCGAGCGAGGGCGAAGTTCTCGCAGCATGTCCAAACGTCATTCTGGAGCGTCGCTCTGAGCCATGCCTGGCGAGCTCCGCTGTTACTTTGCCTTCCCACTACTCTCCTGGCCGCCCCTGCCGACCGCGACGAAGCCCTCAAGCTTCCCGACGTGCTGATCAGCGCTAACCGCCAGGTCGAGTCGCGTACAGCGACCAGCGCCGCCAACAGCGTCTTCACCCGCGCCGACATCAACCGCCTGCAACCAGCCAACGTCACCGACCTGCTGACCCGCGTCCCCGGCGTCCAGGTCGCTCCTACCGGCGGCCGTGGCAGCCTGCCGGGTATCTTCATCCGTGGCACCAAAGCGGCGCAGAGCCTGGTGCTGGTCGATGGCGTGCGCATCGCCAATGCCACCTCCGGCGACAGCGGCCTGCAGTTTCTAGACATCGACCAGATCGAGCGGATCGAGGTACTGCGTGGTTCGCGTTCGGCGATCTACGGCAGCGATGCCATCGGCGGGGTGATCCAGATCTTCACCCGCCGCAGCGCTGGAGAAGGCCTGCAGCCGCGCTTGCGCCTGGCCGGCGGCAGCCACCAGACCTGGCAACGCAGCCTGGGTCTTTCTGGCGGTGACAGCCAGACTCGCTTCAACCTCGGCGCCAGCCTCGACGAAACCGCAGGCATCGACGCCACCGGCCCTTCATTCGCCAGCGACGGCGACCATGACGCCTACCGCAACAAGTCGTTCAACCTGAGCTTGAGCCATACGTTCAGTGAGCGCTTCGAGGCAGGTTTGAACCTGCTCGACAGCCGAGGCCGCAGCGAGTACGACAATCCCTTCGGTCGCTTCGACCCGATCACCTTCGAGAGCTTCGGCCAGGCGCCCTACACCGACTTCAGCGTCAGCAGCGTCGGTAGCTATCTGGATGCACAGTTGAGCGAGCAATGGCACTCACGCCTGGAACTGAGCCACAGCGAAAACCGCGACAAGAAGCGCGACAAGCTCAGTGACGACGGCAGTGTGTTCAACACCTACCGCGATCAGCTCACCTGGCAGAACGACCTGGCCCTGAACGAGCGCAACAACCTGTTGCTGGGCGCCGACTGGTACCAGGACCGGGTGCACGGCAGCACTGACTTCGACGAGGATAGCCGCTGGAACCGCGCCGCCTTCCTCCAGCACCGCTTCAGTGGCGAGCACTTCTCCACCGAACTGGGTGTGCGTCGCGACCAGAACCAGCAGTTCGGTGGCCAGACCACTTGGAGCGCGGCCCTGACCCTGCCGGTGAATGCCGACAACGACCTACTGCTGTCCTACAGCGAAGGTTTCCGCGCGCCCACCTTCAACGACCTTTACTACCCGCAGTTCAGCAACCCGAACCTGGACCCAGAGCGTTCGAAGAGCTACGAGCTGCAATGGCGCAGCCAACTCGGCCCCCGCAGCCGCCTGGAAGCCTCGCTGTACCGTACCGACCTACGCGATGCGATCATCTTCGGCGAGGGCTCGATCCCCCGTAACGTCGCCTCGGCACGGATCAACGGCCTGGAACTGGCGCTGCATCAGGAACTTTTCGGCTGGCAGGGCCAACTGGGCCTGGCATTGATCGACCCGCGTGATCGCGATAGCGGCCATACCCTGGCCCGCCGCGCGCGGCGCACCCTGAGCCTGGACCTGGATCGTCAATTCGATCGCTTCAACCTTGGCGGCACCTGGCAGGCAGTCAGCAACAGCTATGACGACGAGAGCAACCGCAACCGCTTGGCTGGCTACGGTCTGCTTGGCGTGCGCGGCGGCTGGCAGGCCAGCTCCGAGCTCAAGCTCGAACTGAAGCTGGATAACCTGCTGGACAAGGGGCACAGCCGGGCCCTGTACAGCTACGACAACACCAGTTACGCCTATCGCGAAGAAGGCCGCACCTGGTTGCTGAGCCTTACTTGGACGCCGGCACTCTAGCGTCGAGCAAAGCGCACAGGCGCGCCGTCGCTTCGATCACCTGCCCGCTGGGCCGTTCCAGCCCCTTGTCCGGCACCAGCAACAACTGCCCCCTGGCCACGGCCGTGATCCGCGGCCAGGCCGTCCATGCCTGCAACTGAGCCTGCTCACCGGCCAGGATCACTTCAGGATCACGCAGCAACACTGACTCCAGGCTCACCTGGGGGGCTGGCTGGTCAAGGTCGGCGAACAGGTTGCGCGCTCCGCACACCGCCAGGGCATCGCTGACGAACTGCCGCCCGCCCAAGGTGTACAACGGCTTGTCCCAGACTTGATAGAACACCCGCAACGGCTGCTCACGGTGGTAGCGCTCACGCAGGCCGCGCAGGCGCTCGCGCAGCATGGCGGCGTACTGGCGGCCCTGCTCGGCGCGGCCAAGGCGCACACCAATGGTTTCGATCTGCTCGATCAACTGGTCAAGGTCATGGGGTTCGGCGCTGTAGGTCGCAATGCCCAGACGCTTGAGCTGGTCACGCTGGGCCGGCGCTACGCTGCCGGGCCAGAGCAACAGCAGGTCGGGCTTGAGGCTGAGCAACTGCTCCACGTCGAGCTGCCCATACCGCCCCACCGAAGGTAGGCCCTGCAGTTGCGGCGGCCGTGGGCCGCTATCGAGCACGCCTACCAGCAGGTCATCGGCCTGCAACTCGACGACGATCTCCGTCATCGACGGAGCCAGGCTGATGACCCGGGGCGCCGCGCTGGCCTGGCCCCCTAAAACCATTGCGAGCAGCAGCAGAAAGCCGCGCATCAACCGAGCTGACGCGGGATACGGTAGAGGTAGAACAGCACCACGGTGGACAAAGCCAGGAGAAACTGCGGCACCGCCTCCAAGCCGACCAGCACCGACAAGGCGGCGACCCACGCGGGGAAACAGGCGAACAGCATGGCAAAACGGCGCGCCCGCGCCAGTTCGATCCAGGACGCCGGTTCGCCGGCAGTGTCGAGTGCTTTCGAGGTCGCGATCAATGCCCGCTTATAGGCACCGAAGCGTGGCAGGCTGAGGAACATGGTCGCCACACCGCCAATGAACAACGGCATGGCCAACACGGGGATCAACCCCTTGCCGCCACCGAAGGCCCAGGCAACCACCAGCAACGGCAGCAAGCCCATCGCTAGGTATTGCCACCAGGTCAGCGTCAGGCGCCGCTTCACCTCGCTGCGCATCACGCCTGGCCGGCCCCCTCGCCCTGATGCTCGTTGCCCATCATGTGGCCGAGCTTGCCAGCCTTGGTGGCCAGGTAGTGACTGTTGTGCGGGTTGTGGCCGGTGTGCAGCGGCACGCGCTCGGCGACGACGATACCCATGCTGGTCAGAGCCTTGACCTTGCGCGGGTTGTTGGTCATCAGGCGCAGGGACTTGACGCCCATATGCTCGAGCATCGGCAGGCACATGGCGTAGTCACGCTGATCGGCGGCGAAACCGAGGCGTTCGTTGGCCTCGACCGTGTCGGCGCCGCCATCCTGCAGCTCGTAGGCGCGGATCTTGTTCAACAGGCCGATGCCACGGCCTTCCTGACGCAGGTACAGCAGCACGCCACGGCCTTCACGGGCGATGGCCTGCAGGGCAGCTTCCAGTTGCGAACCGCAGTCACAGCGCTGGCTGAACAGCGCGTCACCGGTGAGGCATTCGGAATGCAGGCGCCCCAGCACCGGCTGGCCATCGGCGACATCACCCAGGCTGAGCACCACATGCTCGCGGCCCGTGGCTTCATCGAGGAAGCCATGCATGGTGAAGATCGCAAAAGGGGTAGGCAGTTTCGAGGCGGCGACAAAGACGACGGGCACGTTGTGCTCCTGATTAACTTGAGATTTCACGTGGCCCCGATTGTATCAGCAGCCCGGCGCCCGTGCTCAGGCTGAATACCGTGGGATAAGATCGAAAAGTTCGATCCTTAGTGCGGACTGCTGCCTTTACCGAAAGGATACGGCTGCTTCCAGTGATCGAAGATAGGCTTCAGTTCGCCACTGCGCGCCAGCTTTTCCATGCGCTGGTCGAACAAGGCGCGCAAGGCCTCGCCCGCCTCGTTGCGGGCGAAAGCCAGGTACAAAGGCAGCTCGGCGATATGGGTGCGACGGTACAGTTCAGGCTGCTGCGACAGACCAAGCACGTAGTCGATCTCAGTGAGGGCATCGACGTAGAAGTCCACCCTATTGTGTTCGAGCATCGGCAGGATGCCTTCCCGCCGCTGGATCTCGCGGTAGTGCTCGATGCCGGGCAGGTAATTGTGGAAATCATAGCCGCGCACCCAGGCCAGGCGGTAGTGGTTGAGGGTCGCCAAGGTTGGTACCGGCTGGCTGGCCAGGCCCAAGGCGTAGATATGGTCCATATCGAAATGCCAGCGCGGGTAGAGGTTGTCAGCGTTCTCTTCCTTGTACGAGCCGACCCAGGCATCGGCGTCGCCGCGCTTGACCAGGCCGATCGCACGACTGTACGGCACCGTCTGGATCCTGACCTCGACCCCGGCCGGTTCGAAGACCTTGCGCAGCACATCCCAGGCAAGCCCGGTGCCGTCAGCATTGGTGTAGTCGAGCCATTCCTCGCTGACCAGGTGGATCCGGGAGGGTGGAGTGTCATCCACGCCCGCAGCGCCTGCGCTCCCGGCCAGCACCATCAATACCGCCAGCAACACATTCCTTATGACCATCTGCCCCGCTCCCTCGCTAGGCAAGAACCCACACCAGCCCCTGCATGCCCAGCCAGGCGAAAACCCCGGCGAGCACATCATCGAGCATGATCCCGACACCGCCGTGGACATGCCGGTCGATCCAGCGGATCGGCCAAGGCTTGAGGATGTCGAAGAAACGGAACATCAGGAAGCCTGCCACCAGCCAGAGCCAACCCTCCGGCACCAGCCACAGGGTGATCCACATCCCGACCATCTCGTCCCAGACGATGCCCTCATGATCGTGCACACGCAAATCATCGGCAACCTTGCCGCACAACCAGAAGCCGAACAGCATGGTCAGCCCCAGCATCAGCCAGTAGCCCCAGTCCGGCAGCATCTGCCACAGCGGCACGAACGGCAATGCCACCAGCGAACCCCAGGTGCCCGGTGCCTTGGGCAAGGTACCGGAACCGAAGCCGAAGGCAAGGAAGTGCCAAGGATTGCGCCAGACCGAGGGCGGAACGAACTCCGCAGGCACCTGTTTGGGGTGGTCGGTCACGGTGACTCCCTAAAATGTTGATAGCCCCGAACGTCCGGGGTGATGTCCTGGCCCTGCCGGTCATGCAGGCTGACGCCACGGCCTTCGAGCACGCGCCCGATGACATGGACCGGCCAACCGGCCTGTTGCAGGGATGAAAGATGCGCTGGCGGCAGGGTGAAGGCCAGCACGTAGTCGTCGCCGCCACTCAGCGCCGCCTGTTGCGCGCCCTCGCGGCCCAGAAAGCCTTGCAGGGCTGGCGACAGGGGGATGTGCTCGAGGTCCACCTGCAGCGCCACCTGCGATGCCTTGGCGATATGCCCGCAGTCGGCCAACAACCCATCGGAGATATCCAGTGCCGAAGTGGCCTTGCCTCGCAGTGCCTGCCCCAGCGCCAGTTGCGGCAACGGTGACCAGTAATGGGCGAGCAGCGGCCCGGCCAGGTCGGCCTCGGCCTGCCGCTCGCCCAGTACCAACGGCAAGGCACCTGCGGCATTGCCTAACTCCCCCCCCACGCAGAGCAAGTCCCCCGACCGCGCCCCGCTGCGCACCAGGGCCTGGCCGGCCGGAACCCGGCCAAACACGGTCATGGTGATGCTCAAGGGGCCACGGGTGGTGTCACCGCCAATCAGGCTCAGTCCGCAGTGGCGGGCCATGCGGTTCAGCCCCTCAGCATAGGCCTGCAGCCATTCGGCACTGACCTCGGGCAAGGTCAATGCAAGGGTGAAACCGATGGGTGTAGCGCCCATCGCGGCGAGGTCACTGGCCGCCACGGCCAGGGAACGCTGGCCAAGCAGCAGTGGCTCGCTCGCGGCAGGAAAGTGCACGCCAGCGACCAGGGTGTCGGTGGAAACCGCCACCTGCTCGCCCGCGGGCAGGTTCAGCAGGGCGCAATCGTCGCCGATCCCCAGGCCAACCCCTTCGCCGCCCTGCGCGCAGGGCGCGGCGGCGAAGTAGTGGCTGATCAGCTCGAATTCACCCATGGTCCGACAGCGCCGGGATCAGCGCTTGCCTGCCTTGACTTCGGCTTCGCGCAGACGCGGCGCAAGCTTGTCCAGCACGCCGTTGACGAACTTGTGGCCATCGGTGGCGCCGAAGACCTTGGCCAATTCCACGCCTTCGTTGATCACTACGCGGTACGGCACGTCGACGCGCTTGATCAATTCCCAGGTGGACAGGCGCAGCACCGACAGCTCGACTGGGTCGAGCTCTTCCAGTGCCAGGTCCAGGCAAGGTGCCAGGGCCTTGTCGATTTCGCCCTTGATCGCGGGAACCCCGTGCAGGATTTCCCGGAAGTAGGCACCGTCGACATCGGTGAAATCGTTATCGACCCGGAATTGCGCTTCGATCTCGTTCAGCGAGTGCTTGGCCATGTGCCATTGATACAGGGCCTGGGTCGCGAGCTTGCGGGCTTCGCGGCGCTTGGCGCTCTTCGATGGCTTGCCGGCATCCGCAGGTTTCGGATCGCGCGGGTTGAAACGATCGCTTTCGTCGCTAATCACTTGGCCTCCAACTGCGCCAGCAGGCTGACCATTTCCAGAGCGGACAAGGCAGCTTCGGCACCTTTGTTGCCAGCCTTGGTGCCAGAGCGCTCGATGGCCTGTTCGATGGAGTCGACGGTGAGGACACCGAAGGCCACCGGAACACCGAACTCCATGGACACCTGGGCCAGGCCCTTGGTGCATTCGCCCGCTACGTATTCGAAGTGCGGGGTACCACCGCGGATTACGGCGCCCAGGGCGACGATCGCGGAGTATTCGCCTTGTTGGGCGACTTTCTGCGCAACCAGCGGGATTTCGAAAGCGCCAGGAGCACGGATAATGGTGATGTCGCTTTCGCTGACACCGTGGCGGACCAGGGCGTCAACGGCACCGCTCACCAGGCTTTCGACGACGAAGCTGTTGAAGCGGCCAACCACCAGAGCATAGCGACCTTTGGGGGCGATGAAGGTACCTTCGATGGTCTTCAGGGTCATTCCGGAGTTCTCATCTTAAAGAGCGAGGCCGCAACCAGGCGGCCTACAGGAGGGTTTGGACACGAGCGGCAGAACGGCAGATGCCCCTGTGTCACTCGGAGGGCACGTATTCTACAACTTCCAGATCGAATCCGGATATCGCGTTGAACTTCATCGGCGAGCTCATCAGGCGCATCTTGCGCACGCCCAGGTCACGCAGGATCTGCGAACCGGCACCGACAGTGCTGTAGGTGGTCGGGGCCTTGGCCTGGGTATCGCCGGCGCTTTCACGGATGTGCGCCAGCACCACGTCGCCATCGAGCGGGTGGCCGAGCAACAGCACCACGCCACTGCCAGCCTCGGCTACCGCACTCATCGCAGCGCGCAGGCTCCAGCGCCCGGGTTGCTTGACCATCAGCAGGTCGCGCAGCGGGTCCATGTTGTGCACCCGCACCAGGGTCGGCTCTTCCGCGCAGATGGTGCCCAGGGTCAGGGCCATGTGCACGTCGCCTTCCACCGAATCGCGGTAGGTCACCAGGTTGAACTGGCCCAGCTCGCTGTCCAGCGGCTGCTCGGATACCCGCTGAACGGTACGCTCGTGGATCATCCGGTAGTGGATCAGGTCGGCGATGGTGCCGATCTTGATGTCGTGCTCGGCGGCAAAAGCCTCCAGCTCCGGGCGACGCGACATGGTGCCGTCGTCGTTCATCACCTCGCAGATCACCCCGCTCGGCTCGAAGCCGGCCATCCGCGCCAGGTCGCAGGCGGCCTCGGTATGGCCAGCGCGGGCCAAGGTGCCACCAGGCTGGGCCATCAGCGGGAAGATGTGGCCGGGGCTGACGATGTCCTCGGCCTTGGCGTCACGGGCGGCAGCCGCCTGCACAGTACGCGCACGGTCGGCAGCGGAGATGCCGGTGGTCACGCCTTCAGCCGCTTCGATCGACACGGTGAACTTGGTGCCGAAACCGGAACCATTGCGTGGCGCCATCAGCGGCAACTTGAGCGTTTCGCAACGCTCACGGCTCATCGGCATGCAGATCAGGCCACGGGCGTACTTGGCCATGAAGTTGATGTGTTCGGCCTTGCAGCACTCGGCGGCCATGATCAGGTCGCCTTCGTTCTCGCGGTCCTCGTCATCCATGAGGATGACCATTTTGCCTTGGCGGATGTCTTCCACCAGCTCTTCGATGCTGTTGAGCGCCACGCGGCACCCCCTTCTCAGATCAGGATTTCAGGTAGCCGTTGGCGGCCAGGAAGCTTTCGGTGATGCCACTGCCCTTGCTCGGTTCGGCGGCCTTGTCACCCAGCAGCAGGCGCTCCAGGTAACGGGCAAGCAGGTCGACCTCAAGGTTGACCCGACGACCGGGACGGTAATCGGCCATGATGGTTTCGGACAGGGTGTGCGGGACGATGGTCAGCTCGAACTCGGCGCCATCGACCAGGTTGACCGTCAGGCTGGTGCCGTCGACGGTGATCGAGCCCTTGTGGGCGATGTACTTGGCCAGGTCCTTGGGCGCACGCACGCGGAACTGGATGGCGCGGGCGTTATCGCTACGCGAAACGATCTCGCCGACACCGTCGACGTGGCCGCTGACCAGGTGGCCGCCAAGGCGGGTGGTCGGCGTCAGGGCCTTCTCCAGGTTGACCCGGCTGCCGCTCTTGAGGTCGTCGAAAGCCGTGCAGTCCAGGGTTTCGCGGCTGACATCAGCCCAGAAACCGTCGCCCGGAAGCTCTACCGCGGTCAGGCAGACACCGTTGACGGCGATGCTGTCACCGAGCTTGACGTCGCCCAGGTCGAGCTTGCCGGTTTCGACGTAGACCCGCACGTCTCCACCCTTGGGGGTGAGGTTGCGGATGGTGCCGATGGATTCGATGATGCCTGTAAACATGAGTCCTCCTCGAGAACGGGGCTGCCCGTGGCAAGCCTGGAATTATACGCCGGCGGCCGGCACAGGGATGGCCGTGACCCGCCAGTCATCGCCGACCGCACGCATCTCGGTGATTTTCAGCCGGGGCGCCTCGCTCATCCGCGCCATCGGCCAGTCCAGCAACGGCCGGGCGCTGGAGCCCAGGAAAGTGCCGGCGACGAACAACTGGTACTCGTCGATCAGCCCCAGGCGGGCGAACGCACCGACCAGGCCCGGGCCGGCTTCCAGCAGGATCTCGTTGGCACCGCGCGCCGCCAGGGCGTGAAGCAACCCCGGCAAGTCGACCCGGCCATCGCTGGCGGGCAGGATCAGCAGTTCATGGCCGGCTTCGCTATAGCGGATATCGTCGGCCTGAGCCGTCACCACCAGCGCCGGCCCGGCCTGGAAGAACGGTGCATCCAGCGGCAGGCGCAGGCGGCCATCGACCAGCACGCGCAGCGGTGGGCGCGACAGCGCCAGGTCGGTGGTTTGCGCATCCAGGCCCAGCTCAGCGGCACGCACGGTCATCCGCGCGTTGTCGGCCAGCACGCTCTCGGCGCTGGTCAGCACCACGCTGGAGCGGGCCCGCAGGCGCTGCACCGCAGCGCGGGCTGACGGACCGGTGATCCATTGGCTTTCGCCGCTGGCCATGGCGGTGCGGCCGTCCAGGCTCATGGCGAGCTTGGCGCGCACATAGGGCAGGCCGTGCTCCATGCGCTTGAGGAACCCGGGGTTGAGCGCTCGCGCTTCGGCCTCCAGAACACCGCTGCTGGTCTCGATGCCGGCTTCGGCCAAGCGCCGAAGACCTCGCCCCGCCACCTGCGGATTAGGGTCTTGCATGGCCGCGACCACCCGCGCCACGCCCGCCGTGACCAACGCTTCGGCACAGGGCGGCGTGCGGCCATGGTGGCTGCAGGGTTCCAGGGTCACATAAGCGCAAGCGCCACGGGCACGCTCGCCAGCCTGGCGCAGCGCATGGACTTCGGCATGGGGCTCGCCGGCACGGACATGCCAGCCTTCACCGACCACCTCGCCGTCGCGCACGATCACGCAGCCGACACGTGGGTTCGGGTGAGTGCTGTACAGGCCCTTGCGGGCCAGCTCCAGCGCACAGGCCATGTAATGGGCATCGAGGATGGCGGTCTGACTGGACATCGTCACTCTTTAGCTGGCTCGCGGGCCAGGCGGTCGATTTCTTCGCGGAATTCGTCGAGATCCTGGAAACGCCGGTAGACCGAGGCGAAGCGGATATAGGCGACTTCATCGAGCTTGCGCAGCTCAGCCATCACCAATTCGCCAACGACCAGCGACTTGACCTCACGCTCGCCGGTAGCCCGCAGCTTGTGCTTGATGTGCGCCAGCGCCGCTTCCAGGCGCTCGACGCTGACCGGGCGCTTTTCCAGTGCGCGCTGCATGCCGGCGCGCAGCTTCTCTTCGTCGAAGGGCTGGCGTGTGCCGTCCTGCTTGATCAGCCGCGGCAAGACCAGCTCGGCGGTTTCGAAGGTGGTGAAGCGCTCGCCGCAGGCAACGCATTCACGACGGCGGCGCACCTGTTCGCCCTCGGCGACCAGGCGCGAGTCGATGACCTTGGTGTCGTTGGCACCGCAAAAGGGACAGTGCATGGTGGCAGGCAACAAAAAAAGGGAGGGCCATGGTAGCGCATCCCACTGGCAAGACAAGCCAAAGGGGTTACCATCCAGTGAAAACTGCCCGTGAAGGACTTCTCCATGCACCATCGAGCGCTTGTCGTGCTCTGCCTTGCCGCCCTGCTGACAGCCTGCAGCAGCGACAAACCGAAGACCGAGCAGCCCCCTGCGGCGCCGGCCCCCAAGGCCGTCCAGAAGAACGAGAGTCTCGGTCCGCTGCCGGCCTACCAGCGTGAACTCAGCGGTACCCTGCTGGAGGTGCCGACCGGAGCCGAAGTGGAATTGGCCCTGCTGGTCATCGACGAACGCGGTCGCCCACAGCGCTTGCTGGCCAGCCGCAACCTGATCGGCACCGGCCAACCCCTGCCTTACCAACTGCGTTTCAATCCCGAAGCCTTTCCGGCCGGCGCCCGCGTCGAACTGCGCGGACGTGCCAGCCGCTCCGGCCAGTTGATCCTGCAGTTGCCGGCCCGGCGCATCATCCAGGCCCAGACCCAGGCCACCGGACCGCTGCATTTCAAAAAGGCGCCGTGAGATGGCCCCGCCGCCCCTGCAACAGGCCCTGAGCAGCCTGCTTGGCGACGCGCGCCTGGTGATCAGCGAACTCCCGGACTGCGAACTCAAGCTCTGGTTGATCGATGCCGAGAACATGGACCGTGCCTTCAGTCCTGAAGAAACCCAGCGCATCCTCCATGAGCCCCCTTACTGGAGCTTCTGTTGGGCCAGCGGCCTGGCCATGGCCCGTTTCCTGGCCGAGCGGCCCGAGTGGGTACAAGGCAAGCGCGTGCTGGATTTCGGTGCTGGCTCCGGGATCGCAGGGATCGCCGCCGCCCGCGCGGGTGCGCTAGAGGTCGTAGCTTGCGACCTTGACCCGCTGGCCCTGGACGCCTGCCGCGCCAACGCCGCATTGAACGACGTGGAACTGGGCTACAGCGACGACTTCTTCGCCGAGGCCGACCGCTTCGACCTCATTCTGGTCGCCGACGTGCTCTACGACCGGGCCAACCTGCCGCTGCTCGACCAGTTCCTCAGCCGCGGCCGCCAGGCCCTGGTGGCCGACTCGCGGGTGCGCGACTTCAGTCACCCGCTTTACCAACCTCTTGGCACGCTCGAGGCCCTCACCCTGCCGGATCTGGCCGAACCGCACGAATTCCGCCGGGTCAGCCTGTACCACGCCAGCCGCCAGCCTTTATAGTGATGCCATTCTAGGATTTGCGAGATTCGCGATGAGCCAAACCCCAATGAACCCAGACACGCCGTACATTTTCGATGCCAGCGACGCCAACTTCCAACAGCTGGTCATCGAGAACTCCTTCCACAAGCCGGTGCTGGTGGACTTCTGGGCCGAATGGTGCGCGCCCTGCAAGGCGCTGATGCCGCTGCTGGCCAAGATCGCCGAGGGCTACCAGGGCGAACTGCTACTGGCCAAGGTCAACTGTGATGTCGAACAACAGATCGTCGCCCAGTTCGGCATCCGCAGCCTGCCGACCGTGGTGCTGTTCAAGGACGGTCAGCCGGTCGACGGTTTCGCCGGCGCCCAACCGGAATCAGCGATCCGCGCCCTGCTCGAGCCTCATGTGCAGATGCCTGCGCCGCCTGCCGCATCGCCACTCGAACAGGCCAAGGCGCTGTTCGCTGAGGGCCGCTTCAGTGAAGCCGAAGCAGCCCTCAAGGTGCTGCTGGCTGAAGACAACAGCAATGCCGAGGCACTGATCCTTTATGCCCGTTGCCTGGCCGAACGCGGTGAGCTGGGTGAGGCCCAAGTGGTGCTCGACGCAGTCAAGACCGACGAGCATAAAGCCGCCCTGGCCGGGGCCAAGGCGCAACTGACCTTCCTGAGCCAGGCCGCCAGCCTGCCAGATGTCGCCGACCTGAAGAGCCGCCTGGCGCAAAACCCTGAGGACGACGAAGCAGCCTACCAGCTGTGCATCCAGCAGTTGGCGCGCCAGCAGTACGAGGCAGCGCTGGATGGCCTGCTCAAGCTGTTCGTGCGCAATCGCGGCTATGAGAACGGCCTGCCGCACCAGGCCCTGCTGCAAGTGTTCGAACTGCTGGGCAACGATCACCCGCTGGTGGGCACCTATCGCCGCAAGCTGTTCTCTGCGCTGTATTGAGCCTCGGCCCTATCGCGGGCAAGCCCGCCCCTACACGCTGTGCTTACCCGCGATAGGGGCCGCAAGAACACTCAAGAGAAATACCCCGGTGAGCAGATAGCCACTCACCCCACCCAGTGATACACCGGTGCGTCCGCCCCACTCTCCACCCGCACCTGGGCGCTGTGGCGTAGGCGCACCAGCAGACGCTTGCCTGCTGAGGTACTGCCCGCCAACCCTTCCAGGTGCTCTAGCAGCTCAGGCCCGTTGAGCTGCCCGGCCTGGCGCAGCAGCTCACAAGCGGCCAGCCATTGACCATCATCCTGGCGCGGTGCGGCCGTTGCCGCCGGGGAAGCCGGGGCAACAGCAATCGGTGCATCCAGTTGCCGCCCCAACTGCGCCCACTCCTCCGGCTCCAGCTCAATGGTCAAGTCCACCGGCCAGTCACCGATCTGTCCTCGAATTCTCACGATGCTTTCCTTCCTGCAGGATCAATGGCGTCATGCTCCCATAGTCAGCGTGCTAACTGTAGCCAGTGTCAGTACGTCGTCACCAAGCAGGCTGGTGCGACCGACAGAAGTTGTTATAACATTACCAAATCTTTCCGCACCCGCCCTGGAGTCGTCCATGCGCCGCCTGTTGCTCGCCCTGCCTTTCGCCCTGCTCCCTTTGGCCGTGGCCCATGCCCACGACGACCATGACCATGCGCACGAGCATGGCCACGACCACCAGCACGGCAGCCTCGGTGCCCATGAGCACGGCGTGGCCAGCCTCAACGCAGTGCTCGACGGCAATACCCTGGAGTTGGAGCTGGCCAGCCCAGCAATGAACCTGGTCGGCTTCGAGCACGCCGCCAACAGCGATGCCGACAAGGCCAAGGTCGCCGCCGTGCGCCAACAACTGGAACAACCGCTGAAGCTGTTCGCCCTGGACCAGGCTGCTGGCTGCAGCGAAAGCGCCCAGGAGCTGGAGAGCCCATTGTTCGGCGACCTGCCCGCCCAGGATGACGACGGGGACGCCCACGAGCATCAGCACAGTGATATCCATGCCCATTACCAGCTGACTTGCAGCCAGCCGGCCAAGCTCACCCGATTGGACCTCGGCCCACTGTTCACAGCCTTCCCTGCCACCCAGAAGATCAACCTGCAACTGATCGGCCCCAACGGCCAGAAAGGTGTGGAAGCCAGCCCATCCAAGGCCGTGGTCGAGTTCTGAATGCGCCAACCACTGATCGAACTGCACGACCTGGTTTTCGCCTGGCCCGGGCAGCCGCCGCTGCTGGATATTCCCCACTTCCGGTTGGAAGCTGGCGAGGCCTTGTTCCTCAAGGGCCCCAGCGGCAGCGGCAAGACCACCTTGCTCGGCCTGCTGGGCGGAGTGAACCTTCCTGGCCAGGGCAGCGTGCGCCTGCTCGGCCAGGAGCTTGGTGACCTGGGCCAAGGTGCCCGCGACCGCTTCCGGGTCGACCATACCGGCTACATCTTCCAGCAGTTCAATCTGCTGCCCTTCCTTTCGGTGCGGGAGAACGTCGAACTGCCTTGCCGCTTTTCACGCAGCCGTGCCGAGCGGGCCGCACAGCGTCACGGCAACATCGATCAGGCGGCCAGCCAGTTGTTGGCCCACCTGGGCCTGAGCGATCCCGGCCTGCTCGCCCGCCGGGCCGACAGCCTATCAATTGGCCAGCAGCAACGGGTCGCCGCCGCCCGTGCACTGATCGGCCAACCGGAACTGGTGATCGCCGACGAACCGACTTCGGCGCTGGATGCCGATACCCGCGAGGCCTTTATCCGCCTGCTGTTCGACGAATGCCGGGCCGCCGGCTCCAGCCTGCTGTTCGTCAGCCATGACCAGAGCCTGGCGCCGCTGTTCGACCGCCACCTGTCCCTGGCCGAACTCAATCGGGCGGCCAGCCCGGCCCAGTCCCAGGAGGCCTGATGTACCTGCTCCGCCTTGCCTTGGCCAGCCTGGCCAATCGGCGCTTCACCGCCTTCCTCACCGCCTTCGCCATTGCCTTGTCGGTGTGCCTGCTACTGGCCGTCGAACGTGTGCGTACCGAGGCCCGCGCCAGCTTCGCCAGCACCATCAGCGGCACTGACCTGATCGTCGGCGCCCGTTCCGGCTCGGTGAACCTGTTGCTGTATTCGGTATTCCGGATCGGCAATGCCACCAACAACATCCGCTGGGACAGCTTCGAACACTACGCCAAAGACCCACGGGTGAAATGGGCCATCCCCATTTCCCTGGGCGACTCCCATCGCGGCTACCGGGTGATGGGCACCACTGGTGATTACTTCGAGCACTACCAGTACGGCCGTAAGCAACACCTGCAACTGAGCCAGGGACGCCCCTTCGCCGATGACCCTTTCGAGGTGGTGCTGGGCGCCGAGGTGGCCGAAGCCCTGCACTACAGGCTTGGCGACAAGCTGGTGTTGGCCCATGGCGTGGCGGCGATCAGCCTGGTCAAGCACGACGACAAACCCTTCACCGTGGTCGGGGTACTCAAGCGCACCGGTACGCCGGTGGACCGCACCTTG
Source organism: Pseudomonas sp. X10 (assembly GCF_054889225.1). Classification (NCBI taxonomy): domain Bacteria; kingdom Pseudomonadati; phylum Pseudomonadota; class Gammaproteobacteria; order Pseudomonadales; family Pseudomonadaceae; genus Pseudomonas; species Pseudomonas sp. X10. The sequence continues at coordinate 659,471 of NZ_CM142677.1, read as the reverse complement.
CACATCAGCCTCGGTGGCATGGAGGCCATCCACATCGATTGGCACAACGGCGTGCCGGCCCGCGGCGCAGGACGTATCAGTGCCGAACAGGCGCGCACCATGGACCTGCAGCCGACAGCCATCACCGCATTCATGCTCGGCCTGAACAGCAAGATCGCGACCTTCAGCCTGCAACGCGAGATCAATGAGTTCCGCAACGAACCCTTGCTGGCGATCCTGCCCGGGGTGGCCCTGCAAGAGCTCTGGAGCCTGATGGGCACGGCCGAGCAAGCGTTGTTCGTGGTCTCGCTGTTCGTGGTCCTGACCGGCCTGATCGGCATGCTCACGGCCATCCTCACCAGCCTCAACGAGCGGCGCCGGGAGATGGCCATCCTGCGCTCGGTCGGCGCCCGGCCCTGGCACATCGCAGGCCTGCTGGTGCTGGAAGCCCTGGCGCTGGCCGTAGCCGGCATCACCGCCGGGCTGGGCCTTCTCTACCTGGGTATCGCGGTAGCCCAAGGTTATGTGCAATCCAGCTATGGCTTGTACCTGCCTCTGGCCTGGCCGAGCGCACACGAGTGGACATTGCTGGCTATCATCCTCGGTGCTGCGCTGTTGATGGGCAGTGTGCCGGCCTGGCGTGCCTACCGGCAGTCACTGGCCGATGGCCTGTCCATTCACCTCTGAGAGCCTGCCATGCGCCGTGCCCTGCTGTTGATACTGATGTTGACCGTGACTCCGCTGTGGGCGGCCACGCCCCAGACTCTGGACTGGCCACAGCTCATCCCCGAAGGTGCTCCGGTGATCCCGCCGCAACTGACTCCGTTGCACGAGCTGTCGCAACTGTCACAGCTCGGCGATGCCCTGGCTGCGGAGTCGGCTCCCGCGGTGCGCCAGCAGGCGCCAGATGCGCCAGTGGTCAAGGCCCTGGATGGCCAGCAAGTCAAGCTGCCAGGCTACATCGTGCCGCTGGAGGTCAGCGAGGAGGGGCGCACCACCGAGTTTCTCCTGGTTCCCTATTACGGCGCGTGCATCCATGTGCCGCCACCACCGTCGAACCAGATCGTGCATATCTTCAGCGAAATTGGCGTGCGCATCGAAGACCTCTACCAGCCCTACTGGATCGAAGGACGGATGCAGGTCAAGCCCTCCAGCAGCGAGCTGGCTGATGCCGGTTACCAGATGGAAGCCGAGAAAATCTATGCTTATGAGCTGCAATGAGCACGACGTCCGCTCAAGGGCGGACCTTTCATTGAGCTGAATCAACGTTCACCCATTCGCAGCTCCGTACCATTGGGCCACAAATTTTCTACGTCCTTTGGGAGCTTCCATGAACAAGTCCTTGCTTGGCGCCTCGCTCGTTGCCTTGGCGCTTGCAGCCCCTGTTGCCCATGCCCACCAGGCGGGTGACTTCATCATCCGTTCCGGTGCCATCACCGTAGCGCCGAACGAAGACAGCAGCGACCTCAAGCTCAATGGCGCCAAGGTCCCCGGCACCAAGGCAACCCTGGACAGCGACACCCAACTGGGTCTGACCTTCGCCTACATGCTCACCGACCATATCGGCCTCGAACTGCTGGCCGCCACCCCGTTCAAACACACCGTCGGCGTCAAAGGCCTGGGCGGCGGCCTAGACGGCAAGCTGGCCGACATCAAGCAACTGCCGCCGACCCTGTCGCTGCAGTACTACCCGATGGAAGCCTCGTCGAGGTTCCAGCCATACGCGGGCATCGGCATCAACTACACCCTGTTCTTCGATGAAGACCTGAGCAGCGCCCGTAAGCAGCAAGGCTTCAGCAACATGAAGCTGCAGGATTCGATCGGCCTGGCCGGCCAACTGGGCATGGACTACATGGTCACCGACAACCTGCTGGTCAACGCCTCGGTCTGGTACATCGACATCGACACCAAGGCCACCATCGACGGCCCGACTGCACTGGGCGTAGGCAAGACCAAGGTCGACGTGGACGTAGACCCATGGGTCTACATGGTCGGTATCGGCTACAAGTTCTGACGGCAATGCCCGGACAAAGTGGGGCGTTAGATCTAGGGGCTGCTTTGCAGCCCCAATTGCGCAATTAACGAACTTTACCGAGCAGCTTGGCCACCCCTTCGACCATCGGCGTCGGCTCAGGAAACGCGAACCGCGCCAGCAACCGCTGGTTATCCGCCCGCGAATGACGGATATCCCCCGACCGCGCCGGCCCATAGCTCACCGGCGGCAGGCTGCCGAGCACATCCTTGAGCGCCGCCAGCAACTGATTCAACGAAGTCGCCTGGTTCAGGCCGATATTCACCGCGCCCTCTTCCACCTCAGCCAACTCCAGGGCCTGGATCATTACCTGGACCAGGTCACCGACATAAAGAAAATCGCGAGTCTGTTCGCCATCGCCAAAGACCGTGATGGGCAGGCCCTTGGTGGCGCGTTCGGCGAAGATGCTGATCACCCCTGAATAAGGCGAGGATGGGTCCTGGCGTGGCCCGAAGATATTGAAGAAGCGGAAAACCACCGGCTCCAGGCCATGCAGGCGATGGTAGAAGTCCAGATACTGCTCGCTGGCCAGTTTGTCTACCGCATAAGGCGTCAAAGGTGCCTTGGGGGTGTCCTCGCTGATCGACTGGCCTTCGCCATTGTTGCCGTAAACCGCCGCGCTGGAGGCGTACAGCACCCGCCGGATGCCGTTCAGGCGCATGGCCTCGCAGACATTCAGGGTGCCGATGAAGTTGCTCTGGTGGGTCTTGACCGGGTCCTCGACCGAGGCCTGCACCGAGGCCACGGCTGCCAGGTGGACCACCGCACGGCATCCGGCGGCGGCGCGGGCGACCAGCGCGGCGTCGGCGACATCGCCTTCGATCAGTTCCAGGTTGGGATGCTGCAGTTGCAGATTGCTGCGCTTGCCAGTCGACAGGTCATCGAGGATGCGCACAGCGTAGCCTTTCTCCAGCAGGGCATCGCTCAGGTGCGAACCGATGAAACCCGCGCCACCGGTAATCAGAATTGGGGCATCAGCCATGACGGTAGAAACGGTCCAGTAGGGGTGGCAAGCCGGCACGCCAGGCGCGGGGCTTGATACCGAAGGTGTGGAGGATCTTCTTGCAGGCCAGCACTGCGTGTTGCGGCTCCTCGCTGGCATCCGGGCGGGCGGCATGGGCCTGCGGGGTCGGCGCCTGCACCGCCAGCTTGTGCCACTGGGCTGCCTCACTGAGGATAGCCTGCCCCAGCACCAGCGGCGTGGTCGCCTCGTTGCCGGCGTAATGGTAGGTGCCCCACAAGGGCGCGGCACAGTCAAGCTGCTTGAGGACCGAGAGGATCACCCGCGCGGCGTCATCGACCGGCGTCGGATTGCCACGCCGGTCATCGGCCAGCAACAGCTCCTGGGGCTGTTCGGCCCGGGTCAGGAAGCGCCCAAGCACGCCGTCGACGCTTTCATCCAGCACCCAGCCGAAGCGCAGTAATACGTGCTGCGGGCAAGTCGCCCGCACGCTCTGCTCGATACGCCACAGCGCCTGGCCACGCAGGCCCAGCGGCACCGGCTCGTCCTTCTCGCTATAGGCCGTGGCACGGGAGCCATCGAACACCCGGTAGCTCGACGGCTGCACCAAGATGATCTCGTGGTGCTGGCACAACTCCGCCAGCCGCTCCACCGCCCGTTCCTGCTGGGCCAGACGCTGTTCACTGACCGACTCGGCCTGGAACCAGTCGAAGTAATAGGCAAGGTTGATCAGCGCATCCGGACGAGTGTCGTCGAGCAACTGGGTCAGGCTGGCTGGGTCCCAGCCATCCTCTGGCGGACGCGGCGCCAGAAACCCGATGTCCTCCTCGGCCCCGAGACGAATCAGCGCTTGCCCGAGGGCACTTCCACCACCCAACAGCATCAGGCGCATACGCATAGAGTCAGCAGATCCGAACAGGTTGATTAAGGAAAGCGAACATTTTGCGGTTTCCGGACGGGGAAGTCCAACCGTGGGCGAGACGCCCTGGCATTTACTCAGTGACTGAGCGCCCCGATCTCCTTCTGACACCCCTTTGGGAAATTACCTATGGCCCGATAGGAGAGGTATGGCTTCCCCATCTAAAACCCCAGGTTAAATCATCGACTCTTGCTCAGTTGAGCGCTTACTTGCCATGCATTACATGACTCCCCCAGAAAAATACAAGGATGTAGTGGTCAACTAATCCCGGACACTGCGTTAAGTTTTTCCTCGGCCACAGCGGGCGCCAGCCCGCTGTTAAATTGATGTGGCCGTTGCCAGTTGTAGCGCTGCATCAAAAACCGACCAATATCCTGCTGTGCCAGCGAAGCGCTCATGTAGCCCACGGTTGGTACCCATTCCGTTTTCAGGCTGCGAAACAACCGCTCCATCGGCGCATTGTCGTGGCAGTTTCCGCGGCGGCTCATGCTCTGTTTAAAACGATAGCGCCACAGTCGCTGGCGGAAGCTTCGGCTGCCATATCATTCGGCGCCGACACGGTGAACGCTCGATCCAGCACATTCGGGATATCCGGTCGCTCCACCGTCGCCTTTTTGTAAGCATGTGAGCCGGGTTGCTTGCTGATCAGTTCCATCTCGCTCATCAGCTTGCGCACCTTGAATCGCCCAATCTCTATGCCGTTCTCGCGCATCATGAGCATGATGCTTCGGCTGCCCGCCGCGCTGCGGCTTTGAGTGAACAGCTCGTTCACGCGGCTGCGTAGAACCAACCGCTCAACGTCCGGAAATCGGCGCTTGCGGCAGTGCGCGTAATAGCAAGATCGGGTGATTTCAAATACCGAGCACAACAGATCAACAGGCTCTTCAGAACGAAGTTGATCAATTAACGCGAACGCTCGTGTTCCTCGGCCATCAAGAGCGCGGTGGCCTTTTTTAAGATAGATTTTTCCCGTTCCAACCGATTGATTCGAGCTTCCAGTTCCTGGATTTTTTGCTGTTCGGGCGTCAGCGCTTTACTGGTCGGGGTTACACCATTTCGTTCTTCCTGAGGCTGGTTAACCCATCGACGCAGGGCCGACTCCACCAGCCCAAGCGAACGGGCTGCTTCGATATGGCTATAGCCCTGGTCGAGCACCAGGCTGGCCGCTTCGCGCTTGAATTCTGGGGTAAAGGTACGACGTTGCTTGGTCATCAGACACCTCTCTATGGCGAGCATTCTCGCCTAAATGAGGGTCCGGTTTCATTAGACCACTACACTCGACTCCGCGAGATTCGCCGGCCTGTGTCTAGACCGCGACGCCTGGCCGATCAGCCCTCAAGCTGAAGCAACCGCGAGTCCAAGGCTGATATCCTGTCCTACCAGCCGCCCCTTCCGTGGGCGGTTTCTCCCTTCCCGCCTACCGCTACGGAATACCCCATGCGTGCAGTGAACAACCTTCTCGTCCTCTATACCGGCGGCACCATCGGTATGCTGCAGACTCCGGCAGGCCTGGCGCCGGCCGGTGGCTTCGAAACACGGATGCGCGAGCACCTGGCGCAACAGGCCGACGCACCGCAGCTGAACTGGTCCCTGCGCGAACTAAGCCCGCTGCTCGACAGCGCCAACATGCAGCAGGCCAACTGGCTGGCCATGCGCGACACCATCGTCGAAGCGGTGGAACGCGATGGCCATGACGGTGTGCTGGTATTGCACGGCACCGACACCCTGGCCTATAGCGCCGCCGCCCTGTCCTTCCTGTTGCTCGGCCTGCCGGTACCGGTGCTGCTGACTGGCTCGATGCTACCCGCCGGCGTCCCGGACAGCGACGCCTGGGATAACCTCGACGGTGCTTTGCGCCTGTTCACCAACGGCCTGGAGAATGGCGTGCAGTTGTACTTCCACGGCCAGTTGCTGCACGGCGCCCGGGCGTCGAAGCTGCGCAGCGAAGCCTTCGATGCCTTCGTGGCCTTGCCGCGCCACCGCGAAGGTGAGAAAGCGGCTGCCATCCCGCCCTCCCTGGACTACCGCCAGCAGCGCCAGCCGGTCAACCTGGCGGTGTTGCCGGTATTCCCCGGCCTGCAGGCCATACACCTGCGCGCCCTGCTGGCCAGCGGTGTGCGAGGCTTACTGCTGGAGTGCTATGGCAGTGGTACCGGGCCTTCGGATGACCAGGTCCTGCTCGACGCTCTGTATGACGCCCGCCAGAGCGGTGTGATGATCGCTGCGATCAGCCAATGCCCGGAGGGGGCGGTCGAATTCGGCACCTATGCCGCCGGCAGCCGCTTGCGCGACACGGGCTTGATCAGTGGTGGCGGTATGACCCGCGAAGCTGCGCTGGCCAAGCTGTTCGCCCTGCTTGGCGCCGGCCTCGACGTGCAGGCCGCCGAACATTGGTTCGCGCAGGATTTGTGTGGGGAACGGGCCTGACCGCTTATTGGGCAGTCAGTTGGCTCCTACACCGATACTGCAGACCTTGCTGTACGAGAATGGCGGAAGGCAGCGGGAGTCGAACCTGCCCGGGAACGGCTGCCGTCCCCAACCGGGTTTGAAGCCCGGCCGCGCCACCGGGCGCGATTGCCTTCCTTGAACTCAGCGCCCGGCCTGTTGGGCCAGGGCGTTGTCGGGGCGGATGTAACGCTGGTCGGCGACCCTACGGGTCAGACCGATCCGGTCGAAGTACTCCAGTATCTGCACACTGCGCTTGCGACCGATGCTCAACATATCGCGAAACGTGGCGACCTGCACTATCGGTGTATTGGCGGCCTGCTGCAAGAGCAAAGCCGCCATTTGCCGGATCGTCACCTCGGGGTAGAACAGGTCGCGCACCACTTGGTGCACCAGGCCGAGGCGCGCCAGTTTGCGCAGCAGCAACCGCACCTCGGCTTCCTGCACCTTCTCCGCCGCTGCCAGGCTTCTGACCCAGGGCGGATCGAAGCCCCCTTGCAGCAACAGCGGCTCCAAACGTTCCCACAGCAGCGTGTCGGCATCGCTCAAGCGCACTTGGTGGTCAGGCAGGTGCAGCCACGGGCCACTGCTGGCAATCCCACCAGCGCTCAGCAACTCATCCAGCAAGCTAACAAACGCCGGCCGCTCTAGCGGCAGCGCAGCGAACCGCCGCAGACGGTCGCGGTCCGGGCCCAACTGGTCCGGCTCCTGTTCATGGAACAGTGCCAATTGCTCCAGTACTTGCTTCTTGAGTGCTTGCCAATGCCTGCTGGCGAACAGCAACTGCCCCTGGCGCGTAGCAATCACCTCCAGGCCGTCCGGCAGCTTCCAACTGCTACGCAGGCGGTTGAACTGACGCTCTAGGCGCTGCGGATCGAGGCCACCGGGCGCGGCTTCGAGCAAAGCGGGTAATGCCTGCTCCAGGCCATTGGCATCGGCTAGCACCTGCAACTGCTGCAGGCGCAATTCGCTGCGCCGCTGCCGACTTGGCGCAAAAGGATCGAGGACGCGGCCGCCACCAAGGGTGCGCTGGGCGCGTTGGTCACGCAGCACCAGGCGGTCGCCATGCACCGCTTGCAAGGGCGCGTTGAGCAGCAATTGGGCAAACATCCGCTCGCCTGGCAACAACTGCTCCCCCTGCAAAAGCGCCACCCGCGCGGTGACATCCTGGGTGCCAAGGTGTACGTGCACTGCGCTGAAATGCTCGAAGCCCCGCGCCTCACCGGGCAGCAGGGTCATTTCGATATCCACCCGCGAGGTCGGCGCATGCAGCCACTCGGCCACCAGCCAGTCGCCACGGTGGATCTGTTCCAGGGCCAGGCGCTCAGCGCTGATGTTCAAGGCCACCCGCTGCCCGGCTTCGGCCACCAGGGCGGCCTGGTTCTGCGCATGCAGGCCACGCACCCGTATGGGCTTGCCGGCCTTGCCCAGGAGCAGGGTATCGCCGGCCGTCACGCGTCCGGCCAGCGCCGTGCCGGTGACCACGATGCCCGCGCCGGCCACGGCGAATGCCCGGTCGATGGCCAGGCGAAAGCCACCACGCACGCTACGCTGGCGCACCTCGCTCTGAGCCTGCAGCAAAGCCTCGCGCAACGCTTCGACCCCCTCGCCGCGGAGGCTCGACAACGGAAACTGCGCCGCGCCCGCATAGGGGCCCGACGCCAGAAGGTCAGCCACCTGGGCCTGTACTTGGGCGACACGCTCCGGCTCGACCCGGTCGCACTTGCTGATCGCCACCAAGGCCTGGGGAATACCCAGCAACTCGATGATCGCCAGGTGCTCACGGGTCTGCGGCATGACGCCGTCGTCGGCAGCGACCACCAGCAGCACCAGGTCGATGCCCTGGGCGCCGGCCAGCATGTTGTGGATAAAACGTTCGTGCCCAGGTACATCGATGAACCCGGTCAGCGGCGCCCCGTCGGTCAAAGCTGCATACCGGTAACCGAGGTCGATGGTCATGCCTCGGTCGCGTTCTTCCTGACGTTGATCGCCGGCCTGGCCGGTCAGGGCCTGGAGCAACGCTGTCTTGCCGTGATCGATATGTCCGGCGGTGCCGACGATCACGGCTGCACCACGCCCAACCGCAGTTCCGGCAATTGCGCCAGCCACTGGGCTTCATCGTCGAGCTGGCGCAAATCGAGCCACAGGGCATCGTCGTCGATGCGTCCGAGCACCGGTACCGGCAATGCGCGCAAGGCCCGCTCCAGCACATGCAGGCTGCGCCCACGCAGGCGCTTGGAAACTTGCGGACGTAGGCACAGGGCAGCGCTGGGCAGGCGCGCTACCGGCTGGCTGCCACTGCCGATCATGCCCAATGCCGGCTCGGCAGTGACCGTCCAGTGCACGCCGAGCTGGCTGGCCAATTGCGGCGCCAGGCGAGTGGCCTGGGCCATGATGTCGTCCTGCGGACGGGTCAGCAGGCGCAGGGCAGGCAGGCGCTCGGCCAGGCGGTCCGGATTGCGGTATAGCCCCAGCACCGCTTCGAGGGCGGCCAGGGTCAGCTTATCGACCCGAAGGGCGCGTTTGAGCGGATTCTTCTTGATCTTCGCGATCAGTTCCTTGCGTCCAACGATGATCCCCGCCTGGGGGCCACCGAGCAGCTTGTCGCCACTGAACGTGACGATATCAGCACCATCGGCCAGCGCCTGACGCACCGTCGGCTCGGCCGGCAGGCCCCAGCGGGTCAGGTCGAGCAGGCTGCCGCTGCCCAGGTCCTCAAGCAGCGGCAGGTCATGCTGATGGGCGATCTGCGCCAGCTCGGCGGTCGGCACTTGGTTGGTGAAACCCTGGATGCTGTAGTTGCTGCAATGCACGCGCATCAGCAGGCCGGTGCGTGGGCCGATGGCGGCCTGGTAGTCGCGGGCGTGGGTGCGATTGGTAGTGCCGATCTCGTGCAGGCGCACACCGGCCCGGGCCATGATGTCGGGAATGCGGAAGGCGCCGCCGATTTCGATCAGCTCGCCACGGGAGATGATGCCCTCCTTGCGCGCCCCCAGGCTGTTGAGCGCCAGCAACACGGCGGCGGCATTGTTGTTGACCACGGTGACCGCCTCGGCGCCGGTCAACTCGCGGATCAGGCCCTCGATCAGGTCATCGCGGTCACCACGCTTGCCAGTGGCCAGGTCGAACTCCAGGTTCAGCGGATAGCGTGCAGCCAGTTGCACGGCCTCCACCGCCTCTTCCGGCAGCAGCGCCCGCCCCAGGTTGGTGTGCAACACCGTACCGGTCAGGTTGAACACCCGCCGCACTTGACTCTTCTGTTGGACATCCAGGCGTTCACCAGCGCGCCCCAGCAGGACCTCAGCGGCCAACTCCACGGCACCGAGCTGGCCGAGCCGCGCCGGCTCGCGCAGGTCATCGAGCAACTGGCGCAAGGCCGTCAGCACCGCCTCGCGGCCATGGCGCTCAAGCAGCGGCTGGCAGGCTGGGTGGCGCAACAGAGTGTCGACGGAGGGCAAACGTGAGGCGTTGCTGGCGAGGCTGGAAGACATGCAGGTACTACCTTCAACTGGTCCGTTGTCTGTTCAGGCCCATTCGCTGGCAAGCCAGCTTCCACAGGTATTGAATGCAGCGGACCTGTGGAAACTGGCTTGCCAGCGAATCGGATTAGCTCGTTTTCCCAGTGTAGCCCTTCACTCCCCACCTGGCGCCAGCATCAGGTTCGGCGCCAGGCGCCAGAAGCCCTCGTCGTCCAGGCGTATGTCCAGGGCAAGGCTAGCCAGATCGTCGGCCAAGGGCTCGGCGGCGGCGTCATTCTCCAGGTAGCAGTGCTTGAGGTAGCTGTTGCAGCCCGGACAGCACTCGGCACGCAGCGGCGCTTTGCCCGCAGCGTGACGGTCGTCCTCCAGGTTGGTATAGCGCAGGTCCTTGCTCGACTCGCAGTACACGCACTTGACCCGCACCACATGCCACTCGCAGGCGCACAACGAGCAGACCAGGTAGCGCAGGCCGTTATGTCGGCCGCGATTGCGCACCACCCCGGCCATGGCCGGTGAACCGCAGGCCGGGCACCGGCTCAGGTGGCTGGTGGGCTTGAGTTCCTGGCTGGGCAGGCTAAGCAGCCAGTGGGTCCAGGCCGCCTGCAAGGCCGCGCCAATGAAGGGCATCCAGGCCGGCGGCACAACATCGTAGCGGCCCTCTACCAGGGCGGTGGCCCAGGCTCTGCGCTCGTCTTCAGCACTCATGCGCAACGCCTGCACCTCGCTGTCCAGGGCACTGCTGCTGCCGGCGTCGAACCGATCGAGGAACGCCTGTAGCCAGGCCTGCCATGAACCCTCCCGCACCAGGCTGTCAGCAGCCAATGGCGGCAGCCCATGGCTCATACACAGGCGCTGGCGCTCCTCGGCCACGGGCAGGCCGGTTGGCGGCTGCTCGAGCAATTGCTGCTGGACCCGACTCAAGCGGGCGATCAGCTTCAGGTAATCGGCAAGTTCACCGCCTTCGGCGGCTAGCTGCTCCAGGCGCGCTGCGCGCCGTTCGAAGAGATTGGCTGGCGGCAGAAGCAGAAACGGCGGCGTGGTCGCCGCCGCTTCGATCTGCCCGGGTTCGAGAATCTTGCTCAAACTGTCATCCTTCTTTACGGGGCGGGGTGTGCGCTGGCTTGTCGCCGGTCACTTCCCGGTACCACAACTCATGATGCTTGCGCGCCCAGGCCCGACTGACCCAGCCATGCAGCATGGCGCCGACAGAACCCTTGATCCAGATGCCGGCATAAATGTGCACGATGATACCGAGCACCAATACGAAGGCCGCCAGCGCATGCAGCAGCGAGGCCAAGCGGATCGAACCGATGCCGAAGTACTCACTGAAGTAAGCCCGCCAGATCACCACACCACTGAACAGCAACACCAGCATGCACAGCAGCAAGGTCCAGAACAGCAGCTTCTGCCCTGCGTTGTACTTGCCGATCGGCGGCACACCCTCCTCCTTGTTGAGCATCACCCGGTCGATGCGGCGCAGCCACAGGCGGTCGTTGGCGGTGATGAAGTTGGCGCGCCAGAAGCGCACCACCAGGCCGAGGAAGAACACGAACATCGCCACACCCATGAACGGATGCAGGATCCGTGTCCAGGGCCCTCCGCCGAACAAGTTGCTGAGCCAAAACAGCGCTGGATGGAACAGCGCCAACCCCGACAATCCAGCCATGAAGAACAGGATGGCGACCAGCCAATGGTTGGTGCGCTCGTTGGCGTTGTAGCGCTGAATCGGTTTGTTGTCGTTCATGGCCGTTGCTCCCCTTGTCCGCCGGGCTGGCCCGGGTCATAGACATGGACCGCCGGGTCCACCTGGTGCACGCTGTTATCCACAGGCGCGGGATGCTCGTCTTCCTCGACCCGCTGCGGGCCCACCCGCACATAGTGGAAGAACCCAGCCAACACAGCAGCGCCCATGGCCAGCAGCGCCAGCGGCTTGCTGAAGCCCTTCCACAGCCCGACCAGCGGGCTGATCACCGGCTGGTCCGGCAGGCCGGCATAGATCCGTGGCGTATCGGCATGATGCAACACGTACATCACATGGGTGCCGCCGACCCCGTCCGGGTCGTACAACCCGGCGTTCTCGAAACCGCGTGACTTGAGGTCGACGATACGCTCGGCGGCATGGTCCTTCATGTCGTCCTTGGTGCCGAAGACGATGGCGCCGGTCGGGCAGGTCTTCACGCAGGCCGGCTCCAGGCCCACGGCCACGCGGTCGGAACACAGGCTGCACTTGTAGGCCTTGTGGTCCTTCTGCGAAATCCGCGGGATGTTGAACGGACAGCCAGTGATGCAGTAGCCGCAGCCGATGCAATGGTCCTGGTTGAAGTCGACGATGCCGTTGACGTGCTTGATGATGGCCCCCGGGCTCGGGCAAGCCTTCAGGCAACCGGGATCTGCGCAATGCATGCAACCGTCCTTGCGGATCAGCCACTCCAGGTTGCCTTCGGCCGTCTCGTGCTCGGTGAAGCGCATCAGGGTCCAGGTCTGGGCCGTCAGGTCCTGGGGGTTGTCGTAGGTCCCATGGTTGTGACCGACGTCGTCACGCAACTCGTTCCACTCCGAACAAGCCACCTGGCAGGCCTTGCAGCCGATGCACTTGGTGGTGTCGATCAGCTTGGCCACTTCCTGTTGCTGGCGCACCGAGGGTGGCAGGGTCGTGGTGGCCGAACGGGCGATGATATCTTGGCTAGCCATCAGATCTTCTCCACGTTGACCAGGAACGACTTGGATTCCGGCGTCTGGGTATTGCCATCACCCAAGAACGGCACCAGGGTGTTGGTCAGGTAGCCATGTCGGGTCGCACCGGTGAACCCCCAATGCAACGGGATACCGATCTGGTGTACGGTCTGGTTGTTGACCTGCAGCGGACGGATCCGCTTGGTCACCACCGCCACCGCTTCGATATGCCCGCGCTTGCAAGTGACCCGGACCCGGTCACCGGCGGCGATGCCCTTCTCCTTGGCCAGGACTTCACCGATCTCGACGAACTGCTCAGGCTGCAGCACGGCATTGATCGGGCAATGCTTGGTCCAGAAGTGGAAGTGCTCGGTCAGGCGGTAGGTAGTGGCCGCGTATGGGTAATCCTGCGCCTTGCCCAAGCTGTCCCACACCGACTCCAGCACTCGTCCGGCCGGGTTGCTGATCGCCTGCTTGTTGTTCGGATGCAGCGGGTTGACCCCGATCGGCGTTTCGAACGGCTCGTAGTGCTCGGGGAACGGGCCTTCGGCCATCTTGTCGAGGGCGAAGAAGCGCGCGACCCCTTCGGGGTTCATGATGAAGGGGTTCATCCCGCTTTCCGGCGCTGCATCGACCTTGAAGTCCGGCACATCGGTGCCGGTCCACGCCTTGCCGTTCCACCACACCAGCCGCTTGTGCTCGGCCCAGGGCTGGCCCTGCGGGGTAGCCGACGCGCGGTTGTAGAGGATGCGCCGGTTCGCAGGCCAGGCCCAAGCCCACCCCAGGTTCTGCTTCATGCCAAAAGGATCGGCGTTGTCGCGCCGAGCCATCTGGTTGCCTTGCTCGGTCCAACTACCGCAGAAGATCCAGCAACCAGACGCGGTGCTGCCATCGTCCTGGAGCTGAGCAAATCCGGCAAGCTGCTGGCCTGCCTTGACCGTCGCACCTGCAGCATCGGTGACATCGCTCACGGCATAGCCGTTGAACTCCTTGGCGATCTCCTCCGGCGACGGCTCTTCTGGCACCTTGTACGGCCAGTTGAGCTTGAGGATCGATTCGGCCCAGGCCCCGCCCTCGCGCTGGTAGCGCTCGCGCAGGCGCAGGAACAATCCGCTCATGATCTGCACGTCGGTGCGTGCCTCACCCGGTCCGTCGGCACCTTTCCAGTGCCACTGCAGCCAGCGGCTGCTGTTGACCAGCGAGCCGTCTTCCTCGGCGAAGCAGGTGGTGGGCAAGCGGATGACTTCGGTCTGGATATTGGCCGTCTCGACGTCATTGTATGGCCCGGCATTGCGCCAGAACTCGGAAGTCTCGGTGGCCAGCGGGTCCATGATCACCAGCCACTTGAGCTTGGCCAGCGCCGCGGTCACGCGGTTTTTGTCCGGCAGGGCGGCAATCGGGTTGAAGCCCTGGCAGAAGTAACCGTTGACCTGCTCCTTGGCCATCATGTCGAACATCTTCAGCACGTCGTAGCCGGGAATATCGAGCTTGGGCAGGAAGTCAAAGCCCCAGTTGTTTTCCGCCGTGGCATTGTCACCGTACCAGGCTTTCATCAGGCTGACGTGGAACTTGCCGTAGTTCTGCCAGTACGACAATTGCCCCGGCCGCAATGGTTTCGACGCGCGCCTGGCGATGTAGGTGTCGTAGTCCTGCTCGGCATCCGCCGGCAGAGTTAGGTAGCCCGGCAAAAGATTCGACAGCAGCCCCAAGTCAGTCAGGCCCTGGATGTTCGAGTGACCGCGCAAGGCATTGACCCCACCACCCGGCATGCCGACGTTGCCCAGCAGCAACTGGACCATGGCCGCACTGCGGATGATCTGCGAACCGATCGAATGCTGGGTCCAGCCCAGGGCATAGAGGATCGTCATGGTCTTGCCCGGTTGGGAGCAAGTCGCGATCTCTTCCCAGATCTTGCGCATCTGCTCGACCGGCATGCCGCAGACCTGGCTCGCCACCTCTATGGTGTAACGGCTGTAGTGCTGCTTCAACAACTGGAAGACGCAGCGCGGGTGCTGCAGGGTCGGGTCGACTTGGGCGAAGCCGTCCTCACCGATCTCGTAGCCCCAGCCGGACTTGTCGGTGTAACTGCGCTTATCCACGTCATAGCCACTGAACAGCCCGTCCTCGAAGCCGTAGCCTTCCTTCACGATGAACGACACATCGGTGTAGTTGCGCACGTACTCGTGCTGGATCTTATCCTCGGCAATCAGGTAGTTGATCAGCCCGCCCATGAAGGCAATGTCGGTACCGGTGCGGATCGGTGCGTAATAGTCAGCCACCGACGCCGTGCGGGTGAACCGCGGGTCGACCACGATCAGCCGGGCCTTGTTATGGGCCTTGGCTTCGGTCACCCATTTGAAACCACAAGGGTGCGCTTCAGCGGCGTTGCCGCCCATCACCAGGATCAGGTTCGCATTGGCGATATCGGTCCAATGGTTGGTCATGGCTCCACGGCCGTACGTCGGGGCAAGACTTGCCACCGTCGGGCCATGTCAGACACGAGCTTGGTTATCGAACCCCAGCATGCCAAGACTGCGAACGACCTTATGGGTCATGTAGCCAGCTTCGTTGGACGAGGCCGATGCCGCCAGGAAGCCCACCGTCAGCCAGCGGTTGACCGTCTGGCCCTGAGCGTTCTTCTCGATGAAGTTGGCATCGCGGTCAGCCTTCACCAAGTCGGTGATGCGATCGAGCGCCTCGTCCCAGGAGATCCGCGTCCACTCCTTGCTCCCCGCCTTGCGCACCTGCGGGTACTGCAGACGGTTAGGGCTGTGGATGAAGTCGAGCAGGCCCGCGCCTTTCGGACACAGGGTCCCACGGTTGACCGGATGGTCTGCGTCGCCTTCGATGTGGATGATGTTCTGCGAGACGTTTTTCCCTCCATCCCCGTGGCTGTACAGGATCAGGCCGCAGCCGACTGAACAGTAGGGGCAGGTATTGCGGGTCTCTTTGGTGTGCGCCAGCTTGAAGTGGCGCACCTGCTCGGCAAAGGCAGGTGTCGGGGCCATGCCCAACGCCGCCAGGCTCGAGCCTCCAAGGCCAACTGCAGCGACCTTGAAGAACTGCCGACGGTTGAGGTCCATCGTGCACTCCTGATCAGGTGGTGGACGCACGGGGCTTTGCCGGCGTCTCTTGGACTGTCACGGTGGCGACAAACAGAGGTCGCCAGACTTAAGACTAGCCAAGAATCCTGAAAGCGCGATGACATGAGTCATGGACTGGAGGGCGAGTGCTTGTTCTTTGCTGGGGCTGTTCCCACCTCTTCGCGAGCAAGAAAGCGCGATGACGGCCAACAATAATAATGCTGAAACAAAAAACCGTGGCACAAGGCCACGGTTTTTTGGGTACGGCAGGCTCAGATAACCGATCAGAGCTTTTCTAAACACCTTGATCGTATATCCCAAGGGTCACAGTAAAAAAATATTATTTTTTCAAAGGGTTGCATATACGTCTAGCCCACCAACCAAATAATGTAATAAATTCTGTAAATTTTTCTTCAGTCTTGGCACTCAAATCTTAACAAAAATCAAAAGTAAACAGATCTAGGAGGCCGTCGCCGTACTACGACCGCGTAGTCACAGACGCCCAATTGGTCCTGGCTCTATGGGTCAATGGCACCAGATGAGCGCACCTCGCCCGCTGCTGGCAATAATTGGCGGCGCACCATCCATAGATGCGACATTGCAAAAAGCGTGGTCAGTTGCGCCGTGTTCTTGGCCAAGCCATGGGCCCGATTAAAGGCTATGCACGGAGATCCCCAGGCGCTGACCGACATCGGCGACAGGTTTGCCTTCTTCGGTAACTTGCTTGACCGCTTGGATCTTGAGTTCTTCGGGGTAATGCTGACAACTCATGACACCTCCTATTTGGGCCTTATTGTGAGGCTTGGAGGTGTCTACGAAACCATGAGCGATTCAGTCGGTGCGCTTCGCAAAGTCATTACAACCTGGCCAGAGGTTGACCAAACGAAGCCTGTGTGCCGTTGGTAAACTATACGAATATGGATCCCGTCGTCAGCGTTTGATTGAAGGGCTCAAAAGTATTTTCCCGTTGCAGCGTTTTCACTCGCCAAAGATAGAACGAACGTACGGTACCTTCCAGCGAAACAGCTCCTTCTCGATAAGCTGCGCCCCTTGAAATGAGTGCAGTACCGCAGTTACCACTAAACTGAATGGGCCGAGCAGCTTCCCAACCGGCGTTCCAATAACAAAGGTCCGCGATTACCTGTTCGTCAACCTTAACCTCCAAACGCCCGCCGCAAGAGGTAAGCTCCGCCTGATTGATGCCAGGTAGCGTTGGAAGGAAAAGCCGTCCAGGATATAAATCGTGCTGGAGGTAACCTAAACGGTCGAAATCAAGCGGCGTAGCAAGCGGCCACGCCTTGCATTGCTCCTCCGTCAACTCGCCTGGCTGGGGTGGCAAAAGGATAGTTGTCGTGCTTAAAGGGTCGGAGTATGCGCTGCGAAGCACCCAAGTGCTGGACCAGAAATCCTCCAAGTGTGCTGGTAAGTCACCGTCAGCGGTACTGCTCCCCTCCGCTTGCGACCACCGGACCAATGAAACTTCTACACACCGCGTCATCGATACAAATATTGGTGAACTGAACGCGATCAATTCGTCATCGGGCCGTAATTTTTTTACGTTGTCTACCAAGACTCGTACAGATGATTCGATAACATCTATATCTCCGTCGAAGTCAGTCGTCGCAGGGAACCAAACGGGGCGCTGAGGCCTGAGTAAGGCCAAGGTTGGGTGAACAGGCAAAGCCAAAAGAGCCCTAGCTTCCGCTCGATCCGTGGGCATGCCCCAGAACTCTTCAGCCACCGCCAAAGTGCGAAGGTAGGCAGAGATAGCCCGAAGGGCTGTGCGCGAGGAGAGCTGTCCGATGAAACCATCGCCTAGGGGGCGCGAGAAGTGCCACGGATCTCCTTGGAACGGTGCATCCGGGTAGGCGGATCGATTCGCCGCCCATTCAAAAGCCATCTGCCGGACGAATGGAAATCCTGTACGGTTTTCGAGCTCGCCCATAGAAGTTCGAAACATCCGAGGTAGATCTGAGCCTTGCACGCCATCAAAGTCTTGGGGAATCTCGAAGTCGTCAGGCACTTCCTCCAGTGCTTCGTAACCTTCGGCAAACATACCAAAGCTCTCTAGTAGCAGGTCCGAAAGTATTGATGATTTCGGGATGCTTTCAGCTAGTTTGACGCTAGGTGCGTAGTCGTACGTTTGCGTTGCAATCCAGAAGATACATAGTACTTCAACCACTTCGGCCTCAAGCTTGCGAGAGCTCAGCTGTCGAAGCAGCGCGCGCTCAGTCTCCTCCCTTTTTGCAGCCTCACCTAGCCGAGCGGCCAGCTCCTGCATGCTCCACCACCTTGCAGACGTCGACGGCCAACCAAGCCGGGCCATGAGGATGCGAAGCTCATCCATCAGTTTTCCGCTCCTTCAAGTTGGACTAGCTCGACAGCCCAGAGTGGTTTTGCCAATGGCAAAGTACGAGTGTCTTCAATTACGCAGTCAACCATCGTCTCGGCAAATTTCACGGCTTCTGCGATGCGCCCTTGTTGCGCATAGAAATAAACCATCTCTTCGTTAGGTGTCACTCGTGGAGGTTCGGGGTCACCGAACATGCTGTAGGTCGTCGCAGTGACGAACTCGTCGCAGCGCTGCGGATAGTGTTTGACGACTAAGTCGAGCCTGCTGCGGGTCTTTTCTTGCTTCTCCATAAATCCGATCCAAGCACCGTTATGGATGTGCGCCTGTACGAGATACTTCCATGCCGCCTTTGCGCCACTTAGCTTGCGTCTAGTCTGAAATGCCAAATCAGACAGCTCCAAAACGCCCTGGAGCCTGCCCTCTCCCGACAGAAGTAAACCGTCGAGTGCCGTAAGAAGCCGCTTTCCTTGACCAGCCTTTTCCCAATGCTGATACCAGGTACGAAGAAGCGTCAGTTGTTCCTTGTAGCTGGCTGATGAGCTGTCGAGCAGCTCACCGAGTTGTTCCGGCGCAAAAGTCGTGACGTCTCCGGCGTATGGTTTGTTTTCGCTATCGCTGCCAGTATTCTCCGTTCGCTGCAGCAGTCCGATGTCCCAACCGACATGTTCCCGAAGTACTCGAAGTCGCTCCCCAGCGCTTTCGCTGCCTTCTCGTGCAATTCTATTCAGAGCGTTATAGATTTCCGGATGCAGCCCGGTTCGCATCAACGCGTCAAGCGGCCACCCATCTCTGACACCTCGCTCCACGTATTCTCGCAAACTGTCTTCTGCCTGCGACCAGTCACCAACGTGAGTATGCTCCTCGTACTTGGTCACCAAAGCTGACGGCTTCAGCTTCGCAAGTATTCGGTCGGCGGCCGCCAGAACGTGTCTGGTGCCCTTCCCATCGGTGTAGTCCAAAACGTTATGGACCTGAGGCGCGATAACGCTGAGCAAGCGACGAGCGTCGTTCGGGGCGACATCAACCAAGGAGCCGATGGCGTCGACCGTATTGTTCAATGTAGGATCTTTGCGATGTGCATAGCCGGTTGTCAGCTCCCAGGTCTGTTTGCATAACTCGCGAGCGCTGGAGTTCAGGCCATGAGCTAAAGCAATGGCACATAGCTGGAGCGGCATCTGAAGATGAACGCTGGTTTCCTGGCGAATCTCTGCATCAAGCAAGGCACGTTGGGACTGAACGAACCCAGCCGCAGCATCGTCGCTCATCCTCGTCAACAATCCGGAAGCGTATTGAATGCGAAAGGACGCGCAGTCAAACCATGCCTGCTGTTCTGCCGCTTTGAGGGTTTCGTCGGTTAGGGCGACGTCATCGAAGTGGTCCAGTAGGATACTGCCGAGGCGGATATCACAGGCAATGCGATGCAGCGCGCTCCGGAAGTCCTCGGCTGCAGAGCTCGCATCATGGGTTTGCCTGAACCGTCTGAATTCGACCGTCTTGAGCAACTCAAACAGCTCATGGAAGTCCACGAACTCTCCCCGCCACCAATGATGCGCAACCTGTGCCGCGACCACAGAAAGCGCATTGAGGAACTCTGTGATATTCCTCCGATCTTCGTAGACGGGAGCCCGTACGAACTCGAAAGCGGTTTGACCTTCCGCGGCCATGCACAGACTCAGTTGAACGGAACTGAAAAACCAGTGGTGCGCAAGTGTCGCCAGATCTTCCTTGCGCTCGTAATAGTTACCCTTTAGCCATTTAATGGGGATAGGCGCATTCAACGGTTTGGAAGCCCGCGTTCTAGCCACTTCTACGGCAGCGACGAATGGGGTTCTGCTAAGGATTCTCCGATCAAGTCAGCACAGGCTGCACGACCTGTGCTGAAATGGCCCTTCGTTTAGCCACCCCAAGCAAGCCTTGCCCATGAGTCAGATGAGCTTCTCCGATTTCGAGTACGCCGGTAAGCGCAAGCAGACCCGCCGAGAGCGTTTCCTGGCCGAAATGGAGCAGGTCGTGCCGTGGAGCGGGTTGGTCGCGTTGATCGAGCCGCACTATCCAAAGGCCGGTGGCGGTCGTAAGCCTTATGCATTGGAAACGATGCTGCGCATTCACTTGTTGCAGAACTGGTTTTCGCTGAGCGATCCGGCGATGGAAGAAGCGTTGTACGAGATCACCTCTATGCGCCAGTTTGCTCGGCTGACGCTAAGCGCGCCGATTCCCGAAGACACGACGATCATGAATTTCCGACACCTCCTGGAGAAGCATCAGCTCGCAGCAGGGATTCTGGAAACCATCAACAACTATCTGCAAGACAAAGGCCTGTCACTGCGCCAGGGCACGATTGTCGATGCCACGATCATCCATGCGCCCAGTTCGACCAAGAACAAGGAAGGCAAGCGCGATCCAGAGATGCATCAAACCAAGAAAGGCAACCAGTACTTCTTCGGCATGAAGGCGCATATCGGCGCCGATGTTGAGTCGGGGCTGGTGCATCACGTTCACGGCACTGCCGCGAACGTCGCAGACGTGACGGAAGTCGCGCAACTGCTGCATGGTGAGGAGAATGTCGTCTGTGCGGATGCGGGTTATACAGGTGTCGAGAAACGACCAGAGCATGAAGGGCGGCAGGTGATCTGGCAGATCGCAGCCCGACGCAGCACCTACAAACGCTTGAGCAAACGCAGCGCGCTGTACAAGGCCAGACGCAAGATCGAAAAGGCCAAAGCCCAGGTACGTGCCAAGGTCGAACACCCATTTCGGGTGATCAAGCGCCAATTCGGCTATGTGAAGACCCGCTTCCGTGGGTTGGCCAAGAACACGGCGCAATTGACCACGTTGTTTGCGCTGTCGAATCTGTGGATGGCGCGCCGGCAGTTATTGAGCCCTGCGGGAGAGGTGCGCCTGTAAGGTGCGATAACCAGGGCTGAGCCCTGGCTATCGCAATGATCGGCGGCCGAAATCGAGTCGGCCTGGGTCAAGATGCCGTTCAGTGCTGGTCGCTGAGTAACTTGTTCGGAGTTTCCCTAAGCTCGTTGAAGTCATCGCGCTCTGCGATGCTGACTCCAATACTCGCGGCCGCGCGGACGCACGCATCGCTGATGATGTTCTTGCTTTCACCTGGGGCGAGCGCCGCAGCAGCCGCCATCAACTCATCCAAATTACCTTCCTCAACAAGCATTCGGACTCGCGGTAGCCAGACGACCGGACCGTTTTCTGAAACTAGCCGGGCCAGCGCTGTCGGCGTCGCGCCGATCGCACCAAGCCGCGCAAACGCATCGACCAGAAACTGGAACTCATCAGAGCCTACGCTCGTCGAGTACCTAGTGGAGAAACGGCTGAGGCCTCTAAATCGACGAAGTGCCTCTTCACCGCATGCCTTGGCCACAGTCTCATCACCCCGAGCACGCAGAGCCAATCCGAGCGCGGCAAGCCGCAAGATGTCCGTCTCATGCCTGGAGGCCAGGGCCTCTCGTACAACCCCCTCCTCTTCAGTTAGGATCAACGTAAACGAGATCAACCTGGCCATATCGTCGTTCTGCATCTGGTACTGACTACCACCGACCATCCGCGACTTGAGGTGTCCTAATCGATACGCTTCAGAGAACTCGTTGGTCTCCAGCGCTGCGACCAAAGCATCGGACAGCAGCGTATCAAAGAGCGACTCTGGATATCCCTCCTCCAGTCGGAGCATGATCCAATCGCGGGTGAGGCCAGTTATGAGATTCTTTGGGTCGCCTAACCTTGCCTGAACCGTCCAGAGCCAGTTCACACGTAGCGAAGTGGGCGCAGTGCTCTCCAACCAGCCTGCCACCGCAGGCATCAGTTCGTTGACGCGATCAACGTAGTCTGCGGTTCCACGCACGAAAACCGCCAAACTCTCGTGAAAAACCTTTAGGCCAGCCGCTGAAGAGTGAAGCAGATGCTCCACTTTCGCGACGTCCGGCTGCGCCACGCCGACTTTAGAGGCGATCTCTCCGAATGCAGATTTAGGCCAGAAGAATGAAAAGGCACATACGAGCCGTAGCGTGTCCTTGAGACTGGAAGGAAGAGCCTCCCAAAGCGATGCGTAGTAGAACTTTGCATCTCTGCTTAAGTCTCCCTTCAGTTGCTCGACATCCCATTTCGACAAGTTGCAACCTGCATGCTCAAGCTCTGCGGTAGCATAGATGACGTGCAAAGGATGGCCATTGGTCTTCGTGCGAAGCGCGGTCGCAGCCTCCTGCAGTCGCGCATCCGCACCATCCTCGCCCTCGAAGCCAGTCGTAAGCCTTCCTTCCTGATACGCCTTGCGCAAATAGGACAGAACTGCGTTCTCGGACATTGCCGGCAGCGTGCGCCACTCGGCTTTGGGCGCGAAGGCAATCAGGTCCATCGGCAACTGGGCGTCGTCCACAGGCTGGGTGCCAATGAGTAGCACCATGTTGTCTGGGCATGGGATCACCTGAGAGAACACATCGTCCAGCGGCCGCTTGTCCCCAGCATTAATGCGCCAAACGTGGTCCAATCCGTCCAGGACAAAAACGAATGGCTTGGCTAGTTTCTTGTAGTGGGAAGCACACGCTTCGATGAGCGAGCGCAGGTCGCCCGCTGGTGCCTGAACATCGGGATGAAATCGTTTGACCTGCGCCTCGATGGACTGTTCGACAACGTAGCTGTTTACCCGGTCGCGCCCCCGCTCCGTCGTCGAGAGGTAGTAGTGGTGTCGGACGGTGGGGATTTCACGGTCGGCGAGCGTGTCGCACAACGCGCTCAGGTATGTGCTCTTTCCGCGGCCTGGCGGCCCTGTGAGCACGATCGCGCGCCCTGTAGCCCCGACAGCGTCACGGACGAACTCGCGATGAAATGTTTCGTCGGGAACCTCGTAACCCGGGGGGACAACGAAGTCCTCAGGCAAGGGTGCCGGCGGCGTCGACCTCAGGATGGTGCGAACCTGCTCCAGCGTGATCCAACCGTCCGGAGGTGGGAGATTCGTGCGCGTTGCCCAATTCAACGCAATATTCTTGAGGGTAGCAATGCCCTCGAGAGTGCCATGCTTGCGAAGTCGTGCGTCGACCTCTTGCTCCAGCGTGTCGAACCCCTTATCGCTGTGACAAATTTGAAGCTGGCTGAAGAACGTCTGGCAGTCTTGCTCCCCCCCAAGTTCGGCAATTACTTCAGAACGCCTAGGCTCAGGGATCTTGGCGAAGGAGATCTTTCCTCCGTCCAGGCAGGCTTCGATATCGGCGTCCGGTCGGCGATTAGTCGTCAACGAAATCACGCCGGTGCGCGCCGGGTCTAGCGCCTTGAAGGCATCGAACCACTTGCGCAACGTCGATCTTGAACGCGCCGTCTTGCCGGTATTTTCGAGCATCCATTTCCAGCAGAGCAGATGCAAATTTGGGTCTGCGGTGAACTTGACCTGCTGGAGGTCTACCAGGCCGTCTGAGCGCTCAACAACGATGTCATCGAGCCCCGTCGGCGCGACAGACTCATCATCGCACTCAAACTTAACCCTAGTATAGCGACCTGGTGCATCAAGCCAATCACAGAGGATCCTAAGGCCGTGCCGGTTCTGATACATGTAACCTGCGGCAGTGGTCGCGGTTTTCTTTATATTTTCAGACATGGGAGGACTCAACCTCAGAAGCCATGGATACTATTGCTACATAAATTCATTTGGGTCTCGTGGTGTAGTGACAGAGTGATCAAGAAGAGAAAAATCGCTCACATCTGCGTCGTTGAACCAGAACCCGCGGCCTTCAGGCGTGCTGCCGTTTCTCCGACCTGACCCATAGAGCGACGACGTCAAGACAACCTGAACAAACTCAACCATCTTCTGCAGCTTTGCATCGGACTGGCTCACAAATCCTAAGGGCACGTTGTACCGGTCTGCGCTTGGCACTACCCACTGGTACGTCGCCGCGCCGAAGATGCCTGGGATCAATAAAACTTCGAAACACTCCTGCTTGGGTTGGTATGGGCCTAGAAATACGCGACTGAAACCTGCATCGAGCAGATGACGTGCGCGCTTTACCAGGCGATCCCTATGTTCCTCTTGGCGGCAGGGTGCAATAGCAACGACTTCCAGAGTTGTACCTAAACTCTCCTTAAGTGCAGCCTGGATGCCGTTGATAAGATCGCGAACCAGGCTAGTGCGCCCCCATAGATCAGAATCCGGGATTGCCCAGAAGATAGCCGCTGGCCGCTCAATCTTCGTAGCCCGGTTGGATGCAGCGAGGGCCTTTTTCAGGCCATTCAAAAAACGCGACTGGCATTTAGGCATATAGGGGGCACCAAGAAGCGCTTGGCTATTGCCAGCATCGTATATTTCGCCGTTCGCCAGGCCATGCACATCGCGTACATACCGCCCGAAGTCGATCACTGGGTCTTTACGTAGGCCGATGCGCCCGTCGGGTTTAATCAACGCGGTCCTCTCCCCACTGGCCTGCGTCGTCAGCAAATATCGCGAGAGCAGTTCATCGTCGAAGAGTTCGATGAAAGTGCGCAGGTGGTTGGTCCGGGTCGAGAGGGCGGCGATCCGGTCGGATGTTAGGGTCCGCACCTGTGAGCGTAGCGACTCCGGCAGAAGTTCGAGCTGCGTGTCGATCTCAAACGCGACATTGCCCTCGACGTCTACTTCGAAGTGGACGGGAAGGGGGACGCTGAACGGGCGCCCAGCACGGATTTCATCCACTTTGTAACAAGCGTAAGCTCGCTTATTTTCATCTTCCTGTTCGAAGCGTTCTATATCGAGGAAATGCTTGTGAAACGCGGCTTCTGCTCTATCAATTGTCTTGCCTGCCGTGGGGTCGTCCGTGTTCCAATTTAGCTCCAAGGCGTTATCCCAGTAGCTACTCGATAGCGCCTTGGGGAGTGGCGTGTAACTCAATAGCTCGAAGACGGGTCGGCTTTGCCGCTCAGCGATCCTCGTGAATCGCGGCATCCCTTCTGATGAACCCGCGAAGCGCGATTCAGCATAGGAAGTTAGTGAGATGCGTCCATTGGTCTCGCCAACGAGACCTTCTTCTCGCAAGAGTTCAAGCAGATTTCGTACCTCGCTCGCGGAGAGGCCAAAATATTCACGGAGCGCGCCAACCTCCAGAGGACCGCTCAAGTGCAGTAAGCGCACTGCGAAGTCCGTCATAACGGGAACCTGGCGGTCGATTGAGACATGACAGCGCACGTTGAAAAGCTGCGCCGGAATCGCTACTGCGACGGTATTAAAACGCTCACGCATTCGACAGGCTCCGCTTAAGTTCCTTGGCAGGTACAAACGTGGCCAGTTTTTTCTCTGCGAGGCGTTCGACTTCGTCGAGCACGCGTTTCATCGGCGTTTCCACCCGGGAACGCCACATCGCCGAGGAGGAAACGATCACAAGCCGATCCTTTGCTCGAGACATGGCAACGTTGATGCGCTCTGGATCACTTAAAAAACCAATGTTCTCGCTGGTGTCGTTGCGCACAATCGAAAGCACGATGATACGGTTCTCCTTGCCCTGGTAGCTGTCAACAGTACCAACTGAGAAGCAGTGACGAAGTCCGGATGCCCATTCAGCTTGCTCGAGCTTATCCCGGATCATGTCGCGCTGATCGGAGTACATGGCGATGACTCCAATGATGGGCTCATGGTCACCTTCCTGCACTTGGATCGCCTCTAAAAACCCAGCTGAGGTTAGGATTGCTCGAACCACTTCCACTACAGCCAAGGCTTCCTGCTCGTTCACGAGCGCACCTTCATGGGTACCAGCCGGACGGTGGAAGGCCTCTCGGCCCTGATCTTGGGTATCTACCCACACTACCTGCGAATCGAGAAATTTGGGCAGTTTCTCGTACTCTGCTCCTGGAGGTGCACGTCCGACCTCTAGTGCATCCGCGTAGAAACAGTGCGACACGAGTCGGTTGATGTGCTCCGCCATACGGTATTGCACACGTAATGTTCTTCCCACAAACTGGCCGTAATTCGATGAGAATGCACGTTGGAAATTGTTCATCCGTCGGAACTCCTTTCGCTGCATTCCCAATAGGGCAGACGCTTGATCCTCAACGGCGCGGGGATACGACGGCGGCAGTTGTAGGTGATCACCCACCAGTAGCACTCGCTTTCCCGCTTGCATCGCAACAACTAGTTCCATCGGCGATGCCCGTGCGGCCTCGTCGACAATGACCCAGTCGTAAGGAACCTCCGTGATGCCCAGTGCCTGCTTGCCAACACCTACACAGGTGCCTGCCACAATGCTGGAGCTGCGGGCGAGGAAAGCGGTGTAGTTGGAGCGTGGGCTACGTAGCACCTGGGAAAATTCCGTCGATAGACGAGCGATCTGCTCCAACCGAGCGCATTTAGCCGGACTCGGTGAACCGTGCTGTTGAGCCAACGATTCAAGTTTTTGGTCTATTAAGTCACGCAAACCTGCCGCGTCATTTCCGGTCGATGCGTGAATGCCGAACTGACGCTCCGCGACCTCGACGAACACCTGCCTGAGCCGTCGCAAATGCTCCTTAGCAGAAGGGTCCTTACTATCTGCCTCGTCTATCGTGTGTATGAGGCGATCAATGCTTTGGAGCATCGGACCCAGTGTGATGTGAAGCTTCGTTGCGGAGCGCACGTAGCCTTCTGGAAGCCCCATAGCCACGCCCGCGGCTCGCACACGATCCGTGATTTCCGCGTCGAAGCTCTCACGGTAGCGCTGACGTAGCGAATCCTCTTGGACGTTACGGAGTCCGGGCGACACCATTGACTGAAGGCCGACGCGCACCATAGGCACATCCATGCCCGACGCACGCAGCGAACCAGCAACCTTGTCCATGGCATTGTTCACCGCCTCATGTGATTGACTGACCAGCAAAATGTTATGTGCCAGTCCTTGCGACAGCAGCAGGTGAACAAACGACGCAATGAATTTGGTCTTCCCTGTTCCTGGCGGACCCTGGAGCAGTGAAATTGGTCCATAGGATAGAGCGGTCCGCAATGCCTCCTCCTGGGAGGGGTTCAGTTCGTAGTTGCTGAGGTCACCTAGGTCAATCGCGACTTGGCACTTCGGCATTCGCTCGGTGTCCGGATCGAAGTAATCAACAAGCGAAGGAATGAGGCCTCCGCCCGCAAGCACCCGCTTCATCGCTGCAACCCGCCGCTCAGACGCCGCCTTTTCGAAGGTACCGCGGACGTGCAAAATGTCTCCTGCCTTCGGCGAGAAGCGCATCTTTTTGGAGCGCACGCGCATCACGTCGCGGCCGAGGTCGGGTGAGACCCAGCCGACAGTAAACCATCGGTCACTGCCGTCGACTGCGTCCACGCCGCGCTCCATCAATTCGATGCCTTCGCCCTCCGAGAAATCGAGTACACCCGCCTCGCAGTCGAAAGGGATGACCCACTCCTCGCTATCCGAAGAGAATTTCGCACCTTGCCGCACCGTAATCTTCGTGACGTTCATCTCATCGGTGTCGGATAGTGCGGTCCAGAGCGCTGTTGCCGATACTCTTTGCGAGGGCGAGCCCCCAGACTGGCGGGCGTAGGGGTCGGCACTAAGTGCCATGGTCGCTTCATTGCTTTCCAACTCATCCAGCACATTCGCGCGGTAGAGTTCGTAAAGCAAACCAGCGAGTGCAGTGACGTCTGCCTCCTCCGCAAAGGTGACATGAATTTCTCCGTTCAGAGAGAAGGCCTTACTGCGGTGCGCGCTGACGAAATCGATATGGTCGACATCCTTAACTGCGGAGCCAAGCACAGCGTCCTCTTTTGGGTCGTATTTGATGTAGAGCTCTTGCCGCACCCCGACGACGCTAAATCGAACGTGTCCAGTCTCAGTATGCCGGGTAGCGCGCACCGAGTATTCACCATTGTTGGAAACCAGATCCAAAGACGAAGAACCACTACGACCGCGGCGCTTTAAGGTTGCCTTGAACGTCGAGATTGAACGCTGTTTTGGGTAAAGCTCGTCCTGCAGCGTCTCGGCCAGCAAGTCCAGCGGCGGCAGTGTGTCTACCAGCTCAATGGCCCGACTCACGTCGCTTCGCGTGGCCGCGAAATCCTCAGGCAACAGTGTCAGTACAAGCGTGCATACAGCAAACGCGTCACGGTGAAGCGGGGATGCGCACTCCAGAGACGGAGGCACCGTACCAACCGTTACCCCTTCATCTCCATCAGCGCTTAGGTCTGGGATGTCTACCAGCACGACCTGCGGCAGTTGTGCCTCCGTCGTCTGCGATACGATGATGTTATCCGCTTTCACATCGCCGTGGGACAGCCCCAAGACGTGAAGACGCTGCACGGAATTGAGCACTGCATGCGCGACGAGGGCACGGTGCCGCCCGTCTGGGTTGTTTGACAGCCAATCGGTTAGCGTCTGACCTTCTGCCCATCGGGTTACCAGCATCAAACCAAACATGCTCAAGCCGAAATCCAAGATTTCAGGGGCTGCATCGAACCCTGACTGTCGCATAGACCTAGCTTGCTGGAGGAAGGCGAGCAGTCGTAGATTGCGCGCTAGATATTTCGGGTCGTACTTGAGTTGTGGCCAGCACTTCACTAGTACACGCTCACCGCTCTGCTCAGACTCGTAAACCATCTTGGTCGGATTAGTCGAAATAGTATGCTTGATGGGGAGAGTTATTAGACTAGCGTCGGTCTCGTAGCCCTCAAAATCCTCAGCGCAGACGTCTGGTCCAGCATCAACCGACAAACAGTCGTTCAACGCGTCGAGCGCCTCGGAAGCATTGCGGTAGCGCGTTTTAGGGTCTAGGTCCATGGCTTTGGCGTACCACGGCGCCAGAGCAGGGACGACGAGTGTGACTGCATCGTCATAGACCGGTACGTTGTTGAGCCGTTCTAACACATGGCTCTCCAGCATCTCGTAGACCAGAACCCCGAGCAGGAATACGTCGCGAGCGAAGGGATCAATTGAGCGAGCCTGTGCGGCGACGCCTTCATCTTCCGGCAGTTCGATGGACCCGGTTTCTAGCTCGATACGATGAACGCCTACGGTCTGTGCCTGGGGCACCCGCGCGGCGGCAAATGTAGACAGAATCACACGTGACGGTTCGAGCACCCACAACGTACGTTTAGTGATGTCACGATGAGCAATCCCCAGTGCGTGTAGTTTCGAGAAGCGTGCAAGAATACTTTTTGCCAGTAAGCGTCGGTCTTGCTCGCTCTTGTTGCTGTTGCGCTCTAAGTGCTCGGAGAGACGTTCAATACCCGTGGGAAGTCGATACGCTTCGACGAAGTTGGTAGTGATGTCGTCAGCCGTCGCTGAACCGATCGGTTCTAGCAAGTCTTCATGGAGCCCGGGAGCTTGGACACGGAGCGCCTCGTTCAAGCGTAGCTCACGAAGGCCGATTGTCTGACGTTCGATGGTGGACGTTCCGCCAGTGGCAAGCTCTTCGAAATTCCACTTTCGCAGCAGCGCTTTTGAACTTCGGTTCTCTTGGTGCTCGGCGAGGAACTCTGACCAGATATTGCGCGGATGTACGTAGTCCGCCTGATCCTCAGTCTGCTCAAAGCCATGTAGCACGGTGCGACGTCTGAGCACCGACGGGTTGGAATTAGAAAAAATGGTGTTGTACTGCTGACGGTTGGGCAAGGGGTTTACGGAGCGATAGTTCCATTTAGCGGGTATGTCGGGGAAGCGCGTCTCGTAGCGTGCCCTGTCGGAGGCCGTATGCACGAACTCGGGCAGCGTTGTTACGAAGCGCCGCTGTTCGTCCGGAAAGCTAATCAACCGGCATTTAGGATGACAAAGAACTACCAGCGACTCAATGAAAGGCACCTTCAGGGAAGGGATCTTCTCCTGAATAAACTGCTTCAAAGCACGAGCTTTGTTATCTGTTGTATCGACAGGCGAAGGCATGGGAGCCCCGCGATGAAACCACTGACCGGACGAATACGTAATGTCGCCGGACCAGTTTTTCAACTCAACTACCAGAATCCTATTGGTTGACAGTAACAGCAAATCGATATCGAGTGGTTGCTTGGAACCTCGCGTTACTAACCGAAATGCTGCATAGGCCCCCCATTCCCGGGGTAGCTTCGCTTCAAGCTCGCGCAAGGCGGCATGCTCGACCTCAAGAACACCTCTAGGGCTGAGAAAATTGATACGCAAATGTGAGACCTCCCTATCCTGATTTACTCGTCAGCCATCGACCCGTGAAGACTCGCTCAATGCTCGCATTGTGCCACCACGCCCACGAGCTGCGCCATCACACATCGGAAGACATTTAAGTCTGAATCAAAACCAGCCGACCCAACAGAACGCAACAGAAATCTACTTGACAGCGGCTCAAGCAGAAGGAATTTGCGTATAAATCCCGCCTTTTCCGAATTACAAGCCACTCGCTACCTAGCCAGATAGTTCTGAAAAGTAGCAGAATTTAATAACTTACTGATTTATAAACGGTAAATTTTTTATAATGTTAGGTAGGCTTCGGATCGTCTCCCGGAAAGTGGTGTAACTGAACCAAGCGAAGGCTCCCTACGGGCGAAAGAGGATGATCATCGTGGTTTTTAGCTAACGTTGAGTTTGCAGACTTAACCTCCATCGGAGAGATCACGATGACCAAGCCCACTATTGCATTGACTGAGCTGGTTGAGAAAGGCAGACGCAGATCTACTCAAACAAATGATCCTGTTCGTTTCCCAGCGCATGATGGAGTTCGATGTCGAAGGCCTGGGCGGCGCCAGCCTCGATGTCATAAGCGCTGACCGAGTAGGCGATTGGCCTTACCTGTGGATCAATGCCACTTACGTCAAGGCGCGGGAGGCCGGGCGTATCGTCTCGGTCGCAGTAATCATCGCTGTCGCCATGAACACCGATGGTGGAAAGGGAAGTTTTGGGCATGCGCGTTGGCCGTTCAGAACCAGAGCCGTTCTGGACATAGTTCGTGCGAAGCCTTAGGCGAAGTGGCCTGTGAGGTGTTAGCAAGTCATCTCCGGCGCCCACGAAGGCTCAAAGAGGCAATTTCCGAGCTCTCCCATCGGACCTAGTATGCTGCCACGTGCTTTTGATGCGCAATGCCATGGCCGATTTCGGCTAGCGCGCTGTAGTAGCGTCGCTGCTACGCAAGTTCTTCGCTCAAGACAGCCGTACCGAATGCCACCAGCAGTGGCGCCTGGTTGCTGACCAACTGCGCGAAAAGTATCCGAAGATAGCTACGCTTATGGACGGCAATGAGGACGGAGTCCCAGCACACATGGCGTTTCCCTAAGCGCACCGACGGCGGTTGAACAGCACCAATCCACTCGAGCAGATCAACGCGGAGACCAAACGTCGCATCAACGTGGTGGGCACCTCCCTAACACCCCTGCAATCAAACGGCTCGAGGGCGACGCTGCTGAAGCAGAACGACGAATTGTGTCTGCAACGGCGCTATATGCAGTTGGAGGGCCTTGAGGCCGTCAGCGATAATCCATAGGTCAGCTGCGGGCGGTGATCAACTAAACGGCAAACTTATTGGCTATAGCCATAATGAGTTACACCACTTCCTGGTTCACGATCAGGCTTCGAAACTGACCCTACCACACAAAGGCAAAATCCCGACCAATGGCCGGGATTTGCAGGTGCCTCAAGGGCTACGGGATAAATGGTAGCTCAAACAGCCCGACCTGGATAGGTGCTTGCCTTTGCTGGGGCTTTGCCACGACAACAGAAGGATGGTTCAAACCCGTAGCTGCCGGTAGCCACCGGCAGAAACCGCCCAAGCTGTATGAGAACGTTTTAGAGCACGTTCGGCAATCGGCAGCGGAAAGAAAATCGCGCCCCTAATGAAATTTCATGGCGATTGACTAATCAATACGTGGGTAGATCTTACGTAGCAACGCAGGCTGCCAACTGGTGGGGTCATAAGGAAATAGCTATCCGGTAGAATGCAACCAGATGGTCTGGTGCGATGCTGCCTCTCGATTTGAAAAAAGGGTTGCTGCAGGGTCGCTTTTGACAATCACTAACAGCACGTCTTCCGAGCAATACTAAGCCTAGGCCTGACGCCCATTCGCTAGCCCTCTGAGGAGCCCCTCCTGACCTTTGGAAGTGGTGCGGCCAACTGCAGGTTAGTAAGGCCGTGGCAGTATGCGTTGTATTGCCAAATGACGAACTGCTCCAGCAGGCATTCATTTTCATGTCTAAGCCTCGCGTTTTCCTCCCCCAGACGCTTGATGCGCTGAGCCGCCACTGTGAGTGAAGGTGGTACCTTGGCTTTATCATTCAGGACGTTGCCTCTGCCTTTCTTATGCTGGAACGCCTCTTGAATTTTCACATAGGCACTCAGTGTTTGGCGCGTTGGACGCGTGCCAATCAGCGGAAGCAGTGAATCACACAAGGTTTCCCATGTGAGCCGCCCCTGCCAGCCATCCAGCGTGTGAAGGATCTTTTCGATATCTGTCTCAGTCAGGTGTTTTGCCATGGTCTTCTCCTATCGAGTAAGGTGTCTCGCCCCTCACACTTTCCGAAAGCTTGGGTTGCGGACTCTTTGTCGCTAACTCTCGCTTCAGCGGGCTAAACTCCTGATCACACCTCAACCTGACAATGGCTCCCGGCGCGAGGTCATCAGACTGTAGCAGCGCGATTAGTTGATCCGCTCGATCTAAGGTCTGTTTCTGGTGAACTGTCCACCGGTCAGCGCCATAGTAGCCTTCCGCCAGAGCATGTTCCGCTTGAGCAAGCTGTAAGAAAATAGCCTCTCGCTGAAGCTTAAGCCGCGCAAATTTTTCCTCATCGCCTTTAATACACACCTGCTCGGTACAGTTCAAACAGTCTCTGTGCTTCTGACACGGCAGCATCGAGTAATCATGTACACAGAAGCCAAACTCGGTTACATGCGCCATAACATCGCCAGTGGCGCCTAAGTCGGCCAGAGTGACCGGCGAATTGGTGTTGATTTTCTCTAACGGACCAGCCAATGACTTGAGCGCCAAAAAGCTGCCAATTTTCTCTTGATACTCGTCGTCGGTCATATGGTTGTAGGTATTGTTCTGAGACACTTTAGCGCGCCCTGACCAGCGAGCGATATCAAACTGTCCAAGGTCGCCGCGCTGCGCCGCGGTATTCAAAAAATGGCGCACTTGATGGGTCGTCAAACTCACCCGGCTACCGTCCGGGTTTTTATACCCGTTCCGATCCCACACTGTCTGCATCTCTCGAATGCCACTGGTAATGGACAGCGCACTGCTGATACTGCTACTGCCCGGTCCCCAGACAATGATCGGAGACACACCGCGTTGATGATGCAGCTCATTGACTCTCATGCAGAAAAGACTATCAGACCATTTCAATTGCCGCTTTTGGTTCTTCCATGGGAAACCCTTAGGCAATCGCGAGTGTGCATATTTATTGAGCACCGCGAGCGTAACTTCGTCCAGACTTATACTGTTCCCCTCAAGAAATGCCCTGATGGGACTGCCTGGGTTTTTAAGAACTTTCCGAGCTCGACCGGCAGACCCAGCATATTCAATCCCTAGTGCATCACAGATCTGCACTGGGGTCAGTAGATCGTCTTCATCCACCAATGGACAAGCTGCGTGCCGATAAAATTTGTCCATATTATCTTCATACCACTTGGCAGCACGCCGGCCCTCATCCGTCAACTCTTTGATGCGACCAACCGCTTTTACGGCAACATCCTTGAACGCCGTGGAAACCCACTTAATAGTAGGACCAAAGCCCTTGGCTGAAAAAAAGCGCAGACCCAATTTTTCTGATCCGTTATGATCCGTTTCATAATGCAAACAATCCAATGGCAGATCGTGAACTTCCGAAATGCGTGAGGGCGCGCACATCAACAGCGCGAAAAGCGACACCACATATTTATCGGCGGAACTCTGCGGGTTGTTCGAAAACATTTCTGCCATGTAGTTCAGTACATGCTCAGGCGGCATTTTTTCTTGACTTGCTTTTTTCCCCGCACGATCCAGCCTTCCCATTTTGCTGGAGACCGGGATGGCACACCGCCAATAAAACGCTTTCTCCACCAGCTTATGCTCAAGCAAAAATCCTACGAGCCGGTTCAGCTCCGAACTCGCTTGATAAGCGGTAGACGGGTAATACTCACGCGCCACTGCCGCGGCTTGATCCAAAACAATAGGGTCCACTAGAGAAATATCAGCGACTTTCTTAACCTTCAACAACGCCGGTTCGATACAGCGAATGGCCATAATCCTTCGTGCAGTGGCACGCACGCATGGATTATGTGCTTTCTGATAAGCCACATAGGCCTTAGCAAAAGGAATGATATCCTGATCCAGCAGGTTTTCGGCCTCAACCTTCCGGGCATTAACGCCGGCCTTTGTGAAGCCCACCTCCCCCCTCCAGAAATTACTGTCCCACTCAATCTCCGGAGCCAATACGTCTAAGTCTTTGCGGCACCGAGCAATAAACGCCTGGACATTCGCTTGCGCCCCAACACTTTCGTTTGGCGTGAACTTGAATATCTCAGCCATCATAGGTTGCCCTCTTAGCCTGCGCGCACCGCTGGACTACTTCTGTGACCGCTAGTATCAGCCGGGCATTGACCGAAGCAATTTTGACGTCCTTTGTTACCTCCCATACGCGGTCACTGCCGGCGAGGAGCTCATCCAAGACTTCTTCATGAGGCCCATCCACCCACGGTTGGAAGTGTATGCAGGTATAGCAGGCAATCGGGGCTAATGCCCCACAAAAGCCATAGTTCCCGCATGTGCCAACATTCACGCGCCCATTTGAAATACGGCTGCTAGCGTCGCCCCCTCGAACAGCCTCCTTTTCCGTTGTCACCAGAACCCCTTGAAAGGCTTGAGCCAATGGCGCCAGTTGCTGCGCAACCGCTTTGTCAATTCGCGCCACAATATCCGAAAGGCTTTTTATATAGTAGCCGGCACTGCGGATATTTGAATGATCAAGTACTTCAGCCACAATTGAAACACCGTAACCTTGGCGGGCCACATTGGTCCCGAGTGTAGATCTGAAGCGCCGCGGAGATAGGCTTAATGGTTCACCTGTTCTTTCCGAAAGTACGCAATGGATTTCCGAAAACCTGGCTAATGCGGTCCCACATACGTTCGCAGAGGCATGGAGGTAGTCAAACTGCAAGAGTCTCAGTAGCGCTTTCTCACTTATCCCTTGTGACAGATCACCAAAATCGGCAAATAATGGAACCTCCTTGATCACGGAATCTGAAAGAGAAAAACCAACAATGTCTTGCAGCCGTTTTACCGTTTCTACAGCCTGTAATTTTAGAATTAACCACAAATCTTCATCGATTGCACATGTGTTAAAAGTCGAA
Source organism: Pseudomonas sp. X10 (assembly GCF_054889225.1). Classification (NCBI taxonomy): domain Bacteria; kingdom Pseudomonadati; phylum Pseudomonadota; class Gammaproteobacteria; order Pseudomonadales; family Pseudomonadaceae; genus Pseudomonas; species Pseudomonas sp. X10. The sequence continues at coordinate 624,327 of NZ_CM142677.1, read as the reverse complement.
CGCCACGGGGCATGCCGCTGCTTTGCCCGTGGGAAATTGATCGAGTAGGCAGCGATGCCATTTTTTTCGGCTAACAGTAGATCCTTAATTTTTAGAGCGACCATCTGTACCGGCCGTCTACCCGTATGCACTAGCGTCAGGATTAATGAAAACTCCTCTAGCGGTAGCCGACTTTTCGAATAACAGGCAATCACGCCATCGAGTACGCCTTGCATTTCGATGTCAGTCAATGGCCCCTTCAGGCTATCCATCTGTAACACCGCGCGCCCCACCTCATTACCTTTTAAAACCCAGGCATTTAGCGTTTTAAAAAACTCTTCACTTATTCCTGGATGGCCTTGCTCATACCAGGTAATAAAAAAACCTTTCAGCCCGCCCAGATAATGCTCCTTTGAAGCATCCAAGCTTGCCCTATAAGCCAGTAGAGAACTAGTATCTAGCTTACCCCTTGTGAATTCGAAAAAACGCTTTGCTCGATCAGATATATTGCGAGCATGTGCTGCCGAACTATAAATAGAGTAAAATCTCAACGTAGCTAAAAATGAATTCTTAATATCTATCGCTAAATTGTCTACCCACCCCAAGCAAACGGTGGTATTTTTATTAAGTCGCCAAGTACGGCCACACGCATTAAACTCCCACCCATCGCGAGACCGGAATACTTGCTGAGCATCTATTCCTGAATGACTATTGATCACCGGACTAATCCCTTCTAATTTTAAGCGCCCCCTGATACTCCAATGCCGCCTTGGCGGCCTTCTCTTTGATATGACGCTTATTGTACGTATTGACCGTATCGGAAGTTTCTGACCACCCCATCAAATAGGCACGTATTTTTTGCTCCTGTTCAGGCGTCACGCTTGCCGCCTCATCAATGATTTTCGAAAACGTATAGTTCCAAGTATGCCTAAATGCATGCGCATGAATTACTTCGAAACCGTTTGCGACCCCTTGAATAGTAGCCATAATCTTGCCAAAACTGCTATTCGATAACGGATTACCCTGGCTCGGGCCCGCCTTGTGCGCAACAAACAAATAAGGGTGTTTTCTAGCCTGGCGAAAGTTGGCTCTGCAATGGAGAATATAGTCACTCAGCGTCTTTTGTAGTGCGTCATTTATTGGAATGTTACGCTGTGCGGTCTTGACCAACGGTTGATGTCGGCGGCTGTCCAGCGGACTGTCCGCGCGTCTAACGACCTTGATCACAGCCTTACTGAAATCCACGTCCTCTACCCGCAAATTAAGTAGTTCGCCGCGCCTGATACCCAAGTAGCGAAGCAGCGTTATGATTAAATGATTGCGTTGTTGAACACCCTTATCGGAAAAGGGATTCTGCGGGTGCTCTGGCAAGAGACACTCCAGCACCTGATCTACTATATCGAGGTCCAGCCCCTTCTCATCCCGATCGACTGCTGTGATGTTTCTTACTTTAGGCCGGCAGGCGTTTAGACGTTCAACCATCGCACTCACCTGACTCTGCGCCGCACTGCTAACACGCCCAACACGTAATGTTTCAGCCAGAAAGCCCAGGTATTTTGAAATAGTGCTGATCCGCGTAAATTGGGTCTGCGCACTGACGTTACACGTATTACGAGCGACGGTCCTACCGGCGTTAAGCTTCAGGGTGAGCACCTTCGCAGTTTGTTGCCGGCGCTCTTTTCTTAACAGTCGCGCACTAAACGCGACCAAAGAAGTAATTTCCTCGCGCTGGAGTAACCGCCCTGTCGAAAACAACGCTTCGAGATCAATACCTTGGAATGCTTGCCAGGCATACAGTACTTTGACTGCTTCAAGCGCCGCTTGAACTGTAGAAACGGAGAAACCGCCAGCACGGACATGGGTCGTGATAAAGAGTGAGGGGTAATACAGAGGAATGCCCGTCTGAGCACTGACCAGCAATTTGTGCCGCTCGCCATGGCGGAATTGGATGTGTTTTATCACCAATGAGGTCATCAGGATTACCACCCATGAAAACTTTACATTTCTCAAGGTAGTACACAATCTTGAAAACCGGGAAACCACAACGCGAAACTTGACAGCGCAAACTATAAAAAAAGCCCCTAAACAGGGGCTTTCAGGCAGAAACTTTACATCATAGTCTCAGGTGTTCGCTAGAACGGAATATCGTCATCAAAGCTATCGAAGTCAGCCGCTGGCTGTGGAGCCGGCTGCTGCGGGGCAGGACGCTGTGGCGCCTGCTGTGGACGCGGAGCCTGTTGGCGTGGCGCCTGGTTGTACTGCTGTTGGCCACCCTGGTTGTACTGGTCACCACCGCCTTGCTGGTTCTGCGGACGGCCGCCGAGCAGCTGCATGGTACCCTGCATGTCGACGATGATCTCGGTGGTGTAGCGCTTGATGCCGTCCTTTTCCCACTCGCGGGTCTGCAGCTTGCCCTCGATGTAGACCTGCGAACCTTTACGCAGGTATTCACCAGCGATCTCGGCGACCTTGCCGAACATGGCCACACGGTGCCATTCGGTACGCTCGACCTTCTGGCCAGTCTGCTTGTCGGTCCACTGCTCGCTGGTTGCCAGGCTCAGGTTGGTCACGGCGTTACCGTTGGGCAGGTAGCGGACTTCGGGATCCTGACCGCAGGTACCGACCAGAATGACTTTGTTAACCCCACGGGCCATAACGTTCTCCTAGGCTTCGCACGCCGCAGAGGTCGGATTCACCAAACGCTCCAGGGTCGCACGGTCCAAAATTTTCGTATCCAGTTTGATGTAGATGGCGGCTTCATCGGCCACCACCACGGCGTCGGTCACACCCGGCACAGCCATGAGGCGTTCGGTCAGTCCGGACTCCCGAACCGCTTCCGGTGACAGCGGCATGCGCAGGCTGGTCACGTAGGGCGGCTCGCGCATGCTCAGCGCAACGACCAGCCACAACGCACACAACCCTGCACACCCCAGGAACACCGTGCCCAGGCCACCGTGCTGGAACAACCAGCCGCCGATGATTCCTCCCAGCGCGGCGCCGAGGAACTGGCTGGTGGAATACACCCCCATTGCCGTCCCCTTGCCGCCGGCGGGCGACACCTTGCTGACCAGCGAAGGCAAGGATGCCTCCAGCAGGTTGAAGGCAGTAAAGAATATCACGGTGCCGATCACCAGTCCGCGCAAGTTGTCAGCCCATTGCCAGAAGAACACCTCGGTGAGCATCAACACACTGACCGCGCCAAGCAGGACGCGTTTCATCTTGCGCTTTTTTTCGCCGTAGATGATAAACGGAACCATTGCAAAGAATGAGATGAGCAAAGCGGTCAGGTAGACCCACCAGTGTTCTTCCTTCGGCAGCCCGCCGCGCTCGACGAAGGCCAGCGGCAGGGCAACGAAACTGGCCATGAGGATGGCGTGCAGAACGAAGATGCCAGTGTCCAGGCGCAGCAGATCCGGGTGACGCAGGGTCGGGCCGAGCGCCTGACGTGCCACGCCAGACTCGCGGTGCAACAGGGTACTGTGGCCGCTGGGCACGACAAAGGCGATCAGGGCGATGCCGACCAAGGCCAGGCCCGCGGTGGCGAGGAACAGACCGGATAACCCGAAGGCACGGGTCAGCAGAGGACCGACCACCATGGCGACAGCGAACGACAAGCCAATGCTCATGCCGATCATGGCCATGGCCTTGGTCCGGTGTTGCTCGCGGGTCAGGTCCGACAGCAAGGCCATGACCGCCGCCGAGATAGCCCCGGCACCTTGCAAGATGCGTCCGGCGATCACTCCCCAGATTGAGTCGGCCTGGGCCGCCAACACACTGCCGAGGGCGAAGATCACCAAGCCCAGGTAGATCACCGGACGACGCCCGATGCGGTCGGAAATCACACCGAACGGAATCTGCAGCACGGCCTGGGTCAGGCCATAGGCACCAATGGCCAGGCCGATCAGCGCGGGGGTCGCGCCTGCCAGGTCCATGCCATAGGTGGCCAGCACCGGCAGGACCATGAACATGCCCAGCATACGAAAAGCAAAGACCAGGGCCAGGCCGCCTGCGGCGCGGGTTTCGCTGCCACTCATGCGTTCGTTGTGGGTATCGTGCATGGATTAACCTCGTGTGAACCGGCGGGGATTCTATCAGTCCCATCGCTTAACGGCATATACGCGACGCTTTGCCGCGTAATGGCAGCGCGCCGTATACTTCCTTGTTTATGCCCGCCAAGCGAGGCCGCAGTGGACAAGATCCTGATTCGTGGGGCGCGCACCCACAACCTGAAGAACATCGACCTGACCCTGCCGCGGGACAAGTTGATCGTGATCACCGGCCTTTCCGGTTCCGGCAAGTCGTCCCTGGCGTTCGACACCCTGTATGCCGAGGGCCAGCGCCGTTATGTGGAATCCCTGTCGGCCTATGCCCGGCAGTTCCTGTCGATGATGGAAAAACCCGACGTCGACACGATCGAAGGCCTGTCACCGGCCATTTCCATCGAGCAGAAGTCGACCTCGCACAACCCACGCTCGACGGTCGGCACCATCACTGAGATCTACGACTACCTGCGTCTTCTCTACGCCCGGGTCGGAACCCCACGCTGCCCGGACCACGACATCCCATTGGAGGCACAGACCGTCAGCCAGATGGTCGACCTGGTGCTGGCCCAGCCCGAGGGCAGCAAGCTGATGCTGCTGGCGCCCGTGGTGCGCGAACGCAAGGGTGAGCACCTGGCGGTGTTCGAGGAACTGCGCGCCCAAGGCTTCGTCCGCGCTCGGATCAACGGCAAGCTGTTCGAACTGGACGAGCTGCCCAAGCTGGACAAGCAAAAGAAGCACAGCATCGATGTAGTGGTAGACCGCTTCAAGGTTCGTGCTGACCTGCAGCAACGCCTGGCAGAGTCCTTCGAAACCGCCTTGAAGCTGGCCGACGGCATCGCCTTGGTGGCACCGATGGACGATGAGCCCGACGAAGAGGTGATCTTCTCCGCCCGCTTCGCCTGCCCGGTCTGCGGTCATGCCATCAGCGAGCTGGAGCCGAAGCTGTTCTCCTTCAACAACCCCGCTGGCGCCTGCCCAACCTGTGACGGCCTCGGGGTCAAGCAGTTCTTCGACACCAAGCGCCTGGTCAACAGCGAGCTGACCCTAGCAGAAGGAGCGATCCGCGGCTGGGACAGACGTAACGTCTATTACTTCCAGATGCTCGGCTCACTGGCTGCGCACTACGGCTTCAGCCTCGAAATACCGTTCGGAGAGCTGTCAGCTGAGCAGCAGAAGGTCATCCTGCACGGCAGCGGCAAGCAGAGCGTCGATTTCAAATACCTCAACGACCGTGGCGACATCGTCAAGCGCTCGCACCCGTTCGAGGGCATCGTGCCGAACCTGGAGCGGCGCTACCGCGAGACCGAGTCGGCCACCGTGCGCGAGGAACTGGCCAAGTTCCTCGGCACCCAGCCTTGCCCGGACTGCCGTGGCACCCGCCTGCGTCGCGAAGCGCGCCACGTGTGGGTGGGCGAGAAGACCTTGCCGGCCGTCACCAACTTGCCGATCGGCGATGCCAGCAATTACTTCAGCGGCCTGACCCTGACCGGGCGCCGCGGCGAGATCGCCGCCAAGATCCTCAAGGAGATCTGCGAACGCCTGCAGTTCCTGGTCAACGTCGGCCTCGACTACCTGACCCTGGATCGCAGCGCTGACACCCTCTCCGGCGGCGAGGCCCAGCGCATCCGCCTGGCCAGCCAGATCGGCGCAGGCCTGGTCGGGGTGATGTACATCCTTGACGAGCCCTCCATCGGCCTGCACCAACGCGACAACGACCGTTTGCTGGCCACCCTCAACCACCTGCGCGACCTGGGCAACACGGTGATTGTCGTCGAGCACGACGAGGACGCCATCCGCCTGGCCGACTACGTGGTGGATATCGGCCCCGGCGCTGGCGTACATGGCGGCCAGATCGTTGCAGAAGGGACGCCGCAGGAGGTCATGGCGCACCCCGACTCGCTGACCGGAAAGTACCTGTCCGGACGCAAGAAGATCGTCGTGCCGGCCAAACGCACCCCACGCAACAAGAAGCTGTCGCTCAAGCTCAAGGGCGCCCGCGGCAACAACCTGCAGAATGTCGACCTGGAGCTGCCGATCGGCCTGCTGACCTGCGTCACCGGTGTCTCGGGGTCGGGCAAATCGACCCTGATCAACAACACCCTGTTCCCGCTGGCCGCAACCGCCCTCAACGGCGCCACCAGCCTGGAGGCGGCGCCGCACGGCAGCATCGATGGCCTGCAGCACTTGGACAAGGTGGTCGATATCGACCAGAGCCCGATCGGCCGCACGCCACGCTCCAACCCTGCGACCTACACCGGCATCTTCACGCCGATCCGCGAGCTGTTCGCCGGCGTGCCGGAGTCACGCTCGCGCGGCTACGGCCCAGGGCGCTTCTCGTTCAACGTCAAGGGCGGCCGCTGCGAGGCCTGTCAGGGCGATGGCCTAATCAAGGTGGAGATGCACTTCCTGCCGGACATCTATGTCCCGTGCGACGTGTGCAAGAGCAAGCGCTACAACCGCGAAACCCTGGAGATCAAGTACAAGGGCAAGAACATCCACGAGGTCCTGGAGATGACCATCGAGGACGCCCGCAACTTCTTCGACGCGGTGCCGGCACTGGCGCGCAAGCTGCAGACGCTGATGGATGTGGGACTGTCCTATATCAAACTGGGCCAGTCGGCGACCACTCTGTCCGGTGGTGAGGCACAGCGGGTCAAGTTGTCCCGCGAGCTGTCCAAACGGGATACCGGCAAGACCCTGTACATCCTCGACGAGCCGACTACCGGCCTGCACTTCGCGGATATCCAGCAGTTGCTCGACGTATTGCACCGCCTGCGCGACCACGGCAATACCGTGGTGGTGATCGAGCACAACCTGGATGTGATCAAGACCGCGGACTGGTTGGTCGACCTGGGGCCGGAAGGGGGATCCAAAGGCGGCCAGATCATCGCCTGCGGCACGCCGGAAGAACTGGTCAAGATGAAACAGTCCCACACCGGCCACTACCTCATGCCCCTGCTGGAGCGGGACCGGGCCTGAAGGGAATGAAAAAGCCCCTGCCCCTGTGGCAGCGGGCTTGCCTGCGATAGCCCCTGATTAGACAACAGCGTCGTCCAATCCAGCGCCATCGCAGGCAAGCCCGCCCCACAAGAACAGGGGCTCCGGGATTCCGTTACATCTGCGACTGCAGGTAGTTCTCCAGGCCCAACGATTTGATCAGCCCCTGCTGCTTTTCAAGCCAGTAGGTGTGGTCTTCCTCGGTATCGGCCAGTTGTACGCGCAGGATGTCGCGGCTGATGTAGTCCTTGTGCAGCTCGCACAGTTCAATGCCCTTGCACAATGCGGCGCGCACCTTGTATTCCAGACGCAGGTCAGCGGCGATCATGTCCGGCACAGTGGTACCGATGTCTAAGTCGTCAGGACGCATGCGTGGCGTGCCTTCGAGCATTAGGATACGGCGCATCAGGGCATCGGCGTGCTGAGTCTCTTCCTCCATCTCATGGTTGATACGTTCATAGAGCTTGGACAAGCCCCAGTCTTCGTACATCCGCGAATGGATGAAATATTGGTCGCGCGCCGCCAGTTCGCCCGTCAGCAACGTGTTGAGGTAGTCGATTACGTCCGGGTGACCTTGCATCGCCCTGCTTCTCCCTGTGTGAAAGCCATAGTGTGAACCAGGATTACTGGGAGGTCACTGAAAACTGCGCAAAAACCCTGAAAAAAGTCGGCAAACGGTAGTGATATTCATTGAAAAACCGCCCAAATGAGGGCGGTTCTTCTTATCACTTCGACTTAGGCCAGATTCACGCCCAAGGCCTTGGCAACACCTTCGCCATAGGCCGGGTCGGCCTTGAAGAAATGCTGCAACTGACGCTGCACCACATCATCGCTGACACCCGCCATGGCTCCAGCAATGTTGCTGATCAGCAGTGCCTTCTGCTCGGCATTCATCAGGCGGAAAAGCGCGCCGGCATGACTGTAGTAATCCGTATCCTCACGGTGGTCGTAGCGGTCTGCCGCACCATTCAGAGCAAGTGCTGGCTCGGCATGACGTGGTGACTGCTTCGGCGCGTCGCTGTAGCTGTTGGGCTCGTAGTTCGGCGCAGCGCCCCCGTTACTGCCAAAGGCCATGGCACCGTCACGCTGGTAAGTGTTTACCGGACTGCGTGGCGCATTCACCGGCAACTGCTGGTGATTGGTACCTACCCGGTAGCGATGCGCGTCTGCGTAAGCGAATACACGCCCTTGCAACATGCGGTCCGGCGACAGGCCGACGCCCGGAACCATGTTGCTTGGGCCAAACGCAGCTTGTTCGACCTCAGCGAAGTAGTTCAGTGGGTTACGGTTCAGCTCCAGTTCACCCACCTCGATCAGCGGGTATTCCTTCTGCGACCATGTCTTGGTCACGTCGAAGGGGTTCTCCGTACGCGACGCGGCCTCAGCCTCGCTCATGACCTGGATGCACACAGCCCATTTAGGGAAGTCGCCACGCTCGATGGCCTCGAACAGGTCACGCTGGGCGTAGTCTGGATCGGTACCGGCCAGGCGTGCAGCTTCAGCCGGTGCCAGGTTCTTGATGCCCTGCTTCGTCTTGAAGTGCCACTTGACCCAGGTGCGCTCGCCCTTGGCATTGATCAAGCTGTAAGTGTGGCTGCCAAAGCCGTGCATGTGCCGATAGCCATCCGGGATGCCGCGGTCAGAGAACAGGATAGTGACCTGGTGCAACGCCTCAGGGGAGTGCGACCAGAAGTCCCACATCATCTGCGCACTCTTCAGGTTGCTTTGCGGCAAACGCTTCTGGGTGTGGATGAAGTCGGGGAATTTCAGCGGGTCGCGAATGAAGAACACTGGAGTGTTGTTGCCAACAATGTCCCAGTTACCTTCCTCGGTGTAGAACTTGAGGGCAAAACCGCGGGGGTCCCGCTCGGTATCAGCCGAACCACGCTCGCCACCTACGGTGGAGAATCGCAGGAAAGTCTCGGTCTGCTTGCCAACCTGCTCGAACAGTTTGGCGCTGGTGTATTGGGTGATATCACGGATAACGGTGAAGGTACCGTAGGCCCCCGAGCCCTTGGCATGGACACGGCGCTCAGGAATGTTCTCGCGGTTGAAATGCGCGAGCTTTTCTATCAGGTGGAAGTCTTCCAGCAGCAACGGACCTCGTGGACCTGCCGAACGCGAGTTCTGGTTATCGGCGACGGGTGCACCGCTAGCGGTAGTCAGTGTCTTGCTCATGGGCTCTCCTTATCAGGCTGGATCTGCCGGCTGTCCGGCTTGATAAGGAGTATTGACTGGAAATATGACAACAACAAATTCATTGCATGACTGAGATCAATAGAGAATCTCAATTCTTCCAGATACAAAAAACCGGGCTCGAGGCCCGGTTTCTTGTAGCAGACAGTTCGTCTTACTCAGCAGCTTCTACAGCGCCGCCGACTGGACGATCAACCAGCTCGACATACGCCATAGGCGCGTTGTCGCCAGCGCGGAAACCGCACTTCAGGATGCGCAGGTAGCCGCCCTGACGGGTGGCGTAGCGCTTGCCCAGGTCATTGAACAGCTTACCAACGGCAGCTTTCGAACGGGTACGGTCGAAAGCCAGGCGACGATTGGCTACGCTGTCTTCCTTGGCCAGGGTGATCAGCGGCTCGGCAACGCGGCGCAGTTCCTTGGCTTTTGGCAGGGTAGTTTTGATCAGCTCGTGCTCGAACAGCGACACCGCCATGTTCTGGAACATGGCCTTGCGGTGAGAGCTGGTACGGCTCAGGTGACGTCCACTTTTACGATGACGCATGATTCATTCCTTACCAAACACTACGTTCGGTGATTACGACGATCAGGCAGTCGCCTTGTCGTCTTTCTTAAGACTTGCAGGCGGCCAGTTGTCGAGGCGCATGCCGAGGGACAGACCACGGGAAGCCAGAACGTCCTTGATTTCGGTCAGGGACTTCTTGCCCAGGTTCGGAGTCTTCAACAGCTCTACTTCGGTACGCTGAATCAGGTCGCCGATATAGTAGATGTTCTCCGCCTTCAGGCAGTTGGCCGAACGTACAGTCAGTTCCAGATCGTCAACCGGGCGCAGCAGGATCGGATCGATCTCGTCTTCCTGCTCGACAACCACTGGCTCGCTATCACCTTTCAGATCAACGAACGCAGCCAGCTGCTGTTGCAGGATGGTCGCGGCACGACGGATAGCCTCTTCAGGATCCAGGGTACCGTTGGTTTCCAGATCGATGACCAGCTTGTCCAGGTTAGTACGCTGCTCGACACGGGCGTTTTCCACCACGTAGGCGATACGGCGTACCGGGCTGAACGAAGCATCCAGCTGCAAACGACCGATGCTGCGGCTTTCGTCTTCGTCGGTTTGACGCGAGTCGGCCGGCTCATAACCACGACCACGAGCTACGGTGAGCTTCATGTTCAGGGCGCCGTTGGACGCCAGGTTAGCGATTACGTGATCGGGGTTGACGATCTCGACATCGTGATCCAGCTGAATATCGGCAGCGGTAACCACCCCCGAACCCTTTTTCGACAAGGTCAGCGTAACTTCGTCACGACCGTGCAGTTTGATAGCCAGGCCTTTGAGGTTCAACAGGATTTCAATGACATCTTCCTGTACACCTTCGATCGCGGAGTACTCATGGAGTACACCGTCGATCTCGGCCTCGACTACTGCACAGCCAGGCATGGAGGACAACAGGATGCGGCGCAGCGCGTTGCCCAGGGTATGGCCGAAGCCACGCTCGAGAGGCTCGAGCGTGATCTTGGCGCGGGTCGGACTGACAACCTGCACATCAATATGGCGGGGTGTCAGGAACTCATTTACCGAAATCTGCATGGATGCACCTATTTTCTAGCCCTTACTTGGAGTAGAGCTCGACAATCAGGTTTTCGTTGATGTCGGCGGACAGGTCGCTGCGAGCAGGAACGTTCTTGAAAACGCCCGACTTCTTGGCAGCATCCACGTCTACCCACTCAACTCGGCCACGCTGGGCGCACAGTTCAAGGGCTTGAACAATGCGCAGCTGGTTCGACGACTTCTCGCGAACCGCGACCACGTCACCCGGACGAACTTGGTAGGATGGAATGTTTACAGTCTTGCCGTTGACGCTGATTGCTTTGTGCGAAACCAGCTGACGGGATTCGGCGCGAGTCGAACCGAAGCCCATGCGGTAAACGACGTTGTCCAGACGGCACTCGAGCAGTTGCAGCAGGTTCTCACCGGTAGCGCCCTTCTTGGAGGCCGCTGCCTTGTAGTAACCGCTGAACTGACGCTCCAGAACACCGTAGATACGACGGACTTTTTGTTTCTCGCGCAGCTGGGTACCGTAGTCGGACTGACGGCCACGGCGCTGGCCGTGGATACCTGGGGCTGCTTCGATGTTGCACTTCGATTCCAGAGCGCGAACGCCGCTCTTCAGGAACAGATCGGTGCCTTCACGACGAGACAGTTTGCATTTTGGACCAATGTAACGTGCCATTTATCTGTCTCCTGATTACACGCGACGCTTCTTCGGCGGACGGCACCCGTTGTGCGGGATTGGCGTCACGTCGGTGATGCTGGCGATCTTATAGCCACAGCCGTTCAGAGCACGAACAGCCGACTCACGACCTGGACCTGGACCCTTGACGTTGACGTCGAGGTTCTTCAGACCATATTCCAGCGCAGCTTGACCAGCACGCTCAGCAGCGATCTGAGCTGCGAACGGGGTGGACTTGCGCGAACCACGGAAACCCGAACCACCGGAGGTAGCCCAGGACAACGCGTTGCCCTGACGGTCGGTGATGGTCACGATGGTGTTATTGAAAGACGCATGGATGTGGGCGATGCCATCAACCACTGTCTTTTTGACTTTCTTACGAGGACGAGCAGCAGGTTTTGCCATGTCTAAATTCCTGTCGATTCGCTGGTGCGATTACTTGCGGATCGGCTTACGCGGACCTTTACGGGTACGCGCATTGGTCTTGGTACGCTGACCGCGAACCGGAAGACCCCGACGATGGCGCAGACCGCGGTAGCAGCCCAGGTCCATCAAACGCTTGATTTTCATGTTGACGTCACGACGCAGATCACCTTCGGTGGTGAACTTCGCGACTTCGCCACGCAGCTGTTCAATCTGCTCGTCGCTCAGATCCTTGATCTTTGCGGCTGGGTTGACACCAGCATCTGCACAGATCTTCTGTGCAGTAGTGCGACCAACACCGTAGATGTAGGTCAGCGAGATAACAGTGTGCTTGTTATCTGGAATGTTAACGCCTGCAATACGGGCCATTCAGTGGGACTCCAATTGACAGCTACCTACGCCCCGGAAGCCAAGAAATAGGGCGCGAGATAATATCGCTGTAGAAACAAATAATCAACCCAGCAGCACACTAGCTGCTGGGTTTGAAGCGCAGATCACACTCAGCCTTGGCGCTGCTTGTGACGCGGTTCCGCGCTGCAAATTACTCGCACGACACCTTCGCGGCGAATAATCTTGCAGTTACGGCACAGCTTTTTCACCGATGCACGAACTTTCATCACCAACTCCTCGAACCTTAGGGGACTATCAGCGCAGCAGACCGCTGCCACCGTAGCCTTTCAGGTTGGCTTTCTTCATCAGGGATTCGTACTGGTGCGAAACGAGGTGCGATTGTACTTGGGACATGAAGTCCATCACAACCACTACCACAATCAGCAACGAGGTCCCGCCAAGGTAGAACGGAACGTTTGCTGCTACCACCAGAAACTGGGGCAGAAGGCAGACGGCCGTCATGTAAAGAGCACCGAACATGGTCAGACGAGTCAGAACGCCATCAATGTAGCGCGCCGACTGCTCACCAGGACGGATACCCGGAATAAAGGCACCGGACTTCTTCAGGTTTTCCGCTACGTCTTTCGGATTGAACATCAACGCCGTATAGAAGAAGCAGAAGAAAATGATCCCTGCACTAAACAGCAGAATATTCAACGGCTGACCAGGAGCGATCGACTGCGAGATGTCCTGCAACCAGCCCATACCTTCGGACTGACCGAACCAGGCACCCAGCGAAGCCGGGAACAGCAGAATGCTGCTCGCGAAAATGGCTGGGATGACCCCTGCCATGTTCACTTTAAGCGGCAAGTGGCTAGTCTGCGCAGCGAAGACCTTGCGGCCCTGCTGACGCTTGGCGTAGTGAACGGCGATACGACGCTGACCACGCTCGATGAACACCACAAAACCGATAATCGCTACTGCCAGCAGACCGATCGCGACCAGGGCGAAAATGTTGATATCGCCTGTGCGTGCAGACTCGAAAGACTGCCCGATTGCGCTCGGAAGACCGGCAACGATACCCGCGAAAATCAACATCGAGATACCGTTGCCCACACCGCGCTCGGTGATCTGCTCGCCCAGCCACATCATGAACATCGCGCCAGCCACGAAGGTGGAGACGGCGACGAAATGGAAGCCAAAGGTTGCAGAAAACGCCACGCCCTGACCGGCCAGACCAATGGACATGCCAATGGCTTGGACCAGCGCCAGGATAACGGTGCCGTAGCGGGTGTACTGGCTGATCTTGCGACGGCCAGCTTCACCTTCCTTCTTCAACTGCTCCAGCTGTGGGCTGACCGCGGTCATGAGCTGCATGATGATCGACGCCGAGATGTACGGCATGATCCCCAGTGCAAAAATGCTCATGCGCTCCAGCGCACCGCCGGAAAACATGTTGAACAAGCTAAGAATGGTCCCCTCATTCTGCCGGAACAGTTCCGCCAGCCGGTCCGGGTTGATGCCTGGTACTGGGATATGCGCGCCTATCCGATAGACGATGATCGCCAGGAACAGAAAACGCAGACGAGCCCAGAGTTCAGACATCCCGCCCTTGCCGAGCGAAGAGAGAGCACCTTGCTTAGCCATTTATTCCTCGAACTTGCCGCCAGCTGCTTCGATAGCCGCACGCGCACCCTTGGTGGCTGCGATACCCTTGATGGTGACTGCGCGAGTAACTTCACCCGACAGCATGATTTTCACACGCTGAACGTTCTGGTTAATCACGTTGGCATCCTTCAGGGATTGCACGGTGATGACGTCACCCTCCACCTTGGCCAGCTCGGACAGACGCACTTCGGCGCGATCCATGGCTTTCAGCGAAACGAAGCCGAACTTCGGCAGGCGACGGTGCAGCGGCTGTTGACCGCCTTCGAAGCCCGGAGCGATGGTGCCACCGGAACGGGAGGTCTGACCTTTGTGACCACGGCCACCAGTCTTACCCAAACCGCTACCGATACCACGACCCGGACGATGCTTCTCGCGACGGGAACCCGGCGCTGGACTCAGATCATTGAGTTTCATCGATTAACCCTCGACGCGCAGCAGGTAGTAAGCCTTGTTGATCATCCCGCGGTTCTCGGGAGTATCCTGGACTTCTACAGTGTGACCGATGCGACGCAGACCCAGGCCTTTAACACACAGTTTGTGGTTAGGCAGGCGGCCGGCGGTGCTTTTGATCAGCGTTACTTTTACGGTTGCCATGATCAGATGATCTCCTCAACGCTCTTGCCGCGCTTGGCAGCAATGGACTCAGGAGATTGCATGGCTTTCAGACCCTTGAAAGTGGCATGAACCACGTTCACTGGGTTGGTCGAACCGTAGCACTTGGCCAGAACGTTCTGGACACCAGCAACTTCCAGGACAGCACGCATTGCGCCGCCGGCGATGATACCGGTACCTTCCGAGGCAGGCTGCATGTAGACCTTCGAGGCGCCGTGGGCAGCCTTGGTGGCGTACTGCAGGGTGGTGCCCTTCAGGTCGACTTGAATCATGTTACGACGGGCAGCTTCCATGGCCTTCTGGATCGCGGCTGGAACTTCGCGCGACTTGCCACGGCCGAAGCCGACACGGCCCTTGCCATCACCTACCACGGTCAGCGCGGTAAAGGTGAAGATACGGCCGCCTTTGACGGTTTTTGCAACGCGGTTAACTTGAACCAGCTTCTCAATGTAGCCTTCGTCGCGCTTTTGGTCGTTATTTGCCATAACTTAGAACTCCAGCCCGCCTTCACGAGCAGCATCAGCCAGCGCCTTGACGCGGCCGTGGTACTTGAAGCCAGAACGGTCGAAAGCAACTTGAGAAACGCCAGCGGCTTTCGCACGCTCGGCAACCAGCTTGCCAACCTTAGTGGCCGCGTCGATGTTGCCGGTGGCACCATCACGCAGTTCTTTGTCCAAGGTCGAGGCGCTTGCCAGAACCTTGCTGCCGTCGGCCGAAATGACCTGGGCGTAGATGTGCTGCGACGAGCGGAACACGCACAGACGCACGACTTCGAGTTCGTGCATTTTCAGGCGTGCTTTGCGAGCGCGACGCAGTCGAGTAACTTTTTTGTCGGTCATTTGCTAGGCCCTACTTCTTCTTGGCTTCTTTACGACGGACTACTTCGTCCGCGTAACGCACACCCTTGCCTTTGTAAGGCTCTGGCGGACGGAAGTCGCGGATTTCAGCGGCCACCTGACCAACCAGCTGCTTGTCGATACCCTTGATCAGGATGTCGGTCTGGCTTGGGGTCTCAGCGGTGATACCGGCTGGCAGTTCGTAGTCCACTGGGTGCGAGAAGCCGAGTGCCAGATTCAGTACGGTGCCTTTGGCTTGCGCCTTGTAACCAACACCGACCAGCTGGAGCTTACGCTCGAAGCCTTGGCTTACGCCTTGGACCATGTTGTTTACCAAGGCACGGGTAGTACCGGCCATGGCACGCGCTTGCTGGTCACCATTGCGAGCAGCGAAACGCAGCTCACCAGACTCTTCGGTAACTTCAACAGCGGTGTGAACGTTCAGTTCGAGAGTGCCCTTGGCACCCTTTACCGAAAGCAGCTGACCGGCGAATTTGACTTCGACACCGGCAGGCAGCTTAACGGGGTTCTTAGCGACGCGAGACATGCTTATCCCCCCTTAGAACACTGTGCAGAGAACTTCGCCGCCGACACCGGCAGCGCGCGCAGCGCGATCCGTCATCACACCTTTGTTGGTGGAGACGATAGACACGCCCAGGCCGCCACGTACTTTCGGCAGCTCTGCGACGGACTTGTACTGGCGCAGGCCTGGACGGCTGGTGCGCTTCAGCTCCTCGATGACTGGACGGCCTTCGAAGTACTTCAGTTCGATCGACAGGGAGGGCTTGACTTCACTGCTGACTTGATAGCCGGCGATGTAGCCTTCGTCTTTCAGAACTTTTGCTACCGCTACCTTCAAAGTCGAGGAAGGCATGCTTACGACGGACTTTTCAGCCATCTGGGCATTACGGATGCGAGTTAGCATGTCCGCTAACGGGTCCTGCATACTCATGGGCTAGATGCTCCTGATACAAGAAATATTAGCCTTGCGGCTATAACTACCACCCGAACACGCAGGGCAAAAGACCCGGGCTCAGGTGAGCCGGTCATTCTAGACACATAGCAGAAACGAAACAAGCCCCATATAGGGGCTTGTTTCGTTTCGAGGTCACCGGCGGTCGGAAGATCGCTCCCCTTCCGCCGGAGCCACACCAGCAGGGATTACCAGCTGGCTTTGACCAGACCTGGAACGTCACCACGCATGGCGGCTTCGCGCAGCTTGTTACGGCCGAGGCCGAACTTGCGGTATACGCCATGCGGACGACCGGTCAGGCGGCAACGGTTACGCAGGCGCGCGGCGCTGGCGTCACGTGGTTGCTTCTGCAGGGCGACAACGGCTGCGAAACGCTCTTCAGGAGATGCGTTCAGGTTGACGATGGTCGCTTTCAGCTCAGCACGCTTTTTGGCGTACTTGGCAACCGTGAGCTGACGCTTCAGCTCGCGGTTTTTCATGCTCTTCTTGGCCATTTTCCTACTCCAATCAGTTGCGGAACGGGAATTTGAAAGCACGCAGCAGAGCGCGGCCTTCGTCATCCGAACGAGCAGTGGTGGTCAGGGTAATGTCCAGACCGCGCAGAGCATCGATCTTGTCGTAGTCGATTTCCGGGAAGATGATCTGCTCTTTCACGCCCATGCTGTAGTTGCCACGACCATCGAAGGACTTGGCATTCAGGCCGCGGAAGTCGCGAACCCGAGGCAGGGAGATCGCCAGCAGGCGGTCCAGGAATTCGTACATACGATCACGGCGCAGGGTAACCTTGACGCCAATCGGCCAACCTTCACGAACCTTGAAGCCCGCAATGGACTTACGAGCGAAAGTCACAACCGGCTTTTGACCGGTGATCTTCTCGAGGTCAGCTACCGCGTGCTCGATGACTTTTTTGTCGCCGATCGCTTCGCCCAGACCCATGTTCAGGGTGATCTTGGTAACGCGCGGAACTTCCATCACGTTCGCGAGCTTAAGTTCTTCCTTAAGCTTGGGAGCGATTTCGTTCCGGTAAATCTCTTTCAGTCGTGCCATGGTCTTCTACCTAGCAGTGTTCAAGCATCAACCGCTTTTTGGGTCGACTTGAAGACACGAATTTTCTTGCCGTCTTCTACTTTGAAGCCAACGCGGTCAGCCTTGTTGGTTTCGCCGTTGAAAATGGCGACGTTGGAAGCGTGCAGAGGCGCTTCTTTCTCGACGATACCGCCCTGTACGCCCGACATCGGGTTAGGCTTGGTATGACGCTTCACCAGGTTGACACCACCGACAACCAGACGGTTGTCAGCGAGCACCTTCAGCACCTTACCGCGCTTACCTTTGTCTTTGCCGGCGATCACGATGATCTCGTCGTCACGACGAATCTTTTGCATGTCGGATCTCCTTACAGCACTTCAGGGGCGAGCGAGACGATCTTCATGAACTTCTCAGAACGAAGCTCACGGGTCACTGGCCCGAAGATACGAGTGCCGATCGGCTCTTGCTTGTTGTTCAGCAGAACAGCAGCGTTGCCGTCGAAACGAATGATGGAGCCGTCAGCGCGACGAACACCGTGCTTGGTGCGGACGACGACAGCAGTCATCACCTGGCCTTTCTTGACCTTGCCGCGCGGAATCGCTTCCTTCACGGTCACCTTGATGATGTCACCGATGCCGGCGTAACGGCGGTGGGAACCGCCGAGCACCTTGATGCACATGACGCGACGAGCGCCGCTGTTATCGGCCACATCGAGCATGGATTGAGTCTGAATCATAAAATTTCTCCGACCCTTCGCCCTTAGACTTCAACAGCGCGTTCGAGAACTTCAACCAGTGCCCAGGACTTGGTCTTGGCCAGCGGACGGGTTTCACGGATGGAAACCTTGTCGCCGATGTGGCATTGGTTGTTTTCGTCGTGCGCGTGCAGCTTAGTCGAACGCTTAACGTATTTACCGTAGATCGGGTGCTTTACGCGACGCTCGATCAGAACGGTGATGGTCTTGTCCATTTTGTCGCTGACGACACGGCCAGTCAGCGTACGGACGGTTTTTTCAGCTTCAGCCATGATCACTTACCTGCCTGCTGGTTGAGCACAGTTTTCACGCGAGCGATGTCACGCTTAACTTGCGAGAGCAGGTGCGACTGCCCCAACTGGCCAGTTGCTTTCTGCATGCGCAGATTGAACTGGTCGCGCAGCAAGCCGAGCAGTTGCTCGTTCAGTTGCTGTGCTGATTTCTCACGAAGTTCGTTCGCTTTCATCACATCACCGTCCGCTTAACAAAGGAGGTGGCAAGTGGCAGCTTGGCAGCAGCCAGGGCGAACGCCTCACGAGCCAGCTCTTCAGAAACACCCTCGATCTCGTACAGGACCTTGCCTGGCTGGATCTGGGCAACCCAGTACTCCACGGAACCCTTACCTTTACCCATCCGCACTTCGAGAGGCTTCTTGGTAACCGGCTTGTCCGGGAACACACGGATCCAGATCTTGCCGCCACGTTTTACGTGACGGGTCAGGGCACGACGTGCCGACTCGATCTGACGGGCGGTGAGACGACCGCGAGCAACAGCCTTCAGGGCGAATTCGCCGAAGCTGACTTTGCTACCGCGCAGTGCCAGACCACGGTTGTGGCCGGTCATCTGCTTGCGGAATTTTGTACGCTTTGGTTGCAACATTTGGCGTACCCCTTACTTAGCAGCTTTTTTACGAGGCGCTGGTGCTTGAGGCTTCAGCTCTTCCTGGCGACCACCAATAACTTCGCCTTTGAAGATCCAAACCTTGACACCGATCACACCGTAAGTGGTGTGAGCTTCGTAGGTGGCATAGTCGATATCAGCACGCAGGGTGTGCAGAGGCACACGACCTTCGCGATACCATTCAGTACGTGCGATCTCAGCACCGCCGAGACGACCGCTCACCTGGATCTTGATGCCCTTGGCACCAATACGCATGGCGTTCTGTACGGCGCGCTTCATGGCGCGACGGAACATTACGCGACGCTCCAGCTGCTGAGCTACGCTCTGCGCAACCAGCATACCGTCGAGTTCCGGCTTGCGGATCTCTTCGATGTTGATGTGCACAGGCACACCCATTTGCTTGGTCAGGTCCTGACGCAGCTTCTCAACATCTTCACCTTTCTTCCCGATGACGATACCAGGACGAGCGGTGTGGATGGTGATGCGTGCAGTTTGAGCCGGACGATGGATATCGATACGGCTAACGGACGCGCTTTTTAGTTTGTCTTGGAGATACTCACGCACATTCAGATCCGCGAGCAGGTAGTCCGCGTAAGTCCGACCGTCTGCATACCAGACGGAGGTGTGCTCCTTGACGATTCCCAGGCGAATGCCAGTGGGATGTACTTTCTGACCCATCTGATCGACTCCGTTACTTGTCCGCAACCTTGACAGTGATATGGCAAGACCGCTTGACGATGCGATCAGCGCGGCCTTTGGCACGCGGCATGATGCGCTTCAGCGAACGCCCTTCGTTGACGAAAACGGTGGAGACCTTCAGGTCATCAACGTCTGCGCCTTCGTTATGCTCGGCGTTGGCTACGGCCGACTCGAGGACTTTCTTCATGATTTCAGCAGCTTTTTTGCTGCTGAAAGCCAACAGGTTGAGCGCTTCGCCCACCTTCTTCCCGCGGATCTGGTCGGCGACCAAGCGGGCTTTCTGGGCGGAGATTCGAGCGCCCGACAACTTAGCGGCTACTTCCATTTCCTTACCCCTTAACGCTTGGCTTTCTTGTCAGCCACGTGCCCACGGTAGGTGCGGGTACCGGCAAACTCGCCCAGTTTATGGCCGACCATGTCTTCGTTCACCAGAACGGGGACGTGTTGACGACCGTTGTGTACCGCGATGGTCAAACCGACCATTTGTGGCAGGATCATAGAACGGCGCGACCAGGTTTTAACTGGCTTGCGATCGTTCTTCTCCACCGCCACTTCGATCTTCTTCAGTAGGTGAAGATCAATAAAAGGACCTTTTTTCAGAGAACGTGGCACTGTCGTATCCCTCTATTTACTTGCGACGACGGACGATCATGTTGTCGGTACGCTTATTACCACGAGTCTTAGCACCCTTGGTTGGGAAGCCCCATGGCGATACCGGATGACGACCACCGGAGGTACGACCTTCACCACCACCATGCGGGTGGTCAACCGGGTTCATGGCAACACCACGAACGGTTGGGCGAACGCCACGCCAGCGTTTGGCACCAGCTTTACCCAGCGAACGCAGGCTGTGCTCGGAGTTCGAGACTTCACCCAGGGTCGCACGGCACTCGGCCAGCACTTTACGCATCTCACCAGAGCGCAGACGCAGAGTCACGTAGACGCCTTCGCGAGCGATCAGCTGAGCCGAAGCGCCAGCGGAGCGAGCGATCTGAGCACCTTTGCCCGGCTTCAGTTCGATGCCGTGAACGGTGCTACCTACTGGGATGTTGCGCAGTTGCAGGGAGTTGCCCGGCTTGATTGGAGCCAGGGCACCTGCGATCAGCTGGTCGCCAGCGCTCACGCCTTTCGGCGCGATGATGTAGCGACGCTCGCCGTCTGCGTAGCACAGCAGGGCGATGTGAGCAGTACGGTTCGGGTCATATTCGATACGCTCGACAGTGGCGGCGATGCCGTCCTTGTCGTTGCGACGGAAGTCGACCAGACGATAATGCTGCTTATGACCACCACCAACGTGACGAGTGGTGATGCGGCCATTGTTGTTACGACCACCAGACTTCGACTTCTTCTCGAGCAGCGGTGCGTGAGGAGCGCCTTTGTGCAGCTCCTGGTTGACCACCTTGACCACGAAACGGCGGCCAGGGGAAGTCGGTTTGCATTTAACGATTGCCATGATGCACCCCTTCCTTACTCAGCACTGCTGCTGAAATCGAGATCTTGGCCTGGCTGAAGGGAGACGATCGCCTTCTTCCAGTCATTACGCTTGCCCAGACCACGTGCGGTACGCTTGGTCTTACCCAGAACGTTGACGGTAGTCACGTTCTCGACCTTCACGCCGAACAGACCTTCGACAGCTTTCTTGATTTCCAGCTTGGTTGCATCGGTTGCAACCTTGAATACGAACTGGCCTTTTTTCTCAGCCAGAACGGTAGCCTTCTCGGAAACGTGCGGGCCAAGGAGGACTTTAAATACGCGTTCCTGGTTCATCCCAGCAGCTCCTCGAATTTCTTCACGGCCGACACAGTGATCAACACTTTGTCATAGGCGATCAGACTGACCGGATCGGAACCTTGAACATCACGTACATCGACGTGCGGCAGGTTGCGAGCAGCCAGGTACAGGTTCTGGTCAACGGCGTCGGAAACGATCAGCACGTCGCTCAGGCCCATGCCATTCAGCTTGTTCAGCAGGTCTTTGGTTTTTGGCGCTTCGACAGCGAAGTCCTGAACCACAACCAGACGCTCGGTACGTACCAGCTCAGCGAGGATGGAGCGCAGTGCAGCGCGGTACATCTTCTTGTTGAGCTTTTGCGAGTGGTCTTGAGGACGAGCTGCAAAGGTGGTGCCACCGCCGCGCCACAGTGGGCTGCGGATGGTACCGGCACGAGCACGGCCAGTACCCTTCTGACGCCATGGGCGCTTACCGCCGCCAGCCACGTCGGAACGGGTCTTCTGCTGCTTGGTGCCCTGACGGCCGCCGGCCATGTAGGCCACGACTGCTTGGTGAACCAGCGTCTCGTTGAATTCGCCACCGAAGGTCAGTTCGGAAACTTCGATCGCCTGAGCGTCATTTACATTAAGTTGCATGTCAGCTTCCCCTTAACCGCGAGCCTTGACAGCCGGACGTACAACCACGTCGCCGCCAGTAGCGCCAGGAACGGCACCCTTGACAAGCAGCAGGTTGCGTTCAGCGTCTACGCGTACTACTTCCAGGGACTGCACAGTCACGCGCTCAGCGCCCATGTGACCGGACATTTTCTTGCCCTTGAATACACGACCAGGAGTCTGGCACTGGCCGATAGAGCCTGGGACGCGGTGGGATACGGAGTTACCGTGGGTGTTGTCCTGACCACGGAAATTCCAGCGCTTGATGGTACCGGCGAAGCCTTTACCTTTGGACTGACCGGTTACGTCAACCAGCTGGCCTGCAGTGAAGAGTTCAGCTTTGATCAAGTCGCCAGCCTGGAAATCGCCTTCTTCAAGACGGAACTCCCAAACACTGCGACCAGCGGCAACGTTAGCCTTGGCGAAGTGACCTGCCTGAGCGGCAGTCACGCGCGAAGCACGACGCTCACCGACAGTGACTTGCACTGCACGATAGCCATCGGTTTCTTCAGTTTTGAACTGGGTGACGCGATTCGGCTCGATCTCGATGACCGTGACCGGAATGGAGACACCTTCTTCGGTGAAAATACGGGTCATACCGCATTTACGACCGACTACACCAATAGTCATGTTGTAAACCTCATGAGTGTACGGGGCTTTCACCCGCTATGGCCGCCCATTTCAGAGCGTTACACGACCAGACCGAAGTCTTAGCCGAGGCTGATCTGCACTTCCACACCTGCCGCAAGATCGAGCTTCATCAGCGCGTCAACGGTTTTATCCGTTGGCTGGACAATGTCCAGAACACGCTTATGAGTACGGATCTCGTACTGGTCACGCGCGTCTTTGTTGACGTGCGGGGAGACCAGAACGGTGAACCGCTCTTTACGGGTAGGCAGTGGAATAGGACCACGCACTTGAGCACCAGTACGTTTCGCGGTTTCCACGATTTCCTGGGTGGATTGGTCGATCAGGCGATGGTCAAAAGCCTTCAACCTGATACGGATTTGCTGATTTTGCATTGGATTTCAGACTCCAGGCTGCTATTCCCACCGGGCGCACTACGCCCGTTAAAAGGAGGCGTGATTCTATAGACGCCCCTATTGGGTGTCAACCCAATAAAAAAGCCCCCGCTGAGCGGGGGCTTTTTCAACCTATCGAGAATTACTCGATGATTTTGGCTACGACGCCGGCGCCGACGGTACGACCGCCTTCACGGATGGCGAAACGCAGACCTTCTTCCATTGCAATGGTCTTGATCAGAGTGACTTCCATCTGGATGTTGTCACCTGGCATTACCATTTCAACGCCTTCCGGCAGTTCGCACGAACCGGTCACGTCAGTGGTACGGAAGTAGAACTGAGGACGGTAGCCTTTGAAGAACGGAGTGTGACGACCGCCTTCTTCCTTCGACAGAACGTAGACTTCTGCGGTGAACTTGGTGTGCGGCTTAACCGAACCTGGCTTGGCCAGAACCTGACCACGCTCAACGTCGTCACGCTTGGTACCACGCAGCAGAACGCCGCAGTTCTCGCCAGCACGACCTTCGTCCAGCAGCTTGCGGAACATTTCAACGCCGGTGCAGGTAGTCTTGGTGGTTGGACGCAGGCCAACGATCTCGACTTCTTCCTGGATGCGGACGATGCCACGCTCAACACGGCCGGTAACAACGGTACCACGACCGGAGATCGAGAACACGTCTTCGATCGGCATCAGGAACGGCAGGTCGATTGCACGAACTGGCTCTGGAATGTAGCTGTCCAGGGTTTCAACCAGACGCTTGACAGCGGTGGTGCCCAGCTCGTTGTCGTCTTCGCCGTTCAGGGCCATCAGGGCCGAGCCGATGATGATCGGAGTGTCGTCACCTGGGAAGTCGTAGGTCGACAGCAGGTCGCGAACTTCCATCTCAACCAGTTCCAGCAGCTCAGCGTCGTCAACCATGTCAGCCTTGTTCAGGAAGACAACGATGTACGGAACGCCAACCTGACGGGACAGCAGGATGTGCTCACGGGTTTGTGGCATAGGACCATCGGCAGCCGAGCAGACCAGGATCGCGCCGTCCATCTGGGCAGCACCAGTGATCATGTTCTTGACGTAGTCGGCGTGGCCCGGGCAGTCAACGTGCGCGTAGTGACGGACGTTCGAGTCGTACTCTACGTGAGCGGTGTTGATGGTGATACCACGAGCTTTTTCTTCTGGGGCGCTGTCGATCTTGTCGAAGTCAACGCGGGCCGAACCGAAAACTTCGGAGCAGACGCGAGTCAGAGCAGCGGTCAGAGTGGTTTTACCGTGGTCAACGTGACCGATGGTGCCAACGTTGACGTGCGGTTTGTTACGTTCAAATTTTTCTTTAGCCACGACAGTGAACCTCTTGCCTAAAGGGCTGGATTAGCCTTGTTTTTTAACGAGTGCTTCGACGATGTTCGACGGAGCTTCGGCGTATTTGGAGAATTCCATGGAGTAGCTCGCGCGACCCTGAGACATGGAACGAACGTCGGTCGCATAACCGAACATCTCTCCGAGCGGAACTTCAGCACGGATAACCTTGCCGGAGACCGAGTCTTCCATACCCTGGATCAGACCACGACGACGGTTCAGGTCACCCATCACGTCACCCATGTAGTCTTCAGGGGTCACCACTTCTACCTTCATGATCGGCTCAAGCACTTTACCGCCGCCCTTCTGGGCCAGTTGCTTGGTCGCCATGGAGGCAGCGATCTTGAACGCCATCTCGTTGGAGTCGACGTCGTGGTAGGAACCGTCAAACACGGTAGCCTTCAGACCGATCAGCGGATAGCCGGCGACAACGCCGTTCTTCATCTGCTCTTCGATACCCTTCTGGATCGCTGGGATGTATTCCTTCGGAACCACACCACCCACGATTTCGTTGGTGAAGACCAGACCTTCGGTGATATTGCCCTTGTCGTCCACGTCCGGAGTCGAGAAACGAATCCAGCAGTGACCGAACTGACCACGACCACCGGACTGACGAACGAACTTACCTTCGATCTCGACATTGTCCTTGGTGGTGGTTTCGCGGTAGGAAACCTGTGGCTTACCGATGTTGGCCTCAACGTTGAACTCGCGCTTCATGCGGTCAACGAGGATGTCCAGGTGCAGCTCACCCATACCGGAGATGATGGTCTGACCGGTTTCTTCGTCAGTCTTGACGCGGAACGACGGGTCTTCCTGGGCCAGCTTGCCCAGAGCGATGCCCATCTTCTCCTGGTCAGCCTTGGTCTTCGGCTCTACAGCTACCGAGATTACCGGCTCAGGGAAGTCCATGCGCTCAAGGATGATCTGCTTGTCGAGATCGCACAGGGTTTCACCAGTGGTGACGTCCTTCATGCCGATCAGTGCCGCGATGTCGCCAGCGCGCACTTCCTTGATCTCTTCACGCTGGTTGGCGTGCATCTGCACCATACGACCAACGCGCTCTTTCTTGCCCTTGACCGAGTTGATGACCGAGTCACCGGAGTTCAGAACACCCGAGTAGACGCGAACGAAGGTCAGAGTACCCACGAACGGGTCGGTCGCGATCTTGAACGCCAGAGCCGAGAACGGCTCGCTGTCGTCAGCGTGTCGCTCGTCTTTCGGAGCATTCTCGTCGTCGACATGGTCAGGGTGTACGCCCTGGATCGCCGGGATCTCGGTCGGAGCCGGCAGGAAGTCGATGACAGCATCGAGAACCAGCGGAACGCCCTTGTTCTTGAACGAAGAACCGCAGACAGCCGGAACGATTTCGCTGGCCAGGGTGCGCGCGCGCAGACCTGCCTTGATCTCTTCGACGGTCAGCTCACCTTCTTCAAGGTACTTATTCATCAGCTCTTCGTTGGCTTCAGCGGCAGCCTCAACCATGTTGGAGCGCCACTCTTCGGCCAACTCGAGCATATCGGCAGGAATTTCTTCCTCACGATAGGTAGTGCCCTTGTCGTCGTCATTCCAGTAGATGGCTTTCATCTTGATCAGGTCGACCTGACCCTGGAAGTTATCTTCCGCACCGATAGCCAACTGGATCGGAACCGGGGTGTGGCCCAGGCGATTCTTGATCTGGCCGACAACGCGCAGGAAGTTGGCACCAGCACGGTCCATCTTGTTCACGTAGACAACGCGTGGAACGCCGTACTTGTTGGCTTGACGCCATACGGTTTCGGACTGAGGCTCAACACCAGAAGTACCGCAGAACACAACGACCGCGCCGTCGAGCACACGCAGCGAACGCTCTACTTCAATGGTGAAGTCAACGTGGCCGGGTGTATCGATAACGTTTACGCGGTAGTTGTCATACTGACCACGGGAGCCTTTCCAGAAAGTGGTAACGGCAGCGGAGGTAATGGTAATACCGCGCTCCTGCTCCTGCACCATCCAGTCGGTGGTCGCGGCGCCGTCGTGCACCTCGCCCATCTTGTGGCTCAAACCTGTGTAAAACAGGATCCGCTCGGTAGTGGTAGTCTTGCCCGCGTCAACGTGGGCGCAAATACCAATGTTACGGTAGCGGTTGATTGCTGTAGTACGAGCCATAAAGCCCTCGCAAAAAGATTGATGCTGATATTAGAAGCGGTAGTGCGAGAAAGCCTTGTTGGCTTCGGCCATACGGTGTACGTCTTCACGCTTCTTGACTGCAGCACCTTTGCCTTCAGCGGCATCCAGCAGCTCGCCAGCCAGGCGCAGCGCCATGGACTTCTCGCCGCGCTTGCGGGCGAAGTCTACCAGCCAGCGCATTGCCAGCGCGTTACGACGGGACGGACGAACTTCAACAGGAACCTGGTAAGTGGCACCGCCGACACGGCGGGACTTTACTTCGACCAGCGGAGCGATGGCGTCGAGAGCTTTCTCGAAGATTTCCAGGGGATCGCTGTTCTTGCGTGCTTTGACGGTATCCAGAGCACCGTAAACGATGCGCTCGGCTACGGCCTTTTTGCCGCTTTCCATCACGTGGTTCATGAACTTGGCGAGGATCTGGCTTCCGTATTTCGGATCGTCCAGGATCTCACGCTTGGCTGCTACACGACGTCTTGGCATTGATAAGCCCTCAAACGGTCTTCAGGTTAGCCCGGGACTCGACCTTGCGGCCTGCGCCCGACCTTACTCTTATCGACTCAATAAAAAGAATTACTGCAAATTACTGCAAACGGCCGATTACTTCGGACGCTTGGTACCGTACTTCGAACGGCCCTGGTTACGACCTTTAACGCCGGAGGTATCCAGAGAACCGCGAACGGTGTGATAACGAACACCTGGCAAGTCTTTTACACGGCCGCCACGGATCAGGACGACGCTGTGCTCTTGCAGGTTGTGGCCTTCACCGCCGATATACGAGGAAACCTCGAAACCGTTGGTCAGACGCACACGGCACACTTTACGCAGTGCCGAGTTAGGTTTTTTCGGCGTAGTGGTGTACACACGGGTGCACACGCCACGACGTTGCGGGCAGTTCTGCAGCGCAGGAACGTCGGATTTCTCGACGATACGCTTACGCGGCTGACGTACCAGCTGGTTGATAGTTGCCATCTACTAGCTCCACTGATTGTCTTGCGACGCTATTGTCTTGCAAGAAAGCCAAAAATTGACGAGACAGAGTCCCACCAAATTTAAGGGTACAAAAGTCTAAAGAGGATCTTGCACCCAGTCAAGACGAGGCCCCGGCCCTTCCCGTCCGGTCATCGGCAACATTTCATGTCACCGATGCCCTTTCAGGATGTGCCGGGGCCCTGCCCTGTACTCAGTTACCGCTGGAATTCAGCGCTTCGGTCAGTGCGGCTTCCACCTCACTGGCACTCACACGCAGCGGCTTGTCGGCATCACGGCGACGCTTGCGCTCGCTGTGATAGGCCAGTCCGGTACCGGCCGGGATCAGACGACCCACGACCACGTTCTCTTTCAGACCGCGCAGGTAGTCGCGCTTGCCGGTTACTGCCGCTTCGGTCAGTACGCGGGTGGTTTCCTGGAAGGAAGCCGCGGAGATGAACGACTCGGTCGACAACGAGGCCTTGGTGATACCCAGCAGGACACGCGAGAACTTCGAGACGAACTTGTCCTCGGCGGCGAGACGCTCGTTCTCCACCAGCACCTGGGTCAGTTCCATCTGGTCGCCCTTGATGAAGCTGGAATCGCCGGACTCAGCGATCTCGACCTTGCGCAGCATCTGACGCAGGATGGTCTCGATGTGCTTGTCGTTGATCTTCACACCCTGCAGGCGGTAAACGTCCTGGATCTCGTTGACGATGTACTTGGCCAGCGCACTCACACCCAGCAGGCGCAGGATGTCGTGCGGATCGCTAGGACCGTCGGAGATGACTTCGCCGCGGTTGACCTGTTCGCCTTCGAAGACGTTCAGGTGGCGCCACTTCGGAATCAGCTCTTCGTACGGATCGCTGCCATCGTTCGGAGTGATGACCAGACGGCGTTTGCCTTTGGTCTCCTTGCCGAATGCGATGGTGCCACTGACTTCCGCCAGGATCGAAGCTTCTTTAGGACGACGCGCCTCGAACAAGTCGGCAACCCGTGGCAGACCACCGGTAATGTCGCGAGTCTTCGAGGTTTCCTGTGGAATACGCGCGATAACGTCACCGACACCGATCTGCGCGCCGTCAGCCACACCGACGAGGGCGTTGGCAGGCAGGAAGTACTGGGCAGGCACGTCTGTACCTGGCAGCAGCAGATCCTTGCCATTGGCGTCGACCATCTTGATCGCAGGACGGATTTCCTTGCCTGCGGCCGGACGATCCTTGACGTCCATGACCTCGATGTTGGTCAGGCCGGTCAGTTCGTCGGTCTGACGCTTGATGGTGATGCCTTCTTCCATGCCCACGAAGGTCACGGTACCTTTCATCTCGGTCACGATCGGGTGGGTGTGCGGGTCCCACTTGGCGACGATGGCGCCAGCGTCGACCTTCTCACCTTCCTTGACCGAAATCACCGCACCGTAAGGCAGCTTATAGCGCTCACGCTCACGACCGAACTCGTCGGCAATGGCCAGCTCACCAGAACGCGATACGGCAACCAGGTTGCCATCGGCACGCTCGACCTGCTTCAGGTTGTGCAGACGCACCATACCGCCGTTCTTCACCTGGACGCTGTCGGCAGCCGAAGTACGGCTTGCAGCACCACCGATGTGGAAGGTACGCATGGTCAGCTGGGTACCCGGCTCACCAATCGACTGGGCGGCGATAACACCGACCGCCTCACCGATGTTGACCTGGTGACCGCGAGCCAGATCACGACCGTAGCACTTGGCGCAGATGCCGTAGCGGGTTTCGCAACTGATCGGCGAACGCACGACCACTTCGTCGATGCTGTTCAGCTCGATGAACTCGACCCACTTCTCGTCGACCAAGGTGCCGGCCGGAACGATGACATCGTCAGTACCAGGCTTGAACACGTCACGGGCAACCACACGACCCAGTACGCGCTCACCCAGCGGCTCGACCACGTCGCCGCCTTCAATGTGCGGTGTCATGAGCAGGCCCTGCTCGGTACCGCAGTCGATCTCGGTCACGACCAAGTCCTGGGCCACATCGACCAGACGACGGGTCAGGTAACCGGAGTTCGCGGTCTTCAGTGCGGTATCCGCCAGACCCTTACGAGCACCGTGGGTCGAGATGAAGTACTGGAGTACGCTCAGACCTTCACGGAAGTTCGCCGTGATCGGCGTTTCGATGATGGAGCCGTCCGGCTTGGCCATCAGACCACGCATACCAGCCAACTGACGGATCTGTGCTGCGGAACCCCGCGCACCCGAGTCAGCCATCATGTACATCGAGTTGAAGGATTCCTGCTCGACTTCGTTGCCCTCGCGATCGATGACCCTCTCCTTCGAGAGGTTGGCCATCATTGCCTTGGACACTTCGTCGTTGGCCTTCGACCACAGGTCGATCACCTTGTTGTACTTCTCGCCCTGGGTTACCAGGCCGGAGGCGTACTGGCTCTCGATTTCCTTCACTTCCTCGGTAGCGGTACCGATGATGCGCGCTTTCTCGTCAGGGATGACGAAGTCGTTCACACCAATGGAAACGCCGGAAATGGTCGAGTAGGCAAAACCGGTGTACATCAGCTGGTCAGCAAAGATGACGGTTTCCTTCAGACCCACCACGCGATAGCACTGGTTGATCAGCTTGGAAATCGCCTTCTTCTTCATCGGCTGGTTGACTACGTCGAACGGCAGGCCTGCAGGCACAACCTGGAACAGCAGCGCACGGCCGACGGTGGTGTCGACGATACGGGTGTTCTTGACGCTGTTGCCATCACGATCGTTCACGGTTTCGTTGATACGAACCTTGATTTTCGCGTGCAAGGCAGCCTCGCCGGCGCGGAATACGCGGTCGACTTCCTGCAGGTCGGCGAATACGCGGCCTTCGCCCTTGGCGTTGATGGCTTCACGGGTCATGTAGTACAGACCCAGGACCACGTCCTGCGAAGGAACGATGATTGGCTCACCGTTGGCTGGCGACAGGATGTTGTTGGTCGACATCATCAGCGCGCGCGCTTCGAGCTGGGCTTCCAGGGTCAGCGGCACGTGAACGGCCATCTGGTCACCGTCGAAGTCAGCGTTGTACGCAGCACAGACCAGCGGGTGCAGCTGGATAGCCTTACCTTCGATGAGCACAGGCTCGAACGCCTGGATACCCAGACGGTGAAGGGTCGGCGCACGGTTGAGCAGCACAGGGTGTTCGCGGATAACTTCGGCGAGAACGTCCCAGACCTCTGGCAGCTCGCGCTCGACCATCTTCTTGGCCGCCTTGATGGTGGTCGCCAGACCACGCATTTCCAGCTTGCCGAAAATGAACGGCTTGAACAGCTCCAGAGCCATCTTCTTCGGAAGACCGCACTGATGCAGGCGCAGGGTCGGGCCTACGGTAATTACCGAACGACCGGAGTAGTCGACACGCTTACCGAGCAAGTTCTGACGGAAACGACCTTGCTTACCCTTGATCATGTCAGCCAGGGACTTCAGCGGACGCTTGTTCGAACCGGTGATGGCGCGACCGCGACGGCCGTTGTCGAGCAGGGCGTCGACCGCTTCCTGCAGCATGCGCTTTTCGTTGCGCACGATGATGTCCGGCGCGGACAGGTCGAGCAGGCGCTTCAGACGATTGTTACGGTTGATCACCCGACGATACAGGTCGTTCAGGTCGGAGGTCGCGAAGCGACCGCCATCCAGCGGAACCAGCGGACGCAGGTCTGGCGGCAGAACCGGCAGAACGGTCAGGACCATCCACTCAGGCAGGTTGCCCGAGCCCTGGAAGGCCTCCATCAGTTTCAGACGCTTGGACAGCTTCTTGATCTTGGTTTCCGAGTTGGTCTGCGGAATTTCTTCGCGCAGGCGGCCGATCTCGTGCTCCAGGTCGATAGCGTGCAGCAGCTCACGAACAGCCTCAGCACCCATGCGGGCGTCGAAGTCGTCACCGAACTCTTCCAGCGCTTCGAAATACTGCTCGTCGTTGAGCAGTTGGCCTTTTTCCAGGGTAGTCATGCCCGGGTCGATAACCACGTAGCTCTCGAAATAGAGCACGCGCTCGATATCGCGCAGGGTCATGTCCATCAGCAGGCCGATACGGGACGGCAGCGACTTCAGGAACCAGATGTGCGCGACTGGCGAAGCCAGTTCGATGTGTGCCATGCGCTCACGGCGGACCTTGGCCAGCGCGACTTCAACGCCGCACTTCTCGCAGATCACGCCGCGGTGCTTGAGGCGCTTGTACTTACCGCACAGGCACTCGTAGTCCTTGACTGGGCCAAAGATCTTGGCGCAGAACAGGCCGTCACGCTCAGGCTTGAACGTACGGTAGTTGATGGTTTCCGGCTTTTTAACTTCACCGAACGACCACGAACGGATCATTTCAGGCGACGCCAGACCGATACGGATGGCGTCGAACTCTTCGACTTGACCCTGGTTTTTCAGCAAATTCAGTAGGTCTTTCAAGGCCTTTCCTCCTGGCGGAGCAAGGAGCGGGCTGTATCAGCCCCGCTCCCGATTCGCGTCACGTGTTATTCGGTTTCCAGATCGATATCGATACCGAGCGAACGGATTTCTTTGATCAACACGTTGAAGGACTCGGGCATGCCCGGCTCCATACGGTGATCGCCGTCCACGATGTTCTTGTACATCTTGGTCCGACCGTTCACATCGTCCGACTTCACTGTGAGCATTTCTTGCAGGGTGTATGCCGCGCCGTATGCTTCCAGCGCCCACACTTCCATCTCCCCGAAACGCTGACCACCGAACTGCGCCTTACCACCCAGCGGCTGCTGGGTAACCAGGCTGTAAGAACCAGTGGAACGCGCGTGCATCTTGTCGTCCACCAAGTGGTTCAGCTTGAGCATATACATGTAACCAACGGTCACCGGACGCTCGAACTTGTTGCCGGTACGACCATCGAACAGCACCATCTGGCCGCTCTCTGGCATGTCGGCCAGCTTCAGCATGGCCTTGATCTCACGCTCCTTGGCACCATCGAAGACAGGGGTCGCCATCGGCACACCGCCCTTGAGGTTGTTCGCCAGGTCCAGGATCTCCTGGTCTGTGAACTCTTCCAGGTTCTCCTGGCGGCCACCGATCTCGTTGTAGATCTCGGTCAGGAAGGTACGCAGCTCAGCGGCCTTGCGCTGCTCTTCGAGCATGCGATTGATCTTCTCGCCCAAGCCCTTGGCCGCGAGGCCCAGGTGGGTTTCAAGGATCTGACCGACGTTCATACGCGAAGGTACGCCCAGCGGGTTCAGAACCACATCGACCGGAGTACCGTTGGCGTCGTGCGGCATGTCTTCGACCGGCATGATCACCGAAACCACACCTTTGTTACCGTGACGGCCGGCCATCTTGTCGCCCGGCTGGATGCGACGGCGGATTGCCAGGTAGACCTTGACGATCTTCAGTACGCCCGGTGCCAGGTCGTCGCCCTGCTGCAGCTTGCGCTTCTTGTCTTCGAACTTGTCGTCCAGCAGACGACGGCGGTCGACGATGTAGGCTTGAGCCTTTTCCAACTGCTCGTTCAGAGCATCTTCGGCCATGCGCAGTTTGAACCACTGACCGTGCTCCAGACCGCTCAGGACTTCGTCAGTGATCACGGTGCCTTTCTTCAGGCCCGCGCCACCATCGACCACCTGGCCGTTCAGGGCGCTGCGCAGACGCTCGAAGGTCGCGCCTTCGACGATGCGGAACTCTTCGTTGAGGTCCTTACGGATCTCGTCCAACTGCATCTTCTCGATGGACAGCGCGCGACTGTCGCGCTCTACGCCATCACGGGTGAATACCTGTACGTCGATGACAGTACCCTTGGTGCCAGTCGGCACGCGCAGGGAGGTGTCCTTAACGTCGCTGGCCTTCTCACCGAAGATCGCACGCAGCAGTTTCTCTTCCGGGGTCAGCTGGGTTTCGCCTTTTGGCGTGACCTTACCGACCAGGATGTCGCCAGCGCCAACTTCGGCACCCACATAGACGATACCGGCTTCGTCCAGCTTGTTCAGTGCGGCTTCACCGACGTTCGGGATATCCGCAGTGATTTCCTCTGGGCCAAGCTTGGTGTCACGAGCCACACAGGTCAGTTCCTGAATGTGGATCGTGGTGAAGCGATCTTCCTGAACCACACGCTCGGACAGGCAGATGGAGTCTTCGAAGTTGAAACCGTTCCACGCCATGAACGCGATGCGCATGTTCTGACCCAGGGCCAGCTCACCCATATCGGTGGATGGGCCGTCGGCCATGATGTCACCACGCTGAACCACATCACCCTTGTTCACCAGCGGACGCTGGTTGATGCAGGTGTTCTGGTTGGAGCGGGTGTACTTGGTCAGGTTATAGATGTCGACACCCGCCTCGCCGGTCTCGACCTCATCATCGGCAACACGAACGACGATACGGCTGGCATCCACGGAGTCGATCACACCACCGCGGCGCGCCACGACACAGACACCGGAGTCACGAGCAACGTTGCGCTCCATGCCGGTACCGACCAGCGGCTTGTCGGCGCGCAGGGTTGGTACAGCCTGACGCTGCATGTTCGAACCCATCAACGCACGGTTGGCGTCGTCGTGCTCGAGGAACGGGATCAGCGAGGCAGCGACGGAAACAACCTGCTTCGGCGAAACGTCCATCAAGGTGACGTCTTCCGGCGCCTTGACGGTGAACTCGTTCAGGTGACGGACGGCAACCAGCTCGTCGACCAACTGCTTCTTCTCGTTCATCGCGGCCGAAGCCTGGGCGATGACGTGATCAGCCTCTTCGATCGCCGACAGGAACACGATGTCGTCGGTAACCACACCCTCTTTCACAACACGGTACGGGCTCTCCAGGAAACCGTACTGGTTGGTGCGGGCATAGGCCGCCAGGGAGTTGATCAGACCGATGTTCGGACCTTCAGGGGTCTCGATCGGGCACACGCGCCCGTAGTGGGTCGGGTGTACGTCACGGACTTCGAAGCCTGCACGCTCACGGGTCAGACCGCCAGGACCGAGTGCGGAAACACGGCGCTTGTGGGTGATCTCAGAAAGCGGGTTGTTCTGGTCCATGAACTGGGAAAGCTGGCTGGAACCGAAGAACTCCTTCACCGCCGCCGCAACCGGCTTGGCGTTGATCAGATCCTGCGGCATCAGGCCTTCGCTTTCGGCCATGGACAGACGCTCTTTGACCGCGCGCTCGACGCGCACCAGACCAACGCGGAACTGGTTCTCGGCCATCTCGCCGACGCAACGTACACGGCGGTTACCCAGGTGGTCGATGTCGTCGACGATGCCCTTACCGTTACGGATATCGACCAGGGTCTTCAGGACCTCGACGATGTCTTCCCGGCTCAGCACGCCCGAACCTTCGATCTCGGTGCGACCGATACGACGGTTGAACTTCATGCGGCCCACGGCGGACAGGTCGTAGCGCTCGGCACTGAAGAACAGGTTGTTGAACAGGGTCTCGGCGGCATCCTTGGTTGGCGGCTCGCCTGGACGCATCATGCGATAGATCTCGACCAACGCTTCCAGCTGATTGCTGGTGGAGTCGATCTTCAGGGTATCCGAGATGAACGGACCGCAGTCGATGTCGTTGGTGTACAGGGTCTCGATGCGGACAACCTGAGCCTTGGCGATCTTGACCAACAGCTCGGTGGTCAGCTCGGTATTGCACTCGGCCAGGATCTCGCCGGTGGCCGGATGCACGATGGCCTTGGCCGTGGTGCGACCCAGGACGTATTCCATCGGAACGTCCAGCTGCTTCACGCCAGCTTTTTCCAGCTGGTTGATGTGGCGGGCGGTGATACGACGCCCCTGCTCGACGATAACCTTGCCACTGCCATCATGGATGTCCATGACCGCGACTTCACCACGCAGACGCTGAGGCACCAGCTCCAGGCTCAGCTTCTCGCCGGAGACATGGAACACGTTGGTGGTGTAGAAGGCGTCCAGAACCTCTTCGGTGCTGTAGCCCAGGGCGCGCAGCAGTACCGAGGCCGGCAGCTTGCGACGACGGTCGATACGGACGAACACGCAGTCCTTCGGGTCGAACTCGAAGTCCAGCCAGGAGCCACGGTAAGGAATGATGCGTGCCGAATACAGCAGCTTGCCGGAGCTGTGGGTCTTGCCACGGTCGTGGTCGAAGAACACACCTGGCGAACGGTGCAGCTGGGAAACGATAACACGCTCGGTACCATTGATTACGAAGGTACCGTTTTCAGTCATCAGGGGGATTTCACCCATGTAGACTTCTTGCTCTTTGATGTCCTTGATCGCTTTGTTCGACGACTCCTTGTCGAAGATGATCAGGCGGACTTTCACCCGCAGCGGCACGGCGAAGGTCACGCCACGCAGGACGCATTCCTTGACGTCGAAAGCCGGCTCGCCCAGACGATAGCCAACGTACTCCAAGGCAGCATTGCCGGAGTAGCTGATGATCGGGAAGACCGATTTGAAGGCCGCGTGCAGGCCGACGTCGCGGAACTGATCCTTGGTCGCTCCCGCCTGCAAGAATTCACGATACGAATCCAGCTGGATGGCCAGGAGGTAAGGCACATCCATGACGTCCGGCAACTTGCTAAAGTCCTTGCGGATACGTTTTTTCTCAGTGTATGAGTAAGCCATCAGCGTTCCCCAGCTTGGTCACCTGCTTGTTTGGCTCCTCCCGACGGGAGCAGCCAGAAAATCGTGCAAACCCCTTGGTTTGCGCCACCCTCTAGGTGGTTGCAGCACGTTATCGGGGCCGACCTGATCGGCCACCAATAACGGAAAAAGGCCGGTGGCAAAAGCCACCAGCCATCAGCCGTTTGCTCAACGCTCGGGCTGGAGTCGCAAGGTCGAGATTACTTCAGCTCGACAGCAGCGCCTGCTTCTTCCAGTTTCTTCTTCGCGTCTTCAGCGGCTTCTTTCGAAACGCCTTCAGCGATGACAGCAGGAGCGCCGTCAACTTTCTCTTTGGCTTCTTTCAGGCCCAGACCGGTGATTTCGCGAACGGCCTTGATCACGTTGACTTTCTTGTCGCCAGCGGCGGTCAGAACAACGTTGAACTCGGTTTGCTCTTCAACAGCAGCAGCTGGACCAGCAGCTGGGCCGGCAGCGGCAACAGCAGCGGTAACGCCGAAGGTTTCTTCCATCGCTTTGATCAGCTCAACAACTTCCAGAACGGTTTTCTGGCCGATCGCTTCGATGATTTGCTCGTTAGTCAGAGACATGACTATGAATTCCTGTATTGGGGTGACAGCCTACGCAGCCATCAAATTAAACATATGATTTTGAAAGCGCTTATGCAGCCTTAGGCAGCAGTAGCTTCTTTCTGGTCGCGAATGGCCGCCAGAGTACGAGCCAGCTTGCTGGTAGCGCCTTGGATGACGCTCATCAGCCTTGCAATGGCTTCGTCGCGGGTCGGCAGCGATGCCAACACGTCGATCTCGTTTGCTGCGAGGAACTTGCCCTCGAACGCAGCTGCCTTGATCTCGAACTTGTCCTGACCCTTGGCGAACTCTTTGAACAGACGAGCAGCAGCGCCCGGGTGTTCGTTGGAGAATGCAATCAGGGTCGGGCCTTTGAACGCGTCGTTCAGGACCGAGTAATCGGTGCCTTCAACAGCGCGCTTGAGCAGGGTGTTACGTACGACACGTACGTAAACGCCAGCTTCGCGGGCCTCTTTACGGAGTCCGGTCATTGCGCCTACAGTCACACCACGGGCATCAGCCACGACAGCGGACAGAGCGACTTTGGCAGCCTCGTTGACTTCAGCGACGATGGCCTTCTTGTCTTCGAGTTTAATTGCCACGGGTTTACTCCTGGTTTTTACCGTTTCATCCGACCGGAGCCAGATGTCGTTTTGGTGTCTGATTCGGTAACGAATCGGGAGCACCATCTGCGTAGGCTTGAGGTTTAAGGCTTTCGCCGCCTACGGTCTTGGACAGCCCCCGCCAGGCAGGGACCCCAATTTTTGCAACCGACGCGCACAAGGCGCGCCGGCATGGTCTTACGCGTCCAGCGAGCTCTGATCGATGACCAGACCTGGGCCCATGGTGGTGCTCAGGGTAACGCGCTTGACGTAGATACCTTTCGAGGAAGCTGGCTTGATACGCTTCAGATCAGCGATCAGGGCCTCAACGTTTTCCTTCAGCTTGACGGCTTCGAAACCGACTTTACCGACGGAGGTGTGGATGATGCCGTTCTTGTCGGTACGGTAGCGAACCTGACCAGCCTTGGCGTTTTTGACAGCGCCGGCTACGTCTGGAGTTACGGTACCAACCTTCGGGTTAGGCATCAGGCCACGCGGACCCAGAACCTGGCCCAACTGGCCGACAACACGCATGGCATCAGGCGATGCGATGACGACGTCGTAGTTCAGGTCGCCGCCTTTCATTTCGGCAGCCAGATCGTCCATACCTACACGGTCAGC
Source organism: Pseudomonas sp. X10 (assembly GCF_054889225.1). NCBI lineage: Bacteria > Pseudomonadati > Pseudomonadota > Gammaproteobacteria > Pseudomonadales > Pseudomonadaceae > Pseudomonas > Pseudomonas sp. X10. The sequence goes on along the minus strand of NZ_CM142677.1, from coordinate 586,429 downwards.
GCCGGCAGCCAGAGCGGCCTCAGCAGCTGGACCCTGGGTGAAGACGGCAACACGTACGGTTTTGCCAGTGCCGTGAGGCAGCACGGTAGCGCTACGAACAACCTGGTCGGATTTACGTGGGTCAACGCCGAGGTTGACAGCAACGTCGAAGGACTCGGTGAACTTCACAGCGGACAGTTCAGCCAGCAGCACAGCGGCTTCTTCGAAGTTGTAGACTTTGCCCGCTTCGACTTTCGAAGCAATGGCCTTTTGGCGCTTAGTCAGCTTAGCCATTACACACCCTCCACGTTGAGGCCCATGCTGCGAGCAGAACCGGCGATGGTACGCACGGCTGCATCCAGATCAGCGGCAGTCAGATCGGCATTCTTGGTCTTGGCGATCTCTTCCAGCTGAGCACGGGTCACAGTACCCACCTTGACGGTGTTCGGACGCGCAGAACCGCTGGTCAGGCCAGCTGCTTTCTTCAGCAGGACCGAAGCAGGGGTGCTCTTGGTTTCGAAAGTGAAGCTGCGGTCACTGTAAACAGTGATGATCACTGGAGTCGGCAGACCTGGTTCTTGACCCTGAGTACGGGCGTTGAAGGCCTTGCAGAATTCCATGATGTTCACACCGTGCTGACCCAGTGCTGGACCAACGGGTGGGCTTGGGTTGGCCTGGCCGGCCTTAACTTGCAGCTTGATGTAAGCCTGAATCTTCTTAGCCATGAGCTACTCCAAAATCGGGTACGAACGCCAGAAGGCTCCCCGGATGACTTGCGTTTTATCCCAGTGACGACAAAACCCCGCAGCACATAGGGCTGCGGGGTATGGGATGCTTCGTTCCGCTAGACCTTTTCGACCTGGCTGAACTCGAGCTCCACCGGAGTAGAGCGACCGAAAATGAGCACCGCCACTTGGAGCCGGCTCTTTTCGTAGTTAACTTCTTCAACACTGCCATTGAAGTCAGCAAATGGACCGTCAATGACGCGAACCACTTCACCCGGCTCGAACAGCGTTTTCGGCTTCGGCTTGTCACTGCCGTCGGCTACGCGACGCAGAATGGCCTCTGCCTCTTTATCGGTGATCGGCGCAGGCTTGTCTGCGGTACCACCAATGAAACCCATGACGCGAGGGGTATCCTTGACCAAGTGCCAAGTCCCTTCGTTCATTTCCATCTGAACCAGCACATAACCTGGGAAGAACTTACGTTCGCTTTTGCGCTTCTGGCCATTACGCATCTCGACCACTTCTTCGGTCGGAACCAGAATCTCGCCAAAACCGTCTTCCATGCCAGCCAGCTTAACGCGCTCAATCAGCGAGCGCATAACATGCTTCTCGTAACCCGAGTAAGCATGCACAACGTACCAACGCTTAGCCACGGGACACCCTTAGCCAACAATCAAGGAAACCAACCAGCCGAGCAGGGAGTCAAGACCCCACAACAGCAACGCCATAACCAGAACAACCGCCACTACGATCAGCGTGGTTTGAGTGGTCTCTTGGCGGGTTGGCCACACGACTTTACGGATCTCGGCACGAGCTTCCTTCGCCAGCACAAAGAACGACTTGCCTTTGGCAGTCTGCAGGGCAACAAAGCCAGCGACAGCAGCGAGAGCAAGCAGTGCGAGCACACGGTACAGGATTGGTGCGGCGGAGTAGTATTGGTTACCCACTACGCCAACGACTACCAGTGCAACAACAACCAGCCACTTGAACAGATCAAAACGCGATTCTTGGGCTTCAGTCTTGGGAGTCATCGAGGAGGATCCTGTGAGAAGAAAGCCAATCACACCGAGGTGAATGGCAGGTCAGGAGGGAATCGAACCCCCAACCTACGGTTTTGGAGACCGTCGCTCTGCCAATTGAGCTACTGACCTATAACGCTGTATCAGGCCGGCCATTATGCCGACCTGATTGAGAGAAATCAACTACTTATTCAATAATTTTGGCTACGACGCCGGCGCCGACGGTACGACCGCCTTCACGGATGGCGAAACGCAGACCTTCTTCCATTGCAATGGTCTTGATCAGAGTGACTTCCATCTGGATGTTGTCACCTGGCATTACCATTTCAACGCCTTCCGGCAGTTCGCACGAACCGGTCACGTCAGTGGTACGGAAGTAGAACTGAGGACGGTAGCCTTTGAAGAACGGAGTGTGACGACCGCCTTCTTCCTTCGACAGAACGTAGACTTCTGCGGTGAACTTGGTGTGCGGCTTAACCGAACCTGGCTTGGCCAGAACCTGACCACGCTCAACGTCGTCACGCTTGGTACCACGCAGCAGAACGCCGCAGTTCTCGCCAGCACGACCTTCGTCCAGCAGCTTGCGGAACATTTCAACGCCGGTGCAGGTAGTCTTGGTGGTTGGACGCAGGCCAACGATCTCGACTTCTTCCTGGATGCGGACGATGCCACGCTCAACACGGCCGGTAACAACAGTACCACGGCCGGAGATCGAGAACACGTCTTCGATCGGCATCAGGAACGGCAGGTCGATTGCACGAACTGGCTCTGGAATGTAGCTGTCCAGGGTTTCAACCAGACGCTTGACAGCGGTGGTGCCCAGCTCGTTGTCGTCTTCGCCGTTCAGGGCCATCAGGGCCGAGCCGATGATGATCGGAGTGTCGTCACCTGGGAAGTCGTAGGTCGACAGCAGGTCGCGAACTTCCATCTCAACCAGTTCCAGCAGCTCAGCGTCGTCAACCATGTCAGCCTTGTTCAGGAAGACAACGATGTACGGAACGCCAACCTGACGGGACAGCAGGATGTGCTCACGGGTTTGTGGCATCGGACCATCGGCAGCCGAGCAGACCAGGATCGCGCCGTCCATCTGGGCAGCACCAGTGATCATATTCTTGACGTAGTCGGCGTGGCCCGGACAGTCAACGTGCGCGTAGTGACGGACGTTCGAGTCGTACTCTACGTGAGCGGTGTTGATGGTGATACCACGAGCTTTTTCTTCTGGGGCGCTGTCGATCTTGTCGAAGTCAACGCGGGCGGAACCGAAAACCTCGGAGCAGACGCGAGTCAGCGCAGCGGTCAGCGTGGTCTTACCATGGTCAACGTGACCGATGGTGCCGACGTTAACGTGCGGCTTGTTACGTTCGAACTTTTCCTTAGCCATCGAGACAATCCTCCGCAGAAGAAATAAACAAGTCACTACCACCATTAAAACAAAGGCAGATATTTTCATATCTGCCTTGTCATATGGAGCTCTTGAGCGGACTTGAACCGCTGACCTCACCCTTACCAAGGGTGTGCTCTACCAACTGAGCTACAAGAGCGAAACTCTTTCTGCAAAAACAGCAAACCTGGAGCGGGTAGCGGGAATCGAACCCGCATCATCAGCTTGGAAGGCTGAGGTTCTACCACTAAACTATACCCGCGGAGCTTGCGGCTCTCGCTAAACTGGTGGAGGGGGAAGGATTCGAACCTTCGAAGTCGTAGACGTCAGATTTACAGTCTGATCCCTTTGGCCGCTCGGGAACCCCTCCTGAACGTGGGCGGCATTTTCAACTCTTGCCGTCCTACTGTCAAGCTTTTTCTCATTTAAAATCTTGAGGTTAGCTCACTTGACAGCTGCTTACTGGGTCACCGCCAAGTGGCTATCCCTGTGAAGCGGGCGCCATTCTATCAAGCTATTCGCCAGTTGCAATACCCTCGCACAAAATAATTTTATGCTTTAAGTCTTTGAAATCCCTGGAAAGTGTCCCAAGCAGCACTTCATCCAACAAACGCTCGCTTTGCGGCGCAACTTTCAGCCATAAGCCATCAGCACCAGGTAGCCGCCCGGAAAGCGGCGCCGTCGCCACATCTAGGCTGATCAGACGCTGGCGTAGCGCATTGAGCTGCTCCCGGGTAGCCAGCCCCCCAACGACTAGGCACTCGTCACGTCGCCGAGCGGGCGCTGCAGCCCCTGTTTCACGAAGCAGGCGAATCTCCTGCTGACTGCCTTTGTAGAGGGAAAGCGGGGTGACCTCCTTGGCCTTGAGCGGCGCTTCCTGTTGGTGCCAGACGTAATAGACGACATTGAGCACCACCAACAACAAAAACAACCAACGCATAGACACCTCAGTCCAGAGGACAAGCCATGGCCAGGCCGACAAACACCAAGTCCGGCACTACCCGGGCCTGCAGAAAAGCATGACCCACCAAGGGAGCATCCCCTCCAGTGAGAAATACCGTGAAGTCCTCTCCCCATAGTGCCTGCGCCTGCTCAATCTGAACCCGCGCGAACCCTTGCAGCATCAATACGCACCCACGCTCGACCGCCTCAACCGTGGAGCGCCCCGGCACAAGACTGGCCAAGGCCCGCTCAGCAGAAGCATCATCGTAGCGGATGCGACGGGTATGGGTGCGCAACTGACTGCGCATCAAAGGCATGCCCGGGCAGATATAGCCACCCAGGTGCTGGCCATCAGCAGCAACGAAATCGGCCTTCGCCGCCGTACCGAAATCCATGACCAGGCACGCCCCCTTCGCCAGGTGATACCCACCCAGGGCAGCCAACCAACGATCCATCCCCAGGCGCTGGAAGTCCTCGTAGCCGTTGCGCACACCGGCCATTTCAGCAACAGGTTCGGCAACCCGTGCGATAACACCAAAACCCGCTTGAAGCAGGGCACAAAGCGCAGTCGTTTCTTCCTCACTGCGAACGCTGACTAGGCGACAACCCGTCAACCGAACCGCAGAAAGCGCCTCGACCGCAGCCAGAAGCGCTTGGTCCGAATCGACAATCCCCCCACCCACGATCGTGGCATCAGCCACATGGATCACCCGCCACTTAATAAAGCTGTTACCGCAATCGAGCTCAAGAATCATCACGCAACCTCAAACTGAGCTCTCCACCGCTGAAGCTCTTTTCTACACCCTCGATATCAAGACGCAAGCCGCCTTGCCCATCCACTCCCAGCACCACACCGTCGATTCGATTGCTGCCTGCAATCAGCGAAACAGGACGCCCCTGCCAGAGATGGGCTTGCTCCCACTCCTCCTGGAAGGCGGCAAAACCGTAGCGACGATGACGCATCAACTCATGCTGCAGCTGCTGATTGAGCGATGCGACCAACCGATTGCGATCTATTGTCGCACCCACTTCGCGGCGCATCGAGGTCCACTGCTGGTCCACCTGCCCATTGACCTGCATGTTGACGTTGATACCGATGCCCAACACGACATGACAGACATCCGCCGGGTCCCCAACCAGCTCCAGGAGAATACCGGCGATCTTCTGGTCCTTGACCAGCACGTCGTTAGGCCATTTCAAGCCGCCACCCACTACCCCGAAGGATTGCAGCGTACGCATGACAGCAAGACCGACAACCAGGCTCAAGCCTTCGAGCTGGCGCATGCCACCTTCGATGCGCAAGACCAGGCTGTAATAGAGATTCTCGGCAAAAGGACTGACCCACTGCCGCCCACGACGCCCGCGCCCGGCACTTTGTCGCTCGGCAAGTACCAAGAAAGGCGCAACCCGTCCTTCGGCAATGCAACGCAAAGCCTGAGCATTGGTGGAGTCGATGGTTTCATGGATGAACACGGGCCACGACTCACCCGACGAGCATTCAGCGATTGCCGCCGACTCAAGCAGGGTCAATGGCGTAGCCAATTGATAGCCACGGCCGCGCACCTTATGGATAGGCAGATTCAATTCGCTTTCCAGGTGCTGCAGCTGCTTCCACACGGCGCTGCGACTCACCCCCAGAGCAGCCCCCAGGGCCTGCCCGGAATGAAACCGACCATCCTTGAGGAGATTCAACAACTTCAGCATGCCAGTCTCGACTCAGAATAAGGCTGGCATGATAGCCACGCGTCGAAGCATTGCATAGGAAAAGGGGTTTGAGTGGAGAACCAATGTAGGGCGAGCTCTACGCCACCGGACCATGGACAGGGCCGCGAGGCTTTTATGTCCTGCTAGGGGGCCGCTGCGCAGCCCATCGCGACACAAGGCCGCTCCCACAGAGACAGACCAGCTCGGCAGCTGAGGGTGCAGCCCTGCCCTTCAAACCCCGGAAAAGACAAAACCCCTACCTGCTCGCGCAGATAGGGGTTTTGCGAAATGAATCTTGACGATGACCTACTCTCACATGGGGAAACCCCACACTACCATCGGCGATGCATCGTTTCACTGCTGAGTTCGGGATGGGATCAGGTGGTTCCAATGCTCTATGGTCGTCAAGAAATTCTGTTACCAGAACGTCCTGTTGGACACTCCAGTCAATTCGGATATGTGCATTTGTGGTCTTGCGAATCTTCGGCTGTTGCGTCTTCACCACCGCCATCTGCGTCAGCAAATTGCTTGGGTGTTATATGGTCAAGCCTCACGGGCAATTAGTATCGGTTAGCTCAACGCCTCACAGCGCTTACACACCCGACCTATCAACGTCGTAGTCTTCGACGGCCCTTCAGGGAGCTCAAGGCTCCAGTGAGATCTCATCTTGAGGCAAGTTTCCCGCTTAGATGCTTTCAGCGGTTATCTCTTCCGAACATAGCTACCCGGCAATGCCACTGGCGTGACAACCGGAACACCAGAGGTTCGTCCACTCCGGTCCTCTCGTACTAGGAGCAGCCCCTCTCAAATCTCAAACGTCCACGGCAGATAGGGACCGAACTGTCTCACGACGTTCTAAACCCAGCTCGCGTACCACTTTAAATGGCGAACAGCCATACCCTTGGGACCGGCTTCAGCCCCAGGATGTGATGAGCCGACATCGAGGTGCCAAACACCGCCGTCGATATGAACTCTTGGGCGGTATCAGCCTGTTATCCCCGGAGTACCTTTTATCCGTTGAGCGATGGCCCTTCCATACAGAACCACCGGATCACTAAGACCTACTTTCGTACCTGCTCGACGTGTCTGTCTCGCAGTCAAGCGCGCTTTTGCCTTTATACTCTGCGACCGATTTCCGACCGGTCTGAGCGCACCTTCGTACTCCTCCGTTACTCTTTGGGAGGAGACCGCCCCAGTCAAACTACCCACCATACACTGTCCTCGATCCGGATGACGGACCTGAGTTAGAACCTCAAAGTTGCCAGGGTGGTATTTCAAGGATGGCTCCACGCGAACTGGCGTCCACGCTTCAAAGCCTCCCACCTATCCTACACAAGCAAATTCAAAGTCCAGTGCAAAGCTATAGTAAAGGTTCACGGGGTCTTTCCGTCTAGCCGCGGATACACTGCATCTTCACAGCGATTTCAATTTCACTGAGTCTCGGGTGGAGACAGCGCCGCCATCGTTACGCCATTCGTGCAGGTCGGAACTTACCCGACAAGGAATTTCGCTACCTTAGGACCGTTATAGTTACGGCCGCCGTTTACCGGGGCTTCGATCAAGAGCTTCGCGTTAGCTAACCCCATCAATTAACCTTCCGGCACCGGGCAGGCGTCACACCCTATACGTCCACTTTCGTGTTTGCAGAGTGCTGTGTTTTTAATAAACAGTCGCAGCGGCCTGGTATCTTCGACCGGCATGGGCTTACGGAGCAAGTCCTTCACCCTCACCGGCGCACCTTCTCCCGAAGTTACGGTGCCATTTTGCCTAGTTCCTTCACCCGAGTTCTCTCAAGCGCCTTGGTATTCTCTACCCAACCACCTGTGTCGGTTTGGGGTACGGTTCCCGGTTATCTGAAGCTTAGAAGCTTTTCTTGGAAGCATGGCATCAACCACTTCGTCGCCTAAAGGCAACTCGTCATCAGCTCTCGGCCTTGAGATCCCGGATTTACCTAAGATCTCGGCCTACCACCTTAAACTTGGACAACCAACGCCAAGCTGGCCTAGCCTTCTCCGTCCCTCCATCGCAATAACCGGAAGTACAGGAATATTAACCTGTTTTCCATCGACTACGCTTTTCAGCCTCGCCTTAGGGACCGACTAACCCTGCGTCGATTAACGTTGCGCAGGAAACCTTGGTCTTTCGGCGTGGGTGTTTTTCACACCCATTGTCGTTACTCATGTCAGCATTCGCACTTCTGATACCTCCAGCAAGCTTCTCAACTCACCTTCACAGGCTTACAGAACGCTCCTCTACCGCATCACCTAAGTGATACCCGTAGCTTCGGTGCATGGTTTGAGCCCCGTTACATCTTCCGCGCAGGCCGACTCGACTAGTGAGCTATTACGCTTTCTTTAAAGGATGGCTGCTTCTAAGCCAACCTCCTAGCTGTCTAAGCCTTCCCACATCGTTTCCCACTTAACCATGACTTTGGGACCTTAGCTGACGGTCTGGGTTGTTTCCCTTTTCACGACGGACGTTAGCACCCGCCGTGTGTCTCCCATGCTCGGCACTTCCAGGTATTCGGAGTTTGCATCGGTTTGGTAAGTCGGGATGACCCCCTAGCCGAAACAGTGCTCTACCCCCTGGAGTGATACATGAGGCGCTACCTAAATAGCTTTCGAGGAGAACCAGCTATCTCCGAGCTTGATTAGCCTTTCACTCCGATCCACAGGTCATCCGCTAACTTTTCAACGGTAGTCGGTTCGGTCCTCCAGTCAGTGTTACCTAACCTTCAACCTGCCCATGGATAGATCGCCCGGTTTCGGGTCTATACCCAGCGACTAAACGCCCTATTAAGACTCGCTTTCGCTACGCCTCCCCTATTCGGTTAAGCTCGCCACTGAATATAAGTCGCTGACCCATTATACAAAAGGTACGCAGTCACCTAACAAAGTAGGCTCCCACTGCTTGTACGCATACGGTTTCAGGTTCTATTTCACTCCCCTCTCCGGGGTTCTTTTCGCCTTTCCCTCACGGTACTGGTTCACTATCGGTCAGTCAGTAGTATTTAGCCTTGGAGGATGGTCCCCCCATGTTCAGACAAAGTTTCTCGTGCTCCGTCCTACTCGATTTCATGACTAAGAGATTTTCGCGTACAGGGCTATCACCCACTATGGCCGCACTTTCCAGAGCGTTCCGCTAATCTCAAAGCCACTTAAGGGCTAATCCCCGTTCGCTCGCCACTACTAAGGGAATCTCGGTTGATTTCTTTTCCTCAGGGTACTTAGATGTTTCAGTTCCCCTGGTTCGCCTCTTGCACCTATGTATTCAGTACAAGATACTCAGCTTGTGCTGAGTGGGTTCCCCCATTCAGAGATCTCCGGATCAAAGTCTGTTTGCCGACTCCCCGAAGCTTATCGCAGGCTACCACGTCTTTCATCGCCTCTGACTGCCAAGGCATCCACCGTATGCGCTTCTTCACTTGACCATATAACCCCAAGCAATCTGGTTATACTGTGAAGACGACATTCGCCGAAAATTCGCATGCTTGCTCATGAGAGCAACTCACAAATTTTACCTTAGCCTGTTCACCACCAGTGAAAGTGGTTCACAGTCTATCTTTCTATCACATATCCGAATTTTTAAAGAACGATCTGACAAAAGTCAGAAATCAACATTCAGCACGAATGCTCATTTCTAAGTTCTGCAGGGTAACTGCAAGAGTGGTGGAGCCAAGCGGGATCGAACCGCTGACCTCCTGCGTGCAAGGCAGGCGCTCTCCCAGCTGAGCTATGGCCCCGTATGTACAGGTTGCACCACAAGCAATTGGTAGGTCTGGGCAGATTTGAACTGCCGACCTCACCCTTATCAGGGGTGCGCTCTAACCAACTGAGCTACAGACCTATAACAGGGTCGCGTTACTACATCGTCTTCGTTCAATGAATCAAGCAATTCGTGTGGGTGCTCATCAGCCGGCTGATGTCGTCGATTAAGGAGGTGATCCAGCCGCAGGTTCCCCTACGGCTACCTTGTTACGACTTCACCCCAGTCATGAATCACACCGTGGTAACCGTCCTCCCGAAGGTTAGACTAGCTACTTCTGGTGCAACCCACTCCCATGGTGTGACGGGCGGTGTGTACAAGGCCCGGGAACGTATTCACCGCGACATTCTGATTCGCGATTACTAGCGATTCCGACTTCACGCAGTCGAGTTGCAGACTGCGATCCGGACTACGATCGGTTTTGTGAGATTAGCTCCACCTCGCGGCTTGGCAACCCTCTGTACCGACCATTGTAGCACGTGTGTAGCCCAGGCCGTAAGGGCCATGATGACTTGACGTCATCCCCACCTTCCTCCGGTTTGTCACCGGCAGTCTCCTTAGAGTGCCCACCATTACGTGCTGGTAACTAAGGACAAGGGTTGCGCTCGTTACGGGACTTAACCCAACATCTCACGACACGAGCTGACGACAGCCATGCAGCACCTGTGTCAGAGTTCCCGAAGGCACCAATCCATCTCTGGAAAGTTCTCTGCATGTCAAGGCCTGGTAAGGTTCTTCGCGTTGCTTCGAATTAAACCACATGCTCCACCGCTTGTGCGGGCCCCCGTCAATTCATTTGAGTTTTAACCTTGCGGCCGTACTCCCCAGGCGGTCAACTTAATGCGTTAGCTGCGCCACTAAAGTCTCAAGGACCCCAACGGCTAGTTGACATCGTTTACGGCGTGGACTACCAGGGTATCTAATCCTGTTTGCTCCCCACGCTTTCGCACCTCAGTGTCAGTATCGGTCCAGGTGGTCGCCTTCGCCACTGGTGTTCCTTCCTATATCTACGCATTTCACCGCTACACAGGAAATTCCACCACCCTCTACCATACTCTAGCTCGCCAGTTTTGGATGCAGTTCCCAGGTTGAGCCCGGGGCTTTCACATCCAACTTAACGAACCACCTACGCGCGCTTTACGCCCAGTAATTCCGATTAACGCTTGCACCCTCTGTATTACCGCGGCTGCTGGCACAGAGTTAGCCGGTGCTTATTCTGTCGGTAACGTCAAAACAGCAAGGTATTCGCTTACTGCCCTTCCTCCCAACTTAAAGTGCTTTACAATCCGAAGACCTTCTTCACACACGCGGCATGGCTGGATCAGGCTTTCGCCCATTGTCCAATATTCCCCACTGCTGCCTCCCGTAGGAGTCTGGACCGTGTCTCAGTTCCAGTGTGACTGATCATCCTCTCAGACCAGTTACGGATCGTCGCCTTGGTGAGCCATTACCCCACCAACTAGCTAATCCGACCTAGGCTCATCTGATAGCGCAAGGCCCGAAGGTCCCCTGCTTTCTCCCGTAGGACGTATGCGGTATTAGCGTTCCTTTCGAAACGTTGTCCCCCACTACCAGGCAGATTCCTAGGCATTACTCACCCGTCCGCCGCTGAATCCATGAGCAAGCTCACTTCATCCGCTCGACTTGCATGTGTTAGGCCTGCCGCCAGCGTTCAATCTGAGCCATGATCAAACTCTTCAGTTCAATACTGCTTGGGTTTTTAAGAAACCCTAAACTTGGCTCAGCAATCTCAAATGACTATGTGATTTCTCATATGGCCACTTGTGATGCTGATAATCTTTTTGACTATCAGTCCGTACTCACAAGCACCCACACGAATTGCTTGATTCGATTGTTAAAGAGCGTTTGGTCAGGAGCCTTTCGACTCAACCGAGGCGCGCATTCTACGCTTTCCTCAAAACCTGTCAAGCGTTTATTTCGAAGTCTTTTGCTAAAAAGCCGTTCAACTTCAACCACTTGACTCGCTGCGATCGCTCGTAGCGGGAGGCGAATCATACAGCGTTAAAACCTGCTGTCAACTGCCTTTTTCACCGCTGCCAACCTCTCGATCGAAGCCCTTCCGATACTACCTGAAACTTCTAACTATATGAATCTCAAGGAGTTTTCCGTTTCGACTGCGTCGGAAGTGGGGCGCATTATAAGGGGATTCGAAAGCCCGTCAACCCTTAATTTCAAGAAACCTTCATATTCCTTTAAAACAAAGCGGGGAGGCCTATCGGCCTCCCCGCCTTCCTCTATATAGGCTTACTCCGCTTTCAGCGTGATACGGGCAAAGGCCTTCTTGCCCGCCTGGCACACGTGGGTAGCGCCAATCGCAAACATGAAGCCACGATCCACCACCTCACCGTCGACCTTCACGCTACCCGCCGCCAGCAAATCACGCGCCGCCGCCGAGTTCTTCACCAGCGCCGCCTTGTTGAGTATCGCCGCAATAGGCATCTCCTCAGCCGCAGACAGCTCGACCTCCGGCAGGTCCTCTGGCAGCTCGCCATCCTTCATCCGATTGCCGGCAGCGCGATGCGCATTGGCCGCGGCCTCCTCACCATGGAAGCGCGCAACAATCTCTTCGGCCAGCTTGATCTTGATGTCACGGGGATTGGCCCCCTTCTCGACATCGGCGCGGAATTCGTTGATCTCATCCATCGAGCGAAAACTGAGCAGCTCGAAGTAACGCCACATCAAAGTGTCCGGGATCGATACCAGCTTGCTGTACATCACGCCGGGCGCTTCCTGAATACCGACATAGTTGCCCAACGACTTGGACATCTTCTTCACACCATCGAGACCTTCGAGCAGCGGCATGGTCACGACATTCTGTGCCTCCTGCCCATAGGCGCGCTGAAGCTCACGACCCATCAGGAGGTTGAACTTCTGGTCGGTCCCTCCCAATTCGACATCCGCCTTGAGCGCTACCGAGTCATAACCCTGCACCAGCGGGTAGAGAAACTCATGGATAGCGATCGGCTGGTTGCTGGTGTAACGCTTATCGAAGTCGTCGCGCTCGAGCATGCGCGCCACGGTGTACTGGGAAGCCAGGCGGATGAAGTCGGCAGGGGTCAGCTTATCCATCCAGGTGGAGTTGAAAGCGACCTCGGTCTTGGCCGGGTCGAGAATCTTGAACACCTGCTGCTTATAGGTCTCAGCGTTTTCCAGCACCTGCTCACGGGTCAGCGGCGGACGCGTAGCACTTTTGCCGCTCGGGTCACCGATCATTCCGGTGAAGTCACCGATCAGGAAGATCACCTGATGCCCCAGATCCTGGAACTGGCGCAACTTGTTGATCAGCACGGTATGCCCAAGGTGCAGGTCCGGCGCAGTCGGGTCGAAACCCGCCTTGATACGCAGCGGCTGACCACGCTTGAGCTTTTCCGCCAACTCCGACTCGACCAGTACCTCTTCCGCACCGCGCTTGATAAGCGCCAGCTGCTCTTCAACCGACTTCATACACAGACCCGCAAGGCTCAGATTCAAAGGGACCCAACCATACAAGATCAGCCACCAAATACAAGTTTTTGCCTGGGATGTGACCCGAAGGCTACCTGCAGACGTCTGCCGCCCTTGCGCTGAAATGGATTTGGTTATATTTTATACAGTTATTTCATCTTCATCATGTCATTCATCTTTTCCATTTCACTTTTTCAAAGTCACTTTTCCTATGACCAACGAACCTCCTAAAGCGCCACCGCTTTATCCGAAGAGCCATCTGTTGGCCGCCAGCGGCATCGCCGCCCTTCTCAGCCTGGCCTTGCTGGTATTCCCTTCCAGCGATGTCGAAGCCAAGAAAACGACTCTGAGCCTGGAGTTCGAAAGCTCGGCCGATCAACTGAAAGACGAATCCAAATCTGCCCCCCTGGTCCAATCCCAGGAGAGCGAAGGCTCGCCTTTCGCCCAGATAGAAAATGCCGAGCCAGCCACCGAACAAGCCTCCCAGGCCGAGCCCGTACCAGAAAAGGCCGAAACGCTTCCCGGCCATCGCGAAGTGACTGTTGCCCGTGGCGACACGCTGTCCACCCTGTTCGCCAAAGTCGGCCTGCCAGCCAATGTGGTCCATGAGGTGCTGGCCAGCAGCAAGCAAGCCAAGCAGTTCAGCCAGCTCAAGCATGGGCAGGTGCTGCAATTCGAGCTGGACAAGGACGGTCAACTGACCAGCCTGCACAGCAAGGTCAGCAACCTCGAAACCATCCGCCTGACCAAAAACGACAAGGGCTATGCCTTCAATCGAGAGATCAGCAAACCGCTGGTCCGCACTGCCTATGCCCACGGCACCATCAAGAGCTCCTTCTCGGCCTCCGCCCAGCGCGCCGGACTGCCTCACGGGCTGAGCATGGATATGGCTCGTATCTTCGGCTACGACATCGACTTCGCCCAGGATATCCGCCAGGGTGATGATTTCGATGTGGTCTACGAACAGAAGGTCATGGATGGCAAAGTGGTCGGTACTGGCAACATCCTTTCCGCCCGTTTCACCAACCGCGGCAAGACCTACACTGCCGTCCGCTATACCAACAAGCAAGGCAACACCAGCTACTACACCGCTGACGGCAACAGCATGCGTAAGGCGTTCATCCGTACCCCGGTGGACTTCGCCCGCATCAGCTCGCGCTTCTCGAACGGCCGCAAGCATCCGATCCTGAACAAGATCCGCGCCCACAAGGGCGTCGATTACGCCGCGCCACGCGGCACGCCGATCAAGGCGGCAGGTGACGGCAAGGTTCTGCTGGCCGGGCGTCGCGGCGGTTATGGCAATACCGTGATCATCCAGCACGGCAACACCTACAAGACCCTCTACGGTCACATGCAAGGTTTCGCCAAGGGCATCAGGACCGGCGGCACGGTCAAGCAGGGCCAGATTATTGGCTACATCGGTACTACAGGCCTTTCTACCGGTCCGCACCTGCACTATGAGTTCCAGATCAATGGCGTGCACGTCGACCCGCTGGGCCAGAAGCTGCCAATGGCCGACCCGATCGCCAAGGCCGAGCGCCAGCGCTTCCTGCAGCAGAGCAAGCCCCTGCTCGCCCGCATGGACCAGGAAAAGGCCACCATGCTCGCGTCGAACAAGCGCTAAGCAGTGGCGCTCTACCTGGGGGTGATGTCCGGAACCAGCCTCGACGGCCTGGACATTGCCCTGATCGAACACACCACCGAGCAGCTCCGGCTGCTCGCCACCCATTACACCCCAATGCCTGCGCCCCTGCGCCGTGACCTGCTGGCCCTCTGCGCCAGCGGTCCGGACGAAATCACCCGCGCCTCGCTGGCCGAAAACCAGTGGGCAACCCTGGCGGCCGAAGGCACCCGCCAGCTACTGGCCAGCCAACGGCTGGATGCCAGTGCCATCCGCGCCATCGGTAGCCATGGCCAGACTATTCGTCACGAGCCGGCACTCGGCTTTACCGTGCAGATCGGCAATCCCGCGTTACTCGCAGAACTGACCGGCATCAGCGTGGTCAGTGACTTCCGCCGCCGCGACGTCGCCGCAGGCGGTCAAGGCGCGCCTCTGGTGCCGGCCTTTCACGAAGCATTGTTCGCTCACCTAGGCCAGCGCCTGGCCGTACTCAACGTCGGTGGTTTCAGCAACCTTAGTCTGATCGAACAAGACAAGCCTGTGCATGGTTTCGACTGCGGCCCCGGCAACGTGCTACTCGACGCCTGGATCGAACGCAAACGCGGTCAGCAGTTCGATGCCGATGGCGCCTGGGCCGCCAGTGGCAAGGTAAACGAGACGCTGCTGAACTCAATGCTGGCCGACCCGTTCTTTGCCGGCACTGGTCCGAAAAGCACCGGTCGCGAGGTGTTCAACCTGTCATGGATTGATAGGCACCTGGGCGTATTATCGGCGTATCGCGACGAAGATGTTCAAGCCACCCTGCTGGAACTGACCGCACGCAGTATCATCGGGGCCTTGCAGAACGCCCAGGAAGATACGGAGACATTGCTGGTGTGTGGTGGCGGGGCACGCAACGGCGCATTGATGCGACGCCTGGGCGACCTCCTGCCCGAGGCCCGGGTCACCAGCACTGCGGCCCATGGCGTAGACCCCGACTGGGTCGAAGCCATGGCCTTTGCCTGGCTGGCCCATTGCTGCCTGGAGCAGATCCCTGGCAACCGCCCCAGCGTCACGGGAGCGAAAGGCCTGCGCGTACTGGGCGCCATCTATCCGGCCTGACCCCGGCCTGGAATGCAAAACGCCGCGCAAATGCGCGGCGTTTGTCTTGCCAAAGCCCCTAGATCAGATAGAGAACGACGAGCCACACCCGCAAGTCGTGGTGGCGTTCGGGTTCTTGATCACGAAACGCGAGCCTTCCAAGCCTTCCTGGTAATCCACCTCGGCACCGGCCAAATACTGGAAGCTCATCGGATCGACTACCAGGGCCACGCCTTCGCGCTCGACCACAGTGTCGTCCTCGGCCACATCTTCATCGAAGGTGAAGCCATACTGGAAACCCGAACAACCACCGCCTGTCACGAATACTCGCAACTTCAGACGATCATTGCCTTCTTCATCGACCAGGGTCTTCACCTTGTGCGCAGCCCCCTGGGTAAACCGCAAAGCCTCAGGGGTAAAGGTTTCGACGCTCATGTTGACTCTCCCGGCGCTGTGCCGCCATAAAACGTGATGACGCGCATTATCCGCTTCTCCGAGAAAATCGGTCAACAATACGAAAGCGGCAAGTTGCAAGCCCCAAGCCGCAAGCCGCAAGCAGGTCGCATATGGCCCACTTACGACTTGAAACGCCCCCTCTTAAGGCAACAGGCCGGCATGGGACAGGCCCATGCGCTCATCCAGGCCGAAGAGGATGTTCAGGTTCTGCACGGCCTGGCCGGACGCGCCCTTGACCAGATTGTCGATCACCGACAGTACCACGACCAGGTCACCGCCCTGCGGCCGGTGCACGGCGATACGGCAGACATTGGCCCCCCGCACACTTCGGGTTTCCGGGTGGCTGCCAGCCGGCATCACATCGACGAACGGCTCATCGGCGTAGCGCTTCTCGAACAGCGCCTGCAAGTCGACCGACGTGTCGGCGACGGTAGCGTAGAGCGTCGCGTGGATACCACGGATCATCGGGGTCAGGTGTGGCACGAAGGTCAGGCCGATGTCCTGGCCGGCAGCCAGACGCAGACCCTGGCTGATTTCTGGCAGGTGGCGATGCCCCTTGACCGCATAGGCTTTCATGCTCTCGCCCGCTTCACAGAACAGCGAGCCAACCGATGCGCCACGGCCGGCGCCGCTGACACCTGACTTGCAGTCAGCGATCAGGCGCGAAGAGTCGGCCAGCCCAGCCTCAAGCAGTGGCAGGAAGCCCAGTTGGGTGGCGGTCGGGTAGCAGCCAGGCACAGCGATAAGACGTGCCTGGCGGATCTTCTCCCGGTTGACTTCGGGCAGGCCGTAGACCGCGTCCTTGAGCAGCTCCGGCGCGCCATGGGGTTGGCCGTACCACTTGCCCCACTCGACGGCGTCCTGCAGACGGAAATCGGCGGACAGGTCGATGATCTTGGTCCCGGCAGCCAGCAGCTCACCGGCCAAGGCGTGGGCGACGCCGTGCGGGGTGGCGAAGAAGACCACATCGCAGGCCGCCAGGGTCTTGCTGTCCGGAACGCTGAAGGCCAGGCCGTCGTAGTGGCCGCGCAGATTCGGGTACATGTCGGCAACCGCCACGCCGGCCTCGGAGCGCGAAGTGATGACCGCCACTTCGGCCTGTGGATGCTGTGCCAGAAGACGCAGCAGCTCGACTCCGGTGTAACCCGTACCGCCGACGATACCGACCTTGATCATAACGCTTGCCCCTTATCAACGAACCGACTGGAAAGCGCACGATAATAGGGGCGCGAGACGCCTGTAACAACTCTTGAGATGACCCCTCGGGCCCTTCGCCTCTACTATCTGACGACCGTGAAAACCTGAAGGAACTCCCTCCATGCTTTATCTCTGGATCAAAGCTCTGCATATCGTCAGCGTGGTCTGCTGGTTTGCCGGGCTGTTCTACCTGCCGCGCCTGTTCGTCTACCATGCCCAGAGCCAGGACAGCATCAGTCAGGAACGCTTCGTCACCATGGAGCGCAAGCTGTACCGCGGCATCATGGGCCCTGCGATGATCGCCACCTTCGTCTTCGGCATCTGGCTGCTGAGCCTGACCCCGGGCTTCCTCAGCCAGGGCTGGATGCACGCCAAGCTCACGCTGATCGTCCTGCTGACCGGCTACCATCACATGTGTGGCGCCCAACTCAAGCGCTTCGCCCGCGGCGAGAACAAACGTAGCCATGTCTACTACCGCTGGTTCAACGAAGTGCCAGTGGTGATCCTGCTGGGCATCGTAATTCTCGTGGTGGTCAAACCGTTCTAGCGATATCCATCCTGCCAGGAGCCCTGCCATGCCATTGCCCGTCCTGCTCGAAAAGCGCCTTCATCTCCCCTTGGTGGCGGCACCGATGTTCCTGATCTCCAATCCGCAATTGGTACTGGCCTGCTGCGGCAATGGCGTGGTCGGCAGCTTCCCGGCGTTGAACCAACGGGACAGCGCAGGCTTCAAGGCCTGGCTCGAGGAAATCGACAGCGGCCTGGCAGCCCTTGAAACACCCGCACCCTATGCGGTCAACCTGATCGTACACCCGAGCAACCCGCGCCTGCAGGCCGACCTGGCGCTCTGCGTCGAACACCGGGTGCCGATCGTCATCACCAGCCTGGGCGCGGTCAAGGAAGTGGTCGATGCCGTGCACAGCTATGGTGGCCTGGTCTTCCACGATGTCACCACACGCCGTCACGCCGAGAAGGCTGCCGAAGCCGGTGTCGACGGCTTGATCGCCGTGGCCGCCGGCGCCGGTGGCCATGCCGGGACCTGGAGCCCTTTCGCCTTGGTGGCCGAGATCCGCCAGTTCTTCGACAAGACCCTGCTGCTGGCCGGCTGCCTGAATCATGGCCACGAGATCCTCAGCGCACAGTTGCTCGGCGTCGACCTGGCCTACATGGGTACCCGCTTTATCGCCACGCAAGAAAGCCAGGCCCCGGCGGCCTACAAGCAGATGCTGCTGGATGCCCATGCCGCTGACATCATTCATACCCCGGCTGTTTCCGGCGTTCCTGCCAGTTTCCTGCGCCAGAGCCTGGAGCAGGCCGGTTATGACATGTCGGCACTGAAAACCAGCCATGAACAGAGTCGCCTCAAGCCCCTGGACGATGAAGCCAAGGCCTGGAAAACAGTCTGGTCCGCCGGCCAGGGTGTCGGCGGCATCGACGACCTGCCCAGCGCCGGCTCACTGATCGATCGCTTGCACAGCGAATACTTGGCAGCGCTGGAGCGCAGCCGCCAGCTGCACGCTTGAGCCCCTCCGGGAAAGAAAGCACCTTCCCTGGCCAAGCTGTACACTAGGCGCCCTCATTCGCCGCCCCAGGAGCACTGCATGACCCGTTACGCCATGATCACCGGCGCCTCCAGCGGCCTGGGCCTTGCCCTGGCGGAGGCACTGGCACGGCGCGGGCGTAATCTGATCCTGGTGGCACGGCAACGCGAAGCGTTGGAGCCCGTCGCCATCGAGCTGACCCAGCGCTTCGGTGTCGAAGTGCTGTTCCGTGCCTGCGACCTCAGCGAGCCACTGCGCCTGTCGGGCTTCATCCTCGAACTGGAAGAAGGCGACCGGCAGATCGACCTGCTGGTCAACTGCGCCGGGCTGCGCTCCTATGGTCCGTTCATGGCCCATGAGTGGGCTGACGAGCAGGACGTTCTGGAGGTCAACATCGTCGCCCTGACCCGCCTGTGCCACGCTGTGGGCAATGTCATGGCCGTGCAGGGCGGCGGGCAGATCCTCAACGTCGCGTCACTGGGCGGCTTCGCGCCCGGCCCATGGATGGCGACCTACTCTGCCAGCAAGGCCTATGTGTTGCACTTCTCCGAAGCCCTGCGCGAGGAGCTCAAACGCACGGGCATCAAGGTGTCGGTGCTCTGCCCCGGCCCGGTGCGCTCGGCGAAACGGCGCATTGCGCGACTGGAGGGCAGCAAACGCTGCCTGAGCCCCGAAGAAGTGGCGCTATACACGGTCCGCGCCCTGGACAAGAACCGCGCCGTTATCCTGCCGGGCCGTCGCAACCGCTGGCTGGCCTTCACACCCCGCCTGCTGCCACGTTGGCTGACACGCAAGCTGGCCGGCCTGATCCATCGCGCCTACCGTCCCCTCGGTGCGGAATAGCCACTGGGCGAGCGGCGCCACGCTGGGTACACTCAGCCCGGACCACCACCATGGAGCAAGCGCTGTGGAGACTCTCTTCACCAAGATCATCAACCGGGAAATCCCGGCAAAGATCATCTACGAGGACGACCAGGTTCTGGCCTTCCACGATATCGCCCCCCAGGCACCAGTACATTTTCTGGTTATCCCGAAAAAGCCGATCCGAACCCTCAATGACCTGACCGAGGAAGACAAGGGCCTGGCTGGCCACATTCTCTTCACCGCCCAGCGCCTAGCCAAGGAGCTCGGCTGCGAGGACGGTTTCCGCGTTGTCATGAACTGCAACGAGATGGGCGGCCAGACCGTCTATCACATCCACATGCATGTGCTTGGCCAGCGCCAGATGCACTGGCCGCCGGGCTGATCCCAGACCCTGCTTGCGCTTCATCCGCGCCCCTGAATGAAGCGAGAACTGACCCTGGGCAAGCCCAGGGCACATGATTGGGGTAAACTGTCGGGCACACTCTTGCGGAGGTGCCCGATGGCTACCGAACGTCACTACTCGCCGCTCGACCGCTTGTTACTGCAGGCCGATACCGCCATGCGTACCTTGCTGCCCTTCAGCGGCCAACCTTCCCGCCCGTCCCCGGCCATTGTCCAACCGGACGCCGAGATGGACGAGACCCAGGCTCGCCACGTCGCAGGCCTGATGCGTATCAACCACACCGGCGAAGTCTGCGCCCAGGCGCTCTACCAAGGCCAGGCCCTGACCGCCAAGCTGCCCCAGGTGCGCAAGGCCATGGAGCAGGCGGCCGAGGAAGAGATCGATCACCTGGCCTGGTGTGAACAGCGTATCCGCCAGTTGGGCAGCCATCCCAGCGTGCTCAACCCCCTGTTCTATGGCATGTCATTCGGTATCGGCGCACTCGCCGGCCTGGTCAGCGACAAGGTCAGCTTGGGCTTCGTCGCCGCCACCGAACATCAGGTGTGCAAGCACCTGGACGAACACCTGGAGCAGATTCCCAAGGAAGACGAGAAGTCCCGCGCCATCCTTGAGCAAATGCGTGTCGACGAAGAGCACCATGCCGAGTCGGCCCTCGAAGCCGGTGGCTTCCGCTTTCCAGCCCCGGTGCGCTTCGGCATGAGCCTGATGGCCAAGGTCATGACCAAGAGCACCTACCGCATCTAGGACACTCCCATGACAGAACGCTTCGATGCCAAGGATCTGGCCCGCGCGGTAAGCGCTGGCGTTCTCCAACCGGGCCAGGACCAAGCGCTGCTGGTCTTCCTGCGCCAGCAGCCGACCAGCCAGGGCAGCTTCCAGTTGGCCCATGTGGCGTTCTACTTCGGCGCCATGCTGATCATGGCTGCCATGGGCTGGTTGCTCACCGAGGCCTGGATGAGCATCGGCGACCCAGCCTTGCTTGTCATCGCCCTGCTCTATATCGGCCTGTTGACCCTGGCGGCCCTGTCCCTGCAGCGCCGTGGCCAAACCATTGCCGCCGGCGTGCTAGCAGCAGTGGCCGTCAGCATCGTGCCCCTGGCCGTGTTCGCCATCGAACGGCTTACCGGCCTCTGGCCTCTGGATGACGCCCAGGCCGACTACCATCAGTACTATGCCTATGTGCAGGGCGGCTGGCTGCTGATGGAGGCGGCAACAGTGATCGCAGGCTTGCTGATGTTGCGCCTGGTGCCCTTCCCCTTCATCGTCATGCCGATCGCGGTGGCCCTCTGGTTCATGTCCATGGACCTCAGCGAATGGTTCCACGGCTCGGAGTTCACCTGGGCACAGCGCCGCACCGTCTCCCTGTGGTTCGGCCTGGGGTTGTTGTTGGTATTCCTGTTGGTGGATGGCCGCACGCGCAAGGATTACGCATTCTGGGGCTACCTGGCCGGGCTGTTGGCCTTCTGGGGCGCACTGAGCCAGATGGAAAGCGGCAGCGAACTGGGCAAGGCGTTCTACTGCCTGATCAACCTCGGCCTGATGGCCCTGGCAGTGCTATTGCGCCGACCGCTGTTCATGGTGTTCGGCGCCATGGGCGTGGCGGCCTACCTGGGCTACCTCTCCTATGAGGTGTTCGCCGACTCGCTGCTCTTCCCTCTGGTGCTGACCGTGATCGGACTGGCCGTGATTGCCCTTGGCCTGTTCTACCAGAAGCGCCGCGAGCAGCTGAGCCAGGCATTGCGAGCCCACCTACCACAATGGTTACAGGATGGTTTGCCAGCGCTGCGTCGCTGATAAGCATGAAGAAGGGGCTCGGACCGCTCCCCCCCTTTTTCGCTGATGCGCCTGCTCAGCCCAGCTCGACGATTTCATAGCCATGGGTGATTTCCACACCCGCGCGGTCGAGCATGATCGAGGCCGAACAATATTTCTCCGCCGACAGCTCCACCGCGCGCTTGACCTGGGGCTCCTTCAGCCCGCGACCCTTGACCACGAAGTTGAGGTGGATCTTGGTGAACACTTTGGGATCCTCGCTGGCGCGTTCGGCCTCCAGGAAGGCTTCGCAGCTCTCCACAGCCTGGCGCGACTTCTTGAGGATGCTCACCACGTCAAAACTGCTGCAGCCCCCCAGGCCCAACAGGAGCATCTCCATAGGCCGAACGCCCAGGTTGCGGCCACCGGCCTCGGGTGGGCCGTCCATGACCACGACGTGACCACTCCCCGACTCGCCGAGAAACATGGCTTCACCGGCCCACTGGATACGTGCCTTCATTTATCCGGACTCCATTGCATATTAAAAAAGGTTGCCAGCTTAGACCTTGCAGCCCCGGCGGAAAAGCTCAAGCCAGTGTGCATTTTGCCGATACACATAACACTGTCTGATAAGCTGACGCCAAATCACTGGCACTTACCGCCAGGCTCCCTATAAAAGCCACTACGTCGCCTCTACCGGAATTTCGTCATGGTTGCCTCAGCCTTACCCGCCAAGATCAAGAACATCGACAAACTGCTAGCCCATTGCCAACGCCGCCGCTATGCCGCCAAGAGCAATATCATCTGCGCCGGCGACCGTGCCGAGTCGCTGTCGTTCATCATCAAAGGCTCGGTGACCATCCTGATCGAGGACGATGACGGCCACGAAATGATCATCGCCTACCTGAACAGTGGAGACTTCTTCGGCGAGCTGGGATTGTTCGAGCCGGCCGGGCAGGAGCAACAGCGCAGTGCCTGGGTGCGGGCCAAGAGCGAGTGCGAAGTGGCCGAGATCAGCTATGAAAAGTTTCGCGAACTCGCCCGCCTGGACCCGGACATCCTCTACGCCTTGGGTGGCCAGATAGCCCAGCGCCTGCGCAACACCACCCGCAAGGTCGGCGACCTGGCCTTCTTCGATGTCACCGGGCGCGTGGCCCGCTGCCTGCTCGACCTGTGCAAGCAACCCGACGCCATGACCCACCCCGACGGCATGCAGATCAAGATCACCCGCCAGGAAATCGGCCGCATCGTCGGTTGTTCACGAGAGATGGTCGGCCGCGTCCTCAAGGACCTGGAGGAACGCAGCCTGGTTCACGTCAAAGGCAAGACCATGGTGGTCTACGGCACGCGCTAATCCTTGGGCAGCGCTGCGATCACCTCGGCGTAGGCCTGGCCGAGGCGCTCATACAGGGGCGCCTGCGGCACCACTTCATGCAAGGCGATATGGCTGTCGGCACGACAACGCTGCTCCAACTCGCAGCATTCGTTGAAGCGGTTGACCGCCGCGACCATGGATTCGCGCTCGTTGTCCAGCAGCAGGGCACCATGCACCAACACCACCGGACGCTTGCCGCCCAGGCCCTGGCGCCAGCGCTGGGCCGTGCCAACCAGCTTGCGGCCGTTGAGGTTGACGTTGTAACGACCATCGCAGAAGGCACCGTCGATCTCACCGACCGAGGCGAGCCCACCCCATTCGCGCAATACCTCACACAACGGTTGGCATAGACGCTCATAGGCATTCTCGATACGCCCATGGTCACCTTCGCTGCGCGGCGCCACGTAGACCAAGGCCACATTCACCACCGAAGGTGATTGCGGGACCGGCTCACCACCCGTCTCACGCAACAGCACCGGCCAGCCGGAGATCGCCAGTTCCGCGCAGGCGGCCTCGAAATTCTCCAGCCGACTCATACGCCGTGGCATCACCAGGGCACGGTCGGTGGGTTGCCAGAACAGCACGGCGGCTTCCTGCTCGCCCCGGCACACGGAGGCCAGTAGGTCCTGCTCGGCGTGCAGGCCGGCTTCGACAGTCAAAGCAACCACTTGATGGGTCATCCTTACCTCGCAATCGGAGCCTGATGTAGGCACTGGGTTTCTAGGGGACTCCGTCCAGGCAGCAGCAGGGCCGCGACGCGGCCCATCACCAGCTGACGCTGGGTCCGGCATGGGGTCAGTCCAGTTCCTGAACCTTGTGCACCACACGCTCCGGGAAAAACAGGCGTTGCAGCTCCAGCCCCGGTTGTTCGGCACGCATGAAGGCTTCGCCGACCAGGAAGGAGTACACCTCGTTGATCTCCATCAGTTCCACATCAGCGCGGTTGAGGATGCCACTCTCGGTGATTGCCAGGCGCTCGCGGGGAATGCGCGGCAACAGGTCGAGAGTGGTATCCAGGCTGACCTCGAAGGTATGCAGGTTGCGGTTGTTGACGCCGACCAACGGGGTGTCGAGGGTCTGCAAGGCACGCTCCAGCTCGTCGCCGTCGTGCACTTCCACCAGGACGTCGAGCCCGACGTCCTTGGCCGTGGCCGCCAGCTCGGCCATCTTCACGTCATCCAGCGCAGCAACGATCAGCAATACGCAATCGGCACCCAGCGCGCGAGCCTCAACGATCTGGTACGGATCGATCATGAAATCCTTGCGGATCACCGGCAGTTGGCAAGCAGCGCGCGCCTGCTGCAGGTAGGCATCAGCCCCCTGGAAATAGTCGACATCGGTCAGCACAGACAGGCAAGTAGCACCGCCCTTCTCATAGCTGACCGCGATCTCCGCTGGCACGAAGTGCTCACGGATCACCCCTTTGCTCGGTGACGCCTTCTTGATCTCGGCGATCACTGCTGGCTGCTTGCGCCTGGCCTGCTCGATCAAGGCGTTGGCAAAGCCACGGGGCGCGTCAGCCGTCCTGGCCAGACGCTCCAGTTCATCCAGACTGACCCGAGCGCTGCGCTCGGCCACTTCCTCGGCCTTACGGGCAAGGATCTTTTCCAGCACCGTCGGTACGCTCATGCTTCGTTCTCCTGCTTGAATACCGCGGTGAAGGCTCCCAGCTCCTGCAGCTTTTCCCAGGCCAGGCCGGTGTGCAGCACATCATGCGCCAGCTCCACCCCCGCTTTCAGGCTCATCGCGTTGTCAGCCGCATACAATGCCGCGCCGGCGTTGAGCACGATCATCTCAGCGGCCTTCTGGCCGTTCTCGGTCTTGCGCCGGCCCAGGGCATCGCGGATCAGCTCCAACGAGGCCTGTGGCCCATCCACGGCCAGGCCATGCAGGCTCTGGCTCTTGATTCCCAGGTCCTCTGGCTCGACCCAGTATTCGGTGATCTCGTCATTCTTCAACTCGGCCACGAAGGTAGGGGCCGCCAGGCTGAATTCATCCAGGCCATCCTTCGAATGCACCACTAACACATGCTTGCTGCCCAGACGCTGCAGCACCTCGGCCAATGGGCGGCACAGGGCCTGGGTGAAGACCCCGACCACTTGATGCTTCACGCCGGCCGGATTCGTAAGCGGGCCGAGCATGTTGAACAGCGTACGCAGCCCCAGCTCGCGACGCGGACCAGCAGCATGTTTCATCGCGCTGTGGTGGGTTTGGGCGAACATGAAGCCTATCCCCAGGCTGTCGATGCAACGGGCCACCTGTACGGGGGTCAGGTTCAGGTAGATCCCGGCGGCCTCCAGCAGGTCGGCACTGCCGCTCTTGCCTGATACCGCCCGATTGCCGTGCTTGGCCACCGGGCAGCCAGCAGCGGCCAGAACAAAGGCAGATGCGGTGGAGACGTTGAAGATGTTGGCACCATCGCCTCCAGTGCCGACGATGTCTACCACGCCATCAAGGCTCTGCAGCTCGACCTTGTCGGCCAGCTCGCGCATCACCGAGACGGCACCGACAATCTCGTCGATACTCTCGCTCTTCATGCGCATGCCCATCAGGAAGGCGCCGATCTGCGCCTCGGTGCATTGCCCGGTCATGATCTGGCGCATGACATCACGCATTTCCTCGGTAGTCAGGTCCAGATGGCCGACGATGCGGCTCAGCGCACTCTTGATATCCATGTTCGATCCTTAGCGGCGGCCGCCGGTCTGCTTGAGGAAATTGGCGAACAGTTCGTGGCCCTGCTCGGTGAGGATGGATTCAGGGTGGAACTGCACCCCTTCGATGTTCAGGGTCTTGTGACGCAAGCCCATGATCTCGTCGACCGAGCCGTCTTCCAGCGCGGTCCAGGCCGTCACTTCCAAGCAGTCGGGCAAGGTCTCGCGCTTGACCACCAGAGAATGGTAGCGGGTTACCGTCAGTGGGTTGTTCAGGCCGGCGAACACACCCAGGTCACGGTGGAACACCGGGCTGGTCTTGCCATGCATCACCTGGCGCGCACGCACCACATCGCCGCCAAAGGCCTGGCCGATGGACTGGTGGCCCAGGCACACGCCAAGAATCGGCAGCTTGCCAGCGAAATGCAGGATGGCTTCGATGGAAACGCCCGCCTCGCTCGGTGTGCAGGGGCCGGGAGAGACCACAATGCGTTCCGGGTTGAGGGCTTCGATCTGGGCGATGGTCATTTCGTCATTGCGAATGACCTTGACCTGCGCACCCAGCTCGCCGAGGTACTGCACGACGTTGTAGGTGAAAGAGTCGTAGTTGTCGATCATCAGTAACATCTGGGTTCAACCTCTTGAATCTACTGACTTTTGATTCGAACCTTCCGCTTCCGGCCACAGACGTGGACGGCCCGCGTGACGCGGCGGGTGAAGCAATCAGGAAGGCAAACGGGGACGGGCCGGACAGGCCGGCAAAAGATAAAGTCAGGCGCGCCAACGCCAACGGGCGTGGGCCTTGATTACGCGCATCAAGAGTTTGCTGACGATCAACACGGGGTAGGTCTCGTTCATACGTCCCGGCACAGTAGCCTACCGCAGCGGCAGGTGCAATATGGCCGCAAGCATGGTGAAACGAATGACTTTGGAAACAATGCCCACGGCTTTGCTATGGTCAATCGGTTGATACCTATAAAAACAATGAAAAAGGACAGTCACCATGAGGAAACCGCCGTTCTTTCGCTCCCTGCTCGGCCTGCTGGCCCTGGCTTGCAGCCAAGCGATCGCCGCCCCCTCACCCTACTCCACGCTCATCGTCTTCGGCGACAGCCTCAGCGATGCGGGCCAGTTCCCGGACCTGGCCGGTTCATCAGACGGCATGCGTTTCACCAACCGCACAGCGGATGGCACGTACGCCGCAGTCTCACCCATGATCCTCGGAGCAAAGCTGGGCGTCTCACCCACTGAACTCGGCCCCTCCACTTCCCTGACCAACGCCCTCTCTGGCCAACCGGACGGCAACAACTGGGCCGTCGGAGGCTACCGTACCGACCAGATCCTCGATTCGATCACCGGCACCTCGCAAGTGGCCATCCCACCGGGCAACCCCGGTGCCGGGACCGTGCTGCGAGAGCGTCCCGGCTACCTGGCAGGAGGCCTGCACGCCGACCCGAACGCACTTTACTACCTGACCGGCGGCGGCAACGACTTCCTCCAAGGCCTGGTCAACAGCCCCGCCGATGCCGCGGCCGCCGGCACCCGCCTGGCGGCAAGCGCCCAGGCCCTGCAACAAGGTGGCGCACGCTACATCATGGTCTGGCTGCTACCGGACCTGGGCCAAACGCCAAACTTCAGCGGCAGCCCGATGCAAGGCCCGCTGTCCCAGCTCTCCCAGGTGTTCAACCAAGCCCTGGTCGGTCAGTTGGAGCAGATCGATGCGCAGATCATCCCATTGAACGTTCCCGTGCTGCTCGAGGAAGCCCTCGCCGATCCCGCGCAGTATGGCCTGGCCGCCGGCCAGGACCTGGTCGGCACCTGCTACAGCGGCGACAGTTGCGTGGAGAACCCGGTCTACGGCGCCAACGGCGCTACGCCCGATCCTACCAAGTTGCTGTTCAACGACTCGGTGCACCCGACGATCGCCGGCCAGCAACTGATTGCCGACTATGGCTATTCGATCCTTTCCGCCCCCTGGGAACTGACCCTGCTGCCGGAAATCGCCCATGCCAGCCTGCGCGCCCACCAGGATGAGCTGCGCAACCAGTGGCAAACCCCATGGCAAAACGTAGGCCAGTGGCAGGCAATTATCGCCACCGGCGCCCAAGACCTGGACTTCGACAGCCAGAGCAGCGCGGCCAGCGGCGATGGCCGCGGCTACAACCTGACCTTCGGCGGCAGCTATCGTCTCGACGAAGCCTGGCGCATCGGTTTGGCGGCAGGGGTCTATCACCAGAAGCTGGAGGCTGGAGCGCAAGATTCCGACTACAAGCTCGACAGCTACCTGGCCACGGCCTTCGCCCAGTTCCAGCAGAACCGCTGGTGGGCCGACGCCGCGCTGACTGTCGGGCACCTGGACTACACCGACCTCAAGCGTACCTTCGCCTTGGGCGTGAACAACCGCAGCGAGAAAGGCGACACCGATGGCGAAACCTGGGCACTGGCCGGACGCCTGGGCTTCAACCTCGCCGCGGCCGGCAGCCCATGGCAACTGTCGCCCTTCGTCAGTGCCGACTATGCGCGGGTCAAGGTCGACAGCTATTCCGAGAAGAGCAACCGCTCCACCGCTCTCGAGTTCGACGACCAAGACCGCACCTCCCGTCGCCTCGGCGCGGGCCTGCAAGGCAGCGTGCTGTTCGGGCAAGGTACGAAGCTGTTCGCCGAAGTCGCCCGGGAACACGAATTCGAGGACGACCGTCAGGACCTGACCATGCACCTGACGACGCTGCCAGGCAACGCGTTCACCCTCGACGGCTATACCCCGCACAGCAACCTGACCCGTGCCAGCCTCGGCCTGAGCCATGAACTCACCCCTGGCTTGCACCTGCGCGGCAACTACAACTGGCGCAAAAGCGACGAGCTGACTCAGCAAGGCATCAACCTGGCCCTCAGCCTGGACTTCTGATCGGAGCAGAAAAGAAAACGGCGCTCACTTGGAGCGCCGTTTTTCTTGCCACTTGTCGCTATATAGCCTGTAGCCGAGCATCAGGCCTTGGGCGGCTGCTCCGCCAGGGCCACCGCGCGGAACATGGCGCGGCGCTTGTTGATAGTCTCTTCCCACTCCAGGACCGGCACCGAGTCCGCGACGATGCCACCACCGGCCTGGACGTGCAGTTCGCCGTCCTTGATCACCGCGGTACGGATGGCAATCGCCGTATCCATATTGCCGTTCCACGCCAGGTAACCCACGGCGCCGCCGTAAACACCCCGCTTGACCGGCTCCAGCTCGTCGATGATTTCCATCGCACGGATCTTCGGCGCGCCGGACAGGGTGCCAGCCGGCAGGATCGCCCGCAGCGCATCCATGGCCGTCAGGCCTTGGCGCAACTGGCCGGTAACATTGGAGACGATGTGCATGACGTTCGAATAGCGCTCGATCACCATCTTCTCGGTCAAGCGCACCGAACCGGTCTCGGAGACCCGACCAGTGTCATTGCGCCCCAGATCGATGAGCATCAGGTGCTCGGCGATTTCCTTCTCGTCCGACAGCAGGTCATCTTCCAGCGCCTTGTCGGCCTCTTCGGTGGCACCACGCGGACGGGTTCCGGCGATCGGCCGAACGGTGACCAGGTTGTCCTCGACTCGCACCAGCACCTCGGGCGAGCTGCCGACCACGTGGAAGTCACCGAAGTTGAAGAAGTACATGTACGGGGTTGGGTTGAAACAGCGCAACGCCCGGTACAGATCGATCGGGGCGGCCTTAAAGTCGATGGACATGCGCTGCGACGGCACCACCTGCATGCAGTCACCTGCCAGGATGTACTCCTTGATGGTGTCCACCGCGCGCTCGTAGTCATCCTGTGTGAAGCTGGAGCGGAAAGCCGGCTCGGCCGCCTGCGGCCCGCTCAGGTCCAGGCCCCGGCGTGGGGTGATCGGCTCACGCAGCTTGGCCAGCAGTTCCTGCAGACGGGCTTGGCCCTGTTCGTAGGCCTGCTCCTGGGCCGGGTCCACCAACACGATGGCGTGCATCTTGCCCGCCAGGTTGTCGAACACCACCACCGCGTCGGAGACCATCAACAGGATGTCCGGCACGCCCAGCGGGTCTGGGTTCGGGCACTTGCCCAGGCGTTTCTCGACATAACGCACGCAGTCGTAGCCGAAGTAACCGACCAGGCCACCATTGAAACGCGGCAGGCCCTCGATGTCGGCAACCTTATAGCGATCCTTGAAGGTTTCGACGAAGGCCAGTGGATCTTCCACCTCGTGGCTTTCGATCTCCTCACCGTCGTGACGGATGCTGACCTGGTGATCGTGGACCCGTAGCACAGTGCGCGACGGCAGGCCGATCATCGAGTAACGCCCCCACTTCTCACCACCCTGGACCGACTCGAGCAGGTAGGAGTTGGGCTGGTCGGCCAGTTTCAGGTAGATCGACAGCGGGGTATCGAAGTCGGCCAGGGTTTCACAGGCCAGGGGAATGCGGTTGTAGCCGGCAGCGGCCAGGCGCAGGAATTCTTCGCGGGTCATAGTTAGCCTCGTGGCAAGCAGCAATGGGGTCAGGCAAGCGGACGGGCCGGCAAGCGCCGGCGGGCAGGAGTCAGGCGCGCCAGCGCCAACGGGCCAGGGCCTTGATGACTTTCATCCAGAATTTGCCAGTAACCGCCACGGTGGACTCTCTGTCTTGTGAGGCTTGAAGGTCCGCCAACGTTATCCCAGTGGCCGGGACTAAGCAACCAGGCAGCAGTGAGCGCAGGTCATCGATGACCAGGCTGGGCGACTCTTCATTGATCGGCCTACCGTGGTTGTAGCCATAGGTGAGCCCTACACACTTGACCCCGGCCGCTTTCGCCGCCAGCACATCGCTGCGCGAATCGCCAACGAACAGCGCCTGTTCGGCCGAAACACCGGCCATCTGCATGACGAACAGCAGCGCGGCAGGATCGGGCTTCTTTTGCGGCAGAGTGTCCCCGCCGATGATCCAGCGGAAGTAGCGGCCGATCTTCATCTGGTCCAGCAATGGGCCGACGAAGCGCTCGGGCTTGTTGGTGATCAGCGCCATCTCCACACCCTGCTTGCGCAGCCACTTGAGGGTGTCGCGCACCCCGGGGTAGACCACGGTCAGGTCGTGCTGATCGGCATAGGCCTGCATAAAGAGTTCGAGGCCACGTTCGGCCTCGTCGTCGTCCACAGCTTCGTGGTCCAGTCCTCCGGCCAAAGCCCGGCGGACCAGGACCTGGGCGCCATTGCCGACCCAGTGGCGCACAGCCGCAAGGCCTGCCGGCTGGCGTCCCATCTCGAGCAGCATGCGATCCACGGCTGCGGCCAGGTCCGGCACGGAGTCGATCAGGGTACCGTCCAGATCGAACATCACCAGCCTGGGCAGTGTTCCGGGAAACAGCTGCTCGAAGCCACTCATGGGCGGGCCAGGGCCATTTCGGCGCGCATCTTGGCGATGACTTCCTGGTAGTCCGGCGCGTTGAAGATCGCCGAGCCCGCCACGAAGGTATCTGCGCCTGCGGCGGTAATCTCGCGGATGTTGTTGACGTTGACGCCGCCGTCGATTTCCAGGCGGATATCACGACCGCTGGCGTCGATCAGGGCGCGCGCTTCGCGCAGCTTGTCGAGGGTGCCAGGGATGAACTTCTGCCCGCCGAAACCTGGGTTAACGCTCATCAGCAAGACCATGTCGATCTTGTCCATCACGTACTTCAGCGCATCCAGGCCGGTGGCCGGGTTGAACACCAGGCCGGCCTTGCAGCCACCGTCGCGGATCAGTTGCAACGAGCGGTCGATGTGCACAGTGGCGTCCGGATGGAAGGTGATGTAGCTGGCACCTGCCTCGATGAAGTCGCCGATGATACGGTCGACCGGGCTGACCATCAGGTGCACGTCGATCGGCGCGGTCACGCCGTACTTGCGCAAGGCGCTGCAAACCATCGGGCCGATGGTCAGGTTGGGCACGTAGTGGTTGTCCATCACATCGAAGTGGACGATGTCGGCCCCGGCGGCCAGCACCTTGTCGACATCCTCACCCAGGCGGGCGAAATCGGCGGAAAGAATGGAGGGGGCAATAGCGTAGGGCTGCATGGCGCACCTGTTGGCAGAGTCACGGTGGCGCGCATTGTAACCCAGGCTGGGGTGATGAGGCTGCTCGGTATCAAAGGACAGTTCCGTCCCTGTAACGGGCTTGCCCGCTACAGGGACAGCGCCGCTTCAACCCGGCTGCTGGGTCCGCAGCTTCTCGCTGCGCCCACGCAGCCACTCCAGCGTCAGCAACAGCACTACCGAGAAGCCGATCAGCAGCGTCGCGGCGGCGGCGATGGTCGGGCTCAGGTTCTCGCGGATACCACTGAACATCTGCCGTGGCAGGGTGGCCTGCTCGGGCCCGGCGAGGAACAGGGTCACCACCACTTCATCGAAGGACGTGGCGAAGGCGAACAGCGCCCCGGAGATGACGCCAGGGGCGATCAACGGCAAAGTCACCCGGCGAAAGCTGGTCAACGGCGAGGCGCCCAGGCTGGCCGCCGCGCGCACCAGGTTGTAGTTGAAGCCCTGCAGGGTCGCCGACACGGTGATGATGACGAAGGGCACTCCCAGCACGGCATGCACCAGGATCAGCGAGATGAAGCTGTTGCCCATGCCCAGCGGAGCGAAGAACAGATAGCTGGCCACACCGATGATCACCACCGGCACCACCATGGGTGAAATGACCAAGGCCATGATCAACGACTTGCCTGGAAATTCGCCACGGGTCAGACCGATGGAGGCCAGGGTGCCGAAGACCATGGCCAGCACCGTGGCCGCCGGGGCGACGATGATGCTGTTCCTCAGGGCGCGCATCCACTCTGCGGAGCCGAAGAAGTCCTGGTACCACTGCAACGAGAACCCCTGCAGCGGATAGACCAGAAAGCTGCCGCTGTTGAACGACAGCGGCACGATCACCAATACCGGTAACACCAGAAACAACAGGACCAGGCCGCAAAAGATGCGCAGGCTGTAGAACCAGATCCGCTCCACGGGCGACATGTAAGGACTCAGCATGACAAGGCTCCTCAGCTCAGGCGCAGGCGGCTGGCGCCAACCAGCCAGCTATAGATCAGGTAAAGCACCACGGTTGCCAGCAGCAGCAACCCGCCCAACGCGGTGGCCATGCCCCAGTTGATGCTGGTGTTGGTGTAGAAGGCGACGAAATAGCTGACCATCTGGTCGTTCGGGCTACCGAGCAGCGCCGGGGTGATGTAGTAACCGATGGAAATGATGAACACCAGCAGGCAACCTGCGCCAACACCAGCATAGGTCTGCGGGAAATACACCCGCCAGAAGCTGGCGAACGGATGGCAGCCGAGGGAGATCGCCGCACGCATATAGCTGGGCGAAATGCCCTTCATCACGCTGTACAGCGGCAGGATCATGAACGGCAGCAGGATATGGACCATGGAGATGTACACGCCCGTGCGGTTGAACACCAGTTCCAAGGGCTGGTCGATGATGCCCAGGGCCATCAGGGCGCTGTTGATCAGGCCGCCGGACTGCAATAACACGATCCACGCCGCCACCCTTACCAGGATCGAGGTCCAGAACGGCAGCAGTACCAGAATCATCAGCAAGTTGCTCTGCCGGGTTGGCAGGTTGGCCAACAAGTAGGCCAGTGGATAAGCCAGCACCAGGCAGATTCCGGTGATCACCACACCCATCCACAGGGTACGGGCGAAGATATCGAGGTAAATGGCCTGGTCAGGCGTAGCTCGCGCCAACTCGCCCAGGTCGTCGATACGGTGGTCCAGCGCTGCCAGCAGGTAGAACGGCGTGACGGTGCTGGTGTTGCGGCGGATCGCTTGCCAGTAGGCCGGGTCGCCCCAACGCTCGTCGAGCGTCTGCAACGCCTCTTTGTAGGAGCCTGGCTCGTCTTGGAACGGCAAGGCCCGGGCAGTCTTGGCCAACAGGCTGCGGTAACCGGCCAGTTCCATGTTCAGACGTTTGGACAGGTCACCCAGGGTCTGGTTCTTGCGCGACTCGGCCAGGTCCTGGCTCAGGGCCTTGTAGACCTCCTCGCCGGGCAGGCTCTTGCCATCCCACTGGGAAACGGCCTCGACAGTACGCGGCAAGCCAGCCACCACTTCCGGATTACCGACACTTTTGTATAGCAGCGCGGCGATCGGCACCAGGAACACCAGCAACAGGAACAGCGCCAACGGTGCGATCAACGCCTGCGCCTTCCAGCGGTTGACCCGCTCGGCACGCGCCAGGCGTTGCTTGAGGTTTGGACCGGCGCCTTCTTTGAGGGGCACTGCGATGGCCATAGCGAACTCCGAAAATCTGGGAAACACAGGAGCGCCAGCCCGTAGGCGGCGCCCCAATGGCGCGGCTTACTTACGGGCTGCCCACGCGTTGAAGCGTTGCTCCAGTTGCTCACTGTTGTCGGCCCAGAAGGCCACATCGATCTGCACCTGGTTGGCGATGTTTTCCGGAGTGGTCGGCATGTCCTTCTTGACCTCGTCGGACAGCAGGCTCACCGCCTTGGTGTTCGCCGGTCCATAGGCGATGTTCTCGGAGTACACCTTCTGCTGCTCGGGCTGGACCGTATGGGCAATGAACTGCTTGGCCTGCTCGATATCCTTGGCGCCCTTCGGAATGGCCCAGGCATCGAAGTCATAGATGCCGCCGTTCCACACCACCTTCAGGTTGCTCTCTTTCTGCACCGCAGCGATGCGGCCGTTGTAGGCCGAACTCATGACCACGTCACCCGAGGCCAGGTACTGGGGCGGCTGGGCGCCCGCTTCCCACCACTGGATGCTTGGCTTGAGCTGGTCGAGTTTCTTGAAGGCGCGGTCCTGGCCTTCCTTGGTACCGAGCACCTTGTACACGTCCTTCGGCTCGACGCCGTCGGCCATCAGGGCGAACTCCAGGGTGTACTTGGCGCCCTTGCGCAGGCCACGCTTGCCTGGGAATTTTTCTGTGTCCCAGAAATCGGCCCAACTGGTCGGCGCGGCATTGAGCTTATCGGCGTTGTAGGCCAGCACCGTGGACCAAACGAAGAAGCCTATGCCACACGGCTGGATGGCCCCTGGCACGTAGTCAGCCTCATCACCGAACAGGGCCGGGTCGAGCTCTTCGAACATGCCCTCGTCACAGCCACGGGCGAGCTCCGGCGACTCCACTTCCACCAGGTTCCAGGACACGCTCTTGGTGTCGACCATGGCTTTGACCTTGGCCATCTCACCGTTGTACTCGCCAGCGACGATCTTGCCCTTGCCGGCCTTTTCCCACGGATCGTAGAACGCCTTGACCTGGGCGGCCTTGTTCGCCCCACCGAAGGAAATCACCGTCAAGTCGGCGGCCAAGGCCTGGCCAGCGGCGAACAGGCCAAGGGCCAGGGCGGTCAGTTTCAACTGCTTGCGCATTATTATTCTCTCCACAGTACAGGGTTGGTGAAGCAAACCATCAATGGGCTTCGGCAATCGGATCGAGCGCGCGGGCGTGCTCCACCTCCCAGCCAAGCGGTACTACATCGCCCACGGCCAAGGCCGGGTCGAGCTCGGCAATCGGCTGTTTCACGAAGAAATCGGCCTTGCCACAAACCTCCAGGCGCACCCGCACGTGGTCACCCAGGTAGATGAACTCGGCCACCCGGCCGGAGAAGCGGTTGATGCAGCTTTCGCTATGGCCATTGAGGCGCACGCGCTCGGGCCGGATCGACAAGGTCACCGGCTCGCCAGCCTCACCGACGTTGACCGCCAGCGCCTCGACCCGCTCGCCTCGAGGCAACTGCACCTGGCAACGGTCGCCGGTGTGTCCGAGCAGGATGCCGTTGAGGCGGTTGTTCTCGCCGATGAAGTTGGCGACGAAGGTGTTCTTCGGCTCTTCATAGAGGGTGCGTGGGTCGGCGATCTGCTGGATCTCGCCCTGATGGAACACCGCCACCCGGTCGGACATGGTCAGCGCCTCGCCTTGGTCGTGGGTCACGTAGACGACGGTCACGCCCAAGCGCTGGTGGATGTGCTTGATCTCCATCTGCATATGTTCACGCAGTTGCTTGTCGAGGGCGCCAAGCGGCTCGTCCATCAGCACCAGCTGTGGCTCGAACACCAGGGCACGGGCCAGCGCCACACGCTGCTGCTGGCCACCAGACAACTGGCCTGGGTAGCGTTTGGCAAAGGCATCCAGCTGGACCATAGCCAGCACCCGCTTGACCCGCTCGCTGATGTCGGTCTTGCTCAGGTTGCGCACGCTCAGGGGGAAGGCCAGGTTCTCCGCCACGGTCATGTGCGGGAACAGCGCATAGTTCTGGAAGACCATGCCAATATCACGCTTGTGCGGCGGCACATTGTTGATCGAGCGCCCGTCCAGTTGGATCTCGCCAGCAGTGGGTGTCTCGAAGCCGGCCAACATCATCAGGCTGGTGGTCTTGCCCGAGCCGGACGGGCCGAGCAACGTGAGGAATTCACCCTTGCGGATATCCAGGTTGAGGTCCTTGACGATCAGCGACTCACCGTCGTAGCTCTTCTGCACACCACGGAAGCTGACCAGCACATCGCCAGCCGCAGCGTTCGAATTCACCTCACTCATACCTGCACCTTCTTGTTGGATGACTGCCGTGTCCAAAGACTAGTGAAGGTGCAAGCGCCCGGAAATCGGGGGTACTGAGAGAATGCCATCAGCCGGATGGAAGGGTTCTTGTAGGGATTGCCCTACAAGAATGACGTTTTCGGACAAGCCGTCCCAAGATTCACGCGGACCTGTAGGCGCGGGACCAGCAGACATGTCGCAATCAGGACATTCAGATCAGCTTGTGCTCCATGGCGTACTTCACCAGTTCAGCCAGGGAGTTCACCTTGAGCTTCTGCATCAACCGCGCTTTGTGGGTACTGATGGTCTTGTTGCTCAGTGCCAGTTGCTGGGCAATGTCGTTGACGTTGGCGCCTTGGGCCAGGCGCTCGAACACCGAAAACTCCCGCTCCGACAGCAGCGAGTGCAACGGACGTGTCTCAGTCAGCCCGACTTCGAAAACCATTCGATCGGCCAATGCCGGGTCGATGTAACGGCCACCACCGGCAACCCGGCGAATGGCGGTGAGCAGCAAGGCCGGATCGCTGTCCTTGGTGGCGTAGCCCGCCGCGCCGATCTTCAGGGCACGGGCGGCCATCTGGGCTTCGTCGTGCATGGACAACACCAGGATGGCAGGCGGATTGTTCAGGGCGCGGATCCGCGGAATGGCTTCCAGGCCATTGACGCCGGGCATGGAGATGTCCAGCAGGACCACTTCGCAGGGCGTATGACGCAAGTTTTCTAGCAATTGCTCACCGTTGCCGGCCTCGCCCACCACTTGCATGTCCTTGGCCAGGCCGATCAGTTGCTTGATGCCTTCACGAACAATGGTGTGGTCTTCGGCCACCAGCACTCGAATCACGGTCGCACTCCTAATCCAGGGGAATAGCCACGCTCAGGCTGGTGCCCTCGCCCGGTTCGCTGTCCAGGGTCATGCTGCCACCAAGCATCAACACCCGCTCGCGCACGCCCACCAGCCCGAAGGATGTCGGCCGAGCCTGCTCGAGACTGAAGCCCTGGCCGTCATCGATGACGGTCAACTGCAGGCGCGGGCCAAGGCGCACCAGTTCGATCTGCACCGTATGCGCCTGGGCGTGGCGCATGACGTTGGTCAGCGCCTCCTGGAGGATACGGAACAGGCTGGTGGCCTTGGCGTCGCTCAATGCGGGCAGGTTATCAGGCACCTGAACCAGGCAGGGAATCTGTGTGCGCGCCTCGAAACGCCGAGCCTGCCATTCGATCGCCGAGGCAATGCCAGCGTCGAGGATCGGCGGGCGCAAGGCGGTCGCCACATCACGCACCAGTTGGAACAACTGGGCGATCAGACGCTTCATGCTGGCCAGGCGCTCATTCAGGCCCGGGTCAAGCTCGGCATAGGCCAGCTCGCACATGGACACCTCGAGTTTCAATACGGTGAGCATCTGCCCCAACTCATCATGCACCTCCCGGGCGATACGTGCCTTTTCTTCCTCGCGCACGCTCTCCAGGTGCGCCGACAGCTCACGCAATTGCTCCTGGGAGCGCGCTAACTCCAGCTCCGCCCGCTTGCTCTGGGTGATGTCCCAAACGATCCCGTCCCAGACCACGCTGCCATCGGCCAGGCGCCGGGCGCTGGCCTTGATGTCGGCCCAACGCTGCTCGCCCTGGCGAGTGAGGATGCGACCTTGCCAGGACCAGTCCTGGTCGGTGGCCAGGGCCAGGTCCTGGACCCGGTGGTAGTCGGCCCTGTCGGCCGGGTGGACCAGGTTGCGCAAGCCCATGTCTGGGTGCTGGATGGCAGCCGGCGAGTAGCCGACCAAGGCCTCGCTGCCCTCACTGATGTAGGGGAACTCCAGCTCACCCTCGGCCGGATCGCGCTCCAGGCGGAACACCAGGCCCGGCACGTTGCCGGCAATCCCCTTGAGCCGCGCCTCGCTCTCGCGCAGAGCCGCCAGCGCCCGACGCCGTTCAGTGACGTCGGCGAGAAACACCACCAGGTATTCGGCATCGCGAAAGCGCAGAAAACTCAGCGACAGGTCCACGGGCAGTAGGCTGCCATCGGCACGCAGACAATGGGTCTCGAAGTGCTCCGCCGTACCATCGCTGGTCCTGGCGCGCTTCCAGATTCCCAGCCAGCGGTCCATATCCAGGTTTGGTTCGAAATCGATCAGTGGCCGCTCCACCACCTCGCCCTCGGCGTAGCCCAGCATGCGTTCCGCAGCGCGGTTGGCGTAGCGGACATGGCTGTCCCAGTTGACCCAAAGAATACCTACGGTGCTCTGGTCGATAGAGAACTGGCTAAGGCGCAGTGCTTCCTCGCGGGTCAGGCGCTCGGCAAGGTTCTCCCGGGCAGCCAGCAGGTTGCGCTCCAACTGCCGCTGCTGGCGGCGCTGCCAGAGCAAGATCGTCAGGGCACAAAGCAGGAGCAGCGCCAGCAGCAGCGCGAGGTTCTGCCAAAAGCCCGTCGACTCGCTCAGGCGCGGGTACTTCGGCTGCAACCAACGCTGGTGCAATTGCTCCAAGTCCTTGGCCGGAATTGCCTGCATCCCTCGCTCGATGATATCGGCCAGCAGGGGCCAGTCGCGCCGCGAGCCCACCCGCAACAACTGCGGCAAACCGATATCACCGACCACGGCCAAGTCGGTGAACTCGATCTCCCGTGACAAACGGGAGAACTGGGCCTCATCCACCACCGCATAACTCGCCTGCTCGCTGAGCACCAGTTGCAATGCCTCGCGCTCCTCGGGCACGCCTTGCAGGTTGAGGTTGCCATAGTTGGCCCGCAAGTAGTCGGCCAAGGCGCTGGGCATGCGTACCGCGACCCGTTCGTTGCTGGAGAGTCTTTCCAAGTCCACCGCCAATGCGCCACTGCGCGGGCCGACCACCAGTTGCGGGATGCGCATGTACGGATCACTGAACAACCACAGACGCAGGCTCGCCGGCGTCTGGGTCAAACCGGGAGCCAGGTCGATCTCGCCAGCCTCAAGCGCGTGCTCCAGCGCGGCCTGGTCGGGAAAGTTGCGCCACGTCAGGTCCAGCCCCAGGGCGCGGCCGAGCCAGTTCATCAATTCGACGTTGACCCCATACAGTTGCTGCAAGCGCCTGTCGAACTGAGCGTAGGGTGCTTGCAGCACCAGGCCGACCCGCAGGTTGCGGTGCTCTTCCAGCCACTGCTGCTGGGCAGGCTCCAGCACCACCTTCGACGGCGCGGGCGGATTGGCCAG
Organism: Pseudomonas sp. X10; assembly: GCF_054889225.1. Classification (NCBI taxonomy): domain Bacteria; kingdom Pseudomonadati; phylum Pseudomonadota; class Gammaproteobacteria; order Pseudomonadales; family Pseudomonadaceae; genus Pseudomonas; species Pseudomonas sp. X10. Next base: position 546,821 of record NZ_CM142677.1, on the reverse strand, counting down.
GGCAATCAAGGGCAGACAGAACCAGCCGATAACCAACAAGCGACGCACTCGCTTCATCTGCACTCTCGTCTTGGCAAGGTCGGCCATGCTTGGCCGCCGCGGACAAATACTATTAGGCTGCCGGTATCATTCTGGCCTGGGTTGATCCATGTTCACACTTTATCGCACGACGCTGGCCGCGTTCTGCCTGGCGTCGATACTACCTGTCACCGTACAGGCCACCGATGGCAAAAAGCCAGAAGCCGCCACTGAATCCCCTGTGGCACCAGCGCCTCGCCTGCCACTGACGGAGCGTAGCCAGGAAGACGCACAAGCCCTGGAGCGCCAAGTGCCCAAGGCCGAGCTGCAAACGCTGCAGGCCGGCGCCGACAGTTTCCTGGCCCTGTGGAAACCGGCCAACGACAGCGACCCTCAAGGCGCGCTGATCATCGTTCCCGGCGCCGGTGAAACAGCCGACTGGCCAAAAGCCGTGGGGCCGCTGCGGCGCAAGTTTCCTGATGTGGGCTGGCACAGCCTGAGCCTGACCCTGCCCGACCTGCTGGCCGACAGCCCGCAAGCGCGGGTCGAAACCCAGCCGACGCCTGCGCCCGACCAGGGTACAGGCGAGAGCGCTCCGGCCAAGGACACACCGGCCGATGCCAATGCCAACGTCGCCCAGGCTACCGCCGCCGAAGCTGATACGGCGCAAAGCACCAATGCCATGGAAGCCAGCGACCAGAACGACCAGGCTGACGCCGAACGTATCTTCGCCCGCCTGGATGCCGCAGTGGCCTATGCCCAGCAGCAGAACGCGCGCAGCATCGTGCTGCTCGGCCATGGCAGCGGCGCCTACTGGGCCGCCCGTTACCTGAGCGAGCGACAACCGCCAGAGGTACAGAAGCTGGTGATGGTATCGGCGCAGACACCGGCACGGGTCGAACATGACCTGGAAAGCCTAGCGCCGACCCTGACGGTGCCAACCGCCGACATCTACTACGCCACCCGCACCCAGGATCGCCACGCCGCCGAACAGCGCCTGCAGGCCAGCAAGCGCCAAAGGGACAGCCAGTACCGACAAATGCTGCTGATCGCCATGCCCGGCAATGCCGCAGCGGAGCAGGAGCAACTGTTCCGCCGAGTACGCGGGTGGTTGAACCCGCAGCCTGAGAACTGAGGCTACAACCGAAACAGCGCGAACACTTCAGAACCCCCGCCGCTTTCGCACAAGGGAATAGGCCTGGTGCAGTTCACGCGTGCGCTCGGTCGCCTCGCGCACGCGGGCCTCGCTGGCACCGCTGCCGACCAGTTTGTCCGGGTGGTGGCGACTGAGCAGTCGGCGGTAGGCCTGTTTGATCTGCTCGGCATCGGTATCGACCTGCACACCGAGCAGACGCAGCGCTCCGGTATAAGTCATGGGGCCACTGTCCAGTGCAGCCTTGCGCGGCTCATAGTCGAGGGACAACGCCTGGACCTTGGCACCGGACAACCCTAGCTGCTGCCCCCAGCCCATCAACAGCTCCCGCTCCTGACGCCCAGCCTTGCCATCGGCCCAGACCATACGCCAACAAGCGCGCAAGGTGCCTTCGGCGGCATGGGGTTGTTGCCTCAAGCGACGCAGATAATGACCCAGCCGGTCCTTACCCGATTTGCCACGATTGAATGCCTCGATAGCCCGACGCCGGGCCGGCTCGCCCATGTCCAGGCGCTGCATTTCCTGGCGGGCCTGGCGGATATGCCCCTCGGACACCCGGCCGTCGCTCTTGGCAAGGCGTCCCAGCAGGACGAACAACACCTCTTCATCGCGCAGGGCCGGGCGCCCGCCAAACCGTTCGCGAACATCCTCCCAGCCTTGCAGTTGCAAACGGCGGTCCATCGCCTGACCCAACAGCGCGCCCAGCAAGGCACCCGGAATGCTCGCCAGCGCGAAACCAGCTCCGGCACCTATAACTGTGCTCGGCCACCACATGTCAATTGCGCCCGGCGAGCAAGCGCTCGACTTCAGCCAGGCGTTCCAGGGTGCCGACATCTACCCAGCGCCCAGCGTAACGCTCACCGCTGACTTGCCCATGCGCCATGGCCTGACGCAACAGCGGCGCCAGTTTGAACGCCCCTGGCTGGCAATCGGCGAACAAGGCCGGGTCGAGTACGGAGATGCCACTGAAGGTCAGGGTCTGGCCGCTGCCATCCGTGTCCGACACCTTCCCTTCCTCCAGGCGAAAATCACCGCGCCCGTGGTGATCTGGATTGTCCACCAGGACCAGGTGCGCCAGGCCAACCAGCGGCGCCCGTAGCAAGCTGAAGTCGTAGTCGGTCCAAACATCGCCATTGACCAGCAGAAAGGGGGAGTCACCCAGCAATGGCAGCGCCTTGAAAATGCCACCACCGGTTTCCAGCGGTTCACTCTCGGCTGAATAGCGGATGCTCAACCCCCAGCGACTGCCGTCACCCAGGTGGCCTTCAATCTGCTGGCCGAGCCAGGCGTGGTTGATCACTACCTCGGTGAAACCCGCCTGGGCCAGGGCCTGTAGGTGGTATTCGATCAACGGTACCCCGGCGACCGGCACCAGCGGCTTGGGGGTATGCAGGGTCAGCGGCCGCATGCGCTCACCTTTGCCGGCCGCCAGGATCATCGCTTTCATGGACGAGCTCCGGCCGCGCCCTGCAGCTCGGCAATCAGTTGACCAAGCTCCGCCAGCTCGGCGCGGCGGCCGATCACCTCCTCTATATAAGCGAAGAAGCGTGGCACATCGGCGACATAACGCGGTTTGCCATCACGGTGGCAGATCCGCGCGAAGATGCCGATGACCTTGAGGTGGCGCTGCACGCCCATCAAGTCGCTGGCGCGATGGAAGTCCTCGAAATCGGCCTGCACCGGAATACCGGCGGCCTTCGCCCGTTGCCAGTAACCGTGCAGCCAGCCTTCGACGCGGGCCTGCGGCCAGCTCAGGAAGGCATCCTTGAACAAGCAGGTGATGTCATAGGTCACCGGCCCGTACACCGCGTCCTGGAAGTCCAGCACGCCAGGGTTTGGCTCGCTCAACATCAGGTTGCGCGGCATATAGTCACGGTGCACCAGAACTTTCGGCTGGGCCAGCGCGCTGTCTATCAACAGGCTGCTGACACGCTGCCAAACAGCCAACTGAGCCTCGTTGAGCGTCAGGCCTAGCTCACGGCCGACGTACCACTCAGGGAACAGCTCCAGCTCGCGGCGCAGCAGCGCAACGTCGTAGCTCGGCAGCGGCGCCTCCATTGGCAACTGCTGGAACGCCAGCAGGGCCTCGATGGCATCAGCGAACAGGGTATCGGCGTTGTCGGCGTCGATGACCTCCAGGTAGGTCTGGTGGCCCAGGTCGCCGAGCAGCAGGAAGCCACGCGCCAGGTCCTGGGCATGGATAGTCGGCACATGCACCCCGGCGCTGGCCAGCAAGTGGTCGATGTCGACGAAGGGGCGGCAGTTCTCCTGAGGTGGTGGTGCATCCATGACCACGAAGCTGCGGTCGCCGCCCTGCCAGCGGAAATAGCGACGGAAACTCGCATCGCTGCTGGCGGCGGTCAGGTTGCCTTCGGGAACCGGGCCCCAGCCTTGTTTCGGATAGAGATGGTGCAATTGTTCATCGAGCCAGACAGTCAGTTGTTGCAGGCGTGCATCATGATCGGGCATTACAAGGGTCTCCGACGGCCCTAGCCGTCAAGCGGGTCATGCTTTATTATCCAGCATCTTGTGCGACACGCGTAGCGTGTCTCCTCCACCAAGCTGTATGGTCAGCTTGATGGGATTTCCGGGAGGAAATCGAATACTTGGGTATCCATCCCCAAGAAACAAAACCAGCCCAGAAGTTCATTGCCTTCAAGAACTTACCGCTGCGGCGGATGGCAAAACCCAAGGTCGTTCAGCTCTCGGTAGCACGACCGCAAAACCAGCAACATCCGGTTTTGGAGAGCCCTCTACATACCAACCCAAGCGGGGGATCTGACCCCCGCAGGGGTCTCCTCCTGCTCATTTTGAACCAGGAGGCATCAACTTTCCGACCAACGGCTATCTTGCTGTCTTGGTTCGGTCTTCCAGGAGACATGAGCGAAAGCTCTGTCTGTCATTGTCCAACTGCCGCCTCTATGGAGCAGTAGCGGACTCGTTGTGCGACCAACGGTAGCCTACGACGGCATGCATCACTGACAACGGTGGTGTGTGAAGCCCGTCAGACAACGTAGCCCCCATATGGGTGCATCTCTCCCGCGAGGAAGAATGCAGAGACTCGGAGCAGTACCGGGTTGAGGCGCTAGGCTGGCTGGTACGGCCAACACAAGTGAATCGCTGATAAACACCGTAAGGATAACCATGCCAAAGCTGCTGTTAGGCATGAACCAAAATGGTACGAGGTTGGATATCCCTGTGGGATGTGGGGATACGTCGCCATCATAACCTCCGGTGAAAAGGCGGGGCCTAACCCAGTCGTGTGACAGACAGGGAACGTGGTAAGCCCGTATATCTGCCCTCAGGGCAGGTGGACCGTAAGGAACACTGTTAGTTATGCGGGTATGGGATCGCAGAGAAAGCGAATGCCAGACCGTAATATTCTGGATAGAGGTTGAAACATCACCTCACGGGAAACCGGGCAGACTTCTGCGTGGTCTTTCGTCGCAATAACTCTGACTGAGACCGTCTCATTAACCTCAGGGCCTAGCTCCATTGGCCCTTGATAATCCTACCCTGACGGGGTGCATGCACCCCTCAGGGGGTACGTGCGCCTTCCGCTCGGGTGGTTTCACTTTGAGAGGAAAGCAGCATGAAAGAGCTCAGCCAGCAAGGTGAGTCTGCGCTTTCCGGCACTCCGCAACAGTGGCACGACGTCGATTGGCGCCGAGTCCACCGGAATGTCCGGGGAATGCAGATGCGAATTGCGAAGGCTTGTCGGGAAGGCAAATGGCGCAGAGTCAAATCTCTGCAACGGATGCTCACCCGCTCGAAGTCGGCCAGATACCTGGCTGTACGGAGAGTCACGGAAAATCAGGGGAGCCGCACGGCGGGAGTCGATAAGCAACTCTGGGATACACCCAACGCAAAATGGATTGCGGTTGGTCAGTTGAAGACGCGGGGATACGAGGCTCGGCCACTACGGCGAGTCTACATCCCGAAGTCGGACGGACGGGAACGCCCACTGGGAATACCGACCATGACGGACAGAGCCATGCAAGCGCTGTACATGCTGGCCCTGTCTCCCATCGCTGAAACCCGAGGAGATCCGAACAGCTACGGCTTCAGGATCGAACGCTGTACGGCGGATGCGATGGCGCAATTGTTCTTGTGCCTATCCAAGCGGGCTTCGGCCTGCTGGGTATTAGACGCGGACATCGAGGGATTCTTCGACAACATCAACCACGAATGGCTATTAAGGAACGCCCCCACGGATGCACGGATTCTCCGGCAGTGGTTAAAAGCTGGAGTTATCCACAAGGGGCAGCTACACGCAACGGACGCAGGTACGCCACAAGGGGGAATTATCTCCCCCGTGTTAGCGAATCTGGCACTGGATGGTCTGGAAAGACTCCTTAAGCAGCACCTAGGAGTGACAAGGGCGAAGAAGCTGAAGGTGAACGTGGTGCGATACGCCGATGACTTCGTAATCACAGGGGCCTCTCCGGAGGTTCTGGAAAACGAAGTTAAACCTTGGGTAGAGCAGTTCCTCGCAACGCGTGGGCTGCGGCTGTCACTCAAGAAAACGCGTATCGCCCACATCGACGAAGGCTTCGACTTTCTTGGATGGAATTTCCGGAAGTACGACGGAACGTTACTGATCAAGCCGAGCAAGAAGAACGTCAAAGCGTTCTACAGCAAGATCAGAGAGGCGATTGACTCTCACAAGACGGTCAAGCAGGAGGATCTGATCCGACTGCTCAACCCGAAACTGAGGGGCTGGGCGCTGTACCACCAACCAGTTGTCGCGAAACAGGCGTACAGCCGAATGGACCACAGAGTGTTTATCAAACTCTGGCGTTGGGCGAAAAGGCGACACCCCAACAAGTCCCTCGACTGGGTAAGGAAGAAATATTTCCGGACCTCAGGCGACAGGAGCTGGGTGTTTGCCACCACGGTAGTAGACGAAGCTGGAGGTAAAAGGGAGGTCGAGTTGTACTCGCTCGCGAGTACTCCGATCGAACGGCACAGGAAGGTGAGTGGGGACTATAACCCCTACGATCCCACCATGGAGGCTCAAGGCGAGAAACTGCGGATGGACCGGATGCTGAGCAAGCTCAAGTACCGGAAACAAATCAACAGCCTCTTCGCCAGTCAAAATGGACTGTGTCTGCTGTGTAAGCAACCGATAACCAGGGAAACAGGGTGGCATGACCACCACATCATTCACCGCGCTTCGGGCGGTGGCGATGAATTGGGCAATCGGGTACTCTTGCACCCCAACTGTCACAGCCAGCTCCACACGCGTGGTCTGCACGTGAGCAAACCGGCTCCCCATGGGAGCTTCGTAAAGGCTTGAGCCGTATGCGCTGAAAGGTGCACGTACGGTTCTTAGGGGGGGAGGGGTCAGGAATGGCTCCTCCCTACCCGACTTTCAGACCATCGAGAGGCGTGCGGCCCCACACGCGGGCAGATGGCACGCAGGAAGCCCGGACTAATAAGATGGCATTGAAATCCCCCGCGTTTCGTAGAAAGTTTCCGTTGCTGGTGACCGGCGGTCTGCTGATCCTGCAACCTCTGGCCACCTCATACGTGGTGGCAGCCGAGCAGTTTGACTGCCAAGTGTCCGCCTCCGGTGGCTGGGACTGCAAGCCCAAGACCGCTGTCACCGACCTGCCACCGCGCCCGGTGCACAAAGGAGCTGCCGTCAGCTCCAGCGAGCAGGCGCCAACCGAAGGCGTCGATGCCGAGCCCAAGCCTGTACTGGTCACCGATAGCAAGGGCCGCGGCCTGAAGTCGCGCAGTGCCGACTACAGCCACCTGGACTGGGTGCCACGTGAGCAACTGACTCCAGCCCAACTGGCCGAGACCGGCCCGTATTGCGCCGGCGCCTACATCGAGCCAATCCGTCCGGGCATGAACGACACCACGCCCAAGGACGAATCGCCGACCTACATCAATGCCAAAGTTTCCCGCTATCAGCAGGAGCAACAGATCGCCACCCTCGCCGGTGACGTGGTCATGCGCCAAGGCAGCATGCAGATCGAAGCCGAAGAGGCCAACCTGTACCAGGCCGAGAATCGTGGCGAGCTCAAGGGCAATGTAAAACTGCGTGACAACGGCTCGCTGGTGGTGGGTGACCAGGCGGAAATCCAGCTCGACACGGGCGAGGCCCAGGTCGACAACGCCGAATACGTGATGCACAAGTCGCGCATCCGCGGTAACGCGCTGTACGCCAAGCGCGCGGAAAACGCGATCATCCGCCTGAAGGACGGTACCTATACCACCTGTGAGCCGAACAGCAACGCCTGGCAGCTCAAAGGCAACAACATCACCCTGAACCCAGCCACCGGCTTCGGTACTGCGACCAACGTCACTCTGCGGGTCAAGGATTTCCCGGTGTTCTACACACCGTACATCTACTTCCCGATCGACGACCGTCGCCAGTCCGGCTTCCTGCCGCCCTCGTTCAGCACCAGCAGCGACACCGGCTTCATGCTGGTCACGCCGTACTACTTCAACCTGGCGCCGAACTACGATGCCACCTTGTATCCGCGCTACATGACCAAGCGCGGCCTGCTGATGGAAGGTGAGTTCCGCTATCTCACCAAATCCAGCGAAGGCCAGTTCGGTGGTGCGTATCTGAATGACAAAGAAGACGAACGCAAGCTGCAGTCCGATTACAAAGAGCAGCGTTGGATGATCAACTGGCAGCATAAAGGCGGACTTGACAGCCGCCTCATGACTGAAGTCGATTACACTAACATCAGCGACCCCTATTACTTCCAGGACCTGGAGTCAGATCAAATCGGCGTGGAAAGCCGAGACTATATCAACCAGCAAGGTGCGTTGACCTATCGCGGTGATAGCTATACTGCTCGCCTTAACCTGCAAGGGTATAAGCTGGCGTCCATCAGCAAGATCACCCCATATGATCGACTACCGCAAGTCACCTTCAACGGTACTCTCCCTTATCACCCTGGAGGACTGGACTTTGCGTACAACACTGAGTTCGTTCGCTTTGATCGCGACCTGCGAAAAGGCGACTTTGTGGATGAGAATGGTTTTGCAACACCGTGGTACGACACCCGCGTAGCAGGTCTCGCCCGCGCCACTGGTGATCGTATAAATGTTGCTCCGTCCGTAAGCCTTCCTTTGACCGCATCCTACGGTTTTATCAAGCCATCGCTGAAATATGTCTACACCAACTACCAGTTGGACCTAGATCAGCGCGGTAAAGACACGCTCAGTGCTGATGAAAACTACAGCAGTTCCCAAGACCGTAGCGTACCTATTTTCAGTGTTGATAGCGGTTTGTACTTCGACCGTGACACACAATGGTTCGGCAAAAACTACCGTCAGACCTTGGAGCCACGCCTGTTCTACCTGTACGTCCCGTATAAGGATCAAACCGACATTCCGGTGTTCGACACTAGCGAATCGACGTTCAACTATGCGTCTCTGTTTCGTGAAAATCGCTTTAGCGGCTCCGACCGTATTGGTGATGAAAACAAGCTCTCGCTGGGCATCACCAACCGCTGGATTGAAGAGAATGGATTCGAACGCCAGCGTTTCAGTATTGGTCAAGCACTCTATTTCAAAGATCGCAAAGTCCAATTACCGCGCATCAACTATCGCGACCGCGATGACTCACAATCTGATGTTTCACCGTACGCGCTAGAATACCAATACCGCTTCAACCGCGATTGGCGCTTTAACTCAGACTTCAACTGGGACCCAGACAGCCACAGCACCCGCTCGGGCAGCGCAACGTTCCAGTACCAGCCTGAAGATGACGTCAACAAGATCGTCAACCTTGGTTACCGCTACCGCAACGATCTGGTCCGCTATGACCAGAGCACTGGTCGTTGGCAGGTAGGTGGTGGCGATTACAGCACCCCAGGCTCACCGAACTACATCAAGGACTACTATAAGATCCAGCAGCATGACTTCTCAGTGATGTGGCCGATCGTCCCACAATGGAGCGTAATCGCCCGCTGGCAACATGATTACAACCGCAACCGCACCCTGGAAGCCTTCGGTGGCTTCGAGTACGACAACTGCTGCTGGAAACTGCGTCTGATCAATCGTTACTGGATTGATTACGATGAGTACAGCCAAGACGCACCATCGAACGAAAAAGGCGACCATGGTGTCTTCCTGCAAATCGTGCTGAAAGGCCTCGGTGGCGTGGTGGGCAACAAGGTCGAATCCTTCCTCGATCAAGGCATTCAAGGTTACCGTACACGTGAAGAACAAGCTTATTGATCGCCTGCGCCCGCTGATGCTGGGCGCCGCACTGCTGAGTAGCGCGGTACATGCCGCGGTGCAACCGCTGGACCGGATCGTGGCCATCGTCGACAACGACGTGGTCATGCAGAGCCAGCTGGACCAGCGCACCCATGAAGTGCAGCAGACCATCGCCAAACGCGGCGGGGGCGTGCCCCCTGCCAGCGCGCTAGAGCAACAGGTGCTCGAGCGCCTGATCGTCGAGAACCTGCAACTGCAGATCGGCGAGCGCTCCGGCATCCGCATCACAGACGAGGAGCTGAACCAGGCCATCGGCACCATTGCCCAGCGCAACGGCATGAGCCTTGACCAGTTCCGCGCCGCTCTGGCCCATGATGGCCTGTCGTTCGATGATGCCCGCGAACAGGTCAAGCGCGAGATGATCATCAGCCGCGTGCGCCAACGCCGCGTAGCCGAGCGCATCCAGGTTTCCGAGCAGGAAGTGAAGAATTTCCTCGACTCGGACCTGGGCAAGGCTCAGTTCTCGGAAGAGTTCCGCCTGGCGAACATCCTCATCCCAACCCCGGAAAGCGCCAGTTCCGAAGCCATCCAGGCTGCGGCCAGCCAGGCTGGGGAAATCTACCAACAGCTCAAGCAAGGCGCAGACTTCGGCCAGGTGGCTATTGCCCGCTCCGGCAGCGAGAACGCTCTTGAAGGCGGCGAGATGGGCTGGCGCAAGGCAGCCCAGTTGCCTCCACCGTTCGACCGCCTGCTGAGCTCGATGGACGTCGGCGATGTCACCGAGCCAGTACGCACGCCGGGCGGCTTCATCATCCTCAAGCTTCAGGAAAAGCGCGGCGGCGGCCAGTTGCTGCGTGATGAAGTACACGTTCGCCATATCCTGATCAAGCCGAGCGAGATTCGCAGCGAGGCGGCCACCGAGCAACTGGCCGAGCGTCTCTACGAGCGCATCAAGGGTGGTGAAGACTTTGCCGAACTGGCAAAAAGCTTCTCGGAAGACCCAGGTTCAGCGCTCAACGGCGGCGACCTCAACTGGGTCGACCCAGAGAGCCTGGTGCCGGAATTCCGGGAAGTCATGGCCAACGCCCCGCAAGGCGAAGTGTCCCGTCCGTTCAAGAGCCAGTACGGCTGGCACGTGCTGGAAGTCCTTGGCCGCCGCGCGACCGACAGCACGGAACAGGCCCGCGAACAGCAGGCCCTGAATGTGCTGCGCAACCGCAAGTACGACGAAGAGCTGCAGACCTGGCTGCGCCAGATCCGCGACGAAGCGTACGTTGAAATCAAGCTGCCTGGCGCTGACCAGGCCGCCCAGTGAAACACCTACGTTTCGCCCTGACCCCGGGCGAGCCTGCAGGTATAGGCCCTGACCTATGCCTGCTGCTCGCCACCGAGGCACAGCCCCACCCCCTGATCGCTATCACCAGCAGTGACCTGCTCGCCGAGCGGGCCACGCAGCTGGGGCTGGCTGTCACCCTGCTACCGGTGACACCGGGCGCCTGGCCTGATCAGCCGGCCCCTGCTGGCAGCCTGTACGTCTGGGATACGCCACTGGCAGCCCAGGTCGTGCCCGGCCAACTGGATCAGGCCAATGCCGCCTTCGTCTTGGAAACCCTGACCCGCGCCGGCCAGGGCTGCCTGGAGGGCAATTTCGCTGGCATGATCACCGCGCCAGTGCACAAGGGCGTGATCAACGAGAGTGGTATCGCCTTTTCTGGCCATACCGAGTTCCTCGCCGACCTGACCCATACCGCCCAGGTGGTGATGATGCTGGCCACCCGTGGCCTACGCGTGGCCCTGGTGACCACTCACCTGCCCCTGCGCGACGTTGCCGACGCCATTACTGTCGAGCGCCTGGAGCGAGTCACGCGGATCCTGCATGCCGACCTGCGCGACAAGTTCGGCATCGCTACCCCACGCATCCTGGTCTGCGGGCTCAACCCACACGCCGGCGAAGGCGGCCACCTGGGCCGCGAAGAAATCGACATCATCGAGCCGACACTGGCTCGCCTGCGCACTGAAGGCATGGACCTTCGCGGCCCGCTCCCAGCCGACACCTTGTTTACCCCCAAATATCTGGAGCACTGCGACGCAGTGCTGGCGATGTACCACGACCAGGGCCTGCCCGTGCTCAAGTACAAAGGCTTCGGCGCTGCGGTCAACGTGACCCTGGGCCTGCCGATCATCCGCACCTCGGTTGATCACGGCACCGCCCTGGATCTTGCCGGCACCGGCAAGATCGACACCGGCAGTCTGCAGGTCGCGCTGGAAACCGCCTACCAGATGGCCGAGACCCGACTATGAACGAGCATTACCAACACCGGGCGCGCAAGCGCTTCGGACAGAATTTCCTGCACGACGCCGGGATCATCGACCGCATCCTGCGGGCCATCAACGCCAAGGCTGGCGAGCACCTGCTGGAAATCGGCCCGGGCCAGGGAGCCCTGACCGAGGGCCTGCTAAGCAGCGGCGCGCAACTGGACGTAGTAGAGCTGGACAAGGACCTGGTGCCGATCCTGCAACACAAGTTCGCCGAGCACAGCAATTTCCGCCTGCATCAGGGCGACGCCTTGAAGTTCGACTTCAACCAGTTGGGCGTGCCGCCGCGCAGCCTGAAGGTCGTGGGCAACCTGCCCTACAACATCTCCACGCCGCTGATCTTCCACCTGCTGCAACATGCAGGGCTGATCCGCGACATGCACTTCATGTTGCAGAAGGAAGTGGTCGAACGTCTGGCTGCCGGTCCCGGTGGCGGCGACTGGGGCCGTCTGTCGATCATGGTGCAATACCACTGCCGGGTCGAACACCTGTTCAATGTCGGCCCAGGCGCCTTCAACCCGCCGCCCAAGGTGGATTCGGCAATCGTCCGCCTGGTCCCGCATGAGACCCTGCCACACCCGGCCAAGGACCCGCGCCTGCTCGAACGCATCGTCCGCGAAGCCTTCAACCAACGCCGCAAGACGCTGCGCAATACCCTGAAGGGCCTGCTCGATAGCCAAGCCATCGAAGCCGCCGGTGTCGACGGCAGCCTGCGCCCGGAACAGCTGGACCTGGCCGCGTTCGTCCGCCTGGCCGACAAACTCGCCGAACAGCAAGACACCTAATACCGATGGGGGCCGATCGGCCCCCATTGCAAGCCCCGCACACGACTGGCCTCCCGCCCCGCCAATAGCCTAGACTGCAGCCATAGCCGTATCCGCGTCTGTTTGTCCAAGGCCTCTTGCATGTCTGATCCCCGCTACCAGATCGACGTCAGCGTCGTGACCCGCTACCTCAAAGAACAATCCGATCCTGAAAACGACCGTTTCGCGTTCGCCTACACCATTACCGTGCAAAACAACGGGACCGTGCCGGCCAAGCTGATGTCACGTCACTGGCTGATCACCAACGGCGACGGGCAGGTCGAGGAAGTACGCGGCGCCGGCGTCATCGGCCAGCAGCCGTTGATCGAGCCAGGCAAGAGCCATACCTACAGCAGCGGCGCCGTCATCAGCACCCGCGTCGGCACCATGCAGGGCAGCTATCAGATGTTCGCCGAAGACGGTAAGCGCTTCGACGCCACCATCGCCCCGTTCCGTCTCGCCGTCCCTGGAGCCCTGCACTGATGGCGGTCTATGCGGTCGGTGACCTGCAAGGCTGCCTGCAGCCCCTCAAGTGCCTACTGGAACGCGTCAGTTTCAACCCGGCCATTGACCGCCTATGGCTGGTCGGTGACTTGGTCAACCGCGGGCCGGACTCCCTGGAAACCTTGCGCTTCCTTTATGCCATGCGCGACTCGTTGGTGTGCGTGCTGGGTAATCATGACCTGCACCTGCTGGCGGCCTGGCACAACGTCGAGCGCCTGAAGAAGAGCGATACCCTGCGCGAGATCATCGAGGCGCCGGATGCCGACCAGTTGCTCGACTGGCTCCGTCGGCAGAAGCTGCTGCACTACGATGAGGAACGCAGCGCCGCCTTGGTCCATGCCGGCATCCCGCCACAATGGACCCTGGGCAAGGCCCTGGAACTGGCCGCAGAGGTCGAGGAAGTACTGCGCGACGATGCTCGCCTCAAGCTCTACCTGGACGGCATGTACGGCAACGAACCGAACAAATGGAGCAAGCAACTGAGCGGCATCGAGCGCCTGCGCGTGATCACCAATTACTTCACCCGCATGCGCTTCTGCACCGCCGAGGGAAAACTCGACCTCAAGAGCAAGGAAGGCCTCGACAGCGCCCCCAAGGGCTACAAGCCCTGGTTTGCCCATAAGGCACGGCGCTCGCGCCATGTGAAGATCATCTTCGGCCATTGGGCGGCCCTGGAAGGCCGCTGTGACGAGCCGGGAGTCATCGCCCTGGACACCGGTTGCGTCTGGGGAGGGGCCATGACCCTGTACAACGTCGAAAGCGGCGAATTCCACCGCTGCGACTGCGCCGACGACGGCACGCCACGTGCCAGCACAACCCGCTAGAATGAACGATCAGTCCTGAAGGAAACCGCCCCATGAGCGAATTCAAACGCATCCCTCCCGAGCAGGCCCAGGCCTTGCGTGAGCAAGGTGCGGTCGTGGTCGACATTCGTGACCCGCAAGCCTATGCCGCCGGACACATCAGCGGCGCCAAACATCTGGATAACCATTCGGTCGCGGAGTTCATCCGCAACGCCGACCTCGACGCCCCGACCCTGGTGGTCTGCTACCACGGAAACTCCAGCCAGAGTGCAGCGGCGTACCTGGTCAGCCAGGGCTTTTCTGACGTCTACAGCATCGACGGCGGCTTCGAGCTATGGCGCAGCACCTATCCGACAGAAACCGCCCAAGGTCCCCTGGAATAAATTTTTCATTTTCCTGCAGCCCGCGCCCCGTGCGGGCTGGCGCCTGACCTGACGAACGGTCATAGGCAACTTCTCGGCGTCACGCCCTTGACCTCCCCGATAACGAACTATCCTTAAGCCCAGGCCATCCAAAAAGGGGAGAGCCGGTACACCGGCGTGCGGGTCATCGGTAGCGTTTCTACAGGTGTTCTGGGGGGTATACAGCAACCGGCAACCCGGTTGCATGCCAGCATCAGCTGACTGATCCGGCGTCGGCTCCACGTATCGAGCGAGGTGACGTCATGAGTATCTTTAGCCACTTCCAACAACGTTTCGAGTCAACACGCCAGGAAGAACTCACGCTGCAGGAGTACCTCGAGCTCTGCAAAGCGGATCGTAGTGCCTACGCATCGGCGGCCGAACGCCTGTTGATGGCCATCGGTGAGCCGGAACTGGTCGACACCTCCAGCAACTCCAGGTTGTCGCGGATCTTCTCCAACAAGGTAATCCGCCGCTATCCGGCCTTTGAAGACTTCCACGGCATGGAAGAATGCATCGACCAGATCGTTTCCTACTTCCGCCATGCCGCACAAGGGCTGGAGGAGAAGAAACAGATCCTCTATCTGCTGGGTCCAGTGGGTGGCGGCAAGTCGTCCCTGGCCGAAAAACTCAAACAGCTCATGGAGAAGGTGCCCTTCTACGCAATCAAGGGCTCGCCAGTCTTCGAATCGCCACTGGGGCTGTTCAATGCAGCCGAGGACGGTGCCATTCTCGAAGAAGACTTCGGCATCCCACGGCGCTACCTGAATACCATCATGTCGCCATGGGCGACTAAGCGACTGGCTGAATTCGGGGGCGATATCAGCCAGTTCAAGGTGGTCAAGCTCTATCCATCGATCCTCAACCAGATCGCCGTCGCCAAGACCGAGCCAGGTGACGAGAACAACCAGGACATCTCGGCCCTCGTGGGCAAGGTGGATATCCGTAAGCTCGAGGAATTCCCGCAGAACGACGCCGACGCCTACAGCTACTCGGGCGCACTGTGCCGGGCCAACCAGGGCCTGATGGAATTCGTCGAGATGTTCAAGGCGCCGATCAAAGTCCTGCACCCCTTGCTGACCGCCACCCAGGAAGGCAACTACAACAGTACCGAGGGTCTGGGGGCCATCCCCTATTCCGGTATCCTGCTGGCCCACTCCAACGAATCGGAATGGCACAGCTTCCGCAACAACAAGAACAACGAAGCCTTCATCGACCGGATCTACATCGTCAAGGTGCCCTACTGCCTGCGCGTCAGCGACGAGATCAAGATCTACGACAAACTGCTGTTCAACAGCTCGCTGGCCAAGGCCCACTGCGCCCCGGACACCCTCAAGATGCTGGCCCAGTTCACTGTGCTGTCACGCCTGAAGGAGCCGGAAAACTCGAACATCTACTCCAAGATGCGCGTCTATGACGGCGAGAACCTCAAGGACACCGATCCGAAGGCCAAGTCCATCCAGGAGTACCGCGATGCCGCCGGTGTCGACGAGGGCATGAACGGCCTGTCGACCCGCTTCGCCTTCAAGATCCTGTCCAAGGTGTTCAACTTCGACCCGCACGAAATCGCGGCCAACCCGGTGCACCTGCTTTATGTGCTGGAGCAGCAGATCGAACAGGAACAGTTCCCGGCCGAAGTGCGCGAGCGCTACCTGCGCTATCTAAAGGAATACCTGGCTCCACGCTACATCGAGTTCATTGGCAAGGAAATCCAGACTGCCTACCTGGAGTCCTACAGCGAGTACGGCCAGAACATCTTCGACCGTTACGTGCTGTACGCCGACTTCTGGATTCAGGACCAGGAGTACCGCGACCCGGAAACCGGCGAGATCCTCAACCGCATCGCTCTGAACGAGGAACTGGAGAAGATCGAGAAACCGGCCGGCATCAGCAATCCGAAGGATTTCCGCAACGAGATCGTCAACTTCGTGCTGCGCGCCCGGGCCAACAACAACGGCAAGAACCCGACCTGGCTGAGCTATGAAAAGCTGCGGGTCGTGATCGAGAAGAAAATGTTCTCCAACACCGAGGACCTGCTGCCGGTCATCAGTTTCAATGCCAAGGCCAGCAAGGAGGATCAACAGAAACACAACGACTTCGTCACCCGGATGGTGGAACGTGGCTACACCGACAAACAGGTCCGCCTGCTGTCGGAATGGTACCTGCGGGTCAGGAAATCGCAGTAGGCAGCAAGCTACAAGCTATAAGCGGCAAGCTGATCGCCGCGGTCTGGATGACGCGGTCCAGCTTGCGCTTGTGGTGACTGCTTTGTCTTGCAGCTTATGGCTTGCAGCTGAAGCTGTTGTGCTCCGGAGGGCCTATGAGCTACGTAATCGATCGACGCCTGAACGGCAAGAACAAGAGCACGGTCAACCGCCAGCGCTTCTTGCGGCGCTACCGTGAACATATCAAGAAAGCCGTCGAAGAGGCCGTGAGTCGCCGCTCCATCACCGATATGGAACATGGCGAGCAGATCAGCATTCCGGGACGCGATATCGACGAGCCCGTGCTGCACCACGGTCGTGGTGGCAAACAGACCATCGTCCATCCAGGTAACAAGGAGTTCACTGCTGGCGAACATATCGCCAGGCCTCAGGGCGGTGGCGGCGGCGGAGGACGCGGCAAAGCCGGCAACTCCGGCGAAGGCATGGACGAGTTCGTCTTCCAGATCACCCAAGAAGAATTCCTCGAGTTCATGTTCGAGGACCTGGAACTGCCCAATCTGGTCAAACGCCACCTGGCCGGTACCGATACCTTCAAGACCGTGCGCGCCGGTATTGCCAACGAAGGCAATCCATCGCGCATCAACATCGTCCGCACCCTGCGCTCGGCCCATGCCCGCCGCATCGCTCTGACCGGCAGCAGTCGCGCCAAACTGCGCGAGGCCCAAGCAGAACTGGCGCGTCTGAAGCGGGAAGAACCAGACAACTTCGGCGATATCCAGGAAATCGAAGCGGAAATCGAGCGACTGAGCGCGCGTATCAACCGCCTGCCCTTCCTCGACACCTTCGACCTCAAGTACAACCTGCTGGTCAAGCAACCCAACCCCAGCTCCAAGGCGGTGATGTTCTGCCTGATGGACGTGTCAGGCTCGATGACCCAGGCCACCAAGGACATTGCCAAGCGCTTCTTCATCTTGCTGTACCTGTTCCTCAAGCGTAATTACGAACGCATCGAGGTGGTATTCATCCGCCACCATACCAGCGCCCGCGAAGTCGACGAGGAAGAGTTCTTCTACTCTCGGGAAACCGGCGGCACCATCGTCTCCAGCGCACTGAAGCTGATGCAGGAGATCATGAGCGAACGCTATCCGGCCAACGAGTGGAACATCTATGCCGCCCAAGCTTCCGACGGCGACAACTGGAACGACGACTCGCCCATCTGCCGCGATATCCTGTCCAAGCAGATCATGCCGTTCGTCCAGTACTACACTTATGTGGAAATCACCCCCCGCGAGCATCAGGCGTTGTGGTATGAGTACGAGCGTATCGGCGAAGCCTTTGCCGACACGTTCGCCCAGCAGCAGTTGGTATCGGCCGGCGACATCTATCCGGTCTTCCGTGAACTCTTCCAGCGCAGGTTAGCCACATGACCGCCAGAGAGCAGAAACGCCAACATATTTCCGTCGGGTCCGAGTGGACATTCGAGCTGATCCGGGCCTACGACCGGGAAATCAGTCGCTTGGCCGCCCGCTACGCCCTGGATACCTACCCCAACCAGATCGAGGTGATCACGGCCGAGCAGATGATGGATGCCTATGCTTCAGTCGGCATGCCGCTCGGTTATCACCACTGGTCCTATGGCAAGCAGTTCCTCAGCACCGAAAAGTCCTACAGTCGGGGACAAATGGGCCTGGCGTACGAGATCGTGATCAACTCCGATCCCTGTATCGCCTACCTGATGGAAGAAAACACCATGTGCATGCAGGCGCTGGTGATTGCCCATGCCTGCTATGGGCACAACAGCTTCTTCAAGGGCAACTATCTCTTCCGCACCTGGACCGACGCCAGTTCGATCATCGATTACCTGGTGTTCGCCAAGCAGTACATCAGCCAGTGCGAGGAGCGCCACGGTATCGATGCCGTCGAAGACCTGATCGACTCCTGCCATGCCCTGATGAACTATGGCGTCGACCGCTACAAGCGGCCTTATCCCATCTCTGCCGAGGAAGAACGCCGCCGGCAGAAGGAACGTGAAGAACACCTGCAACGCCAGATCAACGACCTCTGGCGCACCATTCCCAAGAGCGCGGAAAAAGGTAGCGAACGCGACGATGCGCGTTTCCCTGCCGAACCCCAGGAAAACATCCTGTACTTCATCGAGAAGCACGCGCCGCTGCTCGAGCCTTGGCAGCGCGAAATCGTGCGCATCGTGCGCAAGATCGCCCAATACTTCTATCCGCAGCGCCAGACCCAGGTGATGAACGAGGGCTGGGCCACCTTTTGGCACTACACCCTGATGAACGACCTGTACGACGAAGGACTGGTCACCGACGGCTTCATGATGGAGTTCCTTCAGTCCCACACCAGCGTGGTCTTCCAGCCTGGCTTCGACAGCCCCTACTACAGCGGCATCAACCCCTATGCCCTGGGCTTTGCCATGTACCGTGACATCCGGCGCATGTGCGAGAACCCAACCGAAGAAGATCGCCGCTGGTTCCCCGATATTGCCGGCAGTGATTGGTTGTCCACCCTGAAGTTCGCCATGAGCAGCTTCAAGGACGAGAGCTTTATCCTGCAGTACCTCTCGCCCACGGTGATCCGCGACCTCAAGCTGTTCAGCATTCTCGACGATGACCAGCGCGACGACCTGCTGGTGCCCGCGATCCATGATGATGCGGGCTACAGGATCATCCGCGAGACCCTGGCAGCCCAGTACAACCTGGGCAACCGCGAACCAAACGTGCAGATCTGGAGCATCGACCGCCGCGGCGACCGCTCGCTGACCCTGCGCCACCAACAACACAACCGCAAACCCCTCGGCGACTCCACCGACGAGGTGCTCAAGCACCTGCACCGGCTGTGGGGCTTCGATATCCACCTGGAGACCGTCCAGGGCGACCAGGTGATGAAGACCCATCACATGCCGCCCCGGGGGGAGCACAGCGAAGGCGGTGAGTACGGCCGCATGGACCTGGCCGTGGTTCACCTGTAACCGCCCTGCGTTATTGCCGACAGGGTATCCTGTGGGCAATAACGGAGGTTCAAATGCAGATTTACAAAGTCGGCGGCGCAGTGCGCGACCGCCTGCTCGGCCGCCCAGTCAACGATGTCGACTGGCTGGTGGTCGGCGCCACGGTCGAACAGATGCAAGGCTTGGGCTATCGGCCTGTGGGCGCTGACTTCCCGGTATTCCTCCATCCGAAAAGCGGTGAGGAGTACGCCCTGGCCCGTACCGAACGCAAGAGCGGGCGTGGCTACGGTGGCTTTACCTTCCATGCCAGCCCGGACGTCACCCTGGAAGAAGACCTGATCCGCCGCGACCTGACCATCAACGCCATGGCCGAGGACGAACAGGGTAATCTTTGCGACCCCTTCAATGGCCAACAGGACCTGGAAAACCGCATCCTTCGCCATGTATCCCCGGCATTCGCCGAAGATCCCTTGCGAGTCCTGCGCGTAGCCCGCTTTGCCGCCCGCTATGCACCACTCGGGTTCCACGTGGCCGATGACACACTCGAACTGATGCGGCAGATCAGTGCCTCGGGTGAACTACAGGCCCTGACCGCCGAACGCAGTTGGAAGGAGATCGAACGGGCATTGATGGAAGACCAGCCGCAGGTATTCATCCAGATCCTGCGCGACTGCGGAGCATTGAAGGAACTCATGCCCGAGGTCGATGCCCTGTTCGGCGTGCCGCAACCGCCAGCACATCACCCGGAAATCGACAGTGGCGTGCATACCCTCGCAGTCCTGGAGCAAGCGGCACAGTATCAGCTACCGCTGAACGTACGCTGGGCCTGCCTGCTGCATGATCTGGGCAAGGGCACGACTCCAGAAAGCGAATGGCCCCGGCATATTGCTCACGAACATCGCGGCCTCAAGCTGATCAAGGCCGTCAACCAACGCTTCAAGGTGCCCCGCGAATGCCAGGAACTGGCTCTGCTGGTGGGTGAATACCACACCCACTGCCACCGCGCGCTGGAACTGCGCCCCTCGACCCTGCTGGAGTTGCTGCAGCGATTCGACGTATACCGCCGTCCTCAGCGTTTCGAGGACTTTCTCGCTGCCTGTGAGATGGACGCCCGTGGGCGCCAGGGCCTGGAGAATCGCGACTATCCACAGGCCGAATACCTGCGGGGCGCAGCAGCTGCCGCCAAGGCCGTACAGGCCCAGGCCTTGGTGGAAAAGGGACTGACCGGCCAAGCCTTGGGCGAAGCGCTCAAGGCTGAGCGGCTGAAGGCACTCAAGGCCTACAAGGAAAGTCGTCAGGGCTGAGCGGCATCGCAGGCCTCTGTTTCCGAGGCCAACGCAGAACCGGTAGGAGCCAGCGTAAGCTGGCGACGCAAGGCAACGCGATAGCCCCCGCTCAAAGCCGGGTAAGCTGCGCTCCTCGCCACTCGAACGGCACCGGCGCCAGCACCTGGTCGATCTGTGCTTCTTCCCACAGTTGGCCCATGCTCTTGCCAACTCCCGGATGCACAAGCTCCGGCGCAATCAGAGACAATGGCCAGAGGACAAAGGCATTCTTCAGGATCTCGGCACGCGGCAGGAGCAGGCCATCGAAAGTGCCGTGCAGGTCGTCATACATCAACACATCGATATCCAGCGGCAACCCTTTGCGGTCTGGCGCATAGCGCCCATTATCCGCCTCGATGAACTTGAGTCGGCGATCCAGCTCCAGCAACGGCAAACGCGTCTGCCCAGTCACCACCAGGTTGTAGAACGGCCCGCTCTTGATACCCACCGCCTGGCTTTCGAACACCGTCGAGCAGCGCATGTCCTCGAGAATACCGGCCAAAGCATCGAGCCCGGCGCACAGGTGCTTCTCTCGGTCGGTGTTGCTGCCAAGGCCCAGGTAAACCGTGCTCAGAGACATCCGCGCTCGATCTCCACTCCAACACCGCCACGGGCTGCCGGGATCGCACCCGGCTTAGTCAGTTTCAGGCGCATCCAGGGAATCCGGAACTCCTCCATCAGCACTGCGGCCAGCCGCTCAGCGAACGTCTCTACCAGCTCGAAGCGCGCCTGCTCGGCGAAAGCCTGGATACGCGCCGTGACACTGGCATAGTCCAAGGCCAAGCTGAGGTCATCACCTGCGGCCGCCGGACGGTTGTCCCAAGCGAAACTCAGGTCCAGACGCAGGCACTGGCGAATATCCCGCTCCCAGTCATAGGCACCAATGACGGTATCGACTTCCAGGCCTTCGATGAACACTCTGTCCAAGCACTTCTCTCCACAGCACGACAAGGGCGACTGGCGCCGTTAGAATCAGGGCGTCCTCGCCCGGAATAGTTAGCATGTTTTGGTTACTGGCGTTGCTCGCCTACCTGCTTGGCTCTCTGTCCTTTGCCATCGTCCTGAGCCGCCTTACTGGCAGCCCGGACCCGCGTTCCAGCGGTTCAGGCAATGCCGGTGCCACCAACATGCTGCGCCTGGCAGGCCGCAAGCTAGCGATCCTGACCCTGCTGGGCGACCTGTGCAAGGGCCTGCTGCCCGTGCTGGTGGCCCACCTGGCCGGGCTCGGGCTGCAACAACAGGCCTGGATCGGCGTATGCGCTGTGCTCGGCCACCTGTTCCCGCTGTACTTCCGCTTCCAGGGAGGCAAGGGCGTAGCCACTGCCGCCGGCATGCTCATGGGCCTGTACCTCCCGGCCGCCCTGCTGGCCATCAGCGCTTGGCTACTGACCTTCTACCTGACCCGCACCAGCTCCCTGGCCGCGCTGATCGCCATGCCGCTGACCTTGCCGTTGCTGGCCTGGCGCGAACCAGAAGCTCTGCTGCCGGTGGCCCTGCTGACGGCACTGGTCGCCTGGCGCCATCGCAGCAATCTACGCGACCTTTTCGCCGGGCGCGAACGGCATTTCTGAACCACCGACATGAACCCCGCTCATCTTCACAGGGCCGGCAACTGCTCCATGGGCCAGCGGGCCTGCACGCTGATCGCCAAGCCCTGGCGCTGGCCGGCCAACAATCGCTGGCAGCCGGCATAGGCGATCATCGCACCGTTATCGGTGCAGAACTGCGGCCGCGCGTAATACACATTGCCCTTGATGCTCGCCAGCATTGTTTCCAGGGAAGCACGCAGGGCCTTGTTGGCACTGACACCACCAGCAATGACCAGACGCTTGAGGCCGGTCTGCTTCAGCGCCCGCTTGCACTTGATGGTCAGAGTGTCCACCACCGCCTGCTGGAACGCCAGCGACAGGTCGCAACGGGTCTGCTCGCTGTCGTCCCCAGCATCGCGGCATTGCTGCCAGGTGTTCAGGGCGAAGGTCTTGAGGCCGCTGAAGCTGAACTCCAGGCCCGGGCGATCGGTCATCGGACGCGGGAACACGAAGCGCCCCGGCACGCCCCGCTCGGCCAACCGGGCGATCTCGGGGCCACCGGGGTAATTCAGGCCGATCAGCTTGGCGGTCTTGTCGAATGCTTCGCCAGCGGCATCATCCAGGCTCTCTCCGAGCAACTGGTACTGGCCAATGCCATCCACCCGCACCAGCTGGGTATGGCCGCCGGACACCAGCAAAGCGACGAACGGGAACTCCGGTGGCTGCTCTTCCAGCATCGGTGCCAACAGGTGCCCTTCCATATGATGGACACCCAGGGCCGGAATGCCCCAGGCAAACGCCAAGGCCTGAGCGCAGGACGCGCCGACCAGCAGCGCGCCGACCAGCCCCGGCCCAGCGGTATAGGCAATGGCATCGATCTCGGTGGCAACACAGTCGGCCTCGGCCAGCACCTGGCGGATCAGCGGCAACATGCGCTTGACGTGATCACGGGAGGCCAACTCGGGCACAACCCCACCGTAGACACGGTGCAGGTCAATCTGGCTGAACAGGGCATCGGCCAGCAGGCCGCGCTCGCTGTCATATAATGCGACGCCAGTTTCGTCGCAGGATGTTTCCAATCCCAGTACTAGCATGGGTCCGTGCCTTGTGGAGGCTGAATTCGAAGCCGCGCATGATAGTCGCCGTACCCGATGCCGACCAGCGGTTTTCGATCAGAGGCTTTGCATTCCGGCTGGCTAAGGGTTAACATCCGCAACCCTTAAAAACCGACGTTCTCCAGCACACCTTTGTTTTGTAGGAGTTACGTCTACCCCGGTAATGAATGAAGGTAGCCCTGGATGCCAGCCGTCAAAGTTAAAGAGAACGAACCCTTCGACGTAGCTCTGCGTCGTTTCAAGCGCTCCTGCGAAAAAGCCGGTGTACTGGCTGAAGTTCGTAGCCGCGAGTTTTACGAGAAGCCGACTGCCGAGCGTAAGCGCAAGGCCGCTGCTGCTGTCAAGCGTCACGCCAAGAAAGTCCAGCGCGAACAGCGCCGCGCCGTTCGTCTGTACTAATTACAGGCGTTCATCGCAAAGCTTCTGCCCGCCCGGCCTCAAGCCGGGCTGCCGGCAGCAGCCGCTCCAGACCTTTGACCTTGTGTCGGAGGCGCTCCATGCCCCAACATGCGAGCAACCTGCCTGAACACGTCAGAACTGGCATCACTGCCAGCTGTGCACGTCCTGTCTGACGAGCCCCTGTGGCTAGCGACGAGCACGCTCCCTTACGCATTCTGTGTGACGCCACTCGACAAGGCTCGAACCCGCAGCATTAGCGATTAGACTTGGCTTTTGCTTATGACGAGAATGCCATGGCCGGGCTGATTCCCCAAAGCTTCATCGACGACCTTCTCAACCGCACCGACATCGTCGACGTGGTGAGTTCGCGCGTCCAGCTGAAAAGGGCCGGCAAGAACCTCACAGCCTGCTGCCCCTTCCACAAGGAGAAGACCCCCTCCTTCAGCGTCAGCCCCGACAAACAGTTCTACTACTGCTTCGGCTGTGGCGCAGGCGGCAACGCCCTTGGCTTCATCATGGACCACGACAACCTGGACTTCCCCCAGGCCGTCGAGGAACTGGCCAAGGCCGCAGGCATGGAGGTGCCGCGAGAGGAAGGCCGACGCGGGCAAAAGCCCCGCCAACCGACCGACTCGCCACTTTACCCACTGCTGGAAGCAGCAGCCGAGTTCTACCGCCAGGCCCTGCGCAACCACCCAACCCGCAAGGCCGCGGTGGAGTATCTCAAGGGGCGCGGGTTGTCCGGGGAGGTCGCCCGCGACTTCGGCCTGGGTTTCGCGCCACCGGGCTGGGACAACCTGTTCAAGCACCTGAGCAGCGATACATTGCAGCAAAAGGCCATGATCGACGCCGGCCTGCTGATCGAAAACGCCGAGACCGGCAAACGCTACGACCGCTTCCGCGACCGGGTCATGTTCCCCATCCGCGACAGCCGCGGTCGGGTCATCGCCTTCGGCGGCAGGGTACTGGGTGACGACAAGCCCAAGTACCTGAACTCCCCGGAAACCCCGGTGTTCCACAAGGGGCAGGAGCTGTACGGGCTATACGAGGCTCGCAAGTTCAACCGCAACCTCGACGAGATCATCGTGGTCGAGGGCTACATGGATGTCATCGCCCTGGCCCAGCAAGGCCTGCGTAATGCCGTGGCAACCCTGGGCACAGCCACCAGCGAGGAACACCTGAAACGCCTGTTCCGCGTGGTGCCCAGCGTGCTGTTCTGCTTCGACGGCGACCAGGCTGGACGCAAGGCCGCCTGGCGCGCCCTCGAAGCCACCCTGTCTAGCCTGCAGGACGGACGCAAGGCGCGCTTCCTGTTCCTGCCCGAAGGCGAAGACCCGGACAGCCTGGTCCGCGCCGAGGGCACTGACGCTTTCCGTGCGCGTATCAACCAACATGCGCAGCCATTGGCCGACTACTTCTTCGAGCAATTGGGCAACGAGGCCGATCCGCGCTCGCTCGAAGGCAAGGCGCACATGGCCACGCTGGCCGCACCGTTGATCGAAAAGGTCCCCGGCGCGAACTTGCGTGCGCTGATGCGCAACCGCCTCAAGGAAATCACGGGCCTGGATCCCCAGCAGATGGAACAGCTGGCCCACAGCACGCCGACCGAAAGCGTGCCGGACTACGACCCAGGCATCGATTACGACGCCATGGCCAGCTACACGCCCGACTATGGCGACCAGCAACCCGCCGACTATGGGCATGCCCAGCCACAACAGCGCGAGTGGACACCCAACAAAGGGGGCGGCAAGAAGCAGTGGGAAGGCAAGCCTTGGGACAAGAAAGGCGGCAAGCCCTGGCATCGCGACGGCCAGCGCCAGGAGGCGCCACCCCGTGTGCCGGCACCGGTCGAACCACCGACGCTGAGCGCCCTGCGCACCCTGCTGCACCATCCGCAACTGGCCCGCAAGGTCGAGGATGCCAGCCATCTCGCAGCCGAAGAGCACGTCTACGCCCAGTTGCTGGTGGCCCTGCTCGAAGCCCTGCAGAAGAATCCTGAGCTACGCTCTCTACAGCTCATCGCACGCTGGCACGGCACCGAACAAGGTCGCCTCCTGCGTGCATTGGCGGAAAAGGAATGGTTGATCGATGCCGACAACCTTGAACAACAGTTTTTCGACACTATAACTAGCTTGTCCGCTCGCCAACGCGAGCGCAGCCTGGAACATCTGCTCAGGAAAGCACGTCAAAGTGAGTTGAGCGCAGAGGAAAAAAATCAGCTGCGTGAATTGCTAAGCCGTAATGTTCCCGCACAAACCCCGACCTCAACTGGCGCGTGAGGTCCATGCTCGGGTATAATCCTCGGCTTGTTTTTTGCCCGCCAAGACCTTCAGTGGATAGGGTGTTATGTCCGGAAAAGCGCAACAGCAGTCTCGCATCAAAGAGTTGATCACCCGCGGCCGTGAGCAGGGCTACCTGACTTACGCGGAGGTCAACGACCACCTGCCTGAGGATATTTCAGATCCAGAGCAGGTGGAAGACATCATCCGCATGATCAACGACATGGGGATCAACGTATTCGAGAGTGCTCCGGATGCGGATGCCCTTTTGTTGGCCGAAGCCGATACCGACGAAGCCGCAGCCGAAGAAGCCGCAGCAGCGTTGGCGGCTGTGGAAACCGATATTGGCCGCACGACCGACCCGGTGCGCATGTACATGCGCGAAATGGGTACTGTCGAGCTGCTGACCCGCGAAGGCGAGATCGAAATCGCCAAGCGCATCGAGGAAGGCATCCGTGAAGTGATGGGCGCCATCGCCCACTTCCCCGGCACTGTCGACTACATCCTCAGTGAATACGACCGCGTCACCACCGAAGGTGGTCGCCTGTCCGACGTGCTGAGCGGCTATATCGACCCGGACGACGGCATCGCCCCGCCGGCCGAAGTACCGCCGCCGATCGACCCCAAGGCCGCAGCTGCCAAGGCCGATGAGGAGGAGGACGAAGACGAAGATGGCGACGACAGCGACGACGACGAAGGTGATAGCGGCCCGGATCCGGAAATCGCCCGCCAACGTTTCGGCGCGGTTTCCGATCAGCTGGAAGTCGCCAAGAAGGCGCTGAAGAAGCACGGCCGCAGCAACGAGCAAACCATTGCCGAGCTGCTGACCCTGGCCGAGCTGTTCATGCCGATCAAGCTGGTGCCGAAGCAATTCGAGGTCCTCGTCGATCGCGTACGCGGTGCTCTGGAGCGTCTGCGTGCCCAGGAACGTGCGATCATGCAGTTGTGCGTACGTGACGCCCGCATGCCACGCGCCGACTTCCTGCGCCTGTTTCCAGGCAACGAAGTCGACCAGACCTGGAGCGGTGACCTGTCCAAACGCAGCACCAAATGGGCGGCAGCCTTGGGTGAAAAGGACGCGGCCATCGTCGCCTGCCAGCAGAAGCTGGTCGACCTGGAGGCCGAGACCGGCCTGACCGTCGCCGAGATCAAGGAAATCAACCGTCGCATGTCGATCGGCGAGGCCAAGGCCCGCCGCGCGAAAAAGGAAATGGTCGAGGCCAACCTGCGTCTGGTGATCTCCATCGCCAAGAAATACACCAACCGCGGCCTGCAGTTCCTCGACCTGATCCAGGAAGGCAACATCGGCCTGATGAAGGCGGTGGACAAGTTCGAATACCGGCGCGGCTACAAGTTCTCGACCTACGCCACCTGGTGGATCCGCCAGGCGATCACCCGCTCGATCGCCGACCAGGCACGCACCATCCGTATCCCGGTGCACATGATCGAGACGATCAACAAGCTCAACCGCATTTCTCGGCAGATGCTGCAGGAAATGGGTCGTGAACCGACCCCGGAAGAGCTCGGTGAACGCATGGAAATGCCTGAGGACAAGATCCGCAAGGTATTGAAGATCGCCAAGGAGCCGATCTCCATGGAAACGCCGATCGGTGACGACGAAGACTCGCATCTGGGCGACTTCATCGAGGACTCGACCATGCAGTCGCCTATCGACGTGGCGACGGTCGAAAGCCTCAAGGAAGCCACCCGTGACGTGCTCTCCGGGCTGACCGCACGCGAAGCCAAGGTGCTGCGCATGCGGTTCGGTATCGACATGAACACCGACCACACCCTCGAAGAGGTGGGCAAGCAGTTCGACGTGACCCGCGAGCGGATCCGTCAGATTGAAGCCAAGGCATTGCGCAAGCTACGCCACCCGACGCGCAGCGAACACCTGCGATCGTTCCTCGACGAGTGATGACGAACCCCGGCCCAGGCCGGGGTTTTTCTTATGTGACAAAAAGTCTGCTTTCAAGCCGCCACCACGCCCGCCGTGCAAAATGCCCGTCTACACTCGAATCAATCCACTTGTTCGAGAGGCCGCTATGCCGCAGATGCCGGCCCTTCTGTTGCTGCTCCTGATCGCCTGGAACACAACCGCCGGCGCCCTGACCCTGACCGATGAAGAAAAAGCCTGGCTCAGCGACCATCCACAGCTGCGTCTGGGCATTGACGCGTCTTGGCCCCCCTTCGAGTACCGTGACCAGGAAGGTCGTTACCAGGGACTGGCCGCCGATTACATCGCCTTGATCCAGAGCCGCCTGGGGGTGGTTTTCGAGCCGGTCGAACCCAGCAACTGGACGCAGGTCTTGGAGCAGGCCCGACAGAACCAGCTACACCTGCTACCCGGCATCATGTCGACGCCAGAGCGCCAGGGCTACCTGGCCTTCACCCGCCCCTACCTGGATTTCCCCATCGTCATCCTGGCCCACGAGGGCGGCCCACAACCCCGCACCCTCAAGGACCTTTATGGCCTGAAGATCGCCGTGGTGGAAAACTACGCCCCCCATGAGCTGCTGCGCACCCATCACCCGGACCTCAATCTAGTCGCTCTGCCCAATGTCAGCTCGACACTGCAGGCACTGGCCATCGACGAAGTCGACGCGGTGGTCGGCGACCTTGCCTCAAGCATCTGGAGCCTGCGCCAGCTCAAGCTCGACGGGCTCTATGTCAGCGGAGAAACGCCGTATCGCTATCAACTCGCCATGGCCGCGCCACGTGAGCAGAAAATACTGGTGGGCATCCTCGACAAGGTCATGGCCGACATGACACCCAGTGAAATCAGCGACATCCAGGAGCGCTGGGTAGGCAAGGTCCTGGATCAGCGCACCTTCTGGCATGACCTGCTGATCTATGGGCTGCCGGCAGTCCTGCTGCTGATAGCGGTGCTCGCAGTGGTGATCCGAATCAACCGCCGCCTGAGTTCGGAAATCTCACGGCGCATCGCCCTGGAACAGGAACTTCGCAGCAGCGAGTACCACTACCGCGGCCTGGTGGAAAGCCTCTCCGCCATCGCTTGGGAAGCTGATGCCAACGATTACACTTACAGCTACGTTTCCCCCCACGCCGAGGACCTGCTCGGCTACCCGCTGGACGAGTGGCTCAAGCCTGGCTTCTGGCGCAGCATCCTGCACCCCGAGGACGCCCTTTGGGCCCAAGCCTACTGCGACAGCGAAACCGCCGCCGGTCGCGACCACAGCCTCGACTACCGGGTAATCCGCGCTGACGGCCACAGCCTCTGGGTGCACAACATCGTCAGCATGATCGAGCATGGGCACAAGCCGCTGATGCGTGGCCTGATGATCGACATCAGCGAAACCAAGCGCACTGAAGACGCCCTGCGCCTGTCGGAGCAGAAGTTCGCCTCAGTGTTCCAGCAGTGCCCGGATATCCTCATGATCGCCCGACACAGCGACGGTTGCCTGCTGGAAGTCAACGAAGCGTTCGAAGAGCAGATAGGTCTGAGCCCCTCCGAAGTGCTCGGCCGTACCGCCACCGAGCTGAACCTGTGGGATACCGCTGGTACTGACCCCGCCTTGCTGGAGCGCCTGCAAGGCGGCGGTATCCGCAACCTGGAGATGACCTTCCGTCGCAGCAACGGCCAGCTGTTCACCGGCCTGACCTCGGCCGAAACCTTCGAGCTCGACAGCACGCCGGCATTGGTGGTGGCCGTGCGTGACATCAGCCAGCTCAAGGAAACCCAAGAACAGTTGCAAATCTCCGAGGAAAAGTTCGCCAAAGCCTTCCATGCCTCTCCCGATGGTCTGCTGTTGTCGCGCCAGAGCGATGGCTTGCTGATCGAGGTCAACGAGGGCTTCTGCCGCCTGACCGGCTACGACATCCATCCGGCCATCGACCAGACCTCTCTGGACCTGGGCATCTGGGTCGATCTCAACGAGCGCAGGCGCCTGGTCGAACTGCTCAAGCGCGACGGATTCGTTCGTGACTTCAGTTGCCATATCCGCCGCAGCGACGGGCAGATCCGCCTGTGTGAGCTGTCGGCGCGACCACTGCCGATTGCCGGGGTCGATTGCATGCTGACCATCGCCCGGGACATCACCGAGCGCCACCTGATGCAGGAGAAACTGCAGTTAGCTGCCACCGTGTTCGAGAACACGGCAGAAGGTGTATTGATCACCGACACCGAACAACGCATCACCGCAGTCAACCGCGCCTTCAGCGAGATCACCGGCTACAGCGATATCGAAGCCCTCGGCCAAACACCGCGCCTGCTTGCCTCCGGCCAGCACGACAGCGCCTTCTATGCCGCCATGTGGCACCAACTGACGGCAGAAGGTCATTGGCAGGGTGAAATATACAACCGGCGCAAGGACGGTGAGCTCTATCCCGGCTGGCTGACCATCAGCGCTGTGCGCAACAACGATCGCGAAATCACCCATTTTGTCGCCGTTTTTGCCGATATCTCCAGCCTCAAGCACGCCCAGGCCAAACTCGACTACCAGGCCCACCACGACCCGCTCACGGGGCTGCCCAACCGCACCTTGTTCGAAAACCGCTTGCAAGCTGCATTGACCTGCCCCCAGGTCTCCAACCGGCGAGGTGCGGTGCTGTTCCTCGACCTGGACCGTTTCAAGCACATCAACGACAGCCTTGGCCACCCGGTCGGCGACCTGCTGCTCAAAGGCATCGCCCAGCGCCTCAAGGAGCAGGTGCGTGACGTCGATACTGTCGCACGCCTGGGCGGTGACGAATTCATCATTCTCTTGCCCGGTCTGCACAAACCCAGTGATGCCAGCGCCATCGCCAACAAGCTGCTGGCAGGCTTCCACGCCCCTTTCCAGGCCGGAGAACACGAGTTCTTCACCAGCGCCAGCATCGGCATCAGCCTCTACCCCCAGGATGGCAGCGACGTTGCCACCTTGATCCGAAATGCCGATGCAGCCATGTACCGCTCCAAGGCCAAGGGGCGCAACCGTGTCGAAGCTTATACCCTCGACCTCACCGCCCAGGCCAGCGAGCGTATCGCCCTGGAGCACGAACTGCGCCGCGCCATCGAACGCAATGAACTGAGCCTGTGCTACCAGCCCAAGTTCAGCCTCAAGAGCCAAAGCCTGGTCGGCGCCGAAGCCCTGATTCGCTGGACCCACCCGAGCTTCGGCGAAGTGCCGCCGGAACACTTCATTCACCTGGCCGAAGAGAATGGCACCATTCTGCAACTGGGTGACTGGGTGCTAGAGCAAGCCTGCCGGCAAATGCACAACTGGAAAAAGACCTACCAGGCCTTCGGCCCGCTGTCGATCAACCTCGCCGGCGCCCAACTGCGCCAACCCAACCTGGCCAAGCGAATCGAACAGTTGCTCAAGGCCAACCAACTCAAGGCTGGCGACCTGCAACTAGAGATCACCGAAAACTTCATCATGAGCCAGGCAGAAGAAGCCCTGGCCATCCTTCACCAGCTCAAACAGTTGGGCGTGCAACTGGCCATCGACGACTTCGGCACCGGCTACTCGTCACTGAGCTACCTCAAGCGCCTGCCGCTGGACATCCTGAAGATCGACCAGTCCTTCATCCGCGGCCTGCCCGACGACCCCCACGATGCCGCCATCACCCGCGCCATCATCGCCCTCGGTCGCAGCATGCAACTGACCATCATCGCCGAAGGCGTGGAAAACCAGGCGCAGCAGCGCTTCCTCGCCGCCGAAGGCTGCGAACAGATCCAAGGCTACATCGTCAGCCTCCCTCTCCCCCCAGAAGAATTCGCCGCGACGTTCCTTCGCATAGCACTTTCCGATCTTTCGGATAGCACCACATCGAAACCCTCGTTATAATCCGGCCCACCTCTGGGGCCTATAGCTCAGTTGGTTAGAGCAGAGGACTCATAATCCTTTGGTCCACGGTTCGAGTCCGTGTGGGCCCACCACCTTCAAAGCCGCGCACTGCGCGGCTTTTGCGTTCACCTTCATCGTGACCTTCGGCTGCTCAGCACCAGAGTTTGGCAAGGCTCCACGGTCAGGCCCCGGTCGCCTTATCGCCCCCCGCGCACGTGTCGCAAGGGGTGGTAAACGACTGAGGCTGGTGCTGTTCGGTGCTGAAGTCTGGGGCGAGCCCCCCACTTCGAAGACCTTGCGCAACTGATCTATGACTGCATCGTCAGTGGCCATGAGCAACGCGCCCAGGATGCTCAACTCCTACAGAAGGGTGAGGAACCTACGGGGATATAAGGCCCATATAGACAAGGACTTAGCCAAGCACAATCCTGCCCTCTGAGCGGATCATCAGGAGACGCTTAAGTACATTTCCAGGTTATCCAGATGGCTCACAGGTCCCGTAACAATATCGTCTTGCCCAGGTTCCTGAATGCTTGGGAATACTGTTTGCGCCAGTTCTCACGCCAATAGGCAGCATCCGGAAAAGTCCCATCCGTTGACCTGGCCGCCAGCACATCGCTTGCAACGACCTCTTCGGGCTGTTGCTGGCTCAGCATCGGAAATGCCATGTACGCCTTGAAGTATTTGGAAAAAATCTTATCTATCGCAATGCCGGAATAGGGGGCATGCCCCAACAATTGCCGGCACCCGTTCTGGTTGAGCATATAGGCATGCGTCCCCTTGGCGCGCACCCTGGCGATCCCTCGGGACCAGGTAAGCCAAACCTTCCCTAGGTTAGCCCCCAGGTAGAACAGTTCGGGATCACGGCGGGCAAGAAACCTGTTCATCTGCCGCACCTGTTGCGCCTCGAATGTCAACAAGGTCGCATCGTCTTCCAGGATCAGGACCCGCTGGTAATTTCGTTCCAACGCCAGTTTTGCGCATTTCAAATGAGAGTCGAAGCAACCGCGCTCGGGGTTATCGCTGTCACGCTCCACTACTATGAACTCGATACTCAACCCGCAGCCTGCGAATTCGCGAAGCAGCAATTCACGACGATCCGTACGCTCCTTGAGGCTGATACAGAACACACCGTCTACTGCCAGCCTGCTCAGATCCTTGTCCTTGACCAATACCTGCCACCTTTCTGCTGAGGTTATCTAAAGAACCTTGAATCATAAGGTGGCTAATGGCCATTAGCCATATAAAATGTGCCATCATTCGACAGGTCGACGTACCTTGCACCTGCCCGTCATGAGTGACTAGGCTAACCGCCCCATTGCAGAGACTCACCATGCCGGACTCCCGCCCCATCGCCCTCGACGAAATCGACCGCCAACTGATCGCCCTGTTGCAGATCAATGCCCGTGAAAGCGTCGCCACCCTCGCCCGCCAGCTGGGTATTGCCCGCACTACGGTGACATCGCGCCTGGCGCGGCTGGAGAAGGGCAAAGTCATCACCGGCTATGGCGTGCGCCTGGGCCAACGCCTGGTCGATGGTGGCCTGCAGGCCTATGTAGGGATCAAGGTGCAGCCTCGTTCGGGCAGGGATGTGGTGCGTCGCCTGAGTGCCATGGGCCAGGTGCAGCAGCTCTGCGCGGTCAGTGGTGAATTCGACTACGTGGCTTGGCTACGCAGTGACTCGCCGGAGCAACTGGACCAATTGCTGGACCAGATCGGCAGCCTCGAAGGTGTGGAGAAGACCACCACCTCGATCATCCTCAGCAGCAAGGTGGATCGCGGACAGCCGCTCTGAATACAAGCAGGTCCGCAGGAATTTCTAAGGAACACTCGTCAGACCGCCATATACAGCATCCATTTCGACGAAAAAAAGCACATAACGACGACACTCTGCATCTTATTTACGTAACCCCAGCTCCCTAAAATGACCGCCAGGCATTTCCTATACTCAGGCTCCGCTCCCTGCGCAGCCCTCTGGCCAAGGTCAACTCATGAACAAGAACAATCGCCACCCTGCTGACGGCAAGAAACCCATCACCATCTTCGGCCCGGACTTCCCCTTCGCATTCGACGACTGGCTGGAGCACCCTGCCGGCCTGGGCAGCATTCCCGCAGAGCGGCATGGTGAGGAAGTGGCGATCGTCGGAGCCGGGATCGCCGGGCTGGTCGCGGCCTATGAGTTGATGAAGCTGGGCCTCAAGCCAGTCGTCTACGAGGCGTCGAAGCTAGGCGGGCGCCTGCGTTCGCAGGCCTTCAATGGTACCGACGGTATCGTCGCCGAGCTGGGCGGCATGCGTTTTCCAGTGTCGTCCACGGCCTTCTACCACTATGTGGACAAGCTGGGACTGGAGACCAAGCCCTTCCCCAACCCGCTGACCCCCGCCTCGGGCAGCACGGTCATCGACTTGGAGGGCCAAACTCACTACGCCGAGAAGCTCACCGACCTGCCGACACTGTTCCGCGAAGTGGCCGATGCCTGGGCCGATGCCCTGGAGGATGGAGCGCGCTTCGGCGAGATTCAGCAGGCCATCCGCGAACGCGATGTACCCCGCCTCAAAGAGCTGTGGAACACCCTGGTACCGCTGTGGGACGACCGCACTTTCTATGATTTCGTTGCCACGTCCAAGGCCTTCGCCAAGCTGAGCTTCCAGCACCGCGAAGTGTTCGGCCAGGTGGGCTTCGGCACCGGTGGCTGGGACTCGGATTTCCCTAACTCGATGCTGGAAATCTTTCGCGTAGTGATGACCAACTGCGACGACCACCAGCACCTGGTGGTGGGGGGTGTCGAGCAGGTGCCGCAAGGCATCTGGCGCCATGTGCCGGAACGCTGCGCCCACTGGCCCGCAGGCACCAGCCTGAGCTCGCTGCACAACGGCGCGCCGCGGCCTGGTGTGAAGAGCATTGCCCGCGCCGCCGACGGCCGTCTGGCGGTCACCGACAACTGGGGCGACACCCGTCATTACGCGGCGGTGCTGACCACCTGCCAAAGCTGGCTGCTGACCACCCAGATCGAATGCGAGGAATCGCTGTTCTCTCACAAGATGTGGATGGCCCTGGACCGTACCCGCTACATGCAGTCGTCGAAAACCTTCGTCATGGTCGACCGCCCCTTCTGGAAGGACAAGGACCCGGAAACAGGCCGCGACCTAATGAGCATGACCCTCACCGACCGCCTGACCCGTGGCACCTACCTGTTCGACAATGGCGACGAAAAACCGGGCGTGATCTGCCTGTCCTACTCATGGATGAGCGACGCCCTGAAGATGCTCCCGCACCCGGTGGAAAAGCGCGTGAAACTGTCGCTCGATGCACTGAAGAAGATCTACCCAAAACTGGATATCGCCGGGCACATCATCGGTGATCCGATCACCGTCTCCTGGGAGGCCGACCCTTACTTCCTCGGCGCCTTCAAGGGTGCGCTACCGGGCCACTACCGCTACAACCAGCGCATGTACGCGCACTTCATGCAACAAGACATGCCAGCCGAACAGCGCGGCATCTTCATCGCCGGCGACGACGTGTCATGGACGCCGGCCTGGGTCGAGGGCGCGGTGCAGACGTCGCTGAATGCAGTGTGGGGTATCATGAACCACTTCGGTGGAAGTACCCACCCGGACAACCCCGGCCCCGGCGATCTGTTCGACGAGATCGGCCCGATCGCCCTGGCTGACTGAAGAAGGAGAGCCGCCATGCGCATCGCCCTGTTCCAAGGCGCGCCCCGCCCACTGGACGTGCCCGGCAATCTCGAACGCCTGCAGCAGCAGGCGCAGGTGGCCGCGGCCCGCGGCGCCCAAGTGCTGGTCTGCCCGGAGATGTACCTGACCGGCTACAACATTGGCAGCGAGGCCGTGGAGCGTCTGGCCGAGGCCGATGATGGCCCGTCGGCAATCACCGTGGTCGAGATCGCCCAGGCCAACCGTATCGCCATCGTCTATGGCTACCCGGAGCGTGCCGACGACGGCCTGGTCTACAACAGCGTGCAACTGATCGATGCCCACGGCAGCAGCCTGTGTAACTACCGCAAGACTCACCTGTTCGGCGACCTGGACCGGGCCATGTTCAACCCTGGTGCGGATCATTTCCCGGTGGTCGAGTTGGACGGCTGGAAGCTGGGCCTGCTGATCTGCTACGACATCGAGTTCCCGGAGAACGCCCGACGCTTGGCCCTGGCCGGTGCCGAACTGATCCTGGTGCCGACGGCGAACATGACGCCCTACGACTTCATCTGCCAGGTGACGGTGCGTGCGCGTGCCCAAGAAAACCAGTGCTACCTGGTCTATGCCAACTACTGTGGCGCCGAGAAAGACATCCAGTACTGCGGACAGAGCAGCATCATCGGCCCCGACGGCAGCCTGCTGGCCATGGCCGGTCGCGACGAGTGCCAACTGCTGGCCGATCTGGAGCGCGACCGCGTGCTGCAGGGACGCCAGGCCTTCCCTTACCTCGAGGACCTACGCCGCGAGCTCCACGGCCTGGAATGAAACGTCAACAGCACCTAACATGGGGCTTCGCCTTGCCGGAGCCTCCATGCCTGACGCCCTTCGACACCTGACTCTGGACAATGGACTGCAGCTTGTCCTGCGCCATGCCCCGCGCCTGAAGCGCGGCGCCGCCGCACTGCGGGTCAGTGCTGGCAGTCATGATGCCCCAACGGCCTGGCCTGGCTTGGCGCACTTTCTTGAGCACCTGTTTTTTCTCGGCACCGCTCGCTTCCCGTTGGAAGACGGTCTGATGCGCTACGTGCAAGGCCTCGGCGGGCAGGTCAATGCCAGCACCCGCGAACGCACCACCGACTTCTTCTTCGAGGTGCCGCCCGCTGGGCTGGCCGGAGGACTGGAGCGCTTGTGCCAGATGCTCGCCGAACCAGACCTGGATCTTGAACGACAGCGCCGCGAGCGCGAGGTGATCCATGCCGAATTCATCGCCTGGTCACGCAACCCCGAGGCGCAACGGCAGTTCGCCCTGCTCCAGGCGGTATCGCCCCGGCATCCGTTGAGCGGCTTCCATGCCGGCAATCGCTATAGTCTCGCTGTCCAAAACCCGGGGTTCCAACGAGCGCTGCATGGTTTTCACCGTCGCTTCTACCAGGCCGCACAGATGACCCTGAGCCTGTGCGGGCCACAGCCGCTGGACGAGCTGGAGGGGCTGGGCCGGCAGTACGGCAGCCTCTTCGCTAC
Source organism: Pseudomonas sp. X10 (assembly GCF_054889225.1). NCBI lineage: Bacteria > Pseudomonadati > Pseudomonadota > Gammaproteobacteria > Pseudomonadales > Pseudomonadaceae > Pseudomonas > Pseudomonas sp. X10. Next base: position 509,887 of record NZ_CM142677.1, on the reverse strand, counting down.
AGGAAGCAAGGTTGAACAGGAAGCACCACCGGCCTTGCTGAACGTACCACAGCGCCTCCCGAAGCATGCGCCTCAGTTGGACCTGCTGTTTGCCCACCAGGCCCTACCGGCGGGTGCCGAACAGGCCCTTGAACTGCTGATCGCCTGGCTTTCCGACAGCCGCCCCGGCGGCTGGCTGGGCGAACTGCGCCAACGCGGCTGGCTGCAGGACTTCAGCACCCAGGTGCTGTACGCCTTTGCCGGGCAGGCGCTCTGGCATGTGCAACTGCAACTGAACGCCAGCGCGTCGCGAGAGGAAGTTCGCGATCTGCTGCATGGTTGGCTGGGCTTCATGCGCCAAACCGATGCCGAATACCTGAACGCAGAATTCGCCCGCTTGCAGCATTGCCGAGAACAGGCGGCAAGCGCCCTGGTGCTGGCAAGGCGGGACAGCAGTGGCCACCCCTTCCAAGCACTCGATGAACAAGGCCTCAAGGCCCTCCGCGCGTTGATTGACAGCCTGCCGGCCAGTGACAGTGGCCAATGGCAACTGCCTCCAGCAGACCCGCTGCTCATGGCCGTGCTGCCCGGCAAGGGGCATGCCCCCTTACCGGCGGGACTCAAGCGTAACGGCAGCCTTCCGGCCACGCGACAGTGCGGTGCGCTGTACTTGCGCTGGCAGATCAACTCCCCCCTGCGCCAGCGCTTCCAGGCGATCCTCGAACGGACCATGCAGCCCTTGATGGAGCGTGCCGAACGCGCGTCTGTGCAACTGCACTTCAGCGCAAGCGGCGATGCCTGGCAATTGCGATGTACAGGTCTGCCGGCGGCGGTGATTCGTGTCAGCGAGCAAGCGCTTGCCCTGCTACGCACGCCTCCACTAGAAAACTGGCCGCTTCTGCCGTCCCATGAGCCGGTCTTGATCCCGATACGCGCCCTGCTCAAGCAACTGCCAGACGCGATCCTCGCTGTCGATCCCGAGCCGCAACCGGCCTGCACGCTGGACCAGGACCTGCTGGATGCCCTCTGGCAGCACGCCACATGGCAGGGCCTGGTGGTCGGCTTCAGCGAAGCCGAACTACACGCCTTGGGCAGTGTGCTACAGGCCTTGCCCGGACAACCCGCTTCATCCCCCACCCCATCGCTGCTACCAGGCCGCCGCTGGCAGCAAGCCACGGTGCCAGGCAGCGAACAGGCGCTGTTGTTGTTCTGCCCGTTGCCGGCCTCGGCCCAAGGCAGCGGCCGTCTGCTCGCGCAGTTGCTGCAGGGGCCGTTTTATCAACGCCTGCGGGTCGAGTTGCAGTTGGGCTACGCAGTCTTCAGTGCCTTCCGTCAGATAGAAGGTCGCAGTGGCTTGCTGTTCGGCGTGCAATCACCCAGCGCCACCCATGGTGAAATCCTCGCTCACCTGCAGACTCTGCTGCAGGCAAGCGTCAAACTCGAACCATCGGTCCGACAGGCGCTGGCAGCGCAATTCGATGAAGCCGCGATGGACAATGCCCAGGTTGCGGAATGGGCATGGCAGACACAACTGGCTACACAGGCAGAGGATCTGGCTGACCTTCAAAGGGCTATTCTGGCTACAGGACAAACTGATCTGGATGACCTGCTCCAGCATCTGCTGAATGCCGAATGGGGCTGGCTGTGCCTGGCCAACGGCCCGCCACCAGACGCGAGTTGGCAATGATCAAGGATGATTATTACTGCGTCTGTAACGACACTTTGTGAACTTTTAACCTTTCGGTACAAAATTTTCTTGTAAGATAGCGCAATCTCAGCCAGTGGAACCCTTCACCGCAAGGGAGCACTAAATAAGTAGCTGACAACCCCCAGACCTATCCTGAAGGAGTAATCCCATGTGGACCAAACCTGCATACACTGACCTGCGTATCGGCTTTGAAGTGACCATGTATTTCGCAAGCCGCTGAGTCTGCTTGCGGTACAACGCCTCGGTCCGCCGGGGCGTTTTCATTTTTGGATACGGAGTGGCCATGTACGTCCAGATTCTCGGCTCCGCCGCCGGCGGCGGTTTCCCTCAGTGGAACTGCAACTGCGTCAACTGCAAAGGCTTTCGTGACGGCAGCCTGCGGGCCAGCGCGCGCACCCAATCATCGATCGCCCTGTCCGATGACGGCGAACACTGGATCCTGTGCAATGCTTCGCCGGACATCCGTGCGCAACTGCAAGGCTTCGCCCCCATGCAGCCGGCCCGCGCCCTGCGCGATACCGGGATCAATGCGATCATCCTGCTCGACAGCCAGATAGACCACACCACCGGCCTGCTCAGCCTGCGTGAAGGCTGCCCGCACCAGGTCTGGTGCACCGACATGGTCCACCAAGACCTGACCACTGGCTTCCCGCTGTTCAACATGCTCAGCCACTGGAACGGTGGGCTGGCATGGAACCGCATCGAGCTCGAAGGCAGTTTCGTCATCGAGGCCTGCCCGAACCTCCGGTTCAGCCCATTCCCGCTACGCAGCGCAGCCCCACCCTACTCGCCCCACCGCTTCGACCCGCACCCAGGTGACAACCTCGGGCTGATGGTGGAAGACCTGCGTACAGGCGGCAAACTCTTCTATGCCCCAGGCCTGGGGCAAGTCGATGAAAAACTGCTGCAGAAGATGCACGATGCCGATTGCCTGCTGGTCGACGGCACGCTGTGGGAGGATGATGAAATGCAACGGCGTGGCGTCGGCACCCGCACCGGCCGCGAGATGGGCCACCTGGCACAGAACGGCCCGGGCGGCATGCTTGAAGTCCTAGAGGGCTTCCCACAGCAACGCAAGGTGCTGATCCACATCAACAACACCAACCCGATTCTCGATGAAGACTCAGCCGAACGGGCCGAGGTGAGCCGCCGGGGCGTGGAAGTCGCCTACGATGGCATGAGTATCGAGCTGTAGGAGCCCCGATGAGCGACGCCACCCCGATGTCCCCTGCCGAGTTCGAGCAGGCCTTGCGCGCCAAGGGCGCCTACTATCACATCCATCACCCCTATCACGTGGCGATGTACGAAGGCCGCGCCACCCGCGAGCAGATCCAGGGCTGGGTGGCCAACCGTTTCTACTATCAGGTGAACATCCCGATGAAGGATGCGGCGATCCTGGCCAACTGCCCGGACCGCGAAGTACGCCGCGAGTGGATCCAGCGCCTGCTCGACCACGACGGCGCGCCCGGTGAAGACGGTGGCATCGAGGCCTGGCTGCGCCTTGGCCAAGCGGTGGGCCTGGACCCGGACCAACTGCGCTCCCAGGAGCTGGTACTGCCCGGTGTGCGTTTCGCCGTGGACGCCTACGTCAACTTCGCCCGCCGCGCCAGTTGGCAGGAAGCGGCCAGTAGCTCGCTGACCGAGCTGTTCGCCCCGCAAATCCACCAGTCGCGCCTGGACAGCTGGCCCCAGCACTACCCCTGGATCGACCCGGCGGGCTACGAGTACTTCCGCACGCGCCTGGGTCAGGCCCGACGCGACGTCGAGCACGGCCTGGCCATCACACTGCAGCACTACACCACGCGCGAAGGCCAGGAGCGCATGCTGGAGATCCTGCAGTTCAAGCTGGATATCCTCTGGAGCATGCTCGACGCCATGAGCATGGCCTACGAACTGAACCGCCCGCCCTATCACAGCGTCACTCGCGAGCGGGTCTGGCACAAGGGGATCACCCTATGAGTTTCGACCGTCAACAAGTTCCCAACTGGCGCCCCGGCTACCGCTTCCAGTACGAGCCGGCCCAGAAAGGCCATGTCCTGCTGTACCCCGAGGGCATGATCAAGCTCAACGAGAGCGCCGCGCTGATCGGTGGCCTGATCGATGGCCAACGCGACGTCGCGGCGATCATCGCCGAACTGGAACAGCAGTTTCCCGATGTCCCGGAAGTCGCCGAGGACATCGAGCAGTTCATGGAGGTGGCCCGTGCCGAACACTGGATCGTCCTCTCCTGAATCGCCAGGCAAGCCCGAAGTCGGCTTGCCGCTGTGGCTGCTGGCCGAGCTGACCTACCGCTGCCCGCTGCAGTGCCCCTACTGCTCCAACCCTTTGGACTTCGCCGCCCAGGGCAAGGAACTGAGCACCGAGCAGTGGTTCCGGGTGATGGCTGAAGCCCGGGAGATGGGCGCGGCGCAGCTAGGCTTCTCCGGTGGCGAGCCGCTGGTGCGCCAGGACCTCGCCGAACTGATCGGCGAAGGGAGGCGCCTGGGGTACTACACCAACCTCATCACCTCCGGTATCGGCCTGACCGAGCAAAAGATCGCTGCATTCAAACAGGCTGGCCTGGACCACATCCAGATCAGCTTCCAGGCCAGCGACGAGCAGGTGAACAACCTGCTGGCCGGCTCGAAGAAGGCCTTCGCCCAAAAGCTGGAAATGGCCCGTGCCGTGAAGGCCCACGGCTATCCGATGGTGCTCAACTTCGTCACCCACCGGCACAACATCGACAAGATCGACCGTATCATCGAGCTGTGCATCGCCCTGGAAGCCGACTTCGTCGAACTCGCCACCTGCCAGTTCTACGGCTGGGCGCACCTCAACCGTCTGGGCCTGCTGCCGACCCGCTCGCAACTGGAACGGGCCGAGCGCATCACCAACGAGTACCGGGACAAACTCAAGGCCACCGGCAACCCCTGCAAGCTGATCTTCGTCACCCCGGACTACTACGAAGAACGTCCTAAGGCCTGCATGAACGGCTGGGGCAGTGTATTTCTCACCGTCACGCCCGACGGCACCGCCCTGCCCTGTCACGGCGCGCGCCAGTTGCCGGTACAGTTCCCCAATGTGCGGGAGCACAGCTTGCAACACATCTGGTATGACTCTTTTGGCTTCAACCGCTTCCGCGGCTATGACTGGATGCCCGAGCCTTGCCGCTCCTGCGACGAGAAGGAAAAGGACTTCGGCGGCTGCCGTTGCCAGGCCTTCATGCTCACCGGCGATGCCAGCAAGGCTGACCCGGTATGCTCTAAGTCGGCCGACCACGGCATCATTCTCACGGCCCGCGAAGAGGCGGAGCACGCCCAACTCGCCATCGAGCAACTGACTTTCCGCAATGAGCGAAACTCCCGTGTCATCGTCCGAGGCTGAGCACTTCAGCGCCGCCCTGGCTGTAGCGGCCGGCACCGATTTCGCCGAACTCAAGCTCGGCGCGACTGGCCTTTTCTGGAACGAATTCCGCCCAGCCGACGGCGCCTGCCGTATTTGGCACTGGCAGGACGAACAGGCCCGCTGCCTGACCCCTGACGGCTTCAGCGTCCGCAGCAGGGTCTACGAGTACGGCGGCGGCAGCTTTTGCTTGGGCGGTGACGGGCTGGTGTTCGTCAACGAGGCGGACCAGCAGCTCTACACCCAGGACCTGGAGGGCGGCGCACCGCGCCCGTTGACCCAGGGCCAATGCCGCTACGGTGATGTGCAATGGCATGACGGGCAGGTCCTGGCCGTGGAAGAACACCATGGCGACCAGGGTGTCCAGCATCGTCTTGTGGCCATCGGCGCGAAGGGCCGTGACGTGCTGGCCGAAGGTACCGATTTCTACGCCTCGCCCACCCTCAGCGATGATGGCCGGCGCCTGGCCTGGATCGAGTGGGATCGCCCAGCCCAGCCCTGGACCACGACACGCCTGCTGTGCCGCGAACGCGACGCTGATGGACGCTGGGGTATCACTCGGTGCGTCGCCGGCGATAGCGGGCAAGAAGAGTCCTTGCAGCAGCCCCGCTTCGATAACCAGGGCCAGCTCTATTGCCTATCTGATCGCCAAGGCTTCTGGCAGCCCTGGGGAGAGGTCGACGGCCACTGGCAAGCATTGCCCGCCGCTGTCGCCGATCATGCCGCTGCGCCTTGGCAACTTGGCGCCAGCACCTGGCAGCCGATAGGGCCGCGATCCTACCTGGCCACCTGGTTCGAGGATGGCTTCGGACAACTTGCCCTGCGCCATGCAGATAGCAGCCTGGAGCGCTTCGCCAACGATTACGGCCGCTTCCGCAGCGTGGCCATGGACGACTCGCACCTCTATGCGATCGCCGCCTCGGCCGTCAGCCCACCAGCCGTTATTGCCATTGAACGCAACAGCCGGCAGGTGCGCATCTTGGCCGGTGGCGGCCTGGTCCTGCCGAGCGAACGCATCAGCCGTCCGCACCCAATCAGCTACCGCAGCGGCGATGGCATGGCCCACGGCTTCTTCTACCCGGCTATGCAGGGCAAGGCTCCTTCACCGCTGTTGGTATTCATCCATGGCGGGCCGACCTCGGCCTGTTACCCGGTGCTCGACCCGCGCATCCAGTACTGGACCCAGCGCGGCTTCGCCGTGGCCGACCTCAACTACCGCGGCAGCAGCGGCTATGGCCGCGCCTATCGTCAGGCCCTGCACCTGCGCTGGGGCGAAGTCGACGTCGAAGATGCCTGCGCGGCCGTCGCCCATCTGGCTGCCGAAGGCCTGATCGACCCGGAAAAGGCCTTTATCCGGGGCGGCAGCGCCGGTGGCTATACCACCCTCTGCGCACTGGCTTTCCATGATGTGTTCCGCGCTGGCGCCAGCCTCTATGGAGTCAGCGACCCCGTGGCATTGGCGCGGGCCACGCACAAATTCGAAGGTGACTATCTGGACTGGTTGATCGGCGATCCGCAGCAGGATGCCGAGCGCTACCGGCAACGTACTCCGCTGCTGCACGCCTCACAGATCAAGGCGCCGGTGATCTTTTTCCAAGGTGAGCTGGACGCGGTGGTGGTGCCAGAGCAGACCCGCGCCATGCTGGCGGCCCTGCAGGCCAATGGCATCGAGGCCGAAGGGCATTTCTATCCGGGCGAACGGCATGGGTTCCGCAAAGCGGCGAATCTGGCCCATGCGCTGGAAGAGGAATGGCGGTTTTACTGTCGGGTATTGGGGCATGCAGGGACTGCGTAGGAGCCAGTATCAGCTGGCCCCTACCGGTATCGCTTCGACCACGTGAATTGAACTCACCGCTTGGCGATGATGTATACCGCATGCACGATCCCTGGGATGTACCCCAGCAGCGTCAGGAGGATATTCAGCCAGAAGGCACCGCCGAAGCCGACCTGGAGGAAGACACCCAGCGGGGGCAGGAGAATGGCGATGAGGATGCGGATCAGGTCCATGAAAATGCTCCTTGTGTGAGTAGTAACAATGACTACACACCAGGACCGGAGGTTCCGCCAGCGAACGGCAGGCAAAAAAACGCCCCGGGCCAAAGTACTGCAGGCCAAGGGCGATGCGCAGGAGCGCGAGACGGTTCGTTGAAATTCGTCAGTACCGGGTTTCGATCAGGCCGAGACCTCGCGGCGGTTGTGTTGCTGGGCATGAAGGCGAGCAAAAGCCCGGGCCAGGCGCAGGAGCATCTCGTCGATATTGCCCTTGCTCACCGTCAGCGCCGGGGAGAAGCGCACCACATCTGCCTGCGGAGCATTGAGCAGCAGGCCTTCGTGCAGGGCGGCCTGTACCAGTTCGTGGGCCATGTCTTCGCGCAATTGCAGCGCCCATAACAGGCCCTGGCCACGTACTTCGCCCTGGCCGTAGCGGCCGGCCAGGCGGATCAAGCCGTCGCGCAGGTGGCGTCCGCTGTCTTGTACCTGTTCGAAGAAGCCTGGCTGCAGCACAGTCTCCAGCACCGCCAGGCCCGCAGCGCTCATCAATGCGTTGCCGTGATGGCTGCCCTCCAGTTCGCCCGGTTCGGCACAACAGGCGGTGCCACGCGCCAGCAACGCTGCCAGGGGCACCCCGCCCCCCAGGCCCTTGCCCAAGGTGATGATGTCGGCGCGCACGCCGTAGGTCTGTTCGGCCAGCAGGGCGCCGCAACGGCCGACGCCAGTCTGCACTTCGTCGAGGATCAACAGGATCCCAAGTTCACGGCACAGGCGTTCGACCCCCTTGAGGTAGGTCTCAGTGGCGGGAATTACTCCGGCCTCACCTTGGATGGGCTCCAGCATGATCGCCACGGTGCGGGAGTCCACTGCCGCATGCAAAGCTTCAAGGTCATTGAATGGCACCTTGCTGAAGCCCGGCAACCCGGGCTCGCAACGGTTGCACTGCGATGGGTCGGAGGCTGACAGCGCTCCCAGGGTGCGGCCATGGCAGCTCTGGCTGGCCGTGATGATGTGGTAGGCGCCACTGCGGTGCAGTTGACCCCATTTCCGCGCCAGTTTGATCGCGCCCTCGCAGGCTTCGGCACCACTGTTGAGCAGGTAGGCCTGGTCGCTGCCGGTGCTCCGGCACAGGCGGTTGACCAACTCCAGCAAACCACCGCTATGAAAGCCCGCGCCGGGGTTGATCAGCGCCTGGACCTGGTTGCCCAGCGCCTTGACCAGCACGCTGGGGCTGTGACCGAGGCTGTTGACCGCGCACCCCTGGGTGAAATCCAGGTAGGCATGACCTTCGCTATCCCACAGCCATGAGCCCTGGCCACGCACGAAGACCTGGGATGCGCGCTCAGTGCTCGGCATCAGGCAGTCACGCGACAGCTGTGGTGCAGCGGGCTCGATTGCCGGCACGAGCTTGCGTTCGGCAACAACGGCAGCCGAGCGGCGCAGGTTGAACAGGTTCATGCGTGCTCCAACGAATCACGGTAAGTGCCAAGGCCCGGTCGATGCCAGGAGGACGTGCCCATCAGCTGAAGCTGATTTTTTGCCTTGCCTATCTAAAAGCTTCTCTCATCCGAGGTAGGCGTCACTGCATCAGGCCCTGTAAACCTCGGGAATACGGGATAGACTAGGCTTCTTGCCGGCCAGCGGCCATTCGGTTTTTCGAGCTTTTTCAATAAGTATTTCTTATGGATTTTCGCCAACTGCGTTATTTCGTCGCGGTATACGAGGAAGGCCATGTCGGCCGGGCTGCCGAACGCCTGTCATTGTCCCAACCCGCGCTTTCGCAGCAGATCCGCCAACTCGAGCACAGCCTCGATGTGAGCCTGTTCGAACGCAGCAACAAGCGCCTGCTGCCCACTCTCGCCGCCCATACCCTGTACAACCATGCCCTGCCCCTGCTCGACGGCCTGCAGCGGGCGCGCGAGGCCCTGCGCAACTTCAAGGGCCAGTCGCTGCGCACCCTCGCTATCGGCGTGCTGCAGACGGTGCGCCCGAGCCTGGTACCACAATTGCTGGAGCGGGTGCGCAAGGCCCAACCCCACCTAGTCGTGCAGATCTACGAACTGTCTGGCCTGGAGATCGAACGGCGCCTGCTCAACGGCAGCCTGGACATCGGCATCAGCTACCTGCCACCGCGCCAGCCAGGGCTGCATGGGCTGCTGCTGTATGAAGACGAGCTGCAGCTAGTCATCCCCAACACTCACCCTTTGAAGGAATTCAAGAAGGTCTCGATCAAGCAGGCGGCTGAGCTGCCCTTGCTGATGCTCGGTGAGGAATTCCAGATCCGGCAGATCTGGCAGGCACAGCTGGCCAGCCTAGGGCGCCGGCCACAGGTGCAGGCGGAGATGAATAACATGGGTGGGATTCTGGACAGCCTGGCGCATACGGCGCTGGCAACCATTCTGCCCGGGCGGGCCAAGGATGCCGCCGAAGATGATCACGAGCTGTTGTGGAAGCCACTGAGCGAGCCACGGGTACCGCTGAAGGTCGGCCTGGTGTTTCGCGACGCACAGCGCCAGCAGGCCTCGGTGGAGCTGCTGCGCTCTTTGCTCGAAGAGGAAACCGATAGCCGTCAGCTCGGTGTCTCGCCGCTGGACGTACTCGGCTGAAAAACCAGCACACAAAGAAAACCCCGCAAAAGCGGGGTTTTCCAGACTGTTTCCCTGACATCCCTATCGCCCCGCCATCCTGGCAGGAAATCCTACGTGTCCGTTTTCTGTCCTTTTGCGCTTCCTGCGCGACGTCCATGTGAGAAAGATTACCCATGGATCCAATCTTGCGATAGAGGCGAAAAGTCACCGCAACGCGTAAGAGAATGCTTACAAACTCCAAAAACCGTCAGAATTGCCCTTCGTCCAGCAGGTAAAGCGACTCACTCCCTGCCTTGACCGACGCTACCAACGAATGAATGCGCGGCAGCAACCGAGCGAAATAGAAGCGTGCCGTGCCCAGCTTGGCGGCATAGAAATCCTCATCCCCCTCCCCTGCCAAGGCGGCACGGGCCATTAGCGCCCACATGTAGGCATAAGCGGTATAGCCAAAGGCATGCAGGTACTCCACCGACGCCGCGCCGATCTCGTTCGGATTGCTCTTGGCACGCTCAAGCACCCAGGCAGTCACATCGTCGAGCTGGTCCAGCGCGGTACCCAGGGGGTTGACGAACTCTTCCAGCTCGCTGCCGGCAGTGCCGATGAAATGGCGGATCTCTTCGGCGAACAGGCGGTAGAAGGCGCCTCCGCTGCCGACCACCTTGCGGCCCATCAGGTCCAGCGCCTGGATACCGTTGGTGCCTTCGTAGATCTGGGTGATGCGCACATCACGCACCAACTGCTCCTGACCCCACTCGCGGATGTAACCGTGGCCACCGAAGACCTGCTGCCCATGCACCGCCGACTCCAGCCCCAGGTCAGTCAGGAAGGCTTTCGCCACAGGCGTCAGTAAAGCCACCAGATCCTCGCCACGCTTGCGGGCAGCGGGGTCCTCACTGAACTTGGCGGTATCCAGCTGCATAGCCACATAGGTGGAGAAGGCCCGGCCGCCCTCGTTGAGGGCCTTCATCGTCAGCAGCATGCGGCGCACATCCGGATGGACGATGATCGGGTCAGCGACCTTGTCCTTGGCCTGAGGGCCGGTCGGAGCACGGCTCTGCAGACGGTCGCGGGCGTATTCGATGGCGTTCTGGTAGGAGCGTTCCGCCGAGGCCAGACCCTGGATGCCAACCCCCAGGCGCTCGTAGTTCATCATGGTGAACATGGCAGCCAGGCCCTTGTTCGGCTCACCGACCAGGTAGCCGACCGCACCATCGAAGTTCATCACGCACGTAGCCGAAGCCTGGATGCCCATCTTGTGCTCGATCGAACCGCAATTGGCCGGGTTGCGCTCGCCCAGACTGCCATCGTCGTTGACCAGGAACTTGGGCACCAGGAACAGGGAAATACCCTTGGGCCCAGCCGGAGCATCCGGCAACTTGGCCAGTACCAGGTGAATGATGTTCTCGGTCAGGTCGTGCTCGCCGCCGGTGATGAAGATCTTGGTGCCGCTGACTTTGTAGGTGCCGTCAGCTTGAGGCTCGGCCCTGGTGCGGATGATGCCCAGGTCGGTACCGGCGTGGGGCTCTGTCAGGCACATGGAGCCAGCCCAGATGCCGGCGTACATGTTCGGCAGGTACTTTTCCTTCAGCGCTTCGCTGGCATGGGCATTGATCGACAGGCAGGCACCGGCAGTCAGCATCGGATACAGGCCAAAAGCCAGGCTGGAGGCGTTGACCATCTCCTCGACCTGAGCGGAAATCGCCTTGGGCATGCCCATGCCCCCGTAGGCCGGATCACCACCTACACCTACCCAGCCACCTTCGGCGTAAGTCTTGTAGGCTTCGATAAAACCAGCAGGGGTGCGCACCGAGCCGTTGTCCCAATGGCAACCTTCCTCGTCACCCGAGCGGCTCAGCGGCGCAATACTTTTGCCGGTGACCTTGCCCGCCTCTTCCAGTACGGCCATGGCCGTCTCTTCATCGACCACTTCGGCCAGCCCGGGCATCTGCGCCCAGAGCTTGGTAACCTCGAAGACTTCATTGAGAACGAAGCGCATATCGCGCAGGGGCGCTTTATAGTCAGCCATGGCAACCTCTCGCTAGTAGGGCGGGGGCGGTCCTGAGGACCGCGCACTGTTATGGAAGCAGTGTACCCGAACAACTTTTGCGAGACATAGGGTCATCTAGAGACCGAATAGTCAATTTTGGTCACGCTATGTGCACGGCTTTTCCCATGCCTTGGATCTCAAGAGTCTCAAAGAACCCAAGGCATGCACCCGCAAGCCATAAAACGGCCCAAAGCCAACTTTCCACAGCCCATAAAAAAACGCCTGCCGGTAAGGGCAGGCGTTTTTCCCGGAGGGTTAGCAGCCTTAGTAGGAGAGACCGAAGTGCTCTTCGTCCATGGCCATCAGGTTACCAGCACCGGACAACATGGTAGCCACGTGGGTGCGGGTACGCGGCAGGATGCGCTGGAAGTAGAAGCGCGCAGTCTGCAGCTTGGCGGTGTAGAAGGCCTCTTCGCTGGTGCCGGCAGCCAGTTTCTCGGCGGCGACACGGGCGATATCGGCCCAGAAGTAAGCCAGGCAGGCATAACCGGAGTACATCAGGTAGTCCACCGAAGCGGCACCGACTTCCTCACGGTCCTTCATGGCGGCCATGCCGACCTTCATGGTCAGTTCGCCCCACTCCTTGTTCAGCTGGGCCAGCGGCTCGACGAATTCCTTGACGGCTTCGTTGCCTTCCTGGGCCTGGCAGAACTTGTGCACGATCTTGGTGAAGCCCTTGAGCGCCTCGCCCTGGGTCATCAGTACCTTGCGGCCGAGCAAGTCCAGCGCCTGGATGCCGGTGGTGCCTTCGTACAGCATGGAAATACGGCTGTCGCGCACGTTCTGCTCCATACCCCACTCGGCGATGAAGCCGTGACCACCGTAAATCTGCACGCCATGGTTGGCAGCTTCGAAGCCGACTTCGGTCATGAATGCCTTGGCGATCGGAGTCATGAACGCCAGCAGGGCATCGGCTTTCTTGCGCTCTTCCTCGTCCTGGCTGTACTTGACGATGTCCACTTGCTTGGCGGTGAAGTAGACCATGGCGCGGTTGCCTTCAGCGAACGCCTTCATGGTCAGCAGCATGCGACGCACGTCCGGGTGGACGATGATCGGGTCAGCCGCCTTGTCCGGTGCTTTCGGGCCGGTCAAAGAACGCATCTGCAGGCGCTCGCGGGCGTACTTCAGGCCACCCTGGAAGGCCACTTCGGCATGGGCCAGGCCTTGCAGCGCAGTACCCAGGCGAGCGGTGTTCATGAAGGTGAACATGCAGTTCAGCCCCTTGTTCGCCGGGCCGATCAGGTAGCCGGTGGCACCATCAAAGTTCATCACGCAGGTGGCGTTACCGTGGATGCCCATCTTGTGTTCGAGGGACCCACAACTCACACCATTGCGCTCGCCCACGCCGCCTTCGGCGTTAGGCAGGAACTTCGGCACGATGAACAGGGAAATGCCCTTGGTGCCGGCTGGCGCGTCAGGCAGGCGGGCCAGGACGATATGGACGATGTTGTCGGCCATGTCGTGCTCGCCAGCGGAGATGAAGATCTTGGTGCCGCTGACCTTGTAGGAACCGTCGGCCTGAGGCTCGGCCTTGGTGCGCAGCATGCCCAGGTCAGTACCGCAGTGAGGCTCGGTCAGGCACATGGTGCCAGTCCACTCGCCGGTCACCAGCTTGCTCAGGTAGGTGTGCTGCTGCTCGGCGGTGCCGTGGGCAGACAGGGTATTCATCGCACCGTGGGACAGCCCGGGGTACATGCCCCAGGACCAGTTCGACTCGCCGACCATCTCGCTGATGGCCAGTCCCAGGGACTCTGGCAGGCCTTGGCCACCATGGTCGACGTCATGGGCCAGGCTCGGCCAGCCGCCTTCGACGAATTGCTTGTAGGCATCCTTGAAGCCGGTCGGGGTCTTCACGCCGGATTCGCTCCAGGTGCAGCCTTCAAGGTCGCCGACACGGTTCAGCGGGGCCAGTACTTGTTCACAGAACTTCGCGCCCTCTTCGAGGATCGCGTCGACCATGTCCGGCGTGGCGTCCTGGCAACCCGGCAGGCTCTGATAGTGCGCTTCATAGCCGAGCAGTTCGTCGCGAACGAAGCGAATATCACGCAAGGGGGCTTTGTAATCAGGCATAGCGATGAACCTCTGTGATGAGTCCGGGTTAGGGAGACCGCATTACACCGACCAGCTCTTGGTGGCTTTCGGTCAAACAGTTGTTTGAAACTTACGTTTAAGGGGGAAGCTTGTCAAGCTGTGGACTACGTGCCATTTCCGCCACCAAACAGGGCTTTTTTGCCGCAACGCAAAACACCACGGGACAAGCCGGCCCCCCACGCCGCCTGGAATCGGAATCGTGGGAGCGGGCTTGTCCCGCGATGCGTATTGAAAAAAGGATAGGTGTCGGACGAATGCTGCTCAGGCGTAGGTATCGATCAGTGTGCCAAGCATCTCGTCCGATGCCTTGGCCACTTTAACGCCCAGTTCGACCTGATGCTTGCCCAAGGCCAGCTCCACGGTGTTAGTGGCCAGGTCCATTTGCTGGCTGCGATCGACCGAGCGCAAGCGTTCAGCCTGGTAGTCGCTGGACTGGCTGGTGACGGCACGCTCGACAGTGGTATTGGCGATCTGGCTGGCGGCCTGGTCGACGCGGCTCTGCCCGGCCTGGAGCGCACCGAGGCCTGCGTAGAAGGCTGAACTACCGGAGATTTCCATGTCGAAGCTCCATGCCGCTGAAGTGCGAATAGCGCCTATTAAAGCAGCGATGCCCGCAAAAGACCCGTAAAAAACACTAATGGCTTTGTGCTACCCGATAGACCAGAACTAGCACCCCGCCGTGTGGCTAACTAGTCCAGCAGGTCCAGTTGCAGGTGCGCAGCGACAGCGTCTGCCGTTGCCGGTTTGAGCCTGGGCACACGCCCCAGGCAAGGCGCTGGCAGGCGCTCGGCCAGGGTGGAGAGGTTCTCTTCAAGACGCGAGGTGCGCGGCTCAATGACATTGGCCACCCAGCCTGCCAGTTGAAGGCCGTCACGGGCGATGGCTTCGGCGCTGAGCAAAGCATGGTTGATACAACCCAGGCGCACACCGACCACAAGGATCACCGGTAGCTTCAGGGCAATAGCGAGGTCCGACAGGTTGGCCTGGTCAGACAGTGGCACCCGCCAGCCGCCCGCGCCCTCGATCAAGGTGAAGTCGGCCCCTTGGGCCAACACCTGGCGCATGGCGGCCAGCAAGGCCTGCACAGTCAAGGCCACGCCCGCCTCGCGTGCCGCCAGGTGTGGGGCAATGGCGGGCTCGAAAGCGAAAGGGTTGACCTGCTCGTAGGGCAGCTTCAGTGAGCTTTCATCGATCAGCGACAAGGCATCGGGGTTACGCAGCCCCTTGGTCGTGACCGTGCAACCCGAAGCCACCGGTTTGGCACCCAGGGTGCTCAGGCCATTCAGCCGCGCGGCATGCAGCAAGCCTGCGGCGACAGTGGTCTTGCCGACATCGGTGTCGGTTCCTGCGATGAAATAGGCCGGGTTCATCTCACTCCCCTTCTGCCGATGGCTTGCGTAATACACCGTAGACCACCTGGTAGGTGGCCGGCAGCCCCTGGGCCTGGCGGAAGCGCTCGTAGGCGTGCAGCAGACCTTGCATGCGCGCACGTCCAGTCAGGCCACTGGGGCGTCCAGGATTGAGGTTATGGGCGCCGAGCGCCTTGAGTTCGTGGGTCAGGCTGCGCACATCAGGGTAGTACAGCACTTGGGGACGGTGTTGCAGGCCTAGCACCTGCAGGCCGCTGTCGGCGCACAGGCGCTGGTAGTCCTCGAAACGGCGGAAACGGTTGACATGCACCAAGCCATCAACCACCTGCCAACTCGCGCGCAGCTCATCGAGGGTGCCGACGCACAGGCTGCTGAAGGCCAGCACACCGCCCGGCTGCAGCACACGGCGAGCCTCCGCCAGCACACTGGCGAAGTGGCTGCACCACTGCAATGCCAGGCTGGAGAACACCAGGCCGACGCTGGCATCACGCAATGGCAGGCGCTCGGCATCACCGGCCACGTAGTAATGCGCGCCACCGGCGCTGCGGGCATGGAGCAACATGCCTTCGGCGATGTCGACCGCCACGCCCTGGGCCGGCGGGAAGCGCTCGGCCAGCACCCGGCTGAAATGGCCGGTGCCGCTGCCCAGGTCCAGCCAGCGCCGTGGCTGCAGGTCAGCCGGCAGTTGTTCGAGCAGGGCCATGCCGACCGCACGCTGCAAGGCCGCCACGCTGTCATAGCTGGCCGCTGCGCGGGAGAACGAGGCCGCCACCTGGCGCTTGTCTGGCAAGGCGCCGGGCAGGGGTGGTCGGGAAAGATCAGTCATCACCACTCTCATGCAGGAAACTCTTGATGCCTGCCGCCAGTTCCTGGGGATACTCCAGCAGGAAGGCATGGGCGCTGTCTTCGACCAGGCCGACCTCCACGTCCGGCAACAGGTCGCTCAGGGCTTGTGCCGCCTCGGCCGGGACCAGGCCGTCGCTGCCGGCGAACAGGTGCAGTTGAGGCCCGCCGTAATTCTGCAAGGCGGCGCGGGTGTCCAGTTGCGCCAATACTTGAAGACCGTTGGCCAGGTACAGCGGGTCAGTGTCCGGTACGCCAATGCCCAATTGGCGCATCAAGCTGCGCGGCATCTGCGCGCCTTCGCTGCACAGGGTGCGGAAGCGCTTGAGAGTGACTTGCGGATGGTTGCGGCAGCCGTCAAGGAAGGTGGCGAAGGTATCCGGCGCCATCCCGTGAGGCCAGTCCGGTCGGCTGACGAAGCTGGGGTTGCTGGCCAGCGTCATCAGGCCACAGCAATGATCGCCACGGCGCTCGGCCAGCAAGCTGGCAAGCATGCCGCCGAAAGACCAGCCGCCCAGCCACGTGTCGGTCGGCAGCTTGCGATCAAGGTAGTCGAGCCAGGCCTGGACATTCGCCTCGGGCAACTCCGGCAAGGGCGTCAGCTCGACCTGCAGGCGAGCGTCCTGGGCACGCAGGCTGGCCGCCAGGGGCTCCAGTGCCGCAGTACCCAGGCCCCAGCCGGGCAACAGGATCAGTCGATTACGCATCAGCGGGCTCCAGCAGTGGATAACACTCGGCCAATGCATTCAACAATAGCTGCACCTGCGCCTCGCTGTGCGCCGCACTCAGAGTCACACGCAAGCGCGCGCTGCCAGCAGGGACGGTCGGCGGGCGGATAGCGGTCACCAACAGGCCGCGCTCGCGCAGCAATTGCGAAAGCCGCAGTGCCCGCGCACTGTCGCCAATGACGATCGGCTGGATCGGCGTCTGGCTGTCCATCAGTTGCAGGCCGATCTGCTCGGCCCCCCGGCGGAACTGCTGGATCAGTGCGGCAAGACGCTCGCGCCGCCAATGCTCGCCACGCAGCAGCTCCAGGCTCTTCAAGGTGGCGCACGCCAAAGCCGGGGGCTGGCTGGTGGTGTAGATGTAGGGGCGAGCGAACTGCACCAGGGCTTCGATCAGTTCTTCGCTGCCAGCCACAAAGGCCCCAGCGGTGCCACAGGCCTTGCCCAGGGTACCGACCAAGACCGGTATCTCCTCGAACCCCAAGCCAAAGTGCTCGGCGACACCGCCACCGTGGCGCCCCAGGGTGCCCAGGCCGTGGGCGTCATCCACCATCAGCCAGGCGTCCCGTGCCCGCGCCGCAGCGGCCAGGGCTGGCAGGTCGGCGAGATCACCGTCCATGCTGAACACACCATCGGTGACCACCAGGGTGTTGCCCACGGCCTTGTCCAGGCGGCTGCTCAGACTGGCAACATCGTTGTGCAGATAGCGGTTGAAACGCGCACCGCTGAGCAGGCCAGCATCGAGCAGCGAGGCATGGTTGAGGCGGTCTTGCAGCACCGTGTCGCCCTGGCCCACCAACGCCGTAAGGGCACCGAGGTTGGCCATGTAGCCGGTGGAAAACAACAACGCCCGCGGGCGCCCGGTCAGCTCGGCCAGGGCTTCCTCCAGCTCATGGTGCGGGCGGCTGTGGCCTATCACCAGGTGCGAAGCACCGCCACCCACGCCCCAGCGCTCGGCACCGGCGCGCCAGGCGGCGATCACATCGGGATGATTGGCCAGGCCCAAGTAATCGTTGCTGCAAAAAGCCAGCAACGGCTGGCCATCGACCACCACTTCAGGCCCCTGCGGGCTCTGCAGCAGCGGCCGTTGCCGGTACAGGTCCGCGGCACGCCGTTCGGCCAGGCGTGCCGCCAAGTCGAAGGCCATGGTCAGGCCGACGCGGCGTTGTAGAACAGTTCGCTGCTGCGTTGCTCGACCAGCGCCTGCTCGATGGCGGCCTGATGCACTTCATCGGCATGCTCTTCGCGGGCTTCCGGCTGGATGCCCAAACGAGCAAACAGTTGCATGTCCTTGTCCGCTTGCGGGTTGGCAGTGGTCAGCAGCTTCTCGCCATAGAAGATCGAGTTAGCGCCCGCCATGAAGGCCAGAGCCTGCATCTGCTCGTTCATCGCCTCACGCCCGGCCGACAGCCGCACATGGGACTTGGGCATGAGGATGCGGGCCACGGCCAGCATGCGGATGAAATCGAAGGGGTCGACTTCCTCGGCGTTCTCCAGCGGCGTACCGGCGACCTTGACCAACATGTTGATCGGCACCGACTCAGGATGCTCCGGCAGGTTGGCCAACTGGATCAAGAGGCCTGCGCGGTCGTCCAGCGACTCGCCCATGCCGAGGATGCCACCCGAGCAGATCTTCATACCCGCGTCACGCACGTAGGCCAGGGTCTGCAGGCGCTCGCCATAGGTGCGGGTGGTGATGATGCTGCCGTAGAACTCCGGCGAGGTGTCGAGGTTGTGGTTGTAGTAGTCCAACCCGGCCTCGGCCAAGGCCTGGGTCTGCTCGCGGTCGAGGCGGCCCAGGGTCATGCAGGTCTCCAGGCCCATGGCCTTGACCCCTTTGACCATTTCCAGGACGTAGGGCATGTCCTTGGCCGATGGGTGCTTCCAGGCTGCGCCCATGCAGAAGCGGGTCGAGCCGATGGCTTTGGCCCGGGCGGCCTCTTCCAGCACCTTCTGCACTTCCATCAGCTTCTGTTTTTCCAGGCCCGTGTTGTAGTGGCCGGACTGCGGACAATATTTGCAATCTTCCGGGCAGGCGCCGGTCTTGATCGACAGCAAGGTGGAAACTTGCACCCGGTTGGGGTCGAAATGCGCGCGATGCACGGTCTGCGCCTGGAACAGCAAGTCATTGAACGGCTGCTGGAACAGGGCCTTGACCTCGGCGAGGGTCCAGTCGTGACGTGTTGTTGCAGTTGTGCTGGCGCTCATCGGCGTTTCCTTGTTTAGGCTCTGGCTGGCGCCGGGACAGGAATGCCCGCAAGCGCATCACGGATAGCTCGCATAGTCGGGGATGCACCATGTACTGTCAACCACCACTCAAAGCACTGGTTTACAAGTGTATAAATATTGATCATATCTGCTTGCTCTGCGATGAGGAGGCGCAACAGCCTTATCCTCTCTGCGTGGCATGCGAAAGCGAACTGCCCTGGCTCGACGAGCAATGCCGGGTATGCGCCCTCCCCCTGCCCATGCGCGACCTGACCTGCGCCCAGTGCAGCCGACGCCGGCCAGCCTTCGGCAGGGTCGAGGCGCTTTGGCACTACGGTTTTCCGATCGATACCCTGATCACCCGCTTCAAGCACCACAGCCACTGGCCGTTGGGGCGATTGATGGCCCGTCTGCTGGGCAACAGCCTGCGACATCGCTTTGCCGAGGGCTTGCCCCGCCCTGACCGGCTGTTGCCTGTTCCCCTGGCACGGCGCCGGTTGCGTCAGCGGGGATTCAACCAGGCGGCCATGCTCGCCCGATGGTTGGGGTCCCAGCTGGCCATTCCCTGTGACCAGGGGTTGCTTCAGCGAACGCGGGAAACACCGGCACAACAAGCGCTCGGGGCCAAGGCCCGGCAGCGCAACCTGCGCCACGCCTTCAGCCTTGGTGACGGGGAGGCGGTGAAAGGCTTGCACCTGGCGCTGGTCGACGACGTGTTGACCACCGGCGCCACCGCCCAGGCCTTGGCCGGCCTGCTACGCAAGGCAGGCGCGCGGCGAGTCGATGTCTATTGCCTGGCACGCACGCCCAAGCCCGACAAGGCTTGACTTGCCCTTGCACGAGAGGCAACGTCAGTCCTGTCCTCGCTCGAACGTTGCCGATCATGTCCCTGCCTCTCCTGCTCACCCAGCACATTGCCCGCCGCCCGCAACGCATCGCCCTGCTCCAGCACATCGCTGAGCAAGGCTCGATCACCCGTGCGGCGAAAGCCGCCGGCATGAGCTACAAGGGCGCCTGGGATGCCATCGATGAGCTCAACAACTTGGCGGCCCGCCCCTTGGTGGAGCGCATCATCGGCGGGCGGGGCGGCGGCGGTGCCAGATTGTCTGATGAAGGTCAGCGCGTATTGCGCCTGTACCAACGTCTGCAGAGCCTGCAAGCGCAGATCCTCGAAGCCGCCGAAGAAGCCAGCGATCTGGACCTGCTCGGCCGCCTGATGCTGCGCACCAGTGCGCGCAACCAGCTGCAGGGCCAGGTCCGCGACCTGAAGCGAGAAGGCCGCTACGACCGCATCCGCCTGACCCTGGCCGGCGACCTGCAGGTCGAAGCATTGATCACCCGCGACAGTACCGAGCGCCTGGATCTGGCGCCAGGCACCACAGTGATCGCCTTGCTGAAGGCCGGATGGGTCGACCTGCTTGGCCCTGATGACGCGGCAGACAGTGCCTGCAACTGCCTGCAGGCCAAGGTCGAAGACGTGATCGCTGACAGTGAAGGGCCTAGCGAGCTGCGGCTGGTGCTGGACAACGGCCAAACGCTGTGTGCCTTCGCCGAGGCTGACTGGCTGGCGGCGCGGCAGGTTGCCGTGGGCAGTGAGTTGCGTGCGCAGTTCCATCCTTCCTACGTATTGCTCGGAACACCGTTGTAGCCCTCGCCAACAGGTCCTGCGGGAGACACCATGGTTGCGGGCGCGCATTGCCAACCGAGAAACCTTCCGAAGCCACACCCCGCAATGGGATACCATGGCCGCACGCGCACAAGCAGGAGCGATCATGTCCCATCCCTTCGACAACCTCACCCCCGACCTGGTCTTGGATGCAGTGGAAAGCCTGGGCTTTCTCAGCGATGCTCGGGTACTGGCGCTGAACAGCTACGAGAACCGGGTCTATCAGATCGGTATCGAAGGGGCGCAGCCACTGATCGCCAAGTTCTACCGCCCAGGCCGCTGGAGCGATGCGGCGATCCTCGAAGAGCATCGTTTCAGTGCCGAGCTGGCCGACTGCGAAGTGCCAGTGGTAGCGCCGCTGCTGCATGAAGGCCAGACCCTGTTCGAACACCAGGGCTTCCGCTTCACTCTGTTCCCGCGCCGTGGCGGACGCGCCCCTGAGCCTGGCAACCTCGATCAGCTCTACCGGTTGGGCCAGTTGCTCGGCCGGCTGCACGCCGTGGGCGCCACCCGCCCCTTCGAACACCGCGAGGCATTGACGGTCAGCAACTTCGGCCATGCTTCGCTGGACACCCTGCTGCAGGGTGATTTCATTCCGCGCAGCCTGCTGCCCGCCTTCGAATCCGTAGCCCGCGACGTGCTCAAGCGGGTCGAAGACATCTACGCCAAGACCCCGCACCAGATCATCCGCATGCATGGCGACTGCCACCCCGGCAACATGATGTGCCGCGACGAGGTCTTCCACATTGTCGACCTCGACGACTGCCGCATGGGGCCGGCGGTCCAGGACCTGTGGATGATGCTCGCCGGTGACCGCGAAGAGCGCCTGGGCCAGTTGGCCGAACTGATGGACGGCTACAACGAGTTCCACGATTTCGATCCGCGCCAACTGGCCCTGATCGAGCCTCTGCGCGCCCTGCGCCAGTTGCACTACAGCGCCTGGCTGGCACGGCGCTGGGACGACCCGGCATTCCCGCCGAGCTTCCCCTGGTTTGGCCAGGAGCGTTACTGGGGCGACCAGATCCTCGCCTTGCGCGAGCAGATGGCGGCACTGGATGAAGAACCGCTGAAATTGTTCTAGAAGCACAAGTAACTCTGTCTACAATAGGCGTCGCTGTACTTAGCTACCTAAGCAAGGAATCTACATGCACGCCGCAAACCCGCGCCGCGGGTACATCCTGGGCCTGAGCGCCTATATCATCTGGGGCCTGTTCCCCATCTACTTCAAAGCGCTGCAAAGCGTCCCAGCAGTCGAGATCATCGTCCACCGGGTACTCTGGTCCGCTCTGTTCGGCTCCCTCCTGCTGCTGGTCTGGAAGCACCCGGGCTGGTGGCGTGAACTACGAGAGAACCCTCGCCGCCTGGCCGTCCTCGCCCTCAGCGGCACCTTGATCGCCGGCAACTGGCTCACCTACGTCTGGGCGGTGAACAACGGACGCATGCTCGAAGCGAGCCTGGGCTACTACATCAATCCGTTGGTCAATGTGCTGCTGGGCATGCTGCTGCTCGGTGAACGTCTGCGCCGCCTGCAATGGCTGGCCGTGGGTCTGGCAGCCATAGGCGTAGTCCAGCAGGTTTGGCAAGTCGGCAGCCTGCCGTGGGTGTCCCTCGTGCTGGCGCTGAGCTTCGGGTTCTATGGCCTGATCCGCAAGCAAGCACCGGTAGCCGCCCTGCCTGGCCTGGTGGTGGAAACCTGGATGCTGGTGCCGCTGGCGGCCGGCTGGCTGCTCCTGCACCCGACCGCAGGCAGCGCGCAGGCGGACTTCTACACCAGCAGCCAGGCCTTGTGGCTGATGGCCGCCGGGCCCGTGACCCTAGTCCCACTGGTGTGCTTCAACGCTGCCGCCCGCCACCTGCCCTACACCACCCTGGGCTTCCTGCAGTACCTCGCACCGACCCTGGTGCTGCTGCAGGCGGTGCTGCTGTTCGGTGAGCATTTGTCGTCCAGCACCTTGCTGGCCTTCATGTTCATCTGGGCCGGCCTGGCCCTCTACAGTGTCGATGCCTGGCTCAGCTTGCGCCGACGCAGCTGATCAGAAAACATACAAAACTCTGCAGGCCACACCAGCCGTGGCCTGCAGCCAGATCTCCAAAGGTTATCCACACCCTCGTCCCCGCACTTTGTGCACAAGCACCTGAATTCTGGACATTTTTTGCTCAGGTCGCCGGAGGCTACGCCACCCCTGGGCTGGCTCAAGGTCTCCCCAGCTTATCCACAACCCCGTCCCCGTGAATACGGGATAACTGCCTACTCCTCAGGGCGTAGTTTCAGCTCCACCATCAGGTCATCGGCCAGGGCTTCAAGGCGATGTTGCAGATCGTCCAGCGACAAGGTCAGCGGCAGGGCCAGCAAGGCATCGGCGTGGAACAACGGCTCGCTGCTCATCGGTGCCGGGCGCACCTCGGTGGTGAAACGCTCGAGGTTGACCCCCAGCTCGGCCAGCAAACGGGTGATGTCGCGCACGATGCCGGGCCGGTCGTTGCCGACCAGTTCCATCGCGATGGGCTTCCAGGTGCAGGAAGGTTCGATTCCGCTTTCGGCGATCAATACGCGGATATCGTGGCTGACCAATGCCTGCAAGGCCTCCACCAGTTCATCGTAGGACTCGGCCGGCACCGCCACCCGCAAGATTCCGGCAAACTGTCCGGCCATCCGCGACATGCGGCTTTCCAGCCAGTTGCCATTGTGCTCGGTGATGCATTGCGCGATGCGCTCGACCTGGCCGGCCTTGTCAGGAGCAATCACAGTCAGTACAAGATGATCCACAGGCCATTCCTCTGCTGGGTAAGCCGGCGCACGGCAAAAAAATCAGGGCGCCGGAAAAGTATAGGCAAGGCGCGGCAACCTGCCGCAGGAGCAGCGCATAACAAATCGTGTACTGTTTTAAGATTTATCTGGAACAATCCACCAGTTTTTTGCGAACATAACGTCTCCCAGCGTGACCCCATGCGACCGCTTGGTCGCAGAACGACGCTTTTAGTCTAATTTTCACATGCGCAGCGCATCATGTAGTATGCCGCAGCGCGGACTACAAAACGTTGTTTCGATGTCTGCCAAGGCGCCTGTGAAAATACGCAAACGCCCGTCGGCCCGTCTGACAGGCCGCACCCAGCCGCCCTGTGGGCATGCACTGGTGCCGTGTTTAGAGAAGCGCTACAGGCTTAATACAGAAGAGCGAAATAGCTGAGCAGAGTGAGGCAAGCAATGACTGAACACGTTCAAGTCGGTGGCCTTCAGGTCGCCAAGGTCCTGTACGACTTCGTCAACAACGAAGCCATTCCAGGGACCGGCATCGTCGCCGAGCAGTTCTGGGCGGGTGCGGAAAAGATCATCAACGACCTCGCTCCGAAGAATAAAGCCCTGCTGGCCAAGCGCGACGCGCTACAGGCCCAGATCGACGCTTGGCACCAGGCACGCAAGGGCCAGGCCCACGATGCCGCTGCCTACAAGAGCTTCCTTCAGGAAATCGGCTACCTGCTGCCACAAGCCGACGATTTCCAGGCCTCGACCCAGAACGTCGATGAAGAAATCGCCCGCATGGCCGGCCCGCAGTTGGTAGTGCCGGTGATGAACGCCCGCTTCGCCCTGAACGCCTCCAATGCCCGCTGGGGCTCGCTGTACGATGCCCTGTACGGCACCGACGCGATCAGCGAAGAAGGTGGCGCCGAGAAGGGCCAGGGCTACAACAAGGTCCGTGGCGACAAGGTCATCGCCTTCGCCCGCGCCTTCCTCGATGAGTCCGCAGCACTGGCCGCCGGCTCCCACGTCGACGCGACCGCCTACCGCATCGAAGCCGGCAAGCTGGTCGTCACCCTCAAGGGCGGCAGCAACAGCGGCCTGCGCGACGACGGCCAACTGATCGGCTTCCACGGTGATGCCGCGGCACCGACGGCCATCCTGCTCAAGCACAACGGCCTGCACTTCGAGATCCAGATCGATGCCAGCACCCCGGTCGGCAGCACCGATGCCGCCGGCGTGAAAGACATCCTGATGGAGTCGGCGCTGACCACCATCATGGACTGCGAAGACTCCGTCGCCGCCGTCGACGCCGACGACAAGGTCGTGGTCTACCGCAACTGGCTGGGCCTGATGAAAGGCGACCTGGCCGAAAGCGTGAGCAAAGGCGGCAAGACTTTCACCCGCACCATGAACCCTGATCGCGAATACACCGCGCCCAACGGTGGCAATGTCACCCTGCACGGTCGTTCGCTACTGTTCGTGCGCAACGTCGGCCACTTGATGACCATCGACGCCATCCTCGACAAGGACGGCAACGAAGTGCCGGAAGGCATCCTTGACGGCCTGGTCACCAACCTGGCGGCGATCCACAACCTCAACGGCAACACCAGCCGCAAGAACAGCCGCACCGGTTCGGTCTACATCGTCAAGCCGAAGATGCACGGCCCGGAAGAGGCCGCCTTCACCAACGAGCTGTTCGGCCGCGTCGAAGACCTGCTGAACCTGCCACGCAACACCCTGAAGGTCGGCATCATGGACGAGGAGCGCCGCACCACGGTCAACCTCAAGGCCTGCATCAAGGCCGCCGCCGAGCGCGTGGTATTCATCAACACCGGCTTCCTCGACCGCACCGGTGACGAGATCCACACCTCCATGGAAGCCGGCGCCGTAGTGCGCAAGGGTGCCATGAAGAACGAGAAGTGGATCGGCGCCTACGAGAACAACAACGTCGACATCGGCCTGGCCACCGGCCTGCAGGGCCGTGCCCAGATCGGCAAGGGCATGTGGGCCATGCCTGACCTGATGGCCGCCATGCTCGAACAGAAGATCGCCCACCCGCTGGCCGGTGCCAACACCGCCTGGGTCCCTTCGCCGACCGCCGCGACCCTACATGCCCTGCACTACCACAAGGTCGACGTGCAGGCACGCCAGGCCGAACTGGCCAAGCGCACTCCGGCATCGGTCGACGACATCCTGACCATTCCGCTGGCCGCCGATACCAACTGGTCGGATGAAGAGATCCGCAACGAGCTGGACAACAACGCCCAGGGCATCCTCGGCTACGTGGTTCGCTGGATCGACCAAGGCGTCGGCTGTTCCAAGGTGCCGGACATCAACGACGTCGGCCTGATGGAAGACCGCGCCACCCTGCGTATCTCCAGCCAACTGCTGGCCAACTGGTTGCGCCATGGCGTGGTCAGCGAAGCCCAGGTAATGGAGAGCCTCAAGCGCATGGCCGTGGTGGTCGACCGGCAGAACGCCAACGACCCGCTGTACCGCCCGCTGGCTCCGGATTTCGACAGCAATATCGCCTTCCAGGCGGCAGTCGAGCTGGTGATCGAAGGCGCCAAGCAGCCGAACGGCTACACCGAGCCAGTGCTGCACCGCCGCCGCCGTGAGTTCAAGGCGCGCAACGGCCTGTAAGCCTGCTAGAAACCCATCGCGACACAAGGCCACTCCTTGTGTCGCGACTGGGGCTACATTCCCAACTCTTTCCTCACCAGCTCCAGCAGCCTGTCCAGGTCTACCGGCTTGAGCAGGAAGTCCACCACTCCCAGGTGCATGACGTTCACCGCCTCCTTCACATCCGTGTCGCCGGACACGACGATGATCGCCAGTTCCGCCCGCTCCGACTCGCGAATCTGCTGGATCAGCTCCAGGCCGTCCTTGGGCTCCATGCGCAAGTCCGTGATCATCAGCCCGATGTTCCCCTTGCGACGCAGATACTCCAAGGCTGTCAGGGCACCGTCTGCCGTGATGCAATCGATTCCCTTGCTCTTCAGGTAGAGGCACAAAGCCTCACGATTGACTGCATTGTCGTCCACCACCAACACCTGCTGCGCTGGCGCCGGAGGTGCAGTCACCATGGCCAACGCCTCGCGTTCGGCTTCACTCAGTATGTCGTCATGCTCGGCCATGGACGTCTCGTTGAAAAAACCCCTTGAATCAAGTTCAGACCGCAAATCGAATGCTTGCAACCCGCCTTTCGTCGTCTATTTGACACCTGGTTCCAGGTTTCATTCGCGGCTGCGGCAAAAATGGGCTAGATCGAAGGGCCATGCCGCACCATTTAGACTTACGTCCAATGGGCAGTGCCTGGCAGGCGGCCGACCATGGAGTTCGAAAACAACAAGGTCTGCGTATGCACGCCGACATAAAGATGCGGTCAGTTCCATGAGCAAAAAGGACGCCTACAGCCAGGCAGGAAAAACTGCAGTCCTGCAGAACATCCAAGGCACCCTGCAGTTTCTGCAACGCTTCCCACCGTTCAACCAGATGGAACACAGCCACCTGGCCTACCTGGTGGAACAATGCCAACTGCGCTTCTACGCAGCCGGCGAGAGCATCATCAAGCCTGCCGACGGTCCCGTGGAACACTTCTACATCGTCAAGCAGGGCCGTGTGGTCGGTGAGCGCCAGCATGTGACCAAGCCCGGTGTGGAGACCACCTTCGAAATCACCAGCGGCGAGTGCTTTCCCCTAGCCGCACTGCTCGGCGAACGGGCCACCCGAACCGAACACCTGGCCTTTGACGACACCTTCTGCCTACAACTGAACAAGACTGCGTTCATCCGCCTGTTCTCCTTGTCCGAGGCATTTCGCGACTTTGCCCTGCGTGGCGTCAGCAGCCTGCTCGACCAAGTCAACCAGCAGGTCCAGCGCCGCGCAGTAGAAACCCTCGGCACCCAATACTCGCTGAACACCCGGCTGGGCGAGCTGGCCATGCGTCATCCCGTGGTGTGCAGCCCGGAAACGCCGTTGCGCGACGCCGTGCGGCAAATGCATGAGCAGCAGGTCGGCAGCATCGTCATCGTCGATGGGCGGCGTTTCCCGACCGGCATCTTCACCCTGCGCGACTTGCGCCAAGTCGTGGCCGATGCCAGCGCCGAATTCACCGCGCCGATCAGCCAGCATATGACCGCCGCACCTTTCTATCTCAGCCCCCAGGCCACCGCCTTCGACGCCGCCATGGCCATGACCGAGCGGCACATCGCCCACGTCTGCCTGGTGGAAAACCAGCGCCTGTGCGGCGTGGTCTCCGAGCGTGACCTGTTTTCCCTGCAACGGGTCGACCTGGTGCACTTGGCCCGCACCATCCGCCATGCGCCACGCCTCGACACCCTGGTGTCCCTGCGCGGCGAGATCGGCCAGTTGGTCGAGCGTATGCTGGCCCACGGCGCCTCTTCGACCCAGATCACCCAGATCATTACCCTGCTCAACGACCACACCGTATGCCGGGTGATCGAGCTGGCGCTGACTGAGAAAGGCGACCCCGGCATCGCCTTCAGTTGGCTGTGCTTCGGCAGCGAAGGCCGCCGTGAACAAACGCTGCATACCGACCAGGACAACGGCATCCTCTTCGACGCCCGCGATGCCGCCGAAGCCGACGAGATCCGCGCCCGCCTACTGCCGTTGGCCCAGTACATCAACCAATGCCTGGCCCAGTGCGGCTTCAGCCTGTGCAAGGGCAACGTCATGGCCGGCAACCCCGAACTGTGCCTGTCACGAATGGAATGGGCCCGGCGCTTCGCTGCCTTCATTCGCGAGGCGACGCCAGAAAACCTGCTGGGCTCGAGTATCTACTTCGACCTGCGAGTGGTCTGGGGCGAGGAACACGCTTGTGAGCAACTGCGCCAGGGCATTCTCGAACAAGTGGCCGACAACCGCCTGTTCCAGCGCATGATGGCGGAAAATGCCCTGCGCCAACGTCCGCCCGTGGGCCGCTTGCGCGAGTTCGTGCTGACGCGCCAGGGTAACGACAAGGCCGCCACCCTCGACCTCAAGGTCCAGGGCCTGACGCCTTTCGTCGATGGCGCGCGCCTGCTCGCCCTGGCCAACGGCATCGGCGCCAACAATACCCTGGAGCGCCTGCGCCAGTTGGTGGCCAAGGGGGTCATCGATCCGCTCGACGGTGCCGCCTATGAAGAGGCCTACCACTTCATCCAACAGACCCGCATGCAGCAGCATCAACGTCAGACCCGCGACAACCAGCCCTACTCCAACCGGCTGGATCCAGACAGCCTCAACCACCTGGACCGACGCATCCTGCGCGAGTCCCTGCGCCAGGCCCAGCGCTTGCAAGGCAGCCTGGCGCTACGGTACCAGCTATGAACCTGTTCGCCTGGCTACGCCCCGGCCCACCACCACTTGATGAACGCCAGCGCCAGCGCTTGGCGCAACTCCCCGTACCCACGCCGCCCGGCAGCCATTCGCTGCGCGAGCAGCGCTGGGTCGTGCTGGATCTGGAAACCAGCGGCCTGAACCTCAACCGCGACCAGGTCCTGTCCATCGGCGCGGTGGCGATCGAAGACGGTGCCATCGACTTTCGCCAACAGTTCGAACGGACACTGCACCGCCCGACCCAGAAGACCAACTCCAGCGTACTCATTCATGGTTTGGGCCCCAGCGCCTTGGCTTCCGGTTGCGACCCGGCCGAAGCACTGCTCGACCTGATGGAGTTCATCGGCAATAGCCCCGTGCTGGCCTTCCACGCCCCCTTCGACCAGCACATGCTGGCTCGCGCCCTGAAGGACAGCCTCGGCTACCGTCTGCAGCATGTGTTTCTGGACATTGCCGAACTGGCTCCGATGCTCAACCCGGAAGTGGTGCTGCGTGAGGCCGGGTTGGACGACTGGATCGCCTTCTTCGGCCTGGAAGTCCAGGAACGCCACCATGCCAGCGCCGACGCCCAGGTCACCGCCGAGCTGGCCTTGATCCTGCTCAGCCAGGCCCGCCGCCAATTGCTCGACAGCCCGTTGCAACTGGATCAGCGCCTCCGGCAGTGGCGGCGGCGCAAGGTTCAGAACCACGGCCTGTGATAGCAATCCGATAAGCGTCAATTGCACCCGAGGCCTCGTCTCTGCAACAATCGCGAATAATTATCGTTAGTTAACGCATTCATTCCCGGGGGACGCCTTGTCGTCTGTGCAGAGTCCACACGCCGAGCTGGTCGGTGAGCTGTACCGCGACCACCGCAGCTGGCTACTGGCCTGGTTGCGGCGCAACACGGCCTGTAGCCAGCGCGCCGAAGACCTGAGCCAGGACACCTTCGTACGCCTGCTCGGCCGCGAGCAACTGAGCGCGCCCAGAGAACCCCGCGCCTTCCTGGTCGCCGTAGCCAAAGGCCTGCTGTTCGACCACTTCCGCCGCGCCGCCCTGGAGCAGGCCTATCTGGCCGAACTGGCGTTGCTGCCGGAGGCCGAACAGCCCTCCCCGGAAGCCCAACACCTGATCCTCGAAGACCTCAAGGCCATCGACCGCCTGCTCAGCAAACTCTCGAGCAAGGCCCGTACAGCGTTCCTGCACTACCGCCTGGACGGCATGGGCCAGGCCGAGATCGCCGAGCGCCTGGGCGTATCGGTATCGCGGGTGCGCCAGTACCTGGCCCAGGGCATGCGCCAGTGCTACATCGCCCTGTACGGTGAGCCGACATGAGCATGGCCCCGGTCTCGGCCAAGGTCCTTGAAGCCGCCATCGCCTGGAAGCTGTGCCTGGACGCGGGTAGTGGCACGGCCGACGAACGCAGCGAATTCATGCGCTGGCATGCGGCCAGCGAAGAACATGCCCGGGC
This sequence comes from Pseudomonas sp. X10, assembly GCF_054889225.1. NCBI lineage: Bacteria > Pseudomonadati > Pseudomonadota > Gammaproteobacteria > Pseudomonadales > Pseudomonadaceae > Pseudomonas > Pseudomonas sp. X10. The sequence goes on along the minus strand of NZ_CM142677.1, from coordinate 479,759 downwards.
CTGGCTCCAACTGGGCATGCTCGACCAACGCGTCAGCGCCGCGGCCGGCCCGGCTCGCCAAGCGCTACTGCAATCACGGACAAGCCTGCGGCGGCGGGTCGGCAAGCTCGGCAGCGGCCTGGCCAGCGTACTGCTGGTCGGCGCCTTGCTGGCCTGGCTCGGCGCGCCATCGCTGTCCCCCGACTACTGGCTGGCCGACCAGCGCACCGGTACCGGCGAGGTGCGCAGCCTGCGCCTGGACGATGGCACCTTGATCAGCCTCAATACCCATTCGGCGGTAGACCTGCGTTTCGACGCCAAGCAGCGGCTGATTGTCCTGCACCAAGGAGAGATCTCCGTCGAAACCGGCCACGCCGACGAGCGCCCCTTCCTCGTACGCACCGAGGACGGCCACCTGCGCCCCATGGGCACGCGCTTCCTGGTCAAGCGTGAAGAAGACGGCACGCGCCTGGAGGTGCTGCAGTCGGCTGTGGCCGCGCAGCCGCGCAACAGTGGCGATGAGCAAGTCCTGCACGAAGGCCAGCAGGTGTTGATGCGCGCCAACAGCCTGGGCCAGGTCAGCCCGGTGCCAGCCGGAGCCGATGCCTGGATTCGCGGCATGCTGGTGGTCGACAACGTGCGCCTGGGCGACCTGGTCGCCGAGTTGGCGCGCTATCGCAGCGGCCACCTGGGCGTTGCCAACGAAATCGCCGATCTGCGAGTGACCGGCAGCTTCCCGCTTACCGACACCGACCTTGCCCTGGCCTCGCTGCTGCCGGTGTTGCCGGTGCAGATCGAGCAGCACACGCCGTGGTGGGTGACGGTGGTGGAACGCAAGCCTTGAGATCATCGCCAGATTTCTGCCAAGAGAGACTTGGCCTGTAAGAGCGGCGGTGCGGCGCTCTTACAGGGGCAAGGGCGAAGCCATTGAGCCCCGCGAAAAAAAAGTTCAAAGACCCCTGTCACTTTTTCAATCTCGCCCGGCAAGGAAGCAGTTAGCACTTATCCGTCGAGGAGCCGCTGCATGTCCCGTGCTGTTGATACCTTCCTGCGCCCCAGCCTGATGGCCCTGGCCATCGCCCTGGCCGCCCCACTGGCCAGCCCTGCCCTGTTCGCCGCCGAGCAGTCCGCCATGCGCGAATACAACCTGCCCAGCGCGCCACTGGCGACCACGCTGAACCAGATCGCCAGCCAGGCTGGCATCGCCCTGGCCATCGACCCAGCACTGGTAAGCGGCCGCAACTCTGCGCCGGTCAACGGCCAGTACGACGGCCTTGGCGCCCTGCAGGCCGCTCTGCGCGGCACCGGTCTGCAACTACAGCAGAGCAGCGTCGGCAGTTACAGCCTGGCCGCCAGCCCCGAAGGCAGCCTGGCGCTGCCGGAAACCAGCATCAACGCCACCGGTGACTATGAAAGCGCCTGGGGCGCAGCCAGCGGCTACGTTGCCACCCGCACTGCCGCGGGCACCAAGACCGACACGCCGATCGTCGAAACACCCCGCTCACTGTCGGTAATCACCCGCGAACAGCTGGACGACCGCCAGGTCCTCAACCTCAACGATGCCCTGCGCTACACCGCCGGCGTGCAAAGCAGCGGCTACGGTTCGGACTCGCGTGCCGACTGGCTGCGGGTACGTGGTTTCGACCCGACCCAGTTCCTCGACGGCCTGCCGTTACCCAAGGGTTCCTTCGCCAACCCGAAGGTCGAGCCGTGGAACCTGGAGCGCATCACCGTGCTGCGCGGCCCAGCCTCCTCGGTCTACGGCCAGACCCCACCGGGCGGCATGCTCGACATGGTCAGCCGCCGCCCGCAAGCTGAAAGCGCCCACCAGATCGAAGCCCAGGTCGGCAGCAACGAACACAAGCAAATCAATTTCGACAGTACCGGCAAGATCGACGACGACGGCCGCTTTCTCTATCGCGTCAGCGGCGTGGTGCGTGACAGCCACTCGCCCATCGACCACATCCCGGACAAGCGCTACAACATCGCACCGAGCCTGACCTGGAACATCGATGAAGACACCAAGCTGACCTTCATCTCCCAGTACACCCGTGACGATACCGGGATCACTGGCCAGTTCCTGCCGTTGCAGGGCACCAAGCTCGGCTCGCCGGTCGGCAAGATCTCTCACCACAAGAACCTGGGCGAACCAGACTGGGACTTCTACGACCGCACCTACTACGCCTTGGGCTATGCCTTCGAGCACCGCCTGAACGACACCTGGCAGTTCCGCCAGAACCTGCGCTACACCAAGAGCGACCTGGAGTTCCAGGCGGTCAACGTCGGAACCATCAACAGCATCGATGCCGATGGCAACGTCAACCGCGAGTCCGGCATCGTCAACGAAGACATCAGCCAGTTCGCCGTGGACAACAACTTCCAGGCGGACTTCCAGACCGGCGCCATCAGCCACACCCTGCTGCTGGGCTTGGACCACCAACGCTCCAACACCAACTATAAGTGGTTATATGGCGGCTCCTACATCTATGGCCCCGACGGCAGCATCATTGGCAACAACGTTCCGCCGATCAACGTGGTCAACCCGATCTACGGCGCCGACATGTCCAATGTCAGCTACTTCGCCTTGCAGGACTTCGGCCAGAAGACGCGCCAAACCGGCGTCTACATCCAGGACCAGATGGCCCTGGACAACTGGCGCCTGACCCTTGGCGGACGTGAAGACTGGGTACACACCGGCACCGTATTCCACAACCTGAACGACGCCACCAGCACCCAGCGCGACAAGGCCTTCAGCGGCAATGTCGGCCTGAGCTACGTGTTCGACAACGGCATCACCCCATACATTTCCTACACCGAGTCGTTCCAGCCGACCATGGGCGCCAACGTCGATTCGTCGCAGTCGTTCGACCCAACCGAGGGCCGCCAGTACGAAGTCGGCGTGAAGTACCAGCCACTTGGCAGCCAGACCCTGCTCACCGCCGCCGTGTACGACCTGCGCCAAGAAAACGTCCGCGTCACCGAAGGCAGCATCACCCGCCAGGTTGGCGAACTGCAGGTACGTGGCCTGGAACTGGAAGCCACCAGCCAGCTGACTGAGAACCTCAAGGCTGTTGCCTCCTACACCTATACCGACACCGAGATCCTCAAAGGCCTGGATACCGAGAAAGGCAATCGCATGGCCCTGATCCCGCGCAATCAGGCGACCCTGTGGGCTGACTACACCTGGCACAGCGGCCCGCTCGATGGCTTCGGTATCGGCGGCGGTGTGCGCTATGTCGGTGACACCTACGGCAACACCGCCAACACCGACGTTGCCCACGTCAGTTCCTACACTGTCTACGACGCTTCGGTGCACTATGACCTGGGCCGCCTGGACAACAGCCTCAAGGGCCTGAACGTGGCTGTCGAAGCCAAGAACCTGTTCAACAAGGACTACCTGTCCAACTGTGACGGCTATTGGTGCTACTACGGCGACGAACGCAACGTGGTCGCCAGCGTTAATTACAAGTTCTAAGCCGATCCCCTTCTAGGAGCGGGCTTGCCCGCGATAGCGACGGCGAATGCTGCGCCGCTATCGGGCAAGTCCACTCAAGGCTGGAGCCAAGATGAAAAGCCGAACCATCCGCCGCTGGTCCGTAGTCCATACCTGGAGCAGCCTGATCTGTACCCTGTTCCTGCTGTTGCTGGCACTGACCGGCTTGCCGCTGATCTTCCACCACGAGCTCGAGCACCTGCTCGGTGACGCCCCCGAACTCAAGGAGATGCCTGCCGACACGCCCCACCTGGACCTGCAGCAACTGGTGCTCAAAGCGCAAGAGCACCGCCCGGGCGAGGTGATGCAGTACATCGGCTACGACGAGGACGACCGCAATGGCGTGATCGCCATCATGGCCGCCACCGCCGGCACCGAGCCCAACTCGTCGCACACCTTCATGCTCGACGCGCGCACGGGCGAGGCTGTGGCCATGCCTGCGGCCAATGGCGGCTTCATGATGACCATGCTGCGCCTGCACGTGGACATGTTCGCCGGCCTGCCGGGCAAGCTGCTGCTGGCCTTCATGGGCTTGCTGTTCGTCGTGGCGGCGATCTCCGGCACCGTGCTCTACGCGCCGTTCATGCGCCGCCTGGAGTTCGCCACGGTGCGCCACGACAAGTCGCGGCGCCTGCGCTGGCTCGACCTGCACAACCTGATCGGCATCGTCACTCTGACCTGGGCCTTGGTGGTCGGTGTGACCGGGGTGATCAGCGCCTGTGCCGACCTGGTCATCGCCGCCTGGCGAAACGAAAGCCTGGCCGCCATGGTCGCTCCCTACCGCGATGCGCCGCCATTGACCGAACGCGCCCCGGCCAGCCGCCTGCTGGACATTGCCGCCGAAGCTGCGCCGGGCATGCAACCGGACTTCATCGCCTTCCCCGGCACGCGCTTTTCCAGCGAGCACCATTACGCGGTGTTCATGAAGGGCAGCACGCACCTGACCTCGCACCTACTGACCCCAGTGCTGATCGATGCACAGACCCTGCAAGTCACCGCCATCGGCGACCGCCCCTGGTACATGGATGCCATGGGGTTGTCACAGCCTCTGCATTTCGGTGATTACGGTGGCCGACCGATGCAGGTCCTTTGGGCGCTGCTCGATGTGCTGACCATCATCGTCCTGGGCAGCGGCCTGTACCTGTGGTGGGGTAAACAGCGACGCCCCAAGGCTCTGGAGGCACGGGCATGAGCCACAAGTCGCAACCGACCCGGCGCATCTTCGCCTGGCCACTGGTGATCGGCCTGCTGGGCGCGCTGGGGCTGTTCGCCGCATTGCTGGGCGATGGCTGGTGGGATGCGCTGGCCTGGGTAGGGTTGGGCGTGCCGGCAGTATTGGGTATACGGGGATTCTGGCGGGGCTGATCGGCCAGGACCAATGGAGCGCCCATCGCAGGTCTGTTTGCGGTCGACGCTATACCTGTGAGCCAGCGTCAGCTGACGCTGGCTCCTGCCTCGAGACTGCAGCGCCCTCAGTTAACTGACAGGCGTTGTGACCACCTGGCGATCAGGCCTTACTCAGCCAGCCTGGGCAAACACTCATCCAGCTTGTGGTGCAGCGCGCTGCCGCTTGGCCAGTTGCGCAGCAGTCGCGCTCGGTCACGGGCAAAGGCCGGGGCGAAGCTGAGCTGGGTGGCATGCTGACACATGGCATCGAGGTCGATCAGCGACCATTGGCCATCCTGCCAGAACAGGTTGTGGCCCTTCATGTCGCCGTGGCTGATGCGTTCGCGGATCAGTTGCTGCAACAACGCCTGCAAGGCCTGCAACTGTTCCTCGGGCGCGTCACCGCTGTCGATGTAGGGCGCGAAGCTTTCGATCAGGTCCGGGCCATTGGCGTATTCGGTCACCAGATAGGCCCGGCTGCGCAGCCCCATGACCCGCTGCTCCAGCACCGCCAGTGGCTTGGGCGTGGCGATGCCGAGGAACTCCAGGCGGTGCCCTTCGATCCATGAATGCCAGGCCCGGCTCGGGCGCCAGAAGCGCTTGAACCAGTGGGCAGTGTTCTTGATGTTGTAGCGTTTGAGCACCAACTGCCGCCCGCCAACTTCGATACGCGCCACGCTGGCTGCCCCGCCGGTCTTGTACAGGTGGCCCTGGTCGATCAGCGCGTCTGCCTGCTCCAGCACCGGCAACATGGCCTCCACCTCTTTGCGGCGAATGGCGCGCAACCCCGATGGGCTCCGCTCGACGCTGAACAGGGTACATTCGCGCCCGGCCTTTTCCAGGTAGTCCTTCAAGCGCCACGTGCGGACCTTGTCCACCTGCTTCTGCAGGGCCTCCAGCGGCAAGGCATGCTCGCCATTGGCCAGCAGATAATGCACCAGCAACTCCTCGATGAAAGGCTCCAGGCGCTTGGGCAACTGGGCGAAGAACACGCCGAGGTTTTCCAGCACGCGCTGGCGCGACAGGTTCTGGCCAGGCTGTTCAGCCTTGATGCCAGCGCCGTCGATCAGATACAGGCGGCCAGCGTGACGCAGCAGGTTGTCCAGGTGCAGGTCTTCCTGCCACAAGCCCTTGGCATGCATCTGGGCCACAGCCGTCAACGCCTCGCCGAGCACCAACTGCTGCTCGTCGGCCAACGGCGGCAAACCTTCGACCTCGGCCCAGGCATCACCCAGGCTCTGGGCATCCTCGAGGAATTCGAACAGCAGCCAGCCGCCCTCGCCCTCACGCAGGCCATCGGCCAACAGTTGGGGCGTAGTCAGGCCCTGTGCGGCCATCAGGCGCGCGCCATCCAATTCACGCTGGAAATGCCGGGCCGCACTGTTACCGACCAGCAACTTGGCCAGCACCGTCTTGCCGCGCCAGATGCCCGCGCCGACATAGCGCTGGCCAGGCAGCACGCGCAACAGGCTGAGCAGTTGCAGGTCAGCGCTGCCGGCCGCGTCGGCCAGGGTCACGGACAATGGCAGTGCCGGGCTGCGCCCGGCGTCCTTGAGTTCAGACAAACGCATCAGCGGGCCTCTTTTTCACGGCGGCGGCGCACCAGGCGCTGCAACCAGGTATCGACAAGCGGACTGTCCGCTGGCTGCTCCAGATAGGCAGCCAGCAACGTGCGAACATCCGCCTCGCTCCAGGCCCCCGCCCGCCGCAACAGGGGTTCCAGGTCCTTGAGCCGGTCGCGCATGCCGAACAGCAACGGCCGGGTCTTCTCCAGATCGATCAGTTGCGCCTGCCAGCCATCACTGCGAGCGCGCAGGAAAATATGCTTGGGGTAGAAGCAACCGTGCAACTGACCCGCCGCGTGCAGGGTCCGCGCCAGTCGCCCACAGGCCTGCAGGATAGCCTCGCGCTGGTCCGCATCGAGCTGCGGCCACTGCCCGAGCAGGCTCTCCAGATCGCTCCAGTCGTCCAGGGCGCGGGTCATGAGTATCGCGCGGTGCTGACCATCGACCTTGCGCTCGCCGTAGAACACTGCTTGCAAGGCCGGAATGCGCAGCTTCCGGTAACGGCTGATGTTGCGGAATTCGCGGGCGAAGGTCGGCTCGCCGAATGGCCGGTGCAAGGTGCGGGTCAGGTAGTCGCTCTGCCGCTTGAGGTAGTAACCCTTGCCTTCCAGCTCCAGGCGGTAGACGCTGCTCCAGCCGCCGCGCCCGGTATTGGGCTCGTCCACGGCGTCAAGCTGCAGCGCCCACAGTGCATCGAAGTCGTTCAGGCCATGACGTTGCAGCAACGCTCCATCGGCGCTGTCCAGGTAATCAGTCATTCCCGCCCCTCGAAAAAGCCTACCACCCGGCGCACGCGTCGCTTGTCCGACGCATTGAGCCGCTTGTGCCCGCGATACTGCAGGTAGAAGCGCAGGCGCTGGGTCGCCGACAGGTGGTATTTGGCGACCTTATCCAGGCACGCCAGGTCCTTGATGACGCGGTGGCGCAACATGAAACCCCGCCAGAAGTCCCCCGTCGGGCAATCGATGAAGAACAGCGTGGCCTGGTCATCCACCAGCAGGTTGCGCCACTTCAGGTCGTTATGGGTGAAATGGTGATCGTGCATGATCCGCGTATGCCGGGCCAGTTGTCGGCTGACATGATCGACCCAGGCCCGGTCGGCCAGGCGTGGGTCCTTGCGCTCGGCCAAGGCCGAGAGGTCCTCGGTGTGCGGCAGCTCGCGGGTGATCATCGCGCCACGGCCGAAGGCCAGGCCACTGCGCTCCAGGCCGAAGGCCACTACCTCGGCGGTAGGGATGTCCCACTTGGCGAACTGCTTGAGGTTCTGCCACTCGGCCTTGATCCGTGGCCGCCCCAGGTAGCGGCGCAGGCCCTTGCCAGCGCCGGTATAGCGCTTGACGTAATAGTTGACCCCGTCGCGCTGCACACGGATGACCTCGCTCAGCGGGTCGTGGGTCAGGCGTTCGCCCTGTAGGGCGAAGACTGCGTCGATACTGCCGAAATCCGCCGCCAGGGCTTCATAACCTGGCGCCAGTGTCCAACCCGCCATCAGAGCGCGTCCCCATACCGTTGTTTACGCTCGTAGAGCTTTTGAGCCTTGCGTTCGAGCCGCGCCAACAAAGCCGCTTCCTCGGCCAGCACCTGGCGCAGCGGGCGCTGGAAGTAGCCGCGCAGGAAGCGCAGCTTGTCGCGGCGGGTCAGGCCGATGTCCAAGGCCGAGAAGTACAGCGCTGCCAGGTCCTTGTCACGCCAGCGGCGGGAGATTGTCGCCCGGGTCTGTGCACGGTGCAGGTCGATCACCGACAGTTTCAAATCATCGGCCGTCACCGGCCGGTCGGTATGCAGCAGGAAGTGGCAGATGTAACAGTCGCGGTGGTTGACCCCCGCACGGTGCATGGTCCCAATCATCTTCGCCACTTCGGCGATCAGCGCACGCTTGAGGCGCGGTTCGGGCGGCTGGCGGACCCAGTCGAGGCTGAGGTCTTCCAGACTGATGGTCGGCGCCAGTTCCTCGGTAACGATGAAGGAATGCTGGGTCGCCGGATTGCCGCCCCGCTCGCCATAAGCCACGGCGGTCATGGTCGGCACGCCGGCCTGGTGCAGACGCTCGATGGCCTGCCACTCCTGGCCGGCACCGAGCACCGGCAGCTTGGCGCTGAACAGGTTCTTGAAGATCTCGCCCCAGCCGATGCCACGGTGGATCTTGACGAAATAGCCCTTGCCCTCGACCTCGGTGCGCAAGGTGCGGCGCCCTTCCAGCTCGCGGTACACCTGGCCCTCCAGGGCCTCCACAGCATCGAAGGCATCGCGCCCGGCCCACAGGCGCTTGAAAGGCTCGGCCAGTATCAGTTTCATGCGCGCTCCTCGGCCAAGATCACGTCGGCGGCATGCTGCGGCATGCTGTACAGATCCGCCGTGTCGGCAAAGGCCAGGCCATTGCGCGCCCAGGCGGCACGGGCCTCGCCGTCTTCGAGCATGCGTTGCAGGTAGCGGTTGAGCTGCTCCTGCTCGAATGGCTCGTCCAGCACAAGGCCGCTGTCGGCCTCGGCGATATAGTGGGCATAGCCGCAGACCGCCGAGACCAACACTGGCAAGCCGGCGACCAGGGCTTCGAGCAGCACGGTGCCAGTGTTCTCGTTATAGGCCGGGTGAATCAGCAGGTCAGCGCCGAGCAGGAAGCGCGGGATATCGCTGCGCCCCTTGAGGAACTGCACCTGCTCGCCCAGCCCCAGGGTGGCGCTCTGCAGTTGGAACACCTTGGGATCGTCCTGGCCGATGACCATCAGCCGGGTGCGTTTGCGCAGGGCCGACGGCAGCGCCGCCAGGGCCTTGAGGCTACGGTCGACGCCCTTGGTCTTGAAACCGGAACCGATCTGCACCAGCAGTAACTCGTCTTCACCCAACTCGAACTCCTTGCGGAACTCGGCGCGGATCTCGGCGGCATTGGCCGGTGCCCGGCGGTCCTGGGAGATGCCCGGCGGCAGCAGGTGGAAACGCTCCAGAGGGGTGCCGTAGTGCTTGATGAACAGCGGCTGCTGCACCTCGGAGATCATCAGGATCTCGGTGCGGGCGTCCTTGGCGAACACCGAGCGTTCGTACTCGGCAAAGTGCCGGTAGCGCCCCCAACGCCGGTACAGGCCGTTGCGCAGGGTCTGCGCCTTGTCTTCGAAACAGCCGTCGGCAGCGTAGTAGACATCCAGGCCTGGCATCTTGTTGAAGCCGATCAGGCGGTCGACCGGGCGCTTGGCCAAGTCGTCGGCCATCCAGGCGCTGAGCTTCTCGTTACGACGGTGGTTGAACAGCGCCTTGACCGGCGCCACCAGCACCTCGAAGCCCGGTGGAACATCGCCCTCCCAGATCAGCGTATAGACGCGGATCTGGTGGCCCCGCTTCTGGCACTCCAGGGCAATGCGCATGAAATCGCGTTGCAGGCCGCCAAAGGGGAAATACTTGTACAGCACGAAAGCCAGTTGCATCAACGGACATCCTCAGCCAGCAGCAACGCGCTCAAGCGGCTCGCCACATGCTCGGGATTCAGGCGAGTGAAGCACAGCGGCCACTCGCGTTTGAGATCGAACCGGCGCAGGTCTTCGGCGCTCGGCTTGTAGGTGCACTTTTTCTGCAGGCAGGGTGCACAGGAGAAGTCGCTAGCCTGGTGCACCTGAGACCGGCCATAGGCGCCGGTCAGCCCAGGGTTGGTCGGGCCGAACAGCGACAGGGTCGGCACATCCAGCGCCGCCGCCAAGTGGCCCAGGCCGGTGTCCACGGCCACGCAGGCCTTGGCTGCCGCCAGCACGCGGGCGACGCCAGCAAGGTTCAACTTGGGGAGCACTTGGCAGTTCTTCAAGCCTTGGGCAATGCGCTCGGCACGCGCCTTCTCCGCCGGGTTGCCCCACGGCAGACGCACGTCCAGGCCCTTGCGTCCCATGCGCTCGGCCAGCTCGCGCCAATAGGCTTCGGGCCAGTGCTTGGTGGCCCAGGTGGTGCCATGCAGGAACACCACGTAAGGCGCCGCAGGCGGCAGTTGCAAACGACTCAAGTCCAAGCCGTAGTTACCCAGGCCGGCCGGCAGGTCATAACCCAGGGCCAGCGCGAACAGTTGGCGCACCCGCTCCACCGCGTGCTGGCCGACAGCGACCGACAGGCGCCGGTCATAGAAACGGCTGGACCACCCCTCACGGGCTGAATAACGGTCCAGCCCAGCCACCGGCGCCTTGACGTAGCGGGTCAGCCAGGCCGACTTGACCAGGCCCTGGGCGTCGATCACCAGGTCATACCGGCGCTCGCGCACGCGTTGCTTGAACTGACGCCATTCGCCGCTCTTGAAGGTCTGCCAGAGGTTCTTGCGCCAGCGGCGGATGGCCACCGGGATGACCTGATCGACAGCCGGGTGCCAGCTTGGGATCTCGGCAAAACCCTCTTCTACCACCCAGTCGAAGCGAATACCCGGAATCGCGTGGGCCGCATCGGTGAGTGCCGGCAGGGTGTGAATCACATCGCCCAGGGAGGACGTCTTGATGATCAGTACCCGCACTTAGTCGACCTCGGCCATGACATCGATCAGGCTCGGACCGTTGAGCCGCCCCAGGGCGGCGATCACCACATCAGGTTCGAGCATGCGCAGGCAATTGTAGTGGCCGAAGCGGCAGGTGCGATCGAAGCAGGGGCTGCACTCCAAGCCTAGGCGCACGACCTCCACCTGGTCGGCCAGCGGCGGAGTGAAGCCGGGTGAAGTCGAGCCATAGACCGACACCAGCGGCCGGTTCAACGCAGCGGCCACATGCATCAGGCCAGAGTCGTTGGAGACCACAGCATCAGCGCAGGACAGCAGGTCGATAGCCTCGGCCAGCGAGGTCTCGCCGCTAAGGTTGCTGGCTTCTTCACGGAAACCAGGGATCAACCACTCACGGATCGCCTCGCCGACCGGATGATCGTTCTTCGAGCCGAACAGCCAGACCTGCCAGCCTTCGCGGATCTTCGCCTCGGCGACCTTGGCGTAATGCTCGGAGGGCCAGCGCTTGGCCTCGCCAAATTCGGCACCTGGGCACAGCGCCAGCACCGGACGGTCCAACGCCAAGCCGAACTTGGCCAGTGCGGCATCACGGCTTTGCGCCTCGATCTGCAGGCTCGGCCGTGGATACGGAGTCGGCAGCTCTTCGCCTACGGGGTAGGCCAGGGCCATGAAACGCTCGATCATCAGCGGGTAGCGCGCCTTGTCCAGCTTGCGCACATCATTGAGCAGACCGAAGCGCAGCTCGCCACGCCAGCCGGTGCGCTTGGGGATCCCCGCGAAGAACGGCACCAGCGCCGACTTGAGCGAGTTAGGTAGCAGGATCGCCTGGTCATACTGGCCAGCCAGGGACTTGCCGATACGCCGGCGGGTAGCCAGCTCCAGCACACCGTGGCCGAGCGGAAAGCTCAAGGCCTGGCGCACTTCAGGCATGCGCTCGAGGATTGGCCGGCTCCACTCGGGAGCCAGCACATCGATCACGCACTCGGGGTGACGCTGTTTCAGGCACTGGAACAGGGTCTGTGCCATCACCATATCGCCGACCCAACTGGGCCCAATGATCAGTATTCTCATGCTTTGTCCAGAAACGGTCGGGGAGGCTGCAGTTGGCTTACGCAGCCCCCTGTAGGAGCGGGCTTGCCCGCGAATGCGATCAACCAGGCACATCGTTGAACCTGCTGCCGCGTTCGCGGGCAAGCCCGCTCCTACAGGGGACGTGCAGGCCGGTGCCGCGAGAACAGCCTGGCCTCCCCTCTTTATATTCAGGCTATATGGCGTGCAGTGTACCACTGGCGGCCTGTCGCCGCCCTGAACGGTCAAGTCAGGCCAAGCTGCGCCCAGATCCGGCGTACTTCGCGACGCTCATCGGCGAACTGGGCGGCATCGATGACCCCTGCCTGCTTCTGCAGGGCCTGGCGGTGCGAGGCCGAGCGGAACGCTTTGTACACCTCACGCAGCAGCACCGCGTCGCTGGCGGGCATCAGGCCGGCCTGCTCAAGCTCTTCGAGGATGCGGATATTATCGGTCCAGCGCAGCAGCGCTGGGTGCCCGTGGGACCAGGCCAAAGCCGCGTATTGCACCATAAATTCGATATCGACGATACCACCGGCATCTTGCTTGATATCGAAGGGCATACCCGCCTCGAAAGCGTTGGCCGCGGTGCCTGCCGCCGTGATCTTGGTGCCGAGATTGTCGCGCATTTTGGCGCGCATCTCGCTGACCTCGGCCTGCAGCTTGGCCAGATCACGGGGCTGCCCCAGCACCCGCGCCCGCACCTCTTCGAAGGCCGCCCCCACCTGCGGGCAACCGACCAGCACCCGCGCCCGCACCAGGGCCTGGTGCTCCCAGGTCCAGGCCTCGTTCTGCTGGTAGCGCTCGAAGGCGCCCACGGAACTGACCAGCAAGCCCGACGCGCCCGAGGGACGCAGGCGCATATCCACGTCGTAGAGCTGGCCGGAGTTGGTCTGGGTGGTCAGCAAGTGAATGATGCGCTGGCCCAGGCGGGTGAAAAACTGCGCGCTGTCGATTGGCTTGGCACCATCGGTTTCCGCCTGGGGATCGCCATCATGGATGAACACCAGGTCCAGGTCCGAACCATGGCCCAGCTCGATGCCGCCCACCTTGCCATAGCCGACAATGATGAAGCCCGGGTCGCACAGGCTGCCATCGCTGCGCCTGGGCTGACCGTGGCGGGCGACGGTCTGGCGCCAGGCCAGGGCCAGCACCTGGTCGAGGATGGCCTCGGCCAGCCAGGTCAGGTAATCGCTGACCTTCATCAACGGCAGGTTGCCGGTGATTTCCGACGCGGCCACGCGCAGGCTGTGGGCCAGTTTGAAATGACGCAAGGCCTCCATCTGCTGCTCGAGATCATCCTCCGGGATCCGCGTCAGCCGCTCGCGCAGCTCCGAAGCCAGTTCCGGCGCCAGCGGCGGGCTGAACAGGCGGCCTTCGTTGAGCAGTTCGTCGAGCAGCAGCGGGAAGCGGGTGATCTGTTCAGCGATCCACGGGCTGGCAGCGCACAAGGTCAGCAAACGGCGCAAGGCTCCCGGGTTCTCGGTGAGCAACACCAGATAAGCCGAACGCCGCGCCACCGCCTCGACCAGTGGCAACACCCGCTCCAGCACCAGGTCCGGATCATCGTGCTCGACCGCCTGGGCCAGCAGGCGCGGGATGAAGGCATCCAAACGCTCGCGGCCAATGCGCTGCATGGAGCGCAACTGCGGGCTGACACGCAGTCCGGCCAGATGCCGCAAGGCCTTGGCGGCATCGGCGAAGCCGGCTTCCTGCAACTGGCGGCAGGCCGCTTCTTCATCCTGGGCCTGCTCCCACAGCGGCGACCACTCGCCGCCGACCACCAGCCCGCCGTCTTCGCTCTCTTCCTCGTCAGGGTCGGCAATGACCTGGCGGAAGTGCCAGTCGATACGCCCGCGCCAGTGCATCAGTTGATCGTGGAAGCTCGCCCAATCGGCATAGCCCAACATATAAGCAATGCGCGCCCGGTCCAGTTGGTCATCGGGCAGCATCTGAGTCTGGCGGTCGGCGATGGCCTGGATCGCATGTTCGGTGTAACGCAGGAATTCGTAGCCTTCGCGCAGCTCCGCGACCACCGCCGGCGGCAGGTAGCCTTGCCCCTCCAGAGTTGCCAGGACCTTGAGCAGCGGCCGTTGCTGCAGGCTCAGGTCACGCCCACCATGGATCAACTGGAAGGCCTGGGCGATGAACTCCACCTCGCGGATCCCGCCCGCTCCCAGCTTGATATTCTCCGCCATGCCCTTGCGCCGCACTTCCTGCTGGATCAGTTGCTTCATGGTGCGCAGCGCCTCGATCGCCGAGAAGTCCAGGTAACGGCGGTAGACGAAGGGCCGCAGCATTTCCTGCAACTGGGCACCAGCCGCCTGGTCGCCAGCCACCACCCGCGCCTTGATCATGGCGTAGCGCTCCCAGTCGCGGCCCTGGTCCTGGTAGTACTGCTCCAGGGCATTGAAGCTGAGCACCAACGCGCCGGCCGATCCATAGGGCCGCAGACGCATGTCGACGCGGAACACGAAACCATCGACGGTCACCGGGTCGAGGGCCTTGATCAGGCGCTGACCCAGACGGGTGAAGAACTCCTGGTTGTCCAGCGAACGCTTGACCCCTTCGGTCTCGCCACCCTCGGGGAAGGCGAAGATAAGGTCGATGTCCGACGACAGGTTCAGCTCCACCGCGCCCAACTTGCCCATGCCCAACACCACCATATGCTGCGGCTGGCCGCTGCGGTGGCCGATCGGGGTGCCGAACTGCTGGCAGTGGCGCGGGTACAGCCATTGATAAGCCTGGTCGATGGAAGCGTCGGCCAGGTCGGACAAATCGCGACAGGTCTCGCCGAGGTCGGCCTGGCGGGTCAGGTCGCGCCAGATGATGCGCAGTTGCTGGCGGTTGCGTTCGCGGCGCAGGTTGCGCGCCAGCTCGTCCTCACTCTGCGCCGCCTGGGCCGCGGCTGCTACCCGGGCGCACAATTGACCGGGGGCGAAGGCACGCTCCAGCTCGCCGCTGGCGACCAGCTCGGACAACATCGCCGGCTCACGGACAGCCTGGTCCAGGACGAATTCACTGGCAGCGGCAACCCGGTCGAACTGTTGCCGGTGCTCGACGTTCCAACGCTCGAGAGCCAGATCGGGATGGGCGGCCAACGCCTCGCGCAAGGATTGCTCGTTGCGGGCGACCAGCGGTTGAAGGGTGGCAGGCAGATCGAGCGGCAAAGGCAGGCGCATGGACTATCCTTGATCGGCGAGTGAGGGAGGGGCAAATGCGGTCAAGGGGGAGCCAGACCACGGTTGGACTGTCATACAAAAGTTATAAATAGCTGAAAAATGCGATTCACTGGCAAAAAACATCAAGAACCACCCAGGCACAAACTATTTTTAACTACCGGTATCGTTTTTCTCCACAACCCGGACAGCGGCCAAAAGTCGCTTTTCTGTAGTTTTACTACTATCCCGACAGCGCAAAAGCATGAAATGCCAAATCATTTGTAGTAAAACTACACGGCGCCGGACCACACTCCGGTAATCCAAGAATTTCATGACGTCTGCCCAAAAGGCCAGTCGCAAACTCAGGCAACCGATTCTGGAAGCCTTTCCGCCCTGGAGCAAGCCATGCAAGACCTCGATCCCGTCGAAACCCAGGAATGGCTGGACGCCTTGGAGTCGGTCATCGACAAAGAAGGCGAAGACCGCGCTCACTACCTGATGACCCGCATGGGCGAGCTGGCCACCCGTAGTGGCTCTCAGCTGCCGTATGCGATCACCACGCCATACCGCAACACCATCCCTGTCACCCACGAAGCACGCATGCCTGGCGACCTGTTCATGGAACGCCGCATTCGCTCGTTGGTGCGTTGGAACGCACTGGCCATGGTCATGCGCACCAACCTGAAAGACTCGGACCTGGGCGGCCATATCTCTAGCTTCGCCTCCAGTGCCACCCTGTACGACATCGGCTTCAACTACTTCTTCCAGGCACCGACCGAAGAACATGGCGGCGACCTGATCTTCTTCCAGGGCCACGCCTCTCCAGGCATCTACGCCCGCGCCTTCCTCGAAGGCCGCATCAGCGAAGACCAGATGAACAACTTCCGCCAGGAAGTGGACGGCAACGGCCTGTCGTCGTACCCACACCCATGGCTGATGCCTGACTTCTGGCAGTTCCCGACCGTTTCCATGGGTCTGGGCCCGATCCAGGCGATCTACCAGGCGCGCTTCATGAAGTACCTGGAAGCCCGTGGCTACATCCCGGCCGGCAAGCAGAAGGTCTGGTGCTTCATGGGTGACGGCGAGTGCGACGAGCCGGAATCCCTGGGCGCCATCGCCCTGGCTGGCCGTGAAAAGCTGGACAACCTGATCTTCGTCATCAACTGCAACCTGCAACGCCTCGACGGCCCGGTTCGCGGCAACGCCAAGATCATCCAGGAACTCGAAGGCGTGTTCCGTGGTGGTGGCTGGAACGTCAACAAGGTTGTCTGGGGCCGCTTCTGGGACCCACTGTTCGCCAAGGACACCAACGGCGCCCTGCAGCGCCGCATGGACGAAGTCATCGACGGCGAATACCAGAACTACAAGGCCAAGGACGGCGCGTTCGTCCGTGAGCACTTCTTCAACACCCCAGAACTCAAGGCCATGGTCGAAGACCTGTCCGACGAGGAAATCTGGAAGCTCAACCGTGGCGGCCACGACCCGTACAAGGTTTATGCGGCCTACCACCAGGCGGTCAACCACAAGGAACAGCCGACCGTCATCTTGGCCAAGACCATCAAGGGTTACGGTACCGGTGCCGGCGAAGCCAAGAACACCGCGCACAACACCAAGAAGGTCGATGTCGACAGCCTGCGTCAGTTCCGCGACCGCTTCGACATCCCGGTCAAGGATGACGAGCTGGAAAACCTGCCGTTCTTCCGTCCAGAAGAAGGCAGCGCCGAAGCCCGTTACCTGGCCGAGCGCCGTGCCGCCCTGGGTGGTTTCGTGCCTCAGCGCCGTGCGAAGAGCTTCAGCATACCGACCCCGCCACTGGAAACCCTCAAGGCGATCCTGGATGGCTCGGGCGACCGTGAAATCTCCACCACCATGGCCTTCGTGCGCATCCTGGCGCAACTGGTCAAGGACAAGGAAATCGGCCAGCGCATCGTGCCGATCATCCCGGACGAAGCCCGTACCTTCGGTATGGAAGGCATGTTCCGCCAGCTGGGCATCTACTCCTCCGTCGGCCAGCTGTACGAGCCGGTCGACAAGGACCAGGTGATGTTCTACCGCGAGGACAAGAAAGGCCAGATCCTCGAGGAAGGCATCAACGAAGCCGGTGCCATGTCGTCGTTCATCGCTGCCGGTACTTCGTACAGCAACCACAACCAGCCGATGCTGCCGTTCTACATCTTCTACTCGATGTTCGGCTTCCAGCGTATTGGCGACCTGGCATGGGCCGCTGGCGACAGCCGCACCCGTGGCTTCCTGATCGGCGGCACCGCCGGCCGCACCACCCTCAACGGTGAAGGCCTGCAGCACGAAGATGGTCACAGCCACATGCTGGCCGGCACCATCCCGAACTGCCGCACCTATGATCCGACCTATGGCTACGAGCTGGCGGTGATCATCCAGGACGGCATGAAGAAGATGACCGAAGAGCAACAGGACGTCTTCTACTACATCACCGTGATGAACGAAGCCTACACCCAGCCAGCCATGCCGGCCGGTGTCGAGGAAGGCATCATCAAGGGCATGTACCTGCTCGAGGAAGACACCCGCGAAGCGGCGCACCACGTCCAGCTGATGGGCTCCGGCACCATCCTGCGCGAAGTCCGCGAAGCGGCGAAGATCCTGCGTGAAGAGTTCAACGTCGGTGCCGACGTCTGGAGCGTCACCAGCTTCAACGAACTGCGTCGCGACGGCCTGGCCGTAGAACGCGCCAACCGCCTCAAGCCTGGCCAGAAGCCACAGCAGACCTACGTCGAGCAGTGCCTGGGCGGCCGCAAGGGCCCGGTCATCGCCTCCACCGACTACATGAAGCTGTTCGCCGAACAGATTCGCCAGTGGGTCCCGAGCAAAGAGTTCAAAGTCCTGGGTACCGATGGTTTCGGTCGCAGCGACAGCCGCAAGAAGCTGCGTCACTTCTTCGAAGTCGATCGTCACTTCGTGGTACTGGCTGCCTTGGAAGCCTTGGCCGACCGTGGCGAGATCGAACCGAAGGTCGTGGCCGATGCCATCACCAAGTTCGGCATCGACCCGGACAAGCGCAACCCACTGGACTGCTGAGGAGTATTTTTAAGTGAGCGAACTCATTCGCGTACCTGACATCGGCAGCGGTGAAGGTGAAGTCATCGAGCTGTTCGTCAAGGTCGGTGATCGCATCGAAGCCGACCAAAGCCTGCTGACCCTGGAGTCCGACAAAGCCTCCATGGAGATCCCGGCACCCAAGGCTGGCGTGATCAAATCGCTGAAGGTCAAGCTGGGCGATACCCTGAAGGAAGGCGACGAACTGATGGAACTGGAAGTCGAGGGCGCCGCTGCGGCGCCTGAGGCTCCGGCCGCCGCAGCCCCGGCTGCCGAAGAGAAGCCTGCTGCCGCACCTGCGGCTGCCGAGGCCGCTCCGGCACCCGCCGCGGAACCCGCTGCCGCCAGCGTCCAGGACATCCACGTGCCGGATATCGGCTCGTCAGGCAAGGCCAAGATCATCGAAGTACTGGTCAAGGCTGGCGACACCGTCGAAGCCGACCAGTCGCTGATCACCCTGGAGTCCGACAAGGCTTCCATGGAAATCCCGTCCCCCGCCGCCGGCGTGGTCGAGGAAGTAATCGCCAAGCTGGATGACGAAGTCGGCACCGGTGACCTGATCCTCAAGCTCAAGGTCGCGGGCGCTGCCCCTGCTGCAGCTCCGGCACCTGCCGCCGCGCCTGCTCCAGCCAAGGCCGAGGCTGCGCCTGCCGCAGCTCCAGCTGCTGCACCGGCCCCTGCGCCAGCCGCCACCGCACCAGCGGCTGGCAGCAACGCCAAGGTCCATGCTGGCCCGGCCGTACGCCTGCTGGCCCGTGAATTCGGTGTCGACCTGGGCGCTGTCGCGGCCACTGGCCCGCACGGCCGCATCCTCAAGGAAGACGTGCAGGTCTACGTCAAAGCCATGATGGAAAAGGCCAAGCAGGCTCCGGCCGCTGGTGCCACCGGTGGTGCTGGCATCCCGCCGATCCCGGCCGTGGACTTCAGCAAGTTCGGCGAAGTCGAGGAAGTCGCCCTGACCCGCCTGATGCAGGTCGGTGCCGCCAACCTGCACCGCAGCTGGCTGAACGTGCCGCACGTCACTCAGTTCGACTCCGCCGACATCACCGAGCTGGAAGCCTTCCGCGTCGCGCAGAAAGCCGTGGCCGAGAAAGCTGGCGTCAAGCTGACCGTGCTGCCACTGCTGCTCAAGGCCTGCGCCCACCTGCTCAAGGAACTGCCGGACTTCAACAGCTCGCTGGCCCCAAGCGGCAAGGCCATCATCCGCAAGAAGTACGTGCACATCGGTTTCGCCGTGGACACGCCGGATGGCCTGCTGGTCCCTGTGATCAAGAACGTCGACCAGAAGAGCCTGCTGCAACTGGCTGGCGAAGCCGCGGCCCTGGCCGAGAAGGCGCGCACCAAGAAGCTGGCGGCCGACGACATGCAGGGCGCCTGCTTCACCATCTCCAGCCTCGGCCACATTGGCGGCACCGGCTTCACGCCGATCGTCAACGCGCCTGAGGTGGCGATCCTCGGTGTGTCCAAGGCCACCATGCAACCGGTCTGGGACGGCAAGGCCTTCCAGCCGAAGCTGATGCTGCCGCTGTCGCTGTCCTACGATCACCGCGTGATCAACGGCGCCGCCGCTGCGCGCTTCACCAAGCGCCTGGGCGACCTGCTGGCGGATATCCGCACGCTGTTGCTGTAACGCTGCACCCTGCCTCTCCCTTCTTTTTTGGGGGGAGGCAGGCACCCTTTTCGAGCTGCCACGCTCGTACCTCAACCCCGTCATTTGGCGGGGCTTTTTTTGCCTGGAGCAAAGAGCCCACAGGCCGATCGCAGGCTTCGCCAGCGCCGACAGGCCCCCTGCCAATCTTCAGATTCCCCCCCTTCGGCCGACAACCTGTTCACAGCCGTCCCCATGGCTGCTTGCCAGCCTCCAGGACATGATGCAACCTTGCTAAATGCGCCGCCGCCAAGGCCCGCGCCAGCCTATTCAAGCGAGTCGTCGATGAAGAGCCAACCCGATGCCGCCAGCCGTATGGTGGCCGAGGTCGTGACGCAATTGCCCGTGCCCTCGCGGCTCGGCATGCTGCGTTTCGAACGGCTGAACGAGGCCAACTGGACCCTGCTCTATCTCGACCCGGCCTGTGAGCGCCAGTTCGGCGTGCCTGCCGCCGATCTCTGCGCATTGATCGGCTCACCCTATGCCAGCCTGATGGAGCCCGAGGCTCGCTACAAACTGCACGACGACATCCAACTGCAACTGGCCCAGCGTTCGCATTACCGGGTGCGCTACACCCTGCATGCCAACCACGAGTCGCTCCGGCTGCTGGAGATCGGCGAAACTTACAAGCAGCACAACCGGCAGTTGCTGCGCGGCTACCTGACCGTGCTCGACGACCTGCAGGGCGACGACTCCGACCTGACGGCCAGTGATCTGGAGACCCGCAACAACCGCTTGCAGATCGCCCTGCAGTTGAACCAGCGCGCCCAGCAGGAACAGCTCGAACACCTGGAGCGGGTACGCGCCCAGCAAGACCTGATCCTGCGCTTGGCGCGCCAACGCTACAGCGCCAACAACTCGCTGCTGGAAGCCGCCGAGCTGATCACCCGCAGCGCCTGCGAAATCTACCGGCTCGACTGCGCCAGCATCTGGTACCTGCACGACCAGCGCCTGGAGCCGATCTCGGCCTATCATCGCAATACTCAGGAGCACCGGCTGCCCGAACCGATCGACGCCAGCCGCTTCCCCGACTACCTGGATGCCCTACACACCAGCCGTGCCATCGATGCCGACAATGCCAGCCATGACCCGCGCACCCGGGATATCGCCGAAAGCCTGTACAGCACCGCCAACAACGCCATGCTCGATGCCAGCATCCGTGTCGATGGCCAAGTGGTCGGCGTGCTTTGCCTGGAGCAGACCGGCATGCCACGGGTTTGGCAATCCGACGAGATTGCCTTTGCCGGCGAACTGGCCGACCAGTTCGCCCAGGTCATCAACAACCATAACCGACGCACCGCTACCAGCGCCTTGCACCTATTCCAGCGGGCCGTGGAGCAGAGCGCCAATGCCTTCCTGCTGGTCAACCGCGACGGCGTGGTGGAGTACGTCAACCCAAGCTTCACCGCGATCACCCAGTACAGCACCGATGAAGTCCAGGGCCGTCACCTCGCGGAACTGCCGGCCCTGGAGAACCTCAGCGAGCTGCTGTTCGACTCTCCTTCCAGCCTGGCCATGGCCAACAGTTGGCAGGGCGAGTTCAAGAGCCGACGCAAGAACCTCGAGCCTTACTGGGGCCAGCTGTCGATATCCAAGGTCTACGGCGACAACCGCGAACTGACCCACTACATCGGCATCTACGAAGACATCACCCAGAGCAAGCTGGCCCAGCAGCGCATCGAGCGCCTGGCCTATACCGACAACCTGACGAACCTGGGCAACCGCCCGGCCTTCATCCGCAACCTCGACGCACGCTTCGCCAGCAACACCGACAGCCCGATCTGCCTGCTGTTGGTGGACATCGACAACTTCAAGCGGATCAACGACAGCCTTGGCCACCAGACCGGCGACAAGCTGCTGATCAGCCTGTCCCGACGCCTGCGCAACAGCCTTAGCGCCGGCGGCAGCCTGGCGCGCTTCGCCAGCAACGAGTTCGCCGTACTGCTCGAAGACACCTGCCTGGAAGACGGCCTGCAG
Organism: Pseudomonas sp. X10; assembly: GCF_054889225.1. NCBI lineage: Bacteria > Pseudomonadati > Pseudomonadota > Gammaproteobacteria > Pseudomonadales > Pseudomonadaceae > Pseudomonas > Pseudomonas sp. X10. The sequence goes on along the minus strand of NZ_CM142677.1, from coordinate 457,960 downwards.
ATCGCCCAGCAGCTGCTGCGAACCCTCGAAAAACCGATGTTCGTCGACAACCAGTTGATCAACGTCACCGCCTCGGTCGGCCTGGCCTGCGCGCCCGTGCATGGGCGCGACCCGCAGACCCTGATGAAGAACGCAGGCCTGGCCCTGCACAAGGCCAAGGCCAACGGCAAGAACCAAGTCCAGGTGTTCACCGAAGTGCTCAACGCCGAGGCCAGCTACAAGCTGTTCGTCGAGAACAACCTGCGCCGCGCCCTGACCCAGAACGAGCTGGAGGTGTTCTACCAGCCCAAGCTGTGCCTGCGCAGTGGCCGCCTGCTTGGCCTGGAGGCGCTGCTGCGCTGGAACCACCCAGAGCGCGGCATGATCCGCCCCGACCAGTTCATCAGCGTGGCGGAAGAAACCGGCCTGATCATCCCTATCGGCAAATGGGTGGTGCGCCAGGCCTGCCGCATGAGCCAGGAACTGCGCGAGGCCGGCATCGGTAACCTGCACGTGGCCATCAACCTGTCGCCCAAGCAGTTCTCCGACCCGGACCTGGTAGCCTCGATCGCCAGCATCATCAAGGAAGAAGCCCTGCCGCCGCATCTGCTGGAACTGGAACTGACCGAAGGCCTGCTGCTGGAAGCCAGCGAAGACACCCACCGCCAGCTCGACCAACTCAAGCAACTGGGCCTGACCCTGGCCATGGACGACTTCGGCACGGGTTATTCCTCGCTCAGTTACCTGAAGAAATTCCCGATCGACATCATCAAGATCGACCGCAGCTTCATCAACGAAATCCCTGACAACCAGGACGACATGGAAATCACTTCGGCGGTGGTGGCCATGGCCCACAACCTCAAGCTCAAGGTGGTCGCCGAAGGCATCGAGACCGCCGAGCAACTGGCCTTCCTCCGTCGCCACCGTTGTGATGTCGGCCAGGGCTACCTGTTCGACCGGCCAATCCCCGGCCGCGAACTGGTCGCCAGGCTCAAGCGCTATCCGCGTGGGCCTAGAGCCTGACAGCGGCGCCACACTCGGGCACTATAGGTAATCCTTCTTGGGCCCTATCGCGGGCAAGCCCGCTCCTACAGGTTCAGCACCATCTTTGTAGGAGCGGGATTGCCCGCGATAAGGCCGGAACAGTCTCCGCAGAGAACGAATCGGAAACAGACCCAACGGGTCTACCCCATACAACCTGATAACAGAGGAACGGCCATGGTCCTGCGTTCGGAAATCCTGGTGAACAAAAACGTCATGCCCACTGCGGAGCAGGCCTTGCCTGGGCGCGAGACGCCGATGAGCCTGCCCGAAAAGCACTTCGTGTTCGAAGACACGCCACTGCTTGGCCCCTTCTTCCAGAATGTCGACTTCGCCATCTTCGGCCTCGGCTGCTTCTGGGGCGCCGAGCGCCGCTTCTGGCAGCGCGAGGGTGTGGTCAGCACCGTGGTCGGCTATGCCGGCGGCTTCACCCCCAACCCCACCTACGAAGAGGTCTGCTCGGGCCTGACCGGCCATACCGAAGTGGTCCTGGTGGTGTTCGACAAGGACAAGGTCAGCTACCGCGAACTGCTGGCAATGTTCTGGGAACTGCACAACCCGACCCAGGGCATGCGCCAGGGCAACGACATCGGCACCCAATACCGCTCGGTGATCTACTGCACCAGCCCTGAACAGCTAGAACAGGCCCAGGCCAGCAAGGTCGCCTACCAGGCCGAACTGACCAAAGCTGGTTTCGGCGAGATCACCACCGAAATCGACCAAGCGCCGACCGTCTACTTCGCCGAGGCCTACCACCAGCAGTATCTGGCCAAGAATCCTGATGGTTACTGCGGCATCGGCGGCACCGGTGTTTGCCTGCCACCGAGCCTGCAGGGCAACTGAGGACGCGCCATGGCCAGCATGACCCTGTTCCATTCGCCGTTGTCGCCATTCGTACGCAAGGTCCTGGTGCTGCTGCACGAAACCGGGCAGCAGGACCGCGTCGCGCTACAGACCGTCAACATCAGCCCGGTCGCAGGCGATGACCAGCTCAACCAGAACAACCCCATCGGCAAGCTCCCGACCCTGCGTCTGGACGACGGTACCGTGCTGCATGACAGCCGGGTGATCTGCGAGTACCTCGACTTGCAGCATGTCGGCAACCCGCTGATCCCCCGTGAAGGCTCGGCGCGCTGGCGGCGGCTGACCCTGGCCTCCCAGGCCGATGCGATCATGGATGCGGCGGTGTCGGCGCGCTACGAGAGCTTCCTGCGCCCCGAGGAAAAGCGCTGGGATGGCTGGGTCGAAGCGCAGAACGGCAAGATCCGCCGGTCCCTGGCCAACCTGGAACAGGAGCACCTGGCCGAACTGGCCTCGGTGTTCGACGTAGCCGCGATTGGCGTCGCCTGTGCCTTGGGCTACCTGGACCTACGCCAGCCGGAGTTCGGCTGGCGTGAACAGCAACCGGGACTTGCGGCGTGGTATGCAGAGGTGGCCAAACGACCGTCGCTGGTGGCTACTGCTCCAGTCGCCTGACAAATCATGCCAGTGCGTACTTCGATCAGGTGATCGACGCTATACCGGTAGGAGCCAGCGTCAATTGACGATGCAAGGCACCGCCTTGCCAAGGCAGGTCCGCTTCGCGGCCCATCGCCAGCTGGCCCTGGCTCCTACCTTTATAGTGCGACCGGAATCGCCTTGAACGAACAATAATCCAATCCGCCACGCCAACCACCGCCCCACTTCCCGGTCCGCCCTCATGCCGACCTCCCCACCCGCGCCCAGTCCAGCCGCCGGGTCAGCACCATGAACACCCCAAGCAGTCCAAAACACAGCAGCGACCCCATCAGCAGCGCATAGTCCTCGGCACTGAGCAGCCCGTAGAGCATGGCGTACAGCATCGCCAAGCCCGCCGCGAAGCCGGTTCCACGCCATAGGCTGCGTAACACATGGCTCAGGTAGAAACCGATCAGCAGCACGCAGCCCGAGGCTGACAAGCCATACGCCAGGGCAAAACCCAAATGCTCCGACAATGACAGCAACAGCAGGTAGAAGAATGCCAGGGCCACACCCACGAGGATGTATTGCACCGGGTGCACGCTGAGGTTCTTCAGCACCTCGAAGAGGAAGAAGCCGGCAAAGGTCAGGGCAATGAACAACAAGGCGTACTTGATCGCCCGCTCGCTCTTTAGATACTGGTCCACCGGGTCGACGAAGCTGACGCCGAAGGCGCGCCCGCTGAAGTCCGCGCACTGCCCACTCGTCGCGCACTGGCGCAAGGCATCCTCGAGGTTGGTGGCGAAGAACGAAGTCTGCCAATGGGCCGTGAAGCCCTGATCGTCGATATCCCGTCGGCTCGGCAGGTAGCTGCCGACAAAGCTGGGATGCGGCCAGTTCGCTTGCATGTCCACACGGCTGGTCCGACCGACTGGCAACACATGCAACTGGCCGGTGCCCTGCAAGGCAAGGTCGAACGCGTAGCTGAATTCGCCGGGCGCGGAGTCGTCCACAGCGGGCAAGGCGACATGCACGCCACCGCGCATCCAATCCAGTCCGGTGCCGGCTTCGAACGGCAGGCGCTGGTCGTCGAGGGTCAGCTCCATACCGTTCTCGATGCCACGGATGTCGCTGATGCCGACCACCAGGAACGGCTTGTCGAAACGATAGTCCTCGTAGTCTTTCTCGATACCCCAGCGCTCCGGCACTTTGAAGCGGCCAGCGACCCGGCTCTTGGAGTGGAACAGACGCGCCTGGTAGATACCCCGGGCGCGCAGCTCGGTGTCGATGTCGGCCTTCACCTCGAAGGTTTCCGGCAAAAAGTACAACTGGCCACTGACCGCCTTGGTTTCCTGCACGGTCTGGCCATCCTTGTCGATCCAACGCCGCTCGTACTTGCGGTAGGGCACAACCAGCAAGGGGCCGCTGATCTGCTGGTCGAAGCTGGAGCTTTCGGCGATATCGCGCAGCACGCTGTCACGCAGCGCCTGCCGCTCATCGATCAAGCCGCCGATCATCAGCAGCGGTATCAACAACAGCAACATCAGCGCAGCAATCATGCCGAGCTTGAAACTCAGGGTCTTGTTCATGGGGCTTGGGCTCCGTTTGCGATGGGCGCAGTCTGTGCCGTGCCCGTGGAGCCTTCAGGGAGGGAATGTGGAGAGTCTGTGGGGATTGTGTGGCCCCATGAGCAAAACTGCTTCCACCGCAAGAATCAAGGGCTGCTCAGGATCCTGGGAGACGCTATGCTTCAGAGCAAGTGATGTATTGCCAGTACCGGCCCAATCGCAGGCTCCCACTGGGTGGACTGCATACCTCCGTTCTTGCGGTTGACGCAGAATGGGCCGCACAGTGGCCCCGCAATCAGCTCAGACGCCGCACCGGCAGCCACAGCCGCACACGCACCCCACCCTCGACGTTGTCCACCGCCAGCGCCCCGCCATGCAATTGCATCACTTCGTCGACGAAGTTCAACCCCAACCCCGTGCTCTTGCGTCCGCTGCCAGGACGCGGCAAGGAGTAGAACCGCTCGCTGACCCGCCCAATGGCATAGTCGGGAATCGCCTCAGCCTGGTTGAACAGGCTCAGAGCAACGCGCTCGCCAGCCTGCTCCAACTCGAACAGCAACATGCCACCAGGCGGTGTGAAGTCCAAGGCATTCTCCAGCAGGTTGGCCAACGCCTGACGCATCAGGAACGGATCACACAGCAGCCTCGCCCCCACTGGCACACGCTGACGTACCTGCAACTCTGAGGCCTCGATACGAGCGTCGTGAGCCAGCAACAGCTCATCGATGAGTGCCGCCAAGACTACCTGCTGCTCATCCTCCAGCGTCTGCATCTGCTCGACCTGGGCCAGGTTGAGCAAGCGCTCGATCATTTGCTGCAGCCGGGCGCTCTCGCGCTCGATATTGCCGGCGAAGCGCTCGCGCTGGAGTGCCGGCATATCACCCTGGAGCAGCTCGGAGGCGCCGCGAATGGCCGCCAGCGGGCTTTTCAACTCATGGGTCAGGGTGTGCACGTAGCGCTCGACATAGGCCTTGCCCTCCAACTGCGTGCGCATGCGCTCCACCGCCGAAGCTAGCTGCGCCAGCTCGCCACCGCGATAATGCGGCAAGGCCGCCCGCTCACCCTCGCTGACCGCCTGGGCGTAGCGGGTCAAGCGCCACAGCGAGCGCGCCAGCCACCACGACAGCGCCGCCCCCATCAACAGGCCCAGGCCGATCAAGCCCAGCCCCAAGTGCAGCAAGCGCCGCTCGGCGCGATCGATATAGGGCTGCAGCGAGCTGTTGGGCTTGGCCACAGTGACCACGCCAATGATCTGGCCGTTGTCGAGGATCGGCGCGGCCACATGCATCACCGAGGTCGACTCGTCATCCGGATCGCTACGGGTCGAGCGCGCGCCATACTGGCCGCGCAAGGTCAGGTAGACGTCATTCCAGCGCGAATAGTCCTGCCCCAGCGCCACGCCACTGGAATCGAGCAAGACCACTCCCTTGGCATCGGTGACGTAGATGCGGTGGTTCACCTGGTTCTTCGCCAGGCCCCAGATATCTGCACCCGGACGGCGCTGGCCATAGGCTTCGAGCGCTTGGGGTAAGTGGCTCTGGCCGAGGGTGCCGGCCTTGACGTCATCGTGGAGGATCTCAGCCAGTAGGTTGGCGGTGTCGACCAGCGTCTCCTCAGTGGACTGGCGTACACCTGGGCGGATCTGCTCGCGCACTGTGTTGAGAATGAAGTAGCCAGTCAGGCCGACGAACAGGAAGTAGACCAGGAAGATACGGATGCCCAGGCGCATCAGCTATGACCTGGGCTGTAGCTGTAGCCCAGGCCGCGATGGGTCTGGATCGGCTCGGCAGCGGCGGCGACCTGGCGCAGCTTGGCGCGCAGACTCTTGATATGGCTGTCAATGGTCCGCTCGTAGCCAGCGTCCGAGGCCACGCCCAGGGCATCGAGCAACTGCTCGCGGCTGAACACCCGCTCCGGTTGCTCCAGCAGGCATTGCAGCAGGCGGAACTCATGGCGGGTCAGGCTCAGTGGCTGCCCATGGTAGGTGATCTGCATACGCAGGGTGTCGAGTTGGAACGGCCCCATGCTGGCAGCCGGTTCAGGTCGTGGCGCCATGCGTTTGAGGATCGCCCGCACCCGCGCCGCCACCTCGCGTGGGCTGAAAGGCTTGACCACATAATCGTCAGCGCCGATCTCCAGGCCCACCACCCGGTCGATTTCGGCATCGCGGGCACTGAGGAACATCACCGGCACCTCGCTGAAGCGACGTAACTGGCGGCAGGTTTCGAAGCCACTGATGTCCGGCAAGCCGATGTCGAGGATGACCAAGTCAGCTGGATGCAAGCGCTGTTGTTCGAGGGCGGCGCTGCCCAAGGTCACCCATTCGGTGCTGTGGCCGTCGGCCTGCAAGGCATAAACCAGCGTATCGGCGATGGCAGCTTCGTCTTCGACGATGAGGATATGGGGCATTCTGAGCTTCAAGCCTCAAGCGGCAAGCTTCAAGTAGAAGCGGACCGCGTGAAATTACACTGAATCGCTCTTTCTTGCAGCTTGCAGCAGCAGTGTCAGCAATCCGGCTTGCCCGCGGTGAACTTGCGCGCTGGGTTCACCGCAGCCTTGAACTCGCGCAAGGCCTTGGCTCCGATCAGCAGCGGATAGTTGAAGCTGCTGCGGTCGGTCAGGTTGACCTCGACGGTGCGCTTTATGTCACCCAAGCAGAGTTCCAGCTCTACCACCGGGCGCCTGGCCACTTCGGGGCTTTCACGTTCTTCTTCCTCGTCGGCGCGGCTTTTGATTTTGCTGATGCGCGCGACCTTGTGTTCATAGACCTTGCCGTCGGCATCCTTGGTCGCCAGACGGAAGCGCACCCACTCTTCGCCGTCGCGGGTGAAGCGCTCGATGTTCCTGGCCGACAGCGAAGCGGTCAAGGCGCCGGTGTCCATCTTGGCTTTGAGGGTCTCGCCGATCTCCGGCAGGCCGATGTATTCGTAACGCCCGTAGAGGGTCGGGTCCGCGGCCATGACTGGCAGGGCCAGCAGCGACAACAGTGCGAGCAAAGGTTTCACAGGATACGCTTCCTTGAAATGGGACAGTGATTAGACTGCGCGGGCAGGATAGGTTCGTTGCATAAGATTACCCAACATAATGTGAAACATTTGTCTGCCCCGACTCGGCCGTGCCATTTGGCGTAGGCTCTGGCGCTGATTATCATTGCCAATCGTTTAAACCTGACAACAAGAGTTTTTCTATGCGTCGCCTGCTGACCGGCATTTTCGTGACCCTCCTGCTGCTGCTCAACACCCTGGTGCTGATCGGCCCGCTGCTGGTCTTCGCCCTGCTCAAACTATTGCTGCCCGGCCGCTACCGCGACTATGCCTCTTGGGCGGTGATGTGGATCGCCGAGACCTGGTCAGAAATCGACAAGGCGATCTTCGCCCTTTGCATCCCCACCCAATGGGACATCCGTGGCATCGAAAAACTGCGCCAGGACACCTCCTACCTCTGCGTGAGCAATCACCAGAGCTGGGTCGACATCCCCGCCCTGATCGAAAGCCTCAACCGCCGGGTGCCGTTCTTCAAGTTCTTCCTCAAGAAGGAGCTGATCTGGGTGCCACTGCTGGGCCTGGCCTGGTGGGGGCTGGATTATCCGTTCATGAAGCGCTACAGCAAGGCCTTCCTGGAAAAACACCCGGAGCTCAAAGGCAAGGACCTGGAAATCACCAAGGCCGCTTGCGAGCTGTTCAAGCGCCAGCCGGTCACCGTGGTCAACTATCTCGAAGGGACCCGCTTCAGCGAGGCCAAACGCCTGGCGCAGCAGTCGCCCTACAAGCATCTGCTCAAGCCCAAGGCCGGCGGCGTGGCCTTCGTGCTGGCGGCATTGGGTGAACAGCTCGATGCATTGCTGGACGTCACCATCGTCTACCCCGGCGACAAGGCTCCCGGGTTCTGGGACCTGCTCAACGGCAGCATCAGCCGGGTGATTATCGATATCCGCGTGCATGAGCTGGACCCAGCGTTGTGGGCTGGGGATTACGAGAACGATCCGGCCTTCCGCCAGACCGTGCAGGCCTGGGTGAACCAGCTGTGGGAGGAGAAGGATCAGCGGATCGAGCAGTTGCGCGCCCAGATGCGCTGAGATCTTCGTTGTCTGATCCGACCTATTCGCGGGCAAGCCCGCTCCTACAGAGACCGCGCTGTCTTTGCAGGGGTGGGCTTGTCCACGAGTGAGCCCCCACTGAAATCCGATCAAAATCCAGATTTATAATTGAAATAAGCAATTCTTTGTTTGTCATCATCCATATAGATGGATAAAAATCGATCAACACACAACTACAAGAAAGCCAGGATCGATCGATGGCAAATCAACCTTGCACCCCCGCTGAGGCCGCTTCCCCTCAACTGCGCCGTGTACTGGGGCTCCCCGCCCTGGTGTTCTTTGGCTTGGTCTACATGGTCCCGCTGACCATCTTCACCACCTATGGCATCGTCACCGAAATTACCGGTGGACGCACCGCCGGGGCCTACCTGGTGACCCTGCTGGCGATGCTGTTCACCGCCGCCTCCTATAGCTTCATGGTCAAGCGCTTTCCGGTCGCAGGCTCGGCGTACTCCTACACCAACCTGGCGTTCGGGCCCAACGTCGGTTTTCTCGCCGGCTGGTCGCTGCTACTCGACTACCTGTTCATTCCGATGATCAACTACCTGCTGATCGGTCTGTTCCTCAACATCGCCTTCCCAGCCATCCCCGCATGGACCATCGTACTGGCGTCGATTGCCCTGGTCACAGTGCTCAACGTGGTCGGCATCCACTCGGTGGCCAAGGCCAGCAACCTGATCGTCGGCGCGCAGATCGTGTTCATCGGAGTATTCGTTGCCCTATCCTGCCAAACGCTGGCCGGCCAACCGATCGACCTGCTCTCGCCGCTGTTGGGTGATGGCACCCAACCAGGCTTCGGCCCGTTGATGGCGGGCGCAGCAGTACTGTGCCTGTCGTTCCTCGGCTTCGATGCCGTCTCGACCCTGGCCGAAGAATGCCGCGACGCTCGCCGCGACGTGCCAAGAGCAATCATCCTGACCACGCTGTTTGCCGGCGTGCTGTTCACCTTGCTGGCCTACGTCAGCCAACTGGTGTTTCCCGGCAGCACTTTCGCCAATGCCGATGCGGCGGCGAACGAGGTGATGTTCAAAGCGGGTGGGCAGTTCCTGGCCAACTTCTTCACCGCAGCGTTCGTCGCCGGCAGCCTGGGTTCGGCGCTGGCGTCGCAGGCCGCTGTATCGCGCATTCTGTTCACCATGGGCCGTGACAAAGTGCTGCCACAGCGCACCTTCGGCTACCTTTCGCCACGCTTCGGCACGCCGGCATTCGCCATCCTGCTGGTATCGACGTTCTCGCTGTTGGCCTTGGTGATAGATCTCGCCACCCTCGCCTCGCTGATCAGCTTCGGTGCGCTGGTGGCGTTCTCGGCGGTGAACCTGGCGGTGGTGAAAACCCATCTGGTGAACAACGACTCGCACCGCAACCTCAAAGGCTTGCTGCGCTATGGCGTGGTGCCACTGGTGGGGTTGGGCCTGACATTGTGGCTGTGGACCAGCCTGTCGGCGCTGACGCTGGTGATCGGGCTATGCTGGTTTGCTCTGGGCCTGGCTTACCTAGCGGTGCTGACCGCTGGCTTCCGCCGCCCGGTAACCCTAGTGGATTTCTCCGAAGCTACCTGACCTGCGCAGATAAAATTGGCGCCGGATGCTCTTGTGGGAGCGGCCTTGTGTCGCGAGTGCTGGGGCCGCTGCGCGGCCCTTTAGCGACACAAGGCCGTTCCCACAGGAGGAGTGCCAAGCCGTTAAACCGAGGGCTGGGCCAACGGCGCGGGGGTGGTCCACAGGCTAGCCAGGTTCTGCAGCAACGAACCGGCAATCCCCTGCTGGCCCAGGTACTGCAGAATCAACGGCGCAAACTGCCCGATCATGCCGGTATCCATGCCCAAGGCTTTGAAGGCGCTGTCCAGGTCGCTGCGATTCTCAACGTTGTTACCCAACGCATTGCTCAATGCCGACTGGCTTTCGCTGTTCTTGCCCAGCATCTCGCCCAGCCCACTCAACCCGCCCAGCGCATTGGCGCCAGACAGCAGGTCCAGCCCAGGCACGGCCTTGGTCAACTGACCGTAATCGTCAGCGCTCAGGTTATTGCGCGCCAGCCCCAGCATCGCCCCTGCTCCGCCCACGGCCTGCTCGGGGGTGATCTTCAGTTCACTGCCCAGGGTGTTGAGCAGGTTGGCCTGCGCCTCGGGCGCCTGCACCTGGCCTTGTTGTTTCTGGTTCTGCATGGCCGACACGGCGCTGGCGGCGTCGCTGAGGTTGAAGGCGAACACCGGGCTTGCGGCCAGGGTCATCAGGGTTGCAAGGGTGAGTGCTTTCATCGGAGGGACCTCGTCGGCCGGAATGGCTTGGGAAACGAGGCATTCGACTGAATGTTTCAAGATTTGTTCCAAGCCATATATCGGGCTGCCTGGCTCCTCGAAAACTATCCCACCTAGCATTTCTGCTAGTTGTGCATTTGATCCTGAGCGACAGACACTGACACCAGTCCTGAGCGTGGTCCAGCAAGTCAATTATATTGGATGGGATAAGCGAATTAGCATTCAGCAGCATTTCTATCAGGGCAGCAATCTACATAGTATCAAGTCGAGCGCCCAGACAAACTTACTGTTTCGTCATCAGGACAGGCCACTAGCGGAACGGCGCGGGGCAAACCAAGCGAGTTTACTTGGCTCCGACCTTGCTCGATCTGTACTGACGGGCCATAACTCATCGTCACCAAAACGTTTTTCTTATACCCCGTACGGGTACATTCCCGACGGGATAGAAGCAACGTCGTCGCTAAATTTCAATGGTGAACATAGAGATCCGCTCGACTTCTACCTGCTGGGAAATGGGTATCGCGCTTACAACCCGGTACTTATGTGATTCCATTCACCGGATTCCATGAGCCCGTTTGGGAAGGGTGGGTTAAATGCGGACGCCTATTGTAAGGGAGATCCAATAAACCATAGAGGTCCTACGGGTCATTTCGCGGCACTCTTCGCAATCGCTATGTTGATCATTATAATAGTTATAGCGCTCGTCATAGTTGGTCTGACACAATTGAGTAAGATTCGACCTAGGCATACAAGATCGGCTAGCTACGAATCTTCAAGAATCAGGCGTTAGGATTTGCCAAGATGGGCTGGCCTGTTTGCGAGCCTCCCATAATAACTCGCTCTCGTCCCAGGGGATTGGTCGCCAGTGAGATTGCGCGGCACTACAGCCCGCAAGACGAGCCATGAACAAAGCCCCTCAATATGAGGGGCTTTTCATTACATCACGGCATCACGCCGCGCCCCACATCTTGTGCGGGTCGATCACGAATTTCTTCGGCACACCAGCATCGAACTCGCCATAGCCTTCCGGCGCCTGATCCAGGTTGATCACCTGCACGCCCACCACCTCAGCAATGTTGATGCGGTCCCACATGATTGCCTGCATCAGCTGGCGGTTGTACTTCATGGTCGGGGTCTGGCCGGTGTGGAAGCTGTGCGACTTGGCCCAGCCCAGGCCGAAGCGGATGCTCAGCGCGCCGATCTTGGCGGCGGCATCCACCGCGCCCGGGTCTTCGGTCACGTATAGGCCTGGGATACCGATGCTGCCGGCAACGCGGGTCACCTGCATCAGCGAGTTCAGCACGGTAGCCGGGGCCTCGTGCTTGGCGCCTTCGTGGCCATGGCCGCGCGCTTCGAAGCCTACGGCATCGACCGCGCAGTCCACTTCCGGCTCGCCAAGAATGTCGATGATCTGCTCGTGCAGCGGGGTGTCCTTGGACAGGTCGACCACTTCGAAGCCCTGGGACTTGGCGTGGGCCAGGCGCGCTGGGTTGAGGTCGCCGACGATGACGCAGGCTGCGCCCAGCAGGCGGGCCGAAGCCGCAGCGGCCAGACCGACCGGACCAGCCCCCGCAACATACACGGTGCTGCCTGGGCCAACGCCAGCAGTCACGGCACCGTGGTAGCCAGTGGGCAAGATGTCGGACAGGCAGGTCAGGTCACGGATCTTCTCCATGGCCTTGTCGCGGTCCGGCAGTTTCAGCAGGTTGAAGTCGGCGTAGGGCACCAGCACGTATTCGGCCTGGCCGCCGGTCCAGTCGCCCATGTCGACATAACCGTAGGCACCGCCGGCACGGGCCGGGTTGACGGTGAGGCAGACGCCGGTGTGCATCTCTTTGCACGAGCGGCAGCGGCCGCAGGCGACGTTGAACGGTACGGACACCAGGTCACCGATCTTCAGGCGTTCGACGTCACCCCCCATCTCGATGATTTCACCGGTGATTTCATGGCCCAGGACCAGCCCGACCTGGGCAGTGGTGCGGCCACGCACCATGTGCTGGTCAGAGCCGCAGATGTTGGTGGAGACCACCTTGAGGATCACGCCGTGTTCGATCTTCTTGCCACGCGGGTCCTGCATTTTCGGGTAGTCGATCTTCTGCACCTCGACCTTGCCGGCGCCGAGATACACCACTCCACGATTGCCAGACATGCTCTTACCTCGCTTGATTTGTATTTATGCAGCGTTGGTTGAAGCGCCGCCTTCCATGGACGGCATGTGTTACTGGAATGGGGGAATTGTGGGCTTGTGGCAGGGCAGCACCGTGACTGGAAACGACAGTGGCTTGTCATTGGGCGTCAGAGAGGGATGGCTGGGTTTAGCAGTGTTTCAGGAGAGTCGCCAGGGTCGTTTTGCGCCCCATCGCAGGCAAGCCAGCTCTACAGATACGGCGCTGTACCTGTAGGAGCTGGCTTGCCTGCGATGGGCTGCAAAGCAGCCCCAAAAACGTCAGAGCACCACAGTACGATTAGCGTTGAGAAACACCCGCCGCTCGATGTGATAACCAATAGCCCGCGCCAGGGTCAGGCATTCAATATCGCGCCCCTTGGCGATCAGGTCTTCGGGGTAATGACTGTGATCCACTACCTCGACGCCCTGGGTGATGATCGGCCCTTCGTCGAGATCGTTGTTGATGTAGTGAGCAGTGGCACCTACCAGTTTCACGCCCTTGTTGTAAGCCTGATGGTAGGGCTTTGCACCCTTGAAGCCAGGTAGCAACGAGTGGTGGATGTTGATCGCCCAGCCATCGAGCCGGCGGCATAGCTCCGGCGATAGCACCTGCATATAGCGGGCGAGGATCACTAGCTCGGCGCCGGTCTCTTCGATTACCTGCAACACCTTGCGCTCCTGGGACGGTTTGTCCTTGGGGTCGAGGGGGAAGTGGTAATAGGGGATGCGGTGCCAGTCCGCCAGCGGTTCGAGGTCGGGATGGTTGGAGATCACTGCGACCACATCCATCGCCAGCTGGCCGATGCGCTGGCGATACAGCAAATCGTTCAGGCAATGGTCGGCCTTGGACACCATGATCACCACCTTCGGGCGGTGATTGGGTGCGGTCAGTTCGAAGACCATGCCGAAGGCCTCGCCGCGCTCGCCCAGGGCAGCGCGGAATCCGGCTTCATCGAAGTCCTCCGGCTGACGGAACTCGACGCGGATGAAGAAGCGTCCGGAGAGCCGGTCATCGAAGGAGTGGTGTTCCGTGACGTAGCAACGCTGTTCGTAGAGAAAGCGCGTCACTACATCGACGGTGCCGAGCAGGCTCGGGCAGTCGGCGGTGAGGATCCAGGTGTCCGGAGCTCTGCTCATGGGGTGCCCTCCTAGGCCTCGATGCTCAGGCCGTATTCGGCCGAAGCGTCCTGCAGCCACAGCCACCAGTAGTCGGAGAAGCTGCGGCGGATCACCAACTCCCAGGTGTCTTCAGCCGTGCGACGGATCACCAGTTGCGACTTGGCGAACACGGTGCCGACGGCCTTGCCGACCGGGAAGTTGTTCGGGTGAACATCATAGCTGGTGGACTTCATCAGCACGTCGCGCACGTTGGGGCCGCGCAGTTCGAGCAGGGTCTGCCCGCCACTGACGTTGACCACCTGGATATGCTGGCCATCGAGGGCGTCGCGCAGCTTCTGCTCGACGGCGAACTCCTGGCCGCCGGGGACGATCAGCAACCACTCGTCAGGACCGACCCACTGCAGCGACATTTCGGCATTGGCGACCACGGTCAGGGCCACCGGCAGCTCCAGGCCCAGGGCTTTGTGCACACCGGCGGCGAAGACCGGATCGTGGCCGTCACCACGCAGGGTGAGGTGGCCGAGGAATTTCCTTTCACGCAGGGTCACGCCTGCGTTCTTGCGGCCCTTGCCAACCAGGCTGGCCAGGTCGGCGTGGTGCAACGGCGACTGAGCCTTGGCATCGGCGCCGGGGTTTTGCTGGAAGACGTTGATAGCGCTCATTTCTTACCTGCCTTGAATTCTGTTGGTCCGAGCGGCGGCGGCCTTGTAGGAGCGGGCTTGCCCGCGATGCGATGGTGGCTTCACCGCCTCACTCGCGGGTAAGCCCGCTCCTCTAGGTTCAACGCTGCCTTCAGTGCCTTAAACGTTCTGCCGCTCACCCTTCGGATCGAAGAACACCGAAGATACGATCTCCGCCTCGATCACGCTGCCATCGGCCTGCGGCGAGTAGACACGCTCACCCATGCGCTTGAGGCCGCCCTTGACCACACCCATGGCGAACGAATAGCCCAGGGAGTTGGCCGCATAGCTGGAGGTGACGTGACCGACCATGTCCATCGGGATCGGTTGCTTCGGATCGAACACCAACTGGGCGCCTTCGGGCAGCCATTTGGTCGGGTCCACCGGCTTGAGGCCGACCAGTTGCTTGCGGTTCTCGCGCACGCAGTCCTCGCGGTTCATGCCTCGCAGGCCGATCCAGGAGAACGGCTTGTTGCGGCCGACGCACCAGCTCATATTGAGGTCGTCCGGGGTCATCGAGCCGTCGGTGTCCTGGCCAACGATGATGAAGCCCTTCTCGGCGCGCAGGACGTGCATGGTCTCGGTGCCGTACGGGGTCAGGTTGTACTTCTTGCCGGCCTCGACGATCTGCTCCAACACCCCCATGGCGTAGTTGGCCTGAACGTTGACTTCGTACGACAGCTCGCCAGTGAAGGAGATACGGAACACCCGCGCCGGCACGCCGCCGACCAGGCCTTCCTTCCAGCTCATGAACGGGAAGGCTTCCTTGTCCAGGTCGATGTCGGTCAGCTCGGCCAGCAGCTTGCGACTGTTGGGGCCGGACAGAGTCATGGTCGCCCAGTGGTCGGTGACCGAGGTGAAATACACCTTCATCTCTGGCCATTCGGTCTGGTGGTACAGCTCCAGCCACTGCAGCACACGGGCGGCGCCGCCGGTGGTGGTGGTCATGATGAAGTGGTTGTCGCCGACGCAGGCAGTCACGCCGTCGTCGAAGACCATGCCGTCTTCCTTGCACATCAGGCCGTAGCGGGCCTTGCCCACATCGAGCTTGGTCCAGGCGTTGCTGTAGATGCGGTTGAGGAACTCGCGGGCATCCGGGCCCTGGATATCGATCTTGCCCAGGGTCGAGGCATCGAGCAGGCCCACGCTGTCGCGCACGGCCTTGCATTCACGTTCGACAGCGGTGTGGATGTCTTCGCCCGGCTTGGGGAAGTACCACGGACGCTTCCATTGGCCGACGTCTTCGAATTCGGCGCCATTCTTCACGTGCCAGGCATGCAGGGCGGTGAAGCGCACGGGCTCGAACAGATGGCCACAGTGCCGGCCCGCTACCGCGCCGAAGGTCACCGGCGTGTAGTTGGGGCGGAACATGGTGGTGCCCATTTCCGGAATGCTGATGCCCAGCGAACGGGCGGCGATGGCCAGGCCGTTGATGTTGCCCAACTTGCCTTGGTCGGTCCCGAAGCCCAGGGCGGTGTAGCGCTTGACGTGCTCGACCGACTCGAAGCCTTCGCGGGTGGCCAGTTCGATGCCGGCTGCGGTGACGTCGTTCTGTTGGTCGACGAACTGCTTGGGTGCACGGTTAGTGCCCTTGTCGTGCGGCACCTGGAACAGCGCCACGGTGGCCTCTTCCTTGCGTTCCACAGTCTTGGGCAGGCTGCCGGCGACGGCCTTGAAGCCCGCCTCGGTGGCTGCGCACACGCCGCCCTCGAAACCATCGGCCAGCACATCGCCGAGTGGGTAGACGCCGTTCACACCACCGACACAGACGCGCTTCTGCGGCGCGTCGCCCGGAACGAAGCCGAGGATGTCCTCGCGCCATACCGGACGGCCGCCCAGATGCGAGGCCAGGTGGACGATCGGGCTGTAGCCGCCGGAGGTGGCGATCAGGTCGCAGTCGAGCACTTCGCCAGGGCTGGTGACCTTGTGCGCCTGTACATCGATGGCGGCGATGCGGGCGCCGGTCACGTGCTTGCTGCCACGGGCTTCGATCACTGCGCTGGAGGTCAGGATGCGGATGCCTTTGGCACGCGCTTCCTCGACCAGCGAGCCACGCGGGTTGTGCCGGGCGTCGGCGATGGCGACCACTTGCAGGCCGGCGTCATGCCAGTCCAGGGCAGTGCGGTAGGCGTGGTCGTTGTTGGTCGATAGCACCAGCTTGCGGCCTGGGGCCACGCCATAACGGCGCACGTAAGTGGAGACGGCACCGGCAAGCATGTTGCCCGGGACATCGTTGTTGCCGTACACCAGCGGCCGCTCGTGGGCACCTGCAGCCAGTACCACTTGCTTGGCGCGGACACGGTGCACGCGCTGGCGAACCTGGCCGATCGGCGCGCGGTCACCGAGGTGGTCGGTCAGGCGCTCATGAATGGTCAGGAAGTTGTGGTCGTGGTAGCCGTTGACCGTGGCGCGGGGCAGCAGGGTCACTTCCGGCAAGCTCTGCAGCTCGGCGATGGTGGCGGCGACCCAGTCGGCAGCAGGCTTGCCGTCGAGGGTTTCGCGGCTGTCCAGCAGGCTGCCGCCGAACTCTTCCTGCTCGTCGGCGAGGATCACCCGCGCACCGCTGCGACCAGCGGCCAATGCCGCAGCCAGACCGGCAGGGCCTGCGCCGACCACCAGCACGTCACAGTGCTGGTTCATGTAGTCGTAGCTGTCCGGGTCGTTCTGCAGCGGTGCGCGACCGAGGCCCGCGGCCTTGCGGATGTACTTCTCGTAGGTCATCCAGAACGACTTGGGATACATGAAGGTCTTGTAGTAGAACCCGGGCGGCATCATGCTGCCGCCGACCTTGCCAAGGATGCCCATGACGTCGTTGTTGACGTTCGGCCAGCCGTTGGTGCTGGTGGCCACCAAGCCGGAATACAGGGCCTGCTGGGTGGCACGCACGTTGGGAATCTGGGTAGCTTCGCTGGAGCCGATTTGCAGGATGGCGTTCGGCTCTTCGGTACCTGCGGCGACGATGCCGCGTGGACGCGAATACTTGAAGCTACGGCCGACGATGTCGACGCCGTTGGCCAGCAGGGCCGCGGCCAGGGTGTCACCGGCATAGCCCTGGTAGGTCTTGCCGTTGAAGGTGAAGTTCAGGACCTTGCTGCGGTCGATACGGCCGCCGCTGGCGAGACGATAGGTCTGGCTCATACTTTTTCCCCCTGGCCCTTGACGGTCGACTGGGCGTTGCTCTGCTTGCCGCTGGCGGTCACTTGCGGCTTCTCGCCGATCTTGTAGGTTTCCAGGATCTCGTAAGTCACCGTGTCACGGGTGACGTTGAAGTACTGCCGGCAGCCGGCGACGTGGTCCCACAGCTCGTGGTGAATGCCACGCGGGTTGTCACGGAAGAACATGTAGGTACCCCACTCCTCGTCGCTGCAGGCGTTGGGGTCCAGCGGGCGGGCGATGTGGGCCTGGCCCGAGGCATGGAACTCTTCTTCGGAGCGCAGCTCGCCGCAATGGGGACAGAAAATTTGCAACATGACAGTGTCTCCGGTTAGTGGGCGACGGCGGCGGCGCCGTGTTCGTCGATCAGTGCGCCGTTGTAGAAACGGTCGATGGAGAAAGGCGCGGCCAGCGGGTGCATCTCGCCCTTGGCCAAGCTCGCCGCGAAGACGTTGCCCGAACCCGGGGTGGCCTTGAAGCCACCGGTGCCCCAACCGCAGTTGAAGAACATGTTCTTGACCGGGGTCTTGGAGATGATCGGGCAGGCGTCTGGAGTGGTGTCGACGATGCCGCCCCATTGGCGGTTCATGCGCACCCGCGAGAGGTTCGGGAACATCTCGACGATGGCCTGCAGGGTGTGTTCGATGATCGGGTAGGAACCCCGCTGGCCGTAGCCGACCCAGCCGTCGATGCCGGCGCCGATAACCAGGTCGCCCTTGTCTGACTGGCTGATGTAGCCGTGCACGGCGTTGGACATGATCACGCTGTCGATGATCGGTTTGATCGGCTCGGACACCAGCGCTTGCAGCGGGTGGGATTCGATCGGCAAGCGGAAGCCAGCCAGACGCGCCATGTGACCAGAGTTGCCGGCGGTGACCACGCCGACGCGCTTGGCGCCGATGAAGCCTTTGTTGGTTTCGACGCCGATCACAGCGCCGTTTTCCTTGCGGAAGCCAGTGACCTCGGTCTGCTGGATCAGGTCTACGCCCAAAGCATCGGCGGCGCGGGCGAAGCCCCAGGCCACGGCGTCATGGCGGGCCACGCCGCCCCGACGTTGCACGGTGGCGCCGAGGATCGGGTAACGGGTGTTCTTCGAGCAGTCCAGGTAAGGGATCTCCGCCGCCACCTGAGCGGTATCGAGCAGTTCGCCGTCCACGCCGTTGAGGCGGTTGGCGCTGACCCGGCGCTCGGAGTCACGCATGTCCTGCAGGGTGTGGCACAGGTTGTAGACGCCACGCTGGGAGAACATCACGTTGTAGTTGAGGTCCTGGGACAGGCCCTCCCACAGTTTCATGGCGTGCTCGTACAGATGCGCCGACTCGTCCCACAGGTAGTTGGAACGCACGATGGTGGTGTTACGGGCGGTGTTGCCGCCGCCCAGCCAGCCCTTCTCGACCACGGCCACGTTGGTGATGCCGTGCTCCTTGGCCAGGTAGTAGGCCGTTGCCAGGCCATGGCCGCCACCGCCGACGATGACCACGTCGTAGACCTTTTTCGGGGTCGGCGTGCGCCACATGCGCTGCCAGTTCTCATGGTGGCTGAGCGAGTGCTTGAAGAGGCCGAAGCCTGAATAACGTTGCATAGTCGTTTACTCCACTCAGCGGTAAACCGGGAAATCTGCACAGAGTGCCGAGACGTGCTGGGCCACATTGGCTTCGACGTCGGCATCACCGAGGTTGTCGAGGATGTCGCAGATCCAGCCGGCCAGCGCCACGCACTGGGCGACCTTGAAGCCGCGGGTGGTAACCGCCGGGGTGCCGATGCGCAGGCCGGAGGTGACGAACGGCGACTGTGGGTCGTTCGGCACGGCGTTCTTGTTGACGGTGATATGGGCGCGGCCAAGGGCGGCGTCGGCGTCCTTACCGGTCAGGCCCTGGCGGATCAGGCTGACTAGGAAGAGGTGGTTGTCGGTACCACCGGAAACCACATCGTAGCCACGCTCGATGAAGACCTGGGCCATGGCCTGGGCGTTCTCGATGACCTGCTTCTGGTAGGTCTTGAAGCCAGGCTCCAGGGCCTCCTTGAAGCACACGGCCTTAGCGGCGATGACGTGCATCAGCGGGCCGCCCTGGGCGCCCGGGAAGACAGCGGCGTTGAGCTTCTTCTCGATCTCTTCGTTGCTGCGCGCCAGGATCAGGCCGCCACGTGGCCCACGCAGGGTCTTGTGGGTAGTGGTGGTGACGACGTCAGCGTACGGCAGTGGGTTCGGGTACAGGCCAGCGGCGACCAGGCCGGCGACGTGGGCCATGTCGACGAACAGATAAGCGCCGACCTTGTCGGCGATTTCACGGAAGCGCGGAAAGTCGAGGGTCTTGGAGTAGGCCGAGAAGCCGGCAACGATCATCTTCGGCTTGTGTTCAACGGCCAGGCGCTCGACTTCGTCATAGTCGATCAGCCCGGTATTGGTGTCGATGCCGTACTGCACGGCGTTGTACAGCTTGCCCGAGGACGACACCTTGGCGCCGTGGGTCAGGTGGCCGCCATGGGCCAGGCTCATGCCCAGGATCGTGTCGCCGGCCTGCAGCAGGGCCAGGTACACGGCGCTGTTGGCGGAGGAGCCCGAGTGCGGCTGGACGTTGGCGTAATCGGCGCCGAACAGTTGCTTGGCGCGGTCGATAGCCAGTTGTTCGACCTTGTCAACGTGCTCGCAGCCACCGTAGTAGCGCTTGCCTGGGTAGCCCTCGGCGTATTTGTTGGTCAGGCCGCTGCCCTGGGCCTGCATCACGCGCTTGCTGGTGTAGTTCTCCGAGGCGATCAGCTCGATGTGATCTTCCTGGCGCAGTTCTTCGGCATTCATCGCCGCCAGCAGTGCGTCGTCGTAACCCTGGATCTGGTCTTGCTTGCTGAACATCGTGTATCTCCCGGCAGCGATCATTTCTTGTCTGATGGACCCGTGGTCCTTTGCAGCGATGGTATGACCGGCGCAGGGTACCCAGATGCCTGCGCACGCCTTGCAATGGCGCGTTTACGACATTCGTTCCAGGCATGGAGACAGGAGGTGTGTCAGCCAGGGCCCTTTCGCGGGAAGGCTCGCTCCCAAAGGGGTGGGCGGGGTTATCCTTGAGCCCGCCTGGCCGCGAACAGTCCGGCATGACAGCCACTGAAACCGGTTCATGCGCAGCTTGTATAGGCAACCGTTTCAGCGATGGTTTAGAGTGCTGTTCTGCGTCGTTCACAGGACCGTGTCATGACAGATCAAAGCCAACAATTCGCCAGCGACAACTATTCCGGCATCTGCCCCGAAGCCTGGGCGGCGATGGAAAAGGCCAACCAGGGCCACGAGCGCGCCTATGGCGACGACCAGTGGACCGAGCGCGCCGCCGACCACTTCCGCCAACTGTTCGAAACCGACTGCGAAGTGTTCTTCGCTTTCAACGGCACCGCCGCCAACTCCCTGGCCCTGGCCTCACTGTGCCAGAGCTACCACAGCGTGATCTGCTCGGAGACCGCCCACGTCGAGACCGACGAATGTGGCGCGCCGGAGTTCTTCTCCAACGGCTCCAAGCTGCTGACAGCACGCAGTGTCGACGGCAAGCTGACACCGGAGTCGATCCGCGAGGTCGCGCTCAAGCGCCAGGACATCCACTATCCCAAGCCGCGCGTGGTGACCCTGACCCAAGCCACCGAGGTTGGTAGCGTCTATCGCCCGGACGAGCTCAAGGCAATCAGCGCCACCTGCAAGGAGCTGGGCCTGAACCTGCATATGGACGGCGCCCGCTTCAGCAACGCCTGCGCCTTCCTCGGCTGCTCGCCGGCCGAGCTGACCTGGAAGGCCGGGGTCGACGTGCTGTGCTTTGGCGGCACGAAAAACGGCATGGCGGTCGGTGAGGCTATCCTATTCTTCAACCGCGACCTGGCCGACGACTTCGACTACCGCTGCAAGCAGGCCGGGCAACTGGCATCGAAGATGCGTTTCCTCTCCGCCCCCTGGGTGGGTCTGCTGGAAGATGGCGCCTGGCTGCGCCATGGCACCCACGCCAACCATTGCGCGCAACTGCTCAGCAGCCTGGTGAGCGACATTCCGGGCGTCGAACTGATGTTCCCGGTAGAAGCCAACGGAGTGTTCCTGCAGATGCCTGAAGCCGCGATCGAAGCCCTGCGCAACAAGGGCTGGCGCTTCTATACCTTCATTGGCAGCGGTGGGGCGCGGTTCATGTGCTCATGGGACACCCAGGAGGCGCGCGTGCGCGAACTGGCGGCGGATATCCGCTCGATCATCGGTGCCTGACAAAAACCGCCTCGGGGCTGCAAAGCAGCCCTTCTCAGCGCTTCACAGGGCGCTCTGTGCGACCTTGTGTCGCGATCGAGCGTGAAGCGCTCGCTATCAAAGCTTGAACCCACCCATCTGCCGCGCCAGGTCCTCAGCCAGCCCACGCAGCGCCCGGCAGTCTTCCCGGCACATCTGCACCTCGGCAGCCGTCTCCCGGGCCAGGTCGGAAATCCCCTGCACGGTGCGGTTGATCTCTTCGGTCACTGCCGACTGCTCTTCGGTGGCGGTCGCCACCTGCTGGTTCATGTCGCTGATGTGATCGACCTGATCGGTAATGGCTCCGAGCGACGTTCCGGTACGCTGGCTGGACTCCACCCCGGTACCGGTCGCTTGCTGTCCGGCCTGCATCGAGGCCACCGCCGTGCCAGCTCCCTGCTTGAGACGCTGGATCATCTGCTGCACTTCGTCGGTTGAAGCCTGAGTGCGCCGCGCCAGGGTTCGTACTTCATCGGCGACCACGGCAAACCCCCGGCCCATTTCCCCGGCCCGCGCAGCCTCGATGGCGGCATTGAGCGCCAGCAGGTTGGTCTGTTCGGAAATACCGCGAATCACCGCCAATACCTCATCGATCGAGGCAACTTCATCAGCCAACTGGCTCACCGCCTCAGCCGCCTGGCCGATGTCGCCAGACATGCCTTCAATATGCTGGATCGACCGGCGCACCACCTCCCGGGCCAGCAGCGCTTCACTGCGCGCCGTCTCCGAGGCTTGGGCGGCGTTGCCGGCGTTCTGAGCGATGTCCTGCACGGTCAGCCCCATCTCGTGCACCGCGGTGGCTACCATTTCGGTCATTTCCTGCTGGCGGCCGGAACGTTCGGTGGTGTTCTCCACTACCCGGCTCACCTGCTCCACCGAGCGGTGCAGGCGCTCGGTGGTGCGAAGCACTTCGCCGATCAAACCACGCTGGCTGTCCAAGAAGCGGTTGAAACCGCGAGCCAGGTCGCCGAGCTCATCCTGTCGGGTCTCGTCCAGCCGATGGGTCAGGTCGCCAGCGCCACTGCCGATCTCCATCAGTGCAGCGGTGACCCGACGGATTGGCCGCACCAAGCCGCGAGCCAACAGCACCACCAGTAGCAGTGAGACCAGCGCCACGGCCCCGCCTATCAGGCTGGTCAGCCACACCGCCTGGTGCATCTGCGCATAGATTTGCGATTCCGGGACCTCGGCAACCAGGGTCCAGTTCAGGTCGCGCAAGGGCAGGCTCAAGGCCAGGTACTCCTCACCGTCCCGGGTAAAACGGCCGCTGCTCAAGCCCTCATGCTGGCCGAGTGCGACCTTGGCCGCCGCCGTGCCGATCTGCTCGCTCAACTGGCGCTTGCCACTGAACTCGCTCTGCGGATGAACCTGGATCAGCCCATCATTGCGTACCAGGAACACCCGTCCATGCTCGCCAAAACTGAAGTCACGAATCAGCTTCGACAGCTCGGCCATGCGCAGCCCCATGCCGGCGATGCCGACCAACTGCCCATCCTTCTCGATGCGGTAATCGATGAACAGCGCCAGCTCACCGGTCGCGCCATCGATGTCGATATTGACCAAGCGCTCGGCGCCGCTGTCGACATAGCCATAGAACCACTGGTCCTTGGGGTTGCCACGGCTGAGGGTGCGGTCCAGGCCTTTCTCGTTGTAGTAATGGCCGGTCGCGGTCGCGGCAAATAGCGTAGTAAAGGCCTGGTTGCGCTGCCGCGCCGCCTCCAGGTACTCGACGAAGCGCGGCGCCTGGGCCGGATCTTCACCGGCGGCCAGCCAGTCGCGCAGCAAGGTGTTGCCGGCGATATCGGCGGCGGCGACCAGGGGCTTGCCGAGCATCCGCTCGATATCGTTGCGGATCGCTTCGACACTGGCCGGCAGGGCGGTGTCGAGCAGATAGCGCTCCGTGAGGCGATTGACCGCCACGGTATAGATCGCCACCACCACCAGTATGCTCAGCAGTAAAGCCGCGCCCATACTGCCAATCAATTGCCACTGGATACTCCGCCGCCAGATCCGCATACCCTTCCTCCCCAGGAACTATGTGCGGGAGAAGTGTATACACTCAAGTATCCAGTTATTCCAGCAATCTAAGACAGGCACAAAAAACCCGTAGGAAAGGGCTTGCCTGCGATTGCGTCGGTCGAATCACCATCGCAACCGCAAGCAAGCCCTCTCCTGCAGGGGTTTGGGCAATACGTTTATTGTTCGCCGATAGTACGGACGATGGCCTCGACCGTAGCGTCGATCTGTGCCTGGGTGCGCTCAAGCGCCTGCTGGTGCTCTTTCTGCATTTCGATCTGCTTGGAACACAGGTTCAAGGCCGCCAGTACCAGCAGTTTGTCACCGATCAGGGTCGGGTATTGGCGCTTGGTTTCGGCCAGGGACGCATTGAGCATCTGAACGGCTTGCGCCAGGGTCTGTTCCTGGCCTTCGGGCGCCTTGATCGAATAGTCGTTGCCAAGGATCGACACGACGTTGATCGGCTGCGCTTGCAGTCTCATGCGTTGACGGCACCCGCGCTGGCGCTGGCGCGCTCAACCAGAGCCTGGATACGCGCGGCGGTGGCGCCGTGCTTTTCTTCCTGCTCCATCAGCGACAGTTGCAGGCTGTCGTTTTCTTCTTTGGCCTGGGCCAGTTCCTGGCTCAGTTGAGCGTTCTGTTCAGCCAGTTGGGCGTTCTTCTGCACCAGGTCGTTGACCAGTTGCTCGAGTTGATTCAGGGATGCTTCCAGCATGGGGTTTATCTCGGGTTGTTGCAAAGGGCGCACACGATAAAGAAAACCTCGCGCCCTCGCCAGGAATATCGGGAATAGAGGCTTCGGCCTGGTGCAGATTGACAGGCATATCCGCTCCTTGTTCCGACCTGGGTCAACCGCCCGTCAGGAAACCGGTAGCTGCTGCTCGCCCCTGCGCAGGTCACGACCAATCAGCCATGACCTCCCGGGGCATTGCCGTGCCGGATCAGTAATCGATGCGCACATCGCCTTTGGGTACGCTGCAGCACGACAGGATGTAGCCTTCGGCAACATCGTCATCGGTGATGCCGCCGTTGTGCTCCATGTCCACCTCGCCACCGAGCTTGAGCACCTTGCAGGTACCGCAAATACCCATGCCGCAGGCCTTTGGGATCATCAGGCCGACCTTGGCCGCTGCCGCATGCACGGTCTCGCCTGGAGCCACACGGATGCTCTTGTCGCTGCCGATGAACTCCACCAGGTGAAGGTCGGCGGCATCCACTTCCGGCGCATCGGCAGCCTGCTCGGCCTGCTCCACTGCATCGGCCTTGGCTTCCGGCGGCGTGGCGCCGAACGACTCCTCATGGTAGCGGCTCATGTCGTAGCCGACCGCTTCGAGCAGCCGCTTGACTGCGTTCATGTACGGGGTCGGCCCACAGCAGAAGATCTCGCGCTCCATGAAATCCGGGGCGATCAGCTCCATCAGCTTGTGGTTCAGGTAGCCACGGTAGCCGGCCCAAGGTTCGCCCAGGCCATGCTTCTCACAGATGATGTGCAGGCTGAAGTTGTCGATCCGCGAGGCCATGTGCTCCAGCTCGCGGTGATAGATGATGTCCTTGGGCGACCGCGCGCTGTGCACGAAGACCATGTCGACGTTGGCGTTGGTGTCGTAGAACCAGCGCGCCATGGACATCACCGGAGTAATGCCGACTCCGCCACTGAGGTACAGCACTTTCGATGCCGGGAAGTCGATGGCATTGAACAACCCCACCGGGCCGTGCACCGCCACTTCCTGACCTTCGTGCAGGGTATCGTGCAACCAGTTCGAGACCTTGCCGCCCGGCACCCGCTTGATGGTCACCGAGAAGCTGTAAGGCACGGACGGTGAGCTGGAGATGGTGTAGGAGCGCATGATCGGCTGGCCTTCTATTTCCAGCTCCAGGGTCACGAACTGCCCGGGCTTGAAGAAGAACATGATCGGTTGGTCGGCCATGAAACAGAACGTGCGCACGTCCCAGGTTTCCTGGATGACCTTGACGCACCGGACAAGATGGCGGCCATTGGCCCAGGTCTGGGTAGTGACCGGATTGAGGAAGGGATTGGACATGCTCGTCTCCACGGCCGACTGCGGCTTGATGGGAGAGATAATGCTCAAGCCGGTGCCGCTGTACATTCCCATCCGCGACATCGGCGTGCTTATCGCGACCAGCCTTGAGGTGCAAGGGCTGGTGCGTCGGAAACGGATTCGGCCATGTCGTCCATGGATATGGTTCCGGAAGTTGGCGAACGCACACTCCACCGCAAATGAACCTGCTGTTTTTCTGCAACAGCCTTGCGGCACCACAAGAACGATTAGCCACCTTTCGCCGGCCGTTATCGGCCATGAGGACCCAAACGATGGACGTCACCGCAACCTTGAGCCTGGGCGATCCACTGGAAGCAGCACGCGGCGCCACTGCCGAGATGCTGCAAAACCGCGAGCGCACCTTCTCGCTGCCGCAACCTTTCTATACCGATGAGCGTCTGTTCCAGATCGACATGCAGGAGATCTTCCACAAGGAATGGCTGATCGCGGGCATGACGTGCGAGATTCCGGCCAAGGGCAACTTCCTCACTCTGCAGATCGGCAAGAACCCGATCATCGTCATTCGTGGGGCCGAAGGCCAGGTGCATGCCTTCCACAACGTCTGTCGGCACCGTGGCTCGCGCCTGTGCACCAGCGACAAGGGCAAGGTCGCCAAGCTGGTGTGCCCTTACCACCAATGGACCTACGAGTTGGACGGCCGCCTACTGTTCGCCGGCACCGAGATGGGCGCCGACTTCGACATGAAGCAGTACGGCCTCAAGCCGGTGCACGTGAAGACCGCTGGCGGCTACATTTTCATCAGCCTGGCCGAGAACCCGCCAGCGATCGACGAGTTCCTAGCCACGCTGGAACACTACATGGAACCGTACGACATGGAGAACACCAAGGTGGCGGTGCAGACCACCTTGATGGAAAAGGCCAACTGGAAGCTGGTGCTGGAGAACAACCGCGAGTGCTACCACTGCAACGGTTCGCACCCTGAGCTGCTCAAGACCCTGCTGGAATGGGACGACGTCACCGACCCCCGCGCCGACCAGGCGTTCAAGGACCACGTCGCCGCATCGGCCGCCGCCTGGGATGCCGAGAAGATCCCTTACGCCCATGCCAGCTTCGGCCTGCGCAACCGTATCGTGCGCATGCCGCTGCTCAAGGGCACCGTATCCATGACCATGGACGGCAAGCAGGCCTGCCAGAAGCTGATGGGCCGGATCAAGAACCCTGACCTGGGCTCGATGCGCATCCTGCACCTGCCGCATTCCTGGAACCACTGCATGGGCGATCACATCATCGTCTTCACTGTGTGGCCGATCAGTGCCCAGGAAAGCATGGTCACCACCAAATGGCTGGTGCACAAAGACGCAGTCGAAGGCGTCGACTACGATCCACTGCGCATGCGCCAGGTCTGGGACGCCACCAACGACCAGGACCGCCGGCTGGCCGAAGAGAACCAGCGCGGCATCAACTCCACGGCCTACCAGCCGGGGCCCTACTCCAAGACCTACGAGTTCGGCGTGGTCAACTTCATCGACTGGTACAGCCAGCGCATGCTCAACAACCTGGGAGCTGAGCCGGCGGCGTATCTGAGGGAAGTGGAGGCGTAATTAGTATCCTCCGGGGCCGCCTCGC
This sequence comes from Pseudomonas sp. X10, assembly GCF_054889225.1. Taxonomy (NCBI): domain Bacteria; kingdom Pseudomonadati; phylum Pseudomonadota; class Gammaproteobacteria; order Pseudomonadales; family Pseudomonadaceae; genus Pseudomonas; species Pseudomonas sp. X10. The sequence continues at coordinate 430,554 of NZ_CM142677.1, read as the reverse complement.
GGCCCCATCGCCAGCTGACGCTGACTCCTACCCAGGCGAAGTGCTGCTGAACATCACTTCCTTGCGCGCCGACCTGCCCAACAGCCTGCACGTTTATCCACATTGGAATGCCGTATGGATCTGATCAAATAATGATCAGAAAGCTTGGAGCCCAATATCTACGGGGCCTCGGCAGGTCAGCGAACACTTTATCCACAAGGCGACCCACAGCTATTGTGGAAACCTCACTCTCCCCTATGTGGAAAACGGCCACAGGTGATTGATCACTATTTGACCAAAACTCTGTAAGCCTTTGAATCAGTGGCCTCCAGCCGCTGACAAACACCTTGTCCACAGAGCCGCCAACAGACTTTGTGAGCAACCCGTCAAACATCAGAAGACCCGTTGTGGATAAGCCCACAAAGCCTTGATTGCTGACGGTTTCATGGGCGTTAACCAGTATTTGATCAATAAATGCTCAGTTCCTTCTACCCCTTGTCATCCGTGCCCTACAGCCATGACCGAACAGATTATCCACAGAGAGGCCAACAAGGATTGTGGGCAAATACAGGCGTCTCTCTGTCAGATGAATAAAAATCTATGGTCACCCATACAAAAGCCCACGAACCCGGCGCCGGATCAGTAGGCTTTTAGGCGCAGGATCAAGCCGGTTTTTTACGCTCGGACGGTCGCGGACCTTGGCGTTCCACGCCAGCAATGCCGCGCATTCCGATGGAATGGCGATCTGCGCGAAGCCGGCGCACACCAGCCCGGCCCACACCGTGATATCCGCCATCGAGAATTGGTCGCCGGCCACGTAGGGCGACGTCTTCAGGACTTCATCAAAGTACTTCATACCGGCGATGGCTTTGGCGCGGTGCATCTCGCCCCACACCGCGCGGTCGCTCCACTCCGGGCTTTTGTAGGGTTTCAACTGCGGGCCGAGGTCGTCGATGGCGTGGTGAAAATAAATCCCCACAGCGTCGATTAACTGGTCGTCGGCACACTTTTGCATCATGTGGATCACGGCCTTCTCTTTGACCGTGACACCGGTAAGCGTCGGCTGGCCATCGAGGTTGTCGAGATACTCGATAATCGCCGTGCACTCGGACAGGAACGTACCGTTATCCAGTTCCAACACCGGCACCAAACACACCATTTTGCAGGCCGCGCGCCTGGTGGTGCAGTCCCGCGGATACAACGCCTTGAGCTTTCGCGAACTGGCCAAGACATTGGCTTGTCAAAGTCTTAGCCCTGAGCCAACCGCAGGCGCAGCCCGAAGCACTGGAACGCCAGGCCCAATCGATTTTCTCCGCCGTGCAAGTCGCGCAACTGGTGGCGCGCGGGAGCAACGACCTGGCGGTGTTTGACCAGACCATCGCCTCGTACCGCTTGGCGGGATTGATTCCCTGACCGTGTTCTCGCGCAGCAAAAAGCCCACTGACCGCGAAAGGTGCAGTGGGCTTTTTGCCGACGTCACGCCGGATGCTTGCTCAACCTGGACTCAAAACGGCACGCTGACCTTGAACCAATAGGCGCTGCCGTCCGCGCGGTTGCGCACTTGTTGCTCGTCCTGCCATTTCGCGGTTACGAACCAGCCGTTCTTGTTCTGGTACTTGATCGACGGGCCGATGGCGAAACTGCGACCCTTGTTGTCATGCACGGTCTCACCGTCCTGGCGGTCGTCGGTGGTCTGGTGCAGCGCATAGCCGCCGACGCCGACCACCCAACCATTGCCGAAGCCCCAACCTACCGAGTAATCGAGGTGCAATTCCTGGCCGGAACGGTAGTCGGTGGCAGGGTTCTTGCGGTTGAAGTCGTACATGGTCTTGACCGCAAAATTGAGGCCATCGGGGTCGATGTAATCCACGGCAATCACCGGTTGAAACACCCAGTAGTTACGCCCGGTGTTGGCCAGGTCATCGCGGTCATAACGGCCGGTAGGTGCAATGGTGTCGATGGCAAACACGGCGTGCAGTTTGTCGCCGAAGTGGTAACCCAACGCCGGGGCGAACAGGATGTCGCCCAGGCCGCTTTTGCTTTGGGACTGGCCGTTGACGCTGACTTTCAGATCCACCAACGGCGCGATCACATGGAAACCCAACTGACCGCCCAGGATCTGTTGCTCGGTGACCCAGATCACCCGGGGCACCACCGAATTGGCGCGGATGTAGAAATCCACCGGCAACTTCTCACCATGATTGCCGCGCAAGGTGTCCGCTTCGTAATGGCTGAAAAACAACTGGCCATACAGCCCCGGCGGCGGCATAGCCCCTGCCATATAAGTTTCCGCGCCTTGGGCGTAGCTTGACGCTCCGCCCTCGGTGGCATTTGCCTGGCCGCATGCCAGGGTCATACACGCAATACTGATCGGTGTTAATAACAGGCGACGATTCATTCTTCAGGCCTTCTTATAGTTATGAGCCAGATACACGGCTACATCCCCGCGACGATGTCGTGGTGAGCAGGTACGAGACTTCCTTAAAGAGTATCGGGAGAGTGATACAGCGCGTCCTTCGCAGCCTTTATAGGGCGACCACATAGAAATGTCACGGACGAAAAACTCGAAAAATAACGGCTTACATGCCCGACCAAGTCTATGAATTCGCCACTTACCGCCTGTAATTTGTGCGCAAAAAAAATTCCAAAATTATATCTAAGCCAATGATTTAGATAATGAAAACTTACTATCCATGGCCCATAACCAAAGCAGTCACACAACCGTTGAGCCAGCGCAGAAGCACCATCGTTCGAAAATCACGAACTAAGCGTACAAGCTATACCGCCACGCACCGATGCATTAATCCACCAAGAACCAATGCACTAAAATGACGCAAATTATTATCGACCTGAATCTGTTACAGCAACTTTTCTAAACGCGTCTTTCAATCGTTCAAAAACTTGGACGCTATGTCTGCTGTGGCTGACTTGTGAGTGCGGCAACCCTGCCCGCATCCTGTCGCTGCGAGCCCGTCCAGGCACCTGGCCGGGCTTGTGAATTGGAGGCGGTGGGCTGCGCGACCGCCAATCTGCAAGGCACACCCGTTTTTAGGTCTAGAACAATGAATCATTTGAATTGTCTGCCGCAGGACTCGGTGTTCTGGGGCGCCAACAGCCTGGCCGAGACCGTGGCCCACTTTGGTGATTACGGCATTGACCGTCCGATCACGTTCACCGTCGCGCCGCTGGCGCATCTGAACAGCAGCTACGTGCAACCCCATGTCCAGAACGGCGTGGGCAGCTTTACCGAGCTGCCGGCGCACGTGCCCGATGTCGCCGTGCAACAAGCCTTGGCCGAGTGCATCCGCCTGCAAGCCCACTCGATCATCGCGCTGGGCGGCGGTTCGGTGCTCGATGCGGCCAAAGCCGTGTCGTACCAGCACTTCCAGAAGACCGGGCGCTTTCTGCCGATTGCGGCATTGCCGACCACCCTCTCCGGCTCGGAGTTTTCCCATTACTTCGGCATCACCGAAACCGATGGCCCGGAGAAATTCAAACGCAGCTACGCCATCCGCGAAACCACGCCGAAAGTGGTGGTGATCGACCCAATCCTATTGCTCGATACACCTCGCCCGTTGCTGCTGTCATCGGCAATCAAGGGCATGGACCACGCCATCGAAGGCATGCGCAAAGTCGCGGTCGATCATCCCCACGCGATCATGTCGGCCAGTGGTTTGCAGCGCTTTTTCAGCGTGCTGGAAAAGTGGCCAACGGAGATTGATACCCGTCACGCCATCGACCAGGGCCTGGTCAGCCTCGATGATTTGCTGCAACTGCAACTGGCGGCCTGGCAGTGTTACTTCTCCCCAGCCTCGGTGATCTACGGACTCAGCCACCGCATCGGCCACATCCTCGGTGGCACGTATGGGCTGCCCCACAGCGCCACGTCGTGCATCACTCTCGCCCCGGTCATCCAGGCCTGCGCCGACTATTACGGCAGCAAGCTCGAAGCATTCTCCGCGCCACAGGGCGAGACAACGGCGGCCGAACAGCTGGCCCATCGCATCGCTAGCCTGGTGACCCACCTCGGCTTGCCGAACCGCATCGGCCAGTTCGATCTGGATAAAGCGCAGCTGGCCAACATCGCCGACCTGCTGATAACTCACTACCCAAACGAGGTCAACGACCTGGGCAGCGATGCCGCGAACAAACTCAAGCAACTGCTGGAGCGCTTGTGGTGAGCGGCCGGTTCCTGGCGCGGCGCACACCGGGCTTGCGCAACGCCCGTGAGGCGCTGATCGATGGCCACGTCAGTGCCGTGAACCTGACCAGCCATGCCCTGAGAGTTGCCGAGGCTAGTCAGCGCACGGTAAAGGCCTTTGCCACCCTGGCCAACGAATCAGCACTGGCGGCCGCCGCCGAGAGTGACCGACGCTACGCGATGGGCATCGCTCGGCCACTGGAAGGGTTGCCGATTGGGGTCAAGGACCTGATCGACACCCGGGGCATTGAAACCCGCTACGGGTCGGCGGCGTACATCGGCCATGTGCCATCGGCGGACGCGGCGGTGGTGCGCACACTGGTGGATCAGGGCGCGATCATCATCGGCAAGACCACCACCCACGAATTCGCCTGGGGCGTGACCACCGCCAGCGACGCCTTCGGCGACACCCTCAACCCGTTGGACACCCAGCGTATTGCCGGGGGGTCGAGCGGCGGCGCGGCAGCGGCCATTGCCTACGGCGCGGTGGCGGCTGGGCTCGGCACCGACACCGGCGGTTCGGTGCGCATTCCCGCCGCGTTGTGTGGTGTGGTCGGTTTCAAATCGAGCTACGGATTGCTGCCCACCGAGGGGATTTTTTCCTTGGCCCCCAGCCTCGACCATCCAGGTTTGTTAGGCGCCAGCGTCAGTGACGTGATGCTGTTGGCGGCGGCGCTGGACATCACCCGATCCGACCACCCACCCAGTGCGCCACCGCGCTTTGGGGTGATCCGCCACGTCGATCCGGTACCGATGAGCGTGGAGGTGACCACCGCCTTCGAACGGGCTGTAGCCACTGTAGGCCGTGCTTATAGCTGTGAGGACATCGATTGCGCCGGACTGTTCGACGGCGCCTTCCAGGCCTTCGCTGGCATTGTGCTAACGGAGGGCGGTATCACCCACTTCGCTCGCAACGACTGGGACTTCATCGCCCAGCACTACGGAGCGGAAACCGTCGACCGGCTCAATCGCGCCGGCAGCGTGGTGCTCAGCGACTACGCCCGGTGGCAACACACGCGACGCCAGTTCAGTGCCCGCCTCAGTCGGGCGATGACCAACGTCGACTACCTGCTGCTGCCCACCAGCCCCTGCCTCGCGCCGTCCGTGGGGGAATCGGCGATCAGCATCGGCGGGTGGTCGGGAACGGTGCGCGAAGCGCTGATGACCTACACCGCGCCCTTCAACCTGGCGGGGTTCCCGGCGATCTCGATTCCACTACCTAGCCATCGCAACCCGCTGCCGTCGGCGCTGCAAATTGTCGCCCGCCCCGGCGGCGACACCGGCCTGCTGCAACTGGCGGCGAAGCTGGAGCGTTTGCTGGCCAAAACCACCACACCTGCCTGAGCTTTACTCGTCGTCGAAGGTCGTCGCCTTAGGGATCTCGACGGCGAGGAAATCAATCAACGCCCGCACCGCCGGCAACAGCCCGGTGCGATACGGCATCAACGCGGTCATGCGCGCGTCCGCTACCATCCATTCCGGTAGCACTCGGCGCAAGGTGCCAGCCTTGATCTCCGACTTGCAGATATAGCCGGGCAATGCGGCGACCCCAAGATTGGCGCACGCCGCTTCCTTGGTGGAAATCATGTCGTTGCTCTGGAACCGTGGCGCAATTGGCACCACCACGTCTTTGCCCGCCGGACCGCGCAATTGCCATTGCGGCGAGCCGCCGCGCACGATGGAAATCGTCGAGTGCTGCAGCAACTCATCTGGGCTGGCCGGCGCGCCCATCTTGTCCAGGTAATCGGCGCCGGCAAACAGGAACCACGGCACGCTGGCAATCGCCCGCTGCACCAGCGACGAATCCTGCAACGGCGAGATATGCCCGCGAATTGCCAGATCAAAGCCTTCACCAACAATGTCCACCAAACGGTCGGTGGAAATTTCGACGATCTGCACCTTGGGGTAGCGGTTGAGGAACACTGGCAGCAGATCACGCAAGGCGAACTGGGCGATTTCCACCGCCGTGGTGATCCGCACCACGCCGCTGGGCTCCGTCAACCGCTGGCGCACCGCCTCCTCGGCGACCTCCGAGCTGTGCAGCAGGGCAATCGCATATTGGTAGAACTCAGTGCCAACGTCGGTCATGCCGAACTGGCGCGAGGTGCGATTGATCAGGCGCACGCCCAGGTGGTTTTCCAGCTCATGCACCCGATGGCTCAGGGTCGACTTCGGCAAGCGCAAGCTATTGCCCGCCGCCGTGAAACCGCCCCGGTCGACCACTTGAACGAAGTAATAGACATCCTTCAAATCCAGCATTGGCGCCCTAACCTTTTCAATCCCGTGGAAACAGCATCACGTCATATGAACGTAATGTGATGGCCGGCGCCAGAGGTTGCAAACCCTGATTTCAGCACCTGCGACAGCCGCTTGCAGTGAGGCGCCCGGATTGCTGGGCGGTCCCTGGATCGTTCGTATTTTCGAGACCCAACGTACAGGAACGGCCAACTTCTCAAGCACTTTTGATCACCCTAGACTCGAAGGGGGTTATTAACCAAGCCCTGCGCCCTGTGCCGCAAAAAGACCGCCGCCAGGCGGCTGTTTGCCGTGAACACCTGAGGAGAATAATAAAATGTCCACCACTCAACCCGTCATGCCGCCCGCCGGGCAAACACCCTACAGCGCTTGGATGCAGACCGACGCGTTGCACTCGCTGCAACGCACCGTCAGTGACCATCCCGGCGAGCCCGCGTGGATCGCCCATGTGCAGGTTTCCGAACTGTACTGGATGCTGATCATCAAGGAACTGCAAGCCGCGCAAGCACAGTTGCGGACCGACGATTTGGCGCAGGCCCAACAGACTTTGCAACGGGTGGTTGCCCATCAGGACGTGCTGGATGCGATCTGGCGTTCCATTGCCTGGATGACCCCCAACGACTTGCTGGCGATCCTGTCCCGCGCCCAGGGCACCTATGGCAAGGACACTGCGCTCCAGGGCTGGACCTATCGTCACATGGTTTACCTGCTGGGGATCAAGCAAGTCGAACACTTGCAGCATTTCGAGCCGCAACCGCAGCGCTGGGCGCAACTCAATCAGGCGCTGGCCGAACCGAGCCTCTACGACGACGTGCTCGCCTATTTGAGCCGTCGCGGTCTGGCGCTGCCGGCCACATCGCTGCAACGTGACTGGCGCCTGCCTTACGCCCCCACCCCCGCCGTCGAACAACTGTGGCGTGACATTTATGCTGGCCCGAACACCTATCCGGAGCTGCAACGACTGGGCGAAACCCTGGCTGATATCGCCGAAGGGTTCAGCCACTGGAAATACCGGCACCTGATGGCCACCCGTCGCACCTTCGGCGCGCGGCCCGCCTACTTTGGCACCGAGGGCATCGCGTGGCTGGTGCCGACCCTGAATGAAATTCCGTTCCCGGAGTTGTGGTCGGCCCGAAGCTTCATCGGCGATCCGCCGGCGGTCTGCCCGCACATGGCCAAGCAACGGGGCTGACTGAAAAGTCCAAAAGCTTCGGCAGCGCTCTCCAAAGAATGAACGCCGCCGAAGCCTTTTTTGCGTGGCCAATTAAAGTACGGTGCTTTCCATTCGCTGAGCCATCAGCGCATTCAGTTAACTGGAGGGCGGCAATGAGCGGATCGACGACTCGATGGCTTCCTCGCGCAGCGATGACCGCTGGATCAACGCCTCGAAATAACGGCTGACGTGGGGCAAGATATCCCACATCGACTCCAGGCCGAGGTAGGCCATACAGATCAGGCTCCCCCCACACCAGGTCCGCCATCGAGAACCCATGACGGCTCAACCACAGCGATGGCTGGCCGGACAGTGCCTGTTCGAGGCCCGCCGGCAGACCCGCGACATTTTCCCGTGCCTGGCGTTGAAACCCAGCGTCATGGCACACCTACCGGCCGCCGCTTTCCTTGGCGATTTTCGACCGGTAGGCGACGACCAGTTCCGAGTCATCGGCGTTGGCCGCAATCATCGCCTCGAGGACCATGATCTTGTAGTCATACACGGTGCCCATCACCCATTTCAGGATGTCTGGGCGACAATCTGCACCCGGATGAATACCGTAAAACAATGCGCCGTTGGGCAAGGTATCGACGATCATCCGGCCCGCCTCGTAATCGATGAGCGTCGGCACGACGCAGGGGTCGAAGCCTTCGCTTTGTACCGAGGTCCGACCGCTGTAGCCGTTGACCAGAGCCTGATTCAACTCGCGCCCGGCCTAAAAGCGCAGGCGCACATTAGGCCAGCGCGAATCGCCTCGGCGACTGCTCTTAATTGTTCACTATTGGCCATTGCCTCGGATTTTCAATCTCCACGAGGGTCAGTCCGTGAATCAAGGTTACGGTTTAATGAATTAGAGGTGTGCATGGCGCGAGCGCGCGCTTTTCGCCCGGGCCAAATACGGTACGATACGAACACTTTCAGGCCCCGGAACTCGCTGCAGGGGCAGGCACGAACTGAGTGGTGTGAACATGTTGCGACTCTATGACAGCCGGCTCTCGGGCAATTCGTGGAAGGTCCGGATCTTGCTCAATCAACTGGGGATCGCCTATGAGCGGGTGACCCTGGACTTGCTGAAAGGCGAAACCCAGACGCCAGAGTTCAAGAAAATCAGCTGTTTCGCCCGAGTGCCGGTCTTGCAACTGGAAGACGGGCGCAGCCTGGTGGAGTCGTCGGCGATCCTGCTGTTCCTGGCTCAGGACAGCCACTTGTTGCCGGACGATCCCTACCAGCGGGCGCAAGTCACCAGTTGGCTATCGTTCGAGCAAGGTGACCTGCAAAAGCCCTTGGCGCTGTGCCGCGTTTACCACAAACGCGGACTCGTGCAGGCCATGGCCAAACAGATCGAGCAGTACCACAGCGAAGGCCACATGGCCCTGGAAAAGCTCGAACTCTGGTTGACCGATCGCCCATGGCTGGTCGGTGACACGTACACCGTCGCCGACCTGGGCGTGTTCGGCTATGTCTCACTGGCCGGCGAAGGCGGCTTCGACATGACCCCCTACCCGGCCATCGCGCAGTGGCTCGCCCGAGTCGAACAGCAACCCGGCTGGATCGACCTGCTCTGATCAGGCCGCCTGACTGCGCAAGGCACGGGCGACCGAGGCCACTCGGCGCCCCTGGTAATGCGCCACGGCCAGGTGATCTTCATCCGGCATCAAGGTGTCGTGGTTCGACACATGGGTCGCGCCGTACGGGGTGCCCGCCTTGAACATTACCGGATCGGCATACCCCAGCGGCACGATAATCAAGCCCAGGTGTGCCATCGGCGCGTAGATCGACAACAGCGTCGATTCGTTGCCACCGTGCTTGGACGAAGTCGCGCCGAACACCGAGCCGACCTTGCCATTGAGCTTGCCGGCAAACCACAGGCCGCCAAGGCCGTCGATGTAAGCCTTCAGTTCCGAGGTGATCGAGCCGAAACGCGTCGGCGTGCCGAACACAATGGCGTCGGCCCATTCGGCGTCGGCTTCGGTCGGTTGTTCATATTTCGCGTTCATCACTTCGGCACTGTCGAACCAGCCGGGCACTTGCAGCATAAGTTCAGTGCTGACCAGTTCCCGAGCGCGGCGCAGGCGCACTTCGGCACCCTCGGCGATAGCGCCCTGGGCGATGGCGTTGGCAAGGATCTCGGTGGAGCCGGCGCGGGAATAGAACACAATCAGGACTTTGGTGTTGGGCATAACAAAACCTATGGGTAAGGGCAGTTAATGGGCGACACCTTGGGTGTCGCCCTGGGGTGCAGAAGCGGGATCAGACGCTGATCGGTTCAAGTCGGCCGAGCAATTCGTCTTTGCGCTCGACCAGCCACGGCGGGGTCTGGAATTCCGAGCCCAATTGGTCCTGGGGTTCGTCGATGGCAAAACCGATGTCGGTAGTGGCCGCTTCGAACATCACGCCGCCGGGCATCTTGAAATACATCGAGCGGAAGTAATTGCGGTTCACCGACTCGGAGGTGTCGATGTGCCCCATCGCCATCAGCTTTTCCTTCAGGGCCATTTGCTGTGCGACGCTGTCGACCGCGAACGCCACGTGGTGGATGGTCCCCTCACCGTAAATCGAAGAACCTTGCAGGCGATCGGGCTCGTGCTGGAACTCGACGATGGTCCCCGGCGCGCCGTTGGCGGTTTCAAAGCGGTGATAAACGCCGTGTTCGCCGGCATAGCGGAAGTTGAGTGCGTCCTTCATGAAGATGATCGACTCGTGCACTTCCCGCAGAGACAAGGTGATGCTGTGCACGCCGCGAATCGCGAAACGCGCGGGAATGTCACTGGCGACGCACGGTGGACGCGGGTCCAGATCCGAAGCCACCAGGTCGAACTCAATGCCGCACGGATGATGGAAGCGCTGGCGCTCTTCTCCGAAACGCGAGACCACGGCCGCGTCAAACGGCACGCCCTTGGCTTCGAAGCGCGCCCGCCAGAAATCCAGCGAACCCTTGGGCACCGAGTAGTTGATCACCCGAATCTGACCCGAGCCAGGACGCGCTTTCACGCCACGCTGCCGGAACGGAAACGACGTCACCAGGGTGCCTGCATCGCCTTGGGCATTGCCGTAATACAGGTGGTAGATCGGGTCTTCACCGTCCAGCAGCACGGTTTTCTTCACGAGGCTCTGCCCCAGCAACTTCACGTAGAAATCCACATCCTCTTGGGCCCCGGCCACTCCGGCGGTGAGATGGTGAAAGCCTTTGATGTCGGTCATGTCATTCTCCACTTTTGTTTGGGCAAGCCGCGTCCGACGCAGATGCCGGCGGGCTGCGGTTGCTTGAACGGTATTGAGGGTGGTTTATTCGTCGACGAAGGTCGCGAATTCTTCCAGTTGCAGCTTGGAAATACTCATCTGATTCTCCGGCAGACTGTTGTCGGCCCAACCGAGCGACATGCCGGCGATAACCATTTGGTCTTCGGGCAGGTTCAGTTCAGTGCGCAATAACGGGTGTTGCAGCGACCAGATTTGCTGGGGGCAGGTGTCAAGCCCGCGGCCCTTGGCGGCCAGCATGATGTTCTGCAGAAAGCAGCCGTAGCAGAGGAAACTGGCCCACTCCAGACGGCGATCCATGGTGAAAATGAAACCCACCGGCGCATCGAAAAACCGGAACTGGCGCTCGACGTCCCGTCGCCGGCCATCTTTGTCAGCGCGGCTGCAACCCTGGGCGTCCCCCAGTTGCCCGCGAAAAGTATTGAAGCGCGTTGCATAAGGATCGTGCAGCGGCTGCGGAAAAAAAGGATATTCCGGCGCCAGGCCTTCCGGCGATGCGCGATACGCCTCCACAGCGGCGGCGGTAATGCGCTCGCGGGCCGCGCCGGTGATGACATAACAACGCCACGGCTGGCTGTTGCTCGAACTGGGCGCATATTTCGCCGCTGAGAGGATGTCCTTGACCATTCCCATTGATACAGGGCGATCCAGAAATCCACGCTTGGTACGACGTACGCGTATCAGATCATCAATGAACGGGCTAGTCGGCATCACGTTTCGTCTCCTTCTTATTAGATTCACAGCCAGGCCGGGACAGGATTCAAATGCCTAGGGCGTGTCTCGATAATAGGAGCCTTGAACAGACGGGAGAAGCCACCGGGCTTGTACGCAAGGTCTCGGATTTACGAACGATAAAGCGTGGCTCAACTTTTCAATGGCGTATAAAACCACGGAAAACCCGTGGCCTGAATTGATCATTTTTTAGTCTAAAGCCTGTAAGCCTTGGTAGATAAGGCCTACAGCCATAGGCGAACACTTTATCCACAGAAAGGCCAACAGACTTTGTGCACAACGCCTCAGCGCAGCACGCCTTCCTCTACCAGCAGTTTGAGGATCGCCTCGGCGCCTTCCTGTGGAGAAACATCCTTGAGCACCTTGCCTCCCCCACCACTGGCCTTCGCCGTGGCCGCTTTCATACGGTCGGCACCGCTCTTGGCCTTGATGACCTTCAGTCGCTTGGGACGGGGCTTGGCCGGTTGCAGCTCGGCAGTAGCAAGCAGCTCATCCTCTACAAGAGCCACGTTACGTGCCGCCAGCACACCACGCCGCGCCGGGCCGAAGGCGCTCTGGCGCGGCTTGGGCGCGGCATTATCCACAGTCGCCAGCAACGGCAGGCGAACCTTCAGCCGACGCCGTTGGCCACGTGGCAGCGCCTGCAGGACCTGGGCGGTACCGTTGTCGATCGACTCGACCTCGGCCAGCCCGACCACCAGCGGCCAGCCCAGGCGTTCGGCCAGCAGGAACGGCAGCATGCCCGAGCCCTCGCCGGTCTCCGCCTGGCTGCCGGCCAGCACCAACTGGGCGCCGGCATCACGCAAGTAATCCCCCAGCACACCCAAGACATCGGCACCGGCCGGTTGCTCCAGCACGTCGAGATGGTCCAGGCCCATGCCCAGGTAGGCACGCAAGGCTTCTTCACGAGGGTCGCCGGCATGCACCACCTGCAGGTTATCCCCAGCCAGTTGCAAGCCTAGCTCCACCGCGCGCGCATCCTGTTCGGCACGCCGGGCGCGGCCAGAGCTAGGGTGAGCGCCAATGGAGACCAGGCTGATGACTTTCGTACTCATGCTCATGCCCTTATGCCGCGTCGCGCTGGGCGCCGCTGCGGTAGTTGTCCACAGCCTCGATCAGCGCCTGGAGAATCGCCGAGCTGTCGCCAATCACCGACAGGTCAGCCCGTTTGATCATGTCGCAGCCCGGATCCATGTTGACCGCCACCACCTTGTCGCAGGCACCGATGCCTTGCAGGTGCTGGATCGCTCCGGAGATACCCACTGCCACGTAGACCCGCGCCGTAACCCAGGTGCCAGTGGCGCCGACCTGGCGGTTGCGCGGCATGAAGCCGTCGTCCACCGCCACCCGCGAGGCGCCTTCGGTGGCGCCAAGCGCTACCGTAGCGCGGTGGAACAGGTCCCAGTCCTTGACGCCATTGCCGCCAGAGACAATGAACTCGGCTTCGGCCATGGCGATCGCAGCCGGGTCCACAGCTACCGGGCCAAGGTCGTCGATGCGCGAAAGACTGCGTGCCACGGTTGTGGACAACTCCACAGGCAAGGCTTCATGCCGGGTTTCACTGACCGGTTCGGCGCATTCGGCCGCCGCCAGGATCAGCCGTGGCACGCTGCGCTGCAGGTCCTGCTGACCGGCACCGGCACGACCGATGCACTGGCCATCCTTGACCTGCCACACCCGCGTTGCCGGTCGTTCGCCCAAGGCCGCGGCCAAGCGCCGCCCCAGCTCACCGCCTCCGGTACGGCTGTCAGGCAGCAGCCAGTGACGGGGAGCGAACTGGTTATCCACAGCCCGTAGGCCCTGAACCAGTTGCTCCGGTGCATAACCTTGGTATTGCTCGCCGTCGATGACCAGCAGGCGGTCGACCCCAGCTGTGGAAAAGTTGCTTTCCTTGTGTTCGCCGAACACCACCGCCAGCACCGCGCCGTCGCTGCCAGCCAGGCTGTGGGCCAGGCCCAGCAGGTCGCGGTCATGGCTGCCAAGGCGGCCACCGACCATGTCTGGCACCACGGCGATATAGAACGCAGGGTCCGCCACCTGATGCAGCGGCAGTTGCACTTCCACAGCGACGCTGCGCTTGCTGCCGCCGCCCTGTTGAGCGCCTGTGCGGTCGATACGTTTGAGCCCATTGGGGCCGACAAAGCCAACTGCATGAGGGTTTTTGCGGATCAGGCCATTGGGCCCCATCCAACTGGTCTGCTGGGTCTGCATCGCTGCGTGCAAGGGATGCAGCCGGTTACGGGCGATCCACTCGGCGCGCGGGTCGCGGCGGATAATGTCGCTCATCAGTGCACCTCCGCAGGTTCACGTCGGGATGCCTGGGGTTTGTTGGCTGACGGCGCGCTCTCGTCTTCGAGCAGGGCATCGGCCACCAGTTCGGCCAGGTCCTTGATCTGTGGCCGAGGCTCGACCACCCCTTCGAGCATCGCCGTGCACTGTGGACAACCCACGGCCACCAACTCGGCTTCGGTTTCCCGGATGTCGTCCATACGCATGTCGGGGATGCGCTGCTTGCCAGGGATATCGGTGATCGGCGCACCGCCACCGCCGCCACAGCAACGGGAACGGAAGCCCGAGCGCTGCATCTCGCGGACCTCGATACCCAGCGCCTTGAGTACATCGCGCGGGGCCTCGTACTCACCGTTGTAGCGGCCCAGGTAGCACGGGTCGTGGTAGGTCACGCTGCCGCCCTTGTGCTGGCCAAGGTTGAGGCGGCCGGCAGTGATCAGTTCGGCGATGTAGGTGCTGTGGTGCAGCACCTGATACGCGCCGCCCAACGCGCCGTATTCGTTCTTGAGCACATGGAAGCTGTGCGGGTCGCAGGTGACGATACGTTGGAAGCGGTACTTGGCCAGGGTTTCTATGTTGCGCCGGGCCAATTGCTGGAAGGTCGCCTCGTCACCCAGGCGGCGGGCCACATCGCCGCTGTCGCGCTCTTCCAGGCCGAGTACGGCGAAGTCCACGCCAGACGCCTTGAGTACTTTGACGAAGGCGCGCAGGGTGCGCTGGTTGCGCATGTCGAAAGCACCATCACCGACCCAGAACAGCACGTCGGTGGCCTTCACCTCCGACAGGATCTTGAGGTTGAGGTCGGCCGCCCAGTTCATCCGCCCGCCCGGGTTGAAACCGCCTGGGTTGTCGGTGGCGATCAGGTTGTCCAGCACCTCGGCACCCTTGTTCGGCGTGGCACCCTTCTCCAGGGTCAGGTGGCGACGCATGTCGACGATGGCGTCGACGTGCTCGATCATCATCGGGCACTCCTCGACGCAGGCACGGCAGGTAGTGCAGGACCACAGGGTCTCGGCATCGACCAAGCCATTGACGATCGGCTGGTGTGGATGGCCGCCATGCTCGCCGATAGGCTTGCCAGGATAAGGACTGCCAGCGAACTGGGCGTCGGTGCCACCGGCCAGGCCGATGACCATATCCTGGATCAGTTTCTTCGGGTTCAGCGGCTGGCCGGCGGCGAAGGCCGGGCACATGGCCTCGCACTTGCCGCACTGCACGCATGCATCGAAGCCAAGCAACTGATTCCAGGTGAAGTCCTTGGGTTTTTCCACCCCCAGAGGCGCGTTCGGGTCTTCCAGGTCCAGGGGCTTCAGGCCGGTAGAACGGCCACCACCGAAACGCTCGGCGCGGCGGTGCCAGGCCAGGTGCAGGGCGCCAGCGAAGGCATGCTTCATTGGCCCGCCCCAAGTCATGCCGAGGAACAGCTCGGACACGCCCCAGACCACGCCAAGTCCCAGTAGAGCGACCAACAACCAGCCACCGGTCCCTTCCGGCAGAATGCCCGCTACCGGCAAGGTGGCGATGAAGAAGGTCGTGGCAAACACCAGCAGGCTTTTTGGCAAGCGCATCCACGGCCCTTTGGACAACCGCGACGGCGGATCGAGGCGGCGCTTGAAGACGAAGATGGCACCACTGAACATGATCACGGTGGCCACCAGCAGGGCGTACCCCAGGATCTTGCTCTGCAGGCCGAAGCCATGCACCAGGATCGCCAGCACGGCCGACAGGACGAAGCCGCCAGCCGTGGCGACGTGGGTCTTGGACATGTACTTGTCGCGCTCGACCACATGGTGCAGATCCACCAGGTAGCGTCGCGGCATGGCCAGCAGGCCAGCGATCAGGTTGACCTTGGACGGCCGCCCCTGACGCCACATGCGCACGCGGCGCAGCGCGCCGAGCACCGCCAGGCCGAGGGCGGCGAACAGCAGGATGGGTAGAAGGGTGTTCAACATGGGAAGCTCCCACAACAGCGGTTGCAAGGGGTGCGAGCCCCCTGGAATCTTGCACCGTTACCTGTAGGAGCAGCGGTTCGGTGCTCCTACAGGGATGGCGTCGGTCCCAAACGTGTGATCAGAAGTCCTTGCACAAGCGCAAGGCGTCGTAGATCGCCGCATGGGTGTTGCGCTGAGCCACGCAGTCGCCGATGCGGAAGAGCAGGTAGCCGTCACCCGGCTGGCTCAGGCAAGGCTGCGGCTTGATGGCGAACAACGCCTCCACATCGATCTGGCCCTTGTTGCGCGAGCCCTCCTTCAGCGCGTAGTACAACGCCTCGTCCGGACGCACGCCGTTCTCGATCACCACCTGGTCGACCACGCGTTCTTCCTTGGCCCCGGTGTATTCGTTCTCCAGCACCGCCACCAGCTTGTCGCCCTCGCGGTAGACCTTTTCCAGCATAAGGTCGCCGGTCATGATCACTTCCTTGGGGTACAGGCTGCGGTAGTAGGTTGGGAACGACGTCCCGCCGATGGCCACGCCTGGCTTGATGTCGTCGGTGACGATCTCCACCAGGCTGCCCTTGTCGGCAAGGAAGTCAGCCACGGACATGCCGGTGAATTCGCAGATGGTGTCGTACACCAGGACGTTCTTGCCTGGCGCGACCTTGCCGTCGAGCACGTCCCAGCTGCTGACCACCAGCCCTTCGGCTGCGCCCCAATGCTCGTTCTGCTCGACGAACGGATGGCCGCCCACCGCCAGGACGACGACGTCCGGGCGCAGGTCCATGATGGTGTCGGCATCGGCAGCAGTACCCAGGCGCAGGTCGACCTTCAGCCGCGCCAACTCCAACTGGTACCAACGGGTAATGCCGGCGATCTGGTCCCGCTGCGGTGCCTTGGAGGCAGTAGTGATCTGCCCGCCGATCTGTTCTTTCTTCTCGAACAGGGTCACGTCATGGCCGCGTTCAGCAGCCACGCGCGCAGCCTCCATACCGGCCGGGCCGGCACCGACCACCACCACCTTGCGCTTGGGCCCGGTGGACTTCTCGATGATGTGCGGCACGCCCATGTATTCACGGGAGGTGGCGGCGTTCTGGATGCACAGCACATCCAGGCCCTGGTACTGGCGGTCGATGCAGTAGTTGGCGCCGACGCACTGCTTGATCTGGTCGACCTGGCCCATCTTGATCTTGGCGATCAGGTGCGGGTCGGCGATGTGGGCACGGGTCATGCCGACCATGTCCACGTATCCCCCTTCGAGGATGCGCGTGGCCTGGTTCGGGTCCTTGATGTTCTGTGCGTGCAGTACCGGGATCTTCACCACTTCCTTGATACCAGCAGCCAGGTGCAGGAACGGCTCCGGCGGGTAGCTCATGTTCGGGATGACGTTGGCCAGGGTGTTGTGGGTATCGCACCCGGAGCCGATCACGCCGAAGAAGTCGAGCATGCCGGTGGCATCGTAGTACTTGGCGATCTCCTTCATGTCTTCATGGCTGAGGCCGTCCGGGTGGAACTCGTCACCGCAGATGCGCATGCCCACGCAGAAGTCGTCGCCGACCTCGGCACGCACAGCCTTGAGCACTTCCAGGCCGAACTTCATGCGGCCCTCGAAGGTGCCACCCCATTCGTCGGTACGCTTGTTGACCCGCGGGCTCCAGAACTGGTCGATCATATGCTGGTGCACCGCCGACAGCTCGATGCCGTCCAGGCCGCCCTCCTTCGCGCGGCGAGCAGCCTGCGCATAGTTGCCGATCACCCGCCAGATTTCCTCCGGCTCGATGGTCTTGCAGGTGGCGCGGTGCACCGGTTCACGGATGCCGGATGGCGACATCAGGGTAGGCCAGTTGAAGCCGTCCCAACGCGAGCGCCGGCCCATGTGGGTAATCTGGATCATGATCTTGGCGCCATGCTTATGCATGGCGTCGGCCAGGTTCTGGAAGTGCGGAATGATCCGGTCCGTGGACAGGTTCACCGAAGACCACCACTCCTGCGGGCTGTCGATGGCCACTACGGAGGAGCCGCCGCAGATCGCCAGGCCGATACCGCCCTTGGCCTTCTCTTCGTAGTACTTCACGTAGCGCTCGGTGGTCATGCCGCCATCGGTGGCATAGACCTCGGCGTGCGCAGTGCTGAGCACACGGTTGCGGATGGTCAGTTTGCCGATCTGGATCGGCTGGAACATAGCTTCGAATGCCATGACGGTATCTCCGGCTTACAACGGCTTGACGATGAACAGGCCGTCGTCGTGGCCTTCTTCAGAACCGCCGTAGACCTGCTCGGCCACGGTGCGGATCGAGCTGCCGCGAGCGGCCAGGATCTGGTCCATGGCGCCGGCGAACCAGCCGGTGAACATGTAGTCGACCTTGCGTCCGACCTTGCCGTACACGTACACGAACGCCGAGTGCTCGAGCTTGACGCTGGCGGTGCCCTTGTCGAGGTCGATGTCCTGGATCTTAAACAGGCCCCAGCCACGCTGGGACAGGCGCTTCATGTAGTGCTCGAACACCGCTACGCCGTCCAGGCCATGGCATTCGGCTTCCTTCTCGCACCAGTGCCAGGCGGACTTGTAGCCGGCCTTGTAGAGGATTTCGGCATAGGCTTCGGCGCCCAGCACTTCCTCGATGCCCATGTGGTTGTTGACGAAGAAATGCCGCGGCACGTACAGCATCGGCAGGGCGTCGCTGGTCCAGACACCGGTCTCGCTGTCGACTTCGATTGGCAATTGCGGGGCGATCTTGGCCATGGAAACTCAACTCCAGAAAAATTTGAAGGTTGGCCCCGGGGTCTTTGGCCGGGGCTGGACAGGCTTGGAGAGCGGCTTATTCGCCCCACACATCCTTGAGAACATTGACCCAGTTCTCACCCATGACCTTGCGCACCACGCGCTCGGAATGGCCGCGCTTGAGCAGGGTCTCGGTGAGGTTGGGGAACTCGCCAACCGTGCGGATTCCCAGCGGGTTGACGATCTTGCCGAAGTTGGTCAGGCGACGGGCGTAGCCCTTGTCGTGGGTCAGGTATTCGAAGAAGTCCTGGCCATGGCCCTGGGTGAAGTCGGTGCCGATGCCGATGGCATCCTCACCGACGATGTTCATGGTGTACTCGATGGCTTCGGCATAGTCGTCGATGGTCGAGTCGATGCCCTTGGCCAGGAATGGCGCGAACATGGTCACGCCGACGAAACCGCCGTGGTCGGCGATGAACTTCAGTTCCTCGTCGGACTTGTTACGCGGGTGTTCCTTCAGGCCCGAGGGCAGGCAGTGGGAGTAGCAGACCGGCTTCTTCGACTCGAGGATGACCTCTTCGGAGGTCTTGGAGCCGACGTGGGACAGGTCGCACATGATGCCGACACGGTTCATCTCGGCGACGATCTCGCGGCCGAAGCCCGACAGGCCTCCGTCACGCTCGTAGCACCCCGTGCCCACCAGGTTCTGGGTGTTGTAGCACATCTGCACGATGCCCACGCCCAGTTGCTTGAAGACTTCCACGTAGCCGATCTGGTCCTCGAAGGCATGGGCGTTCTGGAAGCCGAACAGGATGCCGGTCTTGCCCAGCTCCTTGGCCCGACGGATGTCGGCGGTGGTGCGCACTGGCATGACCAGGTCGCTGTTCTCGCGGATCAGCTTCTGGCTAGCGGCGATGTTGTTGACCGTGGCCTGAAACCCTTCCCAGACCGACACCGTGCAGTTAGCGGCGGTCAGCCCGCCCTTGCGCATGTCCTCGAACAGCTCACGGTTCCACTTGGCAATGATCAGGCCGTCGATGACGATGCTGTCGGCGTGCAGTTCGGCTGGGCTCATCAGGCTGTCCCCTTTTATTGAGTGGGCTGCGCCGAATCGTTTGCCGGCGCTTTGGGGCCAGCATATGCCTGCGCGTCAGGCGAACCGGATGCAAAAACGACAGGGGGTTTGCCGAAAGCGTCAAGCATGCCAAGCGATGACCCGGCACCAAGATGAAATCCTGCGCCGAAGCTGTTCTTCGTAAAGGCCGTAAGCCAGAATTGCGGCCACTCGCCCCACTGACAGACGGACCCTGATCAATGAAATCAATGCTATGGCTGCTGGCGATCCTGCCCCTGAGCGCCTTTGCTACCGATGACGGCCCCACCCCATGCGACAGTGTCGAAACCGCGCAACAGGCCTTGGAATGTTCTGTTTACAGCCGCAATACCGCCGAACGGCAGTTGGACGACGCTTATAACGACCTCAAGCTCCAAGCCCAGGCCCAGTTCGGCGACCAACCCACACGGCTCAAGGACTATCTGCAGAAGATCGCTATCGCCCAGGAGTTGTGGCACAAGCTGCGCGAAGCCGATTGTGCGGCGCAAGTCCTGGGCGCCGGCACCACTGACTCTAGCGCCCAGATAGTACTCAATGACTGCATGGCGCAGCGTAGCGATGAACGCTCGGAGTACCTGCAATCACTTGCTACGCAAACTGAAGAAATCGATCCGCTCGACGACTGAATGGACCGGACTCCATCAGGGAAATATGTGCTGCTGATTACATGCCCAGGTTTTCGACAAAGTAGATCTCAGGCCCCTCCCCCGGAGGGAAGTCTTGAATCTGACCTAAAGGGAATTTGCCCCATGAGCACCAGCATAACCAAAGCCGATATGGATAAAGCGATCGCAGCACTGAAGAAAGAAGGCGAAGATCGCGTTCTTATGGTCGCCAACACGGTCTGTATTTTCGCTTCCGATGTACCGGCCGGCGTAGCAGAAGATGTTCTGGCAGGTATGCGCCTGATGAACCTGTCCGCCAACAAGAAGTTCGACAAGGAAACTCAGCAGCGCGAGTGGTACAACTACTACAACGATGGCCTGGGCAAGTTCGGCTGGACGCTGACTGGCGCCGCCCATGTAGAGGAAGGCATCGACAAGGACGATTACACCCCAGCCACCCTGACCTCTCATATCGTTACTGTCAGCCTCGGTCGTAACCATCGCCTGTCCCGTTGCGTAAAACGCGCCTTCGAAGTCACCATCCAAACCCCCAAGGCGTTGGCACTTCTGGAAGAAAGCAGCCTGAGCGTTTCGGGCCAATCGAGCACCATTCAGGTAGCGGCGTGCGAGATGACGCCACAAGGCTTGCCAATCATGCACATGACCAGCGTACAGATAAGCTACGACAAGGTAGAGCAAGAGCAAGGCTCGATGGCGCGTACCCTCAGCAAATCCAACACTCGCGTATACCGCGCCTCCCAGCAGGGCACCTTCAGTGTTCGTCAGTTCGAAGCGATGCGAGGCGCTGTGACCAGCAAGCTGGCCAGTCAGGCAAACGACATCCTCGATCTGGAAATCTAAGGTCAGGGCCAGGCGTCGGCGCTCCGGCGCCTGGCCTTAAATGACCGACAGCCCTTCTGCTGGACGCAAACTGGACATCACGCCAATGATGAGCATCTTCTCTTCACCAATGATGATCAGGCAGAACAGCCAAGTGCACACCGACCTGCTTGAGGACATTCATCAATGCCTGCGCCTGGCACAATTGGTTGCCCAAAGCCAATATGATAATGAGCGTCAAGCCAAGGAGTGGTTTGCAAACTTCCTTGAGACCTTGGTGGGGCTCGATTTCAACTTATTCGAACACACAAAAAGAACCATCCCCTATACCTACTCCCAAGATGTGCTGAACGATGTCTTCGAGGGCTGGCTGCCCGCACCACAGGCACCGAATACACGTTTCAGATCGATTACACGGGAAGTCATCAATCAATTGTCATCAGAAGACAAGCTGTATCGAAGGTCCGGCACCTCTTCACACCTGAGTATCGAACTGGACTCGGACGATGGAGAAACATTCGTGGCCATTCTGTTTCATGTCTTCTGCACGAAAGCTCCCGATATATCGAAAACTCGCCTGAACCTGGAGTTCGATCACTTGGGGGCGATGTTCGACAGCACCGCGTTCGAGGCCCAGCGTGCCATGGTGCAATCGCGGCTGCAGCAGTTTGCCGAGCCTTATCTGCAGGCGCTTGACCTATAAGGAGCGCGCCAGCCTGCGCTCTTCCCGTGGACACTTGCCAAAACGCCGTTTATAGCGACGAGTGAAGTAGGACGGTAATTCGAAGCCACACGCCAGGCTGATTTGCGTGACGCTCATGTCTGTCTGGCTGAGTAGTTGGCGTGCCTTGTCCAAGCGCAACGACAGATAGAAGCCGCTCGGCGTATCGTTCAGGTACAAGCGAAACAGCCGCTCAAGTTGACGTCGGGTAACCATAACTCTGGATGCCAATTCCAGAGTGCTTAACGGTGGCTCGGTGTGCTTCTCCATCTCTCCGATCACCTGCACCAGCTTCCTGTTACTGATGCCATAACGTGTAGCGATCTCCATCCTCTGGTGGTCCTGGCGCTGACGGATCCGGCCGAGCACAAACTGTTCCGACACCTGTACCGCCAGCTCGCTGCCATGGGCCTGGGCGATGAGGTGCAGCATCAGGTCAATCGAGGCGGTACCACCGGCGCAGGTGATGCGCCGGCGATCGATCTCGAACAGTTCCTGAGTGACCTGAAGGCGCGGATAACACTCCTTGAACGCCTCCAGAGCCTCCCAATGCAATGTCGCCCGATGACCATCGAGCAACCCCGCCTCGGCCAGCACCATCGCCCCCGTATCAATGCCACCGAGCACGACACCTTCGTGATCAGCGCGGCGCAAGATCTGCTGCAATGACGGCCCGAAACACGCCAGCGGCTCGAATCCAGCCACCACCAGCAACATGCTTGCGCCCGCACTCTCCCCCAACACGCCGTCAGCATTGACCGACATGCCGTTACTGGCTTGTACCGGCCCACCATCCAGGCTCAACACGCTCCAGCGATACAGTTCGCCACTGAAACGGTTGGCCACGCGGAACGGCTCCACTGCCGAGATGAATCCCATCGCGGAAAATCCCGGCAAGAGAAGAAATTGGATCGATTCCGACATTGCATGCTCCCTGGTGGCTGGTCGCCAGAGTGCAAGTGTTGGTCGCCACGGTGCGCTTTTCAACCCCGCTACCAGCGTAGCTTGTGTTCACGGTCCGCAGAGGCCGGCCCCCATAACAATACGTTCTGCCGATGGAGAGCCACCATGCAACGCTTTATCCGCCGCAGTCTGTTGTCCCTCGCTCTCAGCACCACCCTCGCTACCCCGGTTTTTGCCGCTGAACCCGCGGTTTGCAAGAACGTTCGCCTCGGTGTGGTCAACTGGACCGACGTCATCGCCACCAGCGCTATGGCGCAAGTACTGCTCGATGGCCTGGGCTACAAGACCAAACAGACCAGCGCCTCGCAACAGATCATCTTCGCCGGCATCCGCGACAAGCGCCTGGACATGTTCCTGGGTTACTGGAACCCACTCATGACCCAGACCATCACCCCCTTTGTCCAACAGCAGCAAGTCAAGGTCCTGGATAAGCCAAGCCTTGAAGATGCCCGGGCCACCCTGGCAGTGCCGCAGTACTTGGCTGACAAGGGCTTGAAGACTTTTGCCGACATCCACAAGTTCGAGAAGGAACTCGGCGGCAAGATCTACGGCATCGAGCCGGGCTCAGGCGCCAATACCCAGATCAAGGCGATGATCAGCAAGAATCAGTTCGGCCTGGGCAAATTCCAGCTGGTCGAGTCGAGCGAGGCCGGCATGCTCGCCGCTGTCGACCGCGCCGTGCGGCGCAAGGAGGCCGTGGTGTTCTTCGGCTGGGCGCCGCACCCGATGAACGTCAACATCGACATGGCCTACCTGAGTGGTAGCGAGGATGCCCTGGGCCCGAATGAAGGCCGCGCCACGGTGTGGACGGTGACCGCGCCGGACTACGCCGAACGCTGCCCGAACGCCCACCGCCTGCTGACCAACCTGACATTCAGCGCCGAGGACGAGAGCCGCATGATGCAACCGCTGCTCGACCACAAGGATCCGCAGGAGTCCGCCCGCCAATGGCTCAAGGACCACCCTGAGGACAAGGCGCGCTGGCTCGAAGGAGTGACCACCTTCGACGGCAAGCCCGCTGCCGAGAACATCGCCCTCACCGCCAACTGACAGCCCCATCGCGGGCAAGCCTGCTCCCACAGGGACCGCACAACACTCAGGATCGCTGCAGATCCTGTGGGAGCGGGCTTGCCCGCGAAAAGCACAACATCGATCTCACAGACATGCCTGAAGGAATTACCCCATGAACCACGACGTCATCATCACCTGTGCACTGACGGGCGCTGGCGACACCGCCAGCAAAAGCCACCTGGTGCCCGTGACCCCGCAACAAATCGCCGCCGCCGCCGTGGAAGCGGCCAAAGCCGGCGCCACCGTGGTCCACTGCCACGTCCGCGACCCGCAAACCGGCCGCTTCAGCCGTGACGTGGCGCTGTACCGCGAAGTCATGGAACGCATCCGCGAAGCCGATGTGGACATCATCGTCAACCTCACCGCCGGCATGGGTGGCGACCTGGAGATCGGCCCCGGCGAGACGCCCCTCGAGTTCGGCACTGGCACCGACCTGGTCGGCCCGCTGGAGCGCCTTGCCCATGTCGAGGCATTGCTGCCGGAGATCTGCACCCTGGACTGCGGCACCCTCAACTTCGGCGATGGCAACAGCATCTATGTCTCCACCCCGAGCCAACTGCGCGCCGGTGCCAAGCGCATCACCGAACTGGGCGTGAAGGCGGAGCTCGAAATCTTTGACACCGGCCACCTGTGGTTCGCCAAGCAGATGATGAAAGAGGGCCTGTTGGAAGACCCGCTGTTCCAACTGTGCCTGGGCATCCCATGGGGCGCGCCGGCAGACACCACCACCATGAAGGCCATGGTCGACAACCTGCCCGCCGGGGTCACCTGGGCCGGCTTCGGCATCGGCCGCATGCAGATGCCCATGGCGGCCCAGGCGGTATTGCTCGGCGGCAACGTACGGGTCGGCCTGGAAGACAACCTCTACCTGGACCGTGGCGTGCTGGCCAGTAACGGCCAACTGGTCGAGCGCGCGGTGGAAATCATCAGCCGCCTCGGCGCCCGTGTACTCACTCCGGCTGAAGGCCGGGAAAAGATGAACCTGACCCGCCGCTGAAACCCACAGGAGACAAGCATGCCTTTCATCACCGAGATCAAGACCTTCGCCGCCCTCGGCAGCGGCGTCATCGGCAGCGGCTGGGTCGCCCGCGCCCTGGCCCACGGCCTGGACGTGGTTGCCTGGGACCCAGCACCCGGCGCCGAAGAAGCCCTGCGCGCGCGCATCGCCAATGCCTGGCCGGCCCTGGAAAAGCAGGGCCTGGCACCGGGCGCCTCACAGCAACGGCTGCGCTTCGTCAGCACCGTCGAAGAGTGCGTGCGCGAGGCTGACTTCATCCAGGAAAGCGCTCCCGAACGTCTGGAGCTGAAGCTTGAGCTGCACGCGAAAATCAGCGCAGCGGCCAAGCCGGAGGCAATCATCGGCTCCAGCACTTCTGGCCTGCTGCCTAGCGAATTCTACGAGTCGGCGACCCACCCTGAACGCTGTGTGGTCGGCCACCCGTTCAACCCGGTCTACCTCTTGCCGTTGGTGGAAATCGTTGGCGGCAACAAGACCGCCCCCGAGGCCATCGAAGCCGCGAAAGCCATCTACACGGCCCTAGGCATGCGGCCCTTGCACGTGCGCAAGGAAGTCCCCGGCTTCATCGCCGACCGCCTGCTCGAGGCCCTGTGGCGAGAGGCTCTGCACCTGGTCAACGATGGGGTGGCCAGCACCGGCGAGATCGACGATGCCATCCGCTTCGGCGCCGGGTTGCGCTGGTCGTTCATGGGCACATTCCTGACCTACACTCTGGCCGGTGGCGACGCGGGCATGCGTCACTTCATGGCCCAGTTCGGCCCGGCCCTGCAACTGCCCTGGACCTACCTGCCGGCACCGGCACTCACCGACAAGCTGATCGACGATGTGGTCGAAGGCACTAGCGAGCAACAGGGCGAACGCAGCATCGCCGCGTTGGAGCGCTATCGTGATGACTGCCTGCTGGCGGTACTCGACGCAGTGAAGAACACCAAGGCCCAGCACGGCATGGCCTTCGGCGACTGAGGAGACATCGATGCCGGCATTGACCACCTACCGTACCCCAGTCCAAAAGGACTGGGTCGACTACAACGGGCACCTGCGCGATGCCTACTACCTGCTGATCTTCAGCTACGCCACCGATGCGCTGATGGAGCGCATCGGCCTGGACGGCGACAGCCGCGAACAAAGCGGCCATTCGCTGTTTACCCTGGAGTGCCACCTGAACTACCTGCACGAGGTGAAACTCGGCACGGACGTGTGGGTGCAGACGCAGATCATCGGCTTCGACCGCAAGCGCCTGCACCTGTATCACAGCCTGCACCGCGAGGGTTTCGATGAGGCCTTGGCGGCCAACGAGCAGATGCTGCTGCATGTGGACCTGGCGGGACCGAAATCGGCGCCGTTCAGTGAGCTCAGCGTAGAGCGGCTCCAAGCGCTGGTGGACGAACAACAGGACCTGCCTCCGGCCGAATTCGCCGGGCGGGTGATCAGGCTACCTGGCTGAACGAGCCCGACGCCAAGGATCGGCGTCATACCAACCGCCAGGCGCATGCCTTGATGACCAAAAAATAACCCCGGTAAGCCGTGAGCAACCGGGGTCAAGAGCGAGCAACATCCACTGGCACGATCGCGGGTGACCAAACCCTACGTAGCTGTGAATGACTTCAGTTTGCAGCCTTCCCCGACCGTCGATTTAGCCGAAAACGACGTGTTCTTAGCCAATGCAGCCATGGCGACATTCTGTCCTTGCCGCACCCACTACTTGGTCACAGAATCAACTGAAGATCACAGCAGCAAACAAGGACAACAACCATGATGCATGCGGACTTGATTGATCAGGAAGACCTGCTGGGCCACCTGCGCGCACTGGGCTTCGAAATGCCGGCCGGGGCCACCGCCGAGCAGGCCTGCGAATGTGCCGTACGCGGCCTTAGCGAACCGCGGGCCAAGGCCCTGCGTGGCATGATCGAGCAGATGTACACCGGCAGCGCCACCATCCTCCCGGCCGTACGCCAGGCCATCGACCAGCAGTTGCTGCCGGCATTGGCGCAGTTCAACAGCAGCCACTGAAGACCAGCCCGCCCCTTGTAGGAGCGGGCTGCCCCTGAGTCCGCCCCCTACAACCTCACACTGGCAAAGGTCGACTCGTTGCGCGCCTGGCTCAGCGCGGCCATCGGTCCACCATGGGACAGCACCACGGCCTGCGGGATCGGCATCATCGCCACCTGCTGCGTGGTGTTGGAGCCGACGCGCTCATCACGCGGCGGAATACCGAAGTACTCGCGGTAGCACTTGGAGAAGTGCGGCGTGGAGACGAAGCCACAGACCGACGCCACCTCGATGATCGACATCGGCGTCTGCTTGAGCAACTGCCGCGCGCGAATCAGGCGCAGCTTCAGGTAGTAGCGTGAAGGCGAGCAGTGCAGGTACTTCTGGAACAAGCGCTCGAGCTGACGCCGCGAAACCGAGACGTACACCGCCAGTTCGTCCAGGTCGATCGGCTCTTCCAGATTGGCTTCCATCAGCGCGACGATTTCCTGCAGCTTCGGCTGGTTGGTGCCAAGCATGTGCTTGAGCGGCACGCGCTGGTGGTCCTGCTCGTTGCGGATGCGTTCGTAGACGAACATCTCGGAGATAGCTGCCGACAGCTCACGGCCATGGTCGCGGCTGATCAGGTGCAGCATCATGTCCAGCGGCGCGGTGCCACCGGAGCTGGTGAAGCGGTTACGGTCGAGGGTGAACAGGCGGGTACTCATGCTGACCCGCGGGAAAGCCTCCTGCATGGATGCCAGGCATTCCCAGTGCACGCTGCAATCGAAGCCGTCGAGCAAACCGGCGCAAGCTAGCGCCCAGCTGCCGGTGCATACCGCGCCGAGCCGGCGCGACTGGCGTGCCTGGCTCTGCAGCCAAGTGACGTGTTCACGGGTGACGGTGCGCTGGATACCGACTCCACCGCAGACGATGACCGTGTCCATGGCGGGCGAGTTGTGTACGGCCGCATCCGGGGTGATCTGCAACCCATCGCTCGCCCAGACCTGACCGCCATCGATGGTCAGGGTGTGCCAGCGGTACAGCTCGCGACCGGACAGTTGGTTGGCCATGCGCAGTGGTTCGACGGCGGAGGCCAGGGAAATCAGGGTGAAGTTGTCCAGCAGGAGAAATCCGATGGACTGGGGAGCTGTGCGGTTCTGGGTCGAGGTCCCGGAGTTGTACGGCGTCATCGCGATATCTCCTCACACAATGCAGGGGGTGTCTCAGGCGGACACTGTTTTTTGTAATGGCCCCGATTCGTATGCAGGGGCTTTGCCAATCTCAACGCAAATGCCATGCCTGAAATTGAACGGCCATCCAATAAAACCCAAAAACGACCTCTTGATGCGTCTATCAGGGCTTTGCTTCTTAGCTTAGAAGAAAACGGAAACTCCCGTGCCAGCGCCTTCGCAGGAAGCTGCTGAGCAATTCGGTAGCACTTGTGGGAAGGATGCCCAGAAACGACATCCTGGAGTGTCACCGAGCGCATCACCGGGCGCGGTAACAGGCATCGGTTTGCACATTGGAGGGTGACGCGCCAAAAGGTGGCACGTCAGCCAAGGGCGGGCAAAAACAGCGCATTGCTCAGCATTCGATGGCGTTGACTGCAAGGCCGCCCCGCGAGGTTTCCTTGTACTTGTCGTGCATGTCGGCGCCGGTGTCGCGCATGGTGCGGATCACCCTGTCGAGGGAGATGAAATGCTCGCCGTCACCGCGTAGGGCCATCTGCGCAGCGTTGATCGCCTTGACCGCCGCGATCGCGTTGCGCTCGATGCAAGGCACCTGCACCAGACCGCCAACCGGGTCGCAAGTCAGCCCCAGGTTGTGCTCCAGGGCAATCTCGGCGGCGTTCTCTACTTGCGCCGGTGTCGCGCCCAACACTTCGGCCAGGCCGGCAGCGGCCATGGCGCAAGCCGAGCCGACTTCACCCTGGCAACCGACCTCGGCCCCGGAGATCGAGGCGTTCTTCTTGCACAGGATGCCTACCGCCGCCGCGCCGAGGAAGAAGTCGACCACGTTGGCCTCGGTGACTTCGTCGCTGAAGCGCATGTAGTAGTGCAGCACCGCCGGGATGATCCCGGCTGCGCCATTGGTCGGCGCGGTGACCATTCGCCCGCCGGCAGCGTTCTCTTCGTTGACCGCCAGGGCGAAAAGGTTGACCCACTCCATGGCGTTGAGGGTCGAGCCGATCACGTTGGGCTTGTTCAGCTCCTGCAGGCTGCGGTGCAACTTGGCTGCGCGGCGCCGTACATTGAGCCCGCCAGGCAGGATGCCCTCATGTTTCAGGCCGTTCTCCACGCAGTCCTGCATGGCGCGCCAAAGCTTGAGCAGGCCAGCGCGGATTTCCTCCTCACTGCGCCAGACCTTCTCGTTCTCCAGCATCAATTGCGACACGCTCATGTCGTTTTGCTTGCACAGCCTGAGCAGTTCCGCCGCGCTATTGAAGTCGTAGGGCAGGACCGTGTTGTCGGCGTCCAGCACACCGCTGGCGGCCTGCTCGGCATCCACCACGAAGCCGCCACCGACCGAGTAGTAGGTGTCACGGTGCAACTCGCCGTCCGCACCGATGGCCACCAGGGTCATCGCGTTGGGGTGGTAAGGCAGATTCTCGTCCAGCAGCAGCATGTCGCGGGCCCAGATGAAACTCACTGGCAGGCGCCCATCGAGCAGCAAGGTGTCGGTTTCGCGCAGGTCGGCGATACGCGGAATGATCTGGCTCGGGTCAATGGCATCAGGCCACTCGCCCATCAAGCCCATTATCACGGCGTTGTCGCTACCGTGGCCGATGCCAGTCGCCGAGAGCGATCCATACAGGCGCACTTCCACTCGCCGCACTCGCTCAAGCTCGCCACGCTCACGCAATCCCTGGACGAATAGCGCGGCGGCGCGCATGGGGCCGACCGTGTGGGAGCTGGAAGGCCCGACACCGATCTTGAACAGGTCGAACACGCTGATGGCCATTGTCGAATCACCTCTTGATGGGCTTGTCTCCCGTGCTTGCGGCAGCGGGTGGCGGAGCTGCTAAGCTAAAAACAGCGATCCGCCGCGAATGCACGCATCATCAAGCTTTTGTCAGCGCCTCCAACGTCTGCAACCGACGTACTTTTGTCCAGCAACGCCGCCCCTGAAATGGCCAGCCCTGCGCCGTTTTCTTGCGGCGCAGATACCGTAAAAGTGTCCTCAGGGGAGTGGAGAAACCTGTATGCGACATCGTCCGCACTGGATGCGACCCGTCCTGTACTGGATACGACCCACCCTGTAGGCGTTTGCCAAGCGCTGATAGATGATCGATAGCGACTCGATTGCACGGCCCCCGTCCCGCTGCCGCCAGGCAGCACCCGCCGACCGGTGCGCTCCAAGAAAGCACGGCGGCTCCGGGACACCCGAGACAACATACCAAGGAGTCCATCCATGAAAGGTTCACCCTCGCTGTTGCTGGCTGCACTCCTCAGTGTGCCGCTGCTGGCCCAGGCGGCCGAACCTGACCAATGTCACACGGTCAGGTTCTCGGATGTCGGCTGGACCGACATCACTGTGACCACCGCTGTGACCAGCGTCGTGCTCGAAGCCCTCGGCTACAAGACCCACACCACCATGATCTCGGTACCCGTGACCTACAAGTCGCTGGCAAGCGGCAAAGACCTGGACGTCTTCCTCGGCAACTGGATGCCGACCATGGAGAACGACATCAAGCAGTATCGCGATGCCGGCACCGTCGAGACGGTGCGCGCCAACCTGGAAAATGCCAAGTACACCCTGGCCGTGCCCCAGGCCCTGTACGACAAGGGCCTGAAGGACTTCGCCGACATTCCCAAGTTCAAGAAGGAACTCGACGGCAAGATCTACGGCATCGAGCCGGGCAATGACGGCAACCGCACCATCCAGAGCATGATCGACAAGAACGCCTTCGGCCTGAAGGACGCCGGCTTCAAGCTGGTCCAGTCGAGCGAGGCAGGCATGCTCTCCCAGGTCGCCCGTGCCCAGGACCGCGGCAATGACATCGTGTTCCTCGGCTGGGAACCACACCCGATGAACAAGCGCTTCAAGATGCAGTACCTGAGCGGCGGCGACGACTTCTTCGGCCCCGAGTTCGGCAAAGCGACGGTACTGACCAACACCCGCAAGGGCTATGTACAGGAATGCAGCAACGTCGGCCAGTTGCTGAAAAATCTGTCGTTCACCCTGGACATGGAAAGCACCCTGATGGGTAATGTCCTGGACGACAAGATCAAAGCAGACGCTGCCGCCAAGGCGTGGCTGAAGAACAACCCCCAGGTGCTCGACACCTGGCTGGCCGGAGTTACAACTGTGGATGGCAAACCGGGACTGGAGGCGGCCAAGGCCAAACTGACGCAGTAAGCACTTCCTGTGGCGGGACCGTGCCCGCCACAGGCTGACTTCAATCTTTGCAGGTGGAAGCTCGCTATCATGCTCATCGATCAAAAAATACCACTAGGCCAGTACATTGCGGCCTTCGTCGACTGGCTGACGCAGAACGGCGCCGCCTATTTCGACGCCATCGCCCAAGGGCTGGAATTCATGATTCATGGTGTTACCGGGGCGTTGACCTGGTTCAACCCCTTTGTCCTGATAGCCCTGATCGCGGCACTCGCCCACCTGATCCAGCGCAAATGGGCCCTGACCGCCTTCTGCGCCTTCTCCTTTCTCCTGATCTACAACCTGGGTTACTGGCAGGAGACCATGGAAACCCTCGCCCAGGTGATGTTCGCCACCTTCGTCTGCGTGGCCATCGGCGTGCCACTAGGCATCCTCGCCGCACACAAGCCGATGTTCTATACCGCCATGCGCCCAGTGCTGGACTTGATGCAGACGGTACCGACCTTCGTCTACCTGATCCCCACCCTGACCCTGTTCGGCCTCGGTGTGGTCCCCGGGCTGATCTCGACGGTGGTGTTCGCCATTGCCGCGCCGATTCGCCTGACCTACCTGGGTATCTGCGATGTGCCCCAGGAACTGCTCGACGCCGGCAAAGCCTTCGGCTGCTCGCGCCGCCAACTGCTGTCACGCATCGAGCTACCGCACGCCATGCCCAGCATCGCGGCTGGCGTCACTCAATGCATCATGCTCTCGCTGTCGATGGTCGTGATCGCCGCTCTGGTGGGCGCCGACGGCCTGGGCAAACCCGTGGTCAACGCACTGAACACCGCCGATATCGCCCTGGGCTTCGAAGCAGGCCTTGCGATCGTGCTGCTTGCGATCATGCTCGACCGTATCTGCAAACAACCCGAGTTACCGGTAAGAGGTGAAGCATGAGCATCATTCGCTTCGAAGACGTAGACGTCATCTTCTCCACTCGTCCGCGTGAGGCCCTCAGCTTGCTCGACCAGGGCATGACGCGGGAGCAGATCCTGAAGAAGACCGGGCTGGTAGTCGGGGTAGAGAAGGCCAACCTGGATATCGACAAGGGCGAGATCTGCGTACTGATGGGCTTGTCCGGCTCGGGCAAGTCCAGCCTGCTGCGTTGCATCAACGGCCTCAATACCGTCAGCCGCGGCAAGCTGTTCGTCGAACACGAAGGCTCGCACATCGACATCGCTCATTGCACACCGGCGGAACTGAAGATGATGCGCACCAAGCGCATTGCCATGGTGTTCCAGAAGTTCGCCCTGATGCCTTGGTTGACCGTGCGCGAAAACATCAGCTTCGGCCTGGAAATGCAGGGCCGCCCGGAAAAGGAACGGCGCAAGCTGGTCGACGAGAAACTGGAGCTGGTGGGCCTGACCCAATGGCGCAACAAAAAGCCCGATGAGCTCTCCGGTGGTATGCAGCAGCGGGTCGGCCTGGCCCGGGCCCTGGCCATGGACGCCGATATCCTGCTGATGGACGAACCCTTCTCCGCCCTTGACCCGCTGATTCGCCAGGGCCTGCAGGACGAGCTGCTGGAGCTGCAACGCAAGCTGAGCAAGACCATCGTCTTCGTCAGCCATGACCTGGATGAAGCCCTGAAGCTGGGCAGCCGCATCGCGATCATGAAGGACGGGCGGATCATCCAGTACAGCAAGCCGGAAGAGATCGTCCTCAACCCGGTCGACGACTACGTGCGCACCTTCGTCGCCCACACCAACCCGCTCAACGTGCTCTGTGGCCGTAGCCTCATGCGTACCCTGGACCAGTGCAAGCGGATCAACGGTTCCGTATGCCTGGACCCAGGAGGCGACTCCTGGCTGGACCTGGCGGAAGGCAATACCATCAAGGGCGCGCGTCAGGGCGTCAACGGCCTGGACCTGCAGAATTGGGCGCCGGGGCAGGCCGTGGAAGCCTTGGGTCGCAAACCAACACTGGTCCATGCCGACATCGGCATGCGCGATGCCCTGCAGATCCGCTACCAGACTGGCAACAAGCTAGTGCTGCAGGAAGGCAACAAGGTGGTCGGCATCCTGGGCGACAGCGAGCTGTATCACGCGCTGCTGGGCAAGAACCACGGGTGATGGTTTGGTCCGCTCCTACAGGTGCATCTCAATTTCCGCAACCGACGCGGAACCTGTAGGAGCGGGCTTGCCCGCGAAGAGCCTGTGAATCAGCGAACGACGATACCGCGCTGGGCCATGTAGGCCTTGGCTTCCGGCACGGTGTACTCGCCAAAGTGGAAGATGCTCGCAGCCAGCACGGCGCTGGCATGGCCTTCGAGGATACCGTCGGCCAGGTGTTGCAGGTTGCCCACACCACCGGACGCGATCACCGGAATGCCCAGGGCATCACTGATGGCACGGGTGACACCGAGGTCGAAGCCGTTCTTCATGCCATCCTGGTCCATGCTGGTCAGCAGGATCTCGCCAGCCCCCAGGCCTTCCATCTTCTTCGCCCACTCCACCGCATCCAGACCAGTCGGCTTGCGGCCGCCATGGGTGAAGATTTCCCAACGCGGCGTCTCGCCCGGGGCCGACACCTTCTTGGCATCGATGGCGACAACGATGCACTGGGAGCCGAAACGCTCGGCCGCCTCGCCGACGAACTCTGGATTGAACACCGCGGCCGTGTTGATCGACACCTTGTCGGCACCGGCATTGAGCAGGTTGCGGATGTCCTGCACGGTGCGCACGCCACCGCCCACGGTCAGCGGGATGAACACCTGGCTGGCCATGCGCTCGACGGTATGCAGGGTGGTGTCACGACCGTCGACGCTGGCGGTGATGTCGAGGAAGGTGATCTCGTCGGCACCCTGCTCGTCGTAACGACGGGCGATTTCCACCGGATCGCCAGCATCGCGGATGTTCTCGAACTTGACGCCCTTGACCACCCGGCCGTTGTCCACGTCCAGGCAAGGGATAATACGTTTTGCTAAAGCCATGAACTTCTCCGGTCACGGCAGTTGCAAGCTGCAAACTTCAAGCTGCAAGAGAAAAGCGGATCGCGGTCTTGCTCTTCTCTGGCAACTTGTCGCTTACAGCTTGCCACTGCTCGGGTAGTTGTCGCAGAAAGCCTGGGCCTCAGCGACGTCCAGGGTGCCTTCGTAGATGGCCCGACCAGTGATCGCACCAATGATGCCTGGCGCCTTGGCGTCGAGCAGGGCCTTGATGTCACCCAGGTTGTGGATGCCGCCGGAGGCGATCACCGGGATCGAAGTGGCTTCGGCCAGGGCCTTGGTGAAAGGCACGTTGCAGCCCTGCATCATGCCGTCCTTGGCGATGTCGGTGTAGACGATCGCCGAGACGCCATCGGCCTCGAAACGCTTGGCCAGGTCGATGACCTGCACCGAGCTGACTTCAGCCCAGCCGTCGGTGGCGACGAAGCCGTCCTTGGCATCCAGGCCGACGATGACCTTGCCCGGGAAGGCCATGCACGCTTCGGCGACGAACTCAGGCTGCTTGACCGCCTTGGTGCCGATGATCACGTAGCTGACGCCGGCCTTGACGTAGTGCTCGATGGTTTCCAGCGAGCGGATACCGCCGCCGATCTGGATCGGCAGGTCCGGGTAGCGCTTGGCGATGGCAGTGACCACTTCGCCATTGACCGGCTGGCCTTCGAAAGCACCGTTGAGGTCGACCAGGTGCAGGCGGCGGCAGCCCCCCTCGACCCACTTGGTGGCCATGCTCACCGGGTCATCGGAAAATACCGTGGAGTCTTCCATACGGCCCTGGCGCAGACGTACGCAGGCACCGTCCTTGAGATCGATAGCGGGGATAATCAGCATGCTCTTTCCTTCGTCAATTCAAGCGGCAAGCTGCAAGCCACAAGCTGCAAGCATGCGTGTCGGTTGTTCAAAAAAGCGCCAGACGTAATTCACTTGAAGCTTGCAGCCTGAAACTTGTGGCTTTCAGCTGCTCTTTTCCAACGCCCACAGGTCGCTTTCGATGCTCTCGAACCGCTCCTTGAGGTGCAGCTGAACATCGGCAATCGCCCTGTTGTAGTAATGCGGTGCAATTTCCTTGCTGAACAGCTCCAGGACCTCGGCCACCTCGAACGAGCCGAGCTGCAGCTCGAAGCGGTCTTCGAGAAAGTGCTTCAAGGTATCGAGCGCCTCGCGCTCCTGCTCAGGGGCCAGTGTGATGACCGGGGCTTTGGTCCGCGATCGGCTCATTACCAGCGCCCATCCCAGGCGATGAAGTTCTGCAGCAGTTGCAGGCCGTGGCTGTGGCTCTTCTCTGGGTGGAACTGCACGGCGAAGCGCGAACCGTCGGCCAGCGCCGCAGCGAAGTCGACCCCATAGTGGCCACGACCGACCACCTGGCCCGGCTTGCCGGCGGCGATGTAGTAGCTGTGCACGAAGTAGAAACGCGCGCGGTCGGGGATGTCGTGCCACAACGGGTGGTCGACGGCCTGGGTCACTTCGTTCCAGCCCATGTGTGGCACCTTCAGGTGCTCGCCGTCTTCCTTGAGGTCCTTGCCGAAGAAGCGCACCTGGCCTGGGAACAGGCCAATGCAATCGACGCCATCGTTTTCCTCGCTACGCTCCAGCAGCGCCTGCATACCTACGCAGATGCCGAGAAACGGACGATCCTGGCTGACCTCGCGGACCAGGCTGTCGAAGCCCAGGCGGCGGATCTCGGCCATGCAGTCGCGGATCGCGCCAACACCAGGGAACACCACGCGGTCAGCCTCGCGGATTACCGCTGCATCACTGGTGATCAGGACCTTGCCGGCACCCACGTGCTCCAGGGCCTTGGCCACCGAGTGCAGATTGCCCATGCCATAGTCGATAACGGCTACTGTCTGCATCAGAGGCAACCCTTGGTGGACGGCATCTGCCCGGCCATGCGCTCATCCTGCTCCACCGCCATGCGCAGGGCACGGCCGAAGGCCTTGAACACCGTCTCGATCTGGTGGTGGGTGTTGTGGCCACGCAGGTTGTCGATGTGCAGGGTCACCAAGGCGTGATTGACGAAGCCCTGGAAGAACTCCTGGAACAGATCGACGTCGAA
This sequence comes from Pseudomonas sp. X10, assembly GCF_054889225.1. Classification (NCBI taxonomy): domain Bacteria; kingdom Pseudomonadati; phylum Pseudomonadota; class Gammaproteobacteria; order Pseudomonadales; family Pseudomonadaceae; genus Pseudomonas; species Pseudomonas sp. X10. Next base: position 394,287 of record NZ_CM142677.1, on the reverse strand, counting down.
GCCACCAACCGATGCGCGGGTGTAGGGCACGTGCATCTGCAGGCCCGGACGGCCGGAGAAGTCGATGACCACCCGCGACAGGGCCTCGTCCAGCGGCACATAGGCATGGCCGTAACGGCGGATGCCCTTCTTGTCACCGATAGCCTGGGCGAACGCCTGGCCGAGGGTGATGCCGACGTCCTCGACGGTATGGTGGTCGTCGATGTGCAGGTCGCCCTTGCACTCGATGTCCAGATCGATCAGACCATGCCGGGCGATCTGGTCGAGCATGTGTTCAAGGAAAGGCACGCCGATATCAAATCGGGCCTTGCCGCTGCCATCCAGGTTGATCGAGGCCTTGACCTGGGTTTCCAGGGTATTGCGCTCGACGGAAGCCTTACGTTCGACCATCACCAGCTCCGCAAAATCATTGGGCGAAAAGGGCATCATTATAGGCCCAGAAGCGCACGGCTTGAAACGCGGATGACATATGGCAGGGGAAATTGTCTCGCATCACTCTTTTTGGGTGTTGCAGTCTCCAGGATAGGAGCCAGCGCCAGCTGACACTGGCTCCTACCGGTATGGCGTCAGGTCAATGGAACAACACCGCCGTCTTCTGCAGCGTCACCCAGATCCCCCACGCCAGCGGTACGCCCACCACCAGCCAGGCGGCAACCGCCAGAGGCCGGCTGCCCGGCGCGGCCTTCCACTCCAGGGAGCACGTGCTGTCAGCCCCTTGGTCATGGCTCAGCGCACGCTCTGCAGCCAGCTCGGCATCGGTCATGAAGTACTTGTCGGCCACCGGGCGCACCAGCATGTTGCAGATGAACCCCAGCACCAGCAGGCCGGCGAGGATGTACAGGGTGATGTCATAGGCTGCCGCCCGCTCCACACCCAACGCCAGTTGGTACTCGCGCAGGTAGGTGATCAGCACCGGGCCCAGCACGCCTGCCGCCGCCCAGGCGGTCAGCAGTCGACCATGGATGGCGCCGACCATCTGGGTACCGAACAAATCGGCCAGGTAGGCCGGCACCGTGGCGAAGCCACCGCCATACATCGACAGGATGATGCAGAACGCCGCGACGAACAGAGCCACGTTGCCCAGGTGCCCCATGTTCGGCACCAGCGCATACAGCGCTACGCCCAAGGCGAAGAAGGCGAAATAGGTGTTCTTGCGCCCGATGTAGTCAGAGAACGAGGCCCAGAAGAAGCGTCCGCCGATGTTGAACAGGCTGAGCAGGCCAGTGAAACCTGCGGCGATGGCAGCGATCTGCGCCAGTTGCGCGCTGTTCAGCTCGCTGAAGCTCAGCTCATTGCCCAGCAGCTTGCCCGCGAACACTTCCTGTAGCAGCGGCGAAGCCATGCCAAGGATGCCAATGCCAGCGGAAACGTTCAGGCATAGCACCAGCCAGATCAAAGCAAACTGCGGGGTTTTCCACGCAACACTCACGTGTACATGGCGATTGGTGATCATGCCGTTGGCTTTTTTCAGCGGGGCAGTCCAACCCTCCGGCTTCCAGCCGGTCGGCGGCACGCGGTAGGCCAGCGCGCCCCCGGTCATGAACACGAAGTAGATCAGCGCCATGACCACGAAGCTTTGCCATACCCCCACCTCCTGCGCCGTAGCGAAATGGCTCATCAAGGCGGTCGCCAATGGTGCGCCAACCATCGCGCCACCGCCGAAGCCCATGATCGCCATGCCGGTGGCCATGCCGCGCTTGTCCGGGAACCACTTGATCAGCGTCGACACCGGCGAAATGTAGCCCAGCCCCAGACCTATCCCGCCGATCACCCCCGAACCCAGCCACATCAGCCACAGCTGATGGGTATGCACGCCCAGCGCCGAGATCAGCAGGCCGCCACACCAGCACAGCGCCGAGACCAGGCCAGCCTTGCGCGGACCGGCGTGCTCCAGCCATCCGCCCAGAACCGCAGCGGAGCAACCAAGGAAGACGAAGAACAAGGTGTAGATCCAGCTCAACATCGAGATCTGCCAGTCGCAGTCAGCACTGAACAGGCGGGCGATGAACCCCATGTCCGGCGCGCAGGCCACCGGCGAGGTGATGCCGATCGCCTGGGACAGTGGCAGCCAGAACACTGAGAAGCCATAGGCCATGCCGATGCACAGGTGGATGGCCAATGCGGCTGGAGGTACCAGCCAACGGTTGAAGCCCCGGCGGGCAATGATGCGTTCCTTGGACAGGAAACCCGGTGCTGTCGCGATACCCCCTGCCGTGATGCTGCTGTTCATGCGTGGTTCCTTTGTAGGTAGGCGCTTATGGATTCAATGCCCGGCTCTGGTATGAATGCACGCAGGTGATTCCGGCCGTTTTCGGCAACGTACGCGACAAAAGGCCGCAGCTCGCACCAAAAGCGGCGCAAGATTAGCATTTGCCGCAGCCAATGAAAGCCATCTGACACTGTTGTTTTTGCATCGGCTGAATCCATTCAAGGAACTGTGATGCCCCTGGCTGTCGAAATCCTGGTGCAGGCGACCTGGCCGCACTCGGCCGCGCCTCTGCAAAAGTATCTGCCGGCCTGCCTTTCGACCCAGCGCCAAAGCCAAATTGCACTTAAACGTTTGTAGGAAATGCCCTGTATCTCTTGTCGGATACTCAGGGGCCGCAGTCACGGCGTTATACTCTGCGGCTGAATTTTCAGAAAAATCGACTACAAGGACTCGCCCATGAAAGCGTTCGGCAAAATCCTGGGGCTTGGGCTTCTCGGGTTGTTGCTGATCATCGTGGCTCTGGGCTTCGCCCTGACCCACCTGTTCGATCCCAACGACTATAAAGACGAGATTCGCCAGTTGGCTCGCGACAAGGCGCACGTCGAGCTGACGCTCAACGGCGACATCGGCTGGAGCCTGTTCCCCTGGCTGGGGCTTGAGCTGCATGAAGCCAGCGTCGCCACCTTGAACAATCCCAAGGAGCCGTTCGCCGACCTGCAGATGCTTGGCCTGTCCGTGCGTGTGCTGCCCTTGTTGCGCCGTGAAGTACAGATGAGCGACGTACGCGTCGAAGGCCTGAACCTGAACCTGGCCCGCGACGAGCACGGCCACGGCAACTGGGAAGACATCGGCAAACCGCTGCCGGCACAAGACGCCAACGGCGCGCCTGCCGCAGCGTCCGGCAACCCAGCGGCGGACGAAGCCAAGCCAAGCCAGGACAGCGGCAACGAACGCATGGTCAAACTGGACATCGACAGCCTGACCGTCAACAACGCCCGGGTGCAGTACACCGATGCCAAGACCGGCCAGACCTTCGGAGCCGAAAGCATCCAGTTGAGCACTGGCGCGGTGCATGAAGGCTCGAACATCCCGGTGAAGATGACCGCCTTCCTCAATGTCGGCGAGCCGAACCTGCGCGCCCGCACCGAACTCAGTGGCGAGCTGCGCTTCGACCGCAAGCTCAAGCGCTACAACTTCGAAGACATGCGCCTGAGCGGCGAAACCTCGGGCGAACCCCTGGCCGGGAAGACCATGACCTTTGCCGCCCAAGGCCAACTCCTGGTCGACTTGGCTGCCAACGTCGCCGAGTGGAATGGCCTGAAGGTTTCGGCCAACCAACTGCGTGCCCTCGGCGAGCTGAGCCTGCGCGACCTGGACAAAACCCCGCAGCTCAGCGGCGGCCTGTCGATCGCCCAGTTCAACCTGCGCACCTTCCTCGACAGCGTCGGCCATCCGCTGCCAGCCACCACCGACCCGGAGGCATTCGGTAAGGTCGAGCTGGTCAGCCGCCTGCAAGGCACTCCGAACAGCCTGGCCCTGAACGACCTGGCTGTGAAGCTTGACGACAGCACCTTCAGTGGCCGCATCGCCGTCGAGGACTTCGCCAAGCAAGCCCTGCGCGTGCAACTCAAGGGCGACAGCTTCGATGCCGACCGCTACCTGCCGGCCAAGAGCGAGGAAGCCAAAGGCGCCAGCGCCGCGCGCCAGGCCGAGGTCAAGCAGCAGGAGACCCGCGCCGTGACTGGCACCACTCCCCTGCCGAACGCCCCGACCCAAGTGGCCTGGAGCACTGACAAGCTGCTGCCGGTGGACCGCCTGCGCCAGCTCGATCTGCAAGCCGACCTGAGCTTCGGCGCACTGACGCTGGACAAGCTGCCGATCAGCAACGCCAGTCTCAAAGCCCGTGGCCAGGGCGGCTTGGTCACCCTCGAGACCCTACGCGGCGGCCTCTACAACGGCAGCTTCGAAGCCCACGGCAACCTCGACGTACGTCCGGCCGTTCCGCAAGTCGGCGTCAGCACCAAGATCAATCGCGTGCCCGTGGAGCACTTCATCAAGACGGAAGGGGAAAACCAGACCCCACCAGTCAAGGGCCTGCTGACCCTGTCCAGCGACCTGACCGCCTCCGGCAACAGCCAAAAGGCCCTGATCGATACCCTCAACGGCAACGCCAGCTTCACCATCAGCGATGGCGTGCTGGTCAATGCCAATCTGGAGCAGCAGCTGTGCCAGGCCATCGCCACCCTCAACCGCAAGCAGCTCAGCGGCGAGCCACGCGGCAAGGACACACCCTTCCAGGAGCTCAAAGGCAGCCTGGTCGTGCGTAACGGCGTTGCCAGCAACCCAGACCTGAAGGCGCGTATCCCTGGCCTGGCTGTCAACGGCAATGGCGATCTCGACCTGCGCGTGCTGGGCATGGACTACCACGTCGGCGTGGTCGTCGAAGGCGACCAGCGCGCCATGCCGGACCCAGCCTGCCAGGTCAACGAACGCTACGTCGGCGTCGAACTGCCGCTGCGCTGCCGTGGCCCACTGGAGCTGGGCGCCAAGGCTTGCCGCCTGGACCAGGATGGGCTGGGCAAGGTTGCCGCCAAGCTGGCCGGCAACCGCATCAACGAAAAACTGAACGAGAAGATCGACGAGAAGCTGGGCGACAAGGTCAGCCCGGAGCTGAAGGACGCACTCAAGGGGTTGTTCAAACGATGAGCCCCGAGCAGTTCTCCGGCGCCGTACTCGACTGGTACGACCGCCATGGCCGTCATGACCTGCCCTGGCAACAGGGCATCACCCCCTACCGGGTGTGGGTCTCAGAAATCATGCTGCAGCAGACCCAGGTCAGCACCGTGCTCAACTACTTCGATCGCTTCATGCAGGCCCTGCCGACCGTGCAGGCGCTGGCCGAGGCGCCAGAAGACGAAGTGCTGCACCTGTGGACCGGGCTTGGCTACTACACTCGTGCACGCAACCTGCAGAAGGCGGCGAAGATCGTCGTCGAGCAGTATGGCGGCGAATTCCCGCGCAGCGTCGAGCAGCTCACCGAACTGCCCGGCATCGGCCGCTCCACCGCTGGCGCCATCGCCAGCATCAGCATGGGCCTGCGTGCACCGATCCTCGATGGCAACGTCAAGCGCGTGCTGGCCCGCTATACCGCCCAGGAGGGTTACCCGGGCGAGCCCAAGGTGGCCAATGCCCTGTGGGCCAACGCCGAACGCTTCACTCCACACGCCCGGGTCAACCACTACACCCAGGCGATGATGGACCTTGGCGCCACCCTGTGCACCCGCAGCAAGCCCAGTTGCTTGCTGTGCCCGCTGCAACGCGGCTGCGAAGCGCACATGCTCGGCCAGGAAACCCGCTACCCAGTGCCCAAGCCGCGCAAGACGCTGCCTCAGAAGCGCACGCTGATGCCGCTGCTGGCCAACCACGAAGGCGCCATCCTGCTTTACCGCCGCCCTTCCAGCGGCCTCTGGGGCGGGCTGTGGAGCCTGCCTGAACTGGACAGCCTCGAGCAACTCGACGACCTCGCCTACCAGCACGGCCTGCGCCTGGCCGACAGCCGCGCCATGGACAACCTGACCCACACCTTCAGCCACTTCCAGTTGGCCATCGAACCCTGGCTGGTGCGTGTCGACCCGGTCGGCCAGCACGTGGCCGAGGCCGACTGGCTCTGGTATAACCTGGCCACCCCGCCGCGCCTGGGCCTTGCCGCCCCGGTCAAGAAGCTGCTCAAACGCGCGGCCGACGAATTGATTGCAGGAGAGCCGCAATGACCCGCACCGTAATGTGCCGCAAATACAAAGAAGAACTGCCAGGCCTGGAGCGCCCACCGTACCCGGGCGCCAAAGGCCAAGACATCTACGAGCACATTTCGCAGAAGGCCTGGGCTGACTGGCAAAAGGAACAGACCATGCTGATCAACGAGAAGCGCCTGAACATGATGAACGCCGAGGACCGTAAATTCCTCCAGGGCGAAATGGACAAGTTCTTCTCCGGCGAGGACTACGCCAAGGCCGAAGGCTACGTTCCACCTAGCGAATGACCCCGAAAAATCGTAAGCGACGGAATTAATTTAAAAAATTTTCAAAAAGTCGTTGACGCAAACCTGAAAAACCCTTTTAATGCGCCCCGTTGCCCAGATAGCTCAGTCGGTAGAGCAGGGGATTGAAAATCCCCGTGTCGGCGGTTCGATTCCGTCTCTGGGCACCACTAATACCGAAACCCCTGAATCGCGAGATTCAGGGGTTTTTTGTTTGTCTGGGATTATTGTTGGACGCAATGCCCAGGTAAAAGCCAGCGTCAGCTGGCGATGAGCTCGTCACCTGGCCAATGCCTCCACCAAGCGCCGTGCCGCCTCGAACAGCGAGACCTGCGCCCCACTGACCTGCGACGCGACGATCAACCCCTCGCCCAGCAGGAAAAGCTGCTCCGCCACCCCTTCCCCCCTGAACCCCGCCTCCCGGCAGACCTGCTCCAGCACGTGCCGCACCTTCAGCTTGTGCTCATGGGCCAGCCGGTGCGGAGGCTCGGCGGCATCGGCGTACTCAGCAGCAGCGTTGATGAAGGCACAACCATGAAAGCTGCCGCTACGCGCCCAGCCCTCAAGGAAATCGATATAGGCCAGCGCACGCAGGGCCGGCTCTGCTGTGGCCAGTGCGCTTTCCAGGCGAGCCATGAAGTCTTCGTCACGCCGCTGCAGCGCCGCTTCGATCAGCGCCTCCTTGCTGGGAAAGTGCCGGTACAGGGTCTTCTTGGTCACCCCTGCCTCCTGGCTCAGTTGCTCGACGCCAGTACCGTGATAGCCCTGACGGTAGAAAACCTGCAGCGCCGATTCAGCAATCTTGTCCGAGGTACTCATGGCACACCTTTGATCTGGAGAGTTTCACACAGTGTATACCGATCGGTTGACTCGCAGGTAAACCGGTCGGTATCCTCGCCGAACTTTTCCCGCCCGGAGTCTCCGCCCATGCCCTTCAAGTCCAAGGCCCCTGCTGCTCCTTCCCTGCATTTCAGCCTGATCTCACTGCTTGGCGCAGCACTGGCCATCGGCATTACCGGTTGGCTCAGCCAGGTCTCGGCCGCGCCCTGGCTGATGGCGCCGTTCGGTGCCAGTTGCGTGCTGGCCTTCGGCATGCCCGACTCACCGCTCGCGCAACCACGTAACATCATCGGAGGCCATGTAATAGCCACCCTGGTCGGCCTGCTGGTGCTGCATACCCTGGGCGATAACTGGTGGGCTGCTGCCTTGGCCGTGGGCCTGGCCCTGGCAGCCATGCAACAGACCCGCACCTTGCACGCCCCTGCCGGGGCCAACCCGCTGGTGGTGATCGCCAGCCATGCACCGCTGAGCTTCGTGATCACCCCTGTGCTGGCAGGATCGCTGGTGATCGTTGCCGTGGCCTGGTGCTTGAACAACGTACGACAACCCAATAGCTACCCGAAGTACTGGTACTGATTGATCGACATCAATACGCCACTATCGGGTCGCCCTAGAATGCCTGGTGGACATTCGAAACGACCCGACAGGCCCTCCATGAGCGAAGAATCCACCAGCACTCCATTACTCCCCGCCTCAGCCGAGCCCCTCTCCGGCCCCCGTACCACCAGCACGCCTCGGGCCCGCCGCCCGCGCAGCCGTAAACCTGCCGCCACTCCTGTCCCGGAAACCGACATCAGCGCCATCAGCCAACAGCCGGTCGCCCTGGAAGTCGCCACTGCCCGCCATGGCAGCAATGAAGACAGCACCTCGGCCAAGCTGCCGGCCAGCTACCCCTACCGCAACCGCATGCGCCGCCAGGAGTACGAGAAAGCCAAGCACACGCTGCAGATCGAGCTGCTGAAGGTGCAGAGCTGGGTGAAGGAAACCGGCCAGCGCGTCGTGGTGCTGTTCGAGGGCCGCGACGCAGCTGGCAAGGGCGGTACCATCAAGCGCTTCATGGAACACCTGAACCCACGTGGCGCACGGATCGTCGCCCTGGAGAAGCCGTCCGAGCAGGAGAAAGGCCAATGGTATTTCCAGCGCTACATCCAGCACTTGCCGACCGCTGGGGAAATGGTCTTCTTCGACCGCTCCTGGTACAACCGCGCCGGGGTCGAGCGGGTCATGGACTTCTGCACGCCGCTGCAATACCTGGAGTTCATGCGCCAGGCCCCAGATCTGGAGCGCATGCTGTGCAACAGCGGCATCCAGTTGTTCAAATACTGGTTCTCGGTGAACCGCGAAGAGCAACTGCGCCGCTTCATCTCGCGTCGCGACGACCCACTCAAGCACTGGAAGCTCTCGCCCATCGACATCAAGTCACTGGACCGCTGGGATGACTACACCGCCGCCAAGGAAGCCATGTTCTTCCACACCGACACCGCCGACGCGCCCTGGACGGTGATCAAGTCCGATGACAAGAAGCGCGCACGGATCAACTGCATCCGGCACTTCCTGCACTCGCTGGACTACCCCGGCAAGGACCTGAGCGTGGCGCACCTGCCCGATCCACTGCTGGTAGGCCGGGCCTCGCGCGGCTTCGAGGAAGATGAACAGCAGGAGGCCGGGCTGGCGCTGCCAGCCTGAGGACGACAAGCGAGGCTTGGGTTTACCAGGCAACTGCGTTTCAATACGCGCATTTTCCAGACTGACCAAGGTTGAGCCCATGGCCTCCAACAGCAAGCAACAGAAACGCGCCAAGCGCGCCGCCACCAAGGCCAAACAAAACCGCATGGTACGCAGCGGCCAGGCGGTCAAGGCCAGCAGTGGCGAAAGCACCAGCGTCGAGCAGGTATTCAACAAGGCCATGGAATCGGGTAGCTACAACGACCTGTTCGAGAAAATGAAGCAGGCCCAAGAAAACGGCCTGGTGCCAATGATTTCGGTATTCCTGGTCGATCCGTTGCTGACACTGGTACTCAAGGGCCACAAGGAAGAGCACGCCACCGACTACATAGTCCTGGTCTTCACTGCCTACCGTAAATGGCTCGACGGCGCCGACGAAGACACCACCATGGCCTGGCTGGAAAGCGATGAGTTCCAGGAAGCCTATGTGGCAGCCTCGGAAGCCGTGGCCAAGCAGCAACAACAGCAAAAGCAGTTCGGCTGACCCAAGCTGCACACAAGCCAGCTAGGCAGAGTGACCTGCCGGGCAACCCACTAAAAAGGCCGCGCCCCTCACAGGGCGCGGCCTTTTGCTTTCGACTACGCGAGTCAGCTATCCAGCGCCACCTGCCCGGCAGCATGACGCTCGGCCTTACGCTTGCGCTGCACCAGCAGGCCGGCAGCGACCACAGCGATACTCAGCAGCGCCGTCGCGACGATTTCGGCACGGTGATCCGGACGGGTCGCCATGACCACCAGCACCGCCACGATAAAGATGATCGCCGCCCAGGTCAGCCCTGGGAACAGCCACATCTTGAACGCGATCTGCTCGCCGCGGGCCACGCGCTGACGACGCATGCGCAGTTGCGACACGGCGATCACCAGGTACACCAAGAGGGCAATGGCGCCGGAACTGGCCAGCAGGAACTCGAAGACCTGCGACGGCGCCAGGTAGTTGGCGATCACGGTGAGGAAGGCTGCAGCAGTGGACAACAGCACTGCCCAGTGCGGGGTACCGGCCTTGGTGGTGCGTTGGGCCAAGGCCGGGGCGTCGCCCCGCTTGCTCAGGGAGAACAGCATGCGCGAAGAGGTGTACAACGCCGAGTTCAGGCAACTGGTCACGGCAATCAGCACGACGATGTCCACCACCAGCTTGGCATTGGGCACGCCGATCATGCTCAGCACGGTCTGGTAGGAGCCGGATTCGGCCAGGGCTGGGTCGTTCCACGGCACCAGGGCCACGACCAGGAAGATCGACACCAGGTAGAACAGGCAGATACGCCAGATCACCGAATTGGTCGCCTTGGTGATCTGCTTGCCCGGGTCCTTGGATTCGGCGGCGGCGATGGTGACGATCTCGGTGCCCATGAACGAGAACATGGTGGTCAGCATTGCGGCTAGCACGGCACCCAAGCCGTTGGGCATGAAGCCCTGAGTATCGAACAGGTGGCCGGCACCGCTGACCTGGCTGTTAGGCACGAAACCGAACATGGCCGCGCAAGCGACGACGATGAAACCGACGATGGCCAGCACCTTGAGCAGGGCGAACCAGAACTCGAACTCACCGTAATTCTTCACGCTGAACAGGTTGGTAGCGGTCAGCACCAGGGTGATGACCAGGGTGAAGACCCAGAAGTCCACGGCAGGGAACCAAGCGTGGAGAATGGCCGCTGCGGCGTTGGCTTCCAGCGGGATCACCAACACCCAGAACCACCAGTACAGCCAGCCGATGGTAAAACCGGCCCAATGGCCGATGGCGCGGTCAGCGTAAGTGGAGAAGGAGCCGGTGTCTGGCGAGGCAATGGCCATCTCGGCCAGCATGCGCATCACCAACACGACCAGGGTGCCGGCGGCAGCGTAGGCCAGCAACACGGCCGGGCCGGCTTGGGCGATCGCATGGCCGGAACCGACGAACAGGCCGGCGCCAATCACGCCCGCGATGGACAGCATGGTCACATGCCGTTGTTTGAGCCCCTGAGCGAGGTCATTGGAATTGTGCGTACCGCTCATAAAACTACCTTTGCAAGGAGTGGCTATCCAAATCAGCTGGGCCTGGTGTGCAGCATCAATAACGTGCGCCCGGCCCGGTGCCGGGGGTTCTGGCAATAACCGCGCCACATGAGAATGACTTTCGTCTGAAACATCTCGCAGCCCCGGAAAACAGGGGCCGCGGGGCCTTTCTGCCAACCTTTGACCGAAAGACCGCCAAAATGCCATGCCAACACGTTATTACTGAAATACTCACTTACAACTGCACAAAAGGTGCTCCTAAGTAACACCTACGCACAAAACAGGTGCACGAAAAAGCGCAACCCAACGGCGCAACTCATGAAGCACGCAAATAGGTCGAGGGTAATACCCGGCCAAAAACGTCTTCCCAGGCACGGCCAAAGCTGGCACCATCGCGCCTTTTTTCATCAGGGCTTCTAGGCTGGGCAGCACGCCGGCGGACATCCGCGCGACAGTCCACTGCACCGATGCGACACCTGCCCTGCCAGCAACCAATTGCCCTTGCGACCTGGTTGGCTGTCATTCCGCCGCTATGCTAGCTTGGCGCTCGCCAGGAAAGGCCGCCAACAGCTGGGATCGCACCCGAACACATGAGGACCGCACATGGCCGAGGCCACGCCCGCGCTGGAAATCCGCAACCTGCATAAACGCTACGGCGATCAGGAGATACTCAAGGGCATTTCGCTGACCGCTCACGACGGTGCCGTGATTTCGATCCTGGGGTCATCCGGGTCAGGCAAGTCCACCCTGCTGCGCTGCATCAACCTGCTGGAGAACCCGCACCAGGGCCAGATCCTCGTCGCCGGTGAAGAGCTCAAGCTCAAGGCGACCAAGAACGGCGAACTGGTCGCCGCCGACAACCGCCAGATCAACCGCCTGCGCAGCGAGATCGGCTTTGTCTTCCAGAACTTCAACCTGTGGCCTCACATGTCGATCCTCGACAACATCATCGAGGCCCCCCGCCGTGTGCTGGGCCAGAGCAAGGCCGAAGCCATCGAGCACGCCGAGGCGTTGCTGGCCAAGGTCGGCATCCACGACAAGCGCCATGCCTATCCGGCACAGCTTTCCGGTGGCCAGCAGCAGCGCGCCGCCATCGCCCGGACCCTGGCCATGAAGCCCAAGGTCATCCTGTTCGACGAGCCGACTTCGGCCCTCGACCCGGAAATGGTCCAGGAAGTGCTTAATGTTATCCGCGCGCTCGCCGAAGAAGGCCGCACCATGCTACTGGTAACCCACGAAATGGGCTTCGCCCGCCAGGTGTCCAGCGAAGTCGTCTTCCTGCACCAAGGGCTGGTCGAAGAGCAAGGATCGCCGCAGCAGGTTTTCGATAACCCGACCTCGGTGCGTTGTAAGCAATTCATGTCCAGCAACCGCTAACGGAGCAACACGCATGCAGACCTACAAGAAATTCCTCCTGGCAGCTGCCGCCACGCTGGTGTTTTCGGCCAACGCCATGGCTGCGGAAAAACTGCGCATGGGTATCGAAGCGGCGTACCCGCCGTTCAACAACAAGGACGCCAGCGGCCAGGTGGTCGGCTTCGACAAGGACATCGGTGACGCCCTGTGCGCCAAGATGAAAGTCGAATGCACGGTGGTCACTTCCGACTGGGACGGCATCATCCCGGCCCTGAACGCCAAGAAGTTCGACTTCCTGGTCTCTTCGCTGTCGATCACCGACGAGCGCAAGCAGGCCGTTGACTTCACCGAGCCCTACTACTCCAACAAGCTGCAGTTCATCGCGCCGAAGAACGTCGACTTCAAGACCGACAAGGACTCGCTCAAGGGCAAGATCATCGGCACCCAGCGCGCCACCCTCGCCGGTAGCTGGCTGGAAGACAACTACGGCAACGACATCACCATCAAGCTGTACGACACCCAGGAAAACGCCTACCTCGACCTGACCTCGGGCCGCGTCGACGCCATCCTGGCTGACAAATACGTCAACTACGACTGGCTGAAGACCGATGCAGGCAAAAACTACGAGTTCAAGGGCGACCCGGTGGTCGAAAGCGACAAGATCGGCATCGCCGTTCGCAAGGGTGACGACAAACTGCGCAACGACCTGAACGCCGCCCTGAAAGAAATCATTGCCGACGGTACGTACAAGAAGATCAACGACAAGTACTTCCCGTTCAGCATCTATTGATTCGCCCCGACCGGCACCGCCTTTGGGCGGTGCCGGTCCCTTGAACACACCTGCCCATGAATATCGACCTACACGGATTCGGTCCGGCTCTTATGGCCGGCACGCTGATGACCGTCAAACTGGCGCTCTGCGCCCTGCTGCTGGGGCTGGTCCTGGGCCTGCTCGGCGCCCTGGCCAAGACCTCGCCGATCAAGCCGCTGCAATGGCTCGGCGGCGCATATTCGACCCTGGTACGCGGCGTTCCCGAGCTGCTCTGGGTCCTGTTGATCTACTTCGGCACCGTCAGCCTGATGAATCAGCTCGGCGAAGCCCTGAATATTCCCGGACTGGAGCTCAATGCCTTCGCTGCGGGCGTGATCGCCCTGGGCCTGTGCTTCGGCGCCTACGCCACGGAGGTGTTCCGTGGCGCCATCCTGGCCATCCCCAAGGGCCACCGTGAAGCCGGCCTGGCGCTGGGTCTGTCGCGCAGCCGCATTCTCTCGCGCATCATCCTGCCGCAGATGTGGCGTATCGCCCTGCCGGGCCTTGGCAATCTGTTCATGATCCTGATGAAGGACACCGCGCTGGTGTCGGTGATCGGCCTGGAAGAAATCATGCGCCACTCGCAGATCGCCGTGACCGTGAGCAAGGAGCCCTTCACCTTCTATATGGTCGCCGCCTTCATATACCTGGGCCTGACCATCCTCGCCATGATCGGCATGCATTTCATGGAAAAACGCGCCGCTCGCGGCTTCGTGAGGGCCAACCAATGAACTGGGAAGTGATCATCAAGTGGCTGCCACGCCTGGCCCAGGGCGCAACCCTGACCCTGGAGCTGGTGGCTATCGCAGTCATCGCCGGACTGATCCTGGCCATCCCGATGGGCATAGCCCGGGCCTCGCGGCACTGGTACGTGCGCGCCCTGCCCTATGGCTACATCTTCTTCTTCCGCGGCACACCGCTGCTGGTGCAGTTGTTTCTGGTCTACTACGGCCTGGCGCAGTTCGATGCGGTGCGCAGCAGTGCGCTGTGGCCTTACCTGCGCGATCCGTTCTGGTGCACCGTGCTGACCATGACCCTGCACACCGCCGCCTATATTGCCGAGATCCTGCGGGGCGCACTGCAGGCCATCCCGCGGGGTGAGATCGAAGCGGCGCGCGCGCTGGGCATGTCGCGGGCCAAGACGTTGTTCTACATCATGCTGCCACGCGCCGCGCGCATCGGCCTGCCGGCCTACAGCAACGAAGTGATCCTGATGCTCAAGGCCAGCGCCCTAGCCAGTACCGTCACCCTACTGGAACTGACTGGCATGGCGCGGACCATCATCGCCCGCACTTACCTGCCGGTAGAAATCTTCTTCGCCGCCGGGGTGTTCTATCTGCTGATCTCTTTCATCCTGGTCCAGGTCTTCAAGGTGCTCGAACGCTGGCTGCGCGTCGATGCCTGCCAAGGCCGCTGACACCACTGCGCGGGGCTGTCACAAGCCCCGCCTTCTGTAGCCGAGCATGAGCACGACTTCCTTCCTCCACGGCCACCAGCTCCTTGCCCGTTTCCAGGCCCTCGACCAGTTCATCTGCCAGTACCAGCACCTGTGGCGACCACGGCCGTTCACCTCTCTGCGCCTGAACTGGGAGGCCGAACTTCCAGAACTGTCCACTTGGCTGCGCCAGCGCTCCCTGGAGCAAGCCGAGGCGCTCCAGCAACACCCGGAACAGTTGCCCGCGCCCAGGCCTTTTCCACAGCTGGCCGAACAAGCCCGCCAACTGGCCGTCGTTGGCGAACTACCGGACGCCGGGCTGCACCCGGCCGGGCATCGCCTCGACGTCAACGTGCCGGGGCGCAAGTGGCAGCAGGTCGAAGCCTTTGCCCGCCGCCTGGCCTTCCGCGAACAGCCCAGCCACTGGCTGGACTGGTGCTCCGGAAAGGGGCATCTGGGCCGCCGCCTGCTGCAACCCGGGCAGCAACTGACCTGCCTGGAGTTCGATGCCGCGCTGGTCGCCGCCGGGCAGGCCCTGAGCGAGCACCACCACTTGCCTGCCAGCCACCTGCAACAGGATGTGATGGCCGACAACTGCGGACGCCATCTGGATGCCAGCAAGAGCGTGGTCGCACTGCATGCCTGCGGCGACCTGCACGTGCGCCTGCTGCAAGTGGCCAGCCAGCAGGGGTGCCGGCAACTAGCGGTGGCGCCCTGCTGCTACAACCGTATCCAGGGTGACGCCTACCAGCCGTTATCTACAACTGCGCGTGCTTCGAGCCTGAAGCTGTCGCTGGATGATCTCGGCCTGCCGTTGAGCGAGACCGTCACCGCCGGCGCCCGGATACGGCGCCAGCGCGACGACTCCATGGCCCGGCGCCTGGGCTTCGACTTGCTGCAACGCCAGCAGCGCCAACTCGACGAGTACCTGCCAACCCCGTCACTACCGGTCAGTTGGCTGGAGAAATCCTTTGCCCAGTATTGCCGGGACCTGGCCGAACTCAAGCACGTGCAGTTGCAGGGCGAACCCGACTGGATCGCGCTGGAAGCCGCGGGCTGGCAGCGCCTGGCACAGGTACGCAACCTGGAACTGGTGCGCAACCTGTTCCGGCGCCCGTTGGAACTATGGCTGGCGCTGGACCGTGCTCTGTTTCTCGAAGAACAGGGTTACGAAGTGCGTCTCGGCGTGTTCTGCGAGCAACCCCTGACACCGCGCAATCTCATGCTGTTGGCAGAACGTGGTAAGTCAGCGCACAACGGTTGAAACCCTGTGGATAACTCTGTGAACAAGCTTGTGATGAATGTCATGGAATCTTCGTTCCAAACGCTATTTCCCCAGCTCCACTTATTTCGTTGGGGAACTGAAAACCAGCAAAAACAGGCGTTTGCGCAAAGACCAGCGGCAGCATGAAATGGCATGCTTTTAGAGCACTGTTGACATGCTGCTTGTGCATAAGCATGTCAACCAATCGCTCTAAGGCCATCCAAATGGATGGATTTCAAGCCAGTTTCAACAATCCCATCCCCAACAGCAGCAACCCCAGACCGAGCCATCCACGGCCAGCCAAGCGCTGACCAAAAAGCGCCCAGCCCATGGCCACGGTGGCGAGAATGCCGAAACCGCCCCAGACGGCGTAGGCCAATGACAACTCGATGTCCCGCACAGCCTGCGCCAGGGCAGTGAAGGCGGTGAGCACGCACAGAATCGAGGCGATCCCCAGGCCGCGCTTGCGGAAACCGTCGGAGTACTTGAGCAGCAGGTTGGCCAGTACCTCCAGCACGATGGCCAGGCCCAGCCAAGCGAAGGGAACCCAGTTCAGGCTCAGCATGGCAGCGCCTCCCCATTGCGCACCGACGGTGCGGAGCGGGTACCGGCCTTGATCAGCAAGATGCCAATGATCATCACAGATAGGCCGAGGGCCTTGGTCCAACCCAGGCTCTCGCCCAACCAGGTGACGCTGACCAAGGTGATCAGCACGATACCGATACCTTCCCACAGGGCGTAGGCAACACCGACCGGCACCCGTTTGACCGCCAGGGCCAAGAAGAAATACGACAGGCCGACCATGGCGTACATCACTGCATGGCCAAGCAGCGGGGAATGGGTGGCGGCGAGCTTCATCGACGCGGTGCCGATCACCTCGGCGGTGATGGCGACGAACAAATAGATCCAGGAACGCATGATGCCCTCCCACGGGCGATAACAGCCGAGCACTCGGGCGTCGGCGACAGACATGAAAACAACAACGGCTGTATGTCGGGGGAGGTGCTACAGATCGCCGGTCCAGTGACGTTCACGGGAAACCAGACGGGAGAAGGAAAGGGGCTTAAACGCTTTAGTGTTCAACATAATGAACACAAGATTAGCCAAGACCATCGATTCAGTCAAACCGATAGAACGGGACTAATTATTTGTCAGGTATTTCGTTCATAAAACAGGGAAAAGCCCTTAAGAACTGTTGAAAGGTACGTAAATTATATTACCCACTGCTTTCCCAGATCCCATCTTGACCCTGCCAGAACCCGCATAAGCCTGCGCGGCAAAATCAGCAGCGTCTGAGTCAAACTGTCGCACTTTTCATAAATAAAGAATTAATTATTGTATTACGATAATTTTTCGAAAATAATGCGCACCGCTCAACACAGAAAGGAGGCACCCCATGAACAGTAAAACCGTGGCCTATGCGCGTTCTCGCCTACGAGCGATCGGCGCTTTCGCCGCCTTCCTCGCCTGGCTCACCGCCGCGGCCGAGTTTGGCGGCCTACCGCTGCTCTGGCTGTTCGACTACCCCGATGTACTCGCTGCCTACCTGCAAAGTTATGGGGAAGAGATGCCATTGCTGCTAGCACCCGGCTATCAGCCCTCGAACCTCGCCATGGGCGTGGTGCTGGGCCTGGAGTTGATCCCCAGCTGCCTTTCGGTACTGGCGCTGATCCTGACTGGGCTGTTCTTCATTCGCCTGTCCAAAGGGCAGACCTGGACGGCGCAGAACATCAAGCTGCTCTGGTGGGTCGGTCTGCTGTGCATCGGCACCCCCCTGGTCTGGCCACTGGTCAGCACGCTACAAGGCCTGGGCTTTGCCATCGACCTGCCGGCTGGGGAAAGGAGCTTCAGCGTGTCGATCGGTGTATCATCCGAGGCCGTCTACGAGATCATGAAAGGCATCCTGCTCTGCGCCTTCTCGCTCCTCATGCGTGACGCCAAAACCATCAGCGATGAACACAACTGTTATGTCTAGCCGCCCCCTATGCCGATAATCATCCGACTCGACGTCGTCATGGCCAGGAACAAGATCCGCTCGAAGGACCTGGCAGAAATTATCGGCATTACGGAAGCGAACCTGTCGCTGCTGAAGAACGGCAAGATCAAGGGTTTCAAGATCGAGACCCTGGAAAAGCTCTGTCGCGCGCTGAACTGCCAACCCGGCGACCTGCTGGAGTTCAGCGAGGAATGATCAAGGAACGTACAACCCCGTGGACACCCCATCCAAACGCTGCGCCACCTGGCTGCTGGCCGGCGCCCTGCTGAGCGGCTGCGGCCCCAGCTATACCTACAGATACTCGCCACCGCCCAGCGCGCATGGCATGAACTGCATCAACAGTTGCTCGATGCAGCGCAACCACTGCCAACAGATGTCCCGCCTGCAAGAAAACAGCGACCGCGCCCTGTACCAGGCCAACCTGCGCGCCTACCAACACTGCCAGGCCGGCAAGAGCAAACACGACGCCCGACACAGCTGTTACTACCCCAGCTACCCCTTCAACAGCGGGACCAGCTACAGCTGCGAGCGTGACTACGACAGTTGCTACATGGCATGCGGTGGCACCATCCAGCGCATTCTCGACAAAAATTGATCCAACCCACCCGAACGGAACCAGAACGTGGCCAACTCCAACCCACTCACCCTGCTGACCTTCGCCCTGCTCCTGGCCGGCTGCAGCAACGCCCCCACACAGCACACCTCCCCCGACTGGGAAGTGCCCTCGATGGAACTCGGCGGCGACCGCGGCCTCCCCCTGCACCCCCAAGGCCCCTGCAAGAAGCGCGGCTGCGACAACCACAAGTTGTTTTTCAACCCGGGACAACCTGAACCCAGCGTCAACTCCATACACCGCGGCTGGTAGGAGAAATCTCTTTTCCGGGCGGTAACTTACGTCCCTGCAAAGGAAACGCACAGAAGTAGTTTACAGCCGCCAATCGATCGCTATAATGACGCCCCTATGCCGGTATAGCTCAGCTGGTAGAGCAACTGACTTGTAATCAGTAGGTCCCGGGTTCGACTCCTGGTGCCGGCACCACCTCTCAAAGCCCCGTACTACGGGGCTTTCGTGTTTCTAGGCCTTGTCCTTTTTCGCTTTCTTACCCTTTCCAGCGTCCACATTCTGTCCACATTGCTCAGCCAGAGGGTTCAGGTTGACCACGTCGGCCAGGTGCCCGGGGCTGAAATGTGCGTACCGCATGGTCATAGTCAGGGAGGAATGGCCCAGAACTCGCTGCAAGGTCAGGATGTCGCCGCCGTTGGCCATGTAGTGGCTGGCGAATGTGTGGCGAAGGACGTGCGTCATTTGGCCATCTGGGAGATCGATGCCTGCGGTCTCGACCGCTTCACCGAACTTTTTGTAGCAATCCCCGAAAGGAAGGGCCGCTTTTATCTGATCCTCCAGGGCTTGGGTGATAGGTACCACACGACTCTTGGAGTTTTTGGTTCGATGGAAAGTAATTCGTCCACCGCGAACCTGGCGCGAATCCAACCCTTCTGCCTCAGACCATCGGGCACCAGTGGCCAGGCAAACCCGAGCTACGACGCCAGCCTTGACCGAGATCCCATCCAACACCCGGAGCAATGTCGGGATTTCGTCCTTCTCCAGGTATGCCATCTCCGGTTCATCGAACTTAAGACGCCGCACCTTCTCCAGCGGGTTATCCCCTGTCCATTCCCCTAACCGGTCCAATTCGTTGAACACGGCACTGAGGTAGGCCAGTTCGTGATTCAGCGTGTTTGCACTGACGGGCTTTGCCTTCTGGCCCTTCTTCATCCCGTTGCCAGGGGTTGTTCGGCCATGTTCGCCAGCGAGGCGCTCGGCGCGGTACTTGGTGAAATGGGCCGCACTGAAATCAACGCTGCGTGGATTCCCCATACGCTCTGCCATCGACTGCAAGGCTCGCTGCCGCTCCTCACCTCTTTTCAGCGTTTGTCCATGCAGCTTGTACCAAAGGTCGACCAAATCACTGAGTCGCCGATCGTCGCGCTTTGGCTTCTTCTCAAACTCCCCTCGCGCACCGTCCCCCATCAGCATCCGCTCGGCATACATCGCTTCGCTTTTTGATTTCAACTTGCGGCGAACACGCGGCCCATCACGCCCTTCTGGCCGGCAATCCACAAGCCATTCACCGCTGGGTAACTTCTTGATCGACATGCGCTAAACCGGGCTCACCTGGCCGGCTTCTGGTGCGGTCTGCTCAATCATCAGCCACAGCGTGTATTTCATGAATCGCGGGTGATTCACCACCTTCGATACGGCAGTGAAACCCATCTCAAACAGCGAAGACTCGTACTTCTTGTAGGTGCTCAAGCTGAACCCCACTAGCTCACAGAATTCCGACTGCGTCACGCCTTCCTTCGCCCTAATCGCCTTCAGCTTCGCTGCCAAATCCATTTCTCACCTCTCTCTTGACAAGAACCTATATAGGACCCACCATGGATCCCATATAGGAACTTATGTCCCCAATATTCCGCGAGAGGTTAACAGAATGCAGATCACGATCGACACGCCCTACGTCACGGTTGGCGAGTACGCCAGGCGCTCCGGTCAATCGGATTCGGCTATTCGCCGTGAGATTGAGCTGGGGCGCTACATCATCCGGCCTAAGACGGAGGGCTCGAAATCTGCGGTGCTTATCAACATGGTCCACCTCGCAATGGAAGCGGCCGAGCAAGCGGAAAACGCTCGCCGGGCTGGCAAGCAATAAGGGCCAGGTATGAACGCACGTATCACCCCGGAGCACTTCGATCGGATCTACCTCGAGGACGTGATCCCCGCCCTCGAGCACGATCCGGAGTTGAGCTTCCTGACCAAGGACGAGTCGAAGGACTACTACAACAAGGGCGTATGCCCAGGCTGTAGCAAGCGTTCGCTCTACATCAGCAAGCAGAAGCCCTACCAGCTCAAGTGCAACCGGTTGAATCAATGCGGCTTCGAAGAGAAGACCCGCGACCGTTACCGCCACCTGTTCGAGAACCTGAGCGAGCGTTTCCCGTCCACCCCGGACAACCCCAACGCTACTGCAGACGCTTACCTGCAGCGCAGCCGCGGCTTCGACATCACCCGGATCGCCGGCTGGTACAGCCAGGCCCGGAGAAAGATGGCCGACGGTTCATTTGCCGACACCGTGCGCTTTCCCCTAGGCAACGGCTACTGGGAGCGCATCATCGATGCGCGCGCCGTCGCGGCGAACGACGGTGACAAGGCCGGTATTCGTTACGGCATGACATACAAGGGGAAAGGCTGGGAGCCCGCTGGGCAGACCTACGAGAAGGACGACCTGGTCTTCATCGTGGAGGGCATCTTCCACGCCATCGCGTTGTGGCTGGCCGGGTACAAGGCGATCGCCGCCATCAGTTGCAACAACTTCCCCTGGGAGATCATCGAGGCCAACAAGGGCAAGGGCGTTCGCTGGGTAATAGCCCTCGATGACGACCAGGCCGGCCATGAGGTAATCCCGAAGTACCGCGAACGTCTGCGCAAGATGTCCGAGATCCGTCTGGTAGCGCTTGCTGGCGAACGTGACTGGGACGACGTGTATCGCGATGGTCAGCTGGATGACGTGTTCATCCGTGATGCGCTGTACCAGGGGCAACTGTTCTGTGCCGGGTCGCCCATGAAAAAGGCCTACCTGCTGTACACCCGCCGACAACTGCCGTTCTTCCTGGTGGAGTTTGGGCATTGCTTGTATTCGGCCAGCGTGCGCAGCTCTGAGCTGCAGAAGGACCTGGACGATATGCCTCGCAAGGCAGGCGAGGAGCCTAGCGGGTATCTCACCGAGTTCACCAAGCACACAACCATCAGTCAGGTGGCCAACTGCGTCCCACGTTTCGAGTACCTGGAGCGCGACGCCATCAGTGGTGAGCAACGCTACTTCTTCCAGTTCGAATTCCCTAACCGCCGGCTCAACTGCAAGGAGCCCCTGCCGCCCAGTGCGATCACAGAGCCCCGAGGCTTCGCCAAGGCACTCCTCGAGCGCACCCCCGGCGGCATGTTCGAGGGCGGCGAAAAGGTCCTGGGCATGCTGAAGAAGGACTGGCTACGTGACCCCAACGTCGTTCGCACGCTGCCATTCGTGGGCTACGACGAAGCAACCGGCGCCTACTGCTACCCCGAGTTTGGCTTCTTCAAAGGAAAGGAAATCATGGTCAACGAACACGGTTTTCTGGACATCAAGGGCGAAGGCCTGAAAACCTCTGCGCGCAGCTATCCCATGCATCGTGGGGAGCCCTTCGACCCGTCCTGGTTCATCGACTTCCGCAAGGTGTTTGGGCTCAACGGTCTGGCCAGCTTGGCCTGGTGGACTGGCTCCCTGTTCGCCGAGCAGATTCGAGGGAAGCAACAAGGCTGGACCTTCCTGGAGCTGACGGGCGCCGCCGGTGCGGGTAAGTCGACGCTGCTTCGTTTCCTGTGGCGCCTGGCCGGCCGCAAGAATGAGGAAGGCATTAAGCCAAGCGGATCCGGTGCATCGGCGATCGGTCTGCTGCGCTCCCTGTCTGCAGTGAGCAACCTGCCGGTCGTGCTGCTGGAGTCCGACAAGGAAACCACCGACGCCATGGGGCGGACCGTGATCGTCCAGTACAACTGGGACGAGATGAAGTCGCTGTTCGACCAGAACGCCAAGCTGCGCGTCACCGGCGTGAAGACCGGCAACAGTGACACCGATGCGCTGATTTTCCGGGGCGCCATCTGTATTTCGCAGAACACCATGGTGGAAGGTTCGGACGCGATCATCACCCGGATCGTGTACCTGCACATGACCTGCGACCACCACACGCCAGAACTGAAAGTGGTGGCCGATCGGCTCAAGGCAATGCCCGTGGAACAGTTGAGTGGCTATCTGCGAGCAGTGCTATGCCAGGAAAGCACCTGGCTCCAGCGCTACTTCGAGGTGTACCCCGACTGTGAACGACGCTTCACGGCGCTCGGTGGCGTGAGCCATGCCCGAATCATCCAGACACATGCTCAGGTGTTGGCTGCAGCCAAGGCCACCCAGGCGCTATTTCCGGCCTGGTCCGATCGGGACATGGAGGCACTGGCCAAACACCTGGAGGCGCGTGCCCTCGATCGAGAGCAAACCCGCACAGCCGAAAACAAAGTCGCTGCCCAGTTCTGGCAGGCCTACCACTACCTCAACGAACGGATCGTGACGATCGAAGACGCTGACGGCCGTCGCCAGGAGACCCAGGAGACCCTGAACCACAGCAGCGACAAAAGCCTGATCGCCATCAACATCCAGCACTTCCAGTCAGCGTGCCGCGCTGCAGGCTTGGAAGCGCAACCCACCGTACTGCTGCAGAAAGCCCTGAAACAGAGCCGCACCCACACCTTCCTGGAGACACGCAAATGTCACTCCCGCATCGAGCAGCGATCGCTGAACTGCTGGGTGTTCCGGAAAGGTGGATAGCCCGCCAGCTCGGGTGGATAGACGTTCGTGAGAGCCGCCTGCGGTGTGTGCTCGGAGTTTCTGAGTAGTCCCCTAAAACATCTGGAATATCTGGAAGGAATAGAAATAAGTCAATGAATACAGGTAGTTACAGCCGGTCAGCAAGCCGCATGCCACTGGAAGGCACTGGAAGGAATCTCCTTCCACCACCTTCCACCAACCTTCCACTTCCAGGGCTTTTCCGTAAATCGGCTGTAGCCCAAGCGTGGCGCTGCCTACAGAGCAACGAGGCTATTTCGACCTTCCACCACCTTCCACCCCAGGTGGAAGGAACTGAAAAAACCTGCAGCCCAGCAAGCACGGGGCCTGCAGCAGCACCTCCCAACCGACCTTCCAGATATTCCACATGTACGGGGGGTATACGCGCCGCATTAGTTTCCGGGCACTGAGCCCACCACCTTTGCAATCAAGCACCTCGAGGAGCAACACCATGCAAGACACCACCAAACACAACCTCGCCACCGCGATGGCTGCAGTCCAGGCACATGAGCAACGTCGCCCTGCGATCGTCACCGCCGGCACTCAAGCGCTGAACCGCCTTGTTCCAATCGCCCTTCGTGACAGCGGCCAAAGCCGCGTCCTGGGCCGCTTTCTGCTGGGCCTCTACAACGGGGAGGACTTCCCCTTCGATCTGACCGACCTGCGCAGCCTCGACCTGGTCCTTTTTCAGGATTGCCTGCAGGTCCTGGTCATGGACTACCGGCCCGAACTGGAGGTGCATGAACGCATCCAGAACGGCAGCGCGATCTGGCAGCAACTGATCGAGAAGTGGGCGCCGGAGGCTTTGGAATGAACGTGGAATACACCGTGGACGGCCAGCCAGGTGCACTGCAGATGCCCGCGACCTACCTGCTGTTCGCGAACCCCAAGGACTTGGCCGAGCTGGTGGCCAGCGACTTCTGGCGCAACCAGCCGCCACCCGAAACCTGCCAGGTGCACCTGCAGCGTGTGGATGGAATGGACCTGGGAGTGTTTGAAGTTCGAAGCGTGACCCGCCCGGTGTTCACGGCCAAACCCGTGACCCAAGGCTGATAGAGACGGTGCCAAGGAGCTGCAACTCCCTGGCACCAACCACCACTAGAAGGAGAGGCGACATGCAAGCACCCAGTCCAAGCGGCAGTGGTTCGAAGGCTACCACAACGCCGCGTCACCTGCAGGCCACCGCCATCGTTGGCGGTGCCTTGATTGGCTTCCTGGTCATGAAGACCCCGGAAGCCCGGACACAACTGGAAAGCGTGACCGACATGGCGTGTCGACTTGGCGACCTATCCGCCCACGATGCCGCCATCGTCCGCCAACTGCTGGCGGCGCACCCACGCACCACATTCAACTGAGGAAAACAGCATGCAACAGCAATACACGACCACCTGCTCCCGTACCGCTGACAAGTTCGTCGTCCGTCTGCCCGACTGCCTGCGCGCCGACATCGCGGTGCTGGCCGACAGTAACGACCGCAGCATGAACTCGGAGATCGTCAACCGCTTGAAGCGCTCGATCGCCCAGGACCAACTGGCCGAGGAGCAAGCCAAGACGATCGCCATTCTGCTGCAGCGTATTGATGAGCTGCAGGCGCAACTGCAGCCTGAATCGGAGGCCGCGTAATGTTGATCGACGGCAACCTGGTCGCCGTGACGGACATCGAGATCGAGGAGGCGCGCCGCCAGTTGGCCCTGCCTGCTGACTTTTTCCTGATGCAGGCCTCCCAGCGCCTCTATCACGATCCTGGTGATGGCATGGTGGTGATTCCAATGCCATCCGACATGTTTGTGGTGGGCTTTGAGAATGAAGCCGGGGAAAGGAAGTTTGGCGTGGTCAGAATAAACTCACTCAAACATAAACTGAAAGGATACTAATTTAGTAACCAATGGATATACAAATGGGCGCCTAGGCGCCCATTTTTCGTTTTCATGCAATAGATATCCACAGGCCTGAAATCAGGACCCTCAAGAAATAAATCCCACAACTCAGATGCAAAATTCAATACCCATAAAACCCTTGACTGGCCGTTTTTTGGATAACAAACTATTGGCTATGTGCCATCACGCAAAACGGAGTTCCGCCATGACACAACCAGCGCCCTGCCTCACTCAGCTGGCCGACGACATCGAAAGCCACGGCAACATGCTCGCCCTTTTGACGGACGTGCATGTTGCAGAGCTCTCGCCGAGGGGAAGAGTTGGACTTATTCAACTGTCGTCACACTTACTACAAGACTTCGAAAAAATTGAAGTTCGGCTAAAGTCCTACCGAGCCTCAATAACGCCAAGCTGTTGAAATATTTCTTGCTGCCGTGCCCTGGGCAAAGCCCGCAGTTGATCGAAGACCAGCCGGTCCATCATCTGCGCCGAAGGGGTCAGGGTATGCGAGAACGTAAGGTGAGCAACCCAACGATGACCGCAATCGAGACACGTGCAATAGAGAGATGAGAACTCCCTGGAAATATCATTCCTAGATGAGATCCGCCCCTTCCCATTACATTCCTTGCAATAAACTCGCATATCCCCTCCCCAGGGTTCCTGATTGGGTACTATTTTGCCATAAAGTGGTGCCCAATGCCTCTAGTCAACTGCCTTCAAGGCTTCTCCACGACAGGCTCTCGCCAAGCAATGCGCCTGTCGTCCCGTAGAACTTCGTTAACTTGATTGAACAACTGGCAGATAGGTCTGATTTCATTGCTGGTATAAACACGATCAATTTTCTCGATATCACCAAAGCCTGCGCTATTTTCAGGAATAATGCCGGCCAACGCGGGATTCATACGCCAAGCCGCAATGATGTCGTTCCTGGTGATGTTCTTCACCTTCTCCAGTTCGTCCTTCGCTTGAAAGTCACCTACGGGGATGATCTTGATGGCGTTCTCATGCCCACCAGGAATGTTCACAAACATTGAGCGGAAGTTTCCCACGCCCTTGCTGGCCCCGATCTGCGCTCGCAGCTCATCTTCATCTTCCTCGGATAAGTTCGGATCGTTGGTATAGAAGATATAACCCGCGTGAGCACCGTTGCTGTAATAACGGCGACGGAACAATGTGGCCGCTTCATTCAGCAACAAGGCCTGGAGGCCGCCCAGGTAGTCAGGGATTCCATAAATGTTCTGCTCAACGTCGTAATCCTTGATATGTATTATTTCGTCTTGATCGAACTCCTCTTCCTGACCATTCGCCAGTAACTGGACAAAGCCGCCGTCCACCTTCACCCGCATGTTGATGGCCGGCAGATGCTCAAGCTCCAGGGCATGCCCGGCGAAGTTAAAATGAGTGAGGAAGTACGCTTCCCCGAACACCATGTAATCCAGGCCTGCGCAGCCCATTGTGTATGCGCTACAACCCACCGATGGAATGAACTCACGCAGCAACAAGTTGCGCTTGAACTTCGGAATAGCGCCATGGTGCGCATTGGCCCGCAGCAGCTTGGCCAGGCCAGCCCGGGAAACCGGTGGTTTGTAGATTCGTCCGTCGTCGCTGGCGAACACGCCCAGGTACTCGCCGATATTGGCGGTCAGCACCTGCTCTGGCTCCCCGAACGTAAACACCCGTGTGGGCTTGTGCACGCCCTGCTTATTGGGCTTGTTGTTCCTGCGTCGTTTGGCCATGTGTTGTGCTCATCAGGTAGCGACTACGGCGCCGCTTGTTGGTGTTCAAAGGTTCGTTGTGCAGGGCGTGCATGACCGCCCAGGCGATGTCGGCGTGGCCGGTGGCGTCCGTCCTCGAGGCGCTGAAGGTGATCTGACCGCTGCCGGTAGTACCGCGCTTGATGGTCAGGAAGGCGGCAGCGATGTCGGTCCAGCCCGCGTCCCATTCGATGCGGCCGGCCTGGATGACATCCTGAGCTTTGAGCACCAGGGTCGTTTTCGTCTCTAGGCTGTAATGGATCTGCTTGGCGCGTGGATAGAAGTCGCACACCAGGTCGTACACCCCGATCCCAACACCGGTGGTATCGATCCCGATGTGCTGGACATTGAAGCGCTCGGTGAGCTTCTTGACCTGGGCGGCCTGGTAGGTGAAGGACTGTCCACGCCAGGAATACTTCTCCAGGATCCTGAACTGTCCACCAGGCTCCGCAGGTGGCGCGACAACAACACAGGTCGCATCGTCTCGGGTACGGCTCGGGTCGTAGCCCAGCCAGACTGGAGCGTTGCCGAACGGACGTTGTGCGGTAGGGTCGTAGTCCTTCCATTGACCAAGGTCGGAATAGCAGCTTTCGAGGTCCGCGAGGCTGAACACCGACTGAGTGCTGTCGATGAATTTACACATGAACAGCTGCTCGAAGCGTTCTTCGTCGTTCTCCAAACGCAGGCGATCGATGTCGAACAGATTGCAGCCGCCGGCGATGGCATCTTCCAAGGTGATGATCTTGCGCCACTGGCCATCAGGACAGAGTGTGCCCGCGTGAATTTCCGCCTCGCTGGGCCATGCACCTGCTTTCTTTCCGCGTTTACTGTTGCGGAACGTCTCACCCGTCCAGAAGGGGTACGCCTCATGGGTAACTGCACTGGGCGTGGAGAAGTAGGTTTGTCTCCACTTCGCATGAGCGGCCATACCACTGGCTACGCCCTGGATTTTGTCGAAGCGAGGGATCCAGAAGACCTCATCGACGTAGAGGTGACCGTGGTAGCTCTGCGCGGTATTCGCATTGGTGGACAGGAAGCGCAGCTCAGCCCAGGGCTTACCATCTTTGCTCAAGATGATGGGGTTCCCGGTCAGTTCGATATCGAACCACTTGCTGGCGAAGGCCACGATGTAGCTGCGGAAAACCTCTGACTGGGCGCGGCTGGCGGACAGGAAGATCTGGTTGTCACCTGTCAGCACCGCATCCATGAACGCTTCGGCAGCGAAGTAATAGGTGAGCCCGATCTGGCGGCTCTTCAGGATATTGCGGATCCGCGCCGTCAATGGATTCATCTTGGCGGCGAACAGCTCCTGCTGATAGCCGAACATGGTGGAGGTAAACTTCTCCAGGAAGTCCACCTCGGTCAGTGCACTGATGTCGTTCTTGGCCTTTTTCTCTTTGCGCTTGCCGCCACGCTCGCCTTTGTCGCCTCGATCTCGACGCTCACGGCGTTGGCCGCGCTGCTCGTCCTGATCGGGATCCACTGCATCATTCGCCGGCGGCGCAGGCGGGCGATTCGATTGTTTCAGCAGTTGCCCACGGAGTGCTGTCAGGCGCTCCAGCTCCTTCAGTTCGCCCTCCGTCAGCGTTTCCTGCTTTTCCATGATGAGCGTGATCCGCCGGCTGACAGCGGTCACCGGCTCCTCATCGGTCAGCATCTCGTCCCAACTGCCCTGGCGGATCCAGTAATAGATGATCCGCACGTTCGGCAGCTTCAACTGAGCCTGGATTTCCTTCACCGACGCCCGACGCAGGTAGAGGCGTTTGGCCGCCTCTTTGACCTCAATGGAGTAATTCATGCGCCGCAGTCTATGCGGCGAAAACTCCACAAACTCGACCTAAAAGTGAGCGAAATTCCTAGATCGTGGAAATAGGAATTTCGCTCAAGCAAACCGTTTGGCCAGTGCCGATCGGCTCCCTATCTTGGCGCTCATCGACCACCACTGAGCGCTTCACCGACCATGCCCCGCTCCCTTGTCTCCTACTGGAAACGTGTTGCCACCAGCGGCTGGACTGCCGACAAGCGCGAAATCACCGTGCAGGAACTGGTCGACTGCGCCGAGACCTACAAGCCTTCGGTCTACACCGCAGTCATCTGGGATGAGCACGAGCGCGAGCCAGGCTCCCTGGGGACCGTTTATGCAGTGCGCCTGGTCACCGAGAACGACGACCCAGAACTGCAGCCTGGCCAGGTCGCCCTGGAAGCGCAGCTCAAGCCCAACGATGACCTGCTCTACCTCAATGACCGGGGCAAGCGGCTGTTCACCAGCGTGGAGATCACCCCGGACTTCGCCAACACCGGCCGTTTCTACCTGACCGGTCTGGCTGTCACCGACTCGCCAGCGAGCCTGGGTACCCAAGAGCTGTATTTCTCCAAGCGTGGCCGCAAAGGCAACCGCTACGACAAGACCTCCTACTACTGCGCCGCCGTAGAGCTGGGCTCCCTCCGCGAGGGCAGCCAGCAACCGGGCGAGTTGCGCCGCTTCTTCACCGCCCTGACCGGCCTCTGCAAGCGCTTCGCCGACACCACTACTCCCAATCCCAACTCACCCGATGAGACCAAACCAATGGATGAAGCAACAGCCAAGGCGCTCAAGGCGCTGACTGATCAACTCGTAATCATTGTGGCCGGCTTCCAGGCTGTCCTGGAACCGGTCCTGGAAGGCGTCGACACCGACGACAGTCAGGAGCAGGTCGAGGCTGTGGGCACCGCCGTCCAGGACGTGGTTGACGAGGCCGACGAGAACCGCGAGTTCAACCGCAAGGGCGGCAAAGGCAGCAAGGGCAAGGACGAGATCAAGGAGCTGAGCGCCCGCGTAGAAGAGTTGAACGAGACCGTGGCCAAGATGTTCAACACCCCGGCCGGCCGCCGTCAGGTGAAGCGTACCACTGGCCCTGCTGGTGAGAAAAAACGCGGCGGGGGCCTGCGCTAATGGGCGCCCTGTCGCAACGCGCTGCAGAGCAGTATCTGCAGCTCCAGGACGACCTGGCCGAGGCGTACAACACCGACAACGCCGCCCGTACCTTTGCGGTGGAGCCTACCCATGCCCAGGAACTGAACGAGCAGATCACCGAGCGCGTGGACTTCCTGGGCCGTATCAACGTCGTGCCGGTCTCTGAGATCAAGGGCGAGAAGGTTCTGCTGGGTCTGAATGGTCCGGCCACCAGCCGCACCGACACCGACCAAAACGATCGCGAGCCGCGCCACCTCCTGGACCTCAAGAACAACTTCTACGAGCTGTTCCACACTGAGACCGATGTGGCGCTGAAGTTCGCGACGATCGACGCCTGGGCCAAGTTCCCCGAGTTCGCGCAAAAGTACCTGGCCGCCGTCCAGAAGCGTATTGCGCTGGACCGCATCATGATCGGCTGGCATGGCACCCATGTCGCTTTGCAGACCAATCTGACCAACTTCCCGATGCTCCAGGATGTGAACAAGGGCTGGCTGCAACAAGCCCGTGAGCTGATCCCTGAGCAAGTCCTGAAGTCCGACGACCCTGCCGTGAAAATCAAGATCGGCAAGGGCGGTGACTATGAAAACCTCGACGCGGCGGTGCATGACGTAACCCAAATGATCGATCCGGTCTTCCGTGATGAAGGCGACTTGATCGCTATCGTCGGCTCGGACCTGCTCGCTCATGACAAGGGCAGGCTGTACGCCGCACAAGGCCAGACTCCGACCGAGAAAGAGCGCATCGAGGACGCTCAGGTAATCGCCACTTACGGCGGTAAGCCTTCGTTCCTGATCCCGTTCTTCCCACCCAAGGGCATCCTGGTCACTTCCTGGGACAACCTGTCCATCTACTTCCAGGACTCCAGCTGGCGTCGCCACCTGCTCGAGAATCCAAAGCGCTCCCGCGTCGAGGACTACAACGGTCGTAACGAAGGTTACGTGATCGAGCAGTTGGGCAAATTCGCCTACCTGGAATCGGACTCGGTGGAAACGGTATGAGCCTTGCCCTAGCTCACAAGCGCCGGATTCAGGCCCAGGGCACGGCAGCGGCAGCTACGGCAAGCGCCGCAGCTGCTCTGCCCTACTCCCCAGCCGAGGCGCTGAGCAGCCCCGCGAATGCTCGCAAGCACCTGGCGCTGATGGAGGCCAGCCTGGACCAGGACCTGGAGCGCCTGAGTGCGATCCAGGGCCTGGCCTCTCGCCAGGACCTCAAGCGCAACGAGTTGCTGCCCAAGTACCAGGACTACGTCCAGCGCTACGTCGAGTCCGGCCTGGTCATGCCCAACCGTGTCCTGGTCCAGGTCATGGTCTGGCTGTTCGACACCGCGCAGTTCGAGGACGCCCTGGAGCTCGCAGACATTGCCATCGCGCAAGGCCAGAAGATGCCCGAGCGCTTCAAGCGCCGCGACATCCAGACCTTTGTCGCGGACGCGATCTGCGAATGGGCCTATGAGGAATACAAGGCCCAGCGTAGCCCCGAGCCGTACCTGTCCGATCTGCTGCCACGTGTCGATGGCGAATGGGACCTGCCGGAACAGATCCCGGCCAAGTACCACAAGCTGATCGGTATCCGTGCCCAGGAGGCCAAGGACTGGACCACCGCTCTGCAGCACCTGGAGCGCGCTCAGCAGCTGTATTCGAAGGTCGGTGTGGACACCCGCATCGAGAACGCCCGCAAGGCACTGCGCAAACAGCAGGCGGCACCGCGACTACCACCCGAAAACCCGTAACCGACTACCCCCCCAGCGGGGACCCGTGAAACGAGTCGGCCATTTATGGCCCGCCCCGTGGCAACGGTGTCTCCCGCCCTTTTCGAGTGATCAGCAATGAGCTTTTCAGGCAGAACTTCCACCGTGGTGGACCAGACCATCGAGAACAACGGCTTCTGGCCGGACCTCTCCCTGGCTGAATACCAGAAGGCTTACCGCCTGCCCGGTGAGTACCTGAGCGACGTGCTGATCACTCATCTCGAACTGGCCATGGCCGAGGTCAATGCGGACCTGCAGCGCCTCATGGCTGGCTGGCAAAACACGGGCATCACCGAGGTGGCCACCGCCGACCCGATGGTGCTGCCTGAGCGATCGCTGAAGGTGAAGCTGTACAAGCGCGCCGTGTACTGCCGGGCCAAAGCCACCGCCCTGACCGACTTCGCCACCGTGACCCGTCGGGAAGTGGCCGAGAACACCGGCAAGGAAGCACCTGAGCGTGCCGAAACCTACCTGGCTTTCAGCCAGCAAGCCGTACGCGCCCTGCAGGGCCGCAGCCGCATCACGGCGGTGCTGCTGTGATCCTGCTCAAGGACCTGACCGCCTACCTGCTCGATCGGCAGCTGGTTCCCCCTGAGCAGCTGGGCAGCTGGACCGAGCAGATGGACATCCAGCTCATCTGGAAGGAAGCCGAGCGCGGCCTGCACATGGCCGATATGCGTTATCGCGCCGTGTTCGACCTGGAGCGTTTCGACGGCTCGCCGTCCCGCCTGGTCGCCCTGGTCGGCAGTTGGCTCGAAACCCACGACCCAGACCGCGAGCGGTATGACCTTCCACAGCCGGCTTTCACCATCGAGCCCCTGGACCTGGACAACGACCTGTTCGACGTGGAGCTGGTCCTGGAGTTCGTGGAGCCCCAGTACCTGGCCGAGGATGACGCCGGCGAGATCGAGGCGTTCGGCAAGACCTGGTCGTTCATCCCGTATGACCTCTGGATCGCTGAGCAGGGCGAGGTGATCAACCGTGGCTAGCCGTCTGTTCGACCAGGACGTTCGGGGCATGCTCGGTGTGCGCGAACAGTTGGCCCTGCTGCAGCTGGAGCCACGGCTGCGCCGGCGCTTGCTCAACAACGTGTCGAAGCGCGTCCGGACGATGAGCCGCCAGCGAATCCGCAGCCAGCAGAACCTGGACGGTTCGCCCTTTGCCCCCCGCCGTAACCCCGAACCCGGGCAGAAGAAGATGGAGGCCGGCCTGGGCAAGCTGATCCAGGTCACCAGCCTGACCGCCGACGAAGCCCGCCTGGGCTGGAAGAACAACCTGACCTCCTGGGTCGCTGCCCAGCAGCACAACGGCGCTACCGAGCGCCGCACGGCCCAGCAGATGCGCCGCTGGAACAAGGTGGAGGAAGGGGCCAAGGCCACCGACAAGCAGGCCAAGCGCCTGCGTCGGCTGGGCTTCAAGGTGCGCCAGGCCGGCAAGAAGCGCCTCACACGCCCATCCGTGGCCTGGATCCTCGAGCACGTCAGCTACATGCAGGCCGGTGTCCTGATTCGCGTCCTGGACGAAGCCCGGGGCGAGTCCACCGGCGCCGACAGCTGGGAAATCAAGCTGCCCAAGCGCCAGTTCCTCGGTGCGACCCATGCCCGGGACACCAGCCTGCTGGTGAACCAGGTGCTTCAACAAATCCTCAATTCCCCCCGCTAAGAGGCAATCCATGGCACTCGGCACAGTCGGCGTCAACAATCTCAACCTCGGCCAGGGCGCCGTGACCGAGATCGAGCGCTATTTCCTGTTCATCGGGCCGGCGACCAAGAACGTCGGCAAGCTGATCCCCCTCAACACCCAGAGCGACCTCGACCAGGAGCTCGGGACCGCTGCCTCGGACTTGAAGACCCAGGTCCTGGCCGCTCGCCAGAACGGCGGCGACAAATGGGCGTGCATGGCCGCCCCGATCGCCGCCGGCGGCGACTGGACCGAGGCCCTGGACAAGGCCCAGCAGGACAATGTGTCGGTCGAAGCCGTGGTGGTCACCGTGCCGGTCACTGACAAGGCCGTTTTCGATGCCATGCACGCCAAGGCCCTGGAAATCAGTGCCCAGTACGGCCGTCGCATTTTCATCATGGCCGCGATCGACGGCATTATCGCGGGCCAGGACTGGTCGACCTACCTTTCCACTGCCAAGGCCTTGGTCGCCAATGTGGCGGCGCCGCGTGTGCTGTGCGTGCCGCAGTTGCACGGCAACAACCAGGGCGTGCTCGCCGGACGCCTGGCCCGGGCGGACGTGAGCATCGCCGACAGCCCGATGCGTGTGGCCACCGGCGCAGTGGTCGGCCTCGGCGAGGTGCCGGTGGACAAGGACGGGGTCCCTCTGCCATCGGCTGTGCTGGCCGAGCTGGACAAGGCTCGCCTGTCGGTACCGCAGACCTATCCCGACTACCCCGGCACCTTCTGGGGCGACGGCAACATGCTCGATGCCCCGGGCAGCGACTACCAGGTGGTCGAGTACCTGCGCATCGTCGACAAGGCGGCCCGCCGCGTGCGGATCCTGCTGATCCAGCGTGTGGCCGATCGGAAGCTGAACAGCTCCCCGACTTCGATGGCGGCGAACAAGACCGCGCTCATGCGGCCGCTGCGTGACATGGCTAAGTCCGTTGTCTTCGCCGGCACCCAGTTCCCGGGCGATATCGAGTCGCCGGCAGACGATGCGATCACCCTGGTCTGGACCAGCAAGACCGCCGTAGAGGCGTACCTGAAGCTGCGCCCCCTCAACTGCCCGAAAACCCTGACCGCAAACATCGCCCTGGACCTGAGCCAGGACGACGAGGAGTAACGCATGGCCAAGATCGGCGGCAAAAACTTCGACATCACCGTGGGCGACCTGCAGATCCACGTTGAAACCGTCACCCTCGACATTACCGACAACAGCGCTGTGGCCCAGACTGGCGGCGTGCCGGATGGCTACGTCGAAGGCGATGTGGCCGCGAGCGGCGAACTGGAGCTGGACAGTGCCAACTTCAACCTGCTGATCGACGCGGCCCGCGCTGCCGGTAGCTTCCGTCAGCTGGAGCCTTTCGACTCGCTGTTCTACGCCAAGACCCCGACGGACGAGCTCCGCGTCGAGGCGTTCGGCTGCAAGCCCAAGATCTCCAGCCTGCTCAACATCGATTCGAAGGGCGGCGAGAAGCACAAGCACAAGGTGCCGTTCGATGTCACCAGTCCAGACTTCATCCGCATCAACGGTGTGCCGTACCTGGCCGCCGCCGAGATCGAGGGCCTGCGCTGATGGTCTGCCCGTTCGACCGTGCCCAGGACGTGGAGCAGCGTCAGCGTGACCAGGCGATCGACGCCGCCCTGGCCAAGGCCCGGGCGCGATCGGCCGGACCGAGCCTCACTCATTGCGAAGACTGTGACGACGAGATCCCCGAGGCGCGCCGCGAACTCGGCGGCATGACCCGTTGCGTCCCCTGCCAATCCATTTTCGAGAAAGGTGTTCAGCGATGAGCGCGAATCAGGCCGCCCAGGACACCGCTATTGCGTTGGCCAAGGCCTCGCCCGCGATCGGCGTGGCTGCTACCGGTGCAATCGGCGCCGTCGATTGGTCGGCGGTCGCCTACATGCTGACCGCCCTCTACATGGTGCTGCAGATCCTTCTGTTGGTCCCCAAGTACCGTCAAATGGTGCGCGACTGGAAGGGCAAACGATGAGCCTGCGCAACAAGATCCTGACGGGATCGATCGCCCTGGTGCTGGGCAGCAGCACCCTGATGGCATTCCTGGGCAAGTGGGAGGGCGAAGGACAGAACGTCGTCTACGCCGACAAGCTGGCCCGGGGCCTGCCGACCGTGTGCAAGGGCATCACCCATCACACCAGTCCTTACCCGGTTGTCGTCGGTGATTACTGGTCGCCGGAGCGCTGCGCCGAGGTTGAGCAGATGGTGGTCGAGAAGGGCCAGTTGGCCCTGGCCGATTGCCTGACCAACGACAAGATCAGCCAGAACACCTTCGACGCGCTGAGCAGCCACGGCCACCACTTTGGAACGCCGTCCACCTGCGCGAGCCGCGCCCTGGTGCTCATCAACGCCGGCCGTGTCGCCGAAGGCTGCCAGGCGCTCGCCTGGGGCGCGGATGGCCGCCCCGTGTGGGCGTACGTCACCGACGCCAAGGGCAACAAGGTGTTCGTGCGCGGTCTGCACGCTCGCCAGCTGGACGAAGCGAAGTTATGCGCCTCGTGATCATCCAACTGCTCGGTGCCCTGCTGTTTGCCGGCGGGACCTGGTTCTTGTTCGACCAGGTACTGCAGCAACGCGACACTGCCCGATCGGAGCGCGACACCGCAAGGGAAGAAGCATCTGGCCTGCGCGAGGCCGCCAGGATCAGCGCCGAGCGCCTGGCAACCGCTGCAGCGAATGACGCCAAACACACTCAGGAGCTGAGGAATGCCCTCAAGACCAACCAGGATCTGCGCCTTTCTGTCGGTACTGGCGATCAGCGGCTGCTCATCCAAGCCAGCTGCCCCGTCGCCTCAGTGTCCGCCGGTACCGGCACCGCCGGCATGGTTGATGGAGCCGCCGCCGAACTCTCGCCAAACGCTCGACCGGATTATTTCACCCTCCTCGATCAACTCGCCCTCAGCGAGCGAATGATCCTGGGGCTGCAGGACCACATCGACAGCTTTTGCCCTACCCAACCCACTACACCTGGAGCAGCACAATGACCGAACGCACCGAGATCACCCTGGAAGTCGGCGACCAGGAGTTCGACTTCACCGTCGACCCGGCCCTGATGACCAAGTACATCAACAGCATGACCCAGTCCAACAAGGTCGCGCCCTCCCACAACCTGCTGATGACCGCCGTCAACCAGGAGCAGAAAGCGCGCCTCAAGCCTCTGCTGGCCAACCCGGTCGCGGCCATCCAGATCGCCGGCGCGCTGATGGAGGAGTACTCCCCGACCATTGAAGTCACCGTAAAAAAGCGCTCGGCCACGCTGAGCGCCTGACCGACGACGGCCTGGGCCAACTGCTGGCCCTTGCCGATCGCTGGCTACCTGGTGCCGATCGATCGCCCGAGACCCTGGGCACAGCCAAATGGCTGGAGGACGAGCACTGGCGGCGAATGGAGATCGCCATAGCCAACGGCATATCACGAGCTTTCAACGGTAATTGACCCATGAGCGCGAGCGCATCCAGCCGCCTGGACTTCATCCTGAGCCTGACCGACAAGGTCTCGGCGCCCTTGGCCAAGGTGACCAAGGGCTTCGACAATCTGGCCTCCCAGGGTGAGACCAACATCAAGCAGATCGGTACCGGTTTCGTCGGCGTCTGGGGCGCCCTGACCAGCATCGAGGCGTCGATGGCACCGGCGCTGGAGGTGAACCGCGCCCTGGGCGATGTCCGTTCGCTCGGCGTGGCCGAGGATGCCCTGGATGCGCTCAACGCTAAGGCCCTGGACTTTTCGGTGGCCTACGGCGAGAACGCGGAGGCCTTCGTCGCCTCGGCCTACAAGATCGAGGGCGCCATCAAGGGCCTGGCTGGCGAGCAACTGGCCACCTTTACCAACACCAGCGCCGTGCTGGCCAAGGCCACCAAGTCCGACCAGGACGTGATGGGCGAGTACGTCGGCACCCTCTACAACCTGCAGAAGCAGCAGGCCGACGCCATGGGCAAGAGCCAGTGGGTCGAGAAGCTGGGCGGCCAGACCGCCCTGGCCGTACAGCTGTTCCGCACCAGCGGCGAGCAGATGAAGGAGGGCTTCAAGGAGGCCGGGGCGATCGCTACGGCATCCGGTATCGACCTGGCCGAGCAGATGGCGGTGATCGGCAGCCTGTCCAGCACCATGGAAGGCGGCGACGCGGGCGGCCGCTACAAGGCCTTCTTCGAGAACATCGGCAACGCCTCGGACAAGCTGGGGATCAAGTTCACCGACACCAACGGCAAGGTCCTGCCGATGCTGGATATCCTGGGCAAGCTGCAGGGCAAGTTCGGCGATCTGCGCAACGCCGCTGCCAACGCCAAGCTGGTCGAGGCCTTCGGCGGCGAAGGCGCCCAGGTGATCGGCGCCCTGGCCCAGGACACCGACCGCCTGCGCAACGGCATTGACCAGCTCGGCAAGGTCCGCGGCCTCGAGCAGGCCGAGCAGATGGCCCAGGCCATGGTAGACCCGTGGCAGCAGTTCGGCGCCGCTGTTCAGGCCCTGCGCATCGCCTTTGGCCAGACCCTGATCCCGCTCCTGCAGCCGCTGATGGATCGCCTGGTCGCGATCGGCAAGGCCATGGTCCGCTGGACCCAGCTGTTCCCGAACATCACCCGCGTGATCGGCATCGCCACCTTGGCCGTCCTGGGCATCACCGCTGCGATCAGCGCGCTGACCATGCTGGTCGGGCTGAGCAAGATGGCCATGCTCGGCCTCAACGTGGTCTGGACCGTGCTGACCTGGACCGGCTGGAAGTCCATCGGCATGTTCATCGCCCACACCATCCAGGGCGGGCTGTTCATTGCCCGGATTCTGGGCATGATCGCAGCGATGGGCCTGGCCAAGGCCTCGATGCTGATCTGGCAGGGGGCGATCTGGCTCGTCAACGCCGCGCTGATGGCCAACCCTGCGACCCTGGTGGTGATCGGCGTACTGGCCCTGGTCGCAGTGATCGTGGCGGCCATCGCCTACTGGGAGCAGTGGACCGGCGTCCTGATGGATACCGCCGCATTCCAGTTCGTCCTCGAGCAGCTGCAGGCCCTGGGTGCCTGGTTCGACAGCATGGGCGGCTGGACAGGCATGGCCAGCGCCGCGTGGGACGGCATCGTGTCGATCTTCAAGGCAGCGATCGAAGGCCTGATCTCCCTGCTGAACAAGATCCCGGGCGTCGAGATCGACGCCAGCCTGGGCAGCATGCCCAACCTGCCCAGCCTCAACGCTGATGCTAACTACAAGCCCGTGGGCAGCCTGAGTCCGACCAAGGCCGAAGCCGTACCCGCCGGCGGGCTGATGACCAGCATCCAGAACAACCAGACCCAGAACCGGGGCAACCACATCGACACGGTGAACATCAACACCAGCAAGCCGATGAGCCCGCTCGAGCTGGAAAACATGATGGCGATGGCGGCCGGCTGATGAGTCTCTACATCGATCTCCTGATCACCAACAACGACCTGACCCTGGACCCGTCCGCCCAGCCCGAGCTGGTGGACGACCGGGCCAGCATCGCCCAGGACATCGCTCACATGATCCGCGAAAGCGGGCTGCTGGTGACGCTGATGGCCGAGCGCGACCGCTTCCGCCAGGCCGACTGCATCCAGCAGCTGGAGCTCCTGGTGGAGAACGACGAGCGCCTGGTACCGGGCACCGTGCAGATCACCGAAACCGGTAGCGGCCAGTACCTGGTCACCGCCACCACCGTTGCATTTGGAACCACCGAGGTACTGCTGTGAGTGACGTCGACTTCAAGAAAGCCCTGCAGGACGCCGGCGTCCCGACGACCGAGGCAGGCCTGCGCCAGGCCTGGGAGAAAGAGGTGGCCGCCCAGGGCAGCAAACTGAGCAACACCAGCGCCTGGTCGCCGTTCTGGCGCCTGGTGACCGCCCTGGTAACCAAGCCGGTGATGTGGCTGCTCGAGTTCATCACCGCGACCGTGCTGCCGAACTTCTTCGTCAAGACGGCCACCGGGGCCTGGCTCGACATGCTGGCCTGGGCGGTGAACGTCACCCGCAAGCCGTCGACCAAGGCCCAGGGCCAGCTGCTGTTCACCCGCAGCGCGGTCGCCGGCACGCTGGAGATCCCTGCAGGCGTGCGCGTGCAGTCGGTGGCCATCAACGGCAACGTCTACGTCCTAGTGACAACGGCAGCCACCGTGTTCCAGGACGGCGACGCCCAGGTCCTGGTCCCGGTCGAGGCCAGCGAGGCTGGCAGCGGCTTCAACCTTGCACCGGGTTACTACTCGATCCTGCCCGAGCCGATCCCGGGTATTGTCCAGGTCGTCAACGCCGACGGCTGGCTGACCGTGCCCGGGGCGGACCAGGAGCACGACGACGACCTGCGCATGCGCACCCGCAACCAGTTCAGCGCGGTCAACCAGTGGCACACCGACGCCGTGTACCGGGCCATGATCGCGGCCTTTCCCGGCGTCGAGCCGGATGGCGTCTACTTCGAGCATGGCGCTCCTCGAGGACCAGGTAGCGCCAATGCCTACGTGCTGTTCGAGGCTGGGTCGCCGGCCAGCAGCTACCTCGAGACGATCAACACCTATATCCGTGACCAGGGCAACCATGGTCATGGTGACGACTTGCTGGTCATGGAGATGCCGGCAACCCTGCACACCGTGCGCGTCACTGTCTGGCCACGTGCCCAGGTCGGCGCAGAGCACCAGGATGCGCTGCTGAACGATATCGAGCTGTTCATCCGCGCCGCATTCCGTGAGAGCACGGCCAGCGACTACCAGCCGACCCTGACCTACCCCCAGTCGCGCTTTTCCTTTAGCCGCCTGGGCGAAGAGCTGCACGAGACCTTCGCCGGCATCGAGTCCCTGCAGTTCGACAACGACGACATCGTCTCGCAGCTGACCATCCCGCGCCTCGAGGCGGTCCAGGTGGTGCTCGGTGCTTAAGCTGAAACTCCCGTTCTGGCTCGAGGGCGTCGAGCTTTCCAAGCTGCGCGACGCCGCGCAGGCCTGGTGGAACCGGGTCGAGACCTGGATGAACTGGCCGCTGCTGCAGTTGGACGCTGAGACCTGCCACCTGACCGTGCTCGATCTGCTGGCCTGGCAGCGCGATATCCAGCGTTTCCAGGGCGAGCCCGAGAGCTTGTACCGGAAAAGGGTCAAGTACGCCTTCATCAACGCCGTGGACGCCGGCAGCAGCGCCGGCACGGTGCGGATCTTCCAGCGCCTGGGAGTCGGCTACGTCGAGATCGAGGAGCGCTTCGACAGCGTGGACTGGGACGTGGTGCGCCTGTACCTCACCGATGGCCAGCTGAGCGCCAACCCTGTGCTGTTGCGCGTGCTGATGCAGCAGTACGGCCGCACCTGCCGC
The DNA here is from genome assembly GCF_054889225.1 of Pseudomonas sp. X10. Classification (NCBI taxonomy): domain Bacteria; kingdom Pseudomonadati; phylum Pseudomonadota; class Gammaproteobacteria; order Pseudomonadales; family Pseudomonadaceae; genus Pseudomonas; species Pseudomonas sp. X10. The sequence continues at coordinate 353,890 of NZ_CM142677.1, read as the reverse complement.
CGTTACGAGTTCGCCACGATCACGCCGGTCACCCTGGGCATACGGGTCGCCCACTTTCATGACGACCAGGAAACGCTGCACGCCGCTTGGGACGAAGGCGCGAGCCGTCTGGTCGTGATCAACGAATTGGCCGTCGTGCCTCCAGAGAACCCCCAGTAGGAGCCCCCATGGGAGCAAGCATTACCCTCGCTGGCCAGTCGCTGATTGCGCAGAAGCAAGCCGCCAAGCAGGTCCTGAACGTGGTCCGTTTCGTGTTCGCGAACGTGCCCGGGCTCGACCCGGCAGCGCCGATCGACCGCGCGGCCGGCAAGCCGCCGGCCGGCCAGGTGGTTTACACCACGTCTGTGGACCGTGCCGGCTATGTGAACCCCGACCAGGTCATTTACAGCGTGGTGGTCGACTCCAGCGTGGGCGACTGGGACTTCAACTGGATCGGCCTGGAGACCGAGGAGAACGTGCTGCTGGCCGTGGCCTACGTGCCCCTGCAGCAAAAGCGCAAGAACATCCCGCCGCTGCAGATCGGCAACAACCTGACCCGGAACTTCCTGGTGGAGTACGACGGCGCCCAGGAAATCACTGGCATCACGGTCGACGCGAGCACCTGGCAGCACGACTTCACCGTGCGCCTGGCTGGCATCGATCGGCGCGAGCGGCTGAGCAACCGCGATGTTTATGGCCGGGCGTGCTTCTGGGATAGCGGCCTGCAGCTGGAGCGCAACAGTTTCGGGCTGTACCAGCTCAAGGCCGGAATCGCCTACGTCGAAGGCGTGCGCATCGCGCTCGAGGAGCCGGTGCACGTCCAGCTGCCAGCGCTGCCGGCCCAGGCCTGGCTCGACGTGACCCTGCGCCGCCAGAGCAACGACGTGACCGCCCAGTGGGTCGTGGTCTTCGGTGCCAACAAAGTCGATTACCTAGACGGTACCGGTAACCAGCATTACCTGGTTGAGCTGGCCAGCGTGTCGGCCAGCGGCGCGATCACCGACCAGCGCACAGTGCAGCCCGTCACCACCGCCCTGGTCGACCACTTCGCCGCGAAAGTGGGTGACTACGAGCACCTGCGTGCGCGGGCCACGACCAAGGAGGACGTGGAGCTTGGCAACCTGCCGAACGCCAAGAGCGACGACCCGAATAGCGACAGCAGCGAGATCCTGGCCACCACCAAGGCGCTCAAGGCGGCACTCAAGGCCATGGAGGACACCATGGTGGGCATGATCGGGATGTTCGATCTGCCATCGCCTCCACCGGGTTGGCTGAGAGCCAACGGCGCGGCAGTGTCGCGCACGGTGTATGCGGCCTTGTTCGCCCGGTATGGCACCCGTCACGGCGCTGGCGATGGGGTCACGACGTTCAACCTGCCGGATGTTCGGGGCTTGTTCCCGCGCTTCCTGGACGATGGCCGGGGAGTCGATCCAGGCCGCGCCCTGGGCAGCGTTCAGGCCGACGAGATCCGCTCGCACATCCATACGGCCAGTTCCGGCAGTGCCGGCAACCACGTCCATGCCGCCAATAGCGACGTGCAAGGTCGCCACACCCACGCCGTAAAGGAAGGCCAAGAGGTGGGCATCAAAGACCCGACCGGGGAGCTGTTGAGCTCAGGTGATGACATGACCACCCGCGTCAACAACTACTCGACCACTACAGCAGACGGCGAGCACGCCCACAACATCACCGTGCTCGCCGCCGGCGCTCATACCCACCCGATCACCGTCAATGCCACCGGCGGCAGCGAGACGCGGCCGCGGAACATGGCCTTTCTGGCCTGCGTGAAGTACTGAGGACCCGAAATGGACACCAAGATCGTCTATCAAACCGATCACCTCGGCATCTATACCGGGCCGACCACTGCTGACCCGTCGCCACTCGAGGAGGGCGTCTGGTTGATCCCTGGCGGCTGCGTCGAGGTGGCTCCGCCGGAAATTCCGGAGCACAAGGCCGCACACTGGGACGGCCAGCGCTGGAAGTTGATTGACTCCTATCTGGGGCTGACGGCCTACAACATCCAGACTCGCGAGCCGATATCGATCGACCGCCATGGGCAGTTGCCGGCGGGATACACCCTGGAGCAGCCCGGCCCCGGCCAGATCTGGAGGGACGGCGAGTGGATCGATGACGTGCCGGCGGCCGTTGAGCAGCGCTACCAAGAGCAGGTTGTCGTTATCGACAACGCTTGTGCCCGGGAGATTACAGGGGGCTTCTGGTCGCAGGCTCTGGGCGATCGCTACTGCTACAGCAGCACCCTAGATGACCAGTTGAACCTGAGCGGCGCTGCCACCTTGGGCGTCGACCTGCCCTACGCCTGCAGCGACCTGGCCGGCGTGAAGGCCTTCCGGCCGCACACGGCCGCCCAGCTGCGCCAGGTGGCCGACGAGTTCACCCGGTTCAAGCTGCAGCTGCTGCAGAAGGCCTACGACCTGAAACAGCGCCTGCAGGCGGCGCGGGAAGCGAAGGACCTGGCTGGCCTCGAGGCGGTGACCTGGGAGGCCGACCCGGTATGACCTGGACCCCCGTCACCATGCGCTGGCCGGCCCAGTCCACCAGCTGGCTCGCCGACCTCGAGGAGGCCAAGACGCTGGCCGGCAGCGAGCTGGCCAGCACCGGCGCACGCCTGGCCGCCCTGGACGGCTTGGCCACCACCGAGCCCGGTCCGGTCGGCGCGGCCGCCGCCCAGGTGGTTGCCGTAGGGCGCAGCGCGCTGGCCGAGGCCCTGGGCGAGGCGCCGGCCTGCCTGGTCGTGACCCCGTTCCAAAGTGGGGTTGGCCAAGGGCGTGGCCTGCAGCGCTACCTGTCGGCCCCGAATCTGCTCAAGCACCTGGGGGCCAAGCTCGAGGACATCAGCGACCTGAACCGCCCCGGGGGCCAGCAGTACGCCCTGGTGGTACTGTTCGTCGGCACCCGCTACGACCACTTTGCCGCGACCTTGGGGCGATTCAACGCCGTGCTGCCCCTGCCAGACCTGCAGCGCGCACAGAACCGGGCGGGCCGGCTGTTCGAGCTGGAAACCTCCAAGTGGGAGCTGCCCAACGCCGGCACGCTGCCACGCTGGGGGCGCGTGCCCCTCGAGCGCGCCACCATCACCCGGGCGGCAAGCCAGGCCATGCAGGGCCAACTGGCCGCTCTAGAGAGCTTCGCCGACAGCTCGCCTATGGCGGACCTCAAGGCCCTGGCCATCCGCAAGGCTGAGCGCAGCCAGGTCCAGGACCAGGTCCTCGCCGACCTCAAGGCACAGTTCGACTCGGCCGCGCCTGAAACGACGATGAGCGCCCGTCTGATCGGGCCCGGGAACGTCGCAGACCTGCGCCGCGAGCTGCTGGCCGGCGACGCCCCGGGCCATGAGTGGCCGCTGTCCGCCGGCGTCATGCTGGTGGGCTCGCTCAAAGGCCTGAGCTTCGTCAGGGAGCTGGTGGGCCTATGACCTTGCTCCTGGACGGCGAGAAGATCCGCGGAAAGAACCTCAAGGTCACCGGCAACCTGCGCATTGAGAGCGAGGACATGTCGGGGCAGACCAGCAACACCGACACCGCGCACAAGGGCTTCAAGCCCAAGACCCTGACGGTCACCCTGCTGATTCGCTTCGCTGATGCGGCGGACCTGCGCACGCTCATGCGCCTGGCCGAGGCGACGGCCAGCGGTGGCCAGCTCAAGACCTATCGCATCGTGAACGATACGGCGGCGGCGTTCGGCATGCGCCAGGTGCAGTTCTCCGACGGCGTGAACGCCCGCGAGGACGACTTCCTGAAGGCCTGGCGGATCCAGTTCACCCTGACCGAGAAGCTGTCGAACCCCGAGCGCGTGGAGAAACGCCGCGCCAGCAACGCCGTGGGCACCCAGAGTGCCCCGGGGCAGGCGGTCAGTGGAGCGGGCGGTACCGACGGCGCTGGTAGCGCCGCCCAGGAGCTGACCGGCTTCGAGGCGACCCTGAAGCGGCTGGACGACTTCCTGGGGGGCAAGGCGTGAGCATGAAGCTACACAAGGTCCTTCGGATCGCCGGCGTCGAGCAGACCGTGGTCAAGGATGATGTCCGCCTGGATCTCGTCACGCCTGGCCGTGCCCAGTTCACCATCAAGGCCCCGGGGCCGGTGAGCGGCCTGGTAACCCTGGACATCGGCTACAACGACGCCCAACTGCAGCGCCACTTCATCGGCTACGTCGAGCGCAGCACCGCCGTGAACGGCGTGGAGCAGGTCCTGTACTGCCGCGAGCTCGCTGCGATCCTGGCCCACCCGCTGCCGCTGAACCTGCGCCACGCCGACCTGCGCACGGTCCTGGGCGAGATCAGTGACAAGACCGGCCTGCGCTTCCGCGTCCCGGAACAGGCCTACGCATCGACCAAGGCACCGTTCTTCTACAGCCTCGCCTCGGGCATCCAGGCCATGGACAGCCTGGCCCGGGTGTTCGCCATCCCCGACTTCATCTGGCAGCAGCAGGGTGATGGCGAGGTGTTCGTGGGCAGTTGGGCGCACAGCTTCTTCGGCTCCCGTGCGCCCCTGCAGCTGCCGGCAGAGCTGTTCAACGACTACCAGGGCAACCAGAGCGCCGTCGTCGCGGCCCTTCCTGGGCTGCGTCCTGGTGCAACCATCAACCAAGGCGAGCGGGTCACGTCCGTGGCCCTCGTCGGCACGCAAATGGCGATCAAATGGAAGACGCAATCCGGCGCTGCGTAGAGCGCCTGTTCCCCGAACTGACCGGGGGCTACCACCTGCCGCGCTTCGCCCGGGTCGTCGGCATCGCCGATGCCCCGGCGGGGGCGAGTATCTGCGACGACTTCCGGCCTCGGTTCGCGGTCGACCTGCAGGTCCTGGACGAGCATGGCGAACCCGACGAGACGCTGCCGGTGCTGGCCGGCGTTCCGGTACCGGTACCGACCGGTGGTGACGAGAAAGGCTTCTTCGGCCTGCCCGAGGAGGGCACCGCCGTGGTCGTGTCCTTCGCCCATGGCCTGCCGCACAAGCCCTTCATCCAGTGCGTGCTGCCGCATGGCCTGTCGCTGCCCAAGGTGCCGCTGGGTGAACAGGTCTGGCAGCACAGCGAGGCCTGCCAGCAGCGCGTGGAGGCAGATGGCAGCTGGCTGCGCCAGACCGACGGCCGGATCCGCGACAAGTCCACCGAGCGCCTGGTGGAAAGCCTGAGCAACACCGAGCAGTACCAGAGCGATAGCCGCACCGTGGATGACCACGCCACCGAGTCCGTCGGCGGCATCAAGACGCTCGAGGCCCTGGGCGCCCTCAAGCTGCTGTCCGGCGGCGCGGCAACCCTGGCCGCCATCGATGACCTGGGCCTGTCGACCGGCCGCGACCTGAACCAACTGGTGGGCCAGAAGCTGAACCTGGCCGTGGGCGGCCAGCTCCTCGAGCGCGTCCAGGGCGCCCGCCGCAGCATCGCGGCCACCACCTGGCTCGGCTCGGAAAGCGTGAACGTCCTGCAGGTGCTGTGCGACCTGATCGACCTGGTGGTGCTGATGAACACCGACCTGGCCAGCCACACCCACGGGCCGAGCCCCGTCCCATCCAACGCCGGCGCGTTCGCCGGACATGCCGCGAACGGCGAAACACTTTCCGGGCAGTTGAAGCCCATCACAGGAGCCTGAATTGGAACTCAAGAACTTTTTCGCCCAGGACGATGAGGGCAACCTGCTCGCAGAGGCCACCTGCTACCTGTACCAGCGAGGCACCGAGTCGCTCGCCACCGGCCTGGTATGTGCCAGCGGCCTGCCGCTGACCAACCCGTTCAGCTCGGATGTAGCCGGGCTGATTCAGTTCGCGGCCCCGAATGGGCTGTATGACCTGCGCATTTTGAAGGGCGCCCGAGACTATCGGATCCGCGTCCAGTGTAATGACGTGGAGGACACCGCAGCCGCAGCGACCTCAGCCGCTGAGCGTGCCGAGATCGCTCGTGATGCAGCCCAGCTGTCCGCTGGCATCTTCCCCAGTGTCGAAGCCGGCCTGGCCGCAACGGCGGATGGTAAACCCTTCCAGGTGCTTGCGGCCGCAGACAATGACTACCTGGTGCTCTACCTCAACCAAGGCGGCATCGCTGTGGAACAGACCCGCTACCCCTCGGCCTTGGCGGTAGAGGCTGTACGTGGTTTGGTCCAGACCACTCCCAACGACATGGTAGAGGCCTCGATCCTGGAGATCTGCGACGAGGAATCCTCCCGGCTCGCGTACCTCACCAAGCAGCGCCTGGAGACCCCAGGCTTCAACATTCGGTCGGAAGACGCTACTACGCTCATCAGCGACGATGAGGGGGCTGCAGTGCTCTATGCCGACGATCAGAGGATTCTGCTGGGCGGCCTGGAGATTCACCCGACGATGCAACCGGGCATCTTCGTGGTGGACGAAGACAATTGCGTACTGCAGGACCTGAGCGCGACAGCGACGGTCGTTAGCGACGCTCCCCCATCGCCTTTCGACGACGGACTGCTGTTCGCCCCGACCATCGCAACGATGGAGGGGGTTGACTCTTACATCTATCCGCAGTGCCTGCTCCCGAACCGGGAACAGGCCGGTGAGGTCATCGCGACCCTGGCCAGCACCACGAAGCCGATCACCGCCACCGGTAACCCGCTGCCGGTGAACGCATCGACGTTCGGTCCTGATGCTGTCCTAAACCTGCGTCAGGCAACACAGGCCGCCCATCGCCGCTTCATGCCGCTGCAGTTGCTGAACGTGCCGGTGCAGTCGCCTCCCGTGGAGTGCACCATCCTGTTCATCGGCGACAGCATCGGTAATCGCCAGGGTGGCTACCTGCTCAAGCAATACCTAGCAGACGTGGGTATCAACGCCACATTCATCGGGACACTGCGAGGATCCGCCGACCCGGCCAGCGCCGGTGCGACCACCGGAGAGCTCGGCGAATGCCGTGAGGGCTGGGAAACCGGCGACTTCACCAACGCCATCACCGACCGCGTGAGCATCATCGCGCCCGGAAACGAGGCAGCCTACCTGGCGATGACGAAGAGCCAGCAGGCTCCCATCAACCCATTCCTACGCGCCGCCACTGCAGAGGATCCTGCAGACCTGGTGCGCAACGGCCGGATCTTCGACCCGGCCTTCTACCAGTCCCGATTCGGCCTGGCTACGCCAGACGTGGTCATCTGCGCCCTGGGCACCAATGACGTACGCGACCGGTCCGAGGCGACCATCTTCGACCACGTGTACAACAACGACCTGATCATGACCAACCAAATCCGAAAGGCCTGGCCGACCGCCAGGATCGTGCGGACCATACCGGGCACAGCGCTCAACACGAAGCGCAATGATCTGTGGGGCACCCGTTACGCCAAGGCAATCCGGGCCATGCGAAAGGCCGCGGCCGATCGCGCCGACAGTAAGACCATCGTCGCCCCGCTGTGGGCAATGACCAACCCGGAAGCGGGCTACTCGTTGCCCTCTGGATCTGCAGCAGAAGACGGCTTCCTGGCCGGCGACTGGGCGGATCCAGTTCACCCTATCGGGGCAAGCCGGGTAGCCCTCTATCAAGCAATGGCGCCGTTCATCGCGGCTGCCGCCCTGAACCTTTTCTGACACACTCGCAAGGAATCATCGTATGGGCCTTAAACTCGTAGCTCACGGCACCTCCGCCCCTTGGTTCGCCAAGGTTATCCCACCGGTCACTCGCGGTCTGGAGGCCTGGTTCACCTTTGACACCGATGCTTCGCGCTTCACCTTCAACCGCGCCATCGGCAAAGCTGATGCCGAAATGGTCGGTGCTCCGGTGGCGTACCCGACCCATGGTCGCTTCAAGGGTTTGACTAACTATCTCAAGACCAAGGCGCCTGACTCCGATGAGTTGACCATTATTACTGTGGGGCGTGCTGTTGAGGAGCCAACCGATACGGCCGATGGTGTGATGTTGGTCAGCAACTACATCGGTAAAGCGGCAACGCCGGGCTATACGGGTAACTCCTACGGTGCAAGCGTGTATGCCGTCAGCTCGCGAATGGTGGCTGCCGCCACCCGTGATAATGCCGCTGGCGGGCAAACTTCATCACCTGTGACGGACACTAGTGATTTCGCGACCAACTGGGCTATTCGTGCGCTTCGGGCGAAGTCTGGTGAGTTCAACCAGAATTTGAACTTCACCAAGAATTCTGTATTCAACGGCGTTAACAATCGGGGGCGCGTCCTTGCTGACACGCTGTTCCGTATTGGTAGCGCCACCACCGGCTATGCGGGTGAGGTTGATATCTCGGCGGTGGCGATCTACTCGGTTGCGTTGACTGATGACGAGTTGGCCCAGGTGGCAGCGTTGATGCGTCGGCGCATGGCTCGCCTGGGCATCACAGTGTAAGGGACACAGCGACGACGAAAGCCGCTCTTGGAGCGGCTTTTTCACGTCTGCAGGAAACCGAGGCGACCCGAGCGGGAAAATTCGGCGCGACAAAAAAAATCGGGATGGAAAATCACTTATCCCCCTCCCGCCGACGCGCTTTGCGTCGCGAAATAGTGCAAACGCCCGCCCTGGTGCAATACACCCCCAGGGCAGACTCAATGCGGGCCGTGTAGAGGACTAGGGCGTTGCACACTGTGCAAAGATTTGAAGATCTGTGCAGCCTGATGCAGGCGTGAGCGTCCACAAAGTGTCCACACCGCTGCCAAATATCCAACCCATATATACCCATATATCCAGCAAAATCAGAGCCATGCCGGGTTTTCCCAATGACCACTGGTCGCAAACTTGGACTTGTAATCAGTAGGTCCCGGGTTCGACTCCTGGTGCCGCACCACTCAAGGTTCCATAGAAAGCTTTCAAAATCTCTGGAACCCCCGAAAAACCCGCCTTCTGGTGGTTTTTTTCGTTGTGGTGTCGCTTCACGGCAGCCGGTTTGTTCTTAATTTGTCGGCAACGACGTCGAACTGGTCAATTACCTGGACCACCACTGAACGGAGGTAGGCCAATGACCATGGTCAACCCACCTCACCCAGGCGAGATCCTGCTTGAAGACGTACTCCCCGCCCTCAACATGAAAATCGCCGAGTTCGCTCGTCGTCTGGGTTACGGCCGCGAAACCCTCTCGCGCATCATGCACGGTCATGCCTCCACCAGCCCTGACCTGGCTATGCGCTTGGAGCGGGCCGGGATCGGCACGGCGCGTACGTGGTTGACCGTGCAGGCCTATTACGACCTATGGCAAGCAGAACATCGCGAACAACCGGCTATCGAGCGGTTTGCATCCATCGCTTGAGCCCGGCAGTTCTCAGCGAATGCCATCTAACCCCGACATTCATGGAGTCCCAGTAGACGGCAAGCACCTCTTCAGGGACAAATGCAATGCGCCCAACTCCACACAAAGCGAGGGCCCGCCTGTGCGAGCCCTGCAGAAACATCAGAACGACGTACTCACCGTCACCGCCAAATTGCGCGGATCACCATAAATGGCCCCGGCATAGAAGCCGTACCGGGTGTAGTAGTGCTTGTCGAAGAGGTTGTTGGCGTTGAGGCTGACTGCGGTGTCGTCGGTCAGTTGGTACTTGGCCATGGCGTTCCAGATGGCATAGCCGGACCAGTTGACGTCGCTGGCGCTGCGGCTGACGCCGTTGCTCGGCTGGCCAGCCGGCGTCGAGGTCGCGCGGATGTTGCTCTGCGCGGTGACGCCAGCCCCCAGGGTCAGGCGGTCGAGAGGGCCGGACAGGCGGTAGGTGGTCGAGGCCTTGAACAGGTGCGATGGGTCGCTGCGGCCATCGCTGTCCAGGCGACGGAAGTGCAGGTAGGTGTAGCCGGCATAGACGTTCCAGTTCGGGGTCAGGGCGCCGGCGAGCTCCAGGTCGATACCGTCGGTTTCCTGGCCGGAGCCGGCCTTGTACGCCTGGGCGCCGGTCGGGGTCAGCAGGTCGCTGTCGGTGACCGCTTTGTTCTCCTGCTTGGTGCGGAAGTAAGCAGCGGAAGCGTTCAGGCGGCCGTCGAACCATTCGCCCTTGATGCCGGTTTCGTAGCTCTGGCCACGGATCGGCTCAACCTTGCCGCCGCTGCTGGTTTCCTCGGTCTGCGGGGTGAAGATGTCGGTATAGCTGGCATACAGCGAGTAGGTGTCGTTCAGGTCATAGACGGCACCGAGGTACGGCGTGACGATGCCGTTTTCTTCTTGGCTGCTGCGCTCGCCGGTGGTGCCACGGGTGATCGCCGAGTAGTTGCTGGTACGCACGCCAAGGATCACCGACAACGGGTCGGTGATGCTCAGACGGGTCGCGGCGTACATCCCTTGCAGACGGGTGGTGGTCTTGCTGTGCAAGCCAGTCTTCGACGCGAGGAGGGCATAGTCGCTATCCACGCCGTCGAGCCAGTTGCTCAGCGGGAAGCCGTTGTTGGCGCGGAATTGGCAGCCCACCGAAGGAGCGCTGACGCGGTCGTCACCGACCATGGTGCAGGTGTACTGCGGCGACCAGGCCACGGTGCGGCTGTCGTTGTAGCCGACCATGGCTTGGTGGGTTCGGCCGAACAGTTGGAACGGGCCGCTCAGGTCAATCTGCGCGGATTGCTGGGTGGTGTCGGTGGAGCTGTGCAAGCCGTTAAGCACGGCGCCGCTGCCGTCCTGGTCCCAGTAGCCGCCATAGGTGCCGCCCCCGGCTGAGTTGACCTTGGCCAGGCCGCGGTGGTTGAGGGCCTCGCTGGTGCTCTGGGCGGCCTTGAAGTCGAGGGTCCAGTCGTTGTCGAAACGGTGCTGCAACGAGCCAAAGGCGGTGCGGGTGATGTACTCGCCGAAGCTCCAGCTCGGCACCACGTTGGTGCTGCGCGGCAAGTCGGTCTTGCTGCCGTCGCCGTACCAGATCGGGATGTTGGCACCCCAGCCGGCGCCGACCACTTTGTTGTATTCGTACTGATAACCGGCACCGAGGGTGGTGGCATCGTCGAGGTCGAACTCGAAGTTGGCCAACGCAGCCCGCGAGCGCTCGGACTGGTTGTCGCGGAAGGAGTTGGCATCCTGCTGGGTGACCACGAAGCGCGAGCGCAGGCGGCCGTCTTCGGACAGCGGCAGATTGAGGTCAGCCCCCAGGCGACGCTTGTCCCAGCTGCCATAGGTGGCATAGGCGTTGCCACCGAAGGTCTTGCCCGGCGCCTTGCGGATCAGGTTGACGGTCGCCGAAGGGTCGCCAGTACCACCGAGCAGGCCATTGGCGCCGCGAACGATATCGATGCGCTCGTACAGGTCCAGGTTCAGAGCGTTGCCACCACCGCTGAAGTCAGAGCCCCCCTGGAACTGCAGCCCATCGACCTTCCAGTTGCTGATCGAGTAGCCACGGGCGCGGTAGTCGGTACGCCCGCCCACCTCAGCCTTGCTCATGCTGATGCCAGGCGCGGTCTCGAGCGCCTGCTCAAGGTTGGTGATCTGGCGATCCTCCATCTGTTGGCGGGTGATGGTGGTGACCGATTGCGGGGTTTGCCGTGGCGTCAGGTCCAAGCCTGTGGAACTACGTGTACTCTGCACGGTGTAGCCCAGCTGGCCGGCGCTGTCGGCCGGCAGCAACGCGCTGTCTTCAATCTGCGTAGCGTCCAGTTCGAGCGGTTGGCTGTCAGCAGCGATCGCGCTCCCACTCAGGCCCATGGCCACGAAGAGCGCGAGTGGAGTGAGGCTGCTGCCTCGCGAGTAAGCGTGATAGTCGGTCATGGGGCTCCGGATAGTCATTGGTAAAGCTTCGTATTCGCAGATAGTTTTTTGATACGATTTTAGGGACACGCCCTCTGGGCTCCATGCCCGGCTTGTACGGGGATGTAATCGAACGTAATGGCCCCGAACAGGTGTATGCCGCCCATGACCACAACCTTGCTGGTTGTCGACGATGACGACGAGATCCGCGAACTTCTCTGCGATTACCTGACCGATGCCGGCTATGAGGTCCTGGCTGCCGCCGATGGCGAGCAAATGCGCCAACACCTCGCCCAACACGCCGTCAACCTGGTAGTGCTGGACCTGATGCTGCCGGGGGAGGATGGCCTGAGCCTGTGCCGTCAGTTGCAAGGCCAGCCGGGCCTGGCGGTGATCATGCTGTCGGCCAAGGGATCGACCCTGGACCGCATCATCGGTCTGGAGGTAGGTGCCGACGACTACTTGGCCAAGCCGTTCGAACCACGCGAGCTGATCGCCCGCATCAAAGCGGTGCTGCGCCGCCCACAGCGGCTGGACGCCAGCCCGGAAGCCCCCGAGGCGGAGGAACAAGCCTTCGCGGGCTACCGCCTGGACCACATCAAGCGCTTGTTAACCCGTCCCGACGGCCAAGTGCTGAGCCTGCCGCGCTCAGACTACCGGGTGCTGCGCGACCTGCTGGAAGCGAACAACCGCGTGGTGTCGCGGGATCAGCTGACCCGCAGCGCCTTCGGTCGTGACCACCTGCCGGATGACCGCTCGGTGGACATGTGCATCAGTCGCCTGCGCCAGCACCTGCGCCACTCACCGGGTGGCGCCGTGCAGATCCTTACCATCCGCAACGAAGGCTACCTGCTCAGCATCGCCCGTACCGGCGCGGACACCTGAGATGAGCGCCCCCGCCCTGCTGCGCCGCCTGTGGCCGAAAACCCTGTTCGGCCAACTGCTGCTGATCATGGTCAGCGGCACCCTGGCGATTCAGCTGATGTCCAGCAGCATCTGGTTCGATGTGCGTTTCGCCCAGGTGCTCGAAGCACCGGTAAGGCTGACCGCCGCCCGCAGCGCACCACTGATTGCCCAGGCCGATTGCCATGCAACCAACCTCGTCGCCCCACCCCATTACCGGGTGCGTTGCGTCGATGCCCGGCCCACGCGCCAGCATGACGAGCGACGAGGCTGGCGGCGTATCGAACTGCTACTGAACCAGGCCCTGGCCTATGAACTGGGCCACCCGCAGAGCGTCCGCCTGCTGCGAGTGCGACTGACCGATGAACTCGGCCAGCCGATCGTCTGGCGCAGCCTGTTCGGGCTGCGCACGGCCCAGGCCCATATCCGCTTCGCCGTCCCCCTGGCCGACGGCCACTGGCTGACCGTCGATGGCCAGGAACTGCAGGGCTGGAGCGGCGAGTCGGCCTGGCTGCTGATCAGCGACTATCTGCTGCGGGTCTATGCCCTGCGCATCGTCGCCGTGCTGCTGGTGTGCCTGGTGGCCGTGCGCTTGTGCTTGCGCCCGCTGCGCCGCCTGAGCGACGCCGCACGAGGGTTGGGGCAGAACCTGGAGCAACCACCGCTGCCCCTGGAGGGGCCCGAAGAAGTGCGCCAAGCGGCGCAAGCCTTCAATGCCATGCAGCAACGCCTGATCGCCATGGTTAACGACAAGGCCACCTTCCTTGCCGCCGTGTCCCACGACCTGCGCACCCCACTGACACGCATGCGCCTGCGCATCGAACGACTGGAACCCAGCGAGCACCGCGAACGCCTGCGGCAGAACATCGCGCAGATGGACGCCATGATCGGCCAGGTCCTGGATTACCTGCGCGCGGGCGAGCAGCAGACCTTGCAACAGCTGGATATCGATCACCTGGTGACGCGCCTCTGCGCCGACCTGGCCAGCCCCGCCGAGCCCCTGCCGGTCCATGGCCACGCCGGTATGCTGCGGGCTGACGAACTGCTGCTGCAGCGCTGCATACAGAACCTGCTGGTCAACGCGCTGCGTTACGCCCGGGAAGTCTCGGTCAGCCTGGAAGCGGATGCCAAAGGTGTTCACATTCACGTGGATGACCGGGGGCCGGGTATTCCCCCTGAGTTGCTGGCCTCGATCACCGACCCCTTCGTGCGCGGCGAAAACTCGCGCAACCAGGATTCCGGCGGCTACGGCCTAGGCCTGGGCATCGCCAAACGCATCGCGGAAAGCCACGACGGCCAGTTGACCCTGGCCAACCGTGAGGCGGGAGGGTTGCGGGTCAGCGTATTCCTGCCGTTCCGAGAGTCAGGCCCAGGCTTGCAGCCGTCCAATTGACCTTGAGGACCCAGGGGCCAGCCCCCAACTGCCCACAAACCTTGAAACAAGCGCTCCCGATGCGTTATAGCTAAAAAGGACTCCATAACGATAACGAGGCATCACCTGCCCCCATGCATGAGATCACACGTATCTTTCGGCCCTCGGGCCCACTTGCCGGCCTGGCCAGCAAGCTGACCGGGCCCTTCCCCGCCGCAACCGCCGCTGTCTCCCGCACCTCCGGCTGTTCTCCCCTCTCGACGCTGTTCCACGTTCTGTCGATTCCACCCCGTGACGCGCTGCTGGCGCACAAGCGCAAGCGTCCCGTGCCTCCACCTGTCCGCTGACACCTGAAGTCTTCCCGCTTCCACCACCCTCGGTCCGTACCGTTCAGGGTTGGGGAGGTTTTGCATTTCTTCCGAGTTTCCGCAGGACATCCTATGAGTATTCGCGTCGCTATCATTGGTGCCGGCCCATCTGGCCTGGCGCAACTTCGTGCTTTCCAATCCGCCCATGCCAAGGGCGCGCCCATGCCAGAAGTGGTCTGTTTCGAGAAACAGGCTGACTGGGGCGGCATGTGGAACTACACCTGGCGCACCGGGCTGGACGAACATGGTGAGCCAGTGCACGGCAGCATGTACCGCTACCTTTGGTCGAATGGACCGAAGGAGTGCCTGGAATTCGCTGACTACAGCTTCGACGAGCATTTTGGCCGTCCCATTTCCTCCTACCCGCCACGTGAAGTCCTTTGGGACTACATCCAGGGCCGGGTAAGCAAGGCCGGTGTACGCCAGTACATCCGCTTCAACACGGCCGTGAAGGCCGTGCGCTTCGATGCCGAAAGCCGTACCTTCACCCTCACCGCCCATGACTACGCCCTCGACCAGAGCGTGGAGCAGGTGTTCGATTATGTGGTGGTCGCCAGCGGGCACTTCTCCACACCTCATGTGCCGTCGTTCCCTGGCTTCGAGCGTTTCTCCGGGCGCATCCTGCATGCCCATGACTTCCGTGATGCCCTGGAATTCGCCGGCAAGGACGTCCTCATCGTCGGTAGCAGTTACTCGGCCGAAGACATCGGCTCACAGTGCTACAAATACGGCGCGCGCTCGATCACCAGCGCCTACCGTACCCAACCGATGGGCTACCAGTGGCCCAAGGGCTGGGAAGAACGCCCACAGTTGCAACGGGTAGAAGGCGATGTGGCGTTCTTCGGCGACGGTTCGAGCAAACGCGTGGACGCGATCATCCTGTGCACCGGCTACCAGCACCACTTCCCCTTCCTGCCTGAGGAGCTCAGCCTGCGTACCAACAACCGCCTGTGGCCGCTGAGCCTGTACCAAGGCGTGGTGTGGGAGGCCAACCCGCAGTTGATCTATCTGGGTATGCAGGATCTCTGGTACAGCTTCAACATGTTCGATGCCCAGGCCTGGTTCGCCCGCGACTACATGCTCGGCCGCATCCACCTGCCCGATCTTGCCGACATGCGGGCCGACAGTGCTCGCTGGCGTGCCGAAGAGGAAGCGTTGGAAACCACGGCGTCGATGTACGAATTCCAGGGCCGCTACATCAAGCACCTGATCGAACAGACCGACTACCCGAGCTTCGACATCGATGCGGTGAACCAGATCTTCCTCAAGTGGAAGGTCGACAAAAAGCACGACATCATGGGCTACCGCGACCGCTCCTACCACTCGGTGATCACCGGCACCGCCGCCGTGCCGCACCATACCCGGTGGATGCAGGCGCTGGATGACTCGCTGGAAGAGTACCTGCGCGAAACCTCGGAGCCGGGGGACGTACAGGTGTTGCGCAAGCCCTGAGGACTGGCGATGGGCCGCGCAGCGGCCCTCTCCACGGCGAGGCTGACGCCTACCGGTTACGCGCCTGACGCAACGCCACCAGCCGCTCCCGCATCTCCCGGTGCCGCTTGCCGTTGAGCACCAAGAATGCCAGCAACGGCAAGAGCACGGCGAAGCCCAGCAACAAAGCCGTGAGGCCAGTACCGAACAGGCTCAGCGCCATCAACAGGCTCAGCACCAGCACACCCACCACCACCCTGACGCTCCAGGCAAAACCACGGATCATCAGGAAGTGCCCCAGGCACAAGACCAGCACCAGCCCCCCCATCAACACCACGCTGTACAGCGGGTTATCCGGGTGATTGCGCCAGTGCGCGTCGACCCACAGGGTCACCGCCAGAGCCACGGCGAACAGCGAGGCGAAGAAGCCGAGGATGAAAGTGGGGAAGTACCGCGCCATGAAGGCGCCGAAATCACCATTGGCGCTCATCAATCAACCTCCTCATAGAGCCCGACCGCGATGCTCTGCGCCGTGGCGCTGCCGGCCAGGCCGAAGGTGGCGCCGAGGGAGTCGCGCAAGAGGGTCTGAGTAGCGTGGCTGATCTCGGTCGGGGTGTAACGCTTGGTCAGGGTGCCAGCCGCCTGTCGCAGCTTGAGCTGCTTGGCGGTGAGGGTCGGGTGCTTGATCGACAACAGCTCGTCGGTCAGCGCCTTGCGCTGCTGGCGGCTGAGGGTCTTGCTCAGCTCCATCCAACTGCGGCCGGTAGCGGCCTTGTGCACCTGCAGGTACTTGAGCGTGGACAGCCCCGAAGCGCCAACCCCCAGCAAGGACACCCCATCGAGCACAGGCGAAACGGCCTGATACCACGCCGATTCATCCATGGCGTCGTTAGCCGCCGGGTTGGACACTTCGCGCACGGTGCGCATCACGCCGATGCCGCACTGGATGCTGCTGGCCGTGGCAGCGGCACCGCCGATGTAGGTCAGCACCAGGCTGGTGCCGCCGGAAAACGGTGCGGCAATGGTGCCGCTGAAGACCACGATCCAGCCCAGTACCGCGCCAGCGCAGGACAGCGTGGTGTTGACTGCTTCCTTGACCACGCGCGACTCACGTGGGTTGTTCTGCAACTGCTCGGTGTACTGCGCGGGGGTCTGGTATTTATTGATCTCGCGCAGGATCACGCGCTTGGGCTTGATGCTGCAGATCGGCCGGAACTCGCGCAGGGTGATGACGTTGTAGTTGGCATCGATATACACCACGCCAGCGCCGGAGATATTCGGGTCGGCATCGATGGCGGCGAACATCTGCGGCAGGTTGATGCGGCTCTGGATACGCTGACGGGCCAGGAACTGCGAGGTGTTGCCCAGCTCGTTTAGCAGTAGGTCTGTCACAGGAGAGTTTCCTTACAAAGGTGCCGCCGCCGCACCGGGCACAACAGATGCGGCGGCAGCCGGAGCATCACACGTTCGGGCAAGGCACCGGTGCCCAGTCACCCATGTCCGGGTTGCGGCACATGTTGTTGACCTGGTCCTGGCCAGCCTTGGCGACCTGCTGGGCCTCAGCCTTCTTGCCATTGGCGTTCTGCAGGGTCTTCTCGGTGGCGACTGCTTCCCTTGGCACAGCCTTGCTCGGCTTGGCCGGTGTCTTCTTGCCGGCGGCTTTAGGCGCTTCGGCCTCGGCCACCACGACCACGTCGGAGCGCTGTACGCCGACCTGCTTGAGGTCCTGCTCATAGGCCTGGGTGTAGTTGTCCAGGTTCTCGCCCAGGCGGCCATTGACTGCGGTGATCAGGTTGTTCGACTCCTGCAGGCCGGAGATGATTTCGGCCAGGCGCTTACGCCCTTCGGTGTCGTTGATGCGGTTGGCCTTGCGGCCTTCCATGAGGCTGGCGAACTCGCGCTGGTAGCAGGACTGGGACGCCTTGGCATAGGCCGTGGTGCGGTCCATGTCGGCCGCGCTCTTGTCGATGTCGGTGGCGTAGGAGGCGATGCGCTGGTTGTCATCGCTGATCTGCTTCTGGCGCTCGGTGTAATAACCGGCCGCGCCGCCCACCAAGGCACCACCGGCCGCACCGATGGCAGCGTTGCGGCCACGGTTATCGCCGTCGACCAGTGCGCCAGTCAGGGCACCACCCACCGCGCCGAGCAGCGCGCCGGTGGCGACTGAGCGGGTCATGTTGGAGTCAGTGGAGCGCAGGTGCTGTACCGGCTCGTAGCAGCTGGGGTAGTACTCGACCTTGGTCGTGGCGCCAACCCTGGAGACTGGCGAACCGGCGCAGCCAGCCAGCAGAACGGTGCTGAAACCGGCCGCCAGCAGCAGCGCGGCCCGGCCTTGGGAAGCGGTGAAAGTGGGCTTGCGAGTGAAAAGCATGGTCAGGTTCTCTCTTGGGTTATCAATTACCCGGACGGCTTCATGCCGTCCGGTCTACCGGGCGCTCGTGGCGGCCACTCAGGGGCGTGGCGCAGCCGATGCGAGCAGTTCCTTCAGGATCGCCGCCGGGTCGGCCCGCCGGTTCTGGCGGTACTCCCCGACGTGGCGGACGAACAGGGTCGCGCGGGCCTCCAGGCTCTTGCCCAGGACCGGCTTGCGATTGAGTTCTTCCTTGACCCGCTGGAACTGCGCCTGAATCACCGCATCGGTGTAGCGCGTTCCGCTGGCAAGGTTGTCGATGTAGATCGCCACGGCGCCATCGAGGGCGCTGCGGCCATTGGCGATGGCGGCGGCGAACAGCCGCGCGCTGGTCTGGTCGCCGGACGCTTCGGCCTGCTCCTGGGTCTTCTGCAGGTTGGTCAGGCGGATGTTGTAGTTGTTGATGGTCTCGGCCACCAGGGCTGCGGACTGGATCAGGTTGCCCGCCGCCTCCTCGCGCTGCTGGGCGATCAACGAGACGTTGCGCTTGAGCTCTTCGTTGACCAGCCCCAGCTCGGCTTGCAGGCGCGGGTCGAGGGTGCTGGCGATGATGCTGTCCAGGCGTTTGGTCGGGTCCTGGGCATCGTCGATGGCGTCGGTCAGGCTGGCCAGTCGCCCCTCCTTTTGCCACTGCTCGAACAGTTCCTGATAGCGCGAGCGCGGCGCCGACAATGCACCGATGGCCACCCGGAAACCGGTGGTCTCGTTGCGCTGCTCGGTGCCATCGCTGCCGAACAGCGGATACTCACGGCGCATGCCAGTGAACAGCGTACCCTCGCCTTCCAGGTAGTTGCCGCCCTTGACCACAAAGCCCCCGTAAGCGCCTTGGCGGCGACCGGCATGCACCAGCTGGAACGACTCCTGGACCATTTCGGCGGCGTTGCCGATCATATCGAACAGGCCAAGGGGGTTGGGCAGCTTGGTGCCGATGGGCATCAACCGTGCGGCCTGCCCGGTGCCACCGGCCACCTGGTTGAATACCGCCCAGTCAGCCAACGGGCCTTCGTCCTCGCTACCTTCGAGCCGACGCGGGAACAGCCGGCCTTCCAACTGCTGGCGACTGACCGCCGAACCACCACGGGCGGCGAACTCCCACTCCACCTCGGTGGGCAGGCGCACGAAACCGATGCCACCGTCCTCTGGCTTGCTGCCCCGACCACTGACCGGCAGCAAGTCGCGGTGATGCTTCATCAGCCAGGCGCTGTACACCGCGGCGAAGCGCTCGGCCTCGAAGCGCGATAGCTTGACCTTGGGCAGGCGCCCGGCCATGTCGTTGTCCGGCTCGCAGGCCGGCGCCGGTTCGCCACTGGCCAGCGACTGCGCCTGGGCCATCACCTGGGCGTACTGGCGCGCGGTGACCTCGTACTTGCCGATGAAGTACATCATCGGCTTGAGCGGGCTGCCCGACTCCACCTTGGGCAGGCTCGGCTCGACCTGCTTGCGCCACTGCGGCGCCAAGTCCTGCAGGCTGAACTGGCCATTGATGAAGTCGCGTCGATAGCCGGAAATGAACGACTGCTTGTAGCCCGCCTCGCCTTCGCTGAAGGGATAGCCGAGGTTGACCTCACGGTCGTCGAGGCTGCCCTGGGCGAGCACATAGACATGCCGGAACACCATCTCGCCATCGCAGGGTAACGGCAGGCTGACGTCATCCGCCAACGGCTTGGGGTTGTCCAACTTGTTGCTGGCAGCAGGTTTTTTACCATCGTCCTCGGCCTGGGCGCAGGCGACCAGAGTCAGGGTGGCGAGGATCAGGGCAGCAACCCTTAGGTGGCGGTCAAACATCACGGATTCCTTGCGAAGCGTCGATGCGCGCCACCCGCCAGCCGCCCAGGGCGGCCGCGGCGGTGCTGGCCAGCAGGACGGCGAGCAGCGCGACGAGGTAATGCGAGGGCAGCAGATGGCTGGCGTATTCGCCGGGCATCTGCACGAACAACTGGTTCAGGCCCTGTTCGGCCAGGCCATAGAGCAGCGCGGCCAGCACGGCCGCGAGCACGCCGCTGTACAGCGCCTGCAGGACCACGAAGGCAAGCAGCGCAAGGGTGCTGAAACCCAGCAAGCGCAGCACCGCCAACTCGCGGCGCTTGCGCTCGACAGCGGCCAGGGCGCCAGCACAGACAGCGGCGACCGCGCCGGTTACCGCCAGGGCAGCGATGATCCAGAACACCAAGCCCAGGTTGCGGCTCAACGACTGCACCTGGGCGATCTGCG
The DNA here is from genome assembly GCF_054889225.1 of Pseudomonas sp. X10. NCBI lineage: Bacteria > Pseudomonadati > Pseudomonadota > Gammaproteobacteria > Pseudomonadales > Pseudomonadaceae > Pseudomonas > Pseudomonas sp. X10. The sequence goes on along the minus strand of NZ_CM142677.1, from coordinate 333,614 downwards.
CGGCCTGGGTCGAGACCAGCAGGTGGCGATCGGCAAAGTAGCGGCGCAGCGGTTCCACATCGCCGAGCTGACGGGCATACAGGCGGAACCCCGGGTAGACCCGTTGCGCAGAGCCTGCGGTGGCCTCTCCTGGCCATGCCAGGGCAGGCACGGCACGTCCGTCGCGATAGTCCTCGGCGGCTTCGAGCAAGGCCAAGGGGGCAAACAGGGCATCGCGCTCGAACGCCTCCAGCGGCAGCACGGCCAGCACCTGCAGGCGCGTCTGGCGCCACTGCACCTGGCCGGCTTGTTGGCGGCTGAAGCTGGCCTCCAACTCATCCCCAGCCTTAGCGCCGAGCTTCTCCGCCGCCGTATGGCTGAGCAGGATCTGCTGCAGTCCACGGGGCACCGCCATGCCTTGCAACAAGGGGTCGCCCTCGGCGGTAGGCAGCATCTCGACGGTCACGCCGAGGCCTCGTGCTGGCAGCAGCAAGTCGGCAGTCGCCGCGATCTGTCGGGTACGCGGGATAGCGAACGCCACATCGCCACGCTGGAGCAGGTCGTCGATAAAGGCAGCGCTGTAGCGGCCGCCGCCCAAGGGAATGATCTCGCGCACGCCGGGATCGCGTTGCAGGCGCTCAGTCAGGCTGCTGACCAACCCGAACTTCAGCCCAAACAGCACCAGCAACGGCGCGATCACCGCGACCAGCGCCAACACACTGCACGCCGACAACCGTGCATCCTTGCGGTAGTCCTGCCAGGCCAGGCTGGCGATCAGCAGCGGGCGCATCAGCTTGCCTGCTCCAAGGTCGCGGTGACGCCGCCACCAGCATCTCGCCGGCAGGCCATGCGCAACACTGCCAAGCCGGCGCCACGGGCCAGGCCTTCGTCATGGGTGGCGATCACGCAAGTCACCTGACGTGATTCAGCCTGGCGCAACAGCAGTTGCATCACCCGCTCGGCGTTGAGCGGATCGAGGGCTGCGGTTGGCTCGTCGGCCAGCAGCAACTCTGGGCCATGCGCCAGGGCGCGGGCGCAACTGACCCGCTGGCGCTGACCAAGGGAAAGGTCGGCCGGTCGCTTGGCCAACTGGTCATGGACGTCCAGCTGTTCGGCCAAGCGCTCGACGCTGCCATCGTCCTTGAGGTTCAGCAACTGGCGCGGCAGGCGGATGTTGCCGCGCACGTCCAGGAAACCGAGCAACCCACCAGCCTGCAACACGTAGCCCAAGTACTGGCTACGCAGGCGCGCCAGGCGGTCGAGGCGCTGGTCGCGCCAGAGCCCGGCGACATCCACCGCCACGCCGGCAGGCGCCAGGGTGAATTCATCCGCTGCATCCGGCGCCAGGGCCAGGGCCAGTAGGTCCAGCAGGGTGCTCTTGCCGCAGCCGCTAGGCCCGACCAACGCCAGACGCTGGCCGGCGGCCAGCTGCAGCCGCTCGATCTCGAGGCTGTAGCGCTGGCCGCCCTGGCCACGCGTCTTGCGCACACCCCGCAGGCTGATCATCAAGGCAGGGTCGACAGCGGGACACGGTACAGGGCGTCGCCCGGCTCGGCGTTACCGAAGCGGACCCAGTTGGCCATGTCGTTGTGGAAGGTTTCGTAGAGACGGATCTTCGAGTCCAGTTCGTCGATAAAGTCCTCTTGCTCGGCGACGCTGAGCGACAACCACAGGTCCTGGGTCATGCTCAGCGACTTGCTGCGGTACGGCAGGCCTTCGAGGTACTCGCCGAGCACGCCGCTCTCGGCCAGGTTGGCGCCTTTGCTCAGCGCCGCCGGATCACGGCTCATGTAGGCGCTGGCGCTGGCGATCTCGTCGAAGAAGTCCTTAGGCGAGCTGCGCGTCTTGCGTGCCGCGTCGACGATCAGCTTGAGCGACTGTTGCAAGTCGTTGAGCTGCAGTTTGGTCAGCATCACGCACACCTGCAGGGTCGGCAGCGCTGGGTTGGTCAGGTCACGGTCGGCGGTCCAGGCGCTGACCAACTGCGGCGCCTGGCTGGCGCTCTGACGGCCGAGGAAGTCCATGTGCATGGCATAGCCGACGGCCGCCGACTTGGCCGCCAGACCCGACACCGAGGTCAACAAGGGCACTGGCTGCGGCTGCTTGTTGCGCACCTGGTGGACCAGTTCGGCAAAGGTCGAGCCGATCTCGCGCACGCGCTCGCCGAAAGTGCCCACGTCGCCGCCCGGCACCGAGACATAAAGGTCGCCGATCTGCGGGTTGCTGTCGGCGGTGAGCACGCGGTACTGCTGCTCGGCAGAGCCGTGGTTCTTCTGCCCGACGGGGGTGCGCAGGTGTAGGGCGTAGATCTTGATCTGCTTGCTCAGCGCGGCCTGGCGTACCTCAGCCTCGTTCATCTGGGTGCTGCTGTAGCTGTCATTCTTGCGCAGGGCACCGGCATCGCTGACCAACAGGATCAGGCGGCCGCCGTAGCCGGACCAATCCATGTCCTCGACCGCCTGCATGATCCCGGCGAAGGCGTCTTCGTTGAAGGAGTGGCTGGACACGGTGGTCGCCTTGACCTGCGAGGCCAACCTGAGGAAACGCGCCGGGTCGCGGCCTTCATCCAGGGTGACCAGGGTCTTGCTCACGTAGTCCAGGGCAGGCGTGCGGCTGGTGCTGTTGCGAAAGCCCACCAGGCCGAAGCTGACGTTGTCCAGCTCGCCGCGCTGGGCGAGTTGCTGCTGCAGCTCGCTGACCACCTGGCGCACCCGGTCGATGTAGGGCTGCATCGACACCGAGGTGTCCACCACCAACACCACAGCAGTGCGGAAGGCGTTCGGGTCCGCCGCCGTCACTCCGGCAGCCTTGGGCTCGCTGGCGCGGACGCCGCTTCCAGGGTCGATCGAGGCGATATTGAGCAACTGCACCGGCTGGCCATTCTCGTCGAAGCTCTCGCGCGCATCGAAGATCGGCATCAAGTAGAACTGGTCCTGGGGCACGGCATTTTCAGCGGGTTCCAGGGCCACGACCTCGGGGGCCTGGTCTGGGCTGTTCTGCGCCTTGAGCAGTTCGTCACGGGCGGCGGCGGTGTCGCCCAGCAGGCGCTGCACATCATCGGCCTGGCGCAGGAACATTACCGGCGCCCGCCCGGAGCGCTCGGTGAACTTGAGCACCAGGCTCTGCTTCCAGTCGCTGGCCTGCTCCGCCGGCAGCCAGCCATCGCGGCGACCGTCACTGGCGGTACCGACCTGCAACCAGGATTTACCCCCCACGTCCTGGCGCTGGTAGACGTAGAGCACGGTGAAAGCCGGCAAGCTCTCGCCAGACGCCACTCCCGGCTCACTGACCACCTGCGCGCCCGGCTTGCTAAGCACGCGCTGGAACAAGGTCTTCTTGCCGGCCATCAAAAGCGGACGCGAATCGTCCAGCGGTGCTGTCGCTGTTGCATTCGAGCTGGCCTGGACCGGTTCCTCGACTGGCGCCTGGGCCACCGGCTCGTCAGGGTTCGGCTTCTCATCGCCACCCAGTAACCAGTAGCCGGCCCCGCCCAGACCCAGGGCGGCGGCGATGGCCACGGCCAACAGGGTCAAGGCCGGCCTCTTGCGCGCCGGTGCCTGTGCTGGGACAGGTCCGGGCGCTGGCGCAGGGCGCGCCTGCGCTTCTGCAGCAGGGGTAGGCGGCGCCTGCGGAATATCGATCGACACCGGGGTCAGCCCGCCCAGGTCCGGCTTGGCCGAGGGGGGCAACGGCAGCGGCTTGATCACCGTGTTGTCAGTGTCCTCGGCCGGCAGCCGGTCGAGCGCGGCCAACAGCGCTGCGGCGTCGCTGAAACGCTCCTTTGGGTCCTTGGCCAGCAGGCCACGGAGGATATCCTGGTAGCGGCCATGCTCGATCGGCAGCTCCGGCAGCGGTTCGGTCAGGTGGGCCAAGGCCGTGGACAGAGCATCGGTGCCGCTGTAGGGCAGCTTGCCGACCAGGATCTCGTAGAGCACCACGCCCAAGGCGTAAAGGTCGGCCCGGCCATCGATCTCCTGGCCACGGGCCTGCTCCGGGCTCATGTAGCTCGGCGTGCCGACGGCGAAGCCTGCCTGGGTGAACTGGGTGCGGTCGTCCAGCGACTTGGCGATGCCGAAGTCGGAGAGCACGGCGGTGCCGTCGGCGCGGAACAGGATGTTGGCCGGCTTGACATCGCGATGCACCAGGCCCTGGGCATGGGCATAACCCAGCGCGGCGGCGATCTGGCGCACATAGAGCAGCCCCTGCTCCGGGCTCAGGCCGTCGGCGATGCGCTCCTTGAGCGTGCCGTTGGGCAGGTACTCCATGGCCATGTAGTAGAGCTCGCCGACATTGCCGATGTCGTGGATGGTGGCGATGTGCGGGTGCGACAGCCGAGCCAGGGTCCTCCCCTCTCGCAGGAAGCGCTCGCAGAAGGTCGGGTCGGCGGCCAGGCTGGCGGCCATGACCTTGAGCGCCACCTTGCGCTCCAGCGAGCGCTGGGTCGCCAGGTACACGCTGGCCATGGCGCCCTGGCCAATCTCGCCGTCGATGTCGAATCCGGGTATCTGTTTGTCCATGACGTGTGTTCTTTTATCCGGCCTTGACGACCACGGCAGTGATGTTGTCGGGAGCCCCACGGGTCAGGCCCAGGTGCACCAGGCTACGCACCACCTGGTAGGGGTCGGCGTGGCTCAGCACTTCGCGGATCTCATGGTCTTCAGCGGTCTTGTTCAGGCCATCGCTGCACAACAGGTAGGTATCGCCGGCCCGCACCTGCACGGACACGGACGCCAACTCCAGTTGCGCTTCGACACCGATGGCGCGGGTGACGATGTTGCCGCGCGGGTGCACGCGGGCTTCGGCCTCGTTGAGCAGGCCGCTGTCCTGCAGTTCCTGGACGTAGCTGTGGTCGTGGGACAGGCGCTCTAGCTGGCCGTCACGCAAGCGGTAGAGACGGCTGTCGCCGGCCCACAGGCCGATGCCCTGGTCGCCGCGCACCGCTAGCACCACCACGGTGCTGCCCATCATCGGCACACCACGCCGGGCGCTTTCCTCGCGCACCGCGCTGTTGACCCGACCGAGGCTGTCACGCAGGGCCTGGGCGTAGTCGTCGAGGCTCTGGCTGGGCGCCAATTGACGCAGGCTGTCGACGGTCAGGCTACTGACGTAGTCGCCGGCCGCATGCCCGCCCATGCCATCGGCCACAGCCCACAGGCCTTCGGCGGTCAGTTCCAGGCAGGCGTCCTCGTTGATGCGGCGGACCATGCCGGTATGGCTGTAACTGGCCGCGGTGTATTGCATGGCGGTCATCTAGCGTCCTGCCTCACTACCCAAGAGAAATCCGGCGAAATCCTCGCTGTGCGGCAAGCCGCTGCAACGCATCAGGCCGGGGGCGATACGTTCGGAGCCCTTGCCCCACCACAAGCTCATGCCGTCGCAGGCGCATTCGGCCAGGGCCAGGGCACGGCCTTCAGGCGAGGTGGCGTCCAGGCGTTGCAAGCCACCCAGGATCGGACGCGGTTCAGCGCCACGCGGTGCTACGCAAAAGCCCTGCACAGCGGCGTCAAAGTCTTCGAAAGCGGCCTCCGGCTCCAGGGTCGCAAGCAAGGTGGCCTCGCTCTGCTCGAACCAGCTATCGCTGCCCGTGACCACGGCGGCCAGGGACTCCTCCGGCGCCAGTACCTGGGCCAGAGTCAGCGGAAAGTAGCGACCGACCCGGTCGATGCTCGGCATCAGTACGCCCACCACGGCCTGCGGCCCACACACGCCAGGGGCCAGGGCGAAACGCCACAAGGGGCTGACCAGGTAGGCCGACAACCATTGCTCGCCCAGCTGTTGCTGGCTGGCCAGCAGCCCGGCGGCCAGCCACTGGTCCCAGGGCTGGATGAAGTCCTGCGGCAGGCCACGGCTGACGAAATCGCCGCGGCAGGCCAGCTTGCCGTAGAAGCCCACGCTGCTCACAGGCGCTCCGGCAGGCTGAAACCTGCGAGCACGCGGCTCCTGAAGGGATTGAAGGCGCTGTTGGCGCGCAACTCGTAAGACACACTGGCCCCATCCACACGCAAGCGCAGGTTGAAACGATCCGGCGAGTTGCCCGCCACCAGGTCAGACTGGTCGAGCAGGCGGAACCAGGCCCAAGGCCCTTCCAGGGTCAGGCCGGACCGGCCACTGGCGGTTGGCGGCATCACCGACAGGCGGACCACACCGATGCTGTTGGGGTTGGGCCACTGCATCGCCACCGGCCGGCTCGGCCCGTGGTCGTAGCTGACCTGCTGGCCATCGAGGTCGAGCAAGAACTGGGTGATGGAGGCATCCATGGCCACAGGCTTGAGCTCGAAACGCACCGCCGGCTGCAGGCCACCGGAGCGGAAGAAGGCATCGCGGATCGCCGCTGCGCGCTGGAAGGTGTGCAGCACGCCAGAGCCGATACCTAGCTTCTGCGCCGCGCCCGGCTGCCAGCTCCACGGGGTGGTCGAGGTGTTGACGTAAGGCTGCAGGTACTTGCGGAAGTAGCTGTCCATCACCCCGCCTACACCGAAGAACTGGCCGAAGTCATCCAGGGTGGCGTCGCGCGAGCTGCCCGGAGCCAGCGGATAGCGGCCACTGAGAGACTGGCGGTAAACGTTCAGCACCTCACTGACCCAGGCAGCGTTGAGCTGATTGCGCACCCCGCCCATGACGATGCTGTTGGTCGAACCGACCACCGAACTCACCAATCCCTGGACCAGCTTCGGCTGGCGCTCGGCGCCCAGGCTGACCCGCTGTGCTGCAGCCTGAGCCTGGTTCTTGGCTTCACCGAGCAGGGCTTCGCCACTGGCGCCGACCATAGCGCTGACCTGCACATAGAGCGCATTGAGATCAGCGAGCAAACCATCGATGGCGGCAGGCTCGCCCTCGCCGCTATTGACCAGCTCGGCCAGTTCGGTGAAGTGCGCCGTCACCGGGTCCGTTTCCTGGGCCGCTGGTGCGCTGCCCGCCGCCGGCGTCTGTCCGAGCAGGCCGCCGAGGCGCTGGCGCAGTTGGTCTACCCCAACCTCCTCGGCCTTGGCCTGGACGTTCTCCAGGGTGGTCGGTTGTTGCAGGTCGGTTTCCTTGGCCACTGCCTGTAGCAGCTTCTTCAACGGCGAGGTCGGGCCGGACAGCACGCGCAGCACATCGGCAGCCTGGCCGACGCTGGTGATGGAAACGAAGTCGAGGTCGGCCAGCAGCGCGTCCCAATGGCGGATGTAGTCCTGGTAGTAGAGCTGGCGTACATCGTCTGCCAGGCGCGCGGCATCGCCTTCATCGGCCCGCTCCTCACGTCCCAACACCCAGCTCTCCTCCGCCAGGGTGGCGCTCTGCTGCAGGCTGGTGGCGAGAAACGCCTTGCGGTAGCCCTCGACGGTGAACAGCCCGCTGAGCGGGTCGTTCAGGGGCTTGCCGCTCTTGCGGGTGAACACTAGCGCGGCATCGCGTCCAGCCGCGTCGCTGAGGCGGAAGTCACTGACCCCTGTCGGCAGCTTCTGACGCTTGACCCGGTCATAGACGCGCTGGGCCACCGGCAGTTGCTGCAACTGGCGGCGCAAGTCTTCGATCAACCGGGCATCCAGCCGGGCATTCGGCGGGCGCCGCTCGAACAGGGCTTGCAGATGCTCACCCAGGGCCCGGCGCTGGTCCGGGGCCAGGTCGCGGGGCAGGCTTTGCTCCCAGTCGAGGGTGACCCAGGCCTTGATGAAGTCCGGGTCGTAGTGCTCGTTGTCAGCCAGCATCAGGTAGGCCTTGAGACCCTCGTAGAGGTAATCCGAAGAGCCGCCGGCGTACAGCTGTTCCTCAATGCGGGTCACCAAGCGCGGGGCGAACACAGCGATCAGCAGCTTGCGGTAAACGCTGGCCGACTCGCCTTCGAGCATGTCGCCCTGGTACAGGCCCAGGCCCTCTGCCCAGGCCGGCGGGTCGTCGGCCAGGCGGCGCGTGGCGTTGAGCAGCGGCAATACTTCCAGCACGTCGCGTTGCGCCGGGCTGAGCTCCTGCACGCTCTTGCCCAGTGGCTTGAGACGGTTGTCCACCTCGGCGATGTAGGCCTGGTTGGCCCGGTAGCTGACCGCCCACAAAGTGCCGACCAGCAGCACCAGCGCCACACTCAAGGCCAGGGCGCCACGGGCCAGCCATTTGCGCCGCCGCTCCACCTTGGGGTTGACCCCCACCAGCCCTCGCTCGGCAAAGGCCACAGCGGTGAACAAGCGCTCGATGAAGTAGCTGCGCCCAGTGCCGCTCTGACGTGCCAGGTGCGCGCGGTCCAGGCCCATGCTCTGCGCCATGCTGCCGATCAAACGATCGATCGGGCTGCCTTCCTGGGTGCCGCTGGTGAAATACACGCCGCGCAACAGGGCACGCTCTTCGAAGGCATTGGGCTTGAATACGCCATCGAGGAACTCCTTGAGGTTGCCGCGCAAGGCGGCGAACTGCTGGACAAAGCCATAGACCAGGTCACGCCGCGCAGGGTCACGCTCCTGCTGCATGCGCTCGACCAGACGTTGGTTGAGGCGCTGTTCGAGCAAAGCGAATTCACTGCCGAACTGTGCCAACGGCCCCTCGCCTTGCTGGCCGTCATCGAGGGCGAAGGTCATGCCCCAGACCTGGGCACGGTCCTCCTTGCTCAGGTTGTCGAAGAACTCCATGAAGCCCGGCACCAGGTCGAGCTTGGTGAGCATCAGGTAGATCGGGAAACGTACGCCGAGCTGGGTGTACAACTCCTGGATACGGGTGCGGATCGCCACGGCATGGGCGGCGCGCTCGGCCTCGCTGCCCAGCAGCAGGTCGGCCAGGCTGATGGCGATGAAGGCGCCATCGATCGGCCGCCGCGAGCGCTGGGTCTTGAGCAGGTCGAGGAAGCCCAGCCAGGCGGCCTTGTCGACTTCGGCATGGCTGTCCTGGGTGGTGTAGCGCCCGGCGGTGTCGAGCAACACGGCCTGGTCGGTGAACCACCAGTCGCAGTTGCGCGTGCCGCCCACGCCACGGACCGCCCCAGCACCCAACTGCGCGGCCAAGGGGAAATGCAGCCCAGAGTTGACCAGCGCGGTGGTCTTGCCCGACCCGGGCGGGCCGATGATCACATACCAGGGCAGTTCGTAGAGATTGCGCCGCTCGTCACCACCCAGACGTGCCTTCTTCAGCAATGCCAGGGCCTCGCCCATACGCTGGCGCAAGGTTGCCAGCTCTTCGGCAGTGGCTACGCTGGTCGGGTCCGGGGCGGTTTCGGCGGCCAGGCTTTCCATGACCTTGGCCGCCTGGCGCCGGGCCTGGATGATGCGGAACACGCGGTAGGCGATCCACAGGGCAAACAGCAGGATGATCAACGCCCAGCGACGTGCGGCCGGCACCAGCCAATCGAGCAGTGGGCCGACGAACCAGATGATCAGGCTCAGGGCGATCAGGCCCAGCACGGGCACGATCCAGCGAATGAAAAAACTGAAAAACGCCTTCACTCGACGCCCTCCGCCAATACGGTGATTTCAACCCGGCGATTCTTCGCCCTACCTTGGGCGGTGCTGTTCGACGCCAGCGGTTCGGTGTCGCTCAGGCCCTGAGCGGTGAAACGTCCGGCCTGGCCGGTGCGGGCCACGAGGATCTGCTGCACCTCCTCGGCACGCGCCTGGGACAACGCCCAGTTGGAGGGGAAGCGCAAGGTCCTGATCGGTTGGTTGTCGCTGTGCCCGGTGACGCGCACATTGCCCTTGACCTTGGCGATGGCCTCGGCGATGCGCAGCATCAGCGGCTGATAGGCGTCCTGGATGCTGGCGCTGGCCGAGGCAAAAAGTTCGTCACCGCGGATGGTCACTACCGAACGGTCCACCGCGTCCTCGACGCTGACCCGGCCGGCCTTGATGTCATCAGCCAGAAAGCCCGCCAGACGTGGGCGTTCCACCGGCTTGGGCTGGACCACCGGGCGGTCCATCGCCTGTACCGGGATCTCGCCCAAGGCATGGATGCCCTTGAACACCGGCTCGGCATCGGCCGCCAACTTCAGGCGCAAGCCGAACAGCAGGAGCAGCAGCACGGCCAGGGCGATGGCCAGGCCGACCCAGGGCGGCATGAACTGCGCCAGGCGATCGCGGGCCACGGTGACTCCACGCCAGTGCGGCGACAACTCGCGTTCGAGCTCGCCACGGGCGCTGCGGATGGTCGCGGCGGTGCGCTCGCGCAGAGCTTCGAGCTGGGCGCGGCCACCGTTCATGACGCGGTAGCGGCCTTCGAAACCCAGGCTCATGCACAGGTACAGCAGCTCCAGCAGGTTGAGGCGCTCGCGTGGGCTCTGCAGGCAATGCTCAAGCAACTGGAAGACCTTTTCCCCACCCCAGGCTTCGTTGTGCACGGTGATCAGCAAGCTCTGCTTGCCCCAGTCGCTGCTACTGCCCCAAGGCGTGCTGAGCACCGCCTCGTCGAGCGCCGTGCACAAGGCATAGCGCGCCAGCAGCACCTCGTTGCGTGGCACACCAGCGGCTTCGGCGCGCTCTTCGAACTGGCGCAGGTACGCCAGCAGTTGCGCGCGCAGGCTGGCCGGCGCCGGGTGATCGATGGTGTTACGCAGCCGGGTGAGCAGTGCCAGCAAAGGACCGGCCGCCTGCTCCAGCGGGTTCAAGCCCTCCGCCTGGCCTGCCGCCAAGGGCGCGGTCGGCATGCTCAGGGGCGGCGCTGGCTCGGGGGCGGCTGGCTGCGGGCCGCGTCCACCGGGACGCGGCATGAACTGGGTACGGTCATTGGCCGAAGGATCGTCGGGCTGCATCGCGGCTTATCCTCGAATGGCCCAGAAGGCCAGGTTCAAGCCAGGGAACTCACCAGCGACGTAGAAAGCGAAGCCACCGGAATGCTGCAGTTGCTTCCAGTGCTCGCTGCCACGGTCGAGTTCGTAATAGGTGGAGCCGGCATGGAACGGGATCTGCCGCGGCGCCACTGGCAACGGCAGCAGGCCGATGCCTGGCAGTTGCAGGTTGACCAGGTCGCGGATGTGCTCCACCGAACCGATCTTGCTCTGTTGCACGAAACGCCCACGCAAGGTTTCGCTAGGCACATCAGCGCGTACCACCAGGACGAAGCTGGCGCTGTCCAACAGGCTACGGTCGGCGAGCATGGCGACATGAATGCCATAGGCCTTCTCGACGATGGGGATGGCCACGGCCTTGCTGTCGATCAACATCGACAAGGCCTCGCGCAGGGCCGCCATGACCGGCTCGAAGCTCGCCGCCAGGTCGTCGTGCTGGTACTGCGCAAAAGCTTGCGGACGGCGGTCGGCAGCGCAAAAGGTGGCGAACTCACCGGCCATGCTCACCAGTTCGCTGTAGAAGCGCTCGGGGTGCAGCGGGCTGAGCTGGTTCAGGTGCTCGACCAGTGGTTGTGCCCGGTTGACCAACTGCAGCAGCATGAAGTCGGCGATCTCCGAGGCCCCGCCATTGGCCGAGGCCACCACACGGCCGGCCAGGGCTTCGCCACGCTGGTGCAACAGCCCTAGCAGCTCGCTGCGAAAGCCTGACAGCAGGTTGCTGGCGGTCACATCCAGCAGCGGTGGAATGTAGCTGTCATCCAGCACCAGGGCACGGTCGGCGCGCTTCTCGCGAATGCGCACAAGGCCCAGCGCGGCGTAGTCACTCAAGCCGTCACCGGCGCTGAGCAGGCGCAGGGCTCGAGACCCCAAGGCCACGGGGGCGCGGTTCTCGAACGGCGCGTTGTCGTCGCGCACTTCACTGACCCGGCTGATGTAACGCGCACCGTCCAGCGCCTCGCCTTCCTCGACCGTGTCACGGGCGCCGGCACGCTTGAGCGGCAGGGCCAGGTAGATCACAGCGTCACGCAGGTCGTCGGGGATCTCCAGCGGTGCCGGAGGCACATCGTCCTGGGGGATGTTGAACGGCGTGCCATCGGGCAACAGGCCACGGGCACTGAGGATCGCCAACTTGCCCTGGGCCAGCAGGCCCTGGTCGATCAGCAGTTCGGAAAAGCCCCAGGCCCCGGCCGACAGCGGACGGCTGCGGGCATCGATCAGGTTCTCCAGGTAACGGTCATGTTGCTGGAAATGCTGTGTCGCGATGAACATGCCTTCCGACCAGACCACTCGATTGTTCCAGGACATGGGTTCTCCGATTGCCTAGCGGGCAGGTTCAGGTTGGGGGGAGGCCACGGCGCTGCGCACGGCGCGCACATCGAGGCTGATCTGATAATCGTGGGGCGGGACCGGCAGCACGCTGCGCCACTGGGCCTGGTCGATCTCTCGGTAACCGACCACCAGGCCGACCTGGCGGGTGGCCGGGTTCAGCGGGCGCTCCAGGCGCAGTTGCTCGCCCGGTTGCAGCAGCACTTCATCCTGGTCGATCAGGTCAGCGGCGAGGGTCTCCTGGGCGCGTTCGGCCAGGGCGAAGTAGTCGGCGCGGGCAAAGGCTGCGCTGTTCTTCAGCTCGTAGATGCGCACCCGCACCGGCGCAGGCACGCCACCGGCGCCAGGGTTGAGCCCGGCGGCGGCACTGAAATACAGGGTGATGCCGGGCACCTGCGTGCCCTCACCAACCACCGCATCCTTGCTACAGGCACTGAGCAGCACGATGGCCACGGCTGCGATCAGTCTTCTTGCATTCATCCTCGTCCTCATGACGTCCTGGCATTCTTCCTATCCGAAGGCCGTGGCCTCAGGAGCGTTGTAGTCGAGCGCTATGCGCCTCGTAGGCGCGGCTGAACTCGCGCCCGAACAGGTCCTGGAAGTCCTCTTCGGCTTCCTGGGAAATCTTGCTGTACAACTCGGTGAACTGCTGCCAGCAATGGGCCTGGCGCGAACCGCCGAACAGCTTGGCCAGGCCGGCGGCGGGCGCCAGGCGTGCCTCCAACTGGGCCGGTTCGAAGCGTGTGAGCAGGTGCTTGATGGCCGCCTCGACGCCAGCCATCACGGCCAGTTGGTGAGCCCGTAGGTCGTCGAAGCTGTCGCGTACCGCCTGGTCCGGGGCCATGAACGCCTGGTTGCCATGGCGCATCAGCAACAACAACGCTTCGTCGGCGTTGGGGGCGAACTTCAACGGGTTGTTCTGCACCGGGGCGATGCTGGTCTGCTGCATGCGGAACTCGCCCTTGAGGCTGCTGCGCGCACGCAACACATCGATCAACCCCTCGACCATCAGCCGATAACTGCGCCCGAGCGCTTCCATCTGAGCCTCGACCTGGGCGCTGTCGATGCGCAGATGCTCGATGCCAGCGCCACGCAAGAAGGCCTGGACCAGCTCATCGTTGCCCGCTGGGGCCGGCGCGGCAGAGGCGGCTGGCGGTTCGACGGCAGCAGGTCGCACTGGCTCGGCAGCAGGTTGTGGCGTAGGCGGGGGAATATCCGGCACTGGCGGGGCCGGCTCCGGTTGGGCAGCAGCAGGTGGAGGGACTGCCGGAGCAGCAGGCGGCACGGGCGCGGCGGCGGGCGCACCTGTCAGCAGGTCCCAGTCCTCCGGGATCAACCCAGGTGCAGCCGGTGCAGGCTCAGTCGGGGCGGGTTCGGCAGCAGGCGTTGGCGCCACCGGTGTCGGTGGGCGAAAATCATGCTCTTGCGCCGGTAGGTGATCCGGCTGGGTCACCGGCGCCACGCTGGACGGCTCGAGGAAGTCGAACAGGTCCGGCAAGGTATCCTGGCTCGACGCGCCCTGGAGAAACGCAGCCGAGCCGGCAGGAAGCGGCGCCGAAGGCGAGGCCGTCTGGTTGGCCATCAGGGCTTCGAAACTGTTGGCATCCGCTTGGCCGTCCGTAGATATGGAAAAACCCGAATCTATTCGAGCCTGGATTTCGTAATCGCCAATTCGAATAATTTCGCCATCCATCAAGGGCTCGCTATTACCGCGACGCAAGCGAATACCGGCATGGACTAACTCGATGCCGTTAGTGCTGCTGTCGGTCAAATAGTAGCGACCATCCTTGAATTGAATAACGCAATGTCTTGAAGAAACCAGACGTTCTGGATCCGGCAATACCCAATCATTATCGGGGCCACGCCCAATACTGATGGCACCGGATTCCATAGACTTTTCAGGGCATTGGCCGGGCGTAATCTTGTGATAACTGATAATGGTAAGGCTAAGTGCCATCACGCCTCCTTGCTTGTTCCCTGGAAGCACCAACCGGCCCATTGGGCAGGGTTCCGCTCGACTTCGCGCTTCACGCAACACACTGAAAAGCCTGGATATTCTTCAGCGCTCACGGCCTGAATCGACGGATTAAACCATAAAAGTCCGTCATTCCAAGTCCTCTCGTCCAATGGGTCGCAAAACCTGCCGACTGCATCACACTGGTCACTGGGAGGAATAGCTTACCTTGACAGCGTTTTGGAAATAAACCAAAAATGTCTAACTTAATAGAGTGTCAGATTGATATCACTTCGATATCAACCCTGCATTCTTTGACAAGTTTCGCGCCAGTTCACACAAGCAACTTCGCGCCAATCAAAGCCCCCACCACGGGCCGATATGGAGATCGATACTGGGTGAACTCTCCACTGCTGCTCGCCGCTGTTTCCGCCGATTATCCATGCGGTGAGGACCTAGAATATGACCCGGACTTCCTGCAATTGGAGCGTGACGCCCAAGGGCGTCCCGAGCGTGTCATGGGCGATGCCATCCAGCCGGCCGAACCACCGCAGTGGCGCCAGATCGAACAGTCCTGCACGGCCCTGCTCCAGCGCAGCAAGGACCTGCGTATCACCCATTTCCTGCTGCAGGCCAACCTGGCCCTGCACGGCCTGCCGGGCCTGGCCGCCAGCCTCGAACTGATCAGCGCACTGCTGCGCGAGTACTGGCTGCACCTGCACCCGCAACTCGATGCCGAAGACGACAACGATCCGACCGTGCGCATCAACGCGCTGGCCGGGCTGACCTGCGACACCAACATCGCCCTGCTGCGCGACGCCGTTCTGGTGCGCTCGCGCGCCTTCGGCCCGGTCACCCTGCGCGCCGCCCTGCATGCCGGTGGCATGCAGCACTTCGCCAGCGAGCACCTGAGTGCCGAGGAACTGGCCGCCGCCCTGCGCGACAGCGACCCCGAGCAATTGCAGCAAGCCCGCCAGGCCTTGAGCCAGGCCCGCGAGGCTTGCGAAGCCATCGAGCACCAGGTCAGCGATCAGGTCGGCTCGGCCAGCGGTGTTGACCTGGCCGCCCTCAAGCAGCCGCTGCGCCAGGCCTGGCAAGTCCTGGCCGACTATGCACCGGGTGTTGACATACCCTCCACCGAATTCAGCGACACCCCTAGCGACACTGACGACCAGCCGGTCCCTGTCGCCCCGCGCGCCGCCCAGCCCGCCATGCGTCCAGGTGAGATCAGCAGCCGCGAGGATGTCCTGCAGAGCCTCGAACGCCTGTTGCAGTACTACGCCCGCCACGAGCCCTCGAGCCCGCTGCCGGTGCTGCTGCGCCGGGCGAAGAATCTGGTCAACGCCGATTT
Source organism: Pseudomonas sp. X10 (assembly GCF_054889225.1). Classification (NCBI taxonomy): domain Bacteria; kingdom Pseudomonadati; phylum Pseudomonadota; class Gammaproteobacteria; order Pseudomonadales; family Pseudomonadaceae; genus Pseudomonas; species Pseudomonas sp. X10. The sequence goes on along the minus strand of NZ_CM142677.1, from coordinate 318,266 downwards.
CGCGACCATCGTCCGCGACCTGATTCCCGATGGTCTGTCGCAATTCGAAACCCTGCGAGGCCCCGAAGCCGACTGATGTCGGCAACCGAGCAGACAGCATCGCGTAGCACCGACAGCAGCAACGAATGATGACGCCCATACCGTCGCAGCGGCGACCAGGAGGAACAACGTGGCGAACCCCAGCTCCCAGAAATTCATCGCGCGCAACCGCGCGCCGCGGGTGCAGATCGAGTACGACGTCGAGCTGTATGGCGCCGAGAAGAAGGTCCAGTTGCCCTTCGTCATGGGCGTGATGTCCGACCTCGCCGGCAAGCCTGCCGAGCCTCTGCCGCCCGTGGCCGACCGCAAGTTCCTGGAGATCGATGTCGATAACTTCGACTCGCGGCTCAAGGCCATGCAGCCACGGGTGGCCTTCAACGTCCCCAACGAGCTGACCGGCGAAGGCAACCTGAGCCTGGACATCACCTTCGAAAGCATGGAGGACTTCAGCCCCGCTTCCGTAGCACGCAAGATCGACTCGCTGAACCAGCTGCTCGAAGCACGCACTCAACTGGCCAACCTGCTGACCTACATGGACGGCAAAACCGGCGCCGAAGAAATCATCATGAAAGCCATCAAGGACCCTGCCCTGCTCCAGGCATTGGCTAGCGCGCCAAAGCCCAGTGACGCCGAGCCGAACGCTTAACCAGGACACCGTCTCATGAACGATCCGATGCGTGACACCCAGGGCCAGCCGGCCACCGCCGAGCAGACCAGCGAATTCGCCGCCCTGCTGCTGCAGGAATTCAAGCCCAAGACCGAGCGTGCCAAGGAAGCGGTGGAAACCGCCGTGCGCACCCTGGCAGAGCAGGCACTGGCGCAGACCAACCTGATCTCCAACGATGCCATTGGCTCGATCGAGTCGATCATCGCCGCCATCGACGCCAAGCTCACCGCCCAGGTCAACCAGGTCATCCACCACCCCGACTTCCAGCAACTGGAAAGCGCCTGGCGTGGCCTGCACTACCTGGTCAACAACACCGAGAGCGACGAGCAGCTGAAGATCCGCGTGCTCAACATCTCCAAGAACGACCTGCACAAGACCTTGAAGAAGTTCAAGGGCACCGCCTGGGACCAGAGCCCGGTCTTCAAGAAGATGTACGAAGAAGAATACGGCCAGTTCGGTGGCGAGCCCTATGGCTGCCTGGTGGGCGACTACTACTTCGACCAGTCGCCGCCCGACGTCGAGCTGCTCGGCGAGCTATCGAAAGTCTGTGCCGCCATGCACGCGCCCTTCATCGCCGCCGCTTCACCGACCGTGATGGGCATGGGCTCCTGGCAGGAGCTGTCGAACCCGCGCGACCTGACCAAGATCTTCACCACTCCGGAATATGCCGGCTGGCGCTCCCTGCGTGAGTCAGAAGACTCGCGCTACATCGGCCTGACCATGCCGCGCTTCCTCGCCCGCCTGCCCTACGGCGCCAAGACCGACCCGGTCGAAGCCTTCGCTTTCGAGGAAGACACCGACGGCGCCGATAGCAGCAAGTACACCTGGGCCAACGCCGCCTATGCCATGGCGGTGAACATCAACCGCTCGTTCAAGCACTACGGCTGGTGCTCGCGCATCCGTGGCGTGGAGTCCGGCGGCGAAGTGCAGAACCTGCCGGCGCACACCTTCCCCACCGATGACGGTGGCGTGGACATGAAGTGTCCGACCGAGATCGCCATCTCCGACCGCCGCGAAGCGGAACTGGCGAAGAATGGCTTCATGCCGCTGCTGCACAAGAAGAACACCGACTTCGCCGCGTTCATCGGCGCACAGTCGCTGCAAAAGCCGGCCGAGTACGACGACCCGGATGCTACCGCCAACGCCAACCTGGCGGCGCGCCTGCCGTACCTGTTCGCCACGTGCCGCTTCGCTCATTACCTCAAGTGCATCGTCCGCGACAAGATCGGCTCCTTCAAAGAGAAGGACGAGATGCAGCGCTGGCTGCAGGACTGGATCCTCAACTACGTCGACGGCGACCCGGCGCACTCGACCGAGACCACCAAGGCACAGCACCCGCTCGCAGCTGCCGAGGTGGTGGTCGAGGACGTAGAAGGCAACCCCGGTTACTACAACTCGCGCTTCTACCTGCGCCCGCACTACCAGCTCGAAGGGCTGACCGTGTCGCTGCGCCTGGTCTCGAAGCTGCCATCGGCCAAAGGGGCCTGAGCAGGGGCGCCTTCGCGGGCATACAGGCTCGCGAAGGGCTGCAAAGCAGCCCCAACACACCGAAACCGCTAAACGACGAGACATTCCGGAGACATCATGGCTGTTGATATTTTCATCAAGATCGGCGACATCAAGGGCGAGTCCATGGACAAGGCCCACAAGGACGAGATCGATGTACTGAACTGGAGCTGGGGCATGTCCCAGTCCGGCAACATGCACATCGGCGGTGGCGGCGGCGCTGGCAAGGTCAACATCCAGGACCTGTCGGTGACCAAGTACGTCGACAAGTCCAGCCCCAACCTGATGGCCCACTGCTCCAGCGGCAAGCACATCGACAAGGTCAAGCTGACCGTGCGCAAGGCTGGCGGCGAAAACCAGGTCGAGTACCTGATCATCAACCTCGAAGAAGTGCTCATCAGCTCGCTGAGCACCGGCGGTTCGGGCAGCGATGACCGCCTGACCGAGAACATCACCCTGAACTTCGCCAAAGTCACCGTCGACTATCAACCGCAGAAAGCCGACGGTTCCAAGGAAGGCGGCCCGATCAAGTACGGCTGGAACGTGCGCTCCAACGTCAAGATCTGACCGAGTACGCCTGCGGCCCACGGCCGCAGGCGACTTCCCCGACGCGTCAGCCGCACCCGGTGAACACCATGGCCAAGCCCTCGTTTATCAATCTGTGGAATGCCTACCCGATCGACCAGTTTCCCTGCGACGGACCGTGGGACAACCAGTGCGCCATTCGCATGAGCATCGCCCTCAATGGGGAACGCAGCATCAAGGTCAACACCTCCAGCTACAGCGAACCGCGCTGTGCCCATGGCCATGCCCGTGGCGCGGAGTCCTTGGCCAACTGGCTGTGGAAACACCATCTGGGCGCCCCGCTGCAGCTCAGCGGCAGCGCCGAAGACCGACAGAAACTGAGGTCCAAGCGCGGCATTATTTTCTTCAAGGATTGCTTCGCCCGCGCCGGCCAGTCGTTCGAGGACCGTAGTGGCGACCATATCGATCTCTGGGACCGCGGGCTGGTGACCGGCGAATTCGCCGACCAGGCCCACCGCTCCAAAGCAGTCTGGTTCTGGGAGCTGAAATGAAACGGTGTCACACACTGCCGATGATCGCCCTTGCGCTGACGACCTCGATGAGTGCCTGCGCGCAAGAACGCCCCGCCGCCACCGAGGCTCTTCCCGAGGACATGCATGTCACGCTGTCCGGGCAGCGCTTGATCCTGGAAAACCATCAGGAGCGTTGCGCTCTGCGCAAGACGGACCAGACGCTCCTACAACTGGAACTGCCCTGGCCCTGCCAGTTCAGCCCCGACAGACGTTCCGGGGAGCCGCGCGTGGAAAACTTCAACGGCGCGCAGATCGTTATTGTCAGGCACATTGATTTCGACACACCGGCACCTGGCAGTTGCCGGAGCCAGTACCAGGCCATCCGCCAATTCAATAACCAGCTGGAACCCTCGGTTGTCGCCCACGGCGCCAGTTGCACGACCGGGCCTGTCGACCAGAAGAACTTCGTGGGCCTGTTCAAGTGGTAGCTGAAATCGCCGCCCGCGACCGCCTGCAGCCTGCACTGCTGGACCGTCTGACCGACGACGAGCCCGGCAACCCGCAAGAAGGCCCCGACAAGCGCGTGCTATCGCTGCAGCAGCTCAAGGCCTCGGTACTGCGCGACCTGACGTGGCTGCTCAACACCACGTCCCTGCTCGATACCGGCGCCACCCTGAACACCCCGGCCGGCGCCTCGGTGGTCAACTACGGCCTGCCAGCCCTGGCCGGCAACAGCGCCTCGAACATCGATATCAATGTCCTGGAGCGCATCATTCACCAAGCCATCGTCACCTATGAGCCACGCATCCTTGCCCATACCCTGCGGGTGCGGGCGCAGGCCGCGCCCGGCGAAATGAACAACAACGCCCTGAGCTTCGAGATCGAGGGCGACCTCTGGGCCCAGCCGGCAGCCTTGCCGTTGCTGCTGCACACCGACCTGGACCTGGAGTCCGGCCATGTGCGCGTGGCCCCCGCCGAGCGCCGGAGGCGTACATGAACCCGCGCCTGCTCGAGCTGTACAACCAGGAGTTGCAGCACATCCGCGAAAGCGCGGCCGAATTCGCCAAGGAATACCCGAAGATTGCCGGGCGCCTGACCCTGTCCGGCATCGAATGCGCCGACCCTTACGTCGAGCGCCTACTCGAAGGTTTCGCCTACCTGACGGCGCGGGTCCAGCTCAAGCTGGATGCCGAATACCCGACCTTCACCCATAACCTGCTGGAAATCGCCTACCCGCACTACCTGGCACCGACTCCATCGATGACCGTGGTGCAGTTGCAGACCGATCCTGATGAAGGCTCACTGAGCGCTGGCTTCGAGTTGCCACGCGGCAGCGTGCTGCGCGCTAACCTGGGCCGCGACTCGCAGACCCCCTGCGAATTCCGCAGCACCCAGAGTGTCACCTTGTGGCCGCTGGAAGTGGCCCGCGCCGAGTATTTCGGCAACCCCGGCGCCGTGCTCGGACGCCTGGCCGCCAGCGAGCCCAAGGCCCGCGCCGGCCTGCGCCTGACCCTGCGCAGCGGTACCGAAATCCCGTTCGCCAGCCTGGCCCTGGAGCGCCTGCCGCTGTACTTGAACGGTGCCGACGAGACACCGTTTCGCCTCTACGAGCAACTGCTGGGCAACGCCTGCGCCGTGTTTGCCCGCCAGCCGGGCGGCGACTGGGTCGAGCGCATTCCTGTCGAACAGGCCCTGCGTCCCTGTGGCTTCGATGACCGCGAGGCCGCGCTGCCAGTGGTGCCCCAGGCATTCCAGGGCTATCGCCTGCTGCAGGAATACTTCGCCCTGCCACAACGCTTCCTGTTCGTCGAACTGGGCGGCCTGGAGCGGGCAGTGCAGCGTTGCAACGGCCAGGAACTGGAGCTGGTGATCCTGTTCGAGCGCTTCGACCAGAGCCTAGAGAGCAGTGTCGGCACGGCCCAGTTCGTGCCCTTCTGCACGCCAGCGATCAACCTGTTCCCACGTCGAGTCGACCGCATCCACCTGAGCGACCGGGTCAACGAACACCATGTGATCGCCGACCGTACCCGACCGACCGACTTCGAGGTCCACTCGCTGCTGAGCGTCACCGGTCATGGCACCGGCCCTGACCAGACGTTCCTGCCGTTCTACGCCGTGCGCGACCCAGCGCGCTATGGCCGCGACCAGGCCTACTACCTCATCCGCCGCGAGCCAAGGGTGCTGTCCAGCGAGCAACGGCGCAACGGCACCCGCTCCAGCTACATGGGCAGCGAGACCTTCGTCAGCCTGGTCGACGGCCAGCAAGCGCCCTACCGCCACGACCTGCGCCAACTGGGCATCAGCGCCCTGTGCAGCAATCGTGACCTGCCCTTGTTCATGACCGTGGGCGATGGTCGCAGCGACTTCAGCCTGGCCGACAGCGCACCGGTGGCCGCCATCCGCTGCCTGGCAGGGCCGAGCCGGCCTCGGGCCAGCCATGCTCATGACAACCGCGCCTGGCGTCTGATCAGCCAGCTGTCGCTGAACTACCTGTCGCTCACCGAGCAAGGCCAGGGCGCCGCCGCCCTGCGCGAGCTGCTGCGTCTGTATGGCGACAGCCAGGACGGCGCTCTGCAGTTGCAGATCGACGGCCTGCGCGAAGTCAGCAGCAAGCCCTGCACCCGCCGCCTGCCGATGCCCGGGCCGATCGTCTTCGGACGTGGCCTGGAGATCACCCTGGAGTTCGACGAGAACGCCTTCCGCGGTACCGGGGTATTCCTGCTGGGTGCGGTGTTCGAGCGTTTCCTTACCCGCTATGTCTCGATCAACAGCTTTACCGAGACCGTGCTCCGTACCACCGAACGCGGCGAGATCATGCGATGGAAAGCCAAACCCGGCCGTCGTCCGACCCTGTGAACACGCTTGAGGCCATGCAGGCCGCGCCCTGGGAATACGATTTCTTCCAGGCGCTGCGCCGCCTCGAGGCGGAAAACCCAGAGGTGCCGCGCTTCGGCCACTCCCTGCGCCTGGCCGACGAGCCGGTGCGCCTGGGCCAGCGCCTGGACTGCGCCTTCGCACCTGCGACCCTGGCGTCGGTGACCTCCGCGGAGGATGGAGGACCGGCGCGCCTGGAGCAGTTCTTCTTCGGCCTCGGCGGGCCCAACGGCCCCTTGCCGCTGCACCTCACCGAGTACATGCGAGAACGCCAGCGCAACCATGCCGACCCTACCAGCAAGCGCTTCCTCGACGTCTTCCATCACCGCTTGCTGAGCCTGTTCTACCGCGCCTGGGCCGAGGCCCGGCCGACTGTCAGCCACGACCGGCCAGACGATGACTACTGGGCCGCACGCCTGGCCGCCCTCAGCGGCCGGGGGCAACCCGCCCTGCGTGGCCAAGGGCCGCTGGCCGACAGTGCCAAGCTGCACTACTCCGGCCACCTGGCCGCGCAGACGCGTTACCCCGACGGGCTGAGCAGCATCCTCGGGGCCTACTTCGGAGTACCGGTGACCTTGGAGGAGTACGTCGGCCAGTGGCTGGAACTGCCCGAACGCAGCCGCCTCGGGGCCAGCGCCAACCGCCTGGGCGTAGACCTGTGCCTGGGCCGCTACGTCTGGGACCGCCAGCATAAATTCCGCCTGTGCCTGGGGCCTCTCAGCCTGGACCAGTACCACGCCCTGCTGCCCGGCGGCAGTGCCTTCGTCGAGCTGGCCGCCTGGGTCGCCGAATACCTGGGCCACGAGCTGGACTGGGACCTGAACCTGATCCTGCGCCAGGACCAGGTACCCGCCCTGCAACTCAATGCTGGCCGACGCCTGGGGTTCGACACCTGGCTCGGCCGTCCGCCACACGATGCAAGGGACCTGAAACTCGCCCGGTACTACGCCGAGCAGCCGGTCGCATCACCATCCACAAGGAGTCCGGAACATGGGTGAAATCAGCCGCGCCGCGCTGTTCGGCAAACTCAACAGCATCGGCTACAAGGCCATCGAGGCCGCCACGGTTTTCTGCAAGCTGCGGGGCAACCCCTATGTGGAGCTGGCGCACTGGTTTCACCAGTTGCTGCAACTACAGGACTCGGACCTGCACCGCATCATCCGCCAGTTCAACGTCGAGCCGGCACGCCTGGCACGCGACCTGACCGATGCCCTGGACCGCCTGCCACGCGGTTCGACCTCGATCACCGACCTGTCGTCCCAGGTCGAGGAAGCGGTCGAGCGCGGCTGGGTCTACGGCAGTTTGATGTTCGGCGAGAGCCAGGTGCGTACCGGCTACCTGTTGGTCGGCATCCTCAAGACACCGAGCCTGCGCAATGCCCTGCTCGGTCTGTCGAGCGAGTTCGCCAAGCTCAAGGTCGAAGCCCTGAGCGAGCGCTTCGACGAATACGTCGGCGACTCCCCGGAGAACGCCCTGCAGGCCAGCGATGGCTTCAGCGCCGCCGTGCCGGGCGAAGCCAGCGGTGCAGTGGCGCCTGCCGCCATGGGCAAGCAGGAGGCGCTCAAGCGCTTCACCGTCGACCTCACCGAGCAGGCGCGCAGCGGCAAGCTCGACCCCATCGTCGGCCGTGACGAAGAGATCCGCCAGCTTGTGGATATCCTCATGCGCCGTCGGCAGAACAACCCGATCCTCACCGGCGAGGCCGGGGTCGGCAAGACCGCCGTGGTCGAGGGCTTCGCCCTGCGCATCATCGCCGGCGACGTGCCGCCCGCCCTCAAGGACGTCGAGTTGCGCAGCCTGGACGTCGGCCTGCTGCAGGCCGGGGCGAGCATGAAGGGCGAGTTCGAACAGCGCCTGCGCCAGGTGATCGAGGACGTACAGGCCTCGGCCAAGCCGATCATCCTGTTCATCGACGAAGCCCATACCTTGGTCGGCGCCGGTGGCGCGGCCGGTACCGGCGATGCCGCCAACCTGCTCAAGCCGGCCTTGGCCCGTGGCAGCCTGCGCACCGTGGCCGCGACCACCTGGGCCGAGTACAAGAAGCACATCGAGAAAGACCCCGCCCTGACCCGCCGTTTCCAAGTGGTGCAGGTCGCCGAGCCGAGTGAAGACAAGGCGCTGCTGATGATGCGCGGCGTGGCTTCGACCATGGAGAAGCACCACCAGGTGCAGATCCTCGACGAGGCCCTTGAGGCAGCGGTGAAGCTATCGCACCGCTACATCCCTGCGCGCCAACTGCCGGACAAGTCCGTGAGCCTGCTCGACACCGCCTGCGCCCGCGTGGCCATCAGCCTGCACGCCGTACCGGCTGAGGTCGATGACAGCCGCCGGCGTATCGAGGCGCTGGAAGTAGAGCTGCAGATTATCGCCCGCGAAGACGCGATCGGTGTCGTCACCGGCCAGCGCCAGGCCCAGGCTCAGGCGCTGCTCGACAGCGAGCGCGAGCGCCTGGCCGAGCTGGAAAAGCGCTGGGCCGAGGAGAAAGCGCTGGTCGACGAACTGCTGGCGACCCGCGCCCAATTGCGCGAGCAGGTGGGCGTGGTCGACCGTGAAGTGGACAGCCAGGCCAGCCATGACCTGCGCGAGAAGTTGGTGGACCTGCAGCAGCGCCTCACTACCCTGCAGGGCGAAAGCCCGCTGATCCTGCCGACCGTGGACTACCAGGCGGTGGCGTCGGTAGTCGCCGACTGGACCGGCATCCCGGTCGGGCGCATGGCGCGTAACGAGTTGGAAACCGTGCTCAAGCTCGACCAGCATCTGGCCAAACGCATCATTGGCCAGGACCATGCCCTGCAGATGATCGCCAAGCGCATCCAGACTTCCCGCGCCGGCCTCGATAACCCGAACAAGCCGATCGGCGTGTTCATGCTCGCCGGCACCTCCGGCGTGGGTAAGACCGAGACAGCCCTGGCCCTGGCCGAAGCCCTGTACGGCGGTGAGCAGAACCTGATCACCATCAACATGAGCGAGTTCCAGGAAGCCCATACGGTGTCCACTCTCAAGGGCGCGCCACCCGGTTATGTCGGCTACGGCGAGGGCGGCGTGCTGACCGAGGCGGTACGCCGCCGTCCGTACAGCGTGGTGCTGCTCGACGAAGTCGAGAAAGCCCACCCGGACGTGCACGAAATCTTCTTCCAGGTATTCGACAAGGGCGTGATGGAGGATGGCGAAGGTCGCCAGATCGACTTCAAGAACACCCTGATCCTGCTCACCACCAACGCCGGCACCGAGCTGATCTCGCAAATCTGCAACGACCCGCAGGCGATGCCGGAACCTGAGGCGGTCGCCACGGCCCTGCGCAAACCGTTGCTGGAGATCTTCCCGCCGGCATTGCTCGGGCGTCTGGTGACCATCCCCTACTACCCGCTCAGCGACGCCATGCTCAAGGCCATCACCCGCCTGCAACTCGAGCGTATTCGCAAGCGCGTGGAGGGCACTCACAAGGTGACATTCGCCTACGACGACGAGGTGGTCGACCTGATCGTCTCGCGCTGCAGCGAAACCGAAAGCGGTGGCCGCATGATCGATGCCATCCTGACCAACGGCCTGCTGCCGGACATGAGCCGCGAGTTCCTCACCCGCATGCTCGAAGGCAAGGCGTTGGCCGGGGTGAGCATCAGCCGGCGGGACAACGACTTGCACTACGACTTCAGCGACGCGACGTAACAGCGCGCCTTACGGGATAACCATGCTGTTCAAGCAACTCACGCGCCTGGCGCAGATCAACAGCCCCTTGGGGCCGGACGTGCTGATCCTCAGCGAGATGGGTGGCAGCGAAGAACTCGGCCGCCTGTTCGACTATGAGCTGCAACTGACCAGCGACGACCCGGCGATCGACCTCAACCAACTGCTGGGCAAGCCTATGAGCCTGGCCCTGCAGATGGGCGTGTCGCTGCAAGGAACCAGCTCACGCTACTTCCATGGCATCGTCGCCCGCTGCAGCCAGAACATCGACCAAGGCCAGTTCGCCAGCTACCGTGTCACCCTGCGGCCCTGGCTGTGGCTGCTGACCCGCACCAGCGACTGCCGGATCTTCCAGCACCTGACGGTGCCGCAGATCATCAAGCAGGTGTTCCGCGACCTAGGCTTCTCGGACTTCGAAGACGCCCTGAGCCGCAGCTACCGCGAGTGGGAATACTGTGTGCAATACCGCGAGACCAGCTTCGACTTCGTCAGCCGACTCATGGAACAGGAAGGCATCTACTACTACTTCCGCCATGAGAAGGACCGCCATGTGCTGGTCCTCGCCGATGCCTACGGCGCGCACCAGAAGGTGCCCGGCTACGAGTCGGTGCCCTATTACCCGCCGGACGGCCAGCACCGCGAACGCGACCATATCAACGACTGGCACCTGGCCCAGGAGGTCCAGCCCGGCTCGCTGGAGCTCAACGACTATGACTTCCAGCGCCCCAGCGCGCGCATCGACGTACGCTCGGCCATGCCGCGCCCGCACTCGGCCAGCGACTACCCGCTGTTCGACTACCCGGGCACCTACGAGCAGAGCCAGGACGGCGAGCACTATGCCCGGACACGCCTGGAAGCCTTGCATAGCCTGCACGAACGGGTGGAGTTGCGCGGCAATGCCCGGGGCCTAGGCAGCGGCCATCTGTTCAGCCTCAGCGGCTTCAGCCGTCAGGACCAGAACCGTGAATACCTGATCGTCGCCGCCCGCTACTACATCGTCCAAGAGCGCCTGGAGACCGGCACCGGCGGCGGCGCCGCACAGTTCGAAAGCAACCTCAGCTGCATCGAGGCCCAACAGAGCTACCGCCCGCTGGCCAGCACGATGCGGCCAGTGGTCAAAGGACCGCAGACCGCCCTGGTGGTCGGCCCGGCCGGCGAAGAGATCTGGACCGACCAGTTTGGCCGGGTCAAGGTGCACTTCTACTGGGACCGGCACGACCAGTCCAACGAGAACAGCTCTTGCTGGATCCGTGTATCCCAGGCCTGGGCTGGCAAGAACTGGGGGTCGATGCAAATCCCACGGATCGGCCAGGAAGTGATCGTCAGCTTCCTCGAAGGCGATCCGGACCGGCCGATCATTACCGGCCGCGTCTACAACGCCGAGCAGACGGTGCCCTACGACCTACCCGCCAATGCCACCCAAAGCGGCATGAAGAGCCGCTCCAGCAAGGGTGGCTCGCCGGCCAACTTCAACGAAATCCGCATGGAGGACAAGAAGGGCGCAGAGCAGCTGTACGTCCATGCCGAGCGCAACATGGACACGGTGGTGGAGCAGAACGAAACGCTGTCGGTGGGCGTCAGCCGCACCCAGACGGTTGGCATGCTGGAGACCATCACCATCGGCCAGGACCGTATCCGCGCGGTACGCCGCGACGACATGCTGCTGGTCGGCGCAAGCAAGACCGACAGCGTCAGCACCAGCTACCTGATCGAGGTGGGCGAAAACCTGCGCCTGGTCTGCGGCAAGAGCGTGATCGAGCTCAACGCCAGCGGACAGATCAACCTCAGTTGCGTGCAGTTCAACTTCCATGCCAGCGGGGATGCCCAGATCAATACCGACGGCACCCTCGACCTGAATATCGGCGGCGCTGCCGAAACCTCGCCGAATGACCAGGGCGTGAAGACCAAGATCGATGACTCGGTGAAAGCGATCTTCCCCAAATCCGGCCAATAACGAGACTCCCGCGTCATGAGCTACCGCCTCAACGAATTCCAGTTCAACCTGCCGGACGCCAAAGTGCAGGACACGACCATCAACATCCTGCGCTTCGAGGCGCTCGGCACATCACTGATCGTCAGCCGCAGCCTGCTGGCCGAGGACGAGACCCTGCAGAGCAATTTCGATAGCCAGTTGCAGCGGCTGCAGCAGCAGGTCAAGGATCTGCGCTTCCAGCCCGCGAAAACAGTACGCCTGGGTACGGCCCAGGACATCGATGCCATCGAGTTACGCAGCCAGTTCAGCAAGGGTCAGGAGAAGGTTTACCAGTACCAACTGGCCCTGCTGCTGCCGGGTACGCGCAAGATGTTCGCCCTCAGCTACGTCAAGCCACAGCCACTGGGCGCTGCCGAGGCCGCGCACTGGGCGGCGCTCAAGCAATCGCTGAACTTCGACAATATCAGTTGATGAGCCGCACCGATGTCTGACGCACTCTGGGCGGCGCGCGAAGGCGACGCGCTGATGCACACCTCGATGTGGGCCGACATCGTCGGCGGGGTGCTGGAAGTGGCCGCCAACGTAGCTATCGGCGCGCTGGCGACCGCGGCCGTGGGCGCTGCGCTAGGCATCACCGTGGTCACCGGTGGCCTGGGCTGCTTCGTGCTGGGCGCTGTGGTCGGGCTGGTGGTCGGCGTGGTCATGGCCAAGACCGGTGCCGACACCGGCCTGAGCCGATTATGCGAGGGCATCGGCAATGCCCTCTTTCCGCCATCGGTACAGGCCAACATAGCCACCGGCTCCGACGACACCCATACCAACGGCAAGCGGGCCGCCCGTGCTGCCGGGGTCATCCTCGCGCCTTCCGCTCCGGCCGGTGAAGGCAGCGAAGACGCTGAAGCCGAAGCGCCCGAGGAAGAAAGTTTCCTCGACATGGCCAAGGGCTTCTTCTCCCAACTGTGGCGCCCTACCGTCGCAAGCCCCGCGCCCAACACCGCGCCAGCTGACGACGACAAGGTCCTCTGTACAAAGCACCCACCGATGCCACCGCAGTACCTAGCCGAGGGCTCGAGCAAGGTCACCATCAACGGCCAGCCGGCGTGCCGCAGCGGCGACCGCAGCACCTGCGATGCGGTGATCGTCGACAGCGGGCTCATCTCCAACAACGTGCGCATCGGCGGCGAGCCGATCGTGGTGCGCGAGATCCGCAGCGGCAAGACCCCTGGCATCGGCCTGGCCGTCACCGCCCTGATGTTGCTGCGCGGGCGGGGCGGCAAGTTCTACAGCAAGTTCGGCTGCATGCTCATCGGCGGTATGACCAACCTCGTGACCAGTCAGGTCTCCAGTGCCTTGACCTCAGCGATCGTTGGCTCTCCAAATCCAGTCCATGCCCCGACCGGGGCGAAGATCCTCAATGGTGAAGAAGAGCTGGACTTCAACCTGCCCGCGTTGATTCCCCTGCTCTGGCAACGCTATTACAACAGCCATGGCGAACGTGACGCTGGCCTGCTCGGCGCGGGCTGGAGCGTAGAGTTCGAAGTTTACATCGAGGTACAGGTACACCCCGAGGGCGGAGAGCGCCTGCTGTTCGTCGATGAGCAGGCACGGCGCATAGACATGGGCAACATACCTCTGGGCGACGCTGTGTTCAGTGCTGGCGAAGGCTTGAGTGTCCGCCGCGAACACAACGGCGAGGTGCTGATCGAAAGCAGCGATGGTCGCTACCGCCTGTTCCAGCCAACGCCGAACCAGTCAGCGCGGCTGCGCTTGAGCCAATTGGGGGATCGTAACGACAATCGTATCTACCTCGACTACGACGACCTTGGCCGACTGCGTGGCCTGCGGGACACCTTCGACCTGGTCGAAGTGGAACTGCACTACAGCCAGCAATGGCCACAACAGGTCAGCCACCTGGAGCGACGCTTTGCCGATACAAGCGTCGAACGGCTGGTCAGCTATGCCTACGATGCAGCCGGTAACCTCGTCGAGGTGCGCGGTGCGGACAACCAGGTAAAACGGCGCTTCACCTATGACCAGGGGCGGCGCATGATCGAGCATCAATTGCCCGCAGGCCTGCGTTGTTTCTATGAGTGGATCTTGACCGAGGATGGCTGGCGTGTGGCCCGGCACTGGACGGACGAAGGCGACGAATACCGCTTCGAATACGATGTCCCAGGCGGTATGACCCGCGTGACCGATGGCTTGCAACGCGTCAGCACCCGTCATTGGAACGCCCAGTACCAGGTTACTGCTTTCACCAATGCCCTGGGCCTGACTTGGCAATTCGAGTGGAACGACGAACGCCAGCTACTCGGGGCGACCGGCCCAGATGGCGGCCAGTGGCTCTTCAACTACGACGAGTCTGGCAACCTCAGCCAGACGCTAGACCCACTGGGGCGCAGCGAGTCGACGCAGTGGCTGGAACATTGGGCCCTGCCCAGATCATGGACCGACCGGGCGGGCAACAGCTGGCACTATCGCTATGACTCGCGCGGTAATTGCGTCCGTGAGACCGACCCTCTCGGCCAGGTCACCCGCTATCGTTATGACAACCATGGGCGCAATATCGAGATCATCGATGCCACGAGCAAAACCAAGCAATTGCAGTGGAACGATCTGGGTCTACTCACCCGCTACGTTGACTGCTCCGGCTATCCGACCCGCTTCACCTATGACCGACATGGCCACCTCAGCACGGTCATCGACGCCCTGGGCGGGCGCACAGGCTACCGACACGATGCGCAAGGCCGTCTGCTGGAAACGCAACTCGCGGACGGTCGTAGCGAACACTATCAATACAACGATGACAACCAGCTCATTCGCTACACCGATGCCGCTGGAAACAACCGGCACTATCACTACGACCGACGCGGCCAATTGCAGCAGCAGGTAGCCCCCAATGGCCGGGTCGTCGAGTACCACTATGACCACTACGGCCGCCTACTCAGCCTGACCAACGAAAACGGCGAGCACTACCGCTTCACCTGGGACGAGGCAGACCGCCTCATCCAGCAGCAGGACTTGGACGGCAGCGTCAAACGCTACCATTACGATGCACTCGACTGCCTGGCCCAACTGGACTATCTGCCCGCGCCCTATGGTCATGGCCTGGCTCTGGTGCCCACATCCCTACCACCCCCTATCATCCACCGTTTTCAGCGGGATGCCGGTGGCCGCCTGGTGGCCAAGGTCACCGACGATGGGCGCACCGAATACCAGTACGACGCCCTCGACCAGGTGCTTGCAGCCAACTTCACCGACAACCAGGGCAACACCCAACAATTGGGTTTTGCCTATGACGCGCTGGGCCAACTGGTCGCCGAGCAAAGTGATGCCGGTGTACTTCGACACCGCTACGACGAAATAGGCAACCGCATCCAGAGCCTGCTGCCGGATGGGCGGATACTCAATCACCTGTATTACGGCAGCGGTCACCTTCACCAGATCAACCTCGATGGCAAGGTCATCAGTGACTTCGAGCGTGATCGCTTGCACCGAGAGGTCCTGCGTACCCAGGGCGGCCTGGACATGCGCAGCGAATATGACCAGAGAGGGCGTTTGCGCGCTCGGCTTCGCCGTATGCGCAGCGCAGCGGCGCACCTGCCCGCGCAACTCCAACAGCGCTTCGAATACGATGCGCTGGACAACCTAGTCACACGCTTCAACCAGCGGCCAGGCAGCCATTATCAGCAGTGGCTGCACAATGACGCCAGCGAGCACGTCATAGCCTGCCAGGAGAGTGGCCAAGGCTTGAGCGAATCCTTCGCCTACGATGCAGCTGCTAACCTACTTGACGGCCCCCAAGGCGGCTGGGTTCGCCACAATCGTGTATTGACCTACCAGGACAAGCGTTACCGCTATGATGCATTCGGACGCTTGATCGAGAAACGTAGCACTCGCAGAGGTGTGCAACGCTTCAGCTATGACGCTGAACATCGACTGATCGAAGTTCGCAACCTGCAGGTTGGTCGCGAACGCGTAGTGCGCATGAGCTATGACCCGCTTGGACGACGCATCGAGAAGCGCGAGTACGACAGTAACGGCCAACTCCTCGGCCAGACCCGTTTCAGTTGGGATGGGTACCGTCTGTTGGAAGAGTTCCGCCATGGCCAGCAGTGCCTCTTTCTATACCAGGACGAGGGTCATGAGCCATTAGCACGGGTCGATGGCCAGGGGCTACACCAACAAGTGCGTTACTACCATAACGACCTCAACGGGCTGCCCGAACAGTTGACCGATAGTGACGGTAATCTTGTCTGGCAAGCCCGCTATCAGGTCTGGGGCAATACAATCATCGAGCAGCACGAAACCTCCCTCCTCGAAGAGCAGAATTTGAGGTTCCAAGGGCAGTACCTAGACCGTGAGACAGGGCTGCACTACAACACTTTCCGCTTTTTCGACCCGGATATCGGACGCTTCACCCAACCAGACCCGATCGGCCTGGCTGGCGGCATCAACCTGTATCAGTACGCACCCAATCCCACCGACTGGATCGACCCCTTGGGGCTGGAGGTCTGTCGACTCAGCTCCGCTGATCGCAAGAAAATGGGCCCAGCGCCCAAGAACATGAAAAACCCCCATCGCCATCATATCGTGCGCGAAAACGCACCACGGAACTGGAAAGCCCAGAACCGTGCCTACATCACCGACGCACAGGCGATCATGGCCAAACACAAGATCGACCTTAACACCGATCTACGAAACTTCACCTGGGCCCGCAATGGTGGCAAGACCCACTCGATTGCCTCTGCCAAGAAAGTTTTCGAACGACTGCAAAAGGCGGACAACAAGGGCCTGGCGGCGGTGGAGAGGGAATTGAAGCGAATGGGCCTAGCCTTCAAGAGAGGTACTTTCATCTGATGAACGATTCAGAAAAACTCTACGAAAAGCATGAAGCCAAGCTGGACCGTCTTTACGACGCTATCGAGGACGGCAAGCTGGAGCAAGTCCGTAAGATGGCGGAAAAACATCCCGAGTTGTTGCCACTGCCGCGTTACGGCCAAGCCGAGGAAGAAGGCCTGCTGCACATGGCGGCAAGAAGTGGCCACGAGGCAATCTGCAGCCTGCTGCTCGACCTGGGCCTTGACCCAAACCTGCCAGTTGCCAGCGAAGGTTATAGCACCGCGCTCGAATATGCGGCCGGCGAAGGACACCTGCAGACCTGCGTATGCCTGCTCGATGCTGGCGCCCAAGTGGATGGCCTGCCGATCAGTGTCTGCAACCCTCTGTATGCAGCAGCCATGTTCGGTCAATTGGAAGTGGTCGAGCTGCTGCTGTCTCGTGGCGCCGATATCAATCGTCTGCACCGGAAGTTCAACAACAGCCCGCTGGATGCTGCCGACGAATGGGGGGCTCCTGAAGTCGCCGCCTTGCTGACTCAGCACGGCGGTCGCAGTGTCACCGATGTCCAGTCCGCAGATGCGCAAGGCGCCGGCCAATCCATCGTCACATTCGTGCACAACTCTGTAGGTTGGGTGCTACCGGCCACGTTCAGCCCTGCCAACGAGGACCCGCGCGCGACGCTGCATGTCAGCCTGATCGACGGCAAGACCGACTTCAAGCTGCTGTTCACCGTCGGGCTCTACCAGGCTTCGCCGATGACAGAAATGTTTGTCTGCCTGCCAGGCGATTGGGCTTTGCCGCGCGAAGGCTTTGCCCAAGACAGCGTGTGGCGCTTCCCAGTCCAACTGCTGGCGCGCCTGACTCGACGGACTATCGACAACACCCCACTGGCCGAGGGCTCATTGATAGAGCGAAGCAACCCAGAGTTTGCTGATCTACCCTGGCCGGCAGAAGTGGATGCCATGCTGGTCGTGGACAAGCCCTGGAACAAGGACACCGACCAAGCCGAGATTCCCGAGAACGAAAAGGTCTTCCTGTTCACCCTGGCGCCGGTGAAGTTCACCCACAAGGGCGCGCCCGATGCCAAGGCACTGGCGGCTCTGGTTGAACGCAAGCGGACGGCGAGCTGGAAGGTGCTGGCACTGACTAGCCCGGAGTAAACCACTCAAGCCTCCCCAAACCATAGGCCAGCGGCCCGATCAACAGTGAGTTCTATGCACGGATGTGGCGGATGGCTCGCAGTGGGAGGCGGACGAGACAATGCCGACAGCGATCGTCGTACGCCGGAACGAAACAGCCCCGGCATAGGCCGGGGCTGCTGGTAACGCCAAATCAGAATCAGAAGATGCTGATCGGGTACTCGACGAATACGCGGACTTCGTTGCCGTCGTCGTTGTAGCCGTTCTGGCGGACGCTTTCCGAAGTGCGCAGGATGGAGCTACGCAGCTTGACCGACAGGTCCTTGGCCGGGCCTTCCTGGACCACGTAGCGGATCTGGTTGAACAGCTCGCGCTCTTTACCTTCGCCGAAACCGTGGGTGTTGATGTTGTCACCACGGACGTAGGCGATGTTGTAGGTCAGGCCAGGCACGCCGAAGGCACCGAAGTCCAGACCATAGCCAACCTGCCAGGAACGCTCATCTTCAGCGTTGAAGTCAGACCAGTAGGAGTTGGCCAGGTAGATGGTCGAACCACCGTCACCCACGCCGCCACGGTTCTGGTACCAGCCGTACTGGTAGCCGGTGTCACCGGTGCTGCGCTGGTGGGCGATGGTGATCGAGTGAGGGCCGAAGGCGTAGGTCGCCGCCAGGCTCCAGATGGTGTTGGAGTCACCGGTCAGGCCCGCTTCACGCTCGTACTTGCTGTCGATCTTCGACTTGTAGCCGTTGAAATCGAGGGTCAGGGACTGCTCGTCGGAGATCGGGTGAACATAGTTCACGCCCAGGTAGTGCTTCTTCAGCACATCTTCAACGTCGGAGGTGTACAGGGACGCGGTCAGGTTCTCGGTGAACTGGTAGCTACCACCGAAGACGTTGATCGACTTCAAGCCGCCACTGTCACGACCTTCGGCACTCTTGCGCGCTTCCTGGGTGAAACGGCCAGCGTTCAGTTCCAGGCCCTTGATCTCCTTGGAGGTGATCAGGGTGCCAGTGAAGCTTTCCGGCAGCAGACGGGCGTCGTCGTACTGCAGCACTGGCAGGGCCGGCATCTGGTCACCGTACTTCAGAACGGTGTTGGAGACGCGGAACTTCACGGCTGCGCCACCACGGGCCAGGTTGTGCGGAGAGTTGGACGGGTCGGTATCGCTTGGCTTGAAGAAGTCCACACCGGCGCCGCCGTTGTGACCCTTTCCGCCGTCAAGACGGATGGCATACAGGCCGAACGCATCCACACCGACACCGACGGTGCCTTGGGTGAAGCCGGAGGAGAACTTGGCGATGAAGCCCTGGCCCCATTCGATCTGGTCGTTGGTGCCGTGTTTCTTGTCACGGTTGATGTAAGCGTTGCGCAGCAGCAGGTTCATGCTGCTGTCTTCGATGAAGCCCTTGCTTTCGGCCTGCTCGTTGGCCTGCGCCTGGGTCGCGGCGACAAGCGCCAAGGCGACCAAGCTGATCCTGGTTTTCAACATATTCTTTTCCTTATTACGAATCAAAAACGCTCTGCAATTAAAACGCCAGGAACCAACGCCCCTTCGTAGGTTCGACGCTATGCGGATCCAAACTGAAAAGCCCGCCGATGGCGTGACGCAGCGGGCCTTGTGCAGCAGCATGGCCAAGGTATGGCCAGCAGGCGTTGGCCGAATCCTATCCGCCTCTGGTTTGGCATGTCAAAAAATCGTGAAAAATAGGCGGACCTACTCGCTTTCCTATACGTATTTGACGCATTTCCCCACCTGACTGCGCCTTTTACAGACATTTTTCCTGATTTAGCTTGGCCCCAGCACCTGGTTACATTGGGATACATATGTAAATAAACTCATTTACAATTAGCTAGGCATTAGCAAATAGCAAGCATTACCATTCGCACCCCAAGTCACCCCCCTCCCTGATTTCCGGATGCATTTCATGCCTGCTCCCTGCCGTCTTTCCCCTTTGACCCTGGGCTTGTCCCTGCTCTTCAGCGCTGGCCTGGCCAGTGCCGCCAGTACCACCCTGCCGGAGTTGTCGGTCACCGCTAACAGCGAACGCGATCGTGACGACCCCCGGGTCAAGGAAGTCAGCACCGCCACCCGCACCTCGACACCCGCGCGCTATGTGCCCCAGGCCATCGACTCGGTGAAGACCAGCAACGTGCTGGACTATGGCAGCAACAACCTCGGCAAGGCCTTGGAAGGCATCCCCAACGTCAGCAGCGGTGCCGACACGCGTTTCGACAGTGTGCGCATCCGTGGCTTCGACGCGAGCAACGACTTCTATCTCGATGGCATCCGCGACGACAGCCAGTACGTGCGCGACCTGCACAACATCGAGCGGGTCGAGGTGCTCAAAGGGCCGGCGGCAGTGCTCTATGGCCGTGGCAGCCAAGGCGGTATCGTCAACCGGGTGAGCAAGGCGCCGGAATTCGGTCGCCGCTCGACTATCGAGGCGCAAGGTGGCAGTGAAGACCTGCGCAGCCTGTATGCCGACCTCAGCGCCGACCCTTCGGAGAACATCAGCCTGCGCCTGAACATGGGCAACCAGGACAACAACAGCTTCCGCGACGGTGTCGACGGCAACCGTCAGTTGTTCGCCCCATCCATGAGCTGGCAACTGACGCCCGACCTGAACTGGCTGGTGCAATATGAATACAGCCGTTACAACCGCACGCCGGACCGCGGTATCCCGGGCGTCAATGGCCGTCCGGCGGACGTTGGCCGCGACACCACCTATGGCGACACCCAGCGCGACTTCATCGACGACAAGGCCCAGTCGCTGCGCTCGCGCCTGAACTACCAGCTCAGCGACAACTGGCAAGTGCGCCACACCCTGGGGCTGTTCAAGCTCAACAGCGACTTCGACAACACCTACCTGAGCGGCTACAACGCGGCGACCAACCAAGTCACCCGTCAGCGCTGGCAGCAGGACCTGAACACCCGCAACCTGTTCAACACCCTCGAAGTGGAAGGCGACTTCACCACCTTCGGCCTTGAGCACAAGCTGCTCACTGGCCTGGAAGTGGGCAACCAGCGCCGCGACCCGATCCTCTACACCGCCGCCGGCGTCTCGGCCGGTGGCCAGCCCGTACCCAGCCTGGACCTGAACAACCCGGACCGCAGTCTCCAGCACAATGGCCTCATGGTGACCTCCAGCAACAACCACACCGTGGTCGACAGCCGTGGCCTATACCTCCAGGACCAGATCCGCCTGAACGAGCAATGGCAAGTACTCGCCGGCGTGCGCTTTGACCGCTTCGAGGTCGAAACCACCAACAAGCTGCGGGGCATTTCCGAGAAACAAGACAACAACAGCACCAGCCCACGCCTGGGCGTGGTCTATTCGCCATGGCGCGAGCACTCCTTCTATGCCTCCTGGAGCAAGACCTTCTCCCCAGTCGGCGGTGGCCTGATCGGCATCACCCCGGGCGCAGCGGGCAATACCAATGAGACCGGCCCGGAACACACCAGGCAGAAGGAGATCGGGGTCAAGAGCGACTGGTTCGACGAACGCCTGAGCACAACCCTGGCAGTGTACGAACTGGAGTTGTACAACCGCCGCACCAGCGACCCTGACAACCCTGGCACCACCCTGCTGACCGGCTTGCAACGTTCGCGCGGCGTGGAGCTGACCGCGACCGGCAACATCGTCGGCAACTGGTACATGCGCGCTGGCATAGGTCTGCAGGATGCGACCATCGTCAAGGACAACAACGGCCAGGAGGGCAACCGGATCAACAACGTGGCCAAGCGCAACGGCAGCCTGTTCATCACCTGGAAGCCTGAGCAGGGCTGGTATGGCGAGACCGGCCTGACCCTGGTCGGCGAGCGCTTCGCCGATACCGCCAACACCACCCTCCTGCCCGGATACGGCCGTTGGGATGCCCTGGCGGGTTACCGTACCAAGGACTGGGACCTGCGCGCGGCGCTGAACAACATCACCGACAAGACCTATTACAGCTCAGCTACCAGCGCTGCGCAGATCCAATTCGGTGACCCACGTAGCCTGGTGGTGACGGGGACCTACAGTTTCTGACACGGCTGAGCTTGGGGCCGGGGCAACTGTCTTGCACCGGACGCTGCCGGGGTTGCAGTTTCAAGGCAGGAGTCAGCGGCAACCTTAGGATGCGGGTATCCAGAGGCTCATCCCCATAAACGAAAACGCCACCGGCAAAGCGGTGGCGTTTTCATTTCAGGCAATCCTGCCAGTCAGTGCCAGACATCCATCAGAGCCTCCAGCTCTGCATCGGAAATCAGTCCCTGGGGATATCGCTCGTTCAGCAAATGCCGTGGGTCGGTCGTCCTGACCCGGATGCTTCCATGGTGTTTCAACCACTGCGCCAATACCTTGAGCGATTCGTGATCCACTGCCGATGGGGGCAAAGCCGACTCACTTGCTGCATTCATTTCCACACGCACTCCCTGAGGCCGTGAGCGGTTAACTTACGGAGGTTTTGTTACAGAACGGCGTAGCCCTATCTGTTTGCAATACCAGTGCGGATAAATACAAAAGCTGTGCCATCAACCTCACCAACCGTCGATACAAACACAAAGGCCTGCCCCATATGTATTGCTGCTCACCTATGCTGGAGTGCCTTCAGGTGGGGCAGCTACGCAGCCCATCGCGACACAAGGCCGCTCCCACAGAGGGCTTGCAAGGCCTCTTGTGGGAGCGGCCTTGTGTCGCGATCGGGCGCGCAGCAATGGCCCCAAACCATACGACAGATGTCTTAAGTGAACAGCATTACATCATGGGACGGGCCTTTGCATTGAGTACCGAATCAGCGCTTGAGCGGCGCCGGTTGCTGCTGGGTCAGGCAGTGGATGTTCCCTCCTCCCAGGAGCAACTCTCGCCCAGGGATCATGACCACTTCATGGTCCGGGAACAGCTTGGCGAGAATCACTCTGGCCTGGGCATCCGCCGGGTCGTCGAAGCTCGGCGCGATGATGCCGCCATTGACGATCAGGAAGTTGACATAGGAACCGGCCAGGCGCACCGATGGGTTGCGCTCCTGGCTGCCGTCCACCTGGTCGACGCCGGCACATTCTTCTTCGGTGGCATACAGCGGCCCCGGGATAGGCATTTTATGCACCACGAACTCGCGCCCCTTGGCATCGCGGCTGTTTTGCAGCACGTCGAGGGCTGCGTGGCAACGCGCATAGTTGGGGTCCTGAGGGTCATCTGTCCAGGCCAGTAACACTTCGCTGGGGCGGACGTAACAACAGAAGTTGTCGACGTGGCCATCGGTCTCGTCGTTGTACAGACCTTCCGGCAACCAGATGATCCGCTCCACCGCCAAGTGGTCGCAAAGGATCTCTTCGATCTGCTCGCGGTTCAGGTGCGGGTTGCGATTGTGATTGAGCAGGCACTCTTCGGTGGTGATCAGGGTGCCTTCGCCGTCCACATGGAACGAGCCGCCTTCGAGCACGAAACCCTCGGTGTGGTAACGCTGGCAGCGCTCCATCTCCAGGACCTTGCTGGCCAGTTGCTCATCTCGATTCCACGGCGCGTACAGCCCCCCCTCGAACCCACCCCAAGCATTGAAGCCCCAGTCGACACCACGGACTTCGCCGTTGTCGTTGATCACGAAGGTCGGGCCGGTATCACGTACCCAGGCATCATCGTTGCTGATTTCCACCACGCGGATGTTCGGAACGTCCAGGCGGCTGCGGGCGTTCTCGTACTGCGCTGCCGACACCGCCACGGTGACCGGCTCGAAACGGGCGATGGCCTTGGCCAGGGTCACGTGCGCGGCCTGCGCCGGCTTACCGCCGAGGCGCCAGTTATCCGGGCGCTCCGGCCAGACCATCCATACCTGGGTTTGCGGCGCCCATTCGGCTGGCATATGGAATCCATCGGCGCGCGGGGTCGTGTTGAGGGTCTTCATGTGTCTACCTTTGCAATAGCCCGGCGCCAGGGGCTTGCCCGCGCCGGGTCGGTGAGCGGTCAGGATTCCAGCGAACCATCCAGGGTCTTCAGCGGGCCGTACAGGTTCGGTCGACGATCACGGAAGGTGCCCCAGGCGCTGCGGATGTGCTCCAGCTTGTCCAGGTCGAAAGTGTGCACCAGCACGCCTTCGGCTGTCTCGTTGAGTTCTTCGACCTTCTCACCGAACTGGTTGGCGATGAACGACGAGCCATAGAAAGTGATGTCGTAGCCGTCCTGCTCTTCCCGACCGATGCGGTTACTGGCCACCAGCGGCATCAGGTTGGCTCCGGCATGGCCCTGTTGAACACGCTGCCAGTGGTCACGCGAAGAGATGCTGGCGTCATGCGGCTCGCTGCCAATGGCGGTCGGGTAGAACAGCACTTCGGCGCCGAGCAGCGCCATGCTGCGCGCGCATTCCGGGAACCATTGGTCCCAGCAAATGCCGACGCCGATCTTGGCATAACGGGTCTGCCAGACCTTGAAGCCAGTGTCGCCTGGATTGAAGTAGTACTTCTCATGGTAGCCCGGGCCATCCGGGATATGGCTTTTGCGATACACCCCCAGGTTGCTGCCGTCGGCATCGATGATGGCAATACTGTTGAAGCGGGCACGGCCAGCCAGTTCGTAATAGCTGATCGGCAAAACCACCTGCAGCTCCCTGGCGACGGCCTGGAAGTGTTCGATGGCCGCATTGACCTCGGTCGGGGTGGCCAGTTGCAGGTAGTCCGGGTTCGGCTTCTGGCAGAAGTACGGAGTCTCGAACAGCTCCTGGAGCAGGATGATCTGGGCGCCCTTGGCAGCCGCTTGGCGAACCAGTGTCTCGGCATTGGCGATATTGGCCTGGCGGTCCCAAGAGCACGCCATCTGGGTGGCGGCGACGGTAACAGTGCGGCTCATGCAAACCTCTTCGTAGCAGTGGCATGGATCTGAAAGCGCTGATGAGGCGATTTATATCCGATAAATATCGACTTTTGAAGAGATAAAATAAAATTAATACGCATATTAATGAGAATTAAACGATAAAAATCGACTTAACAAGCTCAGCCTTGGCGGTTACAGACTTTCGGTGCTATGGCGCTCTTGAGGTCCCGAGCCGCCCGCGCGGCGCAGGGCGAAATACTGCATATGGGCTTGCGGCCACCTCAATATCTTCGCCGTACAAACAAAGGCTAAAACTTCGGTCTATCAGCAATCGATGTGGGGGCGGCCTTGTGTCGCGCGAGCGGCGCGAGGTCTTCAGGGCACCAAAGAACTGCCGGCATGCACATCGTTCTCAAGAGCGCCACAGGAGCCAAGGCATGCCCCCTGGGCCTAAAGACAACTCAAAAAAGCGCAACAGACCATCATTACTCAGCCCCGGCTTGTCACAATCGGCGGCAGCCGACAAGCTAGGCTAGACACAATGCTCGTTACCCAAAGGCAATCTGACATGCGCATTCTCATCACTGGTGGCGCCGGCTTCATCGGCTCGGCCTTGATTCGCCATTTGATCGACAACACTGAGCATGAAGTGCTGAACCTCGACAAGCTGACCTATGCTGGCAACCTCGAATCCCTGCACAGCATCGCCAGCAACACACGATACGAATTCGTCCAGGCCGATATCGCCGACCAAGCCAAGGTGAGCGCGGTACTGGAGCGCTTCCAGCCCCAGGCGATCATGCACCTGGCGGCCGAGTCGCATGTCGACCGCTCCATCGACGGGCCGGCCGTCTTCATCCAGACCAACATCGTCGGGACCTACAGCCTGCTGGAGGCGACACGCGCCTGGTGGAGCACGTTGTCGGCCGACCAGCGCGACGCCTTTCGCTTCCATCATGTGTCCACCGACGAGGTCTATGGCGACCTGCACGGCGGCGGCGACCTGTTCACAGAGACCACGCCCTATGCGCCCAGCTCGCCCTACTCGGCGAGCAAAGCCGCCTCCGACCACCTGGTGCGCGCCTGGCAACGCACCTATGGGTTGCCGGTGCTGGTCAGCAATTGCTCGAACAACTACGGGCCGTTCCACTTCCCGGAAAAGCTCATCCCGCTGATGATCCTCAATGCCCTCGCAGGCAAGCCGCTGCCGGTGTATGGCAACGGCGAGCAGGTGCGGGACTGGTTGTTCGTCGACGATCACGCCCGCGCCCTGCTCAAGGTGGTCAGCGAAGGCAAGGTCGGGCAGACCTACAATATCGGCGGCCACAACGAGCAGAAGAACATCGACGTGGTGCGCAGCATCTGCGCCCTGCTCGAAGAACTGGCGCCACAGCGCCCGACTGGCATAGGCCGCTACGCCGACCTGATCACCTTCGTCCAGGACCGCCCAGGCCATGACCTGCGCTATGCCATCGATGCCGGCAAGATCGAACGCGAGCTGGGTTGGGTGCCCGAGGAAACCTTCGAAAGCGGCCTGCGCAAGACCGTGCAGTGGTACCTGGACAACCTCGAATGGTGCCGCCATGTCCAGGACGGCAGCTACCAGGGCGAACGCCTGGGGAACAGTGACTTCAAGGACCTGATCGCATGACCACCAAGGGTATCGTCCTGGCGGGGGGCTCCGGCACTCGCCTGCACCCCATCACCCTAGGGGTCTCCAAGCAACTGCTGCCGATCTACGACAAGCCGATGATCTTTTACCCGATTTCGGTACTGATGCTGGCTGGCATCCGCGAGATCCTGCTGATCTCTACGCCCCAGGACCTGCCCCAGTATCGCCAGCTGTTCGGCGATGGCAGCCAGTTCGGCATCGAGCTCAGCTACGCCGAGCAGCCCTCGCCCGACGGCCTGGCCCAGGCCTTCCTGATCGGTGAATCCTTTATTGGCCAGGATCCGGTATGCCTGATCCTCGGCGACAACATCTTCCACGGCCAGGGCTTCAGCGAACAACTGCAGCGCGCCGTCAACCAGCCATCCGGGGCCACAGTGTTCGGTTACTGGGTCAAGGACCCGGAGCGCTTCGGTGTGGTGGAGTTCGATGGACACGGCCAGGTGCTGTCCATCGAAGAAAAACCCGTACAGCCCAAGTCCAGCTATGCGGTGACCGGCCTGTATTTCTATGACAACGACGTGATCGAAATCGCCAAGGGCATCAAGCCATCCTCACGGGGCGAACTGGAGATCACCGATATCACCAATGCGTACCTGAAGCGGGGCGACCTGCGCGTCGAGCGCTTCGGCCGCGGCTTCGCCTGGCTCGATACCGGTACCCACGACAGTCTTCTGGAAGCCTCGCAATATGTGCAGACCATCGAGCACCGCCAGGGCCTGAAAGTGGCCTGCCTGGAGGAGATCGCCTTCCAGAAGCGCTGGATCAGCCGCGAACAACTGCTGGCCAAAGCCCACGAACTGAAAAAGACCGGCTACGGCCAGTACCTTCAGAAACTGGCCGAAGAGTACCCATGAACATCACCGCGACTTCCCTACCTGATGTATTGCTCATCGAACCCGAGGTGTTCGGTGACAGCCGGGGCTTCTTCTTCGAAAGCTTCAATGCCCGCGATTTCGAAACGCAGACGGGAGTCACTACCGCCTTCGTCCAGGACAACCACTCCCGCTCACAACGAGGCGTCCTGCGCGGCCTGCATTACCAAGTGGAGAATGCTCAGGGCAAGCTGGTGCGCGTGGTGCAGGGCGAGGTGTTGGATGTGGCTGTGGATATTCGCCGCAGCTCACCGAGCTTCGGCCAGTGGGCCGCGATCAGCTTGTCCGCCGACAATCACCACCAACTGTGGATACCTCCAGGGTTCGCTCATGGCTTCCTGGTACTCAGCGAAACAGCCGAGTTCCTCTACAAGACCACCGACTACTACAACCCCAGCGCCGAACGCTGCATCCGCTGGGACGACCCCGACCTGGCCATCGACTGGCAGTCGCAGGCGACTCCGCTGCTGTCAGCCAAGGACCAGGCCGGCCAATGGCTGCGCGATGCCGAGCTGTTCCCGTGAGCGCTCCATTGAACATCCTCATCACTGGCCGCAACGGCCAGGTTGCCCAAGCGCTGCAATGCGCCCTGGCAGACCTGGGCCGGTTGCATGTGCTTGGCCGTGATCAGCTCGACCTGGCGCAGCCCGATCGGATTCGCCAACAGGTTCGCCGGATCCGCCCTGACCTGATCATCAATGCCGCAGCCCATACCGCGGTGGACCAGGCAGAAAGCCAACCGGAGCAGGCCTTCGCCATCAACGCCCGGGGCCCAGGCATCCTCGCCGAGGAAGCCGCACACCTGGACGTTCCGCTGTTCCACTACTCCACCGACTATGTCTTCGATGGCAGCAAGGTCACGCCCTACACCGAAACGGACGAACCCAACCCACTGAGCGTCTATGGCCGTAGCAAGCGGGCGGGCGAACAGGCCATTGCTGCGGTGGATGGCCGACACCTGATCCTGCGTACCAGCTGGGTCTACTCCCTGCATGGCCGCAACTTCCTGCTGACCATGCAGCGCCTGTTGCAGGAGCAGCCACAACTGCGCGTTGTACACGACCAGGTCGGCGCTCCGACCTGGGCCGACACCATCGCCCAGAGCACCCGCGCCCTGATCGAACGCTGGCAAAGTGGCCAGGCCGGAGCCTGGGGCCTCTATCACCTCACGGCCCAAGGCGAGACCTCTTGGTTCGGCTTCGCCCAGGCCATCGCCGAACAACTGCAGGCCCGTGGCCTGTCCTGTGCGCAGCTGTTGCCGATCCCTTCCAGCGAGTATCCGGCCCCAGCCCGGCGGCCGCTCAATTCGCGCCTGGACTGCAGCCGGCTGGCCCGTGAATGGCAGGTCACCCAACCACATTGGCGGCAAGCGCTGATCGCCTGCCTCAAGTAGCGCATAATTGCGTCAGATTCTTCTGGCGCATATTGGCGATGACTTCGACCCCCACACCTCCGCGACGCCCCCGCTGGCGCAGCCTGGCCATCCTGGCCCTGTTCCTGGCCCCCCTGCTCTGGCCGCTGCAGCACCTGGCCGAGCGTTACTACCAGGACGAGCTGGCCTCGCAGAACCGCCAGACCCTCGACCTTTATGTCGCCAACCTGCTGGGTACCCTGCACCGCTACGAAACCCTGCCGCAAATCCTCGGCGACCTGCCGGCCCTGCGCGCGGTCCTGGCCGACCCACTGAAGCTGGAAGGCCTGACCAACGCCAATCGCCTGCTCAAAGACATCGTCAACCAGACCGGGGCCGAGGTCATGTACCTCATGGATATCAGCGGCAATACCCTGGCGGCCTCCAACTGGGACAAGCACGACAGTTTCATTGGCCGCAACTTCGCCTTCCGCCCCTATTTCATGGAGGCCATGGCTGGGCGCTTGGGCCGCTTCTTCGGCCAGGGCACCACCTCGGCCAAACGTGGGTATTTCTTCGCCGCAGCGGTGCGCGATGATGACAAGGTGATCGGCGTGCTGGTGGTCAAGGTCGACCTGGACCACACCGAAACTCTCTGGGGGAAGACCCCCGAGCAATTGCTGCTGACCGACCAGAATGGTGTGGTGGTGCTGACTTCGCGCCCTGACTGGCGCTTCCGTGCGACCCGCCCATTGAGCGAGGAGGAGCGCGAAGCGATCATCGCCATCCAGCCCTACCCGACCCAAGCGCCGCAGCCGTTGAACCTCAACAGTGACGCCTGGCTGGTGCAAACCCAGGCCATCGAGGAGACCGGCTGGCAGGTCAGCATTCTTGCGCCACGCACCCTGGTGGACCGCCCGGTGCGGACCGTCATGGCCATCGGTGGCAGTACCCTGCTGGTGCTGATGCTGCTGCTCGGATTGGTGATGCAGCGTCGGCGCCACTACATCGACCGCATCGACTTCGAGGCCAAGGGTCGCCAGGAGCTGGAAAAGCGTGTGATCGAGCGCACCGCGGACCTCGAGGGGCTGAACACCCGACTCAAAACCGAAGTGCTGGAGCGCGAACAGGCGCAACAGGAACTGGTCCAGGCCCAGGACGAACTGGTACAGGCTGGCAAGTTGTCGGTGCTGGGCACCATGTCGGCGAGCATCAGCCATGAGCTCAACCAGCCCCTGGCGGCGATCCGCAGCTACGCGGAGAACGCCGAGATTCTGCTCGACCATCAACGCACCGAGGATGCCCGTGGCAACCTCAAGCAGATCGGCGAACTCACCGGGCGCATGGCCTCGATCATCGCCCACCTGCGCGCCTTCGCCCGGCGTGACCGCCATGCCCCGGAGAGCGTGGCCCTGCAACCGGCACTGGACGATGCCCTGGCGTTGCTGGCCAAGCGCCGGCGGGCCATGGCCGTGGAGCTGATCCGCGACCTGCCGGATGCCACACTCTGGGTCCAGGCTGGGGAAACCCGTTTGCGCCAGGTGCTCGGCAACCTGCTAGCCAACGCCCTCGACGCCCTGACCGAGAAAGCCAACCCTCGCAGGCTCTGGCTCAGTGCCGAACAACGCGAAGGCAACGTCTACCTGTACATTCGCGACAACGGCCCTGGCTTCACCCGCCAGGCCCTGGAGCGCGCCAAGGAGCCGTTCTTCACCACCAAGACAAGGACCCAGGGCTTGGGTCTGGGCCTGGCAATCTGCGAAAGCCTGATGCGTGCCTTGGGCGGTGAACTGCTGCTGGCCAACCACACGGAAGGGGGTGCCCTGCTGACCCTGCAACTGCGCATGGCCAAGCCCGGCGCCAACCTGCAACCCTCGGAGGATCCCTCGGCATGACGACCGAGACACTGATCGACAGCCGCACCCAGGTCATCCTGGTCGATGACGACCCCCACCTGCGCCAAGCCCTGAGCCAGACCCTCGACCTGGCCGGGCTCAAGGTCTTGTCTCTGAGCGATGCCCAGGGCCTGGCAGGACGCATCGAGGCCGACTGGCCCGGCGTGGTGGTCAGCGACATCCGCATGCCTGGTATCGATGGCCTGCAACTGCTCGAGCAACTGCACAGCCGCGACAACGAGCTGCCGGTGCTGCTGATCACCGGCCACGGTGACGTCCCCCTGGCGGTACAGGCCATGCGCGCTGGCGCCTATGATTTTCTCGAAAAACCCTTCGCCAGCGACGCCCTGCTCGACAGCGTACGCCGCGCCCTGGCCCTGCGCCGCCTGGTGTTGGACAACCGCAGCCTGCGCCTGGCCCTGAGCGACCGCCAGGAACTGAGCACGCGCCTGGTCGGCCAGTCTCCAGCGATGTTGCGCCTGCGTGAGCAGATCGGCGCCTTGGCCGGCACCCGTGCCGATGTCCTGATCCTCGGTGAAACCGGCGCTGGCAAGGAAGTGGTGGCGCGCGCCCTGCACGACCTGTCGGGCCGACGCGACGGCCCCTTCGTGGCGATCAACGCCGGCGCCCTTGCCGAGTCTGTGGTCGAAAGCGAGCTGTTCGGCCATGAGCCGGGGGCCTTCACCGGCGCGCAGAAGCGCCGCATCGGCAAGTTCGAGTTCGCCAACGGCGGCACCCTGTTCCTCGACGAGATCGAGAGCATGAGCCTGGATGTTC
The DNA here is from genome assembly GCF_054889225.1 of Pseudomonas sp. X10. NCBI lineage: Bacteria > Pseudomonadati > Pseudomonadota > Gammaproteobacteria > Pseudomonadales > Pseudomonadaceae > Pseudomonas > Pseudomonas sp. X10. The sequence goes on along the minus strand of NZ_CM142677.1, from coordinate 287,196 downwards.
AGGTCAAGCTGCTGCGCCTGCTGCAGGAGCGAGTGGTCGAGCGCCTGGGTGGCAACCAACTGATCCCCCTGGATATCCGTATCATCGCCGCGACCAAGGAAGACCTACGCCAAGCCGCCGACCAAGGCCGCTTCCGCGCTGACCTCTACTACCGCCTGAACGTCGCGCCGTTGCGCATTCCAGCCCTGCGCGAACGAGGCGACGACATTCTGGTGCTGTTCCAGCATTTCGCCGACGCGGCCAGCCAGCGCCATGGCCTGACGCCGCACAACCTGCAACCGATGCAACGTGCAACGCTGCTGCGCCATGACTGGCCGGGTAACGTCCGGGAGCTGCAGAACGCGGCCGAACGTTTTGCCCTCGGCCTGGAACTGGCCCTCGATGGCCAGGCGGCTCCCGCTGCCGACACCCCAGCCCCCGTCCTTGGCGGCAACCTCAGCGAGCAAGTCGAGCAATTCGAGCGCTCGCTGATCGCCGCCGAGCTGGCCCAGCCACACAGTTCGATGCGCAGCCTCGCCGAAGCCCTCGGCATTCCACGCAAGACCCTGCACGACAAACTGCGCAAGCACGGCCTGAGCTTCGCCGACAGCAGCAGTCACGATGACCTGGAGGACAACCGCCCATGAGTAGCGACAGCCGTTACCTGGAATCGGTGCTGCACAACGACATTCCACTGACCCGCGAGATGGGCCTGGAAGTCCTCGACTGGCAGCAACAGACCCTGCGCCTGCAACTGCCGCTGGCGGCCAACGTCAACCACAAGAGCACCATGTTCGGCGGCAGCCTGTACTGCGCGGCGGTGCTGGTCGGCTGGGGTTGGCTGCACCTGCGTTTGCGCGAGCTGGGCATCGACGATGGACACATCGTCATCCAGGAGGGTCAGATCAGCTATCCGCTGCCAGTCACTGGCGCGGCCATTGCGCGTTGCGAAGCACCGCAAGAAAAAGCCTGGGAGCGTTTCGCCGCCACCTACCAGCGCCGTGGCCGGGCGCGCCTGAGCTTGCATACCCAGGTCTTCAATGCCGGCAGCGATGAACCCGCCGTGCAGTTCAACGGGCAGTACGTGCTACATCGCTGAGGCCAGGTCGAGCAGGTCCTGGCGCCAGGCGGCAGCGCCAGGCAAGGCAAGGAAGAAGGGGTTGAGCAGGGACTCGCACGCTGGGTAGCGGAAAGGCTGGCCATCCAGGCCAATGACTTCGCCGCCGGCACCTTCGAGCACGCCCTGGGCTGCGGCGGTGTCCCATTGCGAAGTGGGTGCCAGGCGCGGATAGCAATCGGCCGCGCCCTCGGCCAGCAGGCAGAATTTCAGCGAGCTGCCGATATTGGCCAACTCCAGCTCGCCCACCGCCGCGCCCAGACCGGCCAGCAAGGCTTCCTGCTGCGGGCTGGAATGACGACGGCTGGCGACCACGGTGAAGCGACTGCCAGCGGCAGGCGCGTTGCGTACGCTGATCGGCTGGGCGGCCCCCTGCGCCTCGGCCCGCCAGGCGCCCAGGCCCCGCCCCCCGAAATAGCAGCGGCCATTGGTCGGCATAGCCACCACGCCGAAGACCACTTCGCCCGCCTCGACCAAGGCAATATTGACAGTGAACTCCTCACTGCCGGCAATGAACTCCTTGGTACCATCCAGCGGATCGACCAGCCACCAGCGCTGCCAACCCTGGCGCTCAGCCAGGGGGATATCGCAATCCTCTTCGGACAGCACCGGGATCTGCGGGGCCAGGGCACCCAGCCCCTCGGCGATCACTTGGTGCGCGGCCAGGTCGGCAGCCGTCACCGGCGAATTATCAGCCTTGGCGGTGACCGCCACGTCGGCGCGCCAGAACGGCAAGATGGCATCGCCTGCACGGCGGGCGAGCTCGACGGCCTGCTCCATCAATCGCTGATCGTTCATGCGCCGAGCAGCCCCCGCTGGGTCAACAGGTCACGCACCAGGTACAGGGCAGCCAGTGCCCGCCCTTCGGAGAACTGTGGGTGCTGGGCCAGGGCCGAGAGTTCTCGCAGGTTGACCTTGTCGACGCGCATCGGCTCCGGCTCGTCGCCTTCCAGACGCTCTTCGTACAGGTCGCTGGCCAACACGACCTGGATCTTCTGGCTCATGTAGCCGGGCGACAACGACAGCTCGGTCAGGTGTTCCAGTTGACGCGCACCGAAGCCTGCTTCCTCCTTGAGCTCGCGATTGGCCGCCGCCAGCACGTCCTCGCCAGGCTCGATCAGCCCCTTGGGCAAGGACAACTCGTATTCGTCGGTGCCGCCGCAGTATTCCTCGACCAGCACGGCGTGCTCGGCATCGAGCATCGCCACGATCATCACCGCACCATAACCCGTGCCACGGCCGACCAGGCGCTCATAGGTCCGCTCGGTGCCATTGGCAAAGCGCAATTGCACGGCTTCGACACGGAACAGGCGGCTGCTGGCGACAATCTCGCGGGCGAGTACGGTGGGTTTCTGGCGCATGAGGGGCTCCTTGGCGTGAACGCGTTACTATACCGTGGCTTGCCTGGAGTCTGCGTCCTGACTGTCGAGAATTAATATGCCTGTCTTACCCTGGTCCGCCATCGATACCGTTCTGCTGGACATGGACGGTACCCTGCTTGACCTGCACTACGACAACCAGTTCTGGCTGGAGCACCTGCCCCAGCGCTATGCCGAGCTGCATGGCGTCAGCCGGGCGATGGCCGAACTGGAGCTGCAGCCGCTGTTCGAGCGCAACGCCGGCACCCTGAACTGGTACTGCCTGGACTTCTGGAGCCAGGAACTGAAGCTGCCGGTACGGGCGCTGAAACAGGAAATCGCCGACCTGATCGCCCTGCGGCCAGATGCCGACACCTTTCTTGCGGCAATCCGCCAGGCCGGCAAGCGTGTGGTGCTGATCACCAACGCCCACCGTGACTCACTGTCACTGAAACTCGAAAGGGTGGAGCTGGCGCCTTACTTCGAGCGCCTGATCAGCTCCCATGACTATGGCTTTCCCAAGGAAAGCGCGCAGTTCTGGGATGCCTTGCAGGCCGATATCACCTTCGACCCGGCGCGTAGCCTGTTCATCGACGACACCTTGCCGATCCTGCGCAGCGCCCGCCGCCATGGCGTGGCGCACCTGCTCGCGGTACGTCAACCGGACAGTCGCAAAGGGCCGAGGGATACCGAAGAATTCGCCGCGGTGGAGGATTATCGGGAGTTGCTGGCAGGGCTATGAACCCTGGGCTTTTCTGAGTTGCCGTCTCTAGGTAGGCGCCAGCGTCAGCCGCAAGAATTAAGGCAATGCATGAGGGCGGCCTCGTACCTCGCTCGGCCGCCCTCACATCAGTCGATCACTCGGGAATCCGCAGTACCTGCCCCGGATAGATCTTGTCCGGGTGCGTGAGCATCGGCTTGTTGGCCTCGAAGATCTTGTTGTACTGGTTGGCATCGCCATACTCGGCCTTGGCGATGGCGCTCAAGGTGTCGCCCTTCTTCACCGTGACGAAACGCGCGGCCTGGGCCACTGGTCCGGTGACAGTGATCTGGTCCTCGACCGAGGCGACGCCGTTGATGTTGCCGGCGGCCAGGATGATCTTCTCCTTCTCCTCCTGGCTGGCGACTTCACCTGTGAGAATGACCTTGTCACCTTCGACCGTGGCGGTGATGTTCGGGTTGCCCAATCCGACACTTTCCACATGCTTCTTCAGCTGATCTTCGGCATTGGCGTTACCGGGGGTCAACAGGTCGATAAGTTTCTCGCCGGCTTCTTTGACAAAACTGAACAGACTCATAACGCGCTCCTTGGTGATAAACCTGAGAGCAGCAGTCTAGGCCAGCTTCCCGAATACCGCTCGATGGGTCTGCGAGCGGTTGATCGATGGTATCTATCATTGGATAGACCCTAGCGATTAGACGTCGCTCGGGCACAAGCCTAGGCTTGAAGGTAAATGCCGCCGGTAATCCGCCCTGATGAACAGCAAACCTCCGGTCTGCGCGGCGCCTACGCCCCTGTCCTTGCCCGCCGCCAGCAACACGTACGACTACATCCAACTGACCGACGACGAACGGGCAGCGACTCCGCTTGCCGAAGAAGTCGCACTGGCCATCGCCTACAACGGCCTCAACCAGGCCGTGATGCTGGTCAGCCCGACACACTTGGAAGATTTCGCCGTCGGTTTCAGCGTCGGCAGTGGCATCGTGTCGTCGCCGTCAGAGATCTACGACATGAAGTTCTCCGGCAGCGGCTCGGCGCTCTATGCCGACCTGGAAATCTCCAGCCGCGCCTTCTGGAATCTGAAGAACCAGCGCCGCCAACTGGCCGGCACCAGTGGCTGCGGCCTGTGCGGGGTCGAGGCCTTGGAGCAGGCCCTGCCGGAGCTCGAAACACTGGCGGGCGCGCCCCTGCCCCCTGCCCACTGGCTCGATGGCCTGCGCCAGCGCATCGATGACTTTCAGCCGCTGGGCCAACACTGCGGCGCCGTGCACGCGGCGCTGTTCATGGATGCTCAAGGCCAATTGCTGCTGGGCCGCGAAGACATTGGCCGGCACAACGCCCTGGACAAGCTGATCGGCGCCCTGTTGCGCCAGCACATCAGCCTCGAGGGCGGCCTGGCGATCGTCACCAGCCGTTGCAGCCTGGAGCTGATCCAGAAAGTCCTGCGCGCAGGCATCCAGACCCTGGTCAGCCTCTCGGCACCCACCGGCCTTGCCTTGCAGTGGGCACGGAGGCACAACCTCAACCTCATTCATTTGCCCAAGCACAGCGCACCGCGGGTCTTCAGCCCCGTGCCGGAGATCTAGACCGTGAGCCTGCACCATCAAGCCGACCAGAAACCTATACCCCGCTACAAGCCCTACCACGGCCCCGCCGGTGGCTGGGGCGCGCTGCGCAGCGTAGCCCGGGCCTGGGTCGGCAGCGACAATGCCCTGAAGAACATCCGCGCTCTGCTCAAGACCAACCAGAACGGTGGCTTCGACTGCCCGGGCTGCGCCTGGGGCGACTCGCCGGAAAGCGGCATGGTCAAGTTCTGCGAGAACGGTGCCAAAGCGGTGAACTGGGAGGCGACCAAGCGCCGTGTCGACGCGGCCTTCTTTGCCCGCTACAGCGTCACCGCGCTGCTGGAGCAGAGCGACTACTGGCTCGAATACCAAGGCCGCCTGACCGAGCCGATGGTCTACGACCCGGCCAGCGACCGCTACCAAACCATCGACTGGGATGGCGCGTTCGCCCTGATCGCCCAACACCTGCAAGCGCTGGAGTCGCCGGACCAGGCCGAGTTCTACACCTCGGGCCGGGCCAGTAACGAGGCCGCCTTCCTTTACCAATTGTTCGTGCGCGCCTACGGCACCAACAACTTCCCCGACTGCTCGAACATGTGTCACGAAGCCAGCGGCGTCGCCCTGGGCCAGAGCATCGGGGTCGGCAAAGGCACCGTGACCTTCGATGACTTCGAGCATGCCGATGCGATCTTCGTCTGGGGCCAGAACCCCGGCACCAACCACCCGCGCATGCTCGATCCGCTACGTGACGCGGTCAAGCGCGGTGCCCAAGTGGTGTGCATCAACCCCTTGAAAGAGCGCGGCCTGGAGCGATTCCAACATCCGCAGCATCCAATCGAGATGCTCACCAACGCTGACCGGCCGACCAACACGGCCTATTTCCGCCCAGACTTGGGCGGCGACATGGCGATGATGCGCGGCATGGCCAAGTTCCTCCTGCAGTGGGAGCGCGAGGCTCAGGCCAAGGGCGGGCCGGCGATCTTCGATCACGCCTTCATCGAGCAACATAGCCACGGCGTACAGGACTACCTAGCGGTGGTGGACGCTACATCCTGGGAGCAGATCCAGGCGCAGTCCGGCTTGCAACTGAACGAGATCGAACAGGCCGCCCGGATGTATTGCAAAGCCGACAAGGTCATCATGTGCTGGGCCATGGGCATCACCCAACACCGTCATTCGGTGGCGACCATCCAGGAGATCGCCAACCTCATGCTGTTGCGCGGCAACCTCGGCGTGCCCGGCGCCGGCCTGTGCCCCGTGCGCGGCCACAGCAACGTGCAGGGCGACCGCACCATGGGGATCAACGAGCGGCCACCGGTGGCGCTGCTCGACGCCATTGAAAAGCGCTTCGGCTTCACGGTGCCCCGCCACAATGGCCATAACACCGTGGAAGCGATCCAGGCCATGCTCAATGGCAAGGCCAAGGTGTTCATCGGCCTGGGCGGCAACTTCGCCCAGGCCACCCCGGATACCGAACGCACCGCCCAGGCCTTGCGCAACTGCGACCTGACCGTGCACATCAGCACCAAGCTCAACCGCAGCCACCTGGTCCATGGCAAGCAGGCACTGATCCTGCCCTGCCTCGGCCGCACCGACATCGACCGCCAAGCGCAGGGCCCACAAGCAGTGACGGTGGAAGACTCGTTCAGCATGGTGCATGCATCCAATGGCCAACTGCAGCCACTCTCGCCACAGATGCGCTCGGAGCCGGCAGTGATCGCCGGGATTGCCGCCGCCACCCTAGGCAAGCAACCGGTGGACTGGAACTGGCTGATCGGCGACTACGGCCGTATCCGCGACCTGATTCGCGACACCATCCCAGGCTTCGCCGACTTCAACGAACGTCTGCAACACCCGGGTGGCTTCTACTTGGGCAACAGCGCCGGAGCGCGCCAGTGGAAGACTACGACGGGACGCGCGAACTTCAAGGCCAATGCCCTGCCGGACAACTTGCTGGACGAGCGCGTGCGCGCCAGCGGCCAGCTTCCGGACCTGATCCTGCAATCGATGCGTTCCCACGACCAGTACAACACCACCATCTATGGCCTGGATGACCGCTACCGAGGCGTCAGAGGCCAGCGCAACGTCCTGTTCGCCAACGAGGCCGATATCATCCGCCTGGGCTTCAAGCCCGGGCAGAAAGCCGATATCGTCTCGCTCTGGGGCGATGGGCGCGAGCGCCGCGTGCAAGGCTTCACCTTGCTGGCGTTCGACATTCCGGCAGGTCAGGCGGCAGCCTACTATCCGGAGGTCAACCCGCTGGTGCCCCTGGAAAGCGTCGGCGACGGCAGCCACACTCCCACGTCGAAATTCATCGCCATCAAGCTTGAGGCTGCCCGCGACGACGCCCGGATTCTCTGAGCAAAAAGCTGGCGATCGGCCATAAAAAAGCCCTGTCCGCAATGGCCAGGGCTGTGTCTCAAGAACACTCAGACAAGCAAAAATAGATAAAGTTTCACAGCAAAAACAGCAACTTACAGAATTGTGTACAATTCGTGCTACTCGTCGGATTTCCGTTGCCAGCCTCCCATCCTCAGCCTCAGGATCGCCTCGTCATCCCTATGAGGCTCTCTTGATGAAGAAGTACTCCTCGATTCTGTTGTTGTCTCTTGGTCTGCTCAGCGGCGTTGCCATGGCAGGCGGCACCACCGAGGCCGGCATTGGCGGCGCATTGGGTGGGGTACTCGGCTCAGTGGTCGGCCAGTCCATTGGCGGCAGCACCGGTGGCGCCATCGGCGCAGGCCTGGGCGGCGCCGCCGGTAGTGCGGTCGGCGCCGACAAGCGCCAGCGCGGTGAAGCCGCGATCGGCGGCGCCCTCGGCGCGGCGGGCGGCAATGTCGTAGGCCGTACCGTGGGCGGCACCACCGGCAGCTATATCGGCGCGGCCGCGGGCGGCGGCGCTGGTGGCGCACTTGGCAACTACATGGGCAACAAGGCCGACGCAGACGACCGTCGCTCCCGCCGTGGCTACGATGGCCGGCACTATGACCGCGGCCACCACTACGGCCATCGTAAGCACAAGCACAAGCGGCACTGGCGCCACCGCTGATCCCACGGCTTAAGCCAGTCGCCTAAGGCCCTGTCCCAACGGACAGGGCCTTTTCATTTGCAGAGCACTCCATGGCTTAAGGGTAGCCCCGATATGGATGAGGATGGCCACTAGCTATCATCATCCATTCGCTAATTACCATTGGACGCAGGGAATGCGCACAGATCACCGAACGCCGGCCTGCCAGTCTCTTGATCAACGGAACTGAAGATGCCCGCCGGCTCTCGCCCGCCATTACTTACCGAAGCGGCTTTCGATCGGATCCGCCAGCGGGTCGCCCAGGCCTGTGGCATATACTTGGCGGACGATCGCCGCAGCGTGGTCGCCAACCGCTTGCACAAGCGCCTCAAGCACCACCGGCTGGACAGTTTCGAGGCTTACCTCGATCTGCTCGATAACGGGCAATGCCAAGCGGAACACCCGCAATTGCTGAACCTGCTGATTGCCCGGGACACCTACTTCTTTCGCGAGCACCGGCACTTCGAACTCCTTGCCCAGTGGCTACGCCAGCAGCCCAATCCGGTCCGGCTGTGGAGTGCTGCCTGCGCCTCTGGCGAAGAAGCCTGGAGTCTGGCCATGGTCGCAGCCGAGCAGGCCCAGCATCGGCGCTGGCAGGTCCTCGCCAGCGACCTGAATCCCGGCCTGCTCAAAGCTGCCAGCGAGGGCGTCTACGACATCGCCCAAGCCCGTTACTTTCCCGCTGGCTGGTTGCAACGTCACTGCCTGTGCGGCGCCGATGGAATGTCCGGGCGCCTGCAGGTCGCTGCACATTTGCGCGGGCAAGTGCAGTTTCGCCAGATCAACCTGATCCAGCCGCTGCCCGACGACCTCGGCCCGTTCGACGCGATCCTCCTGCGCAACCTGCTGGCCGGCTTCGCCCCGGAGCACAAGGCACGCACCCTGCACCAACTGCTGGCGCAACTGCGCCCCGGGGGCCTGCTGCTGATCGGGCACAGCGAAAGCATTCACGGGCTGGACCTGCCACTGCGGCCGATACTGCCGTCGGTGTTCAAGCGCCTATGATGAACACCACTGCCGCCCTCCACGGCAGACAAGGACTGATCGCGCGCCCGCGCGGCAGTGCGCTTCCGGATCGAGCAGGCCTGCCGTCTCTTTTCTCTTGCGAAACAGGCCCGAACCCATGCCTTGCCGAATCCTACTTGCCGATGACTCGCCGCTCTTCCGTGCCGGCCTGCGCGCACTGCTCGAACAGAAGAAAGACTATGCCGTGGTCGGGGATACCGGTGATGGCATGAGCACCGTGGCCCTGGCGGAAAAACTCAAGCCGGATATCGTCCTGCTGGACATGACCTGCGACTCGCTCGACAGCGAACAGACCCTGCACGAGCTGTTCATCCGCGTGCCCTCTAGCCGGGTGCTGATGCTTTCGGCGCGCTCGGAGCTCGACTATGTCATGCGTTGCCTGCAACTGGGCGCCCATGGCTTTCTGCTGAAGAACGCTACGGTGCTGGAGCTGGAGCAGGCCTTGCAGGCCCTGCGCCACGGAGGCCAGTACCTGTCCTCGGCGGTGCTACCGATGGTCATCGGCCAGGCCATCAAGCACAACCGCAAACGCCCGGCGGGCAGCGTCTCGACACCATTGACCACACGCCAACTGGAAATCCTGCGGCTGATCGCCCGCGGCGAGTCGACCCGCTCGATCGCCGAGGGCCTGGGCTTGAGCGTCAAGACCGTGGAGGCGCACCGCTCACAGATCATGCACCGACTGCAGATTCACGATGTTCCGGGGCTGGTGCTGTTCGCTGTGCGTGAAGGCATCATCCGTCTCAACGACTGATCTGCAAGTGCGACAACGCTGCCTGCAACGGCTCGGGCAAGGCGAGCGGTTGCCCTGAACGACGCTCGACGAACACCTGCACTACCTTGCCGGCGGCGCAGGGCTCTGGGTCACCCAGGCGGAACAGGGCCAGGTGGTATTCCACCGAGCTACCGGCCAGGCGCGCTACCCGCAAGCCAACCTCCAAGGGGTCGGGAAAGCTCGGCAGCGCGAAGAAGTCGGCTGAAGAGCTAACGACAAAGCCGACCACCTCACCTTCCTGAAGGTCCAGGCCGGCCTGTTGCTGAAGATAGGCCTGTATGGTCGTCTCAAAGTAGGCATGGACCGTTGGGCCGGCGATATGGCCGTGCGGATCGCTGTCCTGGTAGCGGCTGAAAACAGGCTGGAAATGCGCAAAGCATTGGCGCTCGGGGAGGTCAGTCAAGGCGGACTCCATTGTTGATAAGCGTTCTGGACGAGCCGGAGTTTATCCTGTGGGCGGGCAGACGCAGACTCCACGTACAAACAAAAAAGCCGCCCCTAGGGGCGGCTTTGCGTTTCGTACTGGCTGCAGCTTACAGCTGTGGGCCAGCCGCCTTGATGGCGTCGGAAACTTCGAACTTCTTGAAGTTTTCGATGAACAGTTTGGCCAGGCCTTGGGCGGCCTCGTCGTAGGCGGCCGAGTCAGCCCAGGTGTTGCGTGGGTTGAGCAGGACGGTCTCGACACCCGGTACGGCCTTTGGCACGTCCAGGTTGATGATGTCCAGGTGCTCGGTCTCGGTGCCAACCAGCGCGCCGCTCTGGATCGCAGCGATCACCGCACGGGTGGTCGGGATGTTGAAGCGCTTGCCGACACCGTAGCCGCCACCGGTCCAGCCGGTGTTGACCAGGTAGACCTTGGAGCCGAAGCCACGGATACGCTTGATCAGCAGCTCGGCGTACTCACCGGCCGGACGCGGAAAGAACGGCGCGCCAAAGCAGGTGGAGAAGGTCGACTTGATGCCGCCGCCCGAACCCATCTCGGTGGAACCGACCAGGGCGGTGTAGCCGGACAGGAAGTGGTAAGCAGCCTGTTCTTCGCTGAGGATCGACACAGGCGGCAGCACGCCGGTCAGGTCGCAGGTCAGGAAGATCACGGCGTTCGGCTCGCCACCGAGGTTCTTCTCGGAGCGCTTCTCGACGTGCTCCAGCGGGTAGGCGGCACGGCTGTTCTGGGTCAGGCTGCCGTCGGCGTAGTCAGCCTTCTTGTCAGCGTCCAGGACGACGTTTTCCAGAACCGCGCCGTGCTTGATGGCTTTCCAGATAACGGGCTCGTTCTTTTCGGACAGGTCGATGCACTTGGCATAGCAACCGCCTTCGATGTTGAACACCACGCCCTCGCCCCACGCATGCTCGTCATCGCCGATCAGGTAGCGGCTTTCGTCAGCCGACAGGGTGGTCTTGCCGGTACCCGACAGACCGAAGAACAGGGTCACGTCGCCTTCTTCACCAATGTTGGCGGCACAGTGCATCGGCAGCACGTCGGCGGCTGGCAGCAGGAAGTTCTGCACCGAGAACATGGCTTTCTTCATTTCACCGGCATAGCGCATGCCAGCGATCAGCACTTTCTTCTGGGCGAAGTTGATGATCACGCAACCATCGGAGTTGGTGCCGTCACGCTCAGGCACGCATTCGAAGTTGGCGACATTGAGCACTTGCCATTCATCACGGCCAGCTGGGTTGTACTGCTGCGGGTTGATGAACAGGCAACGGCCGAACAGGTTCTGCCAGGCGGTCTGGGTGGTCATGCGCACGGGCAGGTAGTGCTCAGCGGCCGAGCCGACATGGACGTGGGAAACGAAGTGCTCTTGGGCGCTGTTGAACGTCTCGACGCGATCCCACAGGGCATCGAACTTGTCGGCCGGGAACTTGCGGTTGATCGGGCCCCAGGCGATGGCGTCCTGAGTGGACGGCTCTTCGACGATGAAACGGTCAGCCGGCGAACGACCGGTGCGGTGACCTGTTTTCACGACCAGCGCGCCAGTATCGGCCAGTTCGCCCTCACCGCGGTTCAGCGCTTCTTTTACCAGCTCATCGACGCTCAGGTCGGTGTACACGGTGTTATTGGCTTGCGTCATGAGATTCCCCATCCGGCCCGCGGCCGAGTGCTCCAAACGTTTTGTAGTCGTTCGTTTCAAACTACTACAGCGAAAAAAAGTGGCCGGATTATGCCAGAAACGCCCAAAAAAAGTAGGGCCCTCCTGTCAGAACGGCGGTTTTCAGCCATTCGACAGGAGTTTTTCCTGTGCAGAAACGTTTTAGTGACGAGTTTCTGACGGCGCATCTACACCGCCGCCCGCAAACAATTGCGCGACATCGGTCGCATCGAAGAAATAGCGTTCGTTACAGAACTGGCAATCGATCTCGACCTGCCCGCCACACTCTTCCACCAAGTGCTGCGCATCCTCCTGGCCCAAGCTGACCAACGCGTTGCCGGAACGCTCGCGCGAGCAGCTGCAGCGAAAACGCAGCGGCTGAATGTCGAACAGGCGCACGGCGTCCTCGTGGTAAAGGCGGTGCAACAGGGTTTCGTTGTCCAGGCTCAGCAGCTCCTCGACGGCGAGAGTGCCGGCCAGGGTGGTCACGTGCTGCCAACTGGCATCGCGCTCTTCCTCATCGCGCTGGCGGTCGGCCGGCAACTGCTGCAACAGCAGGCCACGGGCATGCTGGCCATCGGCGTTGAGCCAGAAGCGGGTGTTCAGTTGCTGCGACTGGACGAAGTAGTTGGTGAAGCATTCCGACAGGTTCGCGCCATGAAGGTCGACGATGCCCTGGTAACGCTGGCCCTGGACAGGGTCGATGGTCAGGGTAAGGGCGCCGTCGGGCATCAGTTGTGCCAGCGTCGCATCGGCTTCGATCTGCTCACCGTCATAGCGTGCCATGCCGCGAATATCGCGTTCGCTGGAGCATTCGACCATCAGCAGCGGGATCGGCCCTGCCGAACGTGCCTGAAGCACCAGCAGGCCATCGAACTTGAGCGCACCGACCAGCAGCGAGGCCGCCGCCATCAACTCACCGAGCAGCAATGCCACCGGTTGCGGGTATGGATGGCGGGCCAGCACTTCGGCATAGCTGTGCTCGAGCGCAACCCACTCGCCGCGGATATCGCGGTCGTCGAAGATGAAACGTTGGGTGAAATCGGTGTCCGGCAAATCGTGCATGAGTTTTGGCTATCTGAAAATAATGACAAAATGTGTATAGGGCTTCAAGAAAGCCCGTTCCAGAGCGCCCACCAGGCGCTCCATACTCCGTTGGCAATAGAGGTATCTTATGGACAATCGACCACTGTTCCAAGCAAGGTGGTCCTGGGGCCCACTGGCAGCCTGTACCCTGCTGCCCATCGCTCTACTGTGTTTCTGGCTATGGCCTTTTGGCCAGATTCTTTGCCTGACTTTCGACGAGTGGCTGTTCCATAGCCTCAACGCACCGCTGGCCGAGAACGCCACCTGGCGCTACATCTGGACCGTCGGCAGCCTACGCCCGTTCGACATCGTCGTCGGCCTGATCCTCCTGGCCTTGCTGATCCGGGGCGACTGGGTGTTCAAGGCTAGCCAGGTACGGCAGGCCTTCTTCGGCTTCTTCGCTACCCTGATCCTCTTAGTGGTGGTTCGTGCCCTGTTTTCCAAGTGGACCACTGCCATGGGCTGGCAGCACAACAGTCCGTCGATGGTGTTCGACAACGCCGTCCACCTCAGCGACTTCTACCCGAACCTGGAAGCTCGCTGGGAACTGAAGGACCGCTCCAGCCAGAGCTTCCCTGGCGACCACGCCTCGGTGCTGCTGGTCTGGGCGCTGTTCATGAGCCTGTTCAGCCGCCGCTTGTTGCAGCATCTGGTGACCTGGGGCCTAGCCTTACTGTTCATGCTGCCGCGCCTGGTCGCCGGCGCCCACTGGGGCCAGGACGACTACATCGGCGGCCTGCTGATGGCGATCCTGGCCGTCGGCTGGAGCTACTACACGCCGTTCGCCGCCAAGAGCAGCGCGGCCCTGCTGCGCTGGACCGCTCCTTTGTTCGACCTGCTGGCCCGATTGCCGCTCGTCGGCCGACTGAGCGTGATCCGAGCACACTCTTAGTCGTAGCTGCCGTGTAACTGGTGGATCTGCCGACGCTGTTTCTTGGTTGGCCGGCCATCGGTGGTAACCCCCAGCACTCCCGCCTTGCGCATTGCCGCCGCCTGCTCGCGGCGGCGGATGCTCTCAGCGGTCTCCTCGTACAGGGCCTGAGCCTCAGGCGCACCACGGCGCACCACGGACAAAGCCTTGACCACCACGGTACGCTCGTCGAAGCCAGTGCGCAGGACAAACTCATCGCCCAGCCGCGGCTCCTTGCCCGGTTTGCAACGCTCCCCCCGGCAATGCACCTTGCCGCTCTCGATGGCCGCTTTGGCCAGGGCGCGGGTCTTGTAGAAGCGCGCCGCCCACAGCCACTTGTCCAAACGGACCTTGTCGTCGTCTTCCCGCTTTTGTGCCATGGCATTTCCTCGAACACTATCTTTCACGGAACTGTACTACCGTAACTGGCGGATGCAAAAAGCCCTCGGCGTGCTTAGGGTCCGCGCCAAAACAGACACCGGCGCGCACTGGAATGAAACGACGACAGCCCCTACAGTTCACCGACTTTTCCGCAGGTTGTACATCGTGAAGACATTTGACCATTTGACTGTGATCGGCCTGCGCGAGTGGGTCGCCTTGCCCGATCTCGGTGTCGCCGGCCTGCGCGCCAAAATCGACACCGGCGCCAGCACCTCCAGCCTGCACGCCACAGAGGTGGAGCTCTTCGAGCGTGACGGCCAGCCCTGGGTGCGCTTCAACGCCCACCTGGGGACGATCGTGCAGTTGCGCCACCGTCGCTGCGAGGCGCCGCTGGTCACCATGAAGACCATCAAGAGCTCCAACGGCCAGGCCCAGACCCGCTACGTGATCCGCACGCCCCTGGCGCTGGGCGACCGGGTCTGGGAGGTGGAGTTCACCCTGGCCTGCCGCAAGGCTATGCGCTACCGCCTGCTGCTCGGCTCCAAGGCACTGATCCACGGCCAGCTAGTGGTCAACCCAGGGCTCAAGTACGTTCAAGACAAACCGGCCTTTGCGGCCACCCTTTCCCCTGTCACAGGTGCTGCATGAAGATCGCTGTGCTGTCGCGCAATCCGCGTCTGTATTCCACTCGCCGCCTGGTCGAAGCCGGTACGCAACGCGGCCATCAGATGGTGGTTATCGATACCTTGCGCGCCTACATGAATATCGCCAGCCACAAGCCACAGATCCATTACCGTGGCAAGCCGCTGGAGGGCTTCGACGCGGTGATCCCGCGCATCGGCGCCTCGGTAACCTTCTATGGCTGCGCGGTACTGCGCCAGTTCGAGATGATGGGCGTGTTCCCGCTCAACGAGTCGGTCGCCATCGCCCGTTCCCGGGACAAGCTGCGCTCCCTGCAACTGCTTTCGCGCCGTGGCATCGGCCTGCCTATCACCGGCTTCGCCCATTCCCCGGACGATATTCCCGACCTGATCCAGATGGTCAACGGCGCCCCGCTGGTGATCAAGGTCCTCGAAGGCACCCAGGGCATCGGCGTGGTGCTGTGTGAAACCACCAAGGCTGCCGAATCGGTGATCGAAGCCTTCATGGGCCTGAAGCAGAACATCATGGTCCAGGAGTACATCAAGGAAGCCGGTGGCGCGGATATCCGCTGCTTCGTGGTCGGCGACAAGGTCATCGCCTCGATGAAACGCCAGGCCAAGCCGGGGGAGTTCCGCTCCAATCTGCACCGCGGCGGCAGCGCCAGCCTGATCAAGATCACCCCGCAAGAGCGCATGACCGCCATCCGCGCAGCCAAGGTCATGGGCCTGAGCGTGGCCGGCGTGGACATCCTGCGCTCTCATCACGGCCCGCTGGTTATGGAGGTGAACTCCTCACCGGGCCTGGAGGGCATCGAGGTCACCACCGGCAAGGACGTTGCCGGGATGATCATCGGACACTTGGAAAAGAACGGCGGACCAAACCTGACCCGCACCAAAGGCAAGGGCTGATCAGACCGCGTCGCGCGGCAGCAACAGGCCCAGGGGAAGACGCACACGGGCCTCGATGCCACCGCCGGAGCGGTTGCGCAGCTCCACATTGCCACCGTGCTGGGCGGCGATGCGCTTGACAATCGCCAAGCCCAGGCCAGTGCCTTTGCCACTGCGCGCACGATCTCCCCGGATGAAAGGGTTGAAGATACCTTCAAGCTCCGCCGGGTCGATGCCGGCCCCACGGTCCAGCACGCTCAGCACCACGTAGGGAGCACCATGGTCACCTGAGACATAGGCCGCCACCTCGACCCCCTTGCCCGCATGGTAGAGGGCATTGCCGATCAGGTTGTTGAGCAGGCGCTTGAGCGAGACCCGGCGTAGCGGAAACGGCGGTATCGGCTCCAGACACAGACGCACCCGCTCCTCTGGCTGATTGAACGGCGCCACCACCTCACGCACCAGGTCGCTCAGGTCGACCTCCTCCACCGGCTCGTCGCGGCCGTCACGGATGAACGCCAGGAACTGGTCGAGGATCGCGTCCATATCCTCGATATCACGGACCATATCGTCTGTCAGGTCATTGTCATTGGCCAGCAGCGACAGCGACAGGCGCAGGCGGGTCAAGGGCGTGCGCAAGTCATGGGAAACCCCGGCTAGCATCAGTTCCCGCTCGCGCCCGGCCTGTTCGACATCCTCGGCCATCTGGTTGAAGGCGCGGTACACCTCGGTCATTTCACTCGGTGTGTCGCTGATCGGCAGACGCACGCTACGCCCCTGGCCAAGCTGGCGGGCGGCGAACACCAAGCGTTTGAGCGGCTGGTTGAGCTGACGCACGAAGATCCAGGCCGAAGCGGTGGATAACAGGCCGATGGCCAAGAACCACCCCAGCACGTTCCAGATCTTCTGCCCGCGCAGCGGGTGCGGGTACAGGGGTACCTTGAGCCAGCCGTCACCCAGGCTCGGCGCGTTCACCCACAGGGCTGGCGGGGCGTGGACACGCAGGCGGACCTCGGTGTCCTCGCCCAGTTCAGCCCGCATCTGGCGCTGGTAGATCTCGCTGTAGGGCCAGTGCTGCTCACCCTCCGGCACCCCTGAGCCGACCACACGGATCAGGCCGGCGGCCTCGGCGATCGTGTCCCGGTTTTCTTCATCGGCGGCCCAGTAGGCACGCAGGGTCAGGGCCACGCCATGGCTGTACTGGCGGTCAACCAGCACGTCCTCGTTCATCAGCAGGTACACCAGGGTCAATGCCTTGGAGAACAGAACGACGATCAGCACCAGCCAGAGGGTGCGGGCGAAGAAGCTTTGCGGGAACCATAGGGGCGTTTTCATCGGCGACAGCTACACAGTGCAAGCGCGAGCGTGGCTCGCAGGCGTGCGGGCCCGCCACATACGAAAACAGGGCGATCCCTTGGGATCACCCTGCCGCAGTGAAGCGCGCCTACGGACGGAACATCACTTGCCGGCATTGCCATCCGGCACGAATACATAGCCCACGCCCCAGACCGTCTGGATATAGCGCGGCTTGGACGGATCTGGCTCGATCATCCGCCGCAGGCGGGAAATCTGCACGTCGATGGAGCGCTCCAGGGCATCCCATTCGCGGCCACGGGCCAGGTTCATCAGCTTGTCGCGGGTCAGCGGCTCACGGGCGTGCATGACCAAGGCCTTGAGCACGGCGAACTCGCCGGTGGTGAGCATGTGCACTTCCTCGCCACGCTTGAGTTCGCGGGTAGCCAGGGAGAGTTCGTAGTCGCCGAAGGTGACGGTCTCGTCCTCGCTGCCCGGGGCGCCCGGCACGCTCTGGACCTGACGGCGCAGCACGGCCTTGACCCGCGCCACCAGCTCGTCGGGGTTGAACGGCTTGGCCAGGTAGTCATCGGCACCCAGCTCCAGGCCCTTGATACGGCTCAGCTCATCGCCCTTGGCAGTAAGCATGATGATGGGGATCTGGTTGTTCGCCGCGCGCAGGCGGCGGCAGGCCGACAGCCCGTCCTCGCCAGGCAGCATCAGGTCGAGCACCACCAGGTTGAAGACCTCACGGGCCAGCAGGCGGTCCATCTGCTCGACGTTGGGTACCGCACGTGCGCGGTAGCCCTTGCTGGTGAAGAAACGTTCCAGCAGGCTGCTCAGCCCGGGATCGTCATCGACGATGAGAATCTTTTCGCCTTCAGCGGTGTTTGCAGTGCTGGTCATGAACAACTCCTTTGATCTCGGCGCGCATTATGGCGTAGCCACTGCGGATCGTGCCGTGTGCATTGTTAGCAGATTTTTCCCCTCCTGCCACTTTTACCGCCTGGGGAACTGGCTCCCGGCCATCACCGCAACTCTGATACGCCGGGTATAATGCGCCGCTTTCATCCAGCGCCGCCGGGCCCGATGCCCGCCTGCGGCCTCAAGCATTCACAATTTGTCAGGTGGTTTTATGGACAGCATCAACAGCCGTATCGCCGAGGAACTGGGCGTTCGCCCGCAACAGGTCGAGGCGGCCGTGACCCTACTGGATGAAGGCTCGACGGTGCCCTTTATCGCCCGTTACCGCAAGGAAGTGACAGGCAGCCTGGATGACACTCAACTGCGCCACCTGGAAGAGCGCCTGCGCTACCTGCGCGAGCTCGACGAGCGCCGCGCCAGTATCCTGGCCAGCATCGATGAACAGGGCAAGCTGACCCCGGAGCTGGCCCGCGAGATCAAGCTGGCCGACACCAAGACCCGCCTCGAAGACCTGTACCTGCCGTACAAACAGAAGCGCCGCACCAAGGGCCAGATCGCCCTGGAAGCCGGCCTGGGCGAGCTGGCCGACGCCCTGTTCAACGATCCGCAGCTGACGCCGGAAAGCGAAGCAGCGCGCTTCGTCGATGCCGACAAGGGCGTGGCCGACGTCAAGGCCGCCCTGGAAGGCGCAAAGTACATCCTCATGGAGCGCTTCGCCGAAGACGCCAACCTGCTCGACAAGCTGCGCAGCTTCCTCAAGCAAGAAGCCGTGCTCAGCGCCCGCGTGGTGGCCGGCAAGGAAGAGGAAGGGGCCAAGTTCCGCGACTACTTCGCCCATGACGAACTGCTGCGCAGCGTGCCCTCGCACCGTGCCCTGGCGATCTTCCGCGGGCGCAACGAAGGCGTGCTGAGCGCTTCGCTGAAGGTCGGCGAGGAGCTGCCAGGTACCCTGCACCCATGCGAACTGATGATCGGCGAACATTTCGGCCTGGCCAACCATAACCGTCCGGCCGACAAGTGGCTGGCCGAGGTGGTGCGCTGGACCTGGAAGGTCAAGCTTTACACCCACCTGGAAACCGACCTGTTCGGCGAGCTGCGCGACAACGCCGAAGGCGAGGCCATCAACGTCTTCGCCCACAACCTGCACGACCTGCTGCTGGCCGCCCCGGCCGGCCCTCGCGCCACCCTGGGCCTGGACCCAGGCCTGCGCACCGGTTGCAAGGTCGCCGTGGTCGACAGCACCGGCAAGCTGCTGGACACCGCCACCGTCTACCCCCACGTACCGAAAAACGAGTGGGACCGCACCATCGCAGTACTCGCCGCCCTCTGTGCCAAGCATTCGGTGGAGTTGATCGCCATCGGCAACGGCACCGCCAGCCGTGAAACCGACAAGCTGGCCGCCGAGCTGATCAAGAAGTATCCAGCGCTCAAGATGACCAAGATCATGGTCTCCGAGGCCGGTGCCTCGGTGTATTCGGCTTCGGAACTGGCCGCCCGCGAATTCCCCGGCCTGGATGTGTCGCTGCGCGGCGCCGTCTCCATCGCCCGTCGCCTGCAGGATCCGCTGGCCGAGCTGGTGAAGATCGACCCGAAATCCATCGGCGTCGGCCAGTACCAGCACGACGTTTCCCAGGTCAAGCTGGCCCGCGGCCTGGACGCAGTGGTCGAGGACTGCGTGAACGCCGTCGGCGTGGACGTCAACACAGCGTCGGTGGCGCTGCTGACGCGCATCTCCGGCCTCAACGCGACCCTGGCGCAGAACATCGTCGCGCACCGCGATGCCAATGGTGCCTTCGCCACCCGAGCGGCGCTGAAGAAGGTCAGCCGCCTCGGCGAGAAGACCTTCGAGCAGGCCGCCGGCTTCTTGCGTGTGATGAATGGCGACAACCCACTGGACGCCTCGGCGGTGCACCCGGAGGCCTATCCGCTGGTCCAGCGTATCGCCGCCGAGACTGGCCGCGACATCCGCTCGCTGATCGGCGACAGCACCTTCCTCAAGCGCCTGGACCCGAAGAAGTTCACCGACGAAACGTTCGGCCTGCCGACCGTCACCGACATCCTCCAGGAGCTGGACAAACCGGGCCGCGACCCGCGTCCGGAGTTCAAGACCGCGGCCTTCCAGGACGGCGTCGAAGACCTCAAGGACCTGCAGCCTGGGATGATCCTCGAAGGTGTGGTGACCAACGTCACCAACTTTGGCGCCTTCGTCGACATCGGCGTGCACCAGGACGGCCTCGTGCACATCTCGGCACTGTCGGAGAAGTTCATCAAGGACCCGCGCGAAGCGGTCAAGGCCGGTGATGTGGTCAAGGTCAAGGTCATGGAAGTGGATATCCCACGCAAGCGCGTCGGCCTTTCCATGCGCATGAGCGACACGCCGGGCGAAAAAGTCGAAGGCAACCGTGGCGGCCGCCCGCAAGGCGGCGGTGCGCGCCAGCAACAGGCGCCAGCCCGTCAGCGCGAGAGTGCGGCCCCGGCCAACAATGCCATGGCTGCCTTGTTCGCCAACGCCAAGCAGTTGAAGAAGAAGTGATGGACGTCCCAGCTGAGTTCGTCCAGAGCGCCTTCAGCCAGCTCCTGGGCTGCCGTCTGCAACGCCTGGAACAAGGCGTTGCAGAGGTGACCCTGGCACTTGAGTCGCACCTGCGTAACCGCGGCGGCAAACTGCACGGCGGCGCGATCTTCAGCCTGGTGGACATCGCCATGGGCCTGGCGTGCTCCAGCAGTCACGGCTTCGACCAACAGAGCGTGACCCTGGAATGCAAGATCAACTACGTGCGCGCGGTCAGCGAGGGCGAGGTCCTGTGCATCGCCCGCGTCCTGCATGCAGGACGGCGCACCCTGGTGGTCGACGCCGATGTGCTCCAGGGCGACAAACTGGTCGCCAAGGCCCAGGGCACCTTCGCTGTCCTCTAGGGCCTGTCGGAGTTCCATTCCAGGCCACGTCGCAGGGAGTGAAACGTCAACTGGCCCTAGCCCGCAAGCCCCGATCTGCGGTACTTTCGGCAGTGCGCAGGCACTGCCGAAACGAGCGTAAACCAGGCGACAACGCCAGTTCCTCTCTTACTACCCTTGTAGACCGTTATCTCTACCCCCATATTGGGGCGACTGACGCGTGAAGGAATCCATCTTGAGCGAACTCCTCAACCGCCGCCTGAGCCTGCTCGGCGCCAATCTCCCCCTGCTCAAGCAGTGCCTGCACGGTATTGAGCGCGAATGCCTACGCGTGACCGAAGACGGTCGCCTGGCCCAGACCCCGCACCCGGAAGCCCTGGGTTCGGCGCTGACCAACGAGCAGATCACCACGGATTATTCCGAGTCGTTGCTGGAGTTCATCACTCCGGCCCTGACCGACCCGGCGCAGACCCTCGACAATCTGGAGCAGATCCACCGTTTCGCCTACAGCAAACTGGGCAACGAGTACCTGTGGAGCCCGTCGATGCCCTGCCCGCTACCGGCCGAGGAAGACATCCCGATCGCCGAGTACGGTACCTCCAATATCGGCCAGCTCAAGCACGTGTACCGCAAGGGCCTGGCCCTGCGCTACGGCCGCACGATGCAGTGCATTGCTGGCATTCACTACAACTTCTCCCTGCCCGAAGCCCTTTGGCCGATGCTGCGAGATGCCGAAGGCAGCCAGGAGAATGACCGCGACTACCAGTCGGCCGCGTACATCGCGCTGATCCGCAACTTCCGCCGCTACAGCTGGTTGCTGATGTACCTGTTCGGTGCCTCGCCAGCACTGGATGCCGGGTTCCTGCGCGGTCGCCCGCACCAACTCGACACTTTCAACGCCGAGACCCTGTACCTGCCCTACGCCACCAGCCTGCGCATGAGCGACCTGGGCTACCAGAGCAGTGCCCAGGCCGGCCTGACACCGTGCTACAACGACCTGGCCAGCTACACCGACAGCCTGCGCAAGGCCGTCGCCACGCCCTATGCGCCCTATGTCGAGATCGGCACGCACAAGGATGGCGAGTGGGTGCAACTGAACACTAACATCCTGCAGATCGAGAACGAGTATTACTCGAACATCCGCCCCAAGCGCGTGACCTACACCGGCGAACGGCCGATCCAGGCCCTGATGGCCCGTGGCGTGCAGTACATCGAAGTGCGCTGCCTGGACATCAACCCGTTCCTTCCGCTGGGCATAGACCTACCCCAGGCACGGTTCCTCGATGCGTTCCTCCTGTTCTGTGCGCTGGAGGACAGCCCGCAACTGCGCAATGGCGAGTGCGGCCAGTGCACCAGCAACTTCCTCAGCGTGGTCAAGGAAGGCCGCCGTCCCGGCCTGGAGCTGCAGCTCGATGGCCAGCCGGTCGCCCTGAAGACTTGGGCCGAGGAGCTGCTCGCCCGCATCGCCCCCCTGGCCGAGCTACTCGACCGCGCCCACGGCGGTGACGAACACGGCCAGGCCCTGGCCCTCCAGCGGGCCAAGGTCGATGATCCGTCCCTGACGCCATCGGCCCAAGTACTGGCGAGCATGACCGAGCACAAGGAGAGCTTCGCCCACTTCGCCTTGCGCCAGAGCCAGGCCCATGCCGAGCAGTTCCGCGGCCAGCCCCTGGACCCTGCCCAGCAGCAAGCCTTCGAAGTCCTCGCCCGCACATCGCTGGAAGAGCAGGCCCGGCTGGAACAGCAGGAGATCGGCGACTTCGACCTCTTCGTCGGCGCCTACCAGGCCAGCATCCTGGCCATCAGCAACTGATGAGCCGGCCCGTGAGCACGCGCAAGCCCCGCGCAAGCAGCCAGGCCAGGATCGCCTCGATCCTGGCGGCAGCGCGCGCCTTGCTGGCCGACGAAGGGGTGGCCGGCCTATCGATCTACAGCGTTGCTGAACGTGCGCAGATCCCGCCGTCGTCGGTCTATCACTTCTTCGCCAGCGTCCCGGCATTGCTCGAAGCCCTGACCAGCGATATACACAGCGCCTTCCGCGCCTGCCTGCAGGCCCCCATCGACAGCGATACCCTCGATACCTGGCATGACCTGTCACGCCTGGTCGAGCAGCGCATGCTGAACATCTACAACCAGGACAACGCCGCACGCCAGCTGATCCTTGCCCAGCATGGGCTGAGCGAAGTGACCCAGGCCGACCGCCAGCACGACATCGAACTGGGCGATCTGATGCACAAGGTGTTCGACCAACACTTCCAGTTGCCGGCCCTGCCCAACGATGTGGATGTGTTCGCACTGGCCATGGAACTGGGGGACCGTGTCTATGCCCGGTCGGTGCAGTTGCACGGGCAGATCACGCCACGCATGGCCGAGGAAGGCATGCGCGTGTTCGATGCGTACCTGGGGCTTTACCTGCCGCCGTTTTTGCCCAAACGCTGAAGGTTTGGGGCTACAAGAGCGGCCGAATCGAGGACCGAGCCCGCCCTGCAAATGCGTTGCCTACACCAGCCCATGCACGGGCAAGCCGGCTTACCGGCAAATCGAGGGCAGAACCCTCGCCTTGCTGATGCTGGTGCCGGCTATTCACGGGTGCTGGCGAAGCCTACCCACGCCTCTTTTCAGAGCTTGGCGATGGACACCTCGGTCGACTTGACGAAGGCGATCACCTCGCTGCCCACGGCCAGCTCCAGCTCGCGCACGGAGCGGGTGGTGATCACCGAGGTGACGATGCCGGAGGCGGTCTGCACGTCGATCTCGGACAGGACCGGGCCTTCGAGGATTTCCTTCACAGTGCCTTTGAACTGGTTGCGCACATTGATCGCTTTGATGGTCATAACTGTATTCCTTCTGGCTTCGGGGGTTCAGTGAGCCCAACGCAACTGCGTGGGCAAAGGGGCTACGGGTTCCGGCTCGGGCGGAGTGCCCGGGACGGCGAGAACACGGTTGAGTACTTGGCTTTCCAGCGCCGCCAGGCGGTGCGAACCACGCGCCCGCGGCCTTGGCAGGTCGACGATCAGGTCCAGGCCGATTGCGCCATCTTCGATGAGGATCACCCGGTCGGCGACGGCAACGGCTTCATTCACGTCATGGGTCACCAGCAGCACGGTGAAACCATGCTGGCGCCACAGACGCTCGATCAGTTGCTGCATCTCGATGCGGGTAAGGGCATCCAGGGCACCAAGCGGTTCATCGAGCAGCAACAGACGCGGCTTGTGGATCAAGGCCCGCGCCAAGGCCACACGTTGCTTCTGGCCACCGGACAAGGCCGCCGGCCACTCGTTGGCGCGCTCGGCCAGGCCGACCGCTTCCAGAGCTTCCAGGGCGCTCGGCCGCCAGTTGCCGGTGAGGCCAAGGCCGACGTTGTCGATGACCTTCTTCCAGGGCAGCAAGCGGGCGTCCTGGAACATCAGGCGGGTTTCCTCGCGCGCCTCGGCCAAGGGAGCGGCACCGGCCAGCAGCTCGCCGCCGCTGGGCTGGTCGAGCCCCGCCAGCAGTCGCAGCAAGGTGCTCTTGCCACAGCCACTGCGGCCGACGATGGCAACGAACTGCCCGGCCGGAACATGCAGGTCGATGCCCTGCAGCACCTCACGCTGACCGAAGGTCTTGCGCAAGCCTTGCGCCGCCAGGGGGATGCCACGCAACAGGCGTGGCGGCTGTTCCTTGAGCAAGGTCATGCGCCCTCCCTCTTCACGGGTTGATAGGCCGGGTGCCAGCGCAACCACACACGTTCCAGGCCGCGGGCGGCCAGGTCGGCGAGCTTGCCGAGCACGGCGTAGAGGACGATGGCCAGGACCACCACATCGGTCTGCAGGAATTCACGTGCGTTCATCGCCAGGTAGCCGATGCCGGCGTTGGCCGAAATGGTCTCGGCGACGATCAGGGTCAGCCACATGAAGCCCAAGGCGAAGCGCACGCCCACCAGGATCGATGGTAGCGCACCCGGCAGGATCACCTGGCGGAACAGGGCAAAACCGGACAAGCCATAGCTGCGCGCCATCTCCACCAGGGCTGGGTCGACGTTGCGAATACCGTGGTAGGTGTTGAGGTAGATCGGGAACAAGGTCCCCAGGGCCACCAGGAAGATCTTCGCCGACTCGTCGATGCCAAACCACAGGATCACCAGCGGGATCAGCGCCAGATGCGGCACGTTACGGATCATCTGCACGGAACTGTCGAGCAGGCGCTCGCCCCATTTCGACAGCCCGGTGATGAAACCGAGCGTCAGGCCGATGCTGCCGCCAATGAGGAAACCCAGCGCCGCACGCCAGCCACTGATGGCCAAGTGGGTCCAGATCTCGCCACTGCGCACCAGCTCGACACCAGCACTGATCACCGCGCTGGGGGCCGGCAGGATCCGGGTAGACAGCCAGCCACTGCTGACTGCCAGTTGCCAAACAGCCAGCAGCAAGACGGGCAAGGCCCAGGGCGCGAGGCGCCGGGACCAGGTGGAAGCAGAACGACTCATGTCCTGGCCCTCAGCTCTGCGACGCGGACTTGGGCAGGATGTCGTTGGCTACCATCTCACCGAAGGGGCTGACGTAACCGGCGCCCTGTGGTTGCTCCGGACGCTGGATGTCCAGGTGCGGGAACAGCAACTCGGCGACGCGGTACGACTCTTCCAGGTGTGGATAACCGGAGAAGATAAAGGTATCGATGCCCAGGTCGGCGTACTCCTTGACCCGCGCCGCCACGGTCGGGCCGTCGCCGACCAATGCCGTGCCGGCCCCGCCGCGCACCAGGCCGACTCCGGCCCAGAGGTTGGGGCTGACTTCCAGCTGGTCGCGCTTGCCGCCATGCAAGGCCGCCATGCGCTGCTGGCCGACCGAGTCGAAGCGTGCCAACGAAGCCTGGGCGCGAGCGATAGTGTCGTCGTCCAAGTGCGAGATCAGCCGCTCGGCGGCCTGCCAGGCTTCATCGTTGGTTTCCCGCACGATCACATGCAGACGAATGCCGAAGCGCACGGTACGCCCTTGTTTGGCCGCCTTGGCGCGGACCTGCTCGATTTTCTCGGCCACGGCAGATGGTGGCTCGCCCCAGGTCAGGTACAACTCGACCTGCTCGGCGGCGAGATCCTGAGCCGCTTCCGAAGAGCCACCGAAGTACAGCGGAGGACGCGGTTGCTGGACCGGTGGGTAAAGCAGCTTGGCACCCTTGACCTGGATGTGCTCGCCGTCATAGTCGACGACCTCACCTTCCAGTACACGGCGCCAAATGCGGGTGAATTCCACGGAAGCCTGGTAGCGCTCTTCATGGCTGAGGAACAGGCCATCGCCGGAGAGTTCGTCAGGGTCGCCCCCGGTCACCAGGTTGAACAGCGCACGGCCCCCGGACAGGCGGTCGAGGGTCGCCGCCTGGCGCGCCGCCACGGTCGGCGAGATGATCCCCGGACGCAGGGCCACGAGGAACTTCAGGCGTTGGGTCACCGGGATCAGCGATGCCGCCACCAGCCAGGAGTCCTCGCAAGAACGGCCGGTAGGGATCAGCACCCCACCGAAACCGAGGCGGTCGGCGGCCTGGGCGATCTGCTGCAAGTAACCATGATCGACCGCACGGGCGCCTTCAGCGGTGCCCAGGTATTTGCCGTCACCATGGGTGGGAAGAAACCAGAAAACATTCAGACTCATTGGAGTTGTCTCCTCAGGGGTGGCTCAGACCGGGGCGGCGCCCCGGCGCAGGCGAATCGTCAAGGCGCGCTGGCGACCTTGGCCGGGGGTGTCCAGATCACGTCCTTGATGCTCAAGGGCTTGGGAATCAGCTTCAGAGCCTGGAAGGTGTCGGCGATTTTCTGCTGGGCAGCGATCACTTCCGGGGTGAGCACAGCCGCGCCGTAACCCTGGCGCTTGACCGACGTCAGGGTGATGTCGGCGGGCAGGCCGAGCAGCGGTGCCACCTGATCGGTGACTTGCTGTGGATTGGCCTGGGACCATTCGCCCACGGCACGCACTTCCTCGATCAGGGTGTTGATCACCGCCGGATGCTGGGTGGCGTAGTTGCGGGTGGCCAGGTAGAACTGATGGTTGTCGACCAGGTCCTTGCCATCGCGCAGAGTGCGCGCTTGCAACTGCTGCTCGGCAGCGGCCTGGTAGGGGTCCCAGATTACCCAGGCATCGACGCTGCCACGCTCGAAAGCGGCACGGGCGTCAGACGGCGGCAGGTATATGGGCTGGATATCGCTGTACTTCAGGCCGGCGTCCTCAAGGGCGCGGACCAGCAGATAATGGACGTTGGAGCCCTTGTTCAGCGCGACTTTCTTGCCCTTGAGCTCCTTGACCGACTGGATCGGTGAGCCCTTGGGCACCAGGATCGCCTCGCTGTGCGGCGCAGGTGGCTCGTAGGCGACATAGAGCAGGTCGGCACCAGCGGCCTGGGCGAATACAGGTGGGGTTTCACCGGTCACACCGAAGTCGATGGAACCGACATTCAGCCCTTCGAGCAATTGCGGGCCGCCGGGGAATTCGGTCCATTGCACCTGGACGCCCTGCTCGGCCAGGCGCTTCTCCAGCGTACCCTTGGCTTTGAGCAGCACCAAGGTGCCGTATTTCTGATAACCGATACGCAGGCTTTCTGCCTGGGCTTGGGTAATAGCGCCGAAGGACACAGCCGCCGCAAACAGGGCGACCAGACCGCGACGCAAGAAGACTGTGCGCATGGCGCTCTCCTGTGCGAGTGGGGTTCAGGCTGCACCTGCTTGCCCGTTGGCGGGCGAGTAAGGTGGGAATTACAGTGACGCGTTGTTTGTCGCTCAGATGCTCCAACGGGCGCTGAGCAGGCGTTCGTTCAGTACGCCGGGAGCCACCGGCCTGGGCCGACGGGTCAAAGCACTGTGAAACAGCTCCAGTGACTCCTGCAGGCGTTGCTCCAGCTTTGCCGCCAGCTGTGCTGGTGTCGAACCTTCGCCGTAGGCGATCTGGCTGTCGTCAGCAAAGATCCCCTGCAGCGTTTCTTGCGCTTTCAGTGCGGACAGCACTGGCTTGAGTGCATAGTCCACTGCAAGCATGTGAGCGATGCTGCCGCCAGTGGCGATGGGCAGCACCACCTTGTGTTCCAGGGCGCGCTCGGGCAGCAGGTCCAGCACAGTCTTCAAGGCACCGGAAAAGGACGCCTTGTATACCGGAGTCGCGACGACCAGGCCGTCAGCTTGCTCTATCAGTTGCTGGAAGTGCTGCACCTTGGGGCTATCGAAGCGTGCATGCAGCAGGTCTTCGGCCGGAAAGTCGCGAACCTGGAAGCTCACCACCTCCACTCCCTGGTTCTGCAGCCACTGCCGCGAACGCTCGAGCAACACGCCGGAGCGTGAACGGGTACTTGGGCTACCGCCAAGAGACACAACCAGCATGAAGCACTTCCTTTTCGATTCCTGGGCCGCGAGTTGTTGTTCTCGCTGGATGGGAGTGACATTAACAGCTCATCACATATATCTATAAATCATATTTTTTCATTTGTTTATAGCATTTAGGGATAACAACGATTCCCCGGTTCACCCTTGATATCCCGCGCGCCCGCGCGGGATATCAAGAACAGCAAAGAATCCAAGGCATGCTCCCGAGAGCCATAAAAAAGGGCCGTCGAAACGGCCCGAAGATCCCTGCTATGGCTAAGAGCAATGCAACAAAGATTCAGCGATTGGGTTGCGGCGTCAGGCGCAGGTACGGTTTGACCGCACGGTAACCTTTAGGAAAGCGTTGTTTGATCTCTTCCTCGTCCTTGAGCGATGGCACGATCACCACCTCGTCACCGTCCTGCCAGTTGGCCGGCGTAGCCACCTTGTGGTTGTCGGTTAGCTGCAGCGAATCGATCACCCGCAGGATCTCGTTGAAGTTGCGCCCGGTACTGGCCGGGTAGGTGATGGTCAGCCGGACCTTCTTGTTCGGGTCGATCACGAACAAGGAGCGCACGGTAAGGGTGTCGTTGGCATTGGGATGGATCAGGTCGTAGAGGTCCGCGACCTTGCGGTCGGCGTCAGCGATGATCGGAAAGTTGACCACGGTGTTCTGGGTCTCGTTGATGTCGTCGATCCAGCGCTGGTGCGACTCGACCGGATCCACCGACAGGGCGATGACCTTAACCCCACGCTCAGCGAACTGCCCCTTCAGCTTGGCGGTAAAGCCCAGTTCGGTGGTGCATACCGGCGTAAAGTCAGCCGGATGGGAGAACAGCACACCCCAGCTGTCACCCAGCCATTCATGGAAGCGGATCTTGCCGGCGCTGGAATCCTGTTCGAAATCGGGGGCGATATCGCCAAGTCTGAGGCTCATGGTGCGGCTCCTGGGCTGTGTGCGTTATGGGTTCACTGTGCCTGCTCCGGAAGCAAAACAAAAAGAATAAATATCGATTTATTTATAACCGTTGGATATACGCGATAGCAGGCAAAAAAAAAGCCTCGCACTAGGCGAGGCTTCTTTTCTCAATACGCTTACAGGAAGTTGTAAGTGTAGTTGAAGATCAGGCGGGTCTGGTCTTGGTCAGCCAGGGAGTTGCCGCCGCTGCCACGGTATACACCGTGACGCAGGCTGGTCCCCAGGCCTTTGAGCGGGCCTTCCTGGATGACGTAGTCGATACGTGCATCACGCTCCCACTCGCTGAAAGTGCCATTGCCATTGGTATTGCGCACATCGTCGCCACGCAGGTAGGCAACCGACGCTTTCAAGCCAGGCACACCCAGGCGAGCGAAGTCGTAGGAGTACTGACCGAAGGTGGTGTTGGCACCAGCCTTGGCGAACTGGTTGATCATGCTATCGGTGAACAGGTAGAAGCTGGAGCCACCAGCACCTTCCGGACGACCGTTGCCATCAACCACGTTGCCTTGGTTCAGCCAGACGAAGCCACCGTCATCGCTGACACGTTGATGACCGAGCATCAGCGCATGACCACCCAGGGTGTAGGTGAACATGGCGCTCCAGGTCTTGTTGTCGACCTCGCCAGCGTGCTTGGCGTAACCACCGTTGTTGTTGAAGGTGTAGCCGGCGTCGCCATTCTTGCCATCGCTGCGGCTATCGAAATAGCGCAGGTCGGTCTTGAACGACTGGTCTTCAGCGATCTGGAATACGTGTACCAGGCCCAGGAAGTGCTGCTTGTAGAAATCTTCCAGGTTCGAGTAGTAGTACTGCAGGGTCAGATCTTTGGTGACCTTCCAGTCTGCGCCGCCGAAGCGGAACTTGTTGCTGTCCTGGGAAGCACCAGCCACGGACAGACCGGTACGGTTGCTCGAAGCACGGCCCATAGCGTGGGTCAGTTGACCCGCGTTGATGGTCAGGTTGTCGATTTCCTTCGACTGGATGGTGCCACCCTCGAAGGTCTGCGGCAGCAGACGGCCATCGTTGGAGACCAGGATCGGCAGGTTCGGTGCCAGTGCGCTACCGAAGTGACCTTCGGTCTTGGAGAAACGCGCCTTGACGTTACCACCGATACGCGCCCATTGGTCTACGGCCGAACCGTCCGAATCGCTTGGGAAGAAGGTGCTGTTGTCAGGGTGGTGGCCACGGCCGCCATCCAGGTGGATACCCCACAGGGCTTGTACGTCGACACCAAAGCCAACGGTGCCTTCAGTGAAACCAGAGAGGTAGTCGACCTTGAAGCCTTGACCCCACTCACGGTTGTCGTTGGCACCTTCGCGGTTGTCGTTGTCGAAGTACATGGTGCGCGAGCTGAGGGACAGTTTGCTGTCCTCGATGAAGCCGGCAGCACCTGCTTGTTGGGCCAGAACCCCCAGTGCCACGGCCAGAGCCAGGCTGGACTTATACATGTTTTGCTCCTCTACGTTCTAATTCTTGTGTGTCGCTGAAGGCGGGATCTACTGCCCCGCTCATCGTCGATTGGCGATTTAGCACCAAAAAGTGACCTTCAAGTCAATCGTAACCAATCATTTCACTACTTTGGTCTAATGCGCCAGTCCTGCGCTACAGGATAATGACAATCCTATAAATCCAAAATGACTGTTTTATGAATCGCTCAGATTTTTGAGGAATATCGATGGAACCTTTAACACCAAAGGTTGTATCGCCCCCTCAGAACCATTCCTTTAGGTTATTTGCAAACGTTTGCCCATAACCCTTCTGACAAATACCCTTCCCTGCGCTTTTAGCAGCGCTGAGCCTAGCACCAACCTCCGCTTTTCGCCCTTGAGCCCCATCACCGCCGGACAGGCTACGCGGCGCTTGAAACGATTGACTCCTAAGCTAATGCAAAAAAGTTATTTATTTCATAATTTTTAGATCAATTAATCTTCTCGTCATCCACTCATCACGACCGCCTGACGAGGAATTCACTCATGATCCCGCACGCTCCGCTGCGCCTGTTCGCCACCCTGACCCTGGCCGGTGCCAGCTGGCTTGCCCAGGCGGCCGACCTGACCGTGGCCTACCAGACTACCGTCGACCCGGCCAAGGTGGCTCAGGCCGACGGCAGCTATGAAAAGGCCAGCAACGCCAGCATCGACTGGCGCAAGTTCGACAACGGCGCCGATGTCATCACCGCCGTGGCCTCCGGCGACGTGCAGATCGGCTACCTCGGCTCCAGCCCGCTGGCCGCTGCTGCCACCCGCAAGCTGCCGGTGGAGACCTTCCTGATCGCAACCCAGATCGGCGCTGGCGAGGCCCTGGTCGCGCGCCAGGGCATCGATTCGCCGCAAGACTTGGTCGGTAAGAAGATTGCCGTGCCTTTCGTTTCCACCGGTCACTACAGCCTGCTGGCCGCGCTGAAGCAGTGGAACATCGACCCGTCCAAGGTGCAGATCCTCAACTTGGCGCCGCCCGCGATCATCGCCGCCTGGAAGCGTGGCGACATCGACGCCACCTATGTCTGGGACCCAGCCCTGGGCGTGGCCAAGGAAAACGGCAAAGTGCTGATCACTTCCGGCGAACTGGCCCAGAAAGGCGCGCCAACCTTCGACGCCTGGATCGTGCGCAAGGACTTCGCCGCCAAGCATCCGGACATCGTCAAGTCCTTCGCCAAGGTCACCCTCGACGCCTACGCCGACTACCGCCAGGACCCGAAAGCCTGGCTGGCCAACCCGGACAACATCAGCAAGCTGGCCAAGCTCTCCGGCGCCAAGCCTGCCGATATCCCGGTCCTGCTGGAGGGCAATGTCTATCCGCTGGCCGCCGACCAGGTCAGCGCGCTGGGCGCCCCGACTACCCAAGCGTTGACCGACACCGCGTCCTTCCTCAAACAGCAAGGCAAGGTCGAAGCGGTGCTGCCGGACTACTCGCCCTACGTCAGCGCCCAATACATCACCAATTGATCGGAGCCTGTCATGGCCTTGCTTGAACTGGAGCGTATCAACGCACAGTACCCCGGCGCCGCCGAACCGGTGCTGTCCGACATCAATCTGACCCTCGGGCCACGCCAGTTGCTGGTGGCCCTCGGCCCATCCGGCAGCGGCAAGACTTCGCTGCTCAACCTGATCGCAGGGTTCGTCGCGCCCAGCAGTGGGCGCATCACCCTAGACGGTGTACCGGTGCAAGGCCCCGGCGCCGAGCGCGGCGTGGTCTTTCAGGACGATGCCCTGCTGCCCTGGCAAGACGTGCTGGGTAATGTCGCCTTCGGTCTGGAACTGGCCGGCGTGCCACGCACTCAGCGTGAGCAGAAAGCCAGAGAAATGCTGACACTGGTCGACCTGGCCGGTTTCAGCGAACGGCGCATCTGGCAACTGTCGGGCGGTCAGAAGCAACGCGTGGGCCTGGCCCGTGCGCTGGCCGCCGACCCACGTGTGCTGCTGATGGACGAGCCGTTCGGCGCCCTCGATGCCTTTACCCGCGAGCAAATGCAGGAGTTGCTGCTGCAGGTCTGGCAGCGCACCGCCAAACCGGTGTTCCTGATTACCCACGACATCGAAGAAGCGGTGTTCCTGGCCACTGAGCTGGTGTTGCTGGCGCCCAACCCGGGGCAGATCGTCGAACGCCTGCAACTGGACTTCGGCAAGCGCTATGCCGCCGGTGAGCCGGCCCGCGCGATCAAGTCCGATCCACGCTTCATCGAAACCCGCGAGCATGTCCTGGCACGGGTGTTTTCCCAACGCAGCGCCGCCCAGCGGCAGGAGTCCGCATGAGCAGCCTGGACCTGCCGGTCGCCAGCAAGACTGGCACCAAACAACCATCCGCCCCCCAGCCACGGCGAACCCTCGGCACCCGCTGGATCAGCGCCCTGACCCTGGCCACATTGCTGCTGGCCTGGTGGCTGGTCACCGCCGCCGGCTGGGTCGAGCCGCTGTTCCTGCCCTCGCCCGGCGACATCCTGGCCAAGGCCTGGGTGCTGCTGACCCAGGGCTACATGGATGCCAGCCTGTGGCAGCACCTGGGCGCCAGCCTTGGACGGATCGGTCTGGCGCTGGGCGCGGCGATCCTGACAGCGATCCCGGTCGGCATCGCCATCGGCTACAACCGCATCGCCCGCGGCATCCTCGATCCACTGATCGAATTCTACCGGCCGATCCCGCCGCTGGCCTACCTGCCACTCATCGTAATCTGGTGCGGCATTGGCGAGTTGTCGAAGGTGCTGCTGATCTACCTGGCGATCTTCGCCCCCATCGCCATTGCCACCGCCACCGGCGTGCGCACGGTAGACCCGGCCAAGCTGCGCGCAGCGCAATCGCTCGGCGCCACCAAGGCCCAGCTGATCCGCCATGTGATCCTGCCCAGCGCCTTGCCCGACATCCTCACCGGCATCCGCATCGGCCTGGGTGTCGGCTGGTCGACCCTGGTCGCTGCCGAGTTGATCGCCGCCACCAGCGGCCTGGGCTTCATGGTGCAGTCGGCGGCGCAGTTCCTGGTCACCGATGTGGTGGTGTTGGGGATCCTGCTCATCGCCCTGATCGCCTTTGCCCTGGAGATGGGCCTGCGCGCCCTACAACGCAAGCTGGTGCCCTGGCACGGGCAAAGCCACTGATTCCGACTGACCACGCCGACACTTCGGCGCCAACCAAGAGACCGACATGAGCCTGACCGTTACCCCTCTCAGCCCGGCGCTCGGCGCCCAGATCAGCGGCATCGACCTGAGCCGCGAGATCAACATCGAACAGCGCGACGCCATCGAGCAAGCGCTGCTCAAGCACCAAGTGCTGTTCTTCCGCGACCAGCCGATCACCCCAGCGCAGCAGGCGCACTTCGCCGCGCGCTTCGGTGACCTGCATATCCACCCGATCTACCCCAATGTGCCAGACACCCCGCAGGTGCTGATCCTCGATACCGCCGTCACCGACGTGCGCGACAATGCCGTCTGGCACACGGACGTTACCTTCCTGCCAACGCCAGCGCTGGGTGCCGTGCTCAGCGCCAAGCAGTTGCCGGCCTATGGCGGCGACACCCTGTGGGCCAGCGGCATTGCCGCCTTCGAGGCGCTGTCGGCGCCGCTGCAGCAGTTGCTCGATGGCCTGACCGCGACCCATGACTTCACCAAGTCCTTCCCGCTCGAGCGCTTCGGCACCACGCCACAAGACCTGGAGCGCTGGGAAGCGACCCGGCGCAACAACCCGCCCCTGTCGCACCCGGTGGTGCGCACCCACCCAGTCAGCGGACGCAAGGCGCTGTTCGTCAACGAAGGCTTCACCACCCGTATCAACGAACTGAACGAGCATGAGAGCGAAGCGCTGCTGAAACTCCTGTTTGCCCATGCGACCCGGCCAGAATTCACCATTCGCTGGCGCTGGCAGGAAAATGACGTGGCCTTCTGGGACAACCGCGTCACCCAGCACTACGCGGTGGACGATTACCGGCCGTCACGGCGGGTCATGCACCGGGCGACGATCCTGGGGGATGCGCCGTTCTGAGCTGGATCAGTGGCGCAGTTCAGAGCCCTGTGGGGGGATTCGCTAGTCTAGAGTAAGGCTCCAGTGAGCCGGGGCCGCTTTGCGGCCCAATCGCAGGCTGCGCCAGCCTCCCACAGGGGCCCTGCATACCCCAGTTCCGTGGCCGACACAGAACCCTGTGGGAGCCGCGATGGGCCGGCACCGGCAGTACAGCACTTGCTCCGAACCCTAGCGGCAGGAGCAAGCTGATCCGCCCAATGCCTCAGCCCTATCACCTCACCAGATGCAGGAACTGCATGTGCCGCTCGTACTGGTCGAGGATGTCATTGATGATCTGCTCCTTGCTGTAGCCCACCAGGTCATAGTTCTGGCTGCCTTCGCTCAGGTGCACCTCGGCGCGGTAGTAGCGGCGGTTCCTCAGGTCTTGGGTACCCAACCCACCCAGAGCGAACGATGGGGTGAAGTAACCTCGCATCTGCACCTGGTAGATGAACGGCTGCTCCTCGCCATGGCCGATCTTCAGGCTGACGTTGTCGTGGCTCGGGTCTTCCTGGGTGATCAGGCGCAGGCCTTTCTGCTCGAAGACTTCGGTGACTTCGGCTATCGCCGGACGCACCACCGTGTCCATGAAGCGGTACACCTCATCCCGCGACGGGAAGTGCACGGCCTGGCTCAAACGCTGGCGCCAGCCGCCACGGCCACGCCGCGAATTGGCGAACGGCGCCAGGGAGTGCATCTGCGCGATCTGCCTTTGCGACTCCAGGTAGAACGCCTTGTGCAGCCCCCACATCATGGTCAGCAGGATCATCGAGAACGGCAGCGAGGTCAGCACCACAGCGGACTTCAGCGAGTCGATACTGCCGGCGAACAACAACCCGCTGGTGATCAGCGCAGTCATTGCCCCCCAGAAGACCCGCAACCAGTTCGGCCCATCCTCGTCAGCGTTACCACCGCGAGCCGAGAGGGTCGAGAGCACTACGGTGCCGGAGTCGGCCGAGGTAACGAAGAAGACAAAGCTGATGAACACCGTGACAGCGATCACGGCCTTGCTCCAGGGGTAGGTCTCCAGGAGCAGGTAGAGAGCCATCGGCGGGTCATCCAAGGCCGTCTGGCCCAAGGCGGTCATGCCGTGTTCGAGAACCTGATTCAGGGCGCTGTTGCCAAAAATCGACATCCAGGCCAGGGTGAAGCCTAGGGGAATCAACAACACGCCAAAGACGAATTCGCGGATCGTCCTGCCCCGGGAAATACGTGCGATGAATAGACCGACGAAGGGCGCCCAGGCAATCCACCAGGCCCAGTAGAACACCGTCCAGCCCCCCAGCCAGCCGTTGTCCTGAGTGTAGGCATAGACGTCGAAGCTCTTGCGGGGCAAGTCACCAAGGTAGTCGCCCAGGTTCTGGATCAGGGTGTTCAACAGGTGCTGGGTCGGGCCGGCGAACAATACGAACAGCAACAACGCACAAGCCAGGAACAGGTTGATATCCGACATCACCCGCACGCCCTTCTCCACCCCGGCGACCGCCACGGCCACGGCGGCGCCCATCATCAACACGATGAGCATCACCTGTACCCACTGGGAATGGGAGATCCCGAACAGGTAGTCCAGGCCGGCGTTGAGGTGCAGCACACCGAAGCCCATGTCCGCGCCCAGGCCGAACACCGTGGCGATGATGCCGAAACCGTCCACCGCATAGCCGATCGGCCCATTGATGCGCTTGCCGATCAGCGGATACAGCGCCGAGCGTAAGGCCAGCGGGAGGTTGTGCCGGTAGGCGAAGTAAGCCAGGGCCATGCCGACGAAGGCGAATACACCCCAGCCATGCAAACCCCAGTGCAGAAACAGCAACTGCATCGCCTGGCGCCCGGCCTCCACCGTACCCGCTTCGCCCTGGGGCGGCTGGAGCATGTGGGTCAGGGGTTCGGAGACGCAGAAGAAGAACAGGGTGATGCTGATGCCAGCGGCGAACAGCATGCCGGCCCAGGACAGGTAGCTGAACTCGGGCTCGTCGTGGTCGGCACCGAGCTTGATCTTGCCGTAGCCAGACAAGGCGGTGACCACCACGAAGACCAGATACAGCGTCATTGCCAGCATGTAGTACCAGCCGACCGTGTTGGCCGCCCAGTTCTGCGCGGCGAGCAACCACTCGCCAGTCGCTTGCGGGTTGGCGATGACCACCAAGCCGAATATCAGAATGAAGCTTGCCGCGAAGTAAAACACCGGCGGGTTCATGCGGATCTTGCCATTGGCAAGAGGGTTGGATGCACTCATTGCGGGTGCACCTCACAGAGGGGTGAATGGCTAGGATTGAACGGGTTCGACAAAGGGTTTCCTCCTGTTGAACACCGGCAGCGGACCACCGTTTAACTTGAACAAGCGTTCAAGTTAAACATGGATGGGGGTTGCAATGCGACCCAACGCCTGGTTCTCAGCGCTGCACCGGCCCGGCCAGGTTACTTCTGAGTCCCGTCATCATGCTGCAGGTTGGCCTGGGTCAGGTTGCTGCCCGGTGGCACGCTGCGGGTCAGCCAGACGTTGCCGCCGATGGTCGAGCCCTTGCCGATGGTGATCCGTCCCAGGATAGTCGCGCCGGCGTAGATCACGACGTCGTCTTCGACAATCGGGTGGCGCGGATGTCCCTTTTGCAATTGGCCGGATTCGTCCGCCGGGAAGCGCTTGGCGCCAAGGGTCACGGCCTGGTAGATGCGCACCCGTTCACCAATGATCGCAGTCTCGCCGATCACCACGCCTGTCCCGTGATCGATGAAGAAGCTCGGACCGATCTGCGCACCCGGATGGATGTCGATACCCGTGGCCGAGTGGGCCTGTTCGGAACTGATCCGCGCCAGCAACGGCAGGCCGGCCTGATACAGGTGATGAGCCAGGCGGTGGTGGATGATCGCCAGGATGCCCGGGTAGCAAAGCAGCACCTCATCGACACTGCGCGCCGCTGGGTCGCCATGGAAGGCCGCCAATACATCCGTGTCGAGCAGGCTGCGCAAGCCCGGCAGGGCGGCAGCGAAATCCTGGATCAGGCGCAGGGCCCTGGCATCGACATCGGCATCGTCGGCCTTGCCTTGGCGGGCCGCATAGCGCAACTCCAGACGGGCCTGGGCCAGCAGCGCGGTCAGGGCCGCATCGAGGGTATGGCCGACATAGAAGTCTTCGCTTTCCTCACGCAGGTCTACCGGGCCCAGGCGCATGGGAAACAGAGCCCCGCACAGCTGCTCGAGGATCTGCCGCATGGCCTCGCGTGACGGCAGTTCACGACCGCCTTGTTCACCGCTGCTGCGACCATTGCGGGTACGCCACTGTTCGCGCGCACTGCGCAAGCCGCTGACGATGCTCTGCAACTGCCAATGCCCTGATGCTGGATGTTCGCTCACGGTATTCTCCTGGCGCGGCGGCTTTGCTGGAAATTGCGCAGGCCCCGTGGGAACGGGCCAATCACGCCTTCAAATTGATGTGGGGCGCCGCCGATCCGCTCCACTCTACGGCAAATCTACCCCTTGGAAAAAACACCGCTTTATTCCATCCTGCGCTAAGACGGGCATAAGCAATCGATGTCGAGCATCAGTCCCCAATTCTTCGCCTAACCTGTAGAGCTGAATACCTCAGCACACAAGGCAATAAAGAAATAAGAAAATAATTTTTTATTATTTCTAAGCCTATGAACTCACCCCTATAGTCGCCACCCACTACTTTCACAACAAGCGCGGGGCCAGCCATGACGAAATTCGCCAAACCTCTACTCAACGCCAGCCTCGCCTTGCTTTTGGGCACTGGGCTGTTCAGCCAGGTGTTCGCCGGTGAGCAACTGAAGACCATCCAGGAGAAAGGCGTGATCAACGTCGGCCTGGAAGGCACCTACCCACCGTTCAGCTTCGTCGATGAAAGCGGCAAGCTGACGGGCTTCGAAGTAGAGCTGTCCGAGGCGTTGGCCCAGGAGCTGGGGGTCAAGGTCAAACTGCAGCCGACCCCATGGGACGGCATCCTCGCGGCCCTGCAATCCAAACGCCTGGACGCGGTGGTCAACCAAGTGACCATCTCCGATGAGCGCAAGAAGACCTACGACTTTTCCGAGCCCTATACCGTTTCCGGCATCCAGGCCCTGGTGCTGAAAAAGAACCTGGAAAAGCTGAATATCCAGGGCGCTGCCGACCTGGCGGACAAGAAGGTCGGCGTAGGCCTGGGCACCAACTATGAGCAATGGGTCAGGCAAGAAGTCCCCAAGGCCGATGTGCGCACCTACAACGATGACCCGGCAAAATTCCAGGACCTGCGGGTCGGCCGCATCGACGCCATCCTGATCGACCGCCTCGCTGCCTTGGAGTACGCGAAGAAAGCCCAGGACACCGCTACCGCAGGCGAAGCCTTTTCGCGCCTGGAGTCCGGCATTGCTCTGCGCAAGGGTGAACCTGAGCTGCTCGAGGCCATCAACAAGGCGCTGGACAAGCTGCGTGCCGACGGCACCCTGGCCAAGCTGTCCGAAAAATACTTCGGCGCTGACGTAACTAAATGATTGGAGAAAGCCTGCAACTGGCCATCGACTCCGTGCCCTTCCTGCTCAAGGGCGCGTACTTCACAGTGATCCTCAGCGTCGGCGGGATGTTCTTCGGCCTGCTACTGGGCTTCGGCCTGGCGCTGATGCGCCTGTCGCGCTTCTGGCCGATCAGCTGGCTGGCGCGGGTCTATGTGTCCTTCTTCCGCGGCACGCCGCTGTTAGTGCAATTGTTCGTGATCTACTACGGTCTGCCGCAAGTGGGCCTGGAGCTGGATCCGCTGCCAGCGGCGCTGATCGGTTTTTCCTTGAACATGGCCGCCTACACCTGCGAGATCCTGCGCGCGGCCATCGGCTCCATCGACCGTGGCCAGTGGGAGGCCGCAGCCAGTATCGGCATGACCCGTGGCCAGGCGATGCGCCGGGCGATCCTGCCCCAAGCAGCGCGTACGGCCCTGCCACCGCTGGGTAACAGTTTCATCTCGCTGGTCAAGGACACCGCCCTGGCCGCCACCATCCAGGTGCCGGAGCTGTTCCGCCAAGCCCAACTGATCACCGCCCGGACCTTCGAGGTCTTCACCATGTACCTGGCCGCCGCCCTGATCTACTGGGTCCTGGCCAGCGTCCTCGCGCACTTGCAAAACCGCCTGGAAGCGCGGGTCAACCGGCATGACCAGGAGCACTGAGGCATGATCGTAGTAGAGCGCCTGAGCAAGCAGTTCAATGGCCACACCGTGCTCGATGGCATCGACCTGACCGTCGAGGCGGGCGAGGTGATCGCCATCATCGGGCCCAGCGGCTCCGGCAAGACCACCTTCCTGCGCTGCCTGAACCTGCTGGAAACTCCCAGCGGAGGACGTATCCGTGTTGGCGACATCACCATCGAGGCCGACCGTCCGCTCACGGCCCAGCAAGGTGCGATCCGGCGCCTGCGCCAGCAGGTCGGTTTCGTCTTCCAGAGTTTCAACCTATTCCCCCACCGCACGGCCCTGGAGAATGTCATCGAGGGGCCGCTGATCGTGAAGAAGACGCCTCGCGAGAAGGCCGTGGACCTTGGCCGCAAGCTGCTGGCCAAGGTCGGCCTGGCCGGCAAGGAAGACGCCTACCCGCGAAGGCTCTCAGGAGGCCAGCAGCAGCGGGTGGCCATCGCCCGTGCCTTGGCCATGGAGCCGCAGGTGATTCTCTTCGACGAGCCGACTTCGGCGCTCGATCCAGAGCTGGTCGGCGAGGTGCTGGCGACCATCCGTGGCCTGGCAGAAGAAAAGCGCACCATGATCATCGTCACCCACGAAATGGGCTTCGCCCGAGATGTGGCCAACCGGGTGATTTTCTTCGACAAGGGGGTGATCGTCGAACAGGGCGAAGCCAAGGCGCTGTTCGCCAACCCACGCGAAGAGCGCACGCGACAGTTCCTGCGCAAATTCCTCGGTACGGACACCACGCAAGCCTGACCCTCGGAAAACTTCCTCACACCCCCACCCCGCGCAGGTTTACCTGTGCGGGGTGTCGTGCTGGGCGGTCGTCATACGCCTGTGGATTTTCGACCCAAGGGTTCTTCTATGAATATTCCTAAAAGTTAGCTTATTAAGTTTTTATAAGCGCATAGGGTATATAAACCGGACCACCGGACCAACGCATGTCTGTCGCTGTCAGTTGCAGCGACACTTTCACTACGTGAGGTAAGGTATGGTCAGGAACACAATCACCCCAGCCAGGGCATTGAGTGCATCCACCAAGGAGCGGTACTGATGTCCGGCCTGGCAGAAACGAATATCCACAGCGACCTGGACAGCTCGCCATTGCTGCTGCCGGCCAAGGTCCTGCGCAACGATGCCGAGGCCCTGCAAGCCGCCCGCGAGCTGGCCGACCTGGCTCGCCAGCAGGCCGCCCGCCGCGACCAGCAGCGCAAGCTGCCATGGGCGGAAATCGAACAGTTCACCCGCAGCGGCCTGGGCAGCATCAGCATTCCCCGGGAATACGGCGGCCCGGACGTATCGTTCGCCACCATCGCTGAAGTCTTCCGCCTGATCAGCGCCGCCGACCCGGCGCTGGGGCAGATTCCACAAAACCAGTTCGGTATGTTGCAGTTGCTGCGCGTTACGGCCACCGAAGCACAGAAGGCCGTACTGTTCAGGTCCGTGCTCGATGGCTGGCGGATCGGCAATGCTGGCCCGGAGCGCGGCACAAAAGACACGTTGACCCTCAAGGCGCGGATTACCCGCGACGGTGATCAGTACCGGATCACGGGCCAGAAGTTCTACTCCACCGGCGCCCTGTTCGCCCACTGGGTGGCGGTGAAAGCGCTGGATGACGAGGGACGCCAGCGCCTGGCATTCGTCCGCCGTGGCAGCCCGGGCCTGCGTATCGTCGATGACTGGTCTGGCTTTGGCCAACGCACCACAGCCAGCGGTACGGTGTTGCTCGACCAGGTACCAGTAGACGCCGAACTGGTTGTGGACAACTGGCGCCAGGCCGACGCACCGAACATCCAAGGCGCCGCTTCGCAACTGATCCAGGCGGCCATCGACGCCGGCATCGCCGAAGCCGCCATCGAAGACAGCATTGCCTTCGTCCGCGAAAAGGCCCGCCCCTGGGTCGACGCCAAGGTCGAACGCGCCAGCGACGATCCTTATGTGATCGCAGATATCGGCCGCCTGAAGCTCGAGTTGCATGCCGCCGAAGCGCTGCTGCAACGGGCCACGCGGGTACTCGACGAAGTCAATGCGGCCCCGGTGGACGACGACGCGGCAGCCCGCGCTTCGATCGCCGTGGCCGAGGCCAAGGTGCTCACCACCGAGATCGCCCTGCAGGCCAGCGAGAAGCTGTTCGAGCTCTCCGGCAGCCGCGCCACGCTCGCCGAGTTCAACCTCGACCGACATTGGCGCAACGCCCGCGTGCATACCCTGCACGACCCGGTGCGCTGGAAGTACCACGCGGTCGGCGCCTATCACCTCAACGGCAAGCGCCCTGCCCGCCATTCCTGGATTTGACCAGCCCCAGCAAGCGGTGGCCAGGCGTTCCGGCCGGCCCCGCGATGGAGTCCCACATGAATACGCTATCCAACCACCACGACCCGGCGGCGGTCATCCACAGTGACGCCCAGGCGTTGGCCGTTGCCGAAGAAATCGCCGGGCAACTGCGTCGCGACAGCGCTCTGCGCGACCGCGAGCGGCGCCTGCCCCACCCAGAGCTGGAGCTGTTCTCACGCTCCGGCTTGTGGGGCATCAGCGTACCGAAAGCCTTCGGCGGCGCGGGCGTGTCCAACGTCACCCTGGCCAAGGTCATCGCCCGTATCGCCCAGGCAGACGCCTCGCTTGGACAAATCCCGCAGAACCACTTCTATGCCCTGGACGTGCTGCGGGTCAACGGCAGCCCGGCCCAGCAACAACGTCTGTATGCTGAAGTGCTGGCCGGCCGACGCTTTGGCAACGCCCTGGCCGAGCTGGGCACGAAAACCGCCCACGACCGTACCACCAGCCTGCGCCGCGACGGTGACGGCTACCGCATCAATGGCCGCAAGTTCTACGCCACCGGTGCTCTCTACGCCCAGCGCATCCCCACTTCGGTGATCGATGAACAGGGCGTGCAGCAACTGGTCTTCGTACCCGCCGACAGCCGCGGCCTGCAGGTGATCGACGACTGGAGCGGCTTCGGCCAGCGCACCACGGGCAGTGGCTCGGTGGTGTTCGACAATGTCGCGGTCAGTGCCGAGGACGTGGTCCCGTTCCAGAGCGCCTTCGAACGCCTCACCACGGTCGGACCGCTGGCGCAGATCCTCCATGCCGCCATCGATACCGGCATCGCCCGCGCCGCCTATGAAGATGCCTTGCAGTTCGTGCGCACGCGCAGCCGGCCCTGGGTCGACTCCGGTCAGGACAAGGCCAGCGACGACCCGCTGACCTTGAAAAGCTTCGGCCACTTGGCGATCCGCCTGCACGCCGCCGAAGCCCTGCTCGACCGCGCTGGCGAGTACCTCGACCGCGCCCAGGCCGACAGCACCAGCGACACTGTCGCCGCCGCCTCCATCGCCGTGGCCGAGGCCCGGGCGATCAGCACGGAAATCTCCCTCGCCACTGGCACCACCCTGTTCGAACTGGCCGGCAGCCAGGCCACCCTGGCCGAGCACGGCCTGGACCGCCACTGGCGCAACGCCCGCGTGCACACCCTGCATGACCCGGTGCGCTGGAAGTACCACGCCATCGGCAACTACTACCTCAACGATGAGAACCCACCACGGCGGGGGACCATCTGATGGCGAAGAAGAAGATCCTGCTCAATGCCTTCAACATGAACTGCATCGGGCACATCAACCATGGCCTGTGGACCCATCCCCGGGACAACTCGACCCAGTACAAGACCCTGGAATACTGGACCGACCTGGCACGCCTGTTGGAGCGCGGGCTGTTCGACGGTCTGTTCATCGCCGACATCGTCGGCACCTACGATGTCTATCGCAACTCGGTCGAAGTGCCGCTGAAGGAGGCCATCCAGCTGCCGGTCAACGACCCGCTGTTGCTGGTCTCGGCCATGGCTGCAGTGACCAAACACCTGGGCTTCGGCCTGACCGCCAACCTCACCTACGAAGCCCCGTACCTGTTCGCCCGGCGCCTGTCGACCCTCGACCACCTGAGCAACGGCCGCGTCGGCTGGAACATCGTCACCGGCTACCTGGACAGCGCCGCCCGCGCCATGGGCCTGGAGCAACAGCCGGAGCACGACCGGCGCTACGATCAGGCCGACGAGTACCTGCAGGTGCTGTACAAACTGCTCGAAGGCAGTTGGGACGACGATGCCGTGCTCAACGATCCTCAACAGCGCATCTATGCCCAGCCCGACAAGGTCCGCAAGGTCCGCCACCAGGGCGAGTTCTACAAGGTCGAGGGTTATCACCTGTGCGAACCCTCGCCACAGCGCACACCGGTGCTGTTCCAGGCCGGCAGCTCGCCGCGCGGCCTGGCCTTCGCCGGCCGTCATGCCGAGTGCGTGTTCATCA
Organism: Pseudomonas sp. X10; assembly: GCF_054889225.1. NCBI lineage: Bacteria > Pseudomonadati > Pseudomonadota > Gammaproteobacteria > Pseudomonadales > Pseudomonadaceae > Pseudomonas > Pseudomonas sp. X10. The sequence goes on along the minus strand of NZ_CM142677.1, from coordinate 243,241 downwards.
GCGGTCAGGACAAGGCCTCCACCCGCGTCCAAGTGGACAAGGTACGCGCCGCTGCCCACGCCGCCGGGCGTGATCCGCAGGCCATCAAAGTGTTCATGGGCATCACGGTGATCGTCGCCCGCACCGAGCAGCAGGCCCAGGCCAAGTATGCCGAATACTTGCGCTATGCCAGCCCGGAAGCGGGCGTGGCGCACTTCGCCAGCTCCACCGGCATCGACTTCGCAGCCTTCGACCTGGACGAGCCGATTCCCTTTGCCCAAGGTAACGCGATCCAGTCGGCGACTCGCCAGTTGCAGAACAGCGACCGGACCCGCCGCACCCTGCTCGAGCAGCACGCCCTCGGCGGCCGCTATGTCACCTTGGTCGGTTCACCGACCCAAGTCGCCGATGAGTTGGAAGCCTGGATCGACGAAACCGGCCTCGACGGTTTCAACCTGGCGCGCACCGTGGCGCCGGAAAGCTACATCGACTTCATCGATCTGGTGATCCCCGAGTTGCAGAAGCGCGGGTCCTACAAGACCGCCTACGACGACGGCAGCCTCCGCGAAAAGCTGTTCGCCAGCAACCACCCTCACCTGCCCGCCGACCACCCCGGCGCGGCTTACCGCACCCCTGCCCCGACTGGAGCCCTGCACCATGCTTAAGACCCTGTTCCGGCCCGTCGCGGCCCTGGCATTGACCCTCGGCCTGTTCGGCACCGCCCAGGCCGACGCTCCCCTCAAGATCGGCACCACCGCAGCCTTCGCCATCCCCCTGGAAGCGGCGGTCGATGAAGCGAAGAAGCAAGGCCTGGCAGTCGAGCTGATCGAGTTCAGCGACTGGATCGCCCCCAACGTCAGCCTCGCCAGTGGCGATATCGACGTGAACTACTTCCAGCACATCCCCTTCCTGGAAAACGCCAAGGCTGCCGCCGGGTTCGACCTGGTGCCCTATGCGCCCGGGATCATCAACAACGTCGGCCTGTACTCGAAGAAGTACAAAAGCTTCGACGCGCTGCCCGAAGGCGCCAGCGTGGCCATCGCCAACGACCCGATCAACAGTGGCCGCGGGCTGCAACTGCTGGCCAAGGCCGGGCTGATCACGCTCAAGCCTGGAGTTGGCTACAAGGCCACCGAGGATGACATCGTCGCCAACCCTAAGAAGCTGAAGATCCTCCAGGTCGAGGCCGTGCAACTGGTCCGCGCCTACGATGACGCCGACCTGGTCCAGGGCTACCCGGCATACATCCGCCTGGCCAACAGCTTCGACGCCACCTCGGCGCTGCTGTTCGATGGCCTGGAGAACCAGGAATACGTGATCCAGTTCGTCATCCGCCCACAGAACAAGGACGACCCACGTTTGGCCCGCTTCATCGATATCTACCAGCACTCGCCTGTCGTTCGCGCCGCACTGGACAAGGCCCACGGTACCCTGTACCAGGCCGGCTGGGAGAGCTGAGATGAGCAGCGCCAGCGCCCTGCGGGCGCCCACCGCCACAACACCGTCGCCCCCCGCCCAGGAACAGGTGCTGCGCCCTGAGCTGAACAACGCCCATGTCCGCTTCATCGGCCTGGGCAAGACCTATCCGGGGCAGGCGCAGCCGGCCCTGGAGGACATCGACCTGAACATCCAGCGTGGCGAGATTTTCGGCATCATCGGCCGCAGCGGTGCCGGCAAGTCCTCGCTGCTGCGCACCATCAACCGTCTGGAACAGCCTACCCAAGGCCGGGTGCTGATCGACCAGGTGGATATCGGCCCGTTCGATGAAGACCGCCTGGTGCAGTTGCGCAGGCGCATTGGCATGATCTTCCAGCACTTCAACCTGATGTCGGCCAAGACCGTGTGGCAGAACGTCGAGCTGCCGCTGAAGGTGGCCGGAGTGCCCAAGGCTCAGCGCCAGCGCAAAGTCCGCGAACTGCTGGAGCTGGTGGGCCTGCAGGAGAAGCACCATGTGTACCCGGCCCAACTGTCCGGCGGGCAAAAGCAGCGCGTCGGTATTGCCCGGGCCCTGGTGCATGATCCGCAGATCCTGCTGTGTGATGAAGCCACCTCGGCGCTGGACCCGGAAACCACTGCCTCGATCCTCGATCTACTGCGCGACATCAACCAGCGCCTGGGCCTGACCATCGTGCTGATTACCCATGAGATGGCGGTGATCCGAGACATCTGCCATCGCGTGGTGGTCCTGGAGCGCGGGCGGATCGTCGAACAAGGCGCCGTGTGGCAGGTGTTCGGCGCCCCCCAACATGACGTCAGCAAGACCCTGTTGGCACCGCTGCAACCCAGCTTGCCGGCGGCCTTGCAGGCCCGCTTGCAGGCTGTCCCAGGCGGCCGCGACGCTGCTCTGGTGCTCAAGCTCGGTCTGGCCGGTGACGAGGGTGAAGCGCCGGAGCTTTCCGCCCTGTTCGCTGCTCTGGGTGGGCGAGTGCGCTTACTGCAAGGCGGTATCGAGACCATCGGCGAACATGCCCTGGGGCAGTTGATCCTGTCCGTGCAAGGCTCGCCGCATGACACGGAACGATTGCTGCAACGTGCCCGGCAGTGGGCCAGTGATGTGGAGGTGCTGGGCTATGTGGATTGATCGCTTGCTTCAAGGGTTGCTCGACACCCTGTTGATGGTCGGCGTCTCATCGCTGATCGCCCTGCTGGTCGGCGTGCCAATGGCCGTGTTCCTGGTCACCAGCGACAAGGGCGGGATCTTCGAGGCGCCCGCGCTGAACCGGGTGCTGGGCGCCTTCGTCAACCTGTTCCGCTCGATCCCGTTCCTGATCCTGATGGTCGCGCTGATCCCCTTCACCCGCCTGGTGGTCGGCACCACCTATGGCGTCTGGGCCGCCGTCGTCCCCCTGACCATCGCCGCCACGCCATTCTTCGCGCGCATCGCCGAAGTCAGCTTGCGCGAGGTCGACCACGGCCTGATCGAAGCGGCCCAGGCCATGGGTTGCCGGCGCTGGCACATCGTCTGGCACGTGCTGCTGCCTGAATCGCTGCCGGGCATCGTCGGTGGCTTCACCATCACCCTCGTCACCCTCATCAACTCCTCGGCCATGGCCGGCGCCATCGGCGCGGGCGGCCTCGGCGATATCGCCTACCGCTACGGCTACCAGCGCTTCGACAGCCAGATCATGCTGACCGTGATCGCCATGCTGGTGGCACTGGTGGCGGTGATTCAACTAGGCGGGGACCGGTTGGCCAAAGGGTTGAACAAACGCTGATTTAGCGACGCACCCATCGCGGGCAAGCCCGCTCCTACAGAGTCCCTGCAACATCCATCGTGTAGGAGCGGGCTTGCCCGCGATGGGTGTTGCGAGGTTTAAAGCCAGACCGCATCCCAATGTGGGTAATCGCCAATTCGTCGTACCAACTCGGCCCGTAATGGATTCATCACGATGTAGCGAGCAATCGCCTGGACGTCCTCTTCATACCGGACCGCCCGATCATGAAATCCCGCTTGCCATAGCACCCCATATCGGCCGCAAGCTTTGTTGATCGTACAAGTGCTGCGTGATTTCACTCGTCGCATCAAGGTATCCAGCGTGACTCGCTGCAACTCGATCAACCAGTGGAAATGATCAGGCATGATTACCCAAGCTAGCGATCGCGCAGCCTCCTCTTGCTGGGCAATGCGCAGTTGCGCAACAACCAGTCGCGCCAAGTGGAAATGCGCCAACACTGGTATGCGGTTTTTTACGACACTGGTGAGCAGGTACAACCTTCCGGGTTCAGACACCCGGCCTCGGCGTAGGAACCGACCGCGTGGACTATCCATGTCAACCTCCTTGGTGGCTGACATTCAAGGTAGGCGTGGATAGAAGGCCCTGGTTCTTGTCTGCGACACATGATGTGTCTGCACCATCTTATCGCGGGCAAGCCCGCTCCTACACCTGCGGCGCCTTGATCTTGTACCAGGCCACATAAAGCGCTGGTAGGAACAGTAAGGTCAGCAAGGTAGCGCTGATGATGCCGCCGATCATGGCGTAGGCCATTGGCCCCCAGAAGACTTCACGGGCGATGGGGATCATGCCCAGGCTGGCGGCGGCGGCCGTCAGCAGGATCGGGCGGCGGCGGTGGTTGGTGGCCTCCAGCACCGCGTCCCAAGGTGAATACCCCTGGGCCTCGAACGCGTCGATCTGGGTCACCAGGATCACCGAGTTGCGGATGATGATGCCGATCAGCGCCAGGATGCCAAGGATCGCCACGAAGCCCATGGGCGTGCCTGTGGGCACCAACGCCAAGACCACACCGATCAGCCCCAGCGGCGCCACGCTGACGACCAGGAACAGCTTCTGCACACTGTGCAGTTGGATCATCAGGAAGGTCGCCATGAGAAAGAGCATCAGCGGTACCACCTTGGCGATCGGGCCCTGGGCCTTGCCGCTTTCCTCCACCGTGCCCCCCGTGGCCACTTGGTACCCCACTGGCAACTGGCTGGCGAACCCGTCGATCTCCGGTTTGAGTTGGGCCACCAGGTCGGTTGGCTGGATATCGCCGTTGACCGAGGCCTTGATGGTGATGGTCGGCTTGCGGTCGCGGCGCCAGACCAGTGGTTGCTCCAGTTCGTAGCGCACGGTGGCGAAGGCCAGCAGCGGGATGGAGGTGCCGTTGGGGCTGACGATCTGCAGATTCTGCAGAGTATCGGGCGAGCCCCGCTCGCTGTCCTCGGCGCGAGCGATCACGTCGATCAGGTAGATGTTGTCGTTGACTTGGGTCACCGGCGCACCGCTGACGATGCTGTTCATTACATTGGCCACGTCCTCGGAAGACAGACCAAGCTGGCGCGCCTTGTCCTGGGCGATCTCGACCCGTAGCACTTTGCCCGGCTCATTCCAGTCGTAGATCATCTCGCCGATGTTTTCGTTGTTGTCCAGCAGGGTGGCCAGTTCGATGGCGTGCTTGCGTACCTGGTCGATGTCTTTGCCGCTGACCCGGTATTGGATCGGCCGCCCCACCGGCGGCCCCATCTCCAGCGACTGGACGTTGGTGCCGATGCCGACGAAGTCCTCGTGCAGCCGTTTCTTCAAACGCGCCATCAGCGCGCCGCGCGACTCCAGGCCCTTGCTGACGATGACCAACTGCGCGTAGTAAGGGTTCTGCAACTGCTGGTCCAGCGGCAGGTAGAAACGGATCGCGCCTTGGCCGATGTAAGTGCTCCAGTGCTTGATGTCCGGGTCGTCCTTGAGGGTCGCTTCCAGACGATCGACCACGCGGCGAGTCTCTTCGATAGAGGCGTTCTGCGGCAGGTTGAGGTCGACGAGGATCTCCGGCCGATCCGATGAGGGAAAGAACTGATTCTGCACGAAGCGCATGCTGAACACCGCCAGGACAAACAGCAGCACGGTGCCGATGATGGTCAGCCAGCGGTGGCGCATGCACCACTCCAGGCTATGTTCGAACACCCTGCCGATCCGCCCGGGTTCCTCGCTGTGGGGTTTGACATTGCTGCTGAGGATATGGACCCCAAGCACCGGGGCAAAGAACACTGCCACGACCCAGGACACCAGCAAGGCCACCGCGATCACCGCGAACAGGGTAAAGGTGTACTCGCCTGCCGAGCTGGCGTTGAGACCGATGGGCACGAAGCCGGCCACCGTCACCAGGGTGCCGGTGAGCATCGGGAAGGCTGTCGAAGTGTAGGCGAAGGTCGCCGCCTGCTCCTTGCTTTCGCCCATTTCCAGGCGCGTGACCATCATCTCCACGGTGATCATCGCGTCATCCACCAGCAGGCCTAGGGCAATGATCAGTGCCCCCAGCGAAATCCGCTGCATGGTGATGCCGCTGTACTCCATGAACACGAAGACCATGGCCAGCACCAACGGGATCGAGCAGGCCACCACCAGCCCGGCGCGGATGCCCAGGCTGACGAAGCTCACCACCAGCACGATCACCACCGCTTCGAACAACGCGCTGGTAAATCCGCCCACCGCTTCCTTCACCACCAACGACTGGTCGGACACCGTGTGCACTCCAACACCGACCGGCAACTCGGCGACGATGCTGTCCATCTTTTCCTTCAGTTCGGCACCGAAGACCTGGATGTTGCCCCCGGCCTTCATGCCGATGGCCAAGCCAATAGCGGTCTGCCCGTTGTAGCGGAACATCGGCGATGGCGGATCGACGTAGCCACGCTGGATATCGGCAATGTCCGCCAGGCGGAAGAAGCGGTCGTTGATGCGCAGGTTCACTGCCTTCAGGTCATTCTCGGAGGCGAACTGGCCGGTGGTGCGCACGGAAATGCGCTCAGGCCCGGCCTCGATCACCCCTGCCGGTGTCACCGCATTCTGCGATTGCAGGGCCTGCAGCACCTGGCGCTGATCGATACCCAGGGCCGCCAGCTTACGGGTGGAGAACTTCAGGTAGAGCACCTCGTCCTGGACGCCAACCAGTTCCACCTTGCCCAGGTTGGGCACGTCGCGCACCTCGGCGCGCACCTGCTCCACGTAATCGCGCAACTGGCGCAGGGTCAGGCCGTCGGCGGTGAAAGCGTAGATGGAGCCGAACACGTCACCGAACTCGTCATTGAAGCCCGGCCCCTGGATGCCCTGGGGGAACTGGCCGCGGATGTCCTGGATCTTCTTGCGCACCTGGTACCAGATGTCCGGAATGTCGGCCGCCTTGGTGGTGTCGCGCAAGTAGACGTAGACCGTCGACTCGCCCGGCCGCGTGTAGCTCTTCACGTAGTCGAGCGAGTCCAGTTCTTCGAGCTTCTTCTCGATGCGGTCGGTGACCTGGTACAGGGTTTCGTCCTGGGTCGCCCCGGGCCAGCGGGTCTGGATGACCATGGTCTTGATGGTGAACGAGGGGTCTTCTTCACGCCCCAGGTTCATGTAGGAGAACACGCCCATCAGCAGGCCGACGAACATCAGGTACCAGACGAAGGATTGGTGCTTGAGCGCCCACTCCGAGAGGTTGAAGCTTCCTTTCATCGCGGCGTTTCCTCGTCGACTATGACCTTCTGCCCAGGCTTGAGGCTGTTGACTCCGGCAGTCACCACACGCTCGCCAGGCTCTACGCCGGAGGCCAGGACGATGCTGTTGGCCGTGCGTTCGAGTAGGTTCACATCACGGGTCGCCACGGTCTTTTGCTGCGGGTCGACCACCCAGACCTGGGTCTTGCCGTCGCGTTCCAGCAACGCCGTGCGCGGCAGTTCACTGCGCGGCGACACCGCCGAGGTCAGGGTGACGCTGATCGCTGTGCCCAAGTGGAAGGACTCGGGGGTGCTGGTCAGGGTCAGGCGGGCACGGCGAGTTCGGGTGGTGGCGTCGGCCTGGGGTTCCAGCTCGCGCAGGGTGGCAGTGGTGTTGATGCTGGGTTCGAGCTGCAAGGCTACGGTGAAGGTGAGTTCAGGCGTCAGTTGTTCAGCCAAGTAGGTGGGCAGGTCGATGACCGCCTCCTTGATATCCGGCCGGGCCAGGGTCACTACGGCCTGGCCTGCACTGACGGTCTGCCCGGCCTCGGCCTGCCAGGCGGTCACCACGGCCGCGTGATCGGTGCGCAGCTCGCTGTAGCCAAGCTGGTCACGGGCCTGACTGACGGCGGAACGGGCCTGCTCCAGCGAGGCGCCGGTGGTCTTCAGGTCGGTCTGGGCAATATCCAGTTGGGCCTGTGCGCCAACGCCACGGTCATACAGCTGTTGCTGGCGGCGGGCGTTGGCCTGAGCGTTGATCCACTGCGCCTGGATCCGGGCCAGGTCACCTTCGGCGGCGCGCAACTGGTTGCGCTGGTCGGTCGGGTCGAGGCTGGCCAGGATGTCGCCTGGCTGGACCTGGCTGCCGACATCGACCCAACGGCGGGCGATGCGCCCTGACACACGGAACCCAAGGGTGCTTTCGTAACGGGCCTGGATACTGCCGGCGAAGCGCCCCAACTGTGCCTGCACCTGGGGCTCTACCAGCATCGACAGCACCGGCCGTACCAGTTCCGGATTTTCATCCTCGGCACCACAGCCGGCCAGCAGCAGCCCGGCGGACAACATCAGCGCCAAACGCTTCATGGAGCACCTCCGCCATCGGCCGCGACCATTTCCACCTTCATGCCCGGATGCAGCAGTTGGCCACCGGTGACCACGACCTGCTCTCCCCCCTTGAGCCCATCGCTGACCACCACCTTGCCGGTGAGATAACGGGAAACCTGGACCTTGCGCAGGTCGACCTTGTCACCTTCGCCCACCACCCAGACCGCTGGCTCGTGCAACGCCTTGGTCAACGCTGACCAAGGCAGCTCAATGCTCGGCTTGCCCTGGGCGCTGGCCGTGGCGGTGACCGGTGAGCCCAGCTCCATGCCATTCGGCACGTTGCGCAGGGCCACCTTCACTTGCACGGTTCCACTCTGGGCCGAGACCGTCGGAGTGATCTCCCGCACATGGCCCTGCGCCTGGACCTCGGGATTGTCGAGCAAGCTGACAATCACTCCCTTGTCGCTGGGCGGGGCCACCAATAGGGATTCGTAGACGTTGAACACCGCATCCCGGTCGCCGTCCCGGGCCAGGCTGAAGATCGGCATGGTCGCCTGCACCACCTGGCCGACCTCGGCCTGACGCGCGGTGATCACACCGTCCGCCTCCGACACCAGGACGGTGTAGCCCAGTTGCTCCTGGGCATTGGCCAATTGCGCCTGGGCGGCCTTGAGCGCGCTCTGGCTACTGCGCAGGGCAGCTTCGGCGGCATCGTACTCGCTCTGGCTGGTGTAGCCCTTGGGCAACAGCTTCTGCTGGCGGACGAACGCCGCGCTGGACTGGGTCACCCGTGCCTGTTCGGCGAACACCTCGGCCTTGGCAGAGTCGACGTTGTTCTGCAGGTCCTTGGGGTCCAGGCGCGCTAACACCTGGTTGGCCTTGACGTGGTCACCGACATCGACACTGCGGGAAATGATCTTGCCGCCGACACGGAACGACAGATCGGTCTGCACCCGCGCCTGGACATCGCCGGTCAGGGTGACCTTGGCCGCAAAATCACTGGACTCGACGCGCTGCACCCCCACCCGGGGCAAGGTCGGACTGGCCACTTCCTGTTCGCAGCCCGCCAACAAGAGCATCCCCCCCAGGCAAACGACCATCAGCGGACGCGGTACCGTCATGCGGGCTCCTTGCTTTTGCCATTTCGATTGAGGGTGCGACTGTTAGCGTAGATCAGGGTTCAAGAAACAGCACTGGCGGGGATGACTCGAGCATCACGGCGGGAGGACAAACGTAATCGCGGGCAATCCCGCTCCTGCAGAGTCAGTGGTGACCTGCAGGAGCGGGATGGCCCGCGATAAGGGTGGATCAGGCGGAGGCCGAAGCTGAACCACGCACCTCAGGCTGCTTCCAGTTGCCGGCGGCGCTTTCCTCGATGGCCAACTGGACCGCCCGGCGACGCCGTTCCTCGGCGCGGCGGCTGAAGTACCAGACCAGGAAGGTCATCAGCGACACCGACAGTAGGATCAAGCTGGCGATAGCGTTGATCTCCGGCTTCACGCCCAGGCGTACGGCCGAGAAGACCTCCATCGGCAAGGTGGTGGAACCCGGGCCGGAGACGAAGCTGGCCAGGACCAGATCGTCCAGCGACAGGGCGAAGGACATCATGCCGCCCGCCGCCAGCGATGGCGCGATCATCGGGATGGTGATCAGGAAGAACACCTTCCAAGGCTTGGCGCCCAGGTCCATGGCCGCTTCTTCGATGGACAGGTCCAGCTCGCGCAGGCGCGCCGAGACCACCACTGCCACGTAGGCAGCACAGAAGGTGGTGTGGGCGATCCAGATGGTGACGATGCCCCGCTCCTGCGGCCAGCCAATCAACTGCGCCATGGCCACGAACAGTAGCAACAGCGACAGACCGGTGATCACTTCGGGCATCACCAACGGCGCGGTGACCAGGCCGCCGAACAGGGTACGGCCCTTGAAACGGGTGACCCGGGTCAGCACGAAGGCCGCCAGGGTGCCCAGCGCCACGGCGGCGACCGCAGTGTAGCAAGCGATCTCCAGCGAGCGCATCACCGACCCTATCAGTTGAGTGTTGTCGAGCAGGCCGACGTACCACTTGACCGACCAGCCGCCCCACACCGTCACCAGCTTGGAAGCGTTGAACGAGTAGATCACCAGGATCAGCATCGGCAGGTAGATGAACAGCAAGCCGAGGACCAGCATCAGCTTGGAGAAACTGAAACGCTTCATGCCCTGCCCTCCATCTCTTTGGCCTGGCTACGGTTGAACAGCAGGATCGGTACGATCAGGATCGCCAGCATCACCACCGCAAGGGCGGACGCCACCGGCCAGTCGCGGTTGTTGAAGAACTCCTGCCACAGCACCTTGCCGATCATCAGGGTTTCCGGGCCGCCCAACAGTTCAGGAATGACGAACTCGCCCACCACCGGGATGAACACCAGCATGCAGCCGGCGATGATGCCGTTCTTCGACAGCGGCACGGTGATCTTCCAGAAGCTATTGAAGGTACTCGAACCCAGGTCGGACGCAGCTTCGAGCAGGCTCGGGTCGTGCTTGACCAGGTTGGCGTACAACGGAAGGATCATGAACGGCAGGTACGAATAGACCACGCCGATATACACCGCCAGGTTGGTGTTGAGGATCTGCAGCGGATGGTCGATCAGCCCCAGCCACAGCAGGAAGCTGTTGAGCAGGCCATTGTTGCTGAGAATGCCCATCCAGGCATAGACGCGGATCAGGATCGCGGTCCAGGTCGGCATCATGATCAGCAGCAACAGCACGGTCTGGGTTTCCTTGCGTGCGTTGGCGATGGCATAGGCCATCGGATAGCCGATCAAAAGGCTGAGCAAGGTGCTGAAGAACGCCATCTTCAACGAGCCCAGGTAGGCCGAGATGTAGAGTTCGTCTTCGGTCAACAGGCCATAGTTGGCCAGGTTGAGCACCAGTTGCACCTTGTCTTCGACGTAGGTGTAGATCTCGGTGTACGGCGGAATCGCTACGTCGGCTTCGGCGAAGCTGATCTTCAGGACGATGAAGAACGGCAGCATGAAGAACAGGAACAGCCAGATGAACGGCACGCCGATCACCAGATGGCGGCCCTCGGGCGTGATCTTCTGGAGTGCTCGCTTGAGCTTGCGGGGGCTCATGAGCGCAGTACCACGCCGCTGTCGTCTTCCCACCAGACGTAGACCTCGTCACCCCAGGTCGGTCGGGTGCCTTGGCGTTCGGCGTTGGCGACGAACGACTGGACGACCTTGCCGCTCGGCAGCTCGACATAGAACACCGAGTGCCCGCCCAGGTAGGCGATGTCGTGGACCTTGCCGCGCGACCAGTTGTACTCGCAGGTCGGCTGCTCGGTGGTGACCAGCATCTTCTCTGGCCGCAGGGCGTAGGTGATGCGCTTGTCCTCGACCGAGGTGGTGATGCCGTGGCCAACGTAGATGTTGCGCTCAAGCTCAGGGCTTGCGATCAGCGCATGGCCTTCGGCGTCGTCGACCACTTCGCCGTCGAACAGGTTGACGTTACCGATGAACTCACAGACCAGGCGGCTGGTCGGGGTCTCGTAGACATCCACCGGGGAGCCGATCTGGGCGATCCAGCCCAGGTGCATGATCGCAATGCGCTGGGCCATAGTCATGGCCTCTTCCTGGTCGTGGGTCACCATCACGCAGGTCACGCCGACCCGTTCGATGATCTCGACCAGCTCCAACTGCATCTGCGAACGCAGCTTCTTGTCCAGCGCGCCCATCGGCTCATCGAGCAGCAGCAGCTTGGGACGCTTGGCCAGGGAACGGGCCAGGGCCACGCGCTGGCGCTGACCACCGGAGAGCTGGTGCGGCTTGCGCTTGGCATACTGGGTCATGTGAACCAGCTTGAGCATTTCGCCGACACGGGCGTCGATCTCGGCCTTGGGCATCCGGTCCTGCTGCAGGCCGAAGGCGATGTTCTGCGCCACGGTCATGTGCGGGAACAGCGCGTAAGACTGGAACATCATGTTGATCGGCCGCTCGTAGGGCGGCATATCGGTGATGTCGACGCCATCGAGGTAGATCCGTCCTTCGGTCGGACGCTCGAAACCGGCGAGCATGCGCAGCAAGGTGGACTTACCCGATCCGGAGCCACCCAGCAGGGCGAAGATCTCGCCCTTGCGGATTTCCAGGGACACATCGTCCACGGCTACCGTTTCGTCGAACTTTTTCGTGACCCGGTCGATCTTGACCAGCACCTGCTTGGGCTGCTGGTCACCCTCGAGGGCTTTCTTATAGGCACCGGAGGCAACTGCCATGAGTGAAACTCCCAACAAGATTTGTGCGCCCGCCCCTGCCGCGGCGGGCCTGGATTGTTACTTGCCCGACTTGACCTTGGTCCAGCTGCGGGTCATCAAACGTTGCACCTTGGGTGGCAACTCAGCGTTGACGAACATCTTGTCCAGCACTTCCTGCGGTGGGTAAACCGCGGCGTCGGTCCTTACGTCCTGGTCCATCAGGTCGCCAGCCTTGGGGTTCGGGTTGGCGTAACCGACGTAATCGCTGACCTGGGCGATAACCTCAGGTTTCAGCAAATAGTTGATGAAGGCATGGGCCTCCTTGACGTTGCTCGAATCCTTGGGGATCGCCAGCACGTCGAACCAGAGGTTGCCGCCTTCCTTGGGAATGGCGTAGGCCAGATCCACGCCCTTACCGGCTTCTTCAGCGCGGGCCTTGGCCTGGAAGATATCTCCGGAGAAACCTGCCGCGACGCAGATGTCGCCGTTGGCCAGGTCGGAGATGTACTTGGAAGAATGGAAATAGGTCACGTAAGGACGCACGGCCAGAAGCTTCTGCTCGGCCTTTTCGTAATCCTTGGGATCGGTGCTGTTGGGATCGAGGCCCAGGTACTGCAGGACCGCCGGCAGCATTTCGTCGGCCGAGTCAAGGAAGGCTACGCCACACTGGGACAGCTTCTTCATGTTCTCGGGTTCGAACAGCACTGCCCAGGAGTCGATGGTGTCGACGCCCAGCACGGCCTTGACCTTGTCGACGTTGTAGCCGATGCCATTGGTGCCCCAGAGATAGGGCACGGCGTACAGGTTGCCTGGGTCGTTCTTCTCCAGGCGCTTCATCAGCGCCGGGTCGAGGTTCGCGTAGTTAGGCAGCAGACTCCTGTCGAGCTCCTGGAACGCGCCCGCCTTGATCTGCTTGCCGAGGAAATGGTTGGACGGCACCACCACGTCATAGCCGGTACGGCCAGCCAAGAGTTTGCCTTCCAGGGTTTCGTTGGAGTCGAAGACGTCGTACTTCGGCTTGATGCCGGTTTCTTTTTCGAAGTCGGCCAGAGTAGTGGGGCCGATATAGTCCGACCAATTGTAGATGTGCACCGTGGGCGCCGCTTGGACGCTGAAAGCCAGCATCAGACCCGCTCCAGCCAGCATGGCCTTGCGATATAGGGAAATAGACAAGTGGGAGGTCCTCACAATAGTGCCCGTGGTCACGGCAGAAACAGCTGCCGCACAAGCAAAACCGGCGCGCAACTTACCTTCGCCGCACAGATGCCGCAAAACTTATTTGCTCTTCAAATATCCGCAGGACCGGCTCTGGCACAGCCCTGCGGAGCCCAAGGCTTACTTGCCCGATTTGATCTTGGTCCAGCTGCGAGTGATTACGCGCAGGGTGCCTGCATCCAGATCACTGATCGCATACAGTTGTTTCTTCACTTCATCCGATGGATAGATGCTCGGATCGTCAGCGATGTCCTTGTCCACCAGCGGGGTAGCCGCTTTGTTGCCGTTCGGGAAACGCACGGCGTTGGTGATCTCGGCCATGATTTCCGGTTGCATCAGGAAGTCCATGAACTTGTAGGCCGCATCGACATTGGTGGCATCCTTCGGAATGGCGACCATGTCGTAGAAGGTACCGGCACCTTCCTTCGGAATGATGTATTCCAGCTTGACCTTGTCACCGGCCTCCTGGGCACGGGCCTTGGACTGCTCCAGGTCACCCGAGTAGCCCACGGCCACGCAGATGTTGCCGTTGGCCAGGTCCGAGATGTACTTGGAGGAGTGGAAGTAGGCAATCGATGGACGCACCTGCAGGAACAGGTCTTCGGCAGCCTTCAGGTCGCCCTTGTCCTTGCTGTCGGTCGGCTTGCCCAAGTAGTGCAGGGCTGCCGGGATCATCTCGGTCGGCGCATCGAGGAAGCTCACGCCGCAGCTCTTGAGCTTGGCAATGTTCTCGGGCTTGAACACGGCGTCCCAGGAGTCGATCTTGTCGACGCCCAGCGCGGCCTTGACCTTCTCAGGGTTGTAGCCGATGCCGATGGAGCCCCACATGTACGGGAAGGCGTATTTGTTACCCGGGTCGCTGGCATCGCCGACCGCCTTGAGCAGGTCTTCGTCCAGGTTCTTCCAGTTAGGCAGCTTGGAACGGTCCAGCTCCTGGTACACACCGGCCTTGATCTGCTTGGCCAGGAAGTTGTTGGACGGCACGACCACGTCATAGCCGGACTTGCCCGCTAGCAACTTGGCTTCCAGGGTCTCGTTGCTGTCGAATACGTCGTAGACCACCTTGATGCCGGTCTGCTTGGTGAACTTGGCCACGGTGTCCGGGGCGATGTAGTCCGACCAGTTATAGACATGCAGAACCCCGTCCTCAGCCTGAACAGCAGTGGCCATGGCCCCCATCAGGGCTGCTGCCAGCAACGTCTTGCCCATTTTCTTCATGCGTAATGCTCCAGAATTTTTTATTTAGCCATCTGTTCAGCAGCCGGGTCCTTCAGTACAAGCGCTGGGCGACTGAAACAGCCGCTAGTCTGGCAAGTTACAAGGCGCCCTTTCAAGGAAAGCACGGCCTTGTAACCGCTTAATGTCACAACGCTAGCCTAGCAGGCGGTCAACGGATCGCTTCGAGGGTCAGGTCCAGGCATTTGCGTGCCTTTTCCACCAGCTCGTCGATCTCTTCGCGGCTGATTACCAGAGGCGGAGCGATGATCATGGTGTCACCTACCGCGCGCATCACCAGGCCGTTTTCGAAACAGAACTGCCGGCAGATCATCCCCACGCCCTTACCTTCGTAGCGGCTGCGGCTCACCTTGTCCTTGACCAGCTCGATGGCGCCGAGCAAACCAAGGCCGCGGACCTCACCCACCAGCGGGTGGTCGTTCAGCTCGCGCAAACGCTTCTGCAAATACGGTGCCGCTTCTGCCTTGGCACGCTCGACAATCTTTTCGTCGCGCAGGATGCGCAGGTTTTCCAGGCCTACCGCCGCAGCCACCGGGTGGCCGGAATAGGTGAAGCCGTGGTTGAAATCGCCGCCCTCGCTGAGCACCTGGGCCACCTTGTCACGCACGATCACACCGCCCATTGGGATGTAACCGGAGGTCAGGCCCTTGGCGATCGTCATCAGGTCAGGTTCGAGGCCATAGTAGTCAGAACCGAACCACTCGCCGGTGCGGCCGAAACCACAGATCACCTCGTCGGCAACGAACAGGATGTCGTACTTGGCAAGGATTTCCTTGATCTTCGGCCAGTAAGTCTCCGGCGGAATGATGACGCCGCCGGCCCCTTGGATTGGCTCGGCGATGAAGGCGGCCACTTGGTCCTCACCGACTTCGAGAATCTTCTTCTCCAGTTGCTCGGCCGCCCACACGCCGAACGCGTCCGGGGTCATATCGCCGCCCTCGCCGAACCAGTACGGCTGGGGGATATGCACGATGCCCGGGATCGGCAAGCCGCCCTGCGCATGCATGCCGCTCATGCCGCCGAGGCTGGCGCCGGCCACGGTGGAACCGTGGTAGCCGTTGACCCGGCCGATGATCACCTGCTTGTCCGGCTTGCCCTTGAGCGCCCAGTAATGGCGGACCATGCGCAGCACGGTGTCGTTACCCTCGGAGCCGGAACCGGTGAAGAACACATGGCTCATGCCCTCGGGCGCGATATCGGTGATGGCCTTGGCCAGCTCCAACGCCGGAGGGTGAGCGGTCTGGAAGAACAGGTTGTAGTACGGCAGCTCACGCATCTGCTTTTCCGCCGCCTGCACCAGCTCTTCACGGCCATAACCGACCGCCACGCACCACAGGCCCGCCATACCGTCGAGGATCTTGTGGCCCTCGCTGTCCCACAAATGCACGCCCTGGGCCTTGGTGATGATGCGCGGGCCTTTCTCTTTCAGCTCCTTGTAATCACTGAAAGGTGCCAGGTGATGCTCACCACTCAAGGTTTGCCATTCACGGGTTTGCGGGTTGTTGACGCTCATGTGCTTCTCCGTTTTCTGACGGCCGCGCTCCTGCGGCTCCGGGGTTGATCAGACTGCAAACAGCAGGAACTCGCGTTCCCAGGAGCTGATTACACGCTTGAAGTTTTCATGCTCGGCACGCTTGGTCGCGACGTAACCGGTAATGAATTTCTTGCCCAGGTATTTCTCCAGGGACCGGCAGTTCTCCATGCGTTCCAGCGCATCCTCGATGGTCAGCGGCAGACGCAGGTTACGACGCTCGTAACCACGTCCTTGCACTGGCGCGCTGGGGTTGATGCCTTCGATCATGCCGATGAAACCGCACAGGAGGCTGGCGGCGATGGCCAGGTACGGGTTGGCGTCAGCGCCAGGCAGGCGGTTCTCGACGCGCCGGCTCTGCGGCCCGGCATCCGGTACGCGCAGGCCTACGGTACGGTTCTCCTCGCCCCACTCGACATTCACCGGCGCCGACGTGTCCGGCAGGAAGCGGCGGAACGAGTTGACGTTGGGGGCGAACAGCGGCAGCACTTCGGGGATGAACTTCTGCAGGCCACCGACGTGGTGCAGGAACAGTTCGCTCATACTGCCGTCTTCATTAGAGAAGATGTTCTTGCCGGTGCTGACATCGATGATGCTCTGGTGCAGGTGCATGGCACTGCCCGGCTCACCGGTCATGGGCTTGGCCATGAAGGTCGCTGCCACGTTGTGCTTGAGCGCCGCCTCGCGCATGGTGCGCTTGAACACCAGGATCTGGTCGGCCAGGTGCAGGGCATTGCCGTGACGGAAGTTGATCTCCATCTGCGCCGTGCCGTCCTCGTGGATCAATGTATCGAGGTCGAGATTCTGCAATTCGCACCAGTCATAGACGTCCTCGAACAGCGGGTCGAACTCGTTGGCCGCCTCGATGGAGAAGGACTGGCGGCCGGTTTCAGGACGCCCGGAGCGGCCGATCGGCGGCTGCAGCGGGAAGTCGGGGTCTTCGCAGCGTTTGGTCAGGTAGAACTCCATCTCTGGCGCCACGATCGGCTGCCAGCCCTTGTCGGTATAGAGCTGCAGGACTTTTTTGAGCACGTTGCGCGGCGACAGCTCGACCGGATTGCCCATCTTGTCGTAGGTATCGTGAATCACCTGAGCCGTCGGCTCGATGGCCCAGGGCACGAGAAACACCGCGTTCTCGTCAGGCCGGCAGATCATGTCGATGTCGGCCGGGTCCAGCAGCTCGTAATAGATGTCGTCGTCGACATAGTCGCCCGTCACTGTCTGCAACAACACGCTCTCGGGCAGGCGCATGCCCTTTTCGGCGATGAACTTGTTGGTCGGCGAGATCTTGCCACGGGTGATACCGGTCAGGTCGCTGATCAGGCACTCGACTTCGGTGATCTTGTGCTCTTTCAACCAATCGGTGAGCTGGTCGAGGTTGCTACTCATAAATACCTCAGGAGGTAATACCCTTCCCCTTCGGGGTCAGGCGCTGTGCGCCGCCGTAGCGGCACGTTGTTCTGTCCAGCCCTGGGCACCAGCAAGCGGCTGCAAGAGGGCCTGCCCGTCCGACTGGGACAGCATCTGACATTCTGGATGCCAATGCCCCCCAAGGCAAAAGTGCCTCGGCAGGGCGGAGCCGTCCTGGCCTGGATCATGGGCAGTACCCGACACACGGATAAGCCCGCTATATTGAAGAGGTTCGGTATCGGAGGATGAGCCGGTAAAGAGCAGTCTGTCCGGGCCGTCAATTATTTCGGCCGGGTCAAGCAATGCTGCCAGCGGAGGCAGGGATAACGGCAGTGCCTTGGCTGCTGCGGCGACCGCCTGTCCATGCTTGTCGCCACGAGTGCGGACAGCATGCAGACCGATCTGCCGGGTACGGGCAGAGGCGCCGATCATGGGCGGGCGGAACATGTAACCCCCGGTATTATTGCTGTTATGGGTTGAGGTCGAGCTTAGCCTTGTTCATTTTTTTACACAACACCTCCGTAAAAAATAAAACACGCCCTGCTCGGAATAACCCTTCTCATCCAAAATAGCGGATAATGGCATGCCCTGATTTGCAGCAAAAATGCCGTCGCAGTGCCATTTCGGGGCATCATCGGGCTGGCTTGACTTCAGGAAGGCTTTCGGATTGACTGAAGCTGCAAGCCCCCCTTGATTGATATTTTTAACAACAAAGGTGTTGCATCATGTCGGTACCCCCGCGTGCCGTTCAGCTTAACGAAGCGAACGCGTTCCTTAAGGAACATCCCGAGGTTCTCTACGTTGACCTTCTGATTGCAGATATGAATGGTGTGGTGCGTGGCAAACGCATCGAACGGACAAGCCTCCACAAGGTTTACGAGAAAGGCATCAACCTGCCAGCCTCCCTCTTCGCCCTGGACATCAACGGTTCGACCGTCGAAAGCACCGGGCTCGGCCTGGACATCGGCGATGCCGACCGCATCTGCTATCCGATTCCCGATACCCTCTCCAACGAGCCCTGGCAGAAACGCCCGACCGCTCAGTTGCTGATGACCATGCACGAGCTCGAAGGCGAGCCGTTCTTCGCCGACCCGCGTGAAGTACTGCGCCAGGTGGTGAGCAAGTTCGACGAGATGGGCCTGACCATCTGCGCTGCGTTCGAACTGGAGTTCTACCTGATCGACCAGGAAAACGTGAATGGCCGTCCACAGCCGCCACGTTCGCCGATTTCCGGCAAGCGCCCACAATCGACCCAGGTCTACCTGATCGACGACCTGGACGAGTACGTCGACTGCCTCCAGGACATCCTCGAAGGTGCCAAGGAGCAAGGCATCCCGGCCGACGCCATCGTCAAGGAAAGCGCCCCGGCGCAGTTCGAAGTCAACCTGCACCACGTCGCCGACCCGCTCAAGGCCTGTGACTATGCGGTACTGCTCAAGCGCCTGATCAAGAACATCGCCTACGACCATGAGATGGACACCACCTTCATGGCCAAGCCCTATCCGGGCCAGGCGGGCAATGGCCTGCATGTACACATTTCCGTGCTGGACAAGGATGGCAAGAACATCTTCACCAGCGAGGATCCCGAGCAGAACGCCGCGCTACGTCACGCGGTCGGCGGTGTGCTCGAGACCCTGCCCGCGTCCATGGCGTTCCTCTGCCCGAACGTCAACTCGTACCGCCGCTTCGGCGCGCAGTTCTATGTGCCTAACGCACAGAGCTGGGGCCTGGACAACCGCACCGTGGCTGTGCGCGTGCCGACCGGCACGCCGGACGCCGTACGCCTGGAACACCGCGTGGCCGGCGCCGATGCCAACCCGTACCTGCTGCTGGCCGCGGTACTGGCCGGCGTGCACCATGGCCTGGTCAACAAGGTCGAACCCGGCGCACCGATCGAAGGCAACGCCTACGAGCAGTTGGAGCAGAGCCTGCCGAACAACCTGCGCGATGCCCTGCGCGAGCTGGACGACAGCGAGATCCTGAACAAGTACATCGATCCGAAGTACATCGACATCTTCGTCGCGTGCAAGGAAAGCGAGCTGGAGGAGTTCGAGCATTCGATCTCCGACCTTGAGTACAACTGGTACCTGCATACCGTGTAACCAGGCTCGACCATTGGGGCTGCTGCGCAGCCCATCGCGACACAAGGCTGCTTCCACAGGATCTGCTTAATTCCTGTAGGCGCGGCCTTGTGTGGCGATGGGCCGCAAGGCGGCCCCAAATGCAATCAAGTCGTCAGAGCGCTTTTTCGAAGATCTTCGAATTGCGCTGGTAGTTGTACAGCGACGCCCGCGCCGCCGGCAGGCGCTCGACGCCACTCGGTGCAAAGCCGCGCTCGCGGAACCAGTGCGCCGTGCGGGTGGTGAGCACGAACAGCGTCTTCAACCCCATCTGCCGCGCCCGCGTCTCGATACGTTCGAGCAGGTCGTCACCGCGCCCACCATGCCGGTATTCCGGATTGACTGCCAGACAGGCCAGCTCGCCCGTCTCGGACTCGGCGATCGGATACAGCGCCGCACACGCGATGATCATGCCGTCGCGCTCGACCACACTGAACTGCTCGATCTCGCGCTCCAGTACCTCGCGTGAACGACGCACCAGAACGCCTTGCTCTTCCAAGGGGCTGATCAGTTCGAGCAATCCACCGACGTCCTCAATGGAGGCCTCGCGGACGATCTCAAACTGCTCCTGAGCAACCAAGGTACCGCCACCGTCACGGGTGAACAGCTCGGTAAGCAGCGCGCCATCCTCGGCGTAGCTGACGATATGGCTCCGGGCTACACCGCCCTTGCACGCCTCGGCCGCAGCATCCAGCAACTCGCCCTGATAGTCGCTGCCCAGACGCTGCAGATGCATCGGCACTTGTTGCGGACGCAGCTCACGCACCAGCCTGCCCTGCTCGTCCATCAAGCCCGACTCGGCGCCGAACAACAGCAGCTTGTCAGCCCCCAGCTCGATAGCCGCGCGGGTGGCCACATCTTCGCAGGCCAGGTTGAAGATCTCGCCCGTCGGCGAGTAACCCAGAGGTGACAGCAGGACGATGGAGCGTTCATCGAGCAGGCGGTTGATGCCTTTGCGGTCGATCCGGCGCACCTCGCCAGTGTGATGGTAGTCCACCCCTTCAAGCACACCGATCGGCCGGGCGGTAACCAGGTTGCCTGAGGCGACGCGCAAGCGCGACCCCTGCATGGGCGACGCGGCCAGGTCCATCGACAGGCGCGCCTCGATAGCGATGCGCAGGCTGCCGACGGCATCGATCACGCAATCCAGAGTCGCCGCATCGGTGATACGCAGGCCTCGGTGGTAGTGCGGGGTCAATCCGCGGGCGGCCAGGCGGCTTTCGATCTGCGGGCGCGAGCCGTGGACCAGCACCAGGCGCACGCCCAGGCTGTGCAACAAGACCATGTCATGGACGATGTTGCCGAAGTTGGGGTGTTCGACGCCATCGCCGGGGAGCATGACCACGAAGGTGCAGTCGCGATGGGCATTGATGTAAGGCGAAGCATGACGCAGCCAATTGACGTATTCGGGCATAACCACAGAGCCTGTAGAAAAGGGGTCAGAACGGGAAAGCACACAGCGCTCGAAGGGTTATCGTCGGAACAGGCTTGGCGTCACGCGCAATCTCCTTTTGGAAGAACGGTTCAACTCAGCGGGCAATTATCGGGCTGAGGCAATAATGTTGGATCAGTTCACGCAATAGACGCACGGTAGGCTCGATGCGTGACATTTCAAGGTGTTCGCCCGGCTGGTGGGCGCAGGCGATGTCACCTGGGCCCAATACCAGCGTCTGGCAGCCGAGGCTTTGAAGATAAGGCGCTTCGGTGCCAAAGGCCACTGCTTCGGCGCGGTGGCCTGTCAGACGTTCGGCCAATTGCACCAGTTCGGAGTCGGCCGACTGCTCGAACGGCGGTACCTCCGGGAACAACGGCGCATAGTCGATCTGCACCTGGTGCTGCTCGGCCAACGGCGCCAGCTTCTGGCGGATGGCCACGCGCAGCTGCTCCGCGTCCATGCCTGGCAGGGGGCGCAGGTCGAACTCCAGAGCACACTGTCCGCAGATGCGGTTAGGGTTGTCGCCCCCGTGGATGCAGCCAAAGTTCAGGGTCGGTTGCGGCACGCTGAACTGCGGGTTGCGGTAGGCCTGCTGCCACTGCTCGCGCAGCCCCATCAGCTCGCCCATCACCGCGTGCATCGCCTCCATGGCGCTGCGGCCCAGGTTCGGGTCAGACGAATGGCCGCTGCGCCCAAGAATCTCGATGCGCTCCATGAGGATGCCCTTGTGCATGCGGATCGGCCGCAGCCCGGTCGGCTCACCGATCACCGCCGCCCGCCCGAGAGGCTGTCCGGCTTCGGCCAGGGCACGGGCGCCAGACATGGAGCTTTCTTCATCGCACGTCGCGAGGATCAGCAACGGCTGCTTGAAGTCATGCGCCAGCAGGGGTTGTACCGCCTCGATGACCAAGGCGAAAAAGCCCTTCATGTCGCAGCTGCCAAGGCCAACCCAACGGCCGTCGACCTCGGTCAGCTTCAGCGGGTCGCTTTCCCATAACTGCGGGTCATAGGGCACGGTGTCGCTATGCCCGGCCAGTACCAGCCCACCAGGGCCACTGCCGTAGCTGGCCAGCAAGTTGAACTTGCCCGGAGTGACCTCCTGGATTTCGCACTTGAAGCCAAGGTCCCCCAACCAACCGGCCAGCAGATCGATCACCACGCGGTTGGACTGATCCAACGCCGGTTGGGTGCAACTGACCGAAGGCGCGGCGATCAGGGAGGCGAACTGGTCTTTGAGCGACGGCAACGGCATGCGCTTTCTCCTTGGATTCGTTTCCCATCATAGGGCCATCTGGCACCGGGAATAAACCGCCGGCAGCCGACTCCTGTACACTTGCCGGCCAAGACGCCCTGTCCTTCGAGCCTGGATCGCCCAGCGATGAACAAAGAAACCGAAATCAAACTGCGGGCCAGCCGCGAGACCCTCGCCGCCCTGCGCGAACACCCGCTTCTCAAGAAACGCAACAAATCAGGCTGGCAGACCCGTGAACTGCTCAACCAGTACTTCGACACGCCCAGCCGAGACCTGTCGGCGGCCCGGGTAGCCTTGCGCCTGCGCCGTGACGGCGAGGTCATCATCCAGACCCTCAAGTGCCGTGGCCAGAGCGTGGCCGGCCTATCCGAGCGCAATGAATACGAATGGCACCTGGACAAGGTCAAGCTCGACCTGAAGAAGCTCGATGGCACCTGCTGGCCAGCGCAACTGGCCGAGCTGGACAAGAAGACTATCAAGCCACTATTCACCACCGACTTCACCCGCGAGTACGCCGAGATCGCCTGGGGCCGCGGCAAGGCCAAAGTGGTGATCGAGGCCGCCCTGGACCAAGGCACGGTGATCGCCGGCAAGCGCAAGGAAGAGATCTGCGAGCTGGAGCTCGAACTGCGTGAAGGCGCGCCCGAGGCCTTGTTGGAACTGGCCGCCGAGCTGGCCGCGAGCCTGCCTCTGATGCCCTGCGATATCAGCAAGGCCGAGCGCGGCTACCGCTTGCTCGACGCCGACAGCTACGACCTGAGCCTGCCCTGCGTCGCCCTGGACGCCGAAATGCCGCTGGACGATGCCTTCGCCGCCCTGGCCTGGCAACTGTTGGGCAGCAGCCAGCGCCTGGCCGAACAATACCGCTACAACGGCCACTGGCGTTTGCTGCAGGACTGGGTCGAGTGCCTGGCCGAACTGCGCGCCCTGACCAGCAGCCTGGGCCAGGCCGCGCCGCGTGCCACCACCCGGGCCCTGCGCGCCAGCCTCGACGCCCTGCTGGAAGACTGGCGCCCGTTGGTGCTGGCCGGCAACGATGACGAAGACGTGCGCCGCGCTGCGCCCGAGCAGTTCGCCGAAGAGCTTCAGGACACCCGTTGGGGGCAGTTCTCGCTGGACACTTCGCGCTGGCTGCTGGCCCGTGCCTGGACCCTCGAACGCAACAAGCGCGGCGAGCGCCAGGGCAGCGCGCAACTGAGCAACTGGCTGGCCCACCTGTTGGGCGAGGAAGCCCGAGCCCTGCAACTGCCGCTGTACCAGCAGCAACCGGAAGACCTGGCTGAACAGTTGCCGCGTATCGAACGCCTGCTGGCTTGGCTGCACCATGCCCGCCAGGTGGTGGATGCTCCGGAACTGGACCGCCTCTTTGGCGAACTGAACAAGCTCCATCAACTGGCCAACCAACCCCTCGCAGACGAAGTGCTGGACGCCCGTGTGCAGCAAGCCATGACAGTGGCTCAACTGCGCAGTTGGAAGCACCTGCTCAAATCGCCTTCAGCGCGATAAAGGCAAACTGGTCGTGGACTTGATCTCGGACAAGGCCACGATCGAGTTGACCTCTTGGATCCCCGGCACATTCGACAGCTTTTCGAAGAAGAACCGTTCGTAGGCTTCGATGTCCGGGGTGACGATCCGCAGCAAGAAATCCACCGAGCCCATCAGCACATAGCACTCCAACACTTCCGGAAAGCCACGGATCGCCTCGGTGAATTCGGTGAAGTTGGAGCGGCCGTGGGCGTTGAGCTTCACCTCGGCGAATATCTGCGTGTTCAGGCCTACTTTCTTGCGGTCCAGCAAGGTGACCTGGCCACGGATCACGCCCTCCTCCTTCAAACGCTGGATACGCCGCCAACAAGGCGACTGTGACAGACCAACGCGCTCGGCGATCTGCGCGCTGGACAGCGACGCATCCTCCTGCAGCAGGGCCAGAATGCGCCGGTCATAGGCGTCCAACTCTCCGTGCATGGCTATTCCTGTTTCTGTACGTTTATCGAATAGAACAATCTGCAGTACTGGCAAATTCGTTCAATCATAGAGAAAAAATGCCGGAACCGACGTGTAAAAATTCCCCCATCGATTCCGGAGAACGCCATGAACGCACTCGAACGGCCACACACACCGCTGCGCACCGATGCCTGGGCCGCCAGCGCCGCCCATAGCCAAGTGCGCTATCAGCTGCAAGCCGAGGCCGAACCGGACAGCCTGTGCCGCGTCCTCAACCTGTTCGCCCTGCAGTTCCTCACGCCGCATCTGGTACAGGTCAGCCAGCAGGACGACATGTTGCAGGTGGAAATCGGCATCGCGGGACTGAGCTGGCACCGCGCCGAAGTGATTGCGCAAAAAATGCGCAACCTGGTGTGCGTGGAGGACGTCAGCCTGGAGAGCGTCCCGCAGGTCCATGAAGTGGCATCGGGGCTAGCCGGCTGACGCCGGCAAGATTCGGTAACCCTTGCCTGCACCGAGCCCGCGAATGCCGGGCTAGCCTGTCCCGTGCCTTCATAGTGACCCGGCACGGATGCCCATGTACGCTCGCCAAGACCATACCCTCGATCTCGACCGCCTGCTCGATGGCCTGGTCGCAGAACAACGCCTCGACGCCAACCAGGCCCGCACCGTACAGGAGCGGGCAGCGACCATGTCCGACAGCCATCCGCTGGAACAGATCGCCAGCCTGGCTCTCGAAGACCGCCAACGCGCGGGACAGCGTCTGGACCTGGACACTCTCTGCCAATGGCTGGCAGACAAGGTCGGGCAGCCCTACCAACGCATAGACCCCTTGCAGGTCGACGTGGCCGAGACGACCAGCCTGATGTCCGCCGCCTTTGCCCAACGCCACGGTATCCTGGCGCTGGCGGTGGACGCCCGAGGTGTTACCGTGGCCAGCGCGCAACCCTATGTACGCACATGGGAAGCTGACCTGGCCCAAAGCCTGCGCAAGCCTGTCCGCCGCGTACTGGCCAGTCCGCTGCAGATTCGCCAATTGAGCCAGGCCTTCTTCCGCCTGGCTCATTCAGTGCACGGGGCACGTCATCAGGAAGTGTCCGGGCTGGGCGAGCTGGAACAGTTGCTGGAGCTTGGCCGCAGCCAGGCTGAGGCCAGCGCCGATGACGCCCACATCGTGCATATCGTCGACTGGATGCTGCAGTACGCCTTCGAACAGCGCGCCAGCGATATACATCTGGAACCCCGGCGGGAGCAGGGCCAGCTGCGTTTCCGTATCGACGGCCTGTTGCATACGGTCTACGCGTTTCCGGCCAGCGTGACCCTGGCGCTGGTGAGCCGCCTCAAACACCTGGGGCGGATGAATGTCGCCGAAAAGCGGCGCCCTCAGGATGGTCGCCTGAAAAGTCGGCTACCCAGTGGGGATGAAGTGGAATTGCGCCTCTCGACCCTACCCACTCCGTTCGGCGAAAAACTGGTGCTGCGCCTGTTCGACCCACAACAACTGCAACAAGGCTTCACCCAGCTGGGCCTGGACGGCGTCCTGCTGGAGCGCTGGCAGGCGATGCTGGAGCAGCGCCAAGGGATCATTCTGGTCACGGGCCCGACCGGCTCGGGCAAGACCAGCACCCTCTACGCCAGCCTCAAGCAACTGGCCACGCCGCAGGTCAATCTGTGCACCATCGAAGACCCCATCGAACGACTAGACCCAGCCTTCAACCAACTGCAGGTCCAGCCCGGTATAGACCTGGGCTTCGCCAATGGCGTGCGCGCCCTGCTACGCCAGGATCCGGACATCATCATGATCGGCGAGATCCGCGACCAGGAAACCGCACACGTGGCGATCCAGGCCGCCTTGACCGGCCACCTGGTGTTGTCGACCTTGCACACCAATGATGCCTGCAGCGCCATTACCCGCCTGCAGGAGCTGGGCGTGGCCGATTACCTGATCAAGGCTACCCTGATCGGGGTCATGGCCCAGCGCCTGGTGCGAACCTTGTGTCCGGACTGCAAGGGCGCGCCCGATATCGATGGCAGTTGTCAGCTCAACGCTTGCCGCACCTGCCGGAACACCGGCTATCGGGGACGTACCGGCCTGTACGAGTTGATGCCATTGAGCGATGGCCTGCGGGAGCGGATAACGCCAGGTAGCGACCTCACCGCACTCCGCCAGCACGCACTGACCGAAGGCCTGTGCAGTTTGCGCCGCTGTGGTGAAGACAAGGTCGCCCGGGGGCTGACCACCCTGGCCGAAGTGCTGCGGGTGTGCCCCTGAGTAGCCGCAGATATGCCGCTGGGCCCAGGGAACTTGCCTGCCCCGGCCAGCATCAAATCACTCATATCCCCCAGCTGGAGTGATCCATCATGCGTCTCAAATCAGCCGTCGCTGCCCTCGCCCTATTGTCGCTGCCCATTGGCTCCGCAATGGCCGACGGCTTTTGGCGCGATATCATTTCTTCCGGCGCCACCACCGCCTCCACCTACCTGACCTTCAAGGACCACAAGCTGATCATCGCGGCTCAGGATGATGCCGGCAGCTATGTCGCCAGCCAGGGAGCCATCCGAGGGCCGTATCTGGAGGCCGCGATGCAGAAAGTCCGCGCGGACAATCCAGGTCTGGATGTCAGCGACATGGAACTGGCCAACGCGATCCTGGCGAAGAACGCCGTAGCCGAATAAGGGCTTTGGGGGCGATCCTGCCGTCCCCACAGACTGTACCGAATTACCCTACAGGACATTGGGACGGGCTTGGGAAGGTGACAAGAAAGTAGCCATTAACATCGAAAACTTCAGATCACCTATCCGGAGTTTTCTTCATGCGCCTCAAAACAGCCGCCACCTTTGCCCTGCTGATACTGCCCTTGTCTGCTTCAGCCGCAGGACCGTGGCGCAGCCTCCTCTCGTCCGGGGCCACTTCGTCCTCCACCTACCTCACCTTCAAGGACGACAAGCTGGTCATCGCTGCCCAAGACGATGCTGGCAGCTATGTCGCCACTCAGGGGGCCATACGGGGGCCATACCTGGAGGCTGCCATCCAGAAGATCCGTGCGGACAATCCAGGTCTGGACGCCAGCGACATGGAATTGGCCAACGCGATCCTGGCGAAGACCACCTTGACTGAGTGATTGGCCCCCACTCCAGTGTGTAGGAGCGGCGCCAGTCACCCAAAATAGCTTGTATCGGTTGGAGCGCCTTCCCCTCAGCGGTAGTCCTCCACCGGTACGCACGCACAGAACAGGTTCCTGTCCCCATACACATTGTCGACCCGGTTCACCGCCGGCCAGTATTTGTGCTGGCGCACATGGGCACTGGGGGCCACACCCTGCTCGATGGAGTAAGGGCGCTCCCAGGTCCCCAGTACATCGGCAAGGGTATGCGGCGCGTGCTTGAGGGGGTTGTCCTCGGCCGGCCAGTTTCCTTCCTGCACCTCGGCAATCTCCGCCCGGATGGCCAGCATGGCCTCGACGAAGCGGTCCAGTTCAGCCTTGGATTCACTTTCGGTCGGCTCGACCATCAAGGTGCCCGGTACCGGGAACGACATGGTCGGGGCATGGAAGCCATAGTCCATCAAGCGCTTGGCCACGTCCTCCTCGGTGATACCGGTCTGGGCCTTGAGCGGCCTCAGGTCAAGGATGCACTCATGGGCCACGCGCTGATTGCGCCCACGATAAAGCACCGGGAACGCTCCACCGAGCTGGCTGGCCAGGTAGTTGGCGCAGAGGATCGCCACCTCGCTGGCATCGGCCAGTTGCGGCCCCATCATGGCGATGTACATCCAACTGATCGGCAGGATGCTGGCACTGCCCCAGGGCGCAGCGCTGACCGCGGTGTTCTTCGGGTCGGGCCCGGGTACGGGCACCACCGGGTGGTTGGCGACGAACGGCAGCAGGTGCGCACGTACGCCGATCGGCCCCATTCCGGGACCTCCGCCGCCGTGGGGAATGCAGAAGGTCTTGTGCAGGTTCATATGCGATACATCGGCACCGATGTCCGCCGGACGTGTCAGGCCTACCTGGGCGTTTAGGTTGGCGCCATCCATGTAGACCTGGCCGCCATGCTGGTGGATCACCTCGCAGATTTCGCGGATACCCTCCTCATACACGCCATGGGTCGAGGGATAGGTCACCATCAGGCAGGAGAGCCGCTCCCCGGCAGCCTGGGCCTTGGCCTTAAGATCGTCCAGGTCGACGTTGCCTGCCTCGTCGCACTCGACGATCACCACCTCCATCCCAGCCATCTGTGCTGAAGCCGGGTTGGTGCCATGGGCTGACGAAGGGATCAGACACAGGGTGCGCTGGCCCTGGTGGCGGCTGCGGTGGTAGCGGGTGATCGCCATCAGCCCGGCGTACTCCCCCTGGGCGCCGGAGTTAGGTTGCATGCAGATGGCATCGAAGCCGGTGATGGCACACAACCAGCTCTCCAGCTCATCGATCATTGCCTTGTAGCCCTGGACCTGGGCGGCGGGCGCAAAGGGATGCAACAAGGCGAAGCCCGGCCAAGTGATCGGGATCATCTCGCTGCTGGCATTGAGCTTCATGGTGCAGGACCCCAGAGGGATCATCGACTGGTTCAGCGCCAGGTCCTTGTTCTCCAGCTGCTTGAGGTAACGCAGCATCTCGGTTTCGCTATGGTGCTGGTTGAAGACCGGATGGCTCAGGAAAGGTGTGCGCCGCACCAGGGCGGCGGGGATGCCTTCCGGCAGGGCCTGGCTGTCCAATGCGGCGATGTCCAGGCCGTGGTCGACGCCAAGAAAGATGTCGAACAGGCGCAGCACCGTCTCCTCGGTGCAGGTTTCGTCCAGGCTCACGCCCAAGTGCCCGCGCCCGAGGATGCGCAGGTTGATCTGCGCGTCCTCGGCGCTTTCGATGATCGCGGTCTGGCTGCCGCCGACCTCCAGGGTCAGGGTGTCGAAGAAGTGCGCGTTGAGGCGCTTGATGCCTTTAGCTTCCAGGCCGGCGGCGAGAATGAAGGTCAGCCGGTGCACTCGCTGGGCAATGCGCAACAAGCCCTCGGGGCCGTGGTATACGGCGTAGAAGCCGGCGATATTGGCCAGCAGCACCTGGGCCGTGCAGATGTTGGAGTTGGCCTTCTCACGGCGGATATGCTGCTCACGGGTCTGCAAGGCCATGCGCAGCGCGGTGTTGCCACGGGCATCGCGCGAAACGCCGATGATGCGCCCAGGCATGGCCCGCTTGAACTCATCGCGGCAGGCGAAGTACGCCGCGTGCGGGCCGCCATAGCCCATGGGTACGCCGAAACGCTGGGTAGACCCCAGCACCACATCGGCGCCTTGCTCCCCAGGCGGAGTGAGCAGGACCAGGCTGAGAATATCGGCAGCCACGCAAGCCAGGGCCTGTTGCTCATGCAGTTGCTGGATCAGCGGGCGCAGGTCACGGACTTCGCCATGGGTGTTCGGGTACTGCAGCAAGGCACCGAATACCTGGTGCTTGCCGAGGTTATCCACAGAGTCGACGATCAGCTCGAAGCCGAACCCTTCGGCGCGGGTCTGCAGCACCGACAAGGTCTGCGGGTGGCAATGCTCGTCGGCGAAGAAGGCGTTGCTCTTGCTCCTGGACACCCGCTTGGCAAGGGCCATGGCCTCGGCGGCGGCCGTTGCCTCGTCGAGCAAGGATGCGTTGGCCAGGGCCAGCCCGGTGAGGTCGATGACCATCTGCTGGAAGTTCAACAACGCCTCCAGGCGGCCTTGGGCTATTTCCGGCTGATAAGGCGTGTAGGCGGTGTACCAGCCTGGGTTTTCCAGGACATTACGCAGGATCACTGTGGGTGTGATGGTCGCGTTGTAACCCATGCCGATCAGGCTGGTCCAGACTTGGTTCTGCTGCGCGTGGCTGGCGAGCCTGGCCAGGGCGGCCTGTTCGTCCAGGGCGGGAGGCAGGTCCAGCGGCCGGTTGAAGCGGATGCCCGGCGGGACGGTCTGCTCGATCAGCTCGCTGCGGCTAGCGACACCCAGCGCGCTGAGCATGGCCTGCTGTTCCGAGGCATCGGGCCCAAGGTGACGGCGCAGGAAAGGATTGAGCTCTTGCAGTTGACTCAGGGATGGCGACTGGGACATGACGACGCTCTCTTCCTAGACCAGGTCTCATGGAGACTTATAAGTCTAGGAAGGGATCGCCATTCATGCGGGGAAAACTTACTCGCCGATAGCGGCTTTGTAGGCGGCGGCGTCCAGCAGCTTCTCCAGCTCCGCCGAGTCGGCTGGCTTGAGCTTGAAGATCCAGGCACCGTACGGGTCTCCGTTCAACAGTTCCGGGCTGCCGGCCAGGTCTTCGTTGACTGCGATGACTTCGCCGCCTACCGGTGCGTAGATATCCGAAGCGGCCTTGACCGACTCGACCACACCGGCGGCGTCACCGGCGGCAAACACCGTGCCGACTTCCGCCAGCTCGACGAACACCACGTCACCCAGGGCCTCCTGGGCATGGTCGCTAATGCCTACGGTAACGCTACCGTCTTCTTCCAGGCGCGCCCACTCGTGGCTTTCGGCAAAACGCAGTTCGGCGGGGATATCACTCATCTTTGTTGTCCTCGATAGGGTCAGCGGTTGGCCCGCCAGAAAATGTTCAGATCAGGATCTTGCCATGGCGCACGAAGGTCGGCTTGACCACCCGCACCGGATACCACTTGCCACGGATCTCTACCTCGGCGCGGTCGCCAGTGGCCATCGGCACACGCGCCAAGGCAATCGATTTGCTCAGCGTAGGAGAGAAACTACCACTGGTGATCTCTCCTTCGCCAATCCCGGCGACTCGCACGACCTGATGGGCCCGCAGGACACCACGCTCTTCCAGCACCAGGCCGACCAGTTTTTCCTGCACGCCGCGCTCGATTTCCGCCAGCAGGCCGCTACGACCGATGAAATCGCGCCCGGCCGGTTCCCAGGCGATGCTCCAGCCCAGGTTCGAGGTCAGTGGTGTGTGCACTTCGTCGATGTCCTGGCCGTAGAGGTTCATGCCGGCCTCCAGGCGCAGGGTATCGCGGGCGCCCAGGCCGCTGGGGGCGATCCCGGCGCCGACCAGGTCGTTGAAGAATGCCGGCGCCTGTTGCGCGGGCAGGATGATTTCCAGGCCGTCTTCACCGGTATAGCCGGTGCGGGCGAGGAACCAGTCGCCATCGGCCATGCCTTCGAACGGATGCAGCTCACGGATCAGCGACGCACGGGACGCTGTGACTAGCTCAGCCACCTTGTCCCGGGCATGCGGCCCCTGGACGGCGAGGATGGCCAGCTCGGAGCGCTCCTCGACCACGACGTCGAAGCCTACGCGCCGCGCCTCCAGCCAGCTCAGGACCTTATCGCGGGTGGCAGCGTTGACCACCAGGCGGTAACCCTCATCGCAGCGGTAGACGATCATGTCGTCCACGACCCCGCCCTGTTCATTGAGCATGGGGCTGTACAGCGCCTTGCCCGGGCCGTCCAGGCGCGCGACATCATTGGCCAGCAGGCGCTGCAGCCAGGGCGTGGCAGCGCTGCCATGGATATCGATCACGGTCATGTGGGATACATCGAAAACACCGCAGTCACTGCGCACCTGATGGTGTTCCTCGACCTGCGATCCGTAATGCAGGGGCATGTCCCAACCGCCAAAATCGACCATCTTGGCGCCGAGCGCCAAGTGCAGGTCATACAGAGGCGTACGCTGTCCCATGGGTTTCTCCTTCCGGGCGTGGCGAAGCAGCGGCGGTCGGCAGCATCTACCGGCTACCAGGTCTTGTAGGACCCGCCGCAGCGAATGCCGCGCATTGTAGCCGCAAGGGCGCGGACTGGCATCCTCAGTGACTATGACCCGGGCGCCGGGCCGAACGCCGTATCAGCCCGATGACCGGCAACAAGCCGACCAGCACCAACGTCAGCGCCGGCAACGAGGCACGCGCCCACTCGCCCTCGCTGGTCATCTCGAACACCCTTACCGCCAGGGTATCCCAACCGAACGGACGCATCAGCAGGGTCGCCGGCATTTCCTTGAGCACGTCGACAAACACGAGTAGGGCGGCACTGAGGGTACCGGGCACCAGCAACGGCAGATACACCTTGAAAAACAATCTTGGCCCACCAACCCCGAGGCTACGCGAAGCCTCCGGCAAGGAGGGACGGATACGCTCCAGGCTACTTTCCAGCGGGCCATAGGCCACGGCGATGAAGCGCACCAGGTAAGCCAGCAACAGCGCCGCCAGACTACCCACCAGCAGCGGCCTGCCGGCCCCGCCCAGCCACTTGGAGAGCGGCACCACCATCTGATTGTCGAGGTAACTAAAAGCCAGCATGATCGACACCGCCAGTACCGAACCGGGCAATGCGTAGCCGAGGTTGGCTAGCCCGACGCCGGCCCGGATACCCGCAGTTGGCGCCTGACGCCGCGCGAAAGCCAGCATCAGGGCCACGCAGACGGTAATCAGCGCGGCCATGGCACCAAGGTAGAGGGTGTGCAGGATCAGCCCCGCATAGCGCTCGTCGAGGTCGAAGCGGCCACGCTGCCAGAACCACACCAGCAGTTGCAGCATCGGGATGACGAAGGCGCAGGCGAAGACCAGCAGGCACCAGCCAGTGGCCGCCACGGCCTTGATCCCACGCAGGTGATAGAGCGCCTTGCCCCGCGGCCGCTCATTGCCAGTACGGCTCGCACCGCGGGCACGCCTCTCCCCATAGAGCACCAGCATCACCGCCAGGAGCAGCAGGCTGGCCAACTGGGCCGCGCTGGAGAGGCTGAAGAAGCCATACCAGGTCTTGTAGATGGCCGTGGTGAAGGTGTCGAAGTTGAACACGGCTACAGCGCCGAAATCCGCCAGGGTTTCCATCAGAGCCAAGGCAATGCCCGCACCGATGGCCGGGCGCGCCATCGGCAGAGCCACACGCCAGAACGCCTGCAGTGGCGACAAACCAAGGACCCGTGCCGCCTCCATCAGACCCTTGCCCTGGGCCAGGAAAGCGGTGCGCGCCAGCAGGTAGACATAGGGATAGAACACCAGCACCAGGACGATGATCACACCGCCCGTGGAGCGCACCCTGGGCAGGCGCATTGGGCCGAAGGCCTCACGCAACGCGCTCTGCACGGGGCCGGCGAAGTCCAGCAGGCCGACGAAGACGAAGGCCAGCACATAAGCCGGGATTGCGAAGGGCAGCATCAGCGCCCAGTCCAGCCAGCGCCGCCCGGGAAACTCGCAAAGACTGGTGAGCCAGGCCAGGCTCACGCCCAGCACCGTCACACCGGCGCCCACGCCCAGCACCAGGGTCAGGGTGTTACCCAGCAGGCGGCTCATCTGGGTTTCGAGCAGGTGCGACCAGATCTGCAGGTCGATCGACTGCCAGGACAACAGCAAGACGCTCAGTGGCAGCAGGATCAGGGCGGCGACGAGAAAGACCGGAGGGTACCAGCGGCGTGGGGCGGCGTGTGACAAGCAAAGAATCTCGGTAAGTTACGACCGCAGTGCGGTCGTTCGCATTGTGGAGCGGCCTTGTGCCGTGCTCGGGCGCGCAGCGGCCGCTACGCGCCCGAGCACGGCACAAGGCCGCTCCTACAGGCGAAGGGGGCCTCAAGGACCCCGACAGGATAAGGCGTTACGCTTAGTTCCAGCCAGCCCGATCCATCAGACGGATCGCCTCGGCCTGGCGCTTGCCAGCCACTTCTACCGGAATGCTGTCAGCCTTGAAACTGCCCCAGGCCGCCACTTCCTCGGAAGGCTTGACCTTCGGGTTGGCCGGAAATTCCTGGTTGATGTCGGCGAACAGCTTCTGCGCCTCTTCTCCGGTCATCCACTCGACCAGTTTTTTCGCCTCTTCAGGATGCGGCGCATGCTTGGTCAGGCCGATACCCGACAGGTTGACGTGAACGCCACGGTCGCCCTGGTTGGGCCAGAACAGCTTGACTGGCAGGCTCGGCTTCTCCTTGTGCAGACGGCCGTAATAGTAGGTGTTGACGATACCGACATCGCACTGGCCAGCCTCGATAGCATGCAGCACGGCGGTGTCATCGGAGAACACGTCAGTGGACAGGTTGTTGACCCAGCCCTTGATGATCTCCTCGGTCTTCTGCTCGCCGTGGTTCTCAATCAGGGTGGCGGTCAGCGACTGGTTATAGACCTTCTTCGCGGTGCGCAGGCACAGGCGGCCTTCCCAGTGCTTGTCGGCCAGGTTCTCGTAGGTGCTCAGCTCTTCGGGTTTGACCCGGTCGGTGGAGTAGGCGATGGTCCGGGCGCGCAGGCTCAGGCCGGTCCAGTCATGGGACGAGGCGCGGTACTGGGGAGGGATGTTCTGGTCGATGACGTCCGACCTGATCGGCTGCAGGATGCCCATCTGCTCGGCTTGCCAGAGGTTACCGGCGTCGACGGTCAGCAGCAGGTCGGCGGTGGCGTTCTCGCCCTCGGCCTTGATGCGTTGCATCAGCGGAGCTTCCTTGTCGGTGATGAACTTGACCTTCACGCCGGTCTTGGCGGTGTAGGCGTCGAACACCGGCTTGATCAACTCGTCGATGCGCGAGGAATACACCACCACTTCGTCCGCCGCCTGGGCTGTGCCGCCGAACAGGGTCAGGGCCAGGGCGGCCAATAGGTGCTTGCGTGGCAACATGATGCAGTCCTCGGAGGGTTGAGAGGTGCAAATGGTAGTTAATACCATTTGGCTTCTCAAACCGATCCGCAGATACAGCCGTTACCGGATGTTGCAGCGTTGATCAGGCCCGTGCCAGCTCCGGCAGGTCGCCGCTCAGCCCCAATGCCTGACGCACGAACAGCGCCTTGGCCTCAGGCATTTGCTCGACCCATTTCAAGCCGCTGTTGCGCAGCCAGCGCAGCGGCAGCGGGTCGGCCTGGAACAGCCGCTCGAAACCTTCCATGGCCGCCATCAGCGCCAAGTTGTGCGGCATGCGCCGGCGCTCGAAGCGGCTCAGCACCTTCATATCGGCCAGGCGCTCGCCACGCTCGCAGGCGTGTTCCAGCTCTTCGGCCAACACCGCGGCATCGAGAAAGCCCAGATTGACGCCCTGCCCGGCCAGCGGGTGGATGGTATGCGCCGCATCACCGATCAAGGCCAGCCCTTCGGCCACATAGCGCTTGGCATGACGCTGGCGCAACGGCACGCAGAGCCGTGGATCGGCCTGCAGCACGCTGCCCAGGCGCCCTTCGAAGGCTCGCTCCAGAGCCTGGCAGAAGGCTTGATCATCCAGGGCCATCAACTGCTCGGACTGCTCTGGCGTGGTCGACCAGACGATCGAACACCAGTCTTGCCGGCCATCGCGCAACAAAGGCAGGAACGCCAACGGCCCTTCATCGGTGAAACGCTGCCAAGCCGTGGCCTGGTGCGGTTCGCTGCAACGCACGCTGGTGACGATGGCGTGGTGCAGGTAATCCCATTCGCGGGTCTCGCAGCCAGTGAGGCGGCGAACTGCCGAATGAGCGCCGTCGGCAGCGACCACCAGGGGTGCTCGCAGACTGCGGCCATCGGCCAGGGTCAGCAGCCATTCGTCGCCGGAGCGGCGCATCTGCTCCAGGCGGGCATTGGCCAGGAGGCCGATATCGCTGTCGAGCAGACGTTCGAGCAGGCCGTCCTGAACCACGCGGTTCTCGACGATGTGACCCAGCACCTGGGCATGCACGCTGGCCGCTGAAAAGTGGATCTGTCCAGTGCCGCTACCGTCCCAGACGCGCATGTCCGAGTATGGGCTCAGACGCCGTTCGCTGATGCCCTGCCAGGCACCCAGCCGCTCGAGGATACGCTGGCTGGCAGCCGACAAGGCACTGACCCGCGGCTCGAAGGGCGCGTCGGTGTCATAGGGCTTGACCGACAGCGGACTGCCATCGATCAGGAGAATCTCCAGGCCACTGTGCTGCAAGGCCAGGGCCAGGGCGCTGCCGACCATACCGGCACCGACAATCAACAGATCTGCGCGCATTTCCATCCCTTAAGCCTGTCTCGCTTGCGGCTTGAGCCGCACGTATAGGGTTTTATCGACCCGCGCCACCAGCTCTCCGGCACCGTCACGGATCTCGACCTGCAGACGGGGCAGGTATTTCTTGCCAGTGGCGGTCTGCTGGCGGATCTCTTCCACCAGCGCGTCATCAACGTGGAATTCGGCGAAAACCGGGCCCTTGCCCGGGGCGATGAAGTCGATGCTGGCTGCCTTGTCCCAAACGATGTAGTCGCGCCCGAGCCGTTCGATCAGTAGCAACATGTAGAAGGGGTCGACCATCGAGTAGAGACTGCCGCCAAACTGGGTGCCGACATAGTTGCGGTTCCAGCGGGTCAGCTTCATACGCACCTTGACACTGCGCATGTCGGGGCTGATGTGCTGCACCCGGATACCGGCACCCAGGTACGGAGGATAGACGTTCAAAAGCCAGCGCAGCATACGGGCCCGCCGGGCAAGCTTGCGCGGATCGCTCATGCCCGCCCCCGCTGGTCAGGACGTGTGCCTAGCCCCATGGCCTGGCGGGCGAACCAGCGCTTGGCCGGCGGCAGCAGGTCGAGCCCCAGCAGGCCCAGGTTGCGTCCGGTGGCCAGCAGCGGCTGGCCACTGCCGAACAGCCGGGTAACCTGGTCGGAGAAACCGATGGTCAGTGCCTGATCCAGGCGCTGGCGCTCATGATAGGCCAGCAATGTGGCGAGATCGCCGGGCTGCTGGGGGCCTGCGAGCAAGGCGTCGGCCAGGGATTGCACATCCCGCAGCGACAGGTTGAGACCTTGCCCCGCGATAGGGTGCAGGCTGTGGGCGGCATTGCCCAGCACCACCAGGTTCGGCCGCACCTGCTCCTGCGCTTCAACCAGCGCCAGTGGATACAGGTGGCGCACACCGACCTGGCGCAAGGCACCTAGGCGATAACCGAATATGCCCTGCAACTCGCTCAGGAAGCTGCGCTCATCCAGTTCGGCCAGGCGCTTGGCGTCCATCCCGCGACGGGTCCAGACCAGTGCGCAACGGTTGTCCGGCAATGGCAACAGGGCCATGGGCCCGTCTTCCGTGAATCGTTCGAAAGCCTGGCCACAGTGGGCCTCGCCCGGGGTGATGTTGGCAATCAGCGCACTCTGGTCGTAGGGACGCTGGCGCACATGGATACCCAGTTGCTCGCGCAGGCAGGAGCGACCGCCATCAGCCAGCACCGCCAGGTCGCAATCCACACTGGTGTCGTCGTCGAGCTGCAGGCGGTAGCCACCCTCCACGGCCTGCATGGCCTTGACCTCAGCCGGGCAGCGCCAGCTGACCACTTCAGCGTCCAGGCCTTGCCACAAGCACTGGCCGAGCCAGGCATTCTCGACCACGTAGCCTAGAGCAGGCACGCCCTCTTCGATGGCACCCAGGCGGGTAGCGCCGAAGCGGCCACGGTCGGACACCTGGATCTGCAGGATGGGTTCGGCGCGCTGGCTGATGGCCTGCCACAGGCCTAGCTGTTCGTAGATCTGCCGGGAGCCGAACGACAGCGCCGAGGAGCGCGCGTCATAGCTGGGCTGGAAGCTATCGCCGGGGGCGAAGGGCTCGATCAGCAGGATCTTCCAACCACGCGCCTTGGCCCTGTCCTGCAGCGCCAACGCCAGGCTAGCACCGACCAAGCCTCCGCCGATGATCGCCAGGTTGACCCGGTTCATGCCGCGTCACTGCGCGCGGCAGCCATCAAGGCCTCGATTTCGGCAACCGTTCTGGGAACGCCTGAAGTAAGAATTTCACAACCCTGCCTGGTGACCACTACGTCGTCCTCGATCCGTACGCCTATGCCACGCCATTTCTTCGCGACATTCTGGTTGTCGGCGGCAATGTAGATGCCTGGCTCCACCGTCAGTGCCATGCCGGGCTCCAGCACCCGCCACTGGCCACCGACCTTATACTCGCCCACGTCATGTACATCCATGCCCAACCAATGACCGGCGCGGTGCATGTAAAAGGCCCGGTAGGCCTCGCTGTCGATCAGCGCCTGCACCTCGCCCTTCAACAGGCCCAGCTCCACCAGCCCTTCGGTGATCACCCAGACGGTAGCCTCGTGGGCGTGGTTCCAGTGCTTGCCCGGGGCAATGGCGGCGAACGCTGCTTCCTGAGCCTTGAGCACCAGCTCGTAGATTGCCTTCTGCTCAGGCGAAAAGCGCCCACTGACCGGGAAGGTGCGAGTGATATCGCTGGCATAGCAGTCGATCTCGCAACCGGCGTCGATCAGCACCAGGTCACCATCCTTGAGCGGCGCGTCGTTCTGCTGGTAGTGCAGAATGCAGCTGTTGCGCCCGGCGGCGACGATCGAGCCGTAGGCGGGCATCTTCGCGCCCCCCTTGCGGAACTCGTAGTCCAGCTCGGCTTCCAGGCTGTACTCGCGCAACCCCGAACGGCAAGCCTGCATGGCACGCACATGGGCACGCGCGGAGATCGCCGCAGCCTCGCGCATCACTTTCACTTCCGCCGCCGATTTATACAGGCGCATATCGTGCAACAGGTGATCCAGCGCAACGAATTCGTTCGGTGGCTGCGCGCCCATGCGCGCCTTGGAGCGGATCACGTTGATCCAGTCCATCAGGTGGCGGTCGAACTCGGGGTTGCTGCCCATGGCCGAGTAGACCCTATCCCGGCCTTCGATCAGGCCGGGCAGGATTTCGTCGATGTCCGTGATCGGGAAGGCGTCGTCGGCGCCATAGTCGCGGATCGCACCTTCCTGGCCGGCACGCAGGCCTTCCCACTGCTCGCGCTCCGCGTTGCGCTCACGGCAGAACAGCACGTACTCGCCATGCTCGCGGCCGGGGATCAGGGCAACGACCGCCTCGGGCTCGGGAAAGCCGCTCAGGTACTGGAAATCGCTGTCCTGGCGGTACACATGCTCGACATCCCGGTTGCGGATGGCGACAGCGGCAGCCGGCAGGATGGCGATGCTGTTAGGGACCATCTGCGCCATCAGCGCCTTGCGCCGACGGGCGTATTCGGCCTTGGGGATATGGCTCATGGGCAAAAGGGACCCCCGACGGTCAGTGCAGCGATGGCTTGGCCGCCGGCTCGACCGGCTTGGCCAGCTCGGTGTAGAGCAGCAGCGGTGCCACACGCAAGTATTCCATCACTTCCATGTAATCGCTTTCGCCGTCCTCGGACTCTTCCAGCGCATCCTGGACCTGGGAGATCGCCACCAGGTCCTGCAGTACTTCCTTGGCTTCGGTGCTCAGCTCCAGGCCACCGGCGTTCTGGCCGAAACCGGCGAGGAAGCCCTGGCACCACTGGCCCAGCGCAGCAGCGCGGTCGGCCAGCGGGGCCTCGTCGCCTGGCAGCAGCAGGACAATGGTGATGTCCTCGCCGGTCAGCTCACCCTTGACCATTTCCTGCAGGCCGATCAGTGCATTGCGAACGTTCTCGACAGGTTCGACTTCGAGCAGTTGGGCCGCGTCGGCCAGCCAGGCATCGGCGTCGAATGCCGCACCCGTGCAGCAGCGGCCAAGCAGTAGGCCGTGCAGTTCAGCAGGGGTGACAGGATGGCCATTGCTGGACAGCAAGGTGGCGAAGGCGGTGTAGGGCGAATTGGTATTGGGCATGGGCAACTAGGCGCCAGACGGCGCAATGACTAGAATGAAGACCTTGTATCCTAGCACCGGCAGGCGCGCCAAGACCATCAGCACTGGCCGCTGCGGGTCAGGCCGGGGCATGATCGCCAGGCAATCACCGACAGACCGAATCGAGTGCAACCCATGCAAGAGAACGACCTGCAAGCGCTGATGAGCCGGTTCGAACTGCTGATCGAGCGAGTCGAGCAACTAAAACGGCAAAATGCACTCCTAGTAGCTCAGGAAAAATCCTGGCGCGAGGAGCGCGCCCACCTCATCGAAAAGAACGAGATCGCCCGACGCAAGGTCGAATCGATGATTTTGCGCCTCAAGGCCCTGGAGCAAGACTCATGAGTTCAAGCAATAGCGTCACCGTCCAGATCCTCGACAAGGAATACTCGATCATCTGTCCGCCGGAAGAACGCAGCAACCTGGTCAGCGCCGCACGCTACCTGGACGGCAAGATGCGCGAGATCCGCAGCAGCGGCAAGGTGATCGGCGCCGACCGCATCGCAGTAATGGCCGCGCTGAACATCACCCACGACCTGCTGCACAACCAGGAACGCCCGGACGTGCAGGCCAGCGGCACCACCCGCGAGCAGGTGCGCGACCTGCTCGAACGGGTCGATCAGGCACTGGCCGACGATGCGGATACAAAAATCGGCTGAGCTTGCGTATACTGGCGCCACTCCCTGGAGTGCGCGCCAGTCGGTTATGTCCCTGAGCCGATACGCACAACCACGGGGGTTGCACGCTGGGGCCGGTGTGCATGTCCGCCCGACGGAAAGCCTTAACGCCCCCTGCAATCTCCACCTTGAACTTTCGGGTTCAAGGGCTACACCGACAGCGGCTCGTCGGGGAGCCTGAATTCTGCCTTGCCCGCCCTCCACGGCGGGCAATTTGCTTTGCCACGCCATACGGCAAGCACACCAGGGACCGCCCGTGCCATGACCGACACTGCGCCGCTTACCCGCCCTCAACTGCGCCGCTTGCTGCGTAACGCCCGTCGCGCACTGACCCCGGCCGAACAGCGCCAGGCCGCCCGCGGCCTATACCGGCAGCTAGCGCAGCATCCACTGTTCCGCCGCGCCCGCCACATTGCCCTGTATCTGCCCAACGACAGCGAAATCGACCCCCACCTGCTGCTGCGCGAAGCGCGCCGGCGTGGCAAGCACACTTACCTGCCGGTGCTGCACGCCTGGCCTCGCACCCGCATGGTCTTCCAACGCTTCGAACAGGGCGAGCGACTGCGCCGCAACCGCTTCCGCATCCCAGAGCCGCTGATCAACCGCAACCGGCAACGGCCAATCTGGGCGCTGGACCTGATCCTGCTGCCGTTGGTGGGTTTCGATGAGGTGGGTGGGCGCCTGGGCATGGGGGGTGGCTTCTATGACCGCAGCCTGGCCTACCAGGCACGCCGCAAGGCATGGAAAAAACCGATATTGCTGGGGCTGGCCCATGAATGCCAGAAGGTCGAACGACTGGCCCAGGCCAGTTGGGATGTGCCGCTGCAGGGGACGGTTTCAGACCGAGGCTGGTACCTGGCGCCGGACTGAGCGGCGCCAGCGAAGAACGTCAGCGTTGCTGCTGGGCAGGATTGACCGGTACCTGGTAGGCCACATCGGCCTTACGTTCCCAGAAATTCTGCGCGTAACCGGTAGTGACCACACCCAGACCGAAAATGAACACCAGGATCCAGAGTAAGTCCGGTTTGCGATTCATCGATTGCCCCCCTCAGGCAAACTGATCACGTTGCCAGCAAACCCTGTTAGGGTTGCAGCAGCGTTCAAGCCTTAAAATCGGCGCATTTTCCGACAACATTAGTCGCCGCGCAAACATTGACGCCAACCGACTGTCGGTTTCATGCAACTAGTTATTTCAAGTTTTGTCAGGAGCAGCATCCATGGCCTACTGGCTG
The DNA here is from genome assembly GCF_054889225.1 of Pseudomonas sp. X10. Lineage (NCBI taxonomy): Bacteria > Pseudomonadati > Pseudomonadota > Gammaproteobacteria > Pseudomonadales > Pseudomonadaceae > Pseudomonas > Pseudomonas sp. X10. Next base: position 201,517 of record NZ_CM142677.1, on the reverse strand, counting down.
ATGAAATCCGAACCCGACGAGCTCTCCATCGAAGCCTTGGCGCGCCTCGGCGAAGCACGCTGGGATGGGGTGCGCAACTACCAAGCGCGCAATTTCCTAAGGGAAATGAGCATAGGCGACGAATTCTTCTTCTACCACTCCAGTTGTCCACAACCTGGCATCGCCGGCATTGCCCGCATCACCGCCGCATCCTACCCCGACCCCACGGCCCTCGACCCGGAAAGCCCGTACTTCGATGCCAAGGCCAGCACCGACAAAAACCCCTGGAGCGCGGTGGATGTCAGCCATGTGCAGACGTTCGGACGAGTGCTGGAGCTGGGCTTCCTCAAACAGCAGGCCACCCTGGCCGACCTGCCTCTGGTGCAGAAGGGCAGTCGCCTGTCGGTAATGCCAGTCACGGCGGAACAATGGGCGGCAGTACTCGCCTTACTCTAAGTCAGCTGGGCTTGCCGCTGATTTGACGAGTATCAACACACCAGGGCTGGTGCTGCGTCAAGATATGACGCATATCAAGCAGGATGCTGACTGATGAGCCAACACACCCCCAAACTCTTCGCTGGCGCCCTGCTCGCCCTGCTACTGGCTGCAGGTGGCCTGGGCTATTGGAAGTCCCTGCACGACCGCCTACCCGAAGGGCTGGCCATGGGCAACGGTCGGCTCGAGTCCACCGAAGTGCAGATCGCCAGCAAAGTCCCCGGCCGACTGGCCGAAGTGCTGGTCGATGAGGGCGACAAGGTCAGTCGCGGCCAGTTGCTGGCACGCATCGACACCCGCACCCTGGAAGCCCAGCGCAACCAGGCCGAAGCCGAGGTTCTACGCGCCCGCGAGAATTACGCAGCGGCCCAGGCCAACGTACAGCTGCGCCAGAGCGAGCAGTTGCTGGCCAGCCAGGAGCTCAAACGTGTCCGCGAAATCTATAAGCGCAACTTTGCCAGCCAACAGCTGCTCGACCAACAGCAAGCGCGCCATGACACGGCCAATGCCGCCGTGGTCGCCGCCCGTGCGCAACTGGCAGCGATAAAGGCCGCCATCGGCGCTGCCAAGGCCCAGGTCGCGCAATTGACCACCGAAATCGATGACAGCAGCCTGCGCGCACCTATCGACGGTATCATCCAACTGCGCCTGGCCGAGCCAGGTGAGGTGTTGGGTGCTGGCGGCCGTGTGCTGATGCTGATAGACCCCAGCGACCAGTACATGAACCTCTACCTGCCCACTTCCACCACCGGCCGCCTGACCGTGGGCGATGAGGCGCGCATCGTCCTCGATGCCCTGTCGGACAAGGCCCTGCCGGCCAAGGTGGCGTTCGTCGCAGCCAAGGCGCAGTTCACGCCCAAGCAGGTGGAAACCCGCGATGAACGGCAGAAGCTGGTGTTCCGGGTCAAACTGCGCCTGAGCGAGCCGAGCGCCGTGCCCCAGGCCAAACCGGGCATGCCCGGCGCAGGCTATGTGCGCACGGCTGAAGTGGACTGGCCGGCCAACCTGCAATGAACAGCCTGGCAGTGCAGGCCGAGCACCTTTGCCATCACTACGGTGGCCTGGCGGCCTTGCAAGACCTGAGTTTCAGCCTGCCAGCCGGCACCCGCTGCGGCCTGATCGGCCCGGACGGCGCTGGCAAATCGAGCCTGCTCGGGCTGATCGCTGGGGTCAAACGCCTGCAGCAGGGCGAGCTGCAAGTGCTGGGCGGCTCAATCCGCCAGCGCCGTCACCGCAACAGCCTGTACCCACGCATCGCCTTCATGCCACAAGGCCTAGGCAACAACCTGTATCCCGAGCTGTCGATCCGCGAAAACATCCACTTCTTCGCCACCCTGTTCGGCCTGGGCAGCACCGAGTGCGAGCAGCGCATGCACAACCTGTTGCAGGCCACCGACCTGGAACGCTTCGGCGAACGGCCGGCGGGCAAGTTGTCCGGAGGCATGAAGCAGAAGCTCGGATTGTGCTGTGCGCTGATCCACGAACCGGACCTGCTGATCCTCGACGAGCCAACCACCGGCGTCGACCCCCTGTCGCGGCGGCGCTTCTGGGAGCTGGTCGAGCAGGTGCGTGAAGAGCGCTCGCAACTGACATTGCTGGTGGCCACCGCCTACATGGAGGAGGCGGAGCAATTCGAACATTGCCTGATGCTCGATGGCGGCCGCCTGCTCGCCGCCGGCCCAAGCCGCGAACTGGCGGCCGTCACCGCCAGCCACAAGCTGGATGACGCCTTCACCTATTACCAGGGCGCTGGTCGAGCACAGCGCCCGCCCCTACAGATACCGCCACGCCAAGACAACGTGGGCCCCATTGCCATCGAAGCCCATGAGCTGACCCTGCGCTTCGGCGACTTCACTGCCGTGAACAAGGTCAGCTTCGCCATCGGCCGTGGCGAGATCTTCGGCTTCCTAGGCTCCAACGGCTGCGGCAAGACCACCACCATGAAGGTACTCACCGGCCTGATGCCCGCCAGTGAAGGCAGTGCCAGCCTGCTGGGGCGCCCCGTGGATGCCGCCGATCTGGGCACCCGCAAGCGGGTCGGCTTCATGTCGCAAAGCTTCTCCCTGTATGGCGAACTCAGCACCCGGCAGAACCTGGAACTGCACGCGCGCCTGTTCGACCTGGCCAAGGCCGACAGCACCCCGCGTATCGCCGAACTGATCGAGCGCTTCGACCTCGGCGCCATCGCCGACCAGCCTTCTGGCGCGCTGCCCCTGGGCTTGCGTCAACGCTTATCGCTGGCCGTGGCCGTACTGCACCGCCCAGAAGTGCTGATCCTCGACGAGCCGACCTCGGGGGTCGACCCGGCTGCCCGCGATGACTTCTGGCGCCTGCTGGTCGAGCTGTCACGGGAGCAAGGGGTGACCATCTTCCTCTCCACCCACTTCATGAACGAAGCCCAGCGCTGCGACCGCATCTCGCTGATGCATGCCGGCAGGGTCCTGGCCTGCGATACCCCAGCCGCCCTGCAGCACCAGTTCGCCGGCGATACGCTGGAAGACGCCTTCGTCCATTGCCTGGAACAGGCCCAGGGTGAAACCCCGCCAGCCGCAGCCAGCACCCGCCTGGATGAGCCTGCCCCGCCATCGAAGCCCTTGCGCGGGGGCTTCAGCCTGCGCCGCCTGTTCGCAGTCGCCAGCCGCGAAGGCAAGGAGCTGCTGCGCGACAAGGTGCGCCTGGCCTTCGCTCTGCTTGGCGCTCTGTTCATGATGGTGATCTTCGGGTATGGCATTTCACTGGATGTGGAGAACCTTGCCTTCGCCGTCTATGACCAGGACCAGAGCCCGCAGAGCCGCGCCTATCTGGAAGCCTTCCGCGGCTCGCGCTATTTCGCCGAGCAAGCCCCGATCCGCGACGCTCGGCAGTTGCATCAGCGCCTGCAACGCTCGGAGATCAAGCTGGCCCTGGAGATTCCACCCGGCTTCGGCCGCGACCTGTATGCCGGGCGCCAACCGGTGGTGGCAGCCTGGCTGGATGGCGGCATGCCGTTTCGCGCCGAAACCAGCCGCAACTACGTCGAAGCAGTGCACCAGGCCAACCTCGCCCAACTGGCCAGCCTGAGCAGCCAGCCACAGCCCCGGCAGGCTCCGGTACGCCTGGAAACCCGGTTCCGCTATAACCAGGACGTGGTCAGCGTGAACGCCATCGGGCCGGGCGTCATGGCGCTGATCCTGGCATTCATTCCGGCCATGCTCACCGCCTTGGGCATCGTCCGCGAGAAGGAATTGGGCTCGATTACCAACTTCTATGCCACCCCGCTGACCCGCCTGGAATTCCTCCTGGGCAAGCAGACGCCCTACCTGGCCGTGAGCCTGGTCAACCTGGCACTGCTGGTGGCGATGAACCGCTGGCTGTTCGGCGTACCACTCAAAGGCAGCCCGTTGGCCCTGGCCTGTGGCGGCCTGCTCTACCTGCTGGCCACCACCAGCCTGGGCCTGTTGATCTCGGCCTTCACCCGTACGCAGATCGCTGCGATCCTCGGCACTATGATCATCACCAGCTTGCCGACCATCCAGTTTTCCGGGCTGATCGTGCCTCGCTCCTCGCTCGATGGCGCCGCCGCACTGATGGGACAGCTGTTTCCAGCCGGCTACTTCCTCGATATCGCCGTCGGCACCTTCACCAAGGCCCTGGGCCTGCGCGAGCTGTGGCCCCAATGCCTGGCATTGCTAGGCTTCTTCCTCGCCTTCACTGGCCTGAGCCTGGCCATGCTGAAAAAGCAGGAGGCCTAGATGCAGCGCCTGAACCATACCCTGCGCCTTGGCCTGAAAGAGCTGACCAGCCTGCGCCACGACAGCGTGCTCTTGCTGTTCCTGCTCTACGCCTTCAGCGTAGCGATCTACATGCCCGCCGCCGGTTCGGTGATCGGTGTGCACAATGCCAGCGTCGCAATCGTGGATGAGGACCGCAGCCAGGTCTCGCGCAAGCTCGCCGAGTCGCTGCAACCGCCGGAGTTCCAAACCGCCGTGCCGTTGTCCCAGAACCTGCTCGACCAGACCATGGACAGAGGCCTGTACACCTTCGTGATCAACGTGCCGGCCAACTTCCAGAGCGACCTGCTGGCCGGACGCTCACCCGAGTTGCAGGTCAATGTCGATGCCACGGCGATGAGCCAGGCGTTCATGGGCGCCGGCTACATAGGCCGGATCTTCGAACGCGAACTGCTCGACTACGCCAACCAGGGCGAGGCCAGCAGCCCGGCCATCATCAGCCCCCGCGCCCTGTTCAACCCGAACCTGGAAGGTGGCTGGTTCCTCGCGGTGATTCAGATCGTCAACAACATCACTATCCTGGCCATCGTGCTGACCGGCACCGCGCTGCTGCGCGAGCGCGAACACGGGACCCTCGACCACCTGCTGGTGCTGCCGCTGACGGCGCTGGAAATCATGCTGGCAAAGATCGGCAGCAACGCCCTGGTCGTGGTGCTGTGCACATGGGTGTCGCTGGAAGTGGTGGTCAAGTGGGCGCTGGGCGTACCCCTGGCCGGCTCGCTGGGGCTGTTCCTGGGTGTCACGGCGCTGTACCTGTTCGCCAGCACCGCGCTGGGCATTTTCCTCGCCACACTGGCGCGCTCGACACCGCAGTTCGGCTTGCTGGCGATTCCGGTGATCATCCCGATGCTGTTGCTCTCGGGCGGCAGCACGCCGCTGGACAGCATGCCGCAGTGGCTGCAGTGGGTGATGCAAGGCTCACCCTCGACTCATTTCGTCAGCCTGGGCGCGGCGATCCTATTCCGCGATGCCGGGCTCGACGTGGTGTGGCCAGATGTCCTGGCCCTGGCCGTGATCGGCCTGCTGTTCTTTGCCGTAGCCCTGGCACGATTTCGCCGCAGCCTGGCCTCCTGATCACTGCACGATCAGGTTATTGAACAGCAGATCGTCGACGAGCGGCCTGCCTTCCTCGGATTCGAGCACCTGCTGGACCTGCTTCAGGGCTTCCTGGCGCAGTGCTTCCTTGGCCTCTACATTGCTCATGTTCTCCACACCCTGCTGGGTAAACAATGCGACCAGTTGGTTGCGGATCAACGGCTCATGGTGCTTGACCACAGCCGCCGCAGCGTCACTGCTGACCCGCAGGGCCACATCCGCCTTGTAGACTCGCAGCCTGGGGCCGCCATCGAGGGCATAGTTACCGACAAAAGGCGGGTTCAGGGAGATATAGGAGACCTTGGGCTCTCCTTCCTTGGCTTCCTCGGCGGCCACGGCCGCCACTGGCAAGATCAGAGCCAGCACCATCAAGACCCACGCTTTCACGAATTCACTCCTCATACAGTTGGCGCCAGCATATCCAGCACACCCGTCAAACCCAAGTCCGGGCTTATGCCGGCCTATCAGGGCGGGCCATGCTCGTTGACCCGGCACCTGACCCACCTAAACTTATCGGCCACTACACGCAAAGGAATAGCCCCGATGAAAGCAGTGTTGTGCAAAACCCTGGGCCCAGCGCGGGACCTGGTCCTCGATGACGTGGCCAGCCCAGTGCCGAAGAAGAACGAAGTCCTCTTGGACGTACACGCGGCCGGAGTCAACTTCCCCGACACCTTGATCATCGAAGGCAAGTACCAGTTCCAGCCGCCTCTCCCCTTCTCGCCAGGTGGCGAGGCCGCAGGCGTGGTCGCCGCCGTGGGCGAAAAGGCCGGCACCCTCAAGGTCGGCGACAGGGTCATGGCCCTGACCGGATGGGGAGCGTTTGCCGAGCAGGTAGCCGTGCCCTTCTACAACGTTCTGCCGATTCCGCAGGGCATGGACTTCACCACGGCCGCCGCCTTCGGCATGACCTACGGCACCTCCATGCACGCGCTGAAACAGCGCGGCCAGTTGCAAGCAGGGGAAACCCTATTGGTGCTCGGCGCCTCAGGCGGTGTCGGCCTGGCGGCGGTAGAGATAGGCAAAGCCATGGGAGCACGGGTGATCGCGGCGGCCAGCAGTGCCGAGAAACTGGCCGTGGCCAAGGCAGCCGGTGCCGACGAACTGATTGACTACACCCAGGCCAGCCTTAAGGATGAGGTCAAGCGCCTGACCGGCGGCCAAGGCGTGGATGTGGTCTACGACCCAGTCGGTGGCGAACTGTTCGAGCAAGCTGTGCGCAGCCTGGCCTGGAATGGCCGGTTGCTGGTGGTTGGCTTTGCCAGCGGGGTCATACCGAAGTTGTCGGCCAACCTGGTGCTGCTCAAGGGCGCCGCGGTGGTCGGCGTATTCTGGGGCGCCTTTGCCCAGCGCCAGCCGGAGGACAATGCGGCGAACTTCCAGCAACTGTTTGCCTGGTATGCCGAGGGCAAACTCAAGCCGCTGGTGTCGCAGACCTATCCACTGGCCGAAGCGGGGACAGCGATCGACCGGCTTGGACAGCGGCAAGCGGTGGGCAAACTGGTGGTGCTTGCACGCTAAGAACCAGTACAGCGAGGGCTTTGCCCTCGTTTCGCGGGCAAGCTCGCTCAGGTCTCGAGTCGACCTGAGGTAGGCCAGACGGCGCTCAGACTTCCCGCAGGTTATGGCAACGCCTGAAACGCGCCTCTAGGTTGCGATCCGGCATGGCATGGCTGCGCAGTGCGTTCAAAGTCTGCTCGACATACTCCCGCGTGCTGCCAAACCGCCCCTTGGCATTGGCCAGGATCTGGCTCAGCAGGGTGTCGGGCAGGTTGCCCGCGTAGCATGGCAGGTGCCGTTCGAGGACAAAGCCCAGCGCCTGCACCTTGCTGCCGTCGCTGAGGCGGCAGTTCAACCAATGCGGTCGGTAGGCGGGATAAGGCATCTCGCGCTGCCAAAGTGCGAACAGGGCATTGTCCAGGTCAGCCTCGTCGAGCCGATAGGCGAAGCCGCTGCACGAGCCCCCACGGTCCAGGCCGAACACGAGCCCGGGCTGCTCAGGCGTTCCCCGGTGCTCATGGGACCAGAGGTACAGGCCTCGGTGATAACCATGCACACGCGCCCTTTGACGCTCGACAGCCTTGCACTCCGGCCGCCAGATCAGCGAACCGTAGGCGAACAGCCAGACCGGGCCGCCCTGATGCCGGGCCATGGTCAGTTGCATGGAATTCAGAAGTTGCTCGCGGGTGTGTTGCTGCCCGAAATCGAGCAAAGGAGGATAAGACGTCTGCCAGGATGAACTTTCAATTGCCGACATAGTTGCCGCCGTTGCTTCCCTGAGATCTACCGAAGTCAGAAACTCTACCCTAAATAAGAGTTTCATGACTTACCGTATAGCAGAAAGCACGGCACAGGCAAGACAGGCTGCGAGCAAGGAGTCACAAGGGGTCCCTAGGACCCGGGATTATTATTTCAATGTCAGGGAAAGATATTATCGGCGCTGCTAAGAGTGCGCCGCTTATAATCACTTGCGGTAACTTTGGTTATTAAAAGGGCACACTGTTTCAGCGTGCCCTTTTCTCAACCACGAGGCGCATAGGCAAATACGTCAGCCCGCATCCGATGCGCATCCATGCCCGCCTCGACCAATGCATCGAGCGTGGCATAGACCATGGTCGGCGAGCCACTGGCATAGACATGCACCGTGTTCAGGTCGTCGATGTCCTCGCACACCGCTTCGTGCAACATACCGCAGCGCCCTTCCCAGCCACAGAGATCGCTGACGACCTTGTGCAGGAAAAGGTTCGGCAAGCGCTCCCATTCGGCCCAGTGTTCTATCTCGTAGAAGTCCTCGGGACGGCGCACCCCCCAGTACAGGTGCACCGGATGCTTGAAGCCCTGCGCACGGCAATGCTCTACCAGGCTGTGCATCTGCCCCATGCCGGTACCGGCGGCGATCAGCACCAGCGGACCGTCAGGCAACTCGGCCAGGTGGGCATCACCGAAGGGTAACTCGACCCGGGCCATGCGATTGCGCTGCAACTGCTCGATCAAGGCGCGGGCGCTCTCTTCACGAGCCAACACATGCAGCTCCAGCTCACGGCCGGCATGGGGCGCCGAGGCCAGGGAAAAGGCGGCCTTGTCGGCGCCTTCCCGTTCGATCATCAGGTACTGCCCGGCGTGATAGCGCGGTGGCCTGCCCGCTGGCGCACGCAGGCGCACGCGCCAGACATCACCCCCGACCTCGACGCATTCGCTCAAGGTGCACGCCAGCTTGCGCACTGGCAGCTCGCCGAGAGCCAGCACGCCGTCCCAGAGCAGCACGCAATCCTCCAGCGGTTCAGCGATGCAGGTGAACAGCTCACCGTGATCGCGAATCTCGCCGTTCTGACGCACCCGACCCTCGACCAGCAAGGCAGCGCACACGTGGCAATTGCCGTTGCGGCAGCTCTGTGGGCAGTCATAGCCCAAGCGCCGCGCCGCATCCAGAATCCGTTCCCCGGGTTCAAGCGCCAGCACGGCCCCGGATGGCTGCAAGGTTACCTGCATCAATCTATTCCCAACTGATCCCACAACTCGTCGATACGGCGGGTGACGGCCTCGTCCTTGACGATGGCCCGTCCCCATTCGCGTGTAGTCTCGCCTGGCCACTTGTGGGTCGCGTCCAGGCCCATCTTCGACCCCAGCCCCGATACCGGAGACGCGAAGTCCAAGTAGTCGATCGGAGTGTTGTCGATCATCACCGTATCACGCTTGGGGTCCATACGCGTGGTGATGGCCCAGATCACATCGTTCCAGTCGCGGGCGTTGATGTCATCGTCGGTGACGATAACGAACTTGGTGTACATGAACTGTCGCAGGAACGACCACACACCCAGCATGACGCGCTTGGCGTGGCCAGGGTACTGCTTCTTCATGGTCACCACCGCCATGCGGTAGGAGCAGCCTTCCGGCGGCAGGTAGAAATCGGTGATCTCCGGGAACTGCTTCTGCAGGATCGGCACGAACACTTCGTTCAACGCCACACCGAGGATCGCCGGCTCATCCGGTGGCCGACCGGTGTAGGTGCTGTGGTAGATCGGCTTGCGGCGGTGGGTGATGCGCTCGACGGTGAACACCGGGAAGTTGTCCACTTCGTTGTAATAGCCGGTGTGGTCGCCGTAAGGCCCCTCCGGCGCCATCTCGCCCGGGTGGATCACGCCCTCGAGAATGATTTCCGCCGTGGCCGGCACCTGCAAATCGCTACCGCGGCACTTGACCAGCTCGGTGCGGTTGCCGCGCAGCAGGCCGGCGAACGCGTATTCGGAGAGCGTGTCGGGCACCGGGGTGACGGCACCGAGGATAGTCGCCGGGTCGGCGCCCAGGGCAACGGCCACTGGGAAGGGCTGGCCGGGGTGCTTCTCGCACCACTCACGGTAGTCCAGCGCGCCGCCACGGTGGCTCAGCCAACGCATGATGACCTTGTTGCGACCGATGACCTGCTGACGGTAGATGCCGAGGTTCTGGCGGTCCTTGTTGGGGCCACGGGTGACGGTCAGGCCCCAGGTGATCAGCGGTGCGACGTCGCCCGGCCAGCAATGTTGGATCGGCAACTGGCTGAGATCGACATCCTCGCCCTCGACCAGCACTTCCTGACACACCGCATCCTTGACCACCTTCGGCGCCATGGACACGACCTTCTTGAAGATCGGCAGCTTCGACCAGGCGTCCTTGAGGCCCTTGGGTGGCTCGGGCTCCTTGAGGAAGGCCAGCAGCTTGCCGATCTCACGCAGTTCGCTGACCGACTCGGCCCCCATGCCCATGGCCACCCGTTCCGGGGTGCCGAACAAGTTGCCAAGTACCGGGATGTCGAAACCGGTCGGCTTCTCGAACAGCAATGCCGGCCCTTTGGCCCGCAGGGTTCGGTCGCAGACTTCGGTCATTTCCAGGACTGGCGAGATCGGAACCTGGATGCGCTTGAGTTCGCCGCGCTGTTCCAGGCCGCGGATAAAGTCGCGCAAATCGCGATACTGCATGCGTGAGCCTCGTGTTGGCCGTACCGGTCGGGCTGCAGAGTGTAGCGCCGAAAGGGCCGCAATTGGGTGCAAAAATGATTTGGGGCCGCTTCGCGACCCATCGCGGGCAAGCCCGCTCCTACAAGGTTGCAGGAGCGGGCTTGCCCGCGATGGGCTGCGCAGCAGCCCCAATCAATAGCGTGTCGAGCGGGCGCTTACTTGCGCTTCATCGACAGGAAGAACTCGTCGTTGGTCTTGGTCTGCTTGAGCTTGTCGACCAGGAACTCGATGGCAGCGACTTCATCCATCGGGTGCAGCAGCTTGCGCAGGATCCACATACGCTGCAGTTCGTCGTCGGCAGTCAGCAGCTCTTCGCGGCGGGTGCCGGAACGGTTGATGTTGATGGCCGGGAACACGCGCTTCTCGGCGATGCGACGGTCCAGCGGCAGTTCCATGTTGCCGGTACCCTTGAACTCTTCGTAGATCACTTCGTCCATCTTCGAGCCGGTCTCGACCAGCGCGGTGGCGATGATGGTCAGCGAACCGCCTTCCTCGATGTTACGCGCAGCACCGAAGAAACGCTTCGGCTTCTCCAGGGCGTGGGCGTCAACACCACCGGTCAGGACCTTGCCGGAGCTCGGGATCACGGTGTTGTAGGCACGTGCCAGACGGGTGATCGAGTCGAGCAGGATGACCACGTCCTTCTTGTGCTCGACCAGGCGCTTGGCCTTCTCGATGACCATTTCGGCCACTTGCACGTGACGGGTCGGCGGCTCGTCGAAGGTCGAGGCGACCACTTCGCCGCGCACGGTGCGCTGCATCTCGGTCACTTCTTCCGGGCGCTCGTCGATCAGCAGGACGATCAGGTGGCACTCGGGGTTGTTGCGGGTGATGTTCGCCGCGATGTTCTGCAACATGATGGTCTTGCCCGCTTTTGGCGGGGCGACGATCAGGCCGCGCTGACCTTTGCCGATCGGAGCGCAGAGATCGATGACGCGGCCGGTGAGGTCTTCGGTGGAGCCGTTGCCGGCCTCCATCTTCAAGCGCTCGTTGGGGAACAGCGGCGTCAGGTTTTCGAACAGGATCTTGTTCTTCGCGTTTTCTGGACGGTCGAAGTTGATGGTATCGACCTTGAGCAGCGCGAAGTAACGCTCGCCTTCCTTCGGTGGACGGATCTTGCCGACGATGGTGTCGCCGGTGCGCAGGTTGAAGCGGCGGATCTGGCTGGGCGACACGTAGATGTCGTCAGGGCCGGCCAGGTACGAAGCATCCGCGGAGCGCAGGAAACCGAAACCGTCCTGGAGAATCTCCAGCACGCCGTCACCGGAGATTTCCTCGCCGCTTTTCGCATGCTTCTTCAACAGGGAGAAAATCACATCCTGCTTGCGCGAACGGGCCATATTTTCTATGCCCATCTGTTCGGCCATTTCCAGCAGATCGGTAATCGGCTTTTGCTTGAGTTCAGTCAGGTTCATAAGGGGAATGACGTAATCATGTAAGAAGGGAGAATTAAGCTTCTGGCTTAATGAGGCCGCGCCGCAGAGATGGCGACAGGATCGCGTACTGATTCGAATTAGGGATGCGTCGGCGACGGCGTGCAGAGGGCACTGAAGAAACAGTGCGAGGCCGAATGTAACACCTGTATTTTCTGGCGTCTAGTCAGAAAATAAAGAAAAGCCCCGGCGAATGCGGGGCTTTTTCGACTCAGATATTGGCGTCCAGGAAGGCAGCCAGCTGAGACTTGGACAGGGCGCCGACCTTGGTGGCCTCGACGTTGCCGTTCTTGAACAGCATCAGGGTCGGGATACCACGGACACCGTGCTTGGCCGGGGTCTCCTGGTTTTCGTCGATGTTCAGCTTGGCGACGGTCAGCTTGCCCTGGTAGCTGGTAGCGATGTCGTCCAGTACTGGCGCGATCATCTTGCAAGGGCCGCACCATTCAGCCCAGTAGTCGACCAGCACCGGGCCTTCGGCCTTCAGTACTTCGGCTTCGAAGCTGGCGTCGGTGACGTGTTTGATAAGATCGCTGCTCATGGAAGTCTCCAGGTCGTAAGCAAAAAAACGTTGCCCATCATAGCCGCACCCGCGTCCTACAGGAAGTCGCGGCCGATTGAGTGTAACTATAGTTGTGCAACACAGCGCATATCGAAGCTGTCACATAAGAGTCATAAGATTCCCTGGCACCTGCCCTGCATCAAGCCCGGCCGTGCTGCGCGTTGGCGTCAGCCATGGATCGTGGCACGATTGCCGGGTTATCGACCGAGAACATCGAGATCATGCCGCATACCACAGCGAAGAACCTGTCTCTGATCGCCGCCATCGACCTTGGCTCCAACAGCTTCCACATGGTCGTGGCCAAAGCCCACCACAGCGAGATCCGTATCCTTGAACGCCTGGGGGAAAAGGTTCAACTGGCCGCCGGCATCGATGAGGAACGCAAACTCAGCGAAGAATCCATGCAACGGGGCCTGGATTGCCTCAAGCGCTTTGCCCAACTGATCAACGGCATGCCCGCAGGCTCTGTGCGCATCGTCGGCACCAACGCCCTGCGCGAGGCACGTAACCGCGGCGAATTCATCCGCCGCGCCGAGGACATCCTCGGTCATCCGGTCGAAGTGATCTCTGGACGTGAAGAGGCCCGCCTCATCTACTTGGGCGTGTCCCACACCCTGGCCGATACGCCGGGCAAGCGCCTGGTCGCCGACATTGGCGGTGGCAGCACCGAATTCATCATTGGCCAACGCTTCGAGCCGCTGCTGCGCGAAAGCCTGCAGATGGGCTGTGTCAGCTTTACCCAACGCTATTTCCGCGATGGCAAGATCACTCCGGCACGTTACGCCCAGGCCTACACCGCCGCGCGTCTCGAGCTGATGAGCATCGAAAACGCCCTGCACCGCCTCAGCTGGGACGAGGCCATCGGCTCCTCGGGCACCATCCGGGCCATCGGCCAAGCCATCAAGTCCGGCGGCATGGGCAACGGCGAGGTCAACGCCGAAGGCCTGGCCTGGCTCAAGCGCAAGCTGTTCAAACTGGGCGAGACCGACAAGATCGATTTCGACGGGGTCAAGCCGGACCGCCGCACCATCTTCCCGGCGGGCCTGGCCATTCTCGAGGCGATCTTCGATGCCCTGGAACTGCAACGCATGGACCACTGCGATGGCGCCCTGCGCGAAGGCGTGCTGTACGACCTGCTGGGCCGCCATCACCACGAAGACGTGCGTGAACGAACCCTGACCTCGCTGATGGAGCGCTATCACGTCGACCAGGACCAAGCCGCACGGGTAGAACGCAAGGCCCTGCATGCCTTCGACCAGGTGGCCAAGACCTGGGGCCTGGAGGATGGCATCTGGCGTGAACTGCTGGGCTGGGCTGCCAAGGTGCATGAAGTGGGGCTGGACATTGCCCACTACCACTATCACAAGCATGGCGCCTACCTGATCGAGCACTCCGACCTGGCCGGTTTCTCCCGGGAAGACCAGTTGATGCTCGCCCTGCTGGTGCGCGGGCATCGGCGCAACATTCCCAAGGACAAGTTCGCCGAGTTCGGAGAGGACGGCGTAAGACTGCTCCGCCTGTGCGTGCTGCTGCGCTTCGCCATCCTGTTCCACCACATCCGCGGCACCCAGCAGATGCCCAAGGTGGTGTTGCATGCCGCTGGCGAGAGCCTGGACGTGGAGTTCCCGGCCGACTGGCTGGAACAGAACCAGCTGACCCAGGCCGACTTCGCCAACGAGGCGGAGTGGCTGGCCCGGGTCGGCTTCATCCTCAGCGTACGCTGAGGACCGGGTTGCTCAGGCGCTCCAGCAGGGTCGCCTGGGCATTGCGCGGGTTCTGGTTGCCGGTCGGCGTGCAGCGCACGTAGCGACCGTCCGGCTGCAGGATCCAGGCATGGGTGTTATCGGTCAGGTAGCTTTCCAGCTCCTTCTTCACTCGCAGCAGCAATTTCTTGCCCTCGACTGGGAAGCAGGTTTCGACGCGCTTGTCGAGGTTGCGCTCCATCCAGTCGGCACTGGACAGGAAGATCTGCTCTTCGCCGCCATTGAGGAAGTAGAACACCCGGGTGTGTTCGAGGAAGCGGCCGATGATCGAGCGCACCTGGATATTGTGCGAAACCCCCGGAATTCCTGGACGCAGGCAGCACATGCCACGCACCACCAAGTCGATGCGCACGCCGGACTGGCTAGCCTTGTACAGCGCGCGGATGATCTTGGGATCGGTCAGCGAGTTGAACTTGGCAATGATGTGCGCCGGCTTGCCGTCCAGGGCGAACTGAGTCTCCCGGGCGATCATGTCGAGCATGCCCTTCTTCAGGGTGAAGGGGGCGTGCAACAGCTTCTTCATGCGCAAGGTCTTGCCCATGCCAATCAATTGGCTGAACAGCTTGCCGACGTCCTCGCACAGCGCGTCGTCGGAGGTCAGCAGGCTGTAGTCGGTGTACAGGCGGGCGTTGCCAGCGTGATAGTTACCGGTGCCCAAGTGCGCGTAGCGTACGATCTCGCCCGCTTCGCGGCGCAGGATCAGCATCATCTTGGCGTGGGTCTTGAAACCGACCACACCGTAGATCACCACCGCGCCGGCAGCCTGCAAGCGGCTGGCCATTTGCAGGTTGGACTCTTCATCGAAACGCGCGCGCAGTTCGATCACCGCCGTGACCTCCTTGCCGTTACGCGCCGCATCGACCAACGCATCGACAATTTCCGAGTTGGCGCCGCTGCGGTAGAGGGTCTGGCGCACGGCGAGCACATGCGGGTCCTTGGCCGCCTGGCGCAGCAGGTCGACCACAGGAGTGAAGGACTCGAAGGGGTGCATGAGCAGGATGTCCTGCTTGCTCACCACACTGAAGATGTTTTCGGCGTTCTGTAGCAGCTTCGGGATGCCTGGGGTGAACGGGGTGTACTGCAGCTCCGGGTGGCTGTCCAGGCCGGTGATGCTGAACAGGCGGGTCAGGTTGACCGGGCCGTTGACCTGGTACAACTCGCTTTCGCTCAGGCTGAACTGCTTGAGCAGGTAATCGGACAGGTGTTTCGGGCAGGTATCGGCCACCTCCAGACGCACGGCGTCACCGTAGCGGCGCGAAAACAGTTCGCCGCGCAAAGCGCGGGCCAAGTCCTCGACATCCTCGGAGTCCAGCGCCAGGTCGGCGTTACGGGTCAGGCGGAACTGGTAGCAGCCCTTGACCTTCATGCCTTGGAACAGGTCGTCGGCGTGAGCGTGGATCATCGACGACAGGAACACATAATTGGCGCCGGGTCCACCCACCTCTTCCGGCACGCGGATAATCCGCGGCAGCAGGCGCGGGGCGGGGATGATGGCCAGGCCGGAGTCACGGCCGAAGGCGTCGATACCTTCGAGCTCAACGATGAAGTTCAAGCTTTTGTTGACCAACAACGGGAAGGGGTGGGTCGGATCGAGGCCAATCGGAGTGATGATCGGCGCGATCTCGTCGCGGAAATAGCGGCGGACCCAGGTCTTGAGTTTCTGCGTCCAGTGACGGCGGCGGATGAAGCGGATCTGGTGCTTTTCCAGCTCCGGCAGCAGCACGTCGTTGAGGATCGCGTACTGGCGGTCGACCTCGCTGTGCACCAGATCGCTGATTCGTGCCAGCGCTTGGTGCGGCTGCAGACCGTCGGCGCCAGCCTGCTCACGGGCGAAGGTGATCTGCTTCTTCAAGCCCGCCACGCGGATCTCGAAGAACTCATCCAGGTTGCTGGAGAAGATCAACAGAAACTTCAGGCGCTCGAGCAGGGGGTAGGTCTCATCCAGCGCTTGTTCCAGCACGCGGATGTTGAACTGCAGCTGCGAGAGTTCGCGATGAATGTACAGGCTGCTGTCGTCCAGGCTCGGGATGACGATCGCCGGCGCTGGCGCAGGGGCCGGCGCCGGGGCTTCCACCACGGGCTCTGGCACCGCGGGCAGGTCCGGTGGCGTCTGCACCATCTGCTCGGGCACCGCCTGGGCGTCCTTGATCTCGACAGGTGTTAGCACTTCGTTATTCATCTTGCGTTCCTGAAGGGCGTTATTGCCCTCTCATCAATTGAGCGGCACGAACGGCGAAATAGGTCAGGATGCCATCGGCTCCTGCCCGCTTGAAAGCAGTCAGGGACTCGAGAATGACAGCCTCGCTGAGCCAGCCATTCTGGATGGCGGCCATGTGCATGGCGTATTCACCGCTCACCTGATAGACAAAAGTAGGGACCTTGAACTCGCTTTTGACGCGATGGACGATGTCCAGGTACGGCATGCCCGGCTTGACCATGACCATGTCGGCGCCTTCGGCCAGGTCAGTAGCCACCTCGTGCAGGGCCTCGTCGCTGTTGGCCGGGTCCATCTGGTAAGAGGCCTTGTTGGCCTTGCCCAAGTTCAGGGCCGAGCCCACCGCATCGCGGAAAGGCCCGTAGTAGGCACTGGCGTACTTGGCCGAATAGGCCATGATGCGCACGTTGACGTGGCCGGCCAGCTCCAGGGCTTCACGGATCGCCTGCAGGCGGCCGTCCATCATGTCTGACGGAGCCACCACCTGGGCGCCGGCCTCGGCATGGGACAGGGCCTGGCGTACCAGGGCATCGACGGTGATGTCGTTCTGGACGTAACCCTCTTCGTCGAGGATGCCGTCCTGGCCATGAGTGGTGAAGGGGTCCAGGGCGACGTCAGTGATCACCCCCAGCTCCGGGAAGCGCGCGCGCAGGGCGCGAGTCGCGCGCTGGGCAATACCGTCCGGGTTCCAGGCTTCGGCACCGTCCAGGGATTTCTTCTCGACAGGGGTAACCGGGAACAGCGCCAACGCCGGAATACCCAGCTCGACCCACGTCTGCGCAGCTTCCAGCAGCAAGTCGATCGACAGGCGCTCGACGCCCGGCATCGAGGGCACTTCTTCACGACGGTTCTCGCCGTCCAGCACGAACACCGGCAGAATCAGGTCGTCGACGGTCAATACGTTTTCGCGAACCAGGCGACGAGAGAATTCGTCACGACGGTTGCGACGCAGGCGGGTGGCAGGAAACAAACGGTTAGCGGGGGTAAAGCTCACGGCAGACTCCTGAGCCCGCGCAAGGCGGGCGAGCGCGACAGTTATAAGCGCCCATTATGACGCCTGTGTGACAGGCAAGGGCAAC
The DNA here is from genome assembly GCF_054889225.1 of Pseudomonas sp. X10. Classification (NCBI taxonomy): domain Bacteria; kingdom Pseudomonadati; phylum Pseudomonadota; class Gammaproteobacteria; order Pseudomonadales; family Pseudomonadaceae; genus Pseudomonas; species Pseudomonas sp. X10. Next base: position 184,132 of record NZ_CM142677.1, on the reverse strand, counting down.
CCTGCGACTTGTAGACGCAGGCATTGTCCGTGTAGGAATTGTTCACGTCGAGACACATTTGGACACTTTCCCGATTGCGCGCGAAGGGGTAGGCTGCGCGTTCATTTCGCCAGCACCCTGAACATGCTTCAACAATTCCTGCAAGATTTCGGCTACTTTGCCCTTTTTCTCGGCACGTTTTTTGAAGGTGAGACCATCTTGGTTCTCGCAGGCTTCCTAGCGTTCCGTGGTTACATGGATATCAATCTGGTAGTGCTGGTGGCGTTCTTCGGCAGTTATGCCGGCGATCAGCTCTGGTACTTCATGGGGCGGCGCCATGGCCGTGCCCTGCTGGCGCGCAAACCACGCTGGCAACTGATGGGCGACCGGGCGCTGGAACACGTCCGCCGACACCCGGACATCTGGGTGCTGAGCTTCCGCTTCGTCTATGGCCTGCGCACGGTAATGCCGGTGGCCATCGGCCTGTCTGGTTATCCGCCAAGGCGCTACCTGTTGCTCAATGGCATCGGCGCGGCGATCTGGGCGCTGGCCCTGGGAGTCGCCGCCTATCACTTCGGCGCCATCCTCGAAGGCCTGCTGGGCAATGTGAAGAAATACGAGCTATGGGTGCTCGGTGGGCTACTGGCGCTGGGAGGCCTGCTCTGGCTGCGCCGGCGCTTCAAGGCCGCGCAGGTGGCGCGCCAGGAAGCGGCTAGTGCCAAGGCCGAGCAGGCTCAGGCCGCTGTAGAGCAGCAGCCCCAACCAGGTGAGGGGCGTGACCGCCCATAACCCGGTCAGGCCGGCCAGGTACAGCGCCGGAATATTGGCCAACAGCCGCGCCAGCTCCAGGCGCGGCGCCCAGGGCCGGTCCTCCAGGGCCGTGCCCAGCACGAACAACCCCAGTGCCATGATGCTCCAACCCAGCACCAGCGCCGTTGCCGACACTCGCTCGGCCACCTCCATCAGATAACTGCCTAATGCCACGTAGACGGCAAACTGCACCAGCACATAAGCCTGCTGCGGCCAGCCCAGCGGAATTTCGAACTTGCGGAACCGGCCCAGATCCTGCTTAGCCAAAGGGTAACGCGCCGCCACGTCCGCTGGGCGCCACCCGGTGGGCATGAACCAGATACGCAGCTTGTCCCACCAACTGCCGGCACGCCGGGCATCGGCCCAGAGCTGAGCGTAGAACTGCAGGTTGGCCCACAACGGATTCCAGCTGGCCAGGGGCGTGGTCACACCAAAGATCACCGGTTCCCGCTCGTCCTCCTCCTGGAAGGTGCCGAACAAGCGGTCCCAGAGAATGAACACGCCGCCGTAGTTGCGATCCAAGTACAAAGGGTTCTGCGCATGGTGGACGCGATGATTGGATGGCGTGATGAATACCCATTCGAACCAGCCGAGCTTGGGAATGTGCCGGGTATGCACCCAGAACTGGTACAGCAGGTTCAACGAGGCCACGGTGATGAACACCAGTGGCGGGACGCCGATCAGCGCCAGCGGCACGTAGAAGATCCAGGAAAAGATAAAACCGCTGCTGGTCTGGCGCAGGGCCGTGGTGAGGTTGTAGTCCTCGCTCTGATGGTGCACCGAGTGCGCTGCCCAGAGGACATTGCGCTCATGCCCCAAGCGGTGCAGCCAGTAGTAGCAGAAGTCATAGAGCACGAAGGCCAGCACCCAAGTCCACAGGGCGTCGCCGGGCAAGCGCAACACCGCCAGATGCTCCCAGGCCAAAGCATAGGTAACCAGGCCCACCCCTTTGGTCAACAACCCTGTGCTGGTCGACAGCGCCCCCGTGCTCAGGCTATTGATGGCATCGGCCAGGCGGTAGCCGCGCATGCCCCGCACACGGTCGGCCAGCAGTTCCACTGCAATCAGCACGAAGAAAAACGGCACGGCCAACAGAATCAGGTCCATGGGGCAGCGATCTCCGGGTTATCTCTGAAGATTAGGCCGCGTTTGCAGGAAACCCTATGGCTACATCTGCCAAACTAGAGGACATTTGACGCCTCGACACTGGAGTATGAGCATGACAAAAAAAGTTGCGGTGATTCTTTCCGGCTGTGGTGTCTTCGATGGCGCCGAAATCCACGAGAGCGTGATCACCCTGCTGCGCCTTGACCAGCGTGGCGCACAGGTACAGTGCTTTGCGCCGAACATCGCGCAGATGCACGTGATCAACCACCTGACCGGCGAGGAAATGCCCGAGTCGCGCAATGTGCTGGTCGAGTCGGCACGCATTGCCCGTGGCGAGGTCAAAGACCTGCGCGAGGCCGATGTCAACGACTTCGATGCCCTGATCGTGCCCGGCGGCTTCGGGGCGGCGAAGAACCTGTCCAACTTTGCTGTCGAAGGAGCCGGCTGCACCGTGCACCCGGACGTACTCGCGCTGACCGAAGCCTTTGCCGAGGCCGGCAAGCCAGTTGGCCTGATCTGCATCTCGCCGGCCCTGGCGGCGAAGATCTATGGCCCGGGCGTGGTCTGCACCATCGGCAACGATGCCGACACCAGCGCAGCCGTGGTCAAAATGGGCGGGACCCACGAGGAATGCGATGTGCACGACATCGTCGAAGACACCCAGCGCAAACTGGTGACAACCCCGGCGTACATGCTCGCCAAGTCCATCAGTGAAGCGGCTGGGGGGATCTATAAACTGGTCGACCGAGTGCTGGAGCTGACGCACGAAGGCGAGAAGTGATCGGGACAGCAACTGAGGACCTGTAGGAGCGGGCTTGCCCGCGATGGCGCAAGCAGGGACAACACCATTGTCATCATGGGCCAATCGCGGGCAAGCCCACTCCTTTACAGGTCAGGCCTGGCGCGCCAGCCGCGTCAGGATCCGGTCCAGGGTATTAGCGAAGGCCTGTTTCTCCTTGTCGCCATAAGGCGCCTGCCCGCCCCCGACCTGCCCCTGCTCACGTAATTCGGTGAACAGGTTGCGCACCGCCAGGCGCTCGCCCATGTTGCGCTCGTCGAATTCGCGGCCACGCGGGTCGAGCGCTGCCACCCCCTTCTTGACCAAGCGGTCGGCCAGCGGCACGTCACTGCAAATCACCAGCTCGCCCGGCAACGCATGCTCGACCAGGTAATCATCGGCCGCATCCGGCCCAGCCGGCACCACGATCAGCTTCACGCAGGCAAAGGCCGGCTTGATCTGCCCTTGGCCCGCCACCAGCACCACCTCGAACTGGCGCTTGAGGGCGAACTTGACCACCTGGTCCTTGGCCGCCTTGGGACAGGCGTCGGCATCGATCCATACTCGCATGGGTAATTTCCACAAATCAGGACCGACATTATCCGTGCCGGCCCCTTGCGCTTCAAATCAGCTGACGCTGGCCCGGCGCTTTTCTGCCAGGCGGCTGCGGCCATAGAGGATGACGATAGCCAGCAAGGCCACAGCCTGCGCCGCCAGTGAATAGGCATCAGCATGGATGCCCAGCCACTCGAATTCGAAGAAGGCCACCGGCCGGGTGCCCAGCACGCCAGCCTCCTGCAACGCCTTCACACCATGGCCGGCGAACACCACCGACAGGGCGCACAGCAGCGCCGCATTGATGCTGAAGAACAGCGTCAGCGGCAGCTTCGCCGAGCCACGCAGGATCACCCAAGCCAGCCCCACCAGCAGCACCAGGGCCGTGGCGCCACCGGCCAGCACGGCATCGTGGCCAGCCGGACCGGACTGCAGCCAGAGGGTTTCGTAGAACAGGATCACCTCGAACAGCTCGCGGTACACCGAGAAGAATGCCAGCACGGCAAAGCCGAAGCGCCCGCCGCCACTGAGCAGACTGCTCTTGATGTAGTCCTGCCAGGCCGCGGCATGTCGGCGGTCATGCATCCACACGCCGAGCCAGAGCACCATCACGCTGGCGAACAGCGCCGTGCAGCCTTCCAGCAGCTCGCGCTGGGCACCCCCAACGTCGATCACATAAGCCGCCAGCGCCCAGGTAGCGAAGCCTGCGACCAGGGCCAGGCCCCAGCCGATGTTGACGCTGCGCACCGCCGATTGCTGGCCGGTATTGCGCAGGAAGGCCAGGATCGCCGCCAACACGAGAATGGCCTCCAGCCCCTCGCGCAGCAGGATCAACAGGCCGGAAACATAGCTCAGCGACCAACTCAGGCCATCGCTGCCGAGCAGCTTGGCCGCCTCATCGAGCTTGCCTTTGGCATCGAGCAGACGCTGTTTCGCCTCCTCGACCGGCAACCTGTCCTGCAAGGACTGTCGATAGGCCATCAGCGCCTTTTCGGTGTCTTTGCGCACCTGGGTATCGATATTGTCCAGCGAGCTTTCCACCAGCTCGAACCCTTCCAGGTAGGCGGCCACCGACAGGTCATAGGCCTGGTCGTGATCGCCACTCTGGTAGGCCGCCAGGCTCTTGTCCAAGGTACTGGCGGTGTACTCCAGCAACTGCGCCGGGCCACGCTTGACCTGCGGCGGCTGCGCGCGCTGAGCGCGGAACGCCGCCACGGCGTCGGGGCCTTCATTGGCCGCGACTTCAGCTGGCGTCTGCCGGGCCAGGTCAGCCAGGTTGTAGGCCTTGCCACCCTTGGCCGCCTCAGGGTCGGCGGTGAAGCTGGCGATATAAGCGGCCACATCCCACCGTTGGCGTTCGTCGAGCTGGTCGGCGAAAGACGGCATCTCGGTACCGTCGATCCCGAGGCCAAGGGTGTTGTACAGGTCATACAGGCTCAGTTGATCGAGCCGTGCCGTACTGCGCAGGTTGGCCGGCGGCGGTTCCAGGCCGAGCCCGGCCGGGCCATCGCCAGCGCCGCTATCACCGTGGCAGACCGAACAGTTCTGGGCATACAGCGTGGCGCCACGGGCCGGGTCGGGGGTAATCACCGGCGCCTGACTCACCTCATAGGCCACGGCCAGGCGAGCACCCAGTTGCCGCGCCTGCCGGGCGACATCCGCCCCCTCACGACGCTCATCGATGGCCTGGCGTAGCGCCTGTACGCCTTGTTCCAAAGCATCACGCTCGGCATGGACAGGCAGCCCTTTGATCAACCCTGCCAGGACCTCGCTGAACTCCTGCTGCTCGCGGTACTCGCCTTCATCCACCACCTTGCCTTCGCGCACCGTCGGGGGATAGTCGGCACCGATGTAGCCAAGCAAATGCAAGGCCTTGGTCGCATCGGCAGGTGATTCAGCCAGCAGCGCAGTGCTGCACAGCGCCAGCACCGGCCAAAGCAGCCAGGCGAGCAAACGGGAACGGGAAATCATGGCCAGTCTCGAGGGGAATACGAAAGCGAGCATTGTTCACTTCCACTTCCACCTACTCAAGGCTTGTGGGCAGATTTCATGAAAAACCTTGTAACAGATTGGCCCGGCCCCGCTTAGCACGGCCCTCGGTGCTTTTTGGATGATGGCACGCAGACAAAAATCATAGCGATAAGACATCAAAAGGCCACTAATTACGCTTATAATGCCGCGCCTTTCGTTATAGCGAATAGGTATTCAGGCACCTCTTTATAGAGGTTTTGGCAATAGTCAAAGGGAGCCGCCGCCCCGCCCTTGCGGTCATCATTCATTCAGGGAAGAACATTTCAGATGGTCCCTCGCGTCCTCCCCCTGGCGACCTTGATCGCCGCCATGCAACTGGTCGGTTGCTCCGCCTTTCGCAGCTATGACAGCGAACTTCAGGAAACCAATCAGCACCTGACCGCAGGCAATGTCGATGCTGCGCTGGCACTGCTGGAGAAGAACAACCGGGGTGAAGACAAGGACTTGCTCTACTACTTCGAGCGCGGCGAGCTGCTGCGCTCCAAAGGCGACCTCAAGGGCAGCCAGGATGCCTGGCGCACCGCCGACGAAGTGGTCTACACGTGGGAAGAGTCGGTCAAGCTGGACACCGACAAATACCTGAGCCAGTTCGGCAGCTACCTGGTCAACGACAAGGTGCGCCGCTACGAAGGCTACGACTACGAAAAGGTCATGCTGACCACGCAGATGGCCCTGAATCTGCTGGCCGAGAACGACTTCGACGGCGCCCGCACCGAAATCAAGAAGACCCACGAGCGCGAAGCAGTGATCGCCGAACTGCGCGACAAGGAATACCTCAAGCGCGAGGAGGATGCCGAGAAGGAAGGCGTCAAGACCGAGTACAAGGACCTGCAGGGTTACCCTGTGGCCAGCCTCGACGCGCCAGAAGTGGTCAACCTGAAGAACAGCTACCAGAGCGCCTTCAGCCACTACCTGTCCGGCTATGTCTATGAGGCCCTGGGCGAAAAGGGCCTGGCCGCGCCCGGCTACAGAAAGGCCGTCGAACTGCGCCCCAACACCCCGCTGCTGGAGCAGGCCCTGCTCGACCTCGACAAGAACAGCGCCAAGGCCAGCGAAAGCGACGTGCTGATCGTGGTGCAGAGCGGCCTGGCGCCCGCCCGCGACTCGGTGCGCATTCCGCTGCCACTGCCGATCAGCGGCAACCTGGTGATCACTCCGCTGTCCTTCCCGGTGATCAAGGAAGACACCTCCACCGCACGCTTCAGCGAAATCTACCTGAACGACAAGGCCCTGGGCCTGACCGCGCTCAATAGCACCAGCGCCATGTCGCGGCGCGCCCTGCGTGATGACATGCCCGGCATCATCCTGCGCACCACGGTCCGTGCCATCACCCGTGGCGTGGCGCAAAAGCAGCTCAACGACACCAATCCCCTGGCCGGCCTGGCCATGGGGATCGCCTCCGCCATCATCGAAGGCGCCGATACCCGCACCTGGCGCACCCTGCCCGACGACACCCTGGTGGCCCGCGTACGCCTGAGCCCGGGCGAACACCAGCTGAGCCTGCCATCAAGCCTGGGCGGCCGTCAGGTCAAGGTGAACATCGACCGTCCGTACCAGGTGGTCAGCCTGCGCGTGGTCGGCAATCAAGTGTTCGCCGGCGGCCCGGCCGTGCAGGTAACGCCACAGCCTCAAGAGCAGGCCATCGCCAGCCTCAAGTAACCTCAAGGATCGAACATGCGTAAAACATGCCTCGCCCTGGCAGCAGTCGCCCTCCTGGCCGGCTGCGCCACCCCGCCTCCAGCACCTGGCAGCGCCGCCAGCAAGGTGCTGACCATGGGCACACTGAGCGACATCGACATCGGCCCGATGCGCGTCGCCCGCGAGAACGGCTTCCTCACCGTCAACGTCGCGCTGAACAACACCAGCCGCAGCAACCAGACACTGTTCTACCGCTTTGCCTGGCTGGGCAACGACGGCTTCCCGGTGGCCACTGAAGAAAGCTGGAAGACCCTGACCTTGTATGGCAAGCAGGCCAGCTTCCTACCCGCCATCGCCCCGGTTCCGCAGGCCACCGACTTCCGCATCGAAGTCCAGTCGCAGTAATTCCCTTTCAGGAGCTTTTTTTGATGTTTGCACGCATTTCTCTCGCCGCCGTAGCCATCGCCTTGGTCAGCGGTTGCAGCACCCCTTCCCCGATCCTGGGTGGCAAGAACATCAGTTACGGCGACAGCAAGGCTGTCGAACTGGTGACCAACGAGTTCGGCTCCACCGACCTGCAAATGATCGCCGAGAGCATGACCCGCTCCCTGGCCCAATCCGGCGTACTGCAAGGCCGCCCGGTGGTGCAGGTCTACGACGTGAAGAACAAAACCAGCGAGTACATCGATACCCGCGAGATCACCACCTCGATCAAGACCCAGCTGATGAAGACCGGCACCGCCCGCTTCGCCAGCGACAACAACCAGATGCAGAACCAGGTCGACCAGCTCAAGCTGCAGAACCAGAGCGGCCTGTACAAGAAGAGCACCGTGGCCAAGACCGGCAACATGATCGCCGCCCAGTACCGCCTGGAAGGCTCGATCAGTTCCATCGTCAAGCGCAGCAGCGACTACAAGGACGTGTTCTACAAGTTCAGCCTGCAACTGGTCGACGTGGAAAGCGGCCTGGCCGAATGGATGGACGAAAAAGAAATCCGCAAGACCACGGAGCGCTAAGCGATGCGTACATGGATGGCGATTCTCGGCCTGGCCTGCGCCTTCACGGCACAGGCGGCCCCCAAGGTCGCGGTGACCGATCTGGCCTACCAGGAGCGTGTGGAGCAGTACATCCACACCATCAACGCCCAGAGTAACCACCAGGCCGGCCTGTATCACGCCAGTGGTTCGTCGAGCTATAGCGAACATGTGAGCCTGGAGAGCTACATCGAGCAGACCGAGCTGCGCAAGTTCAGCGGCGACATCAAGGGCGAGATCCTCAAGACCGGCCTGTTCCAACTGGTCCAGGGCACGCCCTACACCGCCTCGTCCAACGAGGACGTGTACGACGTCATCAAGCGCATCAAGAACGGCAACTTCAAGGGCGCCGACTATGTGCTATTCGGCACCCTGTCGGACATCGACTTCCAGCGCGACATCACCTCGCTGGACCATACCGACAGCTACTCGGCAGTGCTGGGCCTGACCCTGGTCGCTGACTTCAGCCTGATCAACACCCGCACCTTCGAAATCACCTCGGCCTTCACCGCCATGGGTGAGGGGCAAGACACCAAACTGGTGAAGGGCCAGGACGTACGCGTAAACCTCAACCGCCCAAGGGTAGTACGTGAAGTGTCCAAGGAATTGGGCATGGACGTTGCGCGGCAGATGGCCGAACAGCTCGGTGGCGAAGTGCCTGGGCAACCAACGCGACGGGCTGGGCAAGGCAACCTGCCGCCGGATGAACCGGCGCAGATCCTACGCTGAGACTTGGAAACGCCCGCAGGGCGCGCAGGGTACTTCCCACGCCGACTTAGGCTAAAGGGCTCGGCTAGTAACTTCGAAAAGGTCCTACAACCGAGAGACGGCAGGGGCTGCTGTGCAGCCAATCGCGGGCAAGCCCGCTCCTACAATCTCAGGGCTGCGCAGCACCTGTAGGAGATCGTGCAGAGACCAAATGTTGCAAGCACGGCGCGTACGCTGTGGGAGCGGGCTTACCCGCGATTGGCGTGTACGTTTTGCGTGTAAGTCAGCGCCAAGCACTCATTGCTTGGCGTGCGCGCCCTGCCATCCCCCACCCAACGCCAGGAACACGCCAATCTGCCCCATCGCCACCTGGGTATTGGCCGCTGCCAACTGCGCACGCATGTCGGTGTAGGTGCGGGTCGCCTGCAGGTCAGCGAGGAACGACTCACGCCCCGCCAGGAAGTATCGATGGGTCTGGTCCGCCGCTTCTTTCGCCGAGCGCTCGGCTTCGACCAGGGCGTCGCGGCGGTCGAGCAAGGCTGAGTACTGCGCCAGGCGGGTCTGGGTTTCGCGGATGGCGTTGAGCACCACGCCGTCAAAATGCGCCAGCGCCGCCTGGGTCGAGGCTTCGGCTTCGCGGATACGGGCACGGGTGCCGTTGGTAGGGATGGTCCAGCTCAACAGTGGGCCAAAGCCCCAGCGGTTGGTCGAGGGCTCACCGAGGTTGTCTAGGATGCCGATGGTGCCGACCTGGGCGCCAATGCTGATGTCTGGGTACAGCGCGCCAGTCGCTACGCCGATGGTGGCGGTGGCAGCGGCCAGTTGGCGCTCGGCCTGGCGCACGTCGGGGCGGCGCTTGAGCAAGGCGGCGCCATCACCGACCGGAATCAGTTGGGCAAGGTGCGGGAGCTCGGCGCAATCAGCGGTGCCCGCCGGCAACTGCTCGACAGGTTTGGCCAGCAGCGCGGCGAGGCTGTACAGGCCAGCCTCGCGCTCAGCATTGAAGCGCGGCAGCTCGGCGCGCAGGGACTTGAATTGGGTCTGCGAACGGGTGACCTGGGTTTCGTCGCCACGCCCAGCATCACGCAGACGCTGGGTCAGTTGCACGCTCTGCTCCTGCAGGTCCAGGGACTCGCGGGCAATGTGGTATTCCTCGTTGGCCGAGCATACCTGGGTGTAGGCCTTGACCACGTCGGCCACCAGGGTAATGCGGGCGGTATCGGCGGCGGCCTGCACAGCATCGGCATTGGCCTGGGCCGCTTCGACGCCACGTTTGAGAGTGCCCCACAGGTCGAACTGGTAGGACGCGCTGAGGATGGCTTCACCGATGTTGGCTACCGGCACTTTCTCCGGCAGCAGGAAGGCTTCGCCGGACTCCTGCAGGCGCTGGGCCGCCAGGGTGACGCCACCGTTGAAACCGCCCCGGGCCTGGGCTTCTTCGACCTGGGCGCGGGCCTTAGCGATGTTCGCGGCCGCCACGCGCAATTCGGTGTTGGCGCTCAGGGCCTGACGCACCAGGTCGTTCAGGCGCGGGTCCTGGTAGAGCTGCCACCAGTCATCCGGCACTGGCGCGGAAACGACGCTGTCGGCGTCCTGGCGTAACTGGCCCTGCAGGTCGCCGCGCTGGACAGCCGCGTCCTCGGGTACATGGTAGTCGGGCCCGAGCATCTGGCAGGCGCCGAGCGACAGGCTCAAGCCCAGCAGGATCAGGCGTTTCATGGGCGCAGCTCCTCGATGATCGACACAGTCGCGGTGCGCCCGGCGATCATACGGAAATCATCCGGCACTTCATCGAAGGCGATACGCACCGGAATGCGCTGGGCCAGGCGCACCCAGCTGAAGGCCGGGTTGACGTTGGGCAGCAGGTTGGCGCCGCTGCTGCGGTCACGGTCTTCGATACCGGCGGCCATGCTCTGCACATGGCCACGCAGGCGGGTGTTGTCGCCCATCACGCGGATGTCCACGGCATCGCCGACACGGATGCCACCGAGCTTGGTCTCTTCGAAGTAGCCATCGACGTGGTAGGAGGTGCTGTCGACCACCGACAGTACCGGGCGGCCAGCGGTGACGAACTCATGAGCGCGTGGCGCCCGGTCATTGAGGTAGCCATCCACCGGGCTGCGCACCACCGAGCGGTCAAGGTTGAGTTGGGCGGTGTCCACTGCCACCTGGGCCTCATTCACCGCCGAGCGGGCGCGGACCTCGCGGGACTGGCTCTCTTCGAGCTGCTCGGCAGCCACCAGGTTGCCGAGCTTGCGGTTACGCCGGGCCTCGCGCTGGGCCTGGGCAAGGGTTTCCTGGCGTTCGGCCAGGGTCGCCTGGGCCTGGCGCAGCGCGAGGCTGAAGCGGTCCTGGTCGATGGTGAAGAGCACGTCGCCGCGCTTGACCACCTGGTTGTCGCGCACTTCGACCTTCTGGATCAGGCCGGATACGTCCGGCGCGATCTGGATCACGTCGGCACGGATATGCCCGTCGCGAGTCCAGGGAGCGAACATGTAGTACGCGACCATCTGCCAGACGAGCACGGCCGCAAGGGATACCACCAACAGCGTCAGGACCACACGGCCCAAGGTCAATAAAGGTCTTTTCATGACAGCATCAGGTTTCGGCAAAAGTGCTCCACCACGCCGAGCATCACGGCGTAGAGAGCGACGTTGAACAACGCCCGGTGCCAGACCAGGCGATAGAAATGCAAGCGGGTGAGCACGGCGTGCACACCCAGGAACAACAGGTAGGTGATGACCATCACCACCAGCAGCGTGGGCAGGAACACCCCGCTGATATCCAGATCACCGATCACAGGGACGCTCCATCGATGCCATGGGGCAGTTGCGGTTGTTGGTCGGCGGGCTCGAGCACCACTTCGACACCCGGCAACAGGGCCAGGCGCAGGCCGCTCAGGGCATGCAGCAGGTGCACCCGGGCTTCACCGCGGTCGCTCATATCGCTCATGGCCAGAGCCTGGCGCGCACGCTCCATGTTGCGCAACAGCACTGCCGGCGCGTGCAGGCGCTCGCCGGCGCGCAGGCAGGCGGCATAGTGCTCGCCGACCTCCTCGACAACCGTCTCCAGCCGCTCGCGCGCTTGCTGCCCGACCCTCGGTGTGTAGGCCAGCAGGTCAAGCAGGTTGAGGCCGACGCGCAGGTCGCGCAGGGCCACGCCGCTGTCCTGGCCGGTCATGGCCAGCCGCGGCACATGCTGCATCAGGCGGTCGAGCATCTGCACGCCGACCTGACGGTGTTCGGCCAGGGTCGCCGGCTGGGTCATCTCGACGATGTCCCGCCAGCAGAAGCGGGTCAGGCGCTTGGCCGCCAGTTCGACACCGAACGGTCGCACCACGAGGGTCCAGATGAAGGCGAACAGCAGCCCAACCGGGCCAGCCATGTTGGCGTTGATGAAGGTCAGGAAGTCAGCGTCGTAGGCGCCCTGGATGCTGATGAAGGTGGCGGTGTTGACGATGGTCAGCAAGGTGCCCAGGTAGAAGCGCGGCTGCACGGTCAGGGTGCCCACGCAAATGAACGGCACGGCGAAAGCCAGCACCAGCATGGGGAAGTCATGCAGGTTGGGCAGCACCAGGAACAAGTAGAGGCTGGCGAAGATCACCGACAGCAAGGTCCAGAAGAAGAACCGGTAGATCTGCGGCGCCGGGTCGTCCATGGCGGCGAAGAAGCTGCAGGCCACCGCCGCGAGGATCACCGCGCTGCCACCATCGTTCCAGCCAAGCAAAATCCACAGGCCACTGGCGACGATGATGGCGGTGACGGTGGAGAACACCGAATAGAGCATCAGGCCACGGTCGAAGAACGGCGTCAGGCGGCCCAGGCGCCAGTGCCGGTAGACCGCGCGCCAGGGCGCTGGGTCTTCATTACGCAGGGCGTGCTGCAGGCTGCAGCAGTCCTGCCAGAGGTCGACCCATTCGGCCAGGCGGTACAAGGCGTTGGAGAGCAGCAGTTCGGCACGCTCATCCAGCTCGGCAGCACTGGGCTGCAGGCGGTCCAGTTGCTCGCGCAAGGCCGTCCAGCGGGCCACCGAGGCGTCTTCGGCGGTGGCTTGTAGCCATTCGCGGGCCTGTGCCAGCAGGGGCTGTAGTTGGGCGTACTGGGCTGGTGCGCGGCTCTCGAGGGCCAGCAAGGCATCATCCAGGGCATCGACCACCGGCAGCAGGTGGATCATGCGGCCGCGCAGCTCTCGGGCGTTCTTCACGGTCTGCGGGCCGGCGCCTTCATGAGCCAACTGGCCGATCATCGCCTCCAGGGTGTTGAAGGTCGTCACCATCGAGGCGCGCAAGCTGCCGACCTTGTCGGCCGTGGCCTCACGTGCCAGGTAGGTGTCGCTGTAGCGGATGGCCTCGTTGAACCAGTTACCGGTGGCACCCATCACAACCGGCGCCAGGCGGCGCGGCCAGAAGATGGCGCCGACAACCGCCGCGCAGACGATGCCCAGGCAGATTTCCTGGGCCCGCGAGGAAGCGACATCAAACACCGCCAGCGGGTTGTCGACCACCGCCAGGGCGATCATCGGCAAGGTGTAGCCGGCGAGCATCAACACGTAGTTGTTGGCGGTGCGCAGGTTCAACGAGAGAAACAGCAGAGTCCCGGTCCACAGGGCGATAGCGATGCTCAGCAACAGCGGCGACTGCACCAACGGTGGCACCAGGAAGACCGCCCCGCCCGCGCCCAGCAAGGTGCCCAGGGCACGGTACAGGGCCTTGGAACTGGTGGGGCCGACGAAAGGGCTGGACACGATGTAGACCGTAGCCATGGCCCAGTAAGGCCGCGGTAGCTGCATGAGCAAGGCGATGTACAGGGCGATCATCGACGCGGCGAAGGTGCGTACCCCATAGAACCAATCGCGGGCGGGCGGCACCGAACTGAAAAATCCGTTCATGCGGGCCCGTCCGAAGCATACTGGCTGGCATCTTCGAAGGCGCGGATCACCCGCAGGGTCGCTTCCAGATCAGCCTGGTCGATACCACGCAGCACTTCGCGGCGCAGGCGCGTCAACTCCCCTTCGATCGATTCGGCCAAGGCACGGCCTTCGACAGTCAGGCTCAGGGCCTTGGCGCGGCGGTCGAGTGGGTCTTCGCTGCGGCAGACGAAGCCGGCCTTGCACAGTTGGTCGAGCAGGCGGACCAGCGACGGGCTTTCCAGACCGGCTGCCTGGGCCACCGCCACCTGATGCACGCCATCGCCCAGGCGCACGATCATCAGCAAAGGCACGGCGCAGGCCTCAGAGATGCCGTAGCTGGTCAGGGTCGCCTGGCAAATGCGCCGCCAATGGCGGGCGGCCGTGACCATGCCGCTGCTGATGTTCAGTTGCAGTGCGTCAAGCGTCATGAGAGAAACCGGAGATATTCATAGTTTGCTAACTATCTATACTACTGCTTTCCCTCCCCCCGCCGTCAACAGGTGAGTGACGGATGCCCTGCATGCCTCAATAATTCCTGCGGCAGAATCTGCTGAACGCGCTGGGAGGATCAGGGCTGGACCTGATCTTCCAGCTTCATGGTCAGGGCCAGGGTGCTGCCCATCTGGATGGCCTGGTCGCGCCAGTACAGGTAGCGCAGAGCATCGCTACTGCTGAAGTGCACGGCCAACTCCTCGGCGGCCTGCACGACACCCGCCACGGCGGCCAGCTCCAGCCAATACAGCGCGGCCTTGGCATCGGCCTCCACATTCATGCCATGCAACAAGCGGTAGCCAACTTCGAACCGGCAACGGGCCTCACCCCGCTCTGCGCCCCGCATGAACCACTGGTAGGCCTCGGTCAGGTCGACCTGCCAATCCAGACCGGTATCGCAGACCTCCTCTTCATAAAGATCCCCGAGCGCCGCAGCCGCATGCACCATGCCGCGTTCGAAAGCATGCCGGTAGTACTCGGCGGCATTGCCGTAGGAGACCTCGACCCCCTTGCCGAAGTAATGCTGCTGTCCAAGGTTGAACCAGGCCGCCGCGCTACCCTGCAGGGCGGCCATGCGCAACAGGTGCCCGGCCAGCAGCGGCTCGGCGCGCCAGTACTTGCCGTTGAGCCAGATCCAGCCCAGGTCATTGAGCACCGCCACATTGCCTTGCAGGGCCTGACGGCGCAGGTCGGCATACACCGCCTGCAAGTCGGCCGCCTCGTCCAACCGGTTGACCAGGCTGAAGCTCTGCCCCAACAACGCTTGCTGGCTTGGCATGCCAACGCCTGCAAACAGCCGCTGCCGCAAGCTTGGTCGCGCAGGCAGCGGAACGATCCGCTCGGGCAAGAGACGCTCGAGCAGCGAATAGATATTGCTGGCAGCAGACATGTTCATCCTCATTGAACGATCCACAGCGCCGACAGCGGCTGTGATGAGGCGTGATTCTGCGCGATGCCACGACAAAACCTGTCGCGAACGATTCGATACAAGGCAACCAATGGCTTGTTCCTTGATCTGAGCAGCATGTGGCTAATTGCCATGTGCTACCCGTACCGCCATGCTATTGCCGCAAGCCTAGACAAGGACGTTACCTTTTGCCTTCCGCCACCACCCGCGCCACCCTCAGCCGCCAATGGGCGTTGCTGCGCCAACTGCCCGGCCGCTCTCCAGGGATCACCAGTGCCGAACTGGTCTGGCGCTTGCGCGATGCAGGCTTCAACATCAGCAAACGCTCGGTCGAGCGTGACCTCAATGAGTTGTCGCTGATCTTTCCGCTCGTACGTAATGACAAGAGCATTCCGTTCGGCTGGCACTGGTCGGCCAGCGCCGGGGGTGAGTTGCGCAGCCACTTCGACCTGCAGAGTTACCTGCGCAGCGATACGCTGCCGCCCGAACCCGGGGACGGCATCGAGCTGCAGGCCTGGATCGATGACAAGCTGGCCCGCCAGCTGCGTGAGGCTCCCCTGGCGCCGAACATGCAACTGACGGCCCTGGAGCAAGGCCACCGCTTGCGCGCTCGTGTCGGCGATAGCACGCCCCTGCGCTGGTGGCTGCTCAGCCAAGGCGAGAGCCTGGTGGTCGAGCAGCCCCAGGCCTTGCGCGAAGAGATTGCCCGGACCTTGAGCAAGGCGGCAGCCCAGTACTGCCCTCCGGCCTAGCCCTTAGCGCTGCATGCCCCAACGGCGCACAGTCACCCGTTCCAGGGTGTTGAACACCAGGCTTTCCACCAGCAGGCCGATGAGGATCACCACGGCCAGGCCGGCGAACACCTTGTCGGTGTACAGCTCGTTGCGGTTCTGGAAGATGTACCAGCCCAGACCTCCCTTGCCGCTGCTGGCCCCGAACACCAGCTCGGCGGCGATCAGGGTGCGCCAGGCAAACGCCCAGCCGATCTTCAACCCCGAGAGAATCGACGGCAACGCCGCCGGCACCAGGATGTGCAACACCAGGCGCAGCCCACGCAGGCCATAGTTGCGCCCGGCCATGCGCAGGGTCTCCGAGACGCCGAGAAAGCCCGAATAGGTGTTCAAGGCCAGGGCCCAGAGCACCGAATGCACCAGGACGAAGATCAAGCTGTTATCGCCCAAGCCGAACCACAGCAACGCCAGGGGCAACAGGGCGATGGCCGGCAGCGGGTTGAACATCGAGGTCAGGGTCCCGAGTAGGTCGCGGCCGAACTGGGTCGAGACGGCCAGGCTGGTCAGGGCGAAGGCCAGGACGATGCCCAGCAGATAGCCCTTGAGCAGCACCACCAGCGAGACACCGACCTTGGCCGGCAGCTCGCCACTGAGCAGGCCGTCCCACAGCGCCACGGCGGTTTGCAGGAAGCTTGGCAGGAGCAGGTCGTTGCCGGTGTAGCGGGCAGCCCCTTCCCAGAGGGCAGCAAGCAGCAAGAGGATCACGCCCTTGCGCAACCAGCTCTGTTGCCAAAGACGCTGGGCCAGCGGCAGCTGGCGTTCGAGCGGTACGCTGAGCAGGGGCTCCAGCTGCACCTCGTATTCCTGTCGGACAGGTGTGGTCGTCATGGCTGAAACTCCCGTTCAGTAGGCAATACGGATGTCGCTGAAATCCAGCACCGGCGCCTGGACAGGCGTCGGCCCCTCGTCGAACAGCAGGCGATGGATGCGCTGGGCACTGGCCTGGAAGTCGCTGGCGCCGAGGCTGCCGAGGTCGTACTGGTGGCTGTGAACCTCGGCACGCACCCGGCCAGGATGCGGCGAGAGCAGCAGGATGCGGTTGCCCACCACCAACGCCTCCTCAATGGAGTGGGTAACGAACAGCAGGGTGAAACGCACCTCCTCCCAGAGCAACAGCAACTCCTCCTGCATCTTGCGCCGGGTCAAGGCGTCGAGGGCGGCGAAGGGCTCGTCCATCAACAGGATCTTCGGCTGGGTCGCCAGGGCACGGGCAATGGCCACCCGCGCCTTCATGCCACCGGAAAGGGTGTGCGGGTAAGCATCGGCGAAGGCAGCCAGCCCGACCTTGTCCAGGTAATGCAAGGCCCGCTCCTCGGCCTCGGCACGCTTGAGCTTGCCGGACACCAGCAGGGGAAACATGACGTTCTGCTTCACGGTCTTCCAGGGCGGCAGTTGGTCGAACTCCTGGAACACCACGATGCGGTCAGGGCCCGGGCCATGGACGGGGCGGCCCTGGAGCAGGATCTGGCCCTCACTGGGGCTGATGAAGCCAGCTACCGCTTTGAGCAGCGTCGACTTGCCACAGCCGGAAGGGCCGAGCAGGACGAAGCGGTCGGCGTGGTCCACTTCGAAACTGACTTGGTGGGTGGCTCGCACCACGCGCTGGGCGGTGCGGTACTCGAGACTGAGGTTGTCCACCTGCAAAAGCGGCGGGGTATCGACACGGCTCAGGTTGCTGGCCGTGTGGCCTGGCAATGGGGCGGTCATGGGTGTCAGCTCCCCTGCAGCGGGCGTTCATCCTGGAAGAAGTACTCCTTCCACGATTCGGGCTTGTTCTTGATCGCGCCGACCCGGTACAGGAACTCGGCCAACGGGTAGGTGTTCTTCGGCGTGACGCTGAATTCGTACTCGGGGTTGTCAATGATCTTCAGTAGTGCGTCGCGGTCGATCTTGGCCTTGGTCACGCGGATGTAAGTGTCCGCCGCCGCAGCCTTGTCGTTCTGGGCGAAATCCGCCGCTTCGGCCAGGGCGTCGACGAACGCCTTGTAAGTCTTGGGGTTGTCCTTACGGAACTTCTCGGTGGCGAACAGCAGAGTCGGCGAGTTCGGCCCCAGCAGGTCGTAGCTGTTGAGCACCACGTGCACGTTCTTGTTGGCCAGTACCTGATCCTGGAACGGCGGGTTGGAGAAGTGCCCGTTGAGCTCGGTGCCGCCGGCCAGCAGGGCCGCTGTGGCATCCGGATGGGGCACGGCCAGGGTGTACTTGTCCAGACGCGCGTATTCCTTGTCGCCCCATTGCTTGGCGGCGGCGTACTGGAGGAAGCGCGACTGCACCGAGACGCCCACCGCCGGCACGGCGATGCGGTCTTTTTCAGAGATGTCGGCGATGGTCTTGACGTTGGGGTTGCTGCTGACCAGGTAGTACGGGAAGTTACCCAGCGAAGCTACGGCCTTGACGTTCTGCCGGCCTTTGGTACGGTCCCAGACGGTCAACAGCGGGCCGACACCGGCACCGGCGATGTCCACCGAACCGGACAGCAGCGCATCGTTGATCGCCGCACCGCCAGAGAGCTGAGCCCAGTCGACCTTGATGTCGATGCCCTGTTCCTTGCCATGCTTCTCGATCAGTTGCTGGTCACGGACCACATTGAGCAGCAGGTAGACGATGCCGAATTGTTCGGCGATGCGGATCTGGCCTTCGGCCTGGGCCACGTTCGGGGCGACCAGACTGCCGGCAATCAGGCTCGCGCCCAGGCCAATGCTTGCCGCCAGGCGGCTGATGGATTTGCGCATGGTGTTTCTCCTGAAGTCGTCAGAACGGGGCATCGCCCTGGATGGTGGTGCGGTACAGCTTGCGACGCAGGTGCGCGGGGCAGCCGGTGGCCAGGTGGATCAGCGAGCGGTTGTCCCAGAACACCAGGTCGTGAGGCTGCCACTGGTGGCGGTAGATGTTCTCTTCGAGCACGCTGTAGGCGTAGAGCTGCTGGAGAATTTCCTGGCTCTCGTCTTCCGGCAGACCAACGATGCGGGTGGTGAAGCCTTCACTGACGAACAGTGCCTTGCGACCGTTTTCCGGGTGGGTGCGGACGATCGGGTGGACGACTTCAGCCACCTGCGCCAGTTGCTCGGCGGTCAAGGTCGGGCGCCAGTTACCTTCGAACTTGGTCTCGCTGTAGCGGGCGGTGTAGGAATGTGCCGCGCTGCGCCCTTCGACAGCCTTGCGCAGCGCTTCAGGCAGCGCGTCCCAGGCCTTGTGCATGTCGGCGAACAGAGTGTCGCCGCCTTCACTGGGCAACTCTTGGGCATGCAGCATCGACCCCAGGCTAGGGAGCTCCTTGTACGACAGGTCTGAATGCCAGAATTTGCCGGCATCGCCCAGGCCGATGTTCTGGCCGTTCTCGATGATGTTGGAGACGATCAGGATCTCCGGATGCCCCGCCAGCAGAAACTGCTTGAGGACATGGATCTGCAGCTCGCCGAAACGGCGGCTGAAGGCGATCTGGTGTTCGGGGGTGATGCGCTGGTCGCGGAACACCAAGACGTGGTGGTCCAGGTGGGCGCGGTGGATACGGGCGAAATCCTCGGCGTTGACCGGTTGGGCCAGGTCCAAGCCAATGATCTCGGCACCCACGGCGCCAGCGAACGGGCGGATTTGGAAAACTTGCGGCTGTGCGCTGTCGATGGACGACAAGGCGTTCGAAGCGGCTGACATGATTCACTCCCACGCAGTGCGCGACCCAAGGTGCGCGCATCGATCAGAAACTCACGGGTGTACCGTGTTGGTTCAAGTCGTGCGGCGCGCCGATTGGTCGGCAGGTACGCAGTGGAGTGACTATAAAGTCATAAGAAAAATAATTTAAATACCATTAGAGAATAACAATATGAAGGATTCGCCCGCCCGCCGGTGGCCGAATGACCGCTCGCGCCACGCCCGCCCCCGCTAGACAGGGGCGGGCACGGCACAGCTCAACGCCACTCGCTGTAGGGCTCCAGCGGCTCGACCGGTAACGACAAATTACCCCTCCAGGGTTCGAAGAGATAGCGCAGGTACAACATGGCGTGGCTCGGTGCGTAATCGTCACTGTGTCGCCAGTCGAAACCGCCGCCGAGCGCCCATCGGTCGTTCAGGCGCCGCTCGAACAACGCCCGCATGTGATAACCCACGCCGCTGCTGTTGGTCGAGGAGCTCGCGGCATTGAGATCCTCGGGGTCGATATCGTAGCGGGACAACAACTTGCTGTTCAGTGCCGCATCGGGGTACTCGCGGCCGCTGCCACTGCTGGCCCTGGACCAACTGACCGAGCCC
Source organism: Pseudomonas sp. X10 (assembly GCF_054889225.1). Lineage (NCBI taxonomy): Bacteria > Pseudomonadati > Pseudomonadota > Gammaproteobacteria > Pseudomonadales > Pseudomonadaceae > Pseudomonas > Pseudomonas sp. X10. Next base: position 164,149 of record NZ_CM142677.1, on the reverse strand, counting down.
TCCAGCAACAGCGACCAGTCATAGTTGCGCCAGGCGTAGCTGAGCGGAATACCGATGGAGTCATAGCGCTGCGGGCTGTAGTAACCGCCCTGGCCTAGGGTATAGCCACCCAGGTCCTTGTCGTGGCGCCAATGCATCAGGGTCACGCCGGTGCGCATGCGTTCATCGGCGCGCTCGAGCAAGCGATAGTAATAGCCCGTCATGACCCTGCTGCGCCTGTTGTCTGGGACATTCTCACCGAGCAACCAATGATGGCCGAGGCTGGCCCAGACGCCATGATCACCGCCTTGGTCCCAGCTCAAGCCAAGCGTCGCACCGTTGGCGGTAACGCCGCCCCAGCGTTCACCGAGGTTCGGGTCCCGGGCACCGCCGAACGACAACAGCGAGTTGCTCATGGACCGGCGCGAGGCCGTCAGCGACCAGCCAATCTGCCCCAGATCACCTTTGACCGTCGCACCACCGAGCCAATTATTGACCTCGAAGCCCTGGGTGGTGCCTAGGTCGACAGCCCAGCGGCCGCCCTGCCAGCCCAGCGCCACCACACTGCCATTGGTACGCTGCGTTCCCCCAGGACACCCCAGAAGCTCGCAGGAACCGAATGCCTCGCGATGCTGGCCATCCGCGTCCAGATCGAAGCTACCGGCGTCCAGACCAATCCGTTCTAGCCGGACAAACGCTTTGCCGTCGCGCCAGGGAGCGTCGGCGTGCAGCAACGTGGTCTGGGTGGTCAGCTTGGAAATACCCGGTGTGCCATCGTCCTCCCGCCAGCCATAGTCATGCATCAGGGTGATGCTAGGGTTTTGCTGGCGGTACAGCTGATCGACATCGCTGCGCAGGCTACGCGCCAGCCAGTCATCGTCATCGCGCACCCGGCTGGCCAGGGTCAGCGCACGGTCGTCACGGGGCGACAGCGCGCGCCGGTCCAGCAGATCGGCATCGGCCATGGCCTCGCCATACAAATCCAGTGCCCGCTGAGGGTCCTGAGGCGCCAACAGGCGCGCCGCATCCCGACGCAGCAGTGGATCGGGCTGTGCCTGTATGGACACCAGATGGCTGAACAACTGCGCAGCGTGTTCACGCTCATCGACCGCTACCCAGGCGTTGGCCAGGCGCCGCTGTGCATCGACCTGCTCATCGGAGAACGGCGCAGGCCAGTTTTTCAACGCTTCATGGGCCCGCCTCAAATCGCCGTCAGCGATCCAGCCTTCGATCAACCCCAGGCGGGCCTGGGGTTGCTCCGGCTGACGCTCCAGCACGCGCAGGTAGTACGCCTGGGCGGCTTTGCTGTCACCGCCCGCCTGCGCCCAATCGGCCATTAGCAGCAGATCATCGACGTCGCCTTCGCCGCGGGCCAGGCCGGCCTCCAGCAGTTTCGTCGCCTCGCCTTCACGCCCCTGGCTGCGCAGGGCCTGCGCCTGGACCAACGTCAGGCGCCGCCGCAGGCGTTTCTCCAGCGTCCGCATATCGTCATCCCAAGCGCTAGCGGGTAGGCCACGCAGGCTGTCCAGCGCCTGGGCGTCACGGTCGCCGGACTCGAGGAACAGGCCGTGGGCATAGCGAGCGGTCGGGTCGACAGGCCGTCGTTGCAACAGGCCAGCGAAGGCGGCATCAGCCTCGCTGGCGCGGTTTTGCTGGCGCAGGCTGTTGGCCAACTGGAGAACCAGCCAAGGATCGTCCGGGTCGAGCGCACTGGCTTGCTGCAATAGCCGGCTTGCCTCTGGCCAGTCCTGCCGCTGCATGGCCGCGTCGCCTTCATGCCGCAGCCGATCCAGCTCCAGGCTACGGCGCAGACTGGCAAAGCCGGCCTGATGCCGCGCCGGCAGACTGTCCAGATAGCTGACGACCCTGTCCGGGGATTGCGCCTGGTAAATCCGCACCAGGCCACGCACCGCGCTTTCGTTGTCCGGCGCCATGCGTCGTACCTGGAGAAACAGGTCTTCGGCCCTGGCCTTGTTACCTTCCGCCAAGGCCACATCGGCCAGGCCGAGCAAGGCGAATTCGTCCCCGGGCCGTTGCCGGCGTGCCTGCTGGTAAAGCTCGCGGGCAGCAGGGATATTGCGTTGCTCCAGGGCGCGCTCGGCCTTTTTCAGCAGCGCCCAGTAGTGGCTGGAAGACGCCAGGTCTTTCCACTGACTGATCGAGTAAGTGTCCTGCTCTTTGCTGGCGGCCAGGCGGAAGGCGGTGTTGGCCTCGTCATAGCGCCCCTGGCGCATCAACGCATATCCTAGGGCACCCTGCAGGCTGGCGTCGTCAGGATAACGCCGCAGGGCCTGACGCAACTGCGCCTCGGCCTGGGCATTGTGCCCCTTGTCGAGCAATGCCTTGCCACGCTGGCCCGCCTGCCAGGCGGGGTCGGCGACCAGCTTGCGCTGCTGCTCCAGGGCCTGCTGGGCCTGGGCATGCAGCGGTGCTGCCGGATAGCGTTGCAGGAAGGCTTGCCAGGCCGCGATGCTGGCGCGGCTCACAGGCTGCCCGGAGAGGTACTCGAACTCCCGTTCCGCGGCGGCATCACGCGCGCCTGGGTCGTGGGACAATTGCTCCAGCACGGCCAGCGCCTCGGCGTCGCGCTTCTCGGCAAAGAGCAGCCCGACCAGGGTCTGGCGCAGGCCGACGTTGCCCGGATACTGCCGGTCCAGTTCCTGCAAGCGGCCAATCGCCTCCCGCCGCTGGCCGGGCAAACCGCTACGCAGGCGCCAGTAGTCGAGCGCCAATTCCAGGCTCGGCGGCTCGCCGGCGAACAGTTCGTCATACCGTGCCAGCGCCTCTTCGTTGCGACCACTGATCGCCAGCAGACGGGCCTGTTGCAGGCGCCGAACGCCCTCGGGCCGATGCAGCTCCAGCAGGCGCCTGGCCTGACGCTGCTGCGCACTGCCGGGAGCCACTTGGCTGATCCGAGTGAGCAGCTGTTCGGCCTGCGCCTCGTCCTGCTGGCGCAATGCAAGACGCAACGTCATCAGCAAGACCTCGGCATCCTGTGGTTCGAGCAAGCGCAACCGGCTCAACGCGTCACGTACCAGGTCGTCGCGGTGCAACGCCTCGCCCGTGCGGACCTGTTCGAGCAACCATTGCCGCTGCTCTTGTCGGTCGTTCGGTTGCGCCGACAGTTGGCAGGCAAGCCCGGACAGCAACAATGCGCCAATCAATCGGTGCATGACGTGCTCCAGGCCGGTAACAGTTGTCCGTCTTTGTCGAAGCGGTAGCGAGCTTCATCCCAGCCCAGGCCGAACAGCGCCAGAACCTGGCTGTAGTAGGCCTGCGGTTCAATCTCCTGCGCCCGTAGCCGCTGGCCCTGGGCGCCGTCCGGTGAAGCTGCCAGCAGCGGCAGCAGCGCGGCCGAAAAACCGCCCGGCCCGCCACCGCTGACCTTGCCGCTGCGCGCGTCAACGCTTTCCGGCGGTTGGCCGGTGCGCACGGTGAGCGTGGTGATTGGCGAAAAATGCCGAAGCAGTTCGGCGCGTTGCGGCGAATCGTCGGCGAGCATGCCAAGCCACAGGTAAACGCGGATGGCGTCGTAGTCGCCAGCGCTGCCATGGAGAGGGTCCGGCTCGACGCTTCCCGCCGGGCTCCAGAGCAGCCAGTCCGGAGCGAACCCCTTCGGCGAGGACTCGCGCAACAGACGGCGGGCGTTGCCGGCGAGTTCGCCCCAGAGTGGATCAACCAGGGCGAAACGGTCGAGCACTTGCAACGGCAGGTAGCTCGGGTTCAACCGCCAGCCACGTGCATCCTCGAAGCCATAGTCTGCCGGCAACAGCATCACCCCCAGGCCTGGCAACTTGCGCAGCGTCTGTGCAGCAATCCGCCAAAGCAACTGCTGGCCAAGTTGCGTGTAGCCAGGCTCGCGCCACAAGCGCCCTGCTTCGAGCAAGCTGTAGGCGATCCACACGTCAGCGTCGCTGGCATTGTTGTCGTCGAGCACACGCCAGTTCCCCTGGCCATCACGCCCCCACTGCCAGGCTGGCAGGTGGCGAGCCAGATCGCCCTGGGCCAGGTTGTTGGCGGTCCAGCGCAGCAGTTGCGCAAACGTGGCGCGGTCATTGCCCACCAGTGCGAAGAACAGGCCGTAGCTCTGCCCTTCCGAGGTGGTGATGAGACGCTCGTCACTCGGGTCGATCACCCGACCGTCCGCACTGACCAGTTCTGTCTTGAAGCGCTCCCAGGCCGGCCATGGACAGGCCGGCGCCGCTCCGACGACGCTGGACAGGCTCAACATCAACAGCAATACCAAGCAGCGCCGCATATTCAATCCGCCTCACCCAGCCGACGCCGGGCCGCCCAACGCAGGGCACGCCACAGCAGGAAGGCGAACAGCACGACGCTGACGGTGGCGATCACTGCCAGCAGTACCGGGTGTTCGGACAGGTGGAACCAGAGCAACAACCACCAGGGAAGCTGGCCGACGAAATAATGCTCACCGATGAACTGGCTGCTCAGTCCGCTGTTACGCACCAGGGTCACCGAGCCGGCGATCGCGTCGAGCTTGCCGACATCACCGAGCGCATCGCGCAACAGGGCATAGTCGGCATCGTCGCTGGCCAGCAGCGCGACCACGCTGCGTTGTTCATGGGTCGGAGACTTGAGCCCGACGATAGCGGCGATCGGCGCCTGGGCGCTGACCTCCACGCGACTGTTCGGCAACGCTGGCGAAGTGTCGAACTGACGGCTACCCGGCAGGCCCGGTGCACGCCCCTGCAATAGCCAGTCACGCGGCGCATCGAGCAGCAGGCCGAGATCGCGTTGCTCATGCAGCGCGTCTGGCAGGCGGCCGATCAGCAGCAGGTCGGCATCCGTCGCAGCGGCGTGTTTCCAGTCGTCGCTCAGGCGCACACCGAGGGCCGGGTAACCGATCTGCCCGGCCAACCCACCGACCACGTCGAGCAAGGTGCCGACCTGCATTGCCGTCGGCTTGGCGGGCACCATGATCAAGGTCTCGGAGAGATCGGCCATGCGGCTGAAAGGAAAGCCGCTGCGGGCAAACGCACGCAGGTCGGGCATCGCGATGTAGTGGTGATAGCCGGACAGGTCGATCGTCGAGTTCTCGTCGATGGCCGCGCGCACGTCTACCGGCAACGAGGTCTGGCAATGGTCGCGTTGGCTGCTGCCGAGCTTGCTGGCAAAGCTGAAGTCGAAGCGCAGGCGGTTGCGGTCGCCGATCTTCAGCGCCGGTACCAGCAACTGTTCGCTCAGGGCGGTGCTGTCACTGGACAGGACACTCAAGCGCAATGTTTCCAGCGTACCGCCACGACGGTCGTTGCCCACCAACGGCATGCTGGTGATGTACTGGTCGTTGACGCTGATGCTCAGGCGCGACTCATCGGTGACCGCCGGCGGTGTGTAGCGGTACAGGGTACGCAGCGGGATGCCTTGGTTACGCCAGACGAACAGGTCGGGCGGCAAGTTCAGATCGAGGCTGATCGCGCGTGGCTGCAAGCCACTGACCTGCAACTGCTGCGGATAGTCGAGCAGTTCGGCGAAGCGTATCGGCCGATCGGTGCGCGTCCAGTTCGGCGCATCGTAGGGTTGGCGCGGTTGCAGCTCACTGACCTGTTCGACCTTCACCCGCGCGCCACGGAACAGGTCGCTGCCGACCGCCAGCGCCGAGGCGGCCTTGACCAGATCCTCGTCGTCGCGGCCAAGCACCAGCAGCAACTTGCTCCAGCGATCGCCTGGATGATCGATCATCTGCACCACCGGACCATCCACCCGGGGGAATTTCTCGAAGTCGGCGAGGAACGCCGGACGGCGCTCGTTGCTCGCGAAGACGATGGCCGGCTTCGGCCTCTCGCCCGCGGCGGGCAGACGGTCGAAGAACACCGGGAAACTCGCCTTGCGCCAGCCGGCCTGGCTGCCGAAGTAAGAGGAGAGAATCGCTGCGGCACGCTGCTCGCCCAAGGTCGGCGCATCGGCGAAGATCACCGGCAATTCGACCTTGCCGGTATCGCGCGAATCGAAGAACGGCAACGGGAAATAGGCCAGGTCGTTGTCCAGCACCAGCGCCTGTTCACGCAAGTGAATCTCGCTCTTGCGGTTCAGGCTCAGCCATAGCCCGCTGTGCGCCGGGTCCTCGCAGATGTCGGTGTAGTGCCCAACGAACTCCACACGCACGCGGTTGAAGTCGCCGATCAGTTTCGGGTCCAGTTTCAGCTGGCGCTGGACGCGCTGGCCAAGCTGATCCTTCTCTACCGGCACCACGCCCATCAGTTCGTCGTTGAGGTAGACCCGCAGGTGCGACAAGGTCGGCAACAGCGCAGGCGAAGGCGTGTAGTCCAGTTGCAGGACGGCCTCGGTGGCGAGGCGGTCATGGCGCAAGCCGAACTCGATGTTTTCGCTGTTGCGTACGCCGAGCAGCAAGGTGTCGGCTGGAGCACCGAGTTGCTCGAATGTCCGTGATACTGGCCAGTTCGGCACCATGGGCTCAGCAGGCCCGGCGGGCGTGACGAGGGTGGACGGGGAAGCGGCAGCGGTCGCCTGGAACATGGAGGCGAGCAGCGCCATCGCCAGGCCCCAGGTACGCACGGGGTAACGAGTCATGATGCGTCTCGGTTCATAAGGTTCGTGGAAGGGAAAGGCCGCGGGTTACGCGGCATGAAGCTGGCCAGCCAGCGCCCCAGATCGAGCAAGGGCCGCAGCAGTTCGCGCAACCAGGCGGGCGCATGTTCGTACACACGGAAGTAGCCAACGCCACCCAGTTTCAGGACTCCGACCAGGCTGCGCAGCGGGCGCTCGGCCTGGTGCTGCGCCTGCCGGTCCAGCCAGGCATCGGCACGGGCGAAGGTGCAGTGCACCAGGTCGATACGCTGCTGCAGGTCCAAGGCGTCGAATGTCAGCCCGAGGTGACGGCCGACACTGCGACTGACCAGTGCGCTGAAGGCGAATTCGCGCTGGCCGCGATTGAGCACCAGCCTTACCCGTTCGCCTGGCCTTGGCGCCGGGTGATCGCCCAACGTGAGGCCAACACCGCCGTCGGAGTAGTCGACCAGAGTGCACGGATAGGCATGGCCGTTTTCCAGGACCAGCGCGGCCGGTAGGTGCATTTGCACGCGGTGGGCACGACGCACCTGGCGAACTTCGGCGGCCACCGCGATCGCTGCTCCCAGGATCAGCAGGTTGTAGATCACCCACAGCGAGCTGACGATGATCGTGCCGATTTCAGAGACCGGGCCGGTGAACAAGCGCCAGACAGCAAAACCGAGGCCTGCCACGTTGAGGAGCGCCAGGATCAAGTATGGCTGGGCTATACGCCAGTCGAACTGGCTCTGCTCCATCAGCCCTCCCTTGGCCGTGACGTTGAAACGGCCCTTCTTCGGCGCCAGCAACGCTACCGTGGTCGGACGCGCGATGTACCAGGCCAGCACGGTCTCGTAGACCTCGCCCCAGAAGGTTTGCCGGTATTTGCCCTGCATGCGTGCATTGGTCAGGCTGGCATGGATCATGTGCGGCAGGACGTAGAGCAGGATCATCAACGCCGGCGCGTAGATGATGTAGGCGTGCAGCAACAGGAAGGCCAGCGGAGCGGTGAGAAACACCAGGCGTGGCAGGCCGGCGAGGAAATGCAGCATCGCGTTGGCGTAGCAAATCCTCTGGAACAGGCTCAGGCCGCGCCCGAACAGCGGGTTGTCGGTGCGGAAAATCTGCACCATGCCGCGCGCCCAACGGATCCGCTGACCGATATGGGCAGACAGGCTCTCGGTCGCCAAGCCGGCCGCCTGCGGGAAGCGCAGGTAGGCCGAAGTCCAGCCCTGGCGATGCAGGCGCAGGGACGTGTGGGCATCCTCGGTCACGGTCTCCACGGCGAAGCCGCCGATGCTTTCCAGCGCGCTGCGTCGCAGCACTGCACAGGAGCCGCAGAAGAACGCGGCGTTCCACATATCGTTGCCGTCCTGGATCAGCCCGTAGAACAGCTCGCCTTCGTTGGGGCGGCGGCGGAAGGAGCCGAGGTTGCGTTCAAACGGGTCCGGTGAGAAGAAATGGTGGGGAGTCTGCACCAGCGCCAGGCGTGGGTCCTTGAGGAACCAGCCGACAGTGAGCTGAAGGAAGGAGCGCACCGGTACATGGTCGCAGTCAAAAATGGCGATCAATTCACTGTCGGTGACGCCCAGGGCGTGATTGAGGTTGCCAGCCTTGGCATGCTTGTTGTCCGGTCGCACGATGTAGCCAACCCCGACCTCGTCGGCAAACGCGCGGAAGTCACTGCGACGGCCGTCATCGAGGATGTAGATGCGCAGGCGGTCGCGTGGCCAGTCCAGGCCGAGCGCGGCGAGCACGGTGGTGCGCACCACCGAGAGGTCCTCGTTGTAGGTCGGGATCATCAGGTCCACTGTCGGCCAGTACGCAGGCTCCGCCGGCAGGCTTGCCGGCTTGCGCTCCAGCGGCCACAAGGTCTGGGTGTAGCCCAGGATCAGCACGAACCAGGAATAGGTTTCGGCGGCCAGCAGGATCAGGCCGCAAACCAGGTCGGTGGTGTCATTCCAGTTCAGCGTCGAGGAGTAGCGCCACCACAGGTAGCGACAGGAAATGATCGTCGACAGCACGATCAGCATCAGCGTCGGGAAGCGGCCCGGCATGTGACGCACCAACATGGCGATGCCCCACAGCAGGAAGATGAACACCAGTTGCGCCAGATAACCGAATGGCTCGGTCACGCAGAGCAGCGCCAGGGCCACCGCGCACAGTGTGAGCACACCGTAGAACAGTCGCCGGGCACCGACACTCAAACGGCGCAACCCTTGGGTTGCCTCGCGCTGCAGCGGGCTGGCGACGAAACGCCCCGGCACCTGCTGCAGCCAGGCGACCAGGCGCGCCCGTTGCTGGCGCAAGCGTTGGCGCACGACACCAGCTCCAACGCCCAGGGCATGCCGGGCTCGCGCCAGCCGCCCAGGCTCGCGCGGCGTCGGCTCACGCACCACTAGCAGCCAGACGCTCTGGACCAGCAAGCGCAGCGGGTCACCCAGGGTCGGACGCTTGTCCGCCAGTTGCGGGAACAACCGCCGGCGCTCGGCCAGCAGCACTTGCCAGGCCGGAGACTCCAGACGCAGCAGGAGAAAGGCCAGCCATGTGCCCAAGGTGAACAGCAACGCGGTCGGCAGCGCCGCACCGCGAGTGAGAAAATAGCTGTAGGCGCTTAACGGCGATAGTCTCACGGCTGGCGCCTCGCCAGACAGGCCACGGCCAGGCTCTGCACATCGCGGGCGGCCAGACTGTGCGGCGCGTAATGGCCAACCGGCGCTTTGCACGCCAGCGCCTCGGTGAATGCTTCATCACGATGAACCAGTTGCATTGGCAGACGGTCGCCGTAGAGCTTGCGCCAGACCAGCAGCAAATCGCTCTGCAAACGGCTGGACGGGTCGAAACGGTTGATCAGCAGATGCTGGTAACGCTCCAGCGCCTGTCGCTCCAACAGCATGTGGCTGGCCATGTCGGCCTCGGCAACGAGCACCCGCACATCCACCTCGGGGCTGCGTTCAGGCACACCCCGGCCGGAGGCCGGCAGGTCGAACAACAACCAGTCGAAATGACGGGCCAACTGCCCCTGACGCAAGTGCCAGGCACCGGGCTCGTCCAGTTCGACAAGCCTCGCTTGCTCAAGCTCGCCAAAGGGCATCAGGCATAATCCATCGAGCACTTCGTAAAGCGGATCGCCAAAGGGGCGGCCCTCCAGTTCGGCACGTGCCCAGCCGTCATGATCGCCAAGTGGCAGGTTGAAATGCAGGCGCAGCAAGTTATCCGGGCACAAGTCGATCAGCAGCACGCGCTCGCCCAACTCGTGCAAGGCATAGCCCAATGCGGCGAGCAAGGCACTGCGTCCCAGGCCGCCACGCACCCCATGCAAGGCGAAGCTGGTCATGGTTCAACGGCCTGCAATACCGGCCCCGCCTCTCGCGCGGTGTCGCCCATCAATAGCGCGCAACTTTCACCCAGCAATGGCCAGCGCTGCAGCGACTGGCGCAAGCCGACCATCATGGAGATGTCTTGGTAGCTCAGCTCTGGCAGGTCCAGATGCCGCCGCAGTTGGGCGATATCGTCGCTACGGTCGACTGGATCGGCTCTACTCGACATTCAATTCATCTCCTTGGGAATAGGTTGCCAGTCACGCTGTCCTTGCAGACGCATGTAGGTGCGGCCCCGGAAATCCAGCACCTGGGCGCCGGAGGTCTCGGCCACGTTCTCGGTGGTCGGAAGATCCGTCAGTAGGGCAGGCAGATCCAACGTCTGGCCCGCCCCCTGGTGGGCATAGATCCGGGACAGCAGTTCGGAAATCGCCAGGTAGCTGGTTGGGCTCGAAACACGCAGGGGCTCGGCGCGGGCAGGTTGATTCATGCCGATGAACGCCAGCCCCACCGGCACATGGGTAATCGCTGGGGTGGGAATCTCACGCATGCCGGACAGCTGCATGCGGTCACCGTGCAACGCTGCGCCGTGTTCGGGCACGATGGCGACCACTACCCGGCGACCGCTGCGCTGCAGGTCATCGAGGAACTGACCGAGATCATCGAATAGCCGGTTCGCCCGGCTGCCATAGTCAGCGATACGCGTGCCGCCATCGGCGGTCACCACACGGTTGCCGTCGTGCAAGCTGATGCTGTTGTAGAACAGCGAGACATGCTCGGCCTCAGAGCCCTGGCGCTGCTGCCACCAGCCACGCAGAACGTCCAGGTCGCGGGCGATCGGCGAACCATCGAAACCGACCAGAGCACGTGGGAAGTCCGTACTGGCCAGCCTCGGCTGTGGCATCTGCTGGTCAGTGATGTCGCCAATGAAGTTGTCGAAACGGCCGCTGTGATTGAGCAATGTCTCGCTCTCGAAGCCGAGCCTTGCCAGGTTATCGAACAACAAGCACTGCTCGGGCGCTGGCTTGTACAACATCGCATGCGATGCCTGTCCACAACTGGCCCGCAACATACGAATGGCCGCGGGACCACTGTAGGAGGTGGCTGAGTTGAACTGCTCGAAGATCACGTCCAGGCGCGCGAACAGCGGGTTGTCGCGTAGGCCTGCGGCAGAGAGGTCGGCCCAGGCCAGCGAACAGATGTTGATCACCAACAGGTCAAAGGCCTGTTCGTCCGGCTTCGCGCTGGGGAACGAGGTGACGCGCTGACGCTCGCTTTCGAAAAATTTCTCCAGCCAGGCATCCAGGGTCGCGTTGTCCGCCACGGCGGTGCCAGCAGCTTCGCTGGTGGCGGACTCTGCAACAGCCTCACGCGGCACACCCAGCCCCATTGGCGGCAAGCCACCGGCGGCAAGCCACAGCAGTCCGGCCAGGCTCAGGGTGCTCAAGCGCAACCAGTGGCGCAGGTAGAGGTAGGCCACCAGCATCAGCAGCAGACAGCCCAGCAGGTTCCAGTTGATGAAGCGGCCTAGCAGCTCTAGCAGATAGTCCCAAGAGAAGTCGAGCACACCGGGCTGCTCCAGCAGCCGTCGGAACGGTGGCAGCCAGGTGTCGTAGTAGAGCAACGCAATGCCGGTCGGCACCGCCAGGACCTGCCGCCCACGGTTCAGCCAGATGCCCGGCAATGGAATCAGCAGGAATGCAGCGAACAGCAGGTTGGCCAGCGCATGGAAATCCAGCAGCCCCATGCCGATCAACAAGAACTTTGCCAGGAAATACAAGTTCCAGGCGCCCAGCCCAGGCCAGCGGGCCAAAGGGGCGGCGGACAACGTCGAACTATTCATGCTCACCCTCCTCACACAGGCGTCGGCGCACGCCAACGGACTTCAGGTAACGGGGTGGCAAGCGACGTCTCAGCCAGTGCTGCGCGAACGCCTTCACGCGTATGAGCAACAGGATCAGGATCAGCGTGACCAGCGCGCTGATGGCGGCGACCTGCAACAGTTGAACGATGTTCATGCCGAGCTCCACTTCTGCAAGGAAATCTGGCGCGGCATCAGCGGTGATCGAACCGTGGTCGACGGGCCCTCAGCCGCCCCTGCCATAGGCACCAGTGGCCGGGTCCCGTCCGAAAAGGCGGGGGCGTTCAAGCAGTCAAGGCTCACAAGCACTTCGTGGCTGGCGAAAAGCGCCTTCCACGACAATTGGAAAATATGATCCAGCGCCTGCTCGACGCCCTCTGCCCGACAGGCGAACAGGAACAGAAAGAGCGTGCCGTCAACCACGCAGGCGATATCGCCATCACGACGGAACACACTGCGAGAACAAGCCTGCAACGGTGACAGACCGGAGGGTGGGCGCAGGGTCAACAACTGATGGACGATCTCGCCATTGCGCATGCCCTGCCACATTTTCTGCACCGCATCGGCGAACGTACGTGGCGCGACCAGGCCACAGAGCGGCAACGGGCGCAGGCGGGCGAGCAGAGCATCGAAATCGGCCGGTAGGCTGCGCCGCCAGATCTGGCCCTGGATGCTGTCGACCAACGTCAGGAAACGCGACAAGCTGGCCCCGAACGGCACGATCAAGCTGGCGCCGCAAGCCAACAGCAACTGCTCGTCCTGATAACGCAGGGTAGGCCCGGTTTCCCGTACCACCAGCTTCAGCGCATTGCCGCGCAACTGGCGCAGGGTGTGCAACTGACGCGCTAACACATCGAGTCGCTGCCCGCCGTCCATGGCAAAGATCACGGTCGCCGAGCAGGCCAAGGCTGCCCTGGCCCCCAGCTCGGATAAACCATCGAACAGTTGCCAGTGTTCGGAGAAGGCCGGCGCGCCTTCGAGCACCTGGCGCTGGGCCAGGTAAAGGAGTTCGTCGCCACCGGCTGCAACCAGCGGCTGAGGCTGCCCGGAAAGCACAAAACCGCCAGCGAGCCGGGTCAGTTCGAGGTCCTGGGTACCCACGACGCCAAGCGCGTTGGACCAGAAGTGCAGCAGGTAACGCACACCACCCTGGCCACGATAAAGTTGCGCCAGCCCATCGATGTCCTGGTTGCGAGCACGCAACCGGTCGATCACCGATACGCTCGGCCCTTCGCTGATCACCAGCAGGACAGCCCCCGTGCTTCGCACCGCCTCTCTCAGCTCGCGGCACCAGCGACCGACATTGTCGTCTTGCCAGATGGCGGCTGGCAGAAGCGCCAGAAGCAGGCGCCCGGAGGCGTCAATCCTGGGCAGGTCCTTGGCCAAATGCAGTGCGGCTTGCGTATCGGCCTCGTACAAGGCCAACTCAGCCGGCCCGCGGTCCGCATCGAGCCCATCCAGAACCCCACGTATTTCTCGCGCATCGCCGATCAACGCTGCACGGGCATCCTTCGCCAATGCTTCAATCGTCTGACGACAAAGAACGGCAGCATCCTCAGCCTTGTCGCAGGCCAGCCAATACAGGCCCTGTTTGTGGAATTGCCTCTGCTCGATACCGAGACCAGGAATAGCTAGAGAAGTAAGACTTTTCGCCACAACAATGACTCTAAAAATTCAGGGTCGTCAGGCTTTATCAACTTTTGAGCGCCATGCATCCACGGCCTCTACTCATGACGAATCTACGACGTGGAAAAGTGAACGTACCGTTCCCATACCAGCCACAGCGGCCCGGCCAGCAGAGCGGCAGAGCTTGTCGCAGAGAATGAGGACGCATTGGGTAACAGGGAGTAGTTGTTTTATTGACGAGAAACCGACGTCAAAAAACCGACTAAAAAGCTGACATCCCTGTCAATGCGTCAATTCTACAGCACTCAAGGAAAGCGATGTCAAGGTGACATTTCCAAGAACGGTTCATCCAGGACTCTGGAAAAGCGGAAATCAGCCTATGCTGCTGCCTACCAAGACAGCTTGATCGTGACGAGGGAGAACGCCGATGTTCTATGTGCAACGCGACACGAAGGGTCAGTTGCTCCGGGTAGAGGCAGCACCCTATGCCGAGTACACGGAAATGCTCTCGGCCGATAACGCCGAGATCCAGGCATGGTTTGCCAATGACGCCGTCGAGAGCAGCCTGAAGCAGCTCAAGCAGAGCGACCTGGACATGATCCGTGTGCTCGAGGATTTGATCGAGGTGCTGACGGCCAAGGGTGTGATCAGCATCACCGACCTGCCCGCCGACGCCCAGGCCAAGCTGCTCAGCCGCTCAAGCGCGCGTGAAGCCCTGGGTGGGTTGAACAACCTGATCGACGAAGATGAAGACCCTGGCCTGATCTGAACCGCTCCACCGTCAGTGCCAGGCGGCAGGTTCACCGACCAGCTGCCCCTGGACACCCTGTATGCCCATTTCCCGCAATACCCTGAGCTCCCCCTCGGTCTCTACCCGCTCCGCGATCAGCGGCAGATCGATGCTATGCGCGGCGCGCTGGACCGCCTCGATGAACAGGCGCTTGTGCCCCTCCTGATCGATATTGCGGATGTAACTGCCGTCGATCTTCAAGTAGGCCAGGCCCAGGTGGGCAAGATTTCCGATCATGCTAAAACGGCCACCGAAGCGCTGCAGGGCCAGGCTGAAGCCCAGGGCGCGCAGACGCCGGGTCAACTGTTCCAAGGCAGGCTGCTCCGGCAACTGCTCTTCGCCGATCTCCAGTGTCAGACGGGGGCCCAGCGCCCTGTGCTGCTCCAACAGCTCATAGACCCGCTGCAATGCCGCGGAATCGGCCAAGGTCGCGGCCGACAGGTTCAGCGCCAGCGATTCGCTATGGCTCTGGAGGTGCCTGAGCACTTGCTCGAGCATCAGCAAGTCCAGCCGCGATGACCAGCCAAAGCGCTCCAGCCAAGGTAGGAAGCGCCCAGCCGCCAGGACTTCGCCCTGTTCATCGTCCAGACGTGAGATCACCTTGTAGTGCAACACCTCCCCAGGTGCGTTGCAGTCGACCACTGGCTGGAAGAACAAACGGAACTGCCCCCTGACCAGTGCCTGGTCGAGCCGGTTGTGCCACTCGTGATGGCTGTCGGCGGCCTGCGTCGCGCCCCCCTGCTCCAGGCACGCCCAGCCCGGCTCAGCCTGGCTTTCGGCCCGGGCCAGGGCCTCGTCGGCCCGCTTCAACAGCACCTCAGGGGCATCGCCGGGGCTGTAGGATGACAGGCCGATGCAGCCCACTGGGCTGACATCGCTGGCACCGGTTTCCTGCAAACTCTCCAGGCTCGCCTCCAAGGCCTGGGCCAGCCGCACGGCGTCGTCATGAACCATGCCCGGCGCCAACACGGCGAATTCGCCGCCGCGGCTGCGGGTGATCAGGTTGTTGGTCTCGGGATAGCTGGCGCAGGTGCGCTGCAATTGTTGGCCGATCTCCTGCAGCAGTTGGTCGGTGCGCTGACCGCCAAGGCGCGCGTTGAGGCCGGCCAGATCCCTGACCCGCAACAGCAGCAAGTACCCGGCACGCGCCTCTTCGAGATTGCTCACCTGGGCATTGAGCTGCATCTCGAAATAACGGCGGTTGGCCAACCCCGTGAGACTGTCCTGATAGGACTCGGCCCGCAGTTTCTCACTGCGCTCGGCCTGATCCTTGAACAGGGCCTTGAGCTTCTCGACCATTTGGTTCATAGCCTGCACCACGCGCCGCAACTCAGGTGTGCGCGGCAACTCGGGCAGGCTGAGGAATTCACGGCGGGCAATGGCGTGAGATTGGGCCACCATGTAATCCAGCGGCCTGAGTTGCCGGCGCAGCAACAGGGCACCCAGCACCGCGCTCACCACGCCGCATAGCAGCAACCAGCCAAGGCTACCCAGTGCGCTCTGCCAGAGCTTGGCCACGGCGAACATCGGATGGCTGATCACCTCCACCCGCGCCGCCTGCTGCCAACCACGGCTGACAATCGCGTCTCCCCCCGCCGCCTCCAGGCCGATCATCTGGACGAACCAGCCCGGCACCCCGCTGCTGTCGGGCTGGGCATGGCGCTCGACCAGCACAGTGTCCGAGCCGAGGTCGATGACCTTGATGCTCGAGTAATAGCCACTGTCGAAGATCGAACTGACCATCAGCTCGGCCATGGCCGGGTCGTCGATGTTCGGTGTCAGTGACAGAGCCAGAGCCGTCGCCGCATCCTGGGCATGCGAGCGCAACTGGTTGACATACTGGCTGCGTGAGCTTTCCAGACTGACCATGAAACTGCCGCTGAAGGCAACGACCAGGAACAGGCAAATGGCAAGCAGCAATTGTTTGAACAATGACATTTGTGCTCCTCAGTAAACCGGTTCGGCCGGGAACCCTTCGGCCCGCATTTTCTTCAGCAGGGCCTGCCAGCGCGACAGGCGCTTGGTATCGCCGACCTTCCTGTTGCCCGACGAACCCGTGAGCCACAGGCCTTCACCGTTGAAGGCATATACCGGCAACAGGTCCTGGCGCTGGTTGGCAGGCTCGATGGCCTCCATCAGGCTGTCGAGGACCAGCGGCATGGCCTCAGCGCTTGAATAATAGGTCAGGACCATGTGCGCGCGGTTCTGGCGCAAGGCTTTGACGTAGGTGATCCGCAGCTTCTCGCTGGGTATGCCCATGCGGCGCAGGCTGAAGTACTTGGCGATGGCATAGTCCTCGCAGTCTCCGGCGCCTTTGATCAGCGACTGGATCGGCGTGGCCCAGTAGTCGACTTCGTGCCAGAGGTCGATGTCCTCTGTGTAGCGCAGTTGCTGGTTGAAGAACTGGTTGACCGCCCACAGGCGCTCCAGATCGTTCCCCCCCTTGTGCGTAGCCATGAGGTTCTGCCAGGCATCGATACGCGCCTGCCCTTCGCCCAATGGGCCATAGAGCGATTGCGCGCGCCGGCTGATTTGGGAAAAGTCCCAGTCCGCGTGCAAACCACCCAGCAAGAGGCAGCCCAGCAGCACGGCTAGACCGAGACGACACACGGTCACTTGGAGCATCCAATGAATCACCACTGTGATGAGCCCGCGCAGCCCCGTGGAAAACCCGATGTTGCGCACTGCCAGGGGAAAAGACAATGACACTTTGCAATCATGGAAGCCGATGACTGGCCAACCCGCAATGGTCCACGCGCTTCTCCTCACCCTCGACTTCGTTCACGATCTATCCGCGACGTGACAAAATGTCTGTTTGACAATTACCGGTCCTAGTTACTAGGGTTATTGGATCCAATAATACGTTCCAACATCATCAGGGCAGACTTTCGCGTGGCCGTAAAAACCAAACTCTTGAGCGCTGTACTGGGCAGTGAGCAGGTCCCGCCGCACCTTGCACGCAGCGTGATCGAAGAGCGGGTGCGCAGTGCAATCCTCGATGGCCGTCTACCCCCTGGCACGGCCCTGAGGCAGCAGGAGCTGGCCACCCTGTTTGGCGTCAGCCGCATGCCAGTGCGTGAGGCGCTGCGTCAGCTCGAAGCGCAGTCTCTGTTGGAAGTGGTGATGCACAAGGGGGCGGTGGTCGCACCACTGATAGGGGAAGATGCGGTCGACACTTATGCCCTGCGGATACTTCTCGAATCCGAGGCCCTGCGCCAGTCGATTCCCCTGCTGGACGCTGACGACATTGCCCAGGCCCGCGGCTATATCAGCCTGTTGGAGCACGAAACCCGACACGCCGAGATCGGTCGTCTCAACCGCCTGTTTCACATGAGCCTCTACCGCAAGGCGCCAAACCAGAAGCTGCTGCGTCTGATCGAGAACGAACTCAACGAGGAAGAGCGCTTCCTGCGCTTTCACCTCTCCTCGATGGGCCTGGGCAAGCTGACCCAGGACGACCACAACGCACTGGTCGATGCGGCAAGCGACAAACTGGTGGACGAGGCCGTCAAGGTACTGGAGCGCCACCTGAGCAATGCCGCAGTGGCGATCAGGAGCTATCTGGACAAGCAGTCGGCAAGGTGAATTCATTGGCGCCCATATGGCCTATGAAGTAACACACCTGACAGAGGCGTTGTACCGGCGCAAACACCTCACTTATTTGTTTCTACTTGCGACAGGCGCTTTCGAAGCTGGACTCAAGGTGCAGCCGCCCCATTCCTTGCAACGGATACTGGGTTGGCACACGTTTACCGGCCGCACACTGGAGCTGACCAGGCTGACGCCGATGCCCTTCATATGAACCAACGGCTGATGGGAACCTTCAATACCCCTGCCTTGCTGAGCCTCTGAACTGCCCCCGCAGCAGGCGCTCCAATGATGCCGATTTCTGCCAGCACATGGCGGCGCCCGTCTTTTGGGCACACTCTTAGCCCCGCAACGACCGCTGATCGCCTCCGGGCGGGCCTGGTCGGCTGCTTGTCAAAAACCCAATGGAAGGAGCCTGCCAACGGGCAAGGACCGATGTCGATCAGCTGCCCCTGAATAGCCGAATACCCCAATTACCGTTCACCAGTGCTCCGAGTGAGGCATTCACTCCTTCGTTGTTTTTTCTGATAGTTACTTATCGGAAGGAGTATCTGTTTTTAAATAAAACTGCTCAATAAAGTTTTAAAAGCACACTTCACACCCAAAAAACATGCAACTAAAAAAACAATAAAAAAGTCATTGCAGCCAACTTCCAAACTGTTCTAGTTTTTAAACGCCAGCCGCACTCACGCTGCGACATGCACATTTCCAGCATTCGCACACTGGCGCCTGGCCGCCCGTAATCCTCAAACACATCGAGGTTTCCATCGAGGTCGCTGCTCGACCACAAGAAACTTCGGATACAACCGTGCGGACGAAAACAACCCGAACTCAGCCCATAACGGAAATCGACATGAGCACATTGAAGAGCACACTTTCAGCAAAGAAGCTGGAGCTTTCCCGGCACCCGGTATTTACCGAGATCGATTCGCTACCGGTTCTTCGCCAATTCATGGAAACCCATGTATTCGCCGTCTGGGATTTCATGTCGCTGACCAAGCGCTTGCAACAAGAACTGACTTGCGTGCAGTTACCTTGGCTGCCACCTGCCGACCCCGCGGCCGCTCGCCTGATCAACGAGATCGTCCTGGGTGAAGAAACCGATGACCGCCTGGAGCATGGCCATTACAGCCATTTCGAGCTGTACCTGGATGCCATGCGCGAGGTCGGCGCCAGCACCCGCGCCATCGAACAGTTCGTCAACCTGCAGCAGCAAGGCGTGGACTACGCCAGCGCCCTGGATCGTGCTGGCGCCAGTGAGGCAGCACGGCATTTCGTCTGCGAGACCCTGCAAGTGGCGCTCGATGAACCGGCGCACCGTGTCGCCGCAGCCTTTCTGCATGGCCGCGAAAGCGTGATTCCACTGATGTTCCAGCAAATCCTCGACGCCTGGGGAATCGGTGCCGAGCAGGCGCCGACCTTCCGCTACTACCTGCAACGACACATCGAAGTCGACGCCGAGGACCACGGCCCGGCCGCGGAGCAACTCTTGGCGCGCTTAGTCAACCATGACCCGGTGCGCGAACAGGAGGTGTACCAGGCCGCCATCGCCGCCGTGGACAGCCGCATGGCCCTGTGGGACCGCCTGCGCGCGGCCCTGCAGGCACAAGTCGCCGAGGTCACCCCATGAACGCCAGCGATTACCGTTCATTCGCCGACGCCTGGGAAGAGCGCGCCACCATCCGCACCCGGCCTCGCCGCATGGTCGAAGACGATCAGCGGTTGATCTACCCACTCAGCCGCCAACCGCTGGTGCTCGGCGCGACCTTCCAGCGTGAGTGCCCGCACTTGCGCGACTTCGTACTGGTGCAGAGCCTCTACAAGTTCATCAATGACGTGGTGATCTTCGAGACCGAAATCGTCGACCGCACCGCCCGGCGGATCGCCAAGGACCGCTTCGCCGTGCGCTTCCCCTTTGCCTGCCGCTATGACGCCATGACCGTGGTAGTGGACGAGGATTACCACGCCCTGGTGGCCATGGACTTCCTGCAACAGACCATCGCCCTGACTGGCATCCAGCCGATCGCCTTGCCGGACGAGATCGAGCTCAGCCGGGCGATTCCCACCGCCCTCGCGCAAGTACCGGAAGCCCTGCGCGATGCGTTGGAGCTGATCTGCGTGGGCATTGCCGAAAACACCCTGACCGACGACGTCGCGGCCTTTGCCCGGGACGACTCGGTCAAGCCCTCGGTTAAAGGCCTGATGGCTGACCATCTGCTCGATGAAGGGCGCCACTCCAGCTTCTGGGCACGCCTGACGCGCATCTACTGGCAAGCGGCGGCGCAGGACGAACGTGCGGCTATCGCCCGTGTCCTGCCGGTGTTCCTCGGCCAGTACCTGACCAACGACATCCAGCAGGCCTTTGACGCCACCCTGATCCAGGCGCTGCCGGTGGCCGACTCCGTGCGCCATGCACTGCGGGAGGAGGTCCAGGGGCTGGCCTACCCGATCAACCATCAGCACCCACTACTGGGCAACATCCTGCGCTTCTTGCGCAGCAGCTCGATGCTCGAATCAGCCTGCATACAGGACGCGCTGAGCGACTACCTGCCCTGAGGAGACCACCATGAGACGCCTCGACATCCTGCTGGTGGGCAGCAGTCCTGCCCTGGACCTGCTCTACCAGATGCTCGATGAGCACGGCCACGGTGTGGCTCACGCCCGGTGCCGCGAGACTCAGCAACAACTGTTGCCCCCTGCCCGACACCTGGTGATCGAAGACGGCAGCCTGGACTTGCCCGCCAGCGACTGGCGCTCGCTGGCAGATACGCCTCTGCTGAGCCTGCGCCTTGGCGCCAGCACCGCCGATGACACGACCCTGCCCACGTTGGAAGCCCTGTGCTGGTACGGCAATGCGAGTGCCCAGCGCCTGATCGAACGCGTGCCCGTCGAAGTGTCAGCTTCGGGCAACGGCCAGCAATTGCGCCATAACGCCGTGCAGGCCTTGCGCGACCTGCTGGCCCAGCTGGTCACTCGCTTTGCGCGCAATCCGCAGTACCTGCAACAGCGACCGGCTGTGAGCCCCGGCGCCCAGGAACGTGAATGGGCTCTGGATTGGCTGGAGCCCTTGGCCTGGCGGCATCCGTTCAACCAGACAGCCCGGCCACACCTGCGGGAACAGGCCAATACCTGCCTGGTGGAGCGCCTGGAGCAGAGCCTGCGGACATTCGCCGGGCAACCGGCGCTCAATCTGGATGGGCAGCGCCTGGACTACAGGCAATTGCACGCCCTGGCCGCCGCTATCCAGCGTGTCCTCCTGCCGCTGCTACCGGACACTGGCGGTAGCGTGCCGGTGGTCGCCGTGTGCGTGGGTAAATCACCTGCGCTCTACGCCAGCCTGCTGGCGGTGCTTGGCTGTGCGGCCGTCTACCTGCCCCTGGACCCGGCCACCCCGGCCGAGCGCTGCCAGCGCATCCTCGACGACGCCGGCGCCGGCGCCTGCGTCCTGCTGCATGACGGCCAGCCCAGTCCGGGCCTGCCAGCCGTGGACCTGCGCCAGCTGCTACCGGCCGAGGCTGGACTGCAGCCCAGCCTACGGCAGCACCCGGCCAGGTCCGATGCCCCTTGCGTGGCCATCTACACCTCCGGCACGACCGGGACACCCAAGGGCGTGTTGCTCAGCCGGCACAACCTCAGTCATTTCGTGGCCTGGTACACCGAGCATGTCGCACTGAACAACCACAGCCGGGTGCTGCAGTTCTCCACCATCGGCTTCGACGCCTCCCTGCTCGACATCCTGCCGACCTTCGCCTGTGGCGCCGAATTGGTGATCCCCAGCGAGAACCAGCGCCGCGATCCACAGCAACTGGTGGCGCTGATCCACCGCCAGGAGGTCAGCCATGCGTTCCTGCCGCCGGCCTTGCTGAGCGTCCTGCCGCGTGACGAACACCTGGGCCTGCGCCACCTGGTCACCGGAGGGGATGTCTGCGAACCAGAGGTCATCGCCCGCCTGGCCAACCAGTGCCAGATGCACAACATCTATGGCCCGACCGAAACCACGGTGCTGGCCACCACCCGGGTGTTCGCCCAGGGTGACAGCAACCGCAACATCGGCAGGCCGATTGCCAACAGCCAAGTGCTGATCCTCGACCAGCACCTGCAACCGGTACCCGAACAGACGCCAGGAGAGCTGTACATCGCAGGGCCAGGCGTCGGGCTCGGCTACCTGAACAATCCACAATTGACCGCAGAGCGCTTCATCGACCTAACGTTACCGGATGGGCAATCCCTTCGTGCCTACCGCACGGGGGATATCGGCAAGTGGACGGAGGATGGCCTCGAACTCTGCGGACGCCGGGACAACCAGGTGAAGATCCGCGGTTTCCGGGTCGAGCCGGAGGAAATCGAGCACTGCTTGCGCAGCAGCCGGCTGTTCGCCCAGGTGGCCGTGGTCATCGATGCCCAACGGCGGGTCCTGGCATTCGTCGCCCAGCCTAGCCAGACCGATGCGCAAGCAGCCTTGCGCCGTTATGCCGAACAGCAGTTGCCCGACTACATGCGCCCCAGCCTCTACCAAGTGCTGGCGCAGATGCCTTGCACGGTCAACGGCAAAGTCGACCGTCAGGCCCTGCTGGCGAGGCCGCTGGAGCGGCTGCCAGCGGCCCGACGTGTAGTGCCCGCCACGGCTACGGAGCGACACCTGTGCACGCTCTGGGGTGAACTGCTGGAGCTGCCGGAGACGGACATCTCCAGCGATGACAGCTTCTTCAACCTCGGAGGCCATTCGATCCTGCTGTCGCGCCTGTTGCTGGAAGTTCGCCAGCAATTCGGCCGCGGCGTGGCAATCAACCGCTTCATCGAACAGCCGACCCTGCAGCGCTTGGCCACCCTGCTCGACGGTACCGGCGACGAGCTGGAAACACCCCTGGCTAGATTGGAGCAGGACGCCAATCGTGACCTGAGCCTGACCGTGCTGCCCCTCGACCGCCTGGGCGATGTGCACAAGGTGATCGTCACTGGCGCCAACAGCTTCCTCGGTGTGCATCTGGTCGAGGCGTTGCTGGATTGGGGGGCCAGCGAGGTAGCCTGCCTGGTTCGGCGCAGCGCCACCCAGAGCGCCGCCGAACGATTCAACCAGGCTGTGGCGGACAACCGCCTGGAGATCGACCAGAGCCGGGTGCGGGTATTCGACGCCGACCTGCGCCTGCCACGCCTGGGCCTGGCAGCGTCGGACTACGACTATCTGGACCGCGAATATGGCGCGCTGCTGCACAACGCCGCCCAGGTCAACCATGTGCTGGACTACCAGGCTCTCGCCGCCGACAACATCGAACCGTTGTTCGAATGCCTGCGCCTGTGCGAAGGCCAGCGCAAGAAGATCTTCAATTTCGTCTCGACCTTATCGGCCTGCAGCGCCGTGGATCCTGAAGGGCGGGTGCTCGAACAGGACCCAGTAGCGACGCCCCCCATCTACATCCGCAACGGCTACAACCTGAGCAAATGGGCCGGCGAACGCATCCTTCAGCGTGCCCGCGGCCAGGGGGTGTGGGTCAACCTGTTCCGCCCCGGGAACATCACGTTCGACAGCCGCAACGGTGTCTGCCAACCCCAGCGCAATCGCCTGATGCTGATGCTCAAAGGCTCGCTGCAACTGGGCCAGGTGCCAGACCTGGAGATCGACTTCGACCTGATGCCGGTGGACTTCCTCGCCCGCTTCATCGCCTTCCACGCCAGTCGGCACCTGCCTGGGCAGAACGTCTTCAACCTGCACAACCCTGAGCCGCTGCGCTGGCGTGACTACCTGGCGGCCTTCCGCGAGCAAGGGCATGCCTTCGAGCTGGTCAGTGTCGAGCAATGGCAACGCATGCTCGGGCGGGTCGACCGCGACAACGCCCTGTTCGACGTCCTGGGGTTCTACCTGGACGGCTTCGAGGAGGACATCGGCGACATCTCCACCATCGCACATGGCAATGCCCGTGCCGGAGTCGAGCGCATGGGAACCCACTACCCCGCCAAGACCCCGGAGCTACTGCAGCGCGGCTGCCGGTACCTGAGCGACATCGGTTTCATCTGAATGTTTTTATCCACAGAGGAGCGTCAAAACATGCAAGCACTCAAACCCGATACCCTGGTCCGCAACCCCGAAGGCTGTCAGGTGGTGTCCAGCGTCGAGATTCCCGCCACGGCCACCAGCGTATGGAACATCGTCGGTAACTTCGCTGGTTTCCCGGTATTCATCCCGGCCCTAGCCCATATCGACATGACCGGCAGCGGCGTGCGCTCGGTGCGCAAGAAACTGTTCAAAGACGGCAATGTGGTCATCGAACAGCTCAATTCCCGTGACGAACAGGCCATGACCATGACCTGGAGCCTGATCTACACCAGCCTGAACATCGGCAACCTGTGGGCGGCCATGCAGGTCGAGGCCATCGACGCCACACACAGCCGTGCCACCTGGACCATCCAGGCCGAACCTTGGGAAGGCGGCGCCGAGGCCATGCCCGGATTCCAGGCGTTCCTGCAGGGCTTTGCCGATGAAGCGATGAGCAACGTGCGCAACCTACTGAGCTAGGCCTCCTGGGGCAGCCAGACTCCGCAGGTTCAGTGTCGCCTCAGATATTGGGGCATGTGGTTGGGGCAAGCGATGTATTGCTTGTCCCGGCCCATTCTCGGGACTCGATGCAAGAGCTCACTGAACAGTTGCAAAATATTCCCAGCCCGCAAACAATGAGACTAATTATCATTTATACCCTTTAACCACAGCGCACCGTCATGCCCTCTCAAGACTCCGTGCATACGCTCTACAGTCATCACCACGGCTGGCTGCACAGTTGGCTGCGCAGCAAGCTGGGTAACTCCGCCGATGCCGCGGACCTGGCCCAGGACACCTTCGTGCGCCTGTTGCAGCGACGTGAACATCCGGAGCTCACTGCGCCTCGGGCATTTCTGCGCACCGTCGCCCGTGGCTTGGTCATCGACCACTGGCGTCGAGAGGAGCTGCACCGCGCCTACCTCGAAGCCCTGGCTCATCTGCCGGAAGCCGAGGCCCCTTCTACGGAAACCCGCGAAGTGTTGCTGGAGCTGCTCGAGCGTATCGCGCAGATGCTCGATGGCCTCAAGCCCAAAGTGCGCCGTGCCTTTCTGCTGGCCCAATGCGAGGGGCTGACTCACAAGGCTATCGCCGAGCAGATGGGCATTTCTCTGCGCTCCGTGGAACGCTACGTGGCCGACGCGCTTTACCATTGCTACCTGCTGCGCTACGAAGGCGAACCCTGATCCGATGAGCACCAGCAACCCCGCGCCACCGGTGGTCAAGCAGGCCATCCACTGGATGCTCAAGCTGCGCGAAAACGGCAACAACGCCAAGCTGCGACAGCAGTGCGAACAGTGGCGCAGCGCCCATCACGACCACGAGCTGGCCTGGCAGCGGGTCCAGGGCCTGCACCAAGAACTCAACCTGCGCGCCATCCCCGGTGCCGGCGTGGCCCTGCAAACCCTTGAGACCAGCCAGCAACGCCTGCACCGCCGCCAAGCTTTGAAACTGCTCGGCACCTTCACCCTACTCGGGTCGGCCGCATGGCTGGGCAAGGACCTGGATACCATCAGCGCCTGGACCTCGGACTACGCCACCGGCACCGGCGAACGGCGCAGCTTCCGCCTGCCGGACGGTTCACTGTTGCAACTCAATACCCACAGCGCCGTGGACCTGGCCTTCAATGAGCGGCAACGGCTCATCCGCCTCAAGCATGGAGAGATGATGCTCACCTGCAGTGAAGCCCCGGGCAACGGCCACCCCCTGCTGGTGCAGACCCGTGATGCCTTGCTCGAAGGCTTCAGCCGACGCTTTGTGGTCCGCCAGGACACCGACTGTACGCAGGTCAGCGTCAACCAGGGCAAGGTGGCCATCCACCAGCCTGGCAATGGCCTGCTGCAATGGATAGGTGAAGGTCAGGCCTACCGCCTGGATGCCAGCGGCGTGCATCTACGGGAACAGACCAATATGGATGCTGGGGCCTGGACCGAGGGGTTGATCGTTACCCGCGACATGCGCCTGAGGGACTTCCTCTCCGAGGTAGGCCGTTACCGCCACGGTTACCTCGGATGCAGCGACGAGATCGCCAACCTGCGGCTGTCTGGGGTGTTCCGCCTGGAGGACACCGACAAACTGCTGCAGTTGCTACCGCAGACCTTGCCGGTCAGGATCAGCTACCGCACCCGCTGGTGGGTCCGCCTGGAACGGCTGGCCTGACTCTTTTTAGCCCAGCGCAGATTTTTTGGCGGGTTTTGCCTGTGAGTCCGGCTAGGACAGTAAGCGACTCCTTCTGCCCTTACCGACTCGACGGACCCTATCCATGCCCAGCGCATCACCCCAGCTGCTCCGCAACAAGAAGAATGATTTTCAACCTTCCTTAGATTCAGGACGCCTTGGCAAGGCAGTCCGCGCCGCCCTCCTCGGCACAGCGCTGGGGATGGGCAGCGTGCCGATGCTGGCTCATGCTGCTGAACCCGTTGGGGCAAGCCAGCAGTACTCGATCCCTGCCGGCAACCTGAACGATGTGCTCAACCAGTTTGCACGTCAGGCGGGGATCACGCTGTCGAGCACGCCGCAACTGACCGGCAATCTGCAATCCCCCGGCCTCAACGGCAACTACGCGCCGGACCAGGCTCTGCGCCAACTACTCAATGGCACGGGCCTCGAGGCGGTAAGCCAGGATGGCAGCAGCTATGTCCTGCGCCCCTTGTCCGAAGACGCAGCCCTTTCGCTGCCCAGCACCGATGTACGCGGCTTCACCCTCGGCAACGCCTTGGGCAGCACGGAGGGCTACAACGCTACTCACAGCCAGATCGCCACCAAGACCAGTACCGCGCTGGTGGAAACCTCGCAGTCGGTCTCGGTAGTTACCCGTCAACAGATGGACGACCAAGGCTCGCAGACCGTCGCCCAGGCCATGCGCTACACCCCAGGCGTGCTGACCAACCCCTATGGCGCGACCCACCGTTATGACTATGTGGCCATGCGCGGCTTCAACGATGGCTCTGTGGATAACATCTACCTGGATGGCCTCAAGTCCATGGGTGACAACGGGACCTACAGCACCATGCAGGTTGACCCATACTTCCTTGAGCGCATCGATGTCCTCAAGGGCCCCTCGTCGGTTCTGTATGGTCGCAGCTCGCCGGGTGGCTTGGTAGCACTGACCACCAAGAAGCCGCTGTTCGATCCCTTCCATCAGATCCAGGCCACGGTCGGCACCCAGGGCCAACGCGGAATGGGCTTTGACTTCAGCGGACCGCTGGATGACGACAAACGCATCGCCTACCGCCTGACCGGTCTCGCAGACTCTTCCGACACGCAGTTCGATCACACCAAGGAAGAACGCTACGCCATCGCGCCGGCCATCAGCATCGACTTCACAGAAGACACCTCGCTGACCCTGCAGGCCTACCTTCAGCACGACCCCAATGGCGGCTACCACGGCGGTAACCCTGCCGATGGCGCCCTGCACAAACGCAATGGCCTGCGCCTGTCCGACCACTTCTTCGAAGGTGAACCGGGGATCGACAACTATGAGCGTACCCAGCAATCGTTCAGCTACCAGTTCGAACATCGCTTCAACGATGTCTTCACTGCCCGCCAGAACTTCCGCTATCAGGACTCCGATGTGTCGATGGACCAGGTCTACTCGGCTGGTTGGGCCGATGCGACCAGCAATATCCTGAACCGCGCCTACACCGGCGGCGACGAGCGCCTGCATTCGTTCATCATCGACAACATGCTACAAGCCGAATTCTTCACCGGCTCCGCCAAGCACACCTTGCTGCTGGGTGCTGACTATCAACGGCGCAAGGCGGATGTGAGCTGGCGCTATGGCACAGTCGACCCGCTGGATGCTGGTAACCCGCAGTACGGCAATGGCAACCTGCAGGTGCTTGGGGAGAATAATTACCTGCGCCGCCTGCAACAGACCGGCGTTTACCTCCAGGACCTGATCGAACTGGACCAATGGCGCTTCTCGCTTGGCGTTCGCCAGGACTGGGTGAAGGTGTCCGAGGAAAATCGTGACACCGACACCCGCGTCAGCGACGACCGCACCAAGCTGACCGGGCGTGCCGGTGTCCTCTACCTCTTCGAGAACGGCATCGCGCCCTACATCAGCTATTCCGAGTCGTTCAATCCGAACACCGTTTCTGACCAGAGCGGTCGCCCGCTGGCCCCGACCGAGGGCACTCAGTGGGAAGCCGGTCTCAAATACCAGCCGCCGGGTACCGACAACCTCTTCACCGCATCGGTGTTCCGCATCGAACAGGAAAACCTCGCCTCCAAGCAGCCTGACGAAGACTTCTACCGTCCGGTCGGCCAGGTTCGCTCCCAAGGCCTGGAGCTGGAGGCCCATGTCCAGGTCAATGACAACCTGAAGCTGCTGGGTGGCTATACCTTCACCGATATCGAGTACTCCAAGACGATGCCCAGCCTGGTATCGGGCGACCTCGACAACAAGGGCAACTCGCCAACCCAGGCGCCGAAGCAGATGTTCTCCCTGTGGGCCGACTACAACTTCCACCAGGGTGCGCTCGATGGACTGCGCCTGGGTGGCGGCGTGCGCTATGTGGGGTACAGCTGGGTCGATGCGGAAAACAGCATGAAGGTGCCCTCCTACACCCTGTTCGATGCGTCAATCGGCTATGACCTGGGCAAGGTCGGGCTCAAGGGTGTCGACGTGCGCCTGAATGCCAACAACCTGACCAACGAAACCTACATCACCTCCTGTGCCAGCCTGAACTACTGCTACATGGGTGAAGAGCGCAATGTCAGCGCCACGGTCAGCTACCAGTTCTAAGTCTGCCAACGGCACCTACAAGGCCAGCCCCTGATTCCAGAGGCTGGCTTTTTCGTTTCTGGCGACTTTTCGTGGAGCCCTGAAAGATGCGTCAACTCTATGTCCTCCTGCACCGCTACCTGGGCCTAGTCACTGCAGTGTTCCTAGCCTTGGCAGGTCTCACCGGCAGTGTGCTGGCCTTTCACCACGAGCTCGATGAGTGGCTCAATCCTTCGTTCTACAACGCCCCCGCGGTAGGCGAGCGTCAGCAACCGGGCACGCTTGTGGATAAGTTACAGGCCGAGCATCCGCGCCTGCAGGCCTGGTACATGGAATATCCACAGGAGGCCGGGCACTCCGCGCTGCTGGCCATGGTGCCGCGCAATGACCCTGACAGCGGCGAGCCGTATGCAGAAAAGAACACAGTGTTCTACCTCGACCCGGTCAGCGGTGAGACGCTCGGGCAGCGTTATTGGGGCGAATGCTGCTTCAGCCGGGAGAACTTCATGCCATTCATCCTGGAACTGCATTACAGCCTCACCCTGCCGGGCAACTGGGGCATCCTGCTGATGGGCGTCGTAGCTATCCTCTGGGTACTGGATTGCTTCATCGCGGTGTTGCTGACCCTGCCACGAAGCCGGCCGTTCTGGCACAAGTGGGCGACAGCCTGGAAGATCAAGGGTGGCCACCCCTACCGCCTGAACATGGATATCCATAGGGCCAGTGGACTCTGGTTGTGGTTGTTGCTGCTGCCAGTGGCGATCAGCAGTGTCGCCATGAACCTGCCCGCCCAGGTGTTCAAGCCAGCCGTATCCCTCTTCTCACCCGTCGAGCCCAGCGTCTATGAGGCCCGTGGCACGATGCCCAAGGAAAAACTGGGAGAAACCCTGCTGACCTACCAACAGGCCTATCAGCGCGCGCAGGAGGAAGGCCGGAGGCTGGGCCTGACCGCACCTATCGGGGAGCTGTACTACAGCTTCGAGTACAACTTCTATGGCGCCGGTTTCGGCCAACACGATACCGATACCCATGGAAAGTCATGGTTGTTCTTCCATGGTACCGACGGACGCTTGCTGGGCCAGGAGATCGCCGGGCAAGGCACCTTGGGCGAACAGTTCTACCGCTTGCAGTTGCCTATTCATGGCGGGCGGATCATCGGCACCACCGGGCAGGTTCTGATTGCCGTGCTCGGTGTAGTGATCACGGTACTGTCCATCACTGGGGTGTATATCTGGTGGCGCAAGCTGCAGGCTCGGCGCAGTGGGCGGTTGCGCAAGGTGGGGCCTGATCGAGTTGGCTGATGGACTGCGTGCAACCCTACCCATAGCCCAGAAAGACAAAACCCCTGTCTGCAGCGCAGACAGGGGTTTTGGATTTGAATCTTGACGATGACCTACTCTCACATGGGGAAACCCCACACTACCATCGGCGATGCATCGTTTCACTGCTGAGTTCGGGATGGGATCAGGTGGTTCCAATGCTCTATGGTCGTCAAGAAATTCTATGTGCCGGACCGTCGGTTGGACGTGCCAGCGAATTCTTGATGCTTCTACTTAAAAGACAAAACCCCTACCTGCTCGCGCAGATAGGGGTTTTGCGAAATGAATCTTGACGATGACCTACTCTCACATGGGGAAACCCCACACTACCATCGGCGATGCATCGTTTCACTGCTGAGTTCGGGATGGGATCAGGTGGTTCCAATGCTCTATGGTCGTCAAGAAATTCTGTTACCAGAACGTCCTGTTGGACACTCCAGTCAATTCGGATATGTGCATTTGTGGTTTTGCGAATCTTCGGCTGTTGCGTCTTCACCACCGCCATCTGCGTCAGCAAATTGCTTGGGTGTTATATGGTCAAGCCTCACGGGCAATTAGTATCGGTTAGCTCAACGCCTCACAGCGCTTACACACCCGACCTATCAACGTCGTAGTCTTCGACGGCCCTTCAGGGAGCTCAAGGCTCCAGTGAGATCTCATCTTGAGGCAAGTTTCCCGCTTAGATGCTTTCAGCGGTTATCTCTTCCGAACATAGCTACCCGGCAATGCCACTGGCGTGACAACCGGAACACCAGAGGTTCGTCCACTCCGGTCCTCTCGTACTAGGAGCAGCCCCTCTCAAATCTCAAACGTCCACGGCAGATAGGGACCGAACTGTCTCACGACGTTCTAAACCCAGCTCGCGTACCACTTTAAATGGCGAACAGCCATACCCTTGGGACCGGCTTCAGCCCCAGGATGTGATGAGCCGACATCGAGGTGCCAAACACCGCCGTCGATATGAACTCTTGGGCGGTATCAGCCTGTTATCCCCGGAGTACCTTTTATCCGTTGAGCGATGGCCCTTCCATACAGAACCACCGGATCACTAAGACCTACTTTCGTACCTGCTCGACGTGTCTGTCTCGCAGTCAAGCGCGCTTTTGCCTTTATACTCTGCGACCGATTTCCGACCGGTCTGAGCGCACCTTCGTACTCCTCCGTTACTCTTTGGGAGGAGACCGCCCCAGTCAAACTACCCACCATACACTGTCCTCGATCCGGATGACGGACCTGAGTTAGAACCTCAAAGTTGCCAGGGTGGTATTTCAAGGATGGCTCCACGCGAACTGGCGTCCACGCTTCAAAGCCTCCCACCTATCCTACACAAGCAAATTCAAAGTCCAGTGCAAAGCTATAGTAAAGGTTCACGGGGTCTTTCCGTCTAGCCGCGGATACACTGCATCTTCACAGCGATTTCAATTTCACTGAGTCTCGGGTGGAGACAGCGCCGCCATCGTTACGCCATTCGTGCAGGTCGGAACTTACCCGACAAGGAATTTCGCTACCTTAGGACCGTTATAGTTACGGCCGCCGTTTACCGGGGCTTCGATCAAGAGCTTCGCGTTAGCTAACCCCATCAATTAACCTTCCGGCACCGGGCAGGCGTCACACCCTATACGTCCACTTTCGTGTTTGCAGAGTGCTGTGTTTTTAATAAACAGTCGCAGCGGCCTGGTATCTTCGACCGGCATGGGCTTACGGAGCAAGTCCTTCACCCTCACCGGCGCACCTTCTCCCGAAGTTACGGTGCCATTTTGCCTAGTTCCTTCACCCGAGTTCTCTCAAGCGCCTTGGTATTCTCTACCCAACCACCTGTGTCGGTTTGGGGTACGGTTCCCGGTTATCTGAAGCTTAGAAGCTTTTCTTGGAAGCATGGCATCA
>NZ_CM142677.1:0-127500 GCF_054889225.1 Pseudomonas sp. X10 | reverse complement strand
GCCTTGAGGCTCTCGTAATCAAGGCCATACGCAGCCAGCCCGCCCACCTTGAAGTTCTCGATGACGATATCCGACTTGGCCGCCAGCTCGCGCACCAAGCGCTGGCCTTCCGGCTGGGTGAAGTCGATGGTCACCGAGCGCTTGTTGCGGTTGGCCGACAGGTAATAGGCCGCCTCGCTGGTGTTCTCGCCTTGAGCGTCCCGGAGAAAGGGCGGGCCCCAGGACCGCGTGTCGTCACCAGTCCCCGGACGCTCGACCTTGATCACGTCGGCTCCGAGGTCAGCGAGGATTTGGCCAGCCCAGGGGCCGGCCAACACGCGCGAAAGATCCAGCACCCGCAAATGTGATAGCGCACCCATGGACGGGCTCCTCAATCAATAGAAAGCCTGGATGCCGGTCTGCGCGCGACCAAGGATCAACGCATGGACGTCATGAGTACCTTCATAGGTATTGACCACCTCCAGGTTGACCAGATGACGGGCCACGCCGAACTCGTCGGAAATACCGTTGCCACCGAGCATGTCACGGGCCAGGCGCGCGATGTCCAGGGCCTTGCCGCAGGAGTTGCGCTTCATGATCGAAGTGATTTCCACCGCCGCGGTGCCTTCGTCCTTCATTCGCCCCAGACGCAGGCAACCTTGCAGGCCCAGGGTGATTTCGGTCTGCATGTCCGCCAGCTTCTTCTGGATCAGTTGGTTGGCAGCCAGCGGCCGGCCGAACTGCTGACGGTCCAGGGTGTACTGGCGAGCAGTGTGCCAGCAGGCTTCGGCAGCCCCCAGGGCGCCCCAGGAGATGCCGTAACGCGCGGAGTTGAGGCAGGTGAACGGACCTTTCAGGCCACGAACATCAGGGAAAGCGTTCTCCTCCGGCACGAACACGTTGTCCATGACGATTTCGCCAGTGATGGACGCACGCAGGCCAACCTTGCCGTGAATGGCGGGAGCACTCAGGCCCTGCCAGCCTTTCTCGAGGATGAAACCACGGATATCACCGGCATCATCCTTGGCCCAGACCACGAAGACATCGGCGATCGGACTGTTGGTGATCCACATCTTGCTGCCGCTCAGGCGATAACCGCCGTCCGCTTTCTTCGCCCGGGTGATCATCGATCCTGGGTCGGACCCATGGTTGGGCTCGGTCAGGCCGAAGCAACCAATCCACTCGCCGGAAGCCAACTTGGGCAGGTATTTCTGTTTCTGAGCTTCACTGCCGAATTCATTGATCGGCACCATGACCAGCGATGACTGCACGCTCATCATCGAGCGGTAGCCGGAGTCGATACGCTCCACTTCACGGGCAATCAGGCCATAGCACACATAGTTCAGGCCGCTGCCACCATATTGCTCGGGGATGGTCGCTCCGAGCAGGCCGACTTCACCCATCTCACGGAAGATCGCAGGGTCGGTCTGCTCATGACGGAAGGCTTCCAGCACGCGCGGAGCCAGCTTGTCCTGGGCGAACTGATAAGCACTGTCACGCACCATGCGCTCTTCTTCAGTGAGCTGTTGGTCGAGCAGCAGTGGGTCGATCCAGTTGAAGCTTGCTTTACCGGCCATGAGCGAAATCCTCGAAAAGTGGGACCAGGGTTCTTGTGCATTGATCCTAGGCCCGATCAGTCCGTGGGACAAACGAGGATTGCGCACCATCTTGTGATATTTTCTCACTTCGTAATTCATGACTCCGGCAGTCCACGGCCAAATGAGTGAGGTTGACGTACATGCGACGCAAGATCCCCAGTACCGCCGCGCTGGTCTGCTTTGAAGCAGCGGCCCGCCACGAAAGCTTTACCAAGGCCGCCCGGGAACTAGCGCTGACTCAGGGCGCCGTCTGTCGCCAGATCGGCGGCCTGGAGGACTTCCTCAATGTGGAACTGTTCCGACGCTCGCATCGGGGCGTGAAACTTACCGAAGCAGGGCTTTCCTACAGCCGCCAGGTGGCCGCCCAACTGGACGCGGTGGAGCGCGACACCCTGTCGGTCATGCGCCAACAGGGCGCCAACGTGATAGAACTGGCAGTAGTGCCCACCTTCGGCACGCAGTGGTTGCTGCCACGCCTCAAGGACTTTCAACAACGCCACCCGGACGTCACGGTCAACCTGACCAACCGCACGCGTCCCTTCCTGTTCGCCGACACCGCCTTCGATGCCGCCATTTACTTTGGCGATGCCGACTGGTCAGGCACTCAGTCCCACCGCCTGATGGGTGAAAATCCGATGCCGGTGTGCAGCCCCTCGCTGCTGGAGGGGCAGTGCGGGATCGACGCCGAACGCATCGCAAGCCTTCCGCTGCTGCAGCAGACCACGCGCCCCTACGCCTGGAGGCAATGGTTCGACAGCCTCGGCATGAGCGTGGACCGGGACATGACAGGCCCGCGCTATGAGCTATTCTCAATGCTGGCTCAGGCCGCCATGCACGAGATGGGCATCGCCTTGATTCCGCCGTTCCTGATCCAGCGCGAACTGGAGGAGGGCAGGCTGGTGATCGCCAACCCCCACGCCCTTGCGAGCGCCAAGGCGTACTACCTGATGATTCCTGAGCGCAAGGTAGAATCGGCTTCGCTACGGGCTTTTCGCGACTGGCTGGTAGAGCAGGCTCAGCGCTACACCGCGTCACAGAAGGGCCAGGCCGCTACCCGACACTTGTAGTCAATTATTTTAAACGCCTACAGATATAATTATTTGTCGCAAATAGACAAACTGTTCAGGTGATCACAAAAAATCGCTTAACCCTCCTGAATACGTGGCTTTCGGCGCTATTTTCGAGACATATAGACATCTGCGCGGATTTTTCTCGAAAATTTATTATTTTTTCCCCTAATCTCCCAATAGCCCGTGTTTGACGGGTTGCAGCCGAATAGTTGCGACATACGGTCACAGGGTGACTTGTAGTTTTGAGATCGTATCGCTTCAGAACTGGTTGAAGCCCTTCAGGTTCGTCTGCAAAATGCTCCGCCCGCCTCGGATCAGGCGGGTTTGTGCTGATCGGCCGCCCCAGACGCACCATCCGTAGTGCGCTGGTTTACCAATACAAGATCACGCAGGAGAAAAGTCGTGCACATTGGTGTTCCTCTCGAAACGCAGACGGGTGAGACACGGGTTGCCGCTACCCCGGAAACCATCAAGAAACTGGTCGCCCAAGGGCACCAGATCACCGTCCAGCGCGGCGCTGGCGTCAATGCCAGCATTCCGGACACTGCCTATGAAGCCGTGGGCGCCTCCCTCGGCAGCGCTGCCGATGCCTTCGGCGCTCAACTGGTTCTGAAGGTAGTGGCCCCGGACGACAGCGAACTGGCCCAACTCAACCAGGGCGCCGTCCTGGTGGGGATGCTCAACCCGTTCAACGACGAGTTGATTACCCGGATGGCCGAACGCGGCATCACCGCTTTCGCCCTCGAAGCGGCCCCTCGCACCTCCCGGGCCCAGAGCCTGGACGTGCTGTCATCCCAGGCCAATATCGCCGGCTACAAGGCCGTGCTGCTGGCGGCCCATCATTACCCACGCTTCATGCCCATGCTGATGACAGCTGCCGGCACCGTCAAAGCGGCCCGGGTACTGGTACTGGGCGCAGGTGTCGCGGGCCTGCAGGCCATCGCCACCGCCAAACGCCTGGGCGCAGTGATCGAAGCCTCGGACGTCCGTCCGGCAGTGAAGGAGCAGATCGAGTCCCTAGGCGCCAAGTTCATCGACGTGCCCTACGAGACCGACGAGGAACGTGAGTGCGCCGAAGGCGTAGGCGGCTACGCGCGTCCGATGCCGGCCAGCTGGATGCAGCGCCAGGCCCAGGCCGTGCACGAGCGCGCCAAGCAGGCCGATATCGTCATCACCACTGCCCTGATCCCCGGTCGCAAGGCGCCGACGCTGCTCAGCGCGGAAACCGTGGCACAGATGAAACCGGGCTCGGTGGTCATCGACCTGGCAGCGGCCCAAGGCGGCAACTGCCCGTTGACCGTAGCCGACCAGGTGGTGGTGGAGCAGGGCGTGATCATCGTCGGCCCGACCAACTTGCCCGCCCAGGTGGCCGCCGATGCCTCGGCGCTCTATGCGCGAAACCTGCTGGACTTCATGAAGCTGCTGTTCGACAAGGACGGCGCGCTGGCGATCAACCTCGAAGACGACATCGTCGCCGCGTGCCTGATGTGCCGCGACGGTCAGGTCATCCGCAAGAACGGATAAGGAGCCCGACATATGGAAGACATGCTGATTTCGGATGGCATCTACAACCTGATCATCTTCGTGCTGGCGATCTATGTCGGCTACCACGTGGTGTGGAACGTCACACCCGCCCTGCATACCCCGTTGATGGCCGTCACCAATGCCATCTCGGCGATCGTCATCGTCGGCGCCATGCTCGCTGCCGCGCTGACCGTCACAACGGCCGGCAAGGTCATGGGGACCCTGGCTGTCGCCCTAGCAGCGGTCAATGTGTTCGGTGGCTTCCTGGTCACCCGGCGCATGCTGGAAATGTTCAAGAAGAAAACCAAGAACGAGGGGCAGAAGTAACCATGAGCATGAACCTGGTAACGCTTCTCTATCTGGTCGCCTCGGTGTGCTTCATCCAGGCGCTCAAGGGCTTGTCCCACCCGACCACCTCCCGCCGCGGCAATGTCTTCGGCATGCTCGGCATGGCCCTGGCGATACTCACCACCATCGGCCTGATCTACAAGCTTGGCGCCGAGCTTGCCACTGCGGGGATTGGCTACGTCATCCTCGGCTTGTTGATCGGCGGCACCGCCGGCTCGATCATGGCCAAACGCGTGGAAATGACCAAAATGCCCGAGCTAGTCGCCTTCATGCACAGCATGATCGGCCTGGCCGCGGTGTTCATTGCCATTGCCGCGGTACTCGAGCCACAGTCGCTGGGCATCGTCACCCACATGAGCGACCCGATCCCCACCGGTAACCGCCTGGAGCTGTTCCTTGGTGCGGCCATTGGCGCAATCACCTTTTCCGGTTCGGTCATCGCCTTCGGCAAGCTCTCGGGCAAGTACAAGTTCCGCCTGTTCCAGGGCGCACCGGTACAGTTCAACGGCCAGCACAAGCTGAACCTGATCCTGGGCCTAACCACTATCGCCCTGGGGCTGCTGTTCACCTTCACCGGCCATTACAGCGCATTCACCCTGATGCTGGTGCTGGCCTTCATCATGGGCGTGCTGATCATCATCCCAATTGGTGGCGCCGACATGCCGGTAGTGGTGTCGATGCTCAACAGCTATTCGGGCTGGGCAGCGGCGGGTATCGGTTTCTCGCTGAACAACTCGATGCTGATCATCGCAGGTTCGCTGGTCGGCTCTTCCGGTGCGATCCTCTCGTACATCATGTGCAAGGCGATGAACCGTTCGTTCTTCAACGTCATCCTGGGTGGTTTCGGCGGCGCCACCGATACGGGCAGCGTAGGCGGTAGCCAGGAAGCCCGACCAGTGAAATCCGGTTCGGCCGACGACGCCACCTTCCTGCTGAGTAACGCCGACACCGTGATCATCGTCCCCGGTTACGGCTTGGCGGTCGCCCGTGCCCAGCACGCACTCAAGGAACTGACCGAGAAGCTGACCCACAACGGCGTGAATGTGAAATACGCCATACACCCAGTGGCGGGCCGCATGCCCGGACACATGAACGTCCTGCTGGCCGAGGCCGAAGTACCGTACGACCAAGTGTTCGAGATGGAGGATATCAACGCCGAGTTCGGCCAGGCCGACGTGGTATTGGTGCTGGGCGCCAACGACGTGGTCAACCCGGCTGCGAAGAACGATCCGAAGTCACCGATCGCTGGCATGCCGATCCTCGAAGCCTTCAAGGCCAAGACCATCATCGTCAACAAACGGTCGATGGCCAGCGGCTATGCCGGCCTGGACAACGAACTGTTCTACCTGGACAAGACCATGATGGTCTTCGGTGATGCCAAGAAGGTCATCGAAGACATGGTGAAGGCCGTCGAATAAGGCGGCTTCACAGCTGTGACAATAAGCCCCAGAGCGGCAACGCCTGGGGCTTTTTCGTCCCTGCCTGACCGACAGAAGGCTCTATTTCCGGCCTTCGCATTCGACCTTGGTCGCGGGACGGCGCCGGGCGAAAATAATAGACTGCTCATCTAAGGGTCCGTTGACGTTTCATTCCAGCCCTAACTTCAGTAGCCCGAGATAACAATCCATGTACCGTGATCGTATCCGCTTGCCCTCCCTGCAGGGCAAGGTAATGAGTGCGGCTGATGCCGCTGGCCTGATTCAGGACGGCATGACCGTCGGCATGAGCGGCTTTACCCGCGCCGGTGAAGCCAAGGCTGTCCCCCACGCCCTGGCCGAACGCGCCAAGCAGTC
The DNA here is from genome assembly GCF_054889225.1 of Pseudomonas sp. X10. NCBI lineage: Bacteria > Pseudomonadati > Pseudomonadota > Gammaproteobacteria > Pseudomonadales > Pseudomonadaceae > Pseudomonas > Pseudomonas sp. X10. The sequence goes on along the minus strand of NZ_CM142677.1, from coordinate 121,188 downwards.
ACCCCTGAAAATCAGCCTGATGACCGGCGCCAGCCTGGGCAATGATCTGGACAAGCAACTGACCGAGGCCGGTGTCCTGGCCCGTCGCATGCCATTCCAGGTCGACAGCACCCTGCGCAAGGCCATCAACGACGGTCAGGTGATGTTCATCGACCAGCACCTGTCGGAAACTGTCGAGCAACTGCGCAACCAGCAACTGAAGCTGCCGGATATCGCGGTCATCGAAGCAGTCGCCATCACCGAGCAGGGTCACATCGTGCCGACCACCTCAGTGGGCAACTCGGCCAGCTTCGCGATCTTCGCCAAGCAGGTAATCGTCGAGATCAACATGGCGCACAACGCCAACCTCGAAGGCCTGCACGACATCTATATCCCGACCTACCGGCCAACCCGCACGCCGATCCCGCTGGTGAAGGTCGATGACCGCATCGGCAGCACCGCGATCCCGATCGACCCAGCCAAAATCGTCGGCATCGTCATCACCGAGCAACCTGACTCGCCGTCCACCGTGCTGCCGCCGGATCACGAAACCCAGGCCATCGCCGACCACTTGATCGCTTTCTTCAAACAGGAAGTGGCGCAAGGACGCATGACCAACAAACTTGGCCCATTGCAGGCCGGCATCGGCAGCATCGCCAACGCGGTCATGTGCGGCCTCATCGAGTCGCCATTCGAAGACCTGACCATGTACTCCGAAGTGCTGCAGGACTCGACCTTCGACCTGATCGACGCCGGCAAGCTGAGCTTCGCCTCGGGCAGCTCCATCACCCTGTCGAGCCGTCGCAACGCCGACGTTTTCGGCAACCTGGAGCGCTACAAGGACAAGCTGGTGCTGCGTCCGCAGGAAATCTCCAACCACCCTGAAGTGGTCCGCCGCCTCGGCATCATCGGTATCAACACCGCCCTGGAGTTCGACCTGTACGGCAACGTCAACTCAACCCACGTTTGCGGCACCCGGATGATGAACGGCATTGGTGGTTCCGGCGATTTCGCCCGCAACGCCCACCTGGCCATCTTCGTCACCAAGTCGATCGCCAAGGCTGGCGCGATCTCCAGCGTGGTGCCGATGGTCAGCCATGTCGATCACACCGAACATGACGTGGACATCCTCGTCACCGAACAAGGCCTGGCCGACCTGCGCGGTCTGGCACCTCGTGAACGCGCCCGCGCCATCATCGACAACTGTGTCCACCCGGATTATCGCGAAGCGCTGAACGACTACTTCGCCCGCGCCTGTGAACGTGGCGGCCACACTCCGCACATCCTGCGAGAAGCCCTGGCCTGGCACGAAAACCTGGAAGAAACCGGACGCATGCTCGCCAGTTGATTCCAGCACAGTGGAGTGGTCTCTGGAGTGCAATGCCCAGCGGCCACTTCACTGCTCCAGCTGTTACTAAAAAAATTGTACTACTGTACCGGTAAATACCCTGGTCACGGCCTAGCAGAATCCCTTCAAAACCCCAAAAGCGCACCATGTCGGTGCATACCAGTACAGTTTCGTCATTTTCGAGTGCAACAGCAGGGTTAAACAGTTAACTGGACCATCTTAATGTAGTTGAACTGTATCTACTGTTATGGACGACAGGGGAGGATCATTGGCATCAGTTAAATCACTACCTCATGCCGCCATAAGCGGAAGGATGACATCATGGAACGTACCCTCAGTTCCGACCTGGCTTTCGAAAACAACGTCCAATCCAACGCCTCGCTGCCGCTGCGCGCTCTGTCCAGCCTGCTGCTGTGGCAACGCCGCATTTCCAGCCGCCGCCAGCTGGCCCGTCTGGATGCCCGCCTGCTGGCCGACGCCGGTATCAGCGAAGCGCAGCGTTATGAAGAGCTGAGCAAGCCGTTCTGGCGTTAAGCACAGGCTCGCCGACCTGGTCGGCACCGCGAATTCCGAAAACCCGCTGCAGGTGACTGCAGCGGGTTTTCTTTTGGGCGCATTGAAATAGAGCCATTTCTCAAAGAAAATAACAGTTTTTAAAAACAAAAAATCGACAGGTACAGTTGAAAAATCTTGCTACCAACCCTCGTATCTCATGACACTTCACCACGTGATACGCTTAAAAAAAGTAACAGCTTGGTGAAAAGTACCGCATCAAGCTGTGCGTGCGTCTGATAGCAAGTACTACCCCGAGCCTACGCAGGAGTTCATCGATCATGTCCCGTTCCCACTTGTTTGGCGCCGCTTTGCTGCTGGCTTTTGCCGCAACCGCCAACGCCTCGAGCTTCGTCGTCACCACTGATGCAGTCGTACGTGGCGTCGCCGCGTCCACCGATGCCACTTCGGATCTGTCTTCCTCTTTGCGTGACAACAAGATCGTGCGCGCCGCCCGTGACGACGCGGCCACCTTCGTCGGCAGCGAAGGCTCCATCCGTGGTGTGAAGCTGGAAAGCGCCTTCGCCCACATCCGTCAGCAAATGCCATCCCTGCAAGCCAGCGATGCGCAATTGGCCCAAGCCATCCTGGCACTCTGAGCCCTGACACCGTCTCCCGCTGCGCTGGCCTTGGTCAGCGTATTCGGGATAGCCTTGCCGCCGCCCTCAACCACCAGCCTTCGATACCCATGCGCTTCCTGTTGCCACTGCTGTTCATCACACTTGCCGGGATGGGCAGTGCCCATGCCATGGATGCCTCCACCCAAAGCCTCGTCGTGAGCGGCTATGTCACCAGCCAGGTGACCACTGCACCTTTCGACCGCAAGCTGGTGCTGGAGGCCCGCGACGATGCCGCGGCGTTCGTTGCCAGCAACGGCATGATTCGCGGAGCACGCCTGCAAGCCGCGCTCCTGTCCTTGCGCCAGGTATACCCACAACAATCTGTCGGCGACCTTGAACTGGCACAGGCAATTCTCGTCCAATGACTACACCTGACTCCCTGTATTGTTCGGAGATGCTCCATGCGTAAACCGCTGATCGCCGCCACCCTCGGCTTCCTGTTGCTGGCCGATGTGGCCCAGGCACAAACCCTGGTGGCCACCAGCAATATCATCGTCCGCGCCTTTGGCCGCTCGATCGACTTCACCTCTGACACCACCACCTCCATCCGTGATGCCAAGGTCGTGCGCGAGGCCCGTGACGATGCCGCCAGCTTTGTCGCCAGCCAGGGCGATATCCGCGGTGCCCAGCTAGAAGCGGCGTTCGACACCTTGCGCCAACGCGTCCCTGAAGCGCGCGACGCAAGCGACCAGGTACTGGCCGAAGCTATTCTCGCCCTGTGAGGAGCCCCGTGCGGGCCTGGCTGCTCGGCTGCGTCCTGACGCTACTCAGCACGCCCGCCCTGGCCGCCCTGCAGCTGGAGCTGCAGGCCAGCGGCCTCGATCCGCAACAGCAGCAGGCCACCCAGGCATTGCTGGATGAGGCCCTGAGCAAACTCCCGCCACGATTCAAAGAGGGCCTGGACCGCCGCATCCAAGTCAGCTGGAGCGGGCGCATGCGCGAGGACGCCTATGGCCAGGCCTCGCTGGCCTCCACCCTGGAACTCAACCGCCGCCTGCTGCCAGGGCTGGTCGACGGCAGTGCCGCTCGTCAACAGACTGGCCGGCCGCATGGCACGGTGCGCCAGGAACTGTTGGCCACCGTCTTGCACGAGCTCACTCACATCTACGATCGCGCACGCCTCTGGCCAGCCGCGGAGCGCCATCTGATCACCCGCTGCAAGCGCCAGTACGGCAGCCTCGGCAAGATCGGCCTGCCTGAATCATGCCGTGGCCAAACCGAACGCCGCTTCACCCTCAGCGACAACCCACGCCTGCTCGACCTGGCCGGCTGGCCACAGTATGTCGGCCGCCGCGGAGAACGCGAACAACACAACCGCCAGGTGGTGCGCAGCCCTGACAGCTATGAGTTGAGCAGCCCCAAGGAGTTCATCGCGGTCAATATGGAGTACTTCCTCCTCGACCCGAGTTTCGCTTGTCGGCGCCCGGCCCTGAACCAGTACCTCAGCGAACACTTCTCCTGGGCGCCTGAGCAGGCCAACTGTGCCAAGGGCCTGCCATTCCTCAATGCTGGCAATGATTTCGCCCGGCAGCCGCTGGGCGAGATCGACCCGGAGCGGGTCTACTCAGTCGACTACCTGCTGGCCGAAGCCAACCAGAACTGGGTCAGCCGCTGGGGCCACAGCATGCTGCGCCTGGTGATCTGCGCGCCCGGCCGACCACGGGGGCCAGACTGCCGCCTGGACCTCGACCAGCACCTAGTGCTGTCGTACCGCGCCTTTGTGAACGACTTGCAGCTGTCCAGCTGGGATGGCCTGACCGGTGCCTACCCATCGCGCCTGTTCGTCCTGCCGCTGGGCCAGGTCATCGATGAGTACACCAAGACCGAACTGCGCAGCCTGGCCTCGATTCCCCTCAAGCTCAGCCGCGAAGAGCTGGAAAACCTGGTGCGCCAAGCCGCAGAGATGCACTGGAGCTACGACGGCAACTACTACTTCCTGTCCAACAACTGCGCGGTGGAAACCCTCAAGCTGCTACGCAGCGGCACAGGTAACCCGCGCCTGAGCGACCTGGACAGCATCATGCCCAATGGCCTGCTGGAAGTGCTGGAGGGTCGCGGCCTGGCGGACACCAGCGTGCTCGACGACCCTCGCGAGGCCTTGCGCCTGGGCTACCGCTTCGACTCTTACCGGGACCGCTACCAAGCGATGTTTCAAGTGCTCAAACAGCAGTTGCCGATCCCCCAGACAGCAGTCGAGGGCTGGCTGGAGCAGGACGCCGAACAGCGCCGACAGTGGTTCGAGCGCGCCGACCTGCGCACCAGCGCCGCCTTGCTCCTGCTCGAACAAGCCAGCCTGCGCCGCCAACTGCTACTGGCCCAGGACGAGGTCAAGCAACGCTACCTGAGCGCCCGGGCCCTGAACGACCGCAGCATCGACAAGGCCAACGACACCTTGCAGCAGATCCTTGCCAACAGCGGCTTCCTCAGTCGCCCGGCGGAATTGCTTGGCACCAAGGGCTATGGCCTACCCCAGGCCGACGAGCGCAGCCAGCTGAAGCAGCTCAGCGCCGAGCGCCAGCAGCAATTGCATCGCCTGAGCACTGACCTGGACAAGGAAGTGCGTGCCTTGCTCGAGCCGGCCAGAGCCAAGGAAATCGAAGCCGTGGAAACCAATATCCAACAGGTCGGCGAACACCTGCGGGCCTTGCACAAGGCAGCCGGCGGCCTGCAATTGCCCTAAAGATTTTCTTCAGGCTCACCGGGTAGGTGTTCATCCAGGTGCAACCAGGGCAAGCGGCTGGAAGTCCAGATGTGCCGCTGAGGCCTGGCCAGCTCCGGCTGATCGAGCGTGGCGACGGTAATGTCGATGGTCTGCGGGCTGTGCAGGGTGGTCAGCGCCACATGGGCACCACAATGACCACAGAAGTACCGGGAACAACTGGCCGGCGCGGTGTAGCGCTGCGCCGTGCCCGCCAGCCACTCAAAGCCCTCGGCGGGCACCGTAAGCCAGGTGACCACCAGGCCGCCACTGACACGGCGGCAGACCGAACAATGGCAGTGGGCGATATCCGCCAAAGGCCCTTCGAACCGATAGCGCAAGGCGCCGCAATGGCAGCCACCCTCATGGCGTTCCTCCATCCGAACGACCTCCCGTCGCCTTTCGATCAGCGAAAGCTAGCTGAAAGCTTCCGCTCTTAGGATAGCCCCACCACCGGCACCAGACCGGTCAGCCAGGGCAGCCGAAACATTCCACGCCCGGCCCAATCAACAACAACAATGGTGATACTGATGTCTTCCTGCACCCGCCTTCTCGCTGTACGCCCCCCGCGACTCCTTGCGCAGCGCCTGACGCGCTGATCCGCCCGAATCGTCTTTCCTTTCGCCGCGCCACGCCTGGAGTACTGTCATGCTGACCTTCCTCGGCTTTGCCATGGTCATCACCTTCATGTATCTGATCATGACCAAGCGCCTTTCAGCCTTGATCGCCCTGATCCTGATACCGATCCTGTTCGCCTTGTTCGGTGGCTTCTCCACCAAGATCGGCCCAATGATGCTCGAGGGCATCAGCAAGCTGGCACCCACCGGTGTCATGCTGATGTTCGCCATCCTGTATTTCGCCTTGATGATCGACTCCGGCCTGTTCGACCCGGCCGTGCGCAAGATCCTCAAGCTGGTCAAGGGCGATCCGCTGAAGGTCTCGGTCGGCACCGCCGTGCTGGCCCTGGTGGTCTCCCTCGACGGTGACGGCGCCACCACCTACATGATCTGCGTGGCCGCCATGCTGCCCCTGTACAGCCGCCTGGGCATGAGCCCGCGGATCATGGCCGGGCTGATCATCCTCGCCGGTGGCGTGATGAACATGACCCCCTGGGGGGGCCCCACCGCCCGCGCCGCCAGCGCCCTGCATGTCGACCCCTCGGACATCTTCGTGCCGATGATCCCCGCCATGCTCTTCGGGGTCATGGCGATCCTGGCCATCGCCTACATGTACGGCAAGCGCGAGCGTGCGCGCCTGGGCGAACTGCACCTCCCGGGTGACGAGATCGACCACAGCGAAATCAGCGTCTCGCAGTTCCCGGAGGCCCGCCGGCCGAAGCTGATCTGGTTCAACGGCGCCCTGACCCTGGCCCTGATGGTCGCGCTGATCTCCGGCCTGCTGCCACTGCCGGTGCTGTTCATGATCGCCTTCAGCATCGCCATGATCGTCAACTACCCCTGCCTGCAACAGCAGAAGGACCGTATCTCCGCCCACGCCGGCAGCGTCCTGGCGGTAACCGGGCTGATCTTCGCTGCGGGCATCTTCACCGGCATCCTGTCCGGCACCGGTATGGTCGACGCCATGTCCAAGAGCCTGCTGGCGGTGATCCCTGAGGCGCTTGGCCCGTACCTGGCAGTGATCACGGCCATCGTCAGCATGCCGTTCACCTTCTTCATGTCCAACGACGCCTTCTACTACGGCGTGCTGCCGGTGCTGTCCGAAGCCGCCAGCCACTACGGCATTTCCCCGGTGGAAATGGCCCGGGCGTCGATCGTCGGACAGCCAGTGCACCTGCTGAGCCCGTTGGTACCCTCTACCTACTTGCTGGTAGCGCTGGCAGGCATCGAGTTCGGCGATCACCAGCGCTTTACCCTGAAGTGGGCAGTGCTGGTCTGCCTGTGCATAATGCTCGCCGCGCTGCTCATGGGGATTTTTCCACTGTTCAGCAGTCTGTAAGAAAACAGCATCACCCAACCGCGATGCGCCCTCCGCCTGGGCGCGTCGCCTTTATCGTTCGAAGGAATACACATGGAATGGCTGACCAGCCCGGAAATCTGGGTTGCCTTTTTTACCCTCACAGCGCTTGAGATCGTTCTCGGTATCGACAACATCATCATGATCTCCATCCTGGTCAGCCGCATGCCCAAGCACATGCAGCCTCGCACCCGGATCTTCGGCCTTGCGCTGGCCATGGTCACGCGCATCCTGCTGTTGCTGTCGATCACCTGGGTCATGCGCCTGACCGACGACCTCTTCGTCGTCCTGGGCGAAGGCATCTCCGGCCGGGACCTGATCCTGTTCTTCGGTGGCCTGTTCCTGCTGTGGAAAAGCTCGCAGGAGATCTACCACGGCCTGGAAGGCGAGGACGAAAGCCCGGACGAACCGAAAGGGGCAGGGGGCAAGTTCCTCTACACCATCATCCAGATCGCCATCATCGACATCGTGTTCTCCCTCGACTCGGTGATCACCGCAGTGGGCATGGTCTCCCACGTTCCGGTGATGATCGCCGCGATCATCGTCGCGGTGCTGGTGATGATGCTCTGCGCCGGTGCCATCAGCAATTTCATCGACAAGCACCCGTCACTGAAGATGCTCGCCCTGTCGTTCCTGATCGTGGTGGGTACGGTGCTGATCGCCGAATCCTTCGACGTGCATGTGCCCAAGGGCTACGTCTACTTCGCCATGGCCTTCTCCCTGGCTGTGGAAGCCATCAACATCCGCATGCGCACGGCCATGGCGCGCAAGCGCGGCACAGAGCACGATGCGGTGAAACTTCGCAAGGACATCCCGGGTCAGTAAACCTGGGGAATGCAAAAAGGCCTTCGGGTGGGGCTGCTACGCAGCCCTATCGCGACACAAGGCCGCTCCCACAGAGGGCCTGCAAGGTCTCTTGTGTGCGGCCTTGGGTCGCGATAGGGCGCGCAGCAGTGGCCCCAAACCATACGACAGATGTCTTAAGTGAACAGCATTAGCCTTCTGGCCTTTTTTGTAACCGTCTGGCCAGGCTCCTAATTACTGCGATTCCCAGGCCAAATATTTCAAAATTGTTTCAGCCTGTGCGATGCTGGCAGTACGGCTCTTGGCCGACTACAGCTTAAGTGAGCACTGGGAAAAACGCCTTTCTCCGGGCCAGGCTCACGGCGCCACCACTTGTCCCGCTGGGGCATCAAAAGGGGGTCCTTCAACATGCTGACCCTGCTCAACCTGCTCTCCGCCGTCGCCCTGCTGATCTGGGGCACGCATATCGTGCGTACCGGCGTCCTGAGGGTGTACGGGTCGAATCTGCGGCGAGTGCTGAGCCAGAACATGGCCAAGCGCCCCTTGGCCTTCATCGCCGGAATCCTGGTGACTGCTCTGGTGCAAAGCAGCAATGCCACCGCCATGCTGGTGACCTCCTTCGTCGGCCAGGGCCTGATGGCGATGACGCCTGCCCTGGCGATCATGCTTGGTGCCGATGTGGGTACCGCACTGATGGCACGGGTTCTGACGTTCGACCTATCCTGGCTGTCGCCACTGCTGATCTTTCTCGGGGTGATCTTCTTCCTGTCCCGCAAGCAGACCCGTGCCGGTCAGTTGGGCAGGGTCAGCATCGGCCTGGGGCTGATCATTCTCGCCCTGCAACTGATCGTCGAAGCCGCGGCACCAATCACCCATGCGCAAGGCGTGAAGGTGTTGTTCGCTTCACTGACCGGCGACATCCTGCTCGATGCCCTGGTCGGCGCATTGTTCGCCCTGATTTCCTATTCCAGCCTGGCCGCCGTGCTGCTCACGGCCACCCTGGCCGGTGCCGAGTTGATCAGTCTGCCGGTGGCCATCGGCCTGGTGATCGGTGCCAACATCGGCAGTGGCCTGCTGGCCTTCCTCAGTACCAGCATGCAGAACGCGGCTGGGCGGCGGGTGGCACTGGGCAGTCTGCTGTACAAGCTGATCGGGCTGGTACTGGTGATCCCGGTGCTGGACCCGCTGGTGCAGTGGATGGACCAACTGAGCTTCAGCCCCCAGGAACTGGTGATCGGCTTCCACCTGCTCTACAACACCCTGCGCTGCCTGCTGATGCTGCCCACGGTCACGCCCATGGCCCGGCTGTGCAATACCTTGCTACCGGAGCGCGAAGAAACCAACGGCCGAGCCCGGGCGCGCCACCTGGACCCCGGCGCCCTGGATACCCCAAGCCTGGCCCTGGCCAATGCGGTGCGCGAAACCCTGCGCCTGGGCGATATCGTCGACAGCCTGCTCGATGCCATGCTCAGCGCCCTGCGCGGCACCCAGGCCGCCATGCCCCAGCAGGTGCGCAGCCTCAATGAAGATGCCGAGGCCCTGTACAACGCCATCAAACTGTACCTGGCACAGATGCCCCGGGAAGACCTCAGCGATCAGGACAACCGACGCTGGGCAGAGATCATCGAGCTGGCGATCAACCTCAAGCTGGCCAGTGACCTCATCGAACGCATGCTGCGCAAGGTCCAGCAGCAGAAGACATCACAACGGCGCGAGTTTTCCGAGATAGGCCTGCAAGAGTTGTCCGGCCTGCAGGAGCAACTACTGTCCAATCTGCGCCTGGGCCTGTCGGTGTTCCTCAGCGCCGATCCCGAAAGCGCCCGCCAGCTGTTGCGCGAGAAGCGCCGCTTCCGCGCCCGGGAACGGCGCCTGGCCCATGCCCATGTCAGCCGACTGCAACGCAAAGTGGTACAAAGTATCGAGACCAGTTCGCTACACTTGGAGCTGATCGCCGACATGAAACGTTTGAACTCTTTGTTCTGCAGCAGTGCCTATGTGGTACTAGGCGGCTCCGACACCGGCGGGCTATTGCTCGACAGCGTCCCTGACGAACCCCGCCTGTCCTGACCTGCATACACCCTCGGATACTGGCCTGGAAGCTCGCCATGCGTTGCCTGTTGCTCATTTGCCTGTTGACCTGCAGCCTGCCCAGCCTTGCCCTCGACCGTTCCCAGGTCGAGGGCTATCTACTGCCCAACGGCCTGCAGGTCATCCTCAAGTCCGGCTATGAGCGCGACCATGTGGCGATCCGTCTAGTGGTGGGCGTCGGCCTGGACGACTTCGATTGCCAGCAGCGGGAGCTACCGCACCTGCTCGAGCACCTGCTGTTCAGCGGTATCGACGAGACGGGCGAGGGCGGCCTGGAAGAACGCATGCAAGCCTTGGGTGGCGAGTGGAACGCCTACACCAGCAGCGCCGACACCACCTTCGTCATCGAAGCCCCGGCGCGCAACCAACGCAAAGTCCTCGACCTGCTGCTCGCCGCGATTCGCGACACCCGCATCGACGCCCAGGCCTTGGCCACCGCAAAGAAGATCATCGAGCGCGAGGATGGCGGCCACTATGGGCACCTGCAGCGCTGGCTCGACCGCCAGGACATCGGCCACCGCGCCAGTGACCAACTCGCCGTCGAACTCGGCCTCAAGTGCGCCGAACGCTCCTCGCTCGACGACATGACCCTGGAGCAGGTCGAGGCGCTGCGCAACCATTGGTACGCCGCCAACAACATGTCCCTGATCATCGTCGGCGGGCTCGACCGCCTGCTACCCGCCTACCTGGAACGCACCTATGGGGAGTTGCCAGCAGTCGAGCCGGAAGAACGGCGCAACCTGGAAAGCATCAGCCAGCAGGCCGAGCAGCGCCGCGACCTGATCCGCGGCTGGCTAGGCGAGAACGTCAGGCTGCATTGGCTGTTCATCGAGCCGGTGCTGGACAACGACCACGACCAAACCCTGGAACTGCTCTCACGCTACCTGGATTGGGCGCTCTATGACCGGCTTCGCCTGCGCCACGGCTTGTCCTATGGCCCCTCCGTCCAGCGCGAGAGTTTTGGCGACAGCGGCATGTTGAGCCTGAACGCCGACCTCGAACGGGAGGATATCGATGACGCGGTAAGTGTGCTCCAGCAACTGTTCGATGACCTGCGCAAGCACGGCCTGGACCCGGACACGTTCGAGCGTATCAAGCAGGCCGCCATCGCTCGCGAAAGCTGGACTACCCAAGGCAACAGCGCCCTGGCCGACTATTACTGGGGTGCGCTGAACGACTACACCGACGGTCGCGTCAAGGACCCGGTGCGGAAAATGCGACAGGTCAGCCTGGAGGAGACCGACCATGCCCTGCGCGAGCTGCTCAAGGCGCCAGGCTACCTGCGCATCGAGAAGCCGCTGCTCGGCTACGACGAACTGTACGGCCTGGTGGCGCTGATCCTGGGACTGATCCTTGCCATCGGCCTGCTTCGCCGTCGCCGCCGCCCGGCGCCGCGCCCCAGTGGTGCTACACGCGAGCCTTGAAACAGCGGTATTCTATCGGGGTTTCCATTCCAGTTGTCATCCATGCCCCCACTACCTCATTTCATCCTGCGCTTGATCGAACTGCTCAAGCGCTATCCCGGTGTCATTGCCCTTGGCGGCTTCCTCTCAGGTATCGGTAGTTTCATCCTGGTCGATCGCCAGGCTGGCCTGGCCAGTTGGATCGCCATCCTGATGCTGGTCAGCTGGGTCTGGCTGATGCTGGAGAACACCCTGACCCGGTTGTTCAGCAGAGCCTTCAAGCGGGAGATACCGCAACCGCTGCTGCGCTACGCCACGCAGATGATCCACCAGGAAAGCCTGTTCTTCGTCCTGCCGTTCTTCTTCATCACCACCACTTGGAACAGCGGCCAATTGGTATTCACTGGCCTGCTCGCCGCAGCCGGTCTGATCTCGATCATCGACCCGCTGTACTACAGGTGGCTGGCACCTCGGCGCTGGCTGTTCTTGGCACTGCATACCCTGACCCTGTTCGCGGCCTTGCTCACAGCGCTGCCGATCATCCTGCACCTGACCACCGCGCAAAGCTTCAAGCTGGCCCTGATTGCCGCGATGGTGCTGTCCTTCCCGAGCCTGGCCAGCAGTTTCCCGATCACTCATTGGCGCCGGGCCGTGGCCCTGGTGGTAGTGACCCTGGCGGTAGGCTGCGGGGGCTGGCTGTTACGCTCCTGGGTCCCACCGGCCACCTTGTGGATGAGCGAAGTGGCCGTCAGCACCGAGGTCCAGAACCGCCAGCCCGGCGCATCCCTCAAGGAAATCGGCGCCAGCCAGATCCGCGCAAGCGGCCTATACGCCTACACGGCGATCAATGCCCCACGCGGGCTGAACGAGCGGATCTACCACGTGTGGCAGCTGGATGGCAAAGAAGTCGACCGCATCGCCCTGGACATCCACGGCGGCCGCAAGCAAGGCTACCGTGCCTGGACCCACAAGCGGAACTTCCCACCCAACCCGGTCGGCCGTTGGCAGGTGCGAGTACTGACCGAGGACGGCCAAGTGATTGGAGTGCTGCGCTTTGAGGTGGTGGACGACCGGCAGGCATCCGCATCTTCTGCGACCGGCAATCCAGGCACCCGCTCGCAACGCCCGATGTAGGCGCCAACGTCAGCAGGCGGTGGCCCCTACAATTGCTGCAGCGCTCCCGCATTACGCTATGATCTGGCTACTTGGGCAGCCCGCGCCCTGTCAGATGCATGGAGCCTATGACCACCCCTAGCGCGACCCTGGACACCAGCAGCCAACCGGCCTGCCTGCGCATCGCCGGTGACTGGACCCTGGCCAACTACACCCAGCTAAAGCAGCACAGCGAACAGCTGCGCGCGCAGTATGGCGCCGATGCCATCGCCGACCTCAGTCAACTCGGCCGCCTGGACACTGCCGGCGCCTCGCTGCTGGTCGAACTGCTCGGCGCCGAACGGCTAGCGCGCTGCACGGGCGAGCTGCCCGAAGCCAACCGGGCGCTGCTCAAGAGCGTCTATTGCTCGTTGCAGGACTACTGTATCCCGGTCAAGGCGCCCGAACGCCCGGTGCTGCTCCTGTTGCTGGCCCGCATCGGCTGCGCCGTCGACACCGTCTGGCAAGACACCCTGCAACTGCTCGGGTTTATCGGGTTGATCCTGGAAACCCTTGTACGACGGGCCTTTCAACCGCATCGCTGGCGCGTCACCCCAGTGGTCGCGCACATCGAGCAGACCGGCTTGGACGCCGCGCCAATCGTGGCCTTGCTGACATTCCTGGTCGGTGCGGTGGTAGCCTTCCTCGGCGCCACGGTACTGGCCGGCTTCGGTGCCAGCATCTTCACCGTCGACCTGGTGGCCTTTTCCTTCCTCCGCGAATTCGGTGTGCTGCTGACTGCCATCCTCATGGCTGGGCGCACGGCCAGTGCCTTCACCGCGCAGATCGGTTCGATGAAGGCCAACGAAGAGATCGACGCTATCCGCACCCTGGGCCTGAACCCGGTGGAACTGCTGGTGGTGCCTAGGGTGCTCGCCCTGTTGATCGCCCTGCCGTTGCTGACCTTTGTCGCCATGCTCTGCGGTATTGTCGGCGGCGCAGCGGTCTGTGCCCTGTCCCTGGGCATCTCGCCGGCGATGTTCCTCTCTCTGCTGCAGAGCGATATCGGCGTGCAGCACTTCATCGTTGGCCTGATCAAGGCACCGTTCTTCGCCTTCCTGATCGCGGCCATCGGTTGCCTGGAAGGCTTCAAAGTCGCGGGTAGCGCCGAATCGGTCGGGGCCCATACCACCTCCAGCGTGGTCCAGTCGATCTTCGTGGTGATCATGCTCGATGCTGTGTTCGCGCTGTTCTTCATGGAGATGGACTGGTGACCGGCGCGCGCGAGACCGTGATCGAGGCACGGGGCATCTGCAACCGATTCGGCAGCCAGAGCGTGCACGAAAACCTCGACCTGGACCTGTACCGCGGCGAGATCCTTGCCGTGGTCGGCGGCTCGGGCAGCGGCAAGTCAGTGCTGCTACGCAGCATCATTGGCCTGCGCCGGCCCAATGAAGGCCAGGTGAAGGTGTTCGGACAGGACCTCGACCAACTCGACAACGAGCAACGCTCCCAGGTAGAACGGCGTTTCGGCGTGCTGTTCCAGAAGGGCGCTCTGTTCTCCTCGCTGACCATCACCGAGAACGTCGCCCTACCGCTGATCGAACACGCCGGCCTCAGCCGCGCCGACGCCGAGCACCTGGCAGGGGTCAAACTGGCGCTGGCCGGGCTACCGATCTCTGCGGCCGACAAATACCCCGCGTCCCTGTCTGGTGGCATGGTCAAGCGCGCCGCCCTGGCCCGGGCCCTAGCGCTAGACCCGGACATCCTGTTCCTCGACGAACCCACTGCCGGCCTCGACCCGATCGGGGCCGCCGCCTTCGACCAGTTGATCCTGACCCTGCGCGATGCCCTGGGCTTGAGTGTGTTCCTGATCACCCACGACCTGGACACCCTCTACACCATCACCGACCGGATAGCCGTACTGTCGCAGAAAAAAGTACTGGTGGCCGGCCCGCTAGCCGAAGTGGAACAGACCGACGATCCGTGGATTCACGACTACTTTCATGGCCCACGCGGCCGCGCAGCTGAACTGGCTGCCACCCGCGTGGCGCAGGAGCCCTGACGATGGAAACCCGTGCGCATCATGTTTTGATCGGCCTGGTCACCGTGCTGGTGGTGTCTGGCGCCATGCTGTTCGGCCTGTGGCTGACCAAGTCCAGCGTCGACGACACGTTCAAGGACTACGAGGTGATATTCAACGAAGCCGTCTCCGGCTTGTCCCGGGGCAGCTCGGTGCAGTACAGCGGGATCAAGGTCGGTGATGTCACCAGCTTGCGCCTGGACCCACAGGACCCGCGCCGCGTCCTGGCGCGCATCCGCTTGAACGCCGACACCCCGGTCAAACAGGACACCCAAGCGAAGCTGACCCTCACCGGCATCACCGGCACCTCGCTCATCCAGCTCAGCGGCGGCACACCTGGCAGCCCGGAACTCAGGGGCAAGGATGGCAAGATCCCGGTGATCATTGCCTCACCGTCCCCCATCTCGCGGTTGCTCAATGACAGCAGCGATCTGGTGACCAACATCAACCTGCTGCTGCACCACGCCAACCTGATGTTCTCCAAGGGCAACATTACCCGCCTGAGCAACACCCTGGGCAACCTGGAGCAAGCCACCGGCGCCTTCGCCAGCCAGAGCGGCGACATCGCCACGGCCATCGGTCAACTGGCCGAAGTGGGCAAGCAAGCCAGCGCCACCCTGGAAGAAACCCGCGAGCTGATGCACAACGCCAACAGCCTGCTCGGCAGCGAAGGCAAGCAGATGTTCGGCAGCGCCGAGCAAGCCATGCAGTCGCTGGCCCAGACCACGGCCACCATCAACGACCTGCTCAACAACAACCGGGAAGCCCTCGACGACGGCGCCCAGGGCCTGAACCAGCTGGCTCCGGCCATCCGCGAGCTGCGCGAGACCCTCAACGCCCTCAAGGGCATCTCCCGCCGCCTGGAAGCCGACCCCGGTGGCTACCTGCTGGGCCGCGACAAGAACAAGGAGTTCGAGCCATGAAACCGTACCTGCGCTACCTCGCACTGAGCACTGCGCTGAGCCTGGGCGCAGGCTGCTCGATCCTGCCGCAGAGCGAGCCGGCCGACATCTATCGCCTGCCAGTGTCCCAGGCCAGCCGAACCGCCATGCCCGTGGACTGGTCGCTGCGCCTGAACAAGCCATTGGCCAGTGAGGTGCTCAATACTCCTCGCATTGCCGTGGTACCCCAGGGCGACCTGATCAGCAGCTACAAAGGCGCCCGTTGGAGCGATCCGGCGCCTGTCCTGCTGCGCAACAGGCTGCTCGACGGCTTCCAACGCGACGGCCGGATACAGCGCCTGAGCGCCGATGACAGCAATCTGCAGGCCGACTACGAGCTGGCTGGCGAGCTGCAGGCATTCCAGAGCGAATACCGCTCAGGAACCGTGGAAGTGGTGATCCGCTACGATGCCCGTCTTGTCCAGGGCCGCAGCCAGCGCATCCTCGCCAGCCAACGCTTCGAAGTGCGTCAACCACTGGCCGACACCCAGGTCGCAGCCGTGGTCGCCGGCTTCGGTGCGGCCAGCGACCAGCTGGTCGAACGCCTGGTGAGCTGGACGCTCACCCAGGCCGGGCAGGCTCAGGCGAAGAACCAGTAGCAGACCAGGATCGCCGCGATCACCCCAGACAGCTCGGCAAGCAGGGCACAGCCCACTGCATGCCGGGCTCGCTGGATACCCACCGCGCCGAAGTACACCGCCAGCACATAGAAGGTGGTTTCGGTGCTGCCCTGGATGGTCGCAGCCACTAGGGCAGGGAAGCTGTCGACGCCATGGGTCTGCATGGTTTCGATCAGCATGGCGCGTGCCGCGCTGCCGGAGAATGGCTTGACCAGCGCCGTGGGCAGGCCTTCGACGAAACGGGTGTCCATGCCCAACCATTCGATCACATGGCGGATGCCATCCAGGGCCAGCTCGAGCGCCCCCGAGGCGCGCAACACACCGACGGCACAGAGCATGGCGACCAGGTAAGGCAGCAGGCTCTTGGCGACATCGAAACCCTCCTTGGCGCCTTCGACGAAGGTTTCATAAACCTTCACCCGCTTCAGCGCGCCGATCACCAGGAACAAGATGATCAGGCCAAACAGGGTCAGGTTGCCGAGGATCGATGAAAGGCTGGCCAGCGCCGCGGCCGACAAGGTGCCGAGAAACGCCATGAAAGCGCCCAGCAACAGCGCGCCAGGGATCAAGTAAGCCAGCACCACCGGGTCCCACAGCCGCAGGCGCTGCATGACTGCTACCGACAGCAGGCCCACCAGCGTCGAGCAACTGGTTGCCAGGAGGATCGGCAGGAACACCAGGGTCGGGTCCATGGCCCCTTGCTGGGCGCGGTACATGAAGATAGTGACGGGCAGCAGCGTCAGGGAGGAGGCATTGAGCACCAGGAACAGAATCTGTGCGTTACTGGCGCTGGTGCTGCTGGGGTTTAGCTCCTGCAACGCGCGCATGGCCTTCAGGCCGATAGGGGTGGCGGCATTGTCCAGGCCCAAGCCATTGGCCGCGAAGTTCAGGGTGATCAGCCCGAGGGCAGGGTGACCAGGTGGCACTTCGGGCATCAGCCGGGCGAACAGCGGGCCGAGTACCTTGGCCAACCACTCGACGATACCAGCCTGCTCGGCGATCTTCAGGAAGCCCAACCAAAGCGTCAGGGTGCCGAACAGCAGGACCATGACCTCGACCGACAGCTTGGCCATGGCAAAGATGCTCTCGACCATCGCGGCAAAGATGCCAGCGTTGCCTCCAACCAGCCATTGGGCCAGGGCGGAGACGGCCGCCACCAGGAAAAAGCCGAGCCAAAGGCCATTGAGCATCCGTTGTACCCCCTGAAAAATGCCCCGAATGATAGCGTATCGAGACTCGTATGCCTTGGGTGTTGTGGCGCTCTCGAGATCTCCGGGTGTCTAGTCCTGAAATAGGTTTACACCTGTTCACTTAAGGCATCTGTCGTATGGTTTGGGGCTGCTGCGCGCCCCATCGCGACACAAGGCCGCTCCCACAAGGGGCTTGCCGATACGTAAATGTATGGCTTGCAAGCCCTCTGTGGGAGCGGCCTTGTGTCGCGATGGGCTGCGTAGCAGCCCCACCTGAAGGCACTCCAGCTTAAGTGAACAGCATTACCGACAGGTCGGGGCTTTCGTTCAGCTCAAGGCCGGCTCACTGGTTGACGGTCTTGCCAGTGATGACCGCTTCCTTGCTGCGCAGGTGCGGCAGGGATTTCCAGTAGCGCTCGCCCTTGGCCGCGTCGTACATGCCTTCCCAGCGTGAGATGACCAGTACGGCGAGGGCGTTGCCGATCACGTTCAGCGCAGTACGGGCCATGTCCATGATCCGGTCGACGCCGGCGATGAAGGCCAGGCCTTCCAGAGGGATGCCCACGCTGCCCAGGGTCGCCAGCAGAACCACGAAGGAAACGCCCGGCACTCCCGCGATGCCCTTGGAGGTGACCATCAGGGTCAAGACCAGCAGCAACTGCTGGCTCAACGACAGGTCGATGCCATACAGCTGGGCAATGAAGATAGCCGCGATGCTCTGGTACAGGGTCGAACCGTCGAGGTTAAAGGAGTAGCCGGTCGGCACCACGAAGCTGCAGATGGCCTTCGGCGCGCCGTAGGCTTCCATCTTCTCGATCACACGCGGCAGGACGGTTTCGGAGCTGGAAGTCGAGTAGGCCAGGACCAGCTCGTCTTTCATGATGCGCATGATTTTGATGATCGAGAAGCCGAACAGGCGAGCCACCAGGCCCAGCACCATGAAGGCGAAGAAGGCGATGGCGAAGTACACCAGCAGCACCAGCTTGGCCAGCGGCAGCAGCGAGGCGAAGCCGAAGTTGGCGACGGTCACGGCGATCAGGGCGAACACACCGATCGGCGCGTAGTTCATGATCATGTGAGTGACCTTGAACATGGTTTCCGAAACGCCCTGGAAGGTACGTACCAGCGGCTCGCGGAGGTCCGCCTGCAGGCTCGACAGGCCCAGGCCGAACAGCACCGAGAAGAAAATGATCGGCAGCATCTCGCCACGCATCAGCGCTGCGAAGATATTCGACGGGATCAGGTTGAGCAGGGTCTCGATGAACGCATGCTCATGCTGAACCTCGGCGGCGGTAGCCTGGTACTTGGAGATGTCCACAGTGCCCAGGGTGCTCATGTCGATGCCGGCGCCCGGGTGGAACAGGTTGGCCAGCACCAGGCCGACCACGATCGCGATGGTGGTCACCACCTCGAAGTAGATGATGGTCTTCAGGCCGATACTGCCCAGTTTCTTCGCGTCGCCAACCCCGGCGATACCCACGATCAACGACGAAATCACGATCGGGATGACGATCATCTTGATCAGGCGAATGAAGATGTCACCAGCTGGCTGTAGGACATTGCTGATCCACCATGCCTTTTCTGCACTGAAATGATTCAGTAATGCGCCGATTGCGACGCCCAGAACGAGGCCGATGAGGATCTGCCAGGCGAGGCTTAGTTTTGCCTTCTTCATGTCATTACCCTTTCTTCAAGTGGACACGGGCGCCTCCCGGAAAACCGCGCAGCAGAGCCTTTTTCAGGATCGCTGAGAGAATTTTGTTCCGTTCGGCGGCTCCGTAGAAGGTCGCCGCAGGCGAGCGTCTTCGCGCTCTGACCAGCGAAAAAGGCGGCAACTATTGCCATGGGAAAGGGGGCAGTCTAATGCCAGAAACGGCTACCCCATGCCGAATCGGCATGGTATTCGAGAGTGAAATTGGGCGTCGTAAGTGCTTGATTTTAGGTTGTTCGGTTTTCCGAACATGACCAAAGCGCCAGAATTCGGCAGAACTGACTGGATCACCTCGACCTTGTGAGCACGTTGTTCGACAATCCGAATGCCCCAAAACAGACGCATAGCTGACCGCTCGACCAAGGAAAAAATATCGATGTACGGTCGCGACAAAATGTGTCTTATGGGAAAAATCCTGCATAGGAACTGGAACGTTCCGAAGGACAGCGCTTCGGAAGCCAGGTCAGCCAAGTACTCGGTCCGACACTGCTGACCTGAAACTTCCGACGCCGCTTCACCTGACCCGGCCCTCAGCGGAGGCACTCCCTGTACCCCTAGGCCACTCCGATCCTGTAACAATCAGAACAGCCCGGCCCCTTGGTCATGCATCGCCCTTCCTCGGGGCGAAGCACCATAGAAGCGTGAACGAGCAAAAGATTCAGCTTCTATATAGTTACAGCGCGTAAACCGCTCAGTACCAGTTCGGGTCGCGCTTGAGCTGTTCACGCAGCAAGGCCTGCATGCCCTCGTCGGGCTTGCCCAGCCAGCGGTAGTCGGCATGCCGGGTTGGCGCCTTGTCCGCTGGCAAGCCCTCGGGAACCTCGACCAACATGCCGTAGGCTTCCTCCTTGTCCCAGCTGAACGCCACGATCAGGCGTTTGTACAGGCACTTTTGCTCCGACTCGCACAAGGGGCCGACCAAGTATTTGTCACCATCCTCCGTGACTGCCGACATCTGCTCCTCGGAGCTGCCGCTGAGATTGATCACCCACTCGGGCAGGCGCTCTTCCTTTTTGACCACGTCCTGCCAGGTCTCCCGATATTCGGGGTCCGTGCCTAACAACTGGTTGACACGAACCTGGCCGTCATTGGCCGCCATTGCCGCTGCGCCGCCACCCAGAAGGAGAGCGGTGGCCAGGGCTGTGCAAAGCGTTCTAGTCATTCTCATCCCCTGCCGCGACGACCAAAGAAGAAGGACACCACGAACAGGACCAGGAAGATAATGAAGAGGATCTTCGCGATACCGGTAGCGGTGCCGGCGATACCACCGAAGCCCAGCACGGCAGCGACAATGGCGATAATCAGGAAGGTAATGGCCCAACTCAGCATGGTGATTCTCCTTACTGTTTTCCGAAATCTATTCGGGGGCGGCGCTTAGAACACCCAGCGCTCTTGGGGTACGACACTGTTTACAGTAGCCGGAGCGGCATCCGATGGAGGCAGGCGGTCAGCGGCCTGCAATACGCTGGCCCGGGTTGCCTGGATCTGCGTCAATAGCGCGGTCTGTGCAGCCACCTGCTGGGCCAGCCGAGCGGTCTGCCAGCTGTGATAGAGCTGGCCGGCCATCAGGGTGAGCATCAACGCCAGGCTCAGGAACAGGACCTGGCGCAGGGGCAATGTGGCGGTCTGCACACGAGTGACGGGATTGCGATTCATGCCGGCTCCTCCTGCTGTACTTTTTATTCAAACCTGAATAGGTCAGTGCAGCCTGCATGCCAGCCTGATGAGTCCTTAAAACTTCTTATAAATCAAATAGTTATAATAAACACCCAAAACACAGAGGGACGTATCCTGCACGATGCCCTCCGAGCGATCGTGCGTTTTGCATGATTCAGCCTTCCACTTTGGTCGCGATTTTGAGCAGATCGGCATCGACACCGCGCACGCCGATGATCTGCCGGGCCACCTCCACGGCGATGGACTTCTGCTCATTGCTGACAACTTCGCCAGACAGCCTGACCAGCCCGTCCTCGCTGACCACCTTGATGTTCGGCCCATCCAGGTTGCGGCTGAACTTGAAGCTGCTCTGGATCTTGTCGATGATCCAGCTGTCGCTGGGTTGCGGCCCTGTAGGTGCGCCCACTGGCGCCTGGCGGGCCTGCGCCATCGCTGCGGTATCCAGGCTGACCAGGTTGTTGACCAGATAGACACCCTCAGTGGTACGTGCCAGTACGCCAGCCAACTCCTTGGCCTCGACGCTGCTCACCCTGCCCCGCAAGGTCACCACGCCATCACGGCTTTCGGCCTCGATGGGTGCCTCTTGGGTGATGCGGCTCCACAGCAGGCGTGCGCGGATGATCGCGCCCAGCGTCGCATCCTCCAGGCGCTGGGCATAAGCGCGTCGTTCTAGCGACTCTTCCACCAGGTCGGCATTGACCTGCAGTTGGTTGTCGACCTCCTCGATGCCTCCCGTCGCCAAGGCGATGCGCTCGGCCAGTTCGCGCTCTACCGGGTTTTCCACCTCCCCGGACAAGCGCGCGGTGCCGCTCTCTACCTGGACGTCGATGCGAAAAGGATTGAGCACCCGGTTCAAGGACAGGGCAGTCTGCAACGCACCCTCCCGCCGGGCATCCTGAACACTGTCGGCAATCGCCGGGGTCATCATCAGGGTCTGACCCAGCAGCAATGCGGTTGCAAGAATGGTCACTCGATGTGGAACAGGCATGACATACCTCCTTTGAATCAAAAGCCTAGGATCGTCGCAACCAGCATGCCAGACGCCGGCCCCCAGGTAATCGCCGGTTTTTCAGTGAGTTAGCCAGGCCACAGGCTAACAGCTAGCATGCAAGGAGCAGAATCAATCAGAATCAGTCATGCAACTTGCCCGATTTTTCCGACACTAACCAAGATCAATCCTACAGGAGCGCGGGAAAATGGAATCAGCCCAGGACACCCAAGGCCGCATTCTGCTGGTAGACGATGAGTCCGCCATCCTGCGTACTTTTCGCTACTGCCTCGAGGATGAAGGCTACAGCGTAGCCACCGCAAACAGCGCTGCACAGGCAGAGTCGCTGTTGCAGCGGCAGGTATTCGACCTGTGCTTCCTCGATCTGCGCCTGGGCGAAGACAATGGCTTGGATGTCTTGGCCCAGATGCGCATCCAGGCGCCTTGGATGCGCGTGGTCATCATTACCGCGCATTCGGCGATCGACACCGCAGTCGATGCCATCCAGGCAGGCGCCGCCGACTATCTGGTCAAGCCATGCAGCCCCGACCAGTTGCGCCTGGCCACGGCCAAGCAACTGGAAGTTCGCCAACTGTCGGCCCGCCTCGAAGCCCTCGAAGGCGAAGTGCGCAAACCCAAGGACGGCCTGGACTCGCACAGCCCGGCGATGATGGCGGTGCTGGAAACCGCGCGCCAGGTCGCGACCACCGATGCCAACATCCTCCTCCTCGGTGAATCGGGGACCGGCAAAGGCGAGCTGGCCCGCGCCATCCATGGCTGGAGCAAGCGGGCACGCAAGGCCTGCGTGACCATCAACTGTCCATCGCTGACCGCCGACCTCATGGAAAGCGAGCTGTTCGGCCATAGTCGTGGCGCGTTCACAGGTGCCAGCGAAAGCACGCTGGGACGCGTCAACCAGGCCGATGGCGGCACGCTTTTCCTGGACGAGATCGGCGACTTCCCCCTGACCTTGCAGCCCAAATTGCTGCGCTTCATCCAAGACAAAGAATACGAGCGGGTCGGCGATCCCATCACCCGCCGCGCCGATGTGCGTATCCTCGCTGCAACCAACCTCAACCTGGAGGACATGGTTCGCGACGGACGTTTCCGTGAGGACCTGCTGTACCGCCTGAACGTGATCACCCTGCACTTGCCGCCGCTGCGCGAACGCAGCGAAGACATCCTGACCCTGGCCGAACGTTTCCTCGCTCGCTTCGTCAAGGAATACTCCCGGCCGGCGCGCGCCTTCAGCGAAGAAGCACGGTCGGCGCTGCTCAACTACCGATGGCCAGGCAACATCCGCGAACTGCGTAATGTGGTCGAACGGGCCAGCATCATCTGCCCCCAGGAGCGGGTCGAGATCAGCCACCTGGGTATGGCCGAGCAGCCTGCCAGCAACGCCCCGCGTGTTGGAGCGGCGTTGAGCCTGGATGAACTGGAGCGAGCGCACATCGGAGCGGTCCTGGCCACCAGTGACACCCTGGACCAAGCCGCCAAGACACTGGGCATCGACGCCTCCACCCTGTACCGCAAGCGCAAGCAGTACAACTTATGAAATGGACGATAAAGCTGCGTACGCGGCTTTTTCTCAGCATATCCGCACTGATCACCGTCGCCCTGCTCGGCTTGCTGTTGGGCTTGGTCAGCGTATTGCAAATGGCCACGTCACAACAGGCATTGGTGCGTAACACCACCCACAACCTTGAAGTGGGCCTGAAGCTACGGCAAAACCTGGGCGAGCAACTGAACCTCATCCTCGATGACACCATCGACCAGGAAAACCTCGAAGCCTTGCAGAACGACTTCCAGCACCTGCTGGACACAGGCCTGGAGCAGGGCGGTGAACGCACCGGCTTCAGCAAGGCGAGCAGCAACTACCAGACGTTTCTCCAAGTCTTTCGCAACAGTACCGAGCCTGCGCGCAGCATGGGCATCGATGAACCGCTGGGCGCGGCATTCAACCAGGTGCGCAACGACCTGATCGACTCGCACAAGCAAGCCCTGGAGCACATCACCCACAGCGAGGAGCTCGCCCGCGACCGCGCTTTACTGATCAGTGGCTTGCTGGGTGTGATGGGGTTGGCCGTGCTGATCCTCGGTTTTATCACGGCACACAACATTGCCCGGCGTTTCGGGCACCCCATCGAGGCCCTGGCCAAGGCCGCCGACCAGGTCGGGCAGGGTAATTTCGATGTCACCTTGCCTGTCACCCAGGCGGCCGAGTTGAACCAGCTGACCCGGCGCTTCGGCATGATGGCCGATGCCTTACGCAAGCATCAGGCAACCAATATCGATGAATTGCTGGCCGGCCAGCAGCGCCTGCAAGCCGTACTCGACAGCATCGATGACGGTCTGTTGATCATCGACCGCCAGGGGCATCTGGAGCACTTGAACCCGGTTGCCCAGCGCCAGCTGGGATGGGATGACAGCCGTCTGGGCAGCGGCCTGGGCGATGCCCTGCAACGACCTGAACTGGACCAGCAACTGCGCCAGGTGCTGCGCGGCGGTAGTCTCGACCGGCCACCGGAAGACCTGAGCCTGGAGGTCGATGAAGAAACCCGCTTGCTCACCTACAGCCTGACTCCGGTGAGTCATCCACAAGGGCCGATCCTTGGTGCCGTGATGGTGCTGCACGATGTCACCGAGCAACGCGCCTTCGAGCGCGTGCGCAGCGAGTTCGTGCTGCGTGCGTCCCATGAGCTGCGCACGCCGATCACCGGCATGCACATGGCCTTCGGCCTCCTGCGTGAACGGCTGAAATTCCCAGCCGAGGCCAGGGAAAGCGACCTGATCGAAACCATCAGCGAAGAAATGCAGCGCCTCACCCAGCTGATCAATGACCTGCTGAACTTCTCGCGCTATCAGAGTGGACTACAGAAGCTGGAGCTGGCCCCGTGCGCCATCGATGACTTGCTTGAGCACGCCCGGTTGCGTTTCACCGAACAGGCGGCGGACAAGCAGATAGATCTGCTCGTCGAGCTGGAACTGCCACTGCCGCGCATCCAGGCCGACACAGCCCAACTCGAACGGGTACTGGACAACCTGCTGCACAACGCCATCCGCCACACCGCCGCCGGCGGGCGTATCCGCCTGCACGCGCGCCGCCATGCCGAACGGGTGATTATCAGTGTCGAAGACAACGGCGAGGGCATCGCCTATGGTCAGCAGGGACGGATCTTCGAACCGTTCGTACAAGTCGGCCGCAAAAAAGGTGGAGCAGGGCTGGGCCTGGCCCTGTGCAAGGAGATCGTGCAGTTGCACGGTGGGCGCATGGGTGTCTTTTCGCGCCCCGGCCAGGGCACGCAGTTCTACATGGCGCTGCCGGTGTGACCAAGCTCAGGCCTCGTCGTCGACACGTCTTGCCGCCATGCGGCGGCCACGGGTGATCAGCTCGGCAAACTGACGGGCGCTGAGCGGATGGGCGAACAACCAGCCCTGGCCATAGTTCACCCCTTCACTATGGAGCAGCTCGGCCTGGTCCTCGCATTCGATGCCTTCGGCGATCACCTCCAATTGCAGCGCATGCGCCATGCGGATGATATGCGGTGCCACGCCACTGCTGGCCGCATCATGACCGAGGGCATCGATGAAAGCCTTATCGATCTTCAGGCAATCCACCGGCAGGGTCTGCAGGTAGGCCAGGCTGCAATAGCCAGTGCCGAAATCATCAATCAGTACCTGGTGCCCAACCGCACGCAAGGCCTGCAGGTTGTCACGCGCCACCACCACATCGATCAGGCCGCGCTCAGTCACTTCGAAGGCGATCTGGCTGGCCGCTACATGGTGGATGGCCAGCAAGCGCGCAGCCACCCGCCCAATGCGCGGAACCATGACATCGCACGCGGCCAGGTTCACCGAGATATAGAGTTGACGGTTGGCACGCAGCAACTGGCCCAGTTGCTCCAGCACCCGCTGCAGGACGAAATCGGTGATCTGGCGAATCTGCCCGGTGTTCTCGGCCAGGGGGATGAACAGATCCGGGCTGGTCAAAGTGCCGTCCGGCCGACGCCAGCGCACCAGCGCCTCGGCGCCCACGCAGCGCCGGCTGTTCAATTCGAAGATCGGTTGGTAGAGCACCTGCAACTCTCCCCGGCGCAAGGCACCCTGCAGCTCCGAACTCATCGAGCGGCGCTGGCGAATCAACTGCAATACCAGCCAGCCAATGCAGCTGGCCAGCAACAGGCTGCCCGGGAACAGCAACCAGAGCATGCCGTTCATCTTCAGTGGCAGGCTGGCCCGAGGAGCGATCAGCACCAACTGGTAATCCGGCGACTTGGTCGGCATGCGGTAGATCAGGCGGTCCGAGAGCTCCAGCAAGGCCTTGTCCGTTGGCGGCGGCCAATCCGCATCCGGTGGCCAGGACTGCGCCGGTCCCAATACCGGTATCGCCCGCATACCGCGGTCCAGCACCACCAGCAAGCTACCCTCGGGCGGCAAGTCGACCACATCCGTCAGATGGCCACGGGAGGTCGAGACCAGGAATTGCCCGCGCCCCAGCATCAAGGCCGCGAGGTTCTCATCGGGCTCGGTGGTGGTGTTGAGCCAGTAACTGTAGGTCGGGCCCTGGATGTCCGGAGGCCGCAATGGATGGATGACACGCTCGCCTACCCGATTGGAGCAGGCGATATTGCCATCGACATAGGCTGCTTCGTAGACGAAACGGGAGCTCAGGCCAACCTGCTGCAAAGCAGCCAGCATTGAATCATCACAACCGCGCAAAGGCTGCGCCTGCAGTTGGTCGACACCTTCGCGCAACTGGCCGAACACCTGCTCGAGACGTTCGAGAAAGCGCTCGCCCTTGGCGTTCATCTGTTCGCTTTCGCTCTGCCGCACCTGCTGCAGGGTCACACCGACGCTCGCCAGCAACAGCAAGGCCGCACTGGCCAGGGCCACAAGAGAGGCCAGCAGCCAGGGTCTGTAGAACAGATGGCGCAGAGCGGCTAAGGTTGCTGACATCAAGAAACATCCAGTTGATTACCAAGAGGTATAGCAACTGTCAGGCAAGTCAGCCTCGCCGTTGGGCGGCGCCTCAACGCTGGTTGTTGAGCACCTGCAGCATGGCGGCTGTCTGGGCGTCCGGCACACCGTCGAAGCGTTGCGGACGGAAACGCATCTGGAAGGCGGCCAAGACGTGCCGAGTACTCACATCCAGCTCGCCAGTCTGGTCGATGGCATAGCCAAATCGCGACAGCTGCTGCTGGAACCAGGTGATGCTCGGCAGGTTTACGTTGAAGCGCGCCTGCTGCTGGGCCACTGCCCGAGCGTCCGGCCACACGCCCACTCCGGCATCGGCCAGGCGCTTCCAGGGGAACACCGGGCCGGGGTCGAGCTTGCGCAACGGCGCAATGTCGCTATGACCGATGATGTGCCGGGGATCGATGCCGTTGCGCTGGACGATATCCTTGAGCAGAGCGATCAGCACCTCGATCTGCGCCTCGGTGTAAGGATGCCAGACTCGGCCGGCAGGTGTGTCGGTGTAGCCTGGATTGACGATTTCGATACCGATGGAGCTGGAGTTGAGCCAGGTCCGACCTTGCCACTGGCTGTCACCGGCATGCCAGGCGCGTCGGCTCTCATCGACCAACTGGTAGACGGTGGCGGGACCGTCACCGATCAGGTAATGGCTGCTGACTTCACCGTGGGTCAACAGAGCCAGCGAACGCTCTAGCGAGGCGTTGGTGTAATGCAGGACGACGAACTGAATACGGTTGTCCTGGTTGACCGAGGTATGGCTACGGTCAATGCGCAGGCCAGTGGAGCAGCCAGCCAGCATCAAGAGCAGAAGGGCGGTGAAAAACGCTTTCATGGTGAAGTCACATCGTGGCGAGTCGGTAATGCAATAGCATAACGTATCCCTGCACGGGCCACTCACCCCTGTTCAACGCAGTTACGTCCAAGGTCCTTGGCGCGGTACAGCGCTTCGTCGGCACGCTTGAACACGGCATCGCTACGCTCGCCGGAACGGAATGTGCTGATGCCAATGGACAGGGTAATCACCACACGCTCTCCCTTGAAGTGGAATGGACAGGCCTCGATTGCCGCACGCAAAGCGTCTGCCTGTTGCCGACCATCCAGCAGAGGAGTTTGGGGCATCAGCAGGACGAACTCCTCGCCACCGAACCGGGCAATGAAGTCGTTGCCGCGCAAGCGTCTGCGCAGTTCGTTGGCAACGATCTTGAGCACCTTGTCGCCCGCCAGGTGGCCGTAGTTATCATTGATGCGCTTGAAGTGATCAAGATCGAGAATAGCCATCAACAGCTGGCCGCCGTGCTCCTGCCAGGCCTGCACCTCCTGCTCGACCCGCTCGGACCAGGCCGCGCGGTTGGGCAGGCCAGTCAAGGGGTCGACCAGGGCCTTCTGCCGTTGCTCCTCCAGATGCTCGCGGTAGCCCATCGCTTCCTGCTCCATGCTCGCCACACGCTCGGCTAGGCCCTGCAGGCGGCCGGCCAGCTCCTGCTCGCGCTGCCCGCGCTGCTGCTGGTGCTCGTCCATGGTGGCGAGCAGGCCTTCAAGGCGGTTTTCCAGGATGTGTTTGAGGCTGTCGAGATCGGCTGCGCCTTGGACACTGCTCTGCAGGCCGTCCACTTGCTCGCGCAACTGGTTGTCGAGGTCACGGGCGACCGACGTGTTGTCGGCATGGCCGGCGCTGGCTTCCTGCAGATGGCTATGGAAGGACTCCAGTCGCTCGTTGAGCTGCTGGAGGTAGGCTTCGAACTCGTGCTGGCCGCTGTCGGTGATGGCCAGCATCAACACTGCAAGGTCATCCAGCACCGGTATCAACTCGTACCAGTTCAGTCCGTGGGCCACGCGCTCACGCATGGTAAGGGCCTGGGCCTTGTGCCGCTCCGGCAGGCTCAAGTCATCGAGCAGGCTGATCAGGGTGTGCTCAATGTGGGCGGCCACCGAACTGTAGCTCGGCTCGCGGGTGTCCGGCAGCGCATACCCCATCGCTTCACCGGATACCTCTATTGTTTCGGTCTCGCCGACAGACTGTTCCGCTGGTTCCGGAAACCCGGACAGTTCCCCTGCTATAGCCGGCTCCGCGGCAGCCTCCTGCTCGTCGCCCCCAGCCACCTCAGGACTTGCCGTGGCAGCACGCTCATCCTGCGCCGCAGTCGCTTGAGCAGCTACAGGTTTTGGCAAGGATTGGAGCTCATCCGCATCGGACCGGGTCTCGCTCCAATGGCTGGTTTGCAGGACAACAGGCGCTTGCACCGGCACCACTGCGGCATCAGTAGCCACTTGGGCAGACTGCGCCTGCGGCTCATTGCGACCACCGAGCAAGCGTTGCAGAAAGCCCGGGCGGGCGGGCTCTTCCGGCTGCTCCAGTACCGACAATGCCCGCCCCTGCAAGCCACTGAGTTCACTGAGCAGCAAAGGCAGCTCACGCGCCTGGCCGACACGCCCCTCGAGCTGCTTGGCGAACTTCTTCAGGGGACGGCTGATCTCGCCAGGTAAAGGCAACCTCTGCAACTGGTTGACCAACGCGGCCAGCGCCGTACTGACCTGACCCAAGCGAGTTTCGCGGCGCTGCTCGGAATCAAGCACGGCCTTTTCCAGGCGTGGAATCAAGCCGGCCAGGGCGGCGTCCATGTTGTCGCTGCGGATGACCTCGCGCATTTCCTTCATGCACTGGTCAACCGCGCCATCGCTGCCCTCTGCAGCCAGGGTGCTACGAACCAGGCCCCGGCGCAGCAGATCGAGACGAGCCTCCCAACGGCGCTCGAGCTGTTCCTGTTGTTCGAGGCTCTTGAAGTATTTTTCTTTCCAGCGCTGCGCTTCGTCGGTCATGCCTGGGTCCGCTGCGGGGTGATGGCAATTAGCTCAAAACCGGCAGCGTATCCACAGCCAAGGCATCAGGCAAACGAATCTCGACAGCGACAGGAAGATGGTCGGAAATCGGCTGGGCCAGCACCTCGACCCGCTCCAGGGTCAGGCTCGGGCTGAGCAGAATGTGATCAAGGCAGCGCTGCGGCCGCCAACTGGGAAAGGTCGCCTCGACCTGCGGCGCAATCAGGCCCAGGTCGCGCAGGGGAGAATATTCGAGCAAGTCGTTGGCATGGGTATTCATATCCCCCATCAGCACCTGATGCCGGTAGCCACCGATCAGTTCGCGGATATAGGCCAACTGCAGTGCTCGGGTCTTGGCGCCAAGCGCCAGGTGCATCATCACCACGATCAGCGCATCCTCGCCCTCGCCGAAACGCACCAGGATCGCCCCGCGGCCGGCTGGACCGGGCAGCGGATGGTCTTCAAGCAGTTGCGGCTTGAGGCGGCTCAAAACACCGTTGCTGTGCTGGGCGAAGCGGCCGAGGTTGCGGTTGAGTTGCTGGTACCAGTAAGGAAAGGCGCCCAGCTGGGCCAGGTGCTCGACCTGATTGATATAACCCGAGCGCAGGCTGCCACCATCGGCTTCCTGCAAGGCCACCAGGTCGAAATCGCCAATCAGCTCGCCGATCTTCTGCAGGTTCCCGGCACGACCGTTGTGCGGCAGCAGGTGCTGCCAGCTACGGGTCAGGTAGTGCCGGTAACGCTCGGTGCTGATGCCGACCTGGATGTTGAAACTGAGCAGCCGCAGACGTCCATCCTCTGGCAGGCCAGAAGCCTGCAGGTGATGTTCGTTGACCTGCGGCTGGTGCAAGGCAACGCCACGCGTGGTTTTCCAGCGGGGCATGGTCAGCGCCGCTTACTTGGCGGCGCGCTCCTTGTCGATCAGTTGGTCGGCAACGTTCAGCACGCCTTCCGGACCACCGGCGCTGCCCAGGTCGAAGCGGTACTTGCCGTTGACCACCATGCTCGGCACGCCGGTGATCTCGTACTTCTTCGCCAGGTCCTTGGCCTGCTGCACCTGGCCCTTGATGGCGAAGGAGTTGAAGGTGGCGAGGAACTTGTCCTTATCCACGCCCTGGGTGGCGAGGAACTCGGCCATTTCGTCCGGGGAGGTCAGGCGCTTGCGTTGGTTCTGAATCGCGTCGAACACCGCTGCATGAACCTTGTGCTCCACGCCCATGGCTTCCAGGGTCAGGAACATCTGGCCATGGGCATCCCATGGGCCACCGAACATGGCGGGTACGCGTTTGAAGTTGACATCATCCGGCAGCTTCTCGGCCCATGGATTGATGGTCGGCTCAAAGTGATAGCAGTGCGGGCAGCCGTACCAGAACAGTTCCACCACTTCGATCTTGCCTGGCTTGGAAACCGGCACGGGGTTGCTCAGCTCGAAATATTGCTCGCCTGCCACAGCAGGCTCCGCGGCCTGGACACTGGCGACTCCGAACACGCTGGCGGCGACCAGCGCAGCGCTGAGAATCAGTTTACGCATGCTTTACTCCTGAGAAGACACAGGTCGCCTCGACGCGACCTGTACTGAGACAGGCCAGGACGGGCCCGAGTTCTGTAGTGTAACGGCTGTCGGCATAAAAAAGGTGGCCTGGGCCTAATGCTGTTCACTTAAGACATCTGTCGTATGGTTTGGGGCCGCTGCGCGCCCCATCGCGACACAAGGCCGCTCCCACAGAGAACTTGCAAGCCACGCATTTACGTATCGGCAAGCCTCTTGTGGGAGCGGCCTTGTGTCGCGATAGGCTGCGTAGCAGTCCCACCTGAAGGCACTCCAGCTTAAGTGAACAGCATTAGCCCTGGGCCACCCTTTTCATCTTTAGCCTGGGAGCATTAACACAGGGTTAACGAACGATCAGTGCAAGCCCTGGATGTAGCTGGACAGGGCTTCGATGTCCTTGTTGCTCAGCTTGGCGGCGATCGAGCGCATGGTCATGGCATCGCCGTCATTGGTCCGGTTGCCTTCGCGGAAGTCGGTCAACTGCTTGGTCACGTACTGCGCATGCTGCCCGCCCAAATGCGGGAAGCCGGCGAGAGCCAGGCCGGCGCCATTCGGCGAGTGGCAGCCGGTGCAGGCAGGCATGCCTTTTTCGAGATCGCCTCCGTTGAACAGGGCGCGACCACGCTCGACCAGTTGTGGATCGGCAGCGCCGACGCTGCCTTTCTGGCTGGCGAAGTAGGCGGCGATATCGGCCAGGTCCTGGTCGTTGAAAGCCTCCAGCATGCCGGTCATCTCCAGCACGGTGCGCTTGCCCGACTTGATGTCGTGTAGCTGTTTCTCAAGGTATCGCTCGCCCTGGCCGGCGAGCTTCGGGAAGTTCGGTGCCAGGCTGTTCCCATCCGGATTATGGCAGGCGCCGCAGACCGCGGTCTTGGCCTCGCCAGCAGCAGCATCGCCCTGTATGGTTTGCGCAGCATTGGCCGCACCTGCGACCCCCAAGGTCAACAGCAGACTCACGATTGTTTTGTTCATCAGCTAATCCAACACGGCTAAGGGTGAAAGTGTTATGTATCGGGACTGCCGCTCATCCACTGGATGATCGCCCGGTAGTCCTCGGTACTACAGTCCATGCACAATCCACGCGGCGGCATAGCCTTGAAACCCTGGGTAACATGCGCCACCAGCACCTCCATACCCTGCGCCAGCCTTGGCTCCCAGGCCACCCGGTCGCCCATCCTGGGGGCCTGTGGCAGCTGTCCGGCGTGACAAGCCGCGCACGTGCGGTTGTACAACGCCTCGGGATCCTGTGTAGCCTGAGCGCTGAAGAACGGTATCGAGACACCGACAGCAAGCAGCCATTTCGCCATGCGGAACGACCTTTCAGGGTTGGGGGCCGCGCTGCGTTCTAGTGCGCGAGCTTGTAACCGACGCCCCGTGCACATCGTCCTACGCTGGGATAATGCGCACACAAAAACTGGGGCATTATATACTTCCGACATCGAAACGGAAACGACACCGCTTGCCGGGCCAGCTCCTGGCAACACCCACATCGGATATCCCATGCAAGTCAAAAACCCCATCCTCGGCCTCTGCCAGCAAGCCAAATTCGCCCTCAGCGCCGCCAAGGTCGAACAATGCCCGGACGACCAGGGTTACGAGGTGGCTTTCGCCGGCCGGTCCAACGCCGGCAAGTCCAGCGCCCTCAACACCCTGACCCATGCCAACCTGGCGCGTACCTCGAAAACCCCGGGACGCACCCAGTTGTTGAATTTCTTCAGTCTGGACGATGAACGGCGTTTGGTCGACCTGCCGGGCTATGGTTATGCAAAAGTACCAATCCCGCTCAAGCAGCACTGGCAGCACCACCTCGAGGCCTACCTGGGCAGCCGCGAGTGCCTGAAGGGCCTGATCCTGATGATGGACGTACGCCATCCGATGACCGATTTCGACAAGATGATGCTCGACTGGTCGGTGGCCAGCGGCATGCCCATGCACATCCTGCTGACCAAGGCTGACAAGCTGACCTTCGGCGCGGCGAAGAACACCCTGCTCAAAGTGCAGTCGGAGATCCGCAAGGGGTGGGGTGACAGTGTGACCATCCAACTGTTCTCGGCGCCCAAGCGCCAGGGCTTGGAAGAGGCCTACGGAGTGCTGGCCGGCTGGATGGGGCTGGAAGACAAGCCCGCAGCCTAGTCTGCCAAAGGCCCAGACCTGGAGCGGGCTTGCCCGCTCTTACGGTGTACGGGACCGAATTCCAGGCAAAAAAAACCCCGGACTTCATATGGGGAGGGGGAAGTTCGGGGTTCAAGTCCGGACCGCTAGGGCGGGGTCCGGGTATCTGCCAACACTTAACACAACATAGGAGCATCGAACGGCTTCACCAGCCATTCAGTTACTCTGAGCCGCAGTTCACCGGTTTAGTTCCACGAGCGTGAAAACTATTTGCGATAAAGCAAAAAATTTCCGGAGCTAATGGCGCAACGCCAGCGGGCTGACCGTGACACTACGCCGCAGAGCTTACCCGCCTTTTCCCCTACGTTCAGTGAGCCTCATCCCAATTTGCGCCAACGCCGACTTCCACCAGCAACGGAACATCCAGTTGAGCGGCATTGCTCATATAGGGGCGGATGTCTTCCTTGACCTGATCGACCAGGTCCTCGCGCACCTCCAGCACCAGTTCGTCATGCACCTGCAGGATCACGCGCGCATCCAGATCGGACTCGCTGAGCCAGTTGTCCACCGCCACCATGGCGCGCTTGATGATGTCGGCCGCCGTGCCCTGCATCGGCGCGTTGATCGCCGTGCGTTCGGCACCCTTGCGCAGCGCCGGGTTCTTCGCGTTGATGTCCGGCAGGTACAGGCGGCGGCCGAACAGGGTTTCGACGAAGCCTTGCTCGGCCGCCTGGGCGCGGGTGCGCTCCATGTAAGCCAGTACGCCGGGATAACGGGCGAAATAGCGGTCGATGTAGTCCTGCGACTGCTTGCGGTCCACGCCGATCTGTTTGGCCAGGCCGAAGGCGCTCATGCCGTAGATCAGGCCGAAGTTGATTGCCTTGGCGCTGCGTCGCTGGTCATGGGTGACCTCCGCCAGCGGCACGCCGAACACCTCGGCAGCCGTCGCCCGGTGCACGTCCAGATCGTTGCGGAACGCGTCCAGCAAGCCTTCATCCTTGGCCAAATGGGCCATGATGCGCAGCTCGATCTGTGAATAGTCGGCGGCCAGCAGCTTGTAGCCCGGGCTGGCAATGAAGGCCCGGCGGATACGCCGGCCTTCGGCGGTGCGGATCGGGATGTTCTGCAGGTTCGGGTCGCTCGACGACAGGCGGCCCGTGGCGGCCACCGCCTGCTGGTAGGAGGTGTGGATGCGGCCGGTACGTGGGTTGATCTGCTCCGGCAGGCGGTCGGTATAGGTGCTCTTGAGCTTGCTCAGCGAGCGGTACTGCATCAGCACCTTGGGCAACGGATAATCCTGCTCGGCAAGCTCCGCCAGCACGGCTTCGGCTGTGGAAGCCTGGCCTTTCGCAGTCTTGCTGAGCACCGGCATGCCGAGCTTGTCATAGAGGATCACGCCCAGCTGCTTGGGTGAGCCGAGGTTGAACTGTTCTCCGGCGATCTCGAACGCTTCGCGCTCCAGCTCGGCCATCTTCACGCCCAGCTCCTGACTCTGGATGGCCAGCAAACCGGCATCGACCAGCGCACCCTGGCGCTCGATTTTCGCCAACACCGGCACCAGCGGCATCTCGATATCGGTCAGCACCGGCTGCACGCTCGGTGTCTTGGCCAGACGCGCCTGCAATGCCTGGTGCAGGCGCAAGGTGATATCAGCGTCTTCAGCGGCGTAAGGCCCGGCCAGCTCCAGGGGGATCTGGTTGAAGGTCAGCTGCTTGGCGCCCTTGCCAGCAACGTCCTGGAAAGCGATGGTGGTGTGGTCCAGGTACTTGAGCGCCAGGCTGTCCATGTCATGGCGGGTCGCCGTGGAGTCCAGCACATAGGACTCGAGCATGGTGTCGAAGGCCACGCCGCGCATCTGGATGCCCTGGGCCGGATCGCCACCGATGGCACAGTTGGCCAGGATGTTCATGTCGTACTTGGCGTTCTGGCCGACCTTTGCCTTGCGCGGATCTTCCAGCAGAGGCTTGAGCGCCAGCAGCACGGTATCGCGGTCCAGTTGCGCCGGCGCATCAGGGTAGTCATGAGTCAGCGGCACATAGGCCGCTTCATAGGGCTCGACGGCAAAGGAAAGGCCGACCAATTGCGCCTGCTGGGCATCCAACCCGGTGGTTTCGGTATCGAAGGCAAACAGCGGGGCTTGGCGCAACTTCTCCAGCCAGGCGTCGAAACGCGCCTGGTCAAGGATGGTTTCGTACTTCGCTTCCACAGGCGCCTCGACTTCGGCGTCCGCCACCGAAGCGATCGCTTCGCCAGCCTGGGCTGCGTCGCGCTGCACCTCGGCGATCCAGCTCTTGAACTCCATCTCGGTGTACAGCGCCAGCAGCGCTTCGCGGTCAGGCTCACCACAGACCAGCGCCTCAACCTCGATGTCCAACGGCACATCGATCTTGATCGTCGCCAGTTCATAGGACAGGAAGGCCGCGTCGCGGTGTTCCTCCAACTTCGCCGGCAGAGTCTTGGCACCGCGGATGGCCAGGCCGGGCACCTTGTCCAGATTCTCGTACAGGTCGCGCAGGCCGCCACCGATGCCGGTCAGCAGACCGACAGCGGTCTTTTCGCCGACGCCGGGAACCCCCGGGATGTTGTCGACCTTGTCGCCCATCAGGGCGAGGAAGTCGATGATGTGCTCGGGGCCGACACCGAACTTCTCGTGCACACCAGCAACATCGAGCACACTGCCGGTCATGGTGTTGACCAGGGTGATATGACCGTCCACCAATTGGGCCATGTCCTTATCGCCAGTCGAGATGATGACCGGACGCCCGGCCGCCGCGCTGCTGCGGGCCAGGGTGCCGATCACATCGTCTGCTTCCACGCCTTCGACACACAGCAGTGGATAGCCCAAGGCACGAACGCTGGCATGCAAAGGCTCGATCTGTACGCGTAGGTCATCCGGCATGCTCGGGCGGTTGGCCTTGTACTCGGCGAACATGGCGTCGCGGAACGTGCCGCCCTTGGCATCGAAGACCACGGCGAACAGGCCCTCCGGATACTGCTTGCGCAGGCTCTTGAGCATGTTCAGCACGCCCTTGACCGCGCCGGTCGGCATGCCCTTGGAGGTGGTCAGCGGCGGCAGCGCATGAAAGGCGCGGTACAGGTAGGAAGAACCGTCCACCAGGACGAGGGGTGCTTGGCTCATGAGCAGAATCAACCTTTTCGACGGGTCCGGCGCTAGAATATCCGGAAACATTGACGACAAAGGGACAAGGTTATCATGCGTACACTCAATCGCCTGTTACTGCTGGGCCTGTTGGCAACCACGCCTGTCGTCACCCTGGCGGCGGACGACGCCCCCTCGGCCGATCCCGAGGTGACCATTCGCACGGAAGGCGACAACACCATCCAGGAGTACCGCCAGAATGGCTTCCTGTATGCGATCAAGGTCACGCCGAAGAACGGCAAGCCTTATTTCCTGGTACGCGCCGACGGGTCGGAAGGCAATTTCGTACGCTCCGACCAGCCGGACATGCTGATTCCGTCGTGGAAGATCTTCGAGTGGTAAGGTAACGCGTATCCTTCACATCAACCTGGCACTTCCAGGCGGAAGTGCCCGTATGGGCATTTTTTGATCATGTCAGTCTTCACCCCCCTGACCCGGCCAGAGCTGGAAACCTTTCTGGCGCCGTATGGCCTGGGCCGCCTACGGGATTTCCAGGGCATCGCCGCGGGAACCGAAAACAGCAACTTCTTCATCAGCCTGGAACAAGGGGAGTTCGTGCTCACGCTGGTCGAGCGCGGGCCGAGCGAGGACCTGCCGTTCTTCATCGAGCTGCTCGACGTGCTGCACGAAGCCGACATGCCGGTGCCCTACGCCCTGCGTGATCGCGACGGCAATGCCCTGCGCGAACTGGCCGGCAAGCCGGCGCTACTGCAGCCACGCCTGTCCGGCAAGCACATCAAGGAACCCAACAACCAGCATTGCGCCCAGGTCGGCGAACTGCTCGCGCATATCCACCTGGCTACCCGTGCCGACAAGATGATCGAGCGCAAGACCGACCGTGGCCTGGACTGGATGCTGGCCACCGGCACCGAACTGATGCCCCGCCTGAACACTGACCAGGGGCGCCTGCTACAGGCTTGCCTGGATGAGATCATCGAACACAAGGCGCAGATCATGGCCCTGCCGAAGGCCAACCTGCACGCGGACCTGTTCCGCGACAACGTGATGTTCGAAGGCACTCACCTGACCGGTGTGATCGACTTCTACAACGCCTGCTCCGGGCCGATGCTCTACGACCTGGCGATCACCCTGAACGACTGGTGCTGTGACGCGCAAAGCGCTATCGATGTGCCGCACGCCCAAGCCCTGCTGGGAGCCTATGCGGCGCTGCGCCCGTTCACCGCGGCCGAGGCCGAGCTGTGGCCGGTGATGCTGCGCGTGGCCTGTGTGCGGTTCTGGCTGTCGCGGTTGATCGCAGCAGAGTCCTTTGCCGGCATGGACGTCATGATCCACGACCCGGCCGAGTTCGAGGTGCGCCTGGCCGCCCGCCAGCAGGTGAAGCTGGCGTTGCCGTTCGCGCTGTAACACCTAGCCAACGCAGAACCTGCAGGGGCCAGCGTCAACAGACACTGGCCCCTGCATCGCCCTCATCCGAAACGAGGGTCAAAGCTGCTCCAGGCACCCCGCCAGGTCATTCCCCAGGTTTTCCAGCAACTGCTCATAACCATTGGCGCTGGCTGGCTCCGTGCCGCCCAAGGCATCGAGTTCGGCCAGATGCACCGGCAGGCCGGCGGTCAGAGTCTCAGCCAAGCGCGGACGCAGCGGCGGCTCGCTGAACACACAAGTCTTGCCGACCTCTTGCAGGCGCTTGCGCATGGCAGCCACATGCTGCGCGCCGGGCTGCACCTCTGCGGCCACGGTGAACACACCGGTGTGCTTCAGACCGTAGGCGGCCTCGAAATAGTCAAAGGCTTCATGGAACACGAAATACGGCTTACCGGCGATACCCGCCACCCGCGCCTTGATGCGTTGGTCGAGGGCGTCCAGGCGTTCGACAAAAGCCTTGAGGTTGCCCTGATAGCGCGCCGCGTTAGCCGGGTCGGCGGCGGCGAGGTCGGCGGCCATCTTCGCCGCGATCACGCGGGCGTTGACTGTCGACAGCCACAGGTGCGCATCGAGACTGCCCGGGCGATGGTCATGGTCGTGGTCATCGGCATCTTCCTCGTGGGAATGGCTGTCTTCGCCAAAATGGCGCAACTGCAAGCCTGGTAGAGTTTGCAGGGCAACGCTCGGTTTGCTCCGGCCATTGAGCACCCGTGGCAGGAAACCCTCCATGTCCGGGCCAATCCAATACAACAGGTCAGCCTCGGCCACCCGCCTTACGTCGGACGGACGCAAGGCATAATGGTGCGGCGAAGCGCCTGGCGGCAGCAGGACCTCAGGGCTGCCTGCCCCGTCCTGAACCGCGGCGGCTATCTGTTGCAAAGGCTTGATACTGGTCAGCACACGCACGTCGGCCTGGGCCTGGCTCACCCCGGCGAAGGTGATGAAAGCGACAAAAAGGGCAAAGAATCGGGTCACGATGAGCACTCGACAGGTCAGAAACAGGTAACATAATAACGTCTCCATCCAGAACCGTCGCTGCCCATGTCCATCACGCCCCTGGCCAATCGCCCCCATGATCATTCCCATTGCGTCCACAGCGCGCTGGCCGAAGCCGATGCCCTGTGCGCGCGCCAGGGCTTGCGCCTGACCGCCCTGCGCCGCCGCGTGCTGGAGCTGGTCTGGCAGAGCCACAAACCCCTGGGTGCATACGACATCCTCGCCGTGCTGAGCGACCAGGATGGCCGCCGCGCCGCCCCTCCGACCGTATACCGCGCGCTGGACTTCCTGCTGGAAAACGGCCTGGTGCACCGCATCGCATCGCTCAACGCCTTCATCGGCTGCAGCCACCCCGAGCATTCGCACCAAGGCCAGTTCCTGATCTGCCGCGAGTGTCATGTGGCGATCGAACTGGAACAGCCCAGCATTAGCGATGCCATCGTCGCCAGCGCCACGGCGGTCGGCTTCAGCGTCGAGGCGCAGACGGTGGAAGTGGTTGGCCTGTGCGGCAGTTGCCGGAGTACTGGATGAGCAACGCCCTGATCCGTCTCGAACAGGTCGGAGTGACCTTTGCCGGGGAGTCGGTGCTGGACAATATCGACCTGAGTGTCGCGCCCGGCCAGATCGTCACCCTGATCGGCCCCAATGGTGCTGGCAAGACCACTCTGGTGCGGTCCGTGCTCGGGCTGCTCAAGCCACACCGGGGTAGCGTCTGGCGCAAGCCACGCCTGCGTATCGGCTACATGCCGCAGAAAATCCAGGTGGATGCCACCCTGCCGCTATCAGTGCTGCGTTTCCTGCGCCTGGTGCCCGGCGTGGACCGAGCAGCGGTCCTGGCCGCGCTCCAGGAAGTAGGTGCCGAACAGGTCATCGACAGCCCGGTGCAGACCATTTCCGGCGGCGAGATGCAGCGCGTGCTGCTGGCCCGTGCGCTGCTGCGCGAGCCTGAGTTGCTGGTCCTCGACGAGCCCGTACAAGGCGTGGACGTG
Organism: Pseudomonas sp. X10; assembly: GCF_054889225.1. Classification (NCBI taxonomy): domain Bacteria; kingdom Pseudomonadati; phylum Pseudomonadota; class Gammaproteobacteria; order Pseudomonadales; family Pseudomonadaceae; genus Pseudomonas; species Pseudomonas sp. X10. Next base: position 81,437 of record NZ_CM142677.1, on the reverse strand, counting down.
GCCGGCCAGGCCGAACTCTACGGCCTGATCACCCGCTTGCGCGACCGCCACGGGTGCGGCGTGCTGATGGTGTCCCATGACCTGCATCTGGTAATGAGCACCACCGACCAAGTGGTCTGCCTCAACCGTCACGTCTGCTGTTCAGGGCATCCGGAGCAAGTCAGCGGCGACCCGGCCTTTGTCGAACTGTTCGGCCAGAACGCACCGAGCCTGGCCATCTACCACCACCATCATGACCACAGCCATGACCTGCATGGCTCGGTGGTCGCGCCCGGGCAGGGCGACCATGTTCACGGAGAGCACTGCAAGCATGGCTGATTTTCTACTCTATGCCCTGCTTGCAGGCCTGGCCCTGGCGCTGGTGGCCGGTCCCCTGGGCTCCTTCGTGGTCTGGCGGCGCATGGCCTATTTTGGCGATACCCTGTCCCACGCTGCCCTGCTTGGGGTAGCCCTGGGCTTCGTCCTGGATGTCAGCCCGGCCCTGGCGGTGACAGTGGGCTGCCTGCTGCTGGCGATCCTGTTGGTCACCTTGCAGCAGCGCCAACCGTTGGCGTCCGACACGCTGCTGGGCATCCTGGCACCAAGCACCCTGTCGCTCGGCCTGGTGGTGCTGAGCTTTATGCACGACGTGCGCATCGACCTGATGGCCTACCTGTTCGGCGACCTGCTGGCCATCAGCCCGAGCGACCTGGGCTGGATCCTCGGCGGCAGCGCATTGGTCATGCTACTGCTGGCCGCGCTGTGGCGTCCTTTACTGGCGATCACCGTGCATGAAGAGCTGGCCATGGTCGAAGGTTTGCCCGTGGCGGCGCTGCGCATGGCCTTGATGCTGCTGATCGCCGTGGTGATAGCCGTGGCCATGAAGATCGTGGGCGTGCTGTTGATCACCTCGCTGCTGATCATTCCTGCCGCTGCGGCACAGCGTCACGCTCGCTCGCCGGAACAGATGGCCCTGGGCGCCAGCCTGCTTGGCATGACGGCGGTATGCGGTGGCCTGGCCCTGTCCTGGTTCAAGGACACGCCGGCCGGTCCATCGATCGTGGTCTGCTCAGCAGTGCTATTCTTGCTGAGCCTGGCACTGCCGAAGCGCTGAATTCCAGGGTGCGCGATGGCGCATCCTGCAACCTTTTCCTGGGTAAAGGGTCTGTAAGACTTATTTTCGAGCGTGCGCACCTGGGTGTAGACTTGCTCGCTTTTTGCGCAAATAGAGAGTCGCAGGAATGAAGCCGTACGCCTCCCGTTATCTGCTCCTTGCCGCGTTTTCCCTGATTCTGGCTGCCTGTTCCAGCGCCCCGGTCGAGCGGGCGGCTGCTCCTGCCCAGGACGAAGCCTGGCAGCAACTGGGGCAGAGCATCACCAGCAACGAGCTGGCCACCGCCGAGGACCAGCTCGCGGCCCTGCAAGCCCAGGCCCCCGATGACGAGCGCCTCGAGCAGTATCAGCGCCAATTGGCTGAAGCCTATCTCCAGCGCAGCCAGATCGTCCTGCAGAAGGGCGACGTGAACGCTGCCGCCACTGCGCTCAGCCGTGCCCGAGCGCTGATGCCCCAGGCGCCAGCGCTGACTGGCGGGGTCAACGGCGCCATCGCCCAGGCGCGCAAGGCCGAGCTGGAAAAAGCCGAAGCCGCGCTCAAGGCCGCCGAGGCCCGCCCCCCCGCGCGCCTGATCGATCCAACCGCGCCGAGCACGGTGATCGCCCTGAAGACCACGCAAATCGTCGACATGCGCCGGCAACTCGACGATATCGCCGCCGACGTGGTGAATTACCAGTGCGAAGTGGTGTTCCAGGTTCCACGTACCCAGGATGCCCCCTGGCTAAAGACCTTGCTGGGCAAACGCGTGCGCAAGCTCGACAGTGACTTTGCCTTGCAGCAGCGCCACGAGATCCAACGCTCGCTGCCGGCCCAGGTCGTACTGATCCCGCAGCGTCCCTGAGAGGAAGGGTGCCCAGCAGGGGCACCCCGTGTGGCTAGGCCGGTATGGCCTCGGCCGCCGCTTCCCGCTCCCACACACGATGCTTCTCGACTGCCTTGACGAAGGCATCGACTGCTTTCTGGTCGTCTCCCAGCAGCAAGCCCTTGTCGGCCTTGAGCCCGAGCTTGGCCAGCAACGGCTTGGCATCGCTGGCCAGCCCCATGGGCTTGAGGTGCTTGTAGGCTTCCAGCAGGAAATGCACCGCCGTGCCACTCTTGCCCAACGCATCGAGGGCGGCCTTGCCAGCTGGCACCCACAGCCCGTCGAACATCACCGACGGCATGCCCTCCATCGAAGCGTCCACCGGCAACTGCTTGCCATCGGCTGTCTGCACCGGTGCCGAAGTCGGCCCCAGCAGCATGAGTCGCGCGCGCTCAGCCTCGAGCGCCTTGACCAGCCTATCGACGCTGGCGCCATCGACCCCATCGGCCACGAGCAGAGCGATCTTGCGGCCGCTGATACCGATATCGCCTGGGTGGTTCATCTGGCTCAACGCAGGTGATTGCTTAAGCTTGGTCGCCGGAACCTTGACCGTACCGCGCTTCGGCGCGGGCAGGCCGAGGTTGGCGGCCACCGCTGCGGCCAGTTTCAGGTCGATGTTAGCCAGGATCTCGTTGACCTCACGCGCCCGAATGACCTCGCGCTCCACTTTGCCCAACTCGAAACTGTAGGCGTTGATGATGTGCTGCTGCTCGGTTGGGCTCATGCTCTGGAAGAACAGCCGCGCCTGGGAGAAGTGGTCGGCGAAGGATTCGCTGCGCTGGCGGATCTTGTGCGCATCGACACGCTCCTGGTAGGTCTCGAAACCACCGTCCTGATCGGCTGGAGGGGTTTCCTTCGGCCAGCCGCCATCGATCGAGTTGGGCTCATAGGACGCTTGGCCCTTGTCCAGGGTCATCCGGTGCAGGGCGTCGCGCTGACCATTGTGGCTAGGCGCCAAGGGGCGGTTGATCGGGATTTCGTGGAAGTTCGGGCCACCCAGTCGGCTGAGCTGAGTATCGGTATAGGAAAATAACCGCCCCTGCAGCAACGGGTCGTTAGTGAAATCGATGCCCGGCACGATATGGCCTGGGCAAAAGGCGATCTGCTCGACTTCGGCGAAAAAATTGTCTGGGTTGCGGTTGAGCACCATCTTGCCCAACGGCGTCACCGGCACCAGCTCCTCGGGGATGATCTTGGTCGGGTCGAGCAGATCGAAGTCGAATTTGTGCTCGTCGGCCTCCGGCACGATCTGCACGCCAAACTCCCATTCCGGGTAATGACCGGTATCGATGGCTTCCCGCAAGTCACGGCGATGGTAGTCGGTGTCCTTGCCGGCCAGCTTCTGGGCTTCGTCCCACAGCACCGAATGAACACCCTGGCGCGGCTTCCAGTGAAACTTGACGAAGCTGGCGACGCCCTGGGCATTGATCATGCGGAAGGTATGCACACCAAAGCCTTCCATGGTCCGCAGGCTCTTCGGGATAGCCCGGTCGGACATGGCCCAGATGACCATATGCGCCGACTCTGGCACCAGTGAAACGAAGTCCCAGAAGGTGTCATGGGCCGAACCGCCGGTGGGCATCTCGTTGTGCGGCTCAGGCTTCACCGCATGGACGAAGTCGGGGAACTTGATCGCATCCTGGATGAAGAACACCGGCATGTTGTTGCCGACCAGGTCAAAGTTGCCTTCGTCGGTATAGAACTTCACGGCAAAGCCGCGCACGTCACGCACCGTGTCGCCCGAGCCGCGCGGGCCCTGCACGGTGGAGAAGCGCACGAACACCGGGGTGATCTTCTCCGGGTCCTGGAGAAAACCGGCCTTGGTCAGCTCGGCATGGCAACCGTAGCTCTGGAAATAGCCATGGGCCCCGGTGCCACGGGCATGGACGATACGCTCGGGAATGCGCTCGTGGTCGAAGTGGGTGATCTTCTCGCGCATGATGAAGTCTTCGAGCAGCGAAGGCCCGCGCGCGCCAGCCTTGAGCGTGTTCTGGTTGTCGGCGATCTTCACCCCCTGGTTGGTCCGCAGGGCCTGGCCCGTAGCATCGCTGCGGAACGCTTCCAGGCTCTGCAGCTTGGCGTTGGTATTGGCACGGTCGGGGTTCTGGGCGCCGGCGAGCTGGCTTTCCTTGGGCGCATCAGTCTTCTTGCTGGGCATAGGGTTGCTCTCCTCATCAGTCGGTCGCGGTGCCCGTCGAGGGCTTGTCTAGGTAGTGACTGAGGGGTTGAGGCGAGCGTTCAATCTCTCTTACCGGTTATCGCGTTATGCCCATTGTGTTGGTCAATTTCGAAATAAATGCTAAGAACCGCTATAGGAAAAGGCTAAAATGCGCGCCCGGCTTACCGCTGCCCCTATTTCATGCGCCCCACAAGGTTCGCTAAGTGATCGAGTTTCAAAATGTCCACAAGACCTACCGCGTCGCCGGTAGGGATATCCCCGCCCTGAACCCGACCAGCCTGACCGTCGAGAACGGCCAGGTGTTCGGCCTGATCGGCCACTCCGGCGCCGGCAAGAGCACCTTGCTGCGCCTGATCAACCGCCTGGAAGCCCCCAGCGGCGGCAAGATCATCGTCGATGGCGAGGACGTCACCGCCTTCAATGCCGATGAGTTGCGGCGTTTCCGCCAGCAGGTCGGCATGATCTTCCAGCACTTCAACCTGCTGGCCTCCAAGACCGTGGCCGACAACGTGGCCCTGCCACTGGCCCTGGCCGGCGAGCTGTCGCGTGGCGAAATCGACCAGCGCGTCAATGAGCTGCTGGCACGGGTCGGCCTGTCGGACCATGCCAGGAAATACCCGGCGCAGCTCTCGGGTGGCCAGAAGCAGCGCGTCGGCATCGCCCGCGCCCTGGCCACGCGGCCGAAGATCCTGCTGTGCGACGAGGCCACCAGCGCCCTCGACCCGCAGACCACCGCATCGGTCCTGCAACTGCTGGCCGAGATCAACCGCGAGTTGAAACTGACCATCGTGCTGATCACCCATGAAATGGACGTGATCCGCCGGGTCTGCGACCGCGTGGCGGTGATGGATGCCGGGAAGATTGTCGAACAAGGCCCGGTGGCCGATGTGTTCCTGCACCCGCAGCACCCGACCACCAAGCGCTTCGTCCAGGAAGACGAACAGATCGACGAGGCCGAGCAACGCGACGACTTCGCCCACGTGCCGGGACGGATCATCCGCCTGACCTTCCAGGGCGACGCCACCTATGCGCCGCTGCTGGGCACCGTGGCCCGCGAGACGGGCGTGGATTACAGCATCCTCGCCGGGCGCATCGACCGCATCAAAGATACCCCCTATGGGCAGCTGACCCTGGCCGTCACCGGCGGCGACATGGACGCGGCCTTTGCCCGCTTCACGGCAGCTGATGTTCATATGGAGGTACTGCGCTGATGGACGCCCTGAGTTTCTTCGCCAACGTCGACTGGGCCGAAATCTGGCTGGCCACCATCGACACCATGATCATGCTCTTCGGCTCGCTGTTCTTCACCGTGCTGCTGGGTCTACCGCTGGGTGTTCTGCTGTTCCTGTGTGGGCCGCGCCAGCTGTTCGAAGAGAAGCGCGTGTATGCACTGCTGTCGCTGATCGTCAACATCCTGCGCTCGCTGCCGTTCATCATCCTGCTGATCGTGATGATTCCGATCACGGTGCTGATCACCGGCACCTCGCTGGGCGTCGCCGGGGCCATTCCGCCACTGGTGGTGGGCGCCACGCCGTTCTTCGCGCGCCTGGTGGAAACCGCCCTGCGAGAAGTGGACCGTGGCATCATCGAAGCGACCCAGTCGATGGGCGCCACAACCCGCCAGATCATCATGAACGCGCTGCTACCGGAGGCCCGTCCGGGCATCTTCGCCGCCATCACCGTCACCGCCATCACCCTGGTGTCCTACACCGCCATGGCCGGTGTAGTCGGCGCGGGTGGCCTGGGCGACCTGGCGATCCGCTTCGGTTACCAGCGCTTCCAGACCGATGTGATGATTGTCACCGTGGTGCTTTTGCTGGTGCTGGTTCAAGTCCTGCAGAGCGTCGGCGACAAACTGGTCGTGCACTTTTCCCGTAAGTAACCCCATGGGGTCGGCCCAGCCGACCCGCCGGGGGCCGTCGCGGCCCTCACAAGGAGTGATCAATGAAGAAACTGCTTGCTGTCGTCGCCGCTGTCGCGGCCTTCTCCGCCAACGCCGAGACCCTGACCGTCGCCGCGACCCCCGTGCCGCACGCGGAGATCCTCAACTTCGTCAAGCCGCAACTGGCCAAGGAAGGTGTGGAGCTGAAGGTCAAGGAATTCACCGACTACATCCAACCTAACGTGCAGGTCGCCGAGAAGCGCCTGGACGCCAACTTCTTCCAGCACCAGCCGTACCTGGATGAGTTCAACAAGGCCAAGGGCACCGACTTGGTCAGCGTCGCCGGGGTCCACCTGGAGCCGCTGGGCGCCTATTCGAGCAAGCTCAAGACACTGGACGAACTGTCGTCCGGCGCCACCGTGGTCATCCCCAACGACGCCACCAACGGCGGCCGCGCCCTGCTGCTGCTGGACAAGGCCGGCGTGATCAAGCTCAAGGACAACAGCAACATCCTTTCGACCGTCAAGGACATCACCGAGAACGGCAAGGGCCTGAAGTTCCGTGAGCTGGAAGCAGCCACCATCCCGCGCGTGCTGACCCAGGTCGACTTGGCGCTGATCAACACCAACTACGCGCTGGAAGCCAAGCTCAACCCCGAGAAGGATGCCCTGGTCATCGAAGGCAGCGACTCGCCGTACGTGAACATCCTGGTGGCGCGCCCGGACAACAAAGACTCGGACGCCATGAAGAAGCTGGCCGATGCCCTGCACTCGCCTGAAGTGAAGCAGTTCATCAACGAGAAGTACCAAGGGGCTGTGCTGCCAGCGTTCTGACTGGCCGCACCCTCCCGCTCACGTCACCCGCTGCAGGAGCCAGTGTCAGCTGGCGATGCAAGGCACAGCCTTGCCAGCGGGGGACGCCGCATAAGCCCGTCGCCAGCGGGCTTCTTTCCTTGAACGCCTGCAACTCATGCCGTGCGTGACATTCGGCGAAGCCTTGATCATGAATTGATCGAATTGAAGCAGCCCGATGGCCTCAGCCTGCTTGGCGTGGGCGAGCCTACGCAATGCCTATTCCTGATCAATCCCGCCGGACCAGCTTCGGCAATTGCGCCAACAGCTTCTGGTTGTTGAACGGCGCGCGGATGAAACCACGCTGGCGCCCGTCCGGGCCCAGCAGGGCCAGGTTGCCGCTGTGGTCGACGGTGTAGTTCGGCTTGCTGGTGTCAGCCGGAATGAACGGAATGCTCACAGCATTGGCCAGCTTCTGGGTGTCTTCCAGCGAGCCGGTCACCCCACGGAAGTCCTTGTCGAAATAGCCCAGGTACTGCTTGAGCTGAGCCGGGGTGTCGCGGTTCGGGTCGACGCTGACCAGAATCACCTGCAGCCGGTCCACGGCCTCCTTGGGCAGCTCGCTCTTGACCTGGCGCAACTGGGCCAGGGTGGTCGGGCAAATGTCCGGGCAGTAGGTGTAGCCGAAGAACAGCAGCGACCACTTGCCCTTGAGCTCGTCCAGCACCACCGGCTGGCCTTGCTCGTCGGTCATTTGCAGGCCCGGCACGGTACGGCTCTGTGGCAGCAGGATGATACCGGCATCGATCAGTTCGGTCGGGTTGCCTTCGCTGCGGCCATTGAGCACCTTGTTGACGGTGAGGCCCAGGATCAGCGCGACCAGGGCAACGAGGATGAAAACGGTTTTCTGGGTTCGGGTCATAGGTTCAGCAACAGGTAGTGGTCTACAAGCAGCGCGATGAACAACAGGAACAGGTACCCGATAGAGTACTTGAAGGTCTTGATCGCCGCGTGCGGCCGACTGCCACGGTACAACACCCAGGCCCACTGCAGGAAGCGCAGGCCCAGCGCCAGGGCACAGGCCAGGTAGAGCGGGCCACTCATGTGGATGACATAGGGCAGCAGGCTCACGGCCAACAGCACCAAGGCGTAGAGCAGGATATGCAGCTTGGTGTAGTACTCGCCGTGGGTCACCGGCAGCATGGGGATGTCGACCTTGGCGTACTCCTCCTTGCGGTGGATGGCCAGGGCCCAGAAGTGTGGCGGGGTCCAAGCGAAGATGATCAACATCAGCAGCAGCGGCTCGGCGCTGATATGCCCGCTCACTGCCACCCAGCCGAGCAACGGCGGTGCAGCACCGGCCAGCCCGCCGATGACGATGTTCTGCGGTGTGGCCCGCTTGAGAAAGCCGGTATAGATCACCGCATAGCCGAGCAGCGAGGCGAGGGTGAGCCATGCGGTGAGGGCGTTGGTGAAGGTCAGCAACAACGCCATCCCAAGCAGTGCTAGGAACAGGGCGAAGGCCAGTGCCGCCACGGGGCCGACCCGTCCCTCGGCCAACGGGCGCTTGTGGGTCCGTGCCATCAGCGCATCGATACGCCGGTCCACGACATGATTGACCGCCGCCGCGCCACCAGCACAACAGGCGATGCCCAGGTTGCCGAACAACAGTACGCTCCAGGGCACCCCGGCACGGGTAGCGAGGAACATGCCGACCAGCGAGGTGATCAGCATCAGCAGTACCACCTTAGGCTTGGTCAGCTCCAAATAGTCACGCCAGCCGGCCCGCTGCTGTCGCTCGCTCAGAAGCGTCGCCACGAGTTATCTCCCAGGTAATGAGTGACACTGGCATTGCCCAACGGAGTCAGGCGCCAGCCGTGGCCGACGCGGACCTTGTCGGCGACACGGATGCGGTAATTGACCAGCACCATGCTCAGCAGCAGCGCCGCGCCACCGGCGTTGTGCGCCACGGCCACGGCCAACGGCAGGTGGAACAGCACATTGCTGATGCCCAGGCTGATCTGTACCGCCAGCGCCAACAACACCAGCCGGGCCAGCCCGGACAACCCGTTGCGGTGCAGCTTCCAACTGAGCAGCAAGAGCACGGCGGTGACCATCAAGGCTCCCAGCCGATGGCTGATATGAATCGCCGTGCGCGCATCACTGTCCAACTGCCCGCCCAGGTAGTTGGGGCCGATGTGCTGGGTCAGGTGAAAACCGTTGGTGAAGTCCGCCGCCGGCCACCACTGGCCATGGCAGGTCGGCAGGTCGACACAGGCCACTGCCGCATAGTTGGCGCTGACCCAACCGCCGAGAGCGATTTGCCCGATCACCACCAGCAAAGCCAGCGCCGCCACCCGCCGCAGGCTCAGTGGGAGCTTAGGCAGGGGGGCGAATGCCCGTGACAGGCGTAGGCTGAGGAGAAACAGCAAACTCAAGGTGGTGAAGCCGCCCAGCAGGTGGGCGGTCACCACCTGCGGCCAAAGTTTCAGGGTCACCGTCCACATGCCGAACGCGGCCTGGGCCAGCACCACGCCAAGCAACAGCAACGGCAGACGGTAGGGCTGACCATCCCGGGCATGCCGACGTACGGCCTGTATGGCCAGCGCGGCAATGACCAACGCCAGGCCGCCAGCGAAGTAACGGTGGATCATCTCGGCCCAGCCCTTGTGCGCCTCCACAGGGGTGTCCGGGAAGTGCAGCTCGGCATGGGCCAGTTGGGCTTCGCTCTTGGGCACGCTGATGAAGCCATAGCAGCCAGGCCAGTCGGGGCACCCCAGGCCGGCATGGGTCAAGCGGGTATAGGCACCGAGCAGGACAACCAGCAAGGCCAGCAGGGTGGCGAACACAGCGAGGCGATATCCGGGTCTGGCCATGATGGGCTCCTAGCCGATATTGGACAGCTTGAGCAGGTGGCGCAGGTCGCTGAGCACGTCCTTGCCGTTGGCCTTGGCGTCGTAGCGAAGCACCAGATTGCCGTGGGGATCGACGATCCACAGTTGCGCGCCTGGCTGGCTGACCTTCTGGCCGTAACGTTGCAGGTCCAGCGGATAGCGTTGCAGTTGCGGGTACTCCTGCCCGAGCAGCGCCTGATAGTCGGCCGCCAGCGGCTGGGCGGCGGCCAGGGCATGGCTGGCCCGGGCAGCATCACGGCCCAGGCCGATCTGGATTTGCCGCGCCAGATACACCAGTTGCCGGCAATCCTGATCGCAATCCGCCGGAGCACTGACCAGCAACTGCCAGCGTGACGCCTCGGCATCAACGCCCAGGTCGGCGCGGCTCTGCCCGTTGCCGATCATCTGACCGTGATAGCTGCGGCTGTCCGGCACCCAGAATTTCAGTTTGTACATACTGGTGGCGAGGATCATCGGCCCGAGGGCCACCAGCAGGATCAGGACCAGTTGCAGGCGACCGCGGGTGCGGGACTTGCGTCCCTCAGGCATGTCCAGTGGACTCGTGGCGGCTCCCATGGGTGTCCTCCTTATTGTTATGCCAACCGAAATAGAGGTAGAGCAGCACCAGCGCCAAGGCCAGGGCGAACCACTGGACGGCATAGCCCAGATGCTTTTCCGGGCCCATGGCGACTACCGGCCAGTCCAACCGGAAGCTGGCAGGCCCCGGCTCCAGGCGCAGTTCGTGGGCAAAGCCTTCGCGCCCCAACTGCCGCCATAGCTGGCTGGCGTCGATGGCTGTCAACAGGTGCGGCCAGTTGCCGCCCGCCGGATCGGCCTGCAACTGGAAGGTACTGCCCGGCGCCACATACACCCAGGCGCTCAGGGCTAGGAGTTGCGACGGGGTGTCGAAGCGCACCGGTACCCGCCGGTCCGGCCAGGGCAGCCAGCCGCGGTTGACCAGCAGCCACAAGCCGCTGCCCTGGTCGTGGAAGGGTTGCAGCAGTTCGACGCCGGCTTGCCCATCACGCAGGCGGTTATCCAGTAGCAGGCTGTGCGCGTCATCGAAATGGCCGTAGAGCTGCACGCGGCGATAGGCAGGGTCGCGGAGGTGCCCCAGTTGACCACCCGCCAAAGGTGCTTCGGCGCGGCGCTCGGCATACACCGTCAACAGGTCCCGTTTCTGCTCGGCGCGTCCCAGTTGCCAGCATCCCAGGGCGATCAGCCCCGGCAGCAGCAGGAGCACCACCAAGCTCGGCACCAAGCCGGGCCGGAACGGCTTCACCGGGGCCCCTCGAGGCCAGTCGCTATACTTGCATTCATCACCGCGTCCCCCTTGGAGTTGTGCCATGCTCAAAGCCGCGATTGTCCTGATGCTGTTGGCCACCATTGCCAGCCTGTTCAGTGGCCTGGTGTTCCTGGTCAAGGATGATGCTCACTCCACCCGTCTGCTCAAGGCCCTGACCGTCCGCGTCACCCTGGCTGCGCTGACCCTGGCACTGGTGACCTGGGGCCTGTACAGCGGCCAGCTGGTGTCCCACGCCCCCTTCTGATCGCCGTTACAACACGTAGACAAAGATAAACAGCCCGACCCAGACCACATCCACGAAGTGCCAGTACCAGCTGGCCGCCTCGAAACCAAAGTGCTTCTCCGGATTGAAATGCCCGCGCAGGATGCGCGCCAGTATCACGATCAGGATCAAGGTGCCCATGGTCACGTGGGCGCCGTGGAAACCGGTGAGCATGAAGAAGGTCGCGCCATAGATCCCCGACCCCAACGTCAACCCCAGCTCGGTATAGGCCTCGTAGTACTCGTAGGCCTGCAGCAGCAGGAAGGCGATGCCGAGCAGGATGGTCACGCCCAGCCAGGCTTTCAGCGCGCCACGGTGATCCTTGCGCAGGGCATGGTGGGCGATGGTGATGGTCACGCTGGAACTGACCAGGAGGATGGTGTTGATCAGCGGCAGGTGCCAGGGATCGATCACGTCGCGGGGCGGCGGGAAGAGCTTGGGGTCCGGCGTATTGAGCAATGGCCAGGCGAACTCGAAATTCGGCCAGAGCATGTTCGCCACGCCCTTGTCGCCTTCGCCGCCGAGCCAGGGGCCCGCCAGCACCCGAACATAGAACAACGCGCCGAAGAAGGCGGCGAAGAACATCACCTCGGAGAAGATGAACCAGGACATGCCCCAGCGGAACGAGCGATCCAACTGAGCGCTGTACAACCCGGCGCGGCTTTCCTTGACTACCGCACCAAACCAGCCGAACAGCATGTAGGCCAGGCAAAGCGCCCCGACGAAGAAGATCAGCGGACCATGGGACTCAGGGTGTCCAGCCTTGAGGTCATTGAACCAGGTGGCCAGGCCATACACCGTGATGAACAGCCCGATGGTGGCGATGATCGGCCATTTGCTTTGCGCCGGGACGTAGTAATGCTCGTGACTTGCCATTGCTGTTCTCCTTATCGGGCGCCCTGGACGTCCTGGGCCGCCAGTCGGGCGACCGGCGGGTGACGAGCGGTGATATCGAACAAGGTGTAGGCCAGTGTCAGGTGCTTCACGTTACCCGGCAGGTCGCGGTCGACGATGAAACGCACCGGCATCTCGATGCGTTCGCCGGGCTGCAGCACCTGCTGGGTGAAACAGAAGCACTCAGTCTTGTGGAAGTACGCCGCCGCCTCGGCCGGCGTGATGCTCGGGACCGCCTGGGCGGCCATCGGCTTGTCGGTCGGGTTGCGGGCGACGAAAACCATCTGGTTGACCGCACCTGGGTTGACCTCGAGCTGGTCTGCGGTGGAATGAAACTCCCAGACCATATCGCTGGCGTTGGTCGACATGAACTGCACCCTGACCGTACGCGTCGGATCACTGACCTGAGTGCCGGCGTACTGCCCGCCAGTCTTGCCATTGATGCCGAAGGCCTTGCACATCACATCGTAGATCGGCACCAGCGCAAAGCCGAAAGCGAACATCACCACCGTCAGCAACAGCAGGCGCAGGACCAGGCGTTTGAGCGGTGTGCCGTGCATGGCTGCCTCCTTGACCTACTTCACTTCCGGCGGTGTCTGGAAGGTGTGATAGGGCGCTGGTGAAGGCACCGACCATTCCAGCCCATCGGCGCCATCCCAGGGCTTGGCCGGAGCGGGCGCGCCACCACGGATGCACTTGATGACGATGAACAGGAAGAAAATCTGCGTGACGCCGAAGGTAAAGGCCCCGACCGACGAGACCATGTTGAAGTCGGCGAACTGCAGGTTGTAATCCGGCACCCGCCTTGGCATGCCGGCCAGGCCGACGAAGTGCATGGGAAAGAAGGCCAGGTTCATACCAACGAACGAGAGCCAGAAATGCAGCTTGCCGAGGGTCTCGTCGTACATGTGCCCGGTCCATTTCGGCAGCCAGTAATAGGCCGAGGCGAAGATACCGAAGATCGCCCCGGGCACCAGCACGTAGTGGAAGTGCGCGACCACGAAGTAGGTGTCGTGGTACTGGAAGTCCGCCGGAGCAATCGCCAGCATCAACCCGGAAAAGCCGCCAATGGTGAACAGAATGACAAAGGCGATCGCGAACAGCATGGGCGTCTCGAAGGTCAGCGCGCCTTGCCACATGGTGCTGACCCAGTTGAACACCTTCACCCCGGTGGGCACGGCGATGAGCATGGTGGCGTACATGAAGAACAACTCGCCGACCACCGGAATGCCGACCACGAACATGTGGTGGGCCCAGACAATAAAGGACAGAAACGCGATCGCACCGGTGGCATAGACCATGGAGGTGTAGCCGAACAGCGGCTTACGCGAGAAGGCCGGAATGATCGAGCTGACCGCGCCGAAGGCCGGCAGGATCATGATGTACACCTCGGGGTGTCCGAAGAACCAGAACACATGCTGGAACAGCACCGGGTCACCACCGCCAGCGGCACTGAAGAAACTGGTGCCGAAGTGGATGTCCATCAGCATCATCGTCACCACCCCAGCCAGCACCGGCATCACCGCGATCAGCAAGAAGGCCGTGATCAACCAGGTCCAGACGAACAACGGCATCTTCATCAAGGTCATGCCGGGAGCGCGCAGGTTGAGGATGGTGGCGATCACGTTGATCGCTCCCATGATCGAACTTATACCCATGAGGTGAATGGCGAAGATGAAGAACGTCACGCTTTCCGGCGCATAGGTCGTCGACAACGGCGCATAGAAGGTCCAGCCGAAATTCGGCCCGCCGCCAGGGCTGAACAGGGTCGAGACCAGCAGCAGGAAGGCCGCCGGCAACAACCAGAAGCTGAAGTTGTTCATCCGTGGCAGGGCCATGTCCGGCGCGCCGATCATCAACGGGATCATCCAGTTGGCCAGTCCGACGAACGCCGGCATCACCGCACCGAACACCATGATCAGCCCATGCATGGTGGTCATCTGGTTGAAGAACTCCGGCTCGACGATCTGCAGCCCAGGCTGGAACAGCTCGGCGCGGATCACCATGGCGAAGGAGCCGCCGAGCAGGAACATCATGAAACTGAACCACAGGTACATCGTGCCGATGTCCTTGTGGTTGGTGGTCAGCACCCAGCGCATCAGGCCCTTGGCCGGTCCGTGGGCGTGCTCATGCCCGTGGCCGTGGTCATCGATCACTGCACTCATGTCCTGTCTCCTGCAATCCGGTGACTGTTGCGGGAAGTCCCGATGGCCCGGCTCATTGTCCTTCCGCCTGCTTGAGCTCCAGCACATCCTTCGGCGTGACCATGTCACCCTTGTTGTTGCCCCAGGCGTTGCGTTCGTAGGTCACCACGGCGGCGACATCCACTTCCGAGAGCTGTCTGCCGAAAGCGGCCATGGCCGTGCCTGGCTTACCGTGGAAGACGATGCCCAGGTGGTCCTCGATCGGCCCGGTGGCGATCTTCGAGCCCTTGAGTGCCGGGAACATCGGCGGCAGGCCCTGGCCTTCGGCCTGGTGACAGGCCACACAGGCCGTGTGGTAGACCTTGTCGCCACGCTCGACCAGTTCCTCCAGGGTCCATTCCTTGCTGGTCAGCTCCTTGAGCTTGGCCGCCTCGGCCTTGCGTTCGCCCAGCCAGGTGTCGTAGTCAGCCTGGGATTTGACCTCAACCACCACCGGCATGAAGCCATGGTCCTTGCCGCACAGCTCGGTGCATTGCCCACGGTAGATGCCGGGCTTCTCGATCCGGGTCCAGGCTTCATTGACGAAACCGGGGATGGCGTCGCGCTTGACCGCGAAGGCGGGTACCCACCAGGAGTGAATGACATCGGCCGCAGTAACCAGGAAGCGCACCTTGGCCCCGACCGGCAGCACCAGCGGCTGGTCGACTTCCAACAGATAATGTTCACCCTTGGGCGCCTGGTTGCGGATCTGTTCGGCGGGAGTGGCCAGGTTGCTGAAGAATTCGACGTCCTGGCCCAGATACTTGTAGTGCCACTTCCATTGGTAGCCGGTGACTTGGATGTCGATGTCAGACTCACTGGCATCGTAGATATCGATGAGGGTCTTGGTCGCCGGGATGGCCATCGCCACCAGGATCAGGAAGGGAACGACAGTCCAGAGAATCTCTACCCAGGTGTGCTCATGGAAGTGGGCAGCTTCCTGGCCAGTAGAACGACGGTGGATGATCATCGACCAGAACATCGCACCGAAAACCACGATACCGATGACCACGCAGATCCAGAAGATGGTCATGTGCAGGTCGAAGACGGCGTTGCTGACTTCCGTTGCCCCGGGCGCCATGTTCACAGTCCAGGCTGCGTGTGCCTGGCCAAATACAGACCACAACAGGAGGCCCATCCAGACATGTGGATGTCGCATCATTGCGGGTTCCCCTTATCGTTCTTGTTGTCCCGGAGGCGTGGGCCTGCGGCTAAGGGTACGGTGGCCAAGACTGCGAACTTCGACGACCGAGCCCCTGGCTAGAGCAGCCGGGCCTCATCAACGAATCACGTTCACCGGGAGTATAGACACCCGCCTCCTGCACGCAACGCAGCCCATGAAATGAACTTCACGAAACGGCCAGCAGGCCTGAAACCCTTGTGGGGACTGGGCTGGGGCAAAATGATGGCAAACTGAAATAACTCGTCAGAAGTTCGTGCCTCGCGGTTATAACAAATGCGTCTTAGGCCTTTGCAGAACCGAGCTAACTTATGTGTCTTCCGTTTGTAATGCCATATCCTTGGAGTTGTCATGAACATCGCCGCTTTGCGCGAGCAGATCACCCGTGCCCATCAACATGAGAGCCAGACCGGCCAACTGAAAGAGCGACTCGAACAACAGCTGCCGCACCTTCACCCGTCGATACAGCTGCCGCAGGACGATGCCCAAGGCACCCTGACGCGTTTTGTCGGTGCCTATATCGACCAAGTTCCCGAACTGCTGGAGGCCGCCAACGATGTGGCTCGCGAAGCTGGGATCGAAGCGCAGATCAAGCCTGTGCTGAAGATTGCCGAGGCCTATTTCCTGCAGCCACCCAGCGTGATGGCCGGTCATGTCGGGCTCGACTGCCTGCTGGACGAGGCTTATCTCGCCCATCGCTTGGTCGAGGAAGTGAACGACCTGTACATCCGCCATTTCCAACAACCATTGATCCCGGTAGACACCACAGTGGCAAACCTGATCGCCCACCAGTTGATCGGCGAAACCTTCGCCAACCAACTCGATGAAGTGGTCCACCACTCGGTGGATGAAATGCTCAATGAAGAAAGCTTCGCCCTGGAGTCGGTGGAAGCCTACCGCGAGGCACTGAGCAGCCCGGCCACCGGCGCTGCCTGGAAACGCTGGCCATGCCTGTCGCGCCAGTTGGGTGTGGAGCTGGGCCAGTCAGCCTGAGTCCAGGGCAAGGCTGACGCCTTGCATCACCAGCTGACGCTGGCTTCTACCAGCCAGGCGTCGGCCATATGATCCGAGGCGAGCAGGCCATGCACGGACACGCTCAGCTCAACCTCGCCGACGGGTCAGGCGCCAACTCCCGCCGAAGTCCGCGTCCGTCCTTCGATACGCCGCTTGAGCCGTCGCTGCTCGATCAACAACCGCGAACCACTGGCAGCATTGGCCCGCCCCCAATCTTCGAGCAGCTCCAGGCAGGAGTGGTCGATGTAGCTCAGGTTGGCCAACGGCACGTGCAAGGTGGTGCCTGCCGGCACGCTGTCCAGCACCTGGGTCAACGCCGGGACCTTGAGAAAGGTCGCCGCACCGCTGAGACGCAGCTCCATGTGACCTGGCACCTCCAGGCTGGCCAAGTTGATCTTCAGCCGCGCAGCCTTGAGCGCCAGTTTCAGGAGGGTCAGGGCGAAGCCCAGCAGTACGCCGGTCAAGAGGTCAGTGAAGATGATCGCCAGGGCCGTAGCGGCGTAGGTGAACATCGGCATCCGGCCATAACGGCCCAACCCACGCAGCGCCTTGAAATCCACCAGCTTCACGCCGGTATAGACCAGTACCCCGGCCAGGCTGGCCACCGGGATCTGCTGCAGCACACTGCTCAAGACCACAACGAAGGCCAGCAGCCAGAGCCCATGGAGGATTGCCGAGGCGCGGGTCTGCGCACCGGCCTGGACATTGGCCGAGCTGCGCACGATGACCCCGGTCATCGGCAGGGCACCGAGCACGCCGCAGAGCATGTTGCCGATGCCCTGAGCCGACAACTCGCGGTCGAAGTTCGAGCGCTGTCCACTGTGCATGCGGTCCACTGCCGCGGCAGACAGCAAGGTTTCGGCACTGGCGATGAAGGCCAAGGCAAACGCTGCGACCAGCAGGCTCGGGTCGGCCAGCTTGAGCAGATCATCCGGGCGCAACCAGTCGATCGCCTCGCTAAGGTCGGCGGGCACCTGCACACGGTTTACCGGCAAGGCCAGCCAGACGCTGATGGCTGTCATGGCTGCCACGCCCAGCAAGGCCCCTGGCACGAAGCGCAAACGCTGAGGACGCCAGCGCTCCCAGGCCCACATCATGGCGATGGTGCCGAGCCCCAGGGCACCGGCTTGCCATCCGGCAGCACTGTCTTCCAGTGGCAAGGCCCCGGCCAATGTGGCGGGGAAACCCAGCAGGTTCGCCACACCAGAAGGCTGGGGCGTGGTATCGAACATTACATGGACCTGCGACAGCACGATCAACACGCCGATGCCAGCCAGCATCCCGTACACCACCGCTGGCGCAGTCACGCGGAACCAGCAGCCGAGCCGCAAACGTCCCGCCAGTAACTGAAGCAGACCGGCCAACAGCAAGATCGGCCCGAGCATGGCCATGCCATGCTGGCGCACCAGTTCGAACACCAGCACCGCAAGGCCCGCGGCTGGACCACTGACCTGCAAGGGCGAACCGGCCAGGAAACCCACTACTATGCCGCCGATTATTCCAGTGATCAGGCCTTTGGCCGGAGGCATGCCCGATGCGATTGCAATGCCCATGCACAAGGGCAGGGCCACCAGGAAGACCACTACCGACGCCAGCAACTCACGCGGCAAGGCCGCTTTGATCTGTGTCTTGTTCACCATAACGCTCCTTTTCTCAGTTTCACGGCCATTCCTATGGCCGAGGGCACATTTCCTGGCACGCGGGCAGCCGCAGGCCGCCAGCGAACCGGCAAGGCAGTCAGGAAAATTCAAAGCAGCCGACGACCAGGCCGCACCCACAAGGGTGCGGCCGTCAATCAACCTGCTTCAGGGCTTGGGACGCTTAGTAGCGCCCTCTCGGAGTCGCGCTCGGGATCGGTTGGCCTGCGGCCAGCGGCAGGAAGCTGTCGCTGACGGCGTCATAGGCCTCGATATCGCTGGTCTCGATATCGTAGATCCAGCCGTGGATATGCAACTGACCGGCCGCCAGGCGCGAGGCGACCGAAGGATGGGTGCGCAGGTGCTGCAACTGGGCGATGACGTTTTCCCGGGTGAGCACTTGCATGCTTTCGTGCTCGCTGGCGCACGAGCAGTTGTCCTCGACCACAGTGCGCGCGACTTCGGCATGGCGCAGCCAAGCCTTGACGGTCGGCATCTTCTCCAGGCTCTTCGGACGCAGGACCGCACGCATGGCACCGCAGTCGGAGTGGCCGCAGATGATGATGTGGTGGACACCGAGCGCCAGCACCGCGTATTCGATGGCCGTGGAAACGCCACCGTTCATCTGCCCGTAGGGTGGCACGACGTTGCCGACGTTACGGGTAACGAAGAGATCGCCCGGTGAGCTCTGGGTGATCAGTTCAGGGACGATGCGCGAATCCGCGCAGGTGATGAACATCGCGCGTGGTGTCTGCGCGGTGGCGAGCTTCTTGAACAGCTCCTGCTGCTCGGGGAAGACCTCATGGTGAAACCGCAGGAAGCCGTCGACGATGTGCTTGAGTGCGGCATCGGCGCTTTCGGCAGGTTGTGCCGGGACGGCCTTAGAGGGGTCCTTGACGGGCATGATTCATCCTCTTGACGGTTTGGTAGGTAAATCCATTTTACCGGTTAAAGATTCTGGTATCGCATAGCATTTAGATGACAGACGCGGACCATTAATCACAGTCTCTGTAGACTGGATTCCTACGCTACCGGGGAAAACTTAACTCAAACTGAATTCGAAGGCTCTAGGACAGGCTTTCCAGCTTGAAGAGGCGGGAGCCAGATACTAGCAAAAAAACATTAATGGCCACTACCCATTATTTACCTCAGAACAGAGGAAGTTGTCGTCCAGGTGGGCAAAATGCCGAGCAATCAAGCGCATACCCTTCCCGCCGGTTCAACTCCAGGCGTCGAATCGCCTTGCTGAACCGTTGCGCCAGGAGTTCGGCGAATACGCCCTCGCCGCGCATGCGTGCCCCGAACCGGCTGTCGTACAGCTCACCGCCTCGACTCTGCCGGATCAGGCTGAGCACATGGGCGGCGCGCTGAGGATAGTGATCCTGCAACCACTGCTCGAACAGCGGCGCCACCTCCAACGGTAGGCGCAGCATCATGTACGCCGCACTCTGCGCGCCTGCCTCCTTGGCCGCTTCCAGTAGGTGCTCGAGTTCGCTGTCGTTGATCATCGGGATCATCGGCGAACACAGCACTCCCACCGGCACGCCCGCCTCACGCAGCACCCGGACGGCGCGCAGCCGGGCCTTGGGCGCGGCGGCACGCGGCTCCAGGGTGCGCTTGAGCTCATCGTCCAAGGTAGTCAGGCTGATCATGACGGCAGCCAGGCGCTGCCGCGCCAACTCCGTCAGTAGGTCCAGGTCGCGCAAGACCAGCGATCCTTTCGTGACGATGGTGACCGGATGACGGTAGCGCAACAGCACTTCGAGCAGACGCCGGGTCAACTGCTGCTCACGTTCGATGGGCTGGTAGGGGTCAGTGTTAGAGCCCAGGTTGATCGGAGCACAGGCGTAGCCCGGCTTGCTCAACTGCTGTTCGAGCACCTCGGCAGCGTTGGTCTTGGCAATCAGCTTGGTCTCGAAGTCTAGACCAGGGGAAAGGTCCCAATAGGCATGGCTGGGCCGTGCATAGCAGTAGATGCAGCCATGTTCACAGCCACGATAAGGATTGACCGAGCGGTCGAAGGGCAGGTCGGGAGAGCTATTGCGGGTGATGATGGTCTTGGCAGTTTCGCTGCGTACTTCGGTCCCCTGGGTCAGGGGGACTTCCTGGTACCAGCCGTCGTCGAATGCCTGGGTTTGCTGTGAAGCAAACCGGTTTTGCGGGTTGTGCGAGGTACCTCGACCGCGAATCGGTGTGATGGGGTTCATGGGCAAGGCCTTTTACTGGTTTTATATACAGTAAAACGACCTTGCCTGATGTACCAGTGCCGTCAGCGACCGCTGGTCGAACGGCTGCTCTCCAGGCCATGCCAGCGCAGGAACGCCCGCGCACTGAGCGGCCTTCCACGGAACGCCTCGAAGCCAGTCACCATGGACTGCTGCGCCCCCGGTGCGAACACCTTGTCACGCAAGCGCTTGCCCGTCGCAGGGTTGAGCAGACCTTCCTGTTCGAAGCATTCGAACGCGTCCAGGGCATGGACACTCGACCACAAGTAGCTGTAGTACCCTGCCGCATAGCCTGTGGCCAGGTGATCGAAGCTGCCAGTGGGCCGCTCGAACGCCGCTATGGCGCCGGGCATGACCCGGTCGAACACCTCCTGCGCCGCCTGTTGCACGCTCCCGGTGGTTCCCGGGCCTGTGTGCAGCCGCATATCAAGCATCGCCAGAGCCAGCTGACGGCCGAGCCCCTGTACCTTTTCCCGACGCGCGCCATCGAGAAATCCCTGTACCTGGGCTTCGCTCAAGGCTGTGCCATGCTGATGGTGGCGGCTGATGCCCGCCAGGTAACGCGCCGACCAGCACCACTGCTCTACCAGCTCAGCCGGAAATTCCAATCCGTCCGGCCCCAGGCTGTCGAGATCGGCCAAGCGATAGTCACCGCTACGCACCAGCAACGCATGCAGGCAATGGGCGAACTCGTGATACAGCTTGCACAGTTGTAGGTGAGAGAGCAGGGGCGTGGCATCGCCTTGCGCCGGCGCCACATTGCCAAACAATGCCGCCGCGCCCTTCTGGTAGATTCCTTCCGCGTCGCTGTGCGGATTGAACATGCGTAGGCTCCAGTCCGCACTGCCTTTGCCTTCCCTGGCCAGGACATCGACGTACAGGTAACCGAGCAAGGCGTGGTGCAGGTGTACCTCATAGACTTCGACATCCGGATGCCAGGCCGACAGCCCGGCGTTGCGCTCAAGCTTGACCTCGAACAGCGTCTCGACCAGCGCCAGCAGCGATGCCATGACCTGCTCCAGGGCAAAATACGCCTTGAACGCGTCGGCACTCAGTAAGGTGTCCTGCTGACACGAACGACGCTGGTAATACGCGATATCCCATGGCTGCAGGCTTGCATCTTGCTCTCCGGCACAAGCCCGCAGCCGTGCCAGGTCTTGTTGGAGCCTTGGTTGAAGTTGCGTCAGCAGATTGTCGAGGAACGCCTCTACCTGATCGGGTGCTTCCACTGTCTTGGTCTGCAGGCTCAGGTGCACGTAGTCGGCAAAGCCCAGCAACTGCGCCCACTCGTGGCGCAACTGAGTCAGACGTGCCAGCACGGGTGTGTTGTCAGGCCCCTGGTCCTGCTCCGAGGCACGTGTGTGCCAGGCGCGGTAATACTCTGCACGCAGGCTGGCATCGTCGGCGTCGCCCAGAACCGTACGGCAATCTTCGTCGTCCAGGGCCAGCAACCAACCGGGTTCGCCCCTGGCCTGGGCGTTGCGGGCCATCCGTTGCTTGTCGTCCTCGGCAATACCTGCCAGGCGCGTTTCATCCGCCACCAAGACACCCCGCTGGTTGGCCACTTCCAGGTTGCCGACATACTCGAGCTCGCACTCCAGGACTTCGGCCTGCAGTTGTGCGAGCCGCGCCCGCGTAGCTTCAGGAAGGTGCGCCCCAGCCAGACGAAACGCCTTGAGCGCCTGCTGCAATGCAACCTTGCGTGGTGCAGAAAAATTGCGCGCGAAGTCGCTACGCTCAAGCCGCTGGTACAAGCCATAGAGCTCGGCGTTCTGCAGTTTTTCCACATGGTAGGCCTTGGTGGCCAGGTAGCAGGCCTCGACAGCGCTGTTCCACTCCGACCCCCTGGTATGCAAGGGGATGATCAGGTTGAGACAGTTGTTGAGCCTGGCATCCAGGCTATTGACGGCGGCCACCAGGTCGTCCCAGGTCGGCAGGCCAGTCTGATAGTCGATGATCGCCCGCAGGGCGAGGCGGTTATCGTCGATGATCTGCTCTATCGCCGGTTGCAGGTGCTCTAGCTGGATCAGCGCGTAAGGGGGTGAATCGAGGGAGTTGAGTAGCGGGTTGATATCCATGGCGGGAAGTCCTCGCGAGTGACAAGACCGCTCACTCTGCCCAGGCCCGCACCCGACGAAGGGGTAGTTATCTATGGCACAACAGGAACGGGCCGGGGCTAGCCCCGACCCGCCACGCCATCACTCGCTGGGTTTCTTCAGCTTGGGGTTGGGGAAGAACTGCACCGTTTGCACGGTGGCTGCCGGCTTCTGCACCACCTGGTTGACCCGGGTGCCCAACTCCTTGGGAATCGATAGTCCCTGCTCGTTGAGGGTGTCGGAGAACCCGCAAGCCACGCACTCACGGTGAGGCACGCCGTCCTCGCTCCACATCATCAGCTTGTCGGTTTCGCTGCACGCCGGGCAGACCGCCCCGGCGACAAAGCGTTTCTTGGTCTTGCTCACACCCACCTCACTCATGCCGCCACACCCTCGGTCAGGCCACTATGACGCAAGAGCGCATCGATCGACGGCTCGCGGCCACGGAAATCGACGAACAGCACCATTGGCTCACGCGAACCGCCACGGGCCAGGATCGCTTCGCGGAAGGCACGGCCAGTCTCGGCGTTGAGCACACCTTCCTCCTCGAAGCGCGAGAAGGCATCGGCGGACAGCACTTCAGCCCACTTGTAGCTGTAATAACCCGCCGCGTAACCACCGGCGAAGATATGCGCAAAGCTGTTGGGGAAGCGGTTGTAGGCCGGCGGACGCATGACCGAAACCTCGTCGCGCACGCCTTCGAGCACGTCCAGCACGCTGCGGCCATCACCGTGGCTGGCGTGCAATTCGAAGTCGAACAGGGAGAACTCCAACTGGCGCACCATCATCAGCCCGGATTGGAAGTTCTTCGCCGCCAGCATCTTCTCCAGCAGGTCCTGGGGCAGTGGATCGCCGCTTTCGTAGTGGCCGGAGATCAGCGCCAGGCCTTCCGGCTCCCAGCACCAGTTCTCCATGAACTGGCTCGGCAACTCGACCGCATCCCAGGCCACGCCATTGATACCGGAGACACCGGCATGCTCGATACGGGTCAGCAGGTGGTGCAGCCCATGACCGAACTCATGGAACAGGGTGGTCACTTCGTTGTGGGTCAGCAGCGCTGGCTTGCCAGGAGCTGCCGGGGTGAAGTTGCACACTAGGTTGGCCACCGGGCTCTGCAACTCGCCCTCGGCGGTACGGCGACGATCGCGGGCACCGTCCATCCAAGCGCCGCCGCGCTTGTTGGCGCGGGCGTACAGGTCGAAGAAGAAGCGCCCGACATGCTGGCCATTCTCCTTGATCTCGAACAGGCGCACGTCTGGGTGCCAAGTGTCGAAGCCCTTGAGCTCGGCGATCTCGATGCCATACAAACGCTGGACAATGGCGAACAGGCCGGACAGCACCTTGTCGATCGGGAAGTAGGCGCGCAGGGTTTCCTGGGACACGCTGTAACGCTGTTCGCGCAGTTTCTCGCCGTAATAGCCAGCATCCCAGCTCTGCAGGTCCGGGCAGCCCTGCTCGGCGGCATAGGCCTTGAGCTGGACCAGGTCCTGGGCTGCGAAAGGCTTGCTGCGCTTGGCCAGGTCACGCAGGAAACCCAGCACCTGGTCGCTGGACTCGGCCATCTTGGTAGCCAAGCTCAGCTCGGCATAGTTGGCATAGCCGAGCAGCTCGGCCAGTTCCTGGCGCAGGTCGAGGATCTCTCGCATCACCGGGCCATTGTCGAACTGGCCGGCGTTGGGCCCCTGGTCGGAAGCACGGGTGCAGTAGGCGGCGTAGATCTCTTCGCGCAGGGCACGGTCTTCGGCGTAGGTCATCACCGCGTAGTAGCTGGGGAATTCCAGGCTGATCAGCCAACCTTCGAGGCCCTTGGCCTGGGCAGCGGCGGCCATCTGCGCCTTGGCCGAGTCGGTCAGGCCGGCCAGGGCCGCTTCGTCGGTGACGTGCTTGGTCCAGGCCTGGGTAGCGTCGAGCAACTGGTTGGAGAAACGGCTGCCCAATTCGCTGAGCTTGCTTTGCACCTCGGCATAGCGCTGCTGCTTGTCGGCCGGCAGGTCGATGCCCGACAGGCGGAAATCACGCAGGGCATGCTCGATGATGGTCTTCTGCGCCACATCGAAGCCTGCGGCTTCCGGGCTGCTTGCCAAAGCCTGGTAGGCTTCGAACAGCTCGCGGTTCTGCCCAAGCTCGGTGGAGTAGGCGCTCAGGGCAGGCAGGCAGGACTCGTAGGCCTCGCGCAGCTCAACGCTGTTGCACACGGCATTGAGATGGCTGACCGGGCTCCAGGCCGCGCCGAGGCGGTCGTTCAGTTCGTCCATCGCCAGCACCAGCCCGGCCCAGGTAGGGTTCTTGCCCTGGGTCTCGAGGATCTCGGCGATGGCTTTGCGGTTGTCGGCCAGGATCTGTTCGATCGCCGGCAGCACGTGTTCGGCACGGATCGCCGAGAAGGGCGGCAGATCGTAGGACTGCAGAAGCGGGTTGTTCGCACTCACGGTTTAGATACCTTGGCAGAAGAAACACAGGCCCATCTTAATTACAATCGACGCCGACCGCAGCAAGCAGCCTGCCTATAAGCATTCAAGAGGGGCGCTATCATGGCCATTCGTAGATTCCAGCAACACACGCCGAAGCTCGGCGAACGGGCGTTCGTCGACCGTTCGGCGGTCGTCCTGGGCGACGTCGAGATCGGCGAAGACAGCTCGGTCTGGCCGCTGACGGTGATCCGCGGCGATATGCACCGCATCCGCATCGGCGCACGCACCAGCGTGCAGGACGCCAGCGTCCTGCACATCACCCACGCCGGCCCGTTCAACCCCGAGGGGTTCCCGCTGCTGATCGGCGATGAGGTGACCATCGGCCACAAGGTCATGCTCCATGGCTGCACCCTCGGCAACCGCATCCTGGTCGGCATGGGCAGTACCATCATGGACGGCGCGGTGGTCGAGGATGAGGTTATCATCGGTGCCGGCAGCCTGGTGCCGCCCGGCAAGCGCCTGGAAAGCGGCTTCCTGTATGTGGGCAGCCCGGTCAAGCAGGCACGGCCGCTGACCGACAAGGAACGAGCTTTCTTCCCCTATAGCGCCGCCAATTACGTCAAGCTCAAGGACCAGCACCTGGCCGAAGGCTACGACCGTCCGGAATGACCTTGACCATAGCCCCTTGAACGCAGCCCCAGCCGAGACCGCCATGCAACAACAGAACATCCTTTTCGACCTCGACGGCACCTTGACCGACCCGCGCCTGGGCATCACCCGTTCGATCCAGTACGCCCTGGCCAAGCTGGGCATCGACGAACCGGACCTGGCACGCCTGGAGCATTTCATCGGCCCACCCTTGCTGCAGGCCTTCATGCAGTTCTATGGCTTCGACGAAGCCAAGGCCTGGAACGCGGTGAATTTCTACCGCGAGCGTTTCAAGGTAACCGGCCTGTACGAAAACCAGGTGTTCGACGGAGTCCCGGAACTGCTCGAAGCGCTGAATGGCCAAGGCCGCACCTTGTACATCGCCACCTCCAAGCCTTGGGAGTTCGCCCGGGAAATCGCCCGCCACTTCGCCTTCGACCGGCATTTCAAGGTGATCTATGGCAGCGAGCTGGACGGCACCCGGACCAACAAGGTCGAACTGATCCGCCATTTGCTGGATGAAGAAGGCCTGGACCCTGCGCAAACCTTGATGATCGGCGACCGCAAGCATGATCTGATCGGCGCCCGCAGCAACGGCTTGCAAGCGGTAGCGGTAGGGTACGGCTTTGGTAGCCAGGAAGAGCTGATGGCCGAGGCGCCGGCCTATCACTTCGCGACCCTGGCCGAGATGCACCAGGCGTTCGTGCAGGGCTGAGGCTCTGCCACCGGCCCTATAGACCTGCCCACCCCGAATCATATGGTCGACGCCCTTCTAGGTGCCCTGCGCCAACCCCATGATTCGAGGTATGCAGGCAACCGGTGGGGCGCTTGCCAGCGAATGCGACAGTTCCGTCAACGCGGCTTTGCGCTGGCTCCCTGGTAACTTCCCCAACGCCTCGACCCGCTCATAGAACCGCGCCCAGTCTCCCCCCACCTGCGCAAACAACGCGGCGAAAGCCGGCACCCATTGGTCATACAGCCCGAACGGCAACAGTTTGGCGTTGTTGAGCGGCCCATTGATCCAGGCGTCATAACGCCCGACACCTCCCCATTGGCTGTCACGCAACTGCCGGTACTCTCGGCGCAAACGCTCGAACTCCGCCTGCTTCGCCGCACGCTTGCCGGTCACGTCCAGGGGGCCGGCATAGATCGCCTTAAGCCGCTCCCGACTGGCCAGGACCAGCCGGGTGAACTGCTCGCGCTGGCGCAGGCTGTCATCCTTCGGCGCCGGCAACCCACGCGCCGCCCGCCATTGACGGGCGCCTTCCTGCTCGACAAAGGTGGCGAAGGATTCGTTGAATTCGGTGTCGTCCTTTACGTACACACGCTGATGCGCCAGTTCGTGGAAGATCAGCGACGCCAGGCGATCCTCCCCCCAATTGAGCATCGAGGCGAGGATCGGGTCATCGAACCAGCCCAGGGTCGAATAGGCCTCAACGCCACCGACATACACGTCCAAGCCCTCCTGCCTGAGCAATGCCGCCGCGCCTCTCGCAGCCCCTTGGCGGTAATAGCCGCGGTAGGCAACGCAACCCGCGATGGGGAAGCAATGGGTTTGCGGCTCAAGGGATAACTCTGGCGTGGCGAAGACGTTCCACACCACGAAGGGCCGACCCAGGTCGGCATAGACCCGGTAACTGCGGTTATCCGGCAGCTTCAGATGCGTGCTGGCGAAGGCACGGGCCTGCTCGGCCTGCAGCAGGCGCTGGCGCAATTGCGGGTCGCTGGTCGGATCCTCGACTAGGCTGGCGACCGGCGTGCGAGCACGCAACAGCTGCCACTGGCCTTCGACCAACTGCCCGTAGTAACTCACGCTGCCACAACCGTTCAGCAGAAGGCAGGCAAGCATGGGAACAAAAAGGCGGAAAAGACGGTCGAGTGCCCCATGGCTTGAGCGCAGGAAAAGAAAAAGTCGGAACATCGGGGCTGCTCATCTCGCTCAAGTGCCGGTGCGTTCCAAGACTATCTTGCCAAGGGGGAGTTTCGCCATGCGTACACCATTAGTCGTCGGCACGCTCGTGCTGCTGTCCGGCTGCGCCAGCCTGCCGGACCCGGACCCAGACCAGGCCTGGATCGACCTAGCTCCACACCAGGACACTGCCCTGCATGCCGTGCAGGTAGACGAGCGCGAGTGGGCCGACAAGCGCTACTTCGAGGTGCCTCCTGGCAGCCATGAGTTGACCGTGCGCTACTTGTTCGCCGTGGACCCGAGCAATATCGGGCCCACCAGCGAACCGCTGTGGCGAGATTGCCAGCTCAATGTGAAATTCAAGGAATTCGGCGCCGGCCAGCGCTACCAGCTCCAAGCGGGGAGCATTGGCTTCCGGCCGTGGCTCAAGCTCTATGACGAGCAGCAAAAACTGATCGGCCAGGGCCTGCCAGCAGGCTGCCAACGCACCTGAACAGCGCGAATGGCGCTATGCTTGTAGCTTGTAACCGCAAGCGGGAGTTTCACCATGCGCCAGCCCATGATGCTGATCGCCCTCAGTGCACTGGGGGCCTGCGCCAGCCCCTTGCCACCCGCCGACCCGAAGCAGGCTTGGGTCGACCTCTACACCATCACCCCAGGCAAGCTGGTCATGGCCGACCGGCTGGATGGCGAGCGCCTCAATGACGGCCGCTACTTCCAGGTCACCCCTGGCAAGCACGAGTTGGTGGTGCGATTCGATTTCGAGGTCTACTCCGGCGGCTTTACCACCGATCCCACCGAGCGCACCTGCTACCTGACGGTCAGGTACGACAACTTCCAAGCGGGGCAACGCTACCGCCTGGAAGCACGGGCGCCGGTCATGCGACCGGTCGTCTACCTCTACGATGCCGGGCGCACGCTGGTGGTGGACAAGGCCAGCGACGTGTTCTGCATCCCCTGACCTACCGGTCGTTCTTCTGGTAGATGATCTTCTTGGTACCACCGTCACAGCTGCCCACCACCATGTTCTGGTCGTGGACTTCGCTGTTGGGCACGATCTCAAGGGTGTAGGAGGTCACGCCGCGCGCCTGGATCTTCGCTTCGATCTCGGCCTTGAGCTCCTCACACGGCTTGGGTGCCGCCAGGGCAGCCGTTGCCAGCAACGAGGCCAGCACGGCGAGTGCAACGCGGATCATGGGACGGCTCCTGAAGGGGCAGGTAAGCTGCCAACACTGGTTTGACCACAGGAAACCGTTCCCGTTTCGTGCCTCAGGAGAGCAGGGTGGCGTCGAGGCTAATCTTCGCGTTGAGCACCTTGGACACCGGGCATCCGGCCTTGGCCTTGTTCGCCACTTCAAGGAACTGCGCCTCGCTGGCACCCGGCACCTTAGCTTTCAGGGTGAGGTGCACGGCCGTGATGGCAAAGCCGTCATCCTGCTTGTCGAGGCTCACCTCGGCAATGGTGTCGATCCGCTCCGGTGTGAAACCTGCCTCGCCGAGCATCATCGATAGGGCCATGGAAAAACAGCCGGCATGGGCGGCACCGATCAGCTCTTCGGGGTTGGTGCCCGGCACGTCTTCGAAACGGGTGTTGAAGCCATAGGGATTGTGCTTGAGCGCGCCACTTTCCGTGGAAAGCTGCCCTTTGCCGTCCTTCAAACCACCTTGCCAGATCGCGGATGCTGTCTTTTTCATGTTGCCTCCTGGGCAAATGGATACGTGCTTAATGGTTCAGAGGACAGCACCCACAGCAAGTTCAGACCAATACACCCCCAAGCATTGAATACTCCGAATGTGCCCATACAGAGTTAAAAAGGCCGCTGGCCTGACCACCTTCTGGAGGCTGCATGCCCATGACGCACTTGCGTGATCTGAAGATTTCCACACTCGACCTGGTCCCTGTCCGCGAAGAGGGTGGGCCGGCCCAAGCGCTGCGCAACGCCCTGGACCTGGCGCGCAATGTCGAGCAGTTCGGCTACAACCGTTTCTGGGTCGCCGAACACCACAACATGGATGGCATCGCCAGTTCAGCGACCGCCGTACTACTCGGCTACCTGGCCAACGGCACCTCGACCATTCGCCTCGGCGCCGGTGGCGTGATGCTGCCCAACCACGCGCCATTGGTGATCGCCGAACAGTTCGGCACCCTGGCCAGCCTCTACCCAGGCCGCATCGATCTGGGACTGGGCCGTGCGCCGGGTGCCGACCAGATGACCGCACGCGCGCTGCGCCGCGAACGCTCCGGCAGTGCCGATGACTTCCCCGATGACGTAGAAGAGCTGGTGCGCTATCTGAGCCCACGCACCCCGGAGCAGAAAGTCATCGCCGTGCCCGGCCATGGCACCGAAGTGCCGGTCTGGCTGCTCGGCTCGAGCCTGTTCAGCGCTCAGTTGGCCGGTATGCGCGGTTTGCCCTATGCGTTCGCTTCACATTTCGCCCCGCGCTACATGCATGAGGCGATCCGCATCTATCGAGATCACTTCCAGCCGTCCGAGGTCCTGGACAAGCCCTATGTGATGCTCGGCGTGCCGATGGTGGTCGCTGAAACCGACGAACAGGCCGATTACCTGGCCACCTCGGTATACCAGCGCATTCTTGCCCTCATCCGCGGCCAGAGCCTGATGTTGCGTCCACCAGTGAAGAGCATGGAAGGCCTGTGGCTGCCCCATGAGCGCGATGCGGTGAGCAGCTTCTTGGGCCTTGCGATGATCGGCAGCCCGCAGAAGGTACGGGCCAAGGTGGAGGTGCTGCTGGAGCAAACCGGCGCTGATGAGCTGATCTTCACCTGCGACCTGTACGAGCATGCGGACAGGGTAAGGTCCTATGAGTTGCTGGCCCAGGCGCTGCGGGAGGCGTAGGGGCCAGCATCAGTTGTCGATGGGCCGGTGACGCGCACGTCCGCACAGCGGCCCTGTCTCAGGCAAGACTCACTCACGCCGGTAGACGATCTCTTTGGTGCCGGCTTCGCAGGTGCCGATCACCTTGCCAGCAGGGGTGCCCTTGTCGACGATCTCCAGCACATAGCCCGTCACGCCCTTGGCATCGAGCTTGGCTTCGATCTCCGCCTTGAGTTCCTCACAGGGCTTGCCCGCCGCCAGCACCGAGCCTGCCAACATCACCAAACCTAGTGCCACTAGCAGTTTCTTCATCGATCGCTTTCCTTGTACAGATGAAATCGAAAGGGCGCCGGCCATTGGCCAGGCGCCCTTTAATTGTTTACTCCAGGTATGCGGGTGAATCCAGTGTCCGCGGGATTCAACTGTTGGCGATGCGGAAACCCACCTTCAGCGTGACCTGGAAATGCGCAGCCTTGTTGCCGCTGATATGGCCACGGGTATCGACCACTTCGAACCATTCCAGGTGCTTGATGCTTTTACCGGCCTCAGCCAAGGCATTGTTGATCGCTTCCTCAATGCTGTTGGCCGAGGAACCGACCAGCTCGATCTTCTTGTAGGTGTGATGATCGGACATGAGCGCTCTCCTGAGTGATGTGTGAGATAGAGCCTAGCAGCGCAGGCCTGATTTACCTGCGAGCAAAACACCTGCGCAAAAGTTCGATTGCACTTTCGCCACAGCGGGCAGTCGCAACCTTACAGAGCCCATCATCACTGCGAAGGAGAAACACCATGGCCCACACCCCGCTACGCAAGACGTCGCTGGAAAGCATGGAAGCGGAAATCGTCAGTTTGCTGAAAACCCTGGAGTCCTTCAAAGACGACACCTCGGATGAGTCACGCAAGACGATCAAGGCGCTCAAGAGCAACGCCGAAAATGCACTGCAGCACTCACGCAACTTGCTAAGCGACGCCTACGAGGAAGTTAAGACGCGCACCAAGCAGACCGGCATCGCCACCCGCGACTACGCCCAGGATCATCCTTGGACGACAGCAGGCGTCGCGGTCGGAGCCCTCGGCCTGCTGGCCGCCTGGTTGCTGTGCAAGCGCAACCACTAGCCGGCCTGACGCGCCAACTCGGTGCGCAACCACTGCGCCAGTTGCTCGGCGCGTCCATCGGCGGCGCGCCGAGGCACCCATAGCGCCAAGGCCGCGCGCGTCGGAGAAAACCCCCAAGGCGCAGTCAGGCGCCCGGCACGCAGGTCATCCGCCACCAGCGGTTGTGGCGCGATGGCAACGCCCAATCCCGCCACCGCCGCTTCCAACAGGTAATACAAGTGCTCGAAGTCCTGGCCGAACTGCAGTGCGCCAGGGTCAAGCCCTTGTTGCCTGGCCCAGGTCGGCCAAGCTTGTGGCCGTGAGGTGGTCTGTAGCAGCGCTTCATCGAGCAAAGCCTTGGCCGGCGCCGTCTGCAAACGGGCGAACCCCGCGAAATGCGGGCTGAGCACCGGGCCGATGCGCTCATCGGCCAGCACATGGACCTGCATGTCCGAGGGCCATGGCGGCTCGGCGAACACCAGCAACGCATCCAGCCCCGGCCGCCGCGGGTCGAGGTCACCTTCCCCCGCCGAAAGATGCAGGCGCAACTGCGGCAGGTCGGCCTTGAGCCGGCCGAGGCGGGGGATGAACCAACGCGCCAGCAGGCTGCCGGAGCAACCCAGGACAAAAGGCGCCTCGCTGCTGTCGCGACTCAACTCGCTGCAGACGCCACGCAACCGTTCGAACGCCTCGCTGCTGGCATCGCGCAGGCGTATACCTGCATCTGTGAGTTTAATGCCGCGTCCGTCCTTCACGAACAGGGCCACGCCCAGGTGTTCTTCCAATACCTTGATCTGCCGGCTGACGGCACCGTGGGTTACGTGCAGCTGCTCGGCGGCCTGGCTGACGCTGTTCAGCCGGGCGGCAGCCTCGAAGGCACGCAGGGCATTGAGTGGAGGGAGCTCCTGGCGCATTTTACTTGTGAGTTTTCCTGACAGGTTTGCGCAATCTTATCGGTTTTCAGCCGGGCTTGTCGTGGTTAGAGTAAAGCCCATCACGAACTCATAACGCCCTGGAGCGACCCATGACCCAGACCAACTTCCGCGCCGGCCCCGATGCCAATGGCCTGTTCGGCTCATTCGGCGGCCGCTACGTGGCAGAAACCCTGATGCCGCTGGTCCTGGACCTTGCCCGCGAATACGAAGCGGCCAAGGAAGATCCAGAGTTCCTCAAGGAATTGGCCTACTTCCAGCGTGACTACATCGGCCGCCCGAACCCGCTGTACTTCGCCGAGCGCCTGACCGAACACTGCGGCGGCGCCAAGATCTTCTTCAAGCGCGAAGAACTCAACCACACCGGCGCCCACAAGGTAAACAACTGCATCGGCCAGGTCCTGCTGGCCAAGCGCATGGGTAAGAAGCGCCTGATCGCCGAGACCGGCGCCGGCATGCACGGCGTGGCCACCGCCACGGTCGCTGCACGCTTCGGCCTGCCCTGCGTGATCTACATGGGTGCCACCGATATCGAGCGCCAGCAAGCCAACGTGTTCCGCATGAAGCTGCTGGGCGCCGAGATCGTCCCTGTGACAGCCGGCACCGGCACCCTCAAGGACGCCATGAACGAGGCCTTGCGCGACTGGGTCACCAATGTCGACGACACCTTCTACCTGATCGGCACCGTGGCCGGCCCGCACCCTTATCCAGCGATGGTCCGCGACTTCCAGTCGATCATCGGCAAGGAAACCCGTGCCCAGTTGCAAGAGAAGGAAGGGCGCCTGCCCGACAGTCTGATCGCTTGCGTCGGTGGCGGCTCCAACGCCATGGGCCTGTTCCACGACTTCCTCGATGACACCAGCGTACAGATCATCGGTGTCGAAGCCGGTGGCCACGGCGTGCACACCGACAAGCACGCGGCCAGCCTCAACGGCGGCGTACCAGGCGTGTTGCACGGCAACCGCACCTACCTGCTGCAGGACGACGATGGCCAGATCACCGACGCCCACTCGATTTCCGCTGGCCTGGACTACCCGGGCATCGGCCCCGAGCACGCCTACCTGCACGAAGTGAAGCGCGTCGAGTACGTCAGCATCACCGACGACGAAGCCCTCGCCGCCTTCCACACCACCTGCCGCCTGGAAGGCATCATCCCGGCCCTGGAGAGCTCCCACGCCCTGGCCGAGGCGATCAAGCGCGCGCCGGGCCTGCCCAAGGATCACCTGATGGTGGTGTGCCTGTCCGGGCGTGGCGACAAAGACATGCAAACCGTGATGAACCACATGACCGCCCAGGAGAAACAGGCATGAGCCGTCTTGAACAACGCTTCGCCGAGCTGAAGGCCGAAGGCCGCTCCGCGCTGGTCACTTTCATCACTGCTGGCGATCCCGGCTACGATGCCTCCCTGGCGATCCTCAAGGGCTTGCCGCAGGCCGGTGCCGATGTGATCGAACTGGGCATGCCCTTCACCGACCCGATGGCCGATGGCGTCGCCATTCAGTTGGCCACCTTGCGTGCGCTCGAAGCCGGGCAGACTCTGGCGAAAACCCTGCAGATGGTCCGCGAGTTCCGGGTCGATAACCAAACCACGCCGATCGTGCTGATGGGCTACTACAACCCGATCCACCGCTTCGGTGTGGAAAACTTTGTGGCCCAAGCCAAGGAAGCGGGTGTCGATGGCCTGATCATCGTCGACCTGCCGCCAGAACACGATGGCGAACTGGCCACTCCAGCACAGGCCGCCGGCATCGACTTCATCCGCCTGACCACCCCGACCACCGACGACGCGCGCCTGCCGCGCGTGCTGGAGCGCAGCTCCGGCTTCGTCTACTACGTCTCGGTGGCGGGCGTGACCGGCGCCGGTTCGGCGACCACCGAACACGTACGTGACGCCATCACGCGCCTGCGCCGCCACACCGACCTGCCGATCAGTGTCGGCTTCGGTATCCGTACTCCTGAGCAAGCAGCGGCCATTGCCAAGCTGGCCGATGGCGTAGTGGTGGGTTCGGCGCTGGTCGACAAGATCGCCCAGGCCAAGGATGCCGACCAGGCCGTCGGCGATGTGCTGGCGCTGTGCTCGGCGCTGGCCGAAGGTGTACGCTCGGCTCGCGGCTGAAGCCCCGGAGCGCGGCACGTGGCCGCGTCTACAGGATTGCCCATGGCTTGAGGCCAGCGGCAAACCTGTAGAAGTGGCCTTGTGCCGCGACAGGCCGCAACACGGCCAGAAGAACCTATCCCTCGAAGACCGACAGATCCAGTGGCCTCACCGCTCCCATCCAGATCGCATGGTCCCGATGGTCGGCCAGCTCATCGCCCGTCAACGGATGCATGAACACCACCAGCCCGCGCCGGTTCAGCGCCAGCCAAGGCAACAGCCCACTCAACACCTCCGGCCCGAAAGCCAGCTGGCAGCTCCAGTCCGGATGCGGCCCGACCGGTTTCTGGTGCAGGCGCCCCATGGTCACGGGAAATAGCCGCGCCGCCTCTTCACATAGCTCCCGAGCCTGTTCCAGGGTGCTGGCGTCATAGTAGACATGGGCGTGATAGCCTTCGATCTTCTGCACGATAACTCCTCAATGGCAAACGAACCCGCGCCTGGCCAGCGGGTCCAATGATCACCCACCCGCCAAGGGAGTGATCAGGTGAAAAATGCCGAAACCCCTGTGTTCAAGCTGGTCCTGTTCGGTGCCCAGAGCAGCTTGGGCAGTGCCCTGATCGTCGAACTGCTATCGCGCCAGCACGAAGTCACTGCGGTGGTCGACGACCTCAATCGCCAGGCGCCACGACCCGGCCTGCATTTCAAGATAGGTGGCCTGAACGACGCCGACCAGGCCGAGCAGAGCGTGGCCGGCGGCTCTGCTGTCATCGCCTTGCTGTCGACCCTCGCACCGGCGGACCTGGACTCGCAACGGCACATGGCCCAGGCCCTGATAGCCGGCCTGGCACGCACGACTATACGCCGCCTGCTGCTGGTGGGCGATTTCGCTGTGCTCGACCAACCCTCGGAGCACAGTGGCCAAACCCACGACTGCATCGACCAGATCGTCGACTTGCTGCAACGCAGTAACTTGCTCTGGACCCTGGTCAACGCGCCTCAGGAAGTTCCCGGCCTGGGCATCGAGCATTTCCGCAGCATGCAGGGCACCCTTGAGCCCGGCCTGGCCGAGCCATTGCGGCACCTGGCGCGAATCGCCGCCGGCATGGCCGACACCCTGGAGCTTAACCTGCACCATGGGGAACACCTGAATTTCACCGACTAGCGCTGCCGCTCTTCGTCCAGCCAGTCGACAAACCGCTGGATCAGCGCGCTACGGCGCTTGCGCGGTGGCAATACCGCGTAATAGCCACGCTCGGAACGCAAGCACCCCTCCATAGGGCGACACAACAACCCCTGATCCACCAAGGCATCGACCAAGTGCTTCCAACCAATGGCCACGCCCTGGCCGGCGATGGCAGCCTGTATCAGCAAGGTGTAGTTGTCGAAACGCAACTGCCCTGGAGCAGGAGGACTGGCCAAGCCCAGCTCGCGGAAGACTCCGGCCCAGTCGAACCAGCGGCTGGCCTGCTCGCCACGCAGATGGAGCAGGGGCAATCTCTGCAAAGCCTCGGGAGACATGGCTTTGCCATGGATCAGGCGAGGGCTGCACACCGGGAACACTTCTTCATCGAACAGCCAGTGGCTCTCGCCCTGATGAAAGCGGCCATCGCCAAACAGCACCGCCACGTCTATGTCCGAACGCAGCATCGCCTGGCTGCGCTCTCCGGTGACCAGGCTGACATCCACCTGTGGATTGGCCTGGTGGAACCGTGGCAAACGTGGCATCAGCCAGAACGCGGCAAAGGCGAAGTCAGTGGCCACCTGCAGCACTTCATGCTGCCCCCGCCCGCTGGCCTGGGCGATGCCCTCATCGAGAGCCAGCAAGCCCTGGTGGGCCTGCTCGAAGAGCAATTGGCCCGCCTCGGTCAGCACGATGCCACGGTAGATGCGATCGAACAGCCGCGTTCCCAACTGCGCTTCCAGGCGTTTGACCTGCTGGCTGATCGCCGGCTGGGTGGTACCCAGTTCCAGCGCCGCCGCAGTGAAACTGCGTAGCCGGGCAGCAGCTTCGAAGACCCGCAGGCTGTCCAACGATACGCTTCCGAGCTGCTCAAACATAAGCTGTACTAATCCCAGTCATTGCCCGCCATGGGCTTTACCCATGTTATCCACAGCCGCATCCTCGTTCGCAAGCAATTCGCATAACCAACAACGATGGAGGCGTACATCCCATGAAGCGCAAGAACATCCTTTTCATCATGGCCGACCAGATGGCCGCTCCCTTGCTGCCGATCTACGCTCCCTCACCCATCAAGATGCCGCACCTGAGCCGCTTGGCCGAACAGGCCGTGGTATTCGACGCCGCCTACTGCAACAGCCCGCTGTGCGCACCTTCACGTTTCACCTTGGTCAGCGGCCAGTTGCCAAGTCGGATCGGCGCCTACGACAACGCCGCCGACTTTCCTGCCGATATCCCGACCTACGCCCACTACCTGCGCCGCCTCGGCTACCGCACGGCGCTGTCCGGAAAGATGCACTTCTGCGGCCCGGACCAGTTGCATGGCTACGAAGAGCGCCTGACCAGCGATATCTATCCCGCCGACTATGGCTGGTCGGTCAACTGGGATGCACCCGATGAACGTCCAAGCTGGTACCACAACATGTCCTCGGTGCTGCAGGCCGGGCCTTGCGTGCGCACCAACCAGCTGGATTTCGACGAGGAGGTGGTGTTCAAGGCCCGCCAGTACCTTTACGACCATGTCCGCGAGGATGATGGCCGGCCATTCTGCCTGACCGTATCCATGACCCACCCTCACGATCCCTACACCATTCCCAAGCCCTACTGGGACCTGTACCAGGATGTTGAGATACCGATGCCGGCCAACCCCCTGGCCCAGGATGAACAGGACCCACATTCCCGACGCCTGCTCAAGGTCTACGACCTATGGGACAAGCCTCTGCCTGTGGACAAGATCCGCGACGCCCGGCGTGCCTATTTCGGGGCCTGCAGCTACATCGACGACAACATCGGCAAGCTCCTGCAGACTCTAGAGGACACCGGCCTGGCCGAGGACACCGTGATCCTGTTCTCCGGTGACCATGGCGACATGCTTGGCGAGCGCGGGCTCTGGTACAAGATGCACTGGTTCGAGATGTCGGCGCGGGTGCCGCTGCTTATCCATGCTCCAGGGCAGTTCAAGGCAGGCCGGGTAAGCGCGGCGGTCTCCACCTGCGACCTGCTGCCGACCTTGGTGGAACTGGCCGGCGGCACCACCGAAGCGGGCCTGGCGCTGGATGGGCGTTCACTGGTCGGTCACCTGCAAGGGCAGGGCGGGCACGACGAGGTGATCGGCGAGTACATGGCCGAGGGTACAGTGGGGCCACTGATGATGATTCGCCGTGGCGCCTACAAGTTCGTGTACAGCGAAGACGACCCTTGTTTACTCTATGACCTGAGCCACGACCCGCACGAGCGGGAGAATCTCGCCAGCAGCCCGGAGCATCAGGCGCTGCTGCAGGCATTTGTCGATGAAGCCCGCCAACGCTGGGATATCCCCAACCTGCGCCAGCAAGTGCTGGCCAGCCAGCGCCGCCGCCGCCTGGTGGCCGAGGCCCTGTCCATCGGCAAGCTGAAAAGCTGGGACCACCAACCCTTGGTGGACGCCAGCCAACAGTACATGCGCAACCACATCGATCTCGACGACCTCGAGCGCAAGGCCCGTTATCCACAGCCCGCCCCCGTAATTGAGTAGAGAGGCCGCCATGAAACGCTTGTCCACAGCCGTGATCGCCCTGGCCCTGAGCCTGGCCAGCATCACGGCCCATGCCGATACCGACGCGCAATGCAGCACTGTGAAGATGGCTGACCCCGGCTGGAGCGACATCGCCTCCACCAACGCCGTGGCACGCCTGCTGTTGGAAAGCCTGGGCTACCAGGTGAAGATCGACAGCCTGGCCGTGCCGATCATCTATGGTGGCCTCAAGGACGGCCGGGTTGATGCCTTCCTGGGCAACTGGATGCCGGCCCAACAAGGTTTCCATGACAAATTCATCGCCACGGGCGATGTGCACCAGCTCAGCCGCAACCTCGAAGGCACCGAGTTCACCCTGGCGGTACCGGACTATGTCTGGGATGCGGGGGTAAGAAACTTCGCGGACCTGCAGCGGTTTGCCGACAAATTCGACAAGAAGATCTACGGGATCGGCTCCGGCGCGCCCGCCAATCTGTCGCTCAAGGAGATCATCGACAAGAATGAATTCGAGCTGGGCAGTTGGAAGCTAGTGGAGTCCAGCGAACAAGCCATGCTCGCGCAAGTAACCCGTGCGACCCAAAAGCAGCAATTCATCGCCTTCCTCGGCTGGACCCCGCACCCAATGAACGTGAAGCTGAAGATGCATTACCTGGGCGGTGGCGAAAAATGGTTTGGCAGCAAGGGCGATGTCTTTACCCTGACCCGCAATAATTACCCACAAGCATGCCCCAATGCCGCGCGCCTGCTGGGCAACCTGAAGTTCACCCTGGACATGGAGAACAGCATCATGG
Source organism: Pseudomonas sp. X10 (assembly GCF_054889225.1). Classification (NCBI taxonomy): domain Bacteria; kingdom Pseudomonadati; phylum Pseudomonadota; class Gammaproteobacteria; order Pseudomonadales; family Pseudomonadaceae; genus Pseudomonas; species Pseudomonas sp. X10. The sequence goes on along the minus strand of NZ_CM142677.1, from coordinate 42,526 downwards.
CCGACGTTGTGGATAACAAGGTGAGCTACGATGCGGCGGCCAAGGTCTGGATCAAGGCACATCCCGAGCTGCTGGACAGTTGGCTGGAAGACGTGACCCAGCGTGATGGCGGCAATGCGCTGGAAGCCGTCAAAGCCAAGCTCTGACACAGGCGACAGGGGTGAGCACGGAATTGAACCTCTGTCTCGATTCCTGCACCCTGATCCGCCTCACCCATGAATCGAGGGAGCCCATGGCCCGGCCTGACCGCCACCTGCTACTGCCATTCCTCAGTTGGCTGCCGCGCCAGACCGGCCGGAGCCTACGCCGCGACCTGCTAGTCGGCCTGAGCGGTGCGATCCTGGCGCTGCCGCAATCGATCGCCTATGCCCTGATTGCCGGCCTGCCTGCCGAATATGGCTTGTATGCGGCCATCGTCCCGGTGCTGGTGGCTTGCCTGTGGGGTTCGTCCTGGCACTTGATCTGCGGCCCGACTGCGGCCATCTCCATCGTGCTCTATGCCAGCGTCAGCCCGTTGGCCGTCCGTGGCAGCGCTGACTACGTCACCCTGGTCCTGCTGCTGACCTTCCTGGCCGGGCTCTTCCAGTGGCTGCTGGGGCTGCTGCGCTTCGGTGCCCTGGTCAACTTCGTCTCCCATTCCGTGGTGCTCGGCTTCACTCTCGGCGCAGCGGTGGTCATCGCCCTCGGGCAATTGCCCAACCTGCTCGGTATGGACCTGCCCAGCCAGGCCACGGCCCTGAGGACCTTGCAAGACCTGCTAGGCCATGCCGGCGAGGTGGACCTGCCGTCTTTGCTGCTGGGTGCAGGTACTGTCGTGCTCGGCGTGGCGCTGAAGTTATGGCTCCCACGCTGGCCTGGCCTGTTGATAAGCCTGGTTTGCGCAAGCCTACTGGCTTGGCTGCTGCCCGGATTCTTCGGCCATGTACAACGCGTCCCCGGGTTCATCGGCCAATTGCCACCGCTGAGCCCCTTGCCGCTGCTGGACCTGGAGCTGATCCTGCGCCTGCTGCCCAGCGCCGTGGCCGTGGGTATGCTCGGCTTGGTGACCAGCCTGTCGATTGCCCGCTCGCTGTCGGCGCGTTCCGAGCAACTGATCGACGCCAACCAGGAAGTCCGCGCCCAAGGCCTGTCGAACATGGTCGGGGCGTTTTTTTCCGGCTACCTGTCCTCAGGCTCTTTCACCCGTTCCGGACTTAGTTACGACGCGGGTGCGCAGTCACCGATGGCTGGCGTGTTCTCGGCATTGTGGGTGGCACTGTTCGCCGTCGCCGGGGCAGGGCTGATCGCCCATCTGCCGATCCCGGCCATGGCCGGGAGTATCCTGCTGATCTGCTGGGGACTGGTGGACCACCAGGGCATCCGCGCGCTGTTCCGGGTCAGCCGCTCGGAATTCCTGGTCATGGCCCTGACAGCAGCCGCCACCTTGTTGCTGGAATTGCAGACCGCCATCTACGCCGGGGTCCTGGCCTCACTGTTCTTCTACCTCAAGCGCACCTCGCGACCACGGGTGCAACAGTCACGCGAAGGCGATGCCGATGTGCTGAGGGTCGGTGGCTCGATCTTCTTCGGTGCCAGCCACTACTTGCAGGTGCGCCTGCAGCGCTGCCAAGGTCCGCACGTGGTGATCGACGCCCGCCAGATCAACTTCATCGACTACTCCGGGGTCGACATGCTGCACCGCGAAGCCCGCCGACTGGCGCGCACAGGCGGCAGCCTGACGCTGCATCGCGCCCGGCCCCAGGTGATCGAGGAGTTGCACAAGTTGGAAGGGGCAGCACACTGCCCGATCCGCTTCGAGGATTAGCCGCGCGCCAGTTGCCGACGAAGTTCGGCCAGCACCGGCGCGGTGTCCGGACGCACTCCCCGCCAGATGAAGAAGGCCTCAGCGGCCTGTTCGGCGAGCATGCCGAGGCCGTCGAGGACCTTGGCCGCGCCCAGGTTGCTGGCCCATTGGCAGAAAGGTGTGGGCTCCTTGGCATACATCATGTCGTAGCACACCGTGAGTCCCGGCTGGACCAGACTGTCGGCGATCGGCGGCATTTCGCCGGCCAGGCTTGCCGAAGTCGCATTGATGATCAGGTCCACCGGCTCCTGCAACCAGGCGAAGCCACTGGCGGCCACCGGCCCCAGGTCGGAAAACTCGCGGGCCAGTTGCTCGGCTTTTTCCACCGTGCGGTTGGCGATCGCCAGCGATTGCGGGCGCTGCGCCAGGATCGGCTCCAAGACGCCACGCACCGCGCCACCGGCCCCCAAGATGAGGATGCGCTTGCCCGCTAGCTCAACCCCGGCGTTGACCATCAGGTCGCGCACCAGCCCGGCGCCGTCGGTGTTGTCACCTTGCAGCGTGCCGTCTTCCAGGCGGGTCAGGGTGTTCACGGCGCCAGCACGTTGTGCCCGTGGAGTCAGGCTATCGACCAGACGGAAGGCTTCCTCCTTGAACGGCACGGTGACGTTGGCGCCATGGCCCTGCTTGAAGAAGCCCCGGGCGCAGTCACTGAAGTCGTCCAGGGGCGCCAGCAGGGTGCTGTACTCCAGGTCATGGCCGGTCTGGTCGGCGAACAGGCGGTGAATCAATGGCGACTTGCTGTGGCCGATCGGGTTGCCGAATACAACGTACTGGTCCATGGGTGAAGCTCCTGGGTTATCCACAGCGTGTCAGTTGCCGGCCTGGCCGAGCCAGTCGCGGTCCTGCAGGAAGTACTCGGTCAGGCGCGCTTCTTCAGTGCCGGGCTCGGCCTTCCAATCGTAGCCCCAGCGCACTTGCGGCGGCAGCGACATGAGGATCGACTCGGTGCGCCCACCCGACTGCAGGCCAAACAGGGTTCCACGGTCGTAGACCAGGTTGAACTCGACATAGCGCCCACGCCGGTATTCCTGGAACTCACGCTGCTGCGCAGTGTAGGGCGTGTCCTTGCGGCGCTGGACGATGGGCAGGTAAGCCTCGACATAAGCGTCGCCAATGGCGCGGATAAAGGCGAAGCAGGTGTCGAAATCCCATTCGTTCAGGTCATCGAAGAACAGGCCGCCGATACCACGGGGCTCGCCCCGGTGCTTGAGGTGGAAATAGCGGTCGCACCAGGCCTTGTAGCGCGGATAGACGTCGGCGCCGAAAGGCGCGCAGGCGCGCTCGGCCACCCGGTGCCAGTGGATGCAGTCTTCTTCGTTGCCGTAGTAGGGCGTCAGGTCAAAACCGCCGCCGAACCACCACACGGCCTCTTCGCCTTCCTTCTCGGCAATGAAAAAGCGCACATTGGCGTGGGAGGTCGGTACATGTGGGTTGTGCGGGTGGATCACCAGCGACACACCGAGGGCCTCGAAACCACGCCCGGCCAGCTCTGGCCGGTGGGCGCTGGCCGAAGGCGGCAGGCCGGCGCCGAAGACATGGGAGAAGTTCACGCCGCCCTTCTCGATGACCTTGCCCTCACCGATCACCCGGGTACGCCCACCACCACCGGCTTCACGCACCCAGGCGTCCTCGACGAAGCGGGCCCCGCCATCCTCATTCTCGAGGGCGGTGCAAATGCGGTCTTGCAGGTCGAGCAGGTAGGCTTTCACGGCCTCGGTGCGGTTGGTCATCAGATCACCTGGAGGGGCTGGGCAAATTTCGCCGCGTAGCATACCACTGGCAAACCGGCCCCCGCAGTTGACGGCGATCAAGCAAAGGCGTCCGATAGGCCTTTGCCCCAATGCCGACAACAGGAGAGTGAGATGGCCAAGCGTATCCAGTTCAGCCAGCATGGCGGCCCGGAGGTCCTGCAACTGGTCGATTTCGAACCGGCGGCCCCCGGCCCACAGCAAGTACGCGTACGCAACCAGGCCGTGGGCCTGAACTTCATCGACACCTACTTCCGCAGCGGCCTGTACGCGCCACCGTCATTGCCTTCAGGCCTGGGCACCGAGGGGGCCGGGGTGGTCGAAGCAGTAGGTGAACAGGTCAGTCGGATCAAGGTTGGTGACCGCGTGGCCTATGCCGGCGGGCCCCTGGGCGCCTACAGCGAAGTACACACCTTGCCGGAGGCCAACCTGGTCAAGCTGCCCGAGAGCATCAGCTTCGAGCAAGCCGCCGCGGTGATGCTCAAGGGGCTGACCGTGCAGTACCTGCTCAAGCAAACCTATGCCGTGCAACCGGGCGACACCATTCTGTTCCACGCTGCCGCCGGCGGTGTCGGCTCGTTGGCCTGCCAGTGGGCCACAGCGCTTGGTGCACGGGTGATAGGCACCGTCAGTTCAGCCGAGAAAGCCGAACGGGCCAAGGCCCTCGGCGCCTGGGCGACCATCGACTACAGCCGTGAAGACGTGGTCCAACGCGTGCTGGAGCTGACCGGCGGCAAGAAGTGCCCGGTGGTCTATGACGGCGTCGGTGCCGACACCTGGCTGACCTCGCTGGACTGCCTGCAACCGCGCGGCCTGATGGTCAGCTTTGGCAACGCCTCAGGCGCGGTCAGCGGGGTCAACCTGGGGATCCTGGCCCAGAAGGGCTCACTCTATGTGACCCGACCGACCCTGGCCACCTACGCCAACAATGCCGAAAACACCCAGGCCATGGCCGACGACCTGTTCGCCATGATCGGCAGTGGCAAGCTGACTGTGGATATCCAGCAGCGTTATCCATTGAGCGAGGCGGCCAAGGCGCAGGCTGAGTTGGCTTCGCGGCGGACGGTGGGGTCGACCATTTTGCTGCCTTGAAAGCTGTCTGCACCGGGCCCTGCAGGGCCCGGTGCCCAGGTCGACCTACCCCGGCCGAACGACCTCGCCGGTCGCCAGGTTGCGGATCACACTCGGATGCTTGCGCCCACCGAGGGCACCACCGAGCACCAGGTCCAGCTGCCCACGGAAGTACTGCTCGACCCGCAAGCGGGTCTTCGCCGCTGGCCGCCCCTGGGGGTTGGCCGACGTGGAGATCAGCGGCCCGACCAGCGCACACAGATCACGCACCACAGGATGATCGCTGACCCGCAGCGCCACGGTGTCATGGACGCCGGTCACCCATTCCGGCAGCAGGTTCTGGTGCGGCACCAGCCAAGTGTTGGGCCCTGGCCAGGTACTGGCCATGCGATCGAGCCAATCCTCGGGAAAATCCTCGAAGAGGAAGTCGAACTGGCGGATGTTGTCGGCGACCAGGATTAGCCCCTTGTCCACAGAGCGCGACTTGATCGCCAGCAGGCGGTCCACCGCCTCCTCGTTCCATGGGTCACAGCCAAGGCCCCAGACCGCTTCTGTGGGATAGGCGATGACCGCACCTGCCCGAATCTCACGCGCGGCTTGTTGCACACGCCAACTGCTCACCATTGCTGTTCTCCGCATAAAGGCTGGTGAGCAGTGTACTTAGCCGGGCCGGGCAAACCAACGCCCGGCTTCATTGCTCACCCGCCCCTCGAGCTCCAGTTCGGTGAGGCTGGCCAATACCTGGGCCAGTGGCTGTCCGCTACTGCGAGCCAACCCTTCGCTCGTCTGAGGAGCGGCCACGAGCAGGGCCAGTAAAGGATGGCCCGCCTCGCATGCAGGGGCGGGAGGCAGGTTCTGCCAACCACGCAGGCTTTCTAGGATCTGCCCGGTGTTCTCGACCAACAGCGCACCATCGCGGATCAGTTGGTGGCACCCCTTCGCCCCCGGATGATGGATAGACCCCGGCAAGGCATACACCTCGCGCCCCTGTTCGGCCGCCAGGCGCGCAGTGATCAGCGAGCCGCTTGCCAAGCCTGCTTCGACGACCAGCACTCCCAACGACAAACCGCTGATGATCCGGTTGCGCTGTGGAAAGTTTCCCGGCAAGGGCCCTACATCTAGGGGGAACTCGGAAACCACTGCGCTACCGCCCTCGATCATGGCCCTGGCCAGCGCGCGGTGCCGCTGTGGATAAAGTTTTTCAAGGCCGGTGCCAAGCACGCCTATCGTCCGCCCCCCAGCCTCCAATGCAGCTTGATGGGCGGCACCATCCACCCCCAAGGCCAAGCCACTGGTGATGGCGAATCCGGCCCGTGCCAGGCAGCGAGAAAAGGCGGCAGCGGTGTCCAGCGCGGGAGGCGAAGCCCGCCGGCTGCCGATAATCGCCAATTGCGGTTGCTCCAGGATAGATGGGTTCCCGGCGACGAAGAGCAGGGGCGGCGCATCGTCCACCTCAGCCAGCAAGGCCGGGTAGCCGGGGCTGTCCCACATCAGTAAATGCTGGCCCGGACGCTCTAGCCAGGCCATTGCAGCCGCTACGCCATCACGGACTTCGACGCAGCGGCGGGCGTCGGCGCTGGCCTGCGGCAACCCCAGGGCTCGCCAAGCGCTGGCAGGCGCGCTGAGGGCGGATGAGGCGCTGCCGAACGCCTCGATCAAACAGCGAAAGCGTTGGCCTCCCACCTTGGGCAAACGGTGGAGACGCAAGCGTGCCTCCAGTTCGGCGGGCGAGCAGGTAGGCGAAAAGGTCATCGGCATGCGGGATCATCCTTGATCGGCAAAGGGTCATCCACTCGGCACAACCTGTGGATAACTGTGTTGATAATACTTTGACAACCTGTCCATCAAATCGGCGATAAGGCGTCCATTCACACCCTAGCCGAGCTTTGCCAGGTGCCGAATTCCCCGATTCCCTTTATTATGTGTGTTCAGTTTTCAACCGAACGCACAGTGACTGCCTGACCCTATGGCTATTTTGAACATCCTCGAATTCCCGGACCCGCGCCTTCGCACCATCGCCAAACCGGTGACGGAGGTCGATGACGAGCTGCGCCAGCTGATCGATGACATGTTTGAAACCATGTACGAAGCGCCTGGCATCGGCCTGGCCGCGACCCAGGTCAATGTGCACAAGCGCTTGGTGGTCATGGACCTGAGCGAAGACCGCAGCGAGCCACGGGTCTTCATCAACCCCGAGATCGAAGAACTGACCCACGACATGGGCCAGTATCAGGAAGGCTGCCTGTCGGTCCCTGGCTTCTACGAGAACGTCGACCGTCCGCTGCAAGTCCGGGTCAAAGCCCTGGACCGCGACGGCAAGCCGTACGAGCTGGTCGCCGAAGGCCTGCTCGCCGTGTGCATCCAGCATGAATGCGACCACCTCAACGGCAAGCTGTTCGTCGACTACCTGTCTCAGCTCAAACGCGACCGGATCAAGAAGAAACTGGAAAAGCAGCACCGCCAGCAAGCTTGATCCCCACGACTCCCAAGGCTTGCTCCGGCAAGCCTTTTTCTTTTCAAGCGAGAACTCCATGCGCATTGTCTTCGCAGGCACCCCAGAGTTTGCCGCCGAACATCTCAAAGCCCTGCTCGACAGCCCCTACGAGGTAGTGGCCGTCTACACCCAGCCTGACCGCCCGGCCGGGCGCGGGCAAAAGCTCATGCCCAGCCCGGTCAAGCAACTGGCCGTGGCCCATGAAATTCCGGTGCTGCAACCGCCGACTCTGCGCAATGCCGAGGCCCAGGCCGAACTGGCCGCCTTGCGCCCGGACCTGATGGTGGTGGTCGCCTATGGCCTGATCCTGCCCCAGGCCGTGCTGGACATCCCGCGCCTGGGTTGCATCAATAGCCACGCTTCGCTGCTGCCACGCTGGCGCGGTGCAGCGCCGATCCAACGTGCCGTGGAAGCGGGCGACAGCGACAGCGGCGTCACCGTGATGCGCATGGAAGCCGGCCTGGACACAGGCCCTATGCTGCTCAAGGTCAGCACACCGATCAGCGCCGAAGACACCGGCGGCAGCCTGCACGACCGCCTAGCCGAAATCGGCCCGCCCGCCGTGCTCGAAGCCATCACCGGCTTGGCAGCGGGCACCCTGCAAGGTGAAGTCCAGGATGATGCCCTGGCTACTTATGCCCACAAGCTGAACAAGGATGAAGCCCGCATCGACTGGAGCCGACCTGCCGTCGAGCTGGAGCGCCTGGTCCGTGCCTTCAATCCATGGCCGGTCTGCCACAGCAGCCTGAACGGTGAAAGCGTGAAAGTCCTTGCTGCGAAGTTGTCCACAGGCCAGGGCAAGCCCGGTGAAATCCTCTCTGCCAGCAAGGACGGGTTGCTGGTCGCTTGCGGCGACCAAGCGCTGTGCCTGACCCGCCTGCAACTGCCAGGCGGCAAGGCCCTGAACTTCAGCGACCTGTTCAACAGCCGCCGTGAGAAGTTCGCCAGCGGTATGGTGCTCGGCCAATGAACCCACGCCTGGCCGCCGCCCGCGCCCTTGCCGCCGTGCTCAGCGGCAAGGCCTCGCTGAACAGCTCGCTGCCCGCTCAACTGGACAAGGTCGACGAACGCGACCGAGGCCTGACCCAGGACCTGGCCTTCGGCACTGCCCGCTGGCAACCACGCCTGGCCCTGCTTGCCGAGCAACTGCTGCAGAAGCCCTTCAAGAGTGCCGACAACGATGTGCAGGCCTTGCTCCTGGTCGGCCTGTACCAGTTGTTCTACACGCGCATTCCAGCCCATGCAGCTATTGGCGAGACTGTCGGCTGTGCCGACAAGCTGAAGAAGCCTTGGGCCAAAGGCCTGCTCAATGCCGTGTTGCGCCGCGCGCAACGTGAAGGCCAGGAAGTACTTGACGGCCTGGAGCGCGACCCGGTGGTGCGCACCGCCCACCCTCGCTGGCTACAGAAGTCCCTGAAGGCCTTCTGGCCGGAGCAATGGGAGGCCATCTGCGCTGCCAACAATGCCCACCCGCCCATGATCCTGCGGGTCAACCGTCGTCACCACCGCCGTGACGCCTACCTGGCCCTGCTGGCCGAGGCAGGTATCACTGCCAGCGCCTGCCGCTACAGCCCCGACGGCATCCTCCTGGCCGAGGCTTGTGACGTGCGCAACCTGCCAGGCTTTGCCGAAGGCTGGGTGAGCGTTCAGGACGAAGCCGCGCAACTGGCTGCCGACCTGCTTGAACTGGCGCCCGGCCAGCGCGTGCTCGACGCCTGCTGCGCCCCGGGAGGCAAGACGTGCCACCTGCTCGAAGCCGAAGCCGGACTCGGCGAAGTAGTGGCCATCGACCTGGAAGCCAAGCGCCTGGCGCGGGTCCGGGAAAACCTCGACCGCCTCGGCCTGGATGCCCAACTGATCGCTTGCGACGCTCGCGACACCGGCAGTTGGTGGGACGGCAAGCCGTTCCAGCGCATCCTGCTGGACGCACCCTGTTCGGCCACTGGCGTGATCCGTCGCCATCCGGACATCAAGCTGACCCGTCAGGCCGACGATATCCCGGCCCTGGCCGCGCTGCAGGGCGAGTTGCTCGACGCCCTCTGGCCAACCCTCGAGGTAGGCGGCATGCTGCTCTACGCCACCTGCTCGAGCCTGCCGACGGAAAACACTGAAGTGATCGAAGCCTTCCTCACCCGCACCCCAGGGGCCCGCGAGTTGGACCTGGCCACCGAGGCCGGCCTACGCCAGCCCCACGGCCGCCAGTTGCTGGCTGAAGAGGGCGGCCACGATGGCTTCTACTATGCCAAGCTGATCAAGATCGCCGCCCCGCGCGGATAAAAGGATTAGGAGTAGCGGATGAAGATCATCATCCTCGGTGCAGGGCAGGTTGGCGGTACGCTGGCAGAGCACCTGGCCAGCGAGGCAAACGACATTACCGTGGTCGATACCGACGGCGACCGCTTGCGCGACCTCGGTGACCGACTCGACATCCGCACCGTGCAAGGTCACGGCTCGTATCCCACGGTGCTGCGCCAGGCAGGTGCCGACGACGCCGACATGCTGGTGGCCGTGACCAACAGCGACGAGACCAACATGGTGGCCTGCCAGGTCGCCTACACCCTGTTCCATACGCCGACCAAGATCGCCCGGGTGCGTGAGTCGGCCTACCTGACCCGCGCCGGACTGTTCGACAATGAAGCCATCCCAGTGGATGTGCTGATCAGCCCGGAACAGGTGGTCACCCACTACATCAAGCGCCTGATCGAACATCCCGGCGCCCTGCAAGTGATCGACTTCGCCGATGGCAAGGCGCAGTTGGTGGCGGTCAAAGCCTACTACGGCGGCCCGCTGGTCGGCCAGCAGCTGCGCCAGATCCGCGCCCACATGCCCAATGTCGATACCCGGGTGGCGGCGATCTTCCGCCGCGATAGGCCGATCAAGCCCCAAGGCGATACGGTCATCGAGGCCGACGACGAAGTCTTCTTCATCGCCGCCAAGGCACATATCCGTGCGGTAATGGGGGAATTGCGGCGCATCGACGAAAGCAACAAACGGGTGGTCATCGCCGGTGGCGGGCAGATCGGCGAGCGCCTGGCCGAAGCCATCGAAAGCCGTTACCAGGTCAAGATCATCGAGAAGAGTCCGGCCCGCTGCCGCCACCTTTCCGACAACCTGGAAAGCACCGTAGTCCTGCAGGGCAGCGCCTCGGACAAGGACCTGATGCTCGAAGAGAACATCTCCGAAGCCGACATCTTCCTCGCCCTGACCAACGACGACGAAGCCAACATCATGTCCTCGCTGCTGGCCAAGCGCCTGGGCGCGCGCAAGGTGATGACACTGATCAACAACCCGGCCTATGTCGACCTGGTCCAGGGTGGCGACATCGACATTGCCATCAGCCCGCAGTTGGCGACCATCGGCACACTGCTGGCCCACGTCCGCCGTGGAGATATCGTCAGCGTCCACTCGCTGCGCCGTGGTGCGGCCGAGGCCATCGAGGCGATCGCCCACGGCGACTCGAAGTCGAGCAAGGTCATCGGCAAGGCCATCGAAGATATCGCCCTGCCGCAAGGCACGACCATCGGCGCGATCATCCGCGACGAAGAAGTGCTGATCGCCCATGACGACACGGTGATCGAAGCCGGCGACCACGTGATCCTCTTCGTTGTCGACAAGAAGCATATCCGTGATGTCGAGAAGCTGTTCCACGTGGGCCTGAGCTTCTTCTAGGAGAACCCGAAATGCGCGATTCGCTGGAAAAGATGCTGGCCAAGGGTGTGGATAACGCTCTGCTGCGTTTTGGCCTGGGCAAGTCTTGGCTGGACGAGGGCAATGGCGCCGAAGCTGCGCTGCACCTGGCCCGCTGCGTCGAGCAGGACCCGAAGTATTCGGCGGCGTGGAAGCTGCTGGGCAAGGCGTATCAGTTGCAAGGCGACCGTGAGGCGGCGCGCCAGGCCTGGGAGCAAGGGCTGGAGGCTGCTAAAGCCCATGGCGACAAGCAAGCCGAGAAGGAGATGACGGTGTTTTTGAAGAAGCTGGACAAAGCCTGAAGCATGGTCAATTCACCGCGGGCCCTGCTCCTACATACCCTGTAGGAGCGGGATTGCCCGCGATAGCGATATCAGTACCAACGCGCCTCGCCAACCGGCCGCTTCTTGAACCGCTTCATGCTCCACATGTACTGGCTCGGGTACTCGCGTACATAACGCTCGACCACCTGGCTCATGGCCGCTGCCGACGTAGCGGTGTCTTCGCTGTACATAGCATCCGGCGCCGCTTCCAGGATCACCTTGAACCCCGACCCATCCGGCAACCGCAGCGCGTGCAGGAACACTCCGACCGCCTTGCCGCCAGCGAGCATGTTCGGCACGAACTTGCTGGTCAGCGCTTGGGTTCCGAGGAAGGGTACGAAGATCCCGGCCGACTCGGCTGGCTCAGGGTCCGCGGGAATACCCACTTGACCACCCCGGCGCACTTCCTTGATGACGCTAAGAATGCCCTCCTTGGTCGAGGGCGCCACACGGTTGCCCATCTGCACCCGCTGTTCGCGCAGCAGGTCGTCCACGGCCTTGAGCTTGGGCGGGCGGTAGAAAATGATCGGTTTGCACTGACTGCAGTAGAAGTGATTCAGTACTTCCCAGTTGCCCAGGTGGCTGGTGATGCCGACCACGCCCTTGCCTGAAGCCAGAGCGTCCTGCAGCACTTCCAGGCCCTGCACCTCGCGGACCAGCGCCAACGAACGCTGCGCCGGCCAGATCCAGGCACATGCGCTTTCGGTGAAGGACTTGCCGATATCCATCAGGGCTCGGCCCACCAGCTTTTCCCGCTCGGCAGGGTCCATTTCGGGAAAGCACTTGGCCAGGTTGATCCGCACCACGTTGCGCGAGCTGTTGGGGATTTTCCACATGAGCCAGCCGATGCCCGCTCCGACCCGCTGCACAGCCCCCCAAGGGAGCTTGGCGAACAATCGCAGCGCCCCGACCATCAGGGCGCCCTTGAATTTATCCACAGGCTGATTCCTTTTATTGCAAGGCCCGCATTGTAAACCCTCAGCGCAGCAATGCGGCGTAGCGATCACAGTCGGTGGTGTGATCCATGACCATCCCGGTGGCCTGCATGAAGGCATAGCAGATCGTCGGGCCGACAAAAGTGAAGCCGGCCTTCTGCAGGGCCTTGCTCATGGCCTTGGCTTCGTCGGTCACCGTCGGCACTTCGCTGCGCTCACGGAAATGGTTGACCTTCGGCTCTCCGCCGACGAAGGACCAGAGCCATTCGGCCGGGTTATCCACAGCCAGCCAAGCCTGGGCATTGCGCCGGGCCGCCTTGAGTTTGAGGCGGTTGCGGATGATGCCGGGGTCGAGCATCAGCTCTTCGATCCGTTCGTCGCTCATCTGCGCCAGACGCTGCGGGTCGAAGCCATACATCACCTCGCGGTAGCGCTCGCGCTTTCTCAGCACGGTGATCCACGACAGCCCGGCCTGGAAGCCTTCGAGCAACAGCATCTCGAACAACAACGCCGGATCGCGCTGCGGCGTGCCCCACTCCTGGTCGTGATAAGCCTGGTAAAGCGGATCGTCGGTACACCAAAAGCAGCGTGGCATAAGGCTCCATGGGTAGAGGGGCACGCGAATCGGGTTATACTCCCGCTCTTTATATTCGCAGCCCTAGATACAGGTGAATTTCGTGAGCCAGCCTACGCCAGCCGTGCGTACCTTCCAAGACCTGATCCTCGCTCTGCAACAGTACTGGGCGGAGCAAGGTTGTGTGGTACTTCAGCCCTACGATATGGAAGTAGGCGCCGGCACTTTCCATACCGCCACTTTCCTGCGCGCCGTCGGTCCCGAGACCTGGAACGCCGCCTATGTGCAGCCCAGCCGTCGCCCCGCTGATGGACGGTATGGCGAAAACCCTAACCGCCTGCAGCACTACTACCAGTTCCAGGTGGTCCTCAAGCCGAACCCGGCCAACTTCCAGGAGCTGTACCTCGGCTCGCTCAAGGCCATCGGCCTGGATCCGCTGGTCCACGACATCCGCTTCGTCGAAGACAACTGGGAATCGCCGACCCTCGGCGCCTGGGGCCTGGGTTGGGAAATCTGGCTCAACGGCATGGAAGTCACCCAGTTCACCTACTTCCAGCAAGTGGGTGGCATCGAGTGCTTCCCGGTCACCGGTGAAATCACCTATGGCTTGGAACGCCTGGCCATGTACCTGCAGGGCGTCGACTCGGTCTACGACCTGGTCTGGACCGATGGCCCGTTCGGCAAGGTGACCTACGGCGACGTGTTCCACCAGAACGAGGTGGAACAGTCGACCTACAACTTCGAACACGCCAACGTCGAGAAACTCTTCGAGCTGTTCGACTTCTACGAAAGCGAAGCCAACCGCCTGATCGAGCTTGAGCTGCCACTGCCGACCTATGAAATGGTCCTGAAGGCCTCGCACACCTTCAACCTGCTCGACGCCCGCCGCGCCATCTCGGTGACCGAGCGTCAGCGTTACATCCTGCGCGTGCGGACCCTGGCCAGGGCCGTGGCGCAAAGCTATCTGCAGGCCCGCGCCAAGCTGGGCTTCCCGATGGCGTCCCCTGAATTGCGTGATGAAGTGTTGGCTAAGCTGGAGGCTGCACAATGAGTGCTCAAGATTTTCTGGTCGAACTGGGCACCGAAGAGCTGCCACCCAAGGCCCTCGCCAACCTGGGCAACGCTTTCCTGGCAGGCATCGAGAAGGGCCTGCAGGCTGCCGGCCTGAACTACACCGGCAAGCAGGTCTATGCCGCACCACGCCGTCTGGCCGTGCTGATCCGCCAGCTCGACACCCAGCAGCCAGACCGCAGCATCAACATCGACGGCCCGCCCCGCCAGGCCGCGTTCGACGCCGAAGGCAACCCGACCCAGGCAGCCCTGGGCTTTGCCAAGAAGTGCGGCGTGGAGCTGTCCGAGATCGACCAGAGCGGCGCCAAGCTGCGCTTCTCCCAGCACATCCCGGGCAAGGCGACCGCCAGCCTGCTGCCGACTATCGTCGAGGATTCGCTCAACGACCTGCCGATTCCCAAACGTATGCGCTGGGGTGCGCGCAAGGAAGAGTTCGTACGTCCGACCCAGTGGCTGGTAATGCTGCTCGGTGATGAAGTCGTCGATTGCACCCTGCTGGCCCAGAAGGCCGGCCGCGTGTCCCGTGGCCACCGCTTCCACCATCCTGAAGATGTCACCATCAGCGCCCCGGCCAACTATGTCGAGGACCTGCGCAAGGCCCACGTCCTGGCCGACTTCGCCGAGCGCCGCGAGCTGATCAGCAAGCGCATCGCCGAGCTGGCCATGCAACAGGAAGGCACCGCCATCGTGCCGCCTGCGCTGCTCGATGAGGTCACCGCGCTGGTCGAATGGCCGGTGCCGCTGGTCTGCTCCTTCGAGGAGCGTTTCCTGGAGGTGCCGCAGGAAGCCCTGATCACCACCATGCAGGACAACCAGAAGTACTTCTGCCTGCTCGACAGCGAAGGCAAGCTGCTGCCGCGCTTCATTACCGTGGCCAACGTCGAGAGCCTGGACCCGACTCAGATCGTCCAGGGCAACGAGAAAGTCGTGCGCCCGCGCCTGACCGATGCCGAGTTCTTCTTCAAACAGGACAAAAAGCAGCCTCTGGAAAGCTTCAACGAGCGCCTGCAAAACGTGGTCTTCCAGGCCCAGTTGGGCAGCGTGTTCGACAAGGCCGAGCGCGTGTCGAAGCTGGCCGCCTTCATTGCCCCGCGTATCGGCGGCGACGCCCAGCGCGCCGCCCGTGCCGGCCTGCTGTCCAAGTGCGACCTGGCCACCGAGATGGTTGGCGAGTTCCCAGAAATGCAAGGTGTGGCCGGCTACTACTACGCCCTCAATGACGGTGAGCCGCAAGATGTCGCCCTGGCCCTGAACGAACAGTACATGCCACGCGGCGCCGGCGCCGAGCTGCCCCAGACCCTGACCGGCGCTGCGGTTGCCATCGCCGACAAGCTCGACACCCTGGTCGGCATCTTCGGCATCGGCATGCTGCCAACCGGCAGCAAGGACCCGTATGCCCTGCGCCGCGCCGCCCTTGGCGTACTGCGCATCCTGATCGAGAAGCAGCTGGACCTGGACCTGAACGACGCGGTGAATTTCGCCGTCAACCAGTACGGTAGCAAGGTCAAGGCAGCCGGCCTGGCCGACCAAGTGCTGGAATTCATCTTCGACCGCCTGCGCGCGCGCTACGAGGATGAAGGCATCGATGTCGCCACCTACCTCTCGGTACGTGCCCTCAAGCCAGGTTCGGCACTCGACTTCGACCAGCGTGTGCAGGCCGTGCAGGCCTTCCGCAAGCTGCCGGAAGCCGAGGCCCTGGCCGCGGTGAACAAGCGCGTGTCGAACCTGCTGGGCAAGGCCGAAGGCGCCATCGCAGCCCAGGTCGAGCCGAAGTACTTCGACAACGCCAACGAGTTCTCCCTGTACTCGGCCATCCAACAGGCCGACCAGGCCGTGCAGCCAATGGCTGCGGCGCGCCAGTACAGCGAATCGCTGGCCCGCCTGGCGGCCCTGCGCGAACCGGTCGACGCCTTCTTCGAGGCGGTGATGGTCAATGCCGAGGACGCCAATGTACGCGCCAACCGCTACGCCTTGCTCAGCCGTCTGCGCGGCCTGTTCCTGGGCGTGGCTGACATCTCGTTGCTGGGGTGAGCCTTGAAACTGCTGATTCTTGATCGGGACGGGGTGATCAACCAGGACTCCGACGCTTACATCAAGTCGCTGGAGGAGTGGATACCCATTCCGGGCTCGATCGAGGCCATCGCGCAGTTGAGCAAAGCGGGCTGGACGGTGGCCGTGGCCACCAACCAGTCCGGTATTGCCCGTGGCTACTATCCGCTGGAGACCCTGGAGGCCATGCATACGCGATTGCGCGAAAGGGTGGCCGAGCAGGGTGGCGAAGTGGGGCTTATCGTGCATTGCCCCCATGGACCCGATGAGGGCTGCGACTGCCGCAAACCCAAGCCGGGGATGCTACGGACCATCGCCGAGTACTATCATGTCGACTTGGCGGGAGTTTGGTTCGTCGGCGATAGCCAGGGTGACCTGGCCGCCGCGCTGGCCGTCGATGCACAGCCTGTCCTGGTGAAAACCGGTAAAGGCGAGCGGACCCTGGCCAAAGGTGTTCCGGAAAGTACATTGGTTTTCGATGATCTGGCAGCCATCGCCAGAGAACTTATTCATAAATAGTGCGCCTTGGAGGCGCACTTTCTTTTAGGCGGGCCCATCCCGCAACGGTACATGTCACTATGTCGATCCTGCAGGCGATCAGAATTTTTCTTTTTTACCTGCTGTTGGGTACCAGTTCGTTACTGTGGTGCACCCTGAGCTTTTTCGTCGCGCCGTTCCTGTCCTTTCGCGCACGCTACCGCTTCATCAATGTCTACTGGTGCCGTTTCGCACTGGTGCTGGCCCGGTTGTTCCTCGGTATCAAGGTCAAGGTCAGCGGTGCCGAGAACGTGCCCAACCAGCCCTGCGTGATCCTGTCGAACCACCAGAGCACCTGGGAGACCTTCTTCCTCTCCGCCTATTTCCAGCCGCTGAGCCAGGTGCTCAAGCGCGAACTGCTGTACGTACCGTTCTTCGGTTGGGCAATGGCCATGCTGCGGCCAATCGCTATTGATCGCGGCAACCCCAAGGAAGCCTTGCGCCAGGTCGCCAGCAAGGGCGACCAACTGCTCAAGCAGGGCGTATGGGTGTTGATCTTCCCCGAAGGTACGCGTGTGCCCTACGGCCAGGTCGGCAAGTTCTCCCGGGGTGGTACTGCCCTGGCGGTCAACGCGGGGATGCCCGTGCTGCCAGTGGCGCATAACGCCGGCAAGTTCTGGCCCAAGGAGGGATGGGGCAAGCGGGCGGGTACCATCGAAGTCATGATCGGCGTGCCCATGTATGCAGAAGGTTCGGGTCCGCGCGCCATTGCCGAGCTCAACGACCGGGCTGCGGCCTGGATCACGCAAGCCCAGCGCGACATGGGTTCCTTGCCGCCTGTTGTCGTGGAAAACCCTAGCGAGGGCATCGTCTGACTTCTGTGGATAACGTGTGTGCAGTTTTTGGATTACTGTCAAAAAACTATCGTAACCTTTTGATTTTTCAGTTTATTTCTCTGTATGACCATTTTCTGAAAATCGTGCATAAGTTTTTCGGAGCATAAAAAAACCGGCTTTTACGCCAATGATGTTCACTTAAGCTGGAGTGCCTACAGGTGGGGCTGCTACGCAGCCCATCGCGACACCCACAGAGGGCTTGCAAGCCACGCGTTTACGTATCGGCAAGCCTCTTGTGGGAGCGGCCTTGTGTCGCGATGGGGCACAGCAGTCCACCCCGACCTAGGTTAGCTCCCGTATCACCTCATCTCAGACCTTGTCGATATCCACATCGCGGGTCTCCTTCAGGCAGAAGATACCCACCACCAGGCTGACGCCGGTGATCAGGACCGGGTACCACAGGCCGTAAAAGATATCGCCGGTGTACACCACCAAGGCAAAGGACACCGTCGGTAGGAAACCACCGAACCAACCATTGCCAATGTGATAGGGCAGCGACATCGAGGTATAGCGGATGCGGGTCGGGAAGAGCTCGACCATCACCGCCGCCAGCGGGCCATAGGTCATGGTCGCGATCAGGATCATCGCCACGATCAACACCACCACCATCACTTCATTGACATTCGCCGGGTCGGCCGTGGCCGGATAGCCGGCCTGGTCGATGGCCGCACGCATAGCCGCTTCATCGAAGCCGTCGATCTGCTGCTCACCGATGCTGACCATCACCGGCGCACCGCTGGCGGCATCCACCGAGCTATATGGCAGGCCTTGCTTGACCAGGAAGGTCTTGACCTTGTCGCAAGGGCTGTCGAAACGCGCCTTGCCCACTGGGTCGAACTGGAAGGTGCAGTCCTTAGGATCAGCGGTAACGACGATAGGCGCCTGGCGGCTGGCCGCGTCGATCTGTGGATTGGCGTAATAGCTCAGCCCCTTGAACAGCGGGAAATAGAGCACGGTAGCCAGGAGCAGGCCGATCATGAGGATCGGCTTGCGTCCGACCCGGTCCGACAGCCAGCCGAAAAACACGAAGAACGGCGCGCCGATCACCACGCTGATGATCAGCAAGGTGTTGGCCTGGGCCGGGTCCATCTTGAGCATCTGCGTCATGAAGAACAGTACGTAGAACTGTGCCGTGTAGAAGGTCACGGCCTGGCCGGCGTTGATGCTGAACAGCGCAGTCAACACCACCTTGAGGTTCGGCCAAGAGGTGAAGGATTCACGGATCGGGGATTTGCTGATCTTGCCCTGCGCCTTCATTTTCACGAAGGCTGGCGACTCATGCATGCTCATGCGGATCCACGTGGAGATCGCCAACAGCACGATCGACAACAGGAAGGGTAGGCGCCAGCCCCATGTCTCGAACTCGTCGCCGCTGATGTAGCGGCTGCCCAGCACCACCATCAGCGACAACAGAAGGCCGAGGGTGGCGGTGGATTGAATGAAGCCAGTGTGGAAGCCGCGCTTGCCGGGTGGCGCATGCTCGGCCACGTAGGTCGCGGCACCGCCGTACTCACCGCCCAGGGCCAAGCCCTGGAGCATCCGCAGGATCACCAGAATGATAGGGGCGGCGATACCGATGCTGGCGTAGGTGGGCAACAGACCCACGGCGAAGGTCGACAACCCCATCAGCACGATGGTGACCAGGAAGGTGTACTTGCGGCCGATCATGTCGCCCAGCCGGCCGAACACCAGAGCGCCGAACGGCCGGACCAGGAAGCCTGCGGCAAAGGCCATCAGCGCGAAGATGAAGGCAGTGGTGTCATTCACCCCGGCGAAGAACTGCTTGCTGATGACCGCCGCCAATGCCCCGTAGAGAAAAAAGTCATACCACTCGAACACCGTCCCGAGGGATGACGCGAAAATGATCTTGCGTTCCTCGCGGCCACTGTCACGTGTCGCTGCCGCGCCTTGCTCTTGGATGTAATCCGACATCGTTGCTGTCCTCGGCCCGCAGGCCACAGTGATTATTCTTGTTGTTCCACTGTCGGCAGCCCCCCGACCTCATGGCTGCCGGTGTTGCACGCACCCTGGTCAGGGCGTCGGTATCGCGCTTCTGTCGTTGCGGTTGATGCTGGTTGCCGCCCCGCTGAGGATCAGTTGCGCCGCCTTCTCGGCGATCATCAGCGTGGGCGAACAGGTATTGCCTGAAACGATCTGCGGCATGATCGAGGCGTCAGCCACCCTCAGACCCGGCACTCCATGCACGCGCAATTGGTCATCGACCACGTCAAGGGGGCCGTTGCCCATGCGGCAGGTGCCAACCGGATGGAAGATCGTCGTGCCGATCTTGCCAGCCGCCTCATGCAACTGCTCCTCGCTTTCTAATGCCGCTCCCGGTAGGTACTCCTGTGGTTCGAAAGCCGCCAGGGCAGGGGCCTGGACGATACGCCGGGTGATCCGGATGGCTTGCGCTGCAACGCGCAGGTCCTCAGGAGCACTCAGGTAGTGAGGGTCGATCAGCGGCGCGGCCGTCATATCGGCCGAGCGGATATCGATACGACCGCGGCTGACCGGGCGCAAGTTGCACACTGAAGCAGTGAAGGCCGGGAAGCGATGCAGCGGTTCGCCGAACCGCTCGAGCGACAATGGCTGCACGTGATACTGGAGGTTCGCCGTTGCCTGCTCCGGCCCCGAGCGGACGAAGGCCCCCAACTGGCTCGGAGCCATGGCCAACGGGCCGCTCCGGTCGTAGAGATAGCGCAGGCCCATACCCATCTTGCCCCACAGGCTGTTGGCCATCTGGTTGAGGGTACGGGTATTGCGGACCTGATAGATCAGCCGCAGTTGCAGGTGATCCTGCAGGTTGCCTCCCACACCGGGCAACTCATGGCGCACACCGATACCCAAGTCTTCCAGGAGCTTGCGCGGACCTATTCCAGAACGCTGGAGGATCCCCGGAGAACCCACCGCGCCAGCGCAGAGGATGATCTCGCGGCGCGCCGGAAACTCATGCCAGGCTCCTTGCCAGAGCGCTTTGACCGCAGAGGCGCGGGTGTTGTCCAGCAGCACCTGATCGACCTGCACAGCGGTGAGCACCGTCAGGTTCGGACGCTTGAGCACTGGGCGAAGAAAAGCTTTGGCGGAGTTCCAACGGATGCCACTGCGTTGGTTGACCTGAAAATATCCACAGCCCTGGTTGTCTCCGGTATTGAAGTCCGCGACGTTGGGGATCCCGGATTGCGCTGCCGCCTCGCGAAAAGCATCGAGGATCGGCCAGGAATAACGCTGCTGCTCGACCCGCCACTCCCCCTCGGCGCCGTGGTGCTCACTGGCTCCGGCAAAGTGGCTCTCACTGGCTTTGAACAGCGGCAGCACATCCTTCCAGGCCCAACCGGCGTTGCCTTGTTCAGCCCAGCGGTCATAGTCCGCCGCCTGGCCGCGCATGTAGATCATGCCGTTGATCGAGGAACAGCCACCGAGCACCTTGCCCCGTGGATAACCCAAGCTGCGGCCATCCAGACCAGGTTGCGCCTCGGTCTTGAAACACCAGTCGGTGCGTGGATTGCCGATGCAGTACAGGTAGCCAACGGGGATGTGGATCCAGGGATAGTTGTCACGTCCGCCTGCTTCAAGCAGCAAGACACGACAAGAGGGGTCGGCAGACAAACGATTGGCCAGCAGGCAACCGGCAGGTCCGGCACCCACGATCACATAGTCGTAGACAGAATCGGCTGATGGCATGTGTTACCTCGCGCCTGATTATTGTTCTTGTTCCTGTCCATGTTATTGATTAATTTCGCGGTGAAAACGTTAGATTTCGCGCAACCGCTGTGCGTTTTAGCACAATGCCCGTGAACGCCTGATTCACAAGGAAAAGCATGTTCGACTGGAATGATCTGCGGTTTTTCCTCGAGTTGCAGCGCAGCGGCCGCTTGCTTTCCGCCGCTAAGCGACTCAATACCACCCACAGCACCGTGGCCCGGCACATCGAAAATATCGAGAAGAGCCTAGGCACTGCCTTGTTTGTCCAGCATGCCCAAGGCTACGAGCTGACGCCCTCCGGCCAAGCGCTGCTCAAGCATGCAGAGGCGATGGAGAATGTCGCCCTGCTGGCCCAGGAAGAGATCACCCAAGCGATCACACCGCTGGGCAAGATTCGGCTCGGCGTCACCGAGGGCATTGGCATCATGTTCTTCACGCCCCGGATGAACGAGTTGTTCGAACGCTACCCCGGCCTGGAAGTGGAGCTGGTGGCCGTACCCCGCTTCGTCAGCATTCTCAACCGCGAAGCGGAAATCAGCATTCACCTGGAGCGTCCCAGTGCCGACCTGCTGATTACCCGCAAGCTGACCGACTACCGCCTGGCGCTGTACGCCAGCCGCGAATACCTGGCCAAGGCACCAGCGCTGACGCACCGTGAGGACCTGGCCCGGCACAGCTGGATCGGATACGTGGACGATCTGTTGTTCAGTCAGGAGCTGCTGTTCCTCAACAGCTTTTGCCGGGCACCGAACGTGGTCTTCCGCAGCACCAGCGTGATCGCCCAGCAGCAGGCAGCCCGGGCCGGCCTGGGTATCGCCGTGCTGCCCAACTACATGGCCCGGCACGACCCTGGGCTGGTGCGAGTACTGCCCAGCGAAACCATCCAGCGCAGCTACTGGATCTGTACTCGCCGTGAGCTGCACAAGTCAGTGCGCTTGCGCGTGGTCTGGGACTACCTGCTGGCATTGTGCGCCCAGGAGCAAGCCGCTTTGCTCTCCGAGTGACGCCTCAGCCAAGCAAAGCCTTGCCCGCCAGCAATAGCGCCGCCCCGATACCGGCAATCGCGAACAGTTGCTGCAAGCGAGGCCCGGCCAGCTTGCTCGCCAGCGGCCGCGTAGCCAGCAGGCCGCTCACCGCCCCCACGGCGAACGGCGCGCCCACTGCCCAGTGCATGACGCCGCCAAGGCTAGCGCTGACTACGCTGCCGGTGGATACCAGGGCGATCACCGCCAGGGAGGTGGCGACGATGCTTTTCATCTCCAGGTTGGTGTAGCGGTTCAAGGCCGGAATGATCACGAAGCCGCCCCCCACGCCGAGCAGCCCGGACAACAACCCGGACACCAAACCAGTGAAGGCGAGGGCCCGGGCGCACGGCAAGGTCCAGCGTAGGCGGCCCTGCAGTGGATTGAGCACACAGGGCATGATCTGCCGGGGTCCACAGGCCGGCTGGCCACGCAACTCGCGGCCAGCCTTGCGCCAGATCCTCAGGCAGGCATAGACCAGCACTAAGGAGAACCCCAAGGCCAGTGGTGTATTCGGCAAGCGATGCGCCAACAGCAAGCCGAGGGGTGCTGCCGCAATACCGACCAACGCGACAAACGCAGCAGCACGATAGCGAACCAGCCCCTGCCGCAGCCCCAGCAAAGCCCCCACCGCTGCAGCCATCCCTACGGCAAGCAAACCGATCGGCGCCGCTTCGACCATCGACAAGCCCAGCCCGAACACCAACAGCGGTACCGCGAGAATGCCCCCGCCGGCGCCAGTCAGCGCAAGCACCGCACCAATGATCGCGCCCAGCACAACCCCTAGTACTTGATGTTCGATCACTGTCCGGCCTCGGCCCGCATCACCGGTTGCGGCCTGGCCAGCCATTCCCGTCCCTTGAGCATGCCACGCCAGTACAGCGCAGGCAGCACCTGCGCCTTCAGCAACCACGCCAGCCGCGTCGGCTGGCGCCCATCGAGCAACCAGCGCGGAAAGCTGGGGGCGACCTTTCCGCCGTAGGTGAACTCGGCAAGGACAATCTTGCCGCGCTCCACCGTCAACGGGCAGGAACCATAACCGTCGTACTGCGCCAGGTTGGACAGGCGCCCCAGGGCGACCAGCACGTTGTTGGCCACCACAGGCGCCTGCTTGCGTGCCGCGGCGGCAGTCTTGGCATTGCTGGTGTTAGTCACATCCCCCAAGGCATGGATATTCGCGAACTGCCGGTGGCACAGGGTTGCCGGGTCGACATCGACCCAGCCCGCCGCATCAGCCAGTACGCTATCGCGGATAAAGTCAGGGGCGACTTGCGCAGGCACTACATGCAGCATGTCAAAGGGTTCGACACAGGTTTCGCTGCTGCCATCGGCCAGGGTACGTATGAAGGTCGCACGTTTGCCCGGACCATCCACTGCGACCAAGCGATGGGCGTAGTTGAGGTCGACCCGATACTTGTCGATGTAGGTCATCAACGCAGGCACATAGTCGGCTACACCGAAGAGCACGGTCCCGGCATTGAAGAAACAGGCCTGGATATCACCCAGTCGCCCGTGTCGCAGCCAGTGGTCACAGGAGAGGTACAGCGCTTTCTGCGGCGCGCCGGCACACTTGATCGGCATCGGCGGCTGGGTGAACAGCGCACGGCCTTGCTTGAGGTTCTGCACCAGCTGCCAGGTGTAGGGTGCCAGATCATAGCGGTAGTTGGATGTCACACCGTTACGGCCCAGGGTTTCGCTCAATCCTTCGATGGCGCTCCAATCGAGCTTGAGGCCGGGGCAGACCACCAGCTGTTCATAGCTGAGCGAACTCCCATCGTTCAGCAACACGGTTTGGGCCTGAGGATTGAAGCTCTCTACCCGCGCCCGGACCCAACGCACCCCACGGGGAATGCTCGAGGCCATGGTCCGCGCCGTGCTCGGCGCCTCGAACACACCCGCGCCGACCATGGTCCAGCCGGGTTGGTAGTAGTGCACTTCAGCGGGATCGATAAGGGCAATGTCCAGCGACGGATCACGGCTAATCAGGCTGGCAGCAGTAGCGATACCAGCGGCACCAGCGCCGACGATCACCACCTTGTGGTGATCGCCACGGCAGGCATGGGCAGGGAAAAGCTCGGCAGGCATGGCAGTGTTTCCTTGAATAGTCGTTATAGGCGGCGTGCTCACAGCACGTTCAGCGGGATCTTCAGATAGCGCACGCCATTGGCTTCCGGCTCGGGTAACTGGCCGCTGCGCATGTTGACCTGCACCGAGGGCAGGATTAGGACGGGCATTTCGAGCGTGGCATCGCGAGCCTCGCGCATGGCCACGAAACTGTCCTCGCTGACACCTTCATGGATGTGAACATTGCTGGCGCGTTGCTCAGCGACCGTGGTCATGTAACGTAATTCGCGGCCACCGGGCAGGTAGTCGTGGCACATGAACAGGCGGGTCTGGCCGGGCAGGGCGAGGATGCGCCGAATCGAGCGGTACAAGGTCCGCGCATCGGCACCTGGGAAGTCGCAACGAGCCGTGCCGTAGTCAGGCATGAACAGCGTGTCACCGACAAAAGCCACGCACTCGCCTGCATCCTCCACCACATAGGTCATGCAGGCCGGTGTGTGCCCCGGCGTATGCATGGCACGCGCCCGCAGATTGCCGATAGCAAAGACTTGCTCATCCTCGAGCAGCACATCGAACTGGCTGCCATCACGGGCAAACCCAGGCTCGGCGTTGAATAGCGCGCCAAAGACCTTCTGTACCTGGGTGATGCGGCTGCCGATCGCCACCTGACCGCCCAATGCGTCCTTCAGATACGCCGCGGCCGACAAGTGATCGGCGTGCACATGGGTTTCGAGAATCCACTGGACCTTGGCGCCCAGCTCATTGACCCGGGCAATCAATTTGTCCGCCAATTCAGTACAAGTGCGTCCAGACTTTGGATCGTAATCGAGCACGCTATCGATCAATGCGCAGTGACCCGAGCCTTGGTCCATGACCAGATAGCTGATGGTTGAGGTCACCTCATCGAACAAGGCTTCCACATAAAGATTGCTGCCAATGACCATTTGCCACTCTCCAGTTTTTTCTGCCGGCCTTGATAGAGGCGTAGGCAGTGGGAAGGCTTTTATCAAGATACATGCCAAGGCCATTCAGCCGATTTTCCTGAAGAATGCGCCTATAAACCGGGCAATTGATGAACGGGCCTGCCAGTTTCTGCCACGCTGACTGGCAGACGGTTGGCAGTCCGTGGCAGCCTTTGGCAGTCACTGATAAGCTCTGCGGGTGCTTCTTCTGGTGCCGATATGCCTGAGCTTCCCGCTGCCTCTACTCATCCCGCCATACAGGCGCTGGTTTCCTACCTGGAACACGACGCGCAGCCCACCATCGTGCTGGATACCCAGTACAACATCCTGGCGGCCAATGCCGCCTACCGGCGTCAGTTCGGTGTGGACGACCAAGCGCCGCTGGGCGAGAAGTGCCACCGGGTATCCCACCACTACGCCGTGCCCTGCGACCAGGCCGGAGAGCATTGCCCGATGCGCAAGGCCTGGAGCAGCAAGGTGGCAGAGCGCGTCCTGCACATCCACCATACGCCGCGTGGCCCCGAACATGTCGATGTCGAATTGCGACCGATCCTCGACGAGTAGGGCAGGGTGGTGGCCTTTGTCGAACGCCTGACCAGCATTACCCTGGCCTCGGCACAACCACAGCAGCAAGGGCTGGTAGGCCGCGCGCCAGCCTTCAAAACAGCACTCGCCAGCCTGCAACGCGCGGCTCCGGCGCAGATTCCGGTATTGCTGCAGGGCGAATCCGGAACGGGCAAGGAGCTGTTCGCCCGCGCCTTGCACTTGGGCAGTCCCCGGGCAAGCGGTCCTCTGGTGGTAGTCGACTGCACCGCCCTGACCGAATCGCTGTTCGAGAGCGAGTTGTTCGGCTATGAGAAGGGCGCCTTCACCGGCGCCTTGCAGCGCAAGATCGGACTGGCCGAAGCTGCCCATGGCGGCACCCTGTTTCTTGACGAGATCGGCGAAGTGCCCCTGGCAATGCAGGTAAAATTGCTGCGTCTGATCGAATCTGGCAGCTTCCGCCCTGTTGGCAGCTTGCGTACCGTGCACTCGGATTTCCGCCTGGTCTCGGCCACCCACAAACCCTTGAAGGCCTTGGTGGCCGACGGCACCTTCCGGGAAGATCTGTACTACCGCATCAGCGGTTTCCCCATTCGCCTGCCAGCCTTGCGCGAGCGCGTAGAGGATCTCCCTCTATTGGCCGAGAGCCTTTTGCGCCGCATGGCAGGCAACCAAGCCCCCAGCCTTTCACCAGAGGCATTGCAGCGACTCAGGCTGCATCCATTCCCGGGCAACATCCGTGAGTTGCGCAACATCCTCGAACGTGCGCGCCTGTTCGCCGACGACGGAATAATCCGCATCGAGCACCTACCCGAAGAACTTGGCCCGCTCAGCGAAAGAGCCCCCTCACTGAAACCGCGCAGAACCAGCAGCGACCTGAGCCAACTGGCGCAGGTAGTGGAATGCTTTCAAGGCTCGCGCAGCGACCTGGCTCGTCACTTGGGCCTCAGTGAACGCACCTTATACAGACGCTTGCGTGAACTGGGCCTCTGAATCACTGAAATGAGCCCCCCGGCAAAGCAGCCCCGGTTACAGGCCCTAGGCCATGTCCACCTTCGGTGAAATCATGTTCCACGTGGAACACGACCATCGCCAGCGATTCCAGCTCCTTCTCGCCCACTAACTATCCTTGGCCGACAGCTCATGCGCAAACGGCAACTGCGGGCCGACCCGTGAGCAGGTGATGGCCGCTGCACGGATAGCATAAGCGAGCATCTCGTCGATCGCCTTGCGCTCCAATGCAGCCAGCCCTTCAGGGCTGGCCGCGCCTAAGCGGGCGAGGTAGGCGAGTACTGCAGCCTGGAAGGTGTCGCCGGCACCGACGGTATCACGCACCACTAACGAAGCATCAGCTGGCCGCGCCCACGAGCCATGGGCGCAATGCACGCTGGCGCCATCGCCACCGTGGGTGACGAACACCAATCGACAGCGCTCGTTGAGCCAGCTACGTGCCACGTCGGCTGGATCGCGGCCAGGGTAGAGCAGGGCCAGGTCTTCTTCACTGGCCTTGATCAGGTGAGCATGGCCGGCAAAGGCCTCGACCTGGCGCCGCCACAGCGCGACATCCGGTTGTGGGTTGAGTCGCACGTTAGGGTCGAGGCTGACCAGACGTCGGCCACCTTCACGTTGCACCAACGCCATCAGAGTATCGGCCACGGGTGTCACCACCAGAGTGTAGGACCCCACATGCAGGCCACGCACCTTGTCGTCCAAGGTCGGCAAGTGCTCCAGGCGTACCTGCCGGTCGGCGCAGCCCTCTCCACGAAACTGGTATTGCGCCGAGCCGTTGGCATCCAGTCCGACCATGGCCAAGGTGGTCGGCGCATCGCTGGCGACCAGAAAACTACAGTCCACGCTTTCCTCTTCCAGAACCTGGCGCAAGCGCGCGCCGAGGTAGTCGCTGGACAGCCCGCCGAACAGCGCCGCTTCCACACCCAGTCGGCGCAGGCCGACGGCGACGTTGAACGGCGAGCCGCCGGCGATTGCGGTAAAGCCCAGTTCGCCGCTGCGGGGGCTGTTTTCCAGGCTGAAGACATCGAACAGGGCCTCACCACACACCAGGTACATGAAGTTCTCCGAAACGAAAGATGAGGGAAGGATACCCGCAATCAGCGTGCAGGCAGGTACGCCCGGTAACGCTGGTAGGCAACCTCGTAGGCGGCCTGCTGTACCGGCTGCGGCACGGTGCGGGTGCTCTCGTCGAGGATCACGCAGCGCTGGCACAGGGTTTCCAGGCTGTCGCCCCAGACCTGCTGGCGGCCCAGGCTCCAGGCGGCCTGGATCGCCGCGCCGAGGGCGGCGGCTTCGGTCTGCCGGGGACAGACCACCGGCAGGCCGAGCAGGTCGGCGAGCACCTGGCGCCACAGCGGGCTTTTCGCCGCACCGCCGACCAAGCGGATTTCCTCGCCTTGCAGGCCGCTGGCGCGCAGTAGATCAAGGCCATATCGCAGGCTGAAGCAAGTACCTTCCAGCACCGCCCGGCAGAGGTTGGCGCGAGTCAGGTTAGCGCTGGTCATGCCGTGCAGGCTGGCACTGGCCTCGGGTAGGGCAGGCACCCGCTCGCCGTTGAAAAACGGCAGCATCAGCAGGCCGTCGGCACCGATCGATGCCTGAGCGGCGAGTTGCGCGAAGCTGTCCAGGTCAAGTTGCAGCAGGTCTTGGACCAGGGCGCAGGCACTGGTCAGGTTCATGGTGCAAATCAAAGGCAGCCAGCCGCCGCTGGAAGCGCAGAAGGTCGCCACTTCACCCTGTGCGGTCACCTGCGCTTGATCGGCATGGGCCGCCAGGGTGCCGGAGGTACCGAGGCTCAGCGTGATCATGCCGGGATGGATGTTGCCGGTGCCGATGGCGCCGAGCATGTTGTCACCGCCACCGCTAGCCACCCAGGTTTGGGGATCAAGGCCGAGTGCTTCGGCGGCCTGCTCGCGCAGGGTACCCACGCAGTCGCCGGGTTCGATCAGCTCGGGCAGGGCTGCCAGCAGGCGTTCACCCGGCTCGATACGTTGCAGCAGATCCGTCGCCCAGGTCCTGCGACGCACGTCATAGTATCCGGTACCAGAGGCATCGCCAGGCTCGGTGCAGGCGCGGCCGGTCAGCCAGTAGTTGAGGTAGTCATGGGGCAGCAGGACATGGGCGACACGCTCAAACAACTCGGGGAAGTTGCGTTTGCTCCACAACAACTTGGACACCGTGTAACCCGGCGCGATCACCAGCCCCAGCCGCTCCAACGAACCGCTGGCACCACCAAGGGCTGCGAGCAGCTCCTGGTTTTCCGGTGTGGTCTCGGTGTCGCACCACAGCTTGGCGGGGCGCAGCACTTGGCCCTGCGCATCGAGCAGCACCAAGCCGTGCTGCTGGCCAGACACCGCCAGCGCACGCACCGCCCGGCCCTCGACACCAGCCTCTCGCAAGGCGCCGGTCACCGCCACGCGTAGGGCACCCAGCCAGTCAGCCGGGTCCTGTTCGCGACGGCCATCGCGGCCTTGCGGCGGTGCATGGGCGGCACTGCCCTGGCCCAACACGCGACCACTGCCGACGTCCAGCACCAGGGCCTTGGTGCCCTGGGTGCCACAGTCGATACCTAGGAACAGTCCCTCCATGTCATCGCGCTCCAGGTTCAGTCGCCGAGTACGCGGCGCAGGGTTTCACTCACGCCGAACTCGCGCAAGCTGTCGTACATCCTCTCGAAGGCTCCGATGAAGGCCTTGGAGGCCGGTATCGCCGCACCGAAGATGGACTCATCGCCCAGTACGCGGGCCGCCAGCCCATCGCGCTGCACGACCCGGGCCTGGCACTGCGCGGCTCGCGGGTCGGGAATCGCGTACTGCGTGCCCTGTTCGTCGACCCCTCGCAAGTACAGCGCCCACGCCGCCACCACCAGTGCCACGCGCTCCAGCGGCTGGCCGGCTTCGATCAGGCGGTTGGCGGTTGGCACGATGAACTTGGGAAACTTCGACGAACCGTCCGAGCACACTCGCTCTAGCTGGTCGGCGATGGCACGGTTGGCGAAGCGCTCGGTCAGGCTATCTTTGTAGCGCTCCAGATCGATGCCCGGCACCGGCGCGAGCTGCGGGGTCACGTCCAGATCCATGAAGGTGCGCATGTAGCGGCGCAGCAGCGGGTCGGCGAGGGTTTCATGGACAAAGCGGTAACCCTGCAGGAACCCCAAGTAGGTCAGGGCCAGGTGGCTGCCGTTGAGCAGCTTGATCTTCATCTCTTCGTAGGGCGTGACGTCGTCGGTGAACTGCACGCCAACCTTCTCCCAAGCCGGGCGCCCGGCGACGAACCGGTCTTCCAGCACCCATTGGACAAAGGGTTCGCAGACCACCGGCCAGGCATCCTCGACACCGTGTCGTTCGGCCAGTTGCAGGCGATGGGCACTGCTGGTCATCGGGGTGATGCGGTCGACCATGGCGTTGGGGAAACTGACGTTGTCGTCGATCCACTGGGCCAAATCATGGTTGAGCAGGTAGGCGAACGCCAGCAATGCCTTACGCGCCACCTCGCCATTGTGTGGAAGGTTGTCGCAAGACATCACGGTGAACGCCGGCACACCCGCGTCACGGCGTCGGCGCAGGGCCTCGCAGAGGAAGCCGAAGACGCTGCGCGGGGACCGTGGGTTGGCCAGATCGTGTTGGACCAACGGCAGGTCGGCGAGGAATTCGCCGCTGCTGTCATCCATGCAGTAGCCACCTTCGGTAATAGTCAGCGAGACAATACGGATGGCCGGCTCCGCCAGCTTGGCCAGCAGTGCTTCGGCGCCGTCCTCGGCCAGCAGCATGCCGCTGATGGCGGCGATCACCCTCACTTCGGTATCTGTCTGGTCGCCCAGTTCGAATAGGGTGTAGAGGTGGTCCTGCCCGGCCAGGGCATCGCGCATGGCGCGGTCCTCGCTGCGCAGGCCAACACCGCAGATCGCCCAGTCCAGGCCTTCGCCACGGTTCATCAGGGCGTCGGTGTAGGCCGCCTGGTGGGCGCGGTGGAAGCCGCCGACACCGATGTGCACGATCCCCTGGCGCACCTGCGCAGGATCATAGGAAGGGCGGGCGACCGCGGTCGCCAGCAGCCCGAGGTTCTGCAGGTTGAGTTTCATCCTGGATATCCTTGGAAGGCGACCTCTCAGGCCGCCTGTTGCAGTCGTTTGCCGAGGGCCTGGCCGTTGCTGTCGAACAAGTGGCAGTGACCCGGGTCGAAGCCCAGCTCAAGTTTTTCACCATACTCGGGCGCGAAATCGCCCCTCACCCGTACAGTGAGCATCTCCTCGGAGTCGGTGCGTACATGGCAGTAGGTGTCACTGCCGAGCCGCTCGCTGACGTCGGCGGTGACCCGCAGCATCTCCTGAACAGCGTCACCGGCGCGGGCGATGCTCAAGTGTTCCGGGCGGATGCCGAGGGTCACCTGGCTACCAGTAGACAACTCGCCCGCGCACAGCGGCAGGGTGATACGTGCGCCACATTCGAGGGCGACCTCGCACTGGTTGCCATGGTTACGGCTCAGGTGTCCACGTAAGAAGCCCATCTTCGGCGTGCCAAGGAAACCTGCGACGAACAGGTTGGCCGGGTGGTGGTATAGCTCCAACGGCGAGCCGACCTGCTCGATGCGCCCACCATTGAGCACCACGACCTTGTCGGCCAGGGTCATCGCCTCGACTTGGTCGTGAGTCACGTAGATCATGGTCGCGGCCAGCTCCTGGTGCAGCCGCGCCAGCTCCAGGCGCATCTGCACACGTAGGGCGGCATCGAGGTTCGATAGCGGCTCATCGAACAGGAAGATCTTCGGGTTGCGCACGATCGCCCGGCCGATCGCCACCCGCTGGCGCTGGCCGCCGGAGAGCTGGCGCGGCTTGCGTTCAAGTAGCGGTTGTAGTTCGAGGATGCGCGCAGCGTTGTCGACCTTGCTGACCACTTCGCGCTTGTCGACGCCGGCCAGGTCTAGGGCGAACGACAGGTTCTTGCGCACGGTCATGTGCGGGTAAAGCGCATAGGTCTGGAACACCATCGCCAGGTCACGTTTGGCCGGGGCGGTGTCGGTGATGTCGACACCATCCAGGGCGATGCTGCCGCTGCTGACCTCCTCAAGGCCGGCGATCAGCCGCAGCAAGGTCGACTTGCCGCAACCGGACGGGCCGACGAACACCACGAACTCGCGGTCGCGCACGTCCAGGTCGATGCCCTTGATGATGGCGTGGCCATCGAAGCCTTTCTGCAGGTTACGGATCTTCAGGTCAGCCATGTCGAATTACCTCCGCGGTGGCCGGGGACGAAAGGGTGGGAAGGCGGTTCATTTCACGGCACCGAAGGACAGGCCGCGGACCAACTGCTTCTGGCTGATCCAGCCGAAGATCAGGATCGGCGCGCAGGCCAGGGTCGAGACGGCCGAGAGCTTGGCCCAGAACAGGCCTTCGGGGCTTGAATAGGAGGCGACCAGCACGGTCAGCGGGGCGGCGGCCGAGGAGGTCAGGTTGAGCGACCAGAACGCCTCGTTCCAACACAGGATCAGCGACAGCAACAGGGTCGAGGCCAGGCCGCCGCGGGCGATCGGCAGCAGCACGCGGACGATCTCCTGCCAGGTGCCAGCGCCGTCCAGACGTGCGGCTTCGAGGATGTCCACAGGGATGTCCTTGAAGTAGGTGTACACCATCCACACCACGATCGGTAGGTTGATCAAGGTGTAGACGATGATCAACGCTAGGCGCGAGTCGAGTAGGCCGAAGCTCTTGGCCAGCAGGTAGATGGGCATCAACACACCGACCGGCGGCAGCATCTTGGTCGACAGCATCCACAACAACGTGCGCTTGGTATGGCGGGTTTCGAAGAAGGCCATGGAGTAGGCCGCCGGCACCGCGATGACCATGCACAGCAGGGTGGCCGAGAAGGAGATCAGTACCGAGTTCCAGGCGTAGGAGAAATAGTCGCTGCGTTCGTTGATATGCAGATAGTTCTCCAGGGTCGGCTGGAAGATGAAGCTCGGCGGTGTGGCGAAGGCGGCGAGCTCAGTCTTGAAGCTGGTCAGCAGCATCCAGAAGATCGGGAAGAAGATCACCAGGGCGATGCCCCAGCACAGCAGGCCGATCAGCGCATCGCGCAGGCCACGGGTTTGCTTGAGTGTCAGCATGGCGGGCTCCTCAGCTGCGCTCGGTGAGGTTCTTGCCGATCATCCGTACCAACACGATGGCGGCGATGTTGGCGATCAGCACGGCGATCAGGCCACCGGCCGAGGCCATGCCGACATCAAACTGCAGCAGGGCCTGGTTGTAGATCAGGTAGGCAAGGTTGGTGGATTCGTAGCCAGGGCCACCGCTGGTGGTGGTGAAGATTTCAGCGAACACCGAGAGCAGGAAGATCATCTCGATCATCACCACCACCGCGATGGGACGCGCCAAGTGCGGCAAGGTCAGGTGCCAGAAGATCGCCAGGGGGCCGGCGCCATCCAGCCGCGCGGCTTCTTTCTGCTCCTGGTCGAGGGACTGCATGGCAGTCATCAGGATCAGGATGGCGAACGGCAGCCACTGCCAGGAAACAATCAGGATGATCGACAGCAGCGGGTAGTGCGCCAGCCAGTCCACCGGTTGGGCACCGAACAGGCGCCAGACGGCGGCGAGAATCCCCGACACCGGATGGAAGATCAGGTTCTTCCACAGCAGCGCGCTGACCGTGGGCATGATGAAGAATGGCGAGATCAGCAGTACCCGAACCACGCCCCGGCCCCAGAACTCGCCGGCCTCCAGCAGAGCGGAGATGAGCACACCGAACACTACGCTGAAAACCAGCACGCTGCCGACCAAGGTCAGGGTGTTGAGGGCGCCAGGCATAAAACCTGCGTCGGTGACGAAGAAGCTGAAGTTCTCCAGGCCGACAAAATCATTTTCGCCAGGGTAGAGCAGGTTGTAGCGGATCAGCGAGAAATACAGGGTCATGCCCAGGGGCACGATCATCCACAACAACAGCAGCGCCACCGAGGGGCTGACCAAGAACCAGCCAGGCCCGACGCGGCGTTTGCCGGGGCGCGGGGCGGCGAGGGTCGGGGTGTCGAGGGCCGAAGTGTTCATGGCGACTCCATGTGCAACGGAAAAGGGCGAGCAGCCAGCCGCCACCGCGCCAGGAAGCGACGCGGCGACAGCCGGGGCGGGCTACTTGGGATAACCGGCGCGTTTCATCTCACGGGCGGTAGATTGCTGGGCGGCGGCGAGCGCTTGGTCGACCTTGAAATGCCCGGTAAGCGCGGCGGAGAACTGCTTGCCGACCTGAGTGCCGATGGCCTGGAACTCCGGAATGGTTACCAGCTGGATGCCGACATAGGGCACGGGCTTGAGGGTCGGGTGGTTGGGGTCGACTCGTTTGAGCGACTCCAGCGTTACCTTGGCGAACGGCGCAGCGGCCAGGTAGGCCTCGCTATAGGTGGAGGCGCGGGTGCCTGGCGGCACGTTGGCCACGCCTTCCTTGTCGGCCACAAGCTTCATATAGGCCTGGGAGGTGGCCCAGGTGCTGAAGGTCTTCGCCGCGTCCTTGGACTTGGAACTGGTGGGGATCGCCAAAGCCCAGGAATACAGCCAAGAGGCGCCCTTGTCAGTGACTTGGCTGGGCGCGAAGGTGAAGCCGACCTGGTCGGCGACTTTGCTCTGGCTCTCGTCAGTGACGAAGGAACCGGCGACGCTGGCGTCGACCCACATCGCGCATTTTCCGCTATTGAACAGCGCCAAGTTTTCGTTGAAGCCGTTGCTGGAGGCACCGGGCGGACCGTACTGCTTCATGGTGTCAACATAGAAGGTCAGTGCATCCTTCCACTCGCTACCGTCGAACTGCGGGTTCCATTGTTCATCGAACCAGCGCGCGCCCCAGGCATTGGCCACGGTGCTGAGCAACGCCATATTCTCGCCCCAACCCGCTTTGCCGCGCAGGCAGATGCCGTACTGGTCCTTGTCAGGGTGATTCAGCTTGGCGGCGAACTCACCGAGCTGGGTCCAGGTCGGCTGCTCGGGCATGCTCAGCCCAGCCTCCTGGAACAGATCCTTGCGGTAGTAGGTGATCGAGGCTTCAGCGTAGAACGGCAGGGCGTACAGCGTGCCCTTGACCGACAGGCCATCGCGCACCGAGGGGAACACGTCATCGAGGGCATAGTCGGCGGGCAGGTCTTGCATCGGTTCCAGCCAGCCCTTGGCGCCCCACAGCGCGGCCTCATACATGCCGATGGTCAGCACGTCGAACTGGCCGCCCTGAGTGGCGATGTCGGTGGTCAGCCGCTGGCGCAGGACGTTTTCCTCCAACACCACCCACTTGAGCTTGATGTCCGGGTGCTGTTCCTCGAACACCTTGGACAGGCGCTGCATGCGGATCATGTCGTTGTTGTTGACCGTGGCGATGGTCAGAACTTCAGCGCCCTGGGCGAATAGCGGCAAGCTGAGACAGGCGGCGGCCACACAGGCCTTGATCGAGTCGTTCATCTGTGAACTCCCCTTCCGGACCGAATGGCGGTACGGAAGACATTATTGTTTTTGTGTCGCTCGCCGCCGATTACACCGCCGCACGGCGAAGCCGACAAAGCCTAGCCTGCACTTTGGCTGATACTTTTTTGCACTGGCTTACGCGTGGGGTGGGGTCAGAGCAAGTTCTGCTCGGTCAGACGCTGGGTCACCAGGCTGCGGTAGTCGGAGGGGGTCATGCCCTTGAGCTGCTGGAAGCGCCGGTTGAAATTAGACAGGTTGCTGAAGCCCGATTCAAAGCACACTTCGGTCACCGGCAGATCGCTCTTGGCCAGCAACTCGCAGGACTTGCTGACCCGCAGGCGGTTGACGAACTCGACGAAACCGCGCCCGGCGGCCTGTTTGAAGAAGCGCGAGAAGTAGGTGGGCGTCATCCCCAGGAGCTCGGCGACCTCGTTCTGGGTGAGATCCTGGGCGTAGTGCTGGAAGATGTAGTCCACCGCCCGGTTGATGCGCTCGACGTTATGTTCGTCAGCCAGTTGCGAGGACGTGACAGTGGACAGCAACTGGTAATCCTCGCAGGCGGCGAGCTGCTCCATGAGGATAAAAAAGTATCCCAGGCGGGTCATGCCTCGGCTGTCGGCGATACGTTGCAGCAGTTGCCGGGTCTCAGCGATCAACGCCGGGTCGCGGAACTCTATGCCGTAACGTGCTCGGGCCAGCAGCGGGGTGAGCTGGTTCAGTTCGGAGAACACGCTGCTGCCGTCTTCCAGGACTTCGTCGGTGAAGTTGACCAGCATGTCACGCTTGCCCACCACTTCGCCTGGACCGACCTGGCTGATCCAGTTGTGCGGCAGGTTCGGTCCGGTGAGAAACAACGTATCGGGGGCGAAGTTACCGATGTAGTCGCCGATGAACACCTTGCCGGAGCTGGCAACGATCAAGTGCAGCTCGTATTCCTTATGGAAATGCCAACGCACCAACGGACTGGGGAAACCGTGCTGACGGTAGATCAGCGAATGACCTTCGTGGTCGTCCATCAGCTCATAGGACGGGTCGGTGACTTTGCTAACTTTTGACATAGTGATCCAGTCGACCGGGGGCAAGTGAACATCCTAGCCAAAAATTCCCGTCGCTGCCGAGCCCCTAGCAGCTAAGCCAGCCCCACAGGTATTACGCCATTGAGAGGTCAGTTCAATAGCAGCGTGATCAAACCGTTGAATAATCCTATGTTTATAAAAAGAAAAACCCCGAAGATCTGGGGTTTTTCTTGAGCTGCTGGCGAACGGTATCACTCAGGTTTTGCCACTCCTTCAGTGGCCGCGCATCGAACTCAAGGCTATAAGGGCATCCAGCGCAACCTTCACGCGCAGGGGAGCTACCAAGCGTTCACGAATCGTGGCTATTAACACTTGATCAGAAGTCCAGGTTGGACACCGAAAGCGCGTTGCTCTCGATGAACTCGCGGCGAGGCTCCACCGCGTCACCCATCAGGGTATTGAAGATCTGGTCAGCAGCGATCGCGTCTTCGATGGTCACCTTGAGCATGCGACGAACGTTCGGGTCCATGGTGGTTTCCCACAGTTGGTCCGGGTTCATCTCGCCGAGTCCTTTGTATCGCTGGATGGTATGCCGCTTAGCGGTCTCAGTCATCAGCCAATCCAGTGCCTCCTTGAACTCGGTGACCGCTTTCTTGCGCTCGCCACGCTGGACATAAGCACCTTCGCCCAGCAACGTGCTGAGTCTTGCACCCAGGGTGGTAACGGTTCGGTAGTCGTTGCTGCCGAAGAAATCGCGGTTGAAGGTGACGTAGCTGGCCAGGCCATGGGAGGTGATTTCTACCTCTGGCAGCCAGACATTACGCTCCTTGTCCTCACGCAAGCTGGCCTTGTACACCAGGCCAGATTTCTCGGTACCGCTCAGGCGTGCCTGAAGCTTGCCCAGCCAGCTTTCCATGACCGCGTGATCGCCCAACTGCTCGAGCGTGACCTCAGGCAGGTAGATGAAATGTTCGGTCAGTTCCTGTGGGTACAGGCGCGACAGACGCTTGAGAGTCTTCATCACCGAGCGGAATTCGTTGACCAGACGCTCCAGTTCAACACCGGAAACCGGCGGTGCGGATTCGTCCAGGTGCAAGCTCGCATCTTCAAGGGCCGACTGCGTCATGTACTCTTCCATGGCGTCGTCGTCCTTAATGTACTGTTCCTGCTTGCCTTTCTTAACTTTGTACAGCGGCGGCTGAGCGATGTAGATGTAGCCACGCTCGACCAGCTCTGGCAGCTGGCGGAAAAAGAAGGTCAGCAGCAGGGTACGAATGTGCGAACCATCAACGTCAGCATCGGTCATGATGATGATGTTGTGATAACGCAGTTTGTCGATGTTGTACTCTTCGCGACCGATACCACAACCTAGGGCAGTGATCAGGGTGCCGACTTCCTGGGACGAGATCATCTTGTCGAAACGTGCTTTTTCGACGTTGAGGATCTTACCCTTGAGCGGCAGGATGGCCTGGGTCTTGCGGTTACGGCCTTGCTTGGCCGAGCCACCTGCAGAGTCACCCTCCACAAGGTAGAGTTCGGAAAGGGCAGGGTCTTTCTCCTGGCAGTCAGCCAGTTTGCCTGGCAAGCCGGCGATGTCCAGCGCACCTTTGCGGCGGGTCATTTCCCGGGCCTTGCGCGCAGCTTCACGGGCGCGGGCCGCATCGATCATCTTGCCGACGACAGCTTTCGCTTCGGCAGGGTTCTCCAGCAGGAAGTCAGAGAAGTACTTGCCCATCTCCTGTTCCACGGCGGTTTTCACTTCCGAGGAAACCAGTTTGTCCTTGGTCTGCGAGCTGAACTTCGGATCAGGCACTTTCACCGAGATGATCGCGGTCAGACCTTCACGGGCGTCGTCACCCGTGGTGGAAACCTTGTTCTTCTTGGCCAGACCTTCCTGCTCAATGTAGTTGTTCAGGTTGCGGGTCAGCGCGGAGCGGAAGCCCACCAAGTGGGTACCGCCGTCACGCTGTGGAATGTTGTTGGTGAAACACAGCAGGTTTTCATTGAAGCTGTCGTTCCACTGCAGGGCAATTTCCACACCCACGCCGTCTTCACGTTGCACGTTAAAGTGGAATACCTGGGAGTTCACCGGAGTCTTGTTGGTGTTCAGGTATTCAACGAATGCGCGCAGGCCACCTTCGTACTTGAAGAACTCTTCTTTGCCGCTGCGCTCATCCTTGAGCAGGATGCCAACGCCCGAGTTGAGGAAGGACAGTTCGCGAATACGCTTGGCGAGGATGTCCCAGCTGAAATGAATATTCTTGAAGGTTTCAGCCGAAGGCTTGAAGTGGATATGGGTACCGCTGGTTTCGCTGTCACCCACAATGGCCATCGGCGCCTGTGGAACACCGTGAACGTAGGTCTGTTCCCAGATCTTGCCACTGCGGCGCACAGTCAGGATCAACTGCTCGGAAAGGGCGTTCACAACAGAAACACCCACACCGTGCAGACCGCCGGAAACCTTGTAAGAGTTGTCGTCGAACTTACCGCCTGCGTGAAGCACGGTCATGATGACTTCGGCCGCCGAGACGCCTTCTTCTTTATGCACATCAACCGGGATGCCACGACCGTTGTCGCGAACACTGATGGATTCATCCGGATGAATGATGACAGTGATGTCATCACAGTGACCGGCGAGGGCCTCGTCGATCGAGTTGTCGACCACCTCGAACACCATGTGGTGCAGGCCGCTACCATCATCGGTGTCGCCAATGTACATGCCGGGGCGCTTGCGCACGGCATCCAGCCCTTTCAGCACTTTGATGCTGGAGGAGTCGTACGTTTGATTTTCGCTCATGCCTTCACTCCCGATGGTCGTGGGTCTGGGTGATACGGCCCTGTTCCACGTGGAACAAGGCAACTGGCGTTTCCGTTTGCCAGCCTTCCCTCAGTAATTCGTGATCTACACAGGTGATAAAAACCTGGCAGTGTAATTCTTCCAACAAGCGGCACAGTGCGCGGCGATGCTGCTCATCCAGCTCGGACGGCAAGTCATCGACGAGATAAATACATTGACCACGGCGAACCTGGCCAACCAGATGACCCTGGGCAATACGAAGGGCACAGACCACAAGCTTCTGCTGGCCCCGCGACAGGATATCTGCGGCATTGTGTGCGCCCAGTCTAAGGCGCAAGTCAGCGCGTTGCGGACCGGCTTGGGTGTGCCCCATTTGCTGATCCCGCATCAAGGAGGAGGCGAGTACTTCGTTGAGTTCCCGGTCCTTGTCCCACCCGCGGTAGTAGCTCAGGGTCAACCCTTCCAGTTCAACCAGTTCGCTCAGGGTTCGCTCGAAGACAGGCTTCAAGGCCTTGATGTAGTTGCGACGGTATTCATCTATTTCCGCGCTCGCCAGGCACAGCTCCCGGTCCCAGGCGGCTTGCGAAGCAGCGTCAAGTGTACCATGCCGCAACCATGAGTTCCGCTGCCGTAGAGCCTTCTGAAGCCTCTGCCAAGTGGCCATGAATCGGGGTTCCACGTGGAACACTCCCCAATCCAGGAACTGGCGGCGAATCTTCGGCGCTCCTTCGAGCAGACGGAAACTATCCGGATTGATCAGTTGTAACGGAAGGATCTCCGCCAACTGTGCAGCACTGCGCGCATTCTGCCCATCGATCCGGATGGTGAAATCACCTTGGCGTTCCCGTGAAATCCCCAAGTTACTGGTTCCACCCTCACTCAGCTCTACTTGGCCAAATACTGTACAAGTTGGCTGTTCGTACTGGATCACCGGGTTGAGACGCGTGCTACGGAATGAGCGCGCAAGGCCCAATAGATATACGGCTTCCAGCACACTGGTTTTGCCGCTGCCATTGGCGCCGTAAAGGATGTTGATGCGGGGGGAAGGGGAGAAGGTCACCGGGTGCAAGTTACGCACCGCGGTGACCGATACACGTCGAAGGGACATTAGGGTCTGCTACAAATTACAGACGCATCGGCATGACAACGTAAGCGGAGTCATCGTTGCCCGCCTCCTGCAGCAGAGCACTGCTGTTGGAGTCCGACAGGATCAGGCGAACCTGCTCGGTAGTCATCACGCCCAGCACATCCAGCAGATAGCTGACGTTGAAGCCAATCTCCAGCGAACCACCGTTGTAGTCGACGCTAATCTCTTCTTCTGCTTCTTCCTGTTCCGGGTTATTCGCCTGGATTTTCAGTTGGCCAGCAGCCAGTTGCAGACGAATACCGCGGTACTTCTCGTTCGAAAGAATGGCAGTCCGGCTGAACGCTTCACGCAGCAGCTGACGGTCACCGACAACCAACTTGTCGCCGCCCTTCGGCAGTACCCGCTCGTAGTCCGGGAACTTGCCATCCACCAACTTGGAGGTGAAGGTGAACTCGCCCGTTGTCGCACGGATGTGGTGCTGGCCCAGGACAATACTGACCATGCCTTCCGGGTCAGTGAGCAGGCGCGCCAGCTCCAGGATGCCTTTGCGCGGCACGATCACCTGGTGGCGGTCGGCTTGGCCAATGGCTGCTTGCATGGAGCACATGGCCAGACGGTGGCCGTCAGTAGCCACGGCGCGCAGGGTGTCGGTGGATACTTCCAGCAGCATGCCATTGAGGTAGTAACGGACGTCCTGCTGGGCCATGGCGAAGCTGGTGCGCTCGATCAAGCGACGCAGCTTGCTTTGCTCCAGATTGCAGGTGAGTGAACCCGGGCCTTCTTCCACAGTCGGGAAATCGTTGGCCGGCAGGGTCGACAGGGTGAAGCGGCTGCGGCCTGCCTTGACCACGAGCTTCTGCTCATCGAACTTGATATCGATCAGAGCGTCGTTGGGCAGGCTCTTGCAGATGTCCATCAGCTTGCGCGCCGGCACAGTGATCTCGCCGGGCTCGGCGGGCTCTTCCAACTGAACGCGGCCAACCAGCTCGACTTCCAGGTCGGTACCAGTCAGCGACAACTGCTGACCCTGAACGACCAGCAGCACGTTGGACAATACCGGCAAGGTCTGACGGCGCTCGACGACGCCTGCGACCAGTTGCAGGGGTTTCAACAGGGCTTCGCGTTGAATGGTGAAATGCATGGTCTAGTCCCTTGCCTTCAAAAAGCTGCGCTGACGCCCATCACGTCGTCAGCGTCCGCAGCAGGTTCTTGTAGTCCTCGCGGATATCCGCGTCGGATTCCTTCAGTTCATTGATCTTGCGGCAGGCGTGCAGCACGGTGGTATGGTCGCGACCGCCAAATACATCGCCAATTTCCGGCAGACTGTGGTTGGTCAGCTCCTTGGACAACGCCATGGCGACCTGGCGCGGCCGGGCTACCGAGCGAGAGCGTCGCTTGGACAACAGATCGGAGATCTTGATCTTGTAGTATTCAGCCACGGTCCGCTGGATGTTATCCACACTGACCAGTTTGTCCTGCAGCGCGAGCAGATCCTTGAGCGATTCGCGAATCAGTTCGATGGTGATATCGCGGCCCATGAAGTGCGAGTGGGCAATCACTCGCTTCAGGGCGCCTTCGAGCTCACGCACATTGGAACGGATACGTTGGGCGATGAAGAATGCGGCATCATGCGGTAGGTCGACCTTGGCTTGGTCGGCCTTCTTCATCAGGATTGCCACGCGCGTTTCCAGTTCCGGTGGCTCCACGGCCACCGTCAGGCCCCAGCCAAAGCGTGACTTCAGGCGCTCTTCCAGGCCTTCGATTTCCTTCGGGTAGCGGTCACTGGTCAGGATGACCTGTTGTCCACCCTCGAGCAGGGCATTGAAAGTATGGAAAAACTCCTCCTGGGAGCGCTCCTTGCGAGCGAAGAACTGGATATCGTCAATCAGCAACGCATCCACCGAACGGTAGAAGCGCTTGAATTCATTGATGGCGTTGAGCTGCAACGCCTTGACCATGTCGGCTACGAAACGCTCGGAGTGCAGGTACACCACCTTGGCATTGGGGTTCTTCTTGAGCAGGTGGTTACCCACAGCATGCATCAAGTGCGTCTTACCCAGGCCGACACCGCCATAAAGGAACAGCGGGTTGTAGCCATGCTTGGGGTTATCGGCGACCTGCCAGGCGGCAGCCCGGGCCAACTGGTTGGACTTACCTTCGACAAAAGTCTCGAAGGTAAAGGTACGGTTCAGGTAACTGGTGTGCTTGAGCGCACCCTCGACCTGAACGGTCCTTTGCTCGGTGCGGCCAGTTGCAGCCGGCGCCGAGGAGGATTCGCCCATGGAGTCGAAACTGTCGCGGGAAGGCGCTTCTTCGATCTCGCTGGCAGCCGCAGCCGGCGTCACCGGCGCTGGGGCCGGTTCACTGGGAGTGATGACCGGCTGCTGGGTCTGGGAAGCGGCAACAGCGGCGCTGACCGGGGCATTGGGGGCCGCACGTGGAGTCGAACTGCGCCGACTGCCTATTAATAAGGAAAGCGCAGGCGCAATGCCGTTGCCGTGCTCACCCAACAGCTCGAGCAGGCGGCCCAGGTACTTTTCATTGACCCAATCGAGAACGAAACGGTTGGGCGCATAGACGCGCAACTCGTCGCCTTCGGCTTCGACCTGTAGCGGACGGATCCAGGTGTTGAATTGCTGGGCAGGCAGTTCATCGCGCAGAAGCTCTACGCACTGCTGCCAAAGTTCCACTGACACGGATATCCCCTGAGTTGAAAGCCG